>NZ_JAFIQT010000009.1 GCF_017355935.1 Telluribacter humicola | reverse complement strand
ACCTGGTTATAACGGCACCGGGAGTCTTGTTAGTTCCTCACAAAGGAGAGAACTTTTTGCTTCACTACTCAGGGGCTTCTTGCGGCCCCAGGTCAGCCGTCTGCTGTGCCTTTCTTCCCGTTGATTGGGAGTGCAAAAGTAGTATACACACTACCTGTTCTGCAAGTACTTTAGGAAATATTTTTCAGGTTTCTGCTAAGGAGCTGATTGGCTGATGCTTCCGATCCGAAGCCTTAGATATAACTTCGTGGTAGCTCTGGTTGTTCCTTTGGACGGGAGTTTTGTAGAACATTCTATTATAGAAGAAAGATACTCCCAGTGTTGCTTTTAGTTGTTCCTTACCACTGCCTATATATAGGATAGCAGCTTATTTTATCATAAAAAAAGGCCCCTGTCTTTGTTGGACAGGGGCCTTTAAGGTGTAATATAGTAGCGCCGCTAAGGGGCTTCTAGTTCTTCATCTTATGAAGGTTTCTCAAACGTAGCCTTATGCACCGCAAGCCTCACAGCCTTCGGGATCGTCGAGAGAACACTGCATATCGGAGCGGCTGTCACGAGTGACTGGCTTCTTGTGCTCTTCCGCGTACTGAGCGTAGTTGAGCTCTTTCTCTTCCACACTTACCACGGCGGGTTCGATCTGGGCTTCGGCCTGCTTCTGCACCGTGAACTTGACCGGATCGGCGGCGGCACGGGTACGCAGGTAGTACATACCAGTCTTGAGGCCTTTCTTCCAGGCGTAGAAGTGCATAGAGGTCAGCTTACCAAAGTTAGGATCTTCCATGAAGATGTTGAGCGACTGTGACTGGCATATAAAGGCCCCACGATCAGCCGACATATCCATAATAGCACGCTGCTTGATCTCCCAGGCCGTTTTGTACAGGTCTTTGATGTTCTGAGGAATCTCAGGAATAGGCTGAACCGAGCCATTGGCCATGATCAGCTTATTCTTCATGTCCTCATTCCAGAGTCCGAGCTTCACGAGGTCTTTCAGAAGGAACTTGTTAACTACAACAAACTCTCCGGAAAGTACGCGGCGTACGTAGATATTGGAAGTGAATGGCTCGAAGCACTCGTTGTTACCGAGGATCTGGCTGGTTGAAGCGGTTGGCATAGGTGCCATAAGCAGTGAGTTGCGTACACCGTACTTCATCACTTCTTTACGCAGCTTCTCCCAATCCCAGCGGTTGCTGTCGGGCTTCACTCCCCACATATCAAACTGGAATATACCTTGTGAGATAGGACTACCAGCCCAGGTCTCGTAAGGTCCTTCTTTACGGGCCAGCTCCATAGAAGCTTCCATAGCACCGTAATAGATGGTCTCGAATATATCTTTATTTAGCTGACGAGCTTCGTCCGAGTCAAACGGCATACGCATGAGACAGAAAGCATCTGCCAATCCCTGAATACCTATACCTATAGGACGGTGACGCTTGTTGCTGCGCTCAGCCTCGGGTACGGGGTAGTAGTTCAGGTCAATGATCTTGTTAAGGTTACGTGTTACGACCTTAGTGATATCAAAGAGCTGCTTGTGGTCGAAACGCACAAAGCCGTCGGCCCCTTTGGTCACGAACTTAGGCAGTGCGATCGAAGCCAGGTTACACACGGCTACCTCGTCGGCAGCGGTGTACTCCATGATCTCAGTACAGAGGTTCGATGATTTGATAGTACCCAGGTTCTTCTGGTTGGACTTGCCATTGGCGTGGTCCTTGTACAACATATAAGGTGTACCTGTCTCGATCTGTGACTCCAGAATTGCGAACCAAAGGTCCTGTGCCTTGATGGTCTTGCGAGCCTTGCCTTCAAGTTCGTATTGCTCATACAGTTTTTCGAATTCTTCGCTGTGGGTATCGGCCAGTCCCGGACACTCGTGCGGGCAGAACAACGACCAGGTGTCATTGGCCTCTACACGCTTCATGAACAGGTCCGGAATCCACATGGCGTAGAACAGGTCACGGGCCCGGCGCTCTTCCTTACCGTGGTTCTTTTTTAGATCCAGGAAGTCAAAGATATCGGCATGCCACGGCTCCATATAGATAGCAAACGAGCCTTTGCGCTTTCCACCTCCCTGGTCTACGTAGCGAGCGGTATCGTTAAATACACGCAGCATAGGTACTATACCATTGGAAGTACCATTGGTACCTTTGATATAGGACCCGGTAGCACGGACATTGTGGATGCTCAAACCAATACCCCCCGCCGACTGCGAGATAAGCGCACACTGCTTCAAGGTATCATATATACCGTTGATGCTATCCTCCTGCATGGTAAGCAGGAAGCACGACGACATCTGCGGCTTAGGAGTACCTGCGTTAAATAAGGTAGGCGTAGCATGCGTAAACCACTTCTCTGATAGCAGATTATAAGTTTCGACAGCCGCCTGAACATCAGTCTGGTGAATACCGATAGCCACACGCATGAGCATGTGCTGCGGACGCTCAGCGATTTTTCCGTCTACCTTTAACAGGTATGACTTCTCGAGGGTCTTGTACCCAAAGTAGTCATACGCGTAGTCGCGGTCATATATAATAGTAGAGTCCAGTACCGCAGCGTTGCGGCGGATCACGTCGTATACTTCCTTAGAGATCAAAGAAGCATTCTCCCCCGTTTTGGGGTCCACGTACGTATACAAGCGCTTCATCGTTGCCGAGAAGGACTTCAACGTATTCTTATGTAAATTAGAAATAGCAATACGCGCTGCCAGAATAGCGTAATCAGGGTGCTTGGTAGTCATGGAAGCAGCAGTCTCCGCAGCCAGGTTGTCAAGCTCAGCCGTAGTCACACCGTCATAAATACCGGCCACCACTTTCTTAGCTACCTCAATGGGCTGAATATAGTTCCCATCGAGACCATAGCAGAGCTTTTCAATTCGAGCTGTGATTTTGTCGAATTTCACAGACTCTCTTCGACCATCGCGTTTGATTACGTACATTGGCATGGTATAGAGTTGGTTTTCAAGAAGTTATAGATTGATTTTAATACTCACTCAGACGTAGCGCCTCAAAATTTTTCCTTGAAGTAACGGCTTTAGCGGTGAAAAAACAACGGGCTTTTTCGGGCCTCAGGGAAAAATCTAATCGGTTTTGAATGTTAATGAATTGTTAAGATTCTTATTTCAAGCCGCTTATAGAATTCACTACCTAACCTATCCTATCAAAATAATACCACAAAAAAATTTACCCCACAAAAAGGCTGGTAGTTACTTGTTAATCAAACAGTTACTATGTACGCGTGCTCTATAATTTAACTACTATAACTCAGTTGGTCAAGAAAATGATTTGAGTTTAGGCCATAAACTTCGTCAATGACTGAAAATAAAAAATATAACCTGCAGTGTTTGGGGAGATAAGAATAAGTTCCTATTTTTGCAGTCCTTTTCGCAGAAACGTAAATAACACATTAACAATAGATAACGATGAAAAAAGATATTCATCCTACTTACAGAGACGTAGTTTTTTGGGATTTGTCAAGCGACGACAAGTTTATTACCCGTTCGACTATCCAAACCAGCGAAACTATTCAGTGGGAAGATGGTAAAGAGTACCCTGTTTACAAGGTAGAAGTTTCTTCTAAGTCACACCCTTTCTACACAGGTAAGAACGTACTGGTTGATACAGCCGGTCGTGTTGACAAGTTCAGAAAGCGTTACGGCAAGTAATAGCCCGCATATAAGGAACATAAGTACTAGTGAGGCAGTCTCCCATTGCAGCAGCAAAGAGACTGCCTCTTTTTTTTGCCCGATCCAATAAATTGGGCGAAATTTGAACGTACCATACCATATCCCATTGGCATGATTAACGTAGTCCTGTTCGACGATCCAGCCTTACGCATTCAATTACTTCCGTTTACCTTTACACGACCTGTTGCGGGTATTCGTTGCGGCATCAGAACCCTAGCCGAAAAATGGACTGATGTACTGGATACTCTCCCATCGTACCTGACTGAGCCCTATCTGCAGAACAGGTTTCCGCTAGTAACTGCCGAAGATAATCTGTACATAAATGGTTCTCTCTGTCCGGACGAGTCGGTGGTCTCTGCCCTAAAAGCGCTGCCCTCCGAAACGGCCCTGGTATCGGAGCAAAATGAACTACTGTCTATACGGACTACTTCCAACTGGCGTCCTGATTCAGATATTACTGTCTCCAACGTTCAACAGTATACCCAGCCTATCGTCATGATCCGGCAACTGTGGGATATATTCGGAGAGAATGGCGCACAGATCAAAGCCGACTTCAAACAGATTACAAAGGGGCGTACTTCAGCCGGAGTGACTGACCCCTTTACGCGCTGCTATAATCCGGAGGCTATCTTTATAGAGGAGGGAGCTAGTATCAAAGCGGCTATTCTGAACGCTGAGAACGGTCCTATCTATATTGGTAAGAATGCCGTGATCAGCGAGGGATCGGTAGTGCAGGGGCCTTTTGCCATGGGAGAAGAATCCGTACTTAATCTGGGAGCTACTATCCGCCCCAACACTACCCTGGGTCCCTATTGTAAAGTAGGCGGCGAAGTCAATAACTCAGTCCTATTCGGGTACAGCAATAAAGCGCACTCGGGCTACCTGGGCAACTCAGTACTGGGTGAATGGTGTAACCTGGGCGCTAATACCAACAACTCGAACCTCAAGAATGACTATACCAACGTAAAGCTATACAGCTACGCGAAGGGCGAACTGGTAGATACCGGACGGTTGTTCTGCGGACTCTTCATGGGCGACTACACCAAAGCCGGCATTAGTACCATGTTCAATACGGGTACGGTGGTAGGTGTTAATGTGAATATATTCGGAGCAGGCTTTCAGCCAAAGTTCATCCCGTCGTTTACGTGGGGAGGACAAGCCGAGGGCTTTAGTACCTACCGCTTCGAGAAAGCCATGGCCGTAGACCGCGAAACGGTAATCCGTCGTGAGGTACCGTTTGGAGAAGCGGAAGAAACCCTGCTATGGGAAGTATTTGAGCGTACGCAGGCCGTACGCATGAAACAAGATATACGTTCTTTCTGATATACCGTGCTATTCAAAGATATACCCGGCCAGGACTACGTAAAGCAGGCGCTTATACGGTCGGTTCACCACAACCACGTAGCACACGCACAGCTCTTTGACGGTCCCGCCGGCGGAGGTACCCTGGCGCTGGCGCTCGCGTTTGCTACCTACATCAACTGTGAGGAGCGACTGAATGACGATGCCTGCGGACACTGTGCCTCCTGCGTCAAAATGAACAAGCTGGTTCACCCCGACCTTCACTCTATTTTTCCGATTGCCAGTTCCAAAAAAGTAGGCGGCAACACGAGTGAGGCTTTTCTGCCCCTTTGGCGCGAATTTGTCCTAGAAAGTCCCTACAGGGTGCTGCCTGAGTGGCTGGACTTTATTAATGCCGAAAATAAGCAGGGAAATATTTCGGTAGAAGAAGCCCGGAATGTACTGCGTAAGCTGGCTCTTACATCATACGAAGGCGAATACAAGATCCTGATTATCTGGAAGCCGGAGCTGATGAATATTGCCTCGGCCAACGCCCTGCTCAAAATCCTGGAAGAACCTCCGGCCAAGACACTTTTTATACTGGTAAGCGATCAGTCTGACCGCCTGCTTACTACCATCCTGTCACGTACACAACGGGTCGCTGTTCCGGCTTTTGACGACGACGAGGTCAGTGATTTTTTACAAAAGCATCATCAGGTAGAGGAAAGCCGTGCCCGACAGATCGCCTACCTTTGCGACGGTAACCTGGCCGAAGCCAAACGCATGGCCAAAGAGAGCCCCGATGACCGCCAGACCTGGTTTGCCGACTGGATGCGCTCCTGCTACAGGAATGATGTGGTGCACCTGGTCAAACTGGCTGACGCCTTTGATGCCATGAACAAAGAAACACAGAAGGGGCTTTTTGAGTATTCATTACGGTTATTCCGTGATATGCTCGTATGGACCCAGGGAGCGGGTGAACTACTACGTGTACCGGGCGAGGAGCTGTCTTTCGTACAGAACTTTTCGAAAGCGGTTTCTATTAACGCACTGGAAGGCATGGTTGGTGAAGTCAACGAGGCTTACTACCACGTAGAGCGTAATGTGCGGGCCAAAATGGTATTCCTGGACCTGTCCCTTACGGTGGCACAGCTTTTTAAAAAATGAAAAAAAAGCCGAAGAAGTCGTCCAAAAAACAAAGTAAAGATGTTATCGGAGCAACGGAGATCGTAGACTTCCCTGAATTGGGTTGGCACGATGTACAGGCCCGTGTTGATACGGGAGCCGCTACCTCCGCTATTCACTGCTCACGGGTACGTCTGGTCAGGCAGGGCGAACAAACCCGGCTCAGCTTTTATCTGGACGTACAGAAGGGAGCTCCCAGACAGCGCTTTTCGGTGAGTGATTTTAAAGAAAGAACCATAAAAAATTCATTTGGTCAGGAAGAACGCCGTTATATAATCAAAACACAGATTACGCTGTTTGGGCGAAAGATCCGAACGGAGTTCTCATTGGCCGATCGCCAGAAAATGACATATCCGGTACTTATAGGCCGTAAACTTCTTAATGGACGATTCATTGTTGACGTTTCCCAGAAGAACCTTTCATCACAAACAAAAAAATCCAGTACATCCGAAAAACCGGATGCCTCTGCTTCAACAATCGCTTAAAACTCATATATGAAAATTGCCGTTTTATCCACCAATCCCGACCTTTACTCTACACGAAGGCTGGTGGAGGCTATTAAGACTAAAGGTCATGAGGCTGTGGTCATTGACCATACTAAATGCTTCCTGATTGTAGAGGGAGGGAAACCTTCTGTTATATATAAAAATGAACTAATAACGGATATTGATGCCATCATACCTCGCATTGGTAGCTCAGTAACGGCCTTTGGCTGCTCGGTTGTGCGTCAATTTGAGTTGATGAAGGTGTTTTCGACGGTGAAGTCCCAGGCGATTACGCGATCACGCGATAAGCTGCGAAGTATGCAGATCCTGACCAAAGCCGGGGTCGATATTCCGAAGACCGTTTTTGCCAAGAATGCCACGCAGGTAAAAGACCTCATCAAGATCGTGGGGGGACCGCCGGTGGTCATAAAATTGCTGGAAGGTACTCAGGGCGTAGGTGTGGTGCTGGCTGAGAGCGCACAGGCGGCCAAGTCGACGATAGAGGCTTTTTATGGATTAAAGGCTAACTTTCTGATCCAGGAGTTCATAGCGGAGTCCGGTGGAGCTGATATCAGAGCTTTCGTGATCGGCAACCGCGTAGTAGCGGCCATGAAGCGCCAGGGTATGGAGGGTGAATTCCGCTCCAATCTGCACCAGGGCGGCGAAGGACAACGCATTGAACTGACTCCGCAGGAAGAAGAAACGGCCATAGCGGCAGCCCGGGCACTGGGTGTACGAGTGGCGGGGGTCGATATGCTACAGTCAAAGCGGGGGCCTCTGGTGATGGAGGTCAACTCCTCACCGGGACTGAAAGGAATTGAAAAAACCTCCGGCATCGACGTAGCCGCGGAGGTCATCAGCTATATAGAAGAAAAGATCAAAGCGGACGAAGGAGATACTGTTGGGGTTTAGCTGCTGTAGGCTTTATGCTATAAGCTATACGCTTCTTCGGTGTGACATTCATCAGGGTTTAGAAATAGGATTTGTACTAATTTTGTTTCCATAGTGCTTACTGCTTTGGGCATATAGCCTAAGGCATACAGCCTAAAGCAACTAAAAATGCATATAAAGATTGGAACGCGAGGTAGTAAACTGGCCCTATGGCAGGCATACTACGTCGAGGAGCTTTTACAGAAAGGAGGGCTTACTACGGAGATCGTAATCATCGAAACTAAAGGTGATAAGATCCTGGACCGCTCCCTGTCAAAGATCGGCTCGAAGGGAGTATTTACGGAAGAGCTGGAAGATCAGCTACGCTTTGGCGGCATTGATATAGCCGTCCACAGCGCCAAGGATCTGCAGTCATCGCTACCGGCAGAGTTTGAGATCCTGGCCTTTACCGAACGCGAGCAGGCCAACGACGTACTGGTAAGCTATGACAAGAGTCTTTCGCTGAAGAGCGGAAAGCCCTTTGTGGTAGGTACCTCCTCTACCCGGCGGGTGGCTGTCCTGAAGCACTTCTACCCCCACATCAAGACGGTGGACATGCGCGGTAACCTGCAGACCCGCCTACGAAAGCTGGAAGAGGGACAGTGCGACGCGCTGCTACTGGCTTATGCCGGTGTGCACCGCATGGAATACGATGATATGATCGCAGAGCATCTTTCGCTGGATGAGTTTACACCCGCCGTCGGACAGGGTAGCGTGGCCATCGAGTGTATTGCTTCGCTGGACGAAGAAAAGAAAAATACTCTGCGTCGCCTACTCAACCATCCTGCCAGCGAGGTGTGCCTGCGGGCCGAGCGGGCATTCCTGAAGTACCTGCAGGGAGGCTGTAGCGTACCGGTATTCGGGCTGGCTACTTCTACTGACGGCCAGCTTTCCGTCACGGGAGGAATCATTCGCCTCAATGGTAGTGAGCTACTTCGCCGCACCCAAACGGGGCCTGACGCTGATGCTGAGCAATTGGGTACAGCCCTGGCCGAAGAGCTGATAGCTGCCGGAGCGGGTGAGATCCTGGCCGAAATCAAGTCGCAGCAGATTCAGCAGTTATAGCTTAGAACTGCGTATTGTTATATAAAAAGAAAGCACGCCCGATGGGCGTGCTTTCTTTTGTTAAAGGGTTATTTACACTAATTGCTCTGCTTAGTAGCCTGGGTTCTGCTGAAGGTAGCCGGGTAAGTTAGAGGCACCGTCAATGGCCGTCTGCGGAATCGGGAAAATCCGTTTTTGCTTGTCCGTATTGGTCTTTTCGGTCCAGGTATCTTCGTACTTACCAAACCGGATCATATCCGTACGGCGCTGATGCTCCCAGTACAGTTCAAAGCCCCGCTCCCGGTACAACAGATCCAGCGACATGCTGGTCAGGGGAGGTGGAGGCGTAGTAGCAGTACGGGCAGCCCGCACGGTATTTACATCAGCCAGGGCGCTGGCAGCGTCACCTCCTTTGCGGAGCTTAGCTTCGGCCCGCATCAGGTATACATCAGCCAGCCGCAGAATAACGATATCAGCCTCGCCGAAGTTACGTCCACTGGCAGACTTCCGGCTGAACTCATACTTTTCCACCCGATAACCTGTGTTGTAGTCGCTTCCTTCTACGGTAAAATCAATCTTCTCTGTGAAGTTAACAGGCAACGTAGGACGGTTGCGGGTATCGTTAAAGAGCGGGCCTACCAGCATACGTCCATCCGGGCACTTCAGGAAAGCACCGTTTTTCCGGATCAAACCATACTGCTGACCACGCAAAATACCTCGGTTGATGTGGAAGTTTTCGGCCGCTACGCAGGTGGCTTCGGGGTTTGTATAGATTTCCAGGTTCTGCTTGTGGAAGCGAGGGTCCACCGATGGGTCCAGGGGAGCGTAGGCATTGACCCAGGTCTGGTAGTAGTCAGAGGTAATACCCGGTCCGTCGGTACCGTTGGCAGCCGGGAAGGCTGGCAGCGGGAACTGATCGCCCGACAGGGAGAAGTAAGCCATGCGGTTATGACCATTGAGATCAGCCCGCTGATCTACCGCAAAAATGAGCTCCTTATTATCGTGGTTGTTGTCATCAAAGATCGAGAAGTACTCCCTGGCCAGCTGGTACTGTCCCGACGAGATAATCTTATCCGTATACTCTATTACCTTATCCATATCCTCCGGCTTGAAATTGAAGGTAGCCGCGTAGGGATCACGGTACACGGCAGCATTGAGGTGTAGCCGCGCCAACAGGCCCCATACGGCTCCTTTGGTCAGGCGACCAGGCCCTACATTAGTTTCCAGATTGGGCTCAGCAGCCAGAAATTCGCTCTTGATATATTCGACAGCCTGCTCGCCCCGCAGTATGGTAGAAGTAGCACTCAGGTCATCTTTGACAAACACCAATCCGAAAAGATCCAGCGTCAGCATAGAGTAGTACGCCCGCATACCCCGCGCTTCGGCCAGGTACATCCGGCTTACAGGATCATCGAGTGTTGGCAGAGTATTAATAGCGGTAATCGCCCGGGATATACTTTGCAGCAGCAGATTCCAGGTATTGCGCAGGTTAGGATCGGTACTGGTGTACGTATGCTGGTGCATGGCCAGGTAGATACCATTGTCCCCCCAGTCGGTACCACCCCGGTAAGGCAGGATAGCCTCATCGGTCGAAATCTCCTGTATAGCAAAGTAGTTGGTGTGCTGAAAGAGGTTAGGTAGCAGAGCGTATACCGGGGCAATGATCCCATCAGCCGCCTGCCGATCCGATAGCCCCGTTGCGGAGGTCTCGTCCAGCACGTTTTCCATCAGGTTGGTACAGCTATTCAGTACTAACATGCCACTTAGGGCTGCGATAGCGATATATTTCTTCTTCATGGGGTCTCTGATTAAAAAGTAAAGTTCAGGCCAAAGATGAGGTTTCTGGCTTTGGGATAGCTGAGGTAATCGATACCATACGACAGGATACCATTGACCGTACGATCGGTATTTACTTCCGGATCGTAGCCGTCGTAGTTGGTAATTACGAACAGGTTCTGGCCCGTAACGGATACCCGGATGCCCGAGATCCAGCGGTTAACACCCAGCGCTTTGGTGTTGAGGTTGTATCCCAGCGAAAGGTTATTAAGTCGGAAGAAGGAGCCATCCTTCAGGTACCTTGAAGATACCGGCGCTGAATTGTTGACAGACTCTTCGGGAAAAGCAATAGCCTCCGGTGTTGTATTCAGACCTTTCGAGAGTCGCAGCTTATAGAAGCTAGCGTTTGCCGTGTTGTCATACACCTTGTTACCCGCTACACCGTTGAAGTTGATCACCAGGTCGAACCCTTTGTAAGCCAGGCTACTGTTGATGTTGTACTGGCGGGTAGGCAGGGCACTGCCTACGGGTACACGGTCTTTGTCGGTAATGATGCCATCACCATCTACATCGCGGAAGTTACTGATCCCGTTCTCGTCAAAGCCCGTGAACTCTTTCAGGAAGAAAGTACCGATAGGCTGGTTATTGATGTACCCATTGATGGTAGCTGAGGTAAGTCCTGATCCCGAAGCCGCTCCCGAAGGAATAACAGTATAGGGGGAGTTTTCGACCCGGTTATGAATAAAGGTCATGTTTCCGCCAATGTCAAACCGGAAACCGCCGGTATTGGTATAGCGGTAGTTCAGCTCAAATTCCAGACCCCGGTTGGTAATGGTCATATCCGGTACATTGGTCCAGAAAGTACCCGCCGGCTGAACGGGGTCGGCCGGGATTACTTCCAGCAGGATGTTGTTGGATACCTTGTTGAAGTAGTCAATGGTACCGGACAGGGCTCCGTTGAATAAGCCAAAGTCAAGTCCGATGTCCGTTTGAGTCGATACTTCCCACTGGATATTAGGATTGGCTAAGCGTGAGTAGGAAGTACCGGCCGGGTAGGGATCCGTTGGTGACAAAGGATAGCTGGTAGAAGAAGACACCTGCGAAGTAAACAGCGCTTGGGTGATTTTGGAAGGAATCTCTTGGTTACCCGTTTGCCCCCAGCCCGCGCGTAGTTTCAGGTCTGTAAAGGGTCCTGACTTCAGGAACTCCTCTTCAGATAGTCTCCAACCTGCCGAGATAGACGGGAAGATCCCGTACTTATTATTAGCTCCAAACTTCGACGAACCATCAGCGCGTACGGTAGCTGTCAGCAGGTACTTATCATTATATTGATAGTTAATACGGGAGAAGAACGACTGCAGCTCATTTTCCAGAGCATAACCTCCAGGACGGTTGTTAGCCAGGGTCAGCTCCTGACCAATCCCCGGGTTATAAATAGGCTCAATGCTCCCGAGCGGGAACTTGTTAATGCTGGTGTTACGGCCTTGCACAAATATCTTTTGGTACGAATGTCCTAGCAAGGCGGTAAGGTTGCTTTTGTCCCTGGTCAAGGTGTACGTAAAATAGTTTTCTACCAGGGTATTGCGGTTGTAGGTATTGTAGGTATCAAGACGTCCATCCTGCTGCGGTACCGCGTTGGCGAGCGACTGGATATCACGTACCGAATTAGAATTATCTATCCCAATATTCAGCTTATACACCAGGTCTTTGGTGATTTTGAATGAGGGAGAAATATTGGCAATGACGCGGTTAATAGTAGTAATATCCTTTTCGAGCTTCAACGGAATCAGCGGATTGGTACCTCCCTGGTACTGAAAAGGCTCGCCCTGGTCATCATAAGCCGGGAACGTAGGGTTAGCCGAGATGGCTCCACCCACCAGGCTTTGGATTGGAGGACGCTGGTTTTGGGTATAGGTGGCATTCAGGTTCAGGTCCAGGTTGAGACGGTCCTCCAGGAACTTCTGACTCACGTTGATACGACCTGTGTAGCGATTGAGGTCATTGCTTTTCAAGATACCCTGCTGTTTCTGGATACCCACAGAGCCATAGTAGGTCAGCTTATCAGCTCCGCCACCAAACGACAGGTTGTGATTCTGGGTGTAGGCAGTGCGGGTTACTTCCTTCTGCCAGTCGGTATCAGCTCCCCTGTCTTCGAGTGTACCTCCCAAGGCAGTTACCTGCTGGCGGAACTCATCCGCTGTGAATACCGGCAGGGCCCGCGCCAGGGTAGATATACCCAGACTTCCGTTGTAGTTAAAGGTAGAAACACCGGCTTTCCCTTTCTTGGTTGTGATCAGGATAACGCCGTTGGCACCGCGTGAACCGTATATGGCAGTAGCCGATGCGTCTTTCAGTACATCAATAGACTCAATATCCTGTGGGTTAAGGAAGTTGAGCGGGTTAATAGCGCCACCGGTACTTGAGTTGTCCAGCGCCATACCATCCAGTACAAACAGAGGCGTACTACCTGTACGAACTCCCCCCGGACCGCGGATGCTGATATTCTGACTGGCGCCCGGCTCACCACTGGCTGATACCACATTCACCCCCGCAACCTTACCCTGCAGGAGCTGCTCCGGCGAGTTGATGATTCCCTGGTTAAAGTCAGCGGGCTTGAGGGACTTCACCGCACCGGTCATGTCCTTTTTGGTAGTACTACCGTAGCCAATCACCACCACCTGCGACAGGTTGGAAGCCTCTGCATTCATCTGTACATTGATGGTACTTCTGCCATTTACAGGTACTTCCTGCTTTTCGTAGCCAATGTAGCCAAACACTAGTACCGCTCCTGCGTCAGGTACAGTCAGAGTATAATTACCACTGGCATCGGTGTTAGTACCGCGCTGGGTTCCCTTCAATACTACTGTACATCCTACCAGCGGTTCATTGGTAGTAGCATCCGTTACGCGGCCATTCACAGTTATTTCTACTGCTTTGCCTCCCTTCTTACCAGCTGCTAAATCAGTAGTCGACTGTGCATTACGAGCCAATACCGAATTTGTACTTTGCCCGTAAACCTGGGTCATACTGATACACAGTATTGAAAACAAAAAAACGCCAAAACAGCGAAGTAATGGCGGTGGAGATGGATAGAAATGCTTCATAACAAATTAGATTTGTTAAAGATGAATAGATGTACAGATTAAGCCACATTCATACGCACATACCAGGACATTAAAATTTCTTAATAATAGGATAAATCTAAAAGAAATTTCTTAATATTACTTAAACACGGATATACTTATACGTATATATTTTTAAACTTAGCTAAGTACATGATTGATAAGTGTACTTAGATAGCCTGTTCGGTATACGAAAAAGGTAATTACAGGAAAATCTTATAACGACAAAAGGAGTGGCTGATGCCACTCCTTTTGTCATGATGTAGTATAGTAAGAAGATTATCTTCCAAAGTCATCCTGCACCCGAACGATATCGTCTTCGTCGGAAGGATTGGAGGCGTCGGTATGTTGCCAGATCTCAGCGATGATCCCATACTGATCTACCCCTACCAGACGGTGACGCTGCCCTTGATTGAGGCTGATCACAGCGTTGAGAGGCAGTTCCTGCAGATCGGTTTGCTCGTCAGTTTCGCTGGTCACTACGCCGGCTTTGCCACCTATTACTTTCCAGATCTCGGCTCGGCGGTGGTGGTACTGCCACGACAGACGCTTACCGGGCGCTACGACCAGAATCTTGGGGCTCAACTTATCGAATCCGGCAAAATCAGCTACCGAAAGGTGCGGGAAGAACTCCTTGATAAACTCGGGAGCCTGAGCCTCTTCCAATACAAAGAAGCCCCCCCACGGACGGTTATGATCCTTGCTTACAACGGTAAAGCCAAGGGAATCGAGGTACTGCTGTACCTGCTCAAATACTTCGGTCTTGTCAGAGGTGGCGGATAATGATTCTAACATACGTACTACCAAGTAGAGGTTTATAGGTAAATAATCAGGCTTAAAAGTAATTTAAAAAAGAGTAGTATTTGAAAATGATAGCTTAAACCTATCCGCCTGCCGCTCAAAACTTACTGAACGGAACAAAATACCAATCCAGTAAATCACTCGAATGTATTTGTTGGTTTGAAATTCCCCGTGGCCACTCAACAGTAGCCCTAACAAAAATAGCCGAAAGCTGCTAAGCTTCCGGCTATTACGAGACTAACGTAGTAATCTATATTTTAAACTACTGTATTTTTTGAGTCCAGCCAAATACATCCTCCGTCTTGCCGGTACGGATGTCGGTCAGGAAATCTTTCACTCTTGAAACGAAGGAATCTTCTTTGATGGCAGGCAGCTCATAGTTAGTACCTTCGTAGCCAATCACGGCAAAAGGTGACACTACTACGGCCGTACCGGCTCCGAAAGCGGCTTCCAGACGACCTTCTTTAATGGCGTCAATTACCTCTTTGATCGCTACCCGTCGCTCCTCTACAGGTACTCCCCAGTGACGGGCGATCTCGACGATGCTCCGACGGGTAATACCATCCAGAATGGTATCTGATACGGCAGGGGTAATCAGCTTGCCATCAATTACGAACATTACGTTCATAGTACCCGACTCCTCTATAAAGGCATGGTCACGGGCATCGGTCCAGATCAGCTGATCGTAGCCCTGCTGCTGAGCCAGGCGCGTAGGGTACAGTGATGCCGCGTAGTTACCGGCACACTTGGCGGCCCCTACTCCACCCTCGGCAGCCCGGATGTACTCCGTTTCTACCTTTACCTTAGGAGGATTGGCGTAATAGTTACCTACCGGACCGGTAAATATGATAAATATATAGCTATCTGAAGGACGTACCCCCAGGTAGGCGTCCGACGCAAACATATACGGGCGGATGTACAGTGAGCTACCAGGCTGCGAAGGAACCCAGCCGGCATCCAGACGCAGCAGCTCGTTGAGGCCGCTCATGAATATCTCTTCGGGTACTGTAGGCATACACATACGCTCAGCCGAACGGTTAAAGCGTGCCCAGTTGTCGCGGGGCCGGAAGGTCAGTACCTCGCCTGCTTCATTCTTATAAGCCTTCATTCCTTCAAAGATCGCCTGACCGTAGTGCAGGGCGGCCGTAGCCGGACTCAACGCCATGTCAGCGTAGGGAATGATGCGGAGGTTCTGCCACTGGCCGTCGCGGTACTCCGCCACGAACATGTGGTCTGATATATTACGACCAAACACCAGATTGGTGAAGTCTACTTCGCTCAGGCGGGGACTGGTCGTCTGCTGGATTTCGATGGGCAATGTATCGGCTGTCATAAGGCTTAGAATGATTTCTGATCTAACAAGCAAGTAACGAAAGTCTGTTGATGAGTGTAGTGCCGCAATTTAGTTATTTTTTATTAATAGAATAAAAGTATTTAGTGTAACAAGTATCGAAATAGGTATTTCTGTTTCTTTCTTTTGCCATACCAGCAGGAGCCCAAAAAATAAGTAACAAAATAGTGTAGGCTAAACTTACAATACCCTTGTACTCAACCTATTAAAACACAGACCTATTACTTTCTTTTTTCAAGAAAAAATAGGATCTTTATTTTAACAATCTATATCTACACACACTTAATCTACATCACATTTATGAAGTCCACCGCTTTGCTGGTGTCTGCTACGCTTATGTATATACATGTAGCTGCCCAATCACTCCCTTCTTCTTCCAATCTACCTATTGTCGTAATCAATACGCATGGCCAGACTATAGTAGATGATCCCAAAATCATGGCTGATATGGGAATTATTTATAATGGGGCTGGAGTAAGAAACAATCTGACGGATCCATTCAATCATTACAACGGCAAAATTGGCATCGAGCTCCGTGGAAACTACTCTCAGCAGGTTCCTCATGAAAAAAAGCCTTATGGTTTAGAAACCAGAAACGCGGATGGTTCAAACCTAAATGTATCCTTGCTTGGAATGCCCTCCGAAAACGACTGGATTCTTTTTGGCGCATTTGATGATGAAACCTACTCACGCGATGCTCTAACCCATACTTTATTTAGAAATATGGGGCACTACTCCTCCCGAATAGTTTTTGTGGAACTGTTCCTAACAACCGACGGTGTAGTCAACTCGTATAATGAGTACCGTGGCATTTATGTTCTGATGGAAAAGATAAAAAGAGATGGAAACCGGGTAGCTATTTCAGAACTTGAATACAAAGATAGTACCGGCAATGCCCTGACCGGGGGGTACATAGTCAAGATTGATCACCATACCGGTAATATAGGTCCTTATTGGGACTCACAATTTCCAAACGAATGCAATGATTTTCGTACAGACTTTGAGCTACACTATCCGGAAGATGAAGCTATTCATCCCAATCATCTGACGTACATTAAGAACTACCTGCACCAGTTTGAGACGGCACTACATGCCGAGACATTCAGAGACCCCATTCTGGGATACAGGGCCTATACGAACGTTACTACTTTTATTGATTACTTTTTATTGTCAGAGTTGGTACGCTCCGCGGATGCATTCAGTCAAAGTACCTACATGTACAAGCAGCGCGACAGCCGGGGAGGGAAACTCTCCATGGGCCCTATGTGGGACTATAACGCTTCCATGGGAAATACGGCCTGGAACTTCTGTGATGCCAACGACACTGAAGGCTGGCAGTACCAGAGTCAGCGCCTTTGTCGTATAGATCGCAAGCAGCCTTTCTGGTGGAAGCGATTCATGGCTGACCCGGTCTTTGTGGCGGATCTACAGGCCCGCTGGCTAAACTTGCGCGCCGGAGTACTCCAGACCGCCACGATCAACGGCATCATTGACCAGTTTATCGCTACTGTGTCCGAAGCGCAGCCCCGCGACTATCAGCGCTGGAACGTAATGGGCGAACGCGGTGACTTCCCTACCGAGATCGCCTATCTGAAGGACTGGCTGAACCAGCGCCTCACATGGATGGACCAGCACGTACCGAACCTGGGCAACTACATACGGTATGGTGGTGGCGTTACTCCTACCATTACCTGTGAGCAGCCGGCTCAGCTGTATACGTACACAGGCCAGCACCTTGAGTACCAGTGGAAGCTTAATAATACACCTATTGCCAATGCCACCCAAAGTACCTATACGGCCACCCAGCCCGGCACCTATACCGTAGCCATCACCCTGGCCGGCAACTGTTATACAGAGCAACTCTTTACTCCCTCCATCAGCCGGGTTGTAAGAAGCATCCAGAGCGGCAACTGGCAGTCCGGCACGACCTGGGCCTGCGGTACTGTACCTACCTCGCTAGATAACGTCACCATTCAGGCAGGGCATACGGTACAACTGGATGACGTCGGTAACGTACTGGGCATCAAACTAGAAGAAAATGCGCAGATGGTACTAGGGAACAGCGGAAAGATCAGCATGTCCTTTTAGTAAGTCAACTACCTACGGTAGAAGGCTGTTAGTCAGGGACTAGCCATATCCACACTTGTACGCTTATAGCAATCTCAATTTTTTTATTTCTAAATTAAAGTCTCCCGGGCAACCCCCGGGAGACTTTCTGCATTTCTATCATTAAAGAACCAAATCAGCGCAGCATGTTACAGGAGATTGTCCGGCAGTGCCAACGGGAAAATCCCTTCGCCCAAAGGCGTCTGTACGACCATTTTGCCAATCGCCTGTACCGCCTGTGCCGCCGCTACGTCAGGAACCCGCTCGAAACGGAGGAGGTACTGATGAATGCGTTCCTGAAAATATTCCGGTCCGTTGGGGGCTTTGAGTACCGCAGCGATGATGAACTGGAAGTATGGATGAAGCGCATAGCCGTGAACGAAAGCCTCATGCACCTGCGCCGGACTAAAAACACAGAGTGGGTGTGGGACGATACGCCCGCGGAGGAGGTACCCTACTCAACCGGATCAAGCGCCGAAGCAGACCTGCACGCCGAAGGCATCCACGAGTTGATCCTGAGCCTGCCGGATGGGTACCGGACGGTGTTCTGCCTGTACGCTCTCGAAGGCTATTCGCACAAGGAGATTGGTACCTTACTGAACATCAGCGAGAATACCTCCAAGTCACAACTAAGTAAAGCGCGGGCAGCCCTGCAGGCGCTGCTGACCAAAAACGGATACAGCTATGAAAGAAGATAATATAGATGACCTGTTCAGGTCCAATGCGGAGTACCTGGCTGACCAGCCCCACCGCGACTTCAACGCGGACCTATTCTGGCAGCAACTCCGGCCCGAACTCCCTCAACAGGCTACCCGACCCAAGCGAGTAGCGTGGTGGTACTGGGCTACTGCCGCCGCGGTACTACTGGCGGTTGGGATCAGTATTGGCTGGATGAGGGAAACGGTGACTCCCCAAGAGGATAAAGAGACACTAGTGCAACAAGTACCCGCGCAGCACCAGGCTGCACCAGACACTGAGGCATCCACCAGAAGCGAAGTACCTACTACCGAGGAATCTCCGGAACGAGTAGCCACTCAGGTAAAACCCGAGAGCCCCAAGGAGGTACTTACAAAAGAATCAGTGCCGGCTACCCCTGCTCCCGCTCAGGAGTATAGACCGGAGGCACCACTGGTAGCCAGTACTCCCCCAGCCCTAGAGGAACAGGTTAATGAGCCATCTGATCCGCTGCAAAGTACTACTCCGGCAGCTCCAGAGCCTACTTATCGCATCGTGCACCGGAACGAGCTGATGCAACAGGAGAAGCATGAAAATAAAGCTCGTACGCAGGTGGTATTCAGGGTTGGGTTACCTGCCGCCACCGAACCAGACCAGTCATCCTCCCGTAAACCCTTAGCTATACCTATATTTAACTAAGCCTGTTTTACCTACTCACTTTTTTCTAACATCTTTTTCCATGCAAAAACTGATCATCTGGGTCACTCTCCTGCTGGGGAGTGCCACCACTCCCCTATTGGCTCAACTTGGCAATGTCAACTACGCCTTTGACTCCCGGTTGGATGCGCACGCCTTCCGGGACGAGTACCCCAACTTTCTCAACACGGCCTCTTTTGAAGTACAACTCTCCAAAGGCAACCGCCTGCTCCTGATGAGCCGAAAGTACTCCGGTACGCGGCTGGTACAGCGCCCCGACTCACTGGTGCGCCAGTTCTGGAACGAGTACGGTCGCTTTATTGAACAAATGCCGGACGACACTCAAGGTACTTCGGTCCATTACATACTGGAAGAAAATGGAGCCCCTCAGCTCCGTTGGAAGAAGTACCCACAGCCCGCCTCGGAGTTCTCGGTCCTGAATAATGAACTGGTACAGGTCAAGTCAATACAGGATACGCTGCATATCAGCGTCAGGAAAGATGATAACCGGCAGGCGGAGCTGTACCTGTTGGTCAACGACCTGCGAAACATACCGATGCTCCATGAGGAGATCCGGGAGAAAACAGCCTACCTCATCCAGAGCCTGGAAAAGAAAACGGACCCGAAGATACTCGAACGCTCCCCTGAAGTATACGGCCGGTACCTGGGCGACCGCAAGGTACAGGTAGCTAACTTCGGTTCGGATATGCTCATTATCTCACCGAGTGCCAGCCTGGGGTACATCCGCGGCAACTGGATGACCTCGCTTAATGGGGAGTTCACTCTATTTATGGAAAAGTCACCCCTGAAACCGCGCATAGGATACCAGCAGCAGTACTTCTTTAACCGCAGCCCGGAGGGCCAGACGCGCATCTACCAGAATGGCTTTGTCATGGCCGGGCTTTCCTTTTTCCAAAAAACCAAGGACGGCGTACGCATCGGGAACAAAGAAGTGAAGCAGACGGGGCAACTGATGGTAGGGTACTTGGTTCACCGCACGGGCAACTACTACGAGCCTAATACCTGGAAGGTTTCGGGGGGCCTCAACCTTACTCCTACCTTAAGGATCGAGCCCGAAGTGTACTTCAATGGCACCTTCAAAAACCTGAGCCCCGGTCTGCGGTTCACGATTGGGTTTTAGAATTGAATCAGATCTAGCTAACCGTATGCACCTGTGGCACAGTTCCAAACTGTGCCACAGGTGTGAACTCCATTCTAGAACTCCTTACCAGAGGAAATGTCCAAACGTACTCTTACTTCTTAGACGTAAAACATGAAAACGATTCACCTCATTTTACTAGCTATCTCTATCACAGCATGTTCTAATTCTGATAAAAAAGGCATCGATACAAAATCACTCAACCAGGAATTTTCTATCTATTCAAGTGCGGTTAAGGACTCATTTTATGTATCGGTTCAATTACCCGAAAACTATTACCGAGATTCTACGGCTAATTATCCCACCGTTTATGTACTTGATGCAAACTTTCATTTCCCTATGCTGGCTTCCGTGATAAAGCAATACGAAAAAGCCGAAATGCTTCCACCGATAATACTTGTTGGCATTGGATATAAATCTCTAAGGCAAATGGATTCATTAAGAGTACGAGATTATATGTATCCTGCCTCATTACCTTCCGACGAAATGAATGCAGTTGGCGGAGGAAAAAGCTTTCATGACTTCATTGCCAACCAGTTAGTCGCATATATTGACACTAACTATAATACACAAAAGAACAACCGCTCTTTACTGGGGCATTCATTTGGTGGTTATTTCTCTCTTTATGCTTTACTTAATCAAATAGACAGTAGTAAATCTGTTTTCAAAAATTTCGCTTCTGCAAGTCCTTCCTTATGGTATAATGATTTTTATCTAAACCAGCTGACAGACAAGCTAACTAACAGAAACAACCGCGACACGCTGAACATATTCATGGCTGTTGGAGGCTTAGAAGATTCGACATGGAATATTGCACCAGTTAGAGAGTTAGGAAATAGCATTTTGAGTGCTGATATCAAGGACATAGAATTCCAATACAAAGTATATAGTGACTTAGCGCACATGGACATTGCCACAGTTACATTTACTAAAGCACTACAAGCGTTTTATAAACAAGACAAATAAAATGGCGCATAACAAAAGTGCTTGCGATAGCAGAGCCGGGCATTGGAGCAATGAACAGGAAGTATCAACTCGGCTTCACTTAGACACAGCATTATTATTAGTTGACAGATGTTTAACAGGAGGAGCGCGCTGCCCGAGCCTTTGTTAAACAGCATGCTAAGAATAGTAACCGTTTTATGTTTTGTATCTACAAAATTACCCTCTAGTCATTTTCTTGTCCCCGTGACACGGTTCGAAACCGTGGCGCAGGTAAAACCTCCTTTAAGCTAGAAGAACGTATATAGTCTGCAATCTTGAAAGAGTCCTCATTCAAAGAAAAACACTTATCAGTTTTTGAGGTTTATCTACACAGCACTACCCACATTGATGTTCCTGATACAGGTAACTACTACAGCTCAAACAGGGTAGTTTGAAACTATCAAAAGAATCAAAAACAGGTATACTATGCGCTGGCAGGATTTACGAAGAAGCAGAAACGTGGAAGACCGACGTGGTATGTCGGGCGGAGGTAAGGCAGCGGTAGGCGGCGGACTGGGCGTCATTGTTTTAGTGGTGCTGGGTCTGTTAATGGGTCAGGACCCGACTGAGATATTGGGTAACCTGCAAGGAGGTGATCCTACAGCGCAACAGTCTGAAACGCGCCCCGCAGGTCCACGGCCTGACGATCAAATGGCCGATTTTGTAACGGCAGTACTAGGAAGTACCGAAGATGTTTGGGGCCGGATCTACGCCGAAAACAATGCCCAGTACCAGCCCCCTACCCTGCAGATGTTCACTGATGCTACCCAAAGCGCCTGCGGTGGCGCTTCGGCGGCCATGGGTCCCTTCTACTGCCCGGCCGACCAGAAGGTATACATTGACCTATCGTTTTGTGATCAGCTCAGGGACCGCTTTCAGGCACCGGGCGAGTTTGCCGTGGCCTATGTAGTGGCGCACGAGGTAGGTCACCACGTACAGAACCTGATGGGCATTTCAGACCAGGTACAGCAGCAACGGGGACGCCTGAGTAAGGCTGAGTACAACAAGCTCTCGGTACAACTGGAACTACAGGCGGACTTCCTGGCGGGAGTGTGGGCCAACCGGGCGAACCAAATGGATAATATCCTGGAAGCCGGTGACCTGGAAGCCGCTCTTACGGCCGCCAATGCCATTGGCGACGACAAGCTCCAGAAAGAATCCCAGGGCTACGTAGTACCGGATGCCTTTACCCATGGTACCTCACAGCAGCGCATGTACTGGTTTAAGAAAGGCTTTCAGACCGGCGACCTCAGCCAGGGACGGTTCGAGGATATCAGGTAGGGAATCCTTGTTACGGAAGATAAACTTGCCCATGCCATAGTTTGTAACTGGGGTACGTCAGCCCTAATTTTCCTGACCTGCATCCACCAACCTTTTCTATACGTTGTGCAGAGGGTGGTGAGGCCCCTCAGATCTGACGACCCCCTCCCCCTACTCCTTAGGTAATACATACTCAAAGCCAAAGTATCTGGCGTAGTCCTCGAGCGGGCCAAGCCCCATCTCTGCTCGTCGTTTGTTCACATTGGGCTCATCTTCGATAGGTTCAAATCCGGCAGGCTTACCATCCGGGCCATTCTTTACCTGAGATCCGTATAGCTGCTTTTGCCCTTTAAATACACGGATACGATCTACCAGTAAAGCAAGGTGTGATTTCTCCAGTTCGCCCTGTTGAGCCGCTTTTTGAATCAGGGGGAAGTACTTTTCCTGCACTGCCAGTGGAGCGTGCTGGATCACTAACCAGGCCGTCATAGACTGCTCTTCGCCAACCAGACTTTTACCAGGGTAGCCGTACTGTTGCAAGATCCGCTCTATTTTAGGAAGATTGACAGAATCGGCCCGCACCATCTCTTCCCACACGGGTTTTGCCTGCGGAGAATTAAATCCATACTCCCGGCCGACGGTATCCATCTTCAGCCGGGGCTTCTGGTCAGCTTCACGAATAGCTGCTAACTCGCGTTCAAGGTCCGGGTTACGTCCTGCGGCTATCTTCTTCTCGTCGAGGTACCGCTGAAAATCAGCCGCCAGGGCGCTGGCTCGCAGAGGAGCTAGCTCCGGACGCTCCTGTTGATCTTCCCAGATCTCCTCGCTAAGTTCCCAGTCCAATGCGATGGCTTTTTTCATATATATCAGCGCTTGCTCCTGCTGCTGACACTGATAGGCACAAACCGACGCTCGTAGGGCACTCATGGCACTGGTGTGATTAACCGAAAAAGCGCGTTTGTACTGGGCCAGACAGCTAGTACAGTCTCCCTCCTTCAAGGCTTTCAGCGCTGCTTCCACGGCATTGATATAAACAGTATCCTGTGTGGCATAGATAACCTCCTGCGCTACCACAGGCCTGCTCACTATCCACAAAAAGCTTACTAGCAGTATAAAGCGCTTCATAGTTCCCTGTGCTAGATTTGAGGCACTTTACCCTTACTTTTTTCACGCGCCTTAAAGTAGGCAACCCATAAGCCCGCAAAAATGGCAATAGAGGTATAGATAGAGGTAGGAGGGGTTTTTCCTTCCGTATAAGTTCGGAAGAATACCCAAACAATCCCTAATGTCATGATCACCAGAAACACCGGCATCCACTTTTGCTCAAAAATAGAAGGCTTACGAACCAGTTCGGTATTGGTTTCGAGGATGTACTGATTGATGGTATGTTCCAGATCATCACATAGCGATTCAAACACTTCTGCCTTACAGAAGTAACTATTGGCCAGTAGTTTGAATTTGGTATTATCCTTAAAGGTACAGATCAGTCTGGTACCATTATAGTGCTCTACTTTATAGGATTTAATCTCGCTAAACTGAATAGAGTGAGTCTGGTTGGCAAGGATAAAGGTAATCGACGAATCCTCCAGCTGGGCTTCTCCCTCTTCATTTATTCTCTTCCTGCAGAGAAAGAAAACGAGAAAAGGGATACCTATCGCTAGTATAACTTTTAACGTATTGCCAACGAATGGGATCAGGTAATACAAACCTAGTGGAATGATTAGTAACAAAGCAAAGCAGGCACCTATCAGTAGGGAAAGGGCTTTCTGATTAGTGTACTCGAAGATATAGTGCTTCATGGGGTGGTTAGAGGATGAGTGTGTCAATACGTCGGCTGGTCTGACAATATAAAAAATTGAACTTTGAAGCAGACGATCTACCTCTTTTTTTTTCTTTACGGTAGAATAGGTACCTCTAAAACGCAAAAGGGGCTGTGTCTGCACAGCCTCTGGAATAGTTGGTGAAGCTACTTACCCGTGGCACGGGGACCGTGTCACAGGTATCAGCATAAGTACCCGCCTTCTAAAACTCCACAACCAGCCCCAGCGCCGGGGTCACAGTAGCGTCTTCGTTCCGTAGAATCAGCGGAACAGCATTGCTGCCGTCGGGCCGCAGGGCTAGGTTATCATTGGTACGGAAGCCGGTGTTATCGTCATTACGCTCGAAGGTATACTGCGGAAAGGCCGGGTTGTTGGTCAGGAACAGGTTCTGGATATCAATGAAAGCATCCACTGAGTACCGGCGGGCGTTCCACTTCTTATCTATACGGAGGTCGAAGCGGCTGAATGGGCGCAGGCGCTGGGTATTGAGGCGGGTATAGTCCAGAATACCAACCCCCACCGAAGCGTAATTGCGCTGGGAAGCAGCCAGGTCAAAGGGCGTATAGGGTGCTCCGCCCTGCAACAGGTACTTTCCGCCAATCTCCCAGCCCTTTTTAAACTTGTACCCCACCTGCGTAGACACCAGGTGGCGCGTATCCCAGGCGGAAGGCTTATACACTCCATCGCGCCCTGTAAACTCCGAACGGAAGTAGGTATAGCTCAGCACCCCGAAAAAGCTGCCGATCAGCTTCTGCTGCACAAAAAACTCTACACCCCGGCTCCGCCCCTCGCCCGTACTGGTCACAGCTTCGTTGCCAATGGCACCAAATTCACCACCCTGGTTGGCCAGTGATAGCCCGTCGCGCACCGATACCGGGTAGTTGGCGTACTGCTTCAGGAAGCCCTCTACGGTGACGCGGGTACTGGGCGTGGGTATCCACTCCAGCCCCGCCACAGCGTGGTCGGAGCGGATATAGTCGCTGGAACGGTTAGGGAATACATAGCTGGGATCGGAGCCGCCGACGGGCTGCTTGTAGCCTAGTACGGTATAGATAGGTACCTTGAAGTACCGCCCCAATGAGCCGCTTACCCGCCACTGGTCACTCAGCTGGTAACTCACCGACGCCCGCGGACTCAGCGTCCGCAGTGGATTAGTGCCGGTGGTAGTAAAAGAGTTCATGTCTGTGCGCAGTCCCGCCGACAGGTTCAGCCGGTTATCAGCCAGCTTGCGGTTTACCTGCACAAAGGCTCCATACTTAAAGAAATCAATGGCTGTGTTGAATCGGATGGCTACCTCCGGCTGTACCACTTGTCCCTGCTCGCTGAGGATCTGGCGGCGCAGCAGGTTGAAGAAGTCGTTGTTGTACTTCACGTATTGTAGCATGGCTCCGTAGCTCCACTCCCACGCCCCCAGCGACTTGTTCACGTCCAGCCGGAACTTGTTTTCGATCTCCTGCGACTGGCTCTTCAGCGTGCGTGCCGCCTCGTTTCCCTCCTGCTTATCCTCAAACTTATCCAGCCGGTTGTCGAACATGTTGCGGCTGGCCGAGATATTCATAAAGCCGTTTTCGAGCAGGCGCTGCAGCGAAAAGCCTACCGTGTAGTTCCACTGGTTGATGTTTGGGTTGGAGCGCAGGATATACTCCTTCTCCGGCGACGACTCCTTGGGTACCGCAAACGAAAACTCATCAATGGCCCCTACACCCAGCGCCGTCAGGGTTGTTTTCTTGTTGAGCTTCGAGGTAATCTTGTACTGAAAATCCCAGTAGTTGGGCCGGATGGGTAGGTCAATGGCCTGGAACAAGAGCTGTAGGTACGACCGCCGCACCGAGGCCAGGTAGGTGGTCTTTTCGGTAATAGGCCCCTCTACAGTACCCGCTACCTCCGTAGAGCTAACTCGCACGTTGCCCTGGAAGCGGTCGGGATTACCGGTCCGCTGCTTAAACTGCAGCACCGACGACAGGGCATTGTCGTAGCGGGCGTTGAAACTACTCGAGCTTAGTGTAGCATCTTCAATAAATGATACGTTCAGGATACCCGTGGGACCGCCGGAACTGCCCTGCGTAGCAAAGTGGTTGATGACCGGAATTTCGATCCCATCCAGATAAAAGACGTTTTCATTAGGTCCACCTCCCCGAATAATAAGGTCATTTCGGAAGCCTCCCACCGATCCTGCCGTACCGCCTACCCCGGGAAGTACCTGAATCACCCGTGAAATATCGAAGTTGCCACCGGGGTTGTTCTTGATTTCCTCAGTTGTGAGCTTCTGCACCGAGTTGGGTGTTTCGGCTGTGGCCACCGAGATAGAACGGTTTAGTACCACCGTGGCTGCTTCCAGCTGTACTGTTTCCTCAACAAGCTCAAAGTTAATCTGCTGCGCGTTACCTGACGTCACTACTACGTTGAACTTGGTAAAGGGGCTATAGCCCACAAAGGTGGCTTTGAGGTTGTAGCTGCCGGTAGGAATTTCGAGTCGGTACGCGCCTTCAGCATCAGTGGTGGTACCCAGCGAAGTACCTTCCGCTTGTATAGTGACGCCTACGAGCGGTTCGCGGGTTCTGCTATCCTTGACCGTTCCCAACACTGCCCCCTGCTTCTGGGCGTAGGCGGTAGGAAAAAGTTGGAAAACAGTATGTACTAGTAAGGTTGAATAAAAAAGTAAGAATGATCGCATAGTATCAAAAGAGGATTGGTTCACAAGAATATACGTTGAACCGGCTGCGGGTTATTTTGTTTAACCAAAGCTAAACAAAATAACCCTATTGTTAAACAAATCCTCCTGTTGTCCCTGCTCTTTTATGCTTCCTGCGCCTATTCCTGTCTGTACAGGAGCTCTTTGATGCGCTCTGCAATGATAGTATCGTCGTAAGGATAATCCAGTCCCGGCTCCGTAACCTGCACCGTCGGCCAGTGGTCCCGCAGGTACTCCCTGATCCGGAGGCGCTGCTCCTGGGTGTAGCGGCCGCCAATAAGTACCAGGTCCACATTCCCGAGCTCCTCTACCTTTCGGAGTCCCTCTTCCTGGCTCAGGGTACCGTAGATACTCACACTCCCAATGCGGCGCAACGAGCGGATAACGCCATCGCGGCGCACAGGGCTACCGCCAAAGAGGACCAGTACTTTGGCATCCGGCTCGGGTGCCTGGTATTCGAACAATAGCTGTTCCATAGCCAGTTGGGCGTGACTAACGCCGCTAAGATTTAGTTATAGCACTACTTTTCCGGTAGGAGTTGTAGCCCGCCGCAGGAAATAAAGCAGCGATACCACCACTGTAACGTGCATCAGGTCCAAAGCTATACCATAGCTAACCGGTACGTTCGGGATCATCATGAACGGATTAGCAAACGACAGCAGCAACAGCACGATACTCAGGATGAGGAAATTTCGGTACCCGTTAGCCGTGAACCGGTCCAGCAGGTAGTATACCATACCGGCAAGTACCGAAGGTACCAGACTAGAAATTATGACGGGCACTACCGTCATGGGCATGTCAGGCTGTACAAATACATCGTCAGTAATGAGGCCCAGCGATCTAAAGAGCAGGAAAAGGACAGAGTTGATAGCAGCAGCGACTACGCCAGCGGATAGGCCGGTCTTGATCGCTTGTCCGAAAGAGAGTTTGGTTGTCATAGTATTTGTAAAAGTTTATGTTAAATATTCAATTGTTAAATGCGCAATTATATGGTCAAAAAAAACTTAGGTTAAATTTTGGATTGTTTTTCGCAGCACACGCATACACACCTCCAGCTCCTCGGGAGTTACCCCCTCTAGCGAGTCCTGAATGGCCTGCCGACCGCACTCAGCAGCCTCGGCTTCAATGGCCTTACCCTTTTCGGTAAGGACGATCCGAAAAGCCCGGCGGTCACTCTCGTGCGGCTGCCGCTCCACGATCCCCTCCCGCTCCAGAATATCGATTATTCGGGTCACGTTGGCCCGATCGCGGTTAGTACCTTCGGCCAGGTGCTGCTGTGAACAGCTGTCATTCTGCCACAGGTGGGTCAGTACCCTAAACTGATCGGGCGTCACTGGTATGTCCCGTTCCTTCAGGTACTTCGCCAGCCGTCGGTACACCTGCGTATACGCTATACCCAAGGTGCGTCCGTACGACTTATCATATTCGTATATTGCCATTTGTAATTGTTGAATACGCAACAAATATAAAAATTATTTTGGTTCCTCTTACTGTTCATCATTTTCATTTTTTCCAGCAAGTAGTTCCCTCTGCCTTTTTTCGTAGTTTAGCCAGAGATATCAACCCAGTGAAATGATCAGATATATTCTTTTTGCACTAGCCTTTACAGCCAGCCTCCTCGCCTGCCAGCCACAACCTCGCCAGGCCGCCCACGCAGGTACTTCACAGCCCACTACACATAGCTACTACTACCCTGGTAAAGGAGACTGGAAGCAGCGGAAGCCCGAGGAAGCAGGCATGGACGCGGCACTGTTACAAGAAGCAATAGCCTGGGCCCAGACGCAGGAGACACAGCAGATGCCCAAAGATTTTTCGACGCAGAAAGAGATATTCGGAGAACCGCTCGGTCCTCTGCCTCCCACACGGGCCAGTACCAACGGGATTATCATCAAGGATGGCTACATCGTAGCCGAGTGGAGCGACACCAAAGCCGTAGATCCTACGTACAGCGTAGCCAAGAGCTTCCTGTCCACCATTCTCGGCCTTACCATCGACCGCGGGATGATTAAAGACATCACTGATCCGGTTGCGACTTATATCAAAGACGGCGGCTACGATTCGGAGCAGAACCGCAAAATTACCTGGGAACACCACGCCCGTCAGAACAGCGAATGGGAAGGCAAGTTATGGGGGAAGAAGCATGACTTTGTGGGCAAGGAAGCCTACGGTAAAGGCGAGCGTAAACCACGCACCCTGCAGGAGCCGGGTACCTACTACGAGTACAACGATACCCGTATCAACCGCCTGGCCCTGTCGCTGCTGCGCCTGTGGCAGAAGCCCCTGCCAGAGGTACTGAAGGACGAGATCATGGACCCGATCGGTGCGTCGGATACCTGGCGCTGGGTACCCTACCGCAACTCCATCGTCGAGATCAACGGTAAACCAATGCCTTCGGTGAGCGGAGGTACCCGATGGGGCGGCGGTCTCTGGATCAACACCCGCGACGAAGCCCGCTTCGGGTACCTCTTCCTCCGCAACGGCCGCTGGAAAAACAAGCAGCTTGTATCCGATAAATGGGTACAAGAGGCTACTACCAAACGCGGTCCCGTAGGCCCGGACTATGGGTACCTGTGGTGGCTCAACACCGACGGCAAAGCCTGGCCCGACGCCCCCACTACCAGCTACGCGGCCATCGGAGCCGGTTCAAATACCATCTGGATCGATCCCGAACACGATATAGTCATAGTATGGCGCTGGCAAAACGGCGACCAGAACGGCCTGATTAAACGGGTACTGGCGGCGGTGAAGGAGTAGCTTTAATTAAAATTTGCTACCGGATAGAGTAAAGTTTCTCCGGAAGTCACGGTACTGTACTACTCCTTTTCCGGTGGCTTCGAATACCCGTGGATGGTCCGGCCACCGTGCTTCCAGGCATCCCTATTCTCTTTGCGGAGCAGGTCGTCAAAGCTGTCGCTGGGCTGAAAGTTCTTTTCGGCGGCCTGTGCCATTTTAGTCAGTTTCTTTATAGCCTCGTGCTTGTCCGTCTGGCCCAGCTTTGCTATCTCCACCGATGTTTTCAGGGTAGCGATGGTTTCGTCGTACACATGGGTAGGTACCAGAAAAGGCTTGCCGCCCTTGCTCCCGTGCGCGAAGGCAAAGCGGGCCGGGTCGGTAAAGCGCGACGGAGTACCATGAATTACCTCAATGACCAGCGTGAGCGACTGCAGCGTCCACGGCCCCAGGCTTTTCAGAAGCAGCAGGTCTTCAAAGGTAGAGGAGCCTTGCTCCTGCGCCAGCCACAGGATGCTGCCCAGCCTCTTCAGATCCACGTCGCTCTCCCGCACCTCGTGGTGCGTCGGCAGCGTCATCCGCGGGATTTCCATGAGGATCTTAGCCGGGTCTTCCCGGGTAATGGCAAGAATACCTTGCTGCGTGGGCGTGGCTTCCCGGTCCACCAGGTTCAGAATATCACCCTGATTATCACCACAAATGGCTGTATGTGGTTCCTTTACGAATGACTGAATGTGTCCTGAGTGCCAATGATAGCGACGGGCAGTGGAGCTACCGGGCTGCATTCCCTGCTGTACCACCGACCAGTCGCCCTTGTCGCTCACCACAAAGCTATGCAGGTACAGCTGGAAGCCATCCTGTACCGCCGTGTTATCCACTTTGGCACTCAGCTTACTGCACTGGGCCAGGTAGTGACCATCCAGACCGGTGCACTCGCCCACCGTCACCAGTTCAGCGGGCGTCTGCAGGGAGTGCTTGCCTTTGCCCCCGCACACGTAGAGTCCCAGCTCCCGGGCCTGTGGGTTCAACGCCTTCTTCAGGGCACCCATGACGGCCGTGGTGACGCCCGAAGAGTTCCAGTCCGTCCCGATCACAGCCCCAAAGCTCTGAAACCAGAAAGGATCGGCCAGCCGCCGGAGGAACTCCTGCTGGCCGTACTCAATCAGAATAGCCTCCACCAGGGGCAGGCTCAGGCGGGTCATTCGTTCAAACAGCCAGCTTGGGATTTGTCCTCCCATAAGGGCTAAGTCAGCGGATCCAGCACGTTGCACATCTCAGGAGCGGGATAGTTTCTTGGTATGTTCTTTCCAGGTTAATAAGTACCGTACAGCTAAAGATCTTTGTTCACCCCAATTGTTTGCGACTTCCAGCATCTGGCCCCGCAGACGTGCAGCAGCGTTCAGGCCATACAGATTCACCATAACCTGCTTTAAGTGAAAATCATCGGCGGGAAAAACATCAGGCCGCTGCAGCGTGTACAGCCGAATCATGTCAATGGTCCAGGGGCCGATGCCTTTGATGGAAGCCAGTTGGGCCACCGCCTCTTCATCGGTTAGCGCGGTCCAGTCCAGGTTTTTCTGGTGACAAAAGTCCAGGATATGCCCGAGGGTTTCGTACTTGCTGGCCGACAGCTTGATAGTTGGCAGGGCTTTCTCTTCAAACAGCGGAAAATTGTCGGGCGTGAGGGTATCCACCTCTGCCAGACGGAGCAACTTCCAGAAGGTACCCTTTGTGCTGCGGTAGTGAATCTGCTGCTCCACCACGCAGCTTACCAGATCGTGAAATACCTCTCCGGTACTCGTGACGGTGGGCTCCGGAAGGGTAGCGATGAGGGTAGCCAGTACCGGGTCGGCCTTGGCTAGTAGTTGCTGAGGCGGCATGTGGAGGGGCTACTTTATAGTTTATGGGCTAAACAGACATGATTCTTCTACACCCGTGGCTTCCACTTTACCTCCTCAGCTCCCAGCTCCTGCGTCATGATACGGCAGAGCATGAAGAGGTAGTCTGACAGGCGGTTAAGGTAGCGGATCACAATGTCCTCTACGGGCTCCTGCTCGTGCAGGTTGATAACCATCCGCTCGGCACGTCGGCACACGGTACGGGCTACGTGGCCGAACGAAACAGAGGGGTGGCCACCAGGCAGGACGAACGCCCACAGGGGGGGGAGCTGCGCATCCAAGGCATCCATTTCCCGCTCCAGGAGCTGGATGTCCTCCTCGTGCAGGTCGGGCAGGCGCTTGCGGGTCTGATCAGGCTCGGAGGCCAGATGCGACCCGATGGTGAAGAGCCGGTCCTGAACTTCCTTCAGTAAGTCACGACGCGCCTCGTTGACGGGCTGGTCGCGCAGCATACCTATATAAGCATTTAATTCATCCACGGTGCCGTAGGCTTCTATGCGTACGTGCGCTTTGCTCAGGCGGGTACCTCCAACAAGGGACGTAGTACCCTGATCGCCGGTTTTGGTATATATTTTCATAGGATTAGTAGAACAACTGACGCTGCAAGGTAAGGAATCAGAAGATATGGTTTCATACCTGACAACTTCTTCCACAGGATTAGGTTTTGGAAGCCGCTCCACCTAATTTTGCAGCAATATTATTAGTTAATGCATTTTATCTCCTTCTATTGTAAGTATACATGAAAGTAACAACATTCGGAATTAAGATCTGGCGTGCGCTTTCCGTGTTATTGGTCGTTGGCGCCCTGGTATGGACTTATTCCGTGTATCCCGAATTTGTAGCAGTAGATTTTAACGAAGCGGGTATGCCCAAAAATTATCTGGGAAAGGAAACCGTTTTCTATATTGCGATGGGGCTTATCCTGTTTAATAATGTAGTGATTATGGCCATAGCCCGTCAGATCCCTAAAATACCTTCACAGCTACTCCCCATTCCGAAGCGAAACGAATGGCGTCTGCAACGGGATGAGCTGAATGAGCACCTGACCAACTGGGTCTACTGTCTGGTGGCTGCTATCAATACCATTCTGGGTCTGAGCTTTTTCTCCCTGGCTACCGTCAACAGCAGCGACTATAAAAATGACGTATTTGACTTTGCCTGGCTATTTTACCTGGGCATAGGTATGCTGCTGATCATACTGATATCACTGCCTATACGTCTGATGCGTCCTCCCGTTCCCAAAGAAGAACTGTAAGTAGTATGAACAGTGAATGGCTGCAACGGGCCGAAGCGATCCGGCTTGAAGAGTACGAATATACTCTGCCCGACGCCTCCATAGCCCGCTATCCGCTGAGCCCACGGGATAGCTCCAGGCTACTGGTATACCGGCAGGGCGATATAGCGCATCACCATTTTTATAACCTCCCCGAGCACTTACCCGCTGACGCGCTCCTGGTATTTAATGATACCCGGGTGATACCCGCGCGGGCGTACTTTCAGAAGCCTACCGGTGCTACCATAGAGGTACTGTTGCTGCACCCCGAAGAGCCTACCCGCATCATCAACGACGCGATGCTGGTGCGTAACGAGTGTGTATGGGAATGTATGATCGGGAATAAGAAAAGGTGGAAGCCAGCAGAAACCCTCTCCACTACCCTCACCGTAGCCGGACAAGAAGTAGTACTTAAAGCGTCCTACGCTGACTACGAACCCAACCGGGTACGGCTTCAGTGGGACGCAGACCTGACATTTCTGGAGGTAGTACAGGCGCTGGGTGAAATACCCCTGCCTCCCTACCTCAAGCGCGACACTGAGGAGAGCGACAAGCAAACTTACCAGACGGTATACGCCCGGCAGGAAGGTGCCGTGGCCGCTCCGACAGCGGGTCTGCACTTTACAGACAAGGTGTTTGAGCAACTGGATGCCAAAGGCATCCGGCGCAGCTTCCTGACACTACACGTGGGCGCGGGTACCTTTCAGCCCATCAAGGCTAGTAACGTGGTGGAGCACCACATGCACGCCGAGCAGGTGGTATACACCCGTGAACTGATCGAGCAACTACTTCAACGAATAGATACCATCATCGCAGTAGGTACTACCTCTCTGCGCTCGCTGGAAAGCTTGTACTGGTACGGGGTAAAACTACTGCGTCAGGAAACGACGGAGTTCTGGGTCGAGAAGCTGTACCCTTACCCTTTCGCCCCCGCCGACCTTCCTTCGGCGCAGGAAGCCTTAATGGCCATTCTGGATTATATGGGCCAAAAGGGCTTGGCACAACTCATAGGCGAAACGGAAATATTTATTTTCCCAGGTTACCCCTTCCGGCTGTGTCGGGGCCTCATCACCAACTACCACCAGCCCGGCTCTACCCTTATCTTACTGGTAGCCGCCTTCGTGGGTGAAGACTGGAAGAAGATATACAACGAAGCCTTCACCAACGACTACCGCTTCTTAAGCTACGGCGACTCGTCGCTACTGTGGCGGAGCAGTGACCAGTGACCACTAATCAATGACCACAGCGATGGATCTCCAACGACCAATTCAAATTGGTAAAGAGTTACTGAACTCATAAGCAGAAGTAGTGGTACAGAAGTACGTTACAGAGATAAAAAACTCTGCGCTCCTCTGTGCCTCCCTCCATTCACTCTGTGGTTAAACAGCTTATTCATCATTCAGAATTCATAACTCAGAATTTGCTCCTCCTCTCCCCCATTAACCTTATTTAACATTGTTGCAAGGACTATTAACCTAGTTCCTTGGAGGGCCAGGGTACTTTTGGTGCATCGATCATTCGACACAACAAAAGCACCTGTTAGCCATGAAAACACTTTCCTATCTTTTACCCCTGCTTCTGTACTGGCTTTGTCTTCCGGCCTTGGCACAGACACCCGCCAAAATCAGCATCTGGGGAGCGGTGGTAGATTCCGCCAGCCGCCCACTCGACGGTGCTACCATCCTACTCCTCAGCGGCCAGGATTCGTCGCTGGTCTCCTTTGGTCGCTCGCAAAGCAACGGCAGATTTGAATTCAAAAACGTAGACAACAAAGCTTACCTGCTCCAGATCACCTACGTAGGTCTGCAGAAGTACACGCAGCCGCTGGACGTACAGTCGACGGCGACGCTGGACCTGGGTACCCTGCACCTGCTGCCGGTTCCGAAAGACCTGAGTGAGGTACTCATCCGGGGAGAGCGGGCGCCGGTACAGATTAAGCAGGATACTATCGAGTACAACGCCGGTTCCTTCAAAGTACAGCCCAATGCCGTGGTGGAAGACCTGCTCAAACGCCTGCCGGGCGTGGAGGTGGAGCGCGATGGTACTGTGCGGGCGCAGGGCCAGCAGGTACAGCGCGTGACGGTAGACGGCAAGGAGTTCTTTGGCCGTGACCCCAAGATAGCCACCCGCAACTTGCCCGCCGACGCCATTGATAAGGTACAGGTACTGGACCGCAAGTCGGACCAGGCACAGTTTACGGGCATTGATGACGGGCAGCGCGAGAAGACCATTAACCTCACGCTGAAGGAGGAGAAGAAAAACATGACCTTCGGCAACCTCACCGCTGGCGCCGGACCCGACAACCGCTACTCGGTCCGCGGGAACCTCAACCGCTTCTCCAAGACCAAGCAACTGTCCCTTCTGGGAATGGGAAACAACGTGAATCAGCAGGGCTTTTCGATGGATGACTACATGAACTTCACCGGCGCTGCGCAGCGAATGATGTCGGGGCAAAGGGTACTTATCCAGATCAACGGCGACGAGGAAACCGAAATACCGCTCAACTTTGGCGGACGCACCAACGGGTACCTCACCAACTGGGCCGGGGGTGTCAGTTTCAACAATCAGATTACACCCAAAACTGAGGTCAACGGCAGCTACTTCTACAACCAGCTCGGGCAGGATATTGACCAGTTGGTTAACCGCCAGACATTTCTGCCCAACCGTACTTTTACCAGTGCTCAGAACACCGACCAGCATACCGGCAACACCACCCACCGCGGCAACCTGGTACTGGACCAGAAAATAGATTCGTCCAACTCCTTCCGCTGGACCAACCGCTTCGATTACCGCCAGAACAACGCTGCCATAACTGGTGAAAGTCGAGCCTTTGCCGCCAACGGAGAGCTGGAGAATCAGGGTATCCGGACTACCTCTTCGCAGAGTGACGGCATTCGGCTCAACTCGGAGCTGCTGCTGCGCCACCGCTTCCGGAAGAAAGGCCGTAGCCTAAGCAGTACCCTTACCTTTGGCCTCGACCAGAACGACCGTAACGGTACCCTTAATGCCACCAATCGGTTCTTTGATGGAGGTAGCGCAGTACCTACCCGAATAGATACCCTGCGCCAGGTGAACGAGCAGAATAACGACCGGCAAAACTATGGCATTACCCTCTCCTACACTGAGCCTATCGCAAAACGCAAGTACCTTGAGCTGAACTATTCCTGGCAAAAGGCCCTGAACGATGTGGACCGCCGGGTATATGATATGGGTAGCGAAGGCCTCAGCCGACGCCTGAACCAGCAGCTCAGCAATCAGTTCCGTAACGATTTTACCTACCAGCGCGGGGGCGTCAACTTCCAGACCAATCAGAAGCAGTATAATGCCTCTGTAGGGATGAGTGTACAGCAGTCGTCGCTGCGGGGGGAACTGCTCCGGCAGGGGGTGGACATCAACCGCAGCTTTGTAAACATCCTGCCCAACGCCCGCCTCCAGTACAACTTTGCCGACACCCGTAACCTCAACCTGACCTACGACACCGACGTACGTGAGCCGGGCATCCAGCAGTTGTCGCCCGTGGTGGATAATACTGACCCGCTCAACATCTATGAGGGTACCCCTAGCCTGCGGCCTGAGTACAACCACCGCCTTACGCTACGGTACTTTAACTTCAACGCCCTGCAGTCCAGCAACCTGTTCGGCTTCCTGAACTTTACCTACACCGCCAACCGCATTACCGACAGTCAGCAGATCGACGAGCGGCTGGTACGTACCTTCCGTCCCGTCAATGTGCGCAATGACTACACCTTTAACGGCGACCTGTCGAAGGGTTTCCGTATCCGGTCCCTCGGTACCCGTGTAAATATGAGCACCAATCTGCTGTACAACCGCTCCATCACACCGGTTAATGGGATTGACAACCAGACGCGCCGCCTGGTGAGCCGCAGTACCCTGCGCCTGGAGTACCGCTACAAGGAGTCGTTTAACATATCGGCCAGCGCCCGCCTGACCTACAACCAGACCGCCTACTCGCTTAATACGTCGCTGAACCAGCGCTTTACTAATCAGAACTACGACGTAGAAGCCAACTGGCAACTAGGCAAGATCGCCCGTCTGAGCACCACGCTCGACTACGCGATTTATAATTTCCCCGACTCGGATTTTAGTCAGAAGGTACCAATCTGGAATGCGTCGGTGGCCCATGCGTTCCTCAAGAACAAGCGGGGTGAGCTGAAGCTATCGGCTGTGGACCTGCTCAACCGCAACGTAGTCATCAACCGCGTAGCCCAAGCCAACTTTGTGCAGGACGAGCAGATCCGGTCCCTGCAGCGGTACTTCCTGTTGAGCTTTACCTACTCGCTAGGGATCAAGCCCAGGCCTCAGATGAGAGGGTTCGGCGGATAGTCAGCTAATCTTAACTCATTGCATTCATTCACTATTTAATCTATTACATCCATGAAAAAGCGTATTTTAGGAGTATTAATGACCCTGTGCTACGGCTGGAACGCCACCGCCCAAACCAACGAAGGCATCGTCCTTTACGACCAGAAGATTAACATGCACCGCCGCCTGCCCGACGAGTCCATGAAAGCGATGATGCCGGAGTTCCATACGGACAAAATGCAACTGGCTGTGCGGGGGGTGGAGTCTTTGTACAAGAATGTGGAGGTCAATGATATCGATGAGGAAACAACTGATCAGAACGGCAACGCCATGCGGATGGTAAGGCGGGGACCGCAGAACGAAATCTATCGTAACTTTGAGGAGAAGAAGGGCGTGGAGCTGCGGGAACTGGCCGGGCAGAAGTTCCTGATCCGGGATGAGCTGAAGCAGACGCCCTGGAAGCTGACCGGCGAAACGAAGAAGATCAACGGCTATGACTGCATGCAGGCTACCTATACCCAGCCCGAGCGCAACCAGCCGGTGGTGGCCTGGTTTACGGAAGCTATTCCTGTGTCCAGTGGTCCGGCCGGGTACGGTGGCCTGCCGGGGCTGATTCTGGAAATGGACGTAAATGACGGCGAACTAGTGTATACCGCCACAAAGCTGGACTTTAAAAAACTAACCGACGCCGACCTGAAGGTACCTTCGGGAGGTAAGAAGGTTACGGAAGCCCAGTTCAATAAAATCCGCGATGACTTCATGAAGGAAAGAGGCGGTATAATACGTATTGGTGGGTAATGGGTACCTGGCCTTTACCGGATAATCCAAAAAATACAGACAGTAGGCAGCTCATGCAGCGATTGAACAGAAATATACTACCTGCCACCCTGATGGTCGCCAGTTTACTACTGCTGGCGGCCTTCCAGGCGTTCTGGCTGCGCCAGGAGTACGCTGAACAAAGAGACCTGCTGCTGAGAGAAACAAACCTGCTGTTTGCCAATACTGTACAGGCGCTGGAAGACTCCGTAATTCAGCAAAAAGTAGCAGTTTCGTTTCAAGGTCAAAAAACAGATAAGGTCGTTTGGAAGAGGGAGTCTAAACAAGGCAGCTTACAAGCCGATACACTGGTGTTCTACCAGAGCCACACCGGGCCTCGCCAGGCCGGGCCTCGCCAGGCCGGGCCTCGCCACACCGCACCGGGTCAGGACGCAGAAGGAAATCCAATACGGGACTCCGGTCAGGTATCCAATATAGAAATCCGAATCATGGGTACATCGGCCGAAGGTGATTCCCTGAAACAGATGATCAGTCGGGTACTCAGGCCGGTGCAGCGTCGAATTAATCTCCGCAAAAATGGTCCAGGTAGTAACGGTGGCGTCCCCGGCCCCCCACCGCTCCAGCATGACCGGTTTCTGGTCCATCTGGGGAATGACACCTTACCTATTAAAAATCTGGAGGTGGCCTATGCGCAACGTCTTCAGAAGGCAGGCATTGACCTGTCCTTTACCGTCATACGTACTCCTGAGGCTCGCGGCGACCAGGCTCCCAGGGTACCGCCCGCTTTGCCGACACCCGGTAGCAGGTCCCTAATTTCGAGATACTCGGCAGTCTTTACCTCGGCCCTGCGTACGTTACCGACACCTAGTAGTATGCCAATGGATTCCAGGTATTCTGCGATCTTCACCTGGCACCAGGGTTTTCTTTTCCGGAAAATTATTCCGCAGCTCCTGTTCTCGGTGTTCCTGCTGGCCATGACCGGGTTGGCTTTTGCCGTGATTCACCTGAACCTGCAGCGGCAGCAGCGGCTTATTCAGATAAAAAATGATTTTATAAGTAACGTAACCCACGAGCTCAAGACGCCCATTGCCACCGTAGGCGTAGCGCTGGAGGCTTTACAAAACTTCGGCGTAACGCAGAACCCTGAGCAGACGCGAGAGTACCTCGACATTTCCCGGAAGGAGCTGGACCGCCTGGCCATGCTGGTAGACAAGGTACTGAAGATGGCTCTCTTTGAACAGCAGGACCTGGCGCTCACGCCTGAGCAGTTGGATGCCGACGAGCTGGTCCGGCAGGTACTAAGTACAATGAAGCCGCAACTGGAAAAATACGGTGCCCGCTGTACCTACGAGCCGCAGGGCAATAATCATCTACTACTCGCAGATCGTGTACACCTGACCAACGTCCTGTACAACCTGCTCGACAATGCTCTGAAGTACAGCGAAGGTACCCCTAACATTACGGTCAAACTAGGGGCTACGGATGAATCAATCAAGCTGGAAGTAATGGATAAGGGAATAGGCATTCCGGAAGAGTACCGTCATAAAATATTTGATAAGTTCTTCCGGGTACCTTCCGGTAATATACATAACGTAAAAGGGTATGGCCTGGGCCTTAGCTACGTAGCCAGCGTGGTAAAAGCGCACGGGGGGCGTATAGATGTAGAAAGTGAGCCGGGTCAGGGCAGCCGCTTTACCCTACTCCTGCCCCGTAGCTTGAGCCGACCTAACTCTACTTTAACTACCACAAGTACTAATGACACGCATCAAACTACTGTACGTTGAGGACGAGCCTTTTCTGGGCAAGATCGTGAAGGAAAGTCTGGAAAGCCGCGACTTTGAGGTATGTATGGTGACGGATGGCGGTGAAGTAATGCCTCAGTACCTTGTCTTTGGGCCAGACCTGTGCGTACTGGACGTGATGCTACCGCAGCGCGATGGCTACGAGCTGGCGCGGGAAATCCGGAGTCTAAACCCCAGGATGCCTATCCTGTTTCTGACCGCTAAAACCCAGACAGATGATGTACTTAAAGGATTTCAGTCGGGTGGTAATGACTACATCCGGAAGCCTTTCAGTATGGAAGAATTGATTATCCGGATAAAAAATCTGTATCAGCTGGCCGGGCAGCATTCGGCCGAGCCTACCACCCCTGCTACATTAGATTGCATTCGCTTGGGACGATACACATTTTATCCACACCTATACGAGCTACATCTGGACGGGCAGGTACGCAAACTATCGCACCGGGAGACCGAACTACTCAGTATACTGGTCGAAAACCGCAACTTCAAGGTACAGCGACGTGACATCCTGATGCGGGTCTGGAGCGATGACTCCTTCTTTAATTCGCGCAATCTGGATGTGTACATCACCCGCCTCCGCGACTACTTCCGCGAAGACCCGACGGTTGAAATAGTTACTCTGAAAGGTGTAGGGTACCTGTTCAAAGGGGCTGAACAGGTACAGGCGTAGCTACTATACTTCGAATAGATAGAAAGGCGGATTATAACCAGCCTTGTTCAGAATTTGCTTAGCTACGTTGAATACCTTGGTGCCACCTCCGCTGATCTCTCCTTCAAGGGTACCCACGTGGGCATGGCCATGGAAGGCCGCTATTACATTGCGCCGACGAAGTGGTTCAGCCAGACGGGATGAACCCATAAATGGAAAAATCACTTCCGGCTCTCCCACTATCGTCTCCTTGATGGGGGAGTAATGCAGGACAGCTATTTTTTTGATATCCTCATGATCGGAGTCAAGGCGAGCCAGAGCGCGGTCCAGGTGCAGGGCTTCATCTACGGCTTCCTGTACAAAGGCTTTCATGGCTCCCTCCCCAAACATCGAGAGCATGTGATTATCAAATCCGCCGCCAAAGCCCTTTACTCCGGCAAATCCTACTCCTTTGATGACCACAGCTTCACCATCCAGCACGTGTACATTCTCACTTTGTACGATTTGACGGATGAGCTTATGTCGGTTTTTCTCGTAGTCATGGTTTCCCAGTACGGCCACTACCGGTATCTTACAATGTTTAAGTTCCTCGACCAGTACTTCGGCCTCCATTTCGTCACCGGTATCGGTCAGGTCTCCACAGAGCAGGAGCACATCGGCCTGCTCAGATACCAGTTTGAAACACTCCGCCCACTTGCCTTTATCCGTCTCCCGGACATGTATATCTCCAACTGCAGCTATTCTTACTTTCGGCGTTTCTTCCATAGTTAGGTAGTTTTGATGGTGGATACTTTATAGTCCCATTCTTTGATGTCAACCATGTACTGGGTCTGGTCTATCACAGGACCACGGCACACCTTTTCCAGGGACGATGGCAGGTCGTACTGCTCATGGGCGCGTGCCATTAACTCCTCAAAAAGCCAACGGGGAATAATCTCGTGGTAGTCGGATGGGTACACAAACTGAAAAAGCAGTATCTGAATCAGCAGCAAGTGCCAGTGGGGGTCCATACGAAAAAGGACACGCTTCCAGTCCATGTTCTTACCGTAGCGGAGTATGATATGATTGACATCGGCTCCATCGTAGCGTTCGCGGTTCTGAACGTACATCTTACACCAGATCAGCTCTTCGGGAGGTAGAAAGAGTACATCCACTCCGGCAAACTGGGCTCTGGATGCATGTTCGTACCAGCTATCATCGACAGTACATATATTATTGACGGTATCAAAGATGATGTCAATAAAGTACTCTCCATTGAATACCTTAGCCAGCCACCGTACATCGGTCAACTGGGTTTCAAAGCCCCTTTCAGAAAAATGCTTTAGGATCTTAGGATACTCGCTTGGTTTGCAGAATATATCCAGGTCTTTGGTGTCACGGTAGATGCCCGTGTAGTGAAACATGGCAAAAGCGCCTCCCAGCATGTATCGGGTACCACACTCATTCAGCATGGTCAATGCTTCGCGGTAAAAGGCTTGAGACTGTTCTCTCTGCTCTTCGGTTACAATCATATAGCGGTTGTGTCAACTGTTATTTCATCACTTTTTTACATGGTTTGTCCCATCCCCTTGCCGCACTTATCAGGTGCATGCAACTACTCATAAAATAACGTGCCATCTAGTTTTCAGCCACTACTTTTTTCCAACTACCTCGCTCACTTTAGACACACCATTTTCATTAAAAGCCTCAATGGCAAAGTAGTAGGGCACTCCCACGTTGAGCGCGCGCAGCTCCAGCCTGTTGGGCTGGTCGTCCCAGATCTGGTACGCCTGGTACAGTTTGTCCGGTCCGATTCCCCATAGGATGTTGTAGCCCACCGCACCGGGTACCCGCTCCCAGCTTATGTCAGCGTTACGCTCATCCTTCTGACGTATTACCGTGATTCCGGCGGGTGTAACCGGTACCTTACCTGCTCCTTTGCCAAATACCCTCATATCACTAATGGCCAGCTTAGGAGCTCCCACATGTACATGTTCATAGCGGATATACCGGGCCCGCACTGCCTGCGGCAATTCAACATACGCGCAGGGCCGGTCGCGGCGGGGTTCTTTGGTCAGGTCCGCAACCAGATCCCACTTTTTACCGTCACGGGAAGTATACAGCTTAAACTGTGTGTAGACCTTATTGGGATCATTATCGAAGATATCCGACTTGTAATCGGTATAGTTGATCTGGATGGCGCTTACCTCGTACTCGCTCTGCAGGTCCATGGTGAGCGTTTCACCCGGCTTGTTTTGCTTTGCTACCCAAAAGGTCCGCGGGTTTTCGTCCGTTACATGGCTAGCCTGCATAGTATCCTGCACCGACGAGGCCGTGACTGGCTTGCGGTACGAGAGCAACATCCAGCCTGTAAACAGTTCATTGCGGTCCTGCCACTTTTTGGTGGGGAGGTAGTGGGGTAAATCCCCAAACCGTGTATTGGCGTACAGCTGATCGTCCTTATCAAAACCCGCCGGGAATAGGGCTATCCGGCGCTCAAAATTCCAGTTGACGGCGATCCAGGGTGTGCCGGTATTCCAGTAGTTGCCGAAGTTGTCCTGGAAGGTATTGCCGTGGCCCGCACCCTGTACAAAGCCACCGGGCTTGTAGGAGAATGGGTTGTAAGGTGCATACTCAAAGGGACCGAGCGGGTCCTTTCCTACGTAGGTACCATTGGCGTAGACGTTGTATTCTGTTCCGGGTGCCCCGTACTGCAGGTAGTACTTGCCGTTGTGCTTGGTCATCCAGGCTCCTTCCATGAAAGGTTTGAAGGGATCTGAGTGATTAAGGCCGAAGCGTTCCCAGCCGTGCTGGTACTGGTCCAGCCAGAACATGGCCTTGTACTCCCCCTTGTAAGCCAGCCACTTGCTGTGGTCCAGCTCAGCACCGAAAATGGGGTATACATTGGATGAGCCCCAGTACATAAACCAGCGGTCGGTATCCGGATCATGAAATATGGCCGGGTCCCAGGGGCCTATGTCCTTGGGCAGCCGCGGCATCCAGCGGTTGTAGAATTCCAGCTTCCCCTCCTTAGGCGCTACCGAATACAGGATAGGCCGCGATTCAAAGGTAGACTGAAACAGGAACAGCGTGTCCCGCACTGACAGTGCCGCCGGGGCACACATATCCTCAAAAGGCCATCGATTGGGTACAATGTACTTCCAGTTGACCATATCCTTGGAGTGCCAGTACCCACCCGAAATGGTAGCGAAGAGGTAGTACTCCCCTTTATGATTAACAATGACCGGATCAGCGGCTGAGCGGTAGGAAATGCGCTCATTCAACTGCTCAAAGTTGTACTTGTAGTCAATGTCCATGGGGTTGCAGTAGGTGCGCTGTGTGGCCGACTGGCTTTGAGCCACGGTGGCTGCCCCCATACAGATCAGAAATAGCAGTAGGTACTTGAAGTAGTAGGTGGTACGTAACATAGTAATCATAAGCTGATAGGTGCACGAGTTATGTGCTATCTAAAGCAACATTACGGCTACCGCTACTAATGGACTCAGCTTTACAGTCTGGTGTTGAACTCAAGCATAGGAAAAGAGCGGACCTGCTACTGCAAGTCCGCTCTAAACACTACCTATTCCAAAACCCCACTTTCTACATTACAATGAAAGGCTTAGCAATATCCAGTACTGCTTGTTTCGATAAAGGCTCATCAAAAGCCTCCGTTACTGCCTCTTTTGACTTACTGGTAACCGTCATAACATCAAGACCAGCATGCGTAGTATTATCTTCACCTGCGTAAACAGGTGCCGGCTCTCCCTGAGCCAGGGTAATCCATGGCTCAATATTCGGGTTGTTTCTCATCATGCTCAGGATGTGACGTACTTCCGCGGCATGGCGTGCCTCTACTGAGTGAATCTGAAGCGCTACCTGCAGAATAGCATCATCGTTGATCAGATTTCCGGCTTGTCCTTTGTAAGCACGAACCCCAAGATCTTCAAATGCATGCGCCAGGAACACAAAATCAGCGTAATTATTAAATGGATCAAGTCCCATTACGTTGAAGTTGAAGTTCGGCTTGTTCTGATTAGGGGTCAGGCCCAGCGCATTTTCCAGCAGCTTCACGTGAGCTACCTCATGCTTTCTGATCTGATCAAACACATCCATTGTTTCCGCCGGTATAAGTCCGGCTTTATTTACACCCATGGTATAAAACTCAGCCTCAAGGTACTCGAGCGTAAGTGCAAATTGCAATACTTCAACCGCCATTGCTGATTGAGCAGTAGCTTTATTGAACATAGAGGCTACGGCCACCGGAGCAGCAGCCAATGCCGCCTTTTTACTTAAACTTCCGAGGTTGCTGATAAAGCTACGTCTTGAAGCGTGTTCCAGCCGGTCAATAGCTTCACCGTCAATTTGCTGGAGATCATCTATTATTTTGAATAAGTTCATAGTCTTCTAGGATGTTAACAGGTGGATACTTATTTAGGCAGGTTGTTAGCAGTGATCCGTGTCTCGATCAGCGGTTGAGCATCAGCCAGAATCATGGCAGGCTCTTTGGCCACATCAAGACCAGTCATTGGATCTACTATGTCATCCCCGGCGAAGTATCTTGTCATTGGCTGCAGAAGATTACGGATAATGGCAGCATGACGCGCCTCTACCGATACGATTTTACCCGCTACTAACAGATACTGAACATCTTCTATATATTTTCCAGCACCATTGTAGGCAGCGACTCCGGTGTCTTCTAATACACGGGCAGTACCCAGTACACTAGCACGATCCATGAAGTTAACTGAAGAGAAGTTTACTTCCAGTCCCTGGATGGCAGCGCTACCCAGTGCCGCCTTAAAGAACTCGCGGTGGATAATCTCATGATCACGGATATCTGTTAGGAATCTTTTTTCCATATCAGTCATGCCCTGATATGGCATATCTATTACCTGAGTATAGAAAGCCGCTTCCAGTTGCTCCAGCGCATAAGCATAATTTAGTATTCCGATATCTCCCGAACCTAAATCAACTGTGGCATCAGGTTCCATGTCATGATCCTGACAGGCACCTAGTATAAATGCTCCGGTCACGGCGGTCAATCCGGCTGATCTGAGGAAAAAGCGTCTACCCACTTGGGTAAGCATCTGATTTTCCGAAAATTCGGAGTTTTTCAATGCATCTTTCATTCTCTTCATAGTAGTAAAGGTTTTGTCACTCCCGTCCCTCGGGAGGTGAATTATCAATACTTACGCATCAAATCCCGCCCTGGATCATTCAGATTTTCAATTCTTTCAATCGCCATCAGGTGTATGCATACCTATTTTTGCACTTTACACATAACCCTCCTACTATACTTCCATGGTACAGTAGTACTATTCTCACATGGTTTTTTTCTATTATTTTTTTATTATATGAATAAAGTGGCTGCGTCCCTGCTGCATCTCCTGCCGGGTCGTACTCATACGAGTCAGGTACTTCCAAAAAATCACTGTAACTTTGCGCACCATTTTTTGACACAGACCGATTAACGAATGAAACTGAACTTCATAGAAGAATTGCGCTGGCGTGGCATGCTGCACGACATGATGCCCGGTACTGAAGAACAACTCAATAAAGAAATGACAGCCGGCTATATCGGCTTTGACCCTACGGCTTCCTCCCTCCATATAGGTAACCTGGCTACGATCATGCTGCTGGTGCACTTCCAGCGGGCGGGCCATAAGCCATTCGCCCTGGTAGGTGGCGCTACGGGTATGATCGGTGACCCTTCCTTTAAAGCTGCCGAGCGACAGTTTCTGAACGAAGAGACCCTGCGTATCAATCAGGAGGGGATCAAAGGTCAGCTGGAGAAGTTTCTGGACTTTGACTGCGGCGACAATTCCGCCCAGATCGTCAACAACTACGACTGGTTTAAGGGCATAGGCTTTCTGCAGTTCCTGCGCGAGGCCGGGAAGTTCATCAGCGTTAACTACATGATGTCAAAAGATTCGGTACGGAAGCGTCTGGAAACGGGTATCTCCTTCACTGAATTCTCGTACCAGCTTCTGCAAGGCTATGATTTCTACCACCTCTACAAGCACCACAACATGCGCCTGCAGATGGGCGGTTCTGACCAGTGGGGTAACATCACAACGGGTACGGAGCTGATCCGCCGGAAAGAGGGTGATGAGGAAGACTTCTACAAAGCGTTTGCCCTCACGACGCCACTGATCACCAAATCCGACGGTACCAAGTTTGGTAAGAGCGAAGGCGGCAATATATGGCTCGATCCTACCCGCACGACTCCTTACCAGTTCTACCAGTTCTGGATCAACCAGTCCGACGAAGATTGTCACCGCCTGCTGCGCGTGTTTACGCTGCTGTCGAAAGAGCAGATTGAAGACCTGGAGCGCCAGCACGCCGAGGCCCCGCACCTGCGCATCATGCAGAAGGCCCTGGCTCAGGACGTAACTACCCGCATCCACTCGGCCCGCGACTATGATCTGGCCGTGAAGGCCTCAGAGGTACTATACGGTAAAGCCACGCTGGACACGCTCCGTAGTATAGCCGCCGATGAGTTCGAAACTATATTTGAAGGGGTACCACAGACCGAGATCAGCCGCGAAGACTGGAACTCTTGCCCTAATATAACGGAGCTACTGGCCACCGCTACGCGCGGAGAGGTATATGCCTCCAAAGGAGAAACCCGCCGCGCTATTCAGCAGAATGCGGTTAGCATAAATAAGGTGAAGGTATCGGGTCCCGAGCAGCCTCTGAGTGAGTTTGATCTGCTTCAGGACCGTTTCATCCTGGTATCTAAGGGAAAAAAGAACCACCTGGTGAAGGTTAGCTAAACCTGCCTGCTCCTATATCATTTCCACCTGTGGCACTGTTTTAAACAGTGCCACAGATACTCTAGAACCTACCTTTCGCTAAATAACTAGTTCACTAATTAAGTCCATTGCCGGGTAATTTTATATTTGTGGCACCGCTCTGAGCGGTGCCACAACTGTTTTCTAACCACATCAATCTATTTCCTTAATGTACCCTTCCAGATTTTTACCTGCTGCGCTACTCCTGGCAGTAGGTACCAGTGCAGCTATTGCACAAGAGCAGCCCAGGAATAACCTTTACTTCGAACTAGGTGGAAATGGCTTATTCTCCTCTATTAATTATGAACGGCAGCTGACCACTACACCTGGCCTGCAGGTGCGGGCAGGGGTAGGGTTTTACAGTGAGAAGGGATTATATCTGACGGTTCCGGTAGGTATCAATTACCTTTTTCCCCTAAATGATAAGCGGTCTTTTGTCGATGCTGGATTAGGAGCCACCTGGGCAATTGATGAGGGGCGCCTTTCTACAAAAGATAGAGCTTCAACTGAAAGCTTTTTCAACATTATACCAAGCGTTGGCTACCGGCGCCATGCTGCAAACAACCTTATGTGGCGGATTAGTGTAGGACCCGTAATTAACAACACTGCCTTTACTCCCTGGGCTGGAGTATCCATTGGTAAGCGTTTTTAGGAATCTTTCAGCCTATAAAATCTCCACCCGTGCCACGGCTTTGAGCCGTGGCACGGGTACTTCAGGACTTCACTTTTCCTGAGTAGGCATTGATAACCGGTGAAGCCGACGGGTTGTACTGGTACGACTGCCAGGTACCATCCTCATACACCTCCACGATCCGGTAGCCTTTGTAGACGGTCCCCCAGCTACCACCAAAGTGTCCGTCAAAAAGGTAGGGCTTGCCGCCGCTGATTTTCTGACCGTCCTCATCGTGGTCATGGCCGTGGAAAATCCCCAGTACATTGGGCATTTTTTCGAGTAGTTCGCGTACTTCCGGACAGTCTACCCCATTGGCCGTCCACTTGGCTGGCGTGATGTGCAGGAACACAAAGATACCTTTCTTGTTACTGTACTTCGCTAGCTCACCACGCAGCCAGCTCGCATCAGGACACAGGTACTCGCCCTTTTCGTTGGAAGTATCACCCAACAGGAAGGCGTAATCGCCGCGGGCAAAGCTATGGTTGGTAGGGTACCCCCAGGTATCACGCCATACGTCATTGCCTACGCGGTCGTGGTTGCCCCTGGTCACGTAGAAGGGAAACGTCAGGCGCTTCAGCGTAGTCTTCAGGTCGTAAAGCAGCGTAGGTTCATCATGAATAAGATCGCCGTTGAATACCACAAACTCAAGCCCCTTCTGCAGCTTTTCCTGATTCAGCCACCTGATAATATCGTTGTGTGTACTCTCAAAATCCGTATCGGGCTGTCCGTAGTGCCCGTCCGAGGCTACGGCAAAGCGTAGTACTGTTCGGGGTGGTTCAGGCTTACCGAATGGTATAGAAAACAGAGAAAGTGCAGGAAAAACCTTCAGGAAGTCACGTCGGGCAAAGGGCATAGAGGCAGTATTATAGGTTCACGGTACTGGTATAACGATGTCCAAAGTTATATCTTACGGCTTTCTGTTCCATCTTTCAAATAAAGATAAGATCTTTCTGCCCTCTTCATCCCGCTGCGCGTCTGCATCGTATATAGGATATTCCTAATCATACCGTAAACTAATCCGTCATAACATCATCCTGTAAAACTCGTTTGTATACGTAGCCAGGCAACCTAAGTTGAGGCGCTGGTACAGGATTAATAACTGATAGTAGTATAACAGACCAAACAATTTTGTATTTTAACTATAAAGACAGAAACGGACTAGTACACGCATGACCAAAACACTTCATACCTTACTCCTGGGACTCCTGGTAGTGCTGGCCAGCCAGCTACCGGCACACGCCCAACTTAGTATTGATGCCACTGCGGGCTACGGGCTCCCTACCGAATCGGGGAGCAAAGGAATTTGGGGGGGTGGAATAGGTGTCAAGCATTATTTTTCTTCTAAGCTATCGGTAGGAGGCCGTATTCGTGCCTACTCCGAAACCATCAGACAAACAGCCGCTCTGGGTAGTAGTACCCTTACGGCTGCTACCATTCCGATCATGGCTTCTGTCCAATACTACCCCACCGAGTGGGATCTACACCCGTACATAGGCATGGAGGTCGGAATTATCCGGACGGTGGTTAATGCCCGGATTGACTACAATGACCGAAGAATATTCAACGATACCATGGGCGACAGCAGCTTCGGATTTGCCCCCAAAGTAGGTATTGGCTACGATATAACGGAGAATTTTGCCTTAACGGGTGAATTCCTCTATAACATCGGCTTCCCTAAAAATCTGGCCGGTAGTACCCAGTTTGATCTGGAAAATTCTGCCCGGTTTCCGACGGTACACGTGGGGGTATCCTATACCTTCGGCAACCGCTTTTTAAAGTAAAAGGGACCGGGGTATCTTTGCTGGTAACCACAACTATCAGCTATTACCTAACTACTGCATGGACCGTCTGATCTTACAGAAAGCAGCCAGCTACTGCGCCTATCAGGAACGCACGCAGGACGAGGTACGGAAGCGCCTGCAGAAATGGGGCGTATGGGGAGATGAAGCCGATGAGATCATTGCGGAGCTTATTTCCATGAAATACCTCAGCGAAGAGCGCTTCGCCAAGACCTACGCCGGAGGTAAGTTCAGGGTCAAGAACTGGGGGCGACTTAAGATCAAACAGGAGCTAAGCCGACGCGGCCTGACCGACTACAACATCCGGCAGGGCATGGCCGAGATCAATGATGAAGCGTATGCCAAAGCTCTTGACGAGCTGCTCAGCAAAAAACTTACCGCCCTGCGACGTACTGAAACCGATCCGCTGAAGCTAAAACAGAAGCTGGTACGCTTCGCACTAGGCAAAGGCTACGAGAGCGACCTGGTGTGGCGAACCATTGAGAAGCTACTGGCTAAATAAAGAAACCCAGCTATATGGCGGGGTTTCTTTATTTAGTATATCGAAAGTCTAAAAGCTAACGCCTACCAGCTACTAGCTCAGAAGTCTTCGTCGAAGGCGATCTTGTGGCCTGAGTCTTTGTCGTTCATACCGGACATTACACCGGCTTTCTGATACTCTCCTACGCGCTTTTCGAAGAAGTTGGTCTTGCCGGGCAGTGAGATCAGCTCCATGAAGTCGAATGGATTGGATGAATTGAAGTGCTTCGAGCAGCCCAGACGCTCCAACCAGAAGTCGGCTACGTACTCGATGTACTGCTTCATCAGCTCGGCATTCATACCGATCAGGGATACGGGCAGGGCTTCGGTGATGAACTCCTTCTCGATCTCAACGGCATCCAGGATGATCTCCTTCACACGCGACTCGGGAAGCTGGTTCTTGATGTGCTGCGTGTAGAGCAGACAGGCAAACTCACAGTGCAGACCTTCGTCACGTGAGATCAGCTCGTTCGAGAACGACAGACCCGGCATCAGGCCGCGCTTTTTCAGCCAGTATATTGAACAGAACGATCCGGAGAAGAAGATACCTTCTACCGCCGCGAAGGCAATGATCCGCTCGGTGAAGTTAGGACTGTTGATCCACTTCAGTGCCCACTCGGCTTTCTTCTGTACACAAGGTACAGTATCGATAGCGCGTAGCAGACGGTCCTTCTCAACAGAATCTTTGATGTAGGTGTCAATCAGAAGCGAGTAGGTCTCAGAGTGGATGTTTTCCATCGCAATCTGGAATCCGTAGAAACACTTTGCCTCTGCGTACTGCACTTCACTCAGGAAGTTGATAGCCAGGTTCTCGTTCACGATACCATCCGAAGCCGCAAAGAAGGCCAGCACGTGCGATATAAAGTGACGCTCACCATCACTAAGGTTCTCCCAATCTTTCTGATCCTGCGACAAATCAATCTCTTCGGCCGTCCAGAATGAGGCTTCGTGCCGTTTATACATTTCCCAAATATCAGAATGTTTGATAGGGAACAGCACAAAGCGCATCGGGTCTTCCACCAGCAGGGGCTCTTGTTGGGTATCTACTTGTGACATAACTATTACTATTTGATTATTAGACTATTTAAAAGCTTTTGGAAAGACTGAACAGACTAGTCAGCCCTCAATTCAAGTAAGACAAATCTACATCGGAATGTCGGGAAATTCAACAGAGGTGAGGCCGCCTGCAGCTGCTTATTTAGAAAAATTCTATTTCTAAAGAGCTAACGGTGTAGCATTCAACCTCTTCGAAAATCAAAAACTTTTGAAAGTGAAAAGCAGCGTATAGCCTCGCCTTCAGAAAGTTAGATAGCTGTTAATCAACTGCAAATGTCGGGGTACCTGATCCCTCCTGAACGACCTCCAATATCATTGCTGCTTCTCCAGGCCATTCAGGCAGTACAGGTTTCCGGCGCGTTGCTTTTCTTCCATCAGCCGATAGTTGATATTTACCTCATCCTGCGAATAGTTGGGCTTGTGGTACGTATGGTACACTATAGCCTTGTGCTTCATGGATTGTACTTTCAATCCCTTGCTTAGCAGTCTCCATTCTATATCCACATCTTCGCCTACACCGGCACGGATGTAATCCTCATCAAAGCCATTGACCTCTACCAGGTGCTTACGAAGTATCCCCCAATTACACCCCCAGATTCCCTCCTTCTTCTTACGATTAACGAATGGAAGATAGAGAGCGTCCCTAAGACGGCCCGTGCCGCTGAACAGCAGGCTCGACATCGACAGGAGGTTAAGGTCTTTGGTCTGAATGAGCTTTTGGGTCAGGGGCTGGCTCAGCATAACCCGGCGCCCGAACAGAGCTACTCCCTCAGTAGCGTTTTTCAGGTACTCTTTGATGAAGTGCCGATGAGGTATGCAGTCTCCATCCAGAAATACCATCAGATCAGCCTCGGCGACTGAGATAGATCGGTTAAGCATTTCATTCTTTCTGAACCCGTCATCCTTCTGCTGATAGATGTGCTTTACCGGAAATGGTAGCTGACTCGTCCGGGCCTGAATAAACGCTTTGGTCTCAACTGAGCAGTCATCCTCCGCAACAATTACTTCAAAATCACCACAGCTCTGATCTGCCAGAGCCTTGAATATTAAATCCAGGACCGGGATATTCTTATAGTAGGCTACTACGAGCGAAACTTTACTTCTTCCTGATGTATGCTTCATTATATGATAAATATCGTGAAATTTGCCAGCTAGTGTCGCTTACTCACTGAGCTTATCCACCTAACAAAGCCAGATTATAGCCAAAGAGGGTGATCTTCTTTACGTATAATTGGCAGCAATGATAAATGATTACGGAAACCAAAAAACAACGCGAAGTTGCAGAGGCTAAGTTCTCTATCCTAATACCTTCCTGGAATAATTTGTCCTACCTCAAGCTTTGTGTTGAAAGCATCCGACGGAACTCTACGTACCGGCATCAGATCATCGTCCACATCAATGAAGGCAAAGACGGTACCTACGAGTGGGTCACTCAGCAGCCCGATCTGAGCTATACCTATAGTGACACCAATATTGGGGTCTGCTATGCCCTGAACGGTTGTGCTTCGCTGGCTACAACTGATTATATACTGTACATCAATGATGACATGTATGTATGTCCAGGCTGGGACGAAGCGCTACTGAATGAAATCCAGGCCATCGGCCATAATCTATTTTTCCTTTCGGGTACAGCCATTGAGCGTGAGCCGCAAAGTTCATGTTCCATCAAAGGCAACTACGGTAGCAGTCCTGCTGATTTTGAGGAAGATCGCCTACTGAAAGAATATACTACCCTACCTATGGAAGACTGGCAGGGGGCTACCTGGCCTCCCAACGTTGTACACAAAGACATGTGGAATCTGGTAGGCGGCTACAGTACCGAATTTTCACCCGGCATGTACTCTGATCCCGATTTTTCGATGAAGCTCTGGCAGGCTGGCGTACGGCTATTTAAGGGGTTAGGCAAGAGCCGGGTGTATCACTTTGGATCTGTGTCGGTAAAAAGGGTCAAGAAGAACAAGGGGTACTATACCTTCATCCGCAAGTGGGAAATGACGTCAAGTACCCTTTCCAAATTCTACCTGCGCCGGGGCGAACCCTTTGATGGACCTCTGGCCGAGCCTTCCATTCCTACTAAGATCAAATTAAAAAATCTACTGCGGAGAACAAGTGCGGCCCTAAAATAAACCAGCCGCTATCTCAGGTCCCAGGCTACGATGTTCCAATTATCCACGTGGTCTACATGGGTATGAATAGTACGGAAGCCGACCCGCTCGTGGGCTCGCTGGGAGCGGTGGTTGGAGGTAGATATCTCGGTGACGAGTAGCTCGTAATCGGCGCTATATAGCTCGCTGTGCTTCCGGTATAGCGCATCGAAGAGTCCCTGCCCCCGGTAAGCTTCGTCTACACATATCTGCCCCATCACGTAGTAGCGGCAGTCGCGCAGGTACCTTCCCTCCCACTCTACCTCATCAATGATCTCGAACATGGGTTGCAGGTCCGGAATTAGGGTACCCATCTGGGGCAGCATAGCTAGGGCATAGGCCACTACCTTCCCCTCCGACTTGGCCACCACCTGCGGCGTCAGCGACTGCATCAGTTGCAACTGTTCCCACTCGTGGCTCACCGTCACAAAGCCCTGCTCCCGCTTGGTCTGTTCTGAAATATTTGCTTTCAGATTCTTCCGCTGCAAGTCCAGGATCTGCTGCAGGTCTTCGTCTGTCTGGGCGTAGGTAAGGAGGGTATTGGGCTGCATGTACTTGATGTAAAACTATAAACCAGATTAGATCCAGCGCTTCCGGCGGAAGAACAAGAGTACTACCAGAGAGGATAACAGCATCAGAAACAGCGACAGGCCAAAGCCCCAGGGCTGGTCCAGACTGGGCATTTCTTCGAAGTTCATACCAAAGATACCCGCTATCAGGGTTGGCGGCATGAAGATGATCGTTACTACGGTGAAGATCTTGATCACCTGGCTCTGCTCGAGGTTGATCAGACCCATAAATGTATTCTGAAGGTACTCGAGGCGCTCAAAGTTGAAGGTGGTATACTCGAGCAGGGAATTGATGTCTTTCAGGATAATACGCAGGTGTTCCTTCCGGTTCTCGGGAAATTGCTGACTCCGCAGGATGCCCGATAGTACCCGCTGCTTATCTATACTCGTCTCACGAAGCATCATGGTTACCTCCTGCAGCTCACTAATCCGGATCAGTACCTCCTGCCGGGCCTTCTGCTCGTGGCTCAGGTCCTTACTGATGGCCGAAATATCCCGCGAGATATTCTCCAGCGAATCCGCGTCGGTCTCGATACGGGTTTCCAGGATGAGCAGCATGATATCTACCCCCGACTGGAAGGTATCCTGGCTTACCTTCATTTTCTTTACTGTATCGGCAAAGGTCTTGGAGTCACCCTGGCGGTAGGTAAACAGCACATCGTTGTGCAGAATGAAGGAAACAGGATAGGTTTCGTACCCATCATTGTGAATCCGGAGGAAGTTGGAGTTGGCATTAATAGTATTATTCTGCTCAAAAAACCGCGAACTGCTCTCAATCTCCACAATTTCCTGCGGGGTCTGAAAGCTGACATCACACTTGGTCTCCACCCACTCTTCCTCTTCCTGTGAGGGCGATTGCAGATCTACCCAAAGTACATTGGATAGGTTGCCCAGCTCACGCACATCGGTTTCCCGTTTTAATATGCGTCCTTCTTTGTAGAAAATACGTACCATAGTTTCAAAGATAGAGAGAAACTTTTCTTCGGGAAAATTACGGAATGCTGGCCGTCCGGTAATCGAGTCGTCACATTCCTCACCCGGTACTGAAATTTATTCCCGGAAGTACGCGTAAATATATCTTCCTTTGGGCTTTTTCTGTATTGTCCTCTTCCTATACCAGCCTGTCACCTGTGCATGAAAACCCTTGTACTCTGTATCTGTATTTTTTGGGGAGGCTTCTTCCATGCGTCGGCCCAGGTACTTACTACGATCACTCAATCGCCAGGTCCGGAGTACGCACTCGCCCTGTATGATTCGGCTACTACCGAATCGCAGCATCTGTATAATGGACCACAGTACTATTTCTACGATAGCCAGTCCAAGGAGCATCCTTTTTATAGATCAAAAGAGTGGGCAACGGGTTCAGTCTTTTACGATGGCCAACTATTTCAACAGGTACCTCTGCTGTACGATACAGTCAAAGATCAGGTAGTTATTAAGTACGTAGAAGGGCTGGGAAATGTAAGCCTGCAAAGTGATAAAGTAAAGTACTTCAGCACTTTGGGCACCAGTCCTGCCGAAAGCCACCGCTTTATCCGGGTGGAGGCACCCAAGTACAAAGGCTCAGGCATACGTACAGGCTTTTATGAGGTACTTTATGACGGAGCTTCACAAGTACTGGCCCGTCGGGTCAAAGAGCGGCTCGAGGAGATTAACTCGACCAAAGTAACCGTTACATTCCCCAGCAAAGACTTTTTTTATTTCCATAAAAATGGCACATATCATGCGGTCTATTCCAGGCGGTCGGTGCTGTCGCTGATGGAAGATCAGAAAAGACCAATAAAAAAGTACCTGCGGGATAAAAATCTGAGCTTTAAAGGAGACCGGGAAGCGGCTATTACAGCCCTGGCTGCTTACTATGATCAACTAACTCACCCATGAGCGCCTTCCGGATCCTGTTATTATCCATCTTCTTTATCTTTCAGGGGCAGGGGCTCTTGGCTCAGACAACCGCCGAAAAACGGATCAGCGGCTCATTCAGCGACATTCGATTTCAGGAATTTGTACGGCTTGTTGAAGCCCAGTCCGACTACTACTTCTACTACGATGCCGCCCAACTGGACAGCCTGCCCATAAACTTACAGGTCAAAGACGAACCTCTGCGGGTGGTGCTGGGGCAGGTATTCAAAGACACGGAATTCACCTACGCCATTGATCAGCAAAGGCGGGTGTATATCACCAAAGTAACGCCCATCATTACCGAACTTCCCTCCGATGCCCCCACACAGGAGCGGGTGGTGTACGCTCCCCCCGGTACCGACGAACAGGAGCAACTGCTCTCCACCACCGAGAGTAAACTACACGAGGTAGGTCCGAAAAGACTCCGGATTACCCCTGGTAACTCTACCATGTCGGGTTATGTACGCAATGCCGTAACGGGGGAGCCGGTGATTGGGGCGGCGGTGTACATAGAATCTCCGCAGATAGGTACTACTACCGATGCCCTCGGGTACTATTCGCTCACGATCCCACGGGGCCGCCAGCGTGTCCGGATCAAGAGTATCGGTATGCGGGATACCTACCGGCAGGTAATGCTGTACGCCGATGGCAAGCTGGACATAGAAGTACTGGAAAGTGTGACCGCTCTCAAAGAAATCAATATCAAGGCCGGTCAGGACGCCAACGTCAGCGAGACCAAGATGGGACAGATAAAGCTGTCTATCAAAACCCTGAAACAAATACCCACGGTCATGGGTGAAACCGATTTGCTGCGGACGGTACTTACTCTGCCGGGTATCAAATCGGTGGGAGAAAGCAGCGTGGGACTGAATGTTCGCGGCGGCTCAGCCGACCAGAACCTGATTCTTTTTAACGATGCCACCATCTACAACCCTTCCCACCTCTTCGGCTTTTTCTCGGCTTTCAATCCGGATATGCTGAAAGACGTGGAGCTATACAAAAGTACCATTCCGGCCAGGTTTGGCGGTCGGCTGTCATCGGTGCTGGATATCAGCAGCCGCGACGGGAACAAGAAAAAAATGGTGGCCTCGGGTGGTATCGGTCTCGTTACGGGCCGCCTCACGCTGGAAGGGCCTATTGTTAAAGACAAGTCTTCGTTCCTGATTGGCGGCCGCTCTACCTACTCCAACTGGCTCCTGAAAAGCCTGAAAAACGAAACCTACAACAACAGTACCGCTTCCTTTTACGACTTTAACGCCCATATCAGCCACGAAATCAACGAGAAAAACAGTGTCTACGCGACCGGGTACCTGAGCAACGACTATTTTCGGCTCCTGGCTGACACCACCTACGCCTACCAGAACCAGTTTGCTTCGCTAAAATGGAAACACACCTTCCACACCAGGCTATACAGTACCTTTACCGCCGCCCACAGCAGCTACAACTACGCGGTGGCCAGCGAGCGGGTACCGATTCATTCATTCGACCTGCGTTTTGGGGTACGTCAGTCCAGTTTCAAGGCCGAGTTCAACTACCTGATTCACCCCAGGCATACCCTTGACTTTGGCCTCAGCTCTATTTACTACACCCTTTCGCCGGGTACCTTTACCCCCCGCAGCAGCGAGTCACTTATTGTCCCGGACGCACTGGAGCCGGAGCAGGGCCTGGAAAGTGCCCTGTACATCGAAGACCGGTTTGAGGTTAATCCCAAACTGCTCGTGACGGCTGGCCTCCGCTTTTCGGTATTCAACTATTTAGGCCCCAAGACAATTTATACGTACGTGCCAGGCCTGCCCATTGAAAGTATTTATACTCTAGGTACCGAAGCCTACGCGCCCAAAAAACTCATTAAAAACTACGGTGGCCCCGAGTACCGCCTTTCGGCCCGCTACATGCTTACGGGCGACCTGTCGCTGAAAGTGGGCTACAATACCCTGCGGCAGTACATTCACCTGCTTTCTAATACGATGGTAGCTTCACCTACTGATATCTGGAAATTAAGTGATACCTACATAAAGCCGCAGGTGGGCGATCAACTGGCCCTAGGGCTGTACCGAAACCTGCGTGGCAACCAGATAGAGCTGTCGGTGGAAGGGTATTACAAAAACATCCGGAATTTTCTGGACTACAAAGGTGGTGACTCGCTCATTATGAATCACCAGATTGAAACGGCGGTGATTACAACTACCGGCAAAGCCTACGGGGTTGAATTGATGGTCAAAAAGGGGGCGGGCAAGCTCAACGGCTGGGTAGGCTACACCTACTCCCGCTCGCTGCTCCGGGCCGTTGACCGGGAGTCGCCCGATGCACCTAACGCCGGCGACTACTACCCCAGCAACTACGATAAGCCGCACGACTTCATCGCCATCAGCAACTACAAGCTCAGCCACCGGTTTAGTGTTTCTTTTAACTTTACCTATAGCACCGGCCGCCCCTACACGCCGCCCATTGGCAAGTACATACTGGACGGAGCGCAGCGGGTATACTACGCGTCGCGCAATCAGTACCGCATTCCTGACTACTACCGGGTAGACTTATCCATGAACATTGAGGGGAATCATAAAATAAGAAAGCTGGCCCACAGCTCCTGGACACTAGCTGTGTATAACCTGCTGGGGCGCAAAAACCCGTCGTCGGTTTATTTCCAGACCCAGAACGGCGTAGTCAGTGGCTATAAGCTGTCAATATTTGGTCAGCCCATTCCTACCATTACCTACAATTTCAGATTGTAAAAAGCCGTGAAGAAACTACCCAAACTCCTATACGTCCCAGGCTTGTTGCTGATGTCGTTGCTGCTGCATGGCTGCATTGAATCGTTCTCTCCGCCGGAAATCACCTCGGCCAGCAGCTACCTGGTGGTAGATGGTTTCCTGAACACCAGCTCCTCGGGCAGTAGTCAGATCAAATTGAGCCGCACCCAGAATGTGACCGACCTCACAGCTCCCCAGGTGGAGCCGCGGGCTCAGATCCGTGTAGAAGGCGATAAGGGAAGCCAGCTTGCCTTTACAGAAGCCCAGCCAGGTACCTATAAACTGGAGCCCATCGCGTACCGCGAAGGGGAAAAGTACCGGCTACATATCCGGACGAGTGATGGGAAGGAGTACCTATCGGACTATGTACCTGCCATCCAAACGCCGCCCATTGACAGTGTTACGTACCGGGTACAGCCGGACCAGTCGGGGGTACAGATTTACGTCAGTACCCACGATCCACTCAACACTACCCGTTTTTACCGATGGAGTTTCGATGAAACCTGGATGTACCAGATGCCCCTCTATTCGGCTTTTGAGGTAGTGAACAACGAAATGAAGCTCCGTACCGAGGACATAAGTACCTGCTGGAGCCACCGAAGTGCCTCGCGCATCCTGGTGGGCTCCTCTATCAAGCTTAGTGAAGACATTATTCAGGATGCGTCGGTTACCTACGTACCGGCCTCCAGCGGTAAGCTCCGGGTGAAGTATAGTATTCTGGTGAAGCAGTACGGACTTTCACAGGAAGAGTACGAATACTGGACCGCCTTGGCCAAGACCACCGAGAGTACCGGGAGCCTCTTTGACCCGCAGCCCGCTCAGGTTACCGGCAACATCCGTTGCGTCAGCGATCCCAAAGAGCTGGTTTTTGGCTTTTTCAGCGCTTCAAAGCAGCAGGAGCAGCGCCTGTTTATTACCGAATACCTGGGCAGGTACGTCAGTGCCTGCGAACCTACCGACACCTTAGCGCTGGCACAAGCCCTTCAGACGTTGGACCTGATTCTAGTTGAGTTCCCGGTTCCCGGTTCTTCCCAGCCGCTGTACATTACAGGTACCGCCTCCTGTGCAGACTGCCGCCTGGAAGGAGGTACCACCACAAAACCGGAATACTGGCGGTAAGCCAATCAGCGGTGCCACGGTTTTAAACCGTGGCACCGCTCCCTAAATAGAATTTACCCCTAACCAGACTCAGGACGAATGAAACCAGTTGTTGCGTACAAGCCAGGAAATGTACTGTGGGTACTCCTGCTGTTGCTACCGGTGGTGGTAAGGGGACAGGCGGCGGTACAGGAACGGCTTTCGCGGTATACCGGTTCTACCTTACAGGAAAAACTCTTTGTCCACCTCGACCGCCCGCTGTACGTGGTGGGCGAAACCCTCTGGTTCAAAACCTACTGCATCGACGCAAGCACCCACCGCCCGCTGGATGTAAGCAAAATCGCCTACCTGGAGGTACTTGATAAAGAATCCAATCCGGTGGTGCAAATCAAGATAGCGCTTGACAAGGGGCGGGGCGATGGCTCCGTACGGATACCCGCCACCTTACCCGCCGGTACCTATACCGTACGCAGCTATACCAACTGGATGAAAAACTTCAGTCCGGATTTGTTCTTTGAAGCCGCCATCACCATCCTGAATCCTTTTGAGCGGCCAGAAGCTGAGCCCCTGGCGGGGCGGGAAGAACCGGCCTATGAAGTACAGTTTTTCCCGGAGGGCGGGCATCTGGTCAGTCAACTGGAAAGTAAGGTTGCTTTTCGGGCCGTTGGCAAAGATGGAAAAGGCATAGCCTGTCGGGGCGTTATTGTTAACCAGAATAACGACACGCTGGTACGTTTCCAGCCGCTCCGCTTTGGCATGGGCCAGTTCACCTTTACCCCTGGTACTACTGATAAGTACCGCGCCATTGTCCGGGATATACAGGATAATACCCTTATTTTCCCGCTACCGGAGGTCCAGCCACGGGGCTACGTGATGCAGGTGAGGGATTCGACGGATGGACTGGTGCAGGTTACGGTATCGGCCCGGGAAGTACCATCCCCCGATGTGTACCTGCTGGTGCATACCCGACAGGGTGCTGTGCAGTCTCAGGCGGGTACTTTGAAGAATGGAAAGGCAGTTTTCGTACTGAATAAAAACAGGATGAGTGACGCCTCCCTGAAGGGCGGAATTACCCATATAACTCTTTTTGACCACACTACCCGGCCCGTGTGCGAACGCCTGTACTTCACACGCCCGGCTCAGCCGCTGGTCATCCGGGAGAGTTTGAATAAGGCTGAATTTACCACCCGTGAGCGGGTGTACCTGAACCTGTCGGCCCGAACCGAGGCATCGTTGATAGAACCTGCTCAACTTTCGGTATCGGTGTATTTGCTGGACTCTCTTCCGCATCCTGAGCCGCCTACCCTCGACAGCTACCTGCTACTTACATCAGATCTGAAAGGAACGGTAGAGTCACCCTCGTACTATTTTCAGAGATCAGGGCCGGAGGTAAACCAGGCACTGGACAACCTGATGCTGACCCACGGCTGGAGCCGGTTTAGCTGGGATGAAGTACTTGCCGATACCCCACCAACGTACAGGTACCTGCCCGAACACGGCGGTCATTTTATAGAGGGAAAAGTAGTCAATACCCTTACCGGACAACCCGCCAGACTGATTAGTACCTACCTGGCCGCGCCCTCTCCACACCCCCGGCTGTTTGTAAGCCTGAGCGACCCGCAGGGTACCATCCGTTTTGAGATAAAGAAGCTTTACGATGCTCACGACGTGATTGTACAGACCAACACCCGCCGCGACAGTACCTATCGCATTGAACTATTCAGCCCCTATTCCGACCAGGTTTCTTCGCGGCGCTGGCCCTCCTTTTTGCAGAGTAAAGCCCCACAACTGCTGACGCGCAGCATTAACATGCAAACCCAGAATGCCTACTACCCGACACCGGCAGCTCGGCCCACAGCCGAAGGAACTGATAGTCTGGCCTTTTATGGTAAACCCGACGAGAAGTACTTTCTGGATGCCTTCACCCGCTTTCCTACCCTTGAAGAAGTCATGCGGGAGTACGTACCGGGGGTATTTGTAAGGAAACAACGCGGGAAGTTCCACTTTTACGTTGTAAACAAATTGCTTCCGCAGGGAGGTACCTTCAACGAAGACCCGCTTATTCTGCTGGATGGCGTGCCGGTGTTCGATACAGACAAAATGATGGCAATAGACCCTTTGCAGATAAAAAAACTGGAAGTAATGAACGGGCAGTACTACCTGGGCAAGCTGTCTTTCCCCGGCATTGTCAGCTATACTACGTATAAAGGTGATATGGCCGGTTTCCAGCTCGATCCGCGCGCGTTGGTACTCTCCTATTCCTTTGCCCAGTCCCGAAGAGAGTTCTACGCCCCCCGCTACGACAGCGCCACCAGCCGGGAGAGCCGCCTGCCCGACTTCCGGAACCTGCTGCACTGGGCACCCATGCTTACTACTGACGCTGAGGGAAAACAGGTAGTTGACTTCTTCACCTCCGACCAGACGGGTACCTACCAGGTAGTAGTGCAGGGGCTGACTGAGTCCGGTACTGCGGGTAGCCGGCAGTTTACTTTTGTGGTAAAGCCGGGGGTACGGCAGTGAGGTCGGATGAGTCCCGGAAAGCCAGGTACACCAGCAGAGCCACCGAGCCGGTAATGATCACCGCTGTCAGTACAGCGATTCTTTTTGCAAGGGGGAGGCCCCTCTTTTTCATATCTCTGACTAACCAGAAAATACAGAGAAGGCTGAACGTGCAGGCATCAATGAAAGTAATAGCCAGCAGCCAGTCCTGCCCCAGTACCTCCCAGGTATCAACTATTGTATGCCCGGATTGCAGCCATTGGTAGAAGCCATAATTGATGAAAATAAACAGGAGTAGCGCAGCGAACAGATAGCTAAATTTTTTCATACTGCTAGTTACTAAATGAGAGAGGGTAATCTGATATTCCGGCCTGAAAGTACTACTTTTTCTCCTCCGAAACTGTTTACCTTTGTGCGATGCAAACCACCGCACCTACCCCTACTAGTATATTTACGCTGCAGTTCTGGTTGTTGAGTCTGAGTTCATTCCTGTTTTTTGCCAGCTTCAACATGCTTATTCCTGAGCTACCCAGCTACCTCACCAGCCTGGGAGGAGCCGAGTACAAAGGGTTTATCATCAGCCTGTTTACCCTTACGGCCGGGCTATCACGCCCGTTCAGCGGCCGCCTCACCGACCGGGTAGGACGGATACCCGTCATGGCGTTTGGCTCCATTGTCTGCTTTATATGCGGCTTTCTATATCCGATATTCACCTCCGTGATGCCTTTCCTGCTGCTCCGGCTCGTGCATGGCTTCTCCACGGGCTTCAAGCCTACAGGTACGGCCGCCTATATTGCGGATATTATACCGGCTACGCGTCGGGGCGAGGCACTGGGTATACACGGGATGTGCGCCAGTATGGGCACCGCGCTGGGGCCGGCGTTGGGGAGCTATATTGCTCAGATTTTTTCCATTAATGCTCTGTTCTACACCTCCTCCTTCGTAGCGTTGCTCTCCATAGCTATCCTTTTTAACATGCAAGAAACGTTGCCGAACCGGGAGAAGCTGTCGACTGAGGCATTCAGGATCACAGGCCGTGATATATTTGACCCTACGGTATTCAGTCCGGCATTGGTTATTTTTCTGACTTACTTCAGCTACGGAGCGGTACTGACCCTGGTACCTGATTACAGCGACTACCTGGGCCTGAGCAACCACGGCCTCTACTTTCTGGTCTATACCCTTACGTCGCTGCTCATCCGGCTGGCAGCCGGTAAGGTATCTGACCGGCACGGACGGGTACCTGTCGTCATCGTGGGTTGTATCAATCTTATTATAGCGCTGGTACTTACCGCCTACGCCAGCAGTTCATTTATCTTTCTGGGCGGAGCGGTATTCTTCGGAATCGCTACAGGTATTCTCTCCCCTATACTATCAGCCTGGACGGCCGACCTCAGCCATGACCAAAACCGGGGACGGGCCTTTGGTACTATGTATATTTCTATGGAAGCGGGCATTGGAATAGGAGCCTATATTTCGGCCGAAATCTTTGCCAACCGCTACGAAAACCTAACGACCGCTTTCCTGCTATCGGCGGCACTCGCGGGGGCGGCTCTTATCTATGCAGTTGTTCTTGTTTACCTGAAAAAATCTTCATCCCGTGTTATTCGATGATTCGTACCGTACTATTGAGGAAGCTACCGAAGGTTTATTCAAAGATCGCGGCAGCAAGTTTCTGGCCTTTGCCTACCCTATCCGGTCGGAGCAGGAGGCTAAGGACTACCTGGCCCAACTACGGGAAGTACACCCCAAAGCCAACCACCACTGCTACGCCTACCGGCTGGGCCTGGACCGCAACCACTACCGCGCCAACGACGACGGTGAACCGGCTGGCTCGGCCGGGCGCCCTATCTTGAACACGCTGTACTCACAGGACCTTACTAATATACTGGTGGTAGTCGTCAGGTACTTCGGAGGTACCCTGCTGGGAGTACCGGGCCTCATCAACGCCTATAAGTCGGCCACGCTGGCTGCTTTGGAACAGGCAACGGTAGCGACGCGGCACCTCTATGATCGGTACGAGCTTACCTTTGGATACGAAAGTATGAATGGGGTGATGCAGCTAGTAAAGGAGATGGACCTGACGGTACTCGAGCAGCAATTTGAGATAAGCTGTCGTCTACAGGTAGAGGTACGCAAAACGCAGGTAGAACGCTTCGTGGAGCGCGCCGGAAAGATTGAAGGAGTGGCTTGTAAGTACCTGGCTCTCTAAGTACCTACTCCCGCAGCTTATCAGCCCGGATGTCGGCATCGTCGTAGAAGTACTCATCAAAGGTACGGCCTGAAGGCTCGCCGTAGCGCAGCACCGAATATACCAGCCATAGTACCAGGAAGGGCGACAGCAGGAACATACAGGTAACAATACCAGATGACATACCAGCCGACGCTCCTACGGTATACACCAGCAGGAACAGACTCACAAACCATAGCGCGAAGCGGGGACTTTTCAGCATAAGTATCCTGTTTTACGTAGGCTTATATAACCCTTACTAGCACTTTTTGTTAGATAAAAACGCACTCGGGCCGCTCCTTTGGGAGCGGCCCGAGTCGTTACTATAAGGATGATAGTGTATTAATAGCCGGGATTCTGCTTTAAAGTAGCTTTACCATCCATCTGTGAGTTTACGATTTCCTGCAGGGGAATCGGGTAGTACTCGTGCTTGCCCTTGGTGAAGCTAACTCCGTTGAAGTACGTACGCTTGTTTTTCTCAACAGCATAGTACGCGTTCAGTACCTGATCAGCGATACCCCACCGAACCAAATCAAAGAAGCGGTGTCCTTCCATACCCAGCTCGAGGCGTGTTTCAAAACGAACGGCGGTACGGGCATTGGCGGCGGTACTGAAGGCCGGATCACCAGCAGCGTACTCTTTGATAACATAGTTAGCGGCAGGCTTGCCATCAGCTGTTTTTACAAATCCATCCGGATTGGCAGCCCGACTCCGTACCATGTTTACCAGTTCGCGAGCCCGTGACAGATTACCCAGTTCTACCTCAGCTTCGGCCAGCATCAGCAGCACGTGCGCATAGCGGATCATGCGGTAGTTGTTGGCGTTAAGACGCGGGTTACCCGAGAAAGTATTGGTACCCACATCAGAGCGGTACATCAGGTGCTTGCGGGGAGAGTAAGGCCCACCGTACGCCTGATCACGGATATAAGCCTTGCCCGGGTGTACCCCCCAATCCAGGAATGGTATACCACGACGACCTACGGTATGGTCAAGCCGTGGATCTAATTCTCCTTCTTCAGGTGTAAAAGCCTGGGTTACCTCAATATTCTGATCATTCTTCACATCAGAATTGTTGTAAGTGTCGAACAGAGGTAGTCCGTTCTGGGTCTTGAACGAGTTCACCAGGTTCTGAGTAGGCTGATAAAATCCGCAGCAGGTAGTAACACCGCCTCCCCCGTAAGGGTAGTTGAGCGTAGCTCCCTGATTTCCGTTTTCACCACCCGGCGCTCCATCGTTTACAGAGTGCTGTACTTCAAAAATAGACTCTGCATTGTTATTGGTCGAAGCGCGGAAGTTATCGTTGTAGCGATCCACCAGTTTGTAACGACCGCTGTTCACGATAGCATCAAACTGAGCCTTGGCCTCTGCCCACTTACGCTGGAACAGATACGCCTTACCCAGCATAGCGGCAGCAGCCCATTTGGTAGCACGTCCTTTCTGAGTCTGGGTCTCGGGCAGATTATCCAGAGCAAATTTGAAATCCGCTTCGATATTCGGCCAGATATCTTTATCGTTTGTCAGGCGGGTGCTGTTCAGGTCATCAGGGTTATAGGCCTTTTCGTCAATGTACGGGACGTTGTTCCACATCTTCTTGGCCTCAAAGTGGTAGTGGCCCCGCAGGAAATGAGCCTGCGCCTTGATCTGCGTCTTCTCTGCGTCAGTAAGCTCTTCCACCTGGTCCACTAGCAGCAACACATCATTGGCCCTTGCTACGCCGTCATAAACAGCCTGCCACTTGCCCCTGAAATGGGTATTATCCGGTTGAATAAGTTTTTGTTCAATCAGAGATATCTCGGGTTGGTCCCCTGCGATTGTACCTTTGTAGGCATCGTCAGCGGCTACGCTTCCGTATATCCAGTTATCGGCCGATCCGTGCCAGGTTGTGGTACCTGCCCCTACACCATCCAATAAAGAATAGGCTCCGGTAAGAAGGTAGTTAACGCCAGCCCGGTTCTTCAGCGTCTCGATAGAAAGCGCGGCCTTAGGGCGCGTTTCTAGAAATTCATCACTACAGGAGGTAGCTAATCCCAGCAAGAGGAAACTTGTCAGGTAGGTTATTTTTTTCATTGTCGTTTCTCTTTAAAATTTTTCTCAACTATTAGAAACTGAGGTTTAAGCCAAGCAGTGTAGCACGATAGGACGGATAGGCGCCCTCGTCCACCCCAATCTGGCGATCCTGGTCAGTTCCACTCGAGCTGCGCAGGTTAATCTCAGGATCCAGGCCGGTGTACTTGGTGAAGGTTAGCCAGTTTTGTCCCTGTATGTATACTGAAGCTCTGCTAAGTCCCAGCTTCGACAGTAGTGTAGCAGGTATGTCGTAAGTAAGCTGAACGTTCTTCAGACGCAGGTACGAGCCATCTTCGAGGTAGTAAGTTGAAGGCTGGCTTGAGATTACGTCATTCGAGCGCAGGATTGGCAGCTTGGCGTCGGTTTTGCCCGGCTCCCACGACTCATAAGCCATCCGCTTGCTGCGGTTTCCGCCAAAGGTGGGGAAGTCGGTCCAGTAGCGTACGTAGTTAAAGATCTGGTTGCCCTGTACACCTTGTCCGAATATGTCAAGACGGAAGTTCTTGTAGCTGGTGCTGATGTTGATACCGTACGTAAAGTCAGGGTGCGGGCTGCCGATGATGCTCCGGTCAGAAGCATTGATGATACCATCGTTGTTGATATCACGGAAACGGAAGTTACCGGCTTTGTTGTTTACTCCACCCCCAAACTGAACCGGCAACGATTTGCCTTCTTCGTCAGTGTTGATGAATCCATCAATGGTGTAGCCGAAGAAAGAACCGATCGGATAGCCTGCCTGGGTTACACTCATGGGTGGAAGACGCGTCGTGAAACCGAAGTACTGCGTAGCCGGATCGCCGGTCAGTGTGATTACTTTGTTACGATAAGTAGAGATATTAGCCCCGATAGAGTAACGGAAGTCTCCGTTTGAAGCGGTTCCGTTATAGTTTAGTCCAAGCTCAACCCCTTTGTTCTGCATAGAACCAATGTTTTGGAAAGGTACAGTAGCTACCCCCTGCGTACGCTGTACATCCGGACGGAACAGCATGTCGGTAGTGAGGCGGTCGTACCAGTCAAAATTAACATCGAGCTTGCCTTTAAGGAATACTGCATCAAAGCCTATATCCGTCGAAGTAGTAGTTTCCCAACGGGCGTTAGGGTTAGCAAACTGGGTACGGTCGTAGCCTTGTACTGCCGATGTTCTGTTTCCATTCAGGTCGTAGAAGTTCTGAGCCGCGTTAGTACCAAATATGCCGAAGCGGTTGTAGTTACCAATTTCCTGGTTACCGGTTTGTCCCCAGGCTGCACGTAGCTTGAAGTCATCCAGCCAGGTCAGTCCTTTCATGAATTCCTCATTAGACAAACGCCAGCCTACCGATACCGCCGGGAAGTAAGCAACCCGGTATTTTTCGGCGAAGCGTGAGGAGCGGTCACGACGGATGGTTACATCCAGCAGGTACTTATCATCCAGCGAGAAGTTGGCTTTGGCAAACTCCGAAGCGATGCGCCAGTCAGAGGCAAAACCTGCGTTTACCGAAGTACCAGGGTTACCGGCATCCAGGTAGCGGTTTTCCAGATCATCCGAAGCAAAGCGCTGACGACGGGCCGTAAATTGTTCGAAGAAGCTCTTAATTGACTCAGTACCTGCCACCACGTTAAAGCTCAGACGATCATCCATGAAGCTGGTCTTGTAGGTCAGGGTGTTGTACCAGGTCCAGGTCCACTCGTAGTTATTGGTCTGGTCGAGTTGGTTAGCTCCGGCGTTTTCGGAAGATTCCAGATCCACAGCGCGGTATACACGATGGTTAAACAGGTTATAATCCAGACCAAACTGCGTACGGGCGGTCAGGTTTTTGAGGATGTCAACCTCAGCAAAGGCATTACCAAACAGGCGTACGTTGCGGCCTACGTTGTCTTTGTTGCGCCAAAGTTCAGCGATAGGGTTACGTGAGTTGTCCAGGTCAGGTCCGGAGGTACCGGCGTAGTTACCTTTGATATCACGAACCGGTATAATAGGTTGGATACGGTACGCAAACGAAATAGGATTCGATTCGCTCTGGTTTCCGTTGGTCTGTCCTACGCGCTCGTCCAGGGCTATCTGGAAGTTCTCCCCTGCCCGTATCCGCTTAGTCACATTAAACTCGGTATTAGCCCGGATGGAGTACCGCTTGTAGTAGGTATACTGCATGATCCCTTTCTGATCAAAGTAGTTCAGCGACATGGCATAGCGACCATTTTCGTTTCCACCCGATACGCCCAACTGGTGGTTCTGGATGGGAGCCGGATTGAACATTTCATCGAACCAGTCGGTACCTTCCTTATTCGCTTTGGTAATCAGATAGCGCGAACTGGGGTTGAACGGATCATATACATAGCGGCTTGGATCGGTACGGGGATCGCCTTCCATTGCGCCTCCCGGTATAATATAATCAGGAATAACCGGAGTAGCTCCCTTGCCAAACTGAGCGTTGCTGGGGTAAATAAGTCCGCTCTGGCCCGCGTTAGGAGTAGCGATACCATTATTAAGCGTATTGAGCGCATTAATGCGTGACTTCCATAGTATATCAGCGTGCTCCTGGGTGTTGGTCAGGTCCAGGCCTTTCCAGGCGCTTTGGGTACCGTAGTAGGTATCATACGAAAGGGTAGGCTTTCCGGCTTTTCCTTTCTTGGTCGTAATGATTACTACCCCGTTACCGGCCCGCGAACCGTAGATAGAAGCCGCCGAAGCATCCTTAAGTACCTGCATCGATTCGATATCGTTCAGGTTGAGTGAGCTGAGGTTACCTTTGGTAGGCGTACCGTCAATGATGTACAGAGGAGAGTTGTCATTGATGGTACCGAACCCCCGTATACGTACCATCACACCACCACCGGGTGAGTTGTCGTTGGATACGTTCACACCGGCTACACGTCCCTGCATGGCCTGCGCCAGGTTAGAAGCGGGTACTGCCAGCGCCTGCTTTACGTCAATAGAAGCCACCGCTCCGGTAATGTCCCGCTTGGACTGTGTACCGTAACCGGTTACTACTACTTCGCTCAGGCTCTTTACGTCATCATCCAGCGATACACTGATAGTACTCTGATTGCCAACAGGTACTTCTTTCTTAACATAGCCGATTGACGAAATTACCAGAACGGCATCGTTACCACGCACCGCTACTGTAAACTGTCCATCCGCATCTGTGACTGTACCAACGGTGGTACCTTTTACTTGTACGTTGGCTCCTGGCAAGCCCTGGTTGTCTGAGGTGGTGATCTTACCAGTGACTCGGCGCTCCTGCGCCTGTGCTAATACACTGCTTAGCACGAGCAGCATTAGTACAGCCCATCGGACTGCTGATCGTAGATCTTTCTTCATAAATGATGATTGGTAGTGAGTAAATGGTTATAAGAGAAAAGCATACTAAACTGAGGTGTGAAAGTAGCAGAAACCCCTGATTCTAACTATACATTTGAAAAAATTAATAAAGTTTTAATCTTATTTTTTCTCCAAATGTTCATAGTGTAAAAGTAACACACTAAGTACACGATACGATACCTACGGTTACTAGACAAAAATCTATGTACAACGGTAAGTTTTTATGTATCAAAACACTATCTCTGAATCGCTACATCAGGTCTTAAATAAACATAGATGTACTTGATCATCCGGCGCCTGATTAGGGCTTGTACAAATTGAACAGATACAGCTATAAAAGCTACTACTGATAAAAGGGAGAAATTGAAGCTCATCAGCACCTCCTCAGAACAGGCAAAAGAAGGTTATACTATACAGGAGTAGGCTATGTGGAAAAGCCTGTGGATATTTGTCTGAGCTTGTGCAGGGAAGGCAGACAAACATTCTCTTTCCGGCAGCCGCAAATACGAACCCATCTAGTATATTTAACGTTTACCTTCAGATGGAGACACTGGTCTTCCTCTTTTTTGAACCTACTGATTAGACGCTTTGAAACAGCTGAATGATATTGACCTTACGGGCTACGACCAGATAGAAGTGCAGGGCGCCCGTGAGCATAATCTTAAAAACATTGACGTAAGTTTTCCCCGCAATAAGCTGGTAGTGGTAACGGGTATTAGCGGGAGTGGTAAATCGTCACTGGCCTTTGATACGATCTATGCCGAAGGGCAGCGCCGCTACATGGAAAGCTTCTCAGCCTACGCCCGGGGCTTTATTGGCGAAATGGAGCGGCCTGACGTGGACAAGATCAGCGGTCTGTCGCCGGTGATCAGCATCGAGCAGAAGACTACTTCGCGTAACCCCCGCTCTACCGTAGGTACTGTCACCGAGATCTACGACTTCCTGCGTCTGCTATACGCCCGCGCGGGTGAGGCTTTCTCGTACGTGACGGGACGCCGCATGGTGAAACAGTCGCAGGATCAGATTATTGATCAGTTGCTGGCCCAATTTGGCGGACAGAAGACTACCCTTCTGGCCCCGGTAGTAAAAGGCCGCAAAGGCCACTACCGCGAACTGTTCGTACAGATCGCCCGCCTGGGTTATACTAAGGTACGGGTGGATGGCGAGGTACAGGATATAGTACCTAAGATGCAGCTGGACCGCTACAAGGTACACGATATAGAGATAGTAGTAGACCGCGTTATCCCCAAAGCCGAAGATCGCTACCGCCTGAGCCAGTCCGTAGCAACGGCCATCAAGCAGGGCAAAGGAGCCATGATGGTACTGGACACCAATGGCGAGGTGCACTACTTCTCCCAAAACCTGATGGACCCTGAGTCGGGTATCAGCTACGACGATCCGGCTCCTAACAGTTTTTCCTTCAACTCCCCCTACGGCTGGTGCCCTACCTGCCAGGGATTGGGTGTAGTGGAAGAAATCACCGAAGACTCCATCATGCCGGACCGCTCGCTCAGTATCAGCCGGGGAGGAATAGCGCCCCTGGGTGAGTACCGTGATGCCTGGATATTCAAGCAGCTGGAAACACTGCTCAAGAAGCATAAAGTCAGCCTGAGTACACCTCTGGAAAAACTGCCTCCCGAGGCGATGGAGGTGATCCTGTACGGCAGCGACGAGCCCGTCCCCCTGCCTTCCAAGAAGTACCCCGGTACGGAGTGGGACACGAAGTTTGACGGGATTATTAACTTCCTGAAGCGCCAGCAGGAAACCGGTACTGATAAGATACAGGACTGGCTCAAGGACTTCATGGTTATTCGTACCTGCCCCGAGTGTAACGGCGCCCGGCTACGCCAGGAGTCGCTGCACTTTAAGATCGATAACAAGAACATCGCCGAGCTGGCCCAGGTAGATATCCGCGAACTGGCCGACTGGATGGTAGGCCTGGAAGATCGCCTCACTGATCGTCAGCGGGTCATAGGCCATGAGGTACTCAAAGAAATCCGCAAGCGGATCGGCTTTCTGCTGGACGTGGGACTGGAGTACCTGACCCTTAACCGCGCCCTGCGTACCCTCTCGGGTGGTGAAGCGCAGCGGATACGGCTGGCTACCCAGATCGGTACCCAGCTTACCGGCGTACTGTATATTATGGATGAGCCGAGCATCGGTCTGCACCAGCGCGACAACGTTCGTCTGATCCAGTCGCTCAAGAACCTGCGCGACCTGGGCAATACGGTACTGGTGGTAGAGCACGATAAGGATATGATGCTGGCCTCAGACTACATCGTGGATGTGGGCCCGGGTGCCGGCCGCCACGGCGGACAGATTGTCGGCCGGGGTACTCCCGACGAATTCCTTCAAAATGGCTCTGTTACGGCTGAGTACCTGAGCGGACGCCGGGGTATAGAAGTACCCGCCGAGCGCCGTAAAGGCAATGGTAATACGCTGATACTGAAAGGCTGTACTGGTCATAACCTCAAGAACGTGACGATCAAGCTGCCCCTGGGTACCATGATATGCGTGACGGGGGTAAGTGGCAGCGGCAAGTCATCGCTGATCCACGAGACGCTGTTCCCGATCCTGAACCAGCACTTCTACCGCTCACGCCGCGAGCCGCTTCCGTACAAGAGCATCGAGGGGCTGGAGCATATTGATAAAGTTATAGAAGTAGATCAGTCGCCCATCGGACGTACCCCACGCTCCAATCCGGCTACCTATACCAATCTTTTTACGGATATTCGTACGCTCTTTGCCGAGCTGCCCGAAGCCAAGATCCGGGGCTACAAGCCCGGGCGTTTCTCTTTCAACGTGAAGGGGGGCCGCTGCGAGGACTGCGAAGGAGCGGGCATGAAGAAGATCGAAATGGACTTCCTGCCCGACGTACACATTGCCTGCGAGACCTGCAAAGGCAAGCGCTTTAATCGCGAAACGCTGGAAGTACGCTTCAAGGGCAAGTCCATCGCGGATGTACTGGACATGACCGTAGAGCAGTCGCTGGAATTCTTCGAGAATCAGCCGCGTATCCTCCGCAAGGTACAGACGCTGAACGACGTTGGACTTGGCTATATCACCCTCGGACAGCACGCCACTACCCTTTCGGGTGGAGAAGCCCAGCGGGTAAAGCTGGCCGAAGAGCTTTCCAAGCGCGATACCGGTAAGACACTGTATATCCTCGATGAGCCTACTACGGGACTCCATTTCCAGGATATCCGTCACCTGCTGGATGTACTTAACAAGCTCGTCGAAAAAGGAAATACGGTACTGATCATCGAGCACAACATGGACATTATTAAGGTCGCCGACTACATTGTTGACATTGGCCCGGAAGGTGGCGCCCAGGGCGGCCGCGTAGTCGCCGAAGGTACCCCTGAGAAGGTAGCCAAGGCTAAGGAAAGCTTTACCGGTAAGTTTCTGAAGGAAGAGCTGAACGGATAGTATATCGCCACGGTACCTCCGTAACTAACCACTGAGCCAGGCCTACCGCCTGGCTCTTTTGCTTTTACCACCTATTTCTCTACTTTAGCCTATAAGAGGTCCACAAAGCCATTCCACTTTTGCCTGCTGCTCTGCTGTTCCCAAAGCTATGAAACACCTATCACCCCTACTACTGGCTCTGGTAGCTGCCCTGGTTTGGGTGGCCTGCTCCCGCCCGAAGGTATCGCCTAACCAACCCTACTTTGGGCACTACGACTACTACATGGGTGGCAGTGGTATATCCGGTCCTGACCCGGAAGGCAACTTCCCTCCCGGTTACGGCCGGGTACACGTTAAGGAAGCACCGGAGGGGTTGATCTCCATCCGCATCCTCGAGAATGTGGGCCGTACCCGCACCTTCGAGCGTTGCCGCGTGCTGCCCATTGATACCAGCGGCAATAAGTACCAGCACTTCGCCCGCATCATCAACACGGAGAACCAGATAGAAATTGCCAAAATCAGACACTGGTACTATTATCTCAGCGGGATCAACCAGCCCCTGGAGCGCATCTATATTCAGTTTGATTTTATGGTAGATAATCAGCGTATCGAGATAAACGCTATAAAGAGAAAGGAGTAGGTGTACAGTAGACACAGCCAATCTTGTAGGGCAGTGCTGGCGGCACGAACCATTCTGTAGTGCACGCCGAATGCAGTAGACCTAGGCAGCAGTACCGTAGACACAACCGTCCTGGTAGGATCGTAGGTTCGGCCGATCCTGTTGCCCCGGACGCCAGTCCGGGAGTCAGGAGCAGGCTCTCAGATCCAGCGGCTCAAAAACTGGTTGAAGACTTCCTTGTACTGGTCGCTGACGGGGATGGTAGAGTCGCCGATCTGGATGGAATTGCGGGTCACGGCTCCGATTTGATCCAGATTTACGATAAAGGAGCGATGTATCCGCATGAAGCGGCTGGCGGGCAGTTTTTCTTCCAGAGCTTTAAGGCTGGTCAGCGACAGCAGAGGCTTGCTGTCGCTCTTGAGGTGTACCTTTACGTAGTCCTTGAGTCCCTCAATGTACAGGATATCATCAAACGCCACCCGCACCAGTTGGTATTCGACTTTCAGAAACAGGTACTCTTCCCGCATGTCGGGTACTGGTGGCGCTACGGCTACAGGCTGGGCACGATGTAGTAGTTCAAAATAAGCTTTCCCCTTACTGGCCGCCCTCAGAAACTCTTCATAATTGAACGGCTTGAGCAGGTAGTCCAGCGCATCGACCCGGAAGCCTTCCAGCGCAAAATGATTATAAGCCGTTGTGAATACGATACGCGGCCCCCGCTCCCCTGATTTATCCAGTACCCGCGCCAGTTCTATACCCGTCAGATCAGGCATCTGAATATCCAGGAAGATCAGATCGATCTCGTGCTGATGCAGCCCCTGTAAAGCCTCGACCGCGCTGGAGTACCGCCCCACCAGTTTAAGAAAGGGCGTTTTCTCGATAAAGGCACATACCAGCCCCAGAGCCAGTGGCTCGTCATCCACAGCTATACAACGTAGAGTCATGCAACTTCCAGTTTCAGGTCAACCTCGTATTTGTTGTCAGAGGTATTTTCATTAACGGTAAGGTTGTACCGGTCCGAGTAGAGCAGGTCCAGCCGGCGGCGGGTATTAGCTAGCCCTATACCGTTACTGTCGTCTAAGGCAACCTTCTTTTCGGCAAAAATCGTATTCTGTACTTCCAGGTGCAGCTGTCTTCCCTGCTGCTTGATGCTGATTACAATACAGCTAGGCTCTATCGCACTCACTCCGTGTTTAAAAGCATTTTCGATAAAGGGCAGCAGCAGCATCGGGGCAATAGGTACGTCATTCAGCGGCGACGGCTGCTCAAACCGGACAGATACTTTATCGGTAAGCCGAAGCTTCATCAGCTGGATGTAGTCCTGCACAAAGGCTATTTCGTGGCTCAGCATAACGGTCGTTTGCTGGGTTTCGTACAGCACGTACCGCATCATACGCGAGAGCTTATGCAACGCCTCCCGGGCCGCCTCACCATCGACTACGGTCAGAGCATAGATGTTATTGAGGGTGTTAAAGAAAAAGTGTGGGTTGATCTGAGCCTTCAGGAACGACAGCTCTGATTTAACCTTATCCCGTTCCAGGCTCTGGCGGAGCTGCTTATCCCGGTGCCAGTTCTGCACGGCCGTGACACTGGTACTGATACCCAGTACCATCAGGGTCAGGATCAACGAAAAGAAATCTATCCACTTCTCACTTCTGACGACGCCGCTGGCCTTACGTACCTGATACGCCTTCTCCAGCAACTCACGCAGATTGATCCATACTTCAAATCGCTGAATCACATAAGCTACCAGAAATACTGTAGCAATATTAAGGGCTATAAATAAGGTGTACTTATTACGGAACAGCAGCTTGGGTACCCACAGAAGGGCGTTGAGATAAAACGCCGTAACCAGTAGCAGGAAGAGGACGCCCTGCTTAAACCAGAACTCGTCCGGTAACTCTACCCGCCAGGTAAGTGGCTGAAAAAGAAGCAGTGATAGCCCCAGTACTCCCCATACCAGAATATGGATCAGTACTGAGAAGTTACGAAAAAGCGAGAAGGACGCCATGTATTAGGGTGTTAGTTAATGTCTAATTAACATGAATAATATACACAATCTTACGTAGGACTTTTCACAGCAACTACTCCAATCGACCAGTATAGATAGAATGTCGATTAATAAGTCATAAAAGTCTACCAATTGGATCTTTTCGGTACATCAGACACTAATTACGCATCTGTCGGCCAAATAGGGCCATTGGTCGTCTTATTATTACAGCCTATCTATTGTATTTTTTTTATAAGCGATCCGATTGTTGTTTTGCTTAACTAATTCTCACAAATCATAATAGTTTAAGCCATGAATAAGCTTTGCTTTTCTTTGATGCTGTCGACCGGTCTGGCCTTTTCTGCGTACGCGCAGGAAGCTCCGTCCTTTCCCGGCAATCGCCCCCAGCAACAACCCACTACTACTATTCCCGGAACAGCCGACGACAATTCTCCACGCGGCAACGGTAAAATTACCGGTGTACTGGTAGACTCCGTTTCAAACCAGCCTGTTGAATTTGCAGCAATATCACTCATTGACACTAAAACTAATAAGCCTATTGACGGTACTACTACTGACGATAAAGGTAAATTTACACTTAACAAAATAGCTCCCGGCAGCTACAAGCTATTAATCTCTTTTATAGGTTATAAAGGAAAAGAGGTTAAGAATATATCCATTGATCGCCGTACCGATATAGAATTGGGCAATGTAGTACTTACTCCCGATATCGTTCAGCTGAAAGAGGTAGAGGTAGTAGGTCAGGCCGCTATGATCGAAGAGAAGGTAGACAGACTGGTGTACAACGCCGAAAAGGACGTAACCAGCAAGGGTGGTGATGCCGCCGACGTAATGCGTAAGGTACCTATGCTCTCCGTGGATCTGGACGGTAATGTATCACTCCGTGGTAGCTCCAACGTACGGGTACTGATCAACAACAAACCTTCTACCATCATAGCCAGCAGCGTCGGGGATGCCCTGAAGCAGATCCCGGCTGACATGATCAAGTCGGTAGAAGTAATTACTTCTCCCTCGGCCCGCTACGATGCCGAAGGTACCGCCGGTATCATCAATATCATTACCAAGAAAAATACCTTACAGGGAGCAACGCTGGATATAAACGGTGGAGCCGGTAACCGCGGTGCCATGCTGGGTCTGCGGGGTAGCTACCGCGCCGGCAAGATGGGCTTTAACCTGAGTGGTTTTGGCCGGGCCAACTATAACGTAAAAGGCGAGTCAGAAAACCTTCAGATAGGTCTTAGTCCTCTGAATCCTTTCTCAATTCGTCAAACGACCGACTCACGTAACGGCGGTATGTTTGGATCATACCAACTGGGCTGGGACTACGACATCAGCAAGACCTCCTTCCTGACCGCCAGTATCCGCTACGGTACCCGTAACCAGATTTCAAGCCAGAATATTTCTACGTTCAGATCTCTGGGTGTGATTCCCGTTACCTCTACTTCATACCGTGATGTGGATGTAAAAGACCTGTCCGGGACCGTAGACGTAAATGTTGACTATACCAAAACCCTTAAGAAACCACAGCAGGAAGTAAGTGTACTGACGCAGTTCAGCCGGAACAACCGCACCAACAACTTCGACGCAGATATTTTCTCTGACAACAATACGTTGAAAGAACTACTTGGTCAGGAAGGCAACCGTAACAGCAGCTACAATCAGGAAAGTACCGTACAGGTAGACTACCAGACGCCTATCAAGAAGAATCAGATGTTCGAAATAGGTGGAAAGGCTATTCTGCGCCAGGTACTGAGCGACTTTTCCTACTACAGTAATATTCCTGGAAGTATGCCACGTCCGTCCAGCGAACTGAACTATGATCAGAATGTAGCCGCTTCGTACTTCTCGTACACCCTCAATACCAAGAACAAGTACTCGTTCAAAGTAGGTACACGCTACGAGTATACAACCATCGACGCCAATCAGGGAGAAGCCACGTTGAACATCCCAAGCTACGGTAACCTGGTACCTAGTCTTAACGTATCCAAAACGCTGAAAGGTGGCAAGACCATCAAACTGGCCTACAACCGCCGCCTGCAGCGCCCCGGTATTCAATTCCTAAACCCTAACATAAATGCAGCCAACCCTCAGAACATTACTGTGGGTAATCCCAACCTGTCACCCGAGCTGACCGATCAGCTGGAGGCCGGTACCAGCTGGTTCAAGAAGTCGGTATTCATCAACTTCTCAGTATACGCCCGTAACACCGACAACTCCATCGAGAGCATCCGTACTACTGATGAGCGTGGAGTCATTACGACTACCTATGGCAACATCGGCCACAAGCAGACCTATGGTACCAACGTGTTTGGTAACATGACGCTCTTCTCGAAGTGGCAGCTAGGTGGTGGAGTGGATGCTTACTATGTGTTCCTGTCAAACAATAACCCTGATCCTACCCTGTTTGCCCAAAACGAAGGCCTGGTCATGACCGGTCGTTTCTTTACGAACCTAACACTGCCCAAAGGATGGGGTATTCAGGGCTTTGGCTTTATCCGGGGCCGCGACGTACAGCTCCAGGGGTATCAGACTGGCTTTGCCTTCTATAACCTGGGCTTCAAGAAAGACTTTGCTGACAAAAAAGGTAGCCTTGGCTTAGCCTTTGAAAACTTCCTGGCTGATGCTTTCAAAACCAAAACCGAACTGGCTACTCCTACCTTTACCCAGTACAACACCAACCTGATGTACAATCGGGGTGTTCGCCTGACCTTTTCGTATAAGTTAGGCAAAATGAGCTTTGACGCGCCAAGCCGTCGTAACCGCAAATCTGTAAATAACGATGACGTTAAGAGCGGTGGTGACGGAGATGGTGGAGGCCAGCCACAACAGCAGGCCAGCCCTGCTCCCGGCGGCGGACGTCCGCGTCAGTAGCATGAGTAGAATATATGTGAGAAAAGTATATAAAAAGACTCTCGACGCTGTCGGGAGTCTTTTTTGTTGACATAGCACATACTACCGATCTAGCCTGATTCGGGTGAAAAATGGTTTTTTATAGAATATAAATCGGAAGTTTATACCTTTAATCTATCCAAACCCTCAACTAGGACCGCTCTAACTTTCTATTTATGAATCAGGACAAAGAGATAATCGGCGTCAAAGAAATTGCCCGCAGAGCCAACGTTTCCATTGCCACAGTAGATAGAGTCATCCATAACCGGACCGGCGTTTCAGTCAAAACCCGGAACAAGATCAATGCGATCATTCAGGAACTGGACTACCAGCCCAATATACTGGCCAGCCGACTGGCTTCAAAGAAGACCATCCACCTGGCTATCCTGATTCCCAGCGCTTCGGACGAGACCCAGTTCTGGCAGGCCCCGCTGCGGGGAATTCGCCGGGCCGAAAGCGAAATAAAGCAGTACGGTGTCCATATCGATACGTATTTTTTTGATCTGAATGATAAAGAGTCATTCAGGAAGCAGGCGCGCGCTATTCTGGATAAAAAGGTCAATGGAGTACTTCTTTCTCCTTCTTTTGTAGAGGAATGCACGGAGTTTATCAAATCCTGTAATCAGAAATCTATCCCCTACGTATTTATTGACTCTACCATTCCCCACCAGAATAATCTGTCGTACATAGGCCCTCACCTGTTTCAGAGCGGGTACCTGGGTGCCCAACTACTGACCTACGGACTCAAAGGCAACAGTCACAAGCTGCTCATTGTGAATATTTCGAAGGAGGTGGATAACTTCAACTACCCACAGATCGAAGAAGGCTTCCGAAGTTTTTTTCAGGAAAGGGGAGATTCTAATGCTATTGTCCGGATTGACATCAGACAGACGGGATACGCATCGGTACGGGAGGAATTGTCCAAAGCTCTGCAACAGCACCCCGACGTGGATGCACTATTTGTTACCAACTCCCGCGTATCTTCCGTCGCCCGTTTTCTGGAAAGCCAGAGCCTGCATGATACACTGCTAATCGGCTACGATTACCTGCCCGACAACATCGAGTACCTCAAAAAAGGTACTATCGACTTCCTGATCTGTCATAAGCCCGAAGAGCAGGGGTACCGGGGTGTGATGGCACTGTACCAGACGCTGGTGTTTTCGGCGTCCGTAGAAAAGGAATATTTCATGCCCATTGATATCGTGACCCGGGGCAACTACGAGTACTACCGCAACTAGCCTACAAACCACTTTTGGGTTAATCATAGATAGATTGTAAATAAAATCAGGTCATGATTAGGGATATACAAAAAAATTTACGAATTTTCGGGTACGTACCCGAAGCTGAATATATCAAGTAGACATTGCTATTCCTAAACCCGCTTTTTAATCATATGTCAACCTCTTTGAACAGAAGAAAATTTTTACAGGCTACCGCCCTGACCGGCCTCAGCCTGGGTCTATCCGGCCGGCTCAACGCTTCCGGTATAGCTCAGGGCAAACGAGTGGGGATCATAGGCCTGGATACCTCCCACAGCATGGCCTTTACCAAGCTGCTCAACGCTCCCGAAGCCGGACCGGAGTTGGCAGGCTATAAGGTAGTAGCGGCCTATCCGCAGGGAAGCAAGGATATTGAGTCCAGCGTAAAGCGTATACCTGGTTATACCGAAGATATTAAGAAGCTCGGCGTGGAAATAGTGGGTTCTGTCAAAGAGCTGCTGGATAAGGTAGATGTAGTGCTGCTGGAAACCAACGATGGCCGACTGCACCTTGAGCAGGCTCTGCCGGTATTGAAGGCAGGCAAGCGTATGTTCATTGACAAGCCGGTAGCGGCTTCCCTGTCCGATGCGGTGGCTATCTACGAAGCTTCTAAAAAATATAAAGTACCCGTGTTCTCAGCTTCGTCACTCCGGTACATCAAAGGGGTGGAGAATGTAAATAAGAGCGAGGTAGTAGGTGCCGATACATTCAGCCCGGCCGTATTGGAGAAGACCCACCCCGACCTGTTCTGGTACGGAGTACACGGGGTGGAAGCGCTCTACACCGTCATGGGCACCGGCTGTAAGGAGCTACGACGGATCCACACGCCCGACACCGACATAGTGGTAGGTATCTGGAACGACGGCCGCGTAGGTACCTTCAGAGGTACCCGCACCGGCAAGCACGACTACGGCGGCACTGTCTATACCACCAAAGGCAACGTAACCCTGGGTCCTTACAACGGCTACCAGCCCTTACTCCTGGACATCGTGAAGTACTTTGAGACAGGCGTGGTACCTGTAACGCCCGAAGAGACCATAGAGATATTCGCGTTCATGGAAGCCGCCGACGAAAGCAAGCGTCAGAATGGAGCTACCGTAAGTCTGGAAAGTGTGATGACCAGAGCCCGTAAATCGTAGTAGTCCGGCCTGATCTAATAACCTTATATACAGTATAATATTCTTGCTAAAGACTTATTCCTAACCCTTACATACCATATACCTAGTTCCTAACCCTTTCCTTTTTACTCTTTTATGAAAAAAGTTAATGAATCGCGCCGGGAGTTTATTAAAAAGACGGTAACCGGAGCTGCTGCCCTATCCGTAGGTGGCGCTCTGCCCGGTTTTAGCGCCAGGAGCTACGCCAGCATACTCGGTGCCAATGAGCGCGTCAAAGTCGCGGTAATGGGTGTCAACAGCCGCGGCTTTGCCCTAGCCAGCAATTATGCCCTACAGCCCAACTGTGAGGTAGTGTATATTTCAGATGTAGACTCCCGGGCCGCCGATAAGTGTATCGATGCGGTTGATAAGATTCAGGGCTCCCGGCCCAAGGCCCAGCCGGACTTCCGGAAAACGCTGGAAGATAAAAACATGGATGCCCTGGTGGTGGCGGCGCCTGACCACTGGCATGCTCCGGCGGCTATCCTGGCCTCCAAAGCGGGCAAGCACGTATACCTCGAAAAGCCCTGCAGCCACAATCCCCACGAAGGGGAGCTATTGGTAGCGGCAGCGAAGAAGTACAAAAACGTGATCCAGATGGGCAACCAGCGCCGCTCGTGGCCCAAAGTAGCCGAGGCCATTGCCGAAGTACAAAACGGCATCATCGGTCGTCCTTACTTTGCCAAGGGCTGGTATACCAACAACCGCCCTTCCATCGGTATTGGCAAAGAAGTAGCCGTACCCTCCTGGCTGAACTATGAACTGTGGCAGGGACCGGCACCACGCCAGGCCTACCGGGACAATATTCTTCACTATAACTGGCACTGGTTCTGGAACTGGGGCACCGGCGAAGCCCTCAACAACGGTACCCATATGGTGGACCTCATGCGCTGGGGCCTGGGTGTGGAGTACCCAACCCTCGTTACCTCCGCCGGGGGCCGCTACCGCTACCAGGACGATTGGCAAACGCCTGACACACAGGTCATTACGATGGATTTTGCCAATAAAACCAGCATGACCTGGGAAGGCCGCAGCTGTAACGGCAAGCACATCGAAGACGGCAGCGTAGGCGTGATTTTCTACGGCGACACCGGATCTGTATATATAGAAGGCGGTAACTCCTACAAGGTATACGACCTGAACAATAAGCTGGTGAAGGACGTCAAGAATGACATAGCCATTGATGCCCGCGACCGCATGAATCCCTCGCAGAAGCTGGATGCCATTCATATCCAGAACTTCTTTGACGGCATCCGCAAAGGTACCCCCCAAACCTCCGACATTGTGGGCGGGCACCAGAGTACACTCCTCTGCCAGTTGGGCAATATAGCCCTTCGCTCAGGCAGTACCCTGCATACTGATCCGACCAACGGACACATCAAGAATAATCCGGAGGCCATGAAGCTCTGGAAAAGGGAGTATCAGCGTGGATGGGAACCTACTGTATAAGCCTAAGCTATGATAAGCACTAAAACGGCCTCCGCAAGGCAGCAACCCGTAGCGGTGGATGTAAGCTCACTGAGCAAGCGGGATACCGTGATATCCATCTTTATCATAGGGCTGATGTTCTTTATCTTCGGCTTTGTGTCCTGGGTCAACGCCATCCTGATCCCCTATTTTAAGATAGCCTGCGAGCTCACCAGCTTTCAGTCATACCTGGTGGCGTTTGCCTTTTATATCTCCTACTTTGTCATGTCGGTTCCGGCCTCCTATCTGCTGAAGGCGGTGGGCTTCAAGAAGGGCATGATGGTAGGATTCTGGACAATGGCCGTAGGAGCGTTCATATTCGTTCCGGCGGCCATGACCCGGACCTACGAGATATTCCTGCTGGGACTATTTACGATTGGTTTGGGACTGGCTATTCTGCAGACGGCGGCTAATCCTTACATCACTATTCTGGGGCCAAAGGAGCGGGCCGCCCAGCGGATCAGTATCATGGGTATCTGCAACAAAGGCGCGGGTATCCTGGCACCTATCCTGTTTGCGGCCGTGATCCTGCGTCCTACCGACAGCGCCCTCTTTGCCCAGCTATCGCAAATGAGTGATGTCGAGCGCAACGCGGCTCTGGACGAACTCATACGTCGGGTGATCGTGCCTTACGCTACGGTAGGTACGGTACTGGTCGCACTAGGTCTGTTTGTACGTTACTCTCCCCTACCGGAGATCAATACGGAACAGGAAAGTCCGGAGCTGGCTACCGCTAATGCTACCAAGACGAGCATATTTCAGTTTCCTCACCTGATCCTGGGAGCTCTTGCTATTTTCCTGCACGTAGGTACTCAGGTCATTGCCATTGACACTATTATTCCGTACGCCAACTCCATGGGTATTAGCCTGCTGGAGGCAAAGGTGTTCCCGTCCTATACGCTGGCTGTAACTATCTGCGGATACCTGCTGGGTATCTCGGCCATTCCTAAACTTTTCAGTCAGGTTACGGCACTGCGCGTCTGTACCCTGCTGGGAGCCCTATTTACGCTGCTGATTATCTTTGCCCGCGGCACCGTTGGCTTCCTTGGCCACGAGGCAGACCTTTCCATCTGGTTTGTGGTGCTGCTGGGCCTGGCCAATTCGCTGGTATGGGCGGGTATCTGGCCCCTGGCGCTGGACGGACTGGGACGTTTCACCAAGTTGGGCGCTTCCATTCTGATCATGGGACTGTGCGGCAACGCCATCATGCCTCTTTTCTACGGCTATTTCGCCGATCTCTATGATGTACGTACTGCTTACTGGGTACTTTTCCCGTGTTACCTCTACCTGGTATTCTATGCCTTTGTGGGACATCAGCTCAGGCGGTGGTCGCCGGGAGGAGTTAGTGTAAGTACTAAGTAGTTTCCGAATCCGCATTACAATATGAAGATCAATATATCCGATGCCCCACAGGGGCTGGGTGAAGCAGCCGGCTCGCTTACTGCTGACCTGATCCGTACTACCATCGCTCAAAGAGGCAGAGCCAACATTATCCTCGCTACGGGCACCAGCCAGTTCGAAACCCTAAAGCAGCTCGTAGCCGCCAGCGATATCGACTGGAGCAAAGTAGTGATGTTTCATCTGGATGAATATCTGGATTTGCCCATTACACATCCGGCCAGCTTCCGCAAGTACCTCAGGGAGCGCTTCCTGGAACAGGTACCTCCTCTAAAAGAGGTCTACCTGATCAATGGCGAAGCCGATGCCACAGCCGAATGCGTCCGTTTGGGCGAGCTTATTGAGCAACATCCTATTGATGTAGCGCTGGTAGGTATCGGTGAGAATGGCCACCTGGCCTTCAATGATCCTCCGGCTGACTTCAATACTGAGCAGCCGTACATTGTAGTGGATCTGGATGAGCCCTGCCGTCGGCAACAGCTGGGCGAAGGCTGGTTTGCTTCACTGGATGATGTACCTACCCAAGCCATCAGTATGTCCATCAGGCAGATCATGAAGTCGAAGCACATCATTTGTTCCGTACCCGATGCCCGGAAGGCCGTAGCGGTACAGAACTGCCTCGAACAGCCGGTAAGCAACCTGCATCCGGCCAGCATCCTGCGTACCCATCCTAATTGCTCACTCTTTCTGGATCAAGCCTCGGCCAGTCTTCTTTCTGATATCGTGACTGCCGAAGCAGAGTAAACAGACCTTTAATGAAACCAGTAAAAATAGTAAACGGTACCCTACTCACCCCCTACCGCACCATTCGCGGAGGAACAGTAGTGGTTACCGATGGTACTATCACCGACATAAGCGACCGGGACATAGACATACCGGATGCTATTGAGATCGACGCGGCAGGCAAGTATGTGGCACCGGGCTTCATAGATATACATATTCACGGTGGTGGCGGGTATGACTTCATGGATGGTAGCCAGGAGGCCTTCCTGAAGATAGCTGAACTGCACGCCCAGTACGGTACGACCGCCATGGTACCTACCACCCTGACCAGCGAAAAAGAAGACCTGCTGCGTACACTGGATCTTTTTGAACAGGCAAAAAAAGCGAATACTACCGGAGCCCAGCTACTGGGTATGCACCTGGAAGGCCCTTACTTCGCCATGAACCAGCGAGGCGCGCAGGACCCGCGCTACATTCGCGACCCGGACCCGGTCGAGTACCGCGAAGTACTCAGCCATTCCTCGTCCATTCTGCGCTGGAGTGCCGCGCCCGAGCGACCGGGTGCCATTGAGTTTGGCAGGTACCTCCGCTCTCAGGGAGTACTCGCGGCACTGGCCCATACGGATGCGGTGTACGACGAGGTACTGGAGGCCTTTGAGCAGGGGTACAACCTGGCTACGCACCTGTATTCGGCGATGCTGGGGGTTACGCGTCGTAATGCTTTTCGGTATGCGGGCGCGGTAGAAGCAGCCTTTTTGATTGAGGAAATGGATGTAGAGATCATAGCCGATGGTGTACACCTGCCACCACCTCTACTGAAGCTGGTTTACAAGATCAAAGGCCCGGAGCGTACGGCACTCATCACCGATGCCATGCGTGCGGCCGGTATGCCTCCCGGCGAAAGTACCCTGGGTTCCCTGCAGAATGGACTTAAAGTCATTGTGGAAGATGGCGTAGCCAAGCTTCCCGACCGCACCGCCTTTGCCGGCAGTGTAGCTACCGCCGACCGGCTGGTGCGTACCATGGTGCAGCTGGCCGACGTACCGCTGCTGGATGCCATCCGGATGATCACGGCTACCCCCGCCCGTATTATGGGTGTTGATAGTCGAAAAGGATCTTTATTGAAAGGTAAGGACGCCGACCTGGTCATTTTTGATGAGAATATTAACATAGATACTACTATGGTTATGGGTAAGGTCGTCTACCACCGGGCTGACGTACCCAAAGACGTACTTACCGATAACTGAATACCCCAAACCTTAGCACCCACCCGAAAATAACATCCCTAATGAATCAGGCACTAGTAGATACACTTAATGTAAAAAGTTTTGAAACCCGACTCCAGATGGGGCAGAATGCCGCCCAACTGACAGGAGAAAAAATACGGGAACTACTCCGGACCCGCCCATCGGTGAATATGATTTTTGCCGCGGCTCCCTCACAGAATGAATTCCTGGCCGCTCTATCCGAAGAAGACATCGACTGGAGCAGGATCACCGCCTTTCATATGGATGAGTACATAGGCTTACCGTCCGATGCTCCCCAGGGTTTTGGGCAGTTCCTGCGTACCCGGCTGTTTGACAAGGTACCCTTCCGGGCGGTACATTACCTCAACGGCAATACCGAAAGTCCCGAAGCGGAGTGCCTCCGCTATACCGAGTTGCTGAAGCAGCACCCCGTCGATATCGTATGCATGGGAATCGGCGAAAACTGTCACATCGCCTTCAACGATCCGCACGTAGCCGATTTTGAGGATCCGCACTGGGTGAAGGTGGTAGATCTGGACCTGGCCTGCCGGCAACAGCAGGTGAATGACGGCTGCTTTGAGAGTCTGGATCAGGTACCTCACTACGCCCTGACGCTCACGGTACCCGCCCTGATGGCGGCCAGCCATGTGTACTGCATGGTACCCGGCCCCAGCAAGGCCGACGCTATTTTCAATACGCTTTGTGGGGGAATCAGTGCCGAGTTTCCGTCTACCATTCTGAGAAAGCACCCGGACGCTACGCTGTTCATTGACAATGACAGCGCCAAACTTCTGACTAAGGGAGCGGCTTTTTCATTAGAATCAGATTTAAACTAAGAACTACATGTAGGTAAAGCTAACTAGCATGTAGTACCTTACATTTGCTAGCAGCTAACAACCTAATTCCTAAAAGCTACTTTTCATGAAAGTCAAAAAACTATTGCCCTCGCTCCTCGCTACCGCTCTTGTGGCAGGACAGGGATGCCAGACCATGAAATCAACCGAAAGTACCGACCAACAGCTTGGGCTCATGGTGGTAGATCCCGGCCACTTCCACGCCGCACTGGTTCAGAAGTACATGTACGATAACATGAGTCCGGTGGTACACGTATACGCTCCCGAAGGTCCCGATGTAAAATCCTATCTGGATAAGATCGAAAAGTACAATGCCCGGCCCGAAGACCCAACCAAGTGGGAGGAGAAGACCTATACCGGCACCGACTACCTCGAAAAAATGCTGGCGCAGAAGCCGGGTAATATTGTAGTACTGGCCGGAAACAACCAGAAGAAAACCAGCTATATCAAACAAGCCGTAGACGCGGGTCTGCATGTGCTGGCTGATAAACCCATGGCCATCAATGCCGAGGGCTTTGAACTCCTGAAGCAGGCTTTCGCCAGCGCGGAGAAGAACAACGTACTGCTTTACGATATTATGACCGAGCGGTACGAGATTACCAATACGCTGCAGCGGGAGCTGGCAAACATGCCGGAGATATTCGGTGAGCTGCAGAAGGGCACCCCTCAGGAGCCGGCCGTAGTGAAGGAGAGCGTACACCATATTTTCAAGTACATTTCGGGCGATCCCATCGTACGTCCGGCCTGGTTCTTTGACGTAACGCAGCAGGGCGAAGGTATAGTCGACGTGACCACTCACCTCGTAGACCTGGTACAGTGGGCGAGCTTCCCCGAAACGCCGCTGGACTACCAGAAAGACGTTCAGATCCTGTCTGCCCGTCGCTGGCCTACTGCCATGACACCCAGCCAGTTCAAGAAAGTCACTAAGCTCAACGAATATCCGGAGTATCTGAATAAAGATACGAAGGACAGTATTCTACAAGTGTACTCCAACGGAGAAATGAACTATACACTCAAAGGCGTACACGCCAAGGTACTGGTTAAGTGGGACTTTGAGGCTCCCGAAGGTACCGGCGACACCCACTACTCCATCATGCGTGGTTCCAAAGCCAACCTCATCATCCGCCAGGGCAAGGAGCAGAACTACAAGCCGGTGCTGTACATCGAGCCAGTAGGCTCCGATGCCAGCTACGAGCAGAATCTGAAAACGGCCTTTGCAAAAGCAGCTGAGGAGTACCCCGGTATAGAACTGAAAAAAACACAGGCAGGTTGGGAAATAACAGTACCTCAGAAGTATGACACCGGCCACGAGGCCCATTTCTCACAGGTAGCACAGAAGTACATGGAGTATCTGAAAGAAGGTAAGCTGCCCGCGTGGGAGGTACCTAATATGCTTACCAAGTACTATACTACTACGCAGGCCCTGAAGAAAGCCGCCAACGGCCAGCAACAGTAAGTACCTATTACTAACAACACCAGAGCCTGCTCATTAAAATGTGAGCAGGCTTTTCTTTTTATCAGGGATGGCCCTATTACTAATTGATTGAGCCAGATCAATGATCTACAATTGCTATTAAGTTATATTCATTCAAAATATTTTCATAAAATAATACTGGCAGCTATTGCAGCCCAAATCTTTTTGTAAATTTAACACAAAGATAGATTTATACCCAGACCTATGAAAAGATCTATTCGCAAAGTACTTCCTGCTCTACTGATACTAGCTGGTACTTACCAGGTACAGGCCCAGCAGGCCCACGTCAATCTGGACTGGAATCCGCAGAAGAACGACCGGAACCTGCTTCCCTTCGGAGCCAGTGTTATTTCACCCGAGGTACACGACGACCAGACGGTAACCTTCCGGCTGAAAGCACCCGACGCACGCGAAGTAGCTCTCACGGGTGGTCCCATGCTACTGGCACTTGGTGTAAAAGATCCTGTCCCTTTTAAGCGGGGCGATGACGGTATCTGGACGCTAAAAGTGGGTCCTATCAAGCCAGACATCTATGTATACAAACTTATTGTTGACGGCGTTACAGTACCGGATCCTAACAATACCCTCACCGGCTTCGCCGACCAGCCCGGCTGGAGCAATCTGGTGGTACACGGTACTGGTCCGGCTTACTACGATGCCAAACCGGTACCCCACGGTGCCGTAACCCGCCACATCTACCACTCCGATGTACTAAAAGGCGAGCGAGAAATGTACGTGTATACCCCACCCGGCTATGATCCGAAGAAGAAGTATCCGGTGCTGTACCTGGTGGGAGGCAGCGGCGAGCTGGCCTCCGGCTGGAGCCTCGACGGACGGGCTAACTTTATCATGGACAACCTGCTGGCCGAGGGCAAAGCGATACCTATGATCATCGCCATGCCCAACAACCAGGTACTTCACCGCAACGATCCGAAGCATACCGAGCTTACGTTTGACCTGTTCGAAGAAGAGCTCAAAAAGCACATCGTACCCTTTGTAGGCAAAACGTACAGTACCCGCGCCGACCGCAAGGGACGGGCTCTGGCCGGACTTTCCATGGGTGGTCGGCACACCCAGTTCGTAGGCTTTAAGAATCTGGACCTATTCAGCTCATTCGGTGTGCTGAGTGCGGGTGATATGGATACTGAGAAAACCAGTGCGGCCTTTCTGAACGATCCCGATGTGAACAAAAAAGTGGACTACCTGTTCGTGGGCCAGGGTACGGGTGAAGTAGAGACTATTGGTAAGCGAGCAGTAGCTCTGCGCGAGGCTCTACAAAAACACGGCGTAAAGCACCAGTACTACGTTGGAGGTGACGGCTCGCACGACTGGGGTACCTGGCGTCACCTGCTCTACTACCAGTTCCTGCCCAACCTGTGGCGGAGTAGCGCAAAGTAGTGTATGAGTTTAAAGTTTATGATTGAATGAGTAGCTAACCTTTTCAAACCTATCCCATATGAACCTGACAAGAAAATTAGCTTTCGCCATTGGTTTTTCAGCCGTGGCTTTGATAACCGCTCCTGAAGCCTTAGCTCAGGCCCAGCAACGCCAGCCAACTCCTAATGATACCCTACAGTCCCCCCGGGTATCGGCTGACAAAAAAGCGACCATTAGTATCTATGCACCCAAAGCCAGTGAAGTAACAGTATCCGGTGATTTCTCGCCAGGTAAGCCCCTCCCCCTCACCAAAGGCGCAAGTGGTGTGTGGACTGTGACCACCGGTCCTCTCCGGCCCGACTACTACACCTACACCCTGATGGTAGACGGCGTACGTACCGTTGATCCTAAGAACCCGGTCATTAAGCAGGGAATCAATAGTCTGGAAAATGTCATGATAGTACCGGGGGCTGAGAATGCCTTTCAGGAAAATAAAAATGTACCGCATGGCGAGGTAAGGCAGGTATGGTACCAGTCAGACAATCTGGACATGATGCGGCGCATGCACGTGTACACGCCTCCCGGCTATGAAAAAGGTACTACGAAGTACCCCGTATTCTACCTGTTGCATGGTGGTGGCGACGACGACTCGGGCTGGAACTCCATTGGCCGCGCCAGCTTTATTCTGGACAATCTGATTGCTTCCGGTAAGGCGAAGCCCATGATTGTGGTGATGCCCAACGGAAGTATGCCTGCCTCAGCTTTCCCGGCTGGTACCCCTCAGAATGAGCGTATGAACAAGATGACAGACCTGTACTCAGCCGAACTGCTCAAAGCGGTAATGCCTTACGTAGAAAAAACCTACCGTGTCCTGCCCGGCCGTGAGAACCGCGCCATTGCTGGCCTTTCTATGGGTGGCCTGCAGACGCTGGATGTAGCCCTTTCCAATCCTGACTTATTCAACTATGTAGGTGTGTGGAGCTCGGGATTCTTTGGTCCTACCATTGATGTAGCCGAAAACAAGTACGCCAAGGCGCTAAAAGATCCGAACTTCAACAAGAACAAGAAGCTGTTCCTGCTGCAGATCGGCAAAGACGACTTCCTGATGGATGCCAGCAACAAGACCAAAGCCCTGCTGGACAAGAACCAGATCAAGTACCAGTACAAGGAAACCGAAGGCGGCCACACCTGGATCAACTGGCGGCAGTACCTCAATGAGTACGCTCAGGTACTCTTCAAGTAGGATTTCTTAATTACTTATATTATTCAATTACTATTTTTAAATGAAATTCGTACAGATTCTTTTCGTCGCGTGCCTGCTGGGCTTTTCTAACTTCTCCTTCGGAGCCAAGGTGGATTCCCTGGATATACCTAGTGCTGCCATGGGCAAAACCTATAAGGCCGCCGTAGTACTTCCCAGCTCTTATGCTAACAGCAAGCAGCCTTACCCGGTGCTGTACCTGCTACACGGAGGTGGGGGACAATTCAGCGATTGGCTATCCAAGACGCCTGACAAGATGCTGCTTCACAAGCTGGCGGATCAGTACAACCTTATTATCGTGACACCCGAGGGCGAACGCCTCGGTGGCTACCTGGACAGCCCAATTCAGAAAGACAATAAATTTGAAACGTACATTACTCAGGAAGTCGTAGAGAAGATTGATAAGACCTACCGTACCATCCGCGACCGCAAGGGGCGCGTCATCACGGGCCTCAGCATGGGGGGCCACGGTGCGCTGTTCCTGTCGGGACGGCACCCGGAGCTGTACTGCGCGGCGGGTAGTATGAGCGGAGCCCTTGACCTGAATGTAGATACCTGGAAATTAGATCCGGAAACGATCAAACGGATTTCCCCAGGCTTTGAGCGCATCCTGGGTCCTAAGGGAGCCACACCCGACCAGTATGCCGCACATTCAGTTGTATACATGGCGGAGAAGTTGAAGACTAACGACGTAAGGCTGATCATTGACTGCGGTGTAGATGACTTCCTGATTGAGCCCAACCGCGAGCTGCACCGTCGACTGGTGTACAACAAGACGCCTCACGACTACATCGAGCGCCCCGGCGGCCATACCTGGGATTATTGGGAAAACTCACTCCCCTACCACGTCCTGTTCTTTCACAAGGTACTTAAGGCGAATGGTAGTGTTATTCCTTAATGGCTTTCAGACAAGCTTATGGAGTTTTAAGATAAAATCTAAATCCTTTGGGTACTGCCCACTTTCGCCCTCACGGCCGGGCGGGCCCCGCCCTCTCAACACCGCTAGCATATTTATGACCCTGCGCTTGCCAGCCGCACACTGGCCATAAATATAGGCGGCTTATGAGAGGGCTGTTAGTGATTGCATAGTTCATGTTAAGTAGAGATAGTACTTATGGTTTTTTAAATATGTATCTCTTTTCTTATAATGCACTCTGTCAAATTTCTCAGCTCTCCCCTAAGCCGACCTTAGCCTGCGGGCCTATGTGCGGCTGGCTTTGCGCAGGCACGCAGGGTACAGAGGCGTGGGGAGAGCGCCGCCCGCCCGGCGGAGGAGGGCGAAAGATTGCATCACCCAGAAAAGCCAGGATAAAGCCTATAAATAAGAAAAGCAGAAAGCCCCGAACGCATCAGTACGTTCGGGGCTTTCTGTTTTAGGTAAAGAGCACTTTACTTGGCTTTATCCAGTAACTCTACCAGTTCCTGGGGCTTGGACCACTGAGGATTATGATCGGCGCTCATCTCGACATAGTTCCAGCCGCGCTGCTTGGCGCGCTCCGAAAACTTAAAGAACCCATCCTCTTCGGGCTTCTTGCCGGGATCTACGGTTAGGATGTAGGTGGCGGGTAGCTGACGGGCCGCCGCATTTTTCAGCGAGATGGGTTCGGTCAGCGTCTTCACCGGATGCGGTACATCTTTGGGTGGTTTCTGATCAGCCTTTACCCAGGCCGGTACCAGAAAGCCATCTTTCTCCATACGCCGTATCCCCTCACTCTGAGCAGGGCTACCCTGCGCAGTAAACGCGCTCTCCCCATCGTTGGGTACGAAGGCATCCAGGTACACCAGCCGCTTGATCCGGTCGGGAATACGGTCGGCTACGCCGGTTACCACCATGCCGCCATAGCTATGCCCCATCAGGATCACGTCGTGCAGGTCTTCATACAGGATAGCATTTACTACGTCGTTGATGTGGGTAGTGAGGTTAATGTCCTGCGAAGCCAGGTGTACCCGCTCGCCCTGACCCGTCAGCGAAGGACGGTACACGTTGTAGCCGCGCGCCGTAAGCATGGAGTCCACTTTCTTGAACGACCAGCTACCACCCCAGGCGCCGTGTACCAGCACGTAAGTAGGTTGCTTGCCTCCCGCCTGTGCGGTAGCCCTGGTAAAAGGTACTGCAACCAGCCCCAGGAGCATGGCAGCAGCGGCAAGAAGTCTTTTTGTTTTCATAGGTTATTTTAGGGTTAAAGCCGGTTTTTTGTACTTAGAAGTACGGGCATCTTTAATAATACCCTTCCAGTTGAGGCCAAATCCAAAGTCGTAGGTATTGCCTTCCGAATCTACATATGATTTCATATCGCGCGGTACATCTTCAAACTGAGCTTCTACCGTTTGCATATCGGCCGGCATCTGCATGGGCAGCAGGGCCGAGGGTTCACTGGCTCCGGTAAGGATATCCATCATAGCCTGATCCTGCACACCGAAGTTCACCAGTAGCGCGTTGGTCTGCTTTTCAAATTCACCCACTACCGCCGGATTGGCCATATTCATGGACACAATCACCGGCTTGCCCTTCATCTTAGCGGCCGTTTCGGTGACCATGGTCAGGTCGCTGCTGTTGATCGTCTTCGTAGACTTACCCCTATAGGTACGGTTGGTAAACGTTTCCAGCGGGTCACCACCTCCTATACTGGGGTCGCGGGTACCCTGGGCGGTATAATCGCCGTACTGGAGGCTGATGGGTACGTAGCCAGTACCACCCGCCTTAGCCTCTTCGCTGTTGTAGCCACCATTAGAGTTGGGGCTCTGGATAAATACCAGTGCGTAGTCGGCCTCGTAAGGATTGTCCGTTACCTTGAAGTACTTCTTCACGATCTCCATATTCACTGGGTAGTCCAGCTTCTCAGGTATAGCCATTCCCAGGAAGTTACGTCCGGCCGGAGTGAAGCGCTTAGGTACATACACCGTCTTATTTTTAGTCAGTGGCAGTACATTCGCCTTGTTTTTCAGCATCACTACCGACTTCAGCTGCGCCTGGTAGCCTGCCTGCATGTACTCGGCCTTACCTACGGTGGCTTTGGTCTCGGCTGGATCAAGATAAGGATTCTCAAACAAGCCTACCCGGAAAATATTTTTCAGAAGGCGCACCGCCGACTGTTCAAAACGCGCCCTGATTTTTGCCTCGCCCTGCTCCTTTACCCCCAGTTGGTAGGCTTCTAGGACCGGGCCCATTTCGTTGTTGCCGCCGTACTGATCTACTCCCGCCATCAGGGCCTTGTAGTGCCGCTCTCCTACCGACAGCTTCTCCACGCCCCACGATTTACCCGTCAAGAATACGTCCACGGCGGTTTCGTCGCCTGTTACGAGCCAGTCGGTACATACGACGCCGTCGTAGCCGTACTTGCCGCGCAGCAGGTCGCCGATGATGTACTTGTTGTAGCTGTTACCTACGTTCTCGCCGTACTTTGCATCCTGTCCCTGGGAGATGGTATAGTAAGGCATCACCGCCGAGGCCATGCCTGTCTTACCATTTAGTTTAAAAGCTCCGTTGATAAATGGCAGGAAGTGCGACTTGAAATTTTTGCCGGGGTACACGGCATACTTGCCGTAGCCGTAGTGCGCATCGCGTCCGCCCTCACCGGAGCCACCGCCCGGCCAGTGCTTCACCATCGCGTTTACACTATTGAAGCCCCAGCCGTTGCGGATTTCCTTCGCCCCGGTGGAGGTTTGGAAACCGTCAATGTAGGTGCGGGCCATATCGGTAGCCAGCAGCGGATCTTCGCCAAAAGTGCCACTCGCGCGGTTCCAGCGGGGATCCGTAGCCAGGTCTACCTGGGGTGACAGAGCCGTAGCAATACCCAGTGCCCGGTACTCGGTAGCCGCAATCTGACCAAACTGACGTACCAGCTCCGGATTAAATGTAGCCGCCAGACCCAGTGAACCGGGCCACATGGAGATGGCCCCACCCGCTCCGGCGTTGTACTCGGCATCAGCGCGGGTACCGTGGCGGGGGTCCGAGCTGGTATTGGCCGGAATCCCGAGTCCGGTACTTTCCACCAGGGCTTGTACGTTGTTGTTCCATTGCGCGGCAATCTCAGGGCTTTGTACCGACGTTACCAGGATGTGCCGCAGGTTATCCTTGGTCAGAAATTCCTTTTGCTGATCCGACAGGTCGAAGGGCTGCACGCCGCTCTGGGCAAATACTTTTCCCCCGTAGGTACCTGCGAAAGGTCCACCGGCGGCGGCCGGTATAGGTTGGTGGCGGCTGTACAGCATCAGACCCGCTATCTGCTCCACGGATAGCTGCGAAGCCAGATCTTTGGCCCGTACGTCGGCGGGTAAGCGCCAGTCTTCGTACTTGTCGAGCTTGCCGTTCTTGTTCAGGTCTTTGAAAGCAAAGCCATCTACGGTCAGGAGCTTAACGCCGGAGGTAGTTGAGTAGCCAAGGGTCTGGCCGCCCCTATTGGTGACGGTTGCAATAGTACCTGCTCTGGTTTCAGTCCATTTCTGGGCGTGTACCTGCCCCGCCGTCAGCAGACTACCCAGGGCTAGAGGAATAATTATTTTTTTCATAAATATCACAAATAGTAAGTACTGATCAGTTGTAGCTGCAGGATTGGACTGCTAGTAAGGCCTGTGGAGACACGGGCTAGGGTTACAGAACGTTAGCAGGCCCCGTCGGACACGGGTTAGGGTGACAGCTTTATGATGCAGACACAAACTAACAGCTAACACCTAATAGCTAACAGCTTCTAGCCCCCTACGCCACTACTTTCCTTAAGTTTTGGTAGCTGGTAGTAATGTTCTCAACAGGCTGGGGCGCCATATCCTGCTCCACAAAGAAGTACTTCATACCGGCTATATCGGCGGCGGCAAATATGCGCTTGAAGTCCACCACACCCGTACCTACTTCGGTGATTGTTTTGAGATCCTGCTTAATATCCTTGACGTGCCAAAGGGGGAAGCGGCCGGGCTGCTGCTTGAATAGCTCCACCGGATCTTTACCCGCCTTAGTAGCCCAGGCCAGGTCCAGCTCCATCTTTACCAGATCCTTGTCCGTCTGCGACAGGATCAGCTCGTAAGGCGTCTTGCCACCGGCACTTTCTACGCCGTCAAATTCTGTGGCGTGGTTGTGGTAGGCAAAACCAATACCCGCTTTCTTGGCCGCCTCACCCGTTTTTTGAAATACCTCAATGGATTTATTAATTTCCTCTAAGGTACCTACCGGTGTACTGGCGCATACCAGGTACGACAGCCCGGCTTCCGCCGCTTCATCTATAAGTTGCTGGTAGTTGTCACGCAGGTTGAGCATGGGCGGCATGTTTGCAGGGCGCTGCTGGTTGGTATTGGCTGGCGCCGCTGCTCCGGGCGCCGCCGCTCCGGGAGCCGCTGCTCCTGCTGGCTGATTGCCTGCCGGGGGTGGTGCCTGAGGCCTACGGAAGGGCGCTCCACCCGCGTGATGCGCCCGCCAGGTCATTCCCAGATCTTCCACTAATGCTTTAAATTCCTTAGGCTTATACCCATAGTACCCTCCACGGGTACTGAAAGCTGATTCTATTTCCTTATAACCTACCGCTGCTACCTTTTCCAACGTACCTTTAGGGTCTTCGTTCATGGGACGGAACAACGTGAACAGCTGAATACCGATAGGCTTGGGAGCCGTAATCCCTAAAATATCAGTCGCCTGGGAGAAATGAGGCAAAGTCAGACCGCCGAGAGCAAATGCTCCCGCATTTCTGAGAAAATCTCTTCTATTTTGCATGATCAACAAAAGGTAAAGTAAAAACTGGTCTTGAACTGGTTATTATAGTAGCCGTGAAAGTTGAATAACTTGCAGCCCCATTGCGTAACCAAGACACAAAGTAGCAATTTTAATTATAAGTAGTTAAAATTGGACAGGATTTAATTTATACACTTCTCAGAATATCGTGAATCAAGAAAAAGAAGACATACTCCAGTACGGACAGGGCACATTTCATCCTGGCTTTTCCGTAGACTGTGTGATATTTGGATTTCATGCTAATCAGCTCAGGGTACTCCTGCTGAAGGTGAAAGGCGATGACCTGTGGGCGCTGCCGGGCGGATTTGTTTTTAAGGATGAAGATGTAGAGGAAGCCGCTATTCGGGTACTTAAGTCAAGGACGGGCCTGGATAATATTTTCCTGCGACAGTTTCATTTGTTTGGCAAACCCGACCGATCCAAAACTAGCTTCAACGCGAAGCTTCTGAAACAACGTCAGATTCCATACGATGAAAACCACTGGTTTCTGCAGCGGTTTATCACACTTGGTTTTTATGCCCTGGTAGACTACTCCAGCGTGACCCCCCGCCCCGATTCCAACTCCGAAGCCTGCGAATGGTGGGACCTGCAGCAGATACCTGCTCTTATGCAGGACCACAGCCAGATCCTGGAAAAGGCGCTGGAAGCCCTGCGGCTGCAGCTGGCCTACCAGCCCATTGGATATAATCTGCTGGCGGAGAAATTTACAATGCCTGAACTGCAGAAGCTGTATGAGACCATACTAGGCAAACAGCTGGATCGCCGGAATTTTCAGCGGAAGATACTGGCTTATGATATTCTGGAGCGGTTGGATGAACGCCGCAGCGGCGTAGCGCACAAAGCGCCCTACCTGTACCGGTTCAATCTGGAGAAGTACCAGCAGGCACTGGAACAAGGTCTGGAAGGAGGATGGTAGCCCTTAGGCTACCAACTGTATTATATGGGCTGCACCTGCCTGACCGGCAGTATCACATGGAATACAGATCCCTCATTTTCTTCTGATTCGGCGTACAGGTGCCCCTGGTGGTTCTGAACAATCCGGCGACACAGCGCCAGTCCAATACCCGAGCCGGGATAAATAGTACGGGTGTGCAGCCGCTTAAATACTTCAAAAATACGGTCGGCGTACTCGGTATTAAAGCCAATACCATTATCAGCGAAGGTAATATCATAGTAGACTACCTGTGCATGAGGCAGCTGATACTGCTGTACCTCCTGGGTGGTCAATCTTCTGCTTTGGATAGTGATAGCCGGTGGTACGTCTTCTTTAGAAAACTTGAGCGCGTTGTTAAGCAGGTTATAAAACAGCTGATTGATCTGCAACGGCACCGCTTCTATGGTAGGGAGTTCTCCGATTGTAATCCGGGCCTTTTTCTCTTCGATAGTCAACTCAAAGTCAACCACCACTTTATCCAGCACCTCTCTCAGCTGGGTAGGAAGTACCTTTATCTCTGACTTAAGCAGTCTTGAGTACTCGAGCAGGTCCTTGATCAGCAGCGACATCCGCTCCGACGAGTTGATCACCTTCACCAGAATCTGTTTTGCTTCGTCCGGAAGCCCCTGCATATTACTGAGCATATCCGAGAAGATACGGATCTTGCGAAGAGGCTCCTGCAGGTCATGCGAAGCTATGTAAGCATATTGCTCCAGCTCCAGGTTGGACTGTAGCAGGTAAGCGTTCGACTTCTGAAGCTGCTCCGTACGTAGCTGCACCTGTCGTTCCAGCTCCTGCTGGATGGAGCGCTGTACCGTAATATCCTGGGTAGTACCACGCAGCAGGTATATTTCGCCCTGCTCATTTAAGTAAGCCCGGGCCTGCGTATGAACGATCCGTTCCTGCCCCGTCAATCGGTTTACAATAGTGTATTCTATATCCAATTTACCACTACCCGTCGGACTTAGCTCCCGTTGGGTAGCCTCACTGGTACGCTGCTGGTCCCGTTCGTGGGTACTAAGCGATATATCTTCCAAAGTCACCGGCTGATCCAGGGGTATGCCGATCCATTCTTTTACCCGATCCGAACACTCTACTTTACCTGTTAGCGGATAGATACTCCAGGTACCCAGCTCGGCCAGATCAATGGCTTCGCGCAGGCTTTCCTCCACATCCTTCAACTGTTTTTTGGCTATTACCTGATAGGTAATATCTACGGCCATATTCAGGATAGCATATACCTTACCATCGGCATCATGCAGAGGTTTATAGGTATAGTTGAAATAAAACGTCTGCAGCTTGCCATCTATGATCAGGTCGGCCCGGTCTTCAGTACCGTGGTAGGGTATACCAGTTTCATACACCTGCGTCAGCAGCCTCATAAAAGCCTGCCCCTCCAGCTCTGGTACGGCATCTTCCAGATTTTTTCCAATAGCCGACTCGTCCTTGCCCCACAGGTTCAGCATAGCATCATTAGCCAGCTGAATTACCATATCCGGCCCAACATAAATGGCGGTGGCTACGGGGGCGTTCAGAATCAGGCTACGGAATCGCAGCTCGCTTTCTTCCAGTTCCCGCTTGGCCTTTACCTGCTGAGTTACGTCAGAGGCGATAACGGTCACTCCGCTCACACTTTCACCGGACTCCCGCAGGGGGGCATATACAAAGTTAAAATAGCAGTCTTCCAGCTCGTTATTCCGGTTCAGCCGGGCCAGCGTTTCATAGCCATAATACGCTGTACCGGATTTATATACTCCCTGCAGGAGTTCCATAAATCCCTGCCCTTTGATTTCGGGCAGAGCCTGCAGCAGAGGCTGGCCTATGATTTCGCTCCCTTTGCCCCAAAGTTCCAGAATGGGCTCATTGGCCGTTTCGATCACCATATCTTCACCCCGCAGAAGCCCAATCGCCACGGGAGCCTGGGCAACAATATTCCGGAAGCGCTCCTCACTCTTAATCAGGGCCTCCTGAGTTGCCAGCTCCGGCCTCATATCGCGCATAACGGCCCCCACGGCCAGAGGCTGGCCGGTTATAGGGTCGTCAATGCGAACGGTATTATTATAGACCGGAAATATGTCCCCCGTCTTGAGGTTACGCACCAGCATCTGACCTGACCACCGACCGTTATTCATCAGAGAGGGCAGTACCTCCCGCTCGACCAGTTCAAAATGCTCCGGCGCGTGTAGTTCTGAGATAGGAGTCTGCAGGACCTGCTCTTCGGTTTCGAATCCCAGCATATCCCTACCAGCTTTATTGAGGTAGGAGTTTCGCCCGTCCAGTTCCAGCACAGACATCAGCTCAACACTGTTTTCTACAAGAGCCAGCAGCTTCCGCTGCTCTTCCCGCATAGCTACCTCGGCCGTGATATCCTGCACAATTGCAAAGAAGCTATCCTTATTACCCTGCTCATTATAGACAAGTGTATTATGAATATTCGCCCATATTATCCGCCCATCCTTATGCATATAGCGCTTCTCCATAGAAAAGGAGTCAGCCTGACCAGTCATCAACCTGTTTAACTGCTCATGGCTAGTCGCCAGGTCATCCGAATGCGTAATTTCAGTAAACCAGCCTTTGTATAGCTCCTCGCGGCTGTAGCCCACCATCTCACTAAAGGCCTTATTAACCAGGATAAATCTACCTTCTACGTCCGAGATAACAATCCCAAGGGATGCATTGTCGAAGCCTGCCTGAAACCGCTTCTCTATGTTCATTAAAGCCACCTCCTTACGCTTCTCCTCGGTGATATCCATAATGGTACCCGCAAAGCGATAAGGTATGCCTTCGGGAGTAAAAAAAGCTTTACCCTTGCTACGTACCCATTTGACTTGGCCAGTAGTAGCATCGATAATGCGGTGATCAGAGTGGTAACTACCTCCAAGGATGGGGTCCATTGCAGTCTGTACGGCTTTCCACAAAGAGTCAGCATCATCCGGATGTACCTGCTTCATAGTTTCGCCGTACTGGATATTTCCGCTGCTTTTGGGAACTCCAAATATTTCCCGGCAGCGATCATCCCATACTTCTACTCCAGTCCGGGGGTCGTAGGTCCAGGTACCCATTTCGGCCGCATCCAGCGCGATCCGCATCCAGTCTTCGCTTTCCTGCTGTGCCCTCCACAACTGTACCCTCCCGGAGATATCCGATATGGAACCTACCATCCTGACCGGCTTCTCATCTATTCTGATTGTAAATCCGCGGTCAAATACATAGGCATACGAGCCATCGGCCCGGCGAAAGCGGTACTCTTCTGACCACTCAGCCCCGCCCTGTTCCACGGCACCCATGATACTCTTCCGTACCCGCTCTATGTCCCCCGGATGGATGCAGCTATACCACTGCTCCGAGCTGGGTTTCATTTCATCAGTCCGATACCCAAACAGATTATTAAATCCTTCATTCCACCAGATCCGACCAGACGCAATATCCCAGTCCCAGATAGCATCCTGGGGGACCTGAGCAAGTACTTTACTTATCTCTTTGGCAGAGGCTTGATATTCCAATGGCGTTTCGTCGCTGATCATTTATATACTATGTAGAAGGCTTATCGAATCGGAGTATGCTTATAACTACTGGATCAAAAAATGTTCTAATCCAGCAGACATTTTGCTCTTTTATTCAATAAGTGCAAGGTACATATTTACAACCACATAATGTAAAGGCCGCTACGGTCCCTCTTATACATCCTGTCTCAGTACTTCCAGCGGAGGCCGTGACAGGATACCGCGACTATTGACCAGGCCAATAATAACTGTAATCAGGGACACCAGGACAAAGATGATCAGTACCGGCAGAAACTGAGGCTGGAACTCGGTTTCGAAGTTATACCGGGCCAGAGCCCAGCTACCGGCCAGCGCCAGCAGGATACCCGTAGCCGCCGCCAACGCCCCCAGAAAGAAGTACTCCAGAGCCGTAATGACAAAGATCTGCCGGCGACTAGCGCCCAGGGTACGCAGGAGTACACTCTCCTGTATACGTTGGTACTTACTGATCAGGACCGAAGCCACCAGCACCACCAGCCCCGTCAGGATACTGAAGCCCGCCATGAAGCGTATTACAAAGCCAATCTTCTCGAACAAGTCGTCAAGTACCTTCAGGATGAGTCCAAGGTCTATGATGGAAATATTCGGAAACTGACGCACTACCGCCTGCTGAAAACGCGCCGATACCTCCTGCGAAGGTACATGAGTCAGCAGTACATGGAACTGGGGGGCCTGCTCAAGTACTCCGGTCGGGAATACTACCACAAAGTTGGTCTGGAGGCGGTTCCAGTCCACCTCGCGGAAGCTGCTTACGACGGTCGGGATGAGGGTACCTTGTACATTGAACGATAGCGTGTCGCCAATTTCAATATTGCTACGCCGCGCAAAGCCCTGCTCCAGCGAAACGGGTGCCAAGCCTGTAGCCGGAGCCACACCCTGCCATGCACCTTCGGTAACTTTTTCGGAAGCGGTAAGAGAATCGCGGAAGGTAACCCGGTACTCCCGGCCAAAGAGCCAGCGGGGGACCTCGATGGTAGTGTCTTTCTGCGCTTCCAGAGCTGTATTTCCGTTCACTTCCTCCAGGCGCATGTTTACGATAGGTACCGTCTGGTTGACGGGCAGCCCCTGCTGCCGGGCCAGCGCCACAACTTCATCGCGCTGCGCCGACTGAATGTCAAAGAGTACTATATTGGGTTGATTGCCACTGCTGGATAGCGTGACCCGACTGAGCAGGATGCCTTGTACAAAGTAGAGCGTACAGATAAATGCGGTACCCAGGCCAATAGCTACCATCAGGATTGCCGTCTGGTTGTTGGGACGGTACAGGTTAGCCAGTCCCTGCCGCCACAGATAGCTCCACGAGGCCGGGAAGAACCGGCGCACGAGCCACATCAGTAGCATAGCCATCCCGATCAGTACGAAGAAAGCACCCAGTACACTACCGGTGAATACTGCGGCCTCCCGCCAGTCTTTCATCTGGAGTAGCGTAAAGCCGAAGATAAATAGTACGATCAGGGCATACACTACCCACGCCACCGGGTCTGTGGCACGTCCGGTAGGCTCATAGGAGGCCCGAAGTACATTGAGCGGCGATATCTTGCGGATAGACAGCAGAGGCAACAGGGCAAACAGGATGGAGATCAGTACCCCCAGAACCAGTCCCTGCCCGATGGCTGACCACGAAATATCGGTAGTGACTTCAATGGGAAGAAAATCTTCAATCACCAGCGGCAGAAATTGCTGGATGACTGTACCCAACACCGCCCCGATTACCGACCCGATGATGCCGATGCCCGTAATCTGTATCAGGTAAATGAGGAAGGCCTGCGACGCCTTGACACCCAGACAACGCAGTACCGCGATGGAATTGAGCTTTTCGCGTACATAGATGTGGATAGCACTGGCCACTCCTATACAACCCAGCAGCAGCGCGATAAAGCCTACCAATGCCAGGAAGCGGGTCAGGTCACGGAACGAGCGTCCTGTATCCTCCTTCTGACTTTCGATGGTTTCGTAGCGTAAGCCTTCCACGTCAAGGCGCGGCTTAATCAGCTTGACCAACCCGCCCGCGTCTGTCTTCGGAGCTAGTTGGAAGTAGTAGCGGTAGTTGATACGGCTCCCCTTTTGGGCGAGGCCGGTCTGCTCGAGGTAGCGGAGGGGAATGTACACCGAGGGAGCCACCGTAGTAGAGATACCCGTCTGACCGGGGGCTTTGAGCAGTACTCCCGCAATGGCAAAGGTAATCTCTCCGAGCCTGATGGAGTCACCTACCTGCGCTCCGTACTGCAGCATCAGGGTCTGGTCCACCAGGGCCTGCCGCTGATCACGGAAGGCCTGAGCGGCCGTAGCGGGCTGGGTTTCCAGCTCGCCGTAGTAGGGAAATTCCCCCTTTAGCGCCCGGACTTGCGCCAGACGTGATCCCCCATTCTTCGGGAAGTAGATCATGGAGGCAAAGCTCCGCTCCTCCGACCGCTGTGTACCCAGCGAGTCGATCAGCTTTTGCATACGGGTACCGGCGGGACGGCTCCCGGATATTTCTAGGTCCGCACCCAGTAATTCAGCGGCCTGGTTGTCGATATTCTGCCGGAGGTTATCACCAAGGGAATAGATCGCCACCAGTGCCGCGATACCCAGCACCACCGACGAGATAAACAGCAGCAGGCGGGCCCGGTTACGGCGACTATCGCGCCAGGCCATTTGTAAGAGCCAGGGAAAGTTCATTCTTTCTTTATAGATTTAATTCGAGTCTTGCATCCCGACTCTCTCATCCGAACTGATCCGGCCTCCTTTTATTCTTATGATACGCTGTGTCTTCGCGGCCAGGTCCAAGTCGTGCGTGACCAGTACCAGGGTAGTACCGGCATCCCGGTTCAGGTCAAAAAGCAGGTGTACTACCTTCTCGCTGGTTTCGGCGTCGAGATTACCGGTAGGCTCGTCGGCAAACAGGATCTGGGGCTGGTTGGAGAAAGCCCGGGCCAGAGATACCCGTTGCTGCTCTCCTCCACTGAGCTGGGTAGGATAATGATGACTGCGGTCGGCCAGACCCACCTTATCTAGCAGGTCCAGGGCCCGGGGCCTGATGTTCTTTTCGCCCCGTAGCTCCAGAGGTACCATTACATTTTCGAGCGCCGTGAGGGTAGGTAATAGCTGGAAGTTCTGGAATATAAAGCCCACGTAGCGGTTACGCACCGCCGCCAGCTGGTCTTCGCTCAGCCCATCCAGGCGGGTATCGTGCAGGTGTACACTACCGGATGTGGCGCGGTCCAGACCGGCACAGAGGCCCAGCAGGGTGGTTTTGCCGCTGCCCGAAGGGCCAACAATGGCCATGGTAGAGCCCGCAGGTACATCAAAGCTCACGTGGTCCAGTACAGTCAGGTCCCGGTTACCGCTCCGGTAGGTTTTGCTCACCTGCTGCAGACTTAGTATTGTATTCATCAAGGGTTTGGGATTAACTTACAGCCGGATTTTTTCCGGTTTTTATTAGCATCTTGAGTTTCTAATTCGTTTAGAAGATAGTTAGTCTGATTTCCATTCATATCTCCTATGTATAAACTAATCTATTATAGCCTGTTTTGTTGGATCTTCCTACTAGTTTCCTGTAATAATAGCAAACAGGAGTCGGCAGAACAACCACCGGCTACTGCTCAGTCTGACACCACCGCTACTGCCCGGCAGGTGAAGACCATACTTTTTTTTGGGAATAGCCTTACCGCCGGCTATGGACTGGATCCATCCGAAGCATTCCCGGCCCTGATTCAGGAGCGGATCGACTCCCTAAACCTTCCCTACAAGGTCATCAACGCCGGTAATAGCGGCGAAACCACCGCGGGCGGTAATGGCCGGGTAGACTGGGTACTGCGCCAGCCGGTTGATGTGTTTGTACTGGAACTAGGAGGTAACGATGGCCTGCGGGGTATACCTGTATCCGAAACAAAAAAGAACCTGCAGTCAATCATTGATAAGGTACGAGCCAAGTACCCAGAGGCGAAGATCGTACTGGCCGGTATGCAGATCCCGCCCAATATGGGAGCCCGGTACGCCACTGACTTCAGGAATATCTATCCTGAACTGGCTCGTAAAAATGACATCACGCTGATCCCCTTCCTGCTCGAAGGAGTAGGTGGCGAAGTAAAGCTCAACCAGCGGGACGGTATTCACCCCACTGCCGAAGGCCACCAAATCTTGGCCGAAAATGTGTGGGAGGTACTGAAAGATGTTGTATCGTAATGTGTAGCTACCCGTGGCACTGCTCAAAGCGGTGCCACAGGTCTTATTTAGCTGTTCCGGAGTTAAATCTCAACGTACAGCTTTTCTAAACAGCTCCTGATTCCTTCGCGATTACTCTTTCAATAGTTTCCCGGGCATTCAGTCCCCGCAGTACGGTATCTCCAATAATAAATGTAGGTACCGCCGTAATGTTAGCCTCTTCATAAGCATGTCGTAGCGCCTTCTGATGCGCCTCTTTATACTTGCGCGCAACAAGTACCTCCCTGTACTCCTCCGCGTCCAAACCTACCTCAGCCGCCAGTCGGATTAGTATATCTATATCGCCTATGTCCAGCTCCTCCTGAAAGAAGGCTTTCAGCATTCGTTCATTGTACTCCTGCCCTTTGCCTTTTTCGCGGGCGTACTGGTACCCCTCAAAAGCCAGGTGCGTGTGGGGCTGGGGCGACACCCTCGGGAGCCTGATCGGCACGTCCAGTTGCCTGGCTAGCGGGTACACAGAGCTCCTCCATGTATTCTGCAGGTAGTCACCTTCGGGCCTCAGTGTCTCCGCCGGATAGGGCCGTAGCTCATAAGGCATCCATTCCACCTCCACATCCTTCCCCTGAATGGCCTCATCCAGCGGCTTCTTCGCCAGCAGGCAGTACGGACACACATAGTCCGAATATACTTTTATCTTCAGAGCCATAGTAGTACTTGTTTTAGTCTTAGCCATTGGGTTGACTAAAACTGTTCCAAGTTATTAATTTAGCTACTACATAAAGTAAGTCTGAGTTCTAGGTAGAACGGGAATACTTCGTAAAGGCAGCTGCATAAGATACCGGACTACCTGAAATACGCCGTAAACCCGTGCCACGGTTTAAACCGTGGCACGGATAGATTGGGTAAGTAGAAGTACTATCCTATCCCTAATTCACAAACACCTCATCGACCAGCAGCAGCGCCTTGTTCCCCTTGTTGTTATGCCAGGCTGGCATCTCATTAAGCGGTTTGGCTACGACTTTAATAAATGTGACGGATTGCGGTTTGAAGGCAGGCCCATAGGCACTGAGGGATGGTTTGGTTTTTTTGGTAGGTATTGTGGGCCGATAGGTACCTAACAGCTTCAGCTGTGACTCTGTGGCACCTCCCCACACCTCTACCATAGCGGGCGGGAATATGCCATTCTCAGGCTCCACCATCGTACGCAGAGCAACGGAGCTAATGGTTACCGGTTGTTTGAATTCGGCTACGAAGGCCAGGTCATTATCCCGGACGCCGGCCCAGTTGTTGGCCCAGGCGGGACTATTGGCATTAAATGTACCCAGCTTTTCATTGAAGAAGGTACGGTTCCGCTCCGCCTGATGCACCCGGTTGAGCGGAAGCAGCAGCCGAACGCTGTCGGGCTTGTAGGTACTCTTGTAAAAGTGGATTTGCGCCACCTCACTGCCCAGCCACCCCTCCTTATAGGCCCGGGCTTTGACGGAGGTACTTGTACGCAATAGGGTACCTTCCTTAAATACGGGCGAATGAACGCTGTCGGGCTCTGTACCGTCGGTGGTGTACCGAATCTGGACACCCCGGATGGGATGCTTTAATAGCATGGGCAGCGACTCCGTAAAAACCGTGGACTGGTTGCCTGCCTGTGGGGGATTCAATTTGAGTGGGTTAAGGCCATCGTCCTGGAAGCCCGCAATGAAGCGGATGCCCGGAAATCCTTTTTGCAACCGCTGTATATCCTGATCCGTCAGCCCGGTATCCCAGACCGACACGGTCTGCAGGCTTTTGATGGCTCCTAAAGACTTTTGCAAATCTGCGTAGGCCACCTGCGTTCCGGACAGGGAAAGACTCTTCAGCTTCGTCAAAGAAGCCAGCTCGCTGAGTCCTTTGCCCGAAATATCCGTAAAGTTCAGATTCAGCTTTTGCAGATTCTCAAACTGGCTGATCTTTTTCAGATCCGCATCTTTAACGGGCATCTTCGACAGGTTCAGGAATACGATCTGCTTCTTAAGCTCGCTCAGCTCCTCTATCTGCTCCGGGGCATATTCATTCTTATTGTAGATATTGACCGATAAGGCGGGCGACTCCCTCGCCAGGGGCGCAATAGAACGGTAGTTATTAGTGAGCTTCTGAATAACATCGTCATCCGCCGCCGCGAAAGTGTAAAGCTCCGTGGGACTCTCAGTGTTGAACATGCTTGCGGCCAGAATCCTCAATGTATCCGTAGCGGGCAGGTCAAGTACCTTCTTTCTAAATTCAGCCCGGCCCTTCACCCACCACGACAGCAACGCTATCTCTTCCGTCGTTAACTGTTCCTTGCCCTTAGGCGGCATATGCTTCTTTTCCTCCATAGGCAGGTGCAGGCGTTTCAGCAGCAGGCTCTGCTCCGGCATTCCGGCTACAAACAGTTGCCCGGTTTTCCCTCCTTTCCGAATGGCGGCTTCGTCGGTGAGTAGTAGTCCGCCTTTGCTCTTCCCGGAGTTATGGCAGCTCACGCACTTCTGCTGGAAGATGGGCTGGATGACATGATCAAATACCTGGGCCTCTTCGAGCGGGACAAGGTCTTCCTGCTTTTGCCCCATCAAAGGCTCTACCACAAAGCCATCGCCATGGGTAAGGGTAGCTCCATAATGCCCGGCTACGAGCAGAAGAACCACCATGAGGAGGGCTCCGCCCCGAGCCGTAGCCGCCTTGTACCAGGAGGCACTCCGGCTCCAGTATAGCAGGAGAGACAGCCCAAATACACTGATCCCTGCCCATTTATGCCATTGCAGCGTTTCTCCGGTATAGCCCTCTTCGCGGGCAAGGAACAATCCCATGATCACGGCCAGAGCCGATGATAACGCGCCGAACAGGAGCAGGTTATTGAGGAAGACGCGGTAGAAGGGCTCAGCAGCGTAGCGGCTGTTGAACCGAAAGAATTCCATCCCCATCGCCAGGAGCAGGATGACCAGGGGAAAGTGCAGGAGCATAGGGTGCATTCGGCCAAAAGGCTGCAGCCACACAGGTACCACCAGCCGGTCCTCTACCAGTAGTAGAAACAGGATAAAGATACCGGCGGCTATAAGTACCTGTTCGGCTATTCCTTTGACTTTGCTATTCATATAAAAGAATTTCTTTGCTTCTCTATCTACCCCATGGCCTGTGCCAAACAGGCTCCAGGTTTCCTACCGATAGGACGGAAAACCTACTAGCTCCTAGCTAATTATATCCCTGACTACTTTTCCGGAGATATCGGTAAGCCGGTAGCGGCGGCCCTGGTGCTTGAAAATCAGCTTCTCGTGGTCCAGCCCCAACTGATGCAGCACCGTAGCCTGAAAATCGTGTACATGTACCGGATTACGGCTGATGTTATAGCCAAGTTCGTCAGTTTCGCCGTAGACGATACCGGGTTTGATACCGCCACCAGCCATCCAGATCGTAAAGCACCGCGGGTGGTGATCACGGCCGTAATTATCCTTAGTCAGTTTGCCCTGGGTATAGCTGGTACGGCCAAATTCACCGCCCCAGATTACCAGTGTTTCGTCCAGGAGTCCGCGCTGCTTGAGGTCGGTCACCAGCGCGGCCGACGCCTGATCTACATCTTTGGCCTGACTGGTTATCTCGAAGGGTAGATTGCCGTGCTGGTCCCAACCCTGGTGGTACAGCTGCACAAAGCGAACGCCACTCTCGGACAGCTTACGCGCCAGCAGACAGTTGGCCGCGTAGGTACCGGGTACGAGGCAGTCAGGACCATAGAGCTTGATGATATCATCCGACTCCCGCGACAGATCCATCACTTCGGGTATGGCAGTCTGCATGCGGTAGGCCATTTCGTACTGCTTAACCTTTGCCATGATCTCCGGGTCGCCAAACTCATCGTAGGCTAGCTGATTCAGCTCGGAGAGCTGGTCCAGCATCTGTCGCCGGTCGTGCCGGTTCATCCCCTCCGGGTCGCGCAGGTACAGTACCGGATCTTCGCCCTTACTAAACTGCACCCCCTGGTGAATAGAGTCCAGGAAGCCGTTGGACCATAGCTTGGAATACACGCCCTGTCCGTTGCCGACTCCCCGCGAAAGCAGTACTGTAAAATCGGGTAGGTTTTTGTTTTCATTCCCTAACCCGTAGCTCAGCCAGGCTCCCATACTCGGCCGGTTGCCCTGCTGCGAGCCGGTTTGCAAGAAGGTAAGCGCCGGATCATGGTTGATGGCTTCGGTATACATGGACCTGATGATACAAAGATCATCCACGATCTTGGCCGTGTAAGGCATCAGGTCACTTACCCATGCGCGGGACTGGCCGTACTGTTTAAAATCCACAAAAGAGCCTACCAGCGGAAATGAACTTTGATTGGCTGTCATACCCGTTAATCGCTGGTTGCCCCGTACCGAAGGCGGTATCTCCTGCCCCATCATATCCCTCAGCTTCGGCTTGTAGTCGAATAGCTCCTGCTGCGAGGGTGCTCCGTTCTGGAACAGGTAGATGACCCGCTTGGCTTTGGGAGCAAAATGAGGAATACCGGGTGTTAGCCCATCCTCTCCTCTTCCTCCTCCTTTAAAGAGGTCAGGAATCATGAGGGAGCCCAAAGCGACCCCTCCCAGCCCCAGACTTAGACTGGACAGGAAGCGGCGCCTGTTAAAGCTCATCCCGTATTCTAACATCTCCTTTTCCATACCAGCTAGGTTTTTGTAATAGTTTCTTCCAGATTATAGAGGGTATTTACCACCCGCATCAGGGCAGCAAGCTTCTTTTTATCCACACCCTGAGCCAGGGGGTACTCTCCTACGGATACTATCTTTTCGGCGGTGGAGGCCTCTATCTTTTTCAGCTCCTTATCGTAGTAAGTAGTCAGTAGTGAAAGCTCCTTCTCGCTTGGTTTTCGGCAGACGATCAGCCGGAAGGCTTTGGTGATCTGGTCCTGAGTTGAACCCTTCTCCTGCAACAGACGGGTTGCCAGTACCCGGGATGCCTCCAACACGGCCGGGTCGTTCATCATAACCAGCGCCTGCAGGGGCGTATTCGTTTTAAGTCGCTTTACTTCACACTGGTCACGGTTGCTGGCGTCGAAGATACCCAGGGCGGGTGGGGGTACCGTGCGCTTGATGAGCGTGTACATGCCCCGTCGGTACAGCGCCGAGCCATGATCCTGGTTATAGGCAGAAAGCAGCCCACGGCCCGACGTAGCTCCTTCCCATAGCCCGGCAGGCTGGTAAGGCTTCACGGGAGGACCACCAATAGCCAGATGGAGCAGGCCACTGCTGGATAGCACCAGGTCCCGTACAAACTCCGCATGAATGCGGTAGCGGGGGCCCCGGGCCAGTAGTATATTGTCCGGGTCGGCCTGTAGCTTGTCTTTAGTGATAACGGCTGACTGGCGGTAGGTAGCAGACATAACCATCTGCTTCACCAGCCGCTTGATATCCCAGCCGTGCTCCCGAAAATCAACCGCCAGCCAGTCCAGCAACTGGGGGTGCGATGGGAGTTCGCCCTGCATACCAAAGTCTCCGGCCGTTTTTACAATGCCCTGTCCAAATAGCTCCTGCCAGACCTGGTTGACAAACACCCGAGCGGTGAGAGGATTGTTCTTATCAAACATCCATTGAGTCAGGCCCAGGCGGTTTTTAGGGTACTTGGGGTTGAAAGGTAAAATGGCCTGCGGAGTACCTGCCTGTACTTCCTCTCCCAGGTTATCATACTCTCCCCGATTGAGGATATACGACTTGCGTAGCGTATCCAGGTCCCCCATCACCGACACGATAAGTCGGTTGGTGTCGGGCTTATTGATAAACGTCAGGATGCTTTTGACCTCCTCGTTGCTGATCTCCATCAGGGGCTTCTTAGCGTAGGTTTCGGGGCCACCGATCACGGATTCAATGCCTTTTTCGTCTACATTGTTGAAGAAGGCGTAGAGCTGGTAGTATTCTTTCTGAGAGAATGGATCGTACTTATGATCGTGGCAACGGGCGCATTCAACTGTTACGCCCAGCAGGCCTTTCCCCAACAGATCTGTGCGGTCGGTGACGTAGGAGACCCGATACTCTTCGGGAATGACACCTCCTTCTTCCGTAATTTTATGATTTCGGTTGAAGCCAGTTGCCAATAATTGCTCCTTCGCTACCTTATCATTTTTCTTGGGCAGCAGATCCCCCGCCAACTGCCAGGTCACAAACTGGTCATAAGGCATGTTTCGGTTCAGCGCGTGAATGACCCAGTCGCGCCAGGGCCACTGCGTACGGTAGCCATCGTCCTGATAGCCATGTGAATCGGCGTATCGAGCCAGGTCCAGCCAGTGCAGCGCCATCCGCTCGCCATAGGCCGGGCTCTTCAGGAGCTGGTCCACTACCTTTTCGTAGGCTTTGGGGCTGTTGTCCGCCATGAACTGCTCCATCAGGGCCAGGCTGGGTGGCAGGCCGGTAATATCCAGACTGAGCCGCTTCAGCAGGCGCTCTTTATCGGCCTCCTCGTTGGGTACCAGGCCTCTTTGCTCCTGCTTGTGTAGTACAAAATAGTCAATTTCGTTTCGGGGCCAATCCTGCTTTTCTACCTGTGGCAGGGCTGGTTTTTGAGGTATTACAAAGGCCCAGTGCTTCTCATACTTTGCCCCCTGCTTGATCCATTTTTCGATTAGATCTATTTCGCGGCTTGTGAGCTTGAGGTTAGAGTCCTTGGGAGGCATAATGATACTAGTATCTTGGGATGACACTCTCCGAAACACTTCTGACAGCTCGGGCTTACCGGGAACAATAGCGTGTGCTCCGGGATTATCAGCCAACGCCTTGTAGGCACTATCCGCCATGTCCAGTCGCAAGCCCGCCTCCCGCTTGTTGGCATCGGGGCCATGGCAGGCAAAACACTTGTCGGAGAGAATGGGCCGGATGTCAAAGTTGTAGCTGACTACCTCGGGCAACTTCTCATCACCTAAGGTAGCGGAGCCGGTAGTACATGACTGTATAGTACAGGCAATACCTGCTGCTATATATACCAGGCTGTAAAGTTTCCTGCGCATACTGAATATGTTTTAGGGAGGGATTAAGTCTCTCTTCCTCTTGCGGCCTATTGTAAAGCTTTCGATCCTACTCAGGAGAGCAAATCCATTACGGGTTTTCCTTTGCCATCGGGAGTAGTGTAGAAAGGTCGTTTTTCTATTTCATAGTTGGTATCAGGCGGAATACCCAGCGCATGGTAGATGGTCTGGTGAATACCGTCAATGCGTACCGGGTTCTCGATGGTTTTACAGGGACGCTCGTCCGCCGTCTTTCCGTACACAAATCCTTTCTTGATTCCTCCTCCGAACATCAGTACTGAGCATCCGTCCGTGAAATGTCTGTGCATGCCGTAGAATTTGATATCCGATAGTATATCCGGCTGATTGACCTGCTCCAGTACTTTAGCGTCGGGTCGGCCTTCCACCATCATATCCCGGCTGAATTCACTGGCTAGGATCACCAGGGTTCGGTCCAGATGGCCCGTTTTGTCCAGGTCTTTGATCAGCTGCGCTACCGGCCCGTTAATCATCTTTTTCATATCCTGCAGTCGGGTGTGGCCGTTTTCGTGTGTGTCCCAGCCCATGAATGGCTCATACTCCGTGGTCACGCTGATAAATCGGGCGCCCTGCTCCGTAAGCCGTCGCGCCAGCAGACAGCCCAGCCCAAAGCGCCCGGTATTGTACACATCGTAGCTCTCCTTTGGCTCATTAGTCAGATCAAATGCCTTGGCTTCGGGCGAATTGAGCAGCATATAGGCTTGCTCCATCGACCTTCGCAGGGACTCTTTCTGATAGTCACTTCCATACTCCCCGTGAGGACTATTGCTTATGAGTTCGTTGTACAACTGATTGCGCCGCTCAAACCGCTTCGCATCCATCCCTACTGGAGGACGTACGCTCTCCAGCCCTTTACTGGGGTCGGGTATGAAGAAAGGACCGAACTCATTACCTAGGAAACCGGCCGTGTGAAAGGCTTTCAGTTCTTCACCCTCGCCTACGGTGAATCGTTGTCCAATGTCAATAAAAGCAGGTATGACCGGATTTTTAGGTCCTAACTCTTTCGCTATCCAAGCGCCTATGTGAGGGGCGGCTACTGTCTGGGGGGGCTCATAGCCGGTATGCCAGTGGTACTGGTGGCGCGAATGCAGGATGTGCCCCAGATCAGCGGCTACGTAAGATCGGATGAGGGTACCTTTATCCATCACCTTTCCGATGGACTCCAGCCCTTCGGAAAGGTGGATTCCATCCAAAACAGTAGGTACTGATTTGAAGGTACTCAGCACCCGATTACCCTCCATGTCCTTTTCGAAGGGTGTATAGCGCTTGGGGTCGAAGGTTTCGGTATGGGCCATTCCGCCCGCCATCCAGAGCAGGATTACTGTATCAGCGGTACCTTTGGTACCACCCGCCTTGCCTGTACAACCTGAGAGCAGGCTGCTCACGGGAGCCCCCGCGGCCAGGGCGGCCAGCGTAGCGGCACTGGTACGTTGCAAAAACTCCCGCCGGTTCCAGGTATTTACTATTCTACTCATAGCTAGAAGATCAACTGAAATTCAGGATGTAGTACAATCGCCCAGGCCAGGTCCTGTACCCCGGCCACATTAGGTTGCTTGCCCAGCATTTTCTCAGCTACGGCTAGTTCTTTGGCCGAGGGATCTCGTCCCAGCGCCTTTCGGTAGAGTTCCCGTACCAGCGCATCCGTAGCCGGATACTGAGTCCGCCAGCGTTCGGCACCAGCTTTCAGGGTCTTATTCAACTTATTACCATTGGTCAGCTCCAGCGCCTGCAGCAGATTAGCCTGCGAGGTTCGGGCGGTGCTGACGGTCTCCCGATTGGGTCGCCCCAGAGCAGTCAGGAAAGGATCATTCTTTACCAAAGCGGCGCGTACAAAAGGGATTTCCTGCTGAATGGTTTCCGGTAGCCGCTTATAGACAATGGCCGAGTCAGCGTAGAGAGGATTGAAGGCCACACTGACGGCATCGGCAAACTGCTCAGCCGTAAGCCGACGACGAACCATGCCTTTAAATACGTAGTCAGGTGCCATCAGTAGCTCTGCCTCCTGTACTCCTACGGTAGGTAGCTGGTAGGTACGGGAGGTTAGTACCGTGTACAGCAGCTTCTTGATGTCATAGCCTTGTTGTACAAAATCGTACGCCAGGTAGTCCAGCAGGTCCTGGCTCCAGGGAGCATTGTCCATCATATCCACTGGCTCTATAATTCCACGTCCCATCAGCTGGGCCCAGATCCGGTTTACCAGCGTACGGTACAGCCGGCCATCCTTTGGCTGCACCAGGAAGTCAGCCAGCTCGCGTAGCCGTTTTTCGGTGGGGGCATCTACACTGATTTCTCCTAATTCTTTGAAGAGTATGCGACGTCCGGCCATTTTTCCGGTAGGCTTGTCGCAGTGGTTGATCTCTAGGGTAGTATCAGAAAATACATTGGCAAATGCGTAGGCATCCTCCAGCTTCCAGTCGCTGATAAAGCTGTCGTGGCAGGAGGCGCACTTGAGGTTCAGCCCCAGGAATACCTGCGAGACATTCTGAGCGGCCTGCATCTCGGTACGCTGGCTGGAATTGATCGTGCCGCGCCACTGTATCCCCTTGATGAAGCCTTCTGATTCTTTGGTTGGGCTAATAAGCTCTCTCACAAACCAGTTGTAGGGTTTGTTTGTCTTCAAAGAGCTGTATAGCCACCTGGTAATATCAAAGCGCCCGCCGGTGATGTAGCCCGTGCCGGTATAGTCGTTGCGGAGAGCATCGTTCCAGAAAGTCAGCCAGTGCTGGGCGTAGTCCTCGTTGCGTTTAAGTAGCTCCTTGACCAGTACCTCCCGCTTATCCGGGCGGGTATCCGCCACAAAAGCCTGCACCTTCTCGGGAGGAGGCAGTAGCCCCACCACGTCCAGAAAGACGCGTCGGATGTAGGTACGATCGTCCACAACCTTTTGCCAGCTTACATTATTCTTCTGAAAATAGACATTTACAAACCGATCAACGGGATTGGTGAGGCCATTAGTAGCAGGTGGCAATAATGGCAGGCGCGGCTCCAGAGCCGCTACTTTGTAAATACTCTTCTCAGCTCCACTCGGCCAGGGTGCCCCCTGTTTGATCCAGAATTCGAGTATAGCTACTTCTCTGTCTGTGAGCCGCTTTCCCTTGGTAGGCATAGCCTCCTTATGACCGGCCGGAAGGGTAATCCTCCGGATTAGCTCGCTGTCTTCCGGATGGTTCGCCACAATAACGGGTCCGCTTTCTCCCCCCTTCATGACCAGCTCCTTTTTATCCAGGCGTAGCTCACCCTTCATTTTGGTAGCACTGTGGCAGCTGTAGCAATTATGAGCCAGTATGGAACGTACCTCCAGATTTAGTTCTTCTACCTGCTGGGCGGTCAGAGGTCCGTTGGTGCTGTTACTGGCGAAGGTAAAAACAGCGGCGGTGTTTCCGGGAGCTTTCTGTGCATCATCCAGCGGCAGTACACTGGTGAGGTAATCTTCACCATGCGTCAACAGGGCCCCGTAGTGCCCCGCCACGGTGACGCCCACTACGGTCAGTGCCAGCATAGACCTGTATAGGGCCAAACGACCCGACCGTAGCGCCATTAGGGTCACAAAGGACAGAGCCATGGTGGCCAGTCCGGACCACTGGTGGATGGTCACGATATCGCCGCTGTACCCTTCCTGATTGGCAAGTAGTAATCCAAAAACAACGGCTACTACCGAGCTAATGGCACCTATCCTGACCATCAGGGTAATCCCGGCCCGGTACTCATTAGTGGGTCTCCGCCAGGAGATGACCTCTACCAGCAGAGCCACGCATAGCAAACTAAGCGGAAAATGGACGATCAGGGGGTGAAGCCGGCCCAGAAGCTGCCATAACCAAAATGTTTCTGATACTTCCTGCACTAGGTAATAGGTTAGTAGTTGACAAGAATACGTTCGGTAGCACTCAGCGTAGAAGTAGAGTAAACTTCAGCTAATCCTCCTGATTAATAATTCTGGTAAAACATGGAAGTAAGGCTCTCAGAGCTTATTCCATTACAGCAGCTAGCGACTACTAGTAGAAAGCTAACTACCTGCTATTTATAATGACTCGAATCCAGCGTTTTGGACTACTCTGCGATTAATTATAATTTTCATTAGCCTAAAAAGGAAAAAGGTGATTAGCCACCTGGGGAAGCAGCTATTCACCTTGATGTACCCGTAGCGGAAGTACTAAGCTCGTAGACTAGGTTTAGAGAATTGATTTCCCGTTCACCACTACGTTTTTGAAAGTAATACCATCGATGATGCTTTTGTTGTACGCATCATTCCTGGCTTCTATTTTGAGATTCTCAAAGCTAAACTGTGCGAGTTTGTCGTATTCCGTGATGGCGATATCAAAGAATACAGCGCACTTCATGTCGATATTCTTCAAAGTAATGTACTGCGAGTACGACAAGGGCACCTCCTTGCGGCCTTTCAGGTCGAAGAACTGCGTCCAGGGCTTGACATAGATCAGGCTGTGGGCCTGCCCTGTTATGCCTTCAACCCGTATGTGCTCATATTTCTGAGGGGTGTCGGGGCGCATTTTGAGCCATAGTACCCGCATGGCTTCATCCACGTGGCAATTCCGCATGACTATGTTCTTGTTATGAATGGCTTCGCTTCCGCAGGTAAGGGCGGCGTGGCAGAAGCCAAATTTGCAGTCTTCGATCAGGATGTTGGTATTGGCCCCGTTGGTTGAGTCAGTATCCGCCCAGGGACCTTTACCGCCTTTCAGCGCAATAGCATCATCGTTTACAGACATGTAGCAGCCCTTCACCAGTACATTGTTACAGGCATCAATATCAATAGCGTCGGTGCTGGGAGCCTTGACAGGGCTATGGGGCGAAGAGATGTGCAGATCGAGGATCTTCACGTTGTTGCACTTGTAGTAGTGGCTGGTCCAGAAGCCGGCATTATGCAGATTTACGTCCTGTACCTGTACATCGTTACTGTTCCAGACAAATACCAGGCGCGGACGGCTTACTTCCAGATTGGTACACTGCGGATTCTCCTTGCGGCGCTGCCAGAAAGCCTCCCAGTATTTGAGTCCATTGCCATCAATGGTACCTTTGCCCGAGATCGTGAATCCATTAACTCCGTAGGCATTAACCAGGGCTGGGAAGTAGTCGAGGCTCTGCCCTTCCATCCGTGAGGGCATGCTGGGGTAGTCCGCGATGTTATCTGAGCCTTTCAACTTGCCACCTTCCGAAACGTACAGGTGAGTCTTGGGCTTGAAGAACAGGGCTCCACTCATAAAGGTACCCTTCGGAATTACCACTACCCCTCCTCCCTTACGAGCGGCCTCGTCAATGGCTTTCTGAATAGCTTTGGTCTGCACTAAGGTACTATCCTGTTTAACCCCGAAGCTGGTAATTACGTACTGCTTGCCCAAATCGCTTAGCTTTACCTTGGTGTAATCCAGAAACCAGGGGGACATGGGGGTACCGTCTGGGAAAACATTCTTTTGATCCCCCTGCGCATAGGTAGTTGAGGCAAGGCAGAGGATATGGAGTAGAAGAATACTTAGGAATTTCATGTTGTCAATTCTAAATTTATAAAACCCCTAACGGGTCTTAGTCGAGAACTAGGTGCATTTCCATAGACGCGACAAGTGGAACTCTTCCACTACTTTTTCTACAGCTGCCGCCGGTTTGTAACCGGTGGCTAAATATAATTATAGTCTATGACTGTAGTATCCAAAACTAAATTAATTCAATCATCAATAATCCTTTCTGGTCTGCATAATCACGGGCGCTACTATACAAGTATTCCCATGAATTCTCTACCCAACCCGCCTTAACCGGGTTCTCGTGAATATAATTGAGCTGTTGTTCGAGTACAGCAGGCGAATACAATTCAACAGGCTGATTGTGCTGCTGCCACACCTGAAAGTTTACGTTATTGGTGTTGAACTCACCGCTTTTGCGAAAGATCGCCAGTATCCAATTGCGTCGACTCTCTTCAGGATTCGCCTCAATAGCGGCAAACAACTTTTTGCTTGTAAACTTTTTAAGATCTCGAATCACATTCGAAAGGTTCCCCTCCTCCGCTCTTAGGATCAGGTGGATATGGTTAGACATAATGCACCAGGCATATACAACCAACCCTTTTTCTTGCTGGCAATAGCGAAAACTGTCCAGGAAAAGATCCCGATATTCTTTTCGCGTAAACAGATCAATCCAGCCGACAACGGTCATAGTGACAAAATATACCCCGCCCTGATCGAGTATCTTGTAGTTGCGGCTCATGGGTTTATTTAAGTTGAAAACTTAGATTATTTTATTCCACCGGTTGCAAACCGGCGGTAGCGGAGCGGTGCACCCGTGGCAGCGCTTTAAGCGGTGCCACGGGTACTTATATCATGGACCTACTTGATATACTGCCCTACATTCTCCTTCGTAACAAGCTGGAAAGGTACCAGCGTCTGGGCATCGAAAGGTTGGCCTTTGACAATTTTTACGGCTGTTTCGATGGCTTTGGAACCCTGCTGCTCGGCATTCTGGAACACGGTGGCATCCAGGGTACCTTTCTGAACGGCCTGCAGCGCATCAGGGATAGCGTCCACACTTACTACCACGACCTTATCCTTCATACCAGCATCTGAGAGGGCCTTCACGGCTCCCATGCCCATTTCATCATTGTGCGCGAAGATTGCGTTGATCTGTCCGCCGTACGATTGTATCCAGTTTTCGGTGAGTGACATGGCCTTGGCCCGATCCCATTCACCACTCTGGTGCGCAATCAGCTTCAGTCCGGGGTACTTCTTGAGTACCTCACGTGCGCCCTGCTCCCGCTGGAGCTGCGCCGCCTGCCCCATATAGCCGTGGATCATGATGACGTTGCCCTTACCCCCCAAACGCTTGGCGATGTACTCCATGGCGATGCGCCCTGACTCCACGTCATCTGAGCCTACAAAAGCCGTTGGATTGGAGCTGGTGGCCGAGTTGACATTGATGATAGGTACCTTGGCAGCCAGTGCTTTGGTCACAGCCGGTGAGCTGGCCTCTACTTCGCAGGGATTCATGATGATGACATCCACATCCTGAGCGATAAAACTTTCTACCTGCTCAATCTGCTTCAGCGGGGAGCGCTCGGCATCCACCGTAATCAATTCTACGCCCATTTCTTCCGCTTTCTTCTCGATTTCATCGGCGACGTTGACGATAAACTCGTTCTGCATACTCAGCATGGATACGCCTACTACGATTTTGTCCTTTCCGCCAGCACCGTCTCCGCCGGACTGGTTACAGCCGGACAGGTACAATCCCAGAAACAGAATAGTAGCTTGTAAAATAGAAGAAGAGGCACTTTTCATAGTACGTATTAAGATAAGAATAGTCTGAAAATAAAACTGCCGAGCCCACACCTACCACCTGGGAGCTCGTCCTATAAGCAAAGAAGAAGTGCGGGGCGATTTACCCCTACCTGGATAGGCAAGAAAATAACGAAAGGAGACTTATTCCTCCCTGCCAGCATACCAGTAGCCTCTGCCCAGATATAAGCAGGAAGTAAGAATCAGAGGGAAGAGATGGAATAGCTTACACAGGCAGAATAATCCGAAATCGAGCTCCCTGGTCCTCCTGGGATTCGGCGAATATTTCACCCTCATGGTTATGTACTACCTTTTTGCATAGAGCCAGCCCTACGCCGGTACCCGGAAACTGATTGTCGGTATGAAGCCGCTGAAAAGTATTGAATATCACATCTGCGTACTGAGGATCAAAACCGATACCGTTATCCTCGACTGTTATCTCCACATACTCTCTGCCGGGAACCCATCTATCTAAAAAAGACGGTGGTATATCCCTGACCCATTCTGCCGTTATATGTACACTGGGTGGCACCGATTCTTTGCTGTACTTAAGGGCGTTGCTCAATAGATTCCGGAAAAGCTGCCGCATCTGCTCCGGAATGGCTTTGATAGTAGGGAGCTGATCACTGGTAATGGCTGCCTGCTTCTCAGTAATAACCAGTTCCAGATCAGTGTTAACCTCGCTGATTATTTCATTCAGATTTACCTCTTCGTATAGCTTTTCGTCCTTGACTGCCTTAGAAAGCTCCAGCAGATTTTCTACCAAAGCGGTCATTCGTCGGGCTGCGCCCTGGATTTTAGGGACAAACTGCTCTGTACTATCCGGGTCGGACAAAACAGCTTCACTATAGACGAGTATCTTCCGTAGCGGCTCTTTCATATCATGGGAAGCCGCATATGCAAATTGCTCCAGCTCCTGATTAGAACGTCGCAGTTCAAAAATGGCCTGCTGGAGATCCTTTGTCCGTTGCAGTACTATTTTTTCCAGGGAGGTTTCTACCTGCTTCTTCTCTTCTATGTCAATACAAGATCCTATAAAACCGGCAAACTCCCCCGTGGCGGTGTAACGAGGTACCCCATGGTCCAGAATCCAGCGGTACACCCCATCGTGCCTCCTGAGCCGATAGTCCATCTTAAACTCTTTCTGCTGATCAAAGTGACTAGTATAAATTTGCAGACAACGATCAAAATCATCCGGATGAACGCCTTCGGCCCAGCCGTTACCGTACTCCTCTTCCATGCAGCGCCCGGTAAAGGTCAGCCATCCCTGATTAAAACAGTAGCATAGTTTATCCGTCCCCGAAATCCAGATCATTACGGGTGCCGTGTCAGCCATGATTCGAAATTGCTCTTCTATAGCAATAGGCTGAGCAGTATTTCGATGCGCTTTTTTTCCCTCCATTGCAAAGTCCAGCTTGTAGCTTTTCCGGAAAGGAAATGTGCTAACAGGTTAGAGATAGGTTTTGATATGACTTCTGCCAAACCCATTGTGGATGATAAGTGTTATGCGGCTTTTGGAAGAAATATGCCTTTTTGAGCCCCTGAATGGATATTACTTCCATCAAGCTTAATACTTTATCACTAAAACCAGCAGACAGTCAGTTGATTAGTAAGCAACACATTGGCAACGGATACTCTTTATACGTTGCATATTTTTTTCTGATTATCAGTACTGGCGTAGCTAGGATGATTTTTTGTTTAAGCCATCCAGCACCACCGCTCCGATAATGATAGCGCCCATGACCACCTGCTGATAGTACGAGGTAACGTTGAGCAGGTCCAGGCCATTGCTGATCACCCCGATCAGTAGAGCGCCAATAAGGGTACCCGCCATGGTGCCGCTGCCGCCCGAGGTACTGGTACCGCCGATAATAGCCGCGGCAATGGCACTCAGTTCAAATCCCACACCTGCATTGGGCTGTCCGGTCGTGATGCGGGACGTAAGGACAATACCGGCTACGGCGGCCAGCAGGCCGCTGATGGTATATACCCACATTTTAACCCGGCTTACCTGTATACCCGACGCACGGGCAGCCTGCTCGTTGCCTCCAATGGCGTAGATGTAGCGTCCCAGTATTGTTTTTCTAAGAATCAAAGAACAGACGGCGAAGGCGATCAGGAGGATAACGATTGGGAATGGAATGCCAAACAGGTGCCCGCCGCCGATGAAGTTAAAGGAGTCAGAGAGGTTGGAGATAGGCCTGCCTTTGCTGATGATCAGGGCGAGGCCGCGGCCGATGGTCATGGTACCTAACGTCACGATAAAGGGAGCAACCCTGCTACGGGTAATGACGAAGCCATTAAGCGCGCCAAAGATTACTCCCGCCAGTAACCCCACTCCGATAGGTACCAGGAGCGGGTAGTCGTCGGGATGAGCAAAGGTCGCCGCCACTACACCTGTCACTGCCACCATAGAGCCCAGCGATAGGTCAATGCCACCCGTCAGGATCACAAAGGTTACGCCAAAGGCCAGCAGGGCGTTGATAGACACCTGCGTAACAATGATGGTTAGATTGGCCACGGTGAGGAAGCGGGGCGTCATCAGCGAAAGCAGGATGCAGAGCAGGATAAAAGCCAGGAATATACCGTACTTCCCAATACGCTTAGTCTGGATAGCAGGGCTTTCGGCAGAGCGGTTAAAATAGGCGGTTAGGGTTTCTTTCATTCCTCATTGAGTAGTAGGTCGACGGGTTTGGAGAACTCCATCGCGTGTTTCATGATTGTTTCCTGCGTAATTTCTTCTTTGGAGAGCAGAGCCGTCTGCCGGCCTTTGGACAGCACCACTACCCGATCACACAGCCCCAGTATCTCCGGCAGCTCCGACGAAATAAGAATAACGGCCATCCCCGCCTCGGTCAGCCGGGTAATGAGCTTATAGATTTCGTGCTTGGCTCCAATATCAATCCCGCGGGTCGGCTCGTCCAGAATGATCAGTTCCGGCTCCGTCAGCAGTACCTTCCCGATCACTACCTTTTGCTGGTTACCACCGCTTAGTACGCCTACTTTCTGGTCAGGGCCCGAGACTTTTATTTTCAGCTCCCTGATCATCTCCTCTGCCGCGCTCTGTTCGCTTTTCTCATTGACAAAAACTCCCTTGCGGTGGCGAGGCAGGCTGGATAACGTCAGGTTATTTACGACGGATAGTTCAGGGATGAAGCCAAAGCCTTTTCGGTCTTCGCTGACATACCCGATCCCCTGCCGGATGGCATCACTGGGTGTTTTTATAGTTGTAAGCTTTCCCTTAAAATATACCTCCCCGCCCGTAGGTTTGTCCAGCCCCACGAGGGCACGGGCGACTTCGGTACGCCCCGCTCCCATCAGACCGGCTATACCCAGCACTTCGCCCCGGTGTACGTCAAAATGGATGTTGGTGAATTTACCAACCTGGCTCAACCCACGTACTGACAGCAAGGCCTCGCCCTTTGCGGCCGTAGACGCTGGGAACAGGTCACTGATCTCCCGGCCTACCATCATGGTGATCAACCCATTTTTGTCCAATTCGGAGGCAGGGCGGGTACCTATATACTTCCCATCCCGCAGGACCGTAATGGTATCACAGATCTTGTATACCTCCTCCATTTTGTGGGAGATGTAGATGATCGCTACCCCCTTGCATTTAAGATCTTCGATTACTTCAAACAGCGCCGCTACCTCCCGGTCCGAAATGGCCGACGTAGGCTCATCCATAATAATGACTTTGGCGTCGTTAGAAATAGCTTTGGCAATCTCTACCATTTGCATCTCGGCTACGCTGAGGTACTTCATGGGTAGGTCCGGGTCGAGGTTCAGTCCCAGCTTTTGCAACAGTACCCCGGCCTCAGCGGACATGGTACGGTCGTCGGAGAAACCGGGAAGGAAACCAAATAAAGTCTTTTTCTTTTCCCGGCCCAGAAAGATATTCTGCGCTACCGTCAGCTCGGGTACCACCAGCATTTCCTGGTGGATCATGGATATGCCAAAGCGCCGGGACTGCCGGACGCCGCTGCTCTTCAATTCATTTCCTTCAAAAAGGATAGTACCCGCATCGGCGGTTTCCATGCCGACCAGGATCCGCATAAAGGTAGACTTGCCCGCGCCGTTTTCACCCATCAACGCGTGTACCTCCCCCCTTCGTAGCTGGAAGCACACGTCCTGTAGCGCCCGTACACCAGCAAATGACTTGGACAGTCCGTGTACACTGAGTATGTAATCCTGAGTCAGGCTCATCGTGTAGAGTAGTAACGGAGAAAAAATCAGGTAGCTTCTCGTACTAACGTAAAGCTACCGGCGCCCCACCAGGAGGACGCTGCCTTAGTAAAAGTACTCTTATCTGCCGTTTTACTACTGTATCCAGCCCGGGCAAGGGCACAAAAAAAGTGCGGTGATGGCCGAGTTCTAAACTCCGTCCATCACCGCACGCTTATAGGCTTATCCTTACAGGGCAGCCATCAGCTCTCTCCACTCTACTTTGGTATCCTTCCAGCTTCTGGATTGAGCTGACTCGAGTACTGCCTCACACACCTTCTGGGTCTGCAGGGCATCATAGAAGGTAGGTGAGCAAGGCTCGCCGGTTTCGAGGCTCTTAAGGAAGTCAGCTACCTGGTGAATGAACGAATGCTCGTAACCAATACCTAGGCCGGGTACCCACCACTTATCCATGTAAGGCTGATCGCCGTCAGTAACGTGGATCGAACGCCAGCCCCGCACGATAGACTCATCGCGGTGGTCAAAGTACTCGAGGCGGTTGAGGTCGTGCAGATCCCAGCGGATAGAAGCATGCTCACCGTTGATCTCGAAGGTATAAAGCGCTTTGTGTCCGCGGGCGTAGCGGGTCGACTCAAACAGACCGAGTGAGCCGTTCTGGAAGTGGCAGTGGAAGATACAGGCATCGTCAATACCTACTTTCTCTACCTTACCGGTCAGCTGGTGCATACGCTCCTTGACAAAGGTCTCGGTCATGGCCGATACATCCGTAATGGCGCCATTGAGCCACATAGCCGTATCGATACAGTGCGCCAGCAGGTCACCGGTCACACCCGAGCCGGCCGCCGCCGAATCCATCCGCCAGGTACCGGTTCCACCCTGAGGTACATCGGCACTGATGGTCCAGTCCTGCAGGAAGTTGGCACGGTAGTGGAATATTTTGCCAAGCTTACCGGAAGCGATGATCTGCTTAGCCAGCGTTACAGCCGGTAAGCGACGGTAGTTGTACCATACGGTATTAGCCACACCCGCTTTTTCAACGGCATCCAGCATCTGCTGAGACTCCTCCATGTTGCGGGCCAGCGGCTTTTCGCACAGGATCATTTTACCCGCAGCGGCAGCAGCGATCGCGATTTCGGCGTGGCTGTCGTTGGGGGTACAGATATCTACAGCATCAATATCATCCCGGACGATTAAGGCTTTCCAGTCAGTTTCGTACGACTCATAGCCCCACTGCTCCGCAAAGGCTTTTACCTTTTCTTCGCTACGGGCACAGGCCGCTTTCAGGATAGGACGGAAGCCCAGCTGCGGAAAGAAGTCATTGACACGCTTATAGCCATTGGAGTGGGTACGGCCCATAAAGCCGCAACCGATCAAGCCTATTCTTAGCTCTTTTTTATTGCTCATTATCTGGAAATTTACGGTAGAAGAATGTTAAACTGGTAAATAGATACACTACTATACGGAGTGGATAGCCACTGTTACAGAGCTATCTTCTCCCGCTCTGGCTCATACCAGCCATGCTTCTGACGTACCTTCACCAGTGTAGCCAGGATATCATTCCAGGTCTGCTGCTTAAGCATAACAGCGTTGTCAAACATACAGCCATCCCAGCAGATGTGCTTGAAGCGCTTAGTCAATTCGCCGTTTTCGTCGCGCAGCCAGAGGCCCGCGTCTTGTACTACATCCAGTTTACCATTGGGATCTGTGGCAAGGCAGTGACGACCAGTCTTGTCGTGTGAACCGGTACCATGTACCGTACCATCATTCTGAGCTACGTGGAAGTCGATGGTCCAGGGGCGCAGCGCGTTGGTCAGTTTCTTAAGCGCGGCAGTGAGTGTCTCGCGGTCGTTCCAGTCGAAGTTTTCGGGCAGGAGGCGGTCCTCAGGCCTGTTGTAGCCCATGGTATACAGCAGCGTGTGCGACATATCAGCCTGGAATCCAATGTTAGGGCGATCCACTGCTTCCAGCGTATCAATCATGGTTTTCCAGCTGTGCATCCCCCCCCAGCAGATTTCTCCCTCGGCGGCGAGTTTCTCGTCAAATTCAGCGGCTACATCACAGGCTTCGCGGAAAGTTTTGGCAATTAGTTTGGTATTATTCACCGGGTCCTTGGCCCAGCTCTCCGGATTGGTAGCGGAGTCAATACGGATGACGCCGTAGGGACGGATGCCCGCCTCCCGGAATATCTTTCCAAAGTTGCACGACTTACGTACCATTTCAACAAAAGTCCGGCGGTCGTCGTCGGTACCCAGCGTAGGGCCGCCCCAGATGGGAGCCACCAGGCTACCTACGTTAAGACCATATCCGGCAATCTTATCAGCCAGACGCTTTATATCATCATCCGAGCTATCGATATCAACATGTGGTCCCAGCAAACCAAGGTCCACTCCATCAAACTTGACACCATTTACTTCGGCCTTAGCGGTCATTTCCAGCATGGTATCAAATGGTATTACCGGCTCAGAGCCTTCGCCTTTGCCCACGATACCGGGCCAGGTAGCGTTGTGGAGTTTAGGATAGTTGTTTTCTTGCATGGTATTGGATGTTAAGGGTTAATGATATAGTGCTAGTGTAGGTTAAAGTACCAGATCAGGGTTGCCGGGACCAAAGTGCTTCAGCATCACGATAGGGTCGGTGCTGGACTTGTTCACGATGGTTACGCCTTCGCGGGCTGCTTTTTCAGTCACGAAGAATTCATCGTTGGTAAGCTGGCCGTAGCGGATCAGGGCCGGAGTTTCGATATCCCATTCGCCCATGGTACCATGTCCCTGCATCATGATCAAGCCATACGCAGCGCTGTCTTTGATGGTCACGGTAGCACCCGGCATCACAGTCAGTTCTTTGGCACTGAATGCGTCGGAGCGGTAGCATACCCATTTCTCTTCATAGCCTTCGGCCTGCATTTCGGCCAGGTCACGCACCGGGATGGGACGCATAAAGCGGGTCTCGAGCAGGTTCGGGTTAGTATTCAACTCCCAGTCGATTACCTCCATCAGTTGGTCGTAGTCACCCTTGCGATCCTCAGGAGTACCATTCCAGAGTAGTTCTTCCGGAATTACCGCCTCGTTCACCAGCGACTGGTACATCGCAAATACGTCCGATGCCTTCTGAGGCTCGTAGGTACATAGGCTACCGGGTGCGTGAAGCATGCCTGGAGGCACATCCCAACCCGTACCCGGAATGAGCGGGAAGGCCTGCGAGTACATGGTGATCTTGTTATCGCCCTTTGTGAAGTTCATCAGGCACTCCTTGATCTCTTCTTTGGTAGTACCCGGAGCAATGCCAAAGAAGGTATAAGGGAAGTCGCCGCCGTGGTTATTGAGCTGTGGGGGGAAGTAGTAGGCCTCCGGCTTGCCCAACTGGCCGATCTTGGCCGCGTGCTCGTCGTTGTGGTGGATGTGGTGCGGCAGGGGACCCATGTTATCAAAAAACTTTGAGTACATCGGCCAGCTCTGGTACTCATTCCACAGTCGGTCGCCAATGATCTCTCCTTTCAGCTCGTCGATTACGTCTTTGAGCAGGACTTTTACTTCCTGGCTACCATCGTTGAATACTATCATGCTCAAACCTTCGTTCTCGCCGGTAAGGGGACCATTCTTGGCAGGTGTGGTTGAAGAGAGCCAGCGCTCATCAATACCGCCGCGCTGCCCTCCCAGTACGTAGTAGTCGTCGGGGTGTAGCTTGATCCGTCGGCCCGGTACGCAAAACGACCGGGGTACCCAGGTTGGAGCCAGGCGCAGGATTCCTTTGCCCTGTTCTAATGCTTTTTCGGCTACACTCACGTTACTCAATGTTTCCATAAGGTATTTAGGTGTTAGTAATTAGTTATTAGCGCTTAGCTGTTCTTGGTATGAAATAGTATTATCAGCGTAGTTGCTGAGCCTTATGCCTGGCCTGTGAGGCCTGACCCTCTACTCCGGAAACTGACTTCTGAACTCTTGTACGGATTCATGACCACTGTGTACTTCCAGTACCAGATCGTACGTCCGGCTTTCGCCGGGTGCCAGCTGGATCAGTGTTCCCTCTTCCCGGGCCTTCGCCTGCCCGATGGGCGGATGGGTACCGGGCTCAAGTCCTGTTACGTACTCGCCCCTGCCCCAGTGCTGCCAGTTGGTGAGCCAGGGTAGCTGCTCCTTCTGGAATCGGATTGCCAGCGCGAGGCCGATCCTGCCGTTGTGCAGACCGCACACGCACTCTCCTGACTCGTTGGTAGCCGGGTCAATAAAGGCTACTTCTTCGCCCGATCCTGAATGACTATCTAAAGGAGCCGGACACTTTCTGAAGTTACCCCCCTCCCTGAATATTTTGTGCTTACTCGGGTCAAATCTTGGTTGCCAGTCGCCCTGCCAAAGTATATCGGCACCCTCATCCACCAGGGGCCAGCCCAGGTTGAAGTGGTACAGCAGCATGTGCGGAGCCGGCGTATTGCCCCGGTTGATGACCTCATCGTGTATGCGGATAAAGGGCTGCCCCAGGGTACCTGAGATAGTCCTCCGCAGCTCCAGGCTAGGCCCGAAGACCTTCGTTTCCCTGATGCGGCCGGTGATGCTCATTTCCATTCGTCCAGCGGCGGGATCGGGTTGAATGATGGACTCAATCTCAGCCGGCAGGTTACTAATCAGCCCATGTATTCCTCTTTCACCGTGTTCATCTGACTCGGGACCACCTACGTGCGACAGGCCGCAAGTCACCAGTAGCCCACCACCAAACGTACGCAACCAGTCAATGCCCTTGTCCGAGAAAGGCTGGGGCGCGGTAATACCTACGTGGCTCTGCCAGGCCAGGCTGTACTGGTTATAAAAGGCATCGTAGATGTCCATGCCCCGGTCTATCACTACTTTGTAGCGCAGGCCGGTGCCGGTGTTGATCCAGGCGATGCGGGTATCCCGTCCTGATCCATTGTCGAGAACGGAGGTTTCAATCCCACCCATCTGGGCCGGATTGGCAATCATGGTACTTATGTGTTGTGGTGTCAGCTCGGTACGTTCCATGTAGCGTTTTCTTTGAGACCGTGCTTGGCAGCCATTTTTTTAATAAAGCTCAAACCGTTTTCGGCGATATGCCAGGGATCATTGTACTCGCGCCACACCCCAATAGAGTTGGCAAAATCGGGATCATTACGCGAGAAGGCCTCAATGGTGAGCCAGCCCCCGTAGTTGATATCCGCCAGCCCGCCGAAGGCATCGTCCCAGGGGATATGGCCATCCCCGGGAGTACCCCGGTCGTTCTCGCTGATGTGTACGTGAGCCAGTACGGGAGCTATGGTACTGAGTGCTGTCTGGTAGCGTTTTTCTTCGATGTTGGCGTGGTGCGTATCGAACATAGCCCGCACGTTGGGATGATTCGCCTTCTGCACCAGGTATAGCAGTTGATCCATGGTATTGCAGAGGTAGCATTCAAAACGATTGAGTGCCTCCGGACCTAGTATGATATTAGCCTGAGCGGCGTGCTCACCGGCCGCATGCAGTACCTCAGCGGCCCAGTTGTACTCATCTTCGAGGGCCGGATGCTGGGCAAATACGGTATGTGCCGAATGAAACGGGCCACACAGAATAGTACCCTGCAGATCATGCGTACGATCAATGCTCCACTTGATCCGATCCAGGGCTTTGGCCCGTACAGAAGCTGATTCGCTGATAGGATTGGTGTCGGCTCCAACTACTGTAACGGCCGTCATGCCCAATCCTAAGTCGCTGGCGTGGCGGCCAAAGCGCTTATACGCAGCAGGATCATCGGCGGCTCCTACAAAGCACTCTACACCATCGTATCCAATTTCTTTTAGCCGGTCGACAACGGGGAAAAGATCATCCGACACCACCGCCGACCAGGCAAGCACATTAAAACCAATCTTGTTCATGGGTTCAGGTAAATTAAGTACTACGCTAATAAAGTCAGAAAGGCGGTAGTACCTATTCTATACATGTAGGATTTTTTAGCCGGGAATGAGTTAACGAAACGCTTACTGCTTGATCCGCAGGTTACGATACTCTACTTTCATAGGAGGTCCCACGTGCACCTGCACGCCCAGCAGTCCCTTTTTCATTCCGTTAATGGTATCCTCATCAATCACGTCACTCATAAGTACCCCGTTGACGTAGTGCTGCAGGCGGTTTCCTTTGGCGACCAGATGAAACTCATTCCAGTCACCGGGCTTAATTTTAGCCTGTAGCTCTTCATTGGCTCCCAAAGAGCCAGTCACAGTCCGATTGGTCCAGGCGTTTCTGGCAGTTTTGGCCCGTACTGCCTCGGGAGTAGCCTCGCCCTCATACGGGTTGATCTGGGCTACCTCGCCCCGGTAGGCCAGGGTAGTACGCTTGCGCTCTTCGTAGTTTTGGCCGGTATAGCGGTTTTTACCGTCAATATCGGCCTGATAGCCACGTAGCGCGTAAGGAATATCAGTAAGGCGTTCGCTGCGGTAGTTGATACCCGAGTTGCCGTTTTCAGTGATTTTAAATTCACCTTTCAATTCAAAATCGGCGGGCTCTCCACCTTGCCAGATAATGAATGAGTTTGTCTTAAGGGGCTTATCAGGAGTAATCTCTCCTACCAGGCTGCCGTTCTCGACCCGCCAGTAGTTGGGGTCGCCCTCCCACCCTTTCAGGGTTTTGCCATCAAATATGGACTTAAAGCCTTTTTCGGTTTTCTGGCTCATAGCCGGAGTCAGGATGCTACCGGTAAGGATAGCGCCCAATGCAATACTTCCTATCAGAAAACGGATGTCTTTTCTTTTCAGCATTATAGTAGCAGTAGTTAACAGGTGGACTGATGTGCAGCAGAGCTTAATAAAAAAGGACAGAGCTGATTGATACAGCTCTGTCCCTGGTAAGCTTATTTATTTTCCTCCAGTACTCTTGGCAGCCGAAGCTGAGAAAGAAGGGTGCTTTTCGTTTCCTCCGGCCATCAGGTAGGCCATCAGGTCTTTCAGCTCTTCTTCGTTCAGACTGTTGATCAGGCCGGGAAGCATGATCGAAACGGCCGAATACTTGCTTGAAACTACGTCTTTCTTAGGTACTTTCAAGAGCATATCCGGTGCAAATGGATTTTGCGACACGAAGTAGTTAACTTTATCTTCGTTGGTGACGCGCCCTACTATGGACTCTCCATTTTTCAGTGTTAGTTGCGTAGCGGCATACTGATCCGAAACAGCTTTGTGCGGATCAATGATGGCCTCCAGTACATCTTTGGTAGAGAAGCGGGTAGCCAACTGAGACAGCTCAGGTCCGATGTTTCCACCTTCACCCCCGATCGCATGGCAGCGGCTACAGGTAATGGCGTTGTACATGGCCTTACCCTGGGCAAAATTACGGTTGGTCAGCTTACCATCTACCGCGGTGACGGCTTCATCCAGTGCCCATCTGCGGCCGGGACCTTTAGGATATACCGCCTTAGCCAGATCGTTTCCGTTCTGAGTTAGCAGATCACCACCCGATAGCTTATCGTAATGAGCCATTCTGGATTCAGACACGTTCTGGAGGGCCATCTTACGGGCTTTATCAATAAATCCGATGTAGCTGCGTCCTCCCTGGTAGCTGAATGCCTTACGGAACCACTTAAAGTAGCGGTCATGCAGTTCAGGTGTCCAGCCTGTCTTGGCCTTGCTGAGCGCGGTAGCCAGGTAGGTCTGCTGAGCCGGTGGCATCTTCTCAAGCATACCGGCAATATCCAGTCCATACTGCGGGTTACGCATGATCAGTTCGGCGGATGAAGTAGCAGTTTCGCCGCCAGCCGTGGCAGCACCGGGCTGCTCCTTCGCTTCCAGCAGGGCCAGTGTCTTAGGTATTACTCCGGGAGCCTCCACAAATACCAGTACCTTAGCGAACAGACGATTCAGCTCATTAGACTTAGCCGGATACTTAGGGTTCAGGTAAGCGATTACCTGCGACTTGGTAGCGGCATCGGGCTGCCCCATACGGGCAAATGTCAGTTCAAAAGCGCGCAGCAACTCGATCTGCTGCTGCTCCGAAAGTGCTGCATAGTTGATAGAGGTTAATGCTTTCAGCATAGCGCCTTTCTGCTCAGGTGATCCCTGACGCGACAGGGCAATCATAGCATTGGTAAGGCGAACAGGATCTTTTTCGGCCAGAGCTTTTGCCTGCCACTCAGCTAACGGCTGGTGCTCAACCGCCAGACGCGCCGCATAGCGGATGAAGCGGTCGGGGTTGTTGAGGTGAGGCCAGGCAGTTGCGATGGCATCCTTGTTAGGTCCGCCGGTATGGAATTTCTCAAGGCTTCTGCGTAGTTCGTTGGCCTGATTGATTGGTGGCGCGGCTACTGTACTGTTCAGAGGCTCTTTACCATCATAATAAACCCGGTACAGATCTGACTCCAGACGGCGGCCTCCGGTCAGGAAGTACAGGGCACCATCCGGTCCGATTACACCATCGGTAAGCGGTAGTGGTATACCCGACAGGAACTCTTCGTGGTCGGCTGTAAAGGTAGAGCCGGAAGGCTTCAGCAGAATAGTATGTACAATACCAAAGCTCCAGTCAAAGGCTAGCAGCGCATTTTTGTATTTGGCCGGAAACTTGGCGTCGCGGGTATGCAGCAGGTTCGTAGGGGAGCCTTGTCCGATGTTCAGCACGGGAGGCAGGTTATCGGGATAAGCAGCCGACCACTTGCTGTTACCGGTCCGCCAGCCAAACTCACTGGCACTGGTAGCATGTACAATACGGGTTGGGCGGTACCAGGGCATCCCGAAGTCCCACTCCATATCCGCGTCGTATACAAATAAGTCGCCGTTTGCATCAAAGGCCATATCAAAGGCGTTGCGGTAGCCCGCACTGATCAGCTCCCAGCGCTTTCCCTCAGGGTCAACGTTAGCGATCCAGCCACCCGGAGCCATACGGTCGTTGGCGTGGCCGCGGGGGTCTTTGATAAGTGGAAAGAGGTTATCCTCTGACCAGTTTTTGGGCAGACGGTACCAGTCCATCGGGGGTATATCGGTATGGTTACCCGCTATGACATACAATGATTTTTTATCAGGTGACAGAATAATGCTGTGCGGGCCGTGCTCACCGTTACCAACCAGCTCTTTCAGCATGGTTACCTTATCAAACTGGTCGTCGCCGTCGGTATCCTGCAGGCGATAGAGACCACTGGTGCGTGGCAGCGTCTCGGTAACGCGGTTGTTTACTACTACATACAGGCTATTGAATGCGTACAGGAGGCCCTGTGCCGTACCCATACCCAGCGTATCAGTGGCGTTGCCGATCTTTAGCTTCTCCACTTCCGGCTTGGTAGAACCGGAGCCCATTGCCGGTACTTTGAGGCGATACAAGGCTCCGTATTGATCAGATACGATCATGCGGCCCTTGTCATCAAAAGCCATAGATACCCACGACCCCTGCTGATTCTCAGATGGGCTGTACAAATGCTCAGCCTTAAAGCCGGGCTGGAGCTTGAGCTTCTCCACCTTCGGGTTATCGATGCCTGTGTGGGCTGGCTCCGTTTTGTTGATCTGGGTATAGGAAGCGCCCAGTATCAAAACGACTCCCAGGCCCAGCATGGACTTAATGGCAGTCGTACTGGCGGATGAATTCTTGTTGAACATAAGGTTGGATGTTAGGAAATTCCGGATGATTCTTCCAATATCTTACTGACAGCTTCTTGCTACGTTTACCCTTAACTACTCAGTAAGTTACTTTTAGGCACTCTCTATAAATGCGGCACTAGTAAAAGGTGCTCCACGGGCATAAATACTTATATAAATCCTGCTAATACTCAAATTCAAACTTTACGTACAAATTACATATCCCGAAGGAAGTACGGCTGTGCCCTTATCAAGGGCTACGGCATCCTATTGTATAAAAAGTAATGACAAGCTGGCTCACCAGGGATACCAGCTTGTCAATCTACTAGTCTTAGAAGTGCGGGGTCAGGGCTGCCTCAACTGCCGGCAACGGATAGTATATTTCCAGATTAGTGAAGGCATTGGGTGGTGGCACGGCACCAGCAGGGAAGTAGTACGCCTGCGGGTTAGCTTTGATACGGGCTCCGTAGGCGCTAATTACCTCATTGACCATACCGGTACGCACCAGGTCAAACCAGCGCTTGTTTTCGAATGCCAACTCGACACGACGCTCCTGCATAATAGCCTTACGCATGTCGGCCTGAGAAGACGCCGTGGTAGCAGCCAGCCCGGCCCGGGTACGCACCTGATTCAGATAGGTAGCCGCCTCACTGGTCTTACCCTGCTCATTGAGGGCTTCGGCCAGGAACAGCAGTACTTCTGAGTAGCGATACACCGGCCAGTTCTGTCCTGTGTTACCGTGCAAAGAGTGAGTGCGGGCATACTTCTTAATGTATGGATACACCTTGTTATCCCGCAGGCTTTGGCTGAGTGTCACAAAACCGATCGAAATATCCTTCCGCTTGTCACCCGGTTCGTAGGCTGCAATCAGATCCGGTGTCGGAACATTGTTGTTCTCACCGGAGATAGCCTGAGGATTCGACGTACCTGTGATAGGCTTCAGTTCTTCGGCGGTGATCGGCGAAGGCACAAACCGGTAAATCTGGTTACCGTTATAGCCGGCCGCTCCTTCCATGTACTGGATTTCAAAGATCGACTCCTTATTGTTCTTGTTACCTCCCGTGGTTGAGAACGCGTCGTTGTAATCCGGCATTAGTGCGTACTCGCCACTGTTAACGATTTCCATCAGGAGCTTTTCGGCCTCTGCCCATTTTTTCTGGATCATGTACAGGTTAGCCAGCGCTGTTTTGGCCGCCCCCGATGTAACCCGGCCAGCCTCCTGCTTCGACTTAGGTGGCAGTAGTTTAGCTGCTTCGGAAAGGTCCTTCTCCACCTGGGCGTATAGTTCTTCCGTAGTCGCCAGGGGCGCAGCAGCCTCTTCCCGGTTAGGTACAGGCTGCAGGTGCATGGGTACTTTGCCAAACAACCGAACCAGTTCAAAGTAGGCAAATCCCCGCAGGAATAAGGCCTGGCCTTTTAGGTTACTCTTTGACTCTGCGCCGAACTCCACATTGTCGATAACCGACAGTACCTGGTTGGTTCTGGCGATGATCTGGTAGTTCAGACGAAAGATGTTAAGTACTATAGTGTTAGCAGTCACGCCGTTTGCAGAAGGAACGGCAAAATCGGCTACGTTCTCTGTATTTTCAACCGCCCCAAATAGTACGTTACGTGCATAGTAAGTATTGTCGGAGTGCATCTCCTCCAAAGCCCAGGCAGCTTCATTGTACATAGCTCGTAAAGGTACGTAGGCCGCATTGACAGCCTGCTGGAAGTCGGCCTCTTTGGTGAAGAAGGTAGCTGAGCTAAGCAAGGTTTCGGGTACTACCGTCAGGAACTTATCAGTATTGCAACTCGTCACGGACAGCCCGATCAGACCCGCTAGTATGATTATCTTTTTCATTCTGTATTCGTATAAGGATGAAAAAATGGATTAGCTAATTAGAAATTCAGGTTAACACCAACTGTGTAGGTACGTGGAACCGGATAGTTGGAGAAGTCAACGCCCTGGCTCAGGTTACCACCATCGCCGTTACCATCACCCTGAGCACTGGTTTCAGGGTTAGGACCACCCCAGTACTTAGTGAATACATACACCTGCTGAGCCGATGCGTACACGCGGGCTGACTTGAAGAACTTGTTCAAAGCGCCGAACGTGTGGCCTACCGTGATGTTACGGATGGTGAAGAACGAGGCATCCGCCAGGAACTGAGTACTGTTCCAGTCACGCTCAATACCGGTGAAGTTACCACCGCCGTTAGTCGCGCCAAACATACCTGCACCAGGGGTAATTACATTCCCGTTCTTGTCAACCCGGAAGCGATCCTTTACACCCGCCACCATGTTGAACACACCGTCCAGGTTAGCAGTACTGTACAGGTGGCGTACCCATAGCTGATTGCCGTGTGAACCCGATCCTGTAATAGACAGGTCCCAGTTGCCATACTTCATGTCGTTGGTGATACCGTATGTAAACTTGGGGAACGGATTACCGATGATAGTCCGGTCGTCGGCGTCACCTCCGTAGGTAATTACACCATCACCGTTCACGTCACGCATCTTGATCGTACCGACTGCTGAGCGACCCGGAATGATAGGCGAAGTTTTGAGTTCTTCCTGGCTCATGTAGTAGCCTTCTTTCACCAGACCGTAGAACTGACCAAAAGGCTTACCTACCTGCGTGATGTGGAAAGTACCATATACCCGGTCAATGCCCGGTGCCAGTGCTACTACCAGGTTACGGTTAAACGAAATGTTGGCGTTGGTAGTCCACTTCAGCTTACCTACTGTGTTGCGGGTAGTCAGCGAGAACTCATGCCCCCAGAACTTAATCTCACCAATGTTATCGTTGAAGTTGGTAAAACCGGACTCCTGCGGCAGTTGTACGGCGTACAACAGATTGGTAGTACGCTTGGTATAGAAGTCATAGATGAACTGTACACGATCGTTGAACAAGCCCAAATCCAAACCTAAGTCAAACTGCTTGGTAGTTTCCCAGCCCAGGTTAGGGTTAGCAATAGACGTTACTACCGCTCCTGTACCCACTGTACTTCCGAAAACGGCATTGACGGTGTTGTTTACCAGGGCGTACTGCGTGTAGTTACCGATGTTATTGTTACCGATCACACCGTAGCTGGCCCGTACTTTGGCAAACGAAACCTGCTGAACAGGCTTGAGGAATTCTTCATCCGAAACAACCCAACCCACCGATGCCGACGGGAAGGTACCCCAGCGGTTGTTGGCACCAAAGCGCGACGATCCATCCGAACGAATAGCCGCCGTAAAGAGGTACTTACCTTTGTAGTTATAGGTCAGACGTGACAGGTACGATAGCAGGCTCCATTCGTTAACCCCGTTGATGGTTCCCCCCCGGTTGATGTTAAGAGCTCCCTGGATAGTTGGTAGCCGGTCATCGGCATAGGTATCAGCCTGAACGCGGGAAAACTCCTGGCTAAAGCGCTGCTGCGTAAAACCCGCCAGTAATTCGAAGTTATGATCACCGTTAAAGCTTCTCGTGTACGTCGCCAGGTTCTCATTCAGCCAGGATACGTTTTCAAGCCCCTGACGGATAGAAACGGCCGTAGTCGGAATGGGTACGTTGATCTGACTGGTAGCTGTCGACGGGTTGAAGAAGAAGAACTTAGAGTTCATGTACTCCACGTTGAAGGTCGACCTAAGCGACAGGCCCGGAAGCGGTGTATACTGAATATACGTATTGGCGAGTAGATTGGTATTCTTGTTTTCGTTGGTCAGCTCATTCGCTGCCCGTACCCAGTTGGGATAGGCAAAGATGTTTCCGGTACTTCCGGGGAAGCGGTTCACCAGAGTCAGCTCGCCATTCGGATCGTAGATAGGCATAACCGGCCAGGTATGCAGCGCATTGAATAGTATACCTGTACCCCGGTCACCATCCGTACGTGGCGTGTTGTCATATACGTACGAAGGCGCTATGTTAAAACCTACCTTTACGGTATTAGACAGGTTATAGTTGGAATTCATCCGCAGCGAATAACGCTTGTAGGTGTTATTTATCACAACCCCCTCCTGGTTGAATACACCCGCTACCAGCGAGGTGCTCGAGCGGTCTGTGTTATTAGAGATACTCAGGTTGTAGCTCTGAACGGGTGCCTTCCGAAGTACTGCATTGTACCAGTCGTTGTCTTTGTTAGCCCAATCTGCCGGGTTCTGAAACTCCGCAGGTACCGCCTGACCCTGATCTTCGTAGTAATCTTTCTTGAACTGGGCAAACTCCTGGGCGTTCAGCATTTTGACACGGCCACGCTCGGGTACACTCTGTATACCTCCAAAAGCATTAAAGCTGATGGTAGTTTTGCCGGGGACACCTTTCTTAGTGGTAATCAGCACGACGCCGTTAGCCGCCCGCGAACCGTACAGTGAGGTTGAAGCTGCATCTTTCAGAATGGAGATATCTTCTATTTCGTCCGGGTTCAACTGGGCGATGTTTCCTGTGATAGGAAAGCCGTCAATTACGTACAGCGGATCACTACCCGCCGAAACCGACACCTGCCCGCGAATACGGATGCTGATCCCCTGCCCCGGCTTACCGGTAGTTTGATTAATCTGTACCCCGGCTAGTCGTCCCTGAAGCTTCTGTCCGATTTGCGAAACCGGCAAGTCCTTAATCTCTGCCGCACCTACGGTCTGTACCGCTCCGGTAATTTCTTTCTTAAGCTGACTACCGTATCCCACTACTACTACCTCTGACAGAGCCTTGGTATCGGCAGTCATCTGTATGTTGATTGTAGTCTGGTTGCTAATACTGACCTCCTGCGATGTAAAACCCACGTAGGAGAACACCAGCGTCCCTGTGACATTGGGCACTACAAGGGAGTACCCTCCATCTGGTCCGGTAGTGGTACCGGTAGTAGTTCCTTTAAGCACTACACTTACCCCCGGCAGGCCCTGCCCAGCGTCGTCCGTTACGGTTCCTTTTATAGTGACAGCCACCGCTACCGCCGAAGTACCCACGGGCAATGCGGTGGCAGCCAGTGATCCTGTATGCACCATACAGGCTGCTAGAGCAGGGTATAGAAATAGCTTGCGAAGGTGGCCTCTAGTACCATACAATTGTAATTGTCGCAATTCGTTCATAATTTTGACAGGTTTTATTTTGTGAGAAAATAAGACAATAGGGCCCTGCTTCATCTTTTGGATGAATCTCTTGAGACGGGATACGGGCGGGGAATCTCAACCGATAGTGGTGGCACACTGTCGGTTGTTTTTTTATAAGATGAGCTTATATCATACTATCATAGGCGGTACATCTTTTTTATTTTTAAGCTTAAGTATCGGTATAGATTTTCAAATCAGAAGGTTGTAACTGTCAACATTTACTTATCAGCTACCAACCGAATGTGTGAACGTTGCAGCCTATTTCACACCCTTACTTCACCTTTCCGGCTACTGCTGCTGCTAGTAAGCTTTTTATACTATCTAAAACTAAGATATTATTTTTTGAAGCAGTAGCTTATACAACTATTTGGATAATCACATTTAAGCATTACTAAGTGCTATTTACATCTGATACTTTCTTTTACTATCCTGTAGTGTCAGGTGATCTATTTTTATTTCCTTCTCTTAGCTGCACAGGCTGCTCCCATACGGCCTTTTCAATCCACCTCTTTCCATAGTTTTAGTGTACTCTACCCTGTTTTTTAGGGTACCTGCCAAGCTACCTCCACACTCCCGGGAGGCTCTGCTATTGCCGGATCATGGGCAGGAGCTGATAAGTATTACTTATCTAAAAAGAAGAAAATACTATTAGACTTTCTGCTGGCTTTATTACCATTTTGCGGGTACAACTACAAGTATGCAGGTAGCTGGCAATCCTTTAGGCTTCATTATCAGCGCCTTTAAAAAGTTATAGACCGTGAAAGCGATCATCATAGGAGGAGGAATCGGAGGACTCACTACGGCCCTCTGTCTGAATGAAGCCGGTATTGACGTACAGGTGTACGAGTCGGTCCAGGAACTGCGGCCCTTAGGTGTGGGTATTAACCTCCTTCCCCATAGTGTACGGGTACTGACTAATCTCCGGCTGGAAGAAAAAATAGCCAGCATGGCCGTCGAGACCTCAGATCTGGTATACTTCAATAAGTTCGGACAGAAATTCTGGCAAGAGCCGCGCGGCAGGCATGCCGGCTACCAGTGGCCTCAGTTCTCAATCCACAGGGGCGGATTTCAGATGCTGCTGCTGGAAGCAGTAAAGGAGCGGCTCGGCGAAGACGCTGTACGTACCAATCATCATTTAGAGTCTTTCGAAGAGACGCCTGAAGGTATCAGAGCTACCTTCGTAGACCGGGAGACTGGTCAGGTACTAGGTACCGATGTGGGTGACCTGCTGGTCGGCTGCGACGGCATTCACTCGGTGGTACGTAAGCAACTATATACGCAGGAAGGCTCCCCATGCTTTTCGGGCAATGTCCTCTACCGCGGCACGACCCGTATGCCTCCCTTCCTCAACGGTACTTCCATGGTCATGGTCGGCTCCATGAAGCAGAAAATGGTGGCTTACCCCATCAGCCCTGACCTCGACGCCAATGGTCACCAACTGATCAACTGGGTAGCAAACCTGAAGGAGCCCGACACCCAGCTCATGACGGTCCGCGACTGGAACCGCCCGGCTGACCAAGACTGGCTGGTGCAAAAGTACCAGCAATGGACGTTTGACTGGCTGGACGTACCCGCCATGATCGCCGGGGCCGGAGCCGTATACGAGTTTCCCATGTCGGACCGAGATCCGCTCGGCCGCTGGACCTTCGGCCGGACCACCCTACTGGGTGATGCTGCCCACCCGATGTACCCCATCGGCTCCAATGGGGCCTCGCAGGCTATACTGGACGCAGAGGTACTTGCCGATTGTCTCCAGAGTGCCCCGGATATACCCGCTGCTTTACAGAATTACGAACAGAAGCGCCTGCCGGCGACCTCGCAGGTAGTACAGGGCAACCGGCAGAAAGGCCCCGACCAGATCCTGGATATTATGGAAGAGCGGGCTCCCAATGGATTTACAGATCCGTACGAGGTGTTCCCCTACGCCGAGATGGACACCATCATGAGCCGCTACAAAGTCATAGCCGGATTTGATAAGGAAAGCCTTAACCAAAAACACTAACCTGTGGATACCATACAACTTGAGTTTGCTCTGGAACTACGCGTAACCGTAGCCGCTATCGAAGAACTGGGTCCTACGCCCAAAGGAGTACGCCGCGTGATCCTCATCACGGGGGGTACTTTTGAAGGCCCGGCTATCAGGGGTGAAGTAGTGCCCGGCGGCTTCGACTGGCAGATTGGCCGCGCCGATGGTGTTACCGAGTTGGAAGCCCGCTACCTGCTCCATACCGACGACGGCGTTACCATTACCATCGTCAACCAGGGCCTAAGGCACGGCCCCAAAGAGGTGATGCAGCGACTGGCTCAGGGGGCGGGGGTAGACCCATCCGAGTACTACTTCCGCTCCATCCCCGAATTTGAAACCGCCGATGAGCGCTACACCTGGCTCAACCAATCCATCTTTGTCGCGACGGGCAGCCGCCAACCCGACCACGTGCTTATCCGGGTCTATAAGGTTTTGTAGCGGTAAGAGTAGATGTAGTCTATATATAGATTTAACTTGTAGCAGTAATTGTACTCTCACCGGAGTACCATGTTACGGGTTATGAATCTGTTCATAAGCTACTACTATGCACACAAACCGAAGAAAATTTATTAAAAATGTTACCCTGGCTACGGCTGTCACCCTGGTACCTGATGGTATGCTCACGGCCTCTCCCACAAAGGGCATCCGGGTGGTAGTGTGGGATGAGCGCCAGCCCGATCAGAAAAAAGCCTACGACAACTACATAGGCAACCATCTGGCCGACCATTTCAAAACGCAGTCGGGCTTCTCGGTACGATCCGTTGCCCTGGATGATCCTGAGCAGGGACTATCTGCTGAGGTACTTGACAACTGCGATGTACTGATCTGGTGGGGGCACGTCAGACACGGCGAAATAAAACCCGAAACGGGACGCCGGATAGTAGAACAGGTACTGGCCGGTAAAACAGCCCTGATCGCTCTGCATGCTTCACACTGGTCTACTCCGTTTGTAGAGGCTATGTATGAGCGTACCATCCAGGATGCCCGGAAATCATATCAGGCTTCGAACGAGAGTCAGATAGAGTTTAAGATCATTGCTCCCGCGCAGAAGTACATCATGCCTAAATATGACACCCGCCTCACCCCCTATACCGCCTCCCGCAAATTTCCGGACAGAACTGTAAAGGTGGATGTACATCTGCCAAACTGCTGCTTTCCGGCCTACCGGGGTGATGGCAAGCCTAGTACCATTCAGATCCTCAAGCCACAGCATCCCATTGCCAAAGGGGTACCTCAGCAGTTTCAGGTGCCTCAGACCGAAATGTACAACGAACCTTTTCATGTACCCGAGCCGGATGAGATAGTGCTGGAAGAGCGCTGGGAGACCGGCGAATGGTTTCGCAGCGGTATGCTCTGGCGATTAGGCAAGGGACAAGTCTTTTACTTCCGCCCCGGCCATGAGCTCTACCCGGTATACAAAGAGAAGTGGCCCCTACAGATTATTACCAACGCTGCCCGCTGGATGGGCGGCTCGTTGCAGTGATTTAATAAAATATTGATTAGAAAAAGCCTCAGAATATTCATTCTGAGGCTTTTTCTATTTAGGGAACTGGAAGAGCAAAAGCAGGAACTTTTAAATAAAATACCTCTGGCACCTGTGCTTTCCGGTCGGCTCTACAAGCCTTTTTGCCCGCCCTGTCAATAGAAATTGGTGGACAGCTACTTTGTTAAGATAGCTAAACCCAAGGTACGTAAACTTACTTTCCTATGATGTCCCAACTGAGATGCCTCTTCATGGCACTGAGCCTTACCCTGCTGACTTCATTCTGTCTGGCACAGAATGATATAAAAACAATAAAGGAGCGGGTTGTAACTGACCTGATGTCAACAATACCCAGCGACAGTGCAGTGGAGGCTATATTAGCCAGAATGAACAAGGATGGTAGCTTCGTGGGTATCAACTATGAGGATCTAAGCCGAACAGCCGGATTTCCGCACAGAGCCCACACACGCGATCTTGTATACATGGCCAAGGCCTATAAAGCCAAAAAGTCCCGATACTACCGGAGCAAGCTACTGAAGACCCGTATTGAGCAGGGGCTGTCCTACTGGGTCCAGCACGATTTCTTTGGAGACAACTGGCATGATAATCAGATCACAACCCCCACCGATCTGGGGGACCTGATGCTGATCATGGGTGACGAACTACCTAAAGACCTTGTGGCTAAAGCCCAGCCCATCATTGGCCGGGCCAATATGAATGCCTCGGGGGCGCGGCCCAGTGGCGACCGGATTGTGATCGCGGGGATTCTGGCTAAAAACCTGCTTTTTCTGGGCGACAATCAGCAATTTGATGAGGTAATAAAAATCATTGAAGGAGAGCTAAAGTTTGCAACGGGACAGCGGGGTATGCAACACGATTATAGCTTTCACCACCGGGTGGACCGCGTGAACAATACCTCGTCATACGGCTATGGTAAGTATGCCAATGCCTTCGGGAACTGGTCCTACTATGTGGCAGATACCCGCTATGCTTTCTCCAAAGAGAAAATAAACCAACTGGTGGACTACTACCTCGACGGGATCTATAAGCAGATGGTGTACGGGGTGTACGAAGACATCAGTGTTAAAAACCGCAGTATCTCCAATCAGGCTACTTTTAAGCCGCATAGTACGCTGGAAATAGAGCGGTTGCTGGTGAGTACTGACTACCGTAAAAGTGAGCTGGAAGAGATCATCCGGTTGCGCAAAGGCGAAGTCCCCCCCTCGGCGTCCTTCGCAAAATTCTTCTGGCAAACCGAACATTTCGTTTTCCAGCGCCCCCGTTTCTACACCACCGTCCGTATGTTTTCGACCCGCAACCGGAACATGGAAGAGCCCTACAACGGGCCCGGAAAACTCACCCACCACCGGGCCGATGGTACCAACTACCTTATGCTGAAAGGCGATGAGTACCACAACATCTGGCCCGTGTACAACTGGCAGAAGATTTCAGGAACAACTATTGTGCAGAAGCCGGAGTTACCCGCCCCTGATGCCATTCAGAAAGAAGGGCTGACCGACTTTGTAGGTGCGGTAACCGATGGATTGTACGGAGCCGTTGTCTTTGATTTTAAGAGCCCGCACGACCCGCTCGAAGCTAAAAAGTCATGGTTCTTCTTTGACGAAGAGTACGTCTGTCTCGGTACTGATATCAAATCCATGTCTGCCCTGCCGGTAGCCACTACGCTCGACCAGGTACTGATACGGAGTGATGTACGCATGATGCAGGATGGTAACCGGCAAAGTGTTCAGAAAGGAAGCCGCCCGCTCCAGAAGGTGAAGTGGGTACACCACAATAACATCGGCTACCTCTTCCCCCAACCTACTACCATCAACCTCTCCAATCAGACGGAAACGGGCAGTTGGTCGGCCATTACAGACCAGAAAAATATAAGCTCTAAACCGGTAAGCGAAGAAGTATTTGCCCTGTGGTTTGACCACGGCAGCAAGCCGAACGGAGCGTCCTACCAGTACATCGTGGTACCTAACGTAACGGAGGAGCAGCTGAACCAAACCAGCCAGCACAATCGCTCCATTGAAATACTCTCCAATACCTCCGCCTTACAGGCTGTGAAACAGGGCCAGTTAGGGATCACCCAGTTGGCCTTCTACAAGGCCGGATCCGTAGAAATCGACAAAGACGTACAGATCAGGCTGGATAGCCCCGGGATGGCCATGCTGAAGATAGAGGGAGGACGGCTGAGCGAACTGACCCTGGCCGATCCATCCAGAAAATTGAGCCGCATGCTCTTGTCTGTAAGTGGTGTTTATAATGTTCAGGGAGAGCACTTCCGTACCCTTGTGGATGAGAAGCAGAACAGCACCTTATTCATCGTCGACCTGCCCCAGGGAGTGTACCTGGGTAAAAGCGTCCATCTGAGTGTAAAATAAACCAATGGCCTTATCTGGATAGAGCTTTTAGGGGGAAGGGGGCGCTACACGAATAAGGATCAGTAGCAAACGAGCGCCCCCCTTTTGAATTCCTAGATTGGATTAAAACTACCTCCTTAGGGCATATTTTTTTTCGCAACCGTCCATCCCTTAGATTGAGCAAGTCCTGGTGGATTACCAGTAAACATTTTACCTGCTTCACGGTCTCCTTTCAGCTGCCACTTGTACCAGGCAGTTGCTACTCGGGCGAATTCACCACCGTGAGGCTTACTGTATGTACCGCCATGCCCAACATCCATGTTCGCTACAAAAACGGGTACGTGGTTGATCTGCTTGTAATCATCCATTCCATTGTTATAAGCAATGTCCGACGGCCCACCTAGCAGATACAGCGTGGGCGTGTGAATTTTTTTCAGCTGATCCTTCGTGAGGGCAGGCATACCAGGCATTTTGCTGTTTGCCGGATTGATAAAGATCCCACTGTTGCAGACCACAGTCGTGGTGACTCTCGGATCGCCAGCGACCTCAAGGGTCTGCAGCCCCCCACACGACATACCACTCACTGCGATCTTGGATATATCTATTTTATTATAGTAAGGACTTTTCTTATCGTTATTCTGCGCAATGGCCCAGTCAATGGCATCCAGCAGCTTTTTCGAGGTGGAGCGCTCTTTTACCTGTTCCCCCGTTTCTTTGGGCATCACCCCAATGGCTATGACCAGAAATCCATGAGACGCTACCTCATTCAGGAAGTTGACATGCTCCCAAGGCGAGTCGTAGCATGCGCCGTTTCCCCAGGCAATAACCGGCAACTTATTCCTTTTGCCAAATTCACTTAATTCTTCTGGCCTAAAGATGGTGTGCGTCGGCAGGGAAGTCTCCGTCATCATGATGGCGGAGTACTTGCCTGTTCCCCCGTCTTCAACCACTCTTGAGCTTGCTTCCTGTGCCCTTGATGCATATACTGAACTAAAAAGAGCCCACACCAGTACTATAAACTTTAGTATTTTCATCTGTTTCAAAAGTATTTCTGATTGAAGCCTCAATGTAAATCTTGCATTCCTTAACTTCTAACAGTAAGCCTGAATTTTATTCTACGGGTTAGACAGAATAAGAGAAGCCCATGCTTTATCCAACGAACCGAAAAAGAACCCATAGGGCAGTAAACACATATACAAACAGAAGTCATCCAGCACAAAAGCCTCAGATCGCGCGATCTAAGGCTTTTGTGCTGGATGGAATATAATACTTAATGCTCTAAAACTTGACTGGACTATTCTTAGCAATCATTCATATTTCTTGCCACATGTAAACTATATCAGTTTTTAAACTTGGCTACAAACATATCCTTGTCACCACTGGAGGTAAGTGTAGTAGAGCCAAAAGTAGCAGTGTCAGAAAATAGTCCGGTAACATATGCTTTACTGCTTCCATCAACTACGATATCCTGACCTCGATCAGTTCCACTTCCTCCTGCTGATTTTACCCACTGAACGTCTCCAGCATTATTATATTTTGCTACATAAATGTCTAAATCACCATTCGACGTTAGTGTAGTTGTACCAAAAGTAAATGTACCACTGAAGTTTCCTGTCACATATAGGTTACCACTTTCATCAACTGCGATTCCCTGCCCTTGATCAGCACCTGTACCTCCTGCTATTTTAGCCCATTGCACTTCACCATTTGTGCTGTATTTAGCTATGAATGTATCATAATCACCAATAGGATTTAATGTTATGCTACCAAAAGTAGTTGCAAGACCAGTTGTATAGCCGGTAATATATGCGTTGCCGCTGCCATCTACAGCAATATCAAGTGTTGTTTCATTCCCTCTACTCCCGGCACTCTTAGCCCACTGCACTTCACCATTGTTGCTGAATTTTGTAACGTATATATCAACAACCACACCTATGGGATTAATGGGTGTTAGAGTAGTCGAACCAAAGGTAGTCGTGCCAATGTAGGTTCCTGTTGTATATATATTGCCACTATTATCTACAGCAACCCCTCTAACAGTTTCAGATCCAACTCCTCCTTCTCTTTTTGCCCATTGTAGATCTCCACTGCTGCTGTATTTTGCAACATAAATATCAGATTCCCCAGTACAGGTTAGTGTAGTCATACCAAAGGAAACACTGCCTGTAAAGGAGCCACCAACATACACATTCCCTCCCCCATCCACGGCGAGAGCACTTCCATTATCATATCCAGTACCACCGGCGCTCTTGGCCCACTGCACTTCTCCATTGCTTTTGAATTTAGCCACGTACATGTCAGAAAGACCGGCAGATGCTAAAGCAGTCGCACCAAAGTTTATTGAGTGATAGTAGAAGCCTGTTACGTATACATTGCTACTTCCATCAACAGCAATACTCAGCCCCGAATCTGACCCTGTACCACCTGCACTCTTAGCCCACTGCACTTCTCCATTGTTATTATACTTTACAACAAACACATCTCTATCACCATTTGAAGTAAGAGTAGTCGTGCCAAAGGTAACTGAATTAAAAAATTGGCCTAATACATATACATTGCCGCTCCCATCAACAGTAATATAGTTTCCCTCATCTTTTCCTGTGCCGCCAGCTCGCCATGCATTAACTTCGAACTGAGGATTGGTAACAGGCGGAATGGTAACAGGATCAGGATTATGATCCTTGCAGCCTATCAATAAGGCTCCTATCATTGACATTAAAACAACAGATATTTTTTTCATAAAAAATAGTAGAATACTTATATGCAGAGTAAGGTTTCAAAGGGTATAATTCAAATAGTAAATTAATACTGGATTGATTGATGCTGTAGGTACATAGCACATTTCGTAGTCAAAGACTTCAACCACTAATGGAGGCACATTAATAATGCCACATTTTGCAAAAGTAAGAATTAGGACCTCCTCACCTAATCATTTAAATACAGTAATACTGATAGTTTCAAGAAAGAAGAAGGAGATTCATGGTAAGTACACAAAAGCCTCAGATCTTACAGTTGGAGGCTTTCACTTTTCAGTAAGACCACTACTTTAACTCCCGAATCCTGATATTCTTCCACTTCATCAAGTAGGGGCCTTTGCCATCTATACCGTGCATCTGCAGGCCGATAAAGCCTTCGGGATTGGTTTTATAAACGGCCTCATTGGTTAGGTCTTCTGTGGGTTGGCCATTCAGCCAGGTTTGTATACGCGGGCCTTTGGCCACGATGCGTAACCTGTTCCAGCCTTCATTATTCAGGTAGTGGTGGCCGTTCTGTATCTTTTCCGGCGAAGAGAGCCAGCCCGTTCCTAACGCTTCTCCGTATATGAGTCCCGTAGTGGGGGTACCGGGACGATGGTTTCGCTGCATTTCTACCTGTGGACCGTATACTCTTCCAGCCCGCTGATCATGCCCTTTTCCTGCCGTTACGGGTTTGACTCTAGTCCTGATCTGGATACCTGAGTTGGTCACGCTATCGACCATAACGTCCAGCTCTAGCTCAAAATCACTGAATTTTTGCCGGGTACCTAGAAACGAATTGGGGCTACCCTCCTTCGTTCGCCCTACGATGGCTCCGTCTTCCACAGCAAAGGTATGGGTACCGTTGAGCTGAACCCATCCGTTTAGGGTAGAGCCATCGAAGAGATCAATCCAGCCTGTTTCCGCCTTTTTGGGTTTCGGCTGCTGCTTGCCATCCGACTCTGGCAGAGCGAAGGCTATAATAGAATCGCCGTACTTGGTGCCATTCTTACCTCCACCACCGGCGGCTATCACTACATACTGTTTGCCGTCGATCATGTACACGCTTGGGGTAGCGTAGCCACCCGCGGGCAACTGGTACTCCCAAAGTACTTCGCCCGTATGCGAACTAAATGCCCGGATCTTCTCATCAGGAGTACCGGCTATGAATACGACGTCTCCGGCCGTGGCCACGGGTCCGCCAAAGTTTTTTGATCCGGTATTGCGAATGCCTTTGGCTACCAGCTCCGGATATTCGCCCAGAGGTACCTTCCACAGAATATCACCCGTAGCGAGGTCAATGGCATTGAGCGTACCCCAGGGCGGCGCAATGGCCGGAACTCCGTAAGGGTCCACAAAGAAGGGAGCCTCATTGGCATAGCGTGTCCGCCCGCCGACCACTTCTTTCAGCTTTATTTCGCCAGGTCGGGTCTTCAGAAAAGCCACCAGATCATTTACCTGCGCATCGCTAAACTGAGGGAATGCCGGCATCATACCACGCCCTGCGTGGAGCACAGTACGAATCTGCTCGTTGTTGAGCTTGATTTGGGTGAGCGGAGGAAAAGCCGGCAGATTTCCCTGACGATTAGCTCCGTGACAGGACGTGCAGTTCTTATTATAGATCACAGCACCACGCTCCCCCGGCGTAGCCTTAGCCATATTCTCACTTTCCTGATAAGGTACCAGTTGATTGATAGTAGGCGCTTCATTGACATTAATGTACAACCGGTTGGTGTACGGGTCATAGGAGCCTCCCCCCCACTCCATGCCACCCTGATGTCCAGGGAGGGTGATAGTACCCTGCTGAGAAGCGGGTGTATACAGAAATCCGGTTTTATACTTTCTGAACTGCTTGAGGGCCGAGGCGCGGGATTCAGGAGTGATATTAGTCAGGTCAGCCTCCGTTAGTATCAATCGGTTGAGGGGTGCTGGCTTCAGGGGGAATGGCTGGGTAGGCCAGGCTTCCTCGCCCGGTACATCCGAGGGTGGTACGGGCATCTCTACCACCGGAAAAATGGGTTCTCCCGTGTCGCGATCCAAGACGAACGTGAGGCCCATCTTGGTAAACTGAACCACTGCGTCCCGGGTCTTGCCTTTGGAGCTGATGGTCGTCAGCATGGGAGCCGGAGGATTGTCGTAGTCAAAAATATCGTGGTGGATGGTTTGGTAGTGCCACTTGCGCTCGCCGGTAGTCGCATCCAGGGCCAGTACACAGTTACTAAACAAGTTGGCTCCTTTGCGGTCTCCCCCGTAGATAAAGTCGGCGGCCGCTGATCCGGTAGCACAAAAAACCCATCCTCTTTCTTCATCCAGCGAAAAGCCGCCCCAGGGGTTAGCCCCGCCGTAGGTCACGCCCTCCACCCGCTTCCAGGTGTCATAGCCAAACTCACCCTTCTGTGGTATGGTATGGAAGATCCATTTAAATTCTCCGGTTTCGGTATCGTAGGCCCGAATGTCCCCCGGGGTTGAATCTTCTCCTTCGGGTACCCGCGAGCCAACGATCAGAAAATTCTTGTACACGATGCCGGGCGTAGTGACCTCGATAGCGGCCGTGGCCGGATCAACAGGCAGGTTCTTACGCAGATCAATATAGCCCTTCTCCCCAAATGATTCGATCAGAGCCCCCGTTTTGGCGTCCAGCGCATACACCCGGTCCTTCACAAAGTTGAATATTCGCTGCTTTCCACCTGTAGCATCTTCCCAGTAGGTAACGCCGCGGCTACGCCCACGGAAGTCTTTTTTGTCCTCACTGTATCGGGCTGGATCGAATACCCACACCTGCTTCCCCGTCACCGCGTTTAGGGCTACAGCATGTAGCTTAGGAGTGGTGAAGTACATAAGACCATTGACAATAATGGGGTTGCTGTACATAGAGGGTCCCTTCGGATCGCCGGTATGGTACTCCCAGGCCTTCTCCAGCTGGTGCACATTCGTAGCATTAATCTGCGCCAGCTCGGCATACTGATTGGCTTTTTTATCCCCGCGGTAGATGGCCCAGTCCATAAAGTTGTCGTACTTGTCCTTCTGACCGCTTTTAGGAATACTATCTAATCTTATAGCACCGGATGTACGCTCAGGAGCCTTAGGGGTATACAGGTACAGAAAAGGAAGGAGCAGGAAGAGGTACGAAACTGGTTTCATGTACTACTAAGTCAGTAATTAATCAAAGAAAAGGTATACTACACGGAAAGGCGGCCTTAATACGCCCGGACAAACTCTTTCCATTGTTGGGTCAGTCCGGCATCCTTCAGGTCTCCGGTGTAGACAACCAGTCGGTAGCGGATTGTCTCGGTTTGTTCTTTTGGTATCTTCCAGTCGCCCAGGATTTGTACAGATGGACCTACACCCAATTCATTATCTACACGCCAGGGAGTAGGGAAAGCGCGGTTATCGGGGTGATCGAAGATAGCGATGTGGGCCAGATCATTACGTCCCTCCACCTGAATGCCTACATCCGTCCAGATAGCGCGTTGCCCCTCCGCCTCCTTATCTTTTTGTCCCACCGCATTGACTACCTCGCCCTTGTCCCCCGGTTTCCAAGGCATCCGGATAAACAAGCCCCCGACGTAGAACTTGCCCAGATTGATATCTACGTGGGCATTCCCCTTCCATTCCAGGTCCAGCAGGTACTTCCCGTCCTGCTCCTGCATGGTCCAGTTCTGGGTTTCGGTCAGGATAATGGCTCCCTTTTCATCAATCAGGTCATACACGGTTTGCCATTTCACCTCCTGCCCCTTTTTATTGAGTACCGTAGCCGACACGCGGCGCCAGTAGTTGCCCTGCCAGTTCATAAAATAGTCGCGGCCATTGACCAGTTTAAGGCCCCAGTATAGCCCAGTCTGGTGCAGGTGATGTTTGGGTCGGTATTCTGTCAGCAGGCCTTTTTCATCAGGAGCCACAATCGGGTGAATATACGGTCGCGTATCCTCCCTGGCATTCTGCGTCAGGATCGGCACTTTATCCCCGGCCCGAAAAACAGATATGGTACCCGCCTGCTCATCGTGCTCTACCCGGAGGGTCTTGTTGTCAATAGTGGAGCCTTCTGCCGCATAGGCCGTTATAGGTACTACACCGCCTGCCAGGCCAGTGAAAATGGTAACGAATAAGGCGAAAACTGATATCTTCTTTATCATAGTGTATACGTACAGGCAAAACATTAATATGCCTCAGGAACAGAAAGTGACTAGGTACTGCATTGCAAGCCAACGGATACCTATTCCAGCCCAAGGCTGCTCACCTGGAAAAGTGTTAATCTTAAATCAAAAATTTTAAGGTCGTATGTCTCAAAATCTACTTGCAGAGAGTGGCTCTTAGTAAGGGGGATTGATTGCTTATTTATGGTTGAAGTTAATCATGACTTCAGCTAATAGTAGCAAAAGTAAGGTCGTTTTATTTTAGGACAACTTAAGGCTCCATGTCCCTCAAGTGCCGCCTTATACAGCGCTTCTTCCGCTTCACCAGGCTCACTCTTGAGACTTGTTGGCTTCTCTCATAGCTTTGACCTAATTAAAAATATAAAACACTAATACACAGAGGTTATGAACATCTCCTACCCTTACACAATTAGTAACACTCACGGTGAAAAGCTCATCTTTCTTGGAACTGAAAGCAGTCCAGAGGGAGAAAGGGTTCTGGTTGAAAATTTTGTGGCGCCCGGTAGTGGGCCACCTATGCACGTGCACTGGCAACAGGATGAAAGTCTGACGATCGTCAAAGGCAAAATGGGATATCAGGTGGCAGGACAACCGGCTCAATATGCCGGTGAGGGGGAAACCCTTTTGTTTAAGCGGGGTATTGCCCACCGCTTCTGGAACGCTGGTGAGGAAGTACTCAATTGTAAAGGCTGGGTTAATCCCGCCAATAGCATAGTATTTTTTCTTTCGGCAGTCTATGCGGCCCAAAATAAATCGGGCAAGGCCCAGCCGGAAGCCTTTGATGCGGCCTACCTCCTGACGCAGTATGCCAGCGAATACACCATGGTAGAGATTCCGTATTTAGTTCGGAAAGTGATCATGCCTTTTACGTACCAGGTAGGTAGCTTATTGGGAAAATACGAGCATTTTCAGGGAGCTCCAGCACCGCTGAAAACGCTCCGGTCTCGCTCGTGAACAAACTCCTGATACTAGTGTATAGTTGCTCAGGACTCTTATTGGTTTTACTTCCAATAATTAGCTCCTATGTCAGGTAAAGTCTCTATTCAGTAGAAGGCAAAATTAAGGACTGACCATGCTCAACAATTGACCAATATTTAGCGGCCGCTAGTAGCTAAGAGAAAGGAATACAAAGCTTGAACTATCGGGTAGGCGTGCAAATTTGCGTGCAAACAATAAAGCGCTTAGTCGTAGTGACTAAGCGCTTGACAACCAAGGCTCCCGAAGCTGGGAAGAGGCATGAATATATAAATGGCTGTGTATCAATACATTAGGTGGTAGGCGCAATGAACTTTTCATTTGTGATCATAAATTGTCACAATTTATTACATCTTTTTGTAGCTTTACACAGCCCCCATATATATTAACTACTTAATATTAAGACACTTATAAGTGTGGTAGTATACTTAGCATGTATATAAAATTGATAGTATTAAGACCTATCTGTCTAGTTTCTTTAATGCTTGTTTCAAAATTTATTTTTGAACTTAATACCATACAATAGTAGCACGGCAGCCAAGGTGGTAAGTCACCAGGCATTTAAAACTACAGAACATACATTTTGCAGATAGTAGAAAGGATATTTAAAATTGAAGTAACTATATGCCTTTCGATTTCCAGCCAATAGACCCAGAATAAACTGCAAAGTAAAATAAAGATGCCTACCAAACGGTAAGGTCTGTTGGATTCACCATTAGCCGAATTAAACAAGAAGATAGACTGATACAGCATTGTCAACCCACCAACTATTCTTTACAATTTCTCATTCTAATAAATATCAGAACAAAAATTCTATATAAAGCACCCTATATAACAATGAAAGTATGATTTAGTCTATACTACTACAAATTTTTGGCATTTTCACTAGTTATACACCATAGTATATATATCTAAACTTACGCATTACAAGAATATTAGATGGATCCAGTATTAATTACTATAATAACATACGTTTCTCTCAAATTCGTTGATCAGTTCATCAAAGACGAAGGGTACGGTAGAATCAAAAAGTTTTTATTTCCATCAGAGAAATATGCAAACAGACTTACTGATATTATTTATGAAACAATTAAGGAATATCAAAATATTAGACCAATTGCAAGCTACAACAACAAGTTCCCCTTCTATTACTCACAATCACTATTTGATGAGCTAAATAAATTCATCATTTTCAAAAACTCAGATGTTGACTATAATGCTATTGCTAGCATTATAGATAAAAACCCTAATATCATTGTTCCAAATACAAAAGATTTAGAAACGTTTTATCATATTTTTACCTCAAAAGTTAATAAAGATAAGACCCTAAGGTTATTGTATATAGACGAAAACTTTAAATCTAAAATTTTTACACTTGGCAAAGACCTAGAAAGAATTGAGGGTAAAGTTGATTTGATCAACTCAAATGTTCAAGATCTTAACTCTGAAATATTATTTCATCCACATACAAATTGGCTTTTAGAACAATGTAGACTATCTATATTTGACTTAGGCAAACGTTATACACTAGAAATAAATGTACATCTGGAGGTATCAGAAATCTTCGAAGGACTTGGAAGAACTGAAGAATTTAAAATAAAAGTAGAAAACCTTTTTGATATGCTTCTAATAAAGGGAAAAAAAGTATTAGAGAAAGAATCTAGCATAAAAGAGTGGGTTGAGAGCTTGGAGAACTACTTTGATGAACTATACAACTTATTCAATAATACAGACTTTTTAGGCACCAGCACACTTCCTGTAGATAAAATTAGATATTTAATTAATAATATTGAAAGTTCAGTTCAACATATTCGTAATTATTACATAGAAGAAGAAATAAAACTACATAAAGAAAAGGATGATCATAGATATTATCACAAATACGGCCTTGAGCTAAGAAATATTCAAGAGTTTAAATATGAGCTTTCAAATTTCAACACTTTTATACGTGGCTCTACATTTAATCTAGCTAATAATCCTTTCTTACTATTAGACGGTGAAGCCGGCATTGGAAAATCCCATTTAATTGGGGATATAGTTTCAAGTAGAAATAATAGGGGATATGAAAGTATTTTCCTACTTGGGCAACATTTTGTCACAGATGAAGACCCGTGGACACAAATATTTAAAAGACTTCAAATTAATTCAAAGTCTGAAGATTTCCTAAGAAAATTAAATCAACATGCCGATAAATCAAGAAAGAGAATTATCCTTTTTATTGATGCTATTAACGAGGGAAGAGGGAACTACTTCTGGAGTAGCTTTATAAGGAGCTTTATTAATGAGATAAGACGATATGAATGGTTAGGACTTGTTATAACTGTTAGAAGCTCATACAAGAATTATATTTTCCCAGAAGACGAATTATTGGAATTGCGTATGGTGGAGCATCACCATTACGGATTCAAAAATATTGAATATGAAGCAAGCAAACTATTCTTCGATAATTATAAAATAGAATTACCCAATGTCCCCTTGTTAAATCCAGAGTTTCAAAACCCACTTTTCTTAAAGTTATTTTGCGAAGGGATCAATAAAGCAGGTTTAACACGTATTCCTGATGGACTTCAAGGAATCACTTCTATTAACAACTTTTTCATCAAGAATGTAAATAACGTTTTATCTAAACCTAATAGGCTTGGATACTCCACTAGCTTGAACTTAGTAGAAAAGTCTATTTACGTTTTGATTGAATATAAAATTAAGAACAACCTTGAATATATTCCTTATGAAAAAGCTTACGAAGTTATTGATAACAATATCTCAAAGTTTATAACAAGAAAGGGCTTTATTGATGAACTAATTACAGAAGGAGTTTTATCTAAAAACCTTTTCTGGAGAAATGATAATGATTATGAAGAAGGAGTTTATTTGGCTTATCAGCGATTTGAAGATCACTTAACTGTTCAGTATTTACTTGATCAATGCCCTAAATTAGACTCAGCTTTTAAAAAAGGGGGTAAACTATACAAGTATGTGAAAGATCAACATGCTTTGTACATACATAAAGGGCTAGTAGAAGCTTTTTCAATCCAAGTTCCTGAGAAAACAGGTCAAGAATTCTTTGCTCACATTCCCGAACTTAAAGATGAGTACCCGATTATAGAATCATTTGTTGAGAGCTTACTTTGGCGTAAAATAGAGACTATCAATGAAATATCACAAAATTATGTAAATGAATATGTAATCTCATATAATGGCACGTATGAGCTCTTTTTGGAAACGATACTTGCTATTACGGGAGTTCCAGGACACTTTTTTAATGCGAATTCGCTTCATGCTTATTTATTGAAGTTCTCTTTGGCAGAAAGAGATGCGAATTGGACTCAATTTCTTAAATATAGATATAGTGATGATTCATCAGTAAAGAGGCTTATTGATTGGGCCTGGAATGATACAGACAAATCACATATATCTGACCAATCCATACTGCTTTCTGGGATTACCCTAGCATGGTTTCATACTTCCACTAACAGAAAGCTCAGGGACTGTTCTACAAAGGCACTTGTTAGTTTACTACAATATCGATTGAATATATTGATTGATATTCTAAAAATGTTTGAAAATGTCAATGATCCTTATATAAGTGAACGTCTTTATGCTGTAGCCTATGGGTGTGCATTAAGAACACAGCAAAAAGAAAGCTTAGCTGATTTAAGCGAATATATTTTCAGCAGCATTTTCAATAATCCACAAGGAGTAGTTCCACATATATTAATGAGGGACTATGCAAGAGGTGTTATTGAATATACTCATCATCTTGGCATCAACCTTAGTTTTGAAATATCAAAGATTCGTCCCCCATACAAAAGCGCTTGGCCAGAAGAAATTCCTTCTTATGATGAATTGGAAGAAAATTACAATAATGATAAATACTGGCATTTATGGGAATCGATTATGGGGCTTGGCGATTTTTCCAGATATATCATTGGAACAAATAATAGCATTTCAGATTGGTCTGGCTGCAAAAAAGGCGAGACCCCTATTAACAGGGAACAACTTTATTATAAGTTTAAAAACAAGTTAAACAACGACCAATTACAGTTCCTGAACGCCTTAGATCCTATAATTACATCTGACGAACCAAGTAGAACATTAAAGCTTGTAGATAGAAAAATCGATTTTAAAATTGCTATTGGCCGGAAGAGTGAAGAACAATTAACTCAAATCAGAACTGATTTTAAACAATCCTTGTCAAAAGAGTTATTATCGGAATACGAAAACGAAATAGAACCTTTTTTGAATCACAATCATAAAATTATAAATACAGGAGAGTATTTCGATTTAAGGGTTGCCCAGCGGCTTATTTTCTCTAAAGTTATAAATCTTGGGTGGAATCCAGAATTGCATCTTGCTTTTGATAAAGAAATTGGCACAGGCAGAAATAGGGACACCAACCCTCATGAAAGAATTGGAAAAAAATATCAATGGATAGCCTATCATCAATACATGTCACTTTTATCTGACAACTTTATTAAAAAAGACAGATGGGGCGATAGAGAAGAAAACCCATACCAAGGTCCCTGGGACCCATATGTTAGAGACATAGACCCATCAATACTAATTAATAAAACAGGTAGGCTTGATGAAGAACAGTCTAAGAGTTTCTGGTGGGATAACAACGAAGTATTCAATTGGAATAGCTCAAACGATGATTGGGTTCAAGATTCTACTATTTTACCACGTTATGAAGAATTGATTCAAGTAAAGGATAATAACGACGAAGAATGGTTGATACTGGAAGCTTATCCATCGTGGTCGGAGCCCAAAAAAATTGGTGAAGAAAAATGGAATCAGCCGCGCAAAGAACTATGGAGCCAGATAAGGAGTTATATTGTTAATGATAGTGAGTTCATCGCATTTAAAGATTGGGCTAGTAAACAAGACTTTATGGGCCGTTGGATGCCTGAAAGTCATGAACAACACGAGATGTTCAGTAGGGAGTACTATTGGTCACCTGCGCAGGAATATTTTATGAATGAACGCAATATGGGGACAGAATGGATAGAGCTTCATGATAAAAAGTCTGGAAAGTTCGTTACAAAAGTTAATATAACCTCTCAAGCTTACTCGTGGGGAGAAGAATATGATATGTCTAAAGAAGAGTCAATATACTTTTTGAAGCCCAGTAAACTAATATATGAAGGGATGCGATTAAAGTACAGCCAAAATGAAGGAGAATTCCTCAATACAGCTAATGAAGTCCAATGTTTTGCTCCCAACGTATATAACAGTTCCAAGCCCTCTTTACTTATCAAAAAGAAGCCCTTCCTAAATTGGCTACAAGAACACAATCTAAAAATAGCTTGGACATGTTTAGGAGAGAAACTTATAATTGGCGGCAGCACTTTTGGTAAGGATTATTCTGGAAGACTTGAAATTAGTGGGGTATACTATCTTGATAACTGTGCTATCGTTGGTAGGTTGAATTTAAAGCAAAAATAAAAAATGGCTGCATAACATTGCATTTGCGAAAGCAAGGCTGGTGGACAATCAACTAATACTTGCTATAAATCCAACTGCAGTAAGTATCCGACTTTTTGCTGATCAATCTAGAATTATTAAAGATCATTTTACTTTTAATCCTTAATCGTATCGGCAAAAAAAATTAAAGCGTCTTGCTTTCGCCAATGCCTCCCACTATGTGCAACCAAAATACTTTCCTTCTTTTATAATAATTATTAGAATACTGTAATAGCTTAAGTTTAAAATCTAACTTTGAGAATTTAAGTCCAGCCTTTATATTAGAGATAAAGGAGATGGTTAAGTTACCTTGTCAGCAGCTCCAACAGCTTTGTATTAGCAGCCTGTAGATGCTCTATTGTCCTACCTCTTTCCTCCTTTTCCCTCTCTAGCCTTTCTATAGCTTGCTGTTTCTCTTGTAATAAAGCTTCCTTTGCTGCAAGCTCTTTCCTAAGCTCTCCTACTTTTTCCGACAGCTTTTTCTTCTCTGCTTCTCTACGACTAAATGAATCTAGATCATCGGTATCTCTTTCTTCTAGCTCCTTTTGAAGCTTCTTGACCTTCTCTTCTAGCTTCTTAACCTGATTGTAGTAGTATTGTGCATCTTCTTTGAAATCTCCTCCTTCCTCTGAGTAGCCCATAATAGCTTCCGGAGACATCTCAAATATCTCTGCCAGTTCTGCCAGTCGCTCTACTGTTATCTGAGACAAGCCTCTTTCCATCCTGGCATAGTTGCTCTGCGCCATACCTAGATGCTTAGCAACATCATCCTGAGTCAAATTTTTTTTGACTCTTATGCTCTTGATTTTCAAATATATATCATTCATATAACTATATCATATAAGCATAAATGCGTTTTACGTATTGCATATACAGAATAAGTATTTATATATTTGCGATATATATCAATAACGCATATAAATAACCTTATCTAATTCTTAATTATGCAAAATACGCCACTTCTGCCAATCTCACAAATCATTGGCTCTGCGTTGCCTCCCAACGTTGAATTCAAGCCAAGGAAGAACTTCTATCAGCAGATAGGAATCAACAAGCACCGATTCGCTAAGATCATGCGGGATGAAATAGACCCTACTCGCTCAGAGCTGCATTCCATTGCCACCTACTTCAAAATTTCAGCCGATCAACTGCTATGAGAAAAGGGAGAAAACTTTCAAAGCTCATTCAGGAAGTCCTATCTACGGAAAGCCAGTCCAGGCTTTCCAAGTTTGGAATCTCTGTAATGGAAAGAACGGATAAAGTATCCGGCAACGATAAGGCTGTAATATACCTTACCCTCAAACACGGCAGTAAGATAGCCCGTAGAAGTCTCCAGATTTACTGTAAAAAGGGAGCCTTAGACGCAAAGACTCGAACAGTCAAGGGTGATTCAAAAGCAACTTCTATTATCCAGCTAGCCTGTATCAAGGCAGAAAGCTTTGTTGCAGATTTCAGACTTACTGAAAGAGAGCTTGACCCATTCCTAATTATGAGTCTGATCTTGAAGGAATGTGATCTAAAGGATGATACCCCTACATTCTATGAAGTCTTAGAGAAAGAGCTTGAAAGGTATCAGGATCTTGAAGACGTGGAATACACCCGAAAGACGGTGAATAAAATGGAAAACTCCGTCAAACACATTGGGACTTTCCTACAGCATCGATTCGGTACCAAACAGGTAGCATTCTCAAAGATCAATCATGCCACAGCCAAGGATTTTATTCATTACATGAGGACTCAAATGGGGTTTTGCTCTGATACTGTGCGCAAGCTTCATGGACTCTGTAAACGCACCTATGCTTTTGCCATCGCTAACAATTGGTGCGAGTACAACCCGTTTCTGTCAATCAGTATTAAGCACACCCGAAAGGAAGTTCTATTCTTAAATGATGCTGAAATCAAACGACTGCAGCAAGCTCAATTCCTGAATGACACCTACCGAGAGACAAGGGACTTGGTGTTATTCCAGTGCCTTACGGGGCTTTCCTATGCAGATTTATACATTCTTTCCCCTACTCAGATTATCACAAATGAGAATGGCTTGAAATACATCTTCGCCCGTAGGTACAAGACGCATAACGATTTTGCAACTCTGCTCATTGATACTACTCTGCAGATCTTAGAACGGTACAAGAATCACCCAGTCTGTATAGCTCGTGGCACTTGCCTACCCGTTCCTACCAATCAGCAATACAATAGAGTAATTAAGGAGATAGCCAAAATTATAGGAATCAATAAGAGGCTGACTTCTCATGTCTTCCGTAAAACGTTTGCTACCCTCATGGTCAACAAAGGGCTATCCAAAGAGAGCCTCCAGTACGCAATGGCTCATAGCAGCATAGGAATCACTGAAAAGCACTACCTAAATCAGCAAGCCGAAAGAACCATTCGGGAGCAAGCAAAAATTTTTCAACTTATTACTACCACCTCCTAAAAAAAGGCTCCCCTCTCCTGCCAGAGAATGGAGCCCAATAATCTTAGTATCAATTTTTTAAAACCACTGTAAAGATGAAAAAAAACAACCAAAACAACTCAAATCAGGACGAAAATTCTTCCAACGAAAACAAGCTAACTCGTATAGAGAAATATCTTAAGTCAAAGTATGACTTCCAATACAACATTGTATATGAAGATACAGAATTCAGACAAAGAGGGACTGAAAAGTTCAGCTCTATAAGTGAAAGAAGCATAGCTAAACTACGAATAGAGCTTACAAAGCAGGGCTTCACAGGCTTCAAAGGGCTTTTAGATGATCTTTTGAAATCAGACCATTTCTGTCCAGACTTTAACCCATTCAAGAATTATTTTCAATCACTACCTCCATGGGATGGAAACGACTATATCAGCGAACTTCTTGACCATGTAAGACTAGAAGATGAGACACAGCGGCCATGGTATAGCCTGATGTTCCGAAAGCATCTGATGAGAACCGTAGCTTGCTCTCTTCGTATCCTACCTTTCAACAAACAATGTCTAGTCCTACTTGGAAAACAGAATGATGGAAAGACTTCTTTCTTGCGTTTTCTTACTCCTAAACAGCTTAAAGACTACTACAAAGAAAACCCTCCATTAGACCATAAGGATAGCATTCTTGCCTTGGGTAAGTATTTCATCATCAACATTGACGAATTACATGATCTAGGTAAAGCTGATGCCAACAAGGTTAAATCCTTATTCTCACAAGCGGAGATAAAAGTAAGAGCGCACTATGCTTCTAAAGATAGCTCCCAGGCTCGCTATGCAAGTTTCTTCGGCACCACCAATGAAAGGGAATTTCTGAATGACCCAACAGGTAATGTCAGATGGTTAGTGTTTGAAGTTGATGGTTTTCAGCATGACCAAGGGGGCAAGAACGGCTATTCACAGCGAGTAAATATTGATAATGTTTGGGCACAAGCTTATGCTCTGGTGCTAAAAGGAGAAGCTTGTGAATTATCATCAGAAGAAATCAAGAAAGTAGAAGAAGCTAATAGGAGCTATCAACGTACCACTTCTGAGTTAGATTATGTATCCAAATATATCATTGGCTCTGAAAGAGGAATGCCTAATACGTATGCTGTAACTTCCACTGATATACTGGATGCTATTCAGGCTGTTACCAAAACCAGCAACAAACTAAGTAGTGTACAAATTGGTAGAGCTCTTACTCACCTTAAAATAAAAAAGCATCCTATTCGCTTACCGTATCAAGCAAATCCTACAAGCAGATACTTCGTTACCAGCAACAACCCAGATATTTTAAATTATTTGGCTGCTCATGTTGACTACATAGCTACATAGCAATCTTATACTCTATCTATCAGTCAGATAGCTGTATACACCTCTTGATATTTCACTTAGCTACAAAGATGAATACAACTTAACACAAATTACCTCCTTTTAGTCCTGTATTCTACTTTGTAGTTAAGTTTTACCGCTAAAAGAAAAAGAATAAATCATTTAATATCTATCACTTACGGCCAATTGTAGCCAGGTATCAAGGTGTAGTCACACAGTTTTAAAAGTCAAAAAATTTTAAAGCACAACCCAATGGAAAATATAAGATTCTACGAAAGGGAAATAATAGAAAAGGTTAAAGAAGTACCCATTACTAGCTTCCTTCAATCGGTAGGGCTCCACCCTATTAAGGAATATGGGCGAGAGTTAATTTATCTATCACCACTAAGAGAAGAAAAGACTCCTTCTTTCTCGGTGAACATCATCAAAAACAGCTTTAATGACTTTGGAGGCTCAGAAGAAATGAAAGGGGACATTATCCGATTAGTTAGACTCTTTTACAACTGCGGCTTTTTAGTGTAAATTCCGGTGAAATTGAGCCACCCATTTCGGAGTAAACTGAGCCACCCTGTGGTTGTAGTAGAAACACTGTAAATATCACTGTAT
>NZ_JAFIQT010000008.1 GCF_017355935.1 Telluribacter humicola | reverse complement strand
GGTCGATTTGGCCATAATTGGACATCTTGTAGATCTAAGTTAATGATTTTAAACTTTAAACTACTGTCCAGTTTTTGGGGAGCATTATACACTATGACGAATAGTTTCCTGTACTCCATGTAAACATGATATTTCTTTAATAAAACTATCCTCACATGTCATAAGGTAATTATTACACCCTAAGGTTGCAAATTCAAATAGATCACATGTTGGTACCTGACCACCTTCCACAGGTATCGCATATAACTGAAATATAGCTAGTGATTGTTCTTGAACAGGTGTTAACTCTTGTAAAGTTAAAAATACAGTACTTGAACAGGCTTTGAAAGCTTGGGCAGCAGCTTGAGCACAATTTGTACCTAAAGATATTACTTTGTCAATATTTTTTGACCTAATTGACTCCAGTACTGTTGCATGGAATTTTAATTCAGGAATCAGATATAAGGATACAGCTAAATTATGAAGATCCTGTTCTGATGCAAGATAAATCAACCGAGATGCTCTATAACGAATTTTAGTAATCTTACTCTTTCTATCAAAACCATGCTCATCATTTAGAGTTTTTAGCAAGTCATCAACTTCATTTTTATAGCAGTTTCGTAAGAAACGGCACTGTCTTATGAGGCTTTGTATGCTAATACCTCGAGCGCGTATTCTAAATCGTATATCTGTTACGAGATTCAAAAGTGTCTCCAAAAAGGTTCTTTCCTTTGTAGTTGCCATATAATCATATAAAGGAATCCGAAAACCCTCATTTTGCAAAGCATGTTTCAGATCTTCTTTCTTGTCGGGGTACAAAAGGAGAAAGCGACGCAAATCACCTATCAATGTTTTCCAGGAGATAGGTCGATGGCTTTCATGGAAGTCATGTCTGTAACTTAGCCATTCTAGCGTTGATCCTTGAATGTTCTTAGGTGATGTGTCGTCATGTAAAAGAAGACCTATTGAGCCAAGCTTTTCTTTTATGGCTTTTATAGAATTGTCAACGGAGGTTTTATTGCCTACAAGTGTAATATCATCAACATACCTAAAGTACTTAGCTGGAAGTTTATTGGAAAAATGTATATCTAACTCTTTAAGGACCAAATTAGCAATAAAGTGACAAAAGGCTGGGCCAACAATTAGTGCATTATTCTCATTTACTGTCCCATAGCCAGAAATCAACTCTTGGCCTAAGAGCCTGAACTTTGTATCTATTTCCGCATCATCACAAGTCCTCTGCCATATACGAGAAGCTAACTCTAGGCTAACTGATGGATAGAATTGCTTAATATCAGTATGTCTTACTATACCATCTTTATTGTCTTCGCATGCTTTGGTGATAGCATTCTGTCTTTCTCGTAGCCCCACAATATACTGCTTGAAAGAACCAGTACGGTCTAAGTTTCTAACTAAGTTGTAACTAAATACACATGTCGAGTCATTTGAAAATTCAGAATATTTAGAGCATTCATTTAATAATGCTGCTTCCGCTAGCGCTTCGTTCGCTGAGGGTAAATAAATTTCCCTATACTGTATCTCTCCGTTCTCATCAATCTCTTTGAAATGGTAAGTTTTAAAATAGGAACTACTCTTTCTGGTTAGGACTAGGTCTATCGCCGCGTTGTTAGCCCAGTGATCAGTTCTGGCGGCAAGGCTTTCAACGTAATATCGTACGGACAGATAAGAAATTACATCACGACGTCGATATTGATTTACAGTTCTAATAGCAAGTGTTTCTGGACGATTATTTTGCATATGGCTTCTTCAACACTAATGAAATAACAGCAAGATTAACTCGGACAGTGTCTTGTGACTTGATCGGCCGCCTATATTTTGAAGATGCTTTTGCATGATTTTCAGTATCAGAGTTTGTTTTATATAACTGTATAAATCTCGCGAATCTTAATGCAAGTGTCTCAATCTTAGAAAAAAGGCCACCTTGTTTAGTGACACTATTTCTTTGGGGCTCAATCCAAATGGCTGAGCTGTTCTGACCTGCTGAATATCTTAGCAGTTCCCTTATTTGTGGTTCAGCATCCTTCATTTTTTTTTCAAGGAAGCCACTAAAGTTAGCTATTAGTACTAACAGTTTTGACTTAGTGGATTCAGCTCTTACAACTGCTTTAATTAAATCAGTTGTACTTATATCTGAAGTAGCATCCCATGAGCGGAATTCAGTTTTTAAGAAAATGGCTTGTTTTTCTAACTCAGGAGTTACTTTATCCACCATAATTTGTGCGTATCTCCTTGCCGGTTCAGCAATCTCTCCTCCTATGAATACTACTTCAAGTGGTATCCGAGGTAGTACTTGCTTACTTCTTAGCTCAGCTATTGTGGTTAATAATGAAAGTGATGCTGCACCAGCTCCGCAAGGAGCATCCACTATTACTAATCTGTTACCTGATAAGCTATTAATCAAAGCATCAGAGGCCCCATTTATGTCATAGTTAGGGTCTATTAGAGCAAGCTGTACTCTGGCAGATGAACCATCAAAAGATCTGGCAAAATGTTCGTCAGTTTCTTCTTGGCTTATTCCTCCAATAGGGGAGTCGTTAGCACCTCTCGATAAGCTTAGATGCTCTAAGTTGTTTTCAGAAAGTGTTTCAAGATATGCTTTCTTAAGTATTGGAGATAATTCTATTACTCCATTTGCTTGATCCCAAAGAGTTTCAGGCAAAGTATGTGGAGGTAAAAGTCTATTCTGATTTGTCATGGCTTCTTACCGGAGGGTTCTACACTTAGTATCACATCTAAATTATCAAGGGGTGAATTTATTCAAATTTTCAAGTTGTTGTTTGTAATCTTACGAGCGAAGGCTTCAAACAAACTACTATAAGGCAGAAATCTATCAGCAATATCACCCGCAACGGACAAACAAACAGGAAGCCCGGCTACTAGGTGCCCGGGCTTCCTGTCCATACCCCTTTCACCAGGTCTCGCATCCGTGTGAAAAGGGGTATGGATTAGTACGTATCTTAATCAGATACGTTATTCTTTTATATGAGTTTATAGCTGGATTTCGGCTTTGGCCGAGGAGGGTGAGAGACAGCCCTCTTTCAGCCGGGCCTGGAGAATCTGGAAATGCAAAAGGTACCCTTCCTGAAGGCGCCAGGCCTCACCCCTACCACTCACTAAAAACTACTTCTTATACTCACAGAACCTGTGTAACTTACTACTAGCAAAGAGGCTACTAGCCTTTTATGTTCCAGGCGGTACATGACCAACGCTGGTAACAACCTGAAAGATTAACGGTTGCTATTACTGTACTGATCTAACGATCAGGCCCTACATTTCCCGCTACCCTATTCAAGATCCGTACTAGTAGCTTGTCCCTAATTCTATGAAAGCCTTTATCTCCTTTACGGTACTGAGCCTGCTGCTGGCTGTTCCTTCGCGGGCTACGGCGCAGAGCTTCCCGAAGAACAACGGCTCTCCCTGGGTATGGGTAGAAGCGGGAAACGGATTTAATCAGCCCCGGGGGGCTCCCAAACTATACCTGGCTACGCTGCAGATCACTCCACAGTATACCCTGGTACCGGGGCGTCTGCGGGCGGGAGTCACCGGAGGCGGCTTTTACCAGGGGAGTCGGTTTGGCTGGCTGGGTGGCCCCCGGGTGACGCTGAAGGTACTGGAGGGACCCAGTGTACTGACAGCTTCGTCGTACAATATACACCTGCTGGGAGAGTACCTGTTCGGCAAACGCAGCGGAGCCGAAAATGAGCGGCAGTGGCTGGGCGGCGGCGTAGGTTTTGAGCTGGATGACTTACTAATTCTCTCCCTCAAGCTACACCGCGACCAACGGCAACCGATAACCTACTTCCAGTTTGGGGTATCAGTTAATGTGACAAAGCCCCGGATACGGCCATTACCTCCTGTTACTGAATAGTTCTCTTCTGACGTACCTAACATCTCTTAACCATGGCAAAAACGGCATTAGTGGTCAGCGGAGGCGGTTCGCGCGGAGCCTTCGCGGTGGGTGTACTGGAATACATGCAAGCGCATGTCCGTCCCATTGATCAGTTTGATATCTACTGCGGTACTAGTACGGGTTCGCTCATTGTCCCGCTGGCGGCCTGTGGTGAGCTGCCGTTGCTCCGCCGACTGTACACCACCACGCGCCAGAACGATGTATTGATACTGGGAGGCATTACCAACCTGGCCCGGAGTATCTCGCTGCACGACGCCCAGCCCCTGAAAAGGCTGATCGACCGAACTCTTACGGATAGTCACTTTGCGGAGATTCAGCGCCGGGGCCTTCCGGTGTACATCGCGACGGTATGCCTGCAGACAGAGCGCCTGGTGTACTGGGCTACGCAGCCCTTGCGGGTGGGTGGGGACTACGATGTGGAGACGATCAGCAGCGCCAACATCCTGCGCGGGGCGATGCTGGCATCGAGCTGCCAGCCCGTATTTATGCAGCCCGTAGAGATGCGGGGCCAGCAGTACACGGATGGGGGTGTACGCGAAATAACTCCGCTACAGGCCGCCATTGACGCGGGAGCCGAAACCATCATCTCCATCACGTTGACTCCGAAAGTACTGCCACCCGACCCCAACCGACTCACCAGCGCGGTCCAGATCCTGGAGCGCACGATTGATATGTTTAGCGAGGATGTGGGGCAGAATGATTACCGCCTGGCCCGGCTCTACCAGCGGGGCAACCAGTACCTTCAGGCCGTTCGCAGTCGGCTACTGGCGGCCGGTGTACCCGCTTCTGTTGTAAACAACGCCCTGGCTCAGACCAGTAATCCTTTCGCTAATACAGCGGTCACTACCATCCACGAAATACGACCTTCAAGAATGCTGGAAGGGGGCGGACCGGGTGGCCTTACCTTTAATCCGGCCGCTATGGAGCTGATGCGCCAGCAGGGCTTTGCCGAAGCCAAGGCTTTCTTCGAGGCGTTAACCCCAGCCAGTGTTCAGGACCTGACGATTTAAAGAGCCCGGATTGAAATATGGGCCTGATGTACATCGGTCGTGCCTCTGGCACTGTGGATGGCGTTTGGTTGTGCCTGTGAAGCCCGAACTGAAGTCCGGGCCTGGTATACATCTGTCGTGCCTAAGGCACTATGGTTGGCGTCTGAGTGCCGTAGGCACGACCAATTTTGTAGCGGGTGATGTAGGTTAACATGCTAGTGCCAGAGGCACGATTATTTGGTACCTCCTGAATTTATTCAGGTGTATATCCATGCTAATCTATGCCCAACAGCTACACGCAACTATACATACAGGCGGTGTTTGCGGTGAAATACCGCGAAGCCACGATCCGAAAAGAGTGGAAGGAGCAGTTGATGGCGGTCATTGGTAACCTCATTAACGAAACCGGCTGCAAGACCTTCATCGTCAACGGCGTTGAAGACCATGTCCACTGCTTCTTTGGCCTCAAACCCTCCATAGCGCTTTCGGAGGTGATGCAGCAGGCCAAAGCCAAATCGTCTAAGTGGGTGAACGAAAATGGGCTGCTCCGCAACCGCTTTGAGTGGCAGGTCGGCTACGGGGCTTTTTCGTACAGCCGCTCCCACATCGATTGGGTGTACCGCTACATACAGAATCAGGAAGCCCATCACCGTAAGCAAACCTTCCGAGAAGAGTATGTTGGGTTATTAGAAAAATTCGGGGTGCAGTACGATCCCCAGTACCTTTTTGAAGAGCTGGTACCGTACCACACGCAGGAGTGAGTAAAGGAGCTACTTACGAGTATAGCTCAAAACACTTCCTGAATAAGTTGACCGGATAGAAAACTGATTCTTCTCCATGAGTACTACCTGATAGGCTTCATCTTTAAGAGTTAGCTCCTAAGTAGATTCATCATACGACCACTTGTAGGTCAAAGGCCCTTTATCTGTATTGAGATTTAGAGTGAAAGTTTCATCCTTCGAGAAGGTAAGTACTGCTCTGAAAGAGCTGCTACTCGCAACTTTGCTATTTGCCTTCCATTGTCCCAGAAAGTAGGTAGCGTCCCGGGAAAAGACATTGTCATCCGGTCGGGTACAGGAAGCCGCAAAAAGCAGCACCAGCCAAAGGAGATAATACAATCGCTTCATTAGGTAGTTGATAGTAGGTGGATGAGCACCGGCAAGAAAAGCAAAAACCGCTTTTGAGTTACCGTTAGATAAAATCCGGCTACTAACACAGGTACCTGCTCTGCAGCAAAGTACCTTCCCTAAACATCTTCATCGTCCTGGCTCTCTTCTTCCTGCTTCAGGTCGTCATAGTCTAGATCATTAGCGCCGAATATGCCACGCTGGGTCCGAGTGTTCAGCAGTACATCAGCACCCGCATTTTCGTCTTCCTGATTGGCGGGATTTGTTCCCTGGCCTTTGGTAGGCTCTTGGCGGCTTTCACCTTTATCCTGAGGCTTGTCCTGATCCTTCATAATCGGATGGAGTTAAAGGTGGATAGATATAAAATTCATATAAGCCCAAAGTGTTATCACAGCAGGTACATTACTTAGTAGTGATCGTAATGGTGGCCGGTGCCAGACCGGGTGCCGTTGCTTTGAGGGTAATAGTACCCGGTTTTTCGGTAGGACGGATAATAGCCAGCGCCCTTCCCCGGAACGTATTCTTCTGCGGTTTCTGGAAGCTCGACACATCAGTAGGGTTAGCATTGCCGACGGCGGCCAGTTCGCCGGCTCCGCTCAGTGCAAACTGTACGGACACCTCAGCACCGGGTACCACCTGCCCCTGCGCATCCACTACCTCCACCGTCACGTAAGACAGGTCGTTGCGACTGGCCCGGATGGTGCGGCGGTCGGCCGTGAGGCGCAGCTGCCGGGGCTCCCCTACCGTGGAGAGCACCACCGATTCGGTTTCTTTACCTTCTACGACATTCACCGCTTTCAAGACGCCCGGCTGGTAGGGTACCTCAAATACCGCCGTGATGCTGCTGTCGGCGATGGCTTTCTCACCGATCAATTGGCCGTTGAGGGTCAGGCGTACCCGGGGTGCCCTCGAAAACACTCGTACCTGCAGGGACTTTCCTTCGGCACCGGGCCAGGTCCAGTTGGGTAGCTCTTCAGGCCACCCCCACTTGCTGACTATCTCCGTCAGCCCCTCCGGGATGGGCTGGTGTACCGCCAGAGCGATGGGGCTCTGCCGCCATACCACATCGCGGTAGTACGACTGCGGCTTTTTATAGCCGATAAGATCAATATCCCCGCACCAGCCATTCACCCAGGGCCAACCCAGGATGGGGCTATCCTTCTGGTTGCTCAGGACGGTATGCCCGATGGAGGCTTCGCCCAGGTAGTCCATAGCTGTCCACACAAAATCACCGATTACATACGGGTGCTTCTCCACCATCTGCCAGTTTTCGAGCGCCTCCCGGGCAAATGACTCCGTACCCAACATAATCCGGTCGGGGTGCTGCTGGTGGTCAGGTTCGTAGCGCTGCCACATGTAGTTGTAGCCGCCAACGTCCAGTAGGGCAAAGGCCGGCGCGGTGTCGCTCCACTCCTTCCCCTTGTTCATGGGCTCCCAAAACCCGCAAATAGCTTCGGTGGTCGGGCGGCTAGGGTCCAGGCGGTGGGCTTCGGCAACCAGTTGGCGCGTAATGCGCAGGCCTAGCGTATCGGCCCGCTCGGGTATCTCGTTGCCGATGCTCCATAGGATCACCGACGGGTGGTTGCGGTCGCGCAGAATGAGGGCTTCCAGGTCTTTCTGCCACCAGTCCTGAAAGTACAGGTGGTAGTCCTGCGGATTTTTGGGGACCTCCCACATATCAAAGGCTTCATTGATGACCAACATACCCAGACGGTCACAGGCGTCGAGCAAGGCTTTAGAAGGAGGATTATGGCTGGAACGAATGGCGTTGAAGCCGTTCTTTTTCAGGATTTCGATCTTGCGCTCTTCGGCCCGGTCAATGGCTGCGGCTCCCAGAGGACCATTATCATGGTGGATACAGCCGCCTTTGAGGAAGAGCGGCTTACCATTGAGCAGAAAGCCCTCTGTACTACTGAACCGGATGCTCCTGACGCCGAATGGTGTTTCGACACGGTCAAGTACCCGGCTACCGGACTTGACTTCGGTAACGGCCTTATACAGCACAGGCGTATCGACCGACCATAGAACCGGGTTCGTCAGCGTGAGGCGCTGGTTATCAGTGGCGTAGCCATTTGCTTCAACAGTCAGGTTACTTTGGCTCTGGCCTACGGTTTTGCCGTCCGGATCCATCAGCGTGGTAGTAAGGGTAAGGGTACCCGCGGTGGTCTGCTGATTAATAACCTGGGTCTGCACCTGTACCGAGGCCTGACGCTCTGATACCTCCGGCGTGGTGACGAATACTCCCCAGGGAGCTACGTGTACCGGATCGGTAGCCGTAAGCCATACGTTTCTATAGATGCCCGAGCCACTGTACCAGCGGGAGTTTTTACCTTCATTGCGCACCCGTACCGCCAGTACATTGTCCTGACCGGCGGGCTTGAGGTAGGGTGTCAGGTCGTAGTAGAAAGGCGTATAGCCATAGGGATGAAAGCCCAGGTGGTGGCCATTCAGCCATACATCCGAGTTCATGTACACCCCGTCAAAATGGATGGTTATCCTTTTGTTCTGCTCAGCCGGTCCGGTCCTGAATCTTTTTCGGTACCAGCCCGTACCACCTACTACAAATCCGGTGGAGTGAGCTCCGATGCTGCTGCGATCGAAAGGACCATTCTGGTTGGGCAGGTCTTCGATGCTCCAGTCGTGGGGTAGGTCTACCTGGCGCCAGTGGGTATCGGCATAGCCCGGCTGCTCGGCCTTGATGGTACTATCTTTTATAAACAGCCAGCCGTTATCAAAGGGAATGGTACGGACGGCGGGAAGGAGATTACTCTGAGCAAGAAGACCAAACGAAACAAATAACAGACAACTTACTAATAACTTTCTCATATATACAGGACTAGCTACTACATACCTTACACCGGGCAGGTGACTTATTCATAATAAAGCATATTTTACCTATCTATACTTTGAAGTAACTACCCAGTAAGCGGTATTGGGATATGTATGACAATGTGCTGGTACTTGTACAGCCACCAATAAACCTAACAGCCCAGACTCCGGTGGAGCCTGGGCTGTTAGGCATTTAACATAGTATGTAGATAGTTACTATTGCTGCTCAGTAGCTCCGGTATTCTGGGCCTGCGTATTGGCTCCGCCACGGTTCTTAAAGTTGTTTTCAAACTCACCGTACTCAGTTTCATCCAGGCTATTATCCCGGTTTCTATCGTACTGCTTGAATATACCATCGGAGTATTCCCGCTCACTTATTTTCTTATCACCGTCACTATCCCACGCCTCAATCCAGCCGGAACGGGTAAAACCTGCTCCGTATTCCTGGTCACTCAGGAAGTTATCTGCGTCAAGGTCCCAATCGGCCCAGCCTACGGTATCCCTGCCATATATACCGGCGGAGGTCCGCCATTCGTTCTGGTCTACTCTACTGTCCTGATTAGCATCCCGGTTACGGTAGTCGCCCTGGAGGTACTCGTTGTTGTCCAGGAAGGTATCCCCATTCTTATCCCACTCGGCAAAGTAGCTATTGGAAGAGAATGTATTATAAAATCTTTCGTTGTCATACGCCTCGGCAGTAGCGGCCTCTTCGGCCATTTCCTGTTCCCGGTTTCCATCATTAGAGCAGGCAACCATACCCGCCAGCAGGAAAACGCAAAGTCCGTTCGTAATCACTCTCAGTACACTTTTTTCTTGCCTATTCATGATTTTTCATTTTTGGTATAACATTCATTTTTAGGGTGTTCATACAGGCAGTCGGCAGATAGGTTTTTATTCAACCCAAAGCCCTGCTACTGCTATCCCATTAATTATCAGGTAGTATATACCAAAAAAATAGTGCCTAAGCCCCCGGACAGCACCGATATCGGGTGCTGTGATCAGTAATAGGGAGGAATATATCAGGATATCCCTACAACGGGTGGTATTACCTCACCCTCCTCCTCTGCCTTGAATACCTGTCCCTGGCTTGAATGGATCAGCGAGGTAAAGGTTTCGTCTCTCCGACCCCTGGACTTGAACTCCCAAACGTCCTTTCTGGAATCAATGGTGATGAACTGGATGCCGTAGGTACCCTCTTTGTTGAATCGTTTGATACCTACTACATGATCCAGGTTGATCACAAAATCAGTACTATCTAAGTGAACCATTGTTGCCATGAAGCTTCCTATTTTAGGTTGATTAACTCTTCTCTTAACTCTATTCACCTCGTTGAGGTTTTGTAACTATACCTGAGGTATATGGACCTGTCGCCTTATATGCCCGATTTGCCCCCACTAATCAGCGCGAAAGGGGCTTTCTACTAGTTTGTGCTTGGGGCTCATCAGAAAGTGGAACAAGACACAGAGCAGCCCTCCCACTCACATACCATAAATAAAGTGCAAATTTTTATTACCATTGGTATATTATTTTTATTCTGTTTGGTAAGCTTCTGTAATGGGTTCAGGAGCCTTAAAGTCCGGAAGTTGGCCTGGTATGGCTGCTCATGTTTAAAAGTGTAGAAAAGCAGTTCCAGAGCATAGTGACTTGCTCATCCCGACTAGTGAAGTGGTGTGGTGTGTGAGTTAGTAAGCTAAATAAGTGAAGTATGAGGAACCGGGTAAGTCTGATTATAGACAATAATGAAGAAGATCAGCGTTTTCTAACCATAGCCATGGTTCAGGTGGACGCCCATATTGACTGTGTATCCGCAAAGAGTGGTAAGGAGGCGCTCGGGAAGCTGCGGAAAGATCCGGCTTTTATCCCGGATTATATTTTTTTAAGTCTTGATTTGCCGGGCAAGGATGCCAGGCAGACACTCGTTGAACTAAAAAAGATAGAGCGATTGCGACATGTTCCGGTAGTGGTACTGTCAGCCCCGGAAGAAAAGGGGGTGCAGGAAATGATAGAACTGGGTGCCTGGTGCTTTACAGTAAAACCGGATACGATTAGTAAATGGGTACAACTATTGATGCAACTGGTTAACAGCTCTTCCCTGGATAGAGATATTTTGTTATCCACAGAACTATATTAGAAGCTCCGGTACCTTTTTGAGGTATGTGTACTTTGATACCAGCGGAAAACGCAGGTTCCGTAACATAATAAAGTACCAGGTTCACATTATCTGTTCACTCTTAACTAGCTGGTATAAAAAATCGCAGAAGAAAGGTATAGGACTATGAAATTCGTAACCGCTACGGGTATAGTTGTTGAAGGTGACTCACCCGTAGAGGTGTTCGAAAATCTGAAAAATGATTCTTCGTACGATTCTAAGCTAAGCCTATGGGAGTTTCTGGAGGTACTGGCACTTCGGATTCAGGTCTACTACGGAAGGAAGGTAACCCTACGGGGTATGGATCACCTGCTGGATCAACTGGAAGAGATCGGGTACCTGATCCGGCTCGAATAGTCAGGTACCATAAGATTTAGTTATAATTAAAAACAGATACAACGAAAGAGGGAGCTGGCTCCCTCTTTCGCTTATACGGGGGCAAAGGGACCCTGTATCTTCACCAGATCCTGTATCTCCTTCCCGTTGTGTTCAAAGCGCGCCAGGGTATAGACGGTACCATCATGACCGATGGCGATGGAGTTGACGTAGGTAGGCCGCTGCCCGTCGGCGTAGAAGATGGTCCCGTGGTCCTTGTAGGTCTGGCTGGGTATATGGAAGGTGACCAGGTGCAGGTTTTCTAACCCTTTTACTCCTCCTTTTGCAATCTCCTCCGCTCCTTTTACCCGCTTGCCGTTGATGTAGATGGGCCCGCCTGTCAGGTAGTAAATAGTGTCGCCGTCAGGCCCCGGCTGAAAGCCCAGGTACCCGTAGCTAAACTGATCAAACATACCACTCCGCCTTGAAGGCTCAGAAGTAATCCGCTCCACAATCTCAATCCTAGGCTCGCGTGGATCAAAGCGAAACAGGTAACCCGAGTTGCCATGAACGCCGTAGGCTACCTCCTCGGGGGCGTACCAGAATATCTTGCGCCAGTTGTACCCCATGCTGCCGGGGCGGGTGGCATCGTACCGGCCAAAGTAGTCGAGCCGTAGGTCGAAGTCTGCCAGCTGCCGTAATTCAGCATCACCGGGTTGGTAGGTAAGTACATCACCTTCGGCGGTGGAGAAGTACACGGCTCCCTCACGCGGGTCCACAAACATCGACCGACAGATCACACGGTAGTCGTCGCCGGGTGTACCCGCCTCGCCTCTGGCACAGGTGAGGCCCAGGTTTTTCAGCTCGCCAGTAGCCGGATCGTAGTGCAGGAAGTAGCCCAGCGGCCAGGTGAGTGCATAGATGTGTCCCCGGTCCCTGTCGAGCATCATGGTCAGGATACCTTCGCCATCAGGTGCCAGGGCCAGATCTTCAAACTCCCCACTACTCAGGTCGTACGACAGCAGATGGCCTCCCGGGTACAGGCCGTAGCCCTCGGGGGCATTCTGAGGCAGGCGTTCCATGCCGTCGATCATCTCGTAGTACCCCACGTGGGTGGCAAAGTAAAGCTTACCTGCCCGCTCGTAGAAACGAACGTGGCTCTTGCCCTGTACGATGGCCTGAGCGGTAGTCTCCCCGCATAGCTCGGTCAGGTCGGCCAGGTACCGGATCTGGTCCGTAGCCGGATCGTATACGTATAGTTGCCCCCCCCGATCATAGGCTTGGGACGAGAGTACATAGTATACCTTTCCATCGCTGGCTACCGTGATGGCATTGTACGTATCATGGGCCAGCTCAAAACCTGAGTAGTAGGCCTGGGCGGTGAGGGTATGGGTGGTGGATGCGGTATCTGTATCGTAGGTGGTGGTATTCATCAGACTAGTAGGTATAAGGGTTAGGGAGTAGGTACACCGGCCTGTCGGGCCAGCCTGACCGCTTCGTACAGGATCATGGTCTCGATGGTGGACTCCCAGGTACTGGGCAGCCCGTACACCATCTGGGACGACTCGCCCTCGTAGCCGCCTTCGCGCAGGATAGTACTTGAGGGGATATAGGCCATGACGTCGTTGGAGTAGCCCATGACAAAGGTACTGGGGCCGAATATCTGCTTGAGCTTGATGGCGTACTCTACCACCACCTCTCCGCCCAGCGTCACCAGGGGCAGGTCGCCCAGGTGCCACACCTGTACCGGATAGGGGTAGGTTTTGGGCATGGTTTCGCCCTGCTGGAGCTTGCTGACCATGCGGTTGGCCCAGCGCTTCTGGTAGTCCGTAGTAACTTCTTTCGCTATTTTGGCGTAACCTTCCTTATCCGGGTGAGCCGTGAGAGGCAGCTCTATCTCGGAGTAAGCCGTAGATAACCGGGCGGGTAGGACGTGCATGGGCTCCTGGAGTACCCGATCCACCGCCGCGGCCAGTTCCCGGCCGTACTGCTGCGCCAAGGGGATGGTATTGCGGGGCAGCGGGTTCTGATCGGCTCCGGTACCCTGGAAGAACAAGGCCGTAACACCCGGATGAGCTTTTTCAAGCTCAATCTGCGCAAATCCGACGTAGTCACCAGACCACTGATACCCATTGAGCACGGTAGGGTGACAGGCGTACCCAAAGGCCACGGCTTTCAGCTCCCCCCATTCGTTCTCCACTTTCAGCACTGGTACCGCATAGTCGTTAGGACCTTGTAGCTCCGTCAGGCGGGGCAGCACGGCAGCATTGTTATTGCGCCGGTTGACTTGAAAGCGGGTCACACCATTCTCAGCGTAGATGCGCGCGGGCTCCGTCTTGCGCAGGGCCTCCCCGACCAGCGCCACGATCTGATCTTCCAGAAAGCGTGAGTACTGGTTGACCCGCGCAATCTGCTCCGCATCCAGCGGATAAATATCAAAAAGCGCATCCGACAAGACCGGCCCCGAGTGGGTATGGGAGCTGTTGAGGATGATTTGTGCCTTGCTCAGCTTATGGTCGGTGTACAGGCGGTTACGGATGCGGTCGGAGATGCCCTTGGGTATACCTAACAGATCGGTAGTCACCAGTACGGCCTGCTTACCCTCTTCGTCTTCCAGCACCAGAGCCTTGGCCCACAAGTCGTGTAGAGTACCTTCGGAAGGGTGGTTACGAACGGCAAAGCCGGCCATCCACATGGACTGCTTCGGCGTAATAACCCTGCGGGCCACTCCTACCTTCCAGCCCTTAGCCAGGCCGTCAGCTTCGGCTCCCAACGTCGCTAGCAGGCACAGGCTAGTCAGGAGTAATACGATTTTTCTCATGTATGTATCAGCTTTTCTTCGTCAGCTTTTTGAGCTGATCCGCATTGTTGTACACCTTCTGAATGGCCCCGGCTATTTCATCCATATCTGATTTTGGGCCAAGCAGCATATTCTGCGTCAGCCATACAGCCTCTTCGTTGCACAGCCGGTCGTTTTCGGGGCAACGGTTCTTTTCCACATAGGATTTAAAGTCCAGCATTTCCTTGGGGTACATCTTCCTATAGTTCTTGGACTTGAAGGCATCGTTAAGGAACTGCTGGTTGTACAGCGTAGCGTAGCCGCTCTGGCAGGGCACTCCTTCGGCTTTGAGCGCCTGCAGGAAGACTTCCCGTGGCAGCCCCTTGAACTCTTCCTGCTTGTACCGGAACGGGAACAGGTGAAACACCGCCCGTGTGACATTATCATACAGCTTGTAGGGTACTATACCAGGGATGTCTTTGATCTGCGACTTCAGGTAGGCGGCATTCTGGCTGCGTCGCTCGGTCTGCTCTTCCAGGCGCTTGAGCTGGGCCAGCCCGATGGCGGCCTGGTACTCGGTGAAGCGCAACTTGGTACCCTGCATGATACTGCCCATGCTCACCGCCCCGATGGTAGCCCCGTAGGGATTTCCGAAGTTCTGGAAGGAGAAGCAGCGGTCCATAAACTGATCGTCGTTACTGACCACCGCTCCTCCTTCGCCGATGGGCAGGTTCTTGGAATTCTGAAAGCTAAAGCAGCCGGCGTTGCCGAAAGTACCTACCTTCTGATGGTCTATTTCAGCCAGGTGAGCCTGGCAGGCATCTTCGATCACCACCAGGTTATGCTTTTTGGCAATGGGCATGATCTGCTTCATATTGGCAGGCAAGCCCAGGATATGCACTGGTATGATGGCTTTGGTACGTGGCGTGATCCTAGCCTCAATCTTAGCCGGATCGATCTGGAAGGTTTCCGGGTCCACATCCACAAATACGGGCATAGCTCCCGTGGCCAGTACCGCCGACACGGTAGCGATAAACGTATACGGAGGTACGATCACCTCATCGCCTCCTCGTATATCCAGCTGAGTCAGGGCCACAATCAGGGCGTTAGTCCCATTGACCACCGCCAGGCTGCGCTTGGCTCCCACGGCGTTGGCCCATTCTTTTTCAAACTCGGTTACCGTAGCTCCCCGCGACCACACGCCACTCCGGATTACCTCCAGCAGCTTTTTCTCGTCGGCTTCGGGTTTCCACAGGGGCCACTGGGGCCACTCGCGGGTACGTACCGGCTGACCACCCAGCAGGGCAGGGGTACTTATCGTGTTGATTACGGTCGGAACCGCCGGCCCATCTGCTACGGGTAGGGCAGCCTTCGCCCCCTCAGCCAGCAAGGCCGGGGTTAGCACGGCTCCCAGGCCGGTCAGGGAGTTGCGCCGGATAAATTCACGTCTTGAAAACTGGTCTTTTGACATGCTCTTTCGGGTTAGGAAGTTTAGGAAGTATTCAGGGATATGGCCCCTCTTCATTGCAGGCTTTGTGTTATGGTACTCAGGTTGTTGAAGGCACAACCATGACCATAACAGGCCTTTGATCATGAAAAGGAGCGACACCGGCAGGATTACCGATAAATATACCAGATAGCTCAATTAATTACAGCATTATACAATGGTAAAACGACAGCATCCTCTTTGAGGACTTAGATCAACTATCATACCGTATAGTTAATACCCGTAGCTGCTATGTGCTTAAAGAAGAGAGAAAGAGCAGAGCTTCGTAACCTGCTACAAACCAACCGGAAGGGCTAATACCCACCTCGTATGTAACTAAATTACACCACTTGATAATTTTTTTTGTAACTCGCTGCTATTTAATTTATATTTAGCGCTTCCCTCCTAAAAGTCAACTCTAAAAAGTCAATAAAGTAGCCTGGTACTAGTACATAGCTATATACTGTTGTTGGTGTCCATACCCAGCAAAACAGGTAAGATCACACCAGGTTTCGAAGAATAAAGAAGATAGACACCCCTCCTCATTCATAATAGTTATTAACAAATTCACAATTGTATAACTATGATTGAGATTACTTCGCACAGCTACAAATCCCACACAGCGGCTAAGCTGCTTCTTCTTCTACTTCCCATCGCTCTACATCTGTTTTACATCTTTAATTTCTCCTTGAATGTACCCTGGATAGATGACTACTACTGGTACTTCAAGTTCATAAAAGATATTGATGGACATTCTTTTACAAACAAGCTAATCGCATTTCTTGAACCGTATAACGGGCACTTGCATACGTTTCAACGTATTGTCTACCTACTACTCATAGGCCTGTTCAACAATATCAATGTCCTGTTTTTTACCTGCGTAGGTAATTCATTCTTCGTATTGCTGTTTATCCTGATCATTAGTCAGAACGTAGCCAAACTGTCCGGCATTACGTATAGGGAGATAGCCCTCAGCTGGATTTTCTTTCAACCCGTATCCTACTACAACTTTTTTGAATGCGCCTTTTTTAACCTACCCGTTTTGCTATTTGCCTACTTATCTATCTACTGCTTACTAAAAAATAAAATAGCCTATGCAGTACTACTTTCGGCTATTTGTACAACGGTCAATGGTAACGGGTTTCTTATTTGGCTGGTGGGTATACTCATTGCCATACAGCTTCGAAACTGGCGGCTGGGCCTCCTTTATTTTATGGCTCTGCTATTTTCCCTTGCTGTCTATACAGTTCAGTCTTCTGACTTAGTCACCCCTACGGATATATCTGTTGAGTCCCTCTGGCACAGCCTGCTGTATTACGTACAACTCCTTGGAAAAATCACCGATTGGACACCCGATATACTACCCTGGATCAGCATACCGATTGGTTGCCTTTTACTCATAGCTTTTCTGCTTAACCTGAAGAAGTTCACCAACCATCAGAAAGGTCTGCTATTCTTCATGCTGTTCATGCTCATGAGTATGGGGCTCATTGCCTTAAAACGGAAAGCAGTGTTTAATGGCGTTGCCATTATTGCCGATCATTACCTGATGTACCCCCAGCTATTTTTAGGATGCCTGCTGTATACCATTGCGCTCAGTTTTCCCATTACTACTCCGCTTCGGAAAGTTGTTCTGTTTTTTGCCATTACTCTTGCACTCACTAACTACGTAATCGCCACTCCACGCATTGCCAAGCACCTTGACTACCAGATCGCTAATGCCTTAAATTACAAAGAGCAGAAAAAATGGCTGCTACACCCGATAGTACAGGGAGCTAATGAGTACATAATGGCAAATAATGTGACGGAATATGTCATGCACGAAGGCTACTACAACTTACCAGACTTTAAGATGCAACGGCTTGAGAGTAACTGTCAATTAGACCACTACACAAAGGAGATCGCTGTTACGTCCCATTTGAAAGACCGGATACTTAACCGCACGCTACTGATTGAACTTACAGATGTACATAATGTCCACTACTACTTTCCGATAGAGCCGCATGGCCCTGATCTACTGCAGTGGCTGCGAAGCAGAAAGAATAAAAGAGTCGCTATTACCATATCGACAGCCAATCTCAACGATCCCATTGACTGCTCTTCACTGGTTGGGTGTAGTATCGTGGAAATTACCAGATGATGTATCATTGACTTCTTTTGTCCAGCCTCAGAAGCTTTTTGTAGCCTATGTAGACCCTCCCTCTATCCATTTATACAATGTTTTCTATGTAGACAAAATATTTCGCTCTATCAGTTCGCTTTCCTGACTTCAGTTACCTCATACGCACTTACTTCTGAGGCCCCTTTTGCAAATTTGTCTCTGACGTAGGAGCTAACCGCTGCAAGCTGGGTATCACTTAAAAAGCTGAAGGCGGGCATGGCTTCTCCGGATGGTGACTGAGAGCCTTTCAACAGGAACCTGATCAGAGTACTTTTTTCTCCGGACAACCGGGATGAAGATACCAGCGAGGGAAAAGAACCAGCGACACCACGACCATCCTCTTTGTGACAGGATTGACAATAGCTTTGATACAAGGAGGCGGCATCGCTTGACTCCTCATGACTTTGCTCCTTTGCCATTCGCTTATGCTTGGGGATCAGGCCGGACCTGCTGATGCGTATGATCCGGTCGTCGGCCTTGACGAGAAAGTTGGCGGGGGGATTCCAATCGCGGTTACTGGTCGAAATGTAAATATCACCGGTGGGCGACACACAGACATCCCGCAGTCGACCAAACTTGCCGCTGAAAACTATACTTTCGCTTACAACTTTTTCCTGCTTAACATCCAGAAGTAAGACGCGCAGACTCTGGTCTTTTAGCGTGGTCAGCAACAGGGCGTTTTTCCATTCCGGTATAGTGCCGTTGTAGTAGTCCATACCCGCCGGAGCAATGGTGGGCGTCCAGGCTTTAACGGGTGCCACTGCCGAGTCCGGACAATGCCCCTGTTCGTCGGGGAGGTCGCAAAACCCGGCTATGTCGGGCCAACCGTAGCTAGCTCCCTTGGTAACTTGGTTAACTTCGTCATCGGTGGCGTCGCCGTGCTCTGCAACGAACAGATTGCCATTGCCGGTATAGGCGAGCCCCTGCGGCACCCGAAAGCCCATGCTCCATACCGGGCTGCCGGGATAGGGATTATCTTTAGGAATGGTACCATCAAGATTAAGACGAAGTACTTTCCCATTTGGAAAGTTGGGATTCTGAACCGTTTCCTTGTGTTTCAGATCACCCGTCGCCCATAGGATTTTCCGGTCCTTGCTGATCACCAGTCGTGAGCCATTGTGACCCAGATAGCCCGGAATCTGATAAAGGAGCAAAGGACTGGTAAGGCGTTTGCCATCATAGGTGTACCGGACCAGTCTGGAGACAATGGACGAGTCGCTCTGAATATGGCTGTAATTGATGAATACCTGCGGGTGGATTTTGAAGTCGGGGTGGAGCACCATACTCATGAGTCCGAGCCTTTTTCGGTAATAATCCCTTATCTGTAAAAGCTCGATAATCTGACCGGTATTTGGATTCAATCGGCTAACTTTTCCATCCTGATCCGTAAACCATATCCAGTTGTCCGGCCCCCAGGCCATGTCCCAGGTAGCATTCAGATTGGAAGCAACGGTACTAATGCTGAGTACCGTCGAATCCAGATCGTACTTCTCCGAAATTGTAGAGTCAATGGATGGAAGGTTTTCGGCCTGCTGATAACCGGCAGACCTACTAACTACCGAGCCAAGTCCCCCGATCCACGCCAGCGCATACAACAGGTTTTTCATCGGGTGACCGGAGTTTCAAAATAATCATAAAATACCTTTGGAAGCATGCCTCCCAGCGATACCCAATCAGCAGCGAGGGGTACTTTCTTTAGCCCTTCCACCCATTCATAATTCAACTCATACACGAGAGCCTCTATCCCAAATCGATCCATAAACCCCTCCCCCAGCGTACCCGGATTACGGAAACTGGGCTTGGTGGAGCCTTCGGTATACCAGGTATGTTTTCGCAGTAGCCCATCCAGTTTTTCCATGTTGGCCAGGTAGGCAGTAATGTCTCCATCCGGCCTGCTTATGTGCAGATTCCCCCCCGCATCGTTGTGCAGGTCAATGGCCAGATCAGGCTTCTTGTTTTCGCTGACCATCCTGCTCAGCCACTTTTCGAGGTAGTAGTTCTCCGGTGCGATCAGTGAATCGGCTGGCTTGTCCCACTTTCGGTTCAGGTCGTAGCCGTTGCTGTTGAAGCGCGTTTTTCCGCGGGCTACCCCATCCTTATTGGCCATAGGCATGATGTACACGCAGTACCTTTGCAGGTAACGTTTTGTCTCCTCGTCGTTTTGCAGCAGGCGCTGCACCAGGCCTTCAACCGTCCAGTTGCCCCCTGCTTCGAATGCATGCGCCCGCGCCCTGAGGAAGACTCTTTTGGGGGCCTTCTCGTTTCCAACCTTAATGATTTCCAGGGGGCGCCCCTCCGAAGTTTTTCCAATTTCGGTGACGGTCACAAGCTTATTAGCTTTTATCCTGGTCAGGAATTTCTCCAGATCACTGATCCGGTACGGTTCCACACTGGCCATATAGACGCTGGGCGCATTCATCTTCACCCTGATCAGCAACCGGTTACCCGGCAACAGTTCGCCGGGACGACTTTCCCAGGTCTTATTATCAAAGGAGATGACCGCATGTGAGCGTTTGGAAATCTGACTGGCAGGTGTGTTGTTCCATATATTGTCAAAATTCTTCAAGATCACGACCACTTCCTGGCCAACCGGAGCCTCCACTTTGAAATGCCAGTGCCCATTCGCTCTATTTTGCGAAAAGCGCTCGTGGTCATAGACCAGACTGGCCAGAATTCGACCAGCCGAGTCTATTTCCCAGTTCATAGGTGACGCATTTTCAAACCCGGTATGGACAAATACCCTGGGCGCAACAACGCTATCCGCTTTCGCCGGCTGCACAGCAATCGGTGCTTTTGCCGCATGGGTAATACCACAACTCAGGCACAGGCTAAGAACAAGTAACGTTCGTAAAGAGAAACTATAGTACATATCCAGTTCTATTTAGAATGAGAGCCTCTGATCAGAAAGTATAGCCTGGGTTCTGTTTGATACCCGTAGGGTTAACGTCTATCTGTGTTTGGGGAATCGGGAATACCATATTGTGTTCTTTCACGACGGGAGCCTGGAAATGCTGATTCATCACAGGTACTGCTCTGCCTGTACGAACCAGATCAAACCAGCGGTGGCCTTCAAAGGCTAATTCTACCTGGCGCTCGTGCTCAATAGCCTGCGCAAATGCCGTTTTGGATAACCCCGCAGGGAGCGCCGCTAACTTCGCTCTCCTCCTTACCGCATTGATGGCTTCGTACGCTTCTGCCGTTGGTCCGTTATTGGTTTCATTAATGGCTTCGGCGTACATTAGTAGTACATCAGCGTACCGGAGTACTACCCAGTTGTTATCGGCATCGCCTTCCGAAAAAGGTGTACCATCGTGGTATTTCAACGTATAAGGATCAGCAACAAAAGCACCGGCCTGATCAGTATAACCCAGCGCGAGCGAAGCTGCTTTACGGATATCGCCGGGCTCATAGGCTGCCACCATGTCGGAGGTCGGGAGGTTGCGGCCACCGGCAAAGCCAATCTTGGCGACCGAAGATCCGGAGTTGCGGGGGGCGAAGTTGTTGTAAAAGTTACTGCCGGTTCCGGTACCGCCTTTTTTGAATTGTACTTCAAAGATAGATTCGGGGTTGTTGGCGTTGGCTACCAGCCACAAGGCACTATAATCATCAAGTAGTCGGTAAGTACCCTGATCGATCACTTCTTTCAGGATGTCCCTCGCCTTTGCAAAGTCGCCGGTCGTAAGATATACTTTACCAAGGAGGGCTTTGGCAGCTCCCCGGGTAGCTCTGCCTACGTCATTGCCGGTGTAGTTAGCCGGTAGTTTTGGCGCGGCATCCATCAGATCTGCAATGATCTGCTTGTATACTTCGGCTTGTGCCACCCGTGTCTGACTGTACCCCTCATCAACCGACTTGGTTTCTGACAGTACCAAGGGTACATCACCGAAAGTACGAACCAGATTGAAGTACTTGAGCGCACGCAGGAATTTGACCTCCCCAATGAATCTTTCACGAAGGGCCTGATCCATCTGCGCACCCTCAATGTGATCCAGTACAGTATTGCAGGCCAATATTCCGCGGTAGGTATCGATCCACATCAGGCGGATGATCTCGTTGGTAGTTGACATCTTAAACTGATCAAGCTCCGCATCAGGCAGGTTGCCCCCACCTTCCCAGTTCATGGTATTATCAGACCGTACCTCCGATACATTATAATTGGCGTAGCCGTATTCGCCTGCGGAAGCGAGCATTCCATAAGCCGCGTTGACCGCAGCCTGCATATCCGAAGCATTCCTGTAAAAGTTACTCACGTTGGCAGCATCCTTAGGCGACAGTTCCAGGAAGTCGGAGCAACCGGTCAACATCAGGACCAGTAGGATGTATATAGATATATGAGATTTCATAGCGAGTTGATCGGGTTTGGTTAAAAGGTCAGGTTCAAGCCAAGCGTGTAGGTACGTGCCAGAGGGTAGCCGTTAAAGTCTACACCGGGTGTCAGCGAACTGCTTCCGTTCAGGCTCTGCTCGGGATTGTACCCCAGGTACTTTGTAAAGGTCAGGGCGTTTTGAACAGACAGACTGATGCTGGCTTGCTGGACAAACAGAGCCTTGGAAGCCCGTTCAGGAAGTGAGTAACGTAGGTTGATATTCCTGATCCGAAAAAACGAGGCATCCTCTACCAACAGGCTCGACACATAGCTCACATTTCCTCCCGTGGCCACGGTATTGGCCCTCGGCGTACGGCCATCGCCGGGATTCTCAGCTGATTGCCATCTCCCCAGTACATCTTTACGACTATAGCTGCCATGTACCAGCCCGATATTCCTTCTTGATCCGTTCAGCAACTGAATGCCTTCTACCCCATCAGCCAGAATGCTCAGATTGAATCGGGCATAGCTGAAATTGTTGGTGACGCCGTAGAAAAAGTCAGGAATGTTATCTCCTATTATGGTCACGTCGTTAGGAGTGATCACTCCATCGCCATCAATATCTCTGAATTTAAGATCCCCCGGTCGCGACCCGGTAGCTCCCTGTACAGCAGGACTAGTCTTTACGTCCTCCTCCGACTGGTATACGCCGATTGCTTCGTATCCCCAGAAACTACCAATGGGTGAGCCGATCCGGGTAATGTGTGTATTGGGACTGAAAGATGGACTTTTTGAAATAATAGGCTTGCCGGAAGGTCCGAGTGCCTTTACTTCATTTTTGTTGAACGAGATATTGAAGTTGGTGGACCACTTGAAGGCTCCGGTAAAATTCTTGGAACTGACACTGAACTCCCAGCCCCGATTGTTGAGCTTACCGATGTTTTGTAGCGCGCTTTCGTACCCGGTTGAAGCAGGCACTGGTACGTTTAGTAGCAAGTCAGTTGTGTTCTTATTGTAATAGTCGACGGTGAACATCAGCCGGTTTCTCAGCATACCAAAATCAAGGCCAATGTCAAACTGCTGCATCATTTCCCAGCCCAGGTACTCATTGGTGATGGAGGTTGGGTATAGCCCATACGCCACACTACCGGTACCTTCACCAAAGCTGTAACGGCGGTTGGACAGCAACCCAATATGGTTATAGTTACCAATGGTATTATTTCCGGCGAGTCCATAACTGGCTCTGAGTTTCATGTCGGTAATGACGTTCTGCCCTTTCAGGAAGGCTTCTTCAGAAAGGTACCATCCTACCGAAGCCGAAGGGAACGTTCCCCATTTATTCTGTGCACCAAAGCGCGAAGAGCCATCCCGTCGAATAGTCGCAGAGAGTAGGTACTTGTTGGCAAAGGTATAGTTGACCCTTCCCAAATACGATAGCAGCGACCATTCCGAAATACCCGTCCCGCCGCTCGTCACCTGTCCCGCGTTCAGCGTGGTGACCAGATCAGTCGGGAAATTGGTGGCCGCCAGCGCCATGGCTTCGTACTTCGCTTTCTGGGAGGTAAAGCCCCCTAGTACGTCCAGTTCGTGTTTTCCTCCGAAGGTTTTCTTATAGCTCAATATATTCTCATTGAGCCAGTTGATGTCACGACCCGTGCTCGCGTTGGCTCGGGCCTGTACGGGAGCAGGTACTCCAAAAAAGCCCAAATCAGATGGGAAGTAGGCGCTTTGGCGGGCGTCTGAGTAGTCAAGCCCGAAAGAAGTACGGAACTTCAGTCCGGCCAGTAAGTCTATCTCTGCGTACACAGTACCCAGGGTCCGGAAGACAGTCTTGTTATCTTTTACTTTGCTGGCAATCGCAACCGGGTTGTCGATCACACCGATGTTGTAGGGAGAAGGTCCTAGCAAAGTAGTAAATGAACCGTCCGGATTATACACCGGCACAGTAGGCGGCATAGAAAGCGCAGAACCCAGTATTCCTCCTGAAAAAACCTGATCTTCTACGGGCAGCAGCTTGTTGGACGCGAACGAAGGGGACAGATTCATCCCGATCTTAATGGGTTGAGATACTCTGTGATCCACATTAATTCGGGCCGAGTAGCGGTCAAAGCCCGTATTCATCACTATTCCATTCTGCTTGAAGTAGGCGCCTGACACAAAAACCTGCGTTTTATCATTGCCCCCCGAAACTGACAACTGGTAATTCTGAATGGGGGCCGTACGGAAAACTTCATCCTGCCAGTCCGTTCCTTTTCCAAGTGACTCCGGATTCATAAACATTTCAGGTATTTGCAGATTCGCCGGGCGCACGCTATTCGGATCGGTAGCTTTGCCACCACGATCTACCCAGGCATTATTTCTGGCTTCGGTATTGAATATGGCGTACTCCCGGGCATTAAGCATCTCGATCTTATTGGCGACCTGCTGTAACCCGTAGTACGTATCGAACTGGATGGTGGATTTGCCGGACTTGCCGCGCTTCGTGGTGACCAGCACCACGCCATTGCTTCCCCTTGATCCATATATGGCCGCGGCAGAAGCATCTTTCAAGATTTCGATGGATGCAATATCATTAGGGTTGATCGTCGAAAGCGGATTAAAAGTGCTGTTAAAATCACCGGAAACCGGAAATCCATCGATGACATAGAGCGGCTCATTGCCAGCACCAATTGATCCCGTGCCTCTAACCCGTACAGATACGCCACCGCCGGGAGCGCCTTTGGTCTGGGCTACATTCACGCCAGCTATTTGCCCACCAAGTGCCTGATCAAGACTGGTCACGGGCTGATTCTCGATTGACTTCATCGGTAGCGAGGCCACCGACCCTGTAATGCTGCTCTTGTTCTGGGTACCATATCCTACTACCACTACGTCATTGAGCGACTTGGTATCTACCGACATTCCGAAGCTGATGTCTTGTCTGGTACCGACAGCGATCTCCTGCGTTTTATACCCTACAAAACTGGCAATTACAACCAGCTCATTACTCTGAACAAATCCATCAGGTACATTTAACCTGAATTCACCACTGGCGTCCGTTGTAGTACCGATCTGTGAATTTTTTACGAGAATACTTACTCCCGGGAAGGGAGCCCCATTTTCGTCCGTCACCCTTCCCCGAATGGGCCTGTCCAGGTTTTGGGGTGGTGTCTCTACTTCCCGGTAGTTTAGTTGTATAGTTGGTTTGCTTTCCGGTAGTTTGAGCGGTAGCACTGCTTCCTGCCCCTGGCTTCTGACTACTTTCTTCAGGACTATATTCTGATTAAAGATCTTGTATGACACGGGTATGTCTTTGAAAAGTGCTCCCAGTACCTGGTCTATGTCTGCATTTTTAATGCGTACAGATACCTTCTGCGACTCCGGCAGGTCCAGTTTGTCGTACAGGAAGAGGTAGTTAGTCTGCTTTTCAATAACCTTCAGGACATTCTCGAGGGGAGCGCCCTTGGCATTGATGGAGATCTTCTGACTGAACCCATCCGCCGTAACATGCGTGAGGGTGATGACGAGCAAAAGCATTATCCTGGTCATGACAACTATAATTTTTGCTGCGAAATAGGACTGCCTATGCCCTGCGTGGCAGGGTAAGAAGTTTATTTTCATACATTTGTAAAGGTTTAGGAATAGCAAAAGGACTTTGTGAGAGAAGCTCGGTTGCGTGCCTGAACATCGGGGAAAATGTTAGCGCATTTTCCCCTTTTGTTTTGGCGCCCTACTTTCAGGGCGGTGGGTGTAGGATTGGTGTCATTGTGTTAAGGGTTTAGGTTTAGTCAGGATTGTATTCTGTATATGCAGTCCTACGGGCTTATAATAATCTTCTTATTCTCAATCCGGCAGTTAACTCCTGCGTACCGCAGCATCCCTACTATTTCTGTAAGCTCTACCTGTCTGGAAACGCTGCCGGTGAACTGCTTAACGGGTACCTGGCCCTGGTACTCGATTTCGACATCATACCACCTGGCAAGCTGCCTGGCCACTTCTTCTACACCAGCATTTTTGAATTGAAACATTCCCTTTCGCCAGGCAACGGCTTCATCCACCGGAATGTACCGGGTCTTGATTTGACCCGTTGACAATACAGCCGCCTGCTGACCAGGCACGAGCCTGGCCTGCTGATGAACATTGCTGATTGAAACGGAGCCTTCAACCAGAGTAGTCTTTGAGGTTTCTTCGTCAGGATAAGCCATGATATTGAAGCTCGTCCCAAGTACCAGTACTTCAGACTTGTTGAACCTGACCCGGAAAGGCTTGCTCCTATCTTTCGCTACCTGAAAATAAGCTTCGCCGGTAATTTCAACCTGGCGCTCGGTAGCCGCAAAAACAGAAGGGAAACGTATTGATGAGGACGCGTTGAGCCAGACTTGGCTGCCATCCGGCAATAAGATCTCGTATTGGCCTCCCTTGGGAGTAGTTAGTGTATTGATTCCGGCAGCAGCGGTACCTCCGGTTGATTTCGCACTATATACCACGATACCGTCCTGCTGCTTACTGATCTCGACATTGCCCTGTCTGGCCAGAACGCCTTGCTTTACCTGATCCAGGGCGATAGATGAACCATCAGCCAGTGTGAGTAAGGCTTTGTTGCCCCCAGGCCTGATGCTGTTACTTTCTACAATTTGTGGCTGTATCTTATCTTTAGTCTGATTCTTATCATAGCTATACCAAACGCCAAAACCAGTCAGAATAATCACGGCGGCGGCGGCATATCGCATCCAGTTTAGTTTGAAAACTTTTGCTTCAACTGGTTCTTCCTGTTGTGGATACTCGAGGATGGAGTTAAGTATCGCACTGCTTTTTTCTTTTGAGAATAGCTCCTCCCCTTCCGCAGAGTTAGACCACTGGTCTTTAAGATATTCTTCCAGAAGCGCATCATATTCCCCCGAACGGACAAGTGACATCAGCTCCTCTTTCTCCTGAGCAGTAGCAGTACCATGGTAATAGCGGTCAAGAAGTACTTGTAGTCGGCTGTCTGGATTGTCCATAAGTTATGATTATTGACATACTCTGCCAATAGGACAATCGGGGGTAGTAAAAAGGGGGTATTGACTCTGAATTATTTTAGAATAAAATAGCACAAGATCACTAAAGTACTTATCAATAAGCGATTACGGGTATACGATGAGATGGATTCCGTTGCAATCTGCAGGTACTTCTTTACCGTTTCTTTTGAAATGCTCATACGAGTAGCCACCTCTGTATAGGGCAGGCGCTCGTGCCGGCTCAGCAGATATACCTGCCGCTGCTGGGTGGGCAGGCGATCAATGGCTTCATCAATGAGCAGGTAGCGGTAATCCTCTTCACTCGTGTCGGGAGCATAGGCTGCATCAGGAATCAGGTCCAGGTCAATAGTCCTCGATTTCTCGTTAGCAACCTTCTTAAGACAGTTAAGTGCAGCATTTTTTGAGATGACATACAGGTAAACCGGGAAGTTATCTATGTCCGTAAGCAGCTCTCGGTTCAGCCATATTTTCAGAAAAACGTCCTGAACTATTTCCTCCGCCAGTTCCTCCGACCTGGTGATTCTGTAAATGTGAACCCCTAAACGCTGATGATAGTAATGGAAAAGCGTTGCAAATGCCCTCTCGCTCCCCTGAGAGACCTGCTGCAGAATCTCATTTTCCTGTTTCAGAGCGGTAAGGTAGGGCATATCCAAAAGCTTAAGGTATGATTACTTACAGAAATTGGATGAATCTGATGATTACAACAAAGTAGCCGGATTTTTCAATCTACTGAAACACAAGTACTGAAGTTGTAGGGTCAGGTGATATATCAAAGTATGGAAGGGATTACAAATAGCTGCCGGATCTACTCCCAACTGTGTCATACAATTCTATATTCACCTTCAATAACAGACAGCCTCACAGCTACTCTTACCACCAGCCATACCAGGCACTAAATCCGTCTGCGGGTGCAATAGTATTGGATCTGGGCCGTACAGGCCTCAGTACCGTATACTAATTGCCTTACAAATTTATAAGACTCGGCTCAATTATTGTTGACTAACAGACATCGACACATCTGCTTTACTCAACTAAAACCAAACTAATGATAAGGAACGTAATGGTGGTTGATCACGATGAGATCTCCCTGTTTATCACAAAACACAAGATCACTAAAACCGGATTCGCTAAAAATATCATTTCCATGACCAAGTCCACCAAGGCATTAGATTACTTCGACTTTTTAGCTTCCAATCAAGAAAAGGTAGTTCCTGATCTAATTTTCCACGATCTGAGCATGCCTGTTATAGATGGCTGGGAATTTGTCAAGCTATTTACCAAATACTTTCTACCTCTGTTTCCATCCACAAAAATCTGTATTACCTCTTTTCTGAATCCCAGCGAAGAAGTAAAGGCCATCGTACATCCGTGCGTCATTAACTTCATTAACAAGCCCCTCAGCCTGCATGTGCTGGAAGATCTGAAAAAGCACGAAGCACTAAGGCACTACTTCAAAGAGATACCCGCCAGGTAGTAGTATGGGCATGGCTATCTGATACCTGCGTTCCGCTTTATCGCTATGGTACTTCACGAATGACTCGGGTCAGCTCCAGGTTGGCCTGAGTATCGTTTTTCAAAGTAGGTAGGTACTTCAAAATACAGTTTACTCCATACCCTACCGGTACAAGGGTATGTGATCGCTATCAGTGGTCTGGTGAAGTAATTATCTATGGGCAAGTTTAACGCATGTAACGAGGTTCCGGCTCTACGTGTGCCCCACCACCTGTACAGCCTAAAGCTCTCTACTTTATAGTGGAGAGTACCTCTGCCTACACCACCCCATCCAAATTTTTCCACATTACGACTCCCCTTCAATTACATTCCCACATCTTTCGCTTACATTCGAATCTTGGAAAATAGGGCTGGCACAGTTATTCCGTAGTAATTGGGAGGCAGCATGAGCTTACTTAAAACTTAAATTAAACTTTATATAATGGCGACAGGTCTTCTCGCACTTTTAGATGATGTGGCGGCACTGGTAAAAGTCAGTGCGGCAAGCCTCGATGACGTTCCGACGCAGGTGGCTAAAACAACAGGCAAGGTTTCCGGCATTGTTATCGACGATACGGCCGTAACACCTAAGTATGTGGTGGGTCTCGATCCCAAGCGCGAACTTTCCATCATTTATCAGATTGCTAAAAAGTCGCTCATCAACAAGGTACTTATTCTGGGGCCGGCGGCCCTGTTGCTTGGGTACTTTGCTCCGGCCATTATACCTTATGTACTTATGATCGGCGGTGCCTTCCTGTGTTTTGAGGGCTATGAAAAGGTACATTCTATTTTCAGCAAATCTCACCACGCACCGGATGATGAGCCAACCGACGAAATGAAAGTAATTACCCCGCAGGAGCTGGAGAAAGAGCGGGTGACCAGTGCGGTGCGAACCGACTTGATCCTTTCTTCAGAAATCATGGCCATTGCCTATGCCACGGTAACCGAAAGTCCCCTGGTTACCCAAATTGTGGTATTATTGACGGTCGCTATCTTTATTACCGTTGCGGTGTATGGCTTTGTGGCACTGATCGTGAAAGCAGATGACATTGGTGTGCACATGGCGCAGGAGAAATTCAGCCCCACCACTCAAAAGATCGGGCGTGGTATTGTAAAGTCGATGCCAAATTTCCTGACTACGTTGGGCTATGTTGGTACGGCGGCCATGCTGTGGGTAGGGGCCGAAATCATTGCCCACGGCTTGCCATTTCTGCACCACCCGCTGGAGGCGTTAGAGCACTCTTTGGCTAGTGTACCTGTACTGGCGTGGCTGGTAAAAGTGCTGGTGCTGGCGCTGGGTGGTGTACTACTGGGAGCTGTGATCGCACAATTTGTAACCCTGGGTAGCAAACTATTCAAGGGCTCAGACGCAAAGGCTGCGCATTGATAGATTTGATTTATTTAAAGTAAAAGAGGTCGCCTATGTATAGGCGACCTCTTTTACTTATGATTCAGGGGTATCTCTATTCCAAATCACTGGGCCTGTACCATCTTATTTACGTCGTATAAAGTAGGAGCCCCCCATTTACTATAAAGAATAATAGATTTAAACTATTTGGCAATTAGCGCATTACAATACAACCTTGAATTTATATACTATTCTTACCGCAGGGGTTGAGCTATTGGTGAAGTAGTGGGATCAAATCGTAAAGTTTTTAGCTGGCTCCTTATAGGCTCGGGCAGGTAAGTGAAGAAGCTAACGCCAGCGGCTTTTTCGATGGCTTCGGGAGTAGTGATGAAGTCTGTCCAGCTCTTGTTCCTGGTCTGGCTGTTGCGGTTAGGAAAGTCTACGGCTATGACTGGCGTGGTTGCGTTGATCTTTTCCAGGTTACCGCCGTTGGGAATAGCCACGATCACTTTGTAAAGATGAGCGGGGACATTGATGCCGTTACCTATGCTACTAATAGCTCCTTTGTAACCTTCTCCCCCACTGCCGTAGGCTCCTGCTATAATAAACACATGGTATCCTTTTACGGCCAGGCTCCTGGCGAATACTTCAAGCTGCGCCCAGAGAGTAGCATGTAGGACGTTAGCTATGGGGATAGCGTTTGTAGTCAGGTAGGTAGCTGAGAAGCTTTCAACTGTACTGGTACGATCCATATTAGGGCAAAGCTGAGCCATATTGAACCCTGAATCACGATACTCCAGATGAGAAATACGACTCCATCCTTTAGGTAGCTCCGGATCATTTCTAAAACCTTCATGCGTATCGACTACACCTAACCAATCGCTGGTCAGCTCCCAGCTCATCCAGTTAGGATGTCTGTTAGTGCGATTGTAGGACAGGGCATAAGCTTCCTTGATCATGAGGAAATCTGTGGCGTTGGCGGTGTCTGCTTTGGTGTTGGTAGGCTTGCCCAGGCTCAGGTGTACGCTTTCGGGGGCCGGATAGGGATAGGGGGTAGTATTCTCGTCACAGGCAACTATGCATAGGGCCAGAAGCAACAGGGGCAGGTACTTTCTCACGATAGAGGTAAACATACTGAATGATCAATACTCATAAGAGCCAGTACAGAGCTATTCGGTTCAAATGGCTTAGGACTCAACTACACAAATAGTGACATACCAGCAAAAATCTCGCCTGATTTAGACATTAGGCGAGATTTTATTTCTTGATAAGGTATTAGCATGTAAGCTCTCTTACTCCATTCTCTGCTTCCAGAACTCTGGCCTTCCCATAATTATCCAGATCAGGTAAACCTGAAAGGCAATGGCTACTATTCCCACAACTACTCTACCGTACAGGATGGATAGTAAAGAGGCTGTGATACTTAGGCAAAGAATTGTGACACTGAAGATCTTTACTCCCAGTAGAAGTTTATTCATATCTATATGTAACTGTGGATTACAGGGTAACAGGTAGGAGGCTTTTAAGCTACTTCCCCGCTTTTCTGCATCCTTTCCAGGTCCTCAAAAGTTAATCGGACCGTTTCGGCACCGGTGTGTGAGAACGCATGGAAGTTGTGCTCCAAGTTGAAGGCGTGTCGTGAGCCAAACCAGAAGATAAAGGCATCAATGATGCCGATCAGGAAGGGAATGAGCGTCCAGCAGAAAAGGAGGTAGAGTACGCCCAGGCGGGTTTGCCCCAGGTAAAAGCGGTGTAATCCAAAGCCACCGAACAGGAGGGCCAACAGGCCAGCGACAAATTTATCTTTCATAGTGGTGTATAGGGTTGAAAATACATATAATCCTCACAGGAGAGGCAAACTTAGTAAATTATTAATACTTCAAAGAGCCAGTATAGGGCTATATGGTTCGAATGATTTATGTCATAATTTTTAAGACTAGCCTTATGCGAATAAAATCCCGCGGGACATGGTATTACAAGAGCTTTTTTGGCCTTAGTATCTACTCGCTGCGTGGTCACAGATCAGGTTGAGCTGGCAGGGAACAAAAAAAGCCAGGCAAGTGCCTGGCTTAGTGACCCCGACGGGAATCGAACCCATATCTAAAGTTTAGGAAACTTCTATTCTATCCGTTGAACTACGGGGTCAGAAAGAAACGGTTTCCGGAGTACTGTCCGGAAACCGTGGGCGAATTTCTGAAATTTTCCTATTTATACCAAACCCTTATTCTTCCCAATCGAAGTCGGAGAGGCTGACGTTCTCCCAGTTGGGATAGATGGTGAAGTGTTTTTCCTTGACGAGCTTAAAAATCAGGTTGCGCAGCTCCTCCATATTCTCCTTCTGCTCAGCGGAGATAAACACCACATGGTCGGCTTTGCGGGCGATGTAGCTCTTCTTGAGGCGCTCGATCAGCGTTTCGGCCGGTACCTGCTCTACCAGGGGTTCGCCGGCGGGTTCTTCATCCTCGTGCCAGAACTCCTCTTCGGCAGTCTGCTGGTAGAGGTCGATCTTGTTAAAGACCAGAACGGTAGGCTTGTCGGCGGCACCAATATCGGCCAGGGTACTGTTAACCACCTCAATATGCTCCTCAAAAGACGGATGCGATATATCCACTACGTGCAGCAGTACATCGGCTTCGCGTACCTCGTCCAGCGTCGATTTGAAGGACTCAATCAGGGTAGTAGGCAGCTTCCGGATAAATCCTACTGTGTCGGTGAGCAGGAAAGGAATGTTTTCCAGCGTTACCTTCCGTACCGTAGAGTCTACGGTAGCGAAGAGTTTATTCTCGGCAAATACGTCGGCCTTGGCCAAGCGGCGCATCAGCGTGGACTTCCCTACGTTGGTATACCCTACCAGCGCTACCCGCACCAGGCGGTTACGCTCTTTGCGGCGGGTAATGGCCTGCCGGTCTATCTTGTCCAGCTTTTCTTTCAGGAACGTAATCCGGTCCTTGATGATACGACGGTCCGTTTCGAGCTCTTTCTCACCCGGTCCGCGCATACCCACCCCACCCTTCTGGCTGGTAAGGTGCGTCCACATGCGGGTCAGGCGGGGGTACATGTACTGATACTGAGCCAGCTCAACCTGTACTTTGGCCTGTGAGGTCTGCGCGCGCATAGCAAATATATCCAGGATCAGGAGCCCCCGGTCCAGTACTTTGATCTCTTCAAAAGCACCTTCAAGGTTACGCACCTGCGAGGGAGTCAGATCATCGTCAAAGATGATCATATCCACGGGGTTATCGATGATGAAGGTCTTTATTTCATCCAGCTTTCCCTTACCCACGTAGGTCCGAATATCCGGACGGTCGAGGTTCTGGGAAAAAGTCTGCAGAGTTTTGACGCCCAGTGTGGTAGCCAGGAAGGCAAGTTCATCCAGATATTCCTGGGTTTTTTCGGCAGACTGACGCTGGGTACTTACCGCTACCAGAACGGCAGTTTCCTGACGCTTGGCCGTAGAATTCAGTTTATTTTTATCAATCATTCAGTATGAGTTTTCTAGCAAAGTTGCCGTGAAAAAAGTTAATCAGGTCGGCTAAAGATAACCAGTCAGAGTGGGCAAAAGTTCAGGCTAAACAGGCCTATATTTATAGTACTTATAGTCAATCCAGGCTAACATCTTATTCTCCTGACAGGGCTTGTTTATCCCTATCCGGCAAGGAGACTGAAACAGTAACCATTTATATCCATCTGCTGCCTCTCCTACTAATTTACAAAAAAAAATTGAGCCTGATTATCAGCTACAATCAAAAACTCTTTTTTACTTTTGTGAAAACGTCTACGCCCATGATTGTTCCAGCCCTGGCTTAATTCAGGCCATCTTTCTCTTTTTTCAGATTTACTTGTTTAAGGAATCGCTGCGTCTGCTACGCTCCGATATCCTACTTTCCTATTCCTTTTTGCATCTATTATCTATGAAAAAGTGGTTTAAGCTGCTTCGTATGGCCCTGGACGGGTCGGAGCAAACCTATACCAGCGGGAGTATCAACCGCGCTATATTTCTGTTATCGGTACCCATGATCCTGGAGATGGTCATGGAGTCGCTCTTTGCGGTGGTAGACGTATTTTTTGTATCCAAAGTCAGCATTGAGGCCGTCGCTACGGTAGGTCTTACCGAGTCGGTGATCACGCTGGTATACTCAGTAGCCATTGGGCTCAGTATGGCGGCCACGGCCCTGGTGTCGCGTCGGGTAGGCGAAGGCAATCCCGAGCAGGCCGGACGGGCCATCGGACAGGTGATCCTGATCTCACTGGTAGTCTCGGTCGTGATGGGGCTGGTGGGCTTCCTGTCGGCGGAGCATATCCTGCGGCTGATGGGGGCCTCGGAGGAGGTGATCGCGGTAGGTACTACCTACGCCAGGATCGAGTACCTGAGTAGCCCGGTAATCGTGCTGCTCTACTCGCTAAGCGGTGCCCTGCGCGGGGCCGGGGCGGCCTCAGCAGCCATGCGCTCGCTCTGGATCGCCAACGGCCTCAACATCATACTGGACCCGCTCTTTATATTCGGCTGGGGCATCTTTCCCGAAATGGGCGTAACCGGAGCCGCCGTAGCTACCACTATCGGCCGTACGGTCGGGGTAGGTTACCAGTTGTACTACCTCTACAAAACGACCCGGGGCATTGCCATCAGCCGGGCCGACTTTACGCCCGACCGTCCGGTTATAGCGGGTATACTTAGCATCGCGGCCGGAGGAACGGGACAGTTTCTGGTGTCGTCGGCGAGCTGGATATTCCTGACGCGCATCCTGGCCGAGTTTGGCAGTGATGTCGTAGCTGGCTATACGATAGCCATACGGGTGATCATATTTACGCTGCTGCCCTCCTGGGGAATGGCCAACGCCGCCTCCACCCTGGTAGGTCAGAACCTGGGCGCCAACCAACCTGAACGGGCCGAAACCTCGGTCTGGCGCTCGGCCTATATCAACATGGTATTCCTAGTGCTGGTAGCGCTCTTGTTCTACATCGAGGCCAGTACCATTATCGGCTGGTTCAACTCTACCCCGGCGGTAGTAGACACGGGCGTACGGGCGCTACGGGTACTGTGTATGGGCTACGGCTTCTACGCTTTCGGGATGGTGATCATCCAGGCGCTCAATGGGGCCGGTGATACCCGCACCCCTACCCTGCTGAACCTGGTCTGCTTCTGGCTGGTCGAGATTCCGCTGGCCTACATACTCGCGATCGGGCTGGAGATGGGGCCGCTTGGTGTATTTATGTCAGTACCCATTGCGGAATCGCTGCTGGCCCTGCTGGGTATATGGGTATTCCGACGGGGCAAGTGGAAACTGGTACAGGTATAGTGTGGGTAAAGTACTAATCTATCACAGAGAGGAGATCTCTGTAAAACGGAGGGAAGGGAACCAGCAGGTACCTCCCTTTTTGTTGTATAGCTATAAAAAAAGGTTTAATAGCTATACCTTAGACCTGTTGTTCACAACAAACTACCTTACACTCATCACGTCATGAAAATTGAACAGATCTATACCGGCTGCCTGGCGCAGGGCGCCTACTTTATACAGTCAGACGGAGAAGCGGCAGTCATTGACCCTCTGCGCGAAGTGGGGCCCTACATCGAAAAGGCCCACCGCGAAGGAGTCACGATCAAGTACGTATTCGAAACCCACTTCCACGCTGACTTTGTATCGGGTCACCTGGACCTGTCGCAGAAAACGGGGGCTCCCATTGTGTACGGTCCCCAGGCGAATCCCAGCTTTGACGCTCATATAGCACGGGATGGGGAGGAGTTTAAAGTAGGTAAGGTAACGATCAGGGCTATTCATACCCCCGGTCATACGATGGAGTCGACCTGCTACCTGCTCCTGGACGAACAGGGTACGCCCAACGCCCTATTCAGCGGAGATACCCTGTTCATTGGTGATGTAGGCCGTCCCGATCTGGCGCAGAAGAGTAATCTAACTATGCACGACCTGGCGGGCTACCTGTACGACAGCCTCCGCGGCAAGATCATGCCCCTACCCGACGAGGTAATCGTGTATCCGGCTCATGGAGCGGGATCGGCCTGCGGAAAGAACATGAGTAAGGAAACCTACGACACGATGGGCAACCAAAAGCGGACCAACTACGCCCTGCGGGCCAATATGACCCGCGAAGAGTTCATAAAGGAAGTAACAGATGGACTGCTGGCACCGCCGCAGTACTTCCCCCAGAACGTACGAATGAACCGGGAAGGCTACGACAGCATAGACGAGGTACTGGAACGGGGCGTACAGGCGCTGAGCCCGGAGGCTTTTGAAGCGGCGGCCAACGCCGCCGGAGCCCTGGTACTGGATACGCGCCCTGCCCCGGAGTTCGCCAAAGGATTTGTTCCTAACTCCATCAACATTGGTATTGACGGTAGCTTTGCCCCCTGGGTAGGTGCTCTTATTCCGGATCTGAAACAACCGCTGCTGATCATTACCCAGTCCGGCCGGGAAGAGGAAGTTGTAACGCGGCTGGCCCGTGTAGGCTACGACTATACCCTGGGTTACCTTGATGGTGGCCTGGAAGCTTGGGTTGGAGCCGGTAAGGAGGTAGATACTATCGAATCCATTACGGCGGAGCAACTGGCAGAGCAAATCAAGGGAGAGAATCTGACGGTTGTAGATGTACGCAAGCCCAATGAGTACGAGGCCGGACACGTAGAAGGTGCCCTTAACCTACCCCTCGACTACATCAGCGAACAAATGGCGGAGTACCCCAAGGACAAGACCATATACCTGCACTGCGCCGGCGGCTACCGCTCCATGGTAGCGGCTTCTATCCTGAAATCAAGAGGCTTTGATAAGGTGATGGATATAAAAGGAGGCTTTGGTACCCTGGCCAAAACGGACATTCCCCGTACCACCTCCGTGTACTCTAACAAAGAGTGAATGAGCGAATGAGTGAAAGAGCGGGAAGAGGAAATTAAAAAGATAAATAGGGGCAGTATGGGCATTCTTACTTCCCACACGACGCCCCTTATCACTTTCCTCCCTTCCTGCTTTCCTCCTTATTAACCTAATTCATAAACTCCCCTACTCCTTCACCGCCAGCAGGTATAACTGCTCGTCGCCCAGGCGGAAAGGTTCGCCGTCCAGATCTGTGAAGGTTTCGGTAATGGTGAGACCGGCGAGGCTGAATATGCGCTTCAGTTCGGCCAGGGAGTAGATATACTGCTGTACTACGTGGCTAAGGCGTTCGATACCCTTCACATAGGTGAGCTCGGCTTCTATACAGCCTTCCAGGGGGTTATAGGTACTATTCATCAGGAAGATCAATTCCTCATCGCCTTCTCCTACTGGCATCCAGCTCCGATTTACAAAATGAGGCAGTACACTTTCGGCAACGAGTTCGGTATGGGCTACAAAGCGGGCACCCGGCTCCATCAGATCGGCGATACGCTGAATAAAGGGAACCATCTGCTCATAGGGGAAGAAGCTAAAGCTATTGCCCATACAATAAGCCGCCTGAAACTTTCCGCCTTCGAGGGGTATGGTCAGGAAATCGCCGCAAATTACCTCTACCGGCAACTCCCCGGCAGTAGCGGCCTGGCTCAGCTCCTCGCAATACCCCTTTGCTATGTCTACACTGGTAAGCCGGTAGCCCCGCTCCGCCAGCGGTAACGCGTGGCGGCCGTAACCTCCAAATACATCCAGCACGCGGCTGTTCGGTTCCAGTTCGAGTACATCCGCCAGGAAGTCTACCTCCCACTCTGTGTACTCTTCGTTCTGATTGAGCTTCCAGGCTTGCTGGGGCAAGCCTTCAAAAAATGTATGATACCAGGCCACGATTTATCCGTTAGATTTCTGGCCGTGAAGGTAACCATTATTATGCTCAGGTGCAGAAAAACCTATTGGCAAAGATGGCGCTCAGCTACCCTTCAACGGCCCAGGGAACCCGTACCGTGAACCGATCGGCCGACTCCTCGACCTGTACATCTTCCTTGCTGAGGTAGTGGTACAGGGCCTTCAGATTCTTGAGGCCATAACCATTGGAGGTTTCTACCTGCCGCTTTTTCCAGACTGTATTCGTCACGACCAGTTGGTCCTCGTTGGCTCCTACCTCGATCTGCAACGGGTGCTCCTGGTTGATGACATTGTGCTTGATGGCATTCTCAATCAGTACCTGCAGCGTCACGGGTACGATGGGTCGCTCGTAGAGCTCGTCGGGTATACTGATATCTACCCGCAGGAAGCCGTTGAAGCGGGCTTTCAGCAGCGAGATGTAGTTGTTCACAAAATCAACTTCCGTCTCCAGCGGGACCAGCCCCTTCTCCTGGCTCTGGAGTACATAGCGGTATACCTTAGAAAGCTGGTGGACAAACTGCCGCGCCAGAGCGGGGTTTTCCTGAATGAGCGTGTCCAGTGATGCCAGGCTGTTGAACAGGAAGTGCGGATTGACCTGATTGCGGAGGTTGTTGAACTGTACCTGTGCTTTTTCCTTTTCCAGATTGGCCGCCCGGACAGCATCCTCCTTCCAGCGCTTCAGAAAATGCATGGCTATAAATCCCGAATTCATGACGGTACTTCCGAAGAAAGCGGTAAGCACGATGAATACGACGTTAAGTTTATTAATATATGCGGCAATGGAAGGTATAGCGATCACTAAAAAGAATGCCCCCACCGGAATCAGGAAAAGCTTTAGGACTCCCCAGCCGATCAGCAACTGCACCACTACCCGTCGGCCAATGCCCCGATCAAAAGGCATAACCCGGTTGAGCTTGTAGTCCAGCCAGTAGTAAAAGATCCAGATCAGATTCATGAAAATGAACTGGATAATGGCGAATATGATGTGGATGCCTAAGCCCACCTCGGGAACGGCCCAAAAGCGAGCGGCAAACCCTAAGAGGGTAAAAAAGCCAAAGATCAGCTCGACGTAGAGGTTAAATTTTAGCTTCATAGCCGTGTGAGATTATTTTTCCATCCGACATCTCAATGATCCGGTCACCACCCGCAGCAAAGTCAGGATCGTGCGTCACGGTGATGATGGTTTGGCCGTTGGTACGGGAAATTTCCCTGAATATATCAAATACCATCTCCGAGTTGGCCTTGTCCAGGTTGCCGGTAGGCTCATCACCCATAATAATAGTAGGCTCATTAATTAGGGCTCTGGCGATAGCTACCCGCTGCTGCTGCCCGCCCGATAGCTTGGACGAGGGCTTCAGGGCGTGCTCGTGCATATCTACCAGCCGCAGTTTCTGGTAGGCTCGTTCCTCCACCTCGCGGGTTGGAAACTTGCCCAGTTTCAGTCCCGGTAGCATGACATTCTGCAATACTGAAAACTCGGGCAACAGAAAGTGAAACTGAAACACGAACCCCAGGTGCTCATTACGAAATGTCGCCAGTTGATCCTGACTCCTGCCCGTGAGCGGCTGTCCGTTTACCTCCAGAGTACCGTCATAGCTGGTATCCATGGTTGACAGGATGTAGAGCAGGGTAGATTTGCCACAACCGGACTTCCCGATGATGGATAGAAACTCACCCTTTTGTACTTCAAAACTAATGTCTTTCAGCACCTGAAACCTGACCGGCTCGGTGAAGTACTTATTTATATTCGTGGCTTTAAGAACAGCCGTTTTTTGAGAGTCCATGAGTTTAAAGTCTATGAGTTTATGAGCGTTGCCCGCTTCACGCATTGAGTACCTCGTTAACCTCTTAAAATTTCAACGGGATCTATTTTGGCGGCTCGTTTGGAGGGGAAGTACCCTGCCAGCAACGTCGTAATAACTCCGAACAGCACCCCCAGTATGTAGTACTTCAGATCAAACTTGACCGGGAAGGTATCGATAGCCAGGAAGTCTCCGGCGTCGAAGGGCGTGATGGAGAGTATGTAGCTAAGGCTGAACCCAATCACTACACCCAATATAGCTCCCAAAAAACCAATGATGATGGACTGGATCATGAAGATGGCGATGACGTCTTTGCCTCCAAAACCCGTAGCTTTCAGAATGGCGATATCTTTGATCTTGTTCATGACGTTCATGTTCATGATGTTGTAGATCCCGAAGCCCGCCACTACCAGCAGGGTAAATGAAACTACAAACGTCATAACGCCCCGGATCTTTTCCCCAGCCAGGATAGCCTGATTGGCCGTCGCCCAGTCTTCCACCTTGTAATCGTACTGCCGGGCCAGTTGCTGCCCAAAAGGAATGGCCTGCATGGGGTCTTTCATCTTGATATGCAGGTCGGTGATGTAGTTGGCATCCTTCTGAATCAACTCCTGTACCTTGGCCTGGTTGACGTAGCCACGGGCGTCGTCAACCGTCTGAATACCAAAGCTGAATACCCCTACTACCCGCAGCAGTGCGGTACCACCCGTCGAGGAGGTCACATTGACCTTGTCGCCTACTTTGAGGTTGAGCTTGCGGGCCAGGAGACGCCCCAGAATAACTCCGTTGGAATTGGACTGCAGGTCTTCGATGGTACCCGACTTCATGCGCTGGCTCAGGCGATAAAGCTTCTCCTCTCGCATGACATCCACCCCGGCCAGGGTACCCGGCACGGGCACAGAGCCCACGTTGAAAAACACCTGCGTACTTACCTGCGGCGATACGCCCAGTACCTCCGGCTGCTGCTCAATGTTCCGGGCTATCACCAGGCCATTCTTGATACGAGCCAGTTCCTGCTTGGGCTTCTGGTGGTGTACCACGTTAAGGCCATCGGGATTGATGGTCTCTATAATACTGGGACGGTCGGAGGTGATCTGCTTGTATATGCGCACGTGCGGCGAAGCATCCAGGGCGGAGTCTTCCAGGAACTGGTTGACGCCCTGCATAAAGCTGATCATGACGATGAACATGGCGATCCCGAAGGTAACGCCCAGCATGGCCACCATGGTTTGCTTCTTCTTGGTCAGCAAGTGCGTCTGCGCGATATTAAAGGCTATTTTTAGATTCATGGTTCCAGAATGAATGATTTTAACCACAGAGGTAAATGAGGTATGGCACAGAGTTATATGAGTTTTTAAAGAGCTAATCTCTTGATACCGTTCTTGAGGCTTGTCACATCAAAATTGAGTAGTAGTCCCACCTTTGAGTTACTCAACCGCATATAGGTAAGTACCTGAGCTATATGTACATCATGGATTGCATCAACCGCCTTAAGCTCAACTACCAGTTGATTTTCTACGAATAGATCAATTCTATATCCGCAGTCGAGTTTTACTTCTTTAAACACCAGGGGCATTGGCTTCTCCTTCTCTACATAAATACCTCGCAGAGTAAGCTCATAGAAGAGACATTCTTTATACGCACTCTCCAGCAATCCTGGGCCTAAGGCGGTATGCACTTCAAAAGCACAGTTTAGTACCTTATGTGTCACTTGATTAACATCCATTTTTTACTCTTTTGAACTCTGTGCCAAACCTCATTTAACTCTGTGGTTAAACTTAAATTGGCTTTAGGACAACACTACTCTCGGTCAGCCCGCTCTTCACCTCTACCAGGTCCAGGTTTTCGGCACCTTTGCTGATCCGGATCTTTTTCTTTTCTCCCCCTTCTTCGACCCATAGACTATCACCACCTACAACGTACGACTTGGGTATAGTCAGAGCGCGGGGATTCTGACTGATAATGATGTTGGCTTCCACCGTCAGACCATAGTACCCTTCGGGGGCTTCGCCTTCAAACTCCGCATCTACCCGAAACGACTGGTCTACACGGTTGAGCTTGGGGTAGATCTTGGAGACACGGGCTTTATATACTTTCTGATTGAAGGCATCGACTTTAATGAGTACCTCCTGCCCTACCTTCACTTTGGTAAAATCGCTTTCGTCCACCGCCATTTGTACGTAGGTACTGTTCCCACTACCGATCAGGGCTACGGCTTCGGTACGGCGTACCAGTTCTCCCGGCTTTTTGTACACCTCGTATACCTTACCATTGCCGTAGCTACGCAGGCGGTAGTTACTGGCATCGACGGAGGTGACCCGGTACTGGCTACGGGCATTCTGCAAGTCAACGTACAATTGATTTCGAGTGCGCTGCAGAGACTGCTGACGCGCCGCCAGTTCATTGCGGCTGGTGCGGTAGACTAGCTCGGCCCGTTCAAACTCAGCCCGTGAGGTAGCGTTCCGCTCGTAAAGGCCTTTCAGGCGAAAGTAGTTGACCGAGTCATTCTCCAGCCGGGTACGGGTGGTACGTATCTGTGCTTCCAACTCGCTTAGTACGGGCGAAGTCTGAGACAGGTTCGCTTCAGTCTGGCGGTAGATGTTGGCGGCGGCCTGTGAACGGGCATCCGTAGCCGCGCTTGCCAGCACGAACAGGAGCTGGTTATTGCTTACGCTGTCGCCTTCGTTGACCAGTTGCTGGGTAAGTACCCCATCAGCCTCGGCAAAGAGTTTGTATTCGTTCTGCGGGTACACGTTACCCGATGCATACACCGCTTCGGTTAGTTCTTTGTAAGTAGGCGTAGTGCCTTCTTCACCTGATTTGCAGCCTATCATAGCTAATACGATCAGGCCTGAGATGTATCTGGATTTCATGGTAAGTAGGTAGTAGGTGTTAGCTGGTAGAGGATTAGCCGATAGCTTTACAGTAGCTAATCATGCTGTACTATATTCATTGTATAATATCTAAAGTCTGGTTCGCAGGAGCCCACCATAGATCATAGCGTCAGCCAGGGTACGCAGGTAGCGGTTCTGGGTCTGCAGCGACTCGTTGAATACCGTCAGGTACTGATCGTAGGTGTAGGTACCGGCCTGGTACTTGATCAGGGCCAGGCTCAGGTTCTGAGCCGACAGGTCCAGATTCTCCCGACTTAGCGCCAGTGACCGGCGGGCCTGCGCGAAGGAAGTCTGCCACTCCTCATCCTGAGCCAGCTGCCGGCGACGCTCGGCTTCCATTTCGGTACGGGCTATGTCGGCTCGTACTTTGGCCCGGGCTAGGTTATGCAACTTCACGCCTCCGCTGTATATAGGGACATCCAGCCGGATACCTACTACCCCGATGCTGAACCAGGGTTTGTCAAAGTCCAGGAAGTTAAACTCCCGTCGCTGGGCCTGGGCGGAGTAGCGGCCGTACAGCGATAGCTGAGGCAACCGGGTAGCCTGCTCGCGCTGAATGGCCGCCTGAAAGTAGCTGAGCTGACTGGCCTTCAGACGGATTTGGGGGTAGTCGTCGGGGTTTGTGGTGGCGGGGGCCTCTCCGGCTACGGCCCAACCCTGTGCGGCATCGGCCGGTACTCTTACCTCCTGCCCTACCAGCATATTCAACTGCCTGAGGTTGTTGGTATAGGCCAGCCGGTTTTGTTCCAGTTGGTCCGCCAGGGACAGGCGGGTACTTTGGGTACGGTTCAGGTCGAGCTGCTCGGTGACACCCGCGTTATAGCGCTCGCGAGCCAGTACCAACAAGGTATCGGCATTGCGCAGGTTTACCTCTGAGATTTGCATGGCCTCCCGCGCCAGGGCCGTCAGGTAGTAGGCTCGTACCACCTGCGTAGCCAGTTGATCCTGCTGAGCGGCTACCTGGGCTTCGGCTATTTGCTGATTCAGGCCCGCCAGGCGGATGTCGTGCGTGAGCGTAGGGCTGAGCAGATTATAGTTCGCTTCCAGTCCGGCAGTCAGGTTGTAAGGTACCCCAAACTGCAGCCGCTGGTACTCTCCGGGACGGCCACCTAAAAACTCAGCGGGAACCAGCTGTACGGGTAAGGCATAGTTATAATCCAGTGAACTGGTAGCTCTTAATGTAGGCAAACGCCCGGCTCTGGCTACATCTACCGCTCCGGCTTGCCACTGGGCGGTCTGGCGGGTAGCCTGTAGGTCAGGGTTATGCTGGCGGGCCAGCGCGAGTGCTTCTTCGACACTGTTCAGCTCAGTCTGTGCACTGACAGATCCCCCTCCTACCAGCAGGCATCCAATAAGTAGGTACTTTTTCATGGGTATATAAAAATTCCGGTTTCGTGCTTCAAAAGTCAGGGAAAGCTACGAAACCGGAAAACTTATGTACACGAAGCGGAGAAAAAACGCCGCGAAGCAGAATTAATACTTTATCTCTATCTCTAACCCCGGAAGTACATCTTCTCCGGATAGCTTCGTCGGCTCCCCCTTGATGACTTCAGGAGCGCCCACTGCCTGGTAAATGTATACGGTCTTAACCTGGCGGTCAATAAGCCAGCCGAGGCGGCAGCCGTTCGCTTGGTACTCTTCCATTTTGGCCTGCAGGTCGGTAAGACGGTCAGTCTTGGATCGAACTTCTACTACAAAGTCAGGACAAATCGGGGCAAACTTCTCCTGAGCACTTTTGGACAAGCTTTCCCATCGACTCTTAGATACCCATGAGGCATCGGGAGAGCGTACAGCACTGTTGGGGAGTGTAAATCCTGTGGATGAATCAAAAGCATACCCAAGTTTAGAGTATTCATTCCAAAACCAGATTTTGGCACTTATACCAAGATTAAAGTTACCAGTATCTGCTCCCGTTGGTGACATGACGATAATATTTCCGTGTTGATCACGCTCTATACGTAGCTCAGAGTTGGCCTGGCACAAGTCAAAAAACAGCTCGTCCGTCAGTCCCTCCACCGTTTTTATCTTAAATACATTATCCATAGCTCCGAATATAGAATTTATACTAATGTAACGAAAAAAACGGTACCCATGGTTGGCTACTTCTTCTCAATACCTCCCAGTACCCGGCCGATATCGTTGGCACTCGCCATAAAGCGGAGGCTGGCAGTACCGGTATTTTTTATATATTTGAGAAAAGACACCGCTATGACTATTCAGGAATTAGAACTGATTCTACGCCGTGAGGGCATCTTTGAAGAGTTTGGTATTAACCGCCTGGCGCTCTTCGGATCGTTTGCCCGTGGAGAGAAATACCACGATATAGACATCCTGCTGGAACAGCCCCTGGATTACAAAGTACGTGAACAGCTACGGGGAAGATTACAACCGCTACTTCACACAAAAGTGGACCTGGTACCTGCGAAGTTCGCCGACCCTATTATCCTCTACCGCGCTCGTAAAGACTTGAAGTATGTTACCCGATAGAGCCAATGACCTTTTGCCTTTGCTTGTCATGCTTGAGTCTATCGGTAAAATAGAGATTTATGCTGCCCCATTTCTTCTTCCGTAGCTACATATAAAGCTTCATCAAAGGCTTTTATAACCTCCATTTTACTTCTTCTCAATCCCGCCCAGTACCCGGCCGATATCGTTGGCACGCGCCATGAAGCGGAGGCTGGCTTCCAGGTCTTTGCTATCAATGGCTTCCTTGAAGCGCTTTAAGAATTCAATATAGTCACCTAAGGCTTTGGAGACATTGGCTTTGTTCTGATCGAAGATGGGGGCCCACATCTGGGGTGAGCTTTTGGCCAGGCGTACCGTGGAGGAAAAACCGGTACTGGCCATATCGAAAATGGCTTTTTCGTCTTCTTCCTTTTCCAGCACCGTCAGACCCAGGGCAAACGAACTAATGTGGCTCAGGTGCGATACGTAAGCCAGGTGCAGGTCGTGCTCGGTGGGGGTCATGTAGTGGATCTTCATGCCGACATCGCGCAACAGGGCTTCTACCAGCGCTACGGCGTCAGGATTACTCTTCTCGCGGTCGCAGATGATGACGTTCTTACCCGGCAGCAATTCTTTGAAAGCCGCGCCCGGACCGGAATTTTCGGTACCGGCCATAGGATGTACCGCCACAAACTGCGCCCGGCGCGGGTGCGCGTCGGCTGCTTCACAGATGAGTCCCTTGGTAGAGCCCAGATCCATGACTGTACTTCCATCAGAAAGCTGATCCAGGAGTACGGGCAACAGGTGCATGATGGTATCGACGGGCGTAGCCAGCACGTTGAGGTCAGAGACCCGCAGGGCCTCCTCAAGGGGCATGATTTCGTCTACAATGCCTTTGGCAAGGGCTATCTTCTGATTCACCTCAGACTTATCTACCCCTATAAACCTCATGTTGGGGTACTTCTCGCGAAGTGCCAGGGCAAACGAACCTCCCAGTAACCCTACTCCTATTATACTTACTATCATCTGAATTATGAATGCTGAATTATGAATGCTGAATGGCACCGACAGTACTTGTCTGCGCGCCGGCGCCCCATTCTACATTCGAAAATCGAAATTTATTTTAGCCCTTGATTCTCTCCGCCGCTTCCCAAAGGCGCTCTTTAGGGGTACATAGTGACAGTCGGATATAGCGCTGGCCTTTGGGGCCGAATATAAAGCCCGGAGCTATGAAGACATGCTTCTGATACAGTAGTTCATCCACAAGCTTCTCGGCTGACTCAACCGATTCGGGTAGCTTGCCCCAGAAAAACATACCCTCCTGCTTCGGATCCCAAGTACAGCCTAGGGTCGCCAGAAAAGCTTGAGCCGCTTCCAGTCGTCCTTCGTACACCGCATTTCGCTCACGGTGCCACTCGTCAGTATTGGCCAGAGCGGTAGCGGCAGCTTCCTGCAAGGCCCAGAACATGCCGGAGTCTACGTTGCTCTTGATCTTAAGTATAGCATCCAGGTAAGGCTTCGCTCCTGCCAGCCAGCCCAGGCGCCAGCCCGCCATGTTATGCGACTTGCTCATGGAGTTCAGCTCAATAGCTACCTCTTTGGCTCCCTCTATGGATAGCAGGCTGATAGGTGATTTCTTATTCAGCACCAGGCTATACGGGTTGTCGTGGCACAGGAGTACACGGTGCTTCTTAGCGAAAGCTACTGCCTCCTCAAACAGCTCCCGGGTAGCAGGGGCTCCCGTGGGCATGTGGGGGTAGTTGAGCCAGAGAAGCTTGGTACGCGGAGTGACCAGTTCACCCATGACATTCCAGTCGGGTTGCCAGCCGAAGTCCTCCCTCAGAGGATATTCTTTAACTTTGGCACCTACCATCTGACTTACGGCCCGGTAGGCCGGATAGCCCAGTTCGGGTACCAGTACCTCGTCGTCCGGATCAAGGAAAGTAAGTGATATATGCGTTATGCCCTCTTTGGAACCAATGAGGGGTAGTACTTCAGAATTAGAGTCCAGCGTCACACCATAGGTACGCTGGTAGTAGTCCGCAACGGCTTTACGAAAGGTGGGGGTACCCGTATAAGGCTGATACCCGTGCGCCTGAGGCTTATGTGAGGCGTCGGTCAGGGCCTCAATGGTCTCATCCGAAGGCATCATATCCGGATTACCGATGCCAAGATTGATTACGTCATGTCCTTCGGCTACCAGTTTCCGTACCTCGGCCAGTTTCACAGAAAAGTAGTACTCGGAGGTCTGACGCGTACGTTGCGCAGTTTCTACTATCATTACTTAAAAATCAAAAGATTAAAATCCGCCAAATTAACTGAAAAAGAGAAAGTAAGGACCTATCTTTTTGCCCATTCAGCGAAAGCTTTAAAATAGTCGGCAAGTTAGCGAAATAATGTTTGAAAATGAGCCTCCGGTACTCCTCCCAAGTACTTTAAAAGCCTTACGTCATCCTCTCCTATTATATATAGCCCTTGTGCTGCTTTTAGTAGTATAGCTCTGAACAGGAATGTATGATAAAAGCTTTCCTCCCTACTATGGCGATAGCGGTACTTATAGGTACGCTCGCCTGCCAAAACCAGAACAACACCGCTAACTCCTCCACTAAACAGGACACAACCGCTATGGAAGGTACCTTTGGCTACGATGTAGATTTTCTGAAAAAGCAGAAAGAAGTCATACTCTTACAGGCCCCGGACAATCCGATGGCACAGGCCGTACTGGTACCTGATTACCAGGGGCGCGTCATGACCAGTACATCTGGTGGTACCACTGGGGGCAGCTACGGCTGGCTTAATTACGCCCACATCAGCAGCGGCCAACATACCCCGCACATGAATGCCTACGGGGGTGAAGAGCGCTTCTGGCTGTCGCCGGAGGGAGGGCAATATTCGGTGTACTTCGAAAAAGGAAAACCCTTCACCTTTGACAACTGGCAGACACCACCCCTGATCGATAGCGAGCCCTTTGAGGTAGTTCAATCCAACGCTTCATCAGCCCTTTTCAGGAAGAGTGCAGTACTGGATAACTACAGCGGTACCCGCTTTATGTTTGACATCGAACGGGAAATAAGTATGATGGATAAAGGTACTATCGCGGACAGACTGGGTATCAGGCTGCCCGATCAGGTAAAGTCGGTTGCCTATGAGTCCAGAAATACACTCACCAACCGGGGTGACGACTGGACCCGGGAAAGAGGCTTGCTGGGAATCTGGATACTGGGGATGTTCAAACCCACGGAGAAAACAACCATCATTGCTCCCATTGACAAACAACGCTCCGCCCAACTACTCCTGACGGACAACTACTTCGGAAAGATACCTACCGAACGACTTCGTGTGACTGATACCGCAGTACTACTGAGCGCCGATGGAAAGTATCGTAGCAAGATAGGCTTGGCTCCCCGGTCGGCCCGGCCAGTAGCCGGGAGCTACGATGCGGAAAAAGGGATACTGACCGTCGTACAGTATGATCTCAATCCGGAGGGGGATTATCTGAAGTCGAGCTGGGAGATTCATCAGGAGCCTTATCAGGGTGATGCGCTGAACGCCTATAACGACGGTCCGCTGGAAGACGGCTCGCAGATGGGCCCTTTCTATGAGCTAGAGTCTAGCTCATCCGTAAAAGCTCTGAAGAAAGGAGAAAGCCTGGTCCACCGCCATAGTACCTTTCACTTTGAAGGTGATAAAAAAAGCCTTGCTGATATAGCCACTAAGGCACTGGGCGTTGATCTATCCACGCTCGAATAAAGCTCTCAATAGCACCTATATCAATTCACTATTTATACTGACAGAATGTACATGAGGGGCATATTCCTACTTCGGTCCCAGCGTGTAATAACCTTGCCATTTGGCAAGGTTATTTAGTTTATGCACATAAAACCAAAGCATTGAATAATATACTGCTGTGCAAAGTGAGGGTACAATTTCAGGATGAATCTAAATATCAATCAGGCAGCCAACTGCTGAATATCCCGACCAGTGCGATACTGAAAAAACTTCCTAAAACCCCCTTTAAGTACCTGACAAAATTGCAGTTAAACAATGATTAGTATACTAATGGAATGGTTTTTTGAGTTTATACAATAGGTGTTTTCTAAGGCACTAAACCAGATAGTACATTAACTTAAAATAAGACCCATGAAAAGAACAGGAAAATTAGCAACATACCTGATGATAGCGATGGTGGGGGCCGTAACGGTAGCCTGTAGTCCATCTTTTCAGGTACAACATGATTATGATACCTCGGTAAATCTGAAGCAGTTTAAAACCTTCCGGGTAGAAGCTGAGAAAGATATGCAGCAAGACCCCCTCCTGGGCAGTGAACTTAACAGAAGACGTCTGAGTGATGCTATTACAGAAGTAATGCAAAGCAAAGGATACGTACTGGATCAGAATAATCCGGATATCGTATTACGGTACCTTACTGACGTAAAAGACCGTCAGCAGGTTAGATCCAATAATAATATGGGTCCCTACTGGTGGTGGTACGGCCCGATGAATAACAACATCTCTACCTACAATTATCAGGAAGGACGCTTTATTCTGAATATTTATCAGAATCAGGCAAAGGATAGGATGGTATGGCAGGGATGGGCGTCCGGACGAGTAAAGCCCGCTAACAAGCGTGATGATCGCCAGACTATGGTCAAAGATATCATTATGGATATTCTGCGCCCATTCCCGGGAGCTACTGCTGATACCTATACTACCCGATAATCATAATCAGGTAAGGTAACTTAATAAATAGAAGTAAAGAGCCCCGGTAGCTGAATGGCTACCGGGGCTCTTTATGTATAGGCTGCACCCGTTCAGAAACTATACTGTACCCGCATGGTAAAAATATTATCCCGCAGGTCGGCCCGATAGCCATCCAGCTGGGTCTTCTCATTTTTTACGAAATCGTAGTACAGCAGAAAACGAAGGTTATCCGTAGCGTAGTAGTTATACCCTAATCCTAGAGTACGAAACGAAACATCGGCCCCCGTAAATCCAGTACCAATGTCAGTACCCGCAACCTCAGTATTAGGGTCGTACCAGTCGTACTTGAGCACCAGTTGGTGCTCCGGATGGAACAGGGTCTGCAGGAAGTAAAAGTATGCTCCATCGAAGGGCCGGATAAACAGCGGAGCCCTCAGGCCATTGCTAAACTCGGGAATCTGACTTGGAGTTTCGGAGGTAGTTCGGGTGGATGTCTGGGTACCGGTAATGTACTCCGCCCGCAGTTCGGTACCGGCTCTTTCAGACAAAAACTTGATCTGTATGTCGCCACCGTAGTAGTGCCGGGGCGCTATCTTTCCGACGTTATCAGGAGAAGCATCAAGCCGGTACCCGTCTCTGCCCATCCGGTAGATCTCATTGGTAAACTGCTCCATACCTCCGTACAACACCGAAGTACCCGCCGAGATAACCACTCGCGGCCACACCTCCATTGGTTTCAGCATGACCCGCCCAACTACGTCTTTGCGGCTGTCAAAGTCCGTTGTAGCCGTCAGCCCTTGTCCGTTAAATACCCCCAGATCCACCCTAAGAAAATCCAGCGGATAATCATCCTCCTGGGCCTCAAAAGATAATCTGGCTCCCAGATCACGTTCGGTGCGCATAAGTATCTGAGACATACGTCCCCGCTCCGGCGACTCGCGCCTGGCCGAGCTCAGATTCACTTCATAGCCGAAGGGTCTGGGAAATATACCCGTGGTCAGGTTCAGAACACTCCACTTATTCTCATAAAACTGCCCGAAAAAGTCTCTGACTACAACGCCCCGTTCGGTACCGTCAAACTGAAAAACAAAAAATACCGTCGGCTGCCCCTGCTTATTGAAGTGTGAATAGTCGACACGCAGCCTCCCCCGCCGGATCATGAACCGGTTGCTTACTCCCTCCGGAAAATCGCCTCCGTTGTAGCTGGGTGCTCCTTTGGACTGAGCTATCTGGAATTGCGGCTGGATGTAGCCACTAAACCGCAGACGGTCGCTTTGTTTATAAATGGCAAAAAGAGCCGACTGGTACTTGGTAGTATCCGTAAAGTCATCCATAATAAACTGCGCTGAGCTTTTCTGGCTCAGCAAGACGCTTACCAGAAAACTCAGCGCAGCTATCCTGCCTAAGTACTTTATATAACTAAGCTTCATTATAAGTGTATCATAGTGGAGTCAGACGCTGAATAATGTACTACACCCATCGTTGATCGAAGATACGAAGGTAGCCTTATTATCTACTTTCCGGCTACCCTATCGAGTTCAGTCTTCAGCACCTTACTTTCGGGAAAGCCCATTGGTATCCAGCGGTTGGCGATATGGCCCTGCGCATCGATCAGTACGAACGGATGATTGGGCGTTATGGCATACTTATCTTTCAGCTCTTCAATAGCCTTTGGAGATGCCCACAGGTGCATTACCCCCGGACGCGCCTCAGCGTACTTTTTCCAGGTAGTGAAGGGAATGCCCGGTGCCACACTCACATATACAAAGTTAACCTTATCCTTATAGCTTTCTTCCAGCGCTTTCAGGGATGGCTCGTGCTGTTTCAGATTGAAGGCAAAAGCCAGTACCATCGGATTTCCCTTTAGACTGCTTATAGAAACTGGGGTACTATCTACACCCATTAAAGCTACATCCGGAGCCATGGTACCATCTTTGAGCTGGTCTCTGGTGTTAAGCCAATCTTCAAAGTAAGCGATCTGCTGAGACTGCGGATAGGCTTTCCGGTAGTCAGCCAGAATGGTACGGGCGGTCTGCGTGGTCGGATAGGCTGTACTGGCCAGGTTGAGCCAGTAAGTCGAGAGGTACTCCCGCTGGCGGGGGTAGTCTTTAAGTTTCTCCTGCGTTAGTTGATACGCCTTTTGCAACGCCTGCTGACTCAGCGCATTATGCCCTTCGGTACTGCCCTGTGCCCCCTGAGTAGCCTGTAGTTGTATCCAGTTTCGCAGCTCGTTGCGGTAGGTCTGGCTGATCAGTGCCTCATCGGGCATAAGTTTAAAATTCTGCAGAGTGAGTTCTGTTAGCTTCTTCTGCTCGTCGGCTGTCAGCTTCACCGGACGGTTCTTACGCATGTCGCGGTCCATCACCAGTGCCTGTAATAGATAAGGCTCCGTCATAGAGGCCGCCTGCACGTACGCATCAAAGGCTTTGTCTACATTGGTGGATGACTTAAACTCGTTGTAGCGGGTCCGGCGTAGCTGCTGCAGGCTATCACTCTGCTTCAGGATGGCCTGGTTATCTACCTGCGTAGGCTTATAGCCATAAGCCGGCAGGTACTGGAAATGGTTTTCGCGGTAGTAGTCGCGCAGGAGCTGCTGGTATGCAGCACTGTTACCCAAAAACTCCATGCTCCGGTCAGCATTTAGTTTTACCGTCAGGTTATCACCCGGTTTCAGGTACAGGAGCTGCGTTCTCCCCTCGTTAGAGCCACCGGCGGCACCCGATGGAGGCAGGGTCATCCGTACCAGAGTTGGCTGATCCAGTTTGATGTCAAACACTCCGTTATTCTGGGTACTAAGGTCCACTACTCCCAGGTTATCAAACTCCGTATCGGCCAGGCCCATACCCAGTGTCTCATGGAACTTGACCCGCTCTGCCGTTAAGGACACCTTCTGATTCAGGCCATCCGGCGCTGTTACAGTCACGCGGGCTATGTTTTGAGCCCAGGTCGCAGACCCGGCCAGCAGGCTCAGCAGAGCCAGAATCGCTTTGTTGATTTTCATATAGATCCTGTACGTAAGGTTGTTGTTTAGTAGCTGCTGTAATAAAAAAAGTTTGCCAGCGTAGTTATGTGGCGTATATAGCGATCTTTGACCTGTAGGCCCGTCTAAAATGGCGCCGCCCCTATTACTTTTGCATAAGCAATCATTCAGATAGTACATGAACCGCGTATCCCTGTTCCAGTTTAATACCCTTCGGTCCGCTTTTGAAGGTGAGCTCTACTACGACGACTCTACCCTGCACCAGGCGCAGCGCCACCTGTACGCTACGGATGCCTCTGTCTATCAGGAGCTCCCCCTCGCCGTAGCACTTCCCCGTACGGTGGAAGATATTCGTCGTCTTATTGACTTCGCCAATAAGCAAAAGGTAACGCTCATTCCACGGGCGGCTGGTACATCACTGGCCGGACAGGTAGTTGGGAAAGGCATCGTGGTGGATATATCAAAGTACTTTGGTCAGATACTGGAAATCAATGCGGAGGAGAAGTGGGTACGCGTACAACCGGGCGTTATTCGTGACGATCTTAACAAGCACCTGGCACCCTACGGGCTCTTGTTTGGACCGGAAACCTCTACCGCCAACCGCGCTATGATCGGGGGAATGGTTGGGAATAACTCCTGCGGACTACACTCCATCACCTGGGGCACCACCCGCGACCATCTGCTGGAAGTAAAAGTCCTGCTGTCGGACGGTAGTGAGGCCACCTTTCATAACCTCAGTACAGGAGACTTTGTTAAAAAACTAGCCGATAAAGGAGCCAACAGCAAGCGCGAACAGGCCATCTACGCGGGTATGTGGGGCATGCTGTCCAACCCGGTGGATCAGGAACTGATCAAAAAGCAGTTTCCGAAGCCCACCGTCACGCGCCGCAACTCCGGCTATGCTCTGGATGCCCTGGTGAAGGGTTTCGAGAACCAAAACATCAACCTGTGTCACCTCATAGCCGGTTCAGAAGGTACCCTCTGCTTTGTCACAGAAATAAAGATAGGACTGGTAGATGTCCCTCCGGCTGCCGTAGGGGTACTGTGCGTGCATACTACCACGCTGGCCGAAGCTCTGCACGTCAACCGTGTAGCTATGAAGCACCAGCCCAAGGCCTCCGAGTTAGTGGACAAGTACATCATGGACTTCACCAAAGATCACCACGAGTACTCCAAGAACCGCTTCTTCCTGGAAGGCGACCCGGCGGCCCTGCTGATGGTGGAGTTTTGGGGAGATACCGAAGAGGAAGTCAAGCAGAAAGCCGTATCTCTTATTGCCGACCTGCAACAGGAACAGCTGGGCTACGCTCATCCGCTCCTGTTCGGAGCCGACGCCACTAAAGCCTGGGATATTCGTAAGGCAGGCCTCGGCCTGATCCGTAACCTACCCGGCGACACCCAGCCCGTCAACCTTATTGAAGACTGCGCCGTGGCCGTTGAGGACCTACCTGACTACATAGCGGATGTGGAGCAACTACTGACCCGGCACGGCCTGCATGCCTCCTACTACGCCCACGCGGGAGCCGGCGAGCTGCACGTAGAGCCCATGATCAACCTCAAGACCAGCGAAGGCAAGCAACAGTTCAGACAGGTACTGGCGGATACAGCCGTTTTGGTCAAGAAGTACAACGGTGCCCTCTCGGGCGAGCACGGCGACGGACGCCTGCGGGGCGAGTTTATCCCCTTCATGATGGGCGAGGAGGTATACGAGATGTTCCGGCAGGTAAAGCGTATCTGGGACCCTAACGGGGTATTCAACGCTAACAAAATCGTCGACACGCCACCTATGAACGAGTCGCTCCGGTACCTTCCCGACTACGCGGCCCCCGCCCCCAAGACTACCTTTGACTTCTCCAAAGACGAAAGTATACTGCGCCTGGCCGAAAAGTGCAGCGGCTCCGGTGACTGCCGAAAGTCACAACTAAGCGGGGGTACCATGTGCCCCAGCTTTATGGCCACCCGCAGCGAAAAAGATACCACACGCGCCCGCGCTAACATGCTGCGGCAGTTCTATACTGCATGGCCCAGTCCCAAGGAGGATGCTACCAGTGCGGATATGGTGAAGGAAACGCTGGACCTGTGCCTCTCGTGCAAGGGTTGCAAGGCCGAGTGTCCTTCTACGGTAGATGTAGGTAAGATGAAGGCCGAGTTTACCCAGCAGCAGTACGACAAACACGGAGCACCCGCCCGGGCTAAGCTCATCGCTAACTTCACTAAGCAAATGAAGCTGGCTTCCCTGGCTCCCTGGGCGTATAACGCTGTATTTGGAAATCCGGCCCTGCGACGCGTAGCTAACCGCACCGTCGGCTTCCACCCTGACCGTACCATGCCTGCCCTGGCCTCTACTACCCTACGCAACTGGTACAAGCAGCACCGGAAGAATTCAGAAAGCAGCCCTTCCGGCAAGGTATATCTATTCTGTGATGAGTTTACGGATTATAATGATGTAGAAATAGGGCAGAAAACAGTACTCCTGCTCGAAAAGCTAGGGTACGAGGTAATCATTCCCCAGCATAGCGAGTCAGGCAGGACTTATCTTTCCAAAGGGTTTGTAAAGGAAGCCCAGCAGATCGCTATTCAGAATGTAGAGCTGCTGAAAGAGCTGATTACAGCGGATACTCCACTGATTGGTATAGAGCCCTCGGCTATCCTGACGTTCCGTGATGAGTACCTGGACCTGATGCCGGAGCACCTGGTTGAAGACGCGCGCCGCATAGCGGAACATAGCCTGCTGTTCGAAGAATTTATAGCCCGTGAAATAGAAGGGAAGCGCATAAAAAAAGACGCTTTCACGACTGAAAAGCGACTTATCAAATTACACGGACATTGCCACCAGAAGGCTCTCTCCTCGCTGGTGCCCGCTAAGAAGGCTCTTTCGTTGCCAGCAAACTATGATGTACAGCTTATTCCGTCCGGCTGCTGTGGTATGGCCGGATCATTTGGGTACGAAGCAGAGCATTATGATGTCTCAATGAAAATTGGTGAACTGGTACTTTTTCCAACGGTACGTCAACAACCCGAAGAGGTCATTATTGCAGCCCCGGGCACGAGTTGTCGCCATCAGATTAAGGACGGAACCGGACGTAAAGCCTTACATCCGGTGGAGATTCTGTGGGAAGCGCTAAGGTAGCACCCATAAGGTGCTACCGTCGTACATCGGTAGCCGACGTATCCGGATTTACAATTACGTCTCCCCTGACTGTATCCGAGGGTACAATTTCCTCTTGTGGTGTTGTGGTAGGAGTCATATCAAGATCATGATAGAACCATCCGCCAAAGTGAGCAATCGCCGATAAGATAATCCCTGCGCCAATCACCCAGATCCAGATTCTTCTGGTACTGGCGGTGCTTTTGGTCGCATGGGTTTCTTTGTTCATTTCGTTCCTGTCCATATCAATAGTCTGTGTTTTCTGATTAGGTATGCAATAATTCCGTACCAATAGATACCCACGGTAATGGCGCATTCGTTTTAGGATGGAATGTAGAAATTTATCCACTGGATGGCCTTAAAAGCCGCTTGGTAAGAGCAGTAGGTTTTTGTGTATATTGGCTCACCAATTGGTAATACAGACTATGCCTAAAGACGAAGAGAGAGAACAACTGATCAAAAAACTGCGGGAAATCAACCAGCCCGAAGCCTGCCGTATCTTTTTCAAATTGCTCCACGACCTGATTGAGTACCATAGTCTTTCTGAAAATGATAACCGTCTGGCCATCGTAGTCCGCAAGGATAAAATGATATCGGCCAACGTAAATTCCAACATTGCTCTGGCCATCCGGCGCGAAAAAGGCGTGCACCTTTTGCTACTGATTAAGCACGATGGCAGCATCCAACTCTCCGAATTAAATCAGTTTTCATTCGTCAATTTTACCAGAAGCAGCCGGTATATACACCTGCAGATCCCCTACGAGCAGAAACACTGGATCGAAAACCCGCTGGTCCAGAAGGCATGGCAGGACTGCATCAATGAAATAGCCGAAAAGATGGCCCAAAGCCCTAAGCGGGACCACCACAACGACTCGGCTTACCGGGCCGCCATGGACGAAGCTTTTCGGGGTGAACTACTCATGCGGGTAAGTAATCCAGCCAGTACCGACGACGATCGAGCTGCCAGTCAGGTAGAAGAGCGCAGCGAAAGCTATGTTTCGTCCAAGACCCGAACCCAACTCAGTATCCCGCTCAACTACATCCTGTTTGGCCCGCCGGGCACGGGCAAAACCTACCGTTTACAGCAGCTGATGCAGGAGGTGAAAAGCCACTACTCCGTTACGTTCCACCCCTCATTTAGCTACGAGGAGTTTATGGAAGGTATCCGACCCGAGGTAGTTGGTGGTCAGGTAAGCTACCAGATCAAAAAGGGCATTTTCTACGAAGCCTGTCTGGAGGCGCTTCGCAAAGCAGGTTACAGTTCTTTTGAGGGCTGCCTGAGTGATACCTCTGACAACCGACGCCAGCGCTTTGCCGAAGCCGAACCGGTGCTGCTGGTGATTGATGAAATCAACCGCGCCAACGTGTCAGCCGTACTGGGCGAACTGATCACCCTGCTTGAACCGGACAAAAGGTTGGGAAGTACCTATGAGCAGAGTGTTCAGCTTCCCTACTCGCGGGGCCGCTTTGGCATACCGGCCAACCTCTATGTAGCCGGAAGTATGAATACAGCCGATCGCTCCATCGCCCTGCTGGATACGGCCCTGCGTCGCCGTTTTGACTTTGAAGAGTATGCTCCCGAACCGGAGCTACTGGCCGGACGTACTATTGAGGGCATAGACTTGCGGCAGCTTTTAGCCACCATCAACCAGCGCATCGAAGCCCTCTACGACCGGGATCATACGCTGGGGCACGCTTATCTGTTGCCGGTCCAGTCGTACGCGGGGCTGTGTGAGGTATTCAGAATGAAGATCATCCCCCTGCTTCGGGAGTACTTTTATGACGACTGGGAAAAAATACAGCTTGTACTGGGCGACAACATACGTTGGGGAAAATCGTTTAATGAGCAACTGGTGCGCCGTATTACCCTGCCCGAGCGCGAGCTCTTTGGTGAAGAAGTCCTTCATCACAACGAGCCTTACCTGTACGAAATCAACCCTTTCCTGACCCGAAAGGAGTACGATCAGGTACCTAAAGAAGCATTTCTGTACATATACCAAAAACCTGTCAGCTAGTATGCGTCCACCTGTCCATTTACTGTACGCCATCCTTTTCTTTGGCATAACCACAAGCGGATGGGCACAAAGTACAGCTCCTCGCGCTATTTCTTTCTCTGGCGGTTACAGCATTCCCATCGGCAAATTTGCCAGCAAGCAGTTCAGCGACCCGGAAGCGGGTCTGGCGGGTTCAGGATACTTTGGTGAGCTTAGCTACGAACAACGTTTTAGCTCCTGGTTGGGTGTACGCCTGTCAGGAAGCCTGAATATAAACAAAACCAACGCGGATCCCCTCATAGAACAATACAGTATTCTGCTCCCCAACAGGGATACCTATACCTGGCAGACCGATGTAACCAAGTGGCTTTTTGGTTCGGTACTGGCTGGCCCTGCGGTGTATCTTCGCACGGGTCCTGTCATGCTGGAAGGGCACGTACAGCTAGGAGTGGCATTTGCCAGATCACCGGGGCTATCGGTTATTGGCACCTCCTCCACGGGGCGTAATCCGGTGGAGGCCCGGGTAGCACAAGGCAGTACTAAAGCGTTGGGGTATGGCGCTGGGGGTAGTGCTAGTGTACCTATATCGAACCGGCTCCGTTTCCAGATCACAGGCCAATGGATCGGTTCCAATATGTACTTTAAAGATGTACCGACTTACGCAATAGTAGGCGATATAGGCCCTATCAAATCCCTACAGAGCAAGTGGCGCTTTATAGGAGTACTCAATACCGGAGCGGGGCTGGTCTTTGAGTTCTAAATTATCCTTATCTATAAAATGTATTGGTTTAGCCATCCAGCAGCCCTGTATCCACTTTCTGCGTTTGCTCATGCTCCCACAGTTCCTGCGTTGGATCAATCACCAGCCACAGCAGACTGCTGAAGCCGAGCAGGGTACCTATGATGTAGAGCGGATAGTTGTAGTCACCGGACAGATCCACAATTCTCCCAAAGAACACCGCCAGAAAAAAGCCTCCCAACTGCCCGATCATATTCATGGTACCGGACACCGTTCCGGCCCGGCTTTTACCAATATCCACACATACCGCGAAGGATACGGGTAAGGTCAGGTCTTTAAACAGCATCCCCGCCGACAGCAGATAGGCCGCCGTAAGGTTATCTTCTGAAAGAGCCGAAACCCACATCACCAGGCTCGACAAACCCATGCCTACCATTCCTACACTGGCCCGGCCTATGCGCAACCCGAAGCGCTTCACCAGCCAGTCGCTGATAAAGCCTCCCATGAAACACCCGATAGCTCCTGAGATGAAAGGAAGTGTGGTAAAGAACTGCATTTCATTTTCGGTAAATTGGCGCCCCTCCTGCAGGTAGATGGGTAACCAGCTGTAAAAGAAGTACGCTCCGTACATGTAGAAGTGGAACATCAGTACGAGCGCCCATAGGTTGCGACTCCGCAGCAGGGCGCCCCATGCCAGTCCGTGCGCCTGTACGCGAAAGCGCCGATGCTCCTGAATGTAGGCCAGTTCATTTTCGGAGATGCCCTTTTTCTCGCGCGGAAAGTCTCTGAACCACTGGTACCACACCACTGCCCACACCACCCCAATCAGACCCATTACCCAGAACGATGCCCGCCAGCCCAGTGAAGCCGCCAGCGGTACCACCACCAGAGGAGCCAAAGCACCGCCCAGTCGCCCTGCCGCCCATATAAAAGCCTGCGCCCGCCCCGTCTCGACGGCTGGAAACCAGCGGGCGATGACAATGGAGCTATTGGGATAAGCCCCCGCCTCGCCCATTCCGAACAGGAAGCGAATAGCAATAAGCATGATGAGTCCAGAAGCGACACCAGTGAGCGCGGTAAATACCGACCACCACAATACCACCCGCAGCAAGACCTTTCGTGGCCCTAACCAATCACCGAGGGCACCGGTAGGTACTTCAAACAGGGCATACGCCAGCGAGAAAGCTCCCAGTATCCAGCCGAACTGCTCATTGGTCAGGTCCATGTCATCTTTCATCCGCTTACCCACTACCGATATACACACCCGGTCGAGGTAGGTAATCATGGAGAGCGAAAACAAGAAGATCAGCACTCGGTAGCGGTACAGCATAGGTATCAGGTCAGATTAAGGGAGGCAGAGAATAGGGCAGAACATGATCGAGTGGCGAGGTACCGGAAGTACCTGCTCCCCAAATCTCTAATATCTTTATTTTTTCCAAAACTAAATACGTCGAATCCTTATAGTTTTTGGCCCGCTTCGTCCTGACAGCCTACGAATTACTATATTTGCAGCCGGATTGGCCACTTGTAAGGCCTGGTCTGAAGCTATTTTTTCATTTCGCTATCAGTAATTAATGAAAGTTCTCAAATTTGGCGGTACGTCGGTCGGTACGGTTGACAGCATCAAGCAGGTAATCAGTATTCTGGAAGATAATCTTGCGCAGGGTGAGCGCATTGCGGTGGTATTCTCAGCGATGGGAGGCGTCACGAACCGGCTCATCGAGATAGGCCGAATGGCCGCCGCCGGAAATGGGGAGTACCTTGATCTGATGAAAGCGGTAGAAGAAAGACACTTCACTACCATCCGCGGACTGATCGGTGTAAAAAGCCAGAGCAGTACCTTTGCCACCGTCAAAGGGCTGGTGAACGAACTGGAAGACTTGCTTCGCGGGGTGTACCTTATCCGCGAACTTACCCCACGTACCCTCGACCTGATCATGAGCTTTGGGGAGAGGCTGTCTACGACTATCATTACCGAAGCCCTCAAGCACAGAGGAGTAGCTGCAGAATACTGCGACGCACGTCTGATGGTCAGGACTAACGCCTACTTTGGTATGGCCGAGGTAGACTTCGCCACTACGGATCGCCTTATTCTTGAGCACTTTGCCAAGAGCAGCGCCCTACAGTGCATTACTGGTTTTGTGTCCTCTACGGCGGATGGAATCACGACCACACTCGGACGCGGAGGCTCGGACTACACGGCTTCTATCTTTGGAGCAGCCCTCGATGCCGAAGTCATTGAAATATGGACGGACGTAGATGGCATGATGACGGCCGATCCGCGTAAGGTACCTAATGCTTTTACGATTCCTTCGATTTCGTACGCTGAAGCCATGGAACTGTCGCACTTCGGGGCTAAAGTAATTTATCCCCCTAGCTTACAGCCGGCTTTTGCCAAAAATATACCTCTTAAAGTACTTAACACCTTTAATCGCGATTTTGAAGGCACCCTCGTTAGCCGTACAGCTAACAGCAAAGACTACGCCTACGCTATCACAGGTATATCATCCATTGATGATACCGCTATGGTCAACGTACAGGGTAGTGGTATGATCGGGGTGGCTGGTATATCGGCCCGCCTGTTTACGGCGCTTTCTGTCAATAATATAAGTGTTATTCTGATCTCACAGGCTTCATCGGAGCACTCTATCTGCTTCACTATCGACCCCCGCAACTCTGACCGGGCGCGTGAGGTACTGGAGAAAGAATTTGAAGCTGAAATTGCCACCGGAGATATTGACAGCATCAGTATCGAGAAGAATGTTTCTATCGTGGCTATTGTGGGTGAAGGGATGAAGAAGAGTACCGGTGTATCCGGCAAGCTCTTCTCAGTACTTGGAAAAAACGGTATCAACGTGATAGCTACCGCTCAGGGATCATCTGAGTTGAATATATCAGTAGTTATCTCCAAGAATGACCTGTCGAAAGCGCTAAACGCTATACACGGGGTTTTTTTTCAGTCCGAGACCCGCTCCCTCAACCTCTTCATAGTGGGTGTCGGACTGATAGGTAGTACCCTACTCAAGCAGCTCTGCGACCAGGAAAAATACCTCCGCACCGAAAAACTGCTGATCGTGAATGTCATAGGCTTGTCCAATACCAGGAGAATGCTGCTTTACCCGGAAGGCGTTTCGCTGAAAGACTGGCGTGACCAACTGGCCGAACAGGGCGTCAAAACCAGCCTGCCTGCCTTTGTACAGCGTATCAAGGAGCTGAACCTGCCCAACAGTGTATTTGTGGACTGTACCTCCGATAAGGACATAGTACGCTACTACGAAACGCTCCTCGACGCCAGCATTTCGGTAGTAACTCCCAACAAGGTGGCCAACTCCGGACGTTACGACGAGTACCTGCGCCTGCAGCGGACAGCCCTGCAGCGGGGGGTGAAGTTCCTCTACGAAACCAACGTAGGAGCCGGACTACCCATTATAAATACCATTCAGGGACTGATGGCCAGCGGTGATAAGTTTCTGAAGATAGAAGCTATTGTCTCCGGTACCCTTTCCTACATATTCAACAACTTCAAGTCCGGTGTCCGCTTTGTGGATGTGGTGCGTGATGCCAAAGCCAAAGGCTATACCGAGCCTGATCCGCGCGACGACCTGAGCGGTACCGACGTAGCCCGTAAGATCCTGATCCTGTCGCGTGAAGTAGGTGTACCCCTCGAACCGGAAGATGTCAGCGTAGCCCAGCTACTTCCCGATAATTGTCTGAAAGCCCCCAGCGTGGAAGCTTTCTTCGCTGAGCTGGAAGCCTCCAACGAGTATTTTGAAGGGCTATTAGCCAGTGCTCAGGCTAAGGGTGAAGTACTCAGGTACATAGCAACCCTTGAAGATGGTGAAGCAAAAGTAGAGCTACGTACCGTAGGGCCGCAGCATCCCTTCTATACTTTATCCGGCAGTGATAACATTGTATCATTCACAACGGAGCGCTATAAGGATCGTCCCCTGGTTGTAAAAGGCCCCGGTGCGGGTGCCGAGGTTACAGCTTCGGGCGTATTTGCCGACATTATGAGTATCAGTAGCTATCTGGGGTAATAGAGCAGACCTGACCAAACACATGAATTACATAAAAGCCTTCGCCCCCGCTACCGTTGCCAACGTAGCCTGCGGATTTGACATATTTGGCTTTGCCGTGGATGAACCCGGCGATATCGTAGAGGTACGTCGGCGCGATGAGCCCGGTATTGTCATTGCTGACATAACGGGTGACGAAGGCCGGCTTCCCCGCGATGCCTCGCGTAACGCCGTGACGGTAGTGATGCAGCACTTCCTGAATAAGCTGAATCGGCTGGACGTAGGCTGTGAGGTAACGCTTCATAAAAACATGCCGCTAGGCAGCGGTATGGGGTCCAGCGCGGCCAGTGCCGTAGCCGGTGTGTTTGCCATTAACGAGCTGCTTGATCAGCCCTTTACGCGTGAGCAACTCCTACCCTTTGCCATTGAAGGTGAGCGCATCGCCTGCGGATCAGCCCACGCTGATAACGTGGGTCCTTCGCTGCTGGGTGGCTTTGTCGTGATCCGGAGCTATAATCCGCTGGATGTATTCACCGTTCCGGTACCCTCTAGCCTGCACTGTACGCTGGTACACCCCGATATTGAAGTCAATACCAAAGATGCCCGTTACATCCTTCGCAACGAGGTATCGCTCAAAAATACCATTTCACAAATGGGTAATGTAGCCGGACTCATCACCGGACTCATGAAGGAAGACTTCGATCTGATCAGCCGTTCTATGGTTGATGTGATCATTGAGCCCGTGCGCGCTATCCTGATCCCGGAGTTCAACGAGGTAAAGCAGGCCGCTATTGACAACGGAGCCCTTGGGTGCAGCATTTCGGGTGCGGGTCCCTCTATGTTTGCTCTAAGCCGAAGCCGCAGCGACGCTGAGCGCATTGGCAAGGCTATGCAGAACGCCTTTGAGCAGGCTGGTATCGGCAGTAAGATGCACGTTTCGGCTATTAATAAGGAAGGCCCTAAGCTATTGGAAAAGAATTAAGTATATAGCCATATAGTCTAATCCAGAGGCTAAAAAGCTCTATTAAACGATCCGGCAACTGAACTTTACTCTCCAAAAAAAAGTTATTACTACTGAAGGTAAGACGAATAATTGCTCAGACGATGGTAACAGTAACTGATAAGGCTAAAGATAAAATATTAGAACTCCGTAACGAGGAGGGCCGTGCGGACGTAAATCATATCCGCGTTGGTGTAGTAGGTGGTGGCTGCTCAGGCCTCATGTATAACCTTGAGTTCGATTCAGAGTACAAGCCTACTGACATGGTATTTGAAGACAAAGGCATCAAAATCGTGGTAGACAAAAAGAGTATCCTGTACCTGGCTGGTACCACGTTAGATTTTAGCGATGGCTTAAATGGCAAAGGATTCCAATTTGTCAACCCTAACGCTTCGCGTACCTGCGGATGCGGGGAAAGCTTCGCAGTATAAAATATTGGCCGGATCCATCCGGCGAGCTTTTTATTTTTGATTAAGTGTGATTTAAAGCGTCGCGAGCTTCCACGCGGCGCTTTTTTTTGTTGTCCGATTTTTAAATCTGGTAAACAACCTAATTAGCTTTAGGCATAAGTTTTTAACTTGCCGCTCCTTTTAGATATACACCCAAAATCACACATACGAATGAAACCTACACTTTTGATACTGGCCGCCGGTATGGGCAGCCGCTACGGAGGCATTAAACAACTCGATCAATTTGGCCCTAATGGGGAAACCATTATAGATTATTCTCTTTTTGATGCCATCCGGGGTGGCTTTGGCAAAGTAGTGTTTATAGTACGGGAAGAAATCAGAGATGAAATGGAGGCTGTATTTGCTCCCAAGCTACAGGGCCTGATTGACTATGACTTTGCTATACAGGGTATACAGTCGTACGTACCCGAAGATCTGGGCACCGTAGAGCGCACCAAACCCTGGGGTACCGGACACGCTATGCTTTGCGCCTGGGAACAAACCTCTACTCCTTTTGCTGTAATCAATGCCGACGATTTCTATGGTCGGGAAGCTTTTGCGACCATGGCGGAATTTCTTCAGAGCGATACCGACGATACACAACATGCTATGATTGGCTACGAGCTGAAGCGTACACTGTCCGAAAATGGTACTGTATCCCGCGGTGTATGCGTAGTGAATAGTGACGGTAACCTGTCGTCGGTAGTAGAGCGTACCAAAATATCCAGCGACCTCGGCAAGATCTACTTTGAGGAAGATGAAATCATGACCGAGCTTTCTGCCGAGACCATTGTATCCATGAATTTCTGGGGCTTCAAACCTTCTGTGTTCCCCATTACAAAGAACTTATTTGAGGCCTATGCCCGGGCTAATTTCACTACGCCTAAGGCTGAGTTTTATATTCCGTACATTGTCACGAATATGATCTTTAATGACTTAGGCAAATGCAGGGTCTTCACCAGCCAGTCCGATTGGTTTGGGGTGACGTATCCTGAAGATAAGCCTACTGTACAGGCCGCTCTTAGTGAACTACATACTTCGGGTAAGTACCCATCCAACCTCTGGTAAACCAGGGTTGGGTGAGTACCCAACCCTAACATTTTGCCCCTGGACTTGGATATATTTTATATCCTGATTCTATTTACACTATCAAATCATTCATCACCAACGATTCCAATGGCTTCTAAGCTTTCCTTAAAAGGTATTTTACTTTTTATAGTAACGGCATTTCCAATTGTATTTTTCTATTTTACTTTTTTTGAAATGTCCGTTAATATACCTTTTCAGGATGACTTTGACGCACTGCTGGAGCCTACGGTAAAAATTCTGAAAGGCAACTATGACGGGATCAGGGGCTTTTGGAACATCCTGTATACGCAGGATGACGAAAGGCGTATAGTCGTGGACCGTCTTGTATCCTACTGGGTATATCTGCTAAATGGTTCGCTGGATCTCAGAATCATGATGGTACTGGGTATCTCTACCTACTTGATCCTGCTAGGGCTGTTTATTAACTGGTTTCGTCAGGAAAACATTAATTGGCTCTACTTCCTGCCTATTCCATTTCTGCTGTTCACCCCGATCAACTATGGGGCTGTATACTGGGCTATGATTCCCATGCAGCATATAGCCGTATTTATCTGGTCTTTTCTGGCACTTTGGCTCTTATCCAGACATTCGGTAGGGTGGTTTGCACTAGGTATAGTTGCCGCTATCATAGCCTTGTACTCTGATGTTACCGGTACCTTTTTATTCCTGGCGGGTGCATTGGTACTGTTCGTCCAGAAGAAATTTAAGCGGCTGGGTGTGTGGGGTCTGGTCATGGGGCTGCTGGTATTTTACTACTACTACCAGCTAAAAGTACCTGACTTCCGTCCCCCCATCAGTGAAAACTTGAGGCACTTTGACTCGCTGCTCCAGATACTGGTCACCATGCCAGGGATGATTGTGGACATATTCCCTACCCTTTCTGATAAAATACGACTAGTAATAGCAGGGGTTGCAGGACTGATTATCCTGGCGCTGGTTATATGGCTATTCATACCATTCATAAAGAAGGTACTTATAAAGAAGCAGACACCTTACGCCAATGAGGTATGGGTATGGGGCTGTCTGGCCTTCTTATTTATTGTCTTTAGTGTGTTTGCGCTGGGTCGTGCCTCCGAAGGGGCCGGTTCTATCCTGACCAACCGCTATAAGCATATGTTTGTGTACTGGATCTTATTTATCTACCTCCTGTTACTCCGAACTCCAATCTTCCGGCACAATCCCAAAATACTTAGTACAGCAGGCCTGGGTATAGCGCTACTCTACTTTTTCAATGCCTACTTCCAGAACTGGGAAGCAGTGGATTACTACCGGAAAGTACTACTAACGGACGCCTACGAATGGAAAAACAACCGGGCTATTCCCTCCTCACCGATCTACGTCGCGGTAAGGAAGCCGGTAGATACCATTTATGAAGAATCGATAGCCACCGGGGTGTATGAGATGCCTTCGTTTTATTTTGAACGCCTGGCCAATGCTCCGATTAAGGGCAGTACACCGGTAGAGGTCGAGAACGGTCAGGATTTTATAACGTTTCGTTTCCCGGAAGTGAGCCGGGATCTGGGTAAAAATGAGGGAGCCTATGTAATCCTTCAGGCGGGGTCGGAGCTGCATTTCTTTCCCACCAAAAACAATCATCGTAGTGTACTGGGGGTACTACGTACAGGCCGATACTACCACGACGGAGCTACTTCTATTTCCATCCTGAAAAAGTACCTGAATGCTTCCCAGTTTAAGCTATACGCCGGAGTTATTAAAGACAATGAGTATTTCAGGTTATCTACCGGCGAGGAAATCACTTTATAGTACATACTAAAAGGTCTGTCTTTCGTTCTTAAAAAGCCCGGTTATGCCGGGCTTTTTTCACTTATCTAATCCAAAGAAACAGTTGATCTCCGAAAGCTTATCCTACCTTACCCCTACTCCTCCCTTATTCAGCTTTCAGGAGTGTCTGTGGTTTCTGGACCGGAACTACGACGATATCATGCACCGCATTTTGCCTGATGCCGTCATTAAACCCATCCGAATAGCCGGGCAGCCGGTTCTGGTAAAAATATCGCAAGTAGACAGTAACCTCCATATTGAGGTACTTCGAGGTACCATCACGGACGAAGCCGCCTTGATCCAATATGTACGGGACCTGTTTGATCTGGATACGGATCTGGCGCCTTTTTACAAGCTGCTCAGGTCAGACCAGGAGCTTGCTTTCATGGCAGATGAGTACTGCGGCCTGCGCCTGATTGGTATTCCTGACTTATTTGAGGCTCTCTGCTGGAGCATCATCGGGCAGCAAATCAACTTGTCCTTTGCCTATAAGTTAAAAAGGAGGCTGGTAGAAACCCTCGGAGAGCGGATAGACTGGCAGGATGAAACCTACTATCTCTTTCCGGAGCCCAGGCAGGTTGCTATGGTTGAGCCTGCTGCGCTACGGGAGCTTCAATTTTCGGAAAGAAAGGCCCAATACCTCATCACCATCGCCAGGGCTTTTAGTACCGGGGAGGTTTCAAAAGAGCAACTGAGTACCTTATCCACGCCCGAGGCTATGATCCGTCAGTTGACTTCGTATAAAGGCATCGGTGAGTGGACCGCTAACTATGCTCTTATGAAGTCACTGAAAGTAGCCACCTGCGTCCCTTACGGAGACGTAGGATTATACAATGCGTTGCATAAGGTAAAGGGGCTGGCACGGCGACCCGAGCGGGCAGAACTGGATCTGGTTTTTAGTAACTTCTGTGGCTGGGAAGCCTATCTTACCTTTTATCTCTGGCGTACCCTTAGCAAGCCTGACCTTCCCTCTGTGGCTCCTTAACATTTTTTTTATAGCTGATTGGGCAGATTTAATCAGATAACGTTGGGATACTATGGTAAAAGTGAGTTATTTACTACTTATAAATTTTTCAACTCTGACTATTGAACAACAGATTAGCGGATCTTTAAAACATTTCTTCTAAAGCTGACTTTATTATTTAGTGAAACACAATTGACAAAGGAATGACGGTATTACTCAACTTATCTACTCTTTTTGGTGCCCCAAAAATTAACTTTACCCAACTTGATGGTCTTACAAAAAGTGCCCCCGAGATTATAGTATGGGCCGCACCAGTCATGTTCTTCTTTGTGCTGATCGAGTGGTATATCTCTTATCGGCACGACAGACATCTGTACGACAAAAATGAGACTATTGGCTCTGTGTTGGTCGGAATTGGAAACGTAATAGTTGCTTTCCTCTTAAAATTCACGCTTTTTTCCATTATAGTCTGGATGTATAACCTAGTACCCTGGCGCATGCATTTTGCCTGGTGGACGTTTATACCCTGCTATGTATTCTTTGACTTGTGTAGCTACTGGGCTCACCGCATTTCGCACGAGCAACGGTTCTGGTGGGCTACGCATGTGGTACACCACAGCAGCGAAAACTACAACCTGACGGTATCATTCCGGTTAAGCTGGGTACAGCACCTGAAGCTGATCTTTTTCTTCCCCATTGCCATTATGGGTTTCCACCCCGTTATATTCTTTATTGTTAACCAGATAGCGGTTCTATTCCAGTTCTGGGTACATACAGAGTACATCCGCAAGTTGCACCCTGCCATCGAATACATCTTTGCTACCCCATCCAACCACCGGGTACACCACGGCTCACAGGAGAAGTACATCAACAAGAACTACGGCGCCACCTTTGTCCTTTGGGATCGGATGTTTGGTACCTACCAGGAAGAGGAAGAGCAGGCTATTTATGGTATTACCACTAGCTTAGAGCATAAGGCTAACCCAATCTACATCAATTTCCATGAGTACATGGATATCTGGGAGGATATGAAGAATGCCAAAGGGTTCAAAATGAAAATGTTTTATCTATTTGGAGATCCGATAGATGTGGCAAAAGCCAAAGAAGTTATTAACGGAAAGAAAAAGCCAGTACCTATCAAGGAAATAGGTCAGGAGGAATTCAAAGTAACTCCAAAAGCTTCATAACACAAAAAGGCGAGCTGGTTAATCGGCTCGCCTTTTTTACAGGTATTCACCTGCTACTTCTTCACCAGGGCATTCAGCATTCTCTCGGCTACAAACTTGTTACCGGCTTCGGTCAGGTGAACGCGGTCGGTGGTAAGGATGCCTGACTCCTTATTGTCAGGATTATTCTTTACCAGATAGTCCTGAAAATCTTTGCGTAGGTCCACCAGCGTCAGATTATGCTTATTCGCCAGGTCACGGATAAAACCGGCGTAGCGGTTGAGGTCGCCGTCCTGCTCATTGGAGTAGTCTGATTTCTCCCCAATGACCGAAGGTGTACTCAGGATAACACGGATATTATTGGCCTGTAGCTTTTTAATAATGGCTTCGTAAAACTTCACGTACTTATCCGGATCGGTACCGGTGCCGTGGGTACGCTTGTGCCATACATCGTTGATACCTACGTATACAACTACTACATCAGGATTTTTGGCCAGTACGTCCTCTTCCATGCGCAGGTACAGGTCGTATACTTTATTACCGCCTATGCCCGCCCCTATCAGTTCGTACTGATCGCTCAGGCCGCGTGCCTGCAGCATTTCCTTCATCTGAGAAATGTACCCTTTGGGCCCTACGCCCGCCTGAGTAATAGAGTCGCCAAAGAATACAACGCGGGTAGGCTTGGCCTGCTGCATGGCCAGCAGAGGTAACGTCATAAGTGCAATTCGTAGTAGCTTGTAAAAAGTCTGCATAAAGGTTGAAAATGGTTTTAAAATACAAAGAATCTCAGCCGCCGTACCTACCCTATCACTCTTCAAACCACCGCCTGAACTGCGGCGCCTTTTCCTTACTCACCGAAATAGTCTCATCAGGAGCGGCTGTCACGATTAACTCCAGTTTACCGGTATGATGGGTACGGTAGCCTTCCAGCGCCTCCTTCCTAATCGTATACTGACGACTGGCCCGAAAGAAATGCACCGGATCCAGTAGTTCGTCCAGCTCATCCAGCGAAGCGTAATCGGTGATGAGCCGCTGGCCTTCCAGAGTCACCAGCCAGATTACCTCATCACGAACAAAGAAAGCTACCCGCTCAGCCGGTACGGCCACGACCGTACGCTGGTGATGCGCCAGGAAGCGTTGCTTATAGGATTTGGAGGGACGGGTATCCAGCTGCTCGAGCAGATTGCTCAGCTGGGTCGGGAAATAATTGGACCGGTCGGTTCCCCGCCATCGGTGGTACTTGGCAAACGCCCGCTTCAGGTCCTCTTCGTGGATGGGTTTCAGTAAGTAGTCAATACTGTTGAGCCTGAAAGCCCGGATGGCGTAATCGTCGTAGGCCGTTGTGAATATAATAGGGCAGTCGGTGTCGACCTGGCGAAATATCTCGAAGCTTACTCCGTCCGACAACTGGATATCTGACAGGATCAGATCGGGGGTCTGGTTATTCCGGAACCAGCCGATAGCAGCCTCTACGCTTTCGAGCGGGCCATCCAGCCTCGCCTCGGGCTCAATCTGCCGTACGGTGTTCTGCAGGTTGCGAGCCACGAGAGGTTCATCTTCAATAATAAGTATATGCATAGAGGAAGTATTGGATTGGGTAAAGCATCAGAATGGTCCTTTGTTGGTAGTGCTGACCGCCCCTCTTTTTGTGCCCGGCATTTCACCACGTACAAGAGGTGTATCCAGCTTATTGCCACTAAACCAATCTGAATCAGCAGGCGTAAGATGGTCAGGTTGGGTATCGCCGGTCTGGTCCATCCAGTTCTTAAGTACCTGCTTCAGTTTTTGGAGTTCTTTATTGTGAACAGCCTGTTCAGCCAAGTTGGTCAGTTGATAAGGATCTTTGGCGCAATTATACAGTTCTTCGGCGGGTCTGGGTTGGATAAAATTATCCTGCTGCGCTTTGGTAAGCTCCCCAGTGTGATATCCTTTCACTAAATCCTGAAACGCTGGCGAACGATGAATGTCCGAAGCGGAAGAACTGGCAAACTGCGGGCGGCCATTGTAGATATAGAGCCAGTCTTTGGTCCGTACCATACGCTCGTATGCTTCGTAGTTGTGCCAGTTGTGCTCCGCAAACACATAGTTACGGAAGCTACTGCCGGGCTCCTTGAGTACTTTCGAAAAACTTTTTCCCTGAAATCCCGGGAGTACCGAAAGCCCCGCCAGTTCGAGTACGGTTGGGGCTATATCTATCACACTGATCAGGCTCTCCGATACCTGAGGTACTTGTGCCTTTATCCCCTTCTTCCATTTGACGATGAACGGAGTCCTGATTCCTTCGTCATAGAGGCGCGTTTTGTTTCGGGGAAAGGGGCGCCCGTTATCAGCCATTATTATAATCAATGTATTATCCAGTACGCCCTGTCTTGCAAGCTCCTCTTCCACTTCACCTATATAGGTATCAAAGCGGGTTATTTCGTCGTAGTACTGCGCCAGGTCCCTGCGGGTAGCGGGAGTATTGGCCATGTAGGGAGGGGGCGATATGGCATCAGGAGGGTTAGTGCCGGCGTACTGGTTTTCGCCCCATTCCCGATGCGCATCCAGAGCCGCAAACCACATAAAGAAAGGCTTCTCCCGCGGCCGGTCGCGCAGCACATTTACCCACTGCTCCTCCCCGCCATTCCCATTTCCTTTGGATTGTACCAAACTAAAATCTTTGACGGCATGGGGTCCCGAGTGCCATTTGCCGGCAGATACGCAGTGGTACCCGGCCTCTTTGAGAGCTCCCGGAAAGGTAGGTACTTCGGCGGGCAGTGGTGTATGTAGCTCAGCGGCACCTGTGTTGTGCGGGTACCGTCCCGACAGAATGCTGTTGCGGCTGGGGCTGCACGAGCTGGCCGTCAGGTACACATTGGTAAAGCGTAGCCCTTCCCTGGCTATACGATCAATATTTGGCGTTTTGACTTCTTTGTTGCCATAGCAGCCGAAATCATTCCAGCTTACATCATCCGCGATGAATATAACCACGTTAGGGCGCTGTTGAGCAATAACAGCCTGTACAGACAGTAGTACTATACCTACTATAATACCAAAGTACTTCATTCGTCGCTACATGTTAGTTTACATACTATAAGACTGTATAGCTGACTACTTACTACTAATCAATCAGTTCGATCATAGGTGTTTCGAGAGAGTACCGGAGCAGAAATGAGCGTCCGGGCGTTAGTTGCGGAGCCAGAGCCTGTGGTAGTCTCAGCCGACGTACCTGCTGCTGAATCAGAGCCAGTACCACCAGCTGATCATCTGCAACCTCTACCGATAGTACTTCCCCATAAAGCAGAGGCTCCTCGCTCAGGTCCTGATTGTGCGTATAGATTTCGCCGGGGCTCCCTACCTGTGCAATACGTCCGTCTTCGAGCCGGGCGACCCGATCGGCCAGCCTGAATATCTCCGCCAGATCGTGCGTGACCAGAATCATCATGAACCGGTACTGCCAGTGTAGGTCCAGCAGCAGGTCCTGCATCCGGTACCGCATGGAGCGATCCAGAGCAGCCATAGGCTCATCCAGGAGCAGTACCTGGGGCTTACGCACCAGCGCCCTCGCCAGTGCGACCCGCTGTTGCTGCCCTCCCGATAGCTGAGCCGGTTTTTGTCCGGCCAGCTCGGTAAGTTCTACGGCACGGAGTAGCTCATCTACTATGCCCTCATCCTGCCCCCTATCCAGCGCAAAGGCTAGGTTCTGGCGTACTGTCAGGTGGGGAAACAGGGCGTAATCCTGAAAGACAAAGCCTACCGGCCGCCGCTGGGGCGCTCTAAGTACTTGCCCCGTCGTATCGGTCCATACCTCACTACCGTACCGGACCAGTCCTGACTGCGGCTGAATCAGCCCTGCTACGATCCGGAGCAGGGTAGTTTTGCCAGCCCCCGAAGGACCCGTCAGCGCCAGTATTTCACCCGGCTTTACCGCCAGTGCCACCTCCATAGAGATCACCCCCTGGGCTGTACTCAGACTATGCCGGATCGATATGTCAAGCGGGGTGTCGGACACGCAGCAATCGGTTGTTGATCGTATAAATAATCGATAAAATTAAGAATGTTACCACAAAAAGCACGAGCGCGTACTGATTAGCCGCATCATAATTCAGCGCCTCTACCTCGTTGTAGATAGCTACGGAAGCTACCTTGGTCACACCGGGTATGTTGCCACCAATCATCAGTACTACCCCGAACTCCCCCACCGTATGGGCAAAGGTAAGTACCAACGCCGTCAGAATAGCCGATTTGCTATTGGGCAGCAGTACTTTAAAAAACGTAGTCCAGGCGCTTTTGCCCAGGGTATAGGAGGCTTCGCGCAGGGAAGCTGGTAACGACTGCAGACCCGCCTGCAGCGGATAGATCATGAAGGGCAAGCTATAAATAATGGAAGCAACGACCAGCCCCGGAAACGAAAATACCAGCCGCAGCCCCAAGGTACTCTCCAGCCACTGCCCAAAGGCCCGGGAAGGACTAAATGCCAGCAACAGGTAAAAGCCCAGCACCGAAGGCGGCAGCACCAGCGGCATACCGATAATGGCCTCCACCACCGACCGACCCTTAAACCGCGAATACGCCAGCCAGTACGCCATCGGCAACGCGATTACAAACAGGATCAGGGTAGTAAGGGTAGCCAGTCGTAAGGTAAGCCAGAGAGGTTCAGGATCCATGTAAGCTGCAGGTATAGGTTTGAAGTTAGCCTTATCAGGTACTTAGATATGCGCTACTCCACCGAATAGCCATACTTCCGAAAAATAGCTTTTGCTTTCCCGGAAAATAAAAACTCAAAGAAGTCACGGCTGGGCTGCGCTTTGAAGGAGTCTTCGCTGTGCCGGAGTAGTACGGCTGCCTGCTCAATGGGCTGGTAAGCTGAGCTATCTACCTTTACCCAATGTCCTTTGCCCTTCATCTCCGGCGAAAGTACTACCGACATAGCCGTAAAGCCGGCATCGGCCGCGCCGGAAGCAATGTACTGTGAGGTCTGAGCAATGCTTTCGCCGTATACCAGCTTATCCTTTACCTGCTCATAGATACCCGCTTTCTCCATAGCCTGTACGGCGGCTTCGCCATAAGGGGCAGTACGCGGATTGGCCAGCGCTACTTTCCGGATGGATTTATCAGCAAGTCTGTTTATAGAAAGGTCGATAGCCGTAGAATCCAGCGTCCAGAGTACCAGGGTACCTCGGGCATATACCCGTGGAGCCACATCACTGCCTCCGTTCTTATGAATTTCATTAGGATATTGGGTGTCTGCCGACACGAATACGTCAAACGGGGCGCCTTCGCGGATCTGGGCGGTGAGCTTGCCGGAGGAGCTTACTACCATTTCAACCTCAGTGTCTGACTCCTTCTCAAACTCCTCTTTGAGCTCCTGCATCACGTACTGCACATTGGCGGCCGTGGCTACCACTACTTTTTTATTAGGCTCGGTACAGCCTCCTAATCCTGTAAGTACTATTACTAGCAGCGCGATATATTTCATGAACCCTGATATACACCTCATACGTGTGAGGAAATGATATAGGGTAAAGGTAGCAAAGATTAAGAAATGTACGAATAGAAGGGCCGGATTGTACAAAGGCAAGATATACCGGCTCGTGGTACCTGGCAGCACAGACACGAGCCGGAAAGGGGGCTAGCCGCGCATCTCACTCATTACTTTCTGAAGGATCGTCACTACTTTCTCGGTCTGCTCCTTACTGGGGGTTGTGTCCCAGTTGCCTACGATGCCATTACTGCCCAGGTATATACCATCCTTGCGGGCGATGAAGTTGGCTCCTTTGGTATTGAACTTATACTGTACTTCGGTCTGCGGGATCAGGCAGGACAACTGCCCCGATACAGGCGTCAGCTCTTCGTCATTGAATACCGGCTTCGCCCCCAGCCCCATGCAGTTGACTACGACCTTTTCCGGTAGCGCGTCTATATCTTCCAGTTTTTTAATCTCGTGGATCTTTACCTTCCCGCCAAACATCAGGAAGTCGTTGAGGTGGTGACGCAGGTAAGTCGGGATGTTAAAGATCATGTTGGACCGGCGTGTTACGTACTCGGCCTTGAATGGATGCTCTTTCTGGCTGAGCCTTACCCGCTCCGGTATCAGGCCGGGTAGCTCATACACCTCTCCTCCGGCGGCTACCGCACCGCTTCGCGCGGGTTGCTCATCAAAGGCACTGTATTCCTCCACCCAGGCGGCTATATCATCCATCCCGAGCAGTAACTGGAACCGGCGGTGTGAAAACCGCGTAGCCTCCTCCCATACTGACCGAAACTCCGGCTTAGCCACTGTCGGATCGCATACGCGCGAAGCCGGTGACCAGGTACCCGTAGCCAGGTTGCTGGTAATGTTGGGAGGTACATCTTTGGTATAGATCGTAACCTCACAGCCGCTCTCCTGTAACAGCCGGGCCGTAGCTATGCCCACCGTACCACAGCCCAGTACCGCTATTTTTCGCTCCGGAGTCGCCAGTACTTTCTGCCGGGCTATGTTGCCCGTTCCCCACGATAGTGACCAGCCGCTCCCCCCGTGCCCGTAGTTGTGGACAATGGTTTTGTTGCCTAGTTGCTCCGTATCCAGCCGTGGTCCTGAGGCCCGAAACGGACGCAGCCCCACGGTCTCCTTCACAATCCGGTCCATGGATAGGCGTAGCTTGGGTATCTGGTGGTACCCCCGATTAATGTGAAAGTGCTTGTCCGCGAATTGGGATTGAGTTGTAGATGTACAGGATGACACGACACCTGTGGTCAAAGCCAGACTGCCTAATCCGGTTTTTTGAAAGAAGTCTCGACGATTCATAGCTGCATAATGGGGGTTAAACAGGGTTGATTCAGCCGAAATTTATAGACAAAGCCTGTTGACGTCAAACATTATTCTGAATATATTTACTATTGCAGAATATTATTTTAATTATTTAGATTTATTTACTATTTAAAATTTTAATAATCCTAATACACCAAACAAATGAAACACCTACTCTCACTTTTACTCATTTGTATTACCTGCATCAGTGGCAAAGCCCAAACCGTTGAATTTTATGGAGCACCTACTTCGCCCATTTCATCAGGAGCTATTATTCCGGAAGGCAAGAAGATGCTCTGGACCAGTGGCACGGTCGGAGGAGTGGTGGATAGTACCGCACAGGAAGGTACACCTGCCCGCTTTGGCGACACCAAAGCGCAGGCCCTGAATATACTCAACAATCTGCAAAAGACCCTGAAGGCAAAAGGGCTTAGCTTTAAGGATGTGCTGATGCTACGGGTGTACGTAGCACCAGACAAATGGAAGGGCACCCACGACTACCAGGGATGGTTCGAGGCGTACGCGCAGTATTTTGGAACAAAGGAAAATCCGGTGAAGCCCATTCGCTCCACCGTTGGAATTGCCAGTCTGGTGAGTCCGGAGAAATTTATCGAAATAGAACTGGTAGCGGTATATCCGTAGCCAGTCCTGTTTCAGCTCTCCCTTTTGATGATACGGAACGCGGCTATAAACCATAGTACCATACCTACCGCCATGAGCGTCTTGTTCTGATCTTGAGTAATAGTACCCGCAAAAGACAGCATGGAGGGTATGATGGTCAGCCCCAAACCCAGGGCACCGAGTATATAAGCTAGTGTTTTAGGCAAAGTCATAGGGAGTACTATTTGAGGGATTACCAACTTATTTTATACAACATCTACGGTTTGGGATACATTAGCAGACTGGAACACCTTGCTCATTGCCAGGTATAATCCTACGGCCACAAACCAGCCCGGTAGTCCCAGGAAGAATATTTCAATTCCGAAAATCCAGTTCAGGACCAGGCAGAATGCCAGCGTCAGTACCCAGGTCAGTCCGGCGGCCCAGTTGATATGTAATCCTTTCTTACGGGCGTATTCCTCACTCAACCCGAGCCGCGGCAGCAGGTATACATCCGAGAAGATGATAGCTCCCATCGGCATCAGCAGCAATCCGTACAGGGCCACAAAGTCCAGCAGGCGCATTACCAGCGCCGGAAACATGGCCGCCGAGGTAGTGATCAATCCTACTAATAGAGTAATTTTCCAGGTCTTCCACTTGGGATACCACGACTGCAGGGCCAGACCAGCCCGATAGATGGTAGGGTTGGCCGTAGTCCAGCCCGCTATTACTACACAGATCACACCCGCCAGTCCGGCCGCGTAGTAGGCTACCGGCCCAGGCGAGAACTCGAGCTTATTAGCTGCCTGCTGTAAGAAAATAGCGTAAAGGATACCCGATGCTCCCCAGGCTATATAATGCCCCAGGAACATACCAGCTCCTGACGTGAATCCGGCTTTCCAGCTACGGGCATAACGTAGTACCGACATATCAGCCATACCGATGTGCATAGCCATATTACAGAACCAGGCAAAAAACATAACGTGCCAGAAGGTAAACTTTGACTGCCCTTCCAGAGGTACTCCGGTCCAGATCTTGTCGTTAGCCACACTCCAAAAGTCACCTATTGAAGTAACACCCGCTTCGGGTAACACAGCCACTGCCGCCGCCACAAACACCAGGAACAACCAGGGTGCCGCCAGATTGGCCACATAAGACACCAGGTCGTAACCAAGCATGGCTATAACAGTAGTCACCAGCCCTACCACCAGTACTATAGCCACCCATAGGGCACTATTAGGTAGGACATCCTGCAGCGTAGGCAGTGGCAGGTTGAAGGGTATACCCACCGCCGTAGCGGATACTGCGATCATGGAGCCCGCCAGGAAGCAGAACATCAGCGCGTTGACCAGGTTATATACCTTGGTTAGCCGCGGACCACATATTTTTTCAAGCTTAAAGTACAACGTAATACGCTCCTTGATGGCGATGGGTGCACAAAGGAAAGCCCAGCTAAGCACCGCCAGTATATTACCTATCAGTAACCCCAGTACAAGATCACCGGCGCTTACCCCGTGCGCTACAAACAGCGGCCCAATTACAAACTCAGTACCTGCGGTATGCTCCCCTGCATATAGTCCCAGAAAACTTTTACTACTGCGCAGCTTTCGCTCCGGTACTCGTTCGCGCTCATACTCTTCAACGGCATTTAACTTATCAGTAAACTGAGACAGGTTCATGGGCAATCAGGAGGTTAAGAGTTAACTAATGGATTCAACCGTAAGTCGGGCAGTGGGTAAGATAAGCCTTACGAGAGCTGTACCTTTTACACAAAGCCAACTAATCTAAAATTTTCCTTTCGAAGTACTATTTCTTTTTGGGAATAACTTTCCTGTGGTGTCATGCAAGGCAACTGTTGGCTGCCTATCTCATTAATATGATAACCATTGATGATATTTGCTTTGGAAAATTTTTATCTCTCAACTACCCGCCCATGCGTACTATACTACTGCTTTTTCTGTCAAACCTGTTTATGACTACGGCCTGGTACTGGCACCTTAAGTTCCGGGAGACGGACCTTTGGAAGGTAATCCTGATTAGCTGGCTGATAGCCTTTGTGGAGTACTGTATAGCTGTACCCGCAAACCGGATCGGGTCGTACAGCTTCAATGCCTTTGAACTAAAAACGATTCAGGAAGTAGTGAGTCTGGCGGTGTTTGTGGCTTTTGCCGTCTTTTATCTGAAAGAGCCCGTGCGGTGGAACTACCTAGTAGGATTCGGGTTGATCGTGCTGGCGGTGTACTTTATATTCAAGAAGTGGTAGTACAGACCTACATAGAGTAGTCTCCTTTCTAAACTTTAATTAAAAAAAATTGCTCTTGCCTTCTGTAGAAGACAAGAGCAATACAATGACATCAGGTACCTGCGTAAGGCTTCCCTAAAAAAGGTATGTGTGTGTGTGTATAGTGTGCAAATGCCTATGGCTTTATTCAAAACTGAAACTTAGCGAGCATAGTACTCATGCTGCAGCTTTATGTAAAGCTCATGTAAATCAGACGCTATACGTGAACACTCTTCCAAACTCAACTGCACTCCGTTTTGCTTTACAGCGGCCAACTTCTGGTTACGGCTAGCGTATTGCCCATAGCCCATCAGTCGGATTCGGATCGAAAGCCACAGGGGCAAAAGGGCTTCCGAAAAACTTTCTTCATCGAGCTCAACAAAATATCTGTCCTTATGTAAGAGGCGGGACTTAATGTCCCCCTTTCCGACTATAAGGCAATTGATAATTGAATAGAGCTTCTCATAGATCTCACATGAGGAAGTTGTATTCATTTAGACTATCACAGTTATTGGTAGGGTGGATTTCGTAATCCAAAGCAATATCTGTAAATAATTCTAAAATGGCAAGATTTTTGATGTTACTTTTATTTTAATGCATCTATCGAGGCTCTGTAGTCGCTAAAGCCCTGAATGTCTCTCTCTTGTGTATAGCATCACCATACTTCTTCAGGCAAGCTGTAAGTACATACAGTTTTTTCTTGTAATGCTCCCCTGCCTGTACCTCTACCAATGATACTATTTCATCTCTCTTTACGACCAATACCTTAGTCTGCTTTTTCAAAAGCACAATAATTCCATCTCTCATCCCCTTTTCTAATTCGTACTCCTGGATCTGGTTATATAACAGCGGAAACCGGTCGTCATACGATGCCAGTATAGATCCCTGAAACTCTCCAAATGTATTATCGAAAATTTCCTCACTATCAGCCCGGGCCGCCGCATAGGAAGTCTTAACAGGTAAAGGAGAAAAGCCACTCTTTTTGACGCTCAGATACGCAGTTGTAAGACCAATAATGGCACAAAATAACAAGGCCAGCTCTGTCGTAGCGACCTTGGTTGGGGGTATTTTTTGATTCATATGGTGATGGCGGGATATATGTCTATTCAGCACTCGAATTGTTACTAAATATTCAAAAGATACTCAGAACACTATTTTTATTCGATAACCTCCGATTACAACAACCTGAAGCTATATATGTTCTGAATAGTCCTGTAAAAAATCCGTCAAGTATATCGATATATACTATATGTACCAAAAAATCTTTTTAAACGGTAATTTATTTAAATGAAAGGCAGGCTCAAGAGAAGTATAAGGGACTAAAAGCCTGCCATGGCTCTTCACATTGTGAAAGCATATAGTACCAATTAATAGTTAGTAAGTACTATTACTGGTGATAAGTCGAAAAAGATAAGTTACCGGCAGGAGAAACTGCCCGGTTATACGACTCTGCTCCTTTTAACTCAGCACTAACCGCTACGTAGAGATTGTTTATTTTCATAGCCAATTCATAACATTCCTGCTCTGACATCTGACTAATAGTATACATGATCTGGGTTTTGAGTACAGCCTCTTTTACGGCAAAAGGATCTTTCAGACCACTCGCCTGTCTAACTATATTCTTCCAGGTCAGAAAGAGATCATCCGAAAAATATTTAGGCTCCAGTATCTGGAAATAAGCCGCATTGATTAAGAATGCTTTCTGCAAATCCTGATAATGCAAAGCGAGTCCTTTTATAAACTTCTCTAATTCAACGAGGAGGTAAATATTTGATTTTCCCATAGATTAGTTGCCAGTCTATTATAAATAATAAACTTAATAAAAAATAAGCAATATCAAAGTATATCTATTTCTACAAATATCAAATCATTTTTAGGACAATATTACTGACTTACAATCAACACACAAAAGAGATGAGTTGTTTTCCATAATAGCAAATACATGTAGTCAACGGTAAGACCACCGCCGTAGGTTTACCTACCGCACAAGTACTTTCTTTACTACTACGCCCCTGGTATTGCTAATTCGAAAAATATAAAGTCCTGGTACCCAGTTTTGAATATCCACTACCGCCTCCTGATTGGCCTTAACCGGCAGTGGTTTAGGCAGCATAGTGATACCCTGCAGATTATATACTTCCACCTCTGCATTAGTATCCGTTGTTATATATACGTAGTCAACAGCCGGGCTCGGAAATACCTCGGCACGCCAGGTGAGACCCGGCTCAGGAGCGGTAATAGTCACAGGCAGGATATTGGTCATCAGGCGCAGTCCTCCGGCGTTTGTACCTATGGCAAGGTCAGGTTTGCCATCACCGTTATAATCGGCTACGGCAGGATACAGATAGGTACCCAGGTAAGGCTGTATGGTACGATCTAGTACCGGGTTCTCTACCAGAAGGCTATCATGCTTGCTCCATTTCCCCCATTCACCAGAATGAAATATCTTCATGGTTCCACTCTGATCGGTGGTTAGCAGATCAGGCTGGCCATCCAGATTTATATCTTCTACACCAATACTTACAAAGCGTCCGCGGTAATTAAATGAAACATTAGCCAGTTCGTCGGTCTGTAGCTGGAATACCGGCTGACGGGCCGTGCCGGTATTGAGGTAGTAAGCGATATTACCCTGGGTCTTTCCAACGATCAGGTCCAGGTCGCCATCCCGATCAACATCATAAAAATAGGGTGAATCGCCGGGTTGTACTTCGGCGGGCAGTACCAAGGTTACGGCCTCGGCGGCATTAAGCTGAGCGGCGGCCCCACGCGAAGCACGATTAGGCATGTACCGATACTCTGTTCCTTTGAAGGTAACCCCTGCAAAGCCCAAATCTGGCACACCATCCCCATTAAAATCAGCCCACTGGGGGCGCAGGTTTGTAATCTGCAATGATTCCGATAGCGAGAGGTAGTCTTCGGAGGCCACTTCATAGCGCGGCTCACGAGCTGTACCTACATTACGTAGGTACCACATACTTGCCCTAAATCCATTGCCCTTACGTACTCCCCCTGTTCCAATGAATAGGTCCAGATCACCGTCACCATCTACATCAAAAAAGGCCGGGGCGGCATTCTCGCCGACATCTATCATCTGATCCTGAAGGAAACCTTTCTGACGCAGCACGAAGTCTGGATTTGTAGCCGTACCGTTGTTGTGGTAGTACCAGCCGGAGGCCCGGAAGTCCATCAGGTTTCCTTCGTTGGCATACACATTAGGAGCAGCCAACAGGTCTTTGACACCATCGAAGTCTACATCTTCCAGGTATAGGGCCGGAAATATGGTAAAATCAATGGGATCTTTAGCCGGGAAGGTGGTACTAAAGCTGGTGTAGTTGGCCACCCGATTGGTACCCTGATTGACAAGATGCATTATATTATTGCAAGTGACGTGGCCCAGTAGCATGTCTTTCTTTCCATCCCCATTCAGATCAAGTAGCAGCAACGCATCTCCGGAGTGCATGACCCGGGCAGTTGCATCGGTACTACTGCCGAGGCTCTCAAGCGAACCGCAATCAAGACCAAACTGAAAATCATTGCAATGCTCCTTTGTAAAGTTTCCCCAGCACACGCCATTCCGGATAAACTCAAGACTATCCGGTACGCCGTACTTCTCCATACTCATGTTCTGATGCATCTCCGCGTAGTGCCCCAGCATCTCAAAAGTGACAATATCAAGGTCTCCGTCATCGTCCACATCGGTAAGGGCCGGTATATCGGTAGCCGAGACCAATAGATTGATTCGTCCCGAGAAGCCTCTGGAATACAGCAGGGGCTTGGCCAGCTTCCAGGTCCAGGAAGTACCATTCAGCTCCTGACGGTACACCTGTACTCCCTGTGGGGTATGGGTGAAGAGATCTTTATGTCCATCCTGATCGTAATCAACGAGCAGCATCCAGTTTTGCACGAAGGGGAAGCGCGCTTCGTAGGCGGGGGCATATCGAAAGGCTTTGGTAGCCGGATCAGCCAGAAACGTAGTGACTTTATTATTGGTACGATCAAATACTACCAGATCCTCTACGCCGTCATTGTTCAGATGCATTTTGGAGAATTGACCGGCGTTGAGTCCGCCCGCCCACGGGTTCAGCAGAGGCTTGCCCTGGTAGCTAACCGGCGTTAGGGTATCTGTCCGGAACCAGGGCGTCTGAGCCTGTAACCTGAAGGAGACCTGAAGAAGTATAAATAGATACAGGAGAGGTATTCTCATCGTTGAAGAATATTCATGTATTTTTGGACCTACGAATAAAATCAGGTTTTGGATGACCTGCTTTAAAATAAACGAAATTTACCGCTATTTGGTCTTAGCTACTATTCTATAACAATGTCGACTACTACTGCCGAACTATACCAGGTATACCTGAAACACCGGACGGTATCCACTGATACCCGCAAGATCGAGCCTGGCTGCCTCTTCTTTGCCCTCAAAGGAGATAAATTTGATGGAAACCTCTTTGCCTCCGAAGCCCTCACCAAGGGAGCTGCCTACGTAGTCGTGGACAACCCGGAGGTAGTGCAGGATGAGCGCTATGTACTGGTGGATGATGTACTGCTGGCCCTGCAGGATCTGGCCCGCCACCACCGCCGTACATTTGACTTTCCGGTGATAGGCCTGACCGGCTCCAACGGCAAGACTACTACCAAGGAATTAATAGCCGCCGTACTGGCCATGAAATTCAGAACCTACGCCACGCGTGGCAACCTTAATAATCATATAGGAGTCCCCCTTACCTTACTGGCTATTGACCCTGCTAAATATGAAATGGCGGTGGTAGAAATGGGCGCCAATCACCAGCAGGAGATAGCCCTGCTCAGCAGCATTGCCGAACCCTCGCATGGCATGATCACTAACATAGGCAAGGCGCACCTGGAAGGTTTCGGAGGAATCGAAGGGGTTCGCAAGGGAAAAGGTGAGTTGTACGACTTTCTTTCTAAAAAGAAGCGGACTGTATTTGTAAATGCACAAAATGACACCTTGATGGAAATGGTCAGCAAGCGTCATGCTTTTAAAGAAATTGTTTTTTATCGCTCAGAGAATGGTGCCGTCAATCCTACCCTACTGGAAGATACCCCACAAGTAGTCTATCGGGGCAACAACGGCAAAACCGTGACAACGCACCTGCCGGGCAGCTATAACTTTGACAATATGTGCGCAGCCCTGGCCATAGGTATCCATATGGGTGTAGAGGAAGTGGATGCTCACGAAGCCATTGCCAACTACCAGCCTGATAACAACCGCTCACAGGTAATTCAGAAGGGCTCTAATACTATTGTACTGGATGCCTACAATGCTAACCCTTCGTCCATGGTGGCTGCCATTGGTAACTTTACTCACCTCAAAGCCCAGCGCAAAATGGTGATCCTGGGGGATATGCTCGAGCTGGGCGACGAAACCGAAGCGGAGCACCTGGCACTGGGGCAGTTGATCGCGCAGGGAAACTTTGACCTGGTTATACTGTCCGGAAAACTCATAGCACACGCCTTACCGCCCCTGCCCAAGGCCTACTATTTCCCGGATAAGTTTTCACTGCACAACTGGATCATGGATAATCCTCAGCAGGATACGCATATCCTTATCAAAGGATCGCGGGGTATGGGGCTGGAAAGTGTAGTGCAGTTTATATAAAGTACCTGCTTTTGGGGGAGATGTAAGTATCCCAAAGTATTTTAAGAATTATTCTTCCTAATCAGCCAGCTACTGTACCAGTACCTAACAGACTGCCATTCTTATCCATATTAAGAATGGCAGTCTGTTGCTTTACTTATTTGATAAGTACTATTATTCCCAAGTACTGTTCTACTAGCTTCTTTACGACCTACATTCTTCTCATTACTGACATATATCACTTCCTGCTTTCCGTTTAACATTTTCCAGGAATCATACTATGCACTGACTTGGGAGTCTCTGCTGTGGCCTGTAACTTTGCATTCGTTAAAAAGTGCAAATCTTACAAACTACTAATCATGAGAAACTCAATTATATCTGTAGGTTCGGTTTTCCCTGAATTCAAGAAAACGGCCGTTGTATCCCTCGAAAAAGGTCAGGAGTTCTACGACATTACTTCAGAAGACCATAAGAATGCCGGTAAGTGGATGGTGATGTTCTGGTGGCCTAAGGATTTCACATTCGTGTGCCCTACCGAAATCGCTGAATTCAACAAGCACGTGGAAGACTTCGCTGATCGTGACGCGATCCTGATTGGTGCTTCTACTGACACTGAGTTCGTTCACCTGGCCTGGCGCAAAAACCACGACGACCTGCGTGGCCTGCAGTTCCCAATGCTGGCTGATACGTCGAAGTCACTGGCCGAAGAACTGGGTATCCTCGAAGCCAACGAGAAAGTAGCGTATCGTGTAACGTACATCGTAGATCCTCAGGGTATCATCCGTTGGGTATGTGTAAATGACCTGTCGGTAGGCCGTAACGTTAATGAAGTGATCCGCGTACTGGATGCTCTGCAGACTGACGAACTGTGCCCCTGCAACTGGACAAAAGGCGAGGCTACTATTGAAGCTTAATCTTTCGTAAAGGCAGAAACTATACCGGGGGTGGCCACAAGCCTCCCCCTCTTTTTTAACTCTCATTTAACCAGATCAATACCATGTATCCATTCGCAGCCGCGACCAACCCGAAGGAGTCGCTATATAAGGAAGTAAACCTTCCGACTGATTTTGAAAGCGTCTTGCTGGACAAGCTCGCCAAGCAGGACCACCGTTACCTCAAGGACCTCAAGATCAACGTAGGTAACGTACTCAAGTCACAAAACCTGAACCGTAAGGAAGCCCTCCTGCTGGCCCTGGGTGTAGCTATCAACGAGAAAAGCACGGCCCTGATCGCTGCTCTGGAAGAGCTGGCAGCCAAAGAAGGGGCCGACGAGAAGGAACTGGCCGAGGTAGCTTCGTGCGTATCGTTGCTTAATGCTAACAACGTATTCTACCGCTTCCGTCACTTTGTGAAGAAGGAGTACTACGAAACTACCCAGGCAGGTATCAAGATGAGCATCATGATGAATCCGGTCCTGGGTAAGGAGTTCTTCGAACTGCTAAGCCTGGTAGTGTCGGCTCTCAACGGGTGCGAACTCTGCGTTACCTCACACGAGCAGTCGGTACTTGGCCACGGGGGTACCCAGGCTCGCATCTTTGACGCTGTACGCTTAGGCGCTATCTTCAAGAGCTTCTGCGTATTGTTGTAATAGGTAGTATATCCCAAGCTCAAAAAAATGGCGTCAATATTTTTTTGTTCTTATCTTGTTATTCGTCAAGAAGATTCCTGCCATAAAGTTACGCACGTATGAAACCAAGACCTTACCTCCTATTGCCTTTGCTGTTATTACTCCTTAAGCCTGCTGCCAGTATTGGTCAACTATGCCAGGAAGTGAAGCTGCATAACGATCAACAGCGAAATTTATTAATGGAGTATATACGGGAATCTTTCCAGAAACGGTATTACTTGGGAGATAAAGGAGTGGTACATTTAACGAAGTCCAAGGATCTTATGGGGAGGGAGACGTGGTACCTACGGGCTATCATTGATGACCGATACCGGGACAATCCTCCCACGCAGTGGGCCTCCTTCAATGGGTACGTAGTCCTTATTTACAACCAGGATCATCTATCGGGACCCTTGACTGATAGTCAGAAAGAAGAGTTGATTAGTTGCCTGCAGGAGGTCATTCAGGATAGGCTGTACATTCGTCCTCCCAAGCAGGATAGATGGTACAATGCAGAAGAGAAGCCTGGAGTACCTATTCGTCATGCCAAAACTGGCGAACCGCTAAGAGTTAAACAATTCAGAGTTCAGGGTGGAAATGTATACAACGAAAAACAGATTACTTTCTATCCTGATGGTACCTATACTATAGCGATACCGGTATGATGGGATAGCCGGATACGATCCCCGAGGCTCCCGCCAGTTTGCAACTGGCGGGATATATCTGGCAAGTCTTTGACTTGTATGCCCAGCGGTAACTACCCTACTACTACCTATCTGGGAGTAAGGCACAAAGGAAATTGGTTGATGCGCCAGTCATAGACTTTATTAATAGCATAAGCCGCCAGTTGCAAACTGGCGGCAGCGAGGGGTATACTGTTATAAATTAAGAAAAGGACAGCCTAGTGAAAGCTGTCTTTTTCTTTAAAGTGACCCTAGACAAAATATCTGTAAAGCAGTTATATAGCTGATGATCTTTCTAGAGCTTTCTGCTGCAGTAGAGGTATATTAGATAATATATCCAATTTTAGGCTTCATTAGGCAATTTTAATCTACATTTCTTCCAAATATTAGTCTTAGCTGGTACCTTTGTCAATATTCTGACTAAAATCACTATACTGATATGTCAACTTCAACACAAACGTACGTTCCGTACAAAGTAAAAGACATTACACTGGCCGAGTGGGGTCGTAAAGAAATTACCCTGGCTGAGGCTGAGATGCCCGGTCTGATGTCAATCCGTGCCGAGTACGGTCCTCAGCAGCCGCTGAAAGGCGCCCGCATCGCCGGTTGTCTGCACATGACTATTCAGACTGCGGTACTGATCGAAACCCTGACCGCCCTGGGTGCCGAAGTTACCTGGTCTTCCTGTAATATTTTCTCTACGCAGGATCACGCCGCTGCCGCTATCGCGGCTGCCGGTATCCCGGTGTACGCCTGGAAAGGCATGAACGAAGAGGAGTTTAACTGGTGCATCGAGCAGACGCTGTTCTTCGGTGAAGAGCGCCAGCCTCTGAACATGATCCTGGACGACGGTGGTGACCTGACCAACATGGTATTTGATGTATATCCTGAGCTGATCCCTAATATCAAGGGTCTGTCAGAGGAGACTACTACCGGTGTACACCGTCTGTACGAGCGTCAGAAGAAAGGTACGCTGCACCTGCCTGCTATCAACGTAAACGACTCGGTAACGAAGTCGAAATTTGATAACAAGTACGGCTGCCGCGAGTCACTGGTTGACGCGATTCGTCGTGCCACTGACCTGATGCTGGCTGGTAAAGTAGCCGTGGTAGCGGGTTATGGTGACGTAGGAAAAGGCTCGGCTGAGTCACTGCGTGGAGCCGGTTGCCGCGTACTGGTAACCGAAATCGATCCTATCTGTGCGCTTCAGGCTGCTATGGATGGCTACGAAGTAATCCCTATGGACGAAGCGGCTGAGCGTGCTAACATCTTTGTTACGGCTACCGGTAACGTTCGTATTATTACGGAGCGTCACTTCAAGAAAATGCGCGATAAGGCTGTAGTATGTAACATCGGCCACTTCGACAACGAGATCGACATGGCATGGTTGAACCAGGCGTACGGTCACACCAAGTCGCAGATCAAGCCGCAGGTGGATATGTACAACATTGATGGCAAGGATATCATCGTTCTGGCCGAAGGCCGTCTGGTGAACCTGGGCTGTGCCATGGGTCACCCATCATTCGTGATGTCATGCTCATTCTCTAACCAGACACTGGCGCAGATCGAGCTGTGGACTAACTCACAGAGCTACGAGAACAAAGTATATGTACTTCCTAAGGTACTGGATGAGAAGGTAGCTGCTCTGCACCTGGCTCACGTAGGTGCCCGTCTGGAGACGCTTGAATCTGATCAGGCTGAGTACATCGGTGTAACGCCTCAGGGTCCGTTCAAGCCGGATACGTACCGTTACTAAGAGATTACAGTACATAGTAAAGTCTATCAAAAAAGTCCCGGCCACTTGGCCGGGACTTTTTTGATAGACTTTACCGCCTGGATCAGCGTCTGACCAGATAGCGGTTGCCGGCAAAGAATCGATTGCCGAAGTAGAGCACGAAAGTTTGTTCAGGATCTTTCTTGCTGTTACAGACCAGCGTCAGGTTATGAACGAATATACCTTCTACCCATATACCCCGCATTATGGTGTATCCAAAGTGAAAGAAATTGTCTTTCTTTTCTTCAACCTCCGTTACAATAAATTCCCCCTGACGGGCCATTGAGTCCTGACATTCCTTTACGGGCAGTTCCATCATCAGATAGCGTCCATTGCTATAATTAATCTGGAAATCTGAGTTGCCCATGCGGGACCTGAAATACGTTTGCTGCGCATACACCTGACTGCCTCCGACGAGGCAGGCTACTAGAAGTAGTTTTTTAATCATACAATCACAGAGAGGGTAATATATAGAGTGGGTATTTGTTATGCTGTCAGCTCCTTTACCTCCGGCGCCTCGGTCTACAATGTCATTATGATTCTATCATAGCTGATCAGACATCATGCTACCTCAAGAGCAATAGCCGATAAGGTTTCGAGGGTAAACGTTATTTTGTATTCTATAGGGCTACAATAATTATAACAGGAAGGCTCTCCAGTAATGGCTGTATATACTTCTCATCCGCTTCAAAGTATCTACTTTCTTTACTGAGGATAGTCCAATCGTTTATGAGTCTGTCACACCTCTGTTATTGTCGTCACAATTTACACATAGGTTACTTCATGCCATTATTTAAGGCATTAAAATTCAATTAAATGCAATGGGCTTTAGTACTGGAAACATATCTAGCCGGTACTTTATAAGCTCAATCATTCCTATACATTCATCGTGCCAGTTTTTCTGCTTTTACTACTGAAGGTGTGTAGCCAATACGGTGTGCTATTAAATATAAAGTGTCCCCCTCTATACTAAATGGCCCGGTATATACTGACCAGGGACCACTGTTGGTAAAACGGTAGCCGATGGAAGCACCCGGTGTAGCCGATTTTATGGCAACGCGCTCCCCTTTTCTCTGTACAACCGGAGTAGCCGTCACAGGAGCTCCCTTGCTTAGATCACTGGTTCCCCACCACTTCCGGACCATATCCATTTCGGGCATATCGCCGTAGTCACCGTAGCGTTTTTGCCATTCGTCCATCTTTTTCCGAAGCTCGTTGAGTTTGGCCTGCATCTCCGGCTTCTCAGCCAGGTTAGTAAATTCCATCGGGTCAGCCTCACAATCGTAGAGTTCTTCTTTGGGCTTGGTCTGGAACCACCGCATCTGCGTCCTATTCAGCTTGCCTTCGTCCCGGAGCCGGATAATATCCTGCATACCCGGCTGTTGCAACCGGTACTTGATATTCTGGTAGAAAGGTTTCTCGGGCTGATAGTTGCGAATGTACTTGTAGCGTTGGTCCCGCACAGCTCTTACCCGGTCAATCTCCGAATCCATCCGGTCACGGGCTGCGTAGATGTACCGCCGGGGAGTTGTAGCCTTCTGGTTTCCCAAAAACGCCTGCCCCTGCATGTGCTTCGGGATGGGTACTCCGGCCAGCGACAGGGCGGTAGGAGCAAAATCCACAAAGCTGATCAGCTGACTATCCGTAGTACCGGCACCCCGCTTATCCGGAAACCGCACGATGAGAGGTACTTTGAGCCCCCGGTCGTATACTTCCCGCTTTACAAAGGGGAGGCCGTCGCCGTGGTCACTGTAAAAGAATACAATGGTATTATCGAGCAGACCATCTTCTTCCAGTTGCTCCATTACCTCTCCTACCTGCGCATCCATTCGCATCACGTTGGACTGGTGGCGGGCTATATCGTGCCGTACCTTTGGGGTGTCTGGGTAATATATAGGTACTACAACATCCTCCGGCCGTACCAGGAGTGGCTCCTGCTCCCGCGACCATACCTGCGACTCGTGCGTAGTAGTGAAGTTAAAAATAGCGAAGAAGGGCTTTCCACCCGATTTCGACTTTGTACCATTTCGCCAGTGCGCGCGAGGGCTGCTCTCATCCCAGGCCGTTACGGGCGCTTCAAACTGATAATCTTGCTTGACGTTATTGGTGCAGTAGTACCCTGCCTCCCGCAGGTACTCCGAGAAACACTTCACCCCCTGGGGCAACACCGCTGAATAAGATACAAAGCCAGCCGGGTAGTCATCTTTAGCATTGGCCGAAAGCGCCAGCGTACGCATATTCTGGGTACCAATGGAGGTCTGGTACATACCTGTAATCAGGGAAGAGCGGCTAGGAGCACATACGCCCGATATCGAATAGGTGTTGGTATAGCGGATACCCTCCGCCGCCAGCCTGTCGGTATGGGGTGTGCGGGTAAGCTTACTGCCGTAACTGGCCAGATGCTCCGGACTCATGTCCTCACAGGTAATCCATATGATATTCGGACGTGTATCGGCCGGTTGCTGAGGCAATCTAAAGGCCAGTCCGGCAGCCAGTACTACTAATAGCAGACAGTATTTCATATAAAAATGCGGGGGATAATGAGCAGATCTTTAAATACCCTAGTAAAGGGTTTAGACAGACGGCATTTACTCTTAACTCAGCCTCTGTGCAGACTTTATGTTTTATATTCCTGGTGTTACGTTTATCTATTATTAGTACTTCATGAATGATTCATTGCGTCAAAGCGTTATCTTTGCGTAAATAACCGAACATCCTTTATATAAGTAAGATATGAAATTTGGAGTAGTAGTATTCCCGGGCTCTAATTGTGACGACGACGCCGTATACGCTTTGCAGCATAACCTGGGCCAGGAGGTAGTTAAGCTCTGGCACAAAGACCATGACCTGCAGGGCTGCGACCTGATCGTACTGCCTGGTGGTTTTTCTTACGGTGATTACCTGCGTTCGGGAGCTATTTCCCGCTTTTCGCCCATTATGAATGAGGTGATTCAGCACGCCAAACGCGGAGGCTACGTACTAGGTATCTGCAATGGTTTTCAGATCCTTTGTGAAGCCGAACTGACTCCGGGCGTTCTGCTGCGTAACAACGGCCAGAAGTTCATCTGCCGTAATGTGCATCTTAAGGCTGAAACTAACAACTCTCTGCTGACCAGCGGTCTGGATCTGGACAGAGCTTTCAAGATACCCATCGCTCACGCTGAAGGACGCTACTTTACCGATGCTGATTCGCTGAAGCGCCTTAACGATAACGATCAGGTACTGTTCCGCTACTGCGATGAGAATGGTACTATTACCGACGCAGCGAACCCCAATGGTAGCCTTGACAACATAGCCGGTATCTGTAACGAAGGTCGTAATGTATTCGGGATGATGCCTCACCCTGAGCGCGCCGCGGACTGCGCCCTGGGCAATACCGATGGAAAGCTTATCCTGGAGCAGGTTCTGAATGTACTGGTGTAGCTATTAGTTGTTAGCTTTTAGTTATTAGCTAGTAGTTCTTATATAACAGAAGAGGGTGAAACGATATCGTTTCACCCTCTTTGCATTTCAATGTTAAATAGCACTGTCAGTCCAATAAGAAGAAGCTAACAACTAAAAGCTATCGCAGATCCACTACCTCTACACCAGGATACTGCTTGGCGTTGAAGGCAAAGAAGGTATCAGCTACGTTAACATTAGGCTCGAAGCTATCTACTTTGTAAGTCACACGCTGACCATTCTTCTGGAAGATCTTCCAGCTCTTGATCGACTTATCAGCTTTATTTACCTGAATCTCTACTTTAGATACCTGACCATTTTTATTGGTCGTAGGAGTCAACTCTACTACTTCGTAGGTCTGTCCACCCTCTTTTACTTCTTTCAGAAAGTTATACTTAAAGCCATTCTTATAGGCGGTGTAGATCTTGGTAGGGTCCAGTCCACCGGCTTCGTTGGGATCGAAGTCCTGAAGGTTGACCTCGTTGGTTTCCTTGATATAGGTAGCCATGGTGGTACCGTCGTTAAAGATCTCCTGCCCGGCCATTTTTAAGCGAAACTTACTACCTTTTACCGTAGCGTCTCCTTTCATTGGTTTTCCCCCTTCCGGCACATAGGTAAAAGCAGCTTTGAACGCCTTCATGTTCTTATACTTATTACTCATGGCATCCAGTATAGCCGCTGCTTTCTTATCATTCTGAGCCAGTGCGGGGTTAGCCAAAGCGGTCAGAAAACCAGCCATCACCAACACTACGAAAACAATTGTTCTTTTCATGATATACGTATTAATTGCTAAACTTAATTCTACAAATGTCTTTACCTGCTTGTTTCAAAGATTCAGTAGTTTGACAAGCAAAAGTACATGAGGTTTAACGCAGCATCATGCTTCCTTGTTCCAAATAGATCTACGGCGGGAGCCACTAGGCTATAGCCATACTCTTCATGTGCTGCTCCAGGCTCTCCAGATCGTGGAAAAGTACATCGCGGGCCTTGCTTCCGGTAAAGGGCCCTACCACACCAATCACCTCCAGCTGGTCCATAATCCGGCCGGCCCGGTTATATCCAAGCTTCATTTTACGCTGTATGAGCGAAGTACTACCCTGCTGGTGTGTCACGATCAGGCGAGCTGCCTCACCGAGTAGCTGGTCAAAGTCCTCCACATTCAGTTCGGCGCGTCCTTCTCCGCCGTCTTCGCCCTCATACTCAGGCAGCGCGTAAGCCTCTTCGTAGCCACGCTGACTACCGATAAAGTCACATATATCCTCTACCTCGCGGGTATCAATGAACGGGCACTGCAGGCGCACGATGTCGGAGTTGATCGCCAGGAGCATGTCCCCCTGCCCTACCAGTTGCTCGGCTCCACCCGTATCCAGAATGGTGCGGGAGTCGATGCTGGACGTAACCCGGAACGACAAACGAGCCGGGAAGTTAGCCTTGATGAGACCGGTAATAACCTTGACCGAGGGGCGCTGCGTGGCCAGTACCAGGTGAATACCTACAGCACGCGCCAGCTGGGCCAGACGGGCAATGGGCGTCTCCACTTCTTTACCGGCGGTCATCATCAGGTCGGCCAGCTCGTCTATGACCAGTACTATATACGGCAGAAACTTATGCCCCTTTTCCGGGTTCAGGCGCCGCTGTACAAATTTGGCGTTGTATTCTTTAATGTTACGTACGGCTCCTTCCTTCAGCAGGTCATAGCGCGCGTCCATCTCGATACAAAGCGAGTTCAGTGTATAGATTACCTTCTTAGTATCCGTAATGATAGCCTCTTCGCTGTTAGGCAACTTGGCCAGGAAGTGACGCTCCAGCTTGTTGAACAGGGTAAGCTCCACCTTCTTGGGGTCGACCAGTACGAACTTGAGCTGTGAAGGGTGCTTCTTATAGATCAGCGAAGCCAGAATTACGTTCAGACCTACTGACTTACCCTGACCGGTGGCTCCAGCCATCAGCAGGTGGGGCATCTTGGCCAGGTCCGCAATGTGGATTTCGTTCGAGATGTTTTTGCCCAGTACTACCGGCAGGTCGTAGTTGGCTTTCTGGAAGCGCTCGCTCCCCAGTACCGAACGGATAAATACGGTCTCCCTATTCTTATTAGGTACTTCGATACCGATGGTACCACGGCCTGGCATGGGCGCAATAATACGAATACCCAGAGCCGCCAGGCTTAGCGCGATGTCTCCTTCGAGGTTTTTGATCTTGGATATACGGACGCCCGCCTCGGGTATGATTTCATACAAGGTTACGGTAGGTCCGATGGTAGCTTTGATCTTCGAAATATTAATACCGTAACTACCCAGCGTTTCTACGATGCGATTCTTGTTGCTTTCCAGCTCCTCCTGCGATACCTTCTCCTGCTGGTTCTCGTTGATTTCATTCAGCAGCTCTTCGGTCGGGAACTGGTACGAAGGCAGATCAATGGTAGGATCATAGTACCCGGCTTCGCGCAATATTTTTTCACTGATATCTTCTTCTTCATCATCCGGAGGCAAGCCCAGAGAGGGAGCCTCATCTACCTCCAGAATAAGCGGTGGTTCCGTGGCCACAACGGGCGACTCATCTAGGAAGAACCCTGCGAAATCCTCAGGCTCTAGCGGCTCTTCTACCTTAGGAACGACAGCTTTGGGCTGTACCTCCACAGGCAGTTCTTTTTCTACCGGGGCTTCTTCCGATAGGTCACTATCTGCTACACCATTAGTCGGTACAGTACTGACCGGTGCATGATTGGTAGGTATCTCCTCCTCGTAGGTATACTCTTCCAGGGGGCGGTAGGGAGCTACCGGAGCCGGTGCGGGTTGTACCTCGGCATCGTCTCCTGTGACTTCGGCATCCGCCGATGGATAATCCGAAGCATAGGTATCTGACTGTCGACCTACTTTCTTTTTAAGATCAATAGATGTGACATTGTAGAAGTACACCACATAGAGAAATAGAATAAAGGCGATAGCCAGTATACTTCCCCACCGTAGCAACCCAAAAAGTAAGGTATTGACTTCATAGCCAAAGCCACCGGACAGGAAGCTCAGGCTTTGTTCGGTACCACTCATGAGTACTACATACCCCATCAGCATACTAACCCAGAGGGTATAGAAGATCACTTCCTTGGTAGTACGGGCCAGGGGCAGCAGCTCAGAACGAAATACAAGCTTCCAACCCGACAGAAAAGGGACTAGTGGCAGGGCCAGGGCGGCTACACCAAACCAACGGTACACGAATATATGCGAAGCCGTAGCTCCGAACAGCCCCAGCGCATTGCGGGTCTGGCGTCCGGCGTCCCGGATGGGCTCCTGACCTAGGCCGTCTACTACGCTCTGGTCGGCGGTGCCGGTAAAAATATAGGATAGAAAAGAGATTTCGAGCAAAAGCCCAATCAGCATAAAAAACATGCCCCAGGCCAGCGAACTTCTAGGACTGGAGATAATTCCCCTCCAGTTCAGCGAGAACTGAAAGCCGGATGAGGACTCCTCCTTCTTTTCCTTCGGGCGATATGAATTTCCTCGGGGTGTTTTCTCGGGCATTGTAGCAATAATAATTTACAATTTTCTCTCTAATCGAAACGTCATATCAGGCGCGAGGCTCAGCAGCCGAGACCAATGCTTTGCAGATACGGCGGGCCAGTCCCGGCCCTTCGTATATAAAACCGGTATATACCTGTATCAGGGCGGCTCCGGCTCCAATTTTTTCCAGTGCATCGGCAGGAGATGCAATTCCTCCCACACCAATGACAGGGAAGGCATTCTCCGATTTAGTACAAAGATAACGAATTACCTCACTGGAACGGTATTTAAGCGGTTGTCCACTTAGTCCCCCCGCTCCTATTTTCTCTACCGCTTCGGTCGGTGTTTCCAACCCTTTACGGACTATGGTCGTATTGGTCGCGATTACTCCCGCGATCTTTGTCTCTTTTACTATATCAATAATATCATCCAGCTGGCTCAGGTTCAGGTCAGGCGCTATCTTCAGGAAGATAGGCTTGGCCTTAGGCTTGGTCAGGTTCAGGCTCTGCAGCTCCCGAAGCAGGTGCATGAGTGGTTCTTTCTCCTGCAGATCACGTAGTCCGGGTGTGTTGGGCGAGCTCACGTTGACTACAAAGTAATCTACTACCTCGTACAACTCATGAAAGCAGGCGATGTAGTCATCCAGAGCCTGCTCGTTGGGCGTCACCTTGTTCTTCCCAATATTGCCCCCTACCAGTATATCCGACTTACGCGCTTTAAGTTTAGCGGCAGCTACCGCCGCTCCCTTGTTATTGAACCCCATGCGGTTGATCAGAGCCCCATCGGCCTTCAGACGGAACAGACGCGGCCGGTCGTTGCCGGGCTGCGGGCGGGGTGTAACGGTACCTATCTCTACGTACCCAAAACCAAGCGCCGCCATTTCATCTACCAATTCGGCATTTTTATCAAAGCCCGCGGCCAGTCCTACTGGATTCCGGAACCGTAGTCCGGCTACTTCCTGTACCAGGGATGGATGCTCATAAACAAAGAGCTTCCGCATCAGACCGGGCATCAGCGGCAAACGATAAAAAAACCGGAGGGCATCGCACACAAAGTGATGAACCTGCTCGGGATCAAATTGAAAGAGGAGGGGGAGCAAAAGACGTTTGTACATACCGCAAAAATAGAAGGTTCGGAGGATGTGGATACGATTGGCAGACTATTTATTTTCGGCTTGAGTAGTATGTTTCCCCTATAAACACGGGGCTTTTACTAAGGCTGAAGCCCATTGCTTTTAAAAGCAGCTTATTAGCCTCTCCCCTGACTCTTCCAGGTAAGTATACCATCCGGCCGGCCCTGTGACATCAATAGTACCTATCCTACTTATAATCCTCTATATACTAAAGCGCCGAAGCGCCGCCTATCACTAAGCGGTGCTCCGGCTTGTCTCTATCTACCTCAGCTCCTTTTGGCTTCAAGGGCGGCATCAATCTTGTACTTCAGGTGCTCCCGGTGCGCACGGGTAGCCGCATCGTCCGTTTTAGCCGCAGCAAGCATCGTCTGGATGGCTTTTAACTGGCTGAATGCGGTGGTACGGGCTATATGGTCGTACTCGCCTTTGCCCTGCATGATACCAGCCAATCGGTCTACGTACTCCTGCTGCAGATTCTGACGCATAGTATTGACTGATTTGCTCATATCTGCTTTGAAAATAGCCTCGGTAAGGTCACTGGAAAAGCTATGCAGGTTGTAGTCGTTGCCGTAGAGCTGGGTGTTGGTAATGCGCTCCCACACGTTTTTGTGCATGAGCTGGTTCAGCAAGTCCTGGTGAATCATCAGAATACGGGCGTGAAGCCGCGGATCTTCGTTGTTCCCGAAATGATCAAAGCCCCGGCGCTGCGCCTGCAGGTACGGATAGATACCTTCCGGTACGTTGAACGCGTCGGGAGCAAAGCCCAGCTCGGCCAGTGCCTTCATGGCCCGCTTCTGTTCACTTGCAGGTACGGGAGTAAAGGGCTGAGTGGCCCCGCTCTGGTTGTTGTAAGCCCGGTCTACATAGACACCGCCAATGTACCGGCTGATGATGCGCAGGCTGTTGGCCTGCTCCCCGGTGAGTACCAGGTAGGCATTGCGTAGCTCATGGAACGACTGATCAGTAGTAATGAGCTTCTTCCTGAGGGTGGGATATGCCTTCTTCACCAGTTCCACCCGATCCACTGAATAGCCAATGGCATCCCCTGACATGTCATTGATCATGACCCGGGGATCGATACCTTTGCCGGGCGCACGCATGTCATCGGCATCATTGCCGAACATCAGAGCCGGTTCGGTAGAGCGGGCCAGTATCCGGCGTAGCTGCGCCTCATCAGCAGGAGCATAGCCGTACTCAATAGCCCACAGGTCGTAAGGGCCTGGCTGGGTGGTGTAGTAGTAGCCCTGCTTCGCCCGGTCCAGGCTGTAGTTAACCGCCGGGTAGTCCATTACGGAACCGGTAAGCCCTAGCTGTTCGGCTTTGGTACGGTCGTGGATTTCCTTGTAGTGGATCATCTGGCTGGCCTTCATGTTGTGGTTTAGTCCCAGAGTATGGCCCACCTCGTGCAACACCAGGAAGTACAGCGACTGCTTGAGCATCTCGTCTTTTTCCACCTCAATACCTGAGCCACCCAGAGCATCCATCATCTGCATACCGAAGAGGTTGTTCTGGTGTAGGGTATTACTGAGCGTACAGAAATGTTTGTCTCCCAAGTGCTGTACCTCGGCTTCTTCCAGCCCTAATGCTGCGCTGTTAAATACCTTCCCCGACTGCAGACGATTGGTAACAAATACGTACTCCAGCATGATATCTGCTCCCAGTATCTGTCCGGTGCGTGGGTTGACAAAGCTTGGGCCGTAGCCTCCAAAGGGAGGTATGGGTGAAGATGTCCAACGGAGTACGTTATAACGCATATCACCGGCATCCCAGGTCGCGTCGTCCGGCTGCTCTTTTACCACCACGGCATTTTTGAATCCGGCTTTCTCAAAAGCTTTGTTCCACTGGAGGGTAGCAGCCTTGATAGTCGGTCTCAGTTCGAGTGGCGTAGTATTCTCTATCCACCAGACGATGGGCTCCACCGGCTCTGACAGGGCGGCAGCTGGGTCTTTCTTGACCAGGTGCCAGCGGTGAATCAGGTCACGGTAGGGCGTTACCTCCGGACTGGTCATATCCGTCACCTGATCCGTAAAGTACCCTACCCGTGGATCGTCGCGGCGTGGCTGGTAGTCGTTCTGTGGCATCTGGATTAGACTGTGCTGTACCTTTACGACCACGTTACGGCTGTCGGTCACGGCACTGGAGCCATACTTGACCGGGTATGGGTTCTCAAACGCATATTCAACCACGATATCCGTATTCTCCGGGTAATTTCGGATGGCTGAGGTCTTGGTCTTTTCTTTACTCAGTTTTCCCAGATCAAACGACTGCCCGGGTTTGCTGTTGGGGTTAGGCGAAGGCTTGATCTGCCCCAGTACTTCACCTAAGAAAATATCGTCCGCCTTGATCAGAAAAGCTGTCTTATCATCATTTTGCGCTTCGATTTTCTGACTGGCGATGATCGGACGGTTGATGTTGGCTCCTTCGGCCCGTTTGAGGGCATTATCCTTATCGAAGTAGAAGGAGGTATTTTCTCCGATAAACTCCATACGGTCAAAGTAGCGCCGGATCGAGAAGACTCCATTATCACCATATGCTCCCCGGAAGTAGCCTGCATCAAGTACCCCATCCGCAACATGATTGAAGTAGACATACTCCTTATCTACCTGATCGTTGCGTACCAGCAGGTAGGCTGTTCCGTTGGTGGTATCCTGGTACATGGTAAAGAGGCCCGGGTACTCCTTACATTTTTTGGTAACATCAGCGAGTTTTTTGGGAGGGGCGTCTTTTTTGTCGGAGGCGGCCGCCGGAGCCTCTTTTTCCTCTTTCTTCTTCTTTTCCTTACGTGCTTGTGCGTGAGCATCAGTAAGTGGGACCATTACTACGCAGGCTGCCAGCGTGGCAATACACACACCTGTTTTGAATAGTGTTGACATAGGGTACAGGATTTAGGTATAAATTATGATACTAAATAATGCGCTATGCACTTGCTGATGCGGCCATACGACAAACAGCCCTGCCGGTCCGTGTCAGAGACCGGATCACATCAGAAGTGGAGTAAGAAGTGGAAAATGGGAGGTAGGTATAGATCTAAATGATCCTGGCACTAATTATCAATGCAAAGCTGAATCTCAACCAAACTAATGCAACGCTAATTTCAGGAATAGAAGTAGCTTGCCACCGCACTTAGTCACATGCCTGTACAGCTAAGCCTGGGGTCAGAACTCTGATAGTAACCAACGCTTAGCTATTTGCCTACTAATATATTACTTGTTTATTCGTATTCAAATAACTACCCATTTTTCCTGACAGCTATGACCATTTATGAGCAGGTAGTCCAGCAGGAGTTGCACCAGTGGCAACACAAGATGCAGAAGCCACCTTCGACAGCCAACCGGCTGGCTAAGGCTATGCAGCGCCGAATCAACCGCATCATACCCGATAAGGTACATCAGGCCGTGACGGCTACCATTAAGCAGATGACCCGGGCGGTACTGTACGGAGCCGGATTTACTACCCGTACCCCATCCACCGACTGTCGACTACAAAGCTGTGAAGCCGCCGTACGGCAACGTATTGATTTTTATAAGAAAGCCGGGGCTACCGAAGGAGCCGTAACGGGAGCGGGAGGTTTCTGGCTGGCGGTAGCTGACTTTCCGCTCTTGCTGGGTATCAAGATGAAGATGCTGTTTGAGATAGCAGCCCTGTACGGACACTCGGTGGATGACTACCGGGAGCGGCTTTTTATCCTGCATATCTTTCAACTGGCGTTTTCGAGTCAGGAGCGGCGGCGCGAAGTATATCAGCAAATCGCGAATTGGGATGAGCAAAGCAAACTACTTCCCGAGGACATTAATCAGTTTGACTGGCTTACTTTCCAGCTCGAGTACCGCGACTATATTGACCTGGCTAAGATGGCACAGCTGATACCCGGCGTGGGAGCCGCGGTAGGGCTGGTGGTTAACTACCGGCTCATCGACAGCCTGGGTACTACGGCTATGAATGCCTACCGGATGCGCTGGCTGGAGGCACGGGCTAAAGAAGAAAAGCTGCCTCCTCCACCGGGGAGTAAGCAGCTTTAAGTAGTCGATAATCCAGTAAGATGTTAGTCTTTTTTCAGAATAGATACCGAGTTGATACAAAACCGTAGCCCTGAGGGAGGTGGACCATCCGGAAACACGTGCCCCAAGTGGCAGTCGCACACATTGCACATGACCTCCACGCGGCGCATGCCGTAGCTGGTATCCATCTCGTACTTGATCACATCCTGCGACACCGGCTCCGTAAAGCTAGGCCAGCCCGTACCCGACTCAAACTTCACGGTAGAGTCAAACAGGGGGGTACCGCAGCACCGACAGGCGTACAATCCAGGATCATGGGCTTCGCAGTACTCCCCCGTCCAGGCGCGTTCGGTTCCTTTTTGGCGTGTTACATAGTACTCTTCTTGCGAGAGCAGTCCTTTCCACTCCTCTTCTGTCCGTTCCACCCGGCGTGGTGGTTCAGGATTTCCTTTGCTGGCGTAATCCAGCACGTCATTCCAATTCATATCGTTACTGGTAGGTTTATCATTCCTGACTGGTTTAGACTCACAACAACCAATTAGCAAATCTGGTTTGAAAACAGAAAGGGGAGCCTCCTGACAGCTCCCCTTCCGCGTCACTTCCAATCTATTATTTCTTGGCAGCCTTTTTCAGCGGCCACTGGTACTGAAACTGGTCATTGATCGGAGCGCCAAAGTAGTTGACCTTCATCAGGTCCAGGCGCTTCTTGTGTACATCCCAGCGCTTGCTGAAATCTTCGAAGTCTTTCTTATCCTTAGGCGTCCAGCCTACCTCGGCCAGGGCAACGGCCCGTGGCCATACCATATACTCCACATAGGCAGGTGTTTTCATGTACTCAGTCCATACGTTACCCTGTACACCCAGTATGTACTTAGCCTCCTCGGCCGACAGCTCCGCAGGGGTAGGCTCATACGAGTATGACTTAGCCAGGTCAGTGAAGCCACCGAACGCTACGGGCTGGGTCTTGGGATCGGCCTGGTAGTGGTCGAGGTAGCAGTAGCCGCCGGGCGTCATGATGGCCTGGTGGTGTTCTTTAGCCGCGGCAATACCTCCTTCGGTACCCCGCCAGTTCATCACGATGGCATTGGGTGAAAGACCCCCTTCCAGTATCTCGTCCCAGCCGATCATCTTGCGGCCTTTGGACGTAATAAACTTGTCAATACGCTGGATGAAGTAGCTCTGCAGCTCGTGCTCATCTTTCAGTCCCTGCTTCTTGATCAGCTCCTGCGCAAAGCGGCTTTCTTTCCACTGCTTCTTGGGAGCCTCGTCGCCTCCGATGTGGATGTACTCGCTGGGAAAGAGGCCCATCACCTCCGTCAGGATATCCTGCAGGAACAGGAAGGTCTCCTCGCGGGGCATGTATATATCATCATATACTCCCCATTTAGTACCTACCTCATAGATCTTATCGGGATTATGACCGTACTGCGGGTAGGCTGCCAGGGCTGCCAGCGAGTGGCCGGGCATTTCGATCTCAGGTATTACATTCACAAAACGATCCTGCGCGTACTTAACTACTTCACGTATTTCATCCTGGGTATAGAACCCGCCGTAGGGCTGTCCGTCCCACTTCTGATCGCCATAGTGACCTGCCATGGTTTCCTTCCGCTTCGAACCTATTTCGGTCAGTTTAGGGTACTTCTTGATCTCGATGCGCCAGCCCTGGTCCTCGGTCAGGTGCCAGTGGAACTGGTTCTGCTTGTGCAAGGCCAGCAGGTCGATATACTTCTTAACAAAGTCAACGGGCATAAAGTGACGAGCCACGTCCAGGTGCATACCGCGGTACTCGTAGCGGGGTACATCCTTTACACTCACCGCCGGAATAGTCCACTTTACTCCGCTCACCGGCTGAGGGCTGAATACCTCTACGGGCAGCAATTGAAGCAACGACTGCATACCGTAGAAAGCACCTTTGGCAGTATTGGCCTCAATAGTTACCTGCCTGGGTGTTACATTGAGCTTGTATCCTTCTTCCCCCAGTGAGGCATCTTTAGAAGGCTGAAAGGTGATAGTACCTTTACCGTTCGTCGTCTTTACTTTCATCCCACTGGCCGTTGTCAATTGATCCGCGAACATACGGGCTACATGACTCCAGCGCTCATCGGCGGGAGCTCCTACGGTAGTCCGGAAGGTAATAACCAGCTCACCTTTACCCGGTGTTAGCTGCGAAGGCTTGGGCAGGATGTGGTACTGTGCCCAGGCTGCCGTCAGGCTAAGGCAGAGGAGCACAGTAGTAATAATGTGTCTCATTGAATAGATAAAGAAAATATTATTAAAAAATTTTAAAATATATTCAAATTAAGCCTAGATTGCTTAAAAAAGCTATCATCTTGCTTTTTTTATATTTTTTCATTCGCCGGCAGGTTAAGATTCTGTTAAACTATCCTTATATACTCAAAAACTTTACAACGCAAAACCAAGTATACATCAGGAGATATAGGAGAGAAGGGACTGGAGACGGGTATAGGTCGGAGCGAATATGTAACCAACTATAAAAATACAACATTGTGAAAAAGGGATTAAGATGTTTTGGATTGGTAGGCGCGCTGGTATTAGCCTCTCCTGCAATCGATGCAGTAGCCGGTATCAACCGCCCCCCAATCAGGGAAAGTCGTAAGGATCAGGGTAAGATTATCGGAAAAGTAGTAGAAGGAACCAGTACCAATACACCAGCAAGCTTTGCTACCATAGCTCTGCTTCGCACCGACTCCACCCTCGTAACGGGTACCACCGCCGATGAAAGCGGAGTATTTATCATCCCTAACATAGCTCCCGGCCATTACCTGATCCGGATTACCCTGATGGGCTATGATACACAATTTGTCCCTAATGTAAATGTAGCTACCGAAGCCAGTACCACCGACTTGGGAGTGATCAGACTGGCATCGGCCGTACAAAGCCTGCAAGAAGTAGTAGTACGGGGCGAAAAGACTATGATCGTCAATGATATTGACAAGAAGATTATAAACGTAGGCAAAGACCTTCTGGCTACCAGCAACAACGCCAGCGAGATACTGGAGAAAGTACCATCAGTATCACTGGATGAAAACGGCAACCCCATGCTGCGTGGCAAGGGCAACGTTATCGTACTGATAGATGGTAAGCCTTCAACCCTCTACGGCAATGACCTGCCCACGGTACTGCAGTCTTTCCCGGCTGAACTCATAGAGCGCATCGATGTCATGACCACTCCTTCGGCCAAGTACGAAGGCGAAGGTGCGTCGGGAGTGATAGACATTATTACCAAGAAAACACGCATCCGGGGTACCAACGGCAGCATGCGGGCCAGCCTCGGTAACGACTGGAACAACAACGCCTCGGGCTACATCAGCTACAAGAGCGGTAAATGGGGCCTGCGCGCCTCCGGCAATGCACAGCAACGGGTATGGATGTACCGCCGCTCGCTGGAACGGGAGAACTACCTGGGCGAGACAACTACCCTGCTGGAACAGACCGGCACCGGCAAAGACCGCAACCAGAACTTGTTTGGTAGACTGGGTGTCAACTACGACATCAACGAGAAGAACAGCGTCTCGGCCTCCATCAACTATTCTAAGGATTATAACTTCAATTACAGCTTTAACAACAACGAAACGCGCCTACTTAGCGGTGAGCTCATTCAGCAGTTTGACCGTACAGCCAACGGCAACTCAGATGGTAATAACCTTAGTGCCAATGTAGACTACCGCCGTGTGTTCAGCGATAATGACCACGTACTGACCTTTACGGCTAATTACTCCGAAGGAGTCTCTGACGGGTACTCTGAGTTTGACCAGCGCAGCGATGCCGAAGAATTGGCCCGCCGCCAGCAGAACCTGCGCGATAACAACCGCCAGTCCCTGTTTCTGAATACGGACTACACCTGGCCCGTTACGACCAGGGCTACCCTGGAGGTTGGTCTACGTACCCGTCTGAACAGCCGTCAGAGCAACAATGCTTTCTATACCTACGATGTGCTTTCGGACCTGTACACACTGGATGAAGCTATCAGTAACGAGTTTGGGTACTCCGATGCCATCCATACCGGCTACGCCACCTTTACCCAAAAGAGTGACGAGTGGGGCATACGCGGAGGACTGCGACTGACTGACGCTACGCAGTATATCAATCAGATCAGCCGCGGACAGGACTTCTCGGTTCACTTCATTACGCTGGTACCTTCGCTGGCCCTGACCCGTAAGCTGGATGAAGAGCGTCAGCTCAAACTCAACTACAGCCGCCGGGTACAGCGTCCGCAGGCCGATATGCTGAATCCTTTTACGGATATATCGGACCCGCGCAACATTCGCTCCGGTAACCCTAACCTGCGCCCTGAATTTACGCACAAGGCTGAGGTAGGCTACTCGGACTACGAGCAGAAGGGTGGTTGGGGACCATCGTTATTCGTGGATTACTCCAACAATGCCATTACCCGCATCCGTACCATTGACGATGAGGGCATATCATATACGCAGTTTGCCAACGTAGGTCGTGAGTTGGCCTACGGCTTTGAGACGGACGTATCACACCAATTGGGCGAGAAGCTAAAAGTGAACGCCAGCGGTCGATTATTCCGGAGTGAGGTAGTATCGGGAGCGGCTAATATCGACAACCGTACGTGGAGCTACTCGGGCAACCTTAACGCATTCCTGCAACTCCCCTACGACGTACGCGCCTCGGCTTACCTCAACTACGATGGTCCCCGCGCTATTGCCCAGGGTACCCGTCAGGGAGTGTTTGTTGCCAACATGGGTATTCGTAAAGACCTGCTGGACCGCAAGGCTACGCTGTCATTCAACATGCAGGATATCCTGCTATCGCGAATGTATAAGAGTGAGCTACGGACCGATACGTACGCGCAGAACTCACTATGGCAGCGCACCAACCGCTACGTAGGGGTGACTTTCCAGTACAAATTTGGCAAGATATCGGCTAGTGGAGATAGTGACGACGCCTAAACCGTACCAGTAATTATACAAAAAGAAGCAGCCTTAGCGTCGGTATAGACCGGAGCTAAGGCTGCTTCTTTTTTACCCGTTTTATAAATAACTACTGGGTCATCGCGGCCAGCAGGTCCGCCTGGGTGATGATGTGGACACCATTGGATTCATCACGAACCAGCAGTGCCTTATTTTCTCTGTCAATCAGCGACGACAGGGTATCGACGGTACTATCCAGAGCTACAAACTTGAAAGGCTTATCCATCACCTCCTCTACGCTCTGCTGCCGTACCTCCGGGTTTTCGATGAGGCGGTGCAGGATCACCGAGTCGGTCAGGCTACCTACTACGTCGCCGCTGCCATCCAGCACGGGTATCTGCGATATACCTTCGCGGTTGAGCAGGCTGATGGCCTCCCCTACTTTGGTACCGGTCGAGACCGTCAGCAGCTTAGCCTGACCTTTCTTTCGATGGACTATATCGCGCGCCGTGGCAAAGCTCCGCTCCAGGAATCCGTGGTCTTTCATCCAGGTATCGTTGTACACTTTATTAAGGTAGCGGGTACCGTGGTCGGGCAGGATAATGACCATGACGTCATCGTCAGTGAGGTGCTCACGGGCGTACTCCAGCGCTCCGTGTACCGCCGAGCCACAGCTCCATCCCACAAATAGTCCCTCCTCACGGGCCAGGCGCCGCGTCATAATTGCCGAGTCCTTATCGGTCACTTTGATGACATGGTCTATAACATCAAAGTTTACGTTCTTGGGCAGGATGTCTTCACCGATCCCCTCCACCAGGTAGGGGAATATTTCTTTTTCATCGAAGACCCCCGTTTCCTTATATTTCTTGAATACTGAGCCGTAGGTGTCTATGCCGATGGTAAATACATCCTGCTTCTGCTCTTTGAGGAACTTGCTGATCCCGCTGATGGTACCACCGGTACCTACTCCAGTCACAAAATGCGTGATTTGTCCCTCCGTCTGCTGCCATATCTCCGGCCCCGTTGTTTCGTAATGAGCTATGGAGTTGGAAGGATTATCGTACTGGTTTGGGTAGAATGAGTTAGGAATATCCTGATTGAGCTTACGGGCTACGGAGTAGTAGCTGCGTGGATCGTCGGGTTCGACGTTGGTAGGGCATACCACCACTTCGGCTCCTACCGCGCGCAGGATATTGATCTTTTCCTGCGACTGCTTATCGGCCATGGTAAAGATACATTTATAGCCTTTGGCAATGGCTGCCAGTGCCAGTCCCATCCCAGTATTACCACTGGTACCCTCAATGATGGTACCACCAGGCTTAAGTACCCCGTCCCTTTCGGCGTCTTCAATCATTTTGACGGCCATCCGGTCTTTGACCGAATTGCCCGGATTGAAGTACTCTACTTTGGCCAGTATAGTACCTTTGATTCCTTTGGTCACTTTGTGCAGCCTCACCAAAGGGGTATTACCAATGGTATCTATAATTGAATTGTAGTAATGCATAGAGCTGTTGAGTTATGGTTGTACTCTTCATACTTTTCTAACTTTTGTAGAGTACTTCTTGTTAGAGGCAGCCTGTGCTTTTCTTCCTGCCTGGCCTAGCCCCCTGCCCCTCATTCATTTCTACTCAGTCTCAATGAGCTACGAAAAGGCTTCTGGAAATTGGCTGGAACAATTTTTGCCACTACTAGTAGTATATAGTAGAGATATTACCTCACAATGAACGATAGCTACTCTTGTACACGTTTTATAGACAAATCATAGGTACTTTTTCTGTGATCTGTTGATGGGTATAATAACTTTAGCTAAAACAAAAACCATGAAAAATTTATTAGGAATAGTAACTGCCTTTGTACTGGCGACCACTTTATCATTTGGTCAGGCCACCAAAGTTTCTGTTGATTCAGTATTTAACAAGTATTATGAGGCCACCGGAGGCGAGGACCTTTGGGAGGGCCTGAAGTCCTATTCGATGAAGCGTTCCTATCGCTCCAACTCCTCCGCTGACTACGACGCTGAAGTATATGTATCTCTGCCGGATAAGGCTATGCATAAAGCCAAAATCATCCTGAAACGTAACTTTGTCTATGCTGTTAAAGGAAACGAAGGATGGCTGAAAATACCACTTGGCAGCTATGACAAGGTAGCTAACTACCAGGTAAAGGACCTGAGCCAGGGAGAACAGAGTACCATGCGTCTGGAGATGTACGACCTGTTGGTACCCTTCATCGAATACAAGAACAGGGGGTTTGTCGCTAATTATGTAGGTCAGGAAACACTCAATGGAAAGCAGGTAAATCAGGTGGAGCTACAGAGCAAAGGCGCCCGGTACAACCTCTACTTTGATGATGCTACCGGCTTGCTGGTAAGGCAGAAAAGGATAATCCCCGGTGAGGAAGTAGTCATAGATTATTCCAATTATCAGAAGTCTGACTACGGGATTGTATACCCGGCCACGGCGATAGAAACCAATACTAAAGACAAAAGAGCAGTAACGGTAACTACTTCTCTCAATGTCAACAAACCCATTGATCAGGAATATTTTAAACGATAAAAGCACCACCTATTGACCCATTCCCCCCGTACTCCCATCTATCCGGATGAGTACGGGGTTAGTATAGTGTATGAGAAAAGCTGTAAATGTACTGGCTATAATTTTTATAGTTCTCATTGTGCTGGTGGGAGCGCTGTTCTGGGGTCTGCAAACCCCGGCCGGACAGAACTTTCTTACCAGGCAAGCTAACTCATACCTACGCAAGAAGCTACAGACCCGGGTTGATATTGATAAAATACGGTTTGACATTCCTGACTGGATTACACTGGAAGGAGTATACATTGAAGACAAGCAAGGTGATACCCTCATTGCCGGAGACAGGCTTTATGTAAATCTGGACATGATAGGCCTCATTAAGGGTCGTGTAGGTATCAACGAGGTGGAACTGGAAGGCATCCGGGCTAAGATCAACCGAACTTTGCCCGATACTACCTTTAACTTTCAGTTTGTGGTGGATGCCTTTGTGACCGATGCCCCTCCTACTCCGGCGGATACGGCTGCAACTCCACTCGAAATGCGGCTTGATGAGCTTAATCTCCGACGTGTGTATCTAACCTATCGGGATGCTGTCATCGGTACAGATGCTGAGGCCGAAATTAACACGGCTCAGGTTTTGTTTGAGGCGTTTAATCCGACCAAGTCGCAGTACCACCCTACACAAATAACCATGAATGGAGCCCGGGCTAACTTACGTATGTACGAAGCCCTGGCCACGCCTACCGCTGAGCCTGCTCCTGCTACTCCTGCAGACCCCGCCGATTCCCTCGACATCAAACTGGGGGATATCAGCATCCGTAACCTGAAATGGGACTTTACCGATGAAACATCTGGCCTTAAAAACGGCGTGAGCCTGGGACGGCTGGAAGGACACGTCAACAATATCTACATGGGCAGCCAGCAGGCTGATCTTAGAAATATACTCCTTGAGAACACCACCGCCTTTGTAGAATACGCCGCACAGCCTGCTCGTAAATCTTCTCCGGAGCCAGCTCCGGCTACTCCTGCCGACACCAGTGCATCCGCCGACTGGAACGTACGGGTAGGTCAGATCAAGCTAGTCAACAACGCGCTGATGTACGATGATTTTAACGAGCCACGCCAGCCCAAAGGTCTTGACTACGCGCACCTGGAAGTCCGCAACCTGAATACCAACCTTACCGACTTTGTCTTTGCTCCTGATAACATTTCGGGACGTCTGGAGCAGATGTCTTTCCAGGAGCAAAGCGGGTTTACCCTGCAGGAGCTACGTACCTCGTTTGGCTATACGGCCAAGGAAACCTACCTGCGTGATCTGTACCTGAAGACTCCCAAGTCCATACTCCGCGATGAGCTGGTACTACGGTATAAGAGCCAGGAACAGCTCACCGAAAACCTGGGTAATGTGCAGGTACGCCTCCAGATCCAGAACAGCCGCCTGGCGTACAGCGATATTATAGCCCTGGTACCTGATATGGCCGGGGTACCTCCCTTTAGTAAAAATCCCAATGCCTATATTGCCGGTACCGGACTTATCACTGGTACCGTTGATAACCTGCTGATTTCGGAGGCTGACTTCCGCACCCTGGAAGGTACTCGTCTAGCCCTGCAGGGCCGCATAAGAGGCCTACCCGATCCCGACCGGCTGGCGCTGGATGTAAACATCCGGCAGTTGTCATCTACCCGGTCAGACCTCCTGCAGATGATTCCTGATGGCTCAGTACCTACCTCCATTGAGCTACCTGAGCAGGTGGGCCTGACGGGGCAGGTACGGGGTACACTTGAAAACCTTACCATGGACGCCACCCTTACCTCTTCGCTGGGTAATGGCTCCTTTGACGGAAATATCAAAAATGCTACTAATCCCGAGCAGGCTCGCTACAATGGCCAACTCAGCTTCAACGAGTTTGACATGGGTAAGCTGCTCAAGCAGCCTCCTCAGGAACTCGGTAAGCTTACGCTCAATACTCAGTTACAGGGCCAGGGATTTGATCCGGCTACGATGCAGGCCCGCGTAGATGGTACCGTACAGAGTGCCAGTATCAAAGGGTACGAGTACAATAATCTGACTCTGACGGGTAGCATCAACCAGGGAAAGGCAGACTTTGAAGCCAGTATTCAGGATCAGAACATCGCGCTGGATATTACGGCCAATGCCGATATTTCGGAGGAGTACCCTACCGTACAGGCCAATGCCGTGGTCGAACGCTTGAATCTGCAGCCGCTGAATCTGTACTCTGAAAATATAAGTCTGGCCGGTCGGATCAACGTGGATCTTACTTCCACCAACCCAGAAAATCCGCTCGGAGTGATCAGTGCCAATCAGCTTGTCATTAACAATGATGGAACACCTATCAGTATTGATAGCCTGAACTTGCTACTCCAAAACAATCCAGGCGAAGGCGGACGGGAAGCTATTCTGTATTCCCCCTTCATGAAGGCCCGGATGAGTGGGGAGTTTAGCTACCCGCAGTTGGGTGATATCGTCATGACCGAAGTCAATAAGTACTTCAATGTAGCGGATACGGCTTATACTCCTGTTACAACTCCTTACAATATTCAGATCCGGGCCAGCGTAGCCAATCACCCGGCCATACAAACATTCGTCCCCGAACTAACCACACTGGAAACCGCACAGCTCGCGGGCCGTATCAGCAACCAGACTGATACAACGCTTCGAATGAGCCTGGTTGTCCCGCTGGTGGAGTACGATACCATCCGGGTGGAAAACGTTTCGATGGATGTAGCCGGAGTAGATGGGGAAGCAGCTTTCTCGGGTCAGGTGGGACAGCTACTCTATGATGGGTTCCGAGTGCGCCGGGCATTTATAGACGGTACGGTGACTAATAACAACCTGCTCTTTGACTTTGCCGTAAAAGACTCCACTGATGACAACCGGCATGCGATATCAGGTCGGCTTGCGTATACTAATGAACAGTATCGTTTTCATCTGCGCGAAGGATTGCTGCTGGACTACCAGCCCTGGAATACAGACTCTACCGGCTATGTGCAATACGGTCCCGATGGCCTGCTGGTTCAGGACTTCTCCATCCGCAGATCAGATCAGCAACTGGTCATTAATTCCACCACCGACCAACCTAATGGTCCCCTCCGCATTATAGCTGATAGCCTGGCGATTGGTCAGTTTGTAGCTCTTGCCACCCAAGATACTACCCTGGCTTCGGGTACCCTTAACAGTAATATCCTGCTCAGCAACTACATGGAAACTCCCGCTTTTACGGGAGACTTCCTCGTCAATAATCTTTCTTTCATGCAGATCCCTATTGGTGATCTGGATGTACATGCCACCAACGAAACAGCTAACCGCATTACGGTAGATGCCAGTCTGCAAAGCCAGCAGAACGACGTAAAACTAACAGGCTTCTATCAGCTGGAGTCTAACACCCCACTGAACTTTGACCTGAACATACAGCGGTTAGGTGCCAAGACCATCGAGGCTTTCAGCTTTGAGCAGATACGACGGAGCAGTGGAGCTTTGGTAGGTCAGGTATCCATACGAGGTAGTACCGAAAGTCCGCTTCTGAATGGTGAAATTGGGTTCGATAGTCTGGCTTTTGAGCTGGCCCAGTTGGGAACCCGCTACCGCATCAATCAGGAGCAGATCCAGCTTCGTGGCCAGCAGATTATATTCAACAACTTTGTAGTTAATGATTCGCTTAACCACAACCTGGAGGTCAACGGAAACGTCAATATCAAAAACATTCCCAATGTAGCCTATAACCTGACCATCGACGCCACCAACTTCATAGTACTGAATGCCCGGAGAACTGACAATGAAATGGTGTATGGTAATGGTGCCATTGACGCTCATATTAATGTAAAGGGCGTTGGTACTGAATCGATCATTGACGGTACGGTCAGGCTCCAGCCGGGCAGCAACATTTCTCTTATTTTGCCCGACGATGCCGCGGGAGCGCAGTCTACCGAAGGCGTTGTCCGGTTCGTAGATAAAAGCAATCCGGATCAGCCCGAGGCTGACTCAACAGAAACCAATACCGGGGTACAGGTAGACTTTGCATCAGAATTGTCATTGAACATAGAGGCCACCGACGAATCACAACTAACTATTATTATAGATGAGTTGAACGGTGATAACCTCCAGGTACGGGGTAACGCGCAGCTCAATACGGGTATTGCCCCTAATGGTCAGCTGTACCTGCTGGGACTTTATGAACTTACTCAGGGCTCTTATGACCTGACCTTCCAGGTACTAAAAAGACAGTTTACAATCCAGAAGGGCAGCCAGCTACTATGGACCGGCGACCCCATGAAGGCAGAGGTTGATATTACGGCGGTGTATACAGTCAATGCTGATCTGAGTCCTCTCGGCCCCACCGACATAAAAGGAAAGGTACCACTGGATGTACTCCTAAAAATGCAGGGTAGCCTGACCAACCCCATCATCAGCTTTGGTATTGACGTATCGTCGCAGGTTAATGAAGATGATGCCGAAAAGATCAGAAATGAGAACCTGCTGGCTCAGCTGGAAAACAACCCCGCCGAAATGAACAAGCAAGTATTTGCGCTGCTGGTACTGAACCGGTTCATGGGCGAGCAGACCGCCAGCAGTTCATCAGGCTTCAATGCCGAGGCGATTGCCCGCCAGAGTGTAAGTCAGCTACTCAGCGAACAGCTCAATATGCTAGCTACTAACTTTGTTCAGGGGGTAAACCTTAATTTTGACCTGAACTCCACCGCCGAAGGCGCCGGTGCCCGTACTGATCTTAATGTAGGTCTTAGCCGGGCTTTCCTCGACGACCGACTTACAGTGTCGGTTGGCCGTAACTTCGAACTGGAAAATACAACGACCGGCCCCGCCTCCAACGAGGTGTTTGACAACGTGGCTGTCAATTATGCCCTTACCAAAGATGGTCGTTATCTGGTACGAGCCTACCGGAAGAATCAGTACCAGGCGGTTCTGGAAGGATTCATTATCGAAACTGGTATCAGCTTTATCGTGAATCTGGACTACAACCAGTTCCTTGAGTTGTTTCAAAAGAATAAAAAATGAGACTTATTACACACTATATACTCATCGTTCTGACAGGTTTGCTTTTGGGGGGCTGCTCTATAAGTCGTTATGTACCAGCCAACGAAAGCCTGTACGTAGGAGGAAGTGTGAAAGTAGTACCTGATTCGGCCGCCCGTACTCAGGTGTCAGGGCTGGAAGACCAGTTAGAAGGTTTGCTACGCCCCTATCCCAACAAAACCCTGTTTGGATTTCCTTATAAGGTGTGGCTTTACTATGTTATCGGTGAGCCTAAGCGTGAAAAAGGATTTCGAAGCTGGTTTCGCAAAAAGCTGGGAGAACCCCCTGTCTATGCCAGTCAGCGGGTAGTAGTTACCAATGCCCAAATCATGGAGGCCTACCTGGCTAATAGCGGCTACTTCAGGTCTACTGCCGAGGGGAAGTTGGTCGAGAAAAAAAATAGAACGGTTGAAGCCCAATATACAGCGTATGTCAAACCACGCTATTTCGTTAATGACATCAACTTTGTAGTTCATGACAGTAGTGAGTTCAGCAAAAACCTGCTGGCTACCAAAGAGAAAACGTTTCTTCGGGTGAATGATCCCTATCGGTTTGATGTCATCGAAACCGAACGCCAACGCATCGACCGGGCTCTGAAGACCAAGGGCTACTACTACTTCAGCCCGGACTACCTCATTATTGAAGTTGATTCAACAATTGGTGATCATAAGGTAAATCTGTTCCTGCAACCCAAACTTACTACCCCACAAACCGCCCTTAAGCAGTATTATATTAATGATATCTATGTCTATACCGACTATGATGCCCTGACGCCGGATACACTGCCCACCCAGGCACGCCAGCGCCGCGGCTTGTACATAGTAGACCAGCAGAATAGTTTTAAATCCCGCATATTCGATGATGCCATCGGATTCCAGAGTGGCATGCGCTACAACAGCGAGATGCACGATATATCACTCTCCCGGCTCACCAACCTACGCAACTTTAAGTTCGTCAAGAACCGTTTTGAGCTGGTAACGGGTGCCGACTCAGCGCTGCTGAATGTGTATTACTACCTTACTCCTCTCCAGAAGAAATCATTACGGGGTGAGCTCAGCGGTGTTACCAAGTCCAATAACCTGGCCGGTACCCAGTTGAGCCTGACCTGGAGTAACCGCAATACCTTCCGCGGAGCCGAACAACTACGCATAAGCAGCAACCTCGGTCTTGACTTTCAGGTAGGGGGGGGAAGCCGCAACCTGGGCAATGACTTCGTTCGATTCAATAATCAGGCAGAGCTATCATTCCCTCGCTTTCTTATTCCTTTTTTCAAGTATGACCCCGTAGCTAACCAGGCTCTCCCCAAAACAGTACTTACTGCCGCCTACGAAACGCTCAGACAGAAGGGCCTATACACCCAGACTTCCGCCCGTACCCAGTGGGGGTACGTGTGGCAGCGTAACTCCGAAGTGGAGCACTCACTTACTCCCTTTGGCATTAACCTGATCCGCCCTACCAATATCACGGAAGCCTTTGTTGATTCCATATTTAATAGTAGGAACCCACAAGACATTCTGCGCTTTATCCGAATAACTGAGAACCGGCTCATCCTCGAGTCGCTGTATACTATTTCGTACCACCCTACTCCCAAGCCCTACACCAGGCACCGGTTCCTGCTCAATGGGGGCATCAATCTGGCGGGTAACCTGGCGGGTCTGCTGGTCCGCAACGGCGATCAGGAGTCGGGTGTAAGAGGAAAGATTCTAGATATCCCCTACGAGCAGTTTGCGCGGTTTGACGGAGAGGTACGCTACTACCTGGACCTGACGCCTAAGATGCGCCTGGCCAACCGCTTCATTGGAGGCTTGGGTATACCGTATGGTAACTCGTTGGCTTTACCCCAGTTCAAGCAGTACTTTGCTGGTGGTAGTACGGGCATACGCGCCTTCCGGGCCCGTACCCTGGGCCCCGGTACCTACCATGCCGACTCCGTTACCCGAGCTATTTTTGGTAATAATTCCTTTGGAGACATCAGGCTGGAAGTAAACACGGAACTGCGCTTTGATATTACTTCCATCATTGAGGGAGCCGCCTTCGTGGATGCCGGTAACGTCTGGAACTACCGGTACGATATCAATAGCTTCTACCCACCAGAGACAGTATTCTCCAAAGATTTTTATAAGCAAGTAGCTATTGGAGGTGGACTGGGGCTGCGATTGGACTTCACCTACCTGGTACTCCGGCTCGACCTGGCTACGCCGTTCAGGAAGCCCTGGTATACTAACCCCAACCGGCAGGAACAGCGAAACCCGTGGGTGTTTGATGAGATCAATCTGCGGAGTAAAGCCTGGCGCCAGGAAAACCTGGTGCTGAACATAGGAATAGCCTACCCATTCTAAGCAGGGGTAAATAGCAGCTGTTTAGTCGGCCTTCTGCCGGATCTCCTGACACAACTCTACCAGTACTCCGTTGGTACCTTTGGGGTGCAGGAAGCAGACCAGTTTGTTATCAGCTCCGGGTTTGGGGGTTTCGTTGAGTAGTACAAAGCCTTCCTGCTTCAGGCGTTCCATCTCGGCTTGTATATCCTCTACCTCAAAGGCAATGTGGTGAATTCCCTCTCCCTTCTTGTCAATGAACTTAGCAATGGCACTGTCCTCCCGGGTAGCTTCCAACAACTCGATCTTGGTCTGGTTTACTTTGAAGAAAGAAGTACTTACCCCCTCTGACTCCACGGCCTCCTGCTTATAAGGAGCCGCGTTGAGGAGCTTCGTAAAAAGCTCGTTCGATGCGGCAAGACTTTTTACCGCGATACCAATATGTTCAACGTTGGTCAGCATAGCAGGCTATAAGCGTATAGTTAAAGTAGTAGGTAGATAAGGTACGTGTACTGACAGGAGTTTACTTCCGATTGTCCTGGTTGCCCAGCATACTCAGGTAGCTCTCAAACCGGCTTATGGCAATCTCCCCGTTCTCTACCGCATCCTTGACCGCGCAGCCCGGCTCATTCACATGCAGACAGTTATGAAAGCGACATTCATTAAGGCGCTCCCGCATCTCGGGTAAGTAGTGGCTGATTTCGCTTGGCTGCATATCTGCCAGCCCCAGCTCCTTGATACCGGGGGAATCGATCAAATAGGTATCGGGGCCCAGTTCAAACATTTCGGCAAAAGTAGTAGTATGTACCCCTTTATTAGCAAAGGTAGAAACATTCTGGGTACGCAGATCCAGGTCGGGCGCTATGGCATTAACCAGTGACGACTTACCTACCCCCGAGTGTCCCGACAGCAGAGATATCTTTCCGTCCAGTAACTGCGCAAACTCATCTAGTCCTTCCCTATCTATAGCGGTTGTGGTAAGGCAGCGGTACCCCAGACTCTCGTAAAGATCCATCAGCTCCTGCTGAAATTCCTTAGCCTCGTCATTGAGCAGGTCCTGCTTGTTAAATATCAGTACCGCCGGTATCCGGAACGACTCAGCCGTAACCAGAAAACGGTCAATGAACCCAAGGGAAGTACGCGGAAAAACAAGCGTAGCGATCAGGACAGCCTGGTCTACGTTGGCAGCCAGTAGGTGAGAATGGGCTGTCTTGTGCACCGACTGACGGATGATGTAGTTATCCCGCGGCAGTATATCCAGTATGATACCCGTGTTCTCTACCTCATCTTCTATATCGTACTGCACACGGTCTCCTACGGCTATAGGGTTGGTTACCTTTAGATCCCTAATCTTAAATTTCCCCTTCAGCCGGCACTTCCATACGTGGCCATCTTCTTTGTCCCGTACATCGTACCACGAGCCCGTGGAGCGCATTACTAATCCTTCTTTCAAACCGATTTGATCTATTTTTTTACGCAAAAATTTCCATTAATACTCCAACGAAGATAGAGAAGTTCCTATCAAAATCATACCTCTCTATTCATGGCATCTTCCTTGCTTACTAGTTACCATTCACATTTCTTTAGAAGCGATTTCAATTGGTAACCACCACCTTAAATTAAATTTATTAATAAGCCTTTAATAATTTATAAATAAAATTAATTAATTTAGTGTCAGTTAAAGTAGATGTACATTTTAAATGTCTTATTTACATATATTGCTTGACAATAAGTAGTAGAACTGAAAAACTTTACTGCTTATAATTCCATGGTTTACCACCGCTAGCCACTAACCCCATGACTTCTATTTCAGAGGAGCCTAGTTCCGTTATTGATATTCGTAAAAATCGCCTCCGAAGCAACCTACTACTAGAGCTATTCCAGTCGGGAGATACATCCATCAACAAAATGGCCCGTCTCTTCCACGCCAGTATTCCCTCGGCGACTGCTATTGTCAACGAACTCATACGGGAAGGGTGGATGATCGAGACGGGTACAGGTCCTGCCCGGGCTGGCCGACCTCCGGTACTTTATGGCCTCAACCCACATAAGTACCTGACCCTGATCATGGATATAAACCGGCACGAAACGCAGCTGGTTATTTTTGACCTAAAAAACCAGCTTGTTGTAAAACGCCAGATTGATCTTAAGCTTGACGACACCTCTACGTTTTTAAATAGTCTTCTTACCGAAACTGATAACTTCCTGGAAGACCACGACATCCGTCAGGACAGACTCTGGGGAATAGGTATATCTATGCCAGGTCTGATTAACACTCAGTACGGAGTCAACCAGACTTACCTGAGTCTGACTAAGCCCGGTGAGCCCCTGGCCAATCGCATCCAGGAGCACTTCCAGCGACCTATCTGCCTCATCAACGACACCCGTGCTACCACCATAGGTGAGCACCGCTTTGGTCTGGCTAAAGAGAAGTCACACGTCCTGACCATCAACAGTGACTGGGGGATAGGCTTGGGGATACTGCTAAACGGAGAGGTATTTAACGGAGCTTCGGGCTACGCCGGTGAATTGGGACACATACAGGTCCGGCCGGATGGCATGCTCTGCCACTGCGGTAAGATAGGCTGCCTGGATACGGTGGTGTCAGCCATGGCCCTTATTCGTCAGGCGCAGGATGGGATTAAAGCCGGACGGGTAAGTATACTACCTCAAATGGTTCAGGGCGATATTGAAGCACTTCATACGCATCATGTCATTGAGGCCGCCCACGCCGGAGATGAGTTCTCGATTGACCTGCTCAGCAACGTAGGTACCGAACTCGGCAAGGGACTTGCCACCGCCGTACACCTATTCAATCCCGAAATAATCATTGTAAGTGGCGTGCTGGCCGATGCGGGACCTTTTATCTCTAATCCTATCGAACAGGCCATAAACAAGTACTGCTTGTCTGATTTTAAGAGCAGTCTCTCCATTCGTATATCACAGCTCGGTACCAAGGCCCGACTGCTGGGTACGCAGGCGCACCTGTTCGAGCACCTAATAGTGAAGGAGTTCGCTTAATATATCATCGTTCATAGAGCAGTAATCAACGCATATACTGCTCCACCTCACTCATTACTTGACTTGTCGCGCCAGTGCGTGCCAGTACGTACTGGCGGCAAGTTTCTCCTTTTTGCTGCCGCAGCGTGTAGTCCTGCAGGAGAGGTTGCATATACTGCCGGAGCTCTTCCGTATTCTGCACCGGTTGCGCACCGCCCATTCCGATCAGGTCTACCGCTTCCTGGAACTTCTGATACTTCCGATTTCCGAAAAATACGGGCATTCCAAATGTAGCGGCCTCTAATATATTGTGTAGTCCTGTGCCAAAGGCTCCCCCCACATATGCCAAGTGTCCGTACCGGTACAGCGACGACAGCATACCCACGTTATCTATGAATAAGCATTGGGTATGCTCGGGGGCTACTCCCCCATCGGATACATAGGCTGAGTAGCGTAGGGATGGCTGTGTCAGCTGCTGTCGCCACCGTTCTATCTCTTCATTATGAATCTCGTGGGGAGCTATAATGACTTTAAGAGGTACCTGTACTGAATTCAGGAATGGAATGAGTACCTGCATATCAGCATCCCAGGCTGACCCTACTACCAGGCAAGGTGAATCTTTTACAAAAGCAGCGATCTCGGGCAGTTCACGGGCAGCTTCGGCAATTTGCTTCACCCGATCAAAGCGGGTGTCACCCGCCAGGGTCACCTGCTGGAGGCCTATAGAACGTAAAAGCGCCTCTGATTCCCCATTTTGCACCAGAATGTGGTCGAAGTACCTCAATATATCCCGATAGAAATTCCCGTATGACTTAAAAAATAGCTGCTGAGGCCGAAATATGGCCGAAAAGGACAGAATATTCACCTCCTTCCGCCGAAGTTCGCGCAGATAGTTGTACCAAAACTCGTATTTAATAAAAAAGGCAAATTTCGGTTTAGTAATTTCTACAAAACGACGGGCATTCTGAGGTGTATCTACAGGTAAATAACAGATGTAGTCAGCAAGGGCATAATTTTTTCGCACTTCATACCCTGAAGGAGAGAAAAATGTGAGCAGGATAAAATACTGTGGATACTGCTCCCGGAAGGCTTCTATCACCGGCCTCCCCTGCTCAAACTCACCCAGTGAGGCAGCATGGAACCAGACTACCGGTTGTTGCCCGATCCGCACAGGCAGGTCATCAGCCAGCCGTTGTAGTAACCCCTTCCGGCCCTGTACCCACAGCCTGGCTTTGGGATGAAACCAGGCTACTATATGCATTAAAAACGAATAGGTCCGGATGGACAACTGATATAAGAAAGCACTCAATGAATTACACTATTAGATCTCGCTGCAAAGCTACGCAGATTTACTATTTCTAGTCTCTAAACCTAATATAAACAAATACAGCTATGGACAACAGAGCAAATGATCAGTCCAACGAGGATGGCATGGAGTCATACAACAAAATGGATACTATGTCAGAGGTACTTAATGAGCTCAAAGAGAGAGGCTACAAGTACGATTTTAACCTAACATCACATGCCATTGAGTTTTTTGAGGATGGTAAGCCGCTTACTCTTTCTCCTGAGGAGTTTAAGATCGTAGATGTTTACCGGTTTGAGGGTCCTACCAATCCATCTGATATGGCTATCCTTTACGCCATCGAATCAAAATCCGGATTGAAGGGTACATTGGTTGACGCCTATGGTGTATATGGCGACAGCCTGTCGCATGAGATGATCAAGAAGCTGGATACCCGCCATATCACTGCCCGTCATGATCACAGCAAATGAAACTTTATGGTAAGGTATTAGGGTTTGTATAGGAGTACAATCTACTCTCTGATCCGAGTACTACAACCAATTATATATAGTTATGAATAACTGGACACCACTTGACACCGAAGCCCAGCTGGAAGCTATAAAGCAGGAATCGCATGAGCGCCCGGTACTAATATTTAAACACAGCACCCGCTGCTCCATAAGTGCTACAGCCTGGGCCCGGCTGGAGCGTAACTGGAAAAAAGAAGAGATTAGCCGTGTAAAACCATACTATCTGGACCTGCTCAGCTTCCGTTCTTTGTCCAATAAGATTGCGCAGGAGTTCTCAGTCGATCACGAATCTCCCCAGATACTCCTCATCAACCGTGGAGAATGCGTATATAACGCTTCTCACTTTGATATCAGCTTTGACACGATCAAAGAGCAGGTGAGTGCCCTTGAAGCAGCCTAAGATAGTATATGCTATAAATAAGAAAAGGCCGGATCTGGATCCGGCCTTTTCTTATTTATCATGCTTTCTCGGCTACATTCCAGACAAACTCCACCGCCTGCTCGATATCCGGATGCAGACTAAGCGCCACCGGACAGGTATGAGCCGCACGTTCCAGCCGGGCCTGCTCCTCAGGCGATATCTCACGATCAGTCAACATTATCAGCTTTACCTCTACCCGCGCGATCCGACGGGGAGCATCGGCCGACATACCTTTGGTTATTTCCATTTCCGAGCCTTTAAGATCTATCCCATCACGACGGGCAGCAATACCCATAATGGTGATCATACAGCTACCCAGAGCTCCGGCTACCAGATCAGTCGGTGAGAAAGCCTCACCCTTACCCTGATTGTCAGTGGGCGCATCCGTGATGATTACCGTTCCTGACTGAAGGTGAGTCGCTTCAGTACGTAGTTCACCCAAGTATTCGGTCTTGATTGTAGGCATTTGGCAAGTTTTTTCGTTATAAGAACATAAATTTACAAAAAACAGTTAAAGAGGTACCTCACGAGTAGAAATTAGGATAAAAGTTCCTATTTTCACTTACCACAACATGTAGTACCGGTGCTTGATGTATGTCTACAAACCTTTACGTATGAATCGCTTCAAATATATTCTGGCAGGTGCTCTGACTCTGCTACTCATTACAGAATCATGGGCCCAGCGACGCACCGATCCCGAGGCCGAAGAAGAAGTTTACAACTCCGTTTCGTCGATAGGAATTACTACCAATACCAACTCCGGCATTCTGGGCGGATTTGTATATCGCCACTCCAAAGCACTACCCACGCTTCTGAAAGGAAAGCACCAGTTTAGGTACCTGGCTCTGGAGCTGGTCAACGTAAAGCATCCGAAGGAGATCGCCTCGCAGAACTTCATTACAGGCTCCCGCTTCACCTACGGTAAGAAAAACTATCTCTTTGTACTTCGTCCTGAGTATGGTCGGGAAATAATGTTCTTCAACAGGCACGCTGACGAAGGTATCTCTATCAGTGGTATTGTAGCGGCTGGTCCCTCTATTGGTCTTGAAAAGCCGTATATCATCCAGTTCCAGAGCCGACCCGGTGTGATTGTCTCCGAGCCTTATGATGAGATAAAACACGCGCAAACTGAGCTTATTGTGGGCTCAGGTAGCTTCTTCCAGGGCTTCGACAAGACCAGCATAGTCCCTGGCCTTCACCTTAAGACCGCCCTCAGCTTTGAATTGAGCGCTTTCCGTGATAACATGACCGGTCTGGAAATTGGATTTTTAACCGAAGCCTTTACCCGTAAAATTATCATTATGCCCTTTGCCCAGAACCGTAGCTTCTTTACCTCGGGCTATGTAACGCTCTATTTTGGCAACAAAAAATAGGAAGTATCACTACCTTTGTAACCCGTAGGGTTATTTATATTAAAACAATAAAAGAGGGTAGTATAGAACCCGTTGACTACCTCCTTACTAATAGTGACTGCTGATATGATTGAATTACCTGTAATACCCTCTGAACGCAAAAAGCGCCCCGACTGGCTGCGCGTAAAGCTGCCGTCCGGGCCTGACTATCTGCGTGTACGTCAACTTGTAGATAACTATAAGCTACATACCATATGCGAAAGCGGTAACTGCCCTAACATGGGTGAATGCTGGGGAGCCGGCACCGCTACCTTTATGATACTGGGTAATGTGTGTACCCGCAGCTGTAGCTTCTGTGCCGTGGCTACGGGTCGTCCTACTGAGTACGATGCGGACGAGCCTCGTCGCGTAGCGGAGGCCATCAAGCTGATGGGTGTGAAGCATGCCGTACTTACTTCTGTAAACCGGGATGAGCTAAAAGACCGTGGAGCCGAAATCTGGTACCAGACCGTGAAGATGGTCAAGGAGATGAGTCCTGAGACTACCATTGAAACCCTGATTCCGGATGTCAAGGGGAACTGGGTGGCTCTTACCCGTATGATCGAAGCCGGTCAGGAAGTAGTATCACACAACATGGAAACTGTCGAAAGACTATACCGTGGGGTACGCCCGCAGGCTAAGTACGCCCGCAGTCTCGAGCAGATCCGCCGTACCAAAGACTTTGGCCAGCGTACTAAGTCAGGTATTATGCTGGGTCTGGGTGAAACCAAAGAAGAAATATTTAAGGCGATGGATGACCTGGTAGAGCACGGGCTGGATATCCTGACGCTGGGCCAGTACCTGCAACCTACCAAGATGCACCACGAAGTGATCGAGTGGATCACGCCGGAGCTATTTGAGCTGTACCGTGAGGAAGGCCTGAAGCGGGGGCTTAAGTACGTGGAGTCAGGACCTCTGGTACGGTCAAGCTACCACGCCGAGCGTCACGTCAACGTACCGATATAAGTTTCGGTGCCTTTTGCCGAAAACATACATAGAATTATAGAGGTTGTATCAAAAGAAGAGCCTTGTCAATCCATGGCAAGGCTCTTCTTTTGATATTCATCACAAACTACTACTCCTCCCCGGGGACCGGAGGCTTCATGAAACGATACGACTACATAATAGCAGGAAGCGGACTGGCCGGACTCAGCTTGGCTTATCATATCAATCAATCAATCCTACGCAACAAATCAATCCTGATTATTGATAAAGAGGCCAAGTCTAAGAATGACCGAACCTGGTGTTTCTGGGAAAAAGGAAGCAACCACGCCTTCGACCCGATCGTATACCGGAGCTGGAACCAAGTCTACTTTTACGGAGCCCGTAACTTTGCCAAAGCACTCGATTTAGGCGATTACATCTATAAGTGGATCCGTGGCATCGACTTCTATGACTTCGTCCTGAACGACCTACGTACCAACCCTAACATTACATTTCTGACCGCTACTATTGAGCGGATCAGGGACACGGCCAACGGTGGGTTTGTCATTACTGATCAGGGACAGTTTATTGCCGACTACGTTTTTGACAGTGTCACACCACTCAAGCTCGACAATCCAGAGCGGCACAACATGCTCCAGCACTTCAAAGGTTGGGAGATTACTACCCCCCATGCAACGTTTAACCCTGACTGCCCCATCATGATGGACTATCGCGTGGAGCAGAATGGCGTAGGTGTACGCTTTGGGTATGTACTGCCCATTGACGCCCACCGGGCACTGGTCGAATATACCCTGTTTTCGGATAAGTTACTACCGCCGGCCGAGTATGATGCGGAGCTTCATACTTACATCCGTGACTACCTGAAGATCGAGGACTTTACCATTGAACACGAAGAGTTTGGCGTAATACCCATGACCGACGAACCGGCCGACGATAAGGACCAGAAGTACGTGATACGTATTGGTACTTCCGGCGGCTACGTCAAAGCCTCCACCGGCTATGCCTTCAACCGGACCCAGCGCTTTACCCAGCAACTGGTAGGGCAGCTGCTGACGGTAGGAGCACCAGTACGCCCCAAGAAGACCCTACGGCAATTCTTCAAGGGACTCCTGGATAGCACGCTACTTAATGTACTCCTGTACAACCGGTACCCGGGCAAGAAAGTATTTACGCGGTTGTACAAGCGTAACCCCACACCCCGGCTATTGGCTTTTCTGGATGAAGATACCCACCTGGTAGACGATCTGCGTATTATGTCTACCGTCCCACTGGGAGCTTTTACCCGCGGCATGATCCATGCCCTGGTCAAGCGAATCTAATTAGTAGAGATTCTCTTTGATTTACTGTATATCTTTTGGTTATATTCCCGAAATAATTCAATTTTGTACATTGCATCCAGAAGCTTCGGCGGAAGCGCCAACCGAGTCAGAGCGCCACGGTGGTAACGAACGATGCGGGCCTTGCCTGAATAACGGCCAGGTCAAACAACGTTCACCTCTCCCGCCTACTATCTGGTCACTGTAATTAGTAATATATTCAAACCAGTTCTTTATAAATCACTACATTAACGAATACTTATGCCTTATCTATTTACGTCGGAGTCCGTTTCGGAAGGACACCCGGACAAAGTAGCCGACCAGATTTCGGATGCCCTCATCGATAACTTTCTTGCCTGGGATACGAACAGTAAAGTAGCCTGCGAAACCCTCGTTACAACCGGACAAGTGGTACTGGCCGGTGAAGTAAAAACCAACACCTACCTGGATGTTCAGAAAATTACCCGCGACGTAATTCGTAAGATTGGCTATACCAAGAGCGAATACATGTTTGAGGCGAACTCCTGCGGAGTACTGTCGGCTATTCATGACCAGAGTGCAGACATTAACCAGGGGGTAGATCGTAAGGTGGAGAACGAAGACTTTGAAGCCAAAGCCAACGCTCAGGGAGCGGGTGATCAGGGTATGATGTTCGGATACGCTACCCGCGAAACCGAAAACTACATGCCGCTGGCGCTGGACCTTGCTCATAAGATCCTGAAGGAGCTCTCAAACATTCGTAATAACGAACCCGAGCTGATGCCTTACCTGCGCCCTGATGCCAAGTCACAGGTAACGATTGAGTACAGCGACAACCACGTACCTCAGCGCATTGATACGATCGTAGTATCGACTCAACACGATGATTTTGACGGCGAAGAGGCTATGCTGGCCAAGATCAAAGAGGATATCATAAATATTGTTATTCCACGGGTAAAAGATCAGTTGCCAGCTGAACTGCAGCAGCTATTCACCGACGGAATTACCTACTATATCAACCCTACCGGTAAGTTTGTGATCGGTGGACCCCATGGCGATACCGGTCTGACTGGCCGAAAGATCATTGTAGATACCTACGGTGGTAAAGGAGCCCACGGTGGTGGTGCCTTCTCCGGTAAAGATCCCTCAAAGGTAGACCGTTCCGCTGCCTACGCGACCCGTCACGTAGCTAAGAACATGGTAGCCGCCGGCCTTTGCGACGAAGTACTGGTACAGGTATCATACGCCATCGGGGTAGCTAAGCCTTGTGGTCTGTTCATCGACACTAAAGGTACCTCCAAAGTATCGCTGACTGACGGAGAAATAGCCCAGAAGATTGGTGAGATCTTTGATATGCGTCCTTACGCTATCGAGCAGCGTCTCAAACTCCGTAACCCTATCTATTCTGAAACTGCTGCCTATGGTCACATGGGACGTAAGAATGAAGTAGTAAAGAAGAAATTCAAGGGGGCTGACGGCTCCGAAAAAGAGGTAGAAGTAGAACTGTTTACCTGGGAGAAGCTCGACTTCGTGGATCAAATTAAAGAAACGTTTGAACTGTAGCTGTTAGCTATTTTCTTATAACTAGAAAGGCCGCTCAAAATTGAGCGGCCTTTCTAGTTATGTATCCTACTAATGCTTACTTTTAAGTGAATAGCCTCCTGCTTTTCGTTTATCACTTTTCACCTGTTCCCTATGCACAGACGACATTTCTTCCAAACTACAGCCCTGAGTCTGGGCGCTATGCTTAGCAGTAAAGAACTAATGGCAGGTATACTCGCCGAAGATCCTTACAAAATGAAAGACCTGCGCGAGGGCGTAGGCATCTTTACCGAACGCGGCGGCACCATTGCTTACCTCATCAATAAGCAGGGTATAGCCGTCGTAGACTCTCAGTTTCCGGAGCAGTCGCAGCATCTGATTAATGCTCTGAAAGAGAAGTCAGATAAGCCAATAAAATACCTGATCAACACCCACCACCACGGCGACCACTCGGGAGGCAACATTGCTTTTAAAGGGCTGGCGGAGCACGTAGTAGCCCATCAAAATTCCCTCCAGAACCAAAGGGAAGTAGCCCAGAAGCAAAACTCCTTAGATAAGCAGCTACTCCCGGACGTGACCTTTACCGATACCTGGAAGCAAAAGCTGGGCAGCGAAAACATACGGATGTACTACTTCGGTCCCGGCCATACTAACGGCGACAGCATCATCCACTTTGAGAATGCTAACATAGCCCATATGGGTGACCTGCTCTTCAACGGCCGCTATCCCTTTGTCGATATGACCGCCGGAGCCAGTGTGACCAACTGGGTAAAAGTACTGGACCAGACGCTCAAGACCTTTGATAACAAGACGCTGTTCGTATTTGGCCACGCCTTTGATCCGGAGAAGATCACGGGTGGCAAGGAAGAAATCAGGCAGTTTAAAGACTTTCTTGAGAAGCTGGTCACTTTTGTCGGTAGCGAGATTAAAGCCGGGAAGTCGAAGGATGAGGTTATGAAAGCCACAAGCATACCGGGAGTGACCTACATGCAGGGGCAGGGTATAGAGCGCAGCCTAGGGGCTGCTTATGATGAACTATCAAAAGCTTAACTAGATAATCAGAAAAGGCCGGCAACTTGCCGGCCTTTTCTGATTATAGGTACTTGTTGAGTGCTTAAATCAACTCTACTTCCTCGGTCTGCGTTTCCTGCGAGAGACGCTCTATTTCACGCATCCGCTCAAAGTTTTTCTGACGCGACAGGAAGGTATACATGGCTGGTATTACGTAAAGCGTCAGCACCAGCGAGAAGGCTAATCCCCCCATGATCACAATACCCATTGACATCCGGCTCTTACCCGCCGAACCCAACGCCAGAGCGATCGGCATGGCCCCTAGGATAGTGGCAAGGCTGGTCATCAGGATAGGCCGGAAGCGTAGGGTAGCGGCTTCCAGTGCGGCTTCTTTGATTCCCCTCCCCTGCTCCCGCAGCTGATTCGCAAATTCCACGATCAGGATACCGTTTTTAGTTACAAGACCTATAAGCATAATCATCCCGATCTGGCTGAAAATATTCAGGGTCTGGTTGAAGTACCAGAGCGAAAATACTGCTCCCCCAATCGCCAATGGTACTGTAAGCATAATGATAAACGGATCCACAAAGCTTTCGAACTGAGCGGCCAGAATGAAGTAAATCAGGATCAGAGCCAGGAAGAACGAAAACATCGTATTGGATGAGCTTTCGGCATAGTCACGGGATGCACCGCTCAGAGCAGTCTGAATAGACTCGTCATTCAGCTTATCCTTCACCCTATCCATGGCCTCGATACCGTCACCAATAGTCTTGCCAGGGGCAAGAGCGGCCTGTACCGTCGCACTCATGTAGCGGTTGTAGTGGAATAGCTGCGGGGGATTACTCTCCTCTTCCACTCTCACAATGTTATCCAGCTGCACCAGCGTTCCCTGGCTGTTCTTGACAAACATGCTTTTCAGATCCAAAGGATCATCACGGTTGGCCCGGTCGTACTGGCCTATAACCTGATACTGTCGGCCGTTCATGGTGAAGTACCCGAAGCGTTGCCCCGCGAAGCCCAGTTGCATAGTCTGTGCTACGTCCGCCACCGACACCCCTACCGCCTTGGCCTTTTCACGGTCAATGACCACCTGTAGCTCGGGCTTGCTGAATTTGAGATTCACATCTGTTACCGCAAACGTAGGATCATTTGCTACCTCCTCCATAAACCGGGGCAGGTACTCACGTAGCTTTTCAAAATCAGGTGCCTGTATTACGTACTGCACCGGTAGCCCACCTCGTGAGTCCACCGCAATGGTTTGCTGCTGTACCACGAACGACTTAGCATCGGGAAGCTTTTTGAGTCGCTTGGTGATCCAGTCGGCGATTTCCTGCTGCGACATCTCTCTTTCCATTCGGTCTACCAGCGCTACCCGCCCGTTACCGGTATTAGAGGCACCCAGGCCAAAGCCATTGGGTGAAGTAACCAGCATAATTCCCTTCTTGCCCGGCATAGAATCCATTAGCATCTGGCTAACGCTCTGCACGTACTTATCCATAAATTCGAAGGAGGAGCCCTCCGGAGCCGTCATGGAGATACGGAACCAGTTGCGGTCGTCGAGGGGAGCCAGTTCAGACTGTAGCCCTTTTCCAAAAAACCAGATCATCACCAGCGTCAGGGCGATCAGCGGCAGAGCTACCCACCGCACCCGCAGGAAGCTGGACAGGGCATTGCTGTAGTTGGTGGTAAGCCGTTCAAAGAAGGGTTCCGTCTTTTCATAAAACCAGCTACGCTTGTGCGTCTTACGGTTCAGATACGCATTGAGCATGGGCGTCAGCGTCAGCGACACAAAGGCGGATATTAATACCGCCGCCGATATGACTATACCAAACTCCCGGAATAGCTTACCCACAAACCCCTGCATGAATATCACCGGCAGGAATACGGATGACAGCGTAACAGAAGTCGAAATAACCGCGAATATAATCTCGTTGGAGCCTTTGATGGCCGCCTCAATCGGGCTCATGCCTTCCTCAATCTTTTTGAAGATATTCTCAGTAACCACAATACCGTCATCCACCACCAGTCCGGTAGCCAGTACGATAGCCAGCAGGGTAAGTACATTGATTGAGAAGCCCATCAGGTACATGATAAAGAAGGTACCAATCAGCGATACCGGAATATCAATGAGTGGGCGGAACGCTACCAGCCAGTCACGGAAGAACAGGTAGATAATCAGTACTACCAGTACAATAGCAATCAGGAGAGTCTCGCCCACCTCCTCGATAGAGCGGCGCACAAATATGGTGTTATCGAGGAGCGTGTCCAGTTCGTAATCAGCGGGCAGTTCTTTCTTGATATCAGCCAGACGCTTGTTTACCTCGTCGGATATTTCGAGGTAGTTAGAGCCAGGCATTGGCGTGACAGCCAGACCAATCATAGGTACGTTGTTCAGTCGCAGGATGGTTTCTTCCACCTCGGGTCCCAACTCGGCATGACCAATATCTTTCAGGTGTATGATCTGCGTGGAAGTATTCTTCACGATCATCTCGTTAAAGTCGTCCTCCGTTTTGAAGCGCCCCAGTGTCTTTACAGTAAGCTCCGTATTATTACCGGCTATTTTTCCACTAGGGAGCTCTACGTTCTCCCGGTCCAGAGCTCGTTTTACATCCTGCGTTGTAATACCCAGGGCAGCCATTTTGCCGGGGTCCATCCATACACGCATAGCGTACTTCTTCTGCCCGAATATCCGGATATCACTCACACCGTTGATCGTCTGGAGGCGTTGGGCGATTACGTTTTCGGCGTAGTCGCTCACTTCAAGGTGCGAGCGGGTATTACTCTGAAAAGTAAGTACTATGATGGGTTCAGAGTTTGCATCGGCTTTACTTACGATGGGTGGTCCGTCGATGTCCAGCGGCAGCGTACGTGCCGCCGATCCTACCTTATCCCGTACGTCGTTGGCGGCACGTTCCATATCCGCGCCAATACCAAATTCTACGGTAATCTGGCTAACGCCCTGACTACTGGTAGAGCTGATGGATTTAATCCCTTCTATACTGTTAAGCTGCTTCTCAAGGGGCTCGGTAATCTGCGATTCGATGATATCAGCATTAGCTCCGGTGTAGCTGGTCCGAATGGACACCACCGGTGGGTCAATAGAAGGAAACTCCCGCATACCCAGGTACTTGAAGCCCAGAAACCCGAACAGAATGATGAGCAGATTCATCACTATGGCCAGCACCGGACGCTTTATGGAGATCGTAGAGATACTCATACTAGTTGATCGTTAAAGTACCGGTTGGGTTAGAGCTTATTGACTTTTACGGGAGCGTCCGGCTTGAGAGCCATAATACCCGTTACGATCAGGGAATCGCCCGCTTTCAGGCCATCCGTAATCTGGATCTTCTGGTCGGTACGCATACCCGTCGTCACCATAGCCTCCTGTGCTTTGCCATTCTTCACTATGTATACCTTTTTCCCTTTCAGTACCGGCACAATCGCCTCCGTGGGGATCATGATGGCGTTGTTGTTACCTTCCAGGTTGGCCTGTACCTTTACGAACATACCGGGTACGTAGCGATTGCCGGGGTTGGCAGCTACCGCCCTTACCCGCAGGGTCCGGAGTTCAGCATCAACCTTCGGGTCAACGGCTACGACGCGAGCCGAATAGTTTGTATTATCACCATCCAGATTCAGCCTCACCTCACTGCCTAAGCGGATGTAGCGGGAATACTTCTCGGGTACCGTAAAATCAACCTTTACCGGGTTGGTCTGCACCAGTGTAGCTACCGAAGTACCCGGCGACAGAAAAGCTCCCTCACTGATATTTTTAAGGCCGATGGTCCCACTGAAAGGAGCACGGATCTCGGTCTTTTCCAATTGGGCCATGATCACGTCCTTGTCAGCTCCGATAGTCCGGATGTTATTGGCGGTAATCTCGTACTCCTCCCGGCTGATGGCCTCAATATCCAGCAGTTTTTTCTGTCGAGCCTCTATGCGTTTGGCCAGTTCCTCATTGTATTCCACTTTTGCCAGCTGCGCTTTCAGATCCTTATCATTGATTTTAGCAATCAGCTGGCCCTTCTGAACGTAGCTCCCCTCCCGGATATTCAGGCTTATCAATCTTCCTGACATTTCGGCTTTCATATCTACCTCCTCGTTAGGCACTATGGTACCTGAGGCGTAAAGTGCATTCTCGACCGTCTCCAGCTTCGTCAGATACACATCTACCGGAACGGCTCCTCCGGCCTTACCTCCACCACCTTTACTACCCGAGGGCGAGCTCCCCCCGGCATTACCTTTTTCCATATCAGGTTTGGCAAAGTAGAAGACCTTACCCAGAGCCAGTACCGCAATGACTCCACCTATCAGTATAATTGTACGCATACAAGTTTTACCTTATTTTAATCTAATATTTTATATTTAAAATTTTATTCCGTCTTTAAGTAGTAATCCATAATAAATTATAAGTCAAACCTATAAAAAACAATCAATAATTATAGAATTAACGCTCTTTATAATTTATATTACTCTATTGTATCTGTGCGGGTATATATCCTTTACTACTTCGATATCTTCAATTCTATTGACGCTTGATTTATCTCTTATTCTGAACAAAAGGTACATGCATAGAAGTCGGGAAGCGGATGTATCTATCTATATTCCTACCATTTTTTCATGCAGTCAGGATTGAGGAGTCAAAGGTGTGTATATATACGATAAGGACGACCCGTATGTCAGGCCGCCCTTATCGTCTTAGATTAATCATGTTAGAGGCTTTGCACAACCAGTTTCAGCTCATCCCATGCGGTTATCGTCCAGGGGATCTGAATGATGTGGTAAATAACGTAGTGGGTAGGTACAACAAGGCAACACAGAAGTACTACTGCCAGGATATGCTTTCTTTCCTTCGCAAGACCTTTACCTGTAATTAACAATGCTGTGATAAAAAGCGGAAAGCCGTACGTAAGGCTACGGGTAATGTCATATACGCTATAGGCTACTACTATATGCAGCAGTAAGCAAGCCAGAAGTACCCCTGCCAGTAACCTCTGCCGGTTAACAATCAGCAACACTATAGACATCCCAAAGAGTATCCAGAAGCCTTCAAACGAAAAGAGTATACCGATAAGCCGGTGCTTGAGCTGAAAAGGAATGATGGACACACTTACCCCTACGTTCTCACCGGAAGGAGTTCTGAGACTAAATGTTGTAGTCAGCAATAACCTTACCAGTACATAGGTACCAACCACCAGAACCACTACACTGGCCCGGCTACTCAGTATACTCCTGGGAAAGAGCTCTCTGAATCCGGTGAGGGTGAAGTTCCGTTCTTCCAGCAAGTGAAAAATATAAACTGACAATAGGGCTATAACTGCACGCTCGTCGGTAAAGCAGGCCAGTAGCAGAAAGGTAAAAATGGCTATCCGGTTCCGGAAAAACATCCCCATCAGCAGGAAGAAGAAAGCATAAGCGTCAAACCAGAAGTGATAGTCCCAGAAGAAGGCGCTGGCCAGATAGGTAGCCGAACAGGCAGTAACGGCCAATACGGTACTTACGTTGTCGAGGTGACGGTTTACTACTTTCATGAAGCCCCATAGAAAGGGCAGTAGCAGCAGAGACTGAATGATAAAGATAAGTACAACATCCTTGCCGGTTACCGTTGAGCCTATACGAAGAGCTTTGGCCAGGAGTGGTATGGTAAGCCGAAAAGCTATTTTGGCACCGTGCGATCCGGTGTGGCCTACTACGGCCGGGGCAAATGGAGCTTCGGACTTGCTGAAAAAATAGTCAAATGTAGTTCTTGGAGAAGGATCGGTTAGTATATCCAGATAGTTGGGATAGGTAGTCAGAAACACAAAGACCGATAAAACGAGTGCTAACTTAAACTGCCAGAAGGAGGTTTGGGTAAACTTTTCAATGTATGTGTACAGGTAATTAAAGTGGGATAACTGGTAAAGTTCTTTAAGGGTCATATACTACTTACTAAATTATGTGAAGGCAAGAGGCACCGCCAGTGGTACTTTCTGAATGATATGATTCACCCACTCTCCGTTAAAAACTTCTTCTCGTAGCTTCATACCAGTACTCGTTATTACATTTCTTTACTCTTAGCTACCTACCAGGCACACATTCATGCACCTAGTGCTATACTTACATTATAAGGCTCGCAAAGCCACACTAAATTCTTCGAAGGAAGATAGCGACCAGGGAATCTGTATGATATACATCACAATATAGTGCGTAGGGATCAGGATGCAGACAAGCATAACCAACATCAAAATCTGATTGCGGTTATGTGCATAGTGCCTGGCCGTCAAAATAATACTAATAATGATCAGAGGAAAAGCATAGGCCAGGCTTCGGGTAATGTCAAATACGCAATAAGCAATAATCGTATGTATGATCATCCCCCCCAGCAGCAGGGCCGCCAGCAGTTTATTCCTTTGTTCCATAAGTACCCACATAGCCAGTGCAAAAGGAATCCAGAGCCCCTCGAAAGTAAAAGGAATACCTATGAGCCGGTGCTTAAGCTGAAAGGGCAGAAACGACAAGCTTACTCCGGCCTTCTGTCCCGAAGGAGTTTGTAATCCATAGGCGGTAGCTAGCCACCACCTGATCAGACCATAGGCTACCAGCACCAGCAGCACTACCGCGGAGGCATCAGAAGATAAGCGCTGGGGCAGCAGCTCTTTTATAGAACTCAACGTAAAGTCATTCTCCCGCAATCGGTGAAACAGGTATACAGACCCCAGGGCTACTACAGCCCTTTCATCGGTCCAGCAGGCTAACAATAACATACTGAATACCAGCCACTGGCGCCTAAAGCACATACCTGCCAGCAAAAAGAAATAGGCGTAACCATCAAACCAGCATTCATAATCCCAGAAGAAGGCTTTGCCTAGATAAGTAGCCGAGCAGGCCACCACCATAAACACCGTACTGACAGAGTCCATGTACCGGTTAAGAAGCCGGATCAGCAGCAACAGAAAAGGTATAAGCAACAGCGACTGCAGCATAAAGATAAGCACGATATCCCTACCGGAAACAGTACTCCCTACGTTGATCAGCCTGGCCAGCAGAGGCACCGTGAACCGAAAGGCTATTTTAGAGCCATGCGTTGTTTCATCAAACGTAACAGGAGCCAGGGGTGAAGCTACTTTATCGAAAAAATAGGAAAAAGTAGTCTTAGGAGCAGGATCTTTCAGGATATCCAGGTAATTGGGATAGGTAGTCAGCAGCACAAAGCCAAAAATAGCCACCGACAACTTGAGCTGCCAGTAGCTTGTATGAGTAAAGTTCTCCAGATAAGAATAAAAATGACTACCTGGTGTTGATGGGCGGGATATGTATAGCGACATAGTGTTGTATATAGGAAAAGGTCCCTCTTGAAACTTTAACCATTATTATCGCACCACAGCAAGCGTTAGCTCACTAGTAGTATTGCCACATTATTGCTTCTGACAATTAATAACTACTACCCAAATTATTTGTTCTGCCAAGTTAGTAAACGGCTGTTATTACTTGTAGCCTATAAATAAATATTCGTATACATAGGCTTGATAAAGTTACGGGGCCACTCACATTTGTGAATCGCCCCGTAACCTTCTGATTTATATGTCATTTACAATTCATCCATTTCCATTTCGTCACTTTCCAAAGCATTTACCTGGTTTAGCTTTGGTGCCCTTCCATCCTTACGCTTATTCTTATATTTCTTTACCTGCATTTTCAGAGCGTCCAGGGCCAGGTCAGTAGCCTCCTCAAACGTCGTACCCTGCTCTTTCACAAACACCCTACCACCGGGTACGTAAAGCTTCACTTCCAGAAGCTTCGTATGTATCTTGGTACTTCCACTTTTATCCAGTTTTAAAATTACTTCACCACTAGTGATACGGTCATAGAACGTATCCAGTTTGTCCATCTTCTGCTGAATGAACGATAATAGTTTCTGATCAGCATCAAAGTGAACAGCACGCATCTGCAGTCTCATAAGCACACTAAATTTAAGGTGAAACATGTATTGCACCGTTTCTTCATCCCAGGTGGAAGGCCGGGGATAAAATAGCGGTCCGGCGCTCCTGTAACCAAAGTGCCGAACCGCTACGCGTTCCGGTACAACCGCCGGATGACGAAATCGGTAGAATAAATCTAGTGAAAATAGAGGGATATGTCAAGCCCAAAAGAGGCTTTTTTCACAAATGCCTCCCTGGGTGCTGTAGGGGGATATTACACGTCTTCCAGTAGGGTCTGGAAGGTAACATAGCGCTCTTTATAGCGCTCATGATGCTTCTGTTGAAGCTTGGGATGGTACACAGCCTGATAAATTTCGTAGTCTGCCAGGGTATTGAAGTAGTACTGACAGGTATAGGTAACACCACCGTTGTCGAGCTCCGTCAGCAGGCGCAGCATACGGTTTTCTACCGGTTGTCCGGTTGCCATCACCTCGGGAATATGTACCTCCTTCATCCACTGGAGCCACTCCTGCTCCGCTTCGTGCAGAATACTGATCGTTATATTGTAAAGAATCATGATGTTAATTGTAAATAAGTACCTCTAGCTGTGCAACCGTACCTGAACAAAATTCGTTTCAAGCGAGTTGTCGGAGGGGATAAATTGCGGTCGGTTTCGTATTTTTCTTTTTATTTGTAAATCTAATCTACTAACTACTCATCCTAAAAGTAATTAATCTACTATATGTATAACGGTTTACTACATGCTCACTCAGGACTACGCTACGTAGTGCTGATCCTCCTGCTGGCTGCTATCGGCACGGCCTACTCCAACTGGCAGAAAGGTGACACTAAGGATAACAAACTTTATTCATTTGCCCTGATTGCTACCCACATTCAGCTACTGATAGGCATAGTGCTGTACGTTATAAGTCCTAAAGTAGAGTTTGAAATGATAAGCGACCGCCTGTACCGCTTCTTTACGATAGAGCACTCTATCATGATGCTGATCGCAGTCACACTGATTACCGTAGGTCGCGTTCGCTCACGCAAGGCAGAGGGTGCCCTGAGGCACCGCACAGTTCTGTTCTTCTACGCCATGGCGCTGGTCATAATGCTGGTGGCTATACCCTGGCCTTTCCGTGATCTGGGAGCCGGTTGGTTCTGATACGTATTGAGTAACTATTATTCTGAAGCCACTTTTATAACGAAAGTGGCTTCTTTCTTTTTGCATGAAAAAAACATTAACCATACTAACACTGGGGGCCGGTCTGGCGGGTAGTGTCCTCCTGTTTAACTTCACCGACTTTAAGGCTGCCACCGCCGAATGGCCCGAGTACCTGGGTGGACCTGAGCGTACCCACTACTCTACCCTCAAACAGATTACGCCCGAAAACGTAAAAGGTCTGCAGGTGGCGTGGGAGTACCATACCCGCGACACCTCCGGCCAGATGCAGTGTAACCCCATCATGGTTGATGGGGTACTCTTTGCTACCACGGCCTCGGTACAGGTATTTGCGCTGGATGCCGCTACGGGTAAGGAACTATGGCGTTTTGCTGACTCCCGCGATCCGCAGTGGTACAATACCAGCCGTGGCGTGACCTACTGGGCCGAGGGCGATGATAAGCGTATTCTTTTTACGGCGGGTCCCTGGCTCTACGCCCTGGACGCCCGTACGGGTCAGATGATCGAGTCATTCGGGGAAGGCGGACGCACCAGTCTGCGGCTGGGGCTGCCGGAGATAGCACAGAACAAGTTCATCTGCTCCAATACACCGGGTACTATTTATAAAGACCTGATCGTAATGCCCGTACGACTGTCGGAGGGACCGGATGCCGCACCGGGACACGTACGGGCTTTTAATGTAAAGACCGGTAAGCTGGCCTGGACCTTCCGTACCATTCCGCATCCGGGCGAGCCGGGCTACGAGACCTGGGACAAGGACAACTGGAAAAATACGGACGTAGGGGCAGCCAATAACTGGGCCGGTATGGCCATTGACCGGAATCGTGGTATTGTGTATGTACCTACCGGCTCGGCCGGCTATGACTTTTACGGTGGCAACCGCCCCGGCAAAAACCTGTACGCCAACTGTCTGCTGGCCCTGGATGCCGCTACCGGCAAGCGCAAGTGGCACTACCAGTTTATCCACCATGATGTATGGGACCGCGACCTGCCTTCGGCCCCTACGCTGGTACAGGTTAAGCGTAATAACAAGACCATTGACGCCGTCGCCCAGATCACCAAGTCGGGCTTCGTTTTTGTATTTGATCGGGTAACAGGTCAATCTCTTTTCCCCATCAAAGAGGTACCTGTACCTACCAATGGCCTACCGGGTGAACATCCGTGGCCTACACAGCCTGTTCCGCAGAAGCCCGCCCCCTTCTCCCGACAGACCATCGGCGACAATGACGTTAGTCCCTATGCTGAGAACCGGCAGGAGCTACTGGCGAAGCTGAAAAAGATCCGTCATAAAAATCAGTTTGAGCTACCCAGCCAGGAAGGTACCCTTATATTTCCCGGCTTTGACGGCGGTGGCGAATGGGGAGGCCCGGCTTACGATACCGAGACAGGAATACTCTATGTCAACTCCAACGAGATGGCCTGGGTGATGAAAATGGAAGATGTACCCAAAGCCGACCAATTGGTTGGCCTGTCACCGGGTCATAAGGTCTATACCCTCAACTGCTCCGGCTGCCACGGCCCCGAACTTCAGGGTAATCCGGCCAGTGGATACCCCTCGCTGAAAGGGATTAACAAGCGCCGTGACCAGGCTACTGCTCATGCCATTGTAAGTAGCGGAAAAGGAATGATGCCGGGCTTTTCGCACCTGAAGGCCGAGGAACGGCAGGCTCTGATTGACTTTCTGTTTGAGCAGGAAAAGAAAGAAGTAGGGGATGATGTACACGCCAGTATGTTCCCGCTGCCTTACAAGATGGATGGCTACAACAAGTTTCTGGATAAGAATGGTTATCCGGCCATTACTCCTCCCTGGGGGCAACTAAGCGCTATTAACCTAAATACCGGCGAATACGTCTGGAAAGTGGTGCTAGGTGAATTTAAAGAACTCTCCGCTAGAGGAATACCGCCAACGGGTACCGAAAATTACGGTGGCCCCGTAGTTACTGCCGGAGGTGTACTTTTTATAGCCGCTACTAAGGATGGCATGTTCAGGGCCTTCGATAAGAAGACGGGTAAAGTCCTGTTTGAGACCAAGCTTCCGGCAGCGGGCTTTGCCACTCCGGCCGTATATGAGGTCAAGGGTAAACAGTACGTAGTGATTGCCTGCGGAGGTACCAAGCTAGGTACTCCCAAGGGCGACAGTTACGTAGCCTTTGCGTTGCCGTAGCCGAAGCATCGAGAGCCGGACTATACAGCCTGGCTCCCTGTTGTTACCGAACCTGGTTTACGCGAGGATGGATGGGATTGGTACAGTCTCCCTTATGAGCCAGAGCTACTCCATCCCTACCTCGATCTATTACAATGTACTGACAGCTATCAATGGTAGTGATGTCGTACTTACCAATGTTTCGGTCATTGTTGCGCAGTGTGTTGGGTCCAACGCAGGAAGTGGCCCCCAAGGCTGAGCCTAACAGGAACAGAATGCCGAAAAGAACATTACAATTTCTCATGGTACGGTAGTAGTTGGAATGGAGTAAGTGTGAACACGACAGCCTCTTAGGACTATAAGAGCAAGATAAGCTACTTGTTCCGTAAGCCTAACACCCATCAAACTAAAATTTACCATTATTTTACTGGCTAAAAAGCCGGAAGCCCCGCTGATCCTAACAGCGGGGCTTCCGGCTTTAAAAGATAAAAGGTACTACTATCGACGGTTATGAATAGGATTGTTACAATCGCCTTTATGAGCTATACTCTTGCTTTCTGTATTGTCTTTACGTCCCAGCACGATGTATTGGCAACCATCTATAACCGCGATATCATATCTACCAATATTCACATCATTATTACGTAGCATGTTTTGTCGGAAGCAGGAAGAAAAAATCAGGCTCGAGCCAGCCAGCAGGAGCGTAAGGGAAATGTTGCGTACTGTTTTCATAATCAATCTGATTTAAAGTATAGAAGTAATGGTGGGTATATTAAGTCTTAACAACTTATCTACCCCTTCTGTTACTATATATATCAGATTTCTAGCGAAGTACGTCTCTGCTACTCCTGCTCTTATTACCCAAAAAGCTCGCTGGACAGATAGCGATCACCACGGTCGCAGATGATGAATACAATCACGCCCTCTTGCAGCTCCTGTGCCAGCTTTATGGCCGACCAGGCCGCTCCTCCACTACTCATACCGGCAAATATTCCCTCTTCCTTAGCCAGGCGACGGGCCATGATCGTAGCATCTTCCTGCGACACTTCTATTACCCGGTCTACCCGATCGGCTTCAAAGATCCTGGGTAAGTACTCCTGAGGCCACTTCCGGATACCGGGTATGCTGGACCCGTCGGTAGGCTGGCAACCTACGATCTGAATAGCCTGGTTCTTCTCTTTCAGGAATCGTGAAACTCCCATAATGGTACCCGTAGTACCCATGGAAGAGACAAAATGAGTGATACGTCCGTTAGTAGCCTGCAGGATCTCGGGACCGGTAGTACGGTAGTGAGCGAGCCAGTTGTCAGGATTGGCAAACTGATTCAGCATCAGGAAGCCCCCCTCCTGTACTTTCTGCTCGGCGTAGTCGCGCGCACTTTCAATGGTTTCGGTGAGAGTTACCTTCGCCCCGAAGGCTTCCATGGTAAGTACCCGCTCACGGGTGGAGTTCTGCGGCATCACCAGCTCTATCTCTATGTCGTATAGGCGGGCAATCATGGCCAGCGCTATACCGGTATTGCCACTGGTAGCTTCTATGAGCTTCATACCGGGTTGGAGTTCACCGCGCTCGATAGCTCCGCTGATCATGCTGTGCGCGGCACGGTCTTTGACACTACCACCAGGGTTATTGCCTTCCAGTTTACCAAATATGCGTACGTTGCGGTTAGGATTGAGGTGGGTCAGTTCGACCAAAGGTGTATTACCTACTAAGTCAAGGAGTGTTGCCATTCTGTTTACTAGTACTATCCGCTCTGACGGTGGAGTAGCTGCTATTTATGTGTTAGGATTGTTACTATTCCCTTTATCATTCTTTGTTACTTTCTCTATCAGATCTTCCCACCCAAAGTGCAGGTTAATATCGCGCTGCGGATAGGGTATTTCTATTTTCTCCTGCCGGAACCGCTCAAAAATCACAAAGCGTATTTCACTCTTAATATATTCAATGCGCCACGCGCTGTACGTCCAGAACAAGAGCTCATACATCAATCCTGACTCTCCGAAGTCCATCAAGCGCACCGTAGGTGGCGGATTCTGGGCTACCTCCGAATGTTCGCCGGCACTCGATAGTAGTATGGACTCTACCCGTCGGGGATCGTTACGGTACGATACGCCTACTTTAATAATAAAGCGCGTCAGCGAACGGTTGTGCGACCAGTTGATGATGTTGTTATTGATAAACTTCGAGTTGGGAACAATAATTCCAATCGAGTCACGAGTTTCTAGCTTTGAGGTACGCAGCCCTACATCCGTCACACGCCCTACAAGGCCGTTGTCCAGCTCCACTATATCACCGACATTGATACTGCCTTCAAAAAGCAAAATCAAACCAGATACCAGATCATTAAAAGTCTGCTGAAGTCCAAGACCTACACCTACCAGCAGGGCAGCCGAACCAGCCAGCAGTATGGACAGTTGTACACCCGCTATTTCAAGCCCCAGTATAAATACGATTGTATAGATAAAGTACCTGATCAGCTGTATAACTGCTTCCTGCCGTCCCTGGTCAACCTGGTTACGCTGAAAGAATCCTCTCCGAAGTACCCCCGCCAGCAGCCATATCAGGAGCCGCCCCAACAGAATGAGTGAGACAATAATCAGGATGTCAAAAACAGTAATCTCGAAGTTTTTGACTTTGAATAGATTAAATTCCAGGAATCGCCGTACCTCACGCGGTAATCCCTGGCTGATCTTTTCCGCCCCTTTGGCGATAGCCGGTGTATTGGCCTGAAGCAGAATAAGCAATGGTATCATAAGATGGCAACACGCAATGTTAAGTAGCTGACACCGGCCATACACGTTACCGGCGAAGTATAGTAATAAGTGATAGGATACAGATTAAGAACCAGCAAGAGATGAAAGTTATTACTCCTGATAATCTATAAAAAAAGTGCCCATAGTTTTTGTTATAGACTATGGGCAAAAATATATTCTTGAATCACTAAACGGTACTAGTTCGTTGAGGTAAAGAACTCCAGCGTTCCGAGCAGAAACTTATCAATGGACGTATCATGATCTCCGCCCTTAATCGGGAACAGACTAACGTTGGTAGCCCCATGCTTGATCATAGCATCGTAGGCATTTTGTGAATTGAAGTAGAATACCAGACGGTCTGAATCACCATGGTACAAGCGGGTAGGCGTAACAGGCTTCCAGTCATAGACATTGTTGTCCGCGACGGCATCCAGGAAAGCCTTATCCGTACCATCGGCCAGCCCCTGCTTGAACTGATCTGTCATAATATCACTTAGTGACACGTTTATAACGGCATCCTTGCCCCGTTGCTGGATCTGGGTAGCATACGGCTCCTTAAAATAGTACGAAGCCGGGCGGTTCAGTCCATATATGCGATCATACGTCAGCAGTACCCACAGGTATAGCGAATTGCGGCTGGCCACACCACTGGTCTGATTGTTGATCAGATAATTCATGAAGGCCGTTTTATTGTAGGCTCCCGACCCGGCACTTGATGCCCGCAGGTTAAACTCACCGGCTGCCTCCTGTTCCAGTTTTTGCTGTAAAGCCAGGGTAGCATAGCCTCCCTCGGAGTAGCCCGTAATAAACAGGCGCTCGTCCCACTTTATATCTTTCTGCTCTTTCAGAAACTCCTTAGCCGCCCGCAACATATCCAGCGACGCGGAGCCAAGGCTCTCCCGGTGCTCATACGGATGCGGAAGATCTTTGGAAGCCCCATAGCCTATATAGTCAGGATACACAATAATATAGCCTAAGGCGCTAAAGAGCGACCCGGCATAGTAAGCTTCGGTTCCGGGGCTGAAATTAGAAGGGGCCTCTGAATCGCTTCTGATCGTACCATGCTGTACACTGATCATGGGAGCCGCCTCCGTTGTAGAAGGAAGGATGATAGCTCCCGAAGCGGTGATATCAGTACCGTCCGTATTTTTGGTTTTATAGGTAATGCGGTGAACCTTTACTCCGTTACGGACCAGTCCGGCCAGCAGGGGGCTCAAGGCTGATAGCTGCTGACTAAGTTGTTCCTTTGAGAATTCGATTACCTGCTTACTTTCAACCAGGTATTTATTCTGAGGGGTAGTGATAGGATTATCACGATCGCAACCTGGCAGGAACAGCAGGCTCCACAATAAAAGTCCCCATAGCCTCATAGAAGGCATTAATTTGGGCTGTATCTTCATGAAAAAGTAGCTCGAAAAGTTAGTTGTCAGTAAGTATAACGTAAGCTACCCTTTTTTCGTTTGGGCAGTAGTGCGGGAAATAGGCTTTCCCGCACTACTGATTTATTTCTTCCACAAGCCCTCGATCTCCTCCAGACTCAGACCTTTGGTCTCAGGTACGATAAACTTGGTAAATAGTAAGCCGAGCAGTACCACTCCCATGTAGATAAAGAAGATACCCCCGTTGAGTCCCAGGGCTGATGCCTGCATAAGTGGAAAGGTAAAGCCCACCCAGAAGTCAAAAAACCAGTGATTAAAGCTACCCATACTGGTAGCAAAGCCACGGATGCGCAGCGGATATACCTCAGCGATCAGCAGCCAGCCCATGGGTCCCAGACTGATAGCAAAGAAGAAAAGATAAACATATACGCCACCTACCAGCATGATCTGCTGCAGATCGGCACTGATGGAGTCCCGGAACAGGAAGGCGCATCCTACCGTAGCCAGTGATACGGCCGTACCTACCAGACCCGTATAGAGCAGGGGCTTACGGCCCCAGCGATCCAGAAAGAAAACCGCAATTAGCGTGGAAGCGGCATTGACTACACCCACCCCTACGGTAGCCAGGGTAGCCTCACGCGTAGAAGTAAAAACGGAATTGAAAATATCGGTCGAATAGTAGATAATGGCGTTGATACCCGAGAACTGCTGAATAGCAAAGATTCCGATTCCGATCAGCAGAGGAATTCGTAACCGACGTCCAAACAACTCACGCCAGTCGGCCCGGCTCGTGCGCTCCCGCTCGATCAGTTCCATCGTCTGCTGGTATTCATTACGGGCGCCAGCTTCACCGCGCAACCTGGTCAGTACAGCCATGGCCTCCTCGCCCCTCCCCTTATTAATAAGCCAGCGGGGGCTTTCAGGTACCAGCAACATACCTATCAACAGAATAGCCGCCGGGATAAAACCCGCCCAGAACATATTACGCCAGCCGTCGGCCAGCTCACCGTACAGGTAACCCACCACATACGAAAGCAGAATGCCCAGCGTAATCGCCAACTGAAAGAAGGTAACCATCTGCCCGCGCTTATCGGCAGGGGCAATTTCGGCTATGTACAGAGGAATGGTAGCCGCTACAATACCAATGGCCAACCCCAGCAGGAGGCGTCCAATGATCAGGAAGGCTACCGAAGGGGCCACGGCGGTAAGGATAGATCCTACCACGAATACCAGAGCCGCTATAATGTTGATCTTCTTCCGGCCCAGTATGTCGGTCAGCGGGCCGCTTATAAAAGGGCCTGCCATTCCCCCTATCAGTACGGCACTTACAATCCAGCCTACCGTACTAGGCGAATCCTGTAACTGGAAATGCTCCTTGAGCGAAGGCAGAGCCACATTGATGACTCCTGTATCAAACCCAAACAGGAGACCTCCCGTGGCCGCCACTGCCGTGATGGCGTACACCAATAAATTTCTGGAAGAAGAAGTTGACATAGTCTAGAAGTTAACACTCAATATAATTCCACTATTTACAAATAAAATGAAAAAAGTCCACGCAGATCCTTTACCCGGTGGACTTTCGTAGAATTAGCAAGTAGGCTTACAGTTGATCTATGTACCACTGGATAATCCGGGCAGAAGCATCCGGACGTTCCACCATGCCCATATGACCTGCCTCAGCCAGGATCATAGGGTAGCTTTGCTTCGGATAGCGGATCATCTCCATACTACGCTCAAAAGGCAGTATATCATCCTGCATGCCGATGATAAAAAGTACCGGGAAGGGCAGCCCAGCCAGTACATCAGTACGATCAGCCCGGTCTCGCATGGCTTTTATGCCAGCAACCAGCGCTTCGGCCGATAGCCTGCCATAGTGGTTTATATGTTCCTGTACTTTCTCAGGATATAGCTCTTTATAGCGCTGACCGTACATATTGGCGCCAGTGTGACGCAGAAAGTTAGCCGCGCCCTGATTGTGTAAAAGGTCAGCCATCTTATCCCGCTGTTCCTTCTTGGCATCATCATCTGCAAAAGCTATGGAGTGGAACAAGCCAAAACCCTCCAGCATATCCGGGTACTTTCTGGCGAACTCCAAAGCTATGTAGCCTCCCATCGAATGACCGATCAGGATGCATTTATTTACGGCAGCGCTTGTCAGAAACCTGTATAGTTCTTCGGCATAGGCTTCCATGCTCGTACAGGAAGTAAGCAGTGACAGGTTAGGTCGAATGAGTGTGCAGCAATCATTCAACTGCGCATCCAGATCTTCCCAGATTTTATCGTCTACACCATGCCCATGCAGTAGCACCAGAGTTTGTCTATGAAGCTTCATGGAATTGATCGTTTGTTAGTTGAAGGTTTTTCTGTTTTACCAAAATAGGCATAAAATAGCAAAGCCCATAAATTCGGAAGCGCATAATCCATTGAAATGGAACTATGCGCTTCCGGACAGGCTATTACTACTCACACCCCATCAGACAGTCATATCGTTGTCCAGGCTATTAGTCAATCCTGTATTTCATCTACACAACAGCCTTATCTACTTTGCTTTTACCACATCCTCATCCCGTAGCGCCCTACGCAGGATCTTTCCTACGTTGGTCTTGGGTAACTCATCCCGAAACTCTATCTTTTTGGGACACTTATAGGCCGTGAGATTTTCGCGGCAATAGCTCTTGATCTTGTCAATGGTTAGCTCTGGATCTTTCTTTACCACATATATTTTTACAGCTTCCCCGGTTTTCTCGTCGGGTACCCCCACACAGGCTACCTCCAGTACACCAGGACACTTAGCCATCACATCTTCTATCTCATTGGGATATACGTTGAAGCCCGATACCAGGATCATATCCTTCTTACGATCAACGATCCGGAAGAAGCCATCCGCATCACGAATACCGATATCTCCGGTCTTGAACCAGCGCCCACTCTCCTCTTCAAAGATTACTGCCGCTGTTTCGTCGGGACGGTTATAGTACCCAAGCATCACCTGCGGACCTTTGGCGCATACTTCACCGGATTCTCCTACATCAGCCCAGGTATTATCATCTCGCAGAATACGAATTTCGGTACTAGGCCAGGGTATTCCGATAGTACCTACCCGGTTTTCACCAACCAGGGGATTGGACGATAGTACCGGTGAGGTTTCTGACAAGCCGTAACCTTCGGCGGGTAGGCACCCTGTCGCGTCGCGCCAGCGCTCTGCTACTACTTTCTGCAGAGCCATACCTCCGGCCGAGGTAACTTTAAGTTTAGAAAAATCAACCTCCTTGAGGCGGGGGTGGTTGAGCAGGCCGTTGTACAGCGTGTTAACCCCGGTAAACATAGTGACCCTGTACTTCTTGAGGTCATCAATAAAGGCATTCAGATCACGCGGATTGGTAATCAGCAGGTTCATAGCCCCGCTCTTGAGCGCAAACAGAGCATTGACCGTAAGGGCATACACGTGGTACAGTGGTAGTGCCGCTACAATGATCGGATTGAGATCGCCTCCGTCCACATCAATCAGTGGCTTGAGCCAAGCATTATTAGCCTCTACATTAGCGATGAGGTTACGGTGAGTTAGCATGGCTCCTTTGGAGACCCCCGTTGTACCGCCCGTATACTGTATAAAGGCCAGGTCCTGGTTAGACACCTGCGGACGTGTGTAGGTTGCGCCGGCTCCTTTGGCTAAGGCATCATTGAAGGCTACTGCGGTTGGCAGATTGTAGGCCGGTACCATCTTCTTGATGTACTTCACTACCGCGTTTACGATCAATTTTTTAGGGAAGCCCAGCCGGTCACCAATCTCGGTAATGATGATATGCTCAATGTTGGTATCAGCCAGTATCTTTTCGAGGTTACTGCCAAAGTTAGCCAGTATCACGATAGCCTTAGCACCGGAGTCTTTGAACTGGTGCAGCATCTCCCGCGGCGTATAGAGTGGGTTGGTATTAACAATCGTAAGGCCCGCCCGCAGCGCACCAAACATAGCAATGGGATACTGCAGCAGATTAGGCATCTGAATCGCAATGCGATCTCCCTGCATAAGGCCCAGGCTCTGGAGATAAGCAGCAAAGTCGCGCGACAGACGATCTACTTCGCCGAAGGTGATCTCCTTCCCCATGTTAGAATAAGCCGGATGACTGGTAAATTTTGAGAAGCCTTCCTCCATCATTTGTATGAGAGAAGGATACGCATCCGGATTTATTTCATAGGGTACTCCTTCGGGATAGTATTTCAGCCAGGGATAGGTTTCAGAGGTTAGATTTGACATAGGTCTCTTCTGAATATGATAGTTACTGATTTTCTTTTAGAACGATTAATAATGCTTGAAGTTAAAAAAATATTGGATATATGCTATTTCTTACCAGTAATAATACTCTCCTGTTTCTGGATTTACCTACGCTTCTCCTCTAAAATAACTATTCCCCGCCCATTGCATGATTAATCACGTTCCTCTTATAGTACCTCCATACCTTCACCAATTAGTAGTATCCGATAGGGCGTATGGTGGCTCTCTGCCGCCTCAGCAAAGCGCGCCGGATCTTCGGTATTGAATGTAAACAGGTGGTAGTGGTGGGGGACTACGTACCTGGCTCCGATGGTTCGCCCCAGTCGGGCCGCTTCTTCCGCACTCAGATTACCCGCTACACGCCGCTCCGGCTTATTACCATTGATCGGCAGAAAAGCTACATCTACCCTGAAAGGAGTCAGTAATTCAGCCAATCCATCGTACCAGAGGGTATCACCACTATGGTACACCCGATAAGGGCCGAACTCTACCACATAGCCCATGTACCTGCACTGCCCCGCCTGGTCGCGCTCCAGTTCGTTATGCGCGGCGGGTATTCCATAAAAACGAAAACCTGCTATCTCCTTTACCGGCTCATCATTCATGCCAACCGGAAATACCTCATCACACCCTAGACGCTCAGCTACAAATAGTCGGTTGGCCTCGGGTATAACTAGTTGGATACCCGGATTACGAGCCAGAATAGGCTGCAGGGTTTCGGCATCCAGGTGATCGGTATGGTTGTGGCTACTTGTAACGACATCCAGAAAGTCCAGCCGGGCCGGATCAATGACCAGCTCACTCATGCGTACGTGGGGCTTATCGGTAGTCGCGTACTTCTTCGTGAGTGAATCAGAAAGATAGGGGTCAAACAGCAAGTGCCGCCCCTGCCACTGCAGCAGGAAGCCACTCTGGCCCAGCCACCACACCCGAAACCCTTTCTCCCCGGACCGGGTCCGCTGAATATCCGCCAGTAGTACGTCATCTTTCTGGTAAGCCGGGATCAGGGTCATTAGTTGTAGCAGATCAGGATATAGAGGAGAAATTTATCAGTAAAAGCTCTTTTAAATGGGAATCTAACCCTGCTTAAGGAGCTCCCAGCGCCATAACAACCCATCATCAGGGTCCTGTATATCGCCGGTACGCTCAAATCCCACCTTCTTCAGTATACTCGTGGAGGGGCTTTCTTCGGCCAATGTATGGGCGATAACCTTACGTACTAAGTCGTGGGCAAAGGCATGATCCACCAATCCTTTGGCCACTTCTGTAGCCAGGCCCCGCTCCCGGTGCGAAGGTCGGATCTCATAGCCTATTTCTACGACACCTTCCGCGTCGGGCTCCCCTTTATATCCACACGAACCGATCAGCATATTATCCGGTACGTACAGGACCAGATGCGTCCACCAGTCGCGCAGGGGAGGGTGTGTCTTCCACCGATGAAACGAGGGGGTAAATACTTCCCGGTAGCTGGTCCATCTCTTAGGAACATTAGCTCCCAGTACACGGCCCAGTACATTGTTACCCATCTTGATAGCCTCGAATATAGTATCATCACAAGGTATCAGGCGTAAGTGGGGAGTCTCTATCATTGCTTTACTACTTTAATATTTGGGGTCAATATATAAAAATTCCCCGTGCTGACAGACTATTAGGTCCAGTAGCACGGGGAGTATACTCGTATCGTATTATATAATTACCTGCTAATCAATGCTACTGATTATCCTGATCAAAACGGTCGGTTATGGCCTTGCGAATAGCCTGATGCGGACGCATACCGGTACTGCGCGTACGGGGTACAGCGCGGTCGGTAGCATTGGATCTGGCTCTGAGTGCCAGGTTCGACACGGTCAGGTGGCTGTTACGCCACTGCTCAAACTCCTCCTCTGTCATGATATTACGGGCTACTTCGCCACGCAGGTACCCATCGCTATACGACTGGATACGGCTGTCGGTAAAGGCTAGCTTGCGCTCTTCTTCCAACTGTTCGATCTCAGCCCGGAGCTGCTGCTCTTCTTCTTTCAACTGGTCCAGCGTAGGTAGTATAGACAGATCGTTCTCCATGATGTTTTTCTGAACCATCTGCTGCGCCAATATTTTTTCCTGAGCGGCCAGCTCTTTAAGTACCCGCTTCCGGCGACGCTTCAGTCGCCACAGATTCGGGTCGATCTGTAACCAGCGGTACCAGTAGCTCTGCAGTACCGGCAGAGCCATCCCGAGTGATACGGCACCGGCTATGGCAAACAAGACTCCACTCAGTACAAACGATAGTAGCGCCCAGGGGCTATTGACCAGGTTCAGGTTCAGGTTATCGGAGTCACGCAGCGCCTGCTCTATTTTGTTAGTAAGCTCGGGGCTGTTGATGGGAGCTCCGGTCAGCGGATCCACGGCATTAAGCTGCAGATTTTTGATCGACTTGTTAATAGCCTCCTTTAGCTTATCAGTCCTGTACGCTTCGTAGCGGAACCAACCCAGTACCGTCAGAGTGATCACCGCAAATACCGCTAATATTACTTTAAAGCGACCGTAGCGCTTCTTGGCCTTAGGTGAATCATCATTCTGATAAGGTCCTTCAATCAGACGATCATAGGCCGGCTTCAGTAGTACTGATACCATCGCCAGACCGATCGCAAAGGCCCAGGCCTCCGTAGAGTTACGGATGTTGAGCGCGTAGGCTACAATCTCGTGTGAAATAATCAGGTCACCCAGGATAAAAGATATACCGGCCGCCAGGAATATAACCCCCGCGATGAGAGAGTAGTCACCTGCTGCTTTTTCACGCTTTTCGCGCAGGGCCTGGGTCCGCTGGTCGGCTTCGCTGATGGTATCCTCCAGCTCTTTGACCCGCCGTGCGGTCTGGTTCAGTCCCATGAGCTGGTCCTGCAGGCGATCAAAAGCAGCCTTCCGCTGAGCAATGGTATCCTGCTTTCGGCCATCTAGTCGTCCCAGGTCACCCCGCTTCTCCTCCAGACGCTCCGTTACCCACTCATGGCTAACTTTGCTCGACAGGTACGCTTCGTACACCTGACGATCTATCCCCTCTATACCGCTCGTATAGCCGTGCTGGTAGTCGGGCTGTTGATTTGGATGTTGATCCTCCATCTAGATTCTTTATGTTAATTACTAACTAACATTTAATTGTCAATTGAAATTCCGCCTTAGGTACCAGACCGATACCTTATCAGGCTACTGCCCGCGTATCTCCCGCAGCTGACGATCAGTCAGGCGGCCTTTCATCCGGCGGGCCAGATAAAACTCGCTTTCAAATAATTTCACGAGCATGTCCCGACGGGCGTAGAGGCGGTCGCATTCGGTTTCGGCTTCGCCCTGCTGCTTAAGTACCTGCCATTTTTGTACACGCAGTTCGTCTATTTCACCACGTAGGCGGGTAATTTCATCTTCCCATGATTCAGAATGATCGGTAGCTTCAATGCGCTCGCGCTTCACTCCCAGCCACACCCGCAGATCATTGCGCAGTACGGTAATGTTGCTCAGGAATAGCTTACCGGCAAAAAGGAACAGGAAGAATACAAAGATGAACAACGACACCGCCTGCCACCAGACCTGGTGCTGCCAGGCCTGCGCCAGCACAAACAAGGCCGCTGCAAAGGGCATCCCTACCTCTTCGAGCAGGCGACGGCGCGTGACATTAGAATCGGCATCGTGAAACAGTGATATACCTCCGAACAGGTTGAACATACCCGCCAGGAATACGCCCAGAGCTATGAAAGAGCTGGTAGCAAAGTTGGGGCGCAGCGTTTCCTCAATCAGGTAGTAGTTACCTACGCACATAGCTATTGACAGAGCCAGACCTACCAGCGTACGGGGCAGGTTATGCTCACCACCGGGCTTACTCTCTTCCAGTTGCTTGAGCTTGAACTGCAGCTCCTCGATCCGGTTTTCCTTCTGTCCTATAAACAGGTTCAGCTCCTGCACCCGCTCATTTTGCTGCTCAATAGCACGCTCATAGTCAGCAGCCAGGTGGGCAAAGTAGTTGTTAATGATTTCGGTTTTTTCGGTAGGCTCCGACTCCGACAGTCCGAACAGTACCCCCTCGTCGCGGAGTGTATCCTCGTCCTCGAGCCAGTACGGGATCTCCATGGTAGGTACTTCCATCTTATGAAGTACCATATCTGGTTGGAGCTCAGGAGATGTATTTTCTATCTGTGTCTGCAAGGTGGTAGCATGAGATTTCGGCGACTCTACCGCTTCTGGTGTAGCGCTTACAGCAGCCACTGGCGTAGCGGGTTCTCCACCCGGCTCGGCCTCCTCATCATAGTAATCCAGATCGCCGGGCTTGGACGAGCCGAATAGGTTTGTGATACGCTTCCAAATAGTGGCCATATAATATAGTAGTACTGTGTATGACTAAACGATTACTCTAACCGAGCTTATCAGCCTGATTACTAATAGCTTCCAGAGAAGCATAGATCATGACCAACAATCACTGCACGATTATCTTCCAAAACATCTAAAGAAACAAAAATATTGTGATAGCTGGTGAATATTTGCTTCCCCCTCAACTCACTGCAAACATTTTCTGAAGGGCGAGCCAGAGACGTTTTTTCAGGGCTTTATCCGCATCAATGACGGCTAGCGGATCAGCCAGCAGGAACCAGATACCTTCCACCTGTTTGGGGGTGTAAGGCGGCAGGAGCAGGTCAAGCTGCAGCTTGATCAGCGGCACCCCAAACGTAATGAAGTGGTTGGTAAGCTTGTCGGCAAACACGCTACGGGCATCCGCCGAAGGTATATAGCTAAGATTGACGATATCGGCCTCGTCGATCGAATGTCCTACGGCTTTCAGGATATTGGATAGCAGTATGTACTCCGAAGGCAGCATATCGGGCTGATTAGGCTCATCGACGAGAACAAGTACCTTGTGCTTGAGCGCCGGAAAAGGTACAGTTGGTACAGTCACCACCGGTGGAGGGGGAGCTACGGGCTGTGGAGGTGCCATGGCAGGTGCTTTGGCTTCAACTGGTGCCTCGACATTAAGAGATACAACTTGAGGCACTTCCACTCGGGGAGCATCCACTCTGGGAGTTCCCACTCCGGACATTTCGGCTTGGGAAGTAGCTACTTGCGAAGTTTCCACTCCGGGAGCTTCCACTCCGGGAGTTTCCACTCCGGGAGTTTCCACTCCGGGAGTTTCCACTCCGGGAGTTTCCACTCCGGGAGCTTCCACACTGATAGCTTCCACTGGGGGAGCAGGTGTTAAATCTCTTTCAGGCTCAGCAGGTAATGAAGGTACTTTCAGCATAGAAAGATCCTCCTCTACCCTGAACAGCGTATCGTATTGGAATAAAGCTTTATAAAACGCGGAGTTGTTACTCATTACTTCTGTTTTAGCGGATACCACTCTATGTTAGTCAGCGGAGCACGGCGCGAGTAGATTTGCGTGGGAGCGTAGTACTTTTCCAGGTAGTCCAGCACTACCTTCTCGGTATCGCCCAAGTCCCACAGGTTATGATTAGCCTGCATCCAGCGTATCTTCTGCCGCCAGCCATCACGGGTAAAGCGATTCTGGCTAATTAGTTTGGGCGAATGGCAACTGGTACACTGTGCCTTCACCATCATCAGATTTTCGTCTACCACCAGTCCCGTATCCGGATCTTTTTTTAAGGTATCACCCGCTACTGCCAATTCAGTGGCCGGGATAGAATGGCTTGTATATATATGCTGGCGAAAAGCGCCCAGCAGGAATAAAGTCATTGTAAGTATTCCCAGCAGAATAGTCCCACGTTGTTTCATAGCTTCTCTGATTAATGCATCTACCTGTTATCTCCTCACCCCACCTTCACTGCTATACGCTGGCAGGCGTTGTTGAGGTACCCGCCGGGGTTCCAGGCTGGTATCACCATGGGCTGTGTTACGTCTTTATCATCCGTGGCGCGAGCCCATACTTCGTAGTAGCCTTTTCCCGGAAACTGCACGTCAGCTGACCAATGCTGCCAGGCTAGCCTATTAACCGGAGCCGCCAGCTTGCAGGGCTGCCAGGTAGCACCGTAATCAATAGACACCTGCATGGCCTTGACCTGCCGGTCCCCCGCCCAGGTATGCCCGCGCAGAGATAGTTTTTGCCCCTCCGGTATCATAGCTCCCGACTTTGGGAACGTAATCATCGACTTCACCGGCATTGACTCTATGATTTTGTAATTCTCATCCGTCTCGGCGAGTTGCTCACCCGGCTGTACAGGATGACGCGGAACCCGGTAGCTGTGTCCATCCATTTTGGCTCCGTCGTGTACCTTGTTACGAACAGCGATCCGGTGCAGCCACTTGCCTGATACTGACGCCGGCCATCCACCAATTACCAGGCGCAACGGGTATCCATGGAATTCTGGAATGGGCTGACCATTAACTGCCCAGGCAATGAGGGTTTCGTCTTCCAGGGCTTTCTTAATAGGTACTCCTCTTGAAATAGCCGACTTATTAGGGTCGCGGCTGGGGTGCAGGTCTTTTCCATAGTACCCGATGTACACGGCATCATCCTTCACGCCTACATCCGCCAGTATATCTTTCAGGCGTACGCCGGTCCACTCGGCACAGTGTACCGCGCCATCGCCCCACTGGTTGCCCGAAGCGACAGGGGTATAGCCCGACCGTCCGTTGCCACCACACTCAAGGGTAAGCTGGTAAGTATATTGTTTAAACTTCTTCTTCAGCTCATCCAGCGTATAGCTTTTAGCTTTCTTTGCTGATTCCCCATCTATGGTTAAGGTCCATTTTGCTACATCCACGCTTTCAGGTACCAGACCATTGTTCCGGATAAACATCTTCTCAACAGGGGTCACTTTATCATCCAGCAGATGTACCGGGGTTTCTACGTTCCAGGGCCGGTCGCTCAGTACAATCAGGTCCTTATGCTTGCCTTTCAGAGCATCCTTTTCATCAAATACCAGCGGCACATAGCCGTTGGGAAGCTTATCGGCAAACGCAATCTCTGTACCTAAGGCAGCAGTCATAGCAGTCAGGGTACTTTTCTTTAGAAATCCACGACGATTGAAGTACGAATTAAAAGACACTGTAAGGAAGGATTTAGATGGTCACTACTCAAAGTTAGGAAATATTGCCTAATAGTTAAACGTATATAGCTACCAAAACGATACCCAAAGGTTGGTTCTTCCTGCTGAAGATGCAATCCAGTAAAGACCTATTTAGTGCGCAGCCGTAGCCGTGTTCTCAGCGATGGCTTCGATGATCTGCTGAGCAAAGGTGTGTGAGGTATTCTGCTCGGCCAGATTTCGCATAGCTGTCCGGGAGCCAGTAATAGTACCATTGAGGGCCTGACGGAAGGCATTACTGATTGTTTCTGCTGACTCTGAGTTGACCGCCACCCCCAGATTTTCTTCTTTTACGAGAGAGCCCATGTAGCCAAAGTCAGAAGAGATAAGCGGCTTTTCGGACAGGGCGGCTCTAATGACGATAGAGCTCATGCCTACGTGCTTCTGGTAGAGCGTCAGCACAAAATCCGACATTTCAAACAGAGCCTGTATCGGAGCGCCTTTAATTTCTTTGTAGTGACAGATTATCTGTGCATTGGTCCTGAAAGATGCAATATGGGCATCTATTATTGACCGGTACTCTTTCGTAATAGGTCCTGCCAGAATCAGGGTAAGTCTAGCACTTTCCTCTTCAGAAAGCTGACCAATAGCATCCAGTACCGGCTCTATCCCTTTCCGATCATCCAGATATCCAAATAACAGGAAGACTTTGCGGTTGTCTTCCACTCCCAATGATTGTCTTAGAGCGGATACCTCACCCGCTGATACCTCGTACCTCCTGACCGGATCACTAAGTGGCAGTACCTTTACCTTCGGCGCCATCTGCTGTATAACCGGGACGGAGGATTTATCCAGGCAGAATAAATTCTTAAGCTCTTTACTAGTAAGTACCCCTTTGAGCAGCCACTTCTTCCGTAGTACCACCACTTTTTCTTTCAGCGAAGCGGTCATACCATAATGAAAGCTGGGGCGAAAATAAATACCTGATACCGGACAGGGGGACTTCTTACCTAGCCACACACCCAGTTGGAAGAGATCAAAGTACATGAGCATAGCGTGAGTAGGGCGAATCTGCTCGGCATACTTGACATACAGGTTCCACTCTGCAAAGGCACGGTTCAGCCTTGAGGCATGCTGTGCCTGGTGCAGCTCCTGATCAGGAATCTCAATAAAAGTAAGTCGGGAAGAAGCCGAATAGTCGGCGGGAAGAGAATTAGAAAGTCCTTTGGGAGTTACGACGTAGAGCTGTCCGGGGAGCTGATTGCTATACCAGTAATCAATCAGACAGGAAATATAGTCAGAATGATGTCCATTCAGTATGGTATCAAATATCAGTAGTTTCATGCTGCTGCGTTCAGCCATACCAGTGCATTAGCTTGGGTATGAAACCCGTGGAGGCCCTGTGAACATAAACTGAAAATAAGTACTCTGGGTTTATACTTTTTGCATAAACCCAGAGTAGAAGATATCGGTTAGCCTACCAGTTTGGCCGCTTCGCGATGAATAAGTGCCTCCCGGTCAGGGCCGGTAGATATAAAGCGTATAGGAAGCTGCAGTTCGTTTTCCAGGAACTCCACATAGGCTGCGAGTGCGGCTGGGAGCTCATCAAAGCTATGGATATTCTCCAGGGACTGCTGCCAGCCTGCAAAGTCACGGTAGATAGGTTCAACATCCGCGTCACACAGGTCGTAGGGTAGCTGCTCCGTAACAGTTCCATCAGACAGGCGGTACTGTGTACATACCCGTATAGTATCAAAGATATTAAGTACATCTACCTTCATCATGACCAGCTGGGTAACACCATTGATCATGATAGCGTACTTAAGCGCGGGCAGATCCAGCCATCCACAACGGCGCGGACGACCGGTGGTAGAGCCAAACTCACGGCCTTCCTGACGCATACGCTCCCCTGTCTCCTCGAGTAGCTCCGTTGGGAAAGGTCCGCTTCCGACGCGGGTACAGTAGGCCTTGAATATACCGTATACCTCTCCGATCTGACGAGGTGATACACCCAGTCCCGTACAGGCACCGGCGGTCATGGTGTTAGAGCTGGTTACGAAAGGATATGAACCAAAATCAATATCCAATAGTGATCCCTGAGCTCCCTCGGCCAGTACATTCTTACCTTTTGCCAGGGCCTCGTTTACTACGTATTCACTCTCTACCAGCGAAAACTCCTTCATGAACTCAACCGCCGCGAAGAAGTCAGCTTCAGCCTGTGGCAGTAGTTCGCTATAATCAAACTTATGGAAGTCGAGGATTACCTTGTGGGCATCCACCAGCTTCTGGTACTTCTCCTGAAAACGAGCCGAAAGAATATCACCTACCCGTAGTCCCTGACGGGAAACCTTATCTGAATAGGTAGGTCCGATTCCTTTCAGGGTAGAACCGATCTTGGATTCTCCCTTAGCACTTTCGTAGGCAGCATCGAGCAGGCGGTGCGTAGGTAATATCAGCGATGCTTTTTTGGACACCTGCAGATTCTTCTTCAGTTCCAGGTTGAACTTCGCTAATCCTTCGATTTCCTTACGGAATATAATAGGGTCCAATACAACTCCATTACCTATAATATTTTGAATATCAGTACGGAAAATACCCGAGGGAATCTGGTGCAGTACATGCTTAAAACCATCAAATTCCAAGGTATGGCCGGCGTTGGGTCCTCCCTGAAAACGGGCCACCACCTGGTACTGGGGAGCCAGTACATCTACTATTTTACCTTTTCCCTCGTCTCCCCATTGAAGACCAAGTAATACGTCAACTTTCATTCACTATCAAGTTTTAAGTACAGGACGCGGACAGGAGCATGCGGCTCCAGGGCACACTTTACCGGTGCTTATCTGCGTCGCATAGATATAAGTTATGTTGGAGAATCAGTATAGAATAGTGTTGATGAGTGTATAAGCGACTTAGTCTTCTGTTTCCTGTCCCATTGCTTCTTCTTCGGGAATATCCTTCTTGTTTTCGCAATTGGAGCGGGTACAGCTTCCATAAAATATAAGGGAGTGATGTACAACGTTGAAGTGCAGCATCTCCCCTACCATGTTCTGAATAGACTGGATACGCGGATCACAGAACTCCATTACCTTATGGCATTCGGTACATATCAGATGGTCATGCTGCTTGAATCCATAGGATTTTTCGTACTGCGCGAGATTTCTACCAAACTGATGCTTGGTTACCAGATCACAGTCCACCAGTACATCCAGCGTATTATATACAGTAGCGCGGCTTACACGATACTTTTTATTCTTCATGCTGATATACAGCTCATCCACATCGAAGTGGTCTTCGCGGGTATAGATTTCTTCCAGTATCGCGAAGCGCTCCGGAGTCTTTCGGAGCCCCTTATTTTCAAGGTGTGCCGTCAATATTTTTTTGGCGGCATCCAGATTGGCTTTACGTGCTTGTGGCATAGCTTCAAAAATCAGGTGCAAATTACGTGGTTTTTAGACTTAAATCACAGAAAGTCTAATAATCCATAACGTCTTTTGCATATTGGCGGTTCATTATCAGGGTACGACGTTGAGGTTGGCGTCAAAGCGCTGTACCTTAAAAACACCATCTACCCGGTCCAGCTTGTTAATGAGCATATCCAGGTGCTTGGTATCCTGCACGTACAGTCGGATATCTCCTTCAAATACACCATCTTTAGTATCGATGGTGATGCCCCGCATATTTATATGTAGTTCATTAGAAATAATCCGGGTTACGTCGTTCACCAGTCCCATCCGGTCGGTACCGGTAATACGCAGCCCCGCCAGAAAAGCCTCCTCCTTCTGCGACTTCCATTTAGCCTTTATAACACGGTTCCCATGCTTTGACATCAGTTCCACGGCGTTAGGGCAGGTAGTACGGTGAATCTTGATCCCTTCGTTGATAGTCACAAAGCCGAATACATCATCCCCGGCAATAGGGTTACAACAGGCCGCCAGCTTATAGTCAATCTTATCCATATCCTCCCCGATCAGCAGTGTATCACTGTCGGCCTGGTCACCATGGATATTCTTAAGTATCTTGGTAAAGGTCTTTCCGTCCGTGATCTCATCGGTACTGATCTTGGTCTTACGGTCTTTGGCCTCTTTATATTTCTTGAACTTCTTGAGTTCATCCAGATGGATATACCCCTTTCCGATCCGGTAGAAGAAATCCATTGGCGTTTTACACTCAAAGAAAGCCCGAAGCTGGTTGATCACCTCATGGTTTACTTCTATACCAAGGGTCTTCAGCTTTTTCTCCGCCATCTGCCGCCCGTCTGTTTCGTAACGGCGACTCTCCTCCTTAAGGTACTCCTTGATACGGCCCCTCGCCTTGGAGGTGACTACGATCCGGAGCCAGTCCTCGTTGGGTTTCTGTTTATTGGAGGTGATGATCTCTACCTGATCGCCGTTACTCAGGACATAGCTGATAGGTACTAATGTACCTCCTACCTTCGCAGCCATACAGCGTGCACCCACCTCGGAGTGAATATCAAAGGCAAAGTCCAGGGCGGTAGCGCCCCGCTGAAGTACTTTCAGCTCTCCCTTGGGTGTAAATACAAATACCTCCTCCGTAAACAGGTTGCTGCGAAACTCGTCCAGGAACTCAATGGCTGCTGTTTTATCGCCCAGTCCGTTTTCGAGTGTTTCGCGGACCTGGTTAATCCACATCTCAATATTGCCGCGTACGCTGGTGTTGTTCCCCTTGTACTTCCAGTGGGCAGCGTATCCTTTTTCGGCAATTTCGTCCATTCGCACCGTCCTTACCTGTACCTCCACCCACTGGCCCGTCTTGCTCATAACGGTCGAATGCAGTGACTGGTATCCGTTGGCCCGGGGGGTACTGATCCAGTCCTTGAGGCGGTCCGGGTTGGGCTTGTAGTGGTCTGTAACTATCGAGTACGCCTGCCAGCAAAGTGCTTTTTCGCGTTCAAACTCAGAGGGAGAATCCAGAATGATACGGATTGCGAACAGGTCGTAGATTTCTTCAAAAGGCTTATTCTGCTTGCGCATCTTGTTCCAGATGGAATAGATGGACTTAGGGCGCCCTTTGATCACGTATTTAAATCCGGCCTCATTCAGGTCATGCTCTATCGGCTCAGTAAAACGGGCAATAAAGCGGTCACGGGTACTCTTGGTCTCGCGTAGCTTGCGGGCTACGGCCCGGTAGGCATCCGGTTCGGCGTACTTAAGGTACAAGTCCTCAAGTTCGGACTTGATGGCATACAACCCCAGGCGGTGCGCCAGGGGAGCATATATAAATATAGTTTCTGAGGCTATCTTCAGCTGCTTGTCACGCGGCATACTGTCCAGCGTGCGCATGTTGTGCAGGCGGTCAGCCAGCTTGATAAGTATTACCCGTACATCATCCGACAGGGTGAGCAGCATTTTCCGGAAGTTTTCGGCCTGCTGTGAAGAACCGTACTCAAACTTCCCGGAAATCTTAGTCAATCCATCGATGATCTGCCCTACTTTCTTTCCAAATAACCGCTCGATATCATCAATGGTCATATCGGTATCCTCTACCACGTCATGTAGCAGAGCCGATACGATTCCGGTGGTACCCAGGCCAATTTCCTCCACTACTATCTGCGCTACGGCCAGCGGATGGTATATATAAGGCTCCCCCGAACGCCTACGCATTTCCTTGTGGGCTTCAACGGAGGTATTATAGGCTTTCTTTATTAGCTTAGCATCGTTGTCTTTAAGAAATGGCTTAGCTGTACGTAACAGCTTACGATATCTTTTAAGTATCTCTTTACGCTCCTGCTCGAGATCAATCACAATAGCTTCCACATCTACATTTTGTTTCTAAAAAACTCTCTACCAAAATAACGAATTACCTCACGGATTACAATAGCATTTTTTTTAACACTAAAATTTTAGAAAAAATTAGGATCATTTCTAAATATGTTTTTACCTTTGCACTCCCAAATCAATCATCCTGCTATCAGGAAACGATTGAAAAACGCGGGCGTGGCGGAACTGGTAGACGTGCTAGACTTAGGATCTAGTGCCGCAAGGCGTGGGGGTTCGATTCCCTCCGCCCGTACTTAAAAATGGGGTAGACGGGGCTTTAATTCCCTACTATTAAGTTGTTATTAGAACCGAATAGCTCCGTAGCACACCCGTCAAAAGCCCTCAGGACCCTTTGTTTTGAGGGCTTTTTCATTTTACCTATTTGAAAAAAGCTCCTCCTTCTGTACTACATGTAAAAAGTAATACCCGGAGGATGAGTACAAGGACTGAAGCTGCCGGTCTGCGTGTTTGTAACTGGAATTAAGGATTATTATTTTAATATAACTGCATAAATAACCAATGGAAGTTCTGTTAGAGAAGAGCTCGCCGACCACGGCTTCGCTCAGAGTGAAGCTTACCAAGGAAGACTACCAGCCTAAGGTTGATAAAACCATCAAAGATTACTCTAAGCGTGTAAATCTGAAAGGTTTCCGTCCCGGCAAGGTACCTTCGCATGTCATCAACCGTATGTACGGTAAGAGCATCCTGGTGGATGAGGTCAACCACATGCTGAGCCATGCCGTGAGCGACTATATCCGTGATAATAAGCTTCAGGTAGTAGGCGATCCCCTGCCTAACCGTGAGCAGGCTGCCAGTATTGACTGGGATAAGCAAACTGATTTTGAATTTGTGTATGAATTAGGTCTGGCTACTGACTTTGAAGTAGACTTCACCAATATTGCGGCAGTACCTCACTACACGATCAACGCGGATGAGCAGGAGCTGGAAAGTACCCTGACCAACCTGCGTGAGCGTTTTGCGGACAGCGCCCACCCTGAAACTTCAGAAGAAGGTGATATGCTGTACGGTGAGCTGAAGCAGGAGTCTTCGGAGTTCTCGACCAAGACGGCCATCCCTACCAAGCAACTTAATGCAGAGAGCCTGCCTAAGTTCATAGGTGTTAAGAAAGAAGATACTCTTACTTTCGATATCCAGAATACGTTCAATGACTCTTCGGCCATTGCCCACGTAACCGGTAAGAAGAAGGAAGATATCGATCAATTGTCAGGTGAGTTTACATTTGTTGTTGAGGATATCACCCGCTCAGCTCCTGCCGAGCTGAACCAGGAGTTCTTCGATAAGGTACTGGGCCCTGGTCAGGTGGAGAGCGAGGAGCAGTTCCGCGAGAAAGTTCTTGAAATCATCAAGGGCAACTACGAGCGCGAAGCCGAAGCTCTACTCCGTCGCGATATGGAGCAAGCTCTGGTAAGCAATATCTCAATTGACCTGCCAGCCGACTTCCTGAAAGACTGGCTCGAGCGCAGCAACGAAGGCAAATTTACCCGTGAGCAGATCGAAGAGCAGTTCGCTGATTTCGAAAAATCACTGAAGCTGAGCCTGATCAAAAATAAGATCGCTGAAGCCCATGGTATCAAAGTAGAGTACCCCGAGCTACTCGAGTATACCCGCAACATGGTACGTGGCCAGTTTGGTATGTACGGTGATGACGACAGCATGAACGAAACCATCGACCGCATTGCTGCCGGATACCTGGCTGACAAGGAGCGCGACAACTACTCGAACGTGTTCAATCAGGTATTTGACAACAAAGTACTTGACGTAGTTCGTGATCAGATCGCTACCGAAGAGAAAACGATCGAAGTAAGCGAGTTTGAGCGTATCGCCCGCGGCGAAGATAAAGCAGAGTAAGTAGGCGGTAGGCTTTTAGCTGAACAACTACTTCATTATATAAGCGAAAGGCCGGAGCAATGCTTCGGTCTTTCGCTATTTAAAAAGTGTCTTTACACGCTGTCCAGACTTCTAATCCCCTAGCTGTAAAACACACCAATCAGAATAAGCTAACAGCTACCAACCTTCCTCAGAATCCAATCCGTTCGCGGCTTTCCTGGGCTTTACGAACCAGAGCCGCCGCCACCCACTCCTGAAACTTCCGCTGCCACTGGTCCAGTGCCTGGCGAAGCCGGGAATTCTCTACATTGAGTCGCTGGTTTTCCCGGCGGAGCCACTCTGTTTCGGTAAGCGTAGTAGCCGATAGTCCCAGCAGGTCCGGCAGGGACACCTCCAGTACCCGCGCAATTTTTTCCAGACGCGACAGCGTCAGCTCCGTACGCCCCCGCTCTATATCTCCGTAAGCCGTCGTGGATATTCCCAGCATATCAGCCATATTTTCCTGCGAGAATTCCTTTTGTAGGCGTAGCTGGCGCAGTCGCTCGGGTAGATTTTCAATTGTTTTCATAGCCGTTTCCTTCCTGAATGATTATGTAGTAATCCAGCCTTATCGATTTACCCGACTATTTATCAGTCTAAGCGACAAGGAAAATCTGGATGAATGAGCATTTTTGTGTAGAACAACTCTTAGCCACGGAACATTCAGCCAAACTAACTCTTCCCGGTTTTAGTTGTTTTTATTAACACTTATTTTCAACTTGTCATTTTCAAAATAATTAATTCAATACTAATGAACCACGGAGACGAATTTAGAAAATACGCCGTACACCACATGGGCATGAATGGCCTTACCGTGGACGGTTACGTAAAGCACACTGTCGAAAACATGACCCGCGCCGTTATTGAAGAGCGTCCTATGAACTTCCGCGAGGTGGATGTATTCTCCCGTCTGATGGCTGATCGTATTATTTTTATGGGTACCGGCGTTGATGATAACATCGCTAACATCATTGTAGCCCAGTTGCTGTTCCTGGAATCGGCAGACCCTAAGAAAGACATCCTGATGTATATCAACAGCCCCGGCGGGTCGGTATATGCCGGTCTGGGTATTTATGATACAATGCAGTACGTACGTCCTGACGTAGCTACAGTATGTACCAGCCTCGCAGCTTCGATGGGTGCGGTACTGCTGGCCGGTGGAGCCGCCGGTAAGCGGGCAGCCCTACCCCACGCCCGGGTTATGATTCACCAGCCTTCGGGTGGAGCACAGGGACAGTCTACCGATATTGAGATCACCGCCCGTGAGATTATTAAACTTCGTGATGAGCTATACCAGATCCTGGCTGACCACACCGGTCAAAGCAAGGAGACTATCGAAAAAGACTCTGATCGTGATAAGTGGTTCCGCTCCGGCGAAGCCAAGGAGTACGGCCTGATCGACGAGATCCTTACCCGCGATAAATAAAAAGTACCAGGGGCGTGAGCCTTTCTGTATCCAACCTGTAAGGTATCTTTATGAACCTTACAGGTTTTTTTATTCTACGGTACCAGGCAGACTTGGTTAGCCGCCTAAAAAACCGGAACTTTACGAAACTTTTCCGGAAGGACTGGGGTAATACTCCAATCATACAAGAAAAAGGTATTTCCCGGGAAGCTTCTTTTTCTGAAATACACATTACAGCTAACAGGACAAATAGTTGTACTATCATGTGCTGACAGAGCCTACGCTCACACAAGTACTATAATACCTGACTCTAATTATTCTATTATATAAACTGATAAAATGGCACAAGTAAGTTGTTCGTTCTGCGGACGCCGAAAAAACGAAGTCGAACTGTTACTTTCGGGAATAGATGCCCACATCTGTAATAATTGTATTACGCAGGGGCATCAGGTGGTGATGGATGAGCTTAATCCAAAAGAAAAGAAAGAAAAGAAACCGAAGCTGCCGAAGCTCAACCTGGTTACGCCGGTGGAGATGAAACAGTTTCTGGAACAATACGTAATCGGACAGGACGAGGCCAAGCGTACGCTGGCCGTTGCGGTATATAACCACTACAAGCGTCTTAACCAGCCCGTACTGGACGATGATGTCATGATTGAAAAGTCCAACATCATCATGGTGGGCGAAACCGGTACCGGTAAGACCTTCCTGGCCCGTTCCATAGCTCGTATACTGCAGGTGCCATTCTGTATAGCCGATGCTACTACGGTGACCGAAGCCGGTTACGTGGGAGAAGACGTCGAGACCATCCTGACCCGACTGCTGCAGGCAGCTGACTACAACGTAGAAGCCGCCGAGCGTGGGATTGTTTACATTGATGAAATTGATAAGATATCACGCAAGTCTGACAACCCATCCATTACCCGCGATGTAAGCGGCGAAGGTGTACAGCAGGCTCTGCTGAAGCTGCTTGAAGGCTCGGTAGTAAACGTACCACCCCAGGGAGGTCGTAAGCACCCGGACCAGAAGATGATCCAGTTGAACACGGAGAACATCCTATTCATCTGCGGTGGAGCATTTGACGGTATCGAGCGCCATATAGCCAAGCGGATCAATACCCGCCCGATCGGATTCTCGGGTGACAACCGCATCATTGAGATTTTTGATAAAGGTAACCTGATGCGGTACGTAACGGCGCAGGACCTGAAGTCATTCGGCCTGATCCCTGAGCTGATCGGTCGTCTGCCGGTACTGACTCACCTCAACCCACTGGACCGCGACACGCTGAAGCGTATCCTTACGGAACCTAAGAACGCGCTGGTGAAGCAGTACAAGAAGCTGTTCAAGATGGAAGATATCGATCTGCATTTTGAGGAGGATGTCATGGACTACATCGTTGACCAGGCCGATGCCTACAAGCTGGGTGCCCGTGGTTTGCGCGCCATCTGTGAGTCCATCATGACCGATGCCATGTTCGAGCTGCCTTCGATGAAGGAAGTAAAAGAATTTACGGTCTCGCTTGATTACGCCCGCGCTAAGTTTGAGAAGTCATCGCTGTCGCTGCTGCGCTCGGTGGCCTAATCCACTTACTATCTTACCTGATACCCCCGCCTTTGTGAAAAGGGCGGGGGTATTTTTTTGATAAACTTTCCTTATTTTGGACGTTCATTTCAAAAACACAGTACAACGTGGAAAACTGGCTAATCAACAAATCTATTGTCATTATCGGTGGAACTACCGGTCTGGGACTTTCGGCGGCCCGGGCCTTTGTGCAGCATGGAGCCAACGTAGTAGTGGTTGGTCGTAACCCTGAAACCTGTCTTATGGCCGAAGTAGAGCTGGGACGTCAGGCACGGGCTAAGCAGGGTGACGCTACCCAGCCCCAGACAGCCCTCGAGGCCATTCAATTGTGTGTACGTGAGTTTGGTAGTTTTGATGGGCTCTATCATGTAGCGGGTGGCAGTGGTCGCAAGTACGGAGATGGCCCCCTGCACGAGCTTACGCTGGAAGGCTGGAATCGTACGTTCGAGATGAATATGACCTCACTGATGCTCTCCAACCAGGCAGCCGTCCAGGCTTTCATGGGTATGGGCCGGGGAGGTACCATACTGAATATAGGCTCAGTACTGGGGCAGTCACCTTCTCCTCACTATTTCTCGACCCATGCCTACGCCGCCTCCAAGTCGGCCGTAATTGGGTTTACCAAGTCGACTGCTGCCTATTATGCCAAGTACAATATCCGGATCAATGTGCTGGCACCGGCCCTAGTAGATACCCCCATGTCGCAGCGGGCCTCCAAGGATGATGATATCCTGAAATTTATACAGCAGAAACAACCCCTGGATGGCGGACGCAATGGGGTGCCTTCCGATCTGGACGGAGCAGCCATTTACTTCATGTCTGACTATTCAAAGTTTGCTACCGGGCAGGTACTCACGGTGGATGGAGGCTGGGCACTTACCGAGGGCCAATACCAATAACGGATAACGGACCAGAACCATGAGCGTTGCCATAGGAATAGACCTGGGAGGTACCAATATAAAAGGTATCCTGATCGATGAAGCGGGGGAGGTACTGAAGCAGCACTATATACCTACGCACGATGATCCCCAGGGGCTATGGCGGGAAAACGTGAAGGACATGGTCAGATACCTGCAGAACTACTGGCAGGAGCCCATCAGTACCGTGGGCCTATCGGCTCCCGGACTACCCAACGACACCAACAGCTGTATTGCCTTTCTGCCCAACCGGCTCAACGGCCTCGAAAATTATGTATGGGGAGACTACTTCGGCCTCCCCACTTATATCATCAATGACGCCCACGCTGCCCTCATGGCCGAAGCCGCCTTTGGCGCCGCCCGTGATAACCGCAACGTAGTACTGCTAACCCTGGGCACGGGCGTAGGCGGAGGTATCCTGCTAAACGGTGAACTCTACCAGGGTCTGTCCCAGATGGCGGGCCACCTGGGACACCTGTGCCTCAATACCAGCGACGACGAGTGTAGCATCGTAGGCATACCCGGTAGCCTGGAGTACGCCATCGGCAACTACTCCGTAGCGAAGCGCTCCCGTAATCGATTTACCTCTACCTGGGAACTCGTAGAAGCCTACCGAAAGGGCGACCACTTTGCTACTTATGTCTGGCTCCATTCGGTACGCTCACTGGCTATAGCCCTCAGCTCGCTGATCAATGCCTTCTCTCCGGAGCGCATTGTACTGGCCGGAGGCATTACCCTGGCCGACGACGCCCTGTTCGAGCCACTCCGCTCCTTTCTGGATATCTACGAATGGCGACCGGGAGATAAGCAGACACCCGTAGTGCAGGCCCAGTTTGGCGACATGGCCGGCGCTATTGGCGCAGCTAGTTTTGCACTGAGAAAAAAAGATGGTGGGAAGTAAGACTAGTTGCCTCCGCAAAAGCACATTGCTATTTACTATTTGAAATAAAAGAGTAACGCCCTACCCTTATGACCTTACTACAGTGAGAGCTAAGCTAAAACCACTACTCTGGATCTTACGCATAGGAGTACTATCCATGATACTTTACCTCTTTATTGATAGTCAGACCAGGATTGACTCACCTTTATTTCTGAAGAAGTATTCACAGGAAGACCTTCTGTACTATGCAGATGTCGGTTTTGGATATCCAAATAAAATTAAGAAATGGGACCAGACCATAAGGGTAAGCATAGCTGGTTCCTGTAGCCGTCAAGACAGTGCAGAGGTAGCTAAGGTCGTAGATGAACTATCGAGGATCATAGCTTTCCCGAAGGTAGTACTTACTAAGGAGGAGGGAAATGTGCAGGTCCACTTTCCTGATTCAGAACCTGAATTTGAGTCTATCAAGACTGCCGAAGGCCTTGGAGTAGAAGTACGTGGCTTCGTTGATCCTACTTCTTCATTATTTACGAATAAAATGAAGCAGGTAAAGATCTATCTAAGTCCACTCTTGAAAAACAGAAAAAGAAACGCCGTACTAAGGCATGAGTTCTGCCATGCCTTGGGGTTAAGTGGGCACTCAAAAAGGTACTACTATGAAGAGCACCTAATGGGCAGACTTAACATTCCAAGCCTCGAGAGCGCTGAGTTATTAGATAGTAGTCCGGCCGTTATACCTGCCGCTGATGTAAGGGCCCTGCAACTGCTGTACGAAAGGGAGATGCCCACTGGATTAAAAAGATCTACATTCAAGGCCCATTTAGCAGAACTTGGAATACAACTACAATAGAAGCAATGTACTTACGCATGAAATATGTACTAGTTCTAGCGGGCTTATCGCTGGTCAGCCTAATGGCTTCCGCTCAGACCCAACTCCCTTACGATAAGTACTTCCGGGAAGCGGGTGTAACCGGTAGTTTCAGTCTTTATAATCTTAATGAGAAGAAGTACTATACTACCAATACCAGCGAATTCCGCAAAGCTACCTCCCCTGCTTCGACCTTCAAGATACCCAATACCTTTATTGCCCTGGAAGAACAGGCCGTCAGGGACGAAAACGAAGTACTTAAATGGGATGGCACCCAGCGTATGGTACCCGCCTGGAATGAAGACAACGACCTGAAGATGGCTTACAGGAATTCAACGGTGTGGTTTTATCAGGAGCTGGCCCGGCATATCGGGGAAGACAAGTACAGGAGCTACCTCAAGAAGCTGGACTACGGCAATCAGGATATAAGCGGTGGACTGACGAAGTTCTGGCTGGGAACGAGTCTGAAAATATCTCCTGAAGAGCAGCTTAAATTTTTACAGAAGATACATACCCAGTCGCTGCCGTTCAGTGAGCAGACCTACCGCATCGGGAAAGAAATCATGATAGAGGAGCGTACCCCTGCCTATACCCTACGTGCCAAGACCGGTTGGGCAGAAGTAGACTCGTCTGACATTGGCTGGTACGTGGGTTACGTAGAGTCGAAGGGGAATGTCTACTTCTTCGCTACCCGTATCTACAAGCCTCTGGATCAGAAGATGGATAGTTTTGGCCCCAAGCGAAAAACCATTACACGCCAGATCCTGCAAGACCTCAACATACTATAATAGGCTGCTCTGGCCTCACCCCTACCCTTACTACCTTTTTAGCATGAACGTTATTCAGCAGTACTTATCCAAGAGCCGTTCCCTACTCGATACTATAGAGCAGCAGGAATCTTCAATTCAAACGGCTGCCCGCTTGTTTGCCGACTCCATCCTGGCCGGACGCATGGTACATGTATTCGGGAGTGGCCATAGCCGCATTATGGTCGAGGAAATGTGGCCCCGCTACGGCTCTTTCCCCGGCTTCAACCCTATCGTAGAGCTATCGCTTACTTTTCATAACCTGGTGGTAGGTGCCAACGGCCAGCGTCAGGCGATGTTTCTGGAGAATGTATCCGGACTGGCCGACCGCATCCTGCGCAACTTTGACCTATCGGATTTGGACACGGCGCTGGTCATCTCTTCCAGCGGCTGCAACGTAGTACCCATCGAAATGGCAGAACTATTCCAGCAGCGTGGGGTGAAGGTGGTAGCTCTGATCACCAAAGACCATTCCGACCAGAGTACTTCCAAACGGACCGACGGCAAAAAGTTGAGTGACTTTGCGGACCTGGTGCTGGATACTGGAGCTCCCGTGGGCGACGCCATGGTACAGGTACCGGGGCTGGATACACCCGTAGCGCCCGGAAGTACCCTGGGAGGAGCCGTACTGGTCAACTGCATCAAAGCCGAAGTAGCCCGCCTGCTGACTGAGGCGGGGCAACCACCCAAGGTACTTAGTGCCGGCGTCGTAGTGGGTCCTGAGCGTGCCGTAGAGCTGTTCGAAGCTGCTTACGATGAGCATGCCCACCGCCTGGCCCGGCTGTACGCTAACGTAGGGAAGTAGCTTTTAGCTTGTTAGCTGGCAGTTATTAGCTGTTAGCACTTTTCAACAGCAAGAAAAAGCTACTGTGTTTTGTAACCACGAAGACGATAAAACAGCCATTCAGAAGAAGCCACACTCACCTCTACCACAACACCATTAACTACATGGCAAGCAGTCTATACTACTCAAAAACTAACAGCTAAACCCCATGCAACCTACTCCCATACGTACTACTGTTATTGGCAGCTATCCTTTTCCGGGCTGGCTGGAATTTGCTTCGCAGAACCTGGATAAATTTGGTCCGGCCGATGTAGAAGAAATGATCGAAGATGCTGTGGTAGCCGCTATTCATGATCAGGTCACGGCGGGGCTCGACGTTATCTCTGACGGAGAACAAACCCGGCTGGACTTCAATCTCTCCTTTTACGGATTTCTGAAAGGCCTGATACCTAACCACGCCGAAACACGCAAGTTTGGCCCTCCTGCCCATGACCAGCGGGGTAAGCATAGTGTCGTAGAGCCACTGACCGCTCCCGGCGGACTGGGTGCCGTAGCCGAATACAAACGACTAAACCGACTGGCCCCTGCCGGTCCCACGCTCAAAGCCTCCGTACCCGGCCCCTACACCCTCAGCGGCCGTATGATTCCGGATGGTGAGCTGTACAAAGACCGCTATGACCTGACCGAAGCCCTGCTACCCATCGTACGCAAGGAGTTGGAAGATCTGGTGGCAGCGGGCTGTACCGAGATTACGGTCGATGAGCCTTCCATGAGCTGCTATGCCTATAAGGAGGATACCCGCCGCTTCATAGATATCTTTAACCGCACGGTAGCCCCCATTGTAGGCAAATGCCGCCTGTCTACCCACCTGTGCTTTGGTAACTTTAAGGGGCGTCCTGTCGGCTACCGCAAAATTCACCCTATGCTACCCGACTTCCTGGACCTGAGTGTGGATGAAGTACACGTCGAAATGGCTAATCGTGAATTTGATGAACTGGAGCTGATTGCGGAGTTCGGGCAGAAGATGGACGTGGCCGTTGGAATCATTGATGTAAAGAATTACTACGTCGAAAGCGTAGCGGACGTAGTGGAGCGGATTCACCGCTGCCTGAAGTACCTGCCCGCCGAAAAACTGGCCGTGGCCCCTGACTGCGGCCTTAGCCAGACCGCCCGCTGGGCCTCCCGTCAGAAACTAGCTAATATGTGCGCCGGTGCCCGGCAAGTGAGGCAGGAACTGGGACTGGTGTAGCCCAAAAACAGTCTGGCAAAAAAAGGGTTTAGGAAAGACTATGACCAATAGTTTTTCTGAATAAAAGATCCGGATATGAGAGCACACACTGCCAGATTATATAAAGATGTTGAATTTCTGACGTCCATAAAACCCGCTAGAAACTACCAGAACCTGGAATCCCTGGACCGGGTAGTACAGTATATTGAAGATGAATTTAACAATGCCGGTGCCCCTACCGAGATACAAACCTGGAGGGCCACCGGCAACGAGTACAAGAACGTCATTGCGACCTATAACCCCGGCCGGTCCAGAAGGCTTATTGTAGGTGCCCACTACGATGTATGTGGTGACCAGCCCGGAGCCGACGACAACGCCAGTGCCGTAGCCGGTCTGCTCGAGACCGCCCGGCTAGTGTTTGAGCAGCAGCCCGTCCTGGACTACCAGATCGACTTTGTGGCGTACTGCCTGGAGGAGCCTCCATTCTTCAGTACTGATCTGATGGGTAGCTATATACATGCTAAATCTCTGCATGAGCAAAATGCGGAGGTAATCGGGATGATCTGCTACGAAATGATCGGGTACTTCTCGGATGCGCCCAACTCCCAGGGCTTTCCCTCTCCCGAACTGGCCAAGATATACCCTCATACTGCCAACTTCATCATTGTGGTAGGTATCCAAACCTATACCGACTTTACCAGCAAGGTACACCGCCTGATGGCCGAGGGGGCAGCCATTGATGTACAGGTCATACACTTTCCAACGGGTGACGGGCTGGCCGGACTATCTGACCAGCGCAGCTACTGGCAGTTTGGCTATCCGGCTCTTATGATCAACGATACCTCCTTTATCCGCAACCCTAACTACCACCAAAAGTCAGATACCATTGATACGCTCGACTTTGCCAGGATGACAGAAGTAGTCAACGGGGCCTGCCGGGCCATCGTACATCTTGCTTAGGGTGAGACTGTTTAACCAGTCAAAACCAAACCATCCAACTCTCCTCAGCCTATAATGTAGAAACGATCAAGGTCTTTTTTATACTTTTCCCTGATCCTCTGCTATTTGCTTGCATATGCAGGCCATTTTTTATTTATTCCTTAATTACAAGGTACCTGGTCCGGCTTCCAAGACAGGACAACCGTAAGTTATAGAACTAATCACCAATACATAAGATGCTGAGCCGCGTTGCCAATTCGATCTACTGGATGAACCGCTATATGGAGCGGATCGAAAACTATGCCCGTTTTGTAGGAGTCAATTTTAATCTGGCACTGGACCTACCTCCTAACATAGATGAGCAGTGGGAGCCACTAATCATCGCTACGGCCGACAACTATACATTCTATCAATACTACGAGAAACCCACGCGGGAAGATGTTATCCACTTTATGACCTTCGATAAGCGCAACCCTAACTCCATCGTTAGCTGCCTGTCCGAAGCCCGCGAAAATGCCCGCACCATCCGCGAAACCATTTCGAAGGAAATGTGGGAAACGATCAATACGTTTTATCTGTGGCTGCGCGACACCTCTCCGGATGACCTACGTAACATGGAACATATGCAGGGATTCTTTAACGAGGTCAAAAAGAGTTGCCAGCTTTTTCATGGCGTAGTAGACTCCACCATTACCCGCAACGAAGCCTGGCACTTTGGCCGCATGGGACGCCACATCGAACGCGCCGACAAGAGCTCCCGATTTCTGGATGTAAAGTACTTCACCCTGCTACAGGACACCAATACTATAGGCACTACGCTGGACCTGATGCTGTGGACGGCGGTGCTTAAGTCGGTCAGTGCGTACAATATGTACCGGCAAACCCACCTTGCCCTGACCCCGATGAATATCGTGGCTTTCCTGATCCTGGACAAGCTGTTCCCTAGGTCTATCGCGTACTGTATGCGCCAGGCGGAGCTGTCACTTTACTGCATTGCCGGCTCTACCCCCGAAAGAGGTCATACCAATCCGGCCGAAAAGGTACTGAGTAAGCTGCGCAGCGAAATCGAATATACTGAAATAGAAGATATATTCCGGATGGGTCTGCACCAGTACCTCGACCAGTTCCAGATCCGTAACAATGAGATAGACAGCGCCATATATGATATGTACTTTGGCCTGAAACCAGTGCAGTCACAGAGCCAGACCCCAGGTGGACAATTCCAGAGTCAGCGGATGGACTGACGAAACTTTTTCATAATTTAGCGGTTGGAGAATGTAGAGAAATATAGACTCTGCCTTCTTTGGAAATATATTTCTAAAAGTATCTTACTCATGACGTATTGCCTCGGCATAAAAGTAGCTTCGGGTCTTGTGGCCATTGCTGATACCCGACTCACTTCCGGTTCGGAAGTATCCAGTAACAAGAAGGTATCCGTTCACCAACTCGAAAACCACTCCCTGTTTATTATGACTTCGGGGCTGCGCTCTGTGCGTGACAAGGCGATCACCTACTTTAAAGAGGTACTCGAAGAGCAGGACGATACTTTTAACAAACTCTATAAAGCTGTCAATGCATTTGGAGCGCAGGTAAGGCGCGTAGCAGAGGAAGACAAAGCCGCTCTGCTGGACGCGGGGCTTTCCTTCAACCTGTTCGCGATTGTAGGCGGACAACTCGAAGACGATGAGGACCACAAACTATTCCTGCTGTACCCCGAGGGTAACTGGATAGAAGTTGGACCGGGCTCACCGTTCTTTATCATTGGCAACTCCGGCTATGGCAAGCCGCTCCTGTACCGCAGTCTGCGTTATGATACATCCATGCAGGATGCCCTTAAGATGGGAGTACTCTCCTTCGACTCCACCCGGGTAAGCTCCAATGACGTGGACTACCCCGTGGATGTAGTGATGTACGAGAAAGATTCATTTCATATCATAGAGCACCGCTTCGAAAAAGACGACCTGGACTTTATAGCTAACCAGTGGAGTGCTCTACTGAAAAATGCCGTACAGAAACTTCCCGTTGACTGGATGACTCCTATATTCTCCAAACTTACGGAACCCCATCATGAATCTTAAGGTAAGACACCGGTTGGTTTACGAGTATTCCAAACCCATAGTACTTCACCCTCATACTGTATATCTCTATCCGCGGTCCTATCCACACCAGCAGCTGATTAACTACAGTTTAGTTATTGACCCACTCCCTTCCAAACTCGTCAGGAATGTAGATGTTGAGGGTAATGTACAGCAAATCGCTTACTTCCAGGGAGCTACCAGTCAGCTGTCGGTAGAGACCACGATCGTAATTAGTTCAGATGAGTTCAATGTCTTTGACTTTGTGCTGTTTCCGTTCAATACTCAGAACATGCCTTTTCAGTACCCGGAGCGTACCCACAAGTACCTGCTCCCGTACCTGGGTCGTCAGGAAATCACTCCGTATATAGAGCAGTTTGCCCGGCAGATAGCTGCCGAAGCCAGGTGGGAGACGGTACCATTCCTGGTCGAGCTCAGCAGGTACATTTACGAAAACTTTGCCTATCAGATGCGTGAGCAGGGCGATGCGCTCCCACCTGATGATACGCTCCGTGACCGCTGCGGCTCATGCCGCGATTTCTCCCGACTTTTCATAGCTGCTTGCCGTAGTCTGGGCATTGCCGCCCGATTTGTGAGTGGCTACCTGTACGGCAATCCGCAGCAGGAGCATGAGCTACACGCCTGGGTGGAGGTATACCTGCCCGGAGCTGGCTGGCGCGCTTTTGATCCTACTGAAGGCAAAGCTATTGCCAATAATCACATCAGTCTGGGTAGTTCGGCTGATTTTGACCAGTTGGCCCCGGTTATGGGAACCTTCCATGGCGAGGCTACCTCTACGCTTACCACGCAGGTCGACATCGAACCCGCCTGACCGCTATCCTGCACCACTTAATAAGAGCTTGACCGATTTAATACATTAATCCTGTTACGGCATAGGAAATTCGCTACTTTTGTACCCGAACTAATAAGTACAATTGAGCTGTGACGCTGATAAAATCTATTTCTGGGATTAGGGGAATTGTCGGTGGCAAAACCGGTGAAGCTCTTACCCCTGTTGATGTCGTAAAATTCGCAGCCGCTTACGGTACCTGGCTGCGTCGAACCAACCCTTCCAATAATCTGGTGGTAATCGGGCGCGATGCCCGCATTTCAGGTAATATGGTAAGCCGTCTGGTGGCCGGTGCCCTCCAGGGCGTAGGCCTTAACGTCATAGACCTGGGTCTTTCTACTACCCCTACTGTCGAACTAGCCGTTCCTACTGAGGGAGCTGCCGGAGGTATTATCCTGACGGCCAGCCACAATCCTATCCAGTGGAATGCGCTGAAACTGCTCAACGCTACCGGCGAATTTATATCGGGCGAAGAGGGCAGCGAAATCCTGCGTATTGCCGAAGTGGAAGATTTTGACTTTGTGGAAGTCAGAAAACTGGGTACTTACCAGGAAGACGACAGCTACCTCGCCAAACATATCAACCACATCCTTACGCTGTCGCTGGTGGACAGAGCCGCCATCGAGGCCGCCAACTTTCGGATAGCGATAGATGCCGTAAACTCCACAGGAGGAATAGCCGTACCTATGCTGCTAGAGGCCCTGGGCGTCCGGATGGAAAATACCCTTAAAATAAACTGCGACCCGACCGGCCACTTTGCGCATAACCCGGAGCCACTCCCCGAACACCTGCGCGAAATCCGCACCGAAATGAAGAATGGCTCCTACAACCTAGGTATAGTAGTTGACCCTGATGTAGATCGCCTGGCGCTTATTTGTGAAGATGGTACTCCCTTTGGTGAAGAGTATACTCTGGTAGCCGTTGCGGACTATGTACTGAAGCACCAGGTCGGAAATACGGTTTCAAACCTATCTTCGACCGCTGCCCTGCGCGACGTGACCGTAAAGGCCGGAGGAAGCTATTTTGCCTCAGCGGTAGGTGAAGTCAATGTCGTGAATATGATGAGAGAGCATAATGCTGTCATCGGAGGAGAAGGCAACGGAGGCGTTATTTACCCCGAATCACACTACGGTCGTGACGCGCTGGTAGGTATAGCGCTTTTCCTGAGCCATCTGGCCAAATTCGGCAAATCGGCCTCCATGCTACGCAGAGCATACCCCAACTATTTTATTTCCAAGAACAAGATAGAACTGACACCGGACATAGACGTAGATCTTATCCTGGAGCGTATTCAGGCCCGCTACTCCAAGCAGCCTATCAATACCATTGACGGTGTCCGGATCGAGTTCGATAAAGAGTGGGTTCACCTGCGCAAGTCCAACACGGAGCCTATTATTCGTATCTACTCCGAGTCAGAAACTCGCACTACGGCTGATAGCCTGGCGAATAAAATTATATCAGATATCAGGGAGGTAATATCGGAGCGTAAGTAGCCGGTTTATATTCCAACGTTTCATTCCGCAAGGTACTCTTTCCTATGTTCGACGGCTTACAACTAAGACATATGAAAAAGTACCTTGTTCTTTTTATCATAGTCCTGCTGGTTGCTTCTTACTCCTGTCAGCAGGAATCCTTAAAACCCACCTGCCTCGACTGTGGTAAACAGACAGGTACCTTAACAGATCGGCCAGGTACCGTAACCTACGACTCCACCTCATCCCGCTACCTCATTGCCATGCACGTACCCGGTACCATTGATTCCATGGAAGGCGGCTTTGTCTGTGAGTTGCCCGAGCAGTACCGTCAGGTGGGTAAGCAGGTACTGGTGAGTGGTACCCTGTACCAAACCAGCCTCAGCTTCAAGGGTGTCTGCTGTTGGGACCACTACTACTGCCTGACTTTATCCTCCATCAGCGAGCGGTAGCTTTACCGGCCTGAGTACCCGTTGTTTTAGCAATCATCACGGAAGAGCCGTATCTTTGGGTACAGATTGTTGATTCAACCATGAAAGTATACTTTGATAACGCCGCTACTACCCGCCTCGACCCGGAGGTGCTGGAAGTAATGCTTCCGCTGATGACGGAGCAATTCGGAAATCCATCATCTATTCACTCCCACGGACGGGTAGTACGCTCAGCCATCGAGCGGGCCCGCAAAATGGTAGCCGAGCTGCTGAATGCCGCCCCGGCCGAGATATTCTTTACGTCGGGAGGTACCGAAGCTGACAATACCGCCATCCACTCCAGCATAGATACATTTGGACTGCAGCACGCCATTACCTCCCCGCTTGAACACCACGCGGTACTGCATACCCTTGAGCACCTGGAAAAGCAGGGAAAGATAAAGCTGAGCCTGGTACAGGTGGATGCGCAGGGCCGGATTGATCTGGCGCATCTGGAAGAACTACTAAAAACTAACTCCCGCTCGCTGGTGTCGCTTATGCACGGCAACAACGAGATTGGTAATCTGCTGGATCTTGACGCGGTAGGACAGCTTTGTGAACAGTACAAGGCCATCTTCCACAGCGATACCGTACAGACCATGGGACACTATGCCCATGATATGCAGAAGCTGAAGACAGATTTTATCGTAGGATCAGCGCACAAGTTTCACGGCCCTAAAGGGGTTGGCTTCCTGTACATCCGCCCCGGCTCCAAGATTCATCCTTTTGTACACGGCGGAGCCCAGGAGCGTAATATGCGCGGTGGTACCGAGAATGTCTATGGCATAGTAGGCCTGGCCAAAGCCCTCGAAATCGCCTACCGCGACATGGACAGCCACCGAAAGCACATTGAAGGTCTAAAAAAGCGGGTAATGGAGCAATTGCTGGAAAAAGTGGAAGGCATTACCTTCAACGGCCTTTCGGCTGATCTGGATCAGAGCCTGTACACTGTACTAAGTGTGAGCCTGCCGCCGACGGATATGAGCGACATGCTGCTGTTCAACCTGGATATCGCCGGTATATCGGTATCGGGTGGTAGCGCCTGCGCCAGTGGTACCAACGTAGGCTCACACGTACTGACTGCTCTTAACGTAGATCCCGACCGGGGTAACGTCAGGTTCTCGTTTGGCAAGTACAATACGATCGAAGAAGTAGACTATGCCGTAGGAAAGCTCGCCGAGCTGTATAAAAAGGAATCGGTACTCTAATAAAACAGAAGAGGCGGTGCTAACACCGCCTCTTCTGTTTTATACTAAGCAAGGTTCTCCATGCCATTTCCAGGCGACCTTCAACGTGTAGTCGACAAAGTCTTTCACTCCTTTCTCATACACCGGATTACCGGTTGAGCGGCCATCCTGATCCAGGTTGTTACCTGTCTCGTGCGATTCAAAAATCTTAGGCGATACAATTGAATACTGATTCAGGAAGCTGATGAGCTTGTTAGTCAGGGTAATCATATCCAGACAAGGAGTACGTCCGCCGCGCCCGGTCGAAACACCTACCATCGCGAATACTTTCCCGTTGAACAGATGCGCAAAGTCTTTACCACCCAGCTGGTGCATGGTGTTCACTATCTCACCGCTCAGCGTCCAGTTGTACTCAGGCAGTGTAAATATGATGAGGTCTGCCTCATTCCAGGTATCATGCAGCCTCTGCTGAAACGGTGTCAGGTTAGCCTTATTCAGGCTGGCGCGCCCCAGCATAGGTATATCTACCTCTTCAAAATGGAATACTTCTACTTCCTTCGCCCCCTGCTCAGTCAATACGCTTTTCACGTATTTGGCTGTTTTCAACGAGTTACTATTCTTCCTCGGCGAAGTGGATATTACTGCTACTTTCACAATAAGTCAGGTATTATAATTAAATCAAAAATACTAAGCCTTTTTGACCATGTCTACCAGTGCCTCCACCCAGATCTCGCTGTCATTAAGGCTCTCTACCAGTTGCCAGTGCTCTCCTCCCTCTTCCTCAAACATCTCCTTGTACTCCTCTCCTACCTCAACGGTAGTTTCAAGGCAGTCGGCGACGAATGCGGGCGAGAAAGCCAGTACGCTCTTTAGACCTTTCTTAGGTAGTTCCCGCACCAGATCCTCCGTATAGGGCTGTATCCAGGGATCCTTGCCTAAGCGGGACTGGAAGCAGGTAGTATATTTTCCTTCGGGTATTCCCAGCTCTTTCACCAGCAAGCGGGTCGTTTCAAAGCATTGAGCCCGGTAGCAATGCTGGTTCATGGGCGTCAGCGTATCACAACAGCTTCCGATTTTACAGTACTGTTTGGTCACATCGCCCTTGTAGATGTGTCGCTCCGGTACCCCGTGGTAGCTGAATACGTAGTGGTCGTATTGATGCGCAGCTATGTACTTTTTACCCAGTTGCACAAAGCCCTCAATAAACTTGGGATGATCTATAAAACTATTTACAAAGCGCAGTTCTGGCATTACCTGCCAGCCCTTCAGTACCCGCATTACCTCCTCATACACCGAGCCGGTCGTAGCCGACGCGTACTGCGGGAAGAACGGGATCACCACGATCCTGGAAAGCCCCTGCCGCTGTAGTTCGGCCAGCCCCGACTCAATACTGGGGCTCTGGTAGCGCATAGCCAGCTTCACTACGAAGTCATCCCCCAGTGCCTTTTGCAGCATTTCTTCTACGGCAAAGCCATATACCTTAAGAGGGGAGCCCTCCGGTGTCCATACCTCCTGGTATACTTTGGCTGATTTGGGAGCGCGAAACGGAGCAATGATCAGATTGACGAGCATCCAGCGCTGGAAAAAGGGAATGTCAATCACCCGGCCATCCATCAGGAACTCGCGCAGGTACTTCCGCACATCCGGCACATTAGGACTATCAGGAGTACCCAGGTTCACGATGAGTACGCCCGTCCTGCCGATAGCTTTGTTAGTGGTTGATGAAGGGGCCGATAAAGTTTGGGGTGTCATAAAAAGCTATTCTTATATTATCAGTACACTCAATACCGGGTGTATAAATCAATTGTTTGGTTAAGCCGGCTACTAGAGCTGTGGCTTATCAAACGATTGAAACACGCTGGGCGGCAACTTTTCATATACCTGTATATCGGTAATCTGACGCTGTCCCCGGTCGCCCGATAGCATGATCTTTCCATACTTCTTATAACTCTTCCAGGGTAGTACAAAGTTCGGCTTTTCGTTGTCTGCCTTCGAAAAATATGCCCACTGGTTAACCAGGCGCGTTTCAGGGCTAACCCAGACGTGGTACTTGTTCTGGGGCGTGTCGCCTACCTCTTTAAAAGTCAGCTGTATCTTTTCGGCCTTTTCGCCCGCTTCGGTCTGCTCTTCTCCCAGGTACTTGAGCGTCACCCCGGAGTCTTTGAGCTTGTAAGGCATTACCAGCCAGTACGAGTCATTGATCCAGGCGCTCTTCCCCTGCTTCACGTATTTGGCAATGGAGTCGGCATGAGTCAGTTCCTTACCGTCTTTGAAGACACGGCCCTTGTCGGTATTAATGTTCAGGAGTACGGTCTGGTCATTCTTGAGATTTTCTACCCGCACGTCACCCGACCACTTATCCCAGTACAACCGACGGTTGCCGAAGAAATTCCAGGTCAGATAGCGTGTATTGTCCCAGTTTTTACGCCCGCCCATGGCTGCCATCACCTGGTCGGCCAGCGCTACGGCTTTGGGGTCAGAGGCGGACATATTAAATCCCTCAGCGGCGGGGTTTGATGATTTCTGAGCTATACTGGCACTACTCAGTAGGGCTACAATCAGCAGGGGGAGGTACAGGCAACGAAGCTTCATAAAATTTGGAGCGTTTTAGTAAATAGATGGGTGTCTGGTAGAAATAACAGTTCAAAGTCTGATTTGTCTGTAAACTTAACGTAAATAGCTGACAACTGTCATGTTTGGATCCTGCCGTAGGTCAGGGAGATAGAGATTTTTTCCTGTGAATTTTACATCGTAGAAAACAGACACAGAACTTATGAAAAAGATACTCGCTGCTACTGACTTCTCTGATAACGCCGATGTGGCTCTTACCCTGGCCAAACGTATAGCCCTGAAAAATGGAGCTACTATTTATCTGACGCACGTGTTTCGTCCGATGCTACTGGACAACAACCTGCCTTCGGACCTGATGCTGACCCTGATGGACGAATCAGAGAAGCTGGCGTTTGATCAGTTGGTCAGACTACGGAGAGAGGTGGAAGCGGATGGTATCAAGGTAGAGATAGACTTTCGTTATGGTGTCGCCACGGACGGAATTATGGAGGCCATTCAGCATGTCAAGCCTGACCTGGTGGTACTGGGCCGTACGGGGCAAGGGCGGGTACTGGATAAACTATTGGGCAGCGTAGCTAGTCGCATTGCGATCAAGTCGCCCTGTCCGGTGCTGGTTGTACCGACGACGCTGGATATCCCTCAGATCGAAACCATCGTGTATGCTACCCAGCTGGAGTACATTGAGCACGAAGCACTGCGCTTTGTGTTTGATCTGGCCCGCCACTGCAACGCCCGGGTGACACTACTGAAGATTAACTCGCCCGAGCAGTTGAATATTTTTAAGGACGAGCAATTCATCATTGATATAAAGCAGCAATTTCCCGACGAGGCCTTTACGCTGAAGCAGGTAGATGCCAACTCAGTACGGGAAGGGTTGAATGAATATATAAGTAAAGAAAAAGCCGACTTGCTGGTACTGGCCAACCAGAAACGCGACTGGCTGTCTAACCTACTAAATCCGAGCTTGTCCAAGGCGATGGTACTGGATAGCCAGACACCGCTGCTGGTGTGCCACCTGGATGAAGACGCATAATCAGTACGTGCAGGCTTAGCGGCCTGTGTAACGTGAATGGGTTGTTTTCGACACCCGGGCCGGCTTCCGGCCCGGGTGTTTTGTGTTCGAAGCACCATGAACCCATATGAGCCCGATGCGACTGAAATAGTTACTATTTTAGTTTTTATTTAATTGAAAAACATATATTTTTATATGGCGCTAGACACTCGTTATAAGCACCAACGACCACGGGTTGAGTTATACAATTTTATCAAGTCAGTAGTACTCCAACCCTAGACGCAAGCCATACTTTGCTTCAATAACTGTTTGGAGCTCCAAAAGATCTGTATGTAGATTATTGTTAAGGCGTTCTTCTCCAACTGATATCCACTTTTTACTTATTATTAACTTTCCTGCCATTAGTGGATGCAGTTTTCGCTGGCTATCTTACTTTTTCGCTGAGTCTTTTAAATCTTATTTTGATTACAATGAGAAATCACTCTACCCTTTCCGTGATTTCCCCTATTGGTCATTCGATATCAATTCGCAGGATATTGAATAGGGGGATTCTCTGCGTCTTGTGCAATGCACTCACAATGGTGAGCCTCATGGCTCAGCCTGCTCCTGCTAAAGAGTGGGACAAAAGCCTTGGCGGTAACGACTTTGATGCGCTATATTCAGCTAGACAGACGGCTGATGGCGGCTACATACTGGGTGGAACATCCTATTCCATCGCTAGTGGCGACAAAACTGAGGATGTTATGGGCGGGTCTACCCCTGGCGTGACTAATCGTCAGGATTATTGGGTGGTAAAACTGGATGCTTCCGGTGTTAAAATGTGGGACAAAACATTTGGAGGAGACAGCTTTGATAATTTCCGTGCTTTACTACAATTACCAGATGGCGGCTACCTTATTGGAGGACAATCCCAATCTAACGCAAGCGGTAATAAGACGGAAAATTCCAAGGGCGGCCCTGATTTCTGGATAATAAGATTGGATGCGACTGGCAGCAAAATATGGGACAAAACGGTAGGAAGCACCGGTGATGATGATTTGCGTTCAATTCAATTGACTACTGATGCAGGCTTTATACTGGGAGGAATATCCTCGGCTAATGCCGGAGGCGATAAGAGTGAAAACTCTAAGGGAGAGGGGGATTTTTGGATAATAAAGATCAATGCCTCTGGTAATAAAGAGTGGGACAAAACGATTGGGGGGAGCGGGTTTGATGGATTAAGCTCCATTCAACAAATTGCTGATGGTGGCTATTTAGTGGGAGGAGAATCTTACTCTAATGCAGGTGGGGATAAAACGGAAAATTCAAAGGGTAACTCTGATTTCTGGCTAGTTAAACTGGATGCTTCTGGTAATAAAGAGTGGGATAAAACTATTGGAGGGAGCGGGTATGACGGATTAAACTCCGTTTATCAAACAATTGATGGTGGCTATGTGCTTGGAGGAACTTCTTCTTCTTCTATCGGTGGCGATAAAAGTGAAAATCCTAAAGGAAGTTTCACAGGTAGTAGAGATTTCTGGATAGTAAAACTAGATGCTGACCGCAATAAAGTTTGGGATAGAACCATTGGCACAACCGGTGGTATCCAGGGATTTACAATGAATCAAACAGAGGATGGCGGGTATATTTTGGGAACAACAGCCTACTCGGGTGCTGGCAATGACAAAAGTGAAGGTTCAAGAGGAAATGCGGATTATTGGGTAGTGAAGCTAAATGCTGACGGACATAAGGAATGGGATAAAACCTTCGGCGGTACTGGATATGATTTTATGACTTCAGCTCAGCAGACTACTGACGGTGGCTATATTTTCGGTGGCTACTCCGATTCCCCTGTTAGTGGCGAAAAAGGAGGGAATTCAAAGGGCAGCTATGACTACTGGATCATTAAGCTGGAAGGAGAAAGCTGCCCTATTCCCGCGGTCCCGGTTATTAGTCAGGTATCAGCAAGCGTTGACCCGGTGCAGGTAAATACTACTTTCGCTGTCACAGGTACCACTACGGATAATAACCTGAGCGCTGCCATCTGGAACTGGGGAGACGGACAAACTGCTTCCGGCACGATTAGCAGCAGCACCATTAACGGCACCCATACCTATACAACACCCGGCGTGTACACCATTACTCTAGCAGTAGAGAATACCTGTGGCGAGACTATCCAGAACACTTACCAATACGCAGTAGTCTATGATCCAAGTGCCGGCTTTATCACAGGGGGTGGCTGGATCAACTCTCCGCCAGGTGCCTATGTACCTAATCCGACTTTGACTGGCAAAGCCAACTTTGGCTTGGTAAGTAAATACAAGAAAGGAGCTACGGTTCCGGAAGGCAATACACAATTTGAATTCAAAGCCGGCACTTTGAACTTTCATAGTACCTCTTACGAGTGGCTGGTCATAGCCGGAGCCAAAGCCCAGTTTAAAGGAAAAGGTACTATTAACGGGAGCGGAAATTATAGTTTTATGCTGACGGCCATAGACGGACAGGTCAACGGAGGAAGTGGAACGGATAAGTTTCGGATCAGGATCTGGGACAATACAAGTACTGTTTATGATAACAACATAGGGTCTACCGAGGGAACCGCCGACAATGCCGTCCCGTCCACAACCATTAGCGGTGGTGCCATTATGATACAAAATGGCGGCAACAGAAATGCTAGAGAAGGCATCGGCAATGAATACATCACCCCATCTGACTATATCAAACTGAGCAACTATCCGAACCCCGGCAACGGCAAAATAACATTTGAGTTTATGCTCCCACAGGGAGGGGAATACCAGCTAGACCTGATGGATGCGAGGGGAAACCGGGTACAGCACCTGAAACATGGCACAGTGCAAGCGGGTGAGTATCTGCGGGTCCCTTTGGAGCAAGGTCAAATGCCGAAAGGCCTGTACATTACGCGGCTTATAACAGCATATGGAGTAAAGTCGGTTAAACTCTTAGTAGAGTAAATCTATAGAGCGCAGACAGCGTCTGGAGCGCTGTCTGCGCTTTAAAATGCTTTATAAGTACATAACATTATTCTCCTACACCCCCAGTAACCGCCACACGCCGGAGAAGAAGAATAGTACCAGCCCTACAGGGGTAAGTACCTTCCAGCCGAGGTACATGAGCTGGTCTACGCGCAGGCGGGGCAGCGTCCAGCGTACCCACATCTGTACCAGTACGGCCAGCAGAGCCTTGGACAGGAGCCAGAAAGCCCCCGACAGGTACCCAAAGATAGTACCTGGCTCTCCACTGGTCCAGTCGGCAAGGCGGACAGGGCCTAAGTTCGGAAAAAGGGTATTCCAGCCTCCCAGGAACAGGATAGCTCCCAGTAGCGACACCAGCAGCATCATACCGTATTCCGACAGCATCAGCAGGGCCCAGCGCATACCAGAGTACTCAGTATGAAATCCGGCCACAATCTCCGATTCACCTTCGGGCAGGTCAAAGGGGGCGCGGTTACACTCAGCCAGGGAGGCAATGAAGAATACAATGTAGGCAATGAGCAGGAAAGGGTTGCGGAAGATATTCCAGGTCAGGAAGCCCCCTACCTGGGTCACGTCCAGCCCCAGCCCTTTCAATCCGAAGAGGTAGTTGGTATCGGGTGAATAGATTCCCTGTTGGTAGCTGATCACCTGCAGGTCCAGCGTCTGGGAGATCATGACTACACACAGGACCGAGAGTCCTAGGGGTACTTCGTAGGATAGGATCTGGGATACGGCCCGCATGGCACCGAAGAGCGAGTACTTATTATTAGAACCCCATCCGGCCATCAGGAGGCCAATAACATCGATAGAAACAATAGTCAGCAGATAGTAAACACCTACAGCAGCACCTGACCCGGACAGATCGGGAGCCAGTGGCAACACCGCATAACCAGCAAAGATGGCTGTAAATATGACAATGGGAGCCATCAGGAACAGCCACTTGTCCGCGGCGGTGGGAACAATATCTTCTTTTTGGAGGAGTTTTAGCAGATCAGCAAACAGCTGAAGTAGTCCCCACTTCCCTACTTCCATGGGCCCCAAACGATCCTGAATGAAAGCGGATACCTTACGCTCGAGGTATACCCCTACGACCACAAAGCCGGGTACCATGAGCAGAAAAATAAGTAAAGTTAGGGGCATTGGCAGGTAACTGGTTAGCTTATATACTATGCAGGGGCGGGCTGTAAACCCGCCCCTGCATAGTTGTACTCAACTACCTGCAAAGGTATACAAAAATAGTAAGACCTGTAATCGGCTAAGCGCCGGCTACGGCTTCGCCTTTCTGCGCCGTCACCTGGCTCAGGATGGTCTTGATGATGCGGAGCGGAACCATAGCCCAATCCGGACGGTAGCGCAGCTCACGGTTCAGATCATAAATAGCTTTCTCAAGCATGAACGTCTGAATCATCATAGTCAACTCTTCTTTGTCATTTGGTATGAATTGGCTGCCGGCTACGGTTTCGAGGTAGGCCTGCATAAAGAACCCGGATACATAATGTACCCACAGCTCGGCATAAGGCGTCAGCTTGGCGATATCCTCATCACGAATCTGGTCATTCAGGAGCAGCCCCGAGTAGGCCGCGTAGTAGAATGAGTGAATCATACCGGTTACGTCGCGCAGCGGTGACCGTTTCAGTCGGCGCTCACTGTAACTACGGCTTGGATCACCACCAAAATCAAATACTGCCAAATCTTTACCCGTAAATAGTACCTGACCCAGATGGTAATTACCATGGATCCGGATCTTCACTACATCCAGCTTATTGGCGTAGATCCGCTTCAGCAGTTTCAGAATATCTTCTTTGCTTTTAAGGATTTCCTCCGCATCCGGCTTTACCTGCTCCGGTAGCTTCTTGAGATTACGGGCCTGGTTCTGGAAAGTTTCCCGTACCAGCGACTGCAGCGATGCATACAGCGAGCGCTGGTAGTGCAGGGAGAAATCCTCCGGTGCAAAGTCCTTCAGACTGGCATCCGAGGCCAACGCCAGGTGCATCTCTCCGGTGCGGACGCCCAGCAGACGGGTACCCTCAGCGATAGGGCCTCCCAGTAGTTCTTTCAGATCGTCGGGTATTTCATCATACGGTACTGGTTCTATAAGGCTTCCTCTTAGCTCATAGGACGGCAGCTTGTCCTGATCCAGCGCCAGGATCCGCTCGTAGTAGTTATTGAGTCGTTCCTGCATATACGACCAGCCTTCGCCGTGGCTCTCCACCATCTTCTGCATCATTCCCAGTGCCACAAAGTCCTTGTCAAACCGCCATTCGATGGTACCCAAAAAGGCCGGAATGTTTTCCAGATTAGCATGCTCGCACAGGAAGCGTGTAATCTCCACATCAGGATTAACCGCACGATCCACACGGCGATACATCTTTAGTATGTAGTTGTTGTCGTACGAGATGTAGGTATTCTGCTCCGTCGACTGCAGTCGGGGCTTTATCTCCTCCTGCCCTTGTGAACTATCACCCAGCGCTTTACCTCCATGCACAACCAGCTCACCACCACTCGACAGCGAAATCTGACTCCCAGAGGCTATAAGAGTAAATAACTCCTGCTGTACTTCAGTGGTGAAGTAAGCATCACACAAGAGCCCCTCCTCCTCTCCTACCTGTAACTCAGCTAGTACGGCATGTGGACAACTTTCGGACATACGCTTGGCAGCATCTTCTTTCACCCAGGTCACCGCCAACTGATACGCGTCGGACATACCACTTTCGTACTGTACTTCGATAAGCAATAGCTGTACATTACTTTGAGTGAATGGCAAATCAGCCTGCTTTACAATTTCTACGTTGAGAATAGTCCGCTCTTTCCCGTTGAACCAGCTCACCATAGACAGATAGTTAGGCAGCACCCTGGTTTCCAGTTGTTTAACACTGTCCTTCCGGAACAGATTTTCCCACTTGTTTACGTTCAGTCTCGTGAGCGGAGCAGCCTCATCTATCTCCGGATGTACCTTCTCCAATACAAACCACTGATACCCATGTGAGCCCAGTGTAAAGAAGTAGGGACTTTCTTCCTTTATGGCCGGGAAGCGATTCTTGCTGAATACCTCCACCGGCTGAAAACCTTTGTATTCACCCAGATCCAGCTCGGCTGGCTGCGAATAACGTGAGAGATTTACCATCACGAGCACGGTTTCATCCTCGTAGGTACGGGTAAAGGCTAACACCTTAGGATTATCTACATTGATAAACTTCATGTCGCCCCGGCTGAATGCCTTGTACCGCTTCCGCATGTTGATCATGCGCTTCATAAACCAGAGTAGCGACGATGGGTTGCGGCGCTGCGTTTCTACGTTTACTGATTCGTAGTGATATTCCGGATCAAGAATAATGGGCAGATATAGTTTCTGTGGATTAGCTTCTGAGAATCCCGCATTACGGTCGGGCGACCACTGCATAGGCGTACGTACTCCATCGCGGTCACCCAGGTAGTAGTTATCACCCATTCCTATCTCATCACCATAGTAGATTACCGGCGTACCACTCAGTGAAAACAGCAGGCAGTTCATCAGCTCGATCTTCCGGCGGTTGTTCTCCATGAGCGGTGCCAGACGGTGCCGGATCCCCAAATTGATCTTGGCTTTGGGGTCTTTGGCGTATACTTTATACATGTAGTCCCGCTCTTCGTCTGTCACCATTTCCAGCGTCAGCTCATCATGGTTCCGCAGAAATATAGCCCACTGACATACCTCAGGTATCTCGGGAGTCTGGTCAAATATATCGGTGATGGGGTACCGGTCTTCCATCTGCAGGGCCATGAACATCCGTGGCATGACCGGGAAGTGGTAGTTCATATGACACTCATCGCCATCTCCAAAGTAAGAGGCGGAGTCCTCCGGCCACATATTTGCCTCCGCCAGGAACACCCTGCCCGGGTGCTTTTTATCCATATGCGCCCGCAGCTTTTTCAGGAAAGCGTGCGTTTCGGGTAGGTTCTCCCCGTTAGTACCTTCGCGTTCGTAGAGGTACGGAACGGCATCCAGACGGAAGCCATCTACCCCCATTTCACACCAGAAATCTATAACCTTAAACACCTCTTCCTGTACCAGCGGACTATCATAGTTGAGGTCAGGCTGGTGGTGGAAAAAGCGGTGCCAGTAGTACTGCTGCGCCACCGAGTCCCAGGTCCAGTTAGAAACTTCATAATCCTGAAAAATAATACGGACATCCTTATACTTTGTAGGATCGTCGGTCCATACGTAGAAGTCCCGCTCGGGTGACCCCTTAGGAGCTTTGCGCGCCCGCTGGAACCACGGATGCAAGTCCGACGTGTGGTTAATAACCAGCTCAGTGATTACTTTCAGGTTGCGGCTATGCGCCTCATCCAGGAAAGCTTTAAACTGTTTTATATCACCGTATGACGGGTTAATACTATAGTAGTCGGCTATATCGTAGCCGTCATCACGCAGTGGAGAAGGATAAAAGGGAAGTACCCAGATGGCTGTTACACCCAGATCTTCCAGATAATCCAGCTTTTCCATGATACCCTGGAAGTCGCCTATACCGTCTCCGTTGCCGTCTCTGAATGCTTTGATGTGCAGCTCGTATATAATAGCGTCCTTATACCAGTGGAGGTTATCGTCTAATACGGTTTTACTTTTTGCCATAGTTTCTCTTAATTTTTCGATTTATACCTACATAAATTAACGTGCCACCCACATCGGAGAAAGTGCCGGCCGCACAGGAGTAGATTGTGTCTGTTGCTCAAAATGCCGGGTTTTAGCAGTATTAAATTCAACCGCCCGGGCAAGGTATTCTAAGCGCTAACGTATATAGACAGAGGGGAGAATAGATTTGCGGCAGCAGTGAAGGAATGTAAGGCAGCCACCGTACCTATTTCTATTATCATAACTATATCTAAGTAGTCATGTTTGGAAATACGCTTTGATTAAGTGTGAATTATTACTGAAACTTTACATCTCTACCCACATGCGAAGCAGGATCAGAGCATTTATAGTACTAGGTATAGCGGGTATGCTGGTCAGCTACTCCGGCTACTCTCAGAACCGTCCCCGAACGATTGTGGAAATAAGGGGGGAACAATTCTACATCAATGGGAAACCTACCTACCCAGGTCGCTACTGGGATGGGCATAAGATTGAAGGGTTACTGATCAATTCCAGAATGGTACAGGGCATTTTTGATGACCTCAATGCCGAGACCCGAAATCAGTTTGGCTACCCAGACACCCAAAAGTGGGACCCTGACCGTAATACTGACGAATTTGTGAGGGCCATGGAACTGTGGTACCGCCACGGACTACTGGCGTTTACCCTCAACCTGCAGGGAGGCAGCCCAACGGGCTACGGCAACAAGGGCTGGATCAACTCGGCTTTTGACCCTAAGGGTAACCTGCGCCCTGACTACATGGCCCGGCTGGATCGCATCCTGAAAAGAGCCGATGAGCTGGGGATGGTAGTCATGCTGGGGCTCTTTTACTTCGGACAGGACGAACACCTGGAAGACGAAAAAGCGGTCATCAACGCTGTCGACAATGCTACGGGCTGGCTGCTACGCAAAGGCTACCGCAACGTCCTGATCGAGATCAACAACGAGTGCAACATCCGGTACGACCACGCTATCCTGCAACCTGAGCGGGTACATGAGCTTATAGAGTGGGTAAAGCAGAAAGAAGGAAATGGCTACCGCCTGCTGGTTAGTACCAGCTACGGAGGAGGGGCCATACCCAAACCCAATGTAGTACAGGCTGCTGATTATATACTGCTGCACGGCAATGGTGTAGAAGCCCCGGCCCGTATTACCAAGATGGTCGAGCAAACCCGGCAGGTCGAAGGCTACCGCAGCCAGCCCATCGTCTTTAACGAGGACGACCATTTTGGGTTTGACCAGCCGGTCAACAACTTCGTCAACGCCATCAAGGCCTACGCTTCCTGGGGCTACTTCGACTACCGCAAAGCGGGGGAAGGCTTCAACGAAGGGTATCAGAGTATACCCGCCGACTGGGGCATCAACTCCGACCGCAAGCGCGGATTCTTTGATAAAGTAAAAGAGATAACCGGAGGAGGAGAGAATTAATAATTCTGAATGATGAATTCTTCATTCTGATTTATGAATTAAAGCATCCTAAATTATTAAGGAGCCGTATAGCCAGGTATGTATCCTGCTGTACGGCTCCTTAATAATTATCTAACTACTAGATTATCAGAACTCGGCGCTCTTGGGATAGCGGGGGAATGGGATCACGTCACGAATGTTACCCATACCCGATACAAACAGAACCAGACGCTCAAAACCCAACCCAAAACCGGAGTGAGGAGCCGAACCGAACTTACGTGTTTCGAGATACCACCACACATTCTCAGGTTCGATACCTACTTCGTGTACACGCTGGATGAGCTTCTCGTAATCATCCTCCCGCTGGCTACCACCGATGATTTCACCGATACCGGGGAACAGTACATCCATGGCGCGTACGGTTGGCCCGGGAGTCGCCGACGACTCTTCGTCCTGCTTCATATAGAAAGCCTTGATTTCGCGGGGGTAGTTGGTCAGGATTACCGGCTTTTTGAAGTGTTTCTCCACCAGGTAACGCTCGTGTTCACTCTGTAGGTCTATACCCCACTCCACCGGAAACTGGAACTTCTTCTCCTTATGTGCTTTTGATTTTAAGAGTATATCAATCGCCTCCGTATAGGTCAACCGTTCGAACGGATTGTCCACTACAAAATGAAGCTTTTCCAGCAGCGGCATAGAGCGCTCGTTTTGTGGCTTGCTCTTTTCTTCTTCGGCCTGGCGCTTCTCCAGGAATGCCAGATCATCTGCGCAGTTGTCAAGGGCGTACCGGATCACGTACTTCACAAAGTCTTCAGCCAGATCCATATTGTCTTCCAGCTCAAAGAAGGCCATCTCCGGCTCGATCATCCAGAACTCAGCCAGGTGACGGGTGGTATTAGAGTTTTCGGCCCGGAATGTAGGTCCGAAGGTATAGATTTTTGATAAGGCCAGGGCCCCCAGCTCCCCTTCCAGCTGGCCGGATACGGTCAGGTTGGTTTCGCGGCCAAAGAAATCTTCTTTATAGTCTATTTTGCCTTCCTCATCCTTAGGAGGATTGTACATATCCAAGGTCGTGACCCGGAACATCTCCCCCGCTCCTTCCGCATCAGAAGCCGTAATGATAGGCGTATGCAGGTAGAAGAATCCGTTGTCATTGTAGTACTTATGCACAGCGTAGGCCAGTGCATGACGCAGGCGCAGGATAGCACTGAAGGTATTGGTCCGCGGGCGCAGGTGGGCGATTTCGCGCAGGAATTCCAGCGAGTGCTTTTTAGGCTGTAGCGGATATACTTCCGGATCGGCCGTGCCATATACGTGAACATCCACTATCTTTACCTCCACCGACTGTCCCGAGCCCATCGACTCTACCAGTTGACCGGTTACTTTTATACATGATCCGGTAGTGATCAGGCGCAGTAGGTCTTCGGCTATTTGGCCCGGTTCAGCAACCGCCTGTATGGTATGAATGGTAGAACCGTCATTAAGCGCGATAAATATGGCATTCTTGCTTTCACGCTTGGTACGTACCCACCCTTTAACTTCGACCGACTCACCTACGGGCGCTTCTTGTATTAACTGCTTGATCTGTACTGGACCCATTGATTATGTACTTCTTAAATGTTGAAACTTAGCAAAATAAGGTTGCAAATTTATAAATATCAATAGCGAAAACCTACGTATCATATAGTAATAATACGTGCTCCCCTATGCCCCCCGCTATCTTAGCCCTACAGACCCTCTAAAGTTTTTTGTAGCCTAAGAGGCTAATAATCAACTATGTCAAAAATGGTTACAAACTTTTTTTAACTATTTTCTTAAATTGCACTAATTTGGTACAACAATTGATACCCCTGAAAACGAACCAAGGTTGTTTGGTGTTCAAGGTTCGTATAAAGTGATCTTTATTAAAATTGCGTATGAAAACCTCTACTAGTACATGCAAAAACTGAGTTTAAACCAAACGCTACTGCAGAAGCTGTCTCCGCAGCAAATTCAGTTTATTAAGTTATTGCAAATACCCACTGCCGAACTTGATGCCCGTATTAAGGAAGAGTTAGAAATGAATCCGGCCCTTGAGGAAGGAGCCGAAGAAATTCAGAAAAGTGAATACGAGTCTGATGGGGATGATGATGCTGATTACGATGAGCGTCAGGCCTCTAATGATGATATAGATATTGAGAGCTATCTTAATCAGGATGAGCTCAGCGGTTATAAAATGTATGGCGACGGATCATTTGGAAGTGATGACGAGGATAGAGAATTTCCGGTAGCCACCCGCCTGACTCTTATTGATAGCCTGTATCAGCAGTTTGGTTTTCTACATCTAACTGATCAGCAGCGTTACCTGGGCCTGCACCTATTGGGTAGCCTGGAAGGTGATGGATACCTGCGTCGTCCGCTCAAGGCCATTGCCAGCGACCTGGTGTTTACGCAGGGAATATATACCAGCGAACAGGAACTGGAAGATGTTCTGAAAAAAATCCAGAGCCTGGAGCCCGCCGGCATCGGAGCCCGTAACCTGCAGGAGTGTCTGCTGCTGCAGTTACGTCGCAAAGATCAGCGTGACCTCATCGTACAGCTGGCCCTGCAGACTATTGAGCACTACTTTGAAGAATTCTCCAAGAAGCACTACGAGAAGATTCAGAAGCGACTCAATATGAATCAGGAGGAAGCCCGCCAGGTGCTTAACCTCATTATACGGCTAAATCCCAAACCGGGTTCTGTGGAAGGCGATGATAATGGTGCTCAGTACCTGACGCCCGACTTCATACTCGCCAGCCACAACGGCCGGCTGGAAGTAAGCCTCAATTCGCGTAACGCGCCGGAGTTACGGGTCAACCGTACCTTTGCCGAAATGCTGGACACCTACCATAAAAGCGACAAGTCCAACCGCCATGTCCGTGAGACGGTAACTTTCGTAAAGCAGAAGCTCGACTCAGCCAAATGGTTTATTGATGCTATTAAGCAGCGCCAGGCTACGCTCATGCGCACCATGAACGCTATCCTGAAGTACCAGTACGACTTCTTCCAGGAGGGTGACGAAACCAAGCTTCGCCCCATGATCCTGAAAGACATCGCCAACATCATCGAGATGGATGTGTCGACGGTATCGCGGGTAGCCAGCAGCAAGTCTGTCCAGACGGAATTTGGTCTTTATCCACTTAAGTACTTCTTCTCGGAGGGTATCTCTACCGAATCGGGTGAAGATGTGAGTAGCCGCGAGGTGAAGAACATACTGCGCGAGCTGATAGAGAGCGAGCCTAAACGTAAACCTTTCTCCGACGACAAACTGGAAAAGCTGCTTAACGAAAAGGGCTACAACATTGCCCGACGTACCGTAGCCAAGTACCGTGAACAGCTAAATATACCGGTTGCGCGCCTGCGCAAGCAGATATAAAGCCCCCGCCACGTCTTTTCCGTATAAATCAGCTTGTTCGTGTACCAATTCAGACTAATTTTGTTGTTTGTTACACAAACCAAGTTGTTAAGAATACGTTGAATACGCGAGTTGCGCTTTTTCTGTCGGTAGTTCTGCATCCCCTTTTGATGCCCACCTACCTGTTTGGGTTACTGTTTCTGTTTGTACCCGAACTGCTGGGCATCAATACCCTGAGTCTCTCCGCGCAGGGGAGCTTACTGCTCCTGCTGTTTATGAATACCTTTCTGGCCCCGGCACTGGTCATATTCTACTTCTATAAACTCGGCTATATCAGGAGTCTGCACCTCGACAACCTGGCCGACCGGCGCCTGCCCTACATTACTACAGTCATCATCTATACATTTGCTACCTACCTGTTTGGCTGGCAATTTGAGCCTATTAGTGATCTGGCCCCCGGTATCTCGATCGTACTGGGCAGTATTACTTTCTCTATGGCCGTGGTAGCCCTGATCAGCCTGCGCTGGAAGATCAGCGCCCATGCTACCGGTATGGGCGGCTGTCTAGGAGCCATTGCCTGTCTGTTTCTGCGTTACGGCGACACTACATTGTTTTATCCGCTGATTCTCGGTATCTTGATCACCGGCTGGCTGATGAGTGCCCGCCTCCACCTCAACGCCCATACCCCGGCCCAGGTAGGTGCCGGTCTGGCTTTGGGTGTAGTGGTGAGTACTGTTGCCATATTTACATTTTTTTAGGCGGATGGCGGAGCTGCTACCGCCTGTGACCACCAGATCCTGCTTTACATGTATCAGCACCTGCTTTATGAAGTAGCCGAGGGCGTAGCCCGTATCAGCCTTAACCGCCCCCAGGTCTTTCACGCCCTCAGCCCTGACCTCATACTGGAAGTTACCAATGCCGTACAGGCAGCCGCTGCAGACTCTGGTGTACGGGTTGTACTACTTACCGCTACCGGAGATAAGGCCTTCTGCTCAGGCGCTGACCTCAAAGTAGGCATAGGTGATGCCGCGGGCTTTGGCGAAGCCCTGCGCACCCGCTATAACCCCATGATCATGGCGCTACGTACCATTCCCAAGCCGGTAGTCTGCCGCCTCAATGGCTTGGCCGCCGGGGCCGGCTGTTCACTGGCTCTAGCTTGTGATCTAGTTATTGCTTCTGAGGAGGCCTACCTGTCCCTGCTCTTTGTTGGTATAGGCCTTATGCCCGACGCCGGCGCTACTTACATGCTACCGCGTCTGGTAGGCGTGGCCCGCGCTTTTGAACTGGCCTCGACCGGTCGGCGCGTCTATGCCACCGAAGCTGCTCAGATGGGCCTTATAGCCCGTGCCGTACCCGCTGCTCAGCTCGACGAAGCCGTACAGGAGGTACTCGCCTACTACCGCTCCGCTCCCACCCAGGCCATCGGTGCCATGAAGCAGGCATTTAACAGCTCGTTACAGTCTGACCTCACCGCCATGCTCGATCTGGAAGCCCAATTACAGGACCAGCTTAGTCAAACTCAGGATGCGCGCGAAGGCATTCAATCTTTTTTGCAGAAGCGGACTCCTGATTATCAGGGACGTTGAATGTGGCAGCTAAAAATTTAAGATATTTTTTTGTGACAGTACTTGCGTCGTATAGGCCAATCCCTTAGTTTTGCAATCCAATTCAACGACAACGGTTTCGTAGCTCAATTGGATAGAGCACCTGACTACGGATCAGGAGGTTTGGGGTTCGAATCCCTACGAGACCACAAAAGCCGCTAAATCATCTGATTTAGCGGCTTCTTTGTTTAATAAGCTTCTTTCCGTGATTAAGTCTTCACATAACTCAGCAGCAGGAAGGCTATTCAATTTCGAGCCTAATCTTGTCACCTAATCCACACAAGTTAGATAGTGAAAGCAAGGGCTCAAAATACCCTTGCGGCACAATCTATACTCCTTAAATACTACCATAATAAGTACACTTTTTGACTATAGTGCAGACTGTGAGGCAACTTTTAGTAGACTTTTTTTGGTATTCGTATAGGTGAGCTATATTTTTGGAGAAAATATCTTCTTAAAAGGGAGTCCGTTAACACACTATAATAGTATAAATACACAATGAGGATCTTCGAACTTTTGATTTGCCTGATGTGGTCGGTTGGTATCTGGGGAGCGATTTGTTCAGTAAAATTTAACGGGAATAGCCGACGGAGCAAGTCCCTGCTAAAGACCAGACAAAGACATAAGACCACGACTGCCTGAGCACGCAAGTAGCCTTGTATCCAGGCCCTATCCCCCTATGTAAGTCCCTTTACAAGGGCTGATAGCTCAGTTGTATATAAGTAGTTACGGAAGTACCTATGGCAAGGCTGAGACAAGAAAAGCCTGTGGCTAGTGAAAGCCACAGGTAAAAATCTCCGTTACGTCCCCCTCGCTGGTGAAGTGAAAGCAGAGCCTCTGAACAACATAGGCTCCCGAGGCGTCTTTGGCTTTGAATCGGATGGTAGCCTGGTAATACCTCTTTGGATCAGAACTATTCGAAAAAAACTCCCGGTAGTTTATCTCCTCATAACTTCCGGGCTCTCCCAGGCTTTCCAGGATGGCCTGTGTAGCATTATACCTTCTGTTTTCATGCTCATAGGCTACGCTGGAATTGGAGGCCGAAGGCTCGGTAACAGGGGATGATCCTGGTATCACTCGCCTCATCTGGACCAGTGCGAGTAGGACTAGTACACAGATTCCGATCATTTGCCAAAGAAGTAGTTTCTTCTCGGCAGGAGGGACATTTTGCATTGATCTAAAGTCTATTCTATGGTGTAAAGTAGAGGCTTATCAAGCCAATTTACCCTCCCATCAATTTCCGAGCCAATTTTAGTATCAGATTACGACCATTTGTGTTGGTAGCGTTGTCCTGCTCATCATATATTATGAATGGGCAGAACGGTATGGTTCTGCTTTCGCTCCCGGGGCACTTCTAAGTCACACACTGTTACAAGTTCCTTTCTCACTGATCATCAAGCCAAACAATACTACTTCAACCCTGTTTATAGGATTTACCGGATATGCTTCTGTATTGATTCAGGTATTTGTTTCCTGGACCTTATAGAAGTACAGGGTAAAATTGTGTAATAGATTTGGTAACGATAAAACGGAAAGGAACAGACTATGCTGGCAATGAATTACCGGGGACCGCAACGGGTCCGCATCGACCACAAACCCCTACCCCAGATACAGCATCCTGAGGATGCTATTGTCCGGGTGACCCGCTCCTGTATCTGTGGGTCTGATCTGCATTTGTATAATGGTAATGTACCCGACACGCGCGTGGGAGAAACCTTCGGGCATGAGTTCGTCGGCGTGGTGGAAGAGGTAGGAGCGGATGTGCACAAAATAAAGGTCGGTGATAATGTAATAGTGCCTTTTAATATTGCCTGCGGAAGATGTGCCTTTTGCAAGCAGGGACTCTACGGAAACTGCCACGAGGCAAACCCCCAGGCGACTGCCGCCGGTGGTATATTTGGCTACTCCCATACGACCGGTGGGTATGCCGGTGGACAGGCTGAGTATGTACGCGTACCCTATGCGAATGTAGGGCCTACGGTGATACCCGAGGGGATGGATCTGGACGATGCTGTCATGCTTACGGATGTGGTACCTACGGGTTATCAGGCCGCCGAAATGGGAGGAATACAGAAGGGTGACACGGTGGTGGTATTTGGAGCCGGCCCGGTGGGCATCATGGCAGCCCGGTGCGCCTGGCTGTTTGGAGCCGGTCGGGTTATCGTATTTGACAAAGAGGAATACCGACTTGAATTCGTCCGCAACTACGCGCAATGTGAGGCCTACAACTTTATGTCAGTAGGAGATCCGGTGGTATTTGTGAAACGTACAACTGACTCGCTGGGTGCGGATGTATGTATCGATGCCGTAGGCGCAGAAGCTGCGGGCAGTACCATGCAAACCATAACCGGCCGCAAGCTGCTCCTGCAGGCCGGATCAGCTACGGCACTGCACTGGGCTATCAACTCAGTAAAGAAGGGGGGTATTGTGTCTATTGTGGGGGTATACGGACCAACTGATAACCTGGTACCTATCGGCAACGTAGTGAACAAGGGCATTACCATCCGGGCCAACCAGGCCTCGGTAAAACGCCTGCTACCGAGGCTGATTGAGCACGTGCAGAATGGTATCCTGGACCCAAAAGCACTTATTACGCACCGCATTCCTCTGGAAGAGGTATCCGATGCCTATCGCATATTTGCCGATAAGCTAGATAACTGCATCAAGCCAGTACTTATTCCACCATCAGCCAGAATGTAAATAGGACGTTATGGAAAAGAAAATTGAAAACATGCCATTTGAGAATAACAGGGGTGGGGACCACTCACACATTAAAGGTTGGGGTATAGATGCCGACCCAAAAAATGACCCTACCTACCCGATGAAGCAGCGTAACAACGATGAGCATAAAGGGTATACCTGGGAGCGGCCACCGCTGCAGCCCATTACGAGCGAGGTACTGCACTCCAATGAGCGTCCGAATGTAACGGCTGTATTTGGAGGTACCGTGCCGCCTCAGGGCCTCAGCGGACAACTCCGTCGTTATGCCTTTCAATACGGCGAATCGAGCTATGGCCACTGGTTACCTCTGCTATTGGCCGATCGTGTCAATGTAGTAGAAGGTATCATTGATGATATCAAGAACGGTCATTTCCCTAATATATTCGCTGAAAGAGGCATCAAAGCTGAGCTGAAGCACAACCCTATGGGGTTAGCCAAGAAGGTAGCTATCGGGGCGCTAGTAGTGACAGCCCTGTTTGCCTTTCTAAATCGGGATAAAGACGACTAGTCCTCACTTCGCTAGTACCTCATCAAACAGCCCGGCTCGCAGGAGCCGGGCTGTTTGATTAATATAGATATACCTGAACAGGCTATTTCACTTCCCGCTGTGCCTCTATTTCTTTCTGGAGCTCCTTCACAATGGCTTCAAGCTGCTCCAGCTTCTCGTTCTTCCGAGCTAGTTCTTTACAAACAGATCATGATTTACGGTTATAGCCATAGACCAAGTCTCAGCAACTTTTAAACAGAACCTCTTATAGGTAGTTCCTGTAAAGGAACTCTACCGCAGCTACCTGAATCAACTACTCCCAAACCTGATACCCCTATGAAAGCAGTATGGCCCGCACTCTCCTTTGAAAAAGCCCAAGCTACTTACGAGACGCTGCATCTGTGGACGCAGATTGTAGGAAAGATCCGGCTGGCCAAAACGCCCTGGATCAACCACTCCTGGCACGTGACGCTCTATGTTACGCCCACCGGCCTGACTACTTCCGACGTTCCGGCTGGCAACAAACATTTTCAGATTGACTTTGACTTTCATAAACACCATCTCCTGATCAAAACCAGTACGGCCGAAGAGCGATCCTTTGACTTACAGGAACTGTCGGTGGCTGGCTGCTATGAGAAGGTACTGGGTGCGCTGAGGCAACTGGACATAGAGGTTGACATTCATCCCGTACCCAATGAACTGGTAGATCCTGTTCCTTTCCATGAAGATCACGCACACGCTACCTACGATCCCGAGCAGGCGGCGGCGCTTCACCAGGTACTGCTGCGGGCTCAGGAGGTATTTACCCGTTTTCGTTCGGAGTTTAGGGGGAAGTGCAGTCCGGTACATTTTTTCTGGGGTAGTTTTGATTTGGCTGTTACACGCTTTTCAGGTCGCGAGGCGCCGAAGCACCCGGGGGGCGTCCCTAACTTACCCGACTGGGTAGCACAGGAAGCGTATTCGCAGGAAGTGAGTAGCTGTGGTTTCTGGCCCGGTAGTGAGGCCTTTCCGCAGGCAGCTTTTTACAGCTATGTTTATCCCGAGCCGGATGGGTACAAGCAGGCTACCGTACAACCCGAGCAAGCATACTACCATCCACAGCTGGGAGAATTTATCCTTCCCTATGAGGTGGTACAACGTGCAGAAGATCCTTCTGCCATGCTCCTAAGCTTTCTGCGCAGTACCTACGAGGCGGCCGCAGACCTGGCACATTGGAACAGGCCCACGCTGGAAATGAATTATACGCCCCAATCCTGATTTAGCTAACGCTCCTACCTCTGGGCTCCGCGCAACTTTTCCCGCTCGGCTAGTAGCTCTTGCCAGGTCCAGGCGGTGTTGCGTCCGGCGGTTTGCTGCCGAACGGCTTGTACCTGCTCCGGTTTTACAATAACCCAGTTGATATACCCGGAGCCCATTTGCGGAAAGCTACGCATACATAGGTCATAGCGTACATAGTTGAGTACTGAGGCTATCCACTCGTCGCTGTTGCTGCCCATAGGGGGCATCTGATCGTTGTATACGTGACCATCTACGGGTCCTTTCAAGCCGTGCAGCATGATCTTGATTACCTCCTCCTTGTTCTCAATGAGCTTGAACTTGCTGATGAGCGGAGGGGCGATTCGGGTAGTCAGCCCCTGCCCTTCCGGCCCATGGCAGGAGGCACAGAGGGAGTTAAATATAGTAGCCCCTTCCATGATAGACTTTCTGACCGGCTCTTCCAGCGCCAATAGTTTATAACCATACTTCTGAGCCTCCTCGTTCTTCTTAAGGCTTTTTTGTATACCTGCCAGTAGTTCGTCTTCCGGCTTTCCTCTGAGGATACTTTCGGCCAGACGTACTGCCTGTGGGGAGCGGGAGGTACTTAGTGAAAGCACCAGCTGACTTTGCACATCCCGGCTGGCATCATGGATTAACACCTTTAGGGCTGCAAGCACCGGGGCATCAGCTTTATTCAGGTAGGGCTCGCTCATTCTTACAGCTGCTTTTCTGACCTGAACATCCAAGTCTTTCAAGGCGTTTAAAAGGGTCGGCTTGTCCAGCGACTCCAGGCCCTCCAGCGTCCATAAGGCATGCAGTCGACCCAAAGCTGATGTAGCTCTGTCTTTGCCAATGGCCTTCTTACGTAAGGCGGTCACCACTGATTTATCTCCCCGTACTATCAACTCTTTCTGCGCATTATCACGCCACCAGCCGTTAGGATGGTCCAGGTAGGTAAGCAGTTGGGTAGCCGGCTCATCCAGCATACGGGGCATTGGTCCCCGCTTCATCCCTTCATATACCAGCCGATAGATACGCCCGTTCCTTACGTTTTTATGGAGGCCCTTGCTCATAATCTGGTCATACAGGAAGCTGCCCGGTTGCGCCCAGGTCGACTCCTGTATCACTCCACGGTACATATCAACAATGTACAGACATCCATCGGGGCCGGTGTAGGTATTGACCGGGCGGAAATTCATATCCGTAGAGGCAATGAATTCATCCTGCTTATAGACATTGCTCAGCGTGATCTTTCCGTCGGTATCGGTGATATTGGCACGCCAAATAAACCGCCCCACCGGCTCAGCCGCTATATAGTCTCCCTGTATAGTTTGTGGTAGTCTATCCCCTCGAAATACCGACTGGCCGCACACCGACGTGAAGCCAAACATAGTACTATCAGGGCGCAGGGTGCGAGGACCTCCGTTCACATCGGGAGTTTTGATGATAGGCCACACCTGACCAAACTCCTTATCGGTAGCATCAGTAAGGTCGAGCTGCCCGTAAACAGGATTGATCTGAAAGCCGGATGCCGCGATGCCCGACGCAGCCCGGCTGAAGAATAACCGTCCGTAGTTATCATGGGTGAGCCCCCACTGGCCATTGGAGCCCCCAACGAGTGTATCCACCTCCAGTCTTCCCTTCTTATACCGAAACCTGACCGGATCGGTCGTGACATAGATCCAGTTGTCCAGGTTCCAGTCCAAGCCACTGCGCTGGTGTTCTACGTTGCCATAGGCCTTTTTGGGATGCTTGTACACCAGCCGTTTCTGGTCGGCTTTGCCATCACCATTGGTGTCTTTATAGGCAGTAATATCATACGAGTTTGTTTCATTGACCAGTAGCTCATGGCCTACGCTCAGGATCATACGAGGGGACAGCAGCCCATCTACAAAAACAGAGCTTTTATCCATCTTCCCATCGCTGTCGGTATCCTCCAGGAGCATGATACGGCTTCGGGGGCTATCTTGCTCTTTGGCATCGATAGTCTGCATATAAGTTTCCAACTGAGCCACATATAGACGTCCATTCCCGTCCCAGGCCAGCGAAGAGGGCTCCGAAATCATAGGCTCACTGGCTACTACCTCTAGTCTGTATCCCTCGGGTAGCCTGAAGGTCTTCAGAGCCTCCTGCGGTGACAGAGTGAGTGTATTAGGTGCCTGGCTAACGGTACGAGGTGTAGTGAATGGATCTTCCTGCCCCTCCGAGGGTGTGGTCTGGTGAGCAGCGACTGTCACTACCAGGAGCGCAGCAAGGGCGACAGCAGGCCATATAATCTGTTTCATAAGCGTAGCGATACATAAGCTCCTAATTCAAAACCTGATGAATCTGCTCACCTACTCATTTCCATATAGATTTACGTTATTATGCCCTTGCTCCATCAGATCAAAGCAGGAGGTTCAGAGTGGCCTTTATGCAGGCAGACGAACAGCCAATAAACCGATGATTATCAGTCTACACCGAGGTTATCAATACTTTAATGACCACTTACTAACAATAGCGACAAAATAGTAACTACTGGTACAGTTATTTTATATCTACCCTATAATCTATTAAGGTTACAAGGATAATAGTCGTACAATAAAAAATAGCGTAAATGATTAGAGACTTTAATGGCTCTGTAATTCAGGTAATAAAAGCTATGCAAATAGTTGAACGTGGTCATCAGGTAGATTACACCGAAGATGATCTGGATAGCTTTCGTGAAATGTTTGGATCAATCAATCCAGCTTGTCTTCCTGCTCTCCTGACTTTCTTTGAAGATCAGAAAATGAGTGAAATTAGCGGGACAATTCAAGCCGTAATGCAGCAAAAGCCAGCAACAGAGCTAGGGACAACTCTAATCGCATAATAAACAGGCATGATCTTTTACTAGTAACCATTCTTCTATTTGGGCAATAAAATGTTGCCTGTATTCTACACTTTTGCCTTTTCCTCCCCAATACCATCTCATAGTCTTTCTTAGTTGGATTTGTCTTCAGACGAAACTTTAAGAGGTCCGTTTTGATGAAGCTAATTTTGTATTACTCTTTCCAACGCAAGCTTCCTGCCTAAGCTCATTGAGTTTATTGCTACTCTTAGTATCTTGCTTAGGCTTGTGATTTCACAAGTTGCACAGCGGTCAACATCACTACTGGCGCCTTCTAAATGCATATACGTATGTACATCCGCAGGATCTTACTTTCCTTGATAGCCTGTCGTCAGCCTATGAGTCGCTGCTTATTCATGTGGCTTTTTTTGCTGTTTTTCCCATGTCTGTTACCAACGCCTGCTACGGCACAGCACGATCATCATCAGGTAGAGAAAACTGTCGAGTTACAACCGCTAACGGCCCAGGTCAAACGCCTTGTGGAAGCGATGGAATACCTGGGGGAGCCTATCTCTCCTCCTGATCTTCAAGTACTGGAAAAAGCTTTTCATGATTCTAACACAGCCAGAGCCCAGACTCAGATCCAGGAGGTGCTGGATAAATACTGCCTGCTGGAAATACATATCAATCCTGAAAGCCGGGTAAAGGTAGATCAGGGACTTACTAAGCCGGTACTATCTGAACAAGGCTGGCGGACGTATTTGGTCAAGGTACGGAATGAAGCCGGAGTCACGGCACAGCTCAAAGCCGAAAGTCCTCATGCGCTGCCCGTATATGCTCGTGGTAATAACGATATTAAGTTTAGCTTTGATTCGCGTCCTCAGCAGACCATTACCGCCTATGATGTTGCTAATCGCTGGCTGGATCTGAGCATGTACGATAAGCCTCCGCTACGTCCTCAGCTTTCAGGGCTCGAACTCGAATACCGCATTATTCAGCTTTATAGCCGTGACGCCGGTAAGCGCGAAGCTAAAATCAGCTTTAATGTAGGGCAGGGTACCCAGGATATTGGCTTCCGCAACGATGCAGATATTCTTTTTACCTGTCAGCCCTCTCAGGAGGTCAAATTTCAGGTACTGGATGAGTACGGCCAGCCTACCACGGCCTCCTTTCTGATCCAGGACCCGCAGGGGCGCATCTACCCCTCCCGGGCCAAGCGTCTGGCCCCCGACTTTAACTTTCACCCACAGATCTACCGCGCCCACGGCGAGAGCATCCGGCTTCCGGCTGGAGAGTACAACATTAAGTACACCCGTGGACCAGAGTATATAGAGAAGCAACAACGCCTTACTGTGCTGCCCGGCCAGCCACAGACGATAAATGTTCGGCTGGAAAGATGGATTGATCCCTCTAAGGTGGGAGCGGCGGCCCGACCGGGAACGACTCGAAAGGGTCCTTCCAGACCAGGTTGGTACTCGGGCGACCACCACATTCATGCCGCAGGCTGTATGCACTATGAGTCTCCTACGGAAGGGGTACTGCCGCAGGATATGATGCGACATATACTAGGCGAAGCGCTCCATGTGGGTAGCGTCCTGACCTGGGGGCCGGGCTACTACTACCAGAAGCAGTTTTTTGAGGCGAAGGATAACGCTTTATCTACGGAGAACACCCTCATGCGGTACGATCTGGAAGTATCGGGGTTTCCTTCCAGCCATAGCGGCCACCTGGTACTACTACGCCTCATAGAGCAGAATTATCCGGGTACCAAAGTACTGGAAGACTGGCCAACCTGGGACCTGCCGGTACTCCAGTGGGCCAAAAAGCAGGGGGCCGTAGTTGGCTTCGCCCATTCAGGTTGGGGACTGGAAGTCAAGACCAGCCAGCTCCCCCACTTTGATATGCCGAAGTTCGACGGCATCGGGGCCAATGAATACATCGTCGATGTCACACACGATGCAGTAGACTTCATCTCAACCGTAGATACTCCCTCGGTATGGGAGCTTAACATCTGGTACCATACCCTCAACTGCGGCTTCCGGACCCGTATCAGCGGCGAAACCGATTTCCCCTGTATCTACGGTGAGCGGGTGGGGCTGGGACGCAGCTACGTACAGCTGGACGACCAGCTCAACTACGATGCCTGGGTAGAAGGTATCCGGCAGGGACGAGCCTATGTATCAGATGGCAAAAGTCACCTGATGGACTTCCAGGTCAACGACCTCCCCGTAGGTACTAATGGAAGTGAATTAAAACTCGGTAAGCCTGCCAAGGTACGGGTAACGGCAAGGGTAGCCGCCCGGCTGGACGAAAAGCCCAATGAGGAAATCCGTAAGCGTAGCTATGACAAGCAACCCTATTGGGACCTGGAGCGCGCGCGTAAGGGGGATACCCGCGAAGTACCTGTAGAGGTAGTGGTCAATGGGAAAGTAGTCGCCACCAAAAGTATAGTGGCCGATGGTACTGTACGGGATATAGCATTTGAGGTACCTATTGAGCGAAGTAGCTGGGTAGCCTTACGTATTCTGCCCTCATCACATACCAATCCGGTATTCATTACTGTGAATGACAAGCCCGTACGCGCCTCCCGGAAGAGTGCCGACTGGTGTGCCAGAGCCGTAGATCAGTGCTGGGGGCAGAAAGAACCTCAGATAGCTGCCCATGAGCGAGAAGCAGCCCGAAAAGCTTACGAACATGCCCGGCATACCTACCATCAGATCCTAGCCGAAAGTGAAGTAGATTAGCAGCTACAACGAATCTTACAAATATAGCCCACCCCTTAACTAACAGAGGTAGGCTCTATTTATAGATCTTTATACTACTTAATGTGAAGTCTGCCCGACCGTTTGGTCCTGATGGATAGCTTCCATCTTGGCCTCGAGTGCCTTGCCTACATTTCTTCGCTTGATCAATTGCAGGAACCGTAGCTTAGAGTAGTCGTAGCATATAATAACTACAATAACGCACGCTACTACAAAAAACACCCTGAACTGCAGCCTGTGGTAGATCAGAGCTGATAGTACACCGGCACTCACATACGACACCGCAATAGAAACAAGCAGTTTAGCTCGTCCTACCAACGTGGGATTATCCCGGAACTCCTTCTGAGTAAACATGGAGAACAGGATACCCAGATCAGTAGTAAGACCGGTGAGGTGGGTGGTCTTTACCACAAAGTTTGAAACACTGGCGGTCATACCATTCTGCAAACCCATTGCGAATAACATCAGGCCAACGAGTACTTCGGTTTCGGTGAGAGTCTCCTGGTAGTAGTACTGCCCGTATATTCCTACCGTAACTAAACACAGCATTTCCAGTAGGAGCGGAAGCGCGTGAGCCGCGTAGGCATTTTTCTTATTAAGATTGATAATGATAAAATTGGCTACAAAGGCTCCCATAAAGAAGAGCAGTATCCAGGCAAAGACCACCCCTACCTGGTACCAGTGCCCCTTAGCGATTTCCTCAGCCAGGATGGCGTAATGACCCGTTACGTTCGAAGTAAATGCAAAAAATATGATAAGCGACGCCACGTTTACCATACCCGCCGAAAAAGCAGTCAGTACTCCTAACTGGATGTTATCTCTCAGGCTTCTGCTATTGCTGTATTTTCTAAGCATGGCTATCTGACTCTTTTAAACGTTATTTTCGCTATCCCTCGTGCTTGCATTTCGGTATAGAAGTGCAGCGTCAGCTCGTCCTGAGTCAACTTTACTATGTTGTAGCTCTCTTCTGTCTCATCGTTATAGTGCAGCAGGAGTATGTGTCCCCGTCCCTTGAGCCGCCAGTTGAGTCGCTTACGAGGAGCGTCGTTTATATCACCTTCCGCTATGAGGCTCAGGGTACCGTTGGGCCAGAAGTGCCACTTCTCCGCTCGGTGAACAATCAGGTCCTGAGCGATCATCTGCTTCACATCCTCTGAGATTACCTTGCTCGAGAGCGTATCAGCCCCCCGCGACTTATCTACCTTTTCGTATTCCCAGGCCACTTCCTCCCAGGTACCCGCTAGTAGCTGATCCGGGCTGGCAGCACTGGAAACGAGAAGCAGAAAACCTGATACGGCTGCCAAAAAAATTCCTATATAGTATGCACCTAACTTGCTTCTCATAGTTATCAATTTACTTAAGGTCTATTCTTAACCTGTACGCTTATACGGGATTAGGCATAAAAAACAACTCTGCTACCTTGTCCTTCTCAGGTACATTGCGGGTTTCGTTCCAGTCAATCTCCACACACTGTACAGGGCTTTTCCTGCAATAGGGCAGCAAGTCAAAGCTTTGCTTTTGCCCTAATTTCAGCTTGTAACTTTTGGGAATAAATATGGCATCGACCTTGTTGCCCAACAGGAAGTTGTGGAAGGTACTCTGGTAATTGCCCGTAAACAGATCAATGGAGAAGGAGTTGATCTGAGAGGCGTACTTATTCAGCAGAATCTCACAGGCTTCCTTAAACTTTTCATTCTGCAAGTCTTCCAGATATTTCTTTTTGGAGAAAAAGAGCAAATCTGTAATACAGTCCGAGAGATGAGCAGAATATACAAGAATGAGATTAACTTCTTCACCATCCAACTGCCTCAGAGCTCCCTTTACTACATTCAGTGATTCAATGGTAAAATCGGTAGGTATAAGAATAGTGTTCGCCATAGCTTTATAAGTTATTTTTTATACTTACAAAGCTATGGCGAAGGTATTAGAGCGGCTTAAGAGTGGAATTAGAATGCTGTAAGAGCGAAATTAGAATGTGTTAAGAGCCGGATTAAAGCGGGATTAGAAACAACTATACGTTGTAAAATATCATTATAAAGTCATAGTTTATAGTTGCCGACGGGAAGTTTGATCTCAACCGTGACCCCCTGATTAAGAACCGAGCTCACTACTATTTCGCCATCATGCATCTTCACTACGTTGCGGGTGATCGGTAATCCGATGCCGTATCCTTCAAATCGTTTGGTATTACTGGCCCTGAAAAAGGGATCATATATGTATTTGATTTCATTTTCGGGTATACCTATCCCCAGGTCCTTTACTACAATGATAATCTGCTGCGACGATGCCCCCAGCGATACCCGCACGGTGTCGTTATTAGAGTACTTACAGGCATTCATGATCACATTAGAAAGAGCCAGGTGCAGCAACTGTTCGTTGCCTTTGACTTTAAGCTTTTCGGGGCTTTCGGGCAGGAAGCTGAAGTCGATGATTACCCTATTGGTAGGATATATCTTATCCACGGTTTCTTTTACATCCAGTACCAACTGATCTATACGTACTTTATCAAATTTCAGTACCTTCCCATTGTACCCGGTCTGGGCCAGGAAGAGCAGCGCCTGGGTTTTCTTGTTCAGCTTTTCGGCTTCTTCCAGTATAGCCAATATGGCCTCCTGGTACTCGTGTGGCTGCCTTGGCTTCGACAGGATCACATCAGCTTCACCTATGATGGATGTCAGCGGGGTATTCAGCTCGTGAGAAGCATTACTTACGAAGTTCTTCTGGGTCTCAAAAGCGGCTTCCAGACGGTCGAGCATGTCGTTGAATGTTTTAGTCAGCGTACTCAGTTCATCTTCGTTTTCGGACGCCTTAAGCCTGAGATTCAGGTTCTCAGAACTAATGTCTTTTACGCGGGTAGTAATGTCCTGCAGTGGCTGAACTATCTTCCTGGATATCCAGAAAGAAATTAACAGTACCAGTACGAGGGAGATGATAAGCGCCGAAATCAACAGGTTTCGGAGGTACGTTATATGATGGGTAAAGTAGTAGTTCTCGGCCGAAACGATGACCAGGTAGTCTTTATTCGTGTCCGAAGGCTTGTACCGGATCCCGGTATAGAACAGGTTTTGTTTCCTGTAGTTGGCGCTTCCTTCCCTCTTGATATCATCAAGAAACTTTATAGGTACATTCAACTGACTCGCCTTGATCCGCAGCGAATCTCCATATGGGGTAAGCATGATCTGGATATCTTCCTTAGGGAGCTGCTCCAGATAACTCTGCCTCACCTCTTTGATGGCATTGATATCCTGATTGTCTTCGAGGTAGATCTTGGCCGTAGTAGCCGCTCTGATCTCTAATCTTTTGTAGAAATCTTCAAACGAGTAGTTGGCTGAGGCGTAGTAGATAAATCCACTAAGCAGCAGGATAAGCGATAAGAAGACTCCTGTAAGTAGCAGTAAGATTCGGGTTGTGATCTTCATAGGTTGTCCGCTTAGTTTTCGTGGTTCTCCTTCATCACATAGCCCATCCCAATTACGGTATGTATAAGTCGCGATTCACCGGCCTTTTCCAGCTTCTTCCGGAGGTAATTGACATATACATCTACTACATTGGTCCCCATATCAAAATTGACGCCCCATACTTCCTCCAGTATCTCCACCCGCGATAGTACCCGTCTTGGGTTATGCATAAACATATGCAGGAGGCGGTATTCGGTAGAGGTGAGTGATATTTCGTGGTTATTCCGCCTTACCTCTTTGGTATAGTTATTAAGCTCCAGATCCGCAAAATGCATGACCTCCTGGCCCGTATCTTCGGCTTTCTTGTTTTCTTTCCGTCTCAACAGCGCCTTGATCCGGGCTACTAGCTCAATAAATTTGAAGGGCTTGGTTAGGTAGTCATCAGCCCCTATGTCCAGTCCCATCACGACATTCTCGGTACTTCCCAGGGCCGAAAGCAATAAGATAGGTATCTGACCGTCGTGTTCCCGGATGTACGTACACACATCTATACCACTGATTGAGGGTAGCATAATATCCAGAATGATCAGGTCGTAGCTCAGTGACAGCGCCATCTGCAGCCCTACGTTTCCATCCATCGCTATGCTTACCTCATAGCCTTCTTCACTTAATCCTTTATTAACAAACGAACATACATGCGCATCATCTTCTATGAGCAGGATCTTTTTCTTTTTGCTTGTCAGTATAAAATCGTTGTGCTTGTTATCCTGCATTTTTATAAAAAGTATAGGTAAGGCCGGTCTATTTCTCAAAATTACATCTTTCCTTTACCCGTACAATGATAAGGGTTCACTCTCGTCCTTCTTACCAAGGAAGCGGGAGTATACATGGAGATGGCTACAACAGCAATAAGTAGCTACCTGTCATGAAGGTAATATAGCTAATAGAATGAAATCAAAATATGATGTAATTATAGTCGGAGCCGGACACAATGGTCTGGTCGCAGCCTGCTACCTGGCGAAGGCAGGAAAAAGCGTGCTGATGCTGGAACGAAATAGCTACGTCGGTGGGGCTACTACCTCTCAGCGCGTTTTCCCTGACTATGAAGCCTATCTGTCGCGCTACTCCTACCTGATCAGCCTGTTTCCCCGGCAGATCATGCATGACCTGCAGCTGCAATTGGATCTACGAAGAAGACGTACTACCTCCTACACCCCCTTCTGGCGCGGCTCAGAAGCCGACGGGCTTCTTTTGAGTAACGAACATGAAGCCGCTAACCAGTCACAGATCGAGCGCCTGCATCCTGATGATTATAAAGGGTATCAACTCATGCAGCGGCGGATTCAACGGTTTGCTGATAAGGTGTGGCCCAGCTTGCTACAACCACTACGCCCGAAGGAAGAATGGGAACGTGAGTTTAGCGATGCGGAAGATCGGGCTATCTGGGAATGGCTGGTCGAGAAGCCACTGGGTGAATTCATAGAAAAGCACATACAACACGATGTACTACGGGGCGTGGTACTGACAGATGCCCGGATCAGTGCTAATACGCATGCCCATGACCCTGGCTTGCTGCAAAACCGTACATTCCTGTACCACGTTATCGGCAACCAAACGGGTGAGTGGCGGGTACCTGTAGGTGGTATGGGAGCCCTAACCTCAGCTTTGTACCAGCAAGCGGTTCAATCGGGAGTAGAAGTACTTACCAATGCGGAGGTTCTTCATATCAGTCCTCATGCTACTCATCCATCGGTCCAATTTATAAGTAGAGACAAAGAGGTAACCGTGCAGGCCGGACATGTTCTGGTCAATGCGGCTCCGGCTGAACTCCAGCGATTAGTTGGTCAGGCACCTGGAGAGGTTACCACTGAACAGGAAGGTACTGCATTCAAAGTGAATATGCTGCTCCGCAGATTGCCGTACCTTCGCTCGGATACTAATCCGGAAGATGCCTTTGCCGGTACATTTCACTTTAACCAATCCTACACCGACCAGGCCACAGCTTTTGAGCTAAGCCAGCAAGGTCAACTGCCCGAGCGGCCCCCTTTTGAAATATACTGCCACACCCTGACCGATGGCTCCATATTAAGTGATGATTTGCAACGACAGGGGTACCACACAATTACCCTCTTTGGATTGGATGCCCCCTACGCTCTGTTTCTGGATAATCCTGAGCTAACTAAACAACAGCTACTGGACAAGTACCTCAGTACGCTCAATGAGTGGTTCAACGAACCCATTCAGGATTGTATAGCCCGACAGGCTGATGGCACCCTATGTATGGAAGCAAAAAGTGCACTAGACCTGGAAAAGGAACTTCGTTTACCTCGTGGTAATATATTTCACTCACCGCTCAGCTGGTTTTATGCTGATGGGGCTGATTATGTAGGGAAACGAGGTGTCGAAACCAATCATGCTGGTATACTACTCTGTGGCTCGGGAGCCGAACGCGGAGGCGCTGTAAGTGGCATACCCGGCTACCACGCCGCCATGAAATTAATCTACGGATCCTGAATGCCTCTCTGTGCTATTCCGACTGTTGACTTTGAAAAGCTGTTGCAACAACTCTACAGCAGAACCTTCAGCCAGATATCTCTCAGTCATAGCAAGCAACTAGCTGCGGAGTACTTCGAGCAGTTAATCAATATGCCAAAATATGATGGGTATGAATTTATAAGTTTAGAGGCTATGGAAGGTTCTGTTGTAAAATGACCAGCTATTATACCAGAAATGAAAAGTATATATAGATATACCAGTAGATTAAGGTACCGAAGATAAGTTCAGCACCTGTATACAAGCGACTCCAAGGCATTTAAGTAAACATCATTCTAAATTCTAAGAAGTAGTATGCTGCCGTGTTCGCAGCAGCATACTACTTCTCATTCCGGCTATCCTTTACAATCAGATAAATATCATTTTCTAATTCCAGATAGCCATAGTCATACACAAAGTGGTAGATGTTGCCCTTCTGAGTAGTACGTTGACTAGTAATAAAGTTGAAGTCAAACCCTCTGGTAATTAGGGTACTCTTCGTTGTTTTAGCCTTGTCATCCTGACAAATTTCTTCCAGTATCCTCCGGTTCCGGCGCAGTTGGTTGTTTATATTCCTGACTACATTATATGAGTCAGAATTGAGCCTGTTATTGTAGCTATTACGACACATATCTGAGCAAAACTTTTTGTCTGCCCTTCCCGTAATGGGAGTCTCGCATTCCAAGCAATATTTCATTCGTCGTTGCTTATCCTGTTGATCTTCTACAAGATACGAAGATACACATCCATTTGCAAACGACTACAAGCATTTTTATACGATTATAAACACTTACTAACCGAATCCATTTGTTCCGATTTGCCACCTTTGTACTGCGGGTTTACAACAACCTAATTAACAAAGACAACTTTAGAACTTTAAACAATACAGACTTATGAACGCAGTAAAATTAATCGGAAACGTTGGAAGAGAAATCACCGTGAAAGAATTCGAAGGAGGCAAACTAGCTACCTTCAGCCTGGCTACCAGCGAGACTTATCTTAATCGTAATAAGGAAGAAGTCACGAATACATCCTGGCATACTGTCGTTGCCTGGGGCAAGCTGGCACAGTCATGTGAACAACTACTAGCCAAGGGAAAATTGATCGCTGTAGAAGGTCGTTTGAACTACCGCCAATACCAGAACAAAGATGATCAGACGGTAAAGGTAATAGAGATAGTTGCCAGTAAAGTTGAGGAAGTAAACAGAGTGAGAGCCTGATGTGAGGTTGCTTAAAAATTGGGAGGTACGGCATTGCCGTACCTCTCTTGCTTAGGCTAAGAAGTAATATATAAAGATTTGTAAAGAGAGCCTCATCCATTGTATACAGGGCTCTCTTTGTTGTTGCTGAAGAGTAGTAGTAGGCAGGTGTATATAAACAGCAAAGGAGCCGCAGCGTTGGCTGTGGCTCCTGTCTTG
>NZ_JAFIQT010000007.1 GCF_017355935.1 Telluribacter humicola | reverse complement strand
ATCCAGTCGACGGGTATCAGTATGTTCTATACCGCCATTATCCTGTTCGCGGGATTCTCCATCTTTGGCGCCTCTACCTTCCAGGGAACCGTTGTATTGGGGATACTGGTGTCCATCACCCTATTGATGGGTATGACCTCTAACCTGATCCTGCTGCCGGCATTCCTGATGTCGCTGGACAAGCGGATGCAGCGCAGAGAGGCCCGGAAAAAGGCCGTGATTTAACTTACGCAAAGTTGATTTAGATAAGGGCAGATCTTTCCGGGAAGATCTGCCTTTTTACTTTAGCTGTATTTAAAATAATTTAATAATATGGTAATACTTCCTAATAAATATCTATTTTTGGAGAAGTACTTTCAGGTTAAATCCTGATTTTATAGCACAACTCTTCAACTCTACCATTTATCAAAATTAAGTAATGAAAAAGCATTTACTGGTTTACTTACTGGTGCTTTTGGCTGGCACCAGCTATGTAAAAGCCCAGAAGACTCATTGGTTTAGCGAAGGACTCGGGGCAGGTCCATGCCATACCTACGGACGGGAAGCCTTATATACCGACCAGCTCGCGTACCAGCTTTACAAGGGTACCCTCGCTAAACCCGCCGACGGAGCTGTATTACTCAACGACCAGCAGGGAAAACCTGTAACGTGGCAAACGGTGAAAGCCGATACCGCCCACCGCTTCCGTAGCAACGCCTTCTCTAACGGCTACCTCTACCTGACCTATAACTCTCCCAAAGCGGAGACCGCCCTGCTTACTGTAACCGGACACGATATGGTATACGTCAACGGAGCACCTCGCGGTGGTGATATGTATCGCTATGGCTGGATGCACCTGCCGGTACAGCTCAAAAAGGGACAAAACGAGATCTATATACGCGTAGCCCGTTACGGTCGCTGGGGAGGTATTACTGCCCGTCTGGAGTTCCCGGAGAAGCCCGTCATGCTGAGCAAGGCGGATATGACCATCCCGCATATAGTACCTGCTGAATCCAACGACTCACTCTGGGTAGGTATGGTAGTGATGAATACAACTGAGAAGCCCCTGACGGGTCTACAGGCGGTAAGCTCACTGCAGGGCCGCGAGGTAGTAACTACCCTGCCTGCCATAGCTCCCATGACTACCCGCAAGGTAGGCTTCAAGGTAAATGCCAGCAATGCCCTCTCGGTAGGAAAGCATACCGCTAGCGTGTCTCTGCGGCAGGGTAGTAAAGTAGTAGACCAGAAAGAGTTTGAGCTGGAAACAATAGAGAATGGCAAGCATTACAGCCGCACCTTTGTCAGCAACATCGACGGCAGCGTACAGTACTACAGTGTGGCACCTCAGCAAAAGCCGGATGGCAAGGCACCGGCTCTGTTCTTATCAGTACACGGGGCCGAAGTACAGGCCATTAACCAGGCCCGGGCTTACAAACCTAAGGACTGGGGCGTACTGGTAGCACCTACTAACCGCCGTCCACGTGGTTTCAACTGGGAAGACTGGGGACGACTGGATGCGTTGGAAGTGCTGGATATTGCCAAGAAGAAATTTAATCCTGATCCGGCACGTATCTACCTGACGGGTCACTCCATGGGCGGGCACGGTACCTGGTTCCTGGGAGCTACGTATCCCGGCAACTGGGCGGCTATAGCGCCCTCTGCGGGTTATCCGACCCTAGCGGCCTACGGCTCTCACGACGGACAAATACCCGATCAGGCCCGCTCACCAATGGAGGGTATCCTGCTACGGGCCAGCAACCCTAGTAATGTACTGGCACTGGCTACTAACTACAAGCCACTGGGCGTGTACGTCGTGCACGGCGATGCCGACCCGGTAGTATCGGTAGAGTACGCCCGTCAGATGCGGAAGCTGCTCGGTACTTTCCATACAGACTTTAGCTACTACGAGTATCCTGGTGGCTCGCACTGGTATAGTGATGAGAGTGTAGACTGGGCACCGCTTTTTAACTTCTTTAGCTGGCACCGCATCCCTAAGGATACCGCCGCTCTTGCTATTGATTTCACCACGGCCAATCCGGGTGTATCGGGTACTATGCGTTGGGCTACTATTCACCAGCAAGCATCACCCTTGCAGTATAGCCGTATTCAGCTAAGCCGGGATAATAAGAAAAAAGCCATAACTGGTTCAACGCAGAATGTAGCCCTGCTGTCGTTTAGCCTGGAAGGTTTTGAACCCAGAGATACCGTAAAGGTGACACTGGATAGCCTGCAGACTATCAACTACGTAGTCAAATCAGCTGGTGAAACTATTTACCTAAAAAAGGAGAGCCAGTGGCAAACCGCCACCGCACCGGATGCCCGTCAGAAGGGCGTACATCGGTACGGTACTCTGAAAGAGCCTTTCAACAACCGGATGGTATTTGTATATGGTACTACGGGTACTAAGGAAGAAAATGCCTGGGCCTTCAACAAAGCCCGTTACGATGCCGAAACCTGGTACTTCCGTGCTAACGGAGCCATTGACATGGTTGCAGATAAAGATTTCAACCCGGCCCAGTACCCCGACCGTGGAGTGATTATCTACGGCAACGCTACCACCAACTCCGCCTGGAATAAGGTACTGGCTGATTGCCCCATCAAGGTACAGAAAGGAGGAGTAGTTGCCGGTAACTCCCGCTTCACGGGCGACGACCTGGGCGCTTACTTCGCGTGGCCCCGCTCCGACAGCCGCACGGCTTCTGTAGCCGTGGTGACGGGTACGGGTCTGAAAGGGATGCAGGCTGCCAACGCCAACCAGTACTTCAGCGGTGGTAGCGGCTTCGCCGATGTCATGATCTTCTCGCTGGATATGCTCAAAGACGGCATCAAGGGCATCAAGATGGCCGGCTTCCTAGGGAACGATTGGTCGGTAGAGCAGGGAGAATTTGTAATAAACAAATAAACTATTCCTACCCCTATAACCAGGAAGGCGGCTCCCATGGGAGCCGCCTTCGCTTTTATTAGTACTTTAAGCTTCTTATTATTGAATACCACCCATCCACTTCTTGATGGGTTTGTAGAAGAGCAGGAGTAATATACCAAAGCCTACCGCAAACAGGAACACCTGGTTGAACAGGGCCGGCATCTGCTGTACGTTCTCTTCGTCGAAGTTACCGGCAAACAGGCCCGCGATCAGGTTACCCAGCGAAGCCGCCACAAACCAGATACCCATAAGCTGGCTCACATAGCGCTTAGGTGCCAGCTTGGTGTAGGTACTTAGACCCACCGGACTGAGGCAAAGCTCACCCAGCGTATGCAACAGGTACGTAAATGTCAGGAATAGGGGCGATACCAGCTCACCGGTTACGGCATTATTAGCCGCCAGTACCATCACGCCAAAGCCCAGACCCAGCAGGATAAGTCCAATCGCAAACTTGACGGGCGTAGATGGGTTGATGTTACGATGTGCCAGATACACCCACAGGCTGGCCAGTACCGGGGCAAAGAGCAGAATAAAGAAGGGGTTGAAGTTTTGGAACCAGCTCGAAGGAATGACCCAATCCCCAATGGTACGCTCAGTATGACGATCCGCAAAGATCTGTAAGGACGAACCAGCCTGCTCAAACCCTGACCAGAAAAGAGCCGCCGCCAGGAAGAATACAATTAATACACCGACGCGTCTTTTCTCTTCGGGAGTCAATCCACCCGCTACCAGGATATAAATGAAATAGAAGAACGATACCGAAACAATGATGATACCTGCTCCCTGCGCCAGTCCTTGTGCCGTAGTAAGGTCAATAGCACCCGTGAGCTGAAGAACGGACAGGAACGCCACCATAAGGGCGATGATCCCGTATCCGATGATGCGCTCGTTGGTAGAGCCGGTAGCTACCGCGGTAGTATCCTGCGGTGCCCGTACAGGAGGCTCGCCTTTACCTTCCAGGTACTTTTTGCTGCCGTACCGGAATACGATCAGCCCTAAAAGCATACCTACGGCTGCCGCTCCGAATCCCATGTGCCAGTCGACCTTCTGACCCAGGTAACCTACTATAGTAATACCCAGGAACGAGCCCAGGTTGATGCCCATATAAAAAATAGAAAAAGCGGCGTCACGACGGGCTCCGCCTTCGGGATAAAGCTCGCCAACTATAGAGCTGATATTGGGCTTAAGCAGACCGGTACCCAGGGCTACCAGCACCAGACCCAGATAAAAAATAGCCGCTCCGGCGGGGATAGCCAGTACGATGTGCCCCAGCATAATCACGATACCGCCGTACCAGATGGCCTTCTTCTGGCCCAGGATGTTGTCGGCCATCCAGCCGCCCGGCAGGGAAAGCAGGTATACTGAAGCGGTATAAAGACCATAAATAGCGGCCCCCTCGGCTTCGTTGAGGCCCATTCCCCCTTTGATATTATCTATTAAGAAAAGAAGCAGGATAGCCCGCATGCCGTAGTAGCTGAAGCGCTCCCACATTTCGGCGAAGAAAAGCACATAAAGCCCTCGCGGGTGTTTCTGCTTTAGTGGTGCTTCCATCTGCGTTACAGTTGATGCCATACGTTATACGTAATGTTTTCGGTTGATGAGTACGATTAGTTTTTAAAAAGAAATGTTTGCAAGATAGGAATATTGGCCCAATATGTAAGCCGGACATTACAGCCGATATTCTGGTATGCCACCCCTATTCGTATACCTGTTTGAGGGTACTTTAGAGTAATGTAAACGGCAAGACATGGGCATTTTGTGTAACTTGTCCGTCCAATATTAATACTCCTTCGAATGAACCTAAGTCAATTGCTCCAGGGCTATGCTTTCTTTGCTCCGGTAGTTCCATCAAAGCCGTACCGCTGGCTTGATTTCACTGCTTCCAATGCTAGTCTTACACCTCTGGATCTTACTGATACTACTGCTTTTGATAGCTATGTGTTTGATAATCTGCTGGAAGGGGGGCGGTACGTTGGGGTAGGCGGGTACAACGAACACCGGGTCATATACAGCCGGAGCGCCCACTTTGGTAAACTGGAAGAGGAACCCCGCTGCATTCATCTGGGCATTGATATTTGGGATAGAGCCGGTACACCAGTCAGTGCTCCGTTGGCAGGTAAAGTACATAGTTTTGCATTCAATGACAACTTCGGCGACTACGGCCCGGCTATTATCCTGGAACACGAACTGGAAGAGGTTCATTTCTACACCCTGTATGGTCACCTGACGCTGGCTTCGCTGGAAGGGGTGTACGAGGGTAAGGCCATTGCGGCGGGAGAAGTGTTCACGGCTATTGGCCCCTATCCCGAAAACGGTCACTGGCCACCCCATCTCCACTTTCAGATCATTGCGGATATGGGTACCTATAAGGGCGACTACCCCGGCGTATGTACCCTGCGGGACCGGGAAAAGTACCTGGCCCTATGTCCGGACCCTAATCTGATGCTGCGGGTACCTCGCGCTAATTAGTAATTTCTCCCATTTTACACACTGCGACATCCAGTACTAAAGCCGGATCTACCTTTGGCAATACTCTGATAAACGGTCACTGTCCCAGCCAGTTTTGAGGAGGCATCTCGTTGCCCTGATAAAAAACCAGGCGACAGTCACCGGGTATGACGTAGCGGAAGGTCTGAATCTTCAGGTAAGCGTCGCTCAGTGTATCCCCCGGTACCACCAGCCGTTTCTGACTGACTCCGGCTACTTCAAAAAGACCCAGTGCCCGCTCGGTAGGGTTAGCCGCGTTGTAGACATTGCCATAAACAGGCGAAGGGATCGGGTCAAAGATGGTACCTATCCGCTGACGTTGCTCATTGAACTTGCGCCAGTACTGGTAGGCCTCCCGCGTCAGAGAGTATTGCTGTACTTCCACAAAATGCTTGCCTACTATATACACGGGTGACTGGTACACATACTGCTCCCGAATGGGCTGGCCGTTGGAGTAGGTGTCGGCATAAATGAGTATATCATTGTCAAACACAGGCGTCCAGCAGAATTTTTTGTGAAAAAAGCCACCGAAATCGCGCAGACCAATGGATTCACGACGTATGACGCTATGGGCCGTCCAGCGGTAGTAGTTGCTCTGGTCGGGCTGGTCCTGCGTATCCAGGAATATCTCGTAGCCAAAAGGAGTATCACTTACCCGGCCGGTATTGGTCGTAAAGCGGGCGGTGAGGTTTTGGACCGGTACAGCTTTGGGCATAGTTTCGGGTTCAGACACAAATACTTTTCCCTCGGGTAGCTCTATCCGGACCTCGTACGACTGACCGGCACGAGCCACAAAAGTACTATCCTGGCTCTGGTACAGCCCCGGTTGCTCATCCACGGGCAGCAAGTCTACCCTCCGGTCGGTAGTCGTTTCAAAAATCTGCACTTTAGCACCCGTCACAGCGGAGCCTTTGTACGAATCAGGGGCGTTGTAGTTGCCGCTGCGGCTCAGGCGGACGGTGTAGGGGCCACCGGCGCTGGTGATGCGGCCTTCTACCACCAACTGCGGCTCGGTACTTCGGATCGGTACCCGTATTTCTTCCACACAGCCGGTGAGGTAGGCGACCAGCAGAAAGAGTAGAGGTTTTTGTAAAGCTTTAAGCATGGCTAATAATGAAAGTTCCAGGTGACGGAAGGAATGATACTTCCAAACACCGAAAGCTGGTACGATCGGAAGTTCTGGAAGTAGATGGAGTAGGGATTCCGGCGGCCATAAAAGTTATATACCGAAAATGCCCAGATGCTGTACCGGGTCTGCTGGCGGGTGCGGCGGCTATCGTAGCTGAATGACATATCCAGCCGGTGGTAGTCGGGCAGGCGGTCCCGGTTGCGCTGGGAGTAGTTGATCATCGGAATGCCGTTTACAATGTACTGTCCGTCGGGATAAGTATTGGGACGGCCGGTGGTATAGGTGAAGTTGGCCGAATAGGTCCAACCTTTTCCTAGCTGGTAGCTTCCCGTCAGGTTGGCCATGTGGGGGCGGTCAAACAGCGTAGGGTACCACTCGCCGCGGTTAATAGCCTCGCTGGCAAATGCAGTGCGGGTAGCCAGCAGTGAGCGGGAGTAGGTATAGTTGAAGGTACCCGTGAGGCGACCTTTGGTTTTATTCACGGCCAGTTCCAGACCGTAGGCTTTTCCCAGGGCACTGAGCAAGGCCGTCTCCAGGTAGGGATTCAGCAGGAGTTCGGCGCCGTTGCGGTACTCCACCAGGTTGGTGATGTCTTTGTAGTAGGCCTCCACGGAAGTTTCAAACATGTTGTCCTTCCAGTTACGGAACAAGCCGATGGAGTACTGATCTGCGACCTGCGGAGGCACAAACGGATCACTCAGCTTCCAGAAGTCCACCGGTGAGATGGCGGTAGTATTGGAGATGAGGTGCAGAAACTGCCGCGAACGATTGTAGCTGAGCTTCACGGACTGCTGAGGCCCCAGCCCTATCCGTAGCGCCAGGCGCGGCTCCCAGCCTCCGTACTGTTGTACCCGCTCACCCCGGCCGTAGCTGATCGAGTCAGTGATCGTTTCGGGGCTGCTGGGGGCTCCGGCTTCGTAGAGGTAGCGGGTGTAGGGGCCGAGGGTATGGAAGCTCACGTACCGGAGCCCGGCGGTGAGGGTAACTGCTTTGTTCAGGGTCCATTCCTCCTGTATATAGGCGCTCAGTTTCTGCCCCAGCTCCGTTTCGATGGATAGCGGGCGAATGCTGGACTCGGCCGCCGCCGGACGTAATTGGCCGGGCTGCAGCTGGTAGTGAATGAAACCTGCACCCGCTTCTATCCGGTGGGAGGTATGGGGCGTAAAGGTAAATCCAGTATTGGCCTCACGCTGGCGAATGTGGGAACGGAGCGAAAACTCATAGAATGGTTTGGGGCTGCCCACATTAAACTCATAGGTACTTTGGAGGAGCGATACTTCACTGGACAGGGTGGGGCTTAACAGTGCATTCCATCGTAGGGTAGCGGTACCCGATTTCCAGCTGTAGGTCGTATCGGCCGGAAACTTGAAGCGGTCGGCACTGTGGTAGGCTGATAGCGCTACACGGTGGCGGTCGTTGGGCTGGTAGGTAAGCTTGCCATTGAGGTCGCTGAAGGAGGCTTTACTCCCTTCAAACAGGTCCGGGAACAGTCCGATGATCAGGTTGGGATAAGCAAGTCGCCCTCCCGCCATGAGTGTCAGCTTATTGCCAAGTACAGGGCCATCTACGACCAGGCGGCTGCTGATGGTACCCACGCCCCCCCTGATGTTCCAGCGGTCGGAGCTGCCACTGCGGGTGTTCATGACCAAGGCTGAGGAGAGGCGGCCGCCGTAGCGGGCTGGTAAGGTACCTTTGTACAGCGTTACGTCCTGAATAGCATCGGGATTCAGATTCGAAAAGAAACCCAGCAGGTGAGACGTGTTAAACAACGGCGCCCCGTCCAGTAGTACCAGGTTCTGATCTACCCGCCCGCCCCGGACGTTGAAGCCTCCGGCGCCCTCACCGACACTGCTGATACCCGGCTGCATCATCAGCGACCGTACGATATCCGTTTCTCCGAATACAACCGGTATCTTCTTAAGTGTAGCCACATTCAGCCTGACGATGCCCATGTCGCTGCTCTGTACATTGGCATCGTCCTTTTGCCCTTTTACTTCAAGTTCGTCCAGCTCGGTGATAGCAGGGAGCAGCTCCACATCCAGCGTCATATCATCCATCAGCCGGATGGCACGGTTGACTTTGTAGTGACCTATCCCCGTAAATCGGATGGTGTAGCTACCCAGAGGGAGCGTGAGGGAGTACCGGCCGCTCTCATCGGTGGTAGCGCCCTTTTGCAGTTCAAGTACATATACCGTTACCCCGGACAGAGGGGCCTTGGTAGTAGCATCCCGAACGGTACCGCTCAGGATAGCACGAGCCCAGGATTCACCCATCAGGCCCAATACGAATATAAATGTGAATAGTAGTTTTGTTTTCATAGGGGCAATTAACGGATCTGGTAGCTTGCTGTACCCGTACCAAATTTACCCGTTGGTATAGCTCCCTGGATCACTACCTCTACCGTAGTAGGGCTACCCGAGTTCCAGTAGCTGACGGTGGCTTTACCATCTGCTCCCGTTTTGATAGAGGGTACCCAATGGAGGGTGGGACGACGGTCCGGAAACTGTCCAGGCTTTACAGCATCGTAGCGGGGCGCGTAAAACTCTCGCGCTATGGCGTAACCAATGGTATTGCGGGCGCTGGAGCCAGTATCAGGAGCTTCTTTTTCGTAGCGCCGGGTCAGTACGTTGATAACCCCATTAGAGCCTCGCGTTCCGAAGGCCGAGGCAGAGGGCCCTTTCAGCACATCGATTGCCTCCACATCCCGTACCGACAGCGACAGCACCGTACCTTTTGAAGAGGGTATTCCATCAATCAGGAACAGGGGTTCGGTGGAACCCATGATGGTACTGATTCCCCGGATCAACACCTGATCACCGGAAACCGTTACACCAGGTACCCGGCCTTTCAGCACCTGGAGTATATCTGAAAAGCCATTGCGGATATTGTCAGTCAGTGGGAAGGAGGTATCAGCCATCCCGTAGGTATTCCGGCGAGGGTCTATACCTTGCCGGGGTTTTTTATTAGCGGTACTTTTGCTTTTCCGGCCCTTTCTGTCCCCCTCCTCATCATCCGGTCCGGTAGCTTTGGCAGTAGCCCTGTTTTGTTCCTCCTGCCTGATCAACTGACTAACCTCCTGCCAGTTTTCCGCATTTTTCAGGAAAGAGCTGTACTCAGTACGATTAGCCGCTTGGAAGCGGAAAGAGATCGGTACCTGTGTAGGAGTAGGTACTGTCAGTGGGTCCAGTAGTACGTTCAGATTTTGCTTTAGGCGCGACTTGACCTGAAACTGCGTAGTACTATTATAGACAGCGCCATCCGGTATGGTAAATTTTCCGCCCGTTTCGGTAATACCACTTAGTACCTGCTGCTGGTCATTGGTTTGGGCAAAGAGCGAGAAGTTCAGATCTTCGGCTGGCTTGTTACCGGGAGGGAGTAGTATTCTGCCGCTTACAGGCAGGGCCGACTGTATAGCATGCGTAGGGGGAGCGTACACATCACGAAGTACCTCGCTCCACACAAACCGTCGCCAGCCCTGCGTCATCATCAGCAGGTCGAGGTGAGAGGCCGCTTTCTCATTCTCCGGATTGAAGTAGTAGTCGGGATTCTCAATGTACCCCCTCAGATCAGAACTGAGCAGCAGGTAGCTGTATATGTTTTGGCCGCCGTGGAGTCGGCCACCGGGGGTAGCAGGTACCAGTCCTGCATCGGTAGCAGCCAGTGATAGCTCGGCGGCTACGGGTTGGTTATCCGCGTCCTTGACAGTAATAGCCAGATTTATCTTTTCGTAGGGCTGGTAGGTAGCTTTATCAGGTTGTATTTCGACAGTAAGAGGCTTTCTGTTTGTACTGAAAATAAGACGCTCACTCAGCGGCGTCATTTGCTGATTGAATACGGTAAAATGAATAACACCTTCGTCAGGAAACAGCTTCCGGTTGATATAGAAGTAAGGACTTCGCCCCTTGGGCAGGTCTGCCAGGAAACGTACCTGTCCCCGCACGTGACCTACCAGGTACAGCGCCTGCGAACCCGGATTAGACTCCGTAACCGATACCTTGATACTAGACGTTATGGAGTTATCTACGGTGAGTACTACGCCGCTATCGAGGGCGGCGGGCAGGGTAAACCGCTGGGTGAGGCCATCATCGCTCCTGATGGTAGCGACGTACTGCTTTCCTTTTTCAGGCTTTAAGAGAAACGCTCCCATACCTGCATGTTCGGACTGGATAAGCGCTACCTCTTGCCCATCCGTAGTAGCTACCGAGCCTTCTACCTTTACCCCTAGTCCTGATCCATTAATGGCTTTGAAAGCTACCCGGCTGCGGACGCCTGTCACCAGGTTGCCTCCTTCGGGAAAGAACTGGACATCCAGCGCCGGCTTGGGAGCAGCGGTGACCTTGGGCTCCTCTCGAGAATTAAGTATGTTGATCGTCTTACGGAAGAAGTAGGACGGGCTACTATTCAGCATCCAGTTGGTAAAGGCTACCAGTTGATAAGGACCGTCCGGGAGAGAGTCATTCAGGGCAAAGTCGCCGATGGCATAGCCATCTTCGGCGCGAAGTACCCGCGTTTCCAGTATAGCTCCTTCCTCGTTGGTAAGCTGTACGTACAGGGTGCCACTAATAGAATCAGCCTGGTGCAGGATGCCATCCACGAGGTAGGCCTTCAGCCAGAGGTTATCACCGGCAGCGTATACCTCCCGATCGGTGTGCAGGTATACCTTCTCCGAGGGATAGGTTTGTAAATAGTTGAAGAGCTGGTTGGCTATAGTGCGGAGTGGTCCGTCATTCAGCGTCTGGAACGCCAGCAGTCCAAGACTTGCCCACAGTACAAGGTATATCTTTTTCATGGCAGAGAGATCTAAACCCAATCGAGTGATAGGATTATATAGAGGTACTAATGTACTGCTCAAAGGTCGGAATCCCAAGTGTACCTACCGGGATTCCTGTTTGTTTATTACAATAATCAGGCTTAGGCTTTGCCCAGAGCTTCTTTATATACTTTCAGGCAGCGTTCGCGGGCAAAAGAATGGTCCACAATGGGAGTCGGGTAGTCAAGGCTATTCAGTTCGGGTATCCACTGCTTCATGTACAGCTTCTGCGGGTCAAATCGGGTGGCCTGAGCGGTCGGGTTGAATATCCGGAAGTAGGGGGCCGCGTCGGTACCCGATCCGGCGGCCCACTGCCAGCCTCCGTTGTTGGAGGCCAGGTCATAGTCGAGTAGCTTGCTGGCAAAGTAGGCCTCGCCCCAGCGCCAGTCTATGAGCAGGTGCTTGACCATAAAGCTAGCCGTAACCATCCGGACCCGGTTGTGCATAAAGCCCGTAGCATTGAGCTCCCGCATCCCGGCGTCTACCAGCGGGTAGCCCGTTTTCCCCTCGCACCATTTCTGAAACTCCTCCTCCTTGTTACGCCACCGGATGCGGTCGTACTCAGGGCGGAAGGCTTCGCCGCGGCCTACCTGCGGGAAGTTCCAGAGTATCTGATGGTAGAAGTCGCGCCAGATCAGCTCACTAAGAAAAGTAGCGCTGTGCTGCTGCGCCTTCCGGACCAGTTCCCGGATACTCACTGTACCAAAACGCAGGTGAATTCCCAGTCGCGAGGTAGCCGGTACAGCCGGAAAGTCGCGGAGGTCGTGGTACTTCTGAAGCAGCTCCTCCCGCACGCTCCTGACTGGGAAAGGTTCACCCATAGGTTTAAAGCCCAGCTGTTCCAGCGTGGGAACGGGAAGTGGTTGGGTCTCATAGAAGTGGTGAAAGTACTTAGCGGTAGGATAGGAGCCCTTATAGAAATCGCTAAGCTGATCCTTCCACTTCCGGCTGTACGGGGTGAATACGGTATAGGGTGTTCCCTGGCCGCTAAGTACCTCCTTTTTTTCAAAAATGACCTGATCCTTATAGGTCTTGAAAGAGATAGCCTTGTCCCGGAGCAACTCTTCAATAACCTTGTCCCGCTCCTGCGCATAAGGCTCGTAGTCATGGTTGGTATACACTTCGGTTACCTCGTACTGTTGCAGTACCTCTTTCCACACTTCCAGCGGATTGCCATACTTTACCATCAGGCTGGTACCCATACCGGCTAATTCTGATTGTAAATCAGTTAGGACAGAGTGGATGAATTCGACCCGGCGGTCGTACGGATGGTCGAGCCCGTCGAGGATGGCGCGGTCAAAGATAAAAAAGGGTAGTACCGGGTGGCCCGATCGCAGGGCGTGGTACAGACCAGCATTGTCGTGGAGGCGCAGGTCGCGCCGGAACCAAAAGATAGTAATAGGAGGGAGGGGCATACAATCAGGTTTACTTTTCAAAGGGGCGTAACTTGCCGTTGAAATAGTTTGTTTGGCAACATCTTTGGCAGGAGTTATATTTATGCATTATTTATTCTGACCCAACTCCATTCGATATGCGTAAATTCTACCTTTTAGGAATATTTCTATATATATCCTCGGCACTCGCCCTGGCTCAGACCCCCACGCCTACCATCGAGACTTTTACGTCTGAGATGGAAAGGAAAGAGGGCTTTCTGCCCTTTTACTGGGATGCAAAAAAAGGAAAGATCTGGCTGGAAATAAACCAGCTGAACACGGAGCTACTGTACTACCCCACGCTGGCGCAGGGAGTAGGCTCCAACGACATCGGGCTGGACCGGGGCCGACTGGGGGAGGCGCATATCATCCGCTTTGAACGGGTTGGTCCTAAGGTACTGATGGTGGAGCCGAACTACCGCTACCGTGCCCTCAGCCCCGATCCTTTGGAGCGTAAGGCCGTGGAGGAATCTTTCGCCCGCTCTATCCACTGGGGGTTTGAAGTAGCGGCGGAGTCGTACGGACGGGTACTGGTAGACCTGACGCCTTTCCTGATGCAGGATGCCGTAGGAGCCGCGCAGGACATTAGCCAGACCAAACAGGGCAATTACCGACTGGATGCCTCACGCTCCGCGATGTACCTGGAGCGCACCAAAAACTTTCCAAAGAATACAGAGTTCGAGACCATCATTACGCTGGTGGGCGACAATGCAGGCAATTACCTCCGATCGGTAGTACCTTCAACCGCCGCCGTCAGCATGCACCAGCACCATTCGTTTGTGGAGCTGCCCGACTCGGGGTACACCCCACGGATGTTTGATCCGCGGGCGGGTGTCAATGGGCTTGAATTTTACGACTATGCTTCGCCCGTAGGGGAACCGCTGGCAAAAAGGTACCTGGTTCGGCATCGCCTCCAGAAGAAAGATCCCACGGCAGCCATGAGTGAAGCCGTAGAGCCTCTTGTCTACTACCTCGACCCCGGCACGCCCGAACCCATTCGTTCGGCCTTGCTGGAAGGAGCTTCCTGGTGGAATCAGGCCTTTGAAGCGGCAGGCTTTATTGATGGATTTCAGGTCCAGATGCTACCCGATACGGCCGACCCAATGGATATTCGTTACAACGTGATTCAGTGGGTACACCGCTCTACCCGGGGCTGGTCGTACGGAGCCAGTATCATAGACCCGCGTACGGGCGAAATCCTGAAAGGGAAAGTGACGCTGGGCTCGCTGCGGGTACGGCAGGACTTCCTGATCGCGCAGGGACTGGTGGCCAAATACGAAGAAGGGCAGCCCGTATCGGATGAGATGATGCAGTTGTCGCTGGCCCGCCTGCGTCAGCTATCGGCTCATGAAATCGGGCACACGCTGGGACTACCTCACAACTACGTGGCGAGTGTGAGTGACCGCTCTTCGGTAATGGACTATCCGCATCCGCACGTAGAGATAAAGAATGACAGTACCCTCGACCTCTCCAATGCCTACGCGACCGGCATCGGTGAATGGGATAAAGTAGCTATCAACTACGCCTACAGCGATTTTCCGGAAGGAGTCAACGAAAAAGATTCACTGAACCAGATCATAACGGCCTACCTGCAGCGGGGCCTGGGATTCCTGAGTGATCAGGATGCGCGTCCGGCCAGCAGCGCTCATCCCAAAACGCACCTTTGGGACGGGGGTAGCAACGTCGTGGATGAGCTGGAGCGGGTCATGAAAGTACGGCAGATTGCGCTGAGTCAGTTCAAGGAAAATAAAATACCAGTGGGGATGCCACTGGCTACGCTGGAAGAGGTACTGGTGCCGATGTACCTGTTTCACCGCTATCAGGTGGAGGCGGCTTCCAAAATAGTGGGAGGGGCTACCTATACCTATGCCCTGCGGGGCGACGGGCAGACCATCTATAAGCCCGTCGAAGGCGGTGAGCAGCGCCGGGCCCTGCGTACATTACTGGCCTCTATCCGTCCCGATGTACTGGCTTTGCCCAGGCCGGTGCTGGTGTTGATCCCTCCGCGACCGTTTGGGTATAGTGCTAATCCCAGAGAGGTATTTGCCCGGCGCACCGGCCTCACCTTTGATCCGCTAGCTCCAGCCGAGGCTGCAACTAACCTGGTACTTTCACTGGTGCTGAATGCGGAGCGGGCAAGCCGACTGGAAGCACAGCGGGCGGTAGATACCTCGCTGCCAGGACTGGGTGAAGTCATAGATGGCTTGATTGATGAAACCTGGAAAAACAAGACGCCTACACGCGAAAGCTACCAGGCTGCCATCCGGAGGCAGATCGAGCAGTTGATCCTGCAGTACCTGATCGGGCTGGCCGAAACGACCAACACCTCCCCGGCGGCCCGGGCCATGGCTCAGTTCAAGATCAACGATCTCAAGACCTGGATTGACCAAAAGCAGTACGGCGTAGATGAGCAGCACCGGGCGCACTACCAGTTTGCACTACGACGCATCGAGCTGTTTGAAAAGGGGGAATCACAAAACTTCCCGGTCTTGAAAATAAACCCGGTACCCGACGGTGCCCCTATCGATCCCGGTCAGGAGTGGCTGGAGCCGGTATGTGGCTGGGAGGAGTAGGTGGTAGTTGTTAGTTATTAGCTTGTCGAGTTGTTAAAATAAGAGAGGCTGGACGCACATCCAGCCTCTCTTATTTCTATTCAACTACGGTCGATCATATTGAATACCAGTGGCAGGAAGCAAAAGAAGCCCTTGCGAGCACAGGCTGAATAAAGTACAACAAAAGGAATAAGTATACCAAGAGTACTATAGCTTTAGTACAAGAAGATGCTGGCTGTCCATTTTAGATAAATCTGTTCGTGAAAGTTTAGAGCCCTTTTTGTACTATTGCTATAGTCCCACAGTACAGACTACATTACCGGCAGTGAAAATTATACCTCGCCTGTCCGTGCTGCAGGGGGAGAAGTGGGAGGAGCAGGGGTAGAAAGTAAAATATTAAAATATTAATTTCAGTAGAAACAGTAGGGGGGAATACTCTGTTTAGTGACTTTATGGTTTGTTTCAACTCTACGACAAGGATCGGGTGCTTACTTCGTGCACCAGTCCAAAGCTTCATCTTATGAAAAAAATAGTACTTGCATTTCTTACACTATCATCAACTGCTCTTGCCCAAAATCCAATCAGTGAACCGGCGGCCGATGCACAATCCAACATTGACACCCGCAATGATATCCGGTATAACTTTAATCCGTCGGGTACTCATTACATCAAAGCTACCTTTCTGAACCAGACCTGGCTACGCCTCAACAACAGCAATCCGGGTACTACCGTGATGGGTGACCCACGTGACCAGGCCTTTGATATCGGTCTTCGCCGTACCCGCCTGCAGCTATTCGGTCAGCTGACCGACCAGGTATTTTTCTATACCCAGTTCGGGATGAACAACTTCAACCGCCTGAATGCCTTCCCCGGTTATAATAGCAATGGTACCCCTAGTAACCGCAAGATTGCCGCCTTCTTTCACGATGCACTGGGCGAATATGAAGTCTACCGCAGAGGTACCAATTTTGTTCGATTTGGAGGAGGACTGACTATTGTAGGGGGCTTGTCACGATTTTCGCAGCCCAGTATCGGCTCTATCCTGACTATGGATGTACCTGTATTTGCACAGTCAACCGTAGACCAGACCGATGAGTTTGCCCGGAAGTTGAGCGTGTATACCCGCGGACAGATAGGGAAACTGAACTACCGTATAGCCGTTTCGGATCCATTTCCCATCGAAACCAACGGAGCAGTACCTCCGGCTCTAGGTACCAATTCAACCTTTGCCATGCGTAACCACCGTAAGCAGTTTAACGGACTGTTTATTTATAATTTCTTTGACACCGAAGACAATACTACTCCCGGGTATATGACAGGTACTTACCTGGGCCGCCGTAAGGTACTTAACCTGGAAGTCGGATTTATCAATCAGAAAAATGCGACCTGGCGCAGAGAGGGAGCGGATACTACCTATAATAGTCTGAATCTGTGGTCGGTGGCCGGCTACCTGGATATGCCTCTGGACCGGGCGAAGGGTACGGCGGTATCGTCCTATCTGGGCTATTTTAGTACCGACTACGGGCAAGGGTACCTGCGCTACAATGGCCTCATGAATCCCGCCAGTGGTACTACGCAACCGCTGCCGGGCGTAGGTGGTACTCAGGGCAATGCCTTTCCAATGTTTGGAACCGGTAACGTTATATATGTACAGGCCGGGTATAAGTTCCGGGATGGGTTGCTGGGTGAGCAGGGGACACTACTCCCTTACGCCTCTCTACAGCATGCTACCTATGATCGTCTGGAAGGTGGTATGAACGTATGGAACGTAGGTATGAACTGGCTTATTAAAGGCCACACGGCCAAAATGTCTCTGAATTACGAGAATCGCCCCGTCTATCGGGCTAGTACTACGGCCAATCTGCTGTCGCCTTCCAGTCGCCGGGGAGCCTGGGTACTGCAGTATCAGATATCAATCTAGTAAGAAATCAGTACTGATTACTAATATAAATATAGCAGAGGCTGCCTCAGTGAGGCAGCCTCTGCTGTTGTATACCCTACAAAAATATTAAAACTCGATCTGTCCTCGGATCTCACCACCCGGGTAGGTAGGGGTATGGATGTTGAAGTAGTACAGGCCATTCAGCAGCTCTGTTTCCTTGATTTTGACCCCGTCGACCAGTACTGAATTAGAAACGGCGCCTGAGGTAGCAGCAGGTAGCAGAGCGGTAAAGTCATGCTGAACCCCTGCATTCACACCTCTGGGGGCTGTACCATGAATATGCGAGCCAACCGGATTTCCGGTAAGGTCCCTCCACGTAATGAAGTAGCTCAGTAGTTTCGTATTCTTGTTGTATATGACGTCCACACTGCCGGTTGCCGGAGTAACCCTTGGCGGTACCTCCTGCGATCCTTCAACCGGGAGCCCCATCTTCACGACCATAAAAGGTTGGTCATAGAATTCGATTTGTCCCCTGATCTCACCGCCCGGATTGGCAGCTGTGTGGATATTGAAGTAGTACAACCCATTGAGTAGATCTTCTTGCTTGAGCATATTCCCATCTACCTGTACCGAATGGGTGAAGGTACCCGATGTGGTCTTGGGAAGCATGGCTGTGAAATCGTACAGAATTCCGGCATTGCTCCCCCGGGCGGCCTTGCCATGGATATGAGATCCGGTGGGTATACCCGTCAGGTTGTTCCAGGTGAGGGTGAAGGTTAGCATCCGGGTACCCAGGTCATAATCTACAGTAGCCGTTCCCGTAGCCGGGCTGTTCTTCTGAGGTACTTCCTGTAAGGGACTTAGGGCGAGTCCGGTCTGGGAAACGACATTATCAAACTCATGATCCTTGCATCCCGACAGCAGGCTGATCAGGATGATTACCGACAAAAAAGTGGACAGATTTCTCATCGAGTGATTGGTTAAGTGTGGAAAAAAGTGGTGGATTGGCAAAGGAAAAGAAGCGACTTGTAAGAGTATAAATTTATTAAATAAATAATTGATTACTAGTGGAGTATGCTGTTTGTGGCTAAAAAATATTTTTCGGACACAGCCGAGGCTGCCAAATAGTTGAATACCGGTAAACAAGAAGCCCCCGCCGGTACTCCGGCGGGGGCTTTAATATCTGATTAGTTAACTGATCAGATCAATCTACACGCTCAGGTTCAGGGCACCATTCATATTCCGAACGGCTTCGGCTGACTTTTCGAATGCTGCTTTTTCGGCGTCGCTCAGGCGTAGGTTAATGATTTTCTCCCAGCCGTTGCGTCCGATTACTACAGGTACACCCATACAGATGTCTTTCTGGCCGTACTCGCCGTTCAGCATCACACTGCAGGGTACAATGCGCTTCTGGTTGCGGACAATGCTCTCTACGATCATAGCTGAGGCAGCACCTGGCGCATACCAGGCCGAAGTACCGATGAGCTTGGTAAGAGTAGCGCCACCTACCATGGTATCAGCGGCAACTTTTTCCAGCTTTTCGGCCGACAGGAAGCGGCTTACCGGAATACCGTTGTAAGTAGCCAGGCGAGTCAGTGGGATCATGGTTGTATCACCGTGTCCACCGATTACCATACCGTGGATGTCGTTAGGCGACACGTCCATTTCCAGCGCCAGGTAGGTCTTGAAGCGGGCACTGTCCAGCGCTCCGCCCATACCAATGATACGCTTCTTGGGAATACCTGATTCTTTCAGCGCCAGATACGTCATGGTATCCATTGGGTTGGATACTACCAGGATAATGGCCTTGGGTGAATATTTCAGGATATTTTCGGTCACTGATTTTACAATTCCGGCATTGATTCCGATTAGTTCTTCGCGGGTCATACCAGGCTTGCGGGGCAGACCAGATGTGATCACGACTACATCCGAACCTTTGGTTTTTTCGTAATCATTAGTAGAACCAATGGGTTTGGTATTAAAGCCCAGCAGAGCAGCGGTCTGGTACATGTCCAGTGATTTGCCTTCGCTGACACCTTCTTTAATATCCAATAGAACTACTTCCTCAGCCAACTCACGACGAATGATGTTATCGGCAGTGGTCGCCCCCACGGCACCAGCCCCTACTACAGTTATTTTCATGTTAAGTGATTTGTAAGAAGTTAAAAGTTAGAAATATTCCATTTTGTCCAAAAATAGGACACTTTATTTGTTTTAGGCATAGATAGGGATTTTTTTTGAAAGGAAATTGTTTGCATAAGAGGGAGATGCAATTTTTATTTAAAAATCATAGTTATATACCTAAACCTAAATTCTTTCCTTATTACACACCATGGCAAATAGCTCACTCATTACTCGCGTTTTACGTTCTATTTTTTTTAGTAAGGCCCTGGGGAAGGCTGGTCGTTTAAGTAAAAACAAGGCAGCGCTGCTCCTGTTGGTACAGCAGGTACTACAGAAGTCAAACCAAAAGGGGATGCGCAACGGCCTTACTGATGTAATTGATCAGCTCCAGTTGCTGGTCCGAATGGTTCGGTCGTATGCCAGTGGTGAATACCGGGGTATTGCTACCAGTAGTTTTGTGAAGGTAGTGGCCTCTTTAATTTATTTCGTATCGCCCATTGACCTGATCCCTGACTTTCTGCCAATCATCGGTATAGCGGATGACCTGGCACTGCTAGGCTGGCTATTCAAGACACTGGGCGGAGAAATCCAAAAGTTCAGCGCTTGGGAGAAGCAGAAGCAGGTCATTAATATTGGATAAATGTTTAAAAATTCTTTCATCCTAAGAAAGAATCCCTAAATTTGTAATCATAATAAAACAACAATAAGCATGGAATTCGTATCGATTTTGGCATTTATGGGATTGGGAGGACAGGAGATATTCCTGGTAGCCTTGTTCATTCTTTTGTTCTTCGGCGCCAAGAAGATTCCTGAACTGATGCGTGGTCTGGGCCAGGGCATTAAGGAGTTCAAGAGTGCTACTAAAGATGTAAAAGAGAATATCGAGAAGAGCATCGAGGACTCACCTGCTAACTAATCACCCTGCAGGGTACCTATAGCCACTTACCTTAAGGTATTAAATCTTATTTAAAGGAGCCGTTTTTCGTAGACCAACTAAGAACGGCTCTTAGTTTTTTTGTGTAACCTTTCAACCTGTCTGAATTTGAAAGAGTACCTGACGCTGGCTGATATACAGCACGATCTGCGTGCAGGAATTACTACCTGTGAAGAATTAGTAGGGCACTACCTCGCCCGAATCGAGTCTAACCGTCATCTCAATGCATTTGTAGAAGTATATGCTGACGAGGCGCTGTCAAGAGCCCGTGAAGTAGATGCCCGTATCCACGAAGACCGGGCCGGCAGGCTAGCCGGAATGGTACTGGGCGTTAAGGATGTACTTTGCCATGCGGGGCATGGAGTGCAGGCGGGAAGCCACATACTGGACGGTTATAATTCTCCTTTTACGGCTACGGCTGTACAACGTGTACTGGATGAAGATGCCATCGTCATTGGTCGTCAGAACTGTGACGAGTTTGCGATGGGCTCATCCAATGAAAGCTCCTACTTTGGTCCCGTTCGTAATGCTGCTGACCCGGATCGCGTACCCGGCGGCTCGTCGGGGGGCTCTGCCGCTGCCGTACAGGCTGGCTTATGCCACGCTTCGCTCGGGAGTGATACCGGAGGGTCCGTACGCCAGCCTGCTGCATTCTGTAATGTGGTAGGTCTTAAGCCTTCTTACGGGCGTATCTCGCGCTGGGGACTACTTGCTTATGCTTCTTCTTTTGACTGTGTTGGTCCCATCACTAAGAGTGTAGAGGATGCCGCTTTACTTCTGGAAGTAATGGCCGGGCCCGATGAATACGATAGTACTGTTTCTACCCGGGAAGTACCTGCTTATAGTCAACAACTCGAGTGGAAGGGTACCGCCCGCATCGGATACCTGCGCGAGGCTATCGAAAGTGAAGCCGTAGAGCCTGCCATTCGCGAGCGAACCAGTATGCTGCTGGATCAGCTTCGGGAGCAGGGCCACGTGGTAGAGCCTATCGAAATGCCCCTTCTTCACTACTACCTGCCTACCTACTACATACTGACTACGGCCGAAGCCAGCTCAAACCTATCCCGGTTTGATGGGGTACGCTATGGCCACCGGAGTACCGAAGCCAAAGATCTGGAAAGCCTGTACAAGAAGTCCCGTACTGAAGGGTTTGGGGACGAAGTACGCCGACGTATACTGCTGGGGACATTTGTTTTAAGCGCAAATTACTACGATGCATACTATACGAAGGCGCAACGCGTTAGAAAGTTAATAAAGGAGGAAACTGAACGGTTACTTACCCAGTACGATTTTCTAGTTTCACCCGTAACTCCCACTACGGCGTTTCGTCTGGGTGAGAAGATGGATGATCCCCTGCAAATGTACCTGGCGGATATATTCACAGTACAAGCCAATGTAGTAGGGGCTCCTGCCATATCAGTACCTAATGGTACAGATGCTGCCGGACTACCCATCGGATTTCAGTTGATGTCCCGGCCCTTCGCGGAGGAGCATCTGCTGGCCTTCTCTAACTACCTGATGGACTTGATCAACGCTGCTGAAAATGCATAAGAAGAGTTGACTATTAATAAATTATTTCATAAACTAGTAACCAAAACTCATCCGTAACCTCTACACTGATGCAAATCTTTAAGCGAGTACTATGGCTCTCAGCCATTACGGTGGGCTTGTGGAATGTTCCTACGCAGGCAAGACCCCAACAAGAAGAGTTAGAATTTGAGCCAGATACGATTGGTGTTCTTGATGAAATCAATACGCTGGACGTGGAAGAAATCGGCGACAGGCCCGCTATCCCGGGAGACCTCCTGCGCGAGCGCTTCGCTAAACTCCAGAGAGAAATACCGCTAGTTTATCATAAAGCTTCCCACGAATTTGTAGAATACTTTATCTATACAAAGCCGCATTTTACCCGGCGCATGATGGAGCACTCGCCTCTGTACCTGCCCCTGTTTGAGCAATATCTGAAGAAATACAATCTGCCAACCGAGCTTAAGTACCTGTCAATGATTGAGTCCGGCCTGAATCCACGGATCATATCGTATGCCAGTGCGGGAGGCCTTTGGCAGTTTATGCCCGCTACAGGTCGTGAATTTGGCCTGTATCAGGATAAGAATATTGACGAACGCTTTGACCCTGTAAAGTCTACCGAAGCCGCCTGTAAGTACCTGCGTCAGTTGTACCGTATTTTTGGTGACTGGGAAATGGCGCTTGCTTCGTATAATACCGGTCCCGGTAACGTTAGGCGTGCGATGCGCCGCTCGGGTGGTGACTCCTTCTGGACCATCTACGGTGCACTTCCGCAGCAAACCCGCTCTTATGTGCCTCAGTACGTAGCCATTACCTACATGATGCATTACGGCCAGGACCACGGTATTGTGCCTGTTAATCCTGAGTTCCCCATGGCATTTGATACGCTGCATATCAACGGTCATCTGGATCTTACCAAGTTTGCCTACTTCAGTGGGGTAAGCATGGAGGAGATCGTTAAGCTGAATCCTTCGATTATAGGTACCGAAATACCGGGTCATCTCCGAAACTTCATCCTCAAAGTACCGGCTGAAAAATACGCGTACTTCCATACCAACCGGTCGGCGATTATGGACTCGTGCCGTAGTCGGCTCCAGTTACCTGCTGGTGTAATGTTGGCTTCAAATGAAACATCCGTCGAGGAAGGTACTGTGACCTATCAGAAGCGCAAGATGACACACATCGTAAAGCGGGGTGAAAACCTGAATTCGATTGCTAATCGCTATGATGTGGATGTACAGGACATAAAGGGATGGAATCGCCTTCGTAAGAGTACTATCCTGCGTGGACAGAAACTGGTTGTGTACCGTGAAGTAGCGGTGAAGACACCTGTTAAGGTTGTGCTGGCGTCTACAAAGACACCTGCCGCTACAACCAGTGTTACAACTACGACTACTCAGGTAAGTGAAGAAGCTCTTGCAGCCAATACTGATGTACAGGAAGAAGAAGTAGAAGAAGCCCTGGCTCCTAAAACTACTACAACTATTCAGAAGCGTAAGCTGACGCATGTTGTAAAATCGGGAGATAACCTGATAGCTATTGCGAAGCGGTATAAGGTGGATGTGAGCGACGTAAAAGAGTGGAACCGCTTATCAAGAAGCTCTATTCAGCGTGGACAGAAGCTGGTGATCTATAAGGAAGATATTGTGAAAGCGCCGGCAAAAGCTACACTGGTAGCTTCCAATACATCTGCTCCTGCTAAGCCAGGTAAAGAAGCACAGGTATCTGCTGATGAAGTGGAAGATGAAGAGTCGGAAGTGGTAGCTAGTGCTCAGAGTACTTCTGCTGTAGCCAAAAATCGTAAAACCACGCATCAGGTAAAATCTGGAGATAATCTCTTCACTATTGCAAAACGCTACAATGTAGAGGTTAGCGATCTGAAAGAATGGAATCGACTAAGAAGTAGCAGCATTCAGCGTGGGCAGAAACTGGTAATCTATGGTGAGGGATCTGAGGTAGCTACCGTTGCTGCTGCCAAAGAGAAAGGTACCAAAGCTCAGAAAGCTATCAAGCTGCGTTATCATACGGTACAGAACGGCGATACCCTGTGGAATCTCTCTCAGCAGTATGGCCTGACCATCGACCAGATCAAGAAAGCCAACAATATCCGGGGCAACTCACTCAAGCCTGGTCAAAAGCTGATTATCAATACCTAATTTCAATAAGACCGGAATCAAGCCTCACCCACACAACCTTTTGCGAAGGTTTTGTGGGTGATTGCTTTAGTAGCTATCTTGCATCGAAAAACCCCCCATACCATGATTGCCTACGTTGAAGGAAAACTTGCTCACAAAGATCCGGCTTACGCTATTGTTGATACTCAGGGAGTTGGATACGAAGTGAAGATCTCGCTGCAGACTTTCGGCGCTTTGCCCGAGCCTGGCATGCGATGCAAGTTGTTTACTTATCTCAGTATCCGGGAAGATGCACACGTACTGTTCGGCTTTGCTGAGCCGGACGAGAAACACTTGTTCCTGGATCTGGTTGGGGTATCGGGAGTGGGGCCTTCAACCGCCCTGGTGATGCTCTCTTCGCTATCCTCCTCCGAGATACGTCACGCTATCGCGAATGAAGATGTGCGGGTGGTACAGTCAATCAAAGGGATTGGTGCCAAAACCGCCCAACGGGTTATTCTGGAGCTGAAAGACAAAATGAGAAAAGAGTCTCTGACTGCACCGGTACCACTTATGGGAGGTGCCTCAGGTAATCAGGTACGCAATGAAGCTCTGGCCGCTCTGGTGACGCTCGGTATACCTAAGCCTACTGCCGAGAAAAGTATTGATACTATTCTAAAACGAGAAGGAGACGACATCACGGTAGAGCAGTTGATCAAGCTGGCTCTTCGCTAGGCACTTCACCGAAAAAAATACTTGTACATAGAATATTGGCAAGGTTTTAGCCGTTGTGTCTTAGCATAAGCAAGGTTAGTAAAACCGCCCCCTCAATTAAGTGTGATAGGCTTTGTCAGGAACAATTTACCAACTAATTTTCCGGTCAGTAACCGTATCGGCTGGAGCGTTGCTATTGGCAACAGCTTCAACTGACTATGTACCTGTCAAGGATCCCGATAGTCAGTTTGTGACGTACTGGAAAGATACTCTGGAAGATGATCCAGCCGGAGATTCCCTGAAGCGTTCGGGCCGTCAGACTATACTACGCTGGCAGGACTACTACCGTAACCGATTCGCTGAGCCGCGTCCCCGTTCTCCTTTCTACCTGAAAGAACCTCCAAACGTACGTACAGATATCAGGTTGGATACAACCGGACGAGTGGTAGTATCCGAAGAGGTAAAAACACCAACGGGCTCCCTTGATTACCGACCCGCCGAGAGTATGGATCTGCGCTCCTACAATGAGCTGCAGAACCGACGTGTGATGCAGAGCCTGATGCGGGAATATGCTGCCCGTCAGGATGGCAAAAGTGCCATGGGGGGGAGAGGAGTACTACCCAAGCTGGATCTGCCTCCAGCCCTGGATAAGCTGTTCGGGAGCGATTTGATGGACTTCCGCCCGAATGGGTTTGTCGCGCTTGACTTTGGTGTCATGCACCAGTTCATTGATAATCCGGCGGTACCGGTGAGGCAGCGGCGCAATACCAACTTTATCTTCAATGAGCAGATCAATATAAACTTTAATGCAAAGCTGGGCGATCGGATGGGGTTCCTGACGAACTTCGATACCAAGGCCAGCTTTAATTTTGAAAATGCCCTCAGACTCAACTATAAAGCCCCCGAAGAAAGTCTGGTTCGCCGGCTCGAAGCCGGTAATATCAGCTGGCCGCTGAATAGTCAGCTGATACCTGGGGTGCAAAACCTGTTTGGTCTGAAGACAGAGTTGCAACTGGGACGCCTGCGGGCTACGGTGGTGGCGTCGCAGCAGCGCTCCCGTAAGGAACGTATTGTATTACGCGGAGGAGCCCAAACAAAAGACTTCGAGATCAGGGTAGATAACTACGACGAAAACCGGCATTTCTTCCTGTCGCAGTACTTCCGTAATAACTACGAAGGCGCCCTCAAGAACCTGCCGATGATCACCTCCGGAGTGACCATTACACGTCTGGAAGTATACGTTACCAACCGGACTACTACTACCGAGTCCTTGCGGAACATTGCCGGTTTTGCTGATCTGGCCGAGCCGCGTCCCCACAACGCTGCCAATCCTAACCTTCAGCCCGTTAATCCTCGCCTGCCCGCTGATAACCAGGCTAATGGATTATATCCCAATCTGACCAATACAGAAGCCTTCCGGCAGGTCGACCAGACTACCTTCGAGCTGACCAACCGGCTGGGACTGCAGAAAAGCATAGATTTTGAAGTACTACGAGGTGCCAAGAAGCTGATCCTGGACCGGGAGTACAAGTTTCACCCCCAGTTGGGCTATATCTCTCTGACGGTACCGCTGCGCAATGATGAGGTACTGGCCGTCGCCTACGAGTATACCCTCAATGGCCGGACCTATAAGGTAGGTGAACTTACCGAAGATTATCAGAATCGTCAGGATGATGAAGTGATTGCTTTGAAACTACTCAAATCATCAACCATCCGTAACAACACACAGCTGCCGATGTGGGACCTGATGATGAAGAACGTATACGCGTTAGGTACTAACCAGATAGACCGGCAGAACTTCCAGTTGCGTATTATCTACAAAGATGACCTCACCGGTATAGATAATCCTAATCTGCAGGAAGGACGGCTCCTGCAGAATCGGCCACTGCTTCGTCTGGTAGGACTGGACCGGCTGAACCCCGTCAACGACCTGCAGCCGGACGGTAACTTTGACTACGTAGAGGGAGTGACCATCGACCCTCGCACGGGGCGTATATTCTTCCCGGTGCTGGAGCCGTTTGGCTCTAACCTGGCGCAGTACTTTGGTCCGGATGAAGAGACTCTGAAAGACAAGTACGTGTTTCAGGAGCTCTACAACACTACCATGATTGATGCGCAGCAGATCAACGAAAAGAACAAGTACTACCTCAAAGGGGCTTACCAGTCGGCCGGAGGTACTGATGTACAGCTGCCATTTGGTGTATCCGAAGAGTCGGTAACCGTAACGGCGGGAGGCGTGTCACTTTCGCCCGGGCAGGATTTTGTCGTAGAGGCACAGATCGGGCGGGTACGTCTGGTGAATCCCAGTGTACTCAACTCGGGCCGTGAGATCGTGATCGAGTTTGAGCGTCCTGATATGTTCAATAACCAGATCCGGACCCTGTTGGGTACCCGGATGGATTATGTAGTAAACAACGACATCAGCCTGGGTATGACGGCCATGCGCCACCGCGAAACCCCCGCCGGGTTCCTGACACGGGTAGCGATTGGTAATGAACCTACTAATAATACTATAGTTGGGTTTGATGCCAATATCCGTAAGGAATCACCCTTCCTGACCAAGTTGCTCGATAAGCTGCCCCTGCTGCAGACCAAGGAAATATCCAATATCCAGTTTAGGGGTGAAGTGGCACAGCTATTTCCCGGAGTATCTCCACGGGTCAATAACCGCTCACTGGTTGATGACTTTGAGGCAGCACGTACTATTTATGACCTGACCCGCCAGCCTACCCGCTGGCGCCTGGGAGCTACGCCACCGCAGTTCCCGCAGGGTACACCTACCAGTCCACTCGAGTATGGGTACCGTCGGGCCCGGATATCGGCCTATACCGTTGATAATATCTTTGGTACCAATGGTTTTGGGTTAGGACGGCAGCGTCCGACCAATATTACTCCGGAAGATTTAGATAACTACTACGAAAAGCTGTTCCGTCCACAGGACCTCTTTCCGGGACGTTCGGTCCCCCCGCTCAACCTGCCGCAGTCAATCTTAGATATAGCGTACTACCCCAGCGAGCGCGGGATGTACAACTACAATCCGGACCTGGACCCTAACGGTCGGCTCAAAGAAGCCAAGCGTAACTTTGGAGCCATCAGCCGGGCTATTACCTCGGATATAGATTTTGATAATGCCAATATCGAGAACATTGAGTTCTGGATGATGGACCCTTTTATGGAGGGCAAAAATGGCATTGTGCGGGATGGATTCCTGAACCAGAACAATAACACGGGTGGTAAGCTGGTCTTTAACCTGGGAGATGTTTCGGAAGATGTTATTCCGGATGGGCGCTACAACTTTGAGAATGGGTTGCCTATCAGTGATACCCGTGCCGGTACACAGGTAGACTCTACGGCCTGGGGTATCGTTACCAGGCAGCAGTATCTGATCAATGCGTTCAGCAACGAGCCGGGTGCCCGTGAGAAGCAGGATGTAGGTCTGGATGGGTTGAGTAATGCGGAAGAGCGTCGCTACTTCCGGGAGCGCTTCCTAGACCGTCTGCCTGCTAATCTTACCGCCGAAGCCCGGGATCGTATCCTGGCGGACCCTTCCGGTGACGACTTCCAGTTTTATCTGGGTGAGGAGCTGGATGCGCAGGATAGGAAGATTCTGGAGCGCTACAAGTACTACAGTGGTATGGAAGGCAACTCGCCCGAAAGCAACAACCGGGCTGAAGATGTAACGCCTGCCGCTACCAATATACCCGATGCGGAAGACCTTAATATTGATAATACCATCAATGACAACGAGGCCTTCTACGAATATGAAGTTGATCTAAAGCCGGGTGGACTCGATATTGGCAAGGGTTTTATCGTAGATAAGACAGTAGCTGACGGGGCCAACTGGTACCTGTTCCGGGTACCGGTGAAGGAGTTTACCCGTAAGTTTGGTAATATCAATGGCTTTAAGTCTATACGTTTTGTGAGGATGTACCTGACGGAGTTTGAGCAGCCGGTGGTACTGCGTTTTGCTCAGCTGCAGATGGTAGGTCAGCAGTACCGTAAGTATACGTCTGATCTGGATGCTCCCGGGCTGCAGGAGGTACCTGAGCCGTACGATGCGAAGTTTACCGTAGGTACCGTAAGTATTGAGGAAAATAGCCAGGCTAATAATGCCGAGAAGAAGTACCTCTACGCCGTACCTCCGGGCTGGCAACGCGACCAGGACTTTACGCAGCCACAAGGCAATTTCCAGCTCAATGAGCAGGCCATGAGCCTTTGTGTCACTGAGCTTCGCGACGGCGACTCACGGGCAGTATTTAAGAATGTAAACCTGGACCTGCAGTTCCGTAAGCGTCTGCGCATGTACATTCACATGCACAATAATGACAACGAGGGGGGCCAGGTAAGTGCCTTCCTGCGCTTGGGTACTGATAACACACAGAACTACTACGAGATAGAGGTCTCCAATCTGCAGGCTACCCCTGAGAATGTAGGCCAGCCGGAAGCCGTATGGCCGCTGGAAAATGAACTGGATATTGCTTTTGAAGAACTGATCCGGGCGAAGTCGGAGCGTAATAAAGCCAGCAACCGGGCCATCTCGCTCCCCTATACGATCACGACCACCGACGGCCGCTATAAAGTAACGGTAGTAGGTAACCCTGACCTGAGCGCCGTGCGGGTGATCATGATCGGGATGCGAAACCCTAAGACTCCGGACGAACGCTCCAAAGATTACTGTATCTGGGTGAATGAGATGCACGTAGAAGGCTACGACCAGACAGCCGGGCAGGCTGCCATCGCGCAGCTAAACGCTAAGCTGGCCGACTTCGCTACCGTAACGGCATCCGGACGTATCGAAACCTTTGGCTTTGGTAACGTACAGCAGAAGATTGGTGAGCGTTCAAGAGCAACTACTACCGAGTTTGGTATTTCGTCCAACATAGCCCTGGATAAGCTGTTGCCGCAGCAGTGGGGCTTCAGCATACCTATGTACGTCAACTACGACAGTCGCCGTATTGCTCCGCACTTTAACCCGCTTGATCCGGATATGCCTCTGTCTACGACGCTGGATAATCTGGATAACTCCGGGGCGAGAGAGCGCTACCGCCGGCTTGTCGAAGATAATACCGTACGCAGAGGGATCAACCTATCCAATGTACGTAAGGTGAAAACCGCACCTGGAGCCAAGAGTCGTTTTTATGACTTTGAGAACCTGTCATTTACCTACGCGTACAGCGACCTGACCCGTACCAACATCCTGACGGAGATGTACTCGCAGCGGATGTACCGGGCGGGAGTAGCCTATTCGTACGCCAGCCAGCCTAAAGCCATCGAGCCTTTCCGGAAGTGGGAGACCAATAGCCGGTACCTCGGCTTCCTCAAGGAGTTCAACTTCACTCCGCTGCCTACCTCAGTGGCTATACGGAGTGATATTGACCGAAGCTTTACCAAAACCCAGCTTCGCAATTCGGAACTTACTACGGCCGGTATTGAACCTATGTTTGAGAAGTACTTCTGGTTCAACCGCTACTACGATGTAACCTGGAACCTGACCCGTAACATCATCCTAACGTACAATACCGTAGCCAATGCCATTGTGGATGAGCCACGCGGAGATATTAATACCGAGCTGAAGCAGGACTCGCTCTGGAATAACTTCAAGACGCTCGGGCGGCTCAAGAACTTTGACCAGCGGATACGACTGACTTACCGCCTGCCGCTTGATAAACTGCCGCTGACCGACTGGATGGCCGCTGACTACAACCATACCATCGCGTACCAGTTCCAGGCTAATGCCCTGGGCCTTACCGACTCACTCGGTACTCCTTTTGGTAATATCATCCGCAACAGCCGCGAACGGGGTATTACCGGCCGGGTTGATTTTGTTGCGCTTTACAACAAGCTCAAGTACCTGCGATTTGCCAACTCACCCTCGGCTCCGCGTAAGAACTTCGCCCGTAGCCCGGGTGATATTGAAGAGGTAGAGCAGAGGAGTAGTCAGGTGCTTAAGAACGTCACACGGGTGCTGATGACCGTGCGGGGTATTAATGTCAGCTATACGATACTGGAAACTACCGCCCTGCCCGGCTACCTGCGCACGCCTACCTACTTCGGTCTGGACAACGCCAATGCGCCGGGGCTACCTTTTGTGCTGGGTAGTCAGGACCGAAGTATTCACGTAAAGGCAGCTAACAATGGCTGGATTACGCCGAGTACGGTACTAAACCAGCCCTTCCAGCAGACTGTGCAGAAGAACTTTAATATGCGAACGACCCTGGAGCCTTTCAAGGATTTCCGGATGCAGATCGAGGCCCGCCTGACCCGTCAGGACGCTTACCAGGAGTTTTATCGTCCGGAGTTTGCCGGAGGGCAGTTTATCAGCCAGAGCGCGGTGCGCAACGGACAGTTCAGTATGTCGTTTATGTCATTCCGGACGGCCTTTACCAAGATGAACCGTGATAATTCATCACCTGTATTCGATAAGTTCAGAGCGTACCGTGAGATCCTTCGGGAACGCCTTAACCGTGAGAACGGCAGCAACGGCGAGTACAACGAGAACTCGCAGGATGTACTTATTCCGGCCTTCTTTGCGGCCTATACCGGCAAAGATCCCAACACGGTACGTATCTCGCCGTTCCTGGGCTTCCCGATGCCCAACTGGCGTATTGATTACAACGGTCTGTCGCAGCTGGCGCCATTCAAGAAGCTGTTTAGCTCCTTTACACTGACGCACAACTACGTATCTACGTACAGTGTAGGTAACTTTACTTCATCACTCGACTACGAAGCCTTGTACGTCAATCTGGCGGTGACGGGATATCCACTGTCGAGCCGGACCAACTACCTGGGACAATACGTGCCGGTATTTGTGATGAGTACTATTACGATGTCAGAGAAGTTCGCGCCGCTGGTAGGTATCAACTTCCGGACGCAAAGCCGCATCACCGGACGCCTTGACTATAACCGTGACCGTACCGTAGCGCTGAACCTGTCGAACGCGCAGGTAGCGGAGCTATTCAACCAGGATCTGACGCTAAGCATTGGTTTCACCAAGAATAACGTACCAATACCGTTTAAGATAAACGGAGCCAAGCGCAAGCTCAAGAATGACCTGACGGTACAAATTGGGATGTCGTTCCGTGATACGAGGGCCATCCAGCGTAAGTTTGACGGACAGAATATTCCCATTGCCGGAAACATCAACTTCCAGCTAAGGCCTACTGTCAACTATGTGGTGAATAACCGTCTGAGTATGCAGTTCTACTTTGACCGTACCTTCAACGATCCGCTGGTATCGAATTCGTTCTACCGATCTACCACGTCAGGAGGGGTACAGCTGAAGTTCAATCTGGCGGAGTAGGGGCAGTGACCAGTGACCAGTTATCAATGACCAGTGACCGTGGAGAATTAGAATTTAAGACAGTGGCGGAAGCTGTTGTTACCGTATAAAGTACCAGTACCCAGGTAGTACGATAATGCCCACAATGGGCTATGCTCATCCTACTCATCATGAAAAAAGGCCGGGTCCCATCAGACCCGGCCTTTGCTTTTATATTCTCTTGTATACGCTACATAGGCTCTTTGGAAATATATAGTGTTCCGTACGCATCGTCACAGTAGGTAAGGTCGGCTCCACTCTCACATACCGGTGCCGAGGCACATATATACAGTCGTGATTGCTTGTCACAGTAGAGGCTGCTTAGCTGATGTTTCTGGGGAAGGTTGATTTCCTTACCCGTAGAGGAGATAATACCAGCCGTTTCTATATAGGTAGCATCCTGGTACTTTACCTCCTTGTAGTTGATGGCGTACTCCGTGCCGGAGCCTGACAGTACCCGGTTCAAAGGTACCTTCACACTGTCATAATTATACCGTTGCTTATACGGCAGCCAGTTTGCCCCCTGATCAAGGCTGTAAAAGGAGGGGAGCATAGCATAGCTTCTGTTTGCAATGGTATTGGCTCCTTCGGTTCTTTTTGTGCTAAGTACGATCAGCGTATCACCCTTTTCCATAAAGCCGAACAGGCCCACCTTGTCCTTGTAGTTGGCTATGCGCCAGGTCTTCCCTCTGTCGCTGGTTGTGTATATTCGGGGGCCGGTCGTGATTACAAGCGTCCCGTCCAGGCTACCGTGTACCGCCTCAATAGGACGTGCATCGGGGGCTGTAAGTACATACCAGTCAGAGGTCTCGGCAACGATCGTATCGTCTAGGGGACCGACGCAAGCTGCGAGCAAAAGCATCAGTAAGCCTGACAGTGTAGAAATCTTCATGGTAGTAACTAGTTATGGATTCAAGAAAGAAGTGAAATCTAGCTAGTCTCTGCTTCAGGTTATTCTAATGAGGCATTATGAAATCATTAATAATTCTCCTCTGATTTTATATGAAGATAACTTACTTTTCTGCAAACATTGAATAAGGAGAGGGGTGGAGTAGTACTCTTCCCCTCTGGTCTTCAGTACTCTTCAGGACCGACAGTTGCTGGTACAGAAGTGACAGTGGATAACGATCTGCAAGTAGTTCATCGGAGCAGGACCGTGAACTACCAAAAGCAAAGAAGGGGTAAATAAACCAGCATGAGTCTGTACTTTTTGTGTCTTTAGGGAGTACCCATTTCCCCTCAGTCTCATAAATGTTCTTGTATACCGCTTCGGTTGCAGATCTATTAAGATTCCCCTGAGTATATATGCTATCAATCTCACCCTGACTGTTTACACGGAAGTAAAACATTGATACCTGAATTTTGCAGCGATCAACAGTCCCAACATCAGTACCTTTTGCCCAAAAATGACTCAATTCATTGTAATACTGCAACCAGATAGCCTCCGGACCTAGTGGAATTCTGAAGTCAGGTCGCCAGTTTTGGGCATAGCTGGGGATCGAAAGGCTAAGAAGAAGTAGGGATAAAAGCATAGGTCAGCGTATACCTAGGGCTATACGTGATGTGGATAAAGGTACTATCATGAATCTAAGTTTGGTTGCGGCAACTTAGTCAATGTAGTATAAAAGACAATATGGCTCTGACGAGCAGATTGATGGGCGATGTTGAGAAAGTCAGGTAGTATGTACCGCTGGTATTGCTGGCTATACTACTGAATATGGATTACTGATTCTGGTACCCACACAGTAAGGCCTCCGAAACATGTCTTGTATACACAAGTAAGCTACGGAGGCCTTTTATAGTTGAAGTAAAAGCTTAGTTATAGTCTTAGATCTTCCTCACCCTGATGTTTTTGAAATAGACCCGTTGTCCATGGTGCTGGAACATGATGTGGCCTTCTTTGTCCGAGTGATATTCCGGGTTTTCTTTAAACTTACTACTGGTCAGTAAGGCCTGCATTTCAGGGCTATCTTTTTCGAAGTCCAGGACTTTTTTTCCGTTGAGCCAGTGCTCTACATGGCCGTTGTTATGGATGAGCCGCGCCTGATTATATTCCCCGATCGGCTTCAGTTGCTTATTCGTAGGGACAATCAGGTCATACAGTGACCCGGCCGACCGGACGGCGGCGGTATCATTGAAGTACTTGTCATCCAGAATCTGTATTTCGAAGTTATCAAGCCAGTTAGGACTATTGCCGTTTCCCGCTTCCATTGCCAGGTCTTCCTGTACATGGAAAAATATACCGGAGTTAGCGGCCGTATCAACCGCCCATTCGTATTCCAGTTCGAAGTTTTCGTACCTGCTTTTGGTAACCAGATCCCGATTCGCTGTATCTGGGTTGGCTATCAGGGCGCCATTTTCAACATACCAGACTCCCTCCGGAAATGTATCGATACCGTATCCACGTAAAGCATCAGTATTGGTACCATCAAATAGGGTTTCCCATTTCTCTTCTTCCTGATCAGCAGTTTCAGAGGTGTTGTTACAGGCTACCACAAACAGGAGGGAAGCGGCAAAGAGTACTACTTTATTCATGAGGTTTTAATAGAAATTTTTTTAGAGCAGAAAAGTTGACTCCATAGGGAGCATATACTACCTAAGAAGCCAGAGCCGCTCTAGAAATACTTCTTAGATTAGCCATGGAGCCTCAAAATAGGCTTCAATTACTAACAGAAAGAGCCAACCTTTTTTGCTTAACCTGATTATTTTTCGATAACTACCTGCCTGCTATTGTCATACATCTCGGTATCTATCAGCAGGTGGCGTGGGTCAATCCCTACTTCCTCCGGCTGCTCAGAGACTTTGATCGTGAGCCGGTTCATGCCGGACCGAATCTTTTCCTTCTTTAGGTACAAGGGTTTTGTCATACCGCTTTTGCCCCATATCCCTACCTCTATCAGATCATTCATAGAGACTTCCGTTTCAACCCCAGTTGTATCAACCTGTACCTTGTGTGCCAGCAAGTCCATCGTTACCAGCCAGGCACCATCAGCAGTAGGCTTAGCAGTGGCCCCTTTTGCCACAAGTTCCCAAAACGTATTGGTTTCAAAGAGATCCTTGAGCAGGTAATGGAGCGGATCAGGGGTTACTGCTTTCATCTCTGAATAAAAGTCTAGCGAAGTAGCAAAGGGAGGTACGCCTGGTTTAAACTTGGTCAGCAGGTTCCGTAGCGCCCGGTTTACGGGTTCTTCTCCCACGTATTCGCGTAAGGCATACATAGCAAAAGGCCCTTTACGATACGCCTGGAAGGAGTCCCGTGCTTTGAGGAGAGGAACGGCGGCCCTGCTGCGGGGATTCAGGTACTCATGACGCATGGCATCCAGCAAGTTTTGAAGTTGTTCCGGCCCTTGAGCCTGCTCCACCACGCCCAGCGCACTGTACCACGCCAGGCTTTCCGTAAGCAATGCCGAGCCTTCCACCTCCGCCGGAACCAGCTGGTGCCCCCACCACTGGTGCGCCACCTCGTGCGCGACCACCGCAAAAAGCAGGTCAAACCCTCTGGTATCATTAGCCGGATTGAGTAAAGCAAAATTGGTGGAATACCCGATCGTGCCCGGTAAGGATATGCCACCGGTGCCGGGATCAGGATATTCTACAAACTTTAACTGACGGTGGGGGTAGGGGCTAAGGGTTCGGGTATAGTAGTCCAGCGAAGCTTTTATTCCCCGCTCGATCCTGTCCAGGTTGAGTACACTAGTCGGATGGTGAAAGATCTGGATGTCTACATTCTGCCAGCGCGCCTTACGTACCTGATACCGGGCGGAATAAACATGAAACATGTTCTGGATGGGCCTGTCGGCTACGTAGCGAAAGTACTGCCTGTCACCCCGTTTCCAGCTTTTTGTAAGCGTACCGGGAGCTACCGCAATCTGATCGGCTGCGGTACCGATCGTGGCTTCAAACTGGATTTGCTCCCGCCCGGTTCGGGACAGTATTGACTCTGCATCGTGTAGGGGGCGGAACTCCGGGCGTTGGGGCAGGTCGTAGTCTTTTCGTTTCCGGTCGTTACGGAGTTCGCGGAAGGGCTGGTACCCTATGGCTGGCAACCATTCCGAGTTCCTGAAGTAGCTGCCGTTGTTCATGACCGAAGTAGTGATACCGCGATTAGAAAAACCTTCCGGAATCGATCCTACTTCATAGCTTACCTGCACCGAATCTCCCGGCAGCAGTGGCTGGTTGAGTACATAGATATGGTGTCCCAGCTTTTTATCTGTCAGCACAGCCCGGTTGTCCCGGCTAAACTTTATGGTGCGGGTCTCTACTACCGGAGCGGTAGCCAGGTGGATAGAATCAATTGCCTTCCTACTATCATTTTTAAGAGTATAAATTCCCTGTACCACCGCCATCCGTTCGTCCGGGTAGAACTCAACCTGCAGCCGGGTACTCGTCAGTAGTGGTTGTGGTACGGCTCTGTACCGTCCGTAGAGCTGCTCATACAGGACCTGCTGCTCCACACGTTCCTCAGCAGTGGTATATTTATTCAGGATATTGGTGTTATAGAAGATGAGAGTACCGGTAACCATTAGTAACGTTATAGCGCCGATCAGTACCGGAGATTGCATGAGGCCTTTTCCTGACTGTCTGAGTCGATATTTGATGGTAGTCTCGCGGCCCCTGACCCACAGTTTTTGGGTAATCATCATAAAGAGTAAGGCCCAAGCAATCCAGTACAGCTTAAACAGGAGCCAGGGAAAGAGGAAAGAACCCTGACCGTAAAAAACGGAACCAGCCAGACCCGGATCAGAGCCGAATATGAATAGGTTATGCTCAATTCCCAGTCGGGGGGCAATCAGGGTATATAAGTAAAAGAGCAGGACCAGTAGGTGCCCGACGTATTTCTGATTGACCAGGGTATGAATAGTCATGGCAACGGCGGCAAACAGGAGTTGGTCAAGCAGCTGAACTCCGAATAGTGCCTGCAGGTACTCGCCTATTTCAAATTGATAATACCCGGCTACCAGTTGAATAGAAATAGACGCGACCAGTAAGGCCGCCTGAACGGTAAAGAGTACTAAAGCCAGGCATAGGTACTTGCTCCACAGTAGTACACCGTCAGGAACAGGTACCGCATCAAATATCTCATGCAGCCGGGAGTCCCGCTCCCGCCAGATTAGCTGCCCCGCCAGTAGCGTAATCAGCATCACCACAAAGATTTGCAAGGCTGCGTTGTTCAGGAAAAGGATGATGCGAGGGGTAGTAGGTAAAATAGGAACACCCAATGGCCCTTCCGACATATTAGGTATCAGGATGAACGCATATACCGCAATCGCGGGTATGGCCAGCCCTACCGGACTCTTTGTGATTTCCTGATAAAAAGTATAGGCGAGGGACCGCGTTTGGTACAGCCGGGTTTTATAGTCAAAGGTTCTAAGGAAGGTGACAGCCTTAGCCGGAGCAGTAGGTGTATGTACCGGAACCAGGTACCTATTGGCAATGTTGCGCTTCCACCAACTATCCGGTAGGTGATGGGAAAGCTGAAAGCGGCTATAAGCCACTACGCCCAGCAACAGCGAAATACAAATCCAGAGAGCCCGGTTGGCCAGTAAGGAGCCTTCAAGTCTGAGTACCGATGTATTTATTTGGTTGGGTGTCAGGGCTCGTCTCCATTCATCTACTACGGTTAGGCCCGTAGGGTCCACCAGCTTTCCCAGCGCCCAGTTTTCGGCCAATACATCCATGTTGAAGGTACTTAGTACGAATATCAGCAACGCCCCCAGATAAGCAGCCATAGCCTGTCGGCTCAGTAGTACCATTGCATACAATACGGCCGTGGCCACAAAGACATTGGGTACCGTCAGGAAGAGAGCAGAATTAATGTAGGAGACAGGATTGAACAACCCATAGAGCTCGGCTTCGGCATTCATAGCAAAGCTGGAAATGGTCATGTCCAGTGGAACAACCATGAGCATCAGTACGATGGCAATGGTGAAGGTACCCAGAAAGCGGGCTCCCAGGTAGACACTTTTGCTGAGGGAGGTGGTATACATAAGCGGGTCCATCCGTGCCTGAATGTCGCGCATAGCTCCATTCCCCGCCAGCATCGCGAGTAGCAGCAGTCCAAACTTGTTGGAGTAGCCGGTAATATTCGCTACCGTAACGGGCGCATGCAGGAGCGCTCCTCCCACCGTACGTGTATAGTCAACTACCTCATCGATTACCAGAAAGACAAGTCCCAGAACCGCCAGGAAATAGATCCAGGTAGAAGGACGGCGTAACTGGTAGTAGAGCTCAAACCGGTATACTTCCCAGAATTTCATAGTACCACCTCCTTTCTGCTTGCCTGACCAGCACCGTAGTAGCCGGCCATTGTACTGAAGTATACATCCTCGAGGTCAGGCTCCACCGGCTCAAAATCCGGCCCCGGGGCTTCCTGGCTGTAGGTATGTACGATTGTACGTCCGCTGAGTAGCTTTGTCGAAATCACATTGTTGGTACGCTCTAATTCGGGTAGAGTAGCCTTCTCGATCAACCGGCGCCAGATTTTTCCATTCAATTCCCTGATGGCCTGCAGTGGTTGTGCTTCTAATAAGATTTCGCCTTTATTGATAATGGCCATACGGGTACACAGTTCTGATACATCCTCGACTATATGGGTGGAAAGGATGATAGCGCTGTTTTCCCCCAGTTCACTCAGCAGGTTCAGGAATCTGACCCGCTCGGCGGGGTCCAGACCGGCGGTGGGTTCATCTACGATCATCAGCTTAGGGTTGCCTAATAAGGCCACCGCTACCCCAAAGCGTTGCCGCATACCTCCCGAAAAACCGCCGAGCTTCTGTTTCCGCTTATCCCACAGATTTACCTGCTTCAGCAGTCCCTCTACTACCTCTTTGCGTGATGCTCTTTGTATAATTCCCTTGAGTACTGCAAAATGGTCGAGTAGCTTCTCCGCACTGACGCTACGCAGTAGTCCAAAATCCTGAGGCAGGTACCCCAGTGTTTTGCGCAGTTCGTCCTTCTGTTTTATCACATCCACGTTACCGAGTAAGATCTGCCCCTCGTCCGGCTCCTGTAGCGTAGCCAGAATACGCATCAGGGTAGACTTGCCGGCACCGTTCGGACCTAGCAAACCATACATGCCCGGAGGTATATCCAGCGAAATATTATTTAGGGCCCTGACCCCGTTAGGGTAGGTTTTTGATACATTGCGTATCGTCAGATGTACCTGAGTATGCTCCATAAAGCTAGGCTTGTTGTTAAGTAGTTTATAGGTAAGAAATTAGTCTGCTGACGTTATTTGAGGCTTATGTTCAGCTTACCGGTAGTGAAGAAAAAGGGGTGGGAGAAGAAGAAAAAAAGAGATATGCCAGGACTGAAAACAAATCGACAACCTGCCCCTTTGCTTAGACCATCCTCTTGTAGAAACTAGTAGCCATTTTATAGAAGAAAAGCCGGGTTTGGTAGAATAGCTTTGGAGCTGACAAACCGGTAAGATAGCTTTGATGAACTACTGATCAATTACTGTGGATATGAATCGTATAAAAAAGGTATTTACAGCTATTCACCTCCTGGGTTGGCTCCTCCTTTTCGTGTTCCTGTGCTGGGTTCTGAGGAGCGAAGGAGTCCCTGGCTGGTGGTACCTGTCAGTAAAGGTACTGGTGGTACTTGGCGCTGTTTTTTACAGCCACTTCTATATTCTTACACGCTATCTGAATAGGAGGAGATTCGGATTTTATATTGCAGGTCTGGTACTTATACTTCTGGTAGGCCCCTTACTTTTCATCTGGGCGCAGGGGAGAGAGATACTGGATTGGCCCTCGTTTCTGGACCAGTACTTTACCTCACTATTCAGTTTTGTAGTTATAGGTTTACTCCTAAGCTGGGTAGCAAGAGCCTCTGAGAATTGGTTTATCAATACACTAAAACGGGAAGCTCTGGAAAAACAGGCTATACAGGCTGAGTTGTCATACCTGAAATCTCAAATCAATCCTCATTTTTTATTCAATACCCTCAACAACATCCATACCCTTTCTTACAAGGGCTCTCCGTTAGCACCGGATGCGATCATGAGGTTATCTTCTCTGATGCGCTATATGCTTTATGAAGCCAATGCCAGCACGGTAGCGCTGCAAAGAGAAATTAACTACCTGCAGGACTTTATCAGTCTGCAGCAGCTCAGGTACAAAGCGGCTGCTATAGTGGACTTCAGAATAGCGGGTGACATTGACTCCTGCCGCGTCGCTCCACTGCTATTTATTCACCTGTTGGAAAATGCTTACAAACACAGCCACAGGCAACTGGCTGCCGGAGATATAAAGGTAAGTCTTGAGGTAGTAGAGGACAATCTTACCTTCAGCATTGAGAATCCCATTGGTACTAACAAAACAGGAGCCATTCAGGAAGTGGGGGGAATCGGGCTGGCCAATGTTCAGAAAAGGCTGCAACTGCTATACCCGGATCGGCATAGTTTTAATGTCCTTAGTACGGAAGGATCATTTAGAGTAGTTCTGAAAATTAATCGTCTCAATACACAGGTTTATGAAGTACAAGCTAACGTGTTATATAGTTGATGACGAGCCACTGGCACAAGAAATTCTCGAAGAATACATAGCCAAGGTATCTTTTCTGGAGCTAAAAGGCTCCTTTGGCAGTCCCTTAGAGGCTGCCGGCCAGATGGAGAAGGACAAGCCGGATCTGCTTTTTCTGGATATTAATATGCCGGACCTGGATGGGCTTAGCTTTATCCCGATGCTGAATCCCCGTCCGATGGTAATCCTGACTACCGCTTATGAACAACATGCTCTTAAAGCCTACGACCTTGAGGTAAAGGACTACTTACTCAAGCCTATTTCATTCGAAAGATTTTATAAAGGAGTACTGCGACTCTATCAAAGTGTAAACCAAAGGCCGCAGCCGGTTAAGGAAGATATATCGTCAGAGCAGCCGCAGGAAACCGAACATATCTTTTTGAAAGTAGGTACCCGCATTCAGAAAGTGGCGATCAGAGATATCCAGCTCATCGAAGGCATGAAGGATTATCTGCGCATCCATACCGTCAAAGGAACGATCGTTGCCCTGCTGAATTTTGCTGCACTGGAAGAACTCCTCCCCAGTCACAAATTTGCCCGCGTGCACAAGTCCTATATGGTAGCCATTGATAAGATTGAACACATAGAGCGAAGCCGGATCAAAATAGCGGAGCAGACTATACCCGTCAGCGATACCTACAAGGAGAGCTTCTTCAGGTTGTTGAGGGGTAATATAGGGTAGATTGATGAAGGGTGGATGTATAAAGATATACTACCTGCCCTCGTACTTTGCTCCCATGAGCAGATGCTACAGTAATCCTCTCTTGTGAGCTTCGTTGACCAGGCTGGCGGTGTTCTTAGCGCCAAGCTTCTGGGTAATATTCAGGCGGTGAGTCTGTACGGTACGCAGACTGATAAAGAGTGCATCGGCGATCTCCTGGTTGCTGTGCTCTTTGGCAACCATGGCGAGTATTTCTTCCTCCCGCTTGGTAAGCAGTACTTCCTGCAGGTTTCGTTTCTGGCCCGTCAGCATTTCTTCCATCATGTTTTTCTGGATCTGCGGATCAATGAACTGTTCGCCCGCAAGAACGGTAGTAATGGCCTTGAACAGGCTCTGCTGATCGGTGTTTTTGAGCAGATAGCCTTTGGCACCATTACGAATCATTTGCTTTACGTAGTGGGTTTCTTCCAGGTTAGTAAGGGCTATTACTTTGATGTCGGGGTACTGCTGCAGTATAACTTTGCATAGTTCTATACCGGTTTGTCCCGGCATCTGGATGTCGAGCAGGAGTACGTCGGGCTGCTGCTCCCGCAGGGCGCTTAGCAACTGCTCGCCGTTGGTTACAGCAAACAGTATCCTGACTTGCGGATCGCTTTCCAGCATGGCCTTGAGGCCGCCTATTACCAGCAGGTGGTCATCAGCAATGGCTATACGTATCATGGGCTTAGATAGTGGTAGTTTCGGTAACGTCTTTGTCCAGATGGGGAAGTACATCAAATTCGGCATACACGGTAGTTCCTCTGCCGGGAGCGGATTCGATGCTTAGTTCGCCCTGCATATCTTTTACACGTGCCTGCAGGTTGGTCAGCCCTATGCCTTTTCCCCCGTTCTCCTCAAATCCTACTCCATTGTCTTCCACCGTAAGGGTAAGTATATGTTCGTGATGACTTAGCTGCACCAGGGCCTGGGTGGCTCCCGCATGTTTGATAACATTATTGACCAGCTCCTGCACCATGCGGTAGAGCACCAGCTTAAAGTTGTTCTTTACCCTGAGAGGCTCGCCCAGGTAGTAAAAATCAACCTGTAATGAATCATTACTTACGGTTTGGCAGAAGTTAGCCAGGGCCTGGTCCAGTTCGTACCGGAGCAGCATGTCGGGAGAGAGGTTATGGGCAATGCTACGTATTTCGCGCGAAGCCGCATCAAGCATGGAAGACGTATGCTGGAACTTCTGCGCCTGACCCGCCCAATCTACCTCGTTCTGTAGTACGCTCAGGTGCATTTTAGTAGCCGAAAGCAAACCGCCCACGCCATCGTGCAGCTCCCGGGCCAGTCTGCTCCGTTCTTTTTCTTCTCCATCTATCCGGGCCATTAGTACTTTGAGCTCACTTTCCTGCTGGAGTACCCGCAGGTGCTGTGCATTGGCCTTTTGCTTATCGCGGTAGCGCATGTAGAAGATAATAATGACTGATAACAGGGCCACTACCGCTACCAGCGCCAGGTAGATGAGGTTGTTCTTTCTTTCAATTTCCAGGCTGTTCTGAGCGAGTAGCAGGTTTTGCTGGGCAATCTCTTTTTCCTTCTGTGATGTCTGGAACTCAATCTCCATGCGCTGGACACTTTGCCGGGTCTCTGCACTCATGAGCGAGTCGTTCAGGGCCTGATACTTCTTTTGGTATTCAAGTGCCTGCCGGGGGTTATTCAGTTTCTCCTGCACTTCGGCACCTAACTGGTACAGAAGGCGCAGTTCATTGGTAGCGTTCAAACTTTTGCTTAGGGCAAGGCCTCGGCTCAGGTAATGCAGGGACTGGTCCGGCAGGTTCATTCTCAGGTATACAGTAGCCAGTCCTTTATAGATGTATACCTCATGCAAAGGGTCCTGATGATAATGAAGTACCTGCAGGCCCTGCTGGTAGTACGAAAGGGCTTGTTGGTAGTACCGCTGCTCCATGGCAGTCTCCCCCAGGTTTTCATAAGCATACAGTACCTGTTCCGGGTTTTGGGTCAACTGACCAAGTCGCAGTACTTCCAGCAGGTACTTTGAAGCTTTGTTGTAGCGCTTCCTGATCAGTTCGCTGGCCCCCATATTGGTAAGGCCCGCCGAAATAGCCGCGGTGTCTTTGAGTTGAAGGGCTATCCGGTAACTCTTTTCAGAATATTGAAAGCATTTATCAATATCATTCAGCTCTCCAAATACCGAAGCCAGGTTGTTACCATACTTCATCTGAAGCGGGGCGTCTTTCAGTTCTTCCGCTAGTCGCAGAGCCTGCAGAAAATGAGTTACGGCCACTTTCAGACTTCCCATGTTTGAGTACAGAAAGCCGATATTGTTGTAGGCTCTGGCCAGTTCCCTTTTATCCAGCTTTTTACTGATCTGCACGCCTTCCTGAGCCAGATCCAGGGCTTCTTTGAATTTTCCCTGCTGGTGCAGCACTTTTATCTGAAGCCCTATGGCATTGTTGACGCCCCGCAGGTACCCGATTTTTCTAGATAGTTTACTCGCCTGCTGAGCATACACACCCGCCGAATCGGGCTGGCCTTGACCTAGCTTAGCCAGGCCCAGCTTCAGCCATTTCTCTACCTGTACTGTGTCATGCGGAGTGGAGCCAGCCCGGCTATAGGTACTGGTTAGCAGCAGAAATAAGAGCAGCAGACTGCTCCATGGCTTCTTACAAAGCAGAAGAGGTATACGATGCATGATTTGTGTGGGAAAACAACCGAATAGGGTTGGACAAAGGTACGAAAAAGCCAGCATCCCTTCTTATAACCAGATCATGAAAAGATAGTAAGGTTACTTTAGGTGCCTGTACCTTGCCTCCGTCCCTTACGCCTGAGCAAAGTCAGGCCTTCATCATCTACGTACTAGTACGTATTGCTGATTTTCATTTTTTCTACGCACAAACGCGAGGGAGCAGTCACCTAATTTTGCATCAGATAATCAAAGAAACAGGCCACTGAACAAATCATATAATGAAAAAGCACCTCATATCGCTCGCCATGTTGCTGTGTTTTTTCTGTATGATTCTGGGAACGGCGGCTTTTCAGGCATCATCGCTGGAAACAAGGCGCGACAGGCTTATGGAAAAGCGATACAGCCATGCCCTCGCGGCCCTTCGGGAAAAGAACGACAACAAAACGATCATGCTCCTGGAGAGGATGAAGCAGGAGTTTACCAGAGGAATGCAAAAGCTAAAACCCGACTATCAGGTTTGGTACCGCTCTCTCTCATCCGAACAAAAGCGGCAGCTCCTGTACCAGTCCGGTACGAAGCGGTGGCTGCAGCTCATGCAGGAGATTCAGTTCGATGCCTACATCCAGCATCGTCTGGGGGAGAATGCGAAGCTCAGGTTAGCCTACGAAAGCATTCAGTTTGCCTGCGACAAGGCGGCCGAGATGAAGCTGTAGCATCGGTAGCCAGCATTCAGAATTTTCATCAGAATATACTTAGCACATAAATAACTCTATTTAGCCATGAAAAATGTAACACCTCAATTCTTTCAGTCACTAGTCAAGGCAACCACGTTGATGCTGGCTAACTGCCTGTTTCTTTTCTCCTGTGAAGTACATACCCCCGAGCCTGATATCGACGTAGTGGCTGAGGCTTACTCGGTAACTGGTAAGGTAGTGGATACGAAGGGGGCACCCATGGCGGGTGTAAAAGTCCGCGCCGATAACAGTGCCTTATATGGCTCAACCGAAGTAACTACCGACGAACAAGGACGCTATAAGCTACCCAAGCTGGAGATCGGGAGCTGGAAAGTATACGCCTGGAAGGAAGTAAACTATAAGGGTAAAACCTATCACCTGCGCCTGGGTATGCCTGCGGCGGCTGACTATGATGCGTTCAGCCCGGGCAAAGGAGGAGCCGTGAAGAACTTTAACTGGCAGCTATCCGGTCAGATACCCGACCGTCCCCGCAATGAGCGTTCAGGATCAGGGTATTTTGGAGGTACTCTGCTGTTCCGTAACCTCGGACTCGACGCCTCTACCATGGCGGCCGGTACAGTAGTCACAGTTACTCTAACGCCGGTAGCGGGTGCCACGCTATTTGACGGAAGTGCTCCGTCTGTCATCAGAAAATCATTCACCATTGAGGAAGGAGAATATAACTACTGGGTACACGACATAGCCCAGTGCGAGTACCGCATTACCGCCGAAGCCAAACTGAATGGGGCAAGCAGAGCGGTACAATTAAGTAAAAGCGTAAGCAGTGGTCATGCTGCCGCCATTGAAGGCTTCTACTTCAAGCCGCACCTGGGCAGTAGCGGTGACTACGAAAACGGACTGCTCACAACCAACGACGAACCCATCTTTATCTATTAGTAGTAACAGCCACAGTGCCTTTTTCCTTTCCATCATTTATTAGCCATGAAAAATTTCAAATTTCTACATCTACTGCTGCTGTTTCTCCTGATAGCCGCAAGCGCCTGCAACGAGAATAACACACCCGAACCCATAGAAGACTCTACGGAAGTTACGCCTATCAAAACTGAGCACGGCGCTCTCATAGGGGCACCCGTTACAAAAACCATCGGGACCAATGGAGGCGAGCTACAGATGCCGGATGCGAGCATCCGCCTGTCGGTACCGGCTGGAGCCGTAAGTGCTCCTACAACTTTTAGCATTCAGCAGGTGGAAAACACCTTCCCGGGCAGCAAGGCTAAATCGTACCGGCTGTTACCCGAGGGCGTTAAATTCAGCAAGCCCGTTACTCTGACGCTGTCCTATGATGGAGTCGCCCTGGTAAACGGAAGTCCGGAGTTCCTGTACCTGACTTACCAGGATGCCGATGGCTTCTACCGGGTAGCAACGAATACCTTTCTGCATAAAGAAAACAAGACGCTGACCGTTGAAACCACGCATTTCAGCGACTGGACCTACTTTGAAACCATTATGCTGGTGGCCGATGACAGCTTCCTGAACAAGGGCGAGTCAACAAAGCTCAGGGTCATGGAATATATGAACTACTCCCTGACCGGAGACGGTGATCCCAAACTGGGCGTACTGGAAGAATACATCAACACCCGCGCTAAGTTTGAGTGGACGGTGAACTATGGGGGAGGCAAGGTAACTCCCGACAAGCCAGGCGTTGCTACCTTTCAGGCACCTGCCACCGTACCCGCGGTGAACCCGGTAGGGGTAGGGGTGCGGCTGAGCAACTTCAATGTAATTGTGAATAAAAACGACCCGGCCCGAAGCTATGCGGGCAAGGATGTTCTCCTGCTGCAGAAAGAGATCCAGATAGGCCATGAGCAGTTTCTGGAATATACCCTTAAAGGTACGAGGCTCTACAACACCGGCGATTTTGAGACCGGTAGCATTAGGGTAGATACCCGGGGTAAATTTAGTATCAGCTCCTATATTAACGGCAACCAGACCTTCGACCTTATGATTACCGGTCCGGAGGGGAAGGCGATCGGCGTGGGTACCTATGCCTTCGGTGATCAGGAAAAGGGACAGTTCGCCGCGATCAAGGTGAATACCGGCCATGCCAAAGGAAGTGAAAGATACAGCAGCAGCTATCAGATCTGTACCGACCGGGGCTGCGGACTCAACACCCAATACACCGGCGGTACCGTCACCATTACCAAGTGGGCTCCCATCGGTGGCTACATCGAAGGGGAGATTTCAGCCAACCTGTTTATTGTGGGTGAGTTCGACCCACCTGCCACGGAGTTCAAAGCCAAATTCAGGGTGAAGCGAGTGAATTAAGCTTCTACTGGTAAACCAGACTACCAAATGCAGCAGCCCGATCAGAAATGATTGGGCTGCTGCATAGTTAACCTTCTTTTGTCGGCCAGTGCTTGTACCAGTAGACTTCTTCTCTCTTACTACAGGCTAATTATTTCAGTTCAAGGTCAGCGGTATTGGCTTTATATTTTCCGCCTGCGATTTTTTGCATACCACGTTTCATTTCTTCGAGTTTGTCAGGGTGCTGTTGGGCCAGATTCTGCTTTTGACCCGGATCACGGGCTACATCAAATAGCTGGTACTGCGGGGATACGCCGGTTTCAATGTTTACTTCCTTAGACAGGGCATTCCCCTTGTAGGGCGGGATCAGAATATAGTTCTGGTTCCGGAAAGCCAACCGGCCGCTTGCTTCCAGTACCAAATGGTCCCTTCCTTTCTTTGACTCTCCCAGAAAGGCTGACAGTAGGTTCTGACTGTCCTGGGAAGAGTCCTTAACACCCACTAATTGGGCATGTGAGGCCATCAGATCAAGCTGGCACACCAGAGCATCCGATACTTGGGGCTTGATGCGCCCCTTCCAGTAGGTGATGAAGGGTACCTTGGTGCCCGCTTCGTAGAGACTGTACTTTCCACCCCGCAGCCTACCGGCAGGCTGGTGCCTGCCAATTTTTTCTACGGCGTCATCATAGTAGCCATCATTAAGAACAGGTCCGTTATCACTTGAAAATAGTACTAAGGTATTTTCAGTCAGTCCTTCGCTTTCCAGCTTTTTCATGATCTCGCCCACGCACCAGTCTGCCTCCATGATAGCGTCACCCCGAGGCCCCATACCGGATTTGCCCACAAACCGGGGGTGTGGCACGCGCGGTACATGTGGCTGCTGTAAAGCATAGTACAGAAAGAAGGGCCGGGCCGCGTTCGGTTGGGCCGCGTTCGGCCGGGCCGCGGTCAGCTTGCCGGTCTCTTTTGAATCCACATTATCAATAAAGGCTTTGGCTTTATCAAGAAATACATCCGCCATATCTTCGTCATGCCACAGAGCCGACTTGCCGCCTTTCTGGAAGCCGATGCGGGGGATGCCGTTATGCACCGACTGGTTATGCCCGTGGTGCCACTTCTGCTTCGTCATCAGTTCAGGATTAGAGATAGCGGTAGGCTCTCCCTCAAAGTTTTTCTCGTAGTTGACGTAGAGCGGGTCGCTGGCACTCAGGCCTACCACCCGGCGGTTTTCGATGTAGACAGTTGGCGTGCGATCGGTGGTGGCTGCCATGATGTAGGAGTAGTCAAACCCCACATCGTTTGGGTTTAGCTGGAGGTCCTGGTTCCAGTCTACACTGCCGTTACCGATACCCAGATGCCACTTGCCCACGATGCCGGTATGGTATCCTGCCTGACGGAGCATCTTAGGTAAGGTCATCAGCGTTGTGTCAATCAGCAGGGGAGCATCACCGGGCAGAATCCGCGCCTGATCATTGCGCCAAGGGTATATTCCGGTCAGCATTCCGTAGCGGCTGGGGGTACAGGTAGCAGAGGTAGCGTAGCCGTTGGTAAATCGTACACCACCCTTAGCAAGTTTGTCTATGTTAGGGGTTTTGAGGGTATTCTGACCGTAGGCGCTCACATCTCCATACCCCAGGTCATCCAGGTAGATGATCAGGATATTGGGTTTAGCTTGCTTTTGTATGGCGGGTACTTCGGCAGTGGGCTGGGGTTTGATAAAACTGCCAGCCAACCAGCTTACCAGACCAACCATGAAAGTCAGGAGTGCGTACTTCATGAATCCATTTGTGTTTATATAGCTGTAAAAGCGGAAGCAGGGACAAATCTATTTGGCTGAACCGCTGCTCGTCAGTGTAGAGAGAGGGCAAGGGAAAATAATTGATGCCAGTAATACGCTACAGCAGGCTTGCCTTTTCCGGTATTTCAAATCTGTACAAGCTACTGGTTTATGTTTTGATTATACCAACGGAAGCTAGCACTCCCATACAACTCATAAGTACGATCAAAGCTACTACTATGATAGATATTGCATTGAATATCTTTTTTGGAGTCCTATACCAGCCCCACATTAGCACAGTAAATAGAGTTAAGTATATAATGGTTTCGGGAAGCCCTAGCAGGTGATACTTAAGCGGGATGTTGATATATATGACTCCTTCGAATGAACCGGGGGCAGCAGAGAGTGTCAGCAAGTAACTAAGGCCAAATAATAGTAGCCAAAATTTGCCCCATCCATATTCAGTATCAAGAAAGATATTGCTAAACGGGAACAGAAAGAAGGATAGCAGTACTCCCCTTACCACCTGTAATCCCGGACCGGCTGCAACCCAGGAGGAATCAGTGGGGCGCATAAAGGACAGGGCACCAACCCCAAAGAATGCATCATAATCCAGTACTAGCAGGGCAAAAATTCCTGCTACGAAATAAGCAATGGTATGAGTTGCTGTAATTCTCCATACAAACCTAGCAAAAGTATTTTTCTCTCTGTTCATAGATAGGATGGAATAGCCAGGCCGGAAGGAAGATGATAGATACAAAAGCAGGAACAGGCATAAATCTATCCGCTATGGTAGTTGAAGATTGGACGGTACCTGGTATACGTTTAGTACAATTCCGGAGGGGAACTGCTTTTCTTGAAAATGCTGGAATAATCTTTTTAATGGAAGGAAGCTACTATCAGTACTTCTATTCAGGATATATCTAAAATACAAAGTCATATGAATAGCATAGATCGTCAGCAACCGGAAAAGAACCACGAAGACCTGCACGGTGCCGAAGCAGGTAAACGAATGAAAGAGTTGGCCGAAAAAAACAATACCTGCTTTTTCTGCACCTGTATCGGGACGGGCAATGCCCTGCAGGTACGACCTATGTCAATACAGAAAGTAGATGAATCGGGTACCTTTTGGTTTTTGAGTGCCAGTGACAGCCATAAAAATCAGGAAATCCAGAAGGATCAGGTAGTTCAGCTGCTGTTTCAGGGGTCAGCACATTCTGATTTTTTAAGTGTTAATGGGGTGGCTACCATTTCGACCGATAAAGCATTGATCAAAGAATTGTGGGATCCAATTCTGAAAACATGGTTTACGGAGGGAATAGATGATCCTCGAATTACGGTTATAAAAGTAGAAGCCAGAGAAGGGTACTACTGGGATAATAAACACGGAAATGCCATAGCCTTCATGAAGATGACCGTAGGAGCGATGCTGGGCAAAACCCTGGATGACTCCATAGAAGGCGAACTGAAGGTATAGGTATTAGAGAATCCAGAGCAACAGCGTAAGTACTTAGCCTTCTAAACAATAGGTCCGACCAGTACTGGTCGGACCTACTTACTACAACCTAATATAGCGCGGCGGACCGCCTAACACCTACCTACTGCTGAAACTCTATACTCGACAGCGTAATAATGTTGTCGTTGGGTTTATCGCGCTTTACTACCACAAAATACACATCATGCCGGCCGGAGGTAGGTTTCGTAATTTCGCCGGTAACAGTACCTGACTTGCCATTAGTCGGGGTGTAGGGCGTGCGGCTGATAACCGGTCCGGCCTGGGAGTCAATACGTACTTCGATTTCCCCCTGCTTGCCCGAGCTGTACTCGTACATGAACTTGCGGATGCCCGTCAGGTCAATGTTTTTCATTAGGATGTACGACTTGTGATTACCCCCACTCAGGCGGTTGCCCCAACGTGGGAAGCCCACGTGGGCGTCGGCGTATACCGTCTGTACCTTGGCGGAGCGCAGGCTAACTACCTCGGTGTTGGTCAGCGGACCTATGGTTTTACCTCCTTTGTCGGTGTAGGTAGCCATAAGGGTGTACTCGCCCCGGGGCTCGTCCTTTTTATGCTCAGTCAGTTTGATAGTACCCTGGGTAGGTAGGGTAGTCAGTTGCTTCTGGGGCTCGTTCAGGGACATGATGTACTTCACCATTTCGTTGGCGTCCTGCGGGGAGATTTGCGGGTGCGCGCTCATCACGTGCTCCTTGCCCCAGTTACCGCCGCCACCGTTGATAATCTTAGCCGAAAGTGAAGCCAGCGCGTTTGCCTGTCCTTTATACCGCTGCGCTACGGCCGTAAAGGATGGTCCTACCGACACCTTGTCTACCGTATGGCAGGCCCGGCAGTCGCTGTTGGCGATGAGGCTGCTACCCAGCGAGGCCGACACCAGCGGGGCCTCCGGCTGGTGCCCGATGGGCGCGGTACCCGGCGTAGTACTTGGCTGCGGATTATAACTGAAATAAACTTTTACTTTCTTAGGGTCAACTTTGCCATCTTCCTTATCTGATACTTTCACATCGTAGGTAAAAGGTTTGTTTTCCCAGAAGAACGATTTGTTATTAGGCGTTGTAATTGCTACCTCAGGACGGGCATTTCCTACTTTTACCACGATGGTATCGGTACCTACCTGACCGGCCTTGTCGGTTACCTTCAGGATGGCGTTGTAGGTACCTGGTTGGGTATAGGTGTAGGAGGCAGTAGGACGGGTGGAGCCCACGGTCTTGCCATCAAACAACCACTGGTAGGTGATCTCGTCATCATCGTCCAGATCGGCGGTACCGCGGCTGCCGAACATCACACGCAGCGGAGCCTCACCAACGGCCTCCTTCTGGGTAGAGACGTAGCGGTTTTCTGAGGTCAGGAATACACGCTTGGGCAGGCGGGCTGCTTCCACCGAATCCATCACAAAAGCTTTGGCGATTGGTGCCCGGTTGCCGGTGTTGTACTCAATCTTGACCAAACGGGCATCTTCGTTATCGGCACCGTATACCGAGCCGTATTCCAGCATGTACATCACGCCATCCTTACCAAATGCCTGGTCGATGGGTCGACGGAAATCACCGTTGACGGACATGAAAGGCTCGGCGCGCAGGAAGTTTTCGTTCTCATCAAAGCGGAAAGCCATCACCCAGTTGCGCATCCAGTCGAAGGCAAAGAGGGTACCGTCGTAGTAGGCTGGGAATTTGGTTTTGGAAGTGGAGTTTTTGTCGAAGGTATAAAACTCACCCACCATCGCGCTACGACCACCTAGCCCCAGTTCCGGAAATTCCTTCGAGGCGGCGTAGGGGTACCAGATCATGGGCGGTGTAGCCGGGGGCAGGTTCGTCAGACCGGTATTGTTCGGTGAATTGTTGACCGGCGCCCTGGGGTCAAAGAGCGGACCGGGCTTTTCGGTAGAAAAGTCCCATTTAGCATACGGATAGCTGTTGCCAATGAAGTAAGGCCAGCCAAAGTTACCCGCCTTTCTGGCCTGGTTAAACTCATCATAGCCACGTGGTCCCTGAATACTGTCCTTGCCGGCATCCGGGCCGATTTCGCCCCAATACAGAACCGAGGTCTTGGGGTTAACCGCAATACGGTACGGGTTCCGCAGGCCCATGGTATAAATCTCGGGGCGTGTCTTGGCCATTCCTTTCGGGAACAGATTGCCCTCGGGAATAGTATAAGTTCCATCAGACTGAGGTTTGATCCGCAGGATCTTTCCTTTCAGGTCGTTGGTATTGGCCGAGGAGCGCTGGGCATCCAGACTGACGTACTCCTTGCCGGGGCGCTCATCAACGGGCGCGTAGCCGTTGGATGGGAACGGACTGGAGCTATCACCGGTCGATAAGTACAGATTGCCCTCTTTGTCCCAGGCCAGGGAGCCGCCGTGGTGGGCACCACTATTCTCCTGTACCGGTACCTGCAGCAGTACTTTCTCCGACGCCAGGTCCAGTGTATTATCATCTTTTACTGTAAAACGCGACAGGTTGAATAGGATAGGCTCCTTATCGGTAGGAGGCGAGTAATAGAGGTAAATCCACTTGTTCCTGTTAAAGTTCGGATCCAGCGTTACGCCTATTAGTCCGGTCCCTCCTTTAGTAGCCACGTCAAAGCGGTGTACCAGGGAGTTTTTGTTGGTACGGGTATCGTATAGGTACAGGTTGGCCGTGCGCAGCTCGGTATAGAATACCCGGCCATCGTCGGATACCGCCAGCTCCATGGGTGTATCCAGGTCATTAACCAGGATCGTCTTCACAAAGCGGTTCTCTTCGGGTACCGTTACGGCGTACGACTTGCTATAGTCAAGCGGCTTGCCGTCGCCCATGGCGTACCGAATACCACCCAGAATATGCTGCAGGAACAGCGGTTCGTCGTAGCTGCTGTCCATGTGGCCACCGCCGGTATAGAAAGCACGACCACCGTCAAACTCGTGGTACCAGGCTATAGGGTGGTTGGCCCCGTTGGTACCGTTGTCATAGGTGTTTTCGTCGAGGTAGGCCAGTACGTTCAGGCCGGGGTAGAACGAGCGGTAGCTGTACCATTCGTCCTTACGCTCCCAGCGATCGGGCAGGTGCGCCGTGGAGGGATGTTTTTTGTCGGTCACATCAATGGCCGCCATGCGCTCACCGGGGTTGAGCGGGTGGTTGGCGAAGTGTGCGCCCATGAGCTTGCCGTACCAGGGCCACTCGTACTCGGTATCGGAGGCAGAGTGAATACCCATGTAGCCACCGCCCGCCTGAATATAGCGCTCAAACGCGGCCTGCTGTTCGGCATTCAGTACGTTGCCGGTGGTGCAGTTGAAGATAACCGCCGCGTAGTTGCGTAGGCTGTCGTCGGTGAAGTAGGCGGCGTTTTTGGTGGTATCAACTACAAATTTGTGCTCTTTACCTAATTTCTGAATGGCCGCTATGCCAAAAGGAATGGAAGAGTGTTTCCAGCCTTTAGTCTTGGAAAACACCAGCACCCGCTGAGGTGCGGCAGGCGTTCCTGCCGCAGGCGCTACGGCTGCTTGCACTTGGCTGACAGGCAGATTGCTACTACTGGTGCTAGCGCGCTGTTTGCTGTTTGTGCAGGAGTAAATTCCTGCGGATACTCCCAGTGCGCAGAAGGTATAAAGCCACCATCGGTGGGGAGAGGCGGACCGGGATTCGGATGAAAACAGGTTCAAATGCATTGTTCTGAAGGAATCTTTTCTGATGTATGGTATTAGAATACTATTTTTTCTAAAAACTACTATACTGCTCTCCAAAAAAGTGGAAGAAATCTTATTTGGAAAATAGGGCTTACATCCTGAAATTTGCGGAGCTTATTGTAAGAATCATACAAACTGAAAAGATCAGATCTATCTATGCAATTCCCCGAAGAACTAAAATATACCAAAGACCACGAGTGGATACGCCTGGACGGTGATATGGCTGTTGTGGGTATTACCGATCACGCCCAGAATGAGTTGGGAGATATTGTATATGTAGATGTTACTACCGTGGGTGAAAGCCTTTCGATGAACGATGTATTCGGTTCGGTAGAGGCGGTGAAGACGGTGTCCGATCTTTTCCTACCCGTGACAGGCGAAATCCTGGAACTTAATCCGGTACTGGACGGCGCTCCCGAAACGGTAAATAATGATCCTTATGGAGCCGGTTGGATGATCCGTATGCAGCTGTCTGACCCCAGTGAACTGGATGGTCTGATGTCGGCTGAGGAGTACAAACAATTTATAGGCGCCTGATCAGCTTCCCTTTAAGCTCCGCGAGGAGCTTTTTTTTTGAATATAACTTACAGGAGGTGGTGAAAAACCATATCGTTGTTTCTGATAAATGAAAGTACTACTACGTTCGGTTCGTATTATTGACAAGGCCTCTCCGCTGCACGGACAGGTAAAGGATCTGCTACTTGAGAATGGTATCCTGACTCAGATCGGGGATGGTCTCGCGGCCGACGGCGCCGAGGTAAGAGAAGGCAACGGCCTGTGCGTGTCGGCCGGCTGGATCGACATGCGCGTAGCCTCGCGTGACCCCGGCTATGAGCACAAGGAGAGTATAGAGTCGGTACAGGAAGCAGCCGCCCGCGGTGGCTTTACCGAAATCGTACTGTTACCTAACTCACGTCCGGTAGTAGACTCCAAGGATACCCTCAACTACGTCAGGAAGGGCAGTAACGGCGGACCCGTAGTACTGCACGCCGCCGCCGCCGTGACCAAAGGGACGGACGGTGTCGACTTCACCGATATGATAGACCTGCATACTTCGGGAGCGGTGGCCTTTACCGACGGAGAGCATCCCATCCAGAACGCGGATATCCTGCTGAAAGCACTCCTGTACCTGAGCCCCCTGAATGCCCTGTTGATGAACCGCGCCGAAGACAAGCAGTTGACCTTGTTTGGGCAGATGCACGAAGGTGTATCCAGTACCTTGCTGGGACTAAAAGGGATGCCGGCTCTGGCCGAAGAAATGATGCTGAGCCGCGACCTGAAGCTGCTTGAATATGCATTAGAAAAGAGTACTACCCCCGATACCGGCCTGCCGTTGCTCCACGTTTCGCTGGTGTCTACGGCCCGGGCTGTGGAGCTGATCCGCGAAGCCAAGGCTAAAGGGCTGCCGGTATCGTGCGACATGGCGGCTCACCAGCTGGCATTCGAGGACAAAGACTTGATGGACTTTGATACAAATCTAAAAGTTAATCCTCCTTTCCGTAGTGAGGCCGATGCCCAGGCGGTGCGACAGGCATTAGCTGACGGTACCATTGATGCTGTGGTGTCGGATCATAGTCCGCACGATGAGGAGAGTAAAAACCTGGAATTTGATCACGCTGACTTTGGTATTACCGGCTTAGAAACCGCCTTTGCGCTGACTCAGATGCACAGCGGCTTAGGACTGGAGGCGTTGATCGAAAAGCTGACCAGCCGTCCGCGGCAAATCCTGCGCCTGCCCCAGGTAACCCTTGAAGAGGGCAAACCGGCCAATCTGACTTTCTTCAGACCTGATGCGGAGTGGACCTTTGTGCGGACCTACTCGAAGTCAAAGAACACCCCTTTCCTGGGTAAGGTGCTGCGGGGACGGGTCTGTGGAGTAGTGAACCAGGGAGGTTTCCGCTGGTTTGAGTAGTTGGTCTTGTTGATTGTATTATGAATAGTATACTGAATTTTTTTAGGAAACCTTTGCTCAAGGTACCTCTTGCCTTTGGTGGCCTTACCGGAGTCCTGGCATTTGTGTTTTTTCTGGCACTGTATTTAATTGGCGTAGCGCCGCTGGGCAATAAGAAAGCCCTTGATTTTGGGATTCATGCGATCATGATGGTTGCGGCCTGCTGGTACTACCGCAAGAATGTTGGTAACGGGATGCTGCACCTGTGGGAGGCCCTATCTATCTGCTATATCGTCAATACCTTTGCCGCTCTGATCAACGGCTGGCTGATCTACTTCTTTATTACCTATGTAGATCCGGCGGTATTCACCAACTACCTGGCCGACATGCAGCAACTGCTGATCCAGGGCAAAGCCGAAATGGTCAAAAACATCGGTGAAGCTGAGTTTCAGAACATGCTCCGTAGCGTACAGGCTACCGAGCGGTCAGAGGTAATCGCGGATGAGCTGAGCAAGAAAACCATTATGGGTATACTGCCGATTATCCTTATATCTATGATCATGCGCCGTCAGAATTACAGCATCATGCGGGATCCCCGACAGCAGTAGTCTATATCCTGATACAGGCCGTTCATCCTGATCTGGTAGTGTGATAATGCAGGTTTTGCTATATTGGCATTATTATTCATAACCCCTTTAATCCTACCTGTATGCAAGAAAATGTATCTACTGCGCGTGTAGCCCTTAAGTATGGCGTCATTACAGCGGTTGTTGTCATTGTATATTCGACGATTATTAATGTAAGTGGTTTAGCCCAGAACCGGGCTCTGGCTTCGCTTGCCTTCTTTATCCTGATTGGGGGAATTGTATGGGCTATGAAAGACTTTCGGGATCAGAATGGCGGGTTTATGACCTACGGTGAAGGACTGGGGACGGGGTCACTGGTGGCGGCCATAGTGGGTATACTGGCGGCTACCTTTACCATGTTCTATATGGAGTTTATTGATACGACCATCATGCAGCAGTCGCTGGATCGGGCACGTGAAGAAATGGAAGGCCGTGGGCTGGACGATGCTCAGATTGATCAGGCCATGGCTATTTCGCAGAAGTTTATGTCGCCCGGTATCATGTTTTTTACCGGAGTGATAACCTACCTGATCATTGGTTTTATCATTTCATTGATTGTAGCGGCCGTAATGCGTAAAACCCGCCCGGTATTTGAATAAGAAGAAGGTTGCTGCGTACGTTACTGCTTGTGTTCATGTTATCCTAATAACCAAAAGGACCGTTTGTGTTTGCTATATTTCGTAAGGAAGTAAATAGTTTTTTTAACTCGCTGATCGCCTACATTGTCATGGCGGCTTTTCTGGTAGCAGTAGGGCTTATCGTGTGGGTTTTTCCGGATACCAGTGTACTTGACTACGGCTATGCCGACCTGAATACCTTCTTTACCCTTACCCCTTACGTACTGTTGTTCCTGATCCCGGCCATTACCATGCGTTCGGTGGCGGAGGAGATCCGCAACGGTACCATTGAACTACTGCTTACCAAGCCCCTGACCGACTGGTCGCTGGTAGTGGGCAAGTTCCTGGCCAACTGGCTGCTCGTAGCGCTTACCTTACTGCCTACCTTACTGTACTACCTCAGTGTTTACTGGCTGGGTAATCCGCCCGGTAATATTGATTCGGCGGCGGTGGTGGGGTCTTATATAGGTCTCCTGTTGCTGAGCGGGGTACTGGTGGCCATGGGGCTGTGGGCCTCCTCACTCAATGACAATCAGATCGTGGCCTTTGTACTGGGCGTCTTTCTGGGCTTTGTGTGGTATGTCGGTTTTGGCGCGCTGACACAGCTGCTGGGAAGTAGTGGGCTGGCCTCCGTATTTTCGTGGATAGCCCTGGACGAGCAGTACCAGGCCCTCGGACGGGGCCTGGTCGACTCGCGCAATGTCATATATCTGCTTAGCCTGACGGCCTTCTTTCTCTATCTGACGTACTGGCGGATAGGCCAGCTCAGAAGGTAAGGGATTACACCTTACCAATCATAATCTTCTTGCCGCCCTGACGGACCGACTCGTAGATCGCGTCAATTACCAGCATATCTTTTAGTCCTTCAACCCCGGTCATATTCGGGTCGGGCTTGTTGTTCAGGATACAGTCGGCCAGGCCATCCATCTGAGCGGTCTGGTGCGTTACTATGGGCTGGTTCATAGGCCCTTTATGGGTCACTCCCTTGATGGGACCATAGCCAAATGCCGGATCTAATTCGGCAAATCCGCTACTTCCAATCAGTCTCAGGCCTCCCAGACCATTGAAGTTGTAGGTAGTAGAGCAGTTGGCAATGGCTCCGCTCGGGAAGCCCAGCTGAAAGGTCATCGTTTCATCTACTTCTTTAAATTTGACCGGATCTGTCTTTACTTCCTGCGCTGTTACCCAGGTAGGTTCTTCACCCGTTCCATAGCGTGCTCCATTGATGCAGTAGATACCAACGTCCATCAGGGCGCCACCTCCCGCCAATTCCTGCTTGAGGCGCCACTGAGTAGGGTCACCGATTTTGAAACCTGAACCATTTTCCATAAACATCACTTTACCAAACTCACCGGCTTCGCGCATGCGAATCAGTTCACGGGTGTGGGGCTCAAAGTGGAGTCGGTACCCAACGTAGAACTTTACACCAGCTTTGTTGCAGGCAGCAATCATTTCGCGGGCCTGTTTGGCATTGTCGGCTACGGGCTTTTCGCAGATTACGTGTTTGCCGGCATTGGCTACCTGTATCACGTGCTTGTGGTGCAGCGAGTTAGGCGTGATCACGTACACTACGTCAATGTCTGAATTGTTTTTGATCTGGCTGACGGTATTGTAGTTGTAGATATTTTTGTCGGGGATGTTGTACTTCTTCTTCCAGGCTTCGGCCTTGGCCGGTGTGCCGGTGATAATACCTGTCAGCTCGGCTAGTTCACATTTTTCCATGGCCTCGGCCACACGGGTACCATAACTGCCCAAACCCATAATGGCTACGCGAAGCTTTTGGGCAGGCTTTGTATTAGAAAGGACAGGAGAGGCAGCAGCAGGTGAAATAAGACTTTGGGCTACGGCTGTGAAGCCTACACCCATAGTAAGGTTCTGTAAAAAGTCGCGACGGGTAAACATATAAAAGTATGTGTTGATTGGTTCAGAGATAATAAAGAATAGGCGATAGTAAAATTACTTTCTAACATAAGAAACTTTGCGGGAAGGTTGAGTGGCCGAATGTCCTCTGCTTATAAGAACAGATACAGGAGCAGGACCATTGTGATGCTAACCAGGCCCTGCAGGAAGGTCTGTACCGTAAAGCTACGGTAGGCATCGCGGCTGTTGAGGCCACTAAACTGCGATACGACCCAGAAGTACGAGTCATTGGCATGGGAAGCTACCATACCTCCGCTACCCACAGCGGCTACCAGCAAGGCCAGCTCTATACCGGTATCAAAGCCTGCCTGTACGGCAAACGGAGCCAGAAGGGAGGAGGTAATAACCAGCGATGAGGTGGTAGAGCCTTGGGCGGTTTTGAGAAAGGCCGCGGTACAGAACGCAAAGAGGAGTAGGCCCACTCCACTGAGAGCTTCACCACCCAACCAGCCGCTCACTACCTCTGCCAGTGAGGTAGCTTTCAGTACCGCGCCAAAGGCGCCACCGGCTCCCGTAAGTACCAGAATGGGACCCGCCTGAATAATTCCTTCCGAGATTGCTTGGAATAAAGTACTTTTTGTAGAATGGCGAAGGAGCGGAATGCAGAAAAATACTGCCAGCAGGAGAGCTACGAGCGGATTACCCAGAAAGTAAACTACCCTGGTTAATGACCCGGCCAGCCCTAACAGACTACCAAATGAAGCCACCGTAATGAGTAGCAGAGGAACCAGAATAGGAGTCATGGAGGTCGAAAGAGAGGGCAGATGGGGAGTGGTTTCGGCCGTATCTTTCTTCGGTAATGATGGAATCAGCGAGCTACCGGCGCGCCGGGCCCACCAGGTAATCAGCAGGATGTTGGGAATCGTAATGATAAGACCTAAACCAATTACTAAGCCCAGATAAGGCTCCGCGCCCAGATTGCCCGCGGCCGCAATAGGTCCGGGTGTAGGAGGTACCAGGGTATGCGTCGTGTACAGGCCGCCGGCTAGTCCCAGTGACGTGACCGCCGGACTTACTCCCGTACGCCGGGCCACGTGCTGGCTCAGCTTGGAGAGGATGATAAATCCCGAGTCACAGAATACGGGTATGCCCACTACGGCACCTATGGAGGCCATGGCCAGGGCCGGACGTTTCTCGCTGAACAGCCGGAGTACCGCGTCGGCAATGCGTTGCGCCGCGCCCGACTGCTCCAGTACTACCCCTACTACACTCCCAAGTACTACTACCAACCCAATGGCTCCCAGTAAGTCACCAAAGCCCCTGCCGATCGTTTTAATCAGTTCGGGAGCGGGGTGGCCGGTAGCCAGTCCCACACCCAGGGCCGCCAGTAGCAGCAGCAGTAGGGGATGCTGCTTGAACCGGGCGGTGCCCACTACAATAAACAGGATACTCAGTAGGACAACGATGATCAGGTACATGTAGGAAAATTGGATGGAAAGAGTTTATAGGTTTAATCAAAAGCGATACCTCAGTCCGGCCATTACACTGGTACCGTTGGCTCCTGCCTGTGTTTTGACCTGGTAAGTAGTGCCTTGCGCATCATCTACTAATTTACTATCTAAACGAAGCAAATTATCAGGGCCAAATAGACGCTTCACGGAGGCCGTCAAACCTAGTTTTCGGATAAAGTACCAGTTGAACTCCAAACCGGTTTCGCCCGAGAAAAAGCTTGATGAATGGGTGTGATTGTCGGTTGTAGTATAGTAGAGCATTGTACCGTTAGGCAGCCCTCTGCCGTTTCGGGACATGTTGGGGCCTATCATTTTAATTCCATTGTCTCCCTCCCAGCTGTAACCTGCCCCCAGCGTAGCCATAGCAGTCATGTTTTTCCTGAGTTGCCACAGAACTACTTTTAGGACCACCGGAATGTGCCAGTAAGTAACACGCAGCCTATACGACGTTCCGTCGCCCGGAGATGCACCCAATGATTTGTGTAAATCAAAGCTGTAGGTAGTATAGATACCCATTCGTTTGATACCTGATTCTATCTCCCACTTATTCCGGTAGTTAAAGCCGGAGATAAGCCCGCCTTTGAAGTTAAAGCCAAAAGGATAGGGAGAGTAAAACTCATCGCCGGAAAGGTGTGACCGGATCTGAGTAGTTGAGCCTTCTAACCGGACGTAATAGTGACTATGTACCCGCCCCAGTATCGAACTATGATTGGGCTTTGATTTGCCAGGCTGTGTACTGAAGTATTCATCCTGGGCCCATATGAGATGAGTCCAGCTCTGCATGAGGAGCAGGACTGTAAGGCTGGTCAAAATCCGAGCCATAGTAGAGGGTGTGGTTAATTAATAGTATGGGTACAAAAACCTAACTCAATGCTCACTACTCACAATGCTCATTAGTCACTCCTTATTGGTCACTGGTCACTGCTTATTGGTCATTGAAAGTCTCTTACACATCCTCTACATTAGCAGGCTGCATCTGCGGTACGATAAAATGAATAATCGCCAGCGCCACGATGTAGGTACCACTCGCAATGATGAACAGGGGCTGGTACCCGACGCGCCCGATAATGATACCCGTCACGGCCGCAAACAGGGCGCCACCAATGGCTCCGCACATACCGCCGATACCCGTCACAGAAGCTACCGCCTGCCGGGGGAACAGGTCTGAAGCGAAGGTGTACATATTGGCCGACCATCCCTGATGCGCCGACGTAGCCAATGAGATCAGGGCCACGGCTATGTATATGTTGTTAGTAGTAGAGGCGATAAATATCGGGAATACACAGATGGCGCAGATAAGCATGGTGGTCTTGCGGGCCCGGTTGATGGACCAGCCCATCTGGATAAACTTCGTCGACAGCCATCCAAAGAAGATACTACCCGCATCCGATACCAGATAGATGATCAGGAAGGGGATACCGATGCTTTTCAGGTCCAGCTTCTGATCCAGGGCTTCGTTGCTGTTAAAGAAGTCGGGCAGCCAGGTCAGGTAGAACCACCACACCGGGTCAGTCATGAACTTGCCCAGGGCGAAGGCCCAGGTCTGGCGGTAGGTCAGTAGCTTAGCCCAGGGAATACGCTTGAAGGGTACTGTTTCCTGATCGCTGTTGATGTAGTCAAGTTCGGCCTGGGTAACGTGGGGGTGCTTGGCGGGGCGACGGTAGGTAGTCCACCAGATGGCCAGCATCACAAAGCCCAGCAAACCAGTCACGATAAAGGACGTACGCCAGCCGTAGTTGAGCGTCATCCAGGGGACGGTGAGGGCCGTAACTATAATACCTACGTTGGTACCGGCATTGAATATCCCGTTGGCAAAGGAGCGTTCGCGCTTGGGAAACCATTCGGCTACGGTCTTGATGGCGGAGGGAAAGTTGCCCGATTCACCCAGTCCCAGCATAAAGCGGGTCATGCTCATCGTACGTACCGAACCAACAAAGGCATTGAGTATACCGGCGATACTCCAGATAAACATGGATATGGCATACCCACGGCGGGTACCTATACGGTCGATCAGCCAGCCGGCCAGTACGTAGCCGATGGCGTAAGCCCACTTAAAAGCCGAATCAACATACCCCATCCACTCCTTATAAAGTATGTTATCAGCGACCGTAATGGGTTGACCCGGTGCCAGTCCGATCATCTCCCGCTTGAAGTCGTCGTCTATCATGGTAAAGGATAGTACGTTACGATCAATGTAGTTGATGGTAGTGGCCGCAAAAAGAAGCATAACAATCCGCCAGCGGTAGTTGCCGATGCGTTCGGAAGTCATAAAGGGAGAGGGTTTAGAGAAATAGCCTTTGATGTGGCTAATTTAAGGAGTCTGGATGGCAGTATTGCAAGCTTTTCCTGCTATTGTATAAAAATACCCTGAGACGCCGGCGTCTCAGGGTAGTATTCAAAATGATAAATAGTAGTTACTGCTGCTTGTATACGGTACCGTCTTTCATGACGAAGGTGACGTTCTGCAGCGTTTTGATATCCTGTAACGGATTACCCTCAACGGCTATGATATCCGCCAGTTTGCCGGCCTCTATACTTCCTAGCGACTCGCTCATATCCAGCAGCATGGCATTGGTAACGGTAGCCGCTCTTATCGCCTCCATGGCCGTCATACCCCCTTCGAGCATGTACTCAAACTCCTTGGCGTTGTACCCGTGTGGATATACACCGGCATCAGTACCGAAGGCTATCTTCACCCCGGCTTTAACCGCCCTGGCAAAGGTAGCCTGTAGCTTGGGACCAATAGCCAGCGCTTTGGGAGTAACCAGCGGTGGGTAGTAGCCCATAATGCGGGCGGAGTCGGCCGTTGTACGTCCGGCTATGATGGTAGGTACATAGTAGGTACCGTGTTTCTTGAAAAGCTCAATGGCTTCATCGTCCATAAGAGTACCGTGCTCGATGGTCTGTACGCCGCCCCGGATGGCCCGTTTCATGCCCTCGGCGCCGTGGGCGTGAGCCGCTACATGAAAGCCGTAGTCGTGGGCGGTTTCTACAATTACCTTTACTTCTTCTTCCGTAAACTGCGGCCCCTGTCCGTCTTTGGCGTTGGAAAGTACTCCGCCCGTAGCAGTGATCTTAATCACATCCGCTCCGTCCTTGTAGCGCTGGCGTACGGCCTTACGGGCGTCGTCGGCACTATTTACTACGCCCTCGTTGGGTCCGGGATCACCCATCAGGTCTTTGCGGTAGCCGTTGGTCGGGTCGGCGTGGCCGCCGGTGGAGGCAATGGATTTGCCCGAGGTAAAGATTCGGGGACCTTCTACCAGGCCTTTATTGATGGCGTTGCGCAAGGCTATATTCACCCCACTACCACCCAGGTCACGCACCGTTGTAAAGCCGGCCAGTAAGGTAGTCTTGGCGTAGCGGGCCGCCTGAAAGGCTACATCGGGCGGATTCTGTACGAAGCGGTCGTAGGAGCCGCCCCGGCGGGTTTCGTTTTCGAGGTGTACGTGCATGTCTATCAGCCCAGGCAGTACGTACTTGTTTTTGAGGTCAATAACGTTATCATTGGCAGCAGCCCGGCTGTACCCGCGCTCGACGGCACTGATTTTGTTCTTGTCCAGTACGATGGTCATCTGGCGCTGTACTTCCCCCTTATTTACATCCAGCAGATTGCCGCAATGAATAAGGGTACGTTGAGCGTAGGCTGTAGAGGATAGTGCACCCAGAAGGGTAGCTGCAAAGAGGAAAAGTTTTTTCATCTGATGAGAAGACCTATAAAGAGGCAAATTACAAATAAAGCATTTTTAGCCACATGAGCGCTCCTCCCGGCTCCTGAAAAGTTGAGGCACAAAAAATATTCCGTAAAATCGGGTTGTGACTTAATCTGTAGTGACACAATGAGCGTAAGTATCATTACAAAGTAAACCAGATAAAAATTAGTATTAAAAAGTTAAAACGCTTGATTGTGCGCTGGCAGGATTAGTAATACAGGCACACGCTTAGTCTGGTACCTTCAAGGCCCGGATGGACGGAGATCGTAATGTGATCGTGGTAGATAAGAAAGAAAATAATGCTACTAGTGTAAACATCTGCGATGTGTATTAGTCCAACGGAGTCATCCACTCCATTGATACGGTACTGCTTTCCAGTTGAGTCTGGATATATCGGTAGGTAACTTCTTCACTAGACATAGAACGTAATTTTTTGACTGTTGGTTACATGGGTAAAGTCCAGAAGGAATGGGTGTTTGCTCGTACTATTTTATATTAATTTGGTAAGTAATTATAAAGCCTTGAACAAATTTTGTTTAGCTTGCCGAAAGGTAAAATTATAACAAAAAGCAACCTTGGCGACCCCAAAACAAAAATACAACGAAGACGAGCTGGTTGCTTCGCTGAAAAGAAATGAGCAGGCAGCTTTCGAGTATCTCTATGATCATTATTCTGGAGCCCTGTATAATGTAATCAGCAAAATTGTACGTGATGATGAAAAAGCCGAAGATGTTATGCAGGAGGCTTTTTTGAAAATATGGAGAAGTATCTCTTCGTACAATCCCGATAAGGGCAGGCTATTTACGTGGATGCTGAATATAGCTCGTAATACCAGTATAGATGCGGTAAGAGCAGAAGGCAGAAAGCCTGGATTTGATGATATACAGGATAATCTTGATCGAGCGGAGCAACATGCTAGTTATCAACCTTCTCCATCTACGATGGATCTGAAGTCCCTGGTAGAAAAACTGAAGCCGGAACGAAAGATACTGGTGGATCTGGTATACTTCCAGGGATACACCCAGGAAGAAGTATCTGAACAGCTACGTATACCATTAGGTACGGTAAAGTCACGAATCCGGACAGCGTTACAAGATCTTAAAAATTATTTTTCAGTATGAATATTCAGGCCTACATAGAGTCAGGCATTTTGGAAGAATACGTGCTCGGTACCGTTTCATCGCAGGAAAAGCAGGAAGTGGAGTGCTTGTCTAAAATATATCCCGAAGTAAAGAGCGAACTGTTGAAGCTGGAGCAGGCGATGGAAAGTTATGCGCTTGAACACCAGACTCCTCCACCAGCTCATCTGAAGGGAAAGATATTCGATCAAATGAAATTTGGTCCTGTACCTGAGCAGGTGGAACCAGTGGAGGATAACGGGAGTACCGTAGTACCTATCGGTACCGGCACCGCCACGACCCGCCCACTCTGGGGCACACTAGCCGTAGCGGCATCCGTGCTACTGGCGGTCTTGTTTGGCTGGGCCTTCTACCAGATGTCGGCGTACCGGGAGCAAAACGAGACGCTTGCCGCTGAGATAGAAGCCGTCAGAAACGAGTCGGCCTACCAACAAAATCTGGCCAGTCTGTACCGCAACCCTGACTACAAGGTGGTGAGGATGGCGGGCGTAGAGAAGTCGCCGGAGAGCAGTGTAGTAGCCTTCTGGAACCAGAGTACTAATGAAGTATTACTGGATGTACAGAATCTGCCCGCTCCACCCGCTAACCGGCAGTACCAACTGTGGAGTATTGTAAATGGTACCCCAGTGGATATGGGGGTGCTGGATCCGGAGTTTGGTGGTAAAATATTAAAAATGAAAGCTACACAGCCCGGTGCGGCAGCCTTTGCCATTACTCTCGAGAAGGAGGGAGGCAGTCCTAATCCTACTCTTGAGCAGATGTATGTGATGGGCAACGTGTAGGATAGCTTATATAAACGTATACAACAGAAAAGCGGAAGGGCGAACCCCTTCCGCTTTTCTGTTATCGGAGGTATCAGTGACAGGAATAATTGTAGCCAACTTTGGTTATTGAGTATACTTGCAGGTGCTTAATCTGTCAAAATAACACAATAAGCTGGGTATAGATGTATGAATCATGTACTACTTTCAACGTATATACCCCTGGGTTCATGAATGTAACCGGTTCAATAATGGATAAGCCAATGACCCCACTGGAGCGTGTCCGGACCGGGAAAGAGTGGCCCTGCTGACTGATCAACTCAGCTGCGAATTGCTCGGCCTCGTCGGTTCGCAGATAAACGGGGCCAACTGGAGCCGGATTCGGGAAAACGGTAAACAGGCGCGGAGCGTCACCCCGGAATATAGCCACCGCCGGAGAGTAGTAGACCTGTCCCGATTGGCTCTCGGTCTTGATCCGGTAGTACGCCGTCTGCTCGTCAGGATCAGGATCTACGAATGAATACAGCCTGGGGTTTTGATTATCCGGCTCCGTGTTCACCGGCCCTATATCGACGTAGGTTTCCCGGTCCAGGCTTTTCTGTACAGTCATGCTGCGGCGCTGAGTGTCAATGGCCACCAGCCAGTACAGTGTTACCTCCGTAGCGGTAGGGTAGGCCGTGAGGCGGCGGATATACTGCGGAGAGGCTAGTGTTCGGTCTACCAGCAGGGCCTCTGACAGGCTTCCCACCAGCCGGGGCTGCTGCACTACCACTCTGAGGTAGTACTTCCGGCTGGTAAGCGTATCAGGCAGGCTTATAGTGAGCGGACTGTTGCTGCCGTATCCAACCGTGGCTACGTACCTGCCATCTTCGGCTATAAGCTCGGCCTGTACCCGGCTATCAGTCGGTAGATTTCTCTCGATCCGGTAAGAGATCAAAAAGTTACTGCCGGGCGGGGCAGCCGCCGGCACTACTCCTGTGTGCACAAAGCCCCGTGGTAGTATAGGGGTAGTTTGCTGGAAATACTGATCCGTCAGGTTGTTGCTCCAGGCCTGTGCTACTTCGGTGAGTCCCTGTGTACCTCTATGGACATTTTCATAATGGCCGTGCTGGGGACGAGGTACCTGGATGAGGTCTGTATCCGGTCCGAGCCGTACGTTCAGACCGGGAGTCGCGGCCAACTGTTTCTGTGCGTTGACTACGGGCTCGTAGGGAGTGTTCAGGTTGTTGCTGATGGTAGCCTGGGCTATTACCCAGTTTACGTTAGCCCCAAAGTCCTCGCGTGATCTCCGGATCAGGTATCGCATGTTGTTATAGTACCTGTCCTGCGCTATTTTCAGGTGGGCGGCGTCATTTTCACCGTGCGACCACAGCACCGACCTGATTCCCAGCCAGGAGTGAAAGTAGTTGAGGGTATTGCGCAGGTTGGTGTAGGGTTGTTGGTTGGGCCAGTTTTTGCCTACATAGATATTCAGTGTATTCTTTCCTTCGGCGGCTTCGCGCCAGTTTTCCGAATTGGCAGCGGGCCAGGCTGCATTTGTGAATAAGACCGGTACCTGCAGCCGCTCCGACAACAGGCTACCCAGTTCGCCCCAGTACCAGGCCGACTCACCACCGGGATATATGCTGTCAGTAGCAGTCAGGGGAGTGAATACCGGATGCCGCATAGGCTGGTCCGGCGCTTTCAGTATAAAATCGGAGTAGTCGAGGTACTTATTGAGGGCGTTGAAGCTGAGCACCTGGTCAGAAGCACTCTTTGCTCCCAGGTTGGGCAGCCCCATCGCGTTGGAGTTGCCCGAAATCATAAACACTTCACCTACTCCTACCTGATTGACCCGCACGGTGTCTACCGGCTGGTCGTTCATAATTCCTCTTACTTCAAGACGATACCATCCGCCCTGAGCCGACAGGGAGCCGGTGAAGCTTCCCTGCTGGGGACGGGTAGCCAGTAAGGTCCAGCCTTCGCTTACCGGCAGGCTGCCCTCTATGGTAACCAGTCGTGCCTCTACGCGGTCGAAGGGCAGAAAAGCGAATCCTGACACTGGAATCTGAATATTCCGGTTAGGATCGCGCTGGAGTACAATACGCTCAGTGGGAAAGGTAATAACGAGCTGAGCCAGCAGATTGTGGCTTATAAGAATGCATAGTAAGAAAGAGCGTATAGGATAGGCCATAGAAGCAGGGAGGTGCTGTGGGTATTAACTACTATAACCTGCTGACTGTTATGTCGCTCGCTAAATGGCAGGCATAATGGCCTGTTTATTTTATTTTTCAAACAGTAATGTAAATTGTTTGAAAAATAGATTTATATTTGTGAACCTAAAAGTAAAGCCCGGTAATGCCAAGAAAAGCAGAAGATAAAGAGGAAAAGCGGAACGTCATCTTGAACGGAGCGCTGGAAGTATTTACCCGCTATGGGTATGATAAGACTACCCTGGATGATATTGGAAAAGTAGTAGGTCTTAATAAGGCATCGCTCTACTATTACTATAAAAATAAGGAGGAGATATTTCTGGCGACGGTGCTGCGCGAAAGCCAGCGGGAGATAGCCCTGCTTCAGGAAAAAGTAAAAGATATTGAGGATGTGTCGGAGAAGATCATCACGTACTTCATTGAGCGGCTTCAGTACTACCGCCAGGTGCTGGGTCTGATGAGTCTTTCGACCGAGAGTCTCCGAAGCTTACAGCCGGTATTTGATAACCTGTACCGCGAGATGCAGCAGAAGGAGGTGTCTTATATTGCCGGATGTCTGGCTACGCTGGTACAAGGAGATTCACACAAAGCCGCCGGGATGTTGTTTGCCATGGCCGATGCTCTTAAGCACAAAGCTGTACTTGAGTCGGGGGCGGTGTTGTCGGCAGGGGCGGATTTCTCGGAGGTAGAACAGCACCTGCGTTACCTGATCGGTCTGCACCTGAAAGGATTACAAGCCAACTAACCAATTAATCTATACTACCACTATGAAAACTGTATTGATCACAGGTACCTCGTCCGGGATTGGAAAGGCTGCCGTTAAGTACTTCTCTGACAAAGGCTGGAACGTAGCCGCGACTCTCCGCCGGCCCGAGCAGGAAAAGGAAATGCACATCTGGCCCCACGTGAAGCTATTCCGGCTGGATGTAACGGATCCGGTCAGTATCAAAGCAGCCATCGCCGATGCCATCGCCGCCTTTGGTGATATTGACGTTATTGTCAATAACGCTGGCTACGGGGGCGTGGGCGTATTCGAGGCCGCTACCGAGGAGCAGATCCGGCGGCAGTTCGATACCAATGTATTCGGCGTTATGAATGTCATTCGTGAAATCCTGCCGCACTTCCGGGCCCGGCGCGACGGTACTATTATCAACGTCACCTCCATGGGTGGACTTCTCACCTTCCCCATCTACTCGGTGTACCACGGTACCAAGTGGGCCGTAGAGGGCTTTGCCGAGGCACTGTCTTTTGAGCTGCGCCCGTTCAATATCCGGGTCAAGAACATTGAGCCGGGTGCTATTAAGACGGACTTCTACGACCGCTCCCAGGACTTGTTCCGGAAAGAAGGCCTCACCGACTACGACCATTACCAGGAGGTAACCCTTCGTAATACCCAGAAAGCCGGGGAGGATGCCCCGGGCCCGGAGGTAGTAGCCCGTAAGATCTACCAGGCAGCTACGGATGGTAGTTTTAAGCTACGTTACCCGGTAGGGTCCGAGTCGCCCGTGCTCCTGTTTGTCCGCCGCCTGATCCCCCTAAGCTGGTTTCATGGCGTAGTACGTTCGGTCGTAGAGAAAGGCTACTACAAAGAATCTACCCGTGTGCCTTCGGCTACTCCCCTGCAGACAAGTCGCTAAGGATGCCAGCCTTTCAAAACTAGTATAGCCAGAAAACCTACCACGTAAGCCACGGCCACAAACCAGCCTTTAGTAAACCACCGGCTGACCGACCGGGCCTCCGGGAATATGTTGGAAATAGCTACGCCCGCCGACGAGCCAAACCAGATCATGGACCCGCCAAAGCCCACCGCATAAGCCAGTATGGCCCAGTCGTAGCCGCCCTGGTCCAGCGCGAGTTTGGTGAGGGGAATATTGTCAAATACCGACGATACAAAGCCCAGTACAAAGGCTGACTGCCAGGAGGCAGGCGGTAGCTCGTTGATGGGCATCAGGGAAGCACAGGTTACCAGGGCCAGCAGGAATAGGGTACCCGGCAGGGCCTCCCGTATTTCGTGCCAGGGCGTCTGGCGGATCAGCGAACCAAGCAGAATCGCTACCCACACCCCCAGGGCCGGGAAGTCAAACAGCACATTGGTAGCGATCGTGAGCAGTAGGATGAGACCCACAATGCCCAGGCGTACGTAGTCAATGGTCAGCCCCTCCACCGGATCTTTCTGGATACGCTGGTACCGGTCCTGTACCCGGGAGGCTACGAAAGCAAACGTCAGAAAAGCCGTAACGGCCGCTATATAGGCCGGGAAAACATCCGTGGCCGGTACGCCCGCAATCCACATCATAGTCGTAGTGGTATCACCTACTACGCTACCCGAGCCTCCGGCGTTACTGGCGGCTACGATGGCTGCCAGGTAGCCTATATGTACTTTATTCTTGAACACAACCAGTGCCACGGTACCCCCGATCATGGCGGCGGCGATATTGTCCAGAAACGACGACATCACGAAGATCAGCGCCAGCAGGACGAAGCCGCCCTTCCAGTCGTCGGGCAGGTACCTGGGCAGGTAGTCGGGTACGCCTGATGTCTCAAAGTGCTTGGCCAGAATGGCGAAGCCCAGCAACAGGCCAAACAGGTTTAGCAGTATAGCCCACTCACCGCCCCGTAGGTGCTTGTCGAAGAGTTGCTCCACGAGCGGGCGGGTACCCAGGAAGTGCTCCTCCCAGTGGTAGGTCGGGTCAAATACCAGCTTGAAGATGATGATGCTAAGCAGGCCCAGCAGGGCTACCCTAAGAGTATGGTGGTGAAAGAGTGCAACGCATAGCAGCGTTAGTCCGAACAGAATAAATTCTATCCGAATGTGCAGGAAAGAAGGAGGGACCATGTGGTGTATGTGCGGTTGAAAAATGGCACTAAAAGTACAAAGCTTTTTATCTCATTTTCAATAGCTTTTCCACCTGTAAAAAAATAAAAATCGACAGGCTTTCCTGAGTACTCTATTCGTGCTCGGGAAAGCCTGTCGCAGTCGGTATATAAGTAGGTATTACCAGCGGTCCAAACCCAGCAGTTTCCGGCCCAGCGGGCTCAGTTCAGCGGTTGGGTACTTTGTTTTTTCCCAGCCGCGCGGATCACCGGGGAAGGCGTAGCCCTCGGGCGCTACGCGATCACGCCAGGAGGCTATACGCCACTGCCTTAGGGTCTCGTTGTCCTCCTGCGCCGGCATCATGGATATGTACTGGGCTATGCGTACCTTGTCCTTGCTGCGGTTGGGGCGAATGCCATGCGGCTCGGTGCTGTTGAAGATAAGCAGATCACCTGCTTCCAGGGGTACTTTCACAATCTCAAAGCCTGTTACATCCGGCTGGAAGTGGTTGCGGTCCTCGGGCTGGGTCAGCTTCCAGGTATCGTAGGTACGATACAACTCCGGCACGCACTGAAAGCCTCCCATGTCGGGGTCAGTCTGGTCAGCCAGGGCCAGTACGCCCTGTACGTTCTGTGGCTTGGTTTCAGGATCGTAGTCCCAGTGGATAAAGCCTTTGAACTCGTGGCCGGGGCGCATGGGCATATTCAGGTTGGCTCGGTCAATGGTCACCCACAGTTTCTCGGTACCCCATATATCCACAAAGGCGTCGTACACCCGCTGCATCTGCCGGTTGTCCCATAGGTACTGGTGGTTGTAGACCTCCACCATACCGCTGCCGGTCAGTTCCTTCATCTTCATTTCGGCGCGGGGCGGCGCGTACCAGGTTTCCGGGTCGTTCGGATCTTTCTCCTCAAACTCCCACAGGAAGCCAGCCAGCCGCTCGGCTTGTTCGCGGGGTACTGCATTCTTAATTACAATGTAGCCGTTATGTACCCAGAACTGCCAGTCTTCTTCCGAAAGTACTCTAAGGGGCTTACCGTTGGAGCGGTCGTTGAGTTTGATAGGGCTGCTGATCGCCGTGGAGGGATTGCCTGGTATATCCTTGTGGGCATTGTCAGGAACCATGGTGGGAGCCATACCGGTAGCCATGGTTGGAGTTTCTTCTGCTTTCATATTCGTCGCGTTAAGGATTGTTAGTAGTTAAGTCAAAGGTACCTGGTTACCCCGCCCGTCTCTACTCCAATACTTACCCGTTTTTGTTCTATATTGATATTTTTTATAATATAGCAGAGGTGATAGGTGCAGAATAGTGAAATTCTCGATTTTCGAATGCGGAATATCGATTTGCTATCCGCTGACTCCGATTTGCAATCGGGGCGGACTCAATTAGCGTTTAAAACGCTGTCAGATTTAACCCCGATTACAAATCGGGGTTAGCGAGGTGGGAAGGTCTCTATAATATCATTAGAACACTTATGAAAGTCCAGCTTGAAGAAGTACTGCCCGATCAGGACCGGTCGTTCCGACTCTTGCTGACGCCCCGGCTTAATGACCAGTTTTACTGGCACTTCCACCCGGAGTACGAGATCGTGTACGTCGAGGGGGCCAGCGGGACACGCCACATCGGTAGCCATATCTCGCGCTACGAGGGCAGCGATCTGGTATTTATGGGCCCCAATATCCCGCACCTCAACTTCGACTACGGCGTTCGTACCGACTGTGAGCAGGTGATCGTGCAGATGAAGGATAGTTTTCTGGGGAAGGATTTTCTGGCGGCTCCCGAATTAGCAGCGGTTCACCGGCTTTTTGAGCAGGCCCGGCACGGACTTTCATTTCATGGTACCACCAAGCAGCAGGCAGGAGAGCGTCTGAAAAGGCTCGTGACCCTGCCTCCCTTTGAGCAACTCATCGAACTGCTGCGGGTATTTCAACTGCTAGCCACGACCGAAGAAGTCACCTTGCTGAACACACAGCCCGTCGAATACAACTACAACCTCAAGGAACAGCAGCGGATGAAGCAGCTGTATGCTTTTATAGAAGAGAATTTTAAGCGTAAAATTGAAATCAGTGAAGTGGCCGGGCTGACCAACCTGAGCGAAGCAGCCTTTTGCCGGTACTTCAAAAAACTGACCCGCATGACCTTTACGGAGTTCCTGAACCAGTACCGTATCCACCAGGCCAAGCAGCTCCTGCTCCTTGACCACAACGTGACCGAGGCCTGCTATGAAAGCGGTTTCGAAAGCCTGTCGTACTTCAATAAGACCTTCAAGAAGATAGCCGGTGAAAATCCGCTGCAGTTCAAGAAGCGGCATCTGGTATAGGTACCTCTCTTACGCCAGTAGACTATGCACGATGCGCCCATGTACATCGGTGAGACGATAGCGGCGTCCCTGGCTCTTGTAGGTGAATTTTTCGTGGTCAATTCCCATCAGGTGCAGCAGCGTAGCCTGAAAGTCATGTACATGCACCGGATCTCTGACCACGTTATGCGCAAAATCATCGGTTTCCCCATAGACAAGTCCCGGTTTAGTACCTCCGCCTGCCATCCACATGGTAAAGGCTCCGGGATGGTGGTCGCGGCCGAAGGCTTCGGGCGTGAGCTTCCCCTGGCAAAAGCTCGTCCGGCCAAATTCTCCGCCCCATACGACCAGGGTATCGTCCAGCAGGCCCCGCTGCTTGAGGTCCTGCACCAGCGCCGCCGAGGGTTGGTCGGTCTGTTGGGTAGCGCGGCGGATGCCACTGGACAGGCTGCCATGATGGTCCCAGCCCAGGTGGTACAACTGAACGAACCGTACATCATTTTCGGCCAGCCGCCGCGCCAGCAGGCAGTTGTAGGCAAAGGTGCCGGGAGTTGTAACATCCGGCCCGTACATATCCAGGATGTGCTGTGGCTCGTTAGAAATATCCGTAACGCCCGGTATGGCTGTCTGCATCCGAAATGCCATTTCGTACTGGTTGAGGCGCGAGTCTACTTCCGGGTCGTGCCAGGTTTCATTCTGCAGTAGGTTCAGCTCCTTAATATAATCCAGAGCCCGGCGACGGTCTACCCGATCGACACCGGCCGAGGAGGACAGGTACAGCACCGGATCTTTGCCTGACATAAACTGTACTCCCTGGTGGTGCGAGGGCAGAAAGCCGTTGCTCCAGGCGGCAGAACTGATAGGCTGGTCGCCGCCACCTTTGGACAGCATCACGATAAATGAAGGCAGGTTTTCGTTGAGGCTACCCAGGCCGTAGCTCAGCCACGAGCCTATGCACGGACGCCCGCTCAACTGGTTTCCCGTCTGCATGAATACCATGGCCGGCTCGTGATTGATCTGCTCCGTGTACATGGATTTCACCAAACAAAGGTCGTCCACTACCTTGCCAGTGTAGGGAAGCAGGTCGCTGATGTAGGTACCATTAGAGCCTCGCCGGGTGAAGGTAGCAGCGGGCTGGGCCAGCGGAAAGCTGTACTGGTTGGTAACCATACCCGAAATACGATTGGTACCCATGACCGATGGAGGTATCTCCTGCCCGTGCATCTGGGTGAGTTTGGGCTTGTACTCAAATAGCTCCATCTGCGAGGGACCGCCACTCTGAAACAGGTAAATGACCCGCTTCGCCTTAGGCGCAAAGTGCGGATTCCCGAGGGGCTGGTTTTCTTCCGGAGTCTGGACAGCACCGGGGGGATCAACAGCTCCGGCTTTGTCATTCCTGCAGCCCATCAGGGAGCCAAGGGCGATACTACCGAGGCCTAGTACACTGCCCCGCAGGAAGTCGCGCCGTTGCTGGTTAAGCAGGTGTTGCTGTATCTCGTCCATAGCTATTTTCGGGTCATGTACTCGTCCGTATTCATAAGGGCAGCCGCTACTCGCGCCAGAGTAGCGGTTGTGGGCGTTGCGTATTCTTTGGGTATCCTTTCGTAGCCTACTTCTAGGTACTCACGTACTTTCTGTGGTTTTTTGTTCAATACCTGGTATTCCTCCTGATACATCCGCTTCAGCACATTCAACTCTTTGGTACTGGGCTTTCGGCCGGTCAGCAGGCGGTACCCATGTACCAGACGTTCATCCACATCCGGCCCTGCCTCCTGTTGCATCCGGAGCGCCACGAACCGGGCTGCCTCCACAAACTGTGGGTCATTCAGTAGTACCAGGGCCTGCAGGGGCGAGCTGGAACGCACGCGCTTGACGGTACAGAAGTTGCGGTCGGGGGCGTCAAAAATGAGCATGGAGGGTGGAGCTGACGTACGCTTCCGAATAGTATAGATACTGCGTCGGTACAAGCCTTCACCGGGCGCTTCAAAGTACTGATATCGCCAGGCTTTGTCACTTAGCTCGTCCCAAAGGCCGGCGGGCTGATAGGGATAAACGCTTTTGCCCCCAATCTTCGCTACCAGCAGTCCACTCGCGGCCAGCGCCTGGTCCCGGATCATCTCGGCGGGCATCCTGAATCGCGAAGCTCTGGACAGCCACTTGTTCTGCGGATCTTTAGTCAGGTGTTCGGGCGTAATGCGGGAGCTCTGCCGGTACGTGGCTGACATAAGGATCAGTTTCTGAAGAGCCTTTATGTCCCAGGCAGGGGAGGTACCTGACCCTTTCTGAAAACGGAGGGCCAGGTAATCCAGCAATTCAGGATGGGACGGAAGTTCACCCTGATTGCCGAAATCATCGGTCGTATTGACCAAGCCCCGGCCAAAGTAAAACTCCCAGAACCGGTTCACCGCTACGCGGGCCGTGAGCGGGTGCTCCGGCAGGAAGAGCCACTGCGCCAGCCCGAGTCGGTTTTGTGGGAGCCCTTTCGGGAAAGGCAGGAGGGGAACCGGGGTAGTAGGCTGCACGGGCTCACCATAGCTGTCGTACACGCCACGCTTGAGTACATGGGTAGGTTGTGGCTGAGGTAAGTCGCCCATGACCATTACCTCAGGAATAGAATCTAATTCGGTAGCCAGCTCTCTTCGTAGTACCAGCAGGGTAGTTTCGCGATTGGCCGCTAACTTCTTTCTATGCGCCGGTGGGAGTGGTTTTATCTTATTCTTAGCAAACAGGTACTTTACCTCCGGTGCCGACAGCTCCCCGTCAAAGAGCGTGAACTCATCCAATTCGCCACCCGGTAGGGAGCGGTCCAGCTCGCGGTAGCCCATGCGCAGGCCGTTGAACCGGCTCGATTTCTGGACGTGGGGCGTCTGACGGATATTCTTGATCAGGTGATCGTATTCGGTAGTTGTTTTTATTTTCTGTCCATTCAGGTACAGGCTCATACCCGCGGCCCGGCTCGATCCGTCGTAGCTGGCGGCTACGTGGTACCACTGGTCCGGTTGCAGGGCGGTCGTACTCACTACACTGATGGCATCGTGCGGGAAAGCGTGCATGAGCCGGAAGTTCAGTCGATTGTCTTTCAGGATCATGTCGTACCCCTGATTGCCATAGCGCCAGGTATCACAGTGGTAGAAGAGTGTGGCCTTGTCGTACTGCTGAGGTACCTTCACCCAGAATGAAACCGCGAAGGGTTCGTACCGCTCAAAGTACCCCACCTGGTAGGGGGGCAGGTTCAGGCGGGTTTCTGCGTTCAGCTTAAAGGATTTTCCTACTACTCCAGTTCCAGTTTCGATGGAGCTCGCTTCGGCCGGAGTGGTCGGATCGGCCCCATTGACAAACTGCTGTACTTCTCGGGACTTGCCATCTTTAGTGACCGTTTTCTTTACCAACTGGTCAAATGGGAGGTATGCCACCAGCTTCTGTGCCAGGCTTACGTCTGTCTTTTCGGCTACTGGGTTAAGAGTTGTGGGTAGTCTCTTTTCCTCCTTAGCGATCAGTGCTTTTAGCTGCGCTATTTTGCGGTCATTTTCCGGTTGGGTAAGCAGCAGGGTAGGGCCTGGTACTATATCCGGGCCACCGTAGTTGTGACTACCGCTCTCGAAAGTACTGTTAAAAAACGCAAACAGGGAGTAGTAGTCCTTCTGGCTGATGGGGTCATACTTATGGTCGTGGCAGCGGGCACATTCTACCGTCATACCCAGAAAGGCTTTGCCAAGGGTGTTGGTGCGGTCGGTTACGTACTCTACGCGGTACTCTTCCTCAATGATTCCCGCCTCCGCATTTTGTTTGTGATTGCGGTTAAAGCCCGTCGCGAGTACCTGTTCCTGCGTCGCATTGGGCAGCAGGTCGCCGGCTAGTTGCCAGGTGACGAATTTTTCAAAAGAGAGGTTGCGGTTGAAGGCCGAGATGACCCAGTCGCGCCAGGGCGACATATCCCGGTGCTTATCGTCGAGGTAGCCGTGGCTATCGGCAAAGCGGGCTACATCCAGCCAGTAAGCGGCCATGCGCTCGCCGTAGTGGGGGGAATGGAGGTAGCGGTCTACCATGTGCTCATAAGCATTGGAGGAGCGGTCCTGGATAAAAGCATCAATGTCTTTGATAGTAGGGGGTAGTCCGGTCAGGTCAAAGCTTACGCGGCGGATGAGCGTTTCGCGATCAGCTTCGGGCGAAGTGGCTAGTCCCTCTTTCTCCAATCGATCCAGTACAAAAAGATCAATATCATTCCTGGCCCAATCTGGATTTTTGACCTTCGGGAGCCTGGGTTGTTGCGGAGCTACAAACGCCCAGTGGGGCTTATACTCAGCGCCCTGTTCGATCCACCTGATCAGGGTAGCCTTTTCGGTGGGGGTAAGGGAGAGGTGTGACTCGGGCGAGGGCATCACCAGCTCCGGGTCGGTACTCAGGATGCGGTGTACCAGCTCACTGCGGTGGACTTTGCCCGGACTGATGGCCTTCCGACCTGTTTCAGACCTTTTCTCATAAGCAAAACCGGCTTCATCCAGGCGCAGGTCGCCTTTCTGCTTTTTCTGATCGGGCCCGTGGCAGGCAAAGCACTTGTCCGACAGGATCGGCTTGACGTGCAGATTGTAATCTACCTCTTCGGGTACACGGGTCATAGCTAGCTCTACCTCTTCCGGAAGTTCCAGGGTGGAGCAGGAAGCCATCCATACGGCTATACTAATACTAAATAAGGTACGTAACAGCATACGTTAGATATTAGTCATCCGGTACTACCTCTGAGGTCGCTCAGCCTGAGCCTTCTATAGTTGACTAGTAGCGTAGTATATCAAAGAAAAACATCTGGAGGGGTATATCTACTCGTATATGGTCTTGAACGCTAGGAGAAGTATTGGTGGCCCTTAGTTATGAGCATTAAATCTTTTTGTACGATTTAATAACCTTTTAATGCTCTTCTAAGGTTCCTCTAATACACAATGTTGAACTTTACAGTTACACTACCGTGTAGTAGTACCGGTGGCAATAAAATACCTTATTTAGTTAGCGTGAAGATGAAAAGTAGAATGGGAATAAGTAAGGTATATGGACTAGGTCTGTTGCTGTTTATTGTAGGGCTTATTGTACCGGTCAATGATGCCGGAGCGGTCTCTGATAATCTGGTGGGTGTGTGGTATTTTCCGTATAAGAAAGCTTACATTGAAATCAGTAAAAGCCCTTCGTCGCACTATACCGGTCGTATTATTGGTGTAACCGACAAGAGCTATATACCCTACCTCAATCAGGTAGTGATGGATGGCGTACAGTACCAGAAGGGGAATTGGGAGGGTACTTTTGTGCATCCTATCCAGCGGACCCGTTTTGATCTATCCATGAATATATCAAAGAGTGGTCAGATCGAGGCCCTGATCTACAAAGGACACCGCCTGATTGGCAGGACCTTCGACATGCAGCGCAGGGAGCTTCCCGGCGATGTCTATGTGATAAATCGCTAATACCCGTTTGCCAGACAGTTTTTAATACTTAGTATACCCTCCTCATATCTATATGCACCCCTGAACAGACTTGTTTTGGGGTGTTTTTTATAAAGCAGCTATGGCTGAATGAATAAACGTATAATCTGTCTGTTGCCGTTTCTGCTCTGGTTCATCGGTGAATTAGCGGCAGAAGTACCTGATTCAACCCTACGCTGGGTATCTTACCTGGATACCCGCAGTTCCTTTATTGATAAACGCCGCGTCAATGTACGGGGAGCCAACGCCGGTATGGCCTGGGGGAAGCAGCGGCACGAGCTGACCGTCGGCTACTACTGGGTGGGGTACCAGGCAACCCGACGGCTCATCGAACTGGACAAGGATCGCTCCATCCGCATCCATCCCGACTACTATACCAAGACTGACCTGCATTACTTAAGCCTGATGCTCTGGCACAACTTTGTCAATACCCGGCGCTGGCAGCTAAGCCTGCCCGTTGAGGTTGGACTGGGCCGGGCCCGGTCATTCCGGCAGTCGCTGACAGTAGTACCGGTAGAGGAGGCCAGTCGTCGCCACTTGTTTGTACCGGTGCAGGTGGGAGGCTACGCCGAATGGAAGGCCACCCGCTGGATAGGCCTGGGTCTGCAGGCGGGCTACCGGTGGGCCGTGTATGATAGCCATCTCAGAGAAAACTTCAACGGATCGTACTACTCCGTAGGTGCCGTATTTTACTCTACCTTTTTCTACGAAATGCGGGATTTTATTTTCAGAAAAAAGCCACTGCGCTCTCCTTTTCATACCAGAAGAGCTACTACTCCCTCAGAACCATCCCAGTACTAATAAATCAGCAGACGCAGTACCAGGCAAACATTTCCTGTTCCCTTCGGGTTAGATACGTCTACTAACCCGGAAAATGGCTCCCCTTACGTCTATACTTGTAAGCTTCCTGATAGTTGGTATCACTCAGGTACCGACTGACTCCCTCATAAAGGATTCTTCCGGTAGATGGGCCGCACACATAGATACCCGGTACTCACTGGTAGACAGGTACCTGCTTTCTTCGTGGGGGGGGAGCGTAGGCCGGATATGGGGGCCAAAGGAGAATGAAGTAACGCTGGGATACTACTTTTTCAGCCCCTGGGGAATCCGTCAGTTCAACTACGGGATCAGGGAGCAGGCCCTCCTGGCTGGCCAGGCCACCTATTCCTATACCTATCCCCGTTACATCATAGCCGGGTACTGGCATAGTCTTATCAACGTGCGGCAGTGGAAAGTGGGCATACCCATTGAGCTGGGAGTAGGGCAGGCCGTCACGCGGCAGTTTGCAATGGATGGCAAAACCTCCGTAACCCTAAAAGAGAAGCACACACTGATGCCGATGCAGCTGGGAGGCTATGTCGAATGGAAGACCACCCGCTGGGTAGGCTTTGGTTTGCAGACGGGCTACCATTGGGAGCTGAGGAAGCACCCGTCCGTACGCAATCTGAATGGCGTTTACTACCGTATCCGACTGATGACCTACCCGGCTCTGTACTACGAAGCCCGTGATTTTATCTTCAAGGGCAAGCGGCTACGCTCTCCATTCTGGCCTATGAAGTAGCCTCTCACCACTTGTTGTTGCACTTCGGAAAGACTTTCTGGTACAGGCTAAAGAACTTTAATCTTTTTGAAATTTTATTAGTCTATAAGTTTGGTAGAGTTTATAGAGTGTATACCTTTGTTGCACCAATAACAATTCACTTTTGATCACCTACCAAACCAGTACCTATATGACTCCGGATAGCCTGTTCATTCGACCTTACTGTTGCTGCTACTCTTCGATGCCATTCATGCAGCTCAGTATTACCGAAAAAGCTCTGATGTAAACAGAGGCTCTATCCAGTAATAAAAAGTCATATAACCTAATGCGAACACCGCTGACAATCACTCGTATGAAACTCGCCACAGCACTATCAATATTTTTTGGAACCCTCCTCTTTTCCATTTTTGTATCCGCGCAGGATGCCCCTACCATCAATGCCACAGTATCCGGAGTCGTAGTTGACTCCCGTACTCAGGAAGCACTCATCGGAGCTACCGTAGCCATCAAGGGTACTACCAACGGAGCCCTGACTGACGCGAACGGAGAGTTCTCGCTGGTAACTGGTCAAAAACTTCCCTTTACAGTAGTGGTATCTTACGTTGGCTATCAGAAGAAAGAGCTGGTGGTGAAAGATAGCAAGGTGGAGATCAAACTGGACGAAAATGCCAACGATCTGTCGGATGTAGTAATTACATCGCGTCGCCGTCAGGAGTCGTCGCAGGATGTACCCATACCTATCTCGGTGATACGCGGCTACGCTGCCGAAGATGCCGGGGCTTTCAATGTCAACCGTCTGAAAGAACTGGTACCTACGGTGCAGCTGTACTCTTCCAACCCACGCAATACGACCCTCAACATCCGCGGCTTAGGTTCCACCTTTGGTCTGACAAACGACGGTATCGATCCGGGAGTAGGTTTCTATGTAGATGGAGTGTACTACGCCCGTCCGGCCGCTACTACGCTTGACTTTGTGGATGTGGATCAGATCGAAGTCTTACGCGGCCCTCAGGGTACCCTCTTCGGAAAAAATACCACCGCGGGCGCCTTTAACATTACCACCCGTGCCCCAAGCTTTGAGCCGGGAGCTAATTTTGAACTAAGCTACGGCAACTATGGCTTTATCCAGGCGAAGGCTTCGGTAACCGGTCCCATCGTGAAGGACAAACTGGCTGCCCGGGTTTCCTTCTCCGGTACCCAGCGTGACGGATTACTTTACAACGTACGTACCCAAAGCTACGTAAACGACCTCAACAACTTGGGATTCCGGGGCCAGCTGTTATATACTCCAACCGAAAACATCAAAATTACCCTGGCCGGTGACGCCGCCAACCAGCGCCCCAACGGATACGCTCAGGTTGTGGCGGGAGTAGTAACGACCAAGCGGGCTCCTTACCGTCAGTTCAATAACATCATTGCTGACCTTGGGTACTCGCTGCCCAGCACCAACCCCTTTGACCGTGTAATTGACCACGATACGCCATGGCGCTCTAATAACGCTCTGGGTGGTATATCACTCAACGCTGAGTTTAAGTTGGGAGCAGGTACCCTGACCTCTACTTCGGCCTGGCGGTACTGGAACTGGGATCCTTCTAACGACCGTGACTTTACGGGCCTTCCGGTACTTGCCCTGTCACAGGCTACCTCACGGCACGAGCAGTGGACGCAGGAAATCCGCTACGCTGGTAACTTTACCTCACGCCTGAGCGGATTAGTAGGTGTGTTTGCGATTGGTCAGGACTTGAAAACCGATCCATATCACGTCGAGGAGTCAGGAGCGGCTCAGTGGAGATTCTCCCAAAGCTCAACCAGCCCACTCTGGAAAACTCCCGGCCTGCTGGATGGCTACGGTATCCGGACTACCTCACGACTGCAGTCATTCGGAGGCGCGGTATTTGGTCAGCTGGACTGGGCTATTACAGAGAAGCTGCACGTACTGCCCGGTATCCGGTTTAACTATGACAAGAAAGACGTAGACTATCGTCGCGAAACTTACGGAGGTCTACAGACTACCGATCCGGCCCTGCTGGCTATCAAGAATGCCGTGTATAGCAATCAGGCTTTTAATGTCAATGTAGACGAAAATAATTTCTCTGGACAGGTGACTCTGGCCTACAAGCCTACGAAGCAGATCAACGCCTTTACAACCTACTCCAACAGCTACAAGCCGGTAGGCGTAAACCTGGGTGGATTGCCAACGGCTAACGGACAGGTACTGACTGACCTGGCCCGTGTCAAGCCTGAGTACGTAACGCACTTTGAAGCAGGTATCAAGACTCGCCCCACGCCTCAGTCGACCCTGAACTTCGTAGTACACAACACCGACATTAAAGACTACCAGACGCAGGTGCAGACTGCCGAGGTAGGTGTTAACCGCGGGTACCTGGCCAATGCAGAGCGGGTACGGGTAATCGGAGCCGAGCTGGATGGAAACATCAGAGTTACTAACCAGCTTTCATTTACCGGAGCCCTGGCCTATACCGATGGCAAGTACGTTACCTTCACCAACGCTCCGGTACCTCTGGAAGAAGTAGGTGGTGAGCTAGCCTACAAAGATATCTCGGGTAGCGTACTGCCGGGTATCTCTAAGTGGTCGGGTTCACTGGGTGGGGAGATCAGCGAAAACGGCAAGCTGTTTGGTCTGAAAGGCAAGTACTTCCTGGCGCTGGATACCTACTACCGCTCTTCGTTCTCATCAAGCCCTTCGCCCTCCAAGTACCTGAATGTTGATGGCTATACCCTGCTCAATGGTCGCGTAGGTTTCCGGGCTTCCAATGGTATCTCAATACTGGTATGGGCTCGTAACCTCACCAACAAAGACTACTTTGAGCAGCTTCTGCCAGCGGCTGGTAGTGCCGGTCACTACGCCGCGGTACTGGGCGACCCCAAAACCTACGGGGTAACGCTACGCTACGGCTTCTAAGCGCCTTGTAGATAAAGATATGCAAACCGGGTGGCTGAGTGGCAAGGCGTAGGTTCGCAATACCTACCACGAGGGTTCGAATCCCTCCCCGGTATCCAATTTAGTAGATTTGTAAAGTAGAGAATAAGGACTGACAGAGTAACTAGTAAGGAGGATTAGAAAAGTAGGGCTGGTAGTAGTCAGGACTGTTTTCAAAGCTTTTGATATTGCCCTCTTTCACCCATGGGGCGGAAGAGGGCAACAACGATAAAGCCTACGTATGTTGAAAATCTTTAATCAGAACTAAGAGATACTATATCAAAATACTTCTCCGTACTATGACCAAACCTGTACTATCCACTCTCTTACTCCTACTTACACTCACCGCTGCTTTACAGGCGCAACCCGCCAAACAAGTCAAAGAGAGTACCCAACTCTGGACCGGGTACTTTGCGCAGACCCGCCTGTCGGATCAGTGGGGGCTATGGACCGACGTACACCTGCGTACCAAAGAAAACCTGCTGAGTGACTTGTCGCAGGGCATCGTGCGGGTTGGCCTCATGTACTACCTCAACGACCACACCAAGCTCACCGCGGGCTACGCCTACGTCAACCACTTTCCGGCCGAAGGCCATGCCGACATCTCCCAGCCCGAGCACCGCCCCTGGCAGCAGATCCAGTGGCATAACAATGGGCCCAAGAGCCGCCTGATGCAGTGGATACGGCTGGAAGAGCGCTACCGCCGCCGCATCCTCAACGACAGCGAACTAGCTGAGGGCTACAACTACGGCACCCGCATCCGCTACAACCTGATGGCGGCCTTTCCGCTTACTAAAAAGGGCTTTGCTCCCGGTGGGCTTTCGCTGATACTCAACGACGAGGTACACCTCAATCTGGGCCGCAAGGTCGTTTACAACCACTTCGATCAGAACCGCTTCTTCGTCGGGCTGGGGTACCAGCTGGGGCGGCACACGACGCTGCAGGGCGGCTACATGAACCTGTTCCAGCAGCTGGCCGCTGGCAACCAGTACCGCAACCTGCACACCGCACGCGTTTTCCTTTTCCAGACCTTCGACCTCCGCAAACCAAAAAGCTAATGCCGCTATGCCTCCCGTCTACACCCTTCAACAACTAATCGGGTACTTCCTCAGGCTGGGTACCCTGGGCTTTGGCGGACCGGCCGCGCTGGTCGGCTATATGCACCGCGACCTGGTGGAGCAGCGCCAGTGGATTTCGGAAGAGGACTACAAGGAGGGGCTGGCCCTGGCACAGCTGGCTCCGGGTCCGCTGGCTGCGCAGCTGGCTATCTACCTGGGCTACGTACACTTCCGCATTCTGGGTGCTACGCTGGTGGGGCTGGCCTTTGTACTACCTTCGTTTCTGATGGTACTGGCCCTGGGCTGGACCTACGTGCGCTATGGCGGTCTGCCATGGATACAGGGCGTGTTCTACGGGGTAGGGGCCGCCGTGATCGGTATTATAGCCGTCAGCGTCGTCAAGCTGACCCGCAAGTCGGTCGGGAAGGAGCGGCTGCTGCAGGGAATATTTATAGTTTCGGCCGTGGTAACGGTCGTGACTGAGTCGGAGCATATCCTGCTGTTCCTGGGGGCGGGCGTACTGGTATGGTGGGTGCGGGTACCACCCCGTTTCCTCCAGAAGCCCGCTACCGCGCTGCTGCCGCTGGGTACGATCCTGGCGCAGATTACTACTACTACCGGCCCCGGCAGCCGCCTGTGGGATATAGGTCTGTTCTTTGCCAAGGCGGGAGCCTTCGTATTCGGAAGTGGTCTCGCCATTGTACCTTTCCTGTATAGCGGCGTAGTCAAGGAGTACGGATGGCTCAACGAAAAACAGTTTGTCGATGCCGTAGCCGTAGCCATGATCACCCCCGGTCCGGTAGTGATCACCACGGGCTTCATCGGGTACCTGGTGGAGGGTACTTCGGGGGCCTCCGTGGCCGCCCTGGCTACCTTTCTGCCCTGCTACCTGCTCACGATCCTGCCCGCTCCCTACTTCAAAAAGTACGGCAAGCTCCCGGCCATCAAAGCCTTCGTGGATGGCGTTACCGCCGCGGCCATTGGGGCCATTGCGGGCGCGGTAGTGGTACTGGGTACCCGCTCCCTCACCGACGGCTTCACCGTAGCCCTGGCCGTACTGACGGGGCTGGTACTATGGAAGTACCAGAAGCTCCCCGAGCCGTACGTGATCCTGGTAGCCGCGCTGGTAGGGCTGGTGGTAAGGGAGGTTTTTGTGGGGTAGGTAACGGATTGCGACTCGGTGTAGTGGCAGAATTCCAGCACAAATGTTGATACAAACCACGTCCACCCGCCATTAAGCCAAACACCTGTGTATAACAGGCGTATACGTCTTACTGAAGTTATCTGCCATGGAGAGGTTGCGTGCCTGCAAAAAATAAAAAAGGAATGATGAGAAGAATTCAATTAAACGATTGACGAAACTCCAACGGACTTTTTTTTGTCTTTGCTTTGAACATTTTACTGAATGATTGCATATGCTCAAACCCCAGATTGTACGCAATCTCGCTAACGGTCAAATTTGTGGTAGATAATTTTTCTTTGGCTTTATCTATCAGTTTGTCGTGAATATGTTGTTGGGTGGATTGCCCCGTTAGTGTTTTAAGTAAATTACGTAAGTAGCCCGGAGAAACGTGGAGGCTATCTGAAATGTATTGGACCGAAGGTAGTCCTTTTGTTATTAAATCATCATCGTTGAAGTAGTCTGAAAGCAATTTTTCCAGCCGATCTAGAACTTGATGATTGGTTATTTTTCTGGTAATGAATTGTCGTTGATAAAACCGATCTGCATAGTTGAGCAATGTTTCGAGATGCGAAATGATAATATTCTGACTGAACTTATCAATATTGGTGTGATACTCGTTTTTGATGTTTGTTACGATTTCGTTGATGAGCTTTTCTTCTTTGTCGGAAAGAAACAGTGCTTCACTTACAGAATAGTCAAAGTATTCATAATTCTTAATTTTATTGGCTAATGATGTACCCCATAAAAAGTCAGGGTGAATGAATAGCATCCAGCCTTCAAGACGTGCAGGTACACTACTTTCTTCCCCACGCAAAATTTGTCCCGGAGCAAAAAAAGCCATCAAACCTTCGTCAAAGTCATACTTCTGTTGCCCATAATACAGTTTATCACAACCTCGTTTCAGCGAGATTACATAAAAATCAAATAGTACAGAAGTGATGTCTGTGTTATTAGCAAGTCCTTCGAGGTTTAAAATACTAATAAGCGGATGCTGAGGCTTGTCATATCCCGCAATACGGTGCAGCTCTGTGATCGTTTTAATTCTATGTGGTTCTGTTCCCATTTCGTAAACTCACTAATATTTTTCTGATGTATTTCGGCAGCCTCAGCTTGTGGCCTCAATCTAAAAGAAAGCTGTCCAACTATTGCATGTCTGGATGTACTCTTAGTTGCTTACTCTTAGCATATTCCTACTATGACCGAGACGAAATCCAGTTAATCTAAAATAACAGCCTCTCCTGGTTTTACTATTCTTATTTGGTGTTTTACCTTATTCCCCTCAGCCGCCTTACTTAAAATATCCTCTGGTTCTGATAGAGGTTCGTCTGCCATATCAAAAGTGCCGTAGTGAAAAGGAATCATCATAGTTGCCCGGATATCATTGAATGCCTGAACAGCCTGCTGGGGATCCTGATGATTGGGCAACATAAACCAACGAGGCGAATAGGCACCAACTCCTATCAGAGCTACATCTATACCGGGAAACAACTCGCCTGCCTCCCTGTAGTGACTTCCATAGCCGGAGTCACCTCCGTAATAAATTGTTTTCTTTTTACTTTTTAGTACAAAAGCCCCCCACAAGCGTTTGTTAGTATCGTTGATGAAGCGTCTTGAACTGTGCCTGGCGGGCAAAAAGTATATCTCCAGGCCATCATCCAGCTTATATTGCTGATACCAGCCTGCCTGCTGAACCTCGTTAGTCCCGACCCACTGACTTAGCAGATCCTTCATTCCTAATCCGGCAAGAAACACCGCATCAGGGTTCTGACTTTGAATAATCTTCAAACTTGCTTTGTCGCAATGATCGTAATGCGAATGCGAAATCAAAACATAGTCGATATTCACCAGTTTAGCCGTTTCGATCGGGAAATCTGTATAGCGGGTATGCATTGAGAGGTCTCCAAAAACAGGATCGATTACTAGTTGCTTTCCATCCAAACGAATAAAAAACGTTGAATGCCCCAACAACACTACCACATCCTCTTCTGTATGTAAGAAGTTGTCATCTTTTACCACTTGCATATGCCAGGTGTCGTTCTTCTTGGTTTGCTTCTGCGGATTTTTTTCAAACGTCCATTTCAAAGCGTTGCCAAAGGTTTGCGTTCCTGGAAATTCGTGATTCATGAAACGCCCGTGTTTATCCACAGGAGTACCTTGCCAGGACGACAGAATAGTTTTTAAGTCGGGGTTGTTCATCCGGGTTGCCACCTCCGGAACTTTCGCTGAAGACATCCCGGATATCTTACAGCATAGTATACACGTGGCCACTGCAGTAACTGCTAAAAATAACATTCTACGTCTCATGTGCTTAATTCTTGAACGGATATTTCAGCCAGATCAATAGAAGCGGAATTAATAAAAAAGGAATTTCTAGTAAGGCTATTCTACTATTTCCGGCGCGTAATGCCATAGCCATAATAAACACAACCGATAACGCATTGAGCAGGTTGCCGAAGAAGAATGTTCTGGGTATCAGCAATAGTATGCCCATTAGTACTGTTAAAACCCCCAATACAGGCATTGCCCATTCTACCAGGTTTAACTCGGACATCATTTTAATTGATTCGGGATTCTTCCTGTAATTAAAGGAGTCCCAGCCGTGTTTGAAACTTAGTCCTGCTGACGCCAGCAGCAAGAGTAATGAAATGAGGTTCTTTATCATAGTATTAAGTTTTTTATGTCTGAGTTTTACTGACTACTTCTTTGTTAAGTACTGCTTTCAGTATACTAACTTATGTCAGTTAAAGACACAGGTAGTAGTATATAGCCGCCTCGAAAATGATCTTTTACCATAAAACGGAGCTTTAAAACGCGCGAATTAAAATTCAACCCTGGCCAATTTTTTTGATATGTTCCATAGTTCTAATGAAACATGTACATCCTCTGCCTGTGCAGGTATCTTTGCTATTGCCGGAAATCCCCGTGTCTCACCTAATTTGTCTGGCCCATAATAGAAACCTCCTTTTGCTTCCGGAGAAGTGGCTGCATATAATGTTGGCAAAGCTCCCTGCGAAGGTGGCTGGAACAGAAACGGAAGAAAAGTTCTCATTATTCCCGGGCCGCTCCATCGCCCTGCCCCAGTAATAAGCAGATTGGTACGGGACACACCCGGATGGGCAGCCATACTCGTTATGCCCCATCCGTGTTTTTCGCTTTGCCGCTGCAGTTCAAGCGCAAACATAAGGTTCGCAAGTTTTGCCTGACTGTATGCTTTCATGGGCGAATAGGAAGTTTCTGACTGAAGGTCATTAAAATAGATTTTGCCTGCCCGGTTGGCGACACTTGAAACGGTAACTACACGCGCATCAGGCGCTTTGCGTAATAAGGGTAGTAGTTGGGCAGTCAGGGCAAAGTGCCCAATATGATTTGTGCCGAATTGTAACTCAAAGCGATCTGCTGTTTCGAGCTTTTTTGGAGGAGTCATTACGCCAGCGTTATTTATCAGAAGATCGATGGCTTGTCCTTTTGAAGTCATTCTTGAAGCAAAGGCTTTGATTGAAGACAGATCCGCAAGGTCTATTTTTTCAAAACTGACTTTTGCGTTTGGATTAATCTCACGAATCTTGGCAATTGCGTCCGACCCCTTTTGAGCGTTGCGCCCCATTATGATTACTGCCCATCCTGCCGATGATAACGCAAGTGCATCTTCGTATCCTATACCTTCTGTACTCCCTGTAATCACAGCTAAACCATCATTTCTTTGTGGGATATTTGCTGCTGTCCACTGGTTGGTTTTGTTTTTCATCGTATCTGTTTTTGTTTATGCAAAGTTGTAACGCTTTCAAAAAACAGATTTAGCCAAAACGCCTTTTGTTGTAGTCAAAAGTGAATCGTCAAAAAATCAATCAGATTATGTAGGGTGTTGAGTGGACTATTGTTGGTTTTCTTTCCTGTGCGGATGTCTGGCGGCAGTACTTTATGTATCTATGTAGTTGTACTATGCCTATAAATAGTTACATAAATTTTGGCATATAATAAAGAATAATATCCTAAGATGACTTTATTTTCGAACCCTTTCAAAGCAATCATACAACGAGTTTGAAAACCTGTTTTTGACTATTTTTTTCTACCTATACAGGTACCTCAACCAACCCCAGAACCTACCAACTAAATCCGCCGTAATGGGCCATGGGCTTGCCATAGTACCTTCCAGTATAGCAGTGTCGTCAAAGAGCACGGCTGGGCCCAACGAATAGCAGTTCGTTGGCACCGTAGCCGTAGCCATGATTACGCCCGGCCCGGTAGTGATCACTACGGGATTCATCGGGTACCTGGTAGAAGGTACCTCGGGGGCCAGTGTGGCAGCTTTGGCTACCTTTCTGCCCTGCTACCTGCTCACGATCCTACCCGCTCCCTACTTCAAAAAGTACGGCAAGCTCCCGGCCATCAAAGCCTTTGAGGATGGCGTGACCGCCGCCGCCATTGGTGCCATTGCGGGTGCGGTGGTAGTACTGGGTCTGGGTACCCGCTCGCTGACCGATGCCTTTACCATAGCCCTGGCCACGGTCATGGGGCTGGTACTCTGGAAGTACCAGAAGCTCCCCGAACCGTACGTGATCCTGGTCGCCGCGCTGGTAGGGCTCCTGGCCAGAGAAATTATAACCGTATAATAAGGTACCTACTTCAACTCAAGTACCCGCTCTATCCGGACCTGCTCCAGAAAAGAACGATCGTGCGATACCACCAGAAGGGTACCCTGGTACTCATTAATGGCGGCGGTCAGAATCTCGATGTTCTGGATATCCAGGTTGTTGGTAGGTTCGTCCAGGATGATCAGGTCGGGGGCCTGGCTGCTGATGGTGAGGCAGCACAGCATGAGCCGCATCCGCTCACCACCGCTCAGGGCACTGCAGAGCTTGTCCCACTCGTCTTTGCTGAACAGGAACCGGTTGAGCCGGATTTTGACCTCGTGTTCCTGCAGGGACAGGTAGTTAAACTGCTGCGCCTGCTCATACACGCTCAGCCCGTTGTGGATCAGTGAATAATCCTGATCAATGTATACCGCCTTGCTCTCCGCCCGCAGAATGGTACCTAGTGTGGGCTCTAAGCCTCCTAGAATAATGCGAATCAGGGTAGTCTTGCCCGAGCCATTCAGGCCTTTAAGGGCGATGCGCTCGCCGCTCATGATCTGAAAGCTCAACTCCTGCTGCCAGAGCGGCTGTTCACTGTACCGGTGGTTGATCCCTTCGGCCGTTACCAGTACCTTGCCCCGGTGCAGGGTAGAGTGGTCAAAGCCAAACCGCATCTTATCCACGTCCGGTAGTTCCTTGCGCAGTTCGTGCAGCTCTTGGGCTATGGTACCTACCTTTTCGGCATGTACGTTCTTGAGTCTGGAGGTACTTTTCTCGGCATTGTTCCGGAGGGTATTCATCATGATGGTAGGTACCCCCGCTTTTTCCTGCTTCTTTCGGCCCCGGGCGTCCAGCTTTTGCTGCCGCTCTGCGGTTTCGCGCGCTACTTCCCGGGCTTTGCGTAGGGCCTTTTCCCGGCTGTGTACATCCTCGTTCAGCGCCTGGCTCTCGATCCGTTTCTGTTCCTGAAAGAAGTCGTAGTTGCCGCCGTAGACCGTAACGCCCTGTTTGCTCAGCTCGAGTACCGTGTCCAACTCATTGAGCAGGGTACGGTCGTGGCTCACGACCAGCAGGGTACTGGTACTGTTCCGAACAGAGTCATACAATAGTTGCCGCCCGGCCACATCCAGGTGGTTGCTGGGCTCATCCAGCAGGACCAGCTCAGGCTGGTGGATGGATATTCCCGCCAGAAACACTTTGGTCTTTTGTCCGCCGCTGAGGAGTGCCATGGGCTGCGTCAGGTCTAGCTCATCCAGTTGCCAGTACTGCAGGGCTTCCTGGCATCGCTCCTCGATGGTCCAGTCGTCGTTGAGCAGGGTCAGGTTTTCTTCTGTCACATTACCGGCCAGGATTTCTTTCAGGGCCTGTAACGGCTCTTCAACTCTTAGCGCCTGGGCCACGGTCAGCCCGTTGTACTGCCCGAATAGCTGGGGTACGTAGTAAGGCGTGGCTTCCACTCTGGCTACGCCGCCCGAAGGGGGCAGTACACCTGCTATGATGCGCAGCAGGGTCGATTTGCCGGTTCCGTTATTACCAATAAGGGCCGCTTTGTCGTGGCGGTTGAGGGTCAGGTGTATGTTGTCAAACAGTACATCCTGATTGGGGTGTATATAGGTGAGGTTCTGTATATGGATCATGATTTCTTTCTGTTGGAAGTAAAACAATAGTGGTAGACCTCTCTTGGCGGAGGTACCGGCTGTCTTTACCGAAAGAAATTTGATCTCACATGGGGGAGCTATCTTGATTGTGGGTACAAAGGTAGGGAAAAGCTTGTAGTAGTAAAATACTACCTATCTCAACTATTTCTTCATGGGTTCCCCGTCCTATGGCCAATGCAAGGTTGGTGGTCCGTTGTTTACAATCTCTGTTTATGTGGTGTGGTTTGTTTGAAGTCTTCTAATTTGGTAAGGTACTCTATTCCTAAAATTAATAATGTTGAACTGATGAAGGAAACTTTCTGCATGATTGCCAATAACCCCCAATTGCCTGACCCGTACAGGAAAAGGGTATAGTAAAAAATCAACAGGCAAAGTATACAGCAGCATTTGAGTAAGTGAAGCCTGGTCTTAAATATGAATACCGTAACGTAAAACAACCCCATCATGGATAAAGTACTCGAAATGGTTACCATTAGGTCATGCAGGGGCGTTGTGATCAGGAAAACAAAGAGCATGTTCGCCATTCCTATGTATCTGAGGACATGGGCAGAGTGGCTGTGAGGTATCTTTTTGGAAGTGTTGATGAAAAAGGTACCGTAACCAACCGAATGGAAAGCCATTCCAACGAGTGCCCAAATTCTGGAAGGGTTTTCTAAACCATTTATCGCCCTTGCTGCAAACAAATTGCTTATAAAATTTTTTGACCAGTTAAACCCTGCGGAGTTTCTGTCAAGGATGGAACCGCCGGGATAAAGAGAAGTGGCAATTAACAACAAAACCACAGAAATTACCACGCATATTAGAACTAAGTACTTCCTAATCATATGGGTATGTTCAGGGTTAAAATCAGTGGCGTGTAGTGTGCAGGCTCGTTTGGATTGACTGCTAACTCGTTATAATTTACTTCCTTATGTCCCACATAGGCAATACCCCAATTAAGCAGAAAGTGACTATTCCTTCTGCTATTGGATTATAAACTACCTTCTACGGGTACTACCATCGGAACGTTGACTACTTTCCAGTCAGGACGTGGTAGTCACGGGGAATTTCTACCCCCCGAAACTGATTGGTTAATCCATAGAAGATGACTACCATCACCACAAAACCCACCGTCAGGATCGCCCTGGATTGAGCGGTAGGTGTCCAGCCTAAAAGGGACTGCTTCATCTTCTGATTGTGAATAGCGGCTACGTGCCCAAAAAATGAGAGGATAGCCAGGCCGTAGTACGGTACAAAAAACAGGTTGAGCGGGAAGGTATTCAGCCCGGCTACGCCGTAATAAAAGTTGGTGTCCAGGTGTAGCACCGTACGTCCTGTCAGCACGGAGCCTACATGAATGACAAAGAAGACAGCCAGGTAAAGGCCCGTCCACAGATGTAGTTGCTCAAAGAAGGTGACTGATGTCTTGCGCTTTTTCAGGAAGATCTTGACCCCTGAATAGATCTGAACCAGTACCGCCAGTAGTATCAGAGTCTCAGCCAGGGGATGGCGGTAAAAAAGTCGCAGACTGGTCATGACCTGCAGGTACTTGTCCACTCCGGCTACCCCACAGAGGTGATTGAACAGATGCAGCCCGATGAAGAGAGTAAGTACGATTCCTGATGCATAGTGGAGTTTCCGGGTAATCATGGCATATAGAGGGTTAAAGTGAGCTGGACTAACGCGTAGCAGTCTGTCCACCTACCTTAGCAACACCCCGATCGCACCGGATAGAACCGCCTGGCCCGCAAGATAATACCAGTAGCCATTTTTGTAAGCCGGAACCTGTACCAATTTCGTAACCTTTCCGTCGTTTCCCATCTCGGTGGGTATCTCCACATCCAACCTTTCTTTGTACCACTTCGTACCCGAAACGTAGTGAATGTCATAGGTACCATCAGGTACATTATGTATGGTGATGGTCTTTACCTTCTTACTATTCACAATCAGATGATCGTTAAGGGTAACGGAGGTTTTTTCGGTGGGCTTACTTGGTTTCAGGACTATCGTTCCGGTATGGGCCGATTCCAGTTGATAATTCACCTGAATGTTTCTGGCGCATGAGCTGAAGGTAATGGCTAGTACGACCAGGATTAAAGTGCTGAGCTTTTTCATGGGAGTTGAGTCTTAAGGTTTGATTAAACTGTTTTATTGATAGGTACTTTGGGAGAAGGGACTGGCCCAGTTAGTATTCCAGTGAAGGCTGTCTCTTTTGAATGCTTTGTGGATTAGTCCGGCTGACAGACAGGGCCTCAGGGTTAAAGCCTTTGATAAGCAACCAGACGGCTAGGGTCATTTCGTAGGCAAATACCGGGAGGGCCAGCAGCATCCCCCAGACGGAGAGCTGAACTATGAGGCCAAACATTTCCAGCAGGGAAGCGATAAAAATGAAAACGGCTCCTGCCAATCCCATCAGGGCTATTTTTCGGGGGATCAACCTGGATTGATAGAAGACAAGACTGTACAGAAAGGTATTGATGCCCAGCATAAAGTTAGGTCCGAGCATAAAGGTCCAGTCGTGAATGGCTTTCAGGATGGAGCCACTGGTTTCGTAGGCGGCGGCGTCAGGGGCAGCTGACTGGCTATACAACTGGCTGAGCGTAAGAAGGGCCAGGACACTCACCACCCCCACCAGGATTAGGATCGCTTCCAGCAGCCGGAAGCACAGATAGCCCAGGCCCATGCTTTCGTTGAACTGGCGCAGGTAGGGGTACAGCATAATGCCTGTTCCTGCCACCGTGGCTACGGTCAGTAACTCGAGTAGAGCCGCTAAGGTGATCTGGTGCGCATGTGTCGCGCTCTGTAAAAGATACTGCGGACTAAACAGGATAGGCTCGTATAATTTCAGCGCGGCTATAGACGTGATGGCTGCGGATAGAAATAGGAATCCGGTAACGAGGGCGTTGGTTTTGTCTGCTTTTAGGTCGGAATGGATCGTGTTCATGTGGCTCATAGCTTGATTCATGAGCAAACATACTGACCCTTATTCCGGCAAAAATTAACAAAAGATAATTAATGAGCGGCTCAGATCACAGCTGTGATCTGGCGCTCATTAATTAGTGCTTTACCGTGATTCTTTTGCGCATCCGGCTCAGCGAAACGGGCGTGATACCGAGGTAGGTAGCAATATGCTGAAGCGGAACCCGGTTAAACAGATCAGGTCTGGTCTCAAGTAATTTCAGGTAGCGCATCTCGGGGTTCAGGTTCTTGAAACTGTCAAACGAGACCTGATTTTGCACCAGCAACTGGCTGCTCATCTGCATGATCAGGGCTTCCAGTTTGGGGACTTTCTCAATCAGTACCCGGCTCCTTTCCGCGGAGCTTAACGCTACCTCACAATCCTCCTCACAGGCTAAATAGTACTCAGATGGTTGCCTGGTCAGGTAGCTGACCGGGTTGATGCCCTGATTCTCCGTGTAGAATTCGGTGGTTCTTTCTTCCCCATCGATCAGATAGTAGCTCCTCACGCAGCCTTTCAGGATAAAGTAGCACTCTTTGGCATACGCTCCCTCCGACAACAGCACAGTACCTTTCTTAAAGGACTTAATCTGATTTTGTTCATTGACAATATTGATTTCCTCGGGACTAAGCTTTATGTACGAAGAGATAAACTGTATGATCGGATTTTCCATGGCTTTTATCGGTAGAGTAGGTAGGTAACTACGTTGCAAGCTACGGCAAAAGACCTATTCCTGAAACGTATTTCGGAGATAATATAAGGCGGTCACCCTATATTCTGGATGTTGTTCAGCAGGGGAGAGGGGACTTGATAGAGAAAGTAGCACCAGCTTTTAACCTACGTCTGGCTGCAAATAGTGAGGGCTAACGCTCCTTTCAGCACGTTAGCCCTTTTACGCATCATCGCTTTCAATGTTAATGCTCGGATAGCGTCGGGTAGTCAATATAGCCGACGGCATCGGGCGTGTACAGCGCGCCGAAGTTCACCGCATTCAGGGGGGCTCCTTTTTCAATACGCTCCACAAAATCAGGATTGGCCAGGAAACTTCGGCCAAAGGCTACCAGGTCAGCCGAGCCTTCCAGTAGTTTGGCTTCGGCGGTTTCGGGCGTTAAGCCGTTGCAGTAGATTAGGGTATTGGCAAAGGCCGAACGTATGGCCTCATACGTCTTTTCCGGAATGCTGGGACTGGCCGAGATGTGGATGTAGGCAATAGCCAACTTGTTCAGTTCACTGGCCAGATACGCGTACGTTTGATGTACCTCTTCCGTATCATAGGGTAGTAAGTCGCCCAGCGTAGAAAATGGCGATATACGCACACCTACCTTTCCCGGGCCAATAGCATCGGCCACTCGTTTGGCTATTTCAAGCGTCAGGCGGCTGCGGTTTTCGATGCTCCCACCGTAGGCGTCGGTACGGTTGTTCACGTTGGGGTTCAGGAATTGCTCCGGCAGGTATCCATTGGCTCCGTGTAGCTCCACCCCGTCAAAACCTGCCTCCATGGCATTTTGGGCTGATCTTACATAGCCGTCTATTACCGAGGCTATACCATCAGTAGTAAGGGCAACAGGTGTCGAATGTTCCTGCATTCCCTTGTTATCCGTAAAGATCTCACCCGCGGCTTTGATTTCCGATGGCCCCACTACCTGTACACCCTCCGGCAGGTTATCCCTATGCCCGATCCGGCCGGTGTGCATCAGCTGTACAAATATCTTAGACCCCTTCTGATGAACGGCACTGGTTACTTTTTTCCACCCGCTAACCTGTTCCTGGGAATAAATACCCGGAATACGCGGATACCCCAGCCCCTCCGGTGCCGGGGCGGTACCTTCGGTCACGATGAGGCCCGCCGCCGAGCGCTGCGCGTAGTAGGTTACCATCAGGTCGTTGGGCAGGTTGCCGATTGCCCGGCTCCGGGTCATGGGGGCCATTACCAGATGGTTTTTCAATTGGAGTTTGCCCTTGCTGAAGAGCTCGAATAACTTTTCCATAGTGCTGTTCTTTATTTTGGTACAGCAAAGATGGCGGGTAATATGCAGGTAAAATATCTGTATTTGGCCGTAAAATAGCTCTATCCGGCGGAGTACTTCTTGGGCGTGATACCGTAATGCTTCTCAAACAAACTACTGAAATGGCTGAGATTGGTAAAGCCCAGTTCGTACCCAACCTCCGACACGGACCTTTTACCCTGTTTCAACAGGAAAGCGGCTTCTTCCATCCTGACCCTCTGGTAGTAGTTGTAGATGGTATCGCCGAAGGTCTGCTTGAATAGCTGCTTTAGCTTGGTCTCGCTCATGGCCGCCCTTTGTGCCAACTCGCTCAGTACGGGTGGCGTGCTCAGGTCGCTCAGGATTGCATTGCGTATGAGCAGTAGTGTTTCGGCATCGGCACTGTTGATACTCCGGTAGCTGGTGTTTTCGCGCCGGGAGAGCTTGCTGAAAAGCAGGTACAAGAGCTCCTGTACTTTTATCTGTACATAGAAATGGCTCAGCGGATCGAGCATATTGACGGTAGCGATATTTTTCAGGAGCAGCTGCATCTCTGCATCCATACTCTCAAAAAACAGGAATGAAGCGTTCTGAGTCGTGATGGTTTTGATCGTAGAGTTGGGCTGATCGATGGATAGGAGGGCTTTCAGTTTAGCAACCGTGATACCTACTACCATGTACTGGGTGTGGCTGTGGGCCGGAAAACGAATGGTAGAGCTTAGATCGATGGTGGTAACTTGTATGGCAGACTCATTCTTTTGCGAGAAGGGGATGCTGTTGTCGTTGTTGTACCTCAGTTCGATCGGCTGCTCGTTGGTATAAAAGAAGATACTAAGCAGGTCACTCGCTTCCACCGCCGGGTTCCGCTTGATCACCAGGTCTTCGGTGAGGGTATAGCGGTGGATCATCAGCCTGAAATCGTCCCCAAAAGCTACCTTCCGGATGTAGCCTTCGCCCAGCGTCTGGGGTATTTCCAGAAAATTATCCCGTACCGGTACCTTGATCAGCTCCGCAAACTGCCTGACAAAATCAAAATGGTGTGATGCTGTAAACTCGAGTAGCATTGGTCAACTTGGTGTAGGACATGGTACTTTGTGAGCTTGTATTTGACTATTTCATGTCCATTAATTAATTACTGAAACATATATAGCCACCTTTTGCTTGGTCTATATTGACTATTTGAATTGTTGGTGCAGCATCTGGAAATCTAAAATTAGGTATTATTCTTTGTGTGAAGTCTTGTCTAACAGCTGATTCAAAGCCGCTAGATTGGTCTTTTCCTTCGAGAATATATAATTCAAATTTGCTACTGTTAAATATGACGAACATGAGGTCAATATCTGTAATAGGCTTAACGCTCTCTGGATTCTGTAGCTTATAAAGCCTGTCGGGGTTTAATTCATATTTATCCAATTCAATAGGAAATAGGCAGTAGAATACATTGAAGTTGCGATCAATAGTAGTTACAGTTTCTACTATATGTTTGGCTAATCTATAATTATTCTTTATGTCGCTAGGTATTTCATTGATTTGTAAATATCTATTAAGTAAGCCTACGAAGGATGACTTAGTTTTAAGAAATCCTGTGGGGTGGAACTCAGTTATTGATTTTGATAGATTTGATATTAATTGATGGTTGTCAAATTTTATATAAGCGCTAAGGTCATGATCGTAATAGAATAAGATCTTGCAGAGTTGTAGGAAAACTTTCCTTGAATAATGTTTTAGTAAGAAAGGTGTAGCAAAAGACTTGAAACTCTGTAAGCTATAATTATATTTAAAGCTACTAATAAAATTCAAATGTACGTTAAAGTAATTCAATAGGAATTGGCTCTGCTCTTGCTTCGTGATTGAGTTGAAGTCAATAATTAGGTTGTTGAAGAATAAAGACTTTCTTCCGTCATGTATCAAAGATACTCTATTCTTCTTGGATGATAATTTTCTATTTAATAATGAGTTGAAATCGCTCTGTCTTTGGTAGTTGTTTAAGATTGCCTCTTCATAATTGAATAGCTCTTGCTTAATTCCACAGATCTCTATATCTTCTTTAGATAGATAGAACTGGTAGCACTTCAACCCATTAGGAGTTATTATTTCAAATTCCTTTCTATTAGTTAGGTTGATAAAGAAGTCATCGAACGTTAATTTATTATTGCCTTTTCTTTTAGACTCGTTCGAAAGGTACTCTATGAAATTCACTTTATTATATTCATAAAGTAAAGAAGCGTATGGAGAGATATATAATTTTTTTGTAAGTGTAGTTTCTGATGAGTCGTAAAATCCCTCAAAGTCAGATGAATTTGGGTTGAAGACAGATTTGTAGTTAAATGTATTTAAAAGGATTTTAGTGATGTCAATTAAAAATGGGAAGTCACTATTGAAACTATCTAAGTACATAAAGCTTATTTGCCTTACTTTATTGAATATCCATTTTAGCTTCCTGAGCTTAGGTTCGTCATTTGTAAGAGAGCTTTTGAAGAATGATAATACTATTCTCTCAATGAGAGGGTTTGTGTTGTGGTTCTTTAAAAAAATTTAATGCTATGATATACTTAATTTTGTAATAGTCTTTATTGTTTATAATATTATTTGTAAAATCCATCCAATCTTGACTGTCCGAGATATTACTTAGGAAGTCAGACTTTGCATAGTTGTTCCTTTCTAAAAAGTCGAGAAAGCCAACCTCAGATGATAAAGTGCCTTTTAAATGGCCTATGTTTGAAAAGAAAACTGCAATTTGTAAAATAACTAAGCCGGATACTTCATGTCTACCATCTATTCTATGTCCACTACTTAAACCTGTTCTAAAAACCTCGTCTTTAAGCTTGTGTAAGATATATAGTTGGAGCATTACATAATCCCACCTTTTATGATTATTCCCAGGGTGTGACTTTGATATAAAACCTAGATGATCAAGATTTTTTAAATAGTTTATTATGCCTTTTTCTTCTAATAAATCGTAGAAAATGGCTGATTCTTTATGGAGGGCTATGTCAACTTTACCAAACTTAGATAGTTCATGTGATATTATTTTGTTCATTATAGCTTTACTTAAATTGTGAAATATGAATTTCATTATTTATAATTAATTATAAATAATGTAACCATGGAGTAGGGCTCGGACTCAATTGGTTACTGCGTGCCTTCTAAAATAGTACCTATACGAACTGTTTTCCAACCTATTGTTTGAAAACTTATGTAACGGTATGTAGGTACTAGTCTCTAAATAGTTTCTATCCAGAAAATTAATCTTCAGTATCTTTGCAGTTAAACTGGCAAGTACGGAGCTAAACCGGCTTCAGGCTCTTCGAAGTAAAACAACCTCCGGCAGTACCTGCTTGAGCTATTGCCATTAAAGGCGCATACGCAACCCATAGTATTCCATGAAAGTACTTTTAGTTGAAGACGAAGAGCGGATGGTATCATTTATCCGCAAAGGGATATCGGCCGAGGGGTACGAAGTCGACGTGGCGTTCGATGGGCGTACCGGTCTGTCGCTGTTTCGGAAAGATCCCTACGACATTATCATACTGGATGTGAACTTGCCGCAGATCAATGGTTTTGAGCTGTGTAAGCTGATCCGTCAGGAAAATGAGACGGTACCTGTGCTGATGCTCACCGCGCTTGACAGCCTGGCCGACAAGGCCGATGGCTTCAACGCGGGGGCAGACGACTACCTCGCCAAACCATTCGAGTTTCAGGAGTTGCTGCTGCGCATCCGGGCTCTGACGCGCCGCAACAGCCCCAAGCAGAAGCAGGTACTCCGGCTGGCCGATCTGGAACTGAACCTGGATACCAAAACCGTAACCCGGGCCGGCCAGCGCATCGACCTTACGACCCGGGAGTACTCCCTGATGGAGTACATGATGCTCAACAAGGGCAAGATCATCTCGCGGGTGGACATCAGCGAGCGCGTCTGGAACCTGAACTTTGACAGCAATACCAACGTGATCGACGTGTATATCAGCTACCTGCGCAAGAAGATCGATAAGGACTTTTCGCCCAAGCTGCTACACACCATCGTGGGCATGGGGTACGTCCTTCGTGAGAGCTAAGCTTCACTATGGATACCTAAAATAATATTTCCTCCCAACCCCGGGCCTAACCACCTCCATGCTGATACGAAACCGACTGACGCTTATTTTTACGCTGCTGACCATGGCCATTCAGGTCACGCTGTCGCTGCTGGTGTGGTACTTCTATTCGCTGTACCGTCAGGAGGAGTTTTATAACATACTAGAGGGCAAGGCCCGCCTGACCGGACGTATTCTGATATCGCAGCGGCATCTGCACGATAACTTTTTTGAGAACATGGTACGCACCGACCTGCTCACCATCGTGGAGGAGCAGATCAGCATTTACGATAGTCAGCACAACCTGGTATTTACCAACCGCAATCTCAAAGAATCCGACTATTTCAAAGAGAAGATCCCGCAGCTGACCAGCGAGTCGCTGTTCGAGTTCAGGAGCGGTCACCTGGAGTCGATCGTACTGCCTTACCGGGACCGGGGGCAGTTGTTCTATATATTTGCCTCCGGCTACGACCGCATTGGCTTTGCCAAGCAGGGTACCCTGCAACAAATCCTGCTGCTGGCCAACCTGCTGGGGTTTTCGCTGACGGTACTGGCGGGCTGGTACTTCTCGGGGCGGGTACTTAAGCCCATCTCACAGATCGTGGATGAAGTGGAGCAGATTACGGCCGTGGACCTGCACAAGCGGGTCAACGAAGGCAACCGGCGGGATGAAATCGCCCAGCTGGCCATGACCTTTAACCGGATGCTCTTTCGGCTGGAGGACGCGTTTGTATCCCAGCGCAGCTTTGTTTCCCACGCATCGCACGAGTTGCGTACCCCGCTCACCAACACCCTGGGTACCCTGGAAACCTCCCTGCGGTACGACAAAGACCCCGCTGACTGGCGCGAAAGCATGGAAGTGGCCGTGGAAGAGCTGAAAAAGGTCATAGCCCTGACCAATGGTCTGCTGGGCTTAGCCAAGGTCACCGACGGAACGGTTAACCTCACCACCGTACAGGTGGATGATTGTCTGCTGACGGCCATCGAGCAGGTGCAGGCCAAGTACCCCGGCCGGAGCCTGCCGCTGCAATTCATGATGACGGAGGAAGACCTAGTCACGGTAAAAGGCAGCTCCACGTTGCTGACCACCGCCCTGCTGAATGTACTGGATAATGCCTGTAAGTACTCCAGCGACCCGGTAGCGGTACAGCTGCAGGCCACGGACGAACAAGTCACGGTAACAGTAACTGACCGCGGGCGGGGTATTGCCGAAGCCGACGCCGCGCACATACTGGACCCACTCTACAGGGGTACTAATGTGGAGGGAGTATCGGGCTATGGCATTGGCCTGGCTGTGACGCAGAAGATCATAGACCTGCACCAGGGGACCCTCCAGATCAACTCCAGCCTTAACCAGGGTACTACGGTAACCATACATTTGCCCCGACAGGACTGAGCTTCTAATAACTTCTAATTTCCTTCTCATACCGTTTTAATGTTACGGTGGTTGCTTTGTGTCATAATTTCAGACACAAGCTATGCAACGTCGTCATTCTTCCGCTTCTATTCTGCTCTACGGCTTTGGGCTGGCACTGGCTCTTTCGCTGGTGTTCAACGGGTACCTGCTTTACAACCTGATCCGTCAGCGGAGCCTCTATGACGCCGGATTACGGATCTCACACCAGCAGGTGGATAATAAGGCTTTTCAACAGCAACTATCAGATTGCAAATGGGCTATCGACCAGAAAGATAGCCTGATTCGTCACCTGGAGCAGGTCTCTAACGCCCCTCCCGTGCCCAGAAGTACTGCTCAGCGCGCCTCGGGTACTTCTCCCCATCCGGCAATTCATTAATAGGGCCAGGCCCACACTTACTAATCCTTAAAAGAAAATTCGTGTGAAAAATAAAATCAGTATGAAGCAACTACTCGTGTTCATGGGCTTGTGCGCCATGATGGGCTGTTCCACCTACGCCCACAAAGAAGAGGAAGAACCCAAGGAAGAAAAAACCAGCTTCCTGGTGACCAGTCCCTTACAGAAGGATACCACGGTTATCAAAGAGTACGTAGCTCAGGTTCGCTCCATACAACATATTGAGCTCAGGGCATTAGAAAAAGGCTACCTGCAGAAGATCTACGTGGACGAAGGGCAGTATGTACAGAAAGGGCAGCTGATGTTTCAGATCATGCCCATGCTGTACCAGGCTGAGCAGCAGAAAGCAGAGGCGGAGGTTAACTACGTAGAGCTTGAATACCAGAATACCAAGAAGCTGGCGGATGACAACGTCGTATCCAAAAATGAACTGGCGCTGGCCAAGGCTAAACTGGACAAGGCCAAAGCAGAACTGTCACTGGCACAGACCCATCTGCAGTTCACGCAGATCAGAGCGCCCTTCTCCGGCATCATGGATCATTTTCAGGTCAGGTTGGGTAGTCTTGTGGATGAGGGAGACCTGTTGACTACGCTTTCGGACAACAGCAAAATGTGGGTGTACTACAACGTACCCGAGGCGGAGTACCTGGATTATAAAGCGCAGGTTAAAAATGAAAGACAGACCAAAGTAAACCTGCTCCTGGCTAACAACAAGCTGTTCAACCAGGGAGGTGTTGTAGAAACCATCGAAGCGGACTTCAATAACGAGACCGGAAACATTGCCTTCCGGGCTACTTTCCCCAACCCCGATAAGCTACTGAGACATGGTGAAACCGGTAACGTACAGATGAAGGTACCGCTGAGCAACGCTCTGATCATCCCGCAGAAAGCCACCTTCGAGGTACTGGACAAGAAGTATGTATACGTGGTGGATAAAGACAATGTGATCAGGTCCAGAGAGATCACCGTAGCCGCTGAGTTACCCCACATCTTCGTGGTTGAGAAAGGGCTGAATAAGAATGATAAGATCCTGCTGGAGGGCTTGCGCCTGGTGCGGGAGAATGAAAAGATACACTCAAAATTCGTGGAGCCTGGTACTGTCCTGTCTCAGCTGGATTTGTACGCGGAATAATCAGGTATCCTAACTATCGTAAGACATGTTTAATAAGTTCATACGCAGACCCGTATTTGCTATTGTAATATCGGTCATGATTGTTTTCGTGGGTGTTCTGGCCATCAAGAAGCTGCCTATTTCGCAGTTCCCCGAGATTGCCCCCACTACCGTCAATATCTTCATTGCTTATCCCGGAGCCAGTGCCGATGTACTGGTGAAGTCAACCCTGATTACCCTCGAAAACGCCATCAACGGGGTGCAGGATATGCGCTATATCGCTACGGATGCCACCAGTGCCGGTGAGGCTACGCTAAGGGTAATCTTTGAACCGGGTACTGACCCCAATGATGCGGTGATCCGGGTAAAAACAAGGGTAGACCAGGTAATGCCCCTGCTACCCGAGCTGGTACAGCGCGAGGGGGTGGTGATTACGCCTATCCAGCCCAGTATGTTGATGTACGTCAATCTCTATTCGAAGGAAAGGAGCATGGACGAAAAATTTCTGTTCAACTACGCCACCGTAAAGATGATCCCGGAAATCCAGCGGATCAAAGGGGTAGCGCGGGCGCAGATATTGGGTAGCCGGCGTTACGCCATGCGTGTGTGGCTGAACCCTGACCGCATGCGGGCCTACAACATCTCGACCGAGGAAGTGATGAAGGCCTTGGGTGAGCAGAGTATCATCGGACGTCCGGGCCGGTTAGGCCAAAGCTCCGGTATAGCCGCCCAATCGCTGGAATACGTACTTACCTACAAGGGCCGGTACAATAAGCCCGAAGAGTACGAGAGTATTATTATCCGGGCCAATTCCGAAGGGGAGAGCATTCACCTGAAGGATATCGCTACGGTAGAACTGGGAAGTGAATTCTTTGACATCTACTCCAACCTGGATGGTCGTCCTTCGGCGGCTATTGTATTGAAGCAGAACTACGGTAGTAATGCCAGTGATGTAATTGCCGATGTAAAAGCCCAGCTCGAGGAAATGAAGCCTTTCTTCCCTCCGGGCATGGATTACAAGATCAGCTACGACGTCTCCAAGTTCCTGGATGCCTCTATTGAGCAGGTGATCCATACCTTGCGCGACGCGTTCATACTGGTAGCCCTGGTGGTATTCATATTCCTGGGCGACTGGCGCTCGACCCTCATCCCGATCCTGGCGGTGCCGGTATCGTTGATCGGAGCGTTCTTTGTGATCCAGTTCTTCGGACTTTCGATCAACCTGGTTACGCTGTTTGCGCTGGTACTGGCGATTGGTATTGTGGTGGATGACGCGATTGTGGTAGTGGAGGCCGTCCATGCCAAGATGGAAGAAGAGCCTCATCTAACGCCCTATGCCGCGGTCAAGAAAGTACTCGGTGAAATCAGCGGCGCGATCATTGCCATCACGGCGGTTATGGTGTCGGTGTTCCTGCCCATCTCATTTATGTCGGGTCCGGTCGGTACTTTCTATCGTCAGTTCTCCATTACCATGGCTAGCTCCATCGTGATCTCAGCCATCATCGCCCTTACGCTTACTCCGGTATTGTGCGCCATGCTGTTGAAGAGCCACCATGGAAATGGCCACCATGGGCACGCCAAGAAATCAAACATCCTTACCCGGTCACTCGACAGCTTTAACCGTGGATTTGATAAACTGACCGGCCGGTACGTACGCCTGTTAACCTCCATCGTTAGCCGCAGATGGCTTACGTTTGGAGTCCTGCTGGCCTTTGGCGCGGGTATATTCTACGAAAACCTGATCGTGCCTTCCGGATTTATTCCAAACGAAGACCAGAGTACGATCTACGCCATTATCCAGACGCCTCCGGGTTCGACGCTGGAAAAAACCAACCAGGTTTCGCAACGGCTTCAGAAGATTTGTGAAGAGATCGATGGAGTAGAATCAGTATCGTCTCTGGCCGGTTACGAGATCATGACCGAAGGTCGGGGTTCCAACGCCGGTACCTGTCTGATCAACCTTAAAGACTGGTCGGATCGCCATCATACCGTGAAGGAAATCATGGAAGAGCTGGAAGAGAAGTCCAAAGATCTTGGGGCGGTCGTTGAATTCTTTGAGCCACCGGCTATTCCGGGCTTTGGTACCTCGGGTGGTTTCTCAATGCGCTTATTGGATAAGAACAGCGACACCGACTACCACGAGTTTGACAAGATCAATCAGGAGTTCATGGATAACCTGGCTAAGCGCAATGAGCTTACGGGCTTGTTCACCTTCTTCGCGGCCAATTATCCGCAGTACGAACTGGAGATAGACAATAATCTGGCGATGCAGAAGGGCGTATCGATCGGAAAAGCAATGGATAACCTCAACATCATGATTGGTAGTACCTACGAGCAGGGCTTTACGAAGTTCAACCAGTTCTTTAAGGTATACGTGCAGTCTGATCCGAAGTTCAGAAGACTACCCTCCGATCTGCTGAACCTGTATGTGAAGAATGAGGCGGGAGAAATGGTACCGTACTCGGCCTTCATGAGACTGAAAAAGTCGCAGGGACCCAATGAAATTACCCGCTTCAACATGTACAACTCGGCCGCTATCCAGGGACTTCCGGCCAAGGGGTATACCACGGCTGATGCCATCAAGGCCATTCAGGAAGTAGCCGCCACAACCCTGCCCAAAGGGTACGATATCGCCTGGGAAGGTCTATCATATGACGAGTCTACCCGCGGTAACGAGTCGCTGTACGTATTCGCCATAGTACTGGCCTTTGTGTACTTTGTGTTGGCCGCCCAGTATGAGAGCTTTATCATTCCGTTGGCGGTGGTGTTCTCGCTGCCGGTGGGGGTATTTGGTTCGTTCCTGGTGCTGCAACTCATGGGACTGGAAAACAACATTTACGCCCAGATCGGTCTCATCATGCTCGTGGGTCTGTTGGGTAAGAACGCGGTACTGATCGTAGAGTTTGCGGTTCTGAAGCGTCACGAGGGAGCCACTATATTTGAGGCGGCCATTGAAGGAGCCAAGGTTCGTTTCCGCCCGATCCTGATGACCTCATTCGCCTTTATTGCGGGTCTGATTCCTTTGATCATCGCGACGGGTGCCGGGGCTATCGGTAACCGTACCATTGGTGCTTCGGCGCTGGGAGGTATGCTATTCGGAACCATTTTTGGGGTTATCATCATCCCCGGGCTGTACTACATATTTGCCCACCTGGCCGATGGCCGTAAGATGATCAAAGATGAAGAGGATGAATCGCTGACCGAAGGTCTGGTTCACCAGTTAGATGCATTTCCAGTAACCGAAGAAAGTAGCAATAATCATGTATAGAAAAATAGTATATAGATGCCTGGTAGTAGCTGGTTTGTCGTTCGCTTTTGCGGCTTGTAAAACCCCGGCTATCATTACCAAAACAGAGCACAGGATAGTACCTGCGAGCTTCAACGGCTCGCAGGACACCACCAACTCGGCTCGGATGCAGTGGAGGGAGTTTTATACTGATCCCTACCTGGTCTCTCTGATCGATACGGCGCTGTCCAACAACCAGGAGCTGAACATCACGAGACAGGAGATTGAGATTGCCCGCAATGAAATCCGGGCCAGACAGGGTGAGTACCTGCCCTCGGTAGGACTGCGTGGCGGAGCTGGGGTTGATAAGGTAGGTCGTTACACACTGCTGGGCGCTACGGAGGCTTCGTCTGAAATGAAGCCGGGAAAGGAAATACCGGAACCGCTACCCAACTTTGTAGGAGGAGCCGTTGCTACCTGGGAGGTGGATATCTGGCATAAGCTGCGTAACGCCAAAAAAGCAGCGGTACACCGCTACCTGGCCAGTGTGGAAGGAAGAAACTTCACAACTACCAACCTGGTCGCTGAAATTGCTACTTCGTACTATGAGCTACTGGCGCTGGATAATGAGCTGGAAATAGTACGGCAGAATATCGAGATTCAGACTAATGCGCTGAAAGTGGTGCGGCTACAGAAAGAGGCTACCCGCGTGACCGAACTGGCCGTACAGCGGTTTGAAGCTCAGGTACTTAATACCCAGAATCTGCAGTACGGTATCCAGCAGCAGATCATCGAAACCGAAAACCGGATCAACTTCCTGGTAGGTCGCTACCCGCAGCCGGTGGCCAGAAACTCGCAGAATTTCAATAATCTGGTACCTGTCACCATTCAGACCGGAATTCCGGCGCAGCTACTGGCCAACCGTCCGGATATCCGGCAGGCCGAGCAGGAGCTGGCAGCCGCCAAGCTGGATGTACAGGTAGCCAAAGCCCGGTTCTATCCTACGTTGGGTATTTCGGCAGGCCTAGGGTATCAGGCTTTTAATCCGGCTTACCTGCTGAAGACGCCCCAGTCGCTGATCTTCTCTCTGGCGGGTGATGTAGCGGCACCCCTGATCAACAAGAACGCGATCACCGCCGCCTACTTCAATGCCAATGCCAGCCAGATTCAGGCCGTTTATAACTATGAACGTACCATTCTGAACGCTTATATGGAGGTGGCCAATCAGCTGGCAAAGATCAGTAACCTGCAACAAAGCTATCAGGTCAAATCAAAGGAGGTAGAGGCACTTACCCGGTCAATTACTATCTCCAATAGCCTGTTCAACTCAGCGCGAGCCGACTACATGGAGGTACTGCTGACCCAGCGCGATGCGCAGGAGTCCCGATTCCAACTGGTTGAAACCAAAATGCAGCAGCTGAATGCCGTGGTGAATGTATACCGGGCCCTGGGTGGGGGATGGAGTAATCAATAAGTACTTGTTTTTCTAATACAGAAGCTTCTCCTCTTCCCGGCTGGGAGGGGAGAAGCTTTTTTGCTTTTCTGCTGTCTCCTTTTCTGCCTTTCTGCCTTTGCCGGTGTTCTCACTGGCAAATGAGGTACTTGTAGATTAATGAAAACACTTCATTGAATATGATTCATTGTTTCAGGTGTTTCATGATAATCTGTTCAATTTCGCTTCCTGTTTTAGATAAATAGCCGGAAACTGTATAGACAATTACTCCCTGCTTATCGATGATAAACAAAGCAGGTGCACCATGAACATTATAAAGCGGTTGTATCAAATTGCCCTTGTAAACGCCGGGCATGCTGATGAGTCTGTTTTTCAAAAACATCTCCAGGCGGTCCTTTTTCGGATCATCTATCGTGTTGACGCCAACAAAAGCCACCTCACTTGAAGGGAACTTTTCATGGAACGCCTGCAGTGAAATCATTTGCTGCTGGCAGGGGGCACAGGCTTTGAACCAAAAGTCCATTATGACAATTTTGCCTCTAAGGTCAGCCAGGGCCAGTGTATCGCCGCTGATCAGGGGCAACTTCCAATTGGGGGCAGGCGAACCGATTGGTAACAACTCATCTCTGGCGTATTTTTCCGAAGGGTCGTAATTCTTCTCGATGCGGTAGTTGGATAGTTTTTCCCGGCTGAATTGGTTGGCTTCAAGTGGCTCTTTGCTCATACCCGTGATCGAGTAATCAAAAATCTGCGTTTCTTTCACTTTCCCAACAATTGATGTTAGGGTCAAGACCGTTCTTATGGGAAGAAACGAATTGGCTGATATATAATAGCTAATTTTAGAAGTTCTCAGTGAATCTCCCGGATATTCAATTGTCAACTTATAGCATTTTTCGCCCAGGTAATAGTCCGGGAGCAGATTGCGGATGTACTGAGCAGAAGACGGCTGGTTGAAGTCTTGAAGAGCTCGATTGGTATTGATCAGATAAGTTGACTCTGCGTTCTCAAGCTGTTCTTTTATCCTACCGGAGTGAGTCTGCTTACCGGTTACTTCGAGAGTTTCGCCAATGACGGTGAAAAGATTGTTGCCATCATATATCTGCTGATGATAGCCATCTTCTCTAAACGAAGCTAACTGATACCCCATTACTGAGTCGCCAGGAGTGCTTTTGAAGAAGCATTTTATTGTATACTCTGTATAAGATGAGTCATCATCTGCGACGTGTTTGGTAATCCTATCGTGAAATGTAAACTGACCTTGGTCCAGTTTTAGGACGGCTTGGTTTACTTTATTCAAAACATCGGTGAGGCTGATGTCCTGAGCCTGGGTTGTCGTTGGAAAGACCAACCAGCCTGCTATTACCAATCCTAACAAAGTCTTCATCATGCGTTTCTGCGCATTTAAGTAAATTATGGATAAATAAAAATTACTGACACTTATTAGATTATAAACCCCTTGTACAGTTAAGCAAAACTAACAGGTTATTGTAAGAATAGGAGGTTGTTATTTTATAGGCCAAGTAATGCCAGTAATGATCACTAAGGTTAGCAGTGATAAAACATCACAAACCAATCAATCTGTCTAACTGCTACTCTTCAGAAAAGAATACTGATACCAAACTGCATGATGTATGTATTCTACAGGTACGGCTACAAAGATTAGTAATATGACCTGATTTGATGTAAATAAATAGGTTAAATAATGTTAACGTACTCTTACAGCGTTTGGGAAAATTTGCTTTACACGTCCTGGAAAATGTTGACTATAAAATGGTTACCTTATTGAATTAAGCATGCAACAGCACGAACCCACCATGTGCCAAATGGTGTCTGAAATTCACCAGGGTAAGCTCAATATTGCTCAAGCAGCTGCCAAATTTAAAGCCAATCGAAAAACGGTTTATGCCTTTGCCGGTGTTATCGCCGGCGAATGAGGTGCTTGTGAATAAGTTGCAGGTGAGAAACACCAGCAACGGCAAATGATGCGGCAGCTCAATGCGGTGGTGAACGTCTACCGGACCCTGGGTGGTGGATGCAGTAATTGATAATTAATTCTATTTCTACAGAAGCTTCTTTCTTCCTTACCGGGAAGAAAGAAGCTTCTGTACTTTTTCCTATCTTCGTCCTTCATAACCAGTACCCCATTCACCAGAAAATGAACACACCTTCTGCTCTCAGTATACCCTCCAAACTCCCTAACGTAGGTACTACCATCTTTACGGTCATGTCCAAACTGGCGGCGGATGTGGGGGCGCTGAATCTTTCGCAGGGCTTTCCGAGCTTTGACTGCTCGCCGGAGCTGGTGGAACTGGTGAACTCTTACATGAAAAAGGGCTTCAACCAGTACGCACCCATGAGCGGGGTTCCGGCGCTGCGGGAGTCGCTGGCGCAGAAAACCTTCGACCACTACGGCGTAGCCTACCACCCCGAGCAGGAGGTGACCATTGTATCGGGGGCGACGGAGGCGATCTATGCGGCGGTGACGGCGGTGGTGCGGCCGGGCGACGAAGTACTGGTATTTGAGCCGGCCTACGACAGCTACGTGCCGGCCATTGAGTTGAGCGGAGGCGTACCGGTGTACATTACTCTCACGCCCGCCAACGCCTACCAGATCGACTGGGAGGAGGTACGGCAGAAAGTAACCGACCGGACCCGGCTGATCATGATCAATACGCCCCACAACCCCATTGGTAAAGTACTGACACGCGAGGATCTGGACCAGTTGGCGGCCCTGGTGCGGGGAACGGATATCCTGCTGGTGAGCGATGAGGTGTATGAGCACATTGTGTTTGACGGGCAGCGGCACCAGTCGCTCCTATCGCATCCGGTACTGCAGGAGCGGACATTTATCTGTGGCTCCTTCGGTAAGACCTACCACGTAACGGGCTGGAAGATCGGGTACTGTCTGGCTCCGGCGGCGCTGTCGGCGGAGTTCCGTAAAGTACACCAGTTCGTGACATTCAGTACTATGACGCCTATGCAGTACGCCCTGGCTGATTTCATCAAAATACCTGAACACTACCTGGAGCTGTCGGACTTTTACCAGCGCAAGCGTGATCTTTTTCTGGAAGCCATCAAGGATTCCCGCTTCCGGTTTACGCCTTCGCAGGGTACCTTCTTCCAGACAGTATACTATGGTGATATGACGCAGGAACATGACTACGATCTGGCGGTGAGGTGGACGAAGGAAATAGGGGTGGCGTCCATACCAGTGTCGGTATTCTATAACCAGAAGAACGACTACAAGATAATTCGTTTCTGTTTTGCCAAGGACGATGAAACGCTAAAGCGGGCAGGGGAGTTATTGAGTAGGTTGTAAAGAGCTCTTAGGTGTTAGTTTTCCTTTACCGTAGGTCTATGTTCCTTACCGTGCCTCGTGGGGACATGAGCCTTTGCTAGTAAAGGGCTTGATGCCTGTATATCAGGGCCATAGATGGGCTTAATTAAGAGTAAGAGCAAAAGGGGAGTACTCCGCTTATGTAATTCTATAAGCTTCTGTGGTTATAATTTATTAACCTTATCAATGCGTTTACTTATAAAAATAGTGGCAGGCCTTTTGGGCACTGCTCTTGTACTCACACTAGTTGTCCTCCTTTTCATGCAGCAGAAACAATTCGGCAAAGTGCCTTCCGGCGCCCGCCTCGAGCGTATCCAGAAATCTCCCAACTACCGCGACGGTGCCTTCCAGAACCAGAGCCCCACGCCCGATCTGGCCGAAGGTATTACCTACTGGGACATTCTGAAAAGCTATACAAAGAAAGTAGAGGAGAAGGAGCCACTAGACTCGCTGCCTTCTGTTAGGACAGATCTAAAAAACCTAGAATCAGAGCAACCCGTGGTGGTGTGGCTGGGACACTCGTCCTACTTCATCCGGCTGGCCGGTAAGAATATCCTGGTAGATCCGGTACTGAGTGGCTACGCTTCGCCGGTTTCCTTTTTCGGCAAAAACTACCCCGGCAGCAATGTGTACTCGGTGGAGGATTTTCCGGAGATAGACCTGTTGCTCATTTCCCACGACCACTACGACCACCTCGACTACTCGACCATTGAGAAGCTACAACCGAAGGTAAAGCAGGTAGTGACGGGGCTGGGGGTAGGAGCGCACCTGGAGCATTGGGGCTACCCGGCTGAGAAAGTAACTGAGCTGGACTGGTACGAGGACGTACGGCTGGATAGTACCTTACACATCAGATCGGCTCCGGCGCGTCACTTTTCGGGTCGGAAGTTCAAGCGTAATCAGACCCTCTGGTCTTCCTTTATGTTGGAAGCTCCGCAACATAAAATATACGTAGGCGGTGACTCGGGCTATGACAAACACTTTAAGGAGATTGGGCAGAAGTACGGCCCCTTTGATCTGGCGATACTGGAAAACGGTCAGTACAATGCGTACTGGAAGTACATTCATATGATGCCCGAGGAAACGGTGCAGGCCGCACAGGATCTGGGGGCGAAGGTACTACTGCCGGTACACTGGGGGAAATTTACGCTGGCCCTGCATCCCTGGACGGAGCCGATTGAGCGGGTAACGAAGCGGGCCCATGAAGTAGGTCTCCCCATCGCGACTCCGCAGATTGGAGAGCCGGTGGTACTTGAGCAGCCCCTGCCGCACAAGACCTGGTGGAGAAAATAATGGAGCGCCGCTGGTACCAGCGGCGCTTCTGATTACTTTACGATCACACCGTCGGCCACGAAGGCCAGCTCGTGTTTGGGTTCGGTGATCTTGGCAATTTCTTCCTTGCTCTTACCGGCATCTTCGGCATAGTGGCGCAGTTCTGATACAGGCGTTATGTTCTTCTTAGCTTCTCCTTCAAATACGACCGTTTTACCGGCTATGTCTTTCGGAACAAAGAATCCGTAATCCTTAAAGGTCACGCGCATGGTTTCGCCGTTATCCATTTTGACCTTCATCCAGCAGCCCTTGGCCTGACATACCGACTCAACGGTACCCGTTACTTTGGTTTTCAGGGCTTCTTTGTTTCCCATCTTTTCGGGTAAGGCCGTAGCGGTTACGGCTCCTTTGTCGCTGATCTTCTTGCCAAAGTTGTCCTGTGCCTGGGCGTAGTCCGCCAGCGAGAGGCAAATAAGTAGGGTGAGCAGGTGTTTCATAGTTGTTAGGTGTTAGCCGTTAGTTAGTAGCTAGTAGGTTTTGATTAATAACGTTTTGTTGGATCGAAATGCCCACGTAGAGGCGCAAAATTTTGTGTTCCTAAGTCAAGTTATTCCAGTACCTGTACCCATCCCTTGCAGCGGCTGCCCTGCGGAGTAGTGATCTCGTAGAGGTAGGTGCCGTTGGTGATGTTGGTACCCCAGTCGTTTTTGTAGTCATCGGTACGTAGCATGCGTTTGCCCCAGCGGTTGTAGATTTCGAGGGCTGAGTTGGCTACGGGGACTACAAAGGTGTCATTCTTGCCGTCACCGTTGGGTGTAATGACGTTGGGCAGAATGAGTGGAGGTTCAGCGATCAGGTTCTGGGATACGGTTAGTGAGCAGCCTGCGCGGTTGTAGGCGGTCAGAGTCACTACGTATGATCCCGGTGGGTCATATACCATACCCTCTACGTTCTGGCTGGTAAATCCGGTACCTCTTCCCATGTTCCATTCGTAGCGCTCGGCGTTAGAAGTTCGGTTCAGGAACTGGTACGTTACGGCTTCGTTACAGGCGGCTCCAGAGCGGGCTATTTCGAAAGCCGGTTCGTAGGTACGGTCTACCTGTACGGTTACCCTCTTTTGAGGATGGCATCCGTCGGCATATTCCCCTTCGACGAGGTAGGTAGTAGTCTTGGTAGGATTGACGGTAATGGACGTACCCGTGGTAGGGGCGGAGGCATCCTCAATGAACCAGTTGTATTTGACGGCTTTGCCGGAGGCATTCAGTACCACCGCCTGTCCGGCACATACCATTGTATCGGGCGTTACCGCAAAGTCAGGCTTATCGTCGCTGACGGTGACGGTGATTTGTTTCTGGGGACGGCAGCCATCGGCATACGCGCCTTCTACGGTATAGGTCACGGTTTGGCCCGGTTTGGCGGTAACCTGATTGCCATTGGTACCACTGAGTGTAGTCGGCGGCGACCAGGTATAGCTTTGGGCGGACCCTTTTACATTTAGTACCACCGCCTGTCCGGCGCAGATAGTTGTATCCTGACTGGCCACGAAATCCGCCTTGCTGTCGTCTATGGTGACAGTCACGCTTTTGGTCACTACGCAGCCTGATTCATCCTTCACCTCCACGTCAAATTGAGTGGTTTCCGCTACGGTAGCGATTGGGGTGGTGCTGGTTGGATTGCTGAGGCCAATTATAGGGGTCCATTTGTATTGGGTACCGCCGGATACGCTGAGTTGTACGGGTTTATTTTTACAAACCGTCGTATCGCCGTCGATCAGTACATTTAGGCTGGTAACCTTTATCTTGCGCGTAGCAATATCCACCCGCTTGCAGGTAAGACGGTTGAAGGCCTGCAGGGTGACGGTATATTCACCCGCTCTTTCAAAGGTATAAGCCGCCTCCTTCGCTTCACGTGAGAAACCGTTGCCGTTGACCTGCCAGGTGTACTCTACCCCACCAACGCTGGTATTGACGAAGTTGAGCGCCAGCGGCGCGCAACCCTGTACCACGTCTTTCTTAGTACCTTCATATACGTCAAAGTCAGCTTTGAGCAGGTCAATGTCGATCTTGAAGGCGGCGTTGTTACAGTTGGCACTCTTGTTGGTCTGTGACCAGGCCTGGGGAGTAGTTGGGAAGCGCGTACCGCCGCAGGCACAGGTAGCATGATAGATCACACCATTTTTGTTAAAGCGGCTGGTGCCACCATCTACGTGGTCGCCCCGGTCCAGCTCAGGATTAGGATGGCTTACGCTCCCGAAGTAGGTACCATACAGCAGAGCCTTAGCGCCAGCTTCCAGAATAGCCACGTAGAAGTTACTGCCATTGGTAGTCTTCTGTAGGGCATCCTGCGTGACAGGCATGCCGTTGGTACTACTGGCGGTGTTATGGTTAGTAGTTACGTTGACCGCGCCACCCCATCCGGCTATGTAGATATTGCCACATTCGTTGACCAGGAAAGCGGTCGGTGAAATGTCAGGTATACCCCGGCCCGAACCAATCACCGTCGAGAATATGGTGTGCGACAGCGTAGGGTCCAGCGCATGGATAAACTGGCCACTGTTGGCCGTGCTATACACACCGGACGTAACAGGGTACTTGCCGCGGGTAAGGCCCAGTACGTGCACATTGCCACTGGGGTCCAGGTCCAGCAGGTAGGCTCCGTCGGCTTCGTCGGTACCCAGGTAGCTGACCTGTGCCAGTTTGCGGTCTTTGAAGTGAGCCACGAAGGCATCCTCAGTACCCCCCAGAGTACCTTTGTAGGTACCCGTGGCTACGGGCAGGTCCGGGCTTTTGGTAATACCGGTAATGTACAAGTCGCCGTTAGGGGTGGGCTTCAGCGAAAAAGCCGCATCAAAATTACTGCCTCCGAAGTAGGTACTCCATTGCAGCGCGCTCAGGTCGGGCGATAGCTGCATGACCACCGCATCCTGCTGCCCTTTGAGCTGGTCCTGTACGGGGTTCTGGAGGGGGAAGTTATCAGAGTTGGTAGAAGATACTACCAGTATATTGTCATCTTTATCCACTACAATTTCACCCCGGAAGCTATCACCGTAGTTACGGATCACGACGCTATTGACACTGCTGAGTCCGTCGTTGCCCCGGCCGCCTACGTAGGTAGAGGCCAGCATCTGCCGCCCGTCGCTACTCAGTTTCGTAACAAAAATATCGCTACCAGCGGTGAGCTCCAACCCACTGATGGGAACGATGCCCGCTCCGCCGCCAAACGACTTTTGAAAGGCGGAGGCCGAGGTAGGGAAGTTAAGCGAAGCCGTAGTACCGTAGATCAGTAGCTCGCCCTTGCTGTTCACGATCAGGCTATTGGGGATGTCGGTGCCACCGCCACCCAGGAAGGTGGCGTAAAGAAGTTGAGTACCATCCGGACTGAATTTCATAAGAGCTACATCCACCATGCCCTTGAACTGTACCTGATAGGCGCCCGTAGTCACGGGGAAGCTGCTTCCAAATACAGTACCGCCCGAGTACAGATGGCCGTCTTCGTCGTAGGTAGCGGTGTGTCCCCAGTTGTCGGATAGGGAACCTGAGTAGGAGGAGAAAATCAACTCAGGATCAATGGTCAGCGGCTGCGTGTGGTCGTAGTCTTTGGGCAGGGCAAAATGGAGCTTCTTTCCTTCCAGCACAAACTGGCTTTCTACCTCCTTCGTCCGTTGATTTACTTCCTGAAAGGAGTAAGGTTTGGCTTCTTTGAATTGCCCTACGGTGGTTTCTACCACTACCTGCCCGTGTTCATTGGTAGAGAGGTTGGTAGCCCCTTCGTACTGCATCCGGATACGTGACGCGTCCGCGCCGGGCTGTACAATGAATTCGTATTTGAGCGTAGACTGGTAGGCGAATACCCGCAGGTCAATGCCGGGGTACAGGTTTTTGTAGATGACCTCGCCGAAGGCAGATACGTCGCTGGCCCAGTGGGAGGGATCAGTACCCAGAAAATAGCTGTAACGGGAGGAGTGAGGATGGAGGTTGGTAAGGGTAACGGCAGGATTACTGCCTTCAAACCGGACCTCTACGCCGTGGGCCTGTATGGTAGCTGGTGTGGTACGGTCATTACCTTCCGGCATAGGGGTATTGGCGTGCCGGGCTGATACCTGACGGGCATCGTAGAGTACATATACGAGCGACTGCTTTTTCAGATATAAAAAGCCTCCGGGTAGCTCGGCCCGGTATTGTACATCAAGATCCCACTGTCCCCGATTCTGGATAAAACGCAGGCCTTCGGCTATCACTCCCCCTATTGTACACCAGATTATTAAGCCTATCAGACCAAAACGTAGTAAAGTTTTTTTCATAGAAAGTTGTTTGACTCAACCGTTTTGCCAATATACACATGTCAGACCTAAAAGGAGGGCGGAAGGTTGGAACTACTTCTGTTTGAACCCCGAAACCGAAATGATATTTTTACAGAACTCGTACTCCTGCGGCTGATTAGAGCCGATTATGACCATTTGCTGGTCAGTCAGGTTGGTAACGTTATCAAGGTACCATTGTATCCCCTGCGCATCGAGGTTAGAGGTAGGCTCATCCAGAAACACTACCGGAACATCCGACTGAAACGCCAGTCCCAGCCGTACCCGCTGCTTCATACCCGACGAGAAGTGGCGTATCACTTTGTGGCGGGTGTGCGAGAGCTGCACAAAATCTTCAAAGTCTGCTGCCGAAAGTCCGTTCTTAAAAGGTTTGAACTTCCGGTGAAACTCGACCAGCTCGCGCAGGGTAAATTCCTCAATGACTTCCAGGTAGGGCGCTGCCAGTACGATATGCTTGTACCAGTTGTCTACGTCCAGTTCTTTGCCATCTTCCATCCGGTAGGTAACGGTACCTTCCGTAACCGGTACACTACCCGTCAGGAGCTGAATCAGCGTGGACTTACCACTACCGTTGGGACCGACAAAGGTGTAGCTCTGGCCGGTATGCAGGTCGAGGTCTACTCGCCTGACGATCCACTCCGTTACGAATTTCTTGCCTGCTTCTTTTGCTATAATCTGCACTATGCTGAATGGAATAGAGACATTGTTGTGAAAATCCAGCCGTGAAGTTACGGAGATTCCTTATTTTAGACCGTTAAACCTGTATGAAGAAGCAGCTTAATCTACTTTATAGTACGTTTGACGAGTTGCTCCTGTGGCAAACTGAACGATAAATTTATTCGCAGCTATCATCGGGTAGTAGTTACTGCTTCTTTTTAAACACCTAAACTTACTATATACTACTTGTATGAAGATGAAGAGTACATGGCTCCTTGGAGCCGCCCTGGTAACCTCGCTATCGGTGTCAGCACAAGCCCCTACTGAATCAGTACTGAAAGAGCTGCGTCAGAAAGAAAAGCAGTACGGAGATGCGGCGCAGCAGATCTGGAAATTTGCCGAGGTAGGCTATATGGAGGAAAAAAGCTCCGCCCTGCTGCAGGATATGCTGCGGAAGGAAGGCTTTACGGTAGAGGCCGGTGTGGCCGGTATCCCTACGGCCTTTGTGGCTACCTACGGAAAGGGGCAGCCTGTCATTGGAATCCTGGCCGAGTACGATGCCCTGCCGGGGCTTTCGCAGGAAGCACAGCCTACCCGCAAGCCCATCAAAGAGGGAGAAGCCGGACATGCCTGCGGGCACCACCTGTTCGGGGTAGGTTCGGTGGCGTCGGCTATAGCTACCAAAAACTGGCTCGTTACCAGTAAGCGTCCCGGTACCGTGCGGGTATATGGTACACCGGCGGAAGAAGGCGGATCGGGTAAGGTGTATATGGTACGGGCTGGTTTGTTTGACGGAGTGGATGCTGTACTTCACTGGCACCCGAGTGCCGACAACAGCGCCAGTGCCAGTTCGTCATTGGCCAATATATCAGCCAAGTTTCGGTTTAGAGGGGTGTCAGCCCACGCGGCCGGTGCTCCCGAGCGGGGACGGTCGGCGCTGGATGGGGTAGAAGCCATGAACTTCATGGTGAATATGATGCGGGAGCACATACCGTCGGATACCCGTATCCACTACGTCATTACGAACGGAGGTAAGGCGCCCAACGTAGTACCAGACTTTGCCGAAGTGTACTACTACGTACGTCACCAAAACCGGGATGTAGTAAAGGATATCTGGGCGCGGATGGTAAAAGCCTCCGAAGGGGCGGCTATGGGTACGGGTACCAGCGTAGAACACGAGATTATCGGCGGGGTACATGAGCTATTACCGCTGGATGCCCTGGCCAAAGTCATGGATGCTAACCTTAGAAAGGTAGGTGGTGTGAAGTACGATGAATCCGAGCTGGCTTTTGCCCGGCAAATCCAGCAATCATTTGGAGCCAGTGCACCCGATATTAATTCGGCGGCTACCGTTCAGCCTTATGCCACGGAGCGTACGGGCATGGGCTCTACTGACGTAGGGGATGTAAGCTGGACGGTACCTACCGTAGGACTTCGTACCGCCACCTGGGTACCGGGTACAGCCGCGCACAGCTGGCAGGCCGTAGCAGCCGGAGGTACCAGCATAGGACGTAAAGGAATGATGGTAGCTGCACAAACCATGGCACTCACAGCCATTGAGCTGTTCCAGAGCCCGAAGGTACTCAACGAAGCCAAAGCCGAATTTGAGCAGAAGCGGGGCAAGAGTTTTAAGTACGAAGCCTTACTAGGCAATCGTCCCCCTGCCCTGGACTACCGGAAATAGTTATCAGTGACCAATGAGCAGTGTCCAGTGACCAATAAACGCAGCGGCGTACAGTCAGTAACCAATGTTGAATGGTAGCTGTTTGCTTGGGAAAATCTGGTGTATAAAAGAAGAATCCGCTAAGACTACCAATGTAGTACCTGGCGGATTCTTTTTCTTATATGTGCTAATCAGCAACTATTCAATGATTACTAATCTCCATTGGTAACTGATCACTGGCCACTGGTCACTCAGTTGCTTCGCTGGTGCTTACCTGGTGGGGGCCTTTCATGATGCCACGCTCAGAGGTACGGATGAAGTTGACGATTTCGTCGCGCTCATCGGAGGCTGGTAGTTCCAGTTCGATGAGGTTAAGCGCTTCGGCGTTGTTTAACCCCTTCATGTAGATGTAGCGATATACATTCTGAATATCGGTAATCCTCTCGTTGGTGTAGCCGCGGCGACGTAGCCCTACGGAGTTGATACCGGCGTAGGAGATAGGCTCACGGGCAGCCTTGGTAAACGGAGGAATATCCTTACGTACCAGTGAACCTCCCGAGATAAAGGCGTGCGTACCGATCTTGACAAACTGGTGGATGGCGCTGATCGCACTCACAATGGCCCAGTCGCCTACGTGGACGTGACCTGCCATCTGTACGTTATTACCGATGATACAATTGCTACCCACTACGCAGTCGTGGGCGATATGGGCATAAGCCATGATCAGGCAGTTGCTGCCGACTTCGGTTTTCCAGTGCTGCTCGGTACCCCGGCTGATGGTAGCGTACTCACGAATGGTAGTATTATCCCCTACAAATGTGAGCGTGTATTCGTCATTGTACTTAAGATCCTGAGGAATGGCCGAGACCACCGCACCCGGGAATATCCGGCAGTTTTTGCCGATTCGGGCACCCTCATTGATTACCGCGTGCGATCCTACCCAGGTACCTTCGTCTATTTCAACATCTTTGTGGATCATAGCGAAAGGCTCAACCACTACGTTGCGGGCGATTTTCGCTTCGGGATGAATGTATGCTAGGGGTTGTATCATTTTTTCTTTACAAGGCTTGCAATCATGTCTGCTTCACATACCAGCTGACCACTTACGTAGCCGCGTCCACTCATTTTGACAATGCCGCGCTTCATGGGGGAGGTAAACATGCACTTAAAAATAACTGTGTCACCGGGTACTACATTGCGACGGAAGCGACAATTTTCGATACCGATCAGGTAGGGCCAGTAGTTTTCGGGATCGGGTACGGTACTCAGCACCAGGATACCTCCAGTCTGGGCCATGGCTTCCAGCTGCAGTACACCTGGCATTACCGGATTGCCAGGGAAGTGACCAACGAAGAACTGTTCGTTCATGGTTACATTCTTGATACCTACTACGCTTGATTCGTCAAGGGCAATGATCTTGTCGATCAGCTGGAAGGGGTACCGATGAGCCAGGATCTGTGATATCTGGTTGATATCGAGTACAGGAGCCTTGTTCGGATTGTATTGAGGAATATCTTCTTTGCTAGCCTTGATGAGCTTCTTTATCTTTTTGGCGAGTTCCACATTGGCGGCGTGGCCGGAGCGGGCCGCCAGGATCTGCGCTTTCAGCGGACGCCCTACCAGCGCCAGGTCCCCGATCAGGTCCAGCAGCTTGTGACGGGCCATCTCGTTGGGGTAGTGCAGGTCTACGTTATTCAGGATACCCTTGCTTTCGTTGACGCTTACCTTGGGCTTATTTAGTAGCTTAGCCAGGTGGTCCAACTCGTCATCCTTTACCTCACGGTCCACGATGACAATGGCATTGTTCAGGTCTCCCCCTTTAATAAGGTTCTGGCTATGCAGCATTTCCAGCTCGTGCAGGAAACAGAAGGTGCGACAGCGGGCTATTTCCTGTTTGAATAAAGTAATATCATTCAGAGAAGCATGCTGGCTGCTGATCACCTTGGAGTTGTAGTCGACCATAACGGTCAGGCGGTAGTCGGATAGGGGCAGCGCCGCCATCTCGATACCTTTCTCCTCTTTCTTATAATGTACATACTCAGGTACTTCGAAGTAGTTGCGGTAGGCATTCTGCTCTTCAATACCGGCTTCTTCCAGTGCCTCTATAAACTGGTAAGAGCTACCATCCATGATTGGAGGCTCGGGACCATCCAACTGGATCAGTACGTTGTCAATCTGCAGACCTACCAGCGCCGCCAGCGTGTGCTCTACGGTATGGATGCGCGCTCCGTTTTGTTCAATGGTAGTACCACGCGAGGTATCTACTACATTATCAACGTCAGCATCTACGATGGGCTGACCGGGTAGGTCTACGCGCTGAAATTTATAACCGTGATTGGCTGCGGCGGGTACGAAAGTCATCGTGGCCGTAACTCCCGTATGCAGGCCTACGCCCGACACTGACACGGCTTTCTTGATGGTCTGTTGTTTTTCGTTCATTCGTGTTGTATAAAACTACAATCAATAACTACTATAGTAGAGGGGCTGGGCCCTATTTTTCTGAGTGCTGGTGTGAACGCTCTAGTTCCAGCAGGCGCTTCTCCATCTCAGGGAGGCGCTTGAGTGAAGCCAGTGATCGCAGGTGCAGGTTAAGGTCATAAGCAGGAGAGCCGCTCAGTGACAGGCCTTCGGCTTTGATCGATTTTCCCAGACCCGACTGAGCACCTATCTTGGTACGGTTGGCCAGGGTAAGGTGTCCGGCTATGCCTACCTGTCCGGCTATGACACACTGATCACCTATCTTGGTAGAACCCGATACACCCGTCTGCGCCGCAATTACGGTATTTTTTCCTACTTCTACGTTATGAGCTATCTGTACCAGGTTGTCGAGCTTAGCACCCTGTCGGATAATTGTAGACCCCATGGTAGCGCAGTCAATGGTAGCATTGGCTCCTATGCTTACGTCGTCCTCCAAAACGACATTACCCAGCTGAGGGATAGTCTTATAGGAGCCATCGGGCTGGGGAGCAAATCCAAAGCCATCACTCCCAATCACGGTATTGGCAAATATGGTGCAGTTACGACCGATTACGGTACGGGCGTAAATACGTACTCCCGGATGAATCACCGAATTATCACCTATGCTGACCTGGTCACCGATGTAGGTATTGGGGTAGATCTTAACGTTGTTGCCAATGGTACAGTGGCTGCCTATATAGGAGAATGCACCGCGGTACCCGTTATTGCCCATGGTGCTGCCCTCGCCAATATGGCTGGGTTGTTCAATGCCCCGCTTGCCCTGAGCGGTTAGTTTCTGGTACTCTTCAAGCAATACAGTAAATGACAGATAGGCATTATCTACATAAATAAGGGCAGAAGCTACTTCCTGTCGGGGTTCAAAGCTTTTGTCTACGATGACGGCTGTGGAGCGGGTGCTGTAGATATAAGGCTCGTACTTGGGATTGGCTAAAAAAGAGATACAACCGGGCTGCCCTTCTTCTATTTTGGCTGCTGAACGGATCAGGGCGGTATCATCACCTACGACCTTTCCATTAAGCATCTGGGCTATTTGCCTGACAGTAAATTCCATACTAAATCTTGCTGATTGTGGTGTTGCCGTTAAGATAAGACTGGTTCAAAGCGGAAGTGTCAACTTCAGTTGATCATCAAAAATCAGACGGCTAGCTATGGGCGCAAAGATACATTTTTAGCCCAACATACGTAATACTTACGCACAATCTTACTTAACGCTTTTATGGTAGGCAGGTCCGAAGCCTCCGTGATATTCACTACGTTACCCTTTTTTAACTTTATCTTTATTTGTTCCCCTTCTTCCACGTAAGCCGCATTGGTAGTCTGGCCTTCTACCAGAAAATACGATAACAGGCCTTCGGGTACGCCCTTCCTTAGGAGTTCATCGCGCAGAGGGGCTACAATGGCTTCTTCCGATGGATGCTCCAGAAACTGTACCTTAAACAACTGACGGTTGAGCAGCATTGTACTCAGGGAAGAAAGTACCAGATCGTCGTGCTGAGCCCACACCTTTATGGACGTCCAGATATCGTAGTCGTCGAGCCGCGTAAAGGCCGCCATGTACTCCGGCTGACTGACAAAGTCGTCAAAGGTTATTTTATTCTTGAGGAAGAGAGCCAGACTGGGCGTAGCGAACAGGTCCTGCCCCTGCTCCGTCAGCTCACGGGCCCGGCGGATAATCTGGAAGAGCATGGCCTCAGCACAGAGGGACGTTTTGTGCAGGTACACCTGCCAGTACATCAAGCGGCGCGAGTTCAGGAAGTTTTCGATACTGAGTAGTCCCTTTTCCTCCACCACCAGCCGGTCTTTGCTCAGGTCAAGCATCTTAATGAGTCGGTCAGCTCCGATGGCTCCCTCGGTCACGCCCGTGTAGAAGCAGTCGCGGTTAAGGTAGTCCATGCGGTCCATGTCCAGCTGGCTGGATATCATCTGGTGAAAAAAGGGGCGTGGATACGTTCCCTCAAACATCTGGATGGCCAGGTCGAGCCGGCCGTGGAGCTGGCGGTTGAGGTCGTGCATGAGCAGCAGCGAGACCTGTTCGTGCGCCATGCCCGATAGCAGGGTACTTTCCAGTACATGGGAGAAAGGCCCGTGACCAATGTCATGCAGCAGGATAGCCGCCTGCGCGGCCTCGCACTCCGGTTCCCATATCATGTGGCCTTTGTCCTGCAGGCTGCGCATCGCCAGTCCCATCAGGTGCATCGCTCCCAGTGCGTGGTGGAAGCGCGTATGCAGCGCGCCCGGGTATACATACTCGGCCAAACCGAGCTGCCTGATCCGCCGCAATCGCTGAAAGTAGGGGTGCTCTACCAGATCGTAGAGCAGGTCGGAAGGTATATTGATAAATCCGTAGACCGGATCGTTAATTATCTTTCTCTTATTCAAGGCCGTTTTTTTGCAAAAGTAACAATCCGGGAGCGGACACAAATATTATTGTCAACAGATGCTTTGGAGAATTGTTATGAATAACTAATTTTGCACACGAAAACTCGATAAGAGTCCGGGCCTATAGCTCAGTCGGTTAGAGCACCTGACTCATAATCAGGTGGTCCCAGGTTCGAGCCCTGGTGGGCCCACGTTGAAAATCAAGCGCTTACGTCTGTTTTAGATGTAAGCGCTTTTTTGTTTGCACGTAGATTTGCACGCACCCCCAGTAATTAATGCCTTGTGCTACTTCCCTCAGCTACTATTGGCCGCTACATCTAAATAACTTGTTCAGCAGTATCGGCGGTCAGTTCATATTTTGCCTTGTCCTGCAAAAATGGATCTTACTTTGCATAAATGAGGCATTAATCGAGAGCTGGACATGTAAAGTGAAGTCGGCTCAACAAGCTCCTAAACTGTAACTAAACAGTTTAATGAATTTACCCTTAAAGGAAAATCCATTGCGGAATTCGGCTTTTGGAATTAGAAATAAGGCGTTTTTCAAAGGCAATTGCCTAAAACGTCTTAATAGGCCTGAGTACAAGCAATAAAATATGTTAACGACCTAAATTTTAGCTGATTATAACCTTCACATGGCGGATTTACCCTGAATGTGTTAACTACCCCAACGATGATGTTGCAGCCTACATTTTTAGCTGCCTTGGAGCTACCTACCAGGTAATTCGGGCGGAAAACGGGCAAATAGGTGTCGATACCGCACTAACCGAAACACCGGACCTGATCCTGAGCGATGTCATGATGCCTCTGAAAGACGGATTTGCCCTATGAGATACGCTGAAGCAGGATGAGCGCACCAGCCATATCCCCATCGTGTTACTGACGGCCCGGGCCACCTTTGATGACCGCCTTGCCGATCTACGGTACGGAGCGGATGCCTATCTGGTAAAACCCTTCGAGCGAAAGGAACTGCTGGTGGTGCTGGCCAACCTGCTCAAGACACGTCAAGCAATGCAACGCTACTACACCCAATTAGCCCTTGGCACTGAAATAACCGTACCGGCGGCCGAATCACAGGGCTGTCCCCTTGAAAACCAGTTTCTGAAAAAACTACGGGAGGGCATCGAAACACAACTTGACAATTCGGCTCTGTCCGTGGAAGACATTTGTCAAATGATGAGTATGAGCCGGACGACTCTCCACCTGAAACTGACCGCTCTGACAGGAATGCCAATTCCCACGTATCTCCGTCTGCTTCGGCTCCACAAATCACAAGTACTATTGGCCGACAGCGGACAAACCATTGCCGAGGTCGCTTACGGTGTTGGCTTCAGCGATCCCAAGTACTTCAGTCGTGCTTTCCGGGAAGAATTCGGTCAGTCTCCCACCGAATTTCGTAATTCGGCAAAATCCGAACGGTAGTCCACCTATTTTGTGTAATAGTCCACCTCGTTTGATTGCGACTTCTCTTAACTTGCAGAGCCGTTTTATACAAAAAATAACTTTAACAACTTAAATTTTCTCACACACATGATTCACCCTGATACCTACGTTAAACCTACTTCCAAAGGACTGGGATTATTTGCCAGCCGCCGGTTTGAAACCGGAACGATACTTTGGATTCTGGATGACATAGATGTCAAGATTGACCTGGCCCATTACCAGGCCCTTGATTCTTTCCAGCAACAGAAGCTCAAAGTGTATGGCTATCTGGACTACCAAAATCGCGTAATTATTGCCTGGGATGAAGGAAAATACGTCAACCACTCCTGCGATCCCAATTCAATAGGTGTTATTGGCTTTGACAACATCAGCATTGCTTTGCGCCCTATCGAACCCGATGAAGAGATAGTAGAGGACTATTACTCCTACTATGGTCATTTCGAGTCATTCAAATGCGGCTGTGGAGCTCCAAACTGCCGCGGATACATTACCCAGCAAAACTCTTACCAAGCTGGTTTACGGCTGCACGTAAACGACATACGCGCTATGGTACTTGGTCAACCGCAGGAGCTTCTGCAGGTCCAGTCTTCGGAGAATGATACCTTCTTTGCGATACTTCATCAAACCGACACGATCCTGCATGAATGAACCCCTGAAATGGCTTTTTCTTTTACTGATCCTTGAGGCCGCTTCGATCCTGGCTGACTACCTGATCAAAAAAGCGTCCCTGTTGGCTGGTTTTTCAGGGTGGGGGTGGCTGTTGCTGGGAGGTATCCTGTATGGGTCGACCGCGCTTGGCTGGTTCATTATGATGCGGTCCTTTAAAATTTTTACGTTGGGTGTACTTCATTCGTTTGGAGTTATTGCTTTGAGCCTGGCGTTGAGTGTGTTTGTCTTCGACGAAAAAATCACTTGGCGAGAGGTAGCAGGTATTGGGTTGGGCTGCGTATCTATTGGGCTCTTGATACGGTTTCGTTAGCATCCGCGCTTTATGGTACTGCCCGGAAGGAACTGACGAAAGTTTGTCAATTCTTCCGGGCGGGAAGTGACCTGTCCTGCTTTTAGTTTACACCTGATCTAGCTATGTCAAGCTGCTCTTTGTATTTCTTGATACCGTTCTTTTTAATCCACAGGGCCGCCTGAGCGGTTCGATAAAGTGGCCTCTGTAATGCAGTAACGGCCGGCAATGTACTTTTGACTCGAACCATTCAGCAGCAAGGCTTCTATCTCTGGCCTGAACTGATCCAGTTTACTTTTCCCTGGGCCAGTGGGTTTACCTAGTTTTACTCCGGATAATTTCTTTGCTGCCAGTGACTCCCTAGTGCGCTTACTGATCAGGTCCCTTTCTATTTCGGAGGCCATTGAGAAAACCATGGCCATCACTTTGCTTTGGATGGAGTCGTCGAGCTGCCAGGCACCTTTTACAGTATAGATACTGATGCCCTTTTGCATGGCATTGGAAATGATCTCCATGCATTCCAGCATTGATCGTCCCAGTCTTGAGAATTCACTAAGCAGAATCACATCTCTCTTTTTCAGCTCATCGAGAAGCTGACCTATTTTGCGGCTGCGCCAGGGGACCTTACCCGACACCTTTTCCTGCGGTCCGCCGCTGCCGTGGAGATACGTAGATAGGCAATAGTCCGAGGCATTTTTAAGCGATTAGATGAAAACCTAAGTTATGTGTTTAAATTATAATAATAGTGCTGTAAATATTGATACCTTTTTATCAAATATATTATCACTTATACGACCGTTTATTCTATAATATTTTGACTGCTCCAGTACCCCTCACTAGATCCTGATGACCCTTCTTTCTGCCATTGTTTATGTTGCCATGTAATTTAACTAAGTGTATTATATCCGCACTTGTTGAGTTTCATAAACAATTTGATCAAGGTAGTATACGCTCACGTCTCTACGGCCGACCGATGGCGAACCGACGTGACATCATCTTGTAGCCTACCACAGCTGGGCGTGCAACTGCTAGGACCGGAGATACACCTGCGGCTGGAAGTAGGGGCTTAGCAAGAGGTACTAGAATAGGGCTCAGGAAGTACGGACGATCTATGAGCGTAACATACGTAGCATAGTTTTGACAGTGATTTTGGTTTGTTGTGCAAAAGCTACACCCTGATCCATTATTTTGCAGAACTATAATAAGTAGCCCTTTTTCTATCCTTAGATGTTCAAAAATCTCTTTTCTGCCTTCTTACTATTCTGCCTGTTATCCAATTCTTCTAAGGCTCAAACCACACCATTCACTGTTAAGGCCTGGAAAGCCGGAGGGGCTGATGCTGATGCTGGACATACTATTGCAGTAGATGGACAGGGAAACATCTTTGTAGCAGGCCATCAATTTAAAGCTACCTTTTCCGCTAACTACTCCTTTGATGAATCAGCAGGCTTTCTTGCGAAGTACAGCAGTGATGGAGTGGTGCAGTGGGTGCAACTTATAGATGGACAGATTAGTAGCATTGCAGTAGGCAAACAGGGAGCCATATATATGATTGGAACTAGACAAGGTCAATTACCTAAGCGCCCTACCACGTTATATGATTACTATAACTTCCAGATCTTTCTGGCTAAGTACAATAGTGATGGAGTTAAGCAGTGGGAGCAACAATTTGGCGGACCTGGATTACATGAAGGCGCTGACCTTGCTGTTGATGAAAGTGATAACCTCTATGTTACTGGATTATTTTCAGGTAAAGTTTCGTTGGGATCAAAGACCTTACAATCAGCTGGTGGCACCGATACATTCATTGCCAAATACAACAAGGGGGGCCTTATTCAATGGGCTACAAGTGCAGGAGGCTCCGAGCGGGACGCTGGTATAAGTATAGGGTTAGATAATAAGAACAGGATATATATAGGAGGGTCTTTTGAGGGAACAATCACAATCGGAGCCACCACACTTACTTCTCGTGGGGATGTCGATCTTTTCGTTACCAGGTATACGGCGAATGGTGAAGCAGAATGGGTACAGCAGATCGGAGGAGTAATGAATGATTATATATATGATCTGGCCCTAGATAAGAAAGGAAATGTTTTTGTGACTGGCGCCTATAATGAGACCGCGACTTTTGGACAGACTGCGATGACTGCAAAAGCGCCACTTGGGGATGCCTTTGTAGTAAAATATAGTACAAGTGGGCAAATGCAGTGGGTAAGAAGTTCGTATTGTACAGATAGTGGTATTGGAAGAGGACTTACTGTTGATGAAAAGGGAGCCGTCTATATAACTGGATATTTTAAGGGGGAATCTACGTTTGGAGCCACCACATTAATCCCACGAGGACAAAACGACATATTCCTGACTAAATATAGCCAGAATGGAAAATTACATTGGGTGCAGCATATAGGTGGAGCTGGCTACGATAGTGGAACTGGAATTACTATGAACAAGAGGGGTGAAATTTTTATAACAGGGTTCTTTCAGGAGCAGGTGACTTTCGGCTCTACTACTTTAACTTCAAGTGGATATCATGATATTTTTATAGCGAAATATTTGAAAAGGTAGTAGCTCTGTATGGTAGCTAATGAGGTAGTTGGTACAAAGTTGTATAGACCATCCCCTATGTATTTAAGCGGTCGTTTAGTTTAGGACAAGGCAAAATTTTGCATTCCTACTCAATTATCAGTAATTGTTTGATGAAATAACTTTTGTAACCTCTATTGGATAGTTTGGTATATAAGGGAGTGTATTAGGAGGTAGACACTGGCGCTTATATTTGCCTGATATAATGTAGTCATAAACATCCTTCTCTGAATTCTTCCAAGCCGGATCAGGATTACAGGCATAAAATAGGCCAATTATCTGATTTCTTTTGTCATCATAAATAGCAAATAGGCTCTTATCAATCAAACTTGCTTTACCGTCGATGATAGTTCCTATTATCTCCTTGCTTTCGCAACCACAATCAGGCTTTGGTTCTTTTATATCACAGGATAATACCAACCCCGCTGCGAATATGGTGGTATAGAGAAGCAATCTGTGGTAGTTCATATAACTTTTGAAATTTTTAGATTTAGAGGAGTTTTGAATCATTAGTAGGCGAAGTTCGATCAAGTTTATCGGCATATATAGCTCTCACATGAATAAGAGGGATCAGTAATCCTTACTTATTGTGCAGACAAGATAGGCGCTAGGGCCAGCTTTTCTTTACATGCTAGTAGAATTTTATCCAACGGTCAGGTTACTGATCACCGATGAGACTGAGGCAAAGACCATACCGATATGGTTAGCTCCTACCAGTTATCACTAGCCCATCTGCTGACTTATAATCTGAAATGCTAGCATGGTTTATGCTCAGAGAGGAAGGTACAGTGCGGTTTTCCTTAGCTATAAGTTTGACTGTATAGTAAAAGGGTCCTTTTTCAGGTCAAGTCACTATTTCAGTACCAAACCGTTCAAGTACAGATTCTTTTACTCCAGCTCATAAATGATAGATCTGTACATAACATCATATGTATGCGGCGATCGAAGCTTCCTATTGTGTGTGATTAGTCAAAGTAGCTTCGATACAATATTCTCTAGTAATGAATAAGTCCTAACTCTCTAAGCCTCTTCTGAAACTGTGGGTCTTGTGTATCTACTAATGGGTTCTTTATTCCGTTCCCTATTCCATAAATAAAAGGTCCAGGCCGGTTACTCCAACCAATAGTGAAGGGTCTAGGAGCATATCCTGCTCTCTTGCCTATTATCTTCAATAGGCTTACTCCTGAATCAGGTTTTTCGATCACCAGGTCTACACAAGGATAAATCTCTTGTTCATTAACAAAAACCTTATCTGTGATTTCATATACTATATTTTCTCTTCCATAGATAAAGGTAGGATCATGGGACATCCATTCAAATATTAACTCGTGGTTGCTGAAGCTTTTATTTGCATGTACTTCTGCATAAAGTAATAGCTCACCGATGGATTTGTCTACAAATTCTATGAAGTCTTCAAATGACATATTTATTTTTTAATAAAGCTGACCAATATATTTTGCTCATATACGCCGACTTTTGAGCATAATGTAAGGTAATGGCTATTTTTTTGTCAAAACGCACGGCTACACTTTGGTAGAAAGCTTGGTCCCGATGAGCTGATGGCAATAGCCATTAGCGGCTCCAAGGTACCCTATTCAGCGACTGTCTGTCAATACTGTAAATCCGGTATATTAGCGTCTCGTTTTGACAAAAGTCCACAGAATTAGGTACCTGTGTTCGAAAAGGGTATTTTGATTGAATAAAATTAGCCACTCATGGCATAAATGTTTCTATGTTAAAAAAATATTAATATTATTAATCTTGGTAGTTTCAATAGCGCTCAGTAAGCTAATTCTGTCACGGCCGACTATTCGATTATGTGCCGCTCATTGCTAGTTACCTTTACTTTTCAACTCTGCTAGAAGCTTTTTAAAAATCTTCTCCTCAAATGACTTTTTTAATCTTCGGTTTCTAGAACAGAGGAATATCATAGGCTGGAAGCTTGTTATTTGAAAGTACATGCTAGAAGTTAAAAGTTTCTCTTAACACAAGCAAGAAGATAGCTTTACCTGCCCGTTGTATAAGCTGCTTCCCTGCAAGGGCTACGAAAGTACGCAGGAGGGGCAACTACGTAGGGGCTACCTGGCGCGACTACTACTGACTTTTATGGCTGCGCCTAAAGCTTGGTTGTACTTCAATAACTGGATGCATTAAGATTGTTCAAACCAATTACAATGAACAGTACCGGGATGCTTATGCCCGACAAAATAGTAGGTCTGAAAAGCAGATGAGACTTCTGCTTCAGAGCAAGGTGGAACCAGTACGATCAGGTAAGCCGGATTATAGACATCTATAAAAGGCTGCTAATCTACAGTACTTTCAACCTACGTTAATTCCTGATCAGGGACTTGGGGTTGTTGGCTTATATCCTGTATCTTAGGAGCCGGTGCTCTGGCTAATTTGTCTGGGGAGCTTTCTAATATAACTTTCCTGTATTTTCCTGTTTTGATGCGTCCGTAGTATAGTTATGCCTGCCAGTTCTCTACAACTTTACGAAAAACGGTTGATGCTTATTGGGCTGCCACTGTTTATGCTGGCACATTTTGTGGGTAATCAATTCCATCAGGGACCATTCAACGGGGAGCTTCTCCTTAAGGTAGGGCTGAACTTCCTGCTAGCGTTGCTGCTCTGGTTGACAATCCGGGGCCTTATGGATGCCTTTCGGTGGAAATTCCCAGGCTATGAGGATACTATTAAGCGGGTGGCCTGGACTATAGTAGTCAGTGCTATTATTGGTATTTTTCTTAATACCCTTCTGTTCGATTTCTATGGGATTATAGTTGGAAAGGTACCCATAACTCCTGCTGTGTTTATGCGTCATTTAGGACCAATGCTGTTTTTTAGTGCGCTGGTAGTAGGAGGCCATGAGGTCATTTACAGTTTTTATGAATTGCGTCGGATTGATAAAGAAAAGGAAGAGCTGAAAAAAGCCCACCTTCAAAGCCAGCTCGACTCCCTTAAAAGTCAGGTTAACCCTCACTTCCTATTCAATAGCCTGAGTTCACTGCAGTCACTCATTGCTACCTCACCCGAAAGAGCCGAGCAATTTGTTGAGGAGTTGTCTACGGTCTACCGGTACCTGTTACAATCAAATCAGGACGAGCTGGTTACCCTTCGGCAGGAGCTTACTTTTATTAATTCCTATTTCCATTTGCTTAAAACCAGGTATGGCACCGGCATTCAGCTTAATATAAGGGTGGAGGAGATGGCTCTGGATTATCTCCTGCCTTCACTTACCCTACAGCTATTACTCGAGAATGCCGTAAAACATAATGTGATTTCTCCCAGGCGCCCCCTAATTATAGAATTTACTACTCACCACGTAGTAGGAGAGATGATGCAAATGCAGGTGAGTAATAACCTACAACGTAAAGTGCAGACGGTAGCTTCAAGCCAGATGGGCCTGAACAACATCATGACCAAGTTCAGGTTGCTAAACCAGCCGGACATAGCTGTTACTGATTCCGACGGATTTTTTACAATTATATTTCCCCTTATCAAAGCAAATAAATCATGAAGGTACTACTGGTCGAAGACGAAGAACTGGCGGCAGACTGGCTCCGGAAGATTTTAGACGAAGTGGAGCCCACGGCCGTACTGGCAGGAATTACCGATAGTATTGAATCTACGGTGGAGTGGCTACAGGCTAATCCGCCCCCCGATCTGATCCTGATGGATATCGAATTGGCCGACGGACAGAGCTTTGAAATATTTAATCGGGTACAGGTCCGCAGTCCGGTTGTTTTTACTACTTCTTATGATGAATATGCCATCCGGGCTTTCAAGGTCAACAGTATAGATTACCTACTGAAACCCGTAAAGCGGGATGAGCTGCGTGCCAGTCTCGAAAAGCTACGCCACCTGGCCCAGACTCTGCAGTCAGTTGTGGAGCCGCCTACTGTGCCTATTGAACAGTTAATCCGGCAACTAAGCCAGCCGGTACCCAAAGAGTATCGGGAACGTTTCCTGCTAAAAAGCGGGAATAGGTACATATCACTGGAAACCGGCGAGATAGCCTATTTTTATTTTGAAAACAGACTCACCTTCCTTCGTACCTGGAAGGATGAACGATATATGGTTGACTATAACCTGGACGAGCTGGAGGAGATGCTTCATCCCAAAACTTTCTTTCGGGCCAACCGGCAGTATATTCTCCATATCAAGTCGGTAAAAAATATACATAGCTATTTCAACCATAAACTAAAACTGATCCTGCAGCCCGATACAGAGGACGAAGTACTGGTAAGCCGCGAAAGGGCGACAGCTTTTAAGAACTGGATGGGCCGGTAGGGCCACTTACCTTCATAGTTACCTGTGCTGTTTTATACAAAATGCTGCCTGCCTTAGTCAGTTATTGTGCTGGTTGGTACTTCTACCACTTTTCTACCCTGCCATTTGGGAAGAAATTTGTACTCAACCAAACAAAAACAACAATAGCTATGAAAACTTATAACATGTATTTGAAGATTGCTTCAGTAAGTATGTTCCTTGCCCCGGTATGTCTGCTACTTGGTGATCTTATCTGGCTACAGGGTGGGCTGGTAGCAGAAGGTACCTTTGTACGCTGGCTGAGTTATGTATTTTTAGTTCCGGCTGTAATTGGTCTGACGCACCTTTTGCAGGGTAGATCAGGTACCCTGGCACTCTGGGCGGGTGGGATAAGCCTTACGGGTATCATCGGAGGTACTTCTATTCTGACCCTTTACCGGTTAGGGGCAGTGATGGAAACTGGTCCGGACGGAGTGCCACTTTTACTACAGCAGGTCCTATTCAAGAATCCACTACTGCCCGCTACTATCTTTCTACCGGGCTCTCTTTTCCCTCTCAGTCTGATCATTTTTGGTATTGCTGTGTTGCGTTCACAAAAATATAGTTTCCTGCCCGGCCTCGCCCTTATCTTGACCGGACCCTTATTTTGGGTGGGAAATGCTCTGGATGTAGAACCTGTTCTTTTTCTAAATGATCTGATTCTGTTGGGAGTGTTTGCCTGGGCTGCCAGACAGGTGTGGCCTACTCCTCAGCCCGAGGCAGACACAGTTCAAAATCCGCCAGTTATAGCTTCCTGAGAAAAGCTTTTAATAAATTGAGTACAGAACTGCTGGATAGTAGCCCGTTGATTACTCTTCATGTGGTCTCAGCAGTAGCTTGTTTACCTAATGAGTTATGCTGTGAAGAAGCGGGGTTGGCTATAACCATCATCTCCAGCTGTAGACCGACTGAGCCGAGTAACCTAACTATCCAGTCTATTACAGAAAACGTGGTGTTATTATTCATCTATCCTGATGGAAAGGAAACGCAGAAAATAGCATTGTACCTGATATAGAACATAGACCGACCGTTCAAGGAGTGAGGGACGGACGTGATGAATTAATTAAAAGAGCTATTGAAATAATTAATGAGCAGTAAATACTTCTTACAATCGAAGGATGAGAAAGTTAGAAGACGTTATTTTCCAGCGAGCGCTGGGTAGTAAAAGAGAGGATATATACTATATATCAAGTTTCTTTATTTGGGGCTTTGCTTGGTGTGTGGTGAGCCTTGTATCACACAGTGGGTATATAAGTATTTAGTTCATTATCACCGATCCGTTATAGCCTTTCTTGCACAGAGCGGCGGTCAAACCATTGAGGAATTCCCAATTTTCATTAAATCCAAAAGTCACTCCATATCAAGTGGAGTGACTTTTTTACTTTAATAGTCAGTAGGGAAAATCAATATGAATGCTCGGTTTTTTAAAAAAATGGACGTGGTACAATATTGTTTTTAAATAGGGTTAACATCCAAGCCACAACTTCGTCATTTTTAAATGGCTCTAACCGAACGCGGAAACAATACAGGCATAATTTTTTTGCAATTCTGGAAGATTTGTAGGCCGAGCTGAACATCCATAATACTAATTATGAAAGGGTCAAAAACCCTTCAGTCACAATTAGGTTATGAAGCTGATACATCTGCAACAAGATGATAGCACCAAGTGCATGGCATAGTAAAAACGTATAGTTGATTCCAAGCTGTTAACAATTTATCTAAAAAAATAATGAGAAGACTACCCGTGTACCTACTACTAGACACATCCGGTTCTATGACAGGAGAACCCATAGAAGCTCTAAAAAACGGAGTTCAGGTAATGATTAGCTCCTTACGTCAAAATCCCCAGGCGATCGAAACTGCTTTCATCAGCATTATTACCTTCGATAGTAGTGCCCGCCAGGTAGTGCCACTTACGGATCTGGCTTCTTTCCAAATGGTAGATATCAAAGCGAGTGGCACAACCAGTTTGGGCGAAGCTTTAAAGCTGGTTTCTAACTGCATTGACAATGAAGTAGCGAAAACCACGCAGGAGCAAAAAGGAGATTGGAAACCGCTGGTGTTTATTATGACAGATGGTATTCCGACGGATGATTGGCAATCCGGGCTGGAGGAGTTTAAGAAGCGGAAAACGGCTTATACCGTTGCCTGTGCCGCAGGTAGTGGCGCCGACTCTAACTTACTGAAACAAATTACTGAGAACGTAGTAAGTCTGGACACAGCCGATAGTCAGAGTATTGCCAAGTTTTTCTCCTGGGTATCTGCCTCCATTGGCGTTACCTCAACCAAGGTAGAAGATGCCGGTCAGGAAGTAACCGGGCTAAGCGAATTGCCTCCGCCACCATCAGAACTCAATATTGTAACCTAGTACTCTGACCCTATGCCAGAGATAGGAAATGTGAAAGAGCAGGTAACCGAGTTATTCCGGAAGCACCATGTAGAGGTTCCTCAGGACAGGAAGGACCTGTTTAATGCCTTTATCAGGGATAACAACACGGTCGCTGCAATACAGGCTATCAGTGAACTCGAAAACCTGCTTATGGCTAACTGGAAACAACAGGATAGAATTGCAACCATCAAAGGACAATCCGTCCGTATAACCAATGCCAGCGTTGGGAAACAGTATGAAGCAAAGCTGGACTTCGAACAACTCGGCTGGACAGACCTGGCCCAATGGAAGTTCGAAGGGCTGGAAGAAACAGGACTGACTTTCGAGGAGGAACAGAAACTGATTAGTGGGAAGCCCGCCCTGAGCGGAGAGGTACCACTCAGATTTTTGTTTAAACTGGAAGGGCAGGCAGAGGACGAGCCGTTTAATGAGAAGGTCATCACACTAACCATCAATCCTGATCCTAAAAGTCTGTGGAAAAACCTGGTAAGCGATAAGGACGATCCCTACTGGAAAGAAGATGATATCACGGTGTTTGAACCCCTGGGCGACAAGTACATTCTTGCTTCTTCCAAGCGTGGCCGTTCCCATGCCAATGAAGGTTCGTTCCGGGAAGATGATTTCGCGTTCAAGAGTCTGGAAAATGGCTGGAGCATTGTAGCCGTAAGCGACGGTGCAGGAAGTGCCCGATTTTCGCGCAAGGGCTCGGATATAGCCTGTCGTTCCATAGTTCAGTACTTCACGGAAGAGGATGCCGTCAAAAGCCTGCAGGAATTTGATCAGATCCTGGCGCAGCTTAAAGCGAAAGCAGCCCCCGATAGTCCTGGTAAACTGAATCACTTTGTATACAACACGCTGGGTAAAGCTGCTTTAACCGTCCACAAAAAGCTGGAAGACTTTGCATCAAAAGCCCGTCATTCGCTCAAAGAATTAAGTTGTACCCTGATTTTTACCTTATTCAAAAAGTACGAGTCGGGATATGCTTTTCTTTCTTTTGGCGTTGGGGACTGTCCCATTGCGGTACTTAACAAAGACCTCAGCGAGGTGAAGCTCCTGAACTGGATTGACGTGGGTGAATTTGGTGGAGGTACGCGCTTTATTACCATGCCCGAAATCTTCCGTAACGAAAAGTTTGCTACCCGGTTTAGCTTTAAGGAAATAGAGGATTTTTCCTGCCTCATGCTCATGTCAGACGGAATCTATGATCCAAAATTCGTGGTAGAAGCAAACCTGGAAGATGTGACGAAATGGAAAGAGTTTCTGGAAGACCTGAACGGCAGGAATGATAGTGGAGTGAAGGTGGAACTTGATCCGGGTAATAAAGATATCGTACAGCAGTTCTCTGCCTGGATGGATTTCTGGAGTACCGGAAACCACGATGACCGCACACTGGCCATTGTATTCTGAAAATAAACAGGGAATAATAAACTAGATGATTGATGACGAGCATAAAATCAGTTTCTTCCATTATTCACCCTGGTAAAACCTATCAGTATGCCGATAACGGAGAGCCTATGCGGGGGGGGATGAAGGATGTGTATTTCGCTCCTGATAGATCATACGTAATTGCTTTTTACCGCGACAAGCAGGATTTTAATTCCAAAGAACGCCTGACCAAAATTGTTACCCAGTATTACGATAGCTTTTTTAACCGCGAAGGTGGCGAGTACTATAAGGAGATCTATTGCTGGCCGACTGATGTAGTGCAACTGGGCGCTCAGATCGGACTGGTAGTACCTACTTACCGGAAGAACTTCTTTTTTGCTAAGGGTTATGCAACCAACGAAGGCATCAAAGGCAAGGAGAAACAGGGGCTGTGGTTTGCCTCGGCTAAGTTCAGGAACAAGCAGTTTCCCTTACGGCTGGATGATAGCGAACTGGGCAACTGGTTAAGCTATTTTCAGATTTCTGTTAAGATAGCCAGAGGGGTGAAGCGGCTGCACGCGGCGGGCCTGGCCCATTCGGACCTTTCCTATAAAAATGTACTTGTAGATCCGGTCAACCGGGATGCTACCATTATTGATATTGATGGACTGGTAGTACCCGGTTTGTATCCACCCGATGTGATCGGAACGGCGGATTTTATTGCTCCAGAAGTACTTAGCACCAAACACCTGCCACTACGGGACCCCAACCGGAAGCACGCCAACCGGCTTACTGATTTACACGCGCTGGCCGTCATGATCTACATGTACCTTTTGTATCGTCATCCCCTGAAAGGAGGAAAGATCAATTCTATGGATACAGAAGAGGACGACCTCTTATCGATGGGAAAGAAGGCGCTGTTTATTGAACACCCTACGGACACATCAAACAGACCCAAGCTGAATCAACTTCCAAAGTCGGCCCTGCCGTGGGCAGATGTAAGCAAACTGCCTTACACGCTGACAGGGCCCTACCTGAAAGCGCTTTTTGACCAGGCATTTATTACGGGACTGCATCATCCCGAGCAACGTCCCAACGCGGATATGTGGGAGCAGGCTTTGTTAAAAACGACCGACCTGATGCAGCCCTGCGGCAATACGCTCTGCGATCAGGAGTGGTTTGTATTTGATAACTCATCCGCACCCAAATGTCCGTTTTGCGGCACGCCTATCAAGGGACCTCTGCCTGTCCTTGATCTGTACTATCAGTTTAAAGGTACTGTATGGAAGCCCGAAAATCATCGGCTTATGGTCTACCATAATCAGTACCTGTTTCAGTGGCACGCAAATCGTAATGTAGTCCGTAACGAGCGGTTAACCGCAGAGCAGAAGGTACCGGTAGGGTACTTTACCTGGTTTAACAACAAGTGGGTATTTGTAAACCAGAAGCTGGACTCAATGAAAGATCTTACCGAGGATAAACAAGTACCCATAGGAACCATGGTAGATATTACCGACGGAAAAAAACTGCTACTCTCAAACGAAGAAGGTGGCAGGGTAGTAATGGTAACAATGGCCAATAAACACACATAAAAACGTTCAACCATGAAACTTAGACCAGCAGGAATATTTCTAATACTGGCAATCATAGCTACACTGGCTTATTTTGCCTTCCGAAACTCAGGGAGCACCGTTGCGTCTGATACTTCCGATACATCCTATACCGCTCCGGAACCTCCGGCCTCCCAAACCCGGAGTCCTGAACCGGCTGCCAGTACCGCCGCTTCTGACGAATCCAGGGAGTTTAATTACACCCCCGAGAAACCGCAAAATGGTACCCTGAATGGGGTGGTTGAGCTGGGTGCTACCGGCTTCAACTCTTTTGTAATCAATATGGACAGAGAAAAGCGATGGGAGATTGTTTCCAAGGACTTTGGTGAATCCCTGGCCTACGAGGGATTGGCCACAACGGAGGATATACGGTCCGGTCTGAAGAAGTACATTGGCAGCATGTTTGACAAAGGAGTGGCTAAAAACAATATTCATTTTGTCATCTCATCCGGAGCTCAGAAGGAGCCCAAAACCAAGCTGATCAGTAACGAATTAAAGAAGATGGGGTATGTGGTGAATAACGTAACGGCTGAACAGGAGGCTAATCTGGCCCTACGGGCTACTGTTCCACCCTCTTTTACGGATAACTCATTTATGATCGATATCGGATCGGGTAACACTAAGGTCTCCTGGGAAGAAAATGGTTCTCTACGGAGTCTTGAGCTGCCCGGGGCAAAGTATTACCAGAATAATCAGACAGATCAGGATGTTTATAACCAGGTGAAGGCAGGGTTGAATAAGGTACCGGAAGATAAACGAAACGTAGGGTTTATTATAGGCGGCGTTCCATTCACACTGGCCAACCAGCACCGGAAAGGCAAAGAAAGATACACGGTTCTAAAAGATCCGCAATCCTATAAACCGGAAGACAAGAAAATGGAAGCAGGTTTGAACATCTATAAAGCGATTGCCGATGCTACCAAAACGGATACGTTTGTATTTGACTGGGACGCTAATTTCACGATCGGTTTTCTTTTGAATTTAAAAAAGTAAATAGCCTATGAGTTTCCTGAAGCAGTTATTAACTCCTTTTGTAGAGTTTGAGGAGGATAAAAACAAACAGGCCCCAAAGAAGGGTACTCCCCAGAAGAGTACCCCTCCTCCGGCTGCTCCTGCGCAGGAAGACGTTAATGCCACCCATCCTTTGATTGAAGCGGGGAAGGCCGCTGCTTTACCTACTCCACCCACTTCTGCTCAGCAGCAGGTTCCTCAGCCGGCCCATACTATGCCATTTGCGGAACACGTAGCCTATTTCAATCAATTGATCGACAAAGCGAATAGGGAGAATCCTGCCTTTCACGGTCCCGATTTCAAGGAGTTCGTCGATACAAAGGTAGATATTGATGATATTGTAGACGAAAAGTTAAAATATACAACTGCTTTCAATATCCTCAAGAACGCGGGTTTAACCAGAGACCATCTCATATCCACCGCTCAGGAATATCTGAATGTTATCGGTCGTGATCTGAATGCTTTTCAGACGGCTCATGCGCGTCAGTACAAAGCAGACTTGCAGCAAAAGGAACTTGATCTGCAGAAAAAAGCGGAGGAATTACAGGTACTTACTCAGCGATTGGCCGCTCTAAAAACAGAAATTAATCAGCTAAGTCAGGAGATAGGCACGAAGAAAGATAACCTTAACCTGGTGAGGAGTTCTTTCCTACTTGCAGGAGAACACAAACAAAAGGAGATTCAGCAGGAGATTGAGAAGATATCCAGGTATTTTGGCGCTTAAGCCTTGTTAGAAGTGTCCACTACTAGTACCATTCTTGCACTACTATTAGATACAAAGGTGCTTACCACGGCCATAACTATTTCAGGTCGATTTGTTATCGAAACTTAGATTGGAAGTGACTTTACCATTATCTCGTCCTGTTTGTTCTATAAACCCGTAGTTTTGCCGCATCTGGTTTCGTAGTCTTATCTAAGAAGATCTGTACAACACTCCCAACTGGGTACAGCTTCTAGCCGTAGCGGCAAGTCCAGTTTAGGCTATGCACAGAAACGGATGTATTCTAAAACACTTGCACTAGAACTCATGTACTGGTGCAGGATTTGCCTTTTAGTCAGGGCCTAACTAATGAAATTAAGTAGCGTTTAACTCCCGAACATGAAGAATTTCCCTATTCGTCGCCGAGCGCACTTGCCTGCTCTCTAACGTCTCCACAGCTACGGTATCGCCATTCAAAGCAAAGAACTCTACTTCGTAGCCTTCCCCCTCATTATATATCTCAACCACTACGCCAACATCCCCCTTTCTTAACTCGGTACCGGGTATGTCCTCTGTCAGAATAACTCTTTCGAACTCTTTTATCATAACGGTAATGGATAAGCGGTTATCAATTTCGGTTCTGTCGAAGTAGGGGTCAATATCCATACAGGCAGATAACCGCTAATTTTGGTATCATCTACAAGGGCGTTTTCTCGATTTGGCATATGAATAGACGAAATGTAGGCCAGTCGCAGGTAAAAAACAAATGAGCTTGCTGTATTGGTGTCCTTGCATCTTGCATAAAGTAAAGGTCTCTTGTCCTTATTTTAGTTAATACTACTATTCCACAATCCCTCTTATGGATCCTACCTCCGATAATAGTTATTTATTTCAAACAGTTCAGCCTGGCATGTTGTCCCTAAGTCAGTGGCACTGAATCTACGATATAGTCCTTACTATATCGTATGAGGGTCGTTTTAACAGGACTAAGGTCGGAAGTAGCAGAAAGCCGGATTTAGCCAAAACGTCTTTTGTTCTAGGCAAAACAGAATACCTTACTAATTGTATACCTGGATAATGAATCAACTACCCTCACCCAGGTAGTTGATTCGCCCTTTCCCACACATCATCATACAGCTCGGGATGCCGCTTGAACTGGGCATGTACGTACGGACACATAGGGATGACTTTCAGCGAGTGCTCACGGGCGTACGCTACCATAGTGGTCAGTAGTTGGTGGGCTAGTCCTTTGCCTTCTGCTTTGGGGGAGATTTCGGTATGGTATACCGTCAGGTACCTTGATGATATACCTAGTACCATTTCGCCTAGTAGTTCTTCGCCATCCTGGATGACAAATGAGCCGCGACGCTTTCCCGTTAGGATGAGTTGTACTTCTTCCATGTTAGTTCTTTTTTATAAGATTTAGAGTGGCGAGTGGTCCACCGGGAAAAGTTTGCATTTTTCCTCCGGAGGCCAGATTACCCAGATCAATGCCGGCGAAGCCTGTTTTGGTAAGTAGCTCTTGTAAGGTATGCTTAGCTTCGCTGTCATTACCTGAATAAAAAATAACCCGACTACCGCCAACTTCACGCGGATCGGCCTGTAAAATGGCTACGGGCAGGGTATTAAATGCCTTGACCAGTTTGGCACCCGGCAGTAGTTCCGCGACTACCTCACTGGAGGTTTTGCCGCCAAGGTCGGCGGGCTTGAAGCCGGGCAGGATAGCGTTGGTTGGGTCGATGACAACACGACCTGCCAGGGAGGGCAAAGTACCTGCGACCTCGGCTAACTTGTTCCAGGGGACCGACAAAAACAGGACGTCGGCTCCGGCGGCTTCCGCCGTCGTAACGGCACGGGTGTTGCCACCTAGTTGTTGGGCCACAGCCTGCAATGATTCGGGGCCACGGCTGTTGCTGATGAGTACTTCGTAACCTGCCCTGGCTACGTGACTGGCGAAGGCCTGGCCAATGCCGCCAGTACCAATGATACCTATTTTCATGATAATTATGTGGTAATGGGAGTTGATTATTTGTTAAGATTCACCTTGCTATTCATGATCCAGAACTAGCCTTACAAACCATCAGTAAGGCTAGTTCTGGCTGCCATCAGCGTGCAGCTACACTACTCGATGATGGTAGTTCTTTGTACTCGATCCGACCGTACTTGCCGTTGAAAAAGTCCTGGTAGGCCTGGGCTATTTCCTGTAAGTTGTTCATCACAAATGGTCCTTGCGCTACGATAGGCTCGGTATAAGGCTCCCCGCCAAAGACGATTACATCAGTGGGTGAAATGGTCGTATTGCTCAGCGTAATGGTACCTTCCTCTTCCCCAAAGACAACTAGTTCGCTCTTGCCGTGCTTACTACCATTGACTACTACCTCCTCATTAGGAATAAAAATAGCGTATTCCAGTCCTGCTTTGGTATCCAGCGTGTAGGTAGACTTGGCATTGAGCCGTACATGGTAGATAAACTGCCGGCTGTACGTTATGACGGGTGAAGTCACGTCGCCATAGGTACCAATGACCACCCTGAGTACACCCGCCTCGTCGGGCAGCAGGAGTTCAGGTATATCGGTAGGCTGCAGGGCCAGGTAATCAGGCGCTTCGGCTTTGTTTTTGGCTGGCAAGTTGATCCAGAATTGCAGAGCATGTAGGACGCCCCCCTGTTTCTGAAATTCAGGACTAGGGTTTTCATCGTGTATTACTCCGTTTCCGGCTTTCATCCATTGCGCTCCACCCCCTTCTACGATGCCGTGATGACCACTGCTGTCATAGTGCTCCATAGAGCCGCTAAACAGGTAAGTAAAGGTGGTAATACCGCGGTGCGGATGGGCAAATTCGCCCGATGGCGCCTGCGGTGTCTGAGGTTTCTGTTCGGAAGGGTACAGGTGATCCAGAAATACAAAGGGACCTACGGCATCTACGTACCGATTGGGAAGTAAGCGGTTGACCAGCAGTTCGCCTACTCTTGAATTTTTGCCGCTATAACTGGCTGCGATTGACTTTTCCATGGTTGTATTGCGTTTAGGATGAATAGTTCTACATCGTTTTGACAATACAAAGTTCGCATGGATGAGGGCTGTTTTCCGTTGACCTGTGACGGAAAAACTTCTTGACAAATGTCAATAGAAAAGGTACATGAACAGCTATTGTCGGAGGGACTTATGGCGCACCCGGCTCAGGGTCTCGGGCGAAATACCTAAGTACGAAGCGAGCATATGTTGCGGAAAACGCTGCAGAAACTCAGGATGTACCTGCTTTAACTCGGCGTAGCGCTCCTCGGCGGTATAACCAATGGAGGCGTGCAGGCGTTTTTGGGTAGCGATGAAGTTACGCTGATCCAGTTCACGAACCATTTGGGCAATAGCCGGAACTGTGCTGATCAACTCCTGCAGCTGGGCATTGGTAATGAGCAACATTTCAGCTTCTTCCAGTACATCGATATTGTACCTGGATGGAGTAAGCATGACGAAGCTCTCCCGGTCGCCAATCCACCAGTTTTCTACCGCGAAGTGTACAATATGCTCAACCCCCTTATCATCAACGCTATATTGCCGCAGGGCTCCTTTCAGCACAAACGCAAAGTACTTACACACCTCACCTTCCTGTAGCAGGTACTGTTTTCTGCGCAGCTTCTTTGGTGTAAAAGCACGGGAAATCAGTTCAAAGTCCGCGTCGGAAAGGGGAGAGGAGGTGTAGTGTTCGATATAGGTACGTAATGCTTGCATAGCCGGGCTATTTATCATTGTGTTGGGCAAAGGTGCATATGCTACCAGCTTACTATACAAGTATAGCATTGCTTAATGCCCCGAATATACATCAAAGGCAAAATAATTATACAGAGAATTATATAGGGGGTAGTGGGGTGGTGGCACGACCTTTTGGGCTTTCAGGACTCAAAAAAACAAGAGGACTATGGCAAGAGAAATGAGAGCGGCGAGTTATAGTGAATTCGGCGGACGCGATAAGGTAACAGTAGGTACTATGGAACTCCCCGAGCTGAAAGAGGGAGAGGTACTGGTCAAAATAAAAGCCGCCGGGGTGAATCCGGTAGATACCGTAATCCGGGAAGGGTACTATAAAGATATGATGCCGCATCTGATGCCGGTGATACCGGGATGGGATATGGCCGGTGTCGTGGAGGAGCGGGGGCACGCCGCCAGACGCTTTGAGGTAGGGGATGAGGTATATGGTTACGCCCGCCGCCCCGAAGTAAAGTGGGGTACTTTTGCGGAGTATATCGTAATACCCGAAAGCTACCTTGCTCTAAGGCCCCGGACTCTCAGTTGGGAAGAAACGGCCGGTATACCTCTGGCGGGACTGACAGCTTACCAGTCGCTGTACGTGGCCGGTAACCTGCAGGCGGGGCAAAGCGTACTGATTATCGGTGCCTCCGGTGGTGTAGGTAGTTTTGGTATCCAACTGGCCAAAGCCAGGGGAGCCGAGGTACTAGGAGTAGCCAGCGAAAGGAACCACGCCTACATGCGGGAGATCGGTGCCGACCATACTATTGACTATAAAGATCAGCACATCGGAGAGGCCGCTAAGAAGATCTATCCGGAGGGTGTGGACCTGATTTTTGACTGTACCAGCGGCGAAAGCCTGCAGCAAAGCCTGGTGGCCCTAAAACCCGGAGGTACATTGGTGTCTATTCTGAACCAGGGGCAGGACCTGGACCCAAGTATAAATTTCAGATTTGTATTTGTAGAGCCCCATGCCACTCAACTCTATGCCCTGCGCGAACTGGCCGAGGCCGGAAAGCTAAAAGTACACGTAAGTAAGACGTACTCCCTGGATGAGGCGCCCGAAGCCTTAGAGCAGGTGTATACCCTGCACACGACCGGTAAGATGGTAGTGGTACCTTAAATAGAGTTTGCGAACTATACACTTAGATGTATGAATCCAGGTATCGGATATAGAGTAGTTTGATTCGCAAAGAGGCGCTCCCGGGAGCGCCTCTTTGCGGTAGGTTAGGTTAAGAATAGTAGGGATATATAGCTTTATTAGCTCAAAGTCTTGACGTAGTAGTACTTCCTGGTAAGCGCTTCAAAAGGCTCGGCAGTATTGATCTTCTCCTTCTTACCGTACTTGCTCTTTTGTACGCTGTACTGGCGGATGGTGGCTATCGTGTTCATGGCTAGCAGGAGTTTAAGTGTACATAGGTTAGATACTATTTCCGGACTAAGGTTTAATCCGCTGGATATATTTTTGATAGATTTATTGGAGCTGGCTTCCGTAATAGTACTCTCTATGCGTTAGTCGTCAGTATCCTGCGATCCACTAACTAGTAAATGAAATATTTTCTTCCTTATACTTGTATGTGCAAGTATAAGGGCATTCCTTTGTGCTATGCAAGCACCAAACAAAATAGAGACACCCTACTTTGACCGGATCAACCCGCAGTATTGTATCAACGCTAAACTACGCAGGCTGCACCGTATGCTGAATGCCGCCTACGAAAGTAAGTTCAAGCCGTTTGGATTGCAGGGAAGTATGGTATCTATTCTTTTTATCATCGGGAAGAGACGGAATGTCAATCAGAAGGCCATAGCGAATATGCTGGTACTGGACCAGTCGACCATGAGCCGGGACCTGAAAAAGCTGGTAGAAAAGGGGTGGGTGCAGGTGACAAAGGCAAAGGACCCGCGGCACTCGGAGCTGTCATTAACCCGGGAAGGCTATGAACTCCTGGAAACCATAGCACCCATCTGGGAGAAGCTGCATACAACGGTGGAGGGGATATTGGGTAAGTACAACATTCAGCAACTGGACCTGATTACGGAGGCGATCAAGTCTAACCTGGATGATATAAAAGAGTAGTCTATTTTTTTAGCTATATACTTGCATATACATGTTTAACTTTATCTATTAGCCCTATGTTACAGAACCTGCCCCTGTTTATTCCGGTCGTGTTTGCGTTGACTACGCTAGTCACCCTGGTCTTCTTTCTGTCAGCTGTACGGAAGAGTGGAGTATCGGCGTCTGCCTTTAGTTATATTACTGCCGGTCTGCTGGTCTGGCTGGCGATCAAGGCGGCTCTGGCTTTCACGGATTTCTTTAAAGATACTACCGCGGTACCTCCTAGACTTATTTTTGCGGTAGGTCCTCCCTTGTTGACTATCCTACTGCTTTTTGTGACCAGGAGGGGTAGGTCATTTGTAGACCAGTTGCCGCTATCTGCCCTGACGTATACTAACTTCGTACGGGTACCCGTCGAGCTGGTACTGTACTGGTTGTTCCTGCACAAGACCATTCCGGAGCTGATGACTTTTACCGGACGCAATTTTGACATACTGGTAGGTATTACGGCGCCCCTAGTTGCCTACCTGGGACTAACCAATCAATACCTATCCAAACGGATAGTAATGGTATGGAATGTGCTGTCGCTGGGGCTGCTCCTGAACATCGTCTTTCATGGTATTCTGTCGGCGACTACTCCCTTCCAGCAGTTTGCTTTTGATCAACCCAATATAGCTTTGCTCCATTTTCCTTTCATATGGCTCCCGACGTTCATCGTGCCGGTAGCGCTGCTTACGCATCTGGTATCGATCCGGCAATTGATTAAAGCCACTGCTAGCCCTACCGTATCTAACAAAACAGCTATAAAAGCAGGATTGATTAGTTAAGCTTCTTTAACCAGGCCTAGTTATCGATATCTATAAAAGATTCCTTCAAAGAGCCATGTTCGTCAGAGCGTGGCTCTTTTTAATTATTGACTGATAGATTTTAACTAATCTAACTTTTTTCTAATCTGCTTTTAAGCCCCTTTTAATCCCGGTGTCTGATCATTGTATTCTGGATACAATACCTGCTTTAGTGCACGATGCTTCTGTCAGGTACTAGATTCACTATGTCCTCAATATTCCTCTACCTACACTCAGACATTATATGACACCGATCAGTGTTGTGATCATTACCTGTAACGAGGCGCAGGCACTGCCTCAGACTTTACGCTCGGTAGCCTGGGCTAATGAGATAATCGTGGTAGATTCGGGTAGTACCGATGCTACCGTTCAACTAGCCGCTGAGATGGGTGCTCGCGTCTACAACCGTCCGTTTGATGGGTATGGCAATCAGAAAAGATACGCCGTAGGACTGGCTTCGCATGATTGGGTCCTGTCGATTGATGCGGATGAAGTAGTATCGCCGGAACTGGCGGAGGAGATTCAGCACACCATGCAGCAGGGACCGTGCTGCCAGGGGTATAAGTTCCCGATCTCGCTGGTGTATCAGGGGCGGCTACTCCGGTACTCGGGTGAATACAACAAGCGTTTTCTAAGGCTGTTTGACCGCCGGGCTGGTAACTATACGATGGATGACGTACACGAAAAGGTAGTGGTAGCGGGTAAGGTAGGTACACTCGATAATCGAATATACCATTATAGCTTTGAGAATATTGCGGATCATTTTCTGAAGATAGACCGCTACACGACGATCTCCGCCCATGCCATGCAGCATAGAGGAAAGCAGTCTTCCCGGATGAAGGCTATTTTCCGCTTTCCCCTCACTTTCCTGCGAATCTATATTTTGCGATTAGGGATACTGGATGGCTACGCGGGTTTCCTCTGGGCCTTTTATACCTCCGTATATACCCTCACCAAGTACACCAAGCTGGTGGAGCTTCAGGAAAAGAAATCAGTCACTACCACCCAGCCCAGCTATGTTCTGGAAACGCTCGTCGCCCAGTAGGGTACGGGTACTTATGTACCACAAGTTTAGTGAGGGGCGATCCGACTACCTGACGGTCACTACCAGCCAGTTCAGGAGGCACCTGGGCGTACTGGCAGAGGCGGGCTATCACTTCATTACGCTGCAGGACTGGCTGTACCACATCTACCAGGGACTGGCGTTACCACCCCGGCCGGTACTACTGACCTTTGATGATGCCTACGTCAGTAACCTCACACTGGCTTATCCGCTCCTGAAAGAGTTTGGAGCCAGAGCAACCTTATTTGTGCCTACGGCCTACGTAGGAAGCTCATCAGGCTGGGATGAGCAAGCGGAGGAGCTGCTCTCGGTGGAACAACTAGGGCGGTTGAATCCGGAGGTATTTGAGCTGGCGCTGCATACGCACCGGCACCTGAACTACCGTAATACATCGCCCGATGACATGGCCACTGACCTTAGAGCCTGTGTTGATTTCTTTGTTGAGCACAGACTCACTTTTGTAAAGGCATTGGCCTATCCGTATGGAGGCCGACCTGCCGATCCGGGTCATTATGAGCAGATGCTTCGGGTATTTCGGGAGAACAATATTCAGGCGGCCTTCCGGATTGGCAACCGGATTAATGCATCTACTCCCAGGAATATCTACGACATCAATCGAATAGATATACGAGGTACTGATTCCCTGTTCACATTCAGGAGAAAAGTAGCCTTTGGGCGCCTGTTTTAGCCCGTCTTATAACAGTATATTCTGATAGACCTTTTAACTATTAATGCTTTTATATGAGCACTATTTTTGACACCGCAGAAGACCTTTTCAAACGTAAAGTACTCCGTAAGGACCGCGACCGTTGGAACCACCAGTACGCCAAAGGGCAATGGACTACCCTGGGCGATATCAAAGAGCTGGCGCGCTTCAGCGTCATAGCCGGATATGCACAGTACTTAAAGCCCAACGGCCGTATCCTGGAGATAGGGGCGGGTGAAGGCTACCTGCAGCAACGGTTCGATAAGACCAGATATAGCCTGTACTACTCGACGGATGTGTCGGATGTAGCCATAGAAATGGGTAAGAAAAACGAAGACGAGAAGACCAGGTACCTGGTAGCTGATATGAATACCTATGAGCCTGATACTACCTTCGACTGTATCATCATTAACGAAGCCATCTACTACGCCCGTTCGGTGGAGGCCGTACTGGACCGGTTTAACCCCTACCTGGCAGAAGGGGGGATCTTCATCGTCAGTATTAATGGTGACGAGCGCAACGCCAACTGGCACCGCATGATGGACGAATGTACCTATCCGAAAATAGACGGTACGACGGTCATAGCTACCCGCAATACCTTTAATATCACTGTGCTGGGTAAGAAGTAGTAAAGATATATGTATGTAAAATAAATTGTTGAATATAAGGTAGTTATAGTTTTAAATCGTACTGATATAATGGCAAAATCTGCAATTATATCAGTACGATTTTTGTTATATATACAGACAGATAAAAGAGAAAGATAGCTATGAAAAAGACGATAGAATTAGATAGATCACAATTATTTACAACGGCATGGGCAGTACGACCTGACTGTTCCAGCTTCTCAGAAGCTCTTAGTAAAGCCTGGGCTTCGTACAAGTTGCGCACAGCCATGAATGAGGGTATTGTAGCCTTCCTGTACAAGAAGAAAGACGGATCGTTTCGTCCGGCGGCGGGTACCTTACAGCTTGAACTGTTGTCGGCCCAGTATACACCCAAGACCGAGCGCGAAACCCAGCCTACCGTATTGACCTACTTTGACGCGCAGCGGATGGACTGGCGCTCATGCAAAGTAGCCAACTTGTTGCTGGCTGCTTAATTAAGAAGATATACCTACTAAAAAGCCTCCCTTCTAGCAGAGGGGAGGCTTTTTTTACTACTAAATCCCAAAATCCGGCATGCCACCGGAAATTAAAGCGTTTGGTTAGCGTACAGCCAGCGATTGCAGCAAAGTCTTCTGATTGAGCTTGGCTAGTTGCTGAGCTGAGGCTACGTAGGTTTGCAGGGCCTTGTCCAGTTTGCGTCTCGTAACACGCTTACGGATATCCAGGCTCTTATCTTTTATAGTTTCTTCGTATACGAGCTGGTCCTGATTTTGGTAAATACGGAAGGTTGACGATACCGCATCGGTTTTGCTTACTTCCACCACCCAGTGGTAGTTACCGGTAGCAGGTTGAGACTGGGCCTGGCTCTTGGTGGTGCCGAACCCAACGATCAGGCTCAGGCAAATCAGTGTTCTGAATAAATTTTTCATGGCTAAGATGTTTTGTTTGAATTGATGGCAAAGCTACTATACATCTATACGTCCTGCTTGAGAAATAGACGATACAACTCTATGAGTAGCTATTCGTCTACGTATAGGCTACGAAAGCTGTTGGTCGCCCAAAAAAGTCTATTTGTCGATAAAGTAACTACAGGAGTACAGGGAGCGTCAGATAGTTGTATTTTTGAATAAAAAAAGGCGCATCATGATCGAGACGCTCATCTTTTCGAACCAGCGGAAGTATGTCCTGACCCGGCACGGACTGTTCTGGCTTTGCTGGCTGCTTTTCTTCACGTACATCTACGCCCAGAAGTTTGTCATCATTGATCCGGTACTAGCCTACGTCAGTTCCTTCTGGGAGGCGTTCATCTATATGCCTATCCATATCGGCATGGGCTATACGCTAATCTATATTATTATCCCTAAGTACCTCTTACAGTCCCGCTACCTGCAGGCCGTGTTGCTGATTGTCGTAAGTATTTTGGTAGCCGCGATAGTATCACACTTCTTTACGTTATGGTTTGTGGCTCCCCTTCGTGCAAGCATGGGATTGCCCAGCCCGATATCAAGCATGTTTTACGGACTGATGGCGGGGCTACGGGGTACCAACACTACTACCGGATTTACGGGTACCATCAAGCTGTTGAAGTTCTGGTACCAGAAGAAAGTCGAAAACGAAACGCTGAAGCGTGAGAAACTGGCAGCTGAGCTAAATATCCTGAAAGGGCAGCTGCATCCCCACTTTCTGTTCAATACGCTCAATAACCTGTACGGCCACATCGTAAGCGGATCAGAGCACAGTGGCGATATAGTACTAAGACTATCCGGACTACTACGCTACATGCTGTACGAGTGCAGCGCCGAGAAGGTATCATTACAAAAAGAAGTACAAATGCTGGAAACCTACGTAGAGCTGGAGAAGCTCCGCTACGGGGATCGGCTGGACGTATCAATCCGGATGCAGGGAGTACAGGATACCCACCAGATCGCGCCCCTGATCCTGCTGCCCTTCGTCGAAAATGCCTTCAAGCACGGTACCAGTCAGATGCTGGACCAGGCGTGGATCTCAATTTCGCTGGATGTTTCGGATCACTTCCTTACCTTTAAAGTAATCAATCCGGTAAGTACCGAAAGTACCAACAAGATAGAGTCGGGGATAGGGCTGGCCAATGTGCGCAAACGGCTAGAAATGCTGTATCCTAACCGGCATCAGATCAAGGTAAGCGACCAGGAAGAGACGTTTGTAGCCTACCTGAAGCTTACCCTGGACGAAGTACCTGTAGTACCTACCCACCTACCCAAATCTGATAGTAGTTATGAGCTTGCCTGAGCCGATCCGATGCCTGATTGTGGATGATGAACCACCCGCCCTGGAGGTACTTAAGACCTACCTGCGGGCCGTGCCTTCACTAAGGCTGGTAGGGGAGTGTTCCAATGCGCTGGATGCCTACCACCAGTTACAGCAGCAGAGCGTCGACCTCCTGTTTCTGGATATACAGATGCCCCAACTCCGGGGTACTGACCTGATGCGTTCGCTCAAGAATCCGCCGAAGGTGATATTTACCACGGCTTTTAGTGAGTACGCTATCGAAGGCTTTGAGCTTAGCGCGGTAGACTACCTGCTTAAGCCTTTCTCGTTTGACCGGTTTCTGAAAGCCGTTGATAAGCTCCACGTCAGCCATGAGGTACCGGTAACGGTGCACCCGGCTACCAAAGCACCGGAGACCAGTAGCCGCTCCGAATTCCTGTACTTCCGGGTAGATCGTAAGATGGTCAAGGTGTACCTGGACGATATCTGCTACGTCGAAAGCCTCAAAGACTACGTACGTATCGTCGCCACCGACGGACAACTTGTTACCAAGCAGCCCATCTCAGCCGTGGAAGAAATGCTCCCTGAGCGCTCATTCCGGCGTATCCACCGTAGTTTTTTGGTGTCGCTGGATAAGGTTACCAGCTTTACCTCCACCCACGTAGAGCTGGGTAAAAAAGAATTACCCATCGGAAAGCTGTACAAGCACGAAGTCGAAAAGGCGCTGATGAGGTAGGGGGTATTTGATTGGGCCGGTATATTGCAGACACGGTGTTATGAGGAGCATTTAGTTATCCAATAACCTCCTATGATAATTTACCTGACCTAGGTGATAGGTTAGGTGCGTAGCCAGATGCACCAAGAAATATTCAGTAGAAGTCTTTTTATCAAATACCAGGATAGGGTACTCATTCGCCAAATTGCTTTCATCCAGGCTATCCAGTGATTTGTTAACTACCTCAATGGTGTTATCAATTTGGCTGAGCAATTCTTCCCGGGAAATATCTTTTAAGGAAAACTCCAGCTCTCTGTGTCTTACATAGCCCGTTTTCCCGATTTCCTTTCCTATATACGTATTGAGGTTGCCTACTAAATGCAGGCAAAGGTTGCCAGCTGAGTTAGCAATAGCTCCTTCCACCTTCCATAGGTTTTCTTCCTCCTTATACAGTTCTACTTCGGTTCGTAACCTGTTTAAGTCTCTCGTAAACAGCATTTTTAAAGTCTCTATCAACATCTATATTATTCCTTAATTAGATACTCAGTTTCAGTTATAGTTCTCTTGTAGAATGATGTACTATGTGCGAACTAAGGAAAAGCAAGAAATGCTACTTGTAGTTCACCCAGCTTTTTGTAGCCGGCCGCATTCATATGGATAGGGTCATTGTAATACAGATGCTTGTTATAGATATTATAGCCGCCTAAGGTGAACTGATCAAGAACTGGTATTCCATGAAGCTCACAGATTTTCTTTTGCATGTCAACGTACCGGTTCATCCCTTGTGCAAAGAATGGATCATATCCGCCTCTGTCATTAAAGGCTTTGCTGGATGTAAAAAAGTAGATAACAGCACGAGGGTTAATCTCGTAAATCTTTTTTAAACAGTAGTTTATTCCTCCTGCCTGGGTAGTTAGTTTTCCCTTGTCATACCCGTCGAACTCTGTATAATCGGTATAGTTTCCAACTTCTCTATGATTGGTGTAGTCGTTCGTTGAAGCCCAAAGGATATAAATGTCGAACACACCGGCTCCATCCACTTGTTGCTGAAGAGACTTTCCCTGCAATGAAGAAAAACCGGCACCACCCACTCCATAATTAGTGATAGTCATTCCTAAGCGTTCCTTCCACATACGTTTGGCGGTATCGCTTGCCGGGATTACAGAAACAGAGCCACCAAAAACAGCTACTGACTTTCCATAATTTAGAGATCCTTTAAGAGGTAGGGACTCAACACCACTTTGTGAGTAGACGCTAGTTGCAAGTAATAGAAGAAAAAGGAGCAAATAGCTTATTCTGCCTTTTGTAACGATATCTGAGTTTTGCTGCTTCTGCATGTATTTACTTATGAGGAGTTGGGAAAAATAGCTACCCATCGGCAAGTTCTATAAGAACGAGGTTGAAAAGGTGCTAATGTGAAAGGGCAGGTGCTTAGAAGTTAGATTTTACAAACAAGCGGTGACTTTCAAGGGTGTTATTTAATTCGCCCAACATCCGACAGCTTGCTGCAGTAGCGGCATTCTGTGTTCGTTAGCTTAAATTTAGTGCTTAGTTCAATATAGTTCAAGGTGCTGAACCTATATTCGTCAAGCCGCTATTGCAGCAAGCTGCTGTTAGCCGAATTTAGTTCCACTTACTTCGTAAATTTTGCCATTCTTTCCAGAATGTTTCATAACCTTTTCGGTCAAATTCGTCTGAGGGCAAAGTCTTCGATCTACTGTCGTTATAGAACTTTTGCACCTGGTCTGCAAAGGACAACACCGTTCTTTGATATTCTGCCGCATCAACTAATGCCAACTCTCCAGTGTCTGCAATATGTCGTACCTGATTGCTCTCATGTTGGACTGTCCAATCAAAACCACTGGGGCATCCGCAAATGTCCACAGAATTACCATCATCATCTGCAATCAAGAAAAAGCCACAACATGGAACAAGTTGGCTGGCAAAATCTCCAGGCTTGTAATCTCTCTCAAGGGTACGTAAAAGATTGAGGGCTGCTGCACTCAAAGTCCAGCCGTCTCCATCCTTGTCGCTAACAACGATTTTGTCGGCAATTCTCACATAAATGCTGCCATGAGCGCATAAGTCTGTAGGGTCGTCTACATGCTGTATCCAATTGAGGTGAAGGATTCTTATGTCAAATTCCTTTTCGTGCATCCGGCAATTCAGTTTCAGCTAACTCGTAAATAGACGAAAGTTTTATGCGTCAATTCAAATTTTATACTTAATGAAAAGAATTCCAAATGGCTTAACTACCAAAATTTAAATATCTGTATATCAGTAAGGTAAGTAGAGAAATGTACCAAGGCGGGCTTTAGAAATACAAAAAATGTATTGCGCATTTTGTATTGATGCTTAATCTAAACAATACAAAATGCGCACATCAGGTAGCCCCACTCCCGGTTCAATCTTGGCATTCCTGGTCGATGTTCCTTCTGTATGTGGTTACTCTCTTTTGAGAGTTGATTGCAGTACCTTGCCCCCAACCACATAAAGCTAAACCACAACTACCTACCCGACAAAGACGGCGGGGCATCCTCAGGCTTAGCGCCCCACTGGGTATTAGGCTGCTTACCCATGCGTAGTACCAGGGTACCTCCCTGTTGGATTTCCTGATGCGTCAGGTAGGTGCGGGTGAATGGCTTGCCATTCAACGTAGCCGACTGGATGTACGGAGCCTGCTCAGATACCCCCTGCGCCCGGATCGTAAACTTCTTTCCATTATCCAGATTGAATTGGACCTCTTCCAGCAACGGACTGCCCAGTACATAGTTGGGGCTACCCGGACAAACCGGATACAGGCCCGCCATACTGAAAGCCAGCCAGGCTGACATTTGCCCGCCATCTTCGTTGCCGCTGAGGCCACCGGGCGTAGTAGAGTACTCTTCCCGGGCAATCTTGCTCACCCACCGCTGCGTTTTCCAGGGCTGCCCGGCGTAGGCGTACAGGTAGGCGATCTGGTGGTTGGGCTCATTGCCGTGCCAGTAGTGGCCCTGCTCAAACAGGGTATCCAGCTTGCTCAGGAAACGCTCCTTCCCACCCATGATCCGGCTGAGACCGGCTACATCGTGCGGTACAAACCAGGTATACTGAGCCGGGGAGCCTTCGGTGATAAAGGAGGCTCGCTTGGCAAACGGATCAAAAGAGGCGATCCAGCGGCCGTCGGCGTGGCGGCCCCGGGCATAGCCGGTCGCGGGGTCTATTACGTGTTGGTAGTTGAGAGCGCGCCTCTGTAGCTGTGCAGCATCGTCTTTGTGCCCCAGGCCCTGTGCCAGTACCGACAGACAGTAGTCGTCGTAGGCGTACTCCAGCGTGCGCGATACCTGCTCCTGCTTGTGAAAGGCCTCCTTCACCGGATCTTCCAGCGGTACGTACCCATACTGCAGATACGAGGCTAAGGCGCGGCGGCCCTGCCCTGCTATGTAGCTTTTGGGGTCAGCATTAGCCACAAAGGCATTTTTGCGCAGGTATGTATAGGCTTTCTCTACGTCGAAGTCACGAACGCCTTTTACGTAGGCATCAGCCATTACCGACAGTACATGGTCGCCGATCATGGCGGCGGTATACTGGTTCCAGCAGGGGAATATCGGCATCCAGCCGCCCTGCTCAGCCTTCATCGTGAGTGACTGCATCATGTGTGCGGTCTTACCAGGATCGAGTAGGGTATGCAGGGGAAGCGAGGCCCGGAAGGTATCCCACAGGCTGAAATCACAGTAGTAGTCAAAGCCATTGGCTGTCATGATGGATGTGCCTCCCGCAAACGAAGGGTAGTTGCCATTCACATCCGAGAACAGCCGCGGGGACATCTTAGTCCGGTATAAGGTACTGTAGAAAAGCGTCTTATCTTCCTCCGAGCCTTTCACCGCCATTTTACCCAATGACTGATTCCAGGTATTTTCATTCGTCTTGCGTATGGCCTCAAGGCTCTGGTTGCCGATCTCGGCTTCCAGGTTACGACGCGCTCCTTCTATGCTGGTGAATGAGGTACCAATACGAGCCGTAACGACCTGCTTCTTCGATCCGAAACCTACGTAAGCACCTACGCCTTCACGCTGGCCACGTCCCTGCGCGGTGGCGGTATTGGCCTGAATAGCATCTTTGGTCCAGGTACCGTACTGTGTGATAGGCCGGTCAAACCGGATCACGAAGTACCCGCTGAACCCGGCTGGCTGTCCCGATCCCTGATAGATACGGTGAACGGGATTGTAGCCTACTATCTCACCTTTCTCGGGGAACACCTGTATAAAACCTTCTCCCTCGTCACTGTTTGGCTCCACCAGTACGTAAGCTTCTCCGTCCCTCTCAAAGGTAAACCGCATCAGGCCCGAGCGGGAGGTACCGGTAAGTTCAGCCGTGATGGCGTAGTCGTCGAGACGGGCTTTGTAGTAAGACGGACTGGCTACTTCGGTCTCGTGCCGGTAGGCCGAGGCACGCTCATCGGGCTTCACTTTGAGGCTACCCGACAGGGGCATCAGCGTCACACTGCCATAGTCCTGCACGCAGGAGCCGTTGAGCCAGTGGGTACCCCGAAAGCCATGCATGCGGGTATCGGTATAGTAGTAGGGGGCTATGCACTTGGTCTCGCTGGCGCGGGTCTGCGGAGTCCACTGCGTCATCGCGTAGGGCACACCCACCGAGGGCAGCGTCTGGCCTTTCAACTCACTGCTGGCTTCGCTGTGCTGACGGGCACTCTCGGTGTTAGCCGGGGCGGTACCAATCAGGGTATTGACGTACGAAACGGGAGTTCTTTGAGCTATAGAAACGAGGCTATGGGAAACCAGGAGCAGACTGGTTATGGCTACGGAAAGCTTCATCAGGAGTTATTCATTGATTAAGTACTAACCCAAAGACTCTGTCGCAAGGCTTTTACCCTTATGGAGGGATGTGGCCAACCTAAGTAAGGTTGATTGCGCCGGAACGTGGATTTTAAATCCTTTTTGTCTTACTTGGGTCTTTGATCATAAAGCTGAAAATTAACTATCAAGGTATGAATTTATATAGTATCGACACAGGCTTTTTCAAACTGGATGGCGGCGCCATGTTTGGCGTAGTACCCAAGGTGCTCTGGAATAAGCAAGTCCCTGCCGATGAAAACAACCTGTGTAGCTGGGCCATGCGCTGCCTGCTGGTCGAGGATGGCAATCAATTAATTCTTATAGATACCGGCTTGGGCGATAAGCAGGACGATAAGTTTTTTGGACACTACTACCTGCACGGCAACGACACGCTGCTGGGTTCCATTAAAAAAGCCGGATTCGCACCCGAAGATGTGACGGATGTACTGCTGACCCACCTGCACTTTGACCACGTGGGCGGAGCGGTAAAGTACGACTCCACCCGATCAAAGCTGGAACTTACTTTCCCTAATGCAACCTACTGGTCCAACGAAGAGCACTGGGAGTGGGCGACTGAGCCGAACCCGCGCGAAAAGGCATCCTTCCTCAAAGAAAACATCCTGCCCATCATGGACTTAGGACAGCTGGGCTTCGTGGATAAGGCCATGTCGCCTTTCGAGAATATAGACTTCATACACGTGGATGGCCATACCGAGCAGATGATGCTGCCCGTGATCCGGTACCAGGAGAAAACCATCATCTACATGGCTGACCTTGTTCCCTCTTCGGCGCACGTGCCGCTCCCGTGGGTGATGGGCTATGACGTAAGGCCGCTGCTGACGATGCAGGAGAAGGAGAGGGTACTGCAACGGGCGGTGGATGAGCAGTACATCCTGCTGTTTGAGCATGATGCTACTTATGAAGCGGCCCTGGTCGAGCAGACCGAAAAAGGCATACGGATCAGTGAGCGTGGAGCCCTGCGTGACTTTATCAGCCGGTAAACTTTCGTTCGCATTGCCTCGTTACTATGTACAACAACTAAGGTACGAATAGGCTAGTATGAAGATTGGATTAGTATTATCGGGGGGAGGCGCCAGAGGTATTTCGCATCTGGGAGTCGTAAAGGCGTTGATGGAGCACGGTATTACGCCACATATAATCAGCGGTACCAGCTCGGGCGCAGTTTTCGGCGCGTTATTAGCCTATGGATATACCCCGGACGAAATCCTTGACATCGTTACCAAAGTAAGCATCGTACGGCAACTGCGTCCTGCCATTGGGAGCGGGGGGCTGCTCCGGATCAACCGGCTCGAAGATACCATCCGTACCTATATACCCGAAGACTCCTTTGAATCCCTGAAAATACCGCTGGTCGTCAATGCCACGGATGTATGCGCCGGGGAGCTGGTGTACTACCGGGAGGGCGAACTGATACGTCCGGTACTGGCCTCCTGCTGCTTGCCGGGCCTCTTTGCTCCCTATGAGTACCAGGGGCGGCAGCTCGTGGATGGGGGCGTACTCAACAACCTGCCGGTGGAGGTCATTGAGGAGGAGGCTGACTTTATTATAGGTGTACATTGCAATCCTTTTCCTGTTAAAGATACCGTATGCAGTACCCGCGAAGTCCTGTTTCGTAGCCTCCTGCTGGCGGTCCATAATCGTAACAAGGAGCGGTTCGTCCGGTGCCACCTACTCATCGAGCCACCGCTGCTACGTGACTACCAGGTATTTGATATGCGTAATAGTAAGGCTATGTTCGATGTCGGCTACGATTATACCCGTCAACTCCTTCAGGAGTCACCCGTTCTGGCTTTGAATCATGCATCCAGCGATACTTCGGAGTAATCCATAGTACCTACTTTCTGCCGCTTGTAAGACGGCCATAAAGAAAAGGCGTCGACTACTGTCGACGCCTTTTCTTTATAGCTAACGAGGTAAAAGAGAATCAGACTTCTTCTTTCCTGCGGGCATTAACGAACAGAGCTCCACCAATCAGGGCCAGCAGTAGTATAGAACTAATAAGCTCCACCGTAAAGCCCGCACTAACTGATATTGGCTCGAAGCGGAACGTGATGGTATGCTTACCGGCTGGTACCCGCAGGGCGCGGAGTACGTAGTTGGCGCGTAGCATTTCGGCAGGCTGTCCGTCGATAGTTACCTTCCATTCATCCCGTACGTTGTAGTAGATCTCCGAGAACACAGCCAGTTGGTCGCTGCTGGCATTGCTTTCGTACACGAGCTCATTGGGCTTGTAGCTGGTGAGGCGGATGCTGTTGGCGGAGTCGGACCGGATGGTCAGGCCCTGCAATTCATCCGCAAAACGATTATCCAGCACGGCCGTCTGCCGGGGCTGGATGCTATCCAGCGCTTTCATTTCGGCGTTGGCGTTAGGTACCAGTATATACCGATCTACAAACCAGGCGTGTCCCAGCGCCTCGGGGTTTGGCTGGGCTACGGGACTACCGTCTTGACCCTGTGTAATGATGTACTTGGTATTGAGCATGCTCAGTATACCCGGATTGGCATTTTGCTTGGCAATCTGGTTCTCGATCAGCTCCTGGTAGCGACGGAGCTTGGCTCCGTGGTAGCCGCCAATGGATTTATGGTAGTAAGAGGCCTCGGCATTATTGAAAGTATTACGCATCACATCCAGTACCCGGAAGTTCGGGTCAGGGTCCTGCATGATCTGCTGGTCAGCCGGATTAGGCGAAAATATAGACTGAGCCGCCTGCTTGCTGACGAAGTCGTCATTGTTGAGATACCTTTTGCTGACACCGAACATATCAATAGTTACCAGGATCAATAGCGAGGGGTATACCAGAGCCGCTTTAATCTTCTCCTTAGCCCACAGCCAGATAATACAGGCAGCCAGCAGGATAAATATCGCAGACCGGAAAGCGTCACCACGCAGCATGCTGATACGGTCCTGTACAATGGATCGCATGATGTCTTCGGCGAAGGCCCGGTTCTGGGTACTTTGTGTGAGGCTGTCAATAAACTGCGCGTCATTATTGCCCCGGAAGCTCAGGAATACCGTAGGCACCAGGGCCAGCAGCAAACAGAATCCGGCAGTAATACCGACACTGATAGCCAGTGGGCGCGTCAGTTCGGTGGCGGTGAGCTTCTTCTGAGCAAGATCCCGTAGCGTAAGACCGGCCATCATTACCAGCAGGAGCTGCACCAGATTCAGGATCATGGTAACGGCCCTGAACTTATTGAACATCGGGAAGTAGTCGAAGAAGAAGTAATTCAGTCCGGCGAAGTTCTTACCCCAGGCCCAGATTACGTACAGGAAAGCCACTCCCAGTATCCACCATTTGAGATGGCTTCTGACAATAAACAGACCCAGTACAAACAGGAAGAAGATAATAGCACCCGCATAGGCAGGGCCACCAGTCATGTACTGACCACCCCAGTAGAGTGGTAGCGCCTGTACAAAGCTACCCGCATTGGCCGCGTCAACACCGCGGTTTACGAGGGTCTTATAAGTATCTGAACTAATATCCAGCGAACCCTGTGAGGGGCCACCGTACAAGTTAGGGATGAGCAGCGTAAAGGTTTCGAATATACCATAGCTGTACTGGAAGGCATACTCCTTATCAAGGCCATCCTGCCCGGGTTCCGGTTTGGTAGCGGAGGGGGTACTTAGCTCCGATTTACCCCGGATGGTTTCTTTAGTATAATCATAGGCATTCCAGAGGCGGGTGGTGTGCGTACCAATGGCCACAACACCGGCCAGGGCCAGTCCGACCAGCGTCAGCACGAGCTGTCGGCTTTGTCCGCGTTTGATCAGTGCTACGCTTTCTATTATTACGAGTACCACTATACCTACTCCCAGGTAGTAGGTGATCTGTAAGTGATTGGCGTATAGCTCCAGTGCGAAGAACAGGGCCGTAAGAGCTGCGCCGCTTAGCCAGTGCTTACGGAAAGCAAGCAGTACACCGGCCACTACACCCGGAGCATAACCTAAGGCCAGGATCTTGGACACGTGCCCGGCTTCGAGGCTGGTCGTAAAGTAGGAGGCAAAGGCATAGGCCACCGCTCCCATCGCCGATATCCAGCCATTGGCCCCCAGGACCAGCAGCAGGATGTACGCGCTGATCATCGTGAGCAGGAAGTAGTTGGCGGGGGCAGGAAGTATACTATTGACCGCCCGTCCCAGCTTGGTCGATAAGCTGCCGGGATAGTCGCCCGCAATCATGTAAGCGGGCATCCCGCCGAACATGCTATTGGTCCAGGCTGACCATTCACCCGTTTCTTCATGAAACTTAGTGACCTCCTGAGCCGCTCCCCGCGCCTGAATGTCGTCGTACTGATTCAGCCGTTTCCCGTTGAGTACCGGAGAAGCATACATGAGAGAAAGTAGTGCAAAGCCCAGAACAGCTACCAGATGTGGCCATAGACGTTGCCACGAAATAATATTTTTCATGCAGATACAGAGTCGAATACGTCTTTTTTCTCAATTTTGTGAGTGACGGATTTTCGGGAAGACCAGGTTAAATTTTGATTAACTGTCACAAATATAGAAGTATTGCCGTATGTTTGGGATATTAAATAGTTAGCTTCTTTTGAGGTATTTCAACTAAAAAACCATAGTCTTTCACATTTTTTAAGAAAATACCCAATAAATTTGCGGCCGTTGTGTCAAAACAGAGAATATTCTGACGCAGGTCTTAATTTTGGCGTAGTAGTAACCTGACCATTCTAAATGAAAAGAATTGCTGTATTTACCTCCGGTGGTGATGCTCCTGGTATGAACGCTTGTATCAGAGCGGTAGTACGGGGTGCAGTGTATCACGGAATTGAAGTTTATGGAATAAGAAGAGGATATAGCGGCATGATTGCCGGGGATATATTTCAGATGTCTTCCCACTCAGTAAGTAATATTGTACAACGTGGGGGTACTATCCTAAAGTCGGCCCGAAGCAAGGAATTTATGACTCCCGAAGGGCGTCGCAAAGCATATGATAAGCTGCAGGAGCACGGCATTGATGGGTTGATAGCTATTGGTGGTAACGGTACATTTACCGGAGCCATGACTTTTCATAACGAGTACGGCATTCCTACTGTAGGAGCGCCGGGTACTATTGATAACGACCTGTACGGAACGGACTATACCATTGGATTTGATACGGCAGTCAATACAGCTCTGGACGCTATCGACCGTATCCGCGATACGGCCAGCTCGCACGACCGGGTATTCTTTATTGAAGTAATGGGACGTGACTCCGGCTATATCGCGATCCAGTCGGGTATTGGCGGAGGGGCAGAGCTCGTCATGGTACCTGAGGTACTGACACCTATCTCGGAGGTAGTAGAGACGCTCCGTCAGGGCTGGTTGCGCTCCAAGGCTTCTTCGATCGTGGTAGTGGCCGAAGGGGAAGAGGAAGGAAGCGCCGCTGAGATAGCTGATAAGATCAAGAGTCAGATCGAGGAAGATATAGACATGCGGGTAACTACGCTGGGCCATACCCAGCGGGGAGGTTCCCCATCGGCCTATGACCGTATTCTGGCGAGCCGTCTGGGACTTGGCGCGCTGGAAGGACTACTGGCCGGACAGAAAAACGTAATGGCTGGTATCATTAACAATGAGCTGGTATATACTCCATTTGAAGATACCATTCGCCTGCCCAAGCCGATCAATGAGGATCTGCTTCGTATGGTGAAGATCCTGAGCATATAAGCAGCTACTGCTAAGCAATAAAGCCACCCAATGGGGTGGCTTTATTGCTTAGCAGTAGCCTACCAGCTTGTATACAATATACCCGACCCACTCGTGCCAGAGCAGGTGCGAATAACCCACTACCTCCGGGTCAGGCACCAGTATCTGCTTTATGGTAGGATTAAAGTTGCCTCCGTATATATCAGCCGGGAAGGAAGTAGTCTCTATGCCGGCTTTTTCAAAACATCCCTCAGCCCGGCGCAGGTGAAAGGCTGAGGTAATGAGCAGGTACTTGCCTTCAGGAAATCTGTTTTTAAGAATAGCTGCCGAATTAAGTGCATTTTCCCGGGTATTGCGGGAAGCACCTTCCAGGATAATATCCCCCGGTGGCACGCCCCACTGTACCAGCAGGGCCGCCGCCGCCTGCCCATCTCCCAGTTTCTTGGCCATTTTATCTGGGTGATCCCTCCCGCTGATCAGGATCTTACGGATCTTGCCGGCCTTGTACAGCAGGTACGCCTGCAGAAAGCGATCGGCATGGTTACCTAGTCCAGGATGGTCAATATCCAGGCTGGGCACCGATATCATTCCCCCCGTCAGTACTACACCCACATCGTACGTCTGCTGCAAGGAATTAATATTCTTTGGCTCGTGTTCCCACCAGTTGTAGGCTCTATTCACAAGGTAGCCGTTGGAGATCATGTATAGGGTCACCAAAGCTACCAGTACTGCCCTACGGGAGTACTCTTTCTTCCTGATAATGAGTGAAAATAGAAGTAGTAAGAGGACGATGCTGAAAGGCATCAGCAGGAAGTCGAGAGTTTTGGATAGAAAATAGAACATTATGGGTACGATCCTGTAGGTTGTGTCGTTTTGAGGTTAAATTTGCGTATAGAAATTAACACATGTAAAAGTATGAAAAAAGGGTTTATTGGCAGGTGGTTTATGACGGCGCTCCTGCTGGGTGTCTGCTTGTCAGCCTCGGCACAAGGGTACCGCATAGAAGCCACCCTCAAAGGCCTGAAAGATACCTCCTGTATCCTGGGACATTATAGTTATAGTAACAAGCAATTCTTCTCCAAAGATACGGCTAGGGTTGATGCCAGCGGGCGAATGGTATTTGAAGGCAATACGCCTCTACCGGGTGGCCTGTACCTGGTACTATTGCCGGGGCAGCGCCGTTGGGTAGAGCTGGTGTACTCTGGTAAAGAAACACACTTCTCCTTCGAAGCAGATACCGCTGAGATCGTAAAAAGCATGGTCATAAAGGGTTCTAAGGAAAATGAGGTTTTCTATACCTACCAGAACGAGCTACGCCGTATCATGGAAGGGGGAGGAGCTGATGCGCAGAAGCAGTTTATGGATTATCAGAAAGGGTTTCTGAAGGAGCAGGCAGGTACATTTACCTCCAAGCTGTTAAAGGCTTCTCTGGAACCCGAAATACCCACTGCTCCCAAGCTTCCGAATGGTAAGTCGGACTCAACCTGGGTATTCAACTACTACAAGGCCCACTACTGGGATGGCTTTGACTTCACCGATGACCGCCTGCTGCGGACACCCTTCATCCAGCCTAAGCTGGAGCGGTACTTCAAGGATCTGGTTGTACAGGTACCTGACTCCATTATCAAAGACGTAGATGCTCTGATCAAAAAGGCAGCGCCTAATAAAGACATGAAGTCGTACCTGATCTACTACATCACGAGCGAGTACGAGAATGCCAAAGTAGTAGGTACCGAAGGCGTGTTTGTGCACATGGCCGAGAAGTACTACCTCACCGGTGAGATGGAGGTATCGGCCGACGCCCGCCGACGGATTGGTGAGCGGGTAGCGAGCATGAAGCCCCTGCTGGTGGATAAGATCATCCCTAACCTGACCCTGTCTGATCCCGAGAAGAAGCCGGTAAGTATCCATGGCATCAAGGCAGATTATACGGTGCTGTTCTTCTATTCACCGACGTGCGGGCATTGTAAAGAGGCGGCTCCGAAGCTGAAAGAGTTTTATGAAAAGAATAAAGCTACCGGCGTGAAGGTACTGGCTATCGCTACGGACCAGAGCCCCGAGGACTGGAAGCAGTACGTCAGCACCTATAAGCTGGGCGACCTGCTGCACGGCTACGACTATAACTTCCGTACCGACTACCGCACCCAGTTTGATGTGTTTTCAACGCCTACGATCTACGTACTGGATAAGAACAAGAAGATCATTGCCCGCCGGATGCCCATCGAGCAGCTGGACGATTTCTACAACTTCTACCGGAAGAGCCATGCAGCCAGCTCTACTGCTGCTCCTAAAAAAACGGCCTCAGCAGGTTCGAAGAGTAGTAAGTAAAGGATTGTATAGATAACAGAAAAGGGAGCCTGGTGCTCCCTTTTCTGTTATCAGGTCAATCATGTCAAATTCCTTTTGAAAGTACACATATCTTCACTTTCCTCCTTTCTTCCCTTCGGTACTTTCCTCCTTCACTAAATCACTCCATCACAATTCACTTATTCATTAATATCGTGCATAGTAGTTGCGCAGCTTGTTGGTAAGGCGGTCGTAGATGGGTTTGCTGAACTCCACGAACAGCTGCTGGGGTGGGGGAGGCAGTAGCTCGCGGGTATTGCTTATGCGTTTTTGCTCGGCAGTAAGGGCACGCTCATCGCCGTTGTAGTTGGCCCACTCACAGAACCAGTTAAATTCGCCCGGAAACTTCTCCTGATATACCATACGACGGCTGCCAAACTCCTGGATCTGCATATCCAGTACTCCGCTTGAATGGACTGTCTTACGGTTACGGTTGAGCTTAGCCGTTACTTTGTTATACACGGGTACCTTTTTGCCATCCACCGTAGCTTCACCTACCTTAACGCTATCCTTGCTGGTTACGATTTCAGACTTAGTTTCCACGAGTGTTTGTCCTACTACAAAGTCATCAAACTGTAGCCGGACCACGTGGTCGGGTCGTAGCTTAATGTCGGAGGCTTCTTCAGGTGTATAGAAGCGGACAAATTTGTTGAGGCGACGGTTGGTCTGAAGAAACTCGTTGACGCGGTCCTGGAAGTACTCGTTGCTGAGCTGGTAGGCCCGTGAGCTAACCAGTACCTGCTCTACCACAACCTTAAATGAAGCCTGCTCGTAAGCTTCGTCGAGTTTGCGCGTAACGTCCTGGTAGTTGGGCACAATGCCATCCACCCGCTCCAAATGCGTATAGGCCTGGCGGGCATTTTCACGGCCTCCCTGGTTCAGCAGGCGCTCCGCCTCGGCGTATCGGTCAGCAGCGGCCTTGTGACGGGCTTCTCTTTCCTCGTCATAGTAGCTACGGGCTGTTACCAACTGGCCGCAACTACGGCAGTCTCGCACTGCGTTGTACAGGCGATTGAGGCTGGTATAGGCTTCGGCTACCGGTTCCCAGCGAAAGGGCTCCACGGACTTTTCGTAGCGGGTGATATCGTCCAGGTGCTGCTGGAGGGCCATTGGGTAGGCCTCTTTCAGTATATCTGCCGAGGATGTATGGCGGGGATTGTCTTTGAGCTTTTCGACGGCCCGGTATACCGACTCATCATAGTCACCACGGCGTAAAGATTTTTTGGCAGATCGACAGGCATTGAGCGACAGCAGCAGAGCCATCGCCGACAGGCAATAGAAGATTATTTTTTTCATGACTAAGGCTTGTTGAGTAATAGGGTCAACGCTAAGCCAAAGTTCAGGAAAATTATTTCAATTTGGAACGCTTTACTAGATAGGCGGTCAAAATGGGATCAAAACTCTGCGCAATATCTGCTTCAATGAAATCAACCTTGTACTGACCGCACTTGAGTTTCAGGTCCCGATAGAATTGTTTGACGTACTGCTGGTAGTGGTCACGTACCTGGTGAGGCTGCACCTTTACACGTTCTCCGGTTTCCAGGTCAATAAACTCGTACGGACGGTCTTCAAAGGCAAACTCCTCTTCGGTCCGCCGGTCCGTAACATGGAAGAGCAGTACCTCGTGGAGGTTGTGACGCAGGTGCTGCAGTGCCGTAAACAGCTGTTCGCTATGCTCAATATTATCAAACATATCGCTGAATATAACTACCAGCGAACGCTTCTGTATCTTCTGGGCGATCAGGTGAATCACCTCCGCCACTGAGGTCTTCTTCTGCGGGCGGGGTTTCTGCAGGAGGTTATCCAGCTCGATCATGATCTTATGTACGTGCGAGGGCGTAGACTTTACCTGGGTCTGTACCTCAATCTGATCCGAGAATGTGCACAGGCTTACGGCATCTTTCTGCCGCTGCAGTAGGTGAGCGAGGCTAGCTGCCGCCATAATACTGAAGGTCATCTTGCCGTAACCCGGCTCCGGGTAGTACATAGACGACGACGTGTCCAGCAGGATGTGACAGCGCAGGTTGGTTTCTTCCTCGTAGCGCTTTACAAACAGGCGGTCGGTCTTACCGTATACCTTCCAGTCGATATGCCGGGTACTTTCGCCGGTATTGTACAGGCGATGTTCGGCAAACTCTACTGAGAATCCATGAAAGGGAGACTTATGAAGGCCCGTAATGAAGCCTTCTACCAGCTGCTTGGCCAGAAACTCAAGATTACCAAATTCGCGGATTCGGGCCAGATCCAAAGGACGACTACTCATACTCGGGTAGGGGGTCAGGTAAAAACGTCTTCTTTATAAGTCTATACAACGCAGTATTTACCCCCGTAGTGTAAGCTAAGGAGCCTACTTAGGGCCCCTGTTACTGCCGGTAGTCGTGGTTACTGCCTTCTTGATAAGAGTCGAGATAATCTCTCCGGTACTTTGCAGTACGGTTTCGTGAGGGGCCAGAAGTACCATGCCCTCCATACCTATTACCCGAATGACTACATCCGCTACACCATGACTTACCAGGCCTAGTTTACTGGCGGCTGCTTTACTAACGTCAATCAGGCGATTCTTGTTTTGGGTGAATGGTCCCCGGTCATTAATACGGACTACGACGGTGCGCTTGTTGGCCAGATTAGTGACCTCAACCATCGTGTTATGGGGAAGGGAGCGATGAGCTGCGGTGAGTTCGTCGCTGTTGAATATTTCTCCGAAATAAGTTTGACGGCCATCAAAATTTGGGGAGTAGAAAGAGGCTCGTCCTTTTTGGGTATCACCGAGGTCTGCCTGTGCTTTCAAAGACCTGGGAATGGCAAATAATAGAGTTAAAAAAAGTAGGAACACATACGATTTCATGCCTTGAGGGTTTGGTGAAACATAATCCCGAACAAGTTCTGTATGATACAGATAATCAACTTATTCGGCCTGGCAAACACTAATGCAATACCCCAAATATAAAGCAGATAAAAATTAATAACCTAAAACTAATTAGTTATTTCATATACTTTATACGAAAGTTTATAAATACTTATTTGGATGTTCGTATTATTCTTTCTAAACTTTTGGTGAAAAACAATATAGTTTCTATTTTAGCGTTTGATTAACCATAAATCCTAGACATAGTGGAAGACAGAGAGAAAATCTACTCCAAACGGGTCAGAGCGGGAAAACGTACTTACTTCTTCGATGTTCGCTCGACGCGATCCAACGATTACTACCTTACCATTACCGAAAGCCGCCGCCATCCACAGGGAGATGGCTTCACGTACGAAAAGCACAAAATGTTTTTGTACAAAGAAGATTTTGACAAGTTCATTGATGCTCTCCAAGAGGCTGTTGACCACGTCAAGACAGAGCTTATGCCCGATTTCGATTTTACTCAGTACGAAGCCAAAGCCGATGAACTAGACGGCATAGGTACCACCGAACTGAAGTGGGAGTAGGGAAATAAGTCGTTTTTGTAAGAAAAGGCAGCCTTCGGAGATGGAATCCGAAGGCTTTTTAGTTTTTCGGGCTTTAATTGGTAATTTTGCACTATATTTTTCAAACTGTTGATTACCAACTAAGCAATGAGTCTTCAATGTGGGATTGTAGGATTACCAAACGTAGGGAAATCCACCTTATTTAACGCCATATCGAGTGGCAAGGCCGAAGCGGCCAACTATCCATTCTGTACCATCGAACCCAACGTGGGCGTAGTAACTGTACCCGACGATCGTCTGGATGTACTGACTGAGCTGGTAAAGCCCCAGAAAGTAATACCTACTATCATGGAGTTTGTGGACATCGCCGGACTGGTAAAAGGCGCCAGCCAGGGAGCCGGATTGGGTAATAAGTTTCTGGCCAATATTCGCGAAGTAGATGCTATTGCCCATGTAATCCGCTGCTTCCAGGACGAAAACGTTGTTCACGTAGAGGGCCGTGTGGACCCTGTATTTGATAAAGAAATCATAGATGCCGAGCTGCAGCTCAAAGATCTCGAGTCGGTAGATAAGAAGATACAGCGTATTGATAAAGCGGCCCGGGTGGGTGATGCCAAAGCCAAAACCGAGCTAGAAGTACTTAAAATGTACAAGGCAGCCCTCGAAGCGGGCCGTAACGCACGTAGTGTAGAGGTATCCGAAGAGGATAAAAGAGCGGCCATTGGTGACCTGCAGTTGCTAACGGCTAAGCCGGTTATCTACGTAGCTAACGTGGATGAAAACTCTATGCTGACCGGCAATGAGTACTCCGAAAAGCTACGGGAAGCAGTAGCTCAGGAAGGAGCCGAAGTAATTGTACTCTGCGCGGCCATTGAATCGCAGATTGCTGAAATTGAAGACCCCGAAGAGCGCCAGCTGTTCCTGGAGGAGTTTGGTCTGGCGGAGTCTGGATTGAGCAAGCTCATCAGAGCTGCATACAGCCTGCTGAACCTGATTACGTATTTTACGGCCGGCGTGAAAGAAGTACGCGCCTGGACTATCGTGCGGGGCTGGAAAGCTCCCCAGGCTGCCGGCGTTATTCATACTGACTTCGAGAGAGGCTTTATCCGGGCGGAGGTGATCAAGCTGGCTGACTATCAGCAGTACAAATCCGAGGCGGCTATCAAAGATGCCGGTAAAATGGCCGTGGAAGGCAAAGAATACGTAGTAAAGGATGGTGATGTTATGCACTTCCGGTTTAACGTATAGTGCTGATAGTTAAACTATTATATAGTTATATAAAGTAAAAAAGGCGCGAAGTATCGCGCCTTTTTTACGTATTACCTACTTTTCAACGATCTATTCATTAGCGCCAGGCAAATGGAATAAGTAGCATTAGTAGTTAAATGAATCCGGACGGATATCATCTTCCATATGGGCCAGTTCCTTGTGCATCATAGCCCGGAAAGTACGGGCCATGTGGATAAGGTTATCGACCCGGTATTGTGCTTTTTTCATCAGCCTTACGTTCTGACCAGCTTCGATCAGTTGACCAAACATCTCCCGCAGAGCAAAAAGCTCTTCAACGTGGACAGAGAAATCCTGTACGACGTACATCTGGAATCCGCGGTCTTCAAGCTGGGGAAAAAACAGGACCAGGTGGAAATCCTTGCCCGAGAAGAAACTTACAACCTTATTATCATCAAAGCTTTTTGGCATTTCATGGTGATCTACCAGACAGTCGATAATATCAGCTTCATTTCTTGTTATATACAAATTGGGAGTAAGGTACTGGCTGGTTTCGATGTATTTATTCATAGCGTCTCCTAGTATTATTTGTGTTGAACCACACGATTAGCTTTTTCTTCTAGTTACAAATCTATTAGTATAACAGAAAAAACATAACTATTCTTATTAGTTCTTTAATTATTGCAAGATATAGTTAATTTGTATTATGAGCCTGTTTTTAGAAAATTCCAAAAAAATATCTCCGGGGGCTATTGCTGGAAAGCAGTAGTCATGAAAAATCCATATTCCTGCCGGAAAGGATGGTTTTATTGAAGGAGGTTGGCCCTGGAAAAAAAATTAAAAAAATTGGGCCTTCTTGTAAAGATGCAATGATTAATCAGCGTCGGCGGTTCCATTCGACGGTCCGGTAGCCTACCAACTGGTCAGAGCGGCCGGCCGGGGGCCTGAAATAAACCAGGATATCGTAATCATTTTCGGCATTGACATAGCTTCCTTCTACCTCCGTTTCGTCGGCTGGTTTTGAGCCTTTACCTACTACTGCATAGTTATAATTAACTACTCCCTGCTTGAGTAGTATGACCGCGTTATAAGCCTGTAGATCCTGGTTATAGGTCATGCGGTTGAGATCGTTGAGCAGCCACAGGTTAAAGGCTCCGTTGACGTACAGTGTGCCATCCGGGATCTCGGGCATGCGCAGCGTAAATACTACCGGAGTGTAGTCTGCTTCCACACTGCCGTTGCCTGATTCCCGTTGGTCCACGATGTACAGGCCGTTGAAGTCGTCCATGCCGAAGTACCCTCCATTGGCCCGGGGTTCATCCGGCGTAAGAATAAGGCGTGTAAACTCACCTAGTCGTTCTATCTCATAGATACCGAAGCCGCGGGCCGCCAATGTACGGCTGTCAAAGTAACGGTACTCGTTGCCGCCCTGGAAGGTATTCTCCAGATTGAAAAACTGGTATTCGAGTACCTGATCAAATGGACGAACATTAGTAGGTTTAAAGCCGGTTTTGGCGTTGTCCCAGCGGAAGTTTTTACGGATGACTACCTTCAGATCCGTTTGGGGGGATATGAGCCGGTAGCTTTTATAGTCAATGCTGAAATCGATCTGCTGGTGCGAAAACTGCTCCTGAATTCCCTGCGAGAAGCGGGCCTGAGCCGCGATACTTACTTTACTCTCATAGAACATAAACCGCCTCGATAGTACCGGCTTCCGCTCCCGTTCAGAATACACCACCAGCACGTAGTTGCCGGATAGCTTTACCTTGGGTACCTCAAAACGATAGTGGTAGTAGGGTACCTTAGTGCTGAACGACTGTGAAAAGGTAGTAATAGGGTAGTCGTTGTACTCGAAGGTATACTCGATATCATTCAGTACAGAGCGGCTCCAGTCGGCGTTGCAGTGGATGATCTTGGCGCGGAAGCCCCGGTAGTCAGCCGTCAGGTCATCAAACTCCAGGATAAACGGCCGGTTAGCGCCAAGCGGCAGGATGGCCGGTGCCAGAAATCTGCGTGGATCTTCGGGATTGTCCGCCGCCGGATACAGCAGTACCGTCTTGATGGTCTCGCTATAAATATAGTCATCCAGTCTTACCTCAGCCGTTGGCTGGGCGAGGCTCGCCTGTGTACTAGCTATTAGATATATGAATAGGGCAAAAAGACGCTTCATGAGTATCAGATTTGACGGAGTAGCAGGTTGTTAGCCGTAAGGCATGTTGTGATACCATACATATAGGCTGGCCTGTTGTACTTTAAATTGAATGTTCAAATTACTGTGCCTGCTATGAAAGTAAAACAAGCTAAGACTTCTTTTACGTCCTTTTTGATAAAAGAGTATATTAAAGCTGATTTTTATTGAAGAGCACCTAAACTACCCCTAATCTAAAACTACATGGAAAAGATACTACTACTGCTACTGATGGGAATAGCGTTAGAGGCCACAAGCCAGTCGCTGAGCCCCGTTGAGAAGAAAATAGTTGAACACGTCACAAATAACATGCTCCAGACCGAAAAGCTGCTGGAGGAGGTAGTGAATATCAATAGCGGTACGCTGAATAAAGAGGGCGTGCGGCAGGTAGGGGAGCGGCTGGGGAAAGAATTCAAAGCGCTGGGCTTTACCACCGAATGGGTATCGCTGCCGGATTCGCTCAACCGGGCAGGACATCTCGTAGCCTACCGCAAGGGGAACAAGGGAAAGAAACTATTCCTGATTGGTCACCTGGATACGGTATTCGAAAAGTCGATGCCTTTTACCCCCTACACCCGCCTCAACGACTCCACCGCTACCGGCCAGGGTGTCAATGATATGAAAGGTGGGGATGTCATGGTAGTAGCGGCACTGAAAGCCTTGCATGCGCAGGGACTGCTGGATGGTACTTCCATTACCGTCTACTTCACGGGTGATGAGGAAAGCAGCGGCAAGCCGACCAGCATCAGCCGGAAAGACTTTATTGATCGGGCCAAACAGCATGACATAGCCCTGGCTTACGAAAACGCTCAGGGATTTAGTATCGCTACTACCGCCCGGCGGGGTATCAACGACTGGCGGCTTACTACCTACGGCAATTCCGGCCATTCATCAGGTATATTCTCTAACAGCGCCGGGTACGGAGCTATCTATGAAGCGGCCCGTATCCTGGATCAGTTCCGGGTACAGCTGAGCCAGGAGAAGTACCTGACTTTTAATCCGGGTGTTATTGTGGGCGGTACGGAAGTAAATTATGATCCCATGCTGGATAGGGGCGAAGCCGTAAGTAAGACCAACATTATCTCACAAAAGGCGATGGTGACGGGTGATCTACGATTTCTATCCGAAAAACAGAAGGAGGAGGCCCGGGCCAGAATGCGGGAGATCGTAGCACAGAATCTACCCGGAACCCGGGCCGAGATTAACTTTACAGATGGTATTCCTTCGATGGAGCCTACGCCCGGTAACGCGGCGGTGCTCCAGGTACTGGATCAGGTTAGCCGTGACATGGGGCTTGGTAGTGTGCGGGCAGGTGATCCGGGTTCGCGCGGGGCGGGTGACATATCTTACGTTGCGAAGTACCTGGATAGTCTGGACGGGCTAGGTGCCTCGGGCAAAGGAGCGCACGCACCGGGCGAGACCATCAACCTGAAAGAGTACCCCGCCCTGATCCAGCGCTCAGCCCTGCTGATCTACCGTCTGACGAGGTAGGTACTTATGGGGATAGGCAAAGAATTTTAACCTTGTTTGTGTATTTTTGGTAAATCAGCCTGAGACTTATGACCGCACAACCACACAAATACTATAGCCCGGAGGAGTACCTTGAACTGGAACGGGAAGCTGACTACAAGAGTGAGTACTACCGGGGCGAGATTTTTGCCATGGCCGGATCCGGTCATAATCACAACCGGATCGTGGAGAACTTGTCGATCGAGATAGGCTCCTTTTTTAGAGGTAAATCCTGCCGTACCTATTCCAGTGACCAGCGTATACACATTCCAGCCAACGGCCTGTACACCTACCCAGATCTGATCGTGGTATGTGGGAAGAATGAGTACCTGGATGACAAGAAGGATACTATCCTCAATCCTACTGTACTGGTAGAAGTACTGTCAGAAAGTACTGAGGCGTATGACCGGGGCGAGAAATTTCACTTCTACCGTAGCATCCCAACCCTAAGGGAATACGTGCTGATCAATGCACGTGCGGTAGCCGCGGAAGTGTTCAGGAAGAATGATGATGGTATATGGATGCTGGCCTCCGAGGCCTATGCCGTTGACAAGAGCATTGAGTTGGCTAGCGTAGGGCTCACCCTGGCCATGCAGGATATGTACGCCCAGACGGAGGATCTGGTGTAAGGTTAAGCCGCCTGTAGTTTGACGATTTCCAATTCGGCACCTTTCTGGATGGCCTCTTCTCCTTTTTGTAACACTTGACGGGCAATGTCAGCATCCAGGTAGTAGTGGCCGCAGTTTATGCAGACTTGAGCAGGTACCTCCTTAATGATAATCAGAGAAGTACCTCTTTCTAATGTTACAGTTACGTGACCTGCTTCAGTGGTCCCCTCTTTGCAAAGTTGGCAATTCATAGTAGCTATTTTATTTTGTTCCTGAAACCCATTTCCCAAATAGTCAAGTCAGGAATATAGGTGGTGATAACTACACAGTTCCCTGTTTCATCCTGCGCAAGCATAACATGAATGGGCTGTTGATTTTTAAAATCTAACAACAACACACTCGGATATGGTTTGTCATCAGGATATGAGCGATTAACCTCTCCAGCTTTGATGATAGTTTCTACGTCATCAACACCAATGCCTCTTTGAAACATTTTCATAATAGCATGGTCACTAAATTTCGTTGATTGACAAACCATCTTTACAAAGATAATACAAGAAAGCAGTTTAGATAAACTATATTAATAGCTAGTTCAAAAGCAGTAAAGGGAGCCACTACGACTCCCTTTACTGCTTTTATCCTTTCTTCCCTTCCTCCTTCCCAAAGAAACTACCCCGCCAGTTCCTCTACTTCCAGCATGGCTACTTCCCAGGCTTCGGTCGTAGCGGCCAGCTTTTTCTTAGTATGGGCGTAGTCGTCGTTGAGCTTATTCAGAGTCTCTTTTTCGTGGTACGAGCTGGGATCGGCCAGCTTGGCTTCCAATTCTTTTTTCCGCTTCTCCAGCTCAGTGATCTTTGCCTCCAGTTCCTCTACTTGCTTCTGAGCTTGTTTCAGAGCTTTCTGACTTTCGCCATTTGAACTAGTCTTCTTAGGTTCGACTGGCTGCGAAGGTTTTACCTGCGGTGGTGCACTGCTCACAACCGACTTATCGCTTATAGCCGACTGCATGCCACGCTCTTCCAGCCAGATATTATATTCTTCGAATGTACCCGGGTACTCTTTGATCTGATGATCTTCGATGTACCAGATTTTATTCGCAATACTCTCTACAAAATAACGGTCGTGCGAAACCACGATATAACTACCCTCGTACTGCTGCAGCGCCTGGATCAGGATATTCACCGACTGCATGTCGAGGTGGTTGGTAGGCTCATCAAGCAGCAGGAAGTTAGCCTGCGACAGCAGTACTTTCGCCAGCGCCACACGCGACTTTTCTCCTCCCGATAAGACCTTGATCTTCTTGAATACATCGTCACCCGAGAACAGAAAGCAACCCAGTACTGTTCTGAGTTCAGTTTCGGTCTTGGTCGGGTTGGCGTACTTCAGCTCTTCGATGAGGTTGTGCTCTACGTTCAGCGACTCTAGCTGGTGCTGCGCGTAGAACGTAAACGATACGTTGTGACCCAAACGGCGCACGCCATCAATAGGCTCAGTACCGGCTACCACGCGTAACGCGGTAGACTTACCTCGTCCGTTGGCTCCGATCAGTGCTATCTTATCACCACGCTCCATACTGATGTTAGTGTGGTCTAGAATTACCTTCTCGCCGTACGCTTTGGAGGCATTTTCCAGCTGGAGTACGTGACGTCCCGGTTGCGTCGTAAACTGGAATCGGAAGTGTACACGGGCATTTTCGTCCAGTACTTCATCTACATAGTCCATCCGTTCCAGCGACTTCACCCGGCTCTGTACCTGGCGTGACTTACTGGCCTTGGCCTTAAAGCGCTCAATGAAGCGCTCCGTCTGGCGAATCTTAGCCTGCTGGTTTTCGTAGGCACCACGCTGTATTTCATTACGAAGAGCTTTTTCTTCCAGATAGAAGGAATAATTACCCGAATACAGATTCAATTTAGCACCTGATACTTCTACGATGGTATCCACCACATTATCCAGAAACTCCCTATCGTGTGAAACTACTATAACGGCACCTTCATAACTCTGTACGTATTTTTCAACCCACTGGATAGAGGGAAGGTCCAGGTGGTTGGTAGGCTCATCAAGCATGAGTAGTGAGGGCTTCTGCAGAAGTAGCTTGGCCAGCATTACCCGCATACGCCAACCTCCCGAGAACAGACGAAGGGGCCGGTGCAGATCGTCGGTCGAAAAGCCCAGACCTTCCAGAATGGCCTCAGCCTTAGACTGGATGGTGTAGCCATCCAGTGCTTCGAATTCATCCTGTACACGGGCCAGTTTGTCCACGAGTTCGTCGCGGTAGTTGTGCTCCATGTCGTGCAGGATCTTATCCATCTGTACCTGTAGATGGTTCTGCCGCTCGAAGGCCTGCATCGCCACTGACAGGATAGAGTCGTCGCTCTGGTAGGAGAGCAGATCCTGATTTAGAAATCCAATGCTACAGTCACCGGATTTGGAGATACTGCCCCCGTCGGGCTGGTATTCACCAATGATCAGTCGCAGCAGGGTTGATTTGCCCGTTCCGTTCAGACCGATGAGTCCAATTTTCTGCTTGGGCTTAATATGCAGCGAAGCACCTTCATAAAGAGCACGGTCGCCTAGGTAGTAATCGAGGTTGGTTATCGCAATCATAGGACAAAGGTACGGCGAAAGTATGAAAATCAGTGACTCCCACCGGAGGAATAGTATATAGTTAATCCATGAAAATAACGGATAAAAAGGTGCAGTTGGTTCAGTACTAGTATACTGGTTTCAACTAATAGTTCAATTTTGACGGTTGATACGCTAAAAGCTACAACTCAGTCCGGTGTGACTTTGGTGAGCAGAGCCTATCCTGCACTTTTGTCAAAAGTTTTTATCTATATCTAATAGCCATGAAAAAAGTATTTCTCCTTTCGCAGTTAGCCCTGGTTCTGGGGGTGTTCAGTTTCTTCATTATGAGTTGCCAGGAAAGCGGTGGTGAAGGTTCACCATTAGAGCCCGGTGGGTTTGGAAACAATCCACGTTCTAAAGTACCCACCGAGCTGGTAGGAGCTTACTGGCATGTAGGGACGTTCTCGATGACCAATTTTACCAAGTACGATGGCAGCTACGGTGGCAATGCCAATGAGGTAGCAACCGGGTACCGGTTTGTCAACGACAAGGGTGATGCCGAGCAGTACTTCTACTGGACCAAGAACAGCACCTACTGCCGCGATCAGATCCTGGGCTACCGCAAAGGTACCGTCGTATTCGATATCCAGAAAAAAACCTTTACTTTCTACGCTGCCAGTGGGTACTATCGTCGGTACAGTTCATGCGGAACCAGTCAGTCACCCGGCTACGGGGAGAAAAAGATCTACGGATCAGAGGATCTGTATCCCAACTACAAAGCTGAGTACAACAACTACGAAATTGTCAATGAGAACGGTAAGACCATCTGGAGAATCCGGTTCGAGGATAATTCAAAGCTGGACTACATGCGCACGGAGGAGCCTAAGTAGCCATTATAATGAGTTTGTTATAGTACCTATAAGAATTGGTGTTGAAGGTTGCAGAAAAAGGGAGGCAGGAATCTTTTCATTAAAACAATGTTGTAGTTTTATCCTGATAAAACCGACAGAAGGCAATGAATAACCTGTTTCCCATTTTTCTAAAGCTCAACAATGAGGACTTGCACACGCTCATCGTAGGAGGTGGCTACGTAGGGCTGGAAAAAATCACTGCGGTACTGGACAATGCTCCCGAGGCTACCATCACGCTGGTAGCACCCGAAATTCGGGACGAGATTCGTACAATAGCCAGTGAGAAGCCTCGTGTTACGCTGATTGAGAGAAGGTTCGAAGACTACGATCTGGACGAGAAGGACCTGGTGATAGTGGCTACCAATGATAAGGAGGAGAACAAGCGAATCAAGGCAGTGGCCCGCAGCCGTCATATCCTTGCCAACGTGGCTGATACTCCCGACTACTGCGACTTCTATTTATCATCGGTGGTAAAGAAGGGAAATCTTAAGGTAGCGATCTCTACCAATGGCATGTCGCCTACGCTGGCCAAGCGCCTGCGCGAAGTACTAACCGAGGCCCTTCCTGACGACCTGGAAACTGCCATGCAGCAACTCCGCGAAGTACGCGAACTGCTTAGGGGCGACTTTGCCTATAAGGTAGAAGAGCTAAACCGTATCACGGAAGTACTGGTTAGTAAAGGAGAAAAGGCGGCCGGAGGAGCCACCGTGGCAGCGGCGCCTCCCGCTGCTGCGGAGGAAAGCAGGAAAGGAGAAGAGTAATAATTTTCGATTGTAGAATGCAAAGTTTCGAATTTGGAAATACTCAGTGTACCTCTGTGAAATACTCTCTTTACCTCTGCGTTTACATACAATCGAAAATTCGCACTCAAAAATCGACAATTCAAACACATGCTACACGGACTGGTACTTAGTGGGGGAGAGAGCCGCCGGATGGGGCAGGACAAAGGACTTTTGATTACGGATCAGAAGCCTTGGGTAGTTCGGGCAGCTCGACTGCTGGAAAGCCTGTACCTGCCTGTAACCGTAGTGGTGCGTGAGGCTCAGTTAGAGTCTTATTCAGAGTTGATCCAACCCCCGTTCGAGCTGATCACAGACGCGGATCTTCCCGTGGGGGGGCCTCTGAAGGGAATGCTTTCGGCCCACCAGCACCACCCGGATCGGGACTGGCTGGTACTGCCCTGCGACATGCCGGATATGACGGCTGGTATCTTGTCTAATCTTATCGACTTCTATAAAGCTAATCCAGACTGTACCGCCTGGGCTTTCAGGGATGAGGCACGATGGCAGCCGCTACCGGGTATATATTCGGCACAACTCCTGGCGCATTTATTAGAGAAGCTTCAGGAGGGTGAGCTCAAACACTCTGGTCTTAAGCAGATATTAGAAGAGGGATATACCGGAGAAATGCCAGTAATGGAAGACTTTCAGTCAGCCTTTCAAAATTATAACTCACCATCTGATCTGGAAGGTAGATCAGATTGAAGGTCTTCAAAGTGTAGCTATATAATCTTCAACTAGCCTTATAAATTGCTCGGCTCTTCGTAAAATCTCCTGAGCCTTCTCTTCCTCAATTTCAATATCGAAGTCGTAATCGCCAGCTTGTCGCAAGGCAAATGCGTCGCTAATCCATTGACTTGTGTAGGTGGGGAAACGACTGTTTTTTACAAAAAGCTGATTGTACTGTATGATAGCACCTTTGTGGGTTTTGGTGTAGACACCCTCCGTAAAAAGCAATGCACAGATGGCATAGTAGAAGGTGTAGTAGCCTCGGTTTACAGCGGCTATCGTTAGACTATTTTAAGAATGATTGTGGTGTCCGATAAGCTATCTCTAGCCTTCGCCAAAGCTTGATAGGCTTCCTGCATCATAGTTATATAGAAACCCCCTCCCGGCGGACTTCCTGATAGATGGGAAGTTGAGAGTGTAGGTACTTCGCCTTGGTAACAGGCATGACCGAGAAGAAAACTCCTTCCTGTATAGCCATAGGTGTAAGTACTTCATTGATTTGGCTTATTTCCCCGGCAACAGATATCGTCTCCTCGTCAAGTACAATCAGCAAATCAACATCTGATTCGGCATGCTGGGTACCCCTTGCGTAAGAGCCAAAGAGGAGTACGTCATACAGCCGGGGACCATATACTTTTGTTAACTCCTTTCTAACTACTCCTAATATTTCAGAGGTACTCATAGCTGCCTATGTTTTTCTACGGAAGGTACAAATTCTGTACCTTATCACTCAGCATTTCGTAGTCTAAGTATAAACCACAGATATCTACACTATCCCAAACTCCTTCAACGCCCGCGGGAAGTTTTTGCCTTCGTGTCCTGAGCGGCTCAGCTTCACCAACGCGAAGCGTTGTAGCGTATTGAGCTGCAGCCATTGGTCCAGGGTCAGGGACGCGCATTCCCACTCCAGCGCTTTCTGCTGTATCTCATCGGGTACTTCACTAATTATATCCCAGGCAGCATCTACCGGAGGGAGTTGACTGGCCTCGTACCCCGTACGTTGTCTGACCAGTTCCTGAAGGTACTCCCGATAATCAGCAACTTCGACTTCGGTGTGGCAGGGGAGGTAGGCAAGCTGCTCCTTTTCTTCTACGCTCAGCTTCACCCACTCGGGTAGTTTCAGCTTGATACCACAGGTATCAAGCTTGTACCGCACGATCATGGGGATACACCGGAAGGTATCTACAAAATCGCTTTCAAACTTAAAGAAATGAGTCTCGATGGCTATTACGTTCATTGGTTCTCTTCGCTAAAATATAAAAACTATTTCTTTGTTACTCCTCCCACTTATACCTGTTACCCTATTTCCTCCACCTCGCTGCCAAGTTCTACCAGCTGCATATGCGTCTTAGGAGCATCACAAGTGGGGCAGGTGTAGCTATCCGGCAACTGCCCGAAGGAAACTCCGGCGGGTATATCATTAAGTACATCACCATAGCGCTCATCGTAGATAGTCAGGCAGTGGGAGCACTGGTGGCCGTACACGGCAGGACTGGCAGCGGGTACGACTGTATCCTCTTCATTGAATCGAACTACTTCCCGGTTCTCCATATACCGGCGGGCACTGAACTTGTGACACAGACGCTCCAGCTGGGCAGGAACATGTATTTTCAGAAGCCCTTTTTCGAAAAGGTAATAGGTACGGCTGTTAGGATTGAAATTTTCGGTGTAATAGATATCGTACACACTGAAAAGCGACAACTGGCCGATCTGGAGAAGAGGGCGCTTACGTACCAGCACCGAGCCGAAAACCTCTGACTTAGAGCGGGTCTGCACCCCAAAACACAGTCCGAAAGTGCGGGTATCGTCTTTGTCAAAATGGCGTACTACATAGTTTTTGAGCTCTGTACCTTCGCTGTTGTGGTCTTCGGTTTGCCAGGCCAGTTCATTGGCGGCGTGGCGTACATTGATGTTGTGCCGACCCAGTACCTTGCTCCATTGCGTCCGGTCCTTTTCCTCAATCCCTTTAATGATCAGTGATTTCCAGGGAGTGATGCAGATTTCACCAATGCGGGTTTTCAGACAAAGCGCGCATACATCCAGCAGGAAGGAGATGGAAAACTGTTCATTGCGTCGGTACAGGCCCAGCCAGGTGCGCTGTCCATAGCGGTTGAAACCCTCGTAGTAGGGGAGGGTAAAGTCAGGTAGCTCTACCTCACCGGTGGCAGGCTGCGTAATAAATTTGCGTTGGCTGCTTACTGCCCAGTGCAACGACTCCTCGCCCCGATGTCCCTCCGAAAGCATGGCCTCCTCAACGGAGCGGGCAAGGCGGCTAATATCATTGGTGTAGATGAGTTCGCGCCAGCGAAATACTGTATTGCTCTGCTTGGGCCGCACGTACAGGTACCAGAAGTGAGGCACGGGCGAAGCGATGAAGTTCAGGTTCCCGGTAAAGAACGGCGTGAAGCTCTGATTCGAATCGGATAGATTGATTTTCAGCTGGGGCTGGTAGTCGAAGCCATCCAGAACCGTATGGTACTCGCTTTCGCTCAGCCACTGACCCGTCCGGAATACTTCTTCGGCGCAGTAGGAGCTGATGATATTGGGGTACCGTTCGGTATTCAACTCGTAGCTGATTCCTTTCTTTTTTAGGTCCTGCTCCAGAAAACGCATGTCTTCGTAGTGCACAGTCATCAGCAGCTGCTGACGGGCACCAAAGCGAACCTTCCGGACTTTGGCTTCGTAGGCCATCGACAGGATATCGTGCAGGGTGCCCGGTGATACAATGCCGCCGGGTATATTGATCTTTACGTTATAGTAGTCGCGCATGGGTTTTCGTGCTTTAGGCAATAGGCTGTATGCTTTAGGCTTTTTTCTCCTCGGCCTGTGTCCCCACAGGCCTTAGTACCTGGCTATCAAAATAGCCCCCGGGAAGGTACTTGTCCCCAATGGTTTAAGTACCTGCTACTAATACTGGTTCGTTTAATCTTTCCAGAATACTGCGTACTTCGGGGCGGCAGGAGCCGCAGCCGGTACCGGCACCGGTTTGCTGGCATAGCTGCTTGAAATCTGTACATCCGGCCTGAATGGCCCGCTCAAGATTCCCCTGTCCAACGTTGTTGCAGGAGCAGACCAACTTCCCTTCTACCGGATCGGCTTGCTTGCCGGAGCGTAGCAGCTGGAGGCGCTTCTCCGAAAGCTCCACGCCGTTGGCAATCAGGTCGCGGAACTCCAGGAACTCGTTTTTGTCGCCTACCATGATGGCTCCTACCAGCTTGTCGCGGTAGACGATGCATTTCTTGTAGTAGCGCTGCGATTTGTCTATAAATACAATCTCCTCGTAATCAGGATCATTAGGCGGTGCTTCGGGGAGGCCGATGCTGCACAGATGCAGGCCCTCCATCTTGAGGATATTCATGGATACACTCCCCTTGTAAGGCGTAGTGATATCGCCGAGTATGTATTTGGCGGCTACTTCGGCCTGTTGTTCGGCGGCCAGCGTAATACCCCACATTTGTCCGCGCCACTGCGCTATCTCACCGGCGGCAAATATATCCGGGTCGGACGTCTGCAGGTAGTCATTTACCACCACGCCACGGTTGCATTCGAGGCCGGATTCACGCGCCAGTTCTATACTGGGTACCGTACCAATGGCTACTACCACTACCTGGCAGTCGAGGCGACGGCCAGATTTGAGCTGGATACCTTCCAGTTTGTCAGTACCGTGGAATGTCTGAACTTCATCGTTAAAGAATACCTCAATGCCCCGGTCCACCAGCTCCTGGTACAGCAGCTCACCGGCAAGAGGGTCCAACTGACGCTCCATAAAGCGACTAATCCGCTGGATAACTGTTACCTGCACATTGATCTCACGTAGCGAAGCGGCTAGCTCCAGTCCCAATAGTCCACCTCCCACAATTACCGCGTGTGGGTTGGGTTGCTGAAGGAAGGGGAGGAGTGAGTCGGCATCCAGGCGGGAACGCATGTTGAAGATACCCTCCATACGAGGTACACCCGGTGGCATGAAAGCCCGGCTGCCCGTTCCGAGCAGGAGTTTGTCGTAGTTATGTTCACGTCCCTCGGTATCGGTCACTACCTTATTTTTTCGATCGATATGGACGATGCCTACGCCTTTGTGTACCGTAATATTCGATTCGGCAAACTGCTCCTCCCGTAGCTTTACCAGTTGCTCCCACTGCTGGGCACCACTGATGTAGTCGGGGAGGAGCACCCGGTTGTAGAAGGGATAGATTTCCTTAGAGAATACATGAATCTCGTCCTCCTGATTCACCGAACGATACGCGTTGATAAATCCAAGGCCTGCCGATCCGGCTCCGATCACAATTATTTTCTCAACCGGCTTGCAATAAGGGGTTACCTGTACGGCTGAGAACTTGAAGTCTGGTTCCTTAGAACGCGGATCAACCAGCGAACTGGTCAGGTTATTAGCACGGCCCAAATTACTGTTCAGGATTTTACCCCAGTGCATCGGCAGAAAGCAGACACCCGGTCTAACGTCCTCCGTAACCTGAGCCTTTACGCGTACTTCTCCTCGGCGGCCTTTGATTTCAACCAATTGTCCATCCCTGATACTACGAGCCTGTGCATCATCAGGGTGAATTTGTAGGAAGGGCTGAGGGGTATGCTGGTTTAGCTTAGCTATGCGACCTGTTTTGGTCATGGTATGCCACTGGTCACGGATGCGGCCGGTGGTCAGTACCAGCGGGAAGTCTGCATCGGTACCTTCGGACGCATTCTCATCCGGTACAGCATGGATCTGCGCCCGTCCGTTGGGAGTATAAAATACTTTATCAGTAAACAGGCGCTTCGTTCCTACAGAAGTCTGCCCATTAATAGCGATTGGATGACTAAAGTTTCTTTTCTCCTCTCCTCCTTTCCTCCCTTCCTCCTCCTGAAAAGGCCACTGTATACTGCGGCGCTCTTTGAGTACCTCGTAGTTTACACCCGTTACGTTTATGTTAGTACCTGCGGTGAGTTGGGTATATTCTTCATATACTTCCGAGGGACTAGTGTAATTGAATGATTCGCCGAAGCCCATTTTCTGGGCGAAGCGCCAGATGATCTCTACGTCGGGAAGGGCTTCGCCGGGAGCATCCAGTACTTTGGATAGATGCGTGACACGGCGCTCGGCGTTGGTCATAGTACCTTCCTTTTCGAGCCAGGCGGCGGCCGGAAGTACCACATCGGCAAATTGTACAGTATCAGCCCGGTTGGATACGTCCTGTACCACCACAAAGCGAGCCCCTTTCAGAGCTTTCTCTACGGCGTTGGCATCGGGCATACTCACCATCGGGTTAGTATTGATGATCCAGATAGCTTTGAGTTTATCATTAGCCAGTGCTTCGAACATCTCGGTTGCGGTCAGGCCGGGCTTCGCAGCGATGTGAACGGGGGCATTCCAGTATCGCTCTACTTCGTCCCGGTGGGCGGCGTTGGTTACCTCCCGGTGGCCGGGGAGTATATTAGCCAGACCACCTACCTCACGTCCACCCATGGCATTGGGCTGTCCCGTCAGGGAGAAGGGGCCGTTGCCGGGCGTACCGATACGCCCCGTGATGAGGTGCAGGTCAATGAGCGACAGGTTTTTATTAACCCCTACGACCGACTGATTCATACCCATAGTCCAGAGGGACAGGAAGCCTTTTGAGCGTCCAATCAGGCCGGCTGCCTTTTCAATATCTTCAGCGGGAACACCACACAGGTCAGCGGCTTCGTCCACCGTACGCTTCATTACCTGCTCACGGTAGGCCGTGAAGCCATCGGTATGGTTTACTATGAATTCTTCGTTGATATAGTCCTTCTCGATCAGCAGGCGACCGATGGCATTGTTAAGCACTATGTCGGTACCGGGGCGAATGGGCAGATGCAGGTCAGAAGAGCGGGCTGTGTCGGTCCGGCGGGGATCTACGCAGATAATCTTTACGGCCGGATTGGCCGCTTTGTGCGCCTCTATACGCCGCCAGATAATGGGGTGGCACCAGGCGGGATTGGCTCCCTGCACATAGAATACATCCGCCTCCTCAATATCATCGTAGCATACCGGTACCGAGTCTTCACCCAGCGTCAGCTTATATCCTACCACCGCCGAGCTCATACAGAGCCGGGAGTTGGTGTCAATGTTATTGGAGCCTATGAATCCTTTGATGAGCTTGTTGACCAGGTAGTACTCTTCGGTAAGGCACTGGCCCGATACATAGAAAGCAACCGAATCAGGGCCATATTTCTGAATAAATGTCCGAAATACGGCGGCGGTACGCTCAAGGGCCGTATCCCAACCAACGCGCTGCAGAGGCATAGAGCGGTTGAGGCGCATCTGGGGGTACAGGAGCCGGTCTGACTGATCTGAAACAGTGTAATGCAGGTTCATACCCTTGGAGCACAACATCCCGCGGTTGGATGGATGTTCTTTATCGCCTTCTACGGTTAAGCGTCCATTTGGTTCCTGCTTTACCACCACTCCGCAGCCCACGCCACAGTAGCAACAAGTGGTTTTATGTCGAGTGGTTTTTGGATTCATAGGTAGTAAGCTTTTAGGTAGTAGCTAGTAGCTGTTAGCTAGTAGATGTATGTATTAGTCAAAAGTTAATTGGTGCTGTCCCGGTAGTACGTACTACCGGGACAGGTTTGAATGCTAAGCAGCTACGGCTACTTCTGCGTTTTCTGCTTTCTCTACTTCTACACTTTCCTTATCGAAGCGCGTCAGGGCTACGATGGCACCCACCACGGCTACGGCTACTCCGATGTACATAAAGGCCTGTGCGTAGGTAATAGCGCTCGACTTGAAGAGGAAGCCCGCCAGTACCGCGCCTACGTTACCACCGGCTCCTACAATACCACTCACCGAGCCCATAGCCTTGCGGTTGATAAAAGGCACGATGGCGTAGGTAACTCCGTTGGCCATTTTCAGGAACATGGCGAAGCCCAGCATGGCGATTACGGCATAGAGTATATTTCCTGATTGCGAGAACAGAGCGATACCTACGCCTTCCAGCGCGAGTAGCAGAGCCAGCAGGGTTCCTTTGCCCCGCATACCGTACTTGTTGCCTACTTTATCCGCCATGATACCGCCCATAGCCCGGGCAAACAGGTTCATAAAGCCGAAGGTACCTGCCAGTATACCGGCGGTAGTCAGGGTAGCTCCGAAGTTCTCAGCGAAGTATAGGGCGGCTACGTTGTCAAAGGTGATTTCGATACCAAAACAGGCGCCGTAGGCCAGGAACAGGATCCAGGTGCGGGGGTCTTTGGCGGCCATGGCCAGAGTACCTTTTGCTTTGGGAGAAGCAGCTGTATTAGTGGCCTCAATCTCGTCGAAGTTACCGGCCGGGGTATCTTTAGTATTGAAGTAGTACAGTACTGACAGCACCAGCAGGATTACCCCGGGTACTACCATGGCCAGGCGCCAGGCCGAAGAAGGTAAGTAACCCATCCCTATAAAAGCGGCAAAGATCAGCGGCATGACCATGTTCGTTACGCCACCACCCAGGTTACCCCAGCCACCGGCCACGGCATTGGCCGTACCTACAATCTTCTTGTCAAACATCACCGACGTATGGTACTGCGTAATTACGAAGGAAGCTCCGATCACTCCAATGGCCAGACGGAACAGCAGGAATGACTCGTAGCTATTAGCAAAGCCTACCATAATCACCGGAATGGACGAAACAGCCAGTAGAGCCGAGTAGGCCTTACGTGGTCCCCAGGTGTCACACAGGCGGCCAATCAGTACGCGGGCGATAACGGTAGCCGCTACCGAAGCGATGATGGTGTTACCGATCTGCTCTTTGGTAAGGCCCAGGTCATCCTTGATGATCTTCATCAGAGGGGCAATACCAAACCAGCCAAAGAAACAGAAAAAGAAGGCTACCCAGGTCAGGTGAAACGTGCGCATCTGGATACCCTTGATGCTGAATATATTGAGCTTTTCGAGCGGTTTGTTATTTATGGTAGACATGATTTTGGATCAGTTTAAGAGATTAAAAATGAAACAGGTTATGCAGTGGAGCTGCGACGGGGGGAGGCCGTCGGAAGGCTACTGCTTTGCCAAAAAATCAGGTTTAATGTTGATCATCAGATAGGCCCAGTTGGCGTTGCTGCGGGCATTGCTTACTCCTTTGACGGCCGCCAGGGTAGGCGTAGTAAAGAAGGTACAGTACCCTCCCTGCAGACCGATGGTCTTCGTGATCGTATAGTTCATGATCATATCCAGCTCGGTACCGTAGCTGCGGCTCAGTCTGTTCTGGTCGCTGCTCATGACGGCGGTTGCGCTGGCAAACTCGTGCAGATCTGTATGGATGGAAAAGCGGGGAGATACCTTGATGATGCTGCTCAGGTAGTAGTCTACCAGGCCGCCCTTGCCAAAGCCGTCAGCTACGTAGAAGTAGTCCATCTGCCCCCAGAACTTATGAGGAGTACCATACAAGGGGTCGAAGCGGCGGTTGCCGGTCGAGCCGACACCGTTGCCCGAGAGATAGTCAACTCCGGGGCCGATGGCAAAGCGCTTGTTGACGGCGTAGAGGGTACTCAGAGAGTAGGTATAAGCGCGCAGATTAGCCCCGTCCTTATCCTTTCCGCTCTGCAGATAGGCGCTTGCGGTCAGGCTGATGCTTTTGCCCAGCTTTGTATTCAAGTAAGGCCCTACCGTTACCCGGCTCCAGGTACCCTGTGCAGGTACTTTAGCACCGGTTTCATTAAGGCTATATTTATTAAAATCGTCTTTCAGTACCAGGAAGGAGGCGTTGCCGGCCTTGAACTGCTTACCGAGGTACATAAACTGCATCGACTTGTACATGGTACCGATGGCGTTGGTACCCGCCGGGTAGCCCGTAGGTACGCCATTGTAAAGGGTACCGCTTTTGAGTTCACTATTCTGGTTGAATGCTACCCCCAGGTGTGCTACAAAGCGGTTGTGATTGTATTTCAGTAGTGCGGCGTCGTGGCGGCGAGCCTGCTGGAGCCAATCGAGGTTACCGAGTAGTCGGCTGTCGTCGTATACGAGTTCCTGGCGTCCTATTTTGAGAGATAAGTCTTTGCCTGTTTTAGTAATATTAGTATCCAGCAGGCTGATTTCGGCCCAGGCTTCGTGGACCATCAGACCATTCTGGGCTGGATTAGTAATACGGTTGTTGGTAGAAGCATCCTGCCCCCACACCCGTACATCCTGAATAGCCGTGAAGAATTTGGTGCGGTAGCCCGCGTAACCAAAATTGAGGCGGGTGCGCTGCGAGGTAAAGAAGGCCGCATTCTGGCCTACCTGTAAGGGAGCCCCAAATCCATCCCGAAGCTCGGTGCGGGTACGTACCTGCCCGGTAAAGCTGAATTGAGCCGCTGATTCTCCGGCCGTCAGTAATCCGGCGAGCAGAAATCCTATGGAAAATATCTTGTAAACTCTTAGCATGAAAATGAAAAGGTAAAAGTGGTAGCAGGGACAGACGAGCGGCCACGTCTGAACGGTAATAAGGTGCTGTACATGTTCCGGTTACAGAAACCGGCCTGAGAGTTCGGAGCGTACTATGGAAGGAGAGCAGGTACCTGGTTCCGAGAGGCTGAAGTCAATCTGGGGCAGTAGGCAGAATAAGTACTACCTAAGCCGGAGCCTGAGATTTGTTTTACCTGAGTTTTTTCATTTTCTTTGAATCGTTTGTGTTTAACATAGACAACCCTGTAAGGCCGATCCATAAGGTGCCCCCACACCGGATCGGCTTTTTTTGTTAGTGACTAGGCTATAGACAGGCTCTGCAGATACTCCGTTACATACGACGGATGCAGGGCTACTACTTCGCCAATCACGATTATGCCTGGTCCGGGCGCCCCCACGCCCTTGTCCATAACCAGGCGCGGCATTTCCCAGGCCTGTCCTACTATACACCGCTCATCGAGGCGGGTACCGTTCTGTATGACAGCCATCGGCATGTGTCCCCGGCCAAACTGCGTGTACATAGCGCATATCTCATTCAGCTTATTCATACCCATCAGTACTACTACGGTAGCTCTTGACTGAGCCGCCAGCTGCAAGTCTTCCGACATTTCTCCGCTCCGGGTAGTGCCCGTAATTACCCAGAAGCTCTCGCTCACGCCCCGGCGCGTTACGGCTATACCCTGCGAGGCCGGTACCGCTATACAGCTGGATATACCGGGTACTACTTTACACTCTATACCATAGCGTTTGGCGTAGTCAATTTCCTCGTGCCCTCTGCCAAACACAAAAGGATCGCCCCCTTTCAGACGTACAACGTGTCCCCGTTTTGTGGCCAGGCGTACTATAAGAGTATTGATCTCATCCTGGGTGAACGAAGCATTTCCAACGCTCTTGCCTACATATATTTTCATCGACTGCTCGGGTGCATACTCCAGTAGTGCCGCATTAGCTAATTCATCATATAAGACTACATCGGCCTGCTCTAGCGCTTTGATGCCTTTCAGGGTGATCAGTTCGGCGTCGCCTGGTCCCGCACCCACTAGTGTTAGCATTGGCTTCATCTCTTCTTTATATTATATAGTGAATATTAGAATTGTACTACGGTTAGTATTTTGTTGCTATCCCGAATAGTTGGTTCAAAATTAGGGATGTAATTTTAAAAAACAATAGAATTTCCAAAAAATAGGTTTAAAAAATGATCATTTTAGAAATAAAATATTAGGAATTGTAAAAAACACCATTTAGTTTTGATTGATGATTACGGGGAGGGTAATCATAGTTGTATTGAAAAAGTGCAACAAAAGAACAGGGTTATTCAACTTTAATAGTTATTAGTAACTATGAGCGCAAACACAAACAAACGGATTGTCGTAGTAGGCAACGGGATGGTAGGCTACAAATTCTGTGAAAAGCTACTAGCCAAGGCTAAAAATGATCAGGGATTTGAGCTGACGGTTTTTGGTGAGGAGCCTCGTGCTGCCTATGATCGTGTACATCTGAGCGAATACATAGCAGGGAAGACTGCTGATGAGCTGCAGATGGCGCCAACAGGCTGGTATACCGAAAACGGTATCAGGCTGTACCTTTCAGACCCGGTAGTTGAGATCGACCGCCAGCGTAAGGAGGTCCGCTCGCATCATGGACTTATAGTACCTTATGACTATTTGGTACTGGCTACCGGCTCGGGGGCCTTTGTACCCGCCATCAACGGGGTGGAGAAAGAAGGCGTATTTGTGTACCGTACTATAGAAGACCTGGATCTGATTCAGTCACATGCCCGGAAAGCACGCCGTGGTGCTGTGCTGGGTGGTGGACTACTAGGTCTGGAGGCCGCTAAGGCCCTGCTGGATCTGGGTCTGGAAGAGGCTCATGTCGTAGAGTTTGCCCCCAGGCTGATGCCCCGGCAGATCGATGAAGCCGGTTCGGGTATCCTGCAGCGCCAGCTCGAATCACTGGGCCTCAACATACATCTTTCCAAAATTACTCAACAGATCGTGGGTGGCGATGCCATCGAAGGTATGCAGTTTGCCGATGGTACTGTACTGGATGTCGATATGCTGGTAATATCGGCGGGTATCCGTCCACGTGATGAAGTGGCTAAGGCGGCCGGCCTGGAAACCCACCCGCGCGGAGGTATAGTGGTCGATAACTTCATGCAAACCTCCGATCCGGCCATTTTTGCCATTGGAGAGTGTGCTCTGGCGCATCAGATGATTTACGGCCTGATAGCGCCGGGCTACGAAATGGCCGATGTAGTAGCGGCTCGCCTGACGGGCGAAGAGAAGGAGTTTAAGCCCTACGATATGTCAACGAAGCTGAAACTGATCGGTGTAGATGTAGCCAGCTTTGGTGATCCGTTTGTGGAAGAGCCTGCCTGCCGTACTATTACCTATGAGAACAAAGCCAAAGGTATATATAAGCGTATCAATGTAACACCCGATGGCAAGGAGCTACTGGGAGGTGTACTGGTAGGGGATGCGGAGCAGTATAACATGCTGCTGCAAACCTGTAAGAACAAAACTGTACTCCCGCCCGATCCCGAAGACCTGATCCTGGGTTCACGCGGAGGAGAAGAGGCCGGTGCCGGTGTAATGTCACTGCCCGACGATGCCCTGATCTGCTCGTGCGAGGCGTTGACCAAGGGCATGATCTGCCACGAAATCACCGAGAACAATCATACGACCATAGATAGCCTGAAAAAAGCTACAAAGGCTTGTACCGGCTGTGGTGGGTGTGCTCCGCTGGTCAAGGACTTGATACAGGGTACCATGAAGCAGCAGGGGCTGTACATACGCAACATCATCTGTGAGCACTTTGATTACACCCGTCAGGAGCTGCTGGATATGGTGAAGATGAACGGCTACCGGACCTTCAATGAAGTCGTGGAAGGCCTGGGTAAAGATGATGGTTGCGAAACCTGTAAACCACTGGTGGCCTCTATCCTGGCCAGCCTCTGGAACGAAAACGTACTGGAAAAGGGCCGTGCAACCATCCAGGACTCCAACGACCGCTACCTGGCCAATATCCAGAAGGGAGGTACCTACTCGGTAGTACCCCGTATACCCGGTGGAGAAATTACCCCTGACAAACTGATCGTAATAGGTGAAGTAGCCAAAAGATACGGTCTCTATACCAAGATCACCGGCGGACAGCGGATAGACCTGTTCGGTGCACACGTGAGCGACCTGCCCAGGATCTGGGAAGAGCTTATCGCGGCTGGATTCGAGAGTGGGCACGCCTATGGTAAGGCGCTGCGTACCGTCAAGAGTTGCGTAGGCTCTACCTGGTGCCGCTTTGGTGTGCAGGATTCAGTCTCGTTCGCCATTGAGGTAGAAGAGCGTTACAAGGGTCTTCGTGCTCCCCATAAATTGAAATCGGCGGTCTCAGGATGTATTCGCGAGTGTGCCGAAGCGCAGAGCAAGGACTTTGGTATCATCGCTACCGAGAAAGGCTGGAACCTGTACGTGTGCGGTAACGGTGGCTCCAAGCCCCAGCACGCCCAACTGCTGGCAACCGATGTGGATAAGGAAACCTGTATCCGCTACATAGACCGCTTCCTGATGTTCTACATCAAAACCGCCGATCCGCTGACCCGTACCGCTACCTGGCTCAATAAGATAGAAGGTGGGATGAGCTACCTCAAAGCGGTAGTCGTAGACGATGTACTCGGAATAGGCGAGGAGCTCGAGCAGGAAATGCAGACTCTGGTTAACAACTTCAAGTGCGAGTGGAAAGAGGTAGTAGATAACCCGGAACTGCGGAAGCGTTTCAACCACTTTGTCAATGCCCCCGAAGCGAAGGACCCAACTGTCGAGTTCGACTCACTGCGCGATCAGAAGCGTGCCAAGGAGTGGGTGTAACTTAATGAAGAATGTAGAATGAATAATGAAAAGTGGAGAGGGAACACTAAGTAGAGCTACTACCTAACTGCTAAAACCTAACAAGTTTATTCATATGGAACTGATAGCTGATAAAAAAGATAGAATTACCTGGCACTTGGCCTGCCACCAAAGCGATGTACCCGAAGAGGGAGGAGCCTGTGCCCTTATAGAAGGCAAGCAGATTGCCATCTTCCACTTTACCCGCCGGGGCGAGTGGTACGCCACTGATAACGAATGCCCGCACCGCCAGCAGATGGCGCTGTCGCGGGGCATGATCGGGAGCCAGCAGGGGGAGCCCAAGGTAGCCTGTCCTTTTCATAAAAAAACATTCTCCCTGAAAGATGGCTCATGCCTGAGCGGGGAAGAGTATAAGATCAAGACCTATCCCATACTGGTAAAGGACGGGCTGGTGTACATAGGAATATAGGACTAATGGATCAACTGGATCGTCAGGTTGCCCGCCGGCTTACCCGCTTTTACGTAGTAGCGCTACTGATGGTAGCGCTACTGACCGTAGGCGGACTGCTACTGGTGAGGCGCACGCTGGAAGATCTTAATGACGACGGTAGAGTTGTCAACGTAGCGGGGCGGCAGCGCATGCTGAGTCAGCAACTGACCAAGCTGTCACTGCTACATACGCAACAAATGACCCATGCCGACAGGGCTGATTTTGATTCGGTACTCCATACGTGGCATCAGAATCATGAGCAGTTGCGGAATGGGCTGCTGCGGATGGAAAAGACGTACATCGTGCGTAAAAGCGACCGGCTGGATAGCATGTTCGTTCAGCTCGAGCCTGTGTTTCAGTCCATTTATAATGGATTCAGACGTATAAATAATCCACAGGTACCTGCTCAGGACCGGGCAGAGGCGTTACGGGTGGTGCTGGCGCAGGAGCCAGCCTTCTTGCACCAGATGGATCAGATCGTATTTCAGTTCGATGCTGAAAGTCTTGCCCGGGTCATATACCTCGAGCGCATGGAGTGGCTACTGGGGCTGGGGACACTGCTGATTCTGCTGGTAGAAGGGATTTTCATATTCAGGCCGGTGGTAAAGTACACCCAGAAGGTGATCCAGATGCTTACCCGCTCAGAGGAGGATCTGCGGCAGACCAATGAACGGCTGGCGGCTACCAATCGTGAGCTGGTAGCCACTCAGGAGGAACTCCTGCGAATGACCGAAGAGAAGTACCAGCTGCAGGCAGCCAGGGAAAAGATCAGGTCGGCAGCCTTACTGGAAGGCCAGGAAGAGGAGCGAAGGCGCTTTGCGCGTGAGCTGCACGACGGCATAGGGCAGATGCTAACCGGAGTAAAATTACACGCTGAGAAGCTGAAACAGGTGCCTTTTCCGGAAGAAAAACAGCGCAAGCGATTCGAAGACCTGCGCGAGCTGATTCAGGAGACCATCCAGACCACCCGGCAGGTGTCGTTTAACCTGATGCCATCGGTACTGAGTGACTTCGGGCTGGAGGCCGGGTTGCAACTGCTCTCCGATCAGGTGGCGCGCTCGTCGGGCCTTGAGATCTATTTTGAAGGTTCAGGGGAAGATAAACGACTCCCCCCTGCTGCCGAAATCGGTTTGTACCGGATCGTACAGGAAGCTCTGCATAATGCGGTAAAGCATGCCAGAGCCAAGGTGATAGAAGTAAAGCTCAAACGATACAAGGGAAAAATTACGCTTAGCATTGAAGACGATGGAAAAGGCTTCAATCCGAGAGAAATAGGAAAGAATGGAAAGGAAGGTCAGATAGGAAGTGGCATTGAAAATATGCGCACAAGGGCCAGTTTATTAGGAGGTGAGATGAAGCTCAGCTCCAGACCAGGGAAAGGAACAAAGATCTTAGTTATAATATAGTAGTACACTCCATCTCAACAGGTATGCCAATTAAAGTATTAATCGCTGACGACCACTCCGTAGTGAGGAAAGGAATCTTGAATTTGCTGGAAGATGAGTCCGACATTGAAATAGTTGGAGAAGCTTCGGATGGTGACGAAGCCATTGACCTGATTCCGGTTACACATCCTGATGTGCTTTTGCTGGATATAACGATGCCCCGTATGTCGGGTATCGAAGTAGCCCGCGAAGCGTCACGGCTGTATCCGGAGGTAAGGATACTGGTGTTTAGTATGCACAACAATCCAGATTACATACTCAATGCCGTACAGAGCGGAGCCGCCGGGTACCTGCTCAAAGATACTGATCAGGAGGAGATACTGAAGGCGGTACGTGCCGTGGCGGCTGGTGAACTGTACTACCCACCGAATGCATCTTCGGTCATTATCCGGAATCTGGTAGTACCCAAAAATGCTTACCGGCAGACCGAAACGGGTATAGGTACCAGCACCGCATCCATCTGGAACAAGATTACGCCCCGTGAGTACCAGATCCTGCAGTGCCTGACCGAAGGGATGAGTAGCAAGGAAATAGCCGAGCGTTTTGATGTAAGTCCGCATACTGTAGCCAACCAGCGTGCCAGTATTATCCGGAAAGCCCGCGTCAAGAACACCGCTGAGCTGGTAAGTATCGCTTTACGGGAGCAGGCGTAGGCAGATACAAGATTCCTATAAAGCAAAACCCCATGCGGATGATACGAACAGATCATCCGCATGGGGTTTTACCGCAGGTAGCTGTACCTGCTCCTGATGGTGAAGTGGCCTAGAACTTCACTATTCTTTTTCGGGTCGTTACCTCGCCCAGTATTACTTCTACTATATAGGTACCCGAAGGGAGCAACCGGATATCCATCGGATATTCCGCAGACTCGGCATCCTTCCGGAACTTTCGCTGGATCATAGCTACACCAGCCAGGTTGTAGAGGGTTACCTGTACATCGCCCCGTAGCCCGTTCTTCATTGTCAGGGACATCAATCCATCGCTGGGGTTAGGGCTTACTTCAACCGTTTTGCCAAACAGGTTATCAGGCGTAGGTTCGTTACCCAGTACCGGCTGATTGGTCCGTACGTACAGCGTTACCGCCGCACTATCCACGCAGACATCCGCTCCGCCTCCTTTTACGTAGTAGGTGGTGGTCTGGGTTGGCCGGACCGTTACCTGAGGTCCAATGGTTGTATTTAGGTTGTTGGCTGGTGCCCAGTTATAGATACTGGCTCCGCGAGCCTGCAAAGTGACGGTTTCTCCGGGATTTACAAACTGCGCAGATGCTGCTACCTGCACCGAAGGTTTCATACCTACCCGGGCTGTAATATCATGCGCTATGTTTAGACCCGTACGGCGCAGGAACAAGTCCCACTCACCCTCTGCCGACTGCTCCCATGATGTACCGCGTATCGACTCTCCGTTGCGCGTAGTAATGACTGCCACAGAGTCACCATCGTAGTCAAATTGTACCCCTACATGATAGCCAAGCCCGAACAAAGGTACCGGACGGTCAAAGCCTATTTCAGTAGGACGATTATTGGCTACATCTTCTAAAATCTGACGTAGTGGTACCTCTTTCTCTTCCAGTACAGCTCCCGGACCTCCCTGGAAGCCCCGGGCATTCCATACAACTACTGTGACGGTCTCTTCGGTATCGGCTCCATCTTTAGCGAAGGCTCGTCCAAATCGTATCGAGGCACTGGTCATGGTGGTATAGCCAAGCTGGTTATCAAACTTTTCGGAAATAGCTCTGACCAGGCGTCCGTTATGTCCCGATACGTATCCTATGTTGGTAGTATCACGTATGAGGGTAGGAGTACCGGAGAAGTTCGTCAGTTCAGCACAGAGACCTACATTCAGTACCTCTATATAGTTTTCTCTGATCAGACTGTCGACACCCAGGGAGTTACGTACTACCAGTTTCACCCGGAAACGCCCCGGCTGGTTGTAGGTAACGATAGGGTTCTGGACATTGGTAGTAACGGGAGTACCTCCCTCAAATGTCCACTCCCAACTGGTAGGGAAGTTGATTGAAAGGTCATAGAACTGCACCTGTCCGCCCAGTAGGATTTGCTGGGTCTCGGCCCGGAAGTTGGCACGTGGCGGACCGGCTACCAGGTCACCACAAAGATTTGAGCGGGTCAGGGTATTACGCCGGGGGCTCATCTCCATGACGGCCCGCATCCTCCGTTTCTGATCCTGTGTAAATATATTCATACAGGCATCGTCAGAATAATCCATGTAGTTCTGGACCATATTGACGTTACCGCAACTTACCCGGCCTACGGGACATCCCCGGCTTTCGCTGGCCTGGGGAGGGGTATCATCTACAAAGTCGTTGCCGCAGTTAGCATCTCCCCAGATATGGCGAAGGCCCAGCCAGTGGCCGGTTTCGTGGGTGAGTGTGCGTCCCTGATTATAGGGGGCAGGCATATTACCAAAGTTGCCTTTCAATGTATTTCCAAATGACTGGTAGCGTACTACAACCCCGTCGGTATTGCGTGGGCTGGAATTGGGAATACCCGATAGCCCCGACTGACTGGGGAATTGAGCGTAACCCACCAGTGACTCCGAGGGAGCAAAATCAACTACCCAGATATTAAAGTATCGGTCCGGGTCCCAGATGGATGTTGGCTTCAGGATATTCTCAATATCATCACGGGTCCAGTTGGCCCGCGCACCGTTGATCCGGTTGATACCCCGTTCGGTCATGACCCGGCCCTGCTGATCAAGGCGGGACAGACAGAAATCAATTTCGATATCCGCTCCGCGGGGATCAGTATTGAAGCCGGGGGTACCGGGTATGCGCCGGAAGTCTTCGTTGAGTGTCTCAATCTGCGCCTGTACCCGGGCCGTGCTCAGGTTACGACCCTGTCCTACGGCTTCGCCATTATGAACAATATGTACGATGATAGGAATAGTAAGTACTTCGTCAGTCACTCGCCCTAGTTTTTCAAGCTCTTTACGCTCAGCGATCTTATGCTGCAGGACGCGCTCAAAGTCTTGCATAGAGCCCATTTGAGGATATTTAGTCCTGAGCAGACTATCCATCTGCATGGTAGCACAGTGATCATCATGCTGGTGATTACCCTGTTGGGCTACGGCCGCCTGAACTGATACAAGTAAAGTAAAAAAGTAGGTAAGGTATGCGTAAAAACGATTCATGGACCTTCGGATAGAGTATAGTACTTACATATTCGGATTGGCTGGCTGTTCTATTTGGTTGCGGAAGTAAACATGAAGCGATAGCTCGCATCCAGTTCACCCAGATAGATTTCCAGGGTCATATTGGTATTAGTCAACGTTTTGACAATAAAGGGTAGCCGGGCATTTCCAACAAGGACCGGAAATACAAACTCCAGGGTAGCGTTGGCATTGGTAAACGTCCACTGGTCAGTAAGTAGTACATCCGGCTCATTGGACGAGCATTTGGTCGGGCCATTGACATACTCATATCTGCGTTCGCTGTTCGCATAGAAAATGTACTGGTCATCAGCTTCACAGGTATTGTTAAACAGGTTTCGGGCCGGAATGACATTAGACTCTTCTCCTTCGTCGATGATCTGGAAAGAAGTAAGCGTCCAGGCCTTTTTATCCGTACCAGTTAGCAACTGTGTATAAGTTAGAGGCTTCGGTTCTATACTTTCCGAACAGCCGGCCAGCCATAGCACCAGGAAGAGAGCAGCTACTGATTTTAATTTATATATATTCATGGTAGCAATAGAGTTTTTACATTCAGATATTAGCCTAAGTTAGCCTGCTTCTTATCGGGGCGTAAAGGTGAATGGTACCGTAATAACAGTATCCTTGGTCTGGCTGTAAGGGAGCTTTAGCCGCAGATTCAGCAAGATAGCTTTGGTCTGAGGGTTCCAGACACCATTACCGCTCAAGGTATCGTATGGGCTAGGTAGTTCGGCGTTAACCTGAATAGGTATCGTCAGAGTGTTGTCGCCATTGTCAACAATGGTCAGCGTTGGCTTCACGGCATTCAGGCCAAAAAGTGCATCCGCCAGGTCTATATTCCAGTTGGTAATCAGGTACTCGCGGCAGTTCTGGCCCAGCCCCATAATTTCGATATTGGGAACAGTTAGGCTGGTGCCCCCGCGCGATCCGGTATAAAACCCACTGAATAAGCAGTCGTCCTGGATGGTCAGGCGTAGCTGCCGCCCGATGTTGTTATTCTGACCGAACCCTACCTGTAGCTGGTCGTTACTTACGCCCGTCAGAGTGAATAGGATGTCCTGTGAGCCTAATATATTGTTAGCGTTATTGATCAACCTGACGGTTATCGTTCCAAAGGACTCATTGGCTGGTATAGTAACCGTTCCTTTGGTGCCCTCGATGACATAGTCGCGCCCCTCGCGGGCGTCGCCACTTATGGTGTAGTTGACGGTAGTGGCCTGATTAACGGGCTTTCCTACTATATGTACCTTTAGCTGAATAGGCTGCCCGACGCTTTCCTTATAGGTGAGTGTTGTATCGGTAAATCGTACGTGAGCAGGACCCTCAAAAAGGATGCGCTGCTCTTCACAGGAGGCCAGGGCAATCATTCCTCCGAGGAAACACAGTATGAGTATTTGCTTGATATTCTTCATTATCAATCTATATCAGAATGTTAATTTAATAGCCCGGGTTCTGGGAACCTGTCAGGGCCTTATTACGCTGTATTTCGCTCTGTGGAATAGGCCATAGCTGAAACTTGGTGTTCCAGTTAGGCGAAAATGCCGACATTACTGCATCCAGACGTCCTGTACGCTTCAGGTCATACCAGCGGTGCCCCTCAAAAGCCAGCTCGTATATCCGCTCATTCTCGATAACAGTCAGAGCCTGATTCTGGGAAGTAAGTGTAACAGTAGGAGCTTTGGCGCGGGTACGAAGTACATTAATGTCAGCCTGTGCCCCGTTACTACCGGTCAATCGACCCAGACGAGCGCGGGCCTCGGCCCGGATCAGGTACATCTCGGCCAGTCTGAATATGTGAATATTGTTATTGGCATCGTCTGGCGATCCGTATTTCATAACCGTCCAGCCGTTATCTCTGCCACGCTGCTGGGTAGAGTTGAAGCTGATGGTCTGCTGGCGCTCCCCGGCGGCATTGGAGATAAAGTCCAGAATAACTTTATTGGAAGGGATCACCTCGCGGCGACCAACCAGAATGTTATTCAGGCCATAGGTAGAAGTTCCGGGATCATCGCTGGAGTTATTGGCATACGCTACTTCCAGGATGGTTTCATCATCATACTCCGCAAAGATAACGTCTGCAAAGGCAGCCGGAAGGCTCTGAAGATTGCTGCTGATTACTTCAGTGGCAAACTGCTCCGCTTTGGTCCAGTCCTGCTGGTAGAGGTAGTACCGGGCCAGAGCGGCACGTACGGCATTCTTAGTAGCAAATGTTTTGTTGGTAACCCGATCGCCGTAGGCCACAGGTATGTCCGTAAGAGCGGCCTGGTAGTCGGTTAGTATCGCCTGTAGTATTTCTTCCCGGCTGGCGCGGGGGATGTTACGATTAGTAGCAATATCGGTAGTGGTTACCTGAGGGATTCCTCCAAAGGTATAGACTCCCAAAAAGTAAGCAAAGCCCCGCAGGAACCGCGCTTCGGCCAATATCTGCTTACGGGTAGCTTCGGAAACACCCGGCACAGAGCCAATACGCTCCTCGATGAAGTTGGCCATATATACTGTATTGTATATAGCCCCCCAGAAAGCCTCTGCGGCCGCGTTGGCTGCGGTGATCTGCTTATTGCCTAGTTCGTTATAAACAGTAAATGTACCATTATGCTGGATAAAGTCAGCCGTAAAGGCGCCGGCTATGACCATGGGAGCACCCAGGCCCCGGAAGGCATTGTACATGCCCAGGCGTACGGGCTGGACATCTGAGGCCTCATTGAGCACCAGTTCATCTACCAGCAGATCTACGGGCTCTGGTTGCAGCACCTCCCGGCACGAAGTAGCCAATAGCAGAAGGGCCGCTACTAAAGGTAGCCCCTTTCTGGCTCGGGTAGCTATACTATATATGGTATGCTTTGAAAGGATAGTCATGTATATGATGATTAACTGTTTGTCAGAACGTAATAGTAGCACCCAGTAGCATAGTCTTGACCTGTGGCAGCGTAAAGTAATCTATACCCTGAGCGGAAGTGGACCCATCCAGTGTACTTACCTCCGGATCGGCGCCTGAATACCGGGTGACCGTTAGCAGGTTGGTACCAGATACAAACACCCGTACGGTATTCAGTTTTGCCCGACTTACCCATCGCTGAGGAACAGTGTAGCCAAACGACAGATTCTTGAGGCGCAGGTACGAACCATCTTCCAGGAAGCGACTGCTGTGGAAGTTGTTATAGGTATTTCCGAGCTCATAGCGGGGTACATCCGTAACATCGCCTTCCTGCCGCCAGCGCCGCAGAGCTGTTACGCTTTGATTATTTTCGATGTCAGCCCCGGTATTGACCAGCGTCACGTTGGTAAAGTTCAGCGTCTTGTTGCCGTACATAAACTGGAAGAAAATGCTCAGGTCAAAGCCTTTCCAGCTCACGCGGTTGGTCAGACCACCAAAAAGCTTCGGTTGAGCGGTACCGATCACCTGACCATCCTCGGGCGTGATACGCCCATCACCATTTACATCTTCATAAATAGCATCGCCAGTGGCAGGATCAACTCCCAAAAACTCAAGCCCCCAGAAGGTACCCAGAGGTTGCCCCTGTAGAATGGCGTTGGTAGCTCCCACTCCGTTAGCCTCATAGCCACGGAACAGGGTGTCCTGGTTGGCCAGCGACACTACTTCATTAATATTCTTAGTGATGTTCAGATCAGTAGTCCAGCGTACATCCCGATCTACATTGACGGTCGAAGCCGTAAATTCAAACCCTTTGTTAGAGATTTTGCCAATATTACCCTGTATACTTCCGAATCCGGTAGTTAGAGGAATAGGCTCCGCAAAGAGCAGGTTATCGGTCAGGTTGCTGTATACATCGGCGATCAGTGACAGGCGTCCGTTAAAAAACGATGCATCAAAGCCTATGTTAGCTTCGCGCGTGCGCTCCCACTGCAGGTTAGGATTACTTAGGTTAGAAGGGGCTACCCCGGTGGCACCGTTGTACGCTACACTAGCCCAGGTGCCCAGAAAAGCAAAGCTACCGATGCGCTCGTTACCGGTAAAGCCAAAGCTACCGCGTAATTTCATGTCAGTGATAAAGTCCAGTGACTGCATGAATGGCTCCTGCGAAATGCGCCATCCGGCTGATAAGGAAGGGAAGAATCCAAAGCGACGGTTCTGACCAAATCTCGATGAACCATCGTAGCGGGCGGTAAAACCTAGCAGGTACCTGTCATCAAAGTCATACTTTACTTCACCAAAGAAAGAAACCAGGCCATTCTGTCCGAAACCAGAGCTACCGGCATCCACAATACCCGCCGAGCTTATATACGTGAAGTCATCGCTGGGAAATATGCGGCCCTGTACGGATGAAGATCTTCCCTGAGTATGGATTATTTCATTACCAAGAAGAGTGTTAAAATGGTGCTTATTATTCAGGGTGAGGTAGTAGGTAAAGACATTGGAGTTGATAAGGGTGTACGAGGTACCGGTAGCGTATACACCATAGCCCTGACCACCAACACCTTCCAGAAAACCTCCAATGGCAGTACTCGATGGCTCGTACTGGTCTTCCTCGCTGTTATTATAGTCCATGCTGAACTTGGTACGGAAGCGCAGGTTACGGATAATCTCATAGTCGGCATTGACACCGGCCAATAGCTTAAGACCATAGGTACGGAAGCGGGGCAACAGAGCCTGGCCTACCGGGTTGAAGTTAGGGAAGCCCGGATAGTTGGCGCTACCGGGACCATATAGTTCGCCCTGCTCATTATAAGGTGAGTAGTAGGGGAGGCTTTTGACCGCACCTGAGTATACTCCATCCAGGAAGTTGTCACCCTTTACCCGGTCGTTCTGAGCCATAGTGATATTCACGTTAGCCCCCACACTTAGCTTATTACTGGCTTTGTGGTCCAGGTTTAGTACGCCGCTGTAGCGGGTAAATCGGTTATTGAGTTGTACTCCCTCTTCGTCGCGTACATTACCACTCAGGTAAAAGCGGGTACGGTCGTTACCTCCGGATGCTGATAGCTGGTATTGCTGAAGTACCCCCTGACGCAGAATGGCGTCAATCCAGTCGGTATTGACAGCATCGGTTACGCCAGGTATGAGCCCTAACTTGTCAGGGTCCTGGTCGGCGTTAGTGATAGCATCACGCTGAAGTTCGAGTAGTTGTGTGGCGTTGAGTACCTGGGGGCGACGTACTATGTCCGTAATACCACGCTGTACATCGGCCGTGATGGTAGTACGGTTGTTGCGGCCACGCTTGGTGGTAATAATCACTACCCCGTTGGCACCACGTGAGCCATAGATGGCCTTAGCGGAAGCGTCCTTTAGTACTTCAATGGATTCGATGTCATTGGGGTTGAAAGCAGCCAGTGCGTTATCATTCTGTCCCCCGAAATCACGTCCGGATATGGCACCATCATATACCGGTACGCCATCTACTATAAACAGAGGGCGGTTAGAAGCCGATATGGATGTATTACCCCGAATGCGCACAGAGATACCACCACCGGGGGTACCCGACGACTGAGAGATCTGGACGCCGGCAGCCTGCCCCTGTAGGGCCTGATCTATACCGGTTACGGGTATATCTCTGAACTTTTCACTCTTAACCGAAACAATGGAACCTATTACATCCTTACGTTGCGTCTGGCTGTAACCGGTTACGACTACCTGGTTGAGCTCGGTAGCACTCTCGGTCATGGCTACGTTGACAACGGAGCGGTTGGAACCAACAGTTATTTCCTGTGGAGCAAGTCCAATGAATGAGTAGATGAGTGTAACAGTACCTGAGGGAACGCTAATGCTATAGTTCCCCTCCGCATCGGTACTTACACCCGTAGTACTTCCCTGCAGTACTACGTTCACTCCCGGTAAGGCTGAATTGTCGCTTGCTGAGGTTACTGTTCCTGTTATGACCCGTTGTTGAGCCAGCGCACTGTGCCATATTGCCAATAGGAATATACACAGTCCAATTAAACGACTGAATTTCTTCATTGGAGATAGATTGTAGAAGTATTTTCTAGTATTGGTTGGTTATGTAGGTGAATAGTAATAAAAGTAAATAGTAACAGACCTTTAATCATCAGGTACGCAATGGCCCCCTGCTCCTGTTGCGGTATGATCACAGGTTTATCAAGAATAAAACGAAATAAACTTTTGATAATTGAGAACCCGGCTGTGAAATATAAGTAAAACCTGCGATTTTGGTTTATGTTTGGCTAATAAATAAAAACACCCCGGTGAAGCCGGGGTGTTTTTGTATCAAAATAGTAAGTTATTTCAGCGTAACCACTAGATGTATCCTTCGTTCTGAATCAGGTTAGGGTTAGCGTCAATCTCACGACGAGGAATCGGGAAGATCAGCTTAGGCGAAGTGTAAGGCAGTGAACCCACGGTGCCTTTAGTACGCTTGATGTCGTGGATCAGTTGTCCTTCAAAAGCAAGCTCCAGACGGCGCTCCTTCAGGATAGCTGCCAGGGTCACATTGGCGGGAGCTAAAGGCTCCAGACCAGCCCGGACACGGATACGATTGATATCTTCGGCCGGAGTAGCACCAATCGCCGAGTTATTGCGCAGGTTAGCCTCAGCACGGGTCAGGTACATCTCAGCCAGACGCAGTACCTTAATGTTGCCGTACTGGTTTCTGAACTTTATAGTATAGATACCACCGTTGTCTTCATAGAACAGTTCCGCACGATTGTCGCCGGGCTCGTACATGGCCAGGTGAGCATCTTCAATCAGGATATCACCACGGCCGCCAAAGCTTGATCCACCAAAGAAGGTGTTCAGTTCGTTGATACCATCCTGATCCGTAATATAGATAGAGAAGATATCCTCGGCAGTAGCGAGACCAGTCTGGTTGATGCGCTGATCAAAAACCTCTTCGGTAGGTACCAGCGAGAAGCGGCCTGAGTCGATGACGCGGGTAGCGGCATTAGCGGCATCAGCATATTTCTCCTGCATCATGTACACGCGTGACAACATACCGGCGGCAGCCCATTTGGTGGCAAAGATACCATTGGTAGCAGGCAGCTTGGATTCGGCATCAGTAAGGTCGCTAAGTACCTGAGCATATACCGCAGCTACAGTAGCACGCGATAAGTTCGAATCATCGTTGATTTCGGAAGTAGGTGTAAGGACGAGAGGTACACCCGCGTTACTGGCTGGGGTTCCGTCGGTCCAGGCTTTGGCATAGTTACGAACCAGCTCAAAGTACATCACACCGCGGACAAACTTGGCCTCCCCTTCAACACGGGCACGGTTGGCTTCGGTTACTACCTCAAGGTTGGCAAGTACCGTGTTGGCAATGTTGATGGTACGATACGCATCCAGCCATATATTCGCAACATTTGTATTACCAACAAGTATAGCTTTCCGGTAGATCTCATCAGGCTCAACGAAGGTACCATCCCAGAAAACCTCTCCGTTGTCACCTATTAGTTCCGAGTTGCGCAGGAGGTTACCACCGTACAGGTCTATATCGCTCATAGAGTCATAAGCACCTACCAGTAGAGCCTCTACATCGGCGGAGGTAGACACTGCTGCCGAAGCATCAATGGTATTGACGGGTTTGAGATCAAGCTGACTATCGCAGGCCGTAAGCAACATCAGCGTTGCAAGCGATAGCGGAAGTATTCTTTTGAATCTATAATTCATATTAGTGAATAGTTTTAATCTTTTGATTTACGCTTTTGACGTGTGACATCTACGATTAGAAGCCCAGGTTAACACCTACAATAATAGTACGGGCCTGAGGAGCTGAATAGAAGTCATTACCCAGACCAATGTTACCAGCCAGGTGGTCAGCATTCACTTCTGGATCCCAGCCAGTGTAGTTGGTGAATGTGAGTAAGTTCTGACCGGTTACGTACAGACGAACCCGCTCCAGCTTGGCACGGCTTGTAAGGCTGTTAGGCAGGGTATAACCCAGAGTCAGTGTCTTTAGACGTACAAAGTCAGCCTTCTGCAGGTAACGTGACGATTCGGAGGTACCGTTAGCACCGAACAGGCGAGCCTGGGGTACGTTCGTGATATCGCCGGGCTTCTGCCAGCGGTTCAGCTGGTCGCGGGTCTGGTTATCAAAGAAGTCACCATTAGCGGACTGGAACTTACCACCACCGTTGTATACCATGTTTCCGAACTGGCCCTGGAACAGGATGTTCAGCTCAAAGCCTTTGTACGTAAAGTTGTTGGTAATACCACCGATCAGGGTAGGGCTGGGGTTGCCAAGTACTACGCGCTGAGCCAGGTTAGGATCATTGGTTGTGTTACGATTAAACGTTCCGTCCGGATTCTCATTGTTGAGGTAGTACAGGGCATCTCCGTTCTGAGGATCTACACCAGCGTACTCGATTTCGTAGAATACACCGATAGGATGTCCTTCAATAGCGCGGTTGTTAAAACCACCTGTGATAACCTGACCGTCCAGATCAAGGATTTTGTTACGGTTGCCCGACAGGTTCAGTGAGGTATTCCACTGGAATGCACCGGTGGTGTTCTGGCTGTTCAGGACAAATTCCCATCCTTTGTTTTCCAAGCGACCGATGTTACGGAGCTGCGTACGGTAACCGGTAGTACCTGGCACGTTTACGTTCAGGAGCAGGTCGCGGGTGTTCTTAACATAGTAGTCTATTTCACCAGTCAGGCGGCCGGCAAAGAAGCCAAAGTCGATACCTACGTCAGTCTGTGCTGTTTGTTCCCAGCGCAGGTCAGGGTTCTCGATTTGAGAAGGGCTTTGACCAGGGGTGCCAGCGTAGCCGGACCCTCCTGTGTATAAGCCTCTGGCAGCAAAGTTATTAAGGAAAGTAGATCCGGTAGAGCTTATACTAGTAATCTCAGCGTTACCTGTCAGACCATAGCTGGCACGTAGTTTCAGGAGGCTGATAGAAGGCACACTCTGCATGAATGACTCCTCGCTGATGATCCATCCTGCCGAGACTGCCGGGAAGAAACCATAGCGGTTGTTCTCTCCAAAACGTGACGATCCGTCAACACGACCACTAAACGTGAACAGGTACTTATCGGCGAGGCGATAGTTAGCACGGGCAAAGTAAGACAGGAAGCTGTAGTTGGTAGCAGTAGAGCTACCTGCTGTGATACGGGCAGCTGATGCAATACGGGTATATGAGTTAGAAGGGAACTCACGTCCTTCTACTGAATTGTAAGAAGCATCTGAACGCTGGAATGACATACCTACTACCCCATCAATATCGTGCTTCTCGGCAAAGGTATGACCCAGAGAGAAGAAGTTGTTGGTAGTATAGTTGGTTACCTGTGCAAAAGAGTTAAATCCAAGTCCGTTAGGAGCTCCGGTATTACGGCCTGTTTCTTTACCGTAGTATTCATCTTCATTGAGCGAAAGTAGGTCTGCGCCCCACTCAGTACGGAACTTCAGCCAGTCATTAAACCGGTACTCACCATACAGGTTACCCAGGGTACGGTACGAGGTAGTTATGTTGCTGGAGTGATCACGATTCAGCAGGGGGTTGTAGTATAGCGTATAGCTACCGCTAAGCTCATTGGTACGGGGATCGATAACCGGCGTAATAGGAGGTAACGCTACGATCTGCAAAGGAGTAGAGAAGGAGTTGTCATTAGCTAGACGACCATTCTGCGTACGGGCGATGTTCAGGTTTACGCCCAGAGTCAGGTTGTCATTAGCTTTGTGATCCAGATTAACACGACCACTCAGACGCTTAAACGAGTTCTTAATCAGGATACCTTTCTGATCCAGGTACTGTCCTGATACGAAGAAACGCGTTTTGTTATCTCCACCGCTGGCGCTCAGGTCAAGTTGGCCCATCGGCGCTTTCTGGAAGGCCTGGTCTTCCCAGTTGTTGTCAACAAGACTCTGCTCCCAGTTTGCTCTATCACCGGCAGCATAGCGGGTAAAACGGCTTTCCAGGCTGGTCATGTAGTTGGCAGGCAGGTCACCCGCGTTGATGCTGTTCTGAGCAGCCTCTCTATACAGTTCGATGTATTCTGCAGTATTCAGCCACTCACGACGACGGGTAGGTTCGCTGCTTCCCATCTGGTAGCCAAGGCTGAAGCGGGTTTTGCCACTTTTACCTTTCTTAGTAGTAAGCAGTACTACCCCGTTAGAAGCACGGGCACCGTAGATAGCGGCAGCCGAGGCATCTTTCAGGATTTCAATAGACTCAATATCGTTGAAGTTGATATCGGCCAGTGGGTTTTGGGGAGAGGTGCTGGTCCCTTGGTTATTAGATGTAATGGGTACACCATCAATCACGTACAGAGGCTCGTTGCTGGCAGTAACCGACGATGAACCACGGATACGCATCTGGATACCCTGACCCAGCTTACCGTTCAATGACGTGATCTGTACACCGGCAGCACGTCCCTGGAGAGCCTGCTCAAAAGTGGTAACGGGTACACCCTGGATAGAGCTACCTTCAATTTTAGCAATATTACCAGTCAGGTTGCGACGGGCCTGGGCACCAAATCCCGTAACTACTACCTCATTGAGAGCACGGGTATCTGCCGAAAGCTGTACATTAATAGTGGTCTGATTTCCTACGGTTAGTTCTCTTGACTCAAGCCCAACAAAGCTAAACACCAGTACGGAGTTAGAAGAAGGGACGCTGATCGAGTAGGAGCCGGAAGCGTCGGTTTGGGTACCCGTAGTGGTACCTTTTACTTGTATACTGACACCGGGAAGCGATGAACCGTCTTCTGCCGATGTTACTGTACCCGTAACTCTGATCCCCTGAGCGATAGAAACCGTCCAGGTTAAAAGCAGAGCTAGTAGAGTTAGTAGACTACTTTTTTTCATAAAATAGGTTTAATTGTGATGAAAAGTTTAGATAGAAATGGGTATTTGATTAAAAAATAGTTATATATTCAATAATTAAGATAACAAATATATTATTTAGAGGCTAGAATGGAAATACCACCTAGTCGTATGAATAAAAAATAGTGCAGAACAATGATTTATTTTAATATCCTATTGGTATTATTACATTTAATACCTTCGGTAGCGGGGAGTGGATACAATGCTGGAAAAGTAGCTGCTAATATATCAAAATACCTTTATATCAATCAAGACAGAGATGTAAATGTTGCCATAAACCAAGAGTATAATTTAACGGTCTGGTTTTTTATGGACCCGGAATGTCCAATTTCGCAGGCGTATACTTTACGGCTCCGTAGCCTGGTTGAGGAGTACAAAAATGAGCCGGTGCAGTTCCGGGCTATTTACCCCTCCTACACGATCAGGAAGAAGGATATACGTCGATTCCATACAAAGTACCAAATTCCCTTTACCGGTGAAAAGGATAAAGATTATCAGATCTCTGACCGGCTGGATGCTACCGTCACGCCCGAGGCTATTGTAACAGATGCTCAGGGACGGGTACTGTACCGGGGGGCTATCGACAACTGGTACTACGCCCTGGGGCGAAACCGGACCGCTCCCACAGAGCACTACCTCAAAGATGCTCTGGATGCGGCACTAAACGGACAGCCTGTCCTGATGGCGCGCACGCAAGCCGTTGGCTGTATGATCAATCGCTAGGGAGACCAGTACTTGCTGCGTCGGCGGGAGAATACAAACCCCCGCCAGGTGATGCGGGCGTGGTTCCAGAGGGTAGGCAGCAGACCAAAGTGCCGGCGAAGTACCGTGAAGCGGTCCAGCAGGGACTGGCGGTGACGCTGTACCGACAGGCCGCCCGTCAGGTACTTACAAAGTACAAAGGGGAGGTACTTAATGGCTTTCGCCCTTTTCAGACACACAATTTCCCACTCAACATCAGCGCTGAGGTTGGTAATATCGTAGGTTGGCGCTATTTCTTTCTTGGCAATAAATGCCTGATGAGATACCTTCATGCCCAAAGCCATGTGCTGCCAGCTGAGGTTGGTAGGAAGAGTATGGGGCGTTACCTCGCTACGAAGCCCGACGGGGCTGCCATCGTACCGTACAAATAGGGCGTCGCTATAGTAGATATCAGCACTGCTCTCCATTGCCATCAGCAACTTCTGGAGTACCTCCTCGTCGTGTACCTCATCCCCCGCATTCAGAAACCATAGGTACTGACCCGTTGCCAGGTGCAGGCCTTTGTTCATAGCGTCGTACAAGCCTTTGTCAGGCTCAGATATGATCTGGAGTGAGAGTTCCTGCTGATAGGTATGGGCTATAGATAGTGTAGCATCTTTGGAGGCTCCATCCACCAGCCAGTACTCCACCTGAGTTGGATCAGGTACCTGTTTCAGCGCTTTTTGGACACTCCGTAGCGTTCGCTCCAGAAACTTCTCCGCGTTGTAGGTAATGGTAATAATGGTGAGCAGCGGCATAGCTTACAGGAGTGACTGGTAAAGTTGGTAATACTGCGCTGCTATGACCTTCTCCGCGTAGGTACTTAGTACCTTCTGCCGGGCATTGGCTGATAGTACCCCTTCCTGATTATGATCAAGTACCCATTGGATACCCTCCGCAATAGATTTGGCAGAACGGTAAATGGCCAGGTAGCCATTGCGCTGATGGTCGATCATCTCTGGTATACCACCCACCTCAAAACCCACTACCGGGGTACCACAGGCAAATGACTCCATGATCGTATTGGGAAGGTTTTCTTCCAGCGAAGGTGTTACAAACATTGAGGCCGCGTTGTAGGCCAGGGCAATCTTCATCGGGTCCGACAGGTGCCCCAGTTGGTGCGCCCGCAGGGGGAGCTTATTGACCATCTCCTGGTCGGCCTGTCCAAATACCAGCAGCTCTACCTTGTCGTGTAATTCGGGGTGACGCTCGAGCAGGATTTGGAGGGCTTCTTCAAAGTAGGGAAAGCCCTTTCCGATAGCGTTGACCCGCATGGCGGCAAAGAGTACCAGTTCTTTATTAGTAGGCAAGCCTAGTTGTTGACGGGCTTGTTCTTTGGGTATGGGGGCAAATAGTTCGGTATCAATGGGATTGTTGATGGTTTGGGTCCGGAAGCCCTGCAGCAGGCTGCTCTTCCGGGCGCGGCCTTCCAGCCAGCGGCTGCAGGTGACAGCTACGAATGGAGTACCCGCGTAGGCATCTTTCTTGGCCAGCCAGCGGCGGTGAGAGATATCATTAGGGCTGGGATTTCTCAGAAACTTGCAGTACCCGCATTCCTGCTGGTAGCCCTCGTGGTCGCCGCTGTGGTGGCACCCGCCTGTAAACGCCCACATATCATGAAAGGTCCAGACGACGGGCTTCTTCAGGGCAAAAAGCTTCTTTAGGGTACTGGTTGATTGAAAACCAAAATTGACCCAGTGCAGGTGGATGAGGTCGGCCTGCTGTACCAGCGGATGCTCGCTGACATCAGTACCTACCTGTCCCAAGTTGAACAGAAAACGTACTTCTTTGGAGCGCTCATGGGGCAGAAACAACAGACGTTCCGCCACGAAGCGCCCCCAGGCCAGCCGCTTCTGCCATGAGGTCTGGGCGATGGAGGTGATGTAGTCTTCGTTGGAATTCTTCTCCTGCACCAGCATATGGCCCTCCACGCCGTGGTACTGCTCGAGGGCTTTCAGGATACGGCGCCCTGCTATGGCCGCGCCTCCTCCGGTGTCGCTGGTATTCAGGTACACTACTTTCATACGCGGGCCGTCAGGATGATATAGGGCGAAAACAGCCGGGTTTCGATGGGTACTAGCTTGAAAAGTACCTTCAGGGGAAACCAGAGTGCCTTCATGAATAGCTTTACCCAGGCCGGCTGACTGGCTTCATTTTCCAGCCAAATCATAAAGCGACCATTGTACTGCACATCAATATCATGTAGCCCCAGCGAGAGACATACATTCCGCAGAAAATCCAGATCCATGCAGTCAATGTTGTGCTTGGCGTAGTTCTCCGGATCAAAGGTGCGCTGGAACCAGCCGTTCAACCCTCTAAAATTGGGTAAGGTTATAAACAGGGTACCGTTGGCGGGCAGAAACTGCACGTGCTTCTGGATGATATCAGCCGTATCGTTGAAATGCTCAATGAGCCCGTTAGAAACGACCAGATCAAACTTCTGCGTAGGTGTATAGGCAAAAAGATCCGCCTCAATGGTATCTACGGAGCCTAGGGGTAACCCATTTACCTGTTCGAGCTGATGCAGGATTCGTTCATGAATTACGAAGTCGAGCAGGGTACTCTGGATCTTATGGTTCTTTTTAACCCATACGGAATAGTAGCCCGGGAAGCCACCAATCTCCAGAAACGAACGGGTGTTGTATTTGAGTAGGAGTGAGTTGATGTGCGAAATAAAGGGGTAGCTCTGGCTAACCGGAAAAGCCAGGTTTTGCTTGCTTTCCCAGTAGTTGAGCCAAAACTGTTTATCAGTTAGTTGATTGGAATCCATCGCATGAATTTTTTACGAAACTACAACTTTTCTGCGGGAGACGGTAGCGGTAAGGGAGTCAACTGCTATCAGAGGGGCCGAATTCCGTATTTCAGCCAGTTTTTGATCTTGAGGCGAAAAGGCTGCCGATAGTAGTTGCCAAAGGCCTGTATGACCTGTGTGTCAGGTTGCAGGTCGGGGGGCATAGTAAGTTGCCTTTCTTCCAGCTCGCTGCCGTACTCCTCGGTAGCAAAGGTAAAGTTCGTGCCACTACCGTCGGTCCCTATGTTTCGGATCTTAGATCGTATGGGATAGAGGCCATACGCACCCTGCCGGCTCTGGCTCCACGTCCAGCGTACCGCCCAGGAGCTGATTACACCGCGTTGCTGCTTCACCAGCATTGGCCATAGGTCTTCACCACCCGCCGTGAGGCGCTGGCGCAGGTCTTTATTCTTTAAGAGATTCTCAAAGTCACGTACCTGCCAGTCGGCCTGCTGCCAGCGGTCGCGCCAGGTACCCCAGCCCCAGGAGCTGGCGCGGGGGGCCAGGTACAATTCGTGCGGGTAATCAGCCGGAAGCGGCGCGGGTGGTGCGTAACCTGTAATAGAAAAGATATGGGGCCTGTTGCGGTAGGTACGGAGCGCCTCATTCATGTACTCCAGGAAATCGGAAGTACATACCATGTCATCTTCCAGTACAATCACCCGCTCGTACTGATCCAGCACCTGACTAACTCCTTCGATAACCGAAGTGGCCAAGCCACGATTAATTTCAGAAAGTACTATTTCCACCTCTTTGAAGCCATGGATAGTAGCCAGGTAGGATCGGACTTCCCGTACAGGTAGCTGGTCTTCCTCCTTACGTGCGCCGTCCGAGAATACAATCAGGCGGCTGTGCCGGGCCAGCGGATTCTGCTGCAAGGCCTGTATGGTCTGCTGCAGGTGCCATGGGCGGTTAAAGCAAAACACTACCACGGGGGCTATGTCAGTAATAGTGGTCATGACCGGCTCTTGTATAGGGTATTAAGGGCTATTTCTTTCACTTTTCTAAACGCCGCACTTATATCTTCTGACACATTCCAGAAGATGATACCCCCTCCGAACAGGACAGTAATAAGTACCGAGCGTAGGGCCATGTCCAGCAGGATAGGAATCAACTCACGGGTAGCCGGAGCCGGTATCAGCTGTAGTACCAGGTAGGTAACCAGTATTAGCACGACTACTTTTAGAGTACCTACGGTAAAAGGCTGAATGTGCATTTTCTGCCGGATAAACAGCAGCTTCAGGATATTATAAATCAGGACAGACAGAAAGGCTGCTGCCGCCGCTCCATTATAGCCGTAGCGGGGGATCAGGAACAGGTTGCTTACCAGGAGCAGCCCCGTAAACAGGATCATGAAAAAGATATCGTAGCGGTAGTACTTTGAGTTAACCAGGATCTCAGAGTTAAGGCCCGTCATCATATCCACCACGCGGCCGAGTCCGATCAGTAGTACCACCCACTTACCCTGCGCGTAGATTTCAGACTTAGGAATAAGGGTAAAGATAGAGTCAATATTCCCCCAGATGCCCAGCAACAGGAATGACCCGATGATGAACAGGTTCAGTGAGGATTTCTTATAAATAGTATCGATATGCTGGATGTCATTGCGCTGATAAGCCTCGGATATGATAGGTGCACTGATCATGACTATACTATTCCTCGGAATGGCAATAACCAGGGCAATGCGCGAAGCAATATCAAAGATGGCGGTGTTGCCCAATCCTCCCTCAAATCCCGGCAGGAGTACCTTTTCGATATGAGGCAACAGAGCGGCGCTGGCTCCACCCATAAGTACCCACAGACCATAGCGGTACATTTCCCTGAAGGCCGGATGACGCACAAAGCCGAAGTCAAGGCGGGTATACAGCCGTCCCTGCCGGTGGATGTAATACAGCATAAACAGGATGGCCAGCGCATAGCTCACTATGGTCATGGATACCATCTGATCAAAGGTGATAAAGTGGTATCCAAACAGGAGTACTATGACACTGTTAAAAAGCCTGAGACCTACCTCCCGTATAAGCGAGGGAACGGCTATACGCAGACTGATTCGGGAGTAAGCCTCCAGCACCGACAGGTACACCATGCCTACCGTCAGGGGAATAAAAACATAGTAGTAGCGGACCAGCAGAGGAGAGTGATCCATATAAAAATCCAGGTACAGGGGCTTAAAGAGCAGGTACAGCAGCACAAAAGCGGTTAGCCCCACCAGTGGGGTGACGAGCAGGAAGGTAAAAAGCTGTCGACGTGCTCCTTCGTCCTGAAACTGGCTGTGAAAGCGCACCGCTACCGAAGGTACCCCCAGTAACGACAATGACATGTATATAATAGGGAATGTGAGTAGGGTGGAGGCGTACAAGCCTAACTGTTCCTGACTCAGGAAGCGGTTGTACAGGATCAGCATGTTAAACATACCAATCAGCACGCCTATGTAGGTGACAATCGAACTCTTAAACCCCTGCCGGATGATAATCCCCATTGAAACTCGTGCTCATTATTAATATGAGAACGAAGTAAACTAAAAACTGCAAGCTAGCCTAATCGCGAAGAGGAATGTTGAGTAAGTACCATATACCAGCGGGTCAGGCTATGGATGTACATCATCTGGTAGGGGTGTTTGTTACTTCCCGGAGAGCCAGATGTGGAAGATGGGTATACTTCTACTTATAGCTGCCTGCCAATCAGGTCGAGTAGAAGTGCTTTCTGTAAGACCTTCAGAATGCAACCTGCCTTGATGGAGAAGTGAAAAGTGAATTTACTACTTTATCATACAGAGTAGGAGCAGGGATGGAAAGGACACATTCATTCGCCGGTATGAGGTTGGGTTTGAGATCTTCATAGAGAGAAGCGATCTTTTCCGGAAGAAGCCCTGTTTTTAGCTCCTCGATCTTCTGCAGCAAACGTTCAATATTCCTCCTGTTTTTTCCCCAATCTATCAGCTGTCCACCCGTGCATTCACTGGTCAATCGTATGGTTTGTCCCTCGGCTATGACTTTTATTTCCTCACTCCATGACTCCATTGACGTAGTTGTAAATGCCATAAAGCCGGTTTCACTTTTGTAACCAATAAGCCAGTCCAGCTTTTTTACTGCTTCCAGCGCCAGCGCCAGAAAGTACTCACCTGGCATAGTACTAAGTTGTATTTTTTCGGTATATCGGGGTGGGACGCCAATGGCCATAGAGTCAGTACTTTTGGAATGGTATAGTAAGTTAATGAGTATGTTAGCATACAGTAATAACTTCAAAAGTAGGGGTTTGATGGAATTAACAACTTTTATATAAAAAATTTTATTTAACGGTTGTATGGTAGCTTCTTTCAGATAAATTCTATCGATTTAATACAATTTTTAGTGGAATATTGGTTACTTAATGCAACGTATATATATCAAAAAAATAACAGACTAGCAGTCTACTCTTCCACTTCTATGGATAGTACTTTGGGGTAAGGTGCGGTACATACAGGTATTACCTATTTATAATATTAACCATAATGGGTTCGGTAATATCAGTCTGTATTTGCTTGATGATTTTTGGATCTGGCGATCCATTATGTACATAGTATCGGTAGCGGTTTTGGTAGCTGGCACCGGGAGCTATATCGAATGCTCCGTCGACCATAGGAGAGTAACACCAGTAGGGCATGTCGGGGTGTACCCGGATTGCCTGCGGGTACCGGTGGTTGGAGGGGAATCCGAAAACAGTTAGCCCGGTCATTTTGCCGTCTACCTGACCTGAGGCATCTACCCAGCGGGCGTGGGTATGATTGGCATCAGCAAGGGTCTTGTTCTGGTCGGTCAGGATGTGCCAGCGGTTGGAGTAATGAGCAGAGTCAGTACGGTTCCACTCCCGGCTCCCCCGAAAAGCCATACCTCCGTACGTATATTTATTGATGTGCAGGGTATCTGCAGAGGTATTGGTTTGCAGTTGTTCAATATCAAAAAGGAAGTAATCCGTAAAGGGGTATACAGTGACCGTCCATACTTCCCGGAGTACCTCGCCAAACTCCAGACTCTTATAACGAAGTTCGGTTTTTAGTTGAGCTGCCACCGGTCCCTGCTGCGTATCAAGTACCTGTACGTGTTCTATAGTTCCTTTCTTTAGGTGCTGGTTCCAGAAGTCTACAAAGCTGTTTTTAAAGGTAGTATTGACCCAGGCGGCAAAGAGGGCGTGCTGGTGTGTGTGCCCTACCGGGAAATCATCCGTCAACACCTGTCCCGCCGGACTGTACAGAGGGTGAATAAATCCGCTGCGGCTATAATGGCTGGGCGTGTTGGGGGGAAGTACCTCCTGAGCCTGGTAGAAGAAAACAGGTTTGTTACCAACTCGTACCTGCACTCCCTCGGGCTTCTTTTCGATTTGGGGCGAATTTTTGGATGGAGTTGCCTGTCCGGCTACCAGATGGTACGTCACCCTGGTGCCCGCTGGTAAAGAGTCCAAAATAAAAAAAAGCGTATGGGCATCTACGGCCTGTGCGGGTAGCTTTTTCTTCGAGCCGGGCTTCTGCAGGTAGTAGGCCCTGGTTGTAGCAAGAGGCTTATTAACTTGCAGATGGACCGGCGTTTGATACCGATCATGGTTGCCCGCATTAATCTCCAGTACAGCGACCTGGGCAAAAAGAGGAGTTACAGTGGCAAACAGCAGGAAAAAGATCAGGTTTTTCATTGAGTTAGTAGTGCAGTAGCAATAGAATCGTATATATAAGTAAGAGTGGCAGTAGTTCTATTCTTTATTATCTGGCGAAGTAGAAACAAATCAGTACTACTATACTCCTGGTACGGGCTGAAATGCCAGGTGAGGAGCGAGATACTATGATTTTTATAAAGCATCAGGAACAATAGCCGGATATATAGTTATGAAGATAGTTATAGATAAGACGATATTTTTTCAAGACTACCTGATGTATTAGTACAGGTAGCCTTACTAAACCCGTCTATATTTGTATCACCACTCAACTATCCCATACCCTTGAAAATACTGAATATAGTAGGAGCCCGTCCCAACTTCATGAAGGTGGCTCCCCTGCACCGCGCTTTTTCCAGGTACCCTGACATTGAATCTAAAATCATCCATACCGGGCAACATTATGACGCCCGCATGTCGGATGTATTTTTCAATCAGCTCGAACTTCCTCAGCCGCACTACTTCCTGGGAATAGGTGGAGGGACCCATACCCAACAGACTGCCAAGATCATGCTCGAGTTTGAGCCCATACTAGCCTCCGAAAAGCCCGATGTTGTGCTGGTAGTAGGTGATGTAAACTCCACCATCGCCTGCGCGCTGGTGGCCGTAAAGGAAGGGATACCCGTGCTGCACGTAGAGGCAGGGCTCAGAAGCGGCGACCGCCGGATGCCCGAAGAAATTAACCGTATCCTGACCGACAGTATATCAGATTACCTGTTCGTAACGGAGCAGGCGGGGCTGGATAACCTGAAGCGCGAAAGTGTACCTGATGAGAAGGTCCACTTCGTGGGAAATGTAATGATAGACTCGCTGGTCTATTACCGGCAGAAATCACAGCAACTGGACCTGCTAAGCAGTATAGGAGTAGAGCCCGATTCCTATATACTCATGACCATGCACCGCCCGGCCAATGTAGATAATGAGCAGGGCCTGCGGAGCATTGTACAGATAGCCAGGAATACGGCCCGCCATAAGACGGTGCTGTTTCCCATTCACCCGCGTACGCTGAGCAATATGGAGAAGTACAGCCTGAAGGAAGAGTTGGAAGCTATCTCCCAGGTACAGCTCATGGAGCCGCAGGGCTACCTCGAGTTCCTGCACCTGATGGAGAGCGCCGCTCTCATTATTACCGATTCGGGCGGTATACAGGAAGAGACGACTTACCTGCAGGTACCTTGCCTGACATTCCGTGACACCACCGAACGCCCCGTTACGGTAGAGATAGGGACCAACTACCTCCTGCGTGACCTCAATCCTGATACAGTAGAAGAGCACGTGCAGGCCATCCTGGACGGGAAAGCAAAGCAGGGACAGGTACCGCCTTTTTGGGACGGTCAGGCCGCCGAGCGGATCACAACTATTATTCGGGAAAAGCTGATGTAATCTGAGGCAGATACCTATTTTTGTCTTTTTATAAATACTATTTGTGAAAAAGATAAAACTACAGGTGTGGGCTTTGCTCAATTCGCTCGGATTGGGGGGTATTGTACAGCTTTTTCTGGAAGGTGCCCTTAAGAATTATGGCTGGTTCAGAAGTTATCACACCAAGCAGTCGGTGGATGCTCAGGGGCAACCTATACCCTGGTACAACTACTCATTTATATTCTTTCTGGAGCCCCGTGTTAAGCCCCACTTCGAGGTATTTGAATATGGTTCCGGTTACTCTACCCGCTGGTATGCCCAACGTGCCAAAGCCATTACGGCGGTTGAGCACGATGCCGGTTGGGTAAAACAGGTGGCTCCCCAGCTTCCTGCCAACGCTCAGGTACTATACCGGTCACTGGAAGAAGGGGACGCCTATACCGGAGCCGTAGCTGAAGCCAGCCAGAAGTACCATATTGTTATTGTAGATGGTCGCCGCAGGGTCGAGTGTATACGTAGGGGTGTAGAGTACCTGACGCCGGACGGTGTACTGATCCTGGATAACTCCGAGCGGGACTTTTATCAGGAAGGCATTCAACTGCTAAAAGTCAGAGGCTTCCGCCAGCTCGAGATCAGGGGGATGGTACCTATTACCAGCCACGATTCCTGCACCAGTGTATTCTATCGGGAGGGTAACTGCCTTGGTATCTGATCACCGAAGCTCCTTGCTGTAGGTTATTTTGGGAGAACTGATACCTCCCAGTCGTTCCTTGAATCGGGCCAGGCTCGGCTTTGGCTGTCCGTGGTGGTCCAGTGATATGCCTAGGTCCACTATCTTTACTCCTTCTTGCTGGCAGTAGTGATAGAGCGCCTCATTGAGCATAACCGTAGGGCTATAAGTACGGTACTGGAGGTTGTCGGCCGGCAGGAAGTTATAAATAATGTCCCTGCTTACCTGTATGGCTACTGTCAGTGCGGCTATGATTTCTCCGTCATATACTCCAAAAACTAACACTTCAGCAGGAAATAGATTCAACAGATCCAGTAGCTTTTCACGGGGGAGCGTCAGCGGATAGCCTTGTTCCTGGCGGCTCTTGTTTATAAAGGTATATACCACCTCCGGATCTGGCTTATGCCAAAGCCGGGCTACAAAGCCTGCTCGCTGGCCTTTGCGGAGCCTTCTTCGCTCAGCACCCGATATCAGCTCTGTGAAAGAGCGGTCGCTTACGCTAATATGATGACTGGTATGCTGCTCAATAGGTACATATCCAGCTTTTTTATAAGCCTGGTGAAGTACCTGATGCTGTTGAGGCTGGTAGACTGCCGGGGCTGTTTTGAAGGTGATAGTATTTATACGTTGTGAAAGCGCCCATTTGTACAGGCAGTCCAGTAGGAATGTTAAAGTACTTTTTGGGATCAATTCGGCACACTGGATGCCTCCAAACGGAGCCATGGGAGGCGACCACATCAAATGAGATTTTTCATCAGTAACTGCGTGAAAAAGAGCCACAACCTCATTTGTTAGCCTATTAATGAGATGAAAAGTATATAGAGTACCGGTGGTCTGGGTTTGGAGGTGGTCCGTACGGTTATACAGATAAGGTACAAAAGAAGTAACTACCTGTGGCAACGAGAACTTCGCTTTGGTTGTAGCTGCCCATTTGTACAGCCACACTTCATAGTCTGCTTCTTTCCAGGTAGCTATTAACCGCGGCGGCTTTACATCTTTCAGCATAAAGCCAATGTACGCTTTAGAAGTATTCAGGTCAATGATCGCTTACCGCTCACAACAGATTTTTGTCACTTAGTACCGGCGATAGATTCTTTAATCGATCTACCAGGGATTGGTTGCTTAGTACGGGCGGTTATATCTTTGGCCAGTTGAGCTGCCACCAGTTGGTACGCCCTGGCATTGGGATGCGTGTTATCAAAAGGTAGTAAGTACTTATCCAAATCAAAAAGTTTGGAATAATCTAGTACTACAAGACCTGCTTTTTGTAGCATTTGCTTCATCTCAGACTTTATGGGGTTTCCCGGAAAGATTATGACATAGAAGTCATTTTTACCAAACTGTTTCTGATACTCCTGCTTTGACTGCCTGATTACATCTACTATAAGCTGAAAGTGTTCAGAAGTGTGCTTCTTGGGAAAATCTACTCTGAATATATGATGTATATACGTAGTTCTAAACCACCGTATAAAAGTGCTATACAAGCGGCTGTTTTCAGAAAACACACCATTGGTAGTAACTGACTCCTCATCCAGATCCGGGAACTTGCCCTTGGTCATATCGATCCAGCGTGTAGCCGGGATCGTTCGGTCAATGTGGTCATTAATATAAATATAAGCCGCAAAACCTTTTTTATATGAAGTGAGCAAAGTCAGATCTTCATGCTTTAATCGAGCCAGCATATGGAGTGGTGAATAGGCCAGAAAACCAAAGTTATAGGTTTGATATATAGGCATTTGTTTATGAAACTGAGAAGGAAGCGTCTCGTAGTCGGATACACCATCTCCATAAGTAAAGGACCCGCCAAAGAATAGGGCGTGCTTTTCATATATAGCTGGCGCTACTGTGGAAGTTGTATGTCTGAGTGAATACTGATTTGTACTAATCATAATGGAATCATACAAAACGCCATCTTTAAGAGGTGCCCATTTGAGGGACCAGTCTTTTTTAGCTCGAATTCCCAGAATATTATCCTCTACAAAGGAGTCTGTCCAATCGGGTCTAACAAGTGGTTGAGAAGTGGCTTTGGCAGGTGAAGGGGAAGTACTAACCGCGGCAAATATCAGAAAGCATACTCCCTCTAGTAACAGCAGCAGGATACCAAATATTAAGGTACTGACTAAAAAGTTACGAAGAAGATTTGGACCTCGTAATAAGCAATAAAAAATTAATGTCAATAGTACTAGGGTGGCAGCTACCTTATAAGTTGCCTCAACAATGTTGATGTTGTTCCATGCTCCATCGGCATTGCCAGTGCAATATTCAAAAGTAAGTGTACTTATTGAAAACAATATAACGCCTGCAAGAAGAAAACCTAATACTGAGAATGGCCTGTAAGCCAAGTTGTTATAGAGAGTCGAAATTTTCATTACCTTGCCTGCAAAGCTTATTTTAAAGGAATATCGTTTATTCCATTTTCAAATTGTCTCTACCTATACTTCTGTATTCCTTACATAGATCTACGCCAGGACACTCTCAAAGATCTGTACTAATGTGTAGAACAATGTCTACATGATGTCCACACTTTAATAAAGTTTTTCCTCACTTAGCAGCTACTAAAAGATTTTATCCAGACGAAATTTTTTACATTGATCTTCCTTGAAAAATCAACGGGTATAGTTAGCTAATAATAGCTTTACTACTTGATTTATTGATACTTAATCTATATCTAATTATGTTTGTGTGCTGAAATTAACAAAAAATTACATAGACACTTGAGCTTAAACTTTCATTCCTGTTATTATTGCAAATGCGACCATTGTCGGACAGCATCCTTAGCTTAATTAAAGATGAAGAAGCTTATACTCACCGGAGTTGACTATGTAGTTAATTACTTATACGATCTTTGATTAATACCTTAGTTAATTATAGTAACATAAATAGGCTGTTTGTTCATGGCACATTTTTATACTAAATCCACAATTGTTTGATTTTGCCACCATACTTCATAGTTTTGTTAAGCATAGAATCAGACTCTTTCTAAACCAATCCTCATTATAGGTGAAAATTTTAGGTATCTCAGCTTTCTACCACGACTCCGCAGCAGCTCTTATCGATAATGGTGAAATAGTGGCAGCAGCCCAGGAAGAACGATTTACTCGTAAAAAACACGATCCGGGCTTTCCTTCCAATGCCGTAAAGTTCTGTTTGGAATACGGTGGTTTAGATCTTAACCAACTGGACGCCATTGTATTTTATGACAAGCCATTGCTCAAATTTGAGCGCTTGCTCGAAACATACTATGCCTTTGCTCCTAAAGGAATACGCTCGTTTATAACGGCTATGCCTGTATGGATCAAGGAGAAAATGTTTTTGAAGCGGTTGATCAACGAGGAGCTTGTAAAGTTGGGATATGATAAGAAAAAGCCGGTTAAGATTCTCTTCCCGGAACACCACCTTTCCCATGCCGCCAGTGCATACTATCCTTCTTCCTATGATAAGGCTGCGATCCTTACTGTAGATGGGGTAGGTGAGTGGGCTACGGCTTCAATATGTCTGGGCGAAGGTAAGGACCTGAGCATACTAAAAGAGCTTCGTTTCCCTCATTCGCTAGGGCTTCTATATTCTGCATTTACCTATTTCCTGGGCTTCCGGGTTAATTCGGGCGAATACAAACTGATGGGGCTGGCTCCTTATGGGAACCCTACCTCACCGGAAGTAGATCGCTTCGTAAATATTATTTTGAAAGACCTTGTTGATCTGAAAGAAGATGGCTCGGTGTGGCTTGATCAGGAGTATTTTGATTACGCCACGGGCCTGACAATGGTCAATGAGCACAAATGGGAAGCCCTGTTTGGCTTTAAGAAGCGGAACCCCGAAGACAGTCTGGACCAGGTTCACTGTAATCTGGGACTCGCGATCCAGCGTGTAACCGAAGAGGCCGTCGTACGCATGGCCCGCGAAGCTAAGCGTCTTACCGGTGCCGACTACCTGTGTATGGCCGGAGGAGTAGCCCTTAACTGCGTGGCCAACGGGAAGCTACAGAAAGAAAACATCTTCAAGGAGGTATTTATACAACCAGCCGCCGGTGATGCGGGTGGTGCTCTCGGAGCTGCCCTAGCAGCTTACCATATCTATTTCGGGCAGGAGCGAAAGGTGTCATGGGCACCTGATGCTATGCGTGGTTCATATCTGGGACCTACTTTCTCAGACCTGGATGTAGAGCTTACTGCCAAGAAGTACAAGGCCGTATATACTTACTACGAGAATTTCAAGGATCTGAGCAACGACGTTGCCCGTATTCTTAACGAAGGCAATGTAGTAGGCTGGGTACAGGGTCGGATGGAATTTGGACCCCGCGCTTTGGGTGGACGTAGTATCCTGGGTGACCCCCGTAACGCCGAGATGCAGAAAAAGCTCAACCTCAAGATCAAGTACCGCGAGTCATTCCGTCCGTTTGCCCCATCAGTACTGGCTGAGAACTGTTCAGAATACTTCGACTACAAAGGTATATCACCTTATATGCTCCTGGTACATCCGGTAGCCGAGAATCGTAGAAAGCCACTCCCTGCCAACTATGACTCTTTGGACTTGCGCGATAAGTTATACTTCCTGCGCTCCGATCTGCCTTCAATTACCCATATTGATTATTCAGCACGTATCCAGACAGTACATAAAGAGACTAATCCGCGTTACTACGAGCTTATTGACTCATTCAAAGAACTGACGGGTTATGGAGTAATAGTTAATACCAGCTTCAACGTACGGGGAGAACCTATTGTGTGTACTCCTAATGATGCCTATCGTTGCTTTATGCGTACCGAGATGGACTACCTGGTAGTAGGTAACTACGTATTCGATAAGAAGAAACAACCTGAATGGCAGGAAAAAGATAACTGGAAAGAAGAGTTTGTGCTGGATTAATGTGATCTTGTCTTATTTTCAGGCCCTGCCATGGCCGATAGCTAAGAATTACGAGCCCCATACCATACAATGACCTCCAAAATCGTTACAAGCCTGGTACGACTATGCCTGCTAGGTGTACTATTTGTATTTCTATTTTATCCTGACCGCTTTCAGATCGAATTTGAGTATCCCGGAGCACCACTGGTCGACAGTTTTACACTTCGACTGGTAAAGACCATGTTCTGGCTTCTACTCATCATCGAAATCCTGCGTATATTTTACTACGGAGTCGTTAAGAGCAAATCCAAAGGTATACTAGCCAACATCGTAACATTTGTAGTTCCGCTGGCGGTGCTACTGATATTTCTTGAAATAGTATTCATGTACGTACCTCAGAGTCATGAAGGGGTGCTTTCTAAGGCTTCCCGTATCTGGTGGGCCAAGTACTGGAATCCCATCAACTCTCAGGGGTATCGGGATAAGGAGATTTCATCAGACACTACCAAGACCAATGTACTGGTCATTGGCGATTCTTTTGCGGCCGGTCATGGTCTTGAGAATCTGGATGATCGCTTTTCTAACCAGCTGGAGCAAAAGCTGGGACCGGATAAATATACGGTATATAACCTGGGAGTATCAGGATCGGATACGCGCGACGAAGCAGCCCGCCTGATGAAGTACCCGGTTAAGCCGGACGTTATTGTGCTGCAGTACTTCCCTAACGACGTTGAAAAAGTAGGTCGTGAAAAAGGGCTGTCTCTTTCTGGAGCCGAGCCATACGGTGACCTTAAAGGTCCTCTGTCTACTATCGTAAAGCGCTTCTATTTACCCAACTTTATATACTGGCAACTACCTCATACAGCGTTTAGTACTTTTGAGCAGTTTGTAAAACAGGCCTATACGGATACGACGGTACTGAACGCTCACCTGCAGGATCTGTCGCAGATGCTGGCTTACCGTGATAGCACCGGAGCTGATATGTATGCGGTATTCGTTCCTTTCCTGTTTCAGTTGGACAAAAGTGCCCAGTATACCAAGCCCGTAGAAGATTTTTTACGCTCAAAGGGCGTAAAAGTAGTAACTTTGACCGATGGAGTTAAGAATATCCCTGCTAAGGAAAGAGTTGTAGGCAAAAATGATGGACATGCCGGACCTCCTGTCAATGTACTCATGGCGGACAGGGTGTACGAGGCAATGAGAAAACAATAAGAGTTGGCTTTATTGATAATTGTTCCCACACAGATTTAAAACTAAACCGTATTAATAATTATGGATTTCCTGAACGACTTATTTTCCTTCATGCGAGAGCGCAAAAAGTGGTGGCTTGCACCAGTGATTGTGGTGTTGTTATTGATTGGTATTCTGATCGTGATTGGTGGCGGTTCGGCAGTAGCTCCGTTCATTTATACACTGTTCTAATTGATTAAAAGCTAGGTAATCAGCCCGGAGCTATTGCTCCGGGCCTATATTCCACTATTAAATCCTTGAGCTAAAAGAATGACAGAAGCAGATAAAGCGAAAGCCCAGTTAGTGATTGTAACAGGGCTCGTAGTACTCTATTTTATTTTTGACGCATCGTTCCTGCTGTACGCGGCGGGGATCATTGGGGTACTTTGTATAGCTATCCCCGTGGTAGGTGACCTGATCGTTAAAGGCTGGTACAAAATAGCCGAGGTGCTTGGTGCTATCAATGGACGTATCCTCCTATCCATCGTCTTTTTTATCATCCTGTTCCCTGTTGCTTTACTGTCGAGAATTGGGAAGAAGAAGAACCCGCTGGCTTTAAAGCGTGAAAATGAAAGTTCGGTATTTGCAAATCGTAACCATCGCTACACCGCCAAAGATATGGAGAACGTGTGGTAATAAATTAATACATGTACTTATCAAAAAGGCTTTGATCCTAGATCAAAGCCTTTTTGATAAGTACCTTTATTTCTTCTTTCGGCGGCAGGCTCGTTCATAAAGTACCTGAAGTATTCCGTCCTTGAGGCCCACGTCAGGTACGTGTATGGTCTCTACACCGGCCCACCGCATCGCCGACAGGTAGATATCTCCGGCCGGAAGTATCACATCCGCCCGGTCGGGATTGAGTTGTAGCTTGTGGATGCGTTCTTCCAGCGTGAAGTCGGCAATGTACTGATGAGTTCGTGCGATCTCTTCCAGGCTGGTGGAGCTTTCGGTAAGCTTGGATGAAAGGTCAAAAAGTTTATTAATGTTTCCGCCGGTACCTACGGCCTGTATGGGACGGCTCCGATCAACATTGTCCAGGATCCACTCCTGCATCTTCTTCCAGGCTCCTTTGGATTCCTTCCCTTCCAGTAGCCGCACTGACCCCAGTTTAAATGACTTGGCATTCATCTTCTTTTTGTCCAGGTACAGGTTGAGCTCGGTACTGCCTCCCCCTACATCAATGTGCAGGTACTGTCCGTCATCCAGCGATTTAACGACCACATTATTAACCAGTTCGGCCTCCTTCTGCCCGTCAATGATCTGAATATGTATACCGGTACGGCCTTCAATCCGGTCACGTACTTCATGACCATTATCCGCTTCACGCATAGCGGAGGTCGCGCAGGCCATGTGATCGTCTATCTCGTGCAACTCCATCAGGAGTTGGTAGGTGAGCATGAGCTTCATCATACGGTCCTCACTGTAAGAAGAGATACGGCCTTCCGTAAATACATCGTGACCCAGGCGGAGGGGAAAACGCACGTACTCTACTTTCTTGAAACGGATAGTGTCCTCATCATGGAGTACCGACGAGATCTGCATCCTTGCGCCGTTGGAACCGATATCAATCGCTGCGAATTTCAAAGCTCTATGTTTAATGTGAAACCTATTTACACCTCAAAAATAGATTTTTTTAATAAATAATAACGGCTTTGAGATGCTGGGGTAGGACTCATAATCCAAATCGCAAAAGCAGGAGCTCCTGGCTACCTTCTTTTGACCCTCTTTTAGCGGGCTTTGCCAAACTGGTAAAGCAGCTTGATTCGTATACCTACACTTTCATGATCAGGTAGGTAAGGCCTGACACAGGTACCCCTTTTTATCCTGGCTGCTAGACGTTCAGCTCGGTAGAGGTTTTGATTTCGCCCATTACAAATAGACTGTGGGTACTGCCAATGTTTTCGAGGGAGCCCAGCTTCTGCATCAGGAACTGCTGGTACTCGGGCATGTCGTTGACCACAATTTTCAGCAGAAAGTCATAGTCCCCCGATATATTAAAGCACTCCAGTACTTCGGGAATAGCCATGACGGCCTCTACAAACCGATCGCCCATGGCCCGCGAGTGTTCTTTAAGGGCTATATTACAGAATACCATCAGCTTCTTGCCTACCTTATCGCGGTCGATCAACGCCACGTATTTCTTAATAACTCCTTCTTTTTCCAGCCTGCGTACCCGCTCATAGATAGGCGTATATGATAAGTTTAGCATAGCGGCCAGCTCACGGGTTTTGAGGGTGGCGTCCTGCTGAAGATGTCGTAGTATAGCCCTATCGGTATCGTCTAAAATATGCATAGATAGAATATCTGAATGTGTCGGAGTAGTTGGTACTAAATTAGATAATAGTTAGATAAGCTTATACCAGTTGTAGATAATATACCTAAATTAATTACATAAATGGAATAAAACGTCTTTCTGGTTAAATTTGTAGTCTTATAGTACCTTCTTCGGATTATATAAACTGAGCAGGTACTTAACTAATATTATTACATAGATTGAATGAGTATTATGGAGACTGCTCTGAAAGTAGATATACGAGAAATTCTGAAAGACCGGATTCTGGTGCTGGATGGTGCAATGGGTACCATGATCCAGCGCTATAAGCTGGAGGACGAAGATTACCGGGGGGAGCGTTTTAAAGACTGGCCACGGGATATCAAAGGGAACAATGACCTTCTGTCTATTACCCGGCCCGATGTTATCCGCGAGATCCATGCGGCTTACTTCGCGGCAGGAGCTGATATAGCCGAGACCAATACGTTCTCAGGTACATGGATTGCCATGGCCGACTACGGCATGGAAGAACTGGTCTACGAGCTGAATTACGAATCAGCGAAGCTGGCCCGTGAAGTAGCTGATGAGTTTACAGAGCGTGAGCCGCACAAGCCACGTTTTGTGTCCGGTTCCATGGGACCTACCAACCGCCTCGCCTCTATATCGCCCGACCTGAACAATCCCGGCTACCGTGCCATTACCTTCGACCAACTGGTGGAGGCGTTCTATGAGCAGGTACACGGACTGGTAGACGGTGGAGTAGACCTGCTGCTCATCGAGACCATTACTGATACACTCAATGCCAAGGCAGCGCTGTTTGCCATTGATAAATTTTTTGAAGATGCCCGCAAAGGTATCGTTACGCCGCTGCCGTCGTGGAAGTGGGTGGACGGACAGCCGCTACCCATCATGGTGTCGGGTACCATCACCGATGCGTCGGGACGTACCCTGTCCGGCCAGACCACAGAGGCCTTCCTGACCTCTGTGTCGCACCTGCCATTGCTGTCAGTAGGTCTTAACTGTGCACTCGGCGCTGACCTGATGCGTCCGTACGTACAGACGCTGGCTAATGAGGCACCTTTCTATACTTCTGCTCACCCCAACGCAGGTCTGCCCAATGAAATGGGTGAATACGATCAGACCCCCGAGCAAATGGGAGAGATTGTGGACGGATTTCTGAAAGATAATCTGGTGAATATCATTGGGGGGTGCTGCGGTACTACTCCCGATCACATCAGGATTATCGCCAATCTGGCAGCCAGCCACCCTCCCCGTCAGCTTCCGGCTACTGACAACAACATGAAGCTGTCGGGACTGGAGCCGGTGAAGATTACCTCGCTGACCAACTTTGTGAATATAGGTGAGCGTTGTAACGTAACGGGATCTAAGAAATTTGCCCGTCTGGTCCGGGAAAACAAATACGATGAAGCGCTGAGCGTAGCTCGGGAGCAGGTCGAAAACGGGGCTCAGGTACTGGACGTAAACCTGGACGAAGGAATGATCGATGGCGTAGAGGCCATGAAGACCTTCCTGAACCTCATTGCCGCCGAGCCCGATATTGCTCGAGTACCCATCATGATCGACTCCTCGAAGTGGGAGGTGATCGAGGCCGGATTGAAGTGTGTACAGGGGAAAGCCATTGTGAACTCCATCTCGCTGAAAGAAGGAGAAGAGAAATTTAAAGAATACGCCCGTACTGTACTTCGTTATGGTGCCGCTACGGTAGTGATGGCGTTTGACGAAGACGGTCAAGCTGATAACTTCGAACGCCGTATCCAGATCTGTGAGCGCGCTTATCGTATCCTGGTGGATGAGGTAGGTTTCCCCCCGCAGGATATCATCTTTGACCCCAACATCCTGACGGTTGCTACGGGTATCGAAGAACATAACAACTACGCCGTTGACTTTATCAACGCGGTACGCTGGATCAAGCAAAACCTACCGTATGCCAAAGTATCGGGTGGGGTATCCAACGTATCATTCAGTTTCCGGGGTAACGAACCTATTCGCGAAGCTATTCATACTGCTTTCCTTTACCACGCTATCAAGGCTGGTCTTGATATGGGTATTGTCAACGCCGGACAGATTGGGATCTATGATGAGATACCAAAGGAAACTCTTGAGCTGGTAGAAGATGTACTGCTCAACCGTCGTCCGGATGGCACGGAACGTCTGGTGACTTTTGCCGAGACCATCAAGGATAAAGGCAAGACCCAGTCGGGCCCTGACCTGAGCTGGCGCGAGGCGGCCGTGAAGGAGCGCATTACGCACTCACTGGTGAAAGGAATTGCTGATTACATCGAAGAGGACGTAGAAGAGTGCCGCCACCTGTTCAGCCGCCCGCTGGAAGTAATTGAAGGCCCTCTAATGGACGGGATGAGTGTAGTAGGTGACCTGTTTGGCGAAGGAAAGATGTTCCTGCCTCAGGTGGTGAAGTCGGCCCGGGTAATGAAAAGAGCCGTAGCATACCTGCAGCCTTACATTGAAGCCGACAAACAGGCCGATGCCAAACCGGTAGGAAAGATCCTGCTGGCTACCGTAAAAGGGGATGTACACGATATCGGTAAGAACATAGTAGGTGTAGTACTGAGCTGTAACAGCTACGAGATCATTGACATGGGGGTAATGGTACCTACAGATAAGATACTCGCGACTGCCAAAGAGCAAAATGTAGATATAATAGGTCTGTCGGGGCTGATTACGCCTTCGCTGGACGAGATGGTGGGCGTAGCCAAGGAAATGGAGCGTCAGGGCTTTAAGATACCGCTGCTGATCGGAGGAGCTACTACCTCACGTATTCATACCGCCGTCAAGATCGACCCGCACTACTCGGGGCCGGTGGTACACGTACTGGATGCGTCACGCTCGGTACCTGTGGCTGGTAAACTCACCCAGAGCGACAAGAGCCAGGCCGAAGTACTGAAAGATATCAAAGCTGAGTACGCTCAGCTTCGCGAAGATCACGCCCGCCGCAAGACGGATAAGGAGCATCTTCCGATAGTGGCAGCACGTCAGAACAAGGTGAACATCGACTGGAAAGAGTACATAGCTCCCAAGCCTTCCTTCCTGGGTACCCGCGTGCTGGAAGACTATGACCTGGCTGAAATAGCGAAGTACATCGACTGGACGCCTTTTTTCCAGACCTGGCAGCTACATGGCAAGTACCCCAAGATATTTGAAGACCCTATAGTAGGCTCCGAGGCGCAGAAGCTGTACGAAGATGCCGCTGTACTTTTGGGTCAAATCATCCGTGATAAGTCGCTGCGGGCGAAGGCGGTGATAGGCTTCTGGCCGGCCAATGCCATTGAGGATGATATCCTGCTGCACGAGTTTGAAGAGCAGACCCGCGAAGTACCCTGTGAGCGCCACGGATCACATACCCACATGGAATATAAGATCAGCCGGCGCAATGCCGAGTCTGTACTGAGTGGACAGAGCCAACCGGTATTAGCAGGCAGTGAAACGGTAGTTGATACCCTCACCGTGCTGCACAACCTGCGCCAGCAGAGCCAGAAAGCAGCGGGATTGCCTAACTACTGTCTCTCTGATTTCATTGCCCCGCTCGAAAGCGGCCATACCGACTACATTGGTGGTTTTGCGGTAACAGCCGGTATCGGTATTGAGGCCCTGCTGGAAAAGTACGAGCGCGAGCACGATGACTACAACAGCATCATGGTCAAATCGCTGGCGGATCGTCTGGCGGAGGCCTTTGCCGAACTGATGCACGAGCGCGTACGGAAGGAGATCTGGGGATATGCTACGGATGAGAAACTGGAAAATGAGGACTTGATCAAAGAGAAATACCGTGGTATACGTCCGGCACCGGGTTATCCGGCCTGTCCTGACCATACCGAAAAGCAGACCTTGTTCAACCTGCTGGATGCGGGAAGAGCTGATATTGTTCTCACGGAGAGCTTTGCCATGTATCCGGCCAGCTCGGTGAGTGGCTGGTACTTTGCAAATCCGGAAAGCCGCTACTTCCCCGTAGGTAAGATCCATAAGGATCAGGTAGAAGACTACGCCCGCCGCAAGAACATGTCCGTGGAGGATGTAGAGCGTTGGCTGGCACCGATATTGGCGTATTGATTGGAATGTCGAAGATCTACGCTCGCCCTGATTTGAAATCAGGGCGGACTTGAATAGCGACTACGCGTCCCGGTTTAAAACGCTATCAGATACCACCCCCGCTGGGGTGAGCTAACTGAGCAAAAAGAGCAAAGAAATACCTAAAGTAAAAGCATGGTACTGTACTTGGTACCATGCTTTTTTATGATATTAGATAATGAAACAAAAAGTACTAGCCCACCTCAAAGCCCTGCTCGACGAGCGGATGGCGGTATCCTGGCAGGCAATGGAAGCCGCCCAAGCCTCAGCCAATGAACAAAGCAAAAGCTCAGTAGGAGATAAATACGAAACTGCGCGGGCTATGGGACAGCTCGACCGTGACATGTTTGCCCGGCAGTACGAGCAGGCCCGGCAGGAGCGCCTCGTGCTGGAACGAATCAATGAAGCCGAGGTACTTACGCGCGTAGCCCTGGGTAGTCTGGTCAATACTACGGCTGGTCAGTTCTTTATGGCGGTAAGCGTAGGGATGGTGACGCTGGATGGTGCCACGGTCATGGCAGTATCACTGGCTTCGCCCATTGGTAAGCTACTGATGGGGAAGGGAGTAGGGGAAAGCTTCCAATTTCAGGGAAAGACGCACAAGATAGAAGCAATCGAATAAAAAGAGGCGACTCCGAAAGGAGCCGCCTTAGGAAATGACTAATGGCATATAGCTTAAAGCCTACAGCTTATAGCCCAATTACGCCATGTTATGGAACACACGCTGCACGTCGTCGTCTTCTTCGATGCGCTCAATGAGCTTTTCTACTTCGGCCACTTCCTCTTCGGATAGCTTCTTGGTATCGTTAGGGACACGCTCGAAATCAGATTCTACAATTTCAAACTTGTTCTCTTCCAGATAGCTCTGGAGTGAGCCGTAAGCAGCAAATTCACCGTAGATCACAATCTGGTTATTCTCCTCGTCCAGGAATACCTCGTCGGCGCCGAAGTCAATCAGTTCCAGCTCTAGCTCCTCAATATCCTTCTTGCCGTCGTTGGCTAGCTTAAATACACACTTGCGGTCAAAGATAAAGTCCAGCATACCCATAGTACCCAGGCTACCTCCCAGCTTGTTGAAGTAGCTGCGTACGTTGGCTACGGTACGGGTAGGGTTATCAGTAGTACTTTCTACCAGGATGGCAACACCATGAGGACCGTATCCTTCGTATACCATTTCCTTATAGTCTTCCTGGTCTTTTGATGAAGCCCGCTTGATAGCGCGCTCGATTGTATCTTTTGGCATATTCGCCGCTCTGGCATTCTGAAGCAGCGCCCGCAGACGGGCATTGGTATTAGGGTCGGGGCCACCGCTTTTAACAGCCAGTACTATGTCTTTACCGATACGGGTAAAGGTTTTGGCCATGTGGTCCCAACGTTTAAACATTCGTGCTTTCCGGTATTCAAATGCTCTTCCCATGTTGTATGAGTTGATAAAGCTTGGTTTAGATCAAATTTATTTCGCAAAACTACAAAACCATTATTAACTGAACCAACAATTAGGGGATAAGCCGGTACAAGTGAGGTTTATTTTTTGGGTATGATTCTGAATTTATGCCTCCAATTGATTTCCCTACCAAAAATTTAGTTTCAATGCATTTATTTTGAAGGGCTACTCCCAGGAGTAGCCCTTCAATCTTTTACAGACTAACATTATCTCCATGCAGCTTACCTGGTCGCTAAAACCTTTTTATAGTCTTACCCTTGACGAGTTATACCAGCTCCTGCGCCTTCGCAGCGAGGTGTTTGTAGTAGAGCAGACCTGCCCTTTCCTGGATATGGACAACAAAGACCAGCTGTGCCACCACCTGATGGGCTGGACACCGGAGGGAACTCTGGCTGCTTATACACGCATAGTACCTCCGGGATTGTCTTACGAAGAGGCATCTATCGGACGAGTCGTGTCGTCGCCGCAGTACCGTCGGTACGGTATCGGCCGCCACTTGATGCAGCAATCTATCCAATCAGTTGAACAGCTATATGGTACTGTACCCATCCGGATCGGAGCTCAGCTCTACCTGAAGAAGTTCTATAAGTCTTTCGGATTTGAGCAGGTAGGGGACATGTACCTGGAGGATGATATCGAACACATCGAAATGCTCCGAAAAGTGGGGTGACGTATACAATTTGGGGAACAATGGGTACGAGTGGGGAAACAAAATTGTGGAAACTTTTCCCTCAAAATTGTGGGTTAAAAAAGTCAAAAAAAATAAAACGTTGATTTTGAGCTATTTGATAATTATTGGTAGGCTTCTTCTGACGGTGGCACAGAGATTTAATAAATCTTATTGTCAAACTTATTGACATGCCGAGTAAATGAACATTTACATCGCATGAAATAAAAACGACAATCACAGATAGAGGAGGGTTTACGTGGAATAGCCAACTGTCATGCGGTTGGCTATTTTTATTATATACCACGTGTGGATATTTCAGAACACCCTCTTCTCCCATCAGAGTACATTACTTCCCAGATTCTTCCTGCTTCTCAGGCTAACCCCACTGGAATGCGAATTGTTTGCAATCGTTCACCGGCCGTAGGTACCTATAAGCCGGCACTTACTAACAAGTCCCGAATCAATACTTATATGGAGTCAAAAGACAACAAAAAAAATGTAGAGGGGGGGAGCCCTTCGCCTGCCGGTACAGCTGATATCCAAAAACACCTGGATGATACCTATAAGTCATCGGAGAGGCTGGATGAAGATGCGGTGGATGAGTTTGAAGAGAACAATATGAATAAGCACAAAGGGTACAATGAAACACCTCCTGATGTGCCGGTAGAGAAAAAGGAAACCAGACGTTAAGTGATATCAGGTAGTCCAGAGTAATTAAGAAGTAAAAGTTATGGAAAGGCAGGTAAAAATGTGTGAGCTAGCCTGGCGCCTGGTTTGGCTAAGCACGATGATAGGAGGGGTCATGTACATGGCCACAGCCTGATGAGACGTAGTTTTCAATATTTTTAAATTTTTTATTGTGCCTGTTCCAACTTTTTGGGCCACAGCTATCTCTTTGTCTAAAAACCAATCAATAGATGAAGAACTACCTTGTATTAGCCATGTTTGCATTGGGAGCCGTGGCTTGTGAGCCCGGTGAACCCAAGAATGAGTTAGCCACATTGGCCGAGAGCCAATGCAGCTATGCAGATCGTAAAACAGTAAATACTCTCAGCAACCGTGAGGGAGCCGTGCGGGTCACTACCACGGAGTCCGAAAAGTGGGTGGATATTTACCTGAATGACGATCCTAATACCCCCTATTGCCCCTGTAATATACCGGAATCACTATCAGTGGAGGGAACTCGGGTAGAATTTACGGCTGAGGTAAAGGAAATATATGACAATGAGCGCTGGCGCTGTCAGCCGATCGTACTGAAGTCGATCAAAAAACTTTCGTCAGAAGGAAAATAAGTAGTACAAAAGCCCGGAAGATGCTTCCGGGCTTTTGTGTTTTTTGTAGCAATCTTTTGTAGTCTTGATGGCTAATTATTAGCTCCAAAGTAGGAAACTCAGTACCTTTGTGGCTGTTTTAAGCCATATAAAAGTACTACATGACCAAAGTAACGGAGTACATTAGCCAGGCCAACGGCAAGACGCTTTTCTCCATCGAAATTATCCCACCGATCAAGGGGCAAAATATCAATCAGTTACTGGATTCGGTAGAGCCTCTCATGGAGTTCAATCCCCCATTTGTTGATGTGACTTACCACCGTGAGGAAGTCATCGAAAAGCAGCTACCGGACGGAACAGTTCGTCGTATTCCGGTACGTAAGCGTCCGGGTACGGTAGGTATCTGTGCGCGGTTGATGGAGCGGTTCAAGGTAGATGCGGTACCACATATCATTTGTGGAGGATTTACAAGGGAAGAAACCGAAGATATGCTGATCGACCTCAATTACCTGGGCATTGATAATGTACTGGTACTGCGGGGAGATCCTGAAAAATCAGTTGGTGTATTCAAGCCTAAAGATGGTGGTCACTGCTTTGCTTCACAACTGATAGAGCAGGTCGTTAATATGAACAAGGGACTACTGCTGCACGAAGAGACGCAGGGCTTTCCTACTGACTTTTGTATAGGCACGGCCGGGTATCCGGAGAAACACCTTGAAGCACCTGATTTCGATACTGACTTCAGGTACTTTAAAGAGAAAATAGACGCGGGTGCTGAGTACATCGTGACTCAGATGTTCTTCGACAACCAGAAGTACTTCCAGTTTGTGGAGCGGTGCCGGGCGGAAGGTATTACAGTGCCAATCATTCCGGGTCTGAAACCACTTTCTACTAAAAAACAACTGACGGTACTACCTAAAATATTCCATCTGGATATGCCACAGGAATTGGTTAGTGCGGCCGAAAAGTGTGAAACCGATAAGGAGGTGCGTCAGGTAGGTATCGAGTGGGGAATTCAGCAGTGTAAGGAGCTGATGGCGTACGGCGTACCGGTGCTGCATTTCTATACTATGGGTAAGTCAGATAATGTAATGAAGATCGCGCAGGAAGTATTCTAATATTTACCAGATAAATCAACACAAACGCCCCGGGTACAGTAGTACCCGGGGCGTTTGTATATCTATTCTATATGAATGATTTTCCACCTGCCATCCTCCTGCCGGAGTGTATAGGTAAGGGTATAGCTGGGTTCTGTGAATGTTACGGCTACGGTAGCTTCCTTACCACTAATCTTTGTCTGCGCAGCGGTACCCAGTTGACTGATGGCATCATCGTAGGCCGGTGAATCCTGCGAGTTGAAGTATCGGTCATAATCTTTGGATGCCGCATAGCCCTCTTTCCTGATCGCTGCCTGCATCTGAGCAAATTCTTTTTCCAATTCACCAATATAGGTTGTAGCAAAAAGGCCGGTACTGCGTAAGCCCTGTATATGGTGCCGGACACATACCGTATCTACTTCGGTTACGTCCACTCCATCCATTGTAAAGCAGCCCCGCTCGTCGGACTGATCCGGATTATTTTTCAACCATACGATCAAATCATTTACCGTACTTACGGGAGCCTCCTCTTCCTGGGCAGGCGGCTGTGCTTCTGATAAGGTCGAACTGGTAGTCTGGCAGCTACTAATAACAGCCGCCAGGATCAGCAGCCAGGCAGTATATTGGGTGGAAGAATAGGAGTGTATGTGCATAGTGGTAGACAGTAGTACTTATTCAGTAATCACAGCGGTACCGTTGGCACTTACCATCAGGATGGTGTTGGTGTTGCCGATGGTCTGGTAGTCAAGGTCTACCCCCACGATGGCTGTAGCACCCAGACGCTGGGCCTGATCCATCATCTCCCTCACAGCGATGCTCTTAGCTTCCCGCAGGCCCTGCTCGTAGGCTCCCGCACGGCCACCCACGATGTCGCGGATGCCGGCAAAAAAGTCTTTGACAAAATTAGCTCCGATGACAGCTTCGCCGTTGACAAGGCCAATGTACTTAACGATTTTTTTACCTTCAATGGTAGGGGTGGTAGTAACGAGCATAGGTCGGTGATGTTAAGCGTGGTAATTGGGTGTTTTTGATTGATACAAACCTACTTATAATATTCAATTGGCAAATGGTAGATGGGATGACTTAGCCGACTTTTAGGATAAAAGGTACCACCGTAAAGATGAAAGGAATATACAGTATTACCGGAGGTTTACTACTATTGATTCTAATGCTGGGAAGCCGGTTGACCGAGCCTAAGCCAGAGCAGGCTGCCCTCCCTAATATTCTGTTCTGCATCGCCGATGATCAGTCCTATCCGCACGCGGGTGCCTATGGTACCCGCTGGGTCAGAACGCCGAATTTTGACCGGGTAGCCGCCGAAGGGTTACTCTTCATGAATGCCTATACCCCCAATGCCAAGTGTGCCCCCTCACGCTCCTGTATTCTGACGGGCCGCAACTCCTGGCAACTCGAAGAAGCAGCCAATCATGTACCTTATTTTCCGGCTAAGTTCAAATCAATAATGGAGGTACTCCGGGAAAACGGGTACCATGTAGGGCACACAGCCAAGGGGTGGGCACCCGGAAATCCGGGCACTGTAAACGGAAAGCCCAGGCAGCTGACGGGCCCAGCCTATAATTCTAAAAAAACGAAGGGACCTACCTCCCAAATCAGCAAAATTGATTACGCGGCTAATTTCGAGGAATTCCTGAACAACCGCCGGGGCGACCAGCCCTTTTGCTTCTGGTACGGCTCCACCGAGCCCCACCGGGCATATGCTTATGGGTCAGGAAAGAAGCACGGCAAAAAAACAACGGATATAGACCGGGTACCCGCCTACTGGCCTGACATTGATTCTGTCCGGACGGATATGCTGGATTATGCTTTTGAAATAGAATATTTTGACCAGCACCTGGGCCGGATGCTGCGGCTGCTGGAGGAGCGGGGCGAACTTGAAAATACTGTTGTAATTGTTACGTCAGACAATGGTATGCCATTTCCCAGAGTAAAAGGGCAGGAGTTTGAAGCCTCTAACCACTTGCCTCTGGCCATTAGGTGGAAACAGGGCATAGTACAGCCCGGCCGAAAGGTGGAAGACCTGGTGAGCTTTATTGATTTTGTACCCACAGTACTGGAAGTAACCCGACTAACCGCTGGCCAAACGGGTATGCCGCCGGTGCAGGGAAGGAGTCTGGTTGATATTTTTTCTAATACGCCAACACACAGACGTGACTATGTCCTGATTGGGAAAGAGCGACACGACATTGGCCGGCCCAACGACACAGGGTACCCCATTAGGGGAATCGTAAAAAATGGTTACCTGTACCTGCACAACTACGAGCCTGAGCGCTGGCCGTCGGGTGACCCGATTACCGGCTACCTCAACACCGATGGCAGCCCTACCAAGACGGTACTGATTCAGCGCAGACATCATCCGACGGAGCGGCGTTACTGGGAGCAGGGACTAGGCAAACGTCCCGCTGAGGAGTTATACCAAATCAGCAAAGATCCTGATTGTATGGTTAATCTGGCTACCGAAAAAAAACATCAGACAACTAAACGACAACTGGCCAGCCTCATGGAGCAACAACTACGGGCTCAGGGGGACCCGCGTATGTTCAGCAGGGGTGCTGTTTTTGACAATTATCTCTATGCCGAAGAGAAAACCCGTAATTTTTATGAACGCTATCTAAAAGGGGAGCACATAGAAGCTAACTGGGTTAATAAAACCGATTTCGATAGTTCCGGGGAGAAGCAGTAGTAGTAAAAATGCCGGCTAAAGTACTTTGGTTGAAAAACAACTTACTCATGCTGGTTGAAAAAAGGCTGCTTGTTATTGGCGGGATTCTGTTGGCGGTAGGCCTGAGCGCCTTTACCCTGAAGTGGAAAGCAGGCTTTACGGAGCCAACTACTACCCGCCCTCCGCAGCCCAAAAATATCATTTACATTCTGGCCGATGACCATCGCTACGATGCCATGGGCTTCACCGGTAAGTTCTCGGGCCTGAAGACACCGGCCCTGGACCGGATGGCGCGCGAAGGAGCTCACATGCAGAATGCTTTTGTCAACACAGCCCTGTGCTCTCCCAGCCGGGCTACTATCCTGACCGGGCAGTACCCGCATACCCATACCATCGTAGATAATCAGGCACCTGTACCCAAAGGACTGACCTTCTTTCCGCAGTACCTGCAGAAGTCCGGCTATAAAACAGCCTTTCTGGGCAAATGGCACATGGGCAATGAAGATGATAAGCCCCAGCCGGGTTTTGACTACTGGCTGAGCTTTCGGGGGCAGGGCGTGTACTACAACCCTACCTTTAACATCAACGGCAAGCAGGTAGCCCACGGTGACAGCGCTTATATTACTGACCTGCTGACCGACTATGCCATCAAGTGGCTGGACCAGCAGGACAAAAAGAAGCCTTTTTTCCTGTACCTATCGCACAAAGCCGTTCATGCCGAGTTTATGCCCGCCCGGCGGCACCGCGGCGTCTACCGCAATACGCCCATCCAGTACCCGCCCAGCATGTACCTGACTAAGACGGACACCAGCAAGATCTTTGGTCCCGCGTCCAGTCAAAATCCAGAGAATAAGGACATGAAGGTGAATATGAAAGATATGCCCAATTGGGTAAAGCAGCAGCGGTACAGCTGGCACGGTGTCGACTATATGTACCATGGCGATATTGAGTTTAATGATTTCTACCGCCGCTACATGGAAACGCTGCTGGGCGTGGATGAAAGCGTGGGCCGGGTGATGAAGTGGCTGGAGGATAACGGACTGGCCGAAAATACGCTGGTGGTATACATGGGGGACAATGGTTTTTCGTTTGGTGAACACGGTCTGATCGACAAGCGCCACATGTACGAAGAGTCCATGCGGGTACCGTTGCTGGCCTGGTGCCCCTCACTTATCAAACCGGGTACTAAGGTAGAGCAGGTGGTCCAGAATCTGGACATAGCTCCGACGCTCTTGGCCTATGCCGGATTACCCAAGCCAAAGCAGATGCAGGGAGTATCCTTTATACCCTTGCTGAAAGGGGAGCAGGTAGCTAACTGGCGTGACCGGGCCTTTTATGAATACTACTGGGAAGTAGCTTTTCCTCAGACGCCTACCATGTTTGGTGTGCGTACCGATCGTTATAAGTTTATATTTAACTATGGAGTGTGGGATGCCAATGAACTATACGACCTGAAAGAAGATCCTAACGAAGTCAATAACCTAATTCGTAGCCCTGAGCACCAGCAGATTGCCGAGCAGCTACGTAAGGAAATGTGGGCCTGGCTGGAAGAAACGGGTGGTCTGCAGATTCCGCTCAAACCGATTCGTCACAAGCGTGGGGACCATATCTATAAAGGTACCTACTGATGTAATAGGGATTAGTTGCCTAAAATGTAAGTGTTGTAGTAGTGGAAGGTCGTCTCAATGGCACATCCTGTTTATCCTCTTATTCATGTTTCGTCATTCTTTATATAGTACCCTCGTTGTAGTTGGCTGTCTGGGATTATCCGGCCACTACGCCTTAGCTCAGACAACTGCCAGCTCCTCCACTGATGCGGCTCAAGTCGCCCGGGGGGAGACGCTTTTTTCTACCTACTGTTCGTCCTGCCACAACATGCAGGATGATGGTATGGGACCCCGACTGGGTGGAGTAACCCATGTACGTTCGGATCAGGAGCTGACGGCTTTTATTCGCAATCCCGAAAAGGTGATCAAGTCCGGTAATAAGCGGGCGGTAGGCCTGCATGAGCGCTACAAGACCATTATGCCCCCATTTGACTTTCTGAAAGCGGAAGAGGTAGATGCGATCCTGGCTTACATAAAAAACGAGACCCAGATCCATAAAATACAACCCCTTCAGCTGACCGCGGAAGCCAATGCCGTATCGTCGGAGAAGCTGATTGCTCCGGTCAAAAAATCACCCCTGCGGATCGAGCTGGAGCCATTTGTAAAGTTTCCTCATTCCAGCGATAAGCCTCCGCATACCCGTATTGCTAACATGCGGGCGCATCCGTCCGGTGATGGTACCTTGTACGTCAATGACCAGAACGGCCTGATCTATCGCATCCATAATGGACAACCAGCGGTTTTTCTGGATATCCGGAATCAAATTGAAGGGTTTATCAACACACCCGGCCTGGCCACCGGACTGGGAAGCTTTGCCTTTCATCCTGACTACCTCAAAAACGGTCTCATCTATATCACCCACACCGAAGCCTACACCGGTAAACCTGCCGACTACGAGTATGATAAATCCATTAAAGTAGCTATGCAGTGGGTGCTGTCGGAATGGAAGATGAAGGATGTAAAAAGCCCCGTATTCGAAGGCGATAGGAGGGAGATGCTCCGCATTAATGTACCGTCACAGGTACATGGTGTACAGGATATCAAATTTGCTCCCGGCTTGAAAAAGGGAGACGCTGACTACGGCAAACTATACATAGGAATCGGTGATGGCGGTACTACCATCGGGCGTCACCCTGAGCTGGCTCACACGATTAAGTCGCCCTTAGGTACCATCATTCGGATAGACCCGCTGGGCCGTAACAGCCGGAACGGCAAGTACGGCATCCCGGCCGACAATCCTTTTGTGAAGGAAGCAGATGCGGGAGTCTGGAAAGAAATATGGGCCTACGGGTTCCGTAACCCACACCGCTTTGCCTGGGCTACTGACCATGGGCACAAGTTGATTGCTACCGAAGTGGGGGAGGGCAATGTGGAAGAGGTAAACATCATCGAAAAAGGCGCCGATTACGGTTGGAATATACGTGAGGGGAATTTCAGGATCTCGGCCAGCGACCTTAAGAATGTATACGAAGTCAGTGAGGCGGAGGTAGGTCCTTATCGAGCTCCCTTTGCCCAATACAGCCACGCCGACGGATCGGCCATCAGTGGTGGGTACGTGTATAAGGGAGACCTAAAAGTACTAAATGATAAATTCCTGTTCGGTGATATCTACAATGGAAGGCTTTTCTACCTCAAATTCGACAAGAAGCTATCCACCCCCACCATCTACGAGTTGGAAATTGTGGAGAATGGAGCCAAAACTGACCTGCGTAAGCTTACTAATACCCAGCGTGTGGATATGCGCATCGAGTACGACTATAATACCCGGCAGCTCTACATCCTAACCAAAAACGACGGCATGATGCGGCGGGTAACTAAAGCCTACCTCGAGAAGGAGCAGTAGGGGGTAGCACTTTCATGCTATTTCTACGGTGGATATTGAATATAACCGGGTTGTATTTACACTTTTCCAACTTAACCTTATTAACACTATGAAAAAAGTGGTACTCTTGGTGGTAGGCCTGGCGCTGGTGGCGGGGGCGTGCAACAATGAGAAAGCCAACAAAAAATGTAGATGACACCGAAGTGTTAGTTGTAAAGGAACGTCCTGTTTCGGCTCAGCTCGCAGGAAGTTCGGAAGTACCGGCCAACCAGCCGGCGGCGAAATTCGCGGGCAGCTGCAGTAGTGATACATATAGTCGTTTCAGAGAGGAGGCCCGCCTGGGCCTTCTCTTTTGCGAAAGGAGAGAAAAGAGAATTAAAAACTCCGAGTAGGCTTTTGTGAGCAGGTACTGGCAGGGCGCGACCTGTCGCTTTTGTACTGGCCCATGATTAGGTGACAATACCCGATTCCCCTCTGTCAACGGCGCCGTTCCACCACCAGATAAGGCACGAATTCAGAAAAAGTCTCCTAAAAGCTTTCTGCGTTGAGCAGCTCGTGGGCTAGTTCATCGCGCAGGGCAAGTAGCCGCTGATAATCAGCACCATAAAATTGCTGCTTTAAAGTAGCATCCAAATCGTTATGGCCGTACAGATAGGGGCGTCCTCCAAATTCGGCACACCTGCGGAGGGTCTGTTTGAGAGCTATCAGAGTTTGAGCAATGAGCGCCGGCGACCAACGGTTGACCATGGAATACAATCCCACCCCATATAGTTGTTCACCAGCGGGTGCCGGTAAAAACGCGAAGTGCGTCCGGGGAGTGGGACGCTTACAAATCAGTACGTACATTCCTTTCAGAACCTGAGAAAATGGCGCGCGCGATAGCTGCGGCTCCAGCCACTGCATAAATTGGACCAGGCCTTCGTACCCGAATTTGTAGTCAGTCCAGATGCGCAGATGATTGGGAAAAGCCCCCAGCCAGAGGTCGCGCCGCTCCTGGACCCAGAACGGAAAGTTATCCTGACTGAACACCTCATCCGATGCGCCGTGTAGCCAGGGGGCCAGTTGGGTTAGGTCGGCTTGTGCTTCGTTGCTAAAATAACCATATTCCGAAACGATTTGATGCGGCCGGATGTACCCATTGTAGTGCGTTACTCCGTTGCCGTCAGCTGCTGCCTGGGGCAAAAAGGCCATCATATCCCCTATGCTGTTATGCTGCCGCTTGATGACGTGCGCATACCGGCGAAAGGGCTCGGTCTGCATGACAACCTTTTCGATCAGCCCCATCTGGCCCAGGCCGGCCAGGGCAAAACGAAACAGTTCCGGGTTCTCCTCAGGCGAACACCAAAGGGCGGTACCGTCGAACTGTATCAAACGCAAACGCCGAATGGTATCCACCTGAAATCCATTCCGGACGGAGTTCAGGCCAATTCCTCCCACCGACAACGTACCTCCGACTGACATATCCAGGTAATCGGTTAAGACGGGTGTTTGCCGACCCGCTGCGTTGAGTTCCTGCTCCACCGCTCTCCATCGGCTTCGGCCGGTAAGCGTTACCAGATCGGGCGCAACGAACTCCACCTCAGCTCCTGAGCTAAAATTCTCTAGCAAAATCCCACCTTCGTTCAGGCTTTGCCCGTTACAGGAGTGGGCGGCCCCCCGGATGGTAACCGGGAGGGAAGCCTCGCGGGCTACCCGGAACGTGTGAAGTACATCCTGTTCACTACGAGCTGACACCCGAATCAGGGGTTGTTTGCGTCTCAGCCCGCCAAAATCGGTCTGATGCGAGTCCGGGATCAGGTCGCAGACCGTGCCGTTAATGCCCGCCTCCAGGGCCGCCTTTACAGTTTTTAACGTCATGGATGAAAGGCTACTTGTTAAAACAAACCAGAGGGAGGCGTCGAGAAGCCACCTCCATTATCGACAATTTTCAGACCGGCGGCCATCCGCTCCAGCTGCGCCCGGAAGGCCGGGTAATCCGAAAGGGTGTTCACTGTCTGGCCTGACTTCTTCTCAAAGCTTACACCGTTGTAGTAGCCAATGATAAGGTAATCGCCCTCATACCATAGGTGTACTTCGTAGGTAGCCAACATTTCCTGATAGCTAAAAACTTGCGATTCCCAGGCAGTGGCGGCACTCGCCGGTACGCTTAAAATAGGCATTAACCCCTGCTGAGGATTTTGATAGCCCAAATCTGCATGGATTCGACAGGTCATGGTGCAGGTCCATCGGATAGACGCATCCGCTGAATCGGTTTCCTGGCATTGTAAATTAACGGGGCCCTCGGCCTGCGAAAAGGGAGAGGGATCGCCCATGAACTTACCCCAGGCCAGATTATCGCGGTCGCCCAACTGAACGAATACCTCCGGAGAAACGCGCCTGCCCTGGTGGGGGGCAACCACGTAAAGTCCAAAAAATGCCTGGAAGTAAGGACTTCCCGGATCAAAGTGCGCGGAATAGGTACCTCCGGGTGCCGCCGCACCGGGTGCCGCCGCTGGCAAAAGCAGGTACCCGGTTCCCCGCAGGTTGCAGAGGTGACCGTCCACCTGGATGTTGTGCCAGTGGTGCGACATGGGAATGGAAAAAATATGCGGAAACCACTCCGGTTCGGCCAGAAAGACCGGGCGGGGATTCCAGCCCCGTAAATTAAAGAGCAATCGGGCGGGGGGGACTGGTTCCGTTGGGTTGGTAGTAGCGAAGGGCATCAAAGCGAAGCAAAAGCTAAATAGATAAACGCATCAATGGTTAGTAGTTGACCTGCTCGCTGGCATCCAGGAGTGAGTTCTGCTGGTCGTACAGCATTTGCAGGTCATGATCCCCAATCTGGTAGCCTTTGTCTATAAACCACCTTTGCAGCGCTGACTGGTCTGGAAAGGGGAGAATGGATTCAAGTTCCTGGAGGAGCGCTGGCTGCGTAGTGATGGCTGTAATGAAGTCGGCGTATGTTTTCATCTGTTAGGGATAGTTGGATTGGTCTGCTGATGAATTATTTGCTTTGGGGTAGTAAGCAACGGTTGGGCCAGCTGACGAAACTCGGCAGCATATCCCACTAAACCAGCTGCTTCGGCGGCCTTCTGAGCATCGCCAAGTGCCCGGACAAGGTGCTGAACAGACTCCGTTAAGGTACCCGTTGCGTCTAAGTAGTCTATGAGACTTTGCCATTCGGGGGCATCGTCGGGTTTGCCCCGGCAGGCCTCCCAGTGTGCCCGCCCCTCGGGCGTAAGCTGGTAGTACACCCCCGAAGGCTCACCGTCATACACATCAGATTGGCAATCGCGCAAATCGTCCAGGAGTCGCCAGGCAATGCCAAACGACTCAAACGCCAGCCGTACCTCGGCGGTTGAGCAACCGGTACGGGTCGCGATTAGCATCGGCACAACGAGCCCGGTGCTTAGCTGGCTACGAAACCGATGGCAGTAGGCCTCCAGGCTATCTACCTGGGGTGGATGATGCACCCCGCCGAAGTACGTGTCAATCAGGGCCTGTCCAATGGCCGGGCCGTCTGGCACCATGCGTGCCAGGAGGTCTGTGTGCTGGCTGAACCGCATCCAGGCCTTTGTTCGCAGCTGTAGTAGCAAGTGAGTAGGAGTCAGCTGGCCATCAACCAGATGGTCGTCAAGCATATGTAGAAACATAGCCATGGCCTGAGCAATATAAGCACTTTCCAGCTCGGCCGGCGTTAGCAGGGGGTTCCGTTCCTGCAACCAATAAATAACCGACCACGTGGGGGGGTAAAACTTGGTGTAAAAGTTGAGCAGATTGACCAGCCGGGAGCCGGCATAGTGACTTTGTAGCGTAAGGATAGCCGAGTCAACCAGGGGTTCGGGCAGTGTCCGGCACAGGGCGATTAACTGCTGATTCATTAAGCCCAGCGCCTGGGCCTGGGTAGGGTTCAATGATATGCTTCCGAAGTTAAGAAGCTTGGCCTGGGCCAGCGAAAGGGGCCTGCGGCGGTCCGCTGCCAGGCTAGGGGGTAACTGCATTGATTGACTACTCGATCTTTTGGTTCAGGATGACTTGTTAATCCTACAAATCAAAATTATCCGACCTACAATTCCAAATAGATTCCAACATAAAGAAACGAGTAGTAATTTGACCATATTAAGAACTAGTCTAGTATTACTTTAATTCAGGAAGGCCCCTAAAGTTCGATAGCCATAGCGCGATCCAGCCCGGTGCGGACAGCTGGTTAAGCAATATATTGCGAACCGCATTTCTTTCAACTATGCATAGCTACTGGAGTCATTTACCTATACCTACTCCTCCAAAAACCCTGACCAAAGTCATATTCTGCTCCTACTCAGGTCATGCCGGGGTGCGGGAAAGAGTTGCAATTTTGAGCCGTAAAATATAGGTGGGCCGCTCCTGTACTCTAACAGCAACAAGCGACCTGCTTTTACCGGCTAAAACAACCCATGAAAGAAAGTATTCTTGCTCCTGAATCACCGGTTCAGGAAACTCATACCTGCTACCACTGCGGCGAACCCTGCCGTGACGAAATACTCCCCCACGATAGTCACGAGTTTTGCTGCGAAGGGTGTAAGCTGGTGTATGATGTACTGAAAGAGAACGACCTCTGCCAGTACTATGCCTTTGACGATGCCAAAGGCAACTCCCCCGAGGTCACGTACTACCAGGGCAAGTTTGACTACCTGGACCTGCCCGACGTACAGCCGAAGCTACTGGAGTTTACGGACGGTCGGCAGTCGCGGATCAACTGGCTGGTGCCCAAAATGCACTGTAGCTCGTGTATCTGGTTGCTCGAAAAACTGGACCGTCTGCACCCGGGAGTATCGGGTTCGGTGGTAAACTTTCCTGAAAAGAAAGTACGGGTCTCCTTTTATCCCGATAAAATAAAGCTGAGTGAACTGGCCGAACTGTTGACCAGGATCGGTTACGAACCCTACATCAGCCTTAATGATGTGGAGGGGAAAGCAGGAAATAAGTGGAATCGCACCCGTCTGTACAAGATGGGAATCGCAGGTTTCTCATTTGCGAACATCATGATGCTGAGCCTGCCCGAGTACTTTCACCTGGGGCAGAGTACCGAAGACCAGAGCCTGAGGGTACTTTTCAGTGCCCTCAATGTGGTACTGGCACTGCCGGTGTTTTTCTATAGTGCTTCTGACTTTTTTGTATCGGCCTGGAAAGCCCTGCGTGGTCGTTATCTGAATATTGATGCCCCCATTACACTAGCTTTGTGGTCAGTGTTCCTGACGAGCCTATACCAGATCCTATCCCAGACCGGTCCCGGCTATCTGGATTCGCTGACAGGTTCCATCTTTTTCCTGCTCATCGGGCGGTACTTTCAGGACCGGACCTACGCCAGTATTTCTTTCGACCGCGACTATAAGTCGTATTTTCCCGTAGCGGTAGCAGTATTGAAGGATAGGGTGGAAACCCGTTTAGCCATCACGGACCTGCGCCCTGGTGACCACATGATCGTACGGAACCGGGAGCTGATACCTGCCGATGCGGTACTGGTAAGTCCGCAGGCCATGATTGATTACAGCTTTGTTTCGGGTGAGGCCGAGCCGGTCGAGCGCCGCAAAGGCGATACCATCTACGCCGGAGGACGACAGAGCGGAACGGCAGTAGAGATGGAGGTACTCCGCCGGGTATCGCAAAGCTACCTGACCCAGCTATGGAACAACGACGCCTTTACTCGTAAAAAAGAGGACGAGAACCAGACGCTGGCGGCCCGCTTTAACCGGTACTTCTCGTCAATCGTGCTGGTCATCGCCACGCTGACTTTTAGCTACTGGATGTATACAGAAGCAAGTTTTGCTACGGCATTCACTTCTTTTACGGCAGTACTTATTGTGGCTTGCCCCTGTGCCCTGACGCTATCGGCCACATTTACCAATGGCAATATGCTGAGTATTTTTGGTAAGTACCGATTCTATTTAAAGAATGCGTTTGCCATTGAGCGTCTGGCTAAGATAGATACCGTAGTATTCGATAAGACGGGTACCATTACCCTGGCCAGCGAAGCAGAAGTAACCTTCGAAGGGGAACCCCTATCGGCTGATGAGCAGGTAATGATCAAAACCCTGGCCGCGCAGTCGTCCCATCCGCTGAGCCGGCTGCTTGTACAATGCCTGCCCGAGGTGACGCTGAGCCGGAGGGTACTGTCCGACTATGAGGAGACCGAAGGAGCCGGTACCCGGGCGCTGTGGGGCCGATACACCGTACAACTCGGTTCGGCACGCTGGGTTGGAATAGATACATTCGATGGTGACAGCCACAATGCGTCACGGGTATATGTATCGATAGACGGGCGGGTACGTGGCTATTTCTCTATCCGTAGCAAGTACCGTCCCGAACTGGCCCAGTCGGTCGTCAGTCTGCGTGAGGATAGGTATGATCTGTACCTGCTCTCGGGTGATAAACCTACTGACCAAAGTTATCTGAGTACTTTATTTGGGAGTACATCCCGGTTATTTTTCAGACAGCAGCCCGATGAGAAGCTGGCCTTTGTACAGAAGATGCAAAAAGATGGCAAGCGGGTACTGATGGTAGGTGACGGCCTGAACGATGCCGGTGCCCTGCGTCAGAGCGAGGTAGGACTGGCTGTATCCGACGATGTGAATAACTTCTCACCCGCCTGCGACGCCATTATAGAAGGAGAGCGGCTGGCTGACCTGCCGCGTTACATCAAATTAGCACGCGCCGGACAGATGGTAATAAAGCTGAGTTTTGTCTTGTCGCTGGTGTACAATGTCATCGGACTCACTTTTGCGGTAACCGGTCAGTTGACCCCAGTCATGGCAGCTATTCTTATGCCGGTCAGCTCTATCATCATTGTACTATTTACTACGGGGGCTACTAGTCTGGCGGCGCGCAGGTGTATGAAAAAGTAAGTGTGAATAATGGGTATGAAAAGCGGCGGAGTAGTACTCTGTCGCTTTTTTCTTTTTAGACATATAGTTATCAGAGTAGGCAGTATGAAAAGTCCTATACTTTTTATTTATTTTGCTAAAAATCAGCAGCTTCTAAGGGTGTGTTAAAATTGTGTACAGGAGCAGGCGCTTACAGTACACTACACGTTCGGTGATTCATTCAGCTTCTTTCCCCATGACACAAACCCTTACACTTCCGCCTCCCCAAACCCTGACCCGCGTGGGTAGTATTGATGTCCTTCGGGGAATAGTAATGGTGATCATGGCTCTGGATCATACCCGGGATTTTCTGCATGTCAACGGCTTCTACTACGATGCCACCGATATGGCTACTACTACGCCTACTTTGTTTTTTACACGCTGGATTACACACTACTGTGCGCCCATATTCGTATTTCTGGCGGGTACGTCGGCCTACTTGTCCGGACGAAAGAAGTCGCCGGGGCAGTTGAGTAGCTTTCTGTTCACGAGGGGACTGTGGCTCATCTTTTTAGAGTTAACCATAATCAACTTTACCTTCTGGTTTGATATTACGTTCTCATTCCTGATGCTGCAGGTTATCTGGGCCATTGGCTTCAGTATGATCGTACTCAGCGTTCTGAAATTCCTGCCCTGGGGCATCCTGCTGGCAGTAGGGTTGGGAATCATAGCGGGGCATAACGCGCTGGATGGGGTGTCGTTTCCGGAAGGTACTACGGCCAACTTGGTCTGGTCCCTGTTACATAAGCAAAACTTCATACGCCTCGACTCGGGTCTGACAATTGGAATTCTGTACCCGGTACTGCCCTGGATAGGTGTGTTGATTACAGGCTACTGCTTTGGGAGGCTGTACGGGAGTGGCTATACGATGGAGCAGCGGAAGAGAGTCCTGCTACTTATTGGATTGGTCGCGGTGGCAGGCTTTATCCTGCTTCGATACCTCAATGTATACGGCGATCTGCGTCCCTGGGAGATACAGCGCAATGGTCTTTACACGTTCATGTCGTTTCTTAATACGACCAAGTACCCGCCATCACTACTGTACCTGCTCATGACACTAGGGCCCGGCATGCTACTCCTGTATGCCCTGGAAGGACGGCGATTCGGGTGGATTAACTTTTTCAGCGTATACGGCAGGGTACCTCTGTTCTACTACGTGCTCCATTTCCTGGTGATCCATATCCTGGCGGTGGTAGGTATGCTACTATCGGGTGTGACGTGGACTGAGCTGGAAATGCAGGAAGGCATCCCTCCTGAACAGGGATTCAGCCTGGGCGTGGTATATCTTTTCTGGATTGGAGTAGTCTTATTTTTCTACCCCCTTTGCCTGTGGTATGCCGGATTCAAAGCCCGGCAAAGCAGCCGGGTATGGAGTTATTTGTAAACAGACCACCCGTGACTGGTGTGACTACCTGTTTATGGCAAAAATGCCCGGCTCTGTTCGTCAGAAATGATGTAAATAGTCTTCTGTACATTCCTGCTATCCAACGTTTTCTATTTAACTATTAATAACTTGAACAATGCTCAAGAGGCATCTTTATAGGAGTCTATTCACCCACTGTACTTGCAAAGCAGCCGTCTGGGTACTTATTGGTATTGGTACCATAGGAGCCTGTTTTGCTCAAAAGAATGAAAAGTATCGGGTTGTCATCATGACTGACATGACCCATGATGACGGCAACTCACTGATCCGGTACCTCTACTATGCTCCCTACTTTGATACTGAGGCTATCATCATTACGCAGCAGTTGCCTGACTTTACGCATAAGCAGGATGGTCCCTGGCAAAAGGGGCAGGCTATTCTGGAAGCTTACCAGCAGGAACGGCCTCAGCTCCTGAAGCATGACGCGGGCTTTCCTGCTTATGAGGCTTTACAGAAAATAACTAAAAAGGGACGTGGGGCATTGCCTATCATTTGGCTGACCAACGAGAAGAAATTTGCAGCGAATATAGCAGGACGCTACGTAGAGAGTAGCTGGGGAGATATTCGATTTGCCGACTGGATAGGAGAAGGTACTAACCCCAACGGCGAGTCCAAAGATTCGGAAGGAAGTGAGTACCTGCAGCAGGTATTCAACAAGCCGGACGATCGGCCCATATTTGTTCAGATGTGGGGTGGGCCTATTACGTTCGTGCAGGCGCTGTACCGTTACCGCCAGCGGCAGGGCGAGGAAAAATTCAACAAGCTGCTGGGCAAGCTGCACGTTTTTGGTATCCTGCTTCAGGATATCACCTTCGACTATCTGGTGGATCTGGATAAGGTTAAAGCCTCAAAATGTATAGATATTCGGACTACCCGGTCTACCTACGACGGGGAGCGGGTAAAAGCAGGTTGGCTGCTGCACGATACGGGTCATTTCTGGCAGTACATTAGTGTTATGAAAGACAGCGAAGTAAAGGGGCATGGACCTATGTCGGCTCTCTATGATCACGGAGGAGAAGGAGATACACCTGCCTTTCTGTACCTGCTAAGCGCGGTACGCGGACTCAACGACCCTCTGGACCCGACCCAGGGGAGCTGGGGGAGTCGGTTCAGCCCGATGGGAAGTGAATTTCCGGAAGGGTACTATCATACCTGTGGGGTAGATAAAACCGAGCTGGCCCGTTGGATTCCGGAAGTCAAGAACAGCTTTATGAACCGCCTGCAGTATTCGACCAAAGGCCCCAAAGAAGTTAACCACGAGCCGGTAGTGGTGGTAAATGGTGATAAGTCCCGGCAGGTACTTCACCTCAAGGTGCGACCGGGTCAGCAGATCCGCCTAAATACAAAAGGGACTTCTGATCCCGACAACGACCAACTCACCCATCGGTGGTTTTACTACAAGGAGGCAGGTACTTATCCCAATGATTTTTCTATTCAGGATCCGGCAGCAGAGACACAGCAGTGGCAGGTACCCGCTGACCTGGGCGATAAGCAAATTCACCTGGTACTAGAGGTAAAAGATAGTGGTACACCTTCGCTGGTGTCGTACCGGCGGGTTATTCTTTCGGCAAAGTAAAGCGGCGCAAGCAGGAGGAATTACAAAACGATAGTAATCATGAATAGGTGGTATGGTTGGGGTGCGGTCAAAAAAGAGGCTGACCTGCGATCTGGATACGTGCAGTCACTTCCCAATGTTTACCTAGCCAGAGTTTTGTTGTTTCTGGCAAGGGTCTTCCAACCATTTATCTGAAAGTCTACTACTACTATCCCATATCCGGCAGTAGTTTTCCGGGATTCATTCTGTTGTCCGGATCAATGGCTTTCTTGATAGCCAGCATGACTTTTAATGCCTCTTTATGTTCGAGGGGCATATAGGGAAGCTTGCCGATGCCAATCCCGTGCTCGCCCGAACAGGTACCTTCCATAGCCAGGGCCCGCAGTACCAGCCGTTCGTTAAGGGCCTTGGCTTTTTCAAACCCTTCGGGATCGTCCGGGTGGATGAGCATGGTCAGGTGAAAGTTACCGTCGCCTACATGACCGACTATGGGAGCCAGTACGCCGGTAGCCTCCGCGTCAGCCTGTGTATCCACGATGCATTCAGCCAGGCGCGAGATAGGTACGCAAACATCGGTACCCATAAGCTCGGAGCCCGGCACCAGGGCCATAGCAGCCGGAGCCGCGTCGGTGCGGGCGCGCCAGAGTCGGGTGCGGGTAGGTTCGTCTTCGGCCCATACAAATCCGGTTACACCGTGCTGCTCAGCGTACTGCTGTACTTTCTGGACCTGCTCACTTACTTCCCCCTCCGTTCCATGAAATTCCAGGAAAAGAGTAGGCTTTTCTTCGTAGCTCAGCGAAGAATACAGATTCACCGCCCGCATCATTACGGCATCCAGTAGCTCTACCTTGGCAATGGGTACTCCTTTCTGGATGGTGGTAATGGCCGTTTTGACGGCGGCCTCAACCGTAGGGAAAGAGCATACCGCCGCCCGGATGGCTGCGGGGTAAGGGTGCAGCCGGAGTGTCAGTTCGGTAATGATGCCCAGGGTACCTTCTGCTCCTACAAGGAGTCTCGTCAGGTCGTACCCGGCGGAGGATTTCCGCGCCTTGCTTCCGGTCCGTATAGTCTGTCCGTCGGGCAGTACTACCGTTAGCGCGAGTACATTGTCCTTCATGGTGCCGTAGCGTACAGCATTGGTACCGGAGGCGCGGGTACTGGCCATCCCACCCAACGTGGCGTTGACACCGGGTCCTATCGGGAAGAAGAAACCACTGCCCTCCAGGAGCTGGTCGAGCTGGTTACGGCTTACGCCCGCCTGTACGGTTATGTACATATCTTCGTAGCTCAATGCCACTACCTGGTGCATCTGCCGGAGATCAATACATACGCCTCCTTTTAGGGCCAATACATGGCCTTCTACCGACGTGCCTGCTCCGAACGGAACTATGGGTACCTGATGCCGGGCACAAATGGCGACCACTGCCGATACCTCTTCGGTACAGCTGGGGTAGAGGACCAGGTCGGGGGGCATGCAGGCGTGGTAGCTGTAGCCGGCACCGTGTTCCCGGCAGAGGGTTTCATCCTGCGTGACGCGGTCACCCAGTAGGTCTTTCAATTCATCAAATACATTTATAATCAGGGTCTTATTCATAGCGGGGAGGAGAGTATATCTCGTAGATAGGTTCCTATCCGCTAAGATAACAGGACTAGTACATACAGTTGGTAATCACCACTTTAATTTTCAAAGATGATCCACGTTTAGCCAAACCTGACAAAAGTCATCTTTCGGGGCTGATAGCGCTCATCCTTTGCCGGTTACGGACCGAGTAGTTTTGAACCTGAAAATAAACAGTAATTCAACCTATTCACCAGCAACTATGAGCGCGCTATTTATCCTGATTGGTTTTAGCCTTCTGGCCGCCCTGGGCTTTCTGATTGCCTTCGTGTGGTCGGTGCGTGCCGGACAGTACGACGACGACTACACGCCTTCGGTGCGAATCCTCTTCGACGATACCACGCCGGATAAACAGGCGGCTCCCAAAGCCTGAAACCCTCCTCTAACTTATACCAACCATTCACAAAACAAACAACAACACTACAAGTAATATGAGAAATGTCTTGAATACAGGTGCTGCACCGGTCGAGCTGGACGAATTTCAGTACGACAACAAGATCGTGCGGGACTTCGCGATTGCCTCCGTAGTGTTCGGTCTGATCGGGATGCTCGTCGGACTGCTGGCTGCTTTCCAGTTGGCGTTTCCGCAGCTCAACTTCGACCTGCCGTTCACTACTTTTGGACGTATTCGTCCGCTGCATACCAATGCAGTGATCTTTGCTTTCGTGGGTAACGGCTTTTTTGCCGCCATGTACTATTCGGCTCCACGGGTACTCAAAGCCCCGATGTGGAGCCCGCTGCTGAGTAAGTTTCACTTCTGGGGCTGGCAGCTGATCATCCTGGGAGCCGCTATTACACTTCCCATGGGTTTCACTACCTCTAAGGAGTACGCCGAGCTCGAGTGGCCTTTTGACATCGCCATCGCGGTAGTATGGGTAGCAGCCCTTGTGAACCTGGTGATGACCATGCTGAACCGTCGGGTAGAGCATATCTATGCTGCTGTGTGGTTCTACATAGCGTCGTTTGTGGCGGTAGCCATGTTGCACGTGGTGAATAGCATCGCCCTGCCCGTTTCATTCCTGAAAAGCTACTCGGCCTATGCCGGGGTGCAGGATGCGCTGGTACAATGGTGGTATGGTCACAACGCGGTAGCGTTCTTCCTGACTACCCCTTACCTGGGTATGATGTACTACTTCCTGCCTAAGGCGGCTAACCGTCCTATCTATTCGTACCGCCTGTCTATCGTACACTTCTGGGCCTTGATCTTCCTGTATATCTGGGCGGGTCCTCACCACTTGCTGTACAATGCTCTGCCTGACTGGGCTCAAACGCTGGGTACTGTATTCTCTATCATGCTACTGGCTCCATCATGGGGTGGTATGATCAACGGGTTGTTTACCCTGCGTGGCGCCTGGGATAAAGTACGGGAAGACGTAGTACTTAAATTTATGGTAGTGGCTATTACGGCTTACGGTATGGCTACTTTCGAAGGACCGATGCTGTCGCTGAAAAACGTAAACGCCATCAGCCACTTCACCGACTGGACCGTAGCTCACGTACACGTAGGTGCCCTGGGCTGGAACGGCTTCCTGCTGTTCGGTATCCTGTACTGGTTGCTGCCCCGAATTTACGGACGCTCGCTGTATTCTGTTAAAATGGCCAACTTCCACTTCTGGATTGGTACCCTTGGTATCTTGTTTTATGCGGTACCTATGTACTGGGCCGGCTGGATTCAGAGTGCCATGTGGAAAGAATTTACGCAGGAAGGTCTGTTGAAATACCCTAACTTCCTCGAAACTGTAACCCAACTGGCACCGCTGTACTTCCTGCGGGGCGTGGGTGGTACCCTGTACATCATCGGTTTTATCGTCATGATCTATAACCTGCTGATGACCGCTCTGAATGGTAAGCTGATTGCTACTGAGACCGCTAAGGCTCCCGCTCTGACTGCGATAGTACACAACGACCCACAGGAGCACTGGCACCGCCGGATATTTGAACGCCGTCCGGTATTCCTGACCATCATGGCCCTGGTAGCCGTGGGTATTGGTGGACTAATAGAACTGGTACCTACCTTCATGGTCGACTCCAACGTGCCTACCATCGCCAGTGTACAACCTTACACACCGCTTGAACTACAAGGTCGTGATATCTACGTACGGGAAGGCTGCTACGTATGTCACTCTCAGATGGTGCGCCCCTTCCGCGACGAGATTGAGCGCTACGGTGAGTACTCCAAAGCCGGTGAGTTCGTGTACGACCGTCCGTTCCAGTGGGGATCTAAGCGTACCGGTCCGGATTTGCACCGCATAGGTGGTAAGTACCCTGACTCATGGCACTACAACCACATGGATGACCCAACCAGTATGTCGCCGGGCTCAATTATGCCGAAGTACTCCTGGTTGCTGGAAGACCAGCTCGATACCACCACTACGGCTGCTAAGATCAGAGCCATGCAGACCCTGGGAGTACCTTACGATGAAGGCTATGACCAGCTGGCTAACCAAGACCTGCAGAAGCAGGCTGACAAAATCACCGAGAGCCTGAAGCAGAGCGGTATCAAGACGAAGTCCGACAAGGAGATCATCGCGCTTATCGCTTACCTGCAGCGCATGGGTACCGACATCAAAGCTCAGCAAGGCGTAGCTGTTAAATAAGGAAAAAAGAAGAAAAGCAGGAAAGGAGGAAAGAAGTGTATCAGCTTTCCTCCTCCCAAAGCCTAAAACATACAAACCGATGAAATTCCGTAATTATCTCGAAACTATATCCGGTGTCAGCATCTTCCCGCTGATTTCGCTGGTGATCTTCTTTCTCTTCTTTGTGATATTGCTCTGGTATGTGATCCAGATGGATCGTAAAAAGGTGGAGGCTGTGAGTAAGATACCGCTTGACGACGGTGTCCTGCGTAAGGGAGCTTTGGCGCTGCTAGCCTTCTTCGTGATTCCGGCGGCCAATGCGCAAAGTACTACCCCGTCGCCCAACGAAAGTTTAAATATTGGTCTGCTGACGGGTTTGTTGGGACTGCTTATTCTGACGCTGGTGATTGTACTGATACAGGCAGTCATAGTTCTCCAGAGAGTTTCGGCTAATAAGAAAGCGGCGGAAGCTCTGGATACTGCTCCTGAGTCAAATGTCAGCTGGTGGAGCCGTTTCAGTGGATTCAGCGTATCTCTGACCGAAGAGAAGAAAATCCTGATTGCGGACCACGACTATGACGGCATTCACGAGCTGGACAACCGTATGCCTCCCTGGCTGCAGTTCCTGTTTGTAGGTACCATATTCATTGCTTTTGCTTACGTCATCTACTATCACTCTGGATTTGGTGACCTGCAGCAGGCTGAGCTGGACAAAGAGATAGCACAAGCCGAAGTAGCGAAGAAGGCCTATCTCGAAAAAGTAGGAGCCAGCATCGACGAGAACTCTGTAACCCTGCTGGAAGAGGAGGGAGTACTGAAGGAGGGGTCAGTAATATATATGGAGAAATGCGCCGCTTGCCACGGTCCCGAAGGGGGTGGAGTCGTGGGGCCTAACCTGACTGATGAGTACTGGCTGCACGGTGGTGGTGTCAAGGATGTATTCAAAACCATCAAGTATGGTATCCCCGAGAAAGGGATGATCTCCTGGGAGAAGCAGTTGAGCCCGACCGATATTCAGAAGGTGTCCAGCTATGTGATCTCTCTCAAAGGTACTAAGCCCGCTAATCCTAAGGAACCTCAGGGTGAGCAGTATACCGAAGACGGCGCCGCTCCTACCAAGGACAAGGCCGTAGCTTTGAATCAATAAGAAATGCCCCGGAGGGAGGTACTGGCCGCCCTTCGGGAAACAACCCATACCACGTAAAGAACATTTAAAATGCAATCTTCATCAACCGCCTGGTCCGTTGCCGACGAGTCATTCCGCGACCACTTCAATGAAGTGCGGGAGGATGGCAAGCGCAACTGGTTTTATCCGCAGAAGCCAACCGGGCCCTGGCACAACCGCCGGGTATGGTTTACGGTGGCGTTACTGACGGTCCTGTTTGTGACACCTTTCATTAAGGTCAACGACCAGCCGTTATTTCTCTTCAATATTATCGAACGCAAGATCATCGTGTTCGGCCTCTTCATCGGTCCGCAGGACTACTGGCTTTTTGGGCTTACGATGCTGTCGTTCATGGTATTTATTGTGCTGTTTACGACCATCTTTGGCCGGTTGTGGTGCGGCTGGGCCTGCCCTCAGACGGTGTTCATGGAAATGGTATTCCGCAAGATTGAGTATGCCATCGAAGGTGACCGTCCCAAGCAGATAGCCCTCGACAAAGCTCCCTGGACCTCGGATAAAATCATGAAGAAGGGCGCCAAATGGACTATCTTTCTATTTATCTCATTCCTGATCGCCAACCTGCTGCTGGCTTACGGAGTAGGCGTGGATGAGCTGCAAAAGATAGTAACCGAGCCTGTTTCTGAAAATCCGGGACTTTTTTCCGGTGTGGTAGTTTTTACGGCTATCTTCTTCTTCAACTTTACCTGGCTGCGCGATCAGGCCTGTACGGTAGTATGTCCTTACGGCCGCCTGCAGGGAGTACTGATGGATCGCAACTCGGTAGTGGTAGCTTACGACTACAAGCGGGGTGAGCCCCGGGAGAAGCTACGCAAGCACCAGGATCGCAATGCCGGTGACTGTATCAGTTGCCTGCAGTGCGTAAATGTATGTCCTACGGGTATTGATATTCGGAATGGTATCCAGATGGAATGTGTCAGCTGTACAGCCTGTATCGACGCCTGCGATAACATCATGGAAAAGGTAGGATTCGAGAAAGGACTGATCCGCTATACCTCCGAAAATGCCATTACCAAGGGTAGCAATAAATTATTTACCACCCGTACCTATGGCTACATAGCCGTACTGGTCCTGTTGTGGAGTGTACTGGGGTACATGGTTGTAACCCGTACCCACACCGAAACTACCCTGCTGCGGGTACCCGGTACACAGTACATCGAAAACCCCGATGGCAGCATCAGCAACCTATATACCTTTAAGATATTCAACAAGACCAACCGCACGATCAATCCTACGCTACGGGTCGATACCCCCGGCGGTACCCTCCGCTTTGCGGGTAAGCCCGACCTGACTCTGGAAGGAGCGGGTATGTCAGAGGGGACAGTATTCATCACAGTACCTAAGTCATCCCTGGCCGGCCGCAAAAATGAGGTAAAACTATCGGTACTGGAGGAGAGCCAAAAGCTGGAAGAATTCAGCACCACCTTCATCGCTCCGGAGGAATAGTAATTAGCTTTTAGCTATTAGCATTTTATAAAAAAGAATAACCACAGAGTAAAAGGAGGTAGACACAGAGGTAAAAGAGTACTCTGTGAGACTCAGTATAAAAACTCCATGAAACGCTGTGATAAAGATAAAAATTTTAAAACTGCCTACTGCATAAAGCATACGGCCTAAAGCACTAAAACCATGAAATTCAATTGGGGAACTGGCATTGCGATGCTTTATGCCGGCTTTGTAATCGGCATGTTGACTCTGGTCACCATGAGCATGCGCCAAAAGATAGATCTGGTAGCCGACAACTACTATGAGCAGGAACTAGGCTTCCAGAAGAAGCTGGACAAAATGAACAGGACCAATGCCCTGGCTGAGCCGCTCCGCTGGGAGGTAGCCGAGGAGGGAGTTGTAATTCGTTTCCCGCAGGGGCTGGCACCAGAGCAACTGAAAGGTACCATTAACCTGTACTGCCCGGCGGATAACCGCAAGGATACCCATTTTGAGGTGAAAGCCGGTGCAGAAGGAGTACAGCTGATCCCCGCCAACAAGCTGCAGGCCGGACGTTACCAGCTGCAGATTGACTGGCAGGCCGGTGCAGCTACCTACTGGAATGAAGGTACTATTGTTATCAGTGAGTAAATCCGACTAGCCATGGAAACCCTGCTTCCTTACCTGGCCCTGAGTATGGGGCTTATGAGCAGCTTCCACTGCGTAGGTATGTGTGGCCCCATCGCGCTGGCGTTGCCGGTACATAAGGGCAGCCGCTGGCAGCAGTTGGTGGGCCTGCTGGCCTACAACGGTGGCCGGGCTACTACCTACGCCTTGTTAGGTGGACTCTTTGGTTTGCTGGGTAGTTCGTTCGCGTTGATGGGCTATCTGCGGTACCTCACTATTGGGGCGGGGCTCCTGATGCTGGCCTACGTGCTGTGGCCTGCGAAGCTGGAGAGTAGGTTGCACCCACCACCGGTATGGCAGCAGTTTGTTCAGACCATCAAGAGCCGCATGGCCCGACTGCTCAGCAGCCGTAGTGTAGCGGGTTGGGTAGGCTTAGGTATGCTCAACGGGCTACTACCCTGCGGGCTGGTGTACATGGCGGTGGTAAGTTCGGTAGCTACGGGTAGCGCTCTGCGCGGAGCAGCTTTTATGTTCTTGTTTGGCCTGGGTACCATGCCCGCCATGATGGCCGTAGGCTTCTTTAAGCAATGGTTTACCCCCACACTCCGCACCCGCATTCGCCGCCTTACCCCCGTACTGGTAGCTGTAGCCGGCATCTGGATCGTCGTGCGTGGAGTACTTATTCACCCTCCGGTAGGGGGAGGGGGCCACGGTACGCATACTGAAATTCCAATTTGCCATAAGGGTGTGGAGCAGTAGATAGATATAGTAGATGAGTGTGTTGTGTGGAGCCAAGTAGAACTTCTGTAATTTTCCCTGGCTCCTCTTTTTATTTCTGACAATAAATGTCAAGTACCCCCTGGCAGTAGTTTGGGTACTTCGTGTACTTTAAAGTAATAGATCCCAGCAACACCATTGATACTCATGAAGCACTTCAACTCACCGGATGACGTTCAGCCTTATTTCTCTGCTCTACCGTATGAGGCCCTGCTGGAAGCCCGTCATGAAAATCATGCACAGGTACCTGATCAGATGGGCATCTACTTCTGGTTTTTGTGTGAAGAAGGTTTTGAGAAGCTGAGTGGGAAGCTACCGGTCATAGTCAGGCCTCCCCAAAGTACCTTTAAAATTGGCGATGCATATCTGGTATACTATGGGCATGTAGGTACGGACACTAATCTCAAACATGTAGCATACTCAAATAACCTGCAGTATTACTTCCAGTCTACTATTCCGCACAAGCAGCTTGAGTGTGATCTTGAATGCTATTCTTTACTCTCCTGTTTTCGAAAGACGGTTAGTGGCCTGCTCTGTGATGACATCCTGGCCGGGCAGGAAGAGGTAAAAGCATTCTTCCATGACTACTTCCGGATATACTATCTGGCTTACGAGGCGGCCAGTCAGGAAGAGGCGGCGGCAGCCAGCAGAGCCGTAAAGAAAGACTTTCAGCATATAACTAGGGCGATATTCTCCCTGAACCATTCTTTTGGTGCGATAGGACATCCTACCACAGAGGAGTTTGTCTATGATGCAGATGGATTCGATGTACGATTTATTATTGAGAACCGTCGCTTTATGGCTGAGCTAAATACAATATCAAACCTCCAGCAAAAGTTTAAATTTGACTATGAGGCAGGTAGGGATCTGGTGGAACCAAGGCTGTTTTTTGAGGGTAAGTACAGAGCAGTTAGTTGACCTTTTAAGTCATCCTTAAACCTGACTTACGTCATGTTTTTAGGGGCGGCGCTTGTATAGTTTTGATGAAAAATAGAGAGCTATATCCGGCTCTGAAAAATCGAAACTAACAACCCAGCTCCCTATGGACCACAACCTGCTGCAGAAATACAACGTGCCGGGACCTCGGTATACCAGCTATCCCACCGTTCCTTACTGGCAAAAGACACCTCCTACCGCTGAGCGGTGGGGAGAACTCGTTTCGGATACCTTTGCCGTTACCAACAGTAAGCAAGGCATCAGCCTGTATATTCATATTCCTTTTTGCGAAAGCCTCTGTACCTACTGTGGTTGCAACACGCGCATCACAGTTAACCATAAAGTAGAGCGCCCCTACATGGAGGCCCTCCTGAAAGAGTGGGCCCTGTACCTGCAGGTATTTGGTGATACCCGCCCTCTGATCCGTGAGATACATATCGGTGGAGGTACTCCTACCTTCTTCAGCCCGGCTCACCTTAAGGAGCTTATCAACGGCATACTGGCCGGAGCCGATGTACACCCACAAGCTGAGTTCAGCTTTGAAGCGCATCCCGGCAATACAACTGATGAGCACCTGGAGGCCCTCTACGAAGTAGGCTTCCGCCGGGTGAGCATAGGTGTACAGGATTTCAATCCGCTGGTACTCGAAATCATCAACCGCCACCAGACCTACGATCAGGTGAAGCACCTGACCGAGAAGGCGCGTGAGCTGGGCTATACTTCTGTCAACTTTGACGTAGTATACGGTCTGCCCCAGCAGAAGGTATGCTCCATGACTACCACTATTTTCCAGGTCATCAACCTGCGTCCCGACCGCATCGCTTTCTACAGCTATGCGCATGTACCCTGGGTAAAGCCCGGTCAGCGACGCTTTACCGAGGAGGATCTACCGGACTCGATGAAGAAGCTGGCGATCTACGAAACCTGTCGCGGTGCCCTCGAAATGGCCGGTTATGTGGATATTGGTATGGATCACTTTTCGCTTAAGACAGACGGTCTTTACAAAGCTTTCGCCGAAGGTCGTCTACACCGCAACTTCATGGGCTATACGGATACTCAAACGGCCCTGCTCGTAGGGTTGGGTACTTCTGCCATCAGCGATGCCTGGTGGGGGTACGTTCAGAACGAGAAGGGAGTAGAGGCGTACTACAAGCGGCTGGAAGCAGGCGAACTGCCTTTCTTCAGAGGTCATGTGCAGTCACGTGAAGACCTGATCCTGCGCCGTCATATCCAGCGTATCATGTGTAACTTCGAAACCCGCTGGGATGGTACCGGCGATGTGTGCGGAGGCTTCTATGATGGATTGGAACGACTCGAAGAAATGGAAAAGGACGGGCTGATTGAAATTAACCCTTTCCATCTTCGGGTTACTGAAAAGGGAAAGAGCTTCGTCCGGAACGTCTGTATGGCCTTTGATGCTCGTCTTTGGGCTGATATACCTCAGACTACGCTGTTCAGCCAAACTATATAACTGTGTGCAACCTTGCCCAGCTATTGGGAATGAGAGTAGTTAGCCTGCTCTATTCCTGTTTATGAGGGGTAGGTGAAGAAGAAAATTCGTTTAAATCCAAGTAGAAGATAGTAGTTGTATTTATCTAATTCTGTGGTAAAAGTTGGTCGTTTGAAATTCACCTCCTAACTTGGTATGTTAGATTTATATATTAAACATACAGAAGCAATGAAGCGGCATATTGAAATGCTCGATGCACTTTTCAAGCATGCTACAGAAGGGATCGTAGTGGTTGACGGCGGTGGGAATATCTTTATGGTTAATCCTAAGGCTCGTCTTATGTTTGGGTATGATGAGGGTGAACTTATTGGTGAAAAAATAGAAGTACTGGTTCCCAGGCGTCATGCCAAGGCTCATGTACAGAATCGGGTAGGGTACTCACAGGGGCCACATGCCCGTGGTATGGGTAGTTCTCTGGACCTGTTTGCCCGTCGCAGTGATGGCAGCGAATTTCCGGTAGAGGTGAGCCTGAGTCCATTTTCGACCAGTGAGGGGGATTTTGTAGTAAGCTTTATCGTAGATATAACCGAACGCAAAAAGCAGGAAGATGCCATCCGGGTAGCCAATCAGGAAATTCAGAAACTGAATGCTGAACTGGAAGAGCGGGTGGAGCAGCGAACCCGGGAACTGGGCGAAGCCATGCGTAAGCTGGAAGAATCACAGCATGAAGTAATGCGGGCGCTCGAAAAGGAGCGTGAGCTTAACGACATGAAGAGCAAGTTTGTGACCATAGCCTCGCACGAGTTCCGCACGCCCCTGGCTACTATTCTGTCGTCGGCCTCACTGATTGGCCGGTATTCCCGTACCGAAGACGAAGATAAACGACAGAAGCACGTACTGCGTATAAAGTCAGCCGTCAATAACCTGACCGAAATCCTGAATGACTTCCTGTCTATTGGTAAGCTCGAAGAGGGGAAAGTACATACGGTACCGGTAGAAGTAAACCTGCCGGACTTTTGTAAAGATCTGATCGAAGAGATACGCGGCGTATGCAAAGACCAGCAGCGGATCTACTTCGAACACCAGGGGCCCGAGGATGCCTGGCTGGATAAGCAACTGCTTAAGAACGTGACTATAAATCTGTTGTCCAATGCCATCAAGTATTCCGAGGCTGGTACCAGCATTTATCTGCGTACCCGTACTGATGAGGAGACCGTTTATTTTGAAATCGAAGATCAGGGAATAGGAATTCCGGAAAAAGATCAACCCTATGTATTTGACCGGTTCTTTCGGGCCCAGAATGCCGGCAATGCGCAGGGAACAGGCCTGGGGCTTAACATTGTGAAAAAATACATAGATCTGCTCAATGGAGAGATTACGTTCAAGAGTGAGTTCGGTAAAGGAACTACCTTCTACGTCAAGCTGCCTAACCACAAGCAGGTATTAGTTTAATAGTCCGAAACGGAATATCCGTAATGAATAATAAGAAGATACTACTTATTGAAGATAATCCCGAAATGCGGGATAACACAGCCGAAATTCTTGAGCTGGCCAACTTTGATGTGACGACGGCCGAGAATGGGAAGGAAGGCGTAAAAATGGCGCACCAGTTACAACCGGACCTGATCATCTGTGACATCATGATGCCCGAGCTGGACGGATACGGGGTACTGCACATGCTGAGCAAAGACGACCGTACGGCCGGTATTCCGTTTATCTTTCTGACGGCTAAGGCCGAGAAGAACGACTACCGGAAGGGCATGACTATGGGTGCCGATGACTACCTGACCAAGCCCTACGATGACATAGAGCTACTGAGCGCGGTAGAAATGCGTATCAAGAAGAGCGAACGCATCAAAGCCGAATTCAGCCGTACCGCCGAAGGTCTGGACAAATTCATCCAGGAGGCACGTTCGTTTGATTCGCTGAGCAAGCTGGCCGAGGATAAAAAGATCAAGTACATTCGTAAAAAGGAAACGATCTATACCGAAGGGAGCTATCCTACCGGCATTTTTTTTCTACAGAAGGGTAAGGTAAAGGCCTACAAGGCTAATGAGTTTGGTAAGGAGTACATCACTGACCTGTACAAGGAGGGGGATTTCTTCGGCTACGTGGACCTGCTGCAGGGCGTACCTTATCAGGATAGCGTAGTAGCGCTGGAAGATGCTGAGGTTGCGATCATTCCCAAAGATGATTTCTTTAACCTCCTGCAGGGAAGCCGTGACGTATCTTCCAAATTCATCAGGATGCTCTCCAACGAGATCAAGGAGCGGGAAGATCGCCTTCTACAGTTAGCTTATAACTCCGTCCGGAAGCGGGTAGCGGAGGCCCTGGTAATGCTGGTAAACCGCTACCAGAACGACCACTCCAAGCCTTTCTCTATGGCTATTACCCGTGAAGATATAGCCTCTATCGTTGGTACCGCTACCGAGACCGTCATCCGTACGCTTTCAGACTTCAAAGAAGAGCAACTGGTTGATATGAAGGGTAGCCTCATCACAGTACTCAACTACGACAGACTGGCTAAGATGCGGAATTAACCCACTCCCGGATCTGCCGTACCAGTACTTCATTAATACGTACATAACTTTCGTGCGACCACCCCGCTATGTGCGGGGTCAGTACCACCCGGTCGGAGGTACTTAGGTAGTCAAAAGCCTTTTGCTGATCGGGGCTTAACTTATCCAGCTTTTCGTTCTCCAGTACATCCAGGCAGGCTCCCCGTACTTTGCCGCTTTCCAGTCCGCGTACTACCGCATCCAGGCTCACGACTTCGCCCCGGGCCACATTCATCAGGAAAAAGGGCTTTGCCATGTTAGCGATAAACGCATCATTCACCCACTGACGGGTTTCGGAGGTGAGAGGTACGTGGAAACTCAGTACATCGGCCTCCGAGCAGATCTGCTCCAGCGTAGCTTCCTGAGCGTATGGATCGCCATAGCTATCACGGTACTTATCATAGGCCAGTACCTTACAGCCGAAGCCACTCAGGCGACGGGCGGTGGCACTGCCGTTGTTACCGTATCCGATTATGCCTACCGTTTTTCCCATTACCTCAATCCCCCGGTTGCCTTCACGGTCCCAGATACCCTGCCTTACCTCGCGGTCGGCCCGCAGGATATTGTTGAACAGGCAAAGCAGCATACCCAGCGCGTGCTCGGCTACGGCATCACGATTGCCTTCACCCGCATGGAACAGCCGGATGTTTTTGCCCTGTACGGCTTCCAGATCAATGAGGTCCAGGCCGGCTCCGGCGCGGGCTATAAACCGCAGATTTTGGGCTTGAGCTAACAGTTCTTCATCAACTCGTGTTTTACTTCGTATAAAAAGTCCATCGTAGGACGAAATATGACTGAGAATGGCATCGCGGCGAAACTGGGGCTGGTAGTCGTAGCTCCAGCCTTGCTCGTTGAGCATGTCCAAAAGAGAGGGATGCATCTCATCAGCAATCAGGATTTTCATGCGGGAGGTGGAATTTTCGTAACTTGCCGTTAAATTAAAGTGCAAAAGTATAAGGAAGAAATCTGTAAACCCGCATATATCTGTAAACGACGTTTTTTAGCCTATCACTATGAGTGAACAAGATAACGATAAGCCCCTCATCGGGATTAGCCTGGGTGATTACAACGGAATAGGTCCGGAAGTAATACTGAAAGCTCTGGAAAGCAACCAATTGTCGAGTATGTGTACGCCGGTTATCTACGGTTCGCTGCGTGTGCTGAACCGGTACCGTCACCTGTTGCAAATGAAAGACTGGAACCTGCACGGCATACAGCGTCCTGAGCAGGCCAACCCCAAGCATACCAATGTCATTACCTGCTGGAACGATCAGCAGACCGAGGTAGAGCCGGGCAAAGTAACTCCCGAGGCCGGTCAGGCAGCCTTTGCTTCACTCAAAAGGGCGGTGGAAGATCTGAAAGCGGGTAAGATTCAGGCTCTCGTAACGGCTCCCATCAATAAGGATAATATTCAAAGCGAAGAATTTAAGTTTCCAGGTCATACTGAGTACCTCGCTAGTGCATTCGGAGCTCGTGAAGCGCTGATGTTTATGGTAGCCGGTGACTTGCGGGTGGGGGTACTGACGGGGCATATTCCGTTGGGAGACGTTCGGCAACATATAACACGGAACAAGCTAGCCGCAAAGATCAAGCAGATGCTTACTTCGCTCAAAGAAGACTTTGGTGCCACCAAACCACGAATAGCGGTACTGGGTCTTAATCCGCACGCGGGTGAAAATGGACTGCTGGGTAAGGAAGAGCAGGATGTCATTACACCGCTGCTTAACGAGTTCCGTGAGAAAGGTGATCTGGTATTTGGTCCTTTCCCGGCCGATGGTTTCTTTGCCGCCAAGACCTACCGCAACTACGACGCAGTACTGGCCATGTACCACGACCAGGGCCTGATTCCGTTCAAAACAATTGCCTTCAACGAAGGGGTCAACTTTACGGCTGGTCTACCGGCGGTACGTACCTCACCTGACCACGGCACCGCCTACGACATAGCCGGTAAAAATCAGGCCGAGCCGGGCTCGATGCTACAGGCTATCTACCTGGCGTGCGATGTATCGCGCTACCGGAGTGAACTGACAGAGCTTCAGAAAAACGCCCTTCAGGAAAAGCCGCAGCCTTCCGAGAGTCAGCATCCATCCAATAAACAGTACCAACGCAATAAATCTTAAGAATACACATGCTAAAATCCATGACCGGCTACGGAGTAGCCACCGTAGAATCGGATACGCTTAATGTAACAGTAGAAATAAAGACCCTGAATTCGAAGTTTCTGGATATATACTGCCGGATCCCAAAAAATTACTCAGAGCGGGAAATTGAAATCCGGAACATGCTCACCCAGTCCCTGGAGCGTGGAAAGGTGGAATGTACCCTTACATTCCAGCAAACGGGTGAAGCGGCAGGTACTTCCGTAGTGAACAGGCCTCTCGTAAAAGCCTACTTCAATGACCTCCGGCAAACGGCCAGTGAGCTGGCTTTCGAACCCGATCCGACCGAACTACTACGCATAGCCCTGCAACTGCCCAATGTATACAACTCAGATGTAGCTAACGAAGAGCGTCGTGAGCAGGAGTGGGGAATTATCAGACAGGCTGTAACCGAAGCCCTACAGAAGTGTAACAACTTCCGCCAGCAGGAAGGAGCCCTGACGGCGGCCAAGTTCAAAGAGTACATAGATACGATACGTACACTGCTGGATCAAGTACAGGAGCAGGATGTACTTCGTATCCCGGCTGTTCGTGAGCGCCTGGAAAAAAATGTCCGGGATCTGCTTTCGGACGAAAACTTTGACCCCAATCGCTTTGAGCAGGAGCTGATCTACTACATTGAGAAGTACGATATATCGGAGGAGAAGATGCGTCTTGGAAATCACCTGAACTACTTCATCGAAACACTCAATGCCTCTGACAGCAATGGAAAGAAGCTCAACTTCATAGCACAGGAGATTGGCCGTGAGATTAATACCATCGGCTCCAAGGCCAACGATGCGGGTATCCAGCGACTGGTGGTACAGATGAAAGACGAACTGGAAAAGATCAAGGAGCAGACACTGAACGTAATCTAGTATATACATAAAAAAGCCCGCTCTTCTGTATGCAAGAAGAGCGGGCTTTTTTGTGTACCTATTCGTTATTAGTCCTTTTTGTACTGCTTCTGGATCTGTTTGATGACCTGTTCGGTCGTATCCTTAAGAAGCTGTAGCCAGTCACTTCCCTTTTCTGCCGCAAATGGGTCCCGTCCGGGAATCCCTACCTTAAGATGTACTGACTTATCGTTGGTAGACTGACTAGACTCTCTTCTCAGGAAAAAAGTCGCGTATATCACATCCACCCCAGCCATCCGTTTGATTCGGGTAACGGCTGTTTCAATGCGGGTCAAAAAGCTTTCATCCAGTTCAAAATCAATGGCATGTATCTCTAGTTGAACGCCATCTATGTTAGTGTTATAGTTCATAGTTGTAGTATTTTAGGTCTTTCATAAGTGAGTATCCATATTCACCCAAACATGTTTTTGAAAGTCTGCAAAAGAAATATACCTTGAATTAGCCTAATGGTTACTAGTAGCGTATATTAACCTAATAAAAATATCATTGATGATAGCTTCTTAATATTAACTAATTGATAATCAAGTAATTTTGATAAGAGACTTTGCTTGTTGAAAGAAAAGGATATAGAAAACAGTGCTACGGCCAGACAGGTAGTATAGGGAAGATTCACCCCAGACTGAAACAAATTCATTGATGTTGCCCAATAAAAACAGACTTAACGCAGATTTTTACCAGAGCCACGATACCCTCACGCTTTCCCGGATGCTACTTGGGTGTGAGCTGGTACATGATAGTCCGGATGGCCGAACGGCGGGCATCATAGTGGAAACCGAGGCTTATCTGTGGGGAGATCCAGCTTGTCATGCCTATCGCCGTAAAACAGCCCGAAACGCTGCCATGTTTGGTCCGGCCGGGGCCCTGTATGTGTACCTGATCTATGGTATGTACTACTGTGTCAATGTTGTAAGTGGCGAAGAAGGAATAGGGGAGGCTGTATTGATCCGGGCGCTCCAGCCTACCGAGGGTATAGAGCTGATGCAGTGGAGGCGACAGTTGCATCCAAAGACACAACTTCCCCTGGATCGAAGGAAAGCTTTACTGGAAAAAGACTTGTGCAGTGGTCCCGGCAAATTGGTACAAGCCATGGGTATTGATCTGAAGGAGCATAACGAGATTTCTCTAAGTACAGGGCCTATTTATATAACAACTCCCGTGGTCAGAAACTTTGAAACCGTTGTCACTACCCGTATCGGTATTACGCAGGGAGCAGAGCTTCCGTACCGGTTCTACATAAAAAATAACAACTTTATAAGTAGAACATAAATGGCAGTTACTTTTGATTCTGTTAAAAATACAGTTATTTGTTTTGTATCTTACAGCAAATCAATATCGTATATAGGTAAGAGACTTATTAAAATATAAGTATGCTTTCGGGAGGTGCCTGAGGTAGAGTGTAGCTTATTTATATTTTTTAATTTAATAGTTATGCTATTGGGGCTAAATAGTTGGGTTATATGGCTACCAAACCATACAAAAAATATGTATCTTTCGAACTCATTACCTATTCGAATGAGAATATTTTTATCTTTTCTATTCTTCTTTTTCCTATCTGGTATGCTAACAAGCTACGCTACCAGCAGGGAGGATTCTACTCAATTATTTAAGCGTATACAACTTCTGGAACGTAGGTCGCCCTCTTTCCGACGCGATACTACACTGGTTCATGCCTATTTAGAAGCCACTCATTATTACCTGAGGCAGGACTTTAGTTATGTTGAAACGTATGCACAAAAAGCTTGGGATCTGGCACAGGAATCCAACTGGGACAAAGGGAAGATATTAGCCTATAATGTTCTCGGATATGCGTATGTTGAGAGCAATGACTACGATATTCTGATGGAATTGGCCACCGAGTCATACTTGCTGTCTGAGAAGCTGAAATTGCCTGTTTATAAAGCACACGCGGCTCGATTTATCGGCAATAGCTATGCAGAGCACAAGCGTTGGGACTCGTCCCGGGTATACTATCAGGAAGCCATTACCATCTATAAATCCCTTGATAACGATAGCCTGGTGGCAATGGGGTATACAGATCTGGGTAATCTGTTTCGGGAGAATGACCAGCTTGCGCCGGCTTTAAAGTACTATCGGGAGGCATACAGTTTATTTGAAAAGATAGGCTCGGAGTACGGAATAGCTTCGGTGTTGATGAATGAAGGTTTTTTGCTTGTAAAGGCAAAGAAGATTCCTAAAGCTTTATCTAACTTCTATCGTGCACTTGCTATCTATCAGAAGCTGGATGATCGCTGTGGCAAAATGAGCGCCTACAATGATATTTCCAATGCATATAATTATATAAATGAGTCTGAAAAGGCCATTATAGCAGGCAAAGAAGCTCTGGCCAATGCCAGACAGTATCATTCTGTAAAACAGACTAACTGGGCTCTGTTGTCAATGTATAGTGCCTATAAGGCTATGGGGAGAACAGCGGATGCCCTGGCGGTCCTGGAAAAAGTGGACCGCAGCAAGCGTGTTCTGAGGGAGAAAAGTATCGAACGACGTGCTACAATCCACCAGCTTCTGTTTGACAACCATCTGAAAGATATAGAAATCCAGAAAGCCATCATTGAGCAGCAGGAAGCTACGCAAAAGTTTCTCATTGGATTCTCGATACTAATATTGCTGGTAGTGGGATTGCTATGGTGGAATAACAACAAGCTTAGAGAAAAAAATGCTGAGATCAGGGAGGCCTTGGTAAAGGGACAGACCCTGGAGCGCAAGCGCGTGGCGGCTGAACTACATGACAACCTTGGATCTTCTATCTCTACTATTAACTGGTACCTGCATGGTCTGGATAGCAAGTCGCTCTCGGTAGCTGAGAAGGATACTTATGAGCGTATAAAAGAAATGGTAGGAAATGCGTATGATGAAGTACGTAGCCTGTCCCACAACCTGTTGCCCAAGGAGCTGGAAAAGGATGGGCTAAGGGTGGCCTTGCACAAGTTGAAGCAAAAGCTGAATTCCAATGGCAGAATCGTCTTTTTCCTGGAGATGGATGGTTTTGATGAGCGGTTGGATAGCAAGACAGAGTTTGAGTTATATAGTATGATACTCGAGCTGGCTAACAACATCATCAAGCATTCGGATGCTACACAGGCTACTATCTCGCTGCATAATAACGAAGAGCAGATTGCCCTTTGTGTGGAGGACAATGGTAAAGGAATGGGTTCTATTGGCACAGAAGGTGCCGGACTGCGTAATGTACGGAGTAGGGTAGATAGTCTGCGTGGTAAGATTCGGATTGTTGACGAAAGAGTACCAGGTACCTGTGTACAGGTGCAGATACCCAAAGGAATAGCTGCCTAGACCAGATGTTAGTCCAGGCAGCTTGTAAAGTTATAGTGATCAGAAGTCTATACGGTAGTAAAACACCGGCAGGAAGCCCAGCTGATACTCCTGCTTGATAAACGAGCCATCCGGCTGAGGAGCATAGCTCAGCGACAGCAGGTTCTGAATCCCCAGTACATTCACCAGGTCTACGGCAATGGTATGGGTCAGTCCGGCCCGGTTGATCTTGTATTCAGTCTTGATGTCAAAGCGACGGTAGGGGGCAAACTGCAGCGTATTGCGTCCGGCATCTTCATATACAATCTCCTGCTGAGCCCGTGAAGCCGCTTCATCTACCGGGCCGTACCAGCGCCCGCCAATAGCGGTGAACTTAGCTCCTATATTGAGCCGGGACCGCTCTCTGATCACAAACTCCTTTGAGAACAACGCATTAAAAGCATAGCGGCCGTTGAAGTCGGTGTTGCGCCATACGCCATCATTGGCTCTGTACTTGGAGTCAAATACCGAAGATGTGATAAGGAAGTAGTACCCCTGGCTGAAAAACTTCTCCAGCGTCAGCTCTACTCCATAGTTGCGGCCAATGCCCTGGTTGACCAGTTGGTTAGGGAATATGCGGGTAAAGGCCGAGCCGGTATTGAGGATAGAAAAAGAGCTTGTTGGTAAAGCCTCCACAGGTACATCAAACAAATGCTGGTAGTAGGCTTCGGCGAGCAGGCGCATGTTCTGCCCCAGCAGTCGACTGTAGCCGGTTACCCAGTGCCAGCTCTTGGTAAGCCCTACGTCCCGATTAGGTAATTTAGCTTTGCTGGTACTGGACCGGAGGTCATCTCCGTAGAAGTAGGTATAGGTCGGCATCATCTGGCTGTGCAGTCCTGTGGCAAAGCTCAGCTTCTGGCGGTCAGGCAGGTCCCACGAGAGCCCGGCCCGGGGCTCAAAGGGCGAAAAGCTGTTGGTATTGATTGAGTTGTACAGGCTGCTGGCCCCTAAGCTCAATGTCAGCTTATCCGACAGGAAGTACTTCCACTGGATATAAGGCTGTAGCATCACAAAAGCCTCATTAGTATTCCAGCGGCTGCGCCAGTCGCCGAGTTGTGTATTGGTGACGTCGGTGAATGTACGGGTACTATCCATCGCTTTGAAGTTAATTACATCCGCATTGATACCGATCTTCAGAGTAGAGCGGGCGCTGAACTTACGGTTGAGTGAGGTAACGGCTGATACCTTCGTCTCACTAAACAGATAGTCAAGGATAGGAGCCTTCCGTTCCACCACAAACCGCTCGTTCTCTACCACAGGACGCCCCTGGCTATCTGTCCGGAAGAAAAGGTAGTCGTGGTTGGCATCTTGTGTATTGTTAGATACCGCGAGTGTAGCCCGGAAGAAGGTAGACCGGCTCAATGGCTGGTTATAGGTCAGTCCCATGACACCCATTTTGGAGGTGTAGTACTGATCGCGGTCGTTCTGCCCGAATATATTGCGGTCATCGGCCTTCTGATCGCTGATCAGGATATTCACGGTACTGGTACCTCCCAAGCCCCAGAGGGCTACGTTGCCGCCGTTACGGGTAGGGAAGTTAAGACGGAAAAAACCATCCTGGTAGGTAGGTACGGCCTGGGTACCTATGTCAATACCTGCCTTGCTGAATAGCCACAGGTTGGCATAGCGGTAGCTGGCCAGGTACGATGAACCTGATTTCTTGGAAATAGGACCCTCAGCCATCCCCTCTGTACCCAGGAAGCCAAATTGAGCCATAAACTCGTGCTTCTGGTTATTACCGTTGCGCAGCTTCAGGTCGAAGGCACCGGCGATAGAGTTTCCAAACTCAGCCGGGAAAGCGCCGGTAAAAAAGTCGGAGTTAGCCAGGTAGCGGTTATTGACAATACTTACCGGGCCGCCCGAAGTACCCGCTATGGCGAAGTGGTTGGGGTTGGGGATGCTTACACCTTCCAGACGCCACAGTACCCCAGATGGCGAATTTCCCCGGATCACAATGTCGTTACGTGAATCATCAGCTCCTTGTACCCCCGCAAAGTTAGAGGCCATACGGGCGGGTTCACCCCGGCTTCCGGCGTAGCGCTCGGTTTCTTCCACTGAAAACTGCCTCGCTGATACAATGGCCATTTCGTTGCTAGCTTCGCCATTGCGACGTGCCCGGACGGTGACTGCAGTCAGCTCCGTAATACTTTCTTCCATCTCAACGTTCAGGATGGTTTCGCGCCCGGCATCCAGCACTATATTATTCAGCAGTACATCTTTATAGCCTACCAGCGTAAAGCGTACACTGTGGCGCCCGACAGGTACATTCACGATCCTAAACACCCCGGCCGTATCCGTAATGGTACCTAGTGTCGAGCTACCATCGACCAGTACCGTGGCTCCGGTCAGAGGAAAGCGCGATTCTTTATCGACGACTCGTCCACGCAGAGTCTGAGTAATTTGAGCCGTACTGGTGAAGGCATAGCCAAGTATAAAAAGGGAAGTAAGTAAAAAGTTTTTCATGCGGTATAAAGAAGGGTACAGTGCTGGAAATTAGATACAAAATTATATTTATTGTTAAGAAAACATATATTTGCCCAAACCGCTGTAAAAGATTTGAATCCAGTCATTAACATACAGCTCGCCCGCATGGCCTTTCTTCGCAGCATGAGTTCTCATGTACCTGGTACCGCTATATAGTATCTCCTTTTGGCCCTTCTGGTCATTCCATTATTCATTTTCCCTTAAAGTGGCTATCAAAACATCCTCTTTCGGGGGTAGTTATTTCTATACCATACCTCATACATTCATTTAAATAAAGTACTTCATCATGAAAAAAATCCTTGTCATTGGCATGGGTAAGGTCGGCTCATTGGTAGGCACCTTACTGGCCAAGCATTTTGATGTTACCGGATTTGATAGAGCGCAGCCCGCTACCGAATTAAGTTTCCCCGTTATCAAAGGTGATGTTACTAATGTGACTACCCTAGAGCAGACTATTCCTGAGTATGACGCCGTAGTGTCGTGCATGCCTTACAACCTTAACCTTCCGATTGCTCTGGTAGCTTACAAAGCAGGGATTCACTACTTCGACCTAACCGAAGACGTACCTACTACAACGGCCGTGCGCGAAATGGCCAAAGATAGTAAAGGCGTGATGGCCCCTCAGTGTGGCCTGGCACCGGGTCTGATCGGTATAGTAGGTTCTGATCTGGCAAAGCGATTCAGCAAGCTGCGTGATATTGAACTACGGGTAGGCGCCCTTCCGCGCTTTCCCAACGGATTGATGGGGTACTCCTTTACCTGGTCGCCGGCGGGAGTAATCAATGAGTATATTAACGATGCCGAAGTGATCCATAACGGGGTACGCAAGATGGTACCTTCGCTGGAAGGCATCGAGATGATTAATATCGAAGGACAGGAGTTCGAGGCATTTAGTACTTCCGGTGGGCTGGGTACCATGTGCGAAACCTACGAGGGCAGGCTCGACACCCTCAACTACAAGACCATCCGCTACCCCGGTCACTGCCGCCTGATGCGCTTCATGCTGTACGAACTGATCCTGAAAGACCAGCGCGAACTGGTAGAAAAGATACTGACCGAAGCCAAGCCGCCCGTGCAGGATGATGTAGTGTACGTGTATGCCGTAGTAGAAGGCTGGAAGGGCGATCGCCTGGAGCGTGAAGAATTCTACCGGGCCTACCACCCCATCGAGATCGACGGGCAACGCTGGCGAGCTATCTCCTGGACCACGGCGGGCTCCATAGCGGCGGTAGTAGAGATGGTCGCGGCGGGTACTCTGCCCCGTCAGGGCTTTTTGAAGCAGGAGGATATACCGCTGGAGGCCTTCCTGGCCACTCAGAACGGCAGCTTGTTTGTAGATCATGAGTAAGCAATAGATTGCTACTTTGAATAATTAAGATTTAGCTATCAACAGACTACAATGAAAGATATACTGGATAAATTAGGTATAAAGTCCGAGAATGCGGGCGTAAGTACCGGGCAGGAAAGCTGGGAAGGAGGCGGAGCTGTGATAAAATCTTATTCCCCCGTGGATGGCCAGCTCATTGCCAGCGTCAGAGAGGCCAGCCGTGAAGACTACGACCGCGTAATCGAGCAAGCCCTGGCGGCCTTTAAAGAGTGGCGGTTACTACCGGCTCCCAAGCGGGGTGAAGTAGTGCGGCAGATAGGAGACCAGTTGCGTGCCTATAAGCGCGAGCTGGGTACTCTGGTGAGCTACGAAATGGGCAAGAGCCTGCAGGAGGGCATGGGCGAAGTACAGGAGATGATTGACATCTGTGACTTTGCCGTGGGGCTATCGCGGCAGCTCTATGGCCTGACCATGCACAGCGAGCGGCCCCTGCACCGCATGTACGAGCAGTGGCATCCGCTGGGGGTAGTAGGTATCATATCCGCCTTTAACTTTCCGGTAGCCGTCTGGTCCTGGAACTCAATGCTGGCCTGGGTGTGTGGCGATGTGTGCGTTTGGAAAGCCTCCGAAAAAGCTCCTCTGTCGTCACTGGCCTGTCAGCATATCATCCGGGAGGTACTGGTCCGGAATGGGGTACCCGAAGGGGTATCCTGCCTGGTGACGGGTGGTCGTGACGTAGGCGTGTGGCTGTCGGAGGATACGCGAGTACCGCTGGTATCTGCCACAGGGAGTACCCGCATGGGCAAAGCCGTGGGCGAAGCCGTAGGGCGCCGCCTGGGACGGAGCCTGCTGGAGCTGGGTGGCAACAACGCCATCATCGTAGCTCCCTCGGCCGATCTGAACATAGCTATTCCGGGTATCGTCTTTGGCGCGGTGGGTACGGCCGGTCAGCGTTGTACCTCTACCCGGCGCCTCATTGTCCACGAGAGTATCTATGACGAGGTGAAGCAGCGACTAGCCAAGGCGTACTCCCAGCTTCGGATTGGAAATCCGCTGGATGAAACCAATCACGTAGGTCCCCTTATTGATAAAGCCGCCGTAGAAGGCTACCAGGCTGCGGTGGAAGAAGTTAACAAAGCGGGAGGCCGCTTTGTGGTAGAGCCCCGGGTACTAGAAGGCGCGGGCTATGAGTCAGGCTGCTACGTAACACCCTGTATAGCCGAGGTAGAGAATCAGTACGCCATCGTGCAGCACGAAACTTTCGCCCCCATCCTGTACCTGATCCGGTATAGTACCATTGAAGAGGCCATTGAGCTGCAGAATGGCGTTCCGCAGGGACTGTCCTCGGCTATATTCACCCTCAGCATGCGGGAGTCGGAGCTGTTCCTGTCGTACGCCGGCTCCGACTGTGGCATTGCCAATGTCAATATAGGGACTTCCGGGGCGGAGATCGGCGGAGCCTTTGGTGGAGAAAAAGACTCCGGCGGCGGGCGCGAATCCGGCTCCGATGCCTGGCGCGCCTACATGCGACGGCAGACCAATACCATTAACTATAGTACCACTTTGCCTCTGGCACAAGGGATTAAGTTTGATATTTAGTACTTCGTAATACTTTCTAAATAAGGAGAGCCTCCCGGCCTGGTGCTTAGCACTTACCGGGAGGCTCTTTCAGTACCGCGTAGCTTTTACTACTTGATCACCGCTTTGATCTTATCGTAATACAGGGTAGTTTTTCCTTCGAACCCGGAGTCGGTACCTACGCACAGCCAGATCTCGCCGTTGGCGTTAGGCTTTACCGAAACAGGCACCTCGCCGGTAGTACGCTTTACCAGCTTGTAGACAAAGTCTTCCACGCCGTTGCTGACGTTGCCAATAACGACCATTTCTTTGCCGCCGTTGGCCTGCTGGCCTTTGTCAATGGTCACCGTGTAGAAGTCGCCTTCCAGCTTCTTGACGGGCTCATTGGGCGAAGCACCGGCTTTCAGGTACACCGAGCTACCGGGTGATCCACCGATCCCTACGCTGTTGGCGGGGTAGTCGGTACCCAGGTCGATCTCATACGATACTTTGTAGGTACGGTTAGGATCGAGGCCGGTTACCTTTCTTTTCAGGAACATAAACATATCGTCACTGCGGTTCATGCCTTCAATCTTCATGGCCTTCTTAGAGGCATCAAGGGCGGTAGGAAGCGAAGCCCGTTCCAGCTTGAACTCCATGATGGAGTCCTGCGCAGTGGAGTAATCGGTAAATCCACCGGTCCATTCGTCTGTACCGGTTTCAAAGTCTGAAATAATTGTTTTTTCGGCATCAACTGTGTCTTCCTGGTTGTCACAAGCTGATAGACTTACTACTGCAAGGGCGGTGAAGCCCAACCACATCCATTTCTTCATGGCGTTGAGTTGTTTGTTGAGTTAGGTTATTAAAAAATTTAAAGAACTACCTAAAAGACTCGGACCATAGGGGGGAGGTTGGAATAGCAGGTCAAAAAAAATTACACTATTTTATAAGACGTTGACTATCTGACCTGGTGCAGGACAAAATTTTTAGGCGGTAAAAGAAGGGGAACAGGAAGGTAACTCCTCCGGGATTACTCATTGCAGTTGGGAGGTAGCGAGGGAAAATGGCCTCAGGTAGCGGCGGAGTATCCTTAATGACACCAGGTCAAACAGCAGTAGTACCGCGCCCTGCTAATCGTGGCAGTTAGCTGGCCGCTGAAACTGTAATGCTACAAGCTGAGGGAGATCAGTTTGTAAACTAACCGGCGTCAGCAGAAACGCGGCACCGGCACCGGATATTTGTAGTCGATCATACGCATAAACCATAATCAGATTATTCCTATGAAAACAAGTAACATACTAGTAGGTATAGCATTGGCCGCAGCGGCCGGAGTAGCCATCGGAGTACTGGTCGCTCCCGAAAAAGGTCAGAGAACCAGACGAAGAATTAAAGAAAAAGGGGAGGACTTGCTGGATGACCTCCAGCACGAATATGACCGATCGGTCAGGCAAATCAAGCGTAAGGTGGAGACGGTGTATGATACGGTAACCTCAGAGATAGGTCAATTGGAAAATACCACCGCCTGAGCCACCCGACATAGATTAGTGGCCTGTAATCCTGATGAATATCCTCCGACAGTTCACCAGGATTACAGGTTTTGCTTACTCCTGACTGTATTTTTTTAAATATATACGCCCGGTAACGATTAGCGTAGTATAGCCGTAACCTGGTCGTAGTAGAGGATCGTCTTTCCTTCAAAGCCCGAATCAGTACCTACTACCAGCCAGAGTTCGCCGTTGGCATTGGGCTGTACCTGTACCGGATTTTGTTCGTTGCTACGTTCGATAATCTGATACTCCTGCACATCTTCACCGGCTCCCACATGGCCTAGTACCGTCATTTCGTTGCCACCCTGGGACTGGCCTCCCTTGTCAATATTGATCATGTAGTAGTTATCTTCCAGGTACTTCACGGGTTCGTCGGGCGAGGCTCCCGCTTTCAGAAATACCGAAGTGGCCGGTGAGCCGCCAATCCCCACACTATTAGTGGCGTAGTCAGAGGCTAGTTGTATTTCGTAGTATACCGAGTAGGTACGGGAAGGGTCCAGGCCGGTCAGCTTCTTTTTAATAAACATAAATAAGTTGTCGCTCAGGTTACGGCCCTCTATTTTCAGGGCCATCCGGTCCTGGTCCAGCGGGGCAGGCAAGGAAGAATGACTCAGGTCAAACTCCATCCGTCCGTCCATAGAAGTAGAGTACTCCGCAAAGCCGCCTGTCCAGCCATCCGGGCCGTTTTCAAAATCGGAGGAAACCACCATTTGGGCGGGTACCTCATTGTCTTTGGGAGCGCAGGCTATTATAATCATCAAGAGTAGCAGGGGGCTACTCCACATCCATTTCTTCACGTTCTTCATAGTTGTAGGGTTAAATGGTAAATATTAAGTACCCTTATTATCCCTAAAATACTATTCCTTTAGCAGCTACGACAGGTGGTCCTATCGGACCTGAACGTGATAGTGAACGAATAGATTAGCCCAATATAAAGATAGTCGGCTTCTTGTGCAGATCCGGCTTTTGCTGCTTCCATGACTTGACCGGAAGAGTCCGGATCAGCTCATCCGGAGCCGTGAGGTGGCAGGCTATACAGAGGCGGGTGTCGGGGTGGCAGGCCTCCAGGACTGCTTCCAGCAGTTGATTGTTCCGGAAGGGAGTCTCCATGAATAGCTGCGTCTGGTGGCGCTGGCTGGCTTCCCGTTCCAGTTGCTGGATGGTCTTGCGGCGCTGTACTTTATCAATGGGCAGGTACCCATGAAAAGCGAAGGACTGTCCGCTCATACCCGAGGCCATCAGGGCCAGCAGGATGGACGAAGGCCCCACCAGCGGGACTACCGTATATCCCAGCTGATGCGCCAGCCCCACGGCTACCGCGCCGGGATCGGCCACACCCGGACAACCCGCTTCGGAGATAATACCGGCCGTACTACCAGCTGGTAGCTGGCGGAGTTGCTCATACGTATCAAATTTGGGAGTATCTTTGGTCAGCTCAAAAAATGTCAGCTCATCAATGACCTTACCCAGCCTGAGGCTACTGATAAAGCGACGGGCCGTGCGCACATTCTCCACAAAGAAGTAGTCTACCTGCCTGATTACCTCCAGTACCTGGGGGCTGAGTACCTGATGAGCAGTACCTTCGGCCAGTACAGTAGGGATGAGGTAGAGGGTAGTGGTGGGTGTCTGTTGAGCGGGCATATAGAGATCAGATAGTAGATGATACCAAATAAGTTTGCAAAGGTAAGGCTTCTGCATCGAAGGCTGGCACGTTACTTTGGCTATTGTACGAGTGATGGCAGGCGGAATAACTACACTATTGACTAATCCAATTCCAACCAATCAGGGGTTAGCGGTCTCTTACTTATATAAACCTGGTGACGTATGAAGTATATCAACTATATAATATTTGTCCTGCTGATATGGGGATGCACTACTAAGGAGGATGTATCTCCGGAAGTAGTAAAGCCTCTGGTAGGTACCTGGCGAGTGGCTGCTTATGAGAAGACTGTTAACGATGAGATGGAATGGGTTGAACTACCGATTGAGAATACCTATAAGCTGCAGTTCAGAGAAGATGGAGTAGTACTTGACGAAGCGGGGCTACCCATCTGCTGCGGGCCATCGGCCTTGCGTATCAACGGAACTTTGTTTCAAATAAAGCCTGCCACTTCCTTGCCCGACAACCCTACCTGCCAGTTGGTCAATTGTGCCATTTGTGAAGTCTGGGACATTACTTTAAATCAGGGAGGGCAGGAGTTTATCTTTGAATGCCCTTCATTAGGCAGTTCACATAAAACAAGATACGTACGTAGTAATTAGGTGATACTACTCCACCCGCTCTGTACATATTTTGGCTTTAAAATTCACTGACAAATCAATCAATGAAGTATATCAGGTATGCACTGCTGGTTCTGCTAATTGGAGGATGTGCAGATAGAAACGTTTCACCGGAGTTGATAAAGCCGCTGATGGGGCAGTGGAAACTGGTGGCGCATGAGCAGACACTGAATGGTGTAACCCAATGGGTAGATGTGCCCAATGATCAGAAAAATACCCTCCATTTTAGGTATGACGGAGTAGTGCTGAACGATAAGGGGCTGCCCAAATGCTGTGGCCCCTCCGCTCTCAGGATAGATGGTCAGCACTTTAAGATTGAGCCTAAGGAGCCACTACCCAATAATCCTGACTGTGCGCTGATCTTTTGTGGTACCTGTGAAGAATGGAATATTCTGGTACAGGGCGATGAGTTTATACATAGCTGTCCGGAGAGCCAGTCTGGCAGAAGCCGATATATACGGGTTAAGTAATAAGGAAGCCCCTGTCTGGAAGACCCCACCAGTAGGTAGGACCTTCCAGGCAGGGCCTGTGTACTTATTTTTTCAGGAAGCTGATCAACGACTCCACAAAAGCTTTGGGTTGCTCTGCGTGAATCCAGTGACCTGCTCCCGCAATGGTATCCAGCTCTGCATTAGGGAAGATTTCCTGAATCATATCCCAATCCGAATCCAGTACGTAGTCTGATTTTGCCCCGCGCATAAATAGGGTAGGAGCGGTAACGGCTTCGGTAGCAGTAACAGGTACCCCTACCTTTTCGATGTCCCGGGTCAGCACCCGTAGGTTAAATCGCCACTCGAAGCTATCGTCTTCCTTGCGGTAGAGGTTTTTGAGCAGAAACTGTCGTACACCCAAGTTAGGCTCGTGTTGAGCAAATACCTCATCTGCCTGATTCCGGCTCTCCAGTTCATGCAGAGGCACCGCGTTTAGCCCTTTCAGGATATCGTCGTGGTGTACCGGGTAGGCTTTGGGCACCATATCTACCACGACCAGTTTATCAAAAGTACCCGGATAGCTAACCGCGTACTGCATCACGGTTTTGCCGCCCATCGAGTGCCCTACCAGTATAGGATTCGATAGCTGCTGCTGATCCAGTAACTCTTTCAGGTCAGCCGCCATGTGTTCATAGGAAAACTCATCGTCGTGGGGCGAGCGTCCGTGATTGCGTTGATCTACAAGAAATACGGTGTAACCCTGGTCAGCGATAGCCTTACTGAGCGTAAGCCAGTTGTCCAGCGACCCGAACAATCCGTGCAGGATGATGAGGGGCTGACCTGATTCACCTACTTTTTTATAATTAAGCGTCATACGTCAATGGAGTGATAGAGTGAATGAGTAATGTGATCTAGAATCTTTCTCCCTTTCCTCCTCTAACTAATATACACCACCTTTTCACGAGGGGCAACCAGTTGACCAATAGGTTCGGCCTCAATGCCATATTCAGCTAGGGTCTTCTCCACCTGCTCACGTTCGGCCGGATCAACGGCTATCAATAGGCCACCACTGGTCTGGGGATCGGCCAGGATGTAGCGCTGAATTTCGCTCAGCTCAGCAACCTTGTGCCCGTAACTGTTCCAGTTGCGCGTGGTACCACCCGGAAACGACTTCTGGGCCAGGTACTCCTCTATATAAGGTAGTTTAGGTACTTTATCGAAGGAGACTTCGGCAGTGAGGCCGCTTCCGCCTGCCATTTCAATCAGGTGGCCCAGTAGTCCAAATCCGGTCACGTCGGTAAGTGCTTTGACACCGGGTAACATGCCCAGCGCAGCGCCTACCTTATTGAGCTGTCGCATCTGATCTGGGGCGATTTGCGCATGCTCCGGCTTCAGGAGCCCCTTCTTCTGGGCAGTGGTCAGTATACCTACTCCCAGTCTCTTGGTCAGGTACAGCACATTGCCTTCGGTAGCTGTATTGTTCTGTTTGAGATGTTCCACCCGTACCTTACCGGTTACGGCCAGTCCGAATATAGGCTCGGGACTATCGATGCTATGCCCTCCTGCCAGCGGTATACCCGCTTCGGCGCAGATCGCACGACTGCCCTCCAGTACCTGCTGAGCTACCTCGGCCGGTATCTTGTCAACGGGCCAGCCCAGGATAGCAATGGCCATAAGGGGAGTGCCACCCATGGCATATACATCACTGATGGCATTGGCAGAGGCGATGCGCCCGAAGTCAAAGGCATCATCTACGATGGGCATAAAGAAGTCCGTAGTACTGATGACAGCCTCTCCATTTCCCAGGTCCAGCACGGCCGCATCATCACGGCTGTCGTTCCCAACCAGCAGGTTCTGAAACGTTTGGACGGGGGTAGTACTGTGCAGTATTTTTTCCAGTACAGAGGGAGCGATCTTACAGCCGCACCCTGCTCCGTGACTGTATTGGGTAAGTGCAAAGGAAGAAATTTCTGTATTCATAAAAAGTCGGGAAATCCGGTCAGAGATCAAAACCGGAGGATTTTTAGGTGTACTATGAGCGGGCAAAATACCACTTTATCATTGAAAAATTAGATTATATCACAAACCTTTTTTACGCTTTCAGGTTCAAACAGGTGAAATGAATTTCTTAACAAAAACTTAACATTACAAATATTGAATTAATGGGGTACTATTCTGGACTATTCCAATAGATCAACGGGTTACGATTGTTGAGATAGTATTTTAGTAGGAAGTGTGCCGTTGTTTAGTAAGTAAAAATACGCTTATTTTGCGGGCGAAAATTCAACTTATAACGTTGTGTTCAGCCTCCAACAATCTCAAACCAAATCCCAAAATCCAATGAACAGGAAAAGTTTACTTTTCAAGGCAATGGGTGCCACGCTATTTGCGTTCATGTTGTCGCTTTTGAGCGTACAATCCTTTGCGCAGGTAACGTCGTCATCCATTACTGGCCAGGTAACTGATGCTAAAGGTGAAGCGCTACCGGGTGCAACGGTAGTGGCCGTACACCAGCCATCAGGTACCCAGTATGGTACAATTACCAATGAAGCAGGACGCTATGTGTTTCCGGCAGTGCGTGTAGGTGGTCCTTATCGGGTTACTGTTACGTATGTAGGCTACACTGATTTAACCAGAGAAAATATTTCGGCCAGCCTGGGTACTGCGGCTAACGTTGACTTCAGACTAACCGACGAAGGTACTCAGCTAGGCGAAGTAACAGTAGCCGGTTCGAGAAGTGATGTATTCAGCTCGGATCGTACCGGTGCGGCTACTACCGTGACCAAAGAAGTACTGAACAGCCTGCCAACCGTAGGCCGTACGATCAGCGACTTTACGCGTCTGACTCCTCAGGGTAACGGACGTTCGTTTGGTGGTCAGGACAGCCGTCTTAACAACATTACGATTGACGGTGCCGTATTTAACAACGGTTTCGGATTGGGTGACCAGCCGGGTGCCCGTACAGGTGTAGCTCCTATCTCGCTGGATGCTATCGAAGAAATCCAGGTTAACGTAGCTCCTTTCGACGTACGTCAGTCGGGCTTTACCGGTGCTGGTGTTAACGCTGTAACCCGCTCAGGTACCAACGAAGTAACAGGTTCAGTATTCCACCTGTGGTCTAACAACAATCTGGTAGGTACTCAGGCCGGTGATCAGAAGGTAACTGTACCTAGCTTTAACAAGCAGATCACGGGTTTCCGGGTAGGAGCTCCTATCATCAAAAACAAACTGTTTATCTTCCTGAACGGTGAGTTTGAGAAGCGGGTTGACCCTGCTGACCAGAATAACTGGGTAGCTAACCGCGGCCAGGCTGGTGATAACGTAACGCGTGTACTTGCCAGCGACCTGGATGCCGTGAGCGCTCTGGTGAGACAGAAATTTGGTTACGAAACCGGTGGCTACGAAAACCTGAGCCTTAACACTACCGGTAATAAGTTCCTGGCTCGTGTAGACTGGAACATCAACCGCAACCACAAGTTCAACGTACGTTTCTCGTACCTGGATGGTGGCGCTGAGAACCTGATCTCAAACAGCTCGTCGGCTGGTGCCGGTAACCGTCGTACCAATGCCAACTCGATGTCGTACAAGAACTCAGGCTACATCCTGAACGAAGACATCGTCTCGGTAATTGGTGAATTGAACTCGACCTTCGGCAGCAAAATGTCAAACAGCCTGATCGTAGGTTTGACCAGCAACAATGAAGACCGTTCTTACCTGACACCGGGTCTGTTCCCAACCATTGACATTCTGCAGAGTGGTAGTACCTATATTTCAGTAGGTATGGATCCATTTACTCCTTACAACCTGTTGAACTACAAGACGTTCCAGTTTATTGATAACCTGTCGTACTTTGCGGGTAAGCATACTATCACCGCCGGTATCAGCGTGGAGCGCTTTACTTCAAACAATTCATTCTACTCAGCCGCTAACGGTGTGTACGTATTCAACTCACTGCAGGATTTCTACACTGCGATGAATACAAGCGACCCCGTTACCCTGAACCGCTTCCAGTATCGCTACTCGCTTCAGGGGGAGGGGCAACCACCTCTGCAGCAGATCAAAGTACTTTACCCTGGTGCCTATATCCAGGATGAGTACCAGGCTACGCCTAATCTGAAACTGACGGCTGGCCTTCGTGTGGATGTACCTATCTTCGGTAACACCGCCCTTGAGAACCCACTGGTATCGGCTTTGAACTTCCGTGCTCCGGATGGAACTACCCTGCGTACCAACACGGCTAACCTGCCCGACGCGCGCCCGCTGTGGTCACCACGCTTTGGATTTAACTGGGATGTTACCGGCGAAAAAACGACGCAGGTACGTGGTGGAACGGGTGTATTCACCGGTCGTCCTCCCTTCGTATGGATTTCTAACCAAGTGGGTAACAACGGGGTGCTGAGTGGATTCCTGGATGTACAGAATACCAGCAATTATCCTTTTGTAGTAGATCCTTCGGTGTATGCGCCTACTACTACGGATCTTTCGCGTGCTACATTTGACCTCGCTAATACGGACCGCAACTACAAGTTCCCACAGGTATGGCGTACCAACATTGCGTTGGATCAGCGTCTGCCACTCGGTCTGATCGGTACTCTTGAGTTCATCTACGACAAAAACGTGAACTCTACTATGTACTGGAACATCAACCAGAAAGAAGTAACAGGCAACTTCGCCGGACCTGATACCCGTCCTCGCTACGCTGGTACTGCTGCTGCCAACCGTCTGAACTCCAACGTGACCCGTAACATCTACCTGACCAACACCAACCTGGGTGGAGGTACGCTGATCACTGCCAAGATTGAGAAGCCGTACACAAGAGGTTTCTACGGAATGGCTGCCTATACCTACGGTAATACCAAGGACATCACCAGCGCAGGTTCAATCGCTTCTGGTTCATTCGAAGGTAACCCAATTGTAAACGGGGGTAACTTTGCGCCGCTTTCGTACTCAAACAACGACCAGCGTCACCGGGCTATCGCTTCGGTATCGTACCGGATCAACTACGGAGGCCAATTTGGTGGATCTACCCAGATTGGTCTGTTCCTGGAAGGCCGTAACCAGGGACGTTATAACTTCGTATACGCCGGTGATATGAACGGTGATGGTATCTCTAACAACGACCTGATCTACGTACCTAACAGTGCCAGCGACATTCGTTTTGCCAGCCTTACCGCCAGTGGACAGACTTTCTCTCCTGAGCAGCAGGCAGCCGCTTACGAATCATTCATCAAACAGGATCCTTACCTGAGCAGCATCCGCGGTCAGTATTCTGAGCGTAACGGTGGTATTGCTCCCTGGAGATTCACCGCTGACCTGAGCATTGTTCAGGAGATTTACCTGATGATCGGTGGTAAGCGTAATACCTTCCAGCTCCGTGGTGATATCCTGCGTGCAGGTAATGTCATCAACAACAACTGGGGTATTGGTGACAACCAGGTTAATAACCGCCCGTTGTCGTTCGTACGGGTTGATCCGGACGGAGTACCTGTATTCCGTATGGCTACTCAGCAGAAAGCCGGTCAGACGGTACTGCTGCAGGATACTTTCGTGAAGAGCGCTGGTATCAGCGATGTATGGCAGGCCCAGATTGGTGTTCGCTACATCTTCAACTAAGCGATCTTAGTACTTATAAATACGAGAGAGGCCCGCTTTGCAGCGGGCCTCTCTCGTTATGTAGATGAAGAAGTAAATGCAGTTACTACGCAGGCTTATTATTCACCTCCTCGGCCCGCTTCATGGCCTGCAGGCCTTCCTTGTAGCCTTCTACGATCAGGCGCGAAATATCTTTTTCAGTAAAGTGCTGCAGATTCAGGATCAGCGGTTCGCTGGGCCGGATCACCGTAAGCTTCATGTTTTTACCCCGTAGTATGGACCGCTCGGCGTAGTTTTCGGCCCAGTTGATGTCATTATTCACGATCTGGTTGACGGTGATATCCCGTACCCGCTCAAACAAGCTAACCAGATTGCGGTGGCTGAAGCCTTCCTGGTGGTAGATCTTCTTGGAGTGACAGGCTATGATTACCACCTCCGTAGCTCCATCCTCAATGGCCTGTCTGACGGGGGCTACTTCCCGCAGTCCACCATCCATGTAGATATCCTTAACGCTTCCGATGGGAATGGCCGGCATAAGCATGGGTAATGAAGCACTAGCCAGTACATACTCCATAAAGAATTCGTCCTGCGGCGATGCATAAATTAGTTCGCCACTGGTGATATTGACTGCTCCCACTTTCAGCTTAATAGGGCTGTTGCGCAGGATAAATCCTTCCACGTTCTGACGGATGGTATTATGCAGGGGAGTTGGGTCAAGTACGCCGTCATACCGGCTCATCAAGGTATATACGCCCAGCGCCATGCGTGACCGTAGCAGAGCGATGTCCTGGGGCTGAGCAATGTTCTTAATCCAGAATTCCAGTAGCTTACGGCCTACGGTAGACCATTTGATGGCTTTTTCTTCGATAGCTTGGCGTCCGGCTTCATTGACCAGAAACGTAGAGTTCAACGCGCCGACTGATACACCGTAGATCATATCTGGTTCATAACCGCTTTCCAGTACTGCCTGAACGGCACCTACCTGATAGGCACCTTTTATAGATCCTCCTCCGAGTATTAATGCTTTCATAAAGTAATGATTCCCTAAGTAGAGTAGATGTCTGATTAATAATTCCTGTACAGCTTTACCGGTGAGTTGTGGTAAATATCCGGGTAATAAAAGAAGAGAGTTGTATAAAAACAACTACTAAGCTTTGCTTATGTTTATTTTGATCGGGTTAGTCAATTAAACATTTTCATTCATATATAGGTATAAACAGAAGATTTTGTAAGAAATTTGGGCGTTCATTGCACTGGAAGCTTTTTCAGGGGCAACATGTCGTACCTGCCGCTATTGATACCCACTAGCTACGACCTGCGGCGGTCGAAATTTTTTAATATGACCCTTTCTATACGCGAGATACAAGCTCCCATTGCCGACGAGATGAAAGTTTTCGAACAGAAGTTTCGTCAATTTATGAAAAGCGAGGTGATGCTTCTCGACCAGATCATGAATTACATCGTGCGTCGGAAAGGAAAGCAGCTCCGGCCCATGTTTGTGTTCCTGTCGGCGGGGGTCTGTGGTACCATTGACGAGTCAACCTACCGGGGGGCAGCCCTGATCGAACTGCTACATACCGCTACGCTGGTACACGACGACGTGGTAGACGACTCTAACTACCGGCGTGGATTCTTCTCGGTCAATGCCCTCTGGAAAAACAAGATCGCGGTACTGGTAGGTGACTACCTGCTGGCCCGTGGCCTGTTGCTCTCCGTGGATAATAAAGATCACGGCTTGCTCAGAATTGTATCCACGGCTGTACGCGAAATAAGCGAAGGTGAACTGCTACAGATAGAAAAAGCCCGTCGGCTTGATATCACCGAGGATGTGTACTATGAGATTATCCGCCAGAAGACCGCTTCGCTCATAGCTTCCTGCTGCGCGACCGGAGCCTGCTCAGTGGGTGCCGACGAGGAAGTAGTAAAGCGCATGCATCAGTTTGGTGAAAAAGTAGGGATAGCTTTCCAGATCAAAGACGACCTGTTTGACTACGGCGATGCGGAGGTAGGGAAGCCACTGGGTATTGATATCAAAGAAAAGAAAATGACCCTGCCGCTGATCTATGCACTCAACCAGGCCAGCTGGATCGAGAAGCGCCGGATCATTAATATTATCCGCAATCAAAGCCACAAACCTAAGAAGGTAGCCGAAGTCATCGCTTTCGTGAAGGAGTCGGGGGGGATTAGCTACGCGCAGCAGGTCATGCAGCGCTATGTAGAGGAAGCCCGCCTGCTGCTGTATCAATTCAAAGAGTCGCCCTTCCGTACTTCACTCGAGCACCTGGTTCAGTACACCATCGAGCGCAGCAAATAAGCTTTCCGGCGCTTACTTCTGATTAACCGAGTAGGTTAGTTCCCGTGCCTTGGGTAGTTTCCACCAGGGCAGGTACGGGTAGGCGTGGTGCTCCATGTGGTAGCCAAAGAAATAGCACGTTATAAATGCCCAGGCGTGATTGAGAGCCTGACTGCGGGCATTAAGCGGTGGATTGTGGTGCTCGCCGCGGTGGGGCAGATACGTACCAAAAAAGAACAGTTGAAAGGTACTAAGCACCGCCGGAGCCATCCAGAATACCACCAGGTTCTCCCAGGGAAACACCAGCTTCAATAAGTTATAGGTTACTGCCATCAGCAGGATCTGCTGCCACGATATATATTCTTTCAGAAAGCTGTAGTACCAGGCTAGGAAGGAGGCATTGCCTTCGTGAAAATCCGGATCGTCGTCGGTACCGGAGTGCCGGTGGTGGAGGTGATGCTTACCAGAAAGCTTCTTATAGTTGTTGAAGGCGAAAAGAGTTGCTGACAGCCAGCCGATGGCTCCATTGAGCCGCTTATTATGCGGTGCTACTACACCATGAATGGCATCGTGAGCCGTAATAAATACTCCTGTATAGAGATGCATCTGCACCAGTACAAACAGGTACACCAGCGGATCCCTGAAGTCGACGGGATAGTGCAGCAGGTACATCAGACTACCCGCCCACAGCAGCAGAACGGTGCAGGCGATCAGGAGGCCTTTGTTGCCAATAGATACGGGTGCTATGCGCGGTAATGATTGCATAGAGAGAGAATGGTCAGTTGCTTTGGAAACGTAGTGTTGATGAGATTGGTTTGGATACGGGATATTATCTGCAGTCAATTTCTTATTAAGTTACCTCTACTTTACCTTTTTTGAATGATAGCTTCTAACTTTAACGGCATAAACAACAACATCTAAGTACCTGATGAAAAGCAACCCTGTAAAAGTACTTTGCTGCTGGATAGTTAGCCTGGCTCTGGTGGGCTCGGCCGCTGCTCAGTCAGCTAAGAAATCAACCCCTAATACTACCTCCTCCCTGCTGGCTCGCCCTAAATTAGTTGTAGGTATCGTAGTGGACCAGATGCGCTACGACTACCTGTACCGATTCTATGATAAATACGGTGAAGGAGGGTTCAAGCGCCTGATGAATGAGGGATTTAACAGCCGTAATCATCACTACCATTATGCACTTACGGTAACTGCGGCCGGTCATGCGGCTGTATATACCGGTTCTATACCTGCTATTAATGGGATAGTAGGGAATGAGTGGTACGACCCTATAGCCGGACAGGGCGTATACTGCGTAGAGGATAGTACCGTGACTACCGTAGGTAGCACCAACACCTCTGCCGGTAAAATGTCTCCCCGCAACCTGCTGACCAGTACCGTTACGGATCAGCTGCAGATCAGTACCAACTTCCGCTCTAAGACCGTTGGGGTGGCCATTAAAGACCGGGGGGCTATCCTGCCCGCCGGGCATACCGCTAACGGAGCGTATTGGTTTGACTCCAAAACCGGCAACTGGATTACAAGTACCTTCTACGGCACAGAGCTGCCTCAGTGGGTAAAGGAGTTCAATGCCCGCAAACTCCCTTCGGAGTACATGAAGCGCGGCTGGAACACCTTGTTGCCTATTGATCAGTACATCGAAAGTACCCCCGATGACCAGCCTTACGAGCGGAAGCTTACCGGGGCTGCGAAGCCTGTGTTTCCGTATGATCTGGCCGGGATAGCTGGTGATGCTTTTGGTGTGATTGCCTCTACCCCCTGGGGTAACACCATGACGAAAGATATAGCTATCGCGGCGGTGAAAGGAGAAAATATGGGTAAAGGGCCCGCTACGGATTTCCTGGCCGTTAGCTTCTCTACACCCGACTACGTAGGTCATGCTTATGGTCCCAATTCTATCGAAGAGCAGGATATCTTCCTGCGTCTCGACCGTGAACTGGCAGACTTCTTTACCTTCCTGGATGGCTGGGTAGGCAAAGGTAATTTTACGGTGTTTTTGACTGCTGACCATGGGGTAATGGATGTACCCGCGTTCTGGCAGCAGCATCGCCTGCCGGCCGGTCTGCTGGAGTCAAGTAAGATCAACGCTGCCGTAAACAAAGCTCTGACTGATAAATTCGGAGAAGGAAAATACGTCCGGGCCAGCGAAAACTACCAGCTCTACCTGGACCCCAAGGTACTTAATGATAAGAAGATTGAGGTTGAGGATGTGTACAAGGTAGTGAGACAGACACTCTTGCCGATACCCGGTATTGCCGACGTGCTAAACGTGAGAGAACTCGGTGAATCACATCTCAACCCCTACCAGCTTGAGCTGTATAAGAACGGGATCAACGTAAAAAGGAGCGGGGATATTCAAATCATTCCGCAGCCGGGCTGGTTTTCGGGAGGAATGACAGGTACTACCCACGGTTCACCTTACAACTACGATACGCAGGTACCCTTCCTGCTGTATGGATGGGGAGTGAACAAAGGCGAGACGTTACGCCGTACTACCATTGCTGATATAGCACCTACTATTTCAGCTCTGCTACGGATCCTGCCGCCGGATGGCTCAGTAGGTCTTCCGGTAGAGGAGGCTTTGAAGAAATAATACAAAAAGGAACGGGTGCCTAAATTAGGTACCCGTTCCTTTTATAAGTTTAAGCAGGAGTGTAACAGTATTTGCTGTTATCAGGAGCACTTTCCTCCCTTCTTCCTTTACTGCTTCCTCCTTCAATCAAGATTCCTCTACGACCAGCTTGATACCCTCTGTCCGGCGAATCACTACTTTACTACCTGCTTCGATGGGGGAATGAGTAGCGGAAAGAGCGGCCCATTCCGCGCCCCGGTAAAAGATCTTTCCTTCACCCGTAGCCGGTATGTCTTTGATGACCATGGCGGTTTCGCCAGCGTACTCATTATACTCCTCACTTTTGCCCCGCTGATCGAGTATATGTTTGGCCCGTTTCCGGAAAAACACCAGCGACAGGAGTGACATAATTGAAAACGCGAATAGCTGTGAGTCCAGATCCGGAGCTATGCCCAGAGCTGCCAGAACGGCGGTCAATAAGGCTCCGATTGCGAAAAAAGCAAAAACGAGCACTACGCTTACTAATTCCGCGAACAGCAGCAGAAGTCCGATGATCAGCCATATGTGCGGAAGCGACAATTCCATATTCCTTATATTGGTGTAAAGTTTACTAACGGTCTATCAGAGACGACCGTCCCAGGTAGGGCTATTTATTTTCTGGTTTCCGATTTTACTACACTCATAGCTGCAGCAATAAGCGAGCCCATGTCAGCAAAATTGGCCGGAAGAATAAGCGTATTGTTTTCTTTTGCCAGCTTTCCAAACTGATCTACCAGGTTATCGGCTACCCTCAGTTGGACCGCCTCCATGCCACCTTCGGTTTGAATGGCCTGTGCTACCAGCCTAATACTTTCAGCCGTAGCTTCTGCTACCGAAAGAATAGCCGAAGCCTCTCCCTGGGCTTCATTGATAGCCCGGGCGCGTAAACCTTCTGATTCGAGTACTACTTTTTGTTTTTGTCCTTCGGCCACATTAATAGCTGCCTGCTTTTCTCCATCTGATTGCAGAATGACTGCCCGGCGCTCGCGTTCGGCCTGCATCTGCTTTTCCATAGCCATAAGTACACTCTGAGGAGGTGTGATATTCTTAATTTCGTAACGTAGTACCTTCACTCCCCAGCCGGTGGCCGCTTCGTCAATGGCCTCTACCACGGCCCGGTTAATGGTCATACGCTCCTCAAAGGTCTTGTCGAGAGCTAGTTTCCCTATTTCGCTACGCATGGTGGTCTGGGCCAGCTGGGTGACGGCAAAGGTATAGTCAGCAATACCGTAGGCCGCTTTTTTAGGATCAATGACCTGAATAAAAATAACACCATCCATCCGTACCTGTACGTTGTCATTAGTAATACAGATTTGTTCGGGGATGTCTATGGCTGCCTCTTTAAGTGTATACTTATAGGCGACACGGTCAAAAAAGGGTATAATGAAGTTAATACCCGGCTGAAGAACAGCATAGAACTTACCCAAACGTTCTACTACGTAGGCAGTTTGCTGGGGAACTACCTTTACCGTCATCAAAACGGCCAGTACTACCAGCCCCAGTAGGACATACAGTGCAATCATAGTTGATTTTGGAAATAGATTGAGGGTGATGCTATAGTACGAAAGTAGCGAGTACTATTACATGTTGCAACATATGTCGGACAAGCGCTCTGCGGTGCGGGGCTGTCGGCCTTTTGTGGGGATAAGTGGTAAGCTGGATATTTACCGCTGCCGTTTTGTTGAATAGCGGCAGCGGTAGGAGCAGTTTTTAATCGCGAAGTATATCTCTGGAGATAACCAGTTTCTGGATTTCGCTGGTACCTTCGCCGATGGTACACAGCTTGCTGTCACGGTAGAACTTCTCGGCGGGGTAATCTTTGATAAAACCATAACCACCAAATATCTGTACGGCATCGTTGGCTACCCGAACGGCCGTTTCGGAGGAGTGGTACTTGGCAACTGAACTGGCCAGACTTACTTTTTCTCCCCGGTCTTTTCGGTCAGCGGCATCAAACGTAAGTAGAGTAGAGGCTTGTAAATCAGTATACATATCGGCCAATTTGAAGGCTATTCCCTGAAAGCTGGAGATAGGCTGTCCAAATTGTTTACGCTCCTTGGAATAAGCCAGGGCCGCCTCGTAAGCTCCCAGGGCTGTACCTACTCCCAAGGCCGCGATAGATATACGACCTCCATCCAGTATCTTAAGGGACTGGATAAAGCCATCGCCCACTTCGCCCAGCCTCTGGCTGTCGGAAATACGGCAATCCTGGAAGATAAGTTCGGCGGTTTCGGAAGCCCGCATCCCCAGTTTATCCTCCTTCTTTCCGGCGGAGAAGCCCGGCGTTCCTCTTTCAACGATAAAAGCGGTGGAACCGTGCTTATCGCCGGGTTCGCCGGTACGGGTTATGACTACGGCTACGTTGCCACTTTTCCCGTGGGTAATAAAGTTTTTGGAGCCATTCAGCACCCAGTGATCACCATCACGCACGGCCACAGTACGCATATTCCCGGCATCGGAGCCGGTATTGGGCTCGGTAAGTCCCCAGGCTCCAATCCATTCACCCGAAGCGAGCTTGGGTAGGTATTGTCTTTTTTGATCTTCGTTACCGAACATCAGAATATGATTAGTACATAGTGAATTATGGGCTGCCATGGAAAGTCCGATAGACGGGTCCACTTTGGAAAGTTCTACGATAGCGGCCACGTACTCGCGGTAGCCCAGGCCGGCGCCACCGTACTCTACAGGAACCAGGACCCCCATTAGTCCTAGCTCGCCCAATTTATGAAACACTTCTGCCGGAAAGTGCTGGGCTTCGTCCCACTCACGGATATGAGGACGGATATACCTTTCGGCAAAGTCTCGTACCGTTTGCTCAATGAGTGCTTGATTTTCGGCTATTTCGGTTGTCATAGGAATACTTCGATTTAGAGTGTTGATGCGCTACTAATGTAGCTATACTTGCTATTATATAACGATTATAAGAACTCTTTGTTGGTAAGCAGTATATAATACTACGTAAGTGGGTTTCCTGTTAAAATGACACTTAAAATCAGGGATTAACCACTTGCTAATATGTGACGAATGGAGGTTTGAAATCTGTAGAAAACAACTATTTTTGGGCAGAGTTAAGGAAACAATTCCTTGAAAACAGTTTAAGGAACAGTTGTAATATAATATCTCACACTTATCAAACTAATCAACAAAATATGAAGATCGCAGTAGTAGGAACCGGCTACGTGGGGCTGGTAACCGGGACATGTTTTGCCGAAACCGGAAACCAGGTGTGTTGCGTAGACATCGACGAAAATAAAGTAGCCCGCCTCAACCAGGGCAAGATCCCCATCTATGAGCCCGGCCTGGACGTGTTGTTCGACCGCAACGTGGCCGAAGGACGCCTCAAGTTCACCACCAATCTGGCCGAAGGTATTGCCGGCGCGCAGGTGATCTTCCTGGCGCTGCCCACTCCTCCCGGTGAGGACGGCTCTGCTGATCTGAAATACATCCTGCAGGTAGCCAATGATCTGGGCCCCATCCTGGACCAGTACGTAGTCGTTATAGATAAGAGTACCGTACCCGTAGGTACAGCCGAGAAAGTACGTGCGGCCATTGCTCAGAATGCTAAGGTAGACTTTGACGTTGTCTCCAATCCCGAGTTCTTGCGTGAAGGCGTAGCCGTGGAAGACTTCATGAAGCCGGACCGCGTGGTAGTAGGTACTACCTCTGATAAAGCCAAGAAGGTGATGGAGAAGCTCTACGCGCCGCTGGTGCGCCAGGGCAACCCGGTCATCTTCATGGATGAGCGCTCGGCCGAGATGACCAAGTACGCCGCTAACTCCTTTTTGGCCATGAAGATCACCTTCATGAACGAGATCGCCAACCTGTGCGAAAAGGTAGGAGCCAACGTAGATGATATCCGCCGCGGTATCGGTACCGACAGCCGCATTGGCAAGCGCTTCCTTTTTGCCGGTATCGGCTACGGGGGGAGCTGCTTCCCCAAAGACGTACAGGCGCTGGCCAAGACGTCGAGAGACTACGACTACGACTTCCGTATCTTAAAGTCAGTGATGGAAGTAAATGAAGATCAGAAGAAGAAGCTGCTGCCCCGGGTGAAGGAGTACTTCGGGGGAGAGCTCAGAGGCAAGACCATTGCGGTATGGGGACTGGCTTTCAAACCCTACACCGATGATATACGCGAGGCACCCGCTTTGGAGAACATCAAGGCGCTGCTGGCCGAAGGAGCCAACGTAACGGCCTACGATCCGGAGGGGATGGAGAATGTGAAGCGTCAGCTGCCGGAGATCACCTACTGCCATACGCCTTATGCCGCCCTGGATGATGCCGATGCGCTGATGATCTTCACGGAGTGGCCGCAGTTCCGTACGCCGGACTTCGAGAAGATGACACGCCTGCTGAAGAACAAGGTCATCTTTGACGGACGGAACCTGTACGAACTGGAAGTAATGCGTGAGCAGGGATACACCTACTACTCAATAGGTCGTGAGGCGGTTAATGATATTGTAAGTCAGGCTGAGCCAACTTTGTAAGAATCTAATTTTTATACACTACCCATACCTTAATTAATGAAACGCGTACTTATAACCGGAGCAGCGGGATTTTTAGGGTCGCACCTGTGCGATCGCTTTCTTAAGGAAGGCCACTACGTGATTGGCATGGATAACCTCATCACGGGGGACATGCGCAACATCGAGCATCTGATGCCGAACCCAAACTTTGAGTTTTATCATCACGATGTAACCAAGTTTGTGCACGTACCTGGCGATCTGCACTATATCCTGCACTTTGCTTCGCCAGCCAGTCCGATTGACTACCTTAAGATCCCTATCCAGACGCTGAAAGTAGGCGCTATGGGTACGCATAATCTGTTGGGACTGGCCCGGGCCAAAGGAGCCCGGTTCATCATTGCCTCTACCTCGGAGGTATACGGTGATCCGCTGGTACACCCACAAACCGAAGATTACTGGGGACACGTTAATCCGATCGGACCACGTGGCTGCTACGATGAGGCCAAGCGCTATCAGGAAGCCATTACTATGGCTTACCACCGTTACCACGGCCTGGTGACGCGTATTGTCCGTATATTCAATACGTACGGGCCGCGCATGCGCCTGAACGACGGACGGGTACTTCCGGCCTTTATCGGACAGGCTCTCCGTGGTGAAGACTTAACCGTATTTGGCGATGGTTCACAGACCCGTTCTTTCTGCTATGTTGATGACCTGGTGGAAGGAATCCATCGGCTGCTTCTGAGCGATTACCCGTATCCGGTCAACATCGGTAATCCGGCTGAAATTACGATCGGAGAGTTTGCCGAGGAGATCATCAAAATAACGGGTACCAGTCAGAAGGTGATTTATAAGCCTCTTCCCCAGGATGACCCCAAGCAGCGCCAGCCGGATATAACAAAGGCCAGGGAAATACTGGGCTGGGAGCCCAAAGTACTTCGTGAAGAGGGACTACGTATTACGTATGACTACTTCAAAAACCTGCCGGAAGACCGCCTTTATGAGGAGGCCGGGCACCGGGCTTTTGAAGATTTCAAAAAAGACTAATACCAGGAAATATAAGTCCTGGCCAAGCAAAAAGCCTCCCGTTCCGGGGGGCTTTTTCAGTTTATGATATTTGTAACCACAGTAGTCTTAGCCGTAGAATAGATTACGCACTGCTACTGGGGAGTAAGAGGGACACTATCTTTTATATAGCTAATTAACGCGGTTTTCGGGCCTAGGTATGACTTTTTAACTTTATACATCGAGCTTTGATATTGATAATGAACGTGTTAATGTATATACGTGTAAATCAAAGCTTGTTACTAGATGTCGAACTAAAACATACACTAATTATGAAAGAGTTAAGAAAAGTGTTTATTGTATTGCTAGCCTTTATTACGACGCCGCTATTAGCGCAGAACTATACAGTTACTTCAGATAAGGATCTATCAGCTCCTTTTGATCAATATAAATCATATACATGGGCAAAATCGATAAACTCAGCCAAGAGTCTGGCGTATGCAATAAATGACGCGGTACTCCATAAAGCTATAAAGGATGCCGTTGCTCATGAAATGGCTGCGCGTGAGTTTAAAATGAGTTCGCAGAGTCCGGATTTACTGGTTAATTTCCGTGTATTTGATAAGCCGGTAGAAATGACTGGATATGAAGGATACTTCCGTGACGCTGACTATTGGGGTACAGACGAAGTTCGTAACGGTCAGTTAGGACTTATCCGTCGGGTAAACGATGATGACCGTGGTCGTCCGGGAACCCAATATTATTTTGACAAAGGTACTATCCTGATACAACTTGTAGACGCCAAAAAAGGGGTTGTAGTGTGGCAGGGATACGCCAGCGGGTTAACTGATGGAAATGTATTTGATAAAAATACAGACCATGTAGCCAAAGCTATAAACCTTGTTTTTGAAGAGTTAGACCTGGTTTTGAATGAGTAGTAAAAAGTAGAGACGATAATATTGCCATGAAAACAAGAGAGGCTCTCCCAACCGGGAGAGCCTCTCTTGTTTTATATATAGGAGTGAAGAAGAGTGTTACACTTCCATGATATCCTTCTCCTTGGCCACAAATACCTGCTCCACACGGGTAATGTAGCTGTCCGTGATCTTCTGTACCCGCTCTTCGCCTACCTTAACTTCATCTTCCGAAACACCTTCTTTAGTCAGTTTACGGATAGAGTTGTTAGCATCCTGACGGATGTTACGGATATTGATCTTAGCGGTTTCGGTCTCTTGCTTGGCGCGTTTTACCAAATCCCGACGGCGCTCCTCAGTCAGTGGCGGGATATTGATACGGATAAGTTCTCCGTCGTTGGATGGAGAAAAGCCCAGGTTACTGTTACGGATTGCTTTGTTAATCTCGCCAATCATATTTTTTTCGAAAGGTTTGATGGCAATTGTACGGGCATCAGGGGTATTGATGGTAGCTACAGTATGCAAAGGCGACATTGAGCCATAGTAGTCTACCTGAATTCCATCCAGCATCTGAGGAGTAGCCTTTCCTGCGCGGATTTTTGATAATTCAATGTTCAGGTGCTTTAGGGCTCCTTCCATCGTATCTCTGGCGTCTTCCAGATACAATTCTATTTCTTCCATGAGGTTTGGTTAAATAGTTGTTTTTATGAACGTTACTTTACTACTCACTAGTTACGAGGGTACCTACTGATTCACCCATAACCAAGTCATAAAGGTTACCATTCTTATTCATGTCAAACACAATTATGGGCAGGTTGTTCTCTTTGCAGAGCGTGAAAGCTGTCAAGTCCATGATCTTAAGGTTTCTGGACAAGGCCTCATCAAAGGTAAGGCGGTCGTATTTGGTGGCGGTGGGATCTTTCTCAGGATCAGCCGTGTATACACCATCTACGCGGGTACCTTTGAGTACTACGTCCGCTTCTGATTCGATAGCCCGTAGGCTAGCGGTGGTGTCGGTAGTAAAGTAGGGATTACCGGTACCTGCTCCGAAAATAACGATCCGACCCTTCTCGAGGTGTCGGATGGCGCGGCGACGGATCAGCGGCTCACTAACCTGCTCCATCTTGATAGCTGACATCAGACGGGTGTACATGCCGTGCTTCTCGAGCGAGCTCTGAATAGCCATGCCGTTGATCACAGTAGCCAGCATACCCATATGGTCGCCTTGTACACGGTCTATTCCGGACTTCTCAACAGAGGCTCCTCTGAAGATATTTCCTCCGCCGATTACAATGGCTATCTGAACGCCGGTATCGGCTACGCGCTTGATTTCATTTGCGTAATTATCAAGGATATTGAAGTCTATGACCTGGGTTTTGTCACCGCCATTAAGGGCTTCCCCACTAAGTTTTAGAAGAATGCGTTTGTATTTAGGTTCCGGCATGATGTACGTGTTGGAATGGATTTGTAAAAATAAGGACAGGGGGGGCAGAATTACAAGCTATTTACTCAAACTCTACCAATACCTGATTCTTTTCTACGTTATCTCCTGCTTTTATACGTAGCGCTTTTACCTTGCCTTCGCCGGGAGCTTTGATGGCATTTTCCATTTTCATCGCCACCAGTACCAGTAGTGTATCGCCTTTCTGTACCTCATTACCAACTTGTACACTTACCGACTGGATCAGGCCGGGCATAGGTGCTTTGACATCATTGACCTTAGTACTGGCGGCCTTGCTCATACCCATGCTTTCGAGCAGGAGGTCAAAGCGATTCTGTGCAGAGGTAGTATACAACTGTCCATTAATACGAAAGGTACAGGTCTTGGCAGCACGGTCTGACTCTACTAATTCTACGTTGTAGGACCTATCCTTCCAGATCACGTGGTAACGATTGCCTTGTAGATTGACGATGTCTCCATCAAACGCCGTGTTGCCCAGCCACCACTGGTCTTTTTCCTGGCGTAGTTCGAATGGTGCTGACTCATTAACAGTGATCTTGAGCATAGGTAGGTAGTATAGTTTGTGATGTTTATTTAGTGACAGATTATTCTGCTGCTGATGATGGTGCCTGTGTAGGCTCGGTCCTTATTTTTCGTTTACGATTGATCAGGTATACCCCCACCAGGATCACCAGCGTACCCAGCCACTGCTGGGGGCCTACATTTTCATGATCCAGGATGCCCCACGAAAGAGCCACAATAGGCATTATGTACGTAACGGAGGCCGCAAACACAGCACTGGAAAGCTGGATGAGCCGGTTGAACAGAATGGACATGAGGCCCGAAGATAACACACCCAGACACATCAGAAACGAGGACGGGAGCAGATAGGCCGGATTGGACATCTTACCGAAAAAGCCGGTAAAAAATAAGATACCTAAAGCCAGTGGCCCTACTCCCGCGAAGATCCAGGCGGTAGATACCAGAGCAGGCAGGCCGCTCAGGTGTCTGGCTATTATATTGATGTTGGTACCGTAGAATATAGTAGCGGCTATCGCAAATAAGGCATAGGGATTAGTAACGGACACGGACGAGCCGCTTCGGGTAAGGATTAGCATGAGCGCCCCACCCAGTGCAATTAGCAGGCCCAATACCTGCATCCACCGGGGGCGCTGGTTAAAGAATAGGGTACCTATCAGCATGGTAAACATGGGGCTGAGGGCATTGAGGGTACCAGCCATAGCACTGCTTATATGCTTAGCTGCTTCGGCAAATAGAAAAGCCGGTAACAGATACCCCAGTAATCCTGACAGAAAGAGGTACTTCAGCAGGGGGCGAGGTACTTCTTTATAGGTACGTAGTAGTACAGGAATAAAGAATGCAAAGGCCATAAATACCCGGCCGGCTGCCACCTCTGCTACGCTGTATACCTGAAGGCTTTTCTTGATCAGGATAAAAGAGCTTCCCCATATCAGGGCCAAAAACAGGAGCAGTCCCCAGGTAGTCAGGGGAGTAGCTGTCTGTGATTTGGGCAGGGTGGTAGTACTACTCATGCAGTGACAGGTTCGGCCTGGCTAAATACATCAGAGATTTCATCCAGGATACTATTCAGTTCGGGATACGACAGGCTCTCAACCAGCCTCATACGATACGGCTTAAAGTGGTTGAGTCCCTTGAAGTAGTTGGTATAGTGGCGGCGCATTTCCAGTATACCCGTTATCTCGCCCTTCCAGCGTACCGAGAACTCCAGGTGCTTGCGGCAGGCTTCTACCCGCTGAGCCAAAGTAGGAGGGGCCATCATCTCACCCGTTCGGAAGTAGTGCTTGATCTCATTAAAGATCCAGGGATATCCGATGGAAGCCCGCCCGATCATGATGCCATCCACGCCAAAGCGATTGCGGTACTCAAGGGCTTTTTCGGGAGTGTCAATATCACCATTCCCGAAAATGGGGATTTGAATCCGTGAATTTTCTTTAATCCTGGCGATGAGGGTCCAGTCGGCGGAGCCCTTGTACATCTGTACCCGCGTGCGGCCGTGTACCGTCAGGGCTTGTATGCCTATATCTTGCAGGCGTTCGGCTACTTCTTCAATATTTTTTGTGCTTTCATCCCAGCCCAGACGGGTCTTGACCGTTACCGGCAGATGCGTAGCTTTGACTACGGCCTCGGTCATTTTTACCATCTTTGGAATATCCTGAAGCAGGGCGGCTCCGGCTCCCTTGCAGGCTACATTCTTAACCGGACATCCATAGTTAATATCAATCAAATCCGGGTTGGCCCGGGTGGCAATCTCCGCGCAGGAGCGCATGGTTTCGATATCGCTACCGAATAGCTGTATACCAATCGGGCGCTCATATTCAAATATATCCAGCTTTTGTACGCTCTTGGCGGCGTCACGTATCAGGCCCTCCGACGAAATAAACTCGGTATACATCAGATCCGCACCATTCTCCTTACACACGGCACGAAACGGGGGATCACTTACGTCCTCCATAGGAGCCAGCAGCAGTGGAAACTCACCCAGTTCGATTTGTCCGATCTTTACCATTCTATAACTAGTTTATTAGATTTTTTATAACTTGACAGGCCTCCGCTTGGCTTCCGGCAGGCCACTAATTCAAACACCTCACTGAAGAAACTTGTTCTCAGATATGAAATTAGCCGTAAATTTACACCAATTATGGCAGAAACTAACCATCCCCCGGTACGTTCACGCGTGCCCAACACCTGGCGAAGTATGCTGGTACTGATAGGATTTATCCTGATTGGTATGTCAGTAGGTAATATCCTGGCGGCAGTGCTACTCCTGGCTTATCTGGCTACTCAGGGAGACTTTTCAATGGACGTAGTCAGTACCCTGCTACAAAATCCCCAGCAGGTACCTAATGGCTGGTATGCCCTGATGATCCTGCAGAGTACCGCCCACCTGTTTACGTTTCTGGTGCCCTCGCTGGTGTACTGGTACTACATAGAGCGTCGCAAAAATGAGGACTTCAACTTCCGTGAAGAGGCCAGCGGTCGGATATGGCTACTGGTACTGATCGTAGTGATTGCGTTCATGCCCTTTAACAGCCTGATCATAGAGTGGAACGCCGACATGAAGCTGCCCCACGCGCTACAGGGGCTCGAAAACTGGATGAGAGGTAAGGAAGATCAACTGGCGCGCCTGACAGAGTTCCTGACGGATTTCCAGTCTTTCCCACAGCTCATCATTGCGCTCCTGGTGATAGCGCTGATCCCGGCCATCGGTGAGGAGGTACTTTTCAGAGGAGTGCTGCAGCGCAAACTGGCCGAGTCGTGGTCCAATGTACACCTGGCTATATGGGTAACGGCAGCTATTTTCAGTGCTATCCATATACAGTTTTACGGCTTTTTGCCGCGCCTGCTACTAGGAGCCTTGTTTGGGTATCTGTACTTCTGGTCGGGTAGGCTATCGATAGCCATTTTTGCCCATTTTGTCAACAACGGCTTCACCGTACTGATGGTGTACCTGTACCATCTCCGCACCGTCGATATCAACATTGAGGATACCCGTTCTGTACCCCTTGGAACGGCTGTATTTTCCTTCGCCGCCACGGCTGCCTTACTGTATAGCTTATGGCGCTGGACAGGACATTTTAAAGATAACAGATTAGTATAATATCGGTCGGAACGGGGAGATCCGGACCAAAAAACGAACGTATGGAAGATAACTGGGAAAAGATATTTGCGACCAACCAACTTGTAAGAGCTGAAATAGCCAGGTCGGTGCTGGAGCAGCATGGTATAAACGCCGTAGTACTTAACAAGCAAAGTAGTAGTTATCCACTATTTGGACTTTGTGAAGTGTATGTACCAACCGAAGATGCCAATAATGCCCGAAACCTACTTGATAATGAGTCAGCACTTAAAGAATCTGAATAATTTACAACAAAGAGTAATAGCCGCAGTGGTTGGCGTCACGATTATCGTTATGTCCATCATGTACAGTGATCTGTCATTCATGCTGTTATTCTGTACGCTAAGTGCGCTTACACAACTTGAGTTTTATAAGCTTTTGGGACTGGATGGCAACCAGCCGCTTATTCACTACGGTACCTTGTGCGGGGTAGTACTTATTATACTTACCTACATTATCGAGAAGGGCATTGTACCGTATGAGAATTACTTCATCATCAGTCCGTTGTTGGCTATGATCTTCTTTATAAAGCTCTACAAGCGGAATGATCTGAAGCCCTTTACTAATATTGGTTTTACCTTTTTGGGGCTGATCTACGTGGCCTTGCCTTTTTCGCTACTCATTGTGGTCGCTATGCGCGGAGGTATCTATAACTACGAGATTGTACTCGGAAGCCTGCTGCTCCTGTGGGCCAGTGATATCGGAGCCTACTTTGCTGGTACCAAGTTTGGCCGTCGTAAGCTGTTTGAGCGGGTATCTCCCAAGAAGTCATGGGAGGGGGCCGTCGGAGGGGCCGTCTTTGCAGCGGTGGTGGCGTTTTGTTTGGGCTTTTACTTCCGTACTTATGAGCCCTGGAAGTGGTACTGCATCGGAGCTATTATCGTTGTAACAGGTACCTACGGCGACCTGGTGGAGTCACTCTTCAAGCGGAGTATAGCTATCAAGGATTCGGGGAGTACCATACCCGGTCACGGGGGATTTCTGGACCGGTTTGATGGTTTACTGCTATCCACTCCATTTATCGTGACATTCATTAAGCTGTTTTCTTAGGATGGCACTCTTTTTTTTCTTAAATTTTCTTAATTACAATTCGTAAGAAAGAAGGGCGTTTATCTTTGAGGAGGAATTAAGAAAATCAGAATAAACAGCAGGCTCTTTCTTGATCGATGGAGCAATATCGAACCCACAGAAAAAGAAAAGCAGTCATGAGGTATAGAATAATCATGTTATTGATCGTGTTGCTGGGTTGCCTTGGTGGCAAAGAAGCGGCTGCACAAGGTCAACAAAAGGCAATTATATTTAATGGTATCGTTGTAGCGGGTAGTAGTACCGAGCGCCTGCCGGGTACATATATATTCATTCCCAAGGCCGGAAAAGGTACGCTGGCAAGTAGTTCGGTCTTAAACCCTGGCCACTTCTCCATTCCGGTTTTTCCGGGAGATAGCATAGTGTTCAGCTACGTTGGTTTCAAAACGCAATACCATGTAATACCCCGTAATTACAATGCCGAAACCTATTCGGCCATTATAGCCATGCGCGAGGATGTACAGATGCTGGCCGAAGTACGGGTATATCCCTATGCTACGGAGGAAGACTTCAAGAAGGCATTTCTGGAACTGAAACTGCCCGACCAAGCCGAACGGGATGCTTTGGCCCGTAGTACTGATCCTGATTATATCAACCGCTTAGCGGCCCAGACGCCTAATAACGCGCAGACCAACTTCAGGTACACCATGGACCAGCAGTTGTTTGGGCGGGAATCAGCGGCTAACAAGGGCTTCGCTACAACATTCCCATTCCTGAACCCATTTGCATGGGCCAACTTTATTAAGTCTGTTCAGAATGGCGATCTGAAACAGAAAGACTGGCGCAAGGAACTGAACCAGACCCCCCGCGAGAATATGACGCGGCAGGACTTTATGCGGAACAAAGAATAGAAGTTAAGGCTGGTAGCTCAGCAATTCTACACTAGATCCGTCTGATACGGCGTAGTTTTGCTGAGTAACCCATTCGCCCAGATTGATATACCGGCTGTGCTGATTGACGCGCAGGTTGAGGGGGAGGTGGCGATGCCCGAATATATAGTAGTCGTGATGCTGGATCTTCTCCATGGCCACACAGTACTGAAACAGCCACTCCCGCTCTTCTCCCAAAAATTCGTCTTCTCCTTTTTTATTATTCGAAACACGGCTTCTGCGCGACCAGCCGGTAGCCAAACGTATACCCAGGTCAGGGTGAATCTGCCGGAATGACCAGCGTGCCAGCGGATTTTCAAATACTTTTTTGAGCTGTTTGTATACATGATCGCCCGGTCCGAGTCCGTCACCGTGTCCGACCAGTAAGGTTTGTGATTGTCCGGTATGGGTAGTGATCTCGTAACGTACGGGATCGCGATGTACCTCGGCGTGTAGTTCAACTGTCAGGTAATCCGACATCCACATATCGTGATTACCAGTGAATATAACTAACTTGATTCCCTCGTCCGACAGCTCAGCCAGCTTGCCCAGTAGTCTGACAAAGCCCTTAGGTACAGCGTGCTTGTATTCAAACCAGAAGTCAAAGATATCTCCCACCAGAAAGATCATTTGAGCATCATGCCGTATCGACTCCAGCCAGGTTACTATTTTTTTCTCCCGCTCCCGGCTGACGGCAGCGTTGGGAGCCCCCAGGTGAAAGTCGGATGAAAAGTATACGCGTTTACCTGCTTGCAGGTGTACTGTCTGAGAGGGTATGGTTAGCTTCATACAAGGATATTCCAAAAGACGCGCAAGTTACGATGTCCGGCTGAACTGTGCTACAGGTAAGGCGTTAATAGTTGCATGTTTAGACACAAGTAAAGTTGGCACTCTATTTGCAGTGAACTCGGGCGATGGTAACAAAGAGGTGCCTGATTTAGCCTCTGGCGGCAGTGTAATGGTGTATTTGACTGGTACCTGCGGGCATACTATACTCCGTACGCGCAGGTGTTAGTGTCAGACAAGGTACTTTGGAGCCCAACTGCGGCACGTTTTCAATGATCGGCAGGCAGTAGTCGTCATCTCTTGCTGCATCATCTATACACTAGCACTACTATGAGTCATTACCTATACACCACATCTCCACTAAGTCGGCTGGCCCTCTTTATACTATGCCTGGTATGTGGCTCCGCAGCTATGGCTCAGAATGGACGATTTGATCTGCGGCTGCGGCAGCAGTCTTCCGACTGTGCCACACGTAAGGTGGTGTTTGCACTTGAAGTGAAGGCCTCAGATGCTGATCATACTTTTACTCTGGCTTCGTCTGACCTGCGTTTTGCATATCCTACCGATGTACTGACCAATCCGATACTGAGCTCGCAGGCTAACTATGCAAGTGGCAACTATGGGTCTCAGACTTTTGTCAACCAGGATGGCATCATTACCGTCAATATCAACTACCTAGGAGGTGTACACACCGATACTATCAACGTCAATACCTCCTGGCGCACAGTCTCCCACATTACATTTGATGTCCCTCAGGCCTCGACCGGCTGCTATACCCTTACCTGGAATACTACTGACTTCCCAAGTCTTAATGTGTACCAGTTAGGTAGTACCCCCGGAAGTAAAGTGTCGGCAACACTGGGAATCGCTAGTAATGCTACGGGATGTGCTTTCACGGCTCCTACGGCTACTCTGAGCGGTACCCAGAGCGTGGATAAAGATGAATCGGCTATGCTGACCATCACACTCACAGGGATCGCCCCCTGGAAAGTAACGTTGTCTAACGGCAATACCTATACCAGCAGCAATACTATGCAGATGATCGAGGTATATCCTACGGCTTCAACTACCTATTCGATCACTAAGGTTGAAGATGCCTGCTCAGTCGGGACGGTCAGTGGCAATGTGGTAATATCTGTTAAAGATCCGGTACCAGCCTGCCAAACCCTCTGTGCTCCCATTAGTTTTAAGATTGTCAAAAACTAGTAGAACTGAATAACCTACGTTAGTGCTTATAAACAAGAAATCCTCCGGCTAGGACCGGAGGATTTCTTGTTTATTAAAGAGTTTATAATTACTCTGCCGAGCGCTCGGCCATTACCTCCGAAAGAGGACGTAAATTAGCCGGAATCTGCTCTTCTTCCGAATCGCTGCTATACGGGAATACATCCAGTATGGTAGTCAGGTTAAGATCGGTCGTCTCGTAGGGTACCAGCATGGTACGAAGGCTGTCGGTGATGCGCTCCAGTGCCTGGGTGATATCTTCGGCGTTGAGAAGCATGTAGTTGCTTACCTTCTTCTCTTTACCACTCTTCTCGTCTATGGAGTAATATACGACCTTGGCTTTAAACCACTTTTCTCCCTCTTCAAAGGTGAACAGGTCGGCCAGTCGCATACGGGTGATGCTGTTGACGGTAAAGTCAGAAACGCCCGTTACAATCTGCTTGTATAGACGTGCCTCTGCTTCGGTATACGAAAGGGCATCAACCAGATAGGTCTCATTGATAGTCTTTTGCTTTCCGCTCTCTTCTTCCTTTTGGTATCGGATTTTTCCTAGGTACCAGCTTGCCATGATTTATTGATTTGAATGTTGAACTTCGTAGTCAGGGTCGCAAAGGTAGTTGCTAATGGGGCGCCTTGCAACGGTATTCCCACATCTTTTCACCCACAAAAAAAGCATCGTACTCCCGCACGATGCTTCCTCTGAATCTCCTAAATACATCCAAAAATCCTGAGACGATAATCAGGAAGAAGCTCTTGACTTCTTGATCTTCTTGCCTCGGTTTTCGCCCCATTCTTCGGCCTTGGCCGTAGCAATAGCAATGGCTCTGCCTTCTTCGTGTCCATCAGCAAGTAAGGCGTTGGCTATTTCGATGGCCTTATTACGTACAGGTGCCATCAGGTTCTTCATGGAAGCTGGGTAGTTATCTTTGGTCCAGGGCATAGCTGTGAATAGAATTGGTACTTGTATGGGGAGAAAAATAACTGTGCCAGAGAGCCTATATATGCGGTGCGCGATTAAAACCGGATAGTATCAGCCGATGTAGGTATGGCTTTGAGTAAATTTTTTTATTTTAAACAAACAAAGGGCTGGTAATTCAACTTTAATAGGGGTTAAACGAACCTTAAAGATGTTATCCCCCGATACCTATCTATTCCCATACTTTCTCGTTACACTTTTCCTGCTTCTTTTATTTGGCATAGCTACTTTTCGTAATCCTGACTCCTCACTCCGAACATTTTCAGGATACGGGCTGCTGGCCTTACCCATACTTTACTTTTTCTACATCATCTATAGCCACACGGTCAATATTCCCTTTACGGATGACTACGAGCTACTCAAGTCTTTTTACAGGCTCATGCACGCGCCCGAGCCTATGGAGCGAGTTAAGTCCTGGTTTGAGCAGGTCAATCAGCATCGGTTTGCTTTTGAGCGTGTGGTCATGCTGAGTATCTACCAGGTGATGGGGTCCGAAGATATAAAAGCGCAGATCATCGTGGGGGATCTATTCCTGCTGGGAATCCTGTACCTGCTGTATCGGCTCTGGAAGGCGGAGGGGCTGTCGTTCGCTGCTTTTTTGCCGGTACCTTTTCTGGTCTTCAATCTGATTTACCACGAAAATGCCATATGGGGTATTGCGGCTATTCAGAATACTGCCCTGATCTTCTTTGCTATGCTGGCGGCTTATGCCCTGAGCTTTAACAGTACCCGAAGCTACTATGGGGCACTGGTGTGTACCATAGTTATCACTTTTGTGAGTGGGAGCGGCATAGCTGTCTGGCTGATCGGATTAATAATCATGGGCTTGCAGAAGCGCTACAGGCAGATGATAATCTGGGTGGTTGTGGCTGGCCTTGTTGGTCTTTTCTATTTCCTGTTTGACTACGTATACCTCGAAGGAGATAACTCAGCCCTGTTCAATAACCTGTTCTATAACCTGATTTACGGGCTTAGTTTTATGGGGGGAACATTCTATATGGACAGGCCGCATCCGATGCCATCTGCCTACTACCTGGATGTACTGGTTTCTGTACTGGCAGGGGCTGTTCTGGTAGCTATATTCATATGGTTTTCGCTACGGATTATTCTGCAAAAGTCTACTACGGTTCGCTGGACCTACTGGTTTCTGCTGGGGAGCATGCTCTTTCTGCTGGCGACGGGGGCCATGCTGGTTTTGAGTCGACCCGTTAGTATCAACATCATCTGGGGCGGCGAGATCTTTGCCCGCCGGTATATGATATTTGGTATGATATTCATGGCCTGCTGCTACCTGGCGGTTGTAATGCTTCTCAGGAATAATGCAACAGTCTCAAGACTATTTGTTGGCGTCTCGCTTGTACTGGCGGTAGGAATAAATCTGGCGAGCTATTATATATCGCTGCAACATGTTAGAATCTACCGCGAAGATCTGCTGATCGATACCTACTACTGGCCTACGCACCGGATGCTCCTGACTACGGGAGAAGATTACGGTCAAAAGTTTTTCTGGAATCACCCTACCATGATGACGAACCTGGTTCAGAACCTGGACCAGAGTGGACTCTACCAGTATCCGGCGCATCCCCTGACGCCCCTGACTACCACACTGGCGTCTGTACCGGTACGGAACAATCCGGCAGATAAAGGGATCATGAATATAAAGTCGGAAAAGAAACCAGGCTGGGAGCGTGTAATCAAGAATAGAGTAACTCTAACATATAAGCTGCCGGATGAGCCTGCTGAAGAACTCAAATACGTAGCTTTGCGTTCTGACAAGCACCTGTTCTTGTTGCCGGCGGTACCTGAGCCCAGGCCTTTTCTGGATTTTCTGAGAACAGGCAATTATTATAGTTCAGAATATACCTACTCCTTCTGGGGGACCAAATTCTTAAAGGGTACGTACGAAATCTGGTTATTGTATGTAGATGGATCCGGAAAATGGAGCCGAACTCCGACCGAACAAACATTAAACCTTTGAATGGATGGCGCATCTAACTTTAAAATGCGTCACCGAAATAAATAGACTAGCTTATATGAAAAAAGTACTTTTTGGAATACTGGCCCTTATGACCGCGGTAGTATTCACCCAATGCAGTGTAGGAAGACAGATCAAAGAAGCAAAGGCTCTGGCCGATTGCAAGTTTCAGATCACCTCCGCCGATAGTATATACCTGGCAGGCATTGATGTGCGCGAATTCCGGACTATTTCCAATCCCAGTGAATTGGATCTGGCTCGTTTTCCGCGTTTGGGCGTGGCGCTGCTGCGGCGTGAAGTGCCCCTAAGCCTGCGACTCAACCTCAGCATCATGAACCCTACCAATAGCGTAGCCGCCGTAAACCAGCTGGAGTATAAGATACTGTTAGCAGACACGGAGCTGTTTCAGGGATTACTGGATCGTCGTATTGAAGTGCCAGCTGACTCCGGTAGAACTACTATACCCATCAGCCTAAGCACCAATGCGTATCAGTTGATCTCTAATCAGCAGACGAGGGATGACTTCCTGGCCATGATGCAGGCCCTTGCGGGTAAGGCTGATGCCAAGCCGGCTGTACTGACTATACAGGTGAAGCCTACGCTGGCCGTGGGAGATAAGCAGGTAGACTATCCCGGTTATATTACCATTAAGCAGGAAATCACCAGCAAGACTTTTCTGGGATACTAAAAGTACCGAAAGCTTTCAGTCGGTCAGGTGAAGTTTACTCTCGTTGAGAAATTCTATCTGACCGACCAAATGTATCCCTTTTACCTGTGGGCTCTGGTCCTGAATTGTAACGGTATGGCCGGGGCTGACAAGTACTTTTTCAGAACCGGAAGGAATGCAGTGGCAGGACCAGGTTGAGGGACTACCCCAGTTGCCTGACTGTACACTCTCGGTTTCACCGGTTTTGATCCGGTATATTTTTCCTTCAAAAAAAGTGGCTACGTAAAGTTCCCCCGCCTGATCTTCCCCAAAGGCAACCGGATTTGTTAACTGTACGCCGTGGTCAGCTATAGTAATGGTCTGGTCCGGATTTCGGTAGATACTCCCAATTTTTCCGGAAGCATTGTCAGTAAACAGGTACCTGCCGTAAAGTGAGGGGTACCTCTGTCCCCGGTACACGTATCCACCTATTACCGATGCTGATTGATTTCCGTTGTTGTTATACCCCGGGTACTCAAAGATCGGGGCTGTGAAGCTACTATTGCCCTGACATGGGTTATAGGGGTGAGTACCCTCGTAACAACTCCAGCCATAATTAGCTCCCCCAGCAGCTCCGGGCGGAGTAAAATTAATTTCCTCCCATCCATCCTGGCCGTTTTCTCCGAGCCACAAATCACCCGTTTGTTTGTCAAAGCTAATCCGCCAGGGGTTCCGTAAGCCCGATGCCCATATTTCATCCGGAATATTATCTCCATTACTAACATAGGGATTGGTAGGTGGTATGGAATAAGGGGTACCCTGGTCCACATTAATTCGAAGTATTTTGCCTTTTAGGGATTGGAGGTTTTGGGCTACGCCTGTAGGGTCTCCTACTTCGCCACGCCCACCGGGTTCTCCGTCGCCCGTAGGAATATATAAGTACCCATCAGCCCCAAACGCGATATTCCCGGCCCGATGCCCGCCCTGGTAGGGTACCGTAATAATAACCTGCTCACTGGCCGGATTAGCAAAGTTTGGGTTGTTAGGATCTCTTTGAAAGCGGGAAACGGAAAAGCTTTGGTCCTTCTGGATGTACTTGACAAAAAAGTAGCCATTGGATGCATAGTTGGGATGAAAAGCCAACCCAAATATTCCATTCCATTCCAGATCACTTACCTTGTGACTAATGTCCAGCAGGGGTGAGGGGAGCAGGGTTCCGGTAGAAGAAATAATTCTGATTTTACCTCCTACCTCAGCTACATACAGTCTGCCGTCATGGGCGGAGGCAATATCGGTTGGTCGGGTCAGGCCGCTGACATACTCCTGTACCTGCACAACGGCCGGTTGTGCCATGACTGTACTGCCCAATAAAATAAACAGGAAGATGGTGTGTAGAAAGTGTCTCAAGGTAGTAGTGTGTGTTAGGTACCTTATTCAGGTAGAAATATACTAAACCGGCTGCTTTTTACTTGCTACTCAAGATAAGAAAAGCCAGCGAATAAGGATTTCGCTGGCTTTTCTATATTACTGACAGTAAAGGGTTAATGCTTCTCCTTCAACTTTCCAGTATAAGTTTCCTTAAATTTATTAAATCGGGGTATAGATACCTGCTGTACATACGGATTATCCGGATTATGTTCGATATAATCCTGGTGGTAGCCTTCGGCCCGGTAAAATAGGTCCAAGTTCTTAAGCTCCGTAACGATCTTTCCATCAAATCGTTCCTGGTTCATACTCGCTGTCACGCGCTCTGCGATCTGTTTCTCTTCGGGTGATTGGTAGAAAAGGATAGAGCGGTATGATGAGCCCCGGTCTGGCCCCTGGCGGTTAGGGGTGGTAGGGTCATGAGAGAGATAAAATACCTTTACTAACTCTTCGTAGCTTACCTGCTCCGGATTGTAGTACACTAGTACTGTTTCGGCATGGCCGGTCGTTTCGGTATTGACCAGATCGTACGTAGGGTTTGGTGCAGTACCTCCGGCATAGCCTGATATCACCGAGTCGACACCTACGACTACTTCAAATATTTCTTCGGTACACCAGAAACAGCCCGATGCAAAGGCGGCTACGGCTTTTCCTTCGGGGGCTGCCAGCTCAACCTTACGGACGGCGCTGGTGTCACCATGACCTTTGTTGGTATTCTTGGAAGTATTACAGGCTGTAAAAGCTACAGCTAGAGCGATAATGCAAATACGAGTGATTAAACTTTTCATGTGGGTTATTCGACTGATCTATGTATCCAACAGTCTGTTTGGAAATTATGTTCGTAAGAGCCTGATTCTATACAGGAATAAGGTCCGAGGATACTTTTTCAACCTGTTCCGATACTTTTATAACTTAAGAAGCGTAATGGAGGGTAAACTCTTGTAAGAATCGTCTTTTATTTTGTAATTGTTCGTAGCCTAAAGGAAGTTCCTCCTCTTATGAAACAGGCATCTTTCCCTAACGCGGGGATCAGGATATCCAGGAGTACTTCTCTTCCGGTGCAGATACATTTCAGTCTTTTCAACACTCAAATCTTTACTAACTACTAATGAATAGAAGAGAAGCTGTTCAGCGAATTGCACTGCTGATGGGAGGAGCCCTGTCGGCTCCGGTCATGGCGGGTGCTATGGGAGAGAAAATCTACGATGGTCCCAGTCTGAATGTAACGGCTGAGCAGGAGGCTCTGCTGGCCGAACTAGCCGATGTCATTATCCCTACTACCAAAACTCCGGGAGCCAAAGCGGCCGGTGCGGAGAAGTTTATTGTACGGGTGATGCGTGACTGTTTTCCGCTGAAAGATCAGGAGACCTTCTACAATGGCCTGGCCAGGTTGAATACTGAGAGTAAGACTAAATTCGGAAAGAGCTTTGAGGAGCTACCTCTTCCCCAAAAGAATGAGATGGTGAAACACACTATGACCAGCGATACGCCTTTCTTCCGTCGTATGAAAGAGCTTACCGTAACGGGGTACTTTACTTCAGAGATCGGAGCCACGCAGGCGCTGGAGTACCTGCCTATACCGGGTCGGTTCGAAGCCTGCAGACCGCTGAAGCCGGGACAGAAGGCCTGGGCTATCTAATGTTTTAATTCCATCTCTATCATTATTCCTAAGCAAGTACATAACCAATGGCAAATCTTAATATAGATGCTGTAAAAGACATGACCTACGATGCCATCGTCGTGGGGTCGGGAGTATCAGGTGGCTGGGCGGCCAAAGAACTGACCGAAAAAGGGCTCAGAGTACTCATGCTCGAAAGAGGTAAGCAGCTCGATCACGTAACGGGCTACGAAAATGCCCTGAAGGCTCCCTGGCAACTGCAGTATAACGGTAAAATAACTGAGGAGCAGAAGGCGACGCACCCAAAGCTATCGCGTGACTACCCTTACAATGAAATGACCGAGAAGTACTGGATGAAAGATGCCGATTCTCTTTATAAAGAAAACAAGCGGTTTGACTGGTTCCGGCCCAATATCGTAGGAGGGAAGTCCATCATGTGGGGACGTCAGTCTTACCGGCTTAGTGATATTGATTTTGAGGCTAACGCCAAGGAAGGTATCGCAGTAGACTGGCCTATTCGCTACAAAGATATTGCACCCTGGTACTCTTACGTAGAGAAGCACGTAGGTATATCAGGTGAAAAGCTGGGACTCCCCCAGTTGCCCGATAGCGAATTCCTGCCTCCGATGGATATGTTCTGTGTGGAGAAGGAGGTACGTAAGCGCATTGAGAAAAACTTCCCCGGACGCGTAATGACCATCGGGCGGGTAGCTAACCTCTCGGCTGCCGGTAAGGCACAACTGGGCATCGGACGCTCGGCTTGTCAGTACCGCAACCAGTGTGCGCTTGGCTGCCCCTATGGAGCCTACTTTAGTACGCAGTCATGTACGCTGCCACCAGCCGCCAAGACAGGCCGCCTCACGCTCCGTCCTGACTCAATGGTGACCAACATCCTGTACAATAAGGAGACTCAGAAAGCTACGGGAGTACGGGTAGTTGACGCCGTGACGCTGGAAGAGCGGATCTACAACGCCAAGATCGTATTCGTATGTGCCAGTGCCCTGGGCTCGACAGCCCTGCTGCTCAACTCTACTTCGGAGCGTTTTCCGGATGGTATGGGTAATGACTCGGGTCAGCTGGGCCATAACCTCATGGACCACCACTTCCGCATCGGAGCGAGTGGCGAATGGGAAGGAGACCTCGACAAGTACTACTACGGACGCCGGGCCAATGGTATCTATATACCGCGCTACCGCAACATCGGCAACGATAAGCGTGACTACCTGCGCGGCTTTGGGTACCAGGGACGCGCCAGCCGCGAAAGCTGGCAAAGGGGTATTGCTGAGTTGAGCTTTGGTGCCGACTTTAAAGAAGAAATGACCACACCGGGTCATTGGCAGATGGGTATTGGTGGCTTTGGTGAAACGCTGCCTTACTACGAAAACAAGATGTACCTCGACAAGACGGAGAAGGATAAGTGGGGCATGCCGTTGGTAGTGTTCGACGCGGATCTTCGTGAAAACGAAATTAAGATGCGCGAGGACATGAAGAATGACGCCGCCGAAATGCTGGAAAAGTCAGGTCTGAAAAATGTGAAAGCCTACGACCGGGGCTCGTACCTGGGTATGGCTATTCATGAAATGGGTACTGCCCGCATGGGACGCGACCAGAAGACATCGGTACTCAATGGCAACAACCAGGTATGGGGAGCCAAGAACGTATTCGTAACTGACGGAGCCTGTATGACCTCGGCTTCCTGCGTCAACCCATCGCTTACCTACATGGCGCTGACGGCCCGGGCGGCTGACTTTGCGGTGAAGGAGCTGAACAAAAAGAACCTGTAAGTATAAGTTACTGATAGTTAATAGAGAAGGGGCTGCCTCGTACGAGGCAGCCCCTTTCTTGTGTTCGTTTCTATCGAAAGTTGATTCGCTTAGAAAAAAAGCTTATCGAAATTCAATAAGCTTTTCTGACTTAACCAATCAATCTTCTATGATAGAAGAAGTCTTAGATATCTTTGAATTATTATAATAGCTCTTTATAGTAATAGTTAACTATGTAGCTAACTATTAAGCAGTTGTACCAGTTACGATTTTTACGTCTACCGTAAAAGTATCATAAATCATTTTATCTCCCAAATTCTCGAAGAACGAGCCAGAGCGGTACTGCAGGCCAAACTTGGTACGATCTACGTCAAACTTAGCCTCGGCTGATACATTACCTTTGGCGTCTACTTTTACTATAGCCGGGAATGTTACGCTCTGTTTCACGCCTTTAATGGTCAGGTCGCCGGTGATGTCGTACTTGTCTCCTCCCTTAGGTACGGCCTTTGTAATTTTGAAGTTGGAAACAGGAAATTTTTCTACGTCAAAGAAGTCAGGCGACTTCAGGTGCGACACCAGACGCTGGTTAGGAGCATCGCCGTCAGTATTGGTCAGCGTGTTCATCTCTATCGCAAACTCACCCCCAGTCAGCTTGCCCTTGTCTACCATCAGGGTACCGTCCTGGATACCAATGGTACCGTAGTGCTCACCTGTTACTTTTTTGGCCAGCCAGTGGAAGGTACTGGCTTTGGTGTTGACTTTAACCGGTGTAGGCTTGGCAATGGCAGCCGTCAGGCTCATCACAAATAGCAACATCAACAATAGATTCGTCTTTTTCATAGAGATTGAGATTGATTTGGGTTATATAAATGGATTGGATTGAAATTACTGTTGCGATCACTCTTTACTATTGAAGGCTTAGTTCATACCTTCACCACCACCCATTACGTCATCGTTACGAACGCCTCTGGTTCTCTTCTTCTCGACGAAGCTCATCTTACCAATCTTATAGCTGAATGTCATCTTGATATTCTGATTGTAGATGTAGTTGACACTTTGCTGGTTGAATAGGGGAGAGTTCAGGGAGCTAACTATGCGCATACCACCAAAGAAGTTGTCTGCGGCCAGTCCGAGGCTTCCTTTCTTGTTGGGGAAGTCTTTTCTGATACCCACTGAGTACATACCCATACCTCTTTGGGAGCCTTGCAACTGTACCCGGTTGCCACGGTAGCCACCAAATGCCTGAATACCCCAGCCGTGAGGTAGCTGTACCTGCGACTGCAAACGGCCGCTTACCACAAAGCCAGAGTTACTTACTGATTCAGAAACCCCGCTCAGGTTCTGCTGCATACCTTCGAGGTAGTTGTAGAACAGATCCACACCTCCGTTAAGGGTCCACTTGGGAGTCAGGTATACGTTACCAAATACGTTGGCTCCCGTAGCTAGCTCCCGGCCAATATTCTCCCAGGTAGTAATGATGGCTCCCGGCAGAGTATCTGAAGGCGTAGCCAGGCGGGTAATCCCGTTGTTGGTTGAACGGCTGAATGCTGAGATACTCAGGTAGGTCTTCTTAAAGCTGGTGCTCAGGCTCAGTTCAACGTTATCAGTGAGTTCAGGGCGAAGCAGAGGGTTACCAATATTGATGTTCTGCGGGTTAGCCGCGTTGAAGTTGGGATTCAGCTGCTGCAGACCCGGACGCTGAATACGACGGTTGTAGGCCAGCTTCAGGGTTGAGCTTTTGCTCAGTGCCTTTGAAATATTAACGCTGGGTACCAGGTTGGAGTAAGCAGGAATATCAATAGTACTATTCTGATCGAAAGCATCAATAGTTGTATGCTCAAATCGTGAACCTACCTTGAAGGTATACTTATTACTGGTAGTAAACATGTAGGATAGATAACCGGCCGCTATGTTCTGGTTATAATTGAGGTAACCAGCCGGGTTGCGGGCATCCGAAGAGAACAAGCCCGTAGGACCTGCTATCTGGTACTGGAAGTCAGAGTTTACCTCGCGGAAGATTCCTTTCACCCCAAACTCGATCTGCTGGTTTTTGCCAATGGGATTTACGTAGTCAGTTTGTACGGTCAGCTCGCTGTTGGTGTTGCCGTTTATGTTTTTCTGACGGCTGGTCAGGCTGCCCGATTCGCTCAGGATATCAGCGTCGAAGTTGTTGGTCAGGTTACTGGTGCTGTACAGCGTAGATACCGACCACTCTTGCCCTGGCTTGAAGGTACGGATGTAGTCCAGGTTGATATCAACTGTGTTAGAGAAGTCCCGGCTGTCAACATTGCGGTAGGTAGTAGCGCTAAGCAGGTTATCCCGGAAAATGTTGGTAGTAAAGTCCTGATCGCGCTGAAAGTTGCGGGTACCGAAGTTAATACCGGCAGTCAGCGACTGATTTTTAGCCAATTCATAATCAAAGCCCAGATTATAGCGTCCAAAGAGGCCATTGTCGTACGCGTCAGCAGACTGGCGGGTTAGTACGCTACTCCCGTTCTGAATGGTACTCTGGTCAAGTTCAATGCGTGCCTTATTGTAGAAAGCACGACCAAATCCACCCAGTGTTACTCCCAGTTTACCTGTACGGAAGCTTCCATTCAGGCCCAGATTAGAGCCCCGCAGACCGATACCCGTATCGACGTTCAGGGTAAGACCCTGTAGGGTAGACTTCTTGGTAATGATATTAATGATACCGCCCGATCCTTCGGCGTCGTACTTGGCCGAGGGCGAAGTGATCACTTCTACGGTCTTGATCAGCTCAGCCGGGATCATTTTAAGCGCGTCAGCAATGCTGCTGGCTACAATGGTAGAAGGCTTGTTGTTGATCAGTACGCGGATATTAGAGCTACCACGCAGACTGACGTTTCCGTCCAGATCCACCGATAGCATAGGTACCTTCTTAAGGATATCTGCTGCGTCACCTCCCTGAGCGGTCATATCTTTTTCGGCATTGTATACCAGGCGGTCTACCTTTTCCTCGATCAGCGCCTTCTCGCCGGTTACGTTCACTGCATCCAGCATCACGGTATTCTCAGAGAGCTTAATTACCCCCAGATCCAGATCTTTTCCCTTCTCTATCCTGATGTTGTCAATATACTTCTCGTTGTAGCCAATGAATGTAATCACTAGGCGGTACTCTCCTTCGGCAATGCGATTCAGGCTGAACTTTCCTTTTTCGTCGGCTACGGTACCATCTATGGGCTTCTTGGTATTTTTATCTACCAGCGCTATGGTAGCGTACTCAACGGCCTTGGTCAAGGCTGAGTCAACTACGAAGCCGCTAATCTTGGAATTACCTCTGGGGCCGTTGGACTCCATATTAAAGCTGGGGGCGTCGTTGGAAGGGCGGCTCCGACCGTTGCCATCTCCCGAAGGCCGGCCTCCGGGGCCACCCGGAAACTGTGCCATGGCCAGGCTACCTGTCAGAAGGAAAAGAAGAGTAAGAGAATAAGAATTCTTCATGGATGATAAGATGGGTAAAAGTATTTATGGGAATAAGTGTCGTATAAATGAACAGGACATTACTTTATAATGCAGTACAAAGGAATAGTACATTTTTAATATAAATTCAGGAAATAGACCATCAGGCTGTTTTCCTCGACAGTCGGCCCCCTTTTGCCCAATTTCCCGGATATAGACCAAAAAGGCCTGATTATAGACCAGAATGGGAGAAGAGTCGAAAATACCCTTATATAGATCTGCACAGGTACCTAAAGTTCGTAGTTTGCATCCCTTTTGAGGAGCAATAGGAATATAGTAGTTCACTGCTTGTATTACTCTTCACCCGACCGGCCTTTGATCATCCAGCTATGCAACCCAATAGTCAGCGCAAGCGAATCTTCTTACTGCACCTGTCATTCTGGTGTCTTTATTTCTCTTTTTTCTTCTACCAGATCTCGGGGAGCCGCCATGGCGAAGAGCGTAATCTGGGGCTGGCCGTATGGGATGCTTCTACGCACGTGCTGCTGATGGCGCTTATTTCTTATCTTAATTACTTTTTCTTCCTGCCGCGTTTTCTGGAACACAAGAATACCGGCCGGTACTTAGTCGAATTCCTTCTCCCTTTTGTTCTTATTGTCACAGGGCACATCTGGTTGAAGCGCTTTATATACGAAGGCACTGTTAGCAAGGGATTTCTTTACAGCGACCGGTTTATTATCCAGCATGTACTCACTACGTTGTTCATTGTCATCTTTGTGGGGATGCTCAAATTCGCGGAGGACTGGTTCGAGATTCAGGCCAGAAGGAAAGAGATTGAAAACGAACGGCTGAATGCCGAACTCCGGTTTCTGAAAGCTCAGATCAACCCGCACTTCCTGTTCAATACGCTCAATAACCTGTACTACCTGGCGTTTACCAATTCGCCCAATACTACTACGGTCATCGAGAAGCTGTCGCAGATGATGCGGTACATGATCTATGACTCCAACCAGACTAAGGTACCTCTCAGCAAAGAGATCGAGTACATGAAAAACTACATAAGTCTGGAACAGCTACGGCTCAACAACCAGATACCGATCTGTTTTGAGGTGGAAGGCAATACTGGTCATCAACTGATTGTACCCTTTATATTTATTACCTTTCTGGAAAATGCTTTCAAGCATGGAGTAAGCAATTCTTTTGAGGAAGCATGGGTACACGTAAGGATTGTGGTCGAGGGCAATGCATGTACCTATACCGTAGAAAACAGCAAACTACCCCAAAAGGAAGAAGAGGCGCTCGAGAAGTCGGGGATAGGCCTGCAGAATGTACAGCGCCGGCTGGAGCTAAGCTATCCCGGTGCCTATACGCTCCAGGTCGATAACCAACCGGAGCGCTATGCTGTACAACTCCAATTGACTCTGCTATGAGCTATACCTGTATAATCGTGGAAGATGAGCCACTGGCACGGAGCCTACTGGAGCAGTATATCCAGAAGGTACCTTACCTGAAGCTGGTCAACTCGTTTTCAAACGCGCTGTCGGCCCTGGATTTTCTGCACAACAACTCCGTGGATATCCTGTTTTCGGACATCCAGATGCCGGAAGTGACGGGAATCGCCATGCTGAAGATACTACGGCGAAAGCCGCTGATCATACTCACGACGGCTTACTCGGAATACGCACTGGAAGGCTACGAACTGGATGTGGCCGACTACCTGCTGAAGCCCATCACTTTTGAACGGTTTATCAGATCAGTTGAAAAGGTAACGCGGAGGCTACACATAGCAGCGCCGTTGCCCCTGCCGGAGGTACCTGCCCCCTCCCGGGCGGCGGAGCCACAGCAGTCGTTTATATTTGTAAAGGATGGGACCCGGCTGGTGAAGGTACGCCTGGATGAAATCACCTATATCGAAGGCCTGAAAGACTACGTAGCCATCCATACACATAACAAGAAGATAGTAACCCTTCAGACCATGAAGTCGCTGGAAGCCCAACTGCCGGACGACCGGTTTATCCGTGTTCATAACTCCTACATTGTAGCCCTTGAGGCCATTGAGAGTATCGATCGGGAGAAGGTACAGATTGGAACCCTGTACCTGCCTATCAGTGATACCTACCGCAAAGCTTTTCGCGAATTTATCGAGCGCAATCAGATAGGGGAGTAACAAAAAAGGCGCGGAAGTAACTCTCCCGCGCCTTTAATCTTCATTTTACAACCCTTATTTGAGCTGATAGGCTGCTACATTGTTTTTCATGAATGTAGGTATGTATACAATCTTTTTGGCTGGATCGTAACCTATATCCGCTGAGTTGATCTTTTCGCTACGGGTGTCCAGCAGGGTTTCTTTTGTACCATCCGCCTTCACATGATATACTACCCCTGACCAGCAGGATACCAGGTATTCGCCCGGACTAACCTGCTCTATACCGTCTGTACTGGCGTCCATCCCTTCGGCCAGGATGGCCAGGTTCTTCTTCGCGTCCAGTTTCATCAGCTTTCCGCCGATCGCCATGAGCAGACCATCCTCCACTGCCAGTACGCCATTAGGGTTAGCTGTAGTTTCGTAGTAGGTACTTGCCTTGCCCCCTTTAATCAGGTGAATCTTGCCGGTTTCCATGTCCGATACGTACACCTCACCTTTTTTATTGGCAGAGACATCGTTGAGGTGCTTACCTCCTTCAATGGCAATCCGCTGCGTTACTTTGCCCGACATACGATCAATGACTACCACCTCGTCCATATCGGCTACGAACAGCTGGTTGCCCACTATACCCATTCCCTTGGGGGAATGAAGGCCCGTCACCCAGGTATTACTAATTACTTTTCCGTCCAGTCCTACCTTGGCTATGCCCCCCTGACCATCCTTGTCCCAGGGCTTTCCGTCAATAAGGGACACGTACAATACTTTGTCAGTAGGGCTGTATAGTACTGATTCGGGTATGGGTAGGTTCGACTCGCTGGTCCACAGGTGCGTTAGGGAGTGCTGCTGAGCCTGAGCCACAGAGGCACATAACATAGCAGCCAGCAGAGAACCTAGTAATTTTCTAGTCTTCATAGTGAATAGAGTTAGTGAAAATTGAATACTAATTCAGTAACACAAAAGTACATAAAGCCGACTTTTTTACTGAAAAGTGTAGTTGTAATGAATTAGGGTACTGCTCCCGCCCCTGATACCCAGCCCATAAAATCTGTGGGTGACAGAGGAGTGAATAGCAGTTTCTAAAGTGAAATACGGAACCTCCTAAGAGATTCCGTATGATTTGAATAAGGCAAGCTCAGGCTTACTTCTTAGATATCTTATACAGCCTTCCCTGGTCAGTTACGGCATAAAGGGCACCGTCTTTACCCTGAGTTACGTCGCGAAAGCGCTGGCTTTGATCAGCCAGCAGGCGCTCTTCACCTACTACGCGGTTGTTTTTGTCAAGTACCAGTCGCGCAATGTGCATACCGCTCAGGGTCCCGATGAAGAGATTATTCTTCCACTCGGGAATCTGGTTGCCGGTGTAGAAGGTCATACCGCTGGGCGATACCGATGGGTCCCAGTAGTACATGGGTTGTTCCAGACCTGCTTTCTGCTGTATGTTATCTCCAACGGTTTTTCCGCTGTACTCAATACCATAGGTAATAGTAGGCCAGCCGTAGTTTTTGCCAGCCTGGATGCGGTTCAGTTCATCACCGCCACGGGGACCAAACTCATTCTCCCACAGGTCGCCTGTTACGGGATGAAAAGCAAGTCCCTGCACGTTGCGGTGCCCGTAGGAGTACAGCTCAGGACGGGCTTCTTCCTGCTTCATGAATGGATTACCGGCTGCGGGTTTGCCTTCAGTTGTGATACGAATCACCTTACCCAGGCCCGACTCAAGCGACTGCGCCTGGGGGCGGGTAGCCAGGTCAGAGCGCTCACCGGTACTTATGATGAGGTTACCCTGCTTGTCGAAGAGGATACGCCCGCCGTAGTGCAGGTTGCCTTTGTAGTAGGGAGTTGCGCGGTAGATCACCGTAGCACCTTCAATGGTTTTCTCGTCGGCCGAAAGTTTGCCTTTGGCTACGGCCGTGAGATTGCCCTCATCCGTAGGCTCGGAAAAAGTCCAGTACACCATCCGGTTGCTGCTGAAGTTGGGGTCCAGCGTAATACCCAGCAGACCGCCCTGGCCTTTGTGGTGTACTTCGGGCAGGCCCGTGATAGGCTCGCTCACCTTTCCGTCCTGCGTCACGATGCGTAGGGTACCAGCCTTTTCGGTCAGGATCAGGCGTCCGTCCGGCATGCTGGTGATACCCCAGGGCGACTTCAGGTCTTCGGTTAGTACTTTGCCTTCGTAGGGGGTAGTCGTTTTTACACCGGCTACACGAGTCTGACCTTTGAAAGCAGGAGTGTTATTGGGCGAGTTGGGCGCCTTGGTTTCAACGGGGGGCAGGTTGCCAGCCTTGGTGGAGGCGGACCCATTCTGAGCGAAAGTAGCGGTACAGGTACTCAAAACCAGCGCAGCGGCTGTTGTGTACAATGAAATGGATTTTGTCATGGGTTCTGTGGTTATTAGGCTTCCTAATAAAGTCGTAAATATAAGTACTTGGCGTCGATAGTCTACCTATAGAGTATCGACAGACTGATTTCCAGCCAGGATGGCTTCGATTTCGTTCAGTTCCTGCTCCGTAAATTGCAGGTTCTGCAGGCACTGCAGCGAGTCGGTGATCTGCTGCGGCTTACTTACACCAAGTATAACGGAGGTAATCCTTGGGTCTTTAAGCACCCACGAAAGGGCCATCTGCGCCAGGTTTTGTCCGCGTCGGGCGGCTACTTCGTTTAGCTTTATCGCCTTATTTACTTTTTCCTCGGTGATCTGCCCTTCTTCGATTGCGCCATTACCCCGGTGGGTAGCAGCACGGGAGTCGGCGGGGATACCCTTCAGGTACTTGTTGGTCAGCAGGCCCTGTTCGAGGGATGAAAACGGTATACATCCTACACCTTTCTGCTCCAGTACGTCCAGCAGTCCATCTTCTACCCAGCGATCAAACATCGAGTACCGGGGCTGGTGAATGAGGCAGGGGGTACCTAACTCTTTCAGGATGTCGACGGCCTTGGCCGTTTCGAGAGGATGGTAGCTACTGATCCCTACGTACAGGGCTTTGCCCTGGCGTACGATATGGTCCAGAGCGGTCATGGTTTCTTCCAGGGGCGTGTGCGGGTCGGGGCGGTGGTGGTAGTAGATATCTACGTAGTCCAGTCCCATGCGCTTCAGGCTCTGGTCCAGACTCGCTACCAGGTACTTGCGTGACCCCCAGTTGCCGTAGGGACCTTCCCACATGGGCCAGCCTGCCTTGGTAGAGATCACCAGTTCATCACGGTACCTCCGGAAGTCATCTTTATATATTCGGCCGAAGACCTCTTCGGCGGAGCCCGGAGGCGGGCCGTAGTTATTGGCCAGGTCAAAGTGGGTGATGCCCTTGTCAAAGGCCAGCCGCAGCATGGCACGGGCATTTTCGAGGCTGTCTATATGGCCAAAGTTGTGCCAGAGGCCCAGCGACAGGGCAGGTAGCATCAGGCCACTGTTTCCGCAGCGCCGGTAGGTCATATCCTCGTAGCGTTGCGGAGAAGGTAAGTAGGTCATGAGTCAATATGGGTTTGGTAATGTGTAAAAAGTAGTGCCGTCCGGTACTCCACTGGGCACTGCCGGTACAAAAGTCCGAAAAGGCGAGGCCACCGCGCATTGAACTAGGACAAGAAATGGCTGTCCCCTATATTCGAAAGTTGTTTCTACACGTAAGTAGCTGAACCCCCATTAGCAGCAGGATGTTTCAGAATATTCATAACTACATAGCCCGCTACGTCCAGCTCACGCCAGAGGAGCTAGTACTGGTTCAGGACAGCCTGGAGTATAGGCAGGTACCTAAGAAGACGATACTACTGCGGGCGGGTGAGGTGTGTGATTTTGAAGCCTATGTTAACAAGGGCTGCATCCGGGAGTACCTGCTGGACCGCCGGGGCACGGAGCTGACCCTCGAGTTTGCCGTAGAGGACTGGTGGGTGAGTGATATCACCAGCTTCGAAAATGGGACCCCCAGCTTCATGTACATCGAAACCCTGGAAGACTGCGAGCTACTGCTGCTATCCCGGGCCTCCAAAGAGCGGCTACTGGAGCAGGTACCCAAGCTGGAGCGGATGTTCCGTCTGATGATTCAGCGGCACCTGTCGGTTGTACAGGGGCGCCTCTTCAAAACAGTCGTCTACTCAGCTCTGGACCAGTACCAGGAGTTCCTGCGACGCTATCCTACCATACCCCAACGTGTCCCCCAGCATTACATCGCCTCCTACCTGGGCATCACTCCCGAGTTCCTGAGCAAACTCCGCAAGCAGCAGATGAAGAGGGAAGGGGAGTGAGGGGGAGGCCAGGTACTGTTTTACAGATAGAATATATGTATCATAGCGTTACTCCAGTTGCACGTACTTCTGCCAGTTATGCTGTTCCTTGAATCCCAGCACTTCCCGGATTTTACGATTGGAAAAAAGGGCTTCGTGTTCCTCTAGCTCACGGGTAATAGGTACACCGGGGAAAAACTGTTCAGCCAGTTCTTTGCTGGGGATAACCGCACCGTTGTGATCGTTACCGGCATTAAAGATCTGAAAGCCCAGACCATCTTTTTGCAAACACAGATCTACAATCTGTCCCAGATCACGCGCATCAATATAACAGAATGCATTCCGGCGGCGTACCTCCGGATGTTTGAAATAGTGCGGAAACAGTTCAGCGTACTCGTGCGGCTCAATCACATTACCGATACGAAGGGCATAAATATCGAAGCCTGACCGTCGCTGGAAGCTGCGTGCCGTTTTCTCGTTCACCACCTTTGATAATCCATAGCTATCCATGGGATTAACATCATAATCCTCCTCCAAAGGCAGCGCATGCGGGTCTGTTTTGCCATCTGAAAAACAGATACCGTAGGTAGTTTCTGACGAAGCAATAATAATCTTCTTGATACCCAGCTTAACCGCCGCTTCAATCACATTATAGGTACCTATGGTATTAACCCGAAACGTTTCATTATCCGGTTTGATCAGGATCCGGGGTACAGCCGCAAAATGTACTACCGCATCAAATGGGGGTACGCCATTACCTGGCTCCAGCTCATCTAAGGCAGCATATGAACTCATGGCGTTGAACATCTGCCCCGAATCCGTGATATCAGCGATCAGATTATCCACCCCTGGATGCTCCAGAGGCACCTGGTCTACATTCATTACTCTGTGTCCCTGGTCAAGAAGGTAGGCTATTACGTGCTTTCCCGCTTTTCCCGATCCTCCCGTAAATAGTATCCGCATTTTAGTCATGTATTCTTCTGATGTATAATGATTGTAATTTTTCTAGCTCAACAAGATTTCACTATGTACTTATTCATAGAAGCTAGATGTTCTTTTTGCTAGCAGAAGGTACTTCACCTTGTTGCAATGCAAGTTCAACCGCTTTCTCTGCGTGAATTTTCGTTGTTTGAAACAGGTCCACTCGAATATCTCCTGGCTTGATTAGTAGTTCTATCTCTGTACAACCTGAGATAATCGCCTCTGCTCCGTTTTGAACCAGCTTGTCAATGATTTCCAGATAACGTTGCTTGGACTCGGCTGTGATGATTCCCTTTACCAGCTCTTCATAAATAATCCGGTGAACATCCTTCCGGTCTGCTTCATCAGGGACAATAGTCTCCATGTTGTATTTGCTTTTGTACCGCGACTTCAGGAAGTCTTCTTCCATGGAGAATCGGGTCGCCAGCAAGCCTAGTTTCCTGTACGATTTCTTTTGGATTTCCTCCGCTGTCGCATCCACAATATGTAAGAAAGGAATGTGGATGTTGTTCTCAATATCGACTGCTACCTTATGCATGGTGTTCGTACAAAGCACTATCAGATCAGCACCAGCCAATTCAAGCTTTTGAGCAACCGATACCATTTTTTTAGATAGTAAATCCCATTGCCCCTGATGTTGTAAGTCGGCAATTTCGGCAAAGTCTACCGAGTACATAAGGCAGTTGCAGGAATGGACACCTCCTAGTGTAGCTTGTACTTTCCTATTGATGATTTGATAATATAAATCCGAACTCTCCCATGACATCCCCCCGATTAGCCCGATGGTCTTCATTTTATTAGTATGTTTTTAATCTTGTTCTTACATCTTCTATCTCACCATCCAGAAACAGTGTGAATAGCTCCTCAACTTCTTCCCAACTCTTAGCTTTGAATTTGATTTGCTCATCGAGCTCAGTGCCGAATACTCCAGTCAGGTTTAGATCCTTGTCGGCTTCCAGTATAAATTCATCTTCGTCGAATATCCCTACCCAAAAGGCGACGTGCTCACCCTCTATTTCCTGTACTTCAGAAATAGCTTCCCTTACATCATCGATGGATATAGATTCGATGGAGTCACTCCATGTTTTATGAAGATAGTTTTCTTCTGTATTCATAGGGTATAGTAGATTTTTTATAGCCACTCTGTAAATGACCTTGGTTACATTTATTGCCGAGGTAGGGTGGTATTTGATCCTGCCTGGGCATCACCTCCATCCTGGGCTAGCTCCCAAAGCAGCAGATAAGGCGGGCAGGGGAGTATATCCTCGTTGTCGATCGTTTGTGTGTTGTAGTATTCAGAGGAAGCTTTCTACTGTAAGCTCAATACATGTTATAAGATTCAGATGAGCTTTTCTTTACGAGCGGGTAATTTTCTTCATCAATAAATTCCACTACTCCCATTGTAAAGAATTCTTTATTTTCTCTGAGGCTATTTGCCAGCTTTCCAATATCACGGGATATGCTTACTTTTTTATCAGAGCTATAATCATCGAACTTTGAATCTTTGAGCAATACCTTTAACGCAGTTTTATTTACGATAGTAACTTCAATGTCTTTCGTCTTATAGGCTTCGGATATAGAGTTCTTTAGATCATGCATAAATTTAAGATCTCCATTTATTTCAGAACAACCGAAAAGTGATACCAGGCTAACGGTCAGGATTACTGCGATTCTTTTCATTTTATTTATAGTTAGATCTGTGGGTAGTGTTATTGGCTTTGGCAATCTAATTGGCAAACCTGATTTCTCCCTCTACTACTTCGCCAGCTTCTTCAACTCACCCTGAATGAAGTCCTTTGGCAGCCAGCGGCTGTCCAGGAGTACTCCCTCAATACGGCGGGTCTGGCCTATGTTATCTAATGGGTTTCCTTCCAGCAGGACCAGGTCTGCCTCCTTACCTACCGCTATGGTACCCATGTCGGAGCGGCCGAGGTATTGAGCTACGTTGACAGTGCCTGTCTGAAGTGCCTGGTAGGGGGTAAGTCCGGAGTCGACCAGGTACTGCAGCTCATGATGTACCGAGAAGCCCGGCACGTTAAACACCTGTGGTCCGTCGGAGCCAAGCAATAAGCCCACACCGTTCTGCTGGCAGGCTTTGATGAGGTCGCGGCGGAGCTTGAGGTAGTTGTTGATCTTGTCTTTATTGTAAGATGGATTAGCCAGCAGGTCCTGCTTGGTCTTTACCCAGTTGTTGCGGGTCTGGGCATTCATGTACACCATCTCGGGAGCACTGTTAAGCTCCTCCACGGGAATAGGCGACAGCCACCTTTCGGCCAGCGCCTGCGTGGGTACTACCCATACGTTTTTTGATTTGAGTGCCTGCATTAGCTTCGGGATCTGGCTCTGATCCGCTTTATCGGCTATGTACATCCCGAAAAGGCCTATCTGCTTCTCATCCATGGATTCGATACCGGGCACCATGCCTTCGATAAAACCATCGAGGTGATCAATGGAAGAATAACCGGCATCGATAGCCCGCCATACGCCTACCTCATGGGACACGTGTCCCACAAACGGAATCCCTACTTCTTTGGCTGTTTTGGCAACCGATTCAAAGTTTTGGCGGGTAAGGCCGGGGTGTAGTTTCAGGTAGTCATAGCCCGCCTGCTTTTGGGCTCTGACCATTTCGGCTCCCTGCGAAGGAATCTTAACGGAGTAGCCGTTGAAGGAGGGGCCGGTACTATAGAGGTGCGGGCCGAGCAGTTCACCCTTCTTCAGGCGCTCGCGTACGTCGAGGTGGCGGGGGTGGCCCAGCATACCCCGAATAGTAGTGACCCCGTTGGTAACAAAGAGCGTCAGTACCTCCCGGATGGGATCCATGTCATCCACTGGTGGTACGTGCGCGTGCATCTCGGCAAGGCCGGGCATCAGGTACTTGCCTTTGGCATCAACTATTAGGGCATCTTTCTTATAGGTAGTCTGCGCGGCCGGGGTGATCGCCGCTATCTTTCCATTCCTGACCACCACATTCTGATTGGTAAGTACCCGTTCCTGATCCATGGGTATGACGTTGACACCTCGGAATACAATCTCCCGGTCTTTCAGATCGACCTGAGCCTGTACGGGGAGCGTAGCGATGAGTAGTAAGAGGCAGAGTAGGTTTTTCATAGCGGCGTATAGAAGTTTAAGTCCTGCCACAGAGATAGGTGGAGCTTTGGCAGCACTCACTATCCTATGTGGTTAGGATGAGGTAGTAAAGTCGGAACTAAGGTACTTAAATCTACGAAAGCAAAAAAGCCCCGCCCGAAGGCGAGGCTTTGCAGTAATTACAGGTCAATCTTACCGACCATATCTTCGGGTTTTACCCACTCGTCAAACTCTTCGGGAGTAACATAGCCCAGGGCAACGGCCGTCTCTTTCAGGGTTGAGCCGTTCTTATGCGCTGTCTGTGCAATCTCAGCCGCTTTATAGTAGCCGATCCGGGTATTCAGAGCCGTTACCAGCATCAGTGAGTTATTCACATGCTTCCGGATGTTGTCGTGCAGCGGCTCGATCCCCACGGCACACTTATCGTTGAACGCCACACACACATCACCGATCAGGCGGGCCGAGTGGAGGAAGTTGTACGCCATCAGCGGCTTGAACACGTTGAGTTCAAAGTGTCCGTTGGCACCACCGATGTTGATGGCTACGTCGTTACCCATAACCTGAGCCGCTACCATGGTCATGGCTTCGCTCTGGGTGGGGTTTACCTTACCAGGCATGATGGAGCTACCGGGCTCGTTGTCGGGGATAAATATTTCACCGATACCTGAGCGTGGTCCCGACGACAGCATCCTGACATCGTTACCTATTTTCATCAGGCTTACCGCTACGGTTTTCAGCGCACCGTGTGCTTCTACTATAGCGTCGTGAGCGGCCAGAGCTTCAAATTTATTCTCCGCCGTTACGAAAGGCAGACCCGTCAAGTCAGCAATGTGACGGGCCACGTTCTCGGAATAACCTTCGGGAGTATTGATACCTGTACCCACCGCGGTACCTCCCAAAGCCAGCTCCGACAGGTGAGCCAGTGTATTTTTAATAGCCCGCAGACCGTGATCCAGTTGCGACGCATAACCCGAAAACTCCTGTCCCAGTGTCAGAGGCGTCGCATCCATGAAGTGCGTACGACCAATCTTCACAACATCCTTGAATTCCTGAGCTTTGGATCTCAGGGTATCGCGCAGCTTGGTGATACCGGGGATCGTTACTTCCACCAGGATCTTATAAGCCGCGATGTGCATAGCCGTGGGGTAGGTATCATTCGATGACTGCGACTTGTTTACATCATCGTTGGGGTGCAGAAACTTCTGCTTGTCGCTTAACTCACCGCCCTGTACTACATGTCCGCGGTAGGCCACTACCTCATTCACGTTCATATTAGACTGCGTACCTGAGCCGGTCTGCCATACGACCAGCGGAAACTGGTCGTCTAGCTTTCCTTCCAGAATCTCATCACACACGCGTCCGATCAGGTCTGACTTTTCTTTGGGGAGTACGCCGGCCTCGTAGTTCGTGATAGCGGCGGCCTTTTTCAGGTATGCAAATGCCTTGATGATCTCTTTAGGCATCTTATTAATGTCCTGCGCGATCGGGAAGTTCATGATCGAGCGTTGCGTTTGAGCGCCCCAGTACACATGAGCCGGTACCTGTACCTCACCCATGGTGTCTTTTTCTATGCGGTATTCCATTAGTTATAAATAGATATAGAAAGTAAAAAAGAACCAGATTGTCCGGGTAAAATTAGGGCAGGCGGGGGAGTTTTGGTATTTTTTATGGATAAATGTTTCCTGCTGCCGGATATTCTTTGCCTCCACTTTGGCCCCGCCGAAACAAAAAGATGTATCAACAGGTACTCTTAGGATAGATCTGAGAAAAATATCCTGATGAAAATAGGCTTCTGGTTCCTGGTAATGATAGTTTGTTCTCCCTGGGCAATGGGTGCTGTACAGGATACCCTACAACCCCAAAAGCGGGAGTTCCTTCGTGACAAGACCATTGTACCGGTACCGGTAGTGTTCCGTTTGCCCGAGACAGGTTTTGGGGCCGGGGCGGTGGTGGCTTCCACCTTTTCCTTTGCACGTGATTCCGTCGGAGCCAAACCCTCGCAACTATCGTTCGGCGTTACTTATACCCAAAAGAAGCAGATCCTGGTGTTCCTGCCTTTTACCATTTTCTATGACAACAACCGCTACTACTTCAGTGGAGACAACGGCTGGTACAAGTACAATTACTTCTACTACGGGATAGGGGAAGATCGGATAGAGCAGGAGATATTTGATGTGCAGTACCCACGGGTGCGACTCCTGGCATCCCGCCTGGTTGCCCCCAATACCTACCTGGGCCTGCGGTACCAGTATGAGGGATACAATGTGACAGGTACCCGACCTGGTGGCGAACTAGCCTCCGGTCGGATCGAAGGAAGTGATTTCAGCCGTACCTCCGGCCTTGGCCTATCCATACTACGTGATACACGGGATATAGTATTCTATCCCCGTCGGGGCATATTCGCCGAAGCCTATGTGTTACCTACCTCCCGGATCTTCGGTGCCGACCGCAACTTTACCCGGTACTACCTGGATCTGTCCCACTACAAGTCCCTCCACAAAAAGGTAGTACTCGCTACCAATTATGTAGCGAGCGCCACCGTTGGTGACAGAGTACCTTTTAGCCAGTTATCGTTTCTGGGAGGACAGAAAAAAATGCGTGGCGTCTACGAAGGCTTCTTCCGGGACAAGAACGCTCTGATCGGACAGGCCGAAGCGCGCTGGGAAGTGTGGCGATTTATAGGATTAGTAGGCTTTGGAGCCGTGGGCGTCATGGGTGATGAAAAAGATATAATCCGACTCAACAAGCCGAAGTATACCTACGGAGTAGGACTGCGTGTGACCGCCCAGAAAAAGAACCACCTCAATATCCGTATTGACTACGGCATGTCTCCCTACGGTCATGGCAACCTATACGCTACCATCGGCGAAGCTTTTTAATACTTTATAAATAATAGTATCCTCTATTGGCTATATCCTATATATATAGGAAAGTTGTCAGAGCTTCAAAAGTGAAATAGCCTGTTATCCTATCGATCCATATACCTCTATAGTAGGATAATTATATAGTAAAGTGCTACTAGAAGATACCTACATACCTAACGAACTCCTAGCAACTTCCTGGATGTTCTATAAAAGGCTCTACTTCCTGGTAGTACTGTTCATTTGTTAAGTAGGAAATATCTACAAAACTCCCGTCCAAAGGAACAACCAGAGCTACCACGAAGTTATATCTAAGGCTTCGGATCGGAAGCATCAGCCAATCAACTGCTTAGGAAAACCTGAAAAAATAATTTACAAAACACTTGCAGAACAGGTAGTGCATCTACTACTTTTGCACTCCCAATCAACGGGAATCAGGCACAGCAGACGGCTGACCCGGGGCCGCAAGAAGCCCCTGAGTAGTGAAGCAAAAAGTTCTCTCCTTTGTGAGGAACTAACAAGACTCCCGGTGCCGTTATAACCAGGTGCCCCCAGGTAAAGCGACCTTTTACAAGGTCCCACTTCCCGAGCAAGATTGACCAGAGGTGTCTGACCCATCCACAGGATACATAAGCCAGAGAGGCTGAGCAAAAAACTCAGAAAATATTTCGGCGTCTGGGTTTGGAAATACGGAAAGCTTCTACTACTTTTGCACTCCCATTCGGGAACAAGAAAGGGAAACACAGTAAAAAAGAGTAGCATACACAGGTAAGACAGACGGT
>NZ_JAFIQT010000006.1 GCF_017355935.1 Telluribacter humicola | reverse complement strand
GGGAGTGCAAAAGTAGTAGATGCACTACCTGTTCTGCAAGTGTTTTGTAAATTATTTTTTCAGGTTTTCCTAAGCAGTTGATTGGCTGACGCTTCCGCTCTGGAGCCTTAGATATAACTTCGTGGAGGCTCTGGTAGTTCCTAAGTGCGGGAAGATTTGTAAGATTTCTTATTGTCTAATATGGCCCTAGCCTACTAGTGGGACCAGAAGCATGACACTTGTTCCTATTCCCAGGACTCCTATCAATCGAGTTCTAGAACAAGCTATACATATATGAAATATGTATCCCTACCATTACAACTATATACCTTATTATATAATAGGTGTAAAAGGAGGCTTAACAAAACCTTCCTCCATAACAGCAGTTTTCCATTCTGACATAACTAACTACTATACATTATATGGAATTGTCCTATGTAGATTGGATACTCCTACTAATCATATTACTATCGGTATGGAGTGGCTGGCAGCGAGGGTTTATCCTAGGCCTTGTAAATCTTCTTACTCTGATTGGAAGCTTTCTGATCGCAATTGCTCTATACAAGTACCTGGCGATTTTTCTGGAGAGGTACTTTCCTACGCTTGGGGCATGGAACCTGCCGGTATCATTTTTCATCACACTCATTCTAGCACGTATCTTACTATCATCAATAACGGGTAGAGTTTTAGGTAATGTTCCCTTGCAGGCGCATACACACGGGGTCAATCGATTTTTAGGAATGGCACCCGGATTTGTGAATGGTGTTATATATGCTTCTTTTGCGGCGGCTTTCATGATGGCTCTCCCTCTATCGGAGGGTCTTACTGACAGCAGCCGTGAAAGTGTCCTGGCCAGTAGGCTGACCCAGCCGGTGGAATGGCTGGAGAATAAACTATCTCCTGTATTTGAAGAGGCCGTTGAACGCTCTCTGAATAATATGACCGTAGAGCCCTCTTCGGATAAGTCCGTGACTTTGCCTTTTACAGTAAAAAATCCTCAAGTAAGGCCTGAACTGGAAGCGCGTATGCTGGAGCTGGTGAATGAAGAACGGGCCAAGGAGGGGTTGAAACCTCTAAAAGCAGATCCGGAACTGGCAGAAGTAGCGCGGCTCCACTCCCGTGATATGTTTGCAAGAGGGTACTTTGCTCACGTTACTCCCGATGGGAACGATCCGTTTGATCGGATACGAACCGCCAAGGTCAGATTTAGAACAGCAGGGGAAAATCTGGCACTGGCTAAAACGGTACGGATAGCTCACACAGGTCTGATGAATTCTCCGGGACATCGGGCCAATATACTTCGTCCGGCATTCGGACGTGTTGGTATAGGAATCCTTGATGGAGGTATACATGGACTAATGATTACCCAAAATTTCAGGAATTAAATTTATTTTCACCGCTGAATTAAACTTTCTTTGAAGTCTATCCTGACGTCGATCATCTAAATATTACTATTCCACTCACCAATGAGAATTAAAAAAGCTGTAATTACTGCCGCTGCCCGCGGAGAAAGACTTTATCCGGTCGCCGATACCATTCAGAAAGCCATGCTTCCGGTTATTGATACCGACGGCTTACACAAACCAGTCATACAAATCATAGCAGAAGAAGCCTTTGCCAGCGGCATTGAGGAAATCTGCGTTGTATGTGCACCAGGCGACGGAGAGCGGTATATCAATGCATTTACCTCCCTCCGGGATAATCTGATCAAATCGTTCAAAGGCGTAGACTGGGCCAGGGATGAAGCAAATAAAATTGATCATCTGATTCGTCAGATCAGCTTTGCTGAGCAGACTGAGCCACTTGGTTACGGACATGCCGTGTACTGTGCCCGCGAGTTTGTCAATGATGAGCCTTTTCTTTTGCTCCTGGGCGACTACCTCTACGTGTCGGATCTTTTGCAAAAGCGATGTGCAGCTCAACTCATTGAACTGGCCTCGCAGGAAAACTGCTCTGTATCGGCCGTTAATCCTACCATTGAGCATCAGATCAGCCGCTATGGTACACTTACCGGTAAACATGTACCTAATACTCCCGGAGTATACCAGATCAATAAGATCATAGAAAAGCCTTCGCTAAGTGTAGCGGAACTGGAGCTGCAAACGCCGGGGCTTCGAATCGGGTACTACCTATGCTTCTTTGGTATGCACGTATTTACGCCGATGGTATTTGATATTCTGAAAAAGTCTATCGACCAGGATGGCACTAATATACTCTTAACACCTACCTTACAGGAACTGGCCGAAACCGAAAAGTACCTGGCGCTGGAAGTAAAAGGAAATCGGTATGATCTCAGCAAACGGCACGGCCTGATGCAGGCGCAGATTGCACTGGGACTGGCAGGCGAAGCTCATGACGAAACTCTGACTAGCATGGTGGAGCTACTGGCCGAAGCTAATACCCGAAGTGCCAAGTTGGTTTAATGAGTCTCTAATCTGAAGCTGTTGCTGAACATGAATGTTTTTATAGAATCCATTACCTCCGCTGACCCAGAAAAACGCAATAGATCATTTTATGATATAAGCCGTAGTCTGAGTACGAAGGAACTACTTAGTGCCCTTCGGGAACTGGACCGATTCCGGGAAACAACACCTAACCTGTACGACAAGGTAAGGGCCATCCTCTTCCTGCACGCAGGTTACCGTTTTTTCCTGATGGAGTCAAAAGATACTCCTACTATTGGTAAGGTACCTTATGCCGGTTTTGAGGATTTGCTATCAAGGCGATTTGAACATGCCATTAGTACCTTAAATCACGAAATTGATAAACAGGGACCTAATGCTGCCCTATTCAGCGCCCTTGCCGAAAGCTACCACCACCTTTCGTTCCAGATCCTGGCGGACCAGGTACGGAAGAGCGTACGGTCCAGCAAAGGAAACCAGTGGATGTTCCGGGTAGGACATCAGGCCGAGCACCCAATTCGTATCCATCCCAAGCTGCTCCAGCGCCAGGAGAACTCTCTGTTCTACCCCATTCTGCATGAGCAGACATCCGTACGGATGGACCTTACCCATAGCGGCTGGTCGGATATCTTCTTCCTGGGGATGGATTATCCGGAAGGGGCGCGGGTTATTAATATCTCAATTGACTTAGGAGTATTTGGTCGTGATAAGGACATCCGGCCTCCTCTACACTGTTATGTACGGATTATACCGGAGCCGGTACTGCGCCTGACAAGTGTTGACTTGAACACTACGAAGGATGTACATGATCTGGCAGACCTATTCAACTTTGGTAATGACTACCTGAGCCTGGTAAAGGCCGGTGTGATCGCATCCGGATTAATACCCCCCTCCTTTGAGGGTACTAACCAGTCATTACCCGAGATCCTGAGTCGTATAGTGGCTCCCGGTATGGGTATCGAGCTGGTAACGAAGGTAAATGATATTCCGAAAGGATCACGCTTCGCAGTTTCTACTAACCTATTGGGCTCTATCATCAGCCTGCTAATGCGGGCTACCTGCCAGACTCAAAAACTAGAAGGTGGTCTCGAGGAGAGTGAACGCAGACTGGTAGCGTCACGCGCTATTCTGGGTGAGTGGATCGGCGGCTCGGGGGGAGGCTGGCAGGACTCAGGCGGAGTATGGCCGGGGATCAAGGCTATTCAGGGTACCTTTGCTCAGGAGGGTGATCCGGAGTACGGTATCAGCCGCGGAACGCTACTCCCCCGCCACCGGGTACTACAGGGAGAGGAAGTGCATCCGGAAATACATGAAAAAATCATGAATTCGCTGGTGCTGATGCACGGGGGAATGGCATCCAACGTAGGCCCAATCCTGGAAATGGTTACTGAGAAGTACCTGCTCCGGGGGGAGAAAGAGTGGGCAGCCCGCCAGCAGACCAACCAAATATTTGATAACATACTAGCCGCCATCAAAGAAGGCGATATCAAGAAGCTGGGAGCCAATACTGCTCAAAACTGGGGAGGCCCGATCAAGACCATCATACCCTGGGCATCCACCTACTTTACGGAGCAGATCATTGCCAAGGCGAAAAAAGAATTTGCCGACGACTACTACGGCTTCCTGATGCTGGGTGGTATGTCCGGTGGGGGTATGGGCATGTTTGTGAATCCGGAGCGGTATGAGGAATACAAAATGCGGGTACTTGACCTCCTGCGCAAAACCAAGAACGAGCTATCGGACTCTCTGCCCTTTGCGATGGAGCCCGTAGTCTATAACTGGAGTATCAACCAGAGAGGTACTTGGGCTTCGCTGCACGAAGGTAGTGAGGCTCTGATGCCCGAGCAGTACTACGGTATTCATGTATCAGAACTGGTTCGTAAAGATCCGGCTACTATACCTTATATACGCCGGGCAGAGATTGATGTATTTACGACCTATTGCGAGCGCAACAATTTGGCTTACCCCCTGCTCAGAACGGTAGTAAGTAATTTATTCAAAGTATCAGATCCCTCTAATCAGAGCAATCGAAGTGTAGAGAATGACAAGGCGGATCGGATCAAGAAGGAAAATGGTTTTGATTACATTCAGCACGAAGAAATCAGGGAAGAGTTACAGAAAGGCCGCATCGGCTTATCACGAAACCGCTTGTCTGCTGAGAGTACCATTGAAGATGTAAGGCCGGATGATATAGCTCAGCTGGAACAAATAAGTATCTCTTCAAAAACCGGAGAAGAAGCCATACGAGCCGGTAAAGTAGGTGTGTTAAGTCTGGCGGCGGGTGTTGGTAGTCGCTGGACCAAGGGGGCCGGGGTAATCAAAGCCATTAACCCATTTGTGGAGGTTGATGGTGTACACCGCAGCTTCCTGGAAATACACCTGGCCAAAACCAGAAAAGTCGCCGAAACATACGGAGGTACCATACCGCACCTGGTGGCGACAAGTTACCTGACGCATGAGCCTATTCGCAAGAAGTTGGAGCAAACCAACAACTTTGGCTACGGTGGTACGACACTGCTCTCTCCGGGTCGCTCGATAGGTCAGCGATTTGTGCCGATGGAGCGTGACCTCCGCTTTATGTGGGAAGAGATGCCGCAGGAAATGCTGGATGAAAACAAGCAGAAGGTACGAGAGGCATCCCGACAAACACTGATTGGTTGGGCTAAGTCCAAAGGCGAAGGCAGTGACTACGTAGATAACATAGCTGCACAACGTTTCTCACCACTGGGGCACTGGTACGAGGTATCTAACCTGCTCAGGAATGGTACCCTGGCACGGCTCCTGGCCGAGCAGCCACAGGTACAGACGCTTATGCTGCATAATATCGATACGTTGGGGGCGGATGTTGATCCGGCGGCGCTAGGCTACCACCTCGAGTCGGGGAATGCGCTGACGTTTGAGGTAGTGCCCCGTCGTATCGAAGATCGTGGGGGTGGATTGGCCCGGGTAAATGGACAGATCCGACTGTTGGAAGGCTTGGCGCAGCCAAGAGAGGAAGACGAGCTTAACCTCAGCTACTACAACACCATGACTACCTGGATACAGATCGATCCGCTGCTGCAGCTATTTGGCTTAACCCGCGATGACCTGCAAAGAGGTGACGAATCCCAACTGGCTAAAGCGGTAAGGAGAGTAGCACATCGCATACCTACCTATGTTACAATCAAGGATGTAAAGTACCGCTGGGGACACGGACAGGAAGATATCTACCCGGTGGCTCAGATCGAGAAGCTATGGAGTGATATGTCGGCCCTGACGGATATACAGTGTGGCTACATAGCCGTTCCCCGTTACCGCGGACAACAGATGAAAGATCCTGCTCAACTGGACTCATGGGTAACTGATGGAAGCAAAGGCTATGTTACTTCACTCTGCCACTTTCAGCAGTAAATAGTTAATCTCTTACAAAAGCGGCTCGTCCTGATTCAGGATGAGCCGCTTTTGTTTAGTAAGGTATCAAAGTACCTAAATCAACCAGAACTCAGAACCTGTTACCTACTTATTGAATAAATCAGCAGTAGTCTTAGCCATGGAAAGTCTCTGCACTCTAGCCTCCTGCTCTTTTCTTTCTTTATTCTTCTTATTAGCCGTAAAGCACTCCAGCCTGATCTGGTTGGCCTCGGCCATCTGATTCAACTGGCCCATCAAATGTTTTATCTGATTATTTAATTCTTCAACCGCTAGTCCCTGGCTTTCGGTTAGCTGTTCAAGCGATGCCAGCTGCTTCTTGCGATCAAGGTACTTGCCATATAAAACTACCACCACCAAACCTAGCAAAAGCACCAGTAGAGCAAATACACCTACTATGAGATATAATTGATCAGTGCCGGGCAAGTCCTGAATCACCTGGAGATAAACCATAGAATACGATTATTAAGAGCCAACTCCTACTTACAAAAGTGACTAAGTAACCAGCCTCTCCCTTACTATGTTTTACTAATTTGTTAACAACAGCAAAAAAATGCTCTATATATTCATATTTACACTGAAAATATTTTATAACCTATATAGATATATAAGTGACTTTGGTGTCATTATTGCTTGTATAAAGATAGACACTTGAAGATACACTACTAGAAACTGCTACTGCTTGATTAGAAATATACTCGTCATTGATGATCATGAAGACTCGCTTTACATATTGAAGCAGTTACTAATAAAGAATGGTATCGCTCAAAGCGTAACAACATGCCGGAATAGCAGGGATGGATTAGACTACCTGGAGAAATCAGTGAATGAGCATAAGGGTATAGCACCCGATCTGATATTGCTGGATCTTGATAAGCCCGTAATGAATGGATGGAGGTTTCTGGATGAATACACGAATAGATTCCAAAATAGACTACCTCAAACGGGTATATGCATTACCACATCAGTAGCTAACCGATTAATTTTGGAACGTTCTGCTAGTTACGATGTTCCAATTCTGTACTTTGATAAAATGTTTTTGTTTAGAGATATCAGTAATCTGATTGATACTGCTGCACCAAGACCTCGTTATCAGGGTACATTGTGGAGTACACCTCATAAAGAAGCCTCAGTGCACCCGGTCAATAAATTCGCAGTAGATACCCATTATCCTGGAGCTGTTCCAGCACGTCATAAGGGTCTACAGTAGCAAACTTGATATGATAGTAATCACTAAGATCGGTCAGAATGTCTTCCAGGTATTCTCCGAACTCTCTCTGCCTGATCCACATAGCATGCTTTTTAATCTGCACGAGCACTTCGATAGCAGTTTCGCCCTCGATTAGCTCACCGGCTAAAGTAAGGAACTTCATTATGTCTATTATGGTAGAGGTGGGTTTTACCAAATATAGCATCTATTCCTAGCTATCCTATCTTTCAGAGCATTTATTTTATCAGTTCCCCCTCCTCTTCACAGGAGCCAACCCGCTTTTCAAAACTTTGCTGCCTCTGACTAATGGTATCCCGTATATAGGCTGCCAACTCAAACTGTTCTTTCTCAAGCGCAACAGCCAATTGATAGCACAAGTAGTTGTCAGGTGTGCCATCAACGATGCAGGTATACACTTCAAATGGGTATTCGTACATAATACTATTATTAATAAAAGAGTCCGCAGATTCTATACAACTTTCCATACTCCTCCGACTCTGAGCAGGCATCTCTCATTAGCAATAACATAATACTTGTCAGGGTGGGTTCGGTCAGGACCTACTATTCCACATAAAAATTAAGCCGCCCCTGGGGCGGCTTGTTTCTAGATATTGGCCAGTTCTTCTTTGATCTTCTGTGCTTCCTGCTTCCATTCACTTTGTTCCTTAGCCGCACTCTGCTTCCACTGAACATAAGTTTCAATTTTCTGCCAGGTTTCATCCTGAGCAACCGGGTTTCGACAAGACAGGAGTCTTTCCAAAATAATATCTGAACTCCGATAAGCTGATTGCCAGTTCCTGGAGATGATTACTTTCTGAATAGTTTGTCCCCGCAATGTTAACTCATCCTGCACCAACGATGGAATAACAGCTTTTTGCTCTACTTTACGAATACTTCGTACATAATTGGCATGATCAACTAATGTTCCTAAAAATGCCACGCTCCTGTCCATATTTACTTGTATTAGGTATTGTTTATGTTGGTGACAAATATACTTTAAAAGAGCGCGTATTGGTGTTGCCTGAGAGGCACTTTTTGTAACTTTTTTTTGATTTAAGATGCGTATACGAAAAATACAAAAAAAGCCACTTAAAGCGGCTTTTATCTCCATTTTTATAGTATGACTTACGCGTAGAACAACTCTTTGTTGAGCATCTCTATGATCGAGTTGAAATCATCAGGATTGTTAGCGAAATCCATGTCATTGACATCGATTACCAGCATGCGGCCATGATCATATTTAGAGGCGAACTGCTCGTAGTAGTTATTTAGATTCTGCAGGTAATCAACAGAGATATCTGCCTCAAAATCACGACCTCTCTTCTTGATCTGATGAACCAGCTTAGGTATATCCGCCTTGAGGTAGATCATCAGATCGGGGGGCTGCACCGCCTTGATAATGGTATCGAACAGCATCAGGTAGGTATCAAAGTCCCGCTGGGTCATGATACCGGAGTCGTACAGGTTCTTAGCAAAGATGAAAGCATCTTCATAGATCGTACGGTCCTGAATAGTTGTAGAGTAGGTAAGTGAACGGATACGTTGCACTTGTGCAAAACGACTATTCAGAAAGTAGATCTGCAGGTTGAACGCCCAGCGTTCCATGTCTTTGTAAAAATCAGCCAGATAAGGATTTCCCTCAACCGCTTCGTACAGAGCCTCCCATCCATAGTGCTGACCCAGCATCTGGGTGAGCGTTGTCTTGCCGGCTCCGATGTTACCTGTAATGGCGATATGCATATTGATATAAATAGTTGATAACTGGAATAACAAAAGTACACTACTTCTCCTCTTTTTCAGAACCGGAATAAACCATGACCAAAATCAGGCGGGATACCTTTTCCTCTAAATCCCTGATATTTGTATCTTTGCAGCTCAAAAAATTATTATTAGTTTTTTAGTGCCATGAAGCCGTACCGCGTAATACTATACTATAATTATGTACCCATAGAGAATCCTGAACTCTATCGGGACGAGCACCACCTGTTTTGTATTGAGAATAATTTGCTTGGACGCATTATTATCTCTAAGGAGGGACTGAACGGAACCGTGTCAGGACTCGTGGAGGATTGTAATAAGTACATGGCATATGTCCGGTCAGATGCCCGTTTCGCCAATACTGAGTTCAAGATCGAAGAACACGATAAGCACGCTTTCCATAAGCTACACGTACGGGTTAAGGAGGAAATCGTTAATTCGGACCTGCCGGTAGATCCACTCGTGCGGACGGGTAAGCACCTGGAACCGGCCGAATTCAAGAAATTGCTTGATGACCCGGATGTAGTACTGGTAGATATGCGCTCCAATTACGAGCATTCAGTAGGTAAGTTCAAGGGAGCCGTTACGTTTGACATGGAAAACCTGCGCGAGCTACCAGACCATGTCCACGAGATCGAACACCTGAAGGATAAGAAGATTGTCACCTACTGTACCGGTGGGATCAAGTGTGAAAAGGCCAGCGCCTACCTGCTCGAGAAAGGCTTTACGGATGTATATCAATTACACGGAGGTATCATCAGGTATGGACTAGAAGAAGGAGGGGAAAACTTTGACGGTAAGTGCTATGTATTTGATAACCGCATCGTAGTAGATGTCAATAAAGTAAACCCGACCGTTGTATCGACTTGCTACGTGTGTGGAGACGTGTGTGATCGCATGGTCAACTGCGCCAACTCCGAGTGCAACCGCCACGCGCCTATTTGTGAGAAATGTGGAGACGAAATGGAAGGCACCTGCTCAGCAGAGTGTAAAACGCATCCAGCCAAGCGCCCCTACGATGGTACCGGGTACTACGCCAGCAATAGTAATCACTACAATCCGCTTCAGGGATTCCTGAGCCTTCGCAAACGGGAAGAATCAGATAAGGGCAAGCTACTAAGCCGGTCATAATAAAGAACTATGAGTGGGCTTACGCTCATCCATAGTTCTTTTCAAGCAGGTAGTCGTTCATCCAGTAAGGACCGATCGGGATATCTTCCTCACGAACTACTTTGAATCCTTTCTTCTCGTAGAAGCCCTTAGCCCGGTTGTGCCGGTTCACGTTCAGCTGGAGCCGGTATGCTCCCTGCTCCTGTACATACCTTTCTACTTCACCAATCAGGTAGGAGCCACTCCCGTTTCCCTGCTGCTCGGGCAGTACATATATCTTGTGCAGCTTGAAAGTACCCGGTTCTACTTCCGAAAAAGAAGCAAACCCGATATACTGATCTTTCTCACATAGAAGTATAAACTGTTGCCCCTGCTCTGCCATTTGCTTTTGCAGCGATTCAGGAGAATATATCTTTTCGAACATGTAGTCAATTTGCTCCTTCGAGAGTATGCTACGGTAGGTAGGCTCCCAGGTCCGCTCCTGAATACTGATTATGAGAGGAATATCTTCAACTGTGGCTGTTTTTGTTGCGAATGAGGTCATATTACGTAATTTTGGCAATTCATACTGCAAATATGGCCGTTCTGAATGAGTGATACGAACCAATCTTTTAAAATGAACATAACAGATTCTGAATCAACAACAAAAAGACCACTAATACTCGTTAGTAATGATGATGGAATAACATCATTAGGTATCCGCACCCTGGTAGAACTCATGCAAACACTCGGAGATGTGGTGGTTGTAGCCCCTAATAGCCCTCAGTCGGGTATGGGTCACGCCATCACGATCGGAGAGCCCCTTCGCTTATATTCAACCGAGATATTTGAAGGTGTTGATGAGTACGAATGCTCAGGAACACCGGCTGACTGTGTAAAATTGGCTAAGTGCTATGTGCTGAAAGACCGCACACCTGACCTGGTAGTGAGTGGCATCAACCACGGCAGCAACAGTTCTATAAGTGTACTGTACTCGGGTACCATGTCCGCCGCAATCGAAGCCGCCGTGGAGGGTATTCCCGCTATCGGTTTTTCGCTGTGTGACTACCGCCTGGAGGCTGATTTCAGCCATGTAGGTGAGTATATACTGGCTATTACCAAAGCAGCGTTACAAAATGGTATCCCCAAAGGAGTAGCTCTGAACGTAAACATACCTTCTATTGATGACGGACCTATTAAAGGTATTAAGGTATGCCGTCAGGCTAACGCGAAATGGCAGGAGAAATTTGATTACCGCAAAGATCCCTACGGTAGGGGGTACTTCTGGATGGCCGGTGAATTTGTCAACTATGATCATGACAAGGAAGACACTGACGAATGGGCTCTTAAGCAAGGGTATGTTTCAGTAGTTCCGTGCAAATACGATCTTACATCCTATGAAACGCTGAAAAACATCAATTCCTGGAACTTCTAGATCAGCAATACAAGTACAACAGATTAGTGCTCAACTTGAACAAATATGGCAATAGTAGGAAGTCTGCTTAAGAGAGGAATCCGAATCGGCAACATAGTGGCTAGCCGAAAGAAGATCAATCCTTTCAAGCAGCAGAAAAAGACCCTATCAAAGCTTTTAGCCAAAGCAAGATATACGGAGTTTGGGGAGAAGTACGGATTTGAGGATGTACTGAGTAGTACCCTCTTCGGGAAGCCCTACGACTTCTATGAAAAATATAAGAAGTCAGTACCCGTATACGATTACAACAAGATTTATAATGAATGGTGGCAACGTACCCTAAAAGGTCAGAAGAACATCTGCTGGCCGGGTCGTGTCAAGTACTTTGCTCTGAGCTCGGGTACTTCGGAGGCAGCCTCCAAGTATATCCCTGTAACAAAGGCCATGTCCAAGGCCATGCAGAAGACCAGTATCCGGCAGATCCTGTCGCTGGGCCGTTACGAAGATCTACCCGATAATTTATACGAGAAAGGCTTCCTGATGCTGGGAGGTAGTACCAATCTCAGCGCCCGTGACAACCATTTTGAAGGTGACCTGAGTGGAATCAATGCCAGCCAGATTCCCTTCTGGTTTAAGCCATACTACAAACCCGGTGAGAAGATAGCGGCTGAAAAGGACTGGGCGGTAAAGTTGAATGAAATAACCCTCGCCGCTAAAGACTGGGACATTGGCTTTATCGTAGGTGTACCGGCCTGGATACAGCTGCTGATGGAAAAGATCATTGCCCATTATAATGTAAAGACCATCCACGACATCTGGCCCAGCCTGCAGGTATTTGGTCACGGGGGGGTATCATTTGAACCATACCGTAAAGGCTTTGAGAAGCTCCTGGCTCACCCGCTTATCTATATTGATACCTACCTGGCATCCGAAGGCTTCATTGCCTACCAGACGCGTCCGGGAGCACCAGGTATGCAGCTGGTACTGGACAATGGTATTTTCTTTGAATTTGTACCCTTCAACGAAAAGAACTTTGACTCGGATGGTGGATTGGTAGAGAATCCGGAGACGCTGATGATCCATGAAGTCGAGGAAGGCAAAGAGTATGCACTGCTGCTATCTACCTGTTCCGGTGCTTGGCGCTACCTGATTGGTGATACCGTCAAGTTTGTAGATAAGGCCAAGGCTGAAATCGTTATTACAGGCCGTACCAAACACTTCCTGAGCCTCTGCGGTGAGCACCTTTCCGTCGACAACATGAACAAAGCGATTGACCTGGTATCGGATGAGATGGGAATAACCGTCAAAGAATTCACAGTAGCCGGTGTATCACATGAATCGCTCTTTGCACACCACTGGTACGTTGGCACCGACGATCCGGCCAATGCTGATGATTTAAAAACAAAGATTGATAACAGACTCAAAGAGCTTAACGACGACTATGCCGTTGAAAGAAATCATGCTCTGAAAGATATATTTGTTACCATACTCCCTAACGATGCATTCTACGGATGGATGGCTTCTAAAGGCAAAATGGGTGGTCAACACAAATTCCCCCGGGTACTTAAGAAAAACGTGATCAGTGACTGGGAAAGCTTTCTTAAGGATAAGCAGTACGTGTAACTAATCTCTACTAGCAAAAGCGAAGGGGCGGAATAGATGATTTTTCTATTCCGCCCCTTCGCTTTTATAAATTGTCCCCCTTTACCCTTTCAGGAAGTTGGTGTATAGAATCTGAAATGCTATTAGAACGAATACTACTCCTGTCACCTTATTGAAGATAGTCACGGTTCGGGGGGTAAAGAGCCGTTTGAGCTTATGGGCAAAAACCGCGATCATGGACTCGGTAAGAAATATAGCTAAGAGGCTGAAGCCAAAAAACACCAGTACCTGCTGAAAATCATATTCCAGGTTAGTACGTATGTAGGTAGCTATGGTGACCCAACTGATAAAGTTAACCGGATTGAGACCGTTCAAAAGAAAACCGGTAGAGAAGTAGTAAAGGAAGTTGCCAAACCGGGTCTTGGGATAGGCGATTTTGGGTTGCCCCTTAAACAGATTAGCTATACCCAGCACCAACAGGAAAAGTACCCCCACTCCGGCCATAGTCTTTTCAAAACCTTCAATGGAGGGTAGTAAAGTGGTGCCGAAGATGGCGAAAAAGACAAAAATCATGTCACAAATAAGTACGCCAAATGCGATTTTTACACCGCTGCGGTACCCGTTGTCAACACTGTTCTGGACCAGGGAGAAAAAAACGGTCCCGAACGTAAAGCAAAGTAAAACACCCGTTACGAAGCCGTAGGCTAAAGCTGCAATCATATTACAATCCCTTAATTCGTGCGACCATCAGTATACCCGCCACAGAAAGTGCGTCTGTTATATCTGATCTCATTACCATTTCTACTGCCTCCGAAAGAGGAAGCTTTCTGATTCGCAGGTCTTCGGTATCTTCCGGTTCCTGCTCATACTGGCTCAACCCCTCCGCCACGAACAGAAAACCTTCTTCATCGGTAGCCGAGTTAGAGGTATGAATCCGGGCAAAACGGGTCCAGGATTCGGCTACCAGTCCGGTCTCTTCTTTCAACTCCCGCTTGGCTGCATCCAGAGGATCTTCACCCAGAGGACCTCCCCCTTCGGGTATTTCCCATGAGTATTCATGCAAAGGGTACCGGTACTGCCCCACCAGGTATATGTTATCATCCGCGTCGAGGGGTACTATGCCAATGGCTTTATTTTTGAACTTTACAACTCCGTATATCCCTTCATTGCCAGCCGGATTGATTACCTCCCGGTGCTGGATTTCAATCCACGGATTCTCGTATACCGTTTCTGAGGTCAGGGTTTTCCAGTTATTTTCTGCTTCCATTACGTATGTTTATCTGGTACTTCTGTGGGTCTAAAGTTGGTTGTGGAGTGCAAATAAACCAAATAAAGTGCAAACAATGCCTGCCTTTGTCTCCATTCACAGCGATTTACCTCTCATCCTTGTAGCAGTCTATCCTCTTTATTTTTCAAGTATACCTCAGCAAAATTTCACAAGTACTGCACTTTTTTGCTCAGCCAATCGCTGCGTCCTTTCCTATCAAAAATAATATTTATCATTGTAATCATTAAATAAAGCGGAGTAGCTACTTTTATTAGCTGAACAAAATTCTACTTTCAATAAATAGCTTCAACCATGGATTTCTCAAGACGTGATTTTCTTAAAAAGGTAGGTGCCACGGCACTGGCTACTACCGCAATGACTGATATCTGGGCAGGACCAACTAAAAAGATGTTCTACGAGATATCACTGGCCGAATGGTCACTGCACAAAGCACTTTTCGCCAAAAAACTTACGAATCTTGATTTTCCTGAACTGGCCCGCAAGGAGTTTGGTATCGAAATCGTGGAGTATGTAAACCAGTTTTTCAAAGATAAAGCCAACGATACTACTTACCTGAAGGAGCTACTTAAGCGTAGTAAAGACAACGGCGTACGCAACCACCTGATCATGATTGACGGTGAAGGAGGTACAGCCGAGCTGGAAGATGCTACCCGTAAGAAAGCCGTAGAGAACCACTACAAATGGGTAGATGCCGCGAAATTCCTGGGTTGTAAGACCATCCGTGTTAATGCCTACGGGAAAGGCTCGGCCGAGGACGTAGCCAAAGCTGCTGTAGATGGACTTGGTCGTCTGGGAGAATTTGCTGCTAAGTCAAACATCAATGTAATCGTTGAAAACCACGGTGGGTACTCATCTAACGGTGAGTGGTTGTCAGGTGTTATGAAGCAGATCAACATGAAGAACGTAGGTACTCTGCCTGACTTCGGTAACTTTTGCATCGACCGCAAGCCTAACTCACGCGAGTGTGCTAACGACTACGACCGCTACAAAGGAGTAAAAGAACTGATGCCTTTTGCCAAAGGTGTAAGTGCCAAGACACACGACTTTGACGCTAATGGCAATGATACCGAGATTGACTACGTGAAGATGATGAAGATCGTGAAAGATAGCGGCTTCAAAGGAATCGCCGGTATTGAATACGAAGGAAGTACTTTGCCGGAATATGAAGGTATCAAGGCTACCAAAGCCCTGCTTGAAAAGGTAGGACAGATGGTATCTTAATCCTTAGATAAACAATTTGCTGATGGCTGGATGGTCCCGATGACCATCCAGCCATTTTTTTTATTTGAGCTTACCTATCCCACCATCCACTCCCAATACTTGCCCGGTGATCCAGGATGAATCCGGGCTTAGCAGGTACATGGCAGCCTGAGCAATATCAGCAGGTGTACCATACCGTTGCAAAGGATGCCGCCGTGCCGAAGCGTCTTTCTTATCGGGCGAAGAGAGTAACTGACCCGCCAGAGGTGTATCAGTCAGGGAGGGAGCAATAGCATTGAAGCGTATCTGAGCCGAGGCGTATTCGGCGGCCAACGATACGACCAGTCCCTCCACGGCTCCTTTGGCAGTAGCTACGGAGGCATGAAAGCTCATGCCCGTTCGGGCAGCCACCGTACTGAAAAGTACCACACTGGCTCCTTCCGCTTTTTTGAGTCGATTGATAGTGGCTTGCAGTACAGCTACCGCTCCCAGCGTGTTTATCTGCAGATCTTTACTGAAGTCATTCAGCGTCAGCCGACCGAATGGCTTGAGATTAATAGTTCCGGGGCAGTAAGCCACTCCATGAAGTACTTCGGGAAGGGCATCAAACGCGGCCGGATCTGGATGCTCCGCATCCCATTCTATATAGGTTGCAGCTAAAGAAGGCTGGGTACGTCCGGCCACAAAAACTTGAGCACCCGCATCAATGAGGCATTTGGCTATTTCAAAGCCAATACCTGAGCTGGCCCCCACGATCAGATAATTCTTATTAGTAGTAGTAAATTGCATACTATGACGTATATAGTTAAATAAAAAAAATCCGGAAGTGGCTTCCGGATTTGATGGTGTTAGTTGCTTATATGTCTGAGGAATTCCGACTTGGTGTCTTCCTCTCTGAACTTGCCTCCGTAGAAGGTAGTGATGGTTGAACTACCCGTATCCTGTATACCCCGCGAGTGTACACACATATGCTTGGCATCTATGACCACGGCTACGTCTTCGGTCTGCAGGGCTTCTTTCAGCTCATTGGCTATCTGTACGGTAAGTCTTTCCTGTACCTGTGGCCGTTTGGAGTAGTACTGCACGATACGGTTTAGTTTTGACAAGCCTATTACCTTACCACTTGATATATACGCCACGTGCGCCTTACCATATATAGGTACAAAGTGGTGCTCGCAGTTAGAGAAAACAGTAATATCCTTTTCAACCAGCATCTGGTCGTAGTTGTACTTGTTCTCAAAAAGCGTAACGCCGGGCTTATTCTCAGGATTCAGTCCGCTGAATATCTCCTTGATGTACATTTTGGCTACACGCTTAGGAGTACCCTTTAAGCTATCATCCGTCATATCCAGCCCCATGATCTCCATGATATGGCGGAAATGCTTTTCGATCAACTCTACTTTCAAATCATCATCCATATCAAAAGCATCCACGCGTAGAGGAGTTTCATAGGAGGTCATGATATGATCATTTCCTAATTCCTCTATGGCCTGGACATCAACCGACGGGGTATTCAACGAAGTTCCGTTCTGTTTCATATAATCTTATTTTCAGATCAAAAGTAGAGTCTATTTTATCTCGTAGTATGGAATAAATAACAATGGATATGTTTTCAGCCGAAGGATTCAGATCCCTGAATTCAGGAACATCTTCGTTAAAATTTTTATGGTCAAATCGATCCAGCACGTGCTCCTTGATCAGATCACTTAGTTGCTTCATGTCGTATACATAGCCTGTCTCTGGATCTACCTCGCCCGTTACCTGTACGATCAGATCATAATTATGACCGTGGTAGTTAGGGTTATTGCATTTACCAAACACACGTGCGTTCTTTTCATCCGACCAGTTCGGATTGTGTAGCCGGTGTGCTGCATTGAAGTTCTCTTTGCGGAACACCGCCACTCGGTTAGCCGTCATTCAATTTAGGTTTTGAGTAAAAAATATGCCTTAGATGTCGTTACAAAGTTTGTGTACAACACATTTAAAGCCTCAGAACAAGGTACCTTGTTCTTAGAAGTTAAATCCATAACTTAACAAGCACAACTTTCATTTTGTTTAACTAATCTAAAAATTAGTTAAACAAATCTGTTTAGTTAGTTTAAAAAAGCACCATAGTACCCAATAAAACCACTTTTAGGAGCATAGACAGGATGTACAATAATTAATAAAATAATTTAATATTTCCTGCAATGCTATTAATTTGCACAATTCAAACGACACCTACCCCTAAATCCTTACCAAACCCAATGACAAGTAGTCAAACTCTGCACAAAGCACCGGCTGCCCGCCTGGCAACCGTACCAAATCCCTGTATTCATAGTAAAAACCTCAACCGATCCGACAAAGTTCGTTTGACCTTCGACACTCTCGTAATCGCTCTTTTTTTACCTCTATTTTTTTAATTCTTGCCCTCTATGAACAAGCAAAACAGCTATCTGGGTCCATTGCTCATTATCGGAATCTTATTCTTTATTTTGGGATTCGTAACCTGGGTCAACGGTACCCTTATTGCCTTTTTCCAAAAAGCCTTTAATCTTGACAACACCAGCTCCTACCTGGTAACCTTTGCTTTTTTTATCTCGTATACCGTCATGGCCATTCCCTCTTCCTACGTACTGAAGAAGGTAGGCTTCAAGAATGGGATGTCCGTAGGTCTACTGGTAATGGCCGTAGGTACCATCATTTTCGCACCCGCCGCTAAGATGGCCTCTTACCCGATGTTTCTGGTGGGATTGTTCTCCATCGGTATAGGTCTTACTATTCTTCAAACGGCTATTAACCCTTATGTGACCATACTTGGTCCCCGCGAGAGCGCGGCTCAGCGTATCAGTATTATGGGATTGGCTAACAAGGGAGCCGGTATTATCAGCCAGGTTGTAATCGGAGGCTTACTCTTATCAGGTACTGCCGCAGCAAGTCAGGAAGAAGAACTTGATAAAGTAGTAGGTCCTTACCTCATCCTTACCGCCGTGCTGGTAGGTCTGGCCCTGTTGATCCGTTTATCCAAAGGTCTTCCCGAAGTAGATGAGGAAGAAGAAGATACCGTTGAAGAAGTTGGCGTAGCCAATACCAAAAAGACAAGTGTATTCCAGTTTCCCAATCTGGTTTTGGGTGTGATTACCCTTTTCTGCTACGTAGGTGTAGAAGTAATAGCCGGTGATACCATCATTGCCTATGGAGTATCGTTAGGCTTCCCCGAAGAAGAGGCTCGTCTGTTTGGTACCTATACGCTCTGGGCTATGATGATTGGATATGTGATAGGTATTATCCTGATCCCTAAGTTTGTGTCGCAGCAGGTATGGCTTCGCTTCTCTGCTATACTGGGGATTGTGGTGACTATCATAGCAGTTACCACTACGGGATTTTTGTCGGTACTTTGTATCGCCATTCTTGGTTTGGCTCATGCCGTTATGTGGGGCGCCATCTGGCCTCTGGCTATCGAAGGACTAGGAAAATTTGTAAAGACCGGTGCGGCACTGCTGATCATGGGTATATCGGGGGGAGCCATACTTCCGATTGTTTATGGTTCTATTGCGGATTCAATTGGCAGTACACAACAAGCCTACTGGATGATGGTACCCCTGTACATGTTTATCCTGTACTACGCTATTTCAGGTCATAAAAAGCATAGCTGGTAATGATTAAGATTTCGACCCCTGGCCGTATTTGTTTCTTTGGTGAGCACCAGGATTATCTGGGTCTTCCGGTGATAGCGGCTGCTATCTCCCGGAGGATTCAGATCGAAGGCGATAGACGCCAGGATGATCAGGTCATCCTCCACCTGCCGGATATTGGTCAGAAAGAGGAATTCTCGCTGTCTCAGTCGGAGCAGTACGGCAAGTCGCGTGACTACTTCAAGAGTACTATTAATAATCTCAGACGCAGAGGGCACCACTTCTCGAGTGGATTCGAATGTACCGTTAGGGGAAATATCCCGATTAACTCAGGTACCTCCAGCTCTTCGGCCCTCATTGTCAGCTGGGCACACTTCCTGTACCTGATGAGTGATAATCCCGCTAACTATTCTCCCAAAGAACTGGGTGAAATAGCCAACGCGGCCGAAGTACTCGAGTTTGGAGAGCCGGGCGGTATGATGGACCATTACTCAACCGCCATCGGTCATGTGATATATCTGGAATCCCGACCTGCCATCCATGTCGAGGCACTCACGCCTAAACTAGGTACCTTCGTCCTGGGCGACTCACTGGAGCCCAAGGATACATTGGGTATACTAGCCCGCTGCCGGTACGGAATGGAAGCGGTAATAGAGAAGGTACAGCAATATGATTCGTCGTTCTCAATATTCACCACCCCGGCTGAGCAAACGCGCGAGTACAGTCAGCTTCTGACTCAGGATGAAATGAGCCTGCTGATCGCTAATCTGGAGGACCGGGATATTCTGCTTGAAGGCAAAGACCTTCTCTCCCAAACTCAATCAGCGAATGGCAACGCAGACACCGACACCCGCTTCGGAGAGTTGCTCTATAAGCATTACCTCAATCTACGTGACCATAAACGTACTTCCACTCCAAAGATTGATCGCATGATGGATGCCGCGCTGTCTGCCGGTGCCCTGGGAGGTAAGATCAATGGCTCAGGAGGTGGTGGCTGTATGTTTGTATATGCCCCAGAAAAAGCCGAAGAAGTGGCCGAAGCCATCGAAAAAGCCGGCGGTAAAAGCTACATAATTACCGTTGACGAAGGCACTCGTTTAGAGGCATAAATAAAGTTTCTGCGCACGAACATTTAAATTGTACATCTGGTTTGTATAGTAAGGAAAACGAATAGCTTACATTTGCTTTTTAGATTCGATATTCTTCTTACTAATACAAACCAGATGACTACGATAGCCGCCCTATCTGACGTAAATCCCAAACTGTATTGCCCCTCACTGACTGAGTACAAACGCCGCCAGACCATTTCTGTTCCTATCGGTAATGTGTACCTGGGCTCCGAGTACCCTATTAGAGTGCAATCCATGACCACTGTGGATACCATGGACACCGAAGGCTCCATTGAGCAGGTGATCCGGATGGTGGAAGCCGGTTGTGAATATGTACGCATTACAGCCCCCAGTGTCAAAGAAGCTCAGAATCTGGAGAACATCAGGAAGGGGTTACGCCAGAGAGGTATTCAGGTACCGCTTATAGCCGATATACATTTTACCCCCAATGCCGCCGAACTGGCCGCCCGTATTGTAGAAAAAGTACGGATCAATCCCGGTAACTACGCCGACCGCAAACGCTTTGAACTTATTGATTATACCGATGCCTCCTACGCCGCTGAGCTGGAGCGTATTCGGGAAAAGTTTATCCCCCTGGTCAAGATCTGTAAGGAGTACGGAACCGCCATGCGGATAGGTACTAACCACGGCTCCCTTTCGGACCGTATCCTGAGCCGCTACGGCGATACCCCGCTGGGTATGGTGGAGTCGGCACTGGAGTTCCTGCGCATCTGCGAAGAGATGAACTACTACAACATCGTCCTTTCGATGAAGTCCAGCAATACGCAGGTAATGGTACAGGCGTACCGGCTGCTGGTGCAACGCCTCAATGAGGAAGGACTAAAGCCCTACCCGCTACACCTGGGTGTAACCGAGGCCGGCGAAGCCGAAGATGGCCGTATCAAATCAGCGGTAGGTATTGGTACTTTGCTAGAAGATGGCCTGGGAGATACCGTACGGGTATCATTGACCGAAGCACCCGAGAACGAAGCTCCCGTAGCTCGTGATCTCATCCAGCGTTATACCGTGCGGGCACCTCATGCTCCCATCGAGCCCGTTGAGCAGGTACCTATTGATCCTTTCCAGTACCATCGCCGGGAAACGAATGAAGTATTTAATGTAGGAGGTATCAATGTACCCCGGGTTATTGCCGATTATTCGCAGCTCACCATTGAGCAGCACGAAGATCTGCGCAGCATCGGTCACTTCTTCCTGCCCGTACCTGACAAGTGGCGTATGAACGACCAGGGCGCGGACTATATCTATACAGGTAGTACGCCGGTACCTTTCATGTTGCCCAATGGTCTGAAAGAAATAATCAATCACCCACAGTGGCTACTGCACCCGGATAAGGTAAATACCTTCCCGCTGCTGACAACCGTGGAGTATCAGGATACAACAGCTGATCAGCTAAGCGAAGTACTGAACTTTGTAGCAGGCGATATCCATAGCTTTAATGTAGCCCTACTGAATCAGGTGAAAGACGCTACTAATCTGGTACTAGTACTACGTTCCGAAAACAAGCATGCTATGCCCGAGATGCGGAGGCTGTTCTTCCGCTTACTGGACCTTGGTTTAAAACTGCCGGTAATTATCCAGCGCACCTATGGTTCAGATCTGGATGATCGTCTTCCCCTGTACTCCGCTACGGACATTGGTGGATTGCTCATCGATGGATTGGGAGATGGAGTTATTGTTTCACCCCAGTTTGCTGATGGTACAGCTAAGTCTGATAAGTTACAGGCACTGTCGACCTTTAACAGTGTTGGGTTTGGAATCCTGCAGGCAGCTCGTACCCGCATGTCCAAGACTGAGTATATTTCGTGTCCGTCGTGTGGCCGTACACTCTTTGATCTACAGGAAACAACCGCCATGATCCGCAAGCATACTGAGCACCTCAAAGGCGTAAAGATTGGTATCATGGGCTGTATTGTAAATGGTCCCGGCGAAATGGCTGATGCTGATTATGGTTATGTTGGCATGGGTAAAGACAAAATTGCCCTTTACCGGGGTCAGCAGGTGGTTAAAAGATCAGTCACTGCCGCCAAAGCCGTAGATGAATTAATAGAGCTGATTCGGGAGGATGGAAGATGGATAGAACCTGAGACCATTGAGGAACCTTTAACCTCCTAATCATGTACTACTTATAGCAGCATAGTACACTGCTGATCAACCCTGATTTTACTATTTCTTCCTATCATATGAAACGTTATTTTCAACTGGGAGAGGTATTTAGCTACTTCTTTCGCGTGTTCAGAAAGCCAGATCCCAATGCCCCCACCTCCTTCAATCTGAAGATGATGCACGGTATTAACCGGATCTCCATTATCATGTTCCTGTTTTGTCTGATCGTGATGATCACCAGAGCCATCATGCGATGAATATTGAGAATCTCCGTGACCTTTGTTTACAGCTTCCGGGAGTTACCGAAGAGTTTCCCTTCGGCGAGGAAACGCTTGTATACAAGGTCATGGGGAAAATATTCCTGCTTACTTCATTAGATAGTGCTGAATTTCGTTTTAATGTAAAATGTAATCCCGAAAAAGCCGGAGAGCTGAGAGAACAATATTCGTGCGTATTGCCGGGTTATCACATGAACAAAAAACACTGGAATACCATTATAGCTGATGGCTCCGTTCCGGACAAGCTACTTCGTGAATGGGTAACTGACTCTTACACATTAGTAGTCGAATCTTTACCCAAAAAAGTGCAGAATGAATTGATAAAGTAGCTATCTTAGTCTTACATCCAATGGAATGACTTCTCTTTTATTAGAGCTGGTATGGAAATATCATTATTACTCTTTTTGTCAATTCCTTATCTGATCATCAGGTACCACTTGCATGATCACGAAACACCTGCCGAAAAAGAATACCGGCATTACCAGGAGGGTATAGCACTTTTTCAGCAGCGTAAATTCGAAGAAGCATTCCAATATTTCAATCAGCAGGTCAAGCAAAATCCCAAATCAGCCGTTGCTTACGCGTTTCGTGGTAAGTGTAATTTGCGCGACGAGAACTACTACTCGGCTATCTACGATCTAACCCAGGCCCTCAGCTACAACAATACCTTAGCCGAATGCTACCTGGATAAAGGTAAAGCGCACATGGCTCTTGATGAGTACCAGGAGGCTTTCCGGGAGTTTGACAAAGCAGTCTGGTTCTTCCATAACTCCAATGCGGATGCCATGCGGATGCGGGGCCTGTGTCGACTGCGGATGCACCAGTACCACCAGTCTGCTCGTGATCTGCACCGTGCTGTTGAGATGGGTGACGAAGAAGCCCGATTCTTACTCACTCAGGCTCCCTTCTACGGACAGTTTTACTTTGTAGAAGAAAAGGACCAGCTTTGGGGCTGATCCTTTCTATATTTTCCTTACAGTACTTCCTTTAAATACTTCTCAGTAGTGCCTCCGCCTGGCTACTATCCGTTCTGGAAGCTTTGGAGATAGCTACCGAGCGTTGAGCTGTTTTAGTAGCTTCGGCTTTATTACCGGCTTTCTTAAAGGCTACTGCCATCTGGTAATGCAGGTCAGCCGCTTCTTTACTATTGGCACTTACTGTTTTCAATCCACTGGCAAACCACTTCTGGGCTGAGGGTACGTAGCTGGCATCAGGGCTCTTTTCGTTGAAGTACCGGATCAGGTAGATATAATCCGGAGCTTTCATGGGTACCTGAGTGGCGTGTGTATTAACCACGGCTACCGCCTGCGCAGGCTTCTTCTCTCTGAGGTAGGCATTCAGTAGTGGCAGAAGCACCCGGTTACGGGCTACTTGCGCACCGATACCAGCCTTGGTCAGGTAATCACGCATTTGAATTACCTTATTGCTGCTGTACTTGTTGCCCCGGCTGCTGTACAGCGAGTACATTACGATATTTTCGGCTGTATTCTGTACCAGTTTCGGATCGTACTTTTTTGAGTATACCGGTAGGTTTTTGATAAAGTACGTAGCCAGTGGGTTATCAATATCCATGACCAGTCTTTGCAACACCAGGAAGTTGGCTTCGCTTTGGTAGGCATTGGGAGCCTGTTGCTTGGCATAGGCATCCATAGCCTTGATATTAAGGGTGGTATCCGATACCACGCGGCTGTACATACCCAGGTCGATCAGAAACTGGTTAGCCCGCTCGCCGGAGGCAAAGCGTTGCCGCATAGATGAGGCCCGCTGACCTGGATTAAGTGCGACTTGTCCCTGCTGGATCACATTCTGAGCGCTGGGTTCGATGACGGCCATGTGCTGCAGGTTCTGATTTCCATCAAAGTACAGCATCAGAGGCAGCGAGGGGACAAATATCTTTTTTGCCAGAATAAATTGCTGGAAGTCCGGTGAGTTGACCTCAATTTTATAGTTTACAAAGCTCTGGTTATAAAAGTCTCCTACTTGCTTCTGATTGAAAATAGGAATAAAGCTCTGACACACATGGCAGGAACTGGAATATACTTCTACGAACACCAGTTTGTTCTGAACCCGGGCCTGATTAAATACATTACGCAGGTTGTTTTCAGAGAATTGTACGCCTTGGGCTAAGGCAGAATACATACTACTAACAACCAAAAACAAGCAGATAGAGATCTTTCTTAACATCATTCAATGATTTTGCAACTGTTATTACTGAGCAGCTTTCATTTCTTCATCCAGATTTTTGCTCAGGTTCTGACACAGCCCCTCAATGGCGTCAGCCATTTTCTTATCGCTGGTGGCCGTTAGGAGCGTATCCGCAATACCACTCATGATTTCGATGTAGAAGCGCTTCATATCAAACACTTCCATATCTTTTGTCCAGAGGTCAATCTTCAGGGTACCTTTGTGGTAGTGATCCCATACCGCAATAGCAATCGCACGGGTATCGTTAATCCCTTCGTTGGGGTTATCGGTAGCCTCCCAGAAGATCTTATCGGGGATATTTTGATTATCAAGCTCAACTGAAAAATGAATATCTGATTTTTTCATTGGTATTATTATTAATAAATGTTTTGACAAAAGTACATACTACTGACCGGCCTGCCCAAATACCCGGCGTAAAATATCACTCACACGAGCAGCAGGGTCCTGACGAATCTTCTTTTCTTCCTCAGCTATCAATACAAACAATCCATCAATAGCTTTCTGGGTAGCGTACTGTTTCAGATCCGGATTTACTTTCTGAACAAAGGGCAGCTTATTATAGGTATTGACCAGATCAGCGTAGTAACGGGTAGCTTCATTAAGATTCAATGTACTATCCACGACCGGATAAAAGGAGTTGTATAGTTCTTCGTTGGTGGTGCGGCGCAGGTAAGCCGTAGCGGATGTATCGGCACCCCTCAGAATACCCACTGCATCGTTAATAGTCATGGTGGTAATAGCGTCTATAAAAATAGGCTTTGACTTCTTGGCGGCATCTTCCGCAGCCCGGTTCAGCGAGAGGATAAAACGGTCTACCTCGTTGCCCAGTCCGATCTGACGCAGCCTCTGCTCTACCCGCTGGGCATCCGGTGGGAAGAGTATCTTAATATAAGCGTTCTTATAGTACCCGTCCGTTTGGGATGCCTGGGCAGAGCCATTGCTGATACCTACACGGAGGGCTTCTTTAAGCCCATTTACAATTTCTGATTCTGATAATCCTCCTGCCGGAGTAGTAACCTTCTCGAGTACTTTACCCAATTTGGTCCGGTTGATTTGCGCTTCGCCAGTACAGCTCGTAATCAGCATAATAAAGGCTACTAAAAGAATTTTACTTTCCATATGTGAATGAGTTTATCGTATTGTTACTACCCCACAAACGTAATTGTTAACAATAAAAATTGCGTATTTTTGAAAAATTAAGCCAATTACACACAAAACTAGACCTGTATGCGTCCTACAATTAGGGCTGAAATCATGACCATTGGGGATGAAATTCTCTTTGGTCAGATTACCGATACCAACACCCAATGGATAGGAGCCGAACTAACTTCTATTGGTATTCGTCCCGTCCGTAAAACCTCCGTAGGAGATAATGTCGAAGATATAGTAAGTGCTTTGCACGAGGCCTCTCAGCGAGCGGATCTGGTCTTGATAACCGGAGGCCTTGGACCTACCAAGGATGATATTACCAAGCATACGCTTTGCAAATATTTCAATACCGAGCTGATAATCAATGAAGAGGCGCTTGAGCTAATTACCGGTTTTTTTGCTAAAAGAGGCCGGGCCATGACTGAGCTCAACCGCCAGCAGGCGGCCCTACCGGCCAACTGTACCTACCTCGAAAACCGCTGGGGAACGGCTCCCGGGATGTGGTTTGAAAAAGAAGGTACCGTGTATATATCTATGCCGGGAGTCCCCTACGAGATGAAGAACCTGATGGAGCATGTTGTACTTCCTAGGCTGAAAGCTTTCTACAATCCACCGGTTATTATACATAAGATGGTACTTACGGTGGGGATCGGTGAATCATTCTTGGCGGAACGGATTGAGGCCTGGGAAGACGCTCTGCCTTCTCACATAAAACTGGCGTATCTGCCCCACCTGGGCCAGGTACGGCTCAGGCTTACCGCTACGGGTACCGACCAGGAGCAACTGGAGAAGGAGCTGACTCACGAAGTAGAACGCGTCATGCCGATCATCAAAGACCATGTGTTCGGCTATGATAACGAAGTACTGGAACAGGTAGTTGGGAAGTTGTTGCAGGATAAAGGAGCTACCTTGAGTACAGCCGAAAGTTGTACCGGTGGATATATCGCTCACCTGCTTACCAGCATTCCCGGATCATCCCGCTACTTCCTGGGATCGGTCATCAGCTATGACAATGCCGTTAAAATACGTACCTTAGGAGTAAAGGAAGAGACGCTACGGGAAAATGGTGCCGTAAGTGAGCAAACAGTCACTGAAATGGCCGGGCGTGTCAGGGAACTATTGGGCACTACCTACGGTATCGCCACCAGTGGCATAGCCGGTCCCGATGGAGGTACTGAAGATAAACCTGTTGGAACCGTTTGGATTGCCTGCGCTACGCCTTCCCATACCATTACTAAGTTACTTAAGCTAGGTGGTAGCCGGGTCCAGAACATACAGCTCACCTCCGTTTATGCTCTGAATTTACTACGCGAACAGTTGGTAAAAACAGATGAGCAACCAGTCCTATTACATCAACAATAACAGTTCAAATTCGTAATAGAATGAAAATTATTGAAATGGTTATGCCCCAAATGGGCGAAAGTATCATGGAGTGTACGGTACTGAACTGGCTCAAGCAGCCAGGCGAACCCGTAGAGGCCGATGATTCAATCCTGGAAGTAGCGACCGATAAAGTAGATACTGAAGTGCCTGCTCCGCACAGCGGGGTGCTTGTGGAGTGGTTGGTAAAAGAAGGAGATGTAGTACCCATTGGGAGTCCGGTAGCCCGCATAGAAGTGCAGAACGGAAGCGCTAAAACACCAGCCCAGGCACCAGTAATAGCACCGGAATCTCAGGAAGAAGTAAATGAAGAACAGGCCGCTCAGGAGCTGGAAGCAAAGATAGAGTCAGCTACTACCGGAGTCATTGACCCTGTACCTGCCCAGCAACCCGCCGCAGCTGTGACTGGTGACACCAACCATCGTTTCTATTCGCCCCTGGTACTTAGCATAGCCAAAGAGGAAGGGGTAAGTATAGAAGAGTTGGCAGGCATCACTGGTACCGGTGCCGAAGACCGTGTTACCAAGAATGATATCATCAGCTTCATAAAGAATCGCTCGGCTAAATCACCTTCTGCACAAGTGATGCCTGAGGCTAAAACAGCCTCTGCACCGCAGCCACGTTCAGTCAATGGGCAGGATGATATTATCGAAATGAACCGGATGCGCAAGATGATTGCCTCACGGATGGTAGAGTCCCTGCAGGTATCGGCACATGTGACTTCCTTTGTCGAAACAGATATGACTAATATCGTTTTATGGCGTAATAATGTTAAGAATGACTTCAAGAAGCAGAGTGGTGAATCCATCACCTTCACTCCTATCCTTATCGAGGCCGTCGTAAAAGCCATTAAAGACTTCCCCCTGATCAATGTATCAGTAGAGGGTGACAATATCATTGTTAAAAAGGATATCAATATAGGTATGGCAGTAGCCCTACCCGATGGCAACCTTATTGTTCCCGTAATTCACCAGGCTGATCAGTACAACCTGGTAGGTTTGGCCAAAAAGGTAAATGACCTAGCGAACAGAGCCCGTGACAATAAATTGACCGCAGGCGATCTGGCCGGAGGTACCTATACTATATCTAACATAGGCTCCTTCGGGAATATCATGGGTACGCCCATCATCGTGCAGCCTCAGGTAGCTATCATGGCCTTTGGTACCATTGAGAAGAAGCCCGCGGTCATCGAGACGCCACAGGGTGATCTGCTGGGTATACGTCATAAAATGTTTATCTCTCATTCGTACGACCACCGCGTTGTAGATGGAGCTTTGGGAGGGCGGTTTGTGAAACGGGTGTCGGACTATCTCGAACAGTTTGAACTGAACAGACCCATACTCTAATGCTGCGACTGACATTTGGTATGGATGATATTCTGGCTGATACTCACCAGAAACTGGTGAGTATCGTCATGAATGAATTTGATCCCCTTCACGACGAGGAGCTATTCTACCAGAAGCCCTTCCGCGAGCTGCTCCATCCCAAACAGGTTGACCGATTGTACCGGATGGTGAGTCAGCCCGGTTTTTTTGCAGATCTGCCGGTGAAAGCCGGCGCCGTAGAAACAGTGCATAAGCTTATGAAGTACTATGAAGTATTTATAGCAACGCGCGCTATGGAATTTCCAAACTCATTCCAGGAGAAGTACAACTGGCTGCGTCGTCATTTCAACTTTGTTCCCTGGACTAATCTGGTCTTTTGCGGGAACAAAAGCATCCTTATCACGGATTATCTTATAGACGATCAGCCCAAAACCTTATCATCATCAAAAAGCGAAGGAATTCTTTTTTCAGCTCCTCACAATTTACAAGAAAGAAGTTTTCGCCGGGTGAAGGACTGGGATGAAATAGCCGAACTGTTTTTACCATAAGTATGAAATTACTACTCATTGAAGATGAACCAAAAACCCTGCAGTCTCTTAAACAAGGCCTGGAAGAAAACGGATTCGAAGTAGATGTCGCCTACGATGGACTTATTGGTCTACAGATCGCCAAGCGTAATACCTACCAGCTCATTATTAGCGACATCATAATACCCGGGATTAACGGCATAGAACTTTGCCGCGAACTACGCAAACTAGGCAACCAGACGCCCATCCTGATGCTAACGGCGTTGGGTACTACCGACGATAAAGTAACTGGCTTTGACGCCGGTGCAGACGACTACCTGGTTAAACCTTTTGAATTCAAAGAACTCATGGCCCGGGTACGCGCCCTTACCAAGCGGGCAGGCAGTGTTACACAAACTGCACAGACCCTTGGCTTTGCAGACCTGGAGGTGAATCTGGATGCTAAAACAGTACATCGCTCAGGTATCAAAATAGAGTTGACCGCCCGTGAGTTTAACCTGCTGGTGTACCTGATTCGCAACCAGGGACGGGTGGTATCCAAAGCTGAAATCGCCGAACAGGTATGGGAGATTGATTTTGACTCAGGTACTAACATTATAGAAGTGTACGTTAATTATCTTCGTAAAAAGATTGACCGCGACTTCCCAACTAAGCTTATCCATACTCAGTTTGGGATGGGGTATGTACTTAAAGTAGATTAGCCATGCAGATTCGCACCCGACTGACTGTTCAGTTTTCTATGTTGGTAAGTGCAATCTTGCTTGTCACCTTTTTGGCTATTTATTACTTTACCTATATCAATACCAACGAAGATTTTTACGTTCGACTTCGTTCAAAAGCGATATCCACGGCCGAGTTACTACTTGAAGTACAGGAGGTCGATACTGAGCTCATTAAAATCATCGATAGATGGAATAGGAGTCTGATTTTTAATGAAAACATTCTGATTTTTGATGAAAAGAACCGGCTTATTTACCGTAATACAGACTCTCTTTCCATCAAAGTATCTAATTACTGGCTCGATGAAATCCGTCGGGCCGGGCAAATCAGGTATACCGACGGCGACTACAAGGTTGTTGGTATTTATTATAAGTACCCTTTTAATAAAGCAGTAGTACTTCTGGGTGCGCAAGATTTAAATGGTCAGGCTATCTTGTATAACCTCCGCTCCATGCTTGCTGTAACCTTCATTATCATGACTGCAATCGTAACCTTCGCCGGCTGGCTTTTTTCCCGTCGCGCGTTATTTCCCATTTCACGGGTTATGAATGAAGTAGAAGGCATCCTCCCCCAAAAGCTCAATACGAGGTTGGATACCCCCAATCAAAACGATGAAATCGGGCGGCTTACCATTACCTTTAATAAGCTACTCGACCGGATTGAAACGGCATTTCGGATGCAGAAAACGTTCGTAGCTAACGTATCCCATGAACTCAAAAACCCCCTGACCAAGATTAGCTCCCAATTGGAAGTAAGCCTGCTGAAGGAACGTACGATTGATGAATATAAAAATACAATGCATTCAGTACTGGAAGACATCCAGCAGCTCTCACAGCTATCGAATACCCTACTTGAACTTGCCAAAGTAAGCGAAGACCGTCGTGATATACTAACCGAAATAGTAAGGGTAGATGAGTTGCTCTGGGACGCACGTACAAGCATCAGTCAGGCCAATCGACAGTACCGAATTCAGTTCAATCTAGGCGAACTGCCTGAAGACGATACATGGCTGGAAGTAACAGGCAACCCCACCCTGCTGAAAACAGCTTTCCTGAATCTGATTGATAATGCCTGTAAGTTTTCGGAGGATAGTACTGTACAAATAAGTTTATCAGCCAGCCAGGAGGCTATAGAAGTTAATTTTTCTGACTACGGTAAAGGCATCCCCGAGAAGGACCAGAATCTGATTTTTCAGCCTTTCTTTCGGGGCGATAATACAGCCAGTGTTAAAGGGTATGGAATTGGCTTATCCCTAGTGGACCGTATTATGAAACTGCACAGTGGTACCATAGCCATAGAACCCAACGAGCCGGTTGGTACCACCTTTAAATTAACTTTTTTTAGGCTTTAAGGAAATTCTAAGCCCATTTTAACTTCATTCTAAGTATTCTATTATTTATTTGTATTGTCCGATAAAGGTTGAGGATGCTCATGGTTAACGGTATCGGGCAAATTTCCCATTTTGTATTTCATTTTTTGTGGTGTTAATAAGCAAACTTGGCAGGTACAGAGCGTACCTGCCAAAGTTTTTTATAGCCAATCCAATATAAAAGCTACGGCCGAACCCACAGGATTCGGCCGTAGCTTTTATAATTTATATAACTACTGTCTTTCCTTTTTCCTTACTTCTATGATCTTCAATTTATCCAACATCTTAATAACGGGATAAGTAGGATCAACCTCGTACCACTTCGAACCGAAGTTCAATGAGTTGGGACGCTTGTGGTGGTTGTTCTGGAACAATTCTCCCATCATCAAAAAATCTACGATCAGAGAGTTCTTTGACTTGTCGTTGTTATCAAAGTTCTGGTAGCCGTACTTGTGTCCGCTCCAGTTTACGATAGCACCGTGGATAGGCCCCATCAGGAAGTGAATAGGCAACAGGAAGAAGAACGCCCAGTGCATATCCAGATAAACATAAGCCAGTACATAGAAGGCAATATAAACGACACCCCAACCAATACGAGATGCCCAGGAGTCGCCCAGTTTCTCGATCAGGTTCCACTCAGGGTAGTTGCGCTCAAACTGCGACTCAATAGCTCTTTTACGATTAAGTACCGCGTTATAAATATCCTTGGTCTCCCACATCATAGTGAATACATTCTTGGTATGGTGGGGTGAATGGGGATCTTTTTCAGTATCACTGAATGCATGGTGCATCCGGTGCAGGATCGCATACGCCCTGGGGCTTAGGTACGATGAGCCTTGAGATACATAGGTAAGCAGATAAAAGAACCGCTCCCAGAATTTGCTCATCTTGAACATCTTGTGTGCTGAGTAGCGGTGAAGGAAAAACGTTTGGCAGAACAGCGACAGATACCAGTGTCCTACGAATGCGGCAATAACTGCGTACATGAATGAGTTAGTTTTGTAATCTTACTTTTATCCTACAAATTTAATGGTAAAGCGTCATTAAACAACTTTATACTTAAAAAGCCGTAGTAGCGTAATCAAGTAGGTTAGCCCCCATCCGAAGTGCTTGCTGGCGAATCTCTTCCGGATTATTATAAACACTCTGATCTTCCCAGCCGTTCCCCAGGTCACATTCATAGCTGTAAAAGCACACCAGGCGTCCCTGATAGATTAATCCAAATCCCTGCGGGGGACTTCCATCGTGCTCATGTACCTTAGGTAACCCATTCGGAAACTTAAACTTCTGATTATAGATCGGGTGACTATAGGGCAGTTCCACGAACGATAACTCCGGGAACACCTTCTTCATTTCACGCCGAATAAACTTATCCATGCCATAGTTATCATCAATATGCAGGAATCCTCCCGCCATGAGGTAGTTTCTGAGGTTGCGGGCTTCGGCATCTGTAAACACTACATTACCATGCCCCGTCAGGTACACAAACGGGTATGAGTACAAGTCAGGGCTACCTACTTCTACTATATCCTCTTCAGGGTATATGTTCATCTTAAGCTGTGTATTACAAAAGCGAATCAGGTTAGGCAGTGCCGTTTTATTGGCATACCAGTCCCCCCCGCCACCATATTTCAATTTTCCAATTTTATAGGAAGACTGGCCGTAACTCAAACTCGTAATAAACAAGGCCAGCAGACTGACACTAAGCCATTTACTATACTTTCTCATATACTTATTACTACAACTAATAGAATACAATTGTTCAAATATTAAATAAGCTGAGCCAGATGTACCGAATGACAGGCCATCACAGCCGCCGTTTCGGTTCGGAGGCGGGTTTCCCCCAGTGATACCGGCTTAAATCCTGCTTCCATAGCAGCGCCAATTTCCTCCGGTGAAAAGTCGCCCTCCGGCCCTATCAATACTACTATATCATTTCCGGATTCAATTTGTTTGAGCAAATGTTGGGGAACATCCGTATCCGTAACGTACGCTATAAACCGGTTAGTCTGCTGAGAGGCAGAAAGGTATTTTTTAAAGTCGTTATGAATCTGGATCTCAGGCACCAACACCTGCTGAGACTGTTTCATGGCAGCAACAGCTATACGTTCCAGTCTATCCAGGTTCACTACTCTTCTAACGCTCTCGTGGTGGGTATGCTCCGTCAGCACAAAATGGATAGCATCCACTCCCAGTTCCACCATTTTTTCCACCATCCACTCATTCCGCTCCGCTTTGCGGGTAGGAGCTATGGCCATACTAACCTTATACGGACGAGTGGATACCGGCAGAGTTTCAATGATTGTATACTGTACCTGCTTTTCTTTTACCTGAGTCAGACTGGCTTTGTATAATTTGCCTTTTCCGTCCGTCACCCAAATACTATCCTTTGGCCCAAGGCGCAAAACCTTTGCACAGTGCCTGGCTTCTTCTCCTTCTAATGTATGCTGATTATGATCCGGCTGATAAAATAGATGCATTCTACTTTTACTATGATTGGTACTTGTTACAAAATCCCTGTTCAATCAACTTATATAATCAACGCTAATCCTCTTTTTGTTCATCCTAGATATAGATGCTCATATATAGATATATGTCGATAGTGTGCCTCTGAGATTAGGGGTAGTGTAGTAATGATTCTACTCCCTCGCAAAGCTTACTCTACTCCTGCTTGTCTCTGACACCTGCAATCAATGTTAAGAATATTTTAGGGAAAGCGTTGCTAATCCCAAAAAAAGTCATATTTTAATATTTACACCATTTTTTGTCACTTTTACAATTTTGAACCCAGAAGCATATTATATTTATACTACTTTCTCAGCATTTCACATCTTTTATCAACCGAAGGGATTATTTAGAAACTGGTTTGTTTTAATGAAAATATCACACAAAAAACCCAGAATATTACAACACACACAACTTTCTGCAAGTAATTTCAAATTTTTATTCAATAATATTTTATAAAATTAACTATATACCTTACTTTTGTCATGTAGTTATTAAAAGTCATCTATCACCTCTTCTTTTTTAGTACCATTATGGCAAAAGCTAAACTTGAGTACATTTGGCTGGATGGATATAAGCCAACACAAAGTCTTCGTAGCAAAACCAAGATTGAAAACAATTTCAGCGGAAAACTGGAAGACTGCGACATGTGGTCATTTGATGGTTCCTCTACTGAACAAGCTCCGGGTGGTTCATCTGACTGCTTATTGAAGCCGGTGTTCATCTGTACCGATCCTCAGCGCAAGAATGGCTACCTGGTGATGTGCGAAGTTCTGAACGCAGACGGAACTGCCCACGAATCAAACGGTCGTGCTACAATCGAAGATGATGACAATGATTTCTGGTTCGGATTTGAGCAGGAGTACTTCCTGTGGGATCCTGAAACCAACCGTCCCCTTGGCTTCCCTGCCAACGGATACCCAGCACCACAGGGACCTTACTACTGTTCAGTAGGTGCCAAGAATGCATTTGGCCGTGAAATCGTAGAAGAACACCTGGATGCATGTCTGGACGCTGGTCTTAATGTTGAAGGTATCAACGCTGAGGTAGCTGCTGGACAGTGGGAATTCCAGATCTTTGCCAAAGGTGCAGCCGAAGCTGGTGACCAGATCTGGGTTGCTCGCTACCTGCTCGAAAGAATTGGTGAGAAGTACGGTGTTGCTATTAACTGGCACTGTAAGCCGCTGGGTGCTACTGACTGGAATGGTTCAGGTATGCATGCTAACTTCTCTAACACTACGTTGAGAACGGCCGGCAACAAAGAAACTTATGATACTATCTGTAATGCTTTCGCTCCTTACGTAGCTGAACACATCGCAGTATATGGTGCAGATAACCACCTGCGTCTGACAGGTAAGCATGAAACTCAGTCTATCGATACATTTAGCTACGGAGTATCTGATCGTGGTGCCTCTATCCGCATCCCTATCGCAACCGTAGACAGAGGCTGGAAAGGCTGGTTGGAAGACCGTCGTCCAAACTCTGCTGCTGATCCTTACAAAGTAGCAGCTCGTATCATCAAGACTGTTAAAACAGCAGAAGTGTAATTTGGAATATTGATATAGAAAAGCCTCCGACGTTTGTCGGAGGCTTTCTTTTTATAAGCTCTTCCTGACGAAAGAGCCTATGTCATTTCATTACTGCTGATTATTCTTCGTCTTCGCTGGAAAAAGTGTAGACCGCCTTATCCAGCTGCAGGCGTCCGGCGTTGAACTGGGCTATAAAGTCGTTGATTACCTTCTCCGAAATATCGGTGCGGTTCAGACCAACCTCCAGACCAATACCGTATTCAAATTTGTTATCGATTTCGACGTGTTCACTTACTTTAACCTCTTCGTTCTCCTCGATCTCTTCAATAAACTCGGTCAGAAGTAGCTCGGCCTCCTCATCTACCTCGGGGTCTACCTTATCATTGATAGTACGCTCATCGGGCGATACATAGCCAGGTATCTGCTTCTGTATCCGCTGTAAAGCCAAATCGTATACGAGTGTAGAATGGTGTAATCGTAGTGTGTAGATCAGGGCGTCGTAGATACATTCCTGCCCCTGGTATTGTCCTACAAATTGTATGTGAGCATGCTCATCATTCTCTTCCTCATCTTCAAACTCATCTTCCACATACACGAAGTTCATCCCTTCCGCTTTACATTCGCGTTTTAGCTGGGCTATTTCTTCTGGATCGAATCCGGGATTCATAGTTTCACAATAGCTGTTTAGTGATACAAGTTTACTTAATAGTTTCTTACAAATGTACTAGCTTATTCCGTGGGTTCAAACGAGGGTTGACTGATGGTATAACTCGCTCGCTCCTGCTCCCGTTTTTGCTGATACTACTACCCTCAAATGTACTGAAACTCACGTATATTACTAGATATCAATCTTATTCTTTTTACAATGAACCAGTTGTATAACAACAGAAAAGCCCGAGAGGCTCGGGCTTTTCTGTTGTTGGATATGAATTACTTGATGAATAGCATCTCGCGGTATTTCACGAGTGGCCAGTCCTCGTCGTCAATAAGTACTTCCAGCTTATCTACATGGTATCTGATCTGATCAAAGTAGGATTTGATCTCTGAACCGTACAGACGTGCTTTCTCTACAGTATCATCAATAGCATTGGCACGCTTCCGGTTCTCTGTCATATCATGTACCAATCCTTTGATGACTTTGACCCGGTCAGAGATTTCTTTTATAATCTCTTTGATAGGTTCCGCTTCACTAGGCATATCTATTTCAGTCAGGGATCGGGCCGTCTGTGCCAGCTTAAACTGGTACTTCACCGCAGTAGATACCACGTGGTTAAGCGCCAGGTCACCAATAACCCGTGATTCGATCTGGATTTTCTTTACATAGTTTTCGAGCTCGATCTCGTAGCGGGCGTGCAACTCGCGGTGCGAGAGTACTTCCATCTGCTCAAATACGCTGATGGTTTTTTCGCTGATGTACTCTCTGAGTGCATCATACGTAGAACCGATATTTGAAAGGCCACGGCGTTCGGCTTCTTCTACCCACTCCTGTGAGTACCCATTTCCTTCAAAAAGAATCCGCTTTGAATCCGAGTAGTACTTCTTCAGAATACTTACTACCGCAATCTTTTTCTCCTCACCCGAGTTCAGGCGCTCATCCAGTTCACGCTTGAATTCCATAAGCTGACGGGCTACGATAGTGTTCAGTACGATCATAGCTGAAGCACTGTTGGCACTACTACCTACGGCACGATACTCAAACTTATTACCGGTAAAGGCAAAAGGGGAAGTACGGTTACGATCCGTATTGTCACGGAGCAGATTAGGCATACGATTAATACCTAACTTATAGTAGAAGTTCTCTCCTTTTTCGACCGTTAGCTCACCTCGGCTTACCAGCTCTTCCAGCATTTTGGTCAGTTCGGTACCCAGGAAGATCGATACAATTGCCGGAGGAGCCTCGTTGGCTCCGAGGCGGTGTTCGTTACCCGCCGAGGCAATCGAAGCACGCAGCAGATCCGCATTATCATGTACCGCTTTGATCACGTTGACCAGGAAGGTCAGGAAGCGTAGGTTTTCTTTAGGCTTGGTAGTAGGTGCCAGCAGGTTGATACCGGTGTCAGTCGACATAGACCAGTTGTTGTGCTTACCGCTACCGTTGATACCGGCAAATGGCTTCTCGTGGAAGAGTACCTTGAAGTTGTGCTTCTCGGCGATCTTCTGCATCAGGTCCATCAGCAGGGCATTGTGATCGATGGCCAGGTTCATCTCCTCAAAGGTAGGAGCACACTCGTACTGACCGGGAGCCACCTCATTGTGACGGGTACGTACCGGAATACCCAGCTTCAGGGCTTCAAATTCGAAGTCCACCATGAAGGCATTGATACGCGGCGAGATTGAGCCAAAGTAGTGGTCTTCCAGCTGCTGACCGCGAGCCGGGCTGTGACCAAATACGGTACGGCCGGCCATCACCAGGTCAGGACGGGCATAGTACAGTGCCTTATCCACCAGGAAGTACTCCTGCTCAGCTCCCAACGTAGCTGTTACCTTGGTAACGTCACGGTTGAAGTACTGACACACGGCAGTAGCCGCTTTATCCAGCATGTTGATAGCACGCAGCAAAGGAGCTTTGTAGTCAAGAGCCTCACCGGTATAAGATATAAATACCGAAGGAATACAAAGGGTTTTTCCACCGGCACCATTGTCCATCAGGAAAGCAGGGGAACTGGGGTCCCAACCGGTATAACCACGAGCCTCGAAGGTAGCCCGCAGACCACCACTCGGGAACGACGAAGCATCAGGCTCCTGCTGTACAAGGGCACTACCTTTGAATTTTTCTACGGCCTTACCATTACCTGAAAGATCAAAGAAGGAATCGTGCTTCTCGGCAGTAGTACCGGTCAGAGGTTGAAACCAGTGGGTATAGTGGGTGGCTCCCCGTGAGATAGCCCACGACTTCATGGCAGTCGCTACTTCCTCCGCTACTTCACGATCTATATGTGAACCGGATTTGATGGCATTTGAAATCTTGATATAAGCCTCAGGCGAAAGCAGCGCCCGCATTACATCTTCATTGAAGGTATTAACCGCGTAAAGCTCAGTTACTTTTTCGCTGGGTTGGTTGGTAGGTAATGGACTACGCCCGAGGGAGGTCTCAATGGCTTTGGCACGAAAAGTCATTTAATAGTCTTTTAAAGGTTATAATTAGTATTTTGATAATTTTAGGTCTAAAAACATAGTCAATTTTAACTATGGCCATGCAATTTTCTCAAAATAAGGTATAAAAGCTACTAATATACCCAGGAATATTTTATTTGTTTTTGTATTAAGCCTTGAATTTATCGAAGCGGCCAAGAACTCTGGCGTTGTACCCGGTGTTGAAAACCCGTATATCTAATCTTTAGAAGGTCAACTCCACTGCAAACAGGGGCTGCATATTAGCCCAACATTTTGTACTTTTGCGAGATATTTACGTTAAAATGAAGAAAGTAGCTTTCTATACCTTAGGCTGTAAACTCAACTACTCTGAGACTTCATCCATCTCCCGGATGTTTGAGCAAAAGGGGTACCATAAAGTTGAGTTTAACGAGCAGCCGGATATATTTATCATTAATACCTGCTCGGTAACGGACAATGCCGATAAGAAATGCCGTAAGATAGTCCGTGAAGCACAACAGATCAATCCTGATGGCTACGTGGCTATCATTGGCTGCTATGCCCAGCTGAAGCCGAAAGAAATTTCTGAAATACCGGGCGTGGATGCTGTACTGGGCGCTGCCGAGAAATTTCAGCTAGTTGACCTGTTGGATACTTTCGAGAAAGTACCCGTTGGTCAACCGGGACAGGTACTGGCTTCGCCCATAGAGGAAGCGATCGACTACCATACCTCCTACTCTCTTAATGACCGCACCCGTACCTTTCTGAAAGTACAGGACGGCTGTGACTACCCCTGCTCCTACTGTACCATTCCCCTTGCCCGTGGCAAGAGCCGCTCTGATTCGGTAGAGAATGTGGTAAAAGCAGCCCGGGAAATAGCTCAGAAGGGAGTAAAGGAAATAGTACTGACGGGGGTAAATATCGGGGACTTTGGTATTCAGAATGGTCAGCGGCAGGAGTCATTCCTGGATCTGGTGAAGGCACTGGATGTTGTGGAAGGGATTGACCGCTTCCGGATCTCCTCTATTGAGCCTAACCTGCTCACGGATGAAATCATCGCTTTCGTAGCCCAGTCGAAGCGCTTTGTACCGCACTTCCATATCCCGCTCCAGTCGGGCTCCAACAAGATGCTGGGGCTTATGCGTCGCCGGTACCGTCGTGAGCTGTACGTAGACCGGGTCAATAAGATCAAGGCTCTGATGCCACATAGCTGTATCGGGGTAGATGTGATAGTAGGGCATCCCGGCGAAACTCAGGCTGACTTCCTGGATACGTACCAGTTTCTCAACGAGCTGGATATATCGTACCTGCACATATTCACCTACTCGGAGCGCCCCAATACATCGGCGCTTACGATTCGCCCTGTAGTACCTAACCGGGAGCGGGCCGAGCGATCGAAGATGCTGCACATCCTATCGGACAAGAAGAAGAGGAGCTTTTACGAGAATCAGTTAGGAGGTACCTATACGGTACTTTTCGAAGATGATGTACAGGGTGGTATGATGCAGGGCTTTACCGAGAACTACGTACGCGTAACTGCTAAGTACGACCCACTCCTGATCAATGAAACCAAGAAGGTTATTCTGACCGGAATCAATGAGAGCGGTCTGGTAGAGGTGGAAGAAGCCGAAACGGAGCTCTTGTCTCACCATTGATCTATAACCTTACTATTTAAAAAAAGAAGTTGCCCGTCAAAGACAGACAACTTTCCGAAGTACAACAAAACCACAGATGCACTGTGGTTTTGTTGTTTTTATAGGTTGGTTATAATGTTCTAATTATGCCTCAACCAGGAACTCGTCGTGCTGGCTGATATCCAGACCTACTTTCTCGTCCTCTTCGGTTACACGAAGCGGCAGGATCATGTCAGTTACTTTCAGGAGTACGAATGACATAGCAAAGGCGAAGGCCGATACCAGTACCAGAGCGATCAAGTGGTTAATGAACAGTGTGGTTTCACCGTAAGCAAGACCCTGATCTACTACACCGCTGTTAACACCACTGCTGGCAAATACACCTGTCATGATCATACCTACCATACCACCTACACCGTGGCAAGGGAATACATCCAGTGTATCGTCAAGAGCAGATTTGGTACGCAGGTGAGCGATGTAGTTACTGATGATAGAAGAGATAGTACCGATAAAGATAGCTACGGGAATAGTGACAAAACCAGCGGCAGGTGTGATAGCTACCAGACCCACTACGGCACCGATACAGAAACCTAGTGCAGATACTTTCTTGCCCTTAGCAGCATCAAAAAGTACCCAGGCCAGACCCGCTGCACCCGCGGCAGTGTTAGTAGTTGCAAAAGCAGATACTGCCAGAGCAGAAGCTCCTACTGCCGAACCGGCGTTGAAACCGAACCAGCCGAACCACAGAAGACCAGTTCCCAACAATACAAAAGGAATGTTAGCAGGAGGAAGTACGCTGGCTTCGATGTGTGATCTACGACGCTTCAGGTACAGGGCACCCGCCAAAGCAGCCCAACCAGCCGACATATGTACTACGGTACCACCGGCAAAGTCAAGTACACCCATCTTGAACAGCAGGCCTTCGGGATGCCAGGTCCAGTGGGCCAAAGGAGCATACACGAACAGGCTGAACAGGATCATGAACAGTACATAGGAGCGGAAGTTGATACGCTCAGCCATTGAACCTGTTACCAGCGCAGGTGCAATCACAGCAAACTTCAACTGGAAGAAAGCAAAAAGAGCCAGAGGAATGGTAGGAGCCAGCGACCAGGGCTTACCTTCCAGCACTCCATTGAACATGAAGAAGGTAGTAGGGTTACCAATAACACCTCCGATGGTATCACCAAAGGCTACACTAAATCCAACAACGACCCACAACACACTAATGACACCCATGGCTATAAAGCTCTGAAGCATCGTAGAGATAACATTTTTGTTATTCACCATACCACCGTAGAAGTAAGCCAGACCAGGAGTCATGAGCAGTACCATGGCAGAGGCTACGAGCATCCAGGCAATATCACCTGAATCAAGTCCTTCGGTTACGATCTGGGTGGGTACAGAGGGTAGAAAGACACCCAGCAGGCTTATTGCCAGCAGAATAATCAGAGGGATGTAATTTGGCTTTTGCATAATCTTGATGGTTTTGGTTGTACTTACTTTGTATTTTAGAATAGGTTATTCTCTTAGAACTTGTAGATGAAGGCCATTCCAATGGTAGTCTGGCTGCTCTTGGTGAAGTTGCCATCGGCATCTTCAAACTGCTGTACTTCGTTTCTGCCCGCTATTTTAGGGTAGCTATCCAGACGTACCTCAGGTTTCAGCAGTACATGTCCGTCAGCTAGGGTGAAGTTGCCGGTCAGAGTAAAGGAGTTAACAGAGGTACCATTGCCCTGGCTGTCCACCATGGCTCTTACACCACTCTTGTTATTGAAGTTTTCGTAGCGACCACCTATGGCGAATACATCCGTCAGGGCCAGGTTGGCATATACCGCTGCACCACCCCAGGATTTCACTGACGAAGGTCCACCTGCTCCCTGATAGTCACCCTTCTGGGCACCATAAGCAGCATTTAAGCCCAGCAGGAACTTTTCGGTAATCTGGTAGCTGGTCGTCAGATCAAGTACCCGGTAGAAGGCATCAGGAGTTGTGCCCGTAGCAGGATCTTCGGCGGCTTCGTTACTGCCGATATAGTTTAGGTACACATTCCAGTTTTCAACCGGAGCCAGGAATAGCTGGCTGATAAAGCCTTTCTTACGGTTGTTGTCACCTAGTCCGTCTACATTATTAACAAAGCCCATCATCAGTGACGCTTTATCAGAGAATGCGTAGGTGGCTTTCAGACCAGTGTGATAGAAAGGACCGTTGTTGAATAGGTTAGATAGCGAGTAGTTGAAGTTAACGGGAGCATCAATGACCTCATAACCGATATGGGTACCGAACTGACCCGCTGTCATGGACAACTTATCGGTGAAGTTATAGGTAAAATACGCCTGCTTGATAGCTAGTGCCATACCAGTACTACCCAGTGGTCCAATGGCATTACCGTAGTTACCCAGATCGGCATTGGGACCGAAGGTAAGATCTACTACTGCCTCAGACTTATCATTGGTGTACGTCATCTTGGTCTGCACCAGACCAATCTGGAACTGTCCGGATTTCTGATCGAATACACGTGCGTTGGATGCTCCCATGTTTGAGCGTGAAGCAGGACGGTTCAGGTTGGCAACATAGTAGGAGTCCAGATAGCCCGAAAAAGCAAATACACCTTTCTTCTCTTCGTCAGCCTTTGTGTCTTCGGCTTTTTTTACCTCCTCGGTTTTGTCAGCCTTTTTGTCGCCCTCCTTAGCAAAACCCAAAAGAGGTACCATAATAGATAATGCGGCAAAATAGATTTTCTTCATAATTTTATTTTGTTAGGTGGGTAAACTCAAATCATTGTGTTTGTGATGACAAATATTAACTATTTATGATTATCATCAAATACCTACCTTAAATTAATAGTACTTTATGGCTAATTTTCATAGAAAAGTGAAAAAGCTTTATGTTTTAAAACCATTTTTTCTTTAAAAATCATATATGTCTACAAAACATGTTTATTCTGCCGATAGCTACTTACACAGAATTTTCCACATTTGACACAAAACGTATATAGTACATTATATAGAAGATTTATACAGCAGACTGCTAGTGGAAAGGCACAAAAAAAAGCCCACTTTGCAGTGGGCTTTTAATGAGGAGTAAAAGTATATCTATTCGGCGTGCAGCCAGGCTTTCTTAGCTAAAAGGGTATCTTGCTCTTCTTCGTGATCCGGATCTGGTACACAGCAGTCTACCGGACATACAGCAGCACATTGAGGTTCTTCGTGGAAACCTACGCACTCTGTACATTTATCTGATACTATATAATAGAATTCGTTGGATATAGGAGATTGCTTTTCTTTACCACTTACCACAGTACCGTCTCCAAAGTCTACTTCATCAAGACTGGTACCATCTCCCCAGGTCCACTCAACCCCTCCCTCATAGATTGCGGTATTGGGGCATTCTGGCTCACAAGCACCACAGTTGATGCATTCATCGGTTATCATTATAGCCATGGTCGTCGGATTGGTTATATTTGTTCTGTATTCACTATTTTCAATCAACAAATATAACTATTTATAGTTTCACAACAATCATAAAAAAAGGCAAAAGCTTTTACTTGTAACTATTTAAAGACTATTTAGAATGATATCCAGAACAACACGATATAAATCGTTTGCAAAACTCGGTGAGTACCTACGTGATCCCGCTAATGAGCTATTATTAGAGGATTGGGCTTTTCGGGCACACCTGACCAACAACTGGTTTACACCCGATAATGTAATGAACTCCCTAAAGGCTATCGGAGAGCAGTACCTGACCGAAGATGAGCTTCAGAAGTGGGCTGATACCTATCCTGAACCCGCTGCCTCTAAAAAAATAGGAGTCGTGATGGCAGGTAATGTACCGGCCGTAGGCTTTCATGATGCGATGGCAGTACTTATAAGCGGACACGTCCTGCTCGCTAAATTGAGTACCGATGATACTGTCCTGATCAAGTTCCTGCTGGACAAGCTCAGTCTGATCGAACCTGCCTTCCGTGAGTCCATCCATTTTGTGGAAAGGCTCAACGATGCCGATGCCTATATAGCAACCGGAAGTGATAACACAGCCCGGTACTTTGAGTACTATTTTTCCAAGAAACCGAATATCATCCGTCGTAATCGGGTATCGGTAGCTTTACTGACCGGAAAAGAATCCAGGGAAGAGCTGGCGGCCCTGGGTAGTGATATCCTGCGCTACTACGGTCTGGGCTGTCGCAACGTTGCCAAACTCTATGTACCCTTGGGTTATGACTTTGTCCCTTTCTTTGAGGCTATTCAGCCATTTGAAGAGTACTGCCGCAACCACCACAAGTTTTTCAACAACTACGAGTACAACAAGTCGATCCTGCTGGTCAATGGTACGCCCCACTTTGACAACGGATTCCTGATGGCGGTTGAAAATCCGGCCCTGGTATCGCCCCTGAGTGTAGTGAACTATGAAACCTTCCAGGACCTGGCCGAAGTGAAAGCCCGCTTGGCGGAGGATCAGGATAAGATCCAGTGTGTAGTAGGTAAGCCTGAAACCAGCGTTGCCAGTCTGCCCTTCGGACAAGCCCAAAAGCCCGGGTTGAGTGACTATGCCGATGGTGTAGATACCATGGAATTTTTGAGTAAGCTATAACAGGAAAAAGGGAGCCGTTGGCTCCCTTTTCTATAACTGGTTATTTTTTTCTGTACTCAATCTGACGGCTACCTAGCTTATCTCTGAGCACCAAAGCATAATAATTCATTCGGGCAAAAGCTTCGGAAACTCCCCTCCTTTCTGAAGCCATTGAGGCTATATATGAAGTACCAAACCGATCATAGGCTTCTCCTGATATTCTCACCACTCCTACCTTGAACGAGGTACTGATCTTCATGTCATAGTTAGTATTCAATCTAAACGAGACAGTCTTGATCGTGTCTGTACCATTCCCGGCACTATCTATATACATTCCATTTGACAGCAGTACTTGCCTGACCCTTTGAATAATTTCAGCATCGGGAAGTGTCGAGGTAATCAGTATGACATTAGCCCCGCTGACTATATCAGGCTCACTGTTCCTACCGGGCTTTTGTCCATAGACTATATAAGGAAGACAAAGTACCAGAAGTACAAGCTGTCGCATATGGATTGGCTGGTTAGATACTTAGGCAATATATAACAAAACTTTATATTATTTAAAAACCCACTTAATAAATTCAGGCATGACCCTACCCCATGTTTTAGGATTGTGTTCTCCCCCCTCTACCTCTACATATTGGATATCTTTCCCCCAGCGGTAACCTTTACGTTCCAGTTCTGCGATACAATCCAAAGTGTCGTCAATGGAGTCTATCACACCATCACCATCCCGGTCCTCGGTTTCGTCATGAGTACCTACCTGAAACCAGAATTTCAGGTCAGGCCGCACACTGGCCTCCCGTATCTGCCTGTGCATAATCCGATCGCTGTCCTGGTAGTCTTTGTCGAAGGCTCTTCGGCGCCACCACAACGCTCCCGAAAACACCCCCACTTTCGAGAAAGCATCGGCATGATTCCAGGCCAGGTCCAGTGCCATCAATCCTCCCAGTGAAAAGCCCGCCACGGCTCTATCAACTGCTGTATTTTTGACAGGGTACTTTGCTTCTAAGTAGTGAAGCAGTTCATCCAGCACAAACAGGGTGTGGTTTCGGGCTTTATTCCCCCGATTGGCGTAGTCAGGCTGGTGAGCGGTGCCGTATTCATTCAGCCGATCCTGGTTGGCGTGTACTCCTACTACCACGAGGGGAGGTAAATTTTGTTCAGTCAGCAACTCCGCCACGCTTTCCCTTAGGTGCAGAGCTGGAAAGTCCTGCCCGTCATGTACCAGTAACAGCGGATAGCGCTCAGTACTGCCAGCTGTAACATCGGGGATAAGCAGGGTAAGTTTAACGGTACGCTTGAGATGGACAGAAACCAGGCTATCCTGTACCTGCCGAATAGGGTGTTGGGGCTGTGCCGCCAGAAATGTAGAACTCACTAAAACAATTGCTAAATAACTAATATAAGATTTCATAGTTTACTGGTAGCAATATACGGGTATTTTGTGGGGAAGCGCGATGTTACGGACGGGTTAAATCTTAGGTCAGGATTGGCATCATTGGAGATACTTTATATATTACAATCATTAATCTAATCCATACCACCTTGCAGGAGAACTACATCCGGTACTACTCACACCATCTGGGGCGTGACATCGAAATGCTTGTATTTGGACACTGGGGATATCCCATTCTGCTATTTCCGAGTACACTCAACCGCTACTACGAAGCCAAAGACCAGGGACTCATTGAGTCAGTAAGAGGTTTTATTGAAGCAGGGCATTTCAAGATTTACTGTGTTGATTCCATTGACTCGGAAACCTGGTATGGCAAACACCTTGAGCCATCACAACGTGTCCATAACTATATGCAGTACGACAAGTTCCTGACCGAAGAACTGGTCCCTTATATCCAGCATGAAAACAAAATTGATCGTATAGCCGTAGGTGGATGTAGCTTTGGCGGGTACCATTCACTCAACTTTGCCTTCAAACATCCCGAACAGGTGGACTATCTGCTAAGTATGAGCGGGGATTTTGACATCCGAAGCTTCCTGAATGGCTACTATGATGAAAATGTGTACTACAATAATCCCGTGGATTTTGTCCCGCACGAACAAGGTTGGCGGTACGGCCATATGAATATAGTACTGGGGAGTTCGGAATGGGATATCTGCCTGAATGGCAACCTGACCATGTCCCGCATCCTTAATAACAAAGGCATAGACCACTGGCTGGACATTCGGGGCTGGGAAGTACATGACTGGCCCCTCTGGCGCCAGATGTTTCCGGATTACTTATCCAAAATGTTAATCAAATAGTGGCTATCACTATTTTTATGATATTAAGGGAGTGTAGTAGCTCCTTGCTTGCAAATAATTGTAACGTTTAAATCAGTAGCTCGAATGAAAAAAATTGGTATCCTCCATGGCATGGAAAACACTTTTCCGCAGGCTTTTATAGATCGTGTTAATAGCAAGGGAGAAAAAGGTATAGTGGCCGAGGCCGTCTCAATTGGTAAGGTCATGCAGGCTGAGCCTACCGAGTATGCAGTCATTATTGACCGGATTTCACAGGATGTTCCCTTCTATAGATCCTATCTGAAAAACGCGGCCCTTTGTGGTACAGCCGTGATCAATAACCCCTTCTGGTGGAGTGCTGATGAGAAGTTCTTTAACAACTGCCTGGCCGAAAAGATAGGGGTACCTGTTCCCAAAACCGTGATCCTCCCCTCCCACGAGCGGCCTACAGATACCTTCGAAACCTCTTTCCGTAATCTTAAATATCCGCTGGAATGGGAAGCCATGTTTGACTACGTAGGTTTCCCGGCATACATGAAACCTCACGCCGGTGGTGGTTGGAAAAGCGTTTATCAGGTACACGATGCCAATGATCTGTGGCGCAAACACCAGGAAACGGGGCAGCTGGTCATGATGCTGCAGGAGGAGATCGTATTCAGCGACTACTTCCGCTGCTACTGCATCGGGCAGAAGGACGTACTGATGATGCCCTACGAGCCACGCAACCCGCACCACCTGCGTTACGCCGCTCAGATGAATACCGAAGGTCCCGCGGGTAAAAAGCTGCTGGCTACCATGAAAGACTATGTACTCCGGCTCAACCAGGCCTTAGGGTATGATTTTAATACGGTGGAATTTGCGGTACGTGATGGTATTCCGTATGCTATTGACTTTTGCAATCCGGCCCCCGATGCCGATGTGTACTCGGTAGGTCAGGACAATTTTGAATGGGTCGTAGAAGCCGCGGCTAATATGGCCATAGCCCGGGCCAAAAAACAGAAGGAAGGACAGGACAATCTCACTTGGGGTACCTTTGTACGGTCGGCAGTGGGTGCTACGGGCGGTGCACCTACCCAGAAAACCGAACCATTACCAGGTCTGTCAGAAGCCAAAGCAACCGCCGCCCCAAAGGCGGCTCCTAAAAGTCTCGAAAAAGTAGCAACACCAGGCAAAGCTTCGGCTCCCAAAAAAGAGGCTCCGAAGAAGAAACCTTAACCCAATAATAACAGAGTATGCCTGCATTCACCCTGGGAATAGAAGAAGAATTTATGACCATCGATCCGGTTACGCGCAACCTGCGCTCGCACATGTCGAAACTGGTTGATGGAGGAAAAATCATACTAAAAGAGCGTGTCAAGGCAGAGATGCACCAGTCGGTGGTAGAGGTAGGTACCAACGTATGTAATAATATAGAGGAAGCCCGGGAAGAGGTCACGTACCTGCGTCGGATGATCCTTGATATGGCGGGCGAACAGGATCTGCTGGTCGCCGCCGCCGGTACCCATCCTTTTTCCGACTGGGTTGACCAGCTCATTACTGACGATCCCCGCTACGATCAGCTCATTGATGAAATGAGGGATGTAGCCCGGGGTAATCTGATCTTTGGCCTGCACGTACACGTCGGGATCGAAAACCGGAATGATGCGGTGCAGATCATGAATTCGGTCCGGTACTTCCTGCCCCATGTGTACGCCCTTTCTACCAACTCACCGTTCTGGTGCGGACGGAATACCGGCTTCAAATCGTACCGCTCAAAGGTATTTGATAAATTTCCGCGCACGGGTATACCCGATTTTTTTGCCAGCGCGGCCGAGTACGATGAGTACATCAAACTGCTCATCAAGACCAACTGCATTGACAACGGCAAGAAAATCTGGTGGGATATCCGACTGCACCCCTTCTTTGACACCATCGAGTTCAGGATCTGTGACGTACCTATGCGCACCGACGAAACGGTATGCCTGGCGGCTATCATGCAGGCGCTGGTGGTTAAGATTTATAGACTCCAGAAAAAAAACCTCAACTTCCGCAACTACCGCCGTATCCTGATCAACGAAAATAAGTGGCGGGCTGCCCGCTATGGTATCCACTGCAAATTGATTGACTTTGGTAAGCAGGAAGAAGTGGAATACAGGGAGTTAATATTGGAACTGCTTGACTTTATTGATGATGTGGTAGACGAACTGGGTAGCCGCCACGAAATAGAGTACGTACACAAAATTATGGAAATGGGTACCGGAGCCGATCGCCAATTGGCTGTATTTGAGGAAACTAATGACCTCGCTGCCGTTGTTGACTATATTGTATCCGAAACTAAGGTAGGAATCTCTTAATTTTGCGGGATAATAGTGTGGAATTGAACAAGTGAAAATGAATCCAGATAAACCAGCACTCCGAATAGCTATACTTGACATGTACGCGGGTGTAGCTAATGAAGGAATGCGCTGTATCAAGCAGCATATAGAAGATTTTAGTGTAAAGGAAAAACTACCTGTACAGTACCAGGTTTTTGACGTACGTCAGCGCCAGGAAGTACCGGATCTGAGTTATGATGCCTACTTCTCAACGGGTGGGCCCGGTAGCCCTATACTGGAAGGTACCCCCTGGGAGCGCCGCTACTTTAAGTTCCTGGACCAGTTGTGGGACTATAATGCCAGCCGCCGTAATACCAATAAGAAGTACCTGTTCATAATTTGTCACTCTTTTCAGCTGGCATGCCAGCACTGGCAGGTTGGCTACGTCGGCAAGCGTCGCTCCACGTCGTTTGGTACCTTTCCGGTACACCCAACCCGTGCCGGTCATAAAGAGCCCCTGTTCAAAGGCTTGGAGGATCCATTTTGGGTAGTGGACTCCCGCGACTACCAAGTTGTTCAGCCCAATCACCAGGTACTGGAGCGGATGGGTTCAAAAATCCTTTGTCTGGAAAAGATTCGTCCGCACGTCAATCTGGAAAGGGCTGTGATGGCTATTCGCTTTTCCAAAGAGATATTCGGGACGCAATTTCACCCCGAAGCCGATGCGGAAGGGATGCTACGGCACTTCATGAAGGAAGATAAAAAAGCGAACATTATTAAAAACCACGGCGAGGAGAAGTACCAGGCTATGATTGACCACCTGAATGATCCGGATAAGATCATGCTGACAGGTGCCACTATTATTCCTACCTTTCTGGAGACAGTCGCGAAGTCCCTTCTTACTTCACAGCAGGCCTAAGTTTTTTCTTATTCTAATCCATTACCCATGCACAAAGAAGCCCGGGACCAATTTAATCAGTCATTCAGTGATGACAAATATCAGGGGTTTCTCTCTGCTATTCATCATGATTATCCGGGTCAGCTTGATTTCAGAGTAGCAGAAAGCCCGGTACTAGTACCTCGTGCGCTGGGCCGGCAACTCGTCGAAGCCAGTGAAGATATCATTAATACTATCATCAGTGATGATTTTAGGGACAAAACGGACCGGGCCATTCCACCCGATCAGTACGTCCCAAACGAGAATAAGCATACCTCTTTTCTGGCTATTGATTTCGCGGTATGTCAGGATGAACAGGGAAACTTCATACCTCAGCTCATTGAGCTGCAGGGCTTTCCTTCGTTGTTTGGGTACCAGGGATATATTTCAGAACTCTACCGGAAAAACTACCAGATTCCCGCTGACTTTGCCTATGCTTTTGGGGTAAATACTTTTGAAGAGTATGTAGCTGTACTCAAAAAGACCATTGTAGGTAATCAGGATCCGGAGAATGTCATCCTGCTGGATATATACCCTGAGCAGCAAAAGACCCGCATCGATTTTGCTATTACTGAGCAGCTACTTGGGGTGAAGGCGGTATGTTATACCCAACTAATCAAAGAAGATAGAAAGCTATACTATATAAAAGAGGGGCGAAAGGTGGAGGTAAAGCGAATTTACAACCGGCTCATCTTCGATGATTTTAACAACTTCCCGGATTTAAGTACCAGCTACCATTTCCTGGATGATGTGGATGTGGAGTGGGCAGGACATCCCAACTGGTTCTTCCGAATCAGCAAGTTTACGATTCCTCTCTTACAGAGCAAGTACATCCCCGAAACCCGCTACGTCAGTGACTACGCTGAAACCTTTCCGCAGGACCTGGAAAATTATGTCTTGAAGCCCCTGTTTTCCTTTGCTGGCACGGGGGTACAACTTCACGTTACGCCGGACATGCTTCTCCAGCTACGCGACCCCTTCAACTACATACTGCAGCGCAAGGTAGAGTACGCGCCGGTTGTCAAGGCACCCGATGGGCTAGTGAAGTGCGAGATCCGGATGCTATACGTATGGCCGGATGCGGACGAGCGCCCTACCCTGTTGACCAGCCTGAGCCGCCTCAGCCGTGGCGAAATGATCGGTACCCGCTTCAACAAAGACTTTACCTGGGTAGGTGGCAGCGCCTGCTTCTTCGAGCCCTTCTGATCCTGAGTTACCACTCTTCTTCTTTACCAACATTCTTAGATTTACCCATAATGCATATTAGTCAGCGACAGCTTTTTTTTGATCACCTTGCTCAAACCTCTGATTTCCCCCTGGCTATCGAAATAGAGCGGGCCGAGGGGGTATATATGTACGGCACCAATGGCAAGCGCTACCTCGATCTCATATCTGGAATCGGCGTAAGTAATGTGGGGCACCGGCATCAAGCCGTTCTGGAAGCCATTCAACAGCAACTGGACAAGTACCTGCACCTGATGGTCTACGGCGAGTATGTTCAGGGGCCACAGGTACAGCTAGCAGAAGCCCTGGCTCAAACTCTTGACATACCGCAGGCTGCTCACGCTCCCTACGGGAACATTAACAACGTGTACTTTACCAACTCCGGCACCGAAGCCGTTGAAGGAGCCTTGAAACTGGCCAAGCGCTTCACCGGCCGTTACGAGATTATTTCCTGCTTCAATGCCTACCACGGTGCGACCCAGGGAGCGCTGAGTCTATCCGGGGCTGAGTTTTTCAAACGTAACTTTCGTCCTTTGCTACCGGGGGTACGTCAGATCCACCACGGCGTGATGGCAGACCTTGACCTCATCACCACCAAAACCGCGGCGGTAGTGATAGAGGTTGTAGGTGGTGAAGCGGGAATACGGGTACCTAGCCTCGAGTACCTTCAGACGTTGCGTCAGCGCTGTACTGAAGTAGGTGCCTTACTTATCCTTGATGAAATACAAACCGGCTTTGGCCGCACAGGTACATTCTGGGCTTTTGAAGGCTATGATATCTATCCGGATATACTACTCAGTGCCAAGGGGATGGGGGGCGGAATGCCGGTAGGAGCCTTTATGGCCTCACAGGAGGTAATGAGCGTATTCAAAAACAACCCCATCCTTGGACACATTACTACCTTCGGTGGTCACCCGGTAAGCTGCGCCGCTTCACTGGCTACCCTTACGACCATTCGTGATCAGGCACTGTACCAATCAGCTACCCAAAAGGGTGAGATTATAGTTGAGATGCTTCAGCACCCCATGATTAAAGAAGTAAGGGGAAAGGGCTTGATGCGCGCGGCTGAATTCGAATCATTTGAAGTACTTAAGAAAGTAATAGATTCCTGCATAGAGCGGGGCGTGATCACGGACTGGTTCCTGTTTTGTGACAACTCTATGCGTATTGCTCCTCCGCTCACCATTACCGTAGAGCAACTACGTGAGGGGCTGCAAACTATACTTGACGTACTGGACGAGCAATAAATAAGCCCCCGAAATCGGGGGCTTTAAATTTATCTGGTAAAGCTTTGGATCATTATCCTATTTGCTCGTTCAATTTCTGCTCGAGTACAGACTTAGGTACTGCACCTACTACTTTATCTACCAGTTGTCCACCTTTGAAGATCATCAGAGTAGGGATGCTGCGAATACCAAATTTGGCAGGTACCTGAGCATTCATATCTACGTCCATCTTAGCGATAACGGCTTTACCTTCGTACTCGCCGGCCAGTTGCTCTACAACAGGTCCGATCATCTTACAAGGCCCGCACCATTCGGCCCAGAAGTCTACAAGTACTGGTTTATCACCTTGAATGATTTCTTCAAAGTTGTTGTCGGTTACTTCAAGTGCTTTTCCCATAATGTTTAGAAAGTGTAAATAAGAAAAAAGTGTTCTTGTCAGTACAATCAAAAAATCAGACCAAAAGTTCCTCTGCTATACGTCAGCAATGACTAGTTCAGCGAAAACTTTATACCCCCCAGATTTTTGAGAGAATTGAAGAACTCATTGGAAGCCGATACCCTGAACCGACGGGAGAGCATCTCTACCTCCATGCGGGTCTCAGGATCAACCACGGTCATGTTCAAAGCACAGTTGCCGGGGTTATTGTTAATGGCTTTATTAAGGTTCAGCACAAAGCGCTCATCAATCTGATCCAGTGACAGTTGCACCTTTATCTCTTTACACATCTTTTCCCGAAGCTCGGTCAGCAGCTGAATGGTTAGCGGCTTAAATTCGAACTGATCCTCCTGCTTCCAGCGGTTCTGTACCTTGCCTTTGATGTACAGAAAGCGACCCGGCTGTATGTAGTTGCTCAGCCGCACATACTCCTCACCTCCCAGCAACATTTCCATGGATCCCCGATAATCTTCCACTTTAAATATCATGAATGGATTACCGTTACGGGAAATACGCTCCTGAGCACTACTCACGATACCCCCTACACTAATCTCTTTACCAAAGAAGGTAGGGTTCCGCTCTCCTTCGGGTATTTCCATCACCCGGTCCAGCGTACAGTTGCAGTAGTTATCGAGTTCAATCCGGAACGTATCCAGCGGATGTCCCGAGATGTAGAAGCCCACAACCTCCTGCTCAAAACGCAGCTTTTCCAGATCGCTCCACGGCTGTACCTGGGCTGGCTTAGGTTTGACCATTAGAGCGTCATTACCACCAAAGGCACCAAACAGAGAAGCCTGACTGGAGGCCTTCTCGGCGTGGTAGTTGTTGGCATACTTGATCAGCTTTTCAATGAAGGTGGAATTATCTCCATCTACTGAATCAAAGTACTGCGCCCGGTGAATGTCCTCAAAGCAGTCAAATCCACCCGCGTAGGCCAAACTTTCCAGTGTTTTCTTATTTACCGTCCTAAGATTTACCCGGATTATGAAATCATATATATCTGAGAATGGACCTTTTGTATTACGCTCCTCAATGATCGACTCTACGGCCGCGTCACCTGTTCCTTTAATACCTCCGAGTCCAAAGCGGATCTCACCCCGCTTGTTGACATTGAACTGACGATCTGATTCGTTGATATCCGGTCCCAGTACGGGAATGCCTATACTCTTACACTCTTCCAGGAAGAAGGTGATCTTTTCGATGTTACCCAGCGAACTGGTCAATACCGCTGACATGTACTCCGCCGGGTAGTGGGCCTTCAGGTAAGCCGTCTGGTACGCTACGAAGGCGTAACAGGTCGAGTGCGATTTGTTGAATGCATAAGATGCAAAGGCTTCCCAGTCGGTCCAGATCTTGTCCAGTTTCTTCTTATCGTGACCACGCTCTTCGCCGCCCTTCATGAAGTCGTTTTTAAGCTTATTCAGGATCTCGATCTGCTTTTTACCCATCGCCTTCCGCAGGGTATCGGCCTGGCCTTTGGTAAAGCCGGCCAGCGACTGGGAGAGTAGCATCACCTGCTCCTGGTAAACCGTAATACCGTAGGTATCGGACAGGTACTCCTCCATCTCGGGCAGGTCGTAGGTGATCTCTTCAAGTCCGTGCTTCCGCTTAATGAAGTTAGGAATATAGGCCAGAGGTCCGGGACGGTAGAGTGCGTTCATGGCGATCAGGTCCTCGAAGCGGTCAGGCTTGAGTTCGCGCATGTACTTCTTCATCCCGTCGGATTCAAACTGGAATATGGCGTTGGTTTCCCCGCGCTGGAACAGTTCGAATACCTTCTGATCGTCCAGTGGGATGTAGTCAATGTCTATCTCCCGGCCGTGGTTCTGCTTGATGAGACGCAAGGCTTCTTTGATAATGGTCAGGTTTCGAAGCCCCAGGAAGTCCATCTTGATTACCCCCGCATCCTCAATCACCTTTCCACCAAACTGCGTAATCAACAGGTCCGAATCCTTGGAGGTACTTACCGGGATAATTTCCGTCAGGTCAGAGGGGGCAATGATGATACCTGCGGCGTGAATACCTGTGTTACGTACGGTACCTTCCAGCCGGCGCGCTTCCTGGATTACCTTCGCCTGTAGGTCTTTACCGGAGGCGATGGCCCGGAGGCGCTTCACGTTTTCCATCTCGTCGGGCGAGATACCTTCCTTTTTCAGCAGACTCCCCTCGCCTTCCAGCGGCGCCGTAAAGATCCGGTTCAGGGTCATGTTGTAAGTAGGCTTATCGGGTACCAGCTTCACCAGGGCGTTGGCATCCTGCAGGGGCAGATCCATTACGCGGGCTACGTCTTTAAGCGACGACTTGGCCGCCATGGTACCATACGTCACGATCTGCGCTACCTGATTATAGCCGTACTTTTTTACTACATAGTCAATTACCCGCTGCCGGCCTTCGTCGTCAAAGTCCGTATCAATATCGGGCAGTGATACCCGGTCGGGGTTAAGAAAACGCTCAAAAAGCAGGTCGTACTTGATAGGGTCAATATTAGTGATACCCGTACAGTAAGCTACCGCCGAACCCGCCGCCGAACCACGACCCGGTCCTACGAATACCCCAATCTCACGAGCCGCCTTGATAAAGTCCGCTACAATGAGGAAGTACCCCGGGAAACCCATGTTCCGGATGGTATTCAACTCGAAGTTGAGGCGCTCCTCGATCTCGGGAGTAATAGTTTCATACTTCTGGCGCGCTCCTTCAAAGGTCAGGTGGCGCAGGTACTCCCACTGGTTTAGTACGTCGGGCGTCAGCTCCTTTTTACCTACTACTTCCGATATGGTATGCGTCTTGAACTCATCAGGGATCGGGAAGTTGGGCAGGAGGATATCCTTCTTGAGCTCAAGGTTATCGATCTTGCTTACGATCTCATTGGTATTGTCCAGCGACTCGGGTATGTCGTTGAACAGGGTAAGCATCTCGTTGGTATTCTTGAAGTAGAACTGGTCGTTGAAGAAGGCAAAGCGTGAGCCTTTGGGTATACCTACTTCATCGTCAAAATCTTTGGCCGACGGGGTACTCTGCTTATCGCCGGTGTTGATACACAGCAGGATATCGTGGGCGTTCCAGTCGTCCTGGTCTACGTAGTGAGAATCATTGGAGGCGATGATCTTCACCCCATGCTTACGCGCAAACCGCACCAGTACTTCATTTACGACCAACTGCTCCCGGATCTCGTGGCGTTGTAGCTCCACGTAGTAGTCTTCACCAAACAGGTCCAACCACCATTTAAACTCCTTTTCCCCCTCAGCTTCCCCTTTTTTCAGGATGGTCCTGGGTACCTGGGCTCCGATACAACAGGTCGTTGCGATCAGGCCTTTGTGGTACTTTACAATAAGATCCTTACTGATACGGGGGTACTTTCCGTACATCCCTTCCATGAAACCCAGCGAGCAAAGCTTCACCAGGTTCTTGTAGCCTTCGGCGTCCTTAGCCAGCAGCAACTGGTGGTAGCGTACGTCTTTTTGTTCTTTGGTAAACTGCCGCTTATGGTGGTCCTCTACTACGTAGAACTCACATCCTACGATGGGTTTGACGCCCTGCTTATTACCCTCTGCCACGAATTCGAAAGCCCCAAACATGTTTCCATGATCAGTAATGGCAATGGCCGGCATGTTATCAGCTTTGGCTTTTTTGAAAAGCTTCTTGATATCAGCCGCTCCATCGAGCAGTGAAAACTGGGTGTGGCAGTGTAAATGAGAAAATTGCATTGGATAAGTACTTATTTGTTAGCTATCAGGTATCAGCGAGTAGCTATATGTAATTTGAATTATCTGTCTTAACGATACTGCTTCGTATTCTACTCCTCTTCCGGTTCGTCGAAGAAAATGTAATTCAGGAATTCACAGTAGGGCTTGATAAGTACCACTCCCTTCATGATCTCCTGCACAAAGCCTTTCTGCTGTACTTCCTTATCGGTAAAGTAGTGCATGAAGAACAACTGCTTGCGCCTTAGTAGTTCTATTTCCGGATGATCTTTTGAATACCCTTTGGGAGATGTTTTCATAGTCTCTCCCCATACCTCTGGGAAGTAGCTCTTGAAACTATCAGCATGGATGATCCGCTTCAGTTCTCCGGCATTATAGTCAACCTCCTGGCGGTACTTGGCGAGTTGCTGGGCCGTGGGGTTCCACATACCGGCACCGATAAATGACTCTCCACCCGGCTGCACGTGCAGGTAGTAGTCGATCCGGCCGGACTTGCGCCCGCCGGGGCCGATGGCGGCACTCAGCCAGCTCTTGTAGGGTGTCTTGTCGTTGGTGAAGCGGATGTCCCGGTTGATCCGAAAGATGCAATCTTTAACCTGCGTATTTCCCAGTTCATCCACTTTCTTCACCTCTTCCAATAGGGCATCTAAAGTTTTTTCAAAGTCTTTTTTAGCTGTTTCGTAGCGTTTACGATTATCTTGAAACCAGTCCCGGTTGTTATTTTCACTCAAATCACGCAGGAAGTGGAGCGTTTCGGCCTGAATCATACGTATTATCTTATTCTTGGATTTCTATAAGGTGCAAGATCAGGTGGCTAAGCAGATTGTAACTAAGTAAGGTGCCTTATTTCCTGCAAATGAGCCAACTAATGATTAATCACTATTTTCGTTTCAAATATTGCCCTAATTTAACGAATTTTGACGCTTCGACATTAATCTAACAGTATTAATCTTCCTCACTATGGCAAGAATCCTGACCGGCATCCAGAGCAGCGGAAGGCCTCACCTTGGCAACATACTTGGCGCTATTGGGCCGGCGATTGAACTTTCCAAAGATCCCAACAACGAGTCTTTCTTCTTTATTGCAGATCTGCACTCCCTGATTACTATCAAGGATGGTCCCCAACGCGAAGAATTCGTACGGGCTATAGCGGCTACCTGGCTGGCTTTTGGCTTTGATACCGATCGCAACGTATTCTGGAGACAGTCGAGGGTACAGGAGCATACTGAACTAGCCTGGTACCTCAACTGCTTTACGCCCTTCCCCATGCTGGCCAATGCCCATTCCTTCAAGGATAAATCCGAGAGGCTGGCCGATGTCAACGCCGGACTATTTACCTATCCGGTCCTGCAGGCGGCTGACATCCTGCTGTACGACGCCAACATAGTACCCGTAGGCAAGGATCAGAAGCAACACCTGGAAATGTCGCGTGACATTGCTACTGCGCTTAACCGACAGGCTGGTCAGGATATACTGGTTCTACCTGAGGCACGTATTGATGAGCGTCTGATGGTGATACCCGGAGTGGATGGTCAGAAAATGAGCAAGTCGTATAACAACTACATTGATATATTCCTGCCGGAGAAAGAGCTTCGGAAGGCGGTGATGAAGATCGTGACCGACTCGACCCCGCTCGAAGAACCCAAAAATCCAGATACGGATATTACCTTCCAGCTGTACTCCCTGATTGCCAGCGAACTGGAGGTAGCCCTCATGCGCCAGAACTATGAGAATGGCGGATTCGGCTACGGCCACGCCAAGCAGGCCCTGTATGAGATGATCCTGGAAAAATTCAGCGAGCCCCGCCGAATCTTTAACTACTACATGGAAAACACCGCCGAACTGGAGCAGAAGCTGGTAGAGGGAGAAGAAAAGGCTCGTCAGATCGCTCAGGGAACCATCAGGAAAGTACGTAAAGCCTTAGGATTCGGTTCATGACCCCAGCCATAGAGGCTCTCGTACAGGCCGATCAGCAACTGTTCCTGACGCTCAACGGGCTGCATACGCCCTGGGCTGACCGGATCATGGAGGTCTTTACGTATAAGTTCACCTGGATTCCCATGTACCTGTTCCTGATCTACGTGATTGTATGGGAGTATCGCAAACAGGCCATTGGCATACTTTTATCTGTCATAGCAGCCATTGGTCTGGCCGATCAGATAGCCTCTGGTGTATTTAAGCCCTATTTTGCACGGCTACGTCCCTGCCATGACCCAGAAATTGGTTCGCTGGTGCATGTGGTGGATGGTTGTGGCGGGCAGTATGGTTTTGTTTCCTCCCACGCTTCCACGGCTTTTGCACTGGCTCTTACGTTTCAGGTACTGACTGCGGGGCGCTTTAAAGGTGCCAGCTGGTTGTTTTTTTGGGCCATAGTCTACTCATTAAGCCGTGTCTACGTAGGGGTACATTATCCGGCCGACATACTGGTAGGGGCTATTGTAGGTATTCTGTCAGGAACAATATGTATACTCCTCTATAAAAATGTTTTACAGCAAAAGCTGTCATAATTAATTGATTTTCTCTAATTTTGCGCAAATTTTGAAAAAGCCATGGGCTCCATCAACACAGTAAAAATCTTCTCCGGTAGTCAGTCCGAATATTTGTCAAAAGATATCGCCCGGTACTTCGGGAAGGATCTTGGAGGGTATACTCTCCGCAAATTCAGTGATGGAGAACTATCGCCTAGTTTTGAAGAATCCGTACGTGGTTGTGATGTTTTTCTGATTCAGTCTACCTTCCCTCCCACCGATAACCTCATGGAGTTGTTGCTGATGGTAGATGCCTGCCGTCGGGCCTCGGCTCACTATGTCAATGTGGTTATCCCGTACTTTGGGTACGCCCGTCAGGACCGTAAGGATAAGCCACGGGTACCTATCGCGGCTAAGCTGGTGGCGAATCTGCTTTCGGCTTCCGGGGTAGATCGCCTGATGACGATTGACCTGCACGCCGGCCAGATCCAGGGCTTTTTTGATTTTCCGGTTGATCACCTGGAGGGTACTACGGTACTTGTCCCTTACATCAAGTCACTGAATCTGGACCGCCTGCTTATCGCTTCTCCTGACGTAGGAGGTGCCGGAAGGGCCCGGAACTTTGCCAAGATGCTCAACGTTGATATGATTCTTTGCGATAAACACCGCAAGCGCGCCAATGAGATAGCCTCCATGCAGGTGATTGGTGATGTAGAGGGAGCCGATGTGGTACTGGTAGATGACCTGATCGATACCGGTGGTACCATTTGCAAGGCCGCGGAGATCATCCTGGATAAAGGAGCACGCACAGTAAGAGCGATTTGTACACACCCGATAATGTCAGGTAAGGCACATGATAACATTGCCAATTCCGTTTTAGAAGAATTAATTGTTACGGACACCATTCCTTTGAAACAATCAAATCCAAAAATACGGGTTATATCCGTGGCTGAGCTTTTTGCCAAAGCCATAGGCCGTATACGTGATCACGATTCTATTAGCTCACTATTCATAAATAATCAGTAAATTTTTTAATCATAGTTATTTTACACTTAGTTTATCTTTTCAAATTATGAAAAAACATGAGATTGTAGGGTATAAAAGAGCGAATCTCGGCAAGTCTGAGTCTCAAGACCTGCGTGCCCAAGGTTACATTCCTTCAGTACTTTACGGTGGAAATTCACAGGTACATTTCTATGCACCTTCTATTCTTTTCCGTGATTTGCTGTATACACCCGATGTATTCGAAATAACCTTGAACATCGAAGGCGACCTATATACTGCCATTTTGCAAGATACACAGTTCCATCCCGTTAACGATAGTCTGCTACACGCTGACTTCCTAGAGATCGTTGAAGGGAAAGAGATAAAGGTAGAAGTACCCGTTAAACTGACAGGTGCATCAACCGGAGTAATGAAAGGTGGAAAACTTAACCAAAAATTGCGTAAATTGCGTGTGCAAGGTTTGGCTAAGAACATTCCTGACTATATTGAAGTTGATATAACAAACCTCGACCTGGGTAAATCGGTTAAAGTAGGAGCAATCAAACCAGAAGGTTACGCTATACTTAGCCCTACCAGCAACCCTGTTGCTTCGGTTGACATCCCACGTGCACTACGTGGACAATTGCGCGGATAGTAATTTATTTTTCATGGCTAATAGATGCAAACGTGCCGACCTCTGGTCGGCATATTTGTTTTGTAGCAACCTAAATTGCTAAATACTACTTTCTTCCTCAGTTAAAAACAGTCCAGCTATTTTCATATCACCTAAGCTGGATTAACTTCCATTTAGTACATATGCTGCAGTACCAAACATTCCTTTGCGGAGAGTTATAGTATTCTCATGTTAAATTTTCTCTTTCTCTTGATTATATACCTCCTGAGGATGGCTCGTGGCACGAATATTTAATATATAGATGTAACTCTAATTATCAGGTAACCAATTTTATCTTAATAATTGTCCTTTGAGGCAAAACCCTGATTATTAGGAGTTCTTTCTATTTACAAGTGCTTGTAAAAAAAACGCTACTCACTACATGGGAAAAAAATTCAGCATGGCTGCAACCGAGCCATCTTCCAAAACAAAAACAAAAATTTATCCTGGAAGCCCCTATCCTCTTGGAGCTACCTATGATGGTAAAGGTGTAAACTTTGCATTATATGCCGAAAATGCAGAAGGTGTAGATCTTTGCCTTTTTGATTCTGAAAAACCTGATATTGAAACGATTAAAGTTCGTTTATCAGAACGTACCCATCATATCTGGCACGTATATATTCCAGATCTAAAACCCGGACAACTTTATGGATATCGTGTTTACGGACCATATGATCCTCAAAATGGTCACCGTTTCAATTCCAACAAGCTCCTGATTGATCCTTATGCCAAAGCACTTTCCGGTACAATTGAATGGGATGATTCCCTGTTTAGTTATGAGCTGGGGCATCCTGACGGTGACCTCAGCTTCAGCAAATCCGATAGTGCTCCTTTTATTCCAAAATCTGTGGTTATAGATCACTATTTTGACTGGGAAGATGACAAAGCCCCTAAAATCCCCTACCATAAAACGGTTATCTACGAAACCCACGTAAAAGGGTTTACTATGATGCATCCGGAAATTCCTGAGGAGATCAGAGGAACTTACGCGGGTTTAGCTCATCCTGTTACGATCAAGTACCTGCAAGAGCTCGGTATAACAGCGATTGAGCTGATGCCTGTTCATCATTTTATCACGGACTGGCATCTCAAGGAAAATGGGTTAACCAACTACTGGGGGTATAATACCATTGGGTTCTTTGCACCGGATGTACGGTACTCTAGCAGTGGCACGATGGGACAGCAGGTAGTAGAATTTAAGGAAATGGTAAAAGCATTTCATAAAGGTGGCATAGAGGTAATTTTGGATGTGGTATACAACCATACGGGCGAAGGCAATCATATGGGCCCTACTCTTTCCTTCAAAGGCATTGATAATGCTGCGTACTATCGCTTAGTAGAGGACGACAAGCGGTTCTATATGGACTACACCGGAACTGGTAATACGCTGAATGCACAGTTACCAAGCGTGTTGCGTCTGATTATGGATAGTCTTCGCTACTGGATTCTGGATATGCACATCGATGGTTTCCGTTTTGATTTAGCATCAACGCTAGCTCGCGAATTACATGAAGTAGACCGGCTAGGCTCATTCTTTGATATCATCCACCAGGACCCCACCATTTCGCAGGTAAAACTAATTGCTGAACCGTGGGATATTGGTGAAGGGGGTTATCAGGTAGGCAAGTTTCCTGCGGGCTGGGCGGAATGGAACGGTAAGTACCGTGACTGCATGCGGGACTATTGGCGGGGAGAATCAAGTATGCTGGCCGAATTTGCTGAACGCTTTACCGGCAGCTCCGACCTGTACCAAAGCGACTACCGGCGTCCAACAGCCAGTATAAACTTCATTACGGCGCATGATGGCTTTACCTTAAATGACCTGGTGTCTTATAATGAAAAACAAAATGATGCCAATGGAGAAGATAATAATGATGGTGAAAGTCATAATCGCTCTTGGAACTGCGGAGTGGAAGGTCCTACGGACGACAAATTGGTAATTTCCCTTCGTGACCGGCAAAAGCGAAACTTTCTGGCCACGCTATTTCTGTCGCAGGGAGTACCTATGCTTGTGGCCGGAGACGAAATCGGTCGGACCCAAAACGGCAATAACAACGCCTACTGTCAGGACAATGAAATTTCGTGGATAGACTGGGAAAAGGCTGATCATAACCTTCGTGATTTTACAAGAAAATTAATCGAACTCCAGCGCAACCACCCGGTATTTTGCCGTAGAAGATGGTTCCAAGGGCAACCTATCAAAGGTATTGGTATTGAAGATATAGCTTGGTTCCAGCCAGACGGTACCGAAATGAATGATGAAAACTGGAATCACGATTTTGCTAAGTCACTAGCTGTGTATCTAAATGGAAAAGGGCTTCGTTCGGTAGGATCAATGGGCGAAAAAATAGTAGATGATTCTTTTTACGTGATTTTTAATGCGCATCATGAACCCCTTAGCTATAAGTTACCATCTTCAAAATACGGCAAAAAATGGATCAAAATAATGGATACCAGCGAAGATATGCTAAGCGAGGAAGGAGAAGTTTATGAGGCTGAGGAATCGATAGAAATACCTAACCGGTCGGTTATTCTACTAAAATGCCCTATGAATACTTGACAAACACACTATGATTCCATTAAATATAAGTAATAAATCCCTCGGTGTTAGCTTTAACACCGAGGAACAAGCCGAAGTATATATTTGGTCGCCCAAAGCCAAGAAAGTAGCTATTTCACTTCCCGACCAAAAAAAGACCATTGCCCTGTCCGAAGGTGAAATGGGATACTGGCAAATCACTACCTCCGAAATCAAACCCGGAGACTTGTACAAGGTAGTACTGGATGAAGAACACGAACGCCCGGACCCTGCCTCCCTGGCGCAGCCCGAGGGGGTACATGGTCCTTCGCAGGCCATAGATGTAAAATCATTTAAGTGGACGGATAGTAACTGGAATAACGTACCTCTCGAAGACTATATCCTGTACGAATTGCACACGGGTACCTTCACGCCCGAGGGTACCTTTGCTGCTATGGAGCAAAAGCTGGATTACCTGAAAGAACTCGGTGTTAATGCCATTGAGATCATGCCCGTAGCACAGTTCCCCGGCTCACGTAACTGGGGCTATGATGGGGTACTTCCCTTCGCTACACAAGACTCCTACGGTGGCGCCGAGGGACTGCAACAACTGGTGGACGCCTGTCATCAGAAAGGAATAGCTGTTATACTGGACGTGGTCTATAACCACATGGGCCCGGAGGGCAACTACCTTAATGACTTTGGCCCCTACTTTACCGAGAAGTACAATACTCCCTGGGGACCGGCTCTTAACTTTGATGACGCTGGTTGTGATGGAGTTAGAAAGTACTTCACCGAGAATCTGCTAATGTGGTTCAGGGATTTTCATATTGATGCCGTACGGATGGATGCCGTACATGCCATCAAGGACTTTAGCGCTACCCACATCCTGCGCGAGATGAAGATGTGTGTGAACGACCTTATGAAGGAGACAGGCCGCACCCACTACATGATCGTTGAGCTGGACCTGAACGATACCCGCTTTATTAATCCTTTGGAAGAGCAGGGATTTGGTATGGACGCGCAGTGGGTGGATGAGTTTCACCATGCGCTGCGGGTAACTGCCGGTGGCGACCGCAACGGCTACTATGCTGACTTTACAGGATTGCAGCACCTGGCTAAGGCTTATACTGATGCCTACGTATATGATGGGCAGTACTCACCGCACCGTGATAAGATATTCGGTATCAAAGCCGAGAATAATCCGGGTAAGCAGTTTATCGTATTCTCCCAGAACCACGACCAGGTCGGTAACCGAATGCTGGGTGAACGTACCAGTCAGCTGTCAAGCTTTGAGATGCAGAAATTGATGGCCGGTGCGGTAATGGTAAGTCCGTTCCTGCCAATGCTATTCATGGGAGAAGAATACAGCGAACCCAATCCGTTCCTGTACTTTGTGAGCCATACCGATCCTGAGCTGGCTGAGGCTGTACGCAAAGGCCGAAAGGCCGAGTTTGCCGCTTTTCATGCACAGGGCGAAGCGCCTGACCCTATGGCCGAAGGTACATTCAATGAGTCAAAGCTGCAGTGGAACCTGCTGGATAAGGACCCACACTCAACCATGTTGAAGTACTATCAGACTCTGATCAGGCTACGCAAGGAATTGCCGGCACTCAGTAAGCTTAACCGCCGGCAACTGGATGTGGAACCCAACGATGAGCAGCAAACGCTGATCCTTCACCGCTGGCATAACAACGACCATGTTGTCTGCCTGATGAATTTTTCAAAGTCGCCACAGCAGGTTACCCTGCCATCACACGTTAAGAACTGGACCATAGTACTGGATTCTGCCGCTCCCGAATGGAAAGGGCCTGCTTCGTCACCTGACAAGGCTGATGCCGCCCAGTCCGTAACAGTTCAACCTGAGTCTATCATAATCTACGCCAATCATGCATAATCCTGTCGCAACTTATAGGATACAGTTCCATGAGAACTTTACCCTGGCTGATGCAGAAAAAATATTTCCCTACCTCCAGAAACTTGGGGTAAGTACTCTTTATGCTTCACCCATTTTTGAAGCCACGCCCGGTAGTACCCACGGGTACGACGGTGTCAATCCGCACCGGGTCAACCCTGAGATAGGTACCGAAGAACAACTGAGAAATCTTTGTACCCGATTGAAGGAGCAGGGAATCAGCTGGCTACAGGATATAGTGCCCAATCACATGGCCTTCCACCCTAATAATGAGTGGCTCATGGATGTGCTCGAAAAGGGACAGCAGTCTGAATATGCGTCTTTCTTTGACGTAGCCTGGACCAGCCAGCTCTACAGCGGGCGCATCATGGTACCTTTCCTGGGTAGCCCCGTAGAGGAGGTCATTAAGAATGGTGAACTCAAAATTAAATACCAGCCCGACCGCCAACGGTTATACCTATCCTACTTTGACTCTGATTATCCTCTGAGTTTCCGCTCCTACGCCAGAGTACTTGAGGCAGGTAGCAAGGAGAAGTCAGAAGCTATTCACCAACTCCTGGAGAAACTGGATGAGGTTCATAAGGAGGACGAACCCGAAGCGTACGCCAGTCGGTGGGATGAGTTTCGGCAGCAGTTCGCTTCCCTGATGAAGGACAAAACTACCGGTGCTTACATTGAGTCCGCCCTGAAAGCAGTTAATGATGATCAGGAGATGATCGCTCAGATTGCCGATGACCAGGCTTACCGGCTGTGTCACTGGCAGGAAACAGACAAGAAGATCAACTTCCGCCGTTTCTTCACAGTCAACAGCCTAATTTGTCTCAATATTCAGAATCCTGAAGTTTTTAAAACATATCACCAGTTTATCAATACATTGGTGCAGGAAGACCTCTTCCAGGGTATACGAATTGACCACGTCGACGGACTTTTTGATCCGACGGGCTACCTGCAGCAACTACGGGAACTGGTCGGTGAGGAAAAATACATTGTTGTTGAAAAGATCCTGGAACCGGGGGAGGACCTCCCTCAGCAGTGGCCCATTCAGGGTGCTACGGGATACGAGTTCCTGTCGGATGTCAATAACCTGTTCACCAACCGCAACAGCAAGAAAAGCTTTACAGACTACTATTCCAAACTGGTAGGAGAAGAAGCTTCTGCTCACGATCAGATCCACGACAAGAAAGCCTATATCCTCAACGAACACATGGGTGGTGAGCTTGACAACCTGCACCAGCTATTCGTCGAGCTTAATCTTGTGGATGAAAAAGCAATCTCTAAAGTAGACGCGGAGGTAATGAAAAGGGCCATTGGCGAAGTCCTGATCCAGTGCCCTGTCTACCGGTACTATGGCAACAGCCTGCCGCTGGACGAAGAAGAAACCACGGTCGTAAAAGAAATATTCGATAATATCCGAAGCAGCAAAAAAGAGTTAGCTCCGGGTATCGATCTGCTGGAACAGGCTATTCTTAAAAAACCGGCCAAAGCAGATAAAGCGTATAATACAAACGCACTGCGCTTCTACCAGCGTTTGATGCAATTTACCGGGCCTCTGATGGCTAAGGGGGTTGAAGATACCCTCATGTACACCTATAACCGGTTTGTAGGACATAATGAGGTAGGTGACTCACCGGAGGCGTTCGGACTTACTCCTGACGAATTCCACCAGAAAATGCTGGATCGTCAGAAAAACTGGCCGCTGGCTCTTAATACTACTTCGACCCACGATACAAAGCGGGGTGAAGATGTACGGACCCGGCTCAATGTACTGACGGACCTGCCTGATGAATGGCTGAAGACCGTAAAAGAGTGGCAGAAAGCCAATGCTGATCTTAAAAAGAACAATGCGCCTGACGCTAACGATGAGTACCTGATCTACCAGACTATACTGGGAGCGCTACCTATGCCTGGTGAAGACGAGGATCAGTTCACAGAGCGCGTACAGGAGTACCTGCAGAAGGCTCTGCGAGAAGCTAAGCGCCACTCCAACTGGACTACCCCCAACGAAGAATACGAGCAGGCCACCAAAGATTTTGCCAGGAAGCTGCTGGATCAGTCTAACCCCTTCTGGAAGAGCTTTGCTCCTTTCCACCAGAAGGTGGCAGACTATGGTATTGTCAACTCCCTGTCCCAGGTGCTGCTTAAGTTTACTTGTCCGGGAGTACCTGACGTATATCAGGGGACCGAGTATTGGGATCTGAGTCTGGTAGACCCGGATAACCGCCGCAAAGTAGACTACAAAAAACGACAGCAGTGGCTGGATGAACTGGACTCGCAGGATAGCAACCAGCAGGAAGAAGTATGGCAGGATCTGTGGCAACAACGGTCCAATGCCAAGATCAAACTGTGGCTGACCCATATCCTGCTTAACGAGCGCAAGCGTAATGCGGACGTCTTTGCCAAAGGTGACTATTCACCTCTGGAGGTAAGCGGGAAGTACAAGGATAACATTATGGCCTTTGCCCGTACCTACCAGCAGACCAGTTATGTGGTGGTAGTACCCCTGAACATAGCGCAGCTTTGCGAACAACAGGGCAAGGATCTGCTGGAACTGGATTGGAAGGATACCAGGATTACGCTACCTAAAGGTATCGCAACCGAGTGGCAGCATCTTCTCCTGAAAACAGAGGGTACCGCAGAGAAAGAACTAGCCGTTAGTGGTTTGTTCTCCATACTACCCATAGCCGTTCTGAAGTTCAAAGCCAGGAATGAGCGGGGTGCTGGTATCCTGCTACATATCACGTCACTTCCTTCACCGTTTGGACTGGGTGATATGGGACCCGAGGCTAAAGCTTTTGCTGACTTCCTCTACCGTACTAATCAGAAGTACTGGCAGCTACTCCCCCTCAACCCAACCGAGCAGGGGCAGGCGCATTCACCGTACAGCGCCCTGTCCAGCCGAGCGGGTAATCCATTACTAATCAGTCCGGAGCTACTGGCTCAGGAGGGTCTACTGGATCCAAAGGAACTCAAGAAATACCAGCTTCCTATGAAGGATACAGCTGACTACGCCGAAGCTGAACGGATAAAAACTGAACTGTTTGAAATAGCCTGGAAGAACTTCGGGGAAGGCGAATTCGCTACCATGAAGCAGCAGTTCCAGGACTTCTGTAAGCAGGAGGCGCTGTGGCTGGATGACTTTGCAATATTCATTGTACTTAAAGACCTAAATGATAAGAAGCCCTGGTTTGAGTGGCCGAAAGAATTCAAGCTGCGCGACAAAAAAGCCATTGACAAAGTCATAAAGGAACAGGCTGATAAGATTGAAAAGACCAAGTGGCTACAGTTTGTATTCCTGTCCCAGTGGAAGCGACTCCGCACCTACTGTAACAACCGGGGTATACAGCTTTTTGGGGATATGCCCTTCTACACCAGCTACGACTCCGTTGATGTATGGGGCAATCGGGAAATATTCAGCCTGGACAAAGAAGGTAACATGACTGGTATAGCCGGTGTACCACCAGACTTTTTCAGCGAGGATGGACAGCTATGGGGCATGCCGGTATTTGAATGGGACGTACTCAAAAAGCAGAACTACAAGTGGTGGATCGAGCGACTCACCAAAAATATTGAGCTGTTTGATATCGTACGCCTTGACCATTTCCGGGCCTTTGCTGACTACTGGGTAGTACCCGCCGGAGAAAAAACCGCCCGCAAGGGTGAGTGGAAGCTAGGACCGGGTTCTGAGTTTTTCAATCATGTGAAGAAAGAGCTGGGTGGCCTGCCCTTCATCGCGGAAGACCTGGGCGATGTCAGTGATATCGTACTGGAACTTCGGGATGAATTTGACCTACCGGGTATGAAGGTAATTTTGTTTGCTTTCGACGAAACCATGCCTAAGAACATCTTTACTCCCCACAATTATGTTCCTAACTTTGTAGCCTATACAGGTACCCACGACAACAATACGATTATAGGCTGGTACCACCAGGAAGGCAAAGAAGACAAAAAACGTCTGGATAAATACGTGGGACGGGTACTTCCGGAGGATGAAATTGCTCCTACCATGTGTCGGTTAGCGTTTTCTTCCGTAGCCAAAATCGCTATCATTCCGGTGCAGGATTTGCTTGGTCTGGATGAAAAATCCCGGATGAACTACCCCGGTGAAGGTGAAGGAAACTGGCTGTGGCGTATGAAGCCCGGACAGATCACCATAGAAGCCGAGAACCAGCTGCGGGAATGGACTCAGATCTATAATCGTGATTAAGTATTGACAGATCAATAAATAAAAAGAGCGGCCTCACCGAATATATGGTGAGGCCGCTCTTTTTATTGGTAGTACTCATTTATCTAACTACATCCTTCCATTCTACCTGAGCAGAATTCTTTTCAGTAGCTGCCACCTTAGGGGCTTCTATTTTGATACTGCTGTCTTCAATAAATTCCTGATCGGTTACCTCCTCCACCGCTATATGCGGAGCTATTACCAGCGACACTATCGACATAAGCTTGATCAGGATGTTCATAGATGGACCAGACGTATCCTTGAAAGGGTCTCCTACGGTATCACCCGTAACGGCGGCCTTATGTGGCTCTGACTTTTTGTAGTACATCTGCCCGTTGATGAGTACGCCTTTCTCAAACGACTTCTTGGCGTTATCCCAGGCACCACCGGCGTTATTCTGGAAGATACCCATCAGTACGCCCGATACAGTCACACCGGCCAGCGTACCACCCAGTACCTCAGGTCCGAAGATAAATCCAACTACTACCGGTACAATCAGAGCAATCAGACCCGGTGCGACCATTTCACGGATGGAAGCCTGCGTGGAGATGGCTACACACTTCTCGTATTCTGGCCGAGCGGTACCTTCCATGATACCCGGTATCTCACGGAATTGGCGACGTACTTCTTCCACCATTTTCATGGCGGCACGTCCTACCGCAGCAATGGCCAGCGATGAGAAAATAAAGGGAATCATGGCCCCCACAAAGAGACCTGCCAGTACATTGGCCTTATAGATATCTATGGCATTAATACCGGCTACTCCGCAGAAGGCCGCGAAAAGTGCCAGAGAAGTAAGAGCGGCAGAAGCAATGGCAAAGCCTTTACCCGTAGCCGCAGTCGTGTTACCAACGGCATCGAGTACATCCGTACGGCCACGTACCTCTTCGGGAAGGTGCGCCATCTCGGCAATACCACCGGCGTTATCCGCGATAGGGCCGAAAGCATCGATTGCCAGCTGCATGGCCGTAGTAGCCATCATACCGGCCGCGGCGATCGCTACTCCGTAAAGACCTGCCAACTCGTAGCTGATAAATATACCGGCTGCCAGTACAAGAATGGGTATAACCGTCGACTCCATACCTACCGAAAGACCACCAATAATATTGGTAGCATGACCCGTAGATGACTGATTTACGATAGACTGGACCGGACGCTTACCCATAGCGGTATAGTACTCTGTAACGGCCGACATAATCGCTCCAACAATAGAACCCAATAGTATAGCCCAGAAAACATCCAGCGAAGTAAACTCTACCCCACGCAGCGTCAGACTATCTTCAGGTAACATCCATATTGTAAGCGGATAGGAAACGATCAGCGTAATGATAATAGATGCCCAGTTACCACGGTTCAGCGCTCCCTGTACATTTCCATTATCATCACCCACCCTTACCATCAACATACCGATTATAGAGGCCATCAGCCCTAATCCGGCTATTACCATCGGCAAAAGAATGGGTGCAATCCCACCGAAGTTATCGGGCTGCCGGGCTATGATTTCGCGTCCAAGTACCATCGTTGCCAGAATGGTTGCCACATATGATCCGAACAAGTCGGCTCCCATACCGGCCACGTCACCTACGTTATCCCCCACATTATCGGCAATGGTCGCCGGATTACGCGGGTCATCTTCGGGAATTCCGGCCTCGACCTTACCTACCAGGTCAGCACCAACGTCAGCGGCTTTGGTATAGATACCACCACCGACACGGGCAAAGAGCGCGATAGATTCGGCACCCAGTGAGAAGCCTGCCAGTACCTCAAGTACCGTTTCCATGGGCAAGCCATTTACATCGTTGCTGTCACCCACAAACATGTGGTATAACACGATGAACAGGACACTAAGGCCTAATACCGCCAGACTAGCTACACCGATACCCATTACCGAACCACCGGTGAATGATACCTCAAGCGCTTTGGTAAGGCTGGTACGAGCCGCCTGAGTTGTACGAACGTTAGACTTCGTGGCAATGTTCATTCCGATGTACCCGGCAAAGGCTGAAATAAACGCCCCGATAACGAATGCTATCCCAATGTACCAACTTGAATTTTCTACTAATGTACCCGACCAACCCAGCAGGATACTCACTATGATACCAAATACAATAAGTACCCGCCATTCGGCTTTAAGAAAGGCAAGGGCACCATCCGCAATGGCATCGGCAATCTCCTTCATTCGGGCATCACCGGCATCCTGCTTCACCACCCAGCCTCTTTTAAAAAACATAACCAGTAGACCAACCAGTCCTAATACTGGTACCAGATAAGTAATGTTACTCATGCGTTAATACGATTGGTTAAGTGTTTAAGAATCAAAATCATGTAAATATAGATTTTGCCATTTCATAAAAAAATGCTTTCAGAGCTCAAATAGATTATTTTTTATACTTTTTATGAAATATTTAAGAATCCAAAAATGATTATTGCATCTTTACCCTTATAGTCAGTAGATTACGTCTTTTTACCTCTAATTTGTCCTTACTACCCTTGTCCAGAATGAAAAGCATTTTTCGCAAATCATACCTTTTTTTCCTACTCCTACTTATTCCCAAAGCTTACTCTCAGTCACCCGCCGTACCTTCCAGCGAGATTCTTCAGAATCTTAAAAAGCTGAATATGCTGGGGTCTGTCCTGTACATAGCTGCTCATCCGGACGACGAGAACACGCTGATGCTGGCCTACTTATCCAAAGATCGCCTGGCCCGAACAGCATATTTATCCTTAACGCGGGGTGATGGCGGTCAGAACCTGATTGGAGCCGAGCAAGGCTATAATATTGGAATTATACGTACGCAGGAACTCCTGGCCGCACGTCGCATCGACGGGGCTGAGCAGTTCTTTTCCCGCGCCTATGATTTTGGCTATTCCAAGACCCAGGACGAAACGCTGAACTTCTGGGATCGTCAGAAAGTACTGGGTGATGTCGTATGGATGATCCGTAAGTACCAGCCCGACGTGGTCATTACCCGTTTCCCTCCTGATCCTCGTGCCGGTCACGGTCACCACCAAACGTCAGCCTTCCTGGCCGAAGAAGCATTTAAGCTGGCGGCCGATCCAAAATCATACCCGGATCAGTTGCAATATGTGAAGCCCTGGCAGGCCAAACGTATCGTATGGAACTCTTACAACCGGGGCTTTACCAACGAAGCACCTGCCGAAGAGAAAAGGCCTTACATAGCAGTGGAGCTTGGTGGCTTTAACCCACTACTAGGGAAATCATATACGGAAATAGCCGCCGAGAGCCGCAGCCAGCACAAAAGCCAGGGCTTCGGGTCCTCACCGGTACGTGACAATCGTACCGACTACCTGCTTCACACGGCCGGTGTACCCGCTCAGAATAATATGTTTGACGGAGTAGATACCAGCTGGGCCCGGGTACCAAATAGCGCAGCAGTAGCTCGTCTGGTCAAGGAAGCTATTACCAGTTTCAACCCCAGCAAGCCTGCCTCCTCCGTCCCTACGTTAGTTCGTATTCATAAAGAGTTGCAGAAGCTGGATCAGAAGAGTGTATTGGTACAAGCTAAGAAGCAGGAAGTAGAAAAACTGATCGAGCAGTGTCTGGGACTATGGTTTGAAACCAATCCTACGGAGTATTCGGCAGTACCGGGTACTCAGGTAGCTCTCAAAATAAATGTTGTTAAACGGGGAGAATACCCTGTAAAGCTGGTGGGACTACAATGGACGGGTCGACCTACTGATAGTACATTGAGTTCCAGTCTGGCCTTGAATAAAGCGGAGAATATCAGTATCATCGCCAAAATACCCGCCGATATAAAGATCAGCCAGCCGTATTGGGTAGAGAAACCTCTTCAGAAAGGAGTATTTCAAATAGATGACCAGCGCGCCATCGGCTTTCCTGAGAATACTTCCCAGACCGTTACCCAGTTTACATTTGAAATAGATGGACAGCGCCTGACTTATAGCCGTCCCTGGGTCTATAAGTTCACTGATCCGGTGGCCGGTGAGCAGTACCGCCCCTTTGAGATACGTCCTACGGTCACAACCAATCTGAATGAGCCGGTATACATTTTTACCAGCAGTGCTACTCAGAATGTACAGGTACTGGTAAAGGCGCAGAAAAAAGGAGTTAATGGGACTATAAAGTTACAGGTACCCTCCGGCTGGAAAGTAGAGCCTGCTTCTCAGAATTTCCAACTGGCGGACAAGTACCAGGAAGAAACGTTTACGTTCAGTATCACCCCTGCTAACCAGAACCAGGAAGTCATATTACGTGCGGTAGCCACGGTAGATGGTCAGAATTTCACTACCTCCCTCAAAACCATTCAGTACCCGCACATTCCTACGCAAACCATATTCCCTCCCGCCGAGGCCAGACTGGCTCGGGTGGATGTAAAGAACCTGGCTAAAAGGATTGGCTACATAGCAGGTGCCGGTGATGATGTACCGGCTGCTCTGCGCCAGATGGGTGCTACGGTGGTGATGCTGACCGAAGGTGAACTCAGCAAAGACCTGAGCGGCTACGATGCCATAGTAGTAGGTGTAAGAGCCTATAATACAGAGGAGCGGCTGCGCTATTATCAGGATAAGCTGATGAACTACGTAAAGAATGGTGGTACTATGGTAGTGCAGTACGCGACGCCATTCGGTCAGAAGGTAGCTCAGCTAGGCCCCTATCCATTCAAGCTGAGTCGCGACCGGGTATCGGAAGAAGATGCGGAAATGCGTATTCTCAACCCTAACCACCCCCTACTGAACTTCCCCAACAAGATCAGTCAGAAAGATTTTGATGGATGGATACAGGAGCGTGGACTTTACTTTGCGGAGGAATGGGCACCCGAGTTCCAACCTGTATTTTCAAGCAATGATACCGGTGAAACGCCTAAGGAAGGTAGTCTGATTTATGCGCCCTACGGCAAAGGTCACTTTATCTACACAGGGCTTTCTTTTTTCAGGGAGTTACCCGCCGGTGTAACAGGAGCGTATAGGCTGTTTGCCAATATAGTTTCGGCTGGTAAAAAGGAATAATACGCTCGCGCTCATTTACAAGATCAGGCACATTAAACTTGTGTACAATTGACTGCCACCCCCATACCCTGGAAAATCTGGATTGACACCGGAGGTACTTTTACTGATTGCCTGGCCATAGCCCCAACCGGGCAACGGCACCGGGCTAAGGTACTGAGCAGCGGCTGCCTGCGTGGCCGGATCATCCGTAAGATAGACGCCAACTACTACGAATTTGATGCCCCCTGGCAGTACCCTGACCACCTGCTGGAAGGCTACCATTTCCGCCTGCAGGGCAGCACCAACACCACAAAGTTGCTGTCTATTAACTACCGGAACAGGACAATTACATTAGAAGATAATCTAACGCCGTTATCAAATATAGATTTTGAACTTTTTACGGGGGAAGAGGCTCCTGTATTAGCTACCAGGCTTGTCACGGGTACTTCGCTCAAAGCGTTGTTCCCCCCCCTGCACATGCGACTGGGTACGACCAAGGGAACCAACGCCCTACTGGAACACAAGGGGGCTAAGACACTACTGCTCGTCACGCAGGGTTTTGAAGACCTCCTCCGGATCGGGACGCAGCAAAGGCCGCACCTGTTTCAGCTGGATATACCAGAGCCTACCTTACTATATGATGCAGTAGTAGGGATCAATGAAAGGCTTGAACCGGATGGATCAGTACATACTCCACTGACACAAGAAGTGCTGGAACGACTGAAAGAGTATTGCGTAGAGAATACGTTTGAATCAGTAGCAGTATCTCTGTTGCACTCCTATCGCAACCCGGCGCACGAAGAGCGTATAGCAGAGTACCTGGGAGCGGCTGGCATTCGCTATGTTTCCCAATCGGCCCAGCTATTCCCCGGTCTGCACTACCTGAGACGCACGCAGACGGCAGTGATCAATGCCTACTTATCTCCCGTACTGGACAACTATCTCCGACGTATCCGAAAATCACTGGGCGACGCTCAGCTTAAAGTGATGACAAGCGCCGGTGGTCTGGTGGGGGCTGGTACATTTCGTGCAAAAGACAGCCTGCTGAGTGGCCCCGCCGGTGGAATGGTAGCCGCTACCTCCTTGGCGCAGCGCCTGGGTTTTGATAAGGTACTTACCTTTGATATGGGTGGTACCAGTACTGACACCGCCCGCATAGCCGGTCGGCCGGATATAAACTACACAACCCGCATCAATACCCTCGAGATGCACAGCCCAGCCCTCGCTATCGAAACGGTGGCAGCCGGTGGTGGATCTGTTTGCTGGTACGACGGCTTCAGCCTGCGTGTAGGCCCGGAGAGTGCCGGAGCCAGCCCCGGCCCGGCCTGCTACGGTGCCGGAGGACCTTTGACCCTAACGGATGTTAATTTGCTCTTAGGTAAGATGGATGCCACCCGATTGGGCATACCTATTCATACTGAATATGCAGCTGAATCCCTACGAAAATTACAAGACGATATAACCTACAAGAGTGGCAGTAATCTGTCAAGTCAGGAGATCTTGTTAGGACTGGAACGGATTGGGAATGAAAAAATGGCTGATGCCATTCGTCGCATATCCGTAGCCAAGGGGGTTGATCCGAGGGAGTACGCCCTGCTAACCTTTGGTGGTGCCGGTGGTATGCACGGATGTCAACTGGCTGAGATACTAGATATACAGCAAGTGATCATTCCTTTTGACGCGGGACTATTCAGCGCCCTGGGAATGGGCGAAGCACAGGTAAGCCGGATCGTATCTGCGCAGGTTTTGCAGAAATGGCATAAAGCCATACTCCAACTCCCGGAAATTATTGAAGAACTACGAGCCAGAGGTACTGAGGAAATCCGACGAGAGTCTGTACTAGAGACTGAAACCGGATTTTGCTCCGCCTTCCTCCGGTACAGCGGTCAGGAAAGCAGTATCGAAATACCCTATCAGGGAGAAGGTACCCTTCAACTTTTTGAAAAACACTACAAGTCACAGTTTGGCTACCTGCCCCAGAACAAGGAGGTAGAAGTAGAGAGCATCCGGATGATGATCCGGGAGAAGAGTAAGGAACAGCATGTGGTTTCCCCTTCCCCCAGCTTCCAGGTTGTTCAGCCTAAGCTTAGAGTCTCCTCACCTTACATATCGGATACAGTGGTCGGAGTATACGATTGGGAAGAGCTCGCTCCCGGCGATATCATTACAGGTCCGGCCATCCTGCGTAATGTTACCTCCACCTCCTATATACCCGAAGGCTGGGAAGCTGTTACCCAATCAACGCGAGATATAATCGTCACCGATAAAAGAACTACCCCAGCGGCCACCACTCACCATACCCGCGAAGTAGAGCTGGAGCTATTTACCAATCGCTTCTCTGCCATCGCCGAAGAAATGGGTGCTCAACTGCAGCGTACGGCCTTTTCGGTCAATGTGAAGGAGCGGCTAGACTTCTCCTGCGCCCTGCTGGACCCGAATGGGGAGCTCCTGGTCAACGCGCCGCATATACCCGTCCATCTGGGTAGTCTGGGAATATGTACCCGGTTGGTAAAGGAGGTAGTAGAGATAGGATCGGGAGATGTAGTCATTACCAATCACCCCAAATACGGCGGTTCGCACTTGCCGGATGTCACACTCATAGCGGGAGTATTCACAGAAGATGACCAATGCGTAGGTTACGTTGTCAACCGGGCTCACCACGCCGAAATAGGTGGTAAAAGGCCGGGGTCCATGCCGCCCGATGCTACCCGGCTTCACGAAGAGGGGGTGGCCATTCTGCCGCAGTACCTCGTAAGGCGGGGCGAAATGCAGTGGGAAACGATAAAGAAGCTCTTTACTGAAAGCCCTTATCCTACCCGCATGTTGACGGAGAACGAAGCCGATATTATAGCCGCTCTGTCAGCCCTCCGGCGGGGACAAGAGGATCTGCTCAAACTGGTGCATGAGCATGGTATCCGGAAAGTAATCACCTACATGCAGTTGCTGAAAAGGAGTGCCACCCAGCAGGTAACGCAGTCGCTGAGACCATGGGTAGGCAAGCAGCTGAAAGCGGTGGAGTACATGGACGATGGACGTCGTATCGCTCTACAGGTAGCAGTTGAGCCAAACCGTGTACTCTTTGATTTTACGGGTACCTCCAAGGTTCACCCTCAAAATCTGAACGCCAATATTTCCATTATTTATAGCGCTATCCTCTATGTCCTGCGCATACTGGTAGGAAAAGAAATACCGTTAAACGATGGACTAATGAATCAGGTGGAACTGGTACTACCGGACGACTCCTTTCTTCACCCCCACTTCGAAGATGATCCCACACAATGCCCGGCCGTGGTAGGTGGCAATACCGAAGTAAGCCAACGACTGGTAGATACACTGCTAAAAGCGTTTGGTCTGGCGGCCTGTAGCCAGGGTACTATGAATAACTTCCTGTTTGGGAACGACCGCTTCGGGTACTACGAAACCATCGGTGGCGGAGCCGGAGCCGGACCGGGCTTTAACGGACGCTCGGGTGTACACCAGCATATGACCAATACCCGCATCACCGATCCGGAAGAACTGGAACGTCGCTACCCGGTGAGGCTATGCAGGTTTGGTATCCGTACAGGATCAGGCGGAGCGGGCAAATGGAAAGGCGGTGATGGAATCATCCGGGAACTGGAATTTCTTGAAGATCTGGACGTAACGCTTATTGGCCAGCACAACCATTTCTCCCCCTACGGACTGGAAGGAGGCGAAGCGGGTAAGGCCTCAGCCATTACCTTTGTACATTGGAAAAATGCGCAGGAAAAGTCTCCCGCTATCTGCAGCAAGCGCGTCTTAGCCGGTGAAAGAATCATTATAGAAACTCCCGGAGGCGGTGGATATGGTCAGGCCTAAAAGCAAAAAAAATAACCAGATAAACTCCCGCCTGATCACATGAAGTCTCTTTCCCTTCGCTCCGGCCTTTCTGGTCTGCTTTTCTGGTCGGTGATTTCAGCGGCCTTCATTGGCCCCGGCACCGTCACTACCTGCGGTCTGGCGGGAGCGTCGTATGGTACTTCCCTGCTGTGGGCACTGGTATTCTCTACGATTAGTACTATCCTGCTTCAGGAAGCCGCCGCCCGCATTACCATCGCATCGGGTAAGAACCTGGGAGAATTATTATCCATCAGGCACGGTAACCGGGGCAATACCATTAACTGGCTCCTGGCGGCTGGGGTCATAACCGGATGCGCGGCCTACGAAGCCGGTAACATTCTGGGAGCAGTAGCGGGATTACAACTACTCCTCGACGTCCCAGGGTGTATTATGACCCTACTGGTAAGTTTATTAGCCTTTCTCTTTTTATCCATCAAATCTACTACCCTGCTCTCCCGTGTCCTCGGCATGGTAGTCTTTCTGATGGGAATTGCCTTTGTGTGGGTAGGGTTTCAAAGTATATCTTCGGTCCCACGCCTGCTTCATGATGCTATTGTCCCCACCTTTCCTGCCGGCTCGGCCCTGGTCATTACCGGACTGGTAGGTACCACTATTGTTCCCTACAACCTTTTTCTGGCTTCGGGTATCGGTCAGGGACAGTCGGTACGAGAGATGAGGCAGGGAATCCTAATGGCTGTACTTATTGGAGGTATTATCTCCATAAGCATCTTGTTGGGCGGAACTCTGATCAAAGACACATTCAGCTTTGAAAGAGCCTCCGAAGTACTGGCTGCCCGATTTGGCCCTACGGGTAATATACTCTATGCCATTGGCTTGTTCGGAGCAGGATTTACATCCGTAGTGACGGCTCCATTCGCAGCAGCTATCACCGCCCGTACCTTATTAAAAAGTACACCCAGTCAAGCTGACTGGGTGTGGCGGGGTGTTATTCTAATTGGACTCTTTTTTGGGCTACTAAATATCAAACCCATTCCTATTTTCATTGCGGCTCAGGCTGCCAATGGGTTGCTGCTTCCGTTTGTGACCTGGCAGATCATCAGGACGATCAATGATCCTGAGCTGCTCCCGGCTGAGCACCGCAACTCTTGGGTCCAGAATCTGTTTCTCTACCTGATATTCCTTGTTACGGTACTGCTGGGCCTGAACAGCCTGATCAATTCTGTCAAAAACTTCCTGTAGACCCTACTCTACCAGCGCCAGCCGGCTTTAATACCCAGCCAGGCATTCTGCTTGGGAGTGGCATTGTAGTAGCGGCTACCAAAGGCATTCAGGTCAAAACCCAGGCTGTATAAATCCGCTTTTACCAGTTCGGCCGAAGCGGATAGATCCGTATAGAAGTGGCTGCCCCAGTTGCGTTTCCAGCTTCCCCGCACTACAAACTGATCATAAGGAGAAGCCTCCACCGTATTGGCATCATTCAGGTATACATTACCTCCGTGCTGGTAAGTCAGGTACAGCGAAAGACCATAAGCAGCCTCCACATCAAGACCCGTAGCATGACTTAGCCGGGGTATCCCCGGTAGTAGATTGCCAGATAGTTGCGCATCGCCCTGCTGAAAATCCACAAAGCGGTAATTGGTATAGGTACCATTGTGCCAGGCGCGGATGTTGTTAAGAGCTCCTACACTACTGGTATAAATATTATAACCTACCTGCCACTCTACCCCATTCTGACGGGTACGACCTGCATTGACGAAGTACTCAGATCCATCCTCGTTGGCGCGGCGTACGATAGCTTCCCGTAGACCAAATGAATATAGATTCACCTCACCCGATAGTCTGCGACCGGCCCGACGTATACCAATCTCCCGATTAATTCCCCGCTCCGCTGCCAGATCTGTGCGGAAGCCACCGGCCGAGGGACGAATCTCTTGTAGGGTGGGTGGCGAGAATCCCTGGCTATAACTGCCGAATACCGCCCAGTCGTCTCCAATCTTTTTCAGGATAGCCAGACGCGGCGCCAGCTCGGCTTTGAAGTTCTGTTGCTGGCTGTTGTAGGGAGCCGGAAAGAACTTACCAAAATCATAACGAAGGGTGTTATAGCTCAATCCTACGGTAGTGATCAATCCATCCAGGGGCTCAGCTTCCAGCTGTGTAAAAGCCGATAAGGTACCTGTCATGAGTTCTTCATCAGTCAACAGAGTACCGGTAGTACCTTTGATATTCTCAAACGTGCGCTGAATAGACTGCAGGTACTGAGCTTCGATCCCACTGGTCCAGGTAGCATTCCAGTTGCTATTGTCAAAGCTGTACCGCCACACATTTCTACCTCCCAGTCCCAGCTCAGTACGTTTCTCCTGATTACTGATGAATGGGTTCCTAAAATCATTGGTATTCAGGTACAGCGACAGGGTCTGAGTCCAGCGGGGCGACAACCGATAGTCGTAGCTTCCCCCCAACATGGCGTAGCGGGTGTATACACCTGCTTGTTGCTCACGGCTGCCGGGTAGTACCCGCGTGGGTTGTCGTGACATCTTAGGATCTATCTGGTACTGCTCCAGGGTGATACCGCCGGGGGTCTGGTAGTGGAGGTCGGAGTAAAGGCCTAGAAGAGACAATGATCCCCGCTCACTCAGCTGATTCGTTAGTGTAAACGTTACGGCATCGCGTACCATAGCGCTATGCTCCCGGTACCCTTCCTGTTGCTGGTGGCCATACAATACCGAAACACCTCCAGCCTGAACCATGGTGTTCCGGCTATGGAAGCCATATTTTCCAAAACCCACCTGTTGCTCAACCCGCTGAGTACCTGCATTGCCGGATGGTGTCGAGAGCAGCACCACTCCCCCGGTACCTGCGCCGTACAAGCTACTCCCGGGGCCTTTGATAATTTCCATCCGCTCCACCGAAGCAAAGTCCAGAACGTTGAGGGACGTGTTACCGCTTGCATCGGTAAAAGGTATTCCGTTCCAGTAAAACTTCACATTACGCACCCCGAATGGCGAACGCAGCAAGCTTCCACGTATAGAAAACCGGTAACTTCCGGGTGACCTTTCCTCCATTCTAACACCGGGAGTAGTATTAACAGCGTTAATCCAGGTCGTAGAGGCAAATCGCGTCATGAGTCGTGGCGTCACGACGTTGATAGCAGCCGGTGTTTCCAGCAGCGATCTTCTGGTTTCGTAGGCATTGACAGTAACCTCTTCCAGCTGATTCACCCGTAGCGTATCATTCTGCGCCTGGAGTGAATGACCTAATAGTAAAGTTGCCAGCAGTGTACCTGAGCAAAGTAAAGTACTAGTTTGATCGAATAAAGACATCGGTTTTGGTTTAGAAAAGTAAGGGGTCAAAGTTCATTAACTATTCCTAATCAAACAAATGTTATACCACCCCATAAGTACCCCGTTTTTTACTATCCGGTAAAGCCTGTTCTGGAAGATGATGGTACTTTTGTCCTAGTATATCGTTGAATCCAACCGGCCTGTACCGGGTAATTATTGTACCATTATATCATGCTCCCTTCTCAGTTCACTCTTAAAGTAGTTATTGCCAGTGCTCATTTAGTTATTGCCTGTTCCTCTGCCAGCCTTGCTCAGTCCCGTAATAACAGCGCGGACACCACTACAGTCAATTATGATGCTAAGCTCATTCAGAGAAACTACTGCTATCCATCCTTCATTACCAGCACCGTCACATTTAAAGATAGCAGCGTAGTACAAGCTCCACTTAACTACAACATGTTGCTTAGAGAAATGCACTTTCTTACCGAAGCAGGTGATACGATGGCACTGGCCAACGGTGGTGGCATTGCGCATATCCAGATAAAGGAGGATCTGTTCCAGTTCGTAGCCCCTTATGGTTTTCTATGGATTGTTGCTTCCTTTAGGAATCTGAACTTATCGGCTCAATTAATGACTGAAACAAGAGTCGTAGGTTCTGGTACGTTGGCTAAAACCGTCATGATCGCAATGGATAAGGATAGCACAGGAAGTACCCGAATCAGAGACATGCGGGGACAGACCATTTATGCTCACCTTACACACTACTTCCTGGTGGATAAAAATAGTACGCCTTATAAAGTCAGCAAGCCTAATCTACAAAAGCTGTACCCCAATTATCGCAGGGAAATCAATCAGTACATTAATAAGAATAGTAATAGCCTGACCAAAAGAGAGGAGCTTATCAAGCTCTTACAGTACGTTGATCAGCTTTCTGTTCAATAGTCTGTTTATTGTATTATTCTTCCTGATCCGGCAGCTACTCTTGACGGCTCTCACTTTGCCGCCTTCTTATTAATCATAGGAACAGGTAACTTTAGACGTAGTCCTACTTTTAAGGTAAGACTATTTTTTCTCCCATTCTTTGTCGCTATAACTCCACTCAGCTATGAAAAAAATCTTATTATTGACCGCGATCTGCTCATGCTATACGTCACTCCTTTGGGCTCAATCACCTAACATCATACGGGTAAAAAATGTAGAAGATCTCAAAAAGTCGGTTTCGGCTAAAGATCAATACCGGTACCCTAATTTCACTCCGGGTACAATCTCATTCTTTAACGGTCCTCCGGTAGATACCAAGATAAACTTCAATGTACTTCTGAATGAAATGCAGTTCCTAAATCCTCGTGGTGATACCCTGGCTCTGGCCAATGAATTTACAATCAAGAATATCAAAATCGCAGATGACCAGTACCTGTATAACCCTAAGGTAGGGTTTGTAGAAGTAGTGAATGATACCGAAGGGGTAAAACTTGCTATTCACCCCATGCTGATCCAGGTACAAAGTGAAAAGATGGGAGGCTATAATCAATCATCCGGCGCTTCTGCAATTTCACGCTACAAAACCTTTTCGGATCAAAATGGAAGGGTGCAGCATCTGGATGTAAAAGGAGATATTCTGCTGGCAAGACATGAAAATTACTATCTGGTAGATAAGAATAATGCCATCTATCTGGCTAATAAGGGTAGTCTGCTGAAACTATATTCGGATCATAAAAGGATACTTAATGAGTACTTGAAGGAGCACAAGACTAACTTTAACAATAAAGAAGAGTTGAAAGCCTTATTGAAATACAGTAATGAGCTGCCAGCTAAGTAATGCTGAAACTTTAACAACTAAGTAAAAAAGAAGAGCGGCAGCCTATACGGGCTGCCGCTCTTTTATTGATCTGGCTATTTAATAACAGGCACGCAAATACCTCTCTATCAATTAGCTTACTTACCAGCTTCTACCTGCTTACGAATGATGTTCAGCGCTGAACCAGCCTTGAACCACTCAATTTGCTGCTGATTATAAGTATGGTTTACCTGAATCTCGTCCGTCGAACCATTCGCGTGGTGTAGTACCACGGCCAGCGGCTGGTTAGGAGCGAAGTTCTGCAGACCTACGATATCAATGGTATCGTCCTCATGGATCTTGTCGTAATCGTTAGGATTAGCGAAAGTCAGAGCCAGCATACCTTGCTTCTTTAGGTTGGTTTCGTGGATACGGGCAAAAGACTTCACCAGGATCGCACGAACACCTAAGTGACGAGGTTCCATAGCGGCGTGCTCACGGGATGAACCTTCACCGTAGTTTTCATCACCTACCACGATAGTACCGATACCGGCAGCTTTGTAAACACGCTGCGTAGCAGGTACTTCACCATACTCATTGGTAAGCAGGTTCTTCACGCTATTGGACTTATCATTGAATGCGTTGATAGCACCAATCAGCAGGTTATTGGAAATATTATCCAGGTGTCCACGGTACTTCAGCCAGGGACCAGCCATTGAGATATGGTCCGTAGTACACTTGCCTTTTGCTTTGATCAGCAGCTTTAGTCCGGTAATGTCAGTACCTTCCCACTCTTTGAAAGGATCAAGCAGCTGCAGACGATCTGAAGTAGGGCTTACCAGTACCTGTACCTGGCTTCCATCTTCGGCGGGGGCCAGGTAGCCAGCATCTTCAACGGCAAACCCACGTACCGGCAATTCAATACCCTGAGGCTCATCCAGCATTACCTGCTCACCATTTTCGTTGGTCAGCGTATCAGTAATAGGGTTAAAAGTCAGGTCGCCGGCAATGGCAAAGGCTGTTACTATTTCGGGAGAAGCCACAAAAGCATGCGTACTGGCATTACCATCATTACGCTTGGCAAAGTTGCGATTGAAAGACGTAATGATGGAATTTTTACGCGATGGGTCATCCATGTGACGAGCCCACTGACCAATACATGGGCCACAGGCATTTGCCAGTACTACTCCACCTATATTCTCAAAAGTATTCAGGATTCCGTCACGCTCGGCAGTATACCGCACCAGTTCCGAACCAGGTGTGATTGTAAATTCAGCTCGAGTTTTAAGGTTTTTGGTTGCGGCCTGAGCGGCTACGGAAGCCGAGCGGGTCATATCTTCGTACGAAGAGTTGGTACATGATCCGATCAGCCCTACTTCCAGGCGCTCCGGCCACTCATTTTCCTTAACTGCCTGAGCAAATTTAGACAAAGGCCAGGCCAGATCCGGAGTAAAAGGTCCGTTGATGTAAGGCTCAAGCGTCGAAAGATCCAGTTCAAGTACCTGATCGTAGTAAGCCGCAGGATTGGCGTATACCTCTTCGTCTGAACGCAGGTGCTGACGCACCGCTGAGGCTGCTTCTGCAATATCTCCTCTTTCAGTGGCCTGCAGATAGGAAGCCATCTTGTCATCAAAACCAAAGATAGAGGTAGTTGCACCTACTTCGGCACCCATGTTACAAATGGTAGACTTACCAGTACATGACAGGCTTTCGGCTCCGGGACCAAAGTATTCAATGATATATCCGGTCCCCCCTTTTACAGTAAGCTGCCCCGCCACCCAAAGAATAATGTCCTTGGCAGCCGTCCAGCCACTTAACTTACCAGTCAGTTTGACTCCGATCAGGCGAGGCATTTTGAGCTCCCACGCCAGACCAGACATTACGTCGCTGGCGTCAGCACCACCTACCCCGATCGCTACCATACCCAGACCACCTGCATTGGGCGTGTGGGAGTCAGTACCTATCATCATACCACCAGGAAAGGCATAGTTTTCAAGTACTACCTGGTGAATAATACCAGCACCCGGCTTCCAGAAGCCTATACCATATTTGTTAGATACGGAGGCCAGGAAGTCATACACTTCACGGTTTTTGTTATTGGCACTTTGGAGATCCTGCTCTGCTCCGTTTTCAGCCAGGATCAGGTGGTCACAGTGTACTGTTGAAGGAACAGCTACCTGAGGGCGACCGGCCTGCATAAACTGTAAAAGCGCCATCTGAGCGGTAGCATCCTGCATAGCTACTCGGTCGGGTGCAAAGTCAACGTATGATTTACCGCGCTCATACGCCTGAGCCGCGTTTCCTTCCCAAAGGTGCGAGTATAGAATTTTTTCAACCAGTGTTAAGGGACGACCTACCACGTTACGGGCAGACTCGATGCGTTCCCCCATACGGGCGTACACGCCCTTGATCATGTCTATGTCAAATGCCATAATTATTGTGAAAGATTACTTTAATTTAAAAGACGCCTAAAATTACAAAATTCCCCGTAGGTTACCGGCTTCGCGATTCTTTTTTGCTAGATTTTTATCCGCTTTATCTTGATTATTTTCTATTTTCTTCTAATTACAATAGTATTTACTATCAGCGGACAAGAATTAAAAATAGCTCTCAGAACCATTACAAAATTTTACACTCTCAGAAAGAATGTAACAATCCATTTGGAGAGGCTGTTTACAATTATGTTAGTTTCTGATCTATATTTGAGCCATCTTAGCGGCAATACCATTAAATAAAGTTACTATGTCAAAGAATCTGGTGATCGTAGAATCACCGGCGAAGGCCAAGACAATAGAGTCCTATTTAGGAAAGGATTTTACCGTAAAATCTAGCTTTGGGCACGTTCGGGACCTACCTGAGCATGATATGGGTGTAGATGTTGAGAATGGCTTTAAACCTGTTTATGAAATATCAACTGATAAGGTTAAAGTAATAAATGAGTTAAAAAAATTAGCCAAGGAAGCCGAAGTAGTATGGCTGGCGACGGACGACGACCGCGAAGGAGAAGCGATATCCTGGCACCTCAAAGAAGCTCTGGGGCTGCCGGACGATACAAAACGGATCGTGTTCCGGGAAATCACTAAGTCAGCGCTTCAGAATGCCATTCAACGCCCCCGAAGTATAGATCTTGATCTGGTAAATGCCCAGCAGGCGCGCCGTATTCTGGACCGCCTGGTAGGCTATGAGCTTTCGCCGGTACTGTGGAAGAAGATTCGTATCGGTAAGTCATCCCTGTCAGCCGGTCGGGTACAATCCGTAGCGGTTCGGGTTATAGTGGATCGTGAGCGTGAGATTGATGCTTTCCAGTCGAAGAGCAGCTATAAGGTTACGGCCCGTTTTGATTTAGGAAATGGCAAGGTACTTAATGCCGAACTGGCCAAAAATTTTGAAAAAGAGGCTGATGCGTATGCCTTTCTGGAGAAGTGTGTTCAGGCCGAGTTCTCTATTAAAAATCTTGAAACCAAACCCGCCAAGAAATCTCCCGCGCCCCCATTTACTACTTCTACTTTACAGCAGGAAGCATCCCGCAAGCTGAGTTTCTCGGTGTCTCAGACCATGACCATCGCTCAGAAACTCTACGAAGCCGGTAAGATATCGTACATGCGTACCGACTCGACCAACTTGTCAGAGGAGGCCATGGGCAAAGCTAAGGACCAGATTATTAACGAATACGGCCAGGACTTTCATCACAGACGTACTTTCAAGACTAAGTCCGAATCAGCGCAGGAAGCGCACGAAGCCATTCGCCCGACTGATTTCTCTACGCTGGTAGCCAGTAAGGATCGTAACGAGCAGCGACTCTATGAACTAATCTGGAAACGGGCCATTGCCTCTCAGATGGCCGATGCCCAGCTTGAGCGTACTACCGCAACCATTGGTATATCTACTACCAAAGAAGAACTGGTAGCGCAGGGTGAAGTGATCCGGTTTGAAGGATTTCTGACCGTATATATGGAATCCAGTGATGATGATTCGGATGAAGAGCAAAAAGGGATGCTGCCGCCCCTTAATATAGGACAACAGCTCAACCTCTCGGATATGAAAGCCACCGAGCGTTACAGCCGTAACCCACCCCGCTATACTGAAGCAAGTCTGGTAAAGAAGCTGGAAGAAATGGGTATTGGACGTCCCTCTACCTATGCACCTACCATCTCTACCATTTTGCGCCGTGGCTACGTGGTGAAGGAAGACCGCCCCGGACAGGAGCGGGAATTCAAGGAGCTTACGCTGAAAGATAATGAGATCAAGGCGAAGGTCAGTAAAGAAACCTACGGTACCGAGAAAGCCAAGCTATTCCCGACCAGTACGGGTATGATCGTGAATGACTTTCTCGTAAATCATTTCCAGGATATTGTTGACTTTTCGTTCACGGCCAACGTAGAGAAAGACTTCGATAATATTGCCGAAGGGAAAGTACCCTGGCAGGGGATGATCGATAACTTCTACAAAGGCTTTCATAAAAAAGTAGCCGAAGCCGAAGGTGAAAAAATAGACCGGAGCCTGACCACCCGCGAGCTGGGTGAAGATCCTAACTCCGGCAAGAAAATATCAGTCCGGGTAGGCAAATACGGTCCGTACGTTCAGATCGGAGATGTGGAGGACGAAGAAAAACCCAAGTTTGCCAGCCTTCAGAAAGGCCAGCTCATGGAAACCATTACGCTGGATGAAGCCCTTGAACTCTTTAAACTACCCCGTGAGGTAGGTTTCTACGAAGACAAGGGAATGGTGGTCAACATCGGTAAGTACGGTCCCTACGTCAAACACGACGACAAGTTCTTCTCCCTCGCGCCTACGGATGATCCCATGGCCGTGACCGAAGAGCGACTTATTGAGATTATCCAGGAGAAGCGTAAACAGGAAAGCAACCGGATCATTCGTGAGTACGACGAAAATCCAAATGCCAAGGTACTGAACGGCAAGTACGGACCCTACATAGCCTTCGGTAAGCGTAATATAAAAATACCCCGTGGTACCGAACCGGCCTCCCTCACCTATGAGGATGTGCTGAAGCTGGCCGAAGGTACTGAAGAAAAACCCGCTGCCGCCAAAGCCAAGGGAGGTCGTAAAACAGCCGCAGGTAAAACAGCTACTAAGAAGACCAAAAAGGATTAATTAACTATGGCTACGGGGGAAGCGAATAAGAAGCTGGTGGTCTTGTCAGGAGCCGGGATCAGTGCCGAAAGCGGCATCAAAACATTCCGCGACAGTGGCGGACTGTGGGAAAACCACCGGGTTGAAGATGTAGCTACCCCCGAAGCCTGGCAACGAAACCCGGCGCTGGTACTCGAGTTCTACAACCAGCGCCGCCAACAGGCCCGCACCGCCGAGCCCAATGCCGCCCACCGCATACTGGCCGAACTGGAAGACCATTTTGACGTAACCATCATTACGCAGAACGTGGATGATCTGCACGAAAGGGCTGGTTCATCGAAGGTAATTCACCTGCATGGCGAACTATTTAAAGTAAGAAGTACTAAGAATCCGGAGCTGGTATATACGCTGGAAGGAACGGAGCTAAATCAAGATGACTTGTGCGAATTAGGTAGTCAGCTTCGTCCGCATATCGTGTGGTTCGGTGAAGAAGTACCTATGATGAAAACTGCGGTGGAGATTGCGGAGCAGGCGGATATCTTTGTCGTAATAGGTACTTCTCTGGCCGTCTATCCAGCCGCCGGGTTAATCTACTACGTACGTGGTGGTGCTCCCATCTATATTATTGACCCGTCTATGCCGGAGGTTTCCCTACGATCTAATATAACTTTTATTCAGGAGAAGGCTACAGTCGGCGCTGCCCGACTCAAAGACTACCTTCTTCAATAACTGCCTATATTTCAACTAACTGAACTACTATGAAAACCAACGTTCTATTAAATAACGGTGTTAAGATGCCCCTGTTAGGGCTTGGCATCTATGCTCCCGGTGAAAAGAATGAGGTCCGAAATGCTGTATCCCATGCTTTGGAATTAGGGTACCGGTTGCTGGACACCGCCAGTATTTATCAGAACGAGGAAGAAGTAGGTCAGGGATTCAAAGACAGCGGACTCGCCCGGGAGAAAGTATTCATTACCTCCAAAGTGTGGCGTGACGAGCAGGGCTACGTCCAAACCTTACGTGCTTATGACAAGAGCCTGAAAAGGCTTCAGACAGATTATATCGACCTGTACCTGATCCACTGGCCGGTGCGTACAGGGTTAAAAGAAACCTGGCAGGCGCTGGAACAGCTATACGAAGAAAAACGGGTGAAGGCCATCGGTGTATCCAACTACTACGAGCCCCATCTCAAGGAGCTGTTTGAGTATGCCAATGTTATACCGGCGGTCAATCAGTTTGAGTTTAGTCCCTTCCTGTACCTGCCCAACGTAGTTAACTTCTGCATCGATCACAAGATCCAACCCGAAGGTTACGCTCCGCTGGTACGTGGTGAAAAGGCCCAACATCCGGTACTGGTTGACATTGCCGAAAAGCACCGGAAGTCTACTTACCAGGTCTTGATTCGCTGGTCCATGCAGCACAACGTGGTTACGATACCTAAGTCGGTGAATCCGGATCGTATCAAGGCCAACTTTGATGTATGGGACTTTCAGCTCTCTCCCATGGAGATGGACTCCCTGGATCAACTGCACGATGGTACACGTGTGGCTGATGATCCAATGACCTACTTATAGTACCCGATCCTTATTAAACCAAACTACCTCTTATTTAACAAATCGCATGCAACTCCTTGACGGAAAACTGATTTCCTCGCAGATTAAAGCCGAAATCAAAACCGAAGTTGATTACTGGACTTCCAAAGGTGGGAAAAAGCCTCATCTGGCCGCTATACTGGTAGGGAACGATGGTGCCAGCGAAACCTACGTAGCTTCCAAGATCCGGAGCTGCGAAGAAATAGGCTTCACCTCTACCCTTCTACGCTTTGACTCAGACGTTACCGAAGCTGAACTACTGGGTGCCGTAGAGCAGCTTAATAATGATCCTGACGTAGATGGCTTTATTGTGCAGCTTCCCCTGCCTAAGCACATCACTGAGAATACCATCATGGAAGCGGTACACCCGGCTAAGGATGTAGATGGCTTCCACCCTATCAACGTAGGTCGTATGTGCAAGGGGCTTCCGGCTTACCTGTCGGCTACTCCTTTCGGAATCATCGAAATGCTAAAGCGGGCGGATATCGAAACAGCTGGTAAGCACTGTGTCGTGATTGGTCGCAGTCAGATCGTAGGCTTGCCCATGAGTATCCTGATGCAACGCAATACCTACCCCGGTAACTGTACCGTCACCATCTGCCATAGCAAAACACAGAATCTGAAAGAAATCTGTAAGTCGGCTGATATTCTCATCGTAGCCTTGGGCCGTCCTGAATTCGTAACGGCTGAGTACGTGAAAGAAGGTGCCGTAGTGATAGATGTAGGGATTAGCCGGGTACCTGACGCTAGCAAGAAGAGCGGATTTGCTATCAAAGGCGACGTCAACTTCCAGAATGTAGCTCCCAAAGCCAGCTTTATCACACCAGTACCGGGTGGTGTAGGACTCATGACCATCTGTGGCCTACTTACCAATACCCTAATGGCTGCCCGTAAGGAAATCTACAAATAGCATTCAGACTTACTATAAAAGCAGCAGGAATCACCGTAGTGGTTCCTGCTGCTTTTATAGTAAGTCTCCCTACAATTTAACTACCTTACAGGTACTTCACCATAAAGTTGAGCAGTTTATGGATCTTGTCCGTGTAGGGCGGGTAAAGAAACTTAGCAGTACCAAACTTCCTCTTCATGACACCTTTGGCGTTGGAGAACTCCTGGAAGCCAAAGAAGCCATTCGACTTGCCAATGCCACTGTTATTCACTCCGCCGAAGGGTATCTCATGGTTGCCAAATTGAAATAGCAGCTCATTCACCAGGGCATTACCGGCGCTGGTATTGGAGAGAACATAGTCAGTGTTCCGGTCACTCCTGCTGTGTACATATAGCGCCAGTGGCTTTTCGTGCGCGTTGATATAGTTAACTGCCTCCCTGAGGTCCTGGTACTCTATCACCGGCAGCAGCGGGCCGAAGATTTCCTCCTGCATTAGTTTCATGGAGTCGTTGACACCGGTGATAAGGGTAGGTTCTATGAAGTTATCTCTGGCTATGGTTTTGCCACCCAATTCTACCGAAGCTCCCTTATTTACAGCATCATCCAGGTATAATTTCAACCGCTGAAAGTGACGGTCGTTCACAATGCGGGCGTAGCTATCAGAGTCTTCAGTAGCTTTTCCGTCTACATTGTACATTGAAGTAACCGCCTTCCTAAATTCCTCTACAAATCGGTGCTTCACCTCAGAATGGACCATCACATAGTCGGGAGCAATGCAGGTCTGACCATTGTTAAGAAATTTACCCCAGGCAATTTTCTGCGCTGTAGCGGCTATATCGGCCGTTTCGTCCACTATGGTAGGGGATTTACCTCCAAGCTCGAGTGTAACTGAGGCCAGGTGCTCCGCCGCCGCTTTCATCACTACTTTCCCGATCTGAGGGCTACCCGTAAAGAAGATATGGTTGAACGGCAGCGCCAGTAACGTCTGCGATACTTCTACACCTCCCTCTATGACAGCTACTTCTTCGGGTGGAAATACGGCTTTCACTACCTTACGGACAAAAGCCGATGAATGCGGAGCGAGCTCCGAAGGTTTGATGATAGCCACACAACCGGCGGCAATGGCAGAAACAAGAGGCTTCAGAGCCAGATTAATGGGGTAATTCCAGGGAGAGATGATCAGGGCGTTGCCCTTCGCTTCGTACTGTATATAGCTACTGGTACCGATGGCTCCCATGGGAGTAGCCACCTTCTGAGGCTTCATCCAGCGGCGGAGGTGCTTGCAGGTATATTTGATTTCACTGGTCAGGACGTAGATCTCGCCCAGCATGGTTTCGGCCGCTGGCTTTTTAAAATCTTTGTAAGTAGCCTCCTGCGCCTCTTCCAGGTGGTTGATCAGGTAGTGGTACAGCCGGTTGAGTCGCTCGATCCGCTCAGCGGCGGTAGTCTGCACCATTTTGTGTACATACTGCCTTTGTTTATCAAACAGCTCGTGGGCCTCCTGCTGTATATCCTGTTTTACTAATGGTACATCCATAGCTTATCTTTTACTTTCTAAGATACAGAGTAAAAAGTAACAATTACGATAAAAAATGAGGTAATAGCTTGCTTAAATCAGCTTTTACTAAATATTTTGTCAAAATCCTTTATATTGCTTTAACAAGCAACACCTATGAGTATCGTAAGCAACAACATAAAATACCTACGCCGGCTGAATGGTCTGACCCAGGAGCAATTTGCCCGTAAAATAGGAATTAAGCGTTCGCTACTAGGTGCCTATGAAGAAGCGCGGGCTAACCCCAACCTGACAAACCTGAAGAACATGGCGCTGGCGTTTGGGGTGTCGGTGGATAATCTTCTGAAGAATGATCTTCGGAAAATCAGGGAAACACCTGAACTTGGTCTTCCCTTAAACTCTGTTCATCAGACACCACCGCCACCTCCCCCGCTGATGAACGAACCGGCTGCCCCCCAGCCTTTGTCAGCCATACTTGATAAGTATCAGCGCCCTAGGCCTACCCTACGTATGGTGTCCCGTCAGGTGGCTCTGAAACCTGTTCACACCGGCAATCCATCAACTTTCCATCGGGAGTCACCATATCAGGCTAAGTCTGGCTTTCAGCCTCCTCAATTCAACAATCAATACGACGGAGGAAACAATAACGGAGTCAGCAAGCACGATGACCATCAGCTTACCCATCAGTCTATCCAGTGGGTCAAGGGTAGTATGGTGTCTGAGTACCTACACAATTATCAGAATAGCACTTTCCTGAACCGGCTACCGACGTTTCAGCTACCTAACCTGCCATCGGGCAACTACCGGGCTTTTGAAGCGGGTGATGACTTCACGTTTCCGGGAGCGTTACTGGTGGGTGCGTTTGTAAGAAACTGGTACGATATCAAAGACGGCACCAACTACATATTTGTCCTCCGTAACCAGGGGATCCTATACCGGCGGGCGTACAATCAGGTCAAGATAAAGGGGATATTGCTACTGAGTTCGGACATCAGTAGTGTACCCAGCACCGAAGTTTCTATTAAGGATGTGCTGGAAGTGTGGGAAGTAAAAGCTTTTGTAAGTCTGAGACTCCCCGAACCGGCCCCATCAGTGGACCGGATCAGGGAACTAGTAGACGAACTACGCCAGGAACTAGACCGCAACGCGTCGTTCTAGTTTATCAAACAGGTTTTCGATCTGCGGCAGTACTTTACTCTTGGGGGTAGGATTCAGCACGGCCTCACCAAGCTTGTACCATAGTCCATCACCAGTCGTGATATAAGTACCTTCATGAGTAGGCCTGGTTTCCGTAGCCTGATCAGACATAAACTCCGCCTTGAATACGGTACCCATTACCTCTTCCAGCTTTTTCCAGTCCATCTGTTCCCGGGGCTGCTTATCCAGCTGAATTGAAAAGGTCTTGTTAACAAAGGAAGCATTGAGGCTAATGCTGGTTTCTTTTTGGCTGTTAATGCGCAGGTACTCCATTTCAAACTGGTTCTCCCGGCCGGCGGCTTCAAAGATAGCCTGCATCAGTTCCTGCAGGAAGTACGCCCAGGTTTCTTTATCCTCCGGACTACCTGACTCCGCATCCCCCTGCTGAGTCATTACCACCTCAATAAATTCTTCCAGTTCGTTCTCCTCAGCCTCCTGTACGTACTGGCTATGCGTAAGAATGGAGTTCAGCTCCGACACCCACACCTGGGGCAAATTTCCCTGCCATGAGAAATCATCATTCAGGGTAAATCCTTCCCCTATGATTTCGTCCTCGTCAAGCTCTTCCCGATCAAGGTATTTCATGTCGAACTGCAATTGTATACCACCTCCTTCGGCAGGAGTTATACGCATCGTGTAATAATAAGCATAAGGGGCAGGTACTACGGGGGCAGTTTGATAGTTGATCAGTACCTCATCGTATCGCAGATGTTCAGTTCTCATGAAAGGTATCGTTGTATTTCAAAATTGTGTTTATTCATCTACTTGTTTCAGCAATGCTACCGTACGCCTCCTGTCAACTTTATCCGTTGGAGTCTTAATAAATTCATCCACGAAGTAAATATGCTTTGGAACCAGGTATACCGACTCTCTTTGTTTGATCTCATTACAGACATTGTCGGTCGGGAAATAGACATCACGATTCTTTACCACCAGGATTAGCCTCTGCCCTAGTTTTTCTTCCGGCTCAAACCAGCTGAAACAGTCAAAAGGACACCCAATGTCATATAAAATCTGTTCCACCAGTTGATCCACTTTGTCCAGTGGTATCTTGATCCCTCCGGAGTTTATTACATGGTCAACCCGCCCTATCCAGCGGAAGGTCCGATCTGAGGTAATCTCTACCAGGTCGTTGGTCTGAACGGTCTGATGGAGTGTCATCGGGCCCGATACGTACAAGCATCCACGCTGGTCTACGCCAAAATCAACTCCATCCAGTAGTGTAAAGTCTTCGCTCTCATTCTTTCCGTTCAGGAGCCGCAAGGCTACGTGTGATACCGTTTCGGTCATGCCGTAACTCTGGTATACGGATATGTTCAACCGCCGGATCTGCTTATGTAATGCCACCCCAACCGGAGCCCCTCCCAGCAGTACTTTGCCGAGGCTGCTGACCCGTTTGCGGGTTACCTTGTTTTCAAGTATAGTAGATAACTGCAGGGGTACCATCGCCACGAAGTCAAAGACCTGCTCAGTGGGTACCTGCAGCAAAGGATTACCCGAAGGCTCTACTATGGTCAGGTCCCAGTCCAGTTCCATCCCCCGTACCAGCATCATAACCCCAGCAATATAGCGTACATTCAGACACACCAGCGCACGGGTACCTTTGGGTAGTTGTATAGCTTTACCCGTTAGGTGCGCACTGCTTACCAACTGCTCACGAAGCAAGTTGATCGGCTTGGGTTGTCCGGTCGACCCGGACGTATGCAACTGGTAGTGGGGCTGATTTTCGGACCAGGAGTTCAGGAAATCATAGGCCAACCGAAAGTACTCAGGCTCGGGTACAGCCTGCGACGCGACTAATCTTCGGTTGGTATGCCAGTGCATAAGAGACTTGTACTAGTGTAGGTATTAAGTGTGTATAGCCCAGCCATTCCATCAATGACCATATAAGACTCTTGTCTGGTAAGGCGGAAGATAAGTGGACCAGGTATTACTTTTTAAGTATTTTTTTGGCCCGAAAGTTAATCAATAGTTTTTGAAGGTAAGAGAAACAATACTTAATTTCGGCGACGCAAAGGAGGTACTATGGCAGATCAGGAAGAAGAAAATGATAAAATTGCCCAGAATCCGGGCCTGATGGAATATGGACATACCGTAGGTGGAGCGGTGATACGTCCGGAAGATATGGGTAAGATCAAGAGCAGATCGGTACTGGCCATGCGTCAGCAAACAGACCTGCAGATGGCGCAGATCTACAAGCAGATGCAACTCCTGGCCGAGCAGGCTAATCTTATTAAAAACCGGATTGAAGTGTCGGAGCGGATCTATTCGGCCCAGATGAGCTTTGAGCCGGTCATCAATCATACCTATTACCTCTATGAGAGACCGGATGGCTCGGATGTACTGTCCATGATAGCTCCCAATGAGTGGGGCAAGTCCCGTCCTTTCCGCCGCTTTGTGGCCAAAGTATTTATGCTGGCCGACCATACCTGGGATGTTGAATATAATCCGGAAGACGCATCTGTAGATGTACAGCCCGGTTCCTGACTAAGCCATTCGGGGCTGTCGCCACCCACTATTCAAACTGTAAATCCTCTTAAAATATCTTCCCAATTACCTCAATGAACTACTGGATCGTTAAATCTGAACCATTCAAATATTCGTGGGATCATTTCGTTAATGAAAAGCGAGCCATATGGGATGGCGTACGGAACTATCAGGCGCGTAATAACCTGATGGCTATGAAGGAAAATGACCTGGTCCTGTTTTACCACAGCAACGAAGGCAAAGAAGTGGTAGGACTGGCCAAAGTAAGCCGGGAAAACTACCCCGACCCTACTACCGACGATCCACGCTGGGTGGTAGTGGAACTGGTGCCCGTTGAGCGGTTTCCCCGTACGGTCAGCCTTAGTCAGATGAAGTCCGATACCCGTCTCCAGGACCTGTCCCTCATTCGTCAGTCCCGCTTATCCGTCCTTCCCCTACGGCCCGAAGAATTTGATATAATCTTAGGTTTAGCCCATGAACAAAACTAATGCAATGCTAAAATCAGCATTCCTCCTGCTAGTAACGATTATACTATTACCTTTTCATTCCTTTTCGCAAGACGTCAAACGTATTGAACTGCCCGTTCCGGCTGGCAGCGAAGCCTACCAGACGATTCCTCTGGGAGAAAAGGGCGTACTACTGGTATCTAAGCCCACCCGCAGTACCTACAATGTTCAGAAGTTCGACGTCAATCTGGACCGCGTATGGTCTATTGACGGGGCTATCGAGTCCAACCTCGACCTGGTATCCTCTACATATGACGGACAGGCCGCCTATTTACTGTTCAGCCGGTTCAGGAGCAACAACTATCAAATTGTAAGGGTCAATATTGGTCCCGGATTTGTCGAGACGTTTACCATCAATACCCTCGATCGTTTCCAGATCACTGATTTCAAGACGCTGGGCAACTCAGTATTTATGGCGGGTATGGTTAAAGAAGAGCCAATACTGGTACACACCAACCTTCTCAACCTGCAGACTAAAGTACTTCCTTCGGCCATCCGGGGCTCCAGCGCCATTCAGTCCATTGAGATTGATACCACGCACCGCCTGGTCAATGTCAGCTTTGCAGTAAAGAAAGGAAAACAAACCCGGATAGTAGCCCGCTCCTACGATGAAACGGGTCAACTGAATTCTCAGGTTATGGTTGATCCCAAGGATGTTTACTCCCTGCTCAACGGTCGCCTACAGGTACTCAACGATTCAGTTAAACTGCTGATAGGTACCTACGGATACCGGAACATGCAGTCGTCCAATAACGCGGCTTCACAGGGTCTATTTATTAGTAAGATTGTAGACGATGAAGTCGAATACACCCAGTACCACAGCTTTACGGACTTCGACAACTTCTTCAACTTCATGAACGAAAGACAGCAGGAGAAGATGGAGCGCCGGATTCGTAAAAAGAAAGAAAGTGGTGGCGACCTTAAGCTGAACTACCGCCTGCTGGTGCACGATATTGTACAGAAGGACAACCAGTACATACTGGTTTCGGAGGTATTTTATCCGGAGTACCGTACCCAGAACCCCGGTATGTATGGCATGAACTCCTTCTGGGGTAACCCCATGATGTACGGCTCTCCCTTTGGCTATGGCTTGTACAACCCCTGGCTCTGGAATCCGTTGTATGGTCCCCGTGGCAGTTATAGCAATCAGGTATTCAACGGCTTTGTATATACCCATGCCATAGTAGCCGGTATCAGCAAAGACGGAAACCTGATGTGGGATAACAGTATCAACTTTGATGGGGTTAAAAGCATGGAACTACGCGAAAAGATAAATCTGCAGGTAACTCCCAAAGGTCTTACTCAGCTGGTGTACTCACATGACGGAGCGATCCGGAGCAAAATTATTAAAGGTGAATCCGTCGTGGACGGTGATCGTCAGGTAGCATTAGCTACAAGTATGGAAGGTGACAAGGTGCGCAAAACCAGTACCGACGACATCAACCACTGGTACGACAACTACTATCTGGCCTGGGGCGAGCAACGCATTGTTAATGCCTCGGCCGGCGATGCACAGAGCCGCGGTCGCCGTAATGTTTTTTATCTTAGCAAAATATCATTCAAATAAATAACTAGTGCTGCTACTTACCCCCACCCAACATACCGACTACGAACTAATAGATACCGGCGGCTTTGAAAAGCTGGAACGCTTTGGCCCCTATATATTGACTCGTCCCGAACCACAGGCGGTTTGGGATAAGTCTTTATCAGAGCAGGAGTGGGACAATCGTTCCAATGCTGTATTCAAACGGGACAAAGGCTCTCAGGAAAAAGGCCAGTGGCTTACTAAGGGCGATATGCCTGAGCGTTGGGTGTTCCAGTACCGTACCGGCAAGCTGCACCTGCGTACAAAGCTGGCGCTGTCGTCCTTTAAGCACGTAGGTTTGTTTCCCGAACAAGCTACCAACTGGGACTACATGACGGAGAAGCTATCCCTCATGCCGGTCGAAAAGCCCAATGTACTTAATCTATTTGCCTACACCGGAGGTGCCTCCCTGGCGGCCCGGGCGGCCGGTGCCGATGTTACCCACGTGGATTCGGTAAAGCAGGTAATTAGTTGGTCACGGGAGAATATGGAGCTCAGCGGCCTCGACAACATCAGATGGGTGGTAGAAGACGCCATGAAATTTGTAAAGCGTGAGGTACGCCGGGGCAAGCGCTACCATGGCCTCATCCTGGACCCACCGGCTTACGGACGTGGTCCTGACGGTGAAAAATGGCTACTCGAGGAACATATCAATGAGATGCTGGGACTATGTGCTCAGCTTATGGAGAAAGAGAACTACTTTTTTATCATTAACCTGTATTCATTGGGCTTCTCGGCACTGATCATCGAGAACCTGATCCGGGCCCACTTCGGAAAGGTACCCAATCATGAGTTTGGAGAGCTTTACCTGAAGGACTCATTCGACAAAAAGCTACCGCTGGGAGTTTTTTCCCGTTTTTCGGACCTATCCGTGTAAAATACATCTTAATTCGTCAACTTTGCAGTAATAAAAAGCTGACTAATTATTGAAATTTGTTTTTTGCTCGGGTATGAAGGGAAGTAAGTCCGCATTCAGCTCTGTATTAGTTCTTACCGCCTGTGCTTCGATAGGCTTTCTGGCTTCCTGTCAAAGTGATGCCCGTAATGCCACGCGCATACCTCCTACTCCTACTGCCAAGCTGAAGTCCGACTGGGATAAGGATGCCCTGGAAGCACTTACCAATAATATCAGGCGCCAGATAGACCTGGACGTTAACTACTTCAAGCGGGCACGCATCTACTTCGGAAAAGAAGATTACGAACAGGCGCTTTCTGATGTCAATGAAGCCATTGATTCGAAAGATAACGTGGGAGAGTACTACCTGCTCCGAGGTCAGGTCAATCGTGAACTTAACAATCTGGATGCCGCTCTGGAAGATGCGCAACGCGCTGAAGCACTCCAGCAGGACAACTCTGAGCTGTACATCCTGATGGCGGATATCCTGCAGGAGAAGGGCAGATTTCGGGAAGCTCAACGCTACCTCAACCGCTCTATGCAAATGTCGCCTTACGATGGTAGCGCGTACTATGTAAAGGGTATGCTGCAAAGCCGTATGGGTGATTCGCTGACCAGTGTTTCCAGCTTCAAGCAGGCCCTGACACTGAATCCACGCCTGCTCAGAGCCTACCGGCAAAACACCCGGATATTGAACACCCTGGGCGACCACCAAAGTGCCCTATACTACAATAATCTGGCACTAAAGCGATTCCCGAAAGATCCGGAGCTACATTATGAAAGGGGGCAAATCTATAATGCCACCAATCAACTGGATAGTGCTCTAATCAGTTACCGGAATGCCGTGGCCCATAATCCCGAGCTATCGGAAGCTTACTACCAGATTGGTAATATCAACACAAAGTATAAGCTGTACCAGCCTGCTCTGGATGCGTACCTAAAGGTACTGAAGAACCGGCCTGATTTTCCGGAGATTAATTACCTGGTCGGACTGACCTACGAGAGGCTTGGCTATGGCGAAAGGGCGGCGGAACATTATACCGTTGAGACCCAGCTCAATCCGGAGAACCAGCTGGCCAGTGCGGGAATCTGGCGGATACAGCGTAGAGAGGCAGCTCCTTATGTTCCCGCCCCTTCTTCTAATGTACCCCGGCAAGCCAGTGCAGAGGCAACCCGCCTGCTGGATACGACACGGGTTAAAATTAGTACCATTCAGCCACGCAGCTCCATCAATATGGGAACTGACTCAAGCCGAAAAATCATTATTAAATAATACATTCTGATTAATATAATTTCCTGAATGAACGATTCACCGAATATTAACATCACGCTACCCGATGGTAGTGTGCGCGAATATCCAAAAGGGGCAACCGGTATGGATATAGCGCTGAGCATCAGCGAAGGACTAGCTCGAAATGTACTGGCTACCAAAGTAAATGGAGAAGTTTGGGATGCTACGCGCGCCATTGAATCCGATGCTGAGATAAAGCTACTTACATGGAATGACGACGAAGGCAAGTCTACGTTCTGGCACTCTTCGGCTCACCTGCTGGCCGAAGCGCTGGAAGCGCTGTATCCGGGTGTTAAGTTCGGAACCGGTCCTTCTATCGAAAGAGGATTTTACTACGATGTAGATTTGGGCGAACATTCCATTTCTCAGGAAGATTTCCCGAAGATCGAGGCAAAGATGCTGGAATTGGCCCGTCAGAAAAACGAGTACATCCGTAAGCCTATCAGTAAGTCTGATGCTGTTACCTTTTTTACCGAGAAGGGAGACCATTATAAGCTCGAGCTGATTGACGGACTGGAAGACGGCTCTATTACTCTCTATACTCAAGGGAGCTTTACAGATTTGTGCCGCGGACCCCATATACCCGGTACCAGCTTTATCAAAGCCGCCAAGATTACGAATGTGGCGGGTGCTTACTGGCGTAACAACCAGGAGAACAAAATGCTCACCCGTATCTACGGCGTTACTTTTCCAAAGCAGAAAGAGCTGGATGAGTACCTGACATTGCTCGAAGAGGCTAAAAAGCGGGATCACCGCAAATTGGGGAAAGAACTTGAGTTATTTGCTTTCTCCGAAAAGGTAGGTCAGGGTTTGCCCCTTTGGTTACCTAAGGGAGCCATGCTGCGCGAGCGCCTGGAAAGCTTCCTGCGTAAGGCCCAGCTAAGAGCGGGGTACCTGCCGGTTGTAACACCTCATATAGGTAGCAAAGCTCTGTACGAAACATCAGGCCACTGGGAAAAATACGGCAAGGACTCATTCCAGCCTATCCGGACTCCCGATGCCAATGAGGAGTACATGCTCAAACCCATGAACTGCCCTCACCACTGTGAGATATACAAGACCAAGCCCCGCTCCTACCGTGATCTACCATTGCGATTGGCTGAGTTTGGTACCGTGTACCGCTACGAGCAGAGTGGTGAGCTCCATGGACTGACCCGGGTACGTGGTTTTACTCAGGACGACGCTCACATCTTCTGCCGACCCGATCAGGTGAAAGAAGAGTTTATCCGGGTTATCGACCTGGTACTATATGTATTCCGTACCCTGGGCTTCAACGATTACAGTGCTCAGATATCGCTGCGTGACCCGGAGAATAAGCAGAAGTACATAGGCAAGGACGAAGACTGGGATAAGGCCGAGCAGGCTATCATCGAAGCTTCGGCCGAACGTGGACTGTCTACCGTTACTGAACTAGGTGAGGCGGCTTTCTACGGTCCTAAGCTGGATTTCATGGTTCGTGATGCCCTGGGTCGTAAGTGGCAGCTGGGTACTATTCAGGTTGATTACCAACTCCCGCAGCGCTTCAACCTCGAGTACACAGGCTCTGACAACCAGAAGTACCGTCCGGTTATGATTCACCGGGCACCTTTTGGCTCCATGGAGCGTTTTATAGCTATACTGATTGAAAACACCGCCGGTCAGTTCCCGCTGTGGTTGTCACCCGATCAGATCGCTATTTTGCCTATTTCTGAGAAGTTTGCCGACTACGCTGACGAAGTATTCTTCAACCTGCAGGATCACGACATCCGCGGATTTGTTGATCACCGCGATGAAAAGATAGGCCGTAAGATCCGTGACGCCGAAGTTACCAAGGTACCTTACATGCTTATTGTAGGCGAAAAAGAAGCGGCAGAGGGTAAAGTATCAGTACGTCGGAAAGGAGAAGGTGACTTGGGCTCGATGACCATTGAAGAGTTCGCTACCTACTTCCAGCAGGAAATAAAAAATATTCTGGCAACTTTTTGACTTTCTGCTAGTAATCAAATATATAGGCATTAATTTTGTAATTAACATTGGTTATATCTTATAATTCACTAAAAAATAGTACTCACCAAACCCGTAAATATGGCATTAAGACCCCCACGTCGAGTTAAAGTTGTTGAAGAGCCTTATCGTATTAATGAGCGTATAACAGCCCGGCAGGTTCGTTTGGTTGGCGATAACGTAGAGCAAGGCGTTTTTGATATCAATAAAGCAAGATCAATTGCCGAAGCTCAGAATCTGGATCTAGTAGAAATTGCTCCCACAGCATCCCCACCGGTATGTAAGGTGACTGACTACTCCAAGTTCAAGTACGAGCAGAAAAAGAAGCAAAAAGAAATCAAAGCCAAAGCGCAGAAGGTTGTTATCAAAGAGATCCGATTCGGTCCCAATACCGACGACCATGACTTTGAATTCAAACTCAAACATGCCATCAACTTCTTGAAAGAGGGTTCTAAGGTGAAGGCTTATGTACACTTTGTAGGTCGTACCATCGTATTTAAAGAACGTGGTGAGAACCTGCTGAACCGTTTCTCAGCAGAATTAACTGAGTACGGCAAAGTAGAAATGGAGCCTAAGCTGGAAGGAAAGCGTATGACCGTTATTCTGGCTCCACTACCTCCCAAATCAAAATAATAGTTAATATTCCTAAAATCGTGTGGCAGAGCCCAAAAGCTTCTGCCACACGATTTTTTATTTAATGAATAAATACGTAATTTTGCGGGCTGTTTTATTTTTATTAACCATTTAGACGTTTTTATCATGCCTAAAATGAAAACAAATTCAGGCGCCAAGAAGCGTTTCAAGCTGACCGGCACTGGCAAAATCAAGCGTAAGCACGCGTTTCACAGCCACATCCTGACCAAGAAGTCCAACAAGCGTAAGCGCGGACTGGTACAGACTGGTATAGTGGATGAGACTAACGAGGGCCGCGTACTTGCTCTTCTGGCCGTTAAATAAGGCCCCCTTTTATTATTTAATAATTGGTTTTTCGTTCAACCCGATTGTCGGTTCCAAAGTAAGTCTCTCTATAAAGTGAGCACCGACCGTCAAAAAACAGGTATACTATGCCACGTTCAGTAAATCACGTAGCGTCACGTGCAAGACGCAAGAAAATTATGAAAATGGCCAAAGGTTACTTTGGTCGTCGTAAGAATGTATGGACCGTAGCGAAAAACGCCGTTGAGCGTGGATTGCAATATGCTTACATCGGTCGTAAGCAAAAGAAGCGTAACTTTCGTGCTCTGTGGATTCAGCGTATCAACGCCGGAACCCGTGAGAATGGAATGTCATACTCAGCATTCATCGGTAAACTTAATGCCTCAGGTATCACGCTGAACCGGAAAGTACTTGCTGACCTGGCAATGAATCATCCGGATGCTTTCAAAGCGATCGTCGAAAGAGTTAAATAAAACAGCGAATCCCCACTCCGGTGGGGATTTTTTTTGCTCCCTCTCCCCGATTGATAACAAAGTAGTAGTTATTGATAGTTATTGATACAAGTTACTCGCCCAGCCTTAAGCTGAGCAGGTGGTACTAATCAAAACAACACTACTTATGTTAGATCAACTATTCAATCTCGTACAGGACCAGTCGCAGGATGCCGTCGTGAATAACCCGGCCGTTCCTGATAAGTATAATAAGGATGTTATGCAGAGCCTGATGGGCTCTATTACGGGTGGTATGCAGCAGGAGGTACAGAAGGGGAATCTGGATGGGGTTATGGGGCTCTTATCCGGCCGTACTGTACAGGGCAACAGCACCAGTATGATGTCCAATCCAATTGTAGCTTCAATATCCCAGATAGCTACAACTAACATCATGCAAAAATTCGGCTTGTCACCTGCCATAGCCAATGGAATCGTAGCGGCCGTACTACCGCAGGTCATGAGCCGCATGATCAACAAAACAAGTAATCCGAATGATTCGAGCATGGACTTCAACAGTATTCTGGGCGGTCTGATGGGCGGTGGTAGTGGCAGCGTCAATACGAGCTCAGCTCCTTCGCAGGGTAAGGGTGTAAACTTCAATGAAATAGGCTACGCTATGGCAGACGGCAAACTGGATATGAACGACCTGAAGCGTGTGGGAGGAAGTCTGTTTGGTGGCAACTCTGCCCAGTCCGGAGGTAATCAGGATAGTGGTAGTTTGGGTGGATTACTGGGCGGTCTTTTCGGAGGAAAATAACCTGCACTTACAGCTCAAACCTGTCAGTTTATCTAAATAAGAAGGAAGTATTCTGTCAACTTGTCCAGCATCTGGACTGTAATTGATAGAGTATTTTCTTTTTGTTTTTTGATGAGGACATACAATCTCAAAGCTCTTCCTCCTGTACCTCACTGATTGTAAGTCAATTCTACCAGCACAATCTACTACCAGCCTACCTTCCTATAGGTTTATCGGTACTATATGACATCAGCCGGATTCTTCTTCAAAGCAGTATGTCATCAGGGTTAAGAATTACAAAACCTATATAGCAGCACTCTATCCTAACCATACATTCTAAGTCAGACATTATGTCAATTTGTCAGAGCAAAAGGATACTGGTTCTATTGGTACGGGCTTTTTGGTAAGTACCAGTATATTATCGAACAAGCATAAACACGTATATACAATGGGAAAAATTATTGGCATTGACTTAGGAACGACCAACTCCTGTGTAGCTGTCATGGAAGGGAACGAACCCGTAGTGATCGCTAACAGCGAGGGTGCGCGTACAACTCCATCTGTGGTAGCATTTATGGACAATGGAAATGGTGAGCGTAAGGTAGGTGCCCCGGCCAAGAGACAGGCAATTACCAATCCTAAGCACACTATCAGTTCCATCAAGCGCTTTATGGGTAAGCGTTATGATGATGTATCTAGTGAAATGAAAACCGTGGCCTATGATGTTGAAAAAGGCCCTAATAATACACCTCGGGTTCGTATAGGCGATCGCCAGTACACCCCACAGGAGATCTCGGCCTTCATCCTGGTGAAGATGAAGCAAACGGCTGAAGACTATCTGGGACAGGAAGTAAAAGAAGCCGTTATTACAGTACCTGCTTACTTCAACGACGCTGAGCGACAGGCTACCAAGGAAGCCGGACAGATCGCCGGTCTGGATGTAAAACGCATCATCAACGAGCCTACTGCGGCTGCCCTGGCCTATGGTCTTGACAAGCAGCACAAGGACATGAAGATCGCTGTATTTGATCTGGGTGGTGGTACTTTTGATATTTCTATTCTCGAATTGGGTGATGGTGTATTTGAAGTAAAATCAACCGATGGTGATACGCACCTGGGTGGTGACGACTTTGACCAGGTAATCATCAACTGGCTGGCGGATGAATTCAAGAAAGACGAAGGTGTTGACCTGACTCAGGACCCGATGGCCCTGCAGCGTCTGAAAGAAGCCGCTGAAAAAGCTAAGGTAGAAGTTTCAAGCTCTACCCAAACTGAGATCAACCTTCCGTACATCTTCCCGGTAAATGGTATCCCCAAGCACCTGGTACGTACGCTTACACGAGCTAAGTTTGAGCAACTAGCTGATAACCTGTTCCAGCGTATGATGGAGCCTTGCCGCCGGGCTATGAAAAATGCCGGAATGAGCAACGGTGATATAGATGAAGTAATTCTGGTGGGTGGTTCAACCCGTATCCCTAGAGTACAGGAAGAAGTAGAGAAATTCTTTGGCAGAAAGCCATCAAAGAGCGTCAACCCTGATGAGGCTGTAGCCGTGGGTGCCGCTATTCAGGGTGGTGTACTGACCGGTGAAGTAAAAGACGTACTTCTGCTTGACGTTATACCTCTTTCGCTGGGTATCGAAACACTGGGTGGCGTATTCACCAAGCTGATAGAATCAAATACTACTATTCCATCCAAGAAAACAGAAACGTTCTCTACCGCTGCTGACAACCAGCCATCCGTAGAGATCCACATCCTGCAGGGTGAGCGCCCAATGGCTACGCAAAACCGTACACTGGGACGTTTCCACCTATCGGATATTCCGCCGGCACCACGCGGCATTCCTCAGATCGAAGTAACTTTCGACGTAGATGCCAACGGTATTCTGAACGTATCTGCCCGTGATAAGGGTACTGGTAAAGAGCAGAAGATACGTATCGAGGCTTCCAGCGGTTTGACCGATGCTGAAATTGCCCGTATGCGCGAAGAAGCGAAGGCCAACGAAGCGGCTGACAAAGCGGAGCGAGAAAAGATTGAAAAGATCAATGCTGCTGATACGCTGATCTTCTCTACTGAGAAACAGCTGAAAGAGTACGGCGATAAACTGTCTGCCGGCAGCAAATCAAATATAGAAAGTGCACTTGGTGAACTGCGTACTGCACACCAGAGCCAGGATCTGACTGGTATTGACTCAGCTATGGAGAAACTGAATGCCGCATGGCAGGCTGCTTCTCAGGAGATCTACGCCGCAGGTCCACAAGAAGGTGCACCAACCGGTGATGCTAACGGAGCCACCAATGGTGCTGCCAACGAAGGCGCTACCAGCGACGACAACGTTACTGACGTGAACTTTGAGGAGGTGAAATAATTCCCCTTCTGCTCTTGTAGAATCCTCACCACGTTGTTGGTGGGGATTTTTTTTTACCGAATTCCACTGAATTGTGAAAAAATGGTTACATCTGGAGCCTACTACCCTCATTCTCAGTCATGGTATTGTTTTTTAACATTAGAGAAGTAAAAATGAATAGCTTATGAAACCAATTATTAATTCACCGGAACTAACGTATTTGTCGCCCACGACGAGAGAAAGAGCCCTGATTATAGCTCAGCAGCTCGTAACAAGCCAGCGTTTGTCACCCAAGGAAGCTGTTTCTATGGCTATTTCAATGGCAAAAAATTGGGCAGTTAAGAATGTTAACCGCCGCGTCTGGAAACGTCTTAAATCTGCTGACAAAGAGTAAGTATGAGCGTAACCAGTAAAAAGTTTGATAATCAGGTAGCCATTGTGACGGGAGCAAGTAGCGGTTTGGGAAAGGCATGCGCGATTCATCTTGGAAGCCTAGGAGCCAAGGTAGTTGTTAACTATCGAAGTGGTAAAGAAGAGGCTGAGGAAACAGTAAAGGAAATAAAACAACGTGGTGGTGATGGTCTGGCAGTACAGGCGGATGTTAGTAAAGAGCAGGATATACTGAATCTCTTTAAAAAGACACTGGATACTTTTGGCCGTCTGGACATCCTGGTAAGTAATGCCGGAATGCAGGTTGATGCACCATTTCTGGATATGACCCTAGAGCAGTGGCAAAGGGTTATAGATGTGAATCTGACAGGTCAATTTCTCTGTTGCCGTGAAGCATCAAAGATCTTTATCAGGCAGGGTCGGGAAATGGCTGCTGAGGAGAAAAGTCAGAATGCTATTGGAAAAATAGTCATGATGAGTTCAGTACATGATATAATTCCCTGGGCCGGTCATGTAAATTATGCGGCCTCAAAAGGAGGATTATTAATGTTCATGAAGTCCATCGCTCAGGAGCTGGCTCCTTACAAGATCAGGATTAATGCTGTGAGTCCGGGGGCCATAAAAACTCCTATTAATAAGGAGGTATGGTCTGATGAAGAAAAATATAAAGAACTCCTGGAGCTGATTCCCTATCAGCGAATAGGAACACCCGAAGATGTAGCCAAAGCGGTAGCGTGGTTAGCTTCTGATGAGTCAGATTACATCCATGGCGATACGCTGTATATTGACGGTGGAATGACATTATATCCGGCTTTTTCGGATAACGGTTAACGGCTGGGCACTGAGGATGAGTGTATGAGTGATTATGAGTGAACAACCAGTCGTTTTAAAGCCTTGGCAAATTTTAGTCAAGGCTTTTTTTTGTGCCTTTACATACAAACTGGACTCTAATTTCTGTGTACCTCTTCTATATTGATATGAACACCTACCTTTAACTATTTCCTTTGATAGAATCAAGCCCTTAAGCTACTAGAAACTCCTTGTCCAGAACTCATCCATAAGCAAATAGAGCAAATAACGTCAAAGCATTTACAGTCTTATAGGTACACTGCATTGTAGTTCATTAAAGCAAATCTCACTATTTCAATACGCACTTTACGTAACTATTTTATATAATTAACAGGTACCTCCATACACTAGCAGCTAAGTTTATCATCACTCTTAATACAGCAGAAGCCCCAGCAACTATGGTCGCTGGGGCTTCTAAACTAATACTGATTATTGCTAAATATACTTATCGTAATGACATGGAGGTTTTACCCTGGGCTGCCTCTTTTTTCAGTTTTTCATTAGCCACAATCACTACTTCAACCCGACGGTTCTGCTGACGTGCTGTTTCGGTATCGTTATTTGTAACGGGTTGATTTTCTCCATAGCCAATAGTCTGCAAACGCTTCCGGGGCACATTGGATGAACGCAAATAATCCGCAACTGCTTCAGCCCTACGAGCTGACAAGCGCTGGTTATATTCATCACTACCTTTGCTGTCGGTGTGCCCTTCGATCAGAATTTCGGTATCCTCGTATTTTTTAAGAACCTCAGCCATCCGATCCAGATTAGCACGTGTTTCGGTAGTGACCTTATCTGAGTCGAATCCAAACAGCAGGCCCGAGTCGAAGGTCATCTTGATCCCTTCGCCTACACGCTCTACCTTGGCTCCTTCTACTTTTTGCTCAAGCTCTTTAGCCTGCTTATCCATATAGACACCGATAAGAGCACCGGCCGAGCCTCCCACCGCAGCACCAATGATGGCCCCAACGGCAGTGTTACCTGATCTTCTACCAATTACGGCTCCGGCGGCACCTCCGGTAGTAGCACCTATTATCGCGCCTTTTTCCTGTCTTGAAAACTTGCTGTTCTTACAGCCAGTAATAGTGGAGCCGATTATTAGTACAGCCGCCGATAATACAAAAGTTACTTTTTTCATAGCTTCATACATTTATTAACACCAGGCGTGTTATAATCAAAAAATTGCAAATCCAAGGGTAGCCTGCCACAGGTTACCTTTACGCATCAACTGCGAGTTCAGATTTGAGTCACTGGTCTTGATGACATTGCTTAGGTTGCCTTCGTAGCGCAGGTCCAGGCTAAGATTACCAATATCAAAACCTACCCCTGCCTGGTACCCAAGCGCCGCCCGGTTAAGATTATCACGGGCTGATTGTGCACCTATCTCATTCAGGGCCTCTCGCAGGCCCTGGTTCTGTGCAACCTGTAAGGAAGCAATCGGACCAGCATTGAGACGAAGTACTTCTCCGATTTTAATACCTAATAGTACAGGTACGTCAATATTAGTAAACCGTACATCTACCTGGTTCTGGTCATTGGAGATACCATCTCTATATACATTGAAAGTCCCCCCCTTCTGTGAGAATAGTAACTCAGGCTGAATAAATAAGGTATTACCAAAACGAGCGTAAGCCCCCCCTACAAAACCGGTAAGACGAGTTTCGTTATTCCCTATACGTATGGAGGGATCATTGGTATTGTACACATCCTCACCTCGTAGGGTAGATAGATTAGCTCCACCTTTCAGTCCTAATTTGAACGAGCGTTGTGCCATAGACACACTAACCGACATAAGCAGTGCAATGGCTAATAGATAAATTCTTCCTGCTTTCATAAATTACATTATAAGTTTAGTGTTATTACCACACAAGTAAATATCTATTCCATGTTTAGTATTTTTGGACTGTGAGAGGGTACGGCCAGTGGGCTAACTACTTAAAATATAGCCACAAACTTCGTATAGCGCATATAGTTCACCACCTCCTCCCCCTTATAGCTTGGACTTTTCTTAGGTACTGATTCTAAAAAACAAGCGGGGAAAATTGTGAAAAACAGGGGAAGTAAGTACCCACCTTTCTGCCGGGTAGTACATCAATCCAAATGGAATGTCTTTAGTAGTTGTATTATTGATACTATAAAATAAAGTCATGGAGAAGCCAATATATATACATAAGGAGCCGGAATTAGCTTCCACTCTGAGCTCAACCCGAGTGTGGCAAGTACTTAATCTGGTAGGATTTGTCCTGATGGTAGTAGTGAACTATCTGGCCAACGCGGTACCTATCAATGGTCAGACTACGGGTGCGATCTCTGACAAATACCCTAATTTATTTGTACCCGCCGGCGTAACGTTCTCTATCTGGGGAGTCATCTATCTGGCACTGGGGGCCTATACGGTGTATCAGGCATTACCGCTTATCGGCAAGAGGAAGGACGATGCCAATCTTATTACCAACAGTACGAGTGGCTGGTACTTCTATACCACCCTGCTCAACGCCTCCTGGATACTGGCCTGGCACTACGAGCTCTTCCCGGTTTCGCTGGCTATCATGCTGATGCTTCTGGTGAGCCTGTTACGGATCAACTTCGGGCTGTATAACATACAGCCTTATCTGACCAAGACAGGCAGTTTTCTTACCAAAGCTTCGTTCGGACTTTATCTGGGTTGGATTTGTATAGCTACCATAGCCAACATGACAGCATGGTTGGTAGCTATTAACTGGGAAGGCTCCGGACTTGCACCCGAAACCTGGGCATTTATCATGATTCTGATTGGGATGCTGATTGGATGGTATACTTCCGGGGCTTTGTCTAATGGATATATCGCTCTGGCTGTAGCCTGGGCTCTGACAGGTATCTACCTCAAACGCTCGGAGGCCCCTGACGACCATACCAGCTTACTGTATCTATCAAGTATAGGGGCTGTGCTGTTGGCACTGTATGCGATGTACTCCCTATTCTTTTCCCATCAGAATCGAAAAAGGCTTAGCCACTCCACCGGAGAGTAGTGGTATCAGAATATAATAGGACACTTAGTACCTGACCTTCTGGACCGGCCGGGCATATTCACCCTTTGAGACCGGTACTTAGGCTTCTTATCCCGCTTGATCCCAAACTTCTTGGGTTCATAAGGCATCAGTTTAAAATCGTACTCTGGTATGAAGTAGTCTTCGGCGTAGGTGTCAACGGGCAGAGGCAGATAGTGCCGTCCCGGAAAGTACAGGGTATCGTACTCGTAGTCATAGAGGTATATTGTTACGAATCCGTCCCGGCTGTACTTGATACCAATGTCTGAATAGGGGCCATCGTCTCTGGCGGAGGCTACGGCTTTGGCCAGTTCTTTATGCTTACCATTTTGAAGCAAAGCCATATTAAATTGAAATACCTTATGGGACGAGTCTATCCCCAGGGCTACTCCCATGTAGTATTTAGCGTCCTTCATCCGCTCCATACCAGCGTATAGCACGCCTGTATTATTAAGAGCGCTTTTATCCTGATGTATCCTATAGCTCTGCTGCGCCTCATCGTACTTTTCCCAGTACCGGTATACATTGCCTTGATTAACGTTGTAAAACTTACGACTGGGCGCCATACGCATAGCTTCGTTAAAGTCACTTTGAGCCTGCTGGTATTGGATATCAGCGTCCAGACGCTGCATTCGCTGCTCATGCCGGTTACCAAGGTATGCCTGCACTATCCCCCGGTTATTGAGGAGGTAAGGTACAGTTGGGTTAGCCTTAATCAAACTGTCGAACAGGGCAACAGATTTATCCAGCTGATCATTTTCCAGAAGTACTACCCCCCAACCATTATGAGCCTTGAGATTGGTGGGATTCAGTCGAACAGCTTTCTTGAATACATCGTAACTCTTGGTAAACATGTCGAAGTGCATGAGCAGGTTCCCGTAGTTACTCCACATCCGGTCGTAAGACTTCTCATAGTTAAGGGCCTTACTCAGATACTGTCCGGCCTCCGAATAACGTCTTTGATCTATCAGTACCCCACTCATACCAGCCAGTGCTTCGTACCGGGCTCCATCCAGCCGGATGGCTTTCTGGAAATCCTGCTGGGCAGCGGCGGCCTTACGGGTGTAGTAGTTGCTGTATCCCCTACTGACGAATACATCAGCCAGGGCGCGGTTATTTTCATCAATAAGCGGTTCGGCTCTGGCAAAATCCTCCAGGGCCAGTTCGTACTCCTTAAGACCGTAATGTACCAAAGCCCGTCCCAGGTAGGCCGACAGATAAGTGCTATCTGCATTTAGTATACGTTCAAAAATACCCTTCGCCTTGGCGTACTCGTGCTTGCTTACCAATACATTGCCCTGCCCACACAAAGCGACCTTGTCGTCTCTGAGCGTGTTAGCTGCCAACTGATAGTAGCGTTGGGAGTCGTTTAGTTGCTGTAATCCATAGTGGGCGTGCCCCAGTCCAAGGTAGGCATTGCCGCGAAAGGCTTTGTCTTCGGACTCAATGTACTGCTCAAATATATGCCGGGCCGCCCCAAACCGGTTCAGCGAAAGCAGCGCATTAGCGTATCGGATCTGGGCTTTGGGGTGCAGCCGGGCTACTTTTTCAAAATCATTAACGGCTCTTTTGTCCTTACCCAGCTGCATCAACAGGTCTCCCCGCTGCAACCGGTAAGCGATCAGCTTGTCCTTTTGCTTGATGGCTGCCGTTAACTCATCGACCGCCTCTTCGGCTCTATGGCTGGCTTTATAAAACAGAGCAGTATTGTAGTTCCATTTACCGGCCGTATTACCATGGGGTGTCTGGGTGGCGTAAGCCAGTCCTTCTTCGTGCAGGCCTTCCAGCCCGTAAGCTACCAGTGCATTCAAGCCAGCATACTTGCTTTCAGGATTATTATTGAGGTCTCCCCGTGCAGCCGGATAGTGGCGGCTTAGCAATCTGATCAGTCCCCGGTTGTAGATGTACCTGGGGTTTCCGTCGGCGGGCTCCATGGACTCCATGAGCCAAAGGCCCTTGCTGTGGCTACCTGCCAGAGTCTGCAGTACCGCTTCATTACTGATTCGCTGTAGGGAGTCGTTACGGTCGTAGTTTATACGATGGTAGGCTTCGTAGGCTTTCTGAAGTTCCATCAACCCTCTGCGATACTCTTTGGTATGCAGCAGAGCCGGGTTATTGTCTTCAAAAGATTGGTTGAAAATTGGTAATAGCCGCTCAAAAATTTGCTGGCACTCCCGAAACTCCTGCGCTGTGCTTCGAGGGCACACGCACAGAAGTAAAAGTCCAGCAACCAAAACATTCCTTAAGTTAATGTTTTCCCTCCCCATGTTGTAATCAACTTCCGACACTCTAACCTACTATAAAATCATATAAATATCAACTTGCAGGCATATCAGGAGGCTTTTTTAGTACTTATGTCCAATTTTTTATTCAATATTCAATATTTATATACTATTATAGGTCGCTACCTGCAAATATAAGCCTGCCTCCTACTTAAGGCGTTTGTCAAACTGTACAGGCGCTACTCCTACTACCCTGGCCAGGTTGTGTTGTGGGTGCAACGGATTGAGCAGATAATTGTATTCGTTGATGGATTGAGCGGAAGGTACTTTAAGAATCCAGCTATCACCGTCGCGAATCCATTCCTCAGTGTAGTCAGCCAAAGCATCGGGATACGGAAAGTTCCACCAGTCCTGCGGCAGTTCGTCAGGGGTCAGGAGTTGTATAGTGGCCCCATCCGGTACTTCAATGGTAACCAGTACCTGATTTTTAGGCAGAATAACAGAATTGGCAAGAACCTCCAGCTTGGCTAGTGACACGTGCTCGGAGGTATAGAGTACCCGCGTACCCCGGCGATGCCAGCGGCCATTGCCGTAGAGGCAGCCGGTAGCCATAAGATCATACGCATAGGTATCCCTGGTAATGCGGTAAAGCAGCATAGATTAGGAGTAGAGACCGTGCTCAATCCGGAACAGGATGTCCATGACCTCTTCGCGACCAAGGGACGAATTGAGTATCTCTACGGGCTTGCGGTTGCCGAGGGCCAGGATCGGCGTATTGAGCCAGAATTTGAGGGCTTCCTCATCTTCAAACACTTCCAGTCCCTTGGCTATGATCGTTGAAAGCTCAATGACCTTTTCGCTCTCTTCGGATGAAAGAGCGGTTTTATTTTTAATCCGGCGCTGAAAGGTACTTTCGGACAGATTCAGCAAGCGGCTAAACTGTTTGTTAGAAAGATCGAGGCGCTGCTGTACACGCTGCGCTACCGAGATAGAGAACCCTTTCTCAGCGGCACGTATAAAATCGAGGGTATTATCCACCCCTACCTGCAGGAATTTCTTTCCTCCCAGTATAGCTACGACCTGACTTACCGATACCTGCATACTATCAAATGATTATTCGAGAACTGTCAATTGAACGTAAATATATTTAAAAAATTTTAAACTCAAAATATCATACCTGTTGTCTACCAGGTAGTAAGCTGTCTGACGAGGTAGAGGGAGGCTTAAAAAAGCGATTAACTTGGGCTTTAATAGCCGTTAACTAACTTGTCGGTGTTAGAAAACTGGATAATTGGCTCAATTAAGCCATAGGGAAGTCCGGACGCTGAATTACCCGCAGGGCCTGATTGATGTGCCGCTGAGTATGCGCTGTTACAAAAATAAGTACATCACCAGCCCGGAACTTAAGCCAGTTGAAAAAAGGAGAGATTACTTTTGACCCTTCCAGGTCCAGCCGGGGCGTTTGTGGGAGCAGCTCCAGATAGAGGTTTTCCAATTCAACAAAACGATCAAATACCGACTCCGGATCAGGATTGGCCCGAGGACGAGCCATGGCTGGTGCCGGTAGTTTCCAGGTAGAGGCCGGATCGAGTGCTTTGAGCATAAGCTTCCCGTTCTGACTCATCGTAAAGCGCTTCTCGGGCGCAGCCGGTACGGTGCGCGGTACATCGTCTACTTTTTTCTGAATCTGCCGGATGTAGTACGTATGGGTCAGGTTGAGGTGGGCCAGGCACTCCGTAATGCTCCAGCTACCAGGCGCAGGCTTCCAGGTTTTCTGGCTATCTGACAGCGGAGCCAATTGATTATCTAAGGTAGCCAGGATGGTCCGATGCTTTTGAGAAAGTTCTTCGACTAAGTCAGCAATTATATATTCGGTTTTCATGAAGTAGTAAATAGGAATAGGTTAAATAGGGTCAGGTATAGTGGGAGTGTCCGGTCAGGCAGATAAAGCTTTATAAAAAAGCAAAAGGGTGAGCCGCTCACCCTTTTGCTTACTATAGTAATCCGTATCAGGGCATTAGCTCCAGTACATAGGTAGACTTAGGAGCCAGCTGAATGCTGCCTACCACCGAGATGGTCTCGTCCGTGATCACATTGCGGCCTTTGGTCGCGCTCTTGATCCTTTCTGAATAGCGATTAGTCGGAAGACTGTACGCGGTATCACCGGTATTGGAGATGATCATGATGGTCTTGTTATCATCGTACCGGAAGTACGTGTACACATTATTTTCGGGCAGGTACTGCATCAGCTTACCCGAGTGCAGTGCAGGCGTATTTTTGCGGTAGGTAGCCAGCTTCTTCACATAGTTAAAGGCATCGTTTTCGGCCTGGGTACGACCGGCAGCTACAAACTTATTCTCCTGATCGCCGGGGAAACCTCCCGGAAAGTCTCTGCGTACTTCGGCGTCGGAAGGGTTTTTGAAGTTCTTCATCAGGATCTCGGTGCCGTAGTAGAGTTGAGGGATGCCCCGGGTAGTCAGCAACCAGGTAATGCCCATACGGTACTTCTGGATATCCTCTCCCACTACCGACAGGAACCGGTCCATATCGTGGTTGTCCAGGAAGGTGACCAGTTTGGTCGGATCTTCGTACACATAGTCCTGACCGAGCGTCTGGTACAGGCGCTGTACGCCTTCGTTCCAGCCGGGCTTCTGGTTCAGCGCGTCCATCATGGCGAACTGGAGCTGGAAGTCAACCGAGCCGGGCAGATTGCTCTTGAAAGAGAGCTGCAGGTTGTTGCGCTGGAAGTAGGCCTGATTCAGTACGCTGTTCACCCAGTTTTCTCCGAATATGTGCAACCGGGGATACTCTTCCAGTAGGGCCGTGTTGCAGCGGTTCATGAACTCAAGGTCATTGTACATGTAGGTATCAATTCGCCAGGCATCAATGCCAAAGTTCTCGACCGTCCAAATGGCGTGCTGGAGCAGGTAGTTACCTACATAAGGGTTAGACTGATTGAGATCGGGCAGGAAAGGGACAAACCAGCCCTCGGCGGTTACCTTACGGTCTATGTCCGAAGCATAGGGGTCTACCAGCGGCTGATCCTTGTAGGAGGTGTTGGTGTAGGCAGGCCACTGGTGCAGCCAGTCCTTCATGGGCAGATCTTTAATGAACCAGTGGTTGACACCTACGTGGTTGTAGACGGCATCCTGCACTACCTTGATCCCGTTGGCGTGGGCTACTTCCACCAGTTTTTTGTAGGCTGCGTTCCCGCCCAGGCGCTTATCCACCTGGTAGTGATCCGTAAATCCGTAGCCGTGATAGGCGCTCCGCATGGCTCCGCCTTCGTCAGTCAGAGGCTGATCATTTTCGATGATAGGGTTTAACCATAAGGCAGTTACACCCATTTCCTTAAAGTAATCCATGTGGTTGATGATCCCCTGAAGATCCCCTCCGTGGCGCAGGAATGGGTTGCTCCGGTCGGCTTTGGTATCGGCCATGTCCGCGAAGCGGTCATTAGAAGGATCGCCATTAGAAAACCGATCCGGCAGGACCAGGTAAATAAAATCCGACTGATCTACCCCCTGCGCTTTCAGGTCGCTGGTACGAGCCCTTAGCTCATAGGGGACAGCGGTACTGGTCTTTTGTGTGCTGGTACGACGACCTTTTCGGACCTGTACATTCTTAGTCAGTACCAGACTAAAGGTACCGGGGCGGGCATCGGGACCTACCGTCAGATCAACAAACAGGTAGTTGGGATTTTCGACAGTATCGACTTTTTCCAGCCGTACTCCCGGATAATTTACTTCAATAGTACTACCTGCCAGATCTTTTCCGTACAGCAGCAACTGGAGCCTCGGCTCCTTCATTCCCACCCACCAGTTGGTAGGTTCGACACGCCGTACCTGCAGGTTCTGGGCAGAGACTGAACAGTTTAGTAGTACAAAAAGTAATAAAAGGGAGAGAATATTCCTGAACAACACCCGTGAGGTCATTTTCATATTGTTAAGTGATAGCTAAATTGAGTATCAAAATAAAGCATATAGTCTATTTTATCGCAAATTAATCCTGTTTACATTTGATTTCTTAACCTATTTCTAAAATGTTAAAAAAGCTGTCGATATTGGTGCTTTTCTCACCATGGCTCCTGCTCGGAGCCTGTAGTACCAGTAATGATAACCAGTCTAACCAACTTATGGCTACACAAGTACAGGATCACGACAAATTAGTAATCTACCAGATCTTTACCCGCCTGTTTGGCAACCTGAACACCACGAACAAATTCAATGGAACCCGCGATGAAAACGGCGTAGGGAAGTTCAATGATATAACCAATGCTGTGTTAAATGAGCTTAAAACCTTCGGAGTCACCCACGTTTGGTACACCGGCGTTATCGAGCACGCCACCATGACAGATTATACAGATTATGGCATCCAGCAAGACCATCCTCTGATAGTCAAAGGGATAGCCGGATCACCTTACGCCGTTAAAGATTATTACGATGTTAATCCGGACCTGGCAGTGAATGTGAAGGAGCGGATGAAGGAATTTGAAGCCCTGGTCGAGCGCACCCACTCCAATGGCCTGAAGGTACTTATTGACTTCGTTCCCAACCATGTAGCCCGGCAGTACCACTCGGATGCCAAGCCCGCCGGGGTGAAGGATTTCGGAGAAGAGGATAATACTACCGTACCGTTTGCTCCTACTAACAACTTCTACTACATATCAGGTCAGGACTTCCGGGTACCTGAGGGGGTAAAGGCCCCTGTCGAGTTTTCGGCTCCCTACCAGGAAAGCCCCGCCAAGGCTACGGGTAATGACGTGTTCCAGGCCCAGCCTACGATCAACGACTGGTTCGAAACCATCAAGCTCAACTACGGCGTCGACTACCTGAATGGCCGGAGCAAGCACTTTGACCCAATACCCTCGACCTGGCTGAAGATGCGCGATATACTCACCTTCTGGACCCGTAAGGGCGTAGATGGCTTCCGCTGCGACATGGCCGAAATGGTACCGGTGGAGTTCTGGGCGTGGGTGATCCCCGAGATCAAAAAGGTAAACCCGAAGATTATCTTTATCGCTGAAATATATAACCCGGCTGAGTACCACAACTACATCCGCAACGGGCAGTTTACGTATCTGTACGACAAGGTAGGCCTGTATGATGCTGTACGCCGGCTCATGGAAGGCAAAGGTACCGTAGAAGACATCACACGGGTATGGCAGAAAGAATCGGGTGATATAGCCCAGCACATGCTCCGCTTCCTGGAAAACCACGACGAGCAGCGGATTGCTTCCAAGTACTTTGCCGGTGACCCGCTTGCAGCTATTCCGGCCATGACTCTGAGCGCTACCCTGCATACGGGTCCCCTGATGATCTACTTTGGTCAGGAGGTAGGTGTGAATCCTACACAGGCGGAAGGGTTTCAGGGAGAAGACGGTCGCACTACCATTTTTGACTACTGGGGTGTACCGGAGTTTCAGCAGTGGGTCAATGGAGGCAAATTTGACGGGGGTAAGCTTTCTCCTCAGCAGAAAGAGTTGAGAGACTTCTACCAGCGCCTCAACCACTTCGTACTTAATAATGAAGCCATCTACCGGGGCAACTTCTTTGACCTTCAATATGCCAATGTAGATGGACAAAGCTCGGACTACGACAAGACGCGTGTGTACAGCTACCTGCGCTATACAGACGAGCAGAAGCTATTGTGTGTGTATAACTTTGACAAAAGCCGGATAATAAATACTTCGGTACATATTCCGGAAGGGGTAGTCAAAGATTCGCTGGGGCTGGACCTGGCTGCTTCGTATCAGCTCAGGCAGGTATTCCCGGCCAACGATAATGTAAAGGTTGTAACAGGTAGTGCTATGGGCTCTGAGGGAGTACCTGTAAGCCTGCCTCCCATGTCAGTCCGCATATTTGAGATTTCTAAAAAATAATCCACTCTATATATGGCAGTTTCAGCATCTTCCCCCCAGGTGTCACACCGGCAGAAGCCCCGACTCGGCTTCCTTGACATCTGGAACATGAGCTTTGGCTTCCTGGGAATCCAGTTTGGCTTTGCGTTACAAAATGCCAACGTCAGCCGGATTTTTGAAACTCTGGGAGCTAATGTGGATGATATACCCATTCTTTGGGTAGCCGCTCCACTCACGGGCCTGATCATCCAGCCCATCGTCGGGTACTTCAGCGACCGCACCTGGACCCGCCTGGGTCGTCGTCGCCCCTACTTCCTGGCCGGAGCTGTATTGGCATCACTGGCCTTGTTTGTCATGCCCAACTCACCTACCCTCTGGTTTGCCGCGGGTATGCTCTGGATCATGGATGCCTCCATCAATATTACGATGGAACCTTTTCGGGCATTTGTAGGAGACAATCTCCCCTCCGAACAACGTACCACTGGCTTTGCCATGCAGAGCTTCTTTATCGGTACCGGAGCGATCGTAGCTTCCTCCCTGCCCTACATCATGACCAACTGGTTTGATGTACCTAACCAAGCCGGTGAGGGAGTTATTCCTAACTCCGTAAAGTGGTCATTCTACCTGGGAGGTGCGGTGTTCCTGGCGGCAGTGCTTTGGACGGTTGTAAAGTCAAAAGAGTATCCTCCCGAAGAACTGAACAGTTTCGAGGAAAATGCGGAGGAGGCTCATGCAGGTACTTCACCTGCCATCTCTGCGGCTCATTATACGGCTACGGGTAAGAAGCAAATCCGGAAAGGGAGCATCATTACCCTAATAGGACTGGCGCTGACGGTATGGCTATCTACGCAGAATCTCAACAAGGAGCTGTACGTGTTTTCATTAGGTACCGCTATCGTTGGATTGCTTTTTATCGCCTCGGGCTACCTGCAGAAGATCAGCCGCTACGAAAATGGCTTCGTAACCATTATGAATGACTTTGAGAATATGCCTACGACTATGAAGCAGCTGGCAGTTGTGCAGTTCTTCTCGTGGTTTGCCTTATTTGCCATGTGGATATATATGACACCGGCCGTAACAAGCTGGGTATACGGTACCACCGACACCACCTCCAAACTCTATAACGACGGGGCAGATTGGGTAGGTCTTTGTATGGGAATATACAACGGAGTTGCCGCTCTGGTGGCCTTTGGTATACCGGTCCTGGCCCGACAGACAAGCCGTCGCGTCGCGCACCTGGTTTGTCTGGTAGCCGGTGGGGCAAGCTTGCTTTCGATTTATTTCCTATCGGATCCTACCTACCTGATGGTTTCGATGGTAGGCATTGGTATAGCCTGGGCCTCCATTCTCTCGGTACCTTATGCTATGCTGGCCGGTTCACTACCTGCCAGTAAAATGGGCTACTATATGGGTGTATTTAACTTTTTCATCGTAATACCTCAAATTGTAGCGGCAGCACTACTGGGTTTTCTGGTCAAAGTACTATTCGGAGGAGAGCCCATTTATGCGCTTGTGCTGGGAGGTGTATCTATGATACTGGCTGGGTTGCTTAGCCTGCGTGTGAACGATCGCGATTAGAAGCTCATCAGGTAGCGGGGTCAATACTTCTGAAGTACTATATTTTGAGCTGGTAGTTTCCGTGCAGGAGACTACCAGCTCTTTTGTTTTGGGGGCCGGGATGTGTCCCTTCCGTGCAAACCTCAGTTCGTAGAATCAATTGCCCACCAGTAACAGAACTTATTAAATTACCTGACAGGCGAGTTTTCTTTGCTAATTAATTACCTATAAGAATCGTCTCTCGTGTTGTTGGAGTAACATTTTGCTCTTTCTGATGTATAAGTACCTGGAGCAGAGTATTCAGCTGAGAATAAGCCTATAAAGACTGAGTTATATACCAATTTTATAATGCCGATTTGGCATTGTCTTAGGTTTTAAGGTCCTGCTTTCCTATATTAGGGCATCATTAACCAAACATTATTCTGCTTCACGTCCCCTTCTCCACTTCGCTAAAACAATCTGGAATCTTAATTGTATAAATTTCAGATTACTATTACGGGACGCATCTTACTTATGGAAAAGTCTACAACGACCCCAAAAGGGAGGCTAATTTTAGTCGCCTATCGATTACCATTTAAGATTAAAAAGGAAGGCGACACGATCAATCTATTCCAGAACTCAGGTGGTCTGGTTTCGGCAGTACTGTCCTTGGCTCAGGGAAGAGAAAGTACCAATATTCAGTTTCATAGTAAAATACAGTGGGTGGGTTATACAGACAATACCCGTGAAGAACTGGAAGGCCAGGAACTGGAAAACGAAAACTTCAAGGCGCATCCGGTGTTCATTCCCGATGACCTCAACAACGATTACTACGAAGGATTCTGTAACGACCTGCTATGGCCACTGTGCCACTATTTCCCGTCACTTGCCAAATTCGAAGACCGATACTGGGAGGCTTACAAGGAAGCCAACATGCTCTTTTTCGAGAAGCTGTGTGATACCATCCAACCCGACGATACTATCTGGATCCATGATTATCAGCTCATGCTACTCCCTGACCTGATTCGTCAGCGGTTTCCTAACAATAAGATCGGCTACTTCTTCCACATCCCTTTTCCGTCCTTTGAGATATTCAGACTACTTCCACGTCGGTGGCGTGAGGCACTGGTAGACGGACTGCTGGGGGCGGATGTGGTCGGATTCCATACCAACGATTACGTTGAGAGCTTCCTGAAGGCCGTACGGATGATACTGGGCTATGGCAACAAGATGCATTACGTGCACCTAAACAACCGGATCGTAAAGATTGACTCCTTCCCCATCAGTATCGACTATGCTAAGTTTCACGAAGCCTTTGATGATCCGGAAGTTACCCAAATACGGGCTGATGCACGGAATTCCTTAAAGGAAAAGATTATATTTTCGGTAGACCGGCTCGACTACTCCAAGGGGCTGCTGCACCGGCTACATGGGTACGAGCGCTTCCTGGAAACATGTCCTGACTGGCACGCCAAGGTATCTTTTGTGATGGTAGTGGTACCCTCCCGGGATACCATAGAGCAGTACCAGCAAATGAAATCCGAAATAGATCAGACGGTTGGTCGCATCAATGCCATGTATGGTCGTATTGACTGGCAGCCGATCATATATCAGTACCGATCCATGCCCTTTGAAGAATTAGTGGGTATGTACACCGTCAGCGATGTGGCACTCATTACTCCCGTAAGGGACGGGATGAACCTGGTGTGTAAGGAGTACGTCGCCAGCCGAAAGGACCTACGCGGAGTACTTATCCTGAGCGAAATGGCAGGTGCAGCCGCCGAACTGGGAGAAGCCTGTATCATCAATCCAACGGATAATCTGGAGATTGCCACCGCCATCCGAAATGCGCTGGAAATGCCGGTTGAAGAACAGGCAAAGCGCATCAAAGCTATGCAAAACCGGCTAAGTGCGTATGATGTATTTACATGGACCAATGATTTTTTCACCCAAATGACTATGATGGAACAAGAACAAAACAAACTGCGTCAGAACTTCATCACGCAGCAGGATATGAAAGAGATTAGTAACAGCTTTAATGGAGCTTCTAACCGGATATTCTTCTTTGATTACGACGGCACGCTGGTTTCAATCATGCGGGAGCCCTCCGATGCTGTTATCAGTGATGAAATGAAGGAGCTGGTGAATGAATTGGCTAAGTCTAATACCGTAGTTGTCATTAGTGGCCGGGATAAGGCATTCCTCGAAAATGTCCTGGGTAATCTACCCGTACACGTGGTTGCAGAACACGGTGCCCTGGTCAAGACCCGCGAAAGCGGACAGTGGCACCTCAACGAAAGCTACGAAGATGGCTGGAAGGAAAATATCCGTTCCATCCTGGATCTATACGTACAGCGTTGCCCCGGTGCCTTTGTTGAAGAAAAGGAGACATCACTGGCCTGGCATTTTCGGACGGCTGATGATCAACTCTATGCACAAAGAAGGGCGCAAGAGCTAACCTGGCAGCTGAAGAGCTTTATTCAACCAGAAATGCACCTGCAGATCATCGAGGGTAATATGGTTATTGAAGTAAAAAAGACGGCCTTCAATAAAGGAACGGCAGCCCGCATGTTCCTGGATAAAGGGGACTATGACTTTATTATGGCTATGGGAGATGATACGACGGACGAGGATATGTTTGAAGCTTTGCCCGAAACAGCCTATACTATAAAAGTAGGTGATGCCCTATCGGTAGCCCGTAAACATATACGGAACCAGATGGAGGTTATAGATTTGCTAAAATCCATCCGGGATGGTCAGACTATAGCCAGGTAGACCAGCGTTTTTGGTACGTTATGATTTTATTTGATCTTCATTCGCAAATCACATAATCACTATGGTTCGCCCAATTAGTATGTTCATAGTGATCCTGATAGGTATAGGCTATGCCTCCGCCCAGGAAGATATACAGAAGGTATTCCGAAAACGCATGGAACAGCCCGCAGGGGGGACTATGGCCAGTCTGGTACAAAGAATGGCCCGGTCCTTCCTGGGTACTCCTTATGTAGCCTACACACTGGAGGGTAATCCTAAGGAAGTACTGGTATGCCGCTTTGACGGGCTTGATTGCACCACCCTGGTCGAGAATGCCATAGCACTGGCCGTTGCCAGACAAAAAGGGCTGGATTACCCCGGCTTTCAGCAGGAGTTGACCCAACTCCGGTATCGTGATGGTGTGATCAATGGCTATACCTCACGGCTGCATTACTTTGTGGACTGGCTTCACGAAAATCAGGAGCGGGGCCTGTTGACGGATGTTACAGCACAGCTGGGGGGAGTTCCTTATTCCAAGGATATTCACTTTATGTCTAACCATCCGAACCTGTATCCTACTCTGGAATCCGAAGATCAGTGGGAAAAAGTAAAGGAGATAGAAAAGGAAGTCAACTCCCGGAAGTACCACTACATCCCCCAGTATTCTATCCGTAAAGTTGAACCGCTTCTGCGCGATGGCGACATTGTAGGCATTACGTCATCCATTGATGGTCTGGACTGTAACCACCAGGGTATTGTTACCAAGATCGGAACCAGAGCTTATCTCTTACATGCTTCCACCACGGCTCAGAAAGTAGTATTGAGCACTCAGCCCCTGGCTGAGTACGTAGCTTCCATCAAGAAGCATACGGGTATTATCGTAGCCCGCATGGCCGAATAATTCTTCTGCTTTTCTATTGTATGAGTTTAGCTATTATCAAAGAATATATTTTTAACCGGCCTCCCTGGCTCATTTATTTGAGTACAGCCGCGGCAGGACTGGTTGTAGCATGGGTTGTGCTAACGCTAATAAAGTATCTTGCCCACAGACGTAGAAACCGAAAAGGTGGAAGTGTTCTGGGTATAGTGTCGTCCAATACAACCCTTGTACTCTACTTCTTTTTCCCGGTACTATTTCTGACGTTGGTATCGTACTACTATCGGTTTTATTTTCCAAAGGACTTCTGGTTTTTTCCAATATTCAAAATCCTGCTAATAGCAGTAAGTACCTGGCTTATAGTGCGGATAGTAGGTATATTTGAAAAGGTACTACTACTCAACCTGGATCTAAATCAACCAAACAACTACAACGCCCGACGGCTCTACACCAAGGTTCAGTTTATAAGGCGGTTAGTCAATATTTTCGTTGTTGTTATTGGTGTATCCATACTACTGCTAAGTTTTGATCGGGTTCGGCAGTATGGTGTGGGTATACTTACTTCGGCCGGTATTGCCAGTGTTATTCTGGGCTTTGCGGCGCAGAAGACCCTGGCCAACCTCCTGGCTGGTATCCAGATTGCCTTTACTCAGCCCATCAAGATCGACGATGCTGTACTTGTCGAAAATGAATGGGGGCATATTGAAGAGATCAATCTGACGTATGTCGTAGTGAAGCTGTGGGACCTGCGAAGACTGGTATTGCCTATTACCTACTTCATCGAAACACCCTTTCAGAACTGGACCCGCAACCAGGCCAGCATCATCGGTAATGTGCTCCTGTACCTGGACTACCACACGCCGGTTGATAAGCTCAGAGGTAAGTTATTTGAATTAGTAAACAGTAATACGCTGTGGGATGGTGAAGTCTGCAACCTGCAGGTCATAGATACCCAGGCCCAGTTTATAGTTGTGCGGTGTATCATGTCTGCACGCAATGCCGGAGATACATTTAACCTCCGCTGCCAGGTCCGGGAGAAACTGATCGAATACATTCGTACTGAATATCCGGAATCACTACCTGGTTTTCGTGTAACAGGGGTAGTTAATGATGAGATTGTTAAAAACTAAAAAAGCGCTCCCTCAACCAAGGGAGCGCTTTCTAATTATTAACACAACTCAACTAAATCTTATTTACCCGATGGAAAACGCTACCAATCACTTCCAAACGCGCTGCTAATCCTCATTTACCAGGAATCAAGCCATTACGGCTAGTATGCCGTGCCTATTTGGAGAGTATTATCTATATAATTACTCTTAGACCAGGGTACATCAAACTACTTCTGATCCTGAAGTACTTCACGCCTTTCAAGTCGCTTCACTATCCGATACATCATGTAGACAACTATCAAGTGATCAACTTGATACTACAAATTACCTCCTGTATAGTTAAGCTCACATTAAGCTCACATTAAAATCTGATTAAAATTGGGGGAGGGAAACGATGAAAGTACTACCTACTCCGAGGCTTGAATTAACGTGGATCTGCCCCTGGTGCATATCCACAATGCGTTTGACCAAGGCCAGTCCTATCCCGAAGCCATGGGTATTTTGGACAGAAGAAACCCGATAAAATGTGTCGAAGAGCTGGGGCAGATGCTCTTCACTGATCCCTACCCCCTGGTCCTTAAAATGTACCCGTATAGTCTTCTCCTTTACTTCCAGCAGTACCTCTACTTTTCTGTTTTCGGAATACTTACAGGCATTCTCCATCAGATTGGTAAAGGCCGTACGTAACAGGGTTTCGTCGCCTTCAAGCTGCAGATCTTCTTCGTTCTCCGGTATTTCATCATACTGAATCTCTACCTTGTATTCTGCATTCTTCTGCATTACCTGCGTCTGAGCCTGCCACAGCACCTCATCCACCCGGATTTTTCGGAACGAAGTCGAAACGTTTGACTCAGTACGCGCCATCTCTAATAGCCCATTCACTACGCTATTCAGATTCCTGACCTCCTCAAGTACTCGTTTAAGGGTCTCTTCGTACGCCTCTCCCGTACGCTTCTTCATCAGGGTCACCTCCACTTCACCCATAATTACGGACAAAGGAGTACGGAGTTCATGGGAAGCGTGAGAGACAAAGCTTTTTTGAGAAGTGAAGGCCAGCTCAATGCGATTGAGCATGAGATTAAATGTCGCGGCCAATTGATTGAGTTCATCTTTTTCGCGTCCTACCCGCAGCCTGTCGTACAGGTTTCCCGCCGAAATATTATTCACCTGCTTTATAATTTCAGAAACAGGTTTAAGCGCATCCTTCGCAAATAGCCAGCCCGCTCCTCCTACTACCACCAGGCTGATCAGCCAGCCATACGCCAGGATATCCCTCAGTCGGTTGAGCTTATTGAGCCCAATGATATCACTGGCATACGCGACTACCACCCAGGGCTTCTGACCTGGTTCGTGAATATGCCGGATCATAACTACCTCCTTACTATCTTCCCGAAGATGGATCTCGCTCCCTCCACGAACTTGGGCAAGTACTTGCTCTGTTACCGGAAAAGGTACTTTACCGCTATCATAAATTACCGAATCATTGCTATCATATACGGTGATCTCCTCGCCCATCAACACCGTACTGACCTTTTCTTCGATACGTTTAATATCTGAATCTGAAATACCTTCGATGCCTTCAATCAACTGGACAATGGTAGTCGCCCGGTCTTTGAGATAGGAGTAGAACTGCTCTTCACGGTACTGATCATACTGGATATAAATACCGATACGGGTAATGATCATGATCGAGGCTACCAGCAGGGTAAACAGTAGAGTCAGACGAGCCTTGATATTCATTCTGCCTTGAAAATATACCCCATACCTACGACGGTATGAATGAGCTTGGTAGGAAAATCTTTATCAACTTTTTTGCGGAGAAAATTGATGTAGACATCAATGACATTGGTACCCGTATCAAAATGGATATCCCACACTTTTTCGGCTATATCTACGCGTGATACTACCCTGTTCCGGTTTCGCATCAGATACTCAAGCAAGGCAAACTCCTTAGCGGTGAGGTCTATTTGTCTGCCGCCACGTCGGGCTATTCGTTCGTCCAGATTAAGCTCCAGATCAGCTATTTTCAAGATGTGTGACTGTCCGTCTGGTCCTGCCGAACGCTTAGAAAGTACTTTTATGCGGGCTATAAATTCTCTGAATTCAAATGGCTTTACCAGGTAATCATCTGCTCCGGAGTCAAAACCCTGTAGCTTATCCTCAACCGTCCCCAGAGCCGTAAGCATCAGAATGGGGGTAGCGATACCGCTCTGACGGAGTTGCACGGCCAGATCAAATCCATTGATAATGGGCAGGTTCACATCCATTACGATCACATCGTAGGTGTGGGATGAAGCCAGTGACTTTCCCATTCGCCCATCATAAGCTATCTCTACCTCCCAGGTTTGCTCTTCCAGACCTCTCTGAATAAAACTGGCCAGCTTAGGCTCATCTTCAATTACAAGTACTCTCATAAGTGCTTACAGGAAAGGTATCGGCCAAAGTTTAGATAAGGGTACCCGGATGTACAGGTATAGTGATCTGCAATGCAGCAGTACCAGGTACTCGGAAGGTACACAGGTACATTTGACTATACGCTCAACCACTGCAAATAGCAGTAAGTGGTTATACTTTAGCTGATTGTATAGTATACAAAAAAGCCACCCGATACTTCGAGTGGCTTTCCGACATATATCCACACCATTAAAAGAACAGCCTAGGACGGCTGCACTTATCTTGAATACAAAGTTGAAAAAAATTTATTTACAATAATACAACATGTAGTTAAATTTTGATTAAAAAACGTCAAAATCATCATCAAAATTACTATCTCCGCTAAAATTACCAAAGTCATCATCGGCGGGTACACTTAGGGTAAGCGCCTTCTTAAGCAACGATATCTGACCCGCATGATAGAGGTCGTGCTGGATAAGGCCATGAATCATAGTATAGTAGGTATAATCACGGCCGGGAACAATGTCTTCCAGAAACGAATCATTCTGCTTTTTCTCAATTTCACTGACTAATTCTTCCTGCGAAAGGCTTAGTTCCATCTGAAGGGTTTCCCACTCGATCTCATCCACGATCGGAAACGTCTTCCAGTTCTTTTCTTTGGTTTTGATATCAAAGGCCGCATCCCCCTGCAGCTTACGCACCACAAAGATTCGCCAGGTCGTCATATGAAAAACGATCTCGGCGATCGAATGGGTATTGTGGGTTAGTTTTGCCTCCGCCATCCGGGGCGATACTCCTCGTAGTACCTCCACAACCGACGGGCCGTGCCAGGCCTGCTCGCTTTCGTAGGTATCATTCAGCAGATCTATAATGCGTAGAATTTCTTCTTTTGTATCCATAGCTGTAAAAGTCACTCGGTAATAAATTTGTCAAATATACGTATAGCGTACACTTAATAAAAGTATATACACCTACCTTCTCCTTATTCCATTCAAAGACAGGACACTTATTTCATGATTTTAGTATGAACCCCTTATCACACCAACCTGTTACAAAGTTTTTCAAAACGGGAGTATACGAGACGCTGCAAGCGAAGTTTATTGAGGATTTTTTATGTAGTTTTTGTGCAGGTTAGGCCGGTGGTTTTGCAGCCTTGCCCGCTGTATCGTATATTTACACCACTAAATAGATATAACTGATCATGAAGTTAACAAATATACGTTTTGTAACACTGGCGGTCATTGTACTGGCTGCTGCACTTAGCCGACTACTACCCCACCCATTTAACTTTACTCCTATTGGAGCAATGGCTTTGTTTGGAGGCGCTTACTTTACCCGCAAAGCATGGGCTTTCGTAGTACCTCTCCTGGCTATGCTATTAAGCGACTTCATACTGGGCTTCCATAGCTCGATGTGGGCAGTATACGGAGCATTTATCCTTATCGTAGGCTTAGGTATGTTGATGCTTCGCAAAATAACAGTCGGTAGAATTCTGGCAGCCTCTACCCTTTCGTCCGTACTTTTCTTCCTGATCACAAACTTTGCCGTTTGGATGCATCCCGGCAGCCTCTACCCTAAAGATGCTATGGGACTGATAGCCTGCTATGTGGCAGGTCTGCAGTTTTATCAGCAGGATCTTTTTGGCAACCTGTTTCTTAATACAGTGATGGGTGATCTTTTCTTTACAACTCTTATGGTAGGTGGCTTTGAGTGGCTGAAATCCAAAGCTCCGGTACTGGATACAGTTGAAGCCTGATAAAAAACATATTCGGTCAAAAAAGAAGAGTGACCTGGATGGGTCACTCTTCTTTTTTGTAAACTTTCAATTCATTGTACCCACTCTTGGGACAGGGCTCACGCAGGTACTTCACATCCGGCAGCACTCCTAGTACCAGCTCTGCCGTAGTATAAATAAGATTCCCCTCCAGCAGATGCCCGCCGATGGTACGCCCGGTTGAGTCCGAAACAGAAGCATGAAGGTGTGAGCCATGCACAGCCAAAGTACCTACCAGTGAAACAATCTCGAAGTGTCCCGTATAGCGCTCCCCCTGCTCCTGGTTAGCCATGCGCAAGTGTACATGGGTAAGACTACCTACACCCGTCATGATAAAGCCTGCTTCGATATGATTGGCAGTGATGAAAGCGTCCAGCGATTTTTTCAGGTCATCACCGGGCTCGAGACGTATCGAATATACCTGCATGTTCTTACTAGCAACTGGTGTCTGAGCAAAGGCTTTCACAAAATAGGGGTTTAGCAATACCAGAAGGAAAACCCAATAAGAAGATCGCATAGTCAATGAGGAACAAAAATAGCTTTGGGCTTTATCTTTTTTCGGGGTACTCCTCCCCCTTTCTGGAGCTGCAGATTATGTTCAAAAAATTCGAGGGCTCGCTGGATACTTTTATTACGAATAGCTGTAAAATAGGGTTTGCGTCCTTTGTGATGTACTAATCGGGCATCAAGCTTATAGATGGTACCTTCGGGAAAACAGGTTATAGCTTTACGATCACACCTTACTTTCAGTTCGCACGGCACGCGCTGTCCCTCAATGGTTTTTAAAACGGGACGATGGGTGCGTGGATCAAGGTACATTTTGGCAAATACATCCAGAAATACTCTTTTGTCAAATTCTGGCAAATGATCGACCAGTGAAAGTTGCATGTATAGAGGGGTTATCCATGCAAAATTTAAGCAAAATTCTTAAAATACAAGCATCAGAGCATTAAAAATACATTTTTTGGGCAGCCCGGAAGGTATTACAGTGGCCTTCAACAATATGGGAAACACGGGGAGAATACCCTCCCCCCATGGATACTACAACGGGAATACTATACTTTCTACAAGTACTAAAAACAAACTCGTCACGCTGCCGGCACCCATCCACTGAGACTTTGAGATGCCCCAGCTTATCCGTAGCCAGGATATCTACCCCGGAAATATAAAAGGCATAGTCTGGTTGGTGCTGTTCAATAAGCCCTGGTAAAGTCTGTTTCAAAATGGACAGGTACTCCTCATCGCCGATACCGGTAGGTAGAGATATGTCCAGGTCCGATTCTTCTTTATGGAGCGGGTAGTTATCTTTCCCGTGCATGGAAAACGTAAATACCCTTGGCTCATGCCGGAAAATGGCCGCCGTACCGTTGCCCTGGTGTACATCCAGATCTATAATAAGAATTCGTCGGGCCAGCCCCTGTTTCAACAAGTAGTTGGACGCTATGGCCACATCATTTAATAAACAGAATCCCTCTCCCTTATTGGCAAAGGCATGGTGGGTACCTCCGGCTACATTCATAGCGACTCCGTACTGAGAGGCATACCTACAGCAGTCTACCGTCCCCTGCGCTATGATTATTTCACGCCTTACCAGCTGTTCTGACAGGGGAAAACCAATACGGCGAACCATCTTAGGATCCAGCCGCAGGTGTTTAAGATCTTCCCAGTAGGCTAGGTCATGAATATCAGTAATCCACTTTTCATCCAGTTCGCCGGGGCAAAAAAAGTTATCAGGAGTACAGGTTCCTTCGTAAATAAGCTGCTCATGAATCAGCTCGTACTTTATCATGGGAAAGCGGTGCCCTTCGGGTAAGGAATGACTGTAAATAGGGCAAAAAGCTACTTTAAGCATTGAAATGAGGGTAAATTAAGGACTTGGCACAACCTTTTTGCTGTACGAAAGGTCATGTATACACACTACTTTTCAAAAACTGATAAACTTAACCAATGTTAAAAGACAAAGAGAACAGTCCGGTAGTACTTATTACCGGAGGGGCCCAGGGTATAGGCCGCGTGGTCACTGAGCGTCTCCATCACGAAGGGTACCGGGTTTCTGTTCTGGAGTATGATCTGGAAGCCATTGAGGAATGGCGAAAAAGTATTCTTCCGGATGGCATTCACCTCTACCACGGTAACATAGCCAGCGAAAAAGATGTAAAAGCCTGGATAGCCAAAACAGTCTCAGAGGTAGGCAGTCCCAGTCACCTGATCAATAACGCAGCCATCTCGGCTAACAAACCTATCCAAAAGTTGAAGTTGAGCGAATGGAAGGCAGTTATAGATACTAACCTGACGGGTACCTTTCTTTGCTCTAAATACGCGTCACCTTACCTGCAGCGCCACTCGGGTAGTATTATTAATATGAGTTCAACCCGAGCCTTTATGTCCGAGGCGGATACTGAAGCCTATTCGGCTACCAAGGGTGGTATCTCTTCGCTGACCCATGCACTGGCAGTTAGTTTGGGGCCTGAGGTGAGGGTCAATGCTATTAGTCCCGGCTGGATCGAAGTATCCTCTATTCGTAAGAGCTCCGAAGCCAAGCAGGTACGCCTGACCGATGAGGATCATAATCAGCATCCGGCCGGACGTGTTGGTCGCCCGGAGGATATCGCTAACATGATCATATTCCTGTTGGATGACCGTAACAACTTCGTTACAGGTCAGAACTTCGTGGTAGACGGCGGAATGACCCGTAAAATGATTTACGTCTGATGTTCGTTAGTAATTATATAAACAATATTAACATTTATAGTCATGACCATTAAAACAACCTTACTAGCTATACTTCTGGGTGCTTCCCTGATGGCCTGTACCAAGGACCCCCTTAGTGATCTATCTGTTGAAGATTCGCAGGTATTTATAACAAATCGTAATAAGACTGTCAATTTCGACCAATACAAGACATTCAGTATTGTTGACTCTGTGATAGTACTCGGAAACCGCGGCTCAGGTACCTCCCTGTCTGACGTAGATATCCAGGTACTCAACCGGGTAATTGCAAATATGCAGCAGCTTGGTTACAAGTATGTCAATCCCAAAGAGAATCCTGACCTGGGTATCAATGTGGCTCAAATCCGCAACAGCTACCTGAATGTAGTGTCACAGCCGGTATCACCCTATCTGGGTAACTACTGGGGTGGATTCTACGGTGGAGGGTATGGTGGCTATGGGTACGGTTATCCAAGCTACTACTCGTACTATCAGGTCAACGAAAACTACTGGTACCTTGAAATGATAGACTTCAAGAATCCCGACCGTGCCAATCAGAAACTTAATGTTGTATGGAATGCTGAAATACGTGGCTCCGGGCTGTTCGACACCCAAGGGGTCAGCAGCGTCATTGACTCGGTGTTCAGTCAGTCGGATTACTTAGGTATCAGTAAATAATTATCATAAAACAGAATATTGAAATGAGAAGATATATGTCAATAGTAGCGCTGGTCCTGGTCACCTCTGCACAAGTATTAGCCCAGCAAGGTTCAAATTTGTACGATCTGCCGTCTCCTTACGAACGGTATACCCACTATCTGGCTACGGCCCGGGTTGGTGCGGCTATACCTATAGGAGCATTTGCCGATGAATATATAGATAAAGCTTCCGTGCAGAACTACTCCCTTTCGGTAGAATGGATACTTCGCAATAAATTTTCAGTTGGTGGTGAGGTCGGTCAGAATTACTTTCAGCAACGCCTTCCCCGGCAATTATATCAATTAGGAGAGCAGGAAGTATCAGCAGTTCAGACCCGGACCCTTACCCAATACCCGATACAGGGATTTGTCAACTACCATTTTTCTGGCCCAGGTGCTATGGTTCGTCCTTACGTTCAGTTGAGTGCCGGTGGTAGCTTTGTTGACTATACCCTGTACTGGGGCAACCTGTCTGACCAGCAGCAAAAGTTTTCCTTTACCTACGGAGTTGGTGCAGGTACCAGGGTCTTATTTAAGCGGGATGGCTCCATGGGAGTAGATCTGCGGGTTAAGTACAGTCAAACTCCCTTTTCTTATGACTATGTCACGAGTGGAATACCCGCATTGAATGCCTCCGTTGGTTTGTTCTATCGTTGGTGGTAGTAGATAGATTCCCTATCTTCGAGCTATTACCAGGTGGTAATTGAACTCATAAACTGATTCTAACATTTTGTCGATTTTAAGATTGTCCAGACCAACCCTACTTTGGATATTTACATTGGTAGCGATTGGCGTCATGGGTGCATCATGGGTGTGGTATCGCTATGGCCCCTCTGATGCCAGTCGCTATCAGTATGTTCCTCCTGAGCTACCCGTAGCCCGTACCATCACAACCAGTACTGCGGTTTGTGACCTTGAAGTAAGGCGGTATAAGCAGATCGGTACCGAGCTGCAGTTTGAGCTATTTTCCACTCAGGCGGGCTTAGCCCCGTTTACCGTAGAAATTACCCAACGCGGAAAAACGCTACGCTTCCCTTCCCTACCTAACCGGATGGGTGTATGGCTGACCTTACCCAGTGTAAATCTGGCGGACGGAGCGGCAACCATTAATATTAAGAGCGATGGTAAGCCTGGCTGTCAAACTTCCGCTTCATTCAACTACGATTCCAAATTAGCTGCGAGTGCCCTGAATCCCTCCCGGTGGATCCGACACGGCAGTAAGGATGGCTGGCTGGATGTACGCCCGGAGATTAGGGAGAATAAACTATACCTGAGAGACTTTGCAAACTATAACGATGGCCGTACCAGAGTCTACCTGATTGACAACATTATAGTTAATGATCTTGATAAAGGTATCGAAGTAAAGCCCGGCTACCTGTACTCTGTAGTTACCTGCTGGATTGACGCTCCCTACTCAGAATGGTGGAATGAACTCCGCTTCCGAAGCATCCGTCAGCAAAACGTATGGATAGCTCCCAATGCCATCTCAACTACTACTCCCGAGACGGTAGCTTTGACCAAGGTAGAAATTCCTTCCTGGTTTAGTCCTTCCCGTACGTACAATGTGCAGTTTGATACTAAGTTTCCGGAGTTTGATCCTATACCCGGGAAGTTTGCCATGCAGTACCGTCTTAATGCTGATGTGCCGAGTCAAAATTATCTGAAACGTGGTATAACCCATCTACCCCGCTGGGAAGAGACTACAGTCCCCTACGCAAAACAACACTGGACCGAAGGTCCTAGTTTTTTTCATGACAAGGACCAGGCCTGGTTTGGCAGCCTTACTAAACAACAGGTAGAGGAATATGCAGATCGTATCACGCCACTCAATGTTTATGCCTTTGACTTCGAGTTCTGGAATCAGGTATATACACCAGAGGTAAAGCAACGGCTGATCTGGTTTGCCCAAAGGCTCAAGGAGAAGAATCCTTCCATTAATATATTTGACTACTGGGGAGGATCAGCCTACCATAACCGAAACTTCTGGAGCAGCACGGGTATCAAACCAGGTGAGTTTGTTAAAGACTATAAGAGTCCTTCGGCTAATCATAGCAATTTTGATAAGCTCCCCAACGGTGAGTCACTGGCTGACTACATGAATATCACGCATGTAGATATATACCCTAAGGCATTCTTCTATACCAATGAGGACAAAAACACACCGACCAACTACTTAGTACTGTCAGCGCTTCATACCTCACGCATTAATAAGCTGATCTCATTTCAGAAAAACAATAAGGTGGTATGGTTTGGCTGGAATCGGTATATGCCGCTTTACAAAGATCCCTATAATCCGTGGCATGTACAGACCAGCGATCCCAACGGTGAGTTGGTACTTCAGGAGCTCATAACCATGCCAGCCAGTCAGGCACTTGGCTTCTCTCTGTTTTCACTGATCACAAATGATGGGTACTACCTATGGCACGATATGCAACCCTATGGAAGGGGTACTACCAATTACTCCATTGATCCCGATCGTAATATGGTGGAGTGGTATCCGGCAGATGGTCGTATGGGAGTAGAGACATTTAAAAGAAAGCCTAATACCCCCGAATCACCACGCTACTGGGACTATCCGACGGAGTACTTTGTACTAGGCAATTGGATGGCCAAGCAGGTTGAGGATGTACTCCTTGGTGGTACTATTCAAGACCTGCCTTACAAGTTAGATGGGCAGTGGCACCAGCCCCGCCCTGAGCAGGCGGCCCTGTCCGCAATGCAAAAAGATCCGTTTGTAACATCGGTGGTAAAGGGGAATAAAATAGCTGTACTCGCCATTGATAGCTTCCAGGAACCACACCATAACCGCCAGGTACAGATCAGACTACCTAACGGTAAAGAAACTACGATTCAGCTATACGGCAACTGGCCGTCTCTGTATCGCGGACAGTTATAACCGATCAAGAGGTTACCAACCAAAGAGGGCTCGTCCGATATATCGGATGAGCCTCTTTAGTTGGTAATGGTATATCAAAGGCTTATAAACCTGTCATATCCACAATCCCCTCATCTGTATTATCCTGGGCTGCTCTTTCTAACTGCGATACATCATAGGTTTCTGTGGTGGTTCCCTCGTAGCTTCCTGTTCTTTTTTCCGGATCTACGGCCAGGGGCTCACACGTAGCACGCCCTTCTGAAATTTCTAAAATTCGCAAAGTAGGACCACCGGTTTTTACCCGTACAAAATCTCCTACTTTGATATTATCCGTGTTTTGAGACATAGCTGTTGTTGATTAATAAAAGTATATGGTATGGACAGTTTAGTAATTGCTTCTCCTCAGAAAGTACAATTTTATTCTCCTCCAAAAGCACCAGTGCCTTCCTTCTTTATCAGCATAGGCCTAGCTTCAAATGGATGAGTAGAGTCCTGCACCGGTTTGGCATCTGCAGCTTTGGTGGCTGGGGCTTGCAGGAAACCAACCAGTAAATAAGCAATATAATGATATATAACCAGTACAAACAATAGTGCAAGAGGAATCTTCCACTTTTCACGAAGTATCATAGTTTCTAAGGGTTAGGATTTTAAAAAAATGTTGTTGACAACTCCCCCTTAGGTTTAAAAAACTATGCGAGTCAGGCAGGGCAGGCAGTCATAGCAGTTTGGTAGTAGTATTTGATTACAACTAATGATTATGGAGTCTACCCACATTACTTCACAAAGACGTGCATGTCATACAAGACTCATGAGTAGGTGAAGCTAGCTTTCAAAATCCACAGTTTATACCCCCCACTAGTAGAACGTACTCCCCACTTATATCTCCCACCAGTGCGGAACATTTTCTACAATCGTATTGTGCATATGCAATAATTTTTGCACATTTGTCTCGATTTAAAGTTTATTATGGTGTAAATAATGTATCTCACCCGTACTGGAATCAGTACGGGTGACTTTTGAATGTACCTTGATGTTGAAGCTGTTATAGCTAATAAAAGCCAGAAAAGGATATTGAATGTGAAATAGGTTTTCATACGGATTACAAAAACGCCCTCCTCAACAATTGAGGAGGGCGTTCTCATTTATCAGGTAGGTATAATTATTTTGTAATTAACTCTCGTATACCTATACATACTATCCACACCATTACATATACTCCACTTGCAGAAGGATCTGGTCAGACTATCAGGTCCTTTTGTATTTTGATAATTAAGGAACTCTTCTCCGCCTGCTCATCAGGCAGCATTTAAAAATCACCCACTATTGCTATTTGAAACTAGTTTTTCGTCTGGGCCGCCTGTATCAGTTCGGTATACTGCTTCCATAGGATCTCCCTATTCTCCTCTGATTCAATATCTTCCACTTTGGTAAGTCTTTCCAAAATGGCACCTAACAGAGGCGCCATCTGTACTGAAGCCTTTATCGAATGTAACCCCGACTGCAGGCACTCAAGTACCGTTTCCTGGTCCAGGGGCCTTACCTCATCTAGTATATGGCTGTTATTCAGGAAATCGTTCGGATTGGCAACCTCCTTCACTCGCTCTGCAAAAGTCTTACTCATATGCTATTCCAACCTGTTGGACCTAGTCCATTTTTATAAAAGAGTAACGCCGTCGGCGTATGGTGAACATAACGGGTAATAGCTTTCTTTCCTGTAAATGCTCGTATACATCAAGGATCTGCTTTACAATCATACGGCATTCAAGATCTGACATAGTCAGAATTGAGTGTACCATTTTGTCAAGCATCCTATCCTCAAAGGTACTAAATCTTGCCTCCTGTTGCGTAAGCTTACCAAGTATTAGCTCCCACTCCGGCCTGAGCGATTCCGGAAATATAGTCGGATGAATGCTTATTAATGTGGGGGCTCTACTTAGCAGCATGGCACGGGGTGCTTCCCGGAAACGAGAAATTCCGGTAGCCAAATCAGCAAATTCGGCTAGTTCTACTCTTTTACTATTTTTCATGGCTTATTAATAGGAGTATCACAACCTGGGCACTATAATTGGTATTCATTACCAGTATCCACCGTAGCTTCCTCCTTTTTGTTCATATAATAGACTCAGCCACTAGTTGAAAGGAATAAAAGTTTTTATAGACGGATGTCTGCTTTGATGAATGGTAAGTGCATAGGATAATATGAGAACCAAAATCGGACGAGTAATGCACCAGGGACGTTAGCTTTTACTCTAAAAATCTGCATGGGTACTAAACTTCTACTTTTGCTCACCAGTCTGCTTTTTGGGTACAGTACACTGGCCCAAACGGTAAGTACTCTACCTGATACCTTGTCAAACTGTGACTTGGTGATTAAAGCATATGAACAAAAGGCCCATAATCTTGAACTGGATATACATGCCTCCGAAGGAGGACTCATCCCTTTTGACGTGGAGCTAAGCCAGGGCGAAGTTAGCTGGACCTGGAAAAACCTGCACCACCAATCCCATCGGAGATTCAGTATCCCCAATATAAATACAGCCGGTACAGCTACCCTGAAGCTCATATCAGTAGGAAAACCTGGCTGCTATGCCAGTACCATGGTAGTACTGCAGTCGACCGCACACTTACCTCCTCCTCCCAACTGTACGCTGTACCTGCGCGGCTATCGGCAACCTGATCAAACACTTGAAATAGATTTAGAACAAGGAGTGTCAGCCAAAGCCCGATACGATATTGTACTGGCACAGGGAGATAATGAGTGGACCTGGAATAACGTCAGGTACAGGGGTAATAAACCTATCCGTCTTCCCAAACTGCCCGCCACCGCCGGACCAGCTACTCTACAGATTACTCCCAGAGATAATCCTGGCTGCCAGGTACAGCAGAGGGTAATGATTACGGGTCAAACTACTGAGCAGAAGAATACCGGTTTGAACAACCATACCGGCCGTCTTATCCTGATGAATACTACAGCTTGGGGATTTGACCGTCAGGACGAAACGGGTATCGCTGAGCCCTGGCGAAAGCGGGCGGAGATGTTTAACAGCCTGACCCACCAGGGACAGTCTTTCCAGGCGTTGGATGGACTTAGGCTATTGGTACGCTGGTACGATTATGAACCCAGAGAAGGGCAATTTAATGACAAGGCTCTGCTGGCTGCTCTGAACTGGTGCAAGGCTAATAACATGAAGTTTGCTATCTGCTTCTGGCCGTTCCGCCTGCAGAATGATAATTTCCTTTCTGAGTCTGAATGGACCCGTGGTATGCTGGGTACTCCCTTCTCGTTCGAACATAACCTTTGCCAGCCAGACCTGTACTCCCAGCCGGGTCGCGAAAAGCTACAGCGGGCCATCAGGCACATGAGTCAGGTGTTGGCTCCCTACGCCGATGACCTGGTATACATCAGCATGGCCTATGGTGATACCGAAGAGTATTTCGCACCCGGTATTACACAATCCAATCCGTGGCGCTGGACAGAGTTAACCGGCTATTCGGAGGCTAATAGAACGGCCTGGAAGGAATTTGCACGAGTTAAAGGGCTAGTTGACGTTGCCCCCCCGGTACCTGCAACATCAGATTTTCCCTGGAATACCCGTAACCTTTGGACCCAAACCAGCGAAGGCAGGGCCTGGTACCAGTTCATTACAAAAGGCTTGAGAGAGTTTCACTTCAACTTCAGGGATGCTGTAAAGTCCGGCAGCAACGGCAAGCTCAAAGTAGCAGGCTTCTATGCCGATGCCGGGGGAGAGCAGTCTGCCTGGTACATGAGCTATAACCTGAAGTCCATATTCGAAGGCTGTGATGTCATCTACAGCAGTGAAGGGGAAAGTGTTTCGCTGGACAGGAAGCTGATGGCTACCGATGTCAATTCCGGTACCTTTCCGGGGGCTATAAATAGTATTGAATTTGACCCCCACGATTTATCCGTACAAGGTGGACATGAAGCGGGTCAGCCTCTTAATCCTGATATACTTACTAATTACGGTGGTAGCTTCTTCCGCAGAGGTGGCAATATCCTGCACTTAGCCATGGCATTCAGCTACGGGGATATCGGTCGTAATCATATCCAAGACCTGGCCCCAGGCCTATACTACTTACGAAAAGAATTGATTGAAAAAGCTCCTGAACCACTTCCCTCGGAAGCCATCACTGTGCCGCTAGAGAAGCCCGAAGGTGATCAGTTTTATGATAAGTGGAGAAAAGCTGGTGGAAGCCTTAACAAACAGGTAAAAGTTATTCAGGATGATCTCCCATTCTGGAAGTAAAAAGACTTTGCGGGCAGGCGACACCTACCGACTAATCTTCGATTATATAATTGCCAGGAAGTAAAAGTAGTCAGGCTCTAGGCTTGCTTTGAGAGTACTTAATCAATTATCAGAGAAATGGGTACGGTTCAGACCGGGAAAGTCGATCACGACTATCAATGAGTTGATCTCCTCTTTAAGTGAGATAATCCGACGGTGCAGTTGCTCAATATCCTCCTGTGAGGTACCACTTTCCAGCGCTTTTCTGTACGCTAACTGTAATCCGTGCAGATCGTACCGCTTGTTGTCAAGCATTATCTGTCTTTCTGAAAAAGGCCCCATGTGGATGAATTGATTGAAGTGAACAGTGACAAATATCTCAAAAAGGTCGGCAAAAGAAAAAGCCCTTTCTCTGATTCCTACACAAATTTATTGAACGTAATCCGGCACAATCTGATAGCCAGTACATTGTACCTGCCCCTGCTGTATGACCCCGAAGCAGAAAATCAAACTAGCTCCAATCATTTCGGATAAGTTAGTGGTTTACCCCTAGAACAAACCTTATACATAATGAATCTGGCAGGAAATACTATTTTGATTACAGGAGGGGCTTCGGGTATTGGACTGGCACTAGCTGAACGATTATTAAAAGCAGGTAGTGAGGTCATCATATGTGGCCGCCGGGAGGATAAACTCAATGAGGCTCAGCAAAAGCATCCTGGTTTACACATCCGGGTGTGCGATGTCGCCCAGGAATCTGAACGTATAAGTCTTATAAGCTGGGTTTCGCAGGCATTCCCCAAACTGAATGTGGTCATTAACAATGCAGGTATTCAAAAACGTACACAACTGACCGATACGCAGGAAGAGTGGGCTAAGCACCAGCAGGAGATTGCGATCAATCTGGAAGCGCCTATTCATTTGTCCTTATTGTTTATTCCTCTACTGCGTAAGCAGCCTAATCCGGTAATCATTAACATTACCTCCGGCCTTGCTTTTGCACCGGCGGCCTTTGCTCCTATATACAGTGCTACCAAAGCTGCTCTTCACTCCTTCACCCTTTCCTTACGACATCAGTTACAGCCAACCGGTATTAAAGTAGTAGAGATAGCGCCACCGGCCGTTAATACGGACCTGGGAGGGCCGGGACTACATACCTTTGGAGCACCTCTGGATGATTTTGCCGATGCGGTGATCCAGCGCCTGCAGGCCGGTGAACTCGAGATCGGCTATGGAACTTCTGAAATGGTTCGCAAGGCTTCCCGGGCAGAATTAGATGAGGCTTTTAACAGAATAAATAACAGATAAAGCAGACAGACTCCGTTACTCGAGTCTTAAAAGAAAACCTACCTCCTCAAGTTGCATCAGAATCTCTACATGGCCATACCCCTTTATTTCGGCCCGGTCATACAGCCTTATCCGGCTGGAAAGAGTTTCGAGGTACTTCTCCATCTTTTTCTTCCGGTCGTAGGGAGATGAGTTTTTCAGATTTTCAAGAATCTCTTGTGGGGAGTCTCCCGTAATGATTTTACCTTTTGTGGTCAGGAATTTCATTAAGCTACCGTTTAGTCATGCCAGCATTTATTAACCGCTCCTGCCGACTTTTGTTTAGAGTAAATATGCTAACATTAGGTACTACGGTTACTTTTGAGAAGTAAATATGGGCAAAAGTAACTGAATCAGAGAGAGGTAAAGAAGGCAACAATAAAAACACAAAAGCCCCGCATTGCTGCGGGGCTTCGTGACCCATAGGGGAATCGAACCCCTGTTTCAACCGTGAAAGGGTCGTGTCCTAACCGCTAGACGAATGGGCCGACTGGTCTCCTACTTCGTTTGCCTTGAAGGGCACTCCTTAGTTGGTTTCGTTTCCTTTCCCAGAAACGAGGTGCAAATATGTCGGGTTATTTTTTAATATGCAACAGTTGCCCCCTCACTTTTTACACAATATGTATACTTAGTACTTTTATCAACATCTACTACTCTGATAGCCAAGGCTCATTTATCGTTAAAATAAGTACTAAATATTTTCATTTTTTATCTGAAAGACCATAACGTATTTAGCTTCTAGCAAAAATACACCTGAGCAGTAGATAACGGCCTGCTATTTGCTTATACATTGACTATTACACAACACAACTACCACCAATAAGTCTACCTAATGCTCAATAACGTACTGGTGATTGATGATGATGAGACCTCCATCTTTGTGACCAAGCATCGGATTATTAAATCTGGTTTTGCAAAGAATGTACTATCCTTCACCTACAGTCATCAGGCCATCAGCTATCTGGAGCAACTTCCTTCCCTCACTGATGCGGCACCGGACATGATTTTTCTGGATCTTAATATGCCCTTTATGAACGGCTGGAAATTTCTGGATCTGTTTACTCAGCACTTTTTGCCCCGCTTCCCGACTACAACTGTCTGTATCTTATCCTCTCTTATACCCAGCGAAGAAGTTAAATCAACTATTCCTCCCTACGTCATTGCTTTTATTAATAAGCCTCTTTCAACACCTGATCTGGAAGCCCTTATAAATCACGAAAATCTTGAATCGTACTTCAGAAGTACCAGTAGTAATCTACAAGGATAAATAGACCGGGCTCGAGTAGTTGCAAAGTACATAGCCTAAAAACACAAAAGCCCCGCATTGCTGCGGGGCTTCGTGACCCATAGGGGAATCGAACCCCTGTTTCAACCGTGAAAGGGTCGTGTCCTAACCGCTAGACGAATGGGCCGACTGGTCTCCTACTTCGTTTGCCTTGAAGGGCACTCCTTAGTTGGTTTCGTTCTCTTTTCCCGAAAACGAGGTGCAAATATGCAGGAGCTGTCATTATTATGCAAGTGAACCAGTAAATTTAATTTTTAGCTATATCAAATTCATTACAACCTAACAAGATAAGTACCTTAAAGTAGCATTAAATATAACACCAACTGGTACTGCCAACTTGGCTCCTCCTGCACAATCAGAAATTAATCTGTTTCGTTGAAATACTACGGCAATAGCCTGGTGTGAAGAACTTGCCCTAAAAACACAAAGCCCCGCATTGCTGCGGGGCTTTGTGACCCATAGGGGAATCGAACCCCTGTTTCAACCGTGAAAGGGTCGTGTCCTAACCGCTAGACGAATGGGCCGACTGGTCTCCTACTTCGTTTGCCTTGAAGGGCACTCCTTAGTTGGTTTCGTTTTCGTTTGCCTGAAAACGTGGTGCAAATATGTAGGGTTGATTTTTTAAATGCAAGCCCTATTCTAAAAAATAAATACAACTTTTACCCTTTAACCTCAATCTCAGATATTTGTCATCTAAACTTTTTTTGGGTGGTTATAAAAGCCACCTATCCCACTCTGACCTACTTTTTTGTATTTTTGAAAATTCAAATGTCACTTCATATAATTAACACATGAAACAACCCTTTCTTAGCTTTTTCCTATTATTAACCCTACTGGGTTCAGCCTTCACCGAGGCTGTTGCTCAGAACCCCACCCCGGAGGAATACCTGGGGTATAAGTTAGGCAGTAAGTTTACATTTCACCATCGGGTTGTTGACTACGTACGTACCCTGGCCGAAAAAAACCCAACCCAGGTTAAATTAGTACCCTATGGTACCTCCTATGAAGGTCGTCCCCTACTGGTAGCGTTAGTAGCCACTCCCGAAAATCTAGCCCGCATCGAAACCATCCGTACCGATAACCTCAAGAGCATAGGCCTCCTGGAAGGTAAGGCTACCGGACCGGTACCTGCCATAGCCTGGATGAGCTACAACGTACACGGTAATGAGGCCGTATCGTCCGAAGCGGTGATGCAGGTCATGTACGAACTGTTGAACAAGAGCAACCCTACTACGCAGGGAATACTTAAGAATACGGTTGTTATACTGGACCCCTGTATTAACCCGGATGGTCGTGAGCGGTATGCACAGTGGTACAACCGGGTAATGGCCGTAGGAGCCGATGCTACGCCCTTCTCCTGGGAACACAACGAGCCCTGGCCCGGCGGACGCTACAACCACTACTACTTTGACCTGAACCGCGACTGGGCCTGGCAGCAGCAGAAAGAATCGCAGGAGCGCGTAAAGCTGTACAACCAGTGGATGCCCCACCTGCACGCCGACTTCCATGAAATGGGATCGGGCAGCTCGTACTACTTTCCCCCGGCGGCACGTCCTTTCCATAAGGATATCACCCTGTGGCAGCGCGAGTTCAACAATACGCTGGGCGAATTCAGCCGTAAGTACTTTGACAAAAACAGCTGGCTGTACTTTACCCGTAATAACTACGACCTGTTTTACCCCAGCTACGGCGACACCTGGCCTACCTACAACGGTGCCATTGGTATGACCTACGAGCAGGGCGGCGGCGGCCGTGCCGGCTTAGCGCTGGCTCGTCCCAACGAAGCCGATACTCTGACGCTGACCGACCGTATCGCGCATCACTTTGCTACCAGTATGTCGACTCTCGAGGCCATCTCTTCCCGCGCCGATAAGACCGTTAGTGAATTTGTGAAGTACCACGAGATGGCTCGCACCAACCCGATCGGTGTTTATAAAACTTATGTGGTAAAGACAAAAGGTGACGAAGGCCGGGTGAACGCGCTGCGTGATCTGCTGGATAAGCAGGGAATCAGCTACGGAATGGTAGGAAAAGACTTATCTGTAAAAGGTACTAACCTGGCTACAGTATCGGACGAAAACGTAAAGCTAGAAAGTAAGGATCTTATGATCAGTGCTCACCAGCCTAAGTCGACCCTACTCAAGATCCTGTTTGAAGCACGTCCCGAACTGGAAGACTCTGTAACGTATGATATTACCAGTTGGGGACTTGCCTACGCCTATGGCCTGAGAGCCTACGGTCTGAAAGATCGCCTGACACCAGTGGCGTATACCGCTGACAAAACGACGAACTCGGTACCGGCTACTCCTCCCTACGCCTATCTGGCCCGCTGGAAGTCTTTCGCGGACCTACAGTTCCTTTCAGAACTCATGAAGCAGGATGTACGTTTGCGTACGTCCAATGTACCCTTTGAGATAAATGGTCAACAGTATGAAGCAGGTACCTTGGTTATAACGCGCAAGGGCAATGAAGCTCTGGGTGCAAACTTTGATCGTGTACTGGCCGAGACGGCCAATAAGTATCAGGTGAAGCTTATACCAGCCGCCACGGGTTTTGTGAGCCAGGGATCAGACTTTGGTTCCTATGATGTTCCTGCCATGCGGGCTCCCAAAGTAGTAGCCGTTGCGGGCGATGCCGTATCAGCTATGGCTTTTGGTGAAGTTTGGCATTTCTTTGAGCAACAGATCCACTATCCGCTTACAGTAGTAGAAGGTAGCGAACTGGCCCGCCTTCCTCTTAAGGATATAGATGTACTGATACTGCCTACCGGAAACTACGGTCGTATCCTGAACGACAAGCTACTCAGCGATCTGAAAGACTGGGTACGTCAGGGAGGAAAGCTGATTGCTATGGAAGGTGCTATCAACGCGTTTGTGGACAAGCCAGACTTTAATCTGAAACGCAAGAAGTCAGATGATAAAAAGGATGGGGAGAATCCGCTGCGACAATATGCTAATCGTGAGCGCGAAGCCGTGAGTGACGAAACTCCGGGTAGTATATTCCGGGTAAAACTGGACCCTACGCACCCGCTGTCGTTTGGCTACGGAGACAGCTACTACGGTTTAATACGTAATACCTATAACCTCGACTACCTCACCGACGGCTGGAACGTAGGCTACCTCAACGACAATTCCTATCTGGCAGGCTTTGTAGGACAGAATGCCCGCAAGCAGTTAAAGAATACGCTGATCCTGGGTGCTCAGGAAATGGGTCAGGGCCAGGTAATATTTATGACCGATAACCCACTCTTCCGTGGGTTCTGGTACAACGGTAAGCTGATGTTCGGTAACGCCGTATTCAGATAATAAAGATTAGTACTTACACTGTACCCCTGCCCGCTAGGAGCAGGGGTATTTTTTTGTTGTTACCACTACGTTTGGCAAGGCTGTTCCTACCCTTCAGTATTTTCATCCGACGATTCGCGCACGGCAGTATTTCAATTTAGACCTGTACCTATCAACTTTGTTGCATCACTAATTACAAACAACTATCAGCCATGATCAACAAAGAGAACACGGACCTATTACTGCTTCTGATTACATTGGTAGTCACTCCCATATTCTGCCTCAGGCTGTACCGTCATCCCCAATTCAACCAGAAGAAGAGCTTTATGATGTACCTGTCTTTCCTGGCCATGTACCCCCTGATCAATATGATCGGGCACATTGTAGCTATCAGTACCTTTACGTACTTGAGTATCCAGGATGGAACCTTTATCTATACCTTTCGCACGTATTCTCTCCTGCTCTATGGTGTCATATTCCTGCTGATCAATGGGTACACGCTCTCCGGCATCACCAACCTGAGTCGGGGCAACTGGCAGTACTATACTCCACTAATCAGAATGAATATCATACAAATCATACTGATACTCCCCTCCTTCATCCTGAACCCGCTGGCCCTGCTCCCTTCCATAACGTCCCTCCTGATTATCATTAGTCTGACAGTAGCTAAAAGAAAAAAAGGACTCTCTATAAAACCGGATCAAATATATAAGCAGGCCTCAATTGAATTAGCCTGATTCCTTGTATTTTCGATTAAGATAAAAGCTCCTAAAAAAGTACTTATCATACGGTTTGTATAGAAGAACCGCGGCCAGAAAGACTTAGGACAGAATCACTCCGAATGGAAAAACTAAATGATAACAGGATCCGGCTGATCGGAATGCTGATCCAGAACCTGATCTTCTTCCTGTTTTTTTACCTGCGGCAAATCGTTGAACGGGATCAGCCAGCCCTGAAGGTTATCGGCTGGCAACTCCTATTCGTTACTGTCATCTGGGAAAGTACCCGAATGGCTATCCGTCTTACCCGCAGCCGCTATCCGGGTATCAAACCCATTCGTCAGCGCATGCTGGCCCTGGCGGCCCTTCTGCTCGTGGTTGCTGTACTTGTGGGAAGCTGGCACGTATGGATGGAACGGTGGCTGGGATTCTGGCCGGAAGACAAACAGACTATTTACAACTACCTGTACAGTATTGGCATGACCCTCTTTTTCAGCCAGCTGATTGCTGGAGTGTACGAGGCCTTTTACTATCTGGAACAGTGGAAGAAATCAGTACTACTCTCCGAAGCACTGGAAAAGAGGGCTCTGCAAAGCCGACTGGAATCGCTTAAAAACCAGGTGAGTCCACACTTTCTGTTCAACAGCCTCAATTCGCTGACAGCGCTGGTGGAGGAGAACCCCAAGCAGGCCGTGCGTTTTATCGAAGAGCTGTCAGCTATCTATCGGTACCTTCTTCAGAGCAACGAGCAGGAGCTTACGACACTGGTTCGGGAGCTGGACTTCATTGATGCTTATATGTACCTGCTAAAGACTCGATTTGAAGAAGGGCTCTACCTGACTAAAGAGATAGATCCGGCACTTCATGATTACCTGATCCCGCCCCTTACCCTACAGATCCTGATCGAGAATGCCGTGAAGCATAATATGATATCGGAATCCAGGCCTCTGAACATAAAGCTATATACCGATGAAGCTAATAACCTCATCATTACGAATAATCTGCAGAAGCGAAAAACGGCCGTACAATCGAATAAAACGGGTCTGGTGAATATATCGGCTAAGTATGCCCTGCTGAATCAACCTGATATAGTCATCAATGAAACGGCTACGCACTTTCAGGTGATGATACCCCTAATAACAAACAACCGTCATGAACTTAGTCATCGTTGAGGACGAATCCATAGCCGCCCGTCGTCTACACAAGATGGTACAGGCCCTTGACTCTACCATAAAGGTAGTGGCAGTGCTGGATAGTATCGAGAAGAGTGTCAATTGGTTTCGTCAGCATCCTGCGCCTGACCTGATGCTACTGGACATCGAGCTGGTAGACGGACAAAGCTTTGAGATATTTAATCAGGTGGAGGTAAAGTGCCCGGTTATATTCACCACCGCCTACGACGAGTACGCGATTAAAGCTTTTAGTGTCAACAGCATTGAGTACCTGCTCAAACCCATTCAGGAAAAGGAGTTGGCAAGAGGCCTACAAAAGTTCAGGGAATTAAAGAGCCTCTATGCCGACAAGCAGCCCACTCAGGTGAACATAGAAGCTCTATTGCAGGAGCTGCAGGCCCACAACGCTCCTTCCAGAACCAACTACCGGGACCGGATACTGGTCAAGCAGGGGCAGCGCATGTTTCCTATTACAACCACTGAAGTAGCCTACTTTTTCACCAAGGAAAGGCTGGTGTACGCCTGTACCCGTGAGAATCGGCAGTACCTGGTGGACTTTACCATGGATGAACTGGAGAAATCGCTGGACAGCCGCTACTTCTACCGGGCCAACCGTCAGTTTATTATTGAATTTAAATCAGTGAACCGGCTCAATTCGTACTTTAACGGAAAGCTGAAGGTAGCTCTTACACCTACGCCGGAAGAAGAGGTAATCATTAGCCGTGATAAAGCCGCAGAATTTCGTAGCTGGCTGGGTGAATAAATGTTGGATCTAAGCCCTTTTCGGTTGCAAACGAGGCTCTACCCACAATGCTGTAAAGCAGACTATAAAAAGCAGCAGCCACAGCCAATCCGGCAGCCTGACAACCTTCTGGCGCTGCGGGGTACGTGTAAGTGCTGGCTTACTGTACCTGGAATGTGTGCGTAGGTAGCTGCTTATGAGTTTGATTTGATAAAGACTGCCAAAGCTTTCCCCATCTTCGACGTAGACCTCTGTTGAATCCTGACTACTCACCCACCCTGACTGGTCGGGAAGATAACGTGCCTCGGCAGTGAGAGGATTGATGGCTGAATAATGGAGATGAATAGTGTCGTTTCCTACTAATACAGAAGCAGGTTTTGAGGCAAAGTCATTGAACTGTAAACGACCTCTTATACCCCTGAACAGGGGAGCATCAACCTGAATATTTTCTTTTGTAGCAGGTTGTAGTTCGGCCAGTATAGCCTTCCAAACTTTACTATACGTAAGACTATCACCACTTAGCTGCAAGGGATAAGTTTCAGTTAATAAGCTCACACCTACCTTGCCTGATGTTCTCTGCACAGCTACCGGTACCTGAGTCACCTCATTTTGATTCAGAGCATCCGTAAAGGAGTAGGATAGCGCGGTTAATTCATTCCCTATATTAACGGTCAATTCATTACTGGTTTTCTTCACTTTCCATGAACTCCCTACTGCACGATTGATCCCCTTCAGCTCAATGATCGGGTCTGTCAGGTTTAGGAACAGGACGCTCTTCCCGTCTGCTACCGCCTTTTTCACCTGCGAATGTGTAGCGTGGGCAGCATCGGTAATGATCATATCGGCTTCCTCTTTACCGGGAGTATTGATGCTAAGGCTGCTATTTATGTCTTTGGAGAGGCTAGCCGACACCTGTACCTTATGTCCTTGTTTGCCCAACCAGTTGGCCAAGGTTTTGCTCTCAAAGTCGGGACTGTCCAGTATGAAGTGGATCGTGTTGTACTTAGCAGGTCTGGTGTAGTATCGAAGGGTATCCAGTACCTGACTTCCCAGGGTCAGTAGGGTTTCAGTTCTACCTTCCGAGAAGGCAGGGTATTCCAACTGAAAGCTATTATTCCCCTCCCGTACCTGTACACTATCAAGTATATGATCGGCATAGCGCAGCTTGAGGTACTGCTCTTTGGATGAATGGATATTCCCCCGAACCCGTTGTCTTTCGCCCTTCCTAACCACACCCTTCCAACGCAGGTCATGCAGTTGGTCCGGGGCTATGTAGGGTATCCAGAGGAGGCTACGATCACTCAATTGGCCAAGTATCTCTGTTGAGAATCCCTGCCCTACCAACGTTACCGAGTCAGCTCTATATCCAGAGTTATGATCCTCTTCATCCAGGAACTCTGCCGAGGTCCGGCTCTCAGCAACTTGCAGGCTATCTTTCAGATGCTGTACAAACGCAGCAGGTACTTCTTCTCCCACTAATAGTACCTGCCCCGATTCAGCAGGAATCCTCCATGATGGTTGCAGTACATACCCCACCAGTACCAGCCACAGGAGTATATTCAGCGCCAAACGTACCCACTTTCTGCCGCCTGAGATAGCAGTATGTCGCAGTAGTAGTACTATTTGTAGTACAGGCAAAAGGAACAGGAGGTCCACCAGCGCCCAGTGTAGGAGATCCGAAGAATTGAACTGTTCTATAAAGTTGAATCTGATCATTTGAGGTTATCCCAAAAGGCTTTTTGAAGCTTCTTGTCGCTGGTGTAAGGCTGATCAACGGGAGCTTTCGGGCCAGTAAGTGAATAAAGTTTTGATTGTAAGCTGCGCATCTCCTGATCCGAAAGAGGTTTCCCTCCCGCCAGTTTCTGCAGGCTAGCAAGTACCGACCAGCCACGTAACTCTCCATTCATTACTCCGGCCGATAGTATAGTACCTAATTGCAGTAGTTTCTGTTTTTGGGGCTGCGTAAGCAGATTCTTTCGTATGCCTTTATCCAGAAAACCTAGTACTTCACCTGCCAGCTGAGCCAGTAGCACCTGATCATACACCCGCTCATGTTTGAAATTCGGGTTTATCTTTTTGAATTCACCTGTCAATCGGGTTTCCTTCTCTTTGATGGGAGGCGGATCAAACCCACTTTTCTTTACAAAGGTACGGGCTTTATGCTGGGCCGACTTGAGATACTCCAGCGCTTTGTGTTCAAAGGGAAGAGCCTTCTCCGGTTCGTACAACCGCAGGTGCAATTCAGACTGCCACATTTGTTCCAGCGCCATTTTAAGCAGACTGCGCGTCGACTGCTCGTAGTACGTATTCAACTCTCCGTCATCGTGCGCGTGCACATACTGCTCCATCAGGGCCGCCAATGGATCCTGCTGCTCATCCGCCTGCTTGTCATGATGCTCATGGGCATGCGGCTCCGCGTGCGGCTCGCTATGGTCACCTTCTCCCGAATCATGGGCGTGCCTGAATCCTACCAACAGGTCTCCTTCGGCACCGGCGGGCAGGGCCGCTCCTCCACCGATGTTGTTCTCAAATTCTTCACCCAGGTACTGCCCGTAGCGCAGCCGGAGTACTTTCTGGTCGAAGCCTATTTCGTTGGAGGTACTGTTGAACTGCTGCTTCGTGAGCTTTTTCTTCCGGGCTAGCAGCTTTTCGGTATCAATGATGATCTGGCGCTGGCTCCGGAAGTACTCCGGCATGATGTTCACGGCCATAGTAGCCAACTCCGACTCTTCCAGTCGGGCGGTATCTTTGTACACGATGAAGTAGGTATCCGACTTGGCAAAGTTGGCTTCGGGCTCTTTATTATCAATAGCGGCCCAGTAGTAGTATAGCTCATCACCAGGTGCAAAGTCCAGGGTTTTCAGGTCGATGGTTTTGCTCAATCGGGCCTGCCTGAAGTTAGCAGGCGAAAGCGGAAACTTCACCTCCCGGAACTTTACATTCTCTCCCGATCCCCGCGCTACTGTAGCTACGATGAAGGCCTGCTTTACCCGAAAGTCATCCGAAACCTGAGCGGAGACAGTAACTGTTTTGGGGTCCTTCAGAAAGTGGTACGAGTACATTTCCTTAGATGTTGGCTCAATGCGGGGGCTCAGGTCCGGCTGCGCTTCCAACCGGTACCACTCTGACTGGTACACAAGCGAATCGGCTCCGGTCGGCAGTCGCCAGTACGCCTTGATGGAATACAAGCCAGAGCTAACCAGCCGGTCCCTGTATTCAAAATAGTTCTGTTTTTTAGTAAAAGGTACTTCTTCTCCCCGCCCGTTAGCCAGTCTGACTACGAGCTGTTCCCGACTTTTAAAGCGGAGTTGCCAGGTGAGGGAGGAGCCACTTAGGGCCGAAATGTTCAGGTCGGATGATTCTTTTGGAGGAAGACCTGTGTAAGCTGGCGGCTGTACCCGAACCGTAGCTGACCGGAACTGAGGGGCTTTTTCACCTTGCTTTACTGCTGGAGACTGTGCATCCTCCAGGTATGTGGTCGCTGCCGGAGATTGATCTTTGAGTAGAGGAGCCGCTATACGCAGCGCCACCGCCGCCACCAGCAGGATTATAAAAGGTCTCAAACCTGCAAAGAGTACATTGGGTAGCAGTATTTTCTGGGTCTTCTCTACCAGACGTTCCAGTTGAAGCTGCTCGGCAATGTTTAGCTCCGGCTTATCCAATAAGTGCAGGCTGTACTCCGTATCTCCTACCTTCTGGTGCAGGATCTGCACCGCCAGTGGCTTTTTGTTCTGGTAAATCTTACTCCAAAACCCTCCACCAGCCAGACCTGCCAGCGCAGCCGCTCCAATGGCAATCGGTGAATCTGTAAAGGCGGAAGCAGCCAGACCGAGCGACAGCACCATAAGGATGCAGATCAACAACGCCTGAGCGTAGAGTTGGTACTGAATGGATGCTATACCTCGCTGCAGCTCTTTCATGCGTTTTTCGTTATAGCTATCCAGCGTTCCAACCCCACCAACAGGATGAATAGCAGTAGTAAAGCTTTCTGTATGGGCTCACCGGTAGCGGCAGTCAGCCTTTCATCGCTTTCACTCCTTACAAAAAGGGTCTGTAGCTCCCGCTCACTCAGCGGATTGACCTGCTTCTGAAGACCATATTGACTCACTAGTAGCTCGCCCAGCCACTCAGGTAGCTGCCCATTGGCTACCAGTTCAGAAGTCTTTGGTTGAAGTGCTTCCCCCGTATAAACTACATGAGGAAGGGTATTTATAGGCATTTTCTCGATGTTATATTGCTTACCACCGTTAGAAATCACGTAAATAGACCCGGCAAGGGGTGTAACTGGAGCTCGGTCCGTGAATATCCAGTCATAGTTCTTGCCCGGCTGCAACTCTTTATCTAGTGTTATGGACAGGTTGTATACCTCCATAAGAGCCTCCAAAGCGGCCACCACTATTTGCTGCTGGACCTGATCTGTATAGTCCAGCCTTACAGCAAAGTTTCCCTTATGAACCGGTACGTCCCGAAAGCGTTGGGTAGCAGGTAAGGTAGGTCTGGCAGACAACCGGTTGTCTGCGCTTATAAATAGTTTCTGATCGTTGGACAACTCCACATACTCCTGCACTGGTCGGCGGGAAGTATCGGCTACGGCATGAAGCTGAAACTGGGTAGGTACCTGAATGAACGGGATGGTGGCCAGCTCCTGCTGGTTGAGCAGGTAAAGGTGCAGCTCGGCATTGTTACCTAGCCTTTCGGTCTGCCGGAGTTGGTTAATAGCTGATTGAATCTGTAGCGGATTTAGGTTTGTGGACCCGGGTTGGGCCCTGAGCTCCTGTACTTCATGTACGGGAGCATCTATCCAGTATACCTTCTCCCTTTTCCCCAAGGCCTCTTCCAGCTCGAAGCGGTAGTTATCAGTAACATAGCTATCAGGCTGTACAAGGTGCACACTTTGAGTAGTGGTTGTGCTATTCCAGGTATCCAGTACAGGACTGCTCAGCAAGAAGGTCAGTACAAGCAGGACCAGGCAACGCAGCAGGAGAAGCAGCAGGTTATCCAGCCGTAGACCTTGATGCTGTTGCTGGTTTTTCTCGTGGAGCCACTGGGTAGTTGCCCACGCGATGACCTTACCTTTCTTCTGGTGCCAGAAGTGGATCAGGATAGGAATGGCTACCGCCAGAGCTCCCCACAGCATGACCGGTTGTAAGAGCTCCATCAGAATTTACGTCGGGTCAAAAAATCTTTTAGTACCAGCGCCACCGGATCGGTAAGCCGGGCTCGGATCAGGTGAACGTGCGGCAGGCGAAGTGATTCATCCAACCTGCTCAGGTACTCACTGGCAGCTTGCTGGTATCTTTCCCTTACAGCCTCGGCCTGCAACTCTACCTCCCGTCCTGTTTCCAAGTCGCGGAACCGGTAGAACCCACTTAGCTGGAAGTCGAGCTCCTGATCACCCAGTAGCTGAAAAATAACGATCTCACGCCGTGGACTGGCTATATTCTGGATCAGCCGCAGCCATTCGTCTCCTACCTGCAGGAAGTCCGATACCAGGATGAGGAGTTCTTTCTGCTTTTGCTGAAAATCAGGAAAAGCAGGATTCGTATTGAGCCAGGGGCCCGATGCCTCAGCGTTCTGTAAAGCATAGAGGATTTTCTGGAAGGCTTGCTTGCCGGCAGGTACCAGTGCCTGCAGGTCTCCCTGGTGCAGGGTGTACAGGCTCATCTGATCGCTTTGGCGGTACCCTATGTAAGCCATAGAGGCCATGATGAGCTTCGCATAATGGAGTCGGCTTATGCCGTTCTCCTCATAGTTCATCGAACCTGATAAATCCAGCAGGAAACGGATGTGCAGATTACTCTCCGTAGCCGACTCCCGCACCAGGTGCTTGGCCGTACGGGCATAGAGCTTCCAGTCGATACGCTTGGGATCATCGCCGGGTTCGTAGTGGCGGTACTGCTCAAACTCTGTACCTGAGCCCGAACGTTTGCTGGCATGGATCCCCAACAACAGCTCGTCACTGACCAGTTTGCCGGCCAGTTGAAGGTTGTTGAGTTTGATAAGTTCCGTTGCCAGTAGTGCCATATTCGTTCAACTTTTACTTTAACAACTCCCTTACCACATCATCCGTAGTAATGCCTTCGGCCTCCGCTTTGAAATTCATCGCGATCCGGTGGCGCAGGATCGGATAGGCCAGGGTTTGGATATCTTCCGGTATCACCGAGAAGCGACCCCGTAGTACCGCCCGGGCTTTGGCGCAAAGTACCAGCGCCTGCCCCGCCCGTGGTCCGGCCCCCCAGTTACACCACTGCTTCACATAAGCCGAATCGGTTCCCTCAGGACGGGAAGCCCGGACTAGCCGGTTGATAGTTGTCAGCAAATCATCACTGATATGAACCTGCCGGACCAGCTGCTGAAGGTCCATAATCTCCTGATCGGTAAGAATGGTCTGAAGGTTGGGTACCTTGGTACCGGTGGTACTACGGAGTACATCCAGCTCCTCCTGCTCAGAGGGGTAGCTCAGTTTAATATACAAGAGAAAGCGGTCGAGTTGGGCTTCGGGTAGTGGGTAGGTACCGGCCTGTTCGATGGGATTTTGGGTGGCAATGATCAGGAAGGGCCGGGGCAACGGGTAGTCATTCCCTCCGTAGGTTACCTTGTACTCCTGCATGGCTTCCAGCAGGGCCGCCTGTGTTTTGGGCGGGGTGCGGTTGATCTCGTCGGCCAGTACTATATTGGCAAAGATGGGCCCCTTGTTGAACTTGAAAAACTTCTTTCCGGTGTCGTGATCTTCTTCCAGAATCTCGGTCCCAACTATGTCGCCGGGCATGAGGTCGGGCGTAAACTGAATCCTCTTAAAACTCATATCCAGGGCTTCCGACATGGTCCGAACCATCAAGGTCTTGGCCAGCCCGGGTACTCCTTCCAGCAGACAGTGTCCACCAGCCAGCAGCGAGATAAGTATTTGATTTATAGCCTCCTGCTGCCCTACTATCACCTTACCAATTTCCTTATTTAACAGCGGCAGCTTTTCTATCAGAGATTTATAATGTGTCAGTTCCTGTGTTTCCACGATTATACGGTTAGTGCATAGGTGACAATATTGACACCAAATTTAGTATTGTCTTCGGCCAGAAATCGCTTGTTGCGGAAGTCGTAGTCCCACTCACAGCCATAGTCTTTGTTGCTGTACAGGACTCCGATGCGGCCGTTGATGGTGATGGCTTTGAGGTAGTCATGTACTAGGTCATCCCCCCAGCCATTGAGCTCGAAGGAAGTAGTAGGCGGCCCTTCTTCAAACTTAAAAAAGCAGGTGTACAGGGGGTGGGTATTGGGAATTTTCTGCAGGGCTTTGGCGCCAAAGGTCCGGGCCATCTCCTGCTCAAACGATTTGGCAAAAAGGCCATCAATATCGTGGTTGCAATCGTCCACAAACACGAAACCCCCGTTATGTACGTAGCTGCGGAAGTGGTCCCGCTCCTGGCTGGAAAACTCCACCAGTTTATGTCCGCTCAGGTAGCAGAACGGACTCCTAAAGATATCATTACTGCTGAGCTGTACTACACGCTCCTTCTGGTCAACCGGGATGGTGGTATACTGTACCAGCGAATGCATCAGATTGGATGGCATCCGCTGGTCAGTGTCCCAGTTTCCGGAATTATATTGAATACGGGTAAAGAAAAACGGCTTCAAAACAGATTACTATTTATGAATAAGAACTACTCCATAGGGCAACGCTGGATGGGTATCCGCTCATATTCATTTACTGGTATTTATAGCAACTTTAACTAGTTAACTACCTGATATTCTTACAACAATACTTCTACCATTAAAGCACCAACTACACCGCATCTGACAGTGAGGTAAAGGTAAACTCCCGGATCTTCATGGGCGGGATCAGGTAGTTGGTCTCGGATTCGGTGCTTACCACCCGCTCCGGCTTACCCAGGGCTTCCAGGTTGTTGAGCATAATGATGGGGCTTTCGTTGAAGCGGAAGTTCTTCACCGGATGCTTGATCTTGCCGTTCTCAATGTAGAACGTACCATCACGAGTAAGGCCGGTCAGGAGCAGCGTCTGCGGATCTACCGAACGGATGTACCAGAGCTTAGTAACCAGTATACCCCGCTGGGTGGATTTGATCATATCTTCCAGAGACTGATTTCCGCCCGCCATAATCACGTTGTTCGGATTAGGTACGGCTTTCACCCCTTGCTTCTGCGCCCAGAAACGAGAATAAGCCAGGTTCTTTACTACCCCGTTCTCAATCCAATTTACCTTCTCCTGCGCACGGCCATCATCCGACCAGGGAGAAGCCGGTAATTCGGGATGGGTAGGGTCTGAATAGATGTTCACGCGTTCGTCAACAATCTTCTCCCCCAGCTTGGTCTTACCGCCCGTCTTGCTCAGGAAGGAGCGTCCTTCGTCGGCGCTACGGGCATCCATGCTATAGAAGATATTCTCCAGTAGTACCGCGGCCGCGGTAGGTTCCAGTATAACGGTGTATTTACCCGGCTCCAGTGCTCTGGCTCCGGCTGAGCCTCGCGACTTCGCGATGGCAATGCGGGTAGCGGCGGCGGTGTCCAGTTTGGAGAAGTCGCTGTATCCGCGGGCTACGTACCCTGAGCCGGTACCATCTTCGGTACGTACGGTCAAAGAGTAGTTGACATTGGTGCTGGGGTAGTACGCAAAAAGTCCCTTGGAGTTCATCATGGCTGAGTACCCCCGATTATCCTGCAGGAATCCCGCCGCGGTTAGCTTGGCATCCCGAGTTAACTGCAGGCTTTTGGCTACCGCTTCGGCGCGGGTAGCCGGAGTAATGTTAGCGGTTGAATCAAAGAAACCGTTTGACTTCAGGTACTGCTGTGGACCCAGTACTCCTACGTATTCAGGATTTTCGGGAGCCAGACGCGCCAGCTCTTCCGACCGGCGTACCACCTTCTCGATGGAAGCATCGTCAAATTCATCAATGCTGGCTACCCCTACTTTTTTGCCAAAGGCCGATTGTACCGACAGGTTCTGATTAATCAAAGATCCGCTGGTCGATACTTCGTTGCGGGCGTAGCGCAGGTTGCCCCGCTGCTCACCCAGTAGGTTCACCACACATTCGTCGGCTTTGGAGTAGCTGAGTGCTTTTTGCAGGAGGGCCTTAGCTTCCGATTCTGATAGTATTATGGACATGTCTTATGCTTAGCGTTGATGAGTAGTGGTTAGATCTTACGAGCGGTATTAATAACGTTAACACCGTTAAAACGGGCGGTAGAGCTACCGTGCGAGACGGCACTCACCTGCATAGGCTGACCTTTTCCATCGAAGAAGGAGCCTCCCAGACGGTAATCCCGCTCGTCACATACCTGCACACACGAATTCCAGAATTCCTGCGTATTGGACTGGTAGGATACATCTTTGAGCATACCGGCTATCTTGCCCTCCTTGATCTCGTAGTACAATTGGCCACCAAACTGAAAGTTGTACCGCTGCTGATCGATGGAAAATGAACCGTCGCCAATGATGTAGATGCCCTTCTCGACCCCCTTGATCATCTCTTCTACGGATAGTTGGTCTTTGCCCGGAGCCAGCGACACGTTGGCCATCCGTTGGAACTGCACCGAACCCCAGCTATCGGCGTAGCAACAGCCCTGCGACTCGTTCTCACCGATAATATGTACCTGATCACGGATGGCCTGGTAGTTGACCAGTGTACCATCCTTCACCAGATCCCAGCGCTTGGTCTTGACACCTTCGTCGTCCCAGCCTACGGCTCCCAGCGAACCTTCCTGCGTTTTATCAGCAAACAGATTGACCTGTTTGCTGCCGTAGTTAAAGTCTTTGGTTTTCCACTTATCCAGGGTAGCGAAAGAGGTACCGGCAAAGTTGGCCTCATAGCCCAGTACCCGGTCCAGCTCTAGCGGGTGGCCAACCGACTCGTGGATCGTGAGCCACAGGTGCGAGGGGTCGAGGATCAGATCGTACTTCCCGGCCTCAACTGACTTGGCAGTTAGCTTCTGCTTAGTCTGCTGGGCAGCGGCTATGACATCTTCCAGCATATCGTACCCTTTGTTGTAGCGGGTCGTGATACCGGTTACCTTATCTTTGGGGTTCGACTGCAGGTACTCATAACCCATCCCCATGGGAGCACTCAGTGACTGACGGGTCTCAAACTTACCCGACTTCTGATCAATGGACGTAACGTTGAATACCGGCCAGATGCGGTGAACATCCTGATCAATGTAGGAGCCATCTGATGAAGCGAAGTACTTCTGCTCGTTGACCATGAAGAGCACCGAGTTCACGAAGTTGGCTCCGTTTTTCATAGCGGCGGCATTCACCCCCAGCAGCAAGTCTACCTTCTCCTGAATGGGTACTTCAAAGGCATTGCGTTGGATGGGAGCTTTCCAGCTTACTTCGCCATAGCCTTTCTGAGGTGCCAGTTGTACCGGCTCTTTCATGAGCTTGGCGTTGGCCTTGGCAATAGCTACCGCTTCCTCAGCCGCACGAGCCGTCTGGGCTTCACTCTTGGCATCTACTACGGCGGCAAAGCCCCAGCAGCCATCGGCAATTACGCGTACCCCTACTCCGTACGACTCGGTGTTGACAATGTTCTGTACTTTGTCTTCGCGGGTCATCACGTACTGGTTCAGGTAGCGCCCGATGCGTACGTCGGTATAGCTGGCTCCTTTGGCTTTGGCGGCATTCAGGGCAGCGTCGGCCAGGCGTTTCTTCATGGCTACGTCCACACCAGAGGTAAGTAGTTCCTCCGGAGCAACGGGGCGACCGGATACGGGAATGTTGGGTAGCATAAAAGCTCCGGCTCCCATACCGGTAAGTTGGATAAAATCTCTGCGATTCAAGGGTAGTTCCTCCTGGTTAAGTGTATAATGAAGTACAAAGCAACTTTAACTTAGTTTAGGCAAGTATCTGTATATAAACTGGTTATACCTTTACCTCCAACTAACAAGTTTAAGCAAAGAGTTTGAAAGCTGCTATGACAAAAGGATATGTGGAATTTTAGAGTTGTGAACGGTTATGGCTTTTAAGGTCGTGAGACAGCAAGAACATAGAACCGGCTGTCTCACTATCCTTCCTTGACTATACCGCGTCAGAAAGTGAGGTAAAGGTAAAGTCACGGATCTTCAGGGGAGGTACCATACTACCGTTCACACGTATGGGTTTGCCCATAGCTTCGAGGTTGTTCAGCATGATGACCGGACTTTCGTTGAAGCGGAAGTTCTTGACCGGATACTTTATTTTACCATTCTCGATGTAGAACGTACCATCGCGGGTAAGTCCGGTGTATAGTAGCGTCTGAGGGTCAACGGCCCGGATGTACCACAGGCGCGTCACCAGTATCCCCTTCTCAGTATTCCGGATCATATCAGCGAGTGACTCCGTGCCGCCGGCCATGATAATGCCTGAAGGTGAGGGAACGGCCTTTACGTCTTTTTCCTGTGCCCAGAAGCGGGAGTAGAACATGTTTTTGACTACCCCGTTTTCAACCCACATTACTTTTTCCTGCGGACGTCCGTCACCCGCGAATGGTGCGTCCGGATTGTCGACGCTGGTGGGGTCGGAGTAAATATTCACCCGCTCATCAAAGAGCTTTTCACCCAGTCGGGTACCTCCTCCTCTTTTACTGAGGAAGCTCCGACCTTCGTCCGCATTGCGGGCATCCATACTCCGCATCATATTCTGCAGAAGATCAATGGAAGCTGCCGGCTCGAGTATGACTGTGTACTTACCGGGTTCCAGCGCGCGGGCGGTACTTGAGGCCAGCGCTTTCTGCATGGCGACTTCGGTGGCAGACCGGGTATTGAGCTGAGCCGCGTCGTTGACATCCCGTTTAGCATAGCCTGAGCCTAGTCCATCGTTGGTTCTAACGGTGATAGAAAAATCAACGGAGGTAGCTTTGTTGTATCCAAACAGGCCTTTGCTGTTCCCAATGGCCGAAAATCCGGTTGTATCCTCCATATAGCCCGCTGCAGTGAGGTTTTTCTTGCTGCAGGGGTCGATGCTGTCAAAAGCGGCCTGCGCTCTGAATGCGGGATCAATCTTAGCCGTGCTCTCAAAGTAGGTAGGCGTATCGATGTACTTCTGCGGACCGAGCATGGGTATGTACTCCGGGTTCTCCGGAGCCAGACGGGCTATCTCTTCGGCTCTTCTAACGGTCTTCTCCAGTGAGGCATCATCGAACTCGTTGATGGTGGCCGTCCCCGAACGCTTCCCATATACCGCGGTGACGGAAAGCGACAGGTTATTGGTTTCGCCACTGGTCGATACGGAGTTGCGCGCATAACGGATATTGCCGGTACGGCTCCCGTTCAGGTTCACGCTCATTTCGTCGGCTTTAGAGAAAGCCAGTACTTTATCTATTATTTTCTTAGCTTCTTCTTTGGATAAGGTAGCCATGATAGTAACTAGTCGAGGAGTTAAATTTTTCTTCCGGTGTTGATGACGTTTACGCCGTTAAAACGGGTCGTAGAGCTACCGTGCGACACCGCACTAACCTGCGAGGGTTGTCCCTTTCCGTCAAAGAATGAGCCGAAGGTACGGTAGTCGTCCTTATCGCAAAGCTGCGCACAGGAGTTCCAGAATTCCTGGGTGTTGGATTGGTAAGCTACGTCATCCAGCATGCCTACGATTTCACCGTTTTTGATCTCGTAAAATAGCTGTCCGCCAAACTGGAAGTTGTACCGCTGCTGATCAATGGAATACGAGCCTCGTCCGATGATATAGATACCCTTGTCTACGCCTTTGATCATTTCCGCTACATTCCGCTTTTCGGTACCGGGTCGTAGCGATACGTTCGGCATGCGCTGAAACTGGATGGAGCTCCAGTCATCGGCGTAGCAGCAGCCGTGCGATTCCTTCTCACCAATGATAGCCGCCTGATCACGGATTGCCTGGTAGTTGACCAGTATACCGTCCTTAATCAGATCCCACTCCTTGGTAGGTACTCCCTCGTCGTCGTAGCCTACGGCGCCAAGAGTATGCTCCTGTGTTTTATCGGCGACAATATTGACAAGCTTGCTGCCGTAGTTGAAGTCCTTGGTCTTCCACTTGTCCAATGTAGCAAAGCTGGTACCAGCGTAGTTGGCCTCGTAGCCTAGTACCCGGTCCAGTTCCAGCGGGTGACCTACTGACTCGTGGATCGTTAGTCCAAGGTGATTGGGATCCAGTACCAGGTCGTACTTGCCGGGTTGTACTGATTTGGCCGTGAGCTTCTCCCGCGCTTGCTTGGCCGCCAGTATCGCATCTTCCACCATATCATATGACTTCCGGTAGCCTACCAGTCCGTTGGGGCCGGGTATCTTTTCGGAAGCCAGTCCATCCAGATACTCGTAACCCATACCCATGGGTGAACTCAAAGCGTCACGGGTTTTGAACTTACCGGCCTGCTTGTCTATGGCCGTTACGGTAAAGGTTGGCCAGATGCGGTGTACATCCTGGTCGATGTAGGAGCCGTCGGTAGAAGCAAAGTACTTCTGCTCGTTGATAAAGAATAAATTAGAGGTTACGAAGCCAGCGCCGTTCTTCATGGCTTCGCTGTTTACCTTCATCAGCAGGTCTATCTTCTCCTGCACGGGTATCTGGAAGGCATTTTTAGTCAATGGTGTTTTCCAGCTTACTTCCCCTACTCCTTTTTGCGGAGCCAGCTGTACCGGTTCCTTCTGGATTTTGGAATTGGCTTTGGCAATGGCTACTGCAGTCTCGGTACATTTGGCAATACCTTCGGGAGTCACGTCGCTGGTAGCCGAAAAGCCCCAGGTATCATTGGCAATCACCCGGATGCCCACACCGTAGGATTCGGCATTGACAATATTTTGTACTTTGTTCTCTCTCGTAAACAGGTACTGCTGCAAGTAGCGCCCGATGCGCACGTCGGCATAGGTGGCTCCTTTTGATTTGGCCGTATTCAGGGCAATGTCCGCCATCTTTTTCTTGACGGCTACATCAGCTCCCGGTTCCAGCAGCCTCTCGGCCACTACCGACTGGCCCAACACGGGTACACCTGCCTCCAGTGCAGAGGGTACCATGAAGGCCCCAAATCCCAGACCCGACAGTTGTATAAAATCTCTTCTATTCATGTACTAATGATACTTTTGGTAGTTAGTTTGGCTTAAGGAAGTTGATATGAAATACGAGTACTTAGCTTTCACATTTGAATGAGCTGTAGTACAAAGTCAAAATAGTAGAAAAAGCACGTACTACTGCTCTTCAACGTGCTTTTCTATCGCAGAACAAGCTGTGAAGCTACTGATTATTCTTAAAGTAGCAAAAGTTATTATACTAATTCTTAGGATACGAAAAAGGGCCCACCCTAGTGCGCCCTTTGTTCCAAATATATTTTAATTAAAGTGTCAGAATAGCTGATTATTCATAAGCCAACTCCGAAAAGCGCTGGATCCGGCACTTGAAACGGGGACGCTCTCCCTTAGGTACGATCACGATCAGGGTATTGGTTACGCTCTCTCCGTTACGCAGCAGGTATCCTGCCGGTACGTTCACATTGCGGTACACGGTCTTGCCTTCGGCGTTCTTCTCGGGCTGACGATACGGTACCGTAAAGGGGCGAGCTTTCAGGTTAGCTCCTTTGGAGGTAAGCCGTTTGCCGGTAGCATTCAAACACTCAAAACGTGCAATAGCCGAAGGATCTCCCTCGAACAGCGTCGACAGATCATTACGCTGGAGGTAGATCAGCTGGCAACCGCTGTTGTTACGGGCAAAGATACTTACCTCGTAGCGGGAGTAGTCACTCTCATCGCGCTCGTTGGTGATGGCATAGGAGTACTCGATTCCGTTATCAACGGTAGCTTTGTCTTCGGCCACGTCCAGAAATGCCTGTCCGAAGGAAGCGGTACTTACTAAAAGGCATAGCAAGGGTAGTAGTGCTTTCATAAGCAATCGTGTTTATGGTTAGAAAAAGTAATAATTTCAAATGACCAGATCATTGACCTGGACCAAACACACCCAGACTATTCAACTACAGGAAACCTTCCCGCTTCATAGCCTTTTCGAGCGCCACCCCCAGATCATCCGTCGCCTTCACCAGGGGCAGGCGCACTTCTGAACTACATATGCCTCTGATCTCCAGACACTTCTTAATCCCTACCGGATTGGCCTCTATGTAAAGTAAATGATCAAAGTCCAGGAAGGAGTACTGTAGGGCCGCTGCCTCCGGGAACCGACCTTCCAGCGCATGCCAGGTCAGGTCTCTGAACTCACGCGGGAACGCATTGGCGATTACGGATATTACACCGTGCCAGCCCACACTGATCATTGGTGTCACAAGGTTATCATCACCGGAGAGCAACAGGAAATCTTTGGGTGCCTTCCAGGCTATATCCATATACTGCTCCATCGATGAGCAGGCATCCTTAAGACCGATAATATTAGGATGTTTGGCCAGCTCAAGTACCGTATCAGTCTTCATGTTTACGACTGTACGACCTGGTACATTGTACAGTAGCACCGGTACGGGTGAAGCGTCGGCAATGGCTTTAAAGTGAGCAATGATACCTGCCTGCGAAGGCTTGTTGTAGTACGGGCATACCGACAGGATCGCATCTATACCATCAAAATCGGTGTTTTTAATGGTCTCCAGTACAGTCTGGGTGTTATTGCCACCGCAGCCGTATATGATAGGTAACCCTTTTGAATTATTTTTTTTGGTAAATTCAAGCAGCGCCTTCTTTTCGTCCGTATTTGTAGTAGCCGTTTCACCGGTGGTTCCCTGTACTACCAGGTAGTCTACTCCTTCTTCCGATACAAAATCTATAAGCTTTTTTAATCCGTCGAAATCTATGGTATGATCACTATTGAATGGAGTAACCAGAGCTACTCCTACTCCTTTGAAACGTTCGTCCAACGCCATGTCAGATTGTAATTAAATTGGTATAAGGTTCAAAATGGAATGCAAAGGTAAAGACCTTGCCGAATATTCTCTTTTAGATTTCCAACATTCGCAGGAATTCTTCTTCAGACAGAATGGTGACTCCCAGTTTACGGGCTTTCTCCAGCTTGGAGGGCCCCATATTGTCCCCGGCCAAAAGGAAATTTAGTTTACCTGAAACACCGCTTAGCACTTTACCACCGTTAGCTTCTATCTTCTGTTTCAGATCATCCCGCTCAAAGTGCTGGAAAACTCCCGAAATGACAAAAGTTTTTCCTTCCAGTAAATTACTCTCCACCTCCACGGGTTGGTCGTCCGTCTGCATGGTCAGCCCCGCCATTCGAAGCCTTTTAATAAACTCCCGGTTGTCTTCAACCGCAAAGTATTCCACCACGGTACTGGCTATGCGGTCTCCGATTTCGGGTACTGACAGCAGTTGCTCATAAGTGGCATTTTCAAGAGCCTCCATAGTCCGGAAGTAGTTGGCCAGCTTTTCGGCCACGGTAGCCCCTACATACCGGATTCCCAGGGCAAACACCAGGTTCTTGAATGGCGCTGACCTGGAGCTGTCTATTCCTTTCAGGATATTTTCAACCGTCTTTTCCCGGAAGCTTATCTTTTTGGTCTTGCCGGTTTCTTCGTTTTCAATGACTTTCTCCAACCCTAGCAAACTATCGTATCTCAAGTCGTAGAGGTCGGCGGGAGTATGTAACAGATCTTTATCAAACAGAAGCTCAATTTTACCCTCGCCCAGGCTCTCGATATTCATAGCCTTACGGTGGATGAAGTGCTCGATCTTGCCTTTCAGTTGCGGTGGGCATATCTTATCATTGGGACAGTAGTGAGCCGCCTCACCTTCCCTCCGGATAAGCTCCGTGCCACACTCCGGGCAATGCGTAGGGAAATGAATAGGCTCAGTACTGAACAGCCCCCGCTTGGTGGTATCTACTCCGGTAATCTTTGGGATGATCTCCCCACTCTTTTCTACAAACACGGTATCTCCAATGTGCAGGTCCAGTCGCTCAAGTTCGTTGGCGTTGTGTAGAGTCGCCCGCTTGACGTAGGTGCCTGACAGGTGTACGCCCCGTACCTTGTCATAGGGTTTGTCACGCTCGGCCTCCGAAGAAAGGTTAGCTACCGGTGTAACAGCGCCCGTACGACCTACCTGAAAGGCCACACTCCGTAGTACGGCCGGTTTGTTCTCAGCTTTGTACTTGAAGGCAATGGCCCAGCGGGGGCTTTTGGCGGTGCTCCCCAGTTCGCGGTGCTGGGCGTACGAATTCAGCTTTATTACTATACCGTCCGTAGCGAGCGGTAGCTGAAAGCGCTTTTCCTCCCACTCATGGATATAGTGAAGTACTTCTTCAATGCTCTGGCACTTCTGCCAACCCGGTGATACATTAAAGCCCCACGCTTTCAGCCCCAGCAGACTATCTTCGTGGGTTTCGAATATACCCTCGTCGCTCAGGAAGGAGTAGATATAACAATCGAGAGCCCGGCGGGCTGTTTCGCTGGAATCCTGTAATTTGAAAGAACCCGAGGCGGCATTGCGCGGATTGGCAAAAAGCTGCTCACCGGAGGATTCCAGATCAGCATTCAGCTTCTCAAACGAGCTGTACGGCATAAAGCCTTCGCCACGTATCTCAAACAAGGGAGGTACCTGATCCGACTTGATGCGCAGCGGCAGGGAGCGGATGGTCTTTATATTATGCGTAATATCGTCGCCACGGGTACCATCACCTCGCGTGACACCCCGCTGCAGTACCCCATTTTCGTAGGTAAAGCTCAGCGATATACCATCGAACTTCAATTCACAAATATATTCATACGACTCGCCGTTGAGGCCGCGACGTACCCGATCATCAAAGTTGCGCAATTCCTGCTCACTGTAAGTATTGTCGAGTGACTGCATCGGAAAGCGGTGGTACACCGTAGGGAATACCTTACTGATGGTACCTCCCACGCGCTGGGTAGGTGAGTCATCCCGCTTCAGTTCGGGGTGCGCTTTTTCCAGAAGGATCAGGTTATGGAGCAACTCATCAAACTCCTGGTCGGATATCTCGGAGACACTATCCTGATAGTACCGGTGATTGTAATAATTCAGCTTTTCGACTAATTCGCTAATTTGCTGGTCAGGAGTCATAGTAGTAAAGGCTATTGAATATCAAATGCTTACCGTACCCGAGTAAGGCTTATAGACTAAAAAAGTGCCTTATTCGTTCGATAATTGACTAATTTCGTCCAAAAATACAGATATTATTCATCTACCCATGTCATTAATATCCCCTTCCATACTGGCCGCCGACTTCGGCAATCTGCAGCGAGATATTGAGATGATTAACCGGAGCGAGGCTGAATATATCCATGTAGATATCATGGATGGTGTGTTCGTTCCAAATATCTCATTCGGTATTCCCGTATGTGAGGCAGCCAACCAACATGCTCAGAAACCACTGGATGTACACCTGATGATCGTGGAGCCGGACCGCTACCTGGAAGCATTCCGCAAAGCCGGAGCTCACATCATTACCGTCCACTATGAAGCCTGCACTCACCTGCACCGTACCATCCAGCACATCAGAGAACTGGGTGCCCTTCCGGGCGTAGCTCTTAATCCGCATACGCCCGTAGAGCTGCTTTCGGACATCCTGCCGGACCTGTCGCTGGTGTTGATCATGTCGGTCAATCCGGGATTTGGGGGGCAGAAATTCATTGAAAATACGTACCGCAAGATCGAGAAACTGGACCGGATGCGAAAAGAAATGGGTCTGGACTTCATGATCGAAGTAGACGGTGGTGTAAATACCCAAAATGCTCCTAAATTAACTCAGGCCGGTACGGATGTACTGGTAGCCGGTAGTTTTGTATTCAGTGCCAATGATCCGCTGGCTACAATTGCCGAACTGAAACGGGCAGCACAATAGCCTGATCGGCTCTGTGCTCCCTGTTACATACCCTTACTCTTAATTTCTAAAAGCTATGAAAATGAATTATTTTGCTTACCCCTACCTTCCAGTACTAGTGGACGGTAAAAATCAACGCCTGCACTCGTTCCTAATCTATTTACATTACCCCCTACTACCTAACCTGAACAAGTCCATAGATACCCTATGAAAGAGAAAACAAGATCTCTGATAGCCGGGCTTTTGTTAGTGTTTGTTGTATGTAGTAGTGTAGTAGGAGTAAACACAGAAGCTCCCCCGTCTTACCAGTTTCCTCTGAAAGTGGCTGCCAGCCAGACGTACCTGATCGATAAGACCAATCGGACTTTCCTGCTGATGGGTGATATATGTCTGCCAATACTCAGCAAACTTACCTTTGACGAAACCATCACTTACCTGGATACTCGTAAGAGCCAATCCTTTAATACTGTCCTACTCAACCTACTGCCCGATCAGACAGACGGTACCATCAAAAATAGAAAAACCCCTTTCCTGGCCGGTAATCATTCAAAACCTAATCCGGCTTACTTTGACTACGTTAATAAGATTGTACAGGCCGCTCACAACCGGAATATCCTGGTAGGGCTGGTAGTAAACTGGCCGGAAGGGGACTCACAATCTACCACCAATGAGCAGGCAGCCTACCAGAAGCTTGGGGAGTACCTGGGCAAGCGCTTTGCCACCTCCACCAATGTCTTCTGGATTGTGGATGAGAGCAGTCAGAACCGGAGCAACCGTGAATTTGCACTGGCTGTCAAGAAAGCGGCACCCAAGCACCTCATTGCGGCAATGATACCCGCCTATACAGATGGTACCGGTGTAGTAACCGCTGATCAAAATTGGCTTGATTTTGGCATACTAAATTCGTATTTCGCAGGACAGACTGCGTCAGAAGCCAGCCCCCAGGTACCTTATAGCTATTTAGCTGCCCGGCACGAAAGTCTCAAACCAAACAGGAAGCCTTTCGTAATGGCCGAACTCAAAGTCGATACTTCGGCTGTATCACCAACGGTACTTTCGCGTCAGCAGGCTTACTGGTCGCTGCTGGAAGGTGGCATGGGGTACTGTTACCGGAGCCAGGTTAGTGAGTTTCCTAAGAACTGGAAAAATAAGTTGAAAGAGGAAGGTATCCTGAACATGACCAGAATCTCAACGATTGTAAAAGGCTTTCCCTGGTACCTGATGAAGGCCGATACGAGTCTTTCCTTTTTGGTCAATGGTCAAACAGTATGGGGAGACTCGAGTTACATTACATGCAACTACCTGCCCAATCGTCGTATGGCGGTCATGTACATCCCAGCCGCAAGGGAACTGGAAGTAGACCTGACCAAACTGGAAGGTGACTATTTCAGAGAAGTATGGTACAGCCCCCGTACCGGAAAAAGATGGTTGGGTGGGCGGTATCCTTCCGGTACTAATCAAAAGGTAACCCCACCCGCCGATCAACCCGAATGGGACTGGATACTGATCATCGGAAATTCACCTAATTAGATCCTGTAGGTATAGGCAGTTTGTACAGTACCTGATTATGATTTCGTTTTAAATTTAAATACAAGTTCAGAATACAGCTTTTTGTAACGTTTCAATGGGAATGAATGGACATATACAGCGATTTACAAAGCTTCTTATTCTGTTAGTAGCGCTTCAGTGCCAGGTGGCGGTAGCTCAGCAAGTCATGTGGGCGAGTAAAGTACTTGGGTATTCGTCAGAGTACCGGCCGGGTTCGTACGGGCAGGAGTACCGAGCCTCTCAGATATTAGGCGCCCCTAATAAGTTACCTGATGTAGGCGATAGCCCCTGTGCCTGGACTCCCTCCCTACCCAATGGCGCCGCCGAAGAATGGATTAAAGTAGGATTTGCAAAAGCCATTCCGCTGCGACAGATAGCTATCGCCGAAAACTTTAATCAGGGAGCCATCAGTAAGGTATATGCCTTTGATGCCTCCGGTAAGGAAGTACTTGTATACGAATATGTACCCGCCCCTCAAACTAAGGAAGGTGGTCGTAATGCTTCGTCTGCCCAGGTCAAAGAGGTAGGCGGGATGTTCAACATCTTTCCCAAAGACAGCCTATTCTCGGCTATTGCCATCAAGGTTGTACTGCAGCCCAACCGGGTAAGCGGCTATAATCAGATTGATGCCATTGGTATCTCCGATGATATTACTCCCATTAAAGCCTCCATAAGCGTTTCACCCGAGGCTCCTAAGGACCTGGTCAAGGAGAACCTCGGAAAAACCATCAATAGCAAAGGACAGGAGGTAGCGCCGGTGATCTCTCCCGATGGGAAGACGCTCTATTTTACCCGAAGTAAATTTCCAGCTAATATGGGGTCGGCTGATAAGCAGGATGTGTGGGTGTCTACACTAGATAATGCGAATAACTGGGGCGAGGCTGTAAATATCAGCGCTCCTATCAATAACGCTGGCGACAATGCTATAACTGGTATATCGCCGGATGGAAAAATACTTTACCTCATCAATGTGTACCGCCCCGATGGTACTATGGTAACAGGACTATCCAAATCTTTCCGAACCCGCGATGGCTGGAGCTTTCCGAGAGAATGTCGTATACTGAATCACTACAACGATCATAAAAAGAACTTCACTGAATTTGCCTTTTCGCCTAAGGGGAACGTCATGCTGCTATCCGTGCAGCGGCGCGATACAGAAGGCAACAAGGATCTGTACGTCTCATTCCTCCGGCCCGATGATACCTGGACGGAGCCTAAGAACATGGGTAATGTGCTAAACACGGCCGATTACGAGGGTTCTCCGTTTATTGCGTCTGATAACAAGTCGCTGTACTTCACCTCGGCCGGACATAGTGGCTATGGGAACGGCGATATTTTTGTTTCGCGTCGGTTGGATGATACCTGGACCAACTGGTCCGAACCCGAGAACCTGGGTCCATCAATCAATACTCCCCAGTGGGACGGGTACTTTACCATTCCGGCGGCGGGTGATTACGCCTATTTTAGTTCGATGGAAAACTCTCTTGGGGAAGAAGATATTTTTCGCATCAGGCTTTATCCCGAAATCAAACCCGAGCCGGTTGCCATTATTTCAGGAAATGTAATGGATGCAGAAACCAACGCTCTGGTAAGTTCTCAACTGGTCACAGATATAAAAAGCACCAACGAAGAGATCAGTAAAATCACTTTCGAACCCGAAACGGGAGAATTTAAACTAATACTACCCCTTAAGGAAACTTACCGGATCACGGCCAGTCGGGAAGGCTTTTTTCCGGTAACGGAAGAAATCGACCTTTCCCGCGAAACCAACTTCCGGAATATCCGAAAGAACCTTGCATTGATTCCGATTAAGGAAGGACAGCGTATCCGTCTGAACCAGATCATGTTTGCTCAAAGTAGTGCCGATGTAGTCAACTCATCTTACCCCGAGCTGGACCGGATCGTTTCGATGATGAATAAATATCCAACTATGGAAATCCTGCTGGAAGGACATACTGACAATCAGGGTGATTGGCAGAAGAACGTAAAGCTATCGGAAGACAGGGTTATTGAGGTGAAAAAGTACCTAATCAAGAAAGGAATCGTACATGATCGTATCCAGACCAAGGCCTGGGGTCCAGCCAAGCCTATCGCCAGTAACCTGATCGAACAAACCCGTCAGTGGAATCGTCGGGTGGAGTTCACCATTCTGAAAATATAGTGTTGATGGGAAAATAAACGGAAGTTTTACCGATTGACTGCTACCTTTACCTCACGAGTGTATCCATTTTTAAGAAGAAACCATACTTGATGAAAAGTTACCTTGCCTTGTGCCTGATCGTGGCCTTGGGTCTGCTACTACGCGTGTATAATCTGGGGGACTATGCCCCTTATGTTGATGAAAAGTTTACGTTACTGAATGCCCAGGGAGTCTCTGTTGGCGGAGCCAATCAACCCGAAATACTCAACAATACCTACTTTACCCCCCAAGACTTCTGGAAACCCAAAAAGCTTGAAGACTTCTTTGGTGCCGTAGCCCGCTCCGACTTTGGCACCCACATCGTATACAATCTGCTTCTCCATCAGTGGATCAAAATCTTTGGACTATCTGACTTTTATGTTCGGCTGCTGAGCGCTCTTATCAATACGCTGACCATTGTTCTGCTCTTTAGCATGGTCAGGCATTTCCTGCGATCTAATACTATTGCCCTGTTTTCAGCCCTATTACTGGCCGTGGAGCCTCTCAATGTTGCTCAGAGCCATATGGCCCGCAGCTATACGCTTTCGTTCTTCCTGGTAGTAGCAGCCTCGTATATTTTTTTGCTACTACTCAAGGAGCAAAGGAATAACCGCAAGATCCTGTACCTGGTAGCATACACGCTTCTGGCATCCATGTCGCTGCTCAACCACTACCTCAACTTCCTGATCCTGGTTTCACACGCGGTGATCTGCTTGCTGTATGAGCGGCGTGCCCGCAACTGGGTATTGATGAGTATCGCCGGAGTGGTAAGTGGTGGAGTACTGCTATGGTGGCTGAACTTTGGAGGCGGACAATACTCCCTCAAATTCCTGAAGGACAAAAACGAACTACACTACAAGATAGCCCACATGCCCCAGGATCAGAACCCTCTGCGCGGCATAGTGGACCCCATCAACTTCAAGAGCGTATCGACCAAGGTAGTAGATATCTTTTACGATATGAATACACTTTCCAATGGTCTGTATAATTCAGTCATGGGTATCCGAAATTTCTTTATTACACTATTGCTTTTTGGCCTGATCCTATTCATAGCTAACCGGATCAAGAACGCACGGCTCATTCATGCGCTTGCAGCCATTGTCCCAACGGTGGTACTATTTTTCCTATACACCAGCTCCAAGTTGGATCTATTTCTGGTCCTGTTTTCGTACTACATCCTGCTTCTTTTTATCCGGTGGTTATATGATCGTTACCATAGTCTCGAGAGCAGTACCCTGAAGCTGGTGATGCTGGCCGTACTGATGTACCTTTTACCTATGGGCTATATCATATTTGATGCACTTAAATCAGGGCATACCACAAGCCTTTCACAGCGGTACATAGGTATGAGTATTCCGTTTGTTATTATTATCTATGCCATCGGACTTAGAGAAGCTTTTCGAAAAGGTATGCTGGTACAGTTGCTTACCGTAAGTTTCCTGTTTCTTCAGGGATACCATCTGTTACGTACCAATGTGAATATAGTTCGTGACACCTCTCCCAAGTATACGTACTTCGGCAAGCCTCGCATAGCTAATCCGTACCATACGACCGCTGACCGAATCGTTAAAGAATATAGTGAAGGAGATACAGTACTTATACCATCGCAGAATAGTAGCCTGTATTCCGGTGTTGTGGGGGAAGAGCGAACCAAGGGTATTACTGATGCACAATATATTAATCTCTACTTGCCTAAAGACGCCAGGATCATACAGCGTATTGATCTGAATGAACCGGATAAGGTATATATCAAACATGTGGATGGTACCCGCACCCTGATCTTTGATTTTGAAGGGCTAACGTACCGATACTGATCCGGCTACCAACCTATATATGCTACCGGTCGGTAACAGGGTGGGTAGTTCGTAAGGTATTTCAATAAATTCTTATTTCCTTTGCGTAGATTCCTTAAAAAGTCTAATTTGATGAAAAGGGGAAGACGCTGAAAGATTTTAGCAACAACTTCCCCTCTTTTGGAGTTGAGCTATACGGAATCCTTATTCCAACTACTACCACAATAGTAAACTACCAAATGATGTCCACAGTAGCGAATACACTACCATACTCACTGAAAGTAATCAAGCTGAACGTACTGCCCACACCTGCCTTCGCATACAACCAGCAAGTCGTAAACTATCTGCGTTAATCTGCCTAAATCCATCCATAAGTTTAAGCTATGATACAAGCAGACGCTTTCCGGGTTCACGGGATTACAACTTGTTATAGTACAACAATGAACCTACTACTCAAGACAGGTTATTTTTCACTACCGCCTCTATTCTAACGATCACTGATATAAAGTATGCCTCGAAAGGCTTTACATATTTTTATTTTTATAGCCATCCTGGTCCCCATTTTCATTTACTTCTGGGTATTTGACTTTTATGCCATCAATATACCCAAGTGGGATGATCATACTCTTAAAGAATTTTTATTAAACTATACCCAGGCTACTACCTGGAGCGAACGTTGGGCGGCCCTGGCCAAGCAGCATAACGAACACCGTATACTACTGACCCGATTGGTAGCCCTGATCGACTACCAGATTTTTGGCGCACTCAACTACGTGCACCTGATGCTGGTAGGGAACATTATGCTGCTGGGCGTAATCCTGCTATGCTGGCTGATCCTCCGGGCCAATAAAAAGCCTTTTTACACGCTACTGCCTATCCCATTTATATGGCTGACGCTGGCCTCATGGGAGAATATGTACTGGGGGATGGCTTCTATTCAGAACTTCGGGGTAGTAGTACTGGTACTCTGGGCCTTATACCTGAGTATATTACCACAGTTTGGGTATTTTATACTCTCCCTGTTTATAGTCGCGATAGCGGTAGTTACCAGCGGAAATGGTCTGTTGATACTTCCCATTGGAGCAGTGATCCTATTCCTGGCCAAGAAAGGCAGCCGCTTTGGTATCTGGCTGGTGATGAGCGGCCTTTATATTTACCTGTATTTCAGCACCTATTCTACTCCGGATTCCAATACCACCCACCGGGCAGGCCTGCTGGATCTGTTCAAGGGGTACATGGCGTTTCTGGGATCTTTTGCGGAGGCGTTTCCGGTACAGGATCACCTGCAGGTCTGTATCATTATGGGGGTGGTGCTGTTTCTGGTAGCCGTTTCCATTATCTCTACCAATCTTTTCCGGATAGTATTGAGTCATTACGAGTACCAGGCTGCCCGCACAACCGATCTTTTTTGTCTGGGAACGCTCCTGTTTATCTTGGGTACTGCCGCCATTGTAGTATACTCACGGGCTGACCTGGGGGTAGGCCCCCTCATCACGAGCCGGTACAAGATCTATTCGTTCCTGCTACTGATCATCGGATACCTATACGTAGTTATTCCCATCCGGGGTAGTTTTCTTTCGCCTTACGTATCCGGTATTGTTTTCTTTACGGTATTGTATAATATATTCAGCTACCATTATCACCTGGTAGATGCATTTAACCTGAGAAAGCAACTCACTACGATGCAATTCAATAATACATACGTTACCAAAAATCTGAAGCCGGACAAAGACACCTCCTTTGTAGCAAATCTGGTGGCAGATACGCCGATGTTTTATGAAAAGTGGCTCCGTCTGCTACCCGTAGCGACACGTCAGTCATTCGCCGGTACTACGCGTGGCATTGTAGAATTGTACAATCAAACCTCCGTTCAGACTCTGGACAATGCTGTCCAGGTACGGAATGAAAAGTATTCGAGCCAGCTGCTGCAGGATAGCGGCGTGTATATCCTTCTCAGCTCCAAAGACCGGTATTACCTTTTCCCTGCCTATAGAACCCGCAATGCCAACCGAAAACAGCTATTCCTGAAGCAGCAGTACTTTGCTCCCGGCTTTGGTGTTGATATTCCCTATTATGAAATAGTCCCCGACCGATATGCCGTGGGGCTGGTGCGTAAGCATGGTGATCAGATAGGTATATACTTTGGCAAAGATTCCATAACAACAAAAGCAGTTGAACAAGAAATTATCCGAAAGAATTGGTAAGTCCTGATATGCGTACAGTTTCAAATGGTTATCTTATTCAATTAGACGGACTTCGATTCGTAGCAGTAGCCCTTGTATTGGTAGATCACTGGCTGGCTGCCATCAACAAGATTCCCCTAGGCCCCTTAGGAGTTACGCTCTTTTTTGTACTGAGTGGTTTTCTGATCACCCGCATCCTGATGGTGAGTAAGGAAAAAACAGCGGGCAAGGAAGGTGGTCTGGGAGCCTACCTGAAGAAGTTCTACATACGGCGTACACTCCGGATCTTCCCGGTTTATTACCTGTCGATCTTTGTCCTGTATGTGCTTAATGTTCCTCCGGTTCGGGAAACACTCTGGTGGTGCGTTCTGTATGCAACCAACATTTACATAGCCGTCAACCAGCGGTGGCTGGGAGTGATTGACCATTTCTGGTCGTTGGCAGTGGAAGAGCAGTTTTATATTTTCTTCCCGTTTGTAATCTTCTTCATGCCCCGCAAGTGGCTGGTCCCCTTCCTTGGGCTTATGACGGTTTTAAGCGTGGCACTCCGAGCCTACTTCTACTACCGCGGGTACGAATGGGTCGTTAATTATGTTTCCATGCCTACCTGTCTGGACTCATTTGCCATGGGTGGCTTTATGGCCTGGCTGCAGCTGACGCACTTTGAAAAGTTCAAAAAGCTGTTTAGCAAAACAATCTGGATCTGGTTGGGTTTGGCTTCATGGATATTGGTAGTAACCTGGTCCAAAACCAACGTTGATATCAACGATCCGCGTACGGTTCATAATGTAGCTAATGATGTATGGGAGCGCTTTTTCGGATCAATCTTTTGCTTTTTCCTGATTGGGAAAGCGGTGCTTGGTTTTGAAGGGGGAATGAAGTGGTTTCTGGAAAATCCGGTAAGCAACTACCTCGGTAAAATAAGCTATGGCTTGTATGTGTACCATAACTTTGTGTACAACCACTTCCATAGTTCCCCCAATCACCCTACGGTCAGGTTACTGAATAAAATATATCAGTACCTGCCGGCGCTAACCGGCAATATGGTATTCGAACTTGTATTATTCTTTATATTGACCACCTTAGTAGCGTCACTATCCTGGTTTATTATAGAAAAGCCTATAAATAACCTTAAGGATCGTTATGCATACTAAAATATGGATATAATAGGTGCTGATACGCGCTATTTACTTAATTTTGAACAACTCAAACAAACTTCACATTAATGGCTTATTTACTGAGCATTGTAATGCCCGCCTACAACGAACAGGATTGTATCGAAAAAGTGGTGCAAAATTGGACTGACTTCCTCAGAAAGAAATTTCCCAATGATAAAACTACCCTGATCGTAATCAATGATGGCTCCAAAGACAAAACTGGAGAGCTGCTTGATAAGATAAAGGTTAATAATCCAAATCTAACCGTCGTACACCAGAAGAACGGAGGTCATGGCAATGCCGTTGTAAATGGATACCGCAAATCCCTTGAACTAGATTCAGAATTTGTATTCCAGACCGATAGCGATGATCAGTTTGTAACGGAGGACTTTGACAAACTGTGGGATAAGCGTAACCAGTCTGACTTCATTCTGGGTTACCGTGAAATACGTCACGATGCTCCGGTACGACTCTTCATCACCAAAGTACTTCGTGGTACTATCTCGACAGTGTATGGTACGTATATCTTGGATAGTAACATTCCCTTCCGACTCATCCGGGGTTCGTTCCTGCGCAAGCTCATGGCTCAACTTCCCGATCCTGAGCCTTTTGCTCCTAATATATTCCTGGCAGTGATGGCCAAGAAAGCCGGACAAGAAGTGTATAATATACCCATTACACACAAGGATCGTGCGACGGGTACCGTTTCCATCGTAAAGTGGAATCTCTGGAAGGTATGTATCCGCTCTTTCAATGAGCTGCTACGCTTCCGTATGGATCTAAATGATAAAGTAAAATCGATTCGGTCAACTAACTGATTACTGTGCGGAGGAAATATATGTTTGCCTTACTGATCATCCTTTTGCTTGCCCTGGCAGGCTACTTTTGGTTCAGAGGGTGGGGCCGCTCCGAAGCAGCCTGGACGTTAATTCCTTCTAACACGCTGGCGGTTATCAGCAGTGATAAGTTGCAGGACTCGGTATTTGTAGCGACGGATGCTCAGATCAACCTGAAAAACCTGCCTATCATTGACGCTGCCAGCGAAAATCTGGGGGTACTCAACTGGTTTACAACCGATGCGTCCCAGGTTGCCGCATTACTTCATGATAAAACCATTACCTACTCCTACCACCCTCGTTCGGGGGCCGGAGCAGGTATAATCATGTACATTCCAATCGTCAACGAACAGGAGAGACAATGGTTGGCATCGCCAAGGCGATCAGATATCCGGGTACTTCATCATACTTTTCAGGATCAGGAAATCACGGATATCAACGATACCCAGTCACGAAACCTGTTCTCTTACCTGATCAAGGATGATTACCTGATCATCAGCCGGTACGGAGATCTGATTGAGGATGTCATCCGTAAGTCATCCTCCCAGTTGCAGGCCTTTCTGCTGCAGAGCCAGTTTGAGCACGCCAATGACGCTGACTATGGATTTAGTCTGTACGTAAAGAAAGGAGCCTGGCAGAATCTGCTACTCAAGTCGGTCTACCCGGCCAACCTGATTGAGTTTGCAAAGTTGTTTCCCGGTCTGCAGGACTACCACCTGATCCAGTCGGGCAAAAACAAAACCATTTCTTTTCAGTCCATGGGTTGTGATCCTGAAGACAACTACCTGACAGCATGGATTGCGGATCAGGAGGGTATGCCTTTCAGTAACCATGGGCATATTTCACAGCAGACTTCCTACCTATATCGTATAGCCAGTAACGACAAGGCAGCTTTCAAAGAAAAGTACCTCAACTGGACCCAGAGCAACGCATCAGAGGCTCGCTTAAAGCTTAACTACTACATTGGTAGTGAGAGTAATCAGTTGACCGAGAATACCGGTTCTGAACTGATCCTTTGCCAGCTGGAAGAAAGCAACAGTATCAGCGATGGAAAAATACTGCTGGTCGAACTCTCCAACTATGATAAGATTCGCCCCCTGCTGTCCCGGCTCGCCCGACTCTCTACGCCCGAAGCCAATGTATCGGTAGATCAGTTTCAGGGATATGACCTGTTTTCGGTAGCTGTTACGGAACTTCCGGCAGGTCTGTACGGCCCGCTTTTTACTGGTTTTGCCCGTACCTACATTACTTATGTAGCCCCTTACCTGGTCATGAGTAACAACAGCCAGGCGCTCCGCAACTACATTGTGGATTATGAGAATCATCTTACCTGGAAGCAATCACCTGACTATGACAGCCTGCTCACCGACAAGTCGGATGTTGCTCAGCTATCGCTGGTCGTCAATGTACGGAAGGCGGAATCAGCCGTATCAAGTGCTGCTCCCGGACTGCACAGCGACCTCTCCCTCAAGATGGAGAGTCTGGTGTACGAATGCCGCTTCGACGGGGCAAAAGCCTATCCACGTCTGGCCCTGATTCCTAAAAAACAACGTACCTCCAGCAAAGTACTGAATCGGACATTTTTGAATACAGATATTCAGTGGCCACAGCTATTCGATCAGGAACTGGCTACTCTTCAGAATCCCGAGGACGGCAGCCCGGAGATCCTGCTCACGGACAAGACAAATACCCTTTTCAAGATCGATGATATCAAAGAAGGAAAAGTAAAACCACTGATCCGATTGGACGGCCCGCTGGCGACTACCTCTTACAAGGTTGACTTCCTGAATATCGGAAGGCAGCAACGCATTGTAGCTACTCCGCAGCGGGTATATGTACTTGATGAAGACGAACAGGGTATCGTTACGCCCTTGTCCACAACACTCATTGATGGACAGTCTATCAATTCGCTATACCGGGTAGATGGTGGGACTGATGGTAGCAGCAGGTTTGTACTGAAAACACCTGCATCGGACCTTTTTGTGTGGGATCGGGTAGGTACTTCACCCAGGCGAATAAATCGGTTTGTCAGTCTTGAAGATATACAGAGTCCGGTGGTAGCTTTGAACCAGCTAGGTAACAAGTACTTTATTGTAACCCAGCGAAACGGTAAGATCTACCTGTTCAAAGAGAATGGTATGGTGAAGCAGGGCTTCCCGGCCGACATCCTGACCCGAACCGAAAGCTCGTTTGCCTGGACTCAAAACCCCGTAACTAATCAGCCTGAGCTGGTAGGGGTAAGCTCGCTGGGTGAGTTGATCTACATTGATATGTCGGGCAAAATCATCTCCCGTAAGCAGCTGCTTCGTCCGGAGTCATCTACCCGCTTTAAATTGGTTTATGATAAAAACTCGCTGGACTGGCTGATTATCCGTGCCTCGGATACCCGTATGGCTATACTTAATAAAGAGGGTGAAGAGTTATTTGAGATAAAGAACCTACAACGTGGCTCAGCCATTCAGTACCACTTTTTTGGGTCGGATAACCGATTTATTTCAGTTCGTTCCGGTAGTTTTACCTCTTTATTTGATCTATCGGGCCGTCGCCTGGGCGATAAACCTATTCCATCAGATCAGCCGGTGGGTATTACCTATCAACCTGCTTTTTATAAATTGTTCGTATTCAGCCGCTCGGGCAGTAAAATTCAGACCTGGTCTATTAAGCTTAGATAAACAGCATGAAATTCCTTCGCTATTTATTTCTTACGATATTTAGTCTAATCTGGCTGGCTGGTTGCAGCCGTACCATCATGCAGCAGTTGGCCAAGGTAGAAATACTTCCTGACGACTACCGCTATGGTGACCTTTACCGGCTCTCCAACCTGCCGCAGTTCAGGGATGATCGTCAGTCTTGTCAGGAGTACACTCCCCCTACTAAGCCATCCGGCAAGAAGATTCACCTGTACCTTATCGGGGATAGTTTTACCGAAGCGCAGCGGGTCGGTGCGCAGGACTTTCCGGTAGATCAATACCAATACGTGCACTGGGAAAATGTACTTCATATAAAGCTGGATACAACAGCCACTAATATACTATTGCTGGAATCGGTAGAACGGCACTTCCGTGAACACCTAGCCACAGCCTCTATTACCAATCTGGTACCTGACAGCGCCACCTACCAGGCTGATCCACACGCTCCGCGCATCATGGCTGAAGTAGATAACCTTTTCTCTTCTTCACTAACCGAAGATCGTCTGGAACTATTGCTTTTCCAATACGATCCCATACTAGCCTTCAAAGAACTCAAAGCCAGCTTCAATTACCGTTTCTTTGACCGGGCTAATGATAAAGTCACGGTTTCTGAAGATGGTAATCACGTTGTTTACTACCTGGATACGGATACGACCAGCATTACTTCATCCTATGCACATATCCGTAATAGTCAGGTAGATACCCTGGTCCAGAATATTACAGAAAATACCCGTCGCTTTAAAGAGATGGGCTTTGATCATGTAGTACTTTCGATTATTCCTAACAAGAGCTCTGTACTGATCCCTTACTTTTACAACTACAACCAACTGATCGAGCGGATTTACAACCATCCGGCCTTACCGATTCCCTACGTAGATGTGCTGGAAGATTTCAGGAAGATCAAAGACCAATCGTATCTGATAGGCGATTCACACTGGACCTGCCAGGGGCAGTACCTGTGGCTTGATAAAGTAAATAACCTGATACTGGAACTGGCTAACAATCCATCAGGCAAAACAAAGCCCCTCTCCCAGACAAGTACTATATAAGCATATTCAGACTACTCAACCGGCACGGTGGTCGCAAGTACGATACCCTGGATATTTTGAGTAAGCTGACGCATCCGGTAGATACGCTCTTTGGGGTCATCCTCCCGCTGGTCCACGGGACAGGGTACTTCCTGTGCCAGGCTTTCTACGCTATACCCCAGCCGGTGGGCCAGACAGAACAAAAATGGCCGCCAGCCCCAGCCTATTTCTTTTTCCAGCGAGGACAGGTAAGGTATAAGCTTTCTATTAAAAAGGAAAGGACCGTATGTATAGTCAAAAAGCCTGGATATAACTTCGGCACAGCATCGGTTGATGGTGGTTTCGGTATGCTGTTGAAACGCTGGAAAGGTGGCAAAAGCGTCTTGTGACCGGCTGGCAAGCACTACCCCTACCTGATCTGAGTCGGGTGCTTCAAGAATAAACTCTTTCAGAGAGCTACGAAAAAACTCCGCCTTGTCGGGTTCGGTATACAGCACAAAGCGAACCGACTCATCCATTGCCTGCAGGCTTTGCCTAACCTGCGGCCATACACCTGCCTCATTTGCCTTGAAAACTGAAAACTTTGGAAATCCTGACAAATACTCAATGAACTCTTTTCCGGAGCCTCCGTCTGTAATGTAGACAGGCACATCCAGTTCGGCCAGATGCTGCATAGCTTCCCGCATCAGTTGCTCTTCCTGAGCATCCCGTACCCAAGTCAGGGTAGCAACCACAATGTGATCTTTATTCATAAAGGAATGGCATGAGTTGACTTTATGCCAGCCAACTTAAAAGAAAATTATGGATTTGAAAAGAGAAGTGCAAGCGGAGCAGTAGAGCAGGCTCCAACTTAGTAAAGGGTAAATAGCTATGAAGTACCGATTAATTATCTTCAGTAGGAATGAGGTGAGATAGAGAAGCAGAAATTTCAATGCAGTTCTGGTGGTGATCGCATGAGCATTGGGAGCCTGAGTTCTTTTCAGCCCTATCACTAACTTCTCCCCTGTTCTCTACCCACACCACTTCAAAAACAGGCTCTTCATAAACTGGCTCGTCAAGGAGTTGGGCCACCTGTAATATCTCATCCAGGACTTTATCAAGAGTAGTTTTGGGCCTACTTACGATCAGGTTGTGATTGATTTCACATCTACCGACGATCTTCCCCCCTATGCGCTCTAATTCCAGTTGATACATTCTATACATACTTATCTAGATACCTGTCATTATAACTTGCAAAAAGGTTACTTGTTTGAGTATTAATACTATTAACTCTAAAAAAGAATCTTTTATAGCTTCCTGGTTCTCAATTATAGTACTTATTCACGGATTGTAGAATACCGGTCAATAAAACTCCTGATTTATAGTATAAAAAAGCTTTTAACACTGGCAGACGTTTAGGGGTTTATTAATTATTACAAAGTAGTGATAGTTATGAAAATCAGTAAAACCTATGACTGGCGGGGCGAAGACTTCAGGTACGATGCAACATGTGAACACTGTGGATATATGATTACCAATAAAGAAGGGAAGGACGACTTCCACCTTTACAATCAGGTAATCCCATCAATGGTGTGTCCTAACTGTAACCGTAGCTCGAGTTTACAGCCAACTGACGAACCGCTCCCACCCATCGCGCCGGAGCATGATCCTAACATCACGATTTAAGTAGGGTACTGCCGATCATAAACGCTGGAGTACCTGCTTACAATTTTAAAATTTCTTTTGAACATAAAACCAACCCGTACCTTATGACACAGTTAGTTCATCACAAATACCAGGATAATGTTGTTAACCTCGCTCAGGTAGATTATATCAATCTATCCAGAACTACCGACGGAGGCTGTACTATCAACTTTATCAAACTTGTAGTTGTTGGCGATCACATCAATCATGTACCTATCTCTTCATGGAATTTTAGTGAAGCTGTTGAAGGGGAGAAGATTATCTATGATCTGGTTAAGACCTATGGTGTAGCGTATCCGTCTTCCATTGATACATTCATAGAAAAGCTACAAACACCTGACCCACTGAAAGGACATATTCAAAAAGATCATTAATCTAAATCTGTTTAATGACCTATCTAATAAAATAGCACACTACGCCTGCCTACTTATTGATTGACTAGGGGCAACATTGATATCAAGAAGAAACAAAAAAGACAATACCATACCATGACAAAATTAATTAAGCTCAACGATACAACACCAGTGGTCAATCTTGATCAGGTCGAATCCATAACCCTCTATGTAAGCCCACATGATGGCTCGCACAGTATACTATTTAACAAGACACTCACAGCCAATACAACCTTCGACCACTTTCCGATTGCAACCTGGAAGTTCATTAGCGAAGATGAGTGTAACTATGTGTATGGATGGCTGTTACAAGAGTACGGGAAACAAGTACCCGAGTACCATGGAGGCACCGGAAGAGGACACAGTATAATGTAAAATGCTGAGGAATACGTGGTGACCCTTTAAGCTGCACAAACCATGCATTTTAGAAACAAGAACGGCTCCCTTCGTATGAAGAGAGCCGTTCTTGTTTGCTTTGTAGGACGTAGCGGGCTCGAACCGCTGACCTCCGCCCTGTCAAGGCGGCGCTCTGAACCAACTGAGCTAACATCCTGCTTTCGGGTTGGCAAATATACTAATTTCCGGTACTGTCCAAACGGAAGCGATATACTTTTTGTGACGGAATACGGGATAGCAGTACCAGACCTACCACAAAGAACAGCAACAGAGCGAGTACACTGTTACGCATGCTACCGGTCACCTGCTCTACCAGACCGTATACCAGCGTACCCAGCACTATGGAAGCCTTTTCGGTTACGTCATAAAAGCTAAAATAGGAAGCCGTATCCTGCGTATCAACGGGTAGTAGCTTGGAGTAGGTAGCCCGTGACAGTGACTGTATACCCCCCATAACCATACCTACCACAGCAGCCAGTACAAAAAACTCTGTCTCCAGAGTAACGTAGTAAGCGCCTGTACAGATACCTATCCAAACAGCTACACCGATCATCAAAGCGTAAATGTTACCGAGCTTGCTGGATAGATAAGCAAACAGGTACGAACCGGCAATGGCTACGAGCTGGATTAGCAGTATGGTTATGATCAGGCTCTGATCGGGGAGTTTCAGTTCATTGGCTCCGAATATAGTCGCAACGTACATAACGGTCTGTACCCCCATGTTGAATACAAAAAAAGCCAGCAGGTAGCGGGTCAGGTTGGTCTGGCTCCGAACTTGGCCAAATACCTTTTTCAACTCCCTGAACCCGTTGAATATCCAGCTACCTTCTGTGGACTTGTTATGTGTATTGTTAGGAAGGTAACGGAATGGGATCTGCGCAAATAGCACCCACCATATACCAACGGTCAGAAAGGAGATCCGCGCCGGCAGTGAAGGATCGGTGATCCCGTACATAGCTGGAAAGAGCACCATGGATAGGTTAAATACCATCAGCAGTACACTACCAATATAGCCCAGCGAGTATCCACGCGCACTGTACCGGTCGAAGTTCTCTTCGGTAGCAATCTCGGGCAGGAACGAGTTGTAGAATACGATACTCCCACTCCACCCTATCAGGCTCAGCATAAAGGCCAGTACCGATATGGTTAGTGTATCGCGGGTAAAGAAGTACAGGAAGGCACAGCTGGCGGCTCCAGTGTAGCAGAATAGCTTCATGAACAGCTTTTTGCGTCCGGCATAATCAGCCATAGCGGTGCAGAATGGAATCAGCAGGGCCACCAGGAGAAACGACATGGAAACTGAATACGAAAAAAGCACGGAGCTTTTGATGGTAATCCCTAGAAAGTCGATGATATCGCCCCCCTGTTCGTTCTTTGCGGTAGCGTTGAAATAAATGGGGAATATACTGGAGACGATCACAAGCGAATGAACGGAATTGGCCCAGTCGTACATGCACCAGGCGTTGATGGTGCGAGGGTTATTTTTTTGCATGAGGAGAGTATTTGGGTGCAATATAAAAAAAGCGGCAGGTTTTACCTGCCGCCTCATTTTCCAAATATATTTTTGAATGAATTCTTCCTATTGAATCACCGGCTCAAACACCATGTGTGCATCCTGCTGTACACCGCTGACAGGTACCCGGTTCTTTAACGTCATCTTTGAACGGGTTAATTCTATTACACCAAACGCTCCCTTAAACTGGCTTACTTCAATATCAAGTACCTGTGAGTTATCTTTCAGATACCAGGTACCACCATTGACAACCTGACGGGTAGTACGGTCAAGTGCTTTGGTAACGTTGTTATCAAAAAACTGAATATCGAACATATAGATGGCCTGGGTCTCAAAGCTTAGCTGATTGGTAGGTATGGCTTTCCCGTTCACGTCTGTAACTGATATCAGACGCCAGGGATTAGAAACCAGCACCTTGTCTTTGGTTTGATTAGTAGGCTCCGGATCTGTAGTGTTGCAGGCAGAAAAAAGCACTACAAAAGCAAAAACCGATATGTAACTTAGTAAACGATTCATATAGTCGAACAGTTTTTATTAGGGAATCCCGGCAATGTTAAAGATTTTTGCAAAAGTAACGAATGTATGCGGTCAAATCTTATCAAGTGGTGAACTTTAAAAATATGTACCAGCGATTTCTACTTTTTATAGTCATACTACTTGTTCATCAGCGAGCGCTAAGCCAGGTATGTGAACCCGCTTTCAAACTGAGCCCTGTCACTCCCAACAATACGATAGAATGGTCTAAGTTTCCTGAGTTCTCCTTACCCTTTACAATCATCTACGAAGGTCCTCGTTTTGGTGATACCCAATCCCAGCCCTTAAAGCACGGATTCAGCCACCTTTCAAGCCTCAGCGGAGCTGAACCAAGTACCCTGCCTGTACAGAATCGGGCTCTCCTGTGGAATTCGGTTGCCACCGTTGATAACAAGCAGCCCTGGTCCATTTTCGGACTCGAAAGTCCCTGGGGTAATGATACAACCCTGTACCGAAACTACTGGAACAACTACCTGGAGTTCCTGGCCAACAGGTTCGACAACTCACGCGGTACTGGTTTACCCAAAGCCGATATTATATGCCTGGACGTAGAACGTATGCAGGAAGAAGACCGAGATATACTGCGGCTAAAAACAGACCGCCGTGTACCCGAACCATACCTTTCCCTATCAGATACTGAATTTTTGAGGACTTATAAACAGGACATCCGCTGGTGGTACAGTGAAGCCGTACGCCACCTCAAAAGAAAAGGCCTGGACCCGTCTACCAAAATTACCAGCTACAGCGATGTACCCGTACGCGGCACCTGGCTAAACATCACGGCCAACAGTTGGCAGGACTGGGCTACCAATCCTCTGCGAACCCACTACCTGATGAATGATAACAGTGGTAAGGTAGGCGGTCAATTTTATGAGCAAATGGACCTGCTGACCCCTTCAGCTTACTACTTTTATCCGTATTCTAATCCACTGGGGAAGGACTACCTGTCGTACCTGCTGTTTCAGATAGAGGTAAACCGCGCCTGGAGTGATAAACCCATCGTACCGTTTGTGTGGCTGCGCTACCATACCAGTTTCTCTCCGGATGCCAATCAGATTCCAGATTTTATGGCTCAGGCCACGGCTATTTTCCCATTCTTCTCAGGGGCAAAGGGACTGTGGCTATGGGATAGTAATCAGTACGAGCGTAATCGTCAGGAGAACTACGCCACCTACGAGCACTTTATCTATGGCCTCTATCGGCTTTCGGAATACGCCGATATGTTCCAGGGTAACTACGAACTGGTGATCCCTCAGTCGGCCCGGGACCATATGGAGCTCCGCAACCCAATCTGGCGGGGTGTGGTGAAGGGTGACCGGATACTCATCGCTGCTCAAAACACCTATGCTACTGAAAACCAGGATACTGAAATCACTGTCGCCTATCGCAACTGGTACAAGACCATTACCCTCAAAGGCCGTGAAGTATTCCTCTGCAGCTTTGATCTCAAAGACGTCATTGCCTCAGACGAAACGTACCTGGCCGATGCTCGTTTGTATCCCAATCCTACCAGTGAGCAGGCCTATATGATCCTGACGGGAGTAGGCGGGGGTGAAGTAGACTTCACCCTCACTGACGTAAGAGGAACAGTTATTTTGGAAAGCAAATACCGTGTACTTCCGGGTGACTCGCGCTACGAACTTCATCTGCCTGGCCTGGCGCCCGGTGTGTACATAGCTCGTATAGCAGGCAAGGACAAAGTTCTGACCCGGCGGCTCGTGATTGCCAAATAGTATTTCCGATAACTGAAACTAAGCAGCGTGAATAGATTAGCCAACGAAACCAGCCCTTACCTACTCCAGCACGCCCACAACCCGGTAGACTGGTACCCGTGGGGGGAAGAAGCACTCAGTAAAGCCAGAGAAGAAAATAAGCCCATTCTAGTCAGTATTGGCTACTCGGCCTGCCACTGGTGCCACGTGATGGAGCGAGAGAGCTTCGAGAAGGAGCAGATCGCGTCTATTATGAACGACAACTACATCTGCATCAAGGTGGATCGGGAGGAACGTCCTGATGTAGATGCTGTATACATGGATGCCCTGCAGGCGATGGGCACCCGCGGAGGCTGGCCTCTTAACGTATTCCTGTTGCCCGATGCCAAGCCCTTTTACGGAGTTACCTACCTACCTCCCCAGAACTGGGCCAACCTGCTGCTGAGTATCAAGACCGCTTTTACCAATCACCACAAAGAGTTGATCGAATCGGCGGAAGGCTTCGTGCAGAATATGATCATGAGCGAAACCGAGAAGTACGGACTGGCATCTACCTCCGACTCCTATACCGAAGATGAAGTAGATACTATGTTCGAGGTACTAAGGCGTAACTTCGATCGGGCTAAAGGAGGCATGAACCGGGCACCTAAGTTTCCGATGCCTTCCATCTACAAGTTTCTGCTCAGGTACTACGACCTTACCCAGCATCCCGAAGCCATTGCCCAACTGGAAACGACACTGGATCGAATAGCTCTGGGTGGAATCTACGACCACGTGGGGGGCGGATGGGCTCGCTACTCGGTAGACGATGAGTGGTTTATCCCCCACTTCGAGAAGATGCTCTACGACAACGCCCAGCTACTGAGCATTTATGCCGAAGCCTATACGCTTACCCGTAAACCTTTGTATGCTGATCGACTAAGACAGACCATTCAGTGGCTGCAACGCGAAATGCAGTCGCCAGAGGGAGGCTTTTATTCAGCTCTGGACGCGGACAGTGAAGGCGTAGAGGGGAAGTTCTACATCTGGACGGAAGACGAGCTACATGATATATTAGAGTCTGATTTTGAGTGGTTCGCTAAGTTGTATTCAATACGTACTGAGGGCAACTGGGAGCATGGCTACAACCACTTGCACCTTACGCACTCCGCCGAAGACACCGCCCGCCTCCAAGGGATCTATACCGATGATTTTGGGCAGAAGTACCAGACAGCGCTCCAAAAGTTAGCCGAGGCCCGCACCGCACGGGTACGTCCCGGTCTAGATGATAAGATACTTGCCTCCTGGAATGGGCTACTGCTGAAAGGGCTAACCGATGCCTATCGGGCCTTGGGTGATGAATCCATTCGGGAGACAGCGCTGGGCGTAGGTGAGTTTATCCTTACCCGAATGACAGATAACGGTAAGCTCTGGCACAGTTATAAGCAGGAGAAGGCCACCATTACGGCATTTCTGGAAGACTACGCAGCAGTAGCTGAAGGGTACCTCGGACTATACCAGATTACCTTTGACGAAAAATGGCTCCTGGAAGCGCAGACTCTTTGTGACTATACACTGGCAAACTTCTATGACCCGCACGACGAGTACTTCTACTTCACAGATGCCGCGGGCGAATCGTTAATTGCCCGTAAGAAAGAAGTCATTGATAACGTCATACCGGCCTCCAACTCGATCATGGCTCATAACCTGTACACACTTGGAGTCATACTGGACCGGGAAGACAACCTGGAGGTATCGGACAAGATGCTGTCCAAGATGCGGAAGATCATGCTCACGGATGTACAGTGGGTAACCAACTGGGCCGCTTTGTTCTGCACCCGCGTTACCCCTACCGCAGAGATCGTACTGGTGGGGCCCGAAGCCGATCAGTACCGTCAGGAGATAGAGTACTACTTTATACCTAATAAAGTAGTAGCCGGTACGCCGACTACCTCTCGCCTACCTTTGCTGGAAGGACGAACTACCATACAGGGAGAGACTGCCATCTACGTCTGTTTTAACAAAACCTGTCAGCTTCCTGTTACGAGTGTAGAGAAAGCATTTCAGCAGTTAAGAGAGGCCAGGAGTATGTAGTTGGGTTTTGTAAAGATATCAGGTGATTGGCAGACTTAAATGTATGGTCTAAGCTACGTAGACTCATTAACTAAGAACTCATCGACTCATATACTTATTTAAGACGTTCCGGATTCTCGTTTAAGAAGGCTCCCCAACCTCCTTTCTTAGCTTTTTTGCCAGAACCTCCGCCTCCAATCGAAGCAGGAGCTGTAGCGTGATAGTGATGACAGATGGCAATGGCTATGCCGTCGGTAGCATCCATAAACTCCCGGCTCAGCTCCATTTTGAGGATATTCTCGAGCATATAGGCTACCTGCTCTTTAGTAGCGTTACCATTGCCGGTTACCGACTGCTTTATCTTTTTTGGGGAGTACTCAACGATAGGTATACTGCGCGCGAGAGCCGCCGCCATGGCTACTCCCTGGGCACGGCCCAGTTTAAGCATAGATTGGGCATTTTTACCAAAAAATGGATCCTCAATGGCCATTTCGTCGGGAAGATACTCGTCTATGAGCTGGCTGATCCGTTCAAAGATTTTCTTTAACTTCAACTCATGGGTACTATATTTGCTGAGATGGATGACCCCGTACTGAACCAGACTAATCTGCTGGTTTTTGACCATAATAACCCCATACCCGGTTACCTGCGTACCCGGATCCACCCCGATTATAATCTTTTCGGGCGTCTCTACTTTTGTCGCACCAGCGCTGGTTCCCACTTCTTTTTGAATCATCATGGTGCAAGATAAACAACTACCACTTCCAAACGACAAAACGGTATCCAGAAAGCTGTGGTGGTTGCTTAAATTTTTCGTAACCGGACTTGTACTCAGCTATATATTTTCAACCCTTCAGTCAGAGCAAAAAGGGGTACAGTCCATTGGTGTAGTACTGGGTCAGCTGTGGGTAAAAGAAAATGGCATTACCCTACTGACCATGCTCCTGCTGGTCCCGGCCAATTGGGCACTCGAAAGTCTGAAATGGCAACGACTGGCGCTGAAAGCAGTACCTGTCACATTCAAGGAAGCATTTAGGAGTACCCTTACCGGGCTGGCCGTGGGAGTAGCCGTACCCGCTCAATTAGGCGATACCCTGGGTCGGGTAGCTTCACTACGTTCTGATAAGCGCCTGCTAGCCATCGGAGCTGCCGTGGTTTCAAATGGTATCCAGTTTTATGTTTCGCTGGTAGTCGGGCTGGTGAGCTGGTCACTGGTAGGTAGTTCGGTTCCGGTTTCACCTACCTTGTCTACAATCATTTCAGGAGGATTAATATTCCTGGTCGTACTGGGGCCGGTTGTAGCTTATTTTCGTAAATCGCTGACCCGCTGGAAATCAAATTTCGCTTTTATTAATAAAATTGCTCCCTACTTTCAGGTGATCAGCCGGTACGAAGCCGGGGATCTGCTCCCCCCTCTCCTGTACGGTATGTTCCGATACCTGGTGTTTATGCTGCAGTTTGTGCTGGCGCTTACGCTCTTTAACTTCCCCCTGACCCTGGTTGAACTTACCGCCTGCGTCGGACTAATCCTCCTCGCCAAGACTATCATTCCGGCTATCAACCTGTTTGGTGACCTGGGACTTCGGGAGTTTATCGCATTGTTTTTGTTCAGCCAATATGGTCTGCCCTCCGAGCAGGTTATAACGGCTACCCTATTAGTGTGGGCGATCAATATTCTTGGTCCGCTATTGGTAGGTATCGTACTGGTGTGGCAGCACAAATGGCTTTCCCGACATGATTGAAATACTTGTAGATATACTTTGGGTGCTAATTGGAAGCTACTCCCTCTTTACTATAGGGCTGCTGTTCCTGTGGAGGTCTATTCCCAAAAACAAGATAAAAAGTACCGCTACTTCCACTACGATATCGGTGATTATACCCGTACGGAATGAAGCTGCTAATATTCTTCACCTGCTACGTGACCTGGAGGGGCAGTCACTTCCCTACCACCAGTTTGAAGTGATCATTGTGGACGATTCTTCGACCGATAACACCGCTGAACTGGTAAATACGTTTCGGGCAGGTTCTTCCTGTCGGATCCACTTGCTTCCACTTACAGATACCTTTACAGAATCGCCTAAGAAACGAGCTATTGAGTCAGCCATACACATAGCTACAGGTGAGCTCATTGTCACGACCGATGGTGACTGCCGCGTAGGGCCCGGTTGGCTGGAGGCTATTGCGACCTGTTACGAACAAACTTCGGCTCGCCTGATTAGTGGTCCGGTTACGTTTACTGCGGAAACATCCCTTACTGACCACCTGCAAACGGTAGAGTTCTCCAGTCTGATCGGAAGCGGTGCCTGTACCATTGCCGCCGGTAAACCTACCATGTGCAACGGAGCTAATCTTACTTATACCAGAGAGGTATTCTTCGACGTGGATGGCTTTGAAGGTACCAGACACGTGGCCTCGGGGGATGATGAATTTCTGCTGCATAAGATCTCGTCCCGTTATCCTGACCAGATTCAGTTCCTGAAACATCCTGAGGCAATAGTACAAACAGGTCCCCACAGGCAATGGATGCAGTTCTACCGGCAGCGGAAGCGCTGGGCCAGCAAGTGGAAACATTATAAGAGCAAATCTCCGGTCATACTAGCCCTGTATGTTTTCAGTTGTAATGCCGCCTTACTGGTAGCTCCTATCCTGGCGGTAAGCGGATTTATCACGTTCACTACTTTGCTGGCTATGTTGCTGCTGAAATGGATACCTGAGTGGCTATATATTGGCCGAGTCCTGTTGTTTCTGAAGAAGAAGAGGTCTATCCCCTATATTCCATTAGTACAGCTTATCTACCCTTTCTATGTAACGTTCTTTGGTCTGGCGGTACAGCGACCCGAATATGAATGGAAAGGCCGGAAGCTGGTTTAAGAAAACTTTTACATCAATTGATAGCCATGTTCATGCATTATTCCCCCTTCTGGCTGAAGGCTATTTTCCCGAAGTACCTGTGGCACGTACCTACCCGGGAGAAAAAGCTGTACCTGACTTTTGATGACGGCCCTATACCGGATATCACCGAAATGGTACTGGACACGCTGGCACAGTATGGGGCTAAGGCTACCTTTTTTTGTATTGGGGACAATGTCAGAAAACATCCGGAAGTGTATCAGAAAGTATTGGCGGCAGGGCACTCGGTAGGGAATCATACCTTCAACCACCTCAACGGCTGGAAAACAGAAGATACTACTTACCTGTCTAATATTGACCAGTGTACCCAACAGTTGAACCTAAGCACCCGGCTCTTCCGTCCCCCCTACGGCCGGATCAAAGGGAGTCAGGCGCGGGTAGTAATGGCCGACAAGCAGGTAGTGATGTGGGATGTACTTAGTGGGGATTTTTCAAAAGAAGTAAGCTCAGATACCTGTCTTCGTCAGTCAATCAAACATACCCGATCCGGCTCTATCCTGCTATTCCACGATAGCATTAAGGCCGCTCCCAATATGCAATACACAGTGCCGCGGGTGCTGCAGCATTTTACCGAAGCAGGCTTTACCTTTGAAGCACTTCCCATGCACTAAGTCATGGTACAGTTTTATAGATACAGTCTGCAACAAGATCCGTGATACATTTGGAAGAGAATATACAAGTGAGTGTACTCGTAGCTGCCCGCAACGAGGAAGCTAATATAGAACGGTGCTTACAGGCATTGTATGAGCAGCACTACCCGACCAGGCAGATTGAGATACTTATTGGTGACGACCAGTCTACTGATCAGACTGCACGTATTATACAGGAATTCATTGCAGATAAACCCCAGTTCAGGTACATCCTCATCGAGCAGGAAATAGCCGGACTCAAAGCCAAAGCCAACGTACTTGCCCAGTTGGCCCAGCAGGCCCGCGGACAATATTTTTTATTCTGCGATGCCGATATTACGGTTTCCAGCCACTGGGTTACGAATATACTCCGTCACTTTACCCCCAAAGTAGGGATAGTAGTAGGCGTCACGCGTATGCAATCTATGGGTTACTTCCCGGATCTGCAGTCACTCGAGTGGATGTTTATTATGGGTGGTGTACGAATGCTTTCCCTGTTCCGAATACCTGTTACCGGTTTGGGTAATAACATGGCTGTCACGGCCAAAGCCTACCGTCAGGTTGGTGGCTACGAAAGCATTGGGTTTTCTATTGTAGAAGATTACAGTCTGTTTATCACCATAGTTCGCAAGGGGTATCGCTTTGTTCAGGCATTTGAAAAAGGGATATTAGCCCGGTCTGAGCCGGTACTTTCCTACACTGAACTGATGAAGCAGAGGAAACGTTGGACAGTAGGTGCGATGAAGCTTCCCTGGCCACTCCGGCTCTTCTCATTTATTACGGCCCTTCTGTTACCGGCCTTAGTAGTTATGGCATTTTGGATACCGGAGCAGAGCCTTAGTATAGCGGTATATCATTACTTCCATCTTACTTTTGCGGCTGGACTAACTGTGGTCATGCTCCGTCAGTGGGACCTCCTGAAGGTAGTACCGCTGTTTTGGTTCTATATAATGGGGAACTTCACCAGCATGCTGATTAACTACTACCTGCCCAGCCCTATGGTGTGGAAAGACAGGCAGTTTTTACAAGCGAATTAGACAATATAAATTAATAAATATAGTAAAGAATAGCTTTTCAAATGATTGAAACCCACGCTCATATATACGACGAGCAGTTTGCAGAAGAGCGCGATGCCATGCTCGAACGGGCTTGGCAGGCCTGTATACAACAAATATGGATGCCTAACTGCGACCATGGTACCATCGAGGGTATGATGCAACTTGCTGAACAGTACCCTCAGCGCTGTCTGCCCATGATGGGGCTACACCCTACCTATGTAAAAGAAGGCTTTGAGAAAGAATTACAGATCGTTGAAGACTGGCTGGCCAGGTACCCTTTCCTGGCCGTAGGAGAGATAGGCATGGATCTATACTGGGATACGACCTTCCGCTCCCAGCAGGAAGAGGCTTTTCTGGTACAGTGCGGATTGGCCCGTAAGCACAACCTCTGGATCGATATCCATAGCCGCAACGCCTTCTGGGAAACCGTAGCCCTCATTGAGAAATTTGCCGATCCGGAGCTGACCGGTATATTCCACTGTTTTGTAGGTACTCTGGAAGAGGCCAACAAAGCCATTGAATTAGGTTTCAAACTGGGTATCGGAGGAGTAGCTACGTTCAAGAACGGAGGACTGGACAAAGTACTCCCCTACGTAGATCTTGAACACCTCGTACTCGAAACAGACAGTCCCTACCTCGCTCCTGTCCCATACCGTGGCAAGCGCAATGAGCCCTCTTATCTGGAACTGGTAGCCCAACGCGTCGCTGACCTGAAGCGCATATCCAAGGCTGAGGTGATAGAAGCTACTACCCAAAATGCCCTGTCCTTCGTCTCTGAAAAAACGACTAACTGACCCGGCTTTACCTGCCCTAATGGCTATTATGGAGTATAAAGAAGTACGCATCAATCCCATTTCGCCTGAGCCCCCCCGGGCCTCGGTGCTGGTTATCTACACAGGTGGTACATTAGGAATGGTGTTCGAATCAAAAGGGCGTCAGCTGGTCCCCTTCGACTTTGAGCATATCATCGACAAAGTACCTGAGATTCGGAGGCTCGACTTTGAGATTACCTTCCTCACTCTTACCGAGCCCATTGACTCATCCAACATGAAGCCGGCCCTCTGGGTGGAGATAGCTCAGATCATCTACAACCACTACACCCAATACGATAGCTTTGTGATCCTGCACGGTACCGATACCATGGCCTATACGGCTTCGGCCCTGAGCTATCTGCTGGAAAACCTTAAAAAACCCGTTATACTGACGGGAGCTCAACTGCCCATAGGAGTAGCCCGGTCCGATGCGCGTGAGAATTTCATCACAGCCCTTGAAATAGCCGCGGCTACCAACGAGCAGGGTTACCCAATCATCTCGGAGGTGTGTATCTATTTCAACTCGGTACTACTGCGGGGCAATCGGGCCAAGAAACAAGAGAGTTCGGACTTTAACGCCTTTCACTCACAGAACTATCCTCACCTGGCTAAGGCTGGGGTTCGTATCGAATATAATTTCCCTTATATAGCTGCTTACCAACCGGGCTCGACGCTACGGCTCAATACCAAACTGGATCGTAATGTTACCTTTCTCAAACTATTTCCGGGAATCTGTCGCAAGGTAGTTAGCTCTATACTTGAAATTGAAGGTCTGAAAGGGGTGGTCATTGAAACCTTTGGTGCGGGCAATGCTCCAACTGATTACTGGTTTCTGGAAGAGCTAAGGATGGCGATTGACCGGGGACTGATCCTGTACAACGTTTCGCAGTGTGAAGGCGGACGGGTAACCCAGGGCCAGTACCAGACCAGCAAGTACCTGGAGCAAATAGGCGTAGTAAGTGGCTCAGATATTACAGCCGAAGCGGCTATTACCAAAATGATGTATGTATTTGGTAAAGAACTGGATAGTCTACACTACCGCGATCTGCTCTCTGCCCCCCTGCGTGGTGAAATGAGTATTTGATTTGCACAGATAGGTAATTGCGCTATATTTACACCCACTTTCCTATACAGAGAGGTGCCCGAGTGGTTGAAGGGGCACGCCTGGAAAGCGTGTATACCGGTAACGGTATCGAGAGTTCGAATCTCTTCCTCTCTGCAAAAAGCCGATCTTAGTCGTAGGATCGGCTTTTTCATTTTTATACTACTGACCAACAAGAATTATTTTAAAGGGATATGCCTTTTGTAGCAGAGACTATAACAGGTTGTATCTACCAGACTAACCCTTCCTGAATATAATCTAAGCTTACACATTCTGGATCATTCTCCCTTACCAGGTATAGATTCGCCTGCTTCACCACCCTAATAAGTAACCAAATAATTATTTTTAGAAACACACACTTTGAAGTTACTGTAACTCTCTGTATATTAACACTTCAACTGCTAGTATTTCAGCTACTTATAGTAGCAGGAGTCAGTGATTTAATTATTGCGACTCATACTTTACTAGATCATACCTTAGCGATAGGTGCAGGGCGTTATCCAGCCCTTCGTTTTTCGCCAATTGTCTTCCGTCACGGCCAGCAGAGGTCGTATTCCTGCGTTTGCTTAATAAAGTACCTAGCCACACCTTCACCGCTATTCCTATCATGATTAAGGCTACTAGTATTATGGCCCAATTTCCGGCCTCATCCATTGCTGAGTACTACCCATTTGCCCGGGAGATATTTGAATATGCTGAAATCAATTCACCCGAAAGAGAATCTATGTTCTGGGCCCAGACCGGACACGAATGCGCCGGTTACACCCGCTTTATAGAAAACCTGAACTACAGCGAAGCCAGACTGCCCCAGGTATGGCCGAAGCGTTTTAGAACGATCAAGGTAGGTGAAAGACGGGATGTACCAGTATTCGCTGACGGCAAACGTAATCCTGCCTTTTACGCGAAGAATCCTGAACGACTGGCTAACTATGTTTATGGAAACCGACTTGGCAATGGGAACGAAGCCAGTGGTGATGGATGGCGGTACCGTGGGCGCGGCCCCAAAATGATAACCGGAAAAAGTAACTATATCGCCCTTAACCGTGATATTGGAATGGGGCTGGGGGTTGACTTTGTAAAAAATCCCGATCTGGTAGCCACGCCACGCTGGGGTATGTGGGCGGCAGCCTGGTTCTGGAAGAGGAACGGCCTGAATGCCTTTGCAGATAAAAAAGATATGGTCAGGACCACCGAAATCATCAATGGTGGATTAATCGGGCTCAAAGAACGGACTACACTCTTTGACCTACTCCTTAAAGATAATTTATCCTCTTTGGCTTAGACAGATAACTGACGTCCCTTTACAGACCCGTCATAAGCTACTGGAACATGTGCCGGGGATGGTACGCAATAAATTTATTCTATTTGGAAGAAACCCTCATGTCAAAGCCCCGGCTGACTGGACTAGTCGGGGCTTTGATATGCGTAAGTGGTAATCAGCAGCAGACTATCTTCAAGTAGTATTAGCTCTTACTAAGTACATAATCTGCCCCACGTACAGACTGACATTGGGTACACGTACATAAACTGCACAGGTACTCACCACAGGTTGAGCATTCGGTCAGGAGATCCTTAGGTAGTATATGCTTACAGCTACTGCACTTAATTTCTTCCTCTTCGTTGGCCCACACCACATCAAATACAGGCTCCTTATCGAGCGGACCACTATAACTGCGAGCTATATAAAGGATTTCGTCTAGTACGTCAGGTATTTCTGACTGAGGATTGCTAGTGATTACGAGGTCGTTAATTACACAGCGACCTATAATATTTCCGTTGGCAGTATGGCTAAGTTCTAAACTATACATGCATATCTTGAGTGTTGAAACTTGGCAATTCTAAGCAAATTTCGAGCCACACATACCTCAACCTCCAAAATATATTTTTCTATTTACAATACCGGCGCCATATATCATGTAATCCACTCAATACCAATGATATAAACAATAATATCACTACTATATGCACTACATATGATACTAACGCTATTGTATAGTCAGCCTACTGTACCAATATTTGTTGCTGAGCCTTTCACTGCATACAGTCTGTATCTCAATAAGACATTCAGAGTTTACTCTTATCTACCAAACATCAGGTTTTATTCCAATTCCTTTTTTTACTTCTCGTTGTATGGTACAAGCTTTTTTGCCAACTTTACCATAGCCCTAATTTCACTTCCCTCCAATGGACAAAAAGAAGCTAGTACTTGAACACTGCAAAGAGGCACATGCATTAACTGAAGAGTGCTATCTGGAACACGAAGCTATCAAAGGATCACCTGAATGGCTTGAAAAACGCAAATATCTACTGGCGGACCTTTCGCTTCACATGGTACAAGCAGCCCTACAGCAAGATAAAGCCGATCCTGCTCTAATCAGTCGATCGCTCTACTCGTTGCTCATAGTTTGTGAAGATTTTATTCCGGATGCTGAATTGCTACCATTGGCCAGAAAAATGATGGAACAACAGCGGGTAACTGAATAGCCAGATTTCTCATTTTGAATAAAATGAGAAAGTAAAGATATAAAGAAAAGAAGCAATTAGAATTATATATGTGAGAAAGAAATGATAGCTACTGCTGTAACTGTAAGAGAAAGTGATTACGAATTTCCTGACTTTCGAATTCCCAGATAATCTGCTTTTTTTGACTTTTTTTCAGTTGCAGAAATACAACAAGTGACTGCCCCTGCGGATTAGTATCAGGTAGAACTGCATTGACCATACTGAGGTCAACAAATTCTTCTAAGGTTGGATGTTTGACGAGATCGGCCATGTAGTTAGGATGGTAAGAGGTGAGAGACACTACATTCTGATCCACAGAACTAACGGGTACTGGTGCGGATAGTAAGGTACCCCCGAATTGTGCGTAGCAAAATATAAGTAAATGTAACAAAATTATTTATCAAACGGTACTACATCGCTGAAAAATAACACAAGCGTCACATTGAAGTTTTAACTGAAGTACCGGAGCAGAGTGGGTTATGAGGTTTGGCTAACGAAATCTAAATTAGTTAGTTATCCTACTTAGTGAACAAAGTATAGTCTGACAACACCCCCGCAACTGCATGAATGATCAGCAGTCAGTAAACAATAAATAATTACATTGCTTTTATATTCTCACCATTGTTTCAAAAAACACATGAAAAAACTACTTCTGTTTTGTACAGTACTGGTACTAATGGCTGCCTGCAAAGGCGAGCAGGGCGATATCGGCCCTCAAGGTCCCGCCGGGCCTCGTGGTGAAACAGGAACCGCCGGTCCTGCCGGACCCGCAGGGCCAGCTGGACCACAGGGACCAATCGGTGAACCCGGTGCCAGCCCCAGGATCTATGACTTTACGGCAGGCTTTGATTCCGGACTTTTTACCTCCTTTGACTTTCCTGCGGCCCTTGATTCCACGGATTTTGTACTGGTCTACATTCGTAAGGATACTAATTTATACAGTTTATTGCCTTTCCGAAGCTGGGCCTACACGGCTGACGGTGAAAATCTGGTTAACCTGGACCTGACTTTTGACTATAATCCTACTACCCTGTTTATCAATAGCCCTAGCAACATTTCCCCGGCCTACACCTTCAGATACAGAGTAGTGGTTCTGAAGGGTATACCTACCGGGCGTATGAATATGGAACGGTATAGGGATTACGAAAACCTCAGGAAAGACTATAATCTCTTAATACAATAAAGTCTAAATAGTACCAGAGCAGCCTAACGGCTGCTCTTTTTTATTGTAAGGGTATAGAGTTTTCCTAGAGTAGCAATGGCTTCGTGAACGGTAGTATACTGTCAATTCATTCTATGTAACTTAGTTACAATAAGAATACTTCATCAATGAAACGATTTGATATTGACAGCTTTATTGCCAGGGCCAAAACCCTCGATTTGGTTGATCTCATCATCTTTACCAATGATGAAATCGCCAGAGCAAGCCTGTACCTTAAGTGCCTGAATGAATCCTCATCAGAGTGGATCAGAACCAAAGGCTACCTCTGTTTCATCCAAAATACGCTACATTTCTTTCAGACAGGAGGAAATATACTGCTAACTGAGCCAACCCTGCGCTCCCGCCTTCAGCCCGTGATAGAAGCTCTAAGCCAGAAGAATCAACTATTAACCAGCTAAAATATCATCTGAATTTAGGATACCTCGTTGTTATTTTTGATCAGATACAGCATGACTACCCCATTCTCATAAATAGCATGCTGCGCTAATTCCAGGTTTTCCTGTCTGGTCACGGCCGGAAAAAGCTCTACCCCTTCACCCAGTACAATGGGAATGTACGCCAGTATGTACTCATCGATAAGTCCGGCATCGTGAAGTAGCGTAATAACCTCCCCTCCGCCCACGACCCAGATATCTTTACCTTCTGACGTTTTAAGATCCCTGACAAATGCTACGGGGTCCTGATTAACCAGTTGCACTACCGGAAGTACCTCCCGATCTGGATTTTTGGAAAGAACGTAGGAGGTTTTGTCCTTATAGTACCAATCCCCGAATCCCAGGCACACTTCATATGTCTTGTAGCCCATGATCACTGTATCAATAGAATCATAAAACTCCTGATAACCATAGTCTTCGCTGCTTGGATCAGGTAACCAGTCTATGGCTCCGTCTTTACGGGCTATCTTACCATCCAAACTGGTAGCGATGTAGAGTATGAGCTTACGCATGGGGATCATGTTTTTGTTCCTACCTATAAATTACAATAAGAATAGTGCCACTGGTCAAGTTTGTTTTGCGTATATCCAAAAGTGTACATAAATTACTATGATTTCAGTCTATCCACTTATCCACTTTTTCATTACGTTATGCGAAAACTTATTTTACATTCAATGCTCCTGGTCCTGATAGGCCTGGTATTTTCTGCTTGTGAAGGCCCTCAGGGTGAAATAGGCCCGGAAGGTCCTCAGGGGCCCCAGGGTGTTCAAGGAGAGCCGGGTGAGGCAGGTACAGCTGGAGCTTTTCAGTTCTCGACTGATACCATCAGTACTGATGAGTCGGGTGATCTGGCCTTTGCCCTCGAAGATCTTCCGGCGGATGCAGTTGCCAGTGTTGAAAAAGGAGTAATACTGGTATATGCCAAAAGCCAGAATTTGTGGTTTCCTCTACCCGGCATTGTTCTTTTTGGAAATAATCAGGTATCAAGTTACAGCTTCTTCTATGGCATCGAAGGGCAGAATATGAATGTCTTCCTGCTACAGAACAGTGAGGCCGCAAAGCGTAGTTTTCAGGATTTACGGGTAGTAATAGTACCAGCACTGAATGCCCGATTGAGTGCGGAGGTAAACTTAAAGAACTATGAAGATGTAAGGAAGGCGTTTAATCTACCTGAATAAGAAAAAGCCGGGTAATACCCGGCTTTTTCATTTAAAATTTTTAGATTCAGAGACCTCACTGACAGGTGCCCTACTTATACCTTATCATCGGAACTACTCAGGTACTACCACCCCTCCTTGCAGAAGTTCAGCAAAACCACTGCTCCCCTTGCCACCAATTGAAAGTATACCCGAATAGATATATAACTCGTTACCCTTTTGTACCTCAGTACGCCATTCCTTTTCTATTTCTAGCCATAGGGTATAGAGCAGGAGCCTGCGGCACTATATGGGTCAAAACAAAGGTAGCTTCCTGGCTTCAGTAGTACGGATATTATTACCGACGGAACATATTAGCCCGCACCAACACTAGCAGCAGTAGTACTTCTTTTATGCCCAAAGGTAGAAACTGGCCACTCACATGGTACACGAGGTACTCTATCAATGACAAATAACATTACAGAATTTGTTGTAAAATAGGTACCTGTCTGGCCCTCTTCGTACTTGTAGATCCACTTTATTTAGGCTATTTTGCTGTGAACCCTAAATAAGTGGTAATTTTACACACTATTTAAAAACGTGAATCAGTGGCTCTTAATACCGATAATATTCGTTTGGTCTTTGGCTTAAAGCTCAAACAACTCCGCCTCGATAAAGGTATGTCGCTCAGCGACCTCTCCCAGAAATCGGGCCTCTCTATCTCCTACATCAACGAAATTGAAAAAGGCAAGAAATACCCCAAGTCAGATAAAATCATAGCCCTGGCGGCGGCCATGGATGTAGACTATGATACTTTGGTATCCATCAAGCTCAGCAAGCGGCTCGAACCTATTTCGGAGCTACTGAGCTCCAATATCCTGACGGAGCTTCCCCTCGAACTATTTGGTATTGACCCGGCCAACCTTTTGGAACTTCTTTCAGATGCTCCTACCAAGATCAGTGCCTTTATAGGTACCCTTATAGAGATAGCCCGCAACTACAATATGTCGGTGGAGCAGTTTTACTTCTCGGCCTTACGTACCTACCAGGAAATGCATGACAACTACTTCGAGGATATTGAAATAGCCGCGGAGCAGTTCCTTGCCGACCGGGGTATTGGTGATGATATGATCCTGGACGAGAAGTACCTCGCGGATGTACTCAGGAAAGACTTTGGATACAGCATCGAGGAGATCAATGACAAGACTCACCCCGGACTGCACGGCGTACGCTCCCTGATCATCCCCCGCCCTCAGGCCAACCGCATCCTTATCAACACACAATTGACTTCTATTCAGCGGTCATTTGAGTATGGCCGGGAGATTGGGTATCAGTACCTCAAACTAAAAAACCGTCTGCATACTACCGCTCTCGTGGAGGCTGAGTCCTTTGAGCAGCTCCTGAACAACTTCAAAGCTTCCTACTTTGCAGGTGCGATTATCATCAAGCGTACACTGCTGGTACAGAAGCTGAAAAGCTTCTTTGCCCTCGACACCTGGCAACCCGACGTACTGGTGGATATGATCAGGTACTTCAATACGACACCCGAGACCTTCTGCTACCGCCTCAGCAATGTACTGCCCCGGCATTTTGGCATCAAGCAGTTGTTCTTCCTCCGGTTCAGCAACTTCTCCGGTCAGAACCGTTTTGAGATGACCAAAGAGATGCACCTGGCCCGCAAGCACAATCCGCATACGGTAAAGGATGAGCATTACTGCCGCCGCTGGATAGCCCTGAATATTCTGCAGGAACTAGCCGAACAGCAAAAGGCGAAGGAAACTACTTCCATCCTGTGTCGGAGCCAGATTTCCCATTATGTTGATACTTCTGACGAGTACTTTGTTGTGAGTTTCGCCAAGGGTATAGCTACGACGGATCATCTGAATGTAAGCGTGACGATGGGTATCTATCTGGACGAAGCCGCCCGGAAGGTTATCAATTTCCTTGACGATCCCTCCATCCGACGCCGCGAAGTCAACGAAACCTGTGAGCGCTGCCGCCTCTTCAACTGCAAGGAGCGAATGGCCGCTCCTACGGTACTACAGAAGCGCCGCAAAAACGAAGAGCTTCGCAAGGTAATTACCCGGATGATCCAGGAAAGCTGATACTGAACTCTACTTAAAGGCAGGTATTCCCGTAATATCTGCTCCCAGGATCAGCAGGTGGATATCGTGGGTACCCTCGTAGGTAATCACGGACTCGAGGTTCATCATGTGGCGCATAATGGGGTACTCTCCGGTTATGCCCATACCACCCAGTACCTGCCGGGCTTCGCGGGCGATGTTTAGCGCCATATCTACGTTATTTCGCTTAGCCATGGATATTTGTGCTGTGGTAGCCCGTCCCTCGTTTTTGAGTACACCCAGTCGCCAGCTTAGTAGCTGGGCCTTGGTGATCTCGGTAAGCATCTCGGCCAATTTTTTCTGGGTAAGCTGGAAGGCTCCGATTGGTTTATCGAACTGAATACGCTCACCCGCATACCGGACAGCTGTTTCGTAGCAATCAATAGCCGCACCGATGGCTCCCCACGATATACCGTAGCGGGCGTTGTCCAGGCACTGCAGCGGAGCAGTTAGACCCATTGCATGAGGCAGTAGATTATCCTTAGGTACCTTCACCTGGTCAAATACCAACTCACCCGTGGCGCTGGTACGCAGCGACCACTTGTTATGGATCTCGGGGGTGGTAAATCCTTCCATGCCCCGCTCCACCAGTAGTCCCTGTACCCGTCCCTGTTCATTACGGGCCCACACGACGGCCAGGTCAGCAATGGGCGAATTAGAGATCCACATCTTGGAGCCGTTGAGCAGGTAGTAGTCGCCCTCGTCGGTGAAGTGGGTTTTCATACCCGCCGGATTGGAACCAAAGTCCGGCTCGGTGAGGCCGAAGCTGCCGAGTAATTCGCCCGTAGCCAAGCGCGGCAGGTACTTCTGCTTCTGCTCGTCGGAGCCAAACTGGTAGATGGGCCACATGACCAGCGAACTTTGTACCGACACCGTCGATCGCATACCCGAATCGCCCCGCTCGATCTCCTGACAGATAAGCCCGTAACTAATGTAGTCGGAGCCGCCTCCCCCGTATTCGGCAGGCAAAGTAGAGCCAAAAACGCCTACCTCTCCGAACTTCCGCACCAGGTGCCGGGGGAACTCAGCTCTCTGAGCGTAGTCCTCCATAATGGGTTTCACCTCCCGGTCGGTAAATTCCCGAACTGTTTGCTGAATGAGGCGCTGCTCGTCGGTCAGTAGCTCGTCGATTCTGTAGAAATCACTGTTGATCATTATTCAATCATGTTGTTGATGTAGTAGCTGCTTTTTTCAAACCAGCCGTAGTGCCGCTATGTTACTAATTTATTCGTAATTTAAGGCATTCGAAAAGGAGAATCATCAACCTCATGAAGCCATCCCCCGTTCATCAGGCCGAAGTGGCGGAGCGTCTGCAAAGACTGGAAGAAAAATTTGCCGCCATGGGGCAGGACCTTACCTCCTACCTTGACGGCCTCCTCTATGCCGACTACCTTACCTACTGGGAGTATGTAGAGCTGGATACCCTGCTTTCGCTCCAGAAGCCCAGGACTCCCTTCCCGGATGAACTGATATTCGTTACCTACCACCAGATCACGGAGCTGTACTTCAAGCTGATTATTCATGAGATCCGGCAGATAGCATCCCATCCATCGCTCACTGCCGATTTCTTCACTGCCCGACTAATTCGGATCAACCGCTACGTTCACTTGCTGATCGATTCGTATGATGTGATGGTACACGGGATGGAAAGGGACCAGTTTCTCAAATTCCGGATGGCCCTACTCCCGTCCAGTGGTTTTCAGTCGGTACAGTACCGGATAATTGAGATCATGGCGACAGATATGACAAATCTGGTACTACCGGAAGATCAAGGTACCTTGGGCAGGACGAGTCCTGTCGCGGACTTATATGAAACTATATACTGGAAAAAGGGAGCGACAGAATTGGCGACTCAACAGAAGACTCTTACACTTCGGCAGTTTGAACAGAAGTACAGTCCGCAGCTCTTACAACTAGGCGAAGAGTACCGTACTAATAACCTCTGGCAACGGTATCAGCAATTGGATAAAGAGGCCACTAATCAGGACCTTATCGGACAATTACGCCGCTTCGATCACCTGCTCAATATCCAGTGGAAGCTTTCGCACCTGCGCTCGGCAGTACAGTACCTGCAGAACGACCCCGTTGTGATCGAAGCGACCGGAGGTACCAACTGGCAGCAGTACCTCCCTCCTATCCGCCAGCAGATCCGCTTCTTTCCGGAACTATGGAGTGATGAAGAACGTAACGAATGGGGGAAAATAGCTAAACTAACCAAAAGCTAAATGGGCAGTATCATCATGGGCGTGGTATACATTGTAGCCGGAGTCCTGCATTTTGTCATTCCCAGGTTCTATCTACGAATCATGCCCCCTTTCATCCCGGCTCATCAGCAGATGGTAGCCCTCAGTGGTGTGGCTGAGATCGTTCTAGGCATAGCTATGTTCTTTCCTGTTACCCGTAGCTGGGCCGCCTGGGGGATTATCCTGCTGCTGATCGCCGTGTTTCCGGCCAATATCTATATGGCCTATGCGGATAAGTTCCAGCACCTTTCGCCCCTGGTCCGTTGGGGACGTTTGCCACTACAATTTCTGCTGATCTGGTGGGCTTACCAGTATACCCGTTGAAGAGTCTGGATTCTTTTTCTTCTTAAAAACGTTGTATCTTTGCACCGTTAAAGGTTAACTTCCTTTCCCCAAATGCAACGTACACTTCAATTGACCCTCCCGCCGCATACGGCGATGGACGAAACCTTGTTTCGTCAGCATATTCTAAGTGAGCTCCGACTCAAAGAAAGCGATCAGCCTACTATCCGTAAGATCCGACAGTCAATCGATGCCCGCAGCCGTCAGGTTAAGGTCAACGTGCAGGCTGAGGTTTATGTAGGTCTGACACCACCTGATATCATCCAGTACCGCAAGGACTACCCTGACGTAAGCCAAAGCCAGCAGGCTATCATAGTGGGCTGCGGCCCCGCCGGTATGTTTTCGGCCATTCGCCTGATCGAGGCTGGAATTAAGCCTGTACTGCTTGAGAGGGGCAAAGATGTCCGGACGCGTCGGCGTGACCTGGCGGCTATTAACAAAGAACATACCGTTAATCCCGACTCCAACTACTGCTTTGGCGAAGGCGGCGCCGGTACCTATTCCGACGGTAAGCTGTACACCCGTTCTAATAAGCGGGGAGATGTACGGCGGGTACTGGAAATATTCGTGGCGCACGGAGCCAGCGAGCAGATCCTGGTGGACGCGCATCCGCACATAGGTACCAATAAACTACCCCGCATTGTAGCCGAAATGCGCGAGAGCATCCTGAACGCCGGGGGAGAAATCCACTTTGATACCCGGGTTACGGATCTAGTGCTGGAAGGGGATGAGATCAAAGGTGTCACCACGGCCGATGGCAAAGAGTATACGGGTCTGGGGGTTATACTGGCGACAGGCCATTCAGCTCGTGATATTTATGAACTCCTGCAGGAGCGTGATGTACTCATGGAAGCCAAGCCTTTTGCCATGGGTGTCCGGATCGAGCATCCGCAGTCATTCATTGACTCGGTGCAGTACCACTGTGGCCCTGACCGGGGCCCTTACCTGCCCGCTGCTTCGTACAGCCTCGTCTCCCAGACCTACTATAAGGGCATTCAACGGGGCGTATTCTCTTTTTGTATGTGTCCCGGAGGCTTTATAGTTCCGGCGGCTACCGCACCCGGCGAATTGGTGGTGAATGGTATGTCCCCCTCCCGTCGTGACTCCCGCTTTGCTAATTCGGGTATGGTGGTAGCCATTCAGGAAGAAGATATAAAGCCTTATAAGGCATATGGTGTACTAGCAGGATTACAACTACAGAAAGAGGTAGAGCAAAAGGCTTGTCGCGTGGCCGGAGGAGGCCAGACCTCTCCGGCTCAGCTGGCGATGGATTTTACCAACAAAAAAGTTTCAAGGGAATTGCTGGATACTTCCTACCAGCCGGGCCTGGTGTCGATGGATATGTACGAGGTATTTCCTGATCATATTGCCTATCCGCTCCGGGATGGCTTGAAGGATTTCGGCCGGAAGATGAAAGGGTACCTTTCCAACGAAGCTCAACTGATTGGAGTCGAAAGCCGTACCTCCTCTCCCGTTCGGATACCCCGTGACCGCGATACCTGCGAGCATCCGGAGGTAAAACGACTTTTCCCCTGTGCCGAAGGAGCCGGTTACGCGGGTGGAATTATGTCGGCCGCTATGGATGGTGAACGCTGCGCTGAACAGCTCGTGAGCCTATACGTATTAAAGAACCGATTTTGATTGTCCCTAAAAAAATAGTATCATTGACCTTTCACGGTAATATTATATTTCCTCCCGTAGAAAGTACATGCTCGAACAGTCCTTTACCGATTTTACAGAATCACTTGCTGCCAATTTAAAAAATCCCTTACCCGGAGAGGCTGCTCACCAGCGTATGCTCTCTCAGTCACGACTTAGAATGATCACCGCTCCCAACGAGCGGACGCGAAAGAGTGCCATACTGATTCTGTTTTATCCGTACCAGGAGGAGGTCTACTTTCCCCTGATCCTGAGGCCCGCTTACGACGGAGTACACGCCGGACAAATGGCTTTTCCGGGAGGACGTTACGAGCGAACCGACGAGAACCTGATCCGTACCGCCCTACGCGAAGCGCAGGAAGAAATAGGCCTCCGCCTGACGGACGTAGAAGTTCTGGGCGTACTGAGCGAACTTTTTATACCAGCCAGCAATTTTTTTGTGCTCCCTGTTGTTGCTTCTATGCCCTATCGTCCCGAATTTTATCCGGACCCCCGCGAAGTAGAAAAAGTATTCGAAGTACGGCTTCAGGAAATTATGGATAAATCCATCGTCGGTGAAAGCGAAATTCAGGTCAGAGGTGTCACCATACAGGCACCACACTATATGGTTCAGAACTACAAAATATGGGGAGCCACTGCCATGATGATCAGCGAACTGCTGACCGTCATTGAGTCTTGATTCGACACGGCAAGCGACCTGCTAAAAATTACATGTTTCTTTATTTTTAGGGTCAGGAAACGTGTTTTTCTCTTAAAATTTTCTTATTTTTACTGACTACTTAACCCTAAGTATCCTCGTCTGTTTATGGATGAAAACGGAACACCAATACACTTAGAAGACAGTGAACTTCACGATCAGATCCCCGTATCAGGTCTGTATGAGAGCTGGTTTCTGGACTATGCTTCCTATGTAATTCTTGAGCGTGCCGTACCGGCTATTGAGGATGGACTGAAGCCCGTTCAGCGACGCATCATGCATGCCCTTAATGAGATGGATGATGGTCGCTTTAATAAAGTAGCCAACGTAGTAGGTTCAGCTATGCAGTATCACCCGCACGGTGATGCTTCTATTTATGATGCAATCGTTAACATTGGTCAGAAAGAACTACTCCTGGACACACAGGGGAACTGGGGAGATATTCGTACCGGTGACAGTGCCGCTGCCGCCCGTTATATCGAAACCCGTCTTTCCAAGTTTGCGAAGGACATTGTATTCAACAACGACACCACCAACTGGCAACTATCGTACGACGGCCGCAAACGCGAGCCAGTCACCCTTCCTGTCAAGTTCCCGCTGCTGCTGGCACTGGGTGTGGAAGGTATTGCCGTAGGTCTGTCAACCAAGATACTTCCCCATAACTTTGTTGAGTTGCTGGAGGCTTCCATTGATATTCTCAAAGGCAAGCAGGTAATACTCTACCCTGACTTCCAGATGGGTGGGCAGATCGACATCTCCAACTACAACGATGGGAACCGGGGCGGAAAGGTACGTGTACGGGCCCGTATCGAAGAGGAAGACAAGAAAATGCTTGTCATCCGCGATATCCCCTACGGTACCACTACTACCTCTCTGATCGACTCGATCATCAAGGCCAACGACGCCGGTAAGATTAAGATCAAGAAGGTGATTGATAATACCGCTGCCGATGTAGAGATACAGATCCACCTGGCCACGGGCGTGTCGCCTGACATTACCATGGATGCGCTCTACGCATTTACGGAATGTGAGGTATCCATATCGCCCAATGCCTGTGTGATTATTGAGGATAAGCCGCACTTTGTGGGGGTGACCGATATACTCCGGTACAACACCCAGCAAACGGTTGATCTGCTGAAGCAGGAACTTGAAATCAAGAAGGCGGCTCTGCTGGAAAAAATCCTGCATGGCTCACTGGAAAAGATATTTATCGAGAATCGCATTTACCGTGATATTGAAGAGTGTGAAACCTTTGAAGATGTCATCAAGACCATCGATAAGGGACTGACTCCATACAAGCCACAGTTTTACCGTGAGATTACCGAAGATGATATCCTCAACCTGACGGAGATCAAGATCAAGCGTATCTCTAAGTATGATGCCTTCAAGGCCGAAGAGCAAATGCGGAAATGGGAAGAGGAACTCGCAGAGACCGAGGACAACTTGGCTAACATTATTCGCTTTGCCATTGACTACCACAAGGACTTACTGAAGAAGTACGGCAAAGGACGTGAGCGCCGGACTGAGATCCGTACTTTCAACCAGATTGCAGCCAATATTGTAGCAGCCAACAACCAGAAGCTGTACGTCAATCGCGACGAAGGCTTTATTGGCTACGGCCTAAAGAAGGACGAGTACGTGATGGACTGCTCCGACATTGATGATATCATTGTATTCCGTCGGGATGGCCGTTGTGTGGTTACCAAGGTACAGGAGAAGGTATTCGTCGGCAAGGACATCATACACTGCGCTGTGTTCCACAAGAACAACGAGCGTCAGGTGTACAACATGGTGTACCTCGATGGCAAGTCAGGAGCCTCTTACATGAAGCGTTTCCAGATTACTGCCGTGACCCGCGACCGCGAGTACGACCTGACGCAGGGTACCCCCCGCTCTAAGATTACCTACTTCACGGCGAATGACAACGGCGAAGCCGAGATCATCAATGTAAGTCTGACGGCACAGAGTAAAGCCAAGGTGAAGCAGTTTGACTTCAACTTTGCTGACCTGGCCATCAAGAACCGTAACGCGATGGGTAACATCCTGACGAAGTACCCCGTCCGTAAGATCATCATGAAGCAGGCCGGTGTATCTACCCTGGGAGGCGTGGATATGTGGTACGACCGTACCATTGGTCGACTCAATCGTGATGATCGGGGTCAGTACCTTGGAAACTTCGAAGCTAAAGACAACATCCTGGTCATCTATAAGGATGGTACCTATGAGCTGACCAACTTCGACCTGACCAACCACTACGAGCCCAACGATATTGTGCTGCTCCGAAAGTTTGAACCGGAGCGTGTTATCACGGCAGTATACTACGAAGGGGTTCAGCGCCTGTACTTCGTCAAGCGATTCACCATCGAGACGTCGACCGTTGATAAGAAATTCCTGTTCATCAGCGATACCAAAGGCAGCCGTCTGGTATTGGCGAGTCTGGACAAGCACCCTCGTCTGGAACTAAGCGTTCAGAAAAATAGTAAGAGCGCCGTTGAGAAGGAAGAGCTGTTGGTCGAAGAGCTGGTAGATGTAAGGGGATGGAAAGCCCAGGGTAATAAATTGACCAGTGATAAGCTGAAGGATGTAATCTGGCTGGAGTCCTTACCCGAGGAAGAAGAAAAGCCGGAAGTAGTAGATGTAGATAATGATAATGATAATGATGTAAATAGCAGCCCTGCCGCCCCGCTGGACGAAGTAGCCCCTACCCCTGATGAATCGGAAGAATTAGATACTGTTGAGGTAGATGCTCCCGTTTCGAAAGCCAAGGACGCCGCCGCCCGGCTAGGAGTTGATATATCAGAAACTAAAAAGAGCCAACTGGGACTATTTGAATAAACAAGTAGGATGGGCTTGTCAATGTTTACATCAAAAGAACAAGATTGGGAGGCCGTTCCGGCCTCCCGAATCGTTTTTTTACGTGTGAAAAGAGTAATCAAAATACTTACCGGCCTGGCATTCTCAGGTATTGTCTTTGTGCTACTATGCAATCTTTGGGTAGTTTACAGCACAAGACAATACAACTATTTTGCCGTAGACAAACTTCCTTCCAATGATGTAGCTCTGGTACTGGGCACAAGCCGGAACATAGTCAGAGGCAAGATGAACCTGTACTTTAAGTACCGGATGGAAGCCACCGCCCGGTTGTTCAAGGAAGGTAAGATCAAGTACATCATCCTGAGCGGCAACAACGACTCGGAGTATTATAATGAGCCCCTCGATATGCAGAGGGCCTTACTGGACCTGGGAGTACCTGCTCATGTCATGACACTTGATTACTCCGGCTTCCGTACTTTCGACTCGGTGGTACGCTGCAAAGAGGTATTTAATCAGAAGAACTTCACTATTATTTCGCAGAACTTCCATAATGCCCGCGCCCTGTACATCGCCCATCAGGAGGGTATCAATGCTATCTCCTTTGCCGCACAGGACGTGCCGGCAGGTTATTCTATTAAGACACTGATCAGGGAGTACCTGGCTCGCCCCAAAGCTGTACTGGATGTACACCTGCTTCGCCCGGAGGCAGATCTCACCTCTAACATAGAGATAAAAAAGCGCTAGAAAGCTTCTTTAACTGAATTATATGTTTATCTTAGCAAGGTTATGCCTTGACGATGAAAATTGCTGTACTATTCCAAGTCTTTTTTTTACTCCTGTCTTCGGTCCACACGTATTCCCAGTCAAATTCCACTATCAAGGGCTGTGTTACTGATGCCTCAACCGGAGAGCCAATTCCTTTTGCCAATGTAGCTATAAAAGGCTCTCTATCTGGTACTATCACTGACTTTGAAGGTCATTACCAACTTAACTACAAGTCCCCCGCCGATTCCATAGCAGTTACATACGTAGGCTATACTCCCCGTTCCAAACCGATTGCACTTAACCAAGTTGAGCAAACGATAGACTTCCAGCTTGCACCCAATGTCTTTCAGCTACAGGAGGTAAAAATATATGCCGGCGAAAACCCCGCCCATGCCATAATCAGAAAGGTGGTAGCTAATCAGAAAAAGAATAATACAGATAATCTGGACGCCTATCAGTATGAGAGCTACAACAAGATTCAGATTGATATTGACAATATCTCGGATAAGTTCCGTAAGAGCAAGGCGGTCGGTAAGATCACTCACATCGTAGAGCAGTATGATCAGATTAAAGGGGAGGATGGGCAGACGATCATCCCCATTTTTATTTCGGAGTCAGTTTCGGATGTATACTTTCGTAACAGTCCCCGAAAAAAGAAGGAGATCATTCAGAAAACAAAAATGGCCGGTGTAGGCCTTACCGATGGCAGTCTGGTCTCACAGGTTATCGGCTCCTCCTTCCAGCAGTATAACTTTTACTCCAACTGGCTGAATCTGCTCGAAAAAGATTTTGTATCTCCTATCTCAGAAAGCTGGAAAGTGTACTATGAATACTATCTAGCTGATAGTGTCCATAACGGTACCAACTGGGACTATCAAATCGACTTCGAACCCAAGCATGAGCAGGATCTGGCTTTTGCGGGAACGATGTGGGTAGATGGTACCAGCTTTGCCCTGACCCAGATTGACGCCAGTGTCGGGCAGAAGGCGAATCTGAATTTTATCGAAAAGATCAAGATACAGCAGTCCTACGAGCTGCACGATGACGATAGTACCTGGCTTCCCGGCAAAACCCGCGTGTTGATAGATGTCGCTGAGATATCCAATAAGTCGGCTGGTATGCTGCTGAAGTTCTATTCCGCCAATCGGAACTACATTCTGCATGCACCCAAGCCCCCTAAGTTCTACGATACTGCCATCGAACTGAATGAAGAGTACCGGGAGCATGCGCCATCGTACTGGGAGAAAAACCGTCCGGAGGTACTTTCAGAAAGCGAAAAGCTGAGCTACGCGCTGGTAGATTCTATTAAAAGTCTGCCGGTGATACATACCTATACCGAGCTACTGAATATTGCAGTAAACGGCTACAAGAAGATAGACCGCTGGAACATTGATCTGGGGCCCTACCTGTACCTCTACACCAACAACAATATCGAAGGACACCGGCTCAGACTAGGCTTCCGCACCGACCCCGGATTTAGCCGCAAGTGGATTCTGAATGCCTACGGGGCCTACGGTACTCGTGACAACCGCTATAAGTACGGTGGCGGGATTGACTACATCCTGTCCCGCAAGCCCTGGACTATAGCCGGTGCCTCCTACCGCTATGATCTGGAACAACTTGGTATATCGCGTGAATTGTTGGGATCTAACTATCTGTTTGAAGCTTTTTCCAGGTTTGGTACTTACCAGCGAGGGTACTTACAGAACGAGACAAACCTGTACCTGAGAAGAGAAGTAGTAAAAGGACTGACCCAGCAAATAGCCCTCAGACACCGTAGCTTTGATCCCCTCTTTCCCTTTGTGTACCGATCAGCGCCCGAAATGGGTATGGATTCGCCCCTGAGGAGCAGATTTGAAGTAGCGGAGCTGAACTTCGAAACCCGTTTGGCCCGTCAAGAGCTCTTTCTACAGAATGACAACGAACGGATTAGTATGGGCAATGGAAACAGTCCTGCCTTTACCCTTCGCTACACTGCCGGAATAAAAGGCTTCCTGGACGGTGATTTCATGTATCACAAGATCGCGTTTAACGTCAGACAGAGTTTCCGTACCGGCGTTATTGGTCGCACCAATTATGATCTGACGCTGGGGTACATACCATCTACTCTACCCTATCCCCTCCTGTATACTCCGCTGGGTAATGAATCTTTCTTTTACGTGGGGAGTGCCTTTAACCTGATGAACTACTTTGAGTTTATCAGCGATCGCTATGCCACGCTATTCCTTGAGCACAACTTCCAGGGCTTTATCCTGAACCGCATTCCGGCAATCCGAAAGCTGAAATGGCGCATGCTGGCAACCGGGAAAGTATTTTACGGCGGGGTCAGAGACTCCAACCTAGTGTTAACTCCACAGGTTGACAATGCCGGCAATCCGATCGAAACGTTTAAGCCTTTCGGTAATATACCCTATGTAGAAGTTGGCTACGGGATAGATAATATTTTCAAAGTAGGTAGAATAGATGCCATCCATCGGCTTACCTTCCGCGACAGCCCCGATGCTACCCGCTTTGGTGTGAAGGTATCATTCTGGTTTAGTCTCTAAAATTCCACTGCCCCCAATGCTCTACCCCACCCGTCGGACATCCTGCTCCGAATAGGTGAGTAGTACCTTGTCACCCACGACAAGATCTGCCTTCTGACGGTAGAATACCATCTTTTCTTTTTTGCCATTGGTACACAGATAATCCCAGTAAATTCCCCTGAACCGGATGGTATCAACTACTCCCTCCCATTTACACTTATCCTGGTTACGGGTAATTTTGACCTTTTCAGGCCGGATAAATCTCCTCTTACCGGAGGTGGAGTCGCCCAACCAGTTAACACTACCAGTCAGCTCCGCCACGTAAGCGTCGGCGGGCTGGTCATACACCTCCAGTGGAGTACCTACTTGAATAATCTTTCCCTCCCGAAGTACCGCTACCTCATCGGACCAGGCCAGCGCGTCAGAAGCCTCATGGGTCACAAATATGCAGGCCATATCCTCCTTTTTACGAAGACGGCTGATGGCCTCCGTCAGGGCCTGACGATTGCGGTTATCCAGGTGGGCAAAGGGCTCATCCAGCAGGAGTATATCCGGTGTTTCAGCAAGGGCCTTGGCGATAGCTGTCCGTTGCTTTTCTCCCCCCGATAATAGTTTGGCCTTGTGATCGCGTACGTGATGGAGCCGGGTTAGCTGCATCAGTTCCTCAACCCGATCATTGCGATAGCTGGGCTCATAAAAACGGAGGGAGTAGGAAATATTCTCCTGCACCGTTTGATTCGGGAACAGCTCAAACTCCTGGTGTACCAGCTTAATAGCCTTGTGTCCAGGTATGAGCTGGTCCCGGACCGGAGTTATGCGCTCATTCCGAAAAAGGACTTCGCCCTCATCCTGATCAATAAACCTGCTTACTATCCGCAATAGGGTACTTTTACCCGAACCACTCTCTCCCAATATACCCAGCCACTGCCCTTTCCTGAGTTGAAAGGAGACTCTACTCAGTACTTTGTTTTCATCAAAGCATTTAGAGAGGTTTCGGGCACGCAATAATGTCATACTATTCGGGTAGTGGGTTGATGATTTTTGATAGAAGGTAAAGATACAGCCCTGTACCGGAAGAAAAAGCTTTTGCCAGAATCACCAAGAAATTAGGGTTTGATGGCTTTATGTAGGTAGTACAGCATTTATCTACTCATCCAAATGAACTACAGTATATCATTAACTAAGCTGGCGGGTACACTTCTGACTCTGGTATTACTATCGGGATATACCTGTGTAGTAGGTCAGGCAACGGCTCCCTTACGGCTACACCCTCAGAACCCGCACTACTTCCAGTACCAGAATAAACCTATGGTACTCATAGGCTCAGGAGAGCATTACGGGGCAGTGGTCAATCTGGACTTTAACTACAAGAAGTACCTAAAGGCTACGGCCCGGGACGGCATGAATACGACACGGCTTTTTACCGGAGCTTACATAGAAAAGCTGGGAGACTTTGGCATCAAGAAGAATACACTGGCACCGGCAGAAGGCAAAGCCATCCTGCCCTGGAAGCGAAGCAGTACGGCGGGTTACGCGCTGGGAGGTACTAAGTTTGATCTGGATCAGTGGGATGTAGCCTACTTTGCGCGGCTCAAAGACTTCATGGATGAAGCTAATCGGAATGGTATAATAGTAGAGATTTGCCTGTTCTCGGCCCACTACGGCGCTGGCTGGAACTACAGCCCTTTCAACCCTATTAATAATGTCAATAATACCAATGAGGTAAAGTCGGTACTGGTCAATACGCTGGACAACGGCAACATTCTGGCTTATCAGGAGAAGTACGTCCGCAAAATGGTACAGGAGCTGAATGGCTATAACAACTTCTACTTTGAGATACAGAACGAGCCGTGGGCCGAAAGTCCTGATAAAGTCATGACACGTAACGAGTTCGGCCCAGCCAACGACTGGAAGATGCAGTACCAGGTAGTATCGCAGAAGTCCGATGAGTGGCACCGCCGGGTAGCGCAATGGATCATTGACGAAGAAAAGAAACAGCCTAAGAAGCACTTGATCTCTCAAAACATCAGCAATTTCAGCTATCCTATTACGGAGGCCGATCCTAACATATCTATCTTCACCTTCCACTACGCCTTACCCGAGGCAGTATATGCCAACTACCACCTCAACCGGGTCATTGGCTTTAACGAAACCGGCTTTGCCGGATCGAAGGATGAAACCTACCGTCGCCAGGCGTGGCGCTTCATGATGGCTGGCGGTGGCTTGTTCAATCAATTGGACTACTCGTACTCAGTAGGTTCGGAGGATGGACAGGATACCTCCTATGAGGCACCTGGTGGAGGCAGTCCGGCCTTGCGAGCTCAGTTCAAAATCCTGCGCAATTTCCTGGAAGGCTTGAACCTCATCCCATTACGGCCTGACCTGTTGGTAGTTAAGGCAGCGCCCGGTAGTACTACCTACTCTCTTAGCGATGGCCGCTCACAATGGGTCATCTATCTGGAACAGCTCTCGGTAAAGGGATACCCGCTCACGCTCAACTTGCCCAAAGGTACCTATCAGGCCGAGTGGACTGATGTAGTATCGGGTAAAAAGCTTCTGACAACTACCGTTACAGATGGAGTATTGGCCGTACCCGAAAGCAGTAGAGATAAGGTGGTGGTGATAAAAAGCAAGAAGTAAATAGACAAAGAGAAGCCCCACTGCTGTCGGCAGTGGGGCTTCTCTTTGTCTATAAGTGATCTATTTATTCAGTTTCACATCAGCCTTGAACATGTTGCTGTTACCAGCCTTCCTACTCAAGGATACTCCTACATTGTTTAGCGGATTGCTTTCCGGGGCTCCTCTTCTAGCCACAGCTCCACCTGTAATTTGATGCAGGGCTTCGCTCAGAAACGCCTCCCTAGTATCACCTAAAGGTAGTAGCTGCAAGGGCTCCTCGATCTCTATATTTGGTTTGAAACCAGCCGCATAGTCAGACTGTCCCAGACTGTTATAGCTCTTGAATACAATAGGCTGCATTCCCCATTTGATCTTACCGGTTTCGTCATCCAGTGTGATAGAGCCTACATTTTTACCATACGTAGTGGTACCAATCGTAATAACAGGCATGTAGGGCCTTAGACCATTGATGATCAACTCGCTGGCCGAAGCGGTCCAGTCGGTAGTTAGTACGAACACCCGCTGCAGATTGCCTCCGATATTCTGCGTTTTATTCACAAACTTCTCCTGAAAATAGCTATCGCCGTACTCCTTCTTGAGGTAAGTAGTAAGTCCCTCGTTCCATTCTTCGCGGAAATATAGCTTGGAGTTGTCTACACCGCGCCCGATCAGACTAGCCAGGTTGGTTGACGATGAAGTATACCCACCCGGATTGTAGCGTAGGTCAAGTACCAGTTCATTTACTCCCTTGTTTTTAAAGTTCTGAAAAATGGCGTCGATTTGCCGATCATATTCCTTGGCATTACTACCATTCGCACCGGGTATAAACTGGTTATACACCAGGTACCCTACGGTTTTACCTCCTACTGTATAGATAGAATCCATAAATACCGGATTCTCCTGAAATACGGTAGCAGTTACTGACCGACTCTGGTCACTATCTACTATTGTAGAACCATTAACTGTACCCAGTCCAAAGTTAAATGTAGTACCGTTGAGTAATTTACTGTAGTTACTGGTAGTTAGGGACTGGCTATTCACCTTCGTGATGATATCGCCCCGTTTAATACCTGCCCTAGCGGCCGGTGAACCTGGCAGTACATACAGTACCTGAGCGATCACTCCGCTGGAACCTGTTGAGCGCAGGTACAGGGCATACTCCATACCGGTCGTAGTAGTTTGTCCGCTCAAACTTGCACTCAGTTCATCAGCGTTCTCCTCAATCCACGAGAAACGGTCGCCATCGGGTCGGGAAGCCGCATCAAACGAATACAGGAGGGACTTAAAGAAATCGGCCGGTACTTTCTTCACATCCGGATTGGCGGGTATTTTACTACTCCAGTAGTAGTAATCCTTCATATTGGAAAGGATCCATTCATTGACTGACTGGTCATCGGCAGTCGTGGTAGTAGGGGTAGGTTCTGTTTCTACCGGTGTAATGACGTCCAGATCATCTTTACAAGACCAGAATCCCAGCAGTAACAACACCGCCCAGCCTGACCGGAACACAGATTTCGATAAATTCATATAAGGTATATATAGGGTTAAGTAATTGGTCTGCTCTGGTGGATGGCCACCAGCCTTTTCACACTCACACAAATGGATAATTCATACGTACGCAGAAGTCAGATATTGTGTTGCACCTGTTAAATCAGGTCAGGATAAAATGGCAGAAAATAAAGATAAGCCGGGTAGATTAGTCAGGCTCCTTAAATGTAGCAACCAGACCTAACTGCACTTATTCATCCACACAAACTGGTTATTCAGCTGTACTTATAACGTGTTCTCCTCTAAAAAACGTTATTTGAGGTATATTTCGTTCAAGAACTTTTATACTTCTCACACACATTATTGGCTGGCTGCTCTTCATCAGCCTGCCGTTGCTATTCCTTTCACACAATGACGGAACCGGGCAGTTGGTTTCTATCTTGAGATCACCTCTGTTTTGATGTTAACTCCGAGTACCGGCTGGTGAAGATACCGCTGAAAGACATAGAATTCATTGAGAGCCTGGAGGACTATATCCGAATACATCTACAGGGTGAAAAGCCTGTGATGACGCTAATGACAATGAAGAAGGTACTTGAAAAGCTACCCGAGGACCGGTACAGGAAAATACACCGCAGCTATATCATACCCGTAAATAAGATACAGGCTATTGCTAATAGAAAGGTGAAGCTGCTGTCCGGTAGGGAACTCCCTATCAGCGATACGTACAGCAGCTTTATCAATGACCTAAAGAAGAGCTGAGTTAGCTACTTCAAGTACCAGCATCAGCGCGTTATAACTCAGGGCTTCGATCTCTACTTCCTCCAGATCCCACAGCGCAAGGCTGTCCTTTTCGTGAAGTAGCCGACCCTCTACTTCAAAAGCTCCCGAAAGTACGAAAGCGAAGAATTGAGAACTTTTATTCTTCAATCGATAGGTAGCTTCCTTCCGCCCGTTAAACCGGCCCAGGTGCAGGGAAAATGGCAGGTTAGTCGCCTGGCTGGTACCCGGTACCAACTCAAGGAGTATATTTTCCAGAGCAGTGAATTCAAATCCAAACACACGGGCTCGGGGCTTTACTTCCGGCTCCTCCGCGCTCACCCATAGCTGCAGATAGCTGATGCTTTGTACGGGATACGGATTTCGGATCTCAAAGGTACAGTTTGCCGGGATAGTATAGACAAATAGCTCTTCTACATCCACGGTAGCGAGGGAGCCGTTATGAAAGATGAAGTCAAGGGCACCGGTGACCGGTATGAGTATTACATGCGAAGCCCTGGGTGCCCGGTATTCCACCGTTTGAAAGCCACCAACAGTTTCTTCGTTAACGGCATAAAGGTTACCGACCTGAGTCTTATGCTCATCGAAGTTCTGTTCAAAATTAAGGGTACTGTATCTGTTTAATTGAGGTGTCTGAATCTGACCGCGCTGATAGGAAAGAAAAATCTTGCCGGGTGTTTGCTTAATCATTTTTTAAACGCTGTTTGTCAATGAGTGAATGCTCAGGAATGGCTGTACTTGCAGCATATGCGTCAGTACTTGCCTCTCCGTCCCTGTCGTATCTGAAATCAAGAGGTAATTGCCTATAGAATCGTGCCATACCATCGGCACTGAGAAGAAATTAATAGCTACCGCATGCTTCGTTTTATCGTGTACATCTGAATTGATAATCTCAAACTGAAATTGGTTAAACTTCAGAAAGTGTTTCCCAAGATTATTTACTACATCCGGCATGGTCTCATTGAGTTGCTGCAGGTACCCGATCGCGGCTGCACTTACCAGAAAATGCAGTTGCTCTGCCCCGGCCGAATGCTGGATTAGCTCGCCAAAGGTCCGGTACTTTTTATCCGGATTGTAAAGTTGGGCCTGCATCCTGAACTCCCTATAACTATCTTCAAAAACCAGACGGTCCCATAGCTTCGTAGAAGCTGCATCTACTATTTTCCGGTAACATAAGGTGATGGTACGTGCCTGCATAAGGTAAAGGGTAAGGCGTCAGAGAAAAGCCCCAACGCCCGGATTGATTGGTATGGTGTACAGAAAAAAACTAGGCAGCTACGTTCATCTTGATAGTTAGCTCGAAGCCGTCTATGGTGTTGCCGGTTACGGTAGCTATTTGATTTACTCCGCCATCATTACCAAATACATTATCCTTAGCATTCGTAGTATAGCCCTACATTCCTTTTGTGTAGCCATTCATCAGAGCTACGGCTGAGCCAGCCCCTTCCGGAAAAGCTATCTGGGTTACTTTCAACGAAGTACCATTGGCATTATAGATGTGAACATGAATGTGGGTAGACCTACCTGAATACCAACCCGGAAATATGGCTGTGAAAGTTACCAATCCGTTAGCATCTGTCACTTGCCGCCCGCGCAGGAAGTGCACCGACTGGAAGTTGGTGGATTGCATACCGCTTCCTCCGTACTCAGAGTAGTTACCGGTGGCATCGCAATGCCAAATATCAACGATGGCTCCGGCCAGTGCCGCACATCCATTGTTACTATTGCCAATGGTGATTTTAGCCGTTAATTTATAACCGGTACGTCCATCAGTGATGTCGCTTCTGACGTAAGAAGTAGGGCTTTTGGTGGGGAATGGCCCCTCCGTTTCGGTAGGCGCTACGGCACAGGCAGTGGAACTGGTACCGGGGTTAGTGACAGAACCGGTGGTACCTTCGGTGGGAGTAATATCTGTACTGCTTTTGTCGCAGGCAGTAAGCACAGTGGGAGCAGTTACCGCTCCAAATAGTAAGCTCTTAAGAAATCCTTTTCTTTCCATTGGGTTGTTCTTCGTATAATAATGATAACGAAATTGCCCCTACTTACTTGTTTTAACAACAGTGTGTCGGTAAAGAGGTAAATTGTGTAGATGAGTGAGGCTGAAGAACGGATAGTAGCTTATGCAGAAGCATCAGAAATTAAAAAAGCGTAAGCAGATAACTGCTTACGCTTCCCAAGTACCCAGAGCCGGAGTCGAACCGGCACGGGTGTGACCCCATTGGTGTTTGAGACCAACGCGTCTACCAATTCCGCCATCTGGGCCTGTTAACTGGGTGTTGGGATGGCAAAAATAGGTAGAAAAGCAGATTTGTCAAGCCATACATGCAAAATATTTAGCCTATTCGTAACGGAGCGCTTCGATGGGATCTAAGCGTGAGGCTTTTATGGCCGGATAAATTCCTGAAATAACCCCTACAAGTACACAAATCATTATCCCCACCAGCATCCAGAGCCAGGGAACCACAAAACTACCACTCTGACTGACCGTATTGGATATCAGATTACCGATTAGTATCCCAAACAGCAAGCCGCCCAGGCCACCAATGATACAGATAACAATGGCCTCAATCAGGAACTGTAACCGGATCACCTTAGGCGTAGCACCCAATGACTTGCGTATACCTATTTCGCGAGTACGTTCCGTGACCGATACCAGCATGATGTTCATGAGGGCAATGGAAGCTCCCAGCAACGTGATGATCCCAATCCCAAAGCCTCCGAGCCGCAAGTAGCCGGTAATGTTCTCGAAGTCTTTGGCCAGAGCATCGGCCCGCTGAATCTCAAAAGAATCAGGCGTACCCAATGCATCGTTCCGAACCCGGCGCATCAGTCCTCTGGCTTCTTCAATAACATACTCACCATCCTGAATGTCAGGAGCCGAGGCCGTAATATTAAAAGTTAGCGAACGGTTTGCGGCGAGTCCACGTCCTGTCTCCAGGGGTACAAGTATGATCCGGTCAGAACCGGTACCTCCTCCCAGTGATCCCTTTTTTTCCAGTACACCTATAACCGTAAAGCGGGCACCCATCAGGGTAATCTGCTTATTAATAGGATCACGCCCCTCAAATAGATTTCGGGCTACCTCCTGCCCCATTATTGCCACATTTAGCGACTTTTCCTGGTCCGTTCTGCTAAAATTCCTCCCCAAATCGATCTTGTAGCCGTTGATTCCCAAGTAAGCTTCATCGGCCGCAACCACCGAAACATTGGGATTTGTCTTCTTGGAAAGGTATTTGACCTGGATGGCTCCACCTACCGGTGCCGATAGCGACACCGTCGCATCAAACCCCTGTCTAAACTCGTTGGCAAAGGAGACTGCCTGGCGGTACGAAACATCAGGATAGCGCTTACGGGCCCGTCCGCCCGTCCTACGGCCCCTATCTTCGTGGTTACGTACCGTAAACGTATTGGCTCCCAGATCAGCAAAGCTACTGTTCACAGAGCTCTGAATCCCTTCGATGGCCGTAAGTATACCCACAAGTGAAGTAATGCCAATAGCTATGATCAAGGCAGTCAACACAGTACGAAGTACGTTAGCCTGAATTGATCGCAGACCTTCGTATACATTTTCCTTTATATTCATCAGCTTACGGCACCGGTTTGCATAAATTTTGTATATATTTCGTTATTTCAGTTCAATAAAGTAAAGCTGCAAACGATGGGTGAAAGATTCAAACCAGTGATACGGTTCTTTGTTCCGTTTATCATATTTATAGCACTTTCAGGGCAAACCTGGGCCAACCGACTCTTCATACCGATGGACGAGTCTCAGAAAAACCACCTGAAAGCCTATGGCATTGCCTACTGGATACTCAAAGTATATGAGACTGAAATGGACTGGCTCCTCAACTACCGGGGTGGTAGTTTTATGGTACCTTTTAATCAGAAGTTCGCCACAGAAATGACCGTCCGGGGGGTTAGCTATGAGGTCATCTCCGAAGCACAGGCCAGCCAGATATTATCAGAGGTAGCGGCGCCTGATGCTAACATGGATGCCGTAAAGCTACAGAAAGCACCCAAGGTAGCCGTGTATTCACCCAAGTCCAAGCAACCCTGGGATGATGCTGTAACCCTGGTAATGACCTATGCAGAGATTCCCTATGATGTAATCTTTGATGAAGATGTACTAAAAGGCAAACTTCCTGAGTATGACTGGCTTCACCTTCACCACGAAGACTTCACAGGCCAGTACGGTAAGTTCTATCAGTTCAAAGATTATCCCTGGTACCGCGACCAGAAACGTGAGGCCGAAAGTATCAGCGAAAAGTTTGGATTCAGTAAGGTATCACAGATGAAGCTGGCCGTTGTCAGAAAAGTGGCTGAGTTTGTTTCAGGAGGTGGCTATATGTTCGCGATGTGTAACGCTACTGATACCTTTGATATAGCAATGGCTGCCAATGGTACCGATATAGTAGAATCCATGTACGACGGTGATCCGGCTGACCCCAATGCCAATAAAAAGCTGGATTACAGCAAAACCATGGCCTTCCAGAATTTCAAAACTATTACCAATCCGTACGAAATAGAGTTTTCGGACATAGACAACCAACCCGAGCAGCGGGGACTAAATGAGTCCAATGATTTCTTTACTCTATTCCAGTTTTCGGCCAAGTGGGACCCAATACCTACCATGCTCACTCAAAACCACATGACCCTGATCAAAGGGTTTCTTGGACAGACTACTGCCTATAAGAAGCAGTATATCAAGCCTGAAGTAGTGGTATTGGCCGAAACTAAGTCAGCCGGAGAAGCACGATACCTGCATAGTACCTACGGCAAAGGTTTCTTCACCTTTTATGGTGGTCATGACCCGGAGGATTATCAGCACCGCATCGGTGAAGAACCGACTGACCTGAATCTGCACCCCAACTCAGCCGGTTATAGATTGATCCTGAACAATATCCTGTTCCCGGCGGCTAAGAAGAAAAAATTAAAGACCTAATAGGTGGTAGACATATACAAAAAGAAAGAGGCAGGTCTGACCTGCCTCTTTCTTTTTGTATATGTCTGTTATAAGTCTGTTATTTGAGACGGTACCAATCTGACGGATTACTTTGCGCTTCAACCTGATCTTCAATAGGATCGGGTAAACGGGGGAAGAAGTCAATTCCTGTCACCTGCTCCACTTTATCTATAGGTACCACAAAGCTGGACAGAGGCTGCTGTGAGCCTTCGTTCCGCATCAGGAAGGCGATTCCTTTGACCTCGCCCTGAGGTGTAGCCGTAAGTATAACTTTGTAGTACTGATCCGGCACCGCCACCTTATTCAAACGCCCGATAGTAGGAAGTCCGGGCTTAAGTACAGGGCCAGTCACTACAAATACTTTACGGTACCTTATAGCCCACACCCGCACGAGTTGCTCCAGGTCACTCCATATACCCCGGTTGAAGTCCGGTGCCTGAGGGCTGATGTTACTCATATAAAACGACTCTTTCATCATCACCCGGTTGTTCTTAAAATCTGCCGCCGGTGCCAGGTGTCCGCGATCGTATCCACTCCGGGTATAATCAGCATGTACGGCCGATCCGCTCTTTACGGATGGATCGTCATAGAAAGAACTTTCCCGCTCCTGATCCCCTTTGACCTGACTCCCCGGCAACTCATACGCCACCCAGGCAGCCTGTTCGTACCGCTCCACGTACTTAAGCGAATAACCCGTATGACGAACGACCTGATCATTTCCCTCCACGGTGGGTAGTACAAAATCCCGCTGACGAATGATACGGGCCAACTCTCCCGATGGAGCCGTACCGGATGTACTTTCCTCCTCCGACGATTCATTGAAGTCAGGTAGTGGCTTTTGTGATTTTCGGGTATCAGTGGCTACGTTATCCTCATCCCGGGCAGGACTATCAGTAGCTGTACCCGATTGACCCGGCTCAGGGGTTCTGTAAGGATTATCTCTGTTGCCGGAGGAGGAAGTAGTAAATATAGATTTTACATCTTCCCAAAATCGTAATACCGGCTGTGGCTTGCCTCCATAGTGAAGAAATAGCCCAACAATAAAAAAAACGAGCAGAAGTAGTAGTGTGTTGTTGTTCCATCTGGCACCTCTACGATGAAATTTTGTCATATATATTTTTACTATTTTTTTCAAAGGTAGGAGAATCGTGACATAGACGTACAGGCTATTCTACCCTAATCTGATAGATTTCTATCATTGTGTAGCTACTTAACACCTATTCAGCTCACTACTATATTAGATTACTAGTAGAAGTCTACTTTGGTTATTCAAATTAAATTATAGTTGAGAATTCGTGCTCCCTATCACCAACCATGATAACGTGATGTGTACTTATACCCTATTATAAAATCAATTCTATCAGACAAGCATCCATAGGAACTTGTTGTCGGGTAAATAATGTATTCCTTTGTAGTATCTCCCAATTAAACGCTTCATGCATATTGTGATTATCGGGGGTGGAGCGGCCGGTTTTATGGCAGCTATTACCGCCGCCGAAACTAACCCTACTGCCCGGGTAACGATAGTAGAAAAAAACCGAACGGTTCTGAACAAGGTACGTATTTCGGGTGGTGGCAGGTGCAATGTTACCCACTCCCCCAGCGAGTCCAGGTACTTTATCAAGAACTATCCGCGCGGGGCCAAACTTCTCAAGAAGCTCTTTCCCCAGTTTGATGCCCAAGCCACGGTAGACTGGTTTCAGAGCCGGGGCGTAAAGCTGAAGACGGAGCCGGATGGCAGGATGTTTCCGGTTACAGACTCTTCTGAAACGATCATCGATTGCATGGTACGGGCGGCCCAGCGTGCCGGTGTACAGGTACTGACCAGTACGGGGGTAAAATCTTTTGGCTGGTCCGACGCCGCCTCAGGTCCTCGCTTTGTGATAAACCTCCTGGATGATGCCCCAATCAAGGCAGACAGACTACTTATAGCCACGGGTGGCCAACCTCAGCGGTCTGGATTTGACTGGCTTACCTATCATGGACACTCTATTGAGTCGCCGGTACCTTCCCTATTCACCTTCAATACACCTGGTAACTACCTGTTGCCTTTGGCAGGAGTATCTGTACCCGATGCCTTTGTTAAAATACAGGGTACCAAGCATGAGTGGCGGGGGCCGCTACTGGTCACCCACTGGGGATTCAGCGGACCGGCCGTACTGAAGCTTTCGGCTTGGGGAGCGCGTGAACTGGCTGAAAATGGCTACCAGTTTACCTGCAAAATCAACTGGCTGCCTGACCTCAACGAACAGCAGGTAAGGGAGCAACTCATGGCTGACAAAGTCAATACGCCCAGGCAGCAGATCTACTCACACGCCCGCTTTGGATTGCCGCTTCGACTGTGGAAAGCCTTTGCCGAACAGGCCGAAATATCTGACTCGCTACGCTGGGGCGATGCTCCCCACAAAGCACTCAACCGCCTGACGGAGCTACTAACCAACAGCCAGTTTGAGGTGAAGGGTAAGAGTACTTATAAGGAAGAGTTCGTGACCTGCGGAGGTATAGCCCTGTCGGATATAGACACTGCTACACTGGAAAGCAAACAGGTACCGGGACTATTTTTTGCCGGAGAGGTACTTGATGTGGATGGTATCACGGGCGGCTTCAACTTTCAGAGTACCTGGACCACGGGCTTTATAGCCGGAAAAGCTCTTGGTAAAACTTCCTGAGCCTTTTACTAACTATAATAGATAAATCAGCCAAGGGGCGTGCTTTATATTTATAAAGTATTCTATCAAAATATATCTGTTCCCTTAATCCTGATTTATCTATGAAAAAACGTTCTCTACTGCTAATCCTGGCAGTGCTGTGCCTCTCTATCCCCCCCCTCCTTGCCCAGCCCGTCGAACGCTTTGTAAAGGTAGTCGTAGCTCCCGACCACACCGACTGGAACTACCGTACCGGTGAAAAAGCTAAGTTCACAGTAAGTGTTCTGCAAAATGGTAATCCGGTAAAGAATGCGGTGGTGAAGTATGAGATAGGTCCGGAGAAGATGCCTGCCACTGCCAAAGAAACCAAGACTCTGACTGATGGCACCATGGTACTGGATGGAGGTACCCTTAAGACACCGGGTTTCCTGCGCTGCATAGCCGTGGCAGAGGTGGATGGCATTGAGTACCGTGGCTTGGCTACGGCGGGTTTTGAGCCTGAAAAGATTCAGCCGACGGTAGCCGATCCGGCTGATTTTGACCAGTTCTGGACCAAGGCCAAAGCTGACTTGGCTAAAGTACCCATGGATGTCAGAATGACTTTGTTGCCTGAGCGCTGCACCGAAAAAGTAAATGTGTACCACGTCAGCATCCAGAACCACCAGCCCGGATCACGTATCTACGGCATCCTGTCCATGCCCAGGAAAGAAGGTAAATACCCCGCGTTGCTGCATGTACCCGGAGCAGGTGTTCGCCCTTACTTTGGAGATATAGCCAATGCCGAAAAAGGCATCATCACGTTACAGATTGGAATTCATGGCGTACCCGTTACTATGGATGCCGGAGTCTACAACGACCTTCGGGCCGCCGGACTGGACCAGTACTGGAACTATAACCTCGATGACAAAGATCGCTTCTACTACAAGAAAGTATACCTGGGCTGTGTACGGGCTAATGACTTTCTGGTGAGCCTGCCCCAGTACGATGGCAGTAACCTGGCTGTTACGGGTGGTAGTCAGGGAGGTGCACTCTCGATAGTGACCGCCGGACTGGATGACCGCGTGAAGTGGCTGGGGGCTTTCTATCCGGCTCTAAGTGACGTAACTGGCTACCTCAATGGTCGCGCCGGTGGCTGGCCCCACTACTTTGCCGGTAATAACCTGACCTTTAATAACAAGAAGGATAAAATCGAGACTGCCGGGTACTATGATGTAGTCAACTTTGCCAAACGAGTAAAGATACCGGGCAACTACTCATGGGGCTTTAATGATGAAACCTGTCCCCCTACCTCCATGTACGCTGCCTATAACGTCATTAAGGCTCCGAAGGATCTTTACCTGGCGCTGGATACCGGTCACTGGACCTATCCCGAGCAACGTGATAAAATGAATGAGTGGCTGCTTAGCCGCCTGAACACAAAAAAACAGGCCTCCAATGTGAAGTAAAAGGTATAAATCCTGATATTGGCGCTGATTACACACTCATCCAATCACTTTACAATGACTTTACAGCAAATCCAGGAAGCTACTGAGTACTTAAAACAACAAACTCATAACTACGCACCTGACTTTGGTATAATACTGGGTACCGGCCTGGGTTCCCTGGCCAATGACATAGAGGTAGCCTTTACTATTTTGTACGAGGATATACCGCATTTTCCGGTATCCACGGTGGAGTTTCATAAGGGCAAACTCATATTTGGTACCTTGTCGGGTAAGAGGGTAGTATGTATGCAGGGGAGGTTTCACTACTACGAAGGCTACACTATGCAACAGGTAACTTTTCCGGTGCGCGTGATGAAGCTACTGGGAGTACATACTCTGTTTGTATCCAACGCCGCCGGTGGTATGAACCCAGCCTACGAGGTAAGTGACCTGATGATCATCAACGATCACATTAGTTTTTTCCTGCCTCATAACCCGTTGATCGGGCCAAATCTGGATACACTCGGAGATCGTTTTCCAGATATGTGTGATCCGTATGATCTGGCACTGGTGGAGAAAGCCCTGGAAATAGCTCAGCAGCATGGTATTGAGGCTCACGCAGGAGTCTATGCCAGCGTACCGGGTCCTCAGCTCGAAACCCGTGCCGAGTACCGGCTACTTCGCCAGGTTGGGGCAGATGCCGTAGGTATGAGTACCGTGCCGGAAGTAATTGTAGCCCGTCAGATGAACATGACCTGTTTTGGCTTGTCAGTAATTACAGACATGGGAATACCTGAAACGCTCGAAAAAGCCAACATCCAGAAGATTATAGCCGCTGCCATGAAAGCAGAACCCGGTATGACTACTATCATAAAGGAGCTACTCAACTCTCTGTAAATCAAAAAAGGCAACTCTGATGAGTTGCCTTTTTCATATTCTTCTGGATATACACTTTTCACTTTTCAGCACTAAAATCAAACTTATGTCCTAGTTCCTCCATCCGGTTCATCTTTTGGATTGCTTCCTCCTGGCATTTACAACCGATAGGATAAAAGACCAGCACTTCATTCTCAACTCCCATGCCATCCCATTCCCCCATCAGGTCCCGCCAGATTACTTTTTTTCCTTCCAGCGAGCCCAGCTGCTTTTCTATGTATTTGAAAACGTTCAGAGCATCAAGTGTTACAGGTACTCCTCCCTTTTGATCTTCGATCAAAACAACATCTGCTTCTACCCAAAACCTAAACAGAGCCTTGTTAGCTGACTGATGTAGTTTCTCTCTCATTCCTGCTACTTTATATATTTAGCCACAACTACTCGTTACTACATACTTGAAAAACAGTTAATGCAGGTTAACTCGAATAAGAACAACCTCTATTTTTCAATATCTGATGTAACAAAGTTAGGAGAGTAAGCCTGCCCCCCCAATAAATGTGGATTAGAAAAAAATTAGTAAAACAAGGCTTCTTACAACTTTTAAGACAAAACCAGATACATTCCTCCATGGACAGACGAACATTTATACAAAATGCTGCGGTAACCGGTGCCGCTTTTTCGGCTTTACCCCTATTAAGCTCTCTGAAACGGATAGCCCCCTACCGTACCGCCCTGATTGGTACGGGCTGGTGGGGGATGAACATCTTAAGAGAAGCCATCGCGGCTGGTGAATCAAAAGTGGTAGCGCTGTGTGATGTGGACGAAAACCAAATAGCTAAGGCCAATGAAGAAGTCAATAAACTAACCTCTGACCGCCCTAAGGTATATCGTGACTTCCGCGAGATGCTGAACAGGGAAAAGCCCGAGATTGTGATTGTTGCTACTCCTGACCACTGGCACCCGTTATGCTGTATAGCTGCTGTCGAATCGGGTGCTCATGTATATGTAGAGAAACCCATCAGTCATACCATACGCGAAGGCCGGGCCATGGTCAATGCGGCCCGCAAGCATGGCCGCACGGTACAGGTGGGTACACACCGTCGTGTATCACCGCATAATGTGTCGGGTATGGAGTTTCTAAAATCAGGAAAAGCTGGTAAGATAGGTATGATCCGCACCTTTGTACATTACGGGGGAGGCGCTGGCCAGATGGTACCGGTAGAAGAGCCACCCAAGGGGCTGGACTGGGATATGTGGTGCGGACCTGCTCCCATGATTCCTTACAATAAGACAATCCACCCGAGGGGCTTTCGTAACTATCTTGAATATGCCAATGGTACACTGGGTGACTGGGGTATACACTGGCTCGACCAGGTACTATGGTGGACCGAGCAGAAGCATCCCAAAAAGATATATTCAACCGGAGGACGGGCAATCCGAAGCGACAATACCAATGCTCCCGATCATCAGGTAGCGGTGTATGACTTCGATGATTTTACGGTAGAATGGGAACACCGTCAGTTTGCCGGTAATAATGCTGAAAAGACGCACCCCCAACAAGCGGTTGGCGCTTACTTCTACGGTACCGAAGGTACTTTCCATATGGGCTGGCTGGACGGCTGGACCTTCTACCCTGCTAACGCCAACAAGCCCATTATTCACCAGGACCCTTCTCTGAACAAGCCGGATGACCAGAATATCAAACAACTCTGGGCTGACTTCCTGACTTCAATCAAAACGAATAAACTGCCGGTAAGTGATATAGAGATAGGACAGCGATCTACTAATATGGCCCTACTGGGTATGCTTTCGTATAAGCTGGGGCGTAGTATAGTCTGGGATGGCGAAAAAGAGATAATCGCGAACGATCCGGAAGCCAATAAGCTACTGTCGAGAGATTACCGGGGCGAATGGAAGTACCCTCAGGTATGACCCTTATAACTTCTTAAAACGAAAAAGACGTGATCGCTCACGTCTTTTTTTGTTGGTATTACATCTGAACTACTTCAGCCTGTATCTTATACTGCGTTACCATTTCACGGGCAAACCGTACATGTCCACGCGGAGCCATCAAATATAGCTTTCCGCCCTTCAATCCGGCTAGCTCACTTAACAGTTGCCATTTAGATATACTCCCCCGATTAGCATCGGATTTCATGGCCACTTCCAGATAATGCTTATTATACATATTAACAGCCGTTACATCCGGTGTGAATTTTTGGCTGTCTTGAGATCTCTCGTATGACACAGGTTTCTCATAACCATCAATATTGGCCTTGATGTTTTCAAAACCGTGGCTCTTAGCCCAGGTAATAACTTGTGGAATGAATCCTGTCTTTTCCATAGCACAAAAATGTTTTAACTCTCTCCCCCTGGGAAAGAAATGTTTAGATTAAAGAACTGTAGCAACTGATTAGGTAGAGGTCAGAAGGAAACTAGAACATTTAGACCCCATAAACTCGATATATCTGCAATATACGAAAATATTACGAGAATTCCTAACTTGTATGCTTGGATTGACTTTCCTCTATGGCTTCGGGGGTAGTACTTTGTATTTCCTTAATCACTTCTCCGGTATGAATATCCCGCTCCTGACGCACGATCAACACGGCATGTTCGTGAGGTACTATCGCTGAGCCATCGTATCGGGCATACACTTTGGTAAATTCAGCCCCGAAGTACAGAATAATTGAAGAGTAATACACCCACGAAAGTAGTATAACGATCGAAGCGGATGCTCCATAGGTTGCCCCTAAGTCGGCCTGACCGATATAAAAACTAATTAGGAACTTACCAATCAGAAACAGTACAGCGGTAAAAGCTGCCCCTATCAAACACTCTTTCCAACGTAGTACCCCATCGGGCAGCACTTTGAAAATAACAGCAAACAGCGCTGTAATAACAGCCAGTACAATAACCTGGTTTACAATATAGAACACTACTACTGATACTTCTGAGAAGTACCTCTCCAGTCGGCTACTAAGTAGCTCTACGATTGCATTCAAACCTAATGAAACGATCAGCAGAAAACCCAGTGTAATAATAATTGAGAATGAAATAAGACGGGTCTTGATAAATTTAAGCCAGCCGCGTTTAGGCTTAGCCTTAATAGCCCACACAAAGTTAATTGAATCCTGCATCTCGGCGAACAAAGTAGTGGCACCTACCACTAGTGTACCTATACCAATAGCCGCTGCTACACCTGATTTATTGGATACCTCGGCATTTCGTATAATATCCTGCAGCTGAGCAGCTACGCTCCCTCCTACCAGTTCCTGAATTTGGGCAAACAATTCGCCCTGAATGGCATCTCTGCCAAGGAAAATACTTGCGATCCATATCATTACCAGAAGCATGGGAGCCAGTGAGAAGACGGTATAGTAGGATAACGCTGCTGCCAGCTTCACCCCATTGTCATCCACAAACTCCGTAGCTGATGTTTTAAGAATATTCCAGTAGTCTTTGAATTTAACCTTGCTCATAGTGTGCATATTTAGAAATGTAGCCCCATAGCCTGTGGAGGGACCTACCCATTTCGTTATTATTATTTAACTATTTGATAAATTCCCACTTTCTGACCTTCACTTCAGCTTTGACAAGCGCCGAATTTAACTGCTCAACAGAGTCAAATTTTAACTGGTGCAAATGCCGGAACTCTACCTCCACGTCAAAACGATTTTTCTCGAAAGGCCAGGGATCTACCCTCATGGCTCCCGAAGTATCCTGCCAGAGCTGGTACATGGTGCCATCCGGTCCTTTGCTAATGTCCATCCGTCGCTGCTCGGATTGCATCTTATCCATACACAGAAGCAGTGACAATGCATCGCACCATTCTACAAACTTGTAAGCCAGCTCTGCCTTTTTTTTATGTACCCCCAGTTCCTTCATCAGCCGTTTCTGATATTGTTCCTGTTCTTTCAGAAACTCTTCCAGCTCCTTATCCTCATGCTTGATGTCTCCGTATAGGAAAGACAAGTGCATAGAGGTCATAAGGGCGTTCCAACGGCTTTTTGAGGCTGCTATTTCCATAACATTGCGGTACTGGGTGGCACTGTACTTCAGGAGCTTGAAATGCCGGGGGGCACCCGCTTTAGTCATATTCTCCTGCGATTGTGACTCAGCCATTCCGTCGTCATGTTCAGCAATAGCAATGAGGGTTTGGGTCCAGTAAGGAGGGCGGTCAGCTACTTTCCAATGATTGGCCAGTTGAGCGGCCAGAAGTCCGTGGGCTCTTTGATAAATCACCTCCCAACCTTCCGGAATTGTTTTTACTATCATCTGACCATACTATATTACTGGTTACTAATAGTATAATTCTTATGCCAAAGCGGTTTACCACTCTTCTTCTTCGTCCTGAAACATGCGGTAAGCCCGTACCAGCTCCTGATGTGTTTTGGTGTTAGCCTGCTGTTGGGCTAGCTTTATACCTGTCTTATAGGTAGCATGTGCTTCTTCAGATTTGCCTGATTCTGCAAAAAGCTGAGCCGCATGGTAGTAAGCCGGAAGATAATCGGGATGTTCAGCTAATAGTTTTCTAAATAATGCTTCCGATTTTCCTATATCAGATTTTTTATATTCGAGAGCTAAGGCGTAGATATTGAAGGGATCGTGGGGATCTTCATTATAGAATTCGAGGAGATTTTTGAGTAGAGGATTGTCCATAAATATTATTATGCTTGCATACTAATTACATATTTCTTTATATTCGCAAAACAAACCATTTGCTGAAAAGTTAGAATCAACATTCAGAAACTGCTATGAAAATACTTGTTTGTATTACGAATGTACCCGATACTACTGCCAAAATCACCTTCGCTGAAAGTGATACTAAACTCAACAAAACGGGTATTCAATTTATAATAGGGCCGTATGATGACTATGCGCTGGCCCGCGCCGTAGAGCTCAAAGAACAAAACGGAGGTACTGTCACTGTACTTAATGTTGGGGAAGCCGAAGGTGAGCCTCAGATCCGAAAAGCGCTGGCCATCGGTGCCGATGACGCCATTCGCGTCAATGCTGAGCCTACTGACTCCTACTTTGTCGCTTCGCAGATAGCCCACATTGCTCAACAAAACAACTACGACCTGATCCTGATGGGACGGGAGTCCATTGACTTCAATAGCGGAGTAGTACACGGGCTGGTTGGTGAGATGCTGGGAATCCCTTCATTCTCGCCGGTGATGAAGCTGGACATTGAAGGCAGTACCGCCAAGTTTGCCCGTGAAATAGACGGGGGCAAAGAATACATGGAGGCTCCCCTACCTCTGGTATTTGGCTGTCAGGAGCCCATTGCCGATTGGAAAATCCCGAACATGCGCGGTATCATGACAGCCCGTACCAAACCCTTACAGGTCGTGGAGCCGGTTGCCGTCGATGATATGGCTATCAACGAGAAGTATACACAACCTGCCGCAAAGGGCGAGTGCAAAATGATTCCGGTGGAAGATGTCGAAAAGCTGGTTACGCTGCTTCGTACCGAAGCCAAGGTACTCTAAGCTTGTTCCACTAGTCACTAACTTAAAACTACCCGAAAAACTATGTCAGTATTAGTTTTTGTAGAAATAGATAACGGTTCTATCAAAAAATCATCACAGGAGGCTATTACCTACGGAGCCGAGGTAGCCCGCATGACTAATGCCACTGCCACTGTACTAGCGCTGGGAGCGGCCGATGAGTCGGCGCTGGCCCAGGCCGGCAACTTTGGAGCTACCAAAGTGCTGCATGCCTCTGATTCAAAACTCACCCAGGAGAATAACATGGCCTATGCCGATGTACTTGCTCAGGCGGCCCTACAGGAAGGCAGCAGTGTCATAGTAATGGCTAAAACGGGTCTGGGGGATGCCGTAGCAGCGCGCGCCGCGGCCAAGCTTAAAGCCAGTGTTATATCAGGAGTAACCAGCCTTCCAGACCTCAATGGTGGTTTTAAGGTAACCCGCAGCATATATACCGGCAAGGCTTTTGCGAGTGTAGACATTCGTTCAGAAATAAAAATACTGGCTATTCGTAAGAATGCCATTGAAGTCACTGAGTCGGGTAACACGGCCACCGTGGAACCTTTCTACCCTACCCTGAAAGATGCCAGCTTTACGGCAAAGGTGACAGATGTAGAGAAGTCAAATGCCGAGTTATCACTATCTGAGGCTGATATAATCGTATCAGGAGGGCGTGGTATGAAGGGTCCCGAAAACTGGCAACCCCTGATTGACCTGGCCAAAGCCTTGGGAGCCGCAACCGGCTGTTCCAAGCCCGTATCGGATCTGGACTGGCGTCCTCACCACGAGCACATAGGCCAAACCGGTATCAAAGTAGCGCCCAATTTGTATATAGCCTGTGGTATATCGGGAGCTATACAGCACCTGGCTGGTGTCAACGGCTCCAAATGTATTGTAGTAATTAATAAAGATCCGGAGGCGCCCTTCTTTAAAGCAGCCGACTACGGTATTGTAGGGGATGTTTTTGAAGTACTACCGCGCCTAACCAAAGCGATTGAGAATTCTAAATAACCGTCATACGTACTGTAAACCTGCTCTGTGTTTTTTTATACAGGGCAGGTTTTTTATTTTTGTCTTTTTACAGATTATTTCTGCGAATTTTACATCCGGCACTACCAGTCTGGAATAAATTTAGTAGAAAAATTGTTGGCGAATGAACATACGTCTACCCGACAAGCTACCCGATAGCATCGCCTGTAAATTGTGCAAATTGTAAGAAACTCATTAAAGTATCGTGAAAAAAATAAAGCTTGAAATACTAGGATTATCCCCCAGTCAATCCCAATCGGGTTCTTTTGCACTGGTACTGGGCGAAGAAATGGGAAACCGGAGGTTGCCTATTATCATTGGCGTATTTGAGGCACAGGCCATAGCGGTTCAGATTGAAAATATAGTGCCCAACCGGCCTATGACCCATGACCTGTTCAAGTCATTTGCCACGGCCCTAAACTTCAAACTCAAGGAGATAATAATTTCAGACCTTCGGGAAGGGATTTTTTACGCAAAGATTATTTGCAGTGATGATCTGCGTGAAGTAGAGATTGATTCAAGACCTTCGGATGCCATTGCTATCGGTTTACGTTTCAACGCTCCCATCTATACCTATGAAAACATTCTTTCTGAGGCTGGTATCGTATCCAGTGCGATGGCTGAGGATGAAGATGAAGATGATGACCTGGTGCGCGAAACTATTCGTCCTAAAGGTACACTAACGGAGCAACTTAAAGAATTACCAAACGATGAACTGCAAAGACTGCTGGATGAAGCCCTCAAGAACGAAGAATACGAGAAGGCTGCCAAAATCCGGGATGAATTGGGACGTCGAAACTAATACAACCACAACCTGATACTTTACAGGCGCCTGGATACCCGGGCGCTTTTTTTCGTTAAAAATACTTAACGAATGACTCATTTGGACCTATTAATGGTATTAATAGTTATTTTTGCAACCAATACAACAAAAGCAATGGTCCAATAGAGGCTATTTGAATCACCTTACAATTTATCCCTGCGTATGCCCAGAAAGAAGAAGAAGATTGGTAGCTACCCCAATACTATGATTGTGGTCAGTCTGACGGCAGCTCTCTTCCTGATTGGTTTTTGTGGAATGCTGGTCATACAGTCCAAAAAGATGGTGTCGATCATCCGACAGAACATTGAGGTGCGGGTCTTCCTGGAGAAGACATCCACTGAAGCCGGACGAGACTCTCTCCTTCAGGAAATCCAGAAGAAGCCTTACCTACAGACAAGTACTGAGGAACCTGCTATCATTTTTGTATCTAAAGAAGAAGCCGCTAAGGAATTCATCGAAGGGACCAAAGAAGACTTTACTACTTTTCTGGGTGAAAACCCACTTCGGGATAGTTACCGGGTAAAAGTACATGAAGACTATTTTGAAGAAGCCAAGCTAAAGCAGATCCGGGAAGACCTGGAAAAAATAGACAATGTATACGAAGCGGTATATCAGGAAAACCTGGCGGACAATATCAACCGTAACATTACCAAGATCTATATCATCCTATCGAGCTTTGCCCTGATTATGCTTATCATTATCGTACTACTGATCAATAATACCATCAAGCTGGCTATTTATTCCCAGCGTTTCCTGATCAGGAGTATGCAACTAGTCGGCGCTACTAACGGATTTATACAACGTCCGTTTGTAGTACGGGGTGCCGTCCAGGGGCTGGTGGGCAGTATCCTGGCATGCGGACTACTTATACTACTTCAGCAAGTAGCTGTAAGAAATGTGGAAGGTTTATACCTCCTGCAGGAGTATGATAAGCTCGCCATCCTGATCGGATGTGTGCTCATACTTGGTATCATGATCGGCATTACCAGTACCTACCAGTCTATTATTCGGTACCTCCGGATGTCACTCGATGATCTTTATTGATATTCTAGCTATACTACAAACTAATTACACGTACTTCTAAAGAACTTTTCAATGAGTGCAACTAAAAATCCATTTCCTTTTTCGTCGACTAATTACCGCTTGCTTCTCATAGGCCTGGCGCTAATTTTAGGGGGCTTTATCATCATGAATCTCGACTCTGAAGAGTTTGGGTTTGGTGTACTTGGCCTTACCATTGGACCACTTGTTACCATCAGCGGCTTCATCGTTGAATTTTGGGCTATTCTACGCAAACCTTCCGATAAATAATGAATTTTTGGCAAGCAGTAATACTCGCCATTGTTGAGGGTATTACCGAATTTTTACCAGTATCCTCTACTGGTCACATGATTATCGCGTCCTCTATGATGGGGATTAGCCACCTGGAGTTCACCAAGATGTTTACTGTTAATATCCAGTTTGGTGCTATTCTTTCTGTAGTAGTTCTGTACCGCCGACGCTTCTTACAAACCCGTGACTTTTACTACAAACTCTTCGTAGCTTTCTTACCGGCTGCGGTTATTGGCTTTCTGCTCAATGATTACATCGATGCCATGCTCGAAAACGTTTGGGTAGTTGCTATTTCTCTACTACTAGGCGGTATTGTACTTGTATTCATCGATAAAATAGCGAATGAATATCCCAAGGACCGCGAAATAAGTTATCCCGAAGCGGTGAAGGTCGGCTTCTTTCAGTGTATAGCTATGATCCCCGGAGTGTCACGCTCGGCAGCAACTATAATCGGTGGTATGTTTCAGGGCTTAACCCGGAAGCAATCGGCTGAATTTTCGTTTTTCCTGGCGGTACCTACAATGGCAGCCGCGGCAGGCTACAAACTCCTGAAGACTTACAAAAGCATCCAACCTGAAGATATCGAAACTCTACTGGTAGGTAATCTGGTTGCTTTCGTCGTAGCCATGCTGGCTATTCGCTTTTTCATAAATTTTCTGACCCGCTATGGTTTTAAGTTGTTTGGCTATTACCGCATCATACTCGGGTTAGTATTACTAGGCTTACTGGCTTCCGGCTATAAGCTTGATATAGTATAATAATGACAAATAGTAATCCAGAAGTACCTGATAAAGATAATCAGCCAGCGGACGAGGGGGAAGTGATTCTAATAGACAAGCCCCTTACCTGGACTTCTTTTGATGTTGCCAATAAGCTCAAGAGAGCCTGTAAGTTTAAAAAGATCGGACATGCCGGTACACTTGACCCATTAGCTACGGGCCTGCTGATACTGTGCACCGGCAAGAAGACAAAACAAATAGATACCTACCAGGCTCAGGAAAAGGAGTACACCGGTACCCTGGTACTGGGCAAGACCACCCCCTCCATTGACCTGGAGACCGAGTTTGATGCGGAGTACCCTACTAACCACATCAATGTCGATCTTCTCGAAAAAGCCCGTCAAACTCTGACAGGTACTATTGATCAAGTTCCCCCTATTTACTCCGCTGTTCGGGTGGATGGTGAGCGCCTGTACAAGAAAGCTCGTCGCGGCGAAACCGCCGAAATAAAAACCCGGCAAGTCACTATTTCGTTATTCGAGATAGATACTACCCGATTCCCTGAAGTGACCTTCCGGATTGTATGTACTAAAGGTACCTACATACGCAGTATCGTCAGGGACTTTGGAAAGTTAGTAGAAAGCGGGGCTTATTTGAGCTCCCTCTGTCGAACCCGCATCGGTGAATTTAAGCTTTCGGATGCCTGGTCACTTACTGACTATATTCAGCAAAAGAGAGCTCAGCTAGACTTACCAAATGAATAATGAAAGTATATCACTCCATTGAGTCGTTTGAGAAGCTTCCCTACGCCGTAGTGACAAGCGGTACCTTTGATGGAGTACACGTGGGTCATCAGAAGATTCTGTCCCGCCTGCGTGAGATAAGTACCAATAGTGGAGGCGAAACCGTAGTACTTACCTTCTGGCCCCACCCCCGCATGGTAGTTTCGGAAGATAGTCAGGATCTGCAGCTACTATCTACCATTGAAGAAAAAACAGAACTCCTGGCGCAGCTGGGTATTCAGCACCTGGTGATAGTGCCCTTTACCCGCTCGTTTTCCGAACTGTCTTCAGAAAACTTTATCCGTCAGGTACTGGTGGACCGTATTGGTACCAAAAAGCTGGTAATCGGCTATGACCACCGGTTCGGTCGTAACCGTGAAGGGAGCTTTGAGTTTCTGCAGCAGAATGCCAGCCAATACGGCTTTGAAGTGGAAGAGATATCCCGCCAGGATATAGACCAGCTAGCCATCAGCTCAACCAGAATACGCAAGGCCTTACTTGAAGGTGATGTGAAGGAAGCTAATGAGCTATTAGGGCGCCCCTACGAGTTTTCGGGTACTATTGTGAAGGGGAAGCAGCTTGGTCGTACCATTGGCTTTCCTACTGCCAATGTATTGGTCAGAGAAAATTATAAGCTTATACCAGCCAATGGAGTGTATATCATTCGGGCCAAACATGCCGGTACTGTATACGGAGGTATGCTCAACATTGGTACCCGTCCAACTGTAGACGGCACCAACCGTACCATAGAAGCCAACCTGTTTGAATTCAATAAGGAGATCTACGGAGAGAAGCTCCAGGTAGAACTGCTCCACTACCTCCGCCCTGAACACAAGTTCAACAGCCTGGATGATCTGATGCAGCAGATAAAGGCAGACAAGGAACAATCCCTTTCCTACCTTACTCAATAGCCTTATTTACTATCTGATATCCTGACGTAGCTCCCCAGCCACTTGAGGTGCGTTCCGTACTTCTGGAAAATTTCCTGCACGGGCTGGTCGTCGTGGTGCCCTTCAAATTCCACCAGAAACCAGGACTTGAATGTAGAGCCATCACGTAGGGGACGGCTTTCTATCTTGGTCAGGTTAATGCCCCGATCATTGAAGTCTTTGAGAAATTCGAAAAGTACTCCAGGCCGGTGGGTATTGGGTAAGTTAGCGATGAGCGTGGTCTTATCGGCCTGGCTTTTCTGATTAACAAAAGATTTAGACAGGATCACAAAACGCGTCCGGTTCTGATCTCCATCCCCGATATTATCAAACAGTACAGGTACACCGAATAACCGAGCGGCTATGTGAGAACAAATAGCCGCGGCATCCGGCTCCTGAGCGGCCAGCTTGGCAGCCTTTGAAGTAGACTCTACCGGTATCAATTCTACATTAAGCTCTTCAAAGTACTCCCGCAGGAACTTACTACACTGCCGGAAGGCAATATCCTTGGAGTAGATTCGACGGATATCGTGCAGAGAATCTGACTGGGATACGAAGGAGAAGTGAATCGGAAGCAGTACCTCGGCAGCGATTAGCAGCTCCTTTTCGCGCAGCAGGTCCATTGTCTCACTTACTACCCCTTCCTGATTATTCTCGATAGGTACTACACCAAATCGGGCACGGCCTGTCTCAACACTATCAAAGATGGAACGGATGGTTGGAAGCACCAGGTACTCACTCATCCCACCAAACCGGCTTTCGGCGGCCTGATGGGTAAAGCTTCCCTCTGGACCCAGGTAGGCAATTCGCTCCGGAAGCTCAAGATTACGTGATACCGCAAATATTTCCAGGAAGATAGCTTCGATCGCCGAACGGCTAAGCAGCCCTTTATTTTGTTTTTCCAGCCGATCCAGAATCTGTTTTTCACGCTCGGGCCGGTAGATAATAGTTTTGGTAGCTCGTTTGAGCTCTCCTACTTTTTTGACCAACTCCATCCGCTCGTTAAGGAGCTGGAGGAGTTGGTCATCAAGTGAGTCAATATGTTTTCTTAAATCTTGTAAATCCACAGAAAGTAAGTGGGTATGGTACTAAATCGGTTTGCAAAACTAGCTCACCAGGGCCAGTTCATCTACGTTCTTTTCAATCTTGAGGTTATCAATGATGAATCGCTGACGGTCCGGGGTATTCTTACCCATATAGTAAGTCAGCAGCTTCTGAATAGACATCTCCTTCTGAAGAATGATAGGCTCCAGACGCATATCCTCTCCAATGAACTTTCCGAACTCATCAGGTGAAATTTCACCTAACCCCTTAAATCGGGTTATCTCAGGTTTACCTCCCAACTTAGCTACCGCCTGCCTCTTCTCTTCTTCTGAGTAGCAATAAATCGTCTCTTTCTTATTCCGCACCCTGAACAATGGTGTTTCGAGGATGTAAAGATGGCCATTACGCACCAGATCCGGAAAGAACTGCAGGAAAAAAGTCATCAGGAGCAGGCGTATGTGCATCCCATCCACATCGGCATCGGTAGCAATTACGATCCGATTATAACGCAGGCCTTCGATACCGTTTTCGATATCCAGGGCGTGCTGCAACAGGTTGAATTCTTCGTTTTCGTATACGACCTTCTTCGTCAGTCCGAAGCAGTTCAGAGGCTTACCCCGCAGACTAAATACCGCCTGGGTTTGTACATCCCGTGACTTAGTGATAGATCCACTCGCTGAGTCACCCTCGGTTACGAAAAGGGTCGTCTCCAGACGTTGCTCGTTCTTCGTCTCAGATAGGTGCAGCCGGCAATCCCGCAACTTCTTGTTGTGAAGGTTTGCCTTCTTGGCCCGGTCATTAGCGAGTTTCTTGATCCCCGCCAGCTCTTTACGCTCCCGCTCCGACTGCTCTATACGCTTCTTGAGCGCGTCGCGCGACTCAGGGTGCATATGGAGGTAGTTATCAAGGCGCTCCTTTACGAAGTCGTTGACAAAGGTACGTACCGTTGGGCTATTGGGGTCCGGCGAGATATTGGTTGAGCCAAGTTTAGTTTTGGTCTGTGATTCAAATACCGGCTCCTGTACCCGGATAGCCACCGCAGCAATGATCGAAGACCGTACATCTTCTGGAGCGTATTCTTTATTAAAGTGCTCCCGCACAGCCCGCACCACACCTTCCCGAAAGGCCGACAGGTGAGTACCACCTTGCGTAGTATACTGACCGTTCACAAACGAATAGTACTCTTCACCGTACTGGTTACCGTGGGTCAAAGCAAATTCGATGTCCTCTCCCTTAATATAAATAATCGGATAACGGATAGCATCTACATCCGTTTTGCTACGCAGCAAGTCAAGCAGACCATTCTGAGAAAAATACTTCTGCCCGTTAAAATTAACGGTAAGTCCTGCGTTAAGGTAGCAGTAATTCCACACCATGTTATCCAGGTACTGAGGTATGTACCGGAAGTTCTTAAAGATAAGGTTATCAGGTTCGAATATGGTTAAAGTACCATTTCTCTGATTGGTATCCTCCTCCCCTGACTCCTTAACCAGCTCTCCCTGTGCAAACTCAGCCCACTTGGTCTTACCATCCCGGAAAGATTGTACTTTAAAGTAGTTGGAAAGAGCATTCACGGCCTTTGTACCGACCCCATTCAGACCTACTGATTTCTGAAAGGCTCCAGAATCATATTTTCCACCGGTATTGATTTTGGAAACACAATCTACTACCTTGCCTAATGGAATACCGCGGCCATAGTCCCGTACTTCAACCCGATGTTCCGAAATTTTTATTTCAATGGTTTTACCATTCCCCATCATGTGTTCGTCAATTGAGTTATCGACGATTTCTTTGACAAGTACATATATACCATCGTCAACAGAGGCACCGTCACCTAACTTACCGATGTACATACCAGGCCTTAGCCGGATATGTTCTTTCCAGTCCAGTGATCGGATACTACTCTCATCATATTGCACATTTGAATTATCTGCCATAAAAAATTAGCAATTTTTTAACAATACTGTTTATATAATGTTTTAGTGAAGGCTTCGTTAAGGAAACGGACAAACCACAGCATTTAGATTCCAAAAAAAACAGATTCTATCAAAAAAAATGAAAAATCTACGTTACTTTGCTGTTCAGTAGCACCATTACACGTTTATTGTACTTTTATTAGAGTGAGCACAATTTAGGGATTTTTTAGAAATAATCCTTACCAGACAACTTCCAAGTATAAATCATTTTCTATGAACACTAAGAAACTGATTGAAATCAGTAAAATAGTATTGATTTCTTTTCTGATTATCTCCACATCCTTATCTAACGTATTTTCACAAGTTGCTCCCGCACCCACAACAGGAACTGGCACCACCGGAACCGGAAATACTGGTACCGGACCTACCGGAACAGGTAATACAGGTACAACAGGTAATCAACCTGGTTCAACAACAAACAACAGAGGTCCAGCCGGTACCCAGGGCAATCCAGCTAACCCCAATGCCCCTACTAATAACACAAATCAGCAGGGAGAAGTGCTACAGGATGCCAAATCAAATGTTAATCAGGAAAGAATAAATGCTGAGCTTCAGGCCGAGTCAGAAGCCAATCAAAAACTTACTCAGGCTGAGCAACAAAAGCTAGCACTTCGCCAGCGGATTTTTGGTTATTCTATATTTACCAATAAGACTTTCCAGCCTAACCCAGACCTCAACATTGCTACACCACGTGACTATACAATTGGCCCTGAGGATGAGCTGGATATTTATGTATACGGTTACGCTCAAATTACGTATAACAACATTATAGTAAATCGTGATGGCTTTATCACATTGCCCCGTGCCGGCTCCATCTATGTGAGTGGCAAAACCATTGAAGAAGTACGTAAGATATTAATTGACAAGCTAAGCTCTTTCATACCGGGTCTGCTTGGCTCCAATGGACAAGCCAAGAGTACTCTGACGGTTACACTCGGCCGAGTTAGAAGCATCAATGTTTTCGTAACTGGTGAAGTGGTGAATCCGGGTAGTTATCAGCTTAGTTCACTAAGCTCTGCTTTCAACGCTCTTTTCCTGGCTGGTGGTCCTAATGAGTTAGGTACTTTCCGCGATGTTAGAGTAGTAAGAAATGGTAAAGTAGTGAGCCGGATGGACCTGTATGACCTACTCATGAATGGTACTGCCAAAGGAGATATTCGTCTTCAGGATAATGACAACATTATAGTTGGAGTTTATAAAGAGCGCATTGACCTGACCGGTGAGGTTAAAAGACCTGGTATATTTGAGCTGCTTCCTGAAGAAAACCTGGCAACTCTGCTGGAATATGCCGGTGGCTTTTCAGATAATGCGTATACTGAGCGAGTTCGAGTATACCGTGTTACTCCAAGAGAACGTCGTATCATTGAGGTTCGTGAACCTGGGTTCGGCAGCTTTGACCTAAAATCAGGTGATGAAGTAGAAGTACAGGTAGTACTTGACCGGTTTGAAAACCTGGTAAGCATTCAGGGCTCAGTTATGAGGCCGGGTGAGTACTCTATTGATAGTAACCCTACCCTAAAGACTCTAATCAAAAATGCCGATGGTCTGCGTGAAGATGCCTTTACCGGACGTGGTAGTATCATCCGTACCAACGATGACCTTTCTGTTCAGAATATTTCATTCAATGTAGCTGATATAATCAATGGTACTGTCGAGGATATCGAGCTTAAGAAAATGGACGTAGTAGCCATTACATCAAAGTTTGATTTGGCAGAGCCGGCTTACGTACATATACAGGGTGAAGTTAACACACCAAATACGGGCACAGGTGAGGGTATTTATCCTTACATGGCTAATATGACTTTGGAAGATCTTATCCTGAAAGCTGGTGGCTTTAAAGAGTCAGCAAAAGCTTCACAGGTAGAAATAGTAAGAAGAAAACGTGATATCAACATCCTAGCCGCTGACGCCAAGATCTCCGAAACCTATTCATTTGACGTAAGCCGTGATCTCAACCTGCGTAAAGATGGTCAGGAGTTTGTTCTACAACCTTACGACGAGATAATTGTACGCCGGGCTCCTAACTACCGCGAGCAGACTTTTGTAGCAATCGAAGGTGAGATATTAAACCCTGGCTTCTACGGTATAATCGCCAAGAATGAGAAGATCTCCGATATTATCCAGCGCGCTGGCGGATTAACCGATCTGGCCTATCCGGATGGAGCTACGCTCGTTAGACAAGTAGTCATTTCACAAAGTGAGGCTGAGCAAAAGAGCGAAACTCTTCAGAATATTGCCAGTGATGTTAAGAAAGGAGCCATTGATGTGCAGGTACAACAAACATCTGAGCAGTTGATTGGTATCAATCTTGAAAAAATTCTCAGAAGCCCAGGCTCTAATGAGGATCTGATTATTCAGGAAGGTGATATTATCAGAATTCCTAAAAGACTGGAAACTGTACAGGTACAGGGCGAACTGCTGTACCCTACTACTGTAAAGTATGCACGTGGCATGCGCTTCCTTGATTATATTTCACACGCTGGTGGCTTTACCAGAAAATCACTAAGAAAAAGCGCTTATGTAAAGTACCCCAACGGTTCGATTGACAGAACACGGAAGTTCTTAGCCTTCAATATCTATCCTAAAGTAGAGCCAGGTTCAGAGATTTATGTTCCAATGAGAACAGGTACCGAAATCACTGCCCAGCAGGCCTTACAACAGGGTGTAAGTATTACATCTACCCTATTCACACTCATCCTTTCAGTATTAGCATTCCGTAATATCCGATAACATTTATGTCACAAGTAATCCAGACAGTTCCTGAAGATCAGATTTCCCCAAAGGAAATAGTACTGAAGGTTATTGCATTCAAAAATAGCCTTATCCGTAACTGGAAGATCTTGCTACTTTTCATTGTGTTGGGGGCAGGTATAGGATATGTGCTTGATATCTATTTAGAAGAGCCCGCCACGTATGAAGCCACAGTGGTATTTAATCTGGGAGGTGGAAGCTCAGGCCAGGCCAATGAGGTTGCCGGATTGTTAGGACTTGGAGGTGGAGCACCCGATGCAAATATTTTTACGGGTGAAAACTTCTTTTACTTTGTAACATCACGTCCCGTAATCGAAAGGGCGCTGATGAAGGAAGTAGATATCAATAACAAAAAGATGCTCTTCGCTAATTTTTATATTGATTCAAGTGGTATCAAGAAGGATTGGGCAGAAGCAGAGTCAACTGAAATGCTAAACTTTCAATTTACAAATAATGACCCTACAAAGCTAACACTTAAAGAAAGGCTGGTACTCAATGAGATTGTAGAAAGAACCAAAGGAGCAACCAGTGTAGCTGCACTTGACCGTAAATCGTCATTTATTCAACTTACTAGTAATTCACAAAACTCAACGCTTGCCAGAACCTGGGCAAACACACTCCTTGAAACAGTAGAAGAGGTTTATACTGAAAATCAGACCTTTAAGACTCGTAAGACGCTTAGACTGTTACAAAGACGTGCCGACTCTCTGGCGGTTATTCTAGGTCGTACAGAAGCCCGTCTGGCGCGTGAACTTGATTATAGTACTCAGGTAGTAGTTCCAGAGGGTAAGGTTTCAGTCAACAAGCTGGAACGCAATACATCCTTTATTCAGGGTCTCTATATGGAAACGATGAGAAATGTAGAGAATACCAGAGTTTCACTCATTAGAGAAGCTCCACTGTTTACTATTATCGAGGGCGTTAAAACGCCACTGGATATGAACATCGATAACGCCCAGAGAATGAAAATCGGTCTTTTGGTTGGTCTTATTTTTGGTTTGTTCTTTGTATATATTAAGGATGTGTATGCCAATGTTATGGCAGATCCACGTGTCTAACTTATAACTTATGTCTCATTCAGTAACGATAAAGGCCGACGGATCAGAAAAAGATTATTGGAAAGACCTCTGGAGAAATAAGCAGCTTCTCTGGATCCTTTCAAAACGAGATATTTCTGTACGGTACAAGCAGACTTTTTTGGGTATGGCATGGAGCGTTATTCGCCCTTTGATGACCATGCTTATTATGGTGTTTGTATTTAGCTTCGTAGCCAAATTAAGACCCGATCCGGGTGTCCCCTACCCGCTTATGGTACTGGGGGGCCTCACCATTTGGTTATTCTTTGCGAATACTTTTACTCAGATAAGTAGTAGCATTGTACTTAATTCCAATTTAGTATCCAAAGTATACTTCCCTAGGCTGCTCATGCCTTTGAGTGCAGTAGCCGTGGGCTTTATTGACTTTCTGATATCACTGGTGTTGTTTATCTGCCTTTGTTTCTGGTACCAGTATTCGCCCAGCTGGCAGATCATTTTCATGCCTTTTTTTATATTTCTGACTTTCCTGACTTCACTGGGTTTCGGTTTGTTTTTTTCAGTAGTGAATGTAAAGTTCAGAGACATTGGCCAGTTAGTACCTTTTATGATACAGATCGGCTTTTATGTGTGCCCTATCGCTTACACTAGCCGACTGGTTGAAGACGCCTGGTGGTACAAGTTCTATAACCTAAACCCACTTGTGGGTATTATTGATGGATTCCGCTGGTGTCTCCTCGGTGATAAAGTCTTTTTCAATCCAATCAGTTTGTATTCAACACTTGTTATATCCTTAATAGCTTTGTTCCTTTCGGTGATGTACTTTCGTAAAAAAGAAAATACGTTTGTTGACCACATTTAGAAACCACATCCATTAGCATGTCTGTAATTACTGCCGAAAATATAAGTAAGAAATACATCATAGATCACAAAAGCTCGAAACGTTCGAACAGTATTCGTGATTTGGTGTCAGACACATTTGATAGTATTTTCAAGCCTAATAAAGAAGAAAATAGTAAGGGTAAAGAAGAGTTTTGGGCACTACGTGACGTCAACTTTAAGATTGAACAGGGAGACCGCGTAGGTATAGTCGGACATAACGGCGCCGGAAAATCTACTCTTCTGAAAATATTAAGCCGTATCACCAATCCTACTACCGGACAGGTTAAGATTAGCGGTAGAGTAGCCAGTCTTCTGGAAGTAGGTACCGGTTTTCATCCCGAACTTACCGGCCGTGAGAACATTTATCTCAATGGAGCTATACTGGGGATGAATAAGGAAGAAATACGGAGATCATTTGATGCCATCGTAGACTTTGCCGGTGTTGAAAAATTTCTGGATACGCCTGTTAAACGGTATTCCTCCGGTATGTACGTCCGACTTGGCTTTGCCATTGCCGCCCACCTGGAACCCGAAATCCTGATCATTGATGAAGTACTGGCGGTAGGTGATGCCGAATTCCAGAAAAAGTGTCTGGGAAAGATGCGAGACGTGTCGGAAAGTGGCCGTACCATCCTATTCGTAAGTCACAACCTGGTGGCGGTTCAGGCCCTGTGTAATAAAGCTTTCTTCTTCGAAAAAGGCACTTTAGTTGATCAGGGTGATACAACGCATATTGTAACTACCTACCTCAGCAAGATATCCCAGAAAAACCTGGAACGCCAGTGGAATAGTATCGATGAGGCCCCGGGTAACGATCAGGTCCGGATCAAGAGCTTTAAGCTTATCCCGGAGTACCAGGATAACCTGATGCATATTGATGTGAGGACTCCCATGCAGCTCCAGTTTGAATTCTGGAATATGGAAGAAGAGTCCAACCTCAACCTGAGTATGCACCTCTACTCTTACACCGGCGAGTGTATCTTCAACGTAGGTACTACCTCCCAGACTTTTTCTAAAGGGCTGGTGACAGGTAGCTGCGAAATCCCTGGCCACTTCCTTAACGATGGCTCGTATGTAGTATCCATGATGATTGTGAAGGATACCAGTACAGTTGTATACAACATGGAGGAGGCTTTGAGCTTCGACGTGGAAGATTACCGCGAAGGTGTGACCTGGTACGGCAAGTGGCCTGGCTTTATTCGCCCACAACTTAACTTTTCTATTAGTCAAACAGAACCCGTAGTGAATGATTAATGTCACTAAGACCTTTCTCCCAGATAAGGCCGAATACATACAATACATCCATGAAATATGGGATAAAGTACAACTAACAAATAATGGTCCATTACTACAGGAGCTCGAAAAGCAACTTAAGGAGTATCTTGACGTACAGCATTTGTATTTCTGTACTAATGGTACCGTTGTCCTGCAGATAGCTTTAAAGGCTCTGAAGATATCAGGAGAAGTAATTACGACTCCTTTTTCGTACTGTGCTACGACCAACTCCATTATTTGGGAAAACTGTACTCCCGTATTTGTTGATATCAATCCAGTTGATTTTAATATCAACGCAGATCTAATTGAAAAGGCTATTACTCCTCATACATCGGCCATCATGGCTACCCACGTCTATGGCAATCCGTGCGATGTAGAAAAGATAGAAGCCATTGCCAAAAAGCATAACCTGCGCGTTATTTACGATGGAGCGCATGCATTTGGAGTAACGTACAAAGGTCGTTCTCTATTCTCCTATGGAGATGTCAGTACTTGCAGTTTCCATGCTACCAAGGTGTTTCACTCCATCGAAGGCGGGGCCATTATCTCTAACCTTCCGGAGCTGCACGAAGAGCTACACCTACTGCGTCACTTTGGGCACCGGGGTGATGAAGACTACCGCTTCGCGGGCATCAACGGCAAGAACTCAGAATTTCACGCCGCTATGGGGCTTTGTAATCTTCCCCATGTACCTTCTATTATACAGGCGCGAAAGGATGTATTTGAATTGTATGATAGTTTACTTAACTGGGATTTGCTTTTCAAGCCCCAGCTAAGTAAGAATATTGAGTATAACTATGCCTACTATCCCGTAGTATTCCAGTCCGAAGCTGTCCTTAAAAAGGTACAGGCAGCCCTGGTAGTCGAAGATATAATACCACGCCGGTATTTTTACCCTTCGCTTAATACCCTTTCCTTTATGCCACGTACGTATGCCTGCCCGGTATCAGAAGATATCTCTGTGCGTGTTCTAAGCTTACCGTTGTACGTTGGCCTGCCACAGGAAGACATAGAACGAATAAGTAAGATCATCAACGAAAACCTATGACCCCCCGTCATGGCTATACTTTACTGGATTTCTTTTATTGCGTTTGTACTAGGTGTTGGATATACCGCTAAAAAAGTAGCGGAACCTTCTTTGACAGAATGGATCATTGTATCTTTTCTTTTCTTTGTAGGATGCATCATACCAACAGGTTTTATACTTTCTGGTCTTCATCTGACGGCTACACCCTGGGCCTGGCTAATAGGTGTTTTTATAGTACTGGCTATCTATAACCTGGTGTGGCCCCGGCTGGTATCAACTCCCCAATCCTACTCTGTCCGATCTTTGTTTGGGGACCGGGTACGTACTTTCAGAACCTGGCTGAGAAACCTCACGCCATACCTGAAATTTATGTACATAACCATGTTCGGTACCTTAACGATCATTGCTATTACTAATCTGCTATTGGTACTATTTACGCCCCCCAATGAATGGGATAGTATGACCGGCCACCTCAACCGGGTGATTCGTTACATTCAGCATGGTACTATGGCGCACTTTGGAGGTACCAACTGGAATATGGATACGTATCCTAAAAGTGTTACTACTATTCAGATATACACCTATCTAATAAGTGGTGAGATTGAAAACGCGATGAAACTGATCCACCATTCCGCGTATTGGATCAGTATCATTGCCATTTTTGGGATCAGCCAGCGGATCGGCCGTAACCTTTCAGCAAGTATCTTCTGTGCCCTGGCGTACAGTATGTTCCTTGACTTCCTGATGCAGGCCATTACTACTGAAACCGATATTGTACTTACTGCGTATCTAAGCTGCCTGATCTACTTCCTGTTCTCGTACCATGCCACTCGTCAGAACAAGTACCTGTACCTGGCCGGTCTGGCTTTTGGTGTAGTATATGGGCATAAGATTACCTTTACGCTGCTGCTGCCATCGGTATTCTCCGTAATGGTGTACACAGTATTCATAGCACAGGACTTCAAGACCTTCTTTAACCGGGTCTGGCGATTGGGTGTGGCTATATTGGTAGCTATGCTTATCTATACCCTACCCACCGGCTACCTACGCAACATACAAGTATTTGGCCACCCTATTGGCCCCCCTACGGCCCTGAAGCATCAATCCGTTGAGCGAGCCGGAACCCTGCGCAACCTTTTTGAACAAGGCAGCCGCAACGTGGTAAGATACAGCTACGACTTCTTTAACCTGGATGGAATCCGGAATGCTCAGTGGGGCTACGAACTCAATACCCTGGTTAGGAAGCCGATCGTGATGCTGGAGGATAAACTACACATGCGGCTTGATGAGGAAACCGACTTCTCGATTGTTCCCTTTGCCTTCCAGCGCCGGTTTGAGTTCTATAATGCCAATCCCTACTGGGGTATTTACGGGTTTGCCCTGACGCTCCCGCTGGTGCTACTTGTCTTTTTCAGGGTGATCTGGTCCCGGCCGCACTGGTTCCTGGCACTGGCTATTGTTTTGCATTTCATAGCCATATCCTATTCAGCTCCCTACGATCCATTCAAGGGTAGATATTTTATCGAAACTGGCCTTTTCGGAGTCTTATTCTTACTGCTGCTCTTTACGCACCATCGCTTGTCGATACTCAAGCCACACCGCTGGGTATGGAAGGGATACATAGGTCTGATCGTAGTGATGGGCTGTATATCAGCACTTATGTCTGTATACCTCAATATCCGGGCCCTGCCTATCTCAGCGTATGGGCACGAGTCAGCATTTACGGGCAATCGCATCCGTCTGATGACATTCGCCCGACCCGATATTACACCTGCTTATCTAAAGTTTGACTCCATTGTACCTCAGGATGCTACCGTAGCCTTAGGTACCATCAACGATGACTTCGAGTATCCCCTGTACGGCGATAAGCTTACCCGCAGGCTAATTACTATAAATCCTTTTGAGAAAGGAGTACAACCCATTCCTCCCGAAGCTGATTACCTATTTTTTGCAAAGAGTGTTATCAAGCCTCAGCCGGGCGATATCAGACTGGGATCGGACACAACCATGAATGATCTTATTGTAAAAGGAGAAGACTATTACTTACGTAAGCTCAAATAGCAGGCTTACTTATTATCTTATTAAACAGAAGTACTATGACAATAGCCATCATGCAGCCTTACTTTTTACCCTATATTGGGTATTATCAACTCATCAAGGCAGTTGATAAGTTTGTGATGTATGATGATGTCAACTTTATTAACCGGGGCTGGATCAATCGGAATAATATGCTGGTCGGCGGGAAAGCGCACCTGTTCACGATCCCCCTGAAAGATGCCAGCCAGAATAAACTGATTAATGAAGTAGCACTGGCAGACGATGCCCAATGGCGTAAAAAATTACTGAAGACCATACAGCAGTCGTATCAGAAGGCCCCCTGCTTTAAGGGTGTTTTCCCGATAATTGAAAACATAGTCAATTATACTACTGAAAGTATTTCTGAACTTGCGCTTCAAGGTTTGGTTCAGGTCAATACGTATCTGGGTATCACAACAGAAATCATCCCCTCTTCTACGGTTTACGCTAATTCTGAGCTGAAAGGCCAGGATCGTATACTGGATATCTGTCAAAAAGAAAATGCTACCCGCTACATTAATCCGATTGGTGGTATGGAATTATATGACAAAAGAAAATTCGAAGGGGAAGGTATTGAACTTTATTTTATAAAATCTTTACCCCATTCGTACCCTCAGTTCAAAAATGACTTTGTACCTTGGCTCTCCATGCTGGACGTGCTGATGTTCAACGAAGTAAGTACCGTACACGAACTACTAACCGCATACGAACTAATCTAAGAATGGCAAAAGTTATTATATTCGGAATAATGGACACGGCCGAACTGGCCCACTACTACCTTCAGCACGACTCCGAGCACGAAGTCGCAGCATTCACCGTCAATCGTGAGTACCTGAAGGAAGAGTCTTTCAGAGGGCTTCCTCTGGTTGCATTTGAAGATGTAGAAACCATTTTCCCTCCCCAGGAGTACCAGTTCTTTGCACCCATGACCGGTCGCAACATGAACCGTAACCGGGAAAAAATATATAACGAAGCCAAAGCCAAAGGCTATAGCTTTATTTCCTACATTAGTTCCCATGCCACTATTCTGGATCGGAGTGTAGTGGGTGAAAACTGCTTTATTCTGGAAGATAATACCATTCAGCCATTTACGACCATTGGTAACAATGTAGTACTCTGGAGTGGAAATCATATTGGTCACCACGGTCAGATCAAGGATCATGTGTTCTTTACCTCGCACGTGGTTCTTTCCGGACATTGTGTAATTGAACCATACTCCTTTTTTGGTGTTAACAGTACTATTCGTGATTATACGCATATAGCACAGGGTACCCTGGTAGGTATGGCCGCCGCTATAACAAAGGATACCGAAGAATGGGGGATTTATATTGGGAATCCTGCCAAGAAAGTACCCGGAAAGCTTAGTCACGAAGCGTACTAGTAGTGTTAGAAGCAGGTAGAATCTCCTGCATAATGTGTTGTTAAGTGAGCGCCCTGTAAGAAGTGGAGAAATGTCTAAGAAAGTACTATTTATAAGTCACGATGCCAACCGAGCCGGCAGCCAATTGCTGCTGCTTCAGTTGCTTAGGCTACTCAAGAAAAAAGGAGTACCTATGCACCTGCTGCTATGCGACGGGGGGAACATCGAATCTGAATTCAGAGAGGTAGTACCTATCACAGTCATACCCGGCAGTGACGACTTACTTCTGAATCCGCGCCTTGACAATGTACTTTCCAAGGCTGGAGCTTACAGGAGCATCAAGCAGCAGAAACAGCGCAAAAAGCAGGAGCAATTTGAGGCAGAGCTCAAAGGACTGGATATTGGTCTGGTGTTTGTAAACTCCATTGCCAATGCTGAAATCTACCATAAGCAACTGACTTGTTTACACCACCTTCCGGTAGTCCTTTTTGCGCATGAGTTACAGATGTCGGCTGAGATCTATACCGAGAAGCCTGATCTCTCATTCCTGATCAGTAAGACCAATCACCTGATAGCGGTATCCAATGCGGTAGCCAGCTACTACACGAGGGAATTTGGGTTTCCGGAAGAAGAAGTAAGTACTTTTACCCTTATTGATCACGCTCAGATTGACAAGTGCCTTAAAGTAGCGGATCATCATCTGCTCGAAGCGCAGTACAACATACCTCAGGATGCCATCGTGATTGGTGGCTGTGGTAATGCCGAACTTCGCAAAGGAAATGATATTTTTAACTGGATAGCCCGGATAGTACTGCAGAAAACATCACCCCTACCGGTATACTTTGTATGGGTGGGTGCCGGTCCTGAACATTCTATTTATGACCTGCTCATCAGTGATATACAGCGCATGGAGCTTGAAGATAAGATTATACTTATCCCTCCTACGCCCAATGCCCTGGATCTGATCAGCCGGTTTGACGTACTGCTGCTTACCTCACGTGAAGATCCCTACCCACTGGTAGTACTGGAGGCAGCCCTCAATGAAACACCCATTGTGTGCTTTGAAAAGGCCGGAGGCGCTCCTGAACTCGTAGAGCATGACGCCGGATTTGTAGTACCTTATATGGATATTTCGGCTGCCTCTGAGGCTGTTATTCAGCTTATTGTTGATCCGGCCCAGCGTCAGACTATGGGAAGAATAGCCCGTGAAAAAGTCCTGAAGAGACATGACACACGAACCAGCATAAAGAAAGTACTCACAATCCTTCAAAGGTACCTAACTTTGCCGCTGTCCGAAACACATGATCGATGACCATTGCTTTTACTATTTGCTCTATTAATTACCTGGCCCAGGCTCGTACTTTAGGAGAATCGCTGGCGGCCACCAATCCTGATATCAAGTACTTTGTTGGATTAGTAGACCGTCTGGAAGGTGTTAGCTTTGATGAATCCTATCGTCCGGCCTTTCCTCTAGTAGAGATACACGCTATCGGCATAGAAGGCTTTCAGGAGATGTGTGACAGGTACAACATCACGGAGTTGAATACAGCCGTTAAGCCCTTTTACTTTACCTATTTCTTTGAAAAATACCCCGAAGCGGATAAAGTCATATACTTTGATCCTGACATCATCGTATATCAGCCACTCACCCATCTGCTGCAGACGCTTGATACGCACGAAGCAGTAGTTACTCCCCATGTGTGTACGCCCATTGAAGACCAGAAAACTCCCAATGAGCTACATCACCTGAATACGGGTGTTTTTAATCTGGGTTTTGTAGCATTCAAAAAAACGGCCCAGACTGAGAAGTACATCAAATGGTGGGAAGAAAAACTGCGATATGAATGTCTGATCGCGCTCTGTGATGGTCTATTTGTGGATCAGAACTGGATGAATTTTCTGCCTCTGTTCATTGATAATACCTACATTGAGCGCGATCCCGGCTACAATGCCGCCTACTGGAACCTGCACGAACGGCAGTTCAGCGTAGACCAGAATGGCATCCACTATGTTAATGAGGACCATCCGGTAGTTTTTTTTCATTATAGTGGGTATGATCCCGCTAAACCAGCTATACTTTCAAAGTACCAGGATAGATTTGAGCTCTCGGAAAGACAGGATATGCAACCTCTTTTCGACATTTATCGTAACAGCCTGATCCGTAACGGAAATGAGTACTACCGGAGGTTTCCCTGCTGCTACATTAAGCCTCCTAAAGTACTGCGGTACCAACGGGTCAGAAAGTTTCTAAAAAAACGGGTAGAGTACCTGATCGAAAAAATTGACACCATCTGATGAAAGAGTTAGTTACAGTGGTAGTACCTGTATACAACAGCAGATTAACGCCCTTTGAGGAGAAAATGCTGGAACAGTGTACAGCTACACTGGTAGGTTTTCCGATACTATTTATTAGTGAAGATAACCTTGATCTTTCCGGACTGAAAGAAAAATACCCCGACTGTACTCAATATACCTTTGACAGCAAGTACTTCGAGAGCCGTTCTGCCTTGTCCAGACTACTCCTGACCGAAGACTTTTATGAACGCTTTGACTGGAGTGAGTTCATCCTGTTATTTGAGTGTAATAGTTACGTATATCGAAACGAGCTCCGCTACTGGTGCCATCAGGGATATGACCTTATTCAGGCCGCTCCCACCGACCTGGACCGAAGTCCGTCTTTGTGGCATTCAATAACGAGCATAAGCCGGGCAAAAGTTCTATCGGCCGGGTCCGTAACGGAACTGGAAGGAAGTGGAATATCACTCAGAAGGGTAGAAAAGCTTCGCAAAGCATTGAATAAGTATAAGAGGGAGGCTTATCAATACAGAAACAAGTCGGAATCCCTAAAAAATGATTCATTATTCTGGGAAACCGAAATGAATAAAGGATGGCCTTCTCTTCAGATACCTACCCCCATAGTACGTGATCGCTTTGCCTTATACGCAAATTCCAAAACATTTGAGGCCGTAAAGCCGTTCGCTCTAACGGGGTTGACCGAGAAAGATACCTATCAGGGAATTGATTAGTTAGCCCAGTCGCCATTATCAGTATACATGAATATCTTTTTTACAGTATGCAATCGTACCGAACTGCCTAACGCCATAGCTCTGGGAAGTTCAGTAAAAAAATACCATCCTGACGCGCAAATGATCATAGGTTGGGTAGATGAAGCTCCGGTTCCATCCTTACCCGAAGAGATGCTGCGTTTGTCGGTAAAACTTATTTCCATCCCCGGCTGGGCTACTATGTACGAGCGCTACTATGACTTTGAACTGGTAGCAGCCTGTCGCCCCTGGTTTGCCCACTACATCCTGCAGACTAATCCTGAGTGCAGCAGGCTCGTGTTCCTGTCACCTACTACTGTACTGTATCAGGCAATTCCCTTTACTGATTTGCCCGAAGCGGACTTACAGCTGACACCTCACATCACACAGCCGCTGCCGCTTACTATCGAGCTGGACGACAAAAGGATACTTAATATTGGCATGTACCATGCCGGAGCGTGGATACTACAACATGGTACCGAAGCCGAAAAGCTACTAGACTGGTGGAAACAGCGGACCTATGACCGAGCCCACTTTGACCTATGTCAGGGGATGTGTATGGATCAGTTGTGGCTTAATTTTGCTCCTGTTTGGATCCGGAACACTGCCCGGATCAATCTGCCGGGATGGCATCTGGGGCTACATTCTATTGCACAGAGAGAACTCAATATAGTCAATGGACAGTACCAGGTAAATAATAAACCTCTTATTACAGCTGATTTTGCCGGTCTTACCAGCTATCATCCGGTCTGGTCTGATCATCAGCAGCTCTTAAAACATAACAGGACCTTTGAGCAACTGTACAGAGAGTACAAACAAGGTCTGGAACAGTATAAAAAGTACCAGGTCAATAACACTCCTGCCTTTGGACAAACACCAGATATAAAAGGAAGCCGACAATTGAGAAAGGGTCTGGTCTCGAACTTAAAAAAGGTACTTACTCAAATAGATGAGTTTGAAATAAATCAATAAGTAAGACTCTAGAACTACCTCAGATCAGCCCGCCCGTACCATTGGAGCAAAATTGGGTACTCGTATATACTAATACTAAATCAGGACGTTTGTGTAATGGTTTGGGGCAGGTATCTGTACAACTACTAGTTAGGTGCTATATTCACCTAGTTACTGATAGCCAGCTGAATGCAGCTAATTATCATGAGGTATAAATGCAAGTAACGCTACTACACTATAGCTTAAAATAGGTATCTTTGTAATTGGATCAAAAGCAGACTACCACTTACAGCATTGTTACTTTTTTACAAAGGAATCATAGGTTGAAAAGATAAAACATGGATGTTTCACAATTTATATCAGTTTTTAATCCACTCAAAAACTTTAATAACCTCAGGTACTCCGTAGGTATCTACATGCTATTCAATGGCTTCCCTATCATTTTCTTTGTCCGTGACACCTTAGGCATCGGTCCGGCATCAAGCGTATTTACAGCGGCTTTCTGGATGTTAGGGCTCGTGCTGATGCTCCCTGCTCAGCTGTTCATGCGAATTTACAAGCCCAATGCCATCTTGTTCAACCTGAGTGTTCTGTTCCTTCTGCTAGCCTTTTTTTACTATATGCTACCGGGTTCGACAGGAGCCGGTACAGTAACAGAGTTTGGAAACTACTTCTTTATTTTTGCGTACCTGATCCTAATCATACAGGTTCCCAATACGGTTAAAGACACACTTATACCTGTTATCTTTATACTTTCCCTGCTTTCTAACTTTTCGCTTATTTACTCACTTCTGGTCGACCCTAACTGGACCTTGGGTATGCGAGCAGCCATAACATTTGCTAACGAAAACGCCCAGTCAGGAGGTAATCCACACGCTGCCGCCCGGAATGCGATCGTTTGTATTATTTCTTCGGGTGTATTGATCTGGCAAAGCAGGAGCCTGCTACTAAAAACGTTCTTTTACTTCTGTATCATTTTTAGCGTTGTTATTATTATCCTTACCCAGACGAAATCTACTTTTCTGGCACTCATCCTTATGCTGATGTTTTACATCTATGCTAACTTCTCAATGAGAAAGATTGGTAGTGCCATTTATAATTTCTTCTCCTTAAAGACTGTACTTATTGCCATCTTTATATTCCTGGTTGCCAACTACTTTCTTAGCAGGTACTACGATATATATGCCATTATCCTGAATTATAGCGACGTGTTGTTCGCCCGCTTTTACAATGTATACTATACAATAACCGGCGTACAGATTGACGCAGAGGCTACCATTGATGCCTCTTCGATGGGTAGGGTTTCTAGCTTTGAGCTTTTCTTTGAATCTATTGACAATCCGCAGATCATGCTCTTCGGTCTTGGCTATAAAGCTACTTTTCTAGATGTACCCGTTCTGGAAGCGCTTATTAACCATGGACTCCTGGGCTTCTTGTTCTTTGACGGCTTTTTGTTCTTCTTATTAGTATATACTCATAAAGAGGTACTAAGAAAAACTAACATTATCGCCTTGTTTGTAGCTTACTTATATATCTATACCATCCCTCAAATGGTAACCGGAGGTCGCCCTTATGACATTACTTACTGGTTTTCATTCATACTAATGGTACGATTCCTGGGTATTAAGTACTTGGACGCAGCTCCCAAACAACGCACTCTGGCAACTGCAACAGCCTGATCCAGTTATTACTTACAACCAGCACTTTCCCTTTTTAGTACATGAAACGAGTTTCTCAGATTGCTTTACTTGTTTTTCTGGTAAGCTTTATCGCTCGTGTTATAATCATTAATTTTACCCCGAGTTCCAATAGCTTTGCGGATATCTCCTGCCTGGTAAATGGTGGTCAGATGATCAGTCATGGAATCAATCCGTATGATTTTGAAGATAATGTAGAGTTAAGAGAAAAATTGCGTCTGGATGAATTTGGTGATAATTACTGGCTGTGTTCTAACCAAGACAACTGGAATTATCACAGTGCTAATAACCTCCCCTTCAACTTGCTATTTAACGGTTTTCTGGACTTCTTTTTTGAAGGGAATGTGTATTACTACCGATATGCCTATGCCTTTCTTGACTCGTGCATCGGTTATATCACTACCCTGTTCTTTTTTCAGCTGATCAGCCTGCCCATCAATATTTTTTCCATAGCTTTTGTACTGTTGGTTAGCAGCCTTTCGCCTGCGCTTTTACTTAATGGTACCTTTATTCCCGAAGACAAAGGTTTTCAGGTCCTGCTGATCCTGCTGTCTCTGTGGTTTTCGATTCACCGGAAGTTCTTTTGGGCCTGTATTTTCCTTTCGTTCTCGATCGGATTCAAGGCTATAGGAGCTCTGATAGCTCCCATTTGTCTGGCTTACTATGTACTGGGTAAAGACAACTTTTTAAAGGTTCGGGAGTGGCAGACGTTAGTAAAGGAGTTATTTACTCCAACTTCCAGTCTTAAGAAGACAGTACTGTTCACCGTCGTGACTGTAGCTCTGTTTCTGGTCATATATCTACCGTTTGCCAGTGACTTTTCCAGAATCATCAATCAAAGGATTCTTTATGATATAGATAATGCGCCCAATCATTCATCGCTCTGGATAATCTTCTACCGAACGTTTCCGGAAAGCTGGCAAACCATCCGGACCACGATTCTGTGCCTGATTACGTTGGTGCTCCTGATCGCATTCTTAAAGAATCTGTTACCTGCCGATATTTTCCTCCTGTCTATACTACTTCTGTTTCTGTGTGTTGCCCTGTTGACGGGTTCTCTGGATCGTAATAATATGGCTATGCAGCCTGTCATTGTATACATGGCCATGCGGTGGAAGAAAGAGGGTATGATTTTGGGATGGTACTACGGAATAGCCGGTATTCTCATGCTGATTCCGGTAGCCTACAAGCATTTCATTGATGATACCATTGAATACGCTTTTTTCAGTAGCCTTTTTGTACTCGGGTACTGTATAGTTTTCTACTACATCGTCATCCGGAAAGCCTTTCAGCTCTGGATACTAAAAAAGGGGGTTATCGCTTAACCCCCTTTTTTTAAAATCAATCAGCCAGTAATAGTTATTTTACACCGCCTGGAAATATACCCTATTTCTGCTAATTTTTATAGACTCTGATTTCTAAACCTTCCTCTTTGTCAAATACTTTGATAGGGTTATACCCATCAACTGATCTCTCCGTAATCAAGTATTTGTATTTTCCATCTTTGAAGTCCTGCAGTGCCTTCTCCCACTCTACACTGTGACTAGTCAGTAGCACATTATCCATGTACACATCATAGTCATATTTCGGCACTTCTTTGCGATCACTGTACCGGAGCAGTATCTGGTACTGTATATCATAGAGGCCTTCATCTTCAAAGGCAAATGACTTTGCCACTACCGATAGCCCTGTATCATCCACTTCATTTCCACTCTTATTACCCAAGAGGTAGTTTAGCTTACGGATCATCAGGGTAGTGTCTCTCCGCTGCTCCTGATTCCGTAGCAGGGCAACTTCTGATTTCTGCAGGTAGAAATCCAGATCAATTGGTGCCAGTATTTTCACGTCAGCAGGTAACGTTTGTGCCCAGTCAAAGGCTGAAAACGCATTCATACGCTCATGACGCACCCCCTGAAATTCATAGTACCGCCACTGGCTGGCCACGGCGATGACAAGAACGAGTACCAAGCTTATTACCCATCCTGCCTTACGTATTTGATGGTACACATAACCAACTCCTAGACCAGACATAATCAAAGTAATTACTCCAGCCGGCAGTACATGGGTGTCGTAAATCTTGGCCGAACGCAGCACCAGGAAAAGAAAAAACACCCAGTTAAGCACAAGTACCCAGTACTGTATTTTTCGTTCTCTAAGCAGCACATAGGTACCCAGTACTGCAAGAATAATAATCAGGTAACTGGTTGGTTGATCAAAATAGCTACCAATGTAATCCTGGTTAAATAGGGTTTCCATTGGTTTATCGTTCATTTTGGCAATGATACCTCCTACAAATGACTTGGCTACAACCAGAGGATCGGTCAGCAGAAAAGGACAGAGCGCCACAAACACCATGAAGGTAAAGGCTACAGACCGCAGAGCAACTCGCCAGCGCTCATGCTCTGCCAGCAGGAAGAATATACTTAGAAAGAAGATAGGTGAGACGAACAAAAAGAGCAGACGCTCAGCTATAACAACAGCAAATAATGCCGAAAGCATATAGGCTTTATGAGCAGACAGGTTAGTGGTAAATACAAGGCGCACCAGAATGTACAGGAAAATACAGCCCGAAATACCTTCTGGTCGTAAAACGGGTGCACTGAACCACACCATATCCGATGTCACAATCAGAACGGAAAGAAGAATCTTAACAGCCGGAGTGAGGAGTGGATGTTCCTGACGATAAATGAAGCGGACTGTCAAAAAAAGAAAAAGACCTATAATAACTAACTGGACAGTACGGGCTACAAGTAGATATGGTTCACGATCAATCAGGTACTGGTAAGCTGTAAAATCAAATTTTTCAAAAACTCCGATCAGACTATCGTATGAACCTATACTACTAAGGAGAGTAACAAATACATCTATGCCATAAATTAAAAAAAATATTAAAGCAGTAGGTGTGGCGGGCCAGTCAAGACAGCGTGGTGTTATTCCGTACCACATAAACACACCCGAGTCAGCTACCGAATTCTCATCAACGGTATAATAGGAGAAAAAGGGAGGGGTGACGACGCTGACATAAAAGGTATAGATCCAAATAGCTAGAAGAAGAAGATAAGTCGGTAATTGGGTATTTTTTGTATTTAACATAGGGAATTTATTAGGCCCGGCTACTTAAACGAAAAGTAATTATAAATTTGCGGTGTCTGCGGCACAAAATTAGAAAAGCTTGGTACGGAAAATTGTTTTAGGAATTATTATTTTTTTAATTCTCGCTCTGGTGGCGGCAGAAGTAGTTTTGCGCTACAAGTATGGCTTCTTAAGTGCTCCCCTATACGTCGCTAGTCCTGATTATGAATACGTCTACGCTCCTAATCAGGAGATAGTACGGTTTGGCAATACCATCCGAACCAATAGCTACTCCATGCGAAATGATCCCATTGATCCGTCTGATACTACCGTTGTACTTTTGGTTGGTGACTCGGTCGTAAATGGTGGAAGCCTAACTGATCAGGATAGTCTGGCCTCTACTCTTCTGGAAAAAAGGTTGACCCAGGCTCTGGGTGGGCGGGTACGGGTCCTTAATATATCGGCCGGTTCGTGGGGTCCTGACAATGTAGCCGCTTACCTCAAAAAGTATGGCCTATTTAATGCTGATCTGATGTGCCTGGTAGCCAGCAGCCACGATGCGCACGATATCATGGGACATGAACCCATCGTAGGCATAGACCCCAACTTACCGGATAAGCAATTTGACTGGGCGCTGCAGGAACTTTGGGTACGGTACGAGTGGATGATTGAATATATGTGGGAAACCAAAGTAAATTTAGATAACCTGCTTAGATACATAGAAGGGAGCGCCAACTTTGCCCCGCTACCCGATAAAGACCGTCCGACTACGGGAATCGTAAAAAACGGTGAAGGATTTAATCCGGGCTTTATGGAACTGGCAGAAATAGCACAACAGAATAACATACCCTTCTTTATTTTTCTGCATCCGGAAACTTTAGAAATTGAGCAGGGTGACTATAATAATCAAGGCAAAGAAATCATTCAGTTTGCTCAGCAAAACGATATTCGCCTAATTAAAGAATTAGAGGCTGGAGCTTCCAAAGCATACTACCGCCGGGGTGACCTGGTACACTATAATTCAAGTGGCCAGCTATTCCTGGCGAATCAGCTGTACCCCCTGTTCCTCAACTACCTAAGCCCTTCACACTGATGCGTGTACTCATTATACATAATCAGCTGTGGGCTCATTACAAATCAAAGCTTTTCAGCGAAATCTATAACATCCTGAAGAATGACCACCCAAAGGCTGACTTCAAGGTAGTTCACATAGCTCTGCATGAAGCGAGCAGAGCCGTTATGAAGGATGATGAGAGTATCCGGTACGAGTATCCGTATGAAGTACTGTATCAAACCAGTCTGGACTCAGTAGGATTCAAGGACCGTCTCAAAGGACTACTGAAAGCTTATCATGCCTATAAACCCACCGTACTTAATATTACCGGCTATTTTGACTGGGCCCAGATCCTGCTAATGCTGTATGCAAAGACCCAGGGGGTGAAGATCGTACTTTCGTCTGAGTCATCCAGTATGGACAGGCCCCGCTCCGGCCTCAAAGAACGGCTGAAAGCCATGATCGTTAACTCAGCCGATGCGTATTTCTGCTTTGGTAGTTCTTCCGCAGAGTACCTTAAATCACTGGGCGTACCTGATTCCAAAATAGCGGTAAGACAGGCCGCAGTGATTGATGAACAGGTCATCCTGAAAGCTTACCAGCGGGGGACGGAGCTGCGCCCATTACTGCCCAACCTTCCCCGTTACCACTTTGTGTACGTAGGTCGACTGGCTCCGGAGAAGAATCTCCTGCTATTGATAAAAGCCTTTAAGGAAGCAAAGAAACGGGTGGAAGGTACCGCTGACTGGGGACTGATGTTCATTGGAGACGGCCCTGAAAAGAACAATTTAGCTGAATATATTAACCAAAACGGGATTTCTGGAGTTACTTTCACCGGTGGATTCCCCTGGCACAAAGTACCCGAGTGGCTGGCTCAGAGTAATGTGTTGGTACTTCCCAGCTTGTCCGAACCCTGGGGACTGGTTGTTAATGAGGCGATGGTTTGTGGTATGCCCGTAATCGTCTCCCAGAAATGTGGCTGTGCAGACGACCTGGTGAAGCAGGGGGTAAACGGACACCTTTTCGACCCGACTAACCAGGCTGAATTGGAAGAGATCATGTCATATTATATCATAAATCCCGATAGACTTAACCCTATGGGTGAGCAATCAAGGGCTATTATTGCCCCCTTCTCATCTACTAAAATAGCGCGGGAAATGGTCAATACGTACCGTAGCTTATCTGAAACAAAGTAAGGCTTTATGCGAATTTTAAATATTTGCGCTTATACCTGGGCTATTGGTGGTCCTGCCCGAATTATCTACGATCATACAACAGAGGTACTCAAATACGGCCATCAGGTTGATATACTGAGCCCAATGACTCCAGGAGAGAAGTCTTATCCCGTACCCGAAGGAGCCAGACTTATTGAATGTAAACGCACTCCTTTTTTAAGTAAGGTGTATCGTGAATTTTCACTGGAACTGTACGCTTATCTCAAAAAGAACATACACCTTTACGATGTTATCCAAATACACGGGATATGGCACTTTGGTAGTCTTGCTCCATTTTTGATCGACAACCATGTTCCGAAAGTAATTACCATTCATGGCTTGCTGGACCGCTGGGCCATCCGGCATAGCCAATGGAAAAAACAGTTGGTAACCCTTCTTTATCAGAAAAACCTATTGGGTAAAGCTGATCTTATTCAGATCAACAATACGGATGAAGAGGAAGATGTAATCCAGTACCTGGGCTACCGTCCACGCAACATGGTCATAGTCCCCAATGGTATGAAAATGGCGGATTATACCAACCTGCCTCCCAAGGGTACCTTTAGAAGCCAGTTCAAAGTACCTGCTGACAAAAAGCTCCTGCTCTTTATGGGGCGGCTCAACATCAAGAAGGGGTTAGACCTGCTGCTCCCGGCATTTGCAGAGTACAACCGCCAGCACCCGGATACTATCCTGATTCTGGCGGGGCCCGATGATGGTTATCAAGATAAAACAGAAGCTTTTATCCGCGAAAATGGAATGGAATCCTACATCCGTATGGTAGGTATGCTAACGGATAAAGTCAAGAAGGCTGCACTAGCTGACGCTGATCTGTTTGCACTGCCCTCCTATTCAGAGGGCTTTTCGATAGCTGTACTGGAAGCCATGACGGCTGGAGTACCTACCCTGGTTTCAGACCGTATCGGGTTTGGCGACTACCTCAGGCAGTACGACTCAGCCTGTATTACACCACTGACGGTTGAAGGTGTAACCCAGGGACTGCAAAAAACCTTGCAGAACAGCAGTTACCGGGCCGAAATTGCTGAAAAGGCCTTCAATATGGTCAAAGAGAACTTTGATATCCAAGTCGTAGCAAAACGATTACTGGATGAGTATGTGAAAATTAGTAAGGCTAAATAACTTTGTAGCCAATCACACCCGAATTAAGGACTTAGTATGGCTGATTTATCGGTGATTATTCTTACCCACAATGAATCCCTGCACATTGAGCGATGTATAAGGAGTCTGCTTCCTGTTACCGATAAAATATTCATAGTCGACTCCTACTCAACCGACAACACCGTGCAACTGGCCACCCAGCTAGGGGCCGTTGTAGTGCAGAATCCGTGGGTTTCCTACGCCTTTCAGTTTAACTATGGTATTCATCAAAACCCATTCAAGACCAAGTGGCTGATGCGCATGGATTCTGATGAGTACCTTACCCCGGAACTGGCCAGCGAACTGAACCAAAAACTTACCGGCCTCGCTGACAATATCTCAGGATTGTATGTCAAAAGGAGGGTATTTTTTATGGATAAGTGGATCAAAAACGGGGGCTACTACCCTACCTGGCTACTCAGGGTCTGGCGGAATGGCCAGGGTATCTGTGAAGAGTTGTGGATGGATGAGCACATCAAGCTTACGCAGGGCGAAACTATGAATCTAGATTATGACATTGTCGACCATAACCTGAATAATCTGACCTGGTGGACACAAAAGCATAATAATTACGCAATACGGGAGGTGATTGACTTACTGAACATTAAGTATAACTTTGATGAGAAGGAGACCGTTACACCGGCTTTCTGGGGAACACAGGAGCAGCGTAAGCGATACCTTAAGGTACGGTACGCCTCGCTGCCGTTATTTACCCGGCCGGTAATGTACTTTTTGTTCAGGTACTTTATAAAGTTAGGCTTCCTTGACGGGAAGAAAGGCCTCATCTGGCACTTTCTGCAGGGGTTCTGGTACCGCTTCCTGGTCGACGCCAAGGTGTACGAGGTATACCAGCGGGCCGGCAAAAACAAAGAAGATATTATTACTCACTTTATGACAGAATATGGAAAAGACCTTCGCGCCGCGAACAGATCTGTCAAAATATGATAACAGCTGGTACCAGCCTGGTGGCAGCTTTAAGCGGCTGCTGTGGTTTATATGTGGCCGTGTATTCATAAATACATATTTGCCTATTCCCACCCAGCTTAAGATAATGATCTTAAAGCTTTTTGGTGCCCGCATCGGTAGTCAAGTTACTATAAAGCCAAAGGTCAATATTAAATATCCCTGGTTTCTGACCATAGAAGATTATGTCTGGATTGGTGAAAATGTGTGGATTGATAATCTGACGGATGTACGACTGGGTAAAAATGTCTGCATATCACAAGGAGCTATGCTTCTCACCGGTAATCATGATTTCACCAGTACTACTTTTGACCTGATCACCAAGCCCATTGTACTGGAGGATGGTGCCTGGATAGGCGCTAAATCTGTAGTAGCTCCGGGAGTCACAGTGCATTCACACGCTGTACTGGCAGTCAACTCTGTGGCTACCAAAGATATGGAAGCGTATAGCATTTATCGTGGTAATCCGGCTGAATTCATAAAAACTAGAGTATTTAAAAAGTGAAGGTTTCAATAATCACAGTCGTATATAATGGTGAGAAGACAATCAGGGATAGTATCGAATCGGTACTTCGACAGGATTATCCCTCTATTGAATACATTCTCATTGATGGCGGATCATCAGACAAAACAGTCGAGATCATTCACTCGTATGGCTCAAAAATTGCAAGAGTAGTTTCGGAGCGTGACAAAGGTATATACGATGCCATGAATAAGGGCATCAGCTATGCCACCGGCGACCTGATTGGTATTCTGAATGCAGATGATCTGTATGCGTATGATAGCGCTATTTCAGATGTTGTAGCTGCTGTAAGCCACGATAATACTGACGGTGCCTACGGAGATCTGGTATACGTAGATCCGACGTTGACCCAAATCAAGAGAAGATGGATATCCGGCATGTATAGGAAGAATCTGTTTAACTGGGGATGGATGCCCCCTCATCCAACGTTCTTTTTAAGGAAAGAGTGGTACCAGAAGTATGGTAACTTCCGATTGGATATGGGCAGCGCAGCCGATTATGAGTTGATGCTTCGGATGATTCATAAGCAGAAGGCAAACCTTAGCTACATCCCCCGGGTTATGATAAAGATGAGAATCGGCGGTGTGAGTAACCAAAATATCCTAAATCGTATCAAAGCGAACAAAAGTGACCGGAAAGCCTGGGTGGTTAATGATCTTAAGCCTTATTTCTTTACGCTTTGGCTCAAGCCAATCCGGAAAGTCATGCAGTACGTATATAAATAAATCATTAAACGCATCCAACCGTTTACTAAGTTTTCAGATCCTTAGAGGCAGCTTATACTAATTATACACACAAAAAGTCCGATATTTGCACTTGTATAGAACAAAGTCGCTATACAAGTGCTCAATAGCACCACATTCGTTCGGCCATGAAGCATTTAATTTTAGCAGATACATTATTTGGAGGATTTTCGGTAAGCCTTTTAGACCATGAGGTTTACCAATGTGCACTTTCTTTCCTGATTGCCTGCTTTCTTTCCATAGTATCCATACCCATTATCATCAACCTTTCGGCACTGCTCAACCTTACTGCTAAGCCGGGTTTCCGAAGCTCACACCACACCGATACCCCCACCCTGGGAGGGATTGCCTTGTATGCATCTACCCTGATAGCCTTTTTTCTATGGCCTCATGCTGCCGAGATCAAGGACTCAAACCTGACCAACCTCTCCATGGTTGGCCTCACAATTCTGTTCTTTCTTGGCCTCAAGGATGATATACTGGCGCTGGATTCTACCAAAAAGCTACTTGTACAGATCTGTGCATCTCTTACGCTGGTTGTGATGGGCGACTTTAAAGTTGACTATCTATATGGCATATTCGGCTGGTACTATATCCCTGACTGGGCGAGTGTTCCGCTGACTATTTTTATCTTCATAGCGCTTATCAACTCCATCAACCTCATTGACGGCATAGATGGTCTGGCTGGTGGTATAAGTCTGATCGCCGGTATGGGACTAGGCTTCTGGTTCCTCTTCAACCAGCATTATACCTTCGCCTGTCTGGCTTTTTCAATGTCAGGATCACTACTTGGCTTTTTACGGTTTAATTTCTCCAAGACCAGCAAAATCTTTATGGGTGATACAGGTTCATTGGTAATAGGATTTATGCTGTCTTTCTTTGCCATAGCTTTCCTGCGCCTCAATATCAGCTATCGCAATGATCCCAGCGCCTTCTTTAATGCGCCCATTGTAGTAATGGTGATGCTTATTGTACCCATTTTTGATACGCTACGGGTCTTTATCGTACGTATTGTCAAGGGGGGGTCTCCCTTTGTGGCTGATCGCAACCACATGCACCACATACTGATTGATAATGGTCTTACCCACTTCCAGGCTTCTTTTTCACTCTGGATGGTAACCATCATCAATACTACCCTCTTTTTCCTATTTCACGGTGATTATTCCAACACAATCTCGCTGTACATCTACATCGGACTTTTCTTTATCTACATGGGTGTAGCCTATATGCTTAAAAAGAGAGCAACAGAACGACAGGAGAAAAAGAAATATATACAAACAGCGTCTTTTACGGATCAGGACATCTCAATTACAAAGAAGATATTGAAAGACCTGTAAAGCATAGCCCCTTCTTTAAGAGCTATTCACATCTAGCACGATCAGGTTAGTTATTTATTGATTACGATTTAGTGGAGCTAGACTACATAGCCTTTCCTTTTATTGTACCTTCATAGGTTTTAATCAGAGCTGCTCTACTTCCCACAATCCCAACCAAATCATTCAGAGTCGCAATATCCAGTCAGTTTTTTGGTAAATTTGTATCATTGCAAATGCTTTGGCTCTTTTCAATGGGCGAAGCATGTCTCTTAATATAACACACTAAAAACGATGGATAACAGGTAGGAAATCAGAAAAGCGCCATGGTATCCTATACAAAACCTCTTGTATGAGCTTCTTTTTACTTCCATTATCAGTCATTTTAATCTTTCTCCTCTTCTTTTTAACATCAAAGCACAGTGGCTTATATAGTAATATTAGAAGATATTTTATTCTTTCATTAATAACGAATGGCGGTGTAGTAGTTCTTTTTAATGAACTCTTTTCTGCTTTCAATGCCCTGAATTCTCAATCAGCTATTCTATTCTGGTCTTCTGAAAACCTCGTACTAGCTGGACTGCTGCTGTACCTGAATCAGAAAAAACAAATACAGCTTGCTGAACTAGCTTCTCTGAAGCAGGTATTCAAACTTAACGGTATCAGTAAAACCAATAAAGTAATTGTATATACAGGGCTGTTGTTCTTTGTACTCCCCTTATTGTTTTTAGCTGTTTACTCCCCTCCCAATAACTACGATGCTCATTGGTACCATCTCACCAGGGTATTACTGTGGATCGACAATGAAAACCTAAACCACTTCCCTACTCAGTTTAGCCAGCAGCTCTATCTCAATGTATTTGCGGAGTACGTGACTCTGGATACGATGTTGCTTTCAGAGTCGGATCGATATATAGGTTTAGTGCAATACGGCTCTTATGTAGGCTCTCTGGCTGCCATAAGCCTCCTGGCCAAAAGATTTGGTGCAAATGCAAGCGGTCAGATACTTGCCGCTACCTTCCTACTTACATTACCAATTGGAATCTTTGAGAGTACTAGTGCCCAGGTAGACCTTGTTGCCTGCTATTTCTTTATCTGCTTTGTGTACTTTGGCTTTGATTTGCTCGAAAAAAGATCTGTGGTAACATTGGTAGCATTCTTGACTGCACTTTCATTAGGAGGATTTACCAAGTACACGGTGTTCATCTTTGCTATTCCATTCACTGTTTATTTTGCAGTACGTCTGTTGAGCCAGTATGGCTTTGTATACTCATTAAAGGTCCTACTCCTTTCTCTCGCCATACTACTCCTGACTTTTACTCCTTTTTTATTACGTAACTATAATTTATTCGGACATATTCTCAGTCCTCCGCTTAATTCAAGGCTATTTTCAGAGAAGATTCCTGCTGACCAACATTCTTTTAGTTTTACCATATCCAATGTTATAAAGAATGCCAGCCTGCACATGGGTATTCCCAGTACAGGAGTTAACCTGTTGATCCAGGATAAAATAACTAACCTTCACCAATCGATCGGCGTCAATATCAATGAGCCAGCTATTAGTATTGATCAGTTTTCGGTACGCTACTCAGTACATGAAGATATGATGCCGAATACCATTCATTTCTGGTTAATTGGTCTGTCTATTATCGGTTTGCTGTTTTTCAAGGGACGCTGGAAGATTAAATGGCTTATCCTATGCGCGGTAGCAGGCTTTGTACTGTTTAGTACCCTGCTCAAGTTTCAGTTATGGAGTTCGCGTACCCAAATGCCCTTTTTTGCAGTAGGTGCCATACTTGTTACTTACCTATATACTCAAGCCCTCAGATGGAGAACAGTATACCTGATTGTCCCTCTCCTACTTCTTTCTGTTGGTTTTGTCTTCGGTAATCCCAACAAACCCATTGTTCCGGTTAGCTACCTGGTCCGTAAGGCTATAGCCCATATACCTATCTCCATCTGTGCCACTGACAAAAAAGAAGAACAAGTTTATAAAAAGTACCTGGAAGACTATTATACGTTCCCGGCTGTAGAGAATTGTCATCCCTTAAAAGAACTGCCCGGTTATCAGAAACGAGCCGAGATCTTCAACATATTGGACCAGCTAGGCTACTATGATGATGTTAAGTCTTCTACTGTATTTAAGACTGACCGGGTAAAGGCCCTTTTCCTAAGTCATCTTGATAACTATTACAGCTTTGAGCCATTGCTTAAGCATATAGACAACAATAGTAATATTGGGGTCTTGTACGAAAAGGGGCTTGGATTTTTTCATTACTGGAGTGCACTAAACGAAAAATTTGAGAATCCGGGCAAAATGCATTATATCCGGTACAAGAGGGAACTAGCCACGCTGGAAAACGCTCAGAAGCCCTTTTGTTACGACTATATTCTATGTGATGATCTTACCCTGCTGAAAGGCTTTGTTCCTGAGGAGAACATTGATACTGTATATCAGGAAAAAACACTAAGCCTGGTGAAGCTGAAAAGCCCAAGCTGTGCTCGTCAATTGTTCTAATACTATGGTACTCTCATAAATCATTTATTTGGTAGCTATCACAACAGTAGGTACCAGGAAGTAAGAAAGGTACTCCTTTATACGTCAAAACGCCAGGTATATACTACCTGGCGTTTTCGTTATTAATTTTATCTGGAAATGTTATCGGCCAGAAGCAAAATCAACAGTGATGGTACGGTCGACATACATATTTGACTTAAGCACCATTTCCTTAATCATATCTTTGTGAGAAAAGGTAATCATATGACCGGCTTTGGGCAAATATATATATTGAGCCTGAGCACTCGGAATATGCTTTTTAGCGAATTCAATGTTAGCCGGATCGGCGATCCAGTCATTACCTCCCTGGATTACTGTAGTAGGTACTGTGAGATTTTCCCATATAGGCAACATTCGTCGTAGTTCGGCAGAATGTGAATATTTCTCGGCAGTGGCTGCGTTGAATTCACGGGGAAGGAAGAGTTTTACGATAGGGTTTCTGCCCCATTTGGAAAACCAATAGAAACGTTCCTTATCCGGATCTATTACCGGCGAAACCATGATGAGCTGCTTTACCTCTTCTGATGCTAGTACTGTAAGCTGAGCTGCAATCGGTGCTCCGTAAGATCGTCCCAGCACAACAACTTTCTCTTTGGATTTATTAAGCTTTAGCACAGGAAGTAAGCTACGGGCATGCATCTCAATAGATGTAACGTGCCTCTTCTTTTTCCATCTTGATTTGCCATAGCCCAGTCTGTCTACTGATACGATATGAAAGCGCTTCTGGAGTTCGGGATCATCCAGTAAGTTCATATACCCCCACCACGCTCCGGGCGCTCCATGTATAAGCAGCAACATAGGAAGAGTATCTGCTCCTACTGTCGCTACCTGCACGCAAATTGTATCATTCTCGATACACATTACTCTTGGCTTTACTTCTTTCTTAGCATAATGCTTCCTTACCTCCCTTGCGGTAGTCCGGTATTTAGAGAAGCAGGATGTTAAAAATAGAGGGGTAAAGAGTAATAGGATATATAAGGAAAGAGACTTTAAAAACTTCATACGGTTTAGGTTTTATAAGCACATACTATTCGCAATTAACTCTAATATACAGATAAATCGGTTGGCTTACAAATACTTGTCTTCATATATAAAATATTCATACCTCACTATATCTATAAAAGCTCAATTGCCATTAAATCAACTCATTGCTTGTTCTAGGTACAGAGTTTCATTTCGTAAACGGTCAAAACTTGTAGAATCTCAACATATCAATAGGCATTAAATCAAACCTCGAACTGTGGCTAGTGGGTAAAATTTGGTACAACTACCCGAACAGCTATCTTAGATTATCACTGAGGCTAGAGTAGCTGCCTTAAAATTTATGGGTATACCTGATAAAGTCGTAGTTTTGAACAATCTTTTCTCAACTATCTTTGTTTATCAAAAAAAAGTAGCTGAATCGGTTGAGTTCTTTTTACAGCAGCACCAGATGACTATTGAACAGCAAGAGATTTTCTTTCAGCGTTTAGCTGACCAGAATCACAAGTATCGCTACCGTCTGCCGTCACGGCACGAGTGCGGACATTTCTTACAGCGTCTTATTAATTTTCTTTTTCCCATATGTCAGGATTGTAAAGAATCTAATAACCCGGCCGGACTACCAGGCGCTTATAAGGAATTACAGAAGCAACTGGACTGCCTGCTTAAACCATTGGATCCTCAGCTGGAGCGTAGTCGGGAAGATATCGTGTATGACTTCTTTTCCCAGCTACCTGATACGTATGATCTGCTGATGCTGGATGCTCAGGCTATTACTGACAATGATCCTGCCTCCGTAGGTATCGAAGAGGTTATTGCTATTTATCCTGGCTTTATGGCCATAGCATCGTACCGCATAGCGCACCTGCTTATGACCTGTGAAGTACCCTTGCTCCCCCGCATGCTGACTGAGTTTGCACACGGACAAACAGGGATTGATATACATCCGGGTGCCACGATTGGTAAATCATTCTTTATTGACCACGGAACGGGTGTAGTAATCGGAGAAACTACCCATATTGGAAATAATGTGAAGATATACCAGGGGGTAACGCTGGGGGCCACGTACGTGGCTAAGTCCCTGGCCTCACACAAGCGACACCCAACTATTGAGGATAATGTAGTAGTCTACGCCAATGCGACCATTCTGGGAGGTAATACCGTGGTTGGCCGCGATTCGGTGATTGGTGGTAATGCCTGGCTTACTAAGAGTGTACCGCCCTATTCGCAGGTTTATCACCAAAGCAAGGTAGAGGTAAAGCAACAGATAGCATAAAAAGGAAAGGGACGCTGATGCGTCCCTTTCCTTTTGTTACATCACGCTGCGAATAAATCGCCTTACACCTTCCATATAGATGGGTTCGGCATGAGGTATCGCATGGCGCGGCTGAGTGGTCATGGTGATACTTATAAAACCATAAGTAAGGCACCACCACTCATAGTATGTCTTGGTTACCATTTCTCCAGACTTGGGCCGAAGCGTCGCAATCATCTCCCATACAGGGTTCTTGACGATATTCATCTCCTGTATGTATACCTGCTTGGACTGGCAGTAGGCTCCTTCTAGGTTAAACATTACCTGAAACACTTCGGGCTGCTCTACCGAGAAGTTCCATATAGCTTGCGCTATTTCAGCCAACTGTTTTTCGGGCTGACGATACACGTGCTTGATCCGTTCAAATTCATCTCTTAGCGCTGCAAAACCTTCGGCACGTATCGTTTCGAGTAACTTGTCTTTACTCTCAAAATACTCATAAAGGATCGGGGGACTGTACTCGATAACATCGGCGATCTTACGGATGGAGACAGATTGCCAGCCATCTTCACGGGCAATTTCTTTTGCCGTTTTTACAATGTCAGAACGTACCTGTTTTTTGAGGCGTTCGCGGCGTTCGATGATTCCCATTCAGCAATTCTCGTATTTTAGATGGTGGATTAGAGTAATTGCTTTCAAATATAAAAAATCTGATGGGCTTTCCAAACGCTGTTAACCTTTATTTTTAAGCTGATTTGCCACACCTAACACTGATAAGGCGTGGCAAAGGACTCTAAAATTACAAGAAAGCACTACGTATCAATCACATAGCCTCTAATGTATCCTTGAGGGCACCAAAGTCTGGAAGCTCTCTGGCATCGTCTAAAATTTCTACATATTGTATAACTCCTTCTTTATCTACTACAAAAGCGGCCCGCTTGGAGATACCTCTCAGCCCAAGCATGAACTCATCTTAGTAAGCCCCATACGCCTGGCTTGTCTCCCGATTGAAATCCGAAAGTAAATCAAAGTTATAGCTTTGATCTTCCTTGTAGCGAGCCAGTGCAAAGGGTGAGTCCACCGAGATACCTACTACTTCGGCATCCAGGTTTTGATAGATTGAGAGATTATCCCGCATGGTACATAACTGAGTAGTACAGGTACCGGTAAAAGCGAGTGGAAAGAAATGAATGATCAGATTCCTGCCACGGAAATCTTCCAGTGTTACTTCTTTTTTATTTGTGTTGTAAAGTGTGAAGGAGGGAGCCTTGTCGCCCTTTTTGATCGCCATTACAGAAATGTTTTTGTGTTTTGGGTATGATTCGTAAGTTTATATGCAAGAACCAGCCCTACCGGGCTATGGTTTATGACTGACTGATTTCATTTTCTTTTCTGAACTACTACACATATGCAAACTTACTGGGGAATTGACTTGGGAGGTACCAAAGTAGAAGGGGTTATATTATCAAGTCCATCGCCCGATGCGGTTATATTCCGACACCGCATTGACACTGAGTCATATAAAGGCTATGAGCATATTATTGGCCGTATCGCTACATTAGTTGATATTATGAAGGCCGAAACCGGCTCCAAGCCCGATGTACTTGGTATTGGTACACCCGGTACGGTAGATCCGGCCCGTCAGACTATGAAGGGCTGTAATACTACTTCACTCAACGGTATGCCCATGCATAGGGATCTTGAAACCAAGTTGGGTATGCCTATTTCCATTGCCAACGACGCCAATTGCTTCGCTCTGGCCGAGGCTTTAATGGGTGGGGTTAAAGATGTGGCTCCCAACTTTAGATCAGTGTTCGGTGTGATTATGGGCACCGGCGTTGGAGGGGGTATAGTACTCCGTGGAAATGACGGGCAGCCATTTGTGCTGAACGGTATGCAGGGGATTGGCGGCGAGTGGGGCCATAATGTACTGGAGCCGGGCGGTTACGACTGCTACTGTGGCAAGCAGGGCTGCGTAGAGCAGGTATTGTCCGGTCCTGCCTTACAGCGATTCTACCAGGAAAGAAGCGGTACTGCGCTCAAACTCCCTCAGATCGTGGAAAGATACCACGAAGGTAACGATCCGCACGCTACAGCGACGATAGACCGCCTACTTGAAGGATTTGGTCAGGCTATCACTGTAATTGTGAATATTCTGGACCCCGATGCAATCGTACTGGGCGGTGGTGTAGGCAATATTGACCTCCTCTATACAGAGGGACCTAAGCGCGCCGAAAAGTATGTCTTTAACCATAGCTTCGAAACACCCATCCTGCGGCCTAAGCTGGGTGACTCAGCCGGTGTATTCGGTGCAGCCATGCTTACTTTCAAGTAGAACACTGTTAACCTTATAAAAAAGGGCAGGAAAGCGTATTAGTTTCCTGCCCTTTTGCATGTATAGATATTTTCAGCCTAGAATAACGACTGCTGCTGGGTAAGCTCCGGGTATGAGTAAGACTCTATAACTGCCTTTGTATTACTATCGTCAGAATGGGATGTTACCAGCGGGCTAACAGTGTAAGCTTGCATGACAGTGTCCGAAATAGGCTGTAAGATCTCTTTAAGCTCTTCTTCCCGGGTATCCTGACTTAGCCACCTCCTCTCGTTTTCTGGGGTAAGTATGGCGGGCATTCGCACTTTGGTATTATGGATACGAGCCATGAGCGGATTGGCCGGAATAGTAATCATGGTATAGGTCTGTATTATCTCCCCCGTTTCCTTATCTGGCCACTCATCCCACAGCCCGGCCATCGAAAAGATCTTTGTAGTAGTCAGTGATACGTAGTAAGGGTACTTCTTCTTCCCTACCTTCTGCCATTCAAAAAAACCGGTGGAAGGAATAAGGCAACGCCTAGCTCTCCGATACGACTCCCGGTAAGCCGGCTTTTCGTGGATAGACTCGCACCTGGCGTTCAGGGTACTACTTTGCAGCTGGCGTGCTTTGGAAGCATCTTTGACCCAGTGCGGCAATAGGCCCCACTGCAGGTACTGAAACTGATCCGGCCGTTCCGAGGTCAGGATAGGCCACTTTCTAAAATCAAAACCACTGGTATGATAAGTAGGTTGGTAATCTGGCACAGCAGCTACCTCTGCCTTGTATCTTTTAGCCAGTTCATCGGGTGTGGAAACTAAGGAATTGTGATAACACATAGCCCTATTGTTTAGTCACTAAACATTCTCCGGAACAGTAACCACTACCTTACCGGGACTTACCTCAGGAAAAAGGCTTGGTGTACGGTGTTCCAGACGCTCGGTCAGGCGATAGTTAGCATCCTGAGCCCTTACCTTGGTACCGGATGCCTCAGTTGATAGCAGTACGTTGTGCTGATAGGTATCCAGCCGCACTGCTTTCTGATTATCAGTCAGGTAGTTTTTGAGTACCTGCCTGATCTGTGATTTCAGGTATTCATCTAGAATAGGATACGTTACATCGATTCTACGGTGCAGGTTACGGTAGGTCCAGTCACCCGACGAAAGGTATATTTCATCTTTGCCCCGGTTGAAAAAATGCAGGATACGGGTATTCTCTAGATACCGATCCACCAGCCGCATAACAGTGATATTATCACTGATCGTTGGTAGCTCAGGGATCAGGCAACAACAATCGCTGACGATGATATTTACCTCAACACCTGCCCTACCCGCCTGGTACAGTTTTCCGATCAGCATCTGATCCTGCAGCTGGTTCAGCTTTATGGTGATAGCCGCTTTTAACCCGGCTTTGCTGTTCGTTATCTCGCGATCTATTAACTCTACGAGCTTCTTTATAGCATTGAACTGCGAAACCTGCAGGTAGTTAAAGGGCAGGTACTTGTATTTTTTTGGTTCTTCGCGGGTGCTGAGATAGCCAAACAGCAGCTCCAGCTCATTGGTAATATCACGGTGACTCGTCAGGAGCGCATGATCTACAAATTCGCGCGAAGTCAGTCGGTAAAAGCCGCCGGTACCCAGGTACGCATAGCGCTCCCACCCTTTCTTGACCTTACGCTTTACCAGTGCTATTTTAGCATGTACTTTGAGTCCGGGCATACTGAAAATAATCTTCACCCCGGCCTCCTTCATTTTGCGGGCCCACCGCAAACTCTCCTGAATATCAAATTTGGCATTCAATTCCACAAAGGTCACTACCCGCTTACCGTTCCGGGCCGCACTGATCAGTGAGTTAACGATGAAGGAGTTGGCGCTGATCTTATAAAGCGAAACAAAAATCTCACGTACGTAAGGGTCAACTGCCGCCTCGCTGAAAAACCTGACAACCGGATCGTACGAGTGGTACGGCAAATGCAGCATCTGATCGTTACGCTGAAGCGTTTCGAATACTGATTCACCTCTCCGCAGCTCTACGTGATTGACAGGCTTCTGAACCGGATAATCAAGCTTCTTGAATATAGTCGGGAATGTAGCCAGATCCTGGTAGTACAGGTACCTGCCCCGCTCGTGAAATTCTGACATCAGTATACCCACCCGGGTAGATAGGTACTCCTTCATTTCGAGGGGCATTCCCATCTCATAAAAGAACTGATGAGGCTGTATGAAATTACGCTTCTCCAGCTGCTTGGCAATCTTCTGAGCAATGGCCGGCGGATAATCATCTTCAAAGGAAAGCTCGGTATCACGCTCTGTCCTGACGGCAAAGCAGTCAAGAATTTCATATCCCGGAAACAGATCCGGCAGATTGAAGCGTACTATATCATCCAGAAACGCCACTTGCTTGGCGCCATCCTGATCAGGCAATTCAACAAAGCGTCCCAATTGCTTGGTGGGAATATTGACGTAGGCAAACCAGACTTCATTAGGTTCGCTTCGTCTTACCAACCTGAGTACATAGTATAGGTGATTAGGCTCAAAAATTGTGATCTTTGAACTCCGGCGGCCATTAAGAAATACCGGTTGGATATACCTGTATACCTTGTCAACAAAGTACTTTCGGACGTACTCCTGATGCTCGGGAGTAAAGTTCTCCTTGAAATACAGGTGTACCCCATTCTGCCTCAGATCCGGCACTACCATGGACGCCAGTATATCTCCAAACTCACTTAGCTGATTTTCGACGGTCTCATTGATATGCTCGAGGAGGGGCTCCGGATATAGATTCAGTTTCTCGAGTATATCGGCACTCACCTCACGCATAGCGAGTAAAGAGGGGATGCGAACCCGGAAAAATTCATCTATATGATGGGAATAAATGGCCAGAAAGCGTAGACGTTCCCGGGCTGGTACAGTTTCGTCCTTGGCTTCGAGCAGTAGCCGATAATTATAGGAAAGCCAGCTAAGATTATTATCAAAGTATGGATGAGATACGTCAATCATGGGTTAGGCCAAAACTTTAACGGAAATTTCATCCAATATAACCACATTTGGCGTCTATGACAACTTAACTTACCGTTTGAAAATAAAATTAACAAACTACTTCCGGGGTTGATCTGTTAACTGTGGAGAAATCTTCTTTTACTACTACTACTACTTTAACTTCTTATGAGATATAAGCTACTTGGCCGTTCCGGATTGAAAGTGTCGGAACTTTGCCTGGGAACGATGACCTTCGGTACTGAATGGGGCTGGGGTGCCGACCAGGAGGAAAGCCTCCGAATGTTTGAAGCATTCGGTAATGCCGGAGGTAACTTTATTGACACTGCTAACTTCTACACCGGAGGTACTTCGGAGCGATTCCTGGGTGATTTTATTGAAGCGGATCGCGACCATTGGGTACTAGCTACCAAGTACACCCTCAAAGACCGAAACAACGACCTCAACTTTGCGGGCAACCATCGCAAAAACCTGGTCCGTTCGGTACAGGAAAGCCTCAAACGGCTTAAAACACCTTATCTGGATCTTCTGTGGTTGCATATGTGGGACTTTACCACGCCCGTTGAGGAAGTTATGCGCGCCCTGGATGACCTGGTAAGTCAGGGACTGGTACATTACATTGGTATCTCAGATACACCGGCCTGGGTCGTAGCACAAGCCAACACTATTGCCGACTTCCGCGGATGGTCTCCCTTTGTAGCCCTACAGATAGAGTACTCACTGATCCAGCGTACTCCTGAGCGTGATCTGTTACCCATGGCCAAAGCATTGGATCTGGCCGTGACGCCCTGGGGAGCTATTGGGGGTGGAGTATTGACCGGCAAGTACCTGAAAGGTGAAACCGGCCGGATTACTGAAGGCAGCGCACGCAGGAGAGATCAAAGTATGGCTATTGCTCAGGCGGTTGTAGATATAGCCACCGAACTGGGCGTAACACCGGCTCAGGTAGCTATCAACTGGACTCGTCAGCGCGATCAGGTTATGGTTCCTATCATCGGAGCCCGTACTACTACCCAACTCAATGACTCCCTGGGTTGTCTGTCGTTCCAGATACCGGATGAGCATATGCAGAAACTTAATGATATCAGTAAGATTGAGATGGGCTTTCCGCATGACTTCCTCAGCTCCGATGGGGTCAAAGAAAATGCCTTTGGTAGTATGTACTTCAGCCTGGACAACCACCGAAAGTAACATCGACTACATTATAAAGCGATAAAGACCTGAGCATCACGCTCAGGCCTTTATCGCTTATAGGCTAACAAACTCGTAGCGGTACTTTAACCAGCTATCCGTCCCCAGGTATCCGGCGCTTTCCGCCAGTCAGTGAGGTTGAGTAGTTGGTCTTCAGTAATATACTTCTTATCCAGAGCCGCTTCAATGAGGTAGTTGTACGTACTGAGTACACTATACGAAACGCCTTTATCTTTAAAATTAGCAACTGCCGTATCAAATCCATAGGTAAAGATGGCGATCATGCCTACTACCTCTACTCCCGCCTGATGCAGGGCATCCACTACTTTCAGCGAGCTACCTCCCGTCGAGATCAGGTCTTCCATCAGTACTACTTTTTGTCCTTTCTCCAGGCGGCCTTCTATCTGATTACCCATACCGTGCTTCTTGGGCTCAGGGCGCACATAAGCAAAGGGCAGATCCAGCAGATCAGCTACCAGGGCTCCCTGTGCTATACCGGCCGTAGCTACGCCGGCTATGGCCTCCGCCTCGGGGTAGTTGTTACGTACCAGATCGGCCAGTGCCTCCTTGATATAGGTACGAATGTCGGGGTACGACAGGGCCACACGATTATCACAATAGATAGGTGACATCCAGCCGGAACTCCACTGAAAAGGTTGATCAGGGCTAAGTTTGATAGCTTTAGCATCCAGAAGCATTTCGGCTACTTTCCGGGCCACGGTTTCTTGGGTTTCGCTCATTACTTTTCGCGGGTATCTACGTCTTTATATACTGTTATTAATAGCTTATCAATACGGCTTTTGTCCATATCAATCACCTCGAAGCCAAACTGTTTCCAACGGAACTTCTCCCCCGTTACTGGAATATCTTCCAGCACATGTAATACAAAGCCCCCTAATGTATTAAATCCAACCAGCTCCTTACGCTCGGCTTCCGGCAGGGTAATATCAAAGTAGTGCAGGAAGTCATCAAAAGCGAGTTGTGCGTCGATCAGGTAACTGCCATCTTCACGCTGGATGATTTCAGCTTCAAACTCATCGGCTTCGGATAAATCCCCTACAAGCACATCCATAATATCATACATAGTCACTACGCCCTGCACCCCGCCGTATTCATCAACGATAACACCAAAATAGACACGCTGGTCCTTGAACCGCTCCAGAGCCTGATACGCTCGGTTATTTTCGGGCAAAAACAGGGCTTCCCGCTTAATAGCATTCAGATTGGCCAGATTTTCGTCAATATTATCACCGATAAGATCTTTAATGTAGATTAGTCCCAATACATCATCTACGGTTTCGCGACACAAAAGGTAAATCGCATGCTTGGTTTCATAGACCTTGGCTTTATTGACTTCTACACTGTCCTCGATATCGAGCCACACGATCTCCTGCCGGTTGGTCATCAGCGAGGTTACTCGGCGATCACCCAGCTGAAACACGTTATGTACAATCTCCTGTTCAATTTCTTCAAATACACCTCCGGTGGTACCTTCCTGGATCAGGCTCTTGATTTCTTCCTCGGTCACCGAGTTCTCGCTGGGCTTAATATTCAGGATCCGGATGATCAGGTCGTTTGAAAAGCTCAGCAGAGCGATGAACGGCATAGTTATCTTAGAGAGAATATTCATGGGCTTGGCCAGGCTCATGGCTATGATCTCCGGCTTGGCCATTCCGATCCGCTTAGGTACCAGTTCGCCCAGTACCAGCGACAGGTACGTAATCAGTAGTACCACCAGTGTCACGGCCATCGGGTGACTATATGGACGTAATAAGGGAACTGATGCCAGAGAAGCCTCCAGGTCGGAAGTAAGTTTATCACCACTGTAAACACCGGTCAGGATACCGATCAGTGTTATACCTATCTGAACAGTGGAAAGGAACCGGTTAGGGGAATTGGCTAAGTCCAGAGCTGCTTTGGCTTTCTTGTTCCCATTGCGCAGGTAAGCCTCAAGGCGGGACTTTCGGGAAGATACCAGTGCAATCTCCGACATCGAAAAAACGCCGTTGAGGAGCACCAATATGAATATGATAATTAGTTCCAAGTAATCATGGATTGATGTCGGTGCAAATTTATCAATAATACTTACTGTCTAAGATAAACTCTTTACTTAATTTTGTCAACCGCAACCCCTGCTTCATACATGATTATATTTTTTGATGACCGCCCGGTGACTATTGTTCGTACCAACGAACTTAACCAGTCGGATACTTCCCATTTTGACCATATCATTGATATTCGTCTTACTAAACTACGCTCTGTGTACCTGACCGGACACGTACTATTGCTCAACACGACCAGTACAGTAGCCTTGCAGATCATCGAGATACTACAGACCGCGCCGCCGGATGAGCTTTTATCCATCACGATGGCTACCCGCGACAAAGCAGGTGTAGTCGAAAAGATTAAGGGACTGTTTAAAGTAATAAAGGCTGCGGGTGGAGTAGTCGTAAAGAAAGACAAGTGGTTGCTCATGTACCGCCGCAAAAAGTGGGACCTACCTAAAGGTAAGCTGGACAAAGGCGAAAAATCACGGGATGCTGCTATTCGGGAAATAGAAGAGGAAACCGGAGTAAAGGCCGTACTGCGTGACCGGATCTGTACTACCTGGCATACGTATACCTTCAACAACAGTCGTATCCTGAAGCGTACCAAGTGGTACCTGCTTGACTGCACCGACGATGCGAAGATGGTACCACAGGCCGAAGAAGATATTGAAAAGCTGGAATGGCTGTCGCCGCGTGAGTCTCAGTCGGTACTAGTCAACTCATATAGCTCGATCCGATACGTCGTGGAATGTCTGATGAAAATGCAAAACGTTACGGAACGCCTGTAGTAGTACTCCATTTTTAGGGCTGGAGGTGCACAAAAGGGAGCTATCTGTTGTTATAAATAAAGAGATAGATAAATATAAACTACAACAGATATGTCAAACTTCAAAGAAATTATAGAATCCGATCAGCCTGTTCTGGTTGATTTTTTTGCGGAATGGTGCGGTCCCTGTAAGATGATGAAGCCCGTACTGGAGAATCTTCAGAAGCAGTGGGGAGACAAAATCCGTATCCTCAAAGTCGACGTAGATAAGAATCCCAAAGCGGCGGCTCAGTATCGTATTCAGGGAGTACCTACCCTGATGATATTCCAGAAGGGACAGATCAAGTGGAGACAGTCAGGCTATATGGATGCCAGGCAGCTTAACCAGGTCATACAAAAGGTAGCTACATCCTGATAGCTACCTCATTTACATTTTTTCCGTACTACCTTTCCTCTCTCTGTAATTTACAATGCCACTGCTCAAAGGAACCAAGATCTATAGCATCCTGGCTAACAAGTGTCCCCGGTGTCACGAAGGCGATTTCTTCCAGACTCACAACCCGTACGACCTCCGGAACTTTGATAAGCTCCATGACCGCTGCCAGCACTGCAACGAGAACTTTACAAGGGAGCCCGGCTTTTACATCGGCTCCATGTACATCAGCTATGCTTTATCTACGGCCCTGACCGTAGTTACCTTTGTGCTGTTTGTAGTGCTACTTGGCTTTGACGAACTTCGGGTTCTTTACGTACTTCTACCAGCGTTCGTTTTTTTACTGCCGGTATCTTTTCGTACCGCACGCCTGATCTGGATCAATATATTCGTACGGTACAACCGGCAGAAGGCCCGGAACAATAAACCTGATGTAGTTAGGCTATAGTTGGTTTGGGTAAGTTGTAAGGCAGAAAGTCATCCACGTTCTGCCCGTATCGATGCAAATCCCTGATAATACTCGAGCTGATGGGAGCCAGCTGCGGAGAAGTAATCAGAAAAACGGTTTCAATTTCCTCATATACATATCGGTTGACCTGCGAGATACCATTCTCATATTCAAAGTCGGTCGTATTTCTTAATCCTCTCAGCAGGAACTTAGCTCCTACCTCCCGGGCTATTCGAGCGGTCAGATCCTCATAGGCGATTACTTTGACATTTTCCTGGTTTGAAAAGGTCTCCTCTATAAGCTCTTTCATCATCTCCAGCGGGAAGTAGCGCTTCTTACTGGCGTTTTTCCCTATCCCAATCACTACCTCGTCAAACAAATTCAATCCGCGCAGGACAATGTCTTCATGGCCTTTGGTGAAAGGATCAAAGGATCCGGGGAACAAAGCAATTTTCTTCATGGAATAAAGAACAACAGTTAGCGGGGCATCAGACAGGTATTCAACAACCCAAAGTAACGGTGACCGGGTATATCTTCAAAATTAGCAGTATAGTCCAGGGCTCCGGGGTTCTGTCCGAAATGCAGGTGAGGTATAAAACGCGCCAGTTCGGTAAAGGTATCTGCGTAGGGCGTTATTTCACCGTACAGATACATTTTTACATTCTCCGGCTGGTAATTGATCTGGTTCAGGGTAAAGAGTATAAGGTATGTCAGCTCCTGCGCATTGTTGTACCTGAACCGGTTGCAGAATATAAGTTTGCCACTCTCGGTGAATAGCAGCGTCACGTACTCTTCTTCAAAGCAGGCCGACAGGATACGGGGTTCGTTGTACTCTTTGTGGCTGGCCAGAGCGCCCGTAATCAGGGGGCTGGTCAGGTGACAAAACTCGATTGTCTGAAAGGGGTACAGCCCCATTAACCACTCGGCCCAGTCCGACGGTATCGTGAATACATTGTAAGCATCAATCTGGGCTAGGTAGTGGTGCATAACCCGGTCCTCGGGTTGTACATTTTTGCCCAATACCAGATGCAGGTACTCAGCCGCATATTCCTTTCTGAAGAGCGGAGCAGGTACCAGGGTAAAGGCATTGGTATTGACTGTAACGCTGATGCTTTTCCAGCTATCCGAATTCAGGAAGGCATGCTCGGCCGAGATCTGCTTGAGTTTTTCAAGAAGTTCGCCCTGGTTGAGAAAGGTATCCGATGCATAATCTTCCAGCCACCGACATTGCCTGTTATCTTCCTGAACCGCACAGAAGCGGAACCTCAACTCGTCAATCTCGATACTTAACGAACAAAGCTGCGTATCCTTTACTCCAAACGACTCGTCAGCCACCTTGACGGTGGGCTGTATCTCCTTAGCTATGGTTTCGATTAGTGCCAACGGGGGTGTATAATTAAGTATTAATGTTCTAAATATCCTTTCAGATGAAATATATCATCCAGTGCGTTGCAATACGTAAACATATGGTGTACCTCCTTCTGAGGAAATGACTTAATTTCCTCCATCGTCATGAGTTTAACCTCATAGATGATCTGGTTACCATCTGTCATCTCCGGATCTATTCCCAGCTTTACATCACCGGATACGATCCGGGTCGTAAAGAACAGCTCCATGGCATGCAATGGAGGCTGCATAAACTCATTAACAAAAAGTAACTCACCGGGTTCAATGACCAGCCCTGTCTCTTCCAGAAACTCCCTTCTGAGTGCATCCAACGCATTCTCACCGAACTGAATACCTCCACCGGGCGGACACCAGAAAGTATCGGTAGGTCCGATACCTTTATGCCTGACCATCAACAGCCGGTCATCAATAATGCATATACCACAGACTCTCGTACGGAGGCGATTCCCGTACAGCCTGAAAACTTCCTGTCTTGCTGGGTCCAATGATGTCATTCGTTTTTGGAGTGCAAATATAACCCAACGAATAAGATTCAGTAGGATACCCCATGTATTTTTACTGGTAAGTACCGCCCGATATGTAGTTTTCGAGGGAGTGAATCTGGTGCCGCTGTTCGGTGATGATAGCCGTTACTATATCATTAATAGATATAATACCAACCAGTTCACTCTTAAAAGTAACGGGCAGGTGCCGGATGTGCCGGTCTGACATGATCTGCATACATTCCTCTATTCGTTGCTCAGTCTCAACGGTTATGACTTCACCAGTCATGACATCACTGATAAGGGTATGCTGGGAGGCCCTACCTTTCAGAATCCCCTTCCGGGCGTAGTCCCGCTCCGAGAAGATACCGGCTAGCCTGCTCTCCTGGAGTACCAGTACCGCACCAATATTTTTTTCAGCCATGAGTTCAAGAGCCGCATACACGGTGGTGTCGGGTGTGACCGACCAAATGGTAGCGTTTCTCTTCTGAGAGAGGATCTGGTGTACGAGCATAAGTAATGATGAGGTTTAGGATTGGGGGCAATCGACGAATCTAATATATCAGATAGATTTGAAAAAGTCCAGCCCCCGTTGCAAGTATAGGCAGAACTATTTTTACATCTTTTTTTTTATACTCTATTAGAGTAGATTCGTAGTTATGAAAGCCGAAGAAGTAACACCCTCACAATATCTTGTAAAAAAATTTCCGTTTAAGCCCACTGATAGTCAGGTAAGGCTGTTTGAGAAGATGGATGGCTTTCTTCTGGAAGAAGATGGCCTGGAAAGATACCGTGATTGCTTCATCCTGAAAGGATACGCCGGTACCGGTAAAACCACCATAATAAGTACCCTGATCAAGGCAGTCAAGAAGTTTGGCTATAAGGCAGTATTGCTGGCCCCAACCGGGCGGGCGGCAAAGGTAATGTCGAACTACTCGAAGAAGCCGGCCCTCACTATCCATAAGAAGATCTACAAGCAGACTTCCGACTCCTACTCGGGTAACTTCGTCTTTGAGCGGCAGAAGAATTACCATGAGTACACCCTGTTCATTATAGATGAAGCTTCCATGATCAGCGACGACGCTGACTTTGGAAGCCGTAGCCTGCTGGCCGACCTGATCGAGTACGTCTACGAGAATCCCGGCAATAAGATGATGTTTGTGGGTGATATGGCCCAGCTCCCACCTGTCGGAAAAGACCTTAGCCCTGCTCTGGACAGGGAGTACCTCGAAAAAAACTTCTACATGTCAGTGATGCAGGAGGAGCTGACCGAGGTCATGCGTCAGGATGAGCAGTCGGGGATTCTGCACAATGCCACGGGCTTACGTGACCAGCTACGCCTACAGAAACCGGATATCAATATTACAACCAGGACCTACCGGGATATCTACAAGATGACGGGTGATAGGCTGGAAGAGGGACTGCGCTACGCCTATAATAAGTATGGCACAGAAAATACCATTATTATTACCCGTTCCAATAAAGCAGCAGTGCAGTACAATCAGTACATCCGGCGTACGATCAATTTCAGCGAAGAAGAGTTGGATGCGGGTGACCGGCTGATGATCGTCAGGAACAACTACTCAGTGCTGGACGAGGACTCTCCGGCGGGATTCATTGCCAATGGTGATTTTGTGGAGCTGCTAAAGATAAAAAAGATTGAAGAGATACACGGATTCCGGTTTGCGGATGCGACGCTTCGCCTTACCGATTATGAAGATCAGCCCTCTTTTGACGCCAAGATTATCCTGAATACTCTCCATTCAGCGACTCCTTCGCTTACTAATGACGAAAACCGTCAGTTGTACGAGAGTGTAATGGAGGAGTACTTTTATATCAAATCAAAAAAGGATCGTACTGAAGCCCTTAAGAAGGACCCCTACCTGAATGCCCTACAGGTGAAGTTTGCTTATGCCCTTACCTGCCATAAGTCACAAGGTGGACAGTGGAGCGCGGTATTTATAGACCAGGGGTACTTACCCGAAGAGCAGGTCAACAATGAGTTTATCCGCTGGTTGTACACAGCCATCACCCGCTCTATTGACGAAGTATTCCTGATGAACTTCCACCCCCACTTCTTCAAGTAGGAAGCAGTGAATTAATTGTAGTACCTCCTAGTGAGCAGCGGCTCTGCGAAGGCGGTCATTGATGGCTCTGCCAAGTCCGGTATCAGGTACCATCTCCGCCCTGATCTCCTGCACGTCCATGGCATCCAGTTCGCGCAGGTACGAAAACAAGTTATGGGCTGCCTGCAACAGGTTGCCTTCCGGTGATAACACCCGCTGGTATTCAATGGGTACTTCATCCAGGTACTTGTCAAAAAGCAAATAGCCCGTAGGCGCGTCAGAGCTTAATGTCGCCTGATCTACTTTCTCCTGCAACTGAAAGGGCTTACGGGGTGCGTAGTGGCTTTTGAGCATACCCGGTGCCTGCGGATTAGAGGTAGAGTGTGGCAGGTACTGCACCGGGCCTATTACTTTCTCTATTTCCTCGATAGCTAACCCGCCTAATCGATATACCAACGGCATACCTTCGGGAAAACCTATAATTGTTGACTCAATACCGACTCCGGCTTCGCCTCCATCCAGGATGTAAGGGATTTTATCACCGAGCTGTGTTTCGACGTGCTTTGCCTGGGTAGGACTTATATAGCCGAATGGATTGGCACTGGGAGCCGCCAATGGGAAATCCAGACTCCCAAGTAGCGCTAAGGTAAGTGGATGATTAGGAACGCGAACAGCTACCGTATCTAGTCCAGAGGTAACCAGGTCAGGTATATCCGGATTCTTAGGTAGCAGTAGCGTCAGAGGACCGGGCCAGAATGCTTCGGCCAGTAGCCGGGCCTGCTCCTGCATATCTGCTACGACACCTTCCAGCTTCTCAAAGGAATCAATATGAACTATAAGCGGATCAAAAGAGGGACGGTTCTTTACCTCAAATATCGATAGTACCGCCTGCTGGTCCAGCGCATTGCCGGCAAGTCCGTACACGGTTTCGGTTGGGATGGCGACTAGTTGTCCCCTCTCCAGGTAGGATTTTGCTAATTCAGTATCTATTCCAGTGATAGCCAAGGTAGTCAGTACTTTTTGGACCACAAAGGTACGAAAAAGCGCTACTCATAGTATATACACCATTTACTGCTATCAGATGTCGGCTAGTAGAAGATGTAAAGTTATGTATGTTCGATATTCAGCTCGTTAGTGGTAGATATATACTACCAAAAGCGCTCAATGCACAGATAACTGTTCATTGAGCGCTTTTGGGTTAATCAACTATATAAAAGCGTTAAGCTAATATGAGTTTCGATCTGAAGTAGTTGTTCCTTTATCTTTTCCCTGGGAGCCACTTCTTTGCTGCTTATCATCATCTTCCATCATGTCACGATTTCTTTTTTCCTCGTCCATGCCGCGATCTTTTGATCCCTGCTGGCTACCACCGCGTTGACTTTGATCGGCTTGTGAACCCTGACGTCCGCCCTGATTTTGTTGGCCTGACTTTTGTCCTGACTGGTTCTGCTGACCGCTTTTATCTCCACGGTTTCCGCTGTTCTGGTTAGTTGCCATTGTTAATAAAGGTTTTGTTTAAGAATAAGTACAAGGGAGTTTCATAATCCCGCAATGGTGTCTACAAAACCTATTCCTCACTATTTTTTGTACTGTAATAACATTTTTTTGTAATTTAAAAAGCGTATTTCTTTACCCATGCTATGGATATAACTCCTCAATGTATTTCAGGCACATATTTTATAAGTAATAAATGCCTTCATTGTATGTACATCCAGCCTGTACAGCGTTATATCATTACTAATGATAAAGTAGGTCCTGGTAAGCTGTAACAGCATTCTGCATAAGCTGCACCTCAATTATTAATATTTTTTAAAATACGACTACTACAATAGTAGATATACCTCTCAGGTAACTTATATTTATTGCTCAAAGTCAAACCCTATTTACATAAACCATCATTTATGAGTTTTCAGATAAAAGAACAGCCAGCTGTTTTTGATGTGTGCATCATTGGCTCCGGTGCCGGAGGTGGTATGGCCGCTTATCAGCTCTCAAAAGCAGGTGCAAAAGTTGCCTTACTAGAGGCTGGCGGATACTTTGACCCCGCCGATCCTAAGTACATCACACAGCTAAAATGGCCATGGGAATCACCTCGCCGTGGCGCCAGCACGACCCGTCCTTTTGGCGATTTCGACGCTGCCTGGGGTGGCTGGGAAATTGAAGGAGAACCATATACTCGTAAGAATGGTACCCAGTTTGACTGGTTCCGCTCACGTATGCTTGGTGGCCGCACCAACCACTGGGGACGTATTTCCCTCCGGTTTGGCCCGGATGACTTCCGTCGTAAAAGTATCGATGGCTTAGGAGAAGACTGGCCTATTACTTATGACGATGTAAAACCATATTACGACCGGGTAGATAAGCTGGTTGGGGTATTCGGTTCGGTAGAGAATATACACAATGAGCCGGATGGCTTGTTCCTGCCCCCTCCAAAGCCTCGTCTGCACGAGCTATTCATTAAGAACGCCGCTCAGAAGGTAAATGTACCGGTTATTCCTTCGCGTCTTTCTATTCTGACCAAAGCCATTAACAACGAGCGTGGACAGTGCTTCTACTGTAGCCAGTGTAGCCGCGGTTGCCAGGCCTACGCTGACTTTTCAGCTTCGTCGGTACTGGTAATACCTGCTCTTAAGACAGGAAATGTTACTCTCTTTACCAATGCCATGGCGAGAGAAGTACTTACCGATCCGTCTACCGGACAGGCTACGGGTGTATCGTACGTTGATAAAGAAAAACTAACAGAACATACTGTTAAAGCCAAAATCGTTATTCTGGCGGCTAGTGCCGGTGAGTCGGCGCGTCTGCTCCTCAACTCGAAGTCGGCGTATCACCAGAATGGTCTGGCTAACTCAAGTGGAGTAGTTGGAAAGTACCTGCACGACTCAACCGGTGCCTCCCGCAGTGCCTTTATGCCTAGCCTCATGGATCGCAAACGGTACAACGAAGATGGTGTAGGTGGAGCCCACGTATACTCGCCCTGGTGGCTTGACAACAAAAAACTGGACTTCCCACGTGGTTACCACATCGAGTACTGGGGTGGTATGGGTATGCCTAGCTACGGATTTGGCTGGGGCATTGAAGGCATGAATGGTAAGTACCCAACCTCGGATGGCCGTAAGAAGGAAGCCGGAGGATATGGTGCTTCACTGAAAGAAGACTATCGTCGTTTCTATGGTGCCTACGTAGGTATGTCAGGTCGTGGTGAAGCCGTTGCCTCTCCCGACAACTACTGTGAGATTGATCCTAATGTAGTAGACAAGTATGGTATCCCGGTCCTGCGCTTCAACTATAAGTGGTCTGACTACGAAATAAAGCAGGCTAAGCACATGCAGGATACGTTTGAAGAAATCCTTACTGCAATGGGTGGCATACTATCAGGCAACAAACCGGGTCCTGAAAGCAACTATGGTCTGGCCGCTCCGGGACGAATCATTCACGAAGTAGGTACTTCGCGTATGGGTAACGATCCCAAGTCTTCAGCTCTCAACAAGTTCTCGCAGGCTCACGACGCCAAGAACGTGTTCGTAGTGGACGGTGGATCGTTCGTATCACAGGCCGACAAAAACCCAACCTGGACAATCCTGGCTCTATCGATGCGTGCTTCTGACTACATCATAGATCAGGTAAAACAGAAGAACTTGTAATATCACTTTGGTTGAGCTATTCTAAATCATATAAAAAATGAAACGCAGAGATTCATTAAAAGCCCTTACCATTAGCTCACTGGGAGTGGTAGGACTTAACCCTCAGGAGACACTGGCCGAGCAAAGAGCGCTGGAAACCGCACTCGCTGATGATCCCATAAAAATACCTGGTGGCCGTTTAAAGGAAGAAGCTATTCGTGACGCCAAACTCATGAAGGAGAAGTTTTTTACCCCTCAGGAACTGGCTACCATTACTGTACTGGCAGATATCATCATCCCGGCAGATAGTAAGTCAGGTAGTGCTACCCAGGCCGGCGTACCTGCTTTTATCGAGTTCATGATGAAAGACCAGCCGCAATGGCAGACACCTTTCCGTGGTGGTCTTCGGTGGCTGGATGTCGAGTCGCGCAAGCGCTTCAATAAGCCCTTTACGGCTGTTACCAAGGCCCAGCAGATTGAACTGGTAGATGACATCGCCTATCCCGAAAAAGCAAAGCCGGAGATGAGCCAGGGAGTTGCCTTTTTTAATATCATGCGCAACTTTACGGCCACTGGCTTCTATACCAGCCAGATAGGCATCAAGGACATTGGCTACATGGGCAACACTCCTAATCAATGGGAAGGTGTACCGGCTGATGTTCTGAAGCAGTACGGTGTTAGCTATTAGTGATAATTACTCTTACCTTATATCCTATTCAAAGCGGAGAATTTACATTCTCCGCTTTTTTTGTATACTTTCATTGTTTATTTGCACAAAAACTTTTCCTGGTGTAGGTAGCAGTGACGGCAAGGTTACAAATAGATATAAAGTGGATTCTATTACGATTACTCGCAATAGCTGGTTATACATGGTCTGCACTTTGTTTAGGAATGTCTTTTTGTGTGGCCCAGTGCCCTACTTCGATTCCCGACCTGTATAGCTATGGTACGGGTACTACGGCTGTTATAGATATTGAAGAATGCCTGCCTCGTACCATCAAAGCCCGGCCTACCCTGGATGGAGCAACCAACATCCGGACAATCTTTAACTACCTCGGTGGCCCTTTGCACCCTGATAGCCTGAAAACTGATTCTATTCATACCTATACCAAACCGGGTACTTATACCCTTGTACAACTATCGGAAAAAGAGGGTGTCAAATTGATCGGCTGCTCCAGAGTAGTAGTTAATGATACGCTCCCCCCGAAGGTAAAGTTGATCACCTGTCAGGATGGTACCATAAAGGTGACTTTTGATGCCAAACAACCCTCCAGCTACCATACCTACTGGGTGGACTGGGGAGATGGTACTATTTCAGAAGTACCAGTACATCTCAGAGCTACCAATCATGGCTACTTAGATAACACAACACCTCATACCATAGCCGTGTGGGGAGTACAAAGGCTAGGTACCTGTAAAGGAAGTACTGCTTTTATAGAATACAAACCCGAACCACCTTCCGCCAAGCCCCAAATCCGCGAACTAACATCTACCCCTTCTAATCAGGTAGAGCTTGTTACGGAGAATCCACTGGCCCTGGAACTCCTGGTTATGAAACAGGCCCAGGATGGTACATTTGAGCCCACTGGACTGCGGACTCAGGAGGCAACAGGTCGGGTAACTGTGCCTCAATATTCGTCTCAGTCCGCGTGCTTTCGTCTGGAAACCTCGGATGCGTGCCTGGCGGGCTTGTATCAATCAGAAGTGGCATGTACAGCCACCTTGACACTTACTGATCAGCCGGAAGGAAATGGACTTGCCTGGCATACAGAGCAAGCCGGACCTACAATGAAGATAGAGCTTTGGAAAGATGGGAAGAGCTGGAAAGATATTTCTGCCCTGGGAACATCTAATCAGCTGAATGATGCTGAACTAAGCTGTAACACAGAGCACTGTTATCAGTTACGCATCACTACGGCTTCCACTGTAAGTACATCTCCTATCCATTGCCGCAAAACTCCCCTTACCTTCTGTAGTACTTCCTCTCCCTTATATATTCCCGAGGCTTTTAGCCCGAATAATGATGGGATCAATGACTACTTCGAGATTAAAGGTGAACTACCCGCTGATTTTAGACTATCGATATTCAACCAGTGGGGAAGTGTACTATATCATACCACCAATCCGGCTATGGTCTGGGACGGAAGTAGTAAAGGAACGCCTCTCCCCCCCGGACACTACACGTACCTGATCCGGTATAAGGATGCCAGGGGTAAAGACTACCAGAAAACCGGCACTATACTACTTCTAAAATAAAAACGGGGACCTTAGTAGGTCCCCGTTTGCTTTGGATATATACTCTGCTAGTATCAGGCAGGTACACCCTTATGCAACGACTGACGTTGCTCTTTGATGTAATCGTCCTGCAGGTACTCATCGTAGGTCATTAGCTTATCCAGCATACCTTTAGGTCCGATCTCAATAATGCGGTTGGCTACTGTCTGAATAAAATGGTGGTCATGCGAATAGAATAGTACATTGCCTGAGAAATCAATCAGACCATTGTTAAGCGCTGTGATTGACTCCAGGTCGAGGTGGTTGGTTGGATCATCCATTACCAGCACGTTGGCGCCCGATAGCATCATGCGTGACAGCATACAGCGTACCTTTTCACCTCCCGAAAGTACCGTTGACTTCTTCAGCGATTCTTCACCCGAAAACAACATACGTCCCAGGAAGCCACGGATAAAGCTCTCGTCCTTTTCGGTAGAGTACTGACGCAGCCAGTCTACCAGATTGAGATCAGTCTGGAAAAACTCCGTCGGATCCTTAGGGAAATAAGCATTGGTTACTGTCACACCCCAGTGAAATGAACCAGAGTCAGCTTTCTGCTCACCCATAAGGATATCAAAAAAGGTACTTATCGCCACCATGTTACGGCCGGTGAAAGCAATCTTATCACCCTTGTTAACGGTAAAGCTCAGATTTCTGAACAGAACCGTTCCGTCTTCGGCCGTCTTTGATAGACCTTCTACACGGAGTATCTGATCCCCTACTTCACGCTCAGGTTTAAACGCCACGTAAGGGTACTTACGCGAAGAAGGCTTGATATCATCCACCGAGATTTTTTCCAACAGCTTCTGACGCGAAGTAGCCTGCTTGGACTTAGAGGCGTTAGCGCTGAATCGACGGATAAACTCTTCCAGTTCTTTACGCTTATCCTCGGCCTTCTTATTGGCATCCTGGCGCTGTTTCAGAGCCAGCTGGCTCGACTCATACCAGAAGGTGTAGTTACCAGTGTACATCTGTACCTTACTGAAATCTATATCGACGATGTGCGTACAAACCTGATCGAGGAAGTGACGGTCGTGTGAAACCACGATTACGGTATTTCTAAAATCAGCCAGAAAGTTTTCTAACCAAATTACTGTCTCGATGTCCAGGTTGTTGGTAGGTTCATCCAGGAGTAGTACATCCGGATTACCGAACAGTGCCTGTGCCAATAGTACCTTTACTTTATCATTGGCATTGAGGTCACCCATAATCGTGTAGTGAAGATCTTCGGTGAGCCCCAGACCGCTTAGCAGCTGAGCCGCTTCGCTCTCGGCATCCCAGCCGTTTACATCCGCAAATTCAGCTTCCAGCTCCGCAGCACGCTCACCATCTGCATCAGTGAAGTCCTCTTTAGCATAGATAGCCTCGCGCTCCTTCATGATGCGGTACAGCTTCTCATGACCTAGTATTACAGTATCCATAACGGTATACTCATCGTACCCGAACTGGTCCTGCTTCAATACGGCTAGACGCTCGCCGGGATTCATACTTATTGTACCCGTTTGAGCTTCGATCTCGCCTGATAATATTTTCAAAAAGGTTGACTTACCTGCCCCATTGGCTCCGATAACACCATAGCAGTTACCGGGGACGAACTTTATATTTACTTCATCAAAAAGCACCCGTTTGCCGTATCGCAGCGATACGTTCTGAACCGTGATCATGTATAGTTGTATTTTTTAATGTATGAAAGTGCAAATTTACTAAAAAGTAGAGTAAAAAATAAGACTTTGCCTATCCTAAACCTTTCTTTAAGAAGATGATACAATTAGGTCTTTGGTTACCCCTATAAATAGCAATTTTCAGCGAAAGAAGGTTCAGTATCAGGCGCAAACTTCATACTCCAAAACTGAGAGATTATGTACCTATATAGGACTACCACATATGGAGTTGTAGCTACCTTAAAAGCAAACGGGCCGATGGATAGTCCATCGGCCCGTTTGCTTTTAAGGTATGTTAGCTAGATCAGGGAATAACACGGATTGTGTGGCATCCACGCTCAACGCTAATTTTTCCTGGCTGTTTGGTGAGTGTTGGCGAATCACCCTTGTTTACGCTCCAGAACTCGATACCACCGGTACGGTTACCAAAGTCAAGGTATTCGTAAATAGCTACCGCCAGATTTGATCCATCTTTGTCAAAAGCAATGCTCTGTGGCATAATACCTTCTACCGGATAGTCTGCTACTTTAGTCATAGCTCCGTCAGCACCTACTTTTAGCAGAGTCAATGAGCTACCACCACCTGCATTGGCTTCTGTCCAGGGTTGTGCGCTCTTACCCACATTAGCCGTTACGATCATGGTACCTTCAGGATTAACGGCAAATGCGCCAGGGTTAAGACCTACTGGTGTTTTGCTCACTACCTTATGCTCGGCTGAACCATCCAGTGAGAACTGAATAACCATCAGTTCACCTTCACCAGTAGCTTTTCCAACGGCGCCTTTAGTATCCAACACAAAGTAGTACTTTCCATCGGCAGAAAACTTACCGGTCGCAGGATTATCACCAGCTTTGAAAGGTTTACCAACCATTTCAATATTTTTCAGTTTGCCTGCGTCGCGTACGATCCGGTACAGACCTACTTCTTTAGTCTGATCCAGGGTCACTGCCAGGTAGTTTCCGTTGGGGTGGAACGACAGGTCAATGATGCGGGTACTGTCAAGCTGAGCAGGCAGGTGAGCCAGACGAGTTGGCTTTCCGTCATCGTTTACTTCCAGGAATACCAGCTCTTTACCGGCCTCACTGGTGGCTACCATCAGCTCATTTTTGTTGATATCTATAGCGGTAGGGTTTTTACCTACTGCAAAAGCAAACTTCGTCTTAGGAGCAGCCGGATTGACGATATCTACTACCGTAAGTTTTTGTCCTTCCGGAAACTCTTTCATAGCGTCTTTGTATTCAGCTACATCATCAGCAGGGCTCACCCGTGCATCCAGTACATAGGCCAGACCACCCGTTTTGGGTACGGCGATACTTTTGCTATAGGTCAGTGCTGAATTAGAAACAATGATGCTTTCAAAAGTCTTACCTCCTCTTTGTAAAGGAAACTTAATTGAAGTAAGCTTATCTTTTACCGCATTTTCCCGAAGAAGTTTACCATCAATAAAAGCCGACGCTGCCATATCTGCATCGGATACGGCCACCATGCCTCGGGCATTAAAAGTAATAGGCGAAGTCTGAGCAGCAGCAGGGACGGCTCCCATCGCCACAAGACCTGCTAGCATTGCAATTTTTTTCATACAATCAGGAATGGTTTAGTTTAAATTGTGTAAGGTATTACTGCTATAATAGCCACTCAAAATAAACCTTGTAGCCGAAAAAACCGCGACTACAAGGCTGTCATTACTGCAATTTAATAAAAAAAACTGCTAAAAGCCAATAAATACTCCTATTTAATGTCCCACTTTCTATAATTTGTAACCACTTTAACTTAATTCATCCAAATATTCAGTGGACATAATTTAACTGGAAATCAAATAACTAATCTATCCGGATACGCAGGTCCTGTAAGCCAGATCGCCTGGTAAAATTGTAGTCATTATTATTAGTAAACGGATATTTAACCGGCTTGTTCAGCCGAAGCAAAGCATAAATTGGATGGCATACCTCCTTTACAGGTATACTTTCGCAGGATTTGGGATTGAACAAAAACAGTAAACCCCGACAGCTATAAGCCATCGGGGTCTCAATTTTTTTATCAGGTAGTGCTATTAAGCAGCTAGTGAATTTACGAATCTAGCCAACTTTGACTTCTGGTTAGCGGCCTTATTCTTGTGAATAACGTTTTTCTTAGCCAGACGGTCCAGCATAGAAGATACTGTCTTATATAGTTGTGAAGCAGCCTCCTGTTCTTGAGTACCTCTTAATTTCTTGATATAAGAACGAGTAGTTTTGTGCTGGTAACGGTTACGCAGACGCTTGGTTTCGTTGGCACGAATACGCTTTAATGCAGACTTATGATTTGCCATTTTTAAAATGATGTTTTTCTATACTTGAAAAGGTCTGCAAAAATAGGCATATCTACCTTAAATGCAAAATTTTGGCAGCAATTATATTCTATTTCCAACGTTTTGCCCGGCTCCGGCTCCCCCACCTCCGTACAAGCTCACGTCATTATTACTGAACCGGTTACTACGGCTAATCCTTTTGCGGCGGACGTAGCGTATCTGACAGCAGATATTCTTTCAATCGGATTTCCAACTCCGACGGAGGAATGTTGTTGTACAATTCACCTTCTACCGATAGTGAGATACGTCCTGTCTGTTCTGATATGACGACAACGGCCGCATCGGTTGTTTCACTCATCCCGATCGCCGCCCTGTGTCTGAATCCCAGTGTGGACGGTACATCATCACCATCTGCTACGGGCAGTACACAGCGAGCAGCTTTTAAGCGTCCCTCCTGTATGATCACGGCTCCGTCGTGAAGTACGCTATACTGATTAAAAAGAGAAATTAACAGAGGCTTGGATACGCGGGCATCCAGCTGCTCACCGGTAAGGATGAACTTTTCAAGGTCGTCTTTTTTCTTAATGACGATCAAAGCGCCATTAAAGTCCGACGATATCGTACGGCTGGCCTCTACCACTTCTTTGAGGGCCTGGGTATGTACACCGACCTCGGCGGCTCCAAATATTTTGGATAGAAGGCGGTTGTTTGAGAAAACGGTAGACTTACCTATGATCAGCAGAAAACGTCGGATCTCCTGCTGGAATATTACGATCAGGGCAATGGCTCCTACCCCCATAAAGTACTGCAGAATGGACGTTAGTAGTTCAAGTCCAAGGCCTTTGACGATAAGGTAAAAGATGTACACCAGCATATACCCCAGGAATACCCGGCTGGCAATACTCCCCTTGACGAGGTAATAAATCTGATAAAGTAAGAAAGCAACGAGTAGTATATCCAGCAGATCAGTCCATTGAACTGACAGAAAGCCAACTTGCATAATGATGTGTGAATTAAATGTGGGCCTAAATTATATTATTTTTTAGTCCCTGACGACTGTTAATTGCCAAAGTTTGACGGCTTCGACTGCTTCACGAACATCGTGAACCCGCAGTATGTTTGCGCCTTGCTGCAGAGCCAGCGTATTTAGTACCGTAGTTCCGTTAAGTGCTTCCTCAGCTGTAACACCTAATGTACGCCAAACCATGGACTTACGGGAAATACCTATCAGCAGGGGGCAGCCCAGCTGGTGAAACTCCCTCAAATTATTCATAAGCCTGAAGTTCTGGGCTACGGTTTTGGCGAATCCGAATCCAGGATCAATGATGACATCAGCTACTCCCTTCTGCCGTAGTTCAACCAGTTTTTGCTGTAACTCTTTCAGGATATCAGGTACCAGCCGCTCGTAGTGGGTGAGTTTGGTCATGGTCTGGGGAGTACCGCGCATGTGCATCAGGATGTAAGGTACCTTCAGGGCTGCTACGGTATCAAACATGGCCGCATCCAGGGTACCACCCGATACGTCATTGATAATAGCAGCACCGGCCCGTACAGCTTCCATAGCTACTCCCGACCTGAAGGTATCTATCGAAATGAGTGCATCCGGCAGATGTTTATGGATGGTTTCGACCACGGGTAGTACCCGATCCAGCTCTTCGGCCTGGCTTACCTCCTGAGCTCCAGGCCGGGTGGAGTACCCGCCTACATCCAGAATGGCGGCACCATGCTCGTGCATCTCCCCTGCCCTTTGTACCACCTCGTCTGGATCGGTGCTGACACGGCCGCCGGTAAAGAATGAATCAGGTGTGATATTCAGAATAGCCATGACCAGCGGAGTTGAAAGCTCCACTATACGTCCCCCTACATTGAGTGTTTTTTTTATATCTTGCGATGTATTATCAGTTAAATCGCTACCCATACTTTTAATTGCTGTGAAATCTACCGAAGCGGAATATCAGGAGATCATCCGACATTGCCAAGACCTTTTTGAAAAGAAAAACAAAGACTACGGTACCTCGTGGCGGATTTTGCGTCTGCCATCTATCACCGATCAGATATTTATCAAAGCCCAGCGTATCCGTACGATCCAGGAGAAAGGCGTCCAGAAAGTAGAGGATGGTATCTCGGGAGAGTTTATCGGTATCATCAACTACTGCGTAATGGCTCTAATCCAGATCGCCCTGGACCAAAAGCCCGGCGAACTCGACTCCGATGAGCTCAGCCGTCTGTACAATGAGCAGGTGGAGGAAGTGAAGCAACTGCTATTTAACAAGAACCACGACTACGGCGAGGCCTGGCGGGATATGCGCGTAAGCTCCATGACGGATATTATCCTGATGAAACTGCTGCGCATTAAGCAGATTGAAGATAACCAGGGACACACGCTGGTATCGGAGGGAGTGAAGGCTGGTTATCAGGATATCATCAACTACTCAGTGTTCTGCCTGATTAAGTCCAACGCACTGCTAACTAACTAACAGCACCAGATTTCTGAACATATCCGGCAATAAATCAGCCGGATTGTACTTTGCTATATAAACCCTCTTTGATTCTATCATGAAGATTGTTGCTCAATTAGCCCGCGTAGTAGTAGGAGTCATATTCATATTCTCGGGATTGATCAAACTAAATGATCCCGTTGGTACCCAGATCAAGCTGGAAGAGTACTTCGAGGTGTTTGCCACCGATGTACCTGCCCTGCACGACTTTTTCATGGCGCTGGTCCCGTTTGCGCTTTACTTCTCAGTTTTCCTTTGTGCCGCTGAAGTTATCCTTGGAGTAGCGCTGCTGGTCAGCTACAAGCCCAAAACTGTATCATGGCTGCTGCTGATCATAATTGTGTTCTTTACCTTCCTGACGTTTTATTCGGCCTACTTCAACAAGGTGACCGACTGCGGCTGCTTTGGGGATGCGATCAAGCTTAAGCCATGGACTTCGTTTGGTAAAGACATATTCCTGCTGGTACTTATCCTTATTATCCTCTGGCAGCGTCACCTGTTTAAGGCACTTCCTACGGGTTTCATTGTCGTGACTGCTACGGTATTCTCCCTGGGAGTCGCCTTCTACGCCATTCGTCACCTGCCCATCCTGGACCTACTTCCTTACAAAGAGGGAGCTAATATCCCAACGCAGATGCAGCCTTCGGAGCCCCTGCGGTACAAGTACGTGTTCGAAAAAGATGGCAATGAATACGAGTACGAGCAGTTTCCTTCGGATACTACCTACAAGTTTAAGGAGATGGTAATCTTGAATGAGAACGCTAAGCCTAAAATTACTGACTACCGGACCTGGAACGACGAAGGCGACTTTACTCAGGCTACCTTTGAAGGCAAAAAGCTCTTTATCATCATCAAGAATCTGAAAGACTTGAATCTGGCAGCTTTCCCAGATATCCGCAAACTGATGAAGGAGGTAAAGGCTCAGGGTATTGAGCCAATCATCCTGACATCAGCCAGTGGTACTGAAATGGAGAAGTTCATCAAGGCTCAGCAGCTCAATGTACCCTACTACTACGCGGATGCTACCGTTCTGAAAACCATCTCCCGCTCGAACCCGGGCATATGGCTACTCAATGAGGGTACCGTTAAAGGCAAGTGGCACTACAATGATACTCCAACAGCCGAGGAAGTAGTAGCGAAAGTAAACAGTTAGTAGAGCCGATGAAGAATATATTTCTGACAGGAATGCCTTCATCGGGCAAATCCACTCTTGGCAAAAGGCTGGCCAAGGAGCTATGGTACCGGTTTGTAGATATGGACAAGCTGATTGTAAAAGATCAGCAGATGACCATTCCAGAAATCTTTGCCCAAAAAGGAGAAGGGTACTTCAGGGAGGTCGAAAGTCGCATCCTCAAAGCTACCTTACCCAATCGGGGACTGGTTATAGCGACCGGGGGCGGAGTACCCTGCTTTTTCGACAACATGGACTTCATCAAAGCAAATGGTGTAAGTGTGTTTCTGGATGTACCGCCCGCCATCCTGGCTCAGCGGATCGAGAACCACGGCCAGGACGACCGGCCACTGCTGTCAGGAGTGTCATCTTTAGAAAAAGAATTGACTCTGAAGTACGAGGCACGACTCCCCTACTACTCCCGGGCCGACCTGACCATTTCGGGAGAAACGGATATTGACACGCTTCTGTACCTTATCCGACCGTTTCTGTAACAGTAGCTTCTATTTAAAATCACAACTAATAAGGGCTGCCGGTAATCCGGCAGCCCTTATTAGTTGTGTATGTACCAAGACTTCTATTGCTAGCGCATCAGAAGAAAGTACCTAGAGTCAGTACTACGTTTACATTCCGGTTATTGATATCTACCGATGCGTAGTCATTCGGATTGTTCAGCACGTAAGGCGTAAAGGTAGATTTGAAGGTATAGTAGGAACCTGTAACATCTACAAAGAAACGCTCGCTGCGGAAACCTACTCCACCAGAGAACAGCAGCTTGCTACGATCCAGGCCATCCAGCATAAAACGATAAGGATCGCCCAAGTAGGCTATACCCGCCCGCGCACGGAATTGATTGATACGGGCCTCACCTCCAAGTCGTACATTGACCGTATTATTGAAGGTATTCCTGATCTCACCGTTATTTTCATTCCGGAAGTTGGTGTTGTCAATTCCACTCAGGTTACGGGAGTTCACCCGCATGCCCCGGTAGCCAACGTACTCAACAGTACCCGAAAGAAATCCACTGGTACCAAAGAAGTAGGTAGCTCCACCCGATGCCCGAAGCGGACTGGTTATGCTATATTCAAAATCATTGGGAGCCAGAGGTATCTGGGTGATATCCGGCAAAAAGGTAGTCTGGTTATCTGCAGGTATGCCTATCACGTCCACTGATGCTACCTCATTAAATGTCTCACGCAAAGACATAAAGGTAGGTGATGTAATAGATCCGCCTAGCTGCAAAGTAGGGGTCGCCTTATAGATAAGCCCCAGAGTTCCGTTCAGACCGTTGCCGGTCACATTCAGGTCCTCGGTATGCGTAAGCCCTCTGAATACCTGCCCCCCCGTATAACGCTCATCCAATGTATGCGTGTAGTTGTAGTTAATGCGGTTAAAACCTAATGAAAGGCCTATGTACAGCTTGTCCGCGTAGTTGCCTGCGTAGGCAAAGGTCCACTGTGAATGAGCTCCTTTTGACTCAAAAGTACCTATCTGATCGGTTGGGCTGTTGCGATCATAACGGAAGTACGGAGGTCCCACCGCGGTAGAAGGATTAATGAGGTAAAGCTGGTAGTAGGCACCTTCCAGTGAGTAGGCTTCGTTGGAGTTGGGATTGTAATCATCCATATCCAGGCGCTCAGCCGAAATATTACGGGCGTTGGCCTGCTCAACGACGTAATCTCCAAATGAAGAGCGGTTGTTGGTTCCCCGGTAGGTAAAGAGGTTCTGAAATGACTGCTGCCGGGAGAATGATATACCAATAGAGGTACGTTTCCACTTGCGGTTGTAACTCTGCGGATTACCTGCAATAACGAGAGAAACGTTAGCCAGATTGGGAGTCGTCTTGCCATCGGTCGTAACCTGGCCGGTATAGCTGCTCCGGGTATTGATGTTAGTAAAGGCCGGACTTATACTCAGCTCAGAGCGATTGTAAAATCCCAGACCTGCCGGATTTCCTGTGATCGCACTGGCGTCTCCTCCCAGCGAAGCCTGGTTACCACCTATGCCCTGAAAGCGGGCTGTTCCCGTCTGAAACATTTCGGAGAACCGTAATGCATCGTAGGCATATTGCGCCTGAGTAGGCAGAGACAGCAGTAACGCGGCCATGCCACCTATCAATATTCCTGTTTTTTTCATGGACTGTATAGTATTGTAGTAGAATAAGCTATTTATATAACAACGAAAGACCCCGCAAAATATCACATTCTACGGGGTCTTTGTATATAACTCACTTCGGTGAATCTTGTTTCACCTATTTCATTCAACTCTTATCATCTAGGACCACGCGAACGGGGAGCGCTGCTGCCACCGCCACTGCTTGATGGCGCTGAGGCCGGAGCACTGCTACGCGGGCTGCTCTGGTTTCCCCACGAAGGAGAAGACTGGCGAGAGGGAGCCTGGTAGGTAGAGTTGCTACGCGTTCCACTATCGTAGGTCCTGCTGGACGGTTGACTGTTGGTTCCGTAGCTACGGCTGGTACCGTTGCTTCCTGAGTACGTTCCGCTGCTGTTGGAGCGGGGACGTGAGTAGTAATAATCGCTGTTAGACGAAGAACCACGGGTAGTGTTACCTGAGTAGGTAGATGTACCGGCAGCACCTGTACGGCCCGTGCGGCTCTCACCACTGTAGTAGGTTCCACTGCTATTGCTTCTTGGTCTAGCGTAGTAAGCATCGCTGCTGGTAGTACCACGGGAGTTATTAGTAGCTGAATTATCATATCCGCCATTGGCTCCCTGACGACCGGTAGCATTATTATTACGGCTGCTACGGGTGGTGTTTACAAAGTCACGGTTATAGGTATCAGTACTGCGACCAGTGGCACTTCCACGAGGACCGTAGGTACGGCGATACTCATTACGGTCGCTGTTATTGTTTACAACTACCACCGGACGGTTGTAGGCCCACGGATTATAACCATATCCATACATACCTCCGTAAGGACTGCCCCAGTTGTTAAAGCCTGAGTAGCCATAGAAAGGATCATACATACTGAATCCAAATGGACTACCCCAGCCGAGAGCACCATAGCCATAACCACCATACGGCATGCTAGCCATGCCCCAGGGACTATACATACCCCATGGGCTGTAGCCCATATGGTTCATAGCATACATACTGCCCATTCCCATACCGATAAAAGGGCTGAATCCCATACGCAGGGAACGGTTGACTCCCATCTGGAAGCCCATACTGAAAGAAGCACTGGCGCCAGGCCAGAAGCCTCCGTAGGAATTCATGAAAAATGGATCAAAAACGGCAGTCCGTCCAGCCAGGTATCCTTCACGGAAACCAGCGTTGTATCCTACTTCATCAGAAACAGGACGCTGCACCTTGCGGGATGACAGATAGTTTTCGTCGTAGTAATCGGCGGTGCCTTCATTAGCAGCAACGCCTTCAGTAGATTGAAAATCGGGATTGTCGTAGCGACTACGGGCTTCGTTGGTAGGTCGATTTTTTACGGCTACCTCAACATCAGATGAGTTGCCATAAAGATCATCATACTCTACCCCGGAGCGCGATGCATATTGGTTAGAGGAACAACCCCAAACCCCTATGAGAGCAACCACCGACAAGTACTTCACATTTCGTAAGGTAGTCATGGCACAATCGGGTTATATTCTATTAATTAACTCAAAAAATCCTAAATATGTTCCTGTTATTTACTCAACGATAGAGAAACTTTGTTAAGTACAAATATAGCATAAAAAACTATCTTTGCAACCTTTAAGCGTATTTGCCCGGCAATACGTCACCAATTGTATACTAACTACTACTACTCATGAGTAAAGCCTTACCTTCTCGTAGCGAAAACTACTCCGAATGGTACAATGAACTGGTAAGAAGGGCCGATCTGGCCGAGAATTCAGCCGTACGCGGATGCATGGTTATCAAACCCTACGGATACTCAATCTGGGAAAAAATGCAGCGGGCTTTGGACGATATGTTCAAAGAAACCGGCCATACCAACGCTTACTTTCCTCTTTTTATCCCAAAATCTTATCTTAGCAAAGAAGCCGACCACGTGGAGGGTTTTGCCAAGGAGTGCGCCGTCGTTACCCACTACCGTTTAAAGAATGACCCAGATGGCAAGGGAGTGGTTGTAGACCCCGATGCAAAATTAGAAGAAGAATTAATCGTAAGGCCTACTTCGGAGACCGTTATCTGGAGTACCTATAAGAACTGGATCCAATCGTACCGCGATCTCCCGCTACTTATTAACCAGTGGGCCAACGTAGTACGATGGGAAATGCGTACCCGTCTGTTCCTGCGTACAGCCGAGTTTCTGTGGCAGGAAGGTCATACGGCACACGCTACCGCTCAGGAAGCCATAGCCGAAACCGAACAGATGCTGGAAGTATACGCTACCTTCGCCGAAGAGTGGATGGCAGTACCTGTGGTTCGTGGGGTCAAAACGCCTAACGAACGCTTCGCCGGAGCCCTCGAGACCTACTGTATCGAAGCACTCATGCAGGACGGCAAAGCGCTGCAGGCCGGAACTTCTCACTTCCTGGGTCAGAACTTCGCCAAGGCCTTTGATGTAAAGTTTCAGGACCGTGACGGTAAGCTTGAACACGTATGGGGTACCTCGTGGGGTGTAAGTACCCGCTTGATGGGAGCACTCATCATGGCTCACTCTGATGACAGTGGTCTGGTACTGCCTCCCAAGCTGGCTCCTATACAGGTGGTGATCGTACCTATATTTAAGAATGAAGAGCAACTGGGCCAGCTGCGTGAGAAAGCCGATGAGATCCGGAAGGAGCTAAAGAAGATGGGCATCAGTGTGAAGTTTGACGACAGTGACGCCAACAAGCCCGGCTGGAAATTTGCCGAATATGAGCTTCGTGGAGTACCTGTTCGCCTGGCTATGGGTATGCGTGATCTGGAAAACGGTACCGTAGAAGTAGCCCGTCGGGATACCAAAACCAAGGAGACGGTATCATTGGAAGGCATCTCTACTCATATCAGTAACCTGTTGGATGATATTCAGCAGTCAATCTACAACAAGGCGCTGGCGTTCCGGGAGGACAACACCACCAAGGTAGATACCTATGAGGAATTCAAAGCAGTACTGGATGGAAAAGCAGGATTTGTTCTGGCCCACTGGGATGGTACGCCTGAAACCGAAGAGCGGATCAAGGAAGAAACTAAGGCTACCATTCGTTGTATCCCATTGAATGCTCCCGTAGAAAAAGGTACCTGTATTCTGACCGGTAAGCCTTCCAGCCGTAGGGTTGTGTTTGCACGTTCCTACTAATTATTTATTAGAACAATAGTGAACAATTTAGGCTTTACCTATTGTTTATAGTTTTTTACATCCTAAAAAAGAAAAACAACATGAAAACAGCACAATCCGGTGATACCGTTAAAGTGCACTACACTGGCACACTACCTGACGGACAACTGTTCGATTCTTCGGCCGGACGTGATCCTCTTTCATTCCAACTCGGAAGCGGACAAGTAATTAAAGGATTTGACGAGGGCGTAACGGGCATGGAAGTGGGCGAGAAAAAGACCATTCATATTCCAAGCAACGAAGCCTACGGAGATATAAATGAAGACCTGGTAATCAATTTTGATCGTAAAGAGATTCCTGCTGAAATTCCTCTGGAAATCGGTACTACCCTGAACATGCACCAGGATGGTAGCGGTCAGGTGATCCCGGTTGTCGTAAGAAATGTTACCGAAGATACAGTAGTATTAGACGCCAACCACCCATTGGCCGGCAAAGATCTGGTATTTGAACTGGAACTCGTAGATATCGAGTAGTCCATATTCGTTCACTAACAGAAAAGGGAGGCAATTAGAGCTTCCCTTTTCTGTTATTTGGCCAGCTTAAGACTATATGCAATGGGCTTATAGTGGCTCAGGCGAAGCAGAATGCTCTTCTCGGCCAGGTCGTTCAGCATACGGGAAGCTCTTTTTTCAGAGATATTAATCATCTGCGAAAGAATCTTATCCGTAATCAGGTCATTCTGCTTGAGGTACTGAATGATAGTTTTGACCTGTTTGGAAGCGAGCAACTTGTCCGTATCCGCGTCTGCTTCACCAGGTAGCATGAGGCGGTTGGTCGGTACGCTTTTGTCCTTGGTCCGGATATATATGATCCGTTCCCCCTTTTCATTGATAGCATAGTGAGGCTTATCTTCACTTTCCTCTACCTCTATCCTCAATACCAGCTTAGTACCCAGCCTGATGGCTTTGTACTGAATAAGCAGTTCTTTCTCGACCAGCTGTGTACTGGCTTTTTCGAGCTTTTGCATTTCACGCAACTCCGAAAGTACTCCTACTACATCCCTGTTGTCTGCTACTCCTACAAGTAATGTCCCCCCCGAAGTATTGGCAAACGAGGCCAGCGTACGGGCAATTCGGAAAGGACTATCAATACTGCGTTTAAATTCAATTGTGAGGCCTTCCCCCATCTGGATCAACTCCAGTGTACTTTTAGATGCATTCGCCATAGATTAGTTATACAAGTGCGTATTTTTTGCCGGGTAATGAACGCACCATACCCTGAAATTCCAGATTTAATAATAGCGTAGCCAGTTTGCCTAGGTGGATTCCACTCTGCCAGCTTAGTTCGTCCAGCTGCATATCACCCTGTCGTTTTAAGAGCGATAGCACCTGCCCTTCTTCCTGAGTAAAGCCTTCGAATATGTGATTTGGTTCAGGCGTATTAGTCTGAGTAGTGGGTTCGGGCTGTTTACCACGTTTCCACCCCAGCGCTTCGGCCATTTCGTCCACCGTTGTAAATACCGCAGCCTTATTGTCTTTGATCAACTGATGACAGCCCTCTGATTGTGGACTTGTCAGAGGGCCGGGTACCGCATATACCTCCCGGTGGTAGTTCTGGGCATACTCAACGGTGATCAGGCTTCCTCCCTTCCTGGTCGACTCTACCACTATAGTAACGTCGCTCAGGCCGGCTATGATACGATTACGGGCCGGAAATCGTTTAGAGTCGGGCTTGGTACCGATGGGATTCTCGGTTAGGATACCGCCGTTCTGCTGCATGTCCTGGGCCGTACGCCTGTGTACCGCCGGATAGATCACATCCACGCCACTTGCCATCACGCCTACCGTGGGAATCTGGTGCTTCAGACAAGCCCGATGCGCTGTGATATCTACTCCATAAGCCAGACCGCTTACCACTAATGGATGATAAGGTACCAGATCCCGGATTATCGACTCGGTGATGGTCTTGCCGTAATCAGTTACCTGCCGGGTACCTACTATACCTACTGTACGGTGAGCATTCAGTTCCATCTTGCCCTGGCTATATAGTACCATTGGTGAATCGTAGAGAGGCTTCAATCGGCGGGGATAATCCGAATCTGTGTAAAAGTATAATCGAACGCCCTCCTTCTGACAACGTATCCATTCTTTCTGAGCCAGTTCCACCCCCTGCTTCTGAAGAATGATTCGGGCCGCTTTATCGCCAATGCCCGGTATTTTTATCAACTTCTTGTAATCAGCCTTAAATACATTCGTTGCACCACCACAATAGCTGATTAGTTGTCTGATCATGACTGATCCAACTCCGGGTGTAAAAACAAGTGCTAATGTATATATAGAATCCTCTTCCTTATCGTGCATACAGAAATATTTCCTTACTCAATTGCTAAAGCAAATTAGATAAATTTTCCGAAGTCATTCCTATGATTGGTATAGCAACATCTGTACCTGACATGACTTTTGATCCTGTCAGAATACTACCTGTGCATTTAATTTCACAGCAGTTGAGATTATGTAACTGACCTTCTTACCACACACCAGGCTTCGAAAACTTTAACAAATTTTTTTTATCACTAATAATTCCAACGCCTTCTCTAAAATCCTCGCATTTAAGGCTTCCCAAAGTTTATAAAGTGATAAAACACCTTACAGGCTGGCTATTAAGGCTACGTATATTGGCCCAGCTATATCCACCATTGGTGACTTATTGGTATGATTATTTATCATTTCATACACGTATCATATATAACTAACAATCCCACAAACCTTTTTTGTTATGGAAAATTTCAGAGATTCAGACCGCGATTACAAATCAACTTCTCACGATTCAAACTTTGATCATGAAACAGGTACTATTACCGGTGTATTCAGAGACAAAGACGATGCGGAGAGAGCTTACCAGTCACTGATTGATATGGGCTATTCGCGCGATGAAATTTCAGTTCTAATGTCTAACGATACCCGCGATACCCACTTTAAGGGTGTCGACAAAGAGGACCGCTCAGAACTTGGTAATAAGGCAATGGAAAAAGCGGGCATTGGCTCTGCGATCGGTGGTACAGCTGGTGCTATCATTGGTGCTATCGCTGCCATAGGTACTGCAGTTGCCATTCCTGGTCTTGGACTGGTAGTAGCAGGCCCCATTGTAGCTGGACTTACGGGTGCTGGTGCTGGTGGTCTGACAGGAGGTATCATTGGTGCTCTGGTAGGATCAGGTATTCCTAAGGAACGCGCAGAGGTTTATGAAAACAGCATCAAGGAAGGTGGTATTGTAGTAGGTGTACAGCCTCGCTCCCGTGAAGAAGGTATGAAGATATCAGACACCTGGAGATCATACCGTGGTGAGAATATTCATACAGGATGGGATAGCGGCTCATGGAGTACTACCGGAAATACCAGTACAACCGGATCAACCGGTTATTCGGGTAATACAGGTACTACTGGTACAAGCGACCGTGATCGGTATGGCAGTACAGATAGTGACCGGTTCGGTACTACTGACAGAGATAAAGATAGATACTAATCAGCTTTATTGATAGGCGTAGCGAATACGAATAATAAGCCTATGCTTTATCAATGGACTGATAGTAAAAAGAGTCGCCAAATGGCGACTCTTTTTTTATGCTCTACATGTAGGATAATTCTTATTCAATTACCCGGAATAAGCGGTTCCAGCGAATTTTGTTGGCTATGCTGGTTGGGTTAGGATCAATAGACATCCATACAAACACCGCTTTTCCTACAATATGATCCTTAGGTACAAAGCCCCAGTAGCGTGAGTCAGCCGAGTTGTGACGGTTATCACCCATCATGAAGTAGTAATCCTGCTTGAAGGTATAAGAGGTGATAGCCTGGCCACCAATGCTGATGTTATTGCCATCGATAGCTACATTCTCGTTCCCATCATAATTCTTGATAACATCTTTATAGAGGGCTACATTCTCCGGAGTCAACTGGATGGTCATACCTTCGGCGGGAATTACTATTGGACCATAGTTATCACGATTCCACTTGAATAATGGTGACTGTGGGTACAGGCCAGGCTCAACATAGTCGCTGGAAGCTTTTACTACCCGTACATCCTTCACAAAATCATACTCTTTGAGCTTGGCAGCAATGGCAGAGGTTGTATATACTATATAACCTGATTCGTCATTGGCAGGAATAGAATCACCAAACGTTTCTGAATAGCTGTAATACTCAGAGATACCATTCTCTTTGAATACTTTATCTTCATTAACCGCTGTACTAGTAGCTACAAAGTACTCATCTTCCATGCGGGGAGGATTTTCAATGGCTTTCCCATTTACATATACCTGCGCATCCCTAATCACCAGTGTATCTCCCGGTAAGCCTACACAACGCTTAATATAGTTAGTACGCAGATCCACCGGATGCTGCAGCTCGGGAGGATAATTAAATACTACTACATCACCCCGATTCACCTCCGAAAAGCCCGGCAGACGGTACTGAGGCAACTGAATAGCATCCGAATAAGATGATATATTGGTTCCCCAGATAGTCTGGTGAGTCAAAGGTACCTGCAGAGGTGTCTTGGGCGTACGCGTACCATAGTGGAGCTTACTTACGAACAGAAAATCGCCTACCAACAGGCTATTTTCCATTGAGGGGGTCGGAATGGTGAAGGCTTCAAAGAAAAGCCAGCGGATAAGGGTGGCAGCCACTACCGCAAACAGTATAGAATCAAACCATTCGCGGGTAGCTGATTTCTTTTTGCCGTTAGATGTATCTCTTCGCTCTGCTTCCCTTTCGAAAGTCCTGTTTTTAGTGGTCATTTTTGAGTTTTTGTAAGTAACAATGTAACAGAAACAACTATTTACTACTTTTTATTCTTAATTTAAGAAAATTTAAGCTTTTAAGAATGAAGTTTCTCTTTTACCAGCCCTCTCCGATACTACTACTCCAGATTTTCCAGAAGATCATCCATTCCAAAAACACCTGTCTTTCCTACTAACCATTCGGCTGATACCACCGCTCCGGAGGCAAATCCTTTACGTCCGTGAGCAGTATGGCTGATTTCAATGGTGTCAATCTCTGAATCGTAGCGGATGATATGAGTACCCGGTACTTCACCCTCCCGCTCCGACTTGATAGGCAAATGCCCCTCTTTGGTTTCAGGTACTAAAGCCCAGCCTTTGATACTATCATTTACAGCGCTTACACCTTCGGCCAGGGTAATGGCGGTTCCGCTGGGAGCATCCAGCTTGTGTTTATGGTGGATCTCCGTCATCGACACATCATAAGCCTGCCCTTTCATGAGGCGAGCCAGGTAGCGATTCAGACGGAAGAAAAGATTTACGCCGATACTGTAATTGGAAGCGTAAAAGAATGCTCCCTGTTGCTGCTGGCAAAGGGTTTCGATTTCGGTTCTGTGTTCGAGCCAGCCGGTAGTACCACTCACGATTGGCCAGCCTTTACGCAGACAGTACGTGATATTGTCAAAGGCAGCCTCCGGAGAACTGAATTCAATGGCTACATCTACATCCTCTTTAGCTAATGCGTCCATTTCACTACGGTTCTGGACATCAATTTTTCCAACGATGCGATGGTCTCTTTCCAGAGCTATCTGTTCAATAGTTCGGCCCATTTTGCCGTATCCTATCAGCAGGATATTCATAATTCGTAAATAAGAGTAAATGTATATACAGAATATTAATGAGTTCTACCGTACCCCAAATACCAACCTGACTCCGGCAGTAGGGCCAGGCATATTGGGCTGGTAAAGTGATGGTTCTATGCGTAAGGATAAATCTTCGGATATGTCAAATGTCTTCAGGTGGGCAGCTACGTTGGCTTCGACGGCAGCCAGTGCGTACACCGCAACGGATATGACGTAGGAGTAGTCGCGGTAGCGACGGTAGGCGGTACGCCCCCGTTTGACCTGGTCCAGGGTTAGCTCGCGGGTTTCGTCGGTTCCTCTCAGATATACAGGATAGGTAGTAATATCAGTCCGAGGCTTACCCGTGGATAGGTCATAGAAAGCCTTATAAGCAGTCAGAAAATCATTGTAGCGCAATGTATTCCATCTGATAGCGTACACGGCACCTCCAAAGGCACCGTATACCAGCGGGAGCTTCCAGTAATCACGGTTATAGATCTGTCCACCTCCCGGAAAGGCAATGGCAAATATGGTAGCTTTGCGGGGTACTGGCCGGAACTTTTCTTTGGTACGCACAACCAGCGAATCTATGGCCAGATTGGGATCCACAGCAGGTTTGATGGTATCACCTTTGACGATAGGCAACACGACTTTCCCTAAGCTGTCCGTATTAACGCGCTGTGCCTGTGCACCTCCGATACTCAGAGCTACTATCCCTATCCAAAGCCACCTGCTCAAGCCTTATTTTCAAATTTCAAAGTGTCCAAAATCCGGTCAAGTTCTTCCTGGGAAGTAAAAGGTATTTTTATTTCTCCCTTATGGTTATCATCACTCTTGATGGAAACCTTAGACCCAAAGAAGGATGACAATCTAAATTGTAACGACCGTATCTCCTGCTTGATTGTCTGGGGACGACGTTCCTTTTCGGAAGATTCGGGCACTAGTGATAGTTTCCGTACCTCTTCCTCCACTTTCCGTACCGACCATCCTTCTTCGATGATCTTCTTGAAGATCTTTAGCTGGATATCAGGGCTATCGATCGTAATGATGGCCCGGGCATGTCCCATACTGATCTGGTTGTCGCGCAGAGCGGCCTGAATCACCGGTGGGAGCTTCAGTAACCGGATGTAGTTATTGACTGTCGTACGGTTTTTGCCTACGCGCTCACCCAATTCCTCCTGCTTCAGGCTACATTCGTGCATGAGCCGCTGGTAGCTGAGGGCGATTTCGATGGCGTTGAGGTTTTCGCGCTGGATGTTCTCGATCAGCGCCATTTCCAGCATTTGCTGGTCATTGGCTGTACGAATGTAGGCCGGTATCTTGAGCATACCAATGGACTTGGAAGCCTGCAGACGCCGCTCTCCCGAAATCAACTGGTACTTATCCTTACTTATCTGCCTTACAGTAATTGGCTGTATGATACCCTGCACCCGGATCGAGTCAGCAAGCTCCTGCAGAGCCTCCTGGTCAAATCTGGAACGGGGTTGGAACGGGTTTGCCTCGATGAGATTGACATCAATCTCATTCATGGCGCTTATAGTTTCAAACGGTGTTGGACGTGTGGGGGTCCGTGGAGCGTTTACTGAGTCCGAATCCTGCAACAAAGCACCCAGGCCACGGCCTAGCCCCACCATTTTCTTATTTTTATTTTCCATACTGCACAAGTGTAAATCTAAGGGTTGACTCGGGACTAGCTAATCCCAACGGGTTGGTCCTGTGAAAGCAGGCCATTTTTTGTAAGTATCTCGCGGGCCAGGTTCAGGTAGCTAATGGCTCCCTTACTGTCAGCATCCTGCGCCAGTACGGGCAGACCATAGCTGGGCGACTCGCTGAGGCGGATGTTACGAGGAATAATCGTATTGAATACCAGTGACTGGAAGTGAGTAGTGACCTCATTGACTACCTGATTGGATAAACGCAGGCGCAGATCATACATGGTCAGAAGGATACCTTCAATAGCCAGGTTTGTATTTAGTCTGGACTGGATGATTGTAATGGTATTGAGCAGCTTACCTAACCCTTCAAGAGCAAAGTATTCGCATTGTACCGGTATGATCACCGAATCGGCCGCGGTAAGGCTATTGATAGTGATCAGACCCAGCGAAGGCGAGCAGTCAACTATGATAAAATCGTAGTCTTCCCGAATACCTTCCATGGCTTCCTTCATCCGGTCTTCCCGGTTCTTGAGGTTGATCATTTCGATCTCCGCTCCTACCAGGTCTATGTGAGAGGGTAGCAGGTCCAGGTTAGGGAAGTCCGTCTGGATGATGATGTCCCGGGTACGAATCCCTTCTACCATACATTCATATATGCTGTACTCGATCTCCTTGGGGTTAAATCCAAGGCCGGACGTAGAATTAGCCTGAGGATCAGCGTCAACGATGAGGGTCCGGAATTCGAGAGCGGCTAAGCTGGCAGCCAGGTTTATGGCCGTGGTTGTTTTGCCTACTCCGCCTTTTTGGTTTGCAATTGCAATTACTTTGCCCATTGTTCTTTGAGTTACCAGTTCCAAATTTCAGGTATTCGCCTCAAATACACAACTAATGTTCCACGGAGTTTTTTAGAATAATATTTGAATACTGTAAATCAGTATTTTACTGCATATTATTTTTTCTGAAACTTCGGACAAAGCTAATTTTTCAGCCGGATGTTTCACGCCCACACCTTGGTACCTTCCGTACAATTCTTACACATCTCTATCTCCGAACGGGAACGTACAAGTGTTTCGCGGAACTGATGGTAGTCACTGCCCCGCCATAGCTCCCGGAAGGTCTGCCGCTTCATATCCCCCAGACGGTGATGGGCGTCCTTATCGAAACAACAGGGTACTACCAGGCCATCCCAGGTAATGACACACGAGTGCCACATTTTCCAGCAATGATCCAGCAGTTCATTCTTGATGGAGTAGGTACCTCCCTCTTCCGGTTGGTACCGCGAGTATTTATCAATAGTAGGTATCAGGTCCGAGCCCTGCTCATAGTCGTAGATCTGGGCGGTCTTCAATCCCACCTCGTCTACGCCCAGCTCCTTAGCCAACTTTTTCACCTCATCGATCTGGTGCTCATTGGGACGTACCACCAGGAACTGAAATACGGTATGCGGTGTGCTGGATTTAAGCTCCTTCTTCCACTTGATAATATTCCGGGTTCCTTCCAGTACCTTTTCCAACTTACCCCCGATGCGGTACTGCTCGTACACATCCTGGGTGGTTCCATCAATAGATATTATTAGTCTATCAAGACCTGACTCCACAGTACGCCGGGCTTTCTCATCCGTCAGGTAGTGCGCGTTGGTAGAAGTAGCGGTATAGATACCCTTGTCGTGGGCATAACGCACCAGATCAAAAAACTTGGGGTGAAGATAAGGCTCGCCCTGGAAGTAAAAGATAAGGTACAGCAGCGTTTCGGCCAGCTCATCGATGGTCTTTTTGTAGAGGTCTTCTTCCATCATACCGGTAGGCCGCGTGAAAGATCGCAAGCCGCTCGGACACTCAGGACACCGCAGATTACAGGAAGTAGTGGGCTCAAAAGAAATGGCCACCGGCATCCCCCAATGCGTCGCCTTACCCGAGTAGCGGGAGTAAAAATAGCTAGCTAGTATCTGCATAGCGTTCCAGGCTCTGCGGGGCGTCACCTTTGACATCAGGTTCAAACCATCCTTCCAGTTTCGGTTCATTAGTAGTTATTCGATAATCTAAAATTTTCTTACTCTTACTTCTTGTCTCTTCTTCTCTCCTCCTCTTTACGATTTGTTCATCATCGCTGCAAATGCAACAAGCCAGGTAGCTAACTGTTCATCGTACTAACCGGTCTTAGCCTTAGCTGCACCTTGCAGCATCACACTATCACTTAATTTGCAGCTACTCACTACGCTCACAAACTGGATAGACTCTACACCTTGTGCAACCGCAAGTTCACTAACTATTAGTACGATTGAATCTTTGTCAATCCTCAGGCAGCTACGATCAGCAGATAATTTTCAAACATTTGGAGAGCAGATTGCTTTATTTACTACATGCGAAACTAAGCAAATCTCAGCAGAATGACGTATCCTGTCCTAATTATAGGTGGTGGTTTAGCCGGACTTACCACTGGCATTGAACTGTCCAGGGCGGGTATCCGGGTGCTTTTGATCGAACGAAAAAACTACCCGCACCACAAGGTATGTGGTGAATACATATCGAATGAAGTAAGGCCCTACTTAATAAAGCTGGGCCTTGATCCGGCTATAATGGGGGCGGCTGAGATTAATTCATTCCGATTTACCTCCCCCAAAGGCCACATTCTGGACTCTCCCCTGCAGATGGGTGGATTTGGTATCAGCCGCTACCAATTCGACGATCATTTATATCAACTAGCCCAGGCGTCTGGAGTGGAATTTCTTCTCAATACCACTGTCTCTGATGTACATTGGATAGAAGATCATTTTATAGTACAAACCGCTACCGGAGATGAATTCAAAGTTGAGGTGGTGATTGGAGCTTACGGCAAAAGGACTCGACTGGATCGTGAACTTAAGCGGGACTTTATGCAGCAGACGTCTCCCTATATGGGGGTTAAGTATCATATACGTTATGAATTCCCCAAAGACACCATAGCCCTTCATAATTTTAAGAATGGCTACTGTGGTATATCTGCTATCGAAGAAGATAAGTACTGCATGTGCTATCTGACCGAGCGGAGCAATGTAAAAAAGTACGGAAGCATACCCGAAATGGAACGGCATGTGCTGGCTCAGAACCCACACATTTATAATATACTGAGGGAGGCGGAATTTCTGTACGAAAGCCCGGAGGTGATTAATGAAGTATCATTTGCCCCTAAGAAGGCGGTAGTGAATCATGTACTGATGACTGGTGATGCAGCCGGGCTTATAACTCCACTTTGCGGCAATGGAATGGCCATGGCTATACATGGGGGCTGGCTGGCGGCTCAGGAAATTATTGACTACTTCAGCGGGCACCGTAACCGAAGGCAACTGGAAAAAGGGTACACCCGTCACTGGAAGAAGCAATTTTCAAACCGCCTCTGGGTAGGAAGAAATGTACAACGTATGTTCGGTAACGAAACCCTTTCGGAATTTGCACTTCACTTTTTTGGACTCCTTCCTCCCCTGCTGCGGCTGGTAATCCGTAGTACCCACGGAAAACCGTTTCATGTTTAGTTCAGCAATTGCTTCCATGCTATTTGATCAGGAACCACCATAAGCCGGCTGATCAGTTTTTTCTTTATCTGTATTCCGATTTGGATTATTAACCGGTACTACATCCGGATCAGGTTGTCCGTTTTTGTCTGTGTACTTGTCACGTATTTCCTGACGTTCGTCCAGGGTATCACTATCTACAATTTTGGAAGAAGCTTTGGACTTTTCTGCTTGAGTTGGAGCACCTTTACTGGCACTACCAGGCTGTTTGCTTTTATAAGGCATAGTAGTTTCGGGTTAGTGAAAAATAAATTTATACGCTCTAAAACCTCAAAAAACCATACCATCAGAAGAGTTTAAGGTAGTTATACCTAAAGAGGAAGTTCAGTAGTACCTTTTACCTCAGACATAACAAAGAAGCTACTTATATGCAGGACACTGTTTAAGACTGAAAGTTTCTGCTGATAAAACTGGTTATAGGCTTCTACATCGTTGGCGACTACTTTCAGCAGGTAGTCAAAGTTCCCCGACACCACACAACACTCCAGTACCTCAGGCATACTACTAATAGCCGCGTTAAATTCTTCAAAGCTTTCTTTACGCTGCTTGTCCAGTGTGACATTGCAGTATACGAGCAACGACTTACCCAATTTGCGCCGGTTGAGCAGACATACGTACTTATCTATAAATCCTTCCCGCTCCAGCTTTCGGATCCGGTCATGTACCGGTGTAAGCGAAAGATTGATTCGGGAAGCAATTTCTTTCATCGTCAGCTGAGCATTGCTCTGAAGCAGGCCCAATATTTTTTTATCGGTAGCATCAAGATTCATAACAGAAGTTTTTTTTAGCAAAGGTACCCATATTCACTATTCAACAGGAAATATTTCTAGACATGACCAATTTACCAAAATACTTTCCTGTAATTATACATCACACTAACAAAATTTACTACAACGGGTAAATTTGTACGTATAAAATTCATTGCGACATAAGTCAACACCTAAACTAATCAGCTATCATGATTATTGGCGTACCGAAGGAGATCAAGAATAACGAAAATCGCGTAGCCGTTACCCCGGCCGGTGTTACCGAGTTTGTAAAGCAGGGTCATACGATCTATGTACAGGCCAGTGCCGGACAAGGCAGCGGATTTTCGGATGAAGAATATACACAGGCCGGAGCAGTAATACTTCCTACTATCGAAGAGGTATATGCTATCGCCGAAATGATAATCAAAGTAAAAGAGCCTATCGAGAGAGAGTACTCACTCATCAAGGAGAATCAGCTACTCTTTACTTACTTTCACTTTGCTTCCTCTGAGCCACTTACCCACGCTATGATCGAGCGTAAGGCGGTATGTCTGGCTTATGAAACAGTAGAGAAAGCCGATCGTAGCCTGCCCCTGCTGGTACCTATGAGCGAAGTAGCGGGTCGTATGGCTATCCAACAGGGAGCCAAGTACCTCGAAAAACCAATGGGTGGACGTGGTATCCTGCTGGGTGGTGTAGCCGGCGTGAAACCTGCCAATGTACTGGTACTGGGTGGTGGTATAGTAGGTACGCAAGCCGCCAAGATGGCCGCCGGACTGGGTGCCAACGTAACCATTGTCGATATTAGTCTGCCGCGCCTGCGTTACCTGGAAGACATCATGCCTGCCAATGTCGATACTGTAATGTCCAATGAGTACAATATCCGTCAGCTCATCCAGAGCTCCGACCTCATCGTGGGGGGAGTACTGATACCCGGGGCCAAAGCGCCTTCGCTCATTACCCGTGAAATGCTCAAACTCATGCGGCCCGGTACCGTTATGGTTGACGTAGCCATTGACCAGGGTGGATGCTTCGAAACCTCACATCCGACTACCCACCAGGATCCTATCTATGTAGTAGATGAAATTGTACACTATTGTGTAGCCAACATGCCCGGTGCCGTACCTTATACTTCTACCCTGGCACTTACCAACGCCACGCTCCCCTATGCGCTGCAACTCGCGAATAAAGGATGGCAGGTAGCCTGTCAAACCAACGAAGAGCTGCGTAAAGGCCTTAATGTGGTCCAGGGACAGGTGGTGTACAAGGGTGTATCCGATGCATTTGACTTACCTTTTACTGACGTTACCAGCCTACTTACTAATTATACGGCGGTAACCGAATAGATTTTTCACTTCATAATCAACAGGCTAAAGCGGCCGGTCCTGGACCTGGCCGCTTTTTATTTTCTAAAAATATTACAATTAGTATCCCTTCACAGCTTGCATTACAAATACTTCTTCTTACTTTTGCAAAAATAGATAGAACGAACATCCGTTCAGTTCTCTGCTTCTACTCCGGGTCAGGCGACAGTATCGCCACCAGTTTAATCTGATTTTAACTGGTCCTTCCGAATTCGTCTTGCAGAGCCCCACGGATGTATTGTGGTGGACATTGCGCAATCCCTCTTTTTGAAATTTTTGGTAGCACTACATGGTTGTAAGGCCATATTGGTCTAATAATTTTAGGCTTTGCTGTAAACGTATAGTGCTGCTTGATCCCAGTTTAATACCTAGAATAATACTAATTTTTTTATAATGACAACTGAAACATTTGCCGACTTAGGGCTATCGGAGGACATTCTGAGAGCCGTAACAGAGATGGGCTTTGAGAAGCCATCTCCCATTCAGGCCCAGGGTATTCCTCCCGTTCTACAGGGCTATGATGTTATTGGCCAGGCCCAGACAGGTACGGGTAAAACGGCCGCATTTGGTATTCCGGTTCTGGAGCGTATTGATCCGTCCAGCAATGCCGTACAGGCGCTTATACTGTGTCCTACCCGTGAGCTGGCCGTACAGGTATCCGAAGAGTTGGGTCGCCTTGCCAAATATGTACGTGGAGTACGCATTGAAGTAATATACGGAGGTGACTCTATTGAGCGTCAGATTCGCTCACTTAAAAGAGGTGTACATATAGTAGTAGGTACACCGGGACGTGTGATGGACCACATGCAGCGTGGCACCCTCAGCTTTGAAGAAGTACGTATGATGGTACTTGACGAAGCAGATGAAATGCTGGACATGGGATTCCGTGAAGATATCGAAAGCATTCTGGCTGAAATGCCCGAAGAACGTCAGACTATTCTGTTCTCGGCTACGATGTCTAAGCCTATCATGTCTATCACCAAGCGCTTCCAGAAGGACCCTGTACTGGTGAAGGTAGTTCGTAATGAGCTGACTAACCAGAACATCGAGCAGGTTTTCTTCGAAGTAAAGCCACAGGCTAAGGTTGAAGTAATGACCCGCCTGATTGACATGTACCACCTCAATTCACTACTGGTATTCTGTAATACCAAGCGCAAGGTTGATGAGATCGTAGAAGAAATGCAGCTCCGTGGCTACGCCGCCGAAGGTTTGCATGGTGACCTGCGTCAGCAGCAGCGTAACAACGTAATGAGTAAGTTCAAAGCGGCGGTTACGACTGTACTGGTAGCTACCGACGTAGCAGCTCGTGGTATTGACGTAAGCGGTCTGGATGCTGTTATCAACTATGACGTTCCCCTGGATGAGGAGTACTACGTACACCGTATTGGTCGTACAGGCCGCGCGGGTATGTCCGGTAAGGCATTCTCACTGGTAGCCCGTGATGAGAAGTTCCGTCTGCGCCAGATTGAGAACTATACAAAGGTAAAGATTGAAAAAGGAGTTATTCCTTCGTACGAAGATATCGTAGGTGTACGGAAGGCTCGCTTTATTGAGAATATATCTGCGGCAATTCAGGAGGGAGATCTTGATCTCTATCATGATGTACTGGATAGTCTGCGCCACAGTGGCTTCTCCATTGAGCAGATCGTAGCGGCCATGGCCAAGCAGATTATGGGTGTTCAGAAGAACGAATACGCTGACAGTAATCTGGCCTGGGAAGAAAAGCGCAACAGTGACCGTCGTGAGCGCGGCGAACGCAGCGATCGTGGTGACCGCTTTGGTGATCGGGATCGTGGCAGCCGGTTTGACCGTGACCGCGATAGCCGTCGTGGTGATCGTTCGGACGCACCTCGTGGTGATCGTCGTAGTGATGCCCCCCGTGACCGTGGCAATTCAGCTCCCCGTACTTCGGCTGAGCCAGGTATGACCCGTCTGTTCCTGAGTCTGGGTCGTAAGGATAATATCCAGCCCCGTGATATTGTAGGCGCTATTGCCGGTGAAGCTAATATTCCGGGCAAGGCCATTGGTGCTATTGACATCTATGACAAGTTTACTTTTGTAGATGTACCGGAGCGTGATGCCCGTACAGTACTTCGCGCTATGGATGGCAACACCATCAAAGGCAAGCAGGTACAGATTGATATAGCTAAATAAGGCTGACAGTCATTCTTATAGTATAAGGGATCCATAAAAATGGATCCCTTTTCTATATAGCTAACGCTTTACTACTAATAAAGAAGCATCTGTTCATTACAGATGCCTCTTTTTAGTATTTATAATCGACTCACTCTACTTATTTCTGTCGCTTTGCACCGTTCTGCTGATCGTTACTGGGTCTCTCTGAGGTAAGTTCATCCCCTTTACGTGTAACATTGGTAGTTACTGCTGTCTTCACCCTTTGAGCTTCTTCAAGGTGCAACTGCAACGTTGGGATGTTCTTTACAGCCCAGCTTCTAAAGTCATTAGCGGGCATGGTAGGTTGCTCGTTTTTAGCATCGGTACCACCAGAAGTTCCGGCCGTTGCGGCCCTGTTGTTATCTCTGGATGTTCCGGAGCCTGCTGCTGTATTTCCTCCCTGGGGAGTACCTGTGACCGATGGCGAACCATCCACTGTAAGCGGACCCGTTTTTTCCGAATAATCCATCAACAACTGGATCGTCTTCTGATGCGAATCAACCATCAACTGAGCATAGGTACGATCAAACTCTACACCCTTGAGTCTTGATAACTCAGTGAATTTATTCATCCACTGCTGGCTCAGACGGGTAGGCATATCAATACCATTTCCCTCAGCAAGGCCTTTTAGTTCCTGATTCAAGGCACTGTGTGCTTTGACCATCATTTGCCCGAATCGCTTCACCTCAACATTACTGGCATTCTGCTGAGCCAGCTGCCCTAGTTGTACTTCCAGCATACTGCTTTCGGCTACATTTCTTGCAAAAGCAGGAGTGCTTATATTGTCGTCGGCTGTCCCACCTCTGGGACCATCATTATCTGCATAGCCCGTGTTTGAATCACTATGGAAGATTACATTATCCTGGCTCTCTATGTCCTGGGCAAGTTCGTGAGAACCATTGCTATCATTTTCAGTGTCTTTACATGCTGCTACCGATAGCATAGTTGCTACCAGCATTATATTTAATAAGTGCTTTTTCATATTTCTAGAATTGAATTATGGTGTTAAGTAAGGTTGTAAAAAAACATACCACCCTATTTGCCCTCGTTTCCCGTTTTTGATTTTTGGCTTCTTCCAAACAATAGGCCATACTTCAATAGTTAAGCTGCAAAGGCGTTATTTATCAACTGATTAATTTACAAATCAAACTACTGTGGCTACACTACCTCAAGCTTTAAAAAGTTCTGCCCTTAATACAGGCAGATTTCTGGGCCTGATGAAAGAGGCGCTACTGGTACTAAAGAAAAACGATCCGCTCAGAATGGCCGGGGCTACGGCCTTTTTTACCACGTTTGCTCTCCCTCCCATTCTTATTATTCTCGTTCAGTTGTTTGGACTGGTTATCAATCCGACTACGCTTAATTCCAAACTGATCAATGATATTGGAGCTATTATCGGCAAGGAAGGCGCCGCTCAGATCAAACTGGTTATAGAAAACATCAGAGCCCTGAACAAGGAGTGGTACATGACCGTAGGTGGCTTCCTGTTTCTGATGATTGTAGCTACTACCTTATTTAGCGTGGTAAAAAACTCACTTGATCAGCTATGGAGTATCCGCGTCAAAGACAAACCTGGTTTGGGGTTCAGGCTGAAGTTACGTTTGAGATCCCTGGGTATTATCTTCCTGGCTGGCCTGCTGTTCATCATTGGTATACTTTCCGAGGGCCTGATTGCTTTGATTGGTAACTACCTGGTATACCTGCAGCCAGGAAACAGCCTCTTTTTGACCTACCTGATCAATGAGCTGTTTTTCATTGCAATAATTACAGTTTGGTTCTCTATCCTGTTTAGGTACCTTACCGATGGCCGGCCCGACTGGAGCCTGGCCTTTATGGGTGGATTCTTTACGGCAATACTATTAAATGGTGGAAAGCTGATCCTACGATGGCTCCTGACTTATAACAATATTAGCACCATATACGGAGCCTCCGGGTCCATTGTTCTCATTATGTTGTTTGTTTTCTACTCCTCTATCATTTTTTACTACGGTGGAGCGTTCATCAAAGTACTTAGTGATACTAATGGCAAGCCCATACGCCCAATCAGGAAAGCCTACAGGTACGAAGTAAATGAAAGCAAAGCCGAAGAGAAACCTAGTACCTCCCGGCCAAGAACATAAGCTGTCATGTTCTACATCCATTTTGAGATATAATTGGTTGTAACTACACCGGGCACACCTTTTTTAACTATTCCGATCAGATAATAGAAGTACCACTAACTCCATAAACCTTGGCAAATACATTTTGGCAAAAAAATTATCAGCGACTGCAAAATTTATTCACTGCCTCCTATTGGAAGCAACTACCTCGCCGTATACGGACCTACAACTGGCGGGAGGCTAGTTTTAAAGATATTCTTCGTATTGCTTTTTTCACTATTGCAGGGTTGTTTATCCTGTTTGGCGCTGCCTGTGTCGCCTTCATCATCACAGTATGGATGGGCTTTTATGGGGAGATACCATCCCGAAAAGAATTAAGAAACAAGCGCAATGATACAGCCTCAGAGCTGTATTCGGCAGATAGTGTACTGCTGGGCAGGTACTTCATTTATGACCGCACCAATGTTAACTACAACGAGATATCCCCGGTAACCTTCAAAGCACTGGTAGCGACTGAAGATGCCCGCTTTTATCAGCACAGTGGCGTCGATATCCGAAGCCTGGGACGGGTAGCCGTCAAAACACTCATGATGCAGGATGAAAGTTCAGGGGGTGGAAGTACTATAACTCAGCAGTTAGCCAAGAACCTCTACCCTCGTCGGGATTACCGGTACCTTGAGATGCCTATCAACAAGCTCAGGGAGATGATCATGGCCCGGCGGCTCGAGATGGTATATAGCAAAGAGGAAATACTGGAACTATACCTTAACACGGTATCTTTTGGGGGCAATATATTTGGTATAGAAAGGGCCTCCAGACACTTCTTTAATGTACCTGCCCGAAAGCTCAAAGCTGAGCAGGCGGCGGTACTCATTGGGATGCTGAAGGCTACTACTTCTTATAATCCCATCAACCGACCTGAAAGAGCCAAACTCCGGCGCAACGTGGTACTGAATCAGATGGCCAAGTACAAGTACCTTACTCCAGAGCAGGCAGACTCCCTCAAGAAACTCCGACTGAAGCTAACCCGGGAACAAAAGGTACAAAACCAGAATATAGCTCCTTACTTTAGAGAGCAACTGCGCCAGGAACTGGCCGAATGGTGTGCCAATCAGACCAAGTCCAATGGTGACCCGTACAACCTGTATACCGACGGCTTAAAGATCTATACGACCATTGATTCGAGAGTACAGCTAGCCGCCGAGCGTGCTGTCAGGGCTCGTATGGCATCCCTTCAGAAGCAGTTTAATGATCACTGGAAGGGCCGCACTCCCTGGGGCAATGATAAGTCAGTACTTGACAACGCGCTTAAAGTATCGAGGAGATATCGGGTCCTGAAAGAGCAGGGACTGTCGGATGAAGAGATAAGAGCCATTTTCAGGAAGCCGGTGCCCATGACCTTATTCAGCTGGAATGGCGTTGTCAAACGGACGATGAGCCCAATGGACTCCCTGGCCTACTACCAGCGCTTTCTGAATACGGGGCTGGTTGCCATGGATCCCGAAACGGGCTTTGTTCGTGCGTGGGTAGGTGGAGTCAACCACAGCCTGTTTAAGTACGATCACGTTCTATCCAAGCGTCAGGTAGGCTCTACATTCAAACCGATCGTATATGCGGCAGCTCTTCAGCGTGGTATCGAGCCCTGTACGTACTTCCCTAATGTACTCACTACCTATAAGGAATACGAAGACTGGCGACCTCAGAATGCTACCAACCGCTACGGGGGTAAGTACTCTATGAAAGGAGCGCTATCTAATTCTCTGAATACCATCTCCGCGCAACTGATCCTGAAAGTCGGTGTAGATCCGACCATCCGGCTGGCCCGGAACATGGGTATCAGGAGCGATCTGCCGCGAGTACCTTCCCTGGCGCTGGGAACAGCTAATATTTCATTACTGGAGATTGTAACAGCCTATACAGCTTTCGCGAATGAGGGACGCCGCAGTGAACCTATCTATGTAACACGCATAGTGGACCGTACCGGCCGGGTACTCCGCCAGAACAGACCTGAGCGTGGCAAAAAAGTACTGATTGCTGAGAATGCGGCCATTATGCTGGAAATGATGAAAGCGGTAGTAGAAGATGGAAGTGCCCGCCGTCTGCATTCAGAGTTTGGATTGAAGCTGGATATAGCGGGCAAGACAGGTACTACCCAAAACCAGAGTGATGGCTGGTTTATTGGCATCGTACCCGGTCTGGTGACGGGCGTTTGGGTAGGAGCTGAAAGTCCTCTCGTACGCTTCCGCACGCTTGAACTTGGCCAGGGCTCCAACACAGCCCTACCCATTTGGGGAGACTTTGTTTCAAGAATTGTCGAAGACGATGAGGCTTCGGTTATAAAGGGAGAAAAATTTGAAGCCATTACTCCCGAAATAGAAGAACTACTAAGCTGTGCATCTTACATACCTGATCCACCACAGCGTGACCCCGATGATTCATTCTTTGATCGGGTACTGGAGTCGCTACCGTTTAATCTGGGCAATCCGGAGCGCCGGCAGGAGCGCCAGGAACAGCAGGAAATACGCCGTCAGGAACGGGAAGAACAAAAGGAAAAAAGAGGAGGCAGGCTCCGCAACCTGTTCAGGCGGAAGAACAGAAATGAACCTCAGGAAGAGCAATAGTTAACTCATCTTTGGCTACTCTTCGTAGTAGTAGCCAAAGATGATTCCCATTTCATCCTCACTGGTGAGTCCAAAGCGTATGGTCTTGCTGGTCGTGTTATTATAGGTAATTTCGGAAGTAAGACCTTCACCTGCTTTCAGCTCAATTGGGGCAGGAAAGTTCTTGATCAGCGGGTGTTCCCAATCCGTACTTTCGTAGACTATTTCACCGTTGCGGCTGCCCCCGTTGATCCGTATCACAAACTTCTCTCCCCGGCTGTGGGTATGTGACGTCAGCATCAACACCTTAATGGGCTTCTTAAATGTAAAAGTCTTGGAGACAGTCGTTTTAGTACCGGCGGCCAGAGTAAGCCCTTCATTTGCCAGATTCAATGACTGCACAACGTGCTTTACCGTTTCCTTCGGAGTAGTGTATAAGTTTACGTGAACCTCTCCCTGCATCGCCTTATCCGTCTTGTTCACGTAGTGCGAATTCATATCGTACGAGGCTCCTGCCGGTACCAGCAGAGCTGCTCCCTCCGGAAATGTATAGTCATGATCGGGGGTCTGGGTTCCGGTCCAGAAGATATGGTTCTGCATAGAAGCAAAAGTGGCGAAATTGACCGATCCGTTGGTATTCCGAATGTCACGCAGGTCATTCATAGTCGGTAGCTTCGACTTATCCGCAAAGTCATACAGGATAAAGTGGTGGCTTCCGGAGCGCATCTTTATCTCCACCCGATTTACATATAGCTCCTCGGTGTTACCCACCTGCTTCCGGCTAAACAATTCTCTTTCAAAACGGGGAGCTACCTCAAAAGGCCCCAGACGCATTTGTACTCCCTGCCCGGCAGCCGGAGCGGTAAGTCCAACAAAATCAACCTGGTTTGCCGGAGTTTTATCACTAAGCAGCGTGGTATCTACTACACTGCCGGTACGTGGTGCCCCAGCCTCAATCCAGCGACGGACAAATTCCGTCTGGCCTACACTCAGGGGCTCTCCACCCAGCGGCATAGGCAACCCATACTGCTTGCCTCCGTGGTGGGAGGCATCCCAGTTGAGCTTATGATACAGCAGGCTCTCGTTGGAGTTATAGGGCTTGACCCGCATCATACCTTCGCTCTTGGCATCCGGCTGGTTTGAGAGTTTATTGATCAGGTTTTCATAAGACTTACCTTTAGCCAGTACCAGGCTATGCTGCCGAAATGTACCATCGCTCTCGGAAGCATGACAGCCAGCAGTGGCGCAGGTTGGGGTCAATATCCGGTCCTGAATCAGGTCGTAGGTAGCCAATTCAGTCGGCTCCGTAACCGGGCTGTTTTCCTTACAGCTAACTACCGCTACCGCCGTAGCTGAGAGTAGTAGCCCATAGAGGTATATCTTTTTCATAAACTGGTATGGTAATACACGAGTGGCTAGTCAACGAAACTCTTCTTTGGTAAATAAACGGAAGGCAGAGCCGGTAAATTGGTCAGAAACGTAAAACAAAGTTTTCCTTTACCTGCTCTTTCCTGAAGTACACGAGTCCGATCCAGAACAAGTCTACGGTTACCGTAACCTGCGGATGCGCTTTTATGTACTCCCAGGCCTGGGTCATTTCGTCGGACCAGTAAATATCATCGAATATAAAGAGACTATCGTTCCCGGCAAAGGGCAGGCAGGCTTCAAAGTACCTGACCGTAGGCTCGTACCGGTGGTTGGCATCAAAATACACCATATCCAGCGTCTGATTCTGCCGCTGCAGCGTTTGCCCAAGCGTTTCATCAATATTACCCGTCACTACCTCTATACCGGATTCACCTGCCTTTTCAAAATTGGTACGTGCCAGCCGAACCGTCTCCGGACATCCTTCCAGAGTAGTTACCTTTCCGGCCGGATTGGCTTTGGCAAAATATAGGGTAGTAAGGCCCAGCGAGGTACCCAATTCAAGTACATTAGCGGGCCGGTAGTGACGCACCAGCCGGTGGAAGAGCCGCCCGAATCGCTCAGGCTTTTCGGCATTTTTAGCGATCTGCCGTACCTTTCGCTTATTAGAACGATTAACTCTTGAACCTGCCCCCAGATCCAGTACTTCTATTTCTTCGGTGGATGATAGCATCTGCTTACGAAGGGCCTGCAACTGATCATAATCAGAGTGCCGGTCCTTGGGGCGGATTACTTTGGTATACAAGTCGTAAACAAAAGGCGAATGAATAGCGTGCTCATTACCAGAGCGAAGCAAGTACTTGATGTAGGGAATAACCAAGGAAACTACAAACGTTTAATTAACACTATCAGCAAAGAAACGGCTGATTGGCAGGATAAACAAATGTAAGGATTAATTGAGGCGATATGGCACGATGAGCGTAAACTCCGGAATCACCACCCGGAACTGACGACCATCCAGTACCCGCTCCATCAGGTAGGTGCCGGCCATCTTGCCCAGGTTGGTTCGTAGGTTACAGCCCGATACGTACTCATGTACTTCACCGGGCTCCAGTACAGGCTGCTGACCTACCACTCCCTCCCCTTCCACCTCGCGGACGGTTCCGTTCGAATCATAGATTAGCCAGTGCCGACGTAACAGTTTGATTGTATTTTCGCTGTGGTTTTCGATCACTACCTTGTAGGTAAATACAAAATGAGCCTGACGCGGACTAGAGTAGTCCGGCTGATACTCAGTCAGGACGGTCACTTTAACACCCTCAGTCACTTCAGATACCATACAGCGTAGGAAGAGATTTATTTGTTAAACGAAAATAGTGAAGCTAAGTTTATAAATACAAGCCTCCATTCCTATTAATTTTAACATTCAATTTTTATTCCAGCCCATGAACGTTCAAATCGAAGAATCCTGGAAAAAGCGACTTCAGCCCGAATTTGAAAAACCTTACTTTAAGGACCTGATTCAGTTTGTCAAAAAGGAGTACGAAACCTACACCGTTTTTCCTCCCGGTCGACTGATCTTCAACGCATTCGAAAAGTGCCCGTTTGATACCTGTAAGATAGTTATACTGGGGCAGGACCCCTACCACGGTCCCGGACAGGCGCACGGGCTTAGCTTCTCAGTCAATGATGGTGTACGCAAGCCACCTTCACTACTGAACATTTTCAAGGAAATACAGGACGATTTGGGTAAGCCTGTCCCCACATCGGGTAATCTGGAACGCTGGGCCGTACAGGGAGTACTACTACTGAACGCCACCCTTACCGTACGACAAGGTGAAGCAGCTTCGCACCAGGGCAAAGGCTGGGAAACCTTTACGGACGCAGTGATCAAACACCTAAGCGATGAAAAGGAGGGGGTAGTATTTCTGTTGTGGGGTAAGTACGCGCAGGAAAAAGGAAAGATCATTGATGAGGCAAAACACCATGTACTCAAAGCGACTCACCCCTCTCCTATGGCATCCAAGTGGGGAGGCTGGTTTGGTACCAAGCACTTCAGCAAGACCAATGAGTACCTCCGATCCCAAGGCCAGACTGAAATAAACTGGTAGCTTACAATTGTTGGTACCTTAAAATAAAAAGAGCCGCATCAATGATGCGGCTCTTTTTGGTACTAATCCTCTTCTTCTTTTATTTCTGAATGTCTGAATTCACTTCGAGTATATTGTCCCAATGAGCTTTGTTTGATGCCACAAACTCCAGACGCTTGGGGTGCTTGGTAAATGAAGCTATCCCTTCTTCATTTCGGAATGTGATGTAATGTACTACGTCAAACTCGCCGTTGGTACTTTCATTGGCCAGTACACGTCCGGCCGAATAGCCTACAATATCAGGTATCTCACGACGGAGGCTGGCAAACTCGCGCAGGTGCTGGTCAATGTCGGCCTGAGTGGCATCCGCTTTGAACTTCACACATACAACGCGCTGTATCTCGGCTTTCTGATGGGGAGTATAAGCTCCGTAGATAATCAACATAAAAACACCCAGTACAAATACCGGGAGCATATATCCGAAAAATTTATTTTTAGGTTTCATTTTTGAATGCTTGGCTAGAGAAATAAGCGATGTGTATTATTTACCTCACAAAGGTAAAAAGAAATTTAAATATTGAACTATTTCAATAATAAATAGTATCAATTTGGCAAAATAACCAGTTGGGGAAATTTTTTATATTAAATAAGGTAGAGAAGGAAATAAAATTCTGATACTTATAAATCAGTTATTTATAGAGAGAGAAAACAGACGTTTGTATTTTATAAAACCTGGCAAAAAAAGAGGCATAATGTGTAAAAACAGGTGTCTGGGCAGATAGCATTACCCTCAAAAGCTTCCAGTTTCAATAAAAATGGCAGATAGACAGCGAAATAGAGGCACAGAATATTCTTTGGCAGGCTGGTCATGGCTTAGGCGCCGCTCAGTAAATTTTTTTCGTCATTTTCTGAAGCAATCTATCCTAAGTACGCTCTTCATAGTACTTGTTACCCTATTTATCAGCTTTCGTCCGCACTGGGGTTTCTGGGCTCACCGTCATATCAACCGCCTGGCTGTGTACCGACTGCCGCCCGAGATGCTGGTCTTCTACAAGAAGCACATTGGCTACCTGGCTGAAAACGCTGTCAATCCCGACCAGCGCCGATATGCTATAGTCGGGGAAGCTGAACGACACTATATAGATCTTGATGTGTACGGTGACAGTGCCCTGCAGGTACTACCCCTTTACTGGTCGGCCGCAAAGGAGAAATTTGGCGAAGACAGTTTACGCAAGCATGGTATAGTACCCTGGTACATCCAGACTGCCACCTACCAGCTAACGGAAGCATTCCGGGCCAAAGATGCCAAACGTATCCTGCGTATTTCGGCGGATCTGGGCCATTATGTGGCGGATGCTCACGTACCGCTGCATACAACCCATAACTACAACGGTCAACTCACCGGTCAGGTAGGTATCCATGCCTTTTGGGAATCCCGGCTGCCGGAGTTATTTGCTGCTGACTTTGAGATGTGGACGGGGCCTGCTGTCTATATTGAAAATCCGGCACGGGCGGTGTGGGACGTAGTAGCCCGGACTCATGCAGCCACCGATTCGGTACTTGATCTGGAGAAGCAGCTAAGTCAGGAATTTAATGACGACAGGAAGTATAGCTACGAAACCCGGAACGGGATACTGGTCCGTACGTACTCTTCTGAATTTTCCAGAAGGTACCATCAGCTACTGCAGGGGCAGGTCGAAAGGCAAATGAAGGCTTCGGTACGTATGGTTGCCGATATATGGTATACCGCCTGGATCAACGCCGGTCAGCCTGATCTGGCTCCTCTGGCAGAGCTCCGATTTACGGAAGAGGATAAAAAACAGGAAGCCGCCGAGCAACAAGGGTGGCTGCGGCGGCTTCTGCGGGTCAGACCCGAGGCGGATGATATTACGCCTCCGATCCGGTGATTTGCTTCATATACTGAGCGTCCTGCGCCATACTGGCCATTACTGACTCTGGATACTCTTCCTGCTCCACGATATAGTGCTTCATACCATTGTCAGCCGCCACCCTCAGAATCTTGGGAAACTCGATAACACCCTGTCCGAGGTTAACCGAATGAGGCTTGGGCTCACGCTGCAAATCCTTGATGTGACACAGTTCATAACGGCCGGCATACTTGGTCAGGTGCTCGGTAGGATCAACCCCTGCCGCCACAATCCACATCAGGTCAAGCTCATACATTACCAGTGAAGGATCTGTGTTGTCCAGTAGTATGGCCTGTGGCATCTGTCCATCCAGCATCTGGAACGAGTAGTCGTGGTTGTGGTAGCCAAACTTGACACCTGCCTTATTACAGATTTCACCTCTTTTGTTAAACTCTTCGGCTCTTTTCTTCCACTCATCGATGGTTTTCTGAGGACCTATGTACGGCTGAAGTACGTAGCTAAGTCCAGCCTCAGCAGCCTGACCGGCCAACTTTTCCAGATCTTTGGTGGTATCAGCGTGGGTACTGACCGCGGTCATTCCCACTTCATCCATATAAGCCTTAAATTCTTTTGGAGACATACCCCAGAATACCCCCTGGTCTCCCTGATAGCTCTCCACCTTTTTATACCCCAGGTCAGCCAGTTGCTTTATCACACCCTTTGGATCTTTGCCGATCAGGTCACGAACACTATACAACTGGATTCCAAAATCAGATGCAACCGATAAGTTTGTTGAGCCGCCTGTTACCGTCGTATCTCCTTCGGCGGTGGCTCCTTCGCTGGAACTACCGGATTGTGAACAGGAAGTAAGGGGCCAGGTTAGAGATCCGGCAGCAGCTATACCAGCAGCTTTCAGAAAGAAACGGCGATTGTATGCCATAGATAAGTAAGCTTAGGGTTAATTTTTAACTAATTTTGTATGTTTAGTAACAGCTATAAGGCTGCAAAAGGCCTAATTTAACTGATAAATCCTAAAATGACTCGTAATAACACTTCATCATACAGCGAATTACCCCGCATCATTTTAAACAAAGGCAAGGAAGAAGCCCTTAAACGCCTGCACCCGTGGGTGTTCTCGGGAGCTATTGCCAAAGCAGATAAACAGGTAGAGGATGGTGACCTGGTACAGGTAGTAAGTGCCTCGGGACAGTTCCTGGCCATCGGGCATTACCACGACGGCAGCATCAAGGTCCGTATCCTTACTCATACCCCTACTGATATCGGACCGGAGTTTTGGGAAAGCAAATTCCGCAATGCCTATGAAGCCCGCAAACAACTTGAACTACCCGCTACCAACTGCTTCCGTCTGGTACACGGCGAAGGCGACGGCCTGCCCGGCCTGATCGTGGACTACTACAATGGCGTAGCTGTACTACAGGCACACACCATAGGCATGCACCGTACACGTCATGAACTGGCCGAGGCGCTAAAAAGGGTTATAGGAGAAAACCTGATAGCTATATACGATAAAAGTAAAGAAACCCTCCCCGGCTCGTATGCATCGACGATCCAGAATGGCTACCTCTACGGTGAAGTACCCCTCCCCCATAAGGTGGAAGAGTACGGCCGTGCGTTTGAGATAGATTGGGAGAATGGGCAAAAGACGGGGTTCTTCCTGGATCAGCGCGAAAACCGGAACCTGCTGGCTCACTATGCCGCCGGCAAGAAAGTCCTTAATGCCTTTTGTTACTCGGGTGGCTTTTCGGTGTATGGTCTTACAGCCGATGCGGCCGAGGTACATTCGGTTGATATTTCGGGAAAGGCTATGGCGCTATGTGAGCAAAACGTCGCGCTTAACGAAGGGCAGGATCGCCACCACAGCATTACTGAAGATGTCATGAAATGGCTAAAAGTGGAAGAAGAGCAGTATGATATAGTAGTACTCGATCCACCGGCCTTTGCCAAAAGCCTGTCAGCTCGGCACCGGGCGGTACAGGGCTATAAGCGGTTGAATGCCGAAGGACTTAAACGAGTAAAACAAGGAGGGCTGCTATTCACCTTCTCGTGTTCGCAGGTGGTAGATCGTGAGCTGTTCTACAATACTATAGTGGCGGCTTCGATGGAAGTAGGTCGTCCGGTACGGGTACTACACCAGCTTACGCAGGGGCCCGATCACCCGGTAAATATATTTCATCCTGAAGGTAGCTACCTGAAAGGTCTGGTAGTACGGGTAGATTAATAACTTATATCAAGAAGGAGACTTGAATGGAATTTCTGGACTACTTAAAGCAGAAGAAAATAGACGCTCAGGCTTTTGAAAAGGCTGAACCGGATCGATTTCGGGAGTGGCAGGAGCTATTCGGAGAAATGCATCCGGAAAGCTTCACCACTCAAAAGAAGTTCCTCGTAAATGATGTACGCAGGCGATACTTGCTGGCCAGTGATGATAAGATCTGAGGCCAGTCTCTGACAAAAATTAGGATAAATGGTAGTAGTACCACCATGATCAGGCATGTAATAACCAGCGCAACCAGCCAGATAACTCCCATCAATATTCTTATAATCACTGCTGCCATACTAGTAGTCTTTCGTTATGAAAAGACCAATAGTATGCCAGTAGGGTTGGAAGTAGTCACTGCCTTAGCAGAGAAAACAATGACCACTTGATAATTTTTTGTTGCTACTCTTATATATAGTTGTTTCTTAGGGCCATTGTCACCACTTATATAATATCTGTGATCAGTTGCTGCTACTACCACCGTTGACCCTGAACATGACGGCAGAAGACTACATTGAGCAACAAACGCCCCAGATGCGCAGTCTACTTTATGCACTGCATAAGGTACTTATACAATCTGACGATAATATCACTTCAAAGCTAAACTGGGGGATACCCTTCTATTACTACCGCGGAGCATCGTGGTGCTACCTGGCCTATATCAAAAAATGGGGGTGTGTAGAAATAGGATTTACTAAAGGCCAGCTACTAACCAACGCTACAGGTTTACTGCTGGAGCGGGGCCGAAAAACTGTCCGCTCCATTGAGTTTAGAAGCTACGATGACTTTCTTGATCGTGAAGAAGCCGTCAGAGAATTGATACAGGAAGCTCTCCTGCTCCAAAACAGACAGTATGGCTACCTGCCACAGATGCCCCGATAGTCACAGTATACACAAACATTAAGGTCCTGCGTTTGGCGGAAGGGTTCTTCAGGATTGAGCAGACCACTCACCAGTACTTTCAGCAACCGCTCCGACTCCGCTATAAAGGGCTCAGCCCCACCATCTTCCACCAGGTCCAGCTGACTGGCTTTGAGACTGGTTGGCTCACGGAAGGAGTAGAAGCCTGATTGAATCCGGTAGCTTTCGGAGGGGTATGTCACATCATTGATCACCAATCCTGACCCGTCCACCATCTTTTTGTACATGAGGTACTTGTACAGCCATAGCTGCCGCTCGTACCCGGCTTTGATATCCGTATCAGTAAGCAGGATCTGTTCTTTCTTTACCGGATCAGACAGGTTCCTTGAGCCACTCAGCTGCACGCTACCTGTTTTGTAGTCCATGACATAGAGGGTACCGTCATGGCTCAGCTCCACACGGTCTATCTTTCCGCCTACCTGTATCGTGACAGGTGTTCCTCCTATTTCAAGCTGCACTTCGGCCCGTAGGGGCTGCTCGGCGGCAATGACCTTTCGGCGCGGCTGTACCGCCATCTGGTGGTTCAGGAAGGTAAGTATCTGCTGCTCCCCGATCTGGTAGTAGATGCGGTTGAGCCCTTCCTCGGTCACATAGCCCCGGAATAGTTGTTCAAACTCGCTTCTGAGTACGGCCCTGATCTGCTCTTCGGTAGGATCAGTCCCAAGGAGGAAGTACTCCTGGTCTAAGCGTTCGAGGCTGGCGTGTAGCCAGGTACCTATCTTATCCATGCCCAGGTCCTCTTCGATCTCTTCCTTGTCCTCTACCCCCACGATATGCTTGAGGTAAAACTGCATGGAGCAACGGACCAGCTGATTGAGGTGCGTTGGGTACAGGCCTTTGGTACCAAGGTGGGTACGGATTGAGGCCAGCATCGGCTCATCTTTCACTACCTCTTCGCTCAGTTTCTCGACCTGCCTTTCCTCAAACTCCACTACTTTATTTACGACCTGAATAGCCTTGTTGTACTGGGTCAGCTCAAACTCTACCTGCTGCACAAAACGGCTCTTTTCCCCTCCTCCCGGTGAGTCGTTGGTACTTACGTACAGCATATGTACATCCTTGGCTCGCTGCAATAGCCGGTAGAAGTGGTACGACATGACCGCCTCCTGGTGCTGGTGCGTAGGTAGCCCTACCTCCTGAGCTATATCAAATGGTATGAGTGAGTTTTGTTTTTTGGCCTGGGGAAGTACGCCTTCGTTGAGTGAGAGGATGATAATCCGTTCAAAGTCCAGGGCCCGGGTCTCTAGCATACCCAGGATCTGCAACGGGCTGATGGGCTCCCCACTAAATGGAATACGGGTCTGCCGGATCAGCTCGTACAGGAACGAACGCAGCGTACGCAGTGTCAGAGGTTCAGACCGTCTTTCCAGCGTTTGTTCAAACTGCTTGAGTAGTGTAAAGAACAAGTATAGGTACTCCGTTTCGAGAGCATTCTTATAATCGCGGTATACCTCCCGCAGCAGATCGATCAAATCATAGAACGTCTGAAGTACCTGCTTGGGATTGTCTTTGGCCCAGCTGGTAAAGAGTACCTTGAACAGGTCGTGACCTTCGGCTATGGTATGTAGGTCATCACCACTCAGAAAAACCCGGTTGTTATCGGTAATCTCCCTAAGGGTACGCTGGATGGCGGTTAGTCCGTCCGCGCCGGGTCCCATGGCGATCTGCTCGTAGTGTCGGACAAAGGGGTGGTTAAGTACCTTGGTAATGGACTTATGGTTGAACTTAGGTATGCGTAGCGTTCGACCATCCTTGGCTTTAAACTCGGCTACATTCTGCTGTAATTCAAATATACAATCAATGAGGGTATACAGCATGGAGTTCCGCAGCGAAAGCCCCATCGTCACGTTCAGGTCTGTAATGCCTTCATCCAGTGAGTACAGCATGGGCAGGAGCAGGTTCTCATCGGCCAGTACAATGGCAGTCGGCACCGGTGCCTCCAGTTCATCCCCCACCTTCATATCGGCGTAGAGCTGTCCGGCTACTTTGGTCTGTAGGGTAGCGTTGGGTACCGCGTAAGTAGTAATGGTTTTGGCAGATTTGGCCAGGCCATCTCCCGTCCACTTCCAGCCACCAAAGGTAGCGCTGTCCCGGTACTCTCGCAGGCTGGTACCGGCTTCCACACCAGTATTTTCGGTCATGTAGTATTGGTCCGTATCCCAGAGTACCTCCGCACGGCTGGCTTTAACGAGTTTCTGAATAATCTTCTTTTCGGACTCTGTAAATGCGTTGAACCCGGCGAAGTAGATCTTCTCGTAGTCGGTCCGGGTGAGCAGCAGTTCGTCCACATGCTCGGCCAGCTGGCGGTAGGCCATACCACGATAAGCCTGTCCCTTTTCGAACAATCTGGCCCGGAAGGCAGCGTATACTTTCTTTATATTTTCAAAGAGTGAAAAGTACTGCTTGGTACCTCCTGTGTTCTGAAGGCTACGGCCATCAGGCAGATCTTTCTGCCAGCGCTCCACGGCCTTGGCCTCCGACATATAATCAAAGAGGTAGTCGGTATCGACCAGGTATTGATCGATCTTATCCAGATCACTTATCAGTACCGACGCCCAACCCATAAACCGGTCGAACTGTACCTGAGGATCTATCTCCTTAAAGGTCTCATACAATTCAAACAGCAGGCTTACTGAATCGGCTACTTCCAGGGTACAGATGCCTTCCACAAAGTCATCAATGGCCTCTACCATGGGACTAATCAGGGGCGTCTTGGTCGTATTGGCCAGCTCCTGCTTCACATAGAATGCGGCCCGGCGCGTGGGTACCACAATGGCGACCTTTTCCATGGATGATCCATGCCGCTCTAATATATGCTCTGCTACAAGATGGAGGAAGGTAGTCATGTTCAGTATCGAGTATGGGTTATGGTGCGCAGGCGGAGTCCGCAGGGTATTAGCAAGTATCTACTTCTTTTTATATTTAGTCTAATGCATACGGTCACCGCGTGCATCGAGGCTCATCATAATTTCAGCTTCAGCGGTCAGTAGTTCTTTCCACCGCTGGCGAACCTGCTCGTGGGGCATGTACTCCTCGGCCAGTTCTATAAAGGTACGATAGTGTCCGGCTTCAGATACCATCAATTCATGATAAAACTTCCGCAGGCTCTCATCACTGATATGCTTTGATAATAATTTGAACCGCTCACAGCTCCGGGCTTCGATTAGCGCACAGAACAGCAACTTGTCCAGGAAGGCCCGGTTAGAGTCTCCTTTCTTATAAAGTACTTCCCTCAGCCGATTTACATATTCATCCTTACGCTGGTGCCCAAGTGGAATATTGCGCTTGCGTAGCTCTTTGAGTACCCGCTGAAAGTGTCCCCACTCCTCCGCCACAATGGGCGTAAGTACCTCCACCATCTTGGTTTTATCGGGATAATATACAATGAGTGAAATACAGGAGGAAGCGGCTTTCTGCTCACAGTAGGCATGGTCGATCAGGATCTCACCAATCTGCATCTCGGCAATATTCACCCACCGTGGATCAGTGGGTAGTTCAAGTCCCAGCGTAGTAAGTGACATGTAGGTAGGGCTATATGCTTTAGGCTGTATGCCTTAGGCTTTTAGTTTCTATTTATGAATTAATCTGTCGGCTCATCCTTTTGATTGAAGCCTTCTGCGCATATAATTGGATTATTGCATACAGCTTATAGCCTACTGCTTAAAGCTTAATCAAACAACGGCCAGCTGATACCAAAGGTGAATGTGCGGCGGAGCCCCAGGTAGCCGGGGGTAGTAAAGTAACCGGGTACGCCCAGGCCTTCGTTGAGGTGCGTCATTTTCAGAAGCAGCCTGACCCGGCGAATCCGCATATTGGCAAATACATCCACTACCGCGTAGCGATCCACCATGGAATTATTCTGCAGGTAGAACTGCTGCGTCAGGGGCATGTAGGCATCAGCCAGGTACGACGACTTATAATGTACGGCTGTACCTAACTGGATGAATAGGACTTTGGCATAAATAAAATCATAGGTCAGCTGCGCACTCACGAAGAGGGGTGGTATACGTAGCACATCCGGATTGGAATTGAGTGTATAGTACGTAAGGGCTGAGGCATTCCAGCGATTAGCATTCCAGCGCATGGCTCCCCCGAAGCGTAGTAAACTGAACGAACCTCCCAACTGCTGGGGCCGACCGGTGGTATCGTAGTACACGTAGTTAGTGACCAGATGGTACTGCATTTCGGGCTCCAGAGTCAGACGACCTAAACGCAAGGGTATGGAACCGTAGATGGTATTTGCTCCCGTCAGGTTAAAGTTATTGCGCCACTGCATATGGTTGCTGATGTACCGCTGCATGAGCAGATCCGGAGTCCAGAAGGCAGTCTGGTACCCGGCTTTGACCCAGCGCGTCGACAATTCACCCCGGATCAGGAAGTCCCGGCCCAGCAGGTGCTGCGCCTCGGCGGTCAGGTGCTGCGTTGAATCCTTCAGGTAATAGCTCACCCATAGCCCCAGAATATTCTCGAAACGGGTACCGTAGCGATAGGTAGCCAAGGTCGTATCGGTCACATTGTAGGAATCTTTCATGTTGTATATTCGCTGCCGCAGGTAAGCCCGGTAGTTGAAGCCCGAGAATGTCCCCTTGATCCCCATCTTGTTTTCCACGATCCGGTAGTCCACTTCCTGCCGGGTCGTATCCTGATCATAGACCGGGAATGGATAGACACCATTAGTAGCTCCACGTTGGGGATCGGTATCGTCGTAGCGGTTGATAACGCGACGGTACTCGGCCTGCTGAAACAACTGAAAGCCATTGGCCAGGCGGTACTGGTGATACAGGTGGAATACATTGCGGCGCTCCCACGAGCGGGTATTGTCACCCAGGCGGGCGGGGCCCTGATAGTTATAGATATCCCTTATGGCACCCGTACTATCCTCCTGCAGCCCCCCCTGCTCCTTGACCTGGTGGTTGAGGTGGCGGAAGTGCCCGAGCAGGGTGTACTTCTTATCCTTGGAAGTATAGTTGGTATGTGCCAGGAAGGTCCAGTTCTGCGCCAGGTTTGCTTCTGAATTAACGGCGCTGAATGTACCATACTGTTTATTGGAGGTGAAGCGCTGAAACTGGAAGCCCGCGTTCAGCCGGGGGTTGATGTTCTGGTTGAAGCCAAACCGCAATATATTACGCCCTCGTCCTCCCATAAAGAAGGTCATGTCCGTAAAGGGGGAGCGGGTATTGAAATACTGTACTTCATCGGCCCGGATAGCGTACGGATCATACGCCCGAAAGCCCAGCTCGGCCCCGACTTCGGTGCGGGGCTGGAAGAATACGTTGCGGGTAGCAGTTCCCAGATTACCCAGGTTGACCAGGCGGTCCCAGGAGCGATCTAACCACGTCCAGCGGTGAAAGTTATCCAGCGTGGTATCAACCCGGTAGCGCACCGAATCCCGGTTGTTCAGAATATCATCCTCAAAAAAATGCAGTGCAGTATTAGGGCCGTATATGTTTTTGGTACTGTCGTCGAGCTGTACTCCACCACGGGTTCCCCCTCCTCCTAACCCGCCGCCGCCACTGTGCATCCCGCTAGGAAGCCGGATCCCCCCCGGCAGTCCCTGTCCATAGGATACAGAACATAATAACAGGCCAATGAACAAAAAAAGTAATGCGTAACGGTTCGTTTTCATACAACAGGTTAATTCCGCCGAGCGGCATTCAGCAAAGGTACCTGGACAGCCTTATCCAACCATTGCTCAAATAGGTTCTGATCGTCCCCAAAGTCCATACGGATGGGCAGATACAGAAACTGACTGACTACCCCGGCCGCCGTAGCCAGCGGGTAAAGCTTGACCTTGTCCTTTTCGGTCGTAACCACAAAAGTACCTTTTTTTACGTATTTCAGCAGGTCTTTGAGGTCCGACGGACTGTAATCGTGATGGTCTGGATATATAACTTCTTTTACCACCTCAAAATTATCACGTAGGTAGGCCAGAAATGGCTCCGGGCGGGCTATTCCGGCCAGAGCTACCACCTGCTCAGGCAGAACTTCTTCTTCACCAGCGTACGCCACCGGCTGCTCGTAACGCACCGAGGCAAAAAATACCGGCGTGCCGTGGCGGGTATAGCGACTAATCTGCTGCTTTATCTCCTCTTTTTCTGCCTGTGCTAATCCGGCCGGACATTTGGTCACTACCACGGCATCCGCCCTGGTGGCGCCACTTCGCCCCTCCCGCAGGTACCCGGCCGGGAATGGGTGGTCATTATAGAAAGGGCGGTTGTAGTCATTGAGCAGGATGTTGACGCTGGGCCGGATGCCCCGGTGCTGGTACGCGTCATCCAATAGCAACAGGTCAACGTCAGGGAATAGAGCAGTTATCTGTCGGCTGCCTTCGGCCCGGTTTTCACAAACAGTCACCTTTATCTCTGCACCAAATTTTTGATAGTATTGTAAAGGCTCGTCACCAATGGTCCTGGCCGTTGCACCTGGGTCAGCCACTCTAAATCCTTTGGTACTTCTGCCGTATCCCCGACTCAGTGTAGCAATTTTTTGTTTATCTTTAAAGTAACGAATCAGGTACTCAACCATGGGTGTCTTACCCGTCCCTCCAACAGTCAGATTACCTACCGAAACTGTAAACTGAGCAGGTGTGAATGAGGCGAATACTCCCTGATCATATAGCTTGTTACGCAGAGCAGTAATACCTTTATAGAGCCAGGCCGCCGGTTGCATTATTGTAACCGATCTATGATGTTGGCCCCCAGAAGTACTATTGTTACGTTTATTTTTCATATAATTGAGGCTTGTTTTAGACCCAGACTCCCGCTCTACATGTCATTAAAGATTGAATACCAGCCATATACCCTGGATTTTAGATTCGAAGCAGGTACCTCAAGAGGGGTACTTACCAGAAAAACGTCATGGCTGATCAAAATTTCGGACGAAGAGCAACCCGGAGTCGAAGGGTACGGTGAGTGCGGCCCGCTTGCGGGGTTGAGTGTCGACGATATACCTGACTTTGAGGTACAGCTGGCGGCGGTCTGTAAGTTGTTCAATAGTCTTGACCTGGAAGTATTTCCGTTCAACCTGCCCATCATTCTCCAGCAGGTCATTCCTAACAATCTGCCTTCGGTGAGGTTCGGAATAGAAACGGCGCTACTTGACTTCATGAACGGAGGTACCAGGGTTATTTTCAATAATGCATTTACCAGGGGTGAAAAGGGAATAGCTATCAACGGGTTGATCTGGATGGGCAATGAGGACTTCATGGCGCATCAGATCGAAGAAAAGCTGGATCACGGCTTTACCACTCTCAAAATGAAAGTAGGCGCACTGGACTTTGAGCAGGAGTGCCGTTTATTGAGCTCTATCCGCTCACGCTATACCCCCGACCAGATTACCCTTCGGGTAGATGCCAACGGTGCCTTTGATGCCAACGAGGTAACCGAAAAGCTCCAGCGACTATCGGAGTTTGAACTGCACTCCATCGAGCAACCCATCCGTACGGGGCAGTACGACCTGCTTACCCGCCTCTCGACCAGCTCACCGATAGATATCGCGCTGGACGAAGAACTCATCGGCAAGTTTGACTACATGGAGAAATTCAGTCTGCTCAAAAAGATCCAGCCCCCATTCATCATCCTGAAACCTACCCTACTGGGTGGCTTCCAGCACTGCCGTGAGTGGATCGAGATAGCCCAGCGCCTGTCCATTGGCTGGTGGATCACTTCGGCTCTTGAATCCAATATCGGTCTCAATGCCATTGCCCAGTTTACAGCTCAATACGAAAATGCCCTGCCACAGGGGTTAGGTACCGGTTGTCTGTACCATAATAACATCCCCTCTCCCCTGAGGGTACACCAGGGCCACCTGTACTATACTGAGTCTATTAACTGGGACCTATCCTCCCTGCAATCCGGCTGGATTACCGCCTGATCCTTTACTCGTAGTTGACCCAGTCGATCCCTTTCTGAAGCAGCTCCATAGTACGCGCTTCGGGAGTACCCTCTTCCGGTAGATGATTGTATGCCCACTGGGCCTGCGGCGGCAAACTCATCAGAATGGACTCGGTACGTCCGCCCGTCTCCAGCCCGAACTTTGTCCCCCGGTCCCACACCAGGTTAAACTCCACGTAGCGCCCACGGCGCAGGTACTGCCACTGTTTTTCGGCCTCGCCAAAGGGCTCGTCCCGGTGCTTGCGCATCAGGGTGGTATAGATAGGGGCGAAGCTCTCTCCTACTCCTTTTACTAAATTGAAAAGCTGCTCCTTGCTATGCTTTCCTACTATGGACTCTTCGCCCGCTGCGCAGGGCTTGAGATAGTCAAAGAAAATACCTCCGATGCCCCGGGTTTCTTCGCGGTGCCTGATGTAGAAGTAGTCATCCGCCCAAAGCTTGTATTCGGGATAAAAAACCGGATCGTGCTGGTCACATACCTCTTTCAACTGAGTATGAAACCAGCGGGCATCCTCCTCTACTACGTAGTGAGGAGTCAGGTCAATGCCGCCACCAAACCAGCTCGTCCCGTTACTGAGCTCGAAGTACCGTACATTCATGTGGATGATGGGTACCCGCGGACTGTGCGGGTGCATCACAATGGATACCCCGGTAGCAAAGAAGTGCGCCTCCTCCCCTTCGGGTAGTTCCATCTGGGCGCGCAGACGCGGATGTACTTCTCCCCGTACACCCGAAAAATTGACTCCCCCTTTTTCTAATACGGCCCCATCCTGGATCAGTCGGGTTCGGCCACCTCCACCGGAATGGTGTACCCATTGGTCCTCCTGAAACTTCCCCAGACCATCTTCCTGCTCAATAGCCGCGCAGATCTGGTCCTGTAATCCTTTAAAATATTCTTCTATTTGATGAGCTTCCATATAGTGGCTATTTGTACTGCGATAATTCAGCCGCCTGATCAGGTAATCCAACGCCGCGGCCTAGGACTGCAAAGCTACAAGGAAGTATCTAAATATCCCTATCAGCCTTTTTACCCTGATTACGGGTCAGTATAGAGATTCTACCGGTTGGTCAACCAAACCGGTCAGTCAGTAGGATCTCTATTGGCTGTCCGAAATCCTATAACTTATTTTGAATCAACAATCACCAGTAAAAAAGTCCCCAAAGTGAAACTCGCCGACAACTACCGCGTACGCATTATCGGAATTGCCGTGATCACGGCACTCCGCTTCGGTTTTTACAGCAGTGAAATGCTGGCGGGAACCGAACCTTTTACGTGGGAAGGTGTACGTGGTAATTTCATCTTTACGTTTATCTCGGCTATACTCATGTGGGAGATCAGTAGGGCGGTTGTGGTATACTATCATAAAGTATCCCCTATTTCCAAATCATCGGACTGGCGACTTATGATAGAAGCACTCTATCTGATAGCAGCCAATGGTATGCTGTATGTACTCACCATGGCCGTTTTCTTTTATATGGATTTTGAGGGACACCCTCGCTATGTTTTTCTCCTCTTCGGCCTACTGGACCGCATCCTGTACGGCATACTAATCGGAGGCTTTTATGAATTATTATTTCTGGTAAAAGCATGGAACACGGCTACGCAGGAGGCTGAGCAGCTCAAAAAGGTGAACCTGCTGGTACAGCTCGAGTCCCTGAAAAATCAGGTAAAACCGCACTTCCTGTTCAACAGCCTCAATACCCTCACCGGACTGGTGGAGAAAGACCCGGACCGGGCGGTAAAGTTCATTGCAGAGTTGTCGAAGGTGTACCGCTACCTACTGCAGAGTAACGAAAAAGAATTGATTGGGCTCACCCAGGAGCTGCAGTTTACGGAGGCCTACTTCTTCCTACTGCAGACCCGCTTTGGTACCGGCATATCGCTGGACGTTCGGGTTGATGAGGCGGCCCAACAACTACAGATCCCTCCCCTGACCCTGCAGATACTGGTTGAAAACGCGGTGAAGCATAATCAGGTATCCGTACGCAAGCCCCTGCGGGTAGAGATCAGGTCTGAAGATGGGAAATGGCTGGTGGTAGAAAATAACTTTCAGCCCAAGCGGCAGGCTGCTCCCTCCAATGGTATGGGGCTGAATAACATTACGACTAAGTACCGCCTCCTGAACCAACCTCAGGTGCAGATATTCAACGACGAAACCAACTTTACGGTCAAGGTACCCCTCTTAACTCCTATACCCGCATGAAACTATTTATCATTGAAGACGAGGCCGTTGCCTCCGCACGTATCCAGGAATTGGTACATAGAGCCGCTCCGGACGCTACTATTCTGGGAGTTGCCGATAGCATTGAAGAAAGTGTGAGCTACCTGAGTCAACACCCCATGCCTGACCTGATCCTGATGGATATCGAACTGGTAGACGGCCAGAGCTTTGAGATATTCAATGAAGTAGTTGTTACCTGTCCGGTCATATTCACGACGGCTTATGATGAGTTTGCCCTTAAAGCATTCAGGGTACATAGCATCGACTACCTGCTCAAACCCATCCAGCTGGAAGATCTGCAGAATAGTCTGAACAAGTTTCGTCAGCTGCAGGCGGTATATAGTACCGGACCGGCCCTCAATGTCAATCAGCTGATCCAGGAGCTACGGAGTACGTCCCTGCCAGCCACTCCGATGTTTCGGCAGCACTACCTGGTACGCCAGGGTCAGCATCTGATATCGGTAGGTATTGAGGATGTCGCCTACTTCTACAGCGAAGACCGCGTCAGCTTCCTCAAAACCCACGATGGGCGCTACTACGCGCTGGACTACCCGCTGGAAGAAATTGAGCAACAGGTAGACCCGCAGCAGTTTTTCAGGGCCAGCCGCAAGTACCTGGCTACCCGGAAGTCTATCCACCATATCTATGTTCACCTCAACGGCAAGTACAAGGTTGACCTCAAGCCTGCTATCAAGGATGAGCTACTGGTCAGCCGTGACCGGGCACCGGAGTTCCGGAAATGGCTGGGTGCCTGATCTCAATGTATAAAACCATTTTTTTATCTAATAACTATAAACAACTAGTAGCCATGAACAACAAAACACTTTCACTACTGGCCCTGCTGGGCGCTCCAACTATGGCCCTGGGTGTACTGGGCGGATACTACTTTCCCTCCCTCGGTGACTCTTGGTTTACAGCAACATGGGGCATTATCTACATCACCACCTGGATGGCAGGAGTAGTATGTATGCAACGCATGAAAGCCACGGGTAACAGCCGATTTGGCAAAGCACTCCTGTGGATACTTATCTGCACCCTTACTATTGCTGATATCTCAAATACTTTCTGGGTCATCTACCCCGAAGGCAAACCGGATGCTTTCTTCTACCTAGACCTGTGCTGGCCGCTGAGCCATTTGCTGATGTTGCCCGTTGGTATCATGGTTATCCTGGCCAAAGGCCTACCTGGCTGGTACCGGTATGTACCCCTGGCGCAGGGATTCTGGTTGCCCGTAGCTTTGGGTTCAAAGTTTGCCTGGGGCGAGGCAGAAAGCTCACTGTACCTGGGTTGTGTCTATTCGGCAGTTGCCTGGGTACTGATGAGCCTGATTCTTTATCGGCAAAGTCAGAAGGAAGAGATACACTCCACTTCTGTGTTGCAAACGGCTTAATCTTACCCTTTCAGTTCCATAAACAGCTTTACTGAATATAGCCATGAAAAACTCAACACTTGCTCTACTCGCCCTGCTGGGCGCTCCTACCCTCTGGCTGGGCTTCTATATTGAAGGCCGCTTCCCCCATCTTTCCAACTCCTGGTTTACGGGGCTATGGGGCATCATCTATATGTGCGCCTGGATGTGCAGCATTGTTTGTATGCAACGGCTGGAGGTTACCGGGAAGAGTCGATTTGGTAAAGGCATCCTCTGGGTGCTACTGGGTACCCTTACTCTTGCCAATATATCTAACCTGATACTGGTAATTTCGCCCAACCACAAGCCTGACTACTTTTACCTGCTGGACGCTTTCTGGCCCATCAGTAATTTCCTGATGCTACCCATCGGCATCACGGCATTCGTAGCCAGGGGACTCAGTGGCTGGAAGCGATACATTCCGCTGCTGCCGGCGTTGTGGTACCCGGTCCTGGTCACTTCCATGCTGCTACTGGGACGTACTACTGCCACGGGCCTCATTCTGGGTATTCACTCCGCTATAGGCTGGACCCTACTGGCGCTGGCACTGTACCTGGAAACCAGGAAGAATGTAGAAAAGGAAGAGGTCGCATACGCACTGGCCTAGAATAGGTACCGTGACTACAAAAAGGGCCTGCAATAGCTATTGCAGACCCTTTTTGTACACTTTCTTATTTACCTAACCTAATGTTGTTTAGCACCAGTACCTCCAGAAACTCATGCAGCTTCCGCGGGTCCTTTTCCTGTCCGAAGTCAGTTAGTGACGGCAGGTTGTGCATAAAGAAGTACTGAAAGTGAGCCATCTCCACCAGGGTACTGGCCAATGACCGGGGGAAAGGATAATCAGGATTGTATTCAGTAAAGAGGTTGGCTATACGGGCACATAAGTCCTTGTAGGGTTTAAAGAGCTGTGCCTTATTATTCTCTTCTACATCTTTAGTCAGGTACACCTTGTTGCTTTCGGCTATAACGATCTGGTACAGAGCCTTGTGGTCAATATCGCTCCCGCCTATATTATCATCAATTTCTTTGGAAAGTAGCTCGATCACCTTCCTGATTTTCATTTCCGGATCGGTTATATTATTGATCTGGTAAAGGACCTGGTACTCCAGCAGGTTCCAGTACCAGGTTACCAGGTACACCAGCAGGCGGTGCTTGTTCTCAAAGTACCTATAGATACCCGCTTCAGTGGTATGAACGGCCGCAGCCAGCTTCTTAAAGGTAAAATCTTCAAAGCCTATTTCGTAAATAAGGAGGATACTCTGCCGCACAATCTTTCTTCCCAGCTCCGTTGACTCCGGATCCCTCAAAAAAAGATTCTCATTCATTTTAATCCTTATCTGTAATTCCATCAGAAACAGCAGTTGGCTTGGGTTGAAGTGAAAGGACAAAGGTAGTAGAATTTAATTATAGAACTATCAATACTGATAGTAATTTATTTTTTTGTGATAGCTTTACTATCATTTCAAAAAGTAGATATATATTTGCAGCGTAATCATACTACCGATCATGCAATCACTACTTGACCCTGTCGTCCTCTTCTTTTTGCTTGGCGCCTTTGCCGGAATGGTCAAATCTGATCTGCGTATTCCGCAGGCGTTTTATAATACATTGAGTATCTATCTATTATTATCTATCGGGATTAAAGGAGGGATTGAGCTGTATAAGAATAGTCTGTCAAGTATAGCCTTACCCGCCCTGGGAACGATCGCACTGGGGGGAATTATAACCGTAATAGCCTTTCTGATCCTGAAACATCTGGGCAAGTTTGATAAGACCAACGCCGTTGCCATCGCTACGCACTACGGGTCAGTGAGTGCGGTTACGTTTGCCGTAGTACTCAGCTACCTGCGCGACCGCCACGTGGGCTACGAAGAGTACATGACGGTACTGCTGGTTATGCTGGAGATTCCTTCCATAGCGGTAGGCATATTTATGGCTAAATGGAGCAATGGCCCCACCCGTATGAATCCTAAGGCCCTGTTTCATGAGATATTTCTGGGGAAGACGATCCTGCTGCTGGTAGGTGGACTACTGATCGGCGTCGCCACTGCCTACACCGGCAATCAACAGCTCAACTTCTTTTTCTTTGACCTGTTCAAAGGATTTCTGGCCGTATTTATGCTGGAAATGGGGGTAGTAGCCTCCAAGCGTTTCCCGGACCTGAAGAAAGTAGGCTTATTCCTAGCAAGCTTCGGCATCATCATGCCACTCCTTTCGTCCCTGATCGGAATTGGAGTAGCCATCATGACCGGGCTATCGGTAGGTGGGGCTATCGCCCTGGGTACTATGGCAGCCAGTGCCTCCTACATTGCAGCACCGGCGGCCATGAAAATAGCGCTTCCCGAGGCCAATGCCACCTACTACCTGACGGCATCACTCGGGATTTCGTTTCCGTTCAATATCATATTCGGGATACCGATCTACTACTTCCTGGCTCACTACCTGTACCAGGTGCTGGGATGATCGCACAAACTGATAATACAAAAATTGGTTGTAAACTTGGAGCAAACCTTCAGGTACTTGTAGAAAATACTATCGACAATAAACCCACTCAATGGATACCAAACTTATTCATACCATTTGTAAACAACTAAGTAATGCCTTAGGAAAGGGCGAGGGGAAACCCCACACCATTCCCGATGGTATTTACTCGGTTACCTACTCGTCGGATGAATTATCACGCTTTATCAGTGATCTTATATCCACAGCCCATAAGTATAATCTTACTTTTGTTGGTAGTCATATAGCTCCTACTAAGCTGGATCAGCTATTAGGAGAGTCTAACTATCCTATCTTATATCTGGAACGGGAAGGGCAGAACATTGTACCAGTGATCGGAGGTAAAACGGTCAAAGGCACTCCCCTGCACGAACGTATCGAGGCACAGGGGCGCGTTACTACGGCACAATCCCCGGTGCGTAATCCGGTAGTTTTTCAGGATACTCCTGATACCGCTAAAAACGGCCAGGCGATGTACTTCACGGCCTTTCCGATGGAAACCCTGGTAAGTATGAACCAAAAGCCGGGTGAAAGTCAGAAACCACTCACACCTTTGCAACGGCTTTACCGGCTCCTCACCAACGAGCGCAAGGATATCGGGTATATCTACCTCTATGCCATTGTCGTTGGTATCATAACGCTCTCTATTCCACTTGGTTTTCAGGCCATTATCAACCTTATATCAGGAGGAATGGTATTCAGCTCGGTGTACCTGTTGGTGGGGCTTGTAATCCTGGGGGTATTGCTTACGGGTATCCTGCAGATCTACCAGGTTTCGCTGGTGGAGGTGTTACAGCAACGGGTATTTGCCAAGGCGGCCTATGAGTTTACCTACCGTACCCCCCGCATCCGAACCGACGCGCTGCTGGGCTACTACCCGCCCGAGTTGATGAACCGCTTTTTTGACGTGATCACGGTTCAGAAAGCCCTGCCCAAGATCCTGATCGATATTACCGGTGCCGTACTTCAGATTATATTTGGTATCCTGCTGCTGTCATTCTACCATCCCTTCTTTATTGCATTCGGGCTGCTTACGTTCGGTATCCTGTCACTAATCATCTACTTCAATGGTCCCAAAGGTCTTCAGACAAGTCTGGTGGAGTCCAAGTACAAGTATAAGGTAGTGCAGTGGCTGGAAGATATCGCCAGGTCTTTAAACTCATTCAAACTGGCCGGTTCGTCTAACCTCCCCATTGATAAGATGGATGGCTATGTCAACAACTACCTCAATTATCGTAAAAATCACTTTAAGGTACTGCTGACGTTTTTCTGGCATGCCGTAGGCTTCAAGACCACGGTGATCGGAGGTCTGCTCATCCTGGGAACCATCCTGGTAGTAAACCGTCAGATCTCGCTCGGACAGTTTGTAGCTTCTGAGATCGTAATCGTGCTATTGACCAGCTCCGTCGAAAAATTGATCCAGAGTATCGACGTCATATTTGACGCCCTGACGGCCGTCGAAAAACTGGGCGCAGTCACCGACCTGCCGCTAGAAAAGGACGAAGGATTCAACTTCAAACCCGCCGATGTAACCAAAGGGCTGTCCCTACAGGTTGTAAACCTGAATTATCAATACGATGAGCATCATAAATACACCTTACGGGATGTATCATTCACGCTTAATGCAGGCGAGCGTCTTTGTATTACAGGTACTAATGGTTCGGGTAAGGACACACTCCTGAAAGTACTGTCGGGACTGCTTACCAACTATGAGGGTGGCGTCATGTACAATGGTATATCACTGCGCGACCTGAACGTCAACAGCCTGCGTACCTACATCGAAAAAAACGTCACCAATGACGATATTTTTGAAGGTACTATCCTGGAGAATATCACGCTGGGCCGTAAGGGAGTAACCTTAGATGATCTGGAATGGGTGATTAATGCGCTAAAGCTAAATGAAGTGATAAGCCGCCAACCGGAGGGAATTAATACTATGATGGTACCCGGTGGGCGTCGCTTCTCGGAAAGCTTTATCAAAAAAGTTACCATAGCCCGATCTATTATCAACCGGCCTCGCCTGCTGATGATCAATGACCTGCAGAGCCTCGAGAAGTCCGAGCGTATGCGGATCGTAAACTTCCTGACCGACCGTCAGAATCCATGGTCACTCATCATTATATCCAATAACCCGGAAAAGATGAAGCTGTGTGATAAAGTGATGGTTCTGTACGAAGGAGAGATCATTGCCTTAGGTAACTATCAGGAAGTCAGCAAGGACAGTCGTTTTCAGAAACTGATCAACCACCAATTGGAATCTGTGTAGGTACAATCTGATACGAAACAGGATAAACTAACTAGTAACTATGCTTAATATATCTCGTCAGCGAGTTAACGACGAAGTAATACAAAAATATAATCTCCAGGCGCTTAGTACCCTCAGTACACCACGTACGGGATTACGTTTTGCCCGGATGATGCGGGTGATCGTGGTGATCGTGGTGGTAACGCTGTTTCTGCCCTGGCAGCAGAATATCCGCGGTACTGGTAACGTAACTGCCTTCAGCCCTACCGACCGCCCTCAGAATATTCAGAATGCCATACCCGGCCGCATCGAAAAATGGTATGTTGATGAAGGACAACTGGTCCAGGCGGGAGATACCATCCTGGCCCTGTCAGAGATCAAGGATGACTACCTGGACCCCCAGGTACTGGCACGTACGCAGGAGCAGATCGAAGCCAAAAAGTCAGCCATCGGCAGCTACGAAGATAAGGTGGTAGCGCTGGATCAGCAGATAGAGGCGCTCCGGTCAGGACTCCAGCTCAGTCTGCAGAAAGCCCGTAACAAGGTAGATCAGGCCCGGCTGAAAGTGTTAAATGATAGTACTGATCTAATCGCCCAGCGTACCAACTACCAGATAGCGCAGACCCGCCTCCAGCGCTATGAGCTGGGTTATAAGGACGGGCTGTTTTCGCTTACGGATCTGGAAACACGTCGTCTTAAACTGCAGGAAGACAACGCTAAGCTAGTCTCGCAGGAAAACAAACTGGGTATCGCGCGTCAGGAACTGATCAATGCCCGCCTTGAGCTGGGGTCTTTACAGGCCGAGTACCAGGACAAAATATCCAAAGCCATCTCGGACCGTAGTACTGCCCTTTCCAGCCTGGCCGATGCGCAATCGGAGCTGTCTAAACTGGTGAATAAGTTTGCCAACATCGAACAGCGTCAGAACCGGTACATAGTAAGGGCACCTCAGTCAGGCTTTGTAGTACGGACCCTTAAAGCTGGCCTCGGCGAAACCATCAAGGAAGGGGAATCCGTAGCTACGCTGCAACCTCATAATCCTAACCGGGCCGTCGAGCTGTACATCAGACCAACCGATGTGCCACTCGTAACAATAGGTCGGGAGGTACGGCTGGAATTTGACGGATGGCCGGCATTACAGTTCGCCGGTTGGCCTGATGCTTCAATAGGTACTTTCGGAGGTATAGTCCAGGTGGTGGACCAGGTTAATAGTGCCAATGGCCAATACCGGCTACTGGTTACTCCCAAGCCGGATGAAGAGTGGCCCGAGGCCATACGTATCGGATCGGGTGTATACGGCTGGGTAATGCTCAACGATGTACCGGTATGGTACGAGCTCTGGCGTCAGCTCAATGGCTTCCCGCCGGATCTGAATCAGAAGCAGCTGGATAAAATAACGGCTTCGCCCAAGGAGGAAGGAAAGAAATAGTAATGACGGCTCTGAGCGAGCCAGTTAGGCTAAATGAAATGAACCATGTTAAGATACAGCTATCTGCTACTTATAGCAGGCTTACTTTGTAGCAACATCACTCAGGCGCAGATTCCCGACAGTTCAAGGGTATTTACGTACCGGGAGTTTTTTCAGCAGGTACTCAGCTACCATCCTGTGGTACAGCAGAGTGACCTGATCGCTGAGAGCGCCCGGCGTGACCTGCTCATTGCCCGTGGCGGATTGGACCCCAGTATTCAGGGTACCTTTGACCGAAAAGTGTACAAGGGCAAGGAGTACTTCAACCGCAGCGATTTTTTCCTGAAAGTACCCGTGTGGCTGGGTGGTGCTGACCTCAAGGTTGGGTGGGACCGCAACGTGGGCGAAACCCTCAGCGATGATATTCGTACCGGTCCTGAAGGTATTACCTACCTGGGCCTGACCGTACCACTGGGCCAGGGACTATTGATCGACTCCCGACGCGCTACCCTCAGGCAGGCCGTACTATTTCAGGATATTGCCGATGCTGAGCGGGTTAAGGCGGTCAACAAGATTGTACTGACCGCCGCGAAAGACTACTGGAACTGGTACTTTGCCTACCAGCAGTACCGGCTCATTCAGGATTTTTACCAACTGGCCGAAACCCGCTTCCGGGCTACCCGCCAGCGGGCCCTTATCGGGGATATAGCGGCCATTGATACCACCGAGGCCCTCGTGACGCTACAGGACCGGCAGGTACAGTACAACCAGGCGGTACTGGATCTGCAGAATGCCCGGCTGGTCTTGTCTAATCATTTGTGGGGAAAAGAACGGGTACCTCTCGAACTACCCGATGACGCCATCCCTCAGCAAACGGCGGGGCGAATACTGACGGATGCTACCCTGAGTGACCTTCTGCAGCAGGCCCGGCTCCGACACCCCGAACTGCTCAAGTTTGAAATCAAGAGTCAGCAGTTACGTATTGATGAACGGCTCGGGCGCGAAATGCTTAGGCCCAGTATATTCTTCAATGCCTCTACGCTCTACCGCGGGTTGTCCTTTAACGGTTCTGAAACCAAGTCCGGCTTTCCTTACCTCAACGATAACTATAAGTTCAGTGTTGATCTCTACCTCCCGCTGCTCTTTCGGAAAGAAAGAGGCAAATTACAGCAAATCCGGATTAAGCAGCTGCAGAATGACCTGGAGCTGACCCAGGCCCGGCGCGAAGTATCCAATGAAATTAACGTGGCTTTTAATGAGGTAAAGCTGCTGGAAGATCAGATCATTGTACAACAACGTGCCGTCCAGAATCAGGAGCTGCTCCTGAACGCCGAGATCAGGAAGTACAACATTGGAGAGAGTTCCCTGTTTCTGGTCAATACCCGCGAGGCTAAGCTCAATGAATTACGGGTAAAGGTAGAATCACTGCGAACAAAATATGAAAAAGCTCTGGCTACCCTGCTTTTCGCCGCCGGATTAGCCGATTGGCAGCAGTAGAGTTTTCAGGATTGCTAAGATATGTTTTACCTTCGTTGCTGATAACCTGCAACGAAGGTATTTTTTGTCTTTACAAACACATGATACGATTTCTACTCCTTTTATTATTCTGTACTACTATCAGCCGGGCTCAAACCGTTACTTCCACATTGAGAGGTCAAATCACGGACGCGGAGACCCACCAGCCCCTCCCCAACGCCAGCGTACAGCTGATTCCATCAGGTACCGGTACTACCTCCAATGACCAGGGGTATTTCCGATTCGGCAATCTACCCGTCGGACGTTATACCGTAGCAGTCAACTACCTGGGTTACCAGACGCTCACCATTCCGGAGGTACTGGTCGAATCAGGAAAAGAACAAGTACTGGATATCGAGCTTAGCCCAGCCAGCACCCAGCTGCAGGAGACTACCGTCAGGACCACTCGGCCGGCCGCTATCAACAGTATTCAGCCCATTACCATTGAGCAAACCCTCCGCTACGCGGCTACGTACATGGATCCGGCCCGTGTTACTACTTCCTTTCCGGGAGTAATCCTATCCAACGATCAGGCCAACGGACTGGTGATCCGGGGTAATACCCCCAATGGGATGCAGTGGCGGCTGGAAGGGGTGGAGATTGTCAATCCTAACCACCATACCAATGCCGGTACCATCAGCGACCGCCCTACCCAAACGGGTGGTGGCGTCAATATCCTCAGTACCCAGCTACTGTCTACCTCCTACTTCCTGACCGGTGCTTTCCCTGCTGAATATGGCAATGCCCTATCGGGAGTAATGGATATGAAGCTCCGTGCGGGAAACAACGAGAAGCAGGAATTTACCGCTCAGGCCAGCCTGATCGGCTTTGATGTGGCGGCTGAAGGGCCCTTCTCCAAAAATTCAAAAGCCTCCTACCTGGTCAACTACCGCTACTCCTTTACAGGATTACTGGGAGCTATGGGGGTGAATTTTGGAGGGGAGGATATCCGCTACCAGGATCTATCCTTCAACATCAATGTACCTACCCAACGAGCCGGTGAGTTTACCATCTTTGGTGTAGGAGGTACCAGCAGCAATATTTTCAAGTCCCAGCCCGACACAGCCCAATGGCTGGTTCAGAAAGATGGCTTCGATATTGACTATACCAATAAAATGGGAGCACTGGGTTTGACCCATACGATAAACCTGGGGCCACGTACCGGCTTGCGTACGGTAGCGGTGGCATCAGCCCTGAGCAGCCGTCGTGACAGCTACGTGCACTCTATCATCAACACAGCCGACCGCTATCCTGCAGAGAGGGATGCTGTTGATAAAACAAGGCTGTCGTTCTCAACGGCGTTGTCCCATCGGCTGGGGGAGAAGAACCTGCTCAAATCCGGTATATTCCTTACCTACCAGGATGACGAAATCTTATCCATAGGCCGGGTACTGGCTCAGGGTCAGCTACAGGGTCTGGTCGTACAGCCTTACCTCTCCTGGCGCTGGAACATTACCCCTACCCTAACCTCCGAAGCCGGCCTGCACTACCACAGCTATACTTACAACAAGACCAACTCCCTGGAGCCCCGGGCTTCCCTGCAGTGGCAGGCTACTCCCCGGCAGGTACTTAGTCTGTCGTACGGGCTGCACAGCCAGTTGCAGCAGCCACAGGTATACCTGGCCATCAAGAACAGCAATAGCCGGCTCATGGAACGCCCCAACCGCTACCTCGACCTGACCAAGTCACACCATCTGGTAGCGGGCTATCAGTACCACCTTTCCAACTCGAGCAGCCTCAAGGTAGAAGCCTACTGGCAGGAGCTCTACGATGTACCCGTCGTAACACTATCACCGGCGGTGAGCTACCGGGTACTCCCCAGCTTCTCGACGCTGAACCTGGTCGAAACGTACGTAGATCAGGAATTAGAAAATGCCGGAACGGGTCGCAATGTGGGGCTTGAAGTATCCTACCAGAAGTTCCTGACCGACTCGTACTACATGTTGATATCCGGCTCCCTCTACAACTCCACCTACGTGGGCGGTGACGGTATCCGGCGCAGTACCCGCTACAACGGCAACCATACCTTTAGCTTTACGGGAGGTAAAGAGTACAAGACCAACCGGAATGGCATCTGGGGTATCAACACCCGAATCCTGTGGTTTGGTGGCTTCCGTGACACCCCTATCAACGTAGAGGCTTCGCGTAGTGAACTGGCTACGGTGTATGAGGTGAATAACGCGTTTACGGTAAAGCTTAAGGACTACTTCCGCCCCGACCTGCGTATCTACTGGAAGAAAAACAAGGAGAGGTACAGCCGTACGCTGGCCCTGGACATCCAGAATATATCCGGCACTCAGAATGAGTCGTACCGGTACTACGATGTATGGCAGCGGAAGGTCGTACAGCAGTATCAGTTGGGTCTGATTCCGGTACTTAGCTACCGCTGGGAATTCTAGTCCCGGAATGGTTCTGGAATCTTTCTGTTTCCAGAACCATTCCTACTTAATAATTGTAGTATATTTGCAACCAACAACGGCTAGTGTGACCTGCTACCGTTGATCGCTTTTCAAAATGGGGGTGACTGGTTTTGACAGCGGGTTGAAGGTCTGTGTGTAAGCATGTCGGGAGTTGAGGGTATCTCCTGTAAAAAATGCCTTTCAAACAATAACAGGCGAAGCTTCTTACGCTATGGCCGCCTAATCTGATAGATTAGACGAATGCCATCGTCCCTCCGGTCCACGCATTGCCGAACGGAATCAGGGGCGTCGAAATGCGATGCTGGTCAGTATAGTGGTACGAAAAACTGACGAGATCCTAGTACCTAAGGCTTAGATGAAGGTCCGCCGTGAACCCTGTCTGAGCCCTACAATCCAATCACGGATAAGCATGTAGAAGACGCAGGGCTTCCCTGTTCTGGACGAGGGTTCGAATCCCTCCATCTCCACAACAAAGCATGTAAGTCAACTAGTTACAGGATTTACAAGCATTTTAACAACACTAGTTTAGAAAGGGAGCACTAACAGGTGTTCCCTTTTTTTGTAATTCTTTTGTGCTGCACAACGGTACTTGATGTTACTAATTAAACTCCCTTTTCAAGTCTGAAAGGGTTCATTATATACTGTGTTAAACTAAAGCCCAAATCTTAACGTTTTGAATTAGAACGGCTCCTTGATTAGGTTTAGACTTCTTCTCTTCCATCCTTCCTTCTTTTAGTCCTTCACCACACCCATTACCATCAAATCACAGATTACCATAACATGAAATTAAATGAAAAAGTAAAATTTGCTGCACTAGAAAAAAGTGAGTTCTTTCCGATCCTGAAAAAAAGGGTGGATCAGTATTTTATCGATAGCCATAACACACGTTATGCCGATAAAGGCATGATCATCAAGACCTCTGTATTACTAGCCCTCTACATAATTCCTTTTATTCTTTTGCTAACCTTGCAGCCTCCCTTCTGGGCTAGT
>NZ_JAFIQT010000005.1 GCF_017355935.1 Telluribacter humicola | reverse complement strand
GAGGGAAAAAGATAATAATGCAATTTCTGAATAGAAGGACTACTTCTTAATTTGATGCCAAATCTGTCCAACAGTTGGGGAGCACCATACTTAGTACCCAGGCCCCAGATGTTCAACGATGCTTTAACCCCTGCCTCATAGTGAGCCTGGGCAGCGCCAGCATTCCATCCTTTGAGGGCCGCCTCAGCTAGTATAAAATGCACCTCGGCTGCGGATAGGAGTCGTGCTTTCAGCAAAGGGCCCGTAGCCTGCTGGTATATATCATTCAGAAATGACACATGCGGGTTAAAGGAGGTTTGGCCGGGGGTAGGGTTTAGGTTATAGGATGAGGGCAGGGCGGAGAAACTGGTAGGAAGACCTACGTATTCAGGATCTGTATCTATAACGACATTACCCACTTTGTCCGGTGACAGGTAGCGTTTTTCGTTTTCCACCTTATCGGTACCTGCCGGCAGTTTAGCATCCACTACCAGCGGGACCTCCACTTTTTTGGCCCATACGCCAAGTCGCGGGTCTTTGAGGCTCTGGAGCGTCTCAACCAGGGTAGCAGCCATTTTTATTCTCCTATAGTTGCTGCCACTTGCATCATATACGGTATTGGCTGGCCAGGAGGTTCCATCGCTTGTACCCGGAAAGCCCATGGTCGCATCATCGGCGTTATCAGTAATGATCGGATACATGTTCGGATTGCCTGCTATTTTTTCAATGCCTGCCTTGGCTACTTCCGGTTTCTTGCTGGAAATCCGCATGAAGTAACGAAGTGCTAGGGAGTTAGCCAGTTTGCGCCACTTAGCCGGATTACCGTTATAGATCACATTCACGTTGTCAACTATACCCGTATATTCATTCTTGCCTTTGGATAGCAGGGTATTCGCCTTCTCAAGATCAGCCAGTATGCCGGTATAAATACTTTCCTGGCTATCAAAAGCTGGTGTGATGTTTTCGGCTCCACCCACTTCTCCTTTCAAGGAATTGGCGTAGGGAGCATCGCCCCACAAGTCAGTAATAAGGCCAAACATCATGGATTTCATGACCAGAGCGACACCCTGATGATATTCCAGATTCAGCTTCAGGATCTACCCCTGCGGCTGACCCTTCATCAATCTGGAGAATACCATTGGGATAGGGGTTGCGGTCAGGGGTAAAGGGTAGTACACCCGTAGCGAATCGTGAGTGCATATCCAGGTACTTGTAAGGCCGATCAAATACAGTACTTGAATTAATGGAAACGGTCATTTTCTTCGCCTTTGCTCCGGTTTTGGTAGTGATCAGTACCACACCATTACCGGCTCTTGAACCATACAAGGCCGCCGCACTGGGACCTTTCAGGATGGATACACTTTCAATATCTTCAGGATTCAGACTTGATATGGCATTGCCATAGTCAGCCCGGTTGTCATTCCCAATCTGGCTGATATTGTTCAGGGTGTTGGCAAGGGGTACTCCATCTACAACAAATAGGGGCTGATTATCATTACTGAGCGAAGTAGCCCCCCGGATGATCATACTTACCGAAGAGCCCGTACCTCCGGTTGATCTTATGGTTACGCCCGGTACCTTGCCTGCCATCAAATTCAGGACGTTCTCCTGGGCGACCCGGCTGAGGTCCCTTCCGTCTATTTTGCCTACAGAATACCCCAGTGACCTTTCCTCGCGCTTGATGCCGAGGGCCGTCACGACCACTTCCTGGAGGTTTTCGGCGCTGGGTGAAATGGAGACATCGACGATGCTGCAGCTATTAACGGGTACTTCCTCGACTTATATCCAACAAATGAAAATACCAGTACCGGGTTATTTCCGGAAACTTCAAACGAGTAGGTGCCCGCTGCATTGGTACTGGTACCCTTTTGGCTGCCCTTCAGTACTATATTGACACCCGGCATGCCAGAGCCATCTTCTGCGGATGTTACCTTTCCGGTAACGACTCTGTCTTGTGCCCGGGCAGCAGTCAGACTAATCCCAACTGCCAGAACAAGAATGGAACAAAACCAGCTTAAATTAAAAATAGGAGTGTGTTTCATATAGCCTGTATGTTTGGTATTTGGGTAGTGGGTTGCGAAGTGGTGGCTAATACTTTCTGGTCCGAGACAGCGTCAGGAAGTATTCTCATAGGTTTGCATTTTTGGGATAAATGGCTGAGCAAAAGGTAGTATATGTACTATATGGATTTCCATTATTGAGCTAGGTCATCAATAGGTGCAAGAGTTTATGTACTAGTTCTGAAGCCTGTTTCAGTATATAGGCAAGGGGCGACAGGCACAAAGGGAATCGGCAGGAAATAGATAGGGGGTGAACTAGTCTACTTTTTTGGGGGTACTACCTCGGGCTGATTTTGCTCCAGTAAAGAGTCAAAGTACTTACTAAGTAGGCTGGAATAGTAGGTCTGCAAATCAGAATCGCGCAGCCCGGCTAAAAACTCATCAAGCTCCTGGGCTGATAACTCGTTTTTCAGGAGCTTTTCAATCAGGTATTCGGCTCGTTGATTTGCCATAAGGTGCTCGTTTTGTTTAACAAACTTCAGTTATGATACTTCAATAGTTTACTTATGGACTATTCGTGTTTATGATAATACCTGTTAGCCGGTAGTACCGGTTAATTCTACCCATCCAGTTTCTCTTCCCAAGTTTCCAACCTTCTACCATTCATCCTCCTGCTGAAACCTTTCCTACCATTCTATTTAGGGCTTTTATGAACTACGAATAATTTCGTAGAATAGGTTCTTTCACATTAACTATTCAATCCATGAAACATCTATTAGCCATTATGATCGTATTTACTGCCCTAGTAGCCAGGGCACAATCGGAGATAAAATTTTCTGTAACTCCCAAACCTACGGGGCCATGGGAGGTTGGAGTAAGACTCCTGGAATGGACGGATACTACCCGTGTTGATCCTACGGACTCGACCCATTTCAGAACTCTGCCCGTGTGGATATGGTATCCGGCTCCAAAGGGAACAAAGACCACGCCTCACCCTCCACTACCTGACGACTGGCGGAGCGAGCAGGGCAAGTACCTTGACAAGAAAATTGGCACTACCGCCTCCAGGTTTCTCCAGAACCTCAACGTATGGTCGGTACCGGAGGCCCCGGTTGCATTAGATGAAGGTACCTTTCCAGTTCTGCTGTTTGGCCCCGGTCACACCTGGCTGCCGACCGACTACAGTACTATTATTGAAGATATAGTCAGTCATGGGTATATAGTAGTAGGTTATGTACCTACCGGCTTTCCCGGAGTAACAAAACTAGCCAATGGAAAAATAGTACCCAGTACGCTCTCCGTCCATCAGCAGGATATCACCTTTGAGGATGCTCTGTTTGTCAGAAGGAACCTGAACCGGCTGGCTGCTGGCTGGCTCAAAGGCGTCATGAATATTACCCAAATAGGTATGTTCGGGCATTCGCAGGGTGGGATCGCTTCTACCGTTGTGGCCGGTAAGGACAGTACTTTGCAGGTTTTTGTTAACCTGGATGGTGACCTGATGGGATCGGCCCTCAAGGTGAAAGTACAGCAACCGGCGCTCCTGCTAAGCAATGACGAACGGATAGGTATACAGGCCGCTACAGAGAAAATGGACCGGGAAGGCAGGGAAAGAAGTGAGTACCGGAGGCACGCTGACTGGGTACGGGCTACGGACGATACGAAGGTGTCGCTGCGTGTACGCATTAACGGGATACGCCACCTGAACTTCAATGATCTCGCTCTGGTACCTGCCGGGCAGATGACCGCTGCTGAGCGTAAGGATAAACTGGGTACTGCCGATGGTGCTGAGTCGCTTCAGACTATCTCTACGATTACCAGGCAATTTTTTGACTCCTATTTCCGAAAGAGCAGGTTCTATAACCTGGTTCAGCTGGAAGAAAGGTTTCCGGAAGTACAGGCTATCCACTGGAAAGGCCTCCCTTTTTATGAGCAGCAATAGTAACAAAAAAATATTCCCCTTCGCCCGTAGTACGTGCGAAGGGGGAGTTATTTCAGGTTTAGGAATTGTCAAAGTGTTGCGTAATCTACCTTTTCGCGTAATATCTGTTTGGCCTTTACTAACTGATTTTTAACTGTATTCTTGGATATTTTCAAAGACTCAGCAATCTCCTGGTAGGATTTACCCTCATCAATATTGAGCTGTAGTATAGTCTTCCGTTTTTCGGATAAGGAGTCAACTGCCGTATACAGAGCCGAGATAATAACCTCTTTCTCCTCTTTATCGTCATCCCGTGCGGCTTCCATACTCTCAAGGTACCTCTTCTTCAGCAGGTTATTTTTCTCCATCTTCTTGAGCTCGTCAAAGGCCATATTACGCAGACAGGTAAACAGGTAAGAGCTGAAATTCAGCTCAGGCCGGATAGATCTTCTGCGTGACCATATCTTCAGGAATACCTCCTGCAGCATACTTTCTGCTTCTTCTTCGTCCTTGAGAAGTGAGTAGCAGAACTTCAGCGCTGGTGTTCTGTAAAATGTATACAGGTCGCCAAAGGCGGATTGATCACCATCAATGACTTTACGGAGTAGATGTTCGTTGGGGTAGTCCACAGTGGTAAAGGTTTTTATAGCAAGTATAAGGCGTTTAGGATGCGTGGCAGTTACGGGACTATGAATAGTGTGTTAATTTTTTAATAATTAATTAACATATAATCCTATTCTGTTTCCTCGTGTACGTTTATAGAAATCGTTACAGGATTTCTAAACAACAGCTATCTTAAAGTATATTGGTGATTATCCGGTTGTCAAAAAATGGGAGACTGTTCTCTTCAAAATAGCCTCCTATGAGCCGGTATTGAATTTCTTGAAGTTAAAAGTACACAATGCTTGTTTCATTTCTAGCGCAAAATGCGTAAATAAGTCTTCAATTTGCGCAAGTTGCAGCCTCTTAAAATAAAAGGCTATCGTAGTAGCCTTGATGACCATGAGTAGAGTATATCTCTTGTAGGATTTGGCTGGTAAGCCAGCGAATGAGTTGACTTGAAAACCGGCTGATAAGGCTATGAATAGAGCCTTATTGAATAATTGGAGCTTTAATATCAATAAACTGTAGTATGGATCAGCAACGTATACAAACTATACTTGACAAGATTAAATCAGTACGAGTGGCCGTCTACGGTGATTTTTGTCTGGATGCATATTGGATTATGGATAATCATAGTACTGAGATATCCATTGAGACCGGGTTACCCGTATATAAGGTAGCTAAGCATTACTACTCGCCCGGAGGAGCAGCCAACGTGGTAGCCAATCTGTCGGCTCTGAATCCTGCCGGTATCAAAGTGATCGGGGTAGTAGGGGATGACCTGTACGGTCGTGAACTGACAACCCAGCTTCAGTACCTTGGAGCCGATACCTCTTCATTGATCATCCAGAAAGAAGGTTTCAGTACCTATACCTACCTTAAAAAGTATGTGGATGGTCAGGAGGAACCCCGCATTGACTTTGGAGTAGCCAACACACGATCAGTACAAACGGACGAGCTTATACTACAGGGACTGGGAGCTGCCCTGCGGGAGTATGATGCAGTTATTTTTAATCAGCAGGTAACGGGGAGCATATCTAATGAAAGCTTCATAAAGGCGGCTAATCAGCTATTCGAGAAATACCACGACAAGATTGTCATGCTCGATTCGCGTCACTTCAACGACCGCTTCCACCATACCTACCGGAAAGCCAATGACCGGGAGACGGCCGCTTTATGTGGTGTAGAGGTTGGCGCCGCTGAAGCTGTACCTATTCAGGAGGTGAAGAAGTACGGACAGGAAGTCTACAACCAGGCCAATAAGCCCGTCTTCGTAACTTGCGGTGCCCGGGGCATTATTGCCTTTGATCAGGATGGAGCCCACGAAGTACCGGGCCTGCAGCTGAATGGCAGACTAGACACCGTAGGCGCGGGGGATACCGTCATCAGTGCTGTCACCTTATGCCTGGCAGCGGGTATATCAGCCGAAGAGGCAGCGCAGTTTGCCAACTTTGCGGCGGCTGTCACCGTACAGAAACTCTTTATTACGGGTACGGCCTCCGGGAAAGAAATACTGGCTATCAGTCAGCACCCTGACTATGTATACAAAGCCGATCTGGCGGATAATGTTCGGGATGCGGTGTATCTGCCTGATACTGAATTTGAGTTATGCGATCCGACGGTACTGGACCGGTTTGGCAACATCCGGCATGTTGTATTTGATCACGATGGTACCATCAGTACGTTAAGACAGGGCTGGGAGGAGATCATGGAGCACGTTATGCTCAAGGCTATCCTTGGTAATCAGTATGATACGATTGATCAGAGTACCTATGCCAGTTTACAACTTCAGGTAAAGAAGTTTATCCATACCACCACCGGTATCCAAACCATTTTCCAGATGGAGGGGCTGGTTACTATGGTTCATGATTTGGGGTATGTGCCTGAGGAGGAGGTACTTGATAAATTTGGGTACAAGCAGATATATAATGATGCACTGATCGAAATGGTCAGCAAGCGGCTGGCAAAGCTGGAAGCCGGCGAGTTACAACCGGAAGACTTTATAATGAAAGGAGTAGTATCCTTCATGCAGGAGCTCAGGAGGCGCGGTGTAGTACTGTACCTGGCCAGTGGTACTGATGTGGACGATGTCATCCAGGAGGCGAAGGCGCTGGGATACGCCGACTTTTTTGACGGAGGAATCTACGGGGCACTCCGTGACTATACCAAATTCTCCAAAAGGATGGTCATTGAGAGGATCATCCGGGATAATAGGCTGAAAGGAAATGAGCTGGCTGCCTTTGGGGATGGACCTGATGAAATGCGGGAGGCAAGGCGCTACGGAGGTATTGCCATTGGTATTACCAGTAACGAAATCCGGCGATATGGGCATAATCATGAAAAGCGTCCCCGACTTATCAAAGCTGGCGCTCAACTGCTCATCCCGGATTTTTCACAGCAATCCCGGCTGTTACACCTGCTATTTAAGCAGCAGGTTGACTCCGTTACCGTATAGCTTCACCTTATTGATCCACTCAAAAGCTTCTGGTATGCCTCGCTATGAAATATCCCTTTATGGCTTTTTCTGCTTCCTGGCGCTAGCTGTACTTCCCCATGGCTCCTGGGCGCAAAAAGGGAAGAAAGAGGCTATCGAAGTCACTACCTATAAGGATGTACCTTTCTGGCAGGAGTACCACGAAGCGTACCCGGTTAGTAATAATTCGGAAGACAATCAGGTCAGGAGCATCACTGTAGACAAACAGTCGAATGTATGGATCGCTACACCAACGGGTGTATACATGAAAAAAGCCGATGTTACTTCCTGGACCAGCCCCCTGTCGGAGGCCGATCAGGGACCGGCTTTCTCGATAGCGAATGAGGAGGATGGTACTGTGTGGATGAGTACCTGGAACGGTGTCTATAGATACAAGGAAGGCAGCCTGATAAAAATAGAGGGGGTGAAAGCTCCCATCTCCGTACTATGTTCCAGCCAGGAAGGCATGTATGCCCTCGGGCCTCATGGTATATGGCTATACCGAAATAGCAGCTTTGAAGCTTTGGACTACCCGCTGGCCCGCTCGGTCAGAAATGCTGTTTCCGATGGACGTGGAGGCATTTGGGTAGCTACTGATGTAGGATTGTACCATGCAGGTACAGCCGGGGTGAAGCATTTTCAGAGAAAGGAAGTCCTGCTTAGCGCCTATACGAAAGGTATAGCGCTGGACAAAAACCAGAAGCTGTGGGTAGGGGGACTGGGGGGAGTCACCATCCTTGATAAGGATAAGAAGGAGCGGGTACTAGATCCCAAAGATGGCATACCCTCGCTCTACGTCAACAGTGTTGAGCGATCACCTGACGGCACTATGTGGGTAGGTACCAACGTAGGTGTGGTCAGGTATCATCCCGATGGGAGCCGTTCGCTCCGGTTCAGCCGTCGCTGGCTCCTGGATGATCAGGTCAATGATATGGCTTTTGATGGAGAAGGAAATGCCTGGATCGCTACCAATCGGGGGGTAAGTGCGATCAAAAAGAAGCAGATGACGCTCGTTCAAAAGCAGGAGTACTTTTATGATGTACTAATGAAACGGCACATCCGGGCTCCCTGGATTGCCGGGCAGTGCCACCTGACGGTACCGGGTGATGTGACCTCCTGGCAGCCCGAAGATGATGACAACGACGGCGAGTACACCAGCATGTACCTGGCTACAGAATGTTTCCGATACGCGGTTACCAAAGACCCTGATGCCCGGGAGAAGGCCAGGAAAGCTTTTGAATTTTTACGGAAGCTACAGGAAGTGACCGGTACGGAGGGCTTCTTTGCCCGAACTATAGTGCCGGCCATCTGGGAGGCTACCCGCCTGCACGATGGCAACCGCACCTATACCGATAAGCAGCGGGCGGATGAGCTGGTCAGGGAGCCCCGGTATAAGCCGGTGGAAACCCGCTGGCGAAAGTCAAAAGACGGGCAGTGGCTCTGGAAGGGGGACACCAGCAGCGACGAGATGTGCGGCCACATGATGGGTTACTACTTCTACTACGAGCTGGTGGCGGATGAGGTTGAAAAGCAGGTGGTACGACAGCACGTACGTAAAATAGTGGACTACCTTATAGCCCATGACTTCAACTTCATCGATACTGATGGGTTGCCAACGCGCTGGGCGGTGTGGTCACCCGCGAAGCTGAACCGTGATTCGGAGTGGGCACCAGACCGGAATCAGAATTCAATGGAGCTACTGGCCTTCATGAAATTTGCCTACTCCATCACAGGGGATGAAAAGTACCAGAAGATTTACCGGAAACTGATCGAGGAAGAGGGATACCTTCACAATATGGCCAATATCCCGAATCAGAACCCCGCCTGGTTTATCTACTTTGACGTTATGCTATCGGCCTATTGCTATCCGCTGCTACTAAAAGGAGAGAAAGACCCTAAGCTGCTGGCCTTTTATCAGAAGCATGTGGATGAATGGCTGGAGCGGCGTAAGGGAGATAAGAATCCACTCATCAACTTTCTGTATAGCTACTCAATGGACAAAAAAGTAGAGTTGGCCCCTTCCTTAGAATTCCTGATTGATACCCCGCTGGACCTCGTGGACTGGACCATTGACCATACTAAACGGGAGGATGTAAAAGTTGTACATGCTCCGGTACTGGACGAACTACAGGTAGACCAACTCCCACCAGCAAGTATACGTACCACCGTTCGGTGGGACAAAAATCCCTGGGCGGCTATTAACGGCTATCCTGACAAGGAGCGCGAGCCGGTATTCTGGCTGTTGCCATACTGGATGGGTCGCTACCTGGGCATGATTCAATAATTTGACATTGGCTAAGTTATCTATATGAAAAGATCCATTTTACTACTGTTTAGCTGTCTCATTCTCTCCCTCCACCTGACCGCCCAAACAGCCAGCCCCCATCTCATAAGTCAGACGCTGATCTTCCCCCTGCAGGAGCAGCATGTGCATGGGAGCAGCCTGGTCAGTCTGCCGAATGGAGACTTTCTGACAGTATGGTTTCAGGGGAGCGGAGAGCGGACCGCCGATGATGTCAGGATCATGGGAGCCCGCCTCCGTAAGGGGGAAAAAGCCTGGAGCGCCCCATTCCTTATGGCCGATACGCCGGGTATACCCGATTGTAACCCGGTCCTTTTTCTGAATGGGCAGGGGAAGCTCTTTCTGGTATGGATTGCCGTGCAGGCCAACCGTTGGGAGCACTCCATACTCCGCTTCAGGACCTCAACTGATTTTGCCAAAGTAGGTCCACCCGTATGGAGCTGGCAGGACAACATCCTGCTCAAGCCCGACGACAGCTTTGCCACCGAGACCGAGAAGCGGTTCAAAGAGCTTCCCAGTCAGGGAGCTGGCTGGGCTGAGTATGCTATGAGCTACGATAAGCAGATTATAGAGGCCAGTAAAGACCTCAGAAAACGTAGTATTGGCTGGATGACCCGGATCAAACCCATGCTGTTTCCGGGAGGGCGCATTGTACTTCCGCTCTACTCCGATGGCTACAACATGTCCATGATGGCTATCTCGGAGGACGATGGTACTACCTGGCGCCCCAGCCTTCCGATAGTGGGTAGAGGCCCTATACAGCCGGCTCTGGCCCAACGAAAAGACAGTACGTTAGTCGCTTACATGCGTGACAGCGGCGACTATCCGCCCCGCGTGCAAATCAGTGAGTCAAAGGATCAGGGTGAAACCTGGACAGCCGCTCAGAAATCAGATATACCCAATACTGCGAGCGTAGAGCTACTGGTACTACGGGATGGAAAGTGGGCCTTCCTGGGCAATGATCTGGTAGATGGACGCTATCGTCTGAGCCTGTTTCTATCGGAGGACGAAGGGAAAAACTGGAAGTGGAAAATACCCGTAGAAAACGTAGAGCCCGGTAAGGGAGGATTCTCGTATCCTTCTCTGATCCAGACCCAGGATGGTTTGTTACATATGACCTATTCTTATCATCCGTCTTCAACAGAGAAATCCATCAAGTATGTAGTAATAGATCCTAAGAAAGTAACCATTTAATAAATAATGTATATTTATTGCGTGTGGAGTAGTCGTTTTGTGTAGATTATAAGTACTTATTATACCAACAGTACAAATGCGACTGGATCATACTATAGCCGCTATACGTCATTCCTAACCCTGAATTAACCATTCTTCATGCGATCCATTTTTTACTTTGTTCAATTTATCGCCCTCATGGGGCTTTTCTCCTGTAGCCAAAAGATTACCCCACTCCCTGTACACCAGGACACGCCATTTATACAGGATTACAGCATAAAGTATTTTTATCAAAAGCCTAATGTCGATTTGGTACGAGCTTATACGGATCGGAACGGAACCGTCAAGATATACTCTTCAGCCGGCATACTACAACCCCTAGATGGGCAGTTTCTACATCCGGGTACACTTATTCCGGATAATACCTACCGTACCCTCAAATCCAAAAACATACAGGCTGTCAATCTGTACGACCAGCAGTTTGTGCTTATGTGTGATAAAGCAGTACTAAGCAATGCCTGGGGCGGTAAGCTTTTTAACAAGCATACCATCCCTACCGGCCGACTCTTTGAAGGTGGTAAGAACTTCGAGTTCCTGGTATCGGACGGCAAGACGCTGCATCTGGTGAAGGACTCAAATACGCGGTGGAGTCAGGCATTACCCAATGATGAAGTAGTAGACCTGCGGTTTCAGGATAGTGCTAATCAGTACTGGATATTGGGGACCAAAGGGTTGTACAAGCTAAATCCTGATTCGCCGGGTATTGATAAAGTACTGGATGGATCAAGCTTCACCGCTTTGGATCTGGCTGAGCAGGGGCGTAAAGTGGTCATAGGTACCCATGACGGCTATCTGGAATATGATATTGCCGGACGTAAGCAGACGGGTGAGATCAATCGAAAATTGCCCTGGACGGATATTACTAGTGTCAAAGAGATCAGCGGAAAGCTTTGGTTTGGCACCACAGAGGGAGCTTTTGCCTTACGTCCCGATGGTAAGTTTGACTACTATTACGGCGAACGGTGGTTACCGGGCAATCATGTTACCCATGTGGACCAGGGGCCCGATAATTCAGTGCTGGTACTTACTACCGCCGGATTGTCTGAGTTGCACTTCAAGCCTATGACCCTGCACGACAAGGCGCTCATTTTTGACCGGCAGGTACGGAGCCGACACATCCGAAACGGCTTCAACGCTTCGCTCAGGGGTATGAATAAAGGTAATCCAGCCACCGGATTTCTTGAAGATTCAGATAATGATGGCTTATGGACCTCCATGTACCTGGGAGGAGAGATTTTCAGGTACTCAGTTACCAAAGATCCCGAAGCCCTGCAGAACTGCCGTGAAGCAATGGATGCCATGGAAAGGCTGTATACCATCAACCCGGTACCCGGTTTTCCATCCCGATCTTTTGAACGGCGAGGATACATTGAGCAACTCTCTGACCCGGAGCGCTGGCAGCATGCCGAAGATCCCGAATGGGACTGGAAGGCAACCACTAGTAGTGATGAAGCCATCGGGCATATATTTGCCTTTGGCGCTATGGCCGAGCTGGTTGATGATCCGATGCTGAAAAGTAAAGCCATCAGCCTGATCGATACCCTGATGGGACATATTGTTAAAAATGACTTGTACCTGATTGATTATAACGGAAAACCTACCCAGTGGGGTAAATGGCACCCGGACTACGTCAATGGTTTTCCTACCAACATAGGCGACCGGAAACTAAACTCCTCCAATATCATCGGGATGCTGCAGACGGCCTATCATTTTACCGGCAAGGAGATTTATAAGCAAAAGGCATTTGATCTGATGCAAAATCATGGTTACCTGGAAAACCTGATGCGGCCCATAAGCGAGATAGGCAAAGCTCCTGAAAATGCGGACGACCATAGTAAGAACCTTTCCGAAAGCTGGAACCACTCCGACGATGAAATGTACTACGTTGGGTACTGGGGGCTGTATCGCTACGCCTTCAATGACAGCCTGAAAACTATTTACAAAAAGGCCATCCTGGACCACTGGGAGGCGGAGCGGCCGGAGAAGGAAGGTCTTTGGAATATTTTTACGGCTATAACGGGTGTACAGGATTTTGATCTGGAAGAGGCCATCTGGTACTTACAGGAACATCCACTCGACCTCATTGACTGGTCCGTCAAAAACAGCCACCGGAAGGATATTGAAAAATTAGAGACTAATTTCAGAAGGCAAACCTTAAAAGAAGTACTTCCACCCGATGAGCGCCCCGTCCAGCGGCACAATGCCAACATGTTTAACCTCGACCGGACCGGTAGCAATGGTACCTCTGAGCATAGCGCCGGGGATATATGGTTGTTACCTTACTGGCTGGGGCGGTACCTGGGCGTTATCAGCCCGCCGGTGAAGTAGTTAGACTGAACAGATAGACCATTTTTTATATTCTCAACGGATGAAACAGAAGTGGCCCGTTATCTTCGTGTTTTATTTGCTGCCATTGATCCGTCATTCCATGCTTTTTGCCCAGACCGCTGTTTTACCTCAGGAAATACAGGTTACCCATGATCTGAAGTACCACCATGATCTGGACAACAACGATAACTTTTCACCGGATGACCAATGGCTGGTATACGACACCCGCACCAGCCAGGGAGGCATAGCCGAGTCGGCTACCATCGAAAAAGTACATATTAAAACGGGTGATAAGAAGGTACTGTATCACATCCCCCACAATAAACCCTGGGGACCGGGAGCAGGGGCTGTTAGCTACCATCCAACCCGTAATGCCGTTGTATTCATTCATGGCCTACAGAATGCAACCGAGCAGAATCCCTATCAGCAGTGGCGGCGTACGGGGGCTATGATTGATGAGGAGCATGGGCCTTCTCCCGTGTTTATAGATGCCCGTGATGTGACACCTCCTTTTACACCGGGCGCTCTGCGGGGAGGTACCCATAGGCACGAATGGAGCGGCGATGGCCAGTGGATAGGATTCACCTATAACGATGCCATCATGAAGACTATTGAAGACCAGACCGGCAACAAGGTGAACCTGCGGACGATTGGGGTGTCGAAGAAGCTACGGCCTGTTCAGGTTACCTACGACAAGGCGGGTGAAAATGTACCCGGCATCTGGTATTCAGTACTGGTGGTGCGAGTGGTACCTAATCCAAAACCTGGTTCGGATGAGATCAGCTATGCCGCCGGAGATAGCTGGATTGGTACCAACGGATACGTAAAAGCGGATGGTACTCAACAAATGGCCAGGGCATTTATAGGTACTGTTAAGGATAAAGATAACAACGACATTAACGAGGTTTTTGTCGTAGATATACCCTCACAGATTGACCAGCCTGGTGAGTGGGGACCCCTGGAAGGAACGAGTACTGGTTTCCCAATGCCACCCAAAGGTGCCGTACAGCGACGCTTAACCTATACCGCCGATACGGCTCACCCGGGTACCATCGGTATTGTACGTTCGTCTCCGGATGGTAGTCGGCTGGCCTACCTGGCTAAGGACAGCCGGGGTGTTAAGCAGATATTTCTGATTTCTCCCCTCGCAGGTACCCCTATACAACTTACAGAGCATGAGTCGGATGTAGAGGGAAGTGTACGCTGGCACCCTGTGGGTCAGAGTGTAACCTACGTGTGGGATGGGAGTCTGATGCTTTGTAAAATCGGGGGAGGTCCTTTTACTGAAAGGAGTCGCAGGCTGACACTACCTACTACGCCCGCACCGCTTAATCCGGTTTGGTCGCACGATGGAAGGACGCTTGCTTACAATCGGGATATCAAAGACTCCCAAACCGGAGCCTCCACCCGGCAGATCTTTTACATCCGACCAGACTTTTAATTCCCTTTATCTATCCCTCAGGGCTTTGACGTAAGAATCAAAATGCCGGCGTAGGGCATCCCAGTCCTTATTCTTGATCATTTTTTTATCGAAGAGCTGGCTTCCTACACCTAGTCCATCCGCGCCAGCCCACAGGAACTGCCCGATGTTATCAAGGCTAACTCCCCCTGTAGGCATGAGCTTGATCTGGCTGAAAGGAGCCTTCACATCTTTGATAAAGTCAGGTCCCAGTGAAGTAGCCGGGAAGACCTTTACCATAGTAGCACCTAATGACCAGGCTTCGTAGATTTCGGTGGGGGTGTAGGCTCCGGGAAAAATAGGAATGCCTACGTTGACACATGCCTTGATCACATCCCGGTTGATGATGGGAGTTACTATAAACTGAGCCCCGGCATCCAGCGCTCTCTGCAGATCATCCTGATTACAGACAGTACCCGCGCCCACAATGAGTTGGGTAGGGTAGTGCTGCCGTACGTAACGGATCATATCTTCTACCCCTTCTGAATTCATGGTAACTTCCAGCGTAGTCAGCCCGGCATCCAGATAGATCGGGATAATCTGCTCCAAAATATCCTGAGGAACATGACGGAGTATACCAATCAATGGTGTCCTGGAAAAAAGAGGCCACGAAAAAGCGGAATCGGATCGTTGAGAAGTCTGCACGTGTATAGTATTTATAGTAATAAACTATTCAAACCGGAAATTCTACTCAATGATAATTAGTAGGTAGCTGGACAATGGATATCCAGAAATCCTCAATATTACGAATGATCTTGATAAATTTGTCCAGGTCTACCGGCTTGCTGATAAAGCAGTTGGCCTGGTTGTCATATGATTCTTTTATGTCTTTTTCGGACGATGAGGTAGTCAGGATAATGACCGGAATCTTCCGGAGTCGGTCGGTTTGTTTGATAAATGTCAGTACTTCTTTTCCATTCATCCTGGGCAGGTTCATGTCCAGCAGGATCAGGTCAGGCAATTCAAACCCAGGGTCAGTCAAAAACTCAGTAGCCTCCACACCATCGCGGGCAACGATAATATTATTCCTGATTTTTCCTTCTGAAAGCGCTTCCTTGGTCAGGACAATATCACCTTCGTTATCTTCTACCAGCAGTATGCGGATAGGTTTAGAGATAAATGACATATCAACTAGTCATGATTAGAAAATGAAAGTATAAAATATATTTACTAGTACCAATTTCCGTCTGGTTTATCCCAAAGTTTTTGTAGTAACCATACTACTTACTTATGGTAAAATAAAAAGTACTACCCTTGCCAGCCTGTGATTCAACCCAGATTTTTCCTCCGGTTTTGTCCATGATCTTTTTGCAGATAGCCAGTCCGATACCCGTACCGGTATACTCTTTCCGAAGATGAAGACGCTGGAACAGGATGAATATCTTGTCGTGGTACCTGGGGTCAATACCAATGCCATTGTCGGTGACAGCAAACTCCCAATGGTGCTCTTCCTCCCGAACCGAAATAGATATGTGGGGAGATGCCTCACTGCGGTACTTGATGGCATTGCTGATCAGGTTCTGCAGAATCTGGATCATGTACAACCGCACACTTCTTACTACCGGCAGGGGCTCAACCCGGAACTGTACTCCATGCTGCTCAACCTGTGGCTGAAAGTACTGTACAACTTCCTGGATTACCTCATTCAGATCTACTTCTTCCTGGCGGCCCATTTTGTTATTGAGGCGGGAGTACTCGAGCAGGTCCGTAATGAGCTTTTTCATCCGGCTGGCTCCATCTACCGCGTAGCTGATGTATTCCTGTCCGGTAGGGTCGAGCTGGTCGGCGTATTTTCTCTGAAGCAGCTGCAAAAAGCTGGTAATCATACGGAGGGGCTCCTGCAGATCATGGGATGTTACATTTGCAAACTGCTCCAGCTCCTTGTTGGATGCTACCAGCTGGGCAGCCCTTACCTCCAGCTTTTCGTTCAGTTCTTTCAGCCTGGACTGGTGGTAACTACGATGCGAAACATCCTGCATAGCGCCGATCATACGTACAGGTTTGCCCTCTGAATCAGTGATGACAAGGCCACGATCTATTACATAGGCATAGGTACCATCCGCTTTGAGGTACCTGTACTCTTCAGTCCAGTTGGTTTCACCCTTAGCTATAGCCGCATGGATGCTTTCTATGACTCTGTCTCTTTCGTCTGGATGGATGTGGTTGTACCAACTATCGATAGCTGCGGCTTCATCCTGGGCACCATAGCCGAAAAGCTCCTGATAGCCTTCTCCAAACAACAGCTTATCTGTAGCCAGATCCCAATCCCAGATCGCATCGAACGTAGCTTTGATTGCATACTGGTACCGTTCGATACTATCTGACAAGGCTACCCGAATTTTTACTTTTTCGGTAACATCATTTGCTACCACCAGCATACTGGCTTTCCCGTTAAATTCGATGGGGTGCCCGGTGATTTCTACGTTTATTATTTCCCCATTTTTTTTAATATGCCTCCATTCCCCAAAGGATATAGGTCCTCCTTCAATCAGGTTCTCCATCGTTTTGTAGAACTTATTCAGATCCTCTTTCGGCCGAATATCAAGTACCGTCAATTGCAGGAATTCTTCATGTGAGTAGCCATAATGGGCTATGGCTGCATTGTTGACATCTTTGATCCTGAACGTCTCCCTGTCGTAGATCCACTTGGGTAAGGGGCTGTACCGAAAGATAGTCCGGTATTTGATCTCGGACACTTTGAGCGCGTTCTCAGTATTTTTCTGTTCAGTGATATCCTGTATGGTTCCTTCAAGCCGGTAGGCTTTCCCATTCTGATCATAATAGGCCATTCCACTTTCCTGCACTATACGGATCGAGCCATTTTTCAGCGTAATCCGGTGTTCGATATGAATAGGAACTTTATTATCGACGGCGTATATAATTTCCTGCTGGAATCTCTCCTTATCCTCCTGGTGGATCAAGGTATTAAACAGATCAGCTTTGTTTTCTGTTGAATCTTTATCTACACCCAGTATAGTGTGCACCTGATCAGACCAGTACAGATTTTGGGTAGCTATATCATAATCCCAATACCCTAGCTGCGCTATTTGCTGAGCATTTTCGAGACGCTGGTTGGCTTCTTTCAGTTTTTGCTCTGACCGCTTTTGTTCGGTATTGTCCCGTCCGATTGTATACATCCGTTTATCGTGCTCATCCCATATCGCCGACCACACCATGGGTACAATGGTTCCATCCTTTCGTAGTACCCGGTTTTCGATGTTAGCCATAGGTATGCCAGCCCGTATATCCAATCTGGCCTTTTCCGTCAGACCAAAGTCTTCTTCATATACGAATGAGATTGCCTGTCGACCTATCATTTCTTCAGGTTCGTAGCCCAGTATGGTTCTGGCCGCATTACTTACTTCCTGAAAAGCACCGGACTCATCAATGGTACAGATCAAATCCAGCGAAGAGTCCATGACCTTGCTAAGGTCGTTTAGGGCTTTTTCCAGCTGTTGCTTGCTTACCTCTCCTTCAAGCAGGAGCTGGCGGAGCTGTTCTTCCTGGGTTTTGATTTGCGAAATATCCAGTAGCATGGTACTATTGCGTTCCTGACCAAACTGATCCCTGAACATCACCGAGGAGAAAAGACAGGGAACTAGCGAGCCATCTTTGGCTCTTACCGTTAATTCACCGGAGACTTGACCATTTTCGGACCGTTCTTTGATCAAAGGTCGAAGTTGCTCATCATCCTCTACTACTATTCCCTGTCTTCCTAACTTTTTAATCTCCTCATTAGAGAATCCGAATAGTTCGCTGGCCCGCTTGTTGGCTTCCAGAATGGTACCATCCGGCTGGCCCAGAAAGAAAGCAAAAAGGGAGTTTTCGACGATGGACCGGTACTTGGCCTCGCTGGTTTTTGTAATCAGCTCTGCCGTTTTTTGCCAGGTTACATCCTGGAAGGTACCAAACAGCTTAATGGTCTTGTTATGAATACGGACAGGTTTGCAGGTAACCCGTATCCATTTGGAAGTACCCTTGACGGTAACACATTCGAGTTCAAGACTGAAAGCATCTCCTTTTTCGATGGAGTCCTGGATAGCCTGCTGAAGTAGGTTGGAGGCAGCCGGATTGAAATAGGTATGCAGACTCTCCTCCGTAATGAGAGTGTTGACAGGTACCTCGAAAATAGAGTACACCTCTTCGGTCCATATCACTTCGCGCGAGGTAACGGGCATTTCCCAACCACCTACTTTAGCGGCTTCCTGGGTTTCTACCAGCAGTTCTTTGTACCGGTTGTTTTCGGTTACATCCCTTACCGATGTCACCTTAAAGCGATTCCCGTTCGGCTGTACGAGTAGTTCAGCTGTTACGTACACATCTATGATACTTCCATCCTTTCGCTGCACTTTCCACTCGCCCGGGAGTTCGTATCCTTCCCGGATAAAACCATCGTGAGCCACCTGAGCCATTACCCTGTTTTCGGCAGGTACGACCAGGGTAAAACTCTGTCCTACCAGCTCCTCTCTGGTGTATCCGTACAGGCGGGCATACTGATTATTTACTGATACAAAGCGTCCGTCTCTATCTGTAATGCAGATTCCGATAGAAGTGGCATTAAATACAGAATTGAGCATTTGCTCCGACAAGTACAGATCCTGCTGGATCCTTTTCTGTTCGGTTATTTCCATCATACCTATAGAAATAACTTTTACTTCGCCTTCCTCATCTATGACCGGAGAGAGATTGAGAATGTACCAGCATTCATTCCCTTTGGCATCCATCAACTTTCGTTCGACGGCTACTACTTCACCCTTGCTGACAGTACCCAGGTCTTGGATGAATGATTCAAGCAACTGCGGGTCCAGCAGGTCAATGACCGATTCGCCGGCTCTGATCCTGCGGTTACGTAGTCGTCGGAATGTTTCTTCGGACGTGGGGTTAAAAGCGACAATTTTATAGGTAGTATCAATGAGGATAAAGGACTGCAGCGTATTCTTGAGCAGGGCGTCCAGATTAGCCTGGTTAATTTTCAGCTGCTGTTCCTTTCGTTCCAGTTCTTCGTTGGCTGCCTTCAGCTCGGCATAAGCTACCTGTATCTCTTCGTTGGTTGACTGGAGCTCTTCGTTCGTTGTCTCGAGCTCTTCATTGGACGACTGCAGTTCCTCATTGGTCGACTGGAGTTCTTCGTTGAGCGATTGCAGCTCTTCGTTGGTGGTTTCAATTTCCTCAATATAGGTCTGAAGGTGCTCTTTGGTAGCCAATAGCTCCTGTTCCAGCTCAACCAGACGGTTATTTTCTACATTCTGATCGTGAACCGTCACCCCCTGCACCATGAGTTCCTGTAGGTCCAGCCGTTCAAAAATGACTACGAACAGCTCCTGGGTAGCCTCGGTATAGATAAGCGGTTTTACCAGTACCCGTACGAAGTGCGTCTGACCAAAAAGCTCAAACTTGCGGATGTTGCTCCGCATGGGCTGGCGGTCACGGATGGCCTGGGTAATAACAGAACGGAGCTCAATCTGGAGCTCTTTATTGACCAGTTTCAGGATGTTGGCGTTCATGGTACCAGCCGACAGAGACAGGTACAGGCGCACGTCCCCGTTTACCTCCTGAATATCAAATGAATCGTTGATCACTACATAAGGATGCTCGAAGGAGTTGAAAAGCGTCTCCTTGACCAGATCCGAAATAGAACGCTCGTTGGAAGGCTTCTTGACCGTCGACTGGGGTACCTGGTGCAATTGGGCCTTGAGCACCGAAAACTTAACGGCGTTAAGGCTACCACCCCGCTTGCGCTGGAACAGTTTATACTTACCATCCAGCGTTGTGAACAGGTCGGAAAAGTGGCCGACGGTCTCGGACTTACCCAGAAACAGGTACCCATCCTGATTGAGTGAGTAATGAAACAGCGGTATAACCTGCTTCTGTAGATTAGGGCCGAAATAGATGAGCAAGTTACGGCAACTGATCAGATCCAGCTTCAGGAAAGGCGGGTTGTTGGTTACATCGTGCTTGGAAAAAAGGACCATCGAGCGTATGGACTTCAGTAGCTCGTAGGTATCGCCGTTTTTGATGAAGTAGTTGTTGAGCAGATCCTCCGGCACGTTCAAAACGGCACTTGCCGGATATACACCCTTACGGGCATAAGAGATAGCGCGTTCGTCGATATCAGTGGCAAATATCTGTACCGACAGCTTCTTTTTGGTTTCCTTGATTAGCGTACACAGCAGGAGGGCGATGGAGTAGGGTTCCTCGCCCGTGGCGCAACCCGGACACCAGATACGGATAATTTCGTTCTCTGGCTTGTCAGCAATGACTTTCCGGAGGTACTGGCTCAGTGCCTCATAGGCCTCCTTATCCCGAAAGAAAGTAGTTACCCCAATCAGGATAGAATTGAAAAGGTCATCCAGTTCTTTGGGATGCTGTTCAATATAATTCAGATAGTAATCAACCGTGGGTATGGATAGTATCGCCAACCTCTTCTCGAGTCGGCGACAGATTGTAGAAGGCTTGTAGTTGGAAAAATCAGTACCTGTACGCTTCGATAATAGTTTGAATATCTTGTCCAAACCTGGACTCTGGGATATCTCCTCATTCAGAGAAGACTTGGACACCTCTGGATTCAGGACATGCTCTTTGATTTCTTCCCCCATCTTATCGGGTGAAAGTACCACATCTACGACCCCGGTTTCGATGGCAGCCAAAGGCATCCCATTGTACTTAGCAGTTTGTGGCTCCTGAGCTATGATAAATCCTCCGTTTGCCCGGATAGCTTTTACCCCCGAAGCGCCGTCGGTACCGGTACCCGATAGGATCACTCCAATAGTCTTATCCTTATAGTGTTCCGCCATAGACCTGAACAGGATGTCTACAGAAGGCTTGGGACCGGTTGGTGAATGGGGTTTTGTAAGATTGAAGCGCCCCTTTACGATAGTGATTTCAGAATCGGGTGGAGTAATATAAATACAGCCTTTCTGAAGTGAAGCATTATGCTTTGCTTCGGTAACATCCCACTTAGTTTCCTTACTAAGTAGCTGTACCAGCATACTTTTGTGCGTAGGGCTCAGGTGCTGGGCTATGAGGATAGCTACATCAGACAGATCCGCCGGAAAGTGTGAAAGAAAGTCCTGGAGTGCTTCCAAACCTCCTGCGGAGGCTCCCACACCAATCAGATATAGTGGCGTATCTGTTTTGCGGGGTTTAGGATCGGCTTGTTTCTTTCTGGATTCTTTACTGGAAGAGGGCTGCTGGGCATTCATGATACTCACCAAGTTGTAAAAGGTATATAAGACTTAAAGGTAAGGAACATTTTGGATACATAAGAGAGACCTGCAACAGGAAAAGATTCAGAAACAGGAGTCAGAAGTGGTGTTGTCTAAAGCAAAACGCGGCCCTGAATTATCAGAGCCGCGCCTTCATGAATCACTAACTAAACTAAAAATCTCTATAAGCTTTATATACCTGTTCGAATTAACTCCGCAGTACTTACCAGGTGAGTAGATCTATATAACTGATCTATACTTAATGAGTTACTGCTTGCTGGTGCAGGAAGTCAACCAGCTGCCCTACCGTACGAATATCGTTCATCTGGGTGTCTGAGATAGTCATGTTGAACTCTCTTTCGAGGCTCATCATCAGATCTACGACTTCTAAGGAGTCGAGTCCTAAATCACGCATGAAATGAGCTTCCAGAGTGACAGCCGTGCGTTCTACACCCATTTCAAATAGGATGTCATTGATCTTGCTCAGAAGTGGATCTTGTATTGTATCCATGATTGTAATTGTTGCCCTTAATGGGCTTTTTGATAGAGGATAGATTGACTTATGGAATAGCAAAAAATGCGTTTTACTTTTTTCTGCGGCTCTGATGATTCAGAGCCGCAGTTATATTAGTGAGAGGTTGCCTTTAAGCGGGCAGCAATTCCTCTTCTCTTCTTCCTTTTGACTTCTTCTTTTTCTTGGAGAAACGCTCCTTGATCCGGTCAACTACCAAGTACATTGATGGTACGATGAATAGTGTTAGTACCAGCGAGCTGGTCAGTCCTCCGATGATTACCCACGCCATACCGTTCTTGGACTCGGCACCGGCACCACTGGCCAGGGCTATGGGAAGCATACCAAATATCATCGCCAGTGTCGTCATCAGGATCGGACGCAGACGCTCCTTACCCGCTTCGATCAGCGCGTGTACTACATCCAGTCCTTCGGCTTTGAGGTGGTTGGTAAAGTCAACGATCAGGATCGCGTTCTTAGCCACCAGACCCATCAGCATGATCATACCTACTATTGAGAATACGGTCAGACTCTCCATAGTCAGGGCCAGGGCCAGCAGGGCGCCGATCAGGGCTACGGGTATCGAGAAGAGTACCACGAAAGGATATACCACGCTCTCGTACAACGCCACCATGATGAAGTACACCAGCAGGATGGCCATCAGAAGCGCCAGTCCCAGGCTACCAAAGGCATCTGACTGCTGTTCCAGCTGTCCCAGGTAGGAGATACTGATCCCTTCCGGTAGCTGTACTTTCTCCATCTGGGCTTTGATATCAGCACCTACCGTACCTACCGGACGACCAACTACCTGTGCATTGATCGTAATCGATGACAGACGGTTGTTACGTTCCAGTACACTTTCGCCGACGCGCTCTTCAACTACAGCAAACTGCGACAGCTCGATGGTACGTCCCTGGCTGTTCACAAAGGTCAGACGCTTGATGTCGTCAGAATTGGTACGGTCAAACTGATCCAGGCTGATCTTAATATCATACTCCTTACCATTCTGCTTGAACTTGGAGCGGTCATTCCCCCGGAAGGAATTCTGCAGGGCCAGACCTACCTCAGAAGCATTTACTCCCAGTTGAGCCATTTTCTCCCGGTCCAGATTCACGGTGATCTCCGGCTTGGGATCTTTTACCGATAGCTTTACGTCCTGGGTACCTGCTACTGATTTGGTAGCCTGTAGTACCTGCTCGGCGGCTTTACGAATGGTTGGCATATCGGTACCTTTCACGGCGATCATAATGGGAGCCTGTGAATTACCTACAATACCTACCGGGCTTACCGTTACCTTCACCCCTGGTATCTGACCTACTTCCTTCTTGATCATCTGACCAAACTCCTCGGTCGATATAGAACGCTCTTTCTTATCAATAAGCTTGACGTTCAGGTCAGCGATGTTGCTGTTGGACGCCGTAGAGATACCTGAACTGGTATAACCCACGTTGGTAAATACATTGACTACCTCTGAGTGCTTCATGATGATCTGCTCAGCCCGCTGCGCGGTCGCGTTGGTCTGGTAGATGGAAGCCGTAGGGGCCAGTTCTATCTGCACGCTCATTTCGCCCTGATCACTTTGTGACATAAAGGCGGCACCGATAAATCCGGCGGGTACCAGCGCGATTGCACCAGCCATCAGCAGGAATATAGTGATAAACACCCAACGCTTGTGGCCCAAAGCCCAGGTAAGTGTCTGTCCGTAGAAGTTGCTCAGGCCAGTAAGCAGGTTCTCAAAACCTATGTTAAGTTTACCCCACAGTGATTTTGGGTTCAGTACTTCCATCTTACCGAAGTGCGAAGCCAGTAGCGGAGTAAGGGTAAATGATACCAGGAGACTCATCATGGTAGAGAATACCACCACCAGGGCAAACTCCCGGAGGATGTTACCGATCAGACCACCCGTCAGGGCCAGCGGTACGAATACCACGATATCTACTAGGGTAATGGCAAGGGCGGTAAAGCCAATCTCATTACGTCCTTCCAGAGCGGCATCCCGCTTTTTCTTACCCATCTCCAGGTGCCGGTTGATGTTTTCCAGTACCACAATGGAGTCATCCACCAGGATACCTACCACCAGCGACAGGGCCATTAGGGTCATCAGGTTCAGCGAGAATCCCATTACATTCATCAGGATGAACGTAGGAATAATAGACGATGGCAACGCTACCAGTACGAACAGGGACGAACGGAAGCTATGCAGGAACAGCAGCATCACGATTGAAACAATCCCTACTGCCAGGAACAGGTCAAATACTACGGCATCGGCTGAGGCCAGTGTGTACACCGACTGGTCGGCTGCAATGGTAAATTTAAGACCTTCGGAAGCATACTGCTTTTCCAATGTTGTGATACGCTCCTGTACCAGCTTGCTTACATCCACCGCATTGGCATCTGACTGCTTCTGGATCTGGATACCAATGGATGGCTTGGCATTGATATGGTTAATGGCGGTAGGCTTAGCCTGGGTATCTACTATTTCGGCTACATCTTTCAGCAGTACCTGGGTACCACCCGCACGCTGCGCTACGATCAGCTCGCTCAGGCGCTGGGTCGTCTCTACATTAGCATCAAACCGGATCGAGTACTGTGACTCCCGTGTTTCGATCTGACCAGCCGGGTAGCTGGTATTGGCTGCATTGATGGCCTGGGATACCTGAGCGATGGACATTCCGTAAGCGCGCAGTTTATTCTGGTCCACATTTACCTGGATTTCCCGCTCGGTGCCACCGATGACGTTTACCTGACCTACACCGGCTACGTTAGATAGCTGTGGCTTCAGTTTATCATCGATCAGGTCGTACAACTGAGTAGGCGATAGCTCGGCCGTAACCCCCATACGTAGTACGGGTATTTCATCCGTTGAAAATTTGTTGATGATGGGGCGGTCTGCCTCGTCAGGTAATACGTTCAGGATCTGCTCAATTTTGCGCTGAGCGTCCTGCTGGGTTTTGGTAACATCAATTCCGTTTTTCAGCTGAATGGTAACAATGGAGGCACCCTCCTGCGAGATAGCATTAAGCTTATCCAGACCTTCCAGCGACGACAGAGCGTCTTCGATCCGTTTGGTCACGTTGGTTTCTACCTCGTCGGCCGACGCACCCGGATAGGGCGTCACCACGCTGATCACATTTGCTTCAAACTTGGGAAGCAGGTTATAGGACAGCTGCTTATAACTGATCACCCCAAACAGCACCAGTACGGTGAAGATGGTGGTAATCAGCAAGGGCCGTTTAATTGATAATTCGGTTATCGACATTTTAGTAGTCTTTTATCTTGAATGATAGGTACGAATGGAGTACCCTATTCTGTTTGTTTATGAATGCCTTAGCGGGCAACCTGTACGGTAGCGCCGTCGCTGAGGTTGATCTGACCGGTAGTTACAACTTTGTCGCCTGCCGAAAGACCACCGGTTACCTCTACGTTTTCACCGAAAGTGCGTCCCACGGTTATCTTACGCTGACGTACTACATTTCCTTCCACTACGTATACATACGGATTCTTCACACTCTCCACCAGAGCCGTACGTGGAATCTGGAGCGCCATCTGCTTGGAGGGCTGTGAAAAGTCTACATTCACAAAAGTTCCGGCCTTCAATACGTTGCCATTGCTGATCGTGACCTCTACGGGATAGTTATGATCCTGATTTCCTTGGGGAGCTATGTAGGTAATGTGTCCTGAGAATACTTTATCCGAAAAGACATCGGCTGTTACCTTTACGGATTGTCCCTGGCGCAGCGAGTACACATCTTTCTCATTAACCAGTACTTCGGCTTTCAGACGTGACACATCCAGAATAGTACCCAGTACAGTACCCGTATTCACAAATTCACCGGGCTCCACATTTTTCTTAACTACCTGTCCGCTGATGGGAGCTTTCACCGCCGCATCCTGGATCTGCTTTTTTATCTGCTCAGCCTGGTTCAGCGCGTTTTCGTACTGGTACTTCGTATCACTTACCTGTACTTCGGTAGCGGCACTACCTTCCAACAGAGTGGTGTAGCGGTCTACATCTTTCTTAAGCTTGCTAATCTGAAGCTGAGTCGCTTCCAGAGCAAGTTCTTTCAGTTTGTTATCTACCTGCACCAGTGTAGCACCCTGTCTAACATTTGAACCCAGATTAAAGCCTACGCTTGTTACTTTTCCCGGAGTGGTGGCCATGATTTCGGCTTCCTTGTAAGGGATCAGGCTACCAGTCTTGACAAGTTGCTGGCTTACGGTACCTTCAGATACCTCAGCTACTGTAACCGGAATAGCTACATTGGTAGCAACAGGGGGGGTATTTTTCTCGTCTAACTTCTCTTTGTTGGCGGCCAGCTTGAAGCCAACCAGGGCTACAATGGCGACAATAGCAGTGATGACAAATAAGGATGTCTTTTTCATTTTATGGATGCTTTTCGTATGATCAGAGTTGGTTATAGAAAGTAAGTAGTGTGCCTTGTGATCTTTCCAGATCCAGTCGCGCCTGGTATGCATTTACTAACGAGCTGATGTAGTTGGTCTGTGCCTGACGGAACGAGGTTTCAGCGTTGATCAGATCCGTTATCGGACGAGTACCCTGCTTATACTGCAGCAGTGTTACATCGTACACCTTGCGGGCCAGCTCTACGTTCTGGTTGTCGTTGTCCAGGTTCAACTGGGCTCTTTGCAGCTGTATAGCCGCATTGTTAAACTGCAGCTGGTAGGCTTTTGAGCTTAGCTTCTGCTGTTCTTCCAGGACCTGGATGTTCAGTTTAGACTGCTGTACCTGAGCCGAGCGACGGAAGCCGTCAAATATGGGAACGGTCAGTTTAAGCCCGATGCTTCCAAAACCGGTAAAATTCTGAAACGACGGTAGTAGCTCGTTACCCAGCGCCAGTGAACCGTAGCGGGCGTTGGCACTCAGCTTAGGCAGGTAGCCTGCCTGGATGCGCTGCTGATCCAGTCGTTGAAGTTCAAGAGCCGTCTCTTGTAACTGGTACTCGGTCAGGTTTTTGGCTTCAAATCCTACGCTTGTGGCAGTAGGGCGTTTGGTCAGGATCAGGCTGTCCTGCAGGGCCAGGGGTGTTTCCATGGGCATGCCCATCTGAAACTTGAGCTGGTTCTGAGCCATGACCAGTGAGTTTTCTGCCTGGATCAGTTGCGACTGGATAGAGTTATAGCTTACCAGTGTACGATCATATTCAATGGGTTGAATGACGCCATTGTCCCTTTGCAGTTTGAGTACATTAAGTACCTGCTGGGTCCGCTCGAGGTTGTCTTTCAACAGGGCTATCTGCTCCTGAGCTACAAATACCTGATAGTAGCTATTCGAGATTTCATAGATGACATCTTCCCGGGTCTGCTTGGTATTTAACTCAGCCCGTACCTGATTAGGTTTGCTGGCCTTGATGCCGATCAGCAGTGATTTATCATAGATCACCTGCTCAGCCGCGGCCACACCAGTAGTCTGGTATTTAGAACCAAACGCTACACGGGTAGGCTCAGGTCCGAATACACCCGCTGGTAACAGGGTGGATTGCAGCTTGATGTTATTATCTACCGTAGCCGATCCATTCACCTGGGGCAAATACCCCGCAATGGCTTCCTTGGCTTGCTGATTGGCAATCTGAGACTGGTACTGAGCGATACGGATGTTATTATGATTCTTGAGGCCGTATTCGATACTCTCTTTCAGGGATAATGGATTCTGAGCCATTACCCCAACTGGTATCAGAAGTGAGAGGCTGAGCAACCATTTTGATTTACTATTCATATATATAATATAAAAATTATAAGGTAATGTAGACATATCAACTAATTAACCAAAAATTGGAATTTAGGATTCCAGTATAGAAGCTAATTTCTTCAGTACATTCAGCAATCCTTTTACTTCATCAGGATTGAGGTGGCTGGTCAGCTGCTTATCAAGCTCGAGGGTTTTTCCCATTACTTCCTGAGCGACCAGTTTTCCGGCAGGAGTCAGAGTGATCAGATTACGACGGCGGTCATTTAAGTCAGAGTTAATCCGCAGGTAACCATCCCGCTCCAGCGTTTTGACAGACCTCTGAATACCAGCCTTATCCTTTTGAAGGAGATTAGCGATATCCTGTTGTGACAGGGGAGTAGTGCAATGCAAATACGCAAGAACCAGAATCTGAACCTGCTCCAGCTGCAAAGAAAATCCCATTCGTGCCAGTTCACGGTTAGTAGCCCGCCCCACTAAGTGTGATACCCTGAAGATATTCAGAATAAGTGTCTCTGCCATGAGAGACATCTCGTTTGAGGCTATATGCTGTTCTTTTTGTTCGATCATGAGGCAAAGTTAAATAAAGTAGATATATCAACCAAATAACAAATCTAAAAATATTATAATTCATTTCAGTGACTATAATTTATAGGATAGCTCGCCGAAATTTTAATACAAAATTGTGGAGTATAAGTAGTTTTACGTATATTGCTGCCACCAAAGCTATATGCACCTACGTTTTAATACGCTAATGACTTGACTTACAGTCATCAGTAAAGCAGACACTGATAGTAGTATTAGACTATCAACTATATCTGATCTTCGTTATCAAGCTGTACTATCAGCAGATTCTCTTTAACACACTATACATTCTGGCCTGTTTATGTAAAATGTAATTTTTACTTACTTCCACTAATAGTAAGCTATTATGAGTGTTAAGCACTTCGTTCGAATGATCTTTATTACACTACTACCAGGGGTAGTTCTTGCTATGTTACTAATGACGTGCGCAACGTAGGGTGGTTAGAGTTAGAAGAGTAGTTTGGATACACGCAAGTTCAGAGTGCTTTTGCTTCGTAGTAGAAAGCTCAACTCCTGGCTATAAGTTATTTTGGCTTGGCGTATAACTGGAGATTAGATACTATTAAGCAACTGGGACTTCAACTTAAAATAAATGCCCCGGCATAAGAAAATGCCGGGGCATTTATACTTCTATTAATTGTAGTATGATCACTACATATTTTCCATTGGGTGCTCCTTGAGTAGCTGATCCGGCGAGTAAAAATCCTTTTTGCTATCAATGGAAGCTCTTATTTGCTTCACTTTTTCGGGATAAACAGGGGGGGCCTGGTTGCCAAATGAGTTCCTCACGTAGGTCAGCACAGCAGCAACGTCTTTATCATTCAGCATACCTCCGTAAGGGGTCATCGGTACCTGTCCCGGATATTTGATTCCGTTTACCTCCAGAGGCCCCAACAGGCCTTTCAGTACCACTTTGATCAGACGGTCCTCATTACCGGTTACCCATTTGGTACCTGCCAGCGGCGGGAAGCCCGAGGCGGTTAGCCCTTTTCCATCAGGTTGGTGACAGGTAATACAGAAACCTTCTCTGGCAAAGATCTCTCTACCATGCGTATACAGGTCGAGGTCAGCTCCCTTAAGGTGCGATGTGACAGCTATTTCCTTCTGCTTTTTAACCGGTCTGTCGTTCAGGTGCGCCACGGCTGTTTCGTGAGCGTGTACCATCCAGTCGTCCATGGGCTTCTTATCAGCTTCCGCCAGTATGGGCAGGCCTTTTTCTTTTCCAAGCCAGGAGGCCGCTACAATAGCTTCCAAGCGTACCCGGCTGTTATCATCACGGGCAGCCTGAGTTAGTAGTTGGGCCTGATCGGCTACCTGATGTCCGGTATAGCGAAGTACCCGCACCGCTGCTGCCCGGGCCCGGGGATCTTTGGCCTGAAGCGTCTGGCGAAGTAGTTTCTGATCTACCTTGTTGAGTCCCCAGGTTACCCAAAGGGCTTCCAGTACATTGTGCTCGTATTGGGGACTATTCTTATCCAGGCTGGCTACCCACTTAGTCACTTTAGGCAGTACCTCTGCGGCATTCCGGCCTCTCAGTTCACGGCGGGTCCGGTAGCGGGTACGGAATTCGGGTAGTTTCAGGTTATCCAGTAGTTGCTCTACACTGGCTCCGGCTACTTTGGCGGGTGTGACCAGCGGGCGTGATGGGTAGGTAATACGATACACCCGGCCATGTACATGGTCACGCAGGGGATCGCGGGCGTTATGCTGCATGTGACCCACCAGGATGTTGTGCCAGTCGATAAAGTACAGGGAACCATCCGGAGCAAACTCCATATCTACCGGGCGGAAGTTACGGTCCTCGCTGCTAACCAGATCCACGCGATGCTTGGTTTTGAATCCGGTACCATCCTCTTCTACATCATGTTGCTTCATGCCGAGGAAGCCAATGGTGTTATTGATCAGCATGTCGCCCTGTACCTCATCCGGGAAGTGACGGCTGGAAATAAATTCCAGTCCCGAAGTAGGGCGTACCATGTGGTCTTTTTCAATCAGCTGCTTCGACTTATGGGTCGACTCACCATAGCGGGGCAGTACCGAACCCGGCATCATCCAGCGCACGTCCGGGCTTGAAGTCTCGGCGAAAAAGTTTTGCCCCCACTCGTCAAAGGCAATACCCCATGGGTTCGGAATGGCCAGCTGCGCGGTGCGCTCCAGGTGGCGACGCTTTGGATTATACCGATAAAAACCACCATTCGTAGCTCTCACGGTTCCGTAAGGAGTCTCTACGTTGGTATGCAGAAAAACTCCTTCACCCATATAGATAGCTCCCGATGGATCGGCCGCAAAGGCACTGATGGTATGGTGGGTATCGTGGTCGTCAAAGCCACTTAGCAGTATCTCAATCTTATCGGCTTTATCGTCGCCGTTAGTATCGGTATAAAGCTTGAGGTTGGTTCCCTGTGATATGTATACACCCTCGGGAGCTATCTCAAAACCTACCGGTACGTGCAGGCCATCCGCAAATATGGTCTGTTTGTCTGCTTTACCGTCATTGTTGGTATCTTCCAGGATCAGGATCTTATCATTGGGCTTGGCATCGCCCGGCTTGTAGTGGGGGTAGGTAGGCATGGTAGCTACCCAAAGCCGGCCTTTGTTGTCAAAGCTCATCTGTACTGGATTGGCCAGATCAGGAAATTCAGCTTCGGAGGCAAACAGTTCCAGTTTATAACCGGGAGCTACTTTGATCTTATCCAGAGCCTCCTGACCGTAGAGGTATTTAAGGCTACCGTTTTTGTCAGGGTTAAAGTTAGTCTTTACAGGTGGTAGTTCAAGGGTCTTCTTATCTGCCGCCGCCAGATCCATCTTTTGACCTTTGGAAGCTGCCTGCCAGATAGCTGTATCCCTGATGGTGGTCATCTGCCGGATTTTCTCGATCTCGAAGGGGTAGTTGTCGGGGCCGAAGGGATTATAACGGCGGCCATACGCATGTACTCCGTTAGGGATCTTATAGTCGTTGTGCCACATCCAGTTTTTCTCCATCACGGCATCGTACACCAGCTTGCGGTTAGATTGAGACTTGGGGGCTACTTTGCCGAATACCTGATCCGCTAACAGCAACGATAGCTTTTTATAGCCTTCATCGTTGAGCTGGAAGCCATCAATGGTCAGGGGCTCTTTGCTGGCTTCGTACCATTTCTGCGAAGGAGCAAAAACATCCACAAACAGAACACCATTCTGATCAGCCACTTCTTTCATGGCTTTGGTGTAGATTAGCAGGTTTTCATTTTCCTTTTTTCCGTTTGGCAGGTCGTACTTGCCTGATAGGTCTTCAAAAGCGATGGGCGATACCACGGCTAACTGAGGAACGGCCTGTCCATTGTACTTCTGATTAAGGGTATGCTTGATGAAAGCATCTAGTTCTGCTTTGTAATTATCCAGTCCAGCTTTGCCCTGAAAGGACTCGCTGTATCCGAAGAAAGCGATAATGATATCCGCTTTGAGTCGGGTCAGCCACTGGTCAGGGGTTTCAAAGTGGCCTTCGCTGCCGGAGTTGTTGGCGTATTCACTTTGAAAACGATCGGCTCCGGGAAAAGCCCAGGGTGAGAAGCGGGCCGAATGGGGGCGGAAACCGGGAGTGTCGCCACCGTCAGCCATGTTGCGTACTACCAACTGGTTGTCGGGGTAACGTACCTGCAGTTCGGTCTCGAAATGATCGTAGTTGATCATCCTTGATGCCAGATTGTTGCCAATCAGGACAATACGGGAGCCTTCGCTGATTTTGAGTGGATTGGTTTGGATGAACTGGAACGCACTGAAGGCGATCAGTGCCAGTCCAACAGCCAGGAACAATCCTTTTAGTTTTGTAGTCATGGATTTAGGTATATTAATTTTCTATGCGAATCTGAAGCCGAATCAGGCATACTAGCTGGTTGTTCTACTTAACAATCCCCCGATAAGGTACATCTATGTCTATCTTGCCTTTCCACTTTTTAGGGACAGGCTTGTCGAGCAGCCAGTGGATAGCGTTCACCGTCAGGCGCTGCATGCTTTCTTCCTTAAAATCTTCGGGATGTCCCAATGTTGTGAAGAATACCTTGGCACCATGCTGGTTTTTCCAGGTCCAGGCTACCGGGTTTTCAATGGCCGCTTTGTCCGGGTTTACTGACGTACCCATCAGGAGCAGGGTAGCATCTTTGGGAGGATAGTCGGGTTTTACCCGGTACAGCCACGAGGGTACATGAAACGCAGGGGCTACCCCGGTAAGGATAGGGTGCTTAAGTGCCGATGGAATAACTGTAACATCGGTAGTACTCTCGTGTCCGTAGTGCGTATGTCCGGCCCGACCCCAACCCGGAGGCGATCCAAAGGCCCGCTCACCAAAGGCATTCCATACTTCGGACTCATGTCCCTTGGGGAAGTTGAAAGCGTGTGTAGAGGTACGGAAGCCCATCACCGGCTTACCCGAATTCAGATAGGCATCAATATATTTGAGTTGATCGGGAGGAAGCTGTCGCCACCGCAGAAAAAATACTGCCATATCAGCCTGGGCCAGAGCCTCCAACCCGGGTATATTCTGTTCGGCATTCTGATTGGGAGAGGCCTTAAGTACTTTAGTCCTCATCCCATAGTTTTTTTCTAGTTCGGCCGCTATTAGTGGTAGGGTTTGCTCACCGCTGTATTCATGATCACCGGTGACAAAAACGACCAGGGGCTGTTGTTTTTGGGATGGCTGCTCCTTAGCCATGAAGGCTGTAATACAGCCGGCAAGGGCCAGTATAAATAAACCAGTCAGCCATCTTGATTCAAAAAGCATTCTATTTACTTTCTTAAGCATACGAAGTAGTAGGGGTTAGGATGTAACGTTGGTTAGTAGGATGACGAAATTTACAGCACCAACCATGAGTTATAAAAGCAACAATCTATACCAGAAAGCAGAAATGGGGCTACCTATACCGTAAGTACCTACAATAGAATACGTACGATATAGGTTGCAGAGAGTGGGGAGGACTGATTAGTACCCTGGATTTTGTTTCAATTTGCTGTTATTACGAATCTCAGCCGTAGGAATCGGAAAGAGCAGTTCCCTTTCTTTCAGGACAGGTCCGTAGGAGAATTTATGACCTACAAAGTCTTCGAACTTACCGGTAGTTACGTTTAAAGCCTTGCGGAGACGGGTCATGTCGTACCAGGTGATGTTTTCAAAGCTCAATTCGTGCCAGCGCTCCTTCCAAATCGCCTCTCTTAACTGCTCTTTGGTTAAGCCGCTTAGTGCTGGCAGGTTAGCCCGCTTTCTTACCAGGTTGACAGCGTCATAAACTGCCGGTGAGGGGCCTCCCGCTTCATTAGCCGCTTCGGCATAGGTAAGCAGTACCTCGGCGTAGCGCATTACGGGCCAGTTGAGGCCACTGCTGGTAGTTGAAAGTTGCGCCTCCAGGTCAAAGTGCTTATACAGATAGTACCCGCCCAACGACCGCGTTTTGCTTCGGTCGCTTCTCAGCGAGAAGCTAGAGTAATAGAATTGCTTTTCCTCGGCCCGCTTATCACCTGCCTCATACGACTCTACAAACTCCTTGTTGGCGAATATAGCTCCCGTCTCGTCGGTATAGGCCGATATACCCTGGTTGTAAGGGATGATGGAAGTCTGCCAGTTGGAAGGGAGCACAAAAGCCGCGTACTGTACCATAAAGATGTTTTCGCCAGTATTCTTACGGGCCGGTATATGCAGGTCATCGTAAGAAGGAAAAAGGGTGTACTTGTTCGACTGGATCACTTCATTAGCCTTTTCGGCCGCTTTCTGGTAGTACTCAGCTCCTTTCTGCAGGGGATAGCCTGCCATGGTCAGGTACACGCTGGACAGCAGCGACTTGATGGCTCCCGTGGTCACTCTACCGGTAGCATCTGTATAGGGTAGTCCTGAATTTTCGGCTTCTACCAGATCCGATACGATCAGCTTGTATACCTCTTCGGGATTAGACTGGGTTGGGTATAGTGTCTCTGACTTTAAGTCAACCGGTTCGGTAATCAGGGGAATATTTCCAAAAATGCGGACCAGGTTGTAGTAGTACAGCGCCCGCAGGAACCGGGCCTCACCCATGTACCGCTTCTTAGCGGCCTCATCCATCGTGATTCCGGGTATCTTGGCAATGGCCAGATTAGCATTGGCGATGCCCCGGTAGCTACTGGTCCAGTAGGCCGCTCCGTATTCATTATCTGAGTTGTTGACCAGGTTACGGACAAAGATGCTGTTCTGGGCTTGACCGAGTTCAGTGTTAGCCAGACCCGTTGCAAATTCAAGCATCATCCAGGGGGCCCCGTTAAACCCGCCACCCAATACCGCTCTCAGGCTTTCGTAGATGGAGTTTACTGCACTCTGAGCGTGCTCAGGTTTAGTAAAGTAGTTCTCCATGGTGAAGTTGGAGCGATCGGGCTCTTCGAGGAAATCGGAGCAGCTGGTGCCGGTGAAAAAGATAGAGCCGGTAAGGGCAATCTGGATATATGATTTTATAGTACGTTTCATGAGTATCTGGTGTTAGAAGGTTAGCTACTAAAGACCTACGTTCAATCCTACTGTATATACCCGGGGCTTGGGATACGCGTACAGATCCACGCCCTGATCAAAGGCTGCTCCCGAAGTGGATACTTCCGGATCATAGCCGGGGTACTGGGTAGACAGGAAGAAGTTCTGTACCGAGGCAAACACCCGCAGGCGGTTCATGTGGAGCTTCTGGGTAATGTTGTTACCGAACCGGTACGACAGGAGCAAGTTACGGCCACGCAGGAACGAACCATTCTGTACCCGATCAGAGTCGTTGTTGGTATTATAGCCGGCTGATACGGGTCGGAGTTGAGCTATGTTGGTATTCTGGTTCTCTGGTGTCCAGGCATTGAGTACTGTTTTGAAGCTGTTGGCGATACCCTGACGGTCTTCGGCGGAATGTTTACTGCGGAATAGTACATCGTTGCCGTACATAAACTGCATATCCACTATCAGCTCAAAGTTCTTATAGCCGAAGGTGTTGATAAAGCTTCCAAAGCCATCGGGTATACCTTTGCCTATGATCACCCGGTCGTTGTCATTGATGCGACCGTCGTTGTTCACATCCTGGTACTTGATATCACCGGGCTTCTTCAGGTACTTCGCGGCCTCTGACTCCTCGGCAGTACTCCAGGTACCCTGATGCACAAAACCAAAGAAGGAACCTACTGGCTCACCTTCGCGGATAATGGTAGATCCGGTAAAGATGTCAGATCCTCCGGTAAGGGCGAGTACTTTGTTTTTATTGATAGAGATGTTGAAGGTCGTATTCCAGGTCAGGTCACGGCCGGATAGGTTGACGGTATTGATGCCTAGCTCTACGCCCCGGTTCATCATACTTCCTATATTCTGGCTAACGGTTGTAAAGCCACTGCTCGAAGGGACCGGAGCACTTAACAGCATATCAGTAGTAAGCTTGCGATACACATCGGCTTCCAGCATGATGCGGTTGCTGAATAGTCCCAGTTCCACGCCCGCGTCAAACTGCTGGGTTTTCTCCCAGCGCAGGTCCGGGTTAGCTAAACGGTTCACGCCAATACCTACCTCGCGGGAATTATTGAAAATGACGGAGTAGTTACCCAGTCCGGCCAGTGCCTGATAAGCCGTGATTTCGGAGTTACCGGTTACGCCGTAGCTGGTGCGGAGTTTCAGGTTTGAGATAGCGGTTATGCCCTGCATGAAGTCCTCTTCTGTCACGCGCCAGGCCAGTGCAGCCGAAGGGAATACTGCGTACCGGTTAGCTGAACCAAATTTTGATGAACCATCTATACGACCGGTGAAGGTAACCAGGTACTTGTTTTTGTAGCCGTAGTTGAAGCGACCGAAGTAGGAGTTCAGACCATAGGCGCTGGTTCCGGAAGTCGGTGCGAGCGCAACGGCTCCGGCTCCCAGGTTGTTGAACTGGAAGTAGTCATCCTGAAAACGTTGGGCTCTGGCGACATTGTTAAAGCGATCCACGTGCTGCCACGCAAGACCCAATAAGCCATTTAAAGAGTGGATATTAGAGAAGGTCTTATTATAGGTCAGGTAGTTTTCAAACTGCCACGAGTTGAGGCGGTCGTTCGTAATGGAAGCGTCCCCTCCCTGATTTCTGGAAATATAGTTTAGGGTACGTCCCCCGTAGTAGTCTATGCGCTGATTGATGATGTTGGTACCCAATGTGGTTCTGAGCTCCAGACCATGTCCAAAGTTGATATTGGAGTAGATGTTACCCAGCATAGTTTGGGTCTTGAGGTAGTAAAGGCGCTCAGTCGCTACGTGTAAGGGGTTACCTCCTCCCTCCATGCCCGGATAGTCCTCATTACCACCCCAACGGCCATCAGGGTACCGGACCGGTATAATGGGCAGAGCTTCCAGTACCTGACGCATCGCGATGATACCTCCGGCCCCCAGTGGATCTACCTGGCTTTCGTTCTGGTCATTGTAGCTGAGTGAACCTCCTACTTTCAGCCACTGTTTGATCTGGCTGTCAAATACAAACCGACCCGCGTACCGCTTCAGCCATGATTCGTGCATCAGACCTTCTTCATTTCTATACCCCAGGTAGGCACCATAGCTGTCTTTGCCGTTACCCCCCGCAAATGAAAGCTGGTGGTTCTGGATCAGAGCCTGCCGAAATGCTTCGTCCTGCCAGTCGGTATTGTACAGGGGCTTGCCGTTGGCATCGAATAAGAGTGGATTGGTACGCTTGGTTTTGGGATCGGTGTACTTTCCACCGGCCCAGCCTACAGGATCATACTTCTGTGCGTTTTGATAAGCGATCTCCTCCACCCGCAGAAATTCCTCTGAATTCAACAACGGTATTTTGCGAGGCAGTACGCCTATGCCATAGTCGGTGTCGTAGTTAACCCGACCGCCATCCTGGCTGCCCCGCTTGGTAGTCACGAGTATAACCCCATTGGCACCCCGGGCTCCGTAGATCGCGGTGGCGGAGGCATCTTTTAGTACTTCAATAGATGCGATATCATTGGGGTTGATGTAGTCGATGGGGGTGCTACCATTGGCCAGGTCCGTGGCATTCAGTATTACCCCGTCTATGACATACAGCGGGTTATTAGCTACACTTACAGAGGTATTACCCCGAATACGGATATTAGCGCGACCACCCGGTCTGCCGGAGTTGATAGATACGTTTACTCCTGTGATCCGTCCCGATAGGGCCTGATTCAGTGAGGCCACCGGGCGCTCCTGCAGGGTTTCGCCTTTCACGGTGCCGACGGCTCCGGTCAGGTCCGATTTGCGTTGGGTACCGTATCCTACTACTACCACTTCTTCCAGTGATTTCAGCTCGGGGCTCATCTGTATATTCAATACTGATTCACCGCCGATGGCTACTTCCTTGCTCTGATAGCCCACAAAACTAAAAACAAGAATAGCGGTATTGTCAGGTATATCCAGTTGAAATTTCCCCTCGGCGTTGGTCGTGGTACCCCGTTGAGTACCTTTTTGTACAACACTTACACCGGGCAGACCAGTGCCGCCTTCATCCGTTACAGTACCTGATACGGAGCGTGCTGCTACTTTGACGGCATCAATTTTTTCGTTGTTTAGTAGTGAGCTACTCTTCGACGATGAAGGGGGAATAGCCGAGAGTACTACTTTTCGCCCTACTACCTCGTACTTGACCTGGATCTGGTTGAATAGCTTGCGGAGTACTTCGTCCAGTGTTGAGTTGGTGGCGTTCAGGGTGACTTTCTGTGTCGGTGCTATCACCTGTGAACTATACACAAAACGTACGTCCGTAGCCTTCTCGATTTCAACGAGTACCTTCTTGACTTCTTTTTCATCCGCTTTGATCGACAGCCGGCGGTTGAGGTACTCCTGAGCGCTGGTTTCGTGAGCGTACGAAACCCCTATGAAGAGTACCATGACTAAACTTTGGGTTAGGGAAAACTTCATGAGTTTAATCCAGATTTGGCTTGTAAGATGTTTTTTCATAGGTTTGATTAAGGTTAAAGGTTCTATTATCAGGAACTTATGCGACGGGTGGTTACTTTGGCGAGTGGAACCCGTGGTTTACCTTTAGGCAGGGGTTGGCGCTCCTGCCTTTATTTTTTACTATTCGCACCCTTTACCGTTGATCAGGATTTGCCCGTCAACGATTTCATAGCTGGCTGATACTGTTTTGCACAGCATGTCCAGCTTTTCGTAGAGTGTTTCATTAGTTAGGGTGGCGGTGATTCGGCAGTTGTAAAAGCTTTGTTTGTCGTACTGGATCGGGATTCCATAGTGTACTTCGAGTTCATTGAGTATGGTCGGTAAGGCTACCTCATCATAGATAAAGTCAACCGGGGTGGGTGAAACCTTCACCTGAGTGGGATTGGCTACCAGCGTTTTGGTAAGTTGGCGGGCTTCTTTTTCGTAGATAGCAGCCTGATTGGCAGTCAGGATCAACCCTTTAACTTCACGGTCCTGGGGTGAATGAGCAGGCTTGGTAGTATATACCGACACTTTACCGGACAACACCTGCACCGAAAACTTCTTTTCCTTATTGAACGCCCGGACAACAAAGCGGGTACCTAGTACCTTTGTGACCATTTCACCCGTATAGACCATAAAAGGCTCCGGCAGTCGTTTTACACTGAATACGGCTTCGCCGGTCAGGTGTACGGTACGGTGATTGTTCGAATACCGGGGGGGATACTGCAACCGGCTTTGCGGACTAAGCAGGACTTCGGTACCGTCACTTAACTGGATATTGAGAGGCTTGGCGGAGTTATTGACTGTTTCCAGGAGCTCTTCACCGGCTTTTTTAGTTTCGGCCATTATCAGGGGGCTGGAGTTCGGAGTTGTATATACGTACCACCCCATACCCAGCGCCAGCAACACCATGGCCGCTGCTGCCCAGGCCCGCCAGCCAAAGGTCCCTCCGTATGAAACCATCGAACTGGTATCCTCAGCTGTCGCTGTTGTCATAGTGGCCTTTTCAATAAAGTCCTCAACTTCTTCGCGGATTTCTTTTTCACCTAATCGTTCGGCCGCTACGGTGGCAACCCGTACCAGTTGCTCGGCCATGTGGAGGTCCTGTTTTTTTTCGGGGTGCATTTTGGCAAAGGTCAGCCAGAAGGTTTCCTGCTGGCTCACGCCCTGTACCCAGTCCCTGAAATCATCGTCCAGGACAAAATCTTCCACAGTAAATTTTTCGTAGTTCTTCATGCTATTGTCAATGGTAGTAGTGGGATGATAAGCGGCCTTTTAGATAGGTTCCAGCCTGTTACAGACTGAGCAGAACCGGTAAAAGCAGGGACCCGAGGGCCCAGTTCTTGCGGAGGCTGTTCAGGGACTTCTGTAACAGGTTGTAAACCGACTGCCGCCCGAGCTGCATGACTTCTGAAATTTGCTCAAAGCTCAGGCTCTGGTAGAAACGGAGGTAAATCAGCTCTTTCTGTCGGGCGGGCAGGCCGTTGATCATTTGCTCCAGTTTACGAAGCTGGTATACTTCGTGTTCCTCTTCGATCAGCCGGAGGTCCGCCGAGAACTCAACCGAAAAGGCATACTCATCAGAAAGTGTTGTTTGGTGTGTGACATATTTGCCGGAAAGCTCCCGCAGGATTCGCGTCTTTAGCATCACCAAGAGGTACGAGCGAACATTCTCTACTTCATTAATAGTAGCATGAATCTTCCACAGATTAAGGAACGTCTCCTGGATGCAGTCCTTGACAAATTCTTTATCAGGACGGAGCCGCATACCCCAGTGGTACAGATCGGGGTAGTAGGCCTGCATGATTTTGGCCAAGGCATAAATATCGCCCGAGCGGTATTCCTGCCATAGCTCATGGGCATCCTGCGGAGTTAGACGTTTGCTCATAGTTCTGGTGTAGCGCTTTTTCTACTATGAGACGGTCGGATAAGAAACTTAACCTATCTTTTATTAATAAATTTCATGGCAAAGTTCAAAAAGAGGCTAGAAAGGCTTCAAACGAAGAAATACAAGTAGCCGATATTGAATAATTGGTTATTTAATGGTGCTGTAATTACTTTACCAATGATAAATTGTAGGCACTTCCCTGGTATTTATAAGAATAAGAGGTACCTGCAGTGATTAACTCTACATCAGACGCTGGTCATACATAAAGTCCTCCACCCGAAGGGTCTTTACTTCGTGGATGAGTGGGTGAAGGGGATCGAGCAGCAGGTTGCGTGACCACGGCATGATGACTGAGGGGACAGAATAGGCAAGGGAAGCCCGACTATTGAGACGGGGTACCAGGAAGTGCTGTACCGTGGGGGGAACCGGTTGCGACTGCCAGTCGTCCGGGAGTTCGTGTAGTTCTATGTCATCCAGGGAGTCTGGTATTTCCAGCTCCACCAGTACCAGCGGAGGCAAGTCTTCCCAGGGCGTACCTTCCAGATGTACCAATGATTCAAGGAGTGCCAACTCAGGAGTAGAGGAAGTATAGACAAGCGGCACCCCAACCGGATTCCAGCGCCCTCCGTACAGTTGAGCGCCAAAGCCGGTGAGTATACCTTCCAGATGCTGTCGTTTCTGAATACGGTAAACAGCAGGCATACTAGCTATGAATACCGTATTCGAGGCGGCCTAATAGGGTATCCACCATACCCATACCCGTAGAGGTATCCAGCAGGTCCAGCGGGGAGTTGCCACCCAGTATCTGCAGGGGACGCCGGAGCCAGCGATTAAATTTTCCTTCGTCTTCAAATACCTCCTTACCGTGCTCAGCCAGCCGATGGAGCAGCAGAATGCGTTCAGATGCTACCAGGCCCAGCTTTTCATCACTTTTACGGCGGTGGTAGGTACGGAGTGATATAGCCAGAATCTTCGCCATTTCCTGATCGGTGAGCCCCAAACGGGCTGCCAGGTCATCCGCATCCTTGCCCCAAACTCCCTCACGTGCCCGCTCTATCAGTTTATATGGACCCGACTTGCCCGTTTGGGGGGCGGTTGCTGTTCCGGGTATACGGGTTATTTTCGATCTCACTTCCATAGTCTATGCATTTGGCACTAATGTACATGCCATTTGCCAAAAATACAAATTTTTGTAGAATTACTTCGTTGACCTATGCATCCTACCAGGTAGTAGTACTAAAAATAGTACATATATTCGTAAACGTTCACTACCTCATACTCATCGTGTTTTATAGGAGTACGCATATAATTTGTAGTGAAGAGGTGTGATTATTATTTATTAGGAGCAATTTAGCGACTTAGGATTTATTTGGGAATGTAGGGCTAAGAGTCAGATTTAGGTACTCTACTGGCTCTATTTTTGCATGTAAATCATAGAAAAAGGGACTTTTCCCAGTGTGAGTTAATCTGTCAAAAATTCACTTATACCCACTACTTATCATGATAAATAATCTGGTACTCATAGACGATGATCCAATTACGCTGCGGATCATAGAGCTAACTATCAAAAGAAACCAGTTTGCTGACAATGTAATCAAACTGAAGAATGGGGAAGAGGGGATCAACTTTTTTGAGAGGCTTACGACCATTGAAACCAACATTGTACCCGAACTGGTATTTCTGGACCTGAATATGCCGGTTATGAATGGGTGGGATTTTCTGGATGAATATGCTGCCCGGTATCAGCTATTTTTTCCCAATACGCAGATCTGTATCCTTTCATCATCTGTAGATCCTGAAGACCAGCTCAGAGCGCAGAAGTATTCAAGTGTGATCCGGTTTATCAGTAAGCCTATATTTATCAGTGAGCTAACGGAGTTGAAGCACCACGAGTCACTTTATGATTATTTTGAATAGCTGGTAAGAAGTATCAATCTTTTATCGCTAACTATAAACAGTTTCTAAGTGAGCTCACTGTACCTGTGCCTATGCCGGTACTTAGTAGTATTAGTAGTAGTACTTGACTACTACTATTAAATGCCCTCACGACTACCAGTAGTCACACGTTCATTTCCATACTTTTACCTCACCCTTCCCTGAATTTTCTACTCTGAAATAGAGCTATACCCATACTCCTGAACTGGATAGACGTACAGAATGGAGTAGGACGCAGGGGACCCTATACTTTACCTGATAAATACCAGAAGCCAATAAACAAGTTGGAGCAGTATGTACTTGTATAAAAGCAGTACAGACGGCATGGCAACAATCAGACGCTTGTGCTTCCTTTTGGTATTGGGTTTAGAAGACAAAGCTTATAATCATGAAAAAAATTGCTCTGGGACTTCTCGTCCTTGCATCCGGCTTTATAGCCACCCATGAAGCACTCGGACAAAAAGGCGGTAAGTCTAAGCCTGCCGGCCAAATTACTTTTAAAAAGGCGGTACTTCACGATGAGTTTATTGCGGAAGGAGTGGCGGTGGGAGATGTTAATAAAGATGGCAAGATAGATGTACTGGCCGGAGCTTACTGGTTTGAAGCACCCGACTGGAAGAAACATGAGCTGACGCAGCCCCAGAAATTTGAGTATGATAAGGGGTATAGTGATGCCTTTGTCAGCCAGGGTATGGATGTAAACCTGGATGGCTGGGTGGATTTTGTTCGGGTTGGATTTCCGGGCAAAGAAGCGCAGTGGTTTGAGAACCCGAAGAATAAAGAAGGACACTGGAAAGTACATCAGATCCACGCCACAGTCGGGAATGAATCGGCCGGTTTTTTTGATGTGGATGGTGATGGGCGACTGGACTTATTGGGAGGCAACCCTACCAAAAAGCAGATGAATTGGTTTCGTGCTCCGGTTTCTAAAAATGAAACAGGATGGAAGCAGTATACCGTCAGTACAGAGAATAGCCCGGGGACCGATCCGTTTTCACATGGATTGGGACTGGGTGACATGAATAAGGACGGACGTCCGGACGTGCTCGTGAAAGAGGGCTGGTGGGAAGCCCCCCAAAATCGTTTACAATCTGACTGGACATTCCATCCGGCTAAGCTGGGTGAAGCCAGTGCTCAGATGTACCCCTATGATGTTGATGGCGATGGCGATCAGGATGTAATGTCCTCGTCGGCTCATGCCCTGGGTATATGGTGGCACGAGCAGGTACAGAACGAAACCGGAACGGCTCAGTGGAAAACACACCTGATTTCGGACCAGTTTACCCAGACTCACGGCCTGGCCCTGGTTGATATCAACTCCGACGGACACCCTGACCTGGTTACGGGCAAGCGCTACTTCGCGCACATGGGGAAAGACCCGGGCGAATACGAGCCGCCGGTACTCTACTGGTTTGAATTTAAACCGGGCAAAAATCCCACCTGGATTCCCCACCAGATTGATGATTCTTCAGGAGTAGGAGTACACGTAGTAGCGGAAGATATCACCAAAGACGGTTTGATAGATATTGTTATCGCCAATAAGAAAGGGGTATTTGTATTTAAGCAGGAGCGGAAGTAGGAGGCTCTGCGAGTATTGAGTAGCTACTTATTCGCCTTTTTTTCCTCCCGTTGATAGATAGTAATACCAATCCGGTGGATATGATCCAGCAGCTCTTTGTTTTTGATGGTGTTATAATTGACTACATCAATGTTATAGAGTAATTCTAATTCGTCCAGCGCTACTAAAAGACTCAAATAATGATCAAAGGTCAGACCTGCCCCTATGGCCGCTAAATCAATATCCGAACCAGGATGAAAGTTCCCTTTAGCTCTGGATCCAAAGAGAATTACTTCCTCAACTTCCGGAGCATTCCTGAATACATTTTTTATAGCTTCAAGTTCTTCGAATGGTAGACCGTAGTTCATTCGTTAAAAAGTGAAGATTGGTTTCCGTATCGTTCCTCTTCCAATCGTAGAGAAAGAGAGTTAAGTAGTTTGTAATAAATAGTTATAACCCCTTCGGCTATTTCATCAGCTGTTTCTGAGTCATAGGTATGTGAAGAAAGCTCTCTGGATTTTTTTATTTTTTTCCACCCTTCACCATCTGTAATATGTCCATCTTTGAAAGCCTGATCAAGCACAGGGTTAGGGCCGGCAATATTCGTATACCCTTTGTATCTAAGAAGATCCTGTAATGTTTTCCAGGCTAGTTCAAAAGTATATTCAAAACGCTGTATCAGGCCTTCTGTTTCAAGTTCTGAAAGGGCAGTTTATTCTCCTTCAACAACCTCCCTGAGCCGTGCCAGCGCTTTTTTAAAATTGGAGAAACGCTGTTCCCATCGTATATCTTTTTCTTCCATAGTAGCTGTTGCTAACAATCCTGTTTTATAATATACTCAGTACACAAAGGTTTTTAAAGGAATAAGTATTGAGTTGTAAATGTAAACACATTCAGATGTAATAGCGTTAAAATAAAGAATGATGTGAATGATTACGGGCTAGTTTATGATAGATGAAAAGCCGCCAATCAAACCTATAGTAAGGCTGGTGCCAGCATCAATCAAGTAGATTTTTAGATTGATGCTGGCACCAGCCTTATGTGGACTTTTACTTAGCAATCTTTTACGACACCAGCGACTGCTCCCCAGCCAGCCACTCTTGTACAAAGGCATCGTCCACCAGGTGGGGGTAAGCTTTGATGACCCGATCAATCTCTTCAAGTTGACCTTCCGAAAGCTTTTCCTCCGAATTAAGCGTCCAAAGGCCTTTTAGAATTCCCTGCCGCCGGAGTACTTCGTGAATACCGGGGATACAGCCATGAAACTTGTGGGAAGGATCGAAAGTAGCGGCATTCATGTCTGTTACCTCTATGTTTCGTTGCAGTAGCGAATCAATACCTTCGTAGTTATTTTCCACACAGGCTTTTATCTCTCCGAATAGCTCGACTGCTTTTTGAGTCCAGGTTGCCCAGTGTCCCAACAAGCCTCCCACAAATCGTTTCTCCACCGTTTGGCCGTTCACTTCAAATCGGTAGGGCGTAAGCAGATCAGCCACAATGTTATCATCATTGCCGGTATATAAGGCTACATCATGCGCCCTGCTAGAGAAGCAAAGGGCGCGTACCACATCCAGGGTCTGGTAGCGGTTAAAGGCAGCCACCTTTACGGCCTGTACATTGGGTATCTCCATAAACTCTTTCCAGAAGTCATAGCTGAATGCCCGGCCTCCGATGGTGGTCTGAAGGTAGAAGCCAAACACAGGGATGATGTTCGCAATGGTTCTGATGTGTTCGATCACTTCCTTTTCCGAAAGATCAGTTAACCCTGCCATGCTGACCAGACCCAGATCATACCCATACTTTACGGCCAGTTCAGCCTCACGCACAGCCTGTGAAGTAGGACCGACTACACCCGCTACCTTGATAAAAGGACGGTCGATTTGTGCCTTGCTGACTTCATCGGCGGCCAGTTCCAGTACCCTTTCCAGCATGTTGAACTCCGGCTTCCGAATCTCAAATTGGGTGGTATGTACGCCCACCGCCACGCCACCCACACCGCTGGCTATGTAGTAGCGGGTAAGCAGGCGCTGGCGGTTTTCATCAATAGTAAGTCCTTCTGTCAGTGCCAGGGGATGAGCTGGTATGACGGTTCCCGTCTGTAAGAGATCTTGGATATCAGGGTGTAGTTTATTTGTTTTCATAGGTTAAAACTGTCCTTTGCGTTCCTGGAAATGGGTGGGTTTGTTAATGGTTTCGCCACCGCTCAGCAGCCACTCAGCAGTTAGCTGGATCATATGCTTAAGGGTAACGCTCGGGTACCCGAAAAGCCGGAATGACTCAGCCGCATTACTTAACAGGGCCGTAGGTTGCTCTTCGTTGATAAATTCGGGAGTGGTACCAAACAACTTACCAAACTCATGAGCCAGCCACCGGATCGAGACTGTTTCCGGACCGGTAATATTCAGGATTTTGGCGGGAGCCTCGCAGTGCAGCAGCGAGCGGAGCGCCATTTCGTTGGCGTCACCCTGCCAGATCACATTGACATGACCCATGGTAATATCGATAGGACGCTGGGCCTGTACTGACTTGGCTACTTCCAGCAGGACACCGTAACGAAAATCAATCGCGTAGTTGAGGCGGTAGATGAGGAGGGGAGTGTTGTACAAAGACGAAAAATACTGAAACATACGCTCCCGGCCCAGACACGATTGTCCGTATTCGCCTACCGGTTCTGGTCGGGTTTCTTCGGTAGCTCCCCCCGACAGTACCGGCGTAAAAGGATAAACATTACCGGTGGAGTAGACGACAATGCGGGAGTCTCTGTACTTTTCGGCTACCCGACCGGGCAGGTATGTGTTCATCGCCCAGGTATAGGATTCACGGTTGGAAGTGCCGAATTTGGTACCGGCCAGGTATAGTACATTCTTTACCAGCGGGAGAGCCTGCAGCTCCTCATCGTTCAGGATATCCGCCGAGATGGTTTCTATGCCTTCCTCATTTAGTTGAGCTTTCAGGCCTTCTTCACTAAAACGGGATACGCCGATCACTCGTTTGGAAACACCGGCCTGATCAAAAGCTGCCCGGGCCAACCGGCATATGCTGGGGCCAATCTTTCCTCCGGCGCCCAGGATCAGCAGATCCCCCTGCAGGGTAGCCAGCTCGGCCACCAGCGTTTCAGATGGTTTGAGCAGACTATCAACATCAATATGCATACTAGTTAAGATATAAGGGTTAGAAAAATAAGGTTCGGGCGTTGGTGATCGCCAGACCCAGCAGTATGAGCAGGCCGACTGCACCAAGTATATTCTGTAAGGTTGTATTCTTAAGGGTGCCCATTTGTAAACCATCATTGGCCACCGCCAGTATAGCTATCCCTATAAAGGGTACTATAAGAATGGTGATACCCTGAGCAAATACGATAAGTTCAAGCGGTAGCTTACCAAACACAATGGCAACAGTAGCTCCCAGAATCATAATAAGGGCAATCAGCAGACGTACCCGCGTGGAGTGGAGCTGGCTCTTAAAACCCAACGCATCACCCAGTAGCGAACCACCAATGGTCGCATTTCCGATCAGGGAAGAGAAGGACGCGCCGAACATACCGTACATGAAGAGGGATTTGGCTTGTGAACCCAGGAGCGGCTCAAGAGCCTTGGCCATGTCGGTGGCACTTTTAACATCAATGGATTGGACATGAAGTACGGCGGCGGCACTGATTACTACCATGGTTCCGATCAGGCCCAGCAGTACTATGCCCACGGTACTATCGCGCGAAGCTTTTTGTAAATGATCCGATTTCCAGCCCCGTTCCTGAACGAGGTAGGACTGGTAAAAGGCACCGACTATTGAAAAGCTCGAGGCAACAAACGCAATAATAAGTATCTCTGACCCGTCGGGTACGGTTGGTACCAACCCAGATAGGATGCCCCCTAAGTCAGGTTTGACCATAATGAGGGTACCTACAAAGGCTACAAGCATGAGCCCCACCAGGATCATCATTACCTTTTCGAGTATTTTGTAGAAGGAGGTAAAGAACAGCAATCCGATACCAAGGGCTGTAATACCAATGATCCAGGGCGCAGGACTGGTATTATATAATTCAGCAAAGGCGATACCTACCCCAATGGAATTGCCGGCCTGGAATGAGGCCACTACCAGAAACACACCTATACCTATAAAGGCTGATATTAGCTTACCCCATTTGTCGCGGATTACGGTTAGTAGAGTTGCCTCGCCTGATAATCCTATTCTGGCTGCCATGCGAGTAAAGACAATCATGAAGAAGGCTGCTACAATTCCCACCCATAACAGTTGATAGGCGTACAGGGAGCCAATTTTGGAAGCCAGAGTAAGGCTACCCGGACCGAATACCAAAGCTGCCGTGATAATACCGGGCCCCAAGGATTGGACCCATTCAAGTAAAGTATTTTTTAGATTAGACAAGGTAAAGCAAGGTTATGAGTGGTTAGGGATAGGTATACTGCAAGCTACTTGTAGAATAAAGGCAACCAGGTGGAGTTATTCATCATTAAGAACCTGAAAATTTAGATTTGGCTTCACATCTCAATTGCATCTTGCATGTATTACCTCTTCCCTGGTAGGCTTCTACTACCTGAGATGGAGCAAAAGCTTTATTCATTCTCAAGCCTCTCTATAAACATCTTCTACTTCGGCTTGATATAGTACTTCATTGGCACAAGTGTAGCTATTAATTTAATAAGCGTAGCAAATCTGGACTATTATGAATATTTATTTGCATTAAAACTTGCTTACTTAATTTATAATTACTTGTTTTACGACATACTTAATAAATAATATTTTTAAGTAGTAGAATCTTATTATTAGACTGCATAGTAAGGTTCTGGTAAAATAGTTGGAAAAAGCCCTTAACCATGAATTATAAGTCTTTACTCCTAAGCCTCGTATTTTGCCTGGTGGCTCTTAGAACCTATTCGGCACCTCCCCGAAAGGAAATCTACTTTTGCGGGAGCCAGCAAAATGATCTGTATGAGGTACTGGCTAAGGAGGGGTTTATACTTCGACGCTTTGATACGCCCGCCACTGCTATTCAGAAGGCACCAAAGGGAGCGGCCGTTTTTATCGTGGCTGAGGGTTATCCTGAGAAGAAAAATCAGTTTAACGAAGAACTGCTGAAAAAGGCCCAGAGCAAGAGTCTGCGATTATATATTGAATATCCATCTGAATTTCCGGGTCTGGCTGTGCCGGCTCAGCCCCTTCATACACGGTTGGAAAGAGGGGTTGTCACTTCACCTGTTTTTGGAGCCGACCTGAAGCCCATGCGTATCCTTGGGATCAATGATTGCTACATCCTGCCGGTTAAAGCGGAGAATCCGCTGATCATACTGGCTAAGGTGGCTGGATTTGATAAAGCCGAATACGGTATTGATGACATAACTACCTATCCGTTACTTTTTGAACGGGGGGATGCTCTCATTTCTACCACAAAACTAAGCAACTTTGCCACCGGCAGATACGGCCCCAATGATGCCTGGAAGACTATCTGGTCCTACATCGTTACCTGGGCTACCGGAGTAAAGGATATCCAGTTCGAAGAGTGGCCTTCGCATGTAGCACCTATGTATTCTCGTAATGAGACGCTACCCAAAAATGCCAAAGCCAGAAGTGTGGAGAAGGGGGTGGAGTGGTTTGCCAATGGCCGGTTTTACGTCCAACCTTCCTGGGAAGATACCCTGTTGAAATACCAGGGAGATGGTGGTAAACCTTTCGGACCTCCGGTTAGTCAGAACCTACCCAATGGTGATGGCTCAATGGGGCTGCTGGAAGGACATGCATCCAACATCTATCATGATGGATCACAACAGTACCGGTTCTGGATGCGGGCCGATGTACAGGGTGAAGGTGCCTTCGCCCTGGCCGCTGCCGGTCATCTGTTAGACAAAAAAGAGTACTATAACAAAGCTACGAATCTGGTCAATTACATCTTCCAGAACTCAAATCTGAGAGCCGGAGAGCGTAATGATAAGAGTAGCCCCAGCTACGGGTTGATTGGTTGGTCGGTGACACACCCCCACGTATATTACGGTGACGACAACGCGCGCGCCATCTTAGGTATACTGGGGGCATCGGCTTTTATGGATATAAATCAGTGGGACAAGGAGATGGCCGAAGCCATTATGGCTAACTTCAGAACCACCGGAAGACATGGCTACCGCGGTGAGCGTCAGGAAGACAAAGACATACAGAAGCTAGGCTGGCAGCACTATTGGGAGCGGGACCTCAAAAACCCGGCTCCTCACTTCGAATCGTGGATGTGGGCCTGCTACCTGTGGCTCTACGAGAAGACAGGCTATGAACCCCTGCTGACCAAAACAAAGAATGCTATCAGACTGACCATGGAAGGTTACCCGCAGGAGTGGCGCTGGACCAATGGGATACAGCAGGAGCGGGCGCGTATGGTGCTACCGTTAGCGTGGCTGGTCCGGATTGAGGATACGCCGGAGCATCGCCAGTGGCTGGACCTGATCGTACAGAAACTCCTGGAAAATCAGGTAGAAAGTGGCGCCATCCGTGAGGAGTTGGGAGGAGAGGGCAAAGGTCGCTACGGACGTACCAAGTCCAATAAGGAGTACGGATTACACGAGGCACCGCTCATCTTCAAGAATGGTGACCCTATCGCTGATATGCTCTACACCAGCAACTTCGCCTTCTTTAGCCTCAACGAAGCGGCTCATGCTACCGGTAATAAGCAGTATAAAGAAGCCGTAAACAAACTCTCCGATTTTCTGACCCGCATTCAGGTAAAAAGCGAAAAGCACAAAGACCTGGACGGAGCGTGGTTCCGGGCCTTTGAATACGACAAGTGGGAGTACTGGGCTTCTAATGCGGATGTTGGCTGGGGGGCCTGGGGTACCCTTACCGGCTGGACCCAGAGCTGGATCGTAGCCACCCAAGTACTGACCGCCAAAGATCAGAGCTTTTGGGAGCTTACGAAGAATTCAACCATCAATAAGCAAATGCCTCAGACTCTGGAGGTCATGTTTCCAAAGAAGTAAAAAGTAATTAACCGCAAGAAATATTCATACCAAATTCGCAGGCACCCTATGAAGCTTAATGAGTACATACAGCAATACAAGACTAACCTCCTGGACGATGTAATCCCTTTCTGGATGGCTAATTCGAGGGATACTATACATGGAGGGTACTTCACCTGTCTTGACCGGGAGGGTAAAGTATTTGATACAGACAAATTTGTATGGCTGCAGTGCCGGCAGGTGTGGTGCTTTGCGATGCTCTACAACAAGGTAGAGAAAAAGCAGGAGTGGCTGGACTTCGCCATTCAGGGGGCTGAGTTCTTGAAGAAGCACGGCCGCGACGCCGAAGGCAATTGGTACTTTTCACTGAACAGGGAAGGAGCTCCTCTGACCCAACCTTATAATATATTCTCTGACTGCTTTGCTTCCATGGCGTATGGTCAGTTGTACCAGGCCACCCAGAACGAAGAATACGGAAAAATAGCCGTTGATACCTTCCATAACATCCTGAGAAGGTCAGAGAATCCAAAAGGGATATACAACAAAACATATCCTGACACCAGACCCTTAAAGAGTTTTGCACTGCCTATGATCCTGTGCAACCTGGTACTGGAGATTGAGCCTTTGCTGGATCCTGAATTGGTTGAAAACTGTATTGCTAACGGTATTCATGCTGTTACGGAAGAGTTTTATCGTCCTGAACTGGGGATCATTCTTGAAAATATAACCCCTGAAGGCGGGTTCTCCGATTCGTTTGAGGGACGTGTCGTCAATCCGGGGCACGGTCTGGAGGCCATGTGGTTTATCATGGACCTGGCTACCCGTAACTCTGACCAGGCGCTGATCCGGAAAGCAGTAGATATTTCTATCAATATACTGGAATACGGTTGGGACAGGGAGCACGGGGGTATCTTCTACTTCATGGATGTAAAAGGACAACCGCCGCTCCAACTCGAATGGGATCAGAAACTATGGTGGGTACACATGGAGACCCTGATCACCCTGCTCAAAGGGTACCTGCATACGGAGGACGAGCGATGCTGGGAGTGGTTTGAAAAAGTACACGACTATACCTGGAGCCAATTTGCCGATCAGGAGTTTGGAGAGTGGTTTGGGTACCTCAATCGTCAAGGTGAGCCCTTGCTGCCTCTGAAAGGAGGGAAATGGAAAGGCTGTTTCCACGTACCGCGTGGGTTGTACCAATGCTGGAAGACCTTAGAGGCTATTGCTGAGAAAAAATCAACGAAGATTCTGGATTTCTAACCCTATGGCTAATATAGTCTCACCTGACGTAGTAGTTTCGGATGCCTCTGATCAGCAGAATTATACGCCTGCTCTGGTCTCGCTGGCTATCCTGTACTTCATGATGGGTTTTATCACCTGTCTGAACGATACGCTGGTGCCCTTCTTCAAGGAAGGCTTTACCCTTACCTATACCGAGTCATCTCTGGTACAGTTTTACTTCTTCCTAACCTACGGTGTCATGTCTATTCCGGCGGGTAAGATTGTGGAGAGGGTAGGGTACAAGTACGGGATGGTTTTGGGGTTTGCGGTGGCCGCCCTGGGTGCGTTTCTTTTCTTCCCGGCGTCTATATTACATCAGTACTACCTGTTTCTGGCCGCTCTATTTGTGGTAGCCATTGGCATAGTACTCCTTCAGGTGGCGGCCAATCCCTACATTACAGTACTGGGACCGGCCAAAACAGCTTCGTCGCGTTTGACCCTGATCCAGGGGGTGGGTTCGTTGGGTACTACTGTTGCTCCTCTTTTTGGGGCCTACTTCATCCTGGCACCTCTCCAGAACACAAATGCCGGTAGCGAAGCAGTACGTTACCCTTATATTGGTATTGGGCTGGTCCTACTGCTGATCGCTGCGGTAGTTTACTTTCTATCTCTCCCCATGATCAGCACCAGTGAAGCAAAAGCTGAAAAAGCTTCTGAAGAAGGTGATCGTAAGAGTGTTTTTTCGTTCCGAAACCTAAACCTGGGAGCCATAGCAATATTCGTATATGTGGGTGCAGAGGTATCAGTGGGTACCTTCCTTACCAACTATATAGCTGATCTGTTACTGATATCAGAGAGCGAATCTAATGCCTACGTGGCCCTTTACTGGGGCAGTATGATGGTAGGCCGTATGCTGGGATTCTTTGGACTGAAAGTATACAAGCCCTCCTCGGTTTTGGCTGCCTGTGCAGCTATCGCCATAGCCCTGATTTGTATTTCTGTAAATTCAGAGGGGTACCTGGCCGTGTGGTCAATGATAGCAGTTGGCCTGTGCAATTCAGTCATGTTTGCCATTATCTTTTCCCTATCCGTAAGCGGATTAGGCACCTACACCACTCGTGCTTCTGGTATATTATCCACCGCTATTGCGGGTGGCGCTATCATATCCTTTTGTCAGGGTTTTCTGATTGATAACTTTTCGTGGACGGTAGCATTCATGGTACCGCTGGTCTGCTATGTATATATCCTGTTCTACGGCGTCAATGGCTATAAGTCAAGGTACAGCGAATTGAGCTAGTGAATTGAAGCAAATCCTAATAGTTCTATGGTAAAGTATTTCCTTTTTCTGGCTGTATTGCTTAGTCTGAATGTACAGATTAGGGCACAAGCCCAACCCGCATTTAGTACCAAGGTACTGCTGATTCCGCTGGACGATCGCCCTACCAGTACCCAGTTCACTACCCGAATGGGTCTGATCGGTAACGCGGAAGTAGTCACACCACCCCGTGAGCTACTGGGGAAGTTCGCTACGGCCGGCCAGTCGGACCGCATTATTGAATGGGTCAGGGCTCAGGACCTGCTGTCGTATGATGTAGTTATAGTAGCCCTGGACATGCTGGCGTACGGCGGGCTGGTAGGCTCACGGATGCACCGCGTCTCTTCGGCGGAGGCACTCAAGCGCGTTGAGTTTCTAAGGGAGTTAAAGGGAAAGATGCCTCAGGGTAAACTATATGTTCAGAGTGTAATCATGCGGCTGGCACCGACACCCGGTGATAAAAACGAAGCCTACCGGGTAAAGCTGGAACACTGGGCGGAAATATCAGTAGCCCCAGATGCCAGATCAAAGAAAGCAACTGCGGCGCTCGAGCGTGAAATACCGGAGGAGGTACTGAATGATTACAAAATGGCGCGTAAGCGTAACCTCCAGACCAATCTTAAAGCCATTGAGATGGTCAAAAAGGGAATTATTGATTACCTGATCCTGTCGCAGGATGATGCCAAACCACAGGGGATACACGTAGCGGATCGGGAGCAACTGATAGTAGAAGTTGAAAAGCAGGGACTCAACGATAAAGTAGCCGTTCAGCCCGGAGCCGATGAAGTAAGTATGTTGCTGCTGGCACGGGCCCTTACCCAATTCCATAGCTATCAGCCTAAGATCAAAGCTATATACTCCTCTGAAAAGCAGTCAAAAAGTACGATGCCATTTGAAGATCGACCCTTGCACCAGACGGTAAGTTATCACATTAAGGCTACCGGGTCAGTGGAAGTTGAGGACGAGCAAAAGGCGGATGTGTTATTCTACGTATATACATCAAGGTTAGAGAGAGGGCGGGCCGAAACCTTTGCTCGGGAAATCGAAGAAAAACTTAACCAGGGACAGAAAGTAATCATAGCTGATATAGATCCGGTGGGGGATGTACAGGGAGCTGATCCTCAATTTATAGCTGCATTAATGAAAAGAAAGGTATTCCCCCGGCTAAACGGTTATGCTGCCTGGAATACCGCCGGCAACACGATCGGAACGGCACTGCCCCATGGGGTGGTATTCACCCTGGCAGAGCAAAAGCTACTTTCAGACCCAAAAGTAGCCGATCGAATCAGGACAGCCCAGCATTGGTTCATCATCCACCGCGTCATGGATGACTACTACTTCCATACCCTAGTAAGGGGAAAGACCAACGAGTACCTGGATCAGGTACGTAGAAGTTCCGTAATCATGAGCGATGAAAAAAACGCAAAAGCCGAAGCATTCGCTGGTAAGCTGATGAAGGAATATTTTGAAGATTTCACCCGCCACTATTTCAAAACTGTCAATACTGATATGCCCCTGGTACAATGCCGGATGCCTTCCGCTTTTTCGTTCTCGCTGCCCTGGAACCGCCTGTTTGAGGCCCATGTAGATTTCAGTTTGACTTGTAATGCACTTTGATTAAATCTATTCCTAACCCTTACCTATAATTCTTTTTCCTAACCCTTTCCCAAAAACCTGACGCCAATGCCAAAAAGTAAAATTCCTAAACCCTTTTATGAACATCACTTTTCTAAACCTCTAAACCCGATTGCTATGCCTAACCTGTTTACGAAAAAATGGCAGATGAGCTGGCTGCTCATACTGTTATTATCGGTTTGCCAGCAGCACCTTGCTTCTGCGCAAACCCAGGCCCTGCGGGGAACAGTAACGGACTCAAAGGGGGAAGCCCTGCCGGGAGTTACTGTTGTAGTGAAAGGTACCACTACTGGTACTACTACCTCTAGTGATGGATCATATCTCCTTAATGTATCTCCGGGCCCCGGTACACTTGTATTTTCCTTCATGGGTATGGAGTCCAAAGAGATTCCTTATGATGGTCCGGGTGTGTTCAATGTAGCCTTATCCGAAGACCTCAAAACTCTTAATGAAGTCGTAGTAGTAGGATACGGCACCCAGAAGAAAGTAAACCTGACCGGCTCTGTTTCGGTGGTGGATGGTGAAATGCTTACCAACCGCCAGGTGGCTTCTACGTCACTGGCTCTGCAGGGAGCCGCTCCGGGTGTGACCATAACTCAGCAATCGGGAGCACCTGGTGGTGATGCTGGTACTATCCGTATTCGTGGTATTGGCTCAGTCAACGCCGGACAGAACCCCCTGATCCTGGTGGACAACGTGGAGATGAGCCTGGATGCCATTGACCCTAATAACATCGCCAGTATCTCAATCCTTAAAGATGCAGCGGCAGCGGCCGTGTACGGTTCGCGGGCAGCCAACGGGGTCGTGTTGATTACGACCAAGCGTGGAGCCAGCGGTGTCAACGTAAGCTATAATACTTACGTAACCAAGCAGGAGGCTACCGACCTGCCCCAGAAGGTCAACGCGCTGGATCACATGAAACTATGGGATGTAGCCCAGGTGAACAGCGGTCTTCCTCCGGCATTCACCCAGCAGATTGCTGACTACGAGAAACTCGGTCCCGATAACATATCCCGCTTCAATACCGACTGGAAGGCTTTGGTACTAACCAACACGGGTCTGATGCACAACCACAACCTCAACGTTTCGGCTGGTACTGACCGCATCAAAGTATACGCTTCCGGTAGTTTCCTGAATCAGAATGGTCTTACGGCAAATACCAACTACAAGCGTACTGACCTGCGCTTTAACACCGACCTTACCCTGACCAAAAAGCTGTCAGCATCAATGGATCTGGTTCTGAACCGTACTGACCGTAACTGGCCCGGTCAGGGTTCACCCGAAACCATCATTAACCGGATGCTGGGCTATCCGGCCGTAGCGCCCGGTCGTTACAATACCGGTGAGTGGGGCGAGGGCTGGTCCAACATCAATCCCGCGGCTCAGGCCGAGGATGGCGGATTCAGCCGAAACATCGTTGACTCCCGTATCCTGAAAGGAACCCTGACCTATACTCCTATTGAAGGTCTGGAGCTGTTGGCTACATACAGCTCTAACTACTACACTGGCAACGCCCGTACCTTTACCGATCAGTATCGAATCTTTGAAGCAGATCCGGCCAACAATACGTTACTGTTTGCTCGTCCCTGGCCGGCTTTGAATTCATTGGCGGAGAGCCGTTCTGAAAACGTTCAGAACCTGTTCCGTACGCAGGCTACCTATAATAAGTCTGCTGGTGATCATAACCTCACCCTGTTGGGAGGTTTTAGTACCGAAGATTTCCGCTCGGTCTTTATCAATGCCTCCCGCCAAAACCTGCTTTCGCCTGATCGCCCCTACCTGGATAGCGGGGACCCGCTGGGACAGACATTGGGGGGTGGAGAAAACCGCTTTTCGATGGTGTCCGTGTACAGCCGTGTCAACTACAACTACAAGGAGAAGTACCTGCTGGAAGTGAACGGTCGCTGGGATGCTTCATCACGTTTCAGACAGAACAACTGGTGGAAGCTATTCCCATCGGTATCGGCCGGATGGCGAATTTCGCAGGAAGGTTTCTGGTCAGGCATCAGCAATATCATCGGCGATGCCAAGATCCGGGCTTCGTACGGTGCGTTGGGTAACCAGGCCCTTTCAAGCTACTACCCCACCTACTCCCTTTTTGAAGCAGGTGCTGGCTATAACTACTACTTCAATGACGTAGTGAATGCGGGCTATGCCCTGACTACCGCCGCTAACCCTAACATCCGTTGGGAGACATCAAAGATCCTGGATATTGGTGCTGACTTCGGACTGCTCAACAACCGCCTGACTATTACCGCGGATTTCTTCCAGCGTGATATTGAGGATATGCTCCAGCGGGTACCCGTACCTACGTATGTGGGTCTGGGTTCACCATTTGTCAACGTAGGTTCAATGCGTAATGCCGGATGGGAATTTGGAGCCGGATGGAGAGACAAGATTGACGACTTCAGCTATCAGGTGCAGTTCAATATGTCAGATGTAAAGAACAAATTGCTGAACAACGGAGGTACGCCTATCATCTCGGGTGCTCGTATCCAGCAGGAAGGCTTTGCGCTTGATTCATACTATGGATATATGGCCGAAGGCTTGTTTCAGAGTCAGGAGGAGATCGACAATGCTCCTTTCCACTTTGGTAATACCAAGCCCGGAGATATCCGCTACCGCGATATCAGCGGGCCCGAGGGTAAGCCTGATAACAAGATCGATAACTACGACCGGACTATCCTGGGCAACTACTTTCCCCGTTATGAATACAGCCTCAATCTGGGCTCACAGTACAAAGGCTTTGATCTGACTGTGTTCTTCCAGGGAGTAGGCAAGCGCGATAACTACTTGTCAGGTACGGGTTCGCAGCCCTTCTATTCAGCAGCTTACCAGGGGTCTATGTTTGAGCATCAGAAGGATTACTGGTCTCCTGAAAATACCGACGCAGCCTACCCTCGTCTGACCAACAACAGTATTGGTAACAACTATGTGGCATCGTCCTATTGGGTCCGGTCAAGTGCTTACCTGCGACTGAAGAACCTCGTGATTGGCTACACCGTACCGGGTGCTATAAGCAAGAAAATCGGAATCGGATCGGCGCGTATCTACGCCAGCGGTCAGAACCTGGTTACCTGGGACAATTTCTTCCCCGGCTTTGATCCTGAGCAACGCGATACGGGTGGTACCTTCTACCCTATCATGAGAACGTATACAGTGGGTCTTAACCTTAAATTCTAAGAAACATGAAAAAGAAAATATTATACGCCGCAGGCCTATGCCTCACGATGTTCCTTTCACAAGGGTGTCAGGACTACCTGGAGCAGGTTCCACTGGATGCTCCCGCTACCGGGCAGTTTTTCAATAACGAAACCGAAATGAACGCGGCCCTTAATGCCATCTACAGATCCGCATATTGGAATGTAGGAAATACGGCCTACCAGTCCATGATGGATGGCTGGACGGATATAGCGCTCCTGCGGGCGGTTGAGCTGGGAGAAGGAAACTTTGATGTGTTCAACGGACATTCAGCCTCCATTTGGCGATTGGCTTACACGACCATCCAGCGGACAAATACTATGCTGGAGGGAATGGAAAAAGGAAAAGATCAGGTAGCACCTGCCACTTACAATCGGCTTCAGGCTGAGGCCCGGGTCATTCGTGCGTGGTCGTACCTCTACCTGACCTTTATGTTTGGTGAAGCCCCTCTGATCACCAAGCCCCTGACTCCGGATGAGTTCTACACTCAAAAGCGTACCCCCCGCGCCGAATTGATTAAGTTTATTTACGATGAGCTTGACGTGGCCGCACAGGTACTGGATTGGGCACCAACGCAGCGCGGCCGTGTCAGCAAAGCCGTAGCCCTGGGTATCAAGGCAAGAGCTGCGTTGTATAATAAGGACTATGCTTTGGCGGCAAGTACAGCCAAGCAGGTAATAGATGGAGCCGGACTGGGCCTAAACCCTAACTTTGGTGATCTCTTTACCCGGGCAGGGCAGGCTCCCAACGCCGGGAAAGAGATTATGTGGGAAGTCCTGTATTCAGACTCTGATCCTTCCAACACCAATTGGTTACCCCTGGGCAGTATATCCCGGGCCGCCGGTGGGCAGTCGGGGCGTTTCCCGCAGCAGCGTCTGGTGGATATATTTGAAGCAAAGGATGGAAAGCGTATTGATGAGTCGGCGGTATATGATCCCCAAAACCCGCGTCTCAATCGTGATCTGCGCCTCAAGTATACTGTTGCCATGCCGGGTGATACCATTAGTATGAACCTGGCTACGGTTGTGTACGATATTTATAATCCTACAACCTCATTCAAAAATGCCGATGGTACCTGGACAACCAGAGCAAACGCCGACTTTAGCAACGCGTTTGGCCCGGCCAAAAGTGGGGTAGGCCTCCTGTGGGCTAAGTACACCCAGACCAACGAAAATGCTTTCCAGGCCCGCGTTAATTTTATTCTTATGCGCTATGCCGAGATTCTATTGACCTATGCAGAGGCCAAGATCGAACTGGGTGAAATCGATGCTTCGGTCATTGAGGCTATTAATAAAGTAAGAAGAAGAGCCAGGCAGCCTGAAGTACCTGTTGCTATTCAGAATGATCAGAATGAGTTGCGTGAGCTGATCCGACGTGAACGTGTGGCCGAACTCGCCATGGAGGGTTTCCGCTGGTTTGATATCCGCCGCTGGGAAATTGCTGATATCGTCATGCCTCAGCAGGTGATGGGTATTGCCAAAGATCCGGCTAAAATGCCTCTGGTACCGAATTTCAAAAAGTCAGCCAAGCACGACCTGAACAGTATACCCACTTACGAGGGACAGGAAAGCCTCCGTATGGTACGCGAAAATCGTTTCTGGTACCCTAAGCTTATGTTGCTGCCGGTACCCCAGGCCGAGCGGGATATCAATCCGGGACTTACTCAAAATAAGGATTGGTAATAGTGAAGTATAAGTAGATATAAATACCTTCACCTTCGCTTGTAAGGTGAAGGTATGTTTTTATAACCAGTGACACGATCAATGAAACGCAGAAATTTTATAGAATTAGTCTCATCCAGTGGGTGTATACTGGCCGCTGGCTCGTTACTACCCTCTTCTGCACTGGCAGAAAGTATAGAGAAAGCAGGTGGCCCCAATGTTGCCCGGGCCCGGGAACTCAAAGCCGATGTAGTGGTAGCCGGTGGAGGTCTGGGTGGATTCGCGGCAGCGCTGGCTTCCCTGCGCAATGGCCTGACTGTAATACTGACCGAGGAGACTGACTGGATTGGCGGCCAGATTTCCCAGCAGGGAGTCCCCCCCGATGAGCACCAGTGGATCGAAACCCACGGGGCGCCGCAGTCGTACCGTGACTTCCGTAACGGAGTCCGTGACTACTACCGGAAGTACTATCCCCTAACTGACGAGGCCCGCGCCCGCAAGAACCTTAATCCCGGTGATGGATCTGTATCCCGTATCTGTCATGAGCCACGGGTAGCACTGGCAGTAATGATGGATACGCTGGCGCCCTACATGAGTAGTGGTAAGCTTACTCTGCTGTTGGAACATAAGGTAACAGGAGCTGATGTAACGGGTGATAAAGTAAGAGCACTGAAAGCCCTGAATAGACGTAGCGGTAACGAAGTAGTGCTGACGGCACCGTACTTCGTGGATGCTACTGAGCTGGGTGATCTGCTACCCCTGACTAAGACAGAGTTCGTGACCGGCACCGAATCAAAAAAAGAAACCGGAGAACTTCACGCGCCTGAGGTAGGCAATCCGCTGAATAACCAGGCCTTCACCATGTGCTACGCCATTGACTATGTGAAGGGGGAGAACCATGTTATCGATAAGCCCAAAGAGTATGCATTCTGGCAGAGCTTTGTGCCTAAAATGACTCCTTCCTGGTCTGGCAAGATGCTGTCCCTATCTTATTCTAACCCCCGTACCCTTGAGCCCAAAGCACTGGGTTTTCACCCGGAAGGAATAAAGACCGAGGCGGATCTGAATCTGTGGAACTACCGGAAGCTCATCAACAAGAATAACTTCCAGCCCGGTACTTACCCCGGCGACATTACCATTGTTAACTGGCCTCAGAACGACTACGTACTGGGCAATATCGTAGGTGTAAGCGAGAAGGAATTTGACAAGCACGTTGAGCGGGCTAAGCAGCAGAGCCTGTCGCTCCTGTACTGGCTGCAGACGGAGGCCCCGCGCCCGGACGGTGGTCAGGGCTGGGCCGGATTGCGCCTGCGTAACGATATCATGGGTACCGAAGATGGCCTGGCCAAGTACCCCTATGTACGGGAGGCCCGCCGGATCAAGGCTCTTTTTACGGTTTTGGAGGAACATGTAGGAGCTGAAAACAGAGCACTAGTAACGGGTAAAAAGACGGGTAACTCCTCGGCTGACTTTTATGATAGCGTGGGGGTAGGGTACTACCATATTGATCTGCACCCCAGCTCGATGGGGGTCAACTACGTAGACTTCGGGTCATTACCTTTCCAGATACCATTAGGGTCTCTGATTCCCAAAAGAGTTGAAAACCTGCTGCCTGCCAACAAGAATATCGGTACCACCCATATCACTAACGGCTGTTACCGACTGCACCCGGTAGAGTGGAGTATCGGTGAAGCTGTGGGTATGCTGGTGGCTCATTCGTTGAAAACTAATGCAATTCCTCGTGCCGTAAGGGAGGATAAGCAGCGATTAGGGGAGTTCCAACGCGTGGTACGGTCACAGGGAGTAGAAACCCAATGGCCAAAGTCTTGATATAAATAAGTAAAGTACCTGAAGATACCAGGCGGAGCTGGTTGTAGCCCCAGCTCCGCCTATACCTGTCGTAGGTAGACCTTGCCTTTACATAAAGTTAATTATCAGCTCCACCTGTTTAGGATATTCTTATAGTAAGTTCATCCTGGATACTTTTTTGTAGGACTTCATTAGACGAACTTTGTATAAAAAATACTACTATAGCTCCTATTTATTGTTAAAATAATTGGAATTAGTCAGTATGTTTGGATAAAATGTAAAGGCCCCTTTATGAATAAAAATAATAGCGTAGCTGTTGTTTCTCAAAGACAGAATAATCTAAAAAAATCCGTTTTAGGATACTTCGCAACCAACGGAAATGCTACCATACCTGATCTCTCTAAAGAGCTAAGTTTCAGTGTGCCAAAGATAACTTCCTTAGTGAATGAGTTAATTAAGGATAGTCTGATCCAGGACTATGGTAAGGTAGAGTCAACGGGGGGGCGTAAACCAAATCTATACGGACTTATTCCTGATTCTGCTTTTTTTATTGGGGTTGAGGTCAAGCAAAGTCAGATCAACATTGGCTTATCAAACCTGCAGTGCGAGCTGGTAAAGGTTTCGGAAGAAATCCCGTATAAGCTGGACAATACACAGGAATCGCTGGACAGCCTTTGCAATGCTATCAAACAGTTCATTAACGGATTGACCATCAATACTGCTACTATACTGGGCATAGGTATCAACTTGTCCGGCCGGATTAACTACAAAACCGGACATAGCTACAGCTTTTTTCACTTTGACGAGCGCCCGCTCAGCCAGATCATCGAAAGCAAAGTAGGTATTCCTGTGTTCCTTGAGAACGACTCCCGGGCTATGGCCTACGGTGAGTTTTGCATGGGGGTAGTGAAGGATGAAAAGAACGTACTGTTCCTGAACCTTGGTTATGGTATCGCGGTAGGCATTATGCTCAATGGGCAGTTGTACTACGGCAAGTCCGGCTACGCGGGTGAATTTGGGCACATGCCCCTTTTCGACAATGAGCTGATTTGTCACTGCGGGAAAAAAGGCTGTCTGGAAACCGAAGCATCAGGCTGGGCACTGACCCGAATGTTCCGGGAGAAGCTTTTGGAAGGCTCTTCATCGGTACTTTCTCTAAAAAATATGGCTCCTGAAGACGTTCAAATGGAAGATATTATCGGGGCCGCCAAGAATGATGATGTATTAGCCATTGAACTCATTGCTAAAATAGGTGAAAATCTTGGGAGGGGCATTGCGTTGTTGATTAACCTGTTCAACCCCGAGCTGGTCGTATTGGGAGGTAGCCTGGCTACAACCGAAGACTATCTGAGCTTACCGATCAAGACTGCCATAAATAAGTACTCGCTTAGTCTGGTGAATAACGATACTGAGCTCAAAATGTCAAAGCTGGGAGAACGGGCCGGTATTGTGGGTGCCTGCTTACTGGTACGCAACCGTCTTTGGGCTTTGGTATAGATATAAGCTACAAATACTACCTCACACTGATGCTATTCTTTGAAAGTGAATGGTGCCGGTGTACCAAACATTATAAGTACTCATGTCTACTAAACTCTTAAATCTACTGGTAGGAGGGGGGCTACTACTTGCCTCTTTTACAACCCCTCAGGATCGATTATCCTCCTTACCTTTTTCGATTGAAGCCATCCCCGACAGCAGTCGCTTTACTCATATGACGCTGGCACAGGGACTGGATGAGCCGATGGAAATGGCCATCCTGCCCAACCTCAACGTCGTGATCGTGGAGCGGAAGGGAGGCGTACGGATGTACGATGCGCAGGAAAAGCAACTTAAGACCCTGGCTCACCTCAACGTTTTCAGCGGTATTGAAGACGGACTACTCGGGGTTGCTATTGACCCGGATTACAAGAACAATAACTGGATCTACTTCTTTTACGGTGTGGGTGGAGAGAAGGCCGTGACCCGCCTTTCCCGAATGGAACTTCGGGGCGATCAACTTGTCCAGTCGACGGAGAAAGTCCTGCTTGAATTCCCGACCCAGCGCAAGTACTGCTGCCACTCCGCAGGGTACCTGCGGTTTGATACCAACGGTAATCTGTTCATCTCGACGGGTGATAATACCAACGCCGAAGAGACCGAAGGCTATACACCGGTAGACGAGCGCCCCGGCCGTGAACTATCCGATGATCAGGCTACTGCTGCCAACTCCAATGACCTGCGTGGTAAGATACTCCGGATCAAGCCCCAGCCAGATGGGACTTACAAGATACCTGAAGGTAACCTGTTTCCGAAGGATGGTAGCAAGGGACGACCCGAGATCTACATCATGGGCAGCCGTAACCCTTTCAGGGTGTCCATCGACCCCAAGAACGGGTATGTATACTGGGGCGATGTAGGCCCCGATACCAAAGTACCTTCAGTCGATGGTGGTGTCATGAGCTTTGATGAGATCAACCAGGCGCGTAAGCCCGGTTTCTTCGGCTGGCCGTACTTCCTGGGCAACAACGAAGCTTTTCCCAAGTATGATTTCGCTACCAAGAAGGAGGGAGCCAGGAAAGATCCTCTAAGTCCGATTAATGATTCACCCAATAACACAGGCATCCGGGAGCTTCCACCTGCGCAGGCACCCATGATCTGGTACGCCAAGGGCGAGTCGAAGCGTTTCCCGTTGGTAGGAAAGGGCGGTGCCAGTGCCATGGCCGGTCCGGTTTATTACAGCGACCAGTACCCCAAAGCTCCCTATAAACTACCCGACTACTACAACGGCAAGTTATTTATCTACGACTGGATCAGGAAGTGGATCATGGCCGTCACGCTGGATGAAAATGGCAACTACGTAAGCATGGAACCCTTCCTGCCCCACCTGAAGGTAGTAGCTCCGATGGATATGCAGATTGCGCACGATGGGGCGGTGTACCTGCTGGCCTATGGTACCAACTGGTTTGCCAAGAGCGCCGATGCCGGCCTCATCCGGGTTGAATATACCGAAGGAAACCGTAATCCGCTGGCTTCCATCAAGGCCTCGGCACTGTACGGAGCGGCGCCTCTGACCGTAACTCTTTCCGCGGCAGATTCCAAAGACTATGATCCAAATGACAAGCTCTCCTTCGAATGGAAAGTAGGTGCCAAGAAGGTGCCGGGGAAGGAGGTGAAGCATACCTTCACCAAGCCGGGCGTATACGATGTGGCACTTACCGCGGCTGATCAGCACGGGGGCAAGGGAGTGGCTACGGTTCAGATCAAAGTGGGAAATACGCCACCTAACGCCAGTATCACTACCAGCTCCAACCAGACCTTCTACTGGGATAATACGGTACTTGATTACAAAGTGGCCATTAAAGATCCGGAGGACCGTCAGATTGATCCGGCCCGGGCGTCGGTTTCATTCACCTACCTGCCTTTTGGTAAAGACATAGCCAGTGCTCTAACCGGTGCCACCCACGGCAACATTCAGCACGCCGAAGCCGAAAAGTTGTATGCCTCTCTGGACTGTCGCGCCTGCCATACCATGGACTCTAAGTCCATTGGTCCAAGCCTGAAAGACATAGCCAAGCGGTACCAGGGGAAAGCCGGTGCCGTAGAGGCGCTGGCCAATAAAGTCATTAAAGGGGGAAGTGGTAATTGGGGTGCCTATGCCATGTCAGCGCACCCTGATCTTGCGGTAGAAGATTCCAAAGCCATTGTAAACTACATACTTTCGTTAGAAGCCAAATCGTCCAGCCTGCCGCTAAATGGCAAATTGAAACTCACCGACCATGTTGGAAAAGGTACCGAAGGGGCTTACGTGCTGATGGCCAATTATGAGGATAAAGGCGCCAATGGTATAGAGCCATTAACCGCCCGGACCCATATGGTACTTCGTAACTCGAAAGTTGAGTTTGAAGACTATGAAGGAGGCAATGTGGGAGTGGTGATTGCTACCGAGATGACAGGTTTCATATCATACATTCGCCGGGTCACTCCGGGTCGGTACGTTAGTTTCAACAAGATTGATCTTACGCATATCAAGTCCATCACCTATAGACTCCTGGAAGAGGGTACGGGTGGTACCCTCGAAGTACGCCTGGGTAAGGTGGATGGTCCATTGGTAAGTACTTTAACGGTACCGGCTGGTAAGGCTCCTGACTACACCAAAGGGTGGAAGGACATAGTAGCTCCGGTGAAGCCGACTCAGGGGGTACATGATCTGTACTACGTGTTCAGGAATGAAAGCGGAGGTGAGAAAGAGATGTTTTTCCTGGACTGGATGCAGTTCAACCGGGAGTAGTACTTAAAGAGAAACTAATACACCAACATACGTGTATCAAACAAAAGGAGCCCTACCTTATTCGTCTGTGCTTTACAGATCATGAGTGTAGGGCTCTTTCTATCTTCTTAATCCAAAATAATTGCTCATATTATTTGTAGGAGTAAAGTCTATTTGTCCAACAACTCATCAATCAGTCCATAGATTTCTTTATTAGATGGTCGCGGAGCATGATTAACTTTGATATTACCCTGCTGATCAATCAGATTGTAGTGGGGGATTCCAGCCATCCGGTAAAGACTGTAGAGGGATGTTTGCTCATCCTGCGAAAATTGATTGACATGAAACCCCTGAGGAGCTTTGTCAGATTTTAGAAAGGTTTTCCACTTCTGAGTCTCTTTATCAGTTGAAACAAATAAGAAAACTATATCCTCATTGCCCTGATAATGCTCTATCATCTTTTTGGAGTGCGGGAATTCAGCAATGCAGGGGACACACCAGGTAGCCCAGGTATCGATGTACACAATCTTTCCTTTGAAATCTGACAGACGTACTTCATTCCCATGTTTATCAGTAGCTACAAAATCCTTAGCGGGTTTGCCTTCTGCCAGATCATTGTATTGTTCAACGATAGGTTCAAGACTGGAAAGGTAAGTTGAGCTAGGGTACTCTACTTTAAAATTACTATAAAGCTGAGCTACTGAAGCCGTTAAACCGTAATCCCTCAGGAGTTTTACAAAATTATAGGCCAGTACGAATTCTCTGATTGGAGCAATGCGTTGGTTTGTCTTGATGACTTCTTCTGTGAGAGATATCAATCGGTCGGTGTCTTTTTCCTTCCCATCTTTTTTTAATGCAAAGTATATCGATCCATGAAGATGAGCGATCATTTCGTAGTCAATGACACTCCGATATAAGGCCATATTAGCCTTTAGATAAGATGCCTTTATGGGAATATTCTGAAGAAAAGTGGGTGCGTCATAGCTGCTCGCTTTTTCGATCGCTTCATGATTCAATCCTCCCAACCAGTTCTTTCTCAATTGCACCAGAAAGTTATTATTATTTATGATGAAATCTTTGAGTGAGACTAGAATACGTTTATCCTCTTTGATGGCCTTGTGTAATGTTGTAAACTCAGTACCAAAGTTGGCTTTGAATTTATTTTGCTCCTCTTTTGGCATACTGCTGAATTGACTTACAATAGCGCTGGCCTTATCCAATACTTTGCCGGCAATCTTATGTGATCGATAAAGATACTGATTCACTACACTCAGCTTTCCTTCAAAATGGAGTCCAGATTCAGTTATGGTAAGTTTCAGGGGCTGATCAGGTACCAGGAAGAGGTTATATACCGAGTCCTTACCCATTTCACCAGGACCTATTTGAGCGATAGTCAGTAGAGTGTCATTAAGGGGGATATCCAGTGTAGCTAGGCCTGATGCATCAATATTTGCTTCGGCCAGTATGGAGGTACCTCCTGTAAAAAGATCTTCAAGTGAAACAGAGGCTTTCTGACCCACACAGGTTTTACAATCAATTATTACCTGAGTCGTAGACTTTTGGGCATTACACGCAGAGGATAAATTAATAAGCAGTATGAGTAAAATCAGGTGTGGTTTCATCAGTAGAGTGGTTAGGTTTTGAATCCATTCTATAAAAGAATGACTCGACTTATAGGTAAGGTAGGTGGGGAAAAGAGAAGTCCAAAAAGTGGAGGGAGAATTTTATCCAACGGTAATCTCCGGTACTTTCTGGACTTCACAATGAATAGCAACTATATAATCTTACTCTAAGCGGGGAGCGGGTTTATGGATCTGAGAGTGTAGGTACTTCAACCAGTTCTGTATGGGTTATATAAGTAGTTCCCACCTAGTTTAGTAGCCAAGTAATTTCTTGAGGTAGGCGGGGTAACTCCTGTCGTCCAGGCTGCCGTCTCCCTTGGTGATACTATCGCCAAAGCACACCAGGCGGTCGTGCGGTTGTGGGTTGTTGATCAGGAACTGGTAAATAGCCACGGCCATGGTTCGATACCCTTCGGGGGTAGGATGTATGCCGTCTGTCTTTTTACTATTTGCTTCGTTCTGGATCAGGCTGTCGGGGGCTTCTCCCACATTGCCTACGGCCTCAAATATGTGGTGCATATCCAGCAGGGGCAGTTGGTATTCTTTGGCCAATTTTTTTATCACCTCATTGACTTTTTCTTTTCTACCACTATGCCCCTCAGGCTCATAAAATTCTTTAGGATGCCGTGTCATCAAGTAGGGCTCGTGTACAGGGAGCAGGGTCATCAGCAGGACGTTACTGTTTATGCCTTTGATGCGGCTGATCATTTCTCTGAGGTTTTTCTCGTACTGCGGTAGGGGGATGTGCTTTTGACTGTTCATGTCGTTGGTACCAGCCTTCAGGATGACCAGATTGGGCTTGTAGGCCAGGCAGTCCTTGTCGATTCGAGCCAGAAGGTCGGCTGTGTTATTCCCTCCTACACCCGCGTTAACAATAAAGGGCTTTTCAGCAGACTTTTGATTCGCAGGTTGGGCAGAGGTACATAGCAGAGGGGAGGCCAGGGTGGCCTTCAGAAAGTTTCTTCGTTGCATTAGTTATTTTTAAAAGTTAATAAGGGATGGCCTGATTGGATGGTTAGGAATAGCAAACAACTGCGTACACTTCATGTGATAATGTAAGTAAACGCAGGTTGCTTTGTAGTCAGTAAAGATAGATACCCTACTCCCATGAGCCAAGTGGAATAGTTAAAATCTATTTACTAATCAGGAGGAAAAAGGGAGATGATCAAGGAGAGTAGTAATAGCTTACGTAGTAGCACCTTACAGATTTGGTGTGTATTGTTAAGTAAGTTCAGGCAAGACAACGACAAAGGTGCTGCCTTCGCCAGGAGTACTGGTAACTGTAATACCTCCGCCATGCTGTTCCGCCACTTTCTTACAAATAGCCAGCCCCAGACCGCTACCTGGGTACTGGCTGCGGCCGTGGAGTCGGGCAAACAGTTCGAAAACCTTAGTACGATGTTCTTCATCAAAGCCAATCCCGTTGTCCCTGACCCTAATGGCGCACCAGTTTTTATTCGATGGTAACTGCACCGCCTCCTGTACCTCCTCCTGACTGGCTGGTCCTGATTCTACTATCACCTGCGGAGTAGTAGAATCATCCGTAAATTTAAGGGCATTACTGATCAGATTTTGAAACAACTGCCTTAGCTGCACGGCATTTCCTCTGATCCGGGGTAGAGTACCTACCTGGATAGTTGCTTTTTTCTCTTCAATGGTGGTTTCAAGGTCCAGCAGGATGTTGTTAAGTATGGTATTCCGCGGGACTATTTCCTGGGCTTCATTCTGGGTTGAGAATCGTGAGTACATCAGGAGCCCATCGATCAGATCCTGCATCCTAACGCTTGAAGACTGCATCCTCCTTATCAGATCCAGTCCGGCGGGGGGTAGTACTTGAGCATACTGTTTTACCAGCATATCCCCGAAAGCGTTGATCTTTCGGGTAGGCTCATACAGATCATGAGAGGCTATATAGGCAAACTGCTCCAGACTGCGGTTGGATTGCCGGAGTTCTTCCAGTAGGGCCTCCTGTTTCTGACTCAGTACAACCCGGTCCGAAATATCCATAAAGGTCAGAATAATCAAACCATTTTTCATCTGGATGAGGGAGAGATCATACCAGAATTCTTTCTTTCCATTGGGGGATGGAAACCTTACCTCAGCCCGGTACGGCTCTTTTTTATCAATTGCTTCAACAAAGCGATTAAAGACTCCTGTCTGTTCGACGATCGGGAAGAGCGAGAGATAGGTATTCCCAACTATATTATTGTGGGGGTTATCTGAAAACCTGACACCGGCCTGGTTGGTCATGACTATCCTGAAGTCAACCAGTGCTCCCTGGTCGTCCTGAATAGGCTCCATCGCAAATATGCCATTGATAGAGCTATCCAGTACACCTTCAACCAGTTCTTTCTGCTCCTGGGCTTCCAGCAGGGCTTTCTGAATATCCGAAATATCAACATAGGTGGTTACGATACCATTGTTGAGCTTTTGCATGGATACCTTCATCCACTTGTGGGAGATAGGGTCGTACCAGTTATCCATCTTCAGAGGTACTCCCGATTCCATGACTGACAGAGCGTCTTTGAGCAGTTCCGGATTATTACCAACCAGTTGCTTAATGGTAAGTCCTACGGCATTGATCGAAAACATTTGTTCAAAAGCGGTTATAGTGGCCCGGTTAGCCTTGGTGATCCTGAAGTCGTCAATCTGACCGGAACCATCGCGGAGGGCTTCTGTGACCAGAATGAAGTTGTCAGAACTATCCAGAATACCATCCAGAAGTTGATTATAAGCCTCCAGTTCCTGCGTGTTCTTCTTGTGGATCGTGATGTCCTTTAATATGGTTAGCATCTGGTCGCCCAGCTTTGACGCCGAAATGTCCATCCACAGCTCCAGACCATCCCGACGATTGTTCCTCTCTATCCTGACAGGTTCACCCGTTTCCAGTACCTGAGCATATTGAGATATATATTCGCACGCACCGGGGGAAAGCTGGGTCAGCGTGAGCTGCTGATAATCCTCATCCGTAAACATACCGGAGTATAACGTAGCCTTATTATATTGAGCAGCCTTGAAATCAATAATCTTACCGTCAGGATCATAGAGAGGATCCCACAGGGCAATTGCATCCTGACTGCTATCTATGATTTGTTGTAAGATAGAAGCCTGTTGCTTCGCCTTCCGTTCGGCAACCTGTTTATCTGTAAGGTTGTAGTAGCTGATAATAACTCCATCGTTATACTTTGACACGGCCACATGGAACGTCTGGTCCTTGTCTGGATAGTGTTTCTCTGATACAAAAGGCTGACCCGTCTCAATCACCTCCACATATCGGGCAAACTGACCCATTTGTTTGGTAGAAGGGTACCATTCGGTGATAAATGTACCTAAGCGGGGCTGTATGCCCAGAAAGGGATTAGCTTCGGCCGCTGCATTCTGAAACACCAATCGTAAGTCTTCAATCTGGCCCGCTTCATTCCTGACTGCTTCAAAAGCCACCACACAGGTCAGGCTGGTGTTTAGCAGATGTTCGCCCAGCGCCTGGGTGAATGGCTTCGCAGGCTCCTTTTTCCTGAGCTGGACGAGTACCGTATTATCAAGCTTATTTACCTCGTAAGAAAATGAGGCATCCCGACCGGCTAGCGGAGATGGTTCGATAATACCCAACTGTTTAACTCCTGACGTATAGGCCCGGTCGATAGAATTGAGCAGAACCATGGAGGGGATCACCTTTTGGATGGGTACCGGAGCAGATATGGGACTAGTCCAGGACAGGATGGACTTGGCCTGTTTGTTGATGGCCTGAACTTCAAATTCTCTTCCATCATCATCTTTGGGAAACTGGCAAATAAGTAACGCATCTGATGCGTTATCAAAGTATTCCAGTACTATATTATGCATAGTGGTAGCCTAGAAAATATATAGCCATAACCTACGGCCGGAAGATAAGTTTTGAATGTCCCTAATGTTGTGAGGCTATAGCCTGTTATAAATGTTCAAAGAAGTTTTCAGACTAAAGAAATACGGATGACTAATCTCGAGTCAGAGGCTTTCGCAGTAGATAATCCAATTCCCGGCAGTAGAGTCCAATTCTAGAATTTTTCAGCCTATTTATGCCTATTCTGCTTACAGATAAATGTTTCTTATTCTTTGGGTACCGGGGAGTGGTTTTTGGTAATGTCTTGGGTTTCTAGTTATTTAGATGTATTAAGTAACTTTTGTCGTGTATGTTGAGTGCAGATCAGTGGGGGGCAGTCTTTAATCAATCATCAGTATCTTTTCTTGTTTTAGAAGCTAATTCTCCTTCTTTCACCATTGAGGAGGCTAATTATTCTTTTATCAAAGCGACCGGAAGTTCAAAGGGTGATATACTTCATAAATCTTTTTTTGACGTTTTTCCGGCTAATCCAGAGCAGCCAAACGGACTTTGGGTTAATAATCTACGCGCTTCTCTGGAGGAAGTACTATCCACTGGAACTTCAAGACAGTTTATAAACCAAAAATACGATATACCTATACGTGGTACCGGTTTTTTTGAAACCAGGTTCTGGAACGTAGATATACATCCTATTCGAAACCCGGAAGGACACATAGAGTACATAAGCCTTCTGGTACTTGATGTTACTGATCAGGCCCGAATTGAGAATAGAACCCGGCAGCAACTGAATATGGTGGAGGAAAAGACCAACCTTATCATGAATGCGGCACTGGATGCTATTATCTGTATCGATAAACAAGGGTCAATCATCTACTGGAATCCACGGGCCGAAAAAATATTTGACTGGAAAGCCAAGGAAGTAATGGGCTTCAATATATCCGAGGTCATTGTCCCGCCGCTATACCGGAAGAGGCATGACAAGGGTATGGACAGGTACAACCAGACTGGTCATGGACCGGCTCTGAACGTGTTGCTAGAACTAACCGCCGTTAAAAAAGGAGGAAAGGAGTTTCCGGTTGAATTGACTGTACTGCCTATTAAGCAGGAGGAGGATGAGGAGTTTTTCTGTGCTTTCATCCGCGACATTTCAGAACGAAAAAAGCAGGAAAGCGAAGTACTCAAGCTTTCTGAGCGGCTGTCATTAGCGACTGAGGCCAGTTCGGACGCCATCTGGGACTGGGACATCAAAGCGGGGAGTATGTACCGAAGTGAGGGGTACCGAACGCTCTACGGCTATGACTTCTATGGACAGAAATGGCCGCAATACTTCTGGGAGAGCAGGGTACACCCGGATGATCTGGATACTACTCAGACTTCCATACAGGAAGCCATCGATAATCAGCACATCCGCAACTGGACCGGTGAGTACCGGTTTCAGAAAGCAGATGGGAGCTATGCCTTTGTCAAAGAAAACATCATCATCCTTCGTGATCCGGCAGGAGTACCTACCCGGATAGTTGGAGCACTGAAAGATATTACAAAAGACAAAGAGCAGGAGCAGGTGTCACAGAAGGAGTGTGAAGTACTCAGAGCTCTGATCGATAGCCTTCCGGATATGATCTATGCCAAAGATCTGGAGCTACGTCATGTTGTGAACAATGCTGCCAACCTGAAACTACTTGACGTGCAGTCAGAAGCAGAAACGCTTGGTAAACATTCATCTCGCTTTTTCCCGGGTAAGATAGGAGAAGCTATTCTGAAGGATGACCAGAAAATACTTCAAACGGGAGAAGGAATCTATAACAAGGAGGAAGTAATCCTGACACCGCATGGTGAGCAGATTTGTGTGGTGACAACCAAAGTACCCCTGCGGGATAAAAATCAAAATATTATCGGTATTGCCGGAGTAAGTAAGGACCTGACTCAGATGTACCGGAAGCAGCAGGAGCACCTACTTATTTATAAAATTATTTCGGCCCTCGGCAAGCTCGAGACCCTGGATGAAGCACTGGCCGAAACCCTGCGCCTGATCGCTACTTTTATGAATTTTAAAGTAGGGGAAGCCTGGATGGTAAGCCTGGACAAGAAAGAGTTAATCCGGAAAAGTGCATGGGCTGATGATAAAGTCGCGGCTATATTTAGCTATAACCATAGTCCGCGTATCAAGTACGGAGTAGGGGTACCAGGTATTACCTGGCAGAAAGGGCAGCTCGAAATCCTAAATAATATACAGGACGATAATAAAATCCGCCGTACGGAACAGGTACGACAAGCCGGGTTGAATTCGGCAATTGGCCTCCCCATTCAGCATAAAGGGGAAGTCATAGCCGTACTAACATTTTTGGCTGAGCGGGAGATTGAATATAGCGAGGAGTTTCAGGAGCTGATGCAATTCATTGCCGGACAGACGGCATTGAATATCCAGCGCAAGAAAGCCGAAGATGAACTGAATAGCTTTTTCAACTATTCACCGGATATATTGTGTGTATTTGGGACGGATGGGTACTTCAAAAAAATAAATGCTGCCGCCACTACGATCCTTGACTATTCCCGAGAAGAACTACTGTCCCGACCCTATACTTCATTTGTTCATCCTGATGACAGGGGTCCTGCTCAGGCTGCCATCGAAAAGTTGAGAAAGTTGGCGTCTGTTGGTTATTACGAAACCCGATATATTACGAGTAAGGGAGAAGTGAAGTGTATAGCCTGGACTGGTACTACAATGGGTGATGAAGGTATCATTATTGCCATAGGCAGGGATATTACAGATAAAAAGAAGCTGGAAGAACAAGTCGGCCGATATAACCAGCGTATAGTTAATATTCTGGAAAGTATTACTGAAGGCTTTATTATGGTAGATAATCAGTGGGTGATAACTTACTGGAATCGTGAAGCGGAGCGGATTGTTGGATTGGACCGTAACCAGGCGCTGGGTGAATGGCTCTGGACTATTTTCCCGGAAGCGAAGGCCCTGCAATTCTATACTGAGTTTCAAAAGGCTTTTGCTGATCAGGTCACTGTACATTTCGAAGAATATTCCCCATTTACAAATAAATGGGTTGATTTTAGTGGATATCCTACCGAGGATGGGTTGTCTATATTCTTCAGGGATATATCTGAACAGAAAGAGTCGCAGAAGTCCCTGATGCTGAGTGAGCAGCGGTTCCGGGCGCTGGTACAGGATGGTAGTGATATGATTTGCATCCTGGATGGAGAGGGTAAATATATTTATGCCAGCCCCACCACCGATCAGGTACTGGGAATAACCGCCGAAGCATTTATCGGCCGAAGTGCATTTGAATATATTCATGAAGAAGACCATGCACGGATTATGGAGGCTTTATCAAATTTAAAGACTAGCAAAAGGATCAAGCTGGCGCCTTTTCGTTTTAAAGATGTAAAAGACAACTATCACTGGATCGAAACCATTGCCACTAATTTATGTGATGATCCTGCGGTGGGAGGGATTGTTGCCAACTCCAGAGATGTGACGGAGCGAGTGGTACAAATGCAGGAACGTGAAAAGCTGATAGAGGAGTTGACCCAGACAAACCGGGATCTCAAACAGTTTTCCTATATAACCTCCCATAATTTCCGGGCTCCTCTTTCCAACCTGCTTGGACTGTTGAGCCTGATGGAAGAGGATAAAGTAGAGGATCCGCTCCTGCAGGAAATACTTATTGGTTTCAGAAAGTCAACATATACCCTTAATGATACAATCAATGATCTGATAAAGGTTTTGATCATCAAGGATCAACCGGCTATGGGCCGTGAGCCTCTACAGGTGGCAGATCAGTTTGATAAGATCGTGAATCAGCTTAGTGTGCAACTTGAGGAGGTACATGCCGATCTGAAAACTAATTTTGAAGAGGCCCCTATTGTACAATTTAACCGAACTTACCTGGAAAGTATCTTCCTTAATCTACTGACCAATGCTATCAAATACAGATCATCGTCCAGACTTTTAGAGGTAAGGGTTAGCACTCAGCTTGTCGATGGTTGGGTAGTTCTGCGTTTTGAAGATAATGGTATGGGTATTGATCTAGAGCGATATAAGGATCGACTTTTTGGGCTATACCAGCGTTTTCATGACCGACCCGATAGTAAAGGACTTGGTTTATACCTGGTTAAGTCTCAGATGGAAGCATTGGGTGGTTCCATAGAGATGGAAAGCGAAGTAAATAAAGGTACTATACTTACCTTAAAATTTAGAAATGAGCTATGGTAGATAGCATAGTTTTGATCGAAGATGACGAAGTCACCAGGATGCTTAGCGGGATTGTAATCCGGAAGGCCTCCTTTGCCCGCAACATCCTTACTTTTGGAAATGGTCGGCAGGCACTTGATTACTATCAGGGGCTATCCGAGAGCAACGAAGAAACACGTAGTAATTATCCAAGATTAGTATTTCTGGACCTGTACCTGCCCGTCATAAATGGCTGGGAGTTTCTGGATGAGTTTGTTAGAGAGTACTATCCCCTCTTTAAGGAAACAAGGGTAGTGGTTCTGTCATCATCGGTTGACCCGTCTGATGAAATACAGGCGAAAAAGTACCCACTGGTACTGGATTTCAAATCAAAACCAATCACAGTACAGCTTCTGGAAAGTCTGGCGGAGCGGCTGCGTGAATCAGTTGGTACACCAGTTTCTGCGCGAGAGTAATCTAATAATTTTCCCTCTTCCAAATACGACATTTTCCTCGTGATGTAGTATAAAGCCAGGGATGCGGAATGGGTTGTCGTAGTCTCTTATTTTTGGAATGAATAATGAACTTGGGATTAGTATTTTACTGCACCAAAGTCCATTGCCGAGTGGACCGGAGAAGGGTTCACTCTTCTACTTTTCCAACATCTCTCATTCCCTTCAAAGAAGGTACCATGGGTATTCAACGGCATAAAGGTTAGTGGCTGGGGGATGTGATCCAAGTCCAAGCTCTGATATATCCGGAAGCAAAAGTATCTTTATACTTGCTATTTTTGCACCTTTACCGGATAGCAGGTAGTTAGTTTATGAAATATTGCAAAGCTTTTATTGTGGCCATAGTGCTTTTGGGTGGTCTCGCCTTTTCCTGTACGCGGAAAGATCCTAATCTGGGCGTGCCTGATGATCGGGTAGTAGGTACCTGGCGGCTATTCAAAAGACTGGTGCCTCAGGATTCGGCTACATTAGTAAAAGATATTCCGAACCTACCCGCTCAGACCCTGGTCTTTAATGGGGATGGTACCTTTGCGGCTACGGGTGAGGAGCTGGAGTACTACCGTAGCAGCCGTTACTACCGGATGGACTCAACTCTTCTGGGAGAATGGAGGTTAGGATTTATAATCAATAATTTGAATCCGACTTTTTACCAGAAGTTTAGTCAGCGGGGAGATACATTGGTACTACTGCCCTCCTGCGAAGGGGATTGTGGACTGTATTTTGTTAAAACACGCTAAATATGTGCAGATGGAAACAACCGTTTGGCACAGTCTTTTCGTTTGAAAAAGCATAAAATACAAATTGCAATAGATCCAGGTTTCATTTGTCCCACCATTTAAACAACAAGTACTATGAAAAATGTAAAGCTTTCTATTCTGGCGTTATTATTGTTTATTCCCCTTCTCTACGCTTGCGAAGAAAAAACAGACGTAGTTGATTCAGGTACCTATCAGGGCGTAATAGATGATGTAGAAGCCGAAGAAACGGAGATATACGTGAAGACAGATGATGACAAACGCCTCGAACTATACTTTAACGAATCTACTCAGCTCAGCCAGAATGGACAACCCATCCAGTTTGAACGCTTGAAAAAGGGAGACCGTGTTGAGGTAGAAGTTGAAAAAGTTGGTAATCGTCTGGAACCCGTAGCTGTTAGATTACTTCAGTCCAATGAGTGAACCTAACTTCTGGCGGACCGAGATATGGCATCCGCTGGTATTGCATTTTCCGCTGGCAGTATTGTTACTGGCAACCGTAACAAAACTGGTCGCAGTGTTTATAAATCATGAGCCTGCATCTTTCTGGCAAAGAGCAGGCTCTTATTTGCTTTATTGTGGTTGTATATCCGCCTGGCTGGCTGTTTATACGGGTAATATGGCCGATGGAGTTGTAGCCCGCAGAATCTGTGACCCTACCATTCTGAAACTTCATCAGATAGCAGCCTATAATACAGCTTATCTTTTTACGGGAGCTACTGCCGTGGATCTTGTCCTGTACTATGGCCTTTTCAGGCAGTATAGCCGCCTCATACGAGTAGGCATAGTAGTACTGATGCTGGCTGGATCGGGTTATCTGGTGTACGCAGGGCACCTGGGTGCACAGGTTGTGTACCAGCAGGCAGGAGGGGTACGGGTACCTTCGGCTGATTGTGCCGAATACAATTAATGATTAGAAACTAATGCACAACGAAAGGCAGGCTGCTTCCTCAGAACAGAGTCTAAAAACAACCCTGGTGGGCTTAGTGGTTAGTGCTGTTCTGGCCATAGTAAAAGCCCTCGGTGGAATATTCGGTAATTCCTTCGCTCTCATCGCGGATGCCATTGAGTCAACAATTGATATCTTTACTTCATTTATGTTGTGGCTGGGCCTGAAATGGTCCGTCAAGCCCGCCGATAAAGATCATCCCTATGGTCATGGAAAGATTGAAGCTCTGATCGCCGTTGGGATAGCCCTGGCACTTGTCATCGCTTCTGCCATTATCACCCGTGAGAGTATTGAAAATATACTGATTCCCCATAAACCGCCCGCACCGTTCACCCTGGTTATATTATTCATTGTAATCATCACGAAGGAAGTCATGTACCGGTATGTACTCAAAACCGGTATGGAGCTAAACAGTGGCGTTTTGAAAGCGGATGCTTTTCATCACCGGAGCGATGCCATCACTTCGGTAGCGGCCTTTATTGGTATTACGATTGGTATAGTAGGTGGAGAAGGGTACGAAGTAGCAGATGACTGGGCAGCGCTACTCGCTGCTGTGATCATTGTAATAAATGCCTACCTGATACTGCGCCCTGCTATAGGTGAACTGCTGGACGAAAACCTTGATCCGGAACTGGGAGTCAGGGTGAGGGAACTGGCAGCTCTGGATCCGGAGGTAATCAAAGTAGAGAAGTGCCACATTCGGAAGATGGGTATTATGAACCACGCCGATCTGCACATCTGGGTAAACAAGGACCTGACCGTTGAAAAAGGACATGATGTGGCGCACCGGGTAAAGGAATCTATTCAAAAGGAACTCCCCCAGTTTGTAGGGGTAATGATACACGTCGAGCCAAGTACACCCGAGTAAGGGTTTCGATAGGAGTATATATATTCAATATTTTATAATCTCTAACTGCTTACCACCTTTATTGCCCTGCATGGGTCCTATTACATATCAATATGTCATTTTAGTGAAAAAACTACTCATACTGTCACTATTAGGAATGATGGCCTGTGAAGATCCCTTTTGTGAGGAAAGGCCGGATGAAGTGGCTGGTCTGGTTGTAAGGGTTCTGGATGAACAGTACCTGGCGTATGAGCGAAGCGAAGGTGATCTGGGGCGTAATGGGATTCAAATCACTTCCGAACAGCAGTTCCAGCAGGTTTTCTCCTACTGCTGTGCTACCCAGTTAGATAGTATTGATTTTTCAAAGTATGATGTATTGGGTAAATCAACCGTCAACCGGGGCAGCAATAGTAGCTATCGCCGCGAAGTACAGCATGATGATACAAACAAGAAGATTATTTATACCATTACTGAACACTACTGTAAAAAAGCTTCACCAACCGATGGTCGGGGTAATTTTGTAGTGGTCCCCAAGGTACCTGCTGACTTCCGGGTGGAGTTTATTGTAAATAATTAGTAAGGGAAGCGACCTGGTCAACTACCAATTGTAATGACCAGGTCGCTGTTTTTCATTAGTGGCGTATACCAGCCGGGGTGGCTACTGTGAGTAAGCTACCCGGTACATGACTCCGTTGTTGTCGTCGGTAAGGAGGAGTGATCCATCCTGGTGCTGCGCGATTCCGACGGGTCTCCCAAACATGCTACGGTTGTTGTCCGTCAGAAACCCGGTCAAGAAATCTTCAAAACGAGTAGGTTTGCCATTTACAAACCGCAGACGTACGACCTTGTACCCGGTAGGACTGCTCCGGTTCCAGGAACCACGCAGGGCAACAAAGGCGTCGTTCTGGTACCCCGCAGGAAACTGGCTACCCGTATAAAAAGCAAAACCCAATGGCGCGCTGTGGGCATCGTACGTAAGTAGCGGCAGGGTAGTTTTGCGGAGGTACTGCTGGTAGGTAGTGTCTCCCGGGGGACGATCGGCCGGATTGTACTTGCCTTCTCCGTAAATGTAGGGCCACCCGTAATCGGCATCCTGTTTGATGGCATTGACCTCCTCCCTCTGTTCATTATTGCCCAGCCAGTCTATGCCGTGATCCAGGCCGTACAATTCCTGACTTTGCGGATGCCAGCCAAACCCAATGGTATTTCGCAGGCCTTTGGCGTATATCTTCCGGTTTGTGCCGTCCGCGTTGGCTCGCAGGATGGTAGCACTTTCGGGGGATGTTTCCTGGCAGGCATTGCAGGTACTACCCACGGTCAAATACATCATTCCGTTCGGGCCAAAAGCGATCGTACGGTTAGCGTGCTGTCCACCGTCCGGCAGATCATCTATCAATTTTTTGGGCTGTCCCAGGGTACCGTCACCCTGCATAGGTGCCGAATATACTTCTTTCACCGTAACCAGATACAGGGTTCCCTGGTGAATGGTGATCCCATGTACCTGTTTCAGGGTAAGTACCTTTCTTTTTTCATCGGCCTTTCCATCCTGATTGGTGTCCCGGACCAGCGTTACCGTTCCGGCTTCCCGGTCTGTTACGTAAATGTCGCCATTGGTATGTACTGCCAGCATCCGAGGCTTACCCAGATCTTTGGCAAATTTTGTAACGGTGAACCCTGCTGGTACTTTCAGCTGAGCTATCTGCTGGTCGTTGGCAGGGATCAGTGCCGGCTTGTACACGTAGCCGTTTATTTGTGCGGTAGTAAGCTTATCATTCGTTTCAGGGATGGTGCTGGAAGTAGACGCCTTCTCGGCCCCTTTGCAACCCAGCACCAGCGCCGCCGTGGCGGCCACGTAAACAACTGCATTATGTAACCTTGCCATCTTCGTATTTTTAGCTTATTAGGGTGTTCTATCCAATATTTCTCGGGTTCAACGGATAAGGATGCGGTTAAGGCATTAGGCGGTACTATAATGATCCAGTACTTTCTGGACATTCGTCGTGGAAATTTTCTGACCTGTATCGGCTGCCTGGTATATGGCTTCGATGAGCTGTACATCCCGGAGTCCCATTTCACCGGGTACCGTTGTGGGTTTGTTGTTCAGGATACAGTCTGCAAAAGCATCAATTTGCCGGGCCTGTTGGTTTACATTTTCAATATTCATTTCGCCGCGACTGGTCTGACCTTCGAGGCCGCCGTACTGGTAGGCCGGCTGCAGCTCAAACCATCCGTTGGCCGCTTCCGCCCTTAATAAATTATACTTTTCGGTATAGCTTGTCTTGCAGTCAGCTACGCTACCATCTTCAAACTGCAGCTGGAAGTCCATACCTTCTTCGACTTCTTTGAATTTCTCCTTATCTGTGATAGGATGGTATTGGGCCGTGACCGAAACAGGAAGCTGTCCCTTCGTATAGATCGCTCCCTGTAAGCAGTAGATGCCAACGTCCGGTAGAGGCCCTCCGCCAGACAGCTCTTTATCAAAGCGCCAGGGAGTATCATTTCCTTCTTTTTGCCCGTTCTGAGCGATGAGTTTTTCCACTTTCCCAAACTCCACCTGCTGACCCAGGCGCATCATTTCGAGGTTGTGCGGCTCAAAGTGCAGGCGGTACCCAATCGAAAGCTTTTTGCCGGCCTTATTGCAGGCATCAATCATTTTTTGACAGTCAGCCGATGTTATAGCCATGGGTTTTTCACATATAATATGCTTCCCGGCCTGGGCTGCTCTGATCGTATACTCCGCATGCATCCCATTGGGAAGTACTACATACACAATATCAATCTCGGGATTATCCGCAATCTGATCAAATGTCTGGTAGTTATAGATGTTCTGTTCCGGTATGTTGTACTTCTTCTTCCACTTCTCAGCTTTTTCGGGGGTACCGGTTACGATACCAGCCAGTCGGCATAGCTTGGTTTCTTCCAGAGCGGGAGCCAGCTGACCTTCGCTGTACTTGCCCAGCCCTACCAGCGCAATACCTAACTTACGTTCGCCGGATGCGTCCGATGCTTCGGTTTTTTCTGCCGATTGGGTGGTAGTTCCACCACAGGCCGACAGCATTGATAGGGCAGGCAGCACCAGGGCTGAAGTACCTGCATAGTGGATAAAGTCTCGCCGATTCAACTCATAGAGCGCATTCTTTTTCATAGTCAGATCACGTTGGTGTGCTAGTAACTTATCTTTTACTTACACTGTAACTGGCTCATCTGCTTTATGTTTACTAATAAAATATGATAAAAGTTAATAAGACCTTTGTCTAAGGCTTTCATGGATGATTGGGATAATCCTCATAGCTACCATGCATCTTCGGCTACAGTATTTATTCTTTTCCCTGTTCAAAAGTGCCCATTCCCTAACTATTTCCAGGTAGTCAAAGCCTACTAATTTCAATAAGAAGCTCCGATTTAAAAATAGCGTCCCTTATAACCTGGTTGCACAAGTCTTTCAGAATTTGAATGGTAATGGTGTACGAGACTTCTGGAGACTAACCACTCAGCTGGATGTCGAGGATCTTAGTGTAATTCTACTTTGACTGTCACCTTTACATCTGAACCCACCCAGGATGATGAATGTGGTATTTTTCATGCCAGGGTTAAAATTATCTTGTACTTATAGGAATACTGAATACTGTCCCTAAGATGATGATCATGAGTCAATGACTACACAATCCAAATATATTTCAAGTAGAAAATTATGTTTGAGTGATAATGTTCTGCCATTTTTTGTATCAATGATGGGAACAGGATACCGTTAGATAAAATTCTGCTAAATTCTTAGCTGCGTTGACCTATAATACCTAGTTTGGACATCTATTTTGAATCGTGATATGAGAAGGTCATCATTATTGGTACTACTTATTTTAATTGCTAGCAGTACGATAGCTCAGACTTTTCATGCGATTCTGATTGCTGATACTAAAGATCCGGTCCTTGGAGCTAGTTGTGAAAGGGATTTAGCAGAAATGTCGGCACGTATAACCGATATAGCCCAAAAGATTAATTATCAGTACCACGAAGTTATCTGTAGCAACGAACAATTTGGAAATGCGGGTCTTTCAAAAGCGCTTTCAGAGATAAACTGTTCTCCTGAAGATATTGTATTCTTTTATTACACAGGCCACGGACTTAATACACTTGAGCGTTCCAGTTCATTTCCCCTGCTGTATCTTAAAGATAATAATGACACTGAGCTGGAGTCGATACATCTTCAACTGAAAGCAAAAAAGCCTAAATTCTGCCTGACGCTGGGTGACTGCTGCAATAATCTATATAGCGATACCCGCAGTTTGCGTCCTGTTCCTCCCCTTTTCAAAGGAATCGGAGTAACGGATGATGCAACTATAATCAAAAAACTTTTTTTGGAAACCGAAGGCGATATTATCATATCAAGTGCAGGAAGAGGAGAAAAAGCAACGGCCCATCCAAACCTGGGAAGCTTCTATACCTATTCCTGGATGGAAGCACTTACTAATGCAGAAAGCAATAATCAGGCAATTACGTGGGAGACATTTTTGAGTGATGCAGAGAATCGTTTGCAGGTAGCCCTCAAAGAATTCCCTGATACGATAAAGCACCATTCCCATTGGTCCGTAGGATACAAGAAGGCACCATCAATAGATCCCTCCACCATTAAGCCGGTAGTAAGCTACGATGAGATAAACAAGTTCTTGAATTTTCTGGCCAATGAAAGAATTCCATTTACTGAACGTAATTCTATCCGAGTCCACAAACAGCCTATCTATTTTTCTCCTGCGGCTACTGTAGATATATATATCAATTCGCCTGAAAAGCCTGTTGAACGACAACCTGTTGATCAATTCCTGAAAAGAATAATCAGCACAGCCAAACTTATTGATCAGTTCAATTTTGTGGAGAAAATGTCGGAGTTAAGTGAAGATGGCAAATATAGACATCTTACATTACAGGAAGTCAGGTAGTATAGTATAAACAAAACGCATCCGGTTATGCCAAAACTCTACTATATTCTTTTCTTATTAATTGCCTCTTTTCACCTTCAGGCTCAACCTGATCTGAATAAGGAGCGTTTAGCTGAGTTCAAAATATTGACAGAGCAACGGGTCAATGATCTGCAGGAATATATTACTCAAATAGGCAATAAATCACTACCTATTGAACAGCGTCAGATAGCCATTGACCTTGCCGTGGATCTGTTTGAAAAAGATTACGAAGTAAATGGAAAGCGCCGATCTCCCTACATTCAGGTTTCACGTCGAAATGGAATGGTTGAAGCGATTCCCGTTCGCGCCTACTTCAATAATTTATTAGGTGTAAAGTTCGATAAGGTCGAAATCACTTACTACGATGCGGCCGCTGTATCTGATTTCGAAAAAGGAACTGATGGTAATTACCACGCTACCGCAACTTACTTCCAGCAATTCAAGGGTTTTGACAATAGTGGAAAAATGATTTATGGCAGCCGGGATCGTAAGGATATACGTGTAACGGGTAAAAGTATGGCTGTATATAAAAATCTGGGAAAAGAAGATCTTAAAATTTTCTTTGGGGATGTCACAGTGAGGGAGACAATACCTATTAAGGGTTATTGACCATCAGTTAATAATAAAAAACACAGTGCAGTACTCATTTACCAGAGTGATAGTACTTAAAAAAGGCTGTTCATTTCTGGTGCTTTTCAGGAGTAGCTAACATTTTGTAAAGTCAGTAAAGCTACCTGTAATTATAACTATACACATACTTATCTAAGATTATAATGCGGCTCCTCCTGATTGTGCTATGGGCTATTGGAAGCTCACTCGTAGGACTGGGACAGTCTGTATCAGAGATTGCACCGTCTGTTGTCGCGGATACGTTGAATACAAAAGAATTCAGCCAGAAGCTGGTCAGAAATGAGTCGAAGCCCTATATGATGTGGCAGGTAAAGCATGTAAGTGAATTCATAGCCCGGTTTAACCATGAAGCTCTACCCGGTGGTAAAAAGTTTACAGACTCCTCAAGAATGGAATATCCCAGGGATATGTACCTGCGCCGGCTGTTCAATGAAGATGATGTTCGCTTCAAGAGGACGCGTTTAGGTTTATCCTCGCTTTATTCACAACAGGTAGATGAATTCATCAATACTGTCACTACCCATGACATCAAGATTTCCAGTCAATCACCAATCGAAGCGGTCTCAAAACTTCGGGTTATACATCATCATCTTACGGACACTCTGGTAGTAAAGTTAAGAAAGTACTATACAGCTGATAGTGCCTCTTACTGGCAGATTGTACAAGTGAAGCGCCCGCAAGTATTGCGTGATTCACAATCAGCCGCTTGTGATGGTCTGGAAAAGCAACAAGATCTCCCTCCCAATTCTCACGAGGTAAACTTCTTACCTCTTCTTCGAGGGCTAAGTGACTACCGAAGTTTCTGTCCTTTTATGAATTCCGATTCAAGACTCAATAAGGATTGGCAATGTACAGAAGCGGCCCTACGTAATGGCACTCTGCATATTGAATCTGTAGTGTCTACTACTATTTATATACCCATTGGCACTGAGTGGCAGCTGGAACTGAATGAGTTTTTATATGAAAAGGAAAATTCAGGTTGGTTGATCTCTAACCTTATTCAACTTGCTCATAAATAAATATAGATAAATGAAACTGCTGAAAATAGTTATGCTTCTACTTACTGCATTGGCTGGGCAAGCACAACAGCCCTCCCGGCAGGTATTGGAGCAGATGCTTCCAGACTATTTTCAGAAGCTAAATACTGCTATACAAATTCTGGGTCATGAATCAGATTCAACGAGTTGGCCAGAGGTACAAGCCAGTATTTTAAGATTATACTTTACAACCGATACGATACAAGTACCAGACCTGCTTGTGCCGGAGGATAGCTACCTGCAGAAACGACCTAAGATAGCGGTACATGTTCTGTTGAGTCGAATTCCTTACTACTTCTGGAAAGGATTTCAATTCGAAATACATACGAAAGACGCTACGGTACAGGAGATGAGTGAGAATGATACAAGTATAAAAGCCATAGTATTGGTACCCGTTGGCCTACGAGGTATAGCCCGACAGGAGCGCAGGCTGCAAAGGATAGGTGAGGTTATGAAAATAACATTGGAAGGCCAATGGGTAGATTATTCTATCAAGGATTGTAAAATAAGTAACATACAAGGTACGGGAGAGTGGTTATATGGTGCTCCGCTGACACGCAGCCGAGCATTAGAAATTGAGAATCAGTTATTAACTCCTTTGAAGCGAATCTTCTCGGCTACTACTTCGGATTCTTTAAGACATAAGGCATGTGAAGAGCTAAAAAGTAGGCTAAAAAAAGATACAATTTTTTTTGTGAGTACTGATAAGGTAAGCACACCCTACAGTATAAATGAATGTAAGTTTCCTGGAGAGGTAATGATTGATGATTCCAGAAAGCTTGAGATAGCAGAATTTAGCCTTGACTATACTACTGATTTTTACCGTGGAGCTAATCAGGTTTTTATTGGACAACGTACCAGGCTGGATAATGTGAATCTAAAAACTGCAGTCGGAGCGTGGTATAAGACACTGAAAAAAGATTGGGTACCGGTAGAAGACTCTGTGGCTGTCAGTAAGAAGTACGAATGGAAAGTTTCAGATTTGATCATTCATTTTTAACCATAGCCTATTATGATTTTAAAGCCTTCATATATCCTCACCGCTACAAAAGTGTTACTTACGGGAGGAATTTTGGCTGGCCTTCAGGCCTTTACTCCGGCTGATCATGTACCTCTTTCCCACGAGCGTACGCTTGATGGAATGCTGAAGAGTTATCAACGTGAATTGAACGCATTAGTACCTTCTCTAAATGGAACATCCAGCTCTAAAAAGGCTGAGGAATTTGTGCACGTTTACTTCATGGATGATACTGCTTCTATCGTAAACCACATTATACCCGGAAATGTAAAGCCGGACAAATCCTTGGAACCACTAGCTGATAAAGCATCCCTTAAAGTAGAAGAATACCTCAGACTGGCAGGCGGGCTGTATAAGAAGGGTTTTAAATACGAGTTGGAGCGAGATCTCCTTAAGATTGTAACACTAGATTCAACAAATTCCAAAGACCGGTTTATACACAGGTATCGACTTACTGTACCTGTTACGGTTCAGGGACGACCTAATGCACAATTACAGGTTGAAGTACAGGATACACTAGATATATATGCCTCTGTCTACTCGGATAGTAAACGGAATGTGCGCTATGCCCGGATTCAGAACATAGTTAGAAGTGGTACCTCGATACCTGCTGCGCCGGTTCCTGCTCCAAAACCAGAATCTATACCCGGTAATAATGACGATGTGACTTTGATAGACTGGCCTATCGAACGTAAGATAGATGCCATTCTGAAAAATCTGACTGTACTCAAAAGCAATGTGTCGGAAGAACAATTTTCGCAGTTCAAAGACGAGGCGGAAGCAATATTTGGCCCTAGTGGATATGTAAACCTTGTGACAAAGGATGGTCAGACGATGAGGCTTCCACGGGTAGGTTTTCTGATGCGAGTTCGCGATACCAAAAGCTCATACGAGTTGATGCAGTCGACCCTGGTACTTTATGACCAGTTCCGTGAAAATTCATTAGGTAAATGGTACTGCCGGAGCACAACCTTTCATGATGTCAATCATTTCGATAAGGGAAATCCTGTTCCAGGTAAAGTTACCTCTGCGCAAAGAATGCCTATGCTAACTAAGGCACCTACTCAAAGGGGCAGTTACTGGCAGATCGTAGAATTAACTCTCAAAGAAAAGTAGAACTTCTTTATATAAGATACAGGCACTATAAAATCCATTAATTATGAAAGCTTATCTATCAACCCGTTTCACACTTACAGCTCTTCTTGTACTAACACTATGTGTTTCAGGCTTTTCTCAGACAAGAAAAATGGGATTAAGAATGGACGACGATCAGTACATGCGTCTCCCCAGAAAACCAGATAACTTACGTTTCAAAGGCATACTGCCTCCTTCGTACAATCTTAAAGAATATCTTCCGGAGGCAGGTGATCAGGGGGATTTTGGAACTTGTGTAGGTTGGTCAACAGCATATTATATGCGGACGATCATGCAGGCAAAGAAGAATGGTTGGAATAACCAGGCTGCCAATATTGCCAAAGCCCGATTCTCACCAGCGTGGATATACAATCAGATAAAGAAATCTACTGATTATGATTGTCAGGGAGGAGCTTCACTTGCTGATGCACTTGAACTGATGAAAAACAAAGGGACGGCCATGCTTGCCTGTGCTCCCAACGAGTGTGGAAGTGCTACTGGTAACTGTGATCAGGATGCTGCGAACTTTAAGATACAAGGGTATGCTACACTCTTCAACTCTACACTTTCTGCCACTCCTGCTAGCGAAAAAATACTTGCCATAAAGTCGGCTCTTGTTGAAAGCGAAAATGCTGTTCTGATAGGTATGTTGATGACACATTCATTCCTGGTTGAAGCCAAGGATACATGGAAGGCAGCACCAGGTGAATCGCCTGAAAGTAATCTGGGAGGACATGCTATGGCAGTAATCGGATATGATGATAGCATCAATGGAGGCTCCTTCCTGATTGTCAATAGCTGGGGAAAAGGTTGGGGAGACAATGGCCTTACCTGGGCTAACTATGACGATATGATCCGGTTTACCAAGTACGCCTTTCAGGTATTTCCTGAACCAACTCCAAAACCACAGCCTAATGTTATTGCACTTAAAGGCAATATGGAATTCACATTGACGGGAGGAAATATGCCTGTTCACTCTCTTGTTAATAAAGGTATTGATGTAACACCTGATCAGCCCAATAGCAACGCCGAGATGATTACCTATACGATGAGTAATGGGTACACATCGGGCACTCGCTTTAAAATGGCGATCAACAATAATAAGCAGTCATACGTCTACATTATTGGATCTGATCAGCAAAATCGTGTAAGCAAGCTATTCCCGGTTCCTACTGGTACCAGTACAAATGTAAGTCCTATCATACCTTCCAGTAATGCTGTATTGATGCCGTCTCCCAATAGTTCTTTTACTCTCGATAACGTAGCGGGTGAAGACTACTTCGTAGTTTTTATTTCTGAAAAGGAGCTAAATCTGGATGAGGTAGCTACCAAAATCAAGAATACTAACGGTACTATTGTTCAGAAAGCATACGCAGCATTAGGTGAAGACTTCATTTCACCTCGAGATATGACCTATGAGCCTAATCAAATCGCCTTTGAAGTGAAAGGTAGTCCTAAGGGGAGTGTTGTACCACTCCTGGTGAAAATCGAGCATAAGTAAATTACTTGCTATGAGGAGATACGTAAGGAGATAAGGCAAATGCCCTTATCTCCTTCCGTAATTTAAAAGAAGCTGCCGGAAAAATGACCAATACTACCCAACAATTAAGAAGATTGAACATGAAGAATTTTTACGAACTATTCTCCAGCAAGCTTGATCTGGTACTTCAGGGGCAGTATTCCCTGCACCTTTGGAAAGGGCTATTCGTAATGCTAATTGTAGTGAGCTATTCTAATGTAAATGCACAGGACCGGATCATCAGGAATGATGGAGAAGAGATAAAAGCCAAAGTTCTTAGTGAGGATGATACTTACATAAAGTACAAGCGATTTGATAACCCCAACGGCCCCGAATATTTCCTTTATAAGAAAGATGTAAAAGATATAGTGTACGAACCTAAACCAGGAAAGCCAATTAGTAATGCTCCCAGATATACTATTGAGGAGTTGGAGAGAAATGCCTCAAAGTACAAACGGAAACAACTACTATTCTCTTCCATTGGAGCGGGAGCGGTGGTGGCTGGTGTAGCTACTTTTTTTACTGTGCAGGGAAACTACAATAAATATAAAAGTCAACTCGAACAAACGAACCGGGAGTTTTCCAGCTGGTACACCCAAAACTACAATAGGGAGCCCAACGCCAGTGATTTAGCCAGACCAAAAAGCCTTACGGCCTTTGGTTCCCCCGGCATCTATCTGGCTGCGGCCGGTATCGCTGGAGGTGTTGTATTTGAACTGCTTGGAATTAGAAACGGGAGCCTACGGCGAAAAACGCTGAAAGAGATGGAGCAGGGAAGAACGCAGGCGTCCTTCCAACCCTACTACAATCCTACTACTCGTACTGCCGGCGTGGGGCTTACTTTAAAGTTCTAGCCCCGTATTCATCACTTATTGACTTAGGATCAAGATTATTTTTACTAGTATTTATGTTAAAACGTCTACTGTTTTTCTTTCTATTGGGTGTCTTTTTCATTGGCTGTCACAGCGAGATACCCCCCGAACCAATGGCATCATTTTCGGTTGAAAATGATAATTGCATGGTTCCCTGTGAGGTTGCATTTACCAACAGTTCCGAAAACGCCAGTAGCTATATGTGGGATTTTGGGGATGGAGAAACATCCACCGAGAGGAGCCCCAGGCACACGTTCAGGAGTGCAAATACATTTCAGGTAAAGCTTGTCGCCAAGGGCGACGGGGGAAGCCAGGGAACGACCAAAACAGTTACGACCAGGGCGCCATTGCCTCCTGTTGTTGATTTCAATATAGCCAACAACGGTTGTACCGCCCCCTGTACAGTTAGTTTTACGAACCAAACTACCAATGCCATTACGTATGAATGGACTTTTGGAGATAACACCAGCTCTACCCAGACCAACCCAACCAAACTATATAATAGTGCAGGTACCTATAGAGTCAAATTAACAGCTAATGGCGGAGGCGGAAGCCGGAGCGTAGAAAAAACAGTTACTATTGCTGCACCTGCGGAGGCTCCCGTAGCGGCTTTCAGCATAAGCAATAATGGCTGTACCGCTCCCTGTACGGTAAGCTTTACCAACCAATCCAGCAATGCCAGTTCCTATGAGTGGACGTTTGGAGACAATACCAGCTCTACCCAGACCAGCCCTACAAAGCAGTACAACCAGGCAGGTAGCTATACCGTCAGGTTAACAGCCAACGGACAGGGGGGCAGTAGCAGTACAGAAAAAACTGTGACGGTATTCGCGCCGGCAGCTGCGGTTGCGGCATTCAGCGCATCTAACAATGGCTGTACAGCCCCCTGTACCGTAAACTTTACCAACCAGTCCAGCAACGCTAATTCATATGAATGGAATTTTGGTGATAATACTACCTCAACCCAACCCAATCCTACCAAGCAGTATACCAAGGCTGGGAATTACGTTGTAAAGCTAACTGCTACCGGACAGGGTGGTAGCCACAGTACTGAACAGACCATCAATATAGCTGCTCCCGCGGCTGCTCCAGTGGCGGCTTTCAATATCAATAATAATGGTTGTACAGCCCCCTGTGATGTTAGTTTTTCCAACCAGTCCAGCAACGCCAATACCTTTGAGTGGAGCTTTGGGGATAATACTACCTCTACCCAAAAGGATCCCACCAAGCGGTACTCGCAGGCAGGTACCTATACCGTGAAGTTAACAGCAAACGGTGAGGGAGGGACCAATAGCACTGAGAAATCAGTTACCATCTCGGCACCTGCGGCAGCGCCGGTGGCGATATTTAGTATTAATAATAATGGCTGTACTGCTCCCTGTACGGTAAGCTTTTCTAACCAGTCCAGCAATGCCACTTCCTATGAGTGGTCGTTTGGAGACAACACTAGCTCTACTCAGCCCAGCCCAATGAAGCAATATTCACAGGCGGGTAATTACACCGTACGATTGACTGCGACCGGACCTGGTGGTAGCAATAGTAGCCAGCAAACCGTTACCATCAACTCACCGGCAGCCCTTGAGCCCACCAAACAGTGGGACAAGACCTTTGGAGGTTCGGCATATGATGAGGCCAAATCAATATTGAATACCTCCGATGGTGGCTATCTGCTCTTTGGCCATTCCAACTCTGGCTCATCAGGAGACAAAAGCGAGGGCTCCAAAGGCAACAATGATTACTGGGTGGTAAAGATCAATGGTAGTGGCAACAGGCAGTGGGACAAAACAATAGGCGGTAATGGTAGTGATGATGCCCGGGCTGTAGTACCTACTGCTGACGGAGGCTACCTGCTGGTAGGGCTTTCTGAATCTACTGTATCGTGGGATAAGAGTGAAGGTTCCCGTGGAGGCAATGACTTCTGGATCGTAAAGATCAATAGTAGTGGTACCAAGGTATGGGACAAAACCTACGGGGGTAGTGGCTATGATGAGGCCAGTTCAGTAGTACCTACTTCTGACGGGGGCTTTGTGATACTGGGCTACTCGTACTCTAACCAATCCAGTGATAAAGCTGAAAACGCAAGAGGGGAGGGTGACTACTGGGTAATGAAGATTAACTCAAGCGGAAGTGTGCTATGGGAAAAGACCCTGGGAGGCAGTGGCAATGATGTAGCACGATCCATTGTGGCCACATCCGATGGCGGCTTCCTGCTGGTCGGCAACTCTACATCACCCGCTGGTGGTGATAAAAGCCAGGGCAGCCAGGGCAACTATGATATCTGGGTCGTCAAGATCAACGGTAGTGGAGCAAAGCAGTGGGACAGAACCTTTGGTGGTAATGGCATTGATGATGCCAGGCACGTAGTGGCTACTTCCGATGGAGGGGCTGTACTGGCAGGCCTGACGGAGTCGGGCCGTTCCGGTGACAAGAGTGAAAGCTCTCGCGGGGGCTACGACTACTGGGTCATTAAACTAAACTCCAGCGGTGGTAAAGTCTGGGACAAAACCCTGGGTGGAAGTGGCAATGATTACGCCAGATCAGTAGCCTCTACCTCTGACGGAGGCTTTGTAGTAACCGGTTTTTCAGACTCAGGACAGTCGGGAGATCGGAGCGATAACTCCAAAGGGCAAAATGATTATTGGCTGGTAAAGGTAGATGCCAATGGTGGTAAAGTCTGGGATAAGGCCTACGGTAGTAATGGGAATGATTCAGCGGAGGCTATTCTAAGTACTTCTGATGGGGGTTATATCATGGCTGGTCATTCCAACTCCGGCGCATCGGGTGACAAAAGTGAAGGCTCTCACGGCAACAGTGATTATTGGGTACTAAAAGTAAAATGATTTAACCTATGACTAAATTTTTAATAGTTCTACTAGCCGCCGTTGGTATGGCCAATGTGAGCCAGGCTAACCCAGAGGTAAACGTACCTGCTGATACTCTATACCTGCTGAATCGGGAGAAGCAGGTTGTAGAAGTAAAACAAGTGTTTCCGGATAAAATCAATTATTGGAAAGAAGGTACCTCTAAAAAAGACATCCGTACGCTACCTATCAGTCAGATAGCCCAGATTGTCTATTCCAACGGGACCCGTGATGAATTCAATGTAGTTGCTGATCAGCCCCAGGGGCAGCCGCAACCGGCTATCCAATGGCTTACGCAGGTAGGCCATACCGACAAGCAGGAGCTGTCCCTCACCGCTTGTGTTCAAAACAAAGCACAGGGTATGAAAGTGGAAGTGAACGGAGTAGAGTCACCTATCAACGTGCGAGGCTTTAAGCCAGTTGCGGCCAATGATTGTGCCGGTGGAGTATCTGTATCCCATACGGTGCGGCTGCGTGAAGGACAGAATACAGTAGTATTTGTAGCTACCAACTCTGCTGGTACTACCCGCTCGGTTCCTTTGGCTATCATGTACGAGAAAGCGCAAAAGCGGGTTGCTCTGATCATTGGAAACTCCAGCTACTCGGCAGCCAACAAATTACCCAATCCGATCAATGATGCAAAGGCTATGTCTCAAAAGCTGCGTGGGCTGGGCTTTGATGTAATAGAACGTTATGACACTCGTCAGGGAGAACTAAGAACAGCCGTAGCTCAGTTTGGAAGTAGCCTGCAGGATCAGAACGTAGAGGTAGCTTTATTCTATTACGCCGGGCATGGTATGCAGGTTGCCGGGAAGAACTACCTGATTCCGGTCGACATCACCCCCCAGTCCGAATCGGAGCTTAAAGTACTGGCCGTGGCAGCCGACGAGGTACTTGATCAGATGAACAACGAAAACAACACCAACCGTACCAACCTGATGATCCTGGATGCTTGTCGTGACAATCCACTGGCCCGTAGCTGGACCCGCAGCACAGGCGGAAAAGGTCTGGCCAATATGGGCGCTCCGGCGGGTACCCTGATTGCCTTTTCGACCCGACCCGGCCAGACGGCTCAGGATGGAGACGGCAGCAACAGCCCCTATACCGCCGAGCTGTTGAAAGCCCTGGATGAACCCCAAAAGCGCCTGGAGGATATATTCAAAACCGTACGGGTACGGGTGATGGAGCTTACTCATTCACAGCAGATCCCCATGGAAAACAGCCTTCTCACCCAAGAGCTGATTCTGAATAAAAGTGGTAAGAAGTAATAGTGAAAAGGTAGTGCGGAAGCCTGTAAATGTCCGAAGGGTTTGTAAAAATCAATTACTACAATGAAAAGGTACTTGCTTCTACTTGCGGCAGTCTGTCCATTCTTTTCTGGCTTCGCCCAAACCTTAAGCGAATTCCAGAAGCGTCAGGCGGCGCAGCAGGTGAAGCAGGTACTTAAGGACTTCGAGTCAGCCTTTTCGCTTCATGTCAATCCCAATGTAATGAGCTGGGACGAAAAGACTGATGCATTGAACCGGATGTGGGCAAACGTGCGACTTGATGCGCGCTTTGAAAATGACCTGGTACCTAACAATAAAGGAAGTCGAATCATTGACTTTAAAGAGTACCAACAGATCGCATCAGTAAGCTATAAATCAGGAAGGGGGTTGAATTACAGCCTTGAATGGGACGAGGCTGAATTCAAGCAGGCACAGGATGGGTACATGGTGATTTTCTACGGACTAAAAACCCTCCTGGGTACATATCAGGGACGGGTACCACTGCGTATAGAAGGTGAGCCGTGTCGGGCGGTTGTATTTCTCCGAATGCAGGGTTCTACGATACATGAGGCTAAGATAGGCCTGATGGATACGGACCTTAGGGAAAGGGGCAAGCCATTCTCATTGCATGAAAGTGTGAACCCACTGGATTTCTTTACCCTCCTTGAGGCCATCGATAAACTGGCCACTCAAGTGGCTCAACAGATTCCGGAGAACGTAGTAAAAAAAATATCTATTGAAACCTTTACTTATCAAGGGAAAAAAGTTGTCAATGAATTTTCTCACCAGATTACCGGAACCCTCAAATCTTCCCTTACCCAGCATAATCCGGATATAGAAATAGCAGTTATTACTCGTAGTGCCGCCTTTGAACCTTATATGACCCTTAGAGGTCACTACCAGAAAGTCGGGAATTTTTTGAAAATACATGCGCAACTATACAACTACGGCAGCCAGCCGGTAGGTAAGGCTATCGAATCTGAGGTATTACTTATCAATCTTCCCAATGCCGCCATCGAACCACCGATAGCCCTGGTGGAAGAAGCTACACGTATACATGTTGAAATAGATGACAAACCGGAAGTTGGTCCCGTCCCCGTCAAAGCGGGTGATCTGCGACTTGAACTTAGTACTAACAAAGGCATGGGCCCGCAGTCATACACCGAGGATGATACTATGCGTGTCTCGGTACGTGTCAATACCCCTTGTACCGTCCGGCTTATTTACCGTGATGCAGCCAATAACCTAGTATTGCTACGGAATCAGGACTTTAGAATAGCTGAATCCGAAGTAGATCGGTGGGTTAAAATTCCAACTGATTTTGTGTGTGCAGCACCGTTTGGTGTAGAGTTATTACTGGGATTTGCTACAACCGGTCAGTTTGAACCACTACATACCGAAGAGTTGAGCGGATATACCATCATAAAAGATGATTTGAAAAAAGTAAAAGTGGCCTCATCAGCTGATCAGAAAAGGAAGAAAGCGGGTGTGGGAGTTGCCGAACGAAGTATACAGATCACTACCCAGGCCAAAAGCAACCATACAAAGCGGTAGCTTTGCCATACAACCTAAACTGCCTGAAAGAAGAGTTTTTATAAGTACACCGCTCATGAATAAATCCGATCCCTGTAGTTTGTACCAACAGTCCGAAGCGTTTTTCTACAACGAACTGCTAAAGGAGCGTCATGAGGCTTTTATGTGTTTGTACAAGCAAACGTACCAGTTGTGCCTTCCTTTTGCACTTTCGAAAGGTAGTAAGCAGGAGGAAGCCGAAGATCTGCTCCAGGAATGCCTTGCCATCTTTGTCGAAAAGCTCCGTAGTGGCAGCTATACGTTTCTGGAAGGAGCCAAGATCACTACTTACTTCTATCGCATTTACATAAATCAGTGGAAGAAAGCAATTGAACATAAAGTCAAGCGGGCAGAGGTACAACTTCAAACTGAATCAGTAGTTGAACAGGATGAGGACGAGTTCTACAAACCAGCTACTTCCACTTCCCCGTTTGTAGCTATTCTACGTAATGAAGAGGGAGAAAATCAGGCTCTTCCCATTGATGATGCTATTTACAGCGATTACGATGACGATGAACGCGCCTGGATATTCAGGAAGCTCAACCGTGCTTTCCATCTATTGGCTGAGGATTGTCAGAAGGTACTGAATTGGTTTTACGTGGAAGATTGGTCACTACGCCAAATCGCAGAAGCATTGAATATGACTGAGGCTTCTGCCACAGGAAAGCGCTTTAAATGTGCTAAGTACCTCAAAGAAAAATTCCGGCTGGCCTGATAAGGTTAGCGTGGTAAAGGGTATTAATGCAGAGAATGGAAGGAGTACTTCTATACCTAATAAGCTTTATACTTTTTTGCTCCACCTGCTCTTGTTAATGCGTATCAAATCTACTTTTCATCATGTACACGTAGCTGTACAATCCTAATTGATATATGGAATTATCAGAAGAAATGTTCAATCAGATTCATGCCTATTTGGGTGGCGAAGGGACTGTAGAGGAACGATCAGCATTTGAACAGCAGATGAATCAAAGTCCTGCGCTTGCCCGGGAAGTAGCTACCCAAAAGCGTATCAAATCAGGCTTAAAGATAAATGAATATAAAACGCAGTTTGAAGGCATTCACGCTCAACTAAAAGCCGAAGGCTCACTTCCTATAGTCAATACTACCTTAGAAAAAGAGGTGGTTGGCGAAGAAGAAAGAAATGAGAAAGTACTTCCAACTACCTCTTATCGATCTCTCTGGCGATATGTAGCAGCGGCCGCCAGTATTATAGTAGTAATAGGAGTAGGATGGTGGGTTTACAATAGTACTGATGAAAGTCCGCGGGAAATGGTAGCGCAGGATAAGAAGCCACAAACCAACCAGAATACTACCTCGGAGCCAGGGACTACTAGTCCTGAAAGTGATCCTTTAGATACACCAGCTACATCTACACCTTCGGCCCAAGCCCCTGACTTACCAGACACGCAGCAGCTATTTGCAGATGCCTTTGATTCCACACCTGATATTTCCAGTCCCTTTGCTAATGATAACCTGGGAGTAAGTCCCGGTTCAGTAGCTCGTTGGCAGTCCGATACGGCCACACTACATGCAGGAATCCGACTACTTCAGAAAGGACAGGGTGCCTCCGCGCTTATTCAATTGGAAAAAGCAGAAAAAAGTACAAATAAAGATATCAGGGATCATGCACAATGGTACATTGCTCTGACAATGTTGCAAGGAGGGCAAACAGGATTAGTCAGCCAGCGGTTGGAACAGATTGCTTTGGATACAAATCACCCATATCAGGAACGGGCCAGTATCCTTTTAAGAAAGCTTGCTGCTAAGCCCTGAAGGGCTATGTAGTGGAGAGGTACATAAAAATAGGTTGATCTGACTGATAAGGTTTGGCGCTGATATAGGATAAAGCTACAGACCATTCATTTCAGAAAGCATGTACACATCACTTATTTCGTATCAGGAGTCTACGTTCTCCCACCGGGCCTGGACAATCAGCTTTGGTATCTTTGCTACATTACTACTCGTACTTGGGTTAATCAGGATAACTCCCTCTGCTCAAACGATAGCAAACAAGAAGGCTCACCTTGATAGCCTCGAGCTTTTGACGCTGGTACCCATACGGCTGGAAGCATTTCCCCGACAAAGAAGTACTCCATCTGTCGGATCATCAGGGGCTGCCCCTGCTCCCCGATTTGCGCCCAAGCCTACCCCTGCCCGTCCATCGGCATCCGAAATACGGGGTACCACCAGGCCTGTTGTGACCCAGCAGCATGATTCGCCGGTAGAATCTCCCAAAATAGACCCAAGTAGTCTCTTCAAAAAAACCGAACACCGGGGCAGCGGGAGCGATCCCAAGGCTGCTGCTAACCAGGGCGGAGCACCCAATGGGAGTTCCTCAGGTGCGTACGATGGGCCTAGTAACGGCACCGGTAATATAGGCCTTGACCTTTCCGGGTTCCGATTTGGCAAACTGAGCGTACCGCAAGACCCCTATGAAGATACAGGCAGTGTTGTATTTCGGATCAGAGTAAATGCTGAAGGGAAAGTACTGTCACTTACGGTAATTGAAACCACGGTCTCTGCCACAGTAGCAGGGTGGTACAAAAACCAGTTGTCACAGCTAAAAATCATCCCAACCTCTGCCGGCCAGCGACCTGAAGTATCAGAAGGACGGGTAACAATCATTATTAAAGCGAAATAGTAAGGCCCAATTACGTCTCCACACTAATCCTTTACTAATGATATGGATCTTGTACTTTACTTTATCTTTTTCACTCTTTTTATAATAGTACTTAATGGTATCATGATCCTGAAGCAGATTCAGCGTCGTGAGCGAATTGACTGGCATCAACTGGTTATTTCAATACTACTACTACTGCTCATGTATGTTGTGTTTTTTTATTGATCTGGAAGGGCATTACATATGTCATGCATAGACCTCCAGCACCCGATTGGCCTGCTGAATGTGCCTTTCATCGTGGGCTTTCACAAAGGCGAAGGTATCGCCCAGATTAAGCTTAACTAACCGTGTAATAGAAATAGGTACTTTGATTTTGTTAAGGTTCAGCTGTTCGGCCTGACGAAGTAACTGGAGCCACTGTTCCTGCTGTTCAATGAATTCGGCTACTACCTGTGCCCCGTTAAGTGCAGGTAATGGTATATGACCTTTCATGGCTTTGTACTTCCTGCTGTTTTGAGCATGCATCAGGTTTGTGAAGTAGCTCCCCAGGTAACCACTACGGAAGTAAAGGGTGGGCTGCTTGTATTCGGCCGGACTGGCTTCTATGGCCTGTTGTACCGCGGGTATATAGTACCTGCCGTAGCTGTTGAGGTGCTCCAGGCACTGGGCTACGGACCAGCCCCCGTCTGAGGCTGGTTGCAGGAGTTGTTCTTCCGGTAAGTTTTGGTAAATCCGGGTCGCCTTTTCCAGATGTTCCTCTACCTGTTGCTGTAATTGATTCAGCCAGGCCGTAGTCAGGTGCTTTTTCATTAAGCTACTGTGGGAGTGGGAGAAGTCTGTCGGGTCTTCAGGAAGAGTAGAAGTAAAGAAGACAGGCAAAGTACCGACTCGATTACCAGCCACTGCTGACCAAAATCTCCCAGACTACCTTCGACCAGGATGGTAGTAATTCTGGAAAGAGCGTAGAAGCCCCAGAGGAGGGAGATAAAAATAAGACCCTTGGTAACGTCCCGCAGCAAAAGGTACACCAGCAAAACAACTATGGTAAGACTTACCCCTCCGTATACGCCCCGGATAGAACTGTAGGCATCGGTATTTGTAAGCTGTACGCCTACCAGGTCCATGACGGACTGGGGATCAGAAAAGGCCATCAGGCAAACTGAGAATATGGCAAGTGCCGATAGGGTGAGCAGTATTTTGCTAAGTACATTTACAATAGTTTGTTTTTTCATGGCTTATAGATGTTTTGATTTATGTTCCAAAATTCGGCCTATTCCGGAATGTAAATCTTGGTATTTACCATGATTTCAGATCCGGACTTTGTTCAGCAGCTTACTGAAATTTGTCGGATCTACGCGAAGATAGCTGGCCAGGTACTTATGTGGTACGAGCTGAAGGATGTGCGGACTCCTTTTTAGCAGTGTACGAAACCTGTCTTCGGCAGAAAATGACTGTAACTCCACCAGTCTTTCGAGTACACCTGCCAGGGCACCACTAACTCCCAAGCGAATCATGCGTTCAATGGAAGGGTACTTGAGCATCAGGTGATCTAGGTCGGTAAAGGTGGTTCTTAATAGTATAGAAGGGGTTAGCGTTTCGTAGTAGTACCGTGAAGGCTGCTGAAACAGAAATGAATCAATAACTCCACCAAACGAATGTGTATAGTTAAAAACGAGCGTAGCTTCCCGATCCAGATCGTCGGCATAGTACACCCGCTGGAGGCCTTCCAGTACAAAGTACAGGTACTTTTCGGTATCACCACTCGTAGTAAGTATTACCTTCCGCTTTACCTCTATCGGCCTCCATATGGATAGAAACTCTTCCATTTCCTGTTTATTCAGGGGGTGAATGCGCTGTACTACCTGACGAAGGGCTTCACTATCGTGGTACATGTAAGATTGAGTTGGTTCAATTGGAGGTGCCATAAATCAGCACAGGGCTAAAATAAAAGAAGAAAAGACAATAATAGAGGCTTTGAGATCTACTATCTGATAGAACACTTAGAGATTCCAGGTATACCTACTTGCTCAGGCAGTTGGTACTCTCAACGCAGTGTTATATGCTACTCAAATTTTCAAAATTATTAAATTAGATTGTATGCCATTTAAACTTATGTTAGTTAAAAGCTCTTTGTTTCCTGAACCATTTCGCCCTTCCTTTTTCCAGGAAATTACAGTTTACCCACAACATTAATCTGTATTTATAATTTGGCTCAGCCAAAGGAGAAGCTGTGACGTTCACTAAGTTTCTCTTGATCACTATTTAGTTTTGTCTATATTACGGGTACGTACACGTCACCCTTTTTTACTAAATATACTGATTAGAATATAACGGTTACTTAGTAAGTATCTAAATCCCCCACTACTAATGATCTTAATAAGTCAATGTCATCTGACAAAGGATTAATGAATCACAGTATCGTGTACGTACACGAAAAGATCCCGCTCAAACTTGGAAAAGCACATAGGCTTAGCTATATGAGAAAGCAACAGAAGTGATAGAACCTGACAGGATACAGTGAAGGAAGAGAGTCTACTGATAGCAAAATCAAATAGGATGTGACTAACTAATAATAACCCTTTTCCTAACCCTTAACCCATTTATCCATGAAAATAAAACCACGAGCACCCTAGATAAAGCCCATAGAATACAAATCAGAGGAATCGTGAAAGAGGCAATCTTTTGATCAGACCACTACTGATCAGGAGTGACAGGAGATTACAAGCAAGAAAACCAACTCAATGTTATAACCTATACCCTTAACTACCTTATGAATTTACCTCTCAAAGGAGAAACTGCGCCGACTAATGCATGGCAGCTTCTCAGACAGTCGGTGGGGGAGATCCTGGATTCCTTCCGGGGATCCATTGGATTCTCGCCTGTTGCGGGACCTCCATCAAGTCTACCCAAAAGACTCATTCCTGTTTTTCTGGTTGCGGCCATTACACATGTGGAGGCCGCTGATAACCCTCAGAAAGCCATTGTTAGTCCTAAATATTTTACTGTTGCCGTAGGTAAAACAACCGCCGAGCAACGGGTTACCGGTAAAGTACTGGATGAAAAAGGAGAAGGCTTGCCGGGTGTGAGTATCCTGATCAAGGGGACGAGCCGCGGTACAGTCACCGATATTAACGGGAATTGGGAAATGATGGTACCGGATGCCAATACTGTACTGGTATTTAGCTTCGTGGGCTTTACACCAAAGGAAGTTACTGTCGGGAATCTGACTAACATGGAAGTTACGCTTGGCCCTGACGTAAAGGCTCTCGATGAAGTGGTAGTAGTAGGGTATGGTACCCAGAAAAAGGTGAACCTAACCGGAGCCATTACTGCTGTAGATGCCGCCGAACTGAACAATCAGGCGGCCTCTAACCTATCAAATACCCTGGCTGGTCGTGCGCCGGGGGTGAATGTGACAAATACATCCGGTTTAGCAGGAGCTACTTCGTCCATTCGTATGCGGGGTAGTTTTGGCGATCCGCTATTTGTGATTGATGGTATTGTACGGGATAAAGAATCTTTTGATGCTCTGGAGGCGGCCGAGGTGGACCAAATCAGCTTCCTGAAAGATGCCGCTACGGCTTCTATCTATGGTTCTCGTGCGGGTAATGGGGTAGTACTGGTTACTACCAAATCGGGAGTAAAGCAGAAGCCTACCTTTAATCTTCAGTCTAACTATACCACGGGCCGTCCTACGCAGACACTACTATCAGACCTGACTACGGCGGAGGATGAGCTCATCTACCAAAACCGCGTTGCTCAGTTTAATGGTACTCCGATACCTAACAGCCAGCGTGAATTTGATTACTTTAAAGACAAGCGCTACAATGTAAATGATTTTATCTGGCAGAATCCTTACAGCCACCGGCACTCGCTGAGTGTATCGGGCGGCGAAAAGAAACTGACCTACTACTCACTACTAAGCTATCGCGGAGAGGAAGGCTCCTATAAAAGCCTAGAGCACAACAAGTTCAACATGCGGACGAACGTTTCGGCCGAGATTACAGATGCTATCAAGGTCAACCTGAACCTGGCGGCAAACCAGCAAAACCACGACCGATTTTACTGGCCATTTACAGGTGATGATGACTTCGATGTATCTGACCTCTATCGTGTAACTTTCAACTGGCCTAAGACCTACCCCTTCTATACTGAATCGGATGGGACCCCGGTCAACCACGTTACCGATTATCCTGTACAAACACCTATGGGTAGCTGGCAGGCATGGAGTGTTATAGATCAGGTAGTTGGTGACCGCTACATCAAAACGCGCCGTCGTAATATAAATTCAATCCTGTCGCTGGATATCAAGCTGGATAAGTTCATTCCCGGCCTGACAACCAAGATTATAGGTAACTACATTGCTGGTGATTACATGCGTAAGAAGTACCTGACCTTCCAGAAGAACTACGTATTCAACCAGGCTGATCCCAACGGCAACCGGTTTATCCCGGCTCCTCCGGACCCGAACAAGACGAATACCTTTACATTCAGCCGGAACCAGCCTTTCATGAGCTATGATCTGAATACTACCTGGAGTTATCAGTTCAACTGGTTTGCTAATTACACTCGCACTTTTAACAGGCATTCGGTTGATGGACTACTGGTGTATGAGCAGGCTGAAAATGGTGGATATGGTGCCTCGGCTGTGCTGGAAGATCCCCTCACATCCTATGATCAGTCGTTTGTGTATTCAACGGATATTGCCAGAAGAAACGGCTTTGCTACCGAAACCATTGGGGCACGCCAGTCAATGATAGGTCGTTTTAACTACAATTTTGATAGCCGCTATATTGCTGAATTTTCATTCCGTTACGACGGTAACACCCTGTTCCCGCAAGGTAAGCGGTGGGGTTTCTTCCCATCCGTATCGGCCGCGTGGAGAATATCAGAAGAGGCTTTTATGAAAAATAATACTTCCTTCTTTGATGATCTGAAACTACGGGCTTCGTATGGTACTACCGGTAACGATCTAAATGTAAATAATGACCGGATCAGACCCTTCTCATATAGCTACGTATATACAAATGCCGGTAGCTATATATTTGGTGACCGGTTGTACCAGAGTATCGCACCTGGAGCTACGCCTAATCCAAACCTGACCTGGGCTACCTCTACTACCTATAATGCCGGTCTTGACTTTGGTATGCTCAAGAACCGCTTGTATGGTACTTTGGATATATTCCTCAAAAAAGAGGTGAATATTCTGGGATCGCGCGTAGTGACACTACCTGACAATTACGGACAAAGTCTGGCTCCAGAAAATTACGCGGCCCGTTCGTGGAGAGGAGGGGAGCTGTTTGTGGAGTGGCGTGATAAGGCACTCGGCAATAAGTTGAACTACTCTGTCTCCGCTAACATGGGCTATGCCATTGATCGCTGGGATATACTGGATCAGGGAGCTGCTTTTCAGCCAGGTGGTAGCCGCTATTTTGAAAATAAAATTGGCTATCCGGCTGACCGTATATTTGGTCTGAAAACGCTGGGGATGGTTCGTACCCAGGAGCAGTTGGATGCCCTGCTGGAAAGCGGATTTAAGCAGTATGGTCGAAATCCGTACCTGGGAGGTCTATACTTTGAAGACATCCGGGGTGATGGGTATTCAGAAGGACCGGATGGTAAGATTGACGGAAATGATGTTCAGCTACTCTCAAATAAAGGGGCGCCACGAATCAACTATGGTATTGGTATAAATCTGTCGTACCGCGGTTTCTCAGTTAACTCCGTTCTGCAGGGCGTAGGTGCCTACGACCGGATCATCAGCAACCAGGAAGGAGCGGGTATGCGTCAGCACGGTGGAGCCGTACGACCTTACTACCCGATCTGGGCTTCGGATGTCTGGACTCCCGAGAATCCGAATGCAAAGTACCCCCGCCCGATAGGTCAGAACTGGTTTGAATCAGGAACGGGTGCTTCTTCTTTCTGGATTGTGAATGGGGCATACCTGCGGCTCAGAAACGTAAACGTGGCGTACAATATTCCGAAGGAGTGGATCTCACCCCTGAAATTGGGCAGTGCACAGGTTTTCTTTAATGGAACCAACCTGTTCACCTTCTCCAAAATGAGAGAATTCCACGATCCTGAGCAGAAGAACTACGATTCTTTCCCGGTTATGAAGTCTTTCACTTTCGGAGTTGATTTTAGATTTTAAGCAATAGATATTATGAAGAAGAAGATTTTAAGTATAATGTTCGCGGTTGCAGGCATGCTATCATCCTGTAACGATGTTCTGGACATAGAGGATATCAATAATTATAATCCGCAGCTTGTCTGGAATGATGCCAACCTGGCTAACGCCTATATGGCTAACCTGTACCCTATGTTTGGGAACTGGAATCCCGGTGCGGATTCTTATAGCCAGCAGCTAGCCGGTATACAGTTTTATCTGGATCGGGTAACCATCTCCAATGACCAGTTCAAATCCTGGAACTACGGCCGGATCCGATTGATCAACCAGGCGATCGTAGATGTAAACAAAGGTACCCTACCGGAAGCCGTTAAAAATAACATTACCGGTCAGGCGCTGTTTATGCGGGCCTATACCTACTACGATATGGTACGTCATCACGGTGGGGTTCCGTACATCACCGTACCGCAGGATCGTTATTCGGATGATCTTTTTGTCGCCCGTAACTCCACAAAGGAATGTTTTGATCTGATGATCAAGGACCTGGATGAGGCCATCGCCAAACTACCCCAGCGTATCGCGACTACCTCACCGGATTTTGGAAAAATCGACGGTAACTTTGCGCTGGCTTTCAAAGCCAAGGTACTACTACTCAAAGCGTCTCCGCAGTTCAATCCCTCTAATCCCTGGAATAACCCCTACTGGGCAGATGCTTATGTGGTTAACAAAAAGGCGTACGAGGAGCTGAAAGCGCAGGGATATGCTTTGGCCGCTAACTACGAGGATATAGCCTTAGTGGAAAGAGGCCCTGAATCAGTATTCACCGTGATCAACTCGTATCCTAACAAGACCGCCAACTGGGACAACGGGGTACGTCCGGGATCAGAGAGTCGTGGTCCGGCCTCTGCTACACCTACCTGGGAGTTTGTAAAGGAGTATCCAATGAAGGATGGTAAGTTATACAGTGATCCCACCAGTGCCTACCATATGTCTGAGGAGGAGTTTCTGCAGAACTTCTGGAAGAATCGCGATCAACGTTTCAACAAGTCTATTGTCTGGAATGCTAAGGTATATGAAGTATCCGGTAAGGCTGGAAAGCGTCAGTATACCTCCCTGGGTATTGCCCATGAGCTGGATGATTTTGGGGTAAACCCTAAAGCGGGTGTAAATTCTACCAATCTGGATCGGTATACGGGCTTTTTTGTCTTAAAGAATAGTCTACTTAAACTGGCTCAGGCCGAAGTACAGCAGTACGACGTAGATTATGTACTGATGCGGTTTGCGGAGGTAATGCTGAACTACGCCGAAACGGCAAACGAAACCGGCAAACTGGACGAAGCAATGGATATCCTGAAGCAGATCCGTCGTCGTGCCGGTATAGAGCCGGGTACTGACGGGAACTACGGTATCACAGCTACTACCCGTGAGCAGATGCGGGAAGCTATCCTGGCGGAGCGGAACATTGAATTCGCTTTTGAAGGACATCGTTTTTGGGATCTTCGTCGCCTGCGCATGCTGGACCGGCTGGATGGTACTACCAAGCATGGTGTGGAAGCAGTAGCCATTCTACCCAATGGTCAGGAAATGCCCCTGAGTGAAGCCCGGGCCAAAGCAGATAAGAATGAGCTGCTGGAAGGTAACTTCAGGTATAGCCTGCTACAGGTACCCCGCTCGGGTGTAAAGGAGAACGTTCTACCGGAAAAGTATTATTTCTTCCCTATTCATCGTGACGTGCTGGACCGAAACAAGAGTCTGGAACAAAACAAAGAATGGGGGGGGACCTTTGATCCTACGCTGGAGTAGGTACAGATTAATAGATAGGAGTGGTAGTAAAAGGCCACCCATCCGACTGTAAGCTGGATGGATGGCCTTTTTTATAGCCAGTATTACACGCTTTCTATATTCTCGTCAATTTAATTGCCAACCTTATATATGGAGTTCTTAGTAGAGGTACCCTTTATAGCCGCATACATTCATATAACCCTTTGTATACAATCGGACTCATAATATGAATTTTTGAACAAAGACTGGTTAGAAATGGAGACCATCGGTATATTTAGAGTATTTTTGACTCTTATAAGTTTTAACACATTTCATTTTCATTAATATCTACTCTTTACCAGCCTTAATGTAATTCAAGTATGTTCAGAATTTCTCTAAGTCTGCTGTTTTCCTTCCTGGTGTACCTCTGGTTTGATGGAAGTAGTAAGACAGAAGATGCCCCCATTAAACAGGAAGTATTTGCCAAAGCGGACTCCCTGCCCAATGCGGCCAAATGGCCGGCCGAACTCAACATTACCCATTTTGTGGGTGCTGACATTACCCCAAGCCCTGCCTGTCTGGCGGTTGCTCCTAACGGTGAGGTATTTATAGGAGTAGATATGATTGGCTCACTTGGCAAAAAACCCGGTAAAGGAAGCATTGTGAGGCTTGTAGATAGCAACAACGATGGCAAGATGGATAAGCACACCACCTTTGCCATGGTAGATAACCCGCGTGGTATTATAGCCAGAGGTGATCAGGTGTTTGTACTGCATACTACCTTTTCACCCGAGACTGGCATCGCTACCGGTATGGACCTGGTTGTATTTGAGGATAAAAATGGTGATGGCTTAGCCGATGGCCCTTCTAAGCCGCTGATCCAAAATATCAGCTCTCCTAAGTTTATTCAAAGCCGCGGTACCGACCATGCTACCAACGGTATCCGGATGGGGATTGATGGCTGGATATACATCGCTGTGGGGGATTTTGGTTTCCACGGAGCCGTAGATCGCTCTGGCAAGAAATTGACCCAGCTGGGTGGAGGGATCGTACGGGTACGTCCTGATGGTACTGAGATGGAGGTTTACACGCACGGTATGCGGAATATTTATGATGTAGCTATTGATCCCTACATGAATATCTTTACCCGGGGTAATACCAACGATGGTGGCGGATGGAACATCCGGTTTACCCATCAGATCCAGTCGGGTGAGTACGGCTATCCGGTACTTTTCAAACACTTTACGGATGAAATAATACCGGCCCTTATTGACGTTGGAGGTGGTTCGGGTACAGGAGCCCTGTTTATTGATGATGCTAATTGGCCCGCTAAGTACAACCAAGTACCAATGATGGCCGACTGGGGACGCAACCAACTGTACATTCACCGTGTGAAGCCCGACGGCCCCAGCTTTACCCAGCAGGAAGAAGAATTTATCAAGCTGGCTCAGATTACTGACGTAGATATTGATGCTTCCGGCCGTATGTATCTGTCGGCCTGGGATGGAGCCGGCTACTCAGGTAGCCCATCCAAAGGATTTGTAGTAAGAGCTGTACCTCAGAACTGGAAGTACCAGCCATTCGCTGATCTGAAGAAAGCTTCGATAAAACAATTAGCTAGCCTCCTTGAGTCAGGTAGTGGAGTCGCTCGCCTGGCGGCTCAGCAGGAGTTGCTTACTCGTCCAGCTAAGCAGGCCTCCGAAGCTGCCTGGAAAGTAGCTGCCGATAAGAGCCAGTCTCTGCCTGTGCGTATAGCCGGTATGTACACATATACCCAGGCTGCCGGTGCCGGTAGTGTGGCTAACCTGGTGAAACTGACAGAAGAGCCTGCCATGCGTGAATATGCCCTTCGTGCGCTGTCAGATCGTAAAGCAGTTGCGGCTAACGTACCGGTTGAGCCCTTCATGAACGCATTGAATGATGCCTCACCCCGTGTACGCAGTGCGGCTATCATCGGATTAGGTCGGTTAGATCGGAAAGAAGCGGTACAGGCTCTACTGAATACCCCTGTACCTGCTACATTCGTAGCTCCGGCTCTGGGTGCAGAAGGTCCCCACGCTACTCCTAATTCAGCCATTATCCTGCCTCACCTGGCCGTTAAGGCGCTGGTAAGTCTCAATGCTGTGGACGAAGCGGTACAGGCCGTTGGCACCAAAAACTCTACGCTGGCTCTGTGGGCGCTACGTTATATGCACGATCCCAAAGCGGTTAATGGTTTGTTGAAAGCCTATGATAACGCCAAAGATGCTGAATTGAAAAAGCAGATCATCACTACCCTGGCTCGTTTGTACAAGCAGGAAGCTCCTTACGATGGTTCATGGTGGTGGAGTACCCGCCCCGATACCCACGGTCCTTACTATAAGGCCATTGAATGGGAATCGTCTCCTGCTATCAAAGACTTGTTGGTAAAGGAGGTAAAAGCGTCTTCAGATAAGCAGTTCTATAAGGACCTGAACAGCCGTATGCGCCTGGATATACCCGAACTGGGTACCGATGAGCCGGTAGTGGCAGCCAAAGAAGAAGTGAAGGTTGATCTGGAAAAGATAAAGAACAAGAAAGGTCAGGTGGGTGAGTCATCTATAGAAGATGTCATGCTGGCTATGGACAAACTACCGGGTGACCCTGCCGTCGGTAAGAAGCTGTTTACAACCCAGGGGTGTATCGCCTGCCACAGCATTTCTAAAGGGGAAACTATGAAAGGTCCATTCATGGGGCAGATCGGCTCTATCATGAACCGTGAGCAGATCGCTGAATCGATCCTGAAGCCTAATGCTTCCATTTCACAGGGCTTTGCTTCGGTGATGATCACGGCCAAAGGCAACAAAAGCTACATGGGCTTCGTAACCGAAGAGTCGGCTGATCGCTTGGTACTGCGGGATATCACCGGACAAGTATATCGTATCAAAGCTTCGGATGTTATCAAGCGGGAAGAGATGGAAACTTCCATGATGCCTAGCGGACTGGCTAATTCACTCTCCTACGAAGAGTTTGCTTCGCTAATCACCTTCCTATCCCAGCAGAAGAAGTAGTACTATCCAGTAGCAGTATATTAAACCCATAGCCTGATACAAACTATCAGGCTATGGGTTTTTTGCTTATGTACTCTAAATAAACATGATAAGTTGAGCCACCTTTGTAGGAGCGAAATAGTCTTAGTATAAATGTACATTAGAGCTAGAATAGCACATGATAATACTATTGAATCTTAAAATAATATGTTTATTTAGAATAATTAAAAATAAACTCTTGCTTTGCTTGGATATCCCGCTTCTGTTGTTTTAGTTTGTCTTATTATTTATATTTAATCTAAATAAAATGAGAGCAACTATATTCCTATTTTCCCTTCTGCTTTGCCTTTATGGAGAGGTGGTAGCTCAACAGGGAGGTACCATCAAAGGCAAGATTCATACCAAGGATGGCAATCCGGCTGAGCACGTTTCACTTTTGGTTAAGGGTACTGGTATTGGTACAACAACCGATGATAAGGGTACTTACCTGTTACGCCGTATCAAACCCGGAACCTACACCGTACGTGTCACATCAGTAGGACTGGTTACTCAGGAAAAACAAGTATCCGTTGCTCAGGATGAAGAAGTAAGCCTGGATTTTGAATTGCAGGAGAATGCATCTCAACTAAAAGAACTAGTAGTGTCGGCCAGTAACAAGAATTATAAGGTAAATACCCCTTCGGAGGCTCTGCGCATCGGAGCGCCTCTCCTCGAAATCCCACAGAACATTCAGGTGATTACCAGTGACCTCCTGAAAGACCAGCGGGTATTTGATCTATTGGAAGGGGTGTCCCGTAACGTAAGTGGCGTTACCATCCAGGAGCACTGGGGCAACTATACCCGCATGAATATGCGCGGAGCACGTATTGCTCCCTTCCGCAATGGCATGAATATCGAGTCTACCTGGGGACCTCTGTCAGAAGATATGTCATTTGTTGATCGTATTGAATTTGTAAAAGGACCCGCCGGATTTATGCTGGCTAATGGTGACCCCAGTGGCTTCTATAATGTGGTAACCAAGAAACCAACCGGACAAACCCGGCAGGAACTGAACCTGACCGTTGGGAGCTTCAATACACTGCGGGCTACGGCCGATCTGGACGGACAACTTACTGGTGATGGTAAGCTCCTGTACCGCCTCAATGTAATGGGACAGAAAAAAGATTCCTGGCGGGACTACGAGTACAACAACCGGTACTCCATTGCTCCGGTGTTGAAGTACCGCATCTCAGATAAGACTTCTATAACCGCCGAATTTACTCATCAGTACTCCAAAATGTCAGCGATCGGATCGGCCTATGTATTTTCGGCCCGTTCGTACGCTGATCGTCCCCAAAACTTTACGATTGCCGATCCCAATCTGGAACCCTCTACCATGCGGGACAACAGTTCGTTCCTTACCTTTGAGCACTCCTTCAACCCGAACTGGAAACTCACTGCCCAGACTGCCTACTTCGATTACAGCCAGGTGGGTAGCTCTCTATGGGTCGCCAGTGTAGCCGCAAACGGCGATATGCAACGCACGCTCAGTAGCTGGGACGCCTCTAATAAGAGCAAATTCGGACAGCTATTTATAAATGGAAACATCCGGACCGGTAAAGTATCACACCGGATATTGGGAGGGCTGGATCTGGGCAGCAAAAAATACCTGGCCGACTGGAATCAATACTTTGTGTTGGACGAAACAGTACCTTTCAATATCTATAACCCTGTTTATGGTTTCTCCGAAAGCTCAGTACCGGTCATAGATCGCTCTAAGTCACTAGAAGAAAGAGCCGCTGGTAATATTCTGGCTCAGAAGTACGGAGCTCTGTACGTACAGGACGAACTTGGCTTCTTCAGTAATCAGCTTCGCCTTACCCTTGCCGGCCGCTATACCATAGCCGAAACCAACCAGTATACGACCCTGATCAACAACCAGAAGTTTACCCCACGCGTTGGTCTGAGTGCTTCCCTTAACAAGTATACATCGGTGTACGCCCTGTACGACCAGGCTTTCATTCCCCAGACCGGCCGACTGGCTAACGACGAAAAGGTAAAACCCATCTCCGGAAATAATACAGAACTGGGTGTGAAAAAAGACTGGTTTGGCGGTCGCTGGAACTCAACCCTTTCACTATATCAGATTACTAAGAACAACCAGCTGGTAGGTGATCCTAGTGATCCGACCCAAACACTATCGCTGCAACTGGGCCAGACGCGTACACAAGGGGTGGAACTGGATATAACCGGTGAAATTGTAACTGGTCTTAATGCAGTAGTGAACTATGCCTATACTAACTCTGAAATTACCAAGGATACAGATCCGGCCAAAGTAGGTACTAAAGTGCCGGGCTTTGCTGAGCACGTGACCAACGCCTGGCTCAACTACCGTCATGGCAAGGGTACCCTGCAGGGTCTGGGAGTATCGCTTGGCTATCAGTATCAGGTGAACCGGCACCCATGGTTTATAGCGGATGGTACTAACAGTGCACTCCCCAACTATTTCCGCCTGGATGGAGCCGTGTCCTATCAGTTCAAAAAGGTAACCCTGGCGGTGAATGTCAATAACCTCCTCAACACCTACCTCTACTCAGGAGCCCCCTACGACTTTAACTACGATGGCACTTCGGATGGCTTCTACTGGCAGGCCGAAGCCCCGCGTAATGTACGTATCAGTGTTGGATATAGATTCTAAGCATGAATTTCAAAAAAGCAATTGGCACTATGCACCTATGGCTCGGATTTGCATCCGGGCTACTGGTGCTGTTTCTGGGAATTACAGGATGTATGCTGGCCTTTCAGCGCGAAATCGAAGACCTCACCCAGAGCTATCGGTATGTAGAGCAGGCAGATGCTCCCAAACTTGCCCCCTCAGTACTCCGGCAGATCGCTGATAAGGAGCTACCCGGTAAGCATGCCCATAGTGTAAGCTACCGCCAGGGACGGTCTTCCGAGGTAGTCTATTTTGCTATGGAGCCAGAGTACTATTACATCGTATATGTGGATCCGTACACCGGCAAGGTACTTCAGGTCAAAGATATGAGTCGGGACTTTTTCCGGTTTATCATCATGGGGCATTACTACCTGTGGTTACCTCCTAAAGTAGGCCAACCGGTCTTGGCCACAGCTACGCTTATCTTTGTGATCCTGATGATAACCGGGCTGGTACTGTGGTGGCCTAAGAACAAGGCAGCCCAAAAGCAACGGTTCAACATTAAGTGGAATGCGAAGTGGCGACGGGTCAATTATGATGCGCACAATGTACTGGGCTTCTACATGACCTGGGTAGCTATCTTCATAGCGTTGACGGGTCTGGTGATGGGCTTTCAGTGGTTCTCTAATTCCGTCTATTGGGTAGCTTCCGGTGGAAAGCAGAAAATAGACTTTTACGAGCCTGCTTCTGATACTACACTTGTGTCGGCTGCTTCAAACGTACCGGCTATGGATAGGATCTGGATGAGGATGCATCCGGGCCTGAGTACTTCACCGGCCAAGCTGGAAGTACACGTTCCATCGGGCGCGGCTTCGTCAATCGAAATAGCCGTTAATCCCGATCCCGATACTTACTGGAAGACCGACTACCAGTACTTTGACCAGTACACATTGAAAGAAATCCCTGTCACTCACCAATACGGTCGGTTCGCAGAGGCTACGGTAGCTGATAAAATCATGCGGATGAACTATGATATCCACGTTGGAGCTATCGGAGGGATCGTCGGAAAGATTATAGCCTTCTTTGCCAGCCTCATTGCCTCCAGTCTGCCTGTGACAGGCTTTATGATCTGGTGGGGACGGAGGAAGAAAAGCAAACCAGAGAAGCAAAAAGCAGAAAAGCCGGTAGCGGGTATGGTAGTGAGATAGAAGTATTCAAAGATGATACTAAATCGGGTCAGAAACAGATGTGTTCCTGACCCGATTTAGTATTATACTGTGCAAGTATAGTGGCGTTACTCCGTCTTGTTTTCTTTGTTAGGATCATTAGCCATTTCACGATATTCCTGACGGGCTGTATCCAGCTCGGCTTGTTCTTCTCTTAGTTCGGTGGTGTCGCCTTCCTGACGGGCATCTACTACATCTTCGTAGGCATCCGTTACTTTATCGGCTTTCCTTTCGGTTTCGGAGCTACATGCTACGGAAAGGGAAGCCAGGAAAAAAATGGACGCTAGTCCAGATATCCAATTTTTAGTTTTCATAAATTTCGGTGTTAAGTACTGTTTCTTTAACTGCCTGAATTTCCTAAGGTTTTGTAACAACTACTGGTATGGATGCTCATTCAGGCTTTTGATTATATCACTAAAAACTTGTGCCATTGCTTAAAGATATTGATCCAGGCACAGGTAAAATGTAGTCATCTTTGCTTTTTAATTTCATAATACACCTCTGTTACCTCAACCTATTCCATTTGCACCGAATGAACATTGGCATCGAAATCGGCGGAACAAAAATACAAGTAGTGATAGGCAAGGCGGATGGGACAATAGAAGAGCGGTACCGATTTATAGTGGATAGAAGTCAGGGGGCAAAAGGGATACTGTTAAGCATTGAGCAGATACTAGGTACTTTACCTAATCAGCCTGAAGCGATAGGAGTGGGTTTCGGTGGACCGGTAAACCGTGAGACCGGACTAATCGCAACTTCCCACCAGATAGTAGGATGGGCTGGATTTAGTCTAAAGAATTGGTTAGAGGAGAATACAGGAGCCAGGGTAATTGTAGAGAACGATGCCAATACGGCGGCACTCGGTGAAGCTCTTTGCGGAGCAGGAAAGGAATACAGACATGTATTTTATATTACACTCGGCAGTGGGGTAGGAGGAGGCATGGTTAATGAAGGCCGATTATTTCATAGTGCCTTTCCGGGTGAGGCTGAAGTAGGGCATGTACGTATGAACAAGCAGGGGGATAGCCTGGAATCGGTATGTTCAGGGTGGGCGCTAAATAATACAATCAGAGAAAAGCTCCCCTCGCTGCCGGAAACATCTTATCTCAAAAAAGCCATCGGTGAGGCTACCTCCCATGAAGCCAGGTACCTCAGTGAAGCTCTCAAAAATAATGATCCGGCTGCCCGTGATATACTCATGCAGTACGCTGATAACCTGGCTTTCGGACTTTCACATGTGGTTCACCTGTTTCATCCTGAAATCATCATCCTCGGAGGAGGAGTATCTCTGATCGGTGATCCCTTACTTAATGCGGTGCGGCTGGCTTTGCCTGCCTATGTTGTTTCGACTTTGCATCCGGTCCCCGTTATTGCACTTTCTCAGTTAGGGGAAGATGTTGTACCTACGGGGGCTCTTTTACTTACTAATTCATAATCTATTACATGAAAACCAACTACTACGCTACTTATCTGGATCAGCAAAAGGCTACGCTCGAATCCATTCCCTTAGAACAGGTAGGCCGCATCGCTGAACTGCTGAAGGAAGCCTGGGCTCAAAACCGGCAGGTATTTGTATTCGGAAACGGAGGGAGTGCGGCTAACGCGTCTCATTTCATCACTGACCTGGGCAAGGGAGCATCGGATACATTAAAGAAACGCTTCCGCTGTATGTCGCTCAATGATAACACCGCCTGGATCACTGCACTCGGAAATGATTATTCCTACGAAGATGTGTACATGGCTCAACTACAGAATTACGCGCAGCCTCAGGACCTGGTATTGACCATGAGCGTGAGTGGCAACTCACCCAATCTGGTAAAGGCCATCGACTGGGCCAATAACAACGGATTGACAACCGTAGCCCTGGTGGGGGGCAAAAAGGGTAAACTTGCTGAAATAGCTCAGGAGGTAGTAGTAGTGGACTCGGAACATTATGGCCGGGTAGAAGATGCACACATGACCATCTGCCATATGTTATGCTATGATATCATGGAGCAGGGGATATAGTACAGGTAAATAAAGGTCCAAATTTGGTACTTAAAGCTTATACGCAGAAAAATATTTATATATTAAATTGTGCCTTTAAAGCACCTGAGGGCACATTGTAATTTTTTTATCTGATTTTGTAATAAAGTTACGAACCTAAGTCGTATCTTAGATGTAGTATTACAGAATATAACAAACAACAACATGAATAACGGAACAGTAAAGTTCTTTAATGACCAGAAGGGATTCGGGTTTATCAAGGACGAAAAATCAGGTCAGGAGTACTTCGTACACGTTTCTGGACTTGTAGATGAGGTCAGAGAAAATGACGATGTTACTTTCGATCTTAAAGAAGGAAAGAAAGGACTAAACGCAGTCAATGTTCAGCTTGCTTAGTCTTAAAGATATAAGAAGTTAGCAACGGAAAGCCTTACCTCCTGTAAGGCTTTTTTATTTGTTTACATGATGTAGCTGTCAATCAGGGCTACTAGTAAAGCAACAACAAATTAGTAATTATACAACAACCAAAAACCAAGAGATACGTAAAATATGGGTAGATCGCAGGAGACCTTCGGTAAAAAAGAAAAAGAGCAGAAGAAGCTGAAAAAAAGGCAGAATAAGGAACAGAAGAAAGAAGAGCGCAAAGCAACCGCGAGCAAGGGACAAAATGTTGAAGACATGTTTGTCTACGTAGATGACTACGGTAATTTAACTTCAACTCCCCCCGATCCAAGAAGAAAGAAAGAAGTAAAACAGGAGGAAATTCAGATAGGTGTAAGCCGGCAGGAGGATATCGATCCGGCAGAACTAGTACGAAAGGGTACTGTTACGTTCTTCAACGTAACCAAGGGTTATGGCTTTATCAAAGATCACGCTTCACAGGAAAGTATCTTCGTACATAAGAATGAATTACAGGACACTATCAAAGAAAACGACAAAGTTAACTTTGAAGTAGAAAGAGGTCCTAAAGGCCTTAATGCGCTGAATGTACGTTTGATCAGCTAATTTTTTGAATATTTTCTAAGAGAGTTGGGGGGTAAGCAGTTGTTCTAACAAACCCGCAAGTTCATCGGCATTGACAATATTGTTTACTTCAATAAGGTTGATGGCTTGCTGAGGCATAAAGCCAACTTCGGCTGTGGAAGGATTTTGAACTATAGTATAGCCCCCTGATTTTTTGATTTGAGCAAGTCCGGCCGCGCCATCTGCATTGGCCCCTGATAGTAATATCCCAATCACACTGTTCCCGAACATGTAAGCTACCGATTCGAAAGTTACATCTATACTGGGTCGGCTATAATGTACTTTTTCAGAGCTGTCAAGGGAGAAAAGTTCTTCGCTTTCAATAAGCAAATGGTAATCAGGTGGCGCAATGTAAATGGCATTGATCTGTATAGGGTCCTTGTCCTCTACTTCTTTGACCTTAAGGCGTGTTCGGTTTGCAATAAGATTTTCCAGGATAGAATCCTTATCATTTTTCCGGTGTACTACTAGTATAAAAGTGGCCTTCGGCTGTTCGGGTAGCTTTTCGATCAGTTTAAGGATTATTTCAAGGCTCCCGGCTGACCCACCTATCACTACGTACTGGTACTTCGTTATCGCATTTTTCGCCATATTTTTTCTTTATTCTCCATCTGAGCGTAACTGCCCGCTATTTCTGAAAAGCGTAGGTTTTCCTTGGAGCCAAGTACTATAAAACCCAGTCGTTCCAGGCTGTTGTCGAACAGGGTAAGTACTTTATCCTGTAACTCTTTATCAAAATAGATCAGTACATTGCGGCAGAATATCAGCTGAAACTCGTTGAATGAGCGGTCAGAGACTAGGTTATGGGTGGCTACGATCATTCTGGATTGGAACCGTTCGTCAAATTTGGCCCATTCGTATCGGGTCATGTAGTACGACGAAAAGTCTTTCTTTCCGCCGGACAGGATGTAATTCTCCGAATACTGCTTCATCTGACTCAGGGGAAACAGCCCCTTCTTAATATTCTCAATGACTGAGGGATTGATATCCGTGGCATAAAGTAAAGACTTGTGCAACAGGTTAGCCTCTTCCAGCAGTATGGCCATGGAATATACCTCTTCTCCCGTTGAGCATCCGGCATGCCAAATACGAATGAAGGGATGTGTAGCCAGTACGGGCAGTACCTGTTCGCGTATGGTTTTGAATAGAGCTGGATCCCGGAACATTTCTGTCACGTTCACCGTAAGTTCCTCAACCAGATGCGTCAGATAGTCCGGATCATTTTTTATCCTGTAAAATAGCTCGGCAAAGCTTGTAAAACGGTCTATGGTCAGTAGCCGGTTGACCCTTCTTTTTAATGAAGCTTTTGCGTAGTTGGTAAAATCATACCCATATCTCTGAAAAAGCTCATTAAGCAGTAGATCTAGTTCCTCCTCTTTAATCATTTAAACGCGTACGTGTTAAAGATAGGTTGCTAAAACCTCCATCAACTGGTCCACATCTACCGGCTTGGACTGATACCCATCAGCCCCAGCGGCCAGGCATTTCTCCCGGTCGCCGGTCATGGCCTGAGCCGTGACCGCTATAACTGGAATATCCTTGTATCGTTGGTCAGTTTTTAACAGAGGTATGGCTTCGTACCCATCCATGTCTGGCATCATCATATCTATCAGGATTACTCCTATATTTTCATGCCAGCTCAAAATATCAAAGGCTTCCTTCATACTACCTGCCGAAATCGTAGTATATCCCTTGGCCTTCAGTACTGCTGATAGAGCAAATATATTACGGTTATCATCATCTATGATCAATATGGGTTTTCCGGTTCGGGTCATGCGTTCGTCAGTTATTGGTACAGCCATACACGCAGCAAAGATATCAACTGGTCTACATCTACCGGTTTGGTGATATAGTCGGAGGCTCCGGCCGCGATACATTTTTCACGGTCGCCGGCCATAGCCTTGGCAGTGATGGCAATAACCGGAAGGTTTTTGTACTTGTGAATACCCCGTATCCGGCGGGTCGACTCGTAGCCGTCCATTTCGGGCATCATCATATCCATCAGTACCAAGTCTATGTTTTTATGATCTTCTAGTTGTTTCAGCGCATCCTTGCCATCGGTGGCCGATATCACATTCATCTCGTAGTTTTCCAAAGACTTGGACAGGGAGAAAATGTTACGTACATCATCGTCAACTACCAGGATGGTTTTTCCTTTGAGTACTTCTCCAAACTCACCCATCCGTTTGTATCGGGTAGATTTTGTTTCTTTACTGTTTTCCTCTACCAGGTGCAGGAATAGTGATACCTCATCCAGAATACGCTGGTAGGAATGAGCGGTCTTGATTACAATAGAATCAGCATACTGCTTCATCTTTTTCTCTTCAATATGGGATAGGATGCGACCTGTAAAGATGATGATCGGTAGGTTTTCCAGTCCCGGTGATTGTTTCACTTCATCCAGTATATCGTAGGATTGCTGAGGAGCCTGACCCATATCCAGAATCACACAATCGACTTCCTCCTGATTAAGTGCCGTGATGCCTTCCCTGACCGTATCTTTGATCTCAGAAGCTACGTTGAATGTCTGTAGAAAATACGAAAGAGCCTGCGCATGTTTTGCGTTTTCTTCCACGATCATGACCTTTTTGGGGTGTCGGCTGAGTGCTTCCTCAATCTTCGAAAACATCACACTGAGCTTTTCAAAGGTGACCGGCTTATCTATAAAGTCCATCGCTCCTTTGGATAGGCTTTGGCTCTTCACCTGCAGGGACGACATCATATGAACCGGGATGGGACGGGTAGATAAGTCAGATTTTAGTTCATCCATTACTTCCCATCCGCTCTTGACGGGCAACTGTACATCCAGCAGGATACCGATGGGCAGGTACTGTCTGGCCAGTTCAACACCTTCGTCACCACGTACAGATACTACCCCTTTGTACCCTTTACTTCGTGTATAGTCCAGCAGGGAGCGGGCAAAAGCTGTATCATCCTCAATGATCAGGATGACCCTATCCCCTCTGGATATGGTGTCCCGGTCGTCGGGAATGGGCGATGGAATGACACTGCTGATATACTTATTTTCGGCTCTATCCGGTTTCAGATTTACCTTCTCTTCCACAAGGGCAGTTGGTAGCGGTTCAGGAATGAGTGTAGCTGCTTCGGGTCTGGTACCTGCCTTACTTTTGTGTAGAGGAAGTGACAAGGTAAACTCACTGCCCTGGTCTACTTCGCTGGTTACCTGGATTTCTCCTCCCAATAGCCGGGCCAGTTCACGGCTAATCGATAGTCCAAGGCCGGTTCCTCCGTACTGCCTGCGGGTAGAGCCATCTGCCTGCTTAAAGGCTTCAAATATGACTTTAAGTTTGTCCTTAGGTATTCCTATCCCGGTATCTTTTACTTTGAATAATATAGTGTTATCTACATTCGTAACAGACAGATGTACTGATCCTTTCTTGGTGAATTTAAGCGCGTTGGAGACCAGGTTACGGAGAATCTGAACCAGCCGCAGGCGGTCTATTTCCATGGTGGCCGGTACCTGATCATCCAGCGTCGTATTAAATTCGATACTCTTGTCCCGGGCTATGGGCGAAAACAGGGAATCCAGCTCATCAACCAGGTCATGTAGCCTTACATCTACAAATTCCAGATCCATCTTGCCGGCTTCGATCTTGGACAGATCCAGAATCTCATCGATCAGGGTGAGCAGCCCTTTGCCCGAGGTCTGGATTACATTGGCATACTCAATCTGATCAGTAGTCAGGTTACTATCATGATTTTCACTCAGCAGACGCGACAACAGCAGGATTGAGTTGAGAGGGGTACGCAGCTCGTGCGACATATTGGCCAGGAACTCTGATTTGTACCTGGTACTTTGGGCCAGTTCTTCTGCCTTGGCCTGTATCTCAAAGTTACGCTCCAGGATCAACTCATTCTTTTCTTCCAGTAGCCGGCTCCTTTCTTCGAGTTCCTGGTTAGCCTGCAGTAGTTCTTCCTGCTGTACTTTCAACTCCTCTTCTGAAGCCTGCAGCTTTTCGGCCTGGGCTTCCAGTTCCGCGTTAATATTCTCCAGCTCACTGTGCTGGGCCTGTAGTTCTTCAGCTTGTGCCTGCGTTTCTTGCAGTAGTTCCTGTACCCGTTCGCGGTTTTTAGCAGCGTTAATGGCAATGCCCAGATTAAATGAAACTGCGTCCAAAAAAGCTTTTTTTGTGGTAGAGTATCCCTGCAGGGAAGCCAGTTCAAATACTCCTTTGACTTTGTTATTATAAAGTACAGGGACGGCAATAACCGATTTGGGCTTTACTTCACCAGCTACCAGACTCAGGGTATAGTCTTCGGGTGACAGGTCACTTACTTCCATGATTTTTGCTGACTGTGCACACTGCCCGGCCAGCCCTTCCCCAAACCGCAGGGGCTTTCTGTTTTCCAGCGTATGGGCATAGCCACTGATTCGTTCCAGATTACCTTCGCTATTGATGATATAGAAGGCACCGACCTGGCTGCTGGAGTACTCGGTAATGAAGTCCAGAGAGTTTTTTGCCAGGCTACGCATGTCCTGCTCCGCTATGACGCGCTCGTTCAGGGCTGCAATACCGGTTTGTAGCCATTCTTTATCAGAAAGCGAACTGAACGAGTAGTCAAGTGATGCCGCCATAGAGTTCAGGGCCGTGGCAATACCTCCCAGGGTATCTTCCCCTTCGTCATTTACTTTTACTTTGTAATTTCCTGATGAGATCTGTTCGGCAACTCCCTCTATGATAGTAAGCCTTTTGGATATCTCTTCGTCCTTATCCTCCAGTTCTTTTTGTAGCTGCGCCCTTTTTTCATAGTCGGCATTGACTCTATAAAAAGAAACCAGCGTAACTAAAAAGGCTAACAGGGAAGCAATGACAATGAAAATGGGGGTAGAGGAAGAGAATTTGTTCAACTGTTCAGTTCGATCTAATAACAGATTTCGCTCCCGGGTGGCCATCTGATCGATCACCGAACGCAACTGCACCATGGCATTTCGTCCTTCCTCCAGACCTTCCACGGGCATCTGGCCGGTACTTTCATATTTGAATATTACGTCCTGAAGTACATTGAACCGCTTATCGACCAGGTACCTTAGTGAAGTAGCGTTTTTAAGTTGCTCTTCATTATCAGCAATAAGTGCTTCGACTCTCCTATACGACTGCAGGGCTCTTTCCCGCGCTTCATTGTACGGATCAAGATACCGCTTGTCGTGGGTAAGCAGGTAGCCTCTCTGTCCTGATTCACCGTCTTTGGTGGCTAGCAATATTGAGTCAAGCTCTTTGATTATGGCATTAGTTTGATTGACCAGTTCGGAGCTATACAGCAGGTTGCGGATACTGATATAGGAGGCAACGGAGCTGACGGCCAGCAGTAAAAGCGAAATGCTGTACCCAACCAGCAGGTTACGTTTGAATGGATTCATGTAGAATTAAAGTATATGTTTATTCAGCTGGTACAAATGATTCAGTTTGTCGAACGGGGAGAACGATCATGAAGGTAGTACCTATGCCATCCTGGCTTTTGGCACTGATCAGTCCGTTGTGTTTTTCAATAATCTTCTTGACTATGGCCAGTCCAATACCCGTTCCCTCGTATTCGTACTGGGAGTGAAGGCGCTGAAAAATGCTGAAAATCTTGTTAAGGTACATTTCATCAAATCCAATACCGTTGTCTTCGATGGATATACGCAGGTACTCGGCGGTTTCGGTAGTGACCGGGGCGATGAGAGACTTCTCAATGATGTACTCTCCCCAAATCCGAACCACCGGAGGTACACCATTTTTGGAGAACTTTAAGGCATTACTGATCAGGTTCTGAAACAACTGACGCATCTGACCGGGAATAGCCTCCAGAGCAGGTAACTCTTCATAATAGATCCTTGCCTTTTTTTCTTCGATGGTTAGCTCAAGTGCTTGAACTGTTTCCCTGATAACAGAATTCAAATCGACATCAGAAAAATACGAATGGGCTGATAACTTGGAGTAGTTGAGCAGGTCATTGATCAGGTTGCGCATCCGCTCGGAGGAAGCATTGATCTTTTTCATAAGCTCAGCTGCTTCGTCCATGTGGCACAGGTACTTCTCGTCTATGATGTGCCCAAACGTGATGATTTTCCGGAGGGGTTCCTGTAGGTCGTGCGAAGCGAGTGATGCAAACTGTGCCAGTTCTACATTTCTGGTCTCGAGATCTTTATTTAGCTGGAGTAACTCTTCGGTGCGATCTTTCACCTTTTCTTCAAGCAGCAGATTCATCTGCTCAACAGCCTCCTGCGCTTTTTTCCGGTTTTCGATTTCCTCTTTCAGGGCTTTCTGTACGGTCTGTAGCTCACGGGTCTGTTCAAACAGCCGGTAGAAGGTTTTTACCTTAAGGAGCAACAAGTCCGGATCGAATGGCTTGGTAATATAGTCTACGCCACCGGAGTCGTAGCCTTTGGTGATGAACCGCTTGTCAATATTGACAGCAGATAAGAATATAATGGGAATATCTCTGGTCTTGCTGTACCCGGTGATGGTTTCGGCCACTTCATAGCCATCCATTCCGGGCATTTGTACATCCAGGATTATAAGCGCATATTCCTTTTTAAGTATCTTCAGCAATGCCTCTTCGCCGGAAGTTGCGGTATCCACTTCGTAGAGGTTAATCTGCAGAAGTGTTTTTAGCGAAAATAAATTTTCCTGTTTGTCGTCAACAATAAGGATCATGCGTGTCGGGGAACTTACCTTCTTTAAACTAGTATTTCCAGTAAAATGATATCAGATAATATAATTCGTTAACAGAGTTATTAGATATTCTCTTTTCCTGACTACTACAAAGCATCAGGATTAGCAAAAGCAGCAATAGTCAGTTCCATACCTGTTGACTTCCAAATGTAAGTCTGGTATAGGCCAGGCTGGAACACAGGATTTACATCGTTTTGCAATTGATGCAATTGTCCTTGCAGGGATTCACAGTCAGCGGGGGATGTGCCTGATCAACTACCGGTAACACATTCCCTGCAACGGGAAGATCCGGTTCGTGAATCTATTCTTATGTTCACAATATACATAAGGTACATCAACAAATGTACAATAGATGCTTTATTTATTGGTAAGTTATGGCAATAATTGAGCATCCTGCTGCTTAGTTACTCCCTTATAAGCACCTGTAGAGAGAGACGGTTTGAATTGAAACTGGATTTTGTAAATGGAAGCAAGTTTACCGGGAGCCACAAATCTTTTTGTAGAATGAGTACAGATCTGCCTTAAAGCGTATACGTTAATTACCTGGCTGTAAGTTAATGGACAGGCCAACTCACATGCTGAATAATGGGACTAGTGTAACTCGCTGGGCAGGTACTTGTAGTACTTCTTGAAGGCCGCTGTAAAATGAGCGTGGTTGCGGTACCCAACCAGATGCGCAATCTCCCCGATGGATTTTTCCTTCTCAAGGAGCCACTGTCGGGCTAGTTCCATGCGCTGTTGTTGTACATACCCATAGATGGTGTTCCCTACCTGCTCCTTAAAGTCCTTTTTTAGCCTAAATTCATTAAGACCTACCAAACGGGCTAATTCCATTATGGTAGGTGGAGCCTGGTAGGTTTCCTCCAGGATACGTTTAGCCTCCTGAATCTTCTGCCAGTCGCTACCTCTGGATAAGCTCCGGTTGAAATCAGCCGCATTGATTTGCTCAATCTGCAGCATCAGCAATTCAATTACCTTGGATTCAAAGTAAAGCTTTTTGAGGTCCCCGCTCCGGTCACACTCCCGTATCTCCTGAATCACTCTCCGCATAGCCGGTGTGATTGGCATATTCTGAGAAGTAAAGTAGGTACTCTCCCCCGCCTGTATTCCCCGGGCAAAAGACTGGTGTAGCGCACTATCGGGAGCCAGTAGCTGGAAGTATATATCCTTAGGTATAAATACAGTAAAGTAGTCCAGGGACTTGTCTGTGGTGTGGCAATCAAATACGCGCAGGGAGTTGGGCTGAAAGCAGATCGTATGTTGATTGGGGGAGAAATGCCGCTCATCTGGGTGGCCTTTGGCCTCGGTCATTCCCCCTCCATTAAGTAAGAAGTGGAGTTGTATGCCCTCCCCCTCCACCTGCTTTTCCAGCTGAATCGGACATTTAAGCTGGAAATCCACCTTACATATTAAGAAGGGGCCCGCCTGAGTTTGTTTATCTATAATCAAGCTACCATCCGTCAGATTTACCGTATTGCATGTTTCTGATAGACCAACTAAATCATCATGCGGTTCAGGAAGGGTTTGCTGGCATAACCAGCATTCGGTCCCGCTAACTTGAACTGCCACTCTCATAGAAACTTCTTTTTACGTTACTTTTTGTCCTGATTACGATAACACCGCCTGCAAATGTAGCTACATCTTTGCACAAGTTTATAATTAGTCTAAATAAAAAAATGATTCATAAGATTTACCTTATCAGTCTTTTTGTGCTCATGACGCATATAGGTTGGGCACAAACTAGTCAATCAGTCATTCAGGGAAAAGTAGTGGACGAAGCTGGAAGTCCCATTCCAATGGCATCTATTATGCTGGAAGGTACTCGCTATGGTACTACTTCCAACGAATCAGGATACTTTAAAATATCACGAGTACCTGACGGGTATTACAAGGTAATCGTATCGAGCATCGGGTATGAAACATTGAACAGAAAGGTTGTGGTGAGCGGAGATGAGGTCGTGAATCTTAATTTCAGGATTACCAGTGCGGCCAATGAACTGGAAGGTGTCGAAGTATTTGGTGCCCGTGATAAACAGCCTGATAAGCTGGATGCCATTACCCGACTACCCCTAAAGCCCAGTGACCAGATCCAGAGTATCTCCGTTATTTCTAACAAGCTGATCGAGCAGCAGGGGGCACTCTCAGTCATCGAAGGAGTACGTAACGTACCGGGGGTATATACCTACTCGACCTACGGAGGGGTGAAGGAAAGTATCTCCGCCAGAGGATTCCGTGGTATACCTACCCTGAAAAATGGTGTACGCGTGATGACCGACTTCAGGGGGATGGGGTACCCTACGGATATGCAGGGGGTAGAAAATATTCAGGTAATCAAAGGTACATCGTCCGTTACGCAGGGATTGGGGCAATCATCGGGCTCGGCTACTGATCTGGGAGCGCCGGGTGGACTGGTGAATGTAGTGACTAAGACGCCTAAGTTTATTAATACCGGTACTGCCTCGTTGCGAGTTGGTAGCTGGAACCTGTTCCGTCCCACCTTTGATGTACAGGGGGTACTTAATCCGGCCAAGACCATTGCCTTCCGCCTCAACGGCGCCTACCAGAATGGCGGTAAGTTCCGTAAGGGGATGGAAAAAGAATCGTTTTACATAAATCCATCCCTGAGCATCAGACCGGATGAGAAAACGATGATCACTCTGGAGATGGACTACTACAATGTCAACGAGACCATTGATGCCGGTACCATAAACCTGTCGGTACTACCTAATCCGGCTTTTGATACTACCCGCCCGGCCAGCCGGAGCAATGTACGGTACCTGACCAACCTGACCAATGATATATATGATCTGTCAAATGATCGGATGTTAGGTTTTAAATCAGATATCTCAACCATACGTCACAGCACCTACACTGCCAGCTTCCGCCGCTATCTGGATCTGGATAATAAGCTCTACGTGAGAGGAGCTATTTACCGCTCAGTATATGATGCTGATGCTATTCGTACCTCACTGACTGCACTGACCAGCCGCCCTGACACCAACGATGTAAAGGTAAACCTGTATACCCGCTCTATTAGCCATAACCAGCCTCGCCTCGACAAAAACATGGTAATCCAGTTTGATCTGGTAGGTGAAAAAATCCAGACGGGTGCCATTAGCCATACCTTTATGGTAGGTGCTGATTATAAAGTGACGGACCTGACCGAGTACGCCTATAATACCATCAGTATTCCGGGAGTGATTGATGTGTTTGATCCGTCCACTATCTCCAACACGCTTCCCTTTGGTACCGCTAATTTCACCAAGACGGGCGAGACGATCAGTAAGACGACCAACATGGGTATGACGATGCAGGATGTTATATCGGTAGCTGAATGGATGAAGGTATTCGGAGGGCTACGTTTCAGCACCAATCAGAGTAGCTCACCCCTCAATCCGGCCTTTACCCGGACGCAGTTCTGGAATCCGCTGGCTGGAATCATGATCACGGCTAAGAAAGGCCTGAATCTATTTGCCTCCTACACCAACAGTACCCGCCCCGAAAACGTTAGCCAGATTGACGAAGCCGGCAATACCTTTGGCAACAGCTACATAACCCAGTGGGAAACGGGGGTTAAATCGGACTGGCTGGACAACCGTCTGCGCTTCAACCTGACGCTGTACCGGATCGAGCAGAAGAACATCATAGAGCAACTATACGACATCAACAACAATGCCATTACTGTTAACGGCCGCAACGTGTACCGGGCCAGTGGAGATGACCGTCGCCAGGGAGTAGAAGTTGAGCTAACCGGTCGTATTCTGGAAAATCTGGAAGCGATTATCGGATACTCACACATTGATGCTCAATACCGCCATACTAACGTAAATGTGGAAGGCTCGGCTCCTAACAACACCCCCCGCCATACCTTTAACGGTTGGTTGAATTACACAGTAGTGAAAGGTATAGCAAAGGGACTCAACCTGGGAGCTGGCGTATACTACCTCGGCGAGCGCCCCTACAACGACTGGACACAAGTAGGCTATACTACACACGGACTCGATACCAGCAAGGAGCCCTGGTACAACAAAGCGTATACCCTAGTGAACGCACAGATTGGCTATCAGGTCAATCGCCAGTGGGGAGTACGTCTGTTTGCCAACAACATCCTGGATAAAGTTGGATACGATGCTTACCGAACCTCATTTATTGACCGAATCCAGCCGCGCAACTTCTCAGGAAGCCTGACATATAAGTTCTAATCTTTGAAAAAGATAAATGTGGAGGAGTGGAGAAGCTTAATTTTTAATTTTTCTCCACTCCTTAGCGATGAAAAGTACAAATCTGACGTTCACTACTAAAACCCCAACAATCTACAATGAAAACACTGTTTTGCTATCTGTCGCTGCTGGTAGCTGTCAGCCAGATAACACTGGCCGGTACTGCCGAATCCATGTTTAGTGACACCATGCGTGCCTACGCGGTACCTACTCTGGTTAAGACACCCAAAAACAACGTGGCTCTGTCGTGGACCGAGAAAGACCAGGCCGGTACGGTGTACTTCTACTGGGCCGAATCTAAGGATCAGGGAAAGACCTTCGGAGACAAGAAGTTAATCTTTGCTTCACAGGGGCTGGGTAACTCGCGCCTGATGCGCCCGAAACTAATGTTCAGACCTGATGGCTCAGCCGTTGCCGTTTTTGCATTGCCGGGACCTATGGTTCCGACTGCTCAGGCATCAGCTTCTTCGCATGACGCTCATGCTTCGCACTCGGGCGGACACCAGCAGCATGCCGATCACCAGCCCAAAGCCGAAGGCCGTGGTGGTCGCCCAACGGATCTGCAAATCGTGTATAGTACTTCTAAGGATGGAAGTACCTGGACGGTACCTGCTCCGGTGCATCAGGATAAGACACCCCAAATCATACGTGGTTTCTTTGACGCCACTGTACTGGGCAATGGCGAAATAGGTGTAGCTTATCTCAAAGATATACCCGGTAAGCCTCATGAGCGCGACCTGCGTTTTGTAAGTACTACCGGAGGTACATTCGGAGAAGAAAAAATTCTGGATCCATTTAGCTGTGATTGCTGCAACATTAGCCTCCTGGTAGATCAGAAACGAGCACTGCACGTGTACTACCGCGAAAACAAAGGCAACATCCGTGACATCGCTCACATGACCTCAACTGACCACGGTAAGACATTTTCTAAATCAACCATACTATCGGCAGATAACTGGCAGATCAACGGCTGTCCTCACTCGGGTCCTACTTCCAGCGCAGGTGGTGGCAGCAAACTGGTGGCCTGGTTTTCGGGTGCTACCGACGCACCGGGTATACGGGTAGCTGACGAGAAAGGCAATCGCTTATTCGTTCTGGATGATCCGACTGCCAAAAATGCTTACTTGGTACCTACGCCTAATTCATCAGTCCTGTTGTGGGAGCAGAATCAGGATGCAGAGCCAACGCCTGCGTCAGTAATAGCATATCGTATCATCAAAACAGGTGAGCCCATCAAGACCCAGTTTGTAGCTAAGTCCTTGAATGGTACAAATGCTACTGGATTGGTAAATAACGGAAAGCTGGTAGTAGCCTACGAAGTTCGTAATGCTAATAACAAAAACTCAATTCAGGTAGCTCAGCTCGGATTGTAAATTAGCTTCTATACAAAAAAATAGCTCGCTTCAACTTAGGCTGAAGCGAGCTATTTTTTTTAATAATTGTATTATAGCTTTTCTACCACTACGGCTGTGTTAGAGTTCTCTGACTTTATAATCTTGGTATCGTTATCAGTGAATCGGTCAATCAAATACACAAGCATAAAACCAACTACCGCCAGTACTACGGCTAAGGCCAGGTATGAATCCTGTCCCGTAATCGTCTCATAGATACCCGGCATTACATTCTGCTGTACCAGTGGCTTTACTACACCGTGGCGGTCCGTGTACGTTTCAAGGGTCTCTTTCCAGGGCCATACTTTATTCAGCGACCCTACCATAAAGCCAGTAAGCAGCGCAACGGTAGCGTTATGATAGTTCTTGAGGGCCCAGTTCAGTACATGCGAGAACGACAGGATTCCTACCAGACAGCCTGCGGCGAATACGGCTACAATATCTATTTTAAGCTCTTTTACTGAATTCAGAATAAATTCATATTTGGCCAGTAGTACCAGCAGAAAGCTACCCGAAATACCGGGAAGAATCATGGCACAAATGGCGATGGCACCGGATAGAAAGATAAACCAGTAGGCTTCGGGAGTTTGGGTAGGGGTAGCTACCGTAAAAAAGTAAGCAATAGCAGCTCCAGCCAATCCCAACAGGATCACACCGACCGACCAGCTGGAAATTTTTTTGCCGACTACTACTGCTGAGGCAACAATGAGACCAAAAAAGAATGACCAGAGTAGCTCGGGATAGTTGTCCAGTAAGAATAGGATAACCCGGGAAAGGGTAAGTACCGAAAAGCCAATTCCGGATAGTAGTACGACCAGAAAGGTACCGTTGATGTGACGCCAGAAGTCGGCCAACTTAAAACTAAGCAGTAATTTGATGGCCTCGCCGTTTACGGATCTGATTGACCCAAGTAGTTCCTCATAAATGCCCGTGATGAAGGCAATAGTACCTCCTGATACACCTGGCACTACATCGGCGGCGCCCATGCCCGCTCCTTTTGAAAAAAGCAATAGATACTCTTTTGCAGATCGTTTTTGCATAAAATTAATGGTAAGTTCTAGGTAATTCTTACTTGGCTTTTAAGTTAACTTTCGGATACAGCGAGAGCAATCTAATACTTTAGTATTTACACGTTGCTGTTTAATAGGTTTCTAAATCATGAATACTGTAAGTTGTATTAACCCTATGACTAGTCAGATCCACTTTTTGTTGGTATACATGTTGAAAATATATCAACAGGTTTGATACGGTATCTGATTCTGATTAATCGAAAATGACTGGTAAGTAATCACGAAATAATACAATAGAAAATGCGTCTTAATTGTTTTGTATTTTAGTGTGTATTTATTGAAATTATCCAGCGACATTTACCCCTTTTGCTTCTGCTGCTGCTGATTTATTGTACTTTGCTTAAAAAAGTACTATTTTGCAGGTATGAAAATAACATCTGGTTATACATTACTTACTCCCCCTTGAGCACCTTCTGATCTCTCCGATTCTTACCGGATCCTATTTTCCTTAAATCACTAAGGAACCTATCACTATTATCTTATCATAACTCTGCTGTACTGTCGGGCGTATCAGGCCAGGCTGTATTTGCGCATTTACATTTATTTATCTTCACATTATGTACCAGTACCTCAGATTATTTGACCTATCTCAAAAGGTAGATTATAAGACAGAAATACTGGCTGGACTTACCGTCGCACTGGCTATGATTCCCGAAGCGATCGCATTTGCACTGATTGCCGGGCTTTCTCCACTGACAGGGCTATACGCAGCTTTTACCATAGGTCTGATTACCTCCGTCTTTGGTGGGCGTCCGGGTATGATATCCGGAGCTACCGGAGCCGTAGCGGTTGTCATCGTATCTCTGGCCCAATCCCATGGGGTTGAATACATATTTGCCGCGGTAGTACTGGCCGGTATTATTCAGATACTGGCCGGTGTATTACGATTAGGTAAATTTATCCGGCTGGTACCACACCCGGTCATGTTTGGCTTTGTAAACGGGCTGGCCATTATCATCTTCCTCTCACAACTGGACCAGTTCAAAGCTCCTGACAGTACCGGTGCTCTGCAATGGATGACGGGTATGCCTATGTATATTATGCTTGGGCTGGTACTACTGACTATGCTGATCATCTGGGGACTACCCAGGTTGACCAAAGTTGTACCGTCATCGCTGGTTGCTATTCTGGTGGTTTCCTCCATGGTGATCGGGCTTGGTATTGACACGCGTACCGTAGGAGATATAGCTTCCATACAAGGAGGCTTTCCGCCCTTTCATATTCCAGCTGTTCCTTTCTCGCTTGAAACGCTAGAGATCATTTTCCCTTATGCCCTCATAGTGGCCGGGGTAGGTCTGATCGAAAGCCTGCTCACGTTGAATTTGCTGGATGAAATCACCGAGACCCGGGGACGTGGTAATAAAGAATGCGTAGCCCAGGGAACGGCCAATCTGGTAACGGGATTGTTTTCTGGAATGGGTGGGTGCGCTATGATTGGTCAGAGTCTGATCAATGTTTCGTCAGGTTCAAGAGCCCGTTTATCCGGTATAGTAGCTGCGGTGATGCTACTGGTGTTCATCATGTTTGGGGCCGGTCTGATAGAGCAGCTACCCATGGCGGCGCTGACGGGGGTCATGATCATGGTATCCATCGGCACGTTTGAGTGGGCAAGTTTTAATATGATCGGGAAGATGCCGATCGCCGATGTTCTTGTAGGTATTTCCGTTGCGGCAATTACCGTATTGCTGCACAACCTGGCTCTGGCTGTCCTGGCCGGAGTGATTATATCGGCTCTGGTATTTGCCTGGGAGAATGCCAAACGTATACGAGCCCGTAAGTTTGTGGATGAAAAAGGTGTAAAGCACTACCAGATCATGGGACCGCTCTTCTTTGGGTCGGTTACTGCTTTTAATGAAAAGTTTGATGTTCAAGGGGATCCGGATGAGGTAATTATTGATTTCAGAGAAAGCCGTGTGGCTGACATGTCAGGTATTGAAGCCCTGAACCGGATAACGGAGCGGTACCAAAAGGCCGGTAAGGTACTTCATCTGAAATATCTGAGCCCTGATTGTCTGAGACTACTGAAAAATGCCGAGAAGGTTGTCGATGTCAATATCATTGAAGATCCAACATATAAAGTCGCTATGGATACCTACTAGCAGGACAAGCTAATATATTGAAACAGCTACTGATACTGACCCGGATTGACAACTCCTGTCAGTCCGGGTTTTTTGATTAATAACAGGTGTAAGTCAAATGACTCAGTACCAATACATCAGGAGTAAGCATAAAGAGAAGATTTAGCTTTGTAGCAGTCAGCATAGTAAATCAGGTAGGTATTCTATCTTTTGTAGATAAAATTACATCCTACCTATGAAAACTACTATACTAACCGGTCTATTTGCTGCAACACTAAGTTTGACCTTTGCTCAGACACCAACGAATTTGGAAAGTACCCTAGAAACGCTGGATGTTAAAACCGGAAAACGAATGGTAATCCTCAAGGAGCCCCGGCACTTTGAAGCACCCAACTGGTCGCGGGATGGCAAGTTCTTCATAATCAATGCCGATGGTAAGCTTGAAAAAGTGTCTACAAATGGGAAGAAGCAGGGAGTAATACCAACCGGTATTGCCGACCGGCTTAACAACGACCACGGACTCACCTTTGATGGAAAAACGCTGATTGTAAGTCACAATGATCCGCAGGTGACCAAAGGTGCCAAGTCACGTATCTATACGCTTCCCGCCGAAGGGGGTACTCCCAAACTTATCACCGAAAAAGCGCCCTCCTACTGGCACGGTGTATCACCCGATGGCAAAACGCTGGTCTACTGCGCCGAGCGCGACGGAGCCTGGGATGTATACAGCATTAGTTCAGAGGGCGGAGAAGAAAAACGCCTCACGGATGCGCAGGGACTGGATGATGGCCCTGAGTATTCGTACGACGGAATGTGGATCTACTTCAACTCAAACCGGAGCGGCCGTATGCACCTGTACCGGATGCGTCCGGATGGCAGTCAGCAGGAGCAACTTACCAACGATGCGTTCGACAACTGGTTTGGGCATCCGTCACCCGATGGAAAGTGGCTGGCGTATATCAGCTACCTGGAAGACCAGAAAGGGCAGCACCCGTTTGGGAAAGATGTCAAGCTGCGGCTGATGAATCTGGAAACCCGCGAAATCAAGGATCTAACAGATGTGTTTTATGGGGGACAAGGTACCATTAATGTACCTAGCTGGTCACCGGATGGTCGTAAAATTGCTTTTGTTACCTATCGTAAGCTTTAATAGCAACACAGCAGACACCAATAGTATAGCTCAAATTCTACTAGCCGCTGTTAATAAGGCCAATACGGTCAGCCTCACTGTTGTACAAAAAAGTAACTTTCGGAGATTAAATATGTATATTCATGGCAAAATAGACGAGTAATTATTTATTTTGCCATGAATATTACACAGGTATGACGGGCTGTGAGGCAAACGCAGGTGTGTAATAACTCTCCTCTCAATAGCATTACAAGTGAAAATCATAATCTGACCCGAGTCTCTTGCGGTTCAGCAGGGGACTATTATATATAAGGTGACCATGTTAGTTGCTTCTAACAATATGCAGGATTTTTATAATCAACTCATTGAAGGCTCTTCAGATGGTTTGTTGATTTGTACCCGCAAGAAAAGTGGCGACGACGCCGAATTTGAAATATGTGCTGTCAATCAGCAGGCTCGGTCCCTACTTACCTGGCCTACTCACATAATGACCCCTGTGCCGGTCGGGCAGGTGGTATCTGCTACCAGCCTCAAACAGACACTGGCGGATGCGCATCACTCCAAATCCCGCAAATCGGGTGTTATGGAACAATCCTTTCCTGATAGCCATTCAAACTGGTTCTCTTACGACGTAGATCCCTACGGAGAGGCACTATTGGTGCGTCTGGATACCTGTGAAGCGCCCGAGATCAGGGAAGCCAGAATAAACCAGACGATAGGACAGCATTTTCAGGAGACAAACCTGACCTGCATTATCATGTTCGATGCGGTTAGGAATGATGTAGGGAAGATTGAAAATTTTCGGATTAGCTATCAGAACGAAGCTTCAAAAAACAACCGCGCACTTGGGGTAATACCGCAGGTGGGTTGGCTAATGACTGACTGGTACCCTAATACCAAAACCACCGGACACTTTTCTAAGTACGTTGATGTAGTGGAGACCGGAGTGCCGTATTCTGCAGAGCAATACTATCCCTTATATGACCAAAGCTTTCATGTAGCAGTGTCAAAGTCCGGTGATGGTATTATCATGAGCTACTATAGCATCACTGAAAAGCAGATAGCAATCAGGCAGGCCCAGCAGCAAGCCCAACTGCTTCAGCAGATCATGAACAGCAGTCATGACTTCATCATGCTTTGGGAACCAATCCGGGATAGCTACGGTGAAGTTGTTGATTTTAAAGCAGTACAGTATAGCCAGGCTGTGATAAACGCGGGCTTGTTTTCGGCGGACGATTTCAACAACTATACCCTTACGCAACTGTCGCCGGAGTCTGTTCATTTTATCCCCATGTATTCGCAGGTACTGAAAACGGGAGAGCCGTTTCGGATGGAACAGCCGTTCCGCAAAGGAGACCTTCGACTCTGGCTCGACTTATCAGTGACTCGTCTAAACGATGGAGCCCTATCCATTTTCAAAGATATTACCGAGCGTAAAAGAGCTACTCTCCGCATACAGTCAAACAACAACCTCCTGGAGAATATTCTGGATAGTTCAGAAAATGCTATCCTGGTGGCTAATTCTATTCGTGATCAGACTGGTACTATCGTTGACTTCATGATTACAAAGGCGAATCGGGTAGCCCAGAAATATCTGTTTCAACTATTCGGATGTGATGTAGTGGGCATGACCCTTATGACACTGAGCGGTGGAAAGCTGGATTTATTTTCTGATTTTGTAAAAGTAGCCGAAACGGGTACCCCTGTTATTTTTGACCAGCGCTACTATCCAACTATTGAAAAATGGTTTAAGGTGTCCGCTCACCGCCTGGAGAATGGCATCGTGATCAACTACGTAGATGTAACGGCCATACATAGTTCACTGCTTGATGCCCAAAGTCAGACCGAACTCGTAGAAGGAGTACTTAATGGCTCTATTAACGGGATATTTGCTATGGAACCTGTACATGATGCAAATGGACAGGTTGAGGACTTTAGAATAGTATTAGCCAATGCCGGTGCTACCCGCATTATCGGGCTATCCAGTGAGAAGTTAGCGGGGAGTTCTTTATTCTCTCTTTTTCCGGAAATGTCCGAAATTGGGTTCTTTGATATCTATAACAATGCCATCCAGACGGATGGCTCCTACCGTACTGAATTAGCCTTTCCGGGAGTAGATGGAAAACAATTCTGGTACGATGTGTCGCTTACCCAGGTCAATGACCATCGGGTAATCTTGTCTTTTGTTAATATTACAGATCGGGTCTTACTACGTCAGCGTCAGGAGAATCTGCTGGAAGAGCTAAGACACTCTAACCTATACCTGGAACAGTTTGCCTACGTTGCCTCCCATGATTTGCAGGAACCGGCCCGGAAGATACAGTCATTCGGCGAAATACTGGTCCGACAGTATGGGCCATTGCTGCCAAAGCATGGGGTGGATATCATCAACCGAATGCGCTCCGCCGGTAACCGCATGCAGGATCTCATTGAAGGGTTACTTTCCTACTCCCGCTATTCTACCCAAAAAGAAGCCCACAAAACGGTAGTACTAGATCAGGTACTCCATAATGTAATGCAGGATCTGGAAGGAGTCATAGAGCAGAAGGGCGCACTGGTACAGATAAGAAAGCTACCCGTGGTTAGGGGAAACGCCGTACAACTCCGACAGTTGTTCCAGAATCTGCTAAGTAATGCCTTGAAATTCAACATAGAAGATACTTTTCCTGTAATAAAAGTTGAAGCCGGACCTGCGACCGAGGAGGAAATAGGGGCTACTGTAAAAGCGATTGATAAAAAGTGGGTTGCTATAAGAGTCATTGACAATGGTATTGGCTTTGACGATACCTATCGCGACCGGGTTTTTGAGCTATTCGTCCGTCTGCACGGCAGAAGCCAGTTTGTCGGTAGTGGATTGGGACTGGCCATTTGTAAAAAGGTTTCTGAACTACATGGCGGCGGAATCACTGTAAAAAGTTCGATCGGCGAGGGAGCTACCTTTACAGTGGTTCTACCCAGTCAGGAAAACTTATAAATAGCATTGCTGTATAGTGAAAGAGCTCAATTTCTGAACATGAATAGTCATCAGGCAGAATGAAGCCTTTTCTGTAAATAGTTTCCATCAGGTATAGAAGCACTAGCGTAATCTTTTGAACTATATACTTTACTACTTTTTGTAAGATGGTAGCCAATACCAGTTTCCCTTCCTATGTGTTGTTTTAAGGTTCCGGTCTACTTCCGATCTTTCTTGCTCCTACTGCTCTTTTGCTTTGTCGGTCTCGCACTGGTATCTGCTCAGACAGTTATATCGGATCAGTACCGAGGACTACCTTTCATTCAGAACCTCAGCCCGCGGGACTACATTCACCTGGTTCAGAACTTTGAGCATACCAGTATTCTGCAGGATAGACAGGGAGCAATGCTGATCGGTAGCCACGGTGGGGTACTTAGGTACAACGGCAATACCTGGCAACTTATAGAAACACCTAATCAGAGCCTGGTGTGGTCGCTTGCGAAAGGCGAAGCCGGGCGTATATACGTAGGAGCTACGGATGATCTTGGGTTCCTGGCACCAGATGCCACCGGCAAAACCCGCTTCGTCTCCTTACTCCCCCATCTACCTAAAGAGATAGGGTCCCTAGGGGAAGTATGGCACACCATAGTGACACCCGAAGGCGTATACTACAAAACGAACAAGTACCTGATGCGCTTGCACGGGGGAAAATTCAAAGTATGGCAGGCCGAAACCGTTTTTGGAGGTGTACAGTGGCTGGATCATAAGCTTGTCGTTCAGGTGTATACCAAAGGGTTGTTTGTAATTAATAATGGGAAGTTAAAGCCGTACATCCAAAACACTGTTCTTGCGAATGACAGGATCAACTTCATGCTCCCACTGAGCACTGGCAACTGGCTGATAGGTACCGCTTCTCACGGACTTTTTCATTGTGATGGTCAGAAGGTATGGCCGGTTAATCCCACATTACAAGAGTACCTTATTGACAAAGGCCTATTTCATGGTGTACTTCTTTCTAATGGTGATGTCGCCCTGGCTACAACGAAAGGGGGAATAGTTATTATAGATCAGAAGGAAGCGATCAAAAGCATTGTCAACAAAGAAAGTGGCTTACCTACCAACACAGTTTTCTTTCTGGCAAAGGACCAACAGGATGGGCTGTGGGTTAGTATGGAGAAAGGCCTTAGCCGGATCAGACTAGGATCAGCCTTCTCTCTATTCAATGAACAAAATGGCATCAGGCGCGAAACCTACACCATGGCTACCCACCAGGGGCAGGCATATGCCGGTACTACGGATGGTGTATTTGTGTTGCAGGGAAAATCAGTGATGGACCCATCCGCTACTTTTAAGAGAGTAGGCGGTTTTGACGGCAGTGTTTGGAGCTTACAATCAGTGGGTACTGCATTGCTTATGTCAAGTGATCAGGGGTTGCATGAACTACAAAACGGGCAGGTAGTGTCGTTACCTACATCCGGGCAGGTGTGGGAGAATTATAGCCGCGATCTGCAACCGTGGAGTCTTGATTCTACTATTGTCTTTAAAGCGTCAAGAGGATTATTCGCTTACCGGAGTGAAGGTTCAACCTGGATTAACATTGGTAACATAGGGGGGATACAGGAGGTAATAACACAGATTGTTGAGTCATCAAACGGCAACCTGTGGCTGGTGACTAAATCAGGAGTGGTAAGGGTTGTGTTTCCAAAAGCAAGAAAAGGGTTTCTTTCAAATGATTGGCAGAAAGAGGTAGTCATTCATCGTTATGGTGCAAGCAAAGGGCTTCCTGCAGGAAAGCTTAAACTTTATTCGCTTAATCAGGATGTACTGGCTCAGGTGGGTGAATCAGATTTCAAGCTGTACAGATTTAACAAAGACCAGGACAAGTTTGAACGGCTGGAAAATTTCGGAAGTCAGTACGGGCTTTCTTCCTGTTTAGTACATCCTGCTTTCGAACATAGTACCGACGCAAATCTGTGGTTGTGGGTAAAGAAACCGGGAGATCGGGGATGGCAACTTTGCCAGGTCCTTAAAAATCCTGGAGGAGGATACACCGTACGACACTCAGATTTCAGCGGTATCACCGAACCTTTAAAGCACTTTGTACACCAGCAGGGGAATGAAGCGGTATGGTTTGCAGGTGTGGATGGATTGGTACGCTATTCATTTTCAGAAGTTAGGGAGAATACTACCTCTTTCCCAACATTGCTTGAAAAGGTGCTACTGCCTTCGGACTCTGTGCTTTATCCTACTACTGCTGAGGTACGGTTACCCTACGAATACAACACGCTTCGTTTTGAATATGCGGCCCCCAGTTTTGATGGAGCGGGTGAGAACAGATTCCAGTACCGATTGGATGGGTATGATCAGGGATGGTCAGCCTGGAGCCCTGACCCATTTAAGGAATATACCCGAATTCCCGAAGGTACCTATACCTTTCGCGTCCGGGCCCGAAACGCGCAGGGTGTAGTAGGGCAAGACGCTACCTATACCTTTACCGTACTGCCACCTTGGTACCGTACCGCATTTATGTACCTGTTGTACATATTGGGGAGTATAGCTCTTTTCTGGTGGTTGATCCGCTGGCGCTCATCCAGGATCGAAGCCGAAAAAACCGAACTTGAGCGCGTGGTACAACTGCGTACCCGAGAAGTTGCCGATAAGAATATACTGCTGAGTAAGCAAACCCGGGAGCTGGCCACGCAGGCTGAAAAGCTCCAAGAGCTGGATCAGGTCAAAACCCGTTTCTATGCTAATATCTCCCATGAGTTCAGGACTCCTCTGACGCTTATCCTGAACAATTTGCTCGACAAGCTTACCAATACCCAAAAGGCTCCTGCGCAGGAGCAGGTCACTGTGGGTGTGCACGAACTGAAAGTAATGTCCCGCAATGCCCAAAGGCTGTTGCAACTGATCAACCAGCTACTCGATCTGTCCAAGCTGGAATCCGGTAAAATGGTCCTTAAAAGGCAGGATGGAGACCTGCGACAGGTACTACGCGTGGTACATGCTTCATTCACGTCACTGGCGGAGTACCAGCGGGTCAATTTTGAGTTGCAGCTTCCAGATGACCCTTTGCTTTGTCAGTTTGATGAAGATAAACTGGAAAAGATCTTATACAACCTGCTTTCTAACGCCTTCAAGTTTACTCCGGCTGATGGTAGTGTATTGTTGAAAGCGGAGGTAGTCCCATCTTACATATTATCCAATTCAAAAGAAGTACTCTTAACGGTGCAGGATAGCGGCCATGGTATACTGCCTGACCAGCTAAGTCATGTATTTGATCGTTTTTTTCAGGGTGAACAGCATTACACAGATGCGCAGGGAACGGGTATAGGACTTGCACTAGTCAAAGAACTGGTAGAGCTTCACCAGGGGCAAATAACAGTAGCGAGTGAACCCGGTAAGGGGGCTTGTTTTCAGGTACGCCTGCCGCTCATTCCCGCTTTGTCTACTCCGCTAGTTGGTACCGTGGATACATCAGAGGCATTTAAGGAACTTGTGCTCCCAGTCGAAGTATATCCAATAGAGATAGGCTCTGACTTTATTTTAGCTCAATCAGGATCCGCGCGCCAGGAGGACAAACCTATAGTACTCGTTGTGGAAGACAACCATGACCTTCGGGACTATATCAGGAATCAGTTGGCGCCTCTCTACCAGGTACTCGAAAGTACGAATGGAGCCGAAGGATTGGCGCTGGCTAAAGAGACCATTCCTGACCTCATCATCAGTGACCGGATGATGCCTGTGATGGATGGGAACGAGTTGTGTACACAACTGAAATCACAAGTTACTACCAGCCATATACCGGTGATACTACTGACGGCGCTGGCCTCAGTTGAAGAAAAGGTGAAGGGCCTGGAGACCGGAGCTGATGACTACTTAACCAAACCCTTTGACGCGCGCGAACTACACGTACGGGTTCAAAATCTGATTAAAAGCAGACAGAAACTCCGGGAATACTTTGGGCGGGAGATACGGCTGGAACCTACAAAAAAAGTGGTACAGTCAGTTGAAGAAAAGTTTCTGAAGCAGGTGATGCAAATTGTAGAGGACCGTATGGGTGACTCTGATTTTAGCGTAGATGAACTGAGCCGGGAGGTAGGCATGAGCCGGGTGCACCTCCACCGCAAATTAAAGGCGCTAACGGACAAATCGCCATCTGAATTTATACGGATGATCCGTCTGAAACAGGCAGCTCAGCTACTGGATGCCCGCGCTGGTAATATTGCCGAAGTAGCCTATCAGGTGGGTTTCAATAACTTGTCCTATTTTTCCAAGTGTTTCCGGGAGCAGTTCGGACTTCTACCGAATGAGTACAGCAACAGACCTGCCGAGACTATATAGATTTCTATCCAACTATTTGTAAGCATTGAGAGCAGCACCTCTGGAAGAGGTGCTGCTCTTCTTGTACTTGGGTATGTAGTGGATCTACTGCTATGTTACATCTTTATAACAAATTGGTAATCAGACCTTTTTATTTCTTTGGTGGTTACCTCAGTGGTATAATTTGTTACCGGCGTGGTAGACACAGGAGGGGTGGCCGTTGTAGTTTTGCATTGTCAATTAGCCCAAAAGTAAATACTAGTAGCTATGAAAAATCTATGTAATAATCTCATGATTGCGTGTGCAGTCATGTACGTATCCATCCAGTCATCCGCCCCCGAAAGAGGCGGTCTTACCGGCAGATGGAGTAAGTACCCGGGATTTGTTTGGGAGTTGTACGACAACAGTACTTTTTCCCTTTCCATTGGCTACGGCATCCACATGTTTGGCCGGTACTCCACCGATGGAAACCGCCTGGTATTATCAAAGCAATCAGGCACTTTGCTAGCCTTGCTATGTGGCTACAGTTCAGGACCATTAAAAGCCTCGGGGGACTACTACTTTAAAATGGATGAGGGGCACCTGGTAATCACACAATTCACCGAAGAGTGTAAAGAGCAAAAGGGAGAGATACCTGGCACTTTCTACCGCATATAGCAGCGGCCAACTCAACGACTTCCCTTACTAATCTTCTAACAATTCATTATTTAACTTTTATCATCTAACAGCCATGAACACATTTGAGACAGTATCGGACTATCCTGTTACCAAAGCAGAAGCCTCCTCATCTCTGACCACACCTTGCAAGGTTCTAGATAGCCTGGGATACCTTAGTGGAGCGCTCTTCTTCCTGCTCTTCCAGTACCGGGGAATGGTTGTACCCGGCCCCCCTGCTGAATTCGACAACCAGATCCTTGCCGACTTTTACCGCACTAATGAGGTACGTATCGTAGAAGGTATCTATATAGGGGTACTTGCCTTTCTGTTGTTTATGGTTTTCGTGGTGAGCCTGTCCAACCAGGTGCGCAAGGCTGACAAAAGCAATGGATGGTTACCGGGAGTGATGATTGCCTCTGCGGCCATGGCCGTAACCATTTTTGTCGTTGGTCAGGCTTGTGAGGCGGCTGTGGCGTTAATGGCCGGACGTAATGCTAACCCGGAACTGATACGGGGTATGGATGAGATAGCCCATGTCATTACTCATTTGTTTGCTACTCCACTGGGAGTGTTTCTTATCAGTACGGCCGCTAGTATCAGAATGTATCGAATACTGCCGCGCTGGATGTCTGTCCCCTGCTTCGCATCGGGTGGTATCCTGCTGGTATCATCAGGTACCTTTAATCATAAACTTATATTACATAGTGCAGGTATGGTAGGGTTGATACTATTTCTGGTAACGACCCTGATCATGAGTGGCGTGTTGCTCTGGAAAAACCGGTAGTACCTGTCCTGCTATCAAATGAGAGCCTCCGGTCCTTATGACTGTGAGGCTCTCTTTGCTTTTAAAAAGCAACTTATTAGATTTTGAATTCTGTTGCGTTGGAGGAAGTTACGAGTAGGGACTAGCGCAAAAAGGCTTGAAAAGACTGATATATTACTATAAAGCCTTTTATTTGCTGCTGGTTTAACTACTTGAGAAATGCTTTTAGCCGTCGATGCGGGTAACACCGATACTGTATTTGGATTGTATAGTGCCAACGAGTGGAAGTACATATGGCGAACCAGATCATTGGCACAGGAGCCCGCTTCCTACTATGAATCTACCCTCAGGCTGCACTTGCTCGAGGCCGGTGTAGATACAGACCATATTCAGACGGTAGTTTTAAGTAGCGTAGTTCCTCCTCTGACTCCCACTCTTCAAACTATGTTAAAGGGGCTACTGGGACAAGAACCTGTACTGGTGGGGCCCGATGTATTTCCGGATCTTAACATCAGCATTGATCACCCTTACGAAATTGGTGCTGACCTCATCGCTAATGCGGTAGCTGCCTTCTCCCGTTACCGGCGCAACTGCATAATTGTAGATTTTGGTACCGCCCTTACCTTTACGACAGTATCCGGTGAAGGAGAAATTCTAGGTGTTGCCATCGTACCTGGATTGAAAACCGCTGTGAAGGCTCTATTCGCCAATACAGCCCAGCTACCCGAAGTACCCCTCGTATTACCGGCTTCGGCTATTGGTAAAAATACAACCCATGCCATACAAGCGGGTATCCTGTTAGGGTATGAAGGGTTGGTAAAGTCGATGATTCAGCGAATCAGGAAGGAGCTGGATGGTGACTGTATTGCCGTAGCTACGGGAGGGCTTTCCTCAATCATTGATACCCTACGCGACGAATTTGTAGATATAGACCGTCGTCTAACGCTGGATGGTCTGCGGATCATTGGTGAATATGTACAGGCGGCCCGCAGGTAGGTTTAGCTTCTGAAATTCCCTCCGATTATCTGCTCTAGTCCGGTTACTGATTTATTAAATAGGTACGTCCAGCATTCCAGCGTTTCCCCTGTCGTCAGCTGAACAGGAACTTTCCTACGCAGGTATTGGCTCTCCGATTCGATTGGACTTACATCTTCATAGGCATCAAGTTCCTGGAGGAGTACGTCCGGATTTATAATCTCATATACTTCTCCGAATACCCGGTACTTGGGGTCATCTACAAATACTGCTCCCGGGTACCAGCTGATCCGGTACAACAAGCCGGTCATAGTACCTTCGCCCATCCAGGTAGCATGCTGACGGAGTAGGTTGGCGAATGGGTTTTCGAAGCCGCGCATCAGGGTACCGTACACAAAAAGAAAAAGTTTGTTCTCCATATTTCTACTTAGCAAACTACTTTATAAGCTTTGTTCTTTGTGTTAATTTGACGCAAATCTTTAATTAATTGAATTTAACGAATAGAAGCGACTTTTTCTACCTGATTCTTCGTTACAGAATATGAATATACTTATTTTCGTATACCTACCTAAACTAGTATTTTAAAACGCTTCATCCTCTATCCCATGTACGATAAGACACTTGGCACAAAACAAAAAGCTTTAAAGATCAATCTGGACCGCCGTATTTACGGTTCATTTGCTGAGATAGGTGCGGGTCAGGAAACAGCTGCCATATTTTTCAAAGCAGGCGGTGCCTCGGGTACCGTAGCCAAAACCATGTCCGCCTACGACATGACATTTAGTGATGCTATCTACGGCAACGAAGAAAGTGGTCGCTATGTATGTGAGTCGAGGCTGCTTAAAATGCTTCATAAAGAGTATAGCCTGGTGGAGAAGCGCCTGGCCGAAAAGCGGGGCTCTGATAGTCTTTTCTTTGCCTTTGCCAATACCGTCGTAGCCCTCAACTATCAGAAAACCAACGAATCTCACGGCTGGATTGGACTCCGCTTTCAACTCCGTCCGCAGGGACCTTACAATGATGTCGTGATCCACGTCCGGATGTTGGACAATGAAAATGTACTCCAGCAGCAGGCCCTGGGTATCATTGGGGTTAACCTGATGTACGGCTGCTACTACTACTATAAATCCCCCGAAACACTCCTCCGCTCACTCATGGATGATCTGAGCCCGGAGCGGATCGAGATTGATATGATCCGGTTTAGTGGCCCTGACTTTATAGAGGTAGATAATCGACTGATGAGTCTACACCTGGTCAAGAACGGCTTTACGGATGCTGCTCTTTTTGGGCCGGATGGGGGAGTACTGCAGCCTTCGGAGGCTTTCTATAAAAAACATATCCTGTTATTGAGGGGACGTCTGCGACCAATCACCAATGTGCATATTGACATGATTGAAAATGGAAGCGCCCAGTTTAAGGCTGAACCGGATGTTGATTCCGATCGGGTGATACAGGTGTCAGAGCTGACGCTGCGTAACCTCAAAGCCGATGATAGGGAGATTGATGAAAAGGACTTTCTGGACCGGGTAGATATACTGTGTTCGCTGGGGCATATGGTGATGATCTCCAACTTCCATGAGTACTACCGCTTGGTTTCATACTTGTCCAAGTTATCAAGGCTCAAGGCCGGGCTACTGCTAGGTATACCAAGCCTGCAGGATATATTCGAAGAGTCACACTACAAGTCACTCTCCGGGGGGATTCTGGAATCGTTTGCTACCCTGTTTAGCCGTAAGGTGAAGCTGTTCATCTACCCTACGTTACATCCTGATGGTACGATCTATGACTGTGAAAACTTTACGCTGCCGGATCATCTGCGTCCGTTGTATCAGTACCTGTTGCTGAATAACAAGATTGAGGACATACATAATTACAACCGGGAGCATATGCAATGGACTACGGATCAGGTACTTGAGCGCATTAAGCGGAACGAGCCCGGCTGGGAAAATCTGGTGCCTGAAAGCGTGGTTCAGATCATTAAGGACAACTGTCTGTTTGGTTTCCCATGTGATGTGTACCACCCTAAGGTCGTCAAGCAGATTCACCAGGCGGTGGGAAACATGTAATCAGTATGATAAAGTACCTATAAGGGGAGGATGATTAATCTAAGATTAGTCATCCTCCCCTTATTTATTAGCAGATAAAAATAAAGCAAATCCATAGGAAAGCCAGCAGCAGGGGAGTCCGTGAAACAACCTGGGTACCTGCCATTCGGTTGGTAGAGTATTCAACGAAAAAATCAATGGTGTACTTACTTGAATAATACAGCCAAACAAACTTAGAGGACAGAACGAGTAATAAGAATAGCTCTTTCGATTGCAAAAGATCCGACATACACTGAGCAGGGTTTTAAAGTTTTTGAGGTGTCAGGTCGTAGTAGAGTTTCAGTCTACTACCCCTTATATTTCTGCAAAAATAAAGCAGATGCTGCTATATTTTTAATCCCCCTGCCCTAAATATTTTAAAATTATTTTCGTCTATCCATTTGTACCATAATTGATTGAAGGCGCTGGGTCTATCTTAGAAAGGTAAAACTACAAATATCTCTATACAGAAAGCGGGCAGTTCCTGATGTTAAGTCAGGAACTGCCCGCTTTTTATAAGTACTATGTGTACAGTTTAGTAAGGCTTAGACTGGTGCGATTTTTCTTCCGCATCCCTTACACCTTCAGATGATTTATTGGTACCAATGGGTCCACCCGAGTCATCCATCTTGAAGTTTTTGAGGCCTTCGCCTACCCGGTGACCATAGTCTTCATCACACTGGGTGAATAGCTCAAGCATCTTGTCCTGGATGTGCTTCTGAGCAGGACCGAGGGTATTAACCAGGTTCTTGATCAATTCTTCGCGCTCCCAGTCTTCATACAAGCGGTAGCGTTCACCAGCTTGTTTGAAGTTATTGGTACGTTCTATAGACTGTTTTACCAGTTTACCCTCGATCTGTGGTGAGTACTCTTTACCACTGGCTGGAGCCTCTTTAAGTCCATTTAAAGTTGAAGGCTCGTAGTTGACGTGTGGGTTTCCTCCCTCCGGTACATCTATGTGGTACGCCATCTGGCCACCCCGCTGGTTGGTAGCTACGCGCTTCTTAGGGGAGTTGATAGGTAGGTGCAGGTAGTTAGCGCCTACGCGGTACCGCTGCGTATCCGAGTAGGAGAGGGTACGCCCCTGCAGCATCTTATCATCCGAAAATTCCAGACCATCTACCAGTACTCCCGTACCAAATGCTACCTGCTCCACTTCGGCGTGGTAGTCTACCGGATTGCGGTCCAGTACCATGCGGCCCACCGGCAACCAGGGGAACTGATCCTCCGGCCACAGTTTGGTATCATCCAGCGGATCGAAGTCCAGTTCGGGATGATCGTCGTCGCTCATAACCTGAATCAGAAGCTCCCACTCCGGATAGTCTCCGCGTTCGATGGCCTCGTACAGGTCCTGCGTAGCGTGGTTAAAGTTTTTAGCCTGGATCATCTGGGCTTCTTCCTGCGTCAGGTTTTTGATTCCCTGCTTAGGCTCCCAGTGGTACTTCACCAGTACCGCCTCCCCATTGTCATTGACCCATTTATATGTATTCACCCCTGATCCCTGCATCTGCCGGTAGTTCGCCGGAATACCCCATGGAGAAAACAGGAAGGTGATCATGTGCATAGCCTCCGGTGTATTGCTGATAAAGTCAAAGATCCGCTCACCGTTCTGGATATTCGTAACCGGATCCGGTTTGAAGGCGTGAACCAGATCGGGGAACTTCATGGCGTCACGTATAAAGAACACTTTCAGGTTATTACCTACGAGGTCCCAGTTACCATCTTCGGTATAAAACTTCACCGCAAAACCGCGGGGATCGCGCAACGTTTCGGGGGAATGTCCTCCGTGAATTACCGATGAAAAGCGAACAAATACAGGAGTACGCTTTCCTTTCTGCTGGAAGAGCCTAGCGCGTGTATATTTAGAGACTGGTTCGTCGCCTACGGTACCATAGGATTCAAAATATCCGTGAGCTCCCGCTCCCCGGGCATGTACTACCCGCTCGGGTATACGCTCACGATCAAAGTGAGTAATCTTCTCTAGAAAGTTGTAGTTTTCCAGGGTTGCCGGACCACGATTACCAACTGTCCGCATGTTCTGGTTGTTGTGAATCGGATGACCCTGCCGGTTGGTCAGTGTCTTGTCGTCTCCCCCCTGTTGGCCGTTTCCCTGATCTCCATGACCGTTGTTGGTCATGTTCTTTTCATTTTCCATACACCTGTAGTTTCTAGTTAAGTACTGTTTTTCACTAGTTTAATACAAGTACTCAACCCTGCAGGTGACAAAGTGTTTGGAGTCGTGTATATTTTATTCATTATGAGATTAAGTATGTTGAAGAGGTCAGGTTGAGTAGGTATAATACTCCACCAAAAAGGCTGCGTAGCAAATCATGTGGATGATTATCTGGCTTTTACTCAAGTCAATCGGGATAACAATCAAGTTTAGACAGGGTTAATAATAAGTAAAAATCAAAATCGCTGACTGATGCTAGTTGCTATTACCGGAATCATACTGTTGTTGATTATTTTATCCGATGTTATCACTACCACCCTCTCCTTACAGGGGGGCGGCTGGCTTACCAAATGGATGATGCGGGGAGGATGGTTAGCCGCACTATATATATCGGGAAACAATGGTCGATCAAGGTTTTTGGATCATGTTGGCTATGTACTTCTGCTATCGATGCAGTTATTCTGGGTACTGGGTTTATGGTCAAGCTTTGTACTTATACTCCTTTCTGATAATGATAGTATTGTAAATAGTACTACACAGCTTTCGGTATCATTCTGGGATAAAGTATACTATGCTGGCTATACCATCAGTTCACTTGGCAATGGAGAGTTCCAGCCTGGTACGATCAGGTGGCGGATGGTAGCTTCATTTTACTCATTTATCGGCATTATCATGATTACTTTATCGATCACGTATCTGGTACCTGTCCTTTCCGCAGTACTGAATAAGAATAAGTTAAGTATATATATCAGAAGCATGGGGTATACACCCGCCCAGATTATTCTGAATAGTTGGGATGGGCAAAACTTTAATCGCTTGATTGACCATTGTGCAACTGTGGCCCCGCTTCTTATAGATCATGAACAGAACCATAGAGCCTATCCTGTCATTCACTATTTTCATTCTTCTTTGCCAAGGCATGCTGTTACTTTACGACTAGCCACCCTTTTCGAAGCTATTATTATACTGAAGTACTTTGTACGGGAAGATGTAAAGCCTGACATGAATGACCTGGCACCTATTCTTACGGCTTATGAAAATTATGTAGAATTATCGAAAGATGGCTCCAGGACTACCTTAGATGGAGCTTTTATTCATCCATTGATAGATGCAGAGCTATTAGATAGTGATTTACTCAATAGTGGGGATATAAAAATTACTCGTATCAGTGAAAATGATAATAATCAACGGAAGGCTTTATACCGGCTTGTAGAAGAAGATGGATGGAAATGGAGCGAGTTAGGTAAACAAACAGAAGTTAAATCAAAAAGTAATTACCCCTCAGTATAAGATGAAAGAGGTTATTCTTATTCAAATTTGCTTTTAGTTTATAGCTGCTAAATGGTCTGGCACAGTAATTTAAGATGTATTAGTAATTGAGTTTTATATAAATACATTTAGAACCTTAAAGTAGAAGAGCTATGCGATTTATAAGCACAAAGGCCCACGGGGCACTGGACTACCTGACTGGTATACTGCTGATCGCTTCGCCTTGGTTATTTGGATTCAACTTTGGAGATGAAGCACAGTGGGTAGCGATTATATCAGGTGCCGCTTTATTAGTATTATCAATAATGACTGATTATGAAGCGGGAGTAATGAAGAATATCAGTATGTCAACTCACTTAACTATGGACGTGTTGATGGGTATATTCCTGGCCGCGTCACCCTGGTTGTTTGGTTTTGCTGATTATGTGTATTTGCCACACCTGATCATTGGTATTATGGAAATCGGTGCTGGTCTGATGACTGAGCGAACACCTTACCACAGCCACGGTATGACCCATAGTCACAATCATTAATAGCGTACTTGTAATTAATGATAAGTTGATTTGCTAAAAGCCTCAAACCATACATGATTTGAGGCTTTTCTTTATGATATGCTTAATGATCTATCTATCGTCTTTTCTAATCCTGCCTGAATTCAGTCTACCATTTGTACGGTACTGGTGCCATTCATCAAAAACGATTATAAGGTCTATGATATATCATATACTTTTGAATTGTTCCTAGACTCCCAATTATATGTTATCAAGAATTCTCTTTTACAGCATTGACAAAGCGATAAAGCGGTATCGGCAGTTTGCGCAGGCTAACATTGATCGGGCTGGATTTGCTATCACGATAGACCAGTGGCTGGTACTGAATGTAATTCAGGAAAAACCTGACTCTACGCAAATAGAAATAGCGGAGCGCACCTTCAAAGATCAGGCATCCATAGCCCGTATTATCAACCTTTTGATACAAAGAGCCCTGATAGCTATTGAAAAGCATCCCTTTGATCGTAGAAGAAGCCGGATGATCGTAACTGCTGAAGGGAAAAGAACGCTTGAAGATATGATGCCAACTATAAAGGATAATCGGGCCGTCGCGCTACGAGGAATTACAGAGGAAGAAATTGCGCAACTTCAGTACCTGCTTGAAAAAATTTTTAATAATTGTACAAATCAAATATGCCATGAAGAACAACTACCTAACCAATCAACTATTTTGCTACCGATGGATACTGGCCTTGACAATGCTATTGGCAAGCCAGTTGAAAGTGCTGAGCCAGCCCGTACAATATATAACGGGGAGAGTCAATGACGCTAATGGTGCTCCTGTTGAGTTTGCAACGGTAACCTTACACCGTGCCGTTGATTCGTTAGTAGTAAAGAGTGAGTACACCGGGCAACAGGGAGACTTCAGAATAGCAGCTGTACCACAGGGTAACTACTTTGTGCAGGTTTCTATGGTAGGGTACGAGCGGTATACTTCTGCTCCTGTAGTAGTTCCTGCAAGTACCGCACAGGAATCAGGTATTGCGGGTGTAGTTACGCTACCCGTTATTTCATTGGTATCCTCGGTGAGTACTAATCTGAAAGAAGTAACCGTACAAACACGAAAACAACTATTTGAGCGGGAGTCGGATCGTATTATTGTCAATATCGAAGGAAGTCCACTGGCAGCTGGCGCAACTTCTCTGGAAGTACTGGCTCGCTCACCCGGTATTACCATTGACCAGAACGACAACATCAGCATGCGTGGTAGACAGGGCGTATTAGTACTGTTAGATGGTAAGCTAATACCTATGACCGGAACCGAACTGGGGAATATGCTGCGCTCAATGCCGGCAGAGCAGCTCGAAAAGATTGAGCTAATTACGAACCCACCAGCCAAGTATGAAGCGGCCGGAAGTGCTGGTATTATTTCTATCAAAACAAAAAAAGATACGCGCCTGGGTACTAATGGTAGTGTTAACCTCAGCTACGGACGGGGGCAGTTCGGACGGTTTACATCTGGAGTTACTTTGAACAACCGCCAGAAAAAAATCAACCTGTTCGGAAGCTACAACTATACCAACCGATCCGGATTCTCAATACTGGACCTGCATCGGGACTTCTACATTAACAGCAGTCTGGTGGGTAGCAGTAAGCAGTACAACTACCAGGAAATGCCCATGCAATCCCATACATTCAGAGGAGGAATTGACTATACTATTACCAAATCTACCCTATTGGGGCTAACTGTAAGTGGACTGGCTAATGATATAGATGTGAATGGAACGAATGACACCCGGACATTCAATGCTCAGGGAAGTCCCGAAGCAATTTATTCATCTGATAATGTACGCGCCTTCACTTCACCTAACATGGCGGTGAATATGAATCTCAAGCAGACTGTGGGTAAAGGGGGAGAACTAACCTCAGATCTAGATTATGCCCGCTACAGCAGTAAGCGATTGCAGAACCTGACAACCCGGTTTAGCCTGGGTGGTCCGGCTTCACCACTGGTACTTCAGGGCGATCAGACGGGACTGCTTACGATAAAGTCATTCAAGGCAGACTACACAAAGTCACTACCAAAACAAACCCGATTGGAAGCTGGGGCAAAATTAAGTTGGGTACATTCGGATAATGATGTTTTATTCACCAATATAGTAGAAGGTCGTACCCTGATTGATTCGGGCAAAACCAATCACTTTATCTACGACGAGAACATCATAGCTGGGTACATCAACCTTAACCGGAAGTTCAAAAAAACGACCCTGCAACTGGGATTGCGCGGGGAGCAAACAAATACTACCGGGTTACAGGCAATAGGGGAGGAAGGATTTGATCGTCACTACTTCCAGTTTTTCCCAAGCGCTTCTTTTAAGCATAGTCTCACGGATAAGCACGAGCTAAGCATGTCGATGAGCCGCCGGATCGACCGCCCTTCGTACAATCAGCTCAATCCTTTTCGGTCTTATATAGATGCTACAACCTACGGAGCAGGTAATCCTTCGTTACTACCTCAGTTGAGTTACAATATGGAAGCGGCCTATACTTTCAGACAAAAATATACCGCTTCATTCAGCTATAATGTTACCAGTAAGCCCATGATTAGTGTAGTACAGCCTGCTCCCGACGGTGACCGGCTGGTGGTATCAACATTCCGCAACCTGACCCGTCAGGATTACTATGGCATTACACTAACAGCTCCCGTTGAGCCTGCCAAGTGGTGGCGGATGTACAACAATGTGGTCGGTTACTATAATGTATTTATTGGGGATCTGGCAGGTACGAGTCTGAACGCGGGACTTCCTGCTTTCTCACTGAGTAGCAACAGTACCTTTACTCTTGGCAAGGGCTGGTCTGCTGACTTGAACGCAACCTATCAATCAAGAGAGTTGTACGGCTTCCTGCGTGTGAGACCACTTGGACAGTTAACGGGTGGATTCCAGAAGAATATGTTAGGTAAAAAGGGTACGTTACGGATAAACTTTACGGATATATTCTATACAAACCGGGTTAGAGCTACCTCAACGTATAGCAACTATGTAGAGCGATTCAATCAGCGCCAGGATTCACGTGTGGGTACAGTATCATTTATTTACCGGTTCGGCCGGGAAACGGTGCCGCCTTCTCGTCGAAATCAGGGTGGGGCAGAGGAAGAAAAACGTAGAGCAAGTTAGTAACATGAAAGTTTACTGATTAGTGAGAGGATGGGGATATTAAAAATCTTCCATCCTTTATTTTTCATTATTAAACAGTTTAATGAAGCTTTTTTGTACATGCATTGTAAATATATCTAGATGGCGTTGATTATATAAATTATAATATTATAACGTTCTTATCGCGTTTATATAACATATAAAATATCTTTCTTTATCTCAATTAGGCTATTATCATATACATTTGATATACTCTAATTAGTAACTTGTAAAAGTTAACAAACATATAGATATTTATATAGTCACTAGTTAGCTTTATTAGCTTCCTTAAAAAAGACGCATTGCAAGTAGACCATTTCCAACTGCACCACCCGCACGAAGCGCTGCGGATATGAATACAGTTTCTGCAATCTCTTCGCGAGTTGCCCCGGCTTCTACAGCATTGTTGATGTGGGACTCTATACAATAGGCACATTGAGTGGTCAAGGCAACAGCAACCGAGATCAGTTCACGGTACTTGGCAGGTATGGCACCGTCATTTCGTTCGGCTGTATGTTTGAGATTCATAAATGCAGCTGCCTCTTTTGGGGCTGAATTAATAAGTGTCTCGGTATACTTGCGGTCTTTGGGGGATTGGTATTCTGCCATGGGAGTATTTGAAAGGATAAGTTTTTAATTTATTGTACCACCCATAAAGCAGGATTCCAGGTGGTGCTAATACAAGGTAAGAAATGATAATATATATACCTGTTTATAGAGTCCGCATCTCAACATGTTAACATAACTTGGATAACTGGATAGTTCATATATTCTCACATGAAGTGCACCTGGTTCAAGCTTTTGTATATAAGATGCTGCGATCTATCTCCCGACCTGTTTCGGTACTAAGCTTACCTTTACCCGTTCAAGATGAAAATGTTATCACCTACTTACTAGGCTGTAAATTCATAAGGATTATATACTTCCGATAAGTCTTAATTATCAGAAGTAATAATTTATTTAAATCCGTGATCTTTGTTATCGTTTTTGTATGATCAATCACTGATTATCAGAAAGTAGCTATAGGCTAGGGTATGGGCAGAATGGTTAATGTCTAGTGTTAATAAAAGTAATTAATACGAATATCCATGTTTCAACATACTACTGAAAGGATAGTCATTTCTCCATTCACAATGGATGACGGACTTTTCATCCTGGAGTTGCTCAATACAGCTTCCTGGCTTCAATACATTGGTGACAGAGGAGTCAAAAATCTAAAGGATGCACAAAACTACCTAAGTACCGGACCAATCAGGAGCTATGAGCAGTTCGGCTTTGGATTATATAAGGTAAGCCTTCTGTCAAGCCAGCCAATAGGGATGTGCGGACTTATCAAAAGGCCAGAATTGGAAACTCCAGACATCGGATTTGCATTATTACCTACATATGAAGGTCAAGGCTACGCATATGAAGCAGCTAGTGCGGTGATGGGTTTTGCAATGAATTCATTACGATTACCCGCTATTTGCGGGATAACAACTTCCGAAAATCCAGCTTCTGCCAAACTACTGCAAAAGCTAGGGCTGAAATTTAACAGCTACCTCACTTTACATCCAGAAGGTCCTGAATTGATGTTGTTTCTTAGGGAGCTTCATCCTGAAAAGGCTGGTGCACCCTGAATAAATAGGCATTGTTTTGACAGAGGCATATTGCAATAGAGTATTAATCAATACCGGGATGTTAGACTTTTATCTGGTACTTACTAGCTGACCAAAACAGTAGCGAACAAGAGTATTGACAATGTGAGAGTACCTGTTTAGTTCTGCCTCAATGGGACTATAGATGGGTATTCGGTAGTACTAACCTATATCTTTCAGCAAAGCTATGCTGCATTAACTCTGAAAAAAATCACTAATATTGGCTCCAGTACCAAGCTGGATCTGACTACCAAATCCTTGTACCTGATAGAAGATAAAAATATCTGTCTTTTAGATTAACTATAACCACAATGAAAAGAATAGGTATCATCGGTATAGGTGGAATAGGAGGCTTTATTGGTGCCCCGTTGGTTAATTACTACAGCCAAACAGATGGAGTGGAGATTGTCTTTATCTGCAGAGGCGAGACATTAAAGAGCATTAGTAGCAGAGGACTGATTCTGAAAGCAGCTGAAAAAGAAATTGTAGCTCACCCTGTACTTGTCAGTGATGATGCCAAACACATCGGAAAGCTTGATGCGGTATTTATAACTACTAAACCCTGTTCACACCTACGCATGCCTAGACCATATAAAAGCATAAATGTCTCAATTACCCCTAAACTGTGAGGGAGTTAGACTCGCGTATTTTTTAAAGAAAGTATTGAAGTGTGTAGGACTCTCAAAACCAAGGGTATAAGCGATTTCAGAAACATTCCAGGGACTATGTTTGAGTAAGATCTTAGCCTCTTTAAATAGACGCTGCATGATCAGTTCAGAAGTAGTACTCTGCATCACATCCTTTACCGACTTGTTCAAATGGTTAACGTGAACCGCCAGCTGATTAGCAAAGTCGGATGGGGACCGTATCTGAACCCGGTCATCATTCCCCTCTATGAGAAACTGCTTTTCTAATAGCTCAATAAAAAGAGTAGCAATTCTGGAGGAGGCATTCTGCTTTTCCTGGATGATAGACTCACTCGGCCGCATTTTAAGGGTACTGTGGATCAGCTGAAAGACAAGGTTCTTAAGTACATCATCTTTGAATTCAAAATCGGTATCCAGTTCCTCAATCATTTGCTTAAAAATGGAGGAAATGGTACAGACTTCGGTTGAATTCAATTCATAAACTGGGAAACCTCCCGATTTGAAAACAGGATACTCTTTCAACCGGCCATAATTAGTAAAAAAACTTTCTGAGAAGATACAACTGAATCCCTTTTGTTCTGATTCAAGCGCCTCCCAATTATAGGATATTAGAGGATTAGCGAAAAGTAGAGTGTAATCATTTATTTCGAAACTTCTGTCAGCATAATAAATTCTGCTTTTCCCTTTAGTCAGACATATCTTAAAATAATCTTTCCGGTTAAATACAACGGGCAATGCCTGGTCTGCATTCTGTTCTTCAATCCTGAAAACATTCAAATGCCCTTTTCCCCGTACCAGGTCAGCCGGTTTTGGTAAAGATCTTTCGCTATAAAATTCTTCCAGTGTTTGCAGCTTCGTCATTATGAAACTAAGATAATCCCACAGATTAGTAAAAGTAGAAGCCATAAATTTAAATGAAAATGTGTAGCGTTTCCTAATAGACAAGCAATCATAAAAAGCCAGCACCATCCAAAGATGCTGGCTTTATTCACCAACTTCATATTCGGCTGTTGCCGCGAGAAATTTATCAAGTGGTGCATTCATCGCTTCGAAGGCAGTAAGCGGGTTCCAGAAGTCCACGTTTTTTAAGATTTTTCCTTCAGGTGTAGTTGTCACCACGGAAATGTATTTCTGCAGGTAGGGCTTGCCTGTAGAGATAGCGTAACCATTTCTTGTAAACTCCGCATTTACAAGAGTCGGCTCTTCAGTAGCATGGAAATGCAGATTCTCTAATTCTTCCTTAAAATGTTCAGGGAAGTTTTTCATGTAATCAAATAGGTCCTTTTTGCCACTTACACTCGATAGAAAATCTGTACCCTTAGTTGCATACGGGAATTCAAGAACTCCATCCTCTGTAAAAAGATCCACCCACTCCTCAATACGACCCGTAGAAAGAAATTCCAGGTGATTATTAAAAGCTTGTTGTCCTAGTGCTTTGATGTTTTCTGATGTTTTCATAGTGTTTCTTTTTTGATTTTTAAAATTGTTTCCTGGTATGACACCTGCTGATTAGCGGTGTTTTTTGATGGAACAAAGGTAGGGTACCTAAGCAGGGCCAGGTTACCATAAATCAAAGAGAAACCTATCAAAATCAAATCAATGCTACCCTTTATATCATTAGGGCCTCAAAAGTACTGGGGTGAAATCTGGTAGTGGAAATAGCTTTATTAAGCATATAACACATATAAGTATCATCCACTTTGTTGATAGCATACAAATGGCTTGGTATAAGTTCTTTCACTATCACTATCTAATTACAGTCTACTCTGCCTGAAATTCTTTTAACTGTATTTGAATACGTTAACATACGCCTGGTCAAAACACTGGTAAAATTCTAAAACATTTTTTTCAATACTCAAATCCAAAAAGAATCCATTCTCGTAGTTAGGACGAAATGTCTTCCAACATAACTTCTAACTTGTTCACAATGAAATTCGCTCTAAAAAAATGGTTCTTACCACTCGTGGTACTTGTTTCAGGATCCTTCCTTCTATCCTGCGAAGATCACCGCCTGCCTCCCGCTTCACCCGAGCTACCTGACCAAATTTTTTATGCCCTAACTGATGATAATCAGTTGTTTGAACTGAATGTCAAAAATACTGCTTCACCGCTTCGAACTGTCTCAATTACAGGTCTCCAATCCGGTGAAAAGCTGCTGGGCATTGATTTTCGTCCGGCTACCGGTCAACTTTACGGCGTAGGCAGTACCAGCCGTTTGTATCATATCAATCTCAAGTCAGGAGCAGCTACGGCCCTGAGTACTGAACCATTTACACCCGCCATAGAAGGCACGATGGTTGGTTTCGATTTCAATCCTACGGTTGATCGGATCAGACTTGTGACCAATACTACCCAGAATTTGCGGCTGCACCCCGAAACGGGCGCAGTGGCAGCTACAGATGGTAACCTTAATGGCTATCCCAATCCCATAATAGCTTCTGTGGCTTATACTAACAGCTTTGCTGGCTCAATGACTACCCAACTATATGACATTGACGCTACAACTGATAAACTCTATCTGCAGGATCCTCCTAACGCAGGAGGCTTAAAAGAGATAGGCACGCTGGGGCTAGACATCACCGCAACGGGTGGATTTGACATTTCTGCCGACAACAACTATGGCATCGCATCTGTGCAAGTTGACGGTAAATGGGAACTGGACTATGTTGACTTAACGACTGGAAAATTACAGAAGTTAGGAGATTTGCCTTCAGGTACTATTAAAGGAATCGCTATCCCTACCCGACCTGTAGCGTATGTAGTCGATGGAACTAATACATTGCATATTTTCAACCCCAAAGCTTTTCCGCTTACCACCCTCACCAGACCTATCATGTTACCAACCGGGGTAATGATCGAAGGAATTGACTTCCGGCCGGCTAATGGCCAGCTTCATGCACTTGGTAGTAACGGTATATTATACACTATAAATTTATCTAATGGAGCCGCCACGGTGCTATCCACATTGAGCGTACCTCTTAATGGTACCAGTTTCGGGGTAGATTTCAATCCGGTCGCTGATCGCCTTCGGATCGTGAGTAACACCCGCCAGAACCTTCGGGTGAATGTCATGACGGGAGCAACCATTGAGGACGGTATGCTAACACCTGCCAATGGTATGCCTACACCATTTATTAACGGAGCTGCTTACACGAATAGTTTTGCCGGAGCTACCTCAACCGTACTGTATGACATCGACAGCCAGTCAAGCAAACTATTTAAGCAGGACCCTCCCAATGCGGGAGGCCTGCAGGAAATCGGGAGCTTGGGAATCTCGGTGGAAGCCGCTAATGGCTTCGACATAGGAGGTACTACTGGCGATGCCTATGCTTTCCTGACTACCACCAGCGGAACGGGCTTTTACAAAATTAGCCTGATGACTGGTAGTACTTCCCAAATTGGTAGCCTTCCCGTTGGAGTAAAAGGCTTTGCCCTCGGGTTTGGGCTTTGACATTTTTTGAGCCATATAAAAAAGCGGGAGGAAACGTTTCCTCCCGCTTTTTTATATGTACAGTATCAGACTCAAATCGAGTGCTCTTTGCCGTCAAGGTAGATTGTAGCATCGAAGCGAAAATAAGTTATCGGGCTTAATCAACACAATCCAGATTCATTTACAACTTCACTCTGAACTGCCTGTGCCTGATTAAAACAGTAGCAAACTGTGGCAAGCAGAGACAAGAATGAATACTTATGACCATAGTACTTTGAAGTGACAACGGTTAATTACAGTACCTGTCAATTCTTAAGCGCAACAACCTTATAAAAGGCAGACTTGGGTTTGTTATTCCGGTCGAACAGCAACGGATAGTTGGTCCGGCCGCGAATGGGCCAGTTGTTCAGCCAGGTATTTCCATCGTTTATGCCCCAGAACGTGACGCGGGTGACTTTGTCTTTATGCTTCAAAAAAAGCTTAAACAGAGATTCGTAATCAGCTGCCAATTGTTGTTGCACCCCATCTGGAAGGCCAGCGGTGTAGGGGTTCGACTGTTCATTGGCGGTCATCCGCTGGCTTACTTCGGCCCCCTGAAAATTGCGGGGCAGTACTTCAATGTCCAGTTCTGTAAACATGACCTTCAAGCCCAGAGCCGCGTACTGCAGAATACTTTCCTCTATCGCTTTTAAGGGTACCCGCCCTACGTGCCAGTGCCCCTGAATGCCCACGCCATCTATGCGAACTCCGGCCGCCTGAATCTTTTTTATTAAAGCTATGCAGCCTGCCCTTTTGGCTGGTTGCTCGTTGTTGTAGTCATTGTAATACAGCTCCGTGTTGGGGGCCGCCTGTTGTGCCAACCGAAATGCCTCGGTTACGTAATCGTCTCCAAGGTAATCCAGAAAGACGGTCTTTCGCATGGTACCGTCTTCATTGAGTGCTTCATTGACAACGTCCCATGAAAAAACCTTTCCATCAAAGCGTCCGGCCACCGTTTTGATATGGTCGTTGAAGAACGTCCGGACTGAATCTGCACTCTTCATGCCGCGCATAAACGGCGGTAACTGACTGTGCCAGATCAGTGTATGCCCGTTGATCAGTATGTTATGCTTTTTTCCGAACTGGACCAGCTTGTCCGCCGGTTCGAAGTTGTATGTGTCCCACTTCGGATGGATAAGCGCCGATTTCATGATATTCTCGGGCGTAGCCATGTTGAACTGGCGCACAATGAACTGGGTCATTTGCGGGTCACGTTCTTCGAATTGGGCGTTATTGAGCGCGGTACCTATTCCGAAATCGTTTTTGAAAGTATCTTTTAATGAAGGAATTGTTTGCCCGTACGTGGTACCCGGCAGCAATGCCAAGCCAGCCAGTAAAAGTCCGGCCATACAGGTGGCGACTACTTGTTTTATTTGAATCATAGGGTTGGGAGTTAAGGTTTAAGAACGCTTTACTTAAATAGCAACTGGCTGAACATCATCAGATCGTGCCGCCATACCGGCCAGGTATGCCCACCCGGATACTCGCTGTAGTGGTACTTGACACCCATTTCATCAAACTTCTTCATCATGAACTGGCAATTCTGGTAAGCAATGTCTTCCTTGCCACCCATCGAGATCCATAGGTTTTTCAGATTGCTGTTGATGGTAGCCGCATGCTCTTTCATGAACGCATACTGCGGGTCCGACAGCTTTGGGTTATTGGCAAACCAGCCCGAGCTGAATACACCGAGCGATGAAAATAGGCCAGTATTCCGGATACCCGCGTAGAGCGTCTGCAACCCACCCATCGACAGGCCCGCCAGCGCCCGGCTTCTCGAGTTGGTATCCACCCGAAAATGGGTCTCCACGAAGGGGATTGCTCCCTGTTTGAGTTCATTTTCAAATGCCCGCAGCACGTTTTCGCTGAAGCCAGCCGGACCGCCGGTATTCCCCATGTTGCCGTCGAGCATCACCACTACCATGGGTTTGGCTTTTTGTTCGGCAATCAGGTTGTCCAGAATCAGGTCGGTGCGGCCCTGGGTAGCCCAGCCACGCTGGTCTTCACCCCCGCCGTGCAACAGGTACAACACGGGGTACTTATCGGTGGACATGTCGTATCCTGGTGGGGTATAGACGTACATTTCCCGCCAGGTGTTCGAGGCCTTGGAGAGGTAGCGTTTTACGCGGATGTTGCCGTGGGGTATATCTTTTAATGCGTAATAGCTGCCATCCCGGTCCGGAATCTCGATGCCGCTGGCCATGCGTCCCATACCGTAGAAGGTCTCGCTGGCCGGGTCTGCGACGGCTAAGCCATCAATCAGCAGGGAGTAGTAATGGAACCCGCGACTAACAGGATCCGTCGTGACGGTCCAGAAACCAGCGGTATCTTTCACCATGTCATACTTTTTACCCAAGTCAACCTGTACCTTTTGGGCATCGGGAGCTTTTACCTGGAACACAACACGATTATCAGGCAGAATCTGCGGGTACTTCGAATTGCGTACATTGGTAGACGCCGGAGTTCCCAGAACGGTGTACTTCGTCAGCGATGCGTTATCAACCGGCTTAAACAGGAACTGCGAGAACATGTACAGCCCGTTTTTCCAGACTTTGAAATCGTGACCGCCCGGTTCAATGTAGTACACATGCGGTACATCGTTCTGGTACAGGTAGTCGTGCGTGCGCTTGCTAAATGAGAGCAGGCCGTCGGCATCCCCGCATGAAATCCAGAGCAGCTTCAGCTTCTGTCTGGCGTCTTCAGGGTTAGGTACCAATTCCTCCGGTCGTTTGGTATTCGGAGCCGATGAAAAACCACCAACCCAGGCGAATTTTTCCAGATTCCCCAGACCAAAGTTCAGCGATTGTCCCCCACCCATTGAAAGCCCGGCAATAGCGCGGTGTTCACGGTCGGTCAGAGTTGGGTATTTCTTTTCGATGAACGGAATCAGGTCGTTGAGCAGGTCTTTTTCGAAAGTAGCGAAGGCTTCTACCTTCTCCCGGTCAAAGACATTACCCACGGCGCGGTCGTCTTTCATGGCCCGACCGTTGGGCATCACCACAATCATAGGCTCCAGCTTCTTGTCGGCATACAGGTTGTCTAGTATTACCTGCGGGTTCCCTCCTCTTAACCATTCCTTTTCGTCGCCCCCAATGCCGTGCAGCAGGTACAGCACCGGGTATTTAGTCTTCTTGTTAAAACCGGGCGGGGTGTACACCAGCGCCTTGCGCGTAGTACCTACCGTTTTGGACTCGTACTGGACGGTATCGAGCTTGCCCGTAGTGATTCCGCTACGAACCTGATCGAAGCCCTTGGGTGCTTCCTTGTCGGTGGGTTGGGCATAGGCCGTTACCACTACCACCAAGGCAGCGAATAGGGTATAAAGTGCCCTTTTCAAGAATATATTGGTCTTCATGGTTTAGATAAGATAGATAAGCTACATCTTAGTTCTTAAATAGCAGCGGAGCCAGTTCATGCAGGCTGCGGCGCCAGGTCTGGAACTCATGGGCGGTACCCTCCGACACGTACGAAACGGCATTGTACCCGGCGGCTTTCAGATCGGAGGCCGCTTTCCTTACGCCATCGGGCCGTTCCTTGCTGCCGCTGCTCAGGAAAACCAGCTTTGGTTTGGCCTTGCCGTTGAGGTCTTCGGGGGTATAGACGCCCCCGCTAAGCAGGCCGTAGTACCCAAAAAGGTCCGGTTTATTGAGGGTTATCATCCGGGTTTCCATACCACCCATGGACAAACCGGCCATGGCACGGTTGTCCCGGTTGGGGAGCGTGCGGAAATGGGCATCCACGTAAGGAATCAGTTCCTCGGTCAGCACCGTCTGGAAAGGGTCTATTTTAAACTCCCGGATGCGCCCCCACTTTACTTCGTTGGTCATGCCGTAGGTCATTACGATGATAAAGGGTTTGATTTTGCCTTCGGCAATCAGGTTGTCCATAATCAGATTGGCGTGCCCCTGGTTGCTCCAGGCGGTTTCGTCTTCCCCCCAGCCGTGTTGCAGGTAGAGTACCGGGTATTTTTTTGACCGGTCTTTCTCGTAGCTGGGCGGGGTGTACACAAACGCCCTACGTGAAGTACCCGTGCTTTTGGAAGGGAAAAGAACCTGCTGCACATGGCCGTGGGGTACGTCCTTGAGGGCGTAGAAATCCTGGTCGTGTGCGGGTATCTCAATGCCGCTTTCCCACCGGACCGAGCCATAGTAGTTTTTGCCCCCAGGGTCGTTGAACTTGCCGCCGTCAATCGTGACGTTGTAGTAGTGGAAGCCTTCGTCCAGGGGACCCGCCGTGGTGCCGGTCCAGTAGCCGTCGGCTCCTTTGGTCAGGATGGTACCTCCCCGGCCCCCCAGCCCGAGGCTCACCCGGACACTGTCGGCTTTGGGCGCATGGATGCGGAAGCGGGCGTACCCCTGAGAGTTGACCTGAGGGTACTCCTGCCCCGGCTGATTGAGGGTAGAAGATTTAAAGTCCTCCGCTATGGCCGGTTGGCTGGCCTGCGCCAGGCAGCTGGCCGTGGTGAGTGCGACAGCGAAGAGGGTCGCTATTATTGTACGTATCATTGGTAAAAAGTTTTGTAGTTAAAGGTCAAGAATAAGTCAACTTAAAACTGTTTGAGACTGTCAAAAGAGGTTATTTGTCATTCCGAGGAACGAGGAATCTCAATCGTTTCTGACGCCTGAGATCTCTCGGCACCGGCCGCCCGGCTGCGTCGGGCCGGGTGGCCGGTGCCATGACAATAAATACTCACTTAAAAATCTCCTGTAACGTGGTGGCGAGGTATTGCTTGCAGTTCATCCAAGTATGGCCTCCCGGTACGATGTAGCTTTTCACCGCCAGCTTATTATCTTCAAACATGGCGATGTTCTGCTTTACCGGCTCGTACAGAAAATCTTCTGTACCCACGCTGATGGTGAACAGCTTCAGTTGCTTATTCATCTGCTCAGCATTGGGTGACCAGTCGGTGAAGTTCTTCTTAAATTCCTCGGTAGCGGTATAGGGCGCATACGAACACACGTAGGCAAACTTTTCCGGGTTGGTAAGTCCGATGTTCAGCGTCTGTCCGCCACCGACTGAAAAACCGGCCACGGCACGGCCGTTGCTTTCTTTGATTACCGGGTAATTGGCTTCAATGTAGGGCACAATGTCATTGACCATGTCTTTGGTAAAGTCGGCCATGGGAGCCGGACGCACATTGCCGTAGGGCATCACAATCAGCATAGGCTTAGCTTTGCCCTGCGCGATCAGGTTGTCGGCAATCAGGTTAGCCCGGCCTACTTTTGTCCAAGTTTCTTCGGTGTCGGAGCCGCCATGAATCAGGTACAGCACCGGGTATCTGGTCTTGCCGTTGGGGTTGAAGCCGGGCGGGGTATACACCAGTACCTGCCGGGTAGTGCCCAGTGTACCCGATTTGTAGTAGCGGTAGCTAACTTTGCCGTGCGGCACGTTCTGAAGTGAGTGTACCAGCGGCCCATCGCCGGGCACGTCAACGATGCTGCGCTTAAACCGCTCGTTGGCAAAGATGTAGGTATTATTCGGGTCAGGAATCTGAACGCTATCTACCCAAAAACTATAAGGATAAATATCCGGCTTGACAGGAGGTACGGTCACGCTCCAGATGCCCGATGTATCTTTGGTCATGGATAGGGGTGCTTTCATAAACTCACCACTAACTGTTACTTTTTTTGCATTCCTTGAAAAGTACCGGAACGTGATGCTACGGTCGGGATGCACCTGGGGCGAACTGATGGCCGGCGGCCGTTGCTGCGCAAGAGCCTGTAACGACGCTACCATCAGTATGGTTAGAAGATATAGAATGCGGTTCATGGGCTATGGTATTTGTGGTTGGAATAGCAACGGGACGGTTGCGGCAACGTAGGTTTTCACATTCATCCAGGTATGGCCTCCGTCGGTTACCAGGCTCTTGTAGTTCACCTGTTTGGCTTTCAGGTAATCCATGAACTCCACGGTACCTTTGTACAGAAAATCATCGCTTCCCACACTCACCCACAACAGCTTTAGTTGCTTATTGGTGTTAGCCGGATTGCTAACGATAGCTGGATAGCTGCGCTCCATTTCTTCGGGTGACAGGTACGAGGAGTAGGCACACACCCACGCAAACTTGTCCATGTTGCTAAATGCCGTCCGCAGTGTTTGCCCTCCCCCACGCGAAAAGCCACCAATGGCCCGATTGTCGCGGCCCGGCATAGCCCGGTAACTCTTCTCAATATAGGGAATGACGTTGCTTACCAAATCCGTCGCAAAATCGTTAGCCCGTTTTACCGCTTCGGGATTATCGCGTCCCGTGGGGTCGGCGGGCTTGGCTCCACCCCGCTGCTCGGCTACCCGGGCGGCTATGTTGCCGTAGGGCATGACGATAATCATTGGTTTGGCTTTGCCTTCCGCAATGAGATTATCGAGAATCAGGTTGGTTTTTCCGACCTTGAAGAAGGTCTCTTCCGTATCCGTAGTACCGCTGATGAGGTAGTACACGGGATACTTTTTATTAGGTGCCTGGTCGTATCCCGGTGGGGTGTACACTACCAGCGAGCCCGTTGTCCCCTCCATCGACGGGTAGTACTCGTAGTTGACCGAACCGTGGGGTACCTCGCGCAAGGCGTGAATCAGGGGGGTATTGCCGGGTACATCCACCAGGCTGGCTTTGAAGCGCTCGTTGGGGAAGAACGCCACATTAGCCGGGTCCATGGTGGTAACGCCATCAACCTGGAAACTATACGGATAAATATCGGGCTTGACCGGTCCCACCGTTACGCTCCAGATGCCCTGGGCATCTTTGGTCATAGCCATCTGCGCTTTCAAAAACTGCCCACTTAGCTTTACCTCGTTTGCCAATGGGGCGAGGTACCGGAACGTAACGGTCTTGTCAGCATTCACCTGCGGAGATACCACCAGCGGACCACGGGGTGGCTGGGCCAGTACCAGACGGCTCAGGCCGAGCAGTAGCCAGGCCAGCCAGCATCGAAGGAATAAGGATTTAGGCATAGTCATTATTGTCTAGGAATGGTAGAGTTAGGTTCCGTAAGGGTACACCCTTCCGGGGCAGGTCAACAGCTTATTCACTATTAATCCAGGTATTCACTTTCATCCAGGCAAACAGTGGCTCCATCCAACCAGGATGACGAAAGATGAAACCGTGGTCACCACTGGGGTAGATGTGCATTTCGACGGGTACCTTCTGGTGTCGAAGCTGTTCGAAATAGAGGATGCTGTTGTCAACGTCCACCAGTTTATCGTCGGCTGCGTGAGTCAGGTACGTTGGGGGCGTATTGGCCCTTACCTGAAGCTCATTGGAGAATAGCTCAACGTCCTGTAGCGATGGGTATTTGCCCAGCAGGTTATCCCGCGACCCGCCGTGCGACAGGCTGTCGCGCATGCTTATGACCGGGTAAACCAGAACCTGGAAGTCAGGCCGTAAGCTGGTGTTACTGGTATTTTCAATGTAAGCTTTTTCGAAATGCGTTGCCGCCGTTGAGGCCAGGTGTCCACCCGCCGAAAAGCCCATAATGCCGATTTTGCTGGCATCAATACCCCATTTGACAGCATTCTCCCGCACTAGCTTGATGGCCTGTTGGGCGTCCTGCAACGGGCCAATCTTCTTGTCGGCCATGATGGCATCGCTGGGAAGCCGGTACTTCAACACAAAAGCGGCCACCCCCCTTTCGGCCAGCGCTTTTGCCGTGCTGATGCCTTCGCCATTATATACCACCACACCGTAACCACCGCCAGCGATGACAATGACAGCAGCCCCCGAAGCTTTGTCTGGAGCAGGTTTGAAGTACTCCAGCGTAGGTTTGGTAATGCCCCTCAGCACGCCCGACTCCGCCCCCGACTCCTGTACATCAGTAGTTTTTGAATTCGGAACCGCAGCGGAGTATAGGGGAATGATTTCCTGTGATTGTGCGGTCAAAGAATGAAGCAAAAAGACTGCAAGTGCGCTTGCCCCTGACACCCTCCATAAACAACACCTCATAGTTGAATAGATAAAAGTAAGTCTAACAGCCCTTCCTTTTTAAACAGTTACCTCACCGGCCTAGTCAAGGGGACCAATCAATTCGATGAATGTCCCGTCGGGGTCCTGTACCAGCACAAAGTGCGTTTTGCCGTTCAGGGGCGTAGGTGTACTACCCAGCAGCGGTACTTTCATTTGCTTCAATCGTTCTATGATCGGGTTCAGGGCTTTTACGTTGATGGTGATATACTGCATGCCCGTATCGTCTTGAATGAATTTTTGCTGCGAGTGCGAGGCTTTTTTACCAAAGCTCATCAGCTTCCAATCAGTAGCTTCGGGGCTATTTTCCAGCTTCAGAATCGTTACGGCAGCCGCTGTCCCGTCTGACAGGCCCGAGCGTTTTGAGAATTCTTCATTGATGGTAAAACTTCCGGTTTTTACCATACCAATGCCGTTGACATAAAAATCCAGTGAGAGTTCGAGGTCGGCTACTACCACGCCTATCCCGATTACTTTGCTGCTAAAATTGGATTGGGCCTGAACGCTACTGCCGACCAGAAAAGAAATTAAAATAGTGAGTTTTACAAGTGTCGTTTTCATGATTTTGATAAATTCAAAGGATATGGGATAAGTTGGTTAGTCTATTTTATTTATACATGGGATCATCGCCCCCATATTTCAGGTAGCTGAACGAAGCTGTATTTGTAGATGGTACCCCCGAAGAGGTAGCATAAAGGCCATACACACAACCGATAAACCCGCCCGCTACTTTGGTACTCAGGAATCTGGCGTCCACGTTGTCTTTCAGCAGCGTCCAGTTCTTTCCGTCAGTGGCTACGTGAAAGCTGTATGAATCGCCTTTGGAGACAATGCGAAGGCCCGTTTTACCCGCGGGATTAGCCAGCGGCACCTCGGCGAGCAGTTCCATGTCCTGTTCCCGTGGTTTGCTCTTGAAAAGCTGGAGCACGGCCTTCCCCTGCGCCATGGATTTGGCTAAAAAGTAGAAGTGCCCTTCGTCCTGGAAAATAATTAGTCCCGCTTTTTCTTTCTCCGATGTAGGCGTAAAATCCAGTTCCGTTTCGGCGGTACTAAACAGGTGCTGCTGGCGTTTGCAGATGAAGGCCGGATTGCCTCTGTCCATGACCGTTTCAGGTTTTAGCTTCAGGGTTAACCCCTGCTTTTTGGATAGCGAGTACCAGCTTTTGTCTAGGGTACGCATGAACAGCAGGGCGGGGTCAAGTTCCTTATCAAAGGTAAGCGTGTAGCTGAAGTTACCGGCCTGCGGAAGCGTTCCTTTGGGCTTGACTTCTTTATAATCAACAGGGTACTCGTACTTTATTTCTTTACTGTCTGGGTTGATAATCGGCCAGTCGTTTTTCCACTCCACCGGCGCAATGAAAGTCTCGCGGCCCGTATTGTAGTAATCGCCCTCGTAGGGTCGGACAGCCAGGAAAATCGCGTACCACTTCCCGTCTGGCCCTTCTATTAACTGCGCGTGGCCTGCCGAGGTAACGGGGTCTTTGCGGTCATCGGGCAGGTCTTTCTGAGTCAGGATCGGATTATGTTCATAAGGTACATATGGTCCCCACACGTCTTTACTGCGTAACACAACTTCCGTGTGGTTGACCGATGTACCTCCCTCCGCCGCGTACAGGTAGTACCAGCCGTTGCGTTTCAGGATATGCGGGGCTTCAATCCAAACCGGCTTTTTGGATAAGTCTACTCCTCCGTTTACCAGTTGTTTTTCATCACCCGTCACCTTCAGGTTCCGATAATCAAACTCGTACATCCGTATAGTCCGGTGGCCGGAGTATAACGGCTTGCGGTCAGGCGCGTCGCTGTTATAAAGGATATAGGCCTTGTCAGTCTCTTCGTCAAAGTAAATGGATGGGTCAATCCCCCGCACCTTGGGGAGCTTTACCGGGTTGCTCCACGGACCAGCGGGGTTTGTGGCCGTTACTACAAAGTTACCGTCGTGGTCGATGTCGGTGCAGGTCAAGTAGTAGGTATCTTTGTAGTAGCTGATGGCGGGGGCAAAGAGTCCGCGTGTCATGGGTTCACCCATAAAATCCATCTGCTCCGGACGGTCGATGACGTTGCCGATCTGCTTCCAATTTTTCAGATCCCTGCTGTGAAATACGGGTATGCCGGGGAAGTAAGAAAACGTGGAATTGACTAGGTAGTAGTCTGTTCCCACCCGAACCACACTCGGATCAGGGTAAAACCCGGTCAGGATGGGGTTTACCAAGGTTGTTTGGGCCAACAGCCCGTGACTCAGCGCAGCGCAGCACAGACCCAGAGCAATAGAGAGAAGTTGTTTATTCATAAGGGGTAATGTTTTCATTTTTTGCCATTTTTGTCTTTGTCATCCCTCCTACGTCGGGATGACAAAGACAAAAACTACTTAGCTACCAGTGTATATACCTTTCCGGCCTGTGTAGGCATATCGTACAGAAAGGTTTCTTTCAGGGTTAGTGCCAGCTTACCGGCCTGGGGAGATACAACGGGAGCCGGTGTAGCCTCGGTTTGATAAAAAGGGTTAGGATTTTGTACCGACGCATTCGCCAGTGCTCCACCATCGTTAGTTTTCAGTGCATTGGGTACCCGCAGGCGCAGGTTACCTCCCAGATTGGATTTGAGCGTTAGCTTTGTCAGTTTACTGTCCTTCCACTGCATGTCAACTACCTCGAAACCACCCAGCGCCCTTAGTCCCGCTACGCTGCCGGTAGGCCAAACGTCGGGCAGGGCTGGCAGGATATGAACGGCACCATCGGCGCTTTGCAGCAGCATTTCGGTAATACCCGACGTGCAGCCAAAGTTGCCGTCAATCTGAAAAGGCGGGTGGGCGTCGAACAGATTGTTATAGGTTCCGCCGCCCTCTTTATTGACGCCCAGGGGCGTAAGCTGATTCTGTATTAGGGAATAGGCATGGTTGCCATCCTGCAGACGCGCCCACCAGTTGACTTTCCAGCCCATACTCCAGCCGGTTGACACATCGCCCCGGTGAATCAGGGTAGTTTTGGCGGCACGGTACAGCTCGGGAGTGCGGTAAGCCGAAATCTGATTGGACGGAAACAGACCGTACAGGTGCGAAATGTGCCGGTGTTTGTCATTGGGGTCATCGATATCTTCCAGCCATTCCTGCAACTGACCGTGCTGTCCAATGTGCATAGGCGGTAGCTTGCCGCGCATCTGCTTTAGCGTGTCTACCAGGGCAGCATCTTTTTTCAGGATTTCGGCAGCTCGGATGGCTGTACTGAATACATCGAATGCAATCTGATTGTCCATGGTCGTACCCGCATCCAGCGATGAACCACCGTGGGCCTGAGGTGCATTTTCGGGTGAAGTACCGGGATTAACAACCAGCCATTTATACCTGGGATGTTCGACCAGGTAATCTACATAGAACAGGGCGGCTCCCTTTAATATGGGATAAACCGACGCCAGGAAAGCTTTGTCGCCGTTGTAGAGGTAATGCTCCCACAGGTGCTGGGCCGTCCAGCCCCCACCGGCCACCCACATGCCCCAGGTTGCTCCGTCGATTGCGCCGGTTGTCCGCCAGATGTCGGTGTTGTGGTGGGCCATCCAGCCACGTGCCCCATACATGACGCGAGCGGTCTCCTGCCCCGTTTCTGACAGCTCACTGACCATCCGCAGGAAGGGCTCGTGCAGCTCTGCCAGACCCGTTTTTTCGGCGGGCCAGTAATTCATCTGGGCGTTAATATTGATGGTGTACTTGCTGTCCCAGGGTGGTCGCATCCGATGGTTCCAGATGCCCTGAAGGTTGGCAGGTTGACCTGGTTCCTCACCAGTGCGGCCTGGCTGCGAAGACGAAATCAGCAGGTAGCGTCCGTATTGATAATAGAGTGCTGCAAACTGCGGATCATTGACCGTCCGGAAGTTTTTCAGCCGCTCATCGGTGGGGAGAGTGGCTGCTTCGGCAGGGCTTGTGCCAAGGTCTAACCGCACCCGGTTGAAGTAACGCTGGTAAGCGGCTATATGCTCCTTCTGTATCGCGGCATACGATTTTGGGTAGGCTTTGTTCAGGTACGCAGCTGCCCGGGCATTTTCATTGCCACTGATGTCGTTGTAGTTGTTGAAGTTGGTAGCGATGGACAAGTAAATTGTTGCGGCATTGGCCCCTTGTACGGTGAGCGTGGAGTCAGTAGCCGAAAGACTACCGCCCTGCGTCTTGATGCGGGCAATGCCTTTGAACCGTATCATCCCTTTTACACCTTCGTGGTCTGAGGTAGTACCGGCGATGGTTAGTTCTTTAGCCGGTGTTGTTTTCCGATCAGCTTTCTGTTGCGTCGCATACGAAGCCGTGAAGCCAAGGCTTCCCGGTTTACTGGCCGTAAGGTGCACAACTAGTACCCGGTCAGGAAATGACGCAAATACTTCGCGGGTAAAGGTTACTCCATCTACAGTATACGATGTTTTGGCAACAGCTCTTTCGATATCCAGGTCCCGGTAGTAGTTGGTGTAGTTTTCGTGCCCGTCAAAGGTCAGGTGCAGGTTACCTATGGGCTGAAACATCTGTCCATGCGCCTTTTTAGTGATGATGGCCTTATTGGCCAGGTGCTCAGCTTCCTTCTGCTTTCCGTCGAAGATCAGGTTCCGTATTTCGGGCAAGGCGGCCAGGGCGTCAGGATTATCGTTCCGGTTCGGACTACCACTCCAAACGGTGTGCTCGTTCAACTGGATGGTTTCCCGCGCTACGTTACCGTAGACCATAGCTCCCTGCCTACCGTTACCGACTGGTAAGGCATTTTCCCAGACCGTTCCGGCGGGTTGGTTGTACCAGAGTTTCAGTACCGGCTTATCCTGCGAAAAGCAGGTGAATGATGTACTTGTAAGTAATAAACAGATTAAAAATCGCATAAATGTAAACGTGTATTTCCAACACAATTTTAGGTACATGTAATAGAAATTACCTAGTTATCAGGCATCCACCAAAATCAGTTCAGGCAGAAAGCCAAAATTTCCTTTTTGCTGCCTGACATATTCGTGGGTATTAAGACTATAAAGCTGTCCTTTTTTGGTCTGAGAAGTCATGTCTTTCTCACCGGTCCCCATTAACAACTTTGTCGACAGGATCTTTCGGCTAAAATTTCGGCGGTCGAGTTTAGTATCATATATAGCCTCATACAGTTTCTGAAGCTGCGGAATGGTAAACTTTCCCGGCAGTAGTTCAAAGCCAATCGGATTCAGGGCCGCCTTGGTCCGAAGCCTTTTCAGGGCCTCCTCCACCATTATATCATGGTCAAATATGAGATATGGTTTTTTATGTAGACTGATCCAGGAGGCGTTGTGTGATCTGATGGCATTCATATCCTGGTCTTCTATATTGACCAGGGCATAGTAAGCAACCGAAACGGTTCGCTCAACCGGGTCGCGGGTAGTGGCCCCAAACGTTTGAAATTGTTCCAGATAATGATTGTCGAGGCCAGTCAAGTCAAACACAATGCGATGAGCGGCCTCTTCCAGGCTTTCTCCTTCGTTGAGAAAGCCGCCCATCAACGACCACTTACCAAATTCGGGTTCAAAGTTTCGCTTAACCAACAGGAGATTAAGCCCTTCCCCGTCGAAACCAAAGATGATACAATCAAGTGCTATAAGGATTCTATGGGTATGTGTATAGGGCATTAATGATATCAAGATTAGTATACTTTCATAAAAGGCCAATAAATTGTGTAACTACTACACAATTGTAAAAATTTTTAATTTGTTTCTACAATTGACTCATAGTGATCTTAGCTTCACCTATATAGAAAAACTCTTTACAAAGACACCACACCCAAGCTATGCCTCAAGGTGCAATGGAATACTAGTCAAGAACGATACATGTAAAAGAGGCAAAATAGGTTTCTGTCAGCTTTACATGAGATGCAGGATACGACTAATCTTTATTTAAACTTTCCAGCGACTACACTTATACTAACTCATTGGTATAGAAACCATCGTATGCATCTGAGTAAATAGCAAAACCTGCTAAATATTCGTTATGCGCTGAAACAGGTTATATAGAGAAGGTATATAGTGTATGCGCTATGGCAGTAAAAACGTAAGTGGCACAATAATTTGTAGTACCAGTGTATATGCATAGGTGCTATATCAATTGCCAATACATAGCCAACGAGTTAGAACCTGAACGTATAATACAACATGGCGCTGATTTCATAGAACATCTACAAATGAAAACAGTTATGTTCATGAAAATAGATGAGACAACATCCGCATTATAGAACTTGATTCCCTGGTCAATCCATTGGGGAATCAAGCACAGGTGGTACCGTTAAATCTATACTACTATATCCAAAACCATTAGTTTTTTATGGAAGAGAAGAATCAATCGGGTATTATTCCTGAACATAATACAGGGAAGATCATAGACACTGTAAGTTATATAGACTGTAGCAGTAACGAAGAGGCTAAAGCCTTTTATCAAGTAGTAAAGGCAAGGCTACTGAATGTCAATTCGTGGAATACATACGCGGGGGTGGGAACCGCTGAATTTAAAGTAGTGGATAAGAGCGGTAATGAGGTTGCAAGACATGTTACAGAGGGAGACTATTTCAAAATTGATATCCCGGGTCCGGGCTCTATATCCGGTGAAGGCTATGACTGGGTCAAAGTAGAAGAAGTAAATGCGGTATCTAACCCGGAGATGGAAAGTGTAGGTATTCGGGTAAGGCCTAGCCCTAATCCTCAAAGTACTGATGAACAGGTGGCTCACTTTTACTCCGAAGAGTCAACCAGTAATTTTACAGCAACAAGAGAGGGTAATCGAATTACGGTTGGTATATACGACCGGAATACTAAGCCTAACACCGAAGGTAAAAAAAATATAGTGGAGAAAGCCCGTGATTTTCTTGTTGGGCTGGGAGCTGTTACTAGTTTTTCAAAGTACCAGTGGCAGCAACTGGCAGATGGTTTATTGAAGCCCTAAATACTACGTTGCATCCTATTTATAAATACAATGTAATTCAATTTAAAAGAAAGGCCTTACGAGCTGATGCTCGTAAGGCCTTTCTTTTAAATTAGTGGCTGCTAATATCGCCACCTTAATCTGCTAATAATCATTTGTAATACGAAGCTTTTTTACTTGCTCCTATTATTTCACAAGATGCCACACTAACTCCGGGTGATCTTGCAGCCAACCGATTACAGGGAGTAGTATCTTTCATTTTACATTCTATCAAAGCAGCGAGTAATACAAATCCAAAGAATAGCAAACCTACTATCTTCCATATACGCAGTTCCTTGTCGGCAGGAGGTATTACTTTCATGTATTAAGGTTTGACAAATTTAATATTATCTAACTCGGAATGAGTACATTATTCTCGTACTATACTCCTATCATTGCATTAAAAGTTCTGACTAACCTTGCACCGGGACGTATATCCTTTGTCTGAAGGTACAACGCAAGCTTAGCAACCATAACCGCCTGATTCACAAAATCTTTATTGAATTTAAGATCTCCCCGCGTATCTGTAATAATGGGTGAATTGATAAGATTATGGAAGGTATTCAGTGAGGTATTTCCCAGAACAGATTGTGCCCAGTAATATACACAGACATATTTTTTATCGGGTAAGCTTATTCCATGTAATTCAAGCATCTCACGCAAGTGCGAACGATGTACTCCCAAATTAAATGCCAGTACATCATCTACTTTATCGAAATAAGCTTTTATAGCGGGCCAAATTTTATTGATAGGGGGATAATCTGATTTGTTTGACTGGAAGACTTGTGAATATTTGAATTGTACCTTTTCGTAGATCGTACCTTTCTTTACGTATGCTAAACTTATTTCTTCAGAATGGACACAAATAACCAGAAAACTTTCACTAGTAGTTGAAAAATGAATCATAGTAAAGATAGAGATAGTGTTTGACTTTTGGACACACGCAGACCTGCTATTTGATTAGCCTTGCCGTGTTCCAAAGAGTGATGTATAGTTCTTAAAGAATAAAGGAATCTGGTAAGTATAGTTAGATTGAATATACTTTGTAACTACCAGAAATTAGTTAATCAGAAAGAGATTCCGGAGGTTGTTCTGTGTTGTCGGGGGTGCTGTTTTTCATCATTGTTGGAGGGTTGTTATTAGTGAGTAATTATGGATTCATTATCAAATACTCACCAGTACTCCTTGTCGGTAATCATAAAGCAATACTTTTAGGAGGGTCTGGTAGTGAGGTAGAGGATGACCAACCACACTAACCATTTGTACTATCCTGCTTCCTTCCGCATTATTTAATCAATTATCAAGCCAATCCTGTAACTAAGAATCAGTTTTATGATTTATTAATACACTTTACTGGTTTAAGTCAATATAAAATTCTATTCAAAATTTTCTCTGGAAGTGAACGTATAGTAATAACTATCTAATAAATCATACCAAATCTTCTAAGTATACCATTGTTACTACTTTCATAACCTAAGGTTATCTACCATTACATAATGCTATTACCATTACTTCACAGAATTTCCGTTTTTCGCACTTGAATAATAATAGTCGTGGTACAAGTTGAAGTTAGCTTACTCGGCAAAAAAGTGACTTAATTGATTAGTCAGTTACTCAGTTTAACTAAGTAGCTGAACCGGAAATGACATAAATAGATCTTAGTTTAAGTATAATTGCATAAGGAATGAGGAATAAAATAAAGAGGCAAGTAAGAGTAGCTCGATATGTATTTTATAAAGAAACGCTGATTGATACCAAAGAACATTTCTGGACTTTTATCGGATCATTTACAGGTATTGGTTTAATTGGCTACCTCAGCAGCTTATTCTTTACCTCTAATGATAATCTTTTCCTAATTGGCTCATTTGGAGCATCTTCGGTACTAATATATGGGAGTATCAATAGCCCTTTGGCTCAGCCCCGCAATCTGATTGGTGGTCATGTACTTAGTGCTATAGTCGGAGTGACCATCTTCAAGTTATTTCCCCATGAAGCCTGGCTTTCTTCCGCTTTGGCAGTCTCCTTATCGATAGTAGTCATGCAGGCTACCAAAACCTTACATCCACCGGGAGGAGCCACAGCCCTGATAGCAACTATTGGGTCAGAAAAGATCATAAGCTTAGGCTATATATATATAGTAAGCCCAGTACTTACGGGAGTGATTATACTATTTTTGGTAGCTCTTATTTTCAATAACGCTACCTCACATCGAAGTTACCCAAAAAACAAAAACTGGTATAAAAGATGGGCAACCAAGTATAGATACTAATGGTGAAAATGCTTACTACTAAAAATAGCTACTCCGGGTGGAGTAGCTATTTTTATTTATTACAAAATCTTTTAATTTACTTTACCTCAACCACTTCCAAAATAACACTGGTACGTCGTGCATTCACACCCGGATTAAATCCAATATTCATTAGAAAATCTCCTGAGTAACTTACCTCTCCGGTAATAGATGACTTCGTACCCGGATACAGATTGATTTCTTTTACCCGGTATTTCTTCTCCAGATCCAGACCGTTCATTTTTACAGGTGAAAGTGTACCTGCTCCGTAGCGATTAGAAACCAGGTAGTTGAACATAACCGCCCGATCCTTACCCCCATTCACGTACATGAGCGAGGCGAAATCATTATCTCTAGGACTGGCTAATCGATACAGATCACCGTGCCATACTATATCATTGATATTTTTGTAGGTACTTACCGCATTCTGACAAAACTCCAGGTCTTTTTGATTCAGCTCGGTTACTACAATATCAAACCCCAACTTACCCATCATAGCTACATCCGTACGGTACTTGATGGGTTGCTTACCCCAATCCGTTACGTGGTTATCGTGGGTGATAGCGGGGAAGAAGTACGAGTATTCCCACTGAATAAATACACGCTCCAGAGGATCGGTATTATCACTCAACCAGAACTCGGTAAAATATTTCAGAGCAGCATAGTCGACACGTCCACCTCCACCCGAGCAGAGCATCATAGGCAGGTCTGGGTACTTAGCGCGGAAGCGCTCGAGTACCTTGTATAATCCACGTACATAATCTACATAGAGGTGCGATTGCTTGTCTTTCAGGTACTGGGAGTAGGCATTATAGATCACCGCATTACAATCCCACTTAAAGAAAGCTACGTTAGGATTTTTGGTCATGATATTATCAAGTACTCCAAACACGAAGTCCTGTACCTGCGGATTACTCAGATCCAATACCAGCTGATTACGGTACAGATGTTCGGGTCGGTTGGGCTGACGTATTACCCACTCGGGATGCTTCTCGTACAGCTCACTCTTCGGGTTCACCATCTCAGGCTCCACCCATATACCAAACTTCACCTGGTTATTCTGTGCTTCTTTGACCAGGTACCCGATTCCGTGAGGAAGTTTCTGTACGTTCTCCTGCCAGTCGCCTAGGCCAGCATTATCACCATTACGAGGGTACTTGTTCCCAAACCAGCCATCATCCAGCAGGAACATATCTACGCCCAGCTTTTTAGTATCCTTAATGAGCGCCGCCAGTTTGTTCTCGTTAAAGTCAAAGTAGGTGGCTTCCCAGTTGTTGAGAAGGGTTAGTCGCGAGCCATTCCCCTGCATGACGCGGTACTTGCGGGCCCAGCGGTGCATATTGCGACTGGCGTCTCCCTTCCCCTTGTCCGAGTAGGTATATACAAAAAGAGCCGTAATAAACTCCTGCCCCTTACCAAGTACATATTCAGAAGCAAAAGGATTGATACCCGCAATTAGGCGGAGGTTATTCAGGGGATCTACCTCCAGATCAACCCGGAAATTACCCGACCACTCCACCGAACCATACAGTACCCGGCCTTCTTCTTCGGTAGCCGGTTTATCAAGCGATACCATAAAGGTAGGAGGCTGGTAAAGATTGGCACGGGTACCCAGCTTAGAGTCCAGTACTTTGATGCCTGAGGTAAGACGGATTTCTTCGGGCTGCATTTCCTTGGCCCAGTCTCCGTGGTAGTGGTTCAGGTAGTACTCTTTAGCCGATACGTAAAGGTTAGCGGAGGCGTATTTATGCAGCGTTACGTTGCCCTTCTCATTGTTCTTGATCACCGACCACTGCTCTATCACATCCTCATCCGCATATACTTTATAGTATAAGGTCACATCCAGAGCATAAGCCGGATCACGTAACAGGATGCTGGTGATGGATACATTATTGTCGACCTTCTGTACATTATGGCTTACGTACTGCAGATCCAGGGAGGTGTTTCCGTCGGTATGGGTCACCCGAATGGCGGGCTCTACCAGGTTGCGAGAGCCACTGGGGGTATATACTGAATTGAGGATACCCGAATAGTCATCCCCACGACGCGACATGGCTGGCGCATGCAGGTACTCAGAGGCATTCTTTAATTTAGTACCAAAGTGAATAATCCCAACCCGCTTATCTGTCCCCAACTGCAGGGCCAGGCCGTAGCGCTTGGTTTCGATGGGAATGATCGAAGCCTGTTGTGCGACAGCGGTAGCTGAGATGGTTGTGATCATTACAATTAGTAAGCTTTTGAATGTGTGCCTGACTTTCATGGACGAAAGCATGCCAAATATTACTATCATTTCAAACTAGATTAGGAGGGATTTATCCCCGGAGTTTTTAAAGTAAAATTCTTGCAATTTAACAGATTGTTCAGAAAGAGTAGCGGGTGTAGTATTGTATACTATCGGAACGATTACTAGTAGGAGCCAAAGTAGGGAGGATTAATTAATTAGAAGCTCGACTATATAACTGTTAGCTAAAACACGAAAATAGTTTTTAGACGATATAGTACTACTAGAAAGACTGCACCATAACCCGTTGATCAGTCTCTCCGCAACAACTGCGGTTATGGCCGGATAATCTACTTCCAGGAAATCTAGTTTATCTACCTTCTGCATAGTCTCTTCTGTGTTTTTGCTCAGCAAGATAGGTATTACCTATTCATTAAGCCTAACAAATCATCTTTTGAAAGTGACTTGAAGAAGCTGTCGTCGCTACTGATCAGATCGGTGGTAAGACGAACTTTGTTCTGCTGCATCTGCATGATTTTCTCCTCTACCGTATCCGGGCATATCAGCCGTACCGCTATGACATTCTTCTCCTGACCGATGCGGTAGATCCGGTCGATGGCCTGGTTCTCTACCGCCGGGTTCCACCACGGATCCACCAAGAACACGTAATCGGCCGCTGTCAGATTTAACCCCGTACCACCGGCTTTCAAGCTGATCAGGAACACCCGCGTCTCTTCGTCCTGCTGGAACTGCTCAATTACCTCGGCCCGGTTACGGGTGCTACCGGTCAGGTAGGCGTGCTTGATTTTCTCCTTATTCAGCTCCTTCCTGACTAGATCCAGCATGGATACGAACTGGGAGAAGACCAGTACCTTATGTGCCCTTGATATACCCCTTAACTGATCAAGCAATCGCTCTATTTTGGCAGAAGTTTCACCATGCAGCTTTTCATCATTCAGCAAGAGGGGGGAGTTACAAATCTGCCGAAGCTTGGTAATGCCCCGCAGCACGTGCATACCATTTTTAGCTATCTCCTCCTCATTATTTGACGAGATATAGTCCCTAAACTCACGCTCGTAGGCATCATATACCTTACGCTGCTCGTCCCCCAGTTCACAGTAAAGGACTACTTCAGTTTTATCGGGTAGCTCGCTGGCGACTTCTTTCTTCGTCCTCCTCAGTACAAAAGGCTTTATAAGCTCCTGCAGGGCCTCCGCACTTCGCTTCTCCTTAAAGCGGTCAATCGGGATAGCGTAAGTATTCTTGAAATAGGTACGGGTACCCAACAGACCCGGACAGGCAAACGACAACTGCGCGTATATGTCAAAGGTGTTGTTCTCGATGGGAGTACCCGATATCGCAATCCGGTTTCGGGACTGGAGCAACCGGACGGCTTTGTACCGCTGCGACGATATGTTTTTGATGTTCTGAGATTCATCCAGAAAAACATAGCCGAACTCGTACCCTTTCAGAAAGGTAACATCCGATATTAGGGTACCATAGGAGGTAATGACTACGTCGTAGTCATCAAAAGCTTTGGTGTTTTTAACCCTAGATGAACCATGTAGGATCAGTATCTTTAGCGAAGGAGCAAACTTGCTGATCTCCTCTTCCCAGTTATGTATGAGTGAAGTAGGTACTACCAGAAGATGGGTAGCCTGGCCGTATTTAACCCGCAGATGCAGCATGAAAGCGATGATCTGTATGGTCTTACCCAGGCCCATATCATCCGCCAGACATCCTCCAAAGCCAAAACTATCCAGGAAGTTGAGCCAGCTCAAACCCTGCCATTGGTAAGGCCGTAGGGTAGCTTTGAGGTCTTTGGGAAGAGGTACACCTTCTATGGATGTAAAGTCAGAAAGCTTTGACTTGTAATGGTTGATTTCTTCCCTGACCTGCTGGTCCACCATGTGGGCTTCGAATAGTTTTTCAACAACGGTGAAGTTAGTCTTGGGAATCTGAATGGCTTCGTCAGTCACCTCTCCGCTGATAAAATACGCTTCCAGTTTGCTAAGCCACTCCTCGGGCAGGATACCCAAAGTACCATCATCCAGCTGCACGTACTTCGACTTATACTTTACTGACTTCTGCAACTGCTTAAGTGTAGCCTTCTTGCGGCCAAAGCGTACATTTACCAGCGCATTGAACCAGTTAAGCCCGCTGGCAATGTAAATATTGACCTTTAATTTATTAGGATTGAGCTTGTTCCCTTTCAGTTCATTGAACCCAAGTATGGTGATATGGGCATCCGTCCACTCCTCGAAGGCATCCAAAAACCAGCTTTCGTCCAGGAAGCGGGTCTTGTGCAGGTAGAAGTACTGGAGCGGGTTTTCCATCTGTTCCCAAAAATCCGGATGCTGCTGGATCAGTAAGGCTATAAAGCTATCCTCTGCCTGTCCGTCACGGGCTACACCAAATAGATTACCCCTTATATCCTGGGTATAAATCTGTCTTTTGGTCAGGACGGGTATATCAATATCCCCGTACCGCATGACCGGATTGATGAGAACATACTCACCCAAGTCGGATAGGTAAATAAACTTCTGAGGCCCCTGATCGAAGCCTCCACGCTTCAATTGAACTTTGGTGGCAGGTTTTAGATACCCATGATGAACATGCACGTGAGTTTCCAGATCAGCCAACACTTCTAACTGAAACTGCAACAAGGTATCGTGCGTGAGTTGGATGGAGTTATTATGCTTGATGAAGTAACCAATGGCGTTGAATACATTGCTATTCTCACACAGATACCAGCTGCTATCAAGAAGGAGGAAGTGACCGAACTTGAGAGCTACCCGCGTCAGGGGACAGTAGCTATTATCAATCTTCAGACTGCTGTGTACGTGATAAAACTTCTCCCCCAGACTGATCTGGACTCCAAAATCTACGTTAGGCTTGCTAAGGTGAACAGGGGTCAGAGAACGTAGAGTAATCTTTTCGGAAACGTTACTATCGTGCAGATAGAATTCGTATTTCAGGGGGTTGCTAATAAGGGCTTTTAGCCCCTCAGCATCCAGGATCGACTTTTCATAATAAGACTGAAACTTGATGATTGCCGCATAAAACTTTAACTCCTCGGGGCTTCTGGTATTCCAGACCAGATCAACGGGATTGACCGGGGTAAAAGGAGCCCGTAGTTCTCCCTTGTCACTTAGCTGACACTCGATGAGCTGTGCGTTGAAAAGATCATAGTACTTGTGCTTACCTATGACTACAATACGCTTGGCAGCAGGTGCATTAAGTGTTGTACTCCCTTTCGTTGCCAGAAATGAAAGCAGAAACTCCTCATCAGAGAGTTCTGTACTATCCGCTTTTTTATCCTTTCTGAATGGGTCAAATGGTTGGTTTTGTTGCATCAATGCCTGTCTTACTTACAGATCTTCCAGAACCTGCACCCGGCTCTACTTTTAATTCTACAAATGTAGGTGTAGAGGCGGACAAGTAATAGGAAACTAGTCGCTCCTACCTGAATAGTACAGTTATTCACTAAAAAACATTTCAATCAATCAACCTGTTGATTGTGGAATAGATACAAACGCTGTATCCATTTACACACCGGAAGTACCTGTAAAAGCAGGAGATAAGTTCAACTAATAAACTGTATGTCAAGTCACTCATCAAACACAACAACCAATCTGAAAGAGATTCAGCAGTGGGCTGAGCAGCGTCAGGGAAAACCGACCAAAGTAAAGGGTGCCGGTAATACCGAAGAGGGAGAAGGCCTCATTAGAATTGATTTCCCGGGTTATAGTGGAGGTGACTCACTGGAGGAGATATCGTGGGAAGAATGGTACTAGATATTTAAGAAGAATAATCTGGCATTTCTGTATCAGGAATAAACCAAAGATGGAGACGAAAGTCGCTTCTTTAAACTGGTAAGTAACAAGTAGGATTCCGAAAATCCATATAGCGCCAGTATTTCCAAACTGGTGCCTTTTTTTGCCCAATCTGATAAGTACCTTTACTATCAACATCAGCTACAACTGCAATATCACAGGTACTGCATTAGCTCTTTCCTGTACAACTGCTGCAATAAGATCATTCTAGTTTCTCCCATTATGTAACCGCTCAATAAGAAGTAACGACTTCTCTTTGACTTCGCTAAGCTTACCAGTACTTTTAATCAGCTAATCCTCCTAGTCACTGTAGATCTGACTGATCTATTTTATGCACTATTCACAACTAAGCCGTATATAGCCATGCCTACACCATTTGATCTTCTGGAACCCGATCGGCCTGATTCCCTAGCAGAGGCACGCACCCTAATCAACCGTGCCATCCGTGAGGGGGTAATGTATTACCCTTCTCCAATCAGTTGGCGGGATGAAATATTGTACTTCTTACTACCTGACCGATTTAGTGATGGCAAGGAAGCAACACGCCCACTACTGACAAGGGAAGAGATCAAACAACTACGGCAAACGGACGAGCGGCCGGACTGGGATTGGCAGCAATGGGCTGAATCGGGCTCACGCTGGCAGGGAGGAACAATTAATGGGATCAAAAGCCAACTAGGCTACCTGAAAGAATTGGGTGTAACGGCGATTTGGATTGGGCCAATTTTCAAGCAACGGGTCCGGTTGAACTCCTACCATGGCTACGGTATTCAGGACTTTCTGGAAGTAGACCCACGCTTTGGTACCCGCAAAGATCTTGTCAGTCTGGTTAGTGAAGCACACGCCAATGGAATACGTATATTGCTGGACGTTATAGTTAATCACTCCGGTGATAACTGGGGCTACGTGCGGCCGGATAATGATTTAAGCCAGGCTGAGAATGAACCGCCCTATAAACAGTGGCCTAACTACTATGGCTCTCCTAATTTTGATGATACAAAGGGGTGGAAGCTTACCTGGCGAAATGAAGCACAGCAGGGCTTTGCCACGGAATCAGCAGCAATTAATTCCCGGCATGAAGGAGTGTGGCCACGCGAGCTGCAAAGAGAAAGCCTCTATACACGGGCTGGAATGGGTAGCCTGGGTGAATCCAATAATATCACTGATCCCCGTGCCGAACACAAGCGGACTGATTTTCTTTCATTAAAGGACTTCGCCCTTGACGTTCCGGGAACTCTGACTCAACTGATCCAGTGTCTGCAGTACTGGATAGCCCTTACCGATTGTGATGGATTCCGAATTGATACGGTCAAGCACATGGCCCTGGAAGAAACCCGAAACTTTTGTGGAGCCATTCGGGAGTTTGCTGATCTGATTGGCAAACACAATTTCATTCTGATCGGTGAAATAGCCGGTGGAGACAACTTCCAGGATGCTGTACTGGACTATACAGCAATGATGGAACGTAATCTGAACGCGGCATTGGATATTGGCAACGCCCGACTTGCCCTCAACTCAGTAGCCAAAGGGCTGGAAAGAGGTAGCTCTTACTTCGATATATTTGATCAGCAAAGCCAAGGCTTTGATTCGCACCGGAGCTTTGGTGACCGCCATGTATCTATCCTGGACGACCATGATCACGTATTTGGAAGCAAGATCAGATTTTCCGCCGAAGTACCAAATAGTTTCGCGGTGAAGGATTACTATGTCACTGTACCCGTAGCCATTCAGCTTTTCACCCTGGGCATACCCTGCATCTACTATGGCACCGAGCAGGCCCTGGCCGGTCCGGCCAGTTCGCAGGTAGGCTTTCTGGAAGGCTGGCGTTCCAACGACAGGTACCTTCGCGAAGCCATGTTTGGTCCTGAGCATCCCCGCGCCAACTCTACCGAAGACCTGGATACTCAGCTACAGGAACCGGATAATACCATACCCGGCTTTGGTCCCTTCGGTACCGCCGGAAAGCATTGTTTTGACTCCAATAGCCCTGCCTACATCCGCATCAGTAGTCTCTGCAAAATCAGGGCAGCCCACTCTGTACTTCGCCTGGGTCGCCAGTACCTAAGACAAATCCAGACACCGGGCACCGGCTTTGATTATCCCAAGGCGGGTGAATTGGTAGCCTGGTCTCGCATATTACATAATCAGGAGGCCGTATGTATAGTCAATCCCAATGGTGTCGATGCCAGGGGAGGTAATATAGTAGTGGCCGCAGAGCTGTCTCAGCCCGGCACTGAGTATGTAGTTATTGCTAATACAGCTCAAACAGCTACTCTTGGTGGCGACTATACAGGTACTCACCCCGTCGGATCCAGGGTGGTCGTAAAAGGATTAGATCAAACAGGTGACCCTGCGTACATTGAAATTCGGGAAGTACAGCCGGCGGATGTACTGGTACTGATAAAAGATACTTTTGCCGCATAATGTAACTCAGTTGGAAGCCATTAGTCCTATAATCAAGCCAATTGATAATTTTTATTTCTGGATTCTTTTATAGGTAAGTATACTTGTGGATGAACATTTAACTGTTTAATCATCACACACTATACTCATTTATGAATAAGTTATTAATTGTTTGTATCGCTGTAGCCCTAGCATTAAAATTGATGGGCTCCTTTATTGGGGCAATTTATATCGTCTGGTTTCTAATGCTGGTACTGGCCTTAGTAGGAATCATTGAAGATAATAAGACCAGTTGGGTATTATCCACTATTCTTCTTCTACTTATTATGCACCCATTAATTCAGGATGTAAGCGATACGAAATTTTCGATTGGAATTATCGTTTCGGTAGTATTAGCTATTGTGTATATTAATGTTTCACATTGGTTACAATTTATACGCAATCAGGAAGAGGAAGACAATCACGATTCTTTATTCAGTTTCAATTCAGAAGAAATTTCTTATTTGATAAAAAATAATAATCCCACTCTCCTAAATACGGAAGAATTAACGGAGCTATCATACTACGAAAAAGAAAAGGAGACCGGTAAAATGGATCACTCTACAGCAAGAGGTATTACCATGTTTTGTGCGGTATGTGTCTCTATTTATATATACTATAATGGGGTTTCATTGAGTCTCCTTGGTCCATTAACTATGATTGTGGCACTGTGTGTATTTACCTACCTTGTCCAGATTTATAGCAGCTCGTCATCTAATGTATATAATCTTATGTACATGCAATTGATGCAAAATGCTAAGGAACGAGCCTCGTACCTGGTTGAGAAGAAAAGATGATATAAGCATAACTAAGTCTGGTACTTATCAATATTCCATTTATTTAGAATATTGATTTAGCTACACCATATACGCCCCAGCGCCATTACTTATCAATGGTGCTGGGGCGTACTTTATAATATAGCCAACAAACCGCTAATTTTCAGACACATATATAGAATCCATCAAAAGCAGCAAAAGAAAATTTACAAGAATGAGCAGGAACAACTTTTGTGGCTATAGCAGGATATAAACTATAAGGTAAACTTAATAATAGGCGCGTATGGCATTATTTTCAGCAATAGCAGCACTGGTACTGGCACTCACACATTTATTTTCCGAAAGACTTAAACTCACGGCAATTCCCCGCAGCAAATGGTTATCCTTTGCCGGGGGGATTTCGGTGGCTTATATATTTGTCCATTTACTTCCAGAGCTCGCTGAGGGTCAGGAAGTACTTCAGGACCAGGTACTAAACTATCTGGAACACCATACCTACTTAATTGCTTTATTTGGATTAGCCTTCTTCTACGGTCTGGAAAAGGCCGCCAAACAGTCTTCACAGTCCGCACGCGATGAGCATGAAACTGAAATGAAGTCAAAAAATCTGAATGTATTCTGGCTGCATATTTCTTCTTTTGCCCTGTACAATGCCATCATTGGGTATCTGCTGGTGCATCGTAACGAAGGTACCATGGCTACTCTTCTATGGTTTACGGTGGCTATGGCATTTCATTTCATGGTGAATGATTATGGACTCGCTGAACACTACCAAACCGCGTATCGTCGAAAAGGTCGCTGGATCATCACCGCTGCCGTACTGGTTGGGTGGTTGACAGGTGTACTTACAGAATTACCTGAAGCATCGATTGTGGTGCTCTTTGCCTTTATCGCCGGAAGTACGATCATGAATGTACTCAAGGAAGAGTTACCCGAAGAACGTAAGAGCAACTTCTGGGCGTTTTGTACCGGGGTAGTACTGTATTCAACTCTTCTGCTGCTTATTTAATGACTAGAACAGGACCGGTAAAGATGAGAATCTGATAACATACCTTATTCAATGTATCAATCTGAGCGTAGCGGTCGTGAACATGGTATAAAAAGTCATTAACTGCTTCGACAGACTGGCCTGCAAGTACTAGCATAAACAGGGGTTAATAACTATTCGGGCTCATTTTACACTTCTTAATTTGTCATTACTATACAATATCAAGTAAAAAGGTCGGTGCCTTTGTGAATCCAGGTTACACTCTCTTTTCTTTGCAGAAAACTTAGAAAAACCACCTATGGAAAATATACTGGACCAGGCTTACTCCGCTGACAACTTTCGTCAACAGGGGCACGCGCTGATAGATATGATGGCCGATTATTTGGAAAGAACTACTTCAGAAAAAAATAAGGAAAAAACTATACAGTGGCAGCCCCCTACAGATCAGCTGGCTACCTGGCAGGAAGATGCCCAACAGCCGCTTGCTGACCCGTTGGAGCTGTTTCAGGATGCCATAGCCCGGTCCATTCACCTACACAACCCTAGGTACATGGGTCACCAGACTACCCCTCCCTTACCGGTAACTGTACTTTCATCGGCTGTGTCGGCGCTGCTGAACCAGGGACAGGCGGTGTACGAAATGGGTATGGTGGGCAATTCATTAGAGAAGATCATGTCGGAGTACCTGGCCCGTAAGCTCGGCTTTGGCAGCGAAGCATCGGGTTTTTTGACATCAGGTGGATCGTTGGGTAACCTGACGGCCTTACTTGCAGCCAGGGCTGCCGTGAGTAATGTATGGAATGAAGGCCATCAGGAGGGGCAACGCTGGGCGGTACTGGTATCCGAAGAAGCGCACTACTGCATCGACCGCGCCGCCCGGATTATGGGTCTGGGTACCGAAGGTATTATCAAAGTACCTGTGAACGAGCGGTACCAGATGCGCACCGACCAGCTGGAGCAATACTACCAGCAGGCTATATCTGAGGGAAAGCAGGTACTATGTGTAGTAGGCTGCGCCTGCACGACCTCTACGGGCTCCTACGATAATCTGGAAGCCATTGCGGCCTTCTGTCAGAAGTACAACCTGTGGTTTCATGTGGATGGAGCCCACGGAGCACCGGCCGCCTTTTCTCCCAAATACAAGCATCTGGTTAAAGGAATTGAACAGGCAGATTCGGTCGTGGTGGACTACCACAAAATGATGATGACACCCTCACTCTCGACGGCGGTTATCTTCAAGCGTAGCGGCGATTCCTATAAGACATTTGCCCAGCGAGCCCAGTACCTGTGGGCGGAGCAGCCAGGAGAGGAAGAATGGTACAACGGCGGGAAGCGAAGCGTGGAATGCACCAAGAACATGTCCATCCTGAACGTGTACACCATCCTGCGTACCTACGGTGAAACCATATTCCGGGAGAATATTGATCGGCTGTATGGACTGGCAACTACATTTGCAGCCCAGGTCAGAACCAATCCCGCTTTTGAACTGGCCTACGAGCCGGAATGCAATATCGTGTGTTTGCGGTACCTGACAGAGTGCGATACAAATAGTTTTAATCAGCAGATCAGACAATTGCTGCTGGAAGAGGGAGACTTTTTCATAGTTCAAACTATCCTGAAAGGGCAAACCTATCTGCGGGTATCTCTGATGAATCCGCTCACTACTGAACGGGAGCTGCAGGAACTACTGGGGAATATCGAGCAGAAGGCTGCTTATCTGCTGGCTCATTCCCACTAGTCAGCTTTACTCAATAATTGTATTGACGACGGCCTTCACCAGCGGAGATAGTTGCTTATTGCGCCAGGCTATGGCATGATTAACTTCTATCTCCTGAGGTGAAGCGCCGTTCTTAAGTACCTTTCTAGCCACCAATCCGGGTTCTTTGCTCAGATCAAACAGGGAAGGCATAAAGGCAATACCTATATCCAGACTTACCAGGCTACACAGCATCTCGTGGGATGATACCTCCTGCACGATGTTGGTTTCGCGACTAAATCCCGCTTTCTGGCAAAGGCGCTCGATGTAGTCATAAAAGGGATGAAGTGACTTGTTAATGATCACCCATTTCTCGTTTTTCAATTCCTCCAGTACAATGTGATCGGCCGACGCCAGGGGATGATGTTCCGAGAGTAGCACGCTGAGGTAGTCACTTTTATATACCTGCGAGGCTAGCGACTCATCTTTCAGAGGTAGCAGCGTCATCCCAAGGTCAATCCGTTGTTCCAGCAGGCCATCCTGCACGCTCTCTACCGTTGGGAACTCAATGATCTTTACCTCTACCTCCGGAAAGTGTATGGCTATGGTATGTAGTATCTCCACCACCCACTTCCGAAAAGCCAGTTTAAAAAACCCGATACGCAGCTCGTTTTTATGCTGCCCAAGGTTACGGGCATTTTCCAGAGCCTTTTCACTCTGTCTCAGTATTGACACGGCATCCGTCATAAATTGTTCTCCAACCTCCGTAAGCTCCACTTTCCGCTGCTTAAGTCGTAGAGCCCGTACAAACAGGTCAACCCCAATCTCCTCTTCAAGAAGTTGAATTTGCTGACTGAGCGCCGATTGGGATATGAATAACTTTTCTGCCGCGCGGCCAAAGTGTAGCTCGCGTGCTACTTCTACAAAATACCGCAGTTGCCGTAGTTCCATACAGCAATTTCCAATAAGAAATACTAATTACCAAATTAGAAAATACAATTAAACTTATAAGAGATTAAATATCATTTTTGAGAGCAACAGTACGAACAGGTAAGCACAAGGACTCAATTCAAAATAGGTAAGACCTGCTTTTCTTTCTCCTTTTAAGCGAAAGAAACCTAAAAAAATGTAAACGCATGGCAGTCAAAACGTTTTCCCGCGATCATCTCCATTTTGTACTGTATGAGGTACTGGGCATGGAAGAAGTTACAGCTCATGAATACTTCAACGGCCACAGCCGGGAAACCTTTGATATGATTCTGGAGGCAGCCACCGAACTAGCCGAAGAATACTTACAACCCGCCTATAGGGCCGTCGATCGTGAGGAACCTCAGTTATCCGACGGACAGGTAAAAGTACATCCCCTGGTGCATAAGTTCTACCATGCTTACACAGAGTCGGGTCTGATGGCAGCTACCTTTCCAAACGAGTGGGATGGCCAACAGTTGCCGCGTACCATTGCCGCAGCGGTTCAATTTATACTCTCCTCCGCCAATAACAGCTTTGTGATGTTTACGGATCTGGTGAAGGGGGTTGCCAATGTACTACTTCAGTTCGGCAGTGAGGAGCAGAAGGCCCTGTACCTGCCCAAACTCCTGTCCGGGCAGTGGGCTGCTACCATGTGCCTTACCGAGAGCCAGGCCGGCAGCTCATTATCTGACATTACTACTATGGCAGTACCTGCAGGGGAGGCTGCCTATCACATCAAAGGACAAAAAATATTTATATCAGCGGGCGATCAGGACATCACCGAAAACATAATCCACCTGGTGCTTGCCCGAATCGAAGGCGCCCCGGCCGGAGTGAAAGGTATCTCGCTCTTTATCGTACCCAAAAATAGACCTGGTGCGGATGGTAAGCTCGTGCCCAATGGAGTGGAGTCTATTGGTATCTACCATAAAATGGGTCAGAAGGCTACTCCCGCTATGCACCTTGAGTTTGGTGGCTCCGGTACCTGCGTTGGATACCTGCTTGGGGAAGCCAACCGTGGCTTGCAATACATGTTCCAGCTCATGAATAGCGCCCGACTGGAAGTAGGCTTGGCCGGAGTATCAGTCGCCTCACTGGCCTACTGTACCTCACTGCAATACGCCCGGGAGCGGGTTCAGGGCAGACGGGCTGATGCCAAAGATCCCAATACGCCACCGGCTCCCATTATTCAGCATCCGGATGTCAGGAGAATGCTGTTGATTCAGAAGGCCTTTACCGAAGGTACTCTGGCTCTTATACTTCAATGCTACAAGTACCTGGATCTCTTGAAGGTTTCCGAGGGACCACAGAAACAGCACTACCTGGACCTGCTGGAACTCCTGACGCCGGTGGCCAAAACGTACGGATCAGAGGAGGGAAATCGCTCGGTATATCAGGCTCTGCAGGTACTGGGCGGGTATGGATATACGACTGATTTTCCCGTTGAGCAAATAGCGCGGGACGCTCGCATATTTCCGGTATATGAAGGTACTACCGGTATTCAATCCATTGCATTATTGGGTCGGCAGATACCTCAAAACAATGCTCAGGCGGTAGACCTATGGAGTGAGCAGGTTATGCCGGATATACAGGTGGCTCTAGAATCAGAAGCCTTACAACTCTACGCTGACCAGCTGAACCAGTCCATTGAGGCCTGGAAATCAGTAACCGGGCTTTTGCTGAGGATACGCGAAGAAAGAGGTAACGAAGCCTATCTGGCTAACGCTACTCTGTACATGCAGCTGTTTGGGATCCTTAATGTTGCCTGGCAGTGGCTCAGAATGGCCACGGTGGCCGAAAAAGCGTTATCCGGTTCGACTGTTACTACGGAGCGGAAGGACTTCTATCATTCTAAAATACAAACCATGAAGTTCTTCTACAACTATGAGCTAACAAAATGCAAAGTATTGTGCGAGCAGCTCACGTCGGAGGAACAGCTATCAGTATACAATCCCGAAGCAGAAATACTTATCTGATACTCCTCCTATGAAGCAAACCTTAGAGTTACCTCTGGAACAGGCCCAGGAACCCTCTCTGAAATACGGCTGGTACGTAGTCTTTTTACTAACCTTAGCCAATATTTCGTCATTCATCGACCGACAAATCCTCAGCCTGCTGGTAGTACCTATCAAACGTGACCTAGGGCTAACCGACTTTAAGATGAGCCTACTCATGGGATTGAGCTTCGCTTTGTTCTATACCCTGTTCGGTGTCATCATCGGCAGGCTCGCCGACCGGTATAGTCGCCGTAATATCATCATGAGCGGCGTGGCCCTATGGAGTCTGATGACAGTACTATGCGGGGGCATCCGGAGCTACTCGCAGTTTTTTCTGGCCCGTATGGGCGTAGGGGTAGGTGAAGCAACCCTGTCCCCCTCGGCCTACTCCATGATTGCCGACTACTTCCCCAAAAGCCGCCTGGCTACGGCTCTAAGTATTTTTTCATCGGGCATCTTTCTGGGATCGGGCATAGCGCTGCTGATCGGGGCCGGTATTATTGCCACGCTTCCTACTGAGGGACGGGTGTACGTGCCGCTGCTGGGCTCTCTGTATCCCTGGCAACTCCTGTTTGTGTACATCGGTCTGCCGGGCCTGATCCTGTCCGCATTGATGCTGACGGTAAAGGAACCGGTTCGTAAGAACCTCCTCAAAAATGAAGGCAAGACCGTAGAAGTAAGTATACCGGAAGCACTCAAAATCATATTCAAACACAAATGGGCCTACCTGTCCATTTGCTTTGGGTTGGCATTTTCCGCTCTGATCAACTACGGATGCAGTGCCTTGGTACCTACGTTTCTGGTGCGCACCTACGGCTGGAGCATGCCACACGCGGGACTAGGCTTTGGGATTGTACTCGTAGTAGCATCCGGACTGGGAGTACTCTGGGGAGGCTGGTACGCCGATCGGCTGGTGAGGATGGGCCATACTGATGGTCGTCTGCGCGTAGGATTGATCTCTCTGATAGCCGTTACGCTAACCTGCTTTGCTCCCCTTTTGGATAGTCCCATTCTGGCCTTAGCCATCCTATTCATTCCCTGCTTCTTCCTGGCGTCCAACATAGGAGCGGCCGCCTCGGCTGTACAAGAATTAATGCCTAACCAGGTAAGGGTACTGGCTTCGGCCATATTCCTCTTTATTCTCAACCTTATCGGATTGGGACTGGGGCCTACTACGGTAGCCATATTCACCGACTTTGTATTTCAGGATGAAGGAGCCATTCGCTACTCTCTGGCGCTGCTCCTACTGATTGGAGGAGTGGTCGGTGGAGTCAGCTTCTGGACGGGGCTAAAGCCTTACCGTGAGGCAATTGAAAACAACAAGGGGCAGTTAACTGATGAAAACTAAATGACCTATTCAACTACTCACAGAGCTTTAAAAATCATGAGTTTAACTAAACAGAAGTACTACAATACTCTTAGTCTGTTTATAAGTGGGCTTATTGTAGCTTATCTATTTCCCACTAGTACAAGCGCACAATCTTTCCAACAGCAAGCCCGACCGCGCATTGTGGTAACGGCTGATCCGGAACTCGACGATAATAACTCACTGATCCGCTTCTTACTCTACAGCAGTGACCTGAACATAGAAGGACTTATCTACGCCAGCAGCCAGTTTCACTGGAAAGGGGATGGGAAGGGTACAAAGTGGTATGTGCAGGGACGGGAGTACAGCCGTTTCGGGTTGAACTTGTGTCCCTGTGAATCATGGCGCTGGGGCAAAGACGAACGTTTCATTCATGATGCGGTCGAAGCCTACGCGAAGGTATATCCAAACCTGAAAGTGCATAACCCGGCTTATCTGGTGCCAGATGTACTTAAATCCAAAATCCGGTATGGAAATATTGAATTCGATGGTGATTATTCGAAAGATACACCGGGCTCTGATCTGATCAAATCCCTGATTCTGGATGATAAGCCAGGACCACTCTTTATCACCGCCTGGGGAGGACACAGCACCATTGCCCGGGCTCTGAAATCAATTCAGGACCAGTACGAATACACTACGCAGTGGGAAGCTATCCAGAAGAAGATCTCCCGCAAGGTAGTACTACTGCCCTCCGGTGATCAGGATGATACCTATGCTAGCTATATCAAACCAAACTGGCCCGATATAGAGTACCGGCAGTTCAGAGGTGGTCCCAACTATGGCTATGGGGCCCAGTTACGGGCTACTCCGAAGAACGCTGCCTTTCTCACCTCCTCCTGGATGAAGGAAAATGTCTCCGATCGTGGACCCTTCGGAGCCTTGTACCGGGTATGGGGAGATGGGAAACAGATGGTAAAAGACGATATACTCGATTACTTTGGCTTTACGGGCTTAACTAATGAACAGTTAAAGCAAAGGGGATACGTTGTATGGATGCCTGTTCAGGAGAAAGGCTCCTGGTTGGGTGAAGGGGATAACCATACCTTCATGAACATGCTCGGTAATGGATTACGTGCCTACGAGTCAAGTACCTACGGGGGTTGGGGTGGTCGTAAGGCACCGGAACAGGAGACCCCAAATATATTCTCACAACCTGCTGATACATCAGCTCAGGCCTTGGTAGCTACTCTTAGCTCAGATAGGTTGAACAGAAACGCCAATGAACCTGTCTACCCTAATTTCTTTCCGGCGGCGCAACAGGATTTTGCGGCCCGTCTTAAATGGTCGGTAACCCCAAAATACGCCAATGCCAATCACGAACCGATCGTACACATTGAGGGGCCACTCAGTTTTATGGCGGCTCCCGGAGCTAAGGTACGGTTAAGTGGAGCGGTTTCGGATCCGGACGGTGATCTGGTTACGCACAAATGGTGGCAGTTCCAGGCAGGAAGCTATCCCAACAAAGTTGTCATTTCTAACCCTACTCAGAAGCAAACGGAGGTACTGATTCCCAATGATGCAGTGGCCGGCCAAACCATACATCTTATCCTTGAAGCAACTGACAATGGTACACCTGCGCTTACCAGGTATCAGCGGGTAATCATTACGGTGAGGAATAAATAAGTACAGCTTGCAAAACAGCTTGTACCATCTGCCAAACATTTGATAGAAAACATCCCATTGGATTCCATCTGACCTCTTGAAGCTACTCATGAACAATACTACTATACTAAACCTCATTTCCGAAACTCTTCAGCTGGAGACAGAGGGAGAAATCCTCATTGTCAGGATCAGCCGTCCGGAAAAACGAAATGCACTCAATGATGAAACTATACTTTGTCTGGAAAAACTGTTTACTAACATACCCGAAGGCATCAAGTGTGTGGTCATTCATGGTGAAGGAAATCATTTCAGCGCCGGCCTGGACTTGTCGGAGTTGAAAGAGAGGGATGTGGTGGAAGGCATCTTCCACTCCCGCATGTGGCACAGTGCACTGGAAAAGTTGCAGTTTGGCAAAGTACCGGTGGTAGCCGTACTACACGGCGCGGTAGTAGGGGGAGGTCTTGAACTGGCCAGTGCCGCCCACATACGGGTAGCCGAGCCCTCTGCCTTTTATGCCTTACCCGAAGGCCAACGGGGTATATTTGTGGGAGGTGGCGCCTCGGTACGAATACCAAAGCTGATCGGTATGGCGCGCATGCAGGACATGATGTTTACGGGTAGAGTCTATACAGCGGAGGAAGGCTACACCATCGGGCTGTCGCAGTACCTGGTGGATGAGGGGGAGGGGCTGAATAAAGCCATGGAACTAGCCCGCAAGATAAGCTCCAACGCCGGCATGACCAACTACGCGCTCATGCACGTACTACCCCGCATAACAGAGTCGTCGCAGGAACAGGGTCTGATGATGGAGTCATTGGTTGCGGCCATTTCACAAAGTGCACCCGAAGCAAAAGAACGCCTCCGGCTGTTTCTGGAAGGTAAAGCTAAAAAAGTAGGAGAAGCATGATCCTGAAAGACGACATACAATCCTCACCATACCGGAAGATCCACTTTGGTGAAGTGTCTATTGATACAGCCACCAGGGAAGATGGGACCATCCTACTGAAGTCACGAGTGCCCTTACAGCCTTACCCCACCCGGATGACCGAGCGACTGCTGCACTGGGCCGAGGTCCGGCCGGACCATATATTTATCGGGCAGAGGACTAGTGAGGGGCAGTGGCGTACTCTTACCTACCAGCAGACGCTGGACCAGGTCTTACAGATCGCCCAGTATCTGCTCCAGGCAGACGTTTCTGCTTCAAGACCCATTGCTATACTCTCAGAGAACAGCATTGAACACGGGTTGCTGGCCCTGGCTGCCCTGCACGTAGGTATACCCTATTCATCTATTACGCCCGCTTACTCGCTACGCTCTACCGACTTTCAGAAACTCCGGCACGTTATGGACCTGCTTACCCCGGGTATGCTGTTCGTTTCGGATGGAAAGAAGTACGAGAAAGCACTGAAAGCCGTTGCCAAAGATACTGAGGTAGTAGTTGTGTCAAATCCAGGTGATATACCGACTACCCTTTTTCAGGACCTCTTAACAACTGTTCCAACCCATGCCGTTGATGAAGCATTCAACCGCATTGAACCTGATACCATTGCCAAAATTCTTTTTACCTCCGGCTCTACCGGTTTGCCCAAAGGAGTAATCAACACGCATGGAAACATCTGCACCAACTGGCAGCAGATTACCCAGACCTTCCCCTTCATGGCCGAAGAGTTTGAGATCATTGACTGGCTGCCCTGGAACCATACCTTTGGGGGCAATCACAACTTCGGACTAATTTTGTACAACGGGGGTACCCTATACCTGGACGAAGGTAATCCGACTCCGGCTGGAATGAAGGCAACGGTAGCCAATCTTCAGGAAATAGCTCCAACCATCTACTTCAACGTACCTAAGGGTTTTGGTGAACTGCTTGAATACCTGCGTAGGGACCGGGGGCTTCGGGAAAAGTTTTTTAGCCGGGTCAAGCTGCTCTTCTACGCCGGAGCCGGCATGCCCCAGCACGTGTGGGACGCTCTGGAGCAGTTGGCGCTGGACACCGTTGGTGAGCGCATTATCATCAGTACCGGTTTGGGCTGCACCGAATCAAGCCCCTCCGCTCTTTTCTCCACGCGCCCTGATGGCTTCGCCGGTCTGCTGGGACTACCCGTGCCGGGACTGGAACTGAAACTGGTACCAGTAGATGGCAAACTGGAAGCTCGCTTCAAAGGAGGAAACGTTACCCCCGGCTACTGGCGCAATGAAGAAGCCACCCAAAAAGCCTACGACGAAGAAGGATATTATAAGTCCGGAGACGCCCTTAGATTCGTAGATCCGGATGATGTATATAAGGGACTCTTATTCGATGGGCGTCTGGCCGAAGACTTTAAGCTGAATACCGGTACCTGGGTCAACGTAGGCACAATACGATCAGCCCTGCTGGCTGCCGGTAATGGACTGATCCAGGATGTAGTCATTTCCGGCCATGACCGCGACTACGTAGGGGCACTGGTATTCCCGGAGGTAGAGGCATGCAAAGCCCGCTTCGGCCTTACCTTTGACGCGGATCTACGTGAAGTCGCAGCCAGTGCTCAGTTGAAACAAACAATGCAGCAGATCCTCGATATTTTGGGTCAGAGAAGTACCGGTAGCGCTACCCTCATAAAACGAGTCCTGATCGCTGACTTTACATTATCAATGGATGCGGGTGAATTGACCGATAAGGGATCAGTCAATCAGAAGCAGGTGCTAAAAAACCATCCGGAAGCGGTAGCACTGCTCTATCAACCTAAACCCGCCCACCAAGTCATTGAAGTAAATACCTGATTGGATTGTACCTATGAAAACAACTATTCTACTTGCTTTAATCTTTGCAATCCTAACCAGCTGGGCAGTGGCCCAGCCGGTTAGGATTGATTCGGGTACGATCAACGGGGCCAGGTACAAGATCCTTTTCCCCACCAACTGGAAAAGCAAATTGGTCATGTACGCCCATGGGTATGAATTCATGAATTCTCCTTCGGCCATTGATAACCCAAACTTTGCCCAAAGAGTGGCTCCCTTTCTAGAGCGGGGATATGCCGTAGCTGCCTCCGCCTACCGCCAACAAGGATACGCCCTGCCCGAGGGAATTGAGGATACCGAAGCTCTCAGAAAACACTTCGTGGGTAAGTACGGCATGCCTGACACTACCTATATGGCCGGTGAATCCATGGGAGGAGGCGTCTCGCTGGGTATTATGGAAAACTTTGCAACCCACTACAAGGGAGCTTTGCCCCTATGCCCCTTATCCAGCCGCCCGTATCTGCAGACCCGTAAGGAGTTTGACCTGCTGGCTGTTTTTAATGTACTTTTTCCGGGACTTACTTCGTCACTTTCTGATATTGTAAATAATAGTGCAAACGCGCAGCCCCAACCCATGAACCAAGTCTTTATGAAGGTGGGACCCATTCAAAAAGGCTTGACGAAAGATTCGCTCGTAGCCAGGCAGCTGGCTCAGCAGTTTGATCTGAAAGTAAAAGACTTACCTTTCGCAGTACTCTTTGGGGAGATGGTACTACGGGATCTGATCAGAAAATCCGGGGGCAATCCTTTTGACAATACCAATACCCTGTACAGTGGCTATCCGGATGACTGGATGGTCAATCAGAAGGTAGAACGCTTTGCTGCTTCCCGCAAATCCTTCGATTTCCTTCAGCGCTATGACCGTACCGGCGATATTTCCCTGCCGGTGGTGATCCTGCATACTACTTACGATCAGCTGATTCCGGCCAAAATGGCCATCACTAATTATGAAAATATGGTCAGGCAACGAAACAAGGAGCAGTTTATGGTAGTAAAGTACACCAACGGCCAGGGACACTGCCAATTTACTCCTCAGCAGACCGGAGCAGCCTTCGATACGCTGCGTCAGTGGGTCTCGACGGGTAAACGCCCCAAGCCCGGCCCTATTGAATAAAATCAAATTAGTAACCTATATACCTAACAAATTAGAATATGTACAAGATCAAACCCCCGTTCAGAGCCGATCACGTTGGAAGTCTTCTTCGTACCCCCGAAGTAAAGGAAAGCCGGATGAAATGGAAGAGAGGCGAAATATCGGCAGAGGAACTACGGGCTATTGAAGATAAAGGCATCGCCGAAACGGTAAAGCGGTTGGAATCGACCGGTATGAAATCCATCACCGATGGAGAATTCCGCCGCGACTACTTCCACCTGGACTTCCTCAAAGAGCTGGCCGGTGTGACCGTGACCGGTGGTATCGACGCTAATCCTAATGCGAAGGCCGCCGAAGATGGTTTCACCCCTCCCAAGGTAAGCGTAACCGGTAAGCTCAAACACGTAAAGGATATTCAGGTGGATGATTTCAACTACCTGAAGCAGGTAGCCTCCTGTACCCCTAAGGTGACGATCCCATCACCTACTATGATTCACTTCCGGGGAGGACGCAAATCTATTGATATCAACTCTTATCCTGACATGGATGAGTTCTTCCATGACCTCAGCCAGAGTTACCGTCAGGAGATCGACGCTTTATACAAGTCCGGCTGTAGGTATATTCAATTAGATGATACCAACCTGGCCTACCTCTGCGATCCCAAAATGCGGGCTGCCGCTCAGGAGCGGGGTGAAGATCCGAACGAACTTCCCCGTACTTACGCCTCCCTCATTAACTCAGTTATAGATGGCCGTCCTGATGACCTTACGGTGGGCATTCACCTCTGCCGGGGCAACTACCGCAGTACCTGGTTTGCGGAGGGTGGCTACGAGCCGGTAGCCGAGGTGCTCTTCAACAACATCAACGTGGATGCCTACTTCCTGGAATATGACGACGAACGCAGTGGCGACTTTGCCCCTCTTCGCTTTGTACCCAACAACAAAGTAGTGGTACTGGGTATCGTCTCATCCAAAAGCCGTGAACTGGAAGACCCTGATGACCTGCGCAAACGCATCGATGAAGCCGCTCAATACATGCCTCTGGAGAACCTCTGCATTAGCCCACAGTGTGGATTCAGTAGTACTCACCACGGCAATGATATGAGCCACGATGATCAGTGGAGAAAAATCGAACTGGTAGTCAATACAGCCCAGAAGGTTTGGGGCGAGAGTTAATCTGCCCCCTTACAGATCCAATAGCAGCGACAGTCACCTTTCGTGATCTCTGGCCCCGGGTACTTCACTGACCCGGTGGCCAGAGTTGCTGTTAAAGTACACTCAAGCAAGGAGAGCACTCCTCTCCTTCCATTTATATTCTCCTTTCTTCCTTTTGTTCAGATGAATTTAGATGAGATCGTAGCGATTGACGTGCATACGCACGCGGAGGTATCCTGCACCCAACCCCACGATGATTACCGCCCCGAATTTGACGAAGCCTTTGCCAGGTACTTCAAGTCCAGCCACCGGCCTACCATTCAGGAAACTGTCGACTACTACCGGAGCATCAGGATGGCGCTGGTTATGTTTACCGTAGATGCCGAGTATGAACTGGGCCGACGTCGAATCCCTAATGAGGAAGTAGCCGAAGCAGCCCTGGCTAACCCTGATGTGATGATTGCCTTTGCAAGCATTGATCCGCATAAGGGACGCATGGGTGCCCGAGAAGCCCGTCGACTCATTGAAGACTATGGCGTGAAAGGATTCAAGTTTCACCCCACGGTGCAGGGCTTCTACCCCAACGACAGGATGGCGTACCACCTTTACGAAGAAATTGCCGCCGCCGGACTGCCCATGCTATTCCATAGCGGCCACTCTGGATTTGGCAGTGGGGTACGGGGAGGAGGAGGTCTGCGACTGGCCTATTCCAACCCTATTCATCTGGACGATGTTGCCATTGATTTTCCGGATGTACCTATCATTATAGCGCATCCATCGTGGCCCTGGCAGGATGAGGCTCTGAGTGTCTGCCTGCACAAGCCTAATGTGTACATTGATCTATCGGGTTGGAGCCCCAAGTACTTCCCCCCTCAGTTGGTGCAATACGCCAATACGCAGCTCAAACACAAAGTGCTCTTTGGAACGGACTTCCCCTTGATCACGCCTGAGCGCTGGATGAAGGACTTTGAACAGGCTGGATTCAAAGATGAAGTAAAGCCCCTTATCCTTAAAGAAAATGCGATCCGTATGCTGAACCTAAAAAAATAAGTGTGGTGTAGAGGGAAGGGGTGAAGAAATGTCGTCGTATGGATTAACTGCATCTTATTCTTCATCACTTACCATTTACCCATGTACAAAAGCATCCACTATCAATGGCATCTTAAGAAAGAGGAGGTCAATAGCAGCATATCTTATCTTAACCGGTACCTATAACTGAATACTATACCTGCTAAACTAGTCAGCGTACATGATATCCTAATTGTGATGTATAAGTATACTGGCAGAAAGTTAAGCTTCTTTAAGTAAAATAGAGCCAAGACTATTCCTAAGATGAACCCAACTTACAAGACGACAACCGATACCTCACCATCCTACGCGGATATCAAAGGCATCATTGATAACCGGAGCCTGAGCTGGCTTCAGTACACCACCATCTTTGTCTGCTTCCTGATGAATATGCTGGACGGAATGGATGTACTGATTATCTCCTACACCGCCCCCTCCATTGCCAGCGAATGGGCCATCAGCTCTGAAATGTTGGGTATGGTATTCAGTGCCGGAGTAGTGGGAATGGCCGTCGGAGCCATGTTTCTGGCTCCCAAAACAGATATTATAGGACGCAAGTCCATGATCCTGATATGTGCTATACTGATGGGAGGGAGTATATTCGCTACCGCCTACGCACAATCAATCACACAGCTGAGCATTTTCCGGTTTATTAGTGGATTAGGGATTGGCTCCATGCTGGCCAGTACCTCGGCCCTTGCTTCCGAGTATGCTCCCAGTCGTACCAAAGATTTCTGGGTTAGTCTGGTCATCAGCGGCTATCCGATGGGAGCCTTCCTGTCTGGCCTGGTGGCAGCTGAGGTTATTCCTACGTACGGCTGGCGCACCATGTACATCTTAGCCGGCGTTGCTTCGGCTATTACCATCCCTCTGATCTTTTTTATGCTGGCCGAGTCACTTGATTTCCTTTTCAAGACCCGACCCAAAAATGCTTTACAAAAGAGCAACCACATAATGGTAAAGATGGGGCTGGCCCCTCTGACTCAAATGCCCGAGGTAAAGCTCGAAGTTCGCAAAGCATCGTCATTCAGTTCTCTATTCACTGATGGACGGAAAGTAGGAACGATTGGTTTGTGGGTAGCCTTCTTTATGTCATTCGTAACGCTCTACTTCCTGACTAGCTGGATACCGAAGCTTGCTGCCAATACAGGTCTTAGTCTTGAACTGGCTATCTACGCCGGTACGGTATTTAACATGGGTTCCTTTGCCGGTATACTTACGCAAGGGTACCTGTCCGGGAAGTTCGGGCTGCGCAAGGTGATTGGTACGTTCCTTATCCTGACGGCAATCCTGATGTTTACATTCAGTGCCTTCTCCGGGTCGGTACTGGTACTTGTGCTCTTTGGTTTGATTGGATTCTGTATTCAGGGAGGATTTGTTGGATTGTATTCAGTAGCGGCCCGTATGTATCCCACGGAGGTACGTACTACCGGTATTGGCTGGGCGATTGGCGCCGGTCGCATTGGTGCTCTGGTTGGTCCTCTTTTGGGTGGCTTACTAATAGGCATGAATGTATCTACCACTGCCAATTTCATCATTTTTGGCCTTCCGGCGATTGTAGCCGGTATCGCTACCTACGTAATCAAGTCTAAGGATGTAAGCTAGCGGCTGTATACACTCCGTGAATTGAAGACCCATTTATATAAGTTGAAGCGGGCTACCTCATCATGAGGTAGCCCGCTCCTTTATTTAGGCAGGAAAAATAAGATGCATAAGTAGGTACAACACCGACGGACAGATCAGACAGCCCAGTCCCGTATAGAAAGTTGCAGTAAGGGCACCGTAGGGTACCAGTTTAGGATCAGTGGCTGCCAGTCCGGCTGATACGCCACTCGTAGTTCCCATCAACCCACCAAACACCATAGCAGAGTGGGGATTGTTCAAACCGATACTCGGAGCAATGAAGGGAGTCGCTATGGTGATAAATATAGCCTTCACTACTCCCGCTGCTATACTGAGCGCCATCACATCCGAGCTGGCACCAATAGCCGCGCCAGTCACCGGTCCTACAATGTAGGTACAGGCCCCGGCTCCGATGGTGGTCAGGCTTACGGCATCTGTGTAGCCCCAGAGTAGTGCCACGGCTACTCCCCCCAGGAAGGAGAGTACAATACCAATCAGGAGTGATAGCGCCCCTACCCATCCGGTCTGCTTCATAACCAGGAAGCTGGCACCCATGGCCGTTGACACAATAGCGAAATCACGGAACATCGAACCTCCCATTATTCCAAAACCCGAAAAGAGCTTCAAATCGGCTACTCCCTTTTCTCCGCCTGAGTAGATTCCACCAAAGTAGGCCAGCACCAGCCCGCCCAGAATAGCAATGGCCGAAGCAGGAATCTTACGGTTGGTAAGGCGGATGGAGATAATGGTAGATACGTACATGATAAGCCCCACCAGCAGAAAGGCCACCACCAGCCCGTTCTTCTCAAGAAATCGGATAATAATCTCCATCCTGATCAACGGGTTTCGGTTTGGAAAGTCGGGAAAGCAGCGGCACCGTTGCCAGGCATAGTAGTACAGGCACAATGCCAGCCAATAGGGCTATAAAACCGCTGGATACCGCTACTTTTACATTTTGAACAGCTGACATAGCCACCACGATGGGTATATACATCTGGCTCCAGAAGAGAATACCTCCCTCGGTAAGCTTATCCAGGTGGTCCCTCTTGATGAGCCAGTCATTCAGCAGGATTAACAGCAGCATGGCAAAGCCTACTCCTCCCACATTGGCATCTATCCCGATGAGATACCCCAGTAGTTCACCCGCTAGTTGCCCCGTAACATAACAAAATGCCAGAATGGCAACGCCATAAATAGTCATATCCTGTGGAGGTTAAGCAGGTTGAAAAAGCTGTTTCAGATCGTTCTTGGTAACCTTTCCCATAGCATTGCGGGGAAGCTCCTCTATGATACGGTACTGACGAGGGAGTTTATAGCCGGGGATCCGTTCCCGCAGCCAGGAGTTGATATCCTCCGTCGTCACAGAATGGTCTTTCATGATAAGTACGGCTGCTATCAATTCGCCCCACTCTTCGTTAGGTATACCTACTACACTGCAGTCGCTGATGGTTGGGTGAGTACGCAGCACTTCTTCTATCTCTAAGGCCGATATCTTGTACCCGCCGGACTTGATGATATCAATGGAATCACGGCCCAGAATGCGGTAATACCCCTCTTCCACCACCGCAATATCACCAGTACGGAACCAGCCATCGGCGGTAAAGGCTTTCTGTGTGGCTTCGGGACGATTCCAGTATTCCAGAAATACGTTAGCCCCTTTTATCTGAATTTCGCCGGGCTGTCCTGTGGGAACTACGACATTTTCCTCGTCAACTAGCCGTACATTTACCCCCGGGAGAGGCTGCCCGATGTACCCCACGCGACGGTCACCATCGTAAGGATTACTGATACCCATACCTATTTCAGTCATGCCGTACCGCTCGAGTAGTGTATGGCCACTGATCCCCTTCCACTTTTCCATCACCGAAGCAGGCAAGGCCGCCGACCCCGACACCATAAATCTGAACTGGGCTAGAGTTGCCGAGATCTGCTGCTGCTCGTCCGCCGGTAGCCCCTCCCAGTAGGAGATAAGCTTGAAGTAGATAGTAGGTACCGCCATGAACACATTGACCCGGCCACTCCGGAATATATCGAATATGGCTTCGGCCGAAAAGTTAGGTAGAAACTCCACGGTAGCTCCGGACCATAGGGCACACGACACCACATTGACAATACCGTGTACATGATGTAGCGGGAGCACGCAAAGGGTATGGTCGGCCGATGTCCATTGCCAGGCCTCATCCAGGGTAGAGATCTGGGTCTCCAGGTTGGCATGGGTTGTCACAACTCCTTTTGGCAAGCTGGTGGTACCGCTTGTGTACAAGATCATAGCCCGGCGGCTTCTGTCCAGTTGAGGTAGTTGTATAGTCGTAGCGGCTTTTTCCTCCTGCCCCAGTATAATAAATCTAAAGCCTTTTTCTTCGGCCAGGGGGGCCAGTACTGCCGCGTAGGTTTCATCGGCAACGACGATTTGCGCCCCGGTATCTTCTATGACGTACCTGAGTGAAGGAAGCGGATACGAAAGCGCCAGCGGAGCGGCAACTCCACCAGCCCGCCAGATCCCCCACTGCACCCGCACGTAGTCAAAGCCGGGTGTCACCATGAAGGCCACCCGGGCCTCGTTCAGATCGTCTGCTCCGTTAAGTAGTTGCCCCGCCAGGACTTCTGAGCTTTCAAGTAGTTGTTGGTAGGTATACGATTGTCCGTTAGAGATAATAGCCGTTTGATCCTGATTCCGGACGGCATTCTGGAGGAGTTGTTGCATGTATAAGAGGTTAATAAAGCTATGGGTACTATCTATAAATGTGATAAATTACTTTTCGTATGATTCTCTAAACTGCCTGGGCGATACCCCCGCCTGTTTACTGAAGAAGCGGGAGAAATAGGCGGGATCATCAAAATTAAGCCGGTAGGCTACTTCCGAAACACTATATTCGGTATGCTGCAGGTACTTCTTGGCTTCCAAAAAGAAGTAGTCATGTACAACCCGCAAGGCGGATTTTCCTACCATTGCCTGACATGCCCTATTGAGGTGGACCGGGGTGATGTTAAGTTCGCGGGCATACTCTTTAATTGTCTTCTGAGGAGAGTACGACTGCTTCATACTTCTCAGAAAATTTCTGAAGTACTGACCACTCCGGCTATCCGTAGTTACTGACTTTTTTGACTTTTCCAGAGCGAGGCGATAGATACCTCCCAACAGTAGGTTGAAGTAGCTTTGCTGCACCATTCCCTTTTCGGGCAAATCATCCTGTAACTCTTCATGTAGCCCATATATGGTCTGCCGGACCAGTTGAAAAAGTTTATGCTGTCCCAGCTCAGTCAATACAAGGGTACTATTCAACTCAGTAAGTACATTGGGATAATGTTGAAAAAGTACCTCCAGAAAGGAGGAAGAGAGTGTCAGTACCATTCCTTTGATATCCCGGCTTACTTCCAGCCCGTGTAGTATATTCTCCGGAATGGCTACGATAGAATGTGATGCAACCCGTTGCTGCTGTTCTTCAAAAGTAAAATTAACTGTACCAGACTCAATCAGAAACACCTGGAATAAGTGGGCGTGCAGATGAGGCTCAATTACCCAATTGTGCTTTTGACTCCGGTATTCAAATGATTCACAGTGCACAAAATCCGGCACCAGAAGATCATCTTCACCATAAAGGCCGTAGTGTAGAGGTTTCTTTTTGGTATATGTCATCAAAAAGCAATAGGTTCAGTGCGTACTCTTAATTCAGCAAAAACTGGAAACTATCCCGCAATTCTTTTATTTACTGCCTAAGATAGAGAAACAGATCTTCATTCTTTTACTACCCGTCGATGTTTATTTTGTCCAACTATTAAATCAATTTGTCCAAAGGGACAACAGCGATTACTACCTACTTTTGAATAGATGCAGCTAGTAAACGTTTGATTGCTCCAATGAAACAAAAGACCCAGGTAGGTATAATAGGCGCAGGTCCCGCAGGTTTAACCTTGGCACTTTTACTACAAAGAGCGGGTATCGAATCAGTAATTATCGAAAATCGTAGCCGCGACTATGTAGAATCCAGAGTAAGAGCCGGGCTTCTGGAACAGAACACCGTCAATTTGTTTAATGAACTGGGAGTAGCGGATCGATTAAATAAGGAAGGGTTAACCCACAAGGGCGTCTACTTTAGCTTTGACTACGAGCGGCAACGAATACCTTTTGATGAACTAACTGGGGGTCGCTGCATCACCATCTACGGGCAACAGGAAGTGATCAAAGACCTGATCAAAGCTAATCTAGAACGGGGTAACCGGATCGAGTTTGAAGCCTCCGCTACCAGCCTGGAAGGCATTGATACCACGACTCCCAGGATACACTATCAGCAGGACGGAGAACAGAATACGCTGGAATGTGCCTTTATAGCAGGTTGTGATGGTTATCATGGTATTTCCCGTAAGACTTTACCCACAAGTACTTACCGTGAACATATCAAAGAATACCCTTTCAGTTGGTTGGGCATACTGGCCTACGCACCTCCATCCACCGATGAGCTTATCTATTGCTATACCGAAAGAGGCTTCTCGCTACATAGCTTGCGGTCCGAATCAGTGAGCCGACTGTACCTGCAGGTAACGAACGACGACTCCCTTGACAACTGGTCAGATGATCGCATCTGGGATGAGTTGTCCAAACGACTCCATACCGAAGGCTTCGTCCTGAATACAGGAAAAATTTTTGAAAAAGCTATTACCCCCATGCGGAGCTTCATGATCGACAATATGCAGTACGGTCGTCTTTTTCTGGCAGGTGATGCGGCCCACATTGTCCCCCCTACCGGTGGCAAAGGGCTTAACCTGGCAGTGGCGGATGTCCGGTGGCTGGCAGAGTCAATAGTTAGGTACTTACATTCCAATGAGGAAGATCAGTTACAATCTTATTCGACTAATGCGCTACGACGGATTTGGCGGGCGCAGGATTTCAGTAACTTCATGACGTACCTATTTCATAAGCAGGAAGAGCAGGGCTCATTTGAATACCATCTGCAAAAGGCTAAATTTGATTATATACGACAGTCAAAAGCCTACGCAACAACCATTGCCGAAAATTATGTAGGACTTAAAGAAATTTAGAAGTGGAATTCATAAATATCAACGGACATGTAATTCACTTCCACTGGCGCCATACGCGGAAGGAGCGCACTTTTGTATTTATTAATTCACTGGGTACAGATCTAAGGATCTGGATCGAAGTCGTACAGGTTCTACAGGAGTGGGGGAATGTTCTTCTCTTTGATAAGCGAGGGCATGGTCTATCGGATGTCGTACCTGATACCAGCGGATTAGATGATTTTGCGGATGATGTGGAGGCTCTGCTCCATGAACTACAAATTGAAAAGTGCATCCTGGTAGGCCTTTCTGTTGGGGGAATGATTGCCCAGGTGCTGACCCAACGAATACCTGAGAAGATCGAAAAGCTGGTCCTGTGCGATACCCGCCATAAGATCGGAAATGCACAGATCTGGAATGACCGGATCAAAGCCGTAGAGAAGGAGGGTCTGTTAAGGATAGCCGACGGGGTGATGCAGCGCTGGTTTTCGCAGAAGTTTCGGGATGAACAAAAAACAAAAGTAGCGGGCTACCAGAACATGCTGGAACGCACTCCAACACCGGGTTATACCAAAACCTGCGAGGCCATACGTGATGCAGACCTGACCGAAATAGCGCGTGCTATAAAGATACCTACAATATGCATAGTAGGCTCCGAGGATAAATCTACTCCGGTAGAAGAGGTACGTAACCTGCACGAACTTATTAAAGGAAGCCGTTTCGAGATTATTCCTGATTCGGGACACATTCCACCCGTTGATAATCCTCAGGCTCTGATTGAGTTGATCCTGGATTTTATTCAGTAAATCTTTTCATCAAAGCTCGTATCCACAGTACTTTTCAAAAGGAGGTCTGTGGGGACACAGACCACGGTGAATAGACATCAACAGGCAGGCGTCCCTGTATGCTCAGCCTGACATACTAACTTGAAACTAATAGCTAACAGCTAAAAACTAATAGCTCCCAATGAACGACGAACTATACCAGAAAGGGATGCAGATGCGCAGGTCTGTGCTGGGCGATGCGCACGTTGACCGGGCCGAAGCCGCTAAAACCTCCTTCGACCAGGACTTCCAAGAGTACATAACCCAAAACGCCTGGGGTTCGGTATGGACTCGTCCGGGTCTGACTCAACGCGAGCGAAGCCTTGTCACGATTGCCCTCATGACAGCGCTGGGGCACGAAGGTGAACTGGAGCTGCATCTCAGAGCTACCAAAAATACGGGAGCCTCGGTGGAGGATGTCAAGGAAGTACTCCTGCATACGGCAGTCTATGTCGGAGTACCGGCCGTGAACACCGCTATTAAGATAGCTAAGAAAGTCTTTTCAGAAATAGATAACCCATCAACCAATGAGTCAGAATAAGCGCGACTGGGACGTACAACCTCCCTTCCTCTATCCGGATTATAAATCAACGGTACTACGGGCTCCTTCCCGGCCGCTGGTACCCATAAAGCATACACTGAGCGAACTTACAGGGCCGGTGTACGGGCACGATCTGATCCGTCCCTTCGATAACGACCTCACCATGAATGCCCGTGTAAACGGTGCTCCCCTGGGCGAGCGGATTATTGTTGCCGGTAAGGTAACGGATGAGCGGGGCCGCCCCATTTCCAATACCCTGGTGGAGCTGTGGCAGGCTAATGCATCGGGCCGATACGTGCACAAGGTCGACCAGCACGATGCGCCCCTTGACCCTAATTTCTTTGGCGGGGGCCGCTGCCTGACCGACAGCGAAGGCAACTACAAGTTTTATACTATAAAGCCCGGTGCATATCCCTGGGGCAACCACCCTAAGGCCTGGCGTCCCAACCATATTCATTTCTCGCTGTTTGGTAATCAGATCACCTCGCGGTTGGTTACACAGATGTACTTCCCCGGAGACCCACTGCTGGACTACGATCCGGTTTTTCAGGGTGTACCTGAGAAGTACCGCCATCTGCTGATTTCCAATTTTGATCTCGGTGTAACAGAACAGGATTTTGCTATTGGCTTCCGGTTCGATATGGTACTACGAGGCGATAACGAAACCCCATTTGAAAACCGATGAGCCAGGATAAATTCTACCAAACGCCTTCCCAAACCGTCGGCCCCTACTTCGCTTACGGACTTACTCCCAAACAGTACCTGTACAATTTCCCCAGTATAGCGGATGGAAATCTGATCATCAATGATGAAGTCTCAGGTGAACGCATAACTATTTCAGGTCAGGTTTATGACGGCAATGGCCATCTAATACCGGACGCCATGATCGAACTGTGGCAAGCTGATGCCGAAGGTAATTATTCAAAAGATTTAAGCATGTTTCATGGATTTGGCCGCTTAGGCACCGGTACAATCAAGGACAGCAAATTTGAATTTCAAACCATCAAACCCGGACGAGTGGATGGTCAGGCTCCGCACATCAATGTGATCGTATTCATGCGGGGACAGCTAACACATACCTATACACGGCTCTACTTTTCGGATGAGACCGAAGCCAATAGTCAGGACCCAGTCTTGCAAAGTGTAGAAGAAGACAGAAGAAATACCTTACTTGCTACCAAGACCATCCGGCCTGATGGGACTACCTGTTATGTTTTTAATATCTACATGCAGGGGCCTAATGAAACCGTATTCTTTGATGTATAGCCTATGAGCCTATTTGCAGCCTACTTGTCAGATGAAGAAATGGCAGGGGTATGTTCTGAAGAACAACTCATTCGCCATATGCTGCAGTTTGAAGCGGGTCTGGCTCTGGCCGAAGCCAGACTGGGACTTATTCCCGAGGAGGCTGCTCACACCATTCAGCTAGCATTAACATCGCTAGCATTCAAACCGGGTGAACTTGCTGCTGGTACCTTAAAAAATGGTATCCCTACCATTACGCTGCTGGCCAAAGTCAAAGAGCTTCTTCCAACGGATGTCAGGGACTATCTGCACCTGGGAGCTACCTCTCAAGATATCATGGATACGGCACAGGTCCTGATGATCCGGGAGGCTCTTTCTTTGCTGGTAAGCAGAATCAATCATCTATTACAAAATCTGCTGGCACAGATTGAGCTTGACGGTTTAGTTCCCTGCATGGCCCATACCCGCTGGCAACAGGCTACGCCTATACCCTTTGGCCTCAAGGTAGTAAACTGGGCAATGCCCCTGGTGCGTAGTCTGGGAAGGCTGGATGAAATCAAAAAACGGCTGCTGGTGGTGCAGTTGGGAGGAGCCAGCGGTTCGCTGGCTTCCTTAGGCCAGCAGGGCTACCAGGTTATGGAAGCACTGGCACAGGTATTACAGCTGGAACCGGCTACACCCTGGCAGGTACAGCGTGATACTGTAGTGGAGTTAGGGAGCTGGCTTGCTACTGTGAGTGGTACACTGGGTAAAATGGGGGCTGATATCCTACTCATGGCACAAACCGAAGTAGGTGAGGTAGTCGAAAACGCCGAAGGAGGAGGCAAGAGCAGCGCCATGCCCCATAAGAGCAATCCGGTACTGAGCGAAGCCCTGGTGGCGCTGGCGCGGATGAATATTAACGCTTCTACCCTGCTCATGCAGAGTCTACTGCAAACCGGTGAACGGGATGGTACTGCCTGGATGCTTGAATGGCAGCACCTTGCGCAAATGATCATCAATACAGGTACATCTCTAAAGCACGCCCTAACCATTAGCAGCGGCTTACAAGTAGATCAGGAGCGAATGCGACATAACATAGACCTGACTAATGGCCTGGTATACGCCGAACAGGCAGTAGTTATACTTTCTGACTATATGTCCAAGTCTAATGCAACTAAGGTAGTTAATGAGGCTTGTGGAAGAGTGAGTAAAGAAACGGGATTGTCTCAGGTACTAACCGAACTGGTACCTGATGTAAAGCTGGATTGGCCAGAACTCCTTCATCCAGAGGCTTGTTTTGGATTGTCGGGTATTCTAATTCAGAAAGTCACGGCCCAAATCAAAGATGTTTTAACCGTATCATTAAAGGAATAGTACCTAATGGAAGCATATATAGTAGATGGCATACGTACACCCGTAGGCAGCTTTGGGGGAAGTTTGTCACCCGTCAGGGCTGATGATCTGGCCGCAATAGTCATCCGACGCCTGATGGAAAGGAATAAAGTAGTACCCAGCGAAGCCATCGAAGATGTCATCATGGGATGCGTCAATCAGGCCGGTGAGGATAATCGGAATGTAGCCCGCATGGCTTTGCTACTGGCGGGACTACCCACCTCTGTACCAGGCGAAACAGTAAACAGATTATGTGCCTCGGGTATGTCAGCCATTGTCCAGGCCGCCCGTGCTATCAAGGCAGGCGATGCCGACCTGCTGATAGCCGGTGGCGTCGAGCATATGACTCGTGGTCCCTATGTGATGTCGAAGGCCAGCAAGCCCTTTGGCAACGACAGCCAGCTGTTCGACAGCAGCTTTGGCTGGCGATTCGTCAATCCCCAACTGGAGAAGTTGTACGGAGTAGATGCCATGGGTGTCACAGCTGAGAACCTGGCAGATATGTACCGGATTAGTCGGGAAGACCAGGATCTCTTTGCCTACCGTTCTCAGATGAAAGCGGTAGAAGCACAGAATAATGGAAGATTAAGCGAAGAGATTATGCCCGTGGAGATTCCCAGAAAGAAAGGAGAGGTGGAGTTGTTTGAGCGGGATGAATTTGTGAAACCAGCTACTACGCTGGAGGTACTTGCCAAACTCAAACCGGCCTTCAAAAAAGAGGGAGGAACCGTTACTGCCGGCAATGCCTCCGGTCTCAACGACGGTGCTGCAGCCGTACTTATTGCCTCCGAGGAAGCCCTTAAGAAATACAATCTAAAGCCTTTGGCGCGGATCGTTAGCTCAGGGGTTGTGGGTGTAGATCCCCGTATTATGGGAATAGGTCCGGTGGAGGCGACCCGGTTGGCCTTACGTAAAGCCGGAATCACGCTGAATGATCTGGATATTATTGAGTTCAACGAGGCCTTTGCCGCGCAAAGTCTGGCTTGTCTCCGTGAACTAGGTCTGGCTGACGATGATCCAAGAATCAACAAAAACGGCGGAGCCATAGCGATAGGACACCCGCTTGGAATGAGTGGTACCCGCATTACCTATAGTGCGGCATTAGAACTTCAAAAGCAAAATAAAAGATATGCACTGGCTACGATGTGTGTGGGAGTAGGTCAGGGGTATGCCGTAGTGCTTGAGCGAGTGTAAGCTCTTGTTTTTTTAACCACAAAGTTGAATAGAGGTAGACACGCAGGTCACAGAGTTTATATAAAAACTTATTTCTACTCTGTGCTTTAACTCCGATAACTCTGTGGTTTAATTATTTGAACTTATATTTTTAGACTACTAAGAATGAAACAAGTACCCGTAATAAGCGCTGAGCAGGCCGCCTCTATGGTAAAGGATGGAGACACCATCTTTGGCGGAGGCTTTGGTATGACCGGTAACCCGGTCCACCTGCTACACGCGCTGGCAAAAACTGAAACCAAAAATCTTACTTTCATTGGCAACAACGTAGGCGAACCTAACCTCGGAGGAGGTAAATTGCTGCTCAACGGACAAATCCGGAAGATGATCGGCTCCTTTTTTACCAGTAACCCCGATGCCGTGAAGGCCGCTCAAAGTGGACAAGTAGAGTACGAGCTACTCCCGCAAGGTACGTTGGCTGAGGCTATCCGGGCCGGTGGCGCCGGCATTGGCGGATTCTTTACCCCTACCTCCGCAGGTACAGTCATTGCCGAAGGCAAGGAAGTTAAAGTGATAGATGGAAAGGAGTACGTATTTGAAAAAGCCCTTCGGGCCAATGTAGCTTTTATACGTGCCTGGAAAGCTGACACCGCTGGTAACCTCCAGTACCGCATGACCGAGCAGAACTTCAACAAGGCAATGGCTACGGCCGCTGATTTGGTCATTGCTGAGGTGGAACATATAGTACCGGTAGGTGAAATAGCCCCCGAGCATATTCATACCCAGGCTAACTATGTAGATTATTTGGTGCAGGCAAGCATGACATTGGAAGCTCTGGGATCATCGGCCTCGGTCAAGTCCAGTAAGAAGAAGGTGGATGAGTCACGGATGAATATGGCGCGCCGGGCCTTTGCCGAACTGCAGAAAGGCGATGTGGTGAACCTGGGGATTGGCATACCGACGCTGGTAGCTGATCTCATTCAGCCGGAAGACGGTATTATCCTGCATACCGAAAATGGCATGCTGGGTGTAGGTCCCGAACCTGAAGGAGATGCCGGAGCTATGGATTACCCGGTCAACGCGGGCAAGGTACCCGTTACAGCCCTACCGGGTAGCAGCTACTTCGACAGCGCCGACTCCTTTGCAATGATACGGGGAGGACACATTGATGTAGCCATTATGGGCGGACTGGAAGTGGACGAAGAGGCTAACCTGGCGAATTGGGCCATACCCGGCAAACCTCTGCTGGGAGTAGGCGGAGCGATGGACCTGGCCTCAGGAGCTAAGAAGCTCATCATTACCTTGACCCATACCAACCCGGACGGGAGCAGCAAGATCGTGCCCTCCTGTACTCTACCTCTCACAGCCATAAAGGCGGTAGATCTGGTTATCACGGATCTGGCGGTGTTCAGTTTTGAAGAAGGGAGGCTTACGCTGACAGGGCTAATGCCAGGTGCTACGATTGAAGATGTTCGAGCCAAAACATCTGCCCAGTTTATTGAGAAACTGTAACTTGTACTAGTTGATAGATGGTAGGGGCAATACCTATTTGAACGTATTGAATTATATACAGCAAAAGGGGGTTGTATCCTAAGTACTTTGTATCCTACAAACATGGATTTGACCAAAGAAGAGTTTGATAATAGATTCGCTGAGACTCTGGATGCCCTGCTGGTTGCCATGGCGGAAAGCCCGGAGGTAGACGTCCCAAAATTCTACACCATGACACTGGTTCTAGAAAACCTGCGGTACTTCAGCCCGGTCTTGTTCGGGGCTATACAGCAGAGTGAGAAGAAATAAGAGGTTGGCCTTATTGGGGCCAACCTCTTATTTCTTCTATTAGTACTCAGTGTAATTTACAGGAAAACGAATCCGGAATACAGTACCTACCCTAGGTGTACTTTCTATCTTCAGCTCTGCATTCATAAGTTCGCAAAGACGTTTTACAATTATCAATCCTATACCTTCTCCCGAAGTCCGATTTCCATAGGTTGGCAGGTTATCTTCCTGTTCCATAGATACATTCTGTTTTTCATTGGGTATTGAGGCTGGCTGTGTATCATTTAGCTGATCAATCAGTTGCTGTGATATACCCGGTCCGGTATCTCCAACTGTCAGCATCCAGTAAGGGCTGTCTTCACTTTCGAGTTCCCATGAAATTTTAACTCCGCCCCGCGATGTATACTTTATAGCATTCAACAAGAGGTTCTGGACAATTCGAATTAACTTAACATTATCACCTTCTACTCGTAGCTGTTTGGGGCCCTCTGCTTTTACCCACAGCCCCTTATCCTGCGCCAGCGGCATCACACTCTCGCTCAATTCGATCAGAAGCTCAGCGGCATCAAAGCCACTTACGTGTAATTCCTCCTGACCCGACTCAAGGCGGGAGAAGTCCAGTAACTGGTTCATCATGTGGTTGACCTGCTTCAGGCTTCGGCGAAGCATGTGAAGTGTCTGTGCCCGTTCCTCCTCCGTATTCATCATGTCCAACAGGGAAGTTGCTCCTACTATCACGCCAAAACTACCCCGAAGGTCATGAGAGGTCGTCCGTAAAAATTCACCCCGCATCCGGATGTACTGCCTCATCTGCTCCAGCGTGGTCATAGTTTCGTTGGATCGTTCGAGCTCCTGCATCCAGTGTTTCTCCTGTTGCTCAGCTTGTCTTATTTTTGTAACATTTAGACCGGTCACAACTACCCCATCGTCCTGCTTCAGTACAGATATACCTAACCAGTAGTCTTCTCCTTCACGGATACTATGATGTTCCTCGTATACATGACTGCCTGTTGTATGCACTTCGTGTAACACATCAAAAGTGCGTGTTGGCCACAGGTACGTATCCAGTTCACGTTGAGAAGTACCTATCAACTGCTCAACTGTTGTCTGCATATACCCCGCAAACCGATTGTTACATACCGCCAGTTGGTAATCCACAATCTGCTCCTTCTCATTACGAATAGGCTTGAAATATCCGATATATGCCGGTGAGCTTTCAAGTACAATCTGCATGTTCTCCGTTAGTTGGCGCAGTTTGATCTCTGCCTCTACCGACTCGGTTACATCCAGATCTATTCCCAGAATACTTAGTACCTGTCCGCTGTCCTGCGTCAGGACATTGCTCCTCAGCTTCAGATACTTTTGACTTTCGCCTACCCGTATTCGAATCGTTTCATCGGATACAGCCTCGCCCGCCCTTAGTTTTTGAATGATTGATTCGATCTTTACCCGATCTTCTTCCACCGCATACTGGCTGTATGTGTCCAGTGAGACTGGTGTCCGGGGTTGCATCTCAAAAAGACGGTACATACCTTCCGACCAGGTCATAGTATCATTATCCACCAGATATTCCCAACTACCCATCCTGGCGACTTCTTCCGATTGCATGAGTATGGCCAACTGTTTCTTCAGGTCACTTTCAGCCTTTTTACGGTCATTGATATTAAGGGCTGCTATCAGTACTCCATCCATGAAAGGAACAAAGCTAGCCAGAATCCAGCCTTCGTACCCATGTGCGTTATAGAATGTTTCATCGGTGATAGATTCTCCCGTTGCGGCTACACGCAGCATTGATTCCCAGAATGGTAGGATTTCTATACCCGCTCTGATCTGAGTTAGTGGTTTGCCTATATGATCCTGAGTTAATCCGGACCGATCCAGATTGGACTGGCTGATAATCTCCATGGTGAAATCAACTACCCTACCCTGCTCATCCCTAACAGCCTTGTTGTAAGTAAGATGAAGCGGAACGGCTTCAAACATAGCCTGGATTTGATCATGGGCTTTTTCCATCTCCTCCGTTGCTTTCTTTTGTTCATTAATATTCTGAACAACATTAACAATGGCCTTCACCTGTCCTTCTTCATCCCGCTCAAATACCCGACCTCTGACCCGAAACCACTGCCATCCACCTGATTTTGTTTTTGCACGATATTCATACGAAGCGATATCATCGTCAGCTAGAGTAGCAAATCTGTTGAAATACTCATTAGTAGCCGGGATATCCTCCGGATGCATGAGTTGCTCAAGCTCCTCATTACTCATGTTGAGCATATCCTCGGTATCGAATCCCTGCAGAATATAGGGTTCCCGATTAATGTATTGCAATGTACGTGTTGGATACTCCATCACACTAATCATGTCGGGCATGGTCTCGGTGATGCTGCGAATAAAATGTTCCTGCTCCTTTACCTGAAGCTCCGAATTTTTGCGCCTGGTAATATCTTCCATGGCGGCAAAAAGGCCATCCTCCAGCTTCACCGCTTTCCAACGTACCCATATAGTAATTCCTCCCTCGTCATAGAGATACTCATAATCTGTGGATTTACCTGTTTCCACGGTCTTAATGAATTCCTCTACGATACCATACTTTACCAAATAGGGGAATTCCTCAAGCAACCTACCACCACTGACGTCTTTGCCTACCATTTTTTCACCGCCCTTGCTTACCCATTCGACGTAGAAATCAATGATTTCATTCTGATCATTCCGAATGCTTTTGAGTACACTCAGCACCATCGGTGATACATTGATAGCAGCCTCAAGGCGTACCATACTGTGTTTAAGGGCACTTGTTCGTTCGGCAACCTGCTGCTCAAGCAGGGTATTGAATGCCTGTAACTGTAACTCTGCCGTCTTTCGCACGGTAACATCCCGCGCAGCTCCCAGCCATTCAACTATATTACCCCGCTCGTCCAACACGGGTACCGCCCTCGAGAAGATCCAACCAACTGTACCATCCACCCGAATTACCCGGTGCTCCAGCTCAAACATCTTCTTAGAACGTACAGCTTCCTGAATTTCAGCTACTATCTGAGGCCAGTCTTCCTCCAGGACATACCTCTGGAGCCAATTGGCACTGGGGTTGACAGTATCGGCCAAAAAATCTTTTCCATCCAGACTATACATCTGACTCCAGTCCGGACTCATTTTATAAACAAGATCAGAACTTGCAGTTACAAACAGCCGAAACTGCTCTTCTGACCTGCGTAATGCTGCCTCGGCAATCTTACGCTCAGTAATGTCGCTGGCTGTTCCGAACCATTCAATAACATTCCCCTCCTCATCCATGAGAGGGATAGCCCGGGAGTAAGTCCAGCCGATGGTGCCGTCGGCTCTTATTACCCGGTGCTCCAGTTCAAACATATCTTTGGTTCGTTTGGCTCTTTCGATAGCTTCCAAACCTTTTGGCTGCTCATCCTCAGGCACATACTTTTCCAGCCATGAACTATTGGGATCTTCAGTATCGGCCAAGAAATTGTTCCCCTTCATCTGGAGCATTTGTCGCCAGTCAGGGCTCATTTTGTACAGGGTATCATCACTGGTCATTACGTATAATCTGAATTGTTCCTCCGATTTTCGCAATGCTTCTTCAGCCTCCTTACGATTAGTGATATCCAGTACAAACTCCACGCATTCGTTTTCACTCAAACGTCTACCGGCAGATAACCCCCACCAACGCGTACCATCTGGCCGTATGTATTGTTTCTCATAGGGTGTGTTCTGGCCAAAGGTAAGTAGCTCTTCCCGTGAGGTGAAGGTAACATCAATAAATTCCGGCGGTGTTACCTCATCCCAACGTACCCTACCACTCATAAAGTCACTCTGGCTATACCCACTCATACGCTGAAAAGCCTCATTAGCGTCATTAATTCTACCTTCCAGATCAAAGAAGATAACTCCTACGGTAGGTATTGATATCGCTTTTTGAAGGCGCTCCTCCGACCGACGAAGGGCATCTTCGGCTTGCTTACGCGCAGTAAGATCAGTTGTTACAGCCAGTATTTGGGGGGATTCTCCTTCATTTATTCCTATTGATGAAATAGAACTATTAGCCCATACAATAGTGCCATCATGCTTGACGTACCGCTTGTCAAGTGAGCCTGTCTTACCTTGCTCTAACAAAGCACGTACCATTTTCAGACTGGGCGGAATGTCTTCGGTGTAAGTAACGTCGATAATACCAAGATTCAGAAGCTCTTCCCGGGATCGGCCAAGTAATCTACAGAGGGTATCATTCACACGCAGGAAGCGTCCTTCGGTGGAGAGTACAGACAATCCTACCTCTGCCTCGGAAAAAATGGCCGACAGGTAACTTTCATTCCTGCGCAGAGCCTCCTCAACCATCATGCGATCATGAATGTCAATGTTCATGCCCACCCATTTGATGATTTCACCTGCTTTATCACGTATTGGGGTAGCTCTTACATTAGCCCAGCGGTACTCCCCTTCAGTATTAATAATTCTGAATTCGGCATTCAAATTTTGTTTGGTTGCGATGGCCTCCCTCCAGTGCTTTTCGACGTATGCACGGTCGTCGGGATGAACGGCATCGATCCAGCCTAAACCCGTCCATTCTTCAAACGTCTGCCCTGTACTGGCCCGCCAGGAGGGACTATCGGATACCACTTCACCTTGTGCGTTAGTTTCCCAAACGGCCTGAGCATAGGCTTCAATAAGATTACGAAAGCGCGCTTCACTCTCCCGCAGGGCCAACTCATCATGTACGCGATCAGTGATGTCCTGGAATACAACCACTACCTGCCGACTGCCTTCATCACCCACCCTGGTGATATAGAAGTTAAACCACTTCTTATACAGTTCTGAGAATAGCTCTATGTGTTTGGTCTGACCAGTATATACTACATCGCCCCAGATCCTATACCACTGTTCTTCGTAGAAGGGGTTAATTTCCTTAAAGGTTTTTCCGACAAAACTGGTTCCGATGATTCGCCTTGCTGCCGGGTTCTCTTCCAGATACAGAATATCTACCGGCTTGTCATGCTCATCAAAAACAATTTCGCACAGGTAAAAACCTTCGTCAATGGCATTGAACAGCGTGAGGTATTTATCAGTGACATTTCTGGCAACCTCATCCTTTAAATGAAGTATTTGCTGTTCTGCTTTTTTTCGCTCGGTTATATCTTCAGTGGATACAACCAGCAGATCATTTACTTTCCTGGTTCTGAAATAGAGCCAAAGTTGCATATCATCCCCCACGTACCATCTCTCAAATTCGGCTGGCTTACCGGTTGTAGCTGTACTTATCAACTCCTCAAGCATTCCCTGCTCCTTTACAGGGGGGAAATGCTGTACTATTTGCTTTCCTATTAGCTCCTGACTACCCTGTCCGGTAATATTCGTTGTAAAATTACTAACAAGCAGAATCTCAAAATCTTCTATTTCCCCCTTATCATTATGAATAGCCTTTAATACGGTGATGGCACTTGGTGAAGTATCAAATATGGACTGCAGTAGTGCATGGTTTTCCTCCAGCTGGGTCGTTTTTTCTTCTATTTCAACGAGAGTAGATGCAAGTACTTCGGTCTGAAGGGCAAGATCCTTTACTTCACCTTGTTTCAGTATGGCCTCAGTTACATCTATTACACGATGTATAATATACGCTATCTCACCTTTGCTGTTCAAAACGGGTGTATTGATAGGACTCCAGTACTTCTCTTTGAAGCCTCCTCCCATTTCCGAAGGGAGTGGTACATCATAGCGCTGAATGGACATCCGGTGCGGCTGTTTAGTCAGTAGTACCTGGTCAAATGATGCCTTCAGATTCTTTACCGCTTTGGCTTCAGGAGTAGCTGGATTGTCAGGGAAAGCATCAAAAATATATTTGCCAACGATGCGCTCCCGATCGGTAAGAGTCGCCGCCAGGAAAGCATCACTTGCCATTACTATAGTAAAGTCAGGTGATAAAACGATGTAGGCATCCGGAGTCTTCTGCAGCAGATTCAATAGGTTTCGGATATTTTCCTCCCCTCGTCTTAGTTCCTCTTCGGCTCTTTTCTGTTCCGTAATATCCAGAAAGGTCAATATCAACCCATCCTCGTTCTTCACCGCTGTCACATCAAACCAGGCATCCTTCTCAAACTGTTCGTAGGGATAAGACCGTACAATCCTCTGCATTTCACCGGATTCTACTACCCCCGCATACGTATCAAAAAATACGTGTCTGGCCGCAGGTGAAAGTTCAAGATATCTCTTTCCGACCATTTCGTCGGTAGGTAGTCCTATAATACGACTAGCAGCTTCGTTTACCCCTTTGTACAAGAAATCAATAATAGTTCCCTGCTCATTACGTACTGCTTCCAGTAACATAATAGCCGCTATTGATCCACTCAGCATCTGTTGGAAGGTCACTTCCGCCCTGACCCGATCGGTTATGTCCTGGATGATACCCAGGAACTTCACAGGCCTGTCATCCTTATCACATACCACTACACCATGGGCTTGCAAATGACGCACCTGACCATTGGGCAGATAGATACGACGGGTATATGAGTAGGGTTGTTTGTTAAGGGCGGCTTCTGACAGGATGTTTTGCACAACCGGTATATCATCGGGGTGGCTGTGGGCATTTATGTACTCAAGAGTAGGTTCAATAGAGTGGGGCTCTACCCCAAACAGTCTATATAAGTTATCAGAAAAATGAAAAGTCATGGTGGCCAGATCAGCCTCATAACTTCCCATGGCTCCCACGACCTCAGCCCTTCTGAATACACTCAGGGTTTGGCTGAGAGCGACTTCAGCCCGCTTACGATCATTGATGATTTGACTGGAGAAGATGAGTCCACTTTCATGCTTTACGATTGACACATCTATCCAGAGCTCCAAACCATCCAGGTCATACCAGCTTTCGAACCGTTTGGTCCCGCCAACATGATACACCTCTACCATCCTGTCCCAAAGCTCGTGCTGCCGATACCCGGGTAGTACTTCGCTGAACTTACGGGAGGTAGTCTGAATTTTCTTTTTGCCTTGGTGACTCAGGTCCTCCTCATTAGTAAGTACAATCAGAAAATCATTCAAATTGCCCTGCTCATCAAAGAGAGCCTTCAGGTAGCTAATCTGTACCTGTATTCCTTCGAATATATCCCGCAGTAGCTTATTAGCCTGAAGATTCTCTTCTTCTATCTGTTTACGGCTGGTAATGTCTTCAGCCGTAAGTATCACACCATCATCCAGTTTGACGGCAGTGATCCGAAACCAGTTGCGATAGCCGTTCCCTTTATAAAATCTTTCCAGATCAGCAGATTCTCCCGATTCGACCACACGGCGGTACAGGTCAAAAAGTCCGGAAGATCGATCTTGGGGGTTCATTTCGAGGTATCGCTTTCCTACCAGGTTTTGTCCAGCCATGGTCCGGGCTACCTGATTGAGCAATCTGTATTCGAAATCAACTATTTCACCCCGCTCATTCCTGACAGCCGTCAATACCATCATTTCAGACAGTGATCCGTTGAATACAGCCTCCATCAATGACTTATTTTTTAAAGCCTCGGTCTGAGCGTGTCTTAATTCAGTAAAGTCCTGTACGGTACCATAGACTTTTGTGGGCTTTCCATGCTCATCTTTTATTACTTCAGCCCGACGATGTACATAGCGAATAGATCCGTCGGGTCGGATGATTCGCTGGAATAAGTCCATCGGATCACCGTGAGCATGCGTAGACCAGATTTGCTCCCGCATCGCCTTCTGATCCTCGGGATGAACAAAGCTCAGGAGTTTCTCCATGTCGAACTTCACACTCTGAGGTTCCAGGCCGTGTATTCGGTAAAATTCATCCGAGCAAAAAAGAGTGGGACTGGGCAGAATACGCTCAAAGCTGCCGATATTACCCAGAGATTCAGCATTGCGAAAGCGCAGGTGTTCTTCGCGCAGATGATCAAGAGCCTCTTTACGTTCCTGTATATCCTGTACAATACCTATGGTCTGAAGTACGGTACCATCCTCCGCCCGCAGAAAAGCCCGGTCTCTTACCCTGAACCACCTCCAGGTACCATCAGCCACCCTGAAACGTAGATCAATCTCTTTGATCTCATTTTTTTCTAAGTACGTGCAGGCAGCCATATGCTCCATCCGCCTCGGATAATCATCCGGGTGCAGTATCTCTCTGAAAATCTTGCTCCTCAGCTTATACACATGCTCTACACTGGGCTGCCCCAGTATTTCAACCCCTCGCTGATTGACATAGGTAACACTCTTTTTAGGGAGGTCAAGTAGGTATATTATATCCGGGGTTGTATTGACTATTTTATCAATAAATAGCTGTTGTTGGTTTAAAGTGGTATCGGCTCCGGCTGTATTTTTCAGTTCCTCCTCATATCCATTGCCATTTAGCCGTACTACTTCGGAGACAGCCTCACCGGGTGTACATCGCTTACTACCTTTCTCCGTCCAAATATTATCTGATTCTGAATCAACCAGCAATACCTGGCAACCAGCCTGTCGTACCTGCTCAATCACGGCACCGAAGTTGTCCTCAACGGAGGCAGGTACTACTGCCATCATTGGTACCGGATGACTCAATAAAGGATCAGGAGATACCTCATCTACAACCGAGTATTCAGAGGTAACCGGAACAAAGACTCCATCGAGAATAGTGAGTGGTGAAGAAGTGGGTACTACATAAAGATGATTAGGACGGAGAGCTAAACCGGGAGCTGCCTCCCATACTTTCATTGAGGTAGACTGATTAATCTTTATAAATGTAGCACAAGCCAGTTCATCTTTTCCATCTATATATACTAAAAAGGTAAACCCCGACTGTTCAGGCACCATTTCCAGAAACTGTAAAAGTTCATCCGGTACCTCCTGGTTTGAATATATGGTAATTAACGATTGTTCAGATTCATCCATGATCTCAGTGTGACAACACTCTTAAAATTATCTTTCACATTTGATATAGAGAGAATGGTCATTATTAAATAAAAATTAGAAGTGTAAAAAATTAACTCAACTACCACCTCGATTTTTCTAAGATACAAGTAATTCGATTATGAACGTATGAATAAATTAAATTTTTCCTTAGTATATTACTATTTTAAGGAAACAATTGTTTACTTATCGCTGATCTTCTTTCACATAATCAAAGTCTTATCCTATCTAAGATATTTTTGCCGTCGCAGAAAATCCACCCACTCAATATAGGCACTGGAAGTTATGTGCAATCCATCCAGAGATAACTCTTTTCGGAGCTGTCCACTATCATCCGCAAAGACCTCATATACATTTACAAAGGGAATACTATTTGCCTCCGCAAACTGACGGAGCTTTTGGTTGAGCTGTCGGATTTTTTCGTTGGTCAGTACCTTGTAAGTATCCGGTAACAAAGGCTCGTTGACTGGTAACAAGCTGTGAATGTACACCCGTGTTTTGGGTGAATGTACCCGGATTTGGCTAAGTATACGGGAGTAGTTGCGAATAATGATGTTATCAGGAATGCGGCTCAGCAGGTCGTTGGTACCCACCATCAGGTATATCCGCGCTGGCCGGGATGAGACTACTTCATCCAGTCGGGCAAGTACACCATAGGTGTTGTCCCCGCTGATCCCACGGTTGACTACTGGCTGACGAGCTAATAACTCCTGCCATTCGCCCCACTCAATCAGGCTGTTGCCCAGAAAAACTATTTCATTTTTCTGATCAGGCATGAGCCTGAAAAAAGCCAGACGCTGAGCGTAGTAAGGTACTGCGTAACTAGAGTCAACGGGCAAAGCCGTCTGAGCCGTCACACTACCAAAACTCGACAAGACCATCATCACTAATATACTTTCTCTAATCATACTACCACTTTAATGCTTCATAGGTCTTTCGTCGGGCTTTCCCAATTCATCCAGGGCTGCCCTAAATCCCTGAGCCAGCTGTGTCGCCGGACCACTTCCGAAGTAGTGGAGGAAGAAAATGCGAGGGTCATCGTCCAGCATATGATTGTGCAGGGCTACTACTTCCAGTCCATTGCCCCGCAGAGCTTTGATCACCGGATTCACTTCGTGTTCCAGCATCGCAATGTCCCCCGCGATATGAGCACTGGCTTTGTTGCCCGCAAAAGATGCCCATGAGTTGAGCCCCATGGCGGCAGTCATTTCGGCACCCATCGCCAGTACCGACAGGTCCTCACGAGCTATGGTATACTTATAGGTAGGACCATTGACCGCACCAAAACTCTTGACGATGCCATCCAGTGCCGGAATATCAAATACTTCACCAGCCGGACGCCCCGCAGTTGCGCCCGTCTGATTGGCCGGATAGAGCTTGGTCTGCTTAATGGTTGCGGCGTACTTCTGCGCCAGTTCGGCAGTAGTACCAGACCCGTGCAGGTGCATGTAGAAGATCCGGGGCTGCTCGTAGAAAAAGTGGTTATGAATGGCGCTTACCTCGAGTCCATTGGCCTGGGCAACCGATATAAGCGGATTTACCTCTTCTTCCAGCAGAACAGTATCACTCATCATGACGGTAGAGTCCCCTTCGAGTGTTTTTTTGAACGACACCCATCCGCCAAATCCAAAGGTGGTAGGTACCGACTCCCCCTTGACCGTTACCTTCAGGTCGTTGCGGGGCAGGGCTGTGGTATGTACAGATTGAGATTCGTGGTAGGTACCCTTCTTACCCAATGCCGACTCAATGGCGGCAACTTCCTGGCGGGTCAAGGGGGGTGTTTCGAGTAGCGGCTTGTCGGTTGGGCCGGCAAGTGTTGGTTTTATACCGGCCAGCATACTGGTTATACCGGCCAGGGCTGAACTCTGCAGAACCTGTCTGCGAGTCAATTTTGTTGTTTTCATAGGTTAAAAAAGAGCAGGACAAACAAGTAATTAACTGTGTACTAGTGCTAAAACTTCACGCACCCGATACTGTTTCAGAATGAGAAAAAATAAGTCTCTTAATGAAGCAAAGCTACACTTTCAGGGAATATTATAGCTAACGACACGGGCTTTGATTGTATCCGCCTGGGCAGGATTTTCAATGAAAGACACGTAGCCTTCCCGACTGGACTCCTTTGGGCAAAATGCTACGTCGAGCTGGCTTTTTTCCAACTCTTCTCCCCCTTTCACCAGCGTAAGTTCAATAATGATAGCCTCAGCTGTTTCAGCTCCTTTATTATGTACAATAACATGGTACCGATGAGGCTCATAGCGGCCCGGCTCGTGAAAGTACTGCAGGTACAATTGAGGTGGCTCAGCTTTGAATGAAACAGTTTTGTAGATAAGGTATATAAAAATGGATAGTACCAGCAAAAAGCCTAAACCGGCCATGCTGTACTCCAGGATGTTTTTGCGGTCTATATAGGTGTTAGTACGATTAGTCATACACAGTAGTATTATCTGATAAGCAGATTACCAGCCGAGGCTCCCAGAGAAGATAGTACTCCCAGGGCTATGGTCTGAGAAAAGCAGACCCATAAGCTGGAATCATCAAAGCGGCCAAAGAACCAGAGCAGAAGAGCAGACGTACCTAAAGCAATGACATAACAGGTACATGTCTGTAAGACAACTACCTGAATAGCTACTTTGGAGCCCTCGAGTACACCTCCCCTGAAATCACTGTAGAAAATAATCAGTAAGCACAGAAACAAGGAGACTAAGGCCATAGTCAGGATGTGGATCGGTTTGGACTGGATTCCGATCATCAGGATTTCTTCCGTTGGCGCAACGTTACCTCCTACTACTACACTTCCGCATATACCCAGCACGACCAATCCAAACAGACTATGCTGACGTTCCTCCTCTATTTGCTTAATCATCTTCTTCTCTTCTTTGGTGGGAGCAGAATCCTCAGTTTCAATGCCTAGCTGTGAGGTACCTATGGATACCCCTATTGATACCACCATGGCCTCAATCACGACCTTACCTACGATCTCGACCATGGACATGGAGTCAAACTCTATGCGTCTGAGCATAAGCAGTACGCCAAAAGCCAACAGAAAACCAATCGCAATCTCTTCAAAGGAATCAAGAACAATACTACGCCAATGCGCCTCCGGATGCATGCCTGCATACCGGTTATAGCCCAACAGGAGCAGGAACGTAAAGAGTATAACCCCGATAAGCTGTAAAGGCGAAGCTATAAAACCGGCCCACCAAACCTCCATGGTATAGAGCAACGGAAAGCTGAAAAGCAGACCTCCTGCAATACCCCGTCCGTATTCTTCAAGAGATTCTTTAATAGGACGTGATGAATCCTGATATTTTGTCATCTGATATACCCTTACTCCTGTTCACTTTCTGGTATATGTAAGGATATATATCAAAAACTAAAATCTGTGCCAGCGCCTACCTTTTACATTCAGTACATGCCTGGCTTGGGTAGTACCTGTTTGACCTGGAGCATGTATATCCGTGACGTACTTACTACTGATACCCTACCCGAGTCATACTCTATTGTCCCGTAGTATAATGGTACATTTTGCTACTACCTCACGGTTGAACATAATATCAAAAATGAGCTGGTTCATGTACCAATTTCCGGCTTAGTACCCAACATACTTAAACTTTTGACGGTTATAGACTTGATTCACAGGAATTAATATGTGTATTCATTTCCACACCATATGAAAATAAGTAATATTCATGGCTGTAACAGAAGATATTAAAGTTGGATTTCATAATTCACACGAACAGTTCAAACCAAGCCACCTGCTGCAACTTGCCCAAAAAGCCGAACAAGCCGGCTTTACTCATGCCTTGACTTCTGACCACTTTATGCCCTGGAGCGAAAATCAGGGTGAGAGTGGCTTTGTATGGAGCTGGCTTGGAGCAGCTATGCACGGCACTAATCTGCACTTTGGAGTAGTTAATGCTCCGGTTCAAAGATACAATCCGGCTATTATTGCCCAGGCGGTAGCTACGCTATGTGAGATGTTTCCAAACAGGTTCTTTATTGCTGCCGGTAGCGGTCAGTTTCTGAATGAACATATCAACGGTGAGAAATGGCCTACCAAGCAGATTCGGAATGAACGACTTAAGGAGTGTATAGATATAATGCGAGCCCTCTGGCGGGGAGAGACGGTAACCCATTACGGACACGTAACCGTGCAGGAAGCCAAGCTATATACCCGGCCTGACTACATTCCGCCTATAATAGGACCTGCTCTCACCACCGCTACGGCCAAATGGCTGGGAAGCTGGGCTGATGGCATGATCACCACCTCCCGACCACCCGAGGATATGAAAAAAATGGTGGAGGCCTTTCACGAGGGAGGAGGAGAAAACAAACCCATCTACCTGAAAGTACAGCTCTCGTACGACACCACGAAGAAAAAAGCCCTGCGGGGAGCGCACGAGCAGTGGAAAAATAACATTTTCCAGTCGGCACTTCTATCAGATATACGTATGCCCGAGGGCTTTGATATAGCGGGCAGTATGGTCACTCCCGACCAGATGGAGCCGCACGTACGGGTATCAGACAGTACTGATCAGCATATCGAATGGCTGATGAAGGATGTCGAACTGGGCGTAACCCATCTGTACCTGCACAACGTCAACGTAGAGCAGGAACAATTTATAGAAGTCTTTGGGGAAAAGGTAGTACCCGTATTAACCAGAAAATAATTGTCAGGCACCAGACAGCCCAGGTACAGGTCACAAGACCGGGTCTGTCTGCTAAACCTATTCATACGATGAGTGATACAAAGCAAGAGTACCTGTGGTGGCAGAAAGGTGTCATCTACCAGATCTATCCCCGATCCTATCAGGACAGTAATAGTGATGGCGTGGGCGATCTGCGCGGCATTCTCCAGCGTCTGGACTACCTGGAGTGGCTGGGAATAGAAGCCATATGGGTATCGCCGATTTATCCCTCACCCATGGCTGATTTTGGCTATGACATTGCCGACTACACAGGCATCCACCAGTTGTTCGGCACGATGGAGGACTTCGACGAACTGCTGGCTGAGGTACACAGGCGGGGGATGAAGCTCATCCTGGACCTGGTACCGAACCATACCTCTGATCAGCACCCCTGGTTTCTGGAGTCCAAATCCTCACGTGACAATCCAAAGCGTGACTGGTACATCTGGAATGATGCCAATGAGGATGGTACTCCGCCTAACAACTGGCTGAGCGTGTTTGGGGGCAGTGGTTGGGAGTGGGATGATACTACGCAGCAGTACTACTACCACGCCTTCCTGAAAGAACAACCTGACCTGAACTGGCGCAATCCGGAGGTACAGCAGGCCATGATGAATGTCATGCGCTTCTGGCTGGACAAAGGCGTAGACGGCTTCCGGGTGGATGTGATGTGGCACATGATCAAAGACAAACAGCTTCGTGACAACCCCAAGAACCTGGACTACGCACCGAATGTAGATGTTACTTACAATGAATTGATTCCGGCCTATTCTACGGATCAGCCCGAAATACATGATATAGTCAGGATGATGCGTGCCCTGACTGATGAGTACGATAAGCGTGTAATCATAGGGGAAATATACCTGCCTATTCACCGGCTGGTCACGTACTACGGTCAGAACGGCAACGGAGCGCACCTGCCCTTCAACTTCCAGCTTATTACTATGTCATGGGATCCGCAGCGCATCGCCACCGCCATTGACGAGTACGAAGGAGCCCTGCCACCGGATGGCTGGCCCAACTGGGTACTGGGCAACCATGATAATCCAAGGATCGCCAGCCGCATAGGTATCGATCAGGCCCGGGTAGCAGCTATGTTACTCCTGACGCTACGGGGTACTCCCACGCTCTACTACGGTGATGAACTAGGTATGCGTGATGTACCCATACCACCCGATAAAGTCAAAGATCCGCAAGGGCTCAATATGCCTGATTTGAACGTTAGCCGCGACCCGGCTCGTACCCCCATGCAGTGGGACGACAGTCCCAATGCCGGCTTCACCGTAGAGGATGCGGAGCCATGGCTACCTCTCCCCGGCAACTACAAACGGATCAATGTGATGAATCAGCGGGAGGCTAAGCTTTCAATGCTGACCTACTACCGAAAGCTGGTTCAGCTACGACAGCAGGAACCTGCCCTTCATATCGGGAATTTTAAGCCTATTCATTCAGATAAGCAAATGATCGTATATACTCGGGAGTATGAAAACAAGTGCTTCCTCGTTATGCTCAATCTAAGTCACCGTCCCTGCTACTACACACCCAAGGGGGAAGGTTTACGCGGAAAGGTAATCATAGCGACCGAACCGGAAAGAGAGGGTACCTACCTGGAAAACACACTCTCTCTGGGTGGTGATGAAGGAATCATCATGCTGATTGACAAGTAAATCCAGCTCCATTTTTTACCATAAACAGGCTGTATTCCGGCTATAGCTAGAGGAATACAGCCTGTCTTTTTTGTATAGCATGAGCCGGTTGAAGTTTAATTACTATACGTTGGTATGATTTTATTCATTCTTTTTAATTGAATGGTACCTGGGTGGACAGATTAGTGAGGAGCAGTGTACCTGTTGTTCAAGATAAACTACAACCTCTTGTCCCCGATCATTTATGAAAGGCGTTTCCATTTATCGAGCTACTGCCACGTTATTTTTCCTTATTCTGTTAGTTGCATTTCTTTACCTGGGCCGCCCCTTTCTGGTCCCATTGAGCTTTGCTATAATACTGTCTATGCTGTTCCTGCCGGTAAGCCGCAAGCTCGAAGATTGGGGACTCAGCCGCTTGCTGGCGACTATTGCCTGCTTACTGATCCTGGTCCTGATTATAACAGGTTTTGTGTGGGTGATAGCTTCCGAAATTACCCGCATCTCGCAGGATATGGACGAGATGTGGCCTCGTCTGCAACAAGTGATCGATCAGGTACAGCAATGGATCAATCAGGAGTTTGGTATTTCGCCCTGGAAACAAACCAAGTTTGTAGATGATCAGTCCGAAAAACTTGCCGACTCATCAAATAGTATGGTAAAGGTCTTCCTGAATGGTGTATTAGGCATGATCAGTTCTATAGTACTGGTACTTATATATATGTTATTCCTGATCTGGCAGCGTGACAAGTACAAAAGGTTTTTCCTGAAGATAAGCTCTCACGAAAGTAAGCCCGAGGCAAAGGATACCATCCGGGAGATTACGCAGGTATCCTCCAAGTATCTGGGTGGTCGTCTGGTTTCCATGCTGTTCCTGGCTATATTTTACGGAGTTGGCTTTTCGGCAATAGGTCTTCGCAATGCTATCCTGATGAGCCTGTTGGCCGTTTTACCAAGTATAGTACCATATATCGGTCCCTTTATAGGTAGCTTCTTTCCCATATCCATGGCACTACTGAGCGGCTCTACGGATCTGGTTATACCTACTATCCTTATTCTGGTGGCAGCCCAGGCCATTGACAACAACCTGATCGAACCTTTTGTGATGGGAGCCAATATGAACCTGAGCCCATTGATGATCATTGTAGCCATCGTGACCGGAGAATTGATTTGGGGAGTTGCCGGTATGATCCTTTTCATTCCCCTGTTTGCAGTTATACGTGCTATTTGCGATCATATTCCTAGTCTCAGTCCATTGGGTTTTCTGATGCAGGACGATTTATCAGAATCAGTCTGGATCGGCAAAATCAAGGATTATTTCAAGTCTCTGAAAAACAAATAGTGCTTTCTACTGGTAGTTTTTTATAGAAGCCTGAAATTAACTCCCTAATAATCAAACTAATTAGCTCATGAAAAACAAAGCGTTCAACATGCTCCTTTGTACCACGCTGCTAATTGTTGGTCTTTATTTTCTGTTTTCAGGATTGGTTAAAGGTAAATCTTTTCTGGCTCCGGTTGCAGTAGCTGCCATACTCGCTATGGTAGTATTACCCGTCGCTAACTGGTTTGAGCGCAAGGGCATGAAACGGGTCTGGGCATCCCTCAGTGCGGATCTTCTGATTATCCTTTTTTTCGCGGTACTGACAGGTGTACTAGCGTATCAGGTAAAGCGTTTTTCGGAAGACTGGCCACAAATGAAGCAGAAACTTGAACCAAAAATCAACAACTTACAACAATACATTGCTGAAAAAACGGGACTTTCCATTGAGGAACAGCAACAAAAACTACCCGGTAGCCTATTGGGAAACGCATCTTCCGGTTCTTCACAAACCCAAAGTGGCCAGCAGCAAAGCCAGAATCAATCAGCTACACAGAGCCAGCAAAGTCAGGGATCCGGCTCGGGGGGAGGCTCCATGATGGCCAAAGCGGGCAGCTTTATCATGCAGTTCCTGAGTCTGATTGGTACCAGCCTGATTACGCTGGTGTACATTTTCTTTTTTCTGCTTTACCGGAAGAAGTTTAAAGATTCTATCATAAAAATGGCTCCCAATGACAAACGGGAAACAACCAGCAGTATAATTTCCAGTGCTGCCCAGGTTTCGCAGAGTTACCTTTTCGGACGTATGATCGAGATCGTTATTCTGTCCATTGTGTACTCCATCGGGCTTTTGATTTCGGGCGTTCAGAATGCCATACTTATATCCATATTGGCGGCTGTTTTGGTCCTTATTCCTTACCTGGGCAATATTATCGGGTATTTACTTGCACTCAGTTTTGCTCTCTTATCAGGGGGTAGTATGTCACAGGTAATCGGGGTTACTGTCACCTTTGGTCTTACGCAATTCATAGAAACCTACACCCTTGAGCCCTACCTGGTCGGCGGTAAGGTCAACCTGAACCCGGTCGTAACTATTCTGGTGGTGGTACTGGGCAATGCGTTATGGGGAATTGTGGGTATGCTGGTGGCCATTCCGGCGCTAGGCATCGTCAAAGTTATTTTTGATCATGTACCCGTCCTGAATCCACTGGGGTACTTGTTTGGAGAGGAAGATACTTCGGAGGGTGATGATGGTCCCTCCGCTTTTGATAAGGCAAAAGACTGGGCTACTGATAAATTAAAATAAAGATGATATCTCCTATCGTCAGCCTCTTTATCATACCATGCTACATGCTACTTCCAGCCTAAGGGTATACTTTTTATAGATGGTAAGTGTCACCTAATTATTCATATCGGAAAATTTTACAAACGGATGCTACACGCTAAGTTACCCGGGGTGGAATGTACCGCAGACTCATGTACTTTCACAGTTTGGGCGCCCCAGAAAGAGAAGATGCTGCTACACCTGATTCACCCACAAGAGCAGCTTTTAGAGATGCAGCCCCATGAGTACGGCTACTTTCAATTGGAAGTTAAAAACATAACACCTGGTACCAGATACTTTTACCGCCCCGGTGGTGAACATGATTTCCCCGATCCGGCCTCCCATTCTCAGCCCGAGGGAGTACATGGCCCCTCAGCCATTGTTGATCATAGTTCATATAGCTGGCAGGACAAGGACTGGCGCGGTATACCACTCAAAGATCTGATTCTTTACGAACTCCACGTTGGTACATTTACATCGGAAGGTACCTTCGAGTCGATTATTCCTTACCTCGACTATCTGGTACATCTTGGAGTCAACGCCATCGAACTGATGCCCGTCTCGCAGTTCCCCGGAGGACGAAACTGGGGGTACGATGGCGTATATCCTTATGCCGTCCAGAATTCATACGGTGGCCCAAATGGACTTAAAAAATTGGTTGATGCCTGCCACAACAAGGGCATTGCTGTATTTCTGGATGTAGTATATAATCACCTTGGTCCCGAAGGAAATTATCTAAATAAGTATGGTCCCTACTTCACCGACCAGTACAATACCCCCTGGGGCGACGCGCTTAACTTTGATGGTGAGTGGTCTGATGGTGTACGTGATTACTTTGCCCAAAATGCGCTGCACTGGTTTGAGCAGTACCATATTGATGGCCTGCGGCTCGATGCCATCCATGCAGTATATGACTCGGGCGCGGTAAATTTCTGGGAATATACCTACGGTAAGGTACGGCAACTGGAACAAAAGCTAGGCCGCCCTCTTTACATGGTCGCCGAAAGTGATCTGAACAGCCCCAAAGTGGTAAAGGTACCTGATGTGGGAGGATACGGCTTTGACGGGCAGTGGCTGGACGATTTCCACCATTCGCTGTACGTTCTTCTTGATAAAGAAGGCAGAGACCGTTACGAAGATTTTGGTGGTATGCAGCAACTAGCCAAAGCTTATTCAGATGGCTTTGTTCATAGCGGCGACTACGTTAAGTTCCGGAAGCGAAAACATGGTGTGTCATCAGCCGGAGTATCCGGCGAGAAGTTTGTGGTATTTAATCAGAATCACGATCAGGTGGGTAACCGGGTTATGGGGGAGCGTCTGTGTATGCTGGTTGATTTTGAACGAACCAAGCTGGCCGCGGCGGCTATCCTGCTTTCACCATACCTGCCCATGCTGTTTATGGGTGAAGAATATGCCGACGAAAGCCCATTCTTTTACTTCGTCAGCCACTCGGACGAGGATCTGATCAAAGCAGTGCAGGAAGGTAGGAGAAAAGAGTTTGAAGGATTCAATTGGGAAGTTGAACCACCCGATCCGCAGGACGAAGAGACATTTAACAAATCTAAGCTCCAATGGGATAAACGCGAGCAAGGTAAACACCGGATCATGCTGGAGTGGCACCGAAGGCTTATTGAACTTCGAAAAACAAATTCCATTCTGCAAAACCTGAACAAAAACGACCTGTTTGTGCAGGTACTTGGACAACAAGGCATTATGCTGCAAAGACGCAGTGAAGATCAGCTATCTTACCTGCTTTGCATATTTAATTTCTCGGATGAAACCGTAGCATTTACTACTCCTGAACTGAGCAATCAATGGGTAAAAGTGATTGATTCCAAAGAAAAGGAATGGCTGGAAAAGGAGGCAAAAAATGATGCTGCCGCACCACAACAGGTCGGAGCTAATGTGGAGATACAGATTGCCGCTTGCAGTGTCTGTGTTTATACTGATAACTAGTGGTGCTTATACAGCCAATTCATAGCAAAAGCGGTAAGATGACCTGAAAACCAGGATCATAATATACCAGAAAGAGGTGAGCGTCTTCGATGAGCACCTCTTTCTATTTTTATGATATACCCTAGCTACTTTACACTTATTTAAACTATGGATGAGTAGTAATATGTATCAAAACTAGTACCGGATCAGCTTATCCAACTTCCCTATTACCTCAGCTGGACCACCTTTAAATCGAATGCTTTTCCAGTTGCTATATAAGTGCAATTCGTACTTTTATATCTGTTGGAAAACAATACATACCGTTTCTATTTTTCATTTAGCATCTTCATTTTATTACTTATTCTGACTGTATAACTATACTAGTCAGCCAAATACAAGTAGTATATAGTTGTATTATATCCAAAAGTAAATTTTATTCAGAAACGAATATATGAAGTCAAACTAAATAATTAGGAGTAGTATATTATGGGGATTAGCAACACCATTTATCTACCATTATAGATCCGGCACCGCGAATTGTAATCAATAAGTTTTCATCAAATTAATAAATTTTCTAACATATTACGGCTGGATTTGTTTTTCTTTTAATTCTTGTTGTTATATCTTCACATTTAAATCATTTGTAAGTTTACAAAGACTCATTATAACTTCATTCTATGAAAGCAAAATCTATCCGTTTTTTCTCTCCCGACGATAATAGCGAGGAAAAGCAGAAAAGCTCAACGAAGGCCCCTGAGCTAACGGGGTATATTTCGGGTACAGGTAAGATAGTATTCCCCAATAAAACAATTGAGCAGCTTGATATCAATCCTGAGCAAACAAAGTTTAAAATAGGAGCCCAGGAAGGTAAAAGAAAGTTAAAGTCTATTTTCCTCGTACCTACTACCGATGATCAGTCTGAAGCTTTTGAGTTGACCAAAAGTGCAAAGAATTATAACATACCTCTGTCTGTTATTCTTCAAAAGAATGGAGTTGATTATAGCAACAACAAGTATAACTTCACCGTTAAGCCTTTTGATTTTGAAGGCGTAACGGGATATGAGCTTCAACTGGATCAGGAAGGTCCTAAACCTGAATATACAGGTAAGCCACGTGGTCGCAAACCTAAAAACGCTCAGGAACAGCAGGGTTAAGAAATATATCTCCTATGCCTAATTCAGAGCTCAGTCTGTTATGAATAGGAATAAAAATAAGAACGGCTTCACCTTTCCAGATGAAGCCGTTCTTATTTTTATCAGTTACAACTCAGGCTCTGTGTACATCCAACTGCCTGATCTCAGCCTTATATTGAGCCGGTAAAATTATTGATTTCAATATCCAGTCAGTCTTCAGCATCCGACTCCACTTATAGACGACCAATACCGGATTAAGTAGCGGCAGGTTTCCTAATTTCAACAGGGAGTTGACCTGCCTGGGTACTACCAGGACCTGCGCTTCTAGCAATAATTTGTACCGGACAAAGCCCAGATGTTTTCTATATTGCTTGTATAGGTCTTTAGTAAAATGACTATTTGCCATATTCTGCTCCAGGTGCTGTACACGCATCACCAGCCACTCTGCATAGGACTGTGGTAATCCCACCAGTCCCATTCGAACTCCTACCCGATAAAATACGTCAAATACTTCTTCCTTTTCGGCCAGTGTTAACGTCCGTTCCAAAAGTTCATAAGATCTGATTGAATAATCGATCAACATAAAAAGTACATCCCGATAGGCCCAATCAGGAATGGTTTCACCCCGCTTAGCTTCCACCCCGGAATGTATGGCCGCAATACGATCGATAGCCTTGTTGGCCGCATCCATTTCTGAAAAAACAATCTGTCGGGCATAGGCAACCGTTGAAAATAGCCTTCCCAGTGGATCAGCCGGAAGTTTACCTGTAAAGTACAGCCAGTCTACTGCTTTATTCAGGGCAAACTCGGCGGAAGCACCTGCAAAAATGAAAAGGATAGTATCTCCTTTTCCCCATATCTCCCGAACGATAGAGTCGTTTCTAACAAAGTTGTTCATGAGTAGTAAACAAATATTAGATCAAAAATGTGCTTCTGTAAGAATACTATAAGTACTAACTTGACCTTTTTAATAGACATTATCAAAGCTTAGGGGCAATAGTATCTGTTTTACTTTATACTCATCAAATCTATAAAAGGATCAATAGAGTAGTAAGTACCAGGTAACTCTCTCGTCATCCTACCGCTCTACCTCACCTATCAGACTTAATAAAAATAAATTAAGACTATCCATTAAGTACACCTTAGTATACAAAAAAACTATAATTACAAGTATGTAGTCCTAAGATAACATCATGGCATACAAACGTATATACTGTAGTATTACTATATAAAGAATGAAAGATCAACCTATAAAAGATCAAAACTCATCTGAACTTAATAAATGCAAAGAGTACCAACAATGAAACAGCGATGGAAACGTCTGCTAGAGTTTGTTTTGCCTTTGTTTGTAATTTAACGCCATTATCCTTTATCTACTTACTTTTATACTCCACCAATTTTCACCTTCGCTTTTATTTGCACGTTACTGTTCGGAATCAATCAATCTCCCATCAGATTGGTAATCAGCAGCATTAATTTACCGCAAGTTACCTTAAAGCCTAATTTGGCTACCAAATCCCGTATAAATCCCCTAAAAAGGCAGTTTTCCCTTTATCTGAATAACTCATATTTTTTTAGTAGAGCATAAACACTATACGGCTACTCCTGTTATACAAGTAGATGATCCTCCTCTAAATAAGATTTGGTTGTACACCAACATCTGCTACATAAAAAGTAAAAGGTAACTAACTGGTAACGAATAGACTTGTTATCGCCTACACGCTTTTTATATCTACTGATAACAGTAATTGAAGGTACTATTCATCAGGTTGATAGACTATCAATAGAATGATTAGCAGCTCTATAAGATCAACTAATCCATTATTAACTAGCCATAGGTGTTTCAACATCACCTGGTAGTAAAGCAGGCCTATTTGGCTGTCTCTGTTGGCATGATATTTTGGTTTAAAAGGGTAGATGAAGATGCTGTTGTCTCAGATGCTAACCGACTGAATTTTAGTCTATATAGTGTTTAAGGTACTTTCATTACAAGTAGGTTGAGTGATAGCAGGGAAATAGAAATCAAAGAAGATTGTGTAGTTGATACTATAGTACCTGCACAAGTGACTGCGGGGTAAGGTAATCGGAAAGTGTAGTAGAGGTTTCCCCTTAACAACCTTAACAGATCTGATTATTTGCAACGAAAAAGTACACATTTGTCCACACCATAAAACTGCATTGAATGAAAAAAAAGGTATTAATCACGGGTGGAGCTGGTTTTATTGGATCCCACCTCTGCGATGAATTAATCTCAAAAAGCTACGATGTAGTTGTATATGATAATTTGATCCCACAAGTACACGGCATAGGTCAACAACGGCCTGATTATCTGCATCCGGAAGTAGAACTGATCAAAGGTGATGTCCGTGACAAGCGTACACTTACCGAAGCTATGCATAATGTTGATGTAGTATATCATTTTGCAGCCCGTGTTGGGGTGGGGCAGAGTATGTATGAAATTGACGAATACACCGATGTCAATAATCGCGGTACGGCCGTATTGATGGAGGTATTGATGGAGCGTCCGGTTGAGAAACTGATAGTCGCTTCTAGTATGAGTATATATGGGGAAGGATTATATACTTCCCCCTCCGGCCAATGCTACCAATCAGTGGCCCGTACCATGTCTCAACTCAAAGCAGGAGATTGGGAGCTTCACGATGAGCAGGGCAATACGCTGCAGCCTCTGGCAACTCAAGAATCCAAAACTCCCGACCTGGCATCGGTCTACGCCCTTTCTAAATACGATCAGGAAAAACTGTGTTTGATTGCGGGCAAAGCCTACCATATTCCCACCGTAGCTCTACGCTTCTTTAACGTATATGGTACCCGCCAGGCGCTTTCCAATCCATATACTGGCGTTCTGGCCATATTTGCTTCACGCTATCTGAATAATAAGTCGCCACTGGTATTCGAAGATGGCTACCAGCAGCGTGACTTTGTACATGTCAAAGACGTAGCCCGGGCGTGTCGCTTAGCTATGGAGGTACCCGAAGCCGCGGGTGAAGTATTCAACGTGGGCAGTGGTAACAACTACACCATTAAGGAAATTGCGGAAAAACTGGCCGAATGTCTGCGTAAGCCAAACCTACATGCTCAATTTACGGGCAAGTACCGTGTTGGCGATATACGTCATTGCTTTGCGGATATCTCAAAAGCCGAACGGATTCTGGGTTTCCGTCCCGAAGTAGATTTCCGGGATGGCCTAAATGAACTAGCCGAATGGTTAAAAGAACAGGTAGCAGTTGATGAAGTTGACAAGGCGACCGACGAGTTGTCCGCCCGGGGACTTACTGTATAAACAACTGATCCATACCTTAAAACAACGATAAGAATGAAATCAAACGGCATTAAGCATCCTGAAATTGGTTTTTTGGAATGGTTTCATGTTGGCGAGTACGACCGTGTAGAAGCTACCCTGGATCAGCTCCGCAACCTTTCCATCAACCAGCTAAGAACAGGCATGTCCTGGGCAGACCTATATTCCGATGAAGGTAAGAAATGGTACAAGTGGCTGATCCCGCGCTTAGCCAAAGAAGCAGAGTTACTCCCCTGCTTCCTGTATACACCACCTTCGCTGGGGATACTTCCCAAAACGTCGTCTCCTCCGCGCAATCCCAAAGACTACGCCGATTTTCTGGATACAATGGTGACCCAGTACGGCCAGTATTTCGAATGGGTGGAGCTCTGGAATGAACCCAACAACAAGAGTGAGTACGATTATACGCTGGACTGGCAGTGGAATACCTTCACCACCATGATTGGTATGGGTGCCTACTGGATGAAGCACCTCAAAAAGAAAACCCTGTTGGGTGGGATGAGTCCAGTAGATCCTAACTGGCTACAGCTCATGTACGACCGGGAGGTGATGAAGTATATTGATGCCATTGGTGTACACCATTTCCCCCATGTATTTGATGATAAGTGGTACGGCTGGGAGCAACTGCTGGATCAGGTCAGAAATGTGGTAGACACCAACGGTGGAAACCAAAAAATCTGGATTACCGAAACAGGCTACTCTACCTGGAAAAACGACGAGCGAAAGCAACTGGAAATGTTCATGGAGAGTACCAAGGCACACGTGGAGCGTGTGTACTGGTACGGCCTTAACGACCTGAACAAAATATATCCTACCGTAGACGGATTCCATACCGACGAACGGGAGTACGCCTTCGGCATGGTAAAAACAGATGGTACCGAAAAGCTCCTGTATCGCCTGCTGTGCGAAAAATCACCTCGCGAACTGGAGTCCGACAAGTGGATGTCGGTACCCTACATTAAGCATGATACTACCGACAGTGTACTAGTCGTGGGGGGAGCCGGATTTATAGGTACTAACATGGTGAAAGCCCTGGCCGAAGCCGGTGAAAAGGTAACCATTCTGGACAACCTGTCCCGGCCGGGCGTAGAGAAGAACCTACGCTGGCTCAAAGCCAACTACCCCGACCAGCTCAACATTGAAGTGGCGGACATCCGCAACGAGTTTTGTGTAGAAGCCGCCGTAGCTAAGGCCAGTTTTGTCTATCACTTCGCGGCACAGGTAGCCGTTACTACGAGCTGTAACCTGCCGGTCATGGACTTCGACGTCAATGCCCGTGGTACACTCAATGTACTGGAAGCGATCCGCATGTCATCCCATCAGCCCCCGCTGCTATTTACCTCTACTAATAAGGTATATGGAGGTTTAGAAGATCTACAACTTGTTATTAAGAATAACCGATATGAACCCGAGGAGCCACTGATCCGCGACAGTGGCATTAGTGAGCTGCGTCCGCTGGATTTCCATAGTCCCTACGGCTGCTCCAAAGGTATCGCCGATAGCTATATCCTGGATTATGTACGTACCTATGGCCTGAAAGCAGTCGTGTTCCGGATGAGCTGCATCTACGGGCCCCACCAGTTTGGTACCGAAGACCAGGGCTGGATCGCGCACTTCCTGTTGAAAGCCCTGCAGGGCCAGCCCATTAACATTTACGGAGATGGCAAGCAGGTACGCGATGTCCTGTTTGTTGAGGACCTTATCAAAGCCATGCTGATGGTTCGCGAGCAGATGGATCATCTGAATGGAAAAGCCTTCAATATGGGTGGAGGTCCTGCCAATACCATTAGTTTGTTACAGCTCATTGATCACATTCAGGAGCTACACGGAGAGAAAATAGAGGTAAACTTTGACCAGTGGCGTCCGGGTGATCAGCGATACTATGTATCAGACACTACCCGCTTCCAGACCGAGACCGGATGGAAGCCCCGCGTAACGGCATGGGAAGGGGTGGAGAAGCTGTACCACTGGCTCGTCAAATATAATGATCAACCAAAAAAAGTTGCCCTAACATAAAACTTGTATGATACCCGAAGTACAAACTAGACCTGCTCTATCCAGCTTAGATCAACGAACGGGACGCTCTGCGGTTATAGCGGCTCCCCAATCAATTGAAATATCAGAAGTACCCCTGCGTCCTCCCGCTGATGATGAGATCTGTATCAAGTTAGAGGGTTGTGGCCTATGCTCTTCCAACCTACCAGTATGGGAAGGTCGGGAATGGTTTCAGTACCCTGTACAGGCCGGCAACCCCGGTCACGAAGGATGGGGTACGGTATACGCCGTAGGTACTAACGTACAGGATTTTCAGGTAGGTGATCGCGTAGCAGTACTCTCCTATAATGCCTTCGGTGAGTATGATTATGCACCCGCCACTCAGGCCGTTAAGCTTCCTGCGAAGCTTAACGGGCTCCCATTCCCCGGAGAGCCCCTGGGCTGCGCCATGAACATCTTTAACCGAAGCGACATTCGCGCCGGCCAGACCGTCGCTATCCTTGGCGTTGGATTTTTGGGTGCCTTGTTAGTTCAGTTAGCCAAAGGAGCCGGAGCACGTGTGATCGCTTTTTCCCGCCGGAGCTCATCACTGGACCTGGCGCGGCAGTTTGGTGCGGACGAAACCATAGCCATGGACGATCATTACCAGATTATCAACAAGGTGAATGAGCTTACCAATGGTGAGTTCTGTGACCGCGTCATCGAGTGTACCGGCAAGGAGTGGCCACTCAACCTGGCCGGCGAACTGACCCGTATCCGTGGCAAATTAGTCATTGCGGGTTTTCATCAGGATGGGATGCGTCAGGTAAATGTACAGCTCTGGAACTGGCGCGGACTGGATGTGATCAATGCCCACGAGCGTGATGTGGAGATGTACATTGAAGGGATCCGCAAGGCGGTTCTGGCTGTGGAATCAGGTATACTTGATCCTACTCCCTTGTACACGCACACCTTTTCACTCTCTGAAATCAACGAAGCGTTCAAGACTCATCAGGAGGCTCCCGAAGGCTTTGTGAAAGCACTAATCCTGAACACAAAATAACCCGCCTGACCATTGGAAAATAAAAATTTAGAAATTGGTTTCTTAGGGGTTGGCTGGATAGGTAGAAACCGCATGGAAGCCGTTGCCAAAACCGGCATTGCCAATATTACCTGCATTGCTGATCCCTCTGTTGATAACATCGAAGCCTCCAAAGCCAGCGCTCCGGAGGCCGATTTTTGTTCCTCCTACGAAGAGTTACTGGGTCACCAGCTGGATGGCATTGTCATAGCTACTCCCAGTGCCCTGCACGCGTCCCAGTCTCTGGATGCTATTGGTTCAGGACGGGCGGTTTTCTGTCAGAAGCCACTGGGCCGTACCACCAAAGAAACCGCCGCCGTGGTCAAGGCTGCCCGGGAAGCTAACCTGTTGCTGGGAATTGACTTCTCGTACCGGTACACCTGTTACCGGCTCCTCCACAACCTGGTACAGAAAGGGGAACTTGGAAAGATATACGCCATCGAAATGTGCTTCCATAACGCTTATGGCCCCGACAAGCCCTGGTTCTACGATCCGGAGCTATCGGGTGGTGGCTGCGTCATTGACCTGGGTGTACACCTGCTGGACCTGGCCCTCTGGACGCTGGGCAATCCGAAGGTGGAGGTACTTTCTTCCGTACTTTTCTCTAAGGGTGAGCCCCTTACCAATCATGATACCAAAGTAGAAGATTTTGCAACGGCTCTGATGCAGACGGAGGAGGGGGCTTCCCTTCGGCTTAGCTGCTCCTGGAACCTGCCCGCCGGAAAAGAAGCCGAAATATACTTCAACGTGTATGGGTCACAGGGAGGAGCCTCCTTCCGGAACATCAACGGATCTTTTTATGAATTTGAAGTAGCCCGCTTCTACGGTACACGTACCGAAATCCTGTTTGCAGGCCCCGACGAATGGGGGGGCCGGGCCATCGTAGACTGGACCAGCAAGTTGGCCGAAGGAAGCGGATTTGACACCGATATTGAATCAGTAGAACAAGTAGCAGAAATAATGGACAAGATTTATGGAAGAAAATAGCTATCTCAAGTACCCTCGCCGTATATTAATGACCGCTGATACCGTAGGCGGTGTTTGGACCTATTCCCTGAATCTTGCCAAAGCACTGGCTAAATTCAACGTTCAGGTCTATCTGGCCACCATGGGTAGTCTGCCCAACGAAAAGCAGAAAAAACAGGCGGCTCAGATCCCTAACCTGACCCTGCACTCAAGCGACTATGCCCTTGAGTGGATGGAAAACCCCTGGGAGGGAGTCGATAAGGCCGGTCCGTGGCTGATGGACCTCCAGAAACTGATCAATCCGGACCTCATCCACCTGAATAACTACTGCCACGGCCACCTGGACTGGAAAGCACCGGTCATGATGGTGTGCCATTCCTGCGTGTTCTCGTGGTGGGAAAATGTGATTGGCTCTACACCTCCTGAGCACTACCAGGAATACTTTACCCGGGTACAGAGAGGCTTACAGGCCGCTGACCTCGTAGTGGCTCCCAGTCGGGATATGCTGCAGTCCATTAGCCGGATCTATGGTGAACTAGCCAACAAGATCGTCATTCCAAATGGGGGCGAACCGGTAACCATCGAACGCGACGAAAAACAAGATGTCATTTTCAGTATGGGACGCTTGTGGGATAGCGCCAAGAATATAGAATCTCTGAACCGCGTGGCGGGTGATCTTTCCTGGCCGGTAGTCATCGCCGGCGATGATGCAGTACCTGGCTCATCCGAGAACTCGACCTTCACTAATGTCACCTACACCGGCAAACTGGATCAGGATGAAGTAAATGGTTGGCTGGCCAAGGCCTCTATTTATGCCCTGCCCGCGCGTTACGAACCTTTTGGCTTGTCCATTCTCGAGGCAGCCCACGCAGGTTGTACACTGGTACTGGGAGATATACCCAGCCTCCGGGAAAACTGGATCGGAGCGGCTTTCTTTGTAGAGCCCGGTAATCTGGAAGCGCTCAAATACACCCTTGAAACGCTTATCCAACGCCCTGAACTCCGGAAGAAATACGCCGAGCGGGCCGCCATTCGGGCCAAAGCCTTTACTACCAAGCGCATGGCTAACCTCTACCTGGAAAAGTACGAGGAGTTGCTAAATGCTCCTAGGCTTACTGCGCCAAAGAGTGCGGCAAAATCCGTGACGCTACCTAATACTTAATTAGCTTATCAAAAAAGACTGTTACTAACCCAGCCATACATGAAAATCGTATTATTCTACCACTCTTTATTATCTGACTGGAACCACGGCAACGCCCATTTTCTAAGGGGGGTGTCGGCTGAGCTCATAGATCGTGGCTACCAGGTCACCATACTGGAACCCAAAGGTGGATGGAGTCTTTCAAATTTGTTGAGCGAAAGTGGAGAAAAGGTATATACTGAATTCAAAGAAAACTACCCTACCCTTTCGTCCGAGATGTATGATCCGTCTAACCCGGAGCTCGGAAAGTACCTTCAGGATGCGGATCTGGTACTGGTACACGAGTGGAATGATCACGATTTGGTAAAGCTGGTTGGTAACCTGAAGAAGGAGTACGATTACAAACTGCTCTTCCACGATACCCATCACCGATCGGTCACCGAAGAGCAGAGTATGTCTAACTACGACCTCAGCAACTACGATGGAGTATTGGCGTACGGTGAAGTCATAAAGAATATATATCAGAAAAAAGGGTGGGTAAAGCAGGCCTGGACCTGGCACGAAGCCGCCGACACGCGACTGTTCCACCCAATGGAAGGTGTCGAAAAAGAAGGAGATCTGGTATGGATCGGCAACTGGGGCGACGACGAGCGCACCGAGGAGCTGATTGAGTTCCTGATCGAGCCGGTGAAAGAGCTGGGACTGAAGGCTAAAATGTACGGAGTAAGGTACCCCGATGAGGCGCTCAAACTATTGGCGGATGCCGGTATCGAATACGGAGGGTACTTACCCTCCTTCCAGGTACCTTCGGTATTTGCAAATTACCGCTTTACTATTCACGTTCCCCGGCGCCCCTACACCCGGTCACTCCCCGGTATACCTACCATTCGCCCCTTCGAAGCTATGTCCTGCGGGATTCCGCTTATCAGTGCGCCCTGGCAGGATGCCGAGCATCTTTTCAACGCGGGTCAGGATTACCTGACGGTTGCGAATGGAAGGGAGATGAAAGAAAAAATGAAGCAGGTATTGAATGACTCTTCATTGGCTACATCACTGGCGGAAAACGGCCTTAAAACTATCCAAAACCGGCACAGCTGCGTCCATCGGGTCGATGAACTAATGGAAGTGTATGAGCAACTGAAACAACAGGAACCATCTGCAATCAAAATCTGACTCCTCATGAAACAGCCACTAAAAATAGCCTTCTTTGGATCGAGCCTCGTATCAGCTTACTGGAATGGAGCTGCCACCTACTACCGTGGCATCATCAAGGAACTTCATAAACTAGGACACCAGGTAACTTTCTTTGAGCCAGATGCTTACGAACGGCAGCAACACCGTGACCTGCCCGATGTAGACTGGGCCACCTCGGTAGTTTATGATGCCACCACGGAAGCTCTGGAAGCGGTACTGACCCGTACACCCGAATTTGATATCCTCATCAAGACCAGTGGCATTGGTGTATTCGATGAGTACCTGGAAGAGCGTATTCCGCAGCTGGCCGGGGAAGATCAGCTTATTATCTTCTGGGACGTGGATGCCCCGGCTACGCTGGATCGCATGCAAAATGACCCTAATGATGCTTTCCGGGAACACGTCAAAAAATACGATCTTGTACTCACCTACGGTGGTGGCGATCCGGTAGTAGAGGCGTATACTGCCATGGGAGCCAAAGCCTGTATACCCGTTTATAATGCCCTTGACCCAGAGACTCATCATCCCGTCGAGCGGGATCCGGCTTTTGACTGTCATCTGGCATTCCTGGGTAATCGCCTGCCTGACCGGGAGCAGCGGGTGGAGGAGTTTTTCATTAAAGCGGCTGCCTCTCTCCCTCAGAAGAGCTTTATGTTGGGTGGTAATGGATGGCACGACAAGCCCATGCCGGCAAACATCAAGTACCTGGGGCATGTGTACACCAAAGATCATAATGCCCTGAACTGTACCTCCATGGCTGTCCTGAACATCAGCCGCGACAGTATGGCGAAGTATGGTTTTTCACCGGCTACCCGGGTATTCGAAGCCGCCGGAGCCGGTGCCTGTATCATCACGGATCACTGGAAGGGAATCGAGATGTTCTTTGAACCCAATACCGAGATCCTTATAGCTGAAACAGGAGCCGAGGTAGCTCAGATCATGGCTACGCTCACACCCGAGCGGGCCGCTCAGATTGGCAAGGCGGCCTACGAGCGGGTACTCAAGGATCATACCTACGCCCAGCGGGCACAACTGGCGGAGGCTCTTTTCATGAAAAACCTCAAGACCAACCGAAAGGAGGTGCTGTCATGAAATCCTGGAACATCACCATCCTGGGTCTTTCCATTACCTCTTCCTGGGGCAATGGCCACGCCACTACTTTCAGGGCGTTGATCAAGCAACTTCAGCAGCAGGGGCATCGGGTACATTTCCTGGAACGGGATGTCCCCTGGTACGCCAGCAACAGCGATATGCCCGCTCCCCCCTATTGTAAACTGGACCTGTACTCAACCCTGGAGGAGTTGAAGCGGAACTACGAATCCGTAGTAGCTGAGGCCGATATGGTCATAGTTGGTTCCTACGTACCCGAAGGGGTGGAAGTAGGGAAATGGGTACAGCAATCGGCGCAGGGAATCAAAGCTTTCTATGACATTGATACCCCCGTCACCCTCGCCAAGCTGAAAAGGGAGGATTATGAGTACCTGCATCCGTATCTTATACCGGGCTACGACCTGTATCTATCATTTACAGGGGGGCCAACCCTGGATAGATTGGAAGAAGTATTTAGCTCGCCATCCGCGAAACCTCTTTACTGTTCCTTCGACACAGATTTGTACTACCCCGAAGACACACCAGTACTGTATGACCTGGGGTACCTGGGTACATACAGCCCCGACCGTCAGCCATCCCTGGAGAAGCTGATGATTGATGCCGCCCAAGCTTGGCCGGAGGGTCGTTTTGCCGTGGTAGGCCCACAGTACCCGGAAACTATACAATGGCCTGCTAATGTCGCGCACACGCACCATCTGCCCCCTTCGAAGCACCGTCAGTTTTACAATACCCAACGCTTTACCATGAATATTACCCGGGCGGATATGATCCAGGCAGGCTACTCGCCCAGCGTAAGGTTATTCGAAGCTGCTGCCTGTGGTGTACCTATCATATCAGACTACTGGGATGGGCTGGATACTGTTTTCAGCTTTGATGAGGAGATACTGGTATCCTATGAAGCAGCCGATACGCTCAGGTACCTGAAAGAGATGGATGAACATACCCGCAAAGAGATCGGCGAAAAGTCCCGACAGCGCGTACTGAAAGAGCATACTTCGGTGCAGCGGGCGAAGCAACTAATAGGCTATGCGGAGGAGCTGAAAGCGAAGAAAGAGATTACAACGATAAATGGATAAAATGAATTATCAGGAGAAGATAAAGCAACTAGGTCCCTGGTTCCACAATATACATTTACCCGATGGTACACAGACAGCTCCGGACCATTTTCTGGGTGATTTTCCTTCCTTCAAGTGGAAGGAATTAGCTCCCTCCATTCACGAAGATCTGAAAGGAAAGAAAGTGCTGGATGTTGGGTGTAATGCAGGGTTCTATAGTATAGAGCTGGCTAAGCGGGGCGCGGAAGTACTAGGTATCGATGTAGATGCACACTACCTGCAACAGGCAGAGTGGGTGGCCGAATGTTTCGGCTTGCAGGATCAGATCCGGTACAAGCAGATGCAGGTATATGATCTGGCTCGGTTAAAAGAAGAGTTTGACCTGATTTGGTTTATGGGCGTTTTTTACCACTTGCGGTACCCGTTACTGGCTTTGGACATTTTGGGTCGCAAGTGCAGGCACATGATAGTGTTCCAGACCCTTACCATGCCCGGTGAACTACCTACAGAAGAGGTGTACGACAGCCACATTCATGATCGTGAGAATCTGCTTAAGCCGGAGTGGCCCAAGATGGCCTTTATAGAACATAGCTTTGCCGGAGACCCTACTAACTGGTGGCTGGCTAACGAAAGTGCTATGCGGGCTATGTTACGATCTACTGGTTTTGAAGTATCTGCCAAACCACACGACGAAACCCTGATCTGTATCAAAGATCCTAACTACAACAGCTCAGTAGATACCTGGAACAAGAGTGAGTACCTTTCGGCGATTCAGCAAAACTGGTTAGAAGAAGTCAAAACCAAAACGGTAAAGTAAGCAGTAATTCATAAGCAATCTGCTTACTTTGCCTTTTCATCGTTGAACTTCCCCGCATGCTGGATTTCCGCCTGTACGTTTTTTATACGGTTGCCAAAAAGCTGAGCTTTACCAAAGCTGCCGCTGAACTGCATATTACGCAACCGGCCGTTACCAGGCATATCCATGAACTGGAGCAGCAGTTTGGAGTGGCACTCTTTGAGCGGGCCGGTAAGCAGATCAAGCTGACGCCCGCCGGTAAAATAGCCCTACAGCATGCCGAAATCATACATGCCAACTACCGACAGTTAGAGTTCGATCTGAACAGCCTGAAAGGCCAGCACTCGGGAACACTACGCCTGGGTGCCAGCTCCACCGTGGCCCAGTACGTATTGCCGCCGGTACTGGCTCGTTTTCACGAAAAACACGCTGACATTTCTATCTCCCTCGTCAGTGGCAATACCGAACAGATCGAACAGGCCCTGCTCAACCGGGACATTGACCTGGGTATCGTGGAGGGACGAACCCACCTGCACGAACTACGCTATACGCCCTTTGTACCCGATGAAATAGTCCTGGTAGCCCGGGCGGAGCACCCCCTTTCCCAACGGGATGAGGTGTCGGTAGAGGAGCTGAAAGCCTACCATTTTCTGCTGCGGGAACGGGGCTCAGGTACCCTTGAAGTCATCGAACACGCCCTGCGGCAGGTAGGCGTAAAAATGACGGATCTGCCCATAGAGATGTACCTGGGAAGTACTGAAAGTATCAAGTCCTACCTCTTCCACTCTAATTGCCTGGCCTTTATATCCATCTATGCGATTGAAGGCGAATTAAAAGCTGGGTCATTCAGGGTTATTGACATTCAGGGACTTGAAATCTCAAGGCCCTTCTACACCATACTTCGTCAGGGTGATGCCGAACCCCTCTCTGATACCTTCCTGCGCTTTGCCCGGAGACACTATAACCACGGCTAATGACTCATAACAAATAGTAATTAGCCTTCCCTCCGTAAGTACTCTACCTTTGAACCATCAATCAGCTACAGCTGTTTTTAATGTAGTTACATATATAATTCCACAGAGGATTATACTTATCTAAAACACAAATCATGATTACAACTGATATATGCATCATTGGTGCCGGTCCCGTTGGACTATTTGCCGTATTTGAAGCAGGATTACTAAAAATGCGCTGCCACCTGATTGATGCCCTACCACAGGTAGGTGGACAGCTTTCCGAAATTTATCCCCAAAAACCCATCTACGATATACCGGGCTATCCCGAAGTAAAGGCGCAGGAACTGGTTGACAATCTGATGGATCAGATTGCCTCCTTCAAGCCAACGTTCAGCCTGGGTGAGCGGGTCGAAGTACTAGATAAGCAGGAAGATGGATCGTATATAGTAGAGACGAATGAAGGTACCCGGGTACACTGCCAGGTAGTAGTAATCGCCGCAGGACTGGGCTCCTTTGAACCCCGTAAACCTGAGATCTCTGGTCTGGAAAGATTTGAGGGTAAGGGTGTTAGCTATATGGTGAAGAATCCCGAGCTACTTCGTGACCGTCGGGTCGTACTGGCCGGTGGTGGTGACTCCGCTCTGGACTGGACCATATTCCTGGCCAATGTAGCCCAGGAGGTAACCCTGGTACACCGGGGAGAAACCTTTCGGGGAGCCCCCGATTCGGCTGAGAAGGTATTTGAACTGGCGCAGGAAGGCAAGATCAACCTGATCCTGAACTCCAACATCAGCTCCATCAATGGCAATGGTCACCTAAAGGAGGTAACCCTGGTTGGTAAAGATAAAAATAGCTATACCATGGAAGCGGATCATCTGATCCCCCTGTTCGGGTTGAGTCCCAAGTTAGGGCCCATCGCCGATTGGAATCTGGCGGTTGATAAATCTGCCATCAATGTCAATACCTTTGACTACAGTACCAACGTGGAGCGCATCTATGCCATTGGTGATATCAACACCTACCCGGGTAAGCTGAAGCTGATTCTTTGTGGATTCCACGAGGCGGCCCTGATGTGCCAGAGTGCTTTCAAATACGTGTATCCCAATCAGAAGTTAAGCTTCAAGTACACCACCGTCAACGGAGTACCAACATTTTGATATATAATGCAAATGTGTGATTGAGTATATTAGCGATCAGTGGTCACTCAATCATACATACACTCAATCAATACAAACAGCTATAAGCTAAGAATGATAAATTTCATTGTAGAAGACCGCAACGGAGAGCAGCGGCCAGTTGAAGTACCCGAAGGTATCGGGCTGAACCTGATGGAGGTTCTTAAAGCATCGGATTATGATATAATGGCAACCTGCGGGGGAATGGGGCTTTGTGCTACCTGCCACGTACAGGTACTTGAAGGTCACGATAATCTGCCTCCGGTCAGTGATGTTGAACTGGATATACTCGATACCTTGCCCAGCGCCCACGATGACAGCCGACTGGCCTGCCAGCTCCGGGTTGATGAATCTATGGAAGGGGCCCTGTTCCGAATCGCGAGTGAGGAACCTAGCTAAGATAAAGAAGCCGGTGTTGTATGACCGGCTTCTTTATTTATAAGTACTGCCAGAGGTACGTTTACAAGAGAGTTCGCGTTTAATATTCTCATATCTCTTGTGGGCCAGAGCAGGAAATCCGAACAGTTCGCACCTAAATATTTCGCCGTCAATAAGTAGTAAATAATTCTATAAATCAGTAGTTTAGGAGGGTAACGAAACCTATCATTCTAAATCCTCTGCTACTATGAGTAAAAAACTAAAATGGATACTCGGTATTCTGGGTATTCTCGTCATTGTACTCTTTGCGGCCTTTAAGTTCATGCAGTACAACACCAAAAAGGCCAGCCCCGAAACTACCGCTGAGTACACAAGCAACGGCAACAAAATCGTAGTTAACTACAGCCAGCCTTCTAAGAAAGGCCGGGAAATATTTGGTGGCCTGGTACCCTATGGCAAAGTGTGGCGGACCGGCGCCAACGAACCGACAACATTTACCACAGAAAAGGAGCTGAATGTAGGTGGCAAAACACTTCCGGCGGGCACCTATACCCTCTGGACCATTCCGGAAAAGGATCATTGGACGGTTATCTTCAATAGTAAGCAGTACGACTGGGGCATCAACTGGGATGGTACATCTACTCACGAGCCGGAGGCCGATGTAGCGCAGATACAGGTACCGGTGCAAACTACTACTGCCCCCACGGAGTCGTTCACCATCAGCTTTGAGGAAACAGACCCGGCTATGGTACTGGCCTGGGACCAAACCCGAGTGGTAGTACCCTTCCGGTAGCTTTTCTGGCCTGGTCACGTAGAGTGATGTATAAATGATCTTTGAATAAGATTGTAAAGGTGCTTGTCAGGCGGTCCTGTTCGCTCAGACTGACAAGCACCTTTACAAATTGGCTCATCTATCAGTAATATACTCTTTATCCTAATATACCCTTTAAATACAAGGAGCTGTACCGACCTGGTACAGCTCCTTGTATTTATTAATAGTATAAAGGCTGATCAGGCAGCCATTGAGGCCATACTACGGCATTCTTTAGCACAACGACGACATGCTTCAGCGCAGCGCTTGCAGTGGTCGGCTTCGTGCTTGGCACACTCAGCTCCACAGGCTTCACAGATTTGAGCACAGAGTTCGCAGATCTGGGCAGAGAACTGGCTGTTGCTTGACATGAACTCCACAGCAGTAAAGCAAATGTTGGCACAGTCACGGTCCAGACGGATACACGCAGCCATCATTTTTACATCATCCTCACTCAAACAGGCATCCATACACTGATTACACATCACGGCACACTCCTGGCAGGCCTGAATACAAGATTGAAACTTATCGCTTGTCATTGTACTTGGAGTTAAGTTAAACAAAAGATACAATCAATAAACCCGCTCCTGCACCTATTGTTTCATTGGATTTCCATGGCGGCTTTCCAACAAATTAGTACAATACATAGCTCCGAGTATTCGGGATTGGGTAAGTACTCAGGTGAATCATGCCGTAGTTATTTACCTGAATAAAATTAGCTACTGCCTACTTGCTGCTCCACCTATGGAATGGTTTTTTACCAGATTATCATATTGATATACAGGCTTCACACATTTACGCTAAGGCACCATGGGTTGTCTAAAGTACACAGGACATCTCAGATTGAACAAAGGGGGAAGAAGAACGACTGCACCCGGTACAGGATTGTAACAAGCTTAGAGTGATTGGCTTTCCAAACCAGCCACTGATAAGCATTTTCTCACAGAGGTTCAGGATTAATTCTCGCTTTAATCCCGGAAGAAACCTTGAATCTAATTACAAATACACTTACTGATGAAGCACGATAAAGAATCAAAGCAAGGTGGAATGAAGAACAGGAGCATGGGAATGCGTGGTGTAACGCGTCCCATGGCCGAGAAGGAAATACGACAGCACAACGAAGACATGCATAATGAGAGTGAACATCAGCATAATAAAGGAGAAGGTCACAGCATGATGATGTCCGACGACATGCGTACCCAGATGCTCCACATGCACCACATGCAGACCCTCTGGGTGTACTGGATGATTGTCCTGCTGGGATTCTGGATGGTATTTTCTCCCCTTACTTTCGACTACGGCATTGGTACAGTACAGCCATCGGGCGGCCGCAGCGTGTGGCTTACGCTGGACCAGCGCATCCTGTTCATGAAGTGGAGTGATATCATCAGTGGGGTACTACTGATCCTGTTCGGTTGGCGTGGCCTTACACCCAACCGCCCCATCAGCCTATGGATTTGCTGCTTTGTAGGTATTTGGCTCACGATGGCCCCGATCCTGTTCTGGTCACCGACGGCGGTTGCCTACTATAACGATACCCTCATTGGAGCGCTTATCATAGCACTTACCATACTTATACCGGGTATGCCCAATATGATCATGTACATGAAGATGGGGCCCGCTACACCTCCGGGCTGGAGCTATAATCCATCCAGCTGGCCGCAGCGCTGGATCATGATGGTACTTGGTTTTTTGGGCTGGATCGTATCCCGCTATCTGGCAGCCTTTCAGCTCGGCTACATCGACTCCGTGTGGGACCCATTTTTTGGAGAGCAGAGTGAGCGGGTACTCAACTCCAGTATGTCGCATTCTATGCCAATCTCAGACGCCGGTCTGGGAGCCATTGCCTATACGTTCGAATTTCTGATGGGATGGATGGGCAGTCCGGCCCGCTGGCGTACTATGCCCTGGATGGTGGCTATATTTGGTATTCTGGTAATTCCACTGGGGCTGGTGCATATTTTCCTGGTTATCAGTCAGCCGGTGGTGGTAGGAGCCTGGTGTACCTTCTGCTTACTGGCCGCGGCCATCATGCTCCCCATGCTTCCGCTGGAAGTAGATGAGGTGATCGCCATGGGTCAGTTTATGAAAAAAAAGATGAAGCAGGGTGAGAAGTTCTGGAAAGTATTCTGGAAGGGAGGTACTATTGAAAGTGACGAAAAAGACGAAGCGCCTGAGTTGATGGCATTTCCGCAGAAGCCAGCGGCTGTATACGCTTCATCCATCTGGGGAATGAGTTTTCCGTGGACTTTGTCAGTAGCTACTCTGCTGGGAGCAGCCATGGTATTTGCACCGGGTATACTGGGAGTACCAATCAAAGCTAACCCCGCGGATATTTTCCATCTGGGTGGTTCACTGATCGTGGTAGTGTCAGTCATCAGCATGGGTGAACCTATGCGGCTGGGCCGCTATATCAACATCCTGCTGGGACTTGCGGTGGCGGTTGCTCCCTGGTTCCTGGACAACAGCCCCGTCGGCCTGAATATCGCCGGAGTAGTACTTGGACTGGCCGTAGCAGCACTGGCTTTACCCCTCGGACCTGTCACACAACGTTATGCCGGATGGAACGAGTATATCCGGTGAAATGGGTATCCAGCTAAACATCTCCTGATGTAGCCTGTTAAATAGTTACTGATGTTGACAATTGTAAAAGAGCTAAGGCTCGTTGAGCCTTAGCATCTATCCTATCAATAAATCTTATGTACCTATGAAAATCTTAAAATTCAAAACCAATATAAAGTGTGGTGACTGCGTAGCCAAAGTTACGCCTTACCTTGACGGTGAAGATAAAATATCGATGTGGGACGTAGATACCAACACCCCCGAAAAGATCCTGAGTGTATCAGGGGATGAGGTAGAGCCGCATCACGTTGAAAATCTGGTTGAGAAAGCCGGTTATAAAGCCGAAGTTCTTCGTGTGCAGGGTATCGGTGGAGGCGACATTTAAAGGATAAAGTTAGATCATGACGGAGGTAAGTACTAATCATCCCAATGGCCTTCCCTACATAGAGCTGACCGATCAGGGGTGTAAGTTATCCTTCCGGAAAGAGTGTTTGGGTAACATCAAAATCTATCGGAAGGTTGATGATGGGGAGGAGGAGCTGTTAGTGCAGGGAATCCAAACGCCTTACACAGATGAGGCTAACTTTCCAGCCGGTAGTACATTAACCTACATCATCGAGCTGGACCATGACCAGCAAAAGTATCAATATACCTTAGAAGCAAGACTATATAATCAGAGGGCCGGCGAATGATAGCCGGCCCTCTGATTTTGTTCTAACTACGGCCCTTTACATTACCTTATCAAGCGTAATGGGCAGATCACGCACCCGCTTGCCCGTAGCATGGTAAACCGCGTTGGCAATAGCCGGCGCTACACTGACTATACCTATCTCGCCTAGTCCCTTCACACCGAGTGGATTCACGATTTGATCTTCTTCATCGACAAATATCACCTCCACATCGTGTACATCGGCATTAACCGGAACGTGGTACTCAGCCAGATCGTGGTTGATGAACCGACCGTACTGGTGGTCCATAACGGAGTACTCCTCCAGTGCCATACCTATTCCCCATACCACGCCTCCCAGGATCTGACTCCAGGCCGTCTTTGGGTTCAGGATTCGTCCCCCGGCAACGGCACTTACCACGCGGGTCACTTTGATGGTACCTAGGTCTTCATCTACATTTACCTCCACAAATACCACCGAGTGCGAGTAGGGCGAGTAGTTCTCCTGCTCGTCGGCTGGTTTTGACTCTGCCTCTACCTGTACACTATCCTTCTGATTTTCTTTCAGTAGCTGGGTGAGTGGGATGGCAACCGAAGTATCTTCTTTAAGTCGCATCTGCCCATCCGTGAACTCTACCTCCTCTATACTTACTTCTTTAAATGGTGAGTCGTCAGATTCCTGAGCCAGCTCCAGCAGCTTCTCACCCAACTTCTCACATACCAGCTTCACCGCTGAACCCACCGTTGAAGCAGTCCAGGAACCTCCCTCGAGGGGAGACTGAGGGAGAGATGAATCTCCCAATTTGAACTCTACGTTCTCAATGGGTAACCCCATGCACTCGGCGGCAATCTGGCTCATGATGGTATAGGTACCGGTACCTATGTCGGCCGTAGCACTACTTACCGTCAGCTTTCCTTCCTTGGTTAGTACCGCTTTGGCACCGGACGGCTTCTGAGTGGCCTCCCAGGCTCCGTTGGCAACACCCCACCCGATCAGGTTATGGCCTTCGCGCATGGAACGGGGCTGTGGGTTCCGGTTTTTCCAGCCAAATAGTTCGGCGCCCTGCCGGTAGCACTCCTGCAGTTCTTTACTGGAAAATGGTTTATTTACATTCTGGTCTTTGACCGAATAGTTTTTCAGTCGAAACTCCACCGGATCCATGCCTACCTTGTACGACAGCTCGTCAATGGCGCATTCCAATGCAAAGATACCCGTAGTACCACCGGGAGCCCGCATGTCAAGCGGAGTATATACATCCAGTCCCACCAGTTTGTGGCTGAGCTTTACGTTTTCACATTTGTAGAGTACACCGGGCCAGATAATCACGTCTTCACTGTAATCTTCGAAACGTGATGTTTCGGCAAAGGCGTGATGTACTACAGCCTCGAGGGTACCATCGGCAGAGGCTCCCAGAGATAGTTGTTGAACCGTTTTGGGACGGTGGCCAAAGGAGAACATCTGTGGCCGGGTAAGCACAACCCGCACGGATCGTTTCAGCTCGAGCGTAGCCATCACCGCCATGAATAGCTGGTACTGCGGCCGCAATCCCGAGCCAAAGGCTCCTCCCACAAATGGGGATAGTACCCGTACGTCTTCCTTCGCCAGCCCGAACACACCCATGATGTACTCCTGACTATTGAGTACCCCCTGTATCTTATCGTAGACCGTGATACGTCCATCTCCCTCCCAGATAGCTGTACTGGCGTGCATCTCCATGGGGTTATGGTGCTGACTCGGGTGCGAGTATACTTCGGATATTCGGTGCTCAGCCTCTTTCAGAGCTGTTTCGGGTTTTCCCCACGGATCAGGTGGTGGGGTGGATTTATATTCCTCCGGCTCGTAAGCATTGGTACGTTCAGCTTCAAAATTAGTAACGTGCTCTTCTGTTTCGTATTCGACCTTTACCAGCGAAGCGGCGTATCGGGCCAGTTCGTAGGTTTCGGCCACCACCAGAGCTATGGGTTGCATATTGAACAAGATATCCCGGTTGAAAAGCGGACGGAAGGGAGAACCGGGGGGAGCATCCTCATCCTGAAAGCTACTATCGTAGGATGCCAGTTTGGGCCTGTTTTCACTGGTGAATATATCGAGCACTCCCTCTACACGCAGCGCCTCACTGGTGTCCATCTCTTTAATCTTCCCTTTAGCTATGGCACTGGATACGACCACTCCATAGGCAAGATCGGTGGCACTGAATTCAGCGGCGTACCTGGCCCGACCAGTTACCTTGTCACGGCCATCTACCCGGTTTTGAGGTTTTCCTATTTGTTTAGTTACCATGGTTCTATTGGTCTATTTTCGCGGCCTGCATCAAAGCCCGCACTATGGAGCGACACGCCAGTTCTATTTTAAAGCTATTGTGTTCAAACCCTTTGGCCTTCTGTACATAGGCATCGGCCACGGGTTGGAAATTTTCCCGGCTAGCCCTTTTCCCAATCAACAGAGCTTCTGCTTCAGGATTACGCCAGGGCTTATGCGCCACACCACCCAGAGCTATACGGGCTTCCTGAATCGTATCTCCCTCCATATCGAGTCCGGCGGCTACTGAAACCAGCGCAAAAGCATAAGAGGCCCGATCCCGATTCTTCAGGTAGGTGTAGTGTTGGGCGAATCCTTTGGAGGGCAGCTCTATGGACGTGATAATTTCGTCATCGGCCAGATTGGTGTCCTTTTCAGGCGTATCACCGGGCAGTCGATGAAAATCAGCAATGGGAATGGTACGCTCGCCCCGCGGGCCAGTTACGTGAATGCGTGCCTCCAGGGCTGCCAGCGCTACTGCCATATCCGAAGGATGCGTTGCGATACAATGTTCACTGTGTCCCAGGATGGCATGGATGCGGTTGTAGCCATGAATAGCGGAGCAGCCAGTACCTGGCTCCCGCTTATTGCAGGCCGTGTGGGTATCATAAAAGTAGTAACAACGGGTTCGCTGTAACAAGTTGCCACCATCAGTTGCTTTATTACGAAGCTGGGCCGTAGCACCGGCCAGTATAGCATGCGAAAGCAGCGGATACCGCTGCTCCACCTGCTCGTGGTAGGCTGTGTCGGCATTGGTTACAAGTGCTCCGAGCAGAAGACCTCCTTGGGCGGTTTCTTCGATCGTATTGAGAGCCAACCGGGTGATATCGATCAGGTGCCGGGGCTGCATTACGTCAATCTTCATGAGATCCAGGAGGTTAGTGCCCCCCGCTATGACCTTGGCTCCCTCTTGTTGGCTTACTTCACTTACGGCTGATGTGATATCATCAGCCCGGGTATAGGTAAATGGCTTCATAGGTTCTGATTTCGTTCAATGGCTTCCTGTAAGACTTTCACAATATTGGTATAGGCTCCACAGCGGCAGATGTTACCACTCATCAGGTCGCGTATGTCATCAAGGGTCTTTGCTTTGCCCTCGTTGATCAGGCCGATGGTTGAGCATATCTGCCCGGGAGTACAATAGCCACACTGAAAGGCATCGTGATCTATGAAAGCCTGCTGTACCGGGTGCAGTTCACCATCCTGAGCCAGGCCCTCGATGGTTGTAAGCTCAGCGCCATCGTGCATGACCGCCAGGGTCAGACATGAATTAATTCGTTTTCCATCCAGCAGGATGGTGCAGGCGCCACACTGACCATGGTCGCAGCCTTTTTTGGTGCCGGTCAGGTCAAGGTGTTCGCGTAGCAGGTCCAGCAGGGAAGTCCATACTTCGACCTCCACCTGCTGACTGGTACCATTGATGGTGAGAGTGATCCTTTCGGTTGATACCGTTGGGGACAAGGCTTTTTCTTGCATAAGATGAAGTGGATGGGTAATGACGGATGGAGCCGGGATAGCGCTACCATCCCGGCCAAGATTTAGCAGATATATTGAATGCTGAAAATTAAGCGTCTTGTCCCGCGAGAGGTACGCTATAGATGCAAAACTCCATGTCAGAGATATCTCCCACGGCTTCGTGAATCCGTGAAGTAGTAAACAACAAGTTACCCCTACCATCGAGGGTGAAGGTGTCGGCCCATTTGATCTGCTCGTCTTGTACCAGGGTTTTGATCTCTCCCTCGGGAGTCCGGTATACTACGGCATTTTTTTCCAGATCAGCCATGTACATATTGTCGTTCTGGTCAAATATCATTCCGTCCGGAGCCGGCGTTTTGCCAAGGTTTTCGACCTGCTGTTCGAGCTTTTCTTCGTCGATGATCTCACTGGTAAGGATGTCTGTAGATACCCGGTACAGGTGATAGCCAGTCAAAGAGTGGTAGTACAGAAAAGCTTTGTCGGGCGATAGGGCAATACCATCAGCATGCATCTGTGGCTGCTTTCCCTCCCGGAGCCACTTTTCCCCCTCTACGGTCAGGTATATATCCTCAGCTTTGGTGGAAGGGTGATTATCAAGTAATCTGCGAGCTACGCCTGATACGATATCCAGTAATATAATGGCACCGGTACCGGACTCCGTTATATATATCCTGTTGTACTCTTCGTCAATCCGCAGGTCATTTAGGTATGATTGTTCCTGAGCTATTTTCCTGTCAAAAATCCACTTATTCTTTAGCAAGTCAGTGTTCAGATCAAACTCATAGAGTGCTGGGTTCCCGACTACTCCTTTCATTTCGGGGCTGGCCGGGTCAAGTACGAATAAGGAATTACCGTGGGCATAGACGGCCTGTACACAAGTAAACTTATTTTCCTGCGGGGCTCCCTGCCAATGGTTCCACGATTCGTCGGGATAAGGGGTGTAGCTACCATCCTCATCGACTTCAACTACTGAGAAGGGTACTCCATCCCTCCATCTTGGAAAACAGGCAAAAAGACGTCCTCCATCACTCATGGTTACTCCGGTAACCTGTACTCCTTTGAATGAAGCTACTTTAGTGAGCTGTTTTGTTTCGCTTTGTTCACTCATGACTATTTTGTGGATATATGTTTTGTATTTGATTGTATACTACTGATGTGGAGGGTACCCAAAACCTGTACCACTACCTTTAAGTACTTGTATATCGATCACGAGTAGAAGAGTAGGAGAAGCAAATTGCATGTGTCTACTAATACTGGACACTTTGTGCAACTCATTGATTTGTAACCTTAGTATAACCAGATTGTTTGTACGATACCATACTACACCCATCATTCATACTATTCATACCATTGGTTTTACAGGGTAGCTTTACAGCCGCCGGATAGAGTTTAGTATATACCTACCCCTGGGTAAGATTATACTCTGGTGGGTACCTGTCCATCCGGAAACTTCCAATCAGGGACTTGTTGAAGGGGCATCACCATCAGCTCTTTTACATCGGTATGTTTTCGGATGTAGGGTACTCCAATGTTGATCTGGTCCTGGGGGATATCCAGTCGGAGGGTCTGATGCAGCCGGTCCCAGATGGTAAGTACTACACTGTAATTACTATCGGTTTCGTCTCTGATTACTGAATGATGAATACCATGCATTCGGGGAGTAACAATGAAATCCGCCAGTCGCCGATCCAGTTTTTCGGGCAGCTTAAGATTGGTGTGGTGGAAGTTGGTAGCTACTTCAAATATTATCTCGTACACGAGCACCTGCCGGGGACTCACTCCGGCCAATAAGGCCCATCCTCCCCGATACAGCACCGAGATAAGTACTTCACCAAAATGAAAACGCAGGGCCGTTGTTACATCCAGATCCAGATCGGCATGATGTACCTGATGGAACCGCCATAGGAACGGGAACCGATGATTGAGTTTGTGCCAGCGGTAACTTCCGTAATCCAGCAGCAGGAAGCTCAGAAAATGGTTGAGAGGGAGCGGAACCCGAAGTATCCGTAATAAACCCACATTATGTTTTTCTCCTAGTGAAGCGGCCTTTACCATGGCCGGTATCAGCGAAAGACGCAGGGCTGCAACTGCGGTAGAAGAAACCATTGTATTAGTCTTAAGCCTTTCCCACAGAGCGTCTTTCCGTTTGCGCAGGGCATACCGCTTTTCAAGATAGAAAAGTCCCAAAACACCTACTGCCAGAATGGGTGCCCCTCCAAAATCAAATAGCTTCCTTATGAGCTTACTGTTACTGTTTTTCATAACGGATAAGGTTAGTAGCTAAGCATCCTGCTCACGGTCGAATGGTAAAATCGGGAAGAGGGAGTAGTGGCTTTGAGAGCCAGATTGACATCAGCCACACGTACTGCCAGGGGTTAGTATTAACCCAAACAACAGCATCCTACTATTGTTCGGGTCATCCATAAAACTGTAAAGTACATGCAGCGATCAATACGTATTGGGCAGAGGCAATAACAGCGGTAGCAAAAACATAAACCGTAATGTCCTGTTATTTAAGTAGTAGATCAAATTAAAGAGCTAATCTGAAAATGTGACATCGAGGAAGTTGAACAGTGCGGCTGATGAATCCTTGGACTAAGATCACCCAGTACCTTATCCAGTCATTCTTTAAACTGTCTCAAACTATCTAAGCATATGAACCTGACATTTAGCAATCTATTCTTTGTTGAAAAAAGTAAATTCCCGCAGGAGAAGCAGCATATCCAGGAGGAACATCACCGAAAAATAGGTTGGGTGTTTTACTGTACCCTAGTTCTGGGTCTCTGGCTGATAGCCTCCCCACCCTCCTTTGGGTATCAGGAGCCGCTCATGATCTGGAGCGATATTATAACCGGCTTTTTAATGGTTGTGCTCAGCTACCTGGCTCTCAATCCCTACCGGCTGTGGGCACAGTGGAGCATCGTGTTGCTAGGTGTCTGGCTATTAATCGCTCCCATGATCTTCTGGGCTAAGCAGGAGGCCGGGTTTCATAATGATTATCTGGTGGGTACCTTAGCCGTCGTATTTGCTATTATTATTCCCGGTCAGCCCGGCATCAAGCTCTTTGAAAAACCGGGACCTGATATACCTCCGGGCTGGACCTATAACCCTTCCTCCTGGAACCAGCGCCTGCCTGTGATCTTTCTGTCGTGGGTAGGTTTCTTTGTCGCCCGGTACATGGGCGCCTATCAAATGGGTTATATTGATACCATCTGGGACCCTTTCTTTGGGGATGGTACCCGACAGGTACTGACCTCAAAAGTATCCAAGTCTTTTCCGGTATCGGATGCCATGCTGGGGGCTTTCTCTTACGTGATGGATATCCTTTTTGGCTGCGCCGGAGCCATTAACCGCTGGCGCACTATGCCCTGGGTAGTGATCATTTTCGCGATTCTGATCATACCGCTGGGGGTAGTTAGTATTACCCTGGTGATCCTGCAGCCGGTATCGGTTGGCTACTGGTGTACCCTGTGTCTTACCAGTGCCATGATCTCCATGCTCATGATTCCCTTCACTATCGACGAGGCTGTGGCTACCATCCAGATGATGCGGGCCGAAAAGAAAGCGCACGGCACCTCATACTGGACCACCTTCTGGTTTGGAGGTACCATGCAGGGCGGTAAAGAGACAAGAGTCCATTTACCTTCTACCCTTCTGGAACTGACCGGTAATGAGATGCTTAATGACATCAAGCTACGCCCCTGGAATCTGATATTTACACTGGTCATTGGAGCATGGGTGATGTCGGCGTATAGCACACTGGGGTACAGGGATACTATATCATATAGCGAAAATATTACCGGTGCCCTCATCATTACATTTTCTGTGATTGCCATGTCGGAAGTAGGTCGCCCGGCTCGGTACCTGCTGATCCTGTTTGGTCTGTGGCTTATCGCGGCTCCCTGGATCCTGGGTACGGATAAAAATGCCGCTATGTGGAATGGGGTTATTGCCGGTGCCGTACTGATCCCGCTATCCTTCCCGAAAGGCAAAGTAGAGGACAAGAGGGGAAGCTTCGATAAGTATATAGTCTGATCTCAATTCAGGGTCTTGTACATCCATTCTACCAGGTCCTTTTTCTGATACTGGGAACTGCATATATGAAAGTAAAAAAGGATCTACCGGAAGTAGGTCCTTTTTTACTGATGCACCAGTTCCGGTGTCACGATACTTGAGTGCGATTTTAAACTAACTATGAGTGGGAATGTTGTTATAGGGCTTCTATACACCTAATTAATAACTATATGGTTACAACCAAGGGGAGGTACCTATTAACAAAAGCATATTTACAGGTTACGTCCAGCATCGCGTTCTATCCGGTCATGATCACGCTGGGTATGCTGTCACTCTCGTGGTGCATCGTTTATCTTGACGAAATATCGGTGGGTAGCTATCTGATTAATAAAGTCCCCTTTCTCCGCATTGATAACGCCAGTACGGCCACAAGTCTGCTTTCTTCCCTCCTGACCGGCCTCATTAGTCTGGTGACATTCAGTTTTTCTATGGTCATGATCGTCCTCACCCAGATTATGTCCAGTTTTTCTCCCCGACTTATACCTGATCTTGCCAAACAAAAGGGAAATCAGATGGTGCTGGGTATTATCATGGGTACTATATGCTTTATCACGGTTATATTAAGCAATATTCAGACTATGCCGAAAGGGCCTGAGGTGCCACTCCTCTCGGTAGTCCTTGCCATGTTTCTTGCTTTTAGCTGCCTTATTACCTTTATCTACTTTATACACAAAGTCTCCAATGATATTCAGATTGGTAATATCGTAAACAGAATATACCGCACTACCCGGCGCGTGTTAGATACCGAACATAGCAGCGGCAACTACTACGAACAGTGGAAAGAAGAGGAAGAATTCATTACAATAAAAGCCTGGGAATCCGGGTACTTCAATGCTATCACCCAGGATCATTTCATGATCCGGGCCAGGAAGCTCAACCTGAAACTAAAATTACTGAAGATCCAGGGTATGTACGTTTTGAAAGGCGACCCTTTCCTCCAAATCAATCAACCTATGAATGATGACATAATGAAACTACTGGAGGAAAATATCATTCTAAGGCATCAGGAGCTGGTGGGAGACAACTTCCTGTACGGATTTAAACACCTTACTGAAATAGCCGTAAAAGCGCTAAGTCCGGCCGTAAATGATCCTGGTACAGCCATTAACGCTATTGATTATCTTTCGGACCTGTTCACCAGGCTCCAGAGACTAACGGGTCAGAAGGTAACCCAGTCAGAAGATGGAGCAGCCGTAATCGTGTACTCCACCATTCCGTTCGAATGGGTGTTTTACTTGTGCATGGCCAGTATCAGACCTTACTCGACACAGGATGTAACAGTACAGTCCCGTCTGATAGACCTTCTTGTAAAGATCAGCCAGCGCGATAAGCACCAGGCACATCGGACTCTTATCGAGAAAGAACTTACTTCCATTGAGAGTGGCTCCTCCAAAGAAATGACCAGTGAGGAAGATATAGCTTACATCAGAGCATTGGTACAAAACGCCAGGGAGCAAATGCATGTCTGAGCACTATACAAGACTATAAGTAATTAGAAAAAGGCATAGGTACTGACAATTATGTCAGTACCTATGCCTTTTTCTAATTATGATGGGTGGATCAGGCTACATCACAGATACCAATGCTCTGCTTGAGCGAAGCCAGTTTATCAGCTCTTTTGGGGATAAATTCCTGGGCCACAAAACCCTTGAACCCCGTATCTACAATGGCTCTCATGATAGCCGGGTAGTTTAGCTCCTGCGTATCATCTATCTCAGCCCGTCCTGGTACCCCTCCAGTATGGTAGTGCCCATAGTACTGGTGATTTTTTTTAATGGTAGCGATTACGTCCCCTTCCATGATTTGCATATGGTAGATATCATACAGGAGCTTGAAATTCTCGGAACCAACTCTTTTGCATAGCTCAACACCCCAGACCGATTTATCACACATGTAGTCCGGATGATTTACTTTGCTGTTCAGGAGTTCCATGATCATGGTTATGCCATGCTTTTCTGCCGAAGGCATGAGACGCTTCAGTCCGATAGCGGCATTTTCGAGCCCCTTTTCATCAGACATGCCATTCCGGTTACCTGAAAAACATATAACTGTATTATACCCTGCTTCAACCAGCTTGGGAAAGAGAGCCTCATAGCTTTTAACCAGCTCATCGTGGTACTGCGGATCATTAAAGCCTTTAGTGATACCCATACCGGCTCCGTTTGGAAGTGCACAGGTCAAGCCGTACTTCTTCAGTGTAGGCCATTCATTGGGTCCCAGTAGCTCTACGGACTGAATACCCATGGCTTTGGCTTCCCGGCAAAATTCATCCAGAGGTATTTTGTTGTAGCACCAGTGGCATACGGAGTGCTTGATCTTGCCATTTAGTTCAGCACCAAGAGCTTTCTCGGAGGCAGCCAGGGCTTCCGTCAGAGTCATAGTAGCTGAAAGAGCAGTCGCCCCTCCCACTATATTCTTAAGTACGGAACGGCGGGTTGAAGTTGATTTCATGTTTTGTCTGATTATCACTTATAAATAGCCACATGCTATTAGTAGATACTTGTAGTTCTACTTTTGGCAGGCCATAGTTGAAAAGGTACTAGCCAGGCTATATTTACTGTAATATTTACAGGAATTATTAATGACCCAATACCTTGCTCAGCTAGGTTAGTCAGGTGGGGCGCGGGTAGGTTATAGATCTATATCAACAACAGGAACAGCTTTTTTATAAAGTTACATTCTCGGAATTAACCTGGTAATCCATGAAGAACCTGACCATATTTGGTAAAGAGATAATTGATGAAAACTCGATCCGGCAGATCAAAAACTGCCTTTCAGAAGAAGATATTGGTGTACTAACCGCCGATGCCCACTACGGCTACGGCCATCCCATCGGAGGAGCCGTAGCTTATAAGTATAAAATCTCCCTGTCGGGTGTGGGGTTTGATATAGCCTGTGGCAACAAGGCTGTCCGAACTATTTTGCAGGTCAAGGATGTAAAGGTACCTAAGGTCATGGACGAGATATTTAGGCGTATATCCTTTGGCGTAGGTCGCCCTAATAATGAGCCCGTAGATCATCCGGTGCTGGATAAAATTGCCAACGCTGAGTTTAAGCCCCAACGCAAATTCTACAAAGATCTGGCTAAGCCACAACTGGGTACCGTCGGCAGTGGTAACCACTTCATCGACCTATTTGAAGATGAGGAAGGGTACCTGTGGATCGGGGTGCACTTCGGCTCCCGGGGCTTCGGTCACCGTACTACCACCGGCTTCATCGCCCTGTCACAGGGCCTCTCCTTTACGGATCACGGTAAGGAGGGTTCTATGGATTCGCCTCCTATCTTGTTTGATCAGGGTTCAGAGATAGGTCAGGACTACATCGAAGCCATGAATCTGGCGGGTGAATACGCCTACGCCGGACGTGACACCGTAGTAGATAAGGTGCTGGAAATCCTGGACCATCCGGAGGTAACCTTCTCGGTACACAACCACCACAACTTCGCCTGGAAGGAGGAGCACTTTGGCGATACCTATTGGGTGGTGCGGAAAGGCTGTACTCCCGCCTTTCCGGGTCAAATGGGTTTTGTCGGAGCTACCATGGCCGACACCTCAGTTGTTGTTGAGGGGGTAGATTCAGAAGAATCCCGAAAAGCGCTGTACTCTACTGTACACGGAGCCGGGAGAGTAATGTCGCGTACGCAGGCAGCCGGTAAAATGAAGTGGATGCGCGACAAGAACGGGGTGAAGAGACCTACTATAATTACACAGGGAAAGGTTAATTTTAAGGAAATGAAAAACTACATGACCCTGTCTGGGATTGAACTACGTGGCGCCGGACCTGACGAAGCCCCCGAGTGCTACAAAAAGCTGGAAGAGGTATTGGGATACATGGGTGACACGATCCGGGTACTTCACCGGCTGCGCCCGGTGGGAGTAGCCATGGCAGGTATGGAGACTTATGATCCTTATAAAGATTAACTAAAAAGGGTACCTCAGGGGGTACCCTTTTTGGTTTGGGTGGAGTACTTTATCTGGTACGGTAGAGTGTTCCTTTCTCTATCGTGAAGAGATAATTGCTCAGAGCTGCCAGATGAGTCATTTGCGAATAGATCCCCGGCTCCCCTACCTGCTCATAGTTGCCCTGGTTGTCCGTTTTGTAAAGTGTACCGTTGCTTTCTACGCTCCACAGAAATCCACGATCGCTGGTCCAGCCAACGGTAGACTCCCAGTCACCCGTTTTGCCTACCTGTACCCATTTCATAGATTTTGGATTGGTTCGATACAAAGTACCTCCCTCCACGGTCCAAAGATATCCGTCCAGTGCTGCCAGCAGAGAGGCATTTTTGAAGCTACCTGCCTCGCCCAACTGTTTCCAGTTTCCTTCTTTATCGGTGATATAAAGGGTACCATCCGTTTCTATACTATACAGCTCCCCGTTCATGGCCACCATTGCCACGGTATTCTTCCAGTCCTTACCCAGTTTCTCCCACCTGAGGCTACGGGTATTGGTTCTGTACAGTTCACCGTCTCCTTCAAGAGTGAACAGATAGCCATCTAGTCCGACCAGTAATCTGACATCCTGAAAACTGCCTTCTCCGGCTAATTTTTCATAATTGCCATTCATATCGGTTTTCCATAAAGTACCGTCGGTTTCAATACTGTATAAAGAGCCATTCATGGCTACCATATCAACGGTATTTTTCCAGTCACCGGCTTTGCCTAATTGTGCCCATCGATTACTTTGTGCAAAGGCCTGAGTGTAAACGGATGCTACTAAAAGTAGAAAAAAAATTGAGTACAATGATCTGTTCATTCTTATTGATGATTAGAGGGTTATGAGTGTTAACTCCGGGGTAAGTTATAATAATTTTAGATTAGATTATTATAATTCGGGAAGTACATGCTTTGATGATAAGTTCTGCGAACAAAAGTGGAAACAACAGGTTGAAGAAAGTAGACTTACAAAATTTTAGAGTAGTAATTGATTGCTATTTATAAAAGGGTTAGGAATGCACTAAAAAAGGAAGCCAATTGGCTTCCTTTTTTGTTTTTTACATAAAGACACTCTTCAATCAACGGAATTTCCCTACCTGTATAGACTACTTCCTACACCACCTATCATCGGCTTCGAGATCTCAATTGACACTTCAAAATGGATGAACTAATCAGAAATAAATAATGTAAAGGTATTATATGTATATACATACATTTTATAGCTTTGTAAACACTCACCTTATACATATACATGAGCAAACTGCCTCTACTGTTGAAGAACGTTGTAACTAGTTAAGAGAAACATTATGAACCGGCTGACTGAATTTAAGACCTTTACTGACAGGTTGCCCGAGCAGGAGCAACTTATGCCTGTGCTATTTATTGGCCATGGGTCGCCTATGAATGGTATCGAACATAACGAGTTCAGCCAGCACTGGATGAATATGGCTGCCGAAATACCTGAGCCAAAGGCGGTAGTGGTAGTGTCGGCACATTGGTTATCCAGGGGTACCCGTATTACAGCTATGGACTTCCCAGATACTATTCATGACTTTGGCGGCTTCCCTCCTGAACTGTTCTCGGTACAATATCCTGCTCCCGGTGATCCACTGCTAGCCAATGAGATAACGTCACTTGTGAAGTCTGTCCACGTAGAGGCCGATCATGACTGGGGCCTCGACCACGGTACCTGGACCATCATCCGGCACATGTACCCCAAAGCGAATATACCTGTACTACAGCTCAGCATTGACTACACCAAGGGTCCTCGTTACCACTATGAGCTGGCTCGTGAACTGTATACACTACGTAAGAAGGGGGTACTACTGATCGGTAGTGGTAATATGGTCCATAACCTCAGGATGATATCGTGGGATATGATCCAAGGCGGAGGGTATGACTGGACGCTTAAACTAAATGAAAAATTCAAACACTATGTCAGCCAGGGGGATCATGAGCCACTCATCAACTACCAGAGTCTGGGTAGGGAGGCCATGCTCGCCATACCAACACCCGAGCATTACCTCCCCTTACTATATACCCTGGGCCTGAAAGGCAAGGACGAAAAAGTATCTTTCTTTAACGATAAAGCAGTGGGTGGCTCCTTAACTATGACTTCGGTAAAGATTGAAAGTATCTATAATTAGATAGAGGATCTACTCAGAATTTTACCAGGTTGGATTTTTTTACAGCTGGCGTCATGAGATTTGGACGCCTGCTGTTTTTATTACCTAACAGGCAAAGTCATTGGGTGCTGAGCTCTATTCCAATCAATCCTACCGTTCATGTTTAAGAATCTGCTTATTGCTCTACTTTTACTTCACGTCTCTGTTACATATCCTCAAAAAGCAAAGGCGCAGTCTAATCTTGAATTGAGTGTACAGGGTACTAACATCCTGATGGATGGTAAACCATTCCCATTCAGCGGCATTAGCTTTTTCAACGCCATCTTCAACCCCACTTTTAACAAAAGCTCATCGGAGCGGAAAAAATGGCTCAGCAAGTTTGACAGGTACGGCATTAATGTGCTACGGGTGTGGGGACAGTGGGATAATAAACTGGGGTTTGTAGATACCTGCCCTACCTGTACACTTTATAACTCTGATGGTAGTCTGCGGCAAGAGCACCTGACAACCTTAAAGAATATTATCCAGGATGCAGCCAGTCAGGGAATGGTGATAGAACTAGCCCTCTTTGCCCGGGAGAGCTATAATGATAACATCAGACTTGAACAGCAGGAAGCCGATAAAGCCGTGGCAGCCCTAACCCGGGAACTACTCCCCTATCGCAACGTAGTAATGCAGGTATGGAATGAGCACTCAGATCGGGTACTGGACCACCTGAAGACCATTAAAACCATTGATCCCAGGCGTATGGTCACCAACTCACCCGGGTACGGTGGCGACCTGGGGGATGAAAAACAGAACCAGGCTCTGGACTTTCTGACACCCCATAGCAGCCGTCAGTGGGTAGGCAGGCACTGGGAAGTAGCCCCGCTGGAAATAAAGTACCTGCAGCAACGCTTCAAAAAGCCTGTGGTAGATGACGAACCGGCACGCAATGGTACAGCCGAGTTCGGTGGCCCCGCCGAGACTCCCTCTCCCTTTGACCAGATCTTACAGATCTACCAGGTATGGCAGGCAGGAGGGTATATCGTGTACCACCATGATATGTTCCAGAAAGGGTATGGACATCCATCAGTACCTCCCTCCGGAATCCCTGATCCCGAGCACAATCCGTATCACCGAATGGTATTAAAGTTTATCTCCAAAAGGGCACGCTACGCGAAGTAAGGGCACTATATGCTACTCTTTCTTTGATTCCAGGAAAGCCAGTAGGTCCTGAAGTTCAGATACGGTGAGCTGATTATGTAATCCATCCGGCATGAGGGAAGTTTTGATCATACCATACTCCGCCACGTCCTTTTTGCTGAATAATCTAAAACCAGAGGCCTGGGTATAAAGCTCTAATTCCTTGTCCCCTACGTCGATTTGTCTTCCCTGGTGTAGTTCGCCATTCCGGAGTTTAATGTACCACCCCTGCCATTCCGGACTTATCTCTTCGGAAGGCTTGATAATAGACTGTACCAGTTGCTGTCGGTTCTTTGATAAACCTACGTTTGTAAGGTCAGGGCCCAAGTCTCCTCCCCTGCCCTGAATGGCATGGCAGGACGAACAAACCGCCTGATTTGAATAAAACACCCTACGACCTCGTTCAGGATTGCCGCCCTTCCGTAGTGCCGACTGCCACTCATTAAACGAAGCCGGTCGTGCATGTGACGAAGTAGTAGCAGGCGCTAGTGCCATCGTTATCATCTGAGCTAGGGGCGATGCTTTTTGTTTTTGTAGGGTGGTAAGCGTTTGTTTCAACGCCTTCTGCACCTTTTCATTCGATGCATAACCCAGCAAGTACCGTACGGCTTCTATTTGTATATCCACCTGCGAATCGTTCAATAGTACCAGCACTTTGTCTGAGTAATCGACAGGCTGACGGGACAGGGCTAGCAGGGCTTCAGCACGTACCTGAACAGGGGCGGAAGTACCAACGGCTACGTTATAGAGTGCCACGGCAATAGATTCGTCCGGTACAGTAGCTAAGGCCCGAATGGCCTCTGCCCTTAATCGAGGCTCTTTTTCCTGTAGTAATAATGATATAAGTACCTCCTTCTGACCAGCCGGATCGGGCAGGTACCGTATGGCCAGTGCTCGCAGGGCCGCTGACCTGTTCTTATCCTGCACAAACATTTCAATGAACTGCTCCGGTAACTCACGTTTGATAGACTTAGCATAACGCTCAGATCGCTGACGATAGGCATTGATAAAGTCAGGTGAAAGATGAGCAATGGTTTCCAGGTACGTTTCGAACAGTGTGGCTGAAACCGGAGTAACCGCAAGAGCCTTGTCTATATCCGGCCTCAGCTCAGCCAGTCCTTCCTGCCCTACCCATATCAGGGCTTGGCGACGGATCTGCTCGTTTGGGTCCTGCAACAGACGGCGAAGAATTGGAACGGCCTCTGCGTACTCTCCTTTTTGTAAAGCCAGCATGGCTCCCAACCGTACCTCAGGTTCCGACGATCGGGTAGCCTCTACGACCTGCTCCTGAAAAACCGGCCGCGCCAGCGACTGTATAGCCGCATGACGTAGAAAAGGGTCTTTGGATTGGAGGTTCTTTTTTAAAAAATCAAAATCAGCAGGAGAGCTGGCGGCATATACTTTCGCTAACACATTACCCTCCGTAATAAGTTGTGGCCTGTTAAAAGCTGGCCTGGACTTTTCTACCTGCACACCCAATTTAGCTTTGAGGCGCCAGATGCGCCCTTTGCCATGGTTAGGATAATCCCTAAGTACCCAGTCCGTAAAGTAGATGGTGCCCTTCCGGTCCGTCGCGAAAGCCACCGGACGAAACTGCTGACTTCCCTCGACTATCACTTGGGTACTTCCAGTTAGCGATGCCCCCTGGGGTTTCAGATCAATCCTGACTATTCGACTCTCCTCCCAGATACTAGCCAGCATCTGCCCCTGGTAATCGGTTGGCAGAGCGGCCGTACTGCCATCCAGTAGCCCCGACGGAGCCTCGCCCAAGCCAACAGCAAAGGGAAGTGTACTGGAGAGTTCACCGTTCCAGGCCAGGTACGGGTGTATGCCGCTCCCACCGTAGAGGGACTGGTACCCATAGTTGCCACCGGGTACAACATGTACCAGCCGATTGGGCCCGCGGCTATCGGGGTCATTGTCTGCTGCCAGCAGATGTCCCCGGTTGTCGAACTTAAGGTCCATGGGGTTCCAGAATCCGGTAGCTACCTCTTCAAGTTGGGTACCATCCGGTCGCGCCCGTACAATATTTCCCCCATCCCCGTAGCCACCCACCGCTGAGCCATTCGTTCCCTGCAGCTTCCAGGCAGCACCACTAGTATTACCTCTGGAAATATACATCCAGCCATCAGGCGAAAACGTGATACCCAGTAAGGCTGCATGCGCATATACAGAAGCTGGTTCGACCAATTCAAGCACCTTTTCCCTCTTCTCGCTTACACCATCTCCATCCTTATCATGCAGTACCCACACTTCACGGGATGTAACGGCATATAGTTGTCCAGCGGGCGAGAAGGCCAGATTCAAACCCTCTTTTAGTCCTTCGGCAAAAACAGTCACCCTTTCAGGATGGCCATCCCCGTCCTTATCCGTAAATAGTTTGATTAAGTCAAACTTGGGACCTTTGTAGCCGGAAGGTGGCAGGTGGGTGTGGGACTCAAGTACATAGATCTGATCCATACTATCAATGGCAATACCTATGGGTGTTACGATCTGAGGATCGGCGGAGAATAGACTTAGCTCTAAACGATCGTCAAGCACCTTAGGCACTTCGGTATTCAGGATAACTGATTGCGGTTTAGTTCTAAATCCAAACAGATACCCGACCACTAGCAACAGACTGAAAACAGCAATAGAGGAAAGAACCTGTTTTTGAAGGATAGTTGCCAATTTAACATAGAAGAGGTTTAGGTCTGGTAGTACAAGTACTTCCTGAAAGCCAACTGAAAAGGATGCTACCGTTCGTATTTCTGAAACAGGTGGTAGGCCTTTCGTAAGTCTTCTTCCAGGGTTTGCTGGTTTTGAGGAGGAGCCATTTCAATAAGCAGATAACCGGTGTAGCCGTGGGCCAGCATTCGCTCTACCACCCCGGCATTGTCCGTAACCCCCTCACCATATCTGACTACCTTATGAATCCCTTTGCGTTCCGTATCTTTCAGATCAATGTGCAGAATACGCGAGTGAAAGCGGTCGACTACTTCATATAAGTCTACGTTTGCTCCGTCAAAATGAGCGTTATCCATACACATGCCTACATTGGGTGAAGCAATGGCGCTGAACAGGCGGTCGTAGTCCTCGATATTTTCCAGATTATTATTCGCGTGGTTCTCTACCAGAATCAGCATCCCCATTTCCTCCGCCGCCGGTGCCAGTTCTTTCAGAGTTTTGATAATGGCATCCAGTCCTCCCTCACTGCCCCGCCCTGCTCCGGTAAATTTCACCCGGTTGCAGCCCAGTTGGCGGGCGGCCTCCATGTTCCACAGCTTGTGCGTTACATCTTTGATAATATTGCCCGATGCCCCAAATGAGCTGCCCTGTACACAGATTGGTTTCAGCTTGTGCTGCCGACAACGATCCTTAATACTCTGTATACCCATAGGGGTCAGATTACGGGCGTACCAGCAGTTAAACTCTACATTTTTATAAGGAAGCCTGGGAATCATGGCGAAGGCGGGTTCAAAGTTCATATCGCCGAATCCGTCACAGGTAATCGTAGCGATAGCCAGCTCCACTTTCCTGGGCTTAGTAACTAGTGGTGTGAGGGGGGGGTAAACATCCTGCAAATCCAGCATACCCAGTCCGGTTACGCCCAGGCCGGCAGTTTTGATAAAGTCGCGTCGGGAAGACTCCTGCATTTCACTTAGATAGATTGTGAGCCACTAGATAATTTATCTAAAAAGGATAAGGCTGTAAGTTTTTACTTTTAGCCTTAATATATCGACACACTATACACACTCATTTAAAACCCGCAATGGAAAACTTTGAAGAATCCTTTACTCTGGCCCAGGAGCTGGTAGAGTACTTCACCGAAAAAAAGCCTCTTCATCTTCACTTTCCACTTTGCGAAGACCATTTGGGTACCCTGGCCGCCCAGATTTGTAATGAAGATTACTACCACATGGCTCAGCTTTTCGGTACCCGATTTGTTAAAGAAGTTCTCTATTATCTTGAATCAATTGAAGAATACGAACGGTGCGCCATGATCCTGAGACAATTGAAGACTATGGGTGAACATACGGATCTTCAATGGGCCTTAAAAAGACCCTAAAAAAGTACAGGTGTAGCCCCCTACTAAAAGAGGCTACACCTGTACCAGGTATTAGCTGTTTAATACACCATTATTTAGCCGCTGTCTGAGCGGTAGCATTCTTAGATACAAAATCGAGCAGCGTGTACATCTCCTGCCTCACCAGCTCACGGGTATCATATATCTGATTCGCCATTTTCTGAACGTCCCCGTTGGGCTGTACCTTTTTGTAGGCTTCGACATACTTCTGATCGGCTATTTCCTTGGTGGATGGAAAATAATTGATCGTAGCGAAGTTGTACCCCTTTTCACTACCCAGCGGTAACATCAATCCGGCGACGGTCCAGCCCATGATATTATTCATAGCTATACGTTCTTTGTGAACATCTTTTATTGAGCTTTCCAGGGCCATATACTCATTGACTCTGGTATCCTTTACCTTCATGAGATCTATAACCCAGATCGGAGCCAAAGCCGGCGAAGTCATTTTTTCTGAGAATATACCATCTACTGTTTCCCAGATTTCAAGTTTGCCATGTTCCTGAATGAGGTCCGTTCTTTTTATCAGATCATCCCATTTCTTAGTTGCTTCACTTCCATATACTTTTGTGTTGTACTTAGCAGGGTAGGCATTCTGAAAGTTACCCATATCACTGAACGTCTTAATCGTGATATAGTCGTACTCCCCTTGGTCTGGATTGGACGATAAAGCCTTTGACAATATGTACCAACCCGTGATGTGATTATCGTCCAATTGTGCCTGGTGGAGCTTTTTCCATTCTCTTTCTATTGCAAGAGCTTCCTGCATCGTATGACCGGGCTTGATTTTGTGAAAGTACACTTCAGAATAACTGCGGGCAGGAGTCTGAGCGTTGCAGACCTGAATCAGTAGTAAGCCTGCTAGTAGGCTCAAGGCATGACGGAAAGTAAGAGTAGCTTTCATAGGTAGTGGATTATTAGGTTTGAGAAAAGTGAAAAAGCTGGGGGCGGTAATCACAGTGTCAAGAGGAGCCGGAAGCGTTGAACCCGTATCCTAACTGAATTTTCAATGGAAAGGTACTTGCGAATCAGTTGTAGCTATGAGTCGAAGTCGAAAACGTAGAATGTTGTAGTAAACAAGCCTTATGATGAAAGGCTGTAGTAGTAGCTAAATCTTCAATTATCTGTAATCTGAATGTATGCTTGCTCTTTGGCTGAGCTAGGCTCTAGTAGATCTACTATGCCCGAAGTATACTGTGGCGGAATTCTCAGTAGTAAATGGTATCCGGTAATAGCTCACTGAACAATAAATCAGATAAATGTAACTTTTCAGTAGCATATCAGCTACATATTTAGAGACTTTTTATCAAACGGCAGTTTATCTGAGGCGAGGCAACTAATTGAACGTGTGATATTTACTATTCACATCTATAGAAATCTATTGTTTTCCATATAAAAAGTTAGCCTTCACTGGACAATCAAGTATCGATTGTCCAGTGAAGGCTAACTAAATGGACTTACTAAAAACTATACGCTTACAGGTACTTTACATACCTCCTGCAGTATTTCATAGGAGCGAAGGCGGGCCTTTGGATCATAAATCGCAGAGGCCACCATGATCTCATCTACCCGGGTTATATCCAGAAACTTCTGGAGGTCTTCTTTAATTGTCTTGGGACTACCAATAAAGGTATAGCGTAGCATCTGGTATACGGCCTGCTCTTCAGCCTCGTCCCAGATCCTATCCATGTTGTCCACCGGGGGCTGTAACAGGTTGGACTTGCCATGGATGACATTCATGAATGCCTGGTATAAGGAAGTCGCCAGATAGTGAGCCTCCTCATCGGTATCGGCCGCAATGACATTGATACATGCCATGGTATAAGGTTGCTCTAAACTTTCCGAAGGCTGGAAGGTATCCCGATAGATTTTTAGAGCCGCATGTAAGTTGGTAGGTGCAAAGTGACTGGCAAAGGCATAGGGAAGACCCAGCATTGCCGCCAGCTGAGCCCCGTAGGTACTGGAACCCAACAGCCAGACTGGTACCTGCAAGCCTTCTCCGGGAATAGCCCTTACCCGAGCTGCCGGATTGGGCGGTCCAAAGTACTGCTGTATCTCCTGAACATGCTGAGGGAACTGCTCTACATTACCCCGCATATCCCGACGCAGAGCCATGGATGTTACCTGATCCGTACCGGGTGCGCGCCCCAGACCCAGATCGATACGCCCAGGGTACAGCGACTCCAGGGTACCAAACTGCTCCGCAACTACCAGTGGTGAATGATTGGGCAGCATTATTCCTCCCGAACCCACACGAATGGTAGAAGTCTGTCCGGCTATATGACCGATCAGTACTACCGTGGCCGAGCTGGCAATACCGGGCATATTGTGGTGTTCGGCCAGCCAGTAACGTGTATATCCCAGGCGCTCAACATGCTGGGCCAGTTCGACACTATTCTTAAAGGAATCGGCGGGTGTATTTCTTGCCCGTACATGAGCAAGGTCCAGGACTGATAGTGAAATATCCGAAAGCTGTTTATTAGTAATACTAGTGGATAGGGCTGCCATTGTATGAGTTATTAATAATTTAAAAATCTATAAGGCCAATCAGCTACAATGCAAAAAGTACATGCATGCTGTAGTACATCAGTAATAACCTCCATTGCCTGATCAGGGTTCCTTTTTGCCCTGTTACTAAGATCAAATTAGCTTCATCAGACACTAGTGGTTTAGGTACAACTTCCAACCTTTGATAGAGGTGACCAACTCAGTATGTAACCGTTCACTAAGTGGGTAGCAGAATATTAGTAACTGGTGGTTGATATTCAACAAATACTACCTACTTTGAAAGTAACCAATCATCCTTATATCTATTACTGAGCTACACTCAGCAGCCAACTTGTTAGTAGCTAAAATTCCAACTTGATATAGTAGTAATGATCAGAGAGTTACGTACAGCTTACACAACATACCATTATAAACTTTGAATCTTTAGTTACCATAACCCGTAAAAACCCTATGACAAACGTTTCTCTCCGCGCATTATTTATGGCTACTGCATTAACCTGCTTAGGATCAGGCTGTGCCAATCAGATTGATCTGGAGCCATCCACTACCCAAAGTGAAAAAGCAGCCCGTGCCTCAGCAGACAATTCCTCAGATTTTACAATCAGAAAGGGGAAGTACCTTATTATATCAACTACTAATTCACTTCCCTCAAATCTTGAATCAGAGGTTAACAAAGCCAAAGGCCGTATGGGTGTTAAGATGAATACCATTGGATTTGCCACGGCTACTTCAGATGACCCGGCTTTTGCAAGTAAAATTGAAAAGCTGACTGGTGTTAAATACGTTATACCCGATGTCAGCGCCAGTTGGCTCGAGCCTGTAAACAATTTTAGTTATCTATCTGAAATTAATAAGCCCTTACCTCTAACTACGCAAAGTCTTAACACCAATCCATTTTATAGTGTCCAGTGGCAGCATCAGGCTATTAATTCGTCAGGTGCATGGCAAACAGGTTCTCAGGGAGAAGGCGTTAAAGTGGCCATACTTGATACCGGATTTGACTTGACTCATGATGACCTGGCCGGTAATATTATATATAGCAAAAGCTTTGTACCGAGTGAGCCAGCTCAATTTGATAATAAGTGGGGGTTCAGTCATGGTACCCACGTAGCAGGTATTGTAGCCGCTTTGGATAATTCAATTGGTGTAGTAGGTGTAGCACCTAAGTCTAAACTGCTAATGATCAAAGTACTGTCAGATCAGGGGGGAGGAAATTTCTCCTGGATCATCGCAGGAATTCTGGATGCCGTTGAGCAGGGGGCAAACGTCATTAATATGAGCTTAGGAGCCTATTTGCCCAGAAACGGAAAGTTCCTTGATGATAATGGTACACCCGATGATCCATCGGATGATAAAGTAGTATCAGAGACCAAAGCCGTACAGGAGCTACTGGTGGTCATGACCCGTGTAATCAATTATGCCAATCAACGGGGTACAACTGTTATAGCATCGGCCGGCAATAGTGCCATCAATGGTAATAAGGATAAGTCAGGTATTTCTATACCAGCAAACCTGCCCAATGTACTTTCCATTTCAGCCACAGGTCCCGCCAACTGGATTCAGAATCCACAGACAAACCTCGACCAGATAGCCTCTTACTCCAACTACGGTACCGCTGACGTTAGCTTTTCAGCACCCGGTGGTGATGATAGAAATTATCCGAATACTGGATGGTACTTTGACATGATTTTTAGTACGTGCCAAAGCAACAGCTACACCTTTTCGGCGGGTACCAGTATGGCGGCTCCACACGTTGCTGGTGTTGCGGCGCTGATCATTGGTAAGAATGGAGGCTCTATGAGTCCTGCTAAAGTAGAAGCAGCTTTAAGAGCTTCATCTGACGATTTAGGAAAGCCAGGTCGTGATCCTCTGTATGGACATGGGCGGGTCAATGCCGCAAGGGCAGTCAATCAGGGTAAAAACCTTTGATAGGCATACTTACACATGTATTATTAATGTATAGTACCCAAAAAGGCCGGAGTTATTCCGGCCTTTTTGGGTACCATATCAATCTATGATGAATTACCCTAGTGCATTCAACTCATCCAGATCCTCCTGATCAAGTGAAATTGAAGCCGCCTGATAGTTTTCTTCCAGGTGTTTGACCTTTGAAGTACCGGGTATAAGCAGGATATTGGGTGAATGGTGCAGAAGCCAGCTCAGCGCTAGCTGGTGTACCGACGCATTGTGTTTCTTGGCGATCCGGTCCAGTTTATTCATCGCCTCCACGTTACCCCCTCCGAGCGGGTACCAGGGTATAAAAGCCATATCATTTTGCTCACAGTACTTGAGTTCATTCTCCCACTTGCGGTTGTCGACACTGTACATATTCTGTACTGACACTACTTTAATGTAATCCTGAGCCTGCCTGATCTGATCTACGGTTACTTCTGACAGTCCAATATGCTTAACCAGGCCTTCTTCCTGAATCTGCTGCAGGAACTTGAATATCTTCTCAAAAGGGACATTGGTATCTATCCGGTGCAGCTGATACAACTGGATCTGGTCCTGCTTCAGACGCTTCAGGCTTCCCTCCAGGGCCTCCCTCAGGTGACCGGGATCTCCATTGACGGGCCACTGATTAGGTCCGGTACGTAGTAGTCCTCCTTTGGTAGCTATGACCAGATCTTTGGGATATGGATGGAGTGCCTCAGCTATAAGCTCTTCCGATACATGGGGTCCGTAGCTATCGGCTGTATCTATAAAATTAATACCTAATTCAACGGTTCTTTTGAGGACCCGAATACTCTCATCATGGTCTTTGGGTGGTCCCCAGATACCCTCTCCGGTAATCCGCATGGCGCCGTAGCCCATTCGGTTTACAGTCAGTTCGCCCCCAATGGTATAGGTCTCAGTTACTGAGTTTGATGTTCCGTTTGCCATTTTCTCCTATTTAAATTACATAAATACATTTCACGTATTTTAAACCTTCCACCTGCACAAAAGTTATGAGAAAGCGTTTTGAATGGGTAATGTTGATGTACCCATAGAGGGGAAACTACTGTCGGCGCACTACCAGAAGTAGTACTCCCGCCACCAGCAAGGGGAACAGCGGATCCAGTATACTACCGCCCGATCCCACTACCAGATTCACTAACGCGACACTACACCCACCGATGGCCCAGGCTATAGTAGTCGTGACTGACCATACCGTCATCTGCTGTCGTACCTCCACAATACCCATCAGGCGATTAACTACCCAAAAGAGGCTATCATTGAAGTAACTGAAAAATAGGGAGCCCATAGCCGCTGCCTGAGCGGCTAGTAACATGTTAACTCCGGGTATCTGAGTGAGAACAGGGGCTGATATTGAGGCAGCCGTGATCATAGCTACGGTACCCGATCCTTGTATAAGCCGTACCAGCGTAGAGACAATGAAAGGAATCATAACTGGAGAGATGGGCAGACCTGCCACCTGTGCAGCCAATTGACCACCGGCACCACTTTCGCGCACTACAGCTCCCAGGGCTCCACCGGCACCCGTTACCATAAGTATTATTCCGGCTGATTGCAGCCCTTCCTCCAGTCGTGCAACCGCCCCCTGCCGGTCCAGTTCTGGAACGAGCGTGTATACGGCTATTAAAGTACTAATCGAAAGAGCAATGATAGGACTTCCGGCAAAGTAGAATACCTGTACTATGGGTTGCTCGGCTAAACCTTCCTGTCCCGGTAGCTGAGCAAGTGTTGTTAGTAGGGCCTTTATGAATATTAGAACGATGGGTACCAGGATTGGAAGCAGTGAAAGCATAAGGCCGGGCAGTGGCTTTGCTTCTTTCTCCTTTACGTATTTTTCATGGACGGCATGTAGATCCACATCATTTACCTCCTTAATTTCGAAATGCGGGTACTTTCTGTGGAGCCATTGGGCATAGAGTACAACACCTACTTCACAGGGGATAGCCAGAGCTACTCCCAGCAACAGCATGGAGCCTATATCTACCCCGAACAAACCAGCTACCCCCAACGGACCAGGAGTAGGTGGCACCGTCGAGTGGGTTATTACCAATCCTCCCGCCAGGGCTACGCCTAAGGTTAGCAAAGAACGCTGTCCCCTATTTGCCAAAGCTTTAGCCACCGGAAAAAGGATTACGAAGGCCGAGTCAACGAAAATAGGTATACTAACTATATAACCGGTGATCGCCATAGCCCACTCTTCCTTCCTTCTCCCCAGCCACCTGATCAGACTAAAGGCAATCTGCTCGCCTGCTCCGGATACCTCCATGATGCGACCCATCATCACGCCTAACCCAATCACGATACCGATGCTACCAAGCGTAGTGCCAAAGCCCTGGGTAATGACTGACACCGTTTTTTCTCCCGACATACCTCCCACTATTCCGGCTATACTAGCCGCGATCAGCATGGCAATCAGGGCGTGTACCTTTGTGCGCATCACCAGAAAGATGAGCACCAGTACCGCAATAATCAATCCTATGACCGGTATGGGCAGACTACTCATACCCTCTTCTGAAGGTCGTTGATTATGAATTGACTGATGAAGCTATCGAAGTCCTGATCAGCCTGAAAGCCTAGTTGCAGAGCCCGGCTGTTATCAATATGCCCCGGCCAGCTGCTCACAATCCGGTTGATGGCTTCGTCTGGTTCGAAACGGACTCTTGACAAGGTCTCAGCATCCGTCTGCCGCTCGAGTGAGTCCAGCATGTGCTGTACCGTCACATGTATTCCGGGCAAATTAATGGTACGCCATTTACCTAAAGCCGATGCCTCGATATTAGCGGCATGTACCAGATTATGGATTACCGTCTCAGGACTGGATAACCAAAGGGATAAATCAGTTGAAACCGGACAAATGGCTTCCTCGCCTTGTAATGGCTCCCGGATAATGCTGCTAACAAACGATGAAGCCGCTTTATTAGGTCTGCCCGGACGTACGCATATGGTAGGTAGTCGTAGTACCACACCATCCACAAATCCTTTGCGGGAATAATCGTTGACCAGTAGCTCACCCATGGCCTTCTGGGCTCCGTAGGAAGATTGGGGTGTCACCGCCGTGGAATCCGTGACTACCTCCGGAAGTTGTCCTCCGAATACAGCCAGTGAGCTGGAAAAGACAAAACGGATACCAGCTTTGGTTTGACGGCAAGCTTCGAGCAACCGGCGCGTTACATCCAGATTAATCAGGTACCCCAGATCAAAGTCACTTTCGGCGTGACTACTTACGATCGCCGCCAGATGATACACCAGACCAGTTTGGGGAGTGATAAGTGCTTCTGCTGCTCCAACATTGGACAAATCTGCCTGCTGGCATTTTACACGAGAATCCTGTCCGGGATTGACAGGCATGACCTGATCTACTAGCAGAAGCTCATCAAAAGTTAAGGTACTATTCAGCAAGCCCTTGGCTAGTTTCTGCCCCAGAAAGCCTCCACCACCGGTAATTATTATTTGCATAAAGTTGTAATCAGATACTCCGAAATAGGTATTATTCTCCCTATTTCAAAGCCACAAACATAAGATTCTACTTACTTCTGTACTTTCCGCACCATTTCTTTCAGAATGGTATAATGTAGGGAAAATATAAATACATCATTTATCTTAGGCATCTGTATCAGATTCAGATTATGCGTACTACTTCCATTGACCTACTCAATCAGCTCCCACCGGAATATGGGCAGGATCTTCTGCCGGAAATTTGGGCAGAATTCAGGAAAGCGGGCAAAACCATAGTGGTATTGGATGATGATCCTACCGGCACCCAGACCTCCTACGATATTACAGTTCTGACTCAGTGGAATGTACCTCTGCTCGTGGAAGAGCTTGAAAAGAAGCCTTCCATCCTGTTTATCCTAACTAATTCCCGTAGCCTTGCCGGAGAAGAAGCAGTACAACTCACTGAGATGATTTGTCAGAATTTAAAGGAAGCCGTACAGGTAAGCGGGCAGGAGATTGTTACCATCAGCCGGAGTGACTCTACCCTGCGCGGACACTTTCCGGCGGAGGTAGATGCCATGGCCCGGGTACTGGACCAGGAAAATGCGATACGGATAATCATACCAGCTTTTATAGAAGGTGGTCGCTATACGATACAGGATGTCCACTACATCAGGGAGGGAGATGAACTGGCACCGGTATCTCAGACACCCTTTGCTCAGGATGCCGTGTTTGGCTACACCCACTCTAATCTGAAAGAATGGGTGGAAGAGAAGACACAGGGGCTGGTGAAGGCTCATGAGGTTGTCTCTGTATCGCTGGAAGATTTACGCAGCGGTGGCCCCCAGCGGGTGAGCGCGAAGCTACTCTCATGCCAGTCGGGACAGGTATGTATTGTCAACGCTGCTTCTAATAAAGACCTGGAAGTGTTTGTACGGGGTGTACAGATGGCCGAACAGGCCGGGCAGTGCAGTATCTATCGGACCTCGGCAACCTTTGTTCCCATCAGGGCAGGTATGGCTCCCGGTAAATTGTATGCTCCTGAACAAGGAAGCAGTACTACAAATGGCTCTCTGATTGTTGTTGGCTCCTATGTTCCCAAAACAACCAGTCAGCTCCGATACCTACTGTCGCAGGAGAGCCATCAATCCATAGAAGTCGATGTGACCAGATTGCTCCGACTAACTCAAGATGAAGCAACCGCTTACTCCCTTGATATTGCACAACAAGCCAATCAGTGGCTGGCAGCCGGAGAAGATGTTGTCATACATACCAGCCGTCAGTTGGAAGTAGGAAAGGATATAGCAAGCAATCTGAAGATTAATAGTACTGTCTCTAACTTTCTGGTAAAAGTAGTACAGGGTGTAGAAGTGAGACCAGCATTTATGATTGCCAAGGGAGGTAATACATCCAGCGATATGGCTACAAAGGGATTAAGTGTTCAAAAAGCAACCGTATTGGGACAAGTTATACCGGGAGTGCCAGTATGGAAGCTGGATCAGAACTGTAAGCATCCTGACCTGACATACGTGGTTTTTCCGGGAAATGTGGGAGATGAAAAAGCTTTGTCCGATGTATACAAGCGGCTGAGTACCACCTAAAGTTAGATTAAAAAAAGGAAGAGTTGGGTTAATCCATTTTATAGTAAAATTGTACTATTATCACTGCGACAAACTGCTGCTTTTATTGTTAGTTAGGGATATTTGATTCCAATACTGACAGTTATGATTTTGAAGGCAAAGCAGCGGATATTTCTGAGCATATTCTTTTTTCTCTCGGGAGTTAGCTTTTCGACCTGGGCATCCAGAATACCTACCATCAAGTCCTTCTTTGGCTACAACGAAGCCGAAATGGGAACAGTACTACTGGCCATGCCGGTCAGTTCTATGATAGGTCTGCCTATTTCGGGTTGGTTGATCGCGCGGTACGACAGCCGCGTACCCATGTCCATTGGTTTTGGACTGAATGCCCTGGCGCTTGCTTTGATTGGATTTGCTCAGAGTACCTTCAGCCTGGTGGTAGCCATCAGTATTTTTGCTTTCACAATGCGTATATTCAGCATCGCTGTCAATACGCAGGCTATTACGTTACAAAAGCAGTTTGACAAGAAAATACTTGGCTCTTTCCACGGACTATGGAGTACGGGTGGCATTGCCGGGGTTGGGTTTTCAACCGTTATGGTAGCCAACAACATCTCTATTCAGGTACATTTGGCTACGGTGGCTGCCATCAGCTTCCTGGTGACCCTATTCTCCTACCAGTACCTGTTACGCAATGACCGTACCACCGAAGGCAATAAGCTGATCCTGGGCAAGCCCGACCCTTATATTCTATACCTGGGGATACTCATTTTCTTCGCAGCAGTCTGCGAAGGAGGTATGTTTGACTGGAGTGGTATCTTTTTCAAAGAAGTACTGAACGTCGAGGTATTTACCTACGGATACCTGATCTTCATGGTATGCATGGCTATATCCCGCTTTATGTCGGACAAGATCATCGAGCACATAGGTATGCCCAATACCTATCTTATGAGTGCAATACTGATCATGGTGGGTATTGGCATGGCCGTAAGCTTTCCCGGATTTGAGACAGCCATGATTGGCTTCTCGCTGACCGGCTTTGGTACGGCCTCCATTGTACCCATGACCTACGCACTGGCGGGTTCTTCACGGAAATATTCACCCGGGATGGCCATTTCGATCATAGCTACCTACGCTACGGTAGGTATGCTGGTAGGCCCGCCCATGATTGGGTACCTGGCTCATGCCTTTGGCCTGCGCATGTCGTTCGTGTCATTTGCCCTGGCAGGAATGATATTCATACCGGTTTCGCAGCTATTTTTCCGCTATCAGAATCAGACAAGCCAGGAGGAAGTACCCGCCTAATTTAGACACGTACATAAAACTTCTTTTTGTCCATCCAGTAGCCAATAGCCCAGAGTAGGAGCACAAATAGTAAAGCAAACAGGAGTGAGCCAAACTCGCGGGTACCAGCTATAGGAGCAACTATGTACTTGAAGAACCACCCCCAGGGGCTGATAAAAGCGGGGGCTCCGTTTTCGTCGACACCGTCATTCAGCCGGATGATAGAAAGTAGCTTTGGGATAAGACCGCTGAGGGCATATATAAACAGGGGATTCTTTCCAAACACTTCAAAGAAGCGGGTCCAGGTGCCCCGGTTGTTCTTCACCTCAATCAGGTAGATCAGTACTGAGAGCAGCATAATAGCCAGCCCTACGGTCAAGGCTACGTATGAACTGGTCCATATTTTCTTATTAATGGGGAAGACCAGTCCCCAGGCATATCCAACGAATAGGAGTACGGCTGCCGCCAGGAACAACATCGTGAGTGTCTTGTAAACAGGATTCCCTTCACGTAGAGTACTAGCCGGTACATCACTTCCGGCCTTGCCCCGGTTCAGGATGTAGTAGCCCACCAGGTATCCAAATATCACCTCTACAATGCCCGGTAAGGTACTTACGACCCCTTCAGGATCGAAGGCGATACCTTCACCGCGGTACATGTGCGCTTCTCCCAATATCTGCTTATCAATGGCGGTACCAAACCAGCCCTCGAGGCTGTAGGGATCAATAGGATTGCCCAGTATACAGAGCAGCCAGTAGAGCAATAGTATACCAACACCAATCCAGAAAGCCCAGCGTACCTTGGCATAGTAAATGATAACCGAGGCAAAAAAGTAGCAAAGCGCAATACGCTGAAGTACTCCCAGGATACGTACTCCCCGCAGCTCACCCTCACTATTCAACCAGGTCCAGGGCTTGACTATCAGTTGATCGTCCTGCCACATCAGGAAGGGAAACCAGTTCAGGAAAAGTCCGATCAGAAAGATAAGAGCGGTTCTCTTCACCACCTTCTGCCAGAAGGCCGCGTCGCCTGCCGCTTCCAGACGGGGCATGACAAATGCCATGGCATTACCTACTGCGAAAAGAAAGAAAGGAAATACCAGATCGGTTGGAGTAAGTCCGTGCCATGGAGCATGGCTTAAGGGAGAAAAAGCCGCTGATCCTGCTTGGTTGTTTACCAGGATCATAAAGGCCACCGTAGCTCCCCTGAAAACATCAAGAGAGTAGTAACGCTGTTTCATGTATAGGTTAAGATAAGGGTTAAGCTGCCCAAATTACAAATTTGGGTGGGATTGTTATTGCATTCGCAATAATTATGCAGCTTTTCCTTTAAATGCCCTCTATTTTCTCCCCTAATCAGAAATTCTTACATCTTATGTTAGCTGAAGCTCATCCGCTGGATACGGATAGCATTGAGGATGGCCAGAAAGGCCACACCTACGTCGGCAAATACGGCTTCCCACATACTGGCTACACCGAAAGCACCAAATAGCAGCACCAGGGCCTTCACTCCAAAAGCCAGTGCAATGTTCTGCCAAACAATCCCGTTAGTCTTCTTCCCGATATTAATTGCTGTGGCAATCTTAGAAGGCTGGTCGGTCTGAATAACCACATCGGCCGTTTCGATGGCGGCATCGGAACCCAAGCCCCCCATGGCCATACCTACATCAGCCAGGGAGATCACCGGGGCATCGTTGATACCATCCCCAACAAAGGCAACGGTAGCTCCTTGTTTCTGCAGTTCCTCTACTTTTGCTACCTTATCCTCCGGTAGTAAGTCGCCGTAAGCTTTGTCAATTTGCAAGCTACTGGCTACTTTCTGAACGATGGAATCTTTATCCCCTGAAAGCATGACTACCCGACGTACTCCAAGTGCGTGAAGTGAGCGAATAGCCCGCTCGGCATCTTCCTTGACTTGATCGGCAATGGTCACATACCCGGCAAAACGTCCGTCGACTGCCACCAGCACTATGGTTTCGACAATCCTATTCAGAGCCGGATCGTAGCGGATGCCAAACTTATCCAGCAGTCGCGCATTACCGGCCAGTACTTCTCTTCCCCGTACTGTACCACTGAGTCCATGCCCTGATATTTCTGCTACCGAACCTATATCGGCAAGTACTGATTGCGGACCTGTATACTCCACTACGGCCTGCGCAATGGGATGGGTAGATTTGCTTTCCAGTGTAGCCAGCAGGCTCAGGAATTCCTTACGTTCTATACCTTCAACAACTACATCCTGTACCTTAAATACCCCTTCGGTCAGGGTACCCGTTTTGTCCATAACCACTGTATCTACCTTCCGCATCTGGTCCAGGTAGTTGGAGCCCTTGAACAGGATACCATTACGCGATGCCGCTCCAATTCCCCCAAAGTATCCCAGCGGAATCGATACCACCAGCGCACAGGGACAGGAGATCACCAGGAAGATCAGCGACCGGTACAGCCATTCATCAAATACATAGGTTTCTACAAAAAAGTAGGGCAAAAAAGTAAGTCCAAGGGCCAGGAAAACAACAATGGGAGTATATACCTTAGCAAACTTGGTAATGAACTGCTGGGTCTTGGCCTTGCGGCTGCTGGCCTGCTCCACCAGCTTCAGGATGCGCGACAGGGCACTATCCTCGTAAGCCGAAGTGACCCTTATATCAGCGACCTGATCCAGGTTGATCATACCAGCCAGTACCCTTTCGCCATTGGATTTAGTATCTGGTTTGGATTCACCCGTCAGGGCAGCCGTGTTGAAGCTGGAACGGGTACTAACCAGCTCACCGTCCAGGGCCACTCGTTCACCCGCCCGTACCTGTATGACCTCACCAACTTTTACCTTTTGAGGGTTTGTTTCAAATGTCTGTCCACCCCGTAGTACATTGACCGTCTGGGGGCGGTTATCGATCAGATCCTTGATAGATTTGCGTGAACGGGCCACGGCTGCTTCCTGAAAATGCTCCCCAATGACATAGAAAAGCATTACGGCTACCCCTTCGGCGTATTCACCGATATAAAAAGCGCCAAGCGTCGCCAGGGACATCAGGAAGAACTCGTTGAATACATCACCACGGGCTATGTTGGTTGCCGCGTGTTTGACTACTTTCCAGCCCACCAGTACGTAAGCCACACCAAACCACACAAACCGTATCCAACCCTCAAACCAGGCTACATCAAAATAGTCAAAAGCGATACCCGACAGTAGCAACAGCAGGCTTACTATGGTAGGTACATACGAGTTGCTTTCATCGTGATCGTGATCGTGGTCATGGCCGTGTCCATCGTCATGCGAATGTCCTTCGGGTGAGCAGCAGCTATCTTGCACCACTTTCTTTGGCCCCGGTTCCTCCGCCGTACGCGGCGAAGTTATTTCCATGGGCTGCAGATCTACTTCTCTTTCCTTTTTATCTTTATCGTTACTAGCCATATCAATAGCTTTTATAACTCTTAATGAACAAAAAATGTAAAAATGCCTAATAAGATAAGGGTAAAACCCGTGATCTTCTTTTCGTGATTTTCGAGAAAATGAAAATTAACTTTTTCCAGACTCCTCCCCCCTACCGCCACCAGTGCCATAATACCCGATACCGTTACCAGCAGGTACACTACCGAAATTGAAATAATACCTTTCCAGCCAAAATGCCCGGCGCTGAAATAAAAGGTTTCGATCTCCAGACAGGGAGAAAAGAACATAGCGATACTCACACTTAGTATGATACTTCGCTTGGACTTTTTAGCTAGTTTCTTTTCAGAAATATGATCGTGGTTACTATGCCCCAGATCTATTCCAAAATACAGAAGCCCCATGAATATTAACACCAGAGGAGCTATAATCGTTGGAAAAAGCCGAAGCTGATCAGAAATTTCAACCCCTATCAATCCGATGATAATACCAAGGCTGATCGTACTAAGTGTATGTGCCAGAGCAGCGATGCCGGCAACTATCATAGTTTCACGCTTCTTCCATCCTTCTGATCGAGCTATTAGTACCAGTGGCAACCAATGGTTGGGTATAGCAGCATGTATAATGCTTAGTACCAGACTTCCGATTATAATATGTGTCATCTTTATTTAAACTTCCCACAAGTACATATCAATAAAAAAACATACAAGTGAGCTTGTACAGCCCTTCTAGAGCGGGCTTATATTTTATATTATCAAAAGTGATGTACAACTATCAAATAAAGCTAGTCTGACTGAAATAAATTTAATAATCCAGGCTCTTTCACTTCCAGCGGTGCCGTTTTCTCGCTTCTTCTAACCGTTAGATAAAATAAATTGCAATTTTGTAACGATTTATATATTTTTAGTCACATACCCCCCCTCGCTTGATCTGAACAGAAAAGTTTAGATACCCACTCCGCTATCTTCGTTTATCATACCCTGGTAAAGCAACCAGTCTTGAACCCTACAGATATGATCAAGCTCAGTGTATTTTAAAAGAAAAGCTCCAACAGCCGGTTTGATATGAATTACTTTCTGGAAACGCATATTCCGCTGGTTAAGGAGCGATTGATCCCGATGGGTCTGCAAGATATAGATTTAGAAGAAGGACTCGCCGGGCCTACGCCAGATGTACTTCCTGCTTATGCTCTGATCGGGTCACTAAATTTTGAGACATTGGACCAACTTCAGCAGGCCATGGATACCCATGCAGCCGAGTTGATAGCCGACATTCCAAATTTTACGAACGTACAGCCCCTTATGCAGGTCAGTCAGGATCACTAAGTACCTGCGTTCAAAAATATCAATTAGAGAGGAATCAGTAGATTTGTAATACAGCAAATAGCCGCACCAACTCCGTAGTGCGGCTATTTCTTTTTATACTATGTATTAATCCACATTATACCACTACAACTACCTTCCCTACTGTTCGCCCTGTTTCAATCTGTTCATGGGCCTTACCTATCTCATCCAGATTAAATACATGAGATACGTGCGCTTTCAGCTTACCAGTAGCCAGGAGCGCCGCCAGTTGTTCCATATCTTCACCACTCGATTGCACCAGATAGTTGGCCGCACTGATGCCGCGCTCCTGAGCCACGTTCTGAACTTTCTCGTTGGCTCCACCTACAATAGATATCAACTTTCTGCCCGGTTTCAGGATTTCCAGGGATCTTCGGGTAGTATCCCCTCCGACGGGGTCAAGCACGAAATCAACCTCTCTGGCTTCCTGCACAAAATCCTGGTTTCGGTAGTCGATGTGCTTGTCTACTCCCAACTCTTTCAGGAAGTCAGCGTTGCGTTCGGAGGCAGTACCTATGACGTAGGCCCCCAGATGCTTGGCTATTTGCACGGCGAAATGACCTACACCACCGGCTGCCGCATGAACGAAAACAGTCTGTCCCGGCTGTACCTGCCCCTGGTGCACCAGCACCTGCCAGGCTGTAAGGGGAGCTAGCGTGGCTGCCGCGGCTTCCTCATGAGTAATCTCCTTAGGCTTATGTGCCAAATGGTGCTCCGGCACGGCTACATATTCAGCGTAGGCTCTACCGTGTCCCGGAAAATTAACCATACCGAACACTTCGTCTCCGGCTTTGAAGCGGGATGCACTATCCGCCACATCTACGACTTCCCCGGATATGTCCCAACCCAGGATTATTGGCATCTGCTCCTTGATTCGACCATATACTCCTTTACCGGTTCGGGTTTTGATGTCCACCGGATTGATACTCAGGGCCTTTACCTTCACTAGTACTTCGTTATCCTGAAGTACTGGAGTATCTATGTCCGAAATGGCCAATTTATCAGTACCTCCTGATTCAGTTAATAGTATTGCTTTCATGTATGAATATTAAAGTATGGGTTCAAGACGCTACACCAGTTTCTTTTCGGTGGCTTCCTCTACGGGCTCGTTTTCCTTCACGTCACCCATGATTAGCCGGATGCCCTGGTTAAAGTTGAAATAGCTCCACATCCAGCTCATAAACACCGTGACCTGATTCTTAAAACCAATGATGGAAATGAGGTGAATAAAGATCCAGATACACCAGGCCAGAAAGCCCTGCGTCCGGTACTCCTTATTGAATATTTTCAAGTCAGCCACGGCATGATTCCGCCCTATGGTAGCCATTGATCCCTGATCATGATACTTAAAAGCTTCCAGTGGCTTTTTCTCCATCAGCCTCTTCAGGTTATCTGCCAGCAGCCGACCCTGCTGTATGGCCGGTTGGGCCATCATAGGATGTCCGTGGGGATTCTCCTCGGTGACCATAGCCGCAATATCTCCAATGGCAAATATATTGCTATAGCCAACAATCTGGTTATAGACATTTACCTGGAATCGATCGCCCCGTAGTACACTCTCTTTACGGATGCCTTTGATGGGAGCTCCTACTACACCAGCAGCCCATACCATGGTTCGGGTAATCAGCTTCTCACCCGTGTCCAGGGTGACCGTGTAGCCATCGTATGATTTGACACGGCGGTTGAGCCATACCTTCACTCCAAACTCCTCCAGAAATTCCAGGGCCTTTTGGGATGCCTGCTCGGACATTCCTTTCAGCAACTGGGGGCCACTCTGGATCAGGTGAATATCCATGTTCTTAAAGTTGAGCTCCCGGTAGTCCTTCGGAAATACATGTTGTCTGAGTTCACACAACGCTCCAGCCAGCTCTACTCCGGTGGGGCCTCCTCCAACGATAACATAGTCCATCAGGCTGTTAAGTTGCTCTTCATTGTCTATCTGCAGAGCTTTTTCAAAGTTACTCAGGATAGTATTTCTGAGAGTCAGCGCATCATCAATGTCTTTGAGAGATATGGCTTTGCGGGTGATTTCCTCGTTGTTATAGAAGTTGGTTTCGGCCCCGGTAGCCACCACTAAATAGTCATAGCGTACCAGCCCGATGGATGTTTCTACCACTTGCTGGTCTGTATCCACCGAAAGGGCGTCTGCCATTCGGAAATACAGATTTTCCTGCTTATCAAATAGCTCACGAAAGGGCTGTGCAATGTAAGAAGGCTCAATACCGGTAGTAGCCACCTGGTACAGCAGGGGCTGGAAGGCGTGGAAATTATGCTTATCGATCAATATAACCTGAACATCCAGGCTTTTCAGTGACTTGGCTAATTCTATTCCTGCAAATCCACCCCCTAAAATAACGACACGTTGTTTTCCGGTTTCGGCAATGCGGGCATTGTGCAGCATATACGTATCTGTTCAGCTTAATACTAGTTTAGATAGTATCAAAAGCGATTAAAGCCCCTGAATGTTTTTGGAGAAGCAGGTGCAGTGGCATCTCAAGCTACATCATCTTAGTCAGCAGTTACACAGAAAAATGAAGGTTTCGGGAAGGTATGTATTTGATCTGTAATAGCCTCTTAATAGATGTTTGTACTTCAGGAGGAAACCCTATAAATGGAAATACTCTGCCGATAATATCAGCAGAGTATCTATCCACAACACTAAGACTAGCTAGATAGATCTTAGCACTTAAAACTAATAGGTATTTTTCAAAATAGCATAACCGACCAGTAAAAATGCCTCGTTTTTATCTAATTATTTATCAGATAGTTACTTAAAATCAGTCTTAACTAGCTATACGCTATATAGTATAAAATCACTATATCCAGTAGTACAGGTAGTTATATGTCATGACACTCATGTATATACATGTCAACATTACTTAAGTTTTAGGTATCTATTGTTAGGAGTTCTTTGGTGTTCTATCTCTTTACAAGTACCTCCATTCGCCAAGGGTTCGCTTGCCGGGTGCAACGCCGAACTTATCATATCAAGGGTGACTGACGGATCAGAAAAAAGGTGAGGCGTACCATTGCCGATCGTGGGTATTTCCAGAAGAAAGTAGTTATCCTTATCATGAAGAAGCATTACCTGCCCCCATACCGGATTATGATCTGGGCTGGATTTGAGTTTTAGCGCTTTCACGATTTTATTATTACTGATTTTTAATGAAGTCTTCTCCTACTGATTCCGCTTTCGGGGTCCTACGGTACTCATATCGATAGGTCGGAATCCCAAACCGAAGGCCGGTGAACCTTCCTTTAACCGAAAGTCATACTTAGCAATATCTTCAAAGAAAGGATCGATGTAGAGAGAGTGCTGGTCTTTACCCATCGTGTGCCACTGCTGCCAGTTCTTCTTATTGAAGGTAACTTTATCGATACTTTGGCTAGGGTTGTAGTAGATGTTCCAGTCCATATCGAAGGTACTCGCAAACTCCTGTGTACCCTTATCTCCTATGGGACGTACATAATAGGTATAAGGCTTGTCCTCCCAGTTTTTGCTTAGTAGTTCCCCCTCCCTCCAGTAGATAATGTTATTCTCAAAAAAAACACTCCGGTGGGGCTCCTGCCGGCTTCGACTTAGTTGTTCAAGCCGCCCCAGCGCAAAGATGTTGTTGCGCACGGTTATCTCCTTGGCGTAGTGGATGTTGTATCCGGCAAACTTGGTATTGTACACGATATTGTTCTCTACTAGGATGTGCGATGAACCTTCGTCATTGTATATCCCCCACCCTCCGTAGTGGTTGGCATCTACATCATGGATAAGGTTGTTGCGAAGTACCGTACCCGGAGATAGTCCTAATGTATAGATGGCTCCCATGTCGGACAAGAGTCCCTGCCCGATGGTATGGATGTGGTTGTACTCGATGATGTTGTCGCGGCTGATACTGGGCTGGTAACCCCAGCTCCATCCGATGGATATACCCGTGTACCAGCCATTGTTGATGTTATTATGGGAGATTTTATTACCGAAAGTGTGCATCAGCAGTATACCCACGGCCGAAGGAAATACCTCGCCGTAGTGGTGGATATCATTATCACTGATGGTATTGTGTCCGGTACGTAGTAACGGAGAGTCCGACACAGTACCACCGTTGATGCGAAATCCACCCGCCGCCAGGTGGCTGATCTCGTTATGGGTAAAAGCATTGTCAGAACTACCACTACCAATCTCAAAAGCAAAAGTGCCGATGTTGCGGACGGTACAGTTGGTAAAGGTAGTATGGCGAACACCGGAGAGGCTGATGCTGGCGGGTACTGAGGCCGATCCCTGATTATCGTTGGAGTTGCCGGGAGGCAGGTCCCAGTTAGTATACATAAAGTCCAGCCCCTTAAAGTTGAGGTGCTGCACGTATTTTCTGTTCTGGAGGTCTCCCTCGAGGGTAATAAACTTTTCGGTTACAGGAGCTATTACCTCAGCCTTAGTCAAATCTTCTCCGGGCAGGGGAATGTAGTACAGCGTACCAGCCTTACGGTCCAGGTACCATTCACCCGGCTGGTCCAGCCCCTCAAATACATTTTCTACGACATAGCGGGCCCCGTTGCTGGAGAAGTCATCGGTGAATACTTTCCCTGCCTTATGCTTGAAGGTAACTATGTTCGTGGTCGTATCCAGTGACTGGATGGGCAGGTGCGAGTCGGTCCAGAAGTGGTACACAATTACCTCTACGTCGTCCAGGTTTTTCCAGGTAGGGTCCAGATCGCCTTTGGCATATTCGAAGCGCTGGCAGTCGGTGTGGTAATGTACTTCTGATCCGCCATCCGGAAACCCTTTCACAATCTTGAATCCGGTATTAGGTATACGGGCGCGTTGTCTGAGGGAGCCGTTGACGTACAGCTGACGAAACTTCCAGCTACCACTTTTTACCTCCGGCAATTCAGCTGTATAGATATTCCCTTGGTACTTTTTCCATCCCCTGATCTGCCTACCTCCGTGGATGAGTACCTTTCCATTAAGAGAAGTATAGGTAACGGGGCTTTGTTCAGTACCTGAGTCGTCCGGAGTGAATACAAGAGGCTTGTCCAGAAAATAGTCTCCAGCTTCGATGCCTACGGTAACCGGATTGGTTAATGGACCTTTGGCCCGTTGCTCACGAACCGCCTTCTGCGCTCTTTCGATGGTACGGAACGCCTGGCTTCGGCTCAGTCCGCTGTTGGTGTCATTGCCTCCTTTTGATACATAAATGGTTAGGGGAGCAGCTGGCTTTGTTTGCGCAAGAGAGCCGGTATAGAGAAAGCCAATTAGTAAAAGTGGCAGTAATTGTCTGAAAGTGGTCATATTCTTTCTTGTAAGTAATCAAAAGGGACTACTCAAGAAGAAACCATGTTAGCAGATTTACCTGATTGTTGAAGAGGAAAATAGCTCCAGAAGAGGTAGAAAAAGAAAATGCCTGCTGCAGAGCGTAGCGCTCCACAGCAGGCAGGGCAACTTTATTATTGTATTACACAGTCTTCCAGGGACCTGTGATGGCCAGTGTTAGGCCAGCGCCCTGGATATTTACAAAGTATGTTTCACCAGTTGGAGAGAAAACCCCTCCGGCAAATTCAGTCAGAAAACCAACGTTTTCAGCTATTCGGTAGTACTCGCCACTCGGTGTTACACCAACCACAAAAGGATGTTTATCATCTTCACAAAGTACTACATCCCCCCAGGGTGCAACCGTGAGGTTATCGCAGTTTTTAACCAGATCCTGGTCGTTAGGTTCTACGTACAGCTCCACTCTACCGGGAGCATTTTTCTCCTGTGGTGTACCTTCGTATTTACTGGGTACATAGCGGAATACCTGCCCTTTTCCATTCTTTCCTCCACTGGTACAGGCAAAGAAGATTTCTTCGTTGCCATACCACATTCCTTCTCCCCTGGCAAATCGGGCGGCTCCCTTATCAAAGCCCTGGTAGCGCAGGTCATCATTTGGTGATTCTACATTATCTATATCAACCCACTCCACCTCATGCAACTCCCGTATCGGAAAGGTAGGAGTAGTAAGAGATTCCCAGTTACGGGTATCTACGCTCTTTTGTCCACGTATCATCAGGGCCTGTAGTTTTCCTCCTTTCAGGAGCTGACCGGGTACATTAGGTATATAGCGGTAGATGAGGCTGTCGCCGGTATCTTCTGTTAAGTACACTATGCTGGTACGTGGATCAACGGCCACGGCTTCGTGGTTCATCCGGCCCATGGGCTTGATGGGAACTGCGGTATGCAGCTTTACTTTTTCGGTAGCGGGTACTTCAAACACATAGCCATGGTCTTTTTCACACGAGCTGTCGCTACCAGCCTTTTTTGTATTCTCTTCGCAGGTTAGCCAACTGTTCCAGGGGGTAGGGCCCCCGGCGCAGTTACGGGTAGTACCCGCCAAACTCATAAATTCTTTTTCTACCTTCCCGGTCGCCGGATTATAGACAATGGTCGTCGTACCTCCCAGCTCTGGTTGTACTCCTTTACCATAGTCGTAGAACTTTGCTTTATCTACTTTGGATAGTAGCTCATTTTTAGAACCAAATGCTCCCCCCTCCGGATTAGGACTCATCTCGTGGTTGCGAACCAGGATGGTACGTCCTTTGGTACCTTTAAAAGTAGCCATCCCATCGGGAGCACCCGGTACCAGCAATCCATCACTCATGGCGTCTCCTTTCCGGGAAATAATCTGGTACGAAAATCCCTTCGGCAAGTTGAGGACTCCCTTCGGATCGGGGAGCAGAGGACCGTAGCCAGAGGCAGACTCGGCCATTTCGCTCATTACAAGGGCAGGCTTATTTACAAAGGCAAGTAGACCTAAAAAACCAACAGAAGCAGATCCGGTTAGTTTGAGGAAGTCACGACGGGTGGTAGGAGTTGGCTTAATCATTGAAGTATAGAGTCAGGTAAGGGTCAGGGAATAGCTTTGTTACTACTAATGGGATAAAAGATATCAAAATCTAGTGCTAATACACTTTAAAAGACTGGATGGACTATTAGCTACCACAAAATAATAGTAGCTAACCCAGATAAGGGTCAGCTTTGGTGTAATCTTATTGTTTCCTTTTCCCCCGAATATTTCTTTATTCCTTAATCAGGCGATGCAGGAAGCTAATGTTGTGCCTGCACAGGTGAATAAAAATTTGAAAAGTTCTTATGTAAATAGAAACACTAAGCACAGTCACATCGGCGGTAGTCAGAAAAGCTACTACCGCCAGATGCTACCTAGTGAAAAGAGGGAGATCGCCTGCTTCTCCTTAGCCCATAAAATAATCTATTACTTTCATCACGACGGCGAGCAGCACGCAGAATAAAAAGCCATAGCCTACAAGTTTTGCTCCCTGACTGGTACGCTTGAATGTGGGACGCTTCCATCTACTCCGGAAGACTTTTGGATCATCAGTGTCCATTGAAGTTAGGTATGAATAAAGCTGAGGTAGGAAATTATTATTGCTGATTTTGACCGAAACTATAACCTGTTTTCAACCCCGTTGTTTTAAAAAATTATAACCAGGTATCACATCAAAAGAGCGTAGAGTAACCTGGTAAGGGTAGATGGTATAGTTATTTAAATAAATATGCTAGTAAAATACCGGCACCCAAGTAATCAATATCTTGTAGAGTATGTTTGTTACCTCATTGCAAATAATTCTTTCGGATGGATGGCTGGAAAATACACCGGCTGTACTAACCGAAGGAATAGTCGGAACAGCTCTGATGACACTTTTCATGTACGGACTTACCTACCTGACCCGCCGAACCATGAAAGTAATCAGGATACTGGGTACTATGCTCACATCCAGTACTACCCCTACCGGGCGACTATCCGACCGGCCCCTGGCACTTGTTGTAGGTACTCTTGCGCATTTTAGCGTAGGTATTCTATTCTCCTACTTCTTTCATCTGCTCTGGGCTATGGGTATTGGTCAGCCTGACTCTATTCATATACTACTATTCGGATTAGGCTTCGGACTGTTTGGTATAGTGGTCTGGTATCTGTATTATAGATTTCATCCCAATCCACCCAAACTGTACCTCCGGTCGTACCTGTTCTGTCTGCTCCTGGCTCATATTGTCTATGCGTCGGGAGTAATTTTGACCCACCACTGGATACATATTGTTATCTTACCGGTTCAACCCTACTAACCAAGCCTTACTAATCAGTACGAATCGAGATGGATGATAGGATACTTACTTTGATTGGAATACTACTAGCCCTATTCCTGGGGGCACTTGACCAGACCATTGTGGCCACTGCCCTCCCTCGCATCGTACAGGATTTACAAGGTCTGGAGCGATATGCCTGGGTAGCTACCTCTTATATGGTCGCGTCAACGGTACTGGTACCGATCTACGGCAAACTGGCTGATATGTACAGCCGCAAGTCTATTGAGTTAGCTTCAATCGGTGTATTTCTGTTTGGATCTCTCCTCTGCGGTATCTCCGGTGAGTTTGGTTCGATTCCGCTCATAGGTGACGGCATGAATCAGCTCATTATCTTCAGGGCTATACAGGGGATAGGTGGGGCCGGTTTATTCTCCATGGCCTTTATAGTCATCGCAGACCTGTTTCCTCCTACCGAACGGGGCAAGTACCAGGGCTTTGTGGCGGCTGTGTTTGGTCTTTCCAGCGTCATTGGTCCCTGGGTAGGTGGACTATTGACTGATTACGGTGGGGCCATCATACCAGGTATTGCCGGATGGCGATGGGTATTCTATGTCAATATACCCATCGGAGCCCTGGCACTTTGGTTTATCATCGCCAAAATGCCGCCTCTCCTCCCGATCGGAGTCAAGCAGACCTTTGACTACTGGTCGGCGGTACTCCTTATTATCGGACTGATTCCTCTCATGATCGGTTTACAACTGGATAAGAGTCTCTACCCCTGGACCTCCCCCCTGGTACTAGGGTTGCTGGGAGGCGGGCTTTTTTGCCTGACCCTGTTTTACAGGCGGTCCTTACGAATCACCAGCCCCATCCTGAACCTCAGGCTATTCCAGAACAAAGTATTCAGTACCTCCAACGCGGCCTCGTTTCTGTTGGGAGCTGCCTTTATGGGTATTATTGTGTTTCTGCCCCTGTTTATGGTCAATGTACTGGGAGTTTCGGCCACCGAAGCAGGAGCAAGTATGATGCCGCTGTCCTTTGGAATGGTACTAGGATCTATTACGGGTGGACAGGTTGTATCCAGGGTCGGTAACTACAAGTACATCCTCTTGTGTGGCATAGCTATAATGTCGGTGGGGGTACTACTACTCTCACAGATGACACCCGCAACGTCTTTTACGTCGGTACTGTTTTACATGGCTCTGTGCGGGATAGGTATGGGTCCTACCCTACCCTTATTCCCCCTGGCTATTCAAAACTCGGTACCGGTTCAGAACATGGGACAGGCAACCAGTGCCAACCAGTTTTTCAGGCAGATCGGGAGTGTTATAGGTACCGCCGTGATGGGAGCTTTACTGGCCGCGGCACTGTCGGGTACTACGCTCCCCCCTCCTACCGCCCTGGGCGAAGGTGCCCCCGAAGCTATCACCGCCAGAGGTACGGCTCAACCGTCCGCACTGTCCGAACAGACTACCCAGCAACAAGCCGAACAACTACAGCAGGCAATCTTGAATGGTAATGAATCCGCTCGACAGCAGCTACTAACCGACCCTACTTTTCCGGAGCCGTTAAAACGCAAACTTCTTAACGGACAGATAACTCCCTCCAACGTAGGAGACGTAGTACAAAGCCTCAAGTCACAGGATGATCAGATGGTACGGCAAATACAGGAAAACATGAAGCAGACTTTTGCAACAGCCATCACCAACAACTATTTCTACCTGTTATTCATCGTACTACTGGCCTGGCTTATTACCTGGTTTGTACCACAACTACCTTTACGAAAAACTAACGCTCCCCCACCGGTTGTCGAGTTATAAAGTTGAGCTGCAATAGCTTAATTATCAGTAGCTAAAATTGCATTTAACCAATTAACCTGAACAATTTTATCGTAAGGAGGTTGATAAATTTGGAATATTACAAGAACATAGCTTATTTCAATTAAATCAATCTAGAATAAAGTCTGCTATCAGGAACCCTGATCTTTTGGTAATTGAGGGGAACAGAATGTGGAGAATGTATCATAAGTCTAAAGAATAAATCTCCTGATTAATTAACTGACTAGGGTCAGTCCTATTACTATCACCTGCTAATCTCCCTGTTACCTTTTAGATGTAATTCTTGATACAGACATTTAAAATGTATCTGGTGAAGAACAAATTATATATATCGGCATTATCAATAACTACCTTTTTCATGTTTGATAACTTAGAAGTACTTGAAACAGTCTATTTTAGGAATACTCTACTAGATTATATCATAGCCTTCGGAAGTATACTGCTGGGTTTTCTACTGATTGCTATTTTTAAGAGAGTCATCCTCAGAAAGGTTGAAAAACTATCAGGTAACACCAATACCAAGATCGATGACTACCTGGTACACGGCATAGAACGGTTCGGAATTCCGGCCCTATACGTAACAGTAGTTTACTCCGGCCTCACCTACCTGACTCTCAACCGCAAGTTCGAAAACATCCTGAGGATCGCGATTACGGTACTGGTCACCTACCTGGTTATACGTATTGTTTCTACCATCATCCTGATGCTCCTGCAATCGTACGTAAGAAGGCAAGACCGGGGAGAAGATAAAGTTAAGGAGCTGGGGGGGCTCATGATTGTTATTAATGTAATAATCTGGGGAATCGGTTTACTGTCCCTGCTGGATAACCTTGGTTACGACGTAACTACCGTAATTGCCGGTTTGGGAATAGGTGGTGTAGCCATTGCCCTGGCCTCACAGAATATACTAGGTGACCTGTTCAACTACTTTGTCATTTTCTTTGATCGTCCTTTCGAAACGGGTGACTTCATTATTATTGACACCAAAATGGGAGTGGTAGATTATATCGGGGTCAAGTCAACCCGGATTAAAAGCCTTACCGGTGAGCAACTGATCTTCTCTAATAGTGACCTGACCAAATCGCGTATCCATAATTATAAGCGAATGGAGCGCCGCCGAATCCTTTTTAAATTTGGAGTCGTCTACCAGACATCGCTGGAAAACGTAAAGCAGATACCCGGTATGATCAAATCCATTATAACGAGTATAGAGAATACGACTTTTGATCGGGCCCACTTTGCTGCTTATGGAGAATCCAGCCTGGACTTTGAAGTAGTCTACTACGTACAAAGCTCCGACTATACCGTATATATGGACATTCAGCAAACGATCAACCTTAGGATCTACGAAGAATTTCTGAGAATGGGGGTTGAATTTGCTTACCCTACCCGTACATTGTACGTCACCGATTCGAACGCAGATAAGAAAAGAGACAGGAATGACGACAAGCCTGATCGTACAACGATTATCCAGCCTGAATAGGGAAAAGACAACTTATAATAAAGAAAAGGAGATGGCATCAGCTATCTCCTTTTTCTTTTTCCAGGCTACTTCCTTAATTGACTTTCGTATAGACTAATCCAACTATCAGTACTCATTTTTTGGGCTAGTTGTCCTATCAGTGCATAAGGTATCGTTTCCATTTTTTTGAAGCGAATGCAGCTTTTACCCATATCAAGTTTGGTTGAAGTATGTTTAAGGTATTCTGATGTAAACCATTCCATCAACTCAGGACTCGCGTACAGGCCCATGTGATACAGGGCAATGAAGTTTTTCTGTGATGCCAGGCTAATAAAAGGCAAAGGGAGCTTCGGATCACAGTGGTAGCCACGAGGGTATACCTTGTGTGGCACTACGTATCCGATCATCCCATAACTTATGGTCTCTTCGTAACCCGCGGGAAGATTGGTCAGGATGGCTTGTCGTAGTTTTTGTACGGCCTCTTTACGCTCCAGGGGGAGCCGCTCGAGGTAGTCTTGGGGAGTATCCGCTTTTACTTCCATGTGCATCAAATAGTTAAGTTAACCGAATATACAATATGGATCAGAGGTTGGCAATCTACCTACTCCACTAAACTCCGGTACTGGTAAAACCAGGTTGTTCACCGACGTACATCAACTGTTCATATTCGGACACTTTTCCGCCCGCACCGCGCTACTAGCTACTGATTATCAACCTATTACATCCGTATCAAAAACAGGCACGTTATTTTCTCTACAAATGTGAAACATATAAATCACTATGGAAAGAAACTACCTCGGTGAATTTGAAGAACTCGTACTCCTGACGGTGGCGGTCCTGCATGACAATGCATACGGAGTAGCCATTACCGAAGAAATCGAAAAGCAGACCGGACGCACAGTCAGTCTTAGTGCCGTACATGCGGCTCTGAACCGACTTGAGGAAAAAGGTATGCTCAGTTCGCGTCTGGGTGATGCTACCGCCGAGCGGGGTGGCCGACGCAAACGTCTCTTTACTGTATTATCACTAGGTAGCTATTCCCTGCAAAGTATCCGAGAAACCCGCAACCGGTTGTGGGATTCTATATCACCGGATGTACTACCGGCCTTTAGCCTATGAAACCAACTACTAACCCACCCCGCTGGGCCGATCAATTGCTCTCCTGGTTTTGTGCGCCTCACCTGCTTGAAGAGGTACAGGGTGATCTCTACGAGAGGTTTCAGCGAAGAGTGCGGGTATTTGGAGTGGAGACCGCCCGACGACAATATGTATGGGAAGTACTAAGCTTTATAAAACCCTTTGCCATAAAACGTAAATCTAACCAAACAACCTCACCTTTTATCTTCAGCCATGATATGATCAAAAACTATCTCAAAATCGCCATCCGGAATCTGCAGCGGCAGCGGCTGTACGCTGTCATTAACGTACTGGGTCTGGCGGTAGGCCTCGCCTGCTGTCTGACCATCTACCTGTTTATCAAAGATGAACTCAGGTATGATACTTTCCACGAAAAAGCCGACCGAACCTATCGCCTCCGAAATGACAGGATATCCGAGGGCCGCGTGAATCACATGGCCAGGTCAGCTCCAGCTTACGGTCCGGCCATGAATGCCCATATCCCGGAGGTAGAGAAAACCTTCCGCGTTTTCTCCTTTAACGATCCGCTGGTTGTATACAACAACAACCGGTTTAAGCAGACGGGATTTATTCTGGCTGATTCTACCATCTTTGATATACTTACCTTGCCGTTGGTACGGGGGAATAAGGAGGAGGTGCTAAAAGGACAAGGTTCGCTGGTCATTAGTGAGTCGATGGCGGAGCGGTACTTCGGAAAAGAAGACCCTATAAATAAGATCCTGACCGTGGACGGTGGATTGAAAATGAGGATTACCGGGGTCATGAAGGATATGCCACGTCACTCTCACCTGGAACTAAATGCCATTGGCTCGTTCAGTACGCTACGCGATATTATTAGCGACCACGCCCGCCTGGAAAACTGGGGATGGCAACAGATGTTTACCTATGTACTGCTGACGCAGGGTGCTGACCCCGCCAAAGTAACTGACAAGATCACTGATATGGTGAAACGATATGCCAATCCCGATCAGAGGGACGATGCCTACCGTACTTCATTGCAACCGCTAAAAGACATCTACCTGCATTCGGCGGAGCTGGAGTACGATATAGCCCGCAAAGGTAACATCCGCTATGTGTATGCCTTTGCGATCGTGGCCCTTTTCACCCTGCTGATCGCCTGCTTTAACTTCATGAACTTATCCACCGCACGCTCCATGCAGCGGGCCAAAGAAGTAGGCTTGCGTAAGTCTATCGGCGCGCAGCGAAGCCAGCTAGTAGGACAGTTCCTGGGTGAGTCTATGGTCCTGACTGCACTGGCTATGGTACTCGCCATTGGCCTGACTGCGGCGGTACTGCCAGTACTTAATAACTGGGCCGGTAAGGAGTTGTCCCTGTTAGAAGCTCTGTCGCCTATGCTGCTGTTGCAGATACTGGGTGCTATGCTGGTGGTAGGCCTGCTGGCGGGAGTCTATCCAGCGTTTTTCCTTTCGGCCTTCCAGCCCATCAAGGTACTTAAAGGTACCATTGAGTCGAAGGCGCAGGGAGGTTATGGTCTCCGTAAAACCCTGGTAGTAGTTCAGTTTGCCGTATCAACGGCCCTGATCATCGGGGCGGGTGTCGTGTACTATCAGCTCAACTACGTTCAGCAAAAGAATCTGGGCTTTAATAAAGAGCAGCTCGTGATCATGCCCTTCCAAACTGATGAAATGAAGCGCGACTACAAGAGCATCAAGCAGGAGCTCCTGCAGAACCCTAATATTGAATCAGCCACCGCTTGCTATGGCTTACCAGGAGGAATTTTTGCCGGCGATGGGGTGAGGCTGCCAGGTCAGGACAAGGAGGTAGGCATCAGTATGTTCCTGATTGATCCGGATTATATCCCTACCCTCGGAATGGAAATGGTGGCAGGTCGTAACCTATCTGATCAGTATGGTACTGATGCGGAGGAAGCCTTCATCCTGAACGAGACAGCCGTAAAATCACTGGGCTGGGGTAGTCCGGAGCAGGCACTGGGTAAAGAAATGCTGTGGCCAAAGTGGGTACCTTCCAATCCGGCTGATACCCTCAAGCGTGGTAAGGTGATCGGAGTTGTGAAAGACTTTCACTACAAATCCCTGCACCAGAAAATCGAGCCGCTGGTACTACACGTTCATGAGCCGGCCAACTATACGATGGTAGCGCGGGTACGTCCCGAGAAAATGTCCGCAGCACTAGACTTCCTGAAGACAAAGTGGGAAACACGGGCGCCGGAGTTTCCTTTCGAATATGAGATCCTGGATCAGCAGTTCGCGAAGTTCTACGAGAGCGAGCAGATATTCAAAAAGCTGTTCCTGCTGTTTACGTCTTTGTCCGTTTTCATTGCCTGTCTGGGTCTGTTAGGTCTTGCTACCTTTATGGCACAGCAGCGTACCAAGGAGATTGGAATCCGCAAGGTGATGGGTGCCTCAGTGCCCGGTATTGTTTTGCTACTCTCCAAGGATTTCCTCAAGCTGATCCTGATCGGTATAATCATCGCCTCACCGCTGGCCTGGTACTTTATGAACCAATGGCTGCAAAGCTTCTCGTACCGTATCGATGTACAGTGGTGGATGTTTGCCCTGGCGGGCCTGCTGGTAGTAGGGGTAGCATTGCTCACGGTGAGCTTCCAGAGTATCAAGGCCGCCCTTATGAACCCAATCCAGTCTCTCCGGTCGGAGTAGTTCATTAAATTCCATATTGGCTCGTACTGCAAAATTATATTGAATAACTATAAAGCTTTATCCCTGTATATGTACCGGGATAAGGCTTTATAGCTTTAGAGCATTTCCCCTCTTTTATCAAACCATATAGTACCAAAAGAAAATCGACAACTACAGCACAAGATTATTCGCAGAGCAAGATCTGCACACTCTTATAGAAACGGAGACAGTACATTTGTTTCAGAAAAAGAAAATGCCCTGGCGAATAAGGGTAGTAAGCCATGAAAAATTTTAACAGTTCTGAACAAATGGAAACACTTACACGTACACCCAAAGCACAGGTATGGCAGTTTGCTACAGGCTTCGCTAACACACAGGTAACCTACACACTGGTTAAATCAGGTATCATAGAACAGTTACGCGACGAAGAAAAATCTTTAGAGCAACTGGTATCAGTCGGTCCGTTCAATAAAGATGTTCTATACAGGGTACTGCGATTTTCCTCGGCCATAGGTTTGGTAACCTGTACCGATGGTTCTTACTCGCTTACCGAAACGGGGAGGCTTCTCCTGAAGGGTGTACCCGGGAGCATGTACGGTGGAATCCTGTTAATCGGTACCGAACCCTGGCAAAGAAGCTGGAATAATCTGTTGCACTCCCTAAACACAGGCGAACCGTCCTTTGATTCGACCATGGGGGCACCCCTATTTGATTATCTGAATAACCATCCTGAATATGATAGTCCTTATAACGACTGGATGACCTCCTCTACGCTGATGTCGGCCAGAGCTATTGCCGAAGCCTATGACTTTTCACTGTATCATACCCTTTGTGATATAGGTGGTGGCCAGGGAGTATTACTGAAAGAAATCATGACGGCTTATCCTCATCTCGATGGTATCCTTTACGATCAGGAAAGTGTGGTTGCTACTCATGTTTTAGATGAAATGTCTGGCCGGGTAGAAATTCATTCGGGTGACTTTTTGAAGCAGGTACCGGCGGCTGATGTGCTTATGATGAAAAGCGTCCTGCACGACTGGGATGACGCTAAATCCCTCCAGATACTGGCTGCCTGTAAGCAGGTTATGACTCCTGGTACTAAATTATTGATACTCGATATGGTGGTTGCGGATGAGTCAGACCACATCGGCCTATTTTTTGACCTGCACATGCAGGTACTACTCAACAGCCGCGAACGTACCGAAGCCGAATTCTATACATTGATAGAGAAAGCCGGTTTAAAGATAGACCAAATTATTGCTACCAGGTCGCCTCTTAAAATTATCGAAGTATCTTGCTAACTTGACCAGAAACCGGTTGACCGCAGAAGAATCTTTTAGCCATGATTAAAGAAGTACTTACCCATATCTCCCGGCATCTGGATGAAGAGATCTCTCTGGACCAGCTGGCTCAGCTTTGTGGTTATTCTCCCTACCATCTGCATCGTCAGCTCAAACAGGAGTTGCAGGAGCCGATCGGTAGCTTCATCAAGCGTCAGCGCATGGAAACGGCGGCATATCTGCTATCCCTTACACCACTACCGGTTGCTCAGATCAAGTACATGGTAGGCTATGCCGATGACAGCGCATTCAGCAGAGCGTTTAAGGATATTATGAAGTGTTCGCCAACCCACTTTCGCTCCAACAATCTACTAAAAGAGGGTCTCAAAAAGCAGGAAGGGTACGTATCACTGACGGCCCGTGCCACCCACTTTCCAGCTCAATCGGCCATCGTGTTTCCAAGTCTGGGTAACTACTTTTCAAAAGATATATATAAGGTATGGAAGGATGTTAAGGAGTATATTCAATTAGCCGGTGCTAATGAAGCGGACTTTGACTATTACGCGGTATTACACGGCTGCCAGAACGTCACCACCGGCCCCAATCGCTACGATGCTGCTCTGGTACCTAAGCCGGGTGTTCACCTGCCCGCTGATAAATTCTTTAAGAGCACTTTACCCGAATGCCGCTTTGCCTCTTACAACTTCTGCTGCCCCGTAGAAGAGTTGCAGCAAACAGCCATGGTCATCACCAAACACCTGTTAGAGCAAACACAGTGGCAACATAAGGAGGGAGTTTCGTATTTTAAGTTTCATAGCCTGCCCGATTATCAGCAGCCGGACAACCAGCTCATAACCTGGCACATTCCGATCATTTGACGCTTTAGCTAAACTACTTATACTAAAGTACCCAAACCTGCTCATACTAAGCAGGCAGGCTCAACTTTGCCCAAACTTTAACAAAGTTACCCATTAAATAGAAAACCTATTAGCCATGAAAACTCTTTCCGCTTACCTCAACCGAATCAACTACACGGCTACACCTACAATATCCGTAGAAACTCTCGTAGCCCTCCACCGGGCGCACACCCTAACTGTTCCCTTTGAAAATCTGGATATAATCAATGCAATACCTATTCAACTGGACCAGCAGCAGTTTTACCACAAGATCGTAGGACACAACCGGGGAGGCTTTTGCTATGAATTGAACGGGCTATTTAAGCTGTTACTTGACCAGATTGGATTTCGCTCTTGGTTTATATCCTGCAATGTCTATTCACCCCGCATCGGTGGCTTTGCTCCGGACTTTGGTCATTTAGCGATCATCGCTGAGGTGGAGGATAAACTGTATCTGGTTGATGTGGGATTTGGTGACGCTTTCATTGAACCACTTAAACTGGAATTTGATACTCATCAGAACCAGTTTGGCAGCTATTACCGGCTCACCCGCTTACCAGACGAGGAAGTTCTACAGGAAAAATCTTCGGATGGTAATAGCTACAGCAAGCTGTTTAAGTTTACGCTCAAAGCCAGAGAACTATCCGAGTTTGAACAGCTGTGTCAGATGCACCAGCATTCGCCTCAGGCCCCGTTCAACAAGCAACCTCTCTGTTCCAGACCTACACTTGATGGTCGTATTACCCTCACCAGCAAATCACTGACCACAACCAGACACGGGGTAAAGCAGGAGATTCCTATCACATCAGATACCGAATTTCAGCAAACGCTCTCAGACCTGTTTGGTATTGCCTGGGAGACAAAGGCAGCAGTAATTATTTAATGATTCTGTAAAGTAGTACAGCCGAGGCTCTGCTTAATACAGCAGAGCCTCGGCTGTACTCATGGTACCTGTTTCTGATCTAGGATTTTTTTAGTAACCATGTGGTCAACCGAGTATTTTCCATTACCCATCACCAGGAGTACCAGGTACATGAGCATGTACAGCAGGGGAAGTTCCTTCTTACCGAACGGGTCGCTGCCGTGGGCAATGAAGGCTGCTACCACCATGGTAAAGAGTAAGGGGATGGTCGCTAATCGGGTGCCGGCTCCGATTAGTATCAGCAGCGAACATACTACTTCAGCTAGTACTGCCAATACTAAGGAAGTACCACTACCCAACACGATGGGATCGCGAAAGGCAAAATCACCTCCTAGGAGTTTCATCAGTTTTGGATAGCCATGGGTAAGCATCAGGGCAGCTACACCTACACGGACGATGAGCAACAAAATAGGGAGATAATCAGAGGGATACGAGGTTGAAAAAGAACGCTTCATGTACTGGAAAGGATAAAATACGGTACCTTATGCAAGGCTTTGTCTACTGCAAGTAAGTAAATACCGCATGGAAAATGATTATCCTTTATTGATCAGGTACAGTAAGTTTTGCCGGTAGGCTTCGCTGACGGGGATGTGGGTAATACCTATAGTTACCTGGTGTCGCTCCACCTTTTCGATCCTGGCTACAGCCACCAAGAAGCTACGGTGTACTCGGACAAACCTTTCGGTGGGTAGCATATTGGTAGCTTCGTTGAAGGTAATACGGGAGAGTACCTTCTTGTCCCGCAGGGCAAATGTCACGTAGTTGCCGTCCGCCTCCAGGTACAGGATGTCGTCAAAGTAGACCTTTACCTGATCGTACCCTGTCTTCACAAACACATGATCCAGGGCCTCCACCGCATTTCGACTGTTGTATAGTTCCAGCGCCTTATTACATCCCTTGATAAACCGGGTGAATGAAAAAGGCTTTAACAGGTAGTCTACCGCATCCATCTCATAGCCGGTTACGGCGTGGTCCGAATAGGCGGTGGTAAAGATCAGCAGGGGCTTGCGGGGCAGACTATTAAAGAAATCGATGCCGGATATATCCGGCATTTTTATATCCAGAAATATCAGATCTATACTTTCAGTTTGTAAGAATTCCAGCGCCTTGAAGGCATCCGTAAACTCCGCAACCAGTTCAAGGTAGGGTACTTTGGAAGCATGGGACTTAACGATCTCCAGAGCAATGGGTTCATCATCAACGGCAATGGCTTTCATAGGTACTTATATAGTAGGGGGCACGATCATGCCAGTCGCAGAGTCAGGTGAACAAAAAATTCTTTTCTGGTTTCGCGTATCATTAACTCGTGTCGACCCGGATAGAGCAGCTGCAACCGTTGCTTTACGTTGGTCAGTCCTATTCCACTCTTATCTTTTTCCGGATCGTTGGCCAGTTTAGGGTGCTTGCTGTTATGTACATCAAAGTAAAGTACTTTATCTTTTACTTCTAGCGTCACTACTATATGCGATGGCTCCCGCAGGCTAATGCCGTGTTTGAAGGCATTTTCGACGAAAGGGATCAGTAGCATGGGAGCTATCTGGACGGGCTGTACCTGCTCTTCTATCTCGGTCTGTACAGTTATCTGCGGATTCGGGTCGGTACGTAATTTCTGTAGGCTGATGTAATTATTCATGTACTCAACCTCCCGGGCTAGTGGTATTTTATCCTGCATATTTTCCTGTAACATAAATCGCATCATATCTCCCAGTCTTTCGATGCCTTCACTTGTTCTCTCGGCTTTTTCCTGAATGGCTGTCCCATAAATCGTATTCAGGGCATTGAACAGAAAGTGTGGGTTAATCTGTGACCGTAGAAAGTCAAAATTGGCGTGGGTTTGTCCCAGTTCCTTCTGGAGTACATAGAGTGCTTCGTTGCCTTTGGTATACCGCTTGAATAGTACCCAGGCCAGGGGCACTGTGATCAGGAGCTGGCAGACTACATTAAAAAAAGCAGTTCCCATAGAAGTTTCCGGATCATCGGATAAGATAGTCAGGATCAGAAACAGCGCGGGTAACAACAGGATCAGGGCCGGTACCATGCGAAGCAGGTACGATCGGAAGGGCTTCCTTTTGGCCGATGCTGCCGGAATGAACCAGAAAAAACCTAAACAGTAGACAAGAATACCGGCAGGAATCATCGAACCCCAAGACAGAATAAGAAATGAATCAGCCTCCACAACAAGCAGTAGAATAATACTGATAAACCAGACCACCATAGCTCCCAGACTATCCTTGGTGACGGTACGATACTTATGCGGAATAGCGTCTGAATCATTGATCAGTAACAACCCCAGGTATTTGATTAAAGAGTAAATACTAACCAGAAAGACAAGGAGTAAGGCGACACCGTAACCATTACGGAAAACTATACTATATACTTCCTCATTGGAGGCATAGGTACCATAGAGGTAGTATCGCGAGTAGGTTTCGGTTACGCCCAAAGTAAAACCGGTGATCAGAAACACTAAAAAAACTAGGTACAACTGGTTTTGTACCTCTTCCCGCTGGAATAACCGGGGCGCTATCCGGAAATTGAGTAAGAGAAAGGCCAGATATAAGGCAGTGTAGCGAATACTATTTGGAATTAAGTAGTTCTCGTAGAAGTCAAAGGGCAGACCAGCTTTTTTGAAGAGATGCTGAGGAGTATCCTGCAACTTGTCCGCGGAGAACAGTGTAGCCAGAATGGATATATAAATAAAGGTGGCAAGCCAAAGTTCGACTCTACTGATGGTTTCAGGTTTTTTAAGGGTAGCTAGCATAATGTAGTTATAATATTAGTACTCAAAGCAGGCATAATCTACTTACTCCTTTACCTTTTTAGTGTTAAATTCCAGAAGCGCCAGCCCAAGAAAAAGGACAGCGTACCCTACTGATATCAAGGTCAAAGTTGAAAGACCAGGAGCGAGCTTTGGAAATACTACCATCATAGGAATGACATTGGGGAAGTACTTTGCATAGGGCCAGTGGAGTTCTGCAACCATTACGGCAGATAGAATCCATAAGCCAATGCCTACTCCAATAGGCAGCAGGAAGCTTTTAGAGCGGATTCCCAGCCAGAACTGGAGCCCGAGGGTAGCCAGGATGGACATGTAGCTGATGGCATTCATTTTTAAGAACTCCATCCAGTTTATGGTATGCTCCCAAAGAACCAGGGTAGGATATAGTACTGATTTGGTTGTAAGCGAGACAAGCATGAACAGGTTATGGAGCAGTATGAACAGGAGGATCAGCACCTGAATGACCAGTAGTTTGGAGAAAAAAATATGACTGGTGGATTGAGGAGAAGTGAGTACTTGTTTCCAGGTGTTGTTTTTGTACTCTATCTGAGGTAGTAGTGTAGTAATGAGAACAATGTACATGGGCAGAAACATAATGTTCATAGCCCGCTGGCCCTGCCTGAAGTATATATTCCACGGGTCGGTCTTCAGTTCATTCAGGCCTTCACCCGATTCATAGTCAAAGAACATGAAGAAAGGCACCAGGATGGCCGCGGTACAGCACAGGTACCAAAGCGAGGTTCGGCGAGTCTTGAGTAGCTCAGTCCGGAAGGAGGTCAGCAGGTTCATTCGTGGCTGGGGGTTAAGGTAGGGGTAGTGGTTAAGTCAATGAAAAGCTGCTCGAGGTCGTGTACTTTGGGCTGAAGCAGGTAAATATCAAGGTCCTGCTCAAATAGGGTGCGGCTGATCTCAGCGGCCTGTTTGAAATCCTTGATGGTTATAGAAAGGGTTTCTCCGCTTCGCTCGGGGTGGTAATGATACAAGGCTCGGATGGCAGCGTCGTTATCAGAGGTGTGCACCAGCAGCCGTGAACTATATTCCTGCAGCCGGAAGAGTTCCTGAATAGAGCCCTGAAACTGCATACTGCCCTTGAAAATAATACCCAGGTGGGTGACCATCTTTTCAACTTCAGATAGGATATGGCTGGATACCAGTATAGTCATCCCCTCCTCCCGGTTAAGCTTTTTAATCAGTTCACGAAGTTCAATGATTCCGCTGGGGTCCAGTCCGTTAGTAGGTTCGTCCAGAATAAGCAGCTCCGGCTGAGGTAACAAGGCCAGGGCCAGGGCCAGGCGTTGCTTCATGCCCAACGAAAATTGCCTGAACATTTTACGTCCTGTCTGGCCCAAGCCTACCAGCTGAAGCACATGGTCCATCCTGGCTATGGAGGCGCCATATATAGGCCGGTATACTTCCAGGTTTTCGCGGGCTGATAAATGTCCGTACAGCGAGGGTGACTCGATCAGAGAGCCTACCTTTCTTAAGATGTCACTCCGATTGGTGTGTAGCTCCTGCCCGAATATCTCTATATTACCCTGCTGTACCTTCAGGAGGCCAAGTAGCAGGCGTAGTGTAGTGGTTTTACCGGAGCCATTAGGTCCCAGAAAGCCGTAGATCTGTCCCCGCTGAATATGCAGGTTAATATCTGCCAGTGCCTGGAACTCTTTGGAGTAGCTGTACTCCAGAGCGGTGGTTTTGATGATGGAAGAGTCTCTCATGGTTACAAATAAGAATGGTATAATGGCTAATTGATGAGTAGGTACTAGTTGGTCGCTTTGACTTCCTGGCTTGTAGTTTGATCAGGATTGCCAGGTTTGCGTAAGGCTATCGTTACATCCCATCGGCCTTCCTGATGCTTTATGCTTTCGGCCAGATTATTCCTGGTCCGGAAAACCAGTCGCTCATCTTCATCAATGGAAGGAATGAATGCATGATTGCCCTGGTAGAGCAGCCGGAAAGGTCGTCCTCCCACAAACTGCGCCTTTAATTGGCCATTTTCACCAAATACGAGAAGTTCACGCGTCCCCTGTTTTAGCTGATAAGTGTAGGTACCTGCGTAGCGTGCTATTGCCTGAGGAGTCAGTGGAAGGTCATGTACCTGTACTCCCAGCGCTTCGCGGGCCAGCGCTTTAACAATTTGCCCCGGATTTCCTTTTCCGGAGTTGGTCAGTACTGCAACGGAAAGGTCAGAGTCAGGATAGTGAGCCAGCGCGGTAACAAAGCCGTTAGCTCCTCCCCCATGGAAAACCTGCCAGTGCCCATTGAGCTCGTCCAGCTGCAAACCGTACCCATAGCCAACTGTATCGCCTGACATAAGTACGGTGGGTGTAGTCATCTGTGCCAGGGCCTTCGGTGAAACCACTTTCCCGGTGTGAAGCAGATACGACCACCTTACCAGCTCACCGGCCGTAGCACACAGGGCCCCTGCCCCACTGCCTATCTGCATACTCAGATAGCGGGCATTTTGTAGTTTATTCTTTTCGAATTCGTATCCTTCCGCCCGATTTGGAATAATTCTGGCCTCATTACAGTAAACTGTTTTAGTAAGTCCCAGTGGCTGCAACAGCTCCCGCTCTACATAGTCGGCCCAGGGAGTACCAGTCACCCGGCTTATGATTTCGGCCAGTAGATAATAAGCGGTATTGTTATAGGCATATTTTTCTCCGGGCTTGAAATCAAGCGGTTGCTTTCCAAACAGTTCAACCATCTCATCATAGGTTAGATCTTGTCTAAACCGTTGCCGGTTTTCTTCTGCGAGCGCACGGTACCCCTTGATGCCCGATGTATGATTAAGCAGATGGTGAATGGTGATGTGATGACCCTGTGCCGGATACGCAGGCAGGTATTGGGTTATCGAATCTTGCAGCGAGATTTTCCCGGCTTCCACGAGCCGCATGATGGTGGCCGCCGTAAACTGCTTGGTTATTGAGCCTATCTTATATACCGTTTCGGGGCCGGCGGCAACTCCCATCTCTACATCGGCGATACCATACCCACGGACAAACACAGTTTCACCCTTATGAGCGATGGCTATGGTCAATCCCGGTGCGTGTCCGGCCTTGATATAGGCCTTGGCTAACGAATCAGCGGTGGCTTCCACTGTGTTAAGGTGATGTACTCTACCTGAAATGCTTTTTGTAGTTGAAGCTTGGTACTTACTAGCTTCAACCTGCTGAGCGGAAGCTGTATTCATCAGCCTTAAAACCAAAAACAGGATGCTCACGCAGATTTGTGTAACAAATAGTCTTGTAAGAAATGAGGTTTTCATGATACGTGGAATTAGTTCTCAGATGGACGCTGCTAGTAGGCAAACAAGGTTAGGCAACTAATGCGGCGACTGAAAACAGATGTGACGAAAGCCCCGAAATATGGGACGGAATCACTGATCAGAGCAGTATGCCAGTAAAATTGACGACTGCTGGCAGTAGCTGGTATTGCTCAGAATTGGGAAGTTTGCGATATTGTAGCCACTATTCAGGAGATGGCCTTAGGACAGTTAGTTGGTGCTCTCCCTGTACACATGCCTCCTAACTACCTCTTATCATGGAAAAAGCTCAGCTCGAAACGCTCAATACCCCGACGGACTATCAGCGACTGCCCCGATTAAGTTCTACTTTTTTACATTGGTCTTCGGTCATACTGGTAGCTACAGTCTGGGCCAGTGCCTGTCTATTTGGCTTGTATATACTGGCTTTTTACGCCGCTGCTTTGTATCAGGGGGATATGGAACGCTGGAATGAGGTACTACCCGGCCTGTATGATCGGGGCTCGGCGGCCACTACTTCGGGTATAGGGCTTCACTTTGCTACGGGCGGGATCATCCTGATCCTGGGTAGTATTCAGCTTATGAGCAGCGTCAGGGAGCGATACCCTGCCGCTCACCGGTGGATAGGCCGCGTGTACGTTCTGGCCTCTCTACTTGCAGCTGTGGGTGGCTTATCATTCATTGCTCTGAAAGGTACCATAGGTGGTCCTGTTATGGACATTGGATTCGGACTCTACGGAATATTAATGTTTATAGCAGCCATCCAAACGTACCGCCACATCAGAGTGGGTCGTGTGGAACAGCACCGGGTGTGGGCACTCCGGTTATATGCTTTGGCGATTGGCTCCTGGCTGTACCGTATGGACTATGGCTTCTGGTTTTTCTTTACCAAAGGCATAGGTCATACCGATACATTCTCTGGTCCCTTTGATCAGGTAATGGCCTTCTTCTTTTACCTTCCCAATCTGCTGGTTACCGAAGCATTCATTCGGGCTAACAACTACCGGGCCTCTACTGCATTGAAAATACTAGCCTCTGTCATCCTGCTACTAGCAACCTCTTTTCTAATATTGGGCACATACTTTTTTACTATACACTATTGGGGACCAGCTATATTGAACTGGTTGCCTGATCTTACATAGTAGGTAGCTGTTTCAGTAGATGCAAAATAGCAATTATTGAAGAAGTGTTGAACTTCATAGACAGAAGTCTGAGGAGCTCTTTGCCCACTCTTATACCCATTCAACATCTACTCATAGTTATAACTCCACTTTACATTCGTTTTTTTACCCCAACTAAGCACTTTCTTTCGCTTTCTACTGAATATCAGCCTACAAATCAGGAATAAGAGCTTATGTCACCCGTTTATATTTAAATTTTTTACTAGTATAGTCCAAATCTGTTCACTAATAACCTGTCTGGTACACTATTTTATTATTTATACTATATGCTGAATGTACCATTTCAGATTTATGTCTGGTAAGTCATTCACCATTTAAACAGTATAAGTTACACTTATAGATTTGTTAATCTTAATTGTAATAAAATTAGAACATATCCACTCAAAATTATGAACAGGATAAAATCACCTCATCAACTCCAACCCGGCGATTGCTTTTACTACCGCAATAGTATCGGCGAAGATATAAAGCTTTGGAAAGTAGTAGCAACCGGTCTTAATAGCCTGATTGCTTCTGGCGAAAATGTATATTGTAAAGTACCTTTTTACTACGAAGAGTTAGCAAAGCCGGAGGGACACTTCTGCTACGTGCAACCTCAGCCGAGTTTCTTTAGCTCGATCATGTCGGCTTTCGCTCACCGGCAACACCAGAGCGAAGCGGATTGGGATGATTTGCCTGCTCAACCTGCAGGTGGTTTTGCCATGTGAGCTTGTGTGACTTCTGACACATACCAGATCAAATAATGAAGTCACCAAGAGGACTATCTACATGGTAGTAAGTACCTACTGATTCAGGCTGGATACACTATATAGAGGTAATGGGGAATGGACATCAGCCTTAGACCAATTATCATGTAGTGTCCATTTTAAAAGCTACACGTCCAGATACGTATAAGCCGGAGCGACTCTGGTGAATACAGATCAGGAGTACATGCTGTTTTTAAGGCTAAAGCCTCGATATTTCTTGTATCCTATACAACTACAAACGAGATGTAGGGGTGTATCTACTATAGATAGTAAGCCAACTGGCAGGATATTGATCTGGTATCCTATTTTTCATCCTTCCTCCTTATTTATTCACTGGCGCAAAGTCTAGTGACTTCACTCTATAAATCCATAGATGCATAGCCATGTAGGGCTTGCTGCATACCATACCTATTATGAATAAGTCCTTACTAAAAAAATTTGTTATTCCTGCTGCACTTACTGTCACAGCCCTGATATTACTTGATGCTTATTTTCTGGAAAAGTACTTTTTTGAGATTAAGAAATTCAGGATTGGTCGTATTAACTCTTCCGGACGCCCTATCCGACTACTACAACTTTCAGATCTACACCTCAAGGACCACCTTACCTATAACTACATTCGTTTAGCAAAAACCGTTAGAAGGTTACAACCTGACCTCATTCTGATTACCGGCGATGCCATTGATACACATGGCAGCATAGACATATTACAATCATTTCTTGATCTGCTGGACACGGATACTCCAAAAGCTGCTATTCTTGGAAACCATGAATACAGTGCTGACATAGATATTAAAGAGTTGAAGAAGCTTTATGAACAATATAATTGTAACCTGCTCATTAATGAATCCAAAGCATACCAGATCCGGGGGGAAAGAGTTATGGTTACGGGTTTGGATGATTTACTCAACGGCGAAAATGATATTCAGAAAGCTTTTAAAGAAGTAAAAGCCGAAAAAAACCACCTGGTATTGATACATAGCCCCCAACATCAGGAAAGCCTGAAAGAAGTTCTTGCGGATATAAATGGGTCACGCAGGTCAGAAGATAGAATCAATGTGCAGTACCTATTCGCCGGACATAACCACGGTGGTCAGATAACTCTTGCGGGACAGATTGTTCCGTACTTACCTGACAAATCAGGTAACTACCTTAAAGGTTGGTATAATCAGGCCCCCCCTTACTTGTATTTATCCAAAGGATTTGGTACCTCAACTGTCCCCTTCCGATTTGGGGCCAGGGCTGAGATTACAAGCTTTCTGTACAATACCTAAAGATCAACCTTAATGACTTTAAAGGTGCAGAATGAGTTGTAGGAAATAAATAATATACTATATAATTGTTAGGATAGTGTAGTGGAATAAGTTAGTGTGGGTCATCTGGTAATAAGTCCTGTCAGGTAATAAGCATTGCCTGACGGGACATTAATTATTCATTGATTAATGAATGTAGCTCTACCTATATAGAACTACTAACCTTGGTACCTTCAGATGAGCCACCTTCGGTTATAGCTATTAAGAAACTTCACCTCCTTTGTACCACTCATCAATCAACCGGGAAGCAATAGATAGTGGAGGAGGTAGTTTTATGGTACCATTTTGAAGCTTTTCTGCAAGTTCTTCCCTCGTCACCCATACGGCCTTCTCTATTTCCACCTGGTCAAGTTTGTAGTCCATACTAGTGGACTGTGCCGTAAATCCAATCATAATAGAAGCCGGGAACGGCCACGGCTGGGAAGAGTGATACTGGATGTTTTCCAGCACCAGGCCTGTCTCTTCCATTACCTCACGCGCCACGGCATTTTCCAGACTTTCCCCAGGTTCCAGAAAACCAGCTACCGTGGCATACATACCCTCCGGCCATATTGATTGTCGTACGAGCAGGCAATGCTCACGGTAGGTAATCAGCAAAATAATGGCAGCATCGGTTCGGGGAAAATGTCGAAGCACACAGTTCGGATTTATACACTGCAGTACATGGCCGCCCTCTATACTTAAGGTCTTACTACCACACCGGCCACAGTACTGATGCGTACGATGCCAATGAACCAGGGCTCTGGCGTAGGCATAGAGGCTGCCTTCGTCCTGCGTTAGGAGCACTCCTATGTCCCTGAGGTCTTTGAAGTGTTGTTCAGCCGGGAACAGAGTGGCAACGGGAGAGTCATCGGGCAGGGCAAAGGCAAAGTAGGTAACCCCTTCAAGAATACCCAGAAAAATAAGCGGTGCTGAATCTGTAAGCAAAGGAGTAGCTTGGTCATAGGAAAGATACACCGACTGTATAGGATCGACTGCCGTTACCAGGTTCTTATTCTTCCAGACCGGAATGAAGCGGGTGGCCGGATCATGTAGCTTTGACTGTATATACTGCTCATCTACCCTTGATTCAGATACGCGCTGCAAGGTACCGGCTGCAAAAACATTGGTTTTCTTGGAATGATAGCTTAGCATAGAAGCCCTTATGTTTGACATCATGCAGTATAGTACTACGAACAACCAAATCTGGGCTGTAGTTTTTGAAACTACTACCACAGCAATCTCTCTCCCCTACTTGAAGCTAAACATAGTTTTGATACTTTTAAGAATTGATTTTGCTTTCGCCTTATCACCAACTGCTTATACTTGTTTCACACTATAAATAATTAGCCAATGAAATTCAGAAAACTTGGAAATACCGGTGTAGAATTGTCTGCCATCGGACTGGGTTGTATGGGGATGAACCACGCCTATGGCCAACCCGATGATAAAGAATCTATTGCAACCCTGCAAAGGGCCATTGAGTTGGGCATTACCTTCTGGGATACAGCAGACATGTACGCCAATGGGGAGAATGAAAAATTAGTGTCGGAGGTACTGGTACCTAATCGTGATAAAATATTCCTGGCTACCAAATTTGGTTTCAAGCTGGATGATGACGGGAAGCAGGTATTTGATGGCTCTCCTGCCTATCTAAAAATTGCCGTGGAGAGGAGCCTCCGGCGGTTACGTACCGATTACATTGATCTTTACTATGCCCACCGCGTAGATCCTAATGTACCCGTTGAAGAAACCGTAGGTGCTATGGCCGAACTGGTCAAAGAAGGTAAGGTTAGGTACCTGGGACTATCAGAGGCTTCGACCGCATCCATCCGGAAAGCCCATGCTGTACACCCGATCGCTGCGCTGCAGAGTGAGTACTCGGTACTGACCCGTGAGGTAGAGGATGAAATACTCCCTCTGACCCTCGAACTAGGCATTGCCTTTGTACCATTCAGTCCGCTGGCCCGGGGTCTGGTAACGAATACCCTTGATATTTCAAATCTAGGTGAAAACGATTTCCGGCGGAAGCTACCCCGCTATCAGGACGAATATGCCATAAACAATCAGAGGTTGGCGGAAGAATTCGCAGCAATAGCCAGCTCTAAAAATGCGACACCGGCTCAACTTGCCCTGGCATGGGTACTTGCACAGGGCGAGACGATTATTCCAATACCCGGTACCAAGAAAAGAAAGTACCTGGAAGAAAATGCTGCCGTGGTTGACATAACCCTGACAAACGAGGATTTAGTCGCAATTGAGAAGTTACTCCAGAAGTACCCTAATACTGGCCCCCGCTACAATGCTGAAATGGCTAGAATGACGAATCATTGATAGAGAGCTTAGAATGTGTTTGGGATATGAGAGAAACTGGTAGCCGTGTCATCTTTGTGGTCGCCAAACAACAAAGCAATGACCAAACAGTTTACTAAACTGACGGCACAGGCCGCCCTGCGACTCCCAGTGGGCTGCAATATCGCCCTATCTCAACCTTAATCGCAAGCGTAAAATTGATTTATACGAAGTTATGAATGCTATTTTATGGTTACTCCGTACAGGGTGTCAATGGCGAAACCTGCCCGATAGTTTCCCGCCTTGGCAAGCTGTATATTACTATGGCTCCGGCCACCCGGTTTAGCCACTGGAAAACTGATGGTACTCTTGAGCGCATCAATCGGGAGTTGAATCAGTTAGATCGAAAACAAGAAAACCGCGAAGCCTATCCATCCGTATTTTGTATTGACTCTCAGAGCGTTAAATTAGCTCCGATGATCTGTGAACATCGAGGCCTTGACCCGCACAAGAAAATTAACGGCCGAAAAAGAGAACGCTTAGTGGATACGGGCGGGCGTTTATGGGCTGCTGACGTGCATGCGGCAAATGAGGCTGATGGCAAGGCATTTTTACCTTTGATAAGTGATATTTTATGGCATGGTGAACGAGTTGAAAAGGTTTTTGGCGACCAGTCTTATGGAGGCGTTTTTGCCAGGGAGTTATCAAAATGGGATATCGATTTTGAAAAAGCATCCCGCCCAGAATCGGCTCAAGGCTTTGTACCTGTCGCCAAGCGATGGGTCGTTGAGCGAAGCATTGCCTGGACGAATTTCTTCCGCCGAGTAGTTAAAGATTATGAGTATACAGTATCTTCTTCGGTTGCATGGTTGCTTCTAGCAAATATTCAGATAATGCTGCAACGAATCAAGCCAAGGAACCAAGCTTAATTCCCAAACACGTTCTTATGGTGATTCTGGAGAGGCACCCAGCTTCGCGTGAATTAAATTTACAGTAGTAGCTCATTACGCTACTAAACCAAAGCCCGAAAGACTAACTACGTTGGACCTTCGGGCTTTTTAGCTATTCAGCTATACTACTCCATTCTCACTTCGCAAACTATACCGTACACGCAAAGTAACTTTTGCAAAGAAAGTAGTAAGGCTTCCAGTAAAATTTTTGTTCTTTTTCTAAGAAAACGTAGACACGTAATCAATTCAAATACAGTGACTAGATAGATGTCAATAAATTTATATGTGTTATTTTCACACAAAGCCCGTAGGGGTAAAAGAATCGCCAGGTAGTCCATGATTAAACTTAAACTATAATTTATTAAGTATAATACCGGATACTTGTACTCTTTCTTTTATGAATAGGATCAAAATATTTAAATGATTTTAGATTAGTAAACTATTCAACCTCCCCTCGCTCCTGACGTGGTAGATACTTTGATGATTCGAGTAGATGACCTTTAAAATGGTACTATTCGCACAAAGAGATAAGTCTAAATCCACCTGATGTACTTAAAAAAACAAATTATTTGCCTATGCCTAAACCCTAAATGCTTCCAAAATTCCTAAAACTGGATTGCGCTACGACAGTACTGGACAACCTATTGTCACAACCGGTAACGGTGCCATCAATAATCATATACAATGTCTTTTTTGATATTAGCATCCTTAACAACTCAATTTATTTATGAATAAACCTTTGACTAATTCCAAACCTAACCATCGGCTTCCAGGACTACTCCTGCACATAAGCCTGGCCGTTGGTATATCGAGCTTAGCCATGGCTACTCCCTCTGAAAGGGATAGATCTCTATGGACTGTAAGTCAAAAGATCAACGTAGCCGACGTGACTGTTAGAGGTACTGTAACCGATGAAACAGGCGCACCCCTGCCCGGTGTAAGTATACTTGTAAAAGGCACTTCCAGAGGTACTACTACGGATGTAAACGGTACCTTTAGCATAGCCGTACCCGATCAGAGCGCGGTACTGGTATTTAGCTTTGTCGGTTACGAAACGATGGAGACGCCAGTTGGTAACAATACCAATCTGAATATCCAGCTAGCCACCAATGTAAAAGCTCTGAGTGAAGTCGTAGTAGTTGGGTATGGTACCCAGAGCAAGAGAGATGTAACCGGTTCTATTTCGTCACTCAACACCCAGGTAGTTAAAGATATGCCTATCACCAATATAGGTGAAGGCATGGCGGGTCGTATGCCTGGCGTACTGGTACAGCAGGCGTCAGGTTCACCGGGAAGTGGCCCTGCTATCAAGATCCGGGGTTTGGGTTCTATCAGCGCCGGTAATGGCCCGTTGATCGTGGTAGATGGTCAGCCGTTGAACCCTGGTGATCCAATCACTGGAAACCTGATCAGCGGCAGTGGTCTTAACCTCATCAACCCCAATGACATCGAATCTGTAGATGTCTTGAAAGATGCCTCCGCCACGGCCATATTTGGTTCGCGTGGAGCCAATGGGGTGGTGATGATCACGACTAAGCGGGGTAAAGCAGGCAAGAGCACCGTTAGCTTTGACTACTATACGGGTATTCAGGAGGTAAGCAAGACCATGGATATGCTCAATGCTCAACAGTTTGCTGATTTTAATAAAGATGGTTCGAACAATGCCTATCTGGATCGCGTGCCTGGAGCCTCTATTAACGATCCTAATAGTGCTCGTCCCTCCGGTCAGCGCTACCGTTACCCCAGAGGTGAATTTCCTAATCTGAATTTCGATGATCCGGCCAGCTTACAGTCTTACGACTACCAAAGCCTGATTTTCCGGAAGGCTCCCATCAGCAACTACCAGCTATCCGCCTCCGGCGGTACCGATAAGGTACAATACATGGTATCGGGTAACTACCTAAAGCAGGATGGTATCATCCGAGAATCGGGTATAAACCGTTATACATTTCGTTCCAATATTGATGCTCAGCTTCTCCCGAAGGTAAAGGTAGGTATGAGCCTTAGCCCCAGCTACACCATGGATCGCCGGGTGAACTCAGATGGTCACTGGGCCAGCAACGGAGTTATTAACTCGGCCCTGGCGCTGGTACCTGTCATTCCTGTATTTCAGGCAGATGGTGTAACCTATAATTCGCAGGCTTCGGTAGCTGCTCCCTACGACTGGCCAGGTGTAACTAATCCTGTAGCTAACATTACCGAAGCTGATAATCATGTCAATACACTTCGTCTGTTAGGTAATACGTACCTGGAGATTGGTATCTGGAATAACCTGAAGTACCGGGGTAGTGTAGGTGGTGACCTTACTTTCCTGCGGCAGAACCAGTTCCGCGCCTCTTCGATGCCTCTTAACCAGCTACTCCCCCCTAACGTAAGTACAGGTTCCTCGGCCACGAACGAGAACATCAGCTGGGTAACCAACCACGTACTTGACTATAATTTTGAGATGGGTACCGACCACCGCTTCAGCGCGTTGGTGGGGGTGGAAGCCCAGAAGAATACCTTCGAGCTCAATCGTATCGAAGCCAATAACTTCCCAACTGATATTGTACGTACAGTCAATGCCGGAGTAATATCGGGAGGTACTTCGCTTAAAGAACAATGGTCCATGGCCTCTTACTTCGGTAGAGTAGGTTATACCCTGCGCGACAAGTATATATTCAATGCCTCGGTACGTCGTGATGGCTCCTCACGCTTCGGAGCCAACAAACGCTATGGTACATTCCCTTCGGCATCAGTAGGCTGGCGTGTCAGCGAAGAGCCTTTCCTGAAAGATGTAGCCGCAATCTCGGAGCTGAAACTGAAAGCCAGCTTTGGTCTGTCCGGTAACAATGCTTTTGCTAATTATGGCTCAGTAGGTACACTGGCTATTGATAACTACGTATTCGGAGGTGGACTCAGAAATGGATTGGCTACCAACCTGATCGGTAACCCGAACCTGACCTGGGAAAAGAGCCGCCAGACGGACATAGGTATGGAATTGGGCTTGCTCAGAAACCGTATTTTCCTGACCGCCGACTACTATTCCCGTATTACTTCAGATCTGCTTCTTCAGGTACAGGTACCATCGGTAACCGGCTTTACATTTGCTAACCAGAACATCGGTAAGGTAGAGAACAAGGGAATGGAATTAGGCCTGATGACCCGTAATGCCGTGGGTAAATTCACCTGGACTACGGATCTGAACTTCTCCTTCAACCGTAACAAGGTACTGGCTCTCGGGCCCACCGGTGACGCTATTCGTAGCGGATCGGGCGTAGGCGAAACCAATATCACAGTCATTGGTCAGCCCCTTGGTAACTTCTTCGGTTATCAGCAGCTGGGTGTATTCCGTGATCAGACCGATCTAGACTCTTATCCTCACTTTGCGGATGCCCGTCCCGGCGACGTAAAATTTGCTGACGTTAACAATGATGGTATTGTGGATGCCAATGATCGTACAATCATCGGGAACAACCAACCTAACTTTGTGTATGGCTTTAACAACACTTTTACGTACGGTGGATTTGATCTTAGCATCTCAACCCAAGGTGTGCAGGGTGGCGAAATCCTGAATCTCAGCCGTCGCTTTATCGAAAACCTGGAAGGAAACCAGAACCAGCTTACAACCGTACTGGATCGCTGGCGTTCGCCTGAGCAGCCCGGTAATGGCACCGTACCCAGAGCTAACATGCGTACCACCGGTAATACCAATGCTATTTCCAGCCGCTGGGTAGAAGATGCCAGCTACTTCCGGATCCGGAATATTACGTTAGGTTATAACATTCCCCGTACCCTCTCTGAGCGTGTAAAGGTTCAGAACGCCCGGGTATATGCTGGTGTTCAAAATGCCTTCACATTCTCAAAGTACCTGGGATACAACCCGGAAGTAAGTGGATACGAAAGTGCGTTGACCGGCGGAGTTGATTACGGTTCTTATCCCCTAGCCCGTACCTATACCATCGGTGTGAACTTCTCTTTCTAGTCAAGGAAGGTTTGTGATCAGGAAAATCCCTAAATAAGAAACAACATGAAAAAGAAAATAATAGTAGCATTCCTGGCAACGCTTAGCCTGACTGCATGCCGGGAAGAGTTCCTGGACCTGACTCCGGTTTCGACCACCAGTACCAATAACTTCTTTAAGACGCAGGCTGACATGGTTACCGCCATCAATGCTGCCTATGCCATACTACAGGCCCCCGGTCAGTACGGCAACTACTACATTGTAGCAGAGATTCCTTCGGACAATACGACGCCTGTACTATCTGGATCAGTAACGGATCAGGATGAGTTTGATAAGTTCTATATCCGTACTACGAATCCGGTGCTGCTTGAGCGTTGGAATGACGGCTATAAGGGTATCTACCGTACCAACACGATCCTTGATCGCATCGGTTCAGTGAACATGAATGAAGAACTTAAGATCCGGATAACCGGAGAAGCTAAGTTTCTGCGTGCCCTGATGTACTTCAACCTGGTGCGGGTATTTGGAGATGTCCCCCTGGTACTGAAGGAGATTTCTGATCCGGCCGAAGGGTATGAGTACGGCCGTGCGCCCGTTACAGAAGTATATGCTCAGATTGTAAAGGACCTAAGTGATGCAGAAAAAGCACTTCCTGCCAGCTATACCGGCGCTGATATAGGCAGAGCAACCAGTGGTGCCGCCAAAGCACTATTGGGAAAGGTATACCTGACCAACAAGCAGTACGCCGAAGCCGCTGCCAAGCTCAAAGAGGTAATTGATAGCGGTCAGTACGCATTACTTCCCAACTATGCTAACGTATTCAATGCTGCTAATAAAAACCACCGGGAGTCCATCTTTGACGTACAGTACAAGAAGGGACTGGTACCGCGTGAGGGTAGTGGATTTGCCAACGCTTTCGCTCCCGAAAACTCCGGTAACGCTGTCGTATTGTTTGGTGGTGGTGGTAACAACCGTCCTACGCCCGACATGGAACAGGCTTACGAAGCTGGTGACGTACGTAAGAATGTTTCGATGGCCACTAATTACGTCAATGCAGCGGGCAACCGTGTCGACTACTACTTCGTTAAGAAGTACCTTGATACTCCCGTTGTATCCGGTGACTCTGACGACAACTGGCCAGTACTACGCTACGCCGATGTGCTATTGATGTATGCTGAGGCTTTGAACGAACTGGGAAGAACCGCCGAGGCTCTCCCCTACCTGAATCAAGTTCGTACCCGCGCAGGGCTAAGTGCAGTCTCTATAACCGGCCAGCAGGAGATGCGTCTGGCCATTGAAGAGGAGCGCCGGGTTGAGCTGGCTTTCGAAGGTCACCGCTGGTTTGATCTGGTCCGTACGGGACGTGCGCTGCCTGTATTAAAGGCCAAGGCAGCGGCAATCGGAATTAAGACAGACATAGACCAGGATAATCTGATATGGCCGATACCACAAAGCCAGATCGATATTAATAAAACCAAGATCCAGCAGAACCCTGGATATTAATAATCTTACATTGAAAAAACAGCCGCCCTTGCACTATGCAAAGGCGGCTGTTTTGTTTAAATCCAGGAAACGAACGCTTCTTTTATTAGTATTTCATATATGGTCTTTGCTGGGCAGCTGCGACTTTACTTCTATTTGATCACTACCTATTGAAGGTAATGTAGTATATTAGCCCTGGTATCTACTTATGTAGGCAGTATTAAGTATTAATTCATACAAGTAAAATTTAAAGCATATGTTACTGGCATTATTAAATTTCTTTAAAGGTCGGGTTACCAAAGAAGCTATCAATGACGTGAAGAATAACAAAAACCGGATGTCCCGTCAGGAAGCCCTTCAGCAGATGAGGAACATAGCTTCCAAGCGCACCAAAGAGTAGAGAATTACTATCCACCTCTCCCTTTACTTTAAGGCACCCTCTCCTACCCTAACTTACGCCAAATACCTTGGCGGTATAGGCGCCAATATTCCCAACACTGCCATCGGCTATTTTAAGACTGATGTCGTACAGGCTCTTGTTTATTTCCGGCGTAGAAAACTTTTCTACGATCAGGGCAGCCTGGTCACGACGAAGACGGAAATCATTCACCAGGCGGCTAAATAGCAATGTGTTAGTATCATCAATCGTCAGGGGTATCTGCTTGCCGTCCTTTAACTTGATCGAAAATTCCACCTCTACATATTTTCGTCCCTTCTTGATGCCCTTGTAGTCTACTTTCAGGTCCGTCTTTTCGTTGATCTCCTTTTTAGCCACATTCAAAATCCTGCGTACAAAATCATTCCAATTCTGGTACTGCTCTTCCCCTTTCTTTTCATCGTAGAGGTGCAGCCTCTTTTTTATTTCCAGCAGGTTTAGTTTCAGGTGCCCCAGGTCCTTGTACTGCGACAGCATTTCATAGATCCGCTTGGCGTACTTGCTGTTCAGGCTTAGCGCCATGTGCAGCTGAAAGGTGGTGAAGTTCTTTTTCAGGTCAAAAAAGTAGGGGCGTATCTTAGGATCAAGGCTGATTTCAATGATGCCCTGCCCGTAGATATATTCGGCTGATGAGATCAGCGAAGCCTGCAGGAGGTTACCATTGGGCCTGGGTATGCTCAGCACGCGCCCTACGAGGCTCTCTGTGGCTCGTTTGAGGTCTTCGTAGGAGTTCTTGGTATGGGTTAGGTCCATCAACTCCCTGACGGAAATGTAATACAGTGTATCGGATTGGTCGGTTTGCTTAAGTTGCCCCATCAGCAGGTACACAATATTCTTTTCCAGAGCGGACATCTCATACCGGGCACTGGTAATCGCATTATCCTGCGTAATAAGTTTATGGGCGACTTCCTGGGTAGCGTTTTTTTCCTTAGCTTTCATTGGTGTTTAGGAGATAATCTAATGCAATATAAGAAAAACAAGTATACTACTGCGACAGTGGATAAGTTTTGTCGCAATTGACGAGGATTTTGTCGCAGGTCTCCGAGGATTCTGTCGCATCAAACGAGGATTAAGACGCAGATCAACGAGGAAAGTGTCGTATGTAACGAGGAATATGACGTACCAAACGAGGATTATGTCGTAGCACCACCTCATAACTAGTTGTATTACAATCTATTATAACACCCTCAAATAACAAGTATTAAAATCATAAATAAATACACAATAGATTGCTGTAGACTATTAGGGGGCTTTATAGTGTGGATAACTCTAGAAATAGAGGAGAAAACTAGAAAAAACAAAGAAAAACAAGAATCAATAACCTATTGAATTAAGTAGGCCCGGCACGAGGATTTTGTCGTAGTTAGCGAAATAGTTCTGATATATAAGGAGTTATCACTATCCTGGATTTACCAGGTTTAGTATCCGGTTCTTACATAAATAGTTGTTGGTGACTCCACCTTCTACCCGTACTGAGAATAACCAAAATAGAGCTCCTCCCCCACTCTATAAGTGATCTTATTTCTTTCATCCCACACCAACTTCGAAAAGTCTAACAAACTGTTAAACCCATACCTGAACGCTACTATTTTCACGAGGATTTTGTCGTAGTAGCATTTTTTTTTGAAATCAATGGTGGACTATCACGAGGATTCTGTCGTAATTGAGCCTATACACTACCTTGCGTTTTAGATACTCTTTCACTAGGTTTTTGTCGTAATTCCGAATTAAACCTTAAGTGATGATGCTCCGCTTCTACTAGGATTTTGTCGTAGTTTACACTACTTCTCCTGATGACAAGTCTCACTATTTCCCATTCCGTATCACAAGTAAAACAAACAAGAATAATCACGAGGATTTTGTCGTAGTTGCTCAACTGATACTACTAGTAAAACCTGAAGATCTTCGTACATTAATGTATATCCTCACTAGGATTTTGTCGCAATATATTTCTGCCAGCCCCTGCCAGCTTTGTCTTTTCTACGAGGTTTTTGTCGCAGTTAGTACTTCTTAAGTTGACGAAAAAATGGACATGCATCCACACAATCCGATGGATGCAGACCATAAAATACACGAGGATTTCGTCGTAATTAAGGGACCATTATTTAATCTGCTCCTTACATTCACTAGGATTTTGTCGCAATTGAGCCTCTACTGGTCTAGCTACTCCTACCTGCATGGCTTAAATAAGAGTCCGTTTCACGAGGATTTTGTCGTAATAAATCATATAAACCCATTTTACATCAACCACTTACATATGAAACGGGAGCATAAGGGACAAAATGTCCTATATGCTCCCGCAACAGTTACTAAGCTTACTACTACTTCTTTGAGAGTTCTTTAAGGTCAGAAGCGCAGGCAATGATTTCATCACATATCTTGCCTATCTGGGTAGCTCCTTTATCGAGTTTGTAGAGCAGATCTGATAGCTTTTTCTTCAATTCCAATTTCCTGTCAGCATATATTGCCGGGTATTGAGCTTTTTCCTCTGACTTACCTCCTTCTGATATCTGTACAAACTGGCTCAGATCATCTATCGTCTCACCCGTTGTTAAAAAGGCTTTGGCTAGTTGCTGGATATCGGATTTCTTTACGCTGGCCTTACCACTCAGGATATCTTTACGCAATGAGGGAGATAACTTATCCAATCCTTCCGCAAATTCGGCGTCACGTTTGATCGTTTTCTCGCTGACATTAAACTGCTTAGCTAAGCGCTGGGAGGTAGATCCCTGGGTGTCGCTACCAAAAGGGTCATTTTGTCCCTTATGATCTTTAGCATCCTCTTCATCAAATGGGACATTTTGACCCTTTTGCGCCGATCGATCATATTTGCCTCTACTACTCTTCTGAGCATTGTATTTTTTACCACGCAGGTAGGATATTTGCTCCGGCGACAGGTTTCTTCTACCCAGTTGGTTGTCAATCATGTATTCACGTACTTCAGTAAGCGAGGGAAATGATACCAGGTGAATCTTGAAGTCAAGCCCATTTTTCTGACATATCCGGTAGCGGTTATGCCCATCAATGAGTACAAACGTATGGGAGTTATTATCACCAGTGTTGCTGATCTTATCTTCAGTGGTTTCCCATATCAGTAGAGCTTCGCGGCATCCCTCCTTGATTATATTTTCTTCCAGTTGTCTGAATTCATCCTCCTGCAGGGGCGGAATCAACTCTTCCAGTTCTGGTAGTACTTTGATCTGCCTACGGATTTCCTCGTGTCGGAGAAGACCCTGATCTTTTATCATCTTTTTCTCCCCTAAGAAGCTCTGGTATTTCTTCATTTGTACAATAAGTTAAATGCGGGCAGCAGCCCCTCTCCTACTATTGTTTTATTAATTTGAGTAATCATTTCCGATAGCTTCCGGATATTAGCTCTTTGGCCAGGTTCATGTAGTCCTCAGCTCCATTGGAGTTTTCGGAGTAGCTGAATATATCCTGTTGCGCTATCTGGGATTCCTTGATCGTTACATTATTCCGGATTTCGGTCTTAAAAATTGGAAAGTCGCCCAGAGACTTATACACGTATTCAATCATGTCACGATGTACCTTAAGTCGCTTATCCACCATAGTAAGTACAATACCCTCTACTTTTAACTCATAGTTGATACGGTCACGTACCTGGAATATACGATCAAACAGATTACTTACCCCTTTCATGGCGGAGGCTTCGGGCTGTAAGGTTATAAGACACGAATTGGATGCTACCAGGGAAGAGTTGGTGAAGATATTGAGAGCGGGCGGACAATCGATCAGGATGTAGTCGTACTGGGGACGAAGTGGTGCCAGAGCATTGCGTAGCTGATTGACCCCTCCTACTGCCTGTACAAGTTCCAGATCAGCATAGGCCAGTTCCAGATCACTTGGAGCCAGATCATAACGCTCCGCAATGGAATAGAGCGGTAGTGGTTCGCTCTGCAGTAGTGCATTGACCACCTGACGGTCCAGTTCATCTATCCCAAGTGCCTGGGTCAGATTACCCTGTGAATCCATATCTATCAGCAGTATCCGGTTGCCCAGGATAGAAAGTGCCCTTCCCAAGTTAATGGTAGTGGTCGTTTTACCTACTCCTCCTTTGTGATTGATGATAGAGATGACCTTGGCTTTGGCATGTTGCTGATCTTTGAATCCGTACTTCGTAACAACCGGTTGCAGAGCCTGAAGGTGTTTATCATTCAGGTTGCGTTTGCCGGCTACTGCTTTGGATAAGGTACTGGATGGAAGTCCCGCTTCCTTTTCTATAACTGACAGCGATAAAGCTGGATTTTTTTGAAAAAACTCTACTGCTTTTTCGTGAGTAAGCATACAAAGACTTTTAGGGTTAGGCGTGTTATTTAGACAAATAAAGGTTTTTGTAAAAGGAATGTCAAAGTTTATGGACACTTTTTTCAGTTTCAGACCTATTATTTATCATATAGTAGTTGTTTTTTATGATGCTGCCTTTCTTTATGAAGACAAAAGCATCTTCTACACTGACAAACAAATGAAAATGGTGGAAAAAGTAGGTGGAAAATGTACTATTCTTATTTAGTTTTACACTCAGTTCTTCATTTAGCTATGGACGACCTCAGGTCCTTCTTCTATGGAATACATTAAACAAATTGAATCGTACTACAATAGGATTGACACAGAAGCAATACCTTACCTATCGGTTGACTGCATCATTTTTGGCTTTCATGAAAATCAACTGAAGGTACTGCTGGTCCGATGGAAGAATACCGATGAATGGAGTTTGCCCGGTGGATTTATACATAGGACGGAGTCGGTGGATGACTCGGCTAAGCGGGTACTTGAGGAGCGCACCGGGCTTAGAGATATTTTCCTCAGGCAGTTCCAGACCTTTGGTTCAGCTGAGCGATATGATACGGAGGATACCTGGAAACGGTTAAATCTGCCCATGGTGCAGTTCAGATGGACCAATCGGACCATATCCATTGGCTACTACGCGCTGGTTGATTTTTCGAAGGTAGTCCCCCAGCCCGATTTTCTGACTGAGGTATGTCAGTGGTGGGATGTAGACCGTATACCACCGTTGCTCTTTGACCATAACGCCATTATAGAATCAGCCCTGAAGACCCTGCGGATACAGCTCAACTGGCAGCCCGTTGGCTATAACCTTCTGCCGGAGAAATTCACCATGCCCGAGCTGCAACGCCTTTACGAAACAATACTGGGGCGGTCACTGGACCCACGCAACTTCCAGAAGAAGATCCTGGGCCTTCAGATTCTGGATCGGCTGAAAGAACGGCGCAAAGGAGGAGCACATCGTTCCCCGTACCTGTACAGTTTTAATAAAGAGCGGTATGAGGCGGCCCTCGAAGAGGGAAGTCTGATGTTCCTATAAAGAAAAGGCCCTGCTACTGATAGCAGGGCCTTTTCTTTATATATAAAATTGTAAGTACTATTACTGCTTTACCAGCTGGATATCAGCATTAAGCCGTATTTCATCACTTACCACTACACTACCGGCTTCGGTTACGGCATTCCAGTTAAGTCCAAATTCTTTTCGGCTTATTTTACCATTTACGGTAAAGCCGGCTTTTGTCTGTCCGTAAGGATCAACGACAATCCCACCATGTTCGACATGTACGGTTACTGGCTTGGTAATTCCTCGTATGGTAAGTTCACCCTGCAACTCAGCTGTATCGTCACCGGGCTGTTCGTAGGACTTGCCTACGAATCTGAGTTGGGAGTGATTCGCTGCATCAAAAAAATCAGGTGATTTGAGGTGTGTATCACGCTGGTCATTATTGGTATTGATCGAATCTACATCCGCTGTAAAAACAAGATCTGTGACATTACTAAAATCGTCTCCTTCGGTTTGGGCTGTCACATCAAAGGTGCGGAAGTACCCCGTAACCGTCGTGATCATCAGGTGCTTTACCTTAAATTGCACTTCGCTGTGCGCAGGATCCAATGTCCATGTAGCCATACTTTCTAATTTATTTGTGGAACATATATTAATGACAACTCTGCTTTACTCCATCCGGTACTTATCTACAAAATCCTGGGTAGCCTTATCCCCTTTCCGGACAAATGGCCTGATAATGAGACGGGTACCATTCTCATAAGTAAAGAACTTATACAGCCAGTTGCTGAGTACAACCAGCTTGGTACGGAAGCCGATCAGGTACATAATGTGTACAAACAACCAGGTAACCCAGGCAAAAAATCCTCCCAGATGAATATTACCCGGCAGGTCAGCCACAGCGCGATTACGGCCTATAATGGCCAGCGAGCCCTTATCAAAGTATTCAAACTCCACCATGGTTTCATTCCTGATCTTACGTTTCAGGTTTTTGGCAAGTAGCTTCCCCTGCTGTATAGCCGGCTGAGCTACTCCCGGGTGACCTTTGGGATATTTATCTGTTCTCATCAAAGCAACATCCCCTATTGCATAGATGCCTTCGCAGCCTAGTACCTGATTATAGCGGTCGACAAGTATTTTGCCCCGTTCGACCGACTGTGGTGGTAACCCCTCGATGACTGCTCCCGTTACACCGGCAGCCCAGATCAGCGTATGTGCCCGTATCTGTTCACCACCTTTGAAGGTAACCGTGTTTCCATCGTAGGATTCTACGAGGGTATTAAGATGAATGATAATTCCCAGCTTCTCGAGGTACTTTCTGGTCTTTTCGCTACTCTCGGGTGCCATGGGGGGAAGTACCCTATCCAAACCTTCGATCAGGTATATATTCATTTTTGTAAAATCCAGCCCCGGGTAGTCAGTTGGGAGAATGTGGCTGCGCATCTCGGCCAAGGCTCCTGCCAGCTCTACCCCCGTTGGCCCTCCTCCTACGATCACAAAATTGAGTAGACTTTGCTGTACTTCGGGATCTTTGATCATACTGGCCTGCTCAAAACACTGCAGAAGCTGACTCCGGAGGTTAAGGGCATCGGGTATTTTCTTAAGTGGGAAGGAGTACTTCTTGATCTGATCATTCCCGAAATAGTTGGACTTGGTACCAGTGGCTATAACCAGATGATCGTATGTAAGATCACCAATGACGGTTTGTACAGTTTTGGCGACCGGATCTACGGACGTAACACGTACCAGTCTGAAATGAAAGTCTTCGTAGTCGTCACTACCAAACATTTTGCGGAGTGGCTCGGCAATGGAATCTGGTTCCAGTCCGGCGGTAGCCACCTGGTACAGCAGCGGCCAGAATCCGTGGTAGTTCTGTACGTCGAACATGACGACTTGGAAGTCTTTACCTGCCAGTTTTTTTGTGAGATTGATACCACCAAAACCTCCCCCTATGATCACTACTCGTGGTTTGGTAGTGTCGGGTATATTGAGTGAAAGCTTGTCTATTTCGAGCATAGTCAATTGGAATGAGAAGTGAGTATGAATAGGTTAATCTGTATTGAGGGCAAAAAATTATGCCACGTCCGGGAAGGGTAATGCTTACCTCCTGCCTCACGTATCCCTCATTCACTGCTGCATAAAATCCTCAGTATTCAGCCCGTCCGGTGCAGTTGCCAATCCTTAACTACATATTTATTAATGAACAGCGACTTTATAAGGTTTAGGTATATGCATCTATACGAATTGACCACGGTTGCTATACCGAACTTAGTATTTCATAGATAAAGGAAAACGTATTCGGAACAAAGTACCTTTACCCGGAAAGGATTCAATGTCCATAGAAGCATTGAGCATTTCGCAGAGGCGCTTTACTACGTACAAACCAATACCTTCGCCACCAGCTCCGGTAGAGCTAAAATTAGTCTCATTCTTCAATATAGATTCGTTGAAGGCGACTGATTGCTTATTGTCGTTGTTTTTCAACGCTTCCTTATCGTAGATGGCGGTGTTTTCGAGGGGCGGCTTCAGGTGGTTGGCAAGCAGGATTACCAAGCCTTCCGGGAGTCCGGGTCCGGAGTCCTGAACAGTGATGGTCCAGCGCGATTCTTTCTCAGAAGCCCAGGTAACAGATACTACGCCCGTAGCTGTATAGTGGAGCGCATTCAGCAGCAGGTTCTGTACTATTCTTTGAATCTTGAGTTCGTCCAAAGTTACCTGTAGCTGCTTAGGTCCATCAACCAGTAGCTTCAGGCCGCGTTCTTCGGCCATAGGCGTGGCACTCTCGACTAATTCATGAAGCATTATGGACGCATCAAAAGTGGTGATTTCGAGCTTTTCCTGTCCGGCTTCAAGGCGAGCCAGGCTCATGAGCTGCTGTAGCATGTTCTGGACATTGTTAAGGTTCCGGTTCAGCATTTCTACCAGCTGCTTTTTTTCCTGTTCAGTTTTTCCCTCAATATCCAGCATAAAAGCTGTACTTTGTATCACACTCATACTACCACGCAAGTCATGGGAGGAGGTACGTAATATATTATCTCTTTCCCTGGAAAGCTCATTAAGTCGTTCCATGGCCTTTTCCAGATTGGCCGCACGGCTGGCTGCTTCCAGATGCTGTAATTCTGAAAATCGACTGGCACTGCCATCAATATTGTCACCCATAATCGCTATAAGCGAATGATAGGCTTGTTGGATCACAGCGGGCTGAGTCTGTGGATACAACCGCCAGTAGAGTTCCAGCTCGTTGGTGAGGCACTGGTACAGATATTTTATTTCGGTGAGAAGAGATCTCAATGAAAACCCATTGTGCCAGCGATGAAGGCCATGATGGCTACTAATGATTACAGGATCGTCATCACTTTTGACAGATTGTAATCGGGCGTCGAAGATATTCAGGAGTACTGGCACGAGATTGTTGAATTCCTCACGTGACATTGTCTTCAGCGATGGCATATCAATATCCTCTTCGCAGGTTCTGCGCCAATTGTTCAGGATAGCTTCCCGCCGACTGAATAAGTACGTAGCTAGATGAATTGACTGTTCATTGTTTTCATTAGTTGCTGTTGACATGCTCGTTATGAATTTTAACCAACAGGTTAGGTAACTTATATGATTATTTAGAAGCGATTGTATGGACTGTAAACAGCTATTGTATGAAGTCTGAAATAGAAGTTTACAAGTACTTAGGGGTAAACAGTAAAATATAACCCTTACCTTGTCAGGGTTGTTGATGGGGAGTCGCCACCAGACAAGGGTAGTGGAGCCCCATATAGATACAACCGCTATTAACCCCCCTTGTTATAAATGAATTATAATAGTTCACATATATTAATAATAGAGGACAATCCGGATCAGTGGGTCATTATAGAGTCTGCGATCAGGGATAAACTTCCCGGAGTAGAAGCTGTGCTGGCAACCAATGAGGGGGAAGCTATGTCCCACCTGCATACGTGTCTGGATAGCAAGGGTAATATGCCCAAGATCATATTGTTGGACTTATACCTGCCAAAGCCGGAGAATGGCTGGCAACTATTAAAAGAATTGAAAAAGGAGGGATCAGCCTTTGTACAGATACCTGTTGTAATCCTTAGCTTCTCTAAGGATACAAATGATATATCGAAAATGTATAATTACGGAGCTACTGCTTACCTGGTGAAGCCGACGGACTATAGCGGCTGGCTGAAGTACTTTGAAACGTTGCGACAGTACTGGTGGGATACAGTCACCTTGCCCGGTCAGAGTTTCTGATTACTTGTAAATAAATGAGGTTCAGGACTAGTAAAGTAAAGTCCTGAACCTCATTTATTTATAACAAAGGGCTTTAGATCTCCTTGTTGTAGACCTGAGCATCTACGACCGCAATGGCTACCATATTCACAATATCCCGGGTAGATGAACCCAGCTGCAGAATATGAACCGGCTTGCGCGTACCCATCAGGATAGGTCCAATGGTTTCGGCTCCGCCTATTTCCTGTAGGAGCTTGTAGGCTATATTGCCTGAATTCAGATCAGGGAATATCAGCGTATTGGCTCCTTTTTCCGCTAATTGGCTGAATGGGTAATGCTCCTGAATCAGCCCCTTGTTAACGGCTGTATTGGCCTGGATTTCGCCATCAATGATCAGATCCGGATATTTCTTTTTGGCTTGTCTGACGGCTTCGGCTGCCTTGGAGGGGATAGGCCCCCGGCTAGATCCAAAGTTGGAGTAGGAGAGTACCGCCATACGAGGTTCAGTATCAAAGAACCGCACTGCCTTTGCCGATAATCCGATAATATCACAGAGTTCTTCGGCCGTAGGATCTACATTTACCGTCGTATCAGCCAGGAAGTAGGGCTCCTTACGGGCCTGTACAATGTACATACCAGCTACGCGGTTGACACCGTCTTCAACGCCAATTACCTGCAGGGCAGGAATGATAGTCTTGGAATAATCACGCGTAAGACCCGAAATAAGGGCATCGGCCTGGTTGGTTTCGACCATGAGGCTACCGAAGTAGTTGCGCGACAGCACCGCTTGGCGGGCATCCAGCAGGGTCATACCTTTCCGGTTGCGCTTCTGGTACAGGAGTTGAGCAAACTCTTCGCGCAAAGCTTCTTCTTTGATAGGATCGACAATCGTTGCCTCTGAAAGATCCAGGCCGTGTTCTTCTATGATAGCATTAATTTTTTCCTCATTACCGAGCAGGATAGGGTTGGCTATTTTCTGTTCGAGTACTTGCTGGGCAGCTTTCAGGATCTTGATATGGTCCGCCTCGGCAAATACAATTCGCTTTGGACTTTTTTTGGCTCTGGATACAATCCGGTTCATCAGCTTCTGATCAATACCGATTCTTTCCAGGAGTTCCTGCTCATACTGTTCCCAGTTCTCAATAGAGCGACGCGCTACCCCGGACTCCATGGCGGCCCGGGCCACGGCCGGACTTACGTGCGTAATCAGTCGGGTATCCAGGGGCTTAGGAATCAGGTATTCCTTGCCGAAGGTGATTGTATTATCTTCGTATGCTTTGTTAACCAGTTCAGGTACAGGCTCTTTGGCTAATTCGGCCAGTGCCTTCACGGCAGCCAGCTTCATCGCCTCGTTGATCTCCGTGGCCCGTACGTCCAGCGCTCCACGGAATATATACGGGAATCCAAGTACGTTATTAACCTGATTAGGATGGTCAGAACGTCCGGTAGCCATGATCAGGTCCTCCCGGATGGACATAGCCAGATCATAGGAAATCTCAGGGTCAGGATTGGCCAGGGCAAATATGATGGGATCTTTGGCCATGAGTTTCACGTATTCTGGCGGCAGTACATTCCCCGCTGACAATCCAATGAATACATCCGCACCGACCATGGCTTCTTCGAGTGTGGTGATGTTTCTATTGGTGATGAACTGGGTACGGTATTCATCCAGGTCCTGACGATCGGCATTGATAATACCATCCTTGTCAAAAACGACTACGTTTTCTACGTTTAGCCCCAGCGACAGGTACAGTTTCAGGCAGGATATAGCTGCCGCGCCGGCACCATTCATGACCAGTTTGATGGTACTGATGTCTTTGTTGACCAGTTCGAGGGCGTTGAGCAGGGCGGCGCTGGATATGATAGCGGTACCGTGCTGGTCATCGTGCATGAGCGGGATATTCATTTGCTCACGCAGGGCTGTCTCGATCTGAAAACACTCCGGCGCTTTGATGTCTTCAAGGTTGATGCCCCCGAAGGTAGGCTCCAGTGACCGCACAATGCGGATAAACTCGTCTGGATCGGTACAGTCGATCTCGATATCAAACACGTCTATACCGGCAAATTTCTTAAATAGTACGCCTTTCCCTTCCATAACGGGCTTGGAGGCATCAGGACCAATGTTACCAAGTCCCAATACGGCCGTACCGTTGGAGATAACACCTACCAGATTCCCCTTTGACGTATATTTATAAACATCTTCCTTGTTCTTAGCTATTTCCTTACAGGGTTCGGCTACTCCCGGTGAGTAAGCCAGGGCCAGGTCAAGCTGGGTACTGAGCATTTTGGTAGGGACTACCTCTATCTTTCCGGGTTGATCCAGTTGGTGATAGTTAAGGGCGTCCTGTTTGTTAATTTTTATCATGGTACTTGTTGAATGAAGTGTCTCAATAGCAGAGATAGTTTTGCTCTAGGTGCTTTTTCGGATCAAAAGTAAAATCAATTTACTGATTTGAGGCACTGATTTGCCAATTGAATGTAATTTACAACCTGAGAGTAGATGGTGCCAACAGACAATTTACGGTAGATTCTCAATTAGTAAACTCACAGAATCAAATAAGTTCACCAACAAAAAAGCGGGCGGCTGTCAGCGCAATGCCCACAACCGTCCGCTCTCTACTAATGTAGTGCTTTATTCCGGCTCGTATACGGGAGCGGTTTCTTTATTTTTGTTTTTGATCAAGAATGAAGAGAGAAAACCGGTCAGGAACAGGGTCGTAGTACCAAAAACAATGGTCAGATAGCCATGGAAGGGACTGACGAATTGTTTGGATGTACTGTCCGTAAACAGGATAGGGGAGAGGCTCATCCAGAGGATCACGATCAGCCCCAGAATCACGCCTGCGATGGCTCCTTTTCGGTTGATCTTATCTACGAATGCTCCCAGCAGAAACAAGCCCAGCATGCCCCCGCTAAATACAGAGGCCATTTTCCACCAGGCGTCCAGTGCACTTTTGACATTGATCATGGCAATGGCTATGAGTATACCCAGTATACTTATACCCAGCGAAGTACCATACAAAACCCGCATAGAGGTCTGATCCGTGACTTCTGTGCGGCTGAAGCGCTTGAAGTAGTCGGTCAGGAAAACGGTAGCCGAGCTATTGATACTCGTCGATACGGTACTCATACCTGCCGCGAATATGGAGGCAATCAGTAAGCCCGTGAGACCCGGAGGTAGTTTATTGACTATAAAGTAGGGGAAAACCCGGTCGCTCATAGCTGCATCACGGAGTACTACCGGAAGATCAGCCGGGACGGCTGTGTAGTAGGAATACAGGGAAGTACCAATCAGAAAGAACAGGAACGAGACCGGCAGGTACAATAACCCGCCAAAAAAAGCGGAACGTTTGGCTTCGCGGTCCGAACGCGAAGCCATATACCGTTGTACGTAATTCTGGTCAATGCCGTAATTCTGGAGGTTGATAAATATACCGTAGATTAGTACTACCCAGAAAGTAGACTCAGTGAGGCTTGACCCAAAGCTACCCAAACTGAATTTATCATCCTGACTGGCAATGGTAAAAACCTGTTCGACGCCACCGGGCATCAGGTACCAGATGTAAAAAAGACATAGCAATGCCCCGCATATCAGAATGATCCCCTGTATGGCATCTGTCCACATAACCGCATTGATCCCCCCCAGCAGCGAATAAACCATGACTGTAAGGCCTGTCACAATGATAATAGTCTGGATGTCCCAGCCCAGCAGGGTCGTGACCGGCAGCGCCAACAGATATAGGATAGTACCGATCCGCATAATTTGGGTAAGCAGGTAGCAGGCCGACACGTAAATCCGGGCCCAGAGCCCAAAACGCATCTCCATATAGGCGTAAGCGGATGGGCTGTTGATCTTACGATAGAGCGGTACAAAAAACTTTACCGCCATCATGGACGAAATCGGCAAGGACAGACTGAATACAAAGGCGTTCCAGTTGGATAGGTAAGCTGTACCCGGCAGGGCCAGAAAACTAATACTACTCACAAAGGTCGCGAAGATGGACATGGTCACTACCCAGGCGGGGAAGTTGCTGTTACCAAGCGTAAAGGCGGATGACGAGTTGCTTTTGGAGTAAAAAGAGCTTCCAAAAAGGGTGATACCACCCATATAAAGCACAAATACCAGCAGATCCGTGAGTTGCAGATTCATATCAGAGGGAGGTAGTTATGTCCGAGTACTGAGCAGGTTGTAACACCAGCGGGAAACCGTGCTGACTGGCCAGAGACTGGAAAGAATCCATAAGCGCCTGGAAGCGGAGGCGATCCACCTGTGGCATCGTTTCACAAGGCACGCGAGTGGTAGTTTCGATCTTCAGCCCACGTTGCTGTAGGAACAGCTTGGCCGCATAGGGATAGAAGCTGTGCGTGACCCGGTCCATCATGGTCAGGTGGGCGTGCAGCCGGGTTACTTCCTCATTTCTTCCATACTTCCTGTACTGATCCAGCAGGTAGCGGTAAGGCTCGGGATAGTAGTTGGCGGATATAGGGGAAATACCACTGGCTCCCGCATCCAGCGAATCAAGGGCGGTGGTGGTATCGGCATTGTATAGGTTAAAATCGGAGTCTTTAATGGCCTGCGCTTTATGCTCAATGGCTCCTGAGTGGCAACTGGTGTCTTTGTGGTACAGGAAGCGGCCCGTCTGCGCCATCCACTGCATCAGGCCCGGGCTCAGCAAACGCTTATAGGGTACCGGACATTCATATACTCCTAAGGGTACCTGCCCGGTCTGTTCCAGGATTTGTTCCAGTCTCTGGCGAAGTACGTCTTCTCCTTCATCCGGCTCGACCAGCATACTGGTGATCAGTATCACAGCCTGTACACCGGTATCATGGATCTTCCTGATAAATTCGACATTCTCAGTTACTGACCGGCTGAATGTACCCGTGGCTACCACCGGCACCCGCTCATTGCTATGCTTCACTACCTGTGACGTTACCAACAGACGCTCTTCTTCAGTCATCTGGTACATCTCACTCGAAAGGCAATTGGCGAATAACCCATTGGAACCGGCATCAATATAGAATTCCGTTAGCCTTTCCAGCCCGTCCAGATCTACCTCATTTGATTTAGTGAAAGGGGTAAGCATTACGGGCCACAGCCCCTCAGGCAATTTCATCAATTGTAACATAATAGCTGAACAAGGTTAAAGTAAAGGCTCCTGATTAGGATTATATATAAAAACTAAAGGCTTCTACCCGGAGTCTCTAATCAGTAGTACCTTCTTAATTATGATTCAGGCTATTTGCAGCATTTGATTTCGTAGTTTCTTAGAGCAGAATATTACTTCTGATAACTTGTGACTCCTGCTAAGGCAATGAATCATAGTTTAATAAAGACTTTTTTACGGTAAAGCAGGTAGGCCGGGATAAAGTTGATGCCCACAAAGATGAGGGCACACGTCATACTAGCAAGCTTTGGAGCTACTCCTGCCGTGGTAAGTCCAGCCACAACATGATCATTCAGGGGGGAGCCTCCGAAGGGAATCTGGTAAAAGGGGATGGAAAGAATATCGGCCAGAACGTACACCGTGATGGCATTAGCCCCGAATATAATACCCGGTGCCATACCGCCTTTTCGATCCAGCATATCAACCAGGAAGATCATTGCGCCCAGTAGGAGGGAGGCCATACCTGATGTGACCAATACAAAGGAACTGGTCCATAGATTTTCATTCACCGGGAAAAGGAGCCCCCAGAAGTATCCCAGTGCAGCGGTGAAGAGTCCGGACGTCATCAGGTAGTTTACCTTGCGGCCCTGGTCATTACTACTAAACAAGAGCCTTCCGGCCAGCATACCCGTGATACCCGTTGCGATGGCGGGAAAGGTACTCAGGATCCCCTCCGGGTCCCAGGTTCCCTGCCACATCCGGCCCGGCAGGTACTGAGAGTCAACCCATGCGGCCAGGTTTACCCCCGGCTCCAGCATGACCCGCCCCGTACCGGGTGTTGGAATCAGGGTCATAGCCAGCCAGTAGCCTATGAGGATCAGAGCTCCAATAAAGGCTTGTGCCCGCCAGGTGGTACGTAAGAACAGCAGGGCACATACCAGAAACACAATGGCTATCCGGTGGAGAGTACCCGTCCAGCGTAGTTCGGCAAACTCAAAGTTGGGCAGGAGGTTCAGGAACATTCCTACGGCAAAGATCTTCAGCGAGCGAATACTAATTTTCCGGTATACCCCCGAGCCGAGTTTTCCTTCATCTTGCTTTCTGCCATATGCCAGGGCGATGGAGACGCCCACGATGAATAGAAAAAAGGGAGCGATCAGATCCGTAAAGGTTAATCCGTTCCAGACCGAGTGCTTCAGCGTAGGGTATACCTGGTCGCCATCCCCTGGAAAATTTACCAGTATCATGGCTGCAATGGTAAAGCCACGCATGGCGTCGAGCGAAATCAGACGGTTTCGGGGGCGCTCCATTATCAAAGTTTTAGAAATTTTGTTGATTAGTAGTAATTTGATTACTGCTTTCAGTACTATACAGGCTACTTAACCGCCCTTGAAGATGATAAAAAACATATATATAGCCTTATTCCTGCTCAGTATAGTGGGTTTGGTAGGGTGCTTGTCGTCTGGGAAAACGGCTTCCGAAACCGAACCTCATGTGTCGGTGACTTGGGAACTAGTAAGCAATCTGACGCAGAAGAATGATGAGTTTGAGGCTATGTTCGTCATGACCAACAACAGCAAACTGACACTAGGCGATGAGAACTGGGCGCTTTTCTTCAACATGGCTCCCCGGCCTATTGTGGCCCATTCCAATCCGCAGCCTGCTTCCATCCAGCATATCAACGGAGACTACTACAAACTAGTACCTGAGCGGGGATTCAAACTGGAGCCCGGTGCTACGATCGAAATCAGGTACAAGGGTACCGAAGGGGTGATTAAGGAAACGGACGCGCCGGTAGGTTTGTACTTTGTATATTATGGCAAAAAACAACAGATCGTACAGGTAGATGATTACAAGATCAAGCCATTTGTCAGGGACGAGCAGATCCGTAGAAGCCGGGATGATCTGGAACCCTTGCCTACTCCCGAACAGACCTATCAGGAGAACCTGGGGCTGAATGAATTAGATAGTGAAGCCATTCTTAAGATTATACCTACCCCGGTACGCGTCGTGACCGGGACCCGTACTTTTCCCCTCGATGGCCGCCTGACTATACATTATGAGAAAAGATTTGAAAACGAGGCTCTGTTTCTGAAAACAAAACTGGAAGCCCTTACCGGCCGCAGTTTTCGGGCTAGTAGTACTCCACAGGTGGCACCCATGGGTATTTATCTGAGAACGGGGAATGTGAGTGTTAACAACAAAGAGAAGGAGGCTTACCGTCTACAGATTGGTGAAAGTGGTATAGCCATCACCGCCGGTGATCCGGCGGGGGCTTTTTATGGGGTACAGAGCCTGCTGGCTATGATCCCGGCTGAGCACTACCTTGCTTATTCCAGATCTATTCAGCTCCCTTTTAGTCTGGTGGAGGATGCCCCCCGTTTTGATTTTCGCAGTCTGCACCTGGACGTGAGTCGCAACTTCCAGACTAAAGAATCCATTTTTCGTATCCTGGATCTGCTGGCATTTTACAAGATCAACCATTTCCTGTTATACACGACCGAAGATGAAGGCTGGCGCCTGGAGATTGATGGCTTGCCCGAGCTGACGGAGGTAGGTGCGCAGCGTATGCATACTGCCTCTATGGATGATTCGGTCATGCACCCCGCCTACGGTTCGGGACCGGTGGCATACCAAACCGGAAAGCACGGAAGTGGGTACTATACCCGGAAAGATTTTATCGAAATTCTTAAATATGCCAACGAAAGGCATATCAAGGTTATACCAGAGCTGAACCTCCCGGGACACGCCCGGGCTGCTATCAAGGCCATGGAGGCCCGGTACCAGCGGCTGATGAAGGCAGGAAAAGAAAAGGAAGCCGAAGAGTACCGTCTTATTGATCCGGATGATAAATCGGTGTACCTGTCGGCACAGGGGTATAAAGATAACGTAGTGAGTGTGGCGCGGGAATCGACTTTTCGTTTTTATGAGAAAGTAGTGGATGAAATGGCGAAGATGTACCAGGAGGCGGGTCTGAAGATGGATGTGATCCATGCCGGGGGAGATGAGGTACCCGAAGGTGCCTGGACCCGTTCACCCATGGCCAGCCGGTTGCTGGAAACTCTGCCTGATATCAAAGATCCCAGGAACCTGCAGACCTACTTTTTCAGAGAACTACTCAAGCGCCTCGAAAAGCGAAACCTGACCGTACATGCCTGGGAAGAGACAGTACTGATCAAAACCGCTACCGGCAAAATGGCACCTAATCCGGAGTTTGTGGGGCGAAAGGTAGTACCCTACATCTGGAACAACATGTTCGACTACCCGGACCTGGGGTACCGGCTGGCCAATGCGGGTTATCCTGTAGTACTATGTAACGTATCCAACTTCTACTTCGATCTGGCGTATTCCAATGATCCTAAGGAGCCGGGGTTGTATTGGGCCGGATTTGTTGATACGCGTAAAGCCTGGACCTTTGCCCCCTACGAGATGTACAAAACTACCTATACTACCTCTATGGGTAAAACTCTGGATACGGGCAAGGTACCTGCGGGTTGGGAGGTTCTCAAACCCGAAGCACGCAAAAACATACTGGGACTTGAAGCACAACTTTGGGGCGAAACCATCAAAGGGCGTGACATGATGGAGTACTACCTGCTGCCCAAACTCCTGGGGTTTGCCGAAAGCGCCTGGTCACCGGAAAGAGAATGGGAGAGCAACAACGACCCCAAAAAACGTGAAGAGGAAATACAGACAGGATGGAATAGATTTGCCAATACACTGGCACAAAAAGAGCTGCCGCGGCTAGCTATACTAAACGGCGGGTACAACTACCGTTTGCCACTCCCAGGGGCTGTCATTGAAGAAGGTACTCTAAGCGCCAACGTAGCCTTACCTGGACTGGCTATACGGTACACCACCGATGGCTCCGAACCCAATCTGGAATCTACCCTATACTCTAAGCCGGTACGTGTATCAGGTACCGTAAAGCTCAAAAGTTTCGACGCCTCCGGCAGATCCAGCCGTACCACGCTTGTAAAGCCCCGGGAAGTACTGACCAGGAGGTAATGGTGTAATCTTATACGTTCATGACTTGCGCATCTGGCTACAAAGCTCTTTGTGCTACTACTTGTGAATCTTTTACTTACTTTTCAGCCATTTCATTACTAGCAGTGGCTACTGGTCTGCTAGTTGAACCTTATTTATTTGATGCTTCATTCAGCCTGTACTGAATTAATTCTAACTGGTCAATAGTACTTATCCTGCGCTTTGAGGTATACCTCTTAGCCGATTCATCATGGGCATCCTAGATTACAATCCTGAAAGAAATACGTACATCAGGCATAAGGGCCAAAATGTCCTATATGGAAAATGTAATTTTCATGATTGACTTACAGTTGCCTGTTCATTTAGAAAACGCATTGAATTTCTGTGATTTAGGGAGTGAAAGTGTAATGGTATCGACTGTTTAATTATTGTATTTGTACAAATGGCTCGTTTGGCTAAGTGTTATAAAGTCAGCATCGGGCGCCATAATACCATACATCCACAATGACTATTGGTGTAGATTTAGGAGGGAGTACCATCCGGGCTGGCATTGAGAAGGACGGCGCTATAACTCAGCTATCCATTGTATCCCTGCAGAACAAGGATTCGGAGCAGGCTACTGTTTCTCAACTCCTGGATCTGATCAGGCCGTATACCAAACTGCCGGTCAAGGGAATTGGGATAGGGGTACCTTCCGTAGTTGATATCAAAAACGGAATCGTCTATAATGTTGTCAATATACCTTCCTGGGAGCGGGTAGAGCTTAGAAAAATACTGGAAGAAGAGTTTGGACTACCCGTGTTCATTAACAACGACGTTAACTGCTTTACCCTGGGCGAACATCGGTTCGGACTGGCTAAGGAGTACAGCTCCGTAGTCGGAATAACCATAGGTACGGGGTTGGGATCAGGACTCATCACCAACAACCGCCTATATATGGGGCACAACTGTGGGGCAGGGGAGATAGGTATGCTGCCTTACCTGGATCAGAACCTGGAGTACTACGTATGCAGCAACTTTTTTGAAAAGAAGCACGGCCTGACTGCCTACGAAACGCATAAGGCCGCCCGTAAGGGAAGTACCCGAGCCCTGAAGATCTGGGAGGAGTTTGGGGTACATCTGGGTTTCGCCATCAAAGCCGTCATCTATGCGTATGATCCGGAGGTAGTCATACTGGGTGGTTCTATCGCTAAAGGCTACGACTACTTTAAGGAGGCGATGCATCATAGTCTCGACGACTTTGCATTTCCTCAGTCCGTAAAGCGATTGAAGATTCTGCGCTCCCAGGATGATTGTATCGCCCTACTCGGGGCAGCAGCGCTGGTACACCAGGCGCTGAATCAAACTCATACGGCTAATCACGTATAAAAGGAGCCTGTTCCGTTTAGCCTTTTGCTTTTTCTCGTATATTTCAGAGAGTACTTTACTTGGGTACTGCTATAACTTATCATCCTAACCCTGCTAAAAGTTATTTACCAATTGTATGAAAAGAAATTCCCTGCTGGTATTCTTAATCTTTATCATATTCTTTGTCATCTCCTTCCTGAGCAACATCCTCGGCCCCATTATCCCTGACATAGTTGATAGCTTTGACCTCAGTATTGGTCTCGCCGGTTTTTTACCCTTTGCCTTTTTTGTTTCTTATGGGGTCATGTCCATTCCATCGGGTATTATGACCGAGAAGTACCGGGAGAAAAAAGTCTTATTCTGGGCTTTTGTGATTGCCTTTGCCGGTGCCTTACTCTTTGCCCTGGTACCCAGCTTCCCTATCGCCCTGACATCCCTGTTTCTGATTGGTATAGGTATGGCCATGCTGCAGGTGGTTATTAATCCTCTGCTACGGGTAGCGGGGGGAGAGGAAAACTTTGCTTTTAACTCCGTACTGGCGCAGCTTTTCTTTGGAGGAGCCTCCTTCCTGAGCCCCCTGCTGTACAGCTACCTGGTACGTAATGTACATTCAGGCGAAAGCTCTCCGATTATGAGTCTGTTCAATAGTGTGGTGCCGGCCGAAATGAAGTGGGTATCGCTCTACTGGGTGTTTGCTCTGATTGCTTTACTGATGGTACTGGTCATTGCTGTGGTACGATTTCCGGCCGTTGAGCTGCGTGATGATGAACGTATGGGTACGGGTGAAACCTTCCGGGAGTTGCTGTCTAACCGGATGGTACTACTTTTTTTCCTGGGGATCTTTTCATACGTGGGTACGGAGCAGGGTATTGCCAACTGGGCCTCCAAGTTTTTGCAAACCTACCACGAGGTGGATCCGGCTACTACGGGAGCCAGTGTGATGTCCTACTTCTGGGGCCTGCTGACGATTGGTTGTGTACTGGGGCTGGTACTGCTCAAATTTTTTGACAGCCGTCGGGTACTTATGGCATTTACGGTGGGAGCGGTCGTGGCGTTACTGGTGGCGCTGTTCGGATCAAGGGAGACCGCCATTTTTGCTTTTCCGATCACGGGATTCTTTGCTTCGGTGATGTGGTCCATTATAGTTTCGCTGGCGCTCAATTCGGTACCCAATCACCACGGTACGTTTTCAGGTATACTCTGCAGTGGTATAGCCGGAGGGGCAGTAGTCCCGCTAATTATCGGGGGACTGGGAGAAGTTGTCGGACTCCGGATGGCTATGCTCTTTAACCTCTTCACCCTTGGGTATATACTTAGTATTGGATTCTGGGCTAAGCCTTTGATCAACAACGCTACCGTGAGAAGCTTTAAGGATTTGTTCAAGTAGAAAAACCTGTTTGTAGGGCTTATAGTACAGCTGATACGTAGTACTACATGTATAAGATTATACTGCTTATTGATTTTGCGGAGGAGTATAGCAAGGACCTGCTCAAAGGGATCAGCAAGTACTCCAGTGAGTATGGACCCTGGATATTCTGCCGGATGCCGCTTTTTCACCGCGAGACCATCGGACTGGAGGGCATACTCCAGTGGGCGCTCGAGTGGGAAGCAGATGGTATAATCGGTCAGCTCTATAATGATAAGGATATTCAGAAGATCGTACAGGCGGGTATACCCGTGATCGCGCAGGACTTCAAGGAGCGTTTTTCTGAGATACCAAATATAACGGGTGCCTACCACGAAACCGGTGTAATGGCCGCAGAGTACTTCCTAAAGAAAGGCTTTACCCATTTTGCCTTTTATGGATTTGGAGATATTGTATGGTCCAGGGAACGCGCCGAAGGCTATGAGACACGAATAAAACGCGCCGGCTATAGAGTACATTCTTTTGAGAATACCATGGACAGCTCTGGTGAGCTATGGTACTATAAGCCCAGTTCGCTCAGTCAGTGGCTCAAATCGCTGCCCAAGCCCATAGCTCTGTGGGCCTGTGACGACAACCAGGGGCAGCATATTACCGAAGCCTGCCGGCTCTCGGGCATACGTATACCCGAAGAGGTAGCCGTACTGGGGGTAGACAATGACGTCATGTTGTGCGAACTGTCTGACCCGCCGCTGTCGAGTATAGCACTGGATGCCGAAAAGGGGGGCTACGATGCCGCCAGACTGCTCGACTACATGATCCGTAACGGCTTATCCGAGTATCAGGATATAATAGTGAAGCCCACGCAGATCATAACCCGGCAGTCTACGGATATCTATGCGACCCATGATCATCACATTGCCTCTTCGCTCAAGTACATCCACCAGAATATTGAGCGAAACCTAAGTGTGGAAGATGTAGTAAAGCAGGTACCTTTATCACGGCGATCGCTGGAAAAGCGTTTTCAGGATATTACGGGGTACCCGATTTATAAGTACATCTATAACCTCAGGATAGAAAAGTTTACGCAGAAGCTGCTGGAAACCGATATGACCGTATTTGAGATAGCCCTGGACATGGGGCTAAATGACAGCAAAAACATAGCCCGGCAGTTCAGGCAGGTGAAGGGATGTAACCCCATCGAGTACCGCAACCGCTACCTGGCAGGACGTTCGTAATATGCATAATTGATTAAGTAACTACATAATCTAAAACCCGATGATATTCCAGATCACCTCTCTTTTACTACTGGGTACAGCCCTTTTTTCTCCGGATCTTCCACCAGCCTACGTACCACAGTCTGATTGGACATGGCTTTTTAATGGTACTACTACCAGCCAGTGGACCAGTAGCAAGTCGGACCAGTTTCCGGAGCGAGGATGGCTCGTAGCATATAAATCACTGACCGTGAATAAGGGAGGAGATAAGACCCATAAGGCTGGAGATATTATTACCCGAAAGACATACGATAGCTTTGACTTACAGTTTGAATTCAAGCTGGCTCCGGGAGCTAATACTGGCCTGAAGTACGCGGTCAGAAAGTACCCGGATGGATCGTGGCTGGGGCCCGAGTATCAGTTGATCGATGATACCGGAAATAAAGATATTGCCAAAGATAAGGATGATAAGCGCCGAACCGCCAGCTTATACGAGCTGATGGCGCCTTCGGCTCGTAAGCTGAAGCCTATCGGGCAGTGGAATACCGGTCGTATCGTAGTGAAGGGCAATCATGTGGAGCACTGGCTCAATGGGACCAGAGTAGTTGAGTACGAACGAGGCAGTAGAGCATTCCTGGATGCTAAGGCTGCCAGTAAGTTTAAAGATATAGAAGGCTACGGAATGGGGGAGGGGCATATTCTGCTTCAGGACCATGGCGATGAAGCCTCATTTAGAAACATCCGGATCAGGGAGTTATAAAGTACAGCCGCATCAAAAAAGAGCCTTTACTTGTAAAGGCTCTTTTTTGATGCTCACTATATAGCTTCCGCCTTAGGAAGGCAGGCCTCCAGCATTCCTGACCAGTTGCTTATCCTCGATCAGCCGGTGTAGATTCTCTACGTACGGAACGTACTCGATAAACGTCTCGGGCTTTACCACGTAGTCGGCAGCACCCATGTTCAGACATTTGTCCACGATTGTCTTGGTAGAGGAGGTAGAGGTAATAATTACAGGTATATGGTTATAGGTAGGATTGCCTTTGATACCCAAAATAATATCATAGCCATTTTTACCCGGCATATTCAGATCTGATAGAATTATGTCCGGTAGCGTAGCTGTGTTATCTGTTAACCACTCAAGCAACACATCCCCGTTACGAACCATGGTTATGATTTCGAATAAGCCTGATGAATCAAAGCCCTGTTTCATAAAGAACTGCTCATCCTCATCATTCTCCACTACTATGATTTTAAACTTTCTCATTCTATTGTAGCAATGGTAGTTTCTCTACCTTTTCTTCATTGATCGTAAAATAGAAGGTAGTGCCTTTACCCTTTTCGGATACCGGCCAGATTCTTCCCCGGTGGCGATCTACTATTTTTTTACAGATAGCCAGCCCTATTCCTGTACCAGGATACTCTTTCTTCGTATTTAACCTTCTGAATATCTCAAATATTTTACCGAGATCCTCCTCTGCAATACCTATACCGTTATCAGTGATGGCAAATTTTACCTGTCCGTCTTCCTTATTACACTTGATCATGATCCGGGGACTATCAACATCGGTAAATTTCAGCGCATTGCTCAGCAGGTTTTGGATCAGTTGCACCAGTTGTATGCTATCTCCGTGTATGGTATCCACGTCACTTTCGATGATAATCTCAGCGTTAGTAGTTTCGACCGTAGTTTTTACATTCTGCAAGGCTATATTGAAAAGCTCTTCCACTCTTATTTCGTCCTCAGCAATCTCTTTCTTGCTTACCTGGGTGTAACTCAGCAGATTCTGGATCAGCTCTTTCATCCGGTTAGAAGCGTTGATCGATTTGCTGATATAGGTTTTCAAGTCTTCGTACTGCCCCTGGTTCAGCTTCATGTCTATCAACTGCAGAAAGCTTTTGATTGTTCTTACGGGTTCCTGCAGGTCATGGGATACGATGGAGGTAAACTGTTCCATCTCCTGATTGGCAAGCATTAGCTCGTCGTTGGTGGCCTTAAGTTCTTCACTTAGCTGGCGATAGCGCTCATAGCTATCGCGAAGGGCTCGTTCGGAGGCCTTACGCTCCGTCAGGTCGCGGGTAACCTTAGAGTAGCCAATGAGGGTGTTGGTATGATTGTATACGGCCGTTATGACTACACTGGCCCAGAACATAGTACCGTCTTTCCGCAGACGCCAGCCTTCTTCTTCGTATTTACCTACCTCCCGGGCTACTCTTAGCTCGTGCGATGGTTTTCCATTCATGATATCTTCTTCCGGATAGAAGATGGAGAAGTATTTGCCGAGGATTTCGTCGGGGTTATACCCTTTCATTCTCCGGGCGCCTTCATTCCAGCTAATGATCCGGCCCTTTTCATCCAGCATAAATATCCCGTAGTCGGTTACCTGTTCAACCAGCGAACGATACCGCTCCTCTGACTGGCGTAATGATTCTTCGTTTTCTTTTCGGTCGGTCAGATCACGTGTTACCTTCGAGAAGCCAATCAGTTGGTTCTGTTCGTTAAATAGGGATGTAATCACGACATTGGCCCAGAATACAGAGCCATTCTTCTTGACCCGCCAGCCTTCTTCTTCGTACTTACCGGTCGCAATGGCTATTTTAAGTTCGCGTTCTGGCTTTCCATCTTCCAGATCCTCCGCGGTATAGAATGTAGAGAAGTGTTTGCCAATGATCTCATAGGAGCTGTACCCCTTGGTACGCCGGGCACCTTCGTTCCAGGTAATGATATGTCCGGTGGGGTTCAGCATAAAGATAGCGTAGTCACGTACTCCTTCTACCATCAGGCGGTAGCGTTCTTCTGACTGGCGTAGCTCTATTTCATGCTTTTTACGGTCGTTGGTATCGTGCAGGATGCAGGAGTATCCTACATGCTCCTCCTGTTCGTTATAGAGGGGAGTCAGGGATATTTCACACCAGAATTTGTCGCCGTTTTTACTGAGCTTCCAACCCTCTACCAGAAATTTTCCATTTTTAAAAGCCTGACGAAGCTCATAATCAGCTCTAAGGCTATCTTCCTTGTTGCTGTATATCAGGCTAAGATGATTATTGAGTAACTCATTGGCCGTATAGCCCGTAATGGTAGTGGTTGCTGGATTGGAATACTGAATGTATCCATCTTTATCCAGCATTATAATCGCTTCCTTGATATTCTGAAGCAGGAGATGGCAATTGGGTTGCATGTATTAGGTGACTAACTCTAAGTTATAACTGGTAGTCAAAATTATGGAAAAAAGTGAAAATATGTAACCGATGGTACTACTAATGCTCCGGAAAGAGATAACGTATATACTAAGGGTTATACTACATCACTAGTCGAAACTACGTCTATGATCGTTTGTTTAAGAATAAAGTAAAAAGTTTAAATGTTTTTGAATAGCCTGGATGTCGTCTGAGTATATACGACATGATCTGAAAAATTTGATCTGTTTAGTAGACATACTCTACACTGCCTACTTTACGGGTAAAAGCTGTTCTTGGTACCAGCTCATCCTTAGAGTGTAATCGGCTTTTGAAGGTTATATCCCTTCACACGTACATAAGGGTCATTTTGTCCTATATTCTTACCGCTACACCGTACAGTCAGGGCTTTGCTTTCACCGGGTAGCAATGACACGTAATTATCCGACCAGTATACAGGTAGTACCGCCGGGCCATCAACACCCTGAGCCAGTTCCAGTTCCAGGAAGAAGGCTACTTTATCCGTTGGGTTTTTAAGAGTAACTGTTACTTCCCATTCATCATCCCCTTTGGTCACTTTTTTAGATGCTTGCACAGGTACTCGTGGTAGCTTATCTAGTGCCGTGAAGTCGGCGTATTGTTTCTGAGGCGTATAGTACCAGAAGTATTTAGTCCAGTCCAGTTGGTCGGGGCGGGAGGCCAGCCAGTAGAAGTTATCGGCTACTACTTTGTTGGATGCGTCTTTAAGCTTCAGGTCCAGGAAGTATACCTGTCCATCTCCTTTTAGAGGTATAAGCTTAGCCAGATTTATGACCTTATTCTCGGCTACACTTATCAGGGTATCTTTGCTATATACGACCTTCGACAGCTGATCCAGTAGTTGTAACTCCGCTCTATAGTCTTTGATAGGTTGGCGTGTATCGTTGCTCAGGTGTACGGTATGTTGATGGTAATCGTAGATGAGGTTCAGGGGCTGTCCTGCCTTCTTAGTGCCGTAGTAGGCCCCGGTAGGCATGAGGTAGTAGTCGTAGAGCTGCCAGTAAAACTCTGGCCAGGGCGAATTGAGCATCCATTGTACGACACCGGTAGCCGTAGGACGATTGATAACAAAGGCTTCGAACATGGGGCAAATGGCTTCGTAGTTCATCACCTGTGCTTTCAGGGCAAGTTCTTCCAGGTCTTTGGGCTTGCCATACTTGTTGTTAAGTGCAGTCAGGTACACGCCCAGGGTGTTGAAGTCTTTGCGGCCCGAGTGAAAATTCCACATAGGATTATCTGCTGGCCACAGATCAGCGTCGGGGATCATCCGACGGATACTCGCTGCCGGTGGTACCTGCGGTCCGGGACCTGTTTCGGAATTGAAGCCAAAGGCACCGCCCAGCTTTTTGTCTTCGTACCAGTACACTGGTGGGACGTATTCGTAGGGACCGTTCATCTTCATTCCCGAAGAGCCGGTCAGTTCACTTTCAAAAGCTCCCGCTGATAGCAGGAAGGGGCGGGTAGGGTCGTACTGGGCCAGCGTTTGCAGGTACCTTTTTTCGAGTCCGGTTTTGGGCATGGCGTCACTGCCACCGGCCCAGGTAAATATGCTTGGATGGTTGCGTAGCCACTTGACCTGATCCCGAAAATAGTCAGAGAGTAAGACCTCTTCGTCCGGTGTGAGCTTAACGGCATACCGGTCTACGCCTTCGTTGATAGGCAGGTTTTCGTCCCCGGCTTTCATGTTCAGTTCCAGACCCAGGTAGTCCGGCCATTCCCACTGACAGCTCCAGCCCACCATGAGCAGGATCCCGTTTTCGTCGCAGAGGTCGTAGATGTGGTGGTTATTGCCCCAGAAGCCTTCAAAACGAAGGGAGTTGAGATTCATTTCTTTGACGTAGCGAATCTGAGCCGCGTCCTTCTCTGGCATATAGCGCAGGAACAGGTCATCCACCCAGCCCCCACTCTTGATTAGTATCTCCCGGCCGTTGACCTTATAGCCCCGTACGCCCTTGTCGTTGAGATAGGTCTCGACCTTTCGGATACCAAACCGGACCTGCTGCTGGTCGAATAATGTACCCTCTTCTTTCAGTTCCAGTTGCAGGGTGTACAGCTCAGGACTACCTAAGCCATTGGGCCACCACAGGCGTGGATTCCGGATGCGGAGCTGATCAAATTCTTCCGGTGTAAAAGTGACTATTTGCTTCTGATGAGGAGCCAGGCTTACCTCTTTTTCCAGCTTTATATCCTCGATGGTACCGGTTACTACTACTGTCCGAGGGGAACTGCTGTGGTTGGTGAGTTCAGTACTTACTTTCAGCGTTGCCTCCGCGAGGTTCTTTGGGTCCAGATCGGGATGTACAAAGGGCGCGTCTATAGACACTTTACCGGTGCGTTTCAGACGGATCTCGCGGTAGATACCCATGTAGTGATCGGGTGGGGTAGGTGCCCAATCGACAAACCCCATGTAGAAGTCGCGCACCTTGGGCGGGTGTACCTTGACCATGAGTACATTGGTACCGGCCCTGGCCGCTTCGGTGATATCCAGCTCGAACTGGCGGAAAGCGCCAAATAGGGTATCCTGCGCGGCAATTTGCTTCCCATTGAGCCAGAAGTCAGCCCGATAGTTGATGCCGTCTACCAACAGGCGGAGCTGCTCTTTTTCCGCCTCAAAGTCAGCTACCTCAAAGCGGGTCCGGAACCACCAGGGATCTTCGAAGGGTTTGCGAGATATCGTTTCCAGGTTTTTGCCAAAGAACGGATCTTTATATACTCCGGCATCGACTAGGGCACCCAGCACGGTGGTAGGCACGGAAGCCTTTATCCAGTTGTCGGTTGGGTAGGATTCTGATGATAAGGTCTGTACATCAGCCGGTACCTCTCTTGATGAAATGATTGTCCAGTTGTCGGTGAGGTTCTGTTCTTCTACGTGTACACCTGTACTGCATCCGGAAATAAATAGACTGAGTAATAATATAACCAGAGGTAAGGAATGGGTACTAGTGGTAAATCGCATTGGGATCTTGAAAGGGCTAGGGTCTAGGTTAAAGAGCTGCCGGAGTAGGTACCCGACGAACAGCCTCTTGGATTTTGAAGATGGCGCGTGCAAAACTTTCCATATCCTCGCGGGTACCCAGCATGGCGTGCTGGAGTATCCATACGGCTTCCTCACTACAGGCCTGCTCCGCTACGGGACAAAATACACTCGAGTAGTCAACTTCATCAGGGATGGCATAACACATGAAGTTTTTTTGCTGGAAAAGCGGTTGCCTGTAGAGGGGATGCGGGTACCCCTTGAAACAGGGTACTCCCTCTGCCGCCAGCATCGCTACAAACTCATCTTTGGGTACTCCACCGAATTGGGTCTTATCGTACTTGAATATATAGAGGTGGTAGGAGTGAAGAGAATCTCCAAATCCTCTTGGCAAAGGTGTAACGCCGTCGATGGTACTCAGCAATTTGTTGAGATAGAGTCCGTTGCTATTCCGGGTGCGGGTCTGCTCTTCCAGGCGCTTGAGCTGGTGGGATAGCAGCACCGCCTGGATCGGCGTGATCCGGTAGTTGCAGCCCGGATTGTAGTGGTCGTACCACTGGCCGCCTTCCATACGACCGACATTGCGAAGTGAGGCCATCATCTGGTAGAGCTGCTCATCGTTGGTGACTACTATACCGCCTTCCCCACTGGTGAGGTTTTTGGAAGACTGGAAGCTAAAACTACCTATATCTCCAATAGAGCCCAACTTTCTGCCTTTGTACTCAGCCCCGTGGGCATGGGCCGCATCTTCAATGACACGCAGACTGTGGCGACGGGCTATGTCCATGATCCGGTCCATGTCACAAGCCTGTCCCCCAAAGTGTACGGGTATAATGACCCGTGTACGTTCCGTGATGGCCGCTTTGATGGCTTCGGGGCTGATGTTATAGGTGTCAGGATCAATATCTACAAATACAGGTACACAGTTGGCCTCGATCACCGTGGAGGCCGTGGCTATAAACGTATAGGGTGGTACTATGACTTCATCACCGGGCTTGACGCCACAGGCAATCAGCGCCAGCCGGAGGGATACCGATCCATTGACACAGCTCACGGCGTATCGGGTGCCGCAGTACGCCGCAAACTCCTTCTCGAAGGCCTCTACCTCCCCCTTGCAGTCAGGATTGCCCCAGGCGCCGCTTTGAACGATTTGCATGACCGCCTGTACCTCTGACTCGTCAAAGATAGGCCAGGGAAAAGTACGGGTGACGGTTTTGGCCCCTCCATGGATAGCCAGGTCTGTATGCTGGTTCATATATCTTTAAGATAGATCATCCTGAGTACTGAGCAGAACAAAGGTACTACTCCTTTATTTAGTACTTGTCCGTATACATTTTAGACTACCTGATACCAATAATATTTCGGACTTAATAGCCCTAAATTATAGAGTTTCAGTAGTATAGCTAAAGCTACCTCAGATTTTTTTTTACCCTTTTCTATTCACATCAACTAGGCTTTCTGTATGAAAAGCAATGCACTCATAGCCGGTTTGGTTGTAGTCGGTATCTCATTAGGCACGGCCTGGGCTATACGTGGGCAGTTTGGTCATGAGCAGGGCGCTGCCTGGGCTGGAGCTATTGGTTCATTGAGTATCCTCCTGATTGCTAAGCGCGGTGACTGGTACAACCGGGCATTTAAGGCAACACTGGCCGGGGCACTTGGGTGGGGGATAGGAGGGATCATGAGCTATGGGGCTGTGGTCGGTTATGGGCGGGATGTGGAGTTCGTCAATGTATATTACGGATTATTCATGCTCTTTGTCATTGGTGGGTTGTACGGCTTTATGGGTGGAGGTTTGTTTGGGCTGGCCTTAGCAGATGGTACACAGGGAGAGAAGGTAAACTGGCCCCAACTCATTGTTGAAATGACGGTAGGTGCTATCCTTTTCTACTTCTTCTTGATTGAGCAGTTTGGGTGGCTGATGACGCCTCCCCGGTCGGAGCTTTGGGCAGCCTCTCTCGGTATGGCCTCGGCTCTGACCTGGTACCTGGTTCGAAGTGGGTACTACGCTCCCTTACGGGTTGCGGTTTTCGCAGGACTGGGAGGAGGCTTTGGATTTGCGTTGGGTAATTTCCTGCAGGTACTGGGCCACGTGTCGGGAGTCTCATTCAACTTCTGGAATGTGATGGAGTACTCCCTGGGCTTTTTTGGTGGGGCCGGTATGGCCTACGGTACCTTTACTTCCCGGTGGGGAGAGGTGAAAGAAAAACAGAGCAGAAACAGTACCTTGTTCCCGTTGCTGTTCCTGGTTCTGCTGATTCCTTATATCGTGTGGGATCAGTCTTTTGAGACGGAAGGACTTTCTAAAACCTTTGATAGCATTGGAGCTGAACCAGGTATGGTGAAGGAAGTACAGTGGGTAGCGCTTCTGTTAGTTCTGGTACTGACGGGGGTGTGGGTATACAGGTACTACTCCCAGAAGGGTACATCGGCTACCTACACCTATACCGACATTCTGACTTTTTTCCTTGGTCACTTCGCCTTGTACATCGTGTACAGCCTGCTGATCACCGGAGCTTTCCTCAGTACCTACCGTATCGAGCAGTACCTGTACCTTGTCAATTTACTAGTGATAGCGCTTCTGATTGGAAAAGTCAAATCTGGATTCACCGAAAGGGGAGTAGCCGTCAGAGAGTGGAGTGCCGGACTGGTGGGAGTAGTAGTACTGATAGCCCTGCTATCGTTCATTGCTATCAGTACCCACGACGAGTTGCCCCACGCCCAGAAGCGATTTAATCAATTGCAGGCCCGGAAATAGAGAAGTATTGAATTACCGCTTTTCGGGCGTATTAGGTGTTTTATCAACCAGGGTATTGGCTTTCCCCTGCTTCTTTTCCAGTATGAACGAATCATACAGTTCCCCGGTAGCCGTATAGGCATTATAAAGGAGCTGGTTGTCCTGAATGGTTATGATCTGGAACATCTGGCTGTTGCCAGCCTTTCTGAACATCCAGGGATCATCCGAAAGATCGTACATCTTGGGTCCCGCTACCGATACTACGTACATAGTACCCGATAGCTGGGCCCGGCGGTTTTGCCCGCTGGGGGTGTTACTCACCATGCCCCGCCCGTACGCATGGTCATGGCCCTGCAGTACTATATCTACTTTATGTTTGTCCAGGATAGGTTTGAATCGGTTGCGGAGTTCCACATTTTCCCGATTGGGCTTGGTGGAGTAGAAGGGGTAGTGGATGGTCAGGACCGTCCAGCGGCGAGGATCGTTGGTTAGAATGGAATCCAGCCATTGTGCCTGCTTTTGGGCGTAGTAGGGTGACTCATCAATCTGCTCGGCATCCAGGGATATGACTTTCAGATCATGGTAGTTGACCTGGTAGCAGGTTTCTTCCAATCCTTTTGGACCATTCTGTGGTAAGTTGTACTGGGGGCGCCAGTGCGGCGAAAGCTTTACGTTCCGGTACTCATGATTGCCGGGCGTCATGACGCTGGGAACGGAGGCGTGAATGAATGAACCGGCTTGAAACCACTCCCCCCACTCAATGTCATGATCGTGACGGTTGATGAGGTCACCGGCGTGCAGCATAAAGCTCACCTCGGGCATTTTCTTGTAGGCCTCCCGGATCACTCTCGACCAGTGCGATTTGACATCATTCTGGGCGTCGCCAAAGTACAGGAACGATAGGGCCCGGCCTTTGGTACTCTCCGGCATTTTGAACTGAAACCACTCGCTCCATCCCTTCCCAAACCCTACCCGATACACATAAACGCTACCCGGTGTGAGGCCGTTGATCACGGCTGAATGGTAGTTGGCGCTTACGGCAGGCTCCTGCTCGTGCCTGGTCCGCAGGTATTGAGTAGTAGCGTTGATCTGACGGAGTTGTTTGGTGAATTGCGTTCCGTCGGTTGATCGAGCTACTTCTATTACTCCCTGCTGTACGGTCGTATCCGTCCGCCAGTTTACCGCCACCGACGTTTCGGGTTCAGCGGTCAGATTGAGGATAATGCGATCGGGAACAGGGGAGGGGAACATCAGTTTGACATCTAGATTCATCTCCGCCGCCCTGGTCAGATCCCGGGGAGTGGCGGCTGTCTGGGCCCATGAGGTACCGGAACAGATACTAAGTGCCAGAACAAAAATTGAAATACTAGTTGTAGAACAGATACGCATGAAGTGAAAAGGGTAAAGTTGTAACAAAAAGAGGCGGAATCCACTATTCCGCCTCTGGAAGTATTAAAATAACTCAATTATACACGCTTACCAGGGCTTTCCGGTTCCCTGGACGATCCAGGGTTTGGACCACTGGCTATTCTTTCCTCTCAGGCCGGAGTGAGGTGTTACTTCAAGACGGTTGATAGCCTGGTCGGCGTTGGATGCATTGTAGTTGGTTTCGTTGTCGCCGTAGTTAAAACGTAAGGGCAGTACGGGTTCGGCGGAGGCCGGGCCGGCTTTCAGAGCCGGGAAGCCGGTTCTTCTGAAATCAAACCAGGCTTCGGTGGCGGCGGTCCAGCTGGCGAGCCATTTCTGCTCAATGATCTGAGCCAGGGTATTATTAAACTTCACCCCTGCCTGCTGAATGTACGTGTCGTACTGGTTGCCCACTCCCCAGGTTTCCAGCGACGCTTTAACCCCATTGTTGTAGTGCATTTCGGCACTTCCCACCGACCAGCCTTTGAGCGCTGCTTCGGCAAGGATAAAGTGGGACTCAGCGGCCGATGCCAAACGGGCTTTCAGCAGGTTGCCGCTGTTCTGACGGTAGATGTCTGCCAGTTGAGATACGTGCTGGTTCTGTACGGTCTGGCCCGGTGTTGGGTTGTTGTTGTGGTAGTCGGGCTGACGTAAGCCGGCCGGTACTCCTACGTAAGCATCCGTATTGAGGGTACCAGTGTACAGGGTAGGGTTGTAACGACGGGTAAACGTGTGCCCCTTCTTCTTCTCTTCCTGGTACTGTACATCAGTAAGTGCCCGTACGCCCTGCTGAATCACACCATCTTTCCGGATAAATTCATCCACCGCGGTAGTAAGGGTCGGATCAGCCACCCACTGTACGTGTACCGGAGCTACCCACACCTGTAAGCGGGGATCTTTGAGCTGCTGTAGCTTGTCGATCAGGGTCTGCGCTGGTTTCTTTCTGCGGAAGTTAGAGCCCTGATCAGAGTCAAACGCCACGGCAGTAGGCCATGAATTACCCGCGGTAGCACCGATAAAGCTGGTGGTGGCATCATTGGCCGGCTCTTTAATATAAATACCGGAGTTATGGATGCTCTCAATTCCTGCTTTGGCAACTGCCGGCATTTTTTCTGAAACACGCATGTAGTACCGCAGCAGTAACGTGTTGACAAACTTTTGCCAGTTTGCCGCATTTCCACTGTAGTAGATGTCATATTCATTAAGTACTCCGGTTTTATCGCCAGAAGCGAACAATTCCGAAGCCTTCTTGAGGTCTTCGATGATGCCCGTATAAATTACTTCCTGGCTGTCAAAGGCCGGAGTAAGAAGGTCATTGGACTCATTCCCTTTTACGGCGTTGGTATAGGGAGCATCACCCCACAGGTCCGTAATATTTCCAAAGATAAAAGACCGCATGGTAAGGGCTACCCCCTGGTGGAACTTGTAGTCCAGTTCGACTGCCCGCTTGTACATTAAGTCGTTGTTGCGGAGCATATCATACCAGCCATTCCAGTCCTGTGGTCCCCAGTTGTAGTGGTTGTATCCATCAAACCAGCCATCGTGCTGCGTATGCTGTACTACCCCGGCTATATCGCCATAGCCAAGATTGAGGTAACTGAAGGCTGCATTTGACATGACCGTAGGCATGATCATATTCGGGTTTGCCGAGGCGGGGTCTACCCCGTTGGGGTTTTCATTAAGCTGTGTCAGGTGCTCCTCACAAGAAGTGAAGACCACGATGGACAGAATGAAGGCAGTTTTGGTCAATATTTTTAACATATTCATCGCTATTGATTTAGATGTTGGTCACTACAGGTTAAAGCTCAGTTTGAAACCAAATGGAATAGTCCATGGGGTCACGTTCTGCAACTCAATACCTTGTCTGAATCGGGCTCCGTCGTTCTGGAAAGCTCGCTCCGGATCGATTCCGATTTTGGCGGCAGTCCAAAGCAGGATATTCCGGCTAAATACGGAAATATTGGCATTACGGATACCGGCAATTGTAGGCAGGTTATAGCCAAAAGAAACCTCACGAAGCTTAACGAAAGAAGCATCAAAAGTAATCTGCTTGTTAAAGCTCCACGGATAGGTATCTGTGATGGGGTAAATGTTTGTCCCGGGGCCACCCAAATGTTCGGTGAAGGTACCATCGGCATTCTGTATTACACCAGGTACGAAGGCGCCATCGCCATCAGGTCCCATACCACCCGTTGCGGCGGTATAGCCACCCACGCGGGGGAAGTTACCGTTTTGAGGAATGATGTATTTCTCTGGATCAGACTTGAGCAGTGCAGCCAGCTCATCCTCCGAATAGAGACCTCCCTGGATCAGGTTGTCGATCTGACGTTGTGAACGCCAGTCCGATTCGCCGTAGCGGTAGGTATAGCTCTGGAAGTTACCACCCATCCGCCAGTCCAGGCTGGCTGCCAGTGTAAACCGCTTGTACGACAGCGTAGTCTGCATACCCATGATAAATTTCGGGTTGAAGTTACCTACCTTTTCGCGGGCTTCGCGCGTGTTGACAGCTATCCACTCCCCATTACGATTGAGGATAGGCCAGCGGTAGTAGGGAGAGTTAGGATCATCGACATAGGCGTAGCCGCGGCTGTAAATATTACCAATCTCTTCGCCCACTTTGGTAAAGGCGCCTCCTCCGTTGTCATCCCACAATTGAATGTAATCTACGCCCGGTGCCAGTTCCTTTACGGTGGTACGGTTGCGGGTAAGGTTCAGGTTTACATCCCAGTTCCAGCCGTTCTTGTCCCTGATCGGGCTGCCTCCCAGGCTCAGTTCGATACCCCGGCTGGCCAGCAGACCGGCATTGATCAACTTACTGGTATAGCCGGAAGATGAAGGAGACGTGATGCTCAGGATCTGATTGCTGTTTTCGACGTAGTAGTAGGTACCTTCAAAACGCAGACGGTTTTCAAAAAGTCCGATGTCTATACCTACTTCGGTTGAGGTTGCAATCTCAGGCTTGAGCTGGGAGTTAAGCAGAGTACCCGGTACACCAAGGGTAATCAGGCTTCCGTAGGTCTGGGTAATAAGGGTAGGTTCCAGGCGGTATGGGTCCGTATCGGTACCCACCTGTGCCCAACCGGCACGAAACTTCAGCAGCGATACCGACTGGGGTAGGTTAAATGTATAATTAGCCAGCCAGCTCAGTGATGCTGATGGGTAAAAGTACGAACGGTTTTCGGCCGGTAGTGTACTTGACCAGTCGTTGCGGGCGGTTAGGTCCAGGTAAAGCTGATCCTTGAATCCAATTGAGGCCATACCGTACAGGCTGTAGATGGCCTTCTGGTAGCGGTAGTTATTAACCAGCAGACCGCTTCCCCCCGTACCCCGGTTGATATTGGCTACGTTATAAAGACCCGGTACTACCAAACCGGCCCCCCCGGCGCTACCGATGTAGGAGTCCCGGTATGACTGGATCATGTAGTTACCACCTCCGGATACACTCAAGTCAAAGTCGCTTACTTTTTTGCGGTAAGTGAGCAGGAAGTCAGTATTAGTTTCCTGACGAGAGAGGTCCTGCAGGTGATAGGCTCCTTTACGTTCGCGGGTGTAGCTCCAGGGTATTTTAGTTTCGCGGTTTTCAAAGAATACATCGTGCGAGGCCCGGGCAAAGGCAGAAAGCTCAGGCGTGATCTGCCAGTCCAGCTTCAGGTTACCATAAGCTCGGTCACGGGTGAAGCCATTGGTGATACCGTAGGCAATGAAGTAGGGGTTATCATCACCGGTTGTTGGGGACCGCTGCTGGATCTGCTCACCACCGGGTATCCAGTAGTCTTTCAGGTCGCGGATATCGATGTGCGGCCACTGGTATACCGCCTGGAGGGCATTGGCACCCCGGTTACCCGTAGCAGGGCGGTCATTGGACTTAGAGCGAACAAAATTAAGGTTAGTGTTCAGCTTTACCTTTGGATGAATATCAAAGGTACCCGAGGCCGCCAGTGAGTTTCTGAAAAGGTCCGAGTTAGGGATCATGCCCTTGCTGGACATATTGTTATACGAAATACGGTATACGGTCTTGTCAGTGGAGCCGGAGATAGCTAGGTTATTGGTAGTGGTGATACCGGTTTCCAGGAAGTTCTTCATATTGTCCGGGTAAGACTTCAGCTCGGTTGGAATTTTCTTACCATCAGCGCCCACGGGGCTGGTCCACTGCACGGCGGTATTTCCAGCATCCAGTTCGGGGCCGCCCCAGTAAGCCGAGCTTTCGTTGAGCTGGGCGTTGCGGTCACCCGATCCGTAGCGGTAGTGGAAGTCGAGGTAGCGATAGGGTTTCTCAAATACATTACTGGTAGAGAAGGCTACGCCAAGTCCCCGGCCTCGCTTGCCGGATTTGGTAGTGATCAGGATTACCCCGTTACCGGCGCGAGAACCATAAAGGGCCGCCGCACTGGGGCCTTTCAGTACCGATATGCTTTCGATATCTTCGGGATTGATGTCTGAAATGGCATTTCCGTAATCGACCTGGTTACGGTCACCCATCTGGCGTACGTTATTCAGTGAGTTGGCTACGGGTACTCCATCGATCACAAACAGGGGCTGGTTATCCGTACTGAGCGAGGTAGCTCCCCGGATGATCACACTTACCGATGAGCCCAAGCCACTGGTCTGGTTGATCTGTACACCCGGTACCCTTCCGGAGAGGGCGTTGAGTACGTTTTCCTGAGCTACCTGGTTGATGGCGGCTCCTTCTACTTCACCAACCGAGTAGCCTAGTGACCGCTTCTCTCTCTGAATACCCAAGGCCGTAACTACCACCTCCTGGAGGTTTTCAGAGCTTTCTTCCATCGTAACGTCCACCGTACTTCTTCCGCCGACAGGTACTTCTACCAACTTATACCCGATGTAGGAGAATACCAGGGTGGCGTTGTCGTTAGGAACATCAACCGAATACGTACCCGAGGCGCTGGTGGTGGTTCCGGTCTGGGTTCCTTTTACCAGTACGCTTACACCCGGCATGGGGGTGCCGTCGGCCTGTGAGGTAACCCTACCGGTGATAGTACGGAGTGGCTGGTTGGCGAATGCCGGGAGACACATTCCAATCATGATCAGAATGGAGAGCACTCGTCGCAGCGTTAGTGGGATAATAGAGTGTTGTTTCATAGGTTAATAGTTAAGTTGTATGCCTATTTAATAAAGATTCTGTAATTGGGACGGTAGCTGAGTGGTTCTGTTTATTGAGGTAGTGTAAATCCTTTGATGTAGTAGCTATTATCTATATGACTTATCGTTTTGTATGTTACCTATGATACTGATAAGTACTCAAAAAAGACTATTGAGGTATAAAGGTATTTCATGATTTAATATTCTGGTAATACAGTTTATAACTACTTAATACAGAAGCGGCCTTTTCTCAAGAAAAGGCCGCTTCTGCTTCATCGGGGCTGACATCAGGTCATAGTACTTTAAGAGGATCCAGGACGAAAGCCCGGGTACTGACCGTGTAATCTCCACCACCAGGGGCTTTATACCTGAAGTCTACATAAAAGGCTTTATAGCCATTATCCGGATACACTACCGGTATACCTCCACTGGTATTCTTTTCAACCCGTTGGCTAGTCCATTTTTCATCCCGAAAGTCACGGTCAGTTGAGGTAGCAGACCAAATGACCATATCAATCAGATCTTGCGCCTGGGCTTGAGTGGTGAGTACCGCTTCCTGCTGGCCACTTACGATATTCCAGGTAGGAGTGGGATAGGCTTTGTTCTGTAAAGTGGTACCCAGAAAGGCGCTTAGGGCTTCAAATGCTTGCTTACCTCCCCCCAGATCATGTCCGGCATTGGGTACATAGTGTATCATGTTCTTTCCCGGAATGTCAGAGTAGTAATGCTTAATGGCATCAATGGTCCAGTATTCATCATTGGTCCCTATAAATATCATTTTGGGCATTGTAAGCTTAGTTCGGTAAGAGTAGGGGTCAATCATGGTATTGATGGCCTGGCCCTGCTCGGTCTTGGCACCCTGCGGGATACCAAGCTTTACGTAATCATTGATTTGTTCACTGTAGGCACCATAAGTTTCTAACTGGTATTCAAGGTTGGCCGGCATGTTGAGTACATCAATGACCATGGGGGCAATGGCGGCAACCCGTTTGTCTTCACTGGCTCCCGTGAGCCAGGTGGTCCAGCCACGTTTAGAGGCACCAGAAATGACAAATCGATCTACCTGATGCTGTAGTTTCTGCCTGGCAAACTGCTGAACAGCGTCCATCGCCCTGACTGCACTCTTGACCATCGGGAAGAGTAACGGCCAGGTACAATCGCCGTCCTTTTTGAATTGGTGCAACGTGTAGGAGATGAGCGCATCTTCGGTCAAATCTCCGTAGAGTGGCTGGTTCGGAGTTTGCTTCAGGAGTGCTACTATGGCTTTGTTTTCAGAAGCTACTTTGCTCAGTGCCGGCCAAAGCTTATCATTGCTGCTCCAGTTGGGCTGTTCATTTTTGTTGGATCCACCACTGATAAAAAGTAGTGCGCCGTCCTGGTTCATGTCCTTTGGTACAAGTAGTGTTAACTGATGCCTCCATGTATGCCCCCGCCACTTCTGAGAGGAAAGAAGCAGGTTGTATCCCGTTACATCGTTTAGTGTAAATGTATCTTTCAATTCCCAGGTAAAGGTCTTGTCCCCATTGTTCAGGTAGCTTTTTAGGGCAGTCTGTGGAGTGACTTTGGTCTGGGCCGCAATCCATGTAGTATGTACTACGCAGATCGCTAGCAGGAGTAGTTGTCTAAATCTAGGGCTGTTCATAGCTAACTATTTACTGAAAGTTGATACTAAATATGCAGTTATTCAGGATAAAAATCAATGGTTTACCGGTTCCCTGAATGATCCACGGCTTAGACCAGGCGCTGTTTTTATTATCAGCCTGAGAAAAGCTTGTTACTTCCAGTCCGTTCAGCGCGGCATCAGCATTGGCCTTATTAATGTTTAGTTCTTCCTGCATGTAATAGAACCGGAGTGGAAGTGCCCGCGCTTTGCGGCGGGGCCAGCTTTCAAAGCCGGAAACCCGGTACTTCTGAAATCAAACCAGGCTTCTGTAGCGGCAGTCCAGCTGGCTATCCATTTTTGTTCCATGATCTGCTTTAAGGTACCCTTATAAGCTACCCCTTCAGTGCTGATGTAGTCATCATACTTTATAATGCTCCCCAAAAACTGGACAGTAGTTTAAAGTTTAAAATCATTAACTTAGATCTACAAGATGTCCAATTATGGCCAAATCGACC
>NZ_JAFIQT010000004.1 GCF_017355935.1 Telluribacter humicola | reverse complement strand
AATGCTACCTTTATGCAGGCTTTACGTTCGCATATTATAACCTTACGCCGCTTTGGAAGCCTAAATGACCTGAATGAGGCTATTGGTTAACAGGTATGGATCCGTGCTAGTATTCTAACTTAAATAACCATAAATCAACCTCTTGCTCCCATGAGATACCTGACCACAAAAGGAAGAATAATTTCAGGGGATTCGCCTCTGGAGGTGCTTGTAGCCCTAAAAAATACATCATTCATTGATGTCAAATTTGGGCTAACTGATTACCTGGAGCTACTAAGGCTTCGGGTCGATATGAACTATGATATAAAGCTAGAGGACCTGGGCCATGTTCAGGCTCCTGAAGATCTCGAAAATATTGGCTTTCTTCTTCGCCTGGAATAGCGAGTACCTGAACTGACATTTTTTGCTGCCGCTGGTCATATCACTACTAAATAAAAATGCCGTTGTACCTGTGAGAGGATATCATTAGCAGCAAAAGAGTTATATTATGCCCCTTTGCTGCTAGTAATTATAATGAGTTATGAACAAGACTATCCGTAATTTCATTGGGTCTACCATCCGACTTTAGTCTTAGGTGTTCTTCATTGTTCATGATAGACTCAATAACACTATCTCTAACTTTGACGTCCTTAAATTCAAAAGTTGTTACTTCTCCAGAGTCAAATCTAAAAATAATAGTTGGGGTATGTACTCCTCTTTCCCCTTTACGAAATTCAATAATTTTATCCAGGTTTATTATGCGCTCATATCCTTGAACTTCCAAAAACTTCGTCATAAGATTGTATATTAGTAGATAAATAATGTATTGTAATTCTTTTGTTTCATTCCTTTCTGACTACGTACAATTTAATATTCAGACTATCTCATCCAGATTTAGTTTACACCTCTCTAGGTATAATATACTTTTTAGCCTTCTGTACTACTTGCTAGTTCTACTACGAATTAATTGCTCTTATGTATTGTAACGGTACTAATTAGGTATAAAAACGCATTACTCCCCGTTGATGCACCGATTCGAGCAGTGGAAAATCGGATGATATAGAATGGCATATGAATCCAAAGCCTCTAAAACATATCTACTATCAGTTTGTTATCTATGATACGCAAATGTGAATAATCTGAGGAGAACAATAAACTAATTAACTGCAAATAAATAAGTAGTTTCAAAAACCATTCCAGGGAGGTTTATGAAAAGATAATGATTTATATCCAGTTGACGCCAGGTTTGAGTAGTAAAACTTTCTGGAGACATAGTCACTACAGGTGTATGTTTATTATATGTATAGAAATATGATGTGTATCGTAACATAGTGGAAATGGAAGCAGTAGACTTTATCTTAATTTAAAAATAACATATTTATTGATGTTTTTTTACCCTCTATAGCTCAGGTGGAGATAGGTGTTATCACACCTGCTAAACATATTGCCTAGGTCCAGGCAGATCAGTGATGCTTCCAGCCACACATCCCTAAAGGTTCAAAATGAAAAAGAAATTGCAGATATATTATAGAATAGGGCTATGGAATTTCTCAAAAAGTGCTTATGAGCCCATATCTTCATTAGAACAACTAGGAAGTGGTATAATTTATTGTGACTCATTTGAGATGCTTTCGCACCATGAAGCTACCAAACTGTTAAGAAAGTTCAAAAGAAAGTTCCCCTCATTTAGGTTCTCCTTAATTGATGAGATGGGTTATGAAGCATAAACAGGTAGACCGATATGTCTACCTGACACATGATTTTTTGAGATTACACTTTAGGTGCAATCGTGTTCATTAGTCTCGTCCATAAATTAGTTAGCTTTTTCTATTGTGAAAATCTGACAACTAAGTTCTGGCTTCTACATACGAAAATACTGTATACTACCATCCCTCTCACTCCTCAATAGTACATCTATTGGGCGATCCGGACCTAATTTGTAGGAGTATTCTCCTGGTAAAGCTTTATACAATTAGCGGGATGTCTCCGCATTTAGATTATCTTACAAAGAACTATCCTGCATAAATATGAAGATTTCATTTATAGGAACATTCCCACCCCGGGAATGTGGGATTGGCACATTCACTCAAAATTTATTTGAAGCAATGGTCAATGCAACTGGTAAGGAGAGTTCTAACCAGGGATTTGTTGTAGCAATTGATGACAATGGGCTGGACTACAACTATCCGCCAGAAGTAAAAATGTCAATCCGACAGGAAGAGCAGGCCGACTACCTCGAAGCAGTTAACTTTATAAATCTTAGTGGCGCCGATATCTGTGTACTTGAACATGAGTTCGGAATATTCGGCGGACAAAACGGCATCTACATTCTACCTCTTTTGTATAGGTTAAAGATTCCACTGATCGTCACACTTCACACAGTGTTAAAAAAACCTTCTTATAACGAGCGGGCAGTACTGGTAGAAATCTGCAAAATCGCCCACTCCATCGTAGTCATGAGTCAGACTGCGGTGAATATGCTACGTACAGAATATAGTATCTCGCTGGAAAAAATTGCAATGATACCGCATGGTGTGCCCGACATGCAATTTAATCAGCAACTGGCAAAAAAAGAATTTAAACTTCTGTCAAAAAAACTACTGCTCACATTTGGGTTTATCGGCAGAAACAAGGGAATTGAAGTTGTTTTGAAGGCACTTCCCGCTGTTGTCAGGAAGCATCCGGAGGTAATGTATATCGTGCTTGGCAAAACCCACCCTAACGTAATCAGGCATTCAGGTGAAGAATACCGGATTTACCTCCTGGGGCTGGTCAAAAAATTAGGAATAGAAAAGCACGTCATCTTCTTAAATGAGTTTATCGATCAGTCGGAGCTCTTAAAATACCTTTCTGCTTCGGACATTTATATCACACCCTATACAAACGAAGCTCAGATTACCAGTGGAACCCTTTCTTACGCGATAGGGGCAGGATCTGCCGTTGTTTCGACCCCTTACTGGCACGCGGCAGAATTGCTCGCAGACGGGCGTGGAAGGTTATTTGATTTCAATGATTCGGATGCCCTAGGGGAGATCTTCCTTGACTTATTGGATAATACTGAGGTTATGGGGGACCTCAGAAAAAATGCCCACGAGTATGGTCAGGAAATTGTATGGCCCAAAATTGGCCAGAAGTACCTGCAGCTTGCCGAGGAAATAGTCGAAGAGCACCCGGAGGTATTCGTAAAAAAAGAGAGCGTTCTTGACCCTCTAATGCTTCCGCCTTTTCTGCTGGATCATGTGCAGCGCATGACAGATGATACGGGCATTATTCAGCACGCCAAATATGGGATTCCGAACCTGAAGGAAGGCTATTGCCTGGATGATAATGCCCGGGCTCTGCTTATGGTACTTATGGCATACAAAAGGAACAAGCACCCTTTGGCGCTCAAATTATCACCGACTTATTTGAGCTATATTAATTACATGCAGAATCCTGACGGAACCTTTCGCAATTTTTTGAGCTTCAACCGTAACTTCCTGGATGAGGTAGGCTCGGAGGATTCTTTTGGAAGAGCGATCTGGTCTCTGGGCTACCTGCTGGGAAACGCGCCAAACGATGCCTACTACCAGACAGGCCGGGAAATATTCTTTGATGCCGCTTCCAATTTTGTGGCGCTCAAATCGATCAGAAGTATTGCCAACACCATGGTGGGAATTTGCTACTATCTGAAAAGCAATCCATCCGATGAGGGAATGATTGAAATACTAAGGCAGTTGGCTGGCCGCCTTATGCGGGATTATGCGCTGAACCGAAGCGAAGGATGGCATTGGTTTGAATCCTTACTGGCCTACGACAACGCGTTTTTGCCCCTGGCCCTTTTGCACGCGGCTGAATTTCTGAATGATGAAAAGGTAAACACCATTGCCATGGAGAGTATGGCATTCCTTTCTGATGTTACACTCAGCAATGGGTACCTCTCTATTATAGGTAACGAAAGCTGGTTCCAAAGAGACGGAGAAAACTCCCAGTTTGCGCAGCAGCCGCTCGACGCGCTGGCCATGGTTCTCATGTTTCACCAGGCGTTCCGTCTGACCAAGGACAGGACATTCGTTACCAGGTTGTACACATGCTTCATGTGGTTTCTTGGCGAAAATGATCTACGAATTAGTTTGTATGATTTCGAGACAAAGGGGTGCTGTGACGGATTGGAGCGTTACGGCGTCAACCGAAACCAGGGGGCGGAAAGTACTTTGGCATATCTGATTTCTCAGCTTAGTGTGCTGGAAGCCTTCGAAGAGATTTCACAGTTAGAGCTCGGGGTAGTATGAAAGTAGCCATTCTTTCATCCATTGCCTGGCGGACACCACCCAGAATGTATGGCCCCTGGGAACAAGTCGCCTCTCTACTGACAGAAAGCCTGGTTGCAAAAGGAGTCAACGTGACTCTTTTCGCAACCGCCGATTCAGTTACTAATGCTACTCTTGATGCCAAGGTCCAATCGCCCTATGCAGAGGACAGCTCAATAGACCCCAAGGTGGCCGAATGCCTTCACATCAGCAATCTGATGGAAAAAGCCGACCAGTTTGACCTGATCCACAACCACTTCGATTTTTTACCGCTCACCTATTCCAGGCTTATCAAAACACCATTGCTAACTACGGTACATGGCTTTTCCTCTACCAGGATTCTGGATGTATATCGTAAATACAATACGCACACAAGCTATGTTTCGATCTCCGATGCAGACCGGGCACCTGATCTGAACTACATCGCCACGGTGTACAATGGGATAGACGGTCAGGAATTCACGTTTGTACCTGATCCGGATAAGTACCTGCTCTTCTTCGGCAGGATTCATCCCGACAAAGGCACCTCCGAAGCCATACAGATTGCTAAAAAGGCTGGGATGAAGCTGAAGATGGCGGGCCTGATACAGGATAAAGCCTATTTCAGGCAGGAAGTAGAGCCCTACATAGACGGACAGGATGTCTACTACTATGGTAATGTAGGCCCACTGGAAAGGAACCAATTACTAGGTGGTGCATCAGCCTTGTTGCACCCAATCCGGTTTGAGGAGCCTTTTGGGCTAAGTGTTGTGGAAGCGATGTTTTGCGGAACACCGGTAATCGCGTTTAAGCGCGGATCCATGCCTGAACTTATTATCGACCAGAAAACAGGCTTTCTGGTCGATACAGTAGATGAAGCAGCACAGGCAGTTTCGCAGCTCAGCCGCATTGAGCGGGCGGCATGCAGGAGACGGGCTGAGAGCAGATTCTCAAAGGATCATATGGTTGAAGGGTACCTGGCCGTCTATGAACAGCTTTTAAGCCGCTGATTTTCCAATAAGTTCTTCCAGCAATTCCCCCAGATCAACCACAGCGTAGGTAGAGGCATAATCTGACATGGCATAAGGGATAATCAGGCTTTGATTATGAATGATCGCGCCACACGAATATACCACATTAGGTACATACCCCTCACGTTCCATCCGGTTGGGAGTAAGTAATGGCTGGCTAAGACGTCCAATTTCATTCTCCGGATTATTGAGCTCAAAAAGTGAGGCGCCAAGTACATATTCCCGCATCGGACCTACTCCGTGCGTAAGCACCAGCCATCCTGCACTTGTTTCCAGTGGAGAGCCACAGTTACCCATCTGAACAAACTCCCAGGCATACCTGGGTGACTGGATCATCTGAGCCTGCCGCCATACGCCGATACTGTCAGAAAAAGAGATGTAGTTATTGACGCCGTCAATTCGGCAAAGCATAGCATACTTCCCATTAATTTTTCTTGGAAACAATGCCAAACCTTTATTCTGGGCAATATCACCATGAATGGGAAGTACCTTAAAATGGTAGAAGTCTTTGGTTACAAGCAACTTTGGCAAGATAGCAATGCCATCGTAGGCCGTATATGTTGCGTAGTAGGTTTCCTCTTTCGTCTCGCTGGTAAATTTTACAAAGCGTGCATCCTCAATGCCTTTTTTCTCCGTATCCGCTATTGGAAAAATTACCCGCTCAGAAATGTCAGTTTCCAGCGAGAAGTCCATTTCATAGTGAGAAGAAGCCAGCCACATACTTTCATTTAAGAATACCGCGCTCAGCGCGTCTTCTTCTGTCACCCTTCTTGTTTCGTCGACATATCGTTTGAGCTCTTCGTAAGTAAAAGTCTGCGTCAGCTTTTTCTCAATAATGGGAAAGGCGGCACATTCAAAATTCTGCATTTCCGTGAGCTTGGCCAGGAACGACTTCTTATCGTAAACATGATTACGAACATGGTCCGGAGCATTCAGCATTCGTCCCGGCGGCTCCACCGTAATCAGATTATCGGCGTCGATAATTGCCGATCTGAATACGATCGAGGAAATGTGTCCTTCGCCGGTAGCACGAAAACTTAGTATTACCCTTTTCTCCCCCCGATTGGTCCCGGACTGATCGGTATCTTCAATGATGGAAGGATTGAAAAAAGCTGCCGCTTCGATAGAATACTCCATGGTGAAATAAGAGCCAATCAACATTTTCTGATTGACAGAGAGTGATTCCGCCTTTATATTCATCATTTTAATGACGGGTTCTACCTTTTGAAAATGTTTTTCAAAAACCCTCAGTATGTTTCGATGGCGTTTTGCGTACTTTCTTAGCACCTGATTAAACTCCTGTATCTGATCTTTTTCGGGTAGATCCAGAATAAGCGCAATAAGCTTCTTGCTCCTCTCTTCGCTGCTGTAAAGAAATCGGGCGATAACCCGGCTGGAATCAGGTTGGAAGATGATGTCTTTTCGTATGATTGTAACGGTCATTTTGCTGGGTGTAATAATTTTGGATCCAGGGTAAGCTGATCAGGCAGACAGGGGATTGTAATATATATGTAAATAAACCTTTTGATACCTCTTTGCAGAGTACTGGCGATCAACCCAGATTAGTTCAAATGTTGGACCCATCGGTCCGTTTTAGCAGGAGGCCCTTCACCTATAAGCAGATGAAGGGCCTCCTGTCTTTCAAAGTCTATAAAGTTGTCTTATTCTTCGCCGTAAGTTTTCTCCCTTTTGGCTTTTTTATCTGCTCTTTTTTCTTTCAGATTTTTTTCAGCCTTCTTCTTATCACCCTTCTGCACTGTTTTTTCTTTCGACATGATTTTGTTGTTTCTGTAAGGTACACAATTTCTATGATAAAAAATGTTTTATATTATTAAAGACAATGAGCTAGTAGCTTGTTCACATATTTTTTTTTATAATTCAGTTTTGACCTACTTCTAATTCCTAGCTCCAAGTGACATTAAAAAGCTTGTGGTCTAACCCCCTATTTCTTGGAGTCAAATTCTACAAATTGGTACAAGTTCATATTCTATGAAATATCGACTATCACAGCGGTTTCCTGATAATGAGGAGTCATTTTCAGTCCTAGCTTGAAAAAGTACTGGTTAGGATTAAGGTACCCGATTCCCAAATACAGCCGCTCGCTATTGTAAAAATAGACGAACTGCCGGATGATCTCCATGGCCTCTTTCAGGTCGAAAAATTCATACACGTTGCAAACGGCCTTCTTGACAATGTAATGGTATGACTGCGCCGGCAGCCCGGTCAATGTGGCCGTTGTTTTGCGGTGTGGCCACATGACAGAATTCTTGCTGAATCTACATCTCACTAAGGCACTCCCGCACCATTTTCGCCTCAAACCGCTGCGGCGGGCCGCTGTGCGCCGTTGTCGCTCCTGACGTTGACTTTCAGGGGCAGACAGTAACAGGCGGCGATGGCCCGCACCAGGCTGACCACATCGTTCTTGCGGATACTGTGCTGCAGCATCCAGCCTAGGATGGCCCGCGTCTTGATATCGATTACCGACAGCAGGTAAGCCATTCTTCGAATCCCATGCACCCAGATGTACTTAATATCGACCTCCATATGCTCAAAGGGTAGCTGTGGTTTAGGCACTCTGAACTTGATGAACGTTTTGCCCTTCTTATCCCTGCGCTGCTGATGATAAAGTAGCTTACTCTCTGTCATGAGCCGGTAAACCGCGATTTCTATGGCTTATGCAACAGCTGTGAGGTAGAATTTTTCATATTTTCGATTGTCTCTGACGCACGCAAAGATTCGGTGAATGACCGGGTCGCCCTTTAGATTTATAGTATGGTAAGATTCCAAGATTTGGTAGCTTGCCTATTGTTAACCAGAAAGGGGCAGGTTAACGGGGCGCCGAGGAAACAGACCTAAGCTCCGAACGGTACGCCGTCGCGGTCAGCATCCCACTCTGTTCGACTTGCATTGGCTCGGCGGGGTGGTCCCTTAGATTTGTGAGATGATAGTTAACTTTAAAAAGTACATTACCACAAGATCCGAAGGAGTGAGCGGTGAACTACGGGGTGGCTTATCTAACAGAATTAAGCTCGGAATTAGTCCCTCACTCCTTTGTCACCGATCGGTTGCCATTTAGAATTTTAAGCATCGGGCTTATTAAGGGGATTAGTATTTCGGTGTATTCGGCTCTGGATTTATCACCTAAACCACCAAGACCATGAACAAGCAGTTTTTCATCGGAATCGACATCTCCATGGCTACGCTCGACGCGGCCCTGTGCCAGGCTGAACATCCGGATCACTTCACCCATCAGCAGTTCGACAACACCGTTACGGGGTATGGGAAGCTGCTTTCATGGCTGGGGGAACATGGTGCCCACGCCAGTAACAGTTTCTTGGGCATGGAACACACAGGCCACTACACACTGTCCCTGTGCTGCTTTTTGCAGGAAAACGATATTCCATACACGCTGATCAGCCCGCTGCACCTAAAGAGAAGCCTGGGCATGGCCCGCGGTAAGAGCGACAGAATCGACGCGGGCCGCATCGCCTGGTTTATCTGCCTGCACCAGCGCTCTCTGACGCCTATACAACTGCCTTCGGGCTGCCTGTTGAAGCTGAAGAATCTGCTGGCCTTCCGCGACAGGCTGGTCAAGGCCAGCACCAGTCTTAAGAACACGCTGACCGACCTGAAGGAGACCTCTAACCTGATCGATAATACGATGATTATCAAGCTTTCACAAAAGCAGCAAAATCTCATCGAGCAGCAGATTGCCCAAATTGAGAAGGAGATGGAGGCCACTGTGAAACAGGATGAGCAGGTCTTGCGGCACTTCCAACTCGTAAAGTCGGTTGTAGGCGTGGGCATGATCACGGCCGCAGCCTTCCTGATTTACACCCAAGGTTTTACAGCCTTTGATAACGGGCGGCAGTTCGCCTGTTACGCCGGAGTGGCACCCATTGAACACTCTTCGGGCAGCAGCATTAGGGGCAAGACCCGAATCAGCTCGCTGGGCAACAAGAAGATGAAGGCCCTGCTGAGCAACTGCGCGGCCGCCGCCGTTCAACACGACCCACAGTTGAAAGCGTACCGCAGCGGCGGCCGCTACCAGAGAAAGCACGCAGAGGGTAAGGAAAGGCTAGTGATTCTCAACGCCGTCAAAGCCAAGCTGATCAATCGGGTCTTTGCTGCCGTCAGCCGGGGAACGCCCTACGTGCCGATCGCCCAGTACGGGCAAGCCGCATAGGATTAAATATTGGAAAAATAATATCAGCAATCGATTGTTTTGATCTTAGAATTCTGTGCCATAGAAATGCGGCTTTAAGGCCCATCATAAGGGTTTGAGCAAAGGCAAGTTGGATGACTAACTCAAACCTATATTACATTATGGAAATTCTCTACTTTGTTGGCATTGACATTGCCCAAGCTACGCCTCGGGGCGCCCCGTCTGGATTGGGCTGTTTATTCCCCCCAATGTATTGTACTACGTGCTCACACATAAAATTCTATCGTGGGAATTAAAGAAGCTTTACGATTAATAAAAACACTGGCTGAATGGAAATCTCAAAATACGGTATTCTGTATGGAACATACAGGACTATATAATGCATACTTCTTAGAGTTTCTGTATGTGTTAAAATTACCCCTTAGTTTACCAATACCCATTCAGTCCCTTTGGCCAGCTACCTGTGAGTCCTATGGCCTGAGCAGCTACTAGTCCGGCAGTGGAACGCCCTTAAAGATGTTGCTCCAGTTAGCCGCCAGTCAGCCGGAGCCGTAGAGACATAGGCGTATTATACCTTGATTATATTGTTTACGAAACTCATCTAGGGCGAGTATATTACACTTAGTTAAATTACATAGCAATATAAACAATGGCAGAAAGAATGGTCAGCAGGATCTAGTGAGGTATGACATGTCCTGATAGAAGTTTATACTTTTTTCTGATTTCATCTTTGTCCTATTTCGAGAAGTACTTTCTATCTGAACCTTTTAACATTAGGTAAATAGCGCCAGGGTCACCATAAAACCGATTGAAAACAAACGTCTAAAAGATCAGAATTCCTTAGAGTAATTCTTTATAGTCCGCCTCGGATATAGTCCGCCGTTACCACTGCGACCGTCCGCGGCTGCGGTCTATTTGAGAACTCCACTTAGTATGAGATTTGAAAGTAACCATGGAATAGAATAGCATCATCATGCCAGCCGATATCCTCGAGGTTAAGCTCTACGGTAAGAAGAAAGACTTTGCATTGGCCCTGCTCAATCAGAATGGGCAAGGAAAGAGTATTAAGCAATCTATGGACTTGGATGGGGTAGCAAGTATGGCCAGAAAAGGATGATTTCCTCCCCTCGGTTATCCACCTCTACAACCAGGCTACATTAGCAAAAACTAAAATCCCGGTTTTCCCTCACCAGGCTTACCTCCAAAATCATTAACCGGGGTGTGTAGAGGTATAATTTTCCCATTAAACGGAGAGCACTGTTACATAGAAGCTACAGAAGGAATGGAACGATTCTTTTGCCTTTAGTAGTGTGTTTTAATCAGTGATAACCATTTGTAATCATTTTAAAATACTAAATCGATATTCAACTAACTAATTATAATCATGAAAGAGGCAAGTAAATTTCTATTAGTAATTCTAACACTCGTAACGATCTCATTGACATTTTCATCCTGCGCCAGAAACAACTATACCGTTACTTCAGATAAAGATATGTCAGCACCCTTCGATAGTTATAAGACCTTCGCCTGGGCTAAAAGTATAAATTCGGCTCAGAGCCTGGCGTATGTAGTAAATGATGCTATTTTGAAGTCAGCGATTAGAGATGCAGTAGCACATGAACTGGCTGCCCGTAGCTATACTATGAACAGCCAGAATCCTGATGTATTAATTAATTTCCGGGTATTTGATAAGCCCGTTGAAATGACCGGTTACGAAGGATACTTCCGTGACGCTGAATACTGGGATACTGATGAAGTTAGAAATGGTCAGTTAGGCTTACTTCCCCGTGCCGCAGTGAATACAGATCCGGGACGTGCTGGTCAGCAATACTACTTTGATAAAGGTACAATGATTGTACAAATTGTAGATGCCAAGAAAGGAGTAGTAGTATGGCAGGGATACGCCAGCGGATTGACTGATGGCAATATTTTTGATAAAAATAAGGATCACATAGCTAAGGCAGTAAGTCTGATTTTTGATAAATATGATCTGGTACTAAATGAATAGAAAATCATTGCTTGGCTTCTTTTCCGACTTTGTTATAGACAGGGAGGTCTAACTCTGATTTCGACTAAAAAAATTCCCCAAAAGGGAATTTTTTGCTTTGTGGCACGGCTAAAGTAACGTTTTCTTAACAGTTCTGAGCATTCCCGGGCCAGTGAACTGATTTATGCCAGCTGTCTCAATCAGCTTTTGACAACAACAATCTCTACCCGGCGGTTCTGTTGCCTGCCAGCCGCGGTTACAGTAAATAATATTTGTTATTCCGGATTATTAACGCCAAAAGCCGTAAGGGAAAAATATTATGGAAGATATTGCCTCCTATATTCCTGATGTCCCTAAAAAATGGGTAGTACGCATTGCCCAAATTGGCTTGAATGCTAAAGGTATTGTGTACTGCTTGACCGGTATATTGGCCTTCATAGCCGCTTTTAAACAGGGTAGTGTTAGCCAACAGGTTGGACGAAAAGATATATTTCTTTTTATAGAAGAACTATTCAGGGGCAAAGTTTTACTAGGGCTGCTGGCTATAGGTCTAGCCTGTTACAGTGCCTGGCGTTTGCTTCAGGCAATCAAGGATACTGAAAAGAGGGGAGCGTGCATTAAAGGAGTGGTGTACCGAATGCGTTATGCTGCCAGTGGAATGTTCTATGGACTGCTGACGTTTTTGGCTGCTAAATTAGCTATTGGTACCAGTAGTGGTAATCTTAGCTTCAGGCGCGTTTTTACCAATGCCCTGTTGAAGTTGCCTTTTGGTCATTTGATAGTAATCATGTTAGCCGGAGTTATTGCCTTGGCTGGAATTTATCTGATTTATCAGGCCCTTTCGGGAAAATACCAGAAGAAAATAAAGGAAACAGGATGGAAGGATAAGGCAGAAGATACAATGATAAGGGCTGGTAAAATAGGGTATATTGCTCGGGGACTGGTTTGGATTATTATCAGTTATATGATTCTTAAGGCCGGCTTAAATACTACATCAGGAAAAGCTGAAAACGCCTTTCAATTTTTAGAGAGTTCCTCATATGGCTCTTTCCTGTTGGCAGGAGTAGCTTTGGGCTTTATTTGCTACAGCTTGTTTGTATTTATGGAGGCTAGGTTTCGGGACAGTAAAAGCTAGAAATTTACCCAGGAGTTGAATCTATATTATTGAAGTAGATGGAAAATCCGAAATCGAAGAAGTAGACCAAGCCAACGTCGGGAACCGGCAGATGTAGCCGCCACCATTGCTTACCTGGCCTCCGATGATGCGGCCTTTGTGCAAGGCGCGATGATCCAAGTAGATGGCGGACGGTCAGACCAACTATAATTTTAAACTAAATATTTAAGATAAACCAAATAAACCGAAGTAAAATTAGCTTTTAACGACTACAATTTCTACCCGCCGGTTTTGTTGACGTCCCGCTGCGGTTTCATTTGTCGCTTCCGGTAATTTCTCACCCAGAGAAATAACTTGAATGCGGCTGGCATCAAACCCTGCCTGGCTGGATAACCAAGCTTCCACAGCCTTGGCACGCTCCTTACCGAGTTCCAGGTTAAATTCCTTACCCGCCCGGGAATCAGTGAAACCATATACCCTTATCATAGCCTTACTATCGCCGATACGTTTGCGGATACTATCGGCTATCTTCTGTAGCTTTTCTTCCCCCGCCGGTAGTATTTGGGCTTTAGCAGTATTAAACATGATATCCTGTTCCAAAGAGTAGATGCTTAGTGTATCTGTACCCCGCAGCGTAATATCTGTATCTTGTAGGTCTGGTTCAACTATTACAGGAACATCAAAATCAATATTCGCCCAAACAGCATCGTTTTGGAAAGCCACTGCTGTATCCTCCGTGGCCACTTCCGAAACCGAATCAGCATCCTCAATCCGGTTACCAGTATTGTTACAAGCACTTATAATTAGTGCCAATATGCAAATAGTTAATCCTAGTAATTTTTTCATAGTAGTTACATAAAGGTTACCAAATATTGTACGCTTTCCGAAACCTTATGTTTATCAACACAAAATTAGGACAATGACCCTGGACGGAATTCTGATTAATTTATAAAGGGTTAAACCTACCTTATAAAAATAACAGTTGTTATTTTTACAACAATGCAACAATGATAAAGGTTTTATATCCAGCTTCTTTGGTAGTTATAACAGCCCTAATCATTTGTATATATGGAGTGCATCAAAAGGTATGACGGTCCGCCGTTCCGAGGCAATTGATTCTTCGATGCACTCCAAATCGCTACTCGCCCCTCCTGCTTTCTGCGCCCACTGAACGATACAGCTGCTGTTATACTTGACTACAAACATATCTGCCCCACCACTGGTGGTAAGGGTCGTACTGCCAAAGGTAATGCTGCCCCCAAAGTAGCCGATTACATACACACTGCCACTACCGTCCACAGCAATGTTTTCCCCTAGATCAGTACTTGTTCCGCCTGCTTTCCACGCGGTGGCATCGGGAGAAGGATCACCCGCAGGTTTGTTGCTGCACACCCACTTGCTGCCATAATAAAGGCGCAGGCAATGAAAAGTCGTGTCGCTTGCTAGATCTCCAGTCTGTGTAGAAGGCAAAGCCAGAATCTGATCATAAGTCAGGCGAGGCGGATAGACTGACGGGCTGCTGCTTCCCAGACAGCCCTAGCTACCCGAGCTGTACAGTTGCAGGCAGTTCATCGTCGTGTTAAAGATGACTATGCCGCTGGCAGGGTTAGCGATGGAATCGCGCTGGGCCGAGCTCATGCGCGGGGGCAAAAATGCCTTGTTGGTGCTTTCCAGCTCCAGCACGGCCGAAGGATTGGGCATCCCGGCTCCATCGCGTATCTTGATCTGAGCCCGGGCTACCTCAAAACGGTCATTATTCTTAAGCTAGGACATACTTGTACTTTCTAAATCTCTCTAATCTAAAAAAGCTGACATAGAGGTACTGAGAGAACAAAGTCACCATAGTACCCTTAGATAAAATACTATAAAGTTGTTATACATCTTTTGTTATTGAAAGTATAAGTCACCTTATTTACAGCTTATTAGCTAGACACACATGTGAAATATGTAAAGAAATATTCAGCTCTCCTTACGCCCCTCCTCTCTTACATCATTGATCTTAAAGCAGAGCAGACTGTTTTGATGCAGCCACAGGCTGTTTTGAAAGGAGTGTCTATGCCAGAAAGCATGAACCGGACTTTCTCCTCAAAATGATAATTGCATACAAGCCGTACTAGCAGCAGGAACATAATTAACTATTCACACATAATTACTACATCATGAAAAAAGTAGCCATTCTACTGACCTCACTACTTATGGCCTTTGTATCAGGCTGTCAGGATCATAATCTGGAACCTCACCCTAATGAGGATGTCGCGGCCTGGCGGGCAGGCGGTCCTGCCGGGGATGTAGGCAGAAGTATCGCCGTGGATCAGAGCGGCAACCTATATGTCACAGGAGCCTTCGCCGGTACTGCTACTTTCGGCTCTACTACCCTTACCTCTAGCGGCGAATTAGATATATTCATTGTCAAATACAACGACAAGGGGGATGTCATGTGGGCTAAACAAGCCGGAGGACTTCTCTCTGACCAGGGGTCTTCTATTGCGTTGGATGAACAGGGTAACTTCTTCGTCACAGGGTACTTCTCAGGTACAGCCACTTTTGGTACCCAATCGCTTACCTCCAATGGAAACTTGGACATATTCATGAGTAAGTACAATACCAACGGAGAGGTACAATGGGTAAGGGGCGCAGGAGGTACTGGTGGTGATGGAGGATCTGGCATTGCCGTTGACAAGAGCGGGAACCCGTATATCACAGGCAGCTTTCGGGAAACCACTACTTTTGGCTCCACCTCCTTTACCTCCCGAGGTGAGAATGATGTATTTGTAGCCAAGTACAGTAGCAATGGGGAGGTACTATGGGCCCAGCAGGCTGGAGGAGCAAGTTATGATGGAGGAAATAGTATTGCCATAGATGATAGCGGAAACGCCTATATCATAGGTGACTATGACTTGGATGCCATATTTGGTACTTTTACCCTCACTAGTGTGATATCGAGAATAAGTATTGATCAATTCATTGCTAAATACAGCAGCACCGGTGAGGTGCTTTGGGCCCGTAGAGGTAGTATCGGATACGGAACCGGTATTGCAGTAGATAGGAGTGGAAATATCTATGCTACTGGATCTGTATATATAGGTGCGTTCAATCCAGAGATAGACCTGGTTAAATACAATACAAACGGAGATGTGCAGTGGTCAAGATTCTTAGGCGCAATGGGTTTAAATGAAACTGGAGCAGATATAGCCGTAGATAATAGTGGAAATGTATATGTGATAGGTAAAACAGAGAGTTCACAAATCGGTATCGTCGAAAGAACGAGTACAGGATTGGTGGGTGTAACCATCAACCAGGTTCATTATGGTGGTGACGATATCTTTGTGGCGAAGCTTGATGGCAATGGAGATGTCCAATGGACCCGAAGTGCCGGTGGGGCTGGTAATGACTATGGACTAGGTATTGCCGTAGATGAACACGGTACGGCGTACTCAACAGGAAGCTTCGAAGGCACCGCTACGTTTGGTACCACTACCCTTACATCTGGTGGGGAAGGCGATATTTTTTTAGCAAAATTTAAGTAGCAATAAAAGTCCGGCAGCTATTTTAACCAGTAGCTGCCGGGCCATGTTTATGTTACCCGATTGGGCATACTTTATCATCCAGATATGATAAATGAATTTTGAAAGGTGTATATATCTTGCTTCTTGTTCTATCTTGAAATCCTACTTCCGATAAATCCATTTTAGCGTAAGATAGGATAATAAGGATCCGTCGGTTCTCTGGCTTTGGTTACCCCTTATCATCAATATTGAGCAGGTACGAAAGATCTTGTACCCTCTTAATGTTATATATACTTTATCTACCTTTTAAAGTCCTTTTACTGCGACTTGAGAGTCTTCACTGGAGTTACCATTGCGGCCTTGATGGCTTGGTAACTCACCGTGAGCAGGGCAATACCGGTTGCTATCACGCCAGCCAGTGCAAAGATCCACCACTCCACGTTGATGTGATAAGCATAGTCCTGAAGCCACCAGTTAGCGCCAAACCACGCAATAGGGAATGCAAAGCAGCAGGCGATTAAAACCAGTTTTACAAAATCCTTAGAGAGCAACGCCATAATGCTTACCAAGTTGGCACCCAAAACTTTTCTCACACCGATTTCCTTTAACCTTTGTTCGGCCGAATAGGTGGCCAGTCCGAAGAGGCCCAGGCATGCAATGACCACGCTGGCCAGGGCGACCCAACCCAAGATCGTTTGGCTGCGCTGATCTTCAATGTAAAACCGCGCCAGCTGCTCGTCGAGGAAGTGGTATTCGAAAGGCTCGCGTTCATCGTTTGCCACCATTACTGCTTTAAGCTTTTCGAGGGTAGTCTGAATGTTCTGCGGCTGAATCTTTACTGAGTAATAATCGATAGGATAAATCGGGTTGTCATGGTAGGCAATGACTAATGGCTCTATCTTCGCCCGTAGGGATTGAAAATGGAAATCCTTCACGATGCCTACCACACGCGGTTTAAACGAAGCGTTGATATCATCATATATCGGATTAAAAAAGGATCCACGGGCACTTTGCGGAATCTCAACACCTTCATTGGAAATTTGGGTAATACCGAGAATTTTCGCGGCCGCTTCGTTGATCAGGATGGCGGAGGTGTCATTCGCATTTCTGAAGTTCCTGCCTTTGAGCAACTCGATCCCATAGGTGGTCAGAAAATCCTTATCCGCACCAATCACATAGGCCGTGCGCAGCTGATCGCCACCGCCCTCCTTTTTGAGTTTGACTCTCACTAAAGTTTTCCATTCCCCAGGCACATGCGATGATACAGAAACTTGCTCTACAGCAGGAATCTTCGACATCTCGTTCTTCACCCAGTCAAAGTTGGAGCGGGCCTTGATCACATTCACGTCGATGACCACCATCAGGTCTTTGTTGAAGCCCAGGTTACTCTCGTTTAAAAAACGTACCTGCCTGAAGAGCACAATCGTTCCAATGATCATTACAGTCGAAATTGTAAACTGTAGGACGACCAACGCTTTGCGCACGGAGAAATCACTACCACTTTTGAGCGCCAGGCCTTTTAGTAATGAAACTGGTTTGAAACGGGAAAGCAACAGGGCTGCGTAGCCACCAGAAAGCAAAACCATCGCCAGGATCAGGCCTGCCGCAGCGGCCCAGAAACCTAAGCCCACAGAGGAGAAAAGCGAAAACTTTTTATTAACAAACTCATTGAATGAAGGCAGTAAAATCGCAACGATGAGCACAGCAACCCCGAAAGCGATCACAGTTGTGATGAGGGATTCAACCAGAAACTGCCCTATCAGATTGCTACGCACCGCTCCGATTACTTTCCGGACACCTATTTCCTTAAGTCGGCTTGAGGCCCGGGCAGTGGTCAGGTTCGAGTAGTTTATTCCTGCGATCAGCAAGACAAGAATGGCCGTAAATAGGAACACTGTTACGTATACAGGGTTTCCCTGCGGAATGGGATCAACATTTGAATTTTTTCCGCCATCGGTAATTCCGTCAGATTTCAAATGCACGTCCTTCAATGGCTGAAGACTATAGGAAAGTGTGGTGCCTGGTTCAAGCTGAACATTGGTGTGAGTCAGATGAGTGATTTTACCGGAAACAGAATCAGGATTCGCCCCAGCCCGTAATAAGGCGTAAACCGTAAAGTTAGCTGAAGTCCAATCAATCTCTGCTTCCCGTTTGGACTGCTCGTCGGTAAAGGTTGACTCCGACATGACACTCGTAAAATTAAAACTCGAATTCTGCGGATGATTTTTCAGGATCCCGGTGATCTTCAACGGCTTCTGCATTCGGTCGAACTGTAGATTTTTGTCGATTACGTCAGTTCTGCCAAAGATCCGCATGGCAAGATCTTCGGTGATAACAATCGTGTTAGGTTCCTTCAAAGCGCTACGTCTGTCGCCTTCAATGAATGGGAAATCAAATACCTGGAGGAAATACTCATCGGCGATGGTCATCGTTTCCTGCACGTTGACAGGATTCTGTGGATCGACAAGGTTTGCACGCCCAACGCGTTGCATGCGTGTTGTCTGTTCTACTTCCGGAAACGAGTGCCTGGGTTCTTCAGCGACCATATACCCGGCTGCGGCGACCGTTGTAGCTTCCTGGCTGGGACTTTTTTGGTGCATGATCACCCGATAGATTCTTTCCCCTTGCGTATGCTGGGTATCGAAGTTAAGTTCCTCATACACGTATAGGCCGATCAACAGGAAACAAACCATGCCGAATGTAAGGCCCAATACATTGATCGTCGTGTAGAGTTTATTTTTCCGGAGGTTTCTCCACCCCATAATAAAATAATTTTTGATCATACCGTTGGATGTTATAGGTTGGTGAATTTTAGCTGACCGGATAATTCCAGGTCTAAATAGTAACAGAACGTCTTTGGACAAACGTAAATTAGCCTTGAATTTCCCTTGGTCTGCTACTCTTCTATCGTAGAGTTCAAGCAGGTCTCCTTCGATGTCGGCATGATATTCCGGCTTGCAAAACCATTGCAGGAAACGCAAGATGAAACGAGGTGGCTCGGCGCTTTTCATAAAATGTTATTTAAGATTTAGCACCAGTTTGGGCAGTGCCTTCCAAAGCTCATCGCGAGATTCTTTGCAATAGTCCAGGGCTTTTTTTCCGTAAGCTGTGATTTCGAAGAAAAGCTTTGGTCGTCCACGCCGGCTTTCGGTTGAATCCCCGGGCGTTGACTTTAAGAAGCCTTTGGATTCCAGTCTCCGCAGTGTAATCTGCAAGGCTCCGATGGTTACTTCACGGCCAAGGCGTTGTTCGATCTCATCCTTGATAGTTACTCCGTATGCATTGCCGTGTAACACGCCTACCGTAAGAAGGACAATCTCCTCAAATTCACCGAGTTGAAGATGTTTCATAACTGAATAATACTATTATGTAGTAATAATAACTAAGTTTTTGTATAAATACTATTTTGTAGTAATAATTAATTCGGATGGGTGACTGAACTGAGTCCCGGTATAAAATCTCTCCTTAAATTTTGGTGGTATCTACTGCTTCACTATTGAGTGGGGAACCCCTAGCTTATCAACCACTTCAAAAGAGATCGCAGTCAGTAATCCTGTGATCAAGCTTGCATTACGATGAAACTCACGCTCAAAATAGGTATATCTAGTTGTATGGTATGATACACTAAACTGCGGCCTGGTCACTAGTTCTCAAATCCACTTCATGAACAATGTGCTTGTTCAACAACATTCCATACTAAGTGGCGAACCAACTTTTGATAGTAGTACTCGCTCCTGAACAGAAAACGAAACTCTCAGTGGGTGGTAGTGGATTTCAGTACTTCCTTGTTCAGGAGAATGCTTATATTTCTTAATACCGTTCATCAGTGTTTGATGCCATTTATATAAATTTATTGCCGCTTAAATTAATCTATACCTAGTACTATGTAATACATGGTACGTTTTTATAGATTTACTATCTTAGCCATTCGGAGATTTATTCCTCATAGCTCGCTTGAAGGGTTTTAAAACAAAACCTGGTAATTAAAGATCAGTAACATATCAGGATCCTAACCCAACGGAGTGGCTTTCATAAGGTATGAAACACTATATATTCCTAAGAAAAGGTATGGTCTGCCTAGGCTCAACTGGGCGGGCAAAACTACCCTGATGATGATCCTGGCAAAGCTGTAGCTCCCAGGAAGTGTACTGTGTACCAGGATGAGATTTAGAGGCTTAATAATAAGGTTGAAGTAGGAAAAACTCGGCTACCAGCGCAAGGGATTCCCCTTAGTATTTGATTTATTTTTCATAAAAAAAATAACACTTTAAGTTATGATAAAGAACAATCTGATAATCGCTATACGGGTACTCTGGAAAAACAAACTTTTTTCATTAGTCAATATCATGAGCTTGTCATTAAGTATGGCGGTTGGCGTTATTCTTTTTACAGGTCTAAAAGCCACTTTTGATACAGACCATTTTCATCCAGAACTCAATAAAATAGTAAGGGTACTCACGCAGGAAACAAAGGAGGGGGGGCAAACCAAATGGGCAACTGCTCCATTGCCATTGGTGTCTCAAATGGACAGTATCTCCTTTGTTGAAAATACGGTAAAAGTACGTCAGGCAGGAAAGTATAACTTACAAACTGACAAAGGTGATGTACCTATTGACATAAAGTTTTCTGAGCCTTCTTTTTTTAATGTTTTTGGATTTAAGTTGTTGTCTGGCAATGCACAAAGCCTTATACATAACTCCACTTCCCTTTTTTTAACTGAAAAAACAGCAGAAAAAATATTTGGCAACACCAATGCTTTAGGGCAAACTGTTCAATTTGAAAACTTAGGTTCTTACACCGTTGAAGGCATTATCCAGGACCCGCCTTTAGAAACCCATCTACCCATTGAGGCACTATTATCTTTTAGTTCTACTGAAATGCTTGAAAAAAAAGGTGCAATTAGTGATATTTCACAAGACTGGGGAAACTTCAAGAGTTCGGCCATTTACGTAAGTTTAAAATCAGAAGATAATGTAAAGCAGCTCAATAAAACGCTCCAGAATTATAATCGTAAAATAGATAAGAGTAGTCTTCAATTTCTGGCACAACCCATAGAAGATATTACTCCTCGAAACAATGACATTATAAATGACCGTAATGCGGGCGGAGATTGGACGAGTATACAAGTGCAGCTATTTATAATTCTAGCCTTAACCCTTTTAGCTGCTTTTAACTATATCAGTTTGGCATTGGCGCGTGCCTTCTCACGAGCTCAGGAAGTAGGGGTTCGCAAATCGGTAGGCGCAACAAGAGGGCAGGTTATGGGTCAATTTTTAGTAGAATCAACCATCGTTGCCCTATTTGCTTTGTTATTCACAGTTCCTTGTGTTACTGTTTTAGCCCACTATATACCCGATATGGATGATGTGACATTTTCCTGGGATATAATCTTAATTTTAAGCTTGTTAACTTACGCAGTTATCACGGGATTAGTCGCAGGAGCATTCCCGTCATGGCTACTGTCATCGTTTCAGCCCATACAGATTTTGCGTAAAATGAAGAATATAAAGCTGTTCCAGGGTGTTGCTGTTTACAAAGCTTTGATCGTTGTACAATTCTCAGTGACCATCATGTTTATGATACTGGTTGTCATAATAGCCGATTATGATAGAAAAAATAGGTCAATCATTAGCTCAACCGTGCCATCCAATGTTCTGACCCTTGATTTAAAAGGTGAACAGTATGAAGATCTACAAAATGAAATAAGCCAGTTAAGTCAGGTCGAAACGACCTTGGCGACTAACTGGTATCATGAACCTATCAAAATAGGCAATGATACAGTAATATTAAACAATAAAACGCTGGAAATAAACTACGTAAGTATTGATCCAAGAACAATTGAAATAGAAGGTATTAGGTTAAAATCAGGGCAAAATTTTCCTACAAATATGCCACAAAGTACTGAGCAGTATGTGTTGGTGAATGAAGCTGCCGCAAAACTACTGGAAATTAAATCGCAGACCATAGTAGGGCAAAATCTATTACTGGACTCTGCCTATGTTCAAGTCATTGGCATCATGCCCAATGAGGTTATTGGCCAGGCAGTCCCTTTAATCTATCGGTATCTGCCAAATGAAATAGCCTCATTGACTATAAAAATAAAGCCAAATACTGAATTGGAAGTAACCAAGGCCATTCAGTCCTTATGGAAAAACCATTTTCCTGAAAAAACTGCAAATCTCTATAACTTAAAAGAGTACCGTTATTCGGATGAAATCAGTGGAGAAATGGAGTTTTTTGGCGGCTCTGCCCTAATTGTCCTGATCATCGCTGCTTTAGGCATTTTAGGCATAGCAAGTTACTCCGTAGAAACAAGGACTAAAGAACTGGGTGTAAGAAAAGTAATGGGAGCAAGCAACGCAGAATTGGTGTGGACAGTTACCAAAAATTTCGGCTTTCTTATCTTGATTGCTGGCATTATTGGTGTTCCTGCAGGCTTGTTTGGCGGTGATTTACTAAAAAAGGAAATGGGTAACCATCTTGATTTAAGTTTTATAAATTTAAGCATAGGCTTTGGTTTGGTTGCTATACTCGGGCTACTGACTGTCTTATCCCAAACCATTCGAGCTGGTCAAGTTGAACCAGAAAAAGTTTTGAAAGCAGAGTAAAAAGGAAAAATCATTCATTAGCAGGTTATGACGATAGCGAGACAAAAGATTCTATTCCGCGACACTACGACCATAATATAACAACCAACTACATGGAGCAAGATGATGGGCATTTGTTGCTACCACCACATTCGGGTCTTTGACAATTTTGTGGTCATATATACTGTGCAAATCCACGTAGTCTGAGATGCTCGAAGTTGAGCAGACCTTAGCTGATTTGCTTAATATAATGAATGACATGAATGATAACCAAAATTGCCCTGTTGGGTCGGTACGTTATACATATCTTTATTGTAAAGCCCTACCAATGATTAAAAAGGCCATGTATCGACTCACACACTGGGAAGTCTGGGATTATCGTGTAAAATTAATTCCGTTGATTCCTATCTGGCTTTGGCACTGTGGTCGGTCGCGGTCGTGGTGGTTTTTCACGACTGCCAACCCAACGCTTACCTTTGGGGGATTCGAGGGAGAAACCAAACGGGAAATGTATGAGCAGCTACCGCCGGATCTATGTCCAAAGAGTATCTATATAGCGCCGACTATTTTGGCCGATGAGGCAGAGCAATTGGTTGCGACTCATTTTGATGCTTATCCAGTTGCGGTGAAACCTAATGTAGGCATGATGGGGCTGTTATTTCGGGTTATTTACACGGCGAATGAGTTACGCCTATACCACCAGCAGATGCCTGTAGAATACATCGTTCAGGATCTGATCACCTATCCCATAGAGGTAAGCGTATTCTACTACCGGTTTCCCGGCGACTCAACCGGCACGATCACTGGGTTTGTTAGAAAAGATTTCCTGGAGGTAATCGGCGACGGACACTCCACACTTTGGGAGCTGCTCCAACAATATCCGCCGGCCCGCTTCCGACTGGATGAGTTGCGGGCAAAACACGCCAACCGCCTGGATTACGTAGTACCCAACGGCGAAAGGTATCGCCTGAGTAATGCTCTCAACCAAACCAGGGGTGGCCGGTTAGTAAGTCTTGCCCACGAAAAAGACCAACGGCTGCTGAGCGTCTTTGATGCTCTGAGCCATTTTGCTGGGCACTTTTATTTCGGACGATATGACATCAAATGTGCGTCTATAGACGACCTCAAAGCGGGCCGTAATTTTTCAATTCTTGAATTTAACGGCGCGGGAGCAGCCCCGCACCACGTCTATGGAAACGGAAACTCACTTTGGCAGGCTTACCGAATCGTAATACACCACTGGTCTGTGCTGGCGCGCATTGCCCGGCAGAACCACGCGAGGGGGGTGCCCTACTGGTCGTTTCAGCGCGGCTGGAATCAATTAAAATCGGCACAGATTCACCTTCAACTCCTAAAAAAACTGGACAGAGCTTTTCTTCATAACGTGGAAAATGACCTGTCATCAACAGTAGCCCGGCAAGCCACCAGAGCATAAAGGGGGGGCTTTTGGTATTAGAGCAAAGAATAGCTTAAAGGAATTTTAATCTTCTTTGAAATTGATAATGTTACCTTTCAACTTCTCGCTGCTACCACAACCCACTCTGAGCTTGCTGCTATTGTCCTGTAGTTGTAGTAGATACTCTGGCTAGTTGGGTATTGAAATACGATTATTGTTGGTTCTCCTTCATTAGGCACCGGAGGGCGTATAGTGTAACCTCCTTACAAAATAGAGCTATAAATAGGAGGGTATGTTGTCTGAGAAATCAATATATTAAACATGTATTTTGTAGTTTGCCTATTCAAATCAGATTTATCTAAATATGGAGCGGCAGAGTGGCCAGTACTTTGGACAAGTAGATTTAAAAAAGCAAGTTGATAACTTCTATATAACGACTTCACAACATGCCCCTCAGACAATAATTCCCAATCATCATCATGTTAATCCCTACTTCACTCTAGTTTTAGAAGGTATATATAAAGAACGAGTAGGCTCAAAGGTCTATACTTTCCGGAAGGGTGACGTTGTCTTTCATCCAGCAGAGGCTGAACATAGCAACCAGTTTGATCAATCGCCAGCTCTTTGTTTTAATGTTGAAGTACCGCTAGCAACGACTAACCAATACGCTGATTTGTATCTACTACCAGTTGATGGGTATCAGGCTATTGACCTGCCTTCTGTTAAAAGTTATATGGTGTGCCTGCTGGAAGAAGTACAGCGCACTGATGCCTTCTCAGAGCTTATCATTGGTGGAATCGTGCGTCAGTTAATTGGCTTATTTCTACGCCAAAGCCAACTGGATCGGCGTGCTTCCAGATGGGTTGATCAAGTCAAAGCTTTTATAAATGAGACTCCTCAACAGAATCTCACGTTAGAACAACTAAGCCAGCTTACTGGTTTATCGGCCGATTATTTATGCAGGCACTTCAGCCGGACCCAAGGCATGACTTTAGGGCAATATATGCGTCAACAAAAGGTGGCTCGTGCTTGTAACTTACTTGAAGGAACCAGGATGACGACAGAAGAAATCGCTTTTGAACTAGGTTTTTCGGATGCCAGCCACTTTAACAAAGTATTCAAAAGAATAATGAGTTTGTCGCCTTCAACTTACCGACATACTATTTGCCGACAATCCCATACCATCATCCCAAGATAGTACAAGGACATTTGCAACAGGATGCCTTTTCTTTGCCAAAAATTGGCATCTAACAATGAAAGCTACAAGTGAAGATAAACCTCATTGGGTCCTGATACTAATCAGTAAATGGATGATTATTATTGGACTTATACTATGGTCCAGTAGACTACAGGCACAAAACTTCCTTAATCTGAGTTTTGAATATGCCTCTCCCCGCGGCTTTCCTCTTGCCTGGGAGGTTAATGAAGGAAAGGGAGCACCATCATCAATCAGAGTGGATTCAACTCAATCCTTTGATGGTCGTAAGAGTCTGATTTTCACAGCCCAGCAAGCTCCCATGTTGTTGGCTGGCCTTTTTTTTAGTGTTGAGCGTCTAAAAGGCCATACGCTGACTCTGACTGGTCAGATAAAGATTGATAGTTTACAAGATGGAGAAGCCCGTTGGTTTCATTATGATTATGGTCGTCGCTCGTTTGGGTTTTCTGACCAAGCTGTAACGAAAACAACCAATTGGCAACCTTTCCGGTATTCTTTTAACGTACCAGAGGATGCCCAAGGTGAAGGTATTGTGCCAGGCCTCAAGGTAAATGGCACCGGTAAAGTGTATCTGGATGCGGTTCGCGTTGAATTAGATGGTCAAGAGTTATTAGACACACCTCCCTCCTTAAAGCCCTTATCTACTAAACAACAAGCCTGGTTAAACCGAACAGTTGTGCCCTTACGTTCACTAGATCCGAATGATCCGGTAGATGACTTAACTGTTTTAAAACGGCATATCGGCCCAAGCCGATTGGTTGGCCTGGGAGAAAACTCCCATGGTTCAGGCTCTCTCTTTCAGGTAAAACACCGGTTGATTCAGTACCTGGTGGAAAAGATGGGTTTTACAGTTATTGCCATGGAAGCACCTGCGCCAGAAGCCGATCTGATCAATCGTTACGTGCAGGGAGGCGAAGGAAGTCCGGCCCAGGTGACGCAACTCCTTGGCTTTAAGAGCTGGCAAACCAAGGAAGTACTATCTATGATTGAATGGATGCGAGCTTACAATCAGAGCCATCCCGATAGCCCAGTTGAATTTCGGGGATTTGATTTACAAAGTCAGGAAATACCGCTGCAAAACCTGGCTCGTTATGGCGAAAAGAATGATTCTACCTTACTGGAGCTTGTAAATAAAGTAACCGCGACATTGAGGTCAAAGCCCTTGAATGACTCTTTGCGAACTGTAGCCTATCAACAGGTCCAGGTGATTATTGCACATTTGAAAGACCAAAAACAAAGTAGTGAAAATAAAGGTATATTGGAGCAGCTGCAACATGATGCCGATATACTCGCCCAATCAATAGCTTTACCCTTTCTCAAAAATCGCCGAGAATGGATGGCACAAAATATCCGTTGGCTGGTGGATCAGCATCCGAAGAATGTAAGGATGGTCATCTGGGCGGCAAATGGACACATTTCCAAACAGGGAGTCAATATGGGGCACTACCTCCATGATTGGTATGGGAAGGAATACTTCGCCATTGGCTCTACATTTAACCAAGGCACCTACTCAATATATGGCTCACCAGGATTTTTTGCTGTCGAAACGCCCTACCCCGGCACCTATGAGTATTTATTAAACCAGTGCCAGTATCCTGATTTTATACTAAATCTATCAGCCATACAAAAGCAGGATGAGGGGCATTGGATAAAGCAGCAATTAGGATTTCGCTTTTTAGAAACAGAGACCCAGCTTAATCAATTTAGATCCATGTCTATAACCGAACATTTTGATGCTCTTATTCATCTGAGAACAAGTATTCGCTCAACATACATTAATCCATAAGAGAGCTGAGGCCAGGGTAAACTGAGCCTTAATTATATTTATCCAGCTTACTGTATCTTATGAATTTTCAAAGTATCGGTTTGAACAAGTACCAACATTTTCGTCGCTTAGTACCTTCAACTACATCATCTTGAATTGTAAACTTCTTTAATAAAACTGATGACTTCCGAAAAGAATTGAGGTGGATGAGTTTACCAGGGATCATGACAACTGCTTGGTATTATTAATAATTCAGCCCGCGGAAGTACCTGAGCAAACTTTCTTCCCTAGTCGAAATCATATTTTGGTTCACTGGCAAATACAAGGGCAGGAATATTGATTTTGCTGAGGCTGTCTATCACGGGGAAATGACCTGATACTTGCTTTTGTTTCGGACAAGAGGTCGCCCGAGCTAAGCTCTATTTCATTTGTTACTAAGCTTGTACTAACTTGTCCTTCGGCTGTTGTGTCTATTTGAAGCCGAAATTCATCTTTTGCTTATGAGAAGGATTATGTATAAACCTGGACCGAAGGCTCTCCATGCAGTACGATAACAATAGGCTCCTTTTCTCCCACCTTCCAGGGGCAAGTGAAGGGCTGCCATTTAAATAATCATCCTACCCGTAGCTGAAAGGTGAAAACTTAATCAGGAGTACAAGAAGAGCCAGCCCTTCAAATCACATGACTGGTTCTAGTAGATCATACTGCGCTGTTTATTTACAATATTCTTCAATGATTGGATGGGCTTTTATTTCCCCCATTCTTGCGGCTACGCTGAGATCGCCGCATCCGTCACTAGTATTGCCCATGTGCATTCTGGCTATCCCTCTGTTCAAAAAAGCTTCTCCGGTAGAACTTCCTCGAACAATAGCCCTGGTTAAGTCTAAATCTGCACCACGGTAATCTTGAAGCATAATCTTTGAAATGCCCCGCCTTAAATACCCTACTGATTCACCATCTGAAGTTCTTGAAAGAAATTCGTTATAATCCTCAAGTGAGCCCATATAGTCTTCTTGTGCAGACCGTGAGAGCCCCCTAAGATACCATGCAATAAAGGAGCGGCTATCCAGCGTCAGAGCTTTGGTGCAGTCCTCAATGGCTCCTTTATAATCTTTAATCGCAACTCGTGAAGTTGCCCGGGCTATATAGGCATCTAGAAAGCCGGGGTCCACATCCAAAGCTTTGGTATAGAAGGCAATGGCTGATTTTTCATCGCCAAGCAAGGACTTTGATTCGGCGATACGATAATAATTGCTTGCCGTTTGTCCAAGTGCAGGAAGGGCCGAAACCAGTAGCAGCAAGCTGTATAGCAGTCTGATCATAGTGGTAGAAAGCTTAATGGGTATTACCCAAATTACTTATTCTACTATCCATCTCCAAAGCAATTTTATGTAACGGTCTATTAATTATAGGGTTCAGTCACCATAGGGGCTTGTCCTAGCGGCTTCTTAATATCATACTTCTGATAACATTCAATTATCAGAAGTAATAAATGATGTGATAAAAATAGAGCCGAACATAGAACAGTATATTAAAATCTTACAAACTCGAATAAAACAGCTTATTACACCTGCCTTTCTGGCTAAATGGACTGACACCCGATGGACCTAAGTTTGGACCTCCCGGCTACGAGATAAACCTATTGTACGTAGCAGGTTTAGTATAGTTACTGATAACGGGAGCGGGTAAGTATTCGATCGACTACCTGATAAAAAGCAGAAAACAAATAGATAGAAAAAGTTTGGTTGTACCGGCAAAGGTTAATTAGTACTGAAAAGGCTGTGGTGGGAAAAGCTATCGTGAAGCAATACCTGTTTATACATGTTGTAGTAAGCATCTGCTTTGTTAGCCTGGAGGTACTGCAGCCTTTTTAATATTGCTTTTAACGATTGTAGAGTACGGGTAGCTAAGCTACTGGTATGTAACATACAAGGCTTTATGTTTCACCCGCAATTTTGCCACAACATGACTCAGAAGGATAGGTATATATTTCGGTGAAGTGAAAGTACATATCAAAGGGCGACATTTGTAGCTTTAGTTAAAATCACTAATGCTACAAAAGGTAAAAATATAGGTGTGTATGTGTGAGCACTAAGCTAACAGATGCGGAACAAGTGGATATACGATTGTCGGAATGCCTACGCAAAAGTAGAGGATAGGTAGTACATGTGTCAATACTGTATTTACAGTATTTATGAGACTTTGATTGTGAATTTTACTAAATCATCATAATACCGGTTGAAAACTTATTTATTGTATTTAATGGCTATTTGGTATCGTTATTGCTAGTGGTAACGGAGTGTCTGTTTACCCACTTATATATATATGTTAAAGAAGGTTCTTATTATTGATGATGATGACCTAGCTCACCACCTACTTACGGTTACCTTGACAGATAGTAAATTTGTAGAACAGGTAGTGGTACTAACAAATGGCAGGGATGGATTAAACTATTTCGAAAAGTTAAGTATCAGCGGAGGTGCCGAAGCACCTGAACTTGTCTTGCTGGATCTGAAGCTGCCCACTATAAGTGGTTGGGAATTTCTGGATGAATTTGGCAGTAAGTACCAGCAGATGTATCCCACTACCCAATTTTGTATTCTTTCTAATTCAGTAAATCCAAAGGACCAATTTAAGTCCATGGACTACTCAAATGTCATTACCTTCCTGGACAAACCTCTTGTTCCGCAGGACCTGGATCGATTAAAAAATAGGGATGAACTAAAAATGTACTTTAGTGCGCCCTATCATTCAGATCAGAAAGAGTTGGTAGAGGTATCTTAGTCCTCTGCATTCCATATAAAATATATCAGTACCCCGATTCGTCGCTCGCCTTACGGAAGCGACTTCCTCCTTTTCAGAAACTTACCTACTAATCCTGATTAATAATTCAGGAGCCATAAGTACTATCTAAGGCGCCCGCCCAGTTTGCACCCAAATAAGATCGTAGCTTTGCTGACTCTTCGTTAAGGTCAACTACACACAATTCCTCGCCTCTTTTTCCTTCCTCTACTTAATTAGCAAGGCATTCACCGACACTGTTGGGCTGTTTATCTATATCCTCCGTTTTTCCTGCACATTCAACCCGTTTTGCAACGTTAGCAACATAAACAATCTATTTATAAAATGTAATACAGATAGGTTTGGGATTGAAGTAAAATTTTACTGGTCATGTGCTTTGTTCTGCTTTTTTGGTAATCCATAATCTTCCAGACACGGCACGTGCTCTTGGACATTGGGTACATGAATTTAAGAAGGCCACCGAGGACATAAAAGATGCTTTAAACGATGCTGTGCCATATTAGAAAACGAAAAATTGATTATGAGCAGGTTACATTTTCGATCCCACCAATAATATTTTATTAGTGCGCCAGGGCCTATAAGTAGGTGAGCATAATCAATGAATACCAGCGAAATAGCTGCCGCTTTGCCATGCCCTGGTATAAAAAAATGTAATCTGCTTCCTGTCAACTTGGGAGTAGAATCTAATAAGCAAAATGAATATTAATTGATTTGAAGAAAGGCTAAGCAGAAAGCTGGAAAGTATACAGCCTCAGTATCAGACAGAGGATTGGGAGAGAAGGCAGCAGTACATGATCCACCACACGTCACTTTTAGTCTTAAAGCTTCCTGAGTGGTGGTATGAGTTGCATCGGCAAATGAGCCAGCAGCAAAGCATTATCTGCAATCAAAATCTGATCTCTACTTAAAATAGTATCTTAACTTAGGGTGGCTTCTAAGCATAGCCATATTGTCCAATACAAATGGTTTACTCAGGAAAGCTATAACGCTGGGATAGTGGGAGGCTCTTTCCTGATCCTGTGGATCAAGAGAGGAGGTTAGCATGCAAATGCTGGTCTGTGGAAAGTACTTTTCAAACCGCTGGGTGTACTCTTCCAGAAATTCCCATCCATCCATTACGGGCATATTTATATCCAGAAATATCAGGGTTGGAGGGACTTTCTCTTTCAGGAGCACCTCATCCAGATAGCCAATACCCTCTTTACCATTCTTCAGAATGCTAATGCACTCCGCAAAATGATAACGTTTGACGGTAAGTGTTACAATTTTTAATGAGATATCATCATCATCTATCATTAATAAATTGTGGATCATCCGGTATAGGGGGAGTAGTTGTCGTTGCTATATAAATATATTTTAGTACACAAGTTAGATTCCTCTTATTAAAAATATGTAAAAATGCAGTTAAGACTTAGTGAATGGTAAAAAAATCCCACTCAGCGCAACTTCATCCTACTATAAGTAACACTGAGTGGGATTCTGGAAGTGACTTTTACTGGGCGAGGTATCCGCCATCTACCGGATAGTAGGAGCCATTGATAAAAGAAGCTTTATCAGAACTTAAAAATAGTACTAACTCGGCTACCTCTTCGGGTTGGCCCAGGCGGCCAATGGGGTGTTTTGACTCGAGCCATTTAAATGTGTCTTCATCAAAATCTTTCAGTAGAGGAGTCAGGATGAAGGCGGGACCTACCGCATTGGCGCGTATGTTTTGGGCGGCGTACTCAAGGGCTATGTTTTTAGTCATTCCCACTACTCCGTGTTTAGCGGCTACGTAGGCAGGACTCATCGCAAACCCTACGCTTCCCAGTATTGAAGCCATGTTTACGATGGCTCCACCTCCACTATTCAGCATAGCGGGGATCTGATATCGCATCCCAAAAAAAACACCCGAAAGATTTACGGCAATAACCTTATCCCAACCTTCTATGGGGTACTCTCCGGTAGGAGCTGCGGGGCCTCCTATGCCGGCGTTGTTACAGGCTATATGCAAGCCTCCGTACCTTTCTATTGTGGCTGCAACCAGCGCCTCGTTATCTTCTGGGCTGGAAGAATCTGCTTTAACAAAAAAAGCTTCCCCACCTGCCTCACGAATCAATTTTACAGTTTCCTCACCTTCCTGCACGTTGATATCAGAGACGGTAACATTGGCACCCTCGGATGCATAAAGCAGAGCGACACTTCTACCTATTCCTGATCCGGCACCGGTTACTATGGCTGTTTTTCCTTTAAGGCTATACATGCTATGACTATTAGTAGGGTTAATACTCTTTTCCTGGGCTTTGATCAAACACAAAAGTCCGGCTCATAGTCTGTTAAATGAATGACGCAGATCACTCTGATTTATGATTTGGATATACCAGCTGTGTGTCTATGGCTGGCAATTCTACAGCGGTAGAGTTTGTACATACGTACAGGTATATACGATTAAGCTTGATTAATTATATAAGAGTATGGTTCGGGCAGTATCGGCAGGTATATATTAAGCTATCAAAATGTAATGCTGAAGGTAGTCCCCACCTCTACCTGGCTCTCTACCTGGATCATACCACCCAGCGATTCGATCTGTGACTTGATCAGGTAAAGTCCTAACCCTTTGCTGTCTGGGCGATCATGGAAGCGTTGGTTAAGGCCAAAGAGATGATTGCAGTAGCGCTTCAGGTCCAACCCTATTCTTATCCTGAAAATGGAGCCATACTTTGTCCTCCTGCCTCTGGCTTATTATTGTTATCTGTAGCTTTCGGGAAGCGGAGCGGAATTTAAGCGAATTAGTCAACAGGTTCATAAATATACTCACTATGTACGTCCTATCCAATAGGACAAGAGGAGCCTCCTGATCGTTAAAATGTGTCCTGGCATCTGCCTCCTCGATAGGTATCCTGATCTGGTTGTAAACCTTGTTGAATACATCCCGCAGCTTTACATTCTCCCTGGTAATTGAAGGATTACCCTTAATGATCAGGATGTTGATAAGGTCATTGATCGTATCATTCAATGCAAGGGTGGATGTCCTGAATCCCTCAATGATTTCGATCAGAATGGGGTCGTTAAATGTATACCCATTCATCATGTTCAATAAGCCTATCAGGTTCGACAGAGGAGCACGGAAGTTATGGGTAGTTATGTAGGAAAATTGCCGTAGATCGTGGTTAGTTTTTGTCAGTTCACTGATTAGTTGTTCACTCTCCTCTTCCCTCGGTTTTTGCAGAGTAATATCCTGCATGGCACCAATCATTCGGATAGGTGATCCTTCCTGATTCCGAATTATAAAACCGCGACCAAGCACCGTGGCGTAGGTATCATCTGCTTTGAGGAAACGATATACAGCCTTCCACTGTTCTTCTTCCGGCGAATCGATCGCTTGTCTGATACTGAGGGTCAATGCCTCTTTATCTTCGGGATGTATTCGTACACAGTCATACCCGCCACTCATTATCGAGAATAAAGAAACCATCTGTTATACTTTCCAGGCTGTTAATGATCTTTTGGCTGTAAGCCAGTACCTGTTCTTCCGCTTGTTTCTTTTCGGTGGCATCGCGGGCTAAGCAAAACATAACGTTTTCATCCGGGTCCCATCTGGCTGACCACAGTATAGGTACCACACTACCATCTTTACACCTGTACCGGTTTTCGAAGTTCCGCATGGCTTCCCCGCTCATGATCCGTGAAGCAGCCTCTAAGGTCAGATCTTTATCATCTTCGTGAACCAGATCAATATACCTGGTTCCTGCTAATTCTTTGCGGTCATAGCCCCAAACATCCCGGCAGGCTCTGCTTACCTGGATAAACCTTCCCTCTACATCCAAAGCACAGATTATATCTAAGTATTTTCTGTTTCTCGCGCAGTGCCTTCTGTACTATTTTTTCGGCTATTTTCCGATTAGTGATGTCCAGATGAGTGACTACTACTTCCGTTATTTTTCCCTGTACATACACCGGGTTGACGTAAGCCCTGAACCAACGCTCTTCGGAAGGAGAGTGACATGGATAATCCATTCGGAACTCAGTGATGTGTCCGGCCAGGACCTCCTCGATACCATCGGCCAGCCGCAGAGCTTCTATTTCATAGGACTGACATCACACGTCCAGGTAGTTGGCACCGATATAACCGGTAATGGCTCCATTGTTTCCCAGACTAAAAGATAGCCATCGCTCATTACCTGAAATAATCTCTCCCTTTTTATCCAGGATAGCTATGTTGGCAGGCAGGCTGTCCAGTATCATTCTGTACCTTTGGTTGATGGCCTGTACGTTCTGGCTGCTTTCTGCGGTAAGGTTTATTTGTGTACTTTGTGTTAATTCAGTAAAGGTCACCACTACACCGGTAGCTATACCGTACTCATCATAGACTGGACTGTAGTTGAACATCCACCGTTGATGAGGTAGCGGTTGGTCAGACCATAGCGGTAGTACTACGTCGGTACTACTGGTAGCTTCACCACTAGCTAGTACCTGGTCAAGTAATGCTTTGAGCTGAGGCCATTCGTCGGGCCAACTAGATGCGGCTGAGGTACCTAGGGACACAGGTGAACGCTCATTTCCATCTGAGAAGGAATAGTACGAATCGTTATAGTATACTCTGTAGTTCTCCCCCAAAATAAAAGGGAGGGTACTTTGGAGTTCAAGAGATTAGAAAGTGCAATCAGCAGCCCCAGAGTCCAGGTATCATTACTACCCAGTGGCATTACCGATCAGTCAGATTCACGAATACTGGCACCTGATTTCCCACCGCCCTGCAGGAAATTAGTATGTAATGTTTTCAAAAAAGGAGGTAATGAAATATATCAAATTATAATATAATCTTGCAAAACAGGATTTCTGAAAATATGACTTTTGTCATAACTGGTAACTGACTGTCTATAAAGTTGCAGTTTAACGCAATGAATCAGCTTCTAAATATACCTGGATATGTCAGTTCAAAAGTAATGCTTTTGACTAAGTTGTAAGCTGTATATATTGAAGCGGATTGTCGCATACTATACACTTTATTGGCAAATGTTATATTTACGCAATGAAAGCATCTTTGGAGTACCCGGCACAGCAGATTGTTCCTAAGCAGTAATGATTATATGAATTTAAAAAAGTATTTACTGTTTCAGTTGGTACTGGGGGTAATGTGCTACCTGACCAGTTGCAGGTATATGTCTTATACCTCCAGTAAGGCCGGGGTATGGGGTGGAATAGTTATGCTGGTCGTTGTCATTATCATTACGGTGTACATAGTAGCCAAAACCCTGACTAAACGGGAGTAAGTCAGGGCTTTGAATATCAGGTTGTTTCTTCGCTCGTTTATTTATTTACATTCAGTTTATACGGATCGATGCTGCAAAGGCGGGTTCTGGACAACTTCCTGGTGGTACATTCGGTCGTAATAATCAGCTACCATACGCTCCGAATCAAAATAGGGAAGTACGTCATCCAGGCTGTTTCTCATCATGGTTGCCCACTTATCTGGTGTCTGGTAGTACATGGGTAGTACTATGTTTTCCAGCAGGTCATACAGATGAGTCGCATCGGCGGCATCCTGTTCAACGTAAGGGGACTGGTAGTTAGTTGTCGGAATGACAAACCCATTGATACCATTCCGAGCAAACTCAGGGAACCACCCATCCAGTGTCGACAAATTGATAGCTCCGTTCATAGCGGCCGTCATTCCACTGGTACCAGATGCTTCGCGGGTGACCCGTGGAGTATTAAGCCATACATCAGCACCCTGTTTGAGTTGCCTGGATAACCGCAGTTCGTATCCGGTCAGAATCGCACAGTTGGAGTACTGCTTACTGATTTCAACAATCCGGTCAAACGTTCCGATAGCGGTATAGTCGGTTGGATAGGGTTTACCGGCCCAGATAATCTGAATCGGAAACTGTATATTGGTAACCAGTCGGTGGAATCGTTCCATATCGTGCAGGAGCAACTCCGGACGCTTATACCCTGCAAACCGCCGCGCCCACACCAGCGTTAGTACATTGGGACTAAATATCTTACCGGTCTGATCGGAAACTTCTTCCAGCATGGGCTGTTTCATAGCCTGCTTGCGTTCCGCCAGCAGTGGTATCTGATGTTGTAACAGGTGCCGGTACAGCTCCTTATCTGCCCAGTAATGGTGGTCCTGAGCATTGGTAATAGCAATGGTAGGACAGAGCCCAGAATGTTGTTTGTAGGTACGTCTGACGGTTTCTACGTGCATTCTGGATACCCCATTGGCCATAGAAGCAAGCCTGAATGCAGCCAGGGTATGATCAAATACTGGCCCGGTTTGCTGGGTTACACGTAATACATCTTCAATAGGTACCTGCCCAAAAAAGCTCATTCGATCCAGTACATGGAGGTCTGTTTTCTGATTGCCTGCCTCCTCCGGTGTATGATTGGTAAATACAAGTTTACGCCGGACTACCTCCCAGTCGTTATGCTTTTCATAGAGGGCAAAGGCGGCTGGTAAGGCGTGGGATTCGTTAAGGTGGTATATTTCAGGAGTCAGCCCCAGTTCATCCAGTAGTTTTACACCCCCAATTCCTAGCAGCATTTGCTGGGCCAGCTTTGTTTCAGGATTAGCATCGTAGAGCCGGTGTGTGATGGTGCGCGCCAAATAATCATTTTCAGGAAGATCAGTAGATAACAGAAAGAGCGGTGTGGTACCGAAATGTTTTGGATCAAGGTAGTAGGCCGTAACCTGTACGGGAGCCCCGTGGACTATAATCTGAAATGTTACGTTGGTAGGTTCCAGAAACTCATAGTGTTTCTCTACAAACGAAGATCCCATGTGTTGATCCTGCTGGCGTGTCTGATCGTAGTAGCCATACTTCCATAGTATTCCAATTCCAATGGTGTTCTGAAGCAGGTGCGCTGCACTGCGCAAATGTGAACCAGCCAGGTACCCCAGTCCTCCTGCGTAAATCTTGAGAGGCTGATGTATCGCATACTCCATACTGAAATAGGCGACCCGCGTAGTATATTTAGGATCGGGTATATAGGGGTGTGCATAGTTCGTCATGGGGAAATGCTGCTTAAGAAGTGATTGTTTATATGTTGAATACCAAAATACTACGTAGTGCCTGCCAAAACTATCTGTTACCGGCTGGATCCGTTGGCAAAACTGCCCCTTTACGTGCAGAAGCAAACTGATCCCTATCAGTTCCAAAACTGACAGTTGTCCCTGCAATACAGTACTTACTGCTGTTTCATTTTGAATGACTAAGCTCATGTATTGGACCAAACGACCATCATAATTAGTCTTGGAGGGCACTACTACCTTTGCCTGAAACCAACTACTCCCATGGCACAAACAATTCTCGTAACTACTGATCTCTCTGCTAATTCAAGGGCAGGTATACGGTTTGCCATTCAGCTGGCATCGCAGACAGGAAGTCCACTGATATTTCTGAATATTATAGAAGAGCTGAAAAATCCGTGGCCCCCTCAGAGTTTTACCAGTAAAGCGGTACAAAAGCACCAGGAAAAGCTCAGCCAATTTGTGGAAAAGGTATACCAACAAGCTGGTGTTACACCAGGTCATTATGAGTGCGTGGTAAGAGGAGGGGCTCCTATCGACCGGTGTATAATAAATTATGCTCTGGAAGAAAAAGTAGATTTTATTTGCATGAGTACCCATGGAGCCGGTATAGTAAAGAGACTGATGGGTACTTTCACCTCTTCCATCCTGGCCAATTCACCCATTCCCGTCATTGTGGTTCCTGCCAGATACAGGAGAGTACCGGTATCTCGTCTGCTGTATGCAAGTGACCTTGAAGATCTTGGGCATGAACTGGATGCCGTAATAGGATTTGCTAATTCATTCAATGCAACCGTTTCAACGGTGTACTTTGATTACAGCCACCAATACGAGGCAGCTGAGCAACTGATCAGCCAAGTCAATATGAATGAAAAAGTGGGTTCTACTACTTTCTCGCTGAAAAAAGCTACGCTGGAAAAATCGTTACCGCAGCACCTTAATGATGAGATAAGCAAAAGGAAGCCTTCAATGGTCGTACTTTTTACGAAGCCTAACCGTGGCTGGTTTGATCGCCTGTTCTGGCCTAGTAACTCAGCGGAGTTGTCGTTTGATACACAGGTACCACTGCTGGCATTCCGAAAGAGAAAACTGTAAAAATGGTACTAATGGGTTAGCGATATGCTAGTCATTGTCAGTGGATGTATTGGATGCTCCCTATTAATATGTTATCAGCAGGCAAATCAGCTTAAATATGCTTCACCGTCTCACCTTAAACTCTTACTACCCATGAAAGCATTAAAGACAATACTCGTTCCGACAGACTTTTCATCGGCTGCCCTGAATGGGATTCGATATGCTGTGCAACTAGCTACGCTACTGGATGCTTCCATCATATTGTACCACACGTATTCTCCAATCAAAAGTAGCTTTTCCCCCGAGGCCACTCAGGACGAAGAGAATAGAGAACTGGAAAGAACCCTGTTTAACAGCCTGAACTCCATCCGTGATGAGATCGTACAGAATGGTAGTCGTGTGCCGGTAAGTATATGTCTGGATAGAGGTCATGAGAGGAATCAAATCACGAAGTACTGTAGCGGCAACGCTGTTGACCTCATCATCATGGGTACCACCGGAGCTACCGGGGCCAAAGAAGTATTGATAGGTAGCTTTACATCGCATGTAATAAGTACAGCAGCCTGCCCGGTACTGGCTATTCCACCTGCTTTCGAATTCAAAGCTCCCAAGACACTACTTTACGCCAGTGATTATAAGAGTACCGATTTTCCAGGTATTCAGTATACAATTAAGCTTAAAGACCAGCTGCAGGCGGAACTGATTATGGTTCATGTGGTGTATAGTCTGCTTTTTGCGGCTCAGGAAGATGAGCTTTTCGAAGCGTATCAGGCCAAACTTGCTAAGCTACTGCATCTGAATGTGGCAGAGTTACCTTATCACCTGGTTCAGGGGGAGGATACAGCCGGTACATTGCTGCAGTATGCCGTGAAAGAAGGGGCGGATATGCTGGTGATTTCCCAGTCAAAGCACACCAACCTGTGGGATTGGCTGTTTCACAGAAGTATAACCAAAGCAGTAGTACATCATGCACTTGTTCCTATTCTGGCATTCCCTACGGATTTTCTGGATTTACTGCCTGTACCTGAGCATACTACGGAACTTGACAAAACTGTAGCAGGTCTATGACACACCATTAAATGTAGTTTAATTACAACATGGGTCTGGCAGCTATACATGCTGGCCCTACTTCATACCAGACCTGAGGCGGATAGATCTACCAATCGATCTATCCGCCTCAGGTTTTTCTTTTGATTGATTAGTAGTAAAGCAGGTTTTAGGCTAATCACGAACTACCAGTAACGCTAGCTAAAGAACAATTAATGGCTTGAAATTTGCTCTGCAAATAGCATTCAAAACGTTCAATCCACCTCTATCTGTTCATTTTTCAACCACATCTTTTATGCGCACTATCTTTACCCAAGCCTTATTATGTTTGCTGGTATTGGTGTATTACGGTTGTATACCCCGACACCTTGATCCTACCCGCACCGAAACTCCGGTACCTATTCAGGATCTGATAGTAAATGAGAATTTTGATTTTAAGTCTACCCGGGATATCCAGCTGAATATCAAGGTAAGTAATCCATCCCTTGCCGGCGAGCGTTTCCGGATCAATGTGTACAACGACCTGCCTACAGTAGGTGAGGTACTGGCTTCGGGTATTACAGCCTCTGACCAGACCCTTAGGCTTGAGTTTAGAGTACCGGCCCCCCTGACTGAACTATATATTCAGAAAATCAACGGCTACGGTGCCTCAGAGATAAAGAAGGTAAAAACCGAAGCCTATATTTCTGCTGATTTTAAGACTAGTACTCCAACCGTGGCTTTACGGATGCAGGCTAACTCTGGCCGCGACTGTACTACGGGCGTAACCCGAACTGTTGCCAACTCTAAAAACAACCTTACTATTAATGGCGGTGAAGTAGTTAGTGTAACAGGTACCTACACCGGGACCATCACTGTAAATGGCGGTGAATTACGTATATGTGGCACCGCAACGGGATTAAAGATCAACTTAAATAATAACAACGGGAAAATCTATTTTCTGGAAGGCTCAGTAGTAGACTTACTGGACATCGTAGGTAATACACCCAGTACCAAAGTGTATAACTACTCACAATCCCTTACACTAGCGAATAAGATCTCTATGGGGGGATCTTTTGAAAACCATGGTAAGATGGTTGTCAACGGCAACTTCACGGTTAGTAACAACAATAGCAATACTTTCATCAACAATGGAGATCTGCACGTAAAAGGTACCTTTAGCAACAACCGTCATTTTGTAAACAACAGCATCATGACCGTTGATGATAAATACCAGGCAGAGGGTAGCTCGGTCAACGAAAACAACTGTACCCTTTTTGTGGGCGAAGAACTCAAAACAAACAATAACTTTATTAACCGTGGCTACATCAAGGTAGATGGTGAAACTACTATTACCGGCAACAGCAGTATGACCCTTGCCGATGGGGCTATGGTCTACACCCGCGATATCAATCTAAACGGTACGATCACCGGTAGTGGCTCCGGTTCAGTCGTGAAAGTATCCGGCCAATCCAAACTGACCGGCAGTGCTGCTCTGACTGGTAAGGTCACTCTTTGCGATGCAAATGGTCTGGATCAGAATAGCTCCCGGATCGCCAGTAGTTATTTCAGCTGTTCCAATACTTTTCTACCCAAGTCAGGTTGTAATCCGGAAGGTTTTGGTACTCCTACTGTTGTAGATACCGACAAAGATGGAATTGCCGATCCACAGGACGATTATCCTACTGACCCCAACCGCGTTTACCTGAGTTATTACCCATCGGCTACGGAGTGGGCTACCTATGGATTTGAGGATCTATGGCCTGCGCAGGGCGACTATGACTTTAACGACCTGGTCATAAACTCCCGCATCACACGTGTATTTAATGCTGATAACAAGATCGTAGAGCTTCGCAACCAGATCGTTATTCGTGCCATTGGCGCTGCTTTTGAAAATGGCTTTGGGTTCCAGCTCGATGGTGTTAGCAGCAATGAGATAGCTAGTGTGAGTGGGTATAGCCACACCAAAGGGTACGTGCAGCTGGCTCCCAACAAAACTGAAGCGGGGCAGCCCAAAGCGGTCATTGTAGCTTACGACTCGCCGGAGCCACTGATCAAACGGGCAGGAGGTTCTATGTTCAATACCGTAAAGACTAATCCCGCAGGAACACCAGGTCAACTTGATATTGTGGTGCGCTTTGCAACCCCACTGGATCCGTCCAAGGCCAGTCAGGAGAAGATTAACCCTTTCATCATAGTAGACGGTAAGCGTGACCTAGAGGTACATCTGGCTAATTATGCGCCGACGGCTAAGGCCAATACCAGTCTGCTGGGTACGCTCAAAGACACCTCAAAACCCGACATAGGTCGCTACTACCGCACTGCCAATGGGCTCCCCTGGGCGATAGAACTGCCGGTAGAGTTTAACTATCCTATAGAGCAGGTACCTATTACATCAGCGTATTTATTTTTCTCCGAATGGGCTCAAAGCGGTGGTGCACAGAAGAGAGACTGGTACGAAGACAAGCCCGGTTATAAAGGACAGTCAAAAACGTTCAGATAAGATTTTAATGACTGCTGTTTAAGGGAAGCGGCAGATCCAACGCAATAGCCCTACTATCCTCAGTTGTAATTTTAATCAATAGCAGCTGAGGATATTTTTTTTAGCACCCTTATCTGGCTGATATACAGATCCAATAAATATCCTTGGAACAGATTTTTACGGTTTTAAGGAGGAAGCATGCTAAAGCATGTTTTCTTGTGGTAGAATATAGGGAGCCAGTAGCCTTTGGTTGCGGGTTCCCTTTTTACCAAGAGAGTACACTTGATCCCCTAAGACAAACCATCTATACTTAACGGTTATTGGTAGTGAGTCACCAAGGCAAATTTATAGATATAATTGTGCAGGTGCCGTTGAATACTTATTGTAAGATATTCGTCTGCTATTGAGCTTGGTAGGGGGGAAGAGTGTAGCTGGAGGGACAGAATGTCTTGGTTAACCAACACATTCAACTAACGTTTAGAGGCATGTGCTGGTTAATCTGGCTGCATTCGATATAGCTATGTATATCGGCTTATTTTACTAATTGCTTTTGATGAATCTGCTTATGCAGCGACTGTACAAAAGGGGTATATTCTAAAAGAGTCTCTGGTTTGGGTACAAAATCTGCTGCACCTTTCGCAAAGCACCGGTTTACCGTGGTATTAAGGGTTGAGCAGGAAGTAACAATTACAGGTACTTTGGAATAGACAGGGCTAGCATTGATGTAATCAAGTATATCATATCCATTTTTTCCGGGCATGTTAAGGTCCGACAGGATTACATCTGGTAAAGAAGTACTGTTTGTTTCAAGCCACTCAAGTAGATCATCTCCATTGGTAGCCTGCCAAACCAGCTCAAACAGACCGGAGCCTTCAAATCCTTGCTTCATAAAATAGCGTTCATCCTCATCATTTTCAACAATTACAATTTTAATCTTCTTCATAATACAAGAGGGTGATGGTTATTATTTTTCTATGGCTAAGCGTGTGATATATTCAAAGACTAGAGGTAGGACAAAGATAAGTATAATAAAGTAAACAAAACTGATCTGCCATGGACGAGTAATGAGGCTCATTACAATTACCGTTGTAACGGTATATTTATATACGCTATGCACATGAATGGGAGTCGCAGACTATACATTATAAAGTCAATAACCGATGGTAAGGCCACTAATCATATACTTCCTTTTATGTCGATTGGGCTATCAACAATGTAGTAGAGTGATTACTCCAATATCAACAGGAGGTGCATGAACTATTTAGAAGGCGAACTATACCATCAATGGAATAAAGTACTAACATGGTTGCAGAAAATAAGGTGTCTCAGCCTCCACTCGTTGAGTTGGGGACAAGACACCTATATGAGATACTATTTTTACCGCGCTATTTGTATAGATACATAGCTGTTGTAGTTTCAATAATCAATATAAACATGTGATTAATCACGCTTATAGCGGTCAGTCCAGGTCTTTCTGATGCGTAGGTGTAAACCCAGTGCATCGTCAAGTAGCTGCCCTCTGTCCCAGGCTACCGCACCACTCACATTTACCCCATCCAGAAAAGCTAGATCTGCTCCAACGCTCATATATGCCGATAATTGGGGTAGTAATGGCTGAAAAGCAGCATCGTATGTACCTGCATTGCGCGAGTAAGACACCTTTCCTAAAAAATTCACAGCTTGTGACAAACGGCCTGCTGCCCCTATGTGCACGGCCTGAACCCGATTATTACTGGTAAAAGCCCCGCCAGCAGCTGGTAAACCTTGTCGCAGCTCCTCATTGGCTGTTATAAAGGGAGTACCAATGGTACGCCCGTAGTAAGACCAGCCGTCACGGTACTGAGCATGGTTAAAGTAGTTGTCCCGTCCGCGTAGCTTAGCCGGGTAATCCTGAAATACAGCTCCTCCCTGGCTCATAGTATGCAGGTACTCCACTGTCAGTTTTTGTAGTACGAAGCCCTGCCGATAACGGCGGCGATTTTGCCAGCTGAGGCCGTTAAGTCCATCGATAACGCTAGTCATCAGAAACAGAGAACCATCTTCATACACGCTTTGTCGGTAAAGCATCAGAGAAGAACTAGGCAGCTGTATTTCCAGGGCGCCATCCAGCGTCCCCAGATGATTACCTACTCTGTTCCCCCCGTCAAAGCTGTTGCCAAACTTTAGAGAGTCACCCCTCACGCTTTTGGCTGATACGACATATAGATAGGCAAGCATACTTCCCGGTAGTTCTCCGTCCGTAGAAAAGAAGGGTGAGCGTCCTCCCCACTGTACCTGGTGGTTGACACCCCCGTAAAGCCTTATCCGGCTATTGGCCTTTCCCAGTCTCACGTACAGTGATTTTTGGTGCAATCGAGCCCCGTCAACAAATGGTCGGGAGCTTTCGAAGAAGCCGTGAGAGTAACTTCCCTTAACACCTATGAATGAGCGGGCGGGCCAGTAATCAGGCAGACTCAGTTCCAGCTTAGGCAGAGGCAGGGCATTGCCAGACCAGATATAGGAACCCGAAGAAAGCAGCGTATCCATCAGACCTACCACTTCACGTCGGCGTCCCCCGTACAACTCCAGAGGGCCCACTCGCATCTTGGCGTAAGCCTGGGGCAGTAACACTTGGGTATGACTACTTGATGTGTTAAGTAGTACTTCAACTCCGTAACCAAAGTCAGGCTTGCCCCAGGTTGTAGTTACAGGCCTGGAACGATAACCAGTATGGACACTTCCATGCAAAACTGCCGCAACGGGACCTTTCGGGGCTGTACCTTGCTGATTGGCTCTGAACCAGAAGGGTAAGTTACTGCCGGTTGTGTGAGCGAGGTAGGTGCCGGTTTCAACCTGAAAGCGGGTGGTGCGCCAGCCAGCCTCCGGAGCCTGAGTCTCTTCTTTGTCTTCTGGGGCCGCCTTAGTTAGAACAGGCTTAGTAGTAGTAGAAAGCGTATAGCTGGGAGAAGCGGATTTTTGGACTCCGGTAAAGTTGAAGTCCTGCTCTTTAGGCTCCTTTTGAAGCTCCTGTGCCTGTGTTGTCAACGACAGCATACTCACAATCAGCAGTACATATCTATTCATATTTTTCTTGATAAATATGGTATGGGGAATTCCATAGGAATTCCTGGATAATGACAAGAACTGGTTATACCGGCTAACAGATGAGAATGGACGAGGAAGAGAACAGCTAGAGGGAGCTTTAGAGCCAGATTAATAGCAACAAACCTTCTCCTTTACATTGGCAGTTGATCGCCCTTATACTGAAATAGTTGTTTATCAACAGTATACTTTATAGCGTATGGCTAAAGGACGTTGTTTGGCCTTGACTAAGTGAATGCCAGATATAGGGAGAGCTTGTTCCGGTAGTAGTCTGCTTGGTGGGTTGGAGCAGTCAGTTATTGTCATTGGTATGGATATGTCGAAGTGAATGAATGGTGCTTAACATTCTATCTTCTTTAATTAGTGTGCCAACATGAATTATGATTCAAAACAGCTTCTTTGCTATACCTTCATTAAAGATATGATTCTAATGTGTGTAATATTGAGATACATAATGAGTAAAACATTACCCAGCAATTACTTAATTTACAGGTTGGCACAGAATTTGTATTGACGCGCTTTTTCTTCTTGTAACACATCTAATGTATTAGTATATAACAACTTCTGCTTCTTGAGCACACATATATAGTTCTGGTTTTGTCCACAATTTCTCTATCTATAAATACTTATTTAAAGAAAATTTTGGGCTATACACTAATTAATAGGGTACCTGATACCACTTACCTGGCATTCCATCACCAGGTACCCTGTTTATGGATAATTAGAGATGTCAAAAGAGGTTGTAATGGCTTATGAAATTCCCTCAATAGTAGTCTAAAAATAGTAACTCAACTACTTATACGTCATTAGATTTATAGTGATAGGAAAGTAGTACTACTTGTATGCTTAAATAAGGTCTATAGTATAAAGCGCTTAGAGATATCATTATTGAGAAGATAGAGTCCGAAAAGCTATAGCCAAGAGATCAGATTCCGTCTGAAAATAAATTGAACAAGAACTACAGCGTGAACAATGAACAAAGTTAAATCCGCCTGAATAGAATAAAACATCCATCCAGGCAGATTTACATGCAAGCAATCAAAGGCTTAGTTTATCAATTATTTTTTCTTATTCGGGAATTTCCGGTAAGGCCTGTCAGGGGCAATCCTTTTCCCCATCCTGTTAATTCATATTATCATCACGTCTGAGGTCAATCATCAGGTGGTTAGGATCAACTCCACCACGATCAGGTTTTCGCGGCACTCTCACGGTTATGGTCTGCTTACCGGAATGGATACGGTGCATCTTGAGGTAGAGTGGTTTATTTAATTCTTTACCTTCCTCGTAAATCCCAACTTCCAGCCAATCATTCATCGGCACTTCCTTTTCCTGCCCCGTACTATCTACTATTACCTTTTGAGCCTGTACCTGCATCGTTACCAGCCAACTTCCTGCTTTCGTTTGCGCTGCGGTAAACTGCTCTGTTTTAAGACGCCAGTACGTGTTCTCTTTAAACAGGTCATGTAACAGGTAATTCAATGAGTCAGGGGTTACATTCTGTATCTGCTGATAGAGGTCCAAGGTAGTCGGTAGGGGGAGCTCTCCGGAGGTACGTTTCTGGAGGAGACGCCGGAGCGCATCGTTTACCTTTTCCTTACCGATGTACTTACTCAAAGCATGCATAGCGAGTCCACCCTTTCGATAGTACAGAAACGCCTCATTGGCCCTGAGTAGGGAAGCTGATGCAAGTGAGCGTGGCATTTCATAGGTGGAATGCAGATAGTTTACGTATTTCCCCAAATGGTTATCACCATACCCCTTTTCCAGTACCTGCATACCAGAATAAACGGCAAGACCCTCAATCAGAACACCGGCTCCTTCTACGTAGGCTGGTGTTAACCTGGCTACTCCCCACCACTGGTGTCCCACTTCATGCGCCAATATATAATAGGGAAGGTCAAATCCATCCGGACTGTCATCGGGATTCATTAGAGCATACTGTTCTCCATAGTAGATGATACCCGCATCCGCAGTTGCTCCCCCTCCGGGACCAGCTCGCTCTACTAAATTCATATTGCCATAGGGATAAGGGCCAAACTGCTCCGAATAGTACGCCAGAGAAGATTTTACGCTCTCGAGCATTCGAGCTATATTTAGATTATGTTCCGGATGATAGTAAATCGTGATCGCGACATCCTTCCATTTGCTTTCCTGAACCGCGTAACTCCCTGATAAGATAGTGTACTCGCTTCCGATCGAAGCACTTGTTTTGTAGTGGAAGTAGTGTCGGTCGCCTTTTGTCCAGGTTTGCTGTAAAGCACCCGGCGCAACGGCAACTTCATTTTTTGCTGTGCCTACAATAGTTTCAAGGGTAGTCTGAGCTGAACTAAATGGCTTTTTACGCGCCTCCCGATCACAAAGTGAAGGTAGCGCAGGACGCGCAGCAAGCTTATGCCTTTTTCGAAGTACCGCATCATCGATTTCCCGATGGTGTTGGTAGCCAATGGTTGGGAGCAGGTCGTAATTCGTGAAGTTGGTACCGTTCTCCATCACCAGTGCGTTGGTGCCGCTATTACTGAAGCCGTGCTGATTATAGTGCACTACGAAGTTAAGTTGTAGCGAATCTCCTGGCTGTAGTGGTTGCTTTAAGGCATATATGTGGTGGTTGAGTACTTTGTCTATCAGTACCGCGGCAGCTGGACGATTAAATACCACTCCGTGAAACTCGATGCCTGAAACACTTCCTACATGTATGGAGTCTATGGGTTCTGTTTCCTTGTTGACAAGTGTGTAAGTACCCTGTATCCGGGCTTCCTGCTGTTCAGGATAAAGCTCGACGTGCAGCTTTGTAGCCGTCAGCTGAGGTTGCAGGGTGTTTCTGTACTGGCCGTAGCGCAGTTCGTATGCAGCCTTTCGTTCCATTATGTCGGAAACAGTCAGGTAATCATTGAGCACATTCGTATTGTAGAAAACAAAGCTCCCCAAAGTAAGCAGAAGTCCTGCACCTAGCATGGCCACCCAGGTGGTGGATCGTGTGAAACGGCGCTGTACCAACCAAATACGATATTTCAGACTTTGTTCTCTTCCCCGTACCCAAAACAATCTTGCTCCCACTGCTAGCAGCAAAGCCCAGGCTGCCCAATAGAGCTTAAACCACAGCCACGGTCCAAGTGAAGGTCCAAAGCCACGCATATCGGTGTACCACCAGCCCGGGTCTGCTCCGAAAACGAGCATAGTGTGCTCCACCCTGAAATAGGAAGGAAAGGCCATAAAGCTGAAAACAAAAAGCACCACCAGATACCCTATATATTTTTGATTTATCACGACGTGTATCACCAGGGCAAGCAGGGCAAAGAGCAGGTAGTCTGCTAGCTGTATCCCAAAGAGAGTCTGCACGTACAGGCCTATCTCCGGTTTATCGTAGCCCAGGACCAACTGCATCCCTATACCACCTGCCAACAGCAGTGCCATCCATACAACAAGGATGAGGCCTAGCCCCAGTAATTTACCTGTTAGGAGTACCCATTCCGGTACCGGTGCGGCGTCAGCAACATCACTCAAGCCTCCTTCCCGTTCATGCCAGATAAGCTCGCCTACGAAGTACATGATGAGTAGCGGAATCACTACCCATGCGGTACCGACGTTACTTACAGGAGCGGTCAGGTAGTCAACTACCTGCTGGGTAGTGGGGAGCAGCGGAATCCCAAACTGAGTCATGATTTGGTCGCTGAACGCAACTGAGGCCAGGGCAATTGCTCCAACCAGTGTGAGCCCTGCTGGGTGTCTGGCTATTTTCTTAAAAGATGCCCATGCAATCGTAAGCACCTGCTGGAACCAGGTTGCAAAGCCAAAACTTCGCTCCACCTGCGGAAAGGTAATGGCGGTTTGTCTGACTAGTGGATTTTGGACATACGTGTTAGTCTGTACATTTGATCGCCGTTTAAAGCGACTCCACCAACTGCTGGTTAAGGGGTTAGTAAAACTGAAGCGGAGGTAGGTAAGCCACAACAACCCTATAGCCACACTGACCCATAAGACCCGATTCCAAAGAAACATCCCTTCCAGTGTGATTAGTCGCGTATTTTTCTCTGTGGGCGTCCACGTTCCCAGTTCATTTACTACAATACCGGCAACACCTACCGGATCCAGTAATTTAACCAGGTCCCAATTTCCGAATAGGTTTGCCGCCGACACCGCGATTAGCTGAGGGAAAATGGCTAAGAGCAGGCTGGCCATATAACTTACCATCACCTGTCGGCTAAGCACTGCAAAGGTGAATTGAAGGGCTGTTGCTACAAAAGCATTCGGTAAGGCTATTATGAGGAAGACACTCAGATAAGCCCATGGCCTGAAAGGTAATAATGCATCCTGCTCCATACCTGGCAGGTAAAATGAAAGCAGCAAACCTACCGGCAAAGCAAGTACTAGCAGCGCGTTCACACCAAAAGCAGCCAGAAATCGACCGCCCAGGTAGTTGAGCTTAGAAACTGGGGTAGTGTAGATAAGAGGATGCATACGCATCTGTACGTCACGTGCTGCAGCTTCGCCACAAATGGAAGCACCCATCAGGAGCCAGATAAGCCCGCCAATAACAGTCATAGCCGTAATGTGGAGGGTATTGTTTGGATATACTCCGTCGTTAGTAGATATGAGTTGACCCATTCCTATTGTAAATGCAAGAAGGACAGCTAAACAGAGCCAAGTGGAGATTCGCCCTGCCTGATAGGCGAACTCATAGCGAAAAATATTCCAGAGCTTCATAGTGCAACCTCCGGTTTAATGTTTCCAATATGTCCTGCCATGGTGGTGAAATAGACATCTTCCAGATCGGGTGCTACCTCTTCAAAGCCATTGCCTGGATCTACTTCGCTGTAGACATGAACTACTGTTCGTCCGCTTAGCAGTTTAGTAGAAATTACCTTATGGTCCTGCTCTAATTGGGGCAACACTCTTTTCTCAACTATACGGCGCCAGATCCTTCCCTGCAGTCCCGCTACTGCTTTTAGCGGCTCCGCTTCCTGCAGTATTTGCCCTTTATTGATAATTGCCATTCGGGTACATAGTTCGCTCACATCTTCTACTATATGAGTAGATAGAATCACGACGCTATTCTCACCCAATTCACTGAGAAGATTTAAGAACCGCACCCGTTCTGCCGGGTCCAGCCCCGCCGTAGGCTCATCCACGATCATGAGCTTTGGGTTTCCCAGCAAGGCCACTGCCACTCCAAAACGCTGCTTCATACCACCTGAAAAGCCACCCAATTTTTGCCTGCGCACGTCCCACAAGTTGGTTTGTTTCAATAATGCTTCTACCACTTCTCTTCTGGAAGCCCGATTAGTGATGCCTTTAAGCACAGCGAAGTAATCAAGCAAATCTTCCGCTCTCGCCTTGGGGTAGATGCCAAACTCCTGGGGCAGGTACCCCAGTGTCTGGCGCACCTCCTCTTTCTGGTTCAACACGTCTATTCCATCAAGGTAAATACTTCCCATATCCGGTTCCTGCAAGGTTGCCAGCGTCCGCATCAGCGTCGATTTGCCTGCTCCGTTCGGTCCCAGCAGGCCGTACATGCCATTTGGAATAGTGAGTGTAACATCCCGGAGTGCCTGAACCCCATTGGGATACCTTTTAGTGATGTTGGTAATTTGTAGTGTCATAGGTATGTTTTGTTAGTAATAGTTTTGCACGGGTTTTCAAAGTGAAGTGCAAAGACTGACAAAGGTTAAGAATGGCAACACCTTAAAAAGTAGCTACTCAAATTGATGAATACCCTGATATAAGTGATACCCTTCCCAGCACCAGTAAGAATACTGACGATACTAAGGTAGTGCACAGTACTATGTTTTACAAGCTACTATATATAATATTTTTCATAATGAAGATTTTTGCCTATCAACCTTTGAAAAGATGTAAGTACAAGTGTGCCTTAGCCTGAGATAGCTTCTCAGAATATATCAGCAAATGAGAACTGGTGCAAGATTACATTCGCAACCAATCAAGCAGCTGTAAGTACAATGAGCATCCCGGGGAGAGATCTGTTTTAGAGTACTTTAACGGAGAAGAGAACGCCAATCAGGGCATGGCTGACCTGATTATCCAAAGCACCTGAATCCTGAGAAATCAAGTAATATTGTATCAACTAAAGAGGCAGACTGGTAAAATAACTTTATCTGCTATAGATAAAATGCTAAAGCAGATTTTTGTAGCTCCCATGCAGCGAAGAGAGGTGTTGGAGCAAACTCTTCAGCAAGGTTAATTTGTCGTGACTGGTTCTCAATTTAATGATCGAAATTTGTCTTTTGAATTGGCTTGGGGAGGGCAAAAATTGATTCAAAGTTAACCCGATGCCCCGGCCAGATCGAGAAGGTCAGTATATAGTTTGGATATGTGAGCAAGTAGACTATAACAACTGCACAAGCTTTTAATAAACCTGTGCAGTATAGTCGTTTGTTGAGAGCTTAAAAGAAAAAGCCCAGCAAACAATCCAGAAGCTTGCTATCCAATAGATCGGGACAGAACGATTGTAACTTTTAGCTATTCTCATTCTGTTGTGGTGCTTCTCCCAGCCTCCTTTTTAATTCTTCATTCTCCAGGATGTATCGGTTAAGTTGTCCTTTTAGATAGGCATTCTCCGATAGCAATGCAGAAATCATCTTATCCGTTTCGTCGTAGGGAATGGCTTCCTCCGAATGTTTGGCCTGGTTGGCATAACCTCTACAGGTAGATGAGCAGTACTTGGCAGTAGAACGGCTGGCGAAGTAAAGAGTGCCGCACCATAAACAGGTTTTCTCGAATACTTTGGCGTTGTATTTGAATTCTGAGCGGTCTAGTTTGGGCATAGCTGTATATAGTTTGATACTGGTAAATATATAAGCCTTTTTATAATTATCAAAATAATAACGCGCTCATCACGTTTTAATATTATTTAATTTATTAGCCATTCTTAGCGTTGTACATATGTACTTCTTCTTTATCTATAAAAAGCTTACACTAAAAGTATTCGTATCCCTTTAACTAATCATCGACAATATCATCAAGATATCCATCATAAAGTATAACTGAAGCGGCAGAAAGAATAACTTGATTCCAGTCTACTTTCTCAGCTTCTAAATGAGTAGTTGATCATAAAATATAGAGAAGTAATACTAACGTCCCTCCCCTATCAGGGCTTGGAGACAAAGAATACCTTCGCCAGCGCTACCGCTGTCATCAGGAGCCAGATGGAATTAAGTACCCAGCTGGCATGCGCTTTCTTGGAAACTGCATAGATAATCAGAAAGCAACACCCTAACATATTCATCACAAGGTATTCAATAGACTGACTACGTATCAGGTTAAGACTGTTGAGACTATAAGCTGAAAGTGAAAATACAGCTCCTGCCCAGCCGATTGCTTCTACTAGATATCTTCGTACTGTTAACATCGTTTGATTACTTTTATGCAAAAGAAGATATAAAATATCGCCCTAAAAATGCTATTTTAGGATTGACTGATGCATAAAACAGATTAGTGAATGGATTTGCAACAGATACGTAACTTTCTTACGCTAGCCCAGGAACTCCATTTCTGGAATACAGCCGAAAAGGTATACATCACTCAATCTGCCCTGAGCAGGCAGATAAAGTCATTGGAAGATGAGCTTGGGGTGACGCTTTTTGAAAGGAATAAGCGAAGGGTAAAGCTAACAGAAGCCGGTGCCTTCCTAAGAGATAAATGGCTGCCCCTGATGGATGAGATCAGCCGGATACATCGACAGGCACAGCGTATCCACGAAGGTGCCTACGGCTCTATAAGTATAGGCTATCCCGGATCGGTTACCTATGGTATCCTGCAGGAACTTATTGCCAGTATTGATCATCTATTCCCCGATCTGCGGGTGGAGCTATTTGAACCTACCGATATTAGCTTTGAACAATTACTGCTAAACTACCAGATGGATCTGGCGTTACGACGCGATCCGGCCGAAAACCCTGCACTGCAGTCTATATGGCTCTATTCTGAACAGTTCGCTCTGATTGTTCCGGATGGTCACGCCGTGAATCAGGAAAACTTTACTGGCCTACTGGATGTAAAAGATGAGAAGTTTATTATCTCCGGCCTGCACCATAAAACATTTTACGTATCCAATCTCCGGATGATCTTTGACCACTACGGCATTGACCCTAATATTCATATAGAGTCAGATTTCGGAGGAGTTATCTTAAGTCTGGTAGCCAGAGGCCTGGGAGTATCCATTCTTCCCAGTTCCTATTCGTTCAGTGCTCCCCCCAATGTCCGTTTTATAAATCTCCCCTTTCAGGTAGACCTTCACGTGATATGGCGTAAGGAAGACAATCGTCCTGTACTTCATAATATACTTAAAGAAATACAGCAGTTGGCTAATAAATTCAAGACTTCCTGATCCCCTGACTATTTTTTAAAACATTATAGCATTTAGTAACACATGATCAATCTTAAGACAGTAAAGGTTGGGGTTGTACAGGCTACTCCCGCTCTATTTGATCTGGATAAGACCGTAGACATTGTTTGCTAGGGAATAGAAACAGGCGCACAACAGGGTTGTGAGCTTTTGCTGTTCCCGGAATCTTTTATTCCGTGCTACCCCAGAGGCCTGGACTTTAAAGCCGTGGTCGGTAAGCGTACGGATAGAGGCCGTGACATGTGGCTAGACTACTGGTCAAATAGTCCTGAAATTACATCTGAACATATTAAGCATATCAGTGATGCCGTCCGCAGTGCCGGCTTGATGGTAGCCCTGGGTATCACCGAAAAAGAGAGCTTAGGTGGTACCTTGCACTGTTCCCTACTCTACTTTGGGAAAGATGGCTCCATCGTAGGCAAACATCGTAAACTAAAACTAACCGGACTGGCGCGCTTTATCTGGGGGGAGAGTGACGACAGTACCCTAACTAGTCTGGTTACTCCTTTGGGTAAGGTACTGGCGGGGCCGCTTTGGAATGATGAGGGACTACTAACTGCCGAGCTTGACTTCGCTCTACAGGCTAAAAGTAAACTAGACTTTGACTGTATTCGACACTATGCCCGACCAGATGTATTTGAGTACAGGGTGAACAAACAGCCTGCCACCATCAAAATTGATTGAATAGAGCTTAATTTCAGATCTGCTTAGAAGTTTTTCACATGCAGATTAAACTAATTTTCAGGAGGTTACGTTTAATAAACAACTCCCTCATCCGTAAGTGTACAGCCGTAAATTATTAAGAAGGACAGGTTATATAGTGAATATGTTGTTGACTGTCCAATTAAGCAGAAAACCACAAAGCAGGTCTTTGTGGTTTTTTTGTGTCTATACTTTTCCCCTGCTACTTCGCAGCTCCCAGCCTACTTCCACGGTTTGCAAAATCCATAGTTGTATTTAATTTCGATCCCTTCACAACTGCTAAACTTGCTGACTACCTGCCTCTTATTTATTAAATATATCCTGTTTAAGCAGAATTAAACAGTACTAATATATGTTTAATTTATAAGGCTCGTTAGCCTTTTTAAGCTTTTTATCAGGATAAGCATCCTTCCATCCAACTATAAAAAATACTATATGGAACTCGTTCAGGAGAAAGTACCGGTACAAGTAGACAAACGTTCTACCAGGGTTTGGATACCCAAACAAGTACTGTTTACTCCAGCCGCCCTGGAGGAGCCGTGGGGTCAGCAGATATACGAGAGAGTAGAGTCCATGGATATACCTATACAGGTACTTAAGCATAATCGACTCGTAGGGCTGAGGGGTGAAGATGAACGGGAAACCTACCGTAAGTCTAAGAGTACCCTGGCTGTCGTAACCGCTCCTGCGAGTGCTTTTAAATTACAGCCCATTCCCCCCTCGGCAGACTGGCAGTTCCACCTGGCCGAAGGCTGTCCGGCGCATTGCCAGTACTGCTACCTGGCAGGTAGTCTGCAGGGGCCGCCTGTTATCAGAACATTTGCTAATCTGCCTGCTATACTTAATAGCCTACCCAATTATAAAAACCAAGGCCGAGTAACTACCTACGAAGCCAGTTGCTATACAGATCCGCTGGGGATAGAGCACCTGACGGGAAGTCTGGCTGAGACAATCCAATTTTTTGGAGAGCAGGAGGGTATGAATCTGCGCTGGGTATCCAAGTATGATCAGGTTGATGACCTGCTTGATCTACCGCACCATGGACATACCCAACCCCGGATCAGCATTAATGCGGAGTTCGTAGCCCGACGCATGGAAGGAGGTACCGCATCGATTCAGGCCCGACTGGAGGCTATTCGCAAGCTGGCACTACCCAGAGCCGCTGGCGGAGGTGGCTATAAGGTAGGATTGGTTATTGCTCCGATCATGCCCGTCCCGGATTGGGAAGAGCAGTATACGGATTTGCTTGACCGGCTGGAACTGGCGCTTGATTTCCCCTGTGAAATAACCTTTGAATTGATCAGTCACCGGTTTACTCCGGGCTCTAAGGCGCTACTTCAGCAGTGGTATCCAAATACCATCATCGACTTTGATGAGAATAATCGGTCAGCCAAGTACACCAAGTTTGGGGGTAAAAAGTATGTATATACTCCCGCTACCATGCGTATGCTCCGTAGTTTCTTTCAGAGCGAACTTACCAGACGTTTTCCCGAGGCACCGGTGCTGTACTGGACCTGATCTGGATAAGCGGATATAAGATATTTAGCCGGCCCCTCACTATAAATAGTGAGGGGCCGGCTGTTATATAACCTGACATAAAAGGAACAAATAAACAGAGAACAAGCTTTTCTAATCAGTTAAAGAACATTCACCAATGATTGAAATAGATTAACAATGTCAGATACTTTATTTTCTCCTTTAAAAATCAGAAGCATTGAGTTTAGAAACCGAATAGGTGTTTCGCCCATGTGTATGTACAGCAGCAAAGACGGCTTCGCCAGTGACTGGCATCTGGTACACCTGGGTAGTCGTGCTGTGGGAGGTGCCGGCCTGGTACTAACCGAGGCTACCGCCGTAAGTCCCGAAGGTAGGATTACTCCCGGCGATTTGGGCATCTGGAAAGATGAACATATTGAGTTCCTGAAAAGAATCACCACATTTATTCATGAGCAGGGATCTGTGGCGGGTATACAGTTGGCACACGCGGGGCGTAAGGCCAGTCACCAGCGCCCCTGGGAAGGGGGACAGGCTCTTTCACCCGAACATCCCGAAGCCTGGCAGACCTTGGGCCCCAGTGAGCTCTCTTTCTCTGGATCTACCCCATCTCCCCTCGCTCTGGATGAAGCCGGTATCCTTAAAGTAAAACAAGATTTTCAGGATGCGGCCGTACGTGCCCTGCAGGCGGGCTTTAAAGTAGTGGAGATTCACGCCGCTCATGGCTACCTGCTGCACGAGTTTTTGTCTCCTCTCAGCAACCAGCGCAACGACCAGTACGGAGGAAGTTTTGAAAACCGTATTCGCCTGGTTAAAGAAGTAGCCGAAGATATCCGAAAGGTGTGGCCCGAGGAACTACCCCTTTTTATTCGCATTTCGGCCTCTGACTGGACAGATGGCGGCTGGACGATCGAAGAGTCGGTTGCCCTGGCCAAAGAACTGAAGCTTTATGGTGTAGATCTGGTCGATTGCTCTTCGGGAGGAAATGTCGCTCAGGTACGGATTCCAGTTGGGCCTAACTACCAGCTACCTTTTGCGGAACAGATTAAAAAAAAGGCGGACATCAGAACGGCCGCTGTTGGTATGATTACCCAAACAGATCAGGCGGATGAGATTATAGCTAGTGGTAAAGCCGATATGGTATTCCTGGCCAGGGAGTTTTTGAGAGATCCCTATTTCCCATTGCATGCCGCCCGTGAACAGGGAGTAGATGTGAAGTGGCCCGTACAGTACGAAAGGGCTAAAAATTAACCTGAATCGGTATTGTATATACGTTATACATCCGGTTACTTTTTAATCCTTTTTAAGTATTATTTAGAATAATATAAAATTCGTAAAAAATTACCATTGGAGTATTGTTTTGTATGGGATACAATTTTAGCTTTACAGCAAATTAAATGGTGTGGATATATGTCGGACAGCCTATGGATAATTATCTGTAGGTTGTTTTTGTTTATACCAACTCTGTAAAGGCTTTATCATATTAGTACAAATTTTTGCTCCTGTTGACAAATCAAATAAATACAATATTTGCATAAAGAAGGGCCAGCCTGATATCAGGCTGGCCCTTTCAAAAGTTAAGGGTAGATATAGGTATAGTCTTAGTTACTTTGGTAGAACTTTACGGTTCCATCCCCTTCGTTGCTCGTCACCAGCATACTTTTACCATTAGGACTTTTGTCCGATGGTACAAAGAGTACTCCTTCCGGAGCATCACCGGTTTTGAGCATCTGCATAAACCTGGGAGCAGCCGGATTACTCAAATCATATACCGCAATGGCATCTGAGCGTTCCAGCGCAACAAACGCAACGGGTTTTTTATTGATCAGACCTACCGTTACTCCCTCCGGCTCAACGCCCTTATCGTCTGAGCGATCGTCGTCATAAAGGCCTGCGTTGATTACCTCTTTCTCCAGGCTATTACCCGACTCAAACACCATCTGCCCGGTAGTAGCATTGTAGATACTAAACCCACGACCACCAAAGGCATACAGTACATCATAATCACCGTCCTTATCAATATCACCCATTGTATTGGTCACTCGTAGTCGCCCCAGATTGGCAGGAAGCTTGATAGTAGTTGCATCAGGAAAAGCAGCCGCATCAAGCTTAAGAGAACTCACTCTAGCCTGCTCATCGAAAGAATCATATTCGCGGGCATCCCCCTCGTTGGCTGTAATCAGGTACGACCCACCACCCACTGTGAAGTACGACATAGCGTCTGGCAGATACAGTGATCTGATGGGTAGAGTTCTGTGTTCAACCTTGCTGTCCCGGTCACTGGGATCGAACGAATTCATTGCCTGGCTGATATCTTTGGACCCGAGGGGATATAGTTTCAGGATAGTGCCACTTACCAAATCAACTTCGGCTATACCATTGTTTTCCTGCAGAGTAACATAGGCTTTTTTAGAATCATCGGAGATGGCTACGTACTCGGGTTCTATATCCTGAGCAAAGCTGGCATTAGGTCCAAATACTCGGAAACCTTCCTGTGCCAGTTGGGGGTACGAGCTGGCAAAGCCATCAAAGTAAAGGGTTTTGACGCTGTAGTTATCACCTACATTGATAACAGACACGGAACCCTTAGGATCAACGGTATAGTCGGCGTTGGGTTCTCCTTCATCGGCAGTAACAATGTACTTCCCATCCGGGCTGAACGTAACCATATCGGGTAGCGCCCCAACGGGTACCTGTTTCATGATGGTAAGGGTAGCCGTATTGACAACGATTACACTTCCATTGGCCTGCTTGTTGAGGGCCTCCAGCGCTATTGCTAACTTGCCACCCGATACAGCGACACTGTTGGCTACGCCACCCATAGCCGATACATCAATGGGTTGTAGTTTGGTTACGGTCGGGAAAGCAGATAAGTCCAGTACCTCTACCAGTGCATTTGATTCGTTATTGACCGTAAAAAGACGACGGGTAGCCGGATCATAAGCGGATATTTCGGATGAAGCAGTTCCCCCCAGATCAATAGCTGCCACTTCACTAAAAGAAGAAGGATCTTCGACAACAGGATCAATCGGAGCATGGTCTGTACAACCATTTGTTAATACCGCTAAAAAGGCCAGTCTGATAAGTAACTTGTGTGAGATCATAGGATTATGAGTAAATTGAGGCAACCAAATTACTCATACTAAAAAATCATAATGAACTGGGAGCTGAACCTTAACAATTATATAAACAGAGCAGGCTATCCTTAATAATTTTATAAAATTACGGCAATCTTAAATGACGGTTACTTTGCAAATAGAGTCAGAAATTTGCGGTTTTTCCATCACTTTAATGAAGTACACCTTTTATTTATGTACAAAACGATTACATGCATCCTGGCTGTTTGCAGCACCCTCTTCTTTAGCCCTGAAAGCTACGCACAACCCTCACCCAGAAAGGCACTATTCATAATAGTCGATGGCATATCGGCCGATGCTATTGAAAAAGTAGAAACACCCAATCTGGATGCGATTGCTGAAGTAGGCGGATATACCCGTGCTTACGTAGGTGGAGGTAAAGGTACCTACTCCCAAACCCCAACCATCTCGGCCGTGGGCTACAATAGCCTGCTGACGGGTACGTGGGTGAATAAGCACAACGTGTGGGACAACCGGATCAAGGAGCCCAACTACCACTACTGGACCCTGTTCCGATTTATGGAAGAGCAGTACCCGGAGAAGAAAACGGCCGTATTCTCCACCTGGCTTGACAACCGCACCAAGCTCATAGGCGAAAGCCTGCCGCAGACCAATAACCTGCGCCTTGATTACGCCTTTGATGGCTTTGAGTTGGACACTATCCAGTTCCCCCATGATAAAGACGCTCATTATATACATCTGATCGATGAAAAGGTAGCCACCGAAGCGGCACGCTACATCCGGGAGCAGAGTCCTGACCTGTCGTGGGTGTATCTGGAGTATACCGACGACATGGGCCACCGCTACGGGGATGGGGAGCGCTTTGATGAATCCATCCGGATCATGGATAAGCAGATAGGACGTATATGGGAAGCAGTACAAGTACGGCAAAAACAATACGGAGAGGACTGGAAGGTATTCATCACCACTGATCACGGTCGTAGTGCCGATACCGGCAAAAACCACGGAGGCCAGTCAGACCGTGAACGCAGTACCTGGATTACGACCAACGCCTTGGGATTGAACAGGTACTTCCGTGGTACCACCGGTATTGCAGTTGTGCCGGCCATCGTGGATATCATGCCTACCCTGGTCCGGCACCTGGGACTCACCATTCCCCGTGATCAGGCCCTTGAACTAGATGGTATCCCTCTGACGGGAAAGCTGTCACTTATTAATCCTGCGGTACATAAAGAGGAAGGCAAACTAACCACCACCTGGAAAGCCATTGATAAAGAAGGTACCGTTAAAGTATGGTTAGCTACTACCAATCAGTTTGAGGAAGGGGGTAAGGATAGTTATTCCCTCCTGGCCGAAGTACCGGTTAGCCAGGAACAGGCTCAGGTGGATATATCAAAGTTACCCAAGGGCTACTATAAGATTGTATTGGAAGGAAAATACAATTCTGTAAATCGCTGGGTAGTGGAGTAACCGAAATTTTTTCTCATTTGCCAGCTATTGCATTACCTGTTCTGATGCTATTCATTATGTCAGAACAGGTACTCTTCTCATACGTTAATGCCATAAGATTAAAGGATCTCTTCCTTTAACACTTTTTAACATACTGGTTTACAACGCTTCCATTCCAGAACCTATCTTTATGGGTACCGCTCTATAAATCCAAAACCCAGGCGGGTACTTACCATGAAGCTACTCCCCTACTTTATCCTACTACTGGTACCCCTTTGGATCAATGCCCAAAATGCTATTTCATTATTGGGAAAAGTAACTGATAAGGCCTCAGGAGAGGCTATTCCTTATGCAACTATCCAACTGTTAGGTACCAGTATCGGTACCACCACCAATCAGGCCGGCGATTTTGTATTCAGGATACCGGCTACCCTTCCTACCCCGGTAGTAGTCTTTTCGTGTTTAGGATACCGGTCAATAAAGCTGGATTTTATAAAAGGGGATCAACCCCTGCTCGCTATAGCCCTTGAACCCGAGCCGGTGCAATTGAAAGAAGTAGTAGTCAAGCCGGTTGACCCGCTGCAGGTCATTGCTACAAGCCTTGAAAGAGTAGCTCATAACTACGCTACTGCGCCCTACAAGGCCGAGGGCTTCCAACGGGAGTATGTAAAGGCCGATAGTAGTGTTATTCAGTTACTGGAAGTTGCTTTCCGGACTGTAGGGACGGCTCAATCACAAGCGACTACCGTACTTGATGCCTGGTATCTGGAAGATAAAAGAGCGAAAGCACCTTTCTGGAATCCGTCCCGAGGTGGCTTCTATACTTTTGGCGGGACCTCCATTTCGGGAATTGAGTTACCTGGACCGACAGCCTTTCTGGGCATAGAGCTAAAAAAGAGAAGCGATTTATCCCGGTACTACACGTTCGAATTCAGGGGCATGAGCCATCTGGATGGGAAAGAGGTATTTGTCATTGACTTCGACCAGAAGAAACAGGTACGCAAGCCTTTCCTGAAAGGTACCCTGTACATAGATGCCGGGTCATACGCGATCATCAGGCTGGAGCACCTGGTAAGCCCGAACGGGCTACGCCACCTCAAAACCCACCAGACCTGGGGTGGTATGACGATCAGTACCGCTCCCAAGCGACTTACGGTTCAGCAGGATCGTTGGGTAACTACCTACAAACAGTATGGTGAGAAGTGGTACCTCAGCAGTGTAGTCATTGACACTGAATTCTCGGCAGCTCTGGCTTTTATGGGGCTGGTACAAGCCCGTCAAGACCAGTTACGGCTCCATTCTGAACGCATTGTTACCCACCTGGACACCACACACATACCCGATGACAGTGCTGGCACCTATATAGCCGATGTGGGTAAGCTACCTACCCTGCAGAACTTCATTAAAAAGAATTATGAGAATAAGGTAGCTACCTGGGAGCATCTGAACTACCTCAAACCTGACACGGCTCTGGCTGGCCTGGCCCACCAAATCAGGCGCAACAACGAGCGGTGGGAAGTAGAGTTAAGGAAGAGAACCGCCGAAAAGTACCTGACGAGCCGTGCCCTCACTGCCCGCCAGCTAACGGACGACCTGGATTATCTGCGGGAAAGCCTGGAGGGGATTCATCCGGGCCTCTACTGGTACACCGACAAAGCCAGCCTCGACCGGGCCTTCGAGCAGTTACTAAGTAAACTACCTAAAACTGCATCCGAAGCAGAGTTCTTTCGGCTACTGAGCCCAGTGATCGAACAGATCCATTGCGGGCATACTACCTTACATCCCTCTACTACGACCGAAGAGTACCAGGCCCAGTTTACGAAGCGTTTCCCGCTGGAGCTACGGCTCCTGGGCGACAGTACTGTGATTAGCCAGGACTATGAAGGTATTCCGAGAGGTTCAACTGTACTCGCCATCAATGGCCATGACCAGGCCGAGGTCATCCGGCGGATTCAGGCTACCATTCCTTCCGATGGCTTTAACCAAACGTACAAGCAGTTTCGCCTCCAGCACGATTTCCCCTCCCTGTTTGTCCGCTATATACAACCGGCTGATACGTTTGAAGTAAAAATCAGGGATAAGGACCAGCAGATCCGTACAATACGTCTTGCAGGAAGTGACCGCAGCACGACTACCACGAGTGATCACGCAACCACCCAACTCCACGACTCGCTACAAACCCTTGTCCTGAAGATTCCCTCCTTCGCCACCAGTCAGGACTTCCCCGATTTTGTGGATGAAACATTCCTTAAAATAAGGGAGCAACAAATTACCTCTCTGGTAATAGACCTGAGAGACAATCAGGGAGGCAGAGATGACTACGGTGCCTTACTGTATAGTTATTTAGCCCAAGAGCCTTTCAAGTACTACCGCCAGATTTCAGTCGCCACCACGGACAGCTCCCTGCTTAACCGGCTATCGGTGGATGATGTTCCCCTTCTGAAGGCACTGCCTAAGTACCCTACCCACATCCAGAAAACCGACCAGGGGTACAGCTACACCCACCACCCCAACCTGGCTTTTCAGCAGCCACGGCAAAATGCGTACAGCGGTACTGTATACTTCCTCATCAACGGAGGTACTTTCTCCTCAGCAGCTGAATTCGTCGCCATAGCCCGGTCTCACAAACGAGGCACGTTCATAGGGCAGGAGACGGGTGGAGGCTACTATGGGAACAGTAGCCTGGCCACGTCAATGCTGACCCTGCCCAACAGCAAGCTCCGCCTGACTATGCCTCTCGGACGGTATGCATTAGCCGTGTCGACCGATGGAGCAGGCGGCCGTGGAGTACTACCTGACCACTCTATGACTTACTACCTGGAGGACGTTATCAATAACAGGGACAAAGAACTGGAGTACTGTCTAGATCTGATCAATAAAATCAAAAAGTAGTCCAGGTACTACATTAGTAGTGGTTCTACAGATAGTCATACCGTTTGGTATACCCTTCATTCTGAACTATATAGTGTTGAGGTACCATTTATAGTACTACATCTAACTTACCTACTGAATGAGCCACTCAACAAAAATCATTGAGCTATACAGCAAAGTTGCCCCATAAGGTTAGAATTACTTTTGTGCTATCACTAAAACAAAAGTAATCATGCAGATAATCAATCACATGTATATTGACGGTGAGTTTGTCTCCCCACACGGTACTGCTACATTAGATATTACAAGTCCCGTATCGCAGGAACTGCTGGGGAAGGTAAGCTTAGGGGATGAAGTAGATACCCAACGTGCCATCGCCGCGGCCAAAGCGGCATTCACAACCTTTTCCAGAACCACCAGAGATGAACGGATACAGTACCTTAGACAAATGCTGGAGGCGGTTACCAAAAGAAAAGAAGATTTGATCGATGTGATGGTACTTGAATATGGCGCTCCCATTCAGTTTGCCTGTGCCAGCGCCCAAAATGCACTGGATGCCATCCGTACAAATGTTGATATTCTAGAGGTATATGCTTTTGAACAACGAGTGGGACGATCTACTGTCCAGCAGACACCAGTAGGTGTAGTAGGTATCATTACTCCCTGGAATGCCAGTAATGGATTTATCTGCAGCAAACTATCAACTGCCCTTGCGGCCGGTTGTACGGCGGTGATCAAACCCAGTGAACTGAGTGCCCTTCAGACCCAGCTCATTAGTGAGTGTCTGCACGAAGCGGGACTTCCTAAAGGGATATTCAATATTGTAAACGGATTGGGACATGTCGTGGGTGCAGAAATAGTACGTCATCCTGATGTTGCAAAAATTTCGTTCACCGGTTCCACCGTCACCGGCAAAACCATAATCCGTGAAGGAGCGGCAACCATGAAGAGAGTTACACTAGAATTAGGTGGCAAATCACCCAATATACTACTGGACGATGCAGACTTATCGAAAGCCATTCCGCTTTCGGTCGCAGGGGCTTTCATGAACAGTGGTCAAGCCTGTATTGCAGCTACCCGACTGTTGGTACCGCAGCACAAACTTGAAGAGATCAAACCTCTGTTGATCGAAGCGGAATCCGGTATAAAAGTAGGTAATCCACAGGAGGAAGATACAAACATTGGACCTATGGTGAGCCAGAAGCAATTTCAGCGCGTACAGGACTACATCCTGAAAGGAATAGCAGAAGGAGCGGAGATCCTAATCGGCGGCCTGGAAAAACCAGAAGGGCTGGAAGCCGGAAACTTTGTAAAGCCAACCGTATTCATACATGTGAATAACAGTATGCGCATTGCGCAGGAAGAAATATTTGGGCCGGTACTCTCGGTTATTACGTATCGTACCGAAGAGGAGGCCATCCAGCTAGCTAATGATTCCAGTTATGGCCTGGCGGCTTATGTACAAAGCAGTAACCAGGAAAGAGCCCTTCAGATTGCCACCCGACTGGATGCAGGACGCGTTTCTCTGAATGCACTTACGCACGATCCCATGGCTCCCTTTGGTGGATTTAAACAATCGGGCCTCGGCCGGGAGTATGGTGTGTTCGACCTGGAAGCTTACCTGGAACCTAAGGCCATTCTGGAAGTAGAAAACGCATAATCTAAAACTAATTCCTAGTTTTAGATTGCTCAGCCACTGGTTGAGCAATCTCTCTAATTTAGTCTTTGTATGGAACAGCGACAGCAGTCCAAAATCCTTTACTCCTGCTACTTTACCACCAGTAAGGATGGAGAACAATTCATACCCGAGCATGTATTTAGTCTGCAGATAGCAGGAACATTGACAATCTATGACAGCCAGAGTACCCACATCTACCGCGAAGGCAACTTTCGACTGAGCCGACGTAACAGGCTTGCAAGATTTGTTAAACATCCTCCGGAGGGAGGAGAATTTAAGTCACTTTCGGTCTTTCTAAACCAGGAAACCCTGCGAAAGCTGAGTGAAGAATGGGAGATGCAGGCCGAACCAGATCATCTTTCAAAGTCATCGGTTATTAAGTTAAAAGATGACCCTTTGTACCAGAGCTACATGAATTCCCTGTGTGTGTACCTGCAGCTTCCGGAAAAGGAGCAGGCAACCATGCTGCCCCTGAAAGTACGGGAAGCGGTGATGCTTCTACTAAAAGTAAACCCGGAGCTGAAAAACATCCTGTTTGATTTCAGTGAACCCGGAAAAATAGATCTGGAGTCATTCATGCAGCAAAACTTCTCTTTTAATATATCTCTGGATCGATTTGCTTACCTAACCGGCCGCAGCCTGGCCACCTTCAAACGTGATTTTCAAAAAGTCTTTAACCGGTCACCGCGTCTGTGGTTGCAGCAGCGCCGACTGCAGGAGGCATTCTATCTATTACATGAGAAAAAGAAATCGGTATCGGAGGTGTATCTGGATGTAGGTTTCGAAAATCTCTCTCACTTTTCCTACGCGTTCAAAAAAGAATTTGGCCGCACGCCCAATGAAGCCCGTCAGGCTTTCTGATCCATTTATAATTGAACGGTTTACAAAAACAAAGCGGCGAAAAATATCGCCGCTTTGTACCAAAATCCAATCAACCAATTATTTATGCATAACATCTTATCTCAAATACAGCCGCGGGTGACGTGGCAGATGGGTGCTCTACCCGGAGTCGCAGACGTGAGGTAGTGAGGGGTTCATCAAAGTGAATAGTATTGCGCGTCTGGTGGTTGTCGCGCTTCTCATACACCACTCTCCCCTGATCATCCAGGAGCTGGTACTTCTGCACGCAAAAAGGGGCAACTGGTTCCGGATGAATCATGAGTACGTTCTCCGACGGATGATCGTAATCCGTATCGAAGAAGAGCTCCACCCGCCGGATGCTCTGCTGTTCGGACCAGCTAAGGGTCAAGGATGGATCGGGATCAGCAAAATCGGCCACCCAGGCATTAGGCTGATTCGTAGGTCGCTGCACACCATTTCGAATGTTTTCGGCACCAAAGCTTCGGAGACTTTCTTCTATTTTTACGGCTACATTCTTGCCTTTGGGCCGACGCTGAGGACACCAGAATTCAAACGCGTCTACGCCAATATCTTCCGTCGGCTCCTGCTTTCCGTAGTTAGATACGGCAGGATTGATGGAATTAAAAACAGATAGCAGACCAGTAACCCGCTGACTGGACATTTTCAGAGAAATCTCCGGATTATTCCCGATCATCAGGAAGGCATAGGTAGGTTCACTGATTACCGCATCGAAAGAAAGATGTACACAGTTCCTACCCTTCTGCAGCGGTATCACCTTTTTCTCTAACGTCACATCCGGAGTATGGCTTCCTTTCCGGCTACATATCCTGAGCTCCACTTCCAGTTCTGTAGGTACATCCGTATACGGGTGGATCACTACGCCAGGCATCTTTCCGGCCTGCACCGGAAGCATTTGCGCAGTAGCGAACTCCATGGGTTGCGGGTCATCGTCTTCTACCAGTTCAGTCAGCACCAGTTCGCTGGATGCTTTAACCTGCGCCTTACGAACCAGGTCTAATTCATCCTGTAGGTTCAGTCCCGGAATATGTTGCCCGATTCGTTGCAGCTCGGTATGTAGCTCTTTCATACGGGATTGCTCTAACAGCTGACGCGGTTGTAAACCCTTTTTAGCGCATAGGGCCGCTGCCATTCCAACGGCTTGCCCACCGTGCGCCGAAGTAGCCATCACCCGGGTCGAGCCAAAGGCTACGTGTGAAGCTGATATGATACGGCCCGCCAGGAACAGGTTACTGATATTGCGGGAGTAGTAACAGCGGTACGGTATCCCGTAGATGCCTTTGCTATGCCATTGGTTACAGCCCGGCTTTTCGCTGAACACACCGTCCGCCGGATGCAGGTCAATGCTCCAGCCACCAAAGGCAACTGAGTCCTGGTGAGAGCGTTGCTCGACTATATCCTGCTGAATCAGCATGTAGTCGCCTTCAAAGCGACGGCTCTCCCGCTTTCCGGGTATGGTACCTACCCACTCTAGTGTAAGGTTTTCTGCCTCGGGAAACTGCCCTGAGTTCTTGATATGGTTCCAGACGCCATAGATAACTTTCCATAACTCCCACTTGATGGCCTCAGTATCATGTACCGTATCCAGACGTCCTCCGTACTCTACCCACCATAGCCGGCAGCCAAAGTCCTGGGCATTGAAACTCTTAAAGCGAGGGATCTTTGTGATATCCTTTAGAGCAAAGCTGGGGGGTACAAAGCGAACGGGACGACCGACATCTTTGCTGTAGAAGTAGAGGGAGTGCCCTAGTAGTTCTCCGTACTCTTTGGAGGGGGCAAACTTCTCACCAAATTCCTCGGAGGATTCAGCTCCCATCCGGAAGGCGGCGCCCGATAGAAACCCGACAATACCGTCACCCGATGCATCACAGAACAAAGGAGCAGCCAGCTCGTATTGGCTGGAGTTCTGACTACAGAAGCCGATGACTTTGGTAATTGTATCCGGCCCCTCCTTCTCTACTTCATAAATAGCCGTATTGAGGAGCAGGGTGATGTTAGGTTCCTCCACTACTTTTTCCAGGAGTATCGTATCGAATATAAGCGGATTGCTATCGGGATTTCGGTACAGGTTTTCGACCAGGATCTCATCAATGACTCCCCCCTCACGGGCCCAGCGGTTGTTGTTACCCATGTGCGAGGTAGCCCCCAGGACCCATAGCCGCACCTCCGAAGAAGCATTCCCCCCTAGTACCGGTCGATCCTGCACAATAATTACTTTGATACCTGCTCGGGCAGCGGTAATGGCGCAGCAGGTACCCGACAATCCCCCTCCTACTACGACCAGGTCAGCAGACAGGGACAAGGTACGGGCTGTTCTTTTATCAGTAGCATCTAAATGCATCATAATTCTTTGATGTGTAGTGTGAATAGTCCACCGTGGCTTTATCCACCGTTTCGTATTATTTTAAATCTATGTTTTCTTCAACAGCCACGAAGCCAGTAGGTTTCATCACTTTTATCCGTACGGACTTTTCAAAACCTCTAACGGGTACTACTATGTCTGTACTACCTCCGGGTTGCAGATCCGGAATGGGAAACGCTTTATCATCAACCCTCAGGGTATAGTTGATTACGGGATAATAAGGAAAATCGTTACGTGACATAATCCTAACTACCAGTTGATGGACTCCCTGGTCACCGGGGGTATAGCGTACCTTCTCGACCGTGACGGGCGACATCTCCTGCTGGTAAACGGGGTAAATGGGTCGAGGGGACCGATCCGGTCCGACTATACCCCATGGGCGGTAGCCATTGGCGTTGGTACCATGGAAGCGGCTCTGATAGTCGTTGTAGGTCCACCAGGAGGCTCCTACTACGTAGGGACGGCTGCGGACTTCTTTCATAATATCGCGCAGGTGGTCTATTTGCCCGGCCTCGCCGGTTTCGGTGTCGGCGCGGCGGCCCCACTCACTGATAAAGATGGGCTTGCCGGGGTAGAGCTGGTGAATGTGGTCGAGTACCTTGGCGTGATTGCCGTAGGTATTGGTCGACACAAAATCCACGTACTGACTCGCCTCGTCCTCCGGTTTCTTGGGTAGTATATTCAATCGCATGGAAGCAAAAGTATACAGGCGCGTAGGGTCCAGTTCGCGTGCGTAGGCGATCATGTCTTTGGTCCAGCGCTGCCCGGCTGGCTGCTCCGACAGGTATTCATTTCCCACGCTATATGCAATGACACTAGGATGATTCCAGTCACGCTCCACCATCTCGCGAAACTGGTTCTTAAAGTTTTTGCGGATAGAGTCGGTATCCATCTGATTAGGGGTAAGCTGCCAGTTACCGGCTTCGGTGATGATCAGCATCCCGTAGCGGTCGGCCAGGTCATAGAACAGCTCACTGGGCGTGTAGTGCGTCAGGCGCTGGAGCTCCATGCCTGCTTCCTTCATCATTTTAAAATCCTTCTCGATCAGCCAGTCCGGCTCCATAGCACCCAGTCCGGGAGAATCAACAACACGATTCCCCCCACCAACTCTTATAGGTTGTCCGTTGAGAAGCAGTTGAGCATTACGTACCTCTACTTTACGAATACCGAAGTTTGTAGTAAGAGTATCACCCGGAATGGTAGCCTGTATACGATATAGATTAGGCATGTCCAGGCTCCACAATTGAACCTGTGCCCTTGGGATAGTAGCTTCGGCTTCCAGAACAGCGGTCTGACCGGAAGCAACACGAACTGCGTTCTCTTTCCAATTCAGGGTCAATGGCTTGTCCTGGTAGTATACCTGGTAGTTTGCTTTGGGAGAAGCTGCCTGGCCCGTCATGTTTCTGACCCGCAACTTTACCCGAATAGTCGCCGTGCCCTTTGCCAGATCAGGAGTAGCTTCTACTTTAAGATTCTCCGCGTACACGTCTGGCTCTACGGTCAGGTACACCGGACGGTTAAGCCCACCGTAGTTCATCCAGCCCATAAAAGAGTCGTTGGGCTGGTTGTTGTCCTTGCCACCGGGAATGGTACCCGGCTGCCAGGTGTCATTGTTGACAGAGACAGCCAATAGGTTTTCGCCCGCTTTAAGGTACTCAGTTATGTCAAAATGAAAAGGCGTGTAGCCGCCTTCGTGCCGTCCTACCCTCTGGTTGTTAAGCCATACATCGGTCATGTAATAGGCTGCATCAAAGTGTAGTATTACCCGTTTCCCTTTTTCAAGCTGCCAGGGGAATGTCTTGCGGTACCAGACAGTACCTGTATAAAAGCCATAGCGAGGATCAATTGAGAAGCTATGGGGCACGGTTACTTTATCAAATCGACTAGTATGTACTTTGTCACTATACCAGGCTCCCTTCTGACCCATACTAGCCGGGTCAAGGGTAAAAGACCACTCGCCATGCAGAGGTATAGCATTGGACTCCCGGATGGAATATTGTCCGTAGGTGGGTACGCAAATAGAAAAGCAGATTACAAGAAGGTACGCGAGTTTTCTCATTAGTGGTAGGTTTAGCTCCGGGTAATTGGTTCTTTATTCGTTATTTCGTTATCAACAGCTACTTCTTTCTGCCCGGCCCCCTGCTTCATGCTTGCACGCCATATGATACCGGCAATGGCTACAATTGCCAAACCAATACCGGCAATCAGTCCCACATCTTCACCCGCATTGATACCCAAACCCGCAATACCGAGTCCGGTCAGGACAAAGCTGATGGCGATGGCACGTATGGCAAAAGTATTTTGTGCCAATGAGTCAGAAGGAGCCGATGGTTCAGGCACCTTAGCCTTAGCCAGACTACGTCCTGCCAGCCACTCCTGATACTGAGTATACTGACGGTCTTCCTCTTTATCTCTGTAAACTACCCACTCAAAAAAGGCTAGTAGTATAAAGGGGAATCCCATACCCAGTGACATTTCGGCCGCTCGACTCAACGAATAGTCAAAGAAGGCGGGGGTAATAAACTTGAAAAACAATCCGGCGGCCAGACTGATCATCGAAACAGTCAGGATGGAGCGGGCATTCTGTCTCCGGGAGAATAAGGTCCAGACGACGGGTAGTAGTAATGATCCGCCTGATATAGCCCCCACACTTAGGACCAGATTTACCAGACCGCCAATATGCGGTACCGCCAGGGCGATACCAATCGTGATAAAGCCAAAGACTACGGTCATTAATCTACCTACGCTAACGAGAGTCTTATCGGTAGCATCAGGATTGATCAGCTTGTTATAAACATCATTAGTAAATACGGCCGCCAGCATATTCAACAGGGTATTAGCGGTACTGGCCGTTGCAGAGACCATTGCCGCCAGCATCAGACCTACCAGTCCGGCTGGTAGTACCATTTGAGCCATCAGCATGTAGGCCCCCTCCGTTTCCAACCCTGACAAACCTGGATTCAGCGACTTATAAATCATAGGAGGGAGCATCCACAGAAATGGACTCACCGAATACAGTCCGGCAAAAAGATAGGCCACCTTGCGGGATTCACGGGGGGTACTTACGCTGGTGTACCGCTGTACAAAAGCCCAGCTTCCCCCGATGTAAATAATGTGGTACATGACGAAGGCCAGCGTAAAGCCCAGAGTGTATTCGCCATTAAAGACATTGAAAAAACTATCCGGGACTTTCTGGACAAAAGCACCAAAACCATCGGCACGATCAAGGGCCAGCGGAACGACCATCAGTACAGCCGCCAGCAGAATGACAAACTGGAGTACATCCGTAACCAGTACCGCCCAAAGCCCCCCCATAGCTGTGTACAGGATCACCATGAGCCCCAGTACGATGATACAGGTGTTGAGCGAGAAGGGTGTCGCCACGTACACCAGCTTACCCACCGGGTAGAGTACCCCGCCGATGGTGAATAAGGTGAACAGCGTGAGCAGGTAGGTAAATAACTGCTGGACCCGGGTCCCCAGCCGCCGCCCTATGTACTCGGCGGCGGTCATGGCGTGTGTCCGCTTCCAGCGATCCGCTATGAAGTAGGCCGTTACCAGACCACCAATACACATAGACAGCTGAATAGTAATGGCAACAAAGCCCAGATCATAAGCGATGGAGCCCCACACCACAAAGGTACCCGCCGAAAGAAAGCTCATAAACAGGGACAGGCCGCTTACCCACCAGGGTGCTGACTCTCCGGCGGCAAAGAATGATTTGGCGTCGGTACCCGTGCGGGAAAAGGCCAGCCCTACCAGCATCTGGAATACCGCAAACACGGCCATTACTATAAAATCAAGTTGTTGCATTACTAGCTATTAGGAGTTAGGTATTAGTTTGTTAGAGTTTGGATACTTTTTTATTATTTAATCAATGAAATTTATGGGAACCTCCTCACTCGACATTCTGCAATCGAAAATCGACAATTAATTCATCATTCGCTCTTAACGTGCAGCGGTGGCTGTTACATCTCAACGACTTCCATTCCCCAGGCGGGTAGTTGCTTTTGAACCGGACTTTTCTGTCCAACTACCAGGTTGAAATTTGTAGCCTGTGCCCGGTTGTTGAGCAGAATGACAAACCTTTTACTACCATCCACTGACTCGGCCAATACATAATCGACAACCGGCTGGTCTACCTTCACCCATTCTTCATTGATGATTAATCTGGCTTTTTCTCCGTTGATAGTACCGGGAGCAAAACCATACGTCTGGTGTGGTCCGACTTTGGGAGTAACAAAGCCGCGGGGGAAGGAAACTTTGCCCTGCGAGCGAAGCTCGGCTTCTGATAGCAGGTAGTCGGTGATCCAGCCAACCTGCCACCAGGCGTGATGCGGGTAAGGACCGGCACCCCTGTTCATGGCGTTCCAGTAGTAGGAAGCTACGCTGGTTTTAGGATCGACGAAGGCGTCGCGGCCAATGGCTGCGGCCCGGGCCATATCGGCAAAAAGTGGCTCGCCCGTAAGCTGATGCATCCGGATAAACATACCGGCGTGACTGGCTAGCTGGATGGGGCCATGGCGGGTGGCCGAGCCAAATATTCCTCCGTGCTCAAAGCTGAGTCCGGACTGAGCTATTTCCCAGTCCTTGCGCTCAATACCATTTACAGTCTTTATTTCCTGATCAGGTATAGGGTGGGTATAGATGGAACTGGTGTAGATTTTGGCCGCCTGAATGGCAGCGTCTTTATATACTTTGCTTTTAGTGACTTCGTACAGATCCAGCAGCGCCTGAGCTGACTGGCCCGTGGCGAAGTCAGGCGCGTAGCGGGCATCGCCGCATACACCCAGAAATGCCCCTGTCTCGATGGCGTTTTTAACAAACCAATCCGCTCCTTTCCGGGCGGCCTGCAGGTACTTGGGATCTTTCAGGATACGATGAGCTACCAGAAGACCATAAAAGGTAGGGCGGAGATCTTTGACATCTTTAAACAATTCTTCCTCAGTCTTGCGATCATAGGCTACCGCCCAACTGCCGTCTGGCTTCTGCCAGCGGAGTAGTTGCTCCGCACCCAGTTTGAGGCGTTCTTTCAGTTCTTTATTGTCAGGTTCAAAAAGCAGCATATTCCCTACATCCAGCATGATGTAGTAGGTTACGGCCATAGGCTCTACGACAGCCCCCCATTCCTCCACAAACTTCTTGGGTTTGGCCAGGTAGTACTGACCAATGGCCGCTCCCTTGAAAAACCCGGGCTCAGTCTGCTGTTGTGTTAGTTTGAAGTTCAGGGCGTAGGGCAGTACATTTTGGGTAAGGTCCGGGTCCTTTGTGGCATGAGCCAGCATCCACATGGCGCCGTAGTCAGAGTTTTTCATGGCATCCTTGTTGGAGCCTACCACCCCACCCAGGTACGACTGCGCTCCTATCTTCAATCCTTCAAATTCCTCTACATTCCACATGGAGGTTTTAGGATCGGTGAGGTAGTGGTGCATTTGCTCAATACGGCTTATCAGTGACTGCTTGCTTTGCCGAAGCTCTAACCCTTCTTTAAACTGGTAGATATCGTATATGGCATGCTTCAAGGTCTTGAACCAGTCACCATCCACCAGGCTGTAGCGGTAGTTATAGCTGAGTGTCTGCCCGGGTTCCCGGTTCGACTCGTACTCACCCAGAACCGGGTAGTACAGCGTGGGCGAAAGCTGTCCCTTACGATTCATATGGGATAGTCCGATGTGCCAGTCCGTCTGAGTGATCTTATCCTTTGCCCAGGGATCGCGGGCCAGGCCGGGATCGGGGATGATGGCCAGCGTTACACCACTCTTTGTACTTACCAGCGGAGCCAGGGTACTGGCGCAGCGCTCACGGTAGATGACCGGCAACTTCGGGACACCATGTCCGTAGGCGTAGGCTTTGGCAAAATTATCCTGCATGAAGTTTCCCTGGAAGTACCCCGGTACCGACGCCCAGGCCATCTTTGACTCGGGTAAGGTCGCTACCGAGGGGCTGGCCAGAGAGAAATAGCCTCCTTTTTTAGGAGTAATAGTTTGTTTAACCAATACATCTGTAGGGAATTGAGGATCAAGAGTCCACTCTGTTACGATGGTGGCTACATCGGTTTCGTGGCGGAAATGAACCTTATCCTTTCCCACCATTTTGCCGGTAGATGGGAAAAAGTGGTAGGCTTTGCCAGCGGTATTCAGCGCTACGGCCGTAGTACTTTCCTTCCACTGCTCCTGCTGGTAATGATAGCTATCTTCGGGGAATTTGCCGCCGGTACTTTTGTCAAAGGTACCGGCTGATTCTTTAGAAGGCTCCACTTCGGAGAATAGCAGCGTGTACTCCCCAGAAGGAGCAAGTTCGGTGTCCCACTTATTCCCTTTCTTAACAGCAACCTGCCGGATCATCCATCCCTCTGGACCGGCCTTCCACTCCACTCGCAGGTGATTGTTACTCAGCTGTAGAGTCTGCTGCGCCTGGGCCAGCAGACTCACTACTCCAAGACAGACAATCAGTAGTACCGTTCGTAATTTGTGCATTGTTTTCAGATTTGACAGGTGGACTTTCACCACCTGTGATTGCTTGTTTACCCTCAGTATCTATTTTACGACACCTGTATATCGTCCAGGTAGCAACGTACTTCGTATAGTTTAGCGAGTGGATCTCCATTGGTCCTGAGTACCTTGATTCGGATGGATTCAACCTCCGTAGGCGCAAAAATATGCTCTACTCGTCTGAGGTAGTTATTTTCAACCCGGGCCACTTCCTGGGTTCCTTTTTTGGTTTTTACCTCAATGGTATAATCCGCCACTGTTTCGGGTTGCGCCTTCCTCTCCTGGCTATGATATACCTTGTCGTCAGATGAAATAAGCAACCGGCGGTGCAGTCCCGTATCGAAAGTAAGCTGCACATTATTGATTTTTACCGGTTTGCTCCACGATAGTTCTATCCAGGGTTGTCCGGCTTTCATGTCGGCGCGCCACTGGTGGGTACTACCGTCCATGATATCGCGGTTGTAGCCATCCAGTACCTGAGCAGCGGCGCCTTCTTTGGTTTCCGAAGAGGCATTGACTTTTGCCAGTTTTGCCAGATCCTTCTGATCCTCATTTTTTACCCCTAACATCGCCTGATCCTGACGCAACAGCAACTGCTGGTAGCTGGTCAGGTGGGCTTTCTGTTGACTAAGTGTAACGGGCTTAATGTTATGCTTTGTACAGTAGGCCATGGCCGTACCTACGGCCTGCCCCATGGTAGCACAGGTAGCCATCACACGGGTTGAAGAAAGCGCTACGTGCGATACGCTTACATTGCGACCGGCCATGAACAGGTTCTTAATATTCTTGCTGTACAGGGACCGGAACGGAATAGAATATGGGGCCTTAAGCGGAATGGAAATATAGGGTACCATGTCTGTACTACTCATGCCTTCGGGTGGGTGGTCGTCAAGGGGCCATCCGCCGTAAGCTACCCGATCCGGGAATAGCTTGGCTGACTGCACGTCCTCCTGCTTCATGATGTAGTCACCCACCAAGCGGCGGCTTTCGCGCTTACCGGGTATCATGCCTACCCACGAAAGGGCCCAGTTTTCGGACTCGGGATGGTTGCCGGAGTTTTTGATGTAGTCCCACACGCCAAAGAGGATAGTCAGCAGATCGTGGCGGAGCTTTTGTCCGTCCTGAATAATATCTACCATACCTCCCAGTTCCAGCCACCAGTAGCCAAACTCGAAGGAATTGATCTTGCGGTGTACAAAATCCTTGGCTGTAAACTTCTTGGCCCAGGTCGGAGGCGTATAGGGCATAGGGCGATCGTGCTTACTGGACATAAACAACAGGCTGTTGCCCATAGACTTGTTATCGGCCTTGTCTATTGCCAGCGACTCTCCCCATTGCGACTTGGCTTCCCGTCCGCGCATAAATTCAGCTCCGGCTATGGCCCCGAGCGTGGCGTCTCCGGTACAGTCAGCATAGTACTTCGCCTTTATTTCGTAAATCTCTTCGGTCTGGGAGCAGATAGCTCTAATGAGTTTAATTTCGCTATTGGCGACTTCGGCATCGTACAGGACCGTGTCCAGCAGCAGCGTGATGTTCTTTTCTGAAATAACCTTATCGTACATCACAAAGTCCCACATCTCATAACAGCGCTGCTGGTTATCGACGGCTTCGGTCAGGAATAGCTCTTCCAGGATACCCGTCTCGCGCCACACCTGCCGTAGGGCCGTAGCACCCAGTACGTGCATCCGTATCTCGCTGCTGGCGTTGCCTCCCAGGCGCGAGCGGTCCTGTATCAGGATGACCTTAGATCCGTTACGGGCGGCAGCAATGGCAGCGCACACCCCGGCCATGCCTCCACCGGCTATGACTACATCCGTGGTATACTGTTTCTTCTGATATACCTCCTTATTGATATCTTTTGCCAGTTCTTCGGGACTTTTTCCAAACAGAGTCACGGGGCTATTGGTAAAAAAGCCTCCTGATCCGGCACCGAGCGTGGACACGCCCAACGCTTTCAAAAATCCTCTTCTTTTAGTTTCCATTCCTGATTAGGTTTAGACGTTGTACGTGTATCTCATTTGTGAAAAACAGAGCCTATACTCAGGAGCCCTTCTCACGTGTATTAAGTATTTTTTTTACATCCTTATACGAATCTGCTTTGGTCTGGAAGAGTTGATACGTTAGCGAAGCAACTTCCTTTACCGGGCTATCCAGTAACGGCGCTAGCCTCAGCAGCGACTCCTGGTTAAGCGAAGTGGCGTTGGCTTTGAGCAATCCAAGTACTCTTATGATCTGTTGCTCAGTCAGCTTATCTACCTGACCGGTTAGTACATCAAGTGTACCGGTATGGAGCGGGTACCCTTTCAGCTTATTTAAGAGCTCATTCTGCATTTCGAACTTGACCCGTCCTACCATACCTGCCAGTTCTTTCTGGTGGACTGACGAAGTCCATACTGCTTCGGGTAATTTTTCAATAGCAAAAAAGGGGACGTATGAGTCGCCGGTTGCTACAAGTCTGATCAGATGAGGCAGGTACTTGTTCGTAGCTCCGGCGGGTATCTTGTTTAAAGCATAAAACTGATACTGAAACTGGTCAGAACGTAACATATGCACGAGCAGTGAATCCGTGAACCTCCCTTCGGTATGCTGCAGTATTTTCTGGGCTACTGCACCGTTGGCAATGTGCCAGAGTGTGTGGGTGGTATAAAGGGCTCCCCCTACTACCTCGTCTTTGATTGTGTTGCTGGTAGCTCCAGTGGTGGCATCCACTACGCTGGAACTCCGTTTCACATTGTCATCGACCAGAGCCTTCATATCGTAGTCGCGCAGCAGGCTGGTCTTATTGGACAATATGGAGCTGAGCTTCTGGTGATCTTCCTCCGTAAAAGGGTCATGGTCAAATTTGGTAAGCGGCTTGTCGGGGGGGAGTTCGTATTTTTTGAAGTTCCCCAGCAGATCCCAGTACAGGTCAATGACCACCAGGTAGCAAAGGCTGTCTTTACACACCGGTGTCTGGACGTGGCTGGTATAGTAGTCGGGCTTTCCGGACTGACTATAGGCCAGTTCTACCTCGATCAGTACTGAATCTCCGAAATAGGTTTCAAAGGCTTTTTCCTTCCTGATGGTATCTCTACTACCGGGAAGGAAAGCCATGATGGCTACCAGAATGCCTATGACCAACAGGATTTTCTTCATCAGATTGGGGGTTACTCCTCAAGAGTACCTCACTCTTACATTAGCTTCATTTGAAAAGGTAGCTTTTCAAGCCTTCAACTTATTGCCGGAAAGTTTGAAAAGCTACCCACGTATTTTACTGCCAGGCAGGGTTCTGCTCTAACTCAGGATTAGCATTTACCTCATCCTGCGGAATGGGGAAGTACTTGTGCTTGGGCTGAACAGGGCGATTTGGATATACTGAGTTAGTTGCCTTTGGTATTACATCCAGAAACCGATCGGTACGGGTCAGGTCATACCAGCGGTCCCCTTCGGCAAAGAACTCCCACGAACGCTCCTGCAGAACCGCGTCAATAAAGGCTTCCTTACTTAGCCCAGCCTGCAGATCAGGTAGACCCGCACGAGTACGAACAGCATTAATATAACCGTAGGCCTTAGGAGTAGCTCCGTTGAGGCGCGCCTCTGCTTCAGCCGCGATGAGGTACATATCCGGCAGGCGCAGGATAGGGATATTCACGATGGTACTCGTCGTAGAAACCGGATCACGATACTTCTTGATCAGTACTCCTTCTGTTGTGATAGGAGTAATGCTTCGTTGAGGTACGACCTGACCGGCCCGGTTTACATAAGTTGTATCCAGCAGTTGACGGCGCTTATCAGTTGGATCGAAAGAATTAAAGAAAGACTGGTAGGCAAACATGGACCCGAACGATGTACGGGCATAGTCGACACCGGCACTACCGGATGGGCCGGTGAGGCCGACCAACTGGTGCCCAGTACCCGGCGAGATGGGATCGGTCTCAAAGGCCCAAATATTCTCGGCCCGGGCGGCGTCTTCGGTACGGTAGTCATATACATCCAGTACGTTAGGCAGTAGTTTATATTTACCCGAATTAATAACCGATTCGGCTTTCTCAAGGGCCGTTGCCCAGTCCTCGTTGTATAGAGCGGCTTTGGCGTAGAGAGCATTGACCGCCTCTTTGGAAGGACGACCTTTTTCTACCGCCGGGAAGGAAGGCAAACCTGCCGCCAGGGCCTGATCCAGATCACTGTATATCTGTTTATATACATCGGCTTTGGGACTTTTCCCTACATAGGCTTTCGCTTCCGAGGTACTTGGTTCTGTCTTTACGGGTACATCTCCGAAGTTTTTGGTCAGCATCCAGTGGTAAAAAGCGCGAAGAAAATAAGCTTCGCCCAGGATTTGCTTCTTGCGGGTTTCGTCCATGGTCGCGTCAGGTACCTTGGCAATGATCCAGTTGGCTTTCTCAATACCACTATAGGATGACGACCAGATCTGTTGGGGTGATTCGTTTGTCCGTCCGGCGCTCCGCTGGGTAGTATAGGTAGGCTCAACAGTAAAAAGGGTCAGGGTATTACGCCCTACTACCGCCCTTGGATACACTTGGTCAGCACTGTAAGCAGGTACCATAACGGCAGCCGGACCGCCGTACAAGCCAGTCAGGGCATCATAGACAGCTATTAATCCCTTTTCTGCATCGGTACCCGTTTTGTAAAAGTTGTCGGTAAAGATGGAAGAATATACCTGCTCTTCCAGTTCGCAGGAACTCATCCCCACGCCAAGGAGCAGCATGGGTAGTATTTTATAGATGGATTTAAAATTTCTTTTCATAACGATGTCTCTTTAGTAAGGGTCAGATTAGAATGTCACTTGAATACCACCCAGGAACGACTTGGCCTGTGGATACACCAGGTTATCAATACCAATTGCCGTGTTAGAACCGGCGTAGGTATTCACCTCCGGATCAAATCCACTGTACTTAGTCAGGGTCAGCAGGTTGTTAGCACTCACATAAATGCGCGCCCGGCTAATACCCTTAATAGCTGGTAGTGTATAGCCAAGAGTAATGTTTTTCAGACGTACGTATGAACCATCCTCCATGGGATAATCAGTGATGGGCAGACGCCCCGCTACCGAGGCACTAACGTATTGATTACTTGGATTAGTAGGCGTCCATCGGTCAACAACGCCCTTGAACAGGTTACGTTGTCCGAGCGGATTTTCAAACGATAAGCGACTCACATTATAAATATCATTGCCCTGTGAGCCCGACAGGAAGGCACTGAAATCAAAGTTTTTGTAGTTTACATTGGTAGATGCTCCAAAGATAAAGTTTGGATTGGGGTTGCCAGTGACAATCTGATCCTGCGAATTAATAGCCCCGTCGTTGTTCAGGTCTTTTACTTTATGACCGCCTACCCGGCCATCGTAACCCGGTATTATTGCTTCGCCAGTCTGGTTGATACCATCAAAAACGTATGTCTTGAATACCCCCAGTGGCTGCCCTACGCTCAGGATGGAGTAGTTGGTAATGAAGCGTTCCTGAGTAGTACCCCCGTCCAGATCCAGCAGCTTATTGCGGTTGGCCGTCAGGTTACCGGATACTGACCAGCGAACCGGACCATCCAGAATGATGGCATTGGTTGAAAATTCAAACCCTTTGTTTTCCAGTGAAGCGTAATTACCTGTAATGCTGGAATAACCCGATGAGAGTGGCAGCGTCTTTACGTACAGCAGGTCATTGGTCCTTTTGTGGTAGTAATCCATGATTACTGAAATACGGTTGTTGAACAGGCTTATATCCAAACCAATGTCTGACTGGGCTGATTTCTCCCAGCGCAAATCCGGGTTAGCAATGCCCGACGGACGAATGGCCGTCTGGTAGGTATTGTTAAGATTATAGCCCCCTCCTGAGCCCACCGTAGCCAGTGACTGGTAGGGAGAAATACCACCGGCGTTACCCGTGATGCCGTAGCTAGCCCGCAGCTTAAGGTCCGACAGCCAGTTTACATCCCGCAGGAAAGGCTCTTCGATTAGTCTCCAGGCGGCCGAGATAGCCGGGAAGAAACCATACTTGTGATTAGCCCCAAACTTACTGGATCCATCCGCACGGGCGGTCAGGTCCAGGAAGTACTTGTCACGGAAGCCGTAGTTGATACGACCCATGTAGGAGTCAAGGCGCTGCTGTGAACGGCCGCTGCTTACGTTGCGGTTCAGGCCCAATTGGAGGGCTTCATTGCGGGTAGCGTCATTCGGAAAACCAGTGACATTGATAGAATTGTCATTAAAGTTCTCCACCTGCGTAGCAAATACTCCGGTAAAGCGCAGGCTATGATCTTCGCCAATTTTGCGGTTATACGAAAGTATACTTTCGTGCAGCAGGCCCATGAAATTTGAATTGTATTTCGAAGCGGAGCCCGAGTTATCATTGATATCCGCCCGGTTAATAATAGAAATCGGAGAATAAAAGTCGTGCAGCCGGTCATCGATATCAGCGTTGAAAGAGGCCCGGTACGAAAGGCCGGTAAGTATCTGGTATTCGCCAAACAGGTTGATCAGCGTCCGTTTGATATTTCTCTGACGCAGGACTTCCGTAAAATTCAGGGGATTTACTACTTCGCGATACTGACCGTTGCCCTGTTCTCCGAAAGGAAAAATCGATCCGTCGGGACGATAGGGTTGTAGCGTCGGGGGCGCACCAATGGCGGCACCCAGTACACTACCGGTTACGACGCCGGCGTCTCCAATGGTAGTACTTCCGGCTTCTATACCATTATTGACCGTCATACTTCCCAGAATACTCGTCCCGACCTTGAAGCGGTCATTGATCTTATGATCTACATTCAGGCGGTAGGAGTAACGCTTAAAATTGGAATTGATAATGATACCATCCTGGTTAAAGTAGTTGGCTGATAGCGCCAGTTGCGTTTTTTCACTTCCCCCGTTGATCGTTAGCTGATGACTCTGTATGGGAGCCTGCTGGAAGATAAGATTCTGCCAGTTTACACCTTCACCCTGCGAAGCCGGATCAGGATAGGCGTTATTTTTGAAGGTTTCATTTTCGAGTTGAGCAAATTCAGAGGCATTCAGCACATCCAGCTTTTTGGCTGCCTGCTGTACGCCGTAGTAGCTGTCTAGGGATACCCGGGTTACACCCGCTTTACCGCGCTTGGTCGTAATAAGTATTACCCCGTTAGCCGCCCGTGCCCCGTAAATGGCCGAAGCCGAAGCATCTTTCAGTACTTCTACGGATTCAATGTCATTGGGGTTAATAGTTGAGAGTGGACTCACATCGTTAATTCCCCCTCCGTTTGAGATCTGAATCCCATCAATCACGTACAGCGGCTCTGAGTTGCCATTGATCGAGTTTGTACCCCTGATACGGACACTGATATTTCCTCCGGGCGCACCGGTATTCTGATTGATCTGCACACCGGAGACCCGCGCCTGAAGGCCCTGGGCTACGTTGGTAACGGGTAGCTGGGTCAGTTCATCAGACTTAACGGAAGCGATAGAGCCCGTTGTCTCTACCCGTCGTTGGGTACCGTAGCCTACCACAACCACCTCTTCGAGTGCTTTGGTATCGGTCTTAAGCGTTACCTCTATAGTAGAACGATTATTGACCGGCACCTCCTGGCTCATATAACCCAGAAAAGAAAACACCAGCGTTGCACCGGGCGCCGCATTGACCGAATAGCTTCCGTCTACGTTAGTGATCGTTCCCCGCTGCGTACCCTTCACCGTTACGCTTACACCAGGAATGGTTTCTCCCTTGTCGTCCGTAACTTTTCCTTTGATAGCTACGTCCTGCGCCTGAAGCTTTACCGCTACTCCTATATAGAGTAGCATCAGCAAAAAAGTTTTGAATAGATATTTATACATACATGTACTGATTAAGGATTTTATTAATAAAATACAATTAGTAGGTGGTTTAGAAATAGGCAGTCAATAGCTTCACAATACAGAAGGCAGGCTGATTTGCCTGACCTTTTATTGATATTGTAGTCGAATATAAGGATAGCTACCCACAGTGCAAGGCTAAAATAGCGCTACAAAATCTCAAATAAAGTCAAAAACTATCGGTAACGTTTGCGCAAACGTTACCGATATATAATTATAGGAGCTATAAATATGATAATTTAAAAAGTAGTACATTAGCAGGTATCTGAGGACACACCGACCATACTTCACCCCTATCTATTAAAATAATCCAATGTAGATGATACAGTGTATAAAATGTAAACAGGTAGATAAGATCATGAAAGCCGGCTACATCAGGGGCAGGCAGCGCTACCTGTGCAAAGAGTGTAATTACTACTTTACCATCCCCGTACCGAACCTATCAGCCTCCTCTTCCACCCGGCGCAGACGCCACCAGACAACTATTATTGATATAGCCCGTACTCTGGGGGTTTCAAACTCTACGGTATCGCGGGCGCTACACGGGCATCCTGATATTAGTCCCGAAACCCGCCAGCTGGTATTGGACACCGCCACGCAGCTCGACTACCAGCCCAATCAACTGGCGTACAGCCTCGTCAAAAGCCTGACCAATACCATTGGCATCATTGTACCCGAGTTTTTTACTCCTTTTTTCCCTAATGTGATCGTGGGGGTGCAGGAGGTACTTACACAGGCAGGCTATCACCTGATCATTATGCAGTCGAGTGAGTCCTACGACACGGAAGTGGGAAATACTAAAGCCATGCTGGCTAATCGGGTAGATGGTTTGATTGCCTCATTGAGCCTGCAGACCAATAACTACGAGCATTTTGAAGCACTGGACAAAAGAGGTATACCCATCGTGTTTTTTAATAGGGTTTGTCACGAACTAGATGGCCCTAAGGTAGTTGTCAATGATTTTGGTGGTGCCTTCAAAGCCGTAGAACACCTTATTCAGAATGGGTACCAGCGCATCGCTCACCTGGGAGGACCACCCAATCTGGTAATCAGTCAGGAGCGTCTCAGGGGCTATACGGCAGCCTTACAAAAGCATGGATTTGAGATCCGTCCCGAGCTGATCATACATAGCGATCTGACTCATCAGAAAGCACGAATCTACGGCCAGTACCTGCTGGATATGGCTCATCCACCGGACGCTGTTTTCGCCGTCAATGACCCTACTGCCATTGAAATCATGATTCTGGCTAAAAGCCGCGGATTACAAGTACCAGAAGACCTGGGGGTGGTAGGGTTTAGTGACGACCCCATTGCTGCGCACATCGGTAATGGCCTTACCACGGTCAGACAGCCTACCCATCAGATTGGCAGAATTACCGCCGAAATGATACTCAAACTTATTAGTGAAGAGGAAGAGCAATGGGTACCTGAGACAAGAGTACTGGAAACGGAGCTTATTATTCGAGGATCATCGGTCAGAGGCTTACGTGAATCTTTATTTAGTTAATAAATAGCAGTGCTATAAATTCATTAAACTTATATACGTGTACTTCAGCTGCAGAGAAAATCCATTCTTGTATCTAGCTGTTTACACTTTTCACTATATAGTAAACATGTATCCTGTAAGCTCATTCATTTTACTTATATAGATTGACGATGATAAATATAAACAACGAGATAGCCATACCAGCTAACAATCAACCTGTAATTACTTCAGTAGCTTCGGCACCTCCATACACCAGTATGTTGATAGCTGACCCAACATTGCCAGGCGGCAATTTGGCATTAAGCCAAGCAGGTATGTCAGCTAGTACTCCATCGCAGCATACAGAAAGTAGTTTAGTCACTTCAACTACCTATTATCAACTCAGTAGCACTTTATCTTATAAAGACAGTTAAAAAAAAAGGAGCCTATCTGGATGTCTGTATTCATGCCCAACTACTTTCTTTGACTTAACCTTTTCTAAATGTAACGTTGAGCCATGTACTTTAATTAATCGTTGAATCTTTTCACAACCGGCCTAAAGTATCTGCTTTTTACCTGGTGACTACTAGTCAAAATTACAGATACCACTAGATAATTTTTACTTTGAGTTAGATAGATGACACGGTAAGTTCGTGTCATACACGCAATTATATCTAACCTTATGTATAAACAGGTTTACTTCTTCAGAAGAACATTTATTCTAGTAAGCTATTTCCTGTTTTGCTTGTGCACTATTTCTACTTCATGGGGACAAAGTACGGGTCCCAATCGAGACCAGTACATGCACAAGCAAACGTTAAAGAAAAAAGAAGCGAAGCTCCCGAAGGAAAACTTAAAAGGTAAATTACTGGAAAACTCAAAGTTCAGCTTTAAAGCTAGCAAGCTTAATGGACTTAAAGATGAGAAAGAAAATAAAGGTGCCCGTGTAGGTATCTCCGCTTCTTTAAGTTTTCCAACTTCACTTCAATTTGGGCCCGACGGCAGGCTGTATGTATCAGAGCAGTACGGGCAGATCAAGGTCTTCACTATCGTCAGAAATTCTTCTAACAACTACACCATTACTAACGAAGAGGTAATTTCATTAATCAACGAGATTCCTAATCATAATGATGATGGTACGCTGGCCCCGCATATCAAAACCCGTCAGGTTACAGGTCTGGTTGTAACAGGCACACCCACAGTACCCGTATTGTATGTCAGTTCGAGCGATAGCCGGATAGGAGGTCCATCGGGTGATCAGAATCTGGATACAAATTCAGGTATTATTTCAAAACTGACCAAAACGGCTTCAGGCTGGGACAAAGTTGACCTGATAAGAGGCTTGCCCCGTTCGGAAGAGAACCATTCCAATAATGGTATGCAGCTGGATGGGAATACCCTGTATGTTATAGTGGGTGGGAATACCAATGCGGGGTCACCTTCTACGAATTTTGCCTATGCATCCGAGTATGCACTGACTACGGCAGTTTTGTCCATTGATCTGGCGGCTATTGAAGCACTACCTACCCAGGGTAGTGGTAACACTAAATATAAGTATGATCTACCTACGCTTGATGACCCCACCAGAGCGGGTAATCCGGATGCGGGTGATCCCTTTGGAGGAAACGATGGACTGAATCAGGCAAAGGTTATTCCGGGAGGACCCGTGAAAGTGTTTGCTACCGGATTTCGTAACGGATATGACCTGGTCATTACAAAAACACCGGGTAAATCGAGACGCATGTACGTGATCGATAACGGAGCCAATCAGGGCTGGGGCGGGCATCCGGCTAGTGAGGGCGTAGGTACTGCTACCAACAACTATGTGTCAGGTGAGCCAGGCTCTACCGGTTCGGGCCCTAACGATCCGCAGGTTAATAATCGGGACAATCTGCATTATATAGGAAATCTGGACACGTATGTACCGGGTAGTTTCTACGGAGGACACCCCAACCCTATACGAGCCAACCCTGCCGGAGCAGGCTTATACACGCATGATGGGAGTAGTGGTGTGTGGCGAACCACTAAATCGGGTAATAAACCCTTACCAGCCGACTGGCCACCAGTGCCTTTGGATATGGCCCATCCAATAGAAGGGGACTATCAGAACCCGGGTGAAACCGACAATGCTTTATTAACCTGGTTCAATTCTACCAACGGCATCGCCGAGTATACAGCCTCTAACTTCAATAGTGGACTGCAGGGACATTTGCTAGCCGCATCCTTCGATGGTACGATACAGAAAATCTCTCTTAATGAGTCAGGAACGGATGTTACCAACAGCCGGGGAGACAAAAAGCTTAACCAGGACCTGCCCTTTGCCTCCAACTTTGGTGGTCAACCCCTGGACATAACGACTCAGGGAGATAATGACATCTTTCCGGGTACAGTATGGGTCGTATGTTATCTTGAGAATTCCATTTTTGTTTTTGAACCAGAACCCGTTAGTACCGGATGCAGTGCTCAATATAACAGTGCCGATGACGATGGAGACGGCTTCACCAACGCCGACGAAATTGATAACGGCAGCAACCCCTGCTCGGCAGCTAGCAGACCACAGGACTTTGATGGAGACTTGATATCGGACCTTAACGACCCCGATGATGATAATGATGGTCTACCGGATGATAGTGATTATTTCTCTTTGGATGCTCAGAATGGTACCACCACCAACCTACCTATTGAGTATGACATGCTCAACAACCACCCGGGAACAGGTTTATTTGGGCTGGGCTTTACTGGCCTTATGTTACCCATGCAACAGAATATTAATTACCAGGATCTATTTCAGGTTGAAAACCTCATCGCCGGTGGGGCAGTCGGGGCACTCTCAATAATAAATGTAAGTACCGGCGACCCCTACCAAACTAACAATAACCAGGAAAACGGATTCCAGTTTGGGGTAAATGTCAATAGCAGTACGCCCCCTTTTACGGTACAAACCCGCCTGCTGGGACCTTTTTTCAATAATCAGACACCACAGTACTATCAGTCCCAGGGAATATTTATAGGTACTGGTGATCAGGAGAACTATTTCAAGATAGTATTAGGGGCAGATGGTGGCGCAGGAGGAATCGAGGTTCTTTATGAGAATAGCGGTATTGCCAGCAGCACCACATATCCACTACCAGGTGGCTTGCCAACAGGGACAATAGACCTGTACCTGTCGGTGAATCCAGCAACGGGAATGGTACAGGCCAGGTACGCAAAGGATGGCGGTCAGGTACTGAACCTGGGACCTGCCATTCAGGTAGGTGGCCCTTTACTGAATGCTATACAGGGAGCACCCGCTATGGCCGTAGGAATTATCTCCACTTCTTTCTGGTCCACTCCTTTCACAGCGAGCTGGGATTTTATAAATATCAAAACAGATAGCCCAACTACTACCAATACAGCACCAGTCCTGGCGGCCATTGGCAACAAGACAGCTACCGTTGGACAGCCTCTAACCTTTACTGCCAGTGCTATCGATAGCGATGTTCCCGCTCAAACCCTTACTTATAGCGTATCCGGTACAACTGGAGCTACTATCAATGCTCAGACGGGCGCATTTAGTTGGACTCCTTCGCAATCGGGCGATTTTACTTTTACTATCAAAGTAACGGACAGTGGTACACCGGCCTTATTCGACGAAGAGTCAATAACGGTAACCGTAAGTATAGCACCTACCAATAAACCACCGGTTGCCAACGCCGGACCGGATAAAATAGTCACATTTCCCGCCACCAGTGTAGTACTGGAAGGATCAGGTACAGACCAGGACGGTACGGTAGATCAATATGCCTGGGTTCAAACCAGTGGACCTACTACGGCTACATACAATAGTACCATAGCAAATCCGACAGTAAGCGGTCTGGTAGCAGGTACCTACGTATTTAGTTTAACCGTAAAAGATAATAAGGGCGCAGCCAGTAGTCCCGATCAGGTAACAGTAACGGTTACGAGTGGCGGAGGAACCACTACACTACGAGTCAATTCGGGAGGTGGAGCCTTCATGGCTTCCAACAATCGACAGTTTGCGGCTGATGGCAATTTCAGTGGGGGCAGTACGTACACGGAAAGTGGAAAAGCCATTGAAAATACCACGGATGATGCACTCTATCAGACCGAACGCTATGGAAGTTTCTCGTATAACGTACCGGTAAGCAGTGGTACTTATAATGTGGTCCTGCACTTCGCTGAAATCTATTTTGGAGTAAGCGGTACGGGTATACGTAGATTTAACGTAGATATCGAGGGAGCTAGAAAGCTGACCGAATATGATATCACAACCAAAGCCGGAGGTGCCTTAAAAGCTGTAAAAGAAACCTTTACGGTAAATGTAAGTGACGGCACCCTGAATATTGTATTCGGTATGGGTAGCGCCGATAACCCTAAGGTGTCGGCTATTGAGATAGTACCTGCATCGGCCACTACCAATCAGCCTCCTGTTGTGGCCAATGCCATCATGGATCAGAGTGCTACGGTAGGTGCGTCATTTAACTTTGCATTTGCCGAAAATACATTTACCGATCCGGATGCTGATGGACTTACCTATTCAGCTAGTCTGGCTGATGGTACGCCATTACCTGCCTGGTTAAGCTTCAACGGCTCAAACCTCACATTCAGCGGTACTCCTCCCGCGGGAAGTTCAGGCAATATAGCTATCACAGTCACGGCCAATGATGGAAAGGGAGGTACCGCCAGCGACAGCTTCCTGATTGCGTTCGTTACGCCTGCCAACATTGGGACCTGGCAAACGATTGCCCCCAGCTCGGGAGCTCCCAGTGCACGGCACGAAGGAGCCTACGTTCAGGCAGGGGATAAATTCTACCTGATGGGCGGGCGCGGAATTAAGCCGGTTCAAGTGTACGATCCCGTTACTAAAACCTGGACCAACGCGGCTTCAACCCCCATTGAACTGCACCACTTCCAGGCGGTTACACTGGATGGTCTTATCTATGTAGTAGGAGCATTTACCGGAGGGTATCCTGCCGAAACGCCCGTACCACAGGTCTACATTTATGATCCTAAAGCTAACCAATGGCTGGTTGGAGCCGACATACCAGCGGACAGACGACGCGGGGCCGCCGGAGTTATAGTCCGCAACAACAAAATATACATGGTGGGTGGGAATACGAAGGGACATAATAATGGCTATGTAGAATGGTTTGATGAGTTTGATCCTGCCACTAGTACGTGGAAAGTACTACCCAACGCGCCTCGTACCCGAGATCACTTCCATGCTGCTGCTATCGGTGATAAACTATACGCTGCCGGGGGCAGACGTTCCTCGGCTAATACAGGTCAAGTATTTTCACTTACAGTACCGGAAGTGGATGTTTACGATTTTGGATCAGGTCAATGGAGTACATTGTCCAGTCCGATTCCAACCCAACGCGGGGCCTCCACCGCGGCTGTCCTGGGAGGTGAATTAGTAGTTATTGGGGGTGAGAGTTCACAGCCACAGGCTCATAACGATACTGAGTCTTATAATCCGTCCACCAACGCCTGGCAACGCCTGGCCAACATGCAACAGGGAAGGCATGCTACGCAGGCTATTGTTAATAACGGGGCCATATATATCGTAGCTGGCTCCGGCGGGCAGGGAGGATCACCAGAGCTAAGTTCGCAGGAGGTTTTCTATAAAAATAGTCTCTCCACTCCAACCGGAACCGCTCTGATTCAAAGTCAGTTAAATTCACCTTCGGAGGTAGCATTTGGTCAGATTACTGCCTCCACAACAAGTAGTAAAACCCTCACCCTAACGAACAATAGTGGTAATCAGGCTATTTTAATATCCAGCATAGCGATTTCGGGTAGTAATGAGTTTACTTCACAGGCCCCCTTTACACTTCCGTTTGTAATTCCAGTTGGGGGAAGTGCAACCATTAACCTCCATTTTACACCACTTTCAGTAGGTAATAAATCTGCTACACTTACCATTTTTCATTCAGGGGCAGGCGGTACCAAGTCCGTATCTCTGACCGGAGGAGGAATAAGTGGCAGCAACGCTGCTCCCGTTGCCAATGCCGGGGCCGATCAGGCTATTACTTTACCTGTCAACAGCGTCACTCTGAATGGTACAGCCAGTGATACAGATGGCAGCATAGCTTCGTACCAGTGGAGCCAGCAGAGCGGCCCTAACACAGCTACTTTGACGGGAGCCAACCAGGCTACCATGTCAGCAAGTAATCTGGTAGCAGGTACCTACGTATTCCGCCTGACGGCAACGGATAATCTGGGAGCTACTGCCTTCGATGAAGCTACGGTCACGGTGAATCCGGCTCCTACAAATCAGCAGGCGGTCACCAGCTTCACCCTGATTGATGCCGATACGGATCAGCCAATCCGGGATCTGGTACCCAATGATGTACTGAATCTGACTACGCTGCCTACAAAGTACCTCAACATCCGGGCTAATACCAATCCAGCTACAGTAGGTAGTGTGAAGTTTGTACTGAGTGGCGCACAGAATCACACACAAACTGAAGGCGGAGCTCCCTATGCTTTGTTTGGTGATAATAGTGGCAACTACAACGCCTGGGTCTTAGTTTTAGGCGACCATACCCTGGTGGCTACACCCTATACAGGCACCGGTGCCAGTGGTACTGAAGGGACCCCTTTAACTATCACTTTTAAAGTAATCAATCAGACTTCGACAAATAAGGCTCCTACGGTGAATGCCGGGTCCGATCTGGCTATTACTTTGCCTGTCAACAGCGTCACCCTGAATGGTACAGCCAGTGATACAGATGGCAACATAGCTTCGTACCAGTGGAGCCAGCAGAGCGGCCCTAACACAGCTACTTTGACGGGAGCCAACCAGGCTACCATGTCAGCAAGTAATCTGGTAGCAGGTACCTACGTATTCCGCCTGACGGCAACGGATAATCTGGGGGCTACTGCCTACGACGAAGTTACTATAACGGTGAATCCGGCTCCTACAAATCAGCAGGCGGTGGCCAGCTTCACCCTAATCAATGCTGATACGGATCAGCCAATCCGGGATCTGGTACCCAATGACGTGCTGAACCTGGCTACACTATCTACGAAGAACCTCAACATCCGGGCCATCACCAGTCCTTCTACCGTAGGAAGTGTGAAGTTTGTATTGAGTGGCACCCAGAGCTGGACGCTCACAGAGAGCGTAGCACCTTACGCTATGACAGGAGATAACAGTGGGAACTATAATGCCTGGACACCAGCAGTTGGAGATTATAGTTTGACAGCTACTCCTTATACTGGAGCCAGTGCCGGTGGCACCACCGGAAATCAATTAACCATTGGTTTCACTGTTATCAATCAGGCGGTAGGTCCCCGTATGTCATTTGAAGGTACTGACGATAAGGAAGGTATTCAAGTCCAAATTTATCCTAATCCTTTCACTGATTCCTTCACACTGCATGTACTAGGAAAAGGAGAGCATAAACTACCAGCCAGCCTCAGCGATAAGTCCGGCCGCATAATCTTAACCTTAGATGATGTACAGCCCGAACAAACTATCCAATTAGGCAAGGAGATAGCACCGGGAATCTATTTCTTACAGATCGGCACTGGCAGAAAAGTAAGGCAATTTAAGCTACTAAAGATTTATTAATCTAGTATGGAAAAGGGGCCTGCTGTCGAAACAGCAGGCCCCTTTTTTTGATTCCTATTCCTCACCCCAGAAAGTATGTATCTAATGACCGTACCTGCTGGATATAGATACTCCTCCAGCTATACTCTTTACCGTCAGTACCCCTACCACCATTGATAATCTAATCCAGTTGATATACCCGGAGCTCCGCCTGCTGGAAGCTCCGGGTATGGTAAGATTAAAATACAACCCCGATTGCTGCTCCTATCGGGATACGATGTAGATAGAAGATACCAGGTACATGCTATTCAACAGTCCGAACAATTAAGTATATTGCCGTATCCATCTTTTTAGTCGGCAAGATTATGATTTCAGACCCAGGGAAAGAGCAGGCACTGGTCCGGTATAATGATAAGGTTACTGAATATGTACAGGCTGGTCTCGAAGGAGCGAAAAATACCCAGCGTGCCTACCAGTCTGATATCCGTCACTACGTAGAATGGTGCCAGGCCCAGGGAGTAAGTGCCTTTCCGGCCGAAGCGGATACCCTGTCGGCGTACCTGGCTCATCTGGCTGATGTATGCAAGTGGGCAACTATTCAGCGGCGCATGGCCGCCATCCGCAAGTGGCACGACCTCAAGGATCAGGAATTCCCATCCAAGCATAAACAGGTAGTGGCGGTACTGGAAGGAATCCGTCGTGTAAAAGGGGTTCGACAAAAGCAGGCTCCGGCCTTCGATCTGGATGAATTCAGGGGGTTGATCCAGTCACTGGAACATGATAATCCCACCGAACTCCGGGACAAGCTGGTACTACTGCTGGGCTTTACCGGCGCCTTTCGCCGATCCGAACTGGTAGCCCTTAATATAGAGGACCTCTCCTTCTCCCGGCAGGGACTCATTATTACCATGCGTCAGAGTAAGACCAATCAGTACGGTGAAATTGAGCAGAAAGCGTTTTTCTTTCACCCCGACCCGCTGCTATGCCCTATCCGCGCTCTGGAAGACTGGCTGGCCCTACGCCCTGCTCAGGGTCCCTTACTTGTCCGGTTTCGCAAAGGCAACCGACATGGCGAGGTGCGCCTGACGGAAGAGCGACTTTCCTGCAAAAGTGTAGATAATCTGGTCAAGCACTACCTGGGGACTGAGTACTCCGCCCACTCCCTGCGGGCATCCTTTGTAACGGCAGCCAAACTTAACGGTGCCGATGACATGGAAGTTATGCAGCAGACCAAGCATAAAACCTCTGCTATGATCCAGCGCTACACCCGTACGGATGATATCAGAAAGTACAATGCCGGGAAAAAGCTGGGGCTGTAAAGGAATCTTCAACAAAGATACCTATCACAATCTTAAAAAATCAATGAAACAGCTACTGGAGTAGACCTGGCAATAACGGTTGTAGAATCTTTCAATCTTTTAATTAAACATATTTCTTCAGAAGGAAGTTAAATGCTAAGTTTCTGTTAACTTCGATATATCATCCGCACATGACTCACTAAAAGTATTTACCTAAACAGATAGTGTTTTGATTAAGAACTGCTTGCTTATAGATGATGATATTGAAGATAACTTTCTCTTTGCCTCTGCACTACAGGAGGTAGCGCCTTCAATGGTACTTGATATAGAAGATAGTAGTGTAAGAGCTTTGAAAAGGTTACAACAGGATCATCAGTATTGCCCGGAACTGATATTTCTGGATCTGAATATGCCGGTTCTGGATGGCAAGGAGTGCCTTGTAGAACTGAGAAAGATAGAACGCTTCAAAAAAGTACCTATCATTATTTATTCTACCTCTTCCTATAAAAAGGATATTGTCGAAACGGAACAATTAGGCTCCAGCGGCTATATAATAAAGCCAAGTGGCTATAAAGAGATTGTAGCTAAACTCCGGGAGGCCTTATATTCTTTCTCGGGTACTGACACTAAAAATACAATGGATGCTGGTTCCATTTAAGCGTTTACTTTTCCAGTTACACTTCAACTACCACCCACTCCCTGGCGAATACTAGCTCCGTTTGGTTCATTTGTATGACCTTATGCTAGACTACTTTCTTCTACTGATTAAAGGATTCCAAAGTAGATAACGAACCTATAAGTATCTATTTCCTGATGGCAATGGTGAAGGTTGTACCTACCCCTACCTGACTTTCTACCTCGATCGTTCCACCCAGGGCTTCGATCTGCGACCTGACCAGGTACAGGCCCAGCCCCTTACTATCCGGCCGTTCGTGGAAACGCTGGTATAATCCAAACAGCCGGTCCTGGTACCGTGGCAAATCTATTCCGATGCCGTTGTCCCTGAATATCAGAAGCACCGAGTCATCAGTGAGCTTAGAAGTGATATTCACCCGCAGCCTCCTCTCGTAAGATCTGTACTTCAGGGCGTTGGTCAGTAGGTTCATGAATATACTTTCCAGATACGACTGGTCAAACAGTACCAGTGGGGCCGCACTATCATCAAATTCTACAGTGGCATTGGCTTCATACAAAGGAATCCTGATCTGACTATATATTTTATCAAAGATGTCCCTTAACCTGATCAGACTTTTCTCTTTTGAGGGATTTCCTTTTATAATCAATACATCAATCAGATCATTGACAGTGTCGTTAAGTGCGGAAGTGGATACTCTAAACCCATTGATCAGATCTTCGAGCATAGGGTCTTCTACTGGTATCTCGTCCATAAGCTTGAGTAATCCCATAAGATTGGATAGGGGCGCCCGGAAGTTATGCGACGTGATAAAGGAAAACTGACGGAGATCCTGGTTGGTCTGCGACAACTCCCATATAAGCTGTTCTCTTTCCTCTTCGATCTTTTTCTGTAGGCTTATATCCTGTATGGCACCAATCATCCTGACGGCAGTACCATCCTTGTCACGCATCAGGTAAGCTCTGTCCAGTACGGTAGCATAGGTACCATCGGCTTTGAGCATCCGATACTCTTCCTTCCATTGGGTTGCTTCTCCTGAATGGAGAGCTGTACTATGACTTTCCCACACCCGATCTACATCCTCGGGATGAATACTCGTTGCCCACGCCTCAAGCGAATCGATTGGATGGATCTCCTGCACACTTAGCATTGATTCCGAACTATTACCCCAATACACCCTATTACTCCTGATATCCCAGTCCCATATTATATCATTGGTTACTTTCGTTACCAGTTCGTATCGCTTATTACTTTCCCTCAGGGCCTCTTCGGTCCGGCTGCTCTCCAGAATAACCTGTAGGATATGGACCGTCCTCCTGATTGTATTTTCCTCCAGCTGCGATGGAGCTTTCGGTTCTCTATAGTAACAGGCAAAGGTGGCCATCACGTTTCCGGTTGAATCAAAGGCCGGCTGCGACCAGCAGGCCGCCAGACCGGCTTCTTCAGCAAGAGTTTTATAGTCAGCCCAACGGATATCACTCTGTATATCGGTTACAATCACTTTCTTTTTCTGGTAGGCCGCCGTACCGCAGGAGCCCGCCTTGTCTCCGATCTCTGCCCCTTCTATTGCCTGACGATAGTCCAGTGTCAATGAAGGGGAAGCCAGGTTATACAGCCGGTTATTCCGCAATGCAAGCACCGAACAGATCATACCCGGATGCAGTACCTCTATCTCCAGCATGTAGTGCCTGAGTATATCTGCCAGTGGTTTCTCCCCCATGGCATTCATCTGCAGTACATCCCTCTCCAGCTTTTCCAGCATCAGATAATAGTGGTTCTGAAAAATATCGCGAATGGCTCCTATCATCCGCATGGCTTTGCCTTCCACATCCCGAAGTACCTTCCCTCTATCCTTTACATAGGTATAACCACCGTTTTTTCGGAGTACCCGATAATCGAGCTCCCAATAGATTTCACTACCCGCTATGATTTGCTGGATCTTTTTTGAAGATTCTTCTATATCCTCAGGATGAATTACCGACAACCAGAAATCTTCGTTAGGTAAGATTTCAGAGTCATCCAGGCCAAGTATGTCTTTGAATCCCTCGCTGCGATATATTTCACCCGTTACAAGGTCCCAATCCCACACGGCATCGTTGGTTGCCTGAGTAGCTATATCATACCGCTCCAGAGCTGTACGAAGCTGCTCTTCTGCCTGCCGGCTCGCGGTGATATCTCTGACCAGAACCGAAAGCCCTCCCTCATATGGATAGGCGCTTACCTCCAGCCATTGGTTGTTAACCGGGTTAAATTCTTGACATTGCAGAGTGATCTGTTCGGCCAGTGCCCTTTGTAATGAAGAAAAAATAGATGAAAAATCAGTACCCGGAAGCAGATGCCAGAGCTCTTTTCCCAGCGCCTCTTCATTGGTGAATCCCAGTAAAGCTTCGGCTCCCCGATTCCAGTAGGTAACTATACACTGCTCATTTACGCTATACAAGCCATCACTGATCGCTTCCACTACCTTATACAACCGCTGATGGTCCTGGAGTTCTTGTGTTTCAGGTGAGGGTTGAGGTGTTACATGCTCCTTTCTTTTGCTTTCGGTTATATCCTGATGCGTGATTGTCAACGCCCGAATAACATCCTCCCTGATAACCGGTGTAAGCTGTGCCTTAAACCACCGCTCCTCAACAGATAGCGGACATCTAAATTCAAAGGCAAATTCTCTTAGCTCCCCTTTTAGTACCTGTATCATACCACTGGCAGCACTTTGCGCTTCTTCTTCATCAGCTAGCCTGCATACAGCCGGATAGTAGGTACCTATCCATTCCTTGTCCGTAGATCCGTTAGCTACTACGTACCGACGCCAGGTATCATTCATATACCTGATCATACCCTGATTGTCCACCATGCCGATGTGTGCAGGTAAGCTATCAATAAAAAGCCGATCGAAGCCACTGGGTCCGATGAGACCGTCTAAACTAAGGCCTTGTACCACAGGATTCGTAACAGGTATAGAGTCTTTCAATGTAGAGTGGATAGGATGGTGTAAAGCAGGTATCTTGTGCTATTTTATTGCAGAAATTTATATCATTATAAGTTTATAAATATCATTAAGCGGATAAATAATAACAAGAAGACAGGAAATTAGTATTGAATTGTAAGCTTTTGTACATTTGTAACCGATAGTATAAAAATATTCTATAAATACTAAGAACAGGCTTATTGTGAAATCTTTATGTTATCTGATTGATGATGATACTGAAGATCATTATCTTTTTGCTGCTGTACTGAAAGAGGTATGTCCCAACCTGGCTTTTGCCGGTGAGGCCGATAGTCGGCGGGCTTTGGAAATATTACAGGAGGATAGTGACTTTGTACCCTCCTACATCTTTCTGGACCTGAACATGCCCAACCTGAATGGCATGGAATGCCTGGCAGAGATCAAAAAAATTGACAGACTGAAAGAGGTACCTATTTTTATGTTTTCTACCTCTTCGTTCCAAAAAGATATTAATGAGGCCGCTGAGCTTGGTTCCGCCCGGTTCATCACCAAGCCCGGTTCTTACAATGAATTAATAGCTCTATTAAATACGGTTATTCCCACCCCTTTCTGCGAGCAACAACCTATACCTAATCATTAACTCCGTTTCGGAGGGTACTAGACAACCTTGTCTGCTTCCATAGAATTAACTAAAGATACCCTCCGGTATCGGAGGGTATCTTTAATAGCCAAAGCTAACCGCTACAATTGATCAGATGAAGGTACCAGTCTGGCTGAAAGATCAGGGGCCTTCATATCTTTATCAAAGGGATACATTGGGCGATTGATTCTTTTGTAAGGAAGTCGTTCGAGATTCTGATCCACGCCGCCGGGCGTTATGGCCAGCAACCAGTCGGCCCGCATGTTATACAGCTCCGGCTCCAGATATCCGATCTTTACTACTACTATATCAGCGGTGCGGGGGGTAAGACCCAGGCGGGTGAAATCTTTCTCTTTGTGGTAAGGCTTGCGCTTCTGCGTCACGATTACGTTCACGCTACCTACTTTTACCACCACCTCCACTTCGGCATTGATATCTCCTTTTTCAATGGCGGTAACGGTACCCACCAAACGTACCGGCGGCGCAAAACGGGCATCAACCTGAGCGCCCGCATAGGCATCGATTTTTCCACCAACCCCTACTTCCATGGCTTTCTTGACCAGCTCAGGACCGGGTATTGAAGCATAGATCAGGGAAGGTCCATCTTCCTTCCTGAACTCGGGACGGGCTAATATTTCGGTAAGCGTCCAGGTTACATCACCGGCTCCACCGGCGGTAGGGTTGTCACCCGAATCACTGATAAAGAAAGGATGCTTCTTACTGGCAATGGCTTTATCCAGGCTCTCCTGCAGAGTAGCCGTAGGGGCCACAAATACAAAGTCATGTCTGGCATCCCACAGGGTTTTGGCGAGTTGCTCGGCCGTGCGGGTTACCTTTGCTTTATCATCCCCCGTAACCATGACGACAGCGTGATTCCGCGGCTCGTCAGCCCAGGCATAGCCGATCCATATCGCCGCGTCGATGACACCCTCCTGGTTCGCTGCCGGTGCTACTTTGCTATATATGGTTTTTCCGGGTTCAATCCGGGTGCTGGTTTTCTCACCGGGGAGTAGAATAGGTACGGGTATCCAGGCTTTGTAGGCAGGCTTACCCTTACCGCTTTCTATACGGGTAAGCAGGTTTTCGACGGCTCTCTGCTTGGACTCCATGGCATCCTCATGAGGCGCCATCCGGTAGCAGGTAATCAAATCAGAGTTTTGAGCCAGCCGCCAGGATACATTGCCGTGTAAGTCCATGGAGGTGGAGATGATGGTTTTCTTTCCGATTACCTCCCGGATTCTGGAGATAAGATCTCCTTCGGGATCATCAAGTCCTACCACACTCATGGCTCCGTGAATATCAAAGAAAAGACCGTCGTACGGACCATATTTACGGAGCGAGTCGAGCGTCTTCCGGACGAGTGACTCGTAGGCTTCCCGGGTTACGGCACCACCCGGCAGCGACTTGCCTACCAGCGTTGGTACCCACTGAGCCCGTTTCCGCATGGGTGACCCATCCTTAAAAAACGGATACGAGGTATATATGTTAGTTCCGTATTTGGCATGAAAAGCTTCCTCATGGGTAAGGGCCGGAGAAAACGTACTAGACTCAATACCCAGACCGGCAATGGCTATACGTGGTAGTGCTTTGGCTGGTGGGGCCTTTTGCGTAGTTACAGGTTGGTGACTGTTGCTCTTGATTTCTCCCCCCGAACCCGAAGAAAATGCCTGCGAAGCCATCAGACAACAGGTGGCAAGCAGATAAAATGTACGTTTCATATAATATATTTAAAAATTAACTGAGTTTAGGTCCTATTGACATAGGATATTTTGCTGGTTTTAAATTTAATAAAATATTTTAAAAATAGACCTATATAAACTTTGCATAGACAGTGAATCAGTCACTACAGTATAGAGGTAGTGACTGAATAGGGTGTTTGATTAAAATTTAAAGCCGATAGCTAAGCTAGCTTACAAAAAGCGCATCCATGGCCAGATCATTCTGTACCAAGCCGGTCGAGTGAGGATTGGCTTTGAGTCCGAAGGTGGTGACCATCGTCAGAAATACCGATTTACGAGTACCGGTCTCGGCTTTAAAAGCGCCTATTTTATTACGTAGCTCAGCGCTGTACTTCTTGTCAATCGTAAACGGGCTGATGGAGAATTTCATCTCACAGAGGTTGATCACCTGGTCCCGCCGGTCGATCACCAGGTCGATCTGAGCGCCGTTTTCTGCCCCCTTACTTCTCCAGGACGAGGTGGTGGTTTGTACGCCGCTGATGCCCAGAGCTTGTTTGATCTGGGGGAGGTGCCATAAGCATACCTGCTCAAAAGCGTAGCCCGACCAGGCCCGGTACTTCGGTGTATCCAGCATGGACATCCAGTTGTACTGCTCGTTCAGTGAGGTATCCTGAATAAACCGGAGGTAGAACAGGGTATAAAAGTCCACCAGCTGGTACAGGCTGTTGCGCGACTTTTTACCGTAGGGGCTGTACTTTCTGATGAATCCGCTTTCCTCCAGCTCATCGAGTAAGCGGGTGGTACTTCCGGCACTGGTCAGCTTCGCTGCCTGAATGATCTCATCCCGCGTTAGTCCCTTGGCTTTCTGAGCCAGGGCTTTCACAATGCTGAGGTGCCGCTCGAAGTTCTTGAATAAGGACCGGTACAGGTTGGTAAACTCATTGCGGAGGAGCCCGTTTTCCGAAAAGGTAATGCGCTCTATGTTTTGCATGGCACTCTGTCCCGTATCCACCTCCTCCCAGTAATAGGGCACCCCACCCAGTACCATGTAGAGCTGAATGATCTGGTACCGATCCAGCACTGAGTGCCTAGACAGGAGCAGCTGCTCACATTCGTGCAGGGTGAAAGGAACTACCTTGATCCGCTTGGTAATTCGGTTGTGCAGGCCGCCCCTGCTGTTGATAAGCGTGTGCAGCATCCAGGAGGCCGCTGAGCCGCAGGTGACCAGCACCACATCGGTACGGGCCGAAGCCCAGCTGTTCCAGAAGTGCTCCAGGGCCTGCACGAAGCCCGAACCATGGGTATCAAACCAAGGAAGCTCATCTATGAATATTACTTTTCGGGACGTGTTCTGCCGCTCCAGGTAGGTGATCAGTTGCTGGAAGGCCTCCAGCCAGGAACCCGCCGGGGTGTAGGTAGTAGTACTGTCGGCTTTCTGAAGCGCAATACAAAAGTTAGTCAGCTGCTGGCTCAGGGTAGCATTGGCCAGTCCGGTAGCCTCAAAGGCAAACTTTCCCCTAAAGGCATGCCGGATGAGAAACGTCTTCCCAACCCGCCTTCGGCCATACACCGCCACAAATTCCGATTTGTCCGAATCAAACACGGCTTGTAAAGTAGATAACTCCTGCTGCCTACCAATCAGTTTTTTCATAAATTCGCCTTTATTTTGGCCATAAGTATAATCAAATTACCAGTTATGGCCAAAATCGTGCTTATACTTTGGCTTTTAGCTATCAGGAATTATAGTTAAAGCCAAAATCCAAGAGTAATGGATAATACCCTATTTAACAACAGCCTAATCGTAAAAACAAAGATCATTTTGTATATTAGGTGAGAGTAATAGTAAGAGCAGCTATGAAACAGATCCAACTCCTGATTTGCCTGATTGTATCGGGTAGTGTCTGGGCACAGACTTCATCCGTGATTGTTAATCCGGATGGTACGCATTCCATCGCTCACCACAATGGTAGCACATCGGTAGTAATCAACCCGAATGGTAAACACTCGACCATCAGCCACAGTGGTAATACATCCGTCATGGTCAACCCCAATGGTACCCACACGGTCATGTTTAACAATGGCAATACCTCAACGATGGTCAATCCGAACGGTACTCACTCGACGGTTTTTCATAATGGTACTACCTCCACGGTTGTCAATCCCGATGGCACCCACTCCATTGTTCACCACTCTGGTCATGATGAGACTGTCGATAGGGTCAACAGCACATGGAGCCGGTTGTACTGGCAATGGTCAAAAAAGGTAAAACAGCAACGGAGCGCTGAATAGCACGTACCCCTGACCATTCATTGAGTCAGCGATACGTGTCAACCCATTTTATATTGGATAAACTGTTCAGGCGGTTTCAAGTACTACGTCTTTCTTTTCTTCACTAGCTCTTCCCTTGTCAATATCTCCCACCAGAAATATATACGAGCAGGCTCCTACCAATCCCAGGGCTCCGATGAACAGGAGGGCTGGTTTGAAATCCCCGCCCTGTGCCAGAAAGCCAATCGCAATGGGTACGACGATGGAAGCCAGATTGCCCATGAAGTTAAAGACGCCTCCCGTAAGACCGATCAGGTGCTTGGGGGAAAGCAGGGATACAAAGATCCAGGATATCAGCGCCATACCGGCTCCAAAGAATGATAGGGCCATGAAGAAGATGATGAAAGCCGTATCATTGGTGTAGTTAGATCCCACAATACTTACCGAGATCAGCAAGCCAATGATGATGGGTACTTTGCGGGCCATACCGGCCGAGCGGCCCTTTTTGACAAGGTAGTCCGAAACAAAACCCGAAAGAAGCAGACCCGCGCAGGCCGCCAGAAAGGGTACCGAAGCCAGGTACCCTGATTTAATGAAATCGAGCCCCCGGTATTGCACCAGGTAGGTGGGAAACCACGTAAGAAAAAACCAGAGGGTGGCATTGACCGCAAACTGACCAATGTAGACGCCCCACAGGGTCCGACGGGAAAACACCTGCTTCAGATTGCTCCACTGCCACACCGAAGCCTGGCTCCCCCTACCCATTTCATTCCGGAAGTGTCCACCTCCCTCTTCAATGTAGTTTAGCTCAGCCTCGTTTACTTTTTTAGAGTCGAGAGGGTCCCGGTACAGGATGTACCAGACTACTCCCCATACCAGTCCCACAAGACCTGTAATTACAAACAACCCTTTCCATCCGAAATGGTACTGGATGGTCATCAGGATGGGAGTCAGAAAAGCCAGACCGATGAATTGCCCCGACACGTACATGGCAATGGCCGAGGCTCTTTCCTGCTGGGGAAACCAGCTGGTGACAATGCGGTTGTTGATGGGATAGGATGGTGCCTCAAAAGCACCCGTTGCCAGGCGCAGGGCAAATAGCCCGGCAAAGCTGCTGACAAATCCCTGAAACAGCGTAGCCAGTGACCAGGTAACCAAACAAAATCCGTACAGAACGCGGGGCCCGAACCGGTCAGCCACTAGTCCTCCCGGTATCTGCAGAAAGGCGTAGGTCCAGCCGAAGGCGGAGAAAATCAAGCCCAGCTGTACCGGCGACAGCTCCAGATCTGTCCCAAGCGCGGCTCCTGCCACGGATATATTACTGCGGTCGAGGTAGTTGATGACCACATTGATAAATACCAAAGCCAGCATACTGTACCGTACGCTGGTTCTTTTGTTACGGTTACTCGTTTGTTTCATAAAGGGTAAATGGGCTGAAGTGAAATGGTGATGTACTGGAGGTAAAGGCACTAATGTTGCACAGGAAGCTGCTCCTGATACCAGGGATCTTCTGTGGCGGCATTAGCCAAAAGCTCAGGTGGCCAGGTATTTACTATTCGGTTTGAAAGCTGAGGTTTAGGAGCTTTGCAAAGCCATTCCCATAGTGACTCAGCACAGGGTGTAGGCTTCTATTAGGGTAGATTAAGAAGCAGGCGCCTGCCGTGATACCCGGCTAAATAGAAGCCTTAGAATGTACCTGAAGGATAGAAATTATTTTTCTGGGAATAGTAAGAAATAATAATCGTGTACTTTTAACACAAAGACGTTTTTGTACCCAAATTCCATTACAATCTACATGAGAAACTACTACTTGCTATTGGTTTGCCTACTGACTCCATTTCTGATGCAGGCGCAAACGGCGCCAGCTAAAAAGCGGCTCCCAATCATTGATGTACACGTACACGCCATGAAGGTGAATCCGAACTTTGCCGCTGAAATGTGTCCCTGGTTCCTGAGGGATATGCCGGGGGGCGATCCCAACGGAGCTGCTCCTTCTTTCCTGAGCCAGGACTGTGTCGACCCTTTAAAGCCAGCTAAGACGGATCAGGAGATGCAGACGGCCCTGCTGAACACCATGGAGCGCCTCAACATGACCATCATAGCCTATGGTGACGCTGAGATCCTGCACAAGTGGAAAAAAGCGGCCCCCAATCGGGTGATTGCCGGTATCGGTGTCAGCTCTCCTAACGACATGACGGTGAAAGCCTTTACTGACTCGCTGTCTTCGGGCTTTTATCAGGTCATGGGTGAGGTAGCACCGCAGTACCAGGGCATGTCACCCAGTGATATGTCGCTGGATGCCTATTTTGCGGCTGCCGAAAAGCTCAATATCCCCGTAGGTATCCACATGGGAACCGGTGGGAACGGAATGGCTAACCTGACGCAGCCCAAGTACCGGGCTTCGCTGGGAAGACCCTTCCTGCTGGAGGATGTACTGGCGCGCCACCCTAAGATGAAGATCTGGGTTATGCACGCGGGCTACCCGATGGCCGATGAAATGATTGCCCTGATGGGGGCTAACGCGTATGTATACGTAGATCTGGCGGGTTTTATCTGGAGCTATCCGCAGGCGGAGATCCACGCGTACATCAAGCGCCTGGTGCAGGCGGGTTTTGGCAAGCGTATCCTGTACGGCACGGATCTGATGATCTGGCCTAAGCTCATCGAAACTTCCATTGGCATCATTGAGAATGCAGACTATCTCTCATTCGAACAGAAGCGTGATATCCTGTTCAACAACGCTGTTCGCTTCTTCCGTCTGGATGCCAGTAAATTTCAGTAACTAGTCAATACCTACCAAGCTCAACCGGAATAGCTCACATCAGCTATTCCGGTTGATTTGTTTAGGGCTAATAAGCCAGGAGCACCCGAACTCTTTCCTCCTCTGGTGACGCCTTACCACAATCTTCATCCAGCCGTAATACTGGGATAATACGCTGACTGTTCCTTTGGGGTTTTAGTTAACTATTATCCCATTCCAATGCATCTGATTGTAAGAGTACTCTTTCTCCTTTCAATTCCTTACCTCGCCTGTTCACAGGTCAAAGACCCTGATCCTAAGTACAAACTGCTCACGGGCAACTCTATCATCCAAAGTAAGAATGCGTACCTGCTCACCCTCATGGAGCAGCTACCGGAAGTCCGAAAACGGCTCGAACAGGATGAGGTACTAATAAAGCTGGCAGAAACTAAGAAGCAGCACCTGGCCCTCACCCTGAAAGAGTGCGGCAACGACACCCCCTGCTACATGGCTCCTCTAAAATTCTCAACAGAGGAGATTAGGCTAGTGAGCGAGCGCCTTACCTCGATGTATTCCTCTACCAACGAGCTGGGCAAACTTGTCGAGCAGCATCTGATCCCTTCGGGTACCTACATCCTGCACGCGAAGACGCTGCCTGCCCAAGAGTTACTGGTAAAGGCCTGGGAGCAGGAGGCCAGAGCCATTAACCATATCCTGGAAGTGTACGCGGAAGGGAAAAAGCCCAACTACCCGGCCATTGATTCCATTGCTTTCAAGGTACATTCCAGGAGCTTTAACACCCTGGTGTGGGACGTCACCGAGATGGTCAGGCAGGAGGAAAAGGGGGCGCTGTTTTTCCGACCTACTCTGTCATACGCCCTTCGCTTTCTGGAAGCCAATGACCGTAGCGAAGCAGCCGACTATGAGCCCATGGAAACAACGGTGAATGGGGCCGCTTTTACCAGGGCCAAAAAGGTCGACTGGAAAAACTACAAATACACACTCATTTTGATACCGGGAGCAGGGCCCTCCAATCCCAATGAAGCGCTGAGTGCCGGGGGTAAACTCCGGTGTCGCGTAGGCGCACTCCGGTACTTCGAGGGAGCAGCTCCGTTCATTGTTGTCTCGGGTGGACGTGTACATCCTTACAAGACCAAATACAGCGAGGCGTACGAAATGAAAAAGTACCTCATCAACGAACTGAAGGTACCTGAGCATGCCATTATCATGGATCCTCACGCCCGCCATACCACCACCAACCTGCGCAACTGTGTACGCCTGTTGTTCCGGGCGGGTATGCCCCTGGATAAGCCCTGCCTGGTATCTACCATGCGTTCCCAAAGCTACTACATTACCAGAGATACCTTTGAGCAGCGGTGCCTGAAAGAGATAGGTCATATCCCTTACCGCCTGGGCAACCGGCTGAGCGAAACCGACTTTGAATTTTATCCCGTGCTCGATGCCCTACAGATTGATAACGACGAACCTCTTGATCCTTAGCCCTATGAAACAACTATTCAAAGTAACACTGGTACCTGTCGTACTAGGCCTGCTGGCGGTTAGTTCGCAGCTTCCGTTCACAGCAACAATAAGTAAGTCTCTATCCGTAGATTCCCTGGGAGCCTGCCAGGGAGTGAGCTACTTCCAGAACCGGGTGTTCCTCTACGGAGACCGCGAAGTAGGCATGATCCGGGAGTATAACCTGGATACTGATTCGCTGAACTATACGGGGCAGGAGTACCGCCTGACTATGGAGGAGAAAGATGTGATCAATCATCCTACGGGTATTGCCTACCGGCCCGAAGGTCCCGTATTTATTGGCAACAGCGTACGCCTCAACAAGGAAGGTACCCTGTGGAAAGCCCTCATCTACCACGTGGACTGGGAGGGGCTGATGAAGAAAAAAACGCTGGATGGCAACCTGATCAGGACCATAGAGGATGACGCCTGCATACAGGGGACACGGCCGGAATACGTACAGTACGAGGGAAAATGGTACGTAGCCACCGCCGACTACGGCGACAAACGGAATGAGGTAAGGCTATACGATCCTGAAAAATTAAAGACCGCCGATAAGACCTCAGAACCCGGTGTACTGTACAAGAAATTCACCTGTGGCCCCTGGGTACAGAATCTCCACTGGATTCCGGAAAAGCGCATACTGGTACTTATCCAAAACCAGATAGAAGGTAGAAGATGGCGACTCACCTTTCTGGATATGAACCAATCCTTACGTACCGGTCAGCAGCACGTACTTGGCACGCAGGATTTTGACAAAACCGATGAACTGGAAGGTTTTACGCTGCTGGAAGGGGGACAAAAAGGAATGGCCGTGACCTCTTCCCGCAAAGAAAATGTCCACTTCCTGAACCTTCAACTCTAGCCTACTCTCTTTAAAACATCATATTCTGATAATAAACCCTACCTATTGGGGTAACATTGAGGAAATACATTTGTGGCTTGCCAGGGGCTTTTTGTTAAAGCACCAGAAGCAAGCTCAGATGTATTTTTTTATTGCTTCAGTACAATTTTTTAAAGACGTTCCGTCAGTATGAAAAAACAATTTTTACCAATTATTCCCATCGCGTTGGCAGGAGCACTCCTGGTAGGGTCAGCCGACCGGAGCTATGCTATGCCGATGAAGGGACACCCTCACATCGTAGGTAAGAGCACTCCGCAGGAGGCCGTCGTTAGAGTGACGGGCAAAGTAGTGGATGAAAGTGGAGAGCCGCTATTAGGAGTAACAGTTCTGGAAAAAGGAAGTACCAAAGGTACAGTTACGGATGTAGAGGGTACCTTTTCGCTGGAAACTCAAATCGGAGCCACGCTGGTATTCTCTTTCGTAGGTTTTACGGCTCAGGAAATACCCGTTACAGATACAAAGAATATCACCGTTACCCTGAGACAGGATGCTCTGATGCTCAATGAGGTGGTGGCCGTCGGTTACCAGACCCTCAGAAAAAGCGACCTGACCGGCGCAGTAGCCAGTGTGAAAGCCAAAGAACTCAACCTGACCGCCCCTACAGTAGGTCAGGCACTGGTCGGTAAGGTAGCCGGGGTACAGATATCGCAGGTGAGCGGGGCTCCCTACGTTTCTACCAAAATCAGGGTACGGGGTGTAGGTTCAGTCAACGCCAGTTCTGATCCCCTCTACGTAATTGATGGCTATCCGGCCGGAAATGATGTATTCATAAACCCCAATGATATTGAGTCCATTGATATTCTAAAAGACGCCGCGTCCGCGGCCATTTACGGTTCACGGGCCGCGGGAGGTGTGGTACTTATCACCACCAAGCGCGGTAAGGAAGGAAAGGGTCGCCTGGAGTATGACTACCAGTTTGGCGTAAATCAATTGAACAAAAAAGTTGACCTGCTCAATTCCACCGAGTTTACCCAACTCCTGATCGATGCCCGCAATGGTACCTACCGCGACCTGATGGTAAACTCGGGCAAATCATGGTCGGACCAGATGTACTCGCACGACAATGCCACCCGCATCCGGAACGTGGGCAATGCCGGTAGTGTCAGTATCCCCACGGATCTGTACGACCTGGCTACCCAATCCATGATTCAGCCGAAGTACAATACCGACTGGCAGGACGAACTGTACCAGAATGCTCTGGTTCAGCGGCATAATGTTTCCTTCACGGGCGGTAAGAACGGCGTTCGCTATGCCCTGAGCGGTGGGTACCTGGATCAGCCGGGTATTATTCTGAGTACGGGGCAGAAGCGGGTTAACTTCCGGTCCAACATGGATGCGGAACTTACCCGCAAGCTGAAAGTGGGAGCTAACATAGCCGTAACCTCTAACACCAACCGCGAGGTACAGGAGGGACGCTTCCACCAGGGACCTATTCTGGGTGCACTCATTTACATGCCTATATTCCGCGCTTACAACGAAGATGGTACCCTGGCCAAGAATGAAGCCGCGGCTTTGAGCTCGGGCTTTGGCTATCAGTCCATTGAAAATCCAGTGGCGCTGGCTACCGAAACCCACATCAACCGCCGGGGACTACGGGGTACCTATAATGGCTTCGCTACCTACGAGATCATCCGGGATCTGAACTTCAAGGTGAACCTGGGTATGCAGACCTACAACGAGAAGTACGAATTCTATAAGCCTACCAGCCTGAGTAGCGGTGCTAATCCTCCGGGCTCACCCCAGGCCATCGCGGCGGCCTTTGCCGAATCCCAGATGCTTACCCAGATGGACCAGCTGGCGGAATTTACCCTTAACTACCGGAAACAGTTTGGCAAACACAGCCTGGACGGTTTGGCCGGGTATACCGCACAGAAGAATATACGGGATATCGTAGCAGTACGGGGCAATGGATTCCAGAATGACCGGATCGAAGAGATTACCGCGAAGGGTGCCGACGCGACTAACTTTGCGATGCTATCGGGTACCGGCAAAACCGAGTGGTCGCTCCTGTCGTACCTGGCCCGGGCCGTGTATAACTACGACAACCGCTACTACCTGACGGCTTCCTTCCGTACCGATGGTTCCTCACGCTTCGGTCCTAACAACCGCTGGGGTAGCTTCCCATCCGTTTCGGCGGGCTGGAACATCTCCAATGAATCCTTCTACGGCGACTGGTTAGGTGCGGCTTCTACGCTGAAGCTGCGCGGTAGCTGGGGGTTGAGCGGAAATAACAACATTGGTAACTACAACTTCCTGCAGACCATGGCCACTCCGGGTGGAGTCGTGTTCGGGAATGGTACGGTTAATACCGCCATGTGGGCCGAAGGGATCAAGGACCTGAACCTGGGCTGGGAAACTACGTCACAGTTCAACATAGGGGCTGACCTGGGGCTATTCAACGACCGGCTTTCCATCATTGCTAACTACTACCACAGCCGCTCGTACAACCTGCTCTTCAACCAGCCTCTTTCGGCTATTTCCGGAACGTCTACCATTCTGACCAACCTGCGCAACTCCAAGGTGGAGAACAAAGGATTTGAGATCCAGGCTGACGCCCGGGTCGTTTCTACTCCTGACTTCAGCCTGAACCTGAGCGGGAATATTTCGGTAAACCGCAACAAGGTACTGGATATGGGTGGTGCCAGCACCATCATTACCAACGGGGCGGAGCGCTCGTACCTGACCCACATTACCCAGGAGGGACAACCCATCGGTATGTTCTACGGCTTTAAGGTAAAAGGCATGGTACGCCAGTCCGACATGGAAAACCTGGCTATCGATGATGCCAACTACAACGCCGCTACGCAGTCATTCCCCGAAGGATACGTACTGAAAGGACCGGCCCGTTCAACGGCTTCCAGTAATCCCCTGCGTCCCGGCGATCTGTACTTTGAGGATGTGAATGGAGACGGTGTAGTCAACGATGCCGACAAGGCCGTAATTGGAAACCCTCACCCCAAGTTTACTTTTGGCTTTAACCTCACAGCCAGCTACCGCAACTTTGATTTTACATCGTCATTCAACGGTACATATGGTAATAAGGTACTGGATGGTCAGGACTACTACCTGTTCAACATGGAGGCTTCCGGCAACCAGTACAGCAAGGTACTCAACCGCTACCGCTCCGAGACAGAACCCGGTGATGGTGTAGTGTACCGGGCTGCCCGCGGAGGTACCCAGAGCAACAGTACCCGTTTGTCTACCTTCTATGTGCGTGACGGGTCATTCCTCCGCTGTACCAACCTCACCTTGGGCTACAACTTCCCGGCCATATCGGCTCTTACCCACAATGCCATCAGCAACCTCCGTCTGTTTGTAAGCGCTGATAATGCCTTTACGCTTACCAACTACCTGGGTTACAACCCCGAAGTGGACTACAACAACGGATCCAACCTGACCCCTGGTGTAGACTATGGCAAGTATCCGCTGGCCAGGGCATATACAGTAGGAGCAAGAGTTACTTTTTAAGAATCAGCAATTATGAATTATACAACCCATACCCTACGTACCCTTGTAGTAGCCGTGAGCCTGGCTTTTTTGAGCTCCTGCTCTAATGACTTTATTGACGTGCAGGACCCTAACGCGGTGGCCGCCACCACCTACTACCGCACTGAAAATGATGTCCAGTTAGCGGTGAATGGCATCTACCAGTCGCTGCGGAGTGGTAACTCCATCGGCGAGTCCAGCGGAATTTTCAACGAAGAGCGGTCAGACAATACCGGCCGCAATGACAACCAGTCAAATGCCGGTGAGCCCTTCCAGTTCAATGATTTCTCCCTGCTGCCCAGCAACACCTACCTCAAAAGCCACTGGCTGGGCCTGTACCAGAGCATCTCCCGTTCCAATCAGGTACTCGAAGGCATTGAGAGGGTCACCTTTGCGAACAACGACCTTAAAGAACAGTACAAGGCAGAGGCTAAATTCGTGCGGGCGCTGATTTATTTCCATCTGGTACGCAAATGGGGCGATGTACCTCTGGTTACCAAGCAGCTAACTACCGCGGATGAGGTAAACGCCAGTACCTACCGGGAAAAAAAGGAGGTAGTGTACCAGCAGATCATTGCGGATCTGAAAGACGTAGTGGTCAGTCCGCTGCCCAATCTTCCTACTGCGGCCAATAAGGGCAGGGTTTCCAAGGCCGCAGGCAATGCCTTGCTGGGTCAGGTGTACCTGACCATGGCTACTACGCTGGATGCTGCCAATCGTACCACCAACCTGAACGAGGCCAAGAACTACTTGACGGCTGCCTACAACATGAGGACCTTCGGTGATCTGAAAGAGATTCCTTATGCGGATGTATTTGATGTGGCTAAGAAAACAACCAATCCGGAGTCTATATTCCAGATCGTTAACAAGCAGGGAGATATCAACTACTCCTCTTCCATCGCCCGTAACAACCAGGCCAGGGGCGAAAACGTTAACTCCCTGTTCACCTCCAACGGGGCAGGTGGAAACGTAAAGATGGATCTGGTGAAGGATTACGAAGAGGGAGACGCCAGAAAGGATTACTCCATCAAATATGCGAATGATCCTATTGTCAAGGACTACTTCATCACCAAGTTCCGCGACAACAGTGCCGCCGCTACCACCAATGGCTTCGGAGGTAATGACTGGATCCTGATTCGCTACGCGGATGTAATCCTGATGCTGGCCGAAGTACACATGCACCTGGGTGATGACGCTACAGCTATTGGCTTCCTGAACCAGGTTCGTGAAAGAGCTGGCTTACCTACCTACGAGGTGGCCAAGACCAATCCGGATTATGTCGCTAAGTACCCTACGCTGAAGCTGGCAATACTGCACGAGCGTCGCGTGGAGCTGGCTTTTGAAAACCACCGGTGGTACGACCTGCTCCGTTTCTTCAATACCCAGGAGCTGGTAGCCTACTTCAAATCCAAGCCCCAGGCGGATTACGGAATTGCGAAGCTCTCTAACTTCGGAACCAAGGACCGGTACTACCCCATTCCGTTCGACGAACACAAGCTCAACCCGGAGAAAATGTACCAGAACGCCGGGTACTAGGCCAACTGCCAAAGAATATCCCTTTTAGGTATATTTCTTTCCTAATGAAAAAAGTCCAACGCCTCAGAGAATATCATCTTCTGAGGCGTTGGACTTTTAGCTTTATTGGGTTGTATAACTACCTGTGAAGGATCATTACAGGTACACCTATTTTACTTCCAGCTCCGCTACCACCGGCAGGTGATCCGATGCATACTTCTCGCTGATTACCCGGGTGGACTGAGCCTTGAACCTACCGGCCGGATTGTACATGATAAAGTCGATTGTACGATTGGGCTTATCAACGGGTATGGTAGGCTCGCAGTTCTGCTGGCAGGTACGGGTGAAGTACTGATCAAAATAGTTGATCGTCGGACTACCAGGAAGAGCATTGAAGTCTCCGGCCAGGATCATGGGCAAACCAGCATCTTTGAAATACTTGACAATCTGTTCCGACTCCGTAACCCGATTGCCTTCTTTCAGATCGAGGTGAGTACTGGCAAAGATAACCCGGCCCTTACCGGGTACCTGTACCGTAACCGCGGCTACGGCCCGGTCTTCGCCTCCCAGCTCGGGGTTGCGAGGTAGTAGGTAACCCACCGAATCCACGATTGGCAGGCGGGAAAGTACGGCCACTCCATACTCGCCCCCCTGGTGGTCAAGGGCTTTCATAAAAAAAGACTTCATGCCCGTGAGGCGGGCCAGTTCGCGGGCCTGGTTCAATTCCTTGCCCGAGCGTTCGGTATAGTTATCCACTTCCTGCAGGGCTACCAGATCCGGCTTCTCCTGATTGATTACGCGCGCGATAGCCTCCACATCAATCTTCACCTTCTCAGAGGGCGGATTGCAGTGGTGGATATTATAGGCCATTACCTTAAGGTTGGCTTTGGCAGCTACTGGATCTTTCTCTCCTTTTGGTTGATTGGTAAAGCCCATGGAGAACATAGCGGAAATGATACTTAGAGTTAATAGTGATCTTTTCATTGGAAAAATTTATAATCTATTGGGTATAGGTATGATGGAGCGCAATTTAAACTACTTTTTTGCTAAGAGTGTACTTACCCACCAGCTCTCCATCGTCCCGGATCATTTTCAGATTAAGCTCTTTGGGGGTAGCGTGAAGTTTGATCAGGGTGCGCTTTCCTTCCAAAGGACCACCGCCAATGACAATGGGGAATGAATGGGTACTATCCGCATCGTGGGTAGCGTAGCGGTGGGTATGTCCTGAGATCTGAAGGTCAATTTTGGCTTTGTTCAAAATAGGACCGAACTGCTCCCGACAGTGCAGGGTACCGTGCCAGTCACCGGAGTGCCAGGGCGATATATGGATCAGTACCACCCGAAATGCAGCCTTCTTGAAAGCTTCCGTCTGGACTTCCTTTTCGAGCCACCGTTTCTGCACTTCCCGGTAGCGATCAAAGGCACTCAATCCGCCGTACTCGACGCTGTCGTCGGTTTTGTCTTCTCCCGAATCCAGTACCACAAAATGTACCGGTCCGCGGGTGAAGGAGTAGTAGTATTTATTGTCGGGATAGGCGTAGTACTGCGGGATGTGCCTTGAGAAGCTACCCCGGCACTCATGGTTACCCTGGGTGAGTAAGAAGGGTACTTCCGTCGCGAAGACATCCACCGATGGTTTAATAAGGTGGTCCACCATCTGCTTCTCTTCTGTCACCCAGTCAAAGCAGTCACCGTTGTAGACCACCATGTCGTAATCGCGGGTATTGCCGGTGTAGGCGTGGCGATAGAGGAGTTGCGGGATAATCTGGGGACGGTCGTGGATATCGTTCAGGATCACCATCTTCACCTCCTCATCGGTAGGAGCCGGTGTCTTGAACGTGAACATAGGACTCGTGATGGTTTCTCCGAATTCCACCTTAGACCCTTTGTAGCCCAGTACCTCCGTAGAGACTATCCTGTACTTATGTTCGGTACCTGGTTTAAGCTCGGTTAGCGTTATTTTATTGATCCGGTTATTGGCCTCAATCAAGCCATTGGTATAACCAAACTCCCGCTTGCTGGTATGGGTACCGGCTCCGTACTCAACCCAGCTGAAACAGTTTTTGTGATTGATCCACATCACGGTTGCCTCATCCGGACCTACGTTCTGCAGATAAGGACCCACAACAAAATGGTTCTTTTCTTCGGCATTAGGCTGGGGTGAAGGCTGAGGTGTACCATCAGCCAGGGCATGGGCGGCTGGTAACAGGCTTAATGCCCCCGCTGCGGCTATCTTTTCGAGAAAGACTCTTCTATTGGCTTGCATACAGGTTAGTGGCTATGTTATATAAGTAAGAAGCAAGCAAGTCACTAATCCTAGCGAACTGCTTGCTTCTTTTTTACAGGTTTTTAATAGATTATTTCCAATTGGGGTTTTGGGTCAGGTTTGGGTTCAAAAGGATTTCCTGAGTGGGTAGCGGGTAGAGATAATCCCTGGCCTCATTCCAGGATTTATTGATATGCCCGTTGATCACGATATTGCCTCCCTTGTTTCCGTTTTCCAGCGATATCTCGCTGCCCAGTTTCAGAATCTGAGCACCCGGAACGGTGGGCTTGGTACCCTCGTAGATGACCAGATCTACTTTTCCATCTTTGTCCAGATCAAAATTACCCGGGCCCGGGAAGTACATTCCTTTGAAGGGTCTGGTCAGGAGTTGACCTTCTTTCCACCGGATGATATCGTCCCAACGGAAGAAGTTTTCCATCACCAGTTCAACGCGTCTTTCCCGACGAATTTCCAGAAGAACACCTTTGTTGGCTCCTTTAAGCTGAGGGTACATCTCGGCCTGGTAAGGGTCTGGTTTGGCATTGGCGTCAGCCATGTGGATGGTAGGCATGCCCACCCGGTCACGGATCAGCTTGATGGAACGGTCCAGATCTGCCTGGGTCAGGGTGCCCCGCTCGGCTTTGGCTTCGGCAAAGTTCAGAAGTACTTCGGCGTAGCGGAAGATAGGCATATCCGTAATGTCCTTGTTGAAAGTATCCCACTTGGGCTCCGATACGAATTTGATCAACTGGTATCCGGTCACCGTAGCCCCGAATTCCGGAACCAGTCGGGTAGTTTCACCGATACGGGTATAGCCGGGTGTCCGGATGGTCTGGGACAGACGCGGGTCACGGTTCTGGACCTCTTCAAAGAACTGCATGGTATCGTAACCCTGAATATCCGTAAAACGCGAGCCGTCGGCCATCAGGTAGCTGTTGACCAGCCTCTTCTCCAGACCGGGACGTCCGTACGAAGCGGTCATGGTGTAGTAGTTCAGGTTATGATATACCTGTGACTCATCACTAAAGTCACGGGCCAGGATCACTTCCTCGGCAATCGCGTTATCCGACGCGAATAACTTCTGGTAGGCAGTCTGGGGCGTGGCCTTATAGATGGTATACCCGCTGTTTTTCATTAATTCATCGGAAGCAGCGATACACTCATCCAGGAACTTGTCAGCGTTGGGCAGGTTGTATTCGGGGTGGTACTTGCGGAAGGTGCCTTCGTACAGGGCTATCCGGGACTTCAGGGCCAGGGCTGTCCATTTGGTGACAGTATTTACCTGACGCGCGTTGCCCAGATTGGCAATGGCATAATCAAGGTCAGCCATAACGGAGTCCATCACCATCGCCCGCGGATCACGGGCTTTGGTTAACATCTCTTCATTATTGCTCTCAATAGGCTGTGAGTACCAGGGGACATCGCCAAAACGCTTTACCATGCCGAAGTAAAAGTAAGCCCGGAAGAAACGGGCCAGGCCATTATATTTAGCAACGGCTTTGGGGTCCGGACATTTGTTCGAATTGGCCAGGAAGTAGTTGATGTTTCGGAGGGTTCCCCAGCTCCATCCTCCTCCGCTGGTAGGTACCACCCGGGTACCTCTCAACTCGTCGCGGAGGCTGGTTTTTACTACGTTATCTACATCCTCATTGTACACATCCTCCGCGCCGGGCAGGGCATTGTAGAATGAATTGGTATATAGCTGTAGATCATTTTCGGTTTTGAAAAAGGTTTCAGGAGCAATGGCATCCTGAGGCAGCAGGTCCAGATTACAGGAAACCAGCCCCAAGGCTATGGCTAGGCAACTTATTGTTCTTTTCATAGGTACTACGTAATTAAGCCGGTTTAAAAATTGAGGGTAAGACCAGCGGAGAAAGTTTTAGACATGGGATACGTTCTTCCGTTGGTAGCATCGCCATCCAGTTGCTCCGGATCAATGTACTTGGTACGGAGAGGCGTATACGTCAGCAGGTTTTCTCCACTTACGTAGATACGGGCTCTGGGTACTCTGATCTTGCGGGTGAGGCTCTCAGGGAAGGTATACCCTAGTACTACGTTTTTCAGACGAAGGTACCCGACGTTCTGAATGTAGCGGTCATTGCGGGCATTCAGATCCCCCCCGCTGTTGAGCGCCGTATACCCCCGTAGCAGAGGGAAGTACGCATCGGGGTTCTCCGGTGTCCAGACATCATCATTAAAGTTCTCAGGGATGAACGAGTAGTAAGGACGTGAGTAAGGCCCCCAGAACTTGTCGGCGTTATTGCCCGGATACCAGTGCTTACGCCAGATACCCTGCGCCAGTACCGACAGATCAATCCCGTTCCAGCTGGCTCCGAAGTTCATACCATACCGATAGCGGGCCTGACTGTTACCAATGATCCTGAGGTCTCCGTGGTCTTCCAACGTATTGGCTCCCTGATCTATCTTACCATTTCCATCCAGGTCAATAAACTTAAGATCACCTGCCTGCAGCTTATTCCATTCACCGGGAGCATTGAGGCGCTGACGGTTCACGATTGTCTGGTCAACTTCGTAGGCCTGAGCCTCTTCGTTAGTCTGGAAGATTCCGCCAATCGAATACCCCCAGATCTCACCAATGGTCTGACCTACATAGCGGTTTGACAGTATCTTGTTTGGGTTATCATACTTCGTGATGACAGACTTAGAGTCTGAGAGAATAAATGAGGCATTATATGAAAAAGGCTTACCGGCCACATTCAGTTTATCGCGCCAGGAGATGGCCAGTTCAAAACCTTTAGTCTGTAAATCACCCGCATTTTCGGTAGGTACTGATGCGCCATACACGGCAGGAATTACCTTACCCGGTATCAACATATCAGTCGTATTGCGGATATAGGCATCGAATGAAAAGTTAAGTCGGTTATTAAGTACATCAGCATCAATACCCAGGTTAGAGGTAGTTGCTTTTTCCCAGGTCAGATTCGGCGATATAGGGTTGGGTGTGTTGACCTGGTAGAGCTTTTGTCCATTATCCAGCCAGCTTATCTGTGAAGTTGGCATAATAGAAACATAGGGGTAGAAGCTGGCCGAATTCGTGTTGGAAGGCAGCTGATTCCCCAGGGTACCATACGAAGCTCTCACCTTCAGGTTATTTACTACATTACGAACGGGTTCAAAGAAAGCTTCTTCGCTGATTCTCCATCCGGCAGATACCGAAGGAAAAAAACCATAACGACTGCCGGCTCCAAAACGGGAAGTACCATCGTAGCGACCATTCACCTCCAGTAGGTACTTACCACTGTAGTCGTAGTTTAGACGGAAGAAGGTACCAAACAGAGCATACTGGTACGAGCCACCCGAAGAAAGCTGCTCTCCCGTACCCAGGTTCAGATCGTTAAGGTTCTCAGAAAGCAGGTTCTTACGGGCACCGTACAGGCGCTGGTGTTTCTTGGTTTCGTAGTTCAGACCAGCCGTAGCCCCCACATAATGCTTTCCAAATGTCTGGTTGAAAGAGGAGTATACATTGGTAACGCTCATCGGGTCAAACCACAGGGTTCGGCTGTACTGATCCGTATTGTAGTTGGGAACCGTCGTCAGGATACCCGGCTGGATGGAGTACCTGGCCACCGCGGAACGATACCAGTCATCGGCTATATAAAATGAGTACGAATGATTGGCTACCAGGTTCCAGTTCTTAGTGAAGTCAATGGTCAGGGAATTAATAGTGGTCAGCTCATGCACTCGCTCTTCTCCCCCTGCTACTCCATTCAACAGATTAGCAAAAAGACCATCACCGATCGAGTAGTTGTTTTTCAACGTGTTGTACGTAGCGGTACCATCCGGGTTACGGGGAGCATAGGCCGGCATGGCGTGTACCGTAATGGCTACAAAGTTAGCATTGGCACCTCCCTCCCGACCCGGGTAGCTGTATTTTGAGTCAAAGTACTGGGTGTTGTTGCTTACTTTAAGCCAGGGGGTCAGCTGGGCGTTAATTTTACTCCGAAGGGTATAGGAGTTAAATTTATCAGTATTGATACGCATGATCCCCGCTTTCTGAAAGGCCGACCCCGACAGGTAATAGTTCACCTTATCGGTACCACCCGATAGATTCAGGTTATGCTGACTGGTAGGCTGTGTCATGTTAAAGAGCGTATTCCACCAGTCGTAGTTACCGTAGTAGTTGTAGATATCTTTACCATTTACGTTTTTGACTACCGTCCAAGGCCGGTCCGGGTGCTCGGTCTTGTCGTACCGGCGCGCCTCAAGCTCTTTATAATCTTCGTCGGAATACCGGGTGTAGGTGTTACCGGTAGCACGTTTGAAGGCCTCATCATTTAGCATCGTGTGCTCATAGCCGTTGGTCATGAAGCGGGTACTTATAGTCGGGGTAGACCAACCAAAGTTGTTGCTATATGATACACTGGTTTTGCCATTTTTGGCGGTTTTGGTAGTAACCAGGATAACCCCAAAGGCACCCCGCGCCCCATAGATTGCCGAGGCAGCCGCATCTTTCAGGACCGATACCGACTCCACGTCATTCGGGTTAATCCGGTTGATATCTCCGGGTACTCCGTCGATCAGTACCAGGGGACCTCCCCCGTTAATGGAAGTCTCGCCCCTGACATTCAGGTTACCTCCCTGACCCGGCTGTCCGGTGCTAAAGGTGATGTTCAGGTTAGGTACCATCCCCTGCAGGATCTGGGACATGTTATTAAGAGGCCGGTCTTCCAGTTCGCGGGCCTGTATCTGGCTGACTGCTCCCGTTAGGTTTACCCGCTTCTGGGTACCGTAGCCTACTACAACCAGCTCTTCAAGTACCTTATTATCAGCCGCCAGGGTCACATCCAGTACCCGGCGGTTGCCAACTATTACCTCCTGAGGGGTATAGCCCACAAAGCTAAAAACCAGCACCGACCCTTCTCCCGGAACGGTAAGCTCGTAGTTACCGTTTCCGTCGGTAGTAGTACCCTGGGAGGTACCTTTGACCACCACACTTACTCCCGGCAGAGCACCCTGTCCGTCAGAGGCTACTACAGTTCCTTTTACTCTAAATGCCTGAGGGGATACCTCTTTGATGGGAATCAGGTGTGTCGGGCTGAGGTGTTTCTCAACAGCCTTATGATTACCTGCACGATCTGTAACATGACCGCCAATGTTACTTTTCTCTGCGGAAACCGGCATCGTCAGGAACAAACCCAACGGCAGCGCAAGAGTGGCCAGTAAACTTGTTTTCATACTAGTACGATAGTTAAATAAGAAGAAGGCTAAAAGACCGTCCTGATCTTATTAGCTGCATCAGTAAAGGGAATAGACCACAAAAGTAGGCGTAGAGTTACAAGTAGATATTAAGCAGCAGTTAAGGAAATATTATCTAATTCCAGGAATAGTAATAAAAACTTTATAGCAAGAAATGGATGAATTGATAAGAGAAACAACAAAAGGCGAGATGGATAAAAATTGTATTTTTAACATAGAGAAAGTCTAAAACCATGGTGTAAAACCAATAGTTGGCATCCATCAAAGCGAGTACAGCTATGACCTGCCAATAATAGAAAGAAAAAAAAGCAGGCTACGAGGTAAACTAACTGCTGTTAGTACTACCTCATAGCCTGCATTAAATTTTCAGGCAATGCCGAACCTAAAGAATACTGCTTATTATATCAGGGCTGCGCCCATCTGGGGGTCACTCCACCCGCTTTTCCCGGTTTCTACGCGTCCGGCGTAGGTCTGCCGGAAGGCATTGTTACCAACTGCCTCTACGCTGAAATCGTACCAGCTGTGGCTTTTCTTCAGGTCAAGTTCTATCGTCTGTTCAGCACCCCTGGTCCCGGCTCTGGCCAGTTCAACCGTTTTTGGTCTGGACTGATAGGCATTGTCCGTAAGCTGTATCTGATAGGCGCGAGCCGGATCATTATTCACTAACTTAACCAGTACATCGCCGGTTAGCTGGCGGTTGGCTCCCTGCTTATACCGGCACGATACATGGATGGCTGGCTGCTGACTACCACCTACAAACTCCCGATAAAAACCATTAGGACCGTACACCCGCAGGTGATAATCACCCTTCCAGGTATCCACCAGGGTATCACCCGCCACTACGGCGTACGAGCGAACCCGTACATCGTTGTCAAGTAGCTGGTACACCTGAAAGGGAGCGCCCAGCGATTTCTTCCCGAAAACTTCTTTTTGGGCAGCGAGCCGCAGTTCCAGCTTCCCCTGCTGCCAGTGGCTGTCAGCATACAATTCATAGGGCAGGGCTGACGAAGGGCGTATCCCCTTTTCCTGCCGGGGCATATGGGGTGCGTTAGCCGGACTGGCATTGATCTGGGCAATTTCCTGAGGAGTAAGTACCTTAAAGCTAGTCGGTACTTCTTTGAACTGGGCTTTGTGTATACTCTCAATGAAAGGCTCTTTCTTCACAAAAGCGGGCAGAGCTATCTTCTCCCCCTGATACGGCCGAAACACCGACGTGAGATCGCCGCAGACGGTACGCCGCCAGCTGCTAATATTAGTCTCCTCTATAGGTGCTCCCTTTTTGTGGCTCAGGAAGTGCTCCAGGAACTGCAGTACTGAGGTGTGGTCAAATACTTCCGAACAAACATACCCTCCCCTACTCCAGGGTGATGCAACCACCAGCGGTACCCGGTAGCCCAGCCCGATGGGTCCGGTACGACCTCCGTTTTTCCGTTTGCTTTCCTGCTCCTGGGTCACAAATTCCAGCCGGGTATCAACCCCCTTACTCGTCAGTCCTGTTTCGGGTTGATCGGGATGGGGGGGAACAAAGGGCGGAACGTGATCGAAGTACCCATCATTCTCGTCGTAGGCCAGGATGAATATCGTTTTTTTCCATACTTCGGGATCTTTGGTCAGTATATCCATCACTTCGGACAGGTACCAGGCACCGTACCAGGGGGCGCCGGGATGGTCGGAGAAGTTTTCGGGCGCTACTACCCAGGACACCGTAGGTAGCTTTTTGTTCTCTACATCCGACCGGAACTGATGCAGCACATCCCCTTTGGGTACTTTCATATGCCGCTCAGTATCGCCATCCTTATAGATCAATGACTCCAGTTTACGATAATCCGGATCTCCGATATTGGTAGAAAACGCTTTGCGATGAATATTCTTTTCCCGCTCCGACAGAGCTTCAAACCTTTCAGGAGCATACTCCACCAGATCATTCTGAATAGTCTTCAGCCCGCTTTTCTGCCGTTCCAGATCTTTCTTTACTTTGGCATAGTCTTCGTCGCTTTCTTTCAGGCCAGCCAGCTTTTTCTCCAGCTGTACGATCTTGTCCGGTAGCACAGCTGACTGCTCTTTTATGTAGGCGTAGTAGGCCGGATGAAAGCGAACCCGGTACTGCGAAAACCATTCGATGGGGTTATCGGTGAAGTTAGCCAGCCAGCTATCCTCTTCACCAGTTAGACCTGTGTCAATACTGATTTCATTCTGGTAGATCTGCCACGAAATCCCCTGCTCTTCCAACCGCTCCGGAAAGGTCATCCAACTGGCTTCGGAGCTATAGGTCACATTTTCGTTTCGTACGTTGGCCATGGCCCCGGGTTCACGCGGGTCACGTACCGTACCCGACCACAGATACAAACGGTTGGGTGTGGTACCCGTCAGGGAAGAGCAGAAGTTTTGGTCACAAACTGTGAAAGCGTCCGCCAGGGCATAGTAAAAGGGTATGTCCTGGCGGTCGTAGTACCCCATGGTCAGGGGCATCTTGGCGTACTCCCGATTCCCGGACTTTTTAGCTTCCAGCCAGCCATCGTATTTCCCATCGTTACGGGCATCTACCTGATTCTCCCACGAATGCGGAAGTGCGCTCATCCAGGTAGCTTTGGTATCCTTGATGTTAAGCCGGAAGGGCGCATAGGTCTCCCCCTTCGCATTGGATTGTAGCCACACCTTATGGCGGTTAGGTAGCTCAATGGCCCGCGGATCATTAAAGCCCCGGACTCCCTGTAAAGACCCATAGGCATGATCGAAGGAGCGGTTTTCCTGCATCAGTATAACCACGTGCTCGGCATCCAGATAGGTAGTACCCGCAGGAGGATCAATGATATAGGCCCGCTGGATAGATTCAGGCAAGATGCCTGACAGTCCAGTAGACAAGAGGGCGGCTTTTTTGATAAAATCTCTTCTTGAATTCATTCTTGGTAAGGGCTTAGAAAAAATAGGTTCGTACAGAGACACCTGGTTGGGTGGCAAATTAAAAAGGATTCCTATTCATTACCGAACTTTCTATGTTAAGGCTTGATTATGCCTTTCTGCTTTGAACTTGTAGGACATAGTGATCTATCATTTTTCACTAATTATTTTAAATTATTCTAAATAAGGATTAGGTTTGCAGCTTCATCTTGTTCCCTCAATATCATTCAACCCATATGACAAGACTAGTACTCTTTCTTACTTTATTATCTGTTAGCATCTCGGTCTACGCCCAATCCGGGGCGGGTATCATAACCGGTACTATCAGGGATGCCCAGAGCAATGCCATTCCGTATGCTACCGTAGCCGTTGATAAGAAAAAAGGCGCCCTTACCGACGAAAGCGGTGGATTCAAACTAAACAACCTGCCTGCCGGCTCCTACTCGCTCCAGGTATCGGCCATTGGTTTTCAGACGCAGCAGTACTCTGTACAGCTTTCGGAAGGAGAGGTAGAAACAGTAACGCTAACCCTAACTGGAGGAACGCAGAACCTGGATGAGGTAATTATTACCTCGAGGAGCAAATCAGAATCAACAGCCAATCTTACCCAGTCGGTATCTGTGCTAGACGGCCGTACGCTGGAACAAACACAAATCGTTAGCAATAACCCAGGCGACATACTGGCGTTGACTATACCGGGACTGGGTACTTCATCGGGTACAACCAGTAACTGGGGACAGACCCTCCGGGGCCGGCAGCTGCTGGTCCTGGTGGATGGTATCCCCCAGTCTACCCCGCTGCGTAATGGCTCTATGGACCTCCGTACCATTGACCCCTATGCACTTGAACGGGTGGAAGTAATCCGCGGGGCGACGTCGATCTACGGTAATGGGGCCGCCGGAGGGATTATCAACTACATCACCCGCAGAAACGACTACGCCAAACCATTCTCGATGCGTACAGAGGTGGTAGGTACAGGTTCTCTAGTTAGCCCTGTAAATACGCTGGGAGGCCGCTTTTACCAGTCATTCTATGGCAAAGCCGGTAAAATAGACTATACCGTCAGTAGCAGTTACGAACGTAATGGAGTGATTAAGGACGCCGTGGGCGATCCACTGGGCTCCACCTACGGGCTCAGCAATGTAGCTACCTATAATGCCTTTGCCAAACTGGGTTATGATCTTACCCCTTCGCAACGCCTGCAACTGAGCTACAACTACTTCAGCAGCCAGGACAAAACCGACCTGATAGAAGTACTGGGCAACAGCCAGAAGGGAATTAAAACCACCTCAGCACCGGGTACACCCATCGGGTCGCCTCCGGGTACGCGCTGGAACCACAATGCTCAACTCAACTATACCTATGACAAGCTGATCGGCAACACCAGCCTGGGTGCCAGCGCCTACCTGCAGGATATCAGTACCGTTTTCTTTTACAGTACCACGTTTGAAGGTGGCGGACAGTCTACCATTCACTCCCAGAAGAAAGGAGCACGTCTGGACCTGAACTCGCCCTTTACAGTAGGTAGCTCCCTGCAGGGAAGTGTAGCCTACGGAGTAGATGTGCTAAATGATGTGACCTCGCAGCCCCTGCTGGACGGCCGCACCTGGGTACCCGAGATGAATATGTTAAGCCTGGCACCCTTCATGCAGCTGCAGACCACGCTCTTCGATCACCTCGTATATAATGGTGGCGTTCGGTACGAAAGCATGTCCATCGGTGTGGAGGATTATACCACGCTGAAGCCTTATAATAATCAGACGAAACAGTTTGGTACTTCTATCAACGTGAAAGGCGGTGACCTGTACTATAACTACTGGGTATTTAACAGCGGACTACGGTATAATAAGTGGTCATGGATACGACCCTATGTTAACTTTTCGCAGGGCTTCTCGGTCGCTGACCTCGGACTGGTACTGCGGGCGGCCCGGGTGAATGACATAGCTCAGGTCCAGACCTCGGCCGTGGTAGTCAATAACTATGAGGTAGGCTTCAACTCCCGCTATAAAGGCTTTACGCTGGAAGCATCCGCGTACCTGAGTCAGTCTAAACTAGGCTCAAGCTTCCGGGAGGTCAACGGTTTTTACGTAGTAGAGCGTATGCCCGAGCGGGTATATGGTTATGAGTTGGCCCTGACGGGTAAGCTTAGCAGTCAGGTACGTGTTGGTGCCACCTACTCCTACGTGGAAGGGAAACGGGATGGAAACGACAACCGTAAATTTGATGATCCGCAGGATTCGTATATCGGAGGCGAACGCATCACTCCTCCCAAGTATACGGCCTTCGTGACCTATACTCCTACATCCAGTCTGCTGTTCAGGCTTGACTTCCTGGGTTCGGGCAACCGCGATCGCTTTGCCAGGAACGAGACCGGCATCTATAAAACCTACGAGGGGCCGGTTAGTGCTTACCAGGTATTCAACCTGGCCTCCTCCTACCGCATCAATCACTCTCTTACGCTAAAAGCCGGTATTGAAAACCTGCTGAATGCGGATTATTTCCCCAGCCGTTCGCAGTTCCTGATGCTGGACCCTTACTACATTAAAGGAAAAGGGCGGAGCTTCAGTCTGGCCCTGACCCTGGATATCTGATTAAGCTAGGATTTATCGATTTCATACAAATGAGTCAGTACCTGTTGGTACTGACTCATTTGCTTTAGTGTCTTCGACGGCCTTCCCGCCTAATACCTATTTGTAAAAAAGAAAGAATTTACACTTAGAAACCACCTAATGTCTGGAAGGTATCAGACGATTATCATTCCACTCTACTAGTATATTAATCACCATTCTGTTGCCCTGATACCCGCAGACTACCAGTACACGCCCGACTTTTTATACTTTGAAATTTATAAATTATCATAGTTACCTCCTATTCCTAAGGTAGATGTAACTATATCCGGGCTTTGACTCACATAAGTCAATCAAGACACCATACTATCTTTCTAAAGTACGATCAATCTAACTAACTATACGCCTTGATTTAACCAGCCACTCCTGCCTTACCAGGTAGCCTGTTGTAAACCATTTCCTAGTAGAAGGATTAGAGGTACCTGGTAAGAAAACATGTTTCATTTCCTGGTCATTCGCATTTCTGTTTTTCGTCCCGGGCTCTTCCATCCAAAGAAGCCTTTTTATAAAAAATATCATCGGAAGTAACTCCGGTCTGACCTTATAAACCATCAGCCGGAGTACCATTGCAGCCGCTCCCACCTGGTCGTTTACCAGCCTCCAAGCCTGGTCTACCCCTCAAAGAGCCCCAATCAATAGAAGTTCCTGTACAGAATGCTTATAAAACCTAACCAGTAGAATCATGAAAAAACATGTACCGTACTGCCGCACGTACCTCCGCAGGAGTACGCGCTTAGTGGCTACTTCTCTGATGCTTTCTATGTTGCTTGCCGGCGGGGCTGCCGTAGCCGGTGGCGATAGCAACCATGCCCCTCGTGAAAGTATTTTCCGCACTCCCAAAAGACTTATTTCTGGCAAGGTCACCGACGATACGGGCGCTGGCCTACCCGGCGTGAGCGTGGTGATTAAAGGCACTACACGCGGTACTACCACCAATGGCGACGGTCAGTTTCAACTGGATGTACCGGAGAATAATACGGTCCTGGTTTTCAGCTTCGTGGGATATACCTCTCAGGAAGTAGTGGTAGGAAATCAAAGCACTATTAATCTGAGTCTGAATGTTGAAGACAAGGTACTGAATGAGGTGGTGGTAGTAGGTTACGGTACCCAGGAAAAAGTCAATCTGACCGGTGCGGTGGGTGTGGCTGATGCCAAGCGGCTTGAAAATCGTCCCATCGCCAACGCGGGTGAAGGCTTACAGGGTGTGATCCCCAACCTGAACGTAGGCGTACGCAATGGTGATCCCTCACAGGCTACTACATTTAATATCCGGGGGTACCAGTCCATCAACGGGGGTAGTCCTCTGATTCTGGTGGATAACGTCCCAATGGATATCAACCGGATTAACCCCAACGACATCCAGAGCATCAGCGTTCTCAAGGATGCCTCCGCGGCGGCCATTTACGGAGCACGGGCCGCTTTTGGTGTGGTACTTGTTACTACCAAGAGCGGAAAATCGGGCAAAGTACAGGTTAACTTTGGCGCGCAAACATCTCTGGCCAAGCCCATCTTCAACATGGATGTGGTGACGGACCCTTATCAGTTTGTACTGGCCCGGAACCGGGCTAACATGAGGACCAACGGTAACCCTTCGTACAACGAAGACTTTGTAGCGGCGGTTAAGAAGTACTCTGAAAACCCGATTCCGGCTAATGAATGGGGCGTGGTAAACGGGGCACTCCAGTACTATGGGTATAATCGGTACCAGGATAAAATAATGACTGATTACGCTCCCACCGATCAGCAGGATTTGTCCATCTCTGGTGGTTCGGATAATTCAAAATTCTTCTTTTCGCTGGGTCGTTTCAGCAAAGATGGCTACCTGCGCGAAAACAACGAGAAGTTCAAGCGCTACAACATCCTGATGAAGGCCGACTTCAAGGTAAACAACTGGTTGAGTTTTGATGAAAAGGTGATATTCAACTCGCAGAATAGTAATAAACCCCACTTCTACAACTGGGATGTAAACATTAATTCACTGGCTCGGGTGAACCCTATTCAGCCCATCCAGTTCCCGGACCTTGAGTATTACGTCACTCCCGGTGACCGCGACAAGTACGCTCCCTACATTGGCAAGTACTTCGGTGGCACCAACTTCTTCCCCTATCTGCTGGATGGTGGCCGAGAAACCTTCACCAGAAATGACATCTGGCTCACCCAGGGCGTTACCCTGACTCCGTTGAAAGGATTAAAATTGATTGGTAACTTCTCCTACAATATTTACAACAACATCCACCAGGATGTACAGAGTAAGGTAGAAATTGTCGATGCCAACCTGTTGGCGGCCAACCCCATCAGCAATGGTTTCAGCGGGGATGACTGGATCAGAAACAACAACAACTACAACCAGTATTACGTGTTGAATGCCTTTGCCGAATATACGGTGCAAAACCTGGGCAAAAATAATGTGACTGCCCTGGTAGGTTTCAACCAGGAGCGGGGCCAAAACCGGTACGTAGGCGCTATGGCCCGTGCTTTGATTACACCTCAGGTTACGGACATCAACGCGACAACGGGTGTACAGCAATCCTTCGGTGGCCAGTCGCACGTGGCCTTGCGGGGGATGTTCTACCGCCTGACCTACAACTACGACGATCGGTACCTGATCGAATTCAATGGTCGCTACGACGGAACTTCGCGTTTCCCCAAAGAAAGCCGCTTCGGTTTCTTCCCCTCCGTATCAGCGGGCTGGCGGATCAGCAACGAAAGCTTTATGGCAGGTACCACCAGCTGGCTGGATAACCTGAAGCTACGCGCCTCGTACGGAACATTAGGTAACCAGACTATTTCCAACAGAAACGGAGATCAGATTTTCTATCCGTATGTGTCAACAATGGGTACAGGACAGTCACCCTATATGTTACAGAATAGTACCATCCCCTATGTGTCGGCTGCCGGTCTGGTAAGCCCATCATTGACCTGGGAATCGGTAACCTCCAAAAACATTGGTTTAGACGTGACGGTACTGAAAAGTCGGCTCGATTTATCGTTTGACCTCTACACCCGCGACACCAAGGACATGCTCATGAACGTATCCTACCCCGACATTCTGGGTACCAGTGCGCCGCAATCTAATGCCGCCGACCTGCGCACCAAGGGTTGGGAACTGGCCCTGACCTGGCGCGATAGAATAAGAAGTAACTGGAGCTACGATGTAACGCTGGCGCTGGCGGATGCTACCTCAACCATCACCAAGTTCGAGAATCCATCAGGAGCATTGCCCAATAATAATACCATCTACTACGTAGGTCAGAAAATCGGGGAGATCTGGGGGTATGAGACAGTTGGTATTTTCCAGTCTCAGGAAGATGTCAAGAACGCTCCTGATCAGTCACGGATTGGTAACAACTGGCGGGCAGGAGACATCCAGTACGCCGATCTGAACGGGGATGGAATCATCAGTCCTGGTAAAAATACCCTGGCCGACCCCGGAGACCGCAAGATTATCGGCAACACAACCCCCCGATATAGCTTTGGTATTAATGCCAGCATTGCCTACAAAGACTTTAGACTTACGGCCTTCTTCCAGGGAATTGGCCAGGCAGACTATTCACCTGACAATGGTAACTGGACCTGGTTCTACCCCTTCAACGCTGGTCACGTAGAGAATTACTACATCACCGATACCTGGACTGAGGATAACCGCGATGCTTACTTCCCCGCTGCGCACATTTCAACCAGCGACAAGAAGAACGTCCAGACCCAATCGCGCTACCTGCAAAAAGCGGGATACCTTCGGGCCAAGAACATCACCTTCAGCTATAACCTGCCACAAAGCCTTATCAGCAAGATTGGCATGACTCAGGCGCAGGTGTTTGTAGCGGGAATGAACCTTTTTGAGTTCTCGAAGATTCGCAAGCCACTCGACCCTGAAACCATCCAGACTCAGGTCATTGAATACCCTATGCAACGAATAGGCACCCTGGGAATCAACGTATCATTTTAGTGGATAGGGATTAGAGAAAATGCTCCTGGTGAGCGACTTAAATCAACACCTCCACAATACAAAATCTAAACAATTTATCATGAAAAAGATATTTCTTAAACTTGGGTTAGGCTGCCTTACAGCGGTGGCGGTCACAGCCTGCAACGACGATTTCCTGGAAAGGTACCCTCTGGATCGGATCACGAACGAAACCTTCTGGAATACCGAAAACGACCTCGCCGTTTATAATAACAGCCTCTATGATCTGTTACGGGTGGAACCGAACGTTCCCATTCTGCAGGGCCATAACAACGGCTTCGACAGCCATTTTGGAAGCATCTGGAATCAGGATGAGCTTTCGGACAATCTGGCCCCCATCGAACCCCGGCATACCTTCTTTCAACAGATCAGAAGTGGCAAGTACACAGTACCCGCCAACCCCGACTGGTTTGGCTACCGGGGGTGGAACTTTGTCCGGGCTATCAACGTGGGTCTGGAAAACTATAACCGTGCTAAGGTATCACAGGCGGTTAAGGACAAATATATTGCCGAGGCGCGTCTATTCCGCGGCTGGTTTTATGCCGATAAAGTAGCTAAATATGGCGACGTACCTTATGTAGAAAAAGCCCTAAATATTGACTCAGAAGAGCTTTATGCCGCCCGTACTCCGCGGGAGGAGGCTATGGAAAAAGTGCTGGAAGACCTGAACTTCGCCTCCGAAAAGCTCCCCAACAGCTGGGGCGATGGCGGTGCCCCCGGTCGGGTGACCCGCTGGGTAGCCCTTCTGGCAAAAGCCCGGATTTGTCTCTTTGAAGGTACTTTCCGCAAGTACCACGGTGGCAGCAACGCCAACATGTGGCTGGAGGAAGCGGCTAAGGCTTCTAAAGAAATTATGGACAAAGGGCCTTTCCGCCTGTATTCGACGGGGAATCCCAAAACAGATTACAACGCCTACCACCGCGTATTTGATCTGACGGGTAATCCTGAAGTAATGTACTGGCGCAAATACAAGGTAGGTGTATATACCAATCACATCCAGTCCTATTTCAGCTACACGGGCGGTGCTACCAAGAGCCTTGTGGAGGACTACCTATGTATCGATGGGTTACCTATCTCGCTATCACCACTTTACAAAGGTGACGACAAGATCGAGGATGTTTTTGAGAACCGGGACCCCCGCCTGCGCCAAACGGTGCTGCATCCCGATGATACCAAACATTATAACTACCACTTGGGCGATGGACTGCCCTATCCCCGCATCAACGGAATGGCGGGCGGCTTTACTACCACCACCGGCTACCACATTATCAAGCATTACAATGCGGCCGATATGATTGGTAAGGCCTTCGACACAGGCGAGTCACCCGCGATTATTATGCGTTTTGCTGAAGTGCTACTCATTAATGCCGAGGCCAATGCTGAACTGGGTACCATCACCCAGACCGACCTGGATCTGACCATTAATAAGTTGCGTGACCGGGTGGGTATGCCGCATCTGGAGATAGGCAAAGTACCGGTAGACCCCCGCTACACAGCAGACGGTGTTTCGCCTTTGATCCAGGAAATCCGTAGAGAGCGCCGCATTGAACTGTTTATGGAAGGACATCGGTACCAGGACCTCATGCGCTGGAAGCAGGGTAAAAAACTAACAATTCCGACGATGGGAATGCGATGGAATGATGCCGCCATTGCCCGGTATCCCAAAGCCATCGTAAAATCGAAGGTAGATCCTGTCTCGGGCAAAACCTACATAGACGTATACCAGGGTACGGACTTCGCTACTCCGGTTTTTGACGAGAAAAAGCACTACCTGTGGCCTATTCCGTTGAATACGCTGGCTCAAAATCCCGCTATCAAGCAGAATCCAGGCTGGGACTAAAACTCTCCCTGCCCTATTATTAAGCTACCCGGAGGGCGTTAAAAAAGCTCTTCGGGTAGCTTTTTTTATTATGTACAATCCATTTTCCTAAACCCCATGAAATTACGAATCTATTCTATCACCCTGCTCCTTCTCTGGTTATGTTCCGGATTAGGCCAGGTAACAGCCCAGAACCTACCCGCACCGCCGGGGCATCCGCGCCTGCTGCTGCTGGCCGGAGAAGAAAAGCAGATCCAGAAAGCAATTGCGGCTGAACCTACCTGGCAGAAAATGCATCAGGCTATTCTTTCGGAGTCGGACCAGATCATTCAACTACCCCCCATCGAACGTATTCAGATTGGCAGACGGTTGCTTGACAAATCCCGGGAGGCACTACGGCGATTGTTTCACCTGTCGTACGCCTGGAGGATGACGCAGGACAGCAAGTATGCTCAGCGGGCTGAAAAAGAAATGCTGGCCATTGCCGGCTTCTCAGATTGGAATCCCACGCATTACCTGGACGTAGCCGAAATGACCATGGCCATGGCCATTGGCTATGACTGGCTGTACCCGGTACTTTCGCCCGAGTCAAAAAAAACCATAGCGCAGGCTATAACTGAAAAGGGGTTGAACACGTCCCTGGATGATCAGTACAATGCTTTTCTTCGGGTTTCTAATAACTGGAATCAGGTATGCAACGCGGGTATCAGCTTTGGTGCGTTGGCTTTATACGAGGATAATCCGGAACTGTCGAAGCAAATCATCCAACGGGCGCTGACCACGATCAAACTTCCCATGAAAGATTACGCACCCGATGGAGCTTATCCGGAAGGGTACAGCTACTGGGGTTATGGTACATCCTTCAATGTATTGTTCATCAGTGCTATGGAGAAGGCCTTCGGAACGGACTTTGGCCTGTCGCAGGAGCCGGGCTTTTTGAAAACCGCCCGGTACATGGAGTACATGACCGGCCCCTCGGGTCTTTCATTCAATTACAGTGATGCGGGTTCGGGAAAAGGAAGCCTTCACCCGGCTATGTTCTGGTTTGCGCAGAAAAGTAAAGATCCCTCACTGCTATGGGTTGAAAAGGAGTACTTGCAGCAGACCGACTACGCTGCTTTTACCAAAGACCGTCTGCTTCCGGCGGTCATGATCTGGGGTGTTTCCAATCCGCTTAGTAAGGTCACTCCTCCGGCCACTACCTCATGGACCGGACAGGGCAAGAATCCGGTCACCATGATGCGCAGCTCCTGGACCGACCCGAATTCTATCTATGTCGGATTTAAAACAGGTACCCCTTCGGCCAGTCATGGCCACATGGACGTGGGGTCTTTTGTGATGGAGTCGGATGGCGTACGGTGGGCGCAGGATTTGGGTATGCAGAACTATAATTCGCTCGAGTCAAAGGGGTTGAATATCTGGGGCGGGGAGCAGACGGCTCAACGCTGGCAAATCAAGCGCTACAACAACCTGATCCATAATACTCTTACTGTCAACGATCAGCACCAGCTGGTAAAAGGCAAAGCAAAGATCCAGGCTTCCGGAACAAACAGCGATATGAAGTATGCCGTTTCGGATCTGTCAGAAGTATACGAAGGTCAGCTGGCCAGCGCCCAACGTGGTATTGGCATCGTCAAAGATGGGTACGTAGTGGTTCGGGATGAAGTCAAAGCAACAGACAAGCCTGCCAAAGTCCGGTGGGTGATGCTTACCCCCGCGGAGGTGACCATAAATAAGGACAATACAGCTCAACTCACCCATAATGGTAAGAAGCTTACCCTCCGGGTTAACGCTCCGGCTTCCGTACAGATACAGACCTGGAGTACTGCCCCCACTACAGACTATGACGCCCCTAACGACGGTACCCAACTGGTGGGTTTTGAATACGAGGTACCAGCGGGAGAGTCACAGACTTTACAGGTAGAACTACTCCCTGAAAAAGTGACCGGCACCAGCAATACAAAAAATCTCCCACTTGCTCAATGGGGCAAAAAATAAAGTACAGCAATGAAAAAGGTATTAATTATAGTAATGACCCTGTGCGTTTCAACCCTGCACGCACAGGTAACGCCCCGACACATCCTGGCGAAGAAGTACTCGCAGGAACAGGTAAAAAAAGCATTGGTATCGCGCGAGCAGTACAAGCCTTACCCAACTACCCCCCAGGAATGGAAAGCCACCGTTCCGGATTCGGTGCTAACCAAACTCGTAAAAGCCGGCGAAGAACGGCTCGCCTATACCTTTGAACCCATCTCGGCCTCTACCTCCCTGGACTATGTTCGCTCCGGTGACCGTGAGCAGCACAGTGGCATCTCCTTTGGCAAGCGGAATGCTCTGATTGACCTGATGCTGGCCGAAAGCGTAGAAGGGAAAGGTCGATTTACGGAAGCTGTTCTGAATGGAGTATGGTCCATCTGCGAAGAAAGTTTCTGGGGAGTGCCTGCCCATATAAGCAACACAGGGCTGCCTGATGTGGAAAATCCGGTGGTGGATCTGTTTGCGGCCGAAACCGCCTCCGTTCTGGGCCTGGCCGACTACTTTGTGGGTGATCAGCTGGACAAAATTAACCCGCTGATACGTAAGCGCATCTACTTCGAAACCAACAGGCGTTTGTTCACCCCTATGCTTACCAAGGGCGATACTTACGGCTGGAATAGCCCAACCCGCCCCGTTAATAACTGGAACCCCTGGATCATGTCCAACTGGATATCAACGACCCTGATGCTTGAAAAAGATGAGGCTCGCCGGGCAGAAATGATCTACAAATCTATGACGGGTCTGGATCGCTACCTGAACAGCCTGGGGGATGACGGAGGTTGTGACGAAGGCCCCAGCTACTGGACCGCCGCCGGAGCCAGCGTGTACGATTGTCTGGAGCTACTCAGTGACGCTACCAACAGTACGGTGAATTTGTATGCTGAGCCTCTCATTAAGAACATGGGTGCCTACTTCTACAAAGTACACATTGATGATCATTATTTTGTCAACTTTGCCGATGCCGACCCCAAACTCATGCCGGACGGGTTACTCCTGTACCGGTTTGGAAAAGCGCTGATTGACGAGCGTATGGTGGAAATGGGACAGTGGGCTTTAGGTAAATATGCACAGTCATCCCTGGCACCGGGCCGGTTTCACCGCTTTCGCTTCATCAAAAATCTACTTTCGGCCCAGCATATAGAGTCAACAAAACCATCCTATAAAAAAGTAGAAGATGCCTGGCTTGCGGACATACAGGTACTAACGGCCCGGTCCAGTAACGGATTTTTCCTGGCGACCCACGGGGGCCACAATGCCGAAAGCCACAACCACAATGATGTGGGGGACTTTATGCTTTATGCCAATGGTGAACCCCTTATCATTGACGCCGGTCGGGGCAATTATACCGCCCGCACCTTTTCTAACAAGCGGTACGAGTTGTGGTTTACGCAGTCACAATACCATAACCTACCCATCATCAACGGATTAGGTCAACTGGCGGGACGCAATTTCGAAGCCCAAAACGTAAGTAGCCGTATCTCTGACAAGGACGCTTCCCTGACTATGAATATCGCACCGGCCTATCCACCCGAAGCCGGATTGACCAACTGGAATCGGAAGGTGACGCTGAACAGAGCAAAAAATCAGGTGGAGGTAACGGATGAGTTTACGATGCAGCAAAAGCCGTCGTCCCTACAGGAAGTATTCATGACTATCGCGGATGTGGATACCTCCAAACCCGGGCTGGTGAAGCTAACTACCCCCGGCAGGCAGACATTTGTACTACGCTACGATCCAAAAGCATGGAAGGTATCTACTGATTTTCCTTCCACCGATGGCATGGAGTACCGGAGCTTCAAAACCAAGTGGGACAACCGTCCGGTCCAGCGTATTCTGCTATCTAATATTTCCTTATCACAAAAAGGGAAGCATAGCTTTACCATTGCCCCCTATGCGGCAAATTAATCAAGGAGACTATTTATCCACAGCAATGCTCATTGCTTAGAAAGCTTATCAGTAGCTAATATACACAAAGTGCCGGAGGAATACCCCCGGCTCTTTGTGCAAATAACAGATTATAGACTTAGTTGACGTCTCAGTCGTCCCAGAGATTATACTGGTTTCAGATCCTGGGTATCCCTCACTACCTCTATAGGTATCAACAAGGTAGGAAGCATGTTGTGGAGCCCGTTTCTAAACCAGGCACCGGCGTTGCCAAAGCCTATGATATCGGCCCGGCTGTCGCCCGTGAGCTTCGCCAGGAAGCGGGGATGCTGATCTACCCTCCAGCCCTGAGCATAGCCGTAGTTAGCCACCACCATCTGCGGAGCCTTAAAGGTACCATCGCCATTATTGAAAGAAACCCATGTCCCGGCGGTCCCGAAGCCTACGATATCAGCCCGTCCATTCCCTGACATGTCAGCCATAAACCGAGGATGCTGATCGACCCGCCAGCCACCGGCATGGTAACCAAAGTTAGGTACTACCATCTGAGGTGCCTGGAAGCTGCCATCACCATTGTTGCGTGATACCCACGCCCCGGCGTTACCAAACCCTACAATATCAGCCCGACCATCTCCGGTTACATCGGCCATGAAGCGGGGGTGTTGATCCACTCGCCAGCCCCCGGCGTTATAGCCGAAGTTGGCCATAACCAATTGCGGAGCCTGGAAGGTACCATCACCGTTATTGCGTGATACCCATACCCCGGCGGTACCAAAGCCCACAATATCAGGACGACCATCACCGGTTGTATCTGCCAGCATACGAGGATGCTGGTCTACCCGCCAGCCCTGGTTGTACCCGAAGTTAGCTACTACCAGTTGCGGAGCCTGGAAGGTACCATTCCCGTTGTTGCGTGATACCCACACGCCGGCAGTACCGAAACCTACAATGTCGGCCCGACCATCACCGGTTACGTCCACCATGAAGCGGGGGTGCATGTCAACCCGCCAGCCCCCGGCACTGTAGCCAAAGTTAGCCACCACCATCTGTGGTGCCTGGAAGGTACCATTGCCGTTGTTGCGTGATACCCACACGCCGGCGTTGCCAAAGCCTACGATATCAGCCCGGCCATCACCCGTTACGTCGGCCATGAAACGGGGGTGCATATCTACCCGCCAGCCGCCAGCGTTGTAACCAAAGTTGTCTATTACCATCTGTGGTGCCTGGAAGGTACCATTGCCATTGTTGCGTGATACCCATACCCCGGCATTGCCGAAGCCCACAATATCATCACGGCCATCGCCGGTCACATCAGCCATGATCCGTGGGTGCTGGTCTACCCGCCAGCCCCCGGCGTTATAGCCGAAGTTGGCCATAACCAGTTGAGGTGGCCGGGCCCGCTGCACCGCCAGGGCCGCATTTATCCGACCATAGCCATACTGGTTACTCCGGCCGTGTACATCGTAAGCAGCAGCAGCAGGTGAAACTTTGGTGGCAGATCCCTGCAGGAGGTACCGGACTCCATCTGGTCTCAGCCCCGGATCAACACTCATCATCAGGGCCGCGACCCCGGCAGCCAATGGCGTAGCTGATGAAGTTCCCCCAAAGCCACTGGCATCTGCGGCCTGACAATAGTCTCCGTTGGGGGCAGTGTTATACCCGAAGGCTCCGCGTACATCAGTAGTTTCGATGCGTAGAGTACCTCCACTACTGGGTGCCACGAAATCAAGCCCCTCTCCGTACTGGCTGTATCCTGAACGTACATCCCGGTTTGTACTGGCTCCTACTCCGATGGTTTCGGGTAGACTGGCGGGGTAAGATACCGAATTAGTACCACCGTTACCCGTAGCACAGAACACAGTTACACCGTTGTTGACAGCCCGGCGTATGGCCGCTGTCAGCGTATTATTTGGCGTAATACTCCACGAACAGGAAATGATCTGCCCTCGCTGAGAGGCCCAATCAAAAGTCTGGGCCCAGGTATCCCAGGTATGAGCTCCCGCAGCCCGCAGGGGAACTATCCGGCAATTAGGCGCGATACCTACCACACCAATCCCATTTTCGGCGGCTGCGATAATACCGGCACAGGCCGTTCCGTGCGGACCCGTATTATTGGAAGCATCATTATCATTGTTATCAAAGTCCCGGCCCGGATCAATGTTAGCAACCAGATCAGGGTGATTGATGTCAACTCCTGAATCATGGACTACGACCCGAATATTGGGACTACCGGTAGTTATGGCCCAGGCTCCCAGAGCGTTAACGTCCGCCCCGGCCGTACCCCCTCCCTGCCCGGTATTGCGAAGATGCCATTGACTTCCAAAGCGGGGCGCATCCTGCGGGAAATGAAAGGTAGGCGCCTGCACGGAGTTAGGCTCAGCGTATTCTACAATGTCCTCGGCGGACAAGTCATTGGCAAGTAGTAGCGGAGCGTCCTCCTCCGGATCATTCACCCGAAACTTCCAGTAGTCGGGGCCCTTTTCAATAACTACACCATCCAGCTTTTCCAGCACTTTCTCCCGCTCCTCCTCAGATACCCCTTCCTTAAAACTAATCAGAATATCATTAGTCAGTACGAACACATTTCCTTCCGGATCCTGAAAAGCAGACCGCGTGTTTCGAATATCCGGGTACGATTTCATCTCCTGCAGCTTCTGCTTTTCTCCCCTGACAATAAGCAGTTCCGGCGGATAGGTGGGATCAATGGCTAAGCGGGTTGATCTGCCCAGACGTGATGCCACAGTGGCAGGATGCTCGTTCCTTGCTGGTGTGACAAGCCGTACATCTTCCACTTTTTTCAGGGGAATGGGGGTTCCTCCTACGGTGAGAGAATAGTTCTCGATACTCATGTTGGCCTCCTTTCGGTTTAGGTGTAGAATAAAATGAAACTAACAGAGATTTGATCTGGACCATGCCTACGGTATGGGATGACGAAGTCTCCGGATTATTAGTCGGAATGCGGATAGAAGAAGGAAACATCCGATGGTAAGTTTTTAAATAATGTCGGAAGCTTCCTCCAAATGAAGGCAGATTGCAGTGGAAAGACTCAGGTACTTACAGAGGGGGAGCTTTAGCAGATTCTGGCATGAAGCAGTGTCTGGTACTTTTGTGGCGTAGTGCCACCAGGCAATGGTTTCAAGCTCGGAAATAACAGATGGGGCACCTGGTTCTACCCAGGCTGTACTAAGATTTTATCATCAGTACAACCCTTGTTGTAGATCAGACATGAGCAGGAAAAAACGGTCGTAGCCAAATAAGGTATATCAATAACAGGATGTATTGATTACGAAGAGCCTCAGGGGTATTAAACTTAAAAGAGTTGTAAAGGCAGTGTAAACCAAGCCACCTTCGTGAAGAACAGTTTAGTAGGAGCAGTATATTTAACAATAATTAATATATCCTATATAGAGTACCATGGATACCAATCCCTCCTCTGTTGCTGACACTAATGTAGCCTAATTTTCAATAAGTTACCAGCATATACTACAATTTATATTACAAATGCAATTTGTCTGTACAGGTGGATGCTCACCTGATGACAAGCAGTAAAAAAATTATATTTCCTTTACATTTGAAGACTACTATTTAACCCGATGCAAACCTCCTCTAACCCACCAACAATTATCTAATGAAAGCAGCTATATTCACCCAATACGGCCCTCCGGAAGTGGTCAGTCTACAGGAGGTTGACAAACCTGTCCCCGGAATCAAAGAAGTACTGATCATGGTACATGCCACTACCGTAAACCGCACCGATAGCGCCATCCGAAATGCCGACAACCTGATAACCCGTCTGTTTAGCGGTCCGTTCAAACCAAGATTCAAGACCTTGGGAAATGAGTTTGCCGGAGAAGTTGAAGACGTAGGTACGGAGGTAACCACTCTCAGGATCGGGGACAAAGTTTTTGGGTATAATGACACCCGCTTTGGAGCCCATGCCGAGTACATGACGATGCGGGAAGATGGAGCCATAACTACGCTGCCGGCCGGACTATCCTATCGGGAAGCCGCTCCGATTACCGAAGGGGCGCACTATGCTTTATCGAATATCAGAGCCGCTAGGATCAAAAAGGGCCAAAGGGTACTGGTAAACGGCGCAACGGGGGCCATTGGCTCATCGGCCGTACAATTAATCAAGTACTTAGGCGCGGAAGTTACGGCGGTATGTAGTACCCCCAATATGGAATTGGTAAAATCCCTTGGAGCCGACGAAGTCATTGACTACACAACCACTGACTTCACTACCGTAGGCCAGACCTTTGATGTTGTATTTGATGCGGTTGGTAAGAGTTCATTTGACCAATGCGAAAAACTACTCACGGAAAGGGGGATATACGTGTCTACTGAATTGGGTCGCAACTCTGAGAATATTCTTCTTGCTATTACTACTCCTATACGCGGCGGTAAGAAAGTACTCTTCCCTATTCCCTCTATCAATCAGAAAGATGTAGTTTTCCTGAAAGAGCTGATCGAGCAGAAAAAATATATGCCCCTAATAGACCGCTCGTATCCGTTGGAACAGATCGTTGAGGCCTACCGCTACGTGGAAACGGGTCAAAAAATTGGCAATGTAGTTATTACCCTTACTGATCAGGCAGAAGAGAGTAACTTGTAAAAAGCAATAAACACGTCTCTCACCATTGATCCGGATAGTTGGGAGTGGAATGCCCCAGCTTGGTCCAGGGGCTTTCCACTCCCTACTAAACTTTCCTATGACATTTCAGCTCGAATCCACTCTAGTAAGGTCTTGGTAGCTCTAACTCCCTCGCTGCTGGACAAAGTATACGACCAACGATTAGCCGGTCAGACATACCTTCGTTACCAGGCGACATGACCTCTACGAATTTACCCCTTTACCATTCTAAGTAAGAGCCCTATAGTTGAGAGACATCTACCCTATAATCATATATGTCAATAGATTAGAATCTAAACAAACTGCCACCTGAAGAGAGGCTGATTAATACAACTCTCATCAGGTGGCATGAACTGTTAAGATGGATACTTACCACTATTTCGATTAACTACATATACCACAGGCGAGTATCTGATCCATTTACGCCTGATTGTTGGTTGTATGGTGAATCGAATAGTAATTAGTTAAGTGGGTAGTGTGTGTATAATAAATGGTAACAAAAAAGTGACTTTAAATTGCATGGCATGGATATAGGTCGGATCAATGATTCAAAGGTAGATCTATAGTTATAATTAGGTCAATACCGTGTTTACAGTATTTTTAGAGCTACTATTTTCTGGAACTGGATTTTGGTATAATTTTTATAAATAAGTTGCAAAACGACAAATGAAATAATTTGGACGTATAGTGTAAATAGTCAATGGTTTATAGGTTTTGTTACTTACATTACATACGTATTGCAATGCTTGGTCGCTGGTAGCCTGATGAGCCTTCATAACTGCCAATAGCATCCCCTGACGACCCGTATCCACCTCTTCGCTTACCTTTAATCGAGATAGAGGAGAGGTGGAAGTGCCTAAGCAGAGCTTTTACCAGGTTGAAAAAATATAAAAACGGCATGCAAGTATTTATGCAGGCCGTTTTGTAATATCCACCCTTATAACAACCCCTAACGCTATACATATAGGAGTTGCTATTTGAATTATTCAAGTATACGATCAAGTCGAATATGCTGCAAAGAAATACTATCAGACGGTAGTATTGCCTTTCACAAGATAGCCTTACCGTTGGATAACTTTATACCCTTATTTCTCTCAACATCTAGTAATATTGATCTAGGACCCGGCGTGAAGTAGTTGATTCTTATAAGTAAGATAGCCGGGTCCTAAATTATTTTTTCACTGGTAACTACATAATTCAATCTGTGGGTAGGTAATTAGTTACCCTATGTAACAAGGTTAATAGGTTGTCCAACTTTATTGAATACGGTATGAATCATTATTCTACTAAAAGCAAAAGTTTCCTGGTAATGGGAGTCCATGCAAATGAAATTGGACTGGCCTATGTGCAGGATGGTAAACTCTGTGATACAGTACAATTTAACTACTCACAGGACCTTGATAGCTCCAGTTATCCGAACATTACCCGGGTATGGCCACAGATCAAATCATACTTTGATAAAGTTGATGACATACTGGCTTATAATCTGGTGGTTCATAAGACAAATCTCAAAGAGATCCTGGCGTACCATGGACTCGAGCTACCTAAGAAAAAGTACGTATGTGTATACTACTGGGCACGGGCTGTACTAGGTACTACCTCACTCAAATCAATCTATGAGGCTATAAATACACCCGCTATTCCAAATCATGTCCTTAGCCCGCTCATCCTGACCGATTCAGAGCATCAGGCTGAACTGATAGCCCTGATAGCCCTTTACCTCCAGAACCTGCCGACGGGTACCTCCAGCCTTGAAGGGACAGTCAAAAGTATGGCACCAGAGTCCCTCGTGACTATGGAAAAACAGACCATTTATTAGGTATAAGGATGGCGCTTCCATACAGGACAGGTACTTGGTATTAAAGGAGGGAAGGCCACAACTACTCTGAATCCTGAACAGAGGCCTCAGGTAACCTTTCAGCGAATTCAGGGACCGCTCGAACTTTTAAGTTAGGCACAAAGATCTGCTCTGACTATACTTGTGCTATAAACAGGTACTTCCCTCTGCCCCCTATCAGTGGCATTTATATAACCATTGGGTGCCAGGGGGAAAACAAGTTCGCCACATGCCCATCATAAAAACCCATCAACTGACCAAACGCTTTGGGCAAAATGTTGCGATTGATGCACTTTCGCTGCATGTCAACCCCGGCGAGATCTATGGCTTTCTAGGTTTGAACGGAGCCGGCAAAACTACCCTGATCCGTATGCTTCTTGGCATGATCAAACCTGATGAAGGCAGCATAACGGTCATGGGCCAACCACTGCATCCGGGCTTTGACCAGTGGAATGAAGTTGGCTATCTGGTGGAGACTCCCTACTCCTATCCAAACCTTTCGGTTGAAGAGAATCTGCGGGTTTACTACAAATTAAGGCAGCTACGCGATCCCAACTCTATTGATACGATCATAGAGCAGCTAAAACTCAGCAAGTACCGTAATACTAAGGCCAAAGTACTGTCACTGGGTAATCAGCAGCGGCTTGGACTGGCCAAGGCACTTATGCACCAACCCAGGTTACTGATCCTTGACGAGCCAATCAATGGTCTGGATCCGGAAGGTATTGTCGAAGTAAGAGAACTGCTCATCCAGCTTGCGCAGCAGGGATCTACAATCTTTCTTTCCAGCCATATCCTCAGCGAAATCGCCCGGATAGCCCACAGAATTGGTATCATACACGAAGGCAGGCTGGTAAAGGAACTAACAACGGGCGAACTCACTGACAATCTGATCAGGAAACTAATCGTCCATACCCAAGATAATACGCTAGCCCTCTATTGTTTAACAGAAGCAGGCTACCCGGCTGTACTGACTGATAGGAACGAAATAGAGATCAACGACAGGAAAGCTTTTGACTGCCCGGAATCCATTTCCCGATTACTGGTTGAGAAGGGGCTTCCGCCCCGGCAAATGTATATGTTCACGGAGGATCTGGAAGCATATTTTTTGCGCAGCATCCGGCATACCTAATATGATACAGCTATCCACCCTACAGGCCGAGTTCATCAAGTTAAAGTATTCGACTATACTCGGGGTTACCTTTCTGGCTTTTGGCTTAGCTCCCCTAATGGGTGGAGTATTTGTACTACTGGTACAGGACGCCGAAGCCTTGGAGAAGGCAAGTGGTCTGGCGGCCAAGGCCAGGCTTATCCATTTTGAGGCCAACTGGAAGTCTTACTTAGATATACTGAATCAGGCCGTTGGAGTAGGTGGAGTATTGGTTTTCGGATTTGTTGCCAGTTGGCTTTTCGGTCGTGAGTACTCTGATGGTACCGCTAAAGACCTGCTGGCCTTACCTACTTCCCGTACCAGCATATTGAATGCCAAGTTCAGCTTGTACATACTATGGTGCCTGGCTCTTGCGGTTTCGAATCTACTGCTAGGCTTGGTCATAGGTTTACTTCTTCAGTTGCCCGAGCCGGTATCGGGTGACGTTTCGCAGTTTTTACTCGATTACTTTACAACTACCGGTCTGACCATCCTAGTGGGAGTACCCATTGCTTTTTTTGCAATCTGGGGTAAAGGGTATCTGGCACCGCTGGGCTTTGTAGCCCTGACTCTGGTATTTGCGCAGGTGATCGCCGCAACGGGTTATGGCTCCTATTTCCCCTGGTCCATACCCGGCCTTTACAGTGGGGCGGGTGGTGAATACAAGGATTTGCTTGATGTATACAGCTATTCTATTTTAGTGGTTGTAGCCCTGCTTGGCTATCTCTCAGCAGTATTATACTGGACTAAGGCTGACCAGACAAAATGAAGTCTGGATTGTATACCTCAACCATTCACCCACTTCTTCAACCGTCTGCCCTTTTCAGGTAGGTACTATCACGACCTACTCCTATCTTGTATAGAATAAGCCACTGCTATTCAGCAGCTAACTTCTTTCAATATTTACAATCAATACAGCTAAGCCTATGAAACCACTGGTCTACCCCCTTCTGCTGATTACCTTGCTTATATCTGGTATTCAGCTTGTACTGGCCCAATCATCCACACCCGTCGCCAAGATAGATTCGCTGTTTGCGGAGTGGAACAAGCCAGGCAAGCCAGGAGCCGCCGTGGGAGTAGTACACAAGGGCAAGCTTATCTTTGCCAAAGGCTTCGGAGAAGCTGACCTGGAAACAGGGGCGCCCATTACACCGGAAACGGTATTCCACGTAGCGTCGGTGTCCAAGCAATTTACGGCTTATGCCATTGTGTTGCTGGCACAGCAGGGCAAGCTATCGCTGGACGATGACATACGCAAGTACGTGCCCGAAGTACCTGACTTCGGCAAGACCATTACCCTCCGACACCTGCTCAACCACACCAGCGGTCTGCGCGACCAGTGGAACCTACTGGCCATGTCGGGTCGGGGGCTGGACGACGTCATTACTAAAGCCCATATTTTTAACCTCATCAAACGCCAGAAGGAGCTGAACTCCGAGCCGGGGTCGACCTTTAACTACTGTAATACCGGCTATACCCTGCTGGCCGAAACTGTCAGCCGCGTTACCAAACAAACTTTCCCGGATTGGATGCAGCAGAATGTGTTCAAGCCGCTGGGAATGAATAGTACCTTGTTTTATGACAATAACGAGCGTATGGTCAAGGGACGAGCTTATTCTTTCCATATCACACCGGGAGTAGGTACCTTCAGCAAGAGCCCGCTGAACTACGCCAACGTAGGCGCTACCAGCCTCTTTACTACAGTCAATGACCTGGCCCGCTGGATTGATAATTTCCGGGCAACGAAGGTAGGGGCTCCGGCCACCATGACACAGATGCTCGAGAAGGGGCGCCTTAACAAAGGGGATACGCTGAGCTATGCCCTCGGACTTTTCCACAGCCAGTACAAGGGCCTCTCCTACTACGGACACAACGGAGCCGACGCAGGCTTCCGGTCGTTCCTGACCTACTTCCCAAAGGAAGACTATGGGTTTATCGTACTAAGCAACCAGGCCGAGTTCAACCCTGACCGGAAGGGACAAGAGTTGGCCAGCCTGTATCTGGCCCCGCACCTGAAGGAGGAGAAAAAGGCAGAGACACCGGTAGCCAACGCCAGCTTCAAATTTGACTCTACGCTTTTCCGTAATTACGCTGGTTCGTTTGAACTTGCCGAAGCACCCGGCTTTATCCTCAAGTTCAGACGCGAGGGCGACCGGTACTTCACGCAGGCAACCGGACAGAGTGAGGTAGAGATGTTTCCTTCATCCGACTCTACCTTCTTCCTGAAAGTAGTAGACGCCTCCGTCGTGTTCCACCGACCGAAAGGGGGGCAGGTAAGTCGCATCACCCTCCGGCAAAATGGTAACCACCCCGGTACCCGCGTGCAGTCTGTAAAGGCACCGGAGATAAAACAGGAGCAATTTGTAGGTAAGTATTACAGCCCCGAACTGGAAACGATCTATACTATAACTCAGGATGGAGAATCGCTCAAGCTCATCCACGTGCAGCACGGCGAGGTACCCCTGAGAGTACTAACCAAAGATCGGCTGCAGGCCCCCTGGTGGTTTGTGCAAAATATTGAGCTAGTACGGGATGCGTCAGACAAGGTACTAGGACTCCGGATGAACAACGGTCGGGTACAAAACTTATGGTTTCAGCGGTTGAATGATGATTTTGCAGCGGTACAGCCGCCCCTGCCGGTTAAGTAGGGAGAACGCCTACCGGTACTTATCACTGGTAACAGACTACCTGTTTACAATTAACACCTGAAGAGATGGAACAGAAGATTCTGGATTACATAGCTAAGTATGTTCCCCTTACAGAAGAAGAAAAACGGTTAATCATAAAAGAACTGCCTTACAGGACCTTTAAAAAAGGGAGCCATATACTAAGGCAGGGGCAGATTTCCAGGGAATGCTACTTCAATATTCAGGGCCTGATCCGACAATATGAACTAGTGGATGGAGAGGAGAAAACGACCTACTTTTACTCCGAAGGAGATGCTCTGGTAGCCTTTGACAGTGCTGCCCGGCAGGAGCCCTGTGCCTTTAACTGGGTATGTGAGGAAGACACTACACTGGTCATTGGGCGGCTGGCTCAACTAGATGAGGCGTACGCTAAAAATCCCGTACTAGAAAAAATGTCAGGATTATTTATCCAACAGGAATTTGGTAAGTACCAGCGGCTGAGCTCTTCCCTGCTGACCTTAACCTCAGAACAACGCTACCTACAGCTGGTAGAGCAAAGGCCAGACTTACTACACCGAGTTCCCCAGTACCATCTGGCGAGCTACCTGGGTATAAAGCCGGAAACACTGAGCAGAATCAGGAGGAGGATTACCCAAAAGCAATCAGACGCTGCTACCCGGAACCATAGCACTACGCTTGTATCGGAGCCAAAGCCAAAGCCCAAATGACAATTCAGCAAAGGTCATGGGCATGATGAAGAGCGCAATGGTCCATGTACGTAACAGATCAAAATCGGCCGGAAGAAAACTTACCAGGCTGTTCATGATATACCCAATACCCGCCACTAACATCAAGCCGACCATCCAGTTGGTAACTCTATCCGCTTTATGTAAAAGGATGGCTAAAAGTATTAAATGGAACCCAAAGAAAATGAGGCCTATCCCAAAACCATAGTGATGCATTTTCAGAAACAACATGGCCTGAGTAGCGAGTGCCCCTGTCTGACTGGCTTCTAAACCTACCGCCGAAGCATAAACATCTGAGGCCACCAGCAGTCCGGCTACGGATACTCCTTTGACAGCCACATACACCAGCCGCAGGCTTGCCATCAGGATGGCCAAAGGAGCATGAACAGGCTGGAGCAAAACATAAAATGCAACCGCCAGGACAGCATCCAACAGTGTAATAATGATCCAGGCCAGTATCCCTAACTGAAACAGGACAGGCGTTCTTTGCACGTTAGCCAGGGTAAGCAAGGGCTCTTCCAGGTTGATGAGCTGGGCTCTGACTATTCCTTCGGCAAAAATCCCAAGGAAAAACATGATGATGAAGATAAAACCAATGAGTCTGGCTAATGTCTGTGCTTGCATTTCGGTATATGTAGGCTGGTAGGGACTGACTTTCATACTTTTCAGTAAAAGTGCCTGATAAAGCCTTCGTTGTCATTGACATAAATCAATAAAGAATCCATCTCATGATTTACATCTATGACTTCCTACTCCAATAATATGATTCTCCGCCCTGCCGCCCCGGCTGACTTGCCACTGCTCAGGTACTGGGACGAACAGCCACACACGGTTGCCTCTGACCCAAACGACGACTGGAACTGGGAGGTAGAGCTATACCGTCATCTGTCCTGGCGCCAGCAGCTTATTGCTGAGCTGGATGGGCGCCCAATTGGCTTTATTCAAATCATCGACCCAGCTACAGAAGATACCCACTACTGGGGCGAAGTACCGCCAAACCTTCGTGCCCTGGATATCTGGATCGGTGAAGCGGAGGATCTAGGTAGGGGATACGGAACCCGGATGATGCAACAAGCCATTACACTCTGCTTTTCCGACCCGCTAGTAGAAGCCATCCTGGTGGACCCTTTGGTATCAAACCACCGGGCCCACCAGTTCTACGAACGTCTGGGATTCCAGTACGTGGAAGACCAGACATTTGGCGAAGACTACTGCCGGGTCTACCGGCTCGACCGGGAAGTATGGGAGCAGCGGAAAAATAGAGGCAGATAACCCCACCAACTGTATATTTCCACCAGACTTAGTTCATGACGAGCAAGGTCCGGGTCGGCATTTCGTATAGAGCCTGAGAGAACAGATTAATTGATTTGGTAATCTGTCCGGTTTCGTTGGCAACTACCACCGTGTAAGTACCATCCGGTACTTCTGCGAAGTTCAGTTTCAGGCGATATTTTTGTTGACTCTTGTTCAGCATCTCATCAAAAAGTACATCCCCTCTTTTATTGAGGAGCTTTACTCGTACCCGGCAGCCCAAAGCTTTTTCTACCAGCACATTCATAGTCAGGGAATGGATAGATTGGTACATTCCTACCTGAAAGGCAGGTTGCCCGGACGAAGCTTTGGTAGAGTCAGTCTGTACAGTAGCTGACTGTACTGCTCCGGCAAATTCGGGCAGCGTAACAAGTCCAATGAGCAGGATAAACATCATGGTAGTAGAAAGCTTTTTCATTGGGATAGGTTTGTTAAATGGGGTGAGTACTTTACATGTAATTGGCTGAGCAAAGAACTTCTCTGCGATGGCTAATAGGGTCTTTTTCATAGGCTTGTATTTTTGTTCTACCCAAGATTAGGCAATAAAAAGGAGCTACCAATGCCGGTATCAACGGACAGCGGGGAAGGGTCTACCAATGACAGGAACATGCCTACAACTAGCATTCATTGACGTAAAATGACCTTATGTAGACGATGCGTGCAGCGAGTGATTGATATGTAAAAATATCCTCGTATTTAGCAGCATGAACCTTACAGTTGATAGAGAGCGCTTTCTGTTGTATCTGCGGATCGGTAGCCTGTTCCTGCTGTTATGGCTGTTCTCCGAACTAGTCAACAACCCGGATACATTTATCCCACGGGTCTGGAATAACCTATGGCGTTGGAGTTATGTAACGGTACTCAGCTTTATCCTCTTTGAATACACCATCCCCTTTCTTCGGCTAAGCTGGAAGCGGATCCTGGCAGGTTTGTTACTGCTGTGGGTACACCTGATGCTGTACTCTTACGGGCTGTACGCCTGGCGGCAGATAGGCATCTGGCTACACATCTACACCCCCCTGATTGACTTTCGCAGTGTCAGTAGAGGAGTAGAGTCCCAGATGTCATACAGCGCTGGTGCAATTTTCTTCTACGGAATCAGCCTCCATATCTTTGGGTACATGCAGTTACGACAGGCCGCCCAGCAACTACGCATCGAGAAGCAGCAGGCCGAGCTCAACTACCTCAAGTCCCAGACCAACCCACACTTTCTCTTCAACACCCTGAACAACATCTACTCTCTGGCCCGCGATAAATCCGATCAGGCACCCGAGTCCATTCTTCGTCTCTCCAAAATCCTGCGTTTCATGCTGTACGAAACGGGCGGCGACTACATCGCTATCGAGCAGGAGCTGAAAATCATCAGCGACTACATAGCCCTCGAGCAGCTGCGGTACGATGAGTCGCTGCGGGTTAACTTTAACTACGATGTGGAAGACCTGCGGCAAAGCTTACCGCCTCTGCTGCTGATACCACTGGTGGAAAATGCCTTTAAGCACGGCGTGTCCGAAACCCGTGGTGAACCCTACATCGACATCCGCCTATCGGTGAAGCAACGGCAGCTGGACTTTGTGGTCCGAAATTCATCCGAAGCCACTCCGGATGATCAGGGAGTGAAGGAAAACATCGGACTCTCGAACCTCCGCCGCCAACTGGAACTCCTCTACACAGACTATAAGTTATCTGTCGTACAGAGTACTGATGACTTTACTGCTACCCTTTACATTAATCTGGCCAGCCATGTCTAAACTCTGGTGTATACTAATCAAAGATAAGCCCCAGCCCGTTTAGGGAATGACGGGCTTCATGACCCGCGTCTCCTTCCTGGATCTGCGAGGTACAGGAAGAGTACATTCCCACTGGGCGAACCTGTAATGGCTGATCGCAATAGCTTCTTCCCTTTAATTTAATGATAGTACTTAGCAAGCCCTGACACGATCGTTTACATCACTATAAACAGCAGTTGGGGCGCCGGTACTACTATACCGATGCCCCAACTGCTCTTCCTTGGTAATAAATCAATCTAAGAATTTACTGCGTTACTACCCGCGCCAGTTCTTTATAATCAGCAAAGACCAACCGCAACGGATACGATGTTACATTCATGGCTCCCACTACGGTGATATCCTGCTCCGGAAAGTAGAACATAAAGGACGAAGCTCCGAATAAGTCACCTTCGTGCCCCATAGCTGCTCCATACGGGGTTGAGACAAAGCTCAATCCCAAACCATAACCGGGAAAGCCATCCCAGCCAATAAGTCCATCGGGTATGGGCACTGATTCTTTCATCAACGCTAGCGTTTCGGGCTTGAGCAGATTACCTTTGAATAGCGCTTCCGCAAACTTCATCAGGTCTTGGGCGTTGCTGATGCCTCCCCCACTGGTAAAATCCAGAGCTCCCTCTTTGGCGGCCCGGAAGGGTACTTTCAGCTCTATAATCTTTCCGTTGGCCTGCAGGTCCATGTACTTCTTGGGCAGGCCTTCCGGGCGGGTTCTGTCACTGAGGTAGGTGTTATTCAGCCCCAGCGGTATCAGTATCTCCTCCTCTATTACCCTGTAGGCCCTCTTACCCGTTACGCGCGCCATGATCAGCCCTACAAAGTCCAGTCCCGACGAATACTCCCAACTGGTACCCGGAGCGAAGCGAGGTTTCTTCAGGAGCTTCAGCCAATCGTCCAGCGACTTGGCCTCAGTGGGTGTATGATTGAAATAATCCAGCGTAGAAACGGTGAAGTTGTCGTTACCAATGCCACTGGTATGGTTCATCAGCTGACGAATCGTGATCTTGTCCCCGTAGGGTATGCCCGAAAACTCGGGCAGGTACTTGATGGCCGGTTCGTCGATATGAAACAAGCCCTTTTCGTGTAGTCGTAAGGCCGCCGCCGCGGTAAACGTCTTGGTGATGCTGGCCATATAGAACAGGTTACAGGGCTTCATCGCTACGTTACCGGCCAGGTCGGCCTTTCCGGCGGCATCCAGCCACAGACCATGCTTATCCCGCACGAGCAGTAAGGCCCCCGGCAGTCCTTTCCGCTTCCAGGATTGTAGAAACTCGTGGTACACCTGGTGCTTGGGATGGGCGGCTCCTAAACCGGCGTCAGTACTGGTACAATCGAAGGTAGCCGGAGCTACGTCAAGTTCTTTTTCGCAACTGGTCAGTGCTGCGGTTACTACACAGTACACCACGGCTACCATATGAGTTGTTTTAAAATATTTCATCGGATGTAAATAGGAAGTCTTAGTTGAAAGGATAGAATTTGGCTCCAACGTGGAACAGCGTATGCGGTAGGGCCGGGAAGGTGTTCTCGGGTGCGTAGGGCCACTCTACCAGTAGCTGGTACCGGGTGAATACGGTAACGGGATTGGGGGAATGGCGGAGGAAGGTATACCCCAGGTTCAGCTCAAACGAAGGAGCCAGCGCGGGTTTTCCCCAGTCTGTTGCTTTCTGGTACTCGCCCCCTTCCAGTTGATACACCTGAATCGGATAGATGGAATGGCTATATCCCAGTCCCAACGCAGTACCTGCATACAAGCCGCCTACTACCCGGTGCTGGTAGCCCAGAGTCGCCAGCAGATGGAGGTTGTTCTGGATGTTTTTGTGGTAGAAATAGCCAAGCGTGCCATTCAGGCTGAGGGTACTTTGGGTGGTTTCGCGCAGGGGATACGAGGTGCCCACACTCAATCCGGGATGGATGGGATTTTTGACCAGTTGCGTGGAAGGCAGCGCCCACGCCTCGCTGAATACAGAAACGACAAGTGGCCACCTGCGCGGCCTGGGCCCCTGTGCCTGGGCCTGTACTGCTACAGAGCAATGGCTAAGTAGCAGGCAAAGGATAATTGATTTTTTCATGGCTTGTTACTAGTTTAATTCAGGGGCAAAATTAGCCTCCCTACTTATAATCAACTAGTTATCAAAACACCATTCTGGAAAAACTGCCCCGAAATCAGGAGGTAAGCCTGCCGGATCAGGAGATTTCGGGTTGAAAAAACAGCCGTTACCCCCCCGAAAAAGCTTTAAAGCGTTACGAGTCTGTTCTTGAAGTCAACGCTGCGGTTCTGACTGACTATTATTTCCTCGGCATTATCCGAGTGCAGTCTCAGGATCAGCTTTCCACTTTTCTCCGCCTCGAACCCTTTTACTTCTCTGAGATTTACAATAGTGGTACGATTCACCCGAAAGAAGTAATCGGGTAACGTTTCATCGAGGGAATTAAGGGGTGTGTTCAGAACCGAGCTGGTACCATCTTTCAGATAAGCCACCGATACCCCGTTCTGTAACCTGATAAACTGCATTTCATCCCGGTCCAGGAGCGTATACCTGCTTCCATTGGCCACCAATAGTTTACTCGATGCCAGTGACGATGGTAGACTTGCCTCCGGTGCTTCCATTGGTTGCTCCAACGACTCTCTGACCGACGCCATCTGGTACTTATTGAAAAGAGTAGCGACGACGAAGACCAGATTCTGGATCAGGATCAGTAAAGCCGCTAACAGGAGGTCCACCTGAAAGATCAGGGACTTCTCCAACCGAAAGTTGTCTCCGTAGTAGAGCTCCATGTATCCTACATAGAGCGCCAGTAGCAGAAAGATGGTCAGAAATCCGGAGAGCAGGGACTGGTAAGCCAGACGCCTGGTGAAATGGGTTCCCCAGGAGAGCCTCCGGTCCAGAAGCTGATAACTATACTGTATATACGTCCAGACAATGTACCCGATGAGCAGCGCGAAGATCAGGTCAAAGTAGAAGTCACGCTGTCCCAGGTAGTCCCACAGCGGCAGGGGCCGCCCAACCTGTAGAAATACCAGCGCCTGTATGGGTACTACTATGTATTTTAGACGGTCTAGATAAATGGTCTTTTTCATAACCTCTGGCATAAGCCCGGGTAAATATAGTAAGCTTTCCCAGGAAAATATCTGTGCAGTCGTGGGCTTGGCTTTACAACTTGTCTGGTGATGTACCACCAAGCTCCATCACCAGATATGGCAGGTTCATCACGCCAACTATCGGGTTCGGCAAACATCATTTCCTATACTTGCGGCCGCGGTGCAACTTTGAAGCATCAATGATTCATTTACCAGTCCCATTAATAAAGCCATGAAAAAAATTTCCATTCTCCTCCTGCTGCTCATCCCCCTGGTCATGCAGGCGCAGCACCGCTTCACCATCAGCGGAAATCTCAAAGACGCTAAAAATGGGGAGGACCTGATCGGTGCTACCGTGGGCGTACAGGGAGGTACTCTGGGTACCTCTACCAACGCGTACGGCTTTTACTCCCTGACGTTACCAGCCGGCAAGTACACGCTGGTGTACTCCTACATCGGCTACACTACCCAGGCCCGCCAGATTGATCTTAAAGAAAACCTCAGCCTGAACCTCGAACTTGCCACAGCGGATGTGGCGCTTCAGGAGGTAGTTATTAAAACCAAAAAAGAGGACGCCAACATCCAGCAGAACCGGATGAGCACCGAGGTACTCCCCATGGAAACCATCAAGACCCTACCGGCCTTTATGGGAGAGGTGGATGTTATGAAAACCATCCAGCTACTACCGGGCGTACAGTCGGGTGGTGAAGGTACCTCAGGTTTCTATGTACGCGGGGGTAGCATTGATCAGAACCTTATCCAGCTGGATGAGGCGCCGGTGTACAACGCTTCCCACCTGCTGGGCTTCTTCTCGGTCTTTAATGCCGATGCCATCAAAGATGTAGAGATTTATAAAGGAGGTATTCCGGCCGAGTACGGAGGTCGTCTGGCCTCGCTGGTTGATATCCGGATGAAGGAAGGTAACAACAAGCGCTTCGGAGCTTCGGGGGGTATAGGTACCATCGCCAGCCGCCTTACGCTGGAAGGCCCCATCGTGAAAGACAAAGGCTCGTACATCATCTCGGGCCGCCGTACGTATGCGGATATGTTCCTCAAGCTGAGCTCCAACGAAAATATCAACAGCAACAAACTGTACTTCTACGACCTCAACACCAAGATCAACTACAAGTTCGGCGACAAGGACCGCCTGTTTATCTCAGGGTACTTTGGGCAGGATGTATTCAAGTACAAAGAATTGATGGGTATGGACTGGGGTAACGCTACCGCTACTGTTCGCTGGAACCACCTGTTCTCCGACAAGCTATTCTCTAACTTTACCGCCATCTACAGCAACTTCAACTATACGGTAGGGATGCCCAGCGGGAATACGTCATTCAGTTGGAAATCAAATATAGAAGACGTGAGTCTGAAAGCGGACTTCTCTTACTTCCCCAATAATGCCAACACCATCAAGTTCGGGATCAGCTCTACCTACCATACTTTTAAGCCAGGAGAAGTAAAGCCCGGATCGGCTAACTCGGTAGTGAAAGAGTTGCTGCTCGACCGGAAGTACGCGCTTGAAAACGCGGTATACCTAAGCAATGAACAGGAAATATCCCCCCGGCTATCACTGACCTACGGCCTGCGTTACTCCTTCTTCCAGAATATGGGCGGACGGGTATCCAACTACGACGAAACCGGACAACAGGTCATCGGAGTAGAAGACTATGAGCGTACCCGGATCTATAAGACACAGGGTGGGCTGGAACCACGCCTGGCCGCTCGTCTGGTACTGGATGGTAACAGCTCCCTGAAAGCCTCCTACAACCGTACCATGCAGTACCTGCACCTGGCCTCCAACTCAACCTCAGCGACTCCCCTGGATGTGTATGTACCCTCTGGTAAATACATCAAACCCCAATCGGCTAATCAGATGGCTCTGGGCTACTTCCGGAACTTCCGCAACAATACCCTGGAAGCCTCGGCCGAAGTATACTACAAGGGCATGAACAACCAGATTGATTTCCGTGATAACGCTGACCTGATGTTCAACAACAACATCGAAGCTGAAATACTGACGGGAACCGGAAAAGCCTACGGCCTGGAACTGATGGTGAAAAAGCAAACCGGCAACCTCACCGGCTGGGCTAGTTATACCCTGTCCCATACCGAGCGGACCATTGAGGGGATCAATAACAACCAGCCCTACCGCGTACGTCAGGATAAACCTCATAATCTGTCGGTGGTCGTTTCATATAAGTTATCCGAGCGCGTTACCCTCGGCGCCAACCAAGTGTACAGCAGCGGCAATGTAGTCACCATGCCTTCCGGCTCTTTCCGTAATGGTAACATCGTAGTACCCATCTACACAGAGCGCAACGGCTATCGCCTCCGCGACTACCACCGCCTGGACCTGTCACTTACGCTGAATGGAAAAAAACGTCCCGGACGGAAATACGAGTCAAGCTGGAACTTCTCCCTGTTCAATGCCTACGGTCGCAAGAATGTCTTCTCAATCCAGCTGGATCAAACCGAAGATGTACCGGCCGGCATCAACGCCAAAGAGATCTCCATCGTTGGAGCCCCGATTCCAGCCATTACCTACAATTTCAAGTTCTAATCACTTTCTCACTTATTTCAGCATATATAAATAAGCATAGCCATGAAAAATATTCTTGTTGCCCTGGCAGGTATCCTTACCTTCGCGCTCACCAGTTGTGAAACTCCGGTTGAACTGGACCTGGAACAAAGCGAACCCCGCCTGGCGGTAGAGGCAGTTGTCACTGACCAGCCGGATATGAACTTCGTGAAGCTACACCTGTCAGCTCCCTACGCCAAAAACATAGACCCACAGGCTGTAACGGATGCCCAGGTGAAGCTGGTGGATAATACCGGCATCAGTACTTCTCTTATCCACAAAGGCAATGGTACTTACAAACCAGCCTCCCCCTTTGCCGGAGAGATCGGTCGCACCTACACCCTGACCATACTCGCCAACGGTAAAACCTATACGGCCACCTCTACCCTGCATCCGGTAACTAAGCTAGATAAGGTAACCTATGAGTATGTGGATGGCAAGAATGATGATTTTGGTCGTGAGGAAGGCTATTACATCTCTACGGCCTTCCGGGATAGCGCCGGGGTTAAGAACTACTACAAGCTGAATATTGCCGTGAACGGCCAGCTAAGACAGGATGAAACCAAAGATATCATCATCACCGAAGATAAACTGTACGATGGCTCCTACCTGGATGATATACGGGTACCGGCTACCTTCGCCAAAAACGATGCACTGGATGTCAGTCTGTTATCGTTGACTAAGGAAGCCTTCGATTTTTATAACGCGCTGCAGGGGTTGTCGGGCCAGGGAGGACTTTTCGATCGCAATCCGGCCAACCTGCCTACCAACATCAGCAACGGGGGCGTGGGCTTTTTCTCCGCCAGTGCCATTTCTACCCGGTCCCTTACGATCGAGTAATAACTTAAAGAAAACATGAAAATTGGTCTGATCAGGCACTTTCCGGTCCAGCACAAGTACCTAACAGGGTGGGTAAGTCAGTCACAGGTCCTGCAGTGGTTTCAGGGGTATAATGAGGCTGACTTACAAACCTGGCCGGTAGATACAGGTACATCCTGGGACCAGTGTTATTCCAGCCAGTTGCCCAGAGCCAGGAAGACCGCTGAGGCCATTTATCAGGGGGAGATTATCACTACTCCCCTGTTGAATGAACCCAGCCCTGATCCGCTTTTTAAGCACGATATCCGGTTGCCCTTCCTGGCCTGGGGTATGCTGATCAGGCTGGCTCTCCTTTACAACCATCCTACTCAGTCGCACCGAAAAGAAGTACAGGAAAAACGGATCAGGACGTGGTTATCCGAGCTGCTCAGCCAACCCAATACTGACATATTGATTGTCAGCCACGCCTTTACCATGGAAGTCCTGAGTCGGTTACTCGTGCGAGAAGGCTTTACCGGAAAAGTCCTGAACCGACCTCCCAACGGAGTACTCTATACCTATACACGATCGTAGTCCCCTTCAACAATTCTGCTCCTATCCCCATACCTACTACCATGTTGTACTCATTCACACACCAAGATGCACTGCCTGAACTTCAACTACTAAAAGGCTTGGAAATTCGCCGGAACCGGGAGCCAGCCTTCATGGCCGAAATAGGTCAGACCTCCGTAGATGAAGCCCGGAAACGTTTCGCGGCCGGTCATAAAGCCTACGTAGCTTACCTACACGGCTTGCCGACGGCTTTCGGCTGGGTCGCTACCCATACCGCCCGGATCGGTGAGCTGAACCATGAATTTCAGCTTCCCGCCAGACACCGCTACCTTTGGAATTTCAGAACGTTGATTGACTTTCGTGGCTTAGGGATATACCCTCACCTGCTTCAGGCCATATTAAAAGATGAACTAACCAACTCGGAACAAATCTGGATTATGCATGCTCCAGAAAACACAGCCTCCGAGCGAGGTATCTTGAAAGCCGGATTTACCCTGACTGGCCAAGTGTCAGTAATCAATGAGAGCGAGGTGATATTTACTACCGGAAGCCAGGCGCAGCCACTGGAAGAAGTACTCTCTACCTTTGGCTTTATGAAATCTGAGGAGGAGCCCGCTTCCTGCTGGAACTGCAGTAGCCCTTACCTGAAGAACCGGATTCCCTCCTGCTGCTGCGCCCCAAGGGATATGGAGTGTACCCGCAACCTCTATGCGCAGGCGGAGCTAGTACTGTGAACATATGATCAGTAACAAAGAGTAGTATCTACATCGGGTACAGCGTATGTACCTATTACGCCCTGCTCTTTAAATAAACAGAGGCATCTGGATGATACTATCCAGATGCCTCTGTTTATTTCCCTCCTGGTTGCGGCCTTCTATTTAGTACATACTTACAAAGTAGCCCACTATGACCGGATGAGTTATACGAACTACGCTTACAGGGGGAGGAAAGGAACATTTTCCTCCTGTGTTGCTTCCTGTTGTACAGGCTCAACACCTCGATCGTAGAGCGTCAGCAAAGGTACCCGGGGATGGTAGGCTACAGAACGGGTCAAACTGTTACCTAGTAGTACATCCAGTATACTCTTGTGATGCGGAAGCATGACCAGCAGATCTGCCTTACTGGCATCAAGATAGTAATTCAGACCCTGTAACACCTCCTGGCCTATAACTGTAGCGGTCTCTACCTTTGTACCTGCGAAGTTGTTCAGGATGTACTGACGTACCACTTCCTCCGCCACCGGGGCAACCTGTTGGCCGGCCTCTATATGTAGAAGCGTCAGTTGCGCCCCCTTACGAGCTACGATATCTTTCAGTAAAGAAAAAGACTGAGCACTGGCAACCGGCTGGTAGTCAGTAGCCAGTACAGCCTGCTGGATCAGACCCGCCGTGGCGGTAGCAGGTACAACCAGAACATGGGTATTAGCATGACGAACTACGCCCGTCGCCACACTACCCAACCATTCACTTACGCCTGCCCCCGTAGCTCCAACTACCACCAGATCAAACGGCTCCCGCGAGAGCTGCAGTTCCAGGGCATTGATAGGTCCCCCCGGAAGTACCTCGGTTCGATAGGTGTGCAGCTCTGATACCGACTCCTGCTCCACTTCCTGACGCAACTCTATGATGGAGTCCTGAGCCAGTTGCCAGTAGTTAGTAGCCGCATATGATAGTCCGTAAGCTACTTCGGCTTCAACCGGAAAGGCATTCAACAGACAAAAGTCAACGGGTGTATCAGCAAAAAGCTGCTGAGCATAGGCAATCGCCTGACGCGAAGCATCAGAATAATCGGTCAAAAGCAGGATTTTATACATAGCTGTATGTAGGTTAGAGTAATCGTTAGATAATTAAGTTGATAATCTATTTTAGGAACCAGGTGCTTATATAGGGTACATTACACATGTTCGAGCAGCCACCAGAGGGGCTTGGGCCGGGGTACTACCTTGTAGTGCTGCCTGACGTAGGTCTGTATGTGATCCTGCGCTTCGTTGACATCATCTGTCAGGCACACCAATTTCAAATCCTTTTCGCTGATCGTGCCGGCCCTGAGCATCTCCTCCATATAATTGAGCAGGGGCTGGTAGTAGTCACGTCCCATGAGTACCACCGGAAACTGATGTACCATACCCGTCTGTACCAGAGTCAGCGTTTCAAACAATTCATCCATAGTACCCCAACCACCCGGCATGACCACAAATGCGTAGGAGTACTTTAGTAGCAGGACCTTACGGACAAAGAAGAGATTGAGGGTCACGCATGTATGAATATACGGGTTGGGCTGCTGCTCAAAGGGCAGACGGATGTTACACCCTACCGATTTGCCTCCCGTTTCATAAGCCCCGCGGTTAGCCGCTTCCATGAGTCCCGGTCCTCCGCCGGTCATGACGGTAAAGCCCAACTCCCGGATCGCGCTTCCCATCTGCCGGGCCATTTCGTAGTACGGATGTCCTTCCGTGAATCGGGCCGAACCAAATACCGTCACACAGGGACCTACGAAGTGCAGAGAACGTAGCCCTTTCAAAAACTGCCAGCCTACCTGAAATACATATCGTAGCTCCGACTGCCGGTCCTTCGGCCCTTGCAGCGACTCAGAAATGACATTATTAAATAAGGGCTCAATGGGAGGGCGTGGTATCGCCTCCGTATCGGTTGATTGCGTTGTGATCATAGAGTTAGAAGTCGAAAAGAACGGGAGAAAGACAGAAGAAGTACCTGAAATCAAGGCAAAAGTTGATTTCCTTCAGAATATCTCCGGCCAGCTGCTATCTGACTCGCTGTATGATAAACAGATGCTCCTGAAAGTACGGGATAGGCAGATCATCCCGGAACGATATGTTCCTGAACCGGAAAGGGAGTGACTACTACGAATAGTGATTTTCATGGGATAGGTATTAGGGTTTGATAATTCAAAATACCCCCAATTTTTTCCCACCTGGTATGACTCAAGTCATGCCTATACATGACTTTACTACCCGCTAGGGTTGCAGTAGCAGCACATCTGGTTAAGACACAGGATTACTTAAGGAAGTGGTCTTTTTGATATATAAACTACGCCCCTGCCACCTTTAAAGTTACAAAATGCAAAATCAAACCCACGACCACATACCGCATCGGAACCTGCTATGTAAAGCCGTTGCTTTGAGTCCAGGTACAGGCTACTTAACTGGTGGAGTTGGGGCAGGTCAATGCGGCGACCATCCGAAGTGACAACGCCTGGTGTTTCAAAAAGCCCGGTGGTTGCGGTAGGCCCATCCAGAAAAACCCGGTTGATCGTATACGTAGTACTATCTGTTGAAGTAACCGGATTGACCATAAACCTTATCTTGGGCGAAAGAGTGTGCAGGCTATCAAATACAGCATTTCGCTTTGCATAGCGCAGCCAGGTTATCCCATCGTCTACACTGTAATGGTCTGGATTCACCAGATCGCTGTATTGGTTTCCATTGGGTTTCTGCATGTTCCTGAGTCCATTCATGGTAAAGAGTGTGTCCCGAAGAGCAATGACACCAAACATACCGGTAGACTGCTGGTGCACCTTTTGCCAGGTTTTTCCCTGATCAGTCGTGCGAAACAACTCGTACATGGTTGAGATAATTAATGTCTTATCCCAATCCCCCCATACACTCTGGATCGGTTTATCGATGGGTGAGGTAATGGTGTACCAGTCAGGGTACTCAACGGGCACATCGGGTACGGGCTCCTGATCCATTCGGATACAGGATAGGGTCATCACAAGCAGGGACAGGGAAAGCAATTTTCTCATGGCAGGTGTGTAAATATATTCAGCGGACAAAGTAGCAGGATCAGATTAATTAATCAAGTAACTGCACATAGAATTAGTATCCAGTTAGCCTGACTATCCTATAAACTACGAACAATTCAAAAATTTATAGATATAATTCCCTAACTTATAGTGGAATAGAAACAGTAGACAATGGCTGCCTGAACACTCTATGAAGTAGCCCGTGTTATAGAAGAGAACGATCAAGCAATACAATGGTACATTTTAAACAATTTGCCTTTAAGAAGTTTGGGTACTTTGACTTTACCGACGCCCTTTCGGATAAACAGCTGAATGAAGATTTCAAAGAGTATATTAAGGTTATATTCGTAAAGGCAGGAGGGAAAGTAGTTATAGATTTCAAGGAGTTCCAGCTAGAAAAAGATGCCATGTTTTTCATCAGCGGTAGCCAGCACTATTGGTTTAATGAAATTTGCTGCGGTACACTACTCTTCTATAACCGTGATTTCTATTGCGTGGAGATTCACGATAAAGAAGTGTCCTGTGACGGTATTCTGTTCCATAACGTGTATGATATACCCGTTGTCCAACTTGATGACGAGCAGTCGGCCGCCATGCAAAAACTACTTCAGGAAGTACAGGTCGAGATTATGAGCGAAGACTCGACTACAGAAGAGATGCTGCGGATACTTCTTAAACAGATTATTATCAAATCTACCCGGCTCTGGAAGCAGGAACACCAGGTAAAAGACGAAGAAGCCCGTCAAGAGGTAGAATTTTCCCGCAAATTCAGCCAGATGGTAGAGTGGAACTACACCCGGCTCCATACCGTAGCAGACTATGCGGATATGCTGCATATTTCGCCCAAGGCATTGAACAAGCGAATCACCCGGTACAGCAGTACTACGCCCAACGATATTATCAAGAACCGGATCATCCTGGAGGCAAAAAGGCTGCTGGTACACACTACATTAAGTGTAAAAGAGGTCGGTTTTAAATTAGGCTACGAAGATACTTCCTACTTTATCCGCCTGTTCACCAAACAGTCCGATATGTCCCCTCAGAGCTTCCGTTCTCAGTACCAGGCTCATTAATTATTTCGCTCATTTTCAGAGAGAAAAGGCTGAAAGGGAAAAAAGTGCTGTTCGCGTCTACAATTGTGCATTGGATAGGCTGTCTGCACCGGGTACCTTTGTATTGTTCAATTAAACATAACAACTGAACGACCTAAAAGAACAATGCTCTAAGCAGAGTACTACCAACAGCTAGTGGCGATACAAGCCAGGATAAATGCTCTGGTATAGGAAGGTACGTAGCAGATTGATAGATCTAAAATAGAATTAAAAATATAAGTAAAACCTCCTCTATAATTCTGTAAGAAGGGCCCTTAAGTGGGCTCCTTTTTACTATCAACAACGATTAGTTTAATGGTGTGGATATATATATACACCCTACCGATAGTTTTCGGTAGGGTGTTTTGTTGTAGCATAGCCTGATACAAATTCTATAAAAAAAACTCTATCGGAGAGATACCTCAACCCGGTTGGCTGACGGTATGGTTTCTTCTACTTGTAGTGGTTGTTGCTGACCGGGATATAGCTGCAAGACACTACTCTGAAAGGTACTTATCCTGTGAGGCATCATTTATATAAAAGCCGCCGCGGCCTATCCCCTGTTAATGCCATTCTCGGCCGCCCGGTAACCGCTATTGGAATCCCGGGCCCGGATGGGAGATTACGCTTCTCTTATAGATTCACTTATGAATTAGCCTGAAATATTCACTTCATACTCCCACTTTTTTGATCTGAAAAATTAGCAAGTGGTAGTACTTATTAGCAAGTGGTAGAGCTTATTATCAAGTGGTATTTCATATTATCAAGTGGTATCACAATCAACCCATGCATTTGTTAAACTTGTGCATCTGCTAGCTAATTATAGCGCAGATTGATTCATATCCATCCTTAAAAATATCAACATTTATGAAGTGTACCCATTTCCCCCAGGCTCGTGTTTTAGCATACATGACTTTGGTGTTATCTATTTGCTTTGGAGGTCTTACAAGTTGTGTATCCCCTAAAAGTGTTGTTTATTTTCAGGGGAAGGATCTGCGCTACTCCTCTGATAACATCACTCAGAACTACGTTCCCACTATTCAGCCCAATGACCTTATCTCCGTCGTAGTAGGTAGCCTAAGCGCCGAATCCAACGAGATTTTCAACTTTGCTAACCTGTTTACCACCTCCAGTATGAATTACTCAACCACCGGTGGTGGCTCCCGTGCTCAATCGGTGGGTTATCTGGTGGATCATGAGGGAAACATCGAAATGCCGCTGGCGGGGAAAATCAATATCCTTGGGCTGGAGACTCAGGTTGCAGCCGAAAAAATCCGGAAGTGCCTCCAAACCTATCTGCGGGAACCTACAGTAAGTATACGTACGCTCAACTTCAAGGTATCGGTAATGGGTGAAGTCAATAACCCGGCCGTGTACGTCATCCCCGACGAAAAAATCACCCTACCTGAGCTGCTCAGTCTGGCTGGTGACATGACCATCTACGGCAGACGGGACAACATTCTGATTATTCGGGAAGAGAACGGCAAGCGGGAATATGCCCGCCTCGACTTTACTTCCAGAGACATCTTCCGCTCCCCTTACTACTACCTGCACAAGAATGATGTAATCTACGTTGAGCCCGTTAAGGCCCGCCTGACTAGTACTGACCGCACCATGCAGGTACTACCCCTCGTGCTTAGCTCGATCACCACCCTCACTGTGCTCGTCTTTAACTTCTTACGAATCTAACCCTGTAGCAAACCGATACTTTTTTTCCAGCCATTGATTTATCTAACTAAGAACACTGATAAACCCAATCACCATGCCAAATCATTCACGCATAGCTGTACCAGGACAGTACACCGAAACTGAGGAGCGAGAATTTAACCTGCGGGAATACCTGATGCGTTATCTGCGTTACTGGTACCTGTTCCCCCTATTCCTGTGTCTTTCTCTCACTGCGGCCTACTTCTACCTCCAGATAGCCGAGCCGGTCTACCGCGCTACGGCCACCTTACTGATCAAAGATGAAAAGAAAGGGGTAGGCTCTGCCCAGAACGATATACTCTCCGAACTCAACCAATTCAGCAGCAACAAGCTGGTGGAAAACGAGGTGGAGATCCTGCGGTCGCAGACCCTAATGAGCCAGGTAGTCAATGACCTGGGGCTACAGGTCAGCTACCAGACGAAGGATGGGTTAGGCATACTTGACCTTTATAAGCAAAGTCCGATACTCATTGTACCTAAGGTATTAACCAAACAAGCCTACCAGGAGCCGCTGATCATTCATATGGTGGATAAAGACTATTTCAGCATCAATGATGAAACGCAGCTGCTCCCGTATGGACGTACACTAGTCAATAAATTTGGTGAATTCGCTATCAACAGAGTAGCCAATGATACCATCATGGACGTTACAATCAAGTTCCATGACCCATTTTCGCTGATGATGGATATGACCAGAAAGCTGTCAATACAGCAACCCAATGTTAAAAGCACAGTACTGGGTCTGGCCTATAATGATGTATCTGTACAGCGTAGTAAGGACGTCCTGAACAAGCTGTTGGATGTGTACATACAGTCTTCGCTCAATGATAAAAACCGGGAGGCCAGTAACACCCTTAAATTTATTGAGGATCGCCTGAAACTGATTACCGGCGAGCTGGGCGACGTAGAGCGTGATGTAGAGTCCTATAAGCGTCAGCAGGGGCTGACCGACATCAGCGCCGAATCCCAGCTCTTCCTGGAAAACATTAAGGAGAACGATACCAAACTCAACGAAGTAAACGTCCAGCTGCGCATCCTTGAGAGCGTTGACAACTACATCCAGAAGAGTAGTGATGATGGTGCCGTAGCTCCTGCCACATACATGATCAGCGATCCGGTGCTGGTATCGCTTCTGACACGCTTCAACGACTTACTGATCCAGCGCGAGCGCTACGCCCGTACTACAACGGCTAATAACCCGCTCCTGGAAACGGTAAATACCCAAATGGCAAACGTCAAGCAGGCCATTCGTGAAAACATTCAAAACCTGAAGCGCGGTCTGGACCTGAGCCGACAGAATCTCGAGTCGGTCAACAACCGCTTCTCCGCCGGCCTGCGCAGCATTCCTCAGAAAGAGCGCGAGTATGTAGGTATCAAGCGCCAACAGACCATTAAGGAAGGCCTCTATCTGTACCTCTTACAGAAGCGTGAAGAAACAGCGCTGGCCTATGCCTCCACCGTCACTGACAGCCGCCTGGTAGATGCTCCTTCGGTTTCCCTACTGCCAATCGCTCCTAAGAGATCAGTCATCTGGATGGGAGCTCTGGGAGCTGGTGTGGCGATACCGCTGCTCCTGATCAACCTGTTGCTCATGCTCAACAATACGGTGCATACACGCGATGACATCGAGCAGATCAGCCGGGTATCTATACTGGGTGAGGTTGGAGTGATGAAAAAAAATGTTTATTCTGAATCAATCATCAAGATGACCAGCCGTTCGGCCGTAGCCGAACAGCTCCGCGCTCTACGAGCCAACCTACAGTACCTGGGTGACGGCAGCTGTCGTACGCTCATGTTTACTTCTTCGATAGGGGGCGAGGGCAAGAGCTTCATCAGCATCAATCTGGCAGCCAGTCTGGCCTATGCTGATAAGCGCGTCATCCTGCTCGGTATGGACCTGCGTAAACCTTCGATACAGGAGCGTCTGCAGCTACCCAACGACCAGGGGGTAACCAACTACCTGATCGGGCAGAGCGACATATGGGAGCTGATCCAGTCGTCAGGGGTACACCCTAAGTTTGATGTGATCACCAGCGGACCTATCCCGCCTAACCCTACTGAACTGTTGGGTAACGGCCGACTGCCGCAACTGATAAAGGAGCTACGTCAGCAATATGACTACGTACTCATTGACTGCCCGCCTTACGGACTGGTGACAGATGCGTCACTGATTGCCGAATATTCAGACGCAACCCTTTTCCTGGTGCGCTACAACTACACGCTACGTTCCCACCTGAACCACATTGGAGATCTTAACCGGGCCAAGCGGTTCAATAACCTTAGTGTCATCTTTAACGGTGTCAACTACGGAAGCGGCTATGGGTACGGCTACGGATACGGAGGCTACGGCTATGGGTACTACGAGGGAGAGAAGGGAAATAAGACACGGGACTGGCAGTATAGGCTCAAACAGCTCGTCAATTAATTGGATACTATATGTTTTCAATAACCCCTGGCTGCTATTTTTATCTACTCCCGAAGTAGTACTATTGGACCAGTAGGCAAGGGTTGAAAATGAATAAGGATAAATTATTTAATCAATTGAATTGGATAGAGATATAAAAGTGCAGAAGGAAGATAAAGAGATAAGCAAAGTATAGCTCTTGTTTCGACCTTCTGCACAAACCAGAACGATTGCATGTAGCATGACTGACAATTAGTAAGGTTAGCTACTGGGATATAAGATATGTTATACTACATCGACCACTAGATAATATTTTAGACGCACTATATCTGTAAAAGATTATATTTGGTTTATAAGTACAATGAAAGATATATGCATAATATTTCGAATAAAGTCAAAATCAGCATAGCTGATTTTGACAAAAAGGAAAAGCATGTTTTGCATACATGTTTTCTCTGAAGAAATTAACTATACACACACTATATTATATAAACATGAATAGCAAAGTAGCCCTTATTACCGGCGTAACCGGCCAGGACGGAGCCTATCTAAGCGAATTGCTACTCAGCAAAGGCTATACCGTACACGGCATCAAGCGGCGCACCTCTCTGTTCAACACCGACCGCATCGATCACCTCTACCAGGACCCCCACGTGCAGGACCCCCGCTTTATCCTCCACTACGGCGACCTGACCGATTCGATGAATCTTACCCGCATCATCCAGGAGGTACAGCCTGACGAGATCTACAACCTGGCCGCCATGAGCCACGTCAAGGTCAGCTTTGATGAACCCGAATATACTGCCAATGCCGATGGCATCGGCACCTTACGTATACTGGAAGCCGTTAGGCTGTTAGGCCTCACCCAAAAGACCCGCATCTACCAGGCTTCTACCTCTGAACTCTATGGGCTGGTACAGGCGGTACCCCAGTCGGAGACCACCCCTTTCTACCCCCGCTCCCCCTACGCCGTAGCTAAGCTGTACGCCTACTGGATTACGGTCAACTACCGCGAAGCCTACCATATGTACGCCTGCAACGGCATCCTCTTCAACCACGAATCACCACTTCGTGGCGAAACCTTTGTGACCCGTAAGATCACCCGAGCCGCGGCCAAGATCGTGCTGGGCTTACAGGACTGTTTGCACATGGGCAATATTGACGCTCAGCGGGACTGGGGACACGCCAAAGATTACCTAGAAGCGATGTACCTGATCCTGCAGCAGGACAAGCCGGAGGATTTTGTTATTGCGACCGGTGTGACCACCCGGGTTCGGGAGTTTATCCGCCAGACCTTCTCCTTCCTGGGAGTGACCGTTGAGTTTACCGGTAATGCTGAGAATGAAGTAGGTATCATAGTAGCCGTAGATAATGACCGGCTGGAAGAGTTGGGTATCCCCTACGGAAAGCACCTGGCAGCGGGTACAGTGGTACTGAGCATTGATCCCCGCTACTACCGCCCCACCGAAGTAGAGCTGCTGATTGGCGATCCTACAAAGTCACAAACGAAGCTGGGCTGGAATCCAAAGTACACCCTGCAGATGCTGATCGAAGACATGGCACTAGCTGATCTAAGACTGTTCCAGAGGGACAAGCTACTGCTCAATGAAGGCTTTGAAGTACTTAATTATTTTGAATAATGAGTTTTTTCAACGCAAAGGAGATATCAAAGCACTAGTTCTATAATAAAGCAAATAGAACATAACCTAAATTAAGATAGATATTAATGTCATCTGCTAAAAGGATTATTTCAGGCAGCTTTGCATCATGGACCAGAATTGGGATCACGCTTTTGACTCAGATAGCGATCGTTCCCATCTATCTTACCTACTGGAGCGTTGAAGAATATGGCATCTGGATCGGAATACTATCCTTAGTAAGTATTACAACCATACTAGACCAGGGGCATATCGAATATTTAGGTAATGAATTCTTAAAAATTGGAGCAAGCGATAAAAATAAAATAAGCGCATTACTTTCCTCAGGGCTACTATCGTGCCTTTGTATAGGTATTGCTGAATTTGCAGTTTTATCTATCATAATCTATAACATCACCTTATTTAGTCCCTATGTAAATGATCTGCTGGCAGAGAGCCTATCATTTAAATTTATCATGGTATTCATACTCCAATGGATAAGTTTAACATTTGTTACCAACTTCACGGGGCTACTGTACAGAGCGTTAATTCCATTTGGCTACTATCCAAGAACTGTATGGTGGGATGTTGTAACTACGTTGATTACAACGATTGTCCCTCTGATTGGTATTATCTACGGAGACGATATACTCGCTGCCACAGTAAAAGGCTTTATAGCATTAGTAATTATCCAGCTATTTAAGGTAAGAGATATAGTAACGCTTTTTAAAAGTACCCAACTTTCTATAAAAGGCGGATCGTATAAAACTGGATTTGACAACTACAAAAGATCCTTAATCCTGTCAGGCAGGTACCTACTGGATAACTTTAGACAACAGGGGATCCGGCTGATTTTGGCGCCAATACTTGGAGCCAGAGCAGTAGCGAACTTCTCCACGATCAGAACAGGAGCCAATGTAGCCCAGCAAGGTTTACTTACTATTACACAGCCACTTCTGCCCGAACTAATGAACTTTCTTAATGAGAAGGAACAGAATAAAAGTGAGGCTGCATTTAGTACAATATGGCTGGTGGTGGTGGTAATACTGGCACCGGGCATCGTCACCTTCCAACTAGTCGCTGAGCCTTTATACTCCATCTGGACAAAAGGTGCCATGCCATTTGATCCTATCTTATTTGCTCTCTTCTCCTTAGTTATTCTGGTATTCGCAGTAGCTCAGCCGGCAGTAGCAATCGCTATTGGAAATAACCTGATACGATCACAGATAATAATATCCGCTATTTGTACAGGTATAGTACTCATCACTACCTATATATTATATTCTCAACTATCAATACTCAGTGCAGGAATAGCTCTGCTACTTGCTGAGTTATTATCATTATATAGCTATAAAAAGCTCGCCAAGGAATGGCTATTACAAAATGGGCTAAGATGGCCGGATAAAGCATCTAAAACAGCAGAGCTATCGGTGTGGGTCGCTGGTGCTACGGTGATATCTATAAACTTATTTCCAAACGTGAAGTGGACACTACTTATAGTAGGTGTCTCCATTCTTGTTTGGAACATGTGGAGATATCAACAATGCATCCCAAAAGTTGCCAAGCTCAAAGTGTACTTGTTGGTGAATAACTTATCAATTATAAGGCACCTTAGGACTAGCAAGTTTGCATCAAATTACCTGGACCAGCTAAGCAATAAATACAATCAATAAAGTGAATAATCCCCAATTGAACTAGAAAATAGAAGACTGAATACATTCAAAAATTAGGTCAAATTACAATATGATTTTCGGCTGGGTAAGTCACTTTTTTTACTAGTAAGAAAGCAACGAAGGAAAGCGTATGAATACAATATCCACCTACATACCAGCAGAAGTAGCTTCCCACGAATCCAGGTTGACAAAAAGTAACAACCCGTTTCTTGGTCTATTCAAAAAGCTAATCTGGGTTTCAATCAGCATATCAGCCGCCATACAGGTAACTGTATTCTACAGCCAGGAGAATCTATTTGCCTGCTCCTCCGTGCTGGTAGCCTGGGCTATAACCGACCGATTCGTCTTGGATTCTAAAAACATTCAGGATTACCCACTATCAACGTTCATGATAATCGGGTACTCACTGACACAATACTATATTCCTATACTGTTTACATTACTGGAACTCAATCCGCTGATATTCAATCTGAATTATCCGATTGAAGTATTCATACACTCCCTAGCCTCCCTTCTAACACTAGTTGTTACCCATATAATTTACAGAAATAATTTTTTCATACAATCCATTCTCAAAAGAGGGTTACAGACCTCTCTCGTTTCTACAAATCTGTTTAGTCCCCCCCGAAACCTTGAAGTATGGATCATAGGCATGATAGGTATGACCTCCATGTTCTATCTGTATTTTGTCGCTGGCGTACACGAGAACAAAGAAAATGTCTCAACTTCCAGCCAGTTTATCAGGGGGTTTGTCGGCCTTTCCTACGCACCATTTATTCTGCCACTGAAGCGATTGTATAGTAAAGTTCATGAAAGCGAACAAGTACCCTATAAGATGTTAGGCCTTTATGCCCTGATACTACTGGCTATCAGTATTGGTACCAATAGCAGAGGAGCATTCATGTACGGTTTTACTTCCATAGGTCTTGCGTATTTTATGGGATTGCTACTAGGTAAGTACAGTCCTAATAAGCTGTTTAGCTATAAAAACCTATTGATATGTGTGCTATCCTTTTGGCTGATAACCGGTCCGCTGGCTGATCTGGGAACAGCAATGGTCGTGGTAAGAGGATTACGTACTGATGTTTCAAGTTCAGAGCTTCTTGCCAAGACGTTAGAAGTCTATCAAAACAAAGAAGAACTAAAGACCTACAAGAAGGTAGCGAAGGTGAACATGGATGCCTGGGATGAAGAATATTTCAGTAACATATACCTTGCCCGGTTTAGCAACCTGAAATTCAATGATCTCAGTCTGGAGCAAGCTATCAAGCTGGGTAGCGCCGATGAAAGAATGCGGGACTATTCGCTAAACAGGATATTGGCTATACTACCACAGCCGCTCTTAACTGTTCTGCAGGTTGAAATTGACAAGAACGATCTCATAAGCATTTCATTTGGCGACTATCTCTACTACTTAGCCGGGGGAGGTACAGCTGCATTAGGAGGTTTCAGAACCGGGCAATTCTCCGGAACCGGAATGGCATCATTTGGATGGTGGTACCTTTTATATCTGGCAGGGGGAATATTCATTGTCTATTTCCTGATAGATCTACTCGCTATCAAAGGCATTAATACCGACGAAACGTTTATCAGCCTTGCCGGCCTCATTTCTGTTACCAGCTTGTTTTCGTTTCTGTCCGTATCTACCGCATCAGAACATGTAGTCAACCTGTACACATTCGCCATGAGGGGCTGGATAGAACTTGTCTTTCTTTATCTGCTGGTCATTCATTTTACATTTTTGGTGAGTACCTATTTGTTGAGGGGAAGGTATACGTACAACTAAGATCTTTTTTAGAGATACACACACTTTATTAATCAGCAATGAAACGCATTATTTATATAGGGGATACACAATCACACGCAACCTCTTTTCATAGAGCCAATGCTCTTAAACGGCTGGGGTATAAAGTTACTATGTGTAATCCCTATAATGCCGTATCAGACCAAATAACGTCCCGATGGCTTGGCCACTTGCATCATAAAACCGGCTATCAACTGTTACAGCGGAGACTAAGCCAGTGGCTCATTCAAATCACTCAAACAATTGATGCACCTGATATGATTTGGGTAGACGGTGGTGAGCTTTTCGGACCTGCCTGTCTGAATCAACTCAAGACATTCAAATGCCCCATTGTATTATATAATGTTGACGATCCGACCGGAAAAAGGGACGGCTCCCGGTTTAAGTCTTTGCTACAGGCTCTGCCACTGTATGATATGGTAGTAGTAGTTCGCTCGGAGACCGAACAGGAGTGCTGGAAACTGGGAGCTACCAAGGTTTTGAGAGTGCTAAGAAGCTATGATGAGGTAGCTCATCACCCCTTCGAAAATAGGCTAGCTATACCTGCTCAATTCCGTTCAGAGGTTGCTTTTATCGGCACCTGGATGAAACATGAGAAACGGGATGAACTTCTGGTCACACTGGTGAAGCAGGGCATTCCGGTAAGCATATGGGGTAGCAGATGGCAAAAATCCCCCTACTGGCACCTCTTGAAAGATAGCTATCGTGGCGGTGCGTTGGGAGGAAGAGAATATGTAGCTGCTATTCAGGGTTCCAAGATTTGCCTGGGTATGCTTTCCAAAGGAAATAGAGATTTACATACCCAGCGTTCCCTGGAGGTTCCATTCGCGGGTGGTTTATTCTGTGCCGAACGCACCACTGAGCATCAGCAACTGTATAAGGAGGGAGTAGAAGCGATATTCTGGTCTGATGCTGATGAATGCGCACTACTTTGTAAGCAACTACTACAAGATGATACCAGCCGTGAACAGATCCGCCAGGCGGGTATGCGGAGAGTGAGAGAGTTGAGCGTTGGAAATGAGGATGTATGTAAAACTATTGTTTGGGCAGCGCTTAACCAGCACACTTACAGTAATCAAAAACTTTAGAAAATGGCAACAAGACTACTTGTTTTTGATACACATCCGGTTCAGTACCGGGTTCCTGTCTGGCAGGAAATTGAAGCTGTCTCGCCGGGTACAGTTCATGTAGTGTATGCTTCTGACTGCTCCGTTCGCGGACATCTGGATACGGGGTTCAATAAAACAATTGCCTGGGATGAGCCTCTGCTGGATGGCTACCAAAGTACTATCCTCAATTGCGAAAGGGGTACCCCTTTTGAAGGATGGGGCTCCCTTACCGGTGATGGAGTGGAGCAGGTATTTGAAACAGTAAGACCCGATAATATTCTACTTACCGGCTTCAACTATAAATACGATCTGGTTGCATTCTGGCATGCGTACAAAAGAAATATTCCTGTCTACCTGAGGTGCGAGACCCAGGATCAGGCAACGAACCGATCCAAGTTCAAACAACTTGTTCGCCACCAGCTATATTCATTCCTATACAAGTACGTCGATACTTTCTTTTATATAGGACAACTTAATAAACAGCACTATCTCGATCATGGAGTACAAGAGCATAAATTAAAGCCTGCTCACTACTTCACCATTGATCGTTTTAAATCATTATCTGTAAGCCAGAAAATTAGCTTACGAAATGAATATAGGGAAAGGGCAGGTATTCCCGAAGACGCATTGGTGGTTGGCTTTTCCGGAAAGTTCATACCAAAAAAGAATCCTGATATACTATTTGAAATCATAGAACATATGCCTGCTGAGTTAGCAAGCAAGGTTCATTTCTATTTTTTAGGCAGCGGCGAATTAGAAGAAAGCTTAAAGCAAAAAGCAGGAGAGCTATCTAATAAATATGGTGTAAAAACGTTTTTTGCCGGCTTCTCTAATCAGTCCCAACTCCCTGGGCATTATCTCAGTATGGACATCCTGGTACTCCCATCAAGAAGAATGGGTGAGACGTGGGGCCTTGTAACCAATGAAGCCATGCAGGCCGGATGTAGTGTAGTTGTTAGTAGTGCGGTTGGCTGCAAGGAAGATTTCAGATCGTTGGAACGCTTCAGAATTTTTGAAGAAGCCTCCTCATCTGATCTAGCTAGTCAGATCATTTCTTTAAGCTACTACCCACGTAGCTTCGATTGGGCGGCGAATAGCTTAGAAAAGTATAGTGTAGACTTTACGGCCAATGCTATAATCGAAACACTGAATAAGAAACAGGATCTTGTAACGGTCTGACACCTATCTGTACTACTACGTGAAGCTTGTTCACAACAGGCGATCTATAAATAAAAAACGAACCGAACATGAAATTCCTCTCACCTACAATACTTAGCCAACTATCCGGTGCAAGAGTTCTTGTTATAGGGGACATGATGCTGGACCATTACATCTGGGGCGATGCCTACCGCATCTCACCGGAGGCTCCCGTTCCGGTTGTTCATGCTGAGCGGGACACCTATGCCGCCGGAGGTGCGGCCAATGTATCTCTTAATCTGGCTAACCTTGGCGTATCTACCTCTATCTTGGGGTATTGCGGAGGTGACGAGGCCGGTAAGAAGTTACGTACTATTCTGGATCAACACCAGGTGGATGTAATCTGCGAAACGGATACTTTAGATATTCCAACGATCGTCAAAACAAGGGTTATTGTACGTAACCAGCAACTATGTCGCATTGATCGTGAGGCCAGTCTATCCTCCTACTCCACCAGGGCAACAGCGGAACTATATAGTAAGCTACACGCGGCCCTGCAAACAGTAGATGCCGTTATTGTATCAGATTATGCGAAGGGGGTGATTACTCAACCCCTGATTGATATGCTGCAGACGTACTCGCAGGAGAATCCCGAGTTATTGATCACCATTGACCCCAAGCCGACGCGCGAGCTTTCATACAGAGGCGCGGGACTACTTACACCTAACCGAAGCGAAGCCCTCATGCTGGCCGGTATTCCTGAACCCTATCCCGGACAAGACTACCCCCTCGAAGAAATAAGTAGCCGTATTCATAAAAAATACGCTCCTAAGATTCTGGTTGTTACCCTGGGCGCGGATGGTATGGCTGTATGTAAGGACGGTAAAGTAGTAAAGCATATACCTACCGAAGCAAAAGAAGTATACGACGTATCCGGAGCGGGTGATACGGTCATCGCCACGATTACCGCTGCGATGGCCGCCGGTGCCGATGTCATCGAAGCCGCCCAGTTAGCCAATGTTGCTGCCGCCTGTGTGGTATCCCATGTAGGAACCGTCCCGGTTGTACTCGGAGAGCTGGAAGAAAAGCTGATGAACCGGCTGGCCGAAAATTATGCTATTTGATCACCCTCAATACGCTACGCAGTGAAAAAACAGATACTTATCTATCGATTAGGCAGCCTGGGGGATACAGTGATCACTTTACCCTGTTTCCACCTGGTCAGGGAGAAATATCCTGATGCAGAAATAACGCTACTAACTAATAAACCCGTCGCCTCCAAAGCGGCTCCGGTTGAAGCGGTACTCGGTACCCAAAACAGCTTTTTTTACGACAGGATTATTCACTATCCTATTGGTACCCGCAATCCACTTATACTACTCAACATACTCCTACAAATCAGAAGGCTGGGGATACAGACTATTATTAATGTTACAGAAGCAAGGTCAAAAAGAGCAGCAACCCGAGATAAGCTTTTTTTCTGGCTGGCCGGAATCAGAGAAATGATCGGTTTTCCTGAAAAGGAAGAAGACTTCCAGGTAGCGCTTGATCCAGAAACAGGTCAGAATGAATGGGAAGCCAGGAGATTAAGCAGAAGGATCGAAAAGTTAGGAAAAATTGACCTGAATCATGACACCTACTGGGATTTGAGGATCACGGAGGAGGAAAAGTGCCAGGCCAGAGAACTCTTAAAGCCTTTTCCACTCAACTCCAATATAGTAGCGATAAGCGTAGGTACCAAGATGCAGTCAAAGGACTGGGGTATCGATAATTGGATCAGACTGATCAGGAAGCTTCATGCAGAAATGGAGGATTGGACACTACTCCTGCTGGGAGCTAAGGAAGAATACCAGCAGGCCGAATTGTGCTTACAGGCATGGAATGGGTCGGGGATAAACCTGTGTGGTAAAACCACTCCCAGAGTATCCGCGGCAATCCTCAAAAAGGCGAAAGTATTTATAGGCCACGATAGTGGACCTATGCACCTGGCAGCCAGTGTGGGTACCCCTTGTGTCGCGGTATTCTCGGCCAGAAGCATCCAACACCAGTGGTACCCGCGGGGCGAAAACAACAGGATTATCTACCACCAGGTAAGCTGCGCCGGGTGTGGCCTGGATGAATGTACCACCGAAGGAAAGAGATGTATACTATCAATCCGAGTTGACGAAGTGCACAAAGCAGTCAGGGAAGTGGTGCCATACAGGCAGGAACGTATTACCAGATAGATTTTCTCAGAGAGATCTAAAAATACCGCAGGTATATCAAAGACACACTATTAGACTTAAAACTACGATAGGAATGAATATCCTTCACATAATCACGAGCATGGATCCGAAGGGGGGAGGTACCAGTGAAAGTATACGTACCCTGATACCAACCTTGCAGAGGCGTGGCATCAACAACGAGGTTGTCTGTCTTGATTCTCCATCCGCTGATTATGTACACAAAGAAGCTTTCAAGGTACATGCTTTGGGCGAATGGAAAGGCGCCTGGGCTTACAATATAGAACTGCCAAAATGGTTGAACGTTAATCTGTATCGCTATGACTATGTTTTTGTGCATGGTCTATGGCAGTACCAAAGTTTTATAACGATCAGGACTATACTGAATTATCGCCGGAGCAACGGATTAGAATATCCAAAAGTATATATAATGCCACATGGTATGCTCGACCCCTACTTTCAGAAGGCATCAGGAAGAAGGTTGAAAGCAATAAGGAACTGGCTCTACTGGAAAGTGATAGAGTCCAAGACTGTCAATGAGGCTGATGGTATCGTATTCACCTGTGAAAAGGAACTACATCTTGCACGGCTGCCCTTTCGCCCGTACCAACCCAAACGGGAAATTAATATTGGTTTCGGAATCATTGAGCCTCCTGCCTATACCACTGCAATGAGTGAGGCTTTTGCCAGCAAATGTCCGGACTTGAATAACAGGCCTTACATACTATTCCTAAGCCGGATAAACGAAAAAAAAGGAGTTGATCTGTTTATTAACGCCTATGCAAAACTTATACAAGACCCAAAAAATAATCAGGCTGAATTACCAGTGCTGGTCATTGCCGGTCCTGGTATTGATACGCCTTATGGCCAGTATATACAGGACCTTGTTTACTCAAATGAGGGCATGAAGAACCGGGTCTTCTTTCCCGGTATGATAAACGGAGATGCCAAATGGGGTGCTCTCTACGGCTGTGACACGTTTATACTCCCAAGCCACCAGGAAAACTTTGGTATTGCCGTAGTAGAGGCTCTTGCCTGTGCTAAACCTGTGCTTATATCCAACCAGATCAATATTTGTGAAGAAATAGAGCGCTCCGGAAGCGGATTTGTAGCTGATAACACCACCGATGGTACCTATCAACTACTGGAAACCTGGCATAGGCTCACTGAAAGTAAAAGAGCTTCCATGGCGATGACAGCCAGAACCACATTCAATGACCTCTTCTATATAGAGCGATGTATTGACAGGCTTATGGAAAAAGTCATGGATGGAGCTAGCCTTAACCTTAATAAAGACGCTGTTTCTATCGCCACAAGCCTATAAGCTATTACGTAGTAGTCTGGTATGGGTCCTCTACATCACGATAAAACAAATGAACAAACATAAACATCAAATGGAACCACTCGTATCTGTTATACTACCTGTCTATAATCAGGAAAGGTATATAGCTGAAACCATAGAGAGTGTCCTTGCGCAAACGTACCAAAACTTTGAGCTGCTGATACTGGATGATGGTTCTACTGATAAGTCTGCACAAGTCATACGCGAGTACGCCCAAACGAATGACAGGATTACCGCGTACTACGAAGATAATTCAGGAAGATGTACCGCAACGAATAAACTGGTCGACCGGGCCAAGGGGGAATGGTGCGCCTTACTGGACGCCGATGATGTAATGCTCCCAAACCGGTTAGAACAGCAAGTCAATTTTCATTTGGAAAACAAAGATATTGACGCTTCCAGTTGCCATTGCTACTACATCAATAAGGATGGAAAAATCCTGGGTGTACAGCGACATCCATTTCTCAAGAATAAAGAGGAATGTGAGAGCACTTATAAAAGTAACAAGTTGATCCAGTGTGCCATGACTGGCCTTTTTATTTCAAGAAAGGCCTATACCGGGGCAGGAGGCTTAAAAAAAGAGTTCTGGCCTTGTGATGATTTTGAGTTCTTCAACCGATTGATTGAAAAGAAATATAACCTGGTTATTAAGCAGGATATACTCATGAAGTACCGGATCCATTCCTCTTCCATCACAGCCAAACAACCCCTGCATACATTTGACGTGATAGGTTATGTGATCGAATGTATCAACCTGAGACGAAATAATAAGCCGGTAATAAGCTACGAGGAATTCAAAGCCAAAAGGGATCAGGAGCCATTCTGGATTAAGCTAAACCGAAGAAGGTACAACTACGCACAGATCTACTTTAGAAATGCTGGGGTTAGCCTGATGTCAAAAGAATACATTCCTTTTTCCATACAAATCCTCCTATCACTGGTTCTGTCGCCGGCCCATGCTTTTACTAAACTGGTAAACCTTACAGGAAAGTAAAGCAGCAAGTTAGTACGACGAAGTTATAGCCACTGAATAAACACACCTTGATTAATTTGAAATCCAACTCGTTATGGAACCACTAGTATCCGTTATACTCCCTGTTTATAATCAGGAGAGCTATATAGCCGAAACCATAGAAAGTATCCTTGCGCAAACCTACCAGCACTTCGAGATCCTCATCCTCGATGACGGCTCTACGGATCAGTCTGCGCAGGTCATACGCGAGTACGAGAAGAAAGACGCGAGAATAAAAGCCTACTACGAGAAGAATGCAGGCAGATCAAAAGCCACCAACAAGCTGGTAGAAAAAGCCAGCGGCCTGCTCTGCGCCCTGATTGACGCGGATGACCTGATGCTGCCCGACCGGCTGGAAAAGCAGGTAGCCTTTCATGCGCAGCATCCTGAACTGGCCGCCAGCAGCTGCCACTGCTACTACATAGACCGCAAAGGTAAGACCATGGGTACCCAGGTATACACCTCCCTGCAGACCGTTGACGACTGCAGAAACGTCTTAGCCAAAGATCAGGTGGTACTTTGTGCCTACACGGGAATCATGATCGCTAAGAGTGCCTTCCTGGAGGTGGGCGGACTGGATCAGAAGTTCTGGCCCTGCGAGGACATGGAGTTTGTGAACCGGCTCATCAACAAGGGCCACCTGATAACCATCATCCAGGAGCCGCTCATGAAGTACCGGGTACACCCGGCTTCCGCCATGCAATCCAGCTCCTGGCTGGATACGGTCACCAAGATCGACTACGTGCACTACTGCATACACCAGCAGCGGAAGAATGAGCCTGACATAACGTTAGAGCAGTTCACCGATAACATACGGCTGCTGTCTTCCCTGGAAAAGCTCAACAAGAAGAGGCAGTACTACTCCATGCAGTTCAACCGGGAGGCAGGCTTCTACTTCTACAAGAGTAACTATGCCCGGTTTGGCCTGTACTTCTTCGTATCAGTCGTGCTGGATCCAGCTTTTGTACTCAAAAATATTCAGAAGAGGCTCCAGTTCAACCGGCAATTCAGAAGAAGTACTGCTTAGGTGATTATTGATTAGAAACTACTCCTGCACAACCATAAAGATTAACCCAGATTTATCCCAGACTAGATTACTGATTTTATCATCGGCACATGCTTTTGCTAAGCTAACGAACCTGATAACGAGAGAGAGAAAGCACACGGCTAGTACGATCCAACATAGCTCCTGATAAAATCACACCCGTTAGCAACTTGACTCGTTATGGAACCATTAGTATCCGTTATACTCCCTGTCTATAATCAGGAGAGCTATATAGCCGAAACCATAGAAAGTATCCTTGCGCAAACCTACCAGCACTTCGAGATCCTCATCCTCGATGACGGCTCTACGGATCAGTCTGCGCAGGTCATACGCGAGTACGAGAAGAAAGACGCGAGAATAAAAGCCTACTACGAGAAGAATGCAGGTAAGTCTGAAGCCACCAACAAGCTGGTAGAAAAAGCTAGCGGCCTGCTCTGCGCCCTGATTGACGCGGATGACCTGATGCTGCCCGACCGGCTGGAAAAGCAGGTAGCCTTTCATGCGCAGCATCCTGAACTGGCCGCCAGCAGCTGCCACTGCTACTACATAGACCGCAAAGGCAAGACCATGGGTACCCAGGTATACACCTCCCTGCAGACCGTTGACGACTGCAGAAACGTCTTAGCCAAAGATCAGGTGGTACTTTGTGCCTACACGGGAATCATGATCGCTAAGAGTGCCTTCCTGGAAGTGGGCGGACTGGATCAGAAGTTCTGGCCCTGCGAGGACATGGAGTTTGTGAACCGGCTCATCAACAAGGGCCACCTGATAACCATCATCCAGGAGCCGCTGATGAAGTACCGGGTACACCCGGCTTCCGCCATGCAATCCAGCTCCTGGCTGGACACGGTCACCAAGATCGACTATGTGCACTACTGCATACACCAGCAGCGGAAGAATGAGCCTGACATAACGTTAGAGCAGTTCACCGATAACATACGGCTGCTGTCTTCCCTGGAAAAGCTCAACAAGAAGAGGCAGTACTACTCCATGCAGTTCAACCGGGAGGCAGGCTTCTACTTCTACAAGAGTAACTATGCCCGGTTTGGCCTGTACTTCTTCGTATCAGTCGTGCTGGACCCTGTTTTTGTACTCAAAAATATTCAGAAAAAACTTCACTTCAGCAGACATATTAGAAGTAGCGCAGAGAACATCATGGCCTACAAGAATTATAACGCTGAACAATCAACTATCTAATACAAGTACCTATGCATAACGTTGATACTCTAAACGGACCGTCATTCTCTGTACGTAATCGTATAGGTAGAATGATCTGGGGATTTGTCTATACTTTATTTTTTGCCTTATCCCCTAAACCTTTTCACGGCTGGCGTTCCTTTCTGCTCAGGCTGTTCGGTGCAAAAGTAGGACGGGGAGTGCATGTGTACCCGGGTGTGAAAGTATGGGCTCCTTGGAATCTTGAGCTGGAAGATCAGTGTGGTATAGCCAGTGGAGCCATTCTATATTCTCAGGGAAAAATCAGGATTGGCTACCGTACCGTCATATCACAGGGCGCGCATTTGTGTACAGGATCTCATGATTATACCAGACCCGGCTTCCCCCTTACTACGATGCCTATTCATATTGGCAATCATGCCTGGATAGCAGCAGAGGCATTTATACATCCTGGTGTTTCGATCGGTGATGGCTGTGTGATAGGAGCCCGGTCAGTTGTGACCAAGGACATGCCTGGCTGGAAAGTATGTGCAGGTCATCCCTGTAAACCAATTAAAGAGCGATTACTGCTTACGGTAAAAGATAATTATCACGAAGATTTAGGCGTAGCCACTTAATGATTAGCTTCTATTTGAAATTATTGCTTATTAATACTAATAAAAATATCAATCTAATATTACCATCTGCTCATAAAGTAACCAGTTGCTAATATCAAATTGATTGAACAGAGGATTATTGATAATATTAGATTTATTACATGTCATGTTGCTATCTTATTAGGAATAATAGAGCAGATGACGCCAGGAAATAGAAGAATCTACCACACCTATATACTTATTTGGAAATGGTATCAGTAATAATATTAACAAAAAATGAAGAAAAGGATCTACCAATGTGCCTTTCATCGGTAACCTGGTCTGATGATATACATATACTAGATTCAGGAAGTACCGATAGTACCGTGGAAATAGGAAAAAGCTACGGTGCCAGCATTTGGTACAATAGATTTGAAAGCTTTGGAAAGCAAAGAAACTTCGCACTGGATAACATACCTACTAAGTACAACTGGATTTTATTTTTAGATGCAGATGAAGTAGTATCGGCTACTTTTCGTGATACGATCTTAGATAATATTGAGAGTGCAGATGGCCAGGTAGCGGGATATTATTGCTGCTGGAAGATGATGTTTGAAGATAAATGGTTAAAGAATTGCGATAATTTTCCAAAATGGCAGTTCAGGCTTCTTAGGGTGGGTATGGCCAGGTTTAAAGACTTCGGACACGGGCAAAAAGAAGATATACTTTATGGGAAAGTAGAGTACATACGTGAGCCCTATTTACACTATGGATTTTCTAAGGGCTGGTCTCACTGGTTGGAAAGACACAATAAGTACTCGACTCAGGAAGCATCCGCCAGGCTATCGAGCACACCACCATTGAAGGATATTTTCTCTAAACATGGAAGTATTCGTAATCCCGCCTTGAAATCCAGACTAAGTATGTTACCTGGATGGCCATTGCTCCGTTTCTTTCACGCCTACTTTATTAATTTAGGTTTTATGGAAGGAATACCAGGGCTTATCTATTGTATCAACATTGGGTACTATGAATTTTTGATACAGATAAAAATGAGAGAGATGATCAAGTCTACTCAAAGTACTATGCAACATTCAGAGGTTTCATTGATCGACTAATACAATTGAATCTAGCCTAATAGACATAAACGTTTTTCAAATAATCTTTTTAAGTAACTAACAAAATATAGAAGTACCACAACCTTATATTCCTGATGAAACATTACCAATATGGCTTATTAGTAAATGCTTATTAAAGAATTGGAAAGCTAAATTTTAATAATTTGTTATAATAGTGATAATGGCACCATTTGCTAATATTTCTTTCATTTAAGGCAAAGTTTACTTTAAGTTAGAGTTATTAAATTAATAAGTGTAATGATTAATGCCAGATCGCTTACAAGGGTTACTTAGTGTGATTTGGCACCTACTTTTACTATGAAAAAGCGTAAGCAATTTGATAATCCAGAACTATATATTATTTACATAAAAGCTTTACACAATTCTAAACCATAGTAGGTCTATACTAACAGTTGATATCCACAATCTATATGAGAGTACTGATCTATGGCATAAACTATGCACCTGAATTAACAGGAATTGGCAAATATACCGGTGAAATGGGAGCCTGGCTAGCACAGCAGGGCCACAGGGTTACCGTAATCACCGCTGTACCCTACTATCCTGAGTGGGTCATACACCCAACGCACAAAAATAAGGGGTGGCATACAGAGGTGATCGATGATGTAGAGGTACATCGTTGCCCCTTATACGTTCCAAATCAGGTAACATCTATAAAACGGATACTACACGAATTCTCGTTTGTACTGAGTTCGCTGGTATTCTGGATTCCTATTTTATTTGGAAAAAAATACGACAAGGTAATCGGTGTTTGTCCTCCTTTTCATTTAGGTTTTCTACCATTGATTTATTCCAAAATTCGTAAAGTACCTTTTGTGTGTCACATCCAGGACTTACAGGTAGATGCTGCCCGGGACCTTGGGATGATTAAGAACCAACGCTTTCTTAAACTGATGCTTGGTGCAGAACGATATATACTGATTAATGGTACCGCTGTATCTACCATCAGTTCAGGAATGCAGAAAAAAATTGAATACAAAGGTATATCGCCTTCCAAGATTATTATGTTCCCCAATTGGGTCGATGTTAACACTATACAACCAATGCCAAAGGAGATGTCCCTCCGCAAGGAATTCAAAATAAGTGATGAGGACAAAGTGGTTCTTTATTCAGGCAATTTGGGTGAAAAGCAAGGGTTAGATCTTTTAATTGAAGCAGCACGGTGGTTTAATTCCTCTAAGGTAAGTTTTGTAATAGTGGGGTCCGGAGGCGGCAAAGCTAAACTCCAGGAACTGGTAAAGCAGTATAACCTAAATAATGTTCATTTCTTCCCCTTACAACCACACGATAAGCTAGCCGCTTTGCTGGCAGCCGCTGATTTACACCTCGTTTTACAGAAGAAATCGGCTGCTGATCTGATGCTTCCTTCCAAGCTAACAAATATCATGGCTGCTGGCGGATGCTCGCTAGTTACAGCTCAGCCTAATACCACCTTATATGATACGATTACAAATCATGAGCTTGGAATTGTGGTTGAACCAGAATCAGTAGAAGCACTTATTTACGGTATTAAAAATGCTCTTGAAATGGATTTAAGTATATATCAAAGAAACGCTAAACTATACGCTCAAAACCATATAAGTAAAGTGTCGGTACTTAAAAACTTTGAAGAAAATTTAATGCGGTTGCAGGCCTAGTACTTCATGCTGTATATAGGGCCGATATAAATAGGAGATCTATTTAATCTAACTGAGATTTTTCTAATTTAAGGATAACTACAAAATGAAATTCAAGAGATTAATTAATATACAACAACTTGTGATAAGGTTGTGAAAATCTGATTTGATTAATAGCAAACATAAATCTAATACTAACGAAACACACTATACCACTTTTAGGATGAAAAGCCGATCAACCGACATATTACCCAAAGCACATCTTTGGACGGACATTCTGCTTTTGAATGCATCCTACTTAATTGCTGATGTGCTGCGTACCACGGATGAAGTGGCAGCCTTAGATGAACATGAAATTAATCTGCTACTAGTTGGAAACTTGCTGTGGGTACTATTAATCTATATTCTAAAAACCTATCAGTTTTCCCGGTTATCGTACAACTTTAATGATCAGACCGGTAATTTATTAAAGGCATCCCTGCTACATGCCTTCTGCACAATGACCTTTCTTTACTTAATAAAGCAAGGTGAGCTGCATTCCCGAATTCAGATGGGTATTACGTACGTTATATTTTTTATATCTGGTTCGGCAGTCCGAATAATCCTGCTGCTACTCATGCACTTTTACCGCCAGGCAGGATACAACTACCGCCGATACGCGGTAATTGGTAATGATGAGATTATCAAATTCATTATTGGCTTTTATGAACAGCGTCCTCATCTGGGGTATCGCTACAGCGGCGTATTTGAATTTACGGGTAGATATGATGATGAAGCAGCCCTGGAAGACTTTATGGGACAAGAAGGCCTTGACTATGTTTATTGTGGCTTATCAGCCCTTAAAAATGAGCAAATACGGAGTATAATTCAGGTGGCCGGCAGGCAGAAGACACAGGTACGACTTGTACCTGACTTCCGTGGCTTTGTATCAAATCTGGCCACCATTGAGTATCATGATGTCTATCCGGTAATAGACGTATATACTAAACCGTTCTCAAGTATACGGGAGCAAACGGTTAAAAGGGCATTTGATTTAGCATTCTCAATCACTGCGATTTTGGCAGGTATTCCTGTGTTTGCTCTCATTATTTTGATTGTAAAATTAACATCCCGCGGACCCGTATTCTTTCTGCAGGAGCGATCGGGGCAATGGGGTAAGATTTTTAAGATATATAAATTCAGGAGTATGTACGTAGATGCCGATAAGATGGGTTTACAACACTCACAGGGCGATCATGACCCACGCATTACTCCTATCGGCCGTATACTCAGGCGTAGTCGGCTCGATGAATTACCCCAATTTTTTAATGTAATTAAAGGCGATATGTCTATAGTAGGTCCACGTCCTCTCTATAAGTATGACGTAGATATGATAATGAAGGAAGCTCCTGACGAATTCAAGAAAATTCTAACGGTAAAGCCTGGTATTACATCGATCGGTCAGCTCAAGGTAGGTTATGCTACCAGTGTAACAGAAAACCTTAAACGGCTGCGCTACGATATGGAATATTTTGGCAAGTACAGCTTACGCCAGGATATCAGCCTTGTATTCAGGACCGTAGTAGTAATGATGCTGGGAAGAGGCAGATAACCTGATGTAGCAACTATCGGGCAATTGCAAACTCCTGTGTTTCAGAATTACATACAGGAGGGAGTGTACTCTGCTAATGAGCCATTACCTGCTCAACCTGGTACAGATTAAGGCCGCTTATAAAGATATACCATTACGTATACATCAATGAAATTAGCCTATCTTTTAGTATCGGTATTTATAGGGCTGCTCTCTACACCATCTATTGCTCAATCCGGCAGTACCTCTGATAGTACCACAAGTTATATTGAGTTGGCAGGTCTGGGAACCTCCATTGAGCGGACGCCTTTCTGGATGCATGCTAATCAGTACGGCATAGTACCTCGAACTGGATCCCTGCTGAGTGCCCGGACCGGTTTTGATAAATACTGGGCGTTGACCAGGAACAAAAATTCTAACTACCAGTGGCGTACAAGCCTCGGTGTTGAAGCGGTGGGTAATATTATGAATGTTACCACCGCTCCCAAACCTCAACTACTGCTCCCACAGGCGTATGGAAGCTTACACCTCAATAATTGGGAGTTATCAGTTGGCCGAAAAAGATACTTGGTAGGGCTAGCTGACAGTACTATTGGCATGGGATCGTACGCCTGGTCTGGCAATGCTCTCCCTATACCCGTTATCAGATTTGGGCTCAGCCAGTTTACCAACGTTCCTATGACCAGGGGTTGGGTAGCAGTTCAGGGTTTTTATGCAGATGGCTTATTCGAAAATAATCGTCCTAATACCAGTGAACTGAAGCTCCATCAGAAGAGCCTGTATATTCGACTGGGTACTACTCAAAGCCGGGTAAGGCTCTATGGTGGATTCAACCACCAGGTACAGTGGGGAGGAAAGAGTCGGTATAATACAGTAGATGGACAGATGCCTACGGGCTTTAAAAACTATATCTATGCAGTGACGGGCATGAAGCCATTCAACGCGAATCCGAATATGGATTTCTTCGACTATACCAACAGAGTAGGCAATCACTTAGGTACTGTAGACGCAGCAATAGAATGGATCGGAAAAAAATATAGTCTGTTTCTGTATCGTCAAAACATCTATGATGACGGGTCCCTCTTTCACCTCAACAATATCATGGATGGTTTGAACGGAATCAGGCTTAGAATTAAAAACAATGAATCACGGGCTGTGACAGTTCATGAAGTCGTAGCTGAACTACTTTATACCAAAAGTCAGGGAGGGACAGAATTCGGCTACATCAGAAGCAAACAGGGGAGGGATAACTACTTCAACAACAGTCAGGTGTGGGATGGATGGTCCTATTACAACAGAACCATTGGTACTCCATTCATACCTCCATCCACCGAAACAGCACCGCTATGGCCATCGTATAAGTTTACCAGCAACAACCGGGTAGCCGTAGTGCACCTGGGTCTCAAAGGTACTCTCCTGTACAATTACATATGGAGTACCCGATTTTCCTACTCAAGTAACTCTGGTACGTATGATGTACCCTTTGATACCCATCCAAGACAGTTTTCAGGTATGCTGACGTTACAGCGCCGAACGTCCTGGCTCGGGGGGAATACAATTCTTACAGGAACCGTGGCAACAGATATAGGAAATCTTTATAAAAATTCCACCGGCCTTATGCTGAGCATTCGCAAGGAGGGACTTTTTAATAACTAGTTGGAGCTTATTACTCAATAAGCCATCACTCATCATTGGACCCTTATTTCTCTTATAGGCAGAAACATGCAACATAAAAAGAGGGGAGACAACAGTTGTCTCCCCTCCCCTATTTTTAGTCTACCTTAGGTAGTATGCGTTCGATCTCTTTGCGGTGTTGCTCGTACTGCGGTGGCAGCAGCAGGCTTGAACCCAACTGATCCCAGGGCTCATCGATACCAAAGCCCGGATTATCGGTAGCTATCTCAAACAGGACTCCACCCGGCTCCCTGAAATACAGGGAGTAGAAATAGTTACGGTCTATTTTTTCGGTAATGGTAAGCCCGCTCCGTGATACCTTTTCGCGGAAGCGCATCAGTACATCCTCGTTCGGCACCCGGAAAGCAATATGGTGGTTGGTACCTGCCCCACCAACCCCACTGGGTTCGTTGGGCAGCTCCACCAGGTCAATGATAGCGGCCGACTCCACGGCATCCGTGATATACCGGTAGCGGTTCCCGCTTTTCTCCAGGAATTTGTAGCCGAATATATCCGTTAGAACGGCTGCCGTCGGTTGTATATCCTTTAATGTCAGAGTGACGCCATGAAAGCCTTTCGTGGCTACCTCGGCCTTTACTTCGTTAGTCACCCAGGGCGTTCTGCTGTCCTCATTTTTAGGTACAACCAGTTCCAGTTTCAAACCATCCGGATCCAGGAAGGTCAGGTAAGGCTCACCGAATTTTTGGGACGGCTTGTTATAGATAATATTATACTCCTCAAAACGATTGATCCAGAAGTCAAAGCTTCCTTCGGGTACCGAGTAGGCGATATTCGTCGCCATTCCGGTACCGGCACTCCCTCTTCCGGCTCCTTCGTAGGGGAAGAAGGTAAGGATGGTACCGGCACTCCCCTTCTCATCGCCATAGTAAAAATGGTAGGTACCCGGATCATCAAAATTAACCGTCTTTTTGAGCAGGCGAAGCCCCAGGACTTTTGTGTAAAAATCTACGTTGGTTTTGGCCATGCCGGCGATCGCCGTAATATGGTGCAGGCCCAGGATTTGATTTTCCATAATTATACCTCTCGAGGTTTTTAGTTTTGTTTTACCAACTGAATTTCGGCCAGTAGCTTGATTTCATCACTCACAACTACACTACCCGCTTCGGTTACCGCATTCCAGGTCAATCCAAATTCTTTACGGCTGATTTTACCATTAATAGTAAATCCGGCTTTGGTCTGACCATACGGATCAACCACTATACCACCAAACTCTACTTTTACGGTTACAGGTTTTGTAATACCCCGGATGGTCAGCTCCCCCTGCAACTCATACTCATCACCATGTACATTGGTATAGCCAGTACCTACAAAACGGACTTCGCCGTGGTTTTGGGCATCAAAGAAGTCAGCCGACTTGAGATGCGTATCACGCTGGTCGTTGTTGGTATTGACAGAGTTAACATCGGCGGTAAATAAGACTTTCTCTACGGATCCAAATTGTTCATCCGCAGTTTCTGCAACTACATTAAAATCCTTAAAGTATCCGGTTACAGTTGCAATCATCAGGTGCTTTACCTTGAACTGTACTTCGCTGTGGGTAGGGTCCAGAATCCATTTACTTGTTGCCATGATTGTAACTGTGTTATGATGATTATTAAATTGAATAAACAAATGTAATAACATTTAATGTTTATACATCTATTTAATCAAAAAAGTTTCCATGTGTTCATTTTTCATGCAGCTTTGGCTATAAAAGGTGGGGGTAGAAAGTGGGGAAAGGTATAGTACATAAACAATGAAGTCAGAGAGCAAGACCCTCTGACTTCATGACACTATACACACTATTTATGATTTGTATCATACAAACAGGTATGATACAAACTACAAAGATGATGCCAACTATACTATTTACTCGGCATTAAGTACTTTTATTTTTACTTGAAGTTACAAAGATTACTGTTCAACTACTACACCCTTCTATAAAAAGGCAAACACGTTCATTACAAATGGATAAAATGATTAAGATATTTTGCCGTTTAGTGATTCTCCAGCATTATATTTTACGAATATCTACTAATTTAAATATTTACTAACTTGTACGCATAAAAGTCAGAATATAGTTAACTGTTCCCTATTGGTCCCAGTATGATGGTACATCCAGGTATTGGTTTTAAAGAAAAACTAGTTCCTATAATTACCGGCCGCAGTACCTGTAGCCAACCACCTTTTGTAAATCTTATTTCTATGTATAAATGATTACTATTCCTAAACCTACTACCAATCAGGTCAATACCCCCAATGTCCCCTACCGGCGTTTGCAGTCGCTGGATACGCTACGGGGGTTTGACATGTTCTGGATTACGGGCGGTAGCAAGCTGGTACATGCGCTGGCGGCGGCAACGGGGCTGGGTTGGCTGCAGACTATGGAGGCCCAACTCCATCACCCGGACTGGAATGGGTTTCATGCCTATGACCTGATATTCCCGCTCTTTATCTTTATGGCGGGGGTATCCACCCCTTTCTCCGTGGGCAGCCGACTGGATAAAGGTACCTCCAGGTCTCAGCTAACCCGAAAGGCCATTCAGCGTGGATTGATCCTGGTCCTGCTGGGTATTATTTATAATAATGGTATTCTGCACACAGAACTGGCAGATATGCGATTTCCGAGTGTGCTGGGGCGTATTGGTCTGGCGGGTATGTTTGCGCAGATCATCTATATATATAGCCCCAGGCGACTCCTGTACCTTTGGCTGGGCTTACTACTGCTTGGCTACTGGGCGTTTGTGGCGTTGTTCCCGGTACCTGGCTGTGGCGCCGGATTACTAACTATGGAGTGTAATCCCGCCAGCTACGTTGATCGCCTGGTACTACCGGGAAGACTACACCTGACTATACACGATCCGGAGGGGTTAATTTCTACCATTCCGGCCGTAGCCACGGGTCTTTTCGGGATACTGGCCGGCCAGCTTCTGCGAACCAGTGATCAGGCCTTCTCCCCTATTCGAAAGATACTGACTATGGTACTTTTTGGAATTGCGGGATTGGTGCTGGCACTGGCGTGGAACCCCGTATTCCCAATCAATAAGAATATCTGGACCAGCTCTTTTGTGCTGCTGACAGCCGGGCTAAGCTCCCTGTTGCTTGCTCTGTTTTACTGGATCATCGATGTACAGGGCTATCGCCAATGGACCTTTTTCTTTCTGGTGATCGGAATGAATTCAATCGTTATCTACCTATCCAAGAAGTTCTTTGACTTCACCTACACCGCCAACGCCCTGTTTGGTGGATTACTAAGCCAGTTCCCTGAGTCGGTACAGCTGGTCGGTGGTGTCGTGGCCTTTATCATGGTGCAATGGATATTTATGCTTATTCTGTACCGTAATAAGCTGTTTCTGAAGGTATAGCAATATTAGATTTAGTATAAGGCGAGAGCCGCCTGCACCTTTAGCGGGCGGCTCTCGCCTTATACTAAAGGATTACACTGTTTACGTCATTAGCCAGATATATGTATCAAGCCTTTATGAAGTACAATAAGTAACAAAAGTTTACCTTTGTAGCATGCAACAGGATGCTTCAATCAATACGACTAGCCCTACCCTCCCCACCTACCACGACAAGTGGATTCAGGTGATTGGAATACCCATAATTGCGGCTTTTGCTCACTATCTGACCTACAACTACCAGCAGTTTGAGTGGATCATTGCCTATGAGTATATCAGCGACTGCCTCAAGATATTCCTGATATGGCGGTTGATGCGCGGGTGCATTATCTGGCTGGACAAGCGCTACCCCTGGCAGAAGAATTTCATCGTACGACTGCTCATCCAGCTGGTAGCCACCAATGGGGTCAGCTTATCGGCCTTGACCGCGTTAGTCTATGCTGAATATGCGTTCATACGGCCCTATCAGATGGAGCATTTCTTCTCCCTGGACCTGGTCATTGCCTTCCTGTTTATTCTGTTCGGAAATGCCATCTACGTGTGCCTCTACTTCTACGATTCCCACACAAAAAGCGAAGCCGAAAAAAGAGCCATAGCAGATCTGCTTAAAGCAGCGCCGGCAGCTCCACCAATGGAACACGTAACGGTACGGACCGGTAAAAAGGAGGTGCTGATCCCCCTATCTTCTATTCTTTGCCTCTACTCAGAAGATAAGGAAACGTACCTGCTCGATATGAACCAAAAGGTCTACCTGCTCGACCAGTCCCTGGACCGGCTGCAGGAACAGCTCCCGGAGCCACAGTTCTTCCGGGCCAACCGGCAGTTTATCGTAACGCCCCACTGCTTCCAGAGCGTTGTTACCGATGAGTACGGCAAGCTCACTGTTACGCTTACTCCCAATCCTAAACTACCGGAAACCATTACCATCAGCCGGCAAAAAGCTCCTGCATTTCGTCAGTGGATGAAGCGTTAGCCTGCATTTCGTCGCTTTTTTTTGTACGGTTCAGTATCAAAAAGGCCTTTTAAAATACATAAAGCCACTTTTTGACTTTGTTTTGTGCTTAGTTACAAATGAGCCATGAAACAAGTCATCTTAATCGTAAGCCTGCTGCTTAGCAGTATAGCCACGGGGGCTATACGAGCACAATCCCTGGCGGGAGTACCAACCGCCCGCATTGACTCCCTCTTTAAAGACAGGAATACTACCCAGTCACCCGGTGCCGTCCTGGCTATCGTCAAGGACGGTCAGACCGTATTCAAACAAGCCTAAGGTATGGCCCATGTAAGAGGCCGGGTAAAGCTAACGCCCCAGCATGCTTTCTGGGTTGCCTCCATGACCAAGCAGTTTACGGCGATGAGCATTGCGTTGTTGGCTGAGAACGGTACCCTTTCGGTAGAAGATGACATTCGAACCTATCTGCCCGAACTACCCTACCTGGGCGATACTGTACGCATCAAACACCTGATTCATCATACCAGTGGCCTTCGCGATGGCTTCACCCTGGTAGGTCTAACCTTCAGGGGCGAAAAACACTACACCAGCGAGAACGTGATCCGGATGCTGAAAAGGCAGACGGCTCTCAACTTTAAGCCCGGCGAGTGCTATGAGTATAACAACGGAGGGTATGTTCTGCTGGCCGAGATCGTGACCCGCGTGAGCGGGATGCCTTTTGATGAATACGTAGCTTCCCACATCTTACAACCACTGGGAATGACTCATTCCAGGATCATCAGCCAAATAAATAGCAAGACTCCCAATCTGGCCAGAGGGTACGAGAGCAGGTATAAAAAGGGGCGTCAAACATACAGACAAAAGCACTTTAAAGGAAATACCTACGGCTCGACCGGCCTCGTCACCACGGTTGATGATCTGATCCAGTGGGATGCCAACTTCTACCGGAACCGGTTGGGAATGGGTAGTCAGGCCCTCATCGAGCAGGTTATGAAGCCCGGGACTTTGAATAATGGGGCCTATACCTCCTACGCCTATGGCCTTGAGGTAGTTAATCAGGAGGGTGTCCTAACCGTAAGCCATAGCGGAGCTGACCCGGGCTATAAAGCCGAAATGGTTCGCTTTCCGGAGCACCGGCTCACGCTGATCTGCCTTTCTAACTCAGGTAATATGTGGAGTCTTACGCAGAAACTGCTTCTGGTAGGTGAATGGATGATAAAGGGGGATACAGAGATAGCAACAGCCGCTGAATCCGGAGTATCACCTGCCCCGGCAGCCGATCTGACGGGTATTTACCTGCACCCCAGTAATAAATCCGATATCCGTTTTGTCGAGGAGAAAGACGGCCAGCTCTATGCCGCTGCTTCATATCAGGGTTACAAGGTACCACTGGTACCATCAGGAACCGACTGCTATCAGAATAGAGGCCTGAAAGTAGATGAGCTGCAGTTTTGCAGATCGGAGTCAGGTCAGGTCAGTAGCCTGATCGTGTACGAAAGGGATCAACAGCTACTACTCAAAAAGGTACAGCCTCGGAGCTATCAGGCTGATGAATTGAAAGCATTCGCCGGGAAGTACTACTGTCCTGAATTAGATAAGCACTACCGGCTGAAGGTCCGAAAAGGAAAGCTGGTGATGAGTATCTACGGGTTGATCCACATTCCCCTGCTCCCACTCGATACCAATCGCTTTGCCGCCGACCTGATGGGGAATAATTGTTTCGAATTTAAGACAGACGCGTCAGGCTCTCCTACCGGTTTTATGTTTAGCCGGAATGCCGTTACCGACCTTCAATTTAAAAAAGTAAAGTAGTCCATTTTAATCAATTCAAAAGCCATGAAAAAAGTAATCTTATCCATCCTGTGCCTGGCCGGCTCGTACCGCCTGGCAGCTCAGGAACATCCCAACTCACTCAAAGTAAGAGTTGGATCACTCTCCGGCAGGATGCTGGATCAGCAGGCCTCGCCGCTTCTTTACCACACCAGAGCGACTCAGGTAACCCTGGACTTTTTACACATGAGTAAGCGGGCACGATTTAGCGTAGCCATCTCCCCTGCCATTGGTACTACCCTTCCTGAGCGGTTTGGAGAACGTGCCTATGGCGATGACTTTTACCAGTATAAAGTACATTCAAGCTTTTACGCGGCCGATGTTGACGTATCCTATATTCGGCAGCTCGGTAGTCGGTCCCGCAAAGTCAAATTTTTCCTGGGTGGTAAACTGCAAAATAGTCTTCAGATAGCCGACAAGGTGGCCAACTTTTACTGGGCTACCAATGTAGCCGCCCTGCAAGCCCAGTTTCAGACGGAGTATACGCACAACCGTCACCATCTGACGGCCGGTGTGAGTACCCCTGTACTGGCTGCCGTTTCGCGCCATATCCACGCCAACTTCCCCAAGTCAGCGGACGAATCCAATTTTATTGCTTTTTTCAAACAGGGTACCCGGTTTACGGCTCCTCATCGGCTGCGCATGCTCCAGGCAAATGCCCACTACCAGTTTATGCTCAGCCAACGCATGAGTGCGGGTGTTGACTACGGCATCCGGTGGATGCGCTATCCGTCTCCTCGTCCCGTTCAAAGCATTTATCAGAGTGTATCCGTTCACACAGCCTTTAATTTTTAATCCTTTATAGCCATGAAAACAGTACTTAAAAATTGTCTTATCATCTTTGGAATTTTTGTTCTTGGTGCCTGTGAAAAGTCATTCATTGATCCGCAGGTTAGCAATACACCCGAAAACAACTTTGATGCCCTCTGGCAGGAATATGATCGACTATACGGCCAGTTCGAAGTGAAGAAAGTAGACTGGAACTCCCTTTACAAGCAGTACCGCCCCAAAATAAACTCCGGTACAACTGACCGCGAATTGCTTACGGTGATGGGCGAAATGCTTGACCACCTCAATGACAACCATATCTACATACGCCCTACCCTGAATACAGGTCTGCCCTACTACAATGGCGGTATACTGGGTCGTCAGAAATTTGAAGACTTCAGCACGAAGGTGGTAGACAAGTACCTGCTGGAAAAGAAAAAGTACGGCAATGATATAGAGTACGGCTGGTTACCCGGCAACATCGGGTACCTTTCTTTGTTGAGCTTTTCCAATGACTTTAACTACTACCCCGAAGCCATGGATATCGTGCTGGGAGAGCTGAAGGGAGCCAAAGGGATGGTTATTGAATTGCGGAACAATGGTGGGGGTGAAGACCGGGTGGCCCAGTATATCGTTAACCGTTTTGCTACCACCAGGCACCTTTCCTTTACCAGTCGCTTACGCAACGGTCCTAACCATAATGACTTTGCTTCGGAGATCAAGTTCTACACCGAACCCGCGGGGAGCTTCCAGTTTACCAAACCCGTCGTAGTACTTACCCGTCGTCAAACGTACAGCTCCGGCGAAACCTTTGTTCTTGGGATGAAACAGGTACCTCATGCTATGATGGTGGGTGACAGTACCGGCGGTGCCTTCTCCGATGCTATCAAGAGAGAACTCCCCAACGGGTGGCTGTACCGGGTACCCATCGCCGATGTGCGCGATGCGGAAGGTAAAAGTTACGAAGGCATTGGTCTGGCCCCTACCCTACTTGTACATAACAGTAAGGAAGAAATAGAGGCAGGAAAAGACAAAGCGCTGGAAAAAGCAATAGAGATACTATCAAAGTAAGCTATAAATTGACAAGACCTGATGGTGTGGTACGATCAGGTCTTGTCATTCCTATTCGTAATGAGGCCTTGCTAGATTACCATCAGATGGTAGGCGTACCTCCCGTTACCTGTACGGTAGAAGCGGTCATATAGCTGGAATCCTCTGAAGCCAGCAGCACATAGATGGGTGCCAGCTCGGCGGGTTGCCCGGCCCGCTTCAACGGGGTATTCTGCCCAAAGGTCTTGACTTCCTCTTCAGGCATGGTAGACGGAATCAGGGGGGTCCATATAGGACCTGGTGCTACGCAATTCACCCGTATACCATCTTCTGCCCATAACTGGCCGAGGCTGGCGGTAAAGTTCTGAATAGCTCCCTTCGTAGCGGCATAGGGTACCAGTATAGGTTTGGGTCGGTAAGCATTGACAGAGGTAGTGTTGATCACCGTACTTCCGGGATGCATATGTGGCTTGGCCGCCTTACACAGGTGAAACATGGCGTAGATATTGGTCCGGAATGTATAATCCCACTCCTCACTTGAAACTTCCTCAAGGGACTCTCTGGCCATCTGAAAAGCAGCATTGTTGACCAGTATATCAATCTGGCCAAATTCGTCTACGGCTCGCTGGATAATGTTTTTGCAGTGCGCTTCTTCGCTTATATCCCCCGGCACCAGTACGGCTTTTCTTCCGGCTTCCTTTATATAGCGTGCCGTCTCCTTAGCGTCTTCATGCTCACTGAGGTAAGAGATCAGTACGTCAGCTCCTTCGCGGGCAAAAGCGATGGCCACCGCCCGGCCTATGCCCGAATCGCCTCCGGTGATAACGGCTTTACGTCCTGTTAGCTTGCCACTCCCCCGGTAGGAGCTCTCTCCATGATCGGCTTTGGGTTGTAGCTCTGCTTCAGTACCGGGTACAGACTGTTCCTGTTCCGGAAATTCAGGCTTGGGGTACTTATCCTTCGGGTCCTGCTGTGTATTCTCTGCGTTTGAGCTCATGATTTCTCTGCTTTTAATGGTTGGATTTATTATTACTCTCTTCCCTCCTACTCAGTAAGGATACTCCAGTAACTAAAAGCCCGGCACTTGGTCCTACCTCAACCCCTAAAAATTCAGACAGCCTACCTAACTGCACTCGCATTACCAACAAAAATCCCCAAAGCAGAATAGCCTTGGGGACTTCAACGTAGCACCTGGTACAGGTGTAGCACTAATATACTTCTTCCAGAACCTGTACCGGTACCTTATCAGCGGGCAGTACTTTGGTCCTTTTCACCAGCAACCAGGCAAAGAAGATACCTGTAAGTGCCATTGCCATACCCACAAGCTGAGGAGAGGTATATCCATACCCGGCTGCAATGGGAAGTCCACCCAAAAAGGCAGCCAGGGCATTGCCCATATTGAAGGCAGCCTGGGTTACCGAGGCTCCCAGCATTTCGGCATCCTTAGAAGTCTGAATCATAAGTATCTGGATGGGCGCGGCCAGAGCCAGTGAACAACACCCGGCCATAAAGGTCAGAATTAGCGAAGCTACCTGATTCCATGAAAACAGGTAAATGAGCAGTAGGGTTGTCGCCATGGCCGTTAGCAGTACAATGGTGGCTGTAAGGGGCTTTAACCGATCGGCCAGCTTCCCTCCTACCATATTTCCTAGGACCATACCCAGTCCGGCTATAATTAGGATATAAGGTACCATCGAAGCCGAAAAATGAGATACCTCTGTCATGAGCGGAGCAATGTAGCTAATCCAGCAGAACAGCCCTCCGGTACCAATAGTTGTAATGAGAATAATCAGCCAGGGCTCAATACGGCTGAATAATCGCAGTTCTGATTTCAAACTTCCCGAATTAGAGGCCGGTACAGACGGAAGCTGCATATAAATAGCCAGGGTCGTGATAAGTCCAATGACCCCTATACCACCAAATGTATAGCGCCAGGAGAAGTTATGACCTATGTAGGTGCCCAGGGGAACTGTCAGCAGATTGGCAATGGTCAACCCAGCAAACATCAGAGAAATAGCCTGCGCTTTTTTGCCTTTATCGGCCAATTTGCTGGCTACCACCGAACCCACTCCAAAGAAGGCTCCGTGTGGTAATCCGGAGAATAGCCGTGCTACAAACAAGGTCCAATAGGAAGGAGCAAAAGCGGATATCACATTGAAAACTGTAAATAGGAGCATCAACAGGATCAGGATCTTCTTGGGCGCCATACGACTACTTACAGCTACCAGTAAAGGGGCCCCAATGACTACCCCAAGGGCATAGGCCGAAATAATAAGTCCTGCCTGGGGAATAGACACCGAAAACTCCTTAGCGATATCCGGTAGTAGCCCCATGATTACAAATTCGGTAGTACCGATTCCCAATCCTCCTAAGGTGAGTGGTAACAATCTCTTTTTCATATTCATAACTTTAAACTTCCTGCTTGTTTACAGCAGGAAAAGTACTTAAGCCTGGTAGGTAGTTCGCCAACTCAACTCCTTACCTGATTGTACCGTTCTTATTTATATACAATTAGATTTATCTTTAATTACAATGTCCTTACCCAATAAAAAAGTAATGGTATATGGTATAGCATCTATTAGAATAATAATACAAATGGATCCCTTTTTACTATTGCTTCCGTACCTATGTCTCCATAATTTAATTGACGAACAACCTTAAATAAGCTTTCGTTTAGGCTGATTTGGTAAAGAATAAGGGATATCTAAAACTTCTATAAATACTACACCATCACTCTTCTTAAAATACTAAGAATAGCCAAATAGTTATATTCTATATTTGCTTTATCAAAAGCTGCTCTTACAAATGAAATATATTTGAATATTTCAAAGGCAAATAAGTATCGTGCAATCCGTACTTGTGGAATATAAGAAGCTAACCTGACAGAAGAGGTGAATGATATGTCAGACTAGTGCTAACGACTTAGAGAATGGTTTAGCTACTCCCACCGGTACTACTGAATAATACTTCTCATCAATAGCTACTATATATATTCCCGCTGATGGGCCGGACTGGAATTCTATTGCAAAATTTCTGCGTTACCTTTGTTACTAACTATATTGTCTCTATGAATAAAATAAAACCCAAATACCTGATTGGAACAGGAGTAGTACTTTTACTGATTTGGATAGTCTCCAATGCCATATCGCAGCCCGGTGTGCAGGATCTTACCGGAAACTTTAAGGAGGTGGCCGTTTATCGGAATGAAAACAACACAGGCCCGATCGTACGTGTGTATGCAGTTACCACTTCTGATACGCTTTGGTCAGAGATGGAACAGTATGGAAACTTCATGCCTCATACCAAGTACGGGTCCACCAAGGTGTATTTCTTTCGGGAGGGAACACCGGTACCTGACCAGGTACTACCGGGGGTGGAGAACATCGCAGCAGAGTTCAAACCCTACTGCCTTGCCGTCTACGATAAAGACGCGATGAGCTCTGTCACATTCCGCCGCTTTCCATTCGGCAGCAAGTAGTAGCTTTTACTTGTCCCCGCTACTTCCTGTTTCGGCTTAGCTTGCTATACCTGCCTGCTATCCTTTTAAGCACTCTATTTTACTGCATTTCTGAACCTCAGATTACGATTTCTGTTTTTCCAGGTAGTACTCACTTTAATCACTACCATGGAATACAGACAACTAGGAGCTTCCGGCTTACAGGTACCGGTACTCTGCTTTGGAACCGCCACCTTTGGCGGAGGGAATGACTTCTTTAAGGCCTGGGGGAGCACACAGGTCGAAGAGGCCACCCGGATGATCAACGTTTGCATGGAGGCCGGAGTTAATTTCTTCGATACCGCTGATGTGTATTCGAACGGTTTATCGGAAGAGATTCTTGGAAAAGCACTTACAGGACTACGATCACAGGCCATCATCTCAACTAAAGCTACTTTTCCCTTCGGACCAGGTCCTAACAACCAGGGTTCATCGCGTTTTCACCTGATGCGGCAGGTGGAAGGCAGCCTCAAGCGGTTGAACACGGACTATATCGATGTATACCATATGCATGGATTTGATGGGGGCACTCCCGTTGAAGAAACCCTGCGAACGCTGGATGATCTGGTACAAAGCGGTAAGGTCCGGTACCTGGCAGCGTCCAACTTCTCGGGTTGGCATCTGATGAAATCGTTGGCTTTGTCTGAGAAGTACGGCTGGAAACGGTACGTTGCTCACCAGGTATACTATTCCCTAACCAACCGTGAATATGAGTGGGAGCTTATGCCCTTAGGACTGGACCAGAAGGTAGGCGGTATTATCTGGTCTCCGTTGGCTGCCGGAAGACTGGGTGGTAAGTATCGCCGTAACCAGCCCTTCCCTCCCGACAGCCGCGTTGCGCAGGGCGGAAGTCCGGTTCCGCAAGCCGTAGTGAATGAAGAGGTCTTTTATACTATACTGGATACCCTTGATGAGATTGCAGCCGAAACCGGTAACACTGTAGCTCAGATTGCCATTAACTGGCTGCTGCAGCGACCGACTGTTTCCAGCGTTATCATTGGTGCCCGTAATGAGGAGCAACTCAGGCAGAACTTAGACTCTGTCGGCTGGAATGTGACTACCGAGCAGGTGAAGCGCCTGGATCTAGCAAGTGACGTACCTACCATTTATCCATACTGGCACCAGCGTCAGAACTTAACTCTCAACCCTCTGCCTCCTTTTTATAAGTAGGTATCTATTGTACAAGTTGAGTTCATTTTGATAAGCCACCTTCTACCCTGTCCCAAAACAAAGGAGTCAAAGGCTAGTGGCCTTTGACTCCCGAACTATATCCACACCATTATTTATTAGAAATTCAAATCTTTCTCTCTGTATTATAGCAATAGTAATGCCAAAAAATATAGCTCCTTCACTTTTTTTATATAGCAGAACGAAAAAAGTTATGTTTAGATACCGTGTAATCTAGGGTAAGGCAGAAAATGATCATTTTTAAACCCTAAAATCGTACTTCCCAAATCCATCATCTACTACTACCAGGTCCGCCTGCACTTCCAGTGAGATAATACAAGCCCTAGTAACCATATTCTAGCCCCTTTCTTTAAAAAAACACATATACCTCATGAAATTCCTGAAGACTTATAGCGCCAGAAACTAACCTAATAAATTCCATACAGAAGAGCCTTCGGTAGAACTTACTGCCACACCCGTTTCTCTTTCTTTGATCAATGATTTGGACCTACAAGGTATATCATATACCAGATAGAGATGTATATGAATGTTCCTTCAATGGTTGTGCACCTTGGTAACGAATAAGAGCTGCCAGGATGCTGGCAGCTCTGTCTAGTACTTATTACAAGTTCGAAAGGTTAAAAGCTGTATTTATATAGCTTCACCCCGTTTTTTAACCGTGAGGTAAATGTGTTTTTATTATTTATCTGCCATAACCTATATGTACAAATTATGTACAAATTAATCTACTAGTGGCTAATGAATCAACTCCACCACAACTCACCTGCCCTATTTCAGCTTTCTGATGATCCCTATTTTTTCGGCCTGGTTTAGCGTGATCAGCGCCCGGTAATCTTCACTGATTTCGTCCGTAGCATCCGGACTGATCCGTTTCCAGATATCTTCCAGTTTATTTTTGATAAGCCATTTGCCGCTGATCTCTATACGAACATCATCCAGTTTGGCCTTGGCTACCTTGCTGCGCATCTGCTTAAGTAGCTCTTCATTCTCGTCCAGACTCTTTGCAGGTGGCTCTGCTGTATCCTGTTCATCTATCAGAGTATCTGTTACCTCGTTGATCAGCTTTACCGTCACAGGGCGCGCCTGCTGCACACTCTCTTCAACTATCTTCTGCCAGGCTCTGAACCGCAACACTGCAGGTATTCGGGATAAGGCCGCAGCATGGGACTCCTTATCTGGAGGAGCAATGGTAGTTTTGTCGGAAATTTCCGACAAATTTTCTGACAGCTGATTGACTATCTCAGCGGCACCCATCAATTCATAGGCACGTTGCCGCTTCAGCTGCCACCGCTCCTGGCAGTAGCTTTCAAACGTTTTAAAGTGATTGCGATACAGCTTCTTATCACGGATCTCGTACAGGGCGCTACCAACTTCCACAAAGGTCTTTAATCCTTTATGGATCACCTCTTCACATTCTTCCAGGCGGGACTGCTCATCCAAGGACAGTTCGGCTAGCTCAGTGTTTTCCTCTTCAAGTGAAGGAATGGGAGCTACTGCCTCAGCATGCAAATCCCTTAAAAGATCACTGCTGAATTTTTTCTTCGCCATATAGTTCTAGAAGTTCATCACATAATTTACCGAAGTCACTAGCACCCCGTGAGTCTGGTGCATATTCAAAAATAGATTGGGCAAAGGCAGTACTTTCCATCAGCGATACATCCTGCCGGATAGAGGTTTCAAACACTCGCACCATCGGGTTTTGGGTAAGCTTCTGCAAGACCATCTGCCCAAACTTAGTCCGCATATCGAAACGGTTAAACAGGATTCCAGCCAGTTTAATTCTGGGATTCATCCTCCGCTTGATCTTAGTAGTGAGCTGCAGTATTTCATCCAGCCCGACGTACGCAAAGTTTTCTCCCTGCATGGGTACCACAAAGAAATCACTGGCCACGAGTGCATTGACAGTCAATGATCCCAAACTGGGCGGGCAGTCAATAATGACGAAATCATACTCTTTCCCTTCAAGGTTTTCTGCCAAAAAGAAGCCGCTATCCGGCTCCGTGTTGATACGGTATTCAAAACTTAGTAGCATCCGATGCGCCGGTAGCAAATCGAAAAGGTCTTTTTTGACAACAACGTCATCAAAACTGGCCTCCCCTAAAAGGAGCTCCCCGATATGACGACCGGTAGTAGATGTTCCCGTGGCGATGGTAAGATTACACTGGGCATCCAGATCAATTAAGAGTACTTTGTGATTACGATTAGCGAGGGCCGCCCCCAGATTATAGCTGGTAGTGGTTTTACCAGTCCCTCCTTTGTTGTTGGTTATAGAAATTACCTTCATAGAGATATGAGTCTTGATAGAGCCAAATGTATTATTTTCTTCCTGTATTCCGAAGGTATCGCGGTACTTTGAAGTAAATATTTACCGCCCCGGAGGAGTTTCTACTCGTATTTTTGTGTGTGGTATATGTGTTTTTATACAAATAGTACCCACTCTTTCAATGAGATCCTAAGCAGGCCAGGTGGAGTAAGTCTGGTATGAGCTAAATGAACAGTAGCTGGTAACTTGCTGAGTGATAGCGCTGGCAGTGACAGCATGAAGATCTATATATAGAGAAGAGGAAAATGTGTTTTTTTACTCTCCATACGGCAAAACTCAAGATGGTACTTCGCCTTTGTTCACGTGAGGGAAATGTGTTTTAATTCACTTTATAATCATAACGTACTGACCCTTAAACGCTAAAAAAATTAGTGCGGCGCGCGGCGGAAAATAATACGGGTAGTTTCATAGCTCCTACACTTTGATTTGGCCTATGTACTCTACTCCTATCAAAAGGAGAGGTATATGTGTTTATTAGTTTGCTAAGAAAACATGATCAAAAAGAAGCAACTACAATTAGTATTGTTATTTTTTCTTTTACAATTTAATATATTGTATTCTTTAGAAGTCCGTAACCATTTGAATTACAGCATAATATAAGTCATAAACGCACGTATACCACCCGATAAACGCACAAATACCACTCGATAAACGCACGTATACCTCCCTATATAGACACATATTCCTCTCAATAAACGCACGTATGCCTCTTCATATAAACACACATACCTCCCAGTAAAAGCACAAATTCCTCATATAAAAGCACGTTTTCCTCATTCCTTTTTTTTACATTTGGATACGTACTACCCATATATGTTGATAAATGGCTAAAGGAACGGAGGAAAGTAAGCGATCCAAGAAATACAAATCGATTACACTCATCAAAAAGAGTAATGAGCTCGTGGAGGCTCGTTACCGCTTTACTCTTTGGGAGATCCGGCTGTTTGAAAAGATGGTCAAAGAGATCCATAAGGATGATACCGAATTCAAGCAGGTTGATATCTTTATCAGGGACTTTATGTCTGAATATGATAAAAGGCCCAATGGTAAACTATATGAGGAAATCCGTAAGGCCGAGGAGCTTTTGCTGAATAGGGTAGTACATATCCCCTACACGGATGAAAATGGCGAAGCGCGTCTGAAAAGTTACCCCCTGATGGCAATGGTGGATCGTCCCAATGATCTGAAGGGATATACGAGTGAAGGAGGGTACCTGAGCCTCAAGTTTAATAACGAACTGAGTCCCTACCTTCTCCAGTTAAAGCAGCGTTACACGCAGTATGATCCCGAGATTACCATGCAGATCGACAGTACCTACGTCATTCGTACGTATGAACTGTTGAAACTGTACGAATACGTTGGATCAAAGACCCTGAACTTTGATGAATTTAGGGAGATGATTGGAGCTAAGGAGTATGACTCAAGGCTAAAAAAGGTAATAAAGGATACGCTCAAGACCTGGGAGCACGTCAAACAGCGGGTGCTGGAACCTGCCTACAAGGAAATCAATGCGAAAGCGGATATTACCTTCGACTACGAACCCCAGTACGAGCGGAGACCCGGTGCGGGTAGAAAGAAGGTAGTAGGTATACGATTTTTTAATATCCAGGGCAAGCGGAAAAAGCAAATCGGAGCCATTGAAGATAATAGCCCGGTAGAGCCGATCCTGGATATAAGTGGAGATTTTGAGGCGGTATATAAGCAGGTAAAGGATCACGTAAGTAGTACTACGGTCGAGAAATGGTTCCGGGATTATCCGCAGGAGCAGATCAGGAGGGGGATTTCCTATACATTCAGCCACCTGAAAGCCGGACATGCCATTCACAACATTGGGGGGTTTCTGCAGGCTATGGTAGCAATACGCGATCTCAATAACCCATATGAAAAGCAGGAGCTAAAAGTAGTTGAAGGCCGTAGGAAACAAAGCGAGCACGAAGCTCGGGTTGAAGTAATAAAGGAACTCGAATGGAAGAAAGAGCAACTGCGCAAGGCTCAGTTTGACCGGCAGTTCACGATTGCCACTAATTTGCTGGAAAAAAAATCCCCTCTCAAAGAGCGCCTGATCGAAAAGGCCCAGCATAGTCTCTTTGCCCGGTACAGCAAGGATGAAAGCTTCGAAGCAAACCTTGAAAAAGCTCCTTTTCAGGCCTTTCTTGTGAGTTTTGTGATGGGTGAACATCCCAAGCCATTCGAAGCCCAGAATAATGAGTTCAAAGCCCTGATTGATGCCGTAGAACATGAGATAGGAGAAATGAACAGCAGGCTTTAAATGAGTATAAGCGTCGATAGCCACTACTGTGGGACATCCCTGAAATGTATACAACGCTTCTCTATAACATTTACAGTGCTGAAAGGCCACTGGCGGCTCATTAATGTATTACCGGCCTGAGAGGATTTTGTGCTTTTATCTCCCGTTTCCTGTTCCCTTTTTACCCATGTCTCTTACTCTTCCATCGTGGTACCAGCCCTGCTCAATGACCCATCGGTCCCGATCAATGTGCAGCGGGTTCTGAATGCCATGACTGGCACGCATATATCGAGTCATCTGGATTTTCTACATAAGGTTACATGCAACCACGATTCTCTCCCCGCGTTTTACTACCATTCCTGTTTAAGCAGGTGATTTTACGCACGCGGACTATCAAAAAGAACCCCAATAAACCTTTACCAGATCCTCGAATTTGAGTACTCCCTGCGGAGGTATGTATAAATTAGGGGTAAGTGAGCTGATGGTATATAACTGGCCTGCTACTATTCCGACTAACATCAGCACTATTAAGTAAAATTAAGCTTTAACTGTGAACTGGTCCTCCCCATCTTATGAGATTGATAGGGCTGGTTATTCTCATTGGTAGCAAAGGCTAATTCATATAGAAAGTGGGATGAAACCTGCTATTTTTCTAACTATGCAAATAGAAGATCTAGGGTAGGAGGGTAGTGGGAGAGGGAGTACCTGATCTATATCTGGCCCAAATAGAGTTGAGGTAGAGTAGGTAGTAAGGAAATGAATAAGAAACTAGCGTATATTTTTATTGCAGCGGCCGCTTTCCTGTGGGGTATGATTGGCTTGTTTGTCTCACAACTCTATGATCTGGGGTTTACCACCAACCAGGTAGTGGCAGTTCGGGCCCTATCTGCTGCTGCTTTTCTGGGGCTGTATACCCTTCTCACAAACTGGCGATTGCTAAAGATAAAGCTCTCCGATAGTAAGTACTTTGTTGGGACGGGGATTATCAGCATCGTACTGTTTAACTGGTGTATGTTCAGCGCCATCCGCGAAACATCCATATCGGTGGCTACCATTCTGCTCTATACGGCTCCCGCGTTTGTGACGATTCTCTCCCGCTTTCTTTTTAACGAAGTCATTACTACCCGTAAAGTTCTCGCCCTGGTGACTACGCTGGCAGGCTGTGGAATGGTAGTAGGTATAGGTGGATCGGCTACTGATCATCCGGTGTCGTTGTATGGTATACTATTGGGGCTTGGCTCTGGGTTTTTCTATGCCCTGTACAGCGTGTTTGGGAAGTACGCGTTGCAGAAGTACGATTCGCTGACGGTTACCCTCTATACCTTTGTATTTGCCGCGGTAGCTATCACTCCATTTAGCGATATTCAACAGGTAGTCCGTCAACTTCATCAGACTGAAACCTGGTTATATATAGCCGGTCTTTGTTTATTTTCCACTACACTAGCCTATTTGCTTTATACTAAAGGACTACAGGTCATTGAGTCCAGTCGTGCCTCCATTGTAGCCACCATTGAGCCGGTAGTAGCCTCTCTGATTGGAGTACTGGTGTTCCGGGAAGTAGTAAGCATCGGGCAGTATCTGGGTATAGGGCTGGTACTGGCTGCCGTTGTGATCGTACAGGAGCCTGCCCCCAAAGCTACCGACGGTGGCATGGTAACCCCTAAGTAGATCGTTTCCTACAATCCAAAAGCAAAGAGTTATTACGTGCGAAGTAGGTCTTGTTGGTGAAGTTTTTGCTAATGATCTATTTCCGCTTTTTGTTGCATTCCCTTCTACGTGTACAACGCCTATTTTCGAATATTTTTTGCCAATCAGGCTGTTTATAAAGCTATTAATCGAAATTTTCAATCCAGCGTTTCGGGTGGCTATACATTTGCTGAAGTTCTGACATAATCATATCATACACCTCAGTATCTGTTATTCTATGAAACTACTTTTAAAACAAGGGGCTATACTAGCCTTACTATTCTCGGTCTACGGCTGTATACCTGAAAATCTTGACCCGACTAAGAGTGGCGACACGGGGGCAATTGAAAACTTAAAGATTAGTGAAACTTTCAATTTTAAATCCACCAAAGACATTCAGCTGAATATCAAAGTTGGTGGTTCGTCAGCCACGGATGAACGTTTCCGTGTAAATGTCTATAATGACCTGCCTACGGTAGGACAACTGCTTAGTTCAGGGATTACTTCATCTAGTCAGGATCTGAAGATGCAGTTTCAGATACCTGCTTCACTTGGTGAGCTATATATCGAAAAAATAAACCAGAATGGAAGCTCTGAGATCCGGAAGGTATCAACCGATAGCTACATCTCGGCTGATTTCAGAACGGCTACTCCTACGGTAGCCCTGCGTTTACAGGCCAACTCAGGCATGGATTGTACCACCGGCTGTACCAAAACCTATAATAACTATACGTCCGATCTTAACGTAAATAGTGGCGAGCAGATATGCCTTACGGGTACTTTTAACCGTACCATCAATATGAATGGGGGTACGGTACGCATATGTGGCACGGCTACGAACATCAACATTAACCTCAATAACAACTCCTGCAAAGTATACTTCCTGGAAGGCTCTACGGTTTCGGTGGGTAGTATCAATACCAACGCCTCCGAAGCTACGATTTACAACTACTCTCAGAACCTGTCTTTCAACAGCTCGTTTGCCATAGGCGGCAGAATGGAAAACTACGGCAAAATGGAGGTAAAGGGAGATCTTAACCTGAACAGCAACAGTACCTCATCTTACCTGCTGAACAACGGCGAGATCACGGCTACCAAACTTAATAACAGCCGTATCCTGACCAACAATAACGCAATTACGGTGGAAGAATTTACGGCCAACAGCGGATCCACCAGTACCAACAACTGCAAACTAATCGCTACTAAAAAATTCATTGTAAACGCGGGAACTACCTTTACCAACAATGCGTATGTGTCGGCCGGAGTAGAAACCCGGCTTAACAGTACGGGCAAGCTTGTACTGGCCAATGGTGCACTGCACAGTACCAAAGACATGTACTATGACGGTGTACTTTCGGGATCGGGTACTACCAAATCAGTCATGAAGGTGAGCGGAAGAACAGCCATCAACAGTAGTGCCTCGATGAATGGTACGATTAGCTACTGCGATGGCAACGGCATAGAGCAAAACAACTCGAGCATTGCCAGCAGCTACTTCAGCTGCGTCGGCACTTATCTGCCTACCACCTCCTGCAACCCCGAGGGCTTCGGTACCCCGCCTATCTCTACTATCATTGACACTGATAAAGATGGGGTTGCCGACGCTCAGGATGATTATCCCACTGACCCCACCCGCGCCTACAACACCTACTATCCTTCGGCTACGGGCTGGGCAACCTACGGCTTTGAGGACCTGTGGCCGGCGCAGGGTGACTACGACTTCAATGACCTGATCATCAACTCACGCATCACGCGCGTCTTCAATGCTGATAACAAGCTGGTGGAGCTGAAAAACAAGATCGTTATCCGCGCCATTGGTGCCGCTTATGAAAATGGCTTTGGTTTCCAGCTCGATGGGGTCAGCAGTAGCGAGGTGGCTAGTGTAACCGGTTACAGTCATACCAAGGGCTATGTACAGCTGGCGCCTAACAAGACTGAAGCGGGTCAGCTCAAAGCGGTCATTGTAGCTTATGAATCGCCCGAGCCACTAATCAAACGTTCAGGAGGGTCTATGTTCAACACCGTGAAGGACAATCCCGCAGGAACACCCGGTCAGCTTGATCTAGTGGTACGTTTTGCTTCTCCGCTGGATGCGGCCAAAGCCAGTCAGGAGAAGATCAACCCATTCATCATCGTAGATGGCAAGCGCGAGGTAGAAGTACACCTGGCTAACTTTGCACCGACGGCCAAGGCCAGCACCAGCCTGCTGGGTACACTCAAAGATACCTCCAAGCCCGGCATTGGCCGCTACTACCGAACCGATGGGAATCTGCCGTGGGCCATTGAACTGCCCGTAGAGTTCAACTATCCGGCGGAGCAGGTACCCATCACAGCAGCTTACCTATTCTTTGCTGACTGGGCCCAGAGTGGGGGCAAGCTCAGAACCGACTGGTACGAGAACAAAACCGGATATAGCAATAATCAAAAGACATTTAAATAAAGATAGTATCTGCCTTTAATATCATTGGAGGGAAGAGTCTGACTTGTTACTACAACAAAGCCCAACCTTTTTGTTGGGCTTTGTTGTTTATATGCTTAGCTATCTCACAATACTAATTTTCATAATTGCTCCTCTATATAAAGTCCTTATTTAAAGCTTCCTTATGAATATTTAAATAAACTACCATACTTAAACAAGAGGTGCTACAGCAACTGTCTTAATAATGCTGGTTAAAACAGTTAAAAAAACACGTATGCCACTTAGGGTACCTTCTATTTATGATGAAGGAATTCAACAGTTTTACTTTTCCCATCACTATTTTCTTGCCATTCCAAACTTCAAAATTTATACTCAACTCAGTTATTATATGATATTTATATTACTATTTTGAGTAAGACTTTAACTATTCAACTGGCTGGTTCAAAATGAGTAAATTAGGTATACTTATTTAGTATGTAACCTTCATTCACGTATTTATGATCAACAGGTTATGAAAAAATTAAAGCTAAGTGTTTTCTTACTTTTGGGTTTACTATTTGCCGCTTCATGTGATAATAATGACGATGAAGTTGTTACCGTACCAGAAGCGGATAGAAATTTTGCTGTACTGGCTACAGACGCTAATTTATTTGAAATAGAGGCAGGTAAGCTGGCACAGACAAAAGGCGCCAGACAGGATGTGAAGACTTATGGTCAAATGATGATTACGGATCATACGAAGGCGACCGAGGAGTTGATAGCTATTGCCGGTCCCAAAAATATCACATTGCCAACGACTCTTAGTACCGAGAAAAGACAGAAGTACGACAGCTTGAATGCCATTACAGGTCAGGCATTTGATATGATGTACGCCAAAATGATGGTTGCTTCTCACCAGCAGACCATTGATCTGTTCCAGACAGAAGCCAATCAGGGAGGAGATATGGAATTGAAGAACTGGGCATCCGGTAAACTGCCGGCACTGCAGATGCATTTGCAGGGAGCTCAGGTGTTGAGAGACAGTACAAATATGCCAGCAACACCAACTACTACTGCTAACCAGTAGTAAAGTAGGTAGTAGGGTAGAGCAGGGGGGGCCAATCCCTGCTCTACTTTTTACATTAAATATTAGCTGCCTTTTTTATAGGACCTAACTAGTGTATTTTAAAAAATATCTATTAATATTTTTATCGTTTTTTATTTACTTAAATGCTTCTTTAATTTAATCTGCGTATATACATCAAAATAACAGGTTCTTCTATAAACTTTTGAAGCTGAGGTGACTATTGTCTCAGGCTTTTTCTTTATTGCTTACAACTATTTACTACAAAATAGTTAGTAATTTATTTATATCGGTTACTTTTGCTGATATATATCCAAACATTAAAAGAAAAAGCATGAGGAATCGTACTTGCCTACTTATTGATGATGACACCGAAGAGCACGAGATTTTTACAATAGCCATGATCAGGCTCAATCCATTCCTAAATTGTGTAACCCTAAGCAGTGGTACCGGAGCAGTAGAAAAACTACGTAATGATCCTGGTTTTACCCCTGACTTTATCTTTCTCGATTTAAATATGCCTGGTATGGATGGAAAGCAGTGCCTGGCTCATCTCAAAAATATTGAAAGACTTCAGAAAGTGCCCGTTATCGTTTTTTCCACTTCATCCAACGAAAAGGATGTAAAGGATACCATGAACCTGGGCTCGACCGGCTATGTGGTAAAGCCAGATTCAATATCTGAATTGGTAGGTACCCTAAGCTTAATAATAAATACACCTAAACAGGTGCAACCTCATTTTTTCTTTCCTAAAAGTAGGGTATAGACCACGTTCATAAACTATGGAATACCAAGCAACTGTCTAGGCTGTTTAGCGTTTAAGTATATACCTATCCGTTAGGTGACAAACTTAATGCAGCTATCGTAGCGGTTGAATAACCAGCTTTTGCTTTTTCTGGATGAGGTTGCAGGGGCCTTCGTACCGAATAAATATGGCAATCCATGCGGCACGTGATAGCCTGAAGATGTAGGGTAGAAAAAAGACAGTGATGAGTAATAGGCTGACGACTATCATGGTAACAGTAACCTGTTCAACAACGAATCCTAGTGCAACCCATACGGTAACAAACAGGGCTGTATTGATGGCATAGCTTATATACATAGCTCCCCAGTAGTAGCCGGGTTCAGGCTCAAAGTTCTGTCCGCAGCAGGCACACGCTGCATTCATCTTACTAAATTTCGAAGGCTTGGCTAGAATAGAGGTGGGAAACATATCTCCTTCGTGACACCGTGGGCACTTAAGGTTGACTATACTGTAACTGGTTGATTCTTTCCAGGACATGACTATGCTTGGTTATGGTTAACTATAAAGCAAAGGTATATCCAGGAGCCTGCCTGACCAGGGTAGCCATTGATGGTTTTGTGGTACTAATTGTAGATTTTAAATGGGTCAGGACCGGCTGTTTGCCCGGCGGAAATCCTCCGGTGTAAGCCCCACCTGCTTTTTGAAGAATTTGGTAAAATAGGAGTTATCACTAAAATTGAGCAGGTACCCTACCTGCGTAACGCTCAGGTCCAGATTGACCAGCATCCGTTTGGCTTCCAGTAGTATTCTGTGGCGAATCAACTCCCCGGCTGACATACCCGTCTGCTCCTGGCAAATAGCATTCAGGTGGCTGGGGGTAATATGTAGTAAGTCAGCATATTCGCCAGGACGGCGTAACGTCAGGTAGTTTTTATCGATGAGCTTCTGGTAGTTTTTGAGCAAGATAAAGTTGTGGTGGGGGACAGACTGTGTTAGCGAATGGGTCTTTTTCTGGTCAATCAGCAGGAATACTTCAAGCAGTAGAACACGGATCATATCCCACTTCAAAGGCAGCTCGCCCAGATACTGTTCTAACGCCTTCTCTAAGCTGACTTTTATCTGCACCCCTTCCTCCGCAGTCAGATTGACTACGCCCTCCTTGGCTATACCGCTGAAAAAAGAGAATGTTTCCAGATAATCTGGTCGATGCAGAAAGGAGTGAAAGAATGCATCCGTAAAATTAACAACGTATCCATCCACCTGATCCTGAAAGTTCCAGGAGTGTACCTGCCCCGGAATCATGAAGTAGACCTGAAAAGGGTGGACAATAAAATTTTCAAAATCAATGATGTGGGAACCTGCCCCCTCTGTAAAGAAAACAAGGTGGTAAAAGCTATGTCGGTGGGGCGGTCTTAGATTTTTATGGTGCAGCTGCAGGTACTCACCAAAGCGGTGTACTAATACCTCCGTCTGGCCTATATCACACAGACTGGCCAGCTCGATCAAAGGTATGTTATCTTTTTGCATACGGATAAGTAGACTCCGCTGCTAATTTAGAAAATCCATGAGGAATAGTAGGTCCGTACCTTTGAAAAATGAAGCCACCTATACAATAGTAGCGCTATGCATTGAAAGAAGTAGTTTATAATTGCATTACCAACTATCAATGGGTCCTGACTCTCAGAACTTCATGATATGATGCAGCCTCTACCGATTAGGGTAGAGGCTGCATCGTACTCTCTGCTCAGGTACATTCCTTAGAGTAAGCTTTATTCGGAGTACTTCTTGAAGATGGAAGTTGCCGTATGCCCACCAAACCCAAATGTATTATTAAGTACATACTGCAATGGCTTATGTAGGGACTGATTCAGAACCAGGTTCAATCTGGCTGGTATCTCCGGATCTACATTCTCTACATTGATTGTTGCGGGTATTATATCGTGCTTTACGGCCAGTATGCTGATGATACTTTCCACGGCTCCGGCGGCCCCCAGCAGGTGTCCCGTCATGGATTTAGTAGCACTTATGGCAACAGGATGCTCCTGAAATACATTTTTTATGCCTTTGAGTTCACTTAAATCTCCGATGCCCGTTGAGGTAGCATGCGCATTAACATAGTCAATGGATTCAGGGCTTAAATTAGCATCTGCGAGCGCCCTATTCATGCCTAGTGTAGCACCTAACCCATCGGGTGAAGTACCCGTCAGATGGTACGCATCCCCGGCCATTCCACCGCCCACCATTTCGGCATAGATAGGGGCGCCACGCTTGACGGCATGTTCCCACTCTTCCAGGATCAGGGCACCTGCACCTTCTCCCATGACGAAACCATCCCGGTCCCGGTCAAAGGGGCGGGAAGCTTTTTCCGGTGCCTCGTTCCGTTTGGATAGTGCCTGGGCTGCCCCGAAGCCACCAACCGAAGCCTCCGTAATGGCTGCTTCGCTGCCACCGGCCACCATGATTGTCGCTTTTCCCATCCGGATGGTATCAAAAGCGTTAATAATGGCTGTATTGGAGGAGGCACAGGCTGACACCGTACAGTAGTTAGGACCATACAATCCGTGTCGAATAGAAATAACTCCGGCGGCAATATCCACAATCATCCTGGGTATAAAGTATGGGTTAAAACGAGGTGTACCATCGCCGGCATGAAACTCCCGTAACTGCTCTTCGAAGGTACCTATACCACCGTTTCCGGTCCCCCATATGACACCTACATCGTAGCGTTCGGCCTTTGCCATTTGCTCAAAGTCTAATCCTGCATCCCGGATGGCCTGGTCACTGGCCGCAATGGCATACTGGGTAAACAGGTCGTACTTCTTTATCTCCTTCTTTTCCAGGTAGTCCTCCGCCCTAAAGTCCTTCACTTCGCAACCAAACCTGGTTTTGAATTTGCTGGTGTCAAATTTGGTGAGGGGAGCGGCGCTACTCCTCCCGGCTATTACATTCTGCCAGAACTCGTCTACCGTATTGCCTAAAGGGGTAATGGCACCTAACCCCGTGATTACTACTCTTTTCATACACTTCCCTTTTCACTAAGGGTGTTTGTTTAATTAAAATCGAATTTGTTGCTGTTTGTATAAGCGGGTCATGGTAACTACCCAAAGTCTACTTTAGCTCCAGGTACTCTTAATGGCGTTATTTCTACTGCAAATATTTACATAAGCCTATACTAATATACACGCCCGTAATCAGCACTGTATTTCCTGATGTTTTCATTGTGTATTCTATATTAGTGGAAGAATAAAATGTAGCATAATATACCATTTGGTATATTATAAGATAAAAATTATTTTAGATCTTCTATCAGCTTTTCAGCCGACTGCAGGATAGCCTTTCGGAAGTTAGTTTTACCGGTAAGCTTGGTAATCATTACCGCCCCCTCGATCATGGCTATAATGGTTAAAGCTACCTGCTCCGGGTTCACCTCCGTCCGAAACTCCTTATTTTCGATTCCCATTTTAACCAGTTTCGTTAGCTTGATTTTCCAGGCGGAAAAGGCATCGGCGGCTTTTTTTTTCAGAAGCGGGTGCGTATCGTCAGCTTCGATGGCTGTGTTCATAATAGGGCAACCACCTGGTGGAAAAGGATATTTCAAGAAGTTATCGTACACCCGTACGTATACCATTAACTTATCCTTGACTGTACTCTGCTTTTCTATTTCAGCATTGAGTATTTTGACAACCTGGGCTAGATTATAATCAAAAGCAGCCAGTGCTACCTCGTCTTTATTTTCAAAGTTACCATAGATACTCCCTTTGGTAAGACCGGTCGCATCCGTCAGATCCGCAATGGAGGTACCTGCATATCCTTTGGTATTGAATAGGGGTGCGGTTTTCTCTATGATAAATTGCCGTGTACGTTCTGCCTTGCTCATGATCTTTGCGATATCTGATGTAAAAGTATACCAACTGGTATAATATTGCAAATCTTTTAACTGTCTCTTAAAAAAATTAGAGGTTACTACTAACTCTACGAGATACTAAGGGAAGGTGTGGAGTTAGAATTGAATGTAACTACCCGTATATTTTAGTAAGTGGTACTTCTCTTCATCTATTTAATTAGTACCTTGAGGTAGCTCATCTATCCATCAGCATACTTAAGATCACACCATGGAAACGCCCCGTTATTGTACACTAGTGACCGTACCACCACCTCTTTTGCCACTGGATATTTCCGGGGTACGTGCCAGATTAATAGTCTTGTCAAGGAAGAAGTGGGTCAATGGTACAAAGTTGAAGTATTACTTCTTCAACGGGCCAGCCGATGGATCGCCTACCACCTGGAAAGGGGGAGACGCTCAGCAGAATGTAGTAAGGAGGGCCTTTGAAATCTGGAAAAGTCAGGGTATTGGATTAGAGTTTGAAGAAACTACCGACCGGAATGAGGCCGAAATACGGATAGGATTCCTACGAGGTGATGGTTCGTGGTCGTATGTAGGGCGGGATGTCATTGATCTGGTTCCTTCGCCGAATGAACGTACTATGAATTTTGGCTGGGACATCAGCAATGAACTGGATACCGCACTTCACGAGATCGGGCATACGCTAGGGGCTCCCCATGAACACCAGAATCCTTTTGCTGGTATTGTCTGGGATGAGGAGGCGGTGTATGCGGCACTGGCTGCCCCACCCAACAACTGGTCCCGCGAGACGACCTACCACAACATCATCCGGAAATTATTGGTCGCGGAGGTGGAAGGCTCTACCCACGATCCCAACTCGGTCATGCACTATCCCTTTGGGCCCGGCCTCATCATAGAACCGATTGTGTATAGAGATGGTATTAGGCCTGCCGGTGGACTATCGGCTAAAGACAAGGAGTTTGTCAAAACGTTTTATCCACCGCTTACCCAAAATGACTACATCGAGCTGAAGCTGGCAAAGTCGGAAGTACTTAATATCGGGGCGGGAGAACAAAGGAACTTTGTGTTTAAACCGACTATTTCCAGACGGTATAAAATAGAGACCTTTGGTACGATGGATACCGTCATGGTACTCTTTGAAAAGAGCAACGGTGAAGAGCTTTACCTGGCTGGGGACGATGATAGTGGCACCAATTTTAATTCCCGGCTACATACACGCTTACTTAAGGGACGTGAGTACATCATCCGGCTCAGGCTGTACTACGCCGAAAGCGCTGGGAGTGGATCGCTTATGATATACTAGTACTTCTTGTCTTACTGAACAAACAGGGGCTATCTGCGAATAGCCCCTGTTTGTATGTATTGATCTACGGCTGGTATCGGTTTCTGTTTAAGTGTGGAGCAAGTTTCTTTAGAGCGTGTTTGGGAATTATCTTTGGTACTCGAGTCATATTCGCTGAATCATTAGTTGGATATTAGCCAGATATAGCCAACTAACCGTAGATAATACTGAGTACTCATAATCTTTGACGATACGACGAAAGTAATTTGTCCAGGCAATGCTACGTTCCACAACCCACCGTTTGGCCACAGGCACAAAACCTTGGGCTGATTCTGGGCGCGATGCCTTTTCAAAACTAATCGACCAGTTGGTTAATGCCTGGGCAAAAACACCATTGTACGATTGATCACCATAGACTTTTTCCAGTCGCTCACCCACCTGCCAGAGCATATCGCCAATCAACGTAACAGCAGCCGGACCATCAGCTTGGCTTGCCGAGTGGACACCTGCTATCCAGAGTCGACCTTGAGTATCAACTACAAATTGCCGCTTGCGTCGGCACGGGCCGCTCCGCATTGACGCGCTTATTAGCATCTATCCCTCGATGTTTCCAAATCATCGGATGAAGCTTTACGCTCTGAGAATTAATGCATAAAACAGATGGATACGCTTCTTTTTCCACTCGCTTTCGATCAAGTTGATTCAAGGCTATATTCATTCGCTGGAAGGTTCCGTCCTGCCTCCAGTGATTAAAATAATAATAGACAGTCTGCCAGTTGGGCCACTCCTCCGGCAGATTACGCCACCGCGCGGGCGGCCCGTCCGCAATAGCCACAAAATGATGTCCACTATTTGCCGTAGATCGTGTTTGCGCTTGCGTTTAAGTAGGGTGGCCTGTGCCGTCAGTTTTCTGTACTGTTTGGTCATAGCTTTGTAGTTTGGCGACCACAAAGTTGGCACGACTCTCATGTAGTCTCAATTCCAAACACACTCTTAATGTCTACGGGAACAGAATTCTATCTATTACTGATTTATAAAAGACGTATAGCCCCTACCGCAGCGTAGCCAAGAACTGCCTTTAATTCCCGATGTACATCTTGTAAGCAGGCTGAAACAGGCTAATCAGACAACTATTTAAAATTTTTTGTAAAAAAAACGACACACCTGGATGCTGCTGTAGAAGGTCCAAAGGTTGAACTATCAACCGGCAGTTGCATTCGGAAGTACCCTGATTTACTGTGAATAGACAATCCTGACGGAGAAAATCCGCTCCTCTGGTATACTGCTCAATCACCTTTCTGTACAACTCATCCGCTATTTTTTACCGTTGAACGTATACCAACCTTTTTCTCTGCGATTGGCTCTATATGTTTGTTTGCTTTTAATCCCCGAAAAAGCAGACGCATTAGCCATCAAAGATTTTTAATTAAACACCCGTTCGGGGCGCGGGAATTATCATGTATGAAACGTAAACTTTTATGGATGTTTGTCTGGATGCTCATGGCATTCCAGAGTTTAGCTTCACCCTCTACCACGACCGAGTCTATCCGGGTCGATCAGTTTGGATACCTGCAGAATGCCCGCAAAGTGGCAGTCATCATCAACCCACAGGTAGGTTCCAATGCCAATCAAAAGTTTAATGCCAGTACCGGCGAAAATCAGTACCAGGTGCGCCGCTGGGCCGACGATGCCGTTGTATACAGCGGCACTATTCAGGCCTGGAAGAATGGCACGGTACAGGCCTCGTCTGGTGATCAGGGCTGGTGGTTTGACTTTTCGATGGTCAATGCCCCTGGTTCGTACTACATCTTTGACGTGGGTAACAACGTAGGTTCGTATCGCTTCGAAATTGGCGACAATGTTTACAACGACGTACTGAAAGCCGCCGTTCGCACCTACTTCTACCAGCGGATCAACTACGCGAAGCAGCCACCCTATACGGATGCCAAATGGGCCGATGCCGCTACCCACGAAGGTCCGGGCCAGGATCGGCAGGCCACCAGCCGGTATGCAAAAGGTGATATGAGCACCGCGCGCGACCTGCACGGCGGCTGGATGGATGCCGGAGATATGAATAAGTATGTAACCTTCGCGGAAGAACCCGTGTCCCTGCTGGTGGAGTCCTATCGGCTGAACCCGTCTGTATTCGGTGATAACTTCAACATTCCTGAATCAGGCAATGGTATCCCGGATGTACTGGACGAAGTAAAATGGGAGCTTGATTTTATAAAGCGCATGCAGGATGCGACGGGTACTGGAGGTTTGTTTCTGAAAGTGGGGGTTGACAATTACAACGAAACCAATCCGCCCAGTGCCGATAGGCGTCCCCGCTACTACCTGCCCGAATGTACTTCATCTACCCTTTCGGGAGCGGCCATGTTCGCTGTGTCGGGAGCGGTTTTCCGAACAATCCCGGCCCTGAACCCTTACGCACAGGATCTGATCAAACGCGCGGAACAGGCTTTTGCTCGCGCCAAAGTGACGACCAACTACTTCACTACCTTCGAAACGGCCTGTGACGATGGCAACATCAAATCGGGGGATTCTGATAAGCCCGCTGATATCCAGAAACAGTCGGCCGTAGTTGCGGCCATTTATCTGTTTGAAGCCACTGGTAAGGCGGAGTATAAAGCATTTGTAGATCAGTATTACTCCCAGATACAACCTATCGCCAACGAATGGTGGGGGCCGTATCTCATGCACGTGCACATTGCCCTGCTACGCTACGCAGCCAACCCGGCGGCTACTCCCTCGGTGGCTACCCGTATCCGCAGCATGAAGAGCCTGCAGAATGGTGTACTATCAATCAACGACTACAATGCGCGCACTGACCTGTACCGGGCACACATGGCCGATGCCCAATACCACTGGGGAAGCAGCCAGGTACGGGGTAATGCCGGTATCGCTAACATGGACTTTGTGGATTTCAACATCAATGGATCCAACAAGGCGCTGTACCGCGAGGTAGCAGAGCAGTACCTGCACTGGTTCCACGGGGTCAACGCCCAGGGTAAGGTAATGCTATCGAATATGTACGACTATGGCGCCGAAAACTCGCAGAACGAGATTTACCATACCTGGTTTGCGGATGGTACCGAGTGGGATAACGCCAAGACGTCGCCCCGGGGTCCGGCACCAGGCTACCTGACCGGTGGCCCTAATAACATGGATCAGTACGACGGTACACAAGGTGATATTCGTAACGAACCCCTACAGAAACGTTACAAGGACTGGAATGCCGGATTTCCGGAAAACTCCTGGATTTTTACGGAGGTGGCTATTTACAATCAGGCTCCCTATATCAGCCTGCTCAGCCGCCTGATGACACCTACCTCGGATCCTACCGATACCGAAGCGCCTACTACCCCTACCAATCTGGTAGCCTCTGATCTCTCACCCTATTCGGTGAAGCTGACCTGGAACGGATCTGTGGACAACCGGGCTGTGACCGCCTACGAGATCTATCAGAATGGTACTAAAGTGGCTGAAACGCCGCAGACGTACTACAACCTTACGACGCTGTCTCCCGGCACGAGCTATGAGTTCACGATCAAAGCCACTGACTTCTCAGCCAACCGCTCCAATCCAAGCAACGCTGTAACAGTAAATACACCGGCTCCGAGCCCCAACGACTACATCATCTACGGAGATGCGCTGAAGAGCACCTTTTCAAACTGGTCATGGAACAGTACGCAGGATTTTGCTAATACAACACCCGTTAAGTCTGGTGAGCGTTCGCTAAAGGTAACTACGACCGCTGCCTGGGGTGCCCTGAGCCTGCGCAACAGCGAGATTCTGAATACGAGTAATTATCCCGGTGGGGTTCAGTTCTGGTTCTATGGTACCGAAAAACCGGTACGTGTAACAGTGAACCAGACTGAAACAGGGGAGTCTTCCTCTTCTTATAGAATCAGCGCCGAGCCTAATACCTGGACACTGGTCCGAATTCCGTGGAGCGAGTGGGGGGATGTACCTCAGATCCAGCGAATCAACTTTATGGATGGTTCGGGTGAGCTTCAAAGCTTTATCATTGACGATGTTCGATTAGTGGCAGGTGCTTCTACACCCGATACGCAGGCGCCCAGTACTCCGACTAACCTGGCGGCCAGTAACGTGACGGGTACCAGCATGCGCCTGACCTGGACAGCTTCTACGGATAATATAGGCATTAAGGCGTACGAAGTATACCGTGGCTCCACACTGCTGGATGGAAATGTGACTACCAATCAGCTGGATGTAACGGGACTAAACTGTACGACGAACTATAACTTTACGGTAAAGGCCCGTGATGAAGCCGGTAATGTATCGGGTAACAGCAATACCATTTATGTAAATACGCTCTACTGCTCGGATTCACAGGCTCCTTCGGTACCTGCCGGCTTGACCGCCAGCAACATTACAGGTACAGGACTGACCCTTAACTGGACGGCCTCTTCGGACAACGTCGGAGTGGCAGGGTATGAGGTATACCAGAATGGTACCCTGATCAACAGCAAAGTATCAGGTACTACACTTAACGTGACCGGACTAAGCTGCAATACCGACTATAGCTTTACAATTGTAGCCAAAGATGCGGCCGGTAACAAGTCAGCTCAAAGTAGTGCGGTGGCGGCAAAAACATTGACCTGTGAAGATAACCAGGCTCCTTCGGTACCTGCCAGCCTTTCTACCAGTAACGTTACCGGTACGAGCCTGACCCTTAGCTGGGCAGCCTCAACGGATAACGTAGGGGTATTGGCCTATGAAGTATACCAGAACGGAACTCTTATCAACGGTAATGTTATAGGTACCTCACTGCCCGTGACCGGGCTGAGCTGCAACACGGCTTACAACTTTACGGTACTGGCCAAAGACGCCGCCGGTAATAAATCTGCTCAGAGCAGTACGTTGTCCGTCACCACCCTGGCGTGCGGCGATAGCCAGGCTCCTTCGGTACCTACCGGACTGACCGCCAGCAACATTCAAGGTAATGGTCTGACCCTTAACTGGACGGCCTCTACAGATAATGTGGGCGTTACAGCTTACGAAGTATATCAGAACGGTACGCTGCTGAATGGTAATGTAACTGGTACTACACTGGCGGTAAGCAATCTGGCCTGCGGTACAACGTATTCGTTTACGGTACTGGCCAAAGATGCCGCCGGTAATAAATCGGCATCCAGTACGGCATCCAATGCGACAACCCTGGCTTGCCCACCGGCTGAGCCTGCGGGACGGGAGGTTATCTATGACGAGTCACTGCACGCCAACTGGCAGGAATGGGGATGGGCCATCAGCCCGGACTATGCCAATGCCACTACGGTTAAAGTAGGGCAGAAGTCGCTGGCTATTAACTATACCAGCGGTTGGGGCGGCTGGTCGATCATCCGTAACAGCCCTTTCACCACGACGGCTCAGACTACTGTTCGCTTCTGGATCTACGCTACTACGAATAAAACGATTGGTGTTTGTACCTTCTCAGAAAATGAAACCGGACAGAGCCCTTACGTGTCATTCCAGCCTACGCCTAATGTATGGCAGGAAGTCGTAATCACCATGCCTCAGCTAGCCAATCCGGCCAAGATCAAGCGAATGATCATACAGTCCCAGGCATCCGATGCGAACCTGATCTACTTGGATAACATCCGACTGGAGCCATCTATTGGTCTAGCGGCCAGTAATGTGACGACGACCAGTCTGCGTCTTGACTGGACGGCACCTACTGATATGAAGGCTACGACCTTTGAAGTGTATCAGGATGGTACTTTGCTTAATGGCAATGTTACAGGTACCTCCTACGACGTAGCAGGTCTTACCTGTGGTACGGCGTATAACTTCCAGGTAGTGGCCAAAGAAGCGGCCAGCACTACTACCGTTCAGAGTATTCCTTTGAATGTAAAGACGGTAGCTTGTCCGGGCTCATCAGCCGTCGAGATGGTCTACGATGAAGCTCTGAATGGGGCATGGCAGGAATGGGGATGGGGAATTACCCGCAACTACGCGAGTACCACACAGGTCAAAGCGGGCGAAAAGGCCTTATCCATCACGTACAACGGCGGCTGGGGCGGCTGGTCCATCATCCGTAATGCCCACTATGTACCTACTCCGCAGTCTACACTCAGGTTCTGGATCTATGCGACTACCAACAAGAAGATTGGCGTGTATACCAATGCTGAAAATGATGGTCAGCAGAGCCCGGTGGCAACATTTATACCGACCCCCAATACCTGGCAGGAGGTGGTCATAAACATGGCACAGCTGGGTAATCCGAGCCGCATCAAGCGGATCACCGTTCAGTCGCAGGCTTCGGGAGACAACCTGATCCACCTGGACAACGTTCGTTTGGAAACGCCGAATGGCAGCAATCCTACGGCTCGTATGGCAGCTCCGTCAGACGAGGCTCCAATCGACAGCCGTATGCTGGTTAGCCCGAACCCGACTGAAGGTCCGGTAAAGGTGCAGGTATGGACCGGTGCATCGCAGGAGGCTACTTTAACCATACTGAGCGCTACGGGGCAGCCGGTGTATTTCCAGTCAGTACAGGCACAGGCCGGTATGAACGAGTACACCCCCGACCTGAACCAACTCACCTCGGGGGTATACCTGGTACAGTGGAGCACAGCTACCCGTCGACTGGTGCAACGTCTGGTTCTGACGAAGTAATTACTTTAAATGCTAACGGCTGACTGCCAGTGATGGCGGTTAGTCAGATAAAGAGTCCGTAGTAATCTACTACGGGCTCTTTTTATTACCGGCTCCTATTTCTTCCGCCTTCCCTAAATGGGCAGCTTGTCTCGCTGGCATCATTCAGGTAGTTAGTACCAAGTTGTGAATCAAAGTAGATCGCCCCTGCTCCAGACTTATGATTTACGACATAGAACTACCGCTAACACAGTTTAGGCAGAGAGCTTGCATAGTAGTACCGAGGACGGTCCTGTTGCTTTTTTTAAATTACACGTTCATGGTATACGGTCGCACATTGTTCTAGCCGATATATCGCAAGTACAAATAGGAACTACAACACCCATTCTTCCATATCAAAATCCATACAGACCCGCATGAGCGAAATCAACAAAGAGGATATCAAGCAGGAAGTGTTTGATCTTTATGACGACTATGCCCACGACCGCATCGACCGTCGTGAGTTTACCCAGAAGCTTTCTACCTACGCCGTGGGTGGTATTACCTTGGCATCCCTGATGAGCTTTCTGATGCCTGACTACAAAGGCGCCATCCAGATCAAAGCCGATGATCCCCGTATCAAATCTGAATACATCAACTACTCTTCACCCAAGGGGGGCGGTACCATCAAAGCCTTACTGTCGATGCCTGCTGATGCCAGTAAGAAGCTGGGAGGAATCGTAGTGGTACACGAAAACCGGGGACTCAATCCGCACATTGAAGACGTAGCCCGCAGAGCAGCTCTGGCCGGTTTTGTTTCGCTGGCTCCGGATGCATTAACACCACTGGGAGGCTATCCGGGTACAGACGACGAAGGGCGTACTATGCAAAGCAAGCGCAACCGCGACGAAATGCTGGAAGACTTTATTGCTGCCTATGACCATCTTAAAGGCCACAGCGCTACCAATGGAAAAGTAGGGGTCGTAGGTTTCTGTTTTGGGGGGTGGATATCCAACATGATGGCTGTACGGATACCGACTTTAGCTGCTTCAGTCCCCTTCTACGGTGGACAGCCCCCTGTAGAAGATGTGCCCAAGATCAAGGCTCCGCTCATGCTGCACTATGCCGAGCTGGATACCCGGGTCAATGAAGGATGGCCGGCCTACGAAGCAGCCCTTAAGGAGCACGGCAAACAGTACACGGCCTACATGTACCCCAATGCTAACCATGGTTTTCATAACGATACCACGCCTCGCTATGACAAAGCTGCGGCCGAATTGGCCTGGAAACGCACTATTGATTTTTTTAAAGATAAATTAGTGTAAAAAATACATTAAGTAAGTCCTGTTTTTTACTTATTGATAGTCAGAGCGTGTCGGGTGTCCACACCTCAGCCCCTATTATTTGATAATTTCTAACACAGCCTAATTCATGAAACCATCAAGACGTAACTTTTTACAATCACTGGGAGTAGGTGTGGCCGGTTTGGGAGTCGCGCAGCAGTCTGCCGGCATGAGCTTCGAACCATCTAAAACAGCAAAGGCAGCCGCCGATGATCAGATCCTCTTCGTAGGAGATAACATCGCCATTGCCAAAACGGAGTACGGCAAGGTCAGAGGCTTTATTCTGCGCGGTATCCACCAGTTCCTGGGTATTCCCTACGGGGCTGATACCTCCGGCAAAAATCGCTTCATGCCTCCCCAGAAACCCACGCCCTGGTCTGATGTACGTCCTGCCCTGTGGTGGGGAAACTCGGCTCCTCAGATCATGGAGAATCGCTACGCGAATGCCTACGCCTCTTTTGTGGATCACTGGAACTACGATGATGTATCAGAAGACTGCCTGAAAATAAACGTCTGGACTCCGGCCTTGGATAGCCAGAAGCGCCCGGTAGTAGTATGGTTGCACGGAGGAGGATTTACCAATGGCAATGGCATTGAGCAGGATGGCTACCACGGCGAAAACCTGGCCCGGCTGGGTAACGTGGTTTTCTGCTCACTCAATCATAGACTCGGTCCGCTGGGATATACTCATCTGAAAGCAGCCGGTGGTCATGCCGCCTCCGGCAATGTCGGTAACCTGGATATGGTAGCAGCTCTTGAATGGGTGAAGAATAACATTTCCAACTTTGGTGGGGATCCTAATAACGTAACCATCATTGGTCAGTCGGGGGGAGGAGCCAAGGTAACAACGCTAATGAACATGCCCGCCGCCAAAGGCCTATTCCATAAGGCGGTAGCGCTGAGTGGTAGCTCGTTGGCTGGTGTCAATAAGGAGTATGCCGAAAAGCTAGGCCTGAAGGTCATGGAAGAGGCGGGACTGAAGCCGGGAGAAGTAGATAAGCTCCAGCAGATACCCTGGCGGGAGTACATCGACATCGCTAACCGGGCGGTAGCGAAAATGGCCGACGAAGCCAAACGACTCAATCTTCAGCGCGGAGGATTCTCACCCGTAGCCGACGGAGCAACCATGAACGATGGAGCTTTCTTTAGCGATGCCAGCCACTTTTCGGCGGATATTCCTTTGATTATTAGCACTACGTTCCATGAGTTTAGTCCCAGCCGCACGGATGCTGCTCTGGAAAATATCTCGCTAGCTGACGTGAAAGAGAAGGTAAAGCCCCGCTTTGGTGATAAGTCGGGCGAGGTTGTGGATGCCTACGCCAAGAACTTCCCTAAAGCGCGTCCCGTTGAAATATGGGCGCTGATCCTTTCCAACCGAAAGAATGCCGTAGCCACCGCCGATGCCAAAGCCGCTCAGCAGAAGGCTCCCGTGTACCTGGCTTGGTTTGGCTGGCAGCCGCCTCTGTTCGACAATCGGATGCGGGCCTTCCACTGCGATGATATCTGCTTCTGGTTCTACAATACGGACCTGATGCTCACCCACACGGGAGGAGGCAAACGCCCCCGGGCCCTGTCGGAGAAGATGGCTAAATCATTCATCAACTTTGTCCGGACCGGTAATCCTAATGGGGGAGGGCTACCTACCTGGAAACCCTATACGAAGCAAAATGGGGAAACCATGGTACTGGATGATACCTCTGTCCTGGTTAATGATCCGGACCGTGAAGCCCGGAAAGCCCTGGCTTAACTCCTTATATAATTTACTTAATTTTAGTCCCAATGCATTGAACGTTGACTGATGGTACAAGTTCGATGCATTGGGACTCGTAATTTATCAGGGGAAAGGAGTGACCGATCATCCCTACTCATATAAGGAAGTCTGCTACAATTGGTACAGGTACCTAGTTGTACTTTACAGAGTATATTTAAAAATAAATTACGATAGGTTAGATACTACTATACGTTTTATTGATTAACATTGTGTTTAAATAACGCATTGGCTCTAAACAATGTCAGCCTATTCAACGCATTGTTCCTCAAAGAAATGTATTCACCGTTATAATCTCTCCTTAATCCTACATGACTTTCATGAAGAAACCGATAGCATATGGACTAGGGCTGGGTTTACTGGCACTGGCTATTCTACTGGTCGTTGTACCGGGCTTCAGGCCTAAGGCTCAGGATCCACCGGCTCCCAAACGGCCTAATATCATTTTCATCATGTCGGATGATCATGCCTATCAGGCTATCTCGGCTTATGACAACCGCCTCATCCAGACGCCCAACATCGACCGCATCGCCCAAAAAGGGATGCTCTTTACCCAGGCCAGCGTAACCAACTCGATCTGCGCCCCCTCCCGGGCCACGATCCTGACGGGTAAGCACTCGCATATCAACGGCAAGGTCGATAACCACTTCCCCTTCGACACGACCAACATCACCTTCCCCCAGATCCTCCAGCAGGCCGGCTACCAGACGGCCATGTTCGGCAAGCTGCACTTTGGTAACAACCCCAAAGGCTTTGACCAGTTCAAGATCCTGCCGGACCAGGGAGCGTACTACAACCCTGACTTCATTACCAAGAAAGAAGGCAACATCAAAGTCGATGGCTATGTCACGGATATCATCACCGACATGACCCTGGACTGGCTCCAGAAAGAGCGCAAGAAGGATCAGCCGTTTATGCTGATGTACCTGCACAAGGCTCCCCACCGCTCGTGGCTGATGGCCGAACGCCATCTGGAAGAGTTTACCAACAAGACCTTCCCTGAGCCGGAGACCCTGTTCGATGACTATTCCGGTAGAGCTCACGCCGCCGCAGAAGCCGAGATGAGCATCCTGCACCACATGGCCTGGGCGGGTGACAACAAAGTGTTCCCGGAGGTAATGGACGAGCTAGGAATTGCAGAGATTGGTATGGACAAGCGTCGCTACGCCTATGAGATGAGCCGCCTGAATCCCTCACAGGCTGCTAACTTCAAGAAAGCCTACGGTAAGATCAACGAAGACTTCAAGAATAAGTACCCCTCTATGTCACAGAAGGACAAGATGCGGTGGAAGTACCAGCGCTACATGCAGGACTACCTGGGTACAATCAAGGCGGTGGATGAGAACGTAGGACGACTGCTGGATTATCTGGAAGCGAACAACCTGATGGAGAACACCATCATCGTCTATACCTCCGACCAGGGCTTCTACCTGGGAGAGCATGGCTGGTTCGACAAGCGCTTTATCTACGACGAGTCATTCAAGACACCGCTGCTGGTAGCGTGGCCGGGCAGGACCAAGCCAGGTACCCGCTCGGACGAGCTGGTGCAGAACCTGGACTTCGCCCAGACGTTCCTGGATGCTGCCGGTGTGAAAGCGCCTGCGGATATGCAGGGGGAGAGCATGGTGCCGCTGCTGACGGGCAAGACCGACAAGATGAAGAGGGATGCCGTGTACTACCACTACTACGAGTACCCGGCCGAGCACATGGTCAACCGCCACTATGCCGTTGTGACCAAGGACTATAAACTGATCCACTACTACTATGCGGATAATGAGTGGGAGTTGATCGATCGGAAGAAGGACCCCAAGGAGATGAAGAATGTGTACGATGATCCGGCCTATGCCAAGGTCAAAAAGGAGCTTCATGCGAAGTTGGAACAGCTGCGGAAGAAGTACAAAGACAGCGATGAGATCAGCCAGGGGTACGTCGACCGGTTTATGGAAGATGCCAGCAACGGCAAAGTCTTCGGCGTAAGTAAAGAGAAAGTCCAGGAGATCAGGGACCGGCGGGCCAAGGCGATGAGTAAAAAATAGGTCTGGTACAAGATCCTTTCCTGCCCTGTCTTACTCCCAAATACTCAGTAAAGCGGAGTAATTTCTGGTAATTAAAAGTAAAAGGCCTGCTTCTTAAGCAGGCCTTTTACTTTTAGGTATGTGGTACTGGTGCTGTTTCAAAAGAAAGGGAACCTCATCAGGAGGTATGAGGGGGGAATAACTTTGCCATTTCCTTACCATCTATATTATTCACCACTACTGCCGCTTGACTCAGCAAGGATTAAGTTTCATAATTGTATATGATAAAAAATTATATATAATTACTATTTAAATATTTTTGTATAATTAGCAGGATTATTCTCTCACACCTTTCACTCTTTCCTGCAATGAAAAAACTACTACTCGTATGGACCTGTACTTGCCTGAGCACTCTGGCCCTGGCTCAAAGCAAATCTACCCAATTTGACAGCCTTTTCACGCACCTGCATCGCCAGGGGAATTTTAATGGCAATGTCCTCATTGCCGAAAATGGGTTACCCATCTTTGAAAAAAGCTACGGCATGGCTGATGAGCAGTCGCATCGCTTGCTGAATCCGGAGTCTGTCTTTGAGCTGGCCTCCATATCCAAACAATTTACCGCCATGGCAATTGTACTCTTGCAAAAGCAGAGTAAGCTAGCCTATGATGATCCCATGGCTAAGTATCTGCCAGAACTGGCCAGCTATGATAAAATTACCATTCGCCATTTGCTCCATCATACCAGCGGTCTTCCCGATTACACAGACTACTTTATTGCTAACTGGGATAAAAGCAGGTTTGCTACCAACAAAGACGTAATTAACGCTTTTGGAAAAGTGCAGCCCCCGTTGCTTTTTCAACCTAATGGAAAATTCAAATACAGCAATACGAACTATGTGCTACTGGGGAGTATCATTGAGCGGGTATCCGGTCAAACGTACGCTGATTTTCTTAATCAGGCTATTTTTAAGCCTTTGGGCATGAATCGTACACAGGTATATCAGAGCAGATATAAACCACAAAAGATTGAGAATTATGCCCTGGGGTACATGCTGGATAGTCTGGGCCATAAAGTATTATTGGATAGCTACGGGAAAGAGTTCTTTACTTATTTCCTGGATGGCATTGTGGGAGATCGCATGGTAAACGCATCGTCCAGAGACCTGCTTATCTGGGACCAGGCCTTGTATACCGATAAATTGGTTAGTACTCAGGATAGGGAGCAGCTATTTAATAGTATAAAAACACAGGATGGCCGGAATACAGACTATGGCTTCGGATGGATTCTAAAGCAGGATGAGAAGTATGGAAAGCTAGTTAGTCACTCCGGAAGCTGGGCTGGCTATATTCATTACTTTGACCGGCATATAGATACCAATAAAACGATCATTGTACTTCAGAATATTGATACATTTAAGAATAGGATCAACATAGAGCAGGTACGTAAGGTATTGTATCCCTGAATGGCCATGCGTCTAGCCCTAATCAGTAAAACTAGACTATTGAGACAGTCATTTCGGCCGAACCTTAATATTTACAACTATCGCTTGTCACAGCAATAAAGATACGATGACCAATTATTGGTCATCGTATCAGAAGTTCTGCTATATAGTAGTCTAATACTTAGGTTGGCCGTCGATTTGAATTGGCCTAATTACCGTAGCCCTATCCTCTCCGACCCAATAATATAAGTTGTAAAAGTAATCTGAAAACGCAGAAACTGCTTTTTGGAGCTCCTTGTCTGATTCTGTACAATTTAAATTCCTATCCCATTGGCCACGAGTATCAGTATAAAAAAATACATACCAAGCCACATCTACTTCTTTGGTTCCAGGCGCGATAACCCAACTGCCCTCCGTGGTGCGAATATTGCCTAATATTCGAATTGACACTTCTTTTGAAAGTTGGCCATCGAACCAGGTGCTGTCGATCAACCCTTTGCCATTAACTCTAAATTTAAACAACGCATAAGACGGTTTACAGTTGGCCGATTCTGTACTTATACCGACGGACAGTCGTTCATTTAGACTTTTACCAGTTGCATCCGAAAATCGGAAATTTTCGGGTTTGAAGTTTGACTTATCTATAACCTTTGATTTATGCGGCGGAAGCGGCTCATATCCTGGCTTTGGAAACAATCCAATATTTTCTGGATGAACCGTAGGTCTCGAATTTTGAGAAAATACAGAAAATCCACAAAGAATGAATAAACAAAAAGTAAACACTCCCTTGTTACGGACAACTACTTGTTTCAACAGTTCCATGTTAAAAAATCGTTTGACCATCCAGTCTGTGCTACTCCCCATGCTGCCCTCTGATCCTGCCATGCTCTTGTGTTATTGATGCCGTTCCATGCTAGTGCTGTTAACTTGTAAGCATTAATAGGATCATATGTATCACCTAAGTACGGAGATATATCAAACAATATAGCTTTGAATGATCTATTTCCTGATTGGCTCCAATCAGTTTGTACTTATCTAAAAACTGATCTTTCTTTACACGCTACGACTTGTACAGCATTTCGATTCACATTCAAACTAATACACGCATGAGTACTGAAGGAATAATGAGTTGGCTATGGCTTTTGGTAAACCTGGGAATCGTGGGGATTCTTCTTACACTGGTATATTATGTATTCAGGTTCTTCAAAAGAAACTCAGTAAGTAGATAAAGCAAATAATAGGGTACTTATGACCTAAGCTCCTGAGTTAGGATGCTAATCTAGTGGTACATAGTCAATTCCTAGTGCATGTGGTGGAGGGAATGGTAAATAATTTAACATTTATTAATACTGTAAGCCTTGTATAACTATTATTTATACCATTACTTTGAAACACAAAGTACTTTATAATTCAATAAATACTCGGCTATATCCGTATCATTAATAAAAATCCTCTCATTCTATGCGTCTAAGCTTTACGTGTCTGCTTGTATGTCTGTCCTTTTGGACAGCGGCCCAGGACAAGGTTACTATCAGTGGCTTTGTGAAAGAGATGGGTAGTCAGGAGCAGTTGCCGGGTGTTAATGTTTATGTGGCAGGCACGGCTTATGGAGTAGTAACGAATACCTACGGCTTTTACTCTCTTACCCTGCCCGCCCGCGATAGTATTCAACTGGTATACTCCTACGTAGGTTACCAGCAAACCGTGCGGAACCTGTTCCTTACCGAAAACACGCAACTAAACGTCCTGCTTACCAGTGTCAATCAACTGGAAGAAGTGACCATATCGGCCCGCCGACAGGATGATTACACGAGTCGGTCGGCCCAGATGAGTCAGGTGGAAGTACCTATACAGCAGATTAAGAAGATTCCGGCCTTTTTTGGCGAGAAGGATGTACTCAAAGTACTGCAATTGATGCCGGGCGTTCAGAAAGGCTCCGAAGGACAGACGGGGCTGTACGTACGAGGCGGTGGACCAGACCAGAACCTCATCATCCTGGACGATGCGGTTGTATACAATGCCAATCATCTATTTGGCTTTTTCTCCATTTTCAACAGTGATGCGCTCAAAAGCGTCGAGCTGACCAAGGGAGGTTTTCCGGCGCGGTACGGGGGACGGTTGTCGTCGGTACTGGATATGAATATGAAGGAGGGTAGTAAGGATAAGCTGCACGGCGAGGGAGGCATCGGGCTTATTTCGTCTCGCCTAACCCTGGAAGGACCGTTGGTTAAGGGAAAATCTTCATTTCTGGTGTCGGGACGGCGTACGTACATTGATGCACTGGCCGCACCGCTCATTGCCTCACAGCAAAAGAACGAAGAAAGCAAGGTAAAGCCCGGCTACTATTTCTATGACCTGAACGCCAAAGTCAACTATGATCTGGGGCAAAAAGACAAACTTTACCTCAGCGGGTACTTCGGGCGTGACCGGTTTTATGTCAACGAAGCAGGACCCGATACGGACTCTCAGAATGGCTTGAACTGGGGAAATACGACGGCTACGCTCCGCTGGAATCACCTGTTCGGCCAGAAACTCTTCGCCAATACTTCGGTCATTGCCAGCAACTTTATCTTTGGGATTCACAGCAACATTAGAGACAAAAACGAGGATGGTAGCCTGTCGAATGAATTTACTCTGCGCTACGACTCCCGTATCCGTGATTACGGCGTCAAGACTGACTTCGATTACTACCCGGCCTCGGGACATGCCATCAAGTTTGGGGCTCAGGTAACCCACCACCACTTTGTACCTTCAGCCGTTGCTATCCAGGGATCTTTCATCAATCAGGCAATTGAGCGTTCCGTTAAGCCCGTCAATACTGTAGAGAGCGGTCTGTATGTGGAGGATACCTGGCAGCCTTTCGATGCGCTTAAGATGAACGTAGGTTTCAGGTTAAGCTCATTCAAGACCGAAACCAAGAACTACATCCGGCCTGAGCCCCGCTTTTCGGCCGCCCTGCGGTTGGCGCAGGACTTCTCGTTGAAAGCATCTTACGCTCAGATGAACCAGTACGTACACCTGCTTTCCAATACCGGACTTGGGCTACCTACCGACCTGTGGGTACCTACCACCGACCGCGTAGCGCCTCAGCAGTCACAACAGGTGGCCGTGGGGCTAGCCATAGACCTGGAGAAACCCGCCCTGACGCTGACGCTGGAAGGGTACTATAAAAACATGGACAACATCCTGAACTACAAAGAAGGAGCTTCATTCCTGAGTCTAAGCGGTGAAAACGCCGATGAACTAAGCTGGGAGGATAACATAACCGCCGGGCGTGGATGGTCGTACGGCGCAGAATTTCTGATCCACAAAAAGACCGGCCGCTTCTCGGGCTGGGTTGGCTACACGCTTTCCTGGACCAAATGGCAGTTTCCGGAGCTTAATTTCGGCGAAATATTCTACCCCCGCTACGACCGTCGTCACGATATTTCGGTAGTTGGTATCTATGAACTTAGTAAGCGAGTGACCCTGTCGGGGACCTGGGTATACGGTACAGGCAATGCCCTGACGGTACCTCTATCGCAATACAACGCCTATCCTGACAATGCTATTGTTCCCCGGAGTCAGCTGAACTGGTTTGGTATACCCGTTAATGAATACGGGGCTAAAAACACTTTCCGGGCCGAACCGTACCACCGCCTCGACCTGGCAGTACAGTTCCATAAAAAAATGAAGCGCCACGAACGTACCTGGGAGTTTGGGATCTATAATGGATACAACCGCCGCAATCCATTCTTTTACAATATAGATTCCGAACCTACGACTGATTCCCAGGGAAACACTAAAAATAAGATGGTACTGAAGCGCTACTCGCTGTTCCCATTACTGCCTTCTGTTAGCTATAATTTCAAATTCTAAAGGAGTACCCTAACCGATAATAGTCCAAAGAAGGTTATGAAAGCCATTTATATATATACCCAAAAGCTCGCTGCAACTTTTATACCGGGACTAGCAGCCAGAGCGTATTCTCCGCAGTCCCAGTCCCGGCTGTTCACGGGCTATGGACAGGTAATTATTCTGTTTCTGCTCCTGACTGGTTTGTCATCCTGCGAAACGCTGGTCAATACCATCCCCGAATCCAAACTTCCCAAGACAGAATCGCAATTGACCCTTTTTTCATTCATATCGCCTAATGACACAGCTATTCGGGTAAAGGTGAGCCAGACGTATCCGCTATTTAGTGAATATAGCGTTGGGCCTGGTACTTCCATGATCATCTCGGAGGGGGATACCATCTACGGAAACTTTGACAGCTTTGCCACAGCCACGGTGGTAATTAGTGATGGGGTCACGAGTGTTACCTTGCCTTATGACTCCCAGCTTCAAATCTATTCTATACCAGCTCAACGTTTTCGGATAAAGACGGGCATGACCTACACGCTTACTGTTACCGATGGGAAACGAACTATACAAGCCAGTTGTACTGTTCCACCGGATCAGGTACCCATCAATGATTATACCCTTGACACTACATTGACCACCAGTTTTTTTGGCCGCGATACTACGCTGAGATTAAGTTATACGTGGAATGACATCGCCGGTAAAGAAAACTACTACCGCGTGAAAGCCTATGAACTGTTTGAGTACTCGGAGGTCATCACAGACTCCATCACACAGCAGACAAAGGAAACGCGTAAGCTGGGGCGGTCTTATTTCGGGTGGTCCGATGCCTTAGGACGGGGAGTCTTCCAGAATGATGCGAATATGGACGGTACGCTATTCACCTCTCCGCAGGGGCGCAAGCCATTAGTAGATAGGCAGTACCTAAACTCCATAGCCGGGAGTCCGGTCAAGCCTGAACGTGGACCTGTAAGCAGAGGGCTTTTTCTTTCGCTTCTCAATACCGACTCTAATTACTACCTGTTTCACCGCAGCGTGCAGGCGCAGGACGATAACCCTTTTTCGGAACCTGCTTTAATTTATACCAACGTGAAGGGCGGGCTAGGCGTTTTTGCCGCCTATAATCAGAGCAATCGGGTAGTCAGACCCTGACAATATGAACTGGGTCTATATAAGATTAGAGGCTCCTGTAACTCTTTAACTATGCGAAGAACTGGTAGAGGGTCCTTTTATAATAACTACCATATTCAGGAAGAAACCCACCAGACAGATCGCCTGTACTAATCCGCCCGCTGCGCGAAGGTCGGTATACGGCAAAAGATCTCCGGCTAGTCGGACCCCTAAAGCCAGTGATGACAGCAGTGGCCAGGTATACAAGCTCGGATGATAGTACTTACCCACCTGCCCGAGTACGCCCGGAAGTATAATGGGGGCATGCGCAAAGATCATCGAGAATACAAAGCCCAGGAAAAAGGTATGCAGGGAGGCATCGTACCAGTATCCTCCCGGTAGAGGAAACAGAAAAAGCAGACCACAAAGGATAAGCCAGCAATACCCCATGATAAGCAGCACTCCGCTGTAATGTGGCTGCCCCTGTTTTTTAATGGATTTGAAAGCCATATCGTATCGTAGGAGCCAGGCCGCTATCATCAGCATACCCGCGCCAGTAATTGGTTGCCCCAGGCCATGAAATGGCTGTGCCACTCCCAGCAGGAAAACGGCAACAGACAGCCACAGAAGAGATTGCTGCCAGGGCCTGATAGGTAAAAACCGGCTTAACTCCAATCTCTCGGCCACGATGGTCAGAAGCAGGAAGGCGAACCACCAGGGTACGGCCAGAGGGTAGAATCCGGTACTTAGCAGGACGACATGACCTATAATCAGACAAACACTCCCCCCAAAAAGCAGATAGTAGTAGCTATGGCGGTACCAGCCCAGGAACAGAAATGTCATAACCGCCATCCCCAGACTACCACCCAGCAATAGCAACAGGCCTGCGTAGGGATATCCCATACCAAATGCCGGCAGACTTAGCCCACTCAGAAGAGGAGCGAGTAGGGCCCAGCGTGATTTGAATACGACGGCCCGTTCGAGGCAAATAAGTGTACCCAGAAAGCTACCTACCATGAGTGCCCCGTGCTGCCCCACGGCATAGGAAACGGGGAAAGACCATCCCATCCGTAACAAGCCCGACAGTAACCCCAGTACCAGCGAAAGTACTGCCAATGGTAGCAGCAGAAGTTGCGGTGTCTTTATTATACGGTTCATACCAACACAATTTTATCAAAATCAACCAGGAGAAGCCTCACCCACGTACGCTCCAAAACTTCATGTACATACTTTGTCGCTCGATGGAGGTCCCTAAAGATCACCTTTAGATCAATGTTGTTCAGTGGCTGATAATGCGGCCTTCCATGCTGATTCAAAACAAGCGTATAGTAGACGGGTGAATTATGATGAGACTCAACTACACGACTGACATTCGTCAACCTCTGCAGAAAGCGAGCACAATACCTTTGCACCTCAATCGAAGTACAACTCTTTATAAACTTTACATATGGAAACTACATATCAAGTGGATGCTACGGCAGTTACAGTTGGGGAAATTGTCGCCGCGGATATCCGATCGGCGGAGGTATTCAAGCGTCTGGGGATAGATTTCTGCTGCAATGGGAAGCGTACCCTGGATGAAGCCTGCCAGCGTGCGGGTGTACCTGTACCGGTAGTGCTGGAAAAGCTGGAAAAACTGCCAAATAGAGAACGCTTGGCTTCTGAACAGTTTGATCAGTGGGAACCGGATTTTCTGGCTGATTATATCCTGAATGTACACCACCGCTACCTGTACCAGAATTTGCCTTTCATACAGGCGTTGGTGGAAAAGGTAGCTACTAAGCACGGCGACCGCTACCCGGACCTGAAACTGGTACAAAAGAGTTTTGAGGAGCTAAGTGAAGAATTAATCTCTCACATGCAGAAAGAGGAAGAAGTCCTGTTTCCCACTGTAAAGCGACTGGTTGTGGCTGGTAAGGTACCTGATTCCCAAATTGGAAATACACCTATCCTGCAGGCACCTATCGACGTGATGGAACACGAGCACGATAGTGCCGGTACCCTTTTGTTTCGCCTAAGGGATTATACCAATGATTATACACCTACCGAAGATGCCTGCAATTCACACCGGCTGATGCTGTCGAAGCTCTCTGAGCTGGAATCCGACCTGATGCAGCACATCCACCTCGAAAACAATATCCTGTTCCCCAAAGCACTGGCGCTGGAGAAACAGCTTATACTCGGGTAACAGCTTGTTGTCTTATGCCTGGTAGCTAACTAACCAACTTCATCCGGATTACAGACAGCTAAGATAAATTGATCGTATAGCCTGCGAAGCCTACTGAACAGTACTTGAAGCATGCTTTATTCAGACGTTCAAACTAAACCTGCAATATCATGCAGATCTATTGACCGGTCTAGCTGGACTGTGGCTCTGGGCTGGTGGGTACTTGCCGGTGGGTTGGGTGTACTACTCAGGTACATGATGGTAGGACCTGCCACCTGTTTTGATTATACCTATCTGTTGCATGCCCACTCCCATGTAGTACTACTGGGGTGGGCATGCAATGCGTTGTACCTGGGCCTTGTAGCCAGTTTTCTGCCAGCTCAGCGTTCATCATCCTACCGGTGGATGTGGATAGGCTTTCAGATAGCGGTAGCAGGGATGCTGGTATTCTTTCCAATACAGGGCTATGCCGCTGGCTCCATTGCTTTTTCTACCGTACACGTGTTACTTACCTACTGGATGTCTGTACGACTCTGGCGGGACCTTCGGGGGCAAAAGTCACTATCTGTCGGTCTGTTACGATGGGGAATCATATTTTTGGTACTATCTACCATAGGACCTTATTTTTTAGGGTACTTCAAGGCCAACCAGATGCAGCATACAATCTGGTACAACCTCTCTATTTACTACTACCTCCACTTCCTGTATAATGGCTGGTTCCAGTTTGGGTGCCTGGCCCTGCTGTTTCGATGGTTTGAAAACCGGGAGATTGTGCTTTCGGTACCTGGCAGTACCCTTTTCCTGAGAGCTATGGTGGTAGCGGTATTCGGCACCCTTGCTTTATCGGCACTATGGACGTCGCCACCCGCATGGATATGGATAGTTGGTGCCCTGTCTGCTATTATTCAGACAATAGCGGGGGGATGGCTGATCTGTTTTGTATGGCAGTTCCGCAAAAGAATCATTCAGCAACTACAACCAATAGCAGCTCTGCTAGCCGGACTAGCTATTATTTCCTTCGCCCTTAAAATATTCCTTCAGCTATTCTCCGTTCTTCCCTGGGCGGTACAATTTTCCTCGCAGCAACGCCCAATAGTCATTGCCTACCTGCACCTGGTATTCATTGGCTTTATCAGCTTCTTTCTAATGGCCTGGGCAGTACAATACAAACGCCTGGTGCTTTCCAGAAGGGTACTTAGGTGGTTTGTGTTTTTCTTTACTGTTTCTGAATTACTACTGGTGGTACCTGCCTTGCTCGTTACAACCGGATTTGGCTTTATGCCCTACTACTATGAAAGTCTGCTGGTGGTTTCAGTGGGGCTATGGATGGGGGTACTGGTAATCTGGGTTAAGCAGCTACGAATGAGTACTGGGGCAGGAAAGATTCACTCACTAGTATCAAGGTAGTTAGCCCCACTTGAAATCTAAGACCGGTAGCCCGCCCGGGATTTATCCTCTTTGTCCATCTATCATTCTTATAGTCCACTAAAAACAGATCGCTTCAATATTGGGTTAAGGAGTATTAATTTTACGATTTATATACAGATGTAGCTTTCACTCTTAGAACATTCATAACTTCAAGTCTTCATTTTGATTATTTGAAGTTACTGAAGACAATCGCTCATGATACAACCCGAACTTGAAGTAAACGAAAATGTACTTGCTCAGGCATTTGGTCAGCATCTACTTGCTACCAATCTGACCAGTTTGATGCTTTTTCGTGCCATTCGAAATGATAAGGGTGAAATTCAGGATCTACAGCTGATGTATCAGAATCAGGCGGCGCTGGAAAGTCCTTTTCTGGGTGTTTTAGCCACTGTAGGGCAAAAGTTAACAGAAGAGTACCCTAATACAAAGACCGTTGGTCAGTTCTATAGGTACGTAGAGGTGATCGAAACAGGCATTCCTTTCGCTGCTGTAAAGCATTATGCGGATAAGGACCAGACCTTTCATATAGCCGCTACCAAGTACGAAGATGGCCTAATCCTGAGCTACTACAACCTAACAGAAAAGCAGCTGGCAGAACGTAAGTCTCAACAACAGGCGCAAGTCCTGCAAACGATTCTGGATAGCAGTCAGGATGCCATTATTGTATGGGAACCTCTTCGTAATCAGGAGTGCAAGATTATTGATTTTAAAGCCTACCAGTTTAATCAGGCGTCCTTCATGGATGGTGTATATTCCCAGGAGGACTACTACCGTCTGACTCTGACACAGATTTCACCGGGCGCTAGTAAATATATCCCCCAATATGCTCAGGTAATCGAAACAGGTACCCCGCTACGAATAGAACGGCATATTCAGAGGGGTGGGCGTGACCTGTGGCTTGATATTTCGGTAACAAAGCTGGGGGATAAAATGCTGGCTATTTATAAGAATATTTCGCCTTATAGGAAAGCTACGCTTGAACTAGAAGCCCGGAATCAACTGCTGGATGGTATCCTCGACAGCTCGGATAATATCATTTTCCTGGCCGAAGCCGAGCGTGACCAGACAGGTACTATAGTTGACTTTCGTATTTCAAAAGGAAACAAACTTGCCCTGGATGGATTCAGGGAAGCCTTCGGAATTGATGTAATTGGAATATCGATTCTAGAGTTAGTCGGTAAAGCTCCTGAACTACTGGATGAAGCCATTAACGTGGTCGAAACAGGTGTCCCACTTGTACTCGAGCAGAGGTATTCTTCGGATACCGACAGATGGCATAAAGTAAGCTTAAAAAAATTGAATAATGGGCTTGTAGCTACCTACGTAGATGTAACAGCTATTCAAAAAGCCCTCCTTGATGTACAGCACCAAAAGGAGCTGATAGAGGGCGTCCTGGATAGCTCTATCAATGGCGTGTATGCCATGGAACCCATCCTGAATGAGCAAGAGGAGATTATAGACTTCAGAATCCTGATGGTCAACCAGGCGGCGGCTAAGTTTTCGAATCTATCTCCGGACGAGCAGGTAGGGAGCAGGTACCTTAGCCTATTCCCGTCAGTGAAAGACCTCGGCTTCTTTAACCAGTACGTTGAGGCTATTAGTCAAAATAAGCCCTTCCGTGCAGAAATGAGCTTTCCCTCTCCTGATGGAACACATACTTTTTGGTACGATATGTCACTGGTCCGGATGAAAAACGGGCTAGTCATCCTGTCATTCCTGGACATCACTGAAAGGATGCTGCTACATCAAAAGCAGGAGAGCCTTCTGGAAGAACTACGACAGTCTAATGTCGATCTGGAACAGTTTGCCTATGTGGCTTCACATGACTTGCAGGAGCCAGCCCGCAAGATTACCCTTTTCAGTGATATGCTTACCAGGCAGTATGCTTCGCAGCTGCCACCGTCTGGGGCAGAGTTGACGGGGAGGATCCAGGTGGCCAGCAGCCGGATGCAGGAACTGATCAACGGACTACTGACCTATTCCCGATTCTCCTCCCATAAGCTGGACCCGGAGATCGTGTCTTTGGATGCTGTTATACTGGATGTCCTGCAGGACCTTGAAACTTCCATTGACGAAAAAGAGGCTCGGATTACCGTGAGAAAATTACCAAGGATAAAGGGTAATCCCATACAGCTTCATCAACTATTCCTGAACCTGATCAGCAACGCCTTAAAGTTTTCAAAGGAGGGAGCCATTCCCGAAATCATTGTGGAAGCGGGACCCGCTACCGAAGAAGAGCTGGCTGAAACGGTTTCAGGTAGGGGAAGACGATGGGTAGCTATCCGGGTAAAGGATAACGGCATTGGCTTTGAACCCACCTACCGAAAGCAGGTCTTCGAGATATTCAAGCGGCTGCACGGGCGGACCCAATATGCGGGCAACGGGCTAGGCCTGGCTATCTGTAAAAAAGTGGCCGAACTCCACGGGGGAGGGATTACTACATTTAGTACACCCGATCTGGGTACTACCTTCGTGGTAGTCCTACCTGTCTATGCACACTAACATGTCACCGTACTAACAACAGAAGTATAGGTTACAGGCAGGTATCACTTCATTTCATTCAACAGGTTCCGTAAGTGATCCAGGTGCCGGCCGAACTTCTTTTGGGCTAAAGCCCTGCTTAGGTAGTACTGAAATACCAGATAAGCGGCATACGAAGCGAACCGCACCACTGGAGGCAGTGCATGCCAGGTACTAAGCATCCGCACATGCTGAAACAGGGGTATCACTTCCAGCAGGAGGATGAAAAAAATGATTATAATCCTGGCGCCAACGGCTTGCCACTGCAGGCGCTTCTCCATCATCGTTACGTACTGTTCCAGATTGTTCTTTACCGCTCCATCCATGCTTTCCATTTTATGGGTAAGCCGGTAGTTAAGGTACAATGCCCCAATCATTGATAAACAAAACCCAATATAGGTCCAGAACAGGAGGTGGGAGGAAACACTCTCAATGTTTTTTACCTGAGTAATGGTGACTGCTGACATGAGAGCGGTGACAGCTATCATCTGCTTGCGAAAAGCAGCCTGCAGTGAGGCTATAGGCCCTTTACTTTTTTGCTGGATCAGTTCCATGATATCGGGTGTAGTTGTTTGTTTATGATCTTCCTGTTTCCAGGCTTGTTTAAAGTCGTCAAGTTCCATGTCTACTTGTTATTGGTAAGCTGTCGTAATTTGTCCTTGATGCGGGTCATCTTCACCCGAAGGTTACCTTGCGATATCCCCAGGATCTCCTCCATCTCGTCGTAACTGCGGCCTTCGAGGTACAGCATTACGATGGCCTTCTCGATTTCATTAAGTTGGGCAATGGCTTCATTCAATTGGGTCCATTGCTCCTCTTCGTCACCTCTTTCATCGGCTACATGGGTAGGTAGGTGTTCCGCTTCATAGGAGGTGATAAGGTTCTTTTGCTTCCGTAGGCCGGTAACAGCCGTATTGATAGCTACGCGGTACAGCCAGGTACTGAATTTTGATTGGCCTCTGAAATTTGGATAAGCCCTCCACATATGAATTACGATCTCCTGGAAGAGATCTTGGCGGTCTGCTTCTGTATAAGCATACATCCGGCATACCTTGTGGATCATGGTGCTGTGTTCGCTGATCCGCCTTTCAAATTCTTTTTCTGTGTCCTTGTCTGCCACTCTTGCGAAGCTTTTACCAATTAGTCGTGAAGTAGAGATAAATGTTACACGGGCAGAAAAAAGATTTTCTCTTGCCAACAGAGGTACCAAGAAAGTCAGATCATTATAAACAATAAAGCACTCCGTAAAGAAGTGCTTTATCACCAGGCTGTGCGGTATAGCCAGGACCTAGATCAGCAAAGAGTTTAAACTACTATATATAAATGCTAAACTACAAACGCCGACTTCGCTATATAATCATGCGACTGTTTGACAGCCTCCAGTTGTGAAAGGGAAGAACTACTGACGGGGTTAGGGTATTCATGCTCTACATAATACCGTTCCAGACCACCGGTCGCGTATCCTGTCCGGAAGATGTTTTCAAAGTTCAGAAAACCGGTCGAACCTACAATGTCCCTGTCTTTGATGTGCAAAAGAGGGAAGCGCCCGGGGTATCGCTTAAAATAGGTAACCGGATCACACTGGCCCATTACTGCCCAGTACACATCCATCTCAAAGAATACAAGACCGGGATCAGTATTTTTGATAAGGAAGTCATAAAAGATTTCGCTGGGGTAGGAGTCCTTCGTAATTTCCATCTCCGGCGACCAATCCTCTCCCCGTTTTAGTCCAATCCGTTTGAACTCCTGACTATGGTTATGGTAGCCCCAGCGCATACCAGCCTGTTTGGCCAGCTCGCCCGTCTGGTTAAATACCTCACAGACCAGTTTGGCATCATCCAGCGTATTGACAACGGGCATAGCAGGCTGTACCATCACTGGTATTCCCAACTCCTGATGATCAGCCACGGCCCGCTTCCAGAATTCAAGAATAGCCTTTCTGTTATCTTTGGTATACGTCTCTATCTGGATACTACGCTCCCCTTTACCGGTCCCTCCGCCATCCCCAAACTTATAAAAGCTCTGGAGAGGAGGTTCCAGGTGTGAGCTGGTAGGTTCCAGACCGATGTCAACCAGCATCTTCCTGTAGTCCTTTAACGCATAACCCAGTACGGAGCCTTTATTATCTTTCTGTTCATAGCCATAGAGCTCAATGTGGGAGTAACCAATATTCTTCAGGGCTTTCAAGGATCCTACCATGTCCTGCTTTAGTTGCCGCCGGATCGAATAGGTCTGGATACCAATCTTCTTGGCCAGTGGTGCATCAGCAACTTCCTGAATAGTACCGCCTGGAAGTATTCCGGTGGCCGCAAGCGCCGTAGCGTTCTTAATAAAAGATCGTCTTTTTTGCATAGAGGGTACTGATAAGGGTAGGAGATCTAAAGTATCAATATAATAGATTAGTTGATCACAATACAGGGTGGTGTTTGGATGATGACAAATCTTATCCGCTCCTAATTGTAGCTTTTTGACCATCTTCACTACTAAATAGCGGGGGAGGTAAAATCTAATGTTTTTGGGCTCCAGATTAACAGAAAATGGGTGTAACAATCATGTATAATCAGTAAGTACATGAGCAGGGGTGGAGATAGCTATTTAAGCACCACAAGTACCACGCTTACTAACAGGCAAGAAGGAGAAATCCAGTACAGCAGGAGTGCATTGACCAGTAGTGAATTCTACCAGTAGGTACGACTTGTACATACTGATGATATACAGTCTGATCAACAAAGTAAGGCTGGAACTGGATTTGGCATATAAGTTGCGCACTATATCCGGTATTGGTTGCTCAACTTAAACCCTACGTCTGACTTGAATAAATTAGAGAAGAATATTGATACATACCAGCAAGCTAGTGAAGGAGATACCCCTCATATTGCTTCCAGTTTTAATGTTCTGGTACTGGATAATCTGCCAGCCGCCATCGGAGTCATCGATAGGCAGGGCAATCTGATTTATGCCAACGCAACATGGGAAAGATACATTTCTGAATTTGACACAACCAAACAAGAACTGGTAAACAATGTATATCCTGATCTTTGCCAAATCGCTGATGAGGTAGAGGCCGGTAGGGTACAAGCTGGTGTGGATGAGGTCCTGCGGGCAGAGCTAAGTGAGTTTAGTTTTGAATTGTTATGTCCTTTTTCTGATCAGGAACGGTGGTTTAAAGCACTTGTATCTCCTATCGTACAAGATTGTTCTATTGTGGCTGCGACTGTCATGCATATAGATATAACGGACAGAAAAAGAGCTGAATTACAAACTCAATTAGCCTTACAGGAAAAGCAGACCGTAATTGATGAGAAACAAAAGATACTGGATATGTCACTGGACCTTATCTGTTCTTTTGATGAAGAGGGGAGGTTTGTGCAGGTAAATAGTGCATGCAGAGATATATTAGGCTATGAACCGGAGGAGCTGGTAGGGGTACCCTATTTAAATATGGTATATGAAGCGGACCATGGTAAGATGAGGGAAGCCCGGATAGTGGTAGGTGAAGATATGCGAAACTTTGAGAACCGCTATGTTCGAAAAGACGGTACGTTGGTACACCTTCTTTGGACGGCCCGATGGGATGAAGAGGACCGAAGGTACTTTTGTATAGGTCGGGATATATCCGTCAATAAACGAGCAGAAGAGCAGAAAGATACTTACAACAAGAAGATCTCTACTATACTTAACAGTATCACGGATGGCTTCTATACTGTCAACAAAGACTGGATAGTTACCTACTGGAATAAGAAAGCGGAACAAATAACAGGTTTGTCCCGAAAGGATGCATTAGATAAGTGCATCTGGGAGCTTTTTCCGGGTGCTACCCAAATGAAATACTATACTGAGTATCACAGAGCTGTTTCAGAACAGGTACCTGTTCACTTCGTAGAACGATCCTCCGTAAAGAATCTATGGCTGGATGTAAGTGCCTATCCGTCCGAAGAAGGGTTATCAGTATATTCCAAGGATATAACGGCCCGTAAGCTGGCCGACGAACAGGTGCGTATAGCCAATGAGCGCTATGAAATAGTGACCAGAGTAACTCAGGATGCTATCTGGGATTATGATGTAGCAACCAACAAAGCAACCTGGGGAGGTGGCTTTGGATTACTCTTTGGCTATGATATGGCGAAGGAAGTAACAAACATGGAGGCCTGGATTAGTAAAATCCATCCGGATGATCTGCCATGGTTTATGGACGGGTATGCACAAAGCTTCCAGCAGCCCGATGTTAATCAATTTGAAGCAACTTATAGGGCCCAAAAGTCCGATGGTACTTATGCTACGGTTCTGGGAAGGGGATTTATCGTAAGGGATCAGGATGGGAATCCGACTCGAATAGTTGGAGCCATTCAGGATATAACCAGACATATAGAGCGGGAGCAGGAAAGAGAAAAGCTGATTAAGGAACTCTCACAGGCCAATGCCGAACTGAAACAGTTTACGTATATCACCTCTCATAATTTCCGGGCTCCCTTGTCTAACCTGCTGGGATTACTGGACCTGATGAAGGCGATACCCATTGAAGATCCCATGCTGGCAGAGATCATCGAAGGTTTTCGTAAATCTACTACAGCTCTGCACGAGACCGTGAATGATCTCATACAGGTACTTATTACTAAAGGTAACCCCTCCCAAAGTAAAGAACAGTTAAGCATACGGGAAGTTTTTGACAAGGTTTACCACCAGATCCGTATTTCGGTAGAAGAAGCAGGTACTGAGATACAGTATGATGACCAGCTGGCCCCGATGGTGTATTTTGACCGCTCCTACCTCGAAAGTATTCTGCTGAACCTGCTGACCAACTCTGTGAAGTACCGGTCCTATCAGAGAGCGCTCCGCATTAATATCACCACCCGCGATACCGGCGATTCGGTACAGCTCCTGTTTAGCGATAACGGCATTGGCATGGATCTGGATCGTTACCGGGACCGGCTATTTGGCCTATACCAGCGTTTCCACGATCGTCCGGATAGTAAGGGGCTGGGCCTGTACCTGGTGAAGTCGCAAATTGAAGCCCTTGGAGGCAGTATTGATGTAGAAAGTCAGGTGGATCAGGGGACAACGTTTACCATCACTTTTACTAAATAATCGCTCAATGATAGATCAGGTACTATACATAGATGATGATCCAACGGCTCAGCTCATATTCAGGCTGGCCAACAGTAAGGCTTCGTTTGCCAAAGAAGTACGCACAGCTTCCAACGGGCAGATGGCGCTGGATTATTATCATCAACTGGCAGTTGAGCAGGGGACCGATGTATACCCTCACCTTGTATTCCTGGACCTGGACATGCCCGTAATGGGAGGCTATGAGTTTCTGGACCAATTTGTGGAGCAGTACTATGAGCGATTCCCCCATACCAGGGTCATGATTATCTCCTCCTCAGTCAACCCCAGCGATCGACAAAAGGCGCGGCAGTACCCTTGTGTAGTTGATTTTATTTCTAAACCAATCACTGTTGAGTTTCTTACAGCTATGATCCCTGTACTGGATAAGCCGTAGCCTAAGCTAAATGCAAGTTTCAGAGCAGGACTACTGAGTAGGGCATTCAGGTGCCTGTTCAGTAGGCTACATCAGCCATCTCACTATTACATTTATATTTTACTTCTGGATGCGGTATAGCTGCTATCCGGTTAGCTTGCCAAAGAGACCCGGTTGAGGAGGTACATAGCAAAAGTGCCGTTCTGGTTCATTCATGTGGTCGTACTGTATGGGTACATTAGTATAGACATGCTCACTGGTAGCAATCAGACTGTTTAGGCCAACAGCCACTACTTTCCAGAGTTTTACATCTTCCCCAATACTATGACGATAGTAAAAGCGGTCGCCGGGCTCTAGTTCATGAGGTAACTTCATTGCAATACGGTTTTATTATCTGTTAAAGAGTATTTATTATCTGTTAAAGAGTATACAGTTTATCCTGTTGAATTTTCTAATAATCTATCCGACTAGCTAAATAGGAATAGCCCTTCTTCGTCTATCTCCCCGGGTATCAAATCGTAAAGTATATATGCAAGATTACCTTCATTGATATCCATCTTTTTTCCTCTTATTCCTCTTGAAAAATAGTGTACCAGCCAACTTGTCTAAAGCGAACGCATAACCAGTCTACAAATCTTAAAAAGCCATAACTGCCTTGAAATCAGGAGACAGAAGGGTAGTGGAGGAGGAGGTTGTATTGGTCAATTGAATAGCTACTAAGAAAACAATCTGGGCTGGAAATGGTTGAACTGTAGTCTTTATTTCTTCCCTGAAACAGTTTCTAAAACTTTGAGCATATGGCAAAAGCAGATGAAACTCTTGAAAACAAGGTGACTGGAGAGAAAGTCCGTTGGCTGAAAACAGCACGGGATACAGATGGAAACTATCTGCAGTATGACTGGTACATAGCTCCCCGGTCCCAACGATTACTTCGTCACTATCACAGCTATCAGACGGAGACTATTTCCGTACAATCGGGTGCTCTAACAGTAGACTGTGATGGTACCTTACATCTTCTGCATCGGGGTGATACCCTGACTATACAGAAGGGACAGCTCCACCAGTGGTGGAACCAGGAAGATGAGCCCGTAATGGCTACAGTTACCGTAGAACCGGCGCTGAATACCGAAACGCAGATTGAACAGCTGTTTGGGCTGTGTAACGATGGGCAGGTTACGTTTGACGAACGATTACCCTTTTTGCAGCAGGTGGTACTATCAGAAGAGTACGATCTGAAAGTGGTAGGTCTGCCGGAAAAGACCAACAGCCTGTCGTACCGGCTGCTTACTTCATTTGCCAGCATACTAGGCTATAAGGGGTACTATCCGCAGTATTCCGGCGAGCGACGAAAGATTGAGGTCACTCTACCCTATATTAGGAAGCAGGCTGGTTAAGCAACTACTAGAACAAACTTTTTTATATCTACACCTATCTGCATCACCCGCTGGTTACGCTGGCGGGGATGTTCTTTTTAGAAGCATCTATTAAAGGACGTGTATCTACTTCCCTTTTTTGTGTTACCGGAATCAGTACTTTTTGAACAGTTTATGGAGCTTCTTGCTAATCAGTGCATAGCCTTTGTCCGAAGGGTGCAGGCCGTCATAGGTCTGGTCCACCGCATCCAGAGGGTAGGGGTACTCATCTTGTTCCGGATTGAAGGGAACCTGGGTGTAGGCCGGGTACACGTAGTTCTGGTACTGACCGGTTTCAGGATTTTTAAGTCGCTTGTACTTTATTAGCTTCTCCAGTCGTAAGGCTCGGGTGTGGTAGAGGTCAATGACGGGAAGTCGTTCCAATCGTCCAATGGAGTCAATCGCCTGAGCAAAGGTCTCCAGATATTGTCCATTTTTTGGCTGGTAAGACCCAAACGCATTGTTTTTGTAGTTGAAGAGGTAGACAAAGTCCGCTCGCTGCATAGGTGTGATCAGGACAATGTGGGCCTGTGGATTCAGAGTACGTAACTTATCCAGAATAATGCGGAAGGAACCATACACAGTGGCATTACCAGTACTATTCTGATAATCCTTCAACTGGCCCAGCGGGCGGCCCGCCCACCAGTCATTGGTCCCCAGAAATACCGTATAGATATCGGCTTTACGGATACCTAGCTTGTCGATAGACTCGGCGATGCGACCAGCGGTCCACCCATTATGCCCCTGGTTGATATAGTTGATATGAGGCAACTTCTCGGTAATCAGAGTCATGTATCCCTTTGTAACTCTATGGTCGGTCTCGTTCTGATGGTCGTTCAGGTAGGTGATAGAATCTCCGATAGCCACCCAGGTGAGGGGCTTATTGGTAAATGAGCTGAATAGGGCCAACAGGACCACCACCAGGAAGAGTATACTTTTCTTGTACATGAAATTAAGAAAATTTACTAGATCGCTAAATAAAAAAAGCTTGTATAGTTAGCTGACAAAAGCAGAATAAGTACTATTTCTATTGTCAATGGGAAAATGATCTGTAATATGACTTTTCTTCCCCTGAAGTCATAGCCCCCGAACCGGCTATTCAATAAATAGCTGGTTCGGGGGCTATCGTTATATTCCTATCAGTAGATACTGATAAGGAGGCTTACTTCTTCTTACCCTTCTTCTCCGATATTAGAAAGGCTATCGCCTTATCGTAATACGAATCTATCATTACACCGGGGCCGTGGCCTCCACCTTGGACTATAACCATACTACTTTTTATACCTTCAGCTTTTAACTTCTCGTACAGCTTTTCACTTTGGCAAGGCGGTACCAACGGATCTTTATCTCCGTGAAAAATCAGGAACGGAGGATTATCCTTTCGTACATATTGTATTGGATTGGCCAGAGCAACCTTGGCGGGATTCTTCTGGATAGGCCCTCCGATCAAGACTGACTCCGGCGATTGCGCATCGTCATGCTTCATGGTGCTACCGCAGCTATCCATGATGAGGAAGTCAGTAGGTCCAAACCAGTCTACTACCGCATCCACTTTGCTGCTGGTTCCGGTATGTTTGCCAAGATTTCCTTCAACATCTATGTCCAACCCCTGTATAGTGGTCCCTTTTACGGAGTTGGTTGTACCGGCCATGGCAGCCAGATGTCCACCTGATGACCAACCTGTGATGCCAATAAAGGAATTGTCAAGACCAAATTTAGCCGCGTTAGCCCGTACATAACGAATGGCGGCTTTTACATCGTGGATCTGGGCCGGGAACTGGGCGTCGCCGCTTGATCGGTAGTTGATGCTGACCACCGCAAAGCCACTATCCAGCAGCTTTTGTCCTATACCCGTAGCGAAGGTATTGGCTTTCCAGGAATTAGATCGCCAGGCACTGCCATAGGTAGAAATAACTACCGGAAAAGGCCCGCTACCGGTCTTGGGTAAATGGATATCCAGCTTATGGCCGGTAAGTCCATCGCCTACGTAATCCAGATCCAGCCAGTGCGTGGATGACTGAATGGCCAGTTTGACCGGGTCAATAGTGGCGGGCTGGTCCCTGTTTTGTTGTGCATTCACGCCCATAGTAAGTAAGGTTAGAGCGATAGTTAGTATCTTCTTCATGTACGGGTTCTGGGGTTTTGAGCTTGAAGCTGTATCTACACAACCTATCCTTAAAAAGTGATCAGGTTGCTATTAATACCTAGTCTTTTTTGGGAGCCTGAGCCGGCGGTGGACCTGGCCGCTCTAGCAGCACTACATCCAGTTCGGCCATTTTCTCAAAATTAGGTCCTCCTGTCGGTACTTGTGGATACACATGCTGCGTATAGGGCTGTGCCGACCTGAAAAAATCCTCAAATACACCCGGTGTGAGCATACCCATAAAACGGGTATATGGACTCTTCAGCTGAAAGGCATGGATAGTACCGGCTGGCACCGATACGAAGTCGCCAGGGTTAACGTCCAGCAGGGATTGATTAGCCCACATGCTCATCTGCCCATCAATACAGAAGAACGTTTCAGTATGCTTGAGGTGGTAGTGCTTACCGATCATGGGACCAGCCGGACCTTCGGTCGAAACGATCAGGAGCTTTCCGTTGGTAGTGGCATTATCACTTAATATCCCAAAAAGTTGATCACCTATAGTATACCGATCTCCTTCACCGACGGCCAGTACGTAGGGCATCACAGACTTGGGTAGTACAGCGTTGGTAACCCTCTGGGGAGTCTGTCCCGCGAGCGGCTTGTCGTCGAACTGTACATCAGCTACCTGCTCAGCTTTTTTCAGATCGGCCTGGGGCAGAGCCGGTACATGGTCCGAGGGCTGCACGTAGCCGGTATAGGACTTACCCAATGTACGGTACATAGCTCCCAAACGATTCCCGTTACTGATCGACATCAACTGGGTATGGTGTGACAGCATCCGGAAGGCATGGGCTGTAGCTGGAGGAATGCTGGCAAAATCGCCCTTGATCATACGGTGGTGCTTACCGGCCAGCCAGAGTTCTACTTCGCCATCCAAAACCAGTATGGCTTCGTGCGTAGTACTGTGACTGTGGGAAGGCAATGCGGCTCCTTTTCCGCCGGTAATGACCGTCCATTCGTAAAGGTCGCCTGTATCACTGCCTCTGGCAATGAAGTTAACTACCATCCCACCTACCAGATAGCGCTCACCCTCACCACTGCGGAGGTAGTACGGAATTTTCTGACCGGGTAGTTCACCTTTAGGAGTAACGGCCTGAATGGCCTCCAGGCCTCCTTGTATGAAGGCTCCTTTTTCAAGCATTGAGGCAGCGGCGGACTGTGCAAGTACCTGACCATCGAAAGTAGTAAGTCCCAGCAGGGCGGCTAGTACCAGTTTCCCTTTTAGTATTCTATGTAGCGTCATACGGTTTGTTATTTACAAAATAGTCTTATAAATGTACCACAATAGCGCCCGGATGAGTAGCATAAACCGTACCTTTACTAGCACAAACCGAACATGCATAAGTGAAGGGATATTATATCTCATGACAGAATATGATGGGCAGTAGTATAAAAGCAACCTATGGGCAATAACGTAGTTAATTTCAATCTGTACGGGGAGCCCTACTCTCCCCTGTTACCGAACTTCGTACATAGTGAGCGTCTGGAAGATCGTCTTCATAGAATATACTGGACCATTGAGCCGCACCTGCATACCGACCTGTTTCAACTTATACTGATCGAAACAGGTCAGCTCACCACAACCTTAGGGGCAAGTAAGGTTCATCTGCAGGCCCCCTGTCTGCAGACTATACCGGTAGATGTACTGCATAGCTGCCAGTTCACAAAGGATGTAACGGGTTCGACCCTTCTGCTGTCAAATTCTTATCTGGACACCATCTTCAATGCGTCGCCCGCCGTACTGGTTACCCTTAATCAGGCCCAGATTATCCAGTCTAATACCGATGAGGAAGCTTTTGGAAAGCTGGCCGGACTAGTAGAGCAGGTACACGACGAACTGTTTGATAACCGTCCCGAGCGATCACTGGCTATACAGGCCGGTCTGTCCCTGCTACTCCTGGAAATATACCGGCTGGTTCATCTGCAAAAGACAGATCAGCAGGCTACATCCAATCGAATTCTGGCCTATTTCCGAAGCTTTCAGTTCCTGATCAAAGAGCACGTTCGTCACGGACGCAGTATACAGCAGTATGCCGAAGAACTTGGTATAACGCCTGTACACCTGAACCGCGTATGTCGGCAAGTGGTGAATCAGTCGGCGCTGGAAGTGGTGCAGGACCATGTACTGTCTGAAGCGAAAAGGTACCTGCTGCATTCTTCTTATACTATTTCTGAGATTGCCTATCTTCTCAACTTTGATGATCCCAACTACTTCACGCGTTTGTTTCGTAAGCGATTGGGTGTTTCACCCCGGACGTATCGGGAGAAGACTAATCCCTTAGATCAGAAAATAGGAAGAATATAGTAGGTAGTACTACTACATGAGTTCCTGAAACCATAAGGGGACGCAGGCAGGCTTCCTGCCTCTATCTCCTAGCTTGTAAATGATCTGTCCGGGTCGTAATCTGGATCCCCTATAAACATTTTCGGACCTGAGGGTTTATTATAATTACTGTCTACTACGAGCTGTTATGTCTGAGACGTATAGCTTGCCAGCCCTTCTTCGCTATCTTATTGTATTTTAGATGTGGCACCTGTAAATCAACCAGGTAGATGCTTTAGTGCCCCCTACTATACAGTGTAGTAGTTTTATTTTCATATAAATATGTGACTATGGCAGAAGAACAGAATGTTGCACCTTCTAATCGTGGTTTTAAAATTGGAAAGGCTCCCATCAGGTCAAGCCGCACTACGCCGGAAAACCTTAAATAATTGCCCACCACCGCCCGGCCGCTTGTTGATGCAAACGATGTAGTGGTGCCCGATGGCTATGAGGTAGAGGCCGTTATGGTGGGTCTGTCCCTTCCAACGGACGTTACAGTAGCCGACGATGGTACTGTATTTGTCAGTGAGGGAGGGAGTTCCTGGCCCACCCGTCCTTACATGCCGGCCAGGGTCATTGCGCTCCACCCCAATGGGGAGGTCGAAGCTATTACCATGAATGTACATGCGGGGCCGCGGGGTATAACCTGGTATAACGGCGAACTCTACATGGCCTTCAAAGGTGGGTACCACATGCAACTGGCTAAATACAACCTCGAAACCGGTAAGTTAACCATCCTGATCGACAAGGTACCCAGCGGCGGATGGCATGAGCCTGGTGGCCCCATATTCGGTCCGGATGGCCTTATGTACTTTGGTCACGGATCAGTGTCGCAGCAGGGGGTATCCCTACCGGCTGGCTTTACGGTGGATCTGGCCAAGCATCCGCTGGCGCATGACGTACCTGGACAGGATATAACCCTTACCGGCAACAACGTATGGAGTCGTGATCCACGAAAGCCCTATGCCTACCTTACCCTTACCGGTCCGTTCAAGCCTTTCGGTACCAGGTCTGAGAAAGGGGAAGTGATCAAAGGAGAGCTCTGGTGTAACTCAGCCGTATGGCGCTGCAAACCCGATGGTACCAACGTAGAGCTATTGGCCTGGGGCATCAGGAATCCTTTCGGTATGGCTATCAATGAACAGGGGGAGCTGTATGTGTCGGACAATGATTTTGAAGAAAAAGGCGAGCGGGCCGTAGCCCTCGATCCCGATCGGATCTGGCATATCAAAAATGCCAGCCAGCCTTTTGGCTCGGTGACTACCCCTGATTGGTACGGCTTTCCGGACATATACGGGGATGGTCTGCCCGTTAACCACGAAAAGCACCTGCCCTTGAAAGGCAAGGCGGCTGAGCTGTTTATTCAGGATCCGCCGCCCTGGGCCGGACCGGCGGCTTTTCTGGAGCAGCCCCACTCCTGCATGTGTCGTATGGATTTCTCCCGTTCTGACTTCTTTGGTCACCGGGGGGAGCTGTTTGTAACAGAATGGGGTACGCTAGCTCCGCTAAACTCGCCCCGGGAGGAGGACCTGGATCATGGGTTCAGGGTGATTCGGGTAGATGTAAAAGAGGGTACTTCCGAGCTTTTTATGCACAACCGAATCATGGGACCTGCCTCAGCCCACGGGGGAGGAGGTATCGAACGACCTGTTTCCTGCCGGTTCAGTCCCGATGGCAAGAGCCTCTATGTCCTGGACTTTGGTGTAGCGCACATTTCCGAAGGAAGTATGTTTGGATTTGCACACACAGGTGTACTATGGAAAATAACTAAAAAGGAAATGAGCCATGGATAAACCAGCTTTGAAGCAACCGATACTGATAGAGTTAGATGCCGAGTGCCGTCAGGAACACCTGGATAAGGTGGAAGCCTGGTTTAAGAATGTGCAACTTACGCAGGCTTCATTCCGACAACTACTGGAAGATACCGTAGATAAAACGAGGAGCCTCACTTGAAAGACTACCTGAACACGATTTTGCAGCAGGCTCTGAACCACGAAGAGAAAGCGCTGTTCAGAGTCATTGGCAGGGAACCCTCTACTGTCAGGAAACTGGCAGGGGATATGCTCGGGAAGGGGCGGCAGTTATGGGCCGATATCATGGCCCTGGGAGGAGGCGCCCACGGACCCTGGCAGGATTTACAGCAATTGTACATCTCTAATCTTAATTCTATGAGTGCCTTTGCCGTGGCCGAACAGCTGGGGCTTGCCCTGGGTATGCCGGAGATACTGAGCATTACGCTATCTGTCATAGACGAGAAGTCTACCTCTCATCTGTTACTGCAGGAGATTGCCCTGGAAATGTGTTCCAAGTCAATCCTCTACCAGCAGCCTTTTTAATAGAGTACTCGTACATACATAGTACCTACCAATAAAGCCAGTGTAGAGCACTGGCTTTATTGGTAGGTACTACTTGACTTATGCCTTGACCAGTACGCTTGAACAGCTGGGATACTGCAGTCCCAGTAGGAAGTACTTACTTATAAGGTGATGATTGGAACAGGTACTTGGCTGGGTTAAGAAAGTAGAAATAGCGTTACTCTGTTTTTGTCAGTAAGGGGCTAATCTGTCTGGTGATAACAACCGATACACCCTTGCCTGCCGGGAAGCCCGATTCAAGGGACACATATTATTATTCCCGAAAGTCTGACAGGAGCCCTATTGACAAAACCATTCTTTCCAGATGTTTCGCCTACTACTCGTTCTTTTTTTCCTGTGGATTTTAGAGCCTGCCTTTGGACAGGTACCTGATTCGCTCAGGATCAGTTCTCCCAACGGCCTGCTTACCTGGTCCATCTCCCTACGCAATGAGCCTGCTGCAACTCAAGCCTTATTTTACGAAATTACCTATCGCAACAAGCCACTTATTCAGCCCTCCCGGCTGGGGCTGGTAGTTAATCCTGCCAGTACCGTTAGCTTCAACTGGAGTCAAAACCTTCGTATTGTTTCAGCTCGTAAAAGCAATCACGCGTCTCAGTGGGAGCCTGTCTGGGGTGAGCGCAGTACTATTCCTGACAGATACAATGAGCTGGTGGTTACACTGAGGAATGGACCCGGTGTCGGAGGAACCATACAGTTGGTCGCGCGGGCCTACGACGAAGGAGTTGCTTTCCGGTACGTATTCCCGGAGGACCTGCGTATGCAGATCATTGAAATAGGACAGGAAGCGACTTTCTTTAACCTGCCTGCGAATACCAAAGCCTACTATACCACCCATGCGCAGGGAAAATATGAAGAGCGGACGCTGGAAGGTTGGGAGCGGGCGGCGCAAATGCCGTTGACGCTCAGGTTGGACAATGGTACCTGGGCCAGTATCACACAGGCCGAACAGACGAGCTACCCCCTGGTTCGCCTCAAACTAGCGGGCACTAATCAACTAGTCAGTGAGCTATTTGCCCCCGTTACCGAAACCTCTCCCTATGCTACCTCGTGGCGGGTGGTGATGGCCGCCGATACACCCGGTGAACTGCTGGAAAAGAATTATCTGATCCAGAACCTGAACCCGCCGAACCAGATCAGCGATGTGAGCTGGATCAAGCCCGGAAAAGTCATGCGGGAGGTCTCGCTCTCAACGGCGGGAGCTAAAAGCCTGGTTGATTTTGCGGTGGAACAGAACATTGACTATATACACTTTGACGCGGGCTGGTATGGACACGAGCATGAAATAGCGTCGGATGCCTCCACGGTGACCGTTGATCCGCGGCGGAATCCAAAGGGAGATCTGGATCTGGCGGAGGCCATCCGCTACGCTACTTCTAAGGGTAAGAAGGTGATTCTATATGTAAACCACCGGGCACTCGAGCGTCAGCTGGATACGCTGCTGCCTCTCTACCAGAGTTGGGGCGTGGCGGGCATCAAGTTTGGGTTTGTGCATACGGGCTCCCACTACTGGACCATCTGGCTGCACGACGCCATTCGTAAAGCCGCCAAATATCAACTCGTACTTGATATCCATGATGAATATAGTCCGACTGGATTCAGTCGGACCTATCCCAATCTGCTGACTCAGGAAGGGGTGAGAGGCAACGAAGAGTGGCCTGACGCTACCCACAATACCATATTACCCTTTACCCGATTCATTGCCGGAGCTGCTGACTATACCTACTGCTTCAACCAGGCGCGCCTCAAGAACACCAAAGTACACCAGCTGGCCCTGCCTGTAATTTACTTCAGCCCCCTGCAGTACCTGTACTGGTACGGCAAACCTGCTGATTTTCTGGATCGGCAGGAAATAGAATTCTGGAAAGAGCTTCCGACGGTATGGGACGAGACAAAGGTCCTGCTGGGAACCCCCGGCCAGTTTGTGTCGGTAGCCCGGCGCAAGGGCAACGACTGGTTTGTAGGTACCATCACCAATACCGAAGCCCGTACCGTCAGCCTGCCATTAACCTTTCTGGAGAAGGGCAAAAAGTATTCTCTGACAGTCTATGAAGACGATGGTACCGGTAAGGTCAGCAGGAGAACCCGCACCGTAACAGGGAAGGATACTTTATCGGCATCTTTACTTCCTTCGGGTGGACAGGCACTGTACCTGAAGAAGATAGATGAATGACACGTACTTTATCTCTGGTCAGTAGGTGAGCCACACTATTAAGATTACAGTACTCTTATTCTTTTACTCCCAATTGAGCATTAATAAGAGGCGTTTTGGGAGCCAGAAAAAAACCGGTGAGGCTGGCAAACATTATGGGTATTAAGTAGTGGAATCCGGTAAGGGTTGAAAGCAGGATGGTAGTACTAATCGGGGTCCGGGTAACGCAGGCGTTGATGGTAGCCATGCTACTCACCAGGATCAGGGGTAAGTTTTGTCCGGGTAGGGCAGCATGAATGATAAAACCTACAGTAGATCCGACAAAAAACAGGGGTATAATAAATCCTCCGCGCCAACCCGATGTAACAGTAAACCCTATGGCCAGTATTTTAGCCGCCAGTAGCAGGAGCAGGTAGCCCATACTTAGCTGGGAGTCGAGGAGGATATTCAACTGATCATGACTAAAATAGCGGGATAAAGGAACCAGGTAGGCAATCAAACCCAGGAACAAACCACCAATGGCCATATTGATATAAATCGGTAACTGGATCTTTCTGAACATAGCCCGCATCTGGCGGATTACAAAGATGAACAGCCAGCCTACGGCTGTACCTACGAATGCATAAAGCATAGCCTGAAAAACGTCATTGAGCTGTGGCGCAGCGTACATAGGGAAATGCCAGGTGGGCCCAATGCCTATATGGGTAATCAGGATAAATACTACGTAGCTGGAACAGCTCGCTACAAAAGCCGGGATCAGAGCCTGATAATACTCCACTACGTGCTTATGATGCAGAATTTCCAGGGCAAACAGACTACCTCCCAGAGGAGCCCCGAAGAGCGCCGTAAAGGCAGAGGCCATACCCGCGATACTCAGTGATCGCAGATCCTCCCCTTTGAAGCCAAACTTACGGGCGATCCAGGTACCGGTAGAGCCTACTACTTGTACGAGAGGAGCTTCGGGACCGGCACTGCCTCCGCTCGCGATACAGATCAGCGAGGATAAGATCATGGATGGATTATTCTTGGGCTCGAGCCTGCCTCCCTTAAAGCGTATGTTATTGACGATCAAATCCATTTCACCGGGGTCACCCAGGTAGTAAATAACCAGGCCTGCCAGGAAACCTGCCCCGACCATCAGAGGTATAACATAGAGCCCCTGTACCTGAGCCAGAAAGTGCAGGAGACTCTCTAAAATAGTCCAGTAGCAGCCCGCAATTATTCCTCCTACTACACCGATAAGTACCCACAACAGAAAGATGCGGCTGAAGACGAAAGGATTGAACTGAAGGGGATAATTAAGTTGATTCCGAAGATTGGCCGCTAGTCTTTTGGTTTTGTAATCCATTACTAATCATCATCTGGTTAGGACAAAGGTACTGCTTAATCAGGTACTGGTACAGGGAAAGAGCTTTTCCATTCCCTTACAAGCGCACTAAGCTCCCTGTAAATAACTTAAAGTGGAAAATAGAGAGCGATAATGCGCATTAAATAGATATGAGTACCTTTAATTGGTACAGAAAGTAGCTCCACCTGTTTCCCGTGCAGCATATGGATATATTTAGTCTTCCCTACGCATTTAACCACCACCCAAACCGGCTGGTGGCTGGTAGTGGCGTTGAGGTCATACTATACCAGACCGATAAGGAGACGGAGAAAGCAAGTGTACAGTTTGAGCAAAATGCTATTGTCATCCTGCTAAATGGCTATAAGGAAGTCTTTACCCCTGCCCATAAGTTCTGTCTGCATTCCGGAGAAGGCTTCTTTATTAAGAAGGGTAACTATCTGATGACGGAGAAGCCCTTCGTTGATAAAGAGTATCAAAGCCTGCTGATCTTTTTTGACGACAAGGTTGCGCAGGAATTTGCAACTGAGCTGCTGGGGGAGGAGAGACTAACCGAAAAATCTCCCTCGGAACTGATCCATATACCGGCTTCTGAGCATACTGTTTCCTTTGCCAATTCCCTAAAAGCCTACCTGGGCTCCCGACAACCTGCGGGTAACCTGGACCTGTTGCTGTCTATCAAGGTAAAGGAGTTGTTCTGGTTATTGGCCCATTCTGATAGCCGGGATAGCTTCATGGGTTATCTGGCCCATCTGCACAACAGGCAGGTAAGTAGCCTTGAACAGCTGGTTGAGCAGCATTACCGGGAGAATATCTCCCTGGAGCAACTGGCTTTTCTGGGAGGGCTTAGTTTATCAACCTTTAAGCGTCGTTTCGAGCAGACCTATCAGACATCGCCCCGGCGTTGGATACAGGAGCGCCGACTTCGGGATGCTTATTTTCTGCTGAAGAGTACCGAAAAAAATGTTTCGGAGGTATGCTTTGAAGTCGGGTTTGAGAATGTATCCCACTTTGTGCAGGCATTCAAAGAAAAATATGGGCATACGCCCAAACAGCTAAAACTAACCGGGGCCGGAACCGAGCTCGCATCCGGATTATGAGCCGAAAGCGATATTTTCTGGACTTTTAGGAATACCCCTACACGCATTGGGCTTTCTACCTTTGTCGGGTATGATAACCAAATCTACCGCGAAGATGAAAGATCAATTGAAGGATTGGTTTAGTTATAATCATGAAGCCAATGAGAGGTTTATGGAGATACTGACCAGAGGAGAAGGGGTACCTGATAAGCCCCTGTCTCTGCTGAGTCACATCTTAAATGCCCACCAGATCTGGCTGGACCGTATTTATACCACGGGTAGTACTTCCAGAAAGCCCTGGCAGCAGATCGAAAGAGTGGATCTGGCAGCAACTAATAATGAGGTGTACCAGCAAACAGGCGTGTACCTGCAGGCCGAGCGGTTTGGAATGGGTCTACAAAGGCCTATAACCTATTCCAACACCCAGGGCGTTCGATTTGAGAACACCATTCAGGAAATCTATATGCATATATTATTTCATTCGGCTTACCACCGGGGACAAATAGCCTTACTACTCCGGGAACAGGGCATAGATCCCCCTCTTTCTGATTATATATTTTTCAAAAGGGAGCTACAGAGTACCACCCAACGGTCGGCATAGTATAGGCAACTTCACTTTATCATGAACAAAACAATACTGATCACAGGAGCCAGCCGGGGTATAGGGGCGGCTACTGCCATTCAGGCTGCTGCGCTGGGCTACCAGGTAGGGGTCAACTACCTGAAAAATGAGGAAGCAGCCAATCAGGTGGTGGACTATATAGTACGTAACGGGGGCAAAGCCAAGGCCTTCGGGGCGAATGTATCGTCTGAAAGGGAAGTGGATGAACTCTTCAAAGCAATAGATAGTACCCTGGGTACCGTCAGTGCATTGGTCAATAATGCCGGTATACTCGAAACCCAGATGCCGGTGGTAGATATAGACGTGGAGCGGCTGTGCCGGATCTTCAACAGCAATGTGATCAGTTGCTTTCTGTGTTCAAAAGAGGCGGTGAAACGAATGTCTACCAAACGTGGCGGATCGGGCGGAGCCATCGTCAACGTATCGTCGATCGCGGCCCGCACTGGTGCCCCCGGCGAGTATGTCGATTATGCCTCCTCCAAGGCGGCTGTTGACGCGCTGACACTGGGGCTGGCCAAAGAGGTAGCTGATGAGGGAATCCGGGTCAATGGAGTAAGGCCGGCTTTTATTTATACCGATATACACACCAGCGGGGGAGAGCCCGGGCGGGTGGACCGTATCAAGGACTCCATTCCCATGAAACGGGGCGGAAGACCGGAAGAAGTAGCCAAAGCCATTCTTTGGTTACTGTCGGATGAAGCTTCCTATACAACCGGGGCCTTCCTGGATATAACGGGAGGAAGATAGCCCTAGCTATTAGTTAGATAATCTCTTTTAGGTAATGCTCGCGTTGATCTTATCATACTATACTGTTGTGCTCCAAAATGTCACAGCTGTGCCTGTTTTCTATCCCATTTTTGTCTCATATTTGCTCGGATTCCGACCAGGAGTGCCTAAGTTCTTTCATATAGGCAGGGATGTCTTCTGTCAGCAGTCAGTACCGGAGCAGATGAACAAGCATCAACAAACAATGAATCATACATTTAGCATAGTAGAGTACCAACCGGAATATCAACCATACTTTGAGAAGTTTAACAAGGCATGGCTGGAGGAGTACTTCACCATCGAACCCATTGATCACTGGGTACTGGAAAACCCCGAAGAGGCTATTTTGAAAGAGGGAGGCAGGATCCTATTCGTTTGCCATAATGGCTCCATCATCGGAACTGTTGCGCTCAAACTTGTAGAACCGGGCATTTATGAAATGACCAAAATGGCTGTTGATAAAGCGGCCAGGGGAGTAGGTGCTGGCAAACTGCTTTGTAAAACAGCAATAGAGAAAGCCAGAGAGTTGAACGCTGAAAAGCTGATCCTCTACTCCCATACCAGTTTAGAGAGTGCGATTGCCATCTACAATAAGTTAGGTTTTGAAGAAATAGAGTTGGATAAGGGCAAATATGTACGGGCAGATATAAAGATGGAGCTCCCTCTTAACTAGCTGTAACCAGATTGGAAGCATACATCTGAATCGTTACCAGCTATTCTGATAAAGTACTTTAACCTGGTACACTAGCTTCTGTATGGAAAAAACAGGAGGGGAGGCTATCAGGTTTTGGATACGTATATACGACTATTGAAATTAACTCAAGATGGCTATACTAGATAAAACAGTAAAGGTTCCGAAGGCACTGCATGAGCTACATGGCGTGGAAGCTTCTGCGTTTGACCTGCTCATTACCTACAGTACAGTCCTGTTAGTAACAGCTCTTGTTCTGATCGAAGCCGGGAGCTACCAGCTGACAGCTACCCGATTCATTCTGTTAGGAGCTTTGACTATGGACCTGGCCGGTGGAGTCGTTTCCAATTTTACAAAGGCGACCAACGACTATTACTCGGCCAGTCCGTCTAAGCGGTACGTGTTTATCCTCCTGCATGTTATTCAGCCCTGCCTGCTTTGGTGGGTATTCCCGAATGAGGGAGTAGTTATTGCGGCAGTTGCGATCTACACTATCGCTGCCATGACTTTGATTAACCTTGTCAGAACGCATGAAAAACAGCGGGTACTTGCCGCCTTTTTGCTGGTAGGAGGACTTTCCATGCTCTTTCTGCTGCCGGGAAGGTCCCCAATGCTCACGTTGCTGTTAGCGCTTTTTGAAGTGAAGCTGATTCTGGCTTTCCCAGTCCGGTGGAAGTAGCGAGTCTGAATAAGATAAGTCCCGATCATATATAAGTACAATCGGGACTATAGCAGGTAGGGGGTAGTGGTATTTTAGGTAGCTACTCTCAGCTTCTCAGGCTAGGATGTAGTTCCAGCCGTAGAGGTCTTCGGCTTTGCCGGTACGTATATCGAGCAGTTGCTGCTTCAGGCTGTACATGGTAGAATCCTCTCCGATATAACACGAATATATGCTTTCGCCGATGCTGATTTCTTTAATGGGTGCTATTACGGCGGCGGTACCCGTTCCAAATAGTTCCACATTCTTTCCGCTGGCTAGTACCTGTTCGAGTTCGTCTACCGATACCTTTCTTTCCTGTACATCCATTCCGTTGTCACGGGCCATGGTAAGGATAGAATCGCGTGTAACCCCATCGAGTATCGTGAATGAAAGAGGCGGAGTGATCAGGGTATTTCCGGTAATAAGCATGACGTTCATGGTACCTGATTCTTCCAGGTATCTGTTCTCTTTTCCATCCGTCCAAAGTACCTGATCAAATCCCTGATGGTTGGCCTGTACGGTAGGATAGAAGGCGCCTCCATAGTTACCTCCGCATTTAGCATAACCGGTGCCTCCTTCCGCAGATCGGATGTATTGGGTTTCTACTTTGAGTCGCAGGGGTTTGCTGTAGTAGGGGCCGGTTGGGCAGCCAACGACCATAAAGAGGTATTCATCCGATACTTTTACGCCCATTTTTGCTTCGGAGGCAATCATGAAAGGTCTTAGATACAAGGAGCTGTCTTCCCCTACGGGTACCCACTGACGGTCAATGGAAACCAGCTCGTGTAGTGCAGATACGAATAGCTCCTCCGTCACCAGAGGCATACACATTCTTTCCAGCGATCGGCAGAACCGTTGGTAGTGTTTATCCGGCCTGAATAGGGAGATACTTCCATCGTGCATACGGAAAGCTTTCATTCCTTCAAATACCGTCTGTCCGTAGTGCAGGGCGAGGGCAAAAGGGCTTAACGAAAGGTTACTAAAGGGTTTGATCTGAGAGTTATTCCAGGTACTCCCGGCATAATCAGCCACAAACATATGATCTGTCGCGACCGAACCGAAGAGGGCCTTTGAAATATCAACATCATTAATTCTGCTCCGGGGGGTACTTTCAATGTGAATACTTGAGATTGCTTCCATGGTATATAGATAAAGTAAGTGATTCAAATCAGGAGGAGAACCCTGCCTCTTGGGGTAGCCTAAGTAGAGGTTATCCATTGTCTTCTACGTAGATGCAGAGCAAAAGTATCTGTAAATTTGAGGCCAAAACAGATGCAGTTTTTAGTAATATTACCATAACAGTCTATCTATATGGGAAAGGATATAATGCTTCGGGATGAGTTTCTGTACCAGCAAATCGCTGATGGTATCGAGTCACAAATCCTATCGGGAGTAGTGGCAGCTGGCGACAAACTGCCATCGGTACGGGTGCTGAGCAAGGAACAGGGGGTTAGCGTAAGTACAGTATTGCAGGCCTTCTATCATTTAGAGAGCAAAGGGCTTATCGAGTCCCGCCCTCAGTCGGGGTACTACGTTCGCTTCAATGGAGCGCGCCAGCCTTTACTTCCCTCCAAAAGCTATCCTCAAGCCATCCCACAGGATATAGATGCGGAGGACATGATTCAGCGAGTTTTTCAAAACATGCATGATACAAGTTTTGTACATCTGGAGGTGGGTGTCCCGGCGCCGGAATTGCTTCCCCTGGCTAAACTGGCCAAAGGAGTGACAGGGGCTGTACGGACGCTTGACGCCGGGGGAACCTGCTACGAAAACCTGCAGGGAAACCTGAATCTGCGTAAACAGATAGCCCGCTGGTCTGTCATGTGGAACGGCAGGTTAACCCCTGACGATATCGTGACTACCTCCGGCTGCATGAACTCCTTATCCTATGCCCTCCTGGCAGTAACCGAACGTGGGGATACCATCGCGGTGGAGAGCCCTATTTATCTGGGTATACTGCAGCTGGCCAAGAGCCTGGGTCTAAAAGTACTGGAACTCCCCACGGACCCTGTCACCGGAATAGAAGTTGAGGCCCTGAAGGCTGCTCTTGAAAGAAATAAGATCAATGCATGCCTGGTAGTAACGAATTTTAGTAATCCTACGGGAAGCTGTATACCCGACGAAAATAAAAAGCACATAGTCGAACTTCTGGAAAAGCATCAGATACCCCTGATCGAGGATGATCTGTACGGAGATGTCTACTTCTCACCAAGTCGCCCTAAATCATGTAAAACCTACGATGAAAGCGGAATCGTGCTATGGTGTGGTTCGGTGTCCAAGACTTTGGCACCTGGCTACCGGGTCGGGTGGATAGCTCCCGGAAAGTACCTTGACAAAGTAAAGAAACTGAAGCTGTACCATACGGTAGCCACTACAACATTGACCCATGAAGTGGTAGCCAATTTTCTGGAGAATGGACGGTACGAGCATCACCTCCGTAAGCTACGCCAGGTCCTGCATGGCAACAGCCTCCGGTTCATACAAGCCATTGGTGATCATTTTCCGGAAGGAACCAAAGTGACCTGTCCCAGGGGAGGGTTTATGCTGTGGGTTGAACTTAACAAAGGGATAGATACCTACGAACTACACCGGCGGCTGAACCAGGAGAAAATAAGTATTGCCCCCGGTCGGATGTTTACTCTTCAGGACCAATATACCCACTGTATGCGGCTTAGCTACGGAATGAAATGGACACCTGAGGTGGAAGCCGCATTACAGAAAGTAGGTAGGCATGCCAGTAAAATGGCGTAGAATACCTAAGGAGGCATAGCTGTTAGAGCCCTATTTGCTCAAACTGTACCTGTTTATTCATCGGTATGACGTATAGCTTTGCCAGCTCACCCTATACATCAACCCCATCCGTAATTAACATTCCAGATGAATAAGCATATCTATATTGTAGGAGCAGGAGCTATCGGTAAAGCCCTTGCGGTATTTCTCAAGCTTACTGATAAAGAGGTAACCCTTATTAGGGGGAGTGTCGATAACCTACCTGAATGTACCGAAACCATACAGGTAAATCTGGAAAGCGGCAACCGGGTGGAAGCAGAGATAAAGATAAGTACGCTGAGTACAAGTTCATCACTGGATGGAATTGTAATATTGACGAACAAATCCTTTGGTAATGAAAAACTAGCCCAGGCTCTAAAACAACGGATCAGTAGCTCGCCGGTTGTGCTCTTGCAGAACGGATTAGGCGTAGAGCAGCCCTTTATTGACAATGATTTTCCGATTATTTATCGTTGTGTTCTGTTTGCAACCAGCCATATAACTACTCCCGACGTGCTTACTTTTAAACCCGTTGCTGTCTCTCCCATTGGTGTTATAAAGGGAACGAACGAAGAGGCTGGTGCAATAGCCAGTCTGCTGAGCAGTCCAGTTTTTAAGTTTGAAGCTATAGCCGCTATTCAAGATGTAATATGGAAAAAGACAATCATCAATTGCGTCTTTAATTCGGTTTGTTCCCTATTGGAGGTGGATAATGGTATATTCTATCGGGACCATCAGGCTCTTACTATTGCCAGGCGAGTTATAGAGGAGTGCATTGTTGTTTCTGAGGAAGTAGGCGTAAAGCTTACGGTTGATGATGTAGCTGCTAGTCTTCTGCAGATTAGTAAAGCATCTGATGGTCAGATTATTTCTACTCTACAGGATATCAGGGGCAGGAAAGAGACAGAAATAGATACGCTGAACTTTAGTATTCTCAGGATCGCTCAAAAATTTCAACTGGAAAATAGGGTCAGAGAAACGAGATTGCTTGGAGAGCTGACTAGGTTGAAAGCAGACCTGGCAATTGGCTGAAAAATTATTGCACTGCGGGTATCAATATTGTAGATCGTAGCGGGAACTGATAAAAAAACAGCCTACACATAGAATCTGTAGGCTGTCCGACATATATCCACACCATTAAAATTTAACAGTAGCAACTACGGCAAGACTTAACAAGTAACTGAAAATTACATTTTGTTTAATCTTCTTCGCCGAAAGCTTATACAAAAGTAGATAAGATTCTTTTAAAGTCAAATCCTATATACGTCAATTCTTCAATAAAATACGTTATTGATTAATACATTCATTATCAAGTGTTTTTAAAGGCTTGATTTAAAGTCATAAAATTTATGAAAGCCTTTGGCCTGATTTTTTAGTAAGTCATGCATAAGTAGTATTAGAGTACCCACTAAGATGGAGGATTGATTGTGAAACAAATCCTAACATCTCAGTATGATGAAGTTTGTGTCCCTGGAAGGGGATTTTTTTGAAGGAAACTCCCCGTCCGAAGTATTACAGCAATATGTATATATGCAAAGTCGGGGAAAGAGTAGTAGTCTTGGGGATCCACTGGATGAATTTATCCTGGGGCTTGAAATTAACCAGGGGATTATAATTACGACCAGAGATAAAAACGAAATTCTGGAACAACTCCAGGATCAGGGTTTTCTGCTAAGACTACACTAGTTTCATGTTTCATGAAGGCCCTCCGGTAGGAGGGCCTGTTTTATGTCCCGGGACCACTGATCAGGAAGGTACCCGCTCTGATTAAGTACTCCTAAATGTAATGTGTCTCCTGGTTTAGGAACCAGATGATGAATTGAATGGATCTAGTTCCCGGAGTAAAATGGAGGTAATAGGTTTAGCAACGAAATCCAGTACAGGGGGATATTGCTTCGCCCTAATTCTGTCCTGAGGGTTAATTGATGAAGAGATGATATAAAAACGAGTACTTTTAAAAGAGGAATAATAGTTCTGCATAAACTCCTCAAGGAACTCCCACCCCCCCATCATCGGCATATCCAGATCCAGAAAAACAACCTGCGGGTCTTGAGTCTGTTTCTTCGTAAGTAGTTGTTCATAATAATCCAGGGCCTGTAGTCCATTTCCGGCCGTTATTACTTCCTTGGAGTAACCTGCTTTTTTGCTGGCTAATCTGAATATCAGCGAGGCAGTCGGATCATCATCTATATATAATACCTGACTTAGCATTTTATTTCTTAAAGCATATTGTAAAAGTAGTACCAACATCCACCTGACTTTTCACCTGAATGGATCCTCCCATTGATTCGATTTGTGACTTGATCAGGTACAGGCCAAGACCTTTGCTGTCGGGGCGGTCATGGAAACGCTGATATAGTCCAAACAGTCTGTCTCTGTATCTCTTCATGTTTATTCCAATGCCATTGTCCCGGTAGACTACTTCCACTTCACTACCCTTATCACTGGTCGTAATGTCAACCTTGAGGCTGCGCTGGTACGAGCGGTACTTAATGGAATTGGTCAACAGGTTCAGAAAGATGCTTTCCAGGTAAGTTCTGTCAAATGATATACAAGGTGCTGCTGTATCATCCAGCATGATCTCAGCTTCGGCTTCCAGTATCTGGATACCTATCTGATCACAGACCTTGTTAAACAAATCTCTGATACAGATCAATTCTTTTCCCTTTGAAGGATTGCCCTTTATGATCAGCACGTTGATCAGATCATTTACGGTAGAATTAAGCGCGTGGGTAGAGGTATCAAAGCCCTTGATCAGTTCATTCAGGGTGGGATCTTCAACCGGTATATCTTTCATCAGATCCAGGAGTCCAATCAGGTTGGAGAGCGGAGCCCGGAAGTTATGGGACGTGATATAGGTAAACTGGCGCAGGTCGTTGTTAGTCAGGGTCAGTTCCCTGATCAGTTCTTCCCGCTCCTGTGATTCATTGATTTGCCGGGTGATATCCCGGGAATTAACAACAATTCCTCCCACCGCCGGATCATCACACATATCCGTAGCCACTGTTTCAATCCAGCGGAAATCAGTAGGTGTATTTAAAAAACGAAAGGGAGCCAGCCTGACCTGTTTTAGGACTCCCAGCAGGGAAAAATGCTGCATTACCCAATCCCGGTCGTCTCTATGAATAAAGTCAAAGACGCTCTTTCCGACAAAATGGGTCGCCGGCAAATCAAGTACCTGTTCGATGGTAGGAGATACGTACTGATAGGTACCTTGCTGGTCCAGTATCGCAATCAGATCTGAGCCTTCCTGTACCAGTGCCCTGAATCGCCTCTCACTAAGTTCAAGCCTCCTTTTATCTTTTATCATCTGCGTGATATCTTTGAAATAGATGGAAAGACCATCTTCCGAAGGGTAAGCATTGACTTCAAGCCAGCCCTGAATGGATGGCAGGAACTCTTCAAAATGGGTGGGAGTTTGATCAGTCAGGGCCTTTTTGTATTCCGAAAAGAATTTTCGTGGAATGGCCTCTGGAAAGATAGCCCAGAGGTTCTTCCCGATGGCTTCTCTGGCTTTGAACCCCAGGATACGCTCGGCTTCTGGATTCCAGTAGGTAATGTTAAATGTGTTATCAACGGCTACGAAACCATCTGTAATGCGCTCTAACAGGTTGGTAATTTTATCAGTATTTATACGCAACTGTTCTTCTGCCTTCTTCTTTTCAGAATTGTCCCTGCCGACACAAATCAGGGTATTATCCTGTTGGTCCCAGTGTGCTGTCCACGCCAGTGGTACCAGACTACCATCTTTGCGGACATAGCGGTTTTCGAAGTTACGAAGTTCTTCTCCTGCCATCATACGATCAGGAGCTTCCCAGACCCCGGAATGATCATCCTGATAGACCAGATCCTTAAAGTGTACTCCTAAGAGTTCGTCCGGATCATAACCCAGTATGCTTCTGCTGGCTTTATTAATCTTTATGAACTTACCTTCTTCATTGATAGCACAGATTATATCAAGGGAGACATCCAGAATTCTTTGCTTTTCATGAAAGGCTTTTTTAGATTTTAACTGAGCCATCTTTTTTTCAGTGATATCAATGTGAATCACAGTAGCGGCTAGTATTTCATTATTTCTGATAATAGGGCTGATACAAGACCTGAACCATTGGGGGCGCCCAGATAGGGGACAAACAAATTCAAAGCAGAAATCACTGTTCTGGCCCGTAAGGACCTTCTCTACGCTCTCCCGGATCTGAGCATTTTCGGGTTCCTCGGATTGGAAGCAAACATCCGGATATTGACCTTGTAGTAAATCTTTATCAGTCAAGTCGTGATCAGTCAAAAAAGTCGACCAGGATTTATTGATAGTCAGAAACTTTCTATCCAGGCCTACAATAGCAACATTAACGGGAATACTTTCGTAGGCTAGTTTATAGATATCATACGCATGACTGAGAATTTCTGAGCTACTTCCATGGGAGAGAGCAGCAGTGCCAACAGGTCGATTTTTCAAAAGTATACGAGGGTAAAATGGTGCACTTACTATATCTTCAAAAAGTATCTAAGGACTCGGGCGTAGTCTCTTTTTGATTAGTTCAGTGTGTGCTCAGTAGAGGCTGATAGAGTCTGGTAGCCAATAACTTATTATAAAATAAGCAGTACAGTTACATACCACCGTATCGGTAAAGTCTATACATATTCAAAAGTAGGCAGGTTGGGAATGATAATTTATGACAATTGTCATAAATTAAATAATAGGTTACATAGTAGAAGTTTATAAGCATTTACTGCTGTACAAAAGTACTGGCCTGTAAATAGTTACCTAATTGTACTATATACGTTGTAATATAGCTAGTATGACAGGTTTGGGTATAGTTTTTTAACGACTTTCCATGTTGCATAATTGTAAGCTACGGGTTACATAAGAATGCATGTTGGTTTGAGAAGAAAGATACCGAGCGATGAAATACCTGACAGCAAACGGAAAGATATTATCAGGATCATGTAGCCTGGAAGTGCTTACAGACCTGAAGAACTCCTTATTTTATGGAGCCAACCGGCAATGGGAAAACTTTCTGGAAGCCCTTTCCCTGTGGGTGTACGTCTGCTATAAGGAGCGGATAGATGAGGAGGATGTACTGGGAATTGTAGACCAACTGGAAGAAGTGGGCTTTCTCTTGCGTCTGGAGTAGCGTCTCATTTATACCAATTTCAATGTTGTATGTATCTCCTTAGCATTAAGTGCGCCTGCATGCCCTATTAGTAAAGCTTACCAGTACCAGCTCCCCCACACGAAATACTACTTTTCAATCTACTCTTTAATTAACAAGCGGCTTTGAGTAATGCTACATGATTTATATATTCGAAAGCTACCTCAGTAAATTTCTGTATCAAATTTAGTACATCCATTTGAACCAGCTGTAGCTGCTAACAAAACTACCTACATATTTATAAAGCAGGAAGCCCGGTTATAGGCCGGGCTTCCTGTTGTTCTTTATGGCAAAACCAACTTTTAAGGTGTGTATATATGACTAAACAAAAGTGAGGATACAAAATTGATTTGGCAATACTGTAAATACAGTATTTTTTCAATTAATTATACATTATTATCTATTTTACTTAGTTCAAAGGCTAGTTTAGGTGCCTGTAATAGCCGTTGAAGTATATTTATGAAGTTGTTGCTGTACTTCAATGTTCACCCTACCTAAACACTTCAAGATAGGTAAGGCCACTTAATATAGTGGCTCGACTTGTAGAGAGATATAGCTTAGCCAGAAGAGGGGAACAGGAGCCCAATCTTCAAATCAATGCGCTGGCTAAAAAGAATTTGAAAAATAATAGAGCTATTTTTCATAGCCTATAACAAAAAGATAGCTGAGGCGTTTTATAGGTGTTATATTTTTAAACCCTGGTGCTACTCACCGGGGTATTTTTTTGCCCGTTGCTATCCTGTCCCTGATTACTTCTTAATTGGAAGACCTGCTTGTATGCTACAATAGCCAGTATTACGTTCAACCGCGGCAAAACACAGCTATTCAAAATTCCCATAATCAGTGACGTGTTATTCGCTTCGTAAAGATTTTACAGGATTCATAAGGGCAGCTTTTACTGATTGAAAACTTACCGTCGCTAAGGCTACAAGTACAACCAGCAATCCGGCTACGGCAAAGACCCACCACGGCATGGCAATTTTGTAGGCAAAATCTTCCAGCCAGCGAGTCATGGCGTACCAGGCAATGGGTGTAGCAATCAGAATGGCAATAAGAACCAACTTCAGAAAGTCTTTAGATAATAATGTCACGATGCCTGTTATACTGGCTCCCAGCACTTTCCTTACCCCGATTTCCTTAAATCGCTGCTGTACCATGAAGGAGGCCAGTCCAAACAAACCCATACTAGCTATCAAAATGGATAAGGCGGTAAATAGTCCGAAGAGTTTTGCGAAGACTTGCTCTGCCTGATACAACTCAGCGTACTGCTCGTCAATAAAGTTGTACTCAAACGGCCAGTCAGGCGCCAAACCTTTCCACTTGTTTTCCAGAAACTCCAGCGTAGCCGCCATATTTTCAGGTCTTACCCTGACCACTATGCTGGTGTAAATTTCTGGGTAGATATGCATCACGGCGGGTTCAATTTTTTGGTGGAGTGACTTGTAGTTGAAATCCTTTACCACACCAACTACGTGGCCTCGCTTGATAGAGTCTGCCGGTGTGGTACCCGCTGACCACTTCGGCCAAAAGATTTCCTGGCCTATGGCTTGGGCCGGTGTATTCCAGCCAAGGGCCTTAACGGCTGTTTCATTGAGAATAAAGCCTTCCCCGGCATCTGTACCATATTGAGGTGAGAAATTGCGTCCGGCGACTAGCTGCATTCCCATGGTAGGGATGTAGTCGTAGTCAATCAGAAACATGTTGATGGGCGTTTCGCCAGTCTGTCCAGCTAGTCTTATGCCATCTGCGGCAACCATACCACCGGGTATACCATAGGTAGCCGTAGCCGCTTTAATGGCAGGATTTTGTAACAGCTCCTGCTTTATATTTTCATAGTTATTCCGCATAGCCGTATTCCTGATCGGTAGTACTATGGCCTGCTCACGATCAAATCCCAGGTCTTTGCGTTGCACATAGTGTAGTTGACTGAAGACAATACCTGTCCCGATGATCAGGGCCGTTGATACTGTAAATTGAAGAACCACCAGTGTTTTACGAAGTGAGTACCCTCCTTTGCTTCCTTTACCTACATCCCCTTTCAGAACTTTAACCGGTAGGAATCCTGACAGGAAAAAGGCCGGATAAAGACCGGCTAAGAAACCTACTACTAAGGTAGCAGCCAATAGGCCTACAATAAAGGTGGGAGTTAGCGATTCGCCAAACGCTAAGGATTTATTCATCCACTGATTAAACAGGGACAGAAAAACATCCACAATTCCCAATGCAACCACCAGGGCCAGGAGGGTGAGTAGGATAGATTCACCTAAAAATTGACGTACTAACTCCATACGATTTGCACCGATTACCTTCCGTAGCCCCACTTCCTTGGCCCGCTGCATCGACTTGGCCGTGGACAGGTTCATGAAGTTAAAGCAGGCAATCAGGAGCGCAAAAAGGGCAATGACGGTGAAGGCATATATGTGGTTGATATTTCCTTTCCGGGCGATATCATACTCCCATTCCGCCGAGCGGAGATGAATATCTTTCAATGGCTGAAGCTGCATCTGGAAGCTCAGGTTTTTGGCATCCAGTTCTGATTTTGCTCTTTCGGTTAAAAATGCCGGAAATTTGGCCGACAGTACTTCCGGGGCAAGCGTTTTGCCATCTCGGTTTTCGGTTAATACAATGTACGTATAGAATTGTTGCCAGGTCCAGTTCTCCAGTCGTTTTGGATCATCTACGATGGACTTCAAAGTACTAAATGAACCTACAGCGTTTGCCTTAAGATGCGAATGACCAGGTACATCCTTCATCACACCCGTAACCCGCATATCCAGCTCGCCCGCAAAGCTAAGTACCTTATTAAGTGGGTCCTGATTGCCAAAATATTTCCTGGCCATGGATTCGCTAATGACTAGTGTGTTGGGCTCTGTCAGTGCGGTGGCCGGATTGCCCTGCGTTAGCGGAAAGGAGAAAACCTCATAAAAAGAGGGATCGGCCAGAAGAATATCTGATTCCAGATATTTTTTATCTTCATAACTTATCAGCAATTCACTACCATAGGTCATAGTAAACACCCGCACACTTTCTTCAACCTCCGGAAAGGAGGCTTTGAGCGCAGGAGCATAGGCCGGTGGAGTGCTGGCTATTTGATTTTGTCGCCCATCAGATTTAGATATATTAACAACCCGATAAATTCGCTCAGCTTTAGTGTGAAACGCATCATATTGGTACTCATCAAGGATAAAGATGACAATGGCCAGACAGCAGGCAAGCCCAATAGATAAGCCAATAATATTTATAAATGTAAAGGACTTATGGCGAAGCAGATTCCGCAAAGCTATTTTTAGATAATTCCTGAGCATGTTGGTTGTTTATAGGCAATCAAATACATGTACCTTTATTTCTTATGTGACTATAAGTGTATTAACTTCATACCATTAAAAATATTGGCTGTAAATCAATGTGTTATCTGATGTCGTAGAAGATTTCTGTTCATTAACGGACATAGTTGTACAGATGCGTACACCGGAAAGAATTTTTGCTAAAATGTAACGTGGTCCTTTTGAAGCTTCAAGATTTCTTCAAAATGTAATTAGATCTTAGTCGTTGCTATGAAAGTACTCATCATTGAAGATAATCAGGAACTCTCCCGTAATATCTATCAGTACCTTCAAGGGGAGGGATACATCTGTGAGGTAAGCTATTCGGTACAGGAGGCTGAGGATAAGCTACTATGCTTTCCCTACGACTGTATCGTGCTGGATGTTATGCTACCGGATGGAAATGGTCTGGATCTGCTTCACTTTATAAAATCCGAAGAGATTGATACGAGTGTACTGATCATATCAGCCAGGAATGCGCTGGATGATAAAATACTGGGTCTTGATCTGGGGGCGGATGATTACGTGACCAAGCCTTTTCACCTACCCGAATTGTACGCCCGGCTCAAAGCAATCTACCGGCGGAAAATCCTGCGCGGTGATCCTGTCATTATCTGTAATGAGATTTCCATCAATACTAATACCCTGGAAGTTTCGGTGCAGGAGCACCCCCTGGACCTGACCCGGAAGGAGTATGATCTTCTTCTTTACTTCATAACCAATAAAAATCGGGTACTTACCCGGCAGACTATCGCCGAACATCTCTGGGGAGATTATACGGAATCTTTGGCCAACTTTGACTTTGTCTATCAGCACGTCAAGAACCTCAGAAAGAAGATCACAACCGCTGGCGGCAATGATTATATAGGTACCGTGTATGGTCTTGGATATAAATTCAATGTAGTTTCATCATGAAAGGCATCCGTCTGAAACTGATCGATCAGTTCACGCTATGGTTTTTTGCTATCACCGTTGTCGTATTGATAGCCGGCGGAATCATCGTATTTATGAGCGTACAGAATGAGATCATCAGAGAAGACAGCCGCAGACTCAAAGATACGGTACACCTGGTAGCAACCCGGCTCCAGCAAGGTGCCCCGGTAGACCAGCAGCAGGGGTATATGGTAAGGATACAGGAACTGGCCCATACTGCCCCGCTTATCCCTTTACAGGTAGTGGATACACTATTCTGGTTTCCTTCCCACGAACACTACGAGAGACAGTTAATGGCTGTTGCCTCCTATAAGATTAGAGGCAAGCATTATCACATAGCCGCCTCCAATCTTGTGGCTGAGCCGGATGAAATCGCGGAGGGAATCGCTAAATCCCTAAGCTGGATATTTATACTTCTATTGGTACTGGTTGGAATTTTAAGCCGGTTGCTTTCCCGTAAGTTGCTGGCTCCCTTTCATGAAACGTTGATCGCTATCCGTGGCTTTTCTTTATCCGGACAAACACCTCTGCATCTAAAGGATACCCAGATCAGGGAATTTGAACAGCTCAACCGTTTTCTGGAAGCAATGACACAGAAAGCCGTTATTGACTATCAGTCCCTCAAGGAATTTACTGAGAACGCTTCCCATGAATTACAGACTCCTTTGGCTGTCATTCGGGGTAAACTGGAGCTACTGATGGATTCGCCCATTACCGACCAGCAGGCCCTACTGGTGCAGGCGGCCCTTGATTCTATAGAAAAGCTTTCAAAGACCAATGAAGCACTCACCCTGCTGACCAGGCTGGACAACCGGGAATACCAGGCTACTGAATCTATTGATATAAGCCGTCACCTTAGCAATGGAATTTTTCGTCTGCAGGAGTTATTCGAATTGAAAGGGCTCCATCTGGACTATGAACTGGCTGATAACGTACGGGTGTGGCTTCACCCGGTACTGGCTGATATCCTGCTCAACAATCTGCTTAGTAACGCAATGCGCCATAATATTCCGGACGGAAAAGTAACCATTATCTTAACAGAGGCGTCCCTGCTTATTCAGAATACAGGTCTTCACCCACAGATCGCTACTGAGCAGCTCTTTCAACGGTTCAAAAAGAGCAATCCCAGCCAGAACTCAACGGGACTCGGACTGGCCATTGTTAAACAAATCTGCGACCTGAATAGCTTCAGAGTGAGTTATCAGTATAGCCAGGGATGGCACCGTATTGAAGTAGTCTTCAGGAAGGATAAATCTGGACAGCGTAAAGCAAATTTGGAAAGAAAAAAAGTTTTGAACGAAGAGTGAAATTCTTCCATTTGATCCAATCCCGAATATAAAACAGCTATTTACTGTACTAGCTAGATGCTGGCTTGGTGATAATACCCTGTGTACTTCAAATTCTCTACAAAATGTGTTTCTTCCTTTGGACAATTAAAGAACACACTTGTGAATTATTAAAGTCATGAAGTACAGCCTATTTTTCCTGCCGGTACTGTTACTGGTATCCACATTACTTGCCGCCCAGATAGTCCCACAGGGTAGCTACGCCATTAAAGGAAGCTTAGTGGATAATGCACAGAAGCCAATTCCTTACGGGGCCGTTGCCTTGTATCTTTCCGCTGACTCTTCACTCATTACCGGTACTACCTCCGGCGAAATGGGACAGTTTGAGCTACTGGCAAAACCGGGTCAATACTATCTGAAAATATCAATACTATCCTTCAAAGAAAAGCTTGTTCCCAACCTGCGGGTTACTGATCAGCCTGTGCAGCTGGGAGTGATTACTTTACGACCCGATACTGAACTTCTCGATGAGGTAACGGTACGGGGGGAGCGAAGTATGATGGAGCTGGAGTTGGACAAGCGAGTCTTTAACGTGGGGGCAGACCTGAGTAATATTGGAGGAAGTGCCGCTGAGATACTTGATAATGTTCCTTCGGTGTCGGTAGATGTAGAAGGAAATGTGAGCCTTAGAGGGAGCCAGAACGTACGCATCCTCATCGATGGTCGACCTTCGGGATTGACTGGTATCAGCAGTCCGGATGCCTTGCGGCAACTGCAGGGTAATCTGATCGAGCGCATTGAAGTTATTACCAATCCGTCTTCCCGCTACGATGCCGAAGGTGAGGTAGGTATAATTAATATCATCCTGAAGAAAAACAGGAATCAGGGAGTAAACGGCTCCTTTACCATCAATGTCGGTACACCGGCCAACTACGGGGGCTCTTTTGACATCAATTACCGTAAAAACAAAATAAATCTATTCTCAAGCTATGGGGTGAACTACCGTTCCCGGCCGGGCTTCGGTAATTCCTTTCAGTCCTTCACGGGAAGTGACTCTACCTTCTCCTACTCTGAAACCAACCGGCGGACCCGCGGAGGCATTTCGCATAATTTCCGGGTGGGGCTGGATTACTACCTGACTGAAAAAAATGTACTAACGGGCTCTGTGCTTTACCGCCGTTCTGATGGCCGAAATACCTCACGCTACGTATACCGGGACTTTGGACCAATGGGAGAACTGGTCGAGACGACGGAACGGAATGAACTGGAAAAAGAGCCGGAGAACAATATCGAAGCCGCCCTAAGTTTTAGAAGAGAGTACGATCGGGCCGGACGTAGCCTTACCGCCGATGTCAAATGGATAGTGAGTGATGAAGATGAATTTTCGTCCTTTCAGCAGGGAGTACTGGGCGGCCCCATCAACCTGAGGCAAAGGTCCAGTAATACCGAAGATGAACGTAACTTTCTTTTTCAGGCCGATTATGTACATCCCTTTGGGGAGAAGAGCAAATGGGAGGCCGGTGTGAAAAGCACCTCCCGGGTACTAAATAATGATTTTCTGGTTGAGCAGCAGGAAGAGGGGGGAAGCTGGCAGGCACTACCTCGCTTCGATAATTATCTGATCTATCGGGAGAACATCCACGCCGCCTATATGATGGTGGGAAATCAGTTCAAAAAGATGTCGTTACAGGCGGGTCTAAGAGGGGAGTTTTCGGATATCACCACGGAACTACCCGAAGAGGATCTGGTAAATCAGCGAACCTACTTTAACCTGTTTCCGAGTGTTCACCTTTCGTATGAGTTAGCTAAGGACAAGGCGCTTCAGCTGAGTTACAGCTACCGTCTGAGTCGCCCCGGCTTTCGTGAGCTATTACCATTCTCCGGTTTTAGCAACGCCCGCTCTTTGATGGTAGGAAATCCAAACCTGAATCCGGAATATACCCATTCGCTTGAAGCCGGTCACCTGCTCAACTGGAGCACGGGTTCATTACTTTCAAGCGTCTACTACCGGTACCGCCTGGGCGTAATCCAGCGGATCACGCTGGTTGATTCGGTAGGCTTCAACCGAATCTTTCCGGTGAATCTGGCTACGCAGAATGCCTACGGCCTGGAATTCAACTACTCAAACACGATTCAAAACTGGTGGCGGGTAAACGCGAACTTTAACTTCTACCGGGCTATCACCAGCGGTAGGTACCAGGATCAGCTACTGGAAAGCGACACCTACACCTGGACCAGTCGCGTTACTTCAAAGATGACATTCTACCGCAAATGGGACTTTCAGGCCGGCATAAATTACCGGGCTCCCCAGCAGATTCCGCAGGGGCGGGAGCTGTCTACCTATGCCATTGACCTGGGCCTGTCCAGAGACGTCATGAAGGGCAATGGTACCTTTACGTTGAGCGTGCGGGACCTGTTGAACACCCGCAAGCGCCGGACCATCATTGAGCAGGTAGGCTACTTCTCCACCTCCTCTTTTCAGTGGAATGCCCGGCAGATATTGCTTACCTTCAACTACCGGCTAAACCGCAAGAAGGAAAACCGGGGAAGGGAAGGCATGGATGGCGACAACGAGGGCGAAAATTAGTCACATTTATGATCTGTCGGTTGGTTAACCAACCGACAGATCTTCTTCGTTTAGTAGCTGCTCATAGCGTTCCTTTTTGAACCGGTACAGGTAAGGCGCTTTACTGGCCGGAATGGTAGGCCGTTTCTCCAGGCGTTCCAGCACATCGTAGTTCATGATCTGCTTGTAGAAATTGCGACGGTCCAGCTTGCGACCCAATATCGTTTCGTAAAGACTCTGCAGCTCGGACATGGTGAATTCCTCCGGGAGCAGATTATAGCCAATGGGCTGATAGCTGAGCTGCCGCCTGAGCGTTTTCAGCGCCAGGCGTATCATGTCGTTGTGGTCAAACAGCAGTTGAGGTACCTGATCTATATCCCACCATTGACATTCATCTGACATGATATCAGGGGTAGGATTTACCTTGGTGTATTCGACCAGTGCGTAGTAACCCACCGAGATATCCCTGCTCCAGAAACTTGCTATATCCACCCCCAGGGATTCTAGTGGCTCCTTTAGACCCATCTTGGTCAAAGTCTCCTCCCAGGAAAAGTGAGTCAGTCGATCAACTTTCCCGAACGTCTGAAATTGTTGTAAAAACAGCTTTTCCAATCCGGTACGCTCCCTTAGGCTCCGGTACGCCGCTTCGTTCAGGTCTTCGTCTTTTCTCACCCTTCCGCCCGGTAACAGCCAATCCTGCGAACCCTTAAATCGTATGAGTAGGACCTTCATCTGTCCCTCGTGAAAACCAAAAATAACCAGGTCCAGTGATACCGAAGGCAGGTAGTGATCTCTATAATCCTTCAGGAATGATAGTAGTATTTCGCTACGATCCATAAATTTTTTTTATTGTGCGTAAAAAGTACACGCAAAAATCGATACGTTTGTGCGTCTAATGTACGCACATAATTACATAATGCTAATGGCCCCCTTTTTTTTCTCCCGGAGCGTGTATGCTTCTCTCCTTCTTACCGGACTGGCCGTAAGTCTTTGGTCCTACTCAAGTCGTCTACTTAACGGTCCCGGCGATAAGCCCGAAGAAAACCGCTTTACCAAGGTAGTCCTGGCCGAGAAGCTCAATGAACCCATGGAACTGGCTGTATTGCCCGATGAACGGGTACTGCTGATCGAGCGACATGGTGCCGTGCGGCTCTACTCGCCCGCGACCGGACAACTCAAAACCATAGCTACCATACCGGTTAGTACGAAGTACAAGGACAGGGACGGAAGTGAAACCGAGGCTGAAGATGGACTGTTGGGAATGAACATCGACCCTGACTTTGCTACGAATGGATGGATCTACCTGTACTACTCACCCGAAGGTACGGAGCCTAAAAACATCCTGACCCGATACCAGCTGAAGGGAGATAATCTAGTGCTTTCTTCTAAGAAAATACTTCTGGAAGTACCTGTACAGCGCGAACAGTGCTGCCATACCGGTGGCTCCATTGACTGGGATCGGGAAGGGAATCTGTACCTCTCGACCGGCGATAACACCAGCCCCAGGGCTACGCTGTATGCACCCATTGATGAGCGGGAGGGCCGTGGTCCCTGGGATGCTCAAAAGTCATCAGGTAATACTAATGATCTGCGCGGAAAGATTCTGCGTATCAAGCCCCAGACGGATGGCTCGGCCCCCTATACCATTCCCGAAGGCAATCTATTTCCTCCGGGTACCCCTAAAACAAGACCCGAGATCTATACCATGGGGCACCGTAACCCGTACCGCATAGCGGTGGATAAGCGCACGGGCTTCCTCTACTGGGGCGACGTAGGTCCCGATGCCGGAGAAGATTCAGTGGGTGTTGGACCTACCGCCGAGGATGAATTCAACCAGGCCCGGAAGTCCGGTAACTTTGGCTGGCCCTACTTTGTAGGGGCTAACAAGGCCTACTACGATGTTGATTTTGCTACTGGACAAAAGGGGGCTCAGTTTGACCCCGCTCACCCGTTCAATGATTCACCCAACAATACGGGCTTGCGTGACTTGCCACCAGCCCAACCGGCACTAGTTGCTTACCCGGCTGCCGAAACTAAGAAGTATCCGATCATGGGCGCGGGAGGACGCAGTGCCATGGCAGGTCCTGCCTACTACAAGGAAGATTTCAGGAATGCGAAGCGTCCTTTTCCGGACTACTACAACGGCAAGGTGTTCTTCTACGAATGGATGCGGGATATGATCCTGGCTGTGAGCTTTAACGAGAAGGGAGATATGACAGGTATGGAGCGTTTCCTGCCCAATATGCCCCTGAGCCATCCCATTGATATGACCTTTGGTCCTAATGGAGACTTGTACGTGCTGGAATACGGTACCGGATGGTTTACTCAGAATGATGATTCTCGGCTGGTGCGCATCGAGTACAACGCCGGCAACCGCAAGCCGACTGTACAGGTAGCGACCAGTCAGATGGCCGGAGCCGTACCACTGAAAGTAACCTTGTCGTCGGAGGGTACTCAAGATTTCGACGGGGATGCACTAACGTACCAATGGAAGATTGTGAGCAAGTCCGGCGGCCAGCCAACGGTAATCAGTGGACCGAACCCAACCCATACTTTCCTGAAGCCCGGGCAGTACAAGGCTATTCTGACTGTAACCGATGCCAAGGGAGCCGCTGAGACCCGTGAGGTGGATATCGTAGCAGGTAACCAGCCGCCCGTGGTGACGCTGGACATTACCAAGGGCAACAAAAGCTTTTACTTCCCCGGCCAATCCATTGCTTATCAGGTGGGTGTGACTGATAAAGAAGACGGTAGCCTGGCCAGTGGCAAGATCCAGCCTAAGCAGGTTGTGGTGAAAGCCAGTTATCAAAATGAGGGTTCTGAACCCACGGCTACGGCATCAGGTCATAAGTTCACGGAAGCCGCTTACCTGGGCACCGGCAAGGCCCTCATGGATCAAAGCGACTGCAAAGCCTGCCACTTTACTGATAAGAAATCGGTGGGACCCGCCTTCAATGAAGTATCCAAACGTTACAAGGGCGATGCCAACGCAGTAGCCAGCCTGTCGAACAAGATCATCAAAGGCGGGGGGGGAGCCTGGGGCGATGCCATCATGACCGCTCACCCACAGATTAGCCCGGCCGACGCGCAGGAAATGGTGAAGTATATCCTGAGTCTATCCAGTCAGCCTGCTGCAGCTCCTTCATTACCTGCCAAGGGTACCCTTACCCCGGACAAGAACCAGCAAGGTGATCTGGTACTGCGGGCCTCGTATAAAGACAAAGGCGCCAACGGGATGCCTGCTCAGTCAACAGAACAGGTACTTATTCTGCGAAATACGCTACTGAGCCTTGGCAGGAGCGATAGCCAGTCAAAGGGAACGATGGTGTACAAAATGGGCCAGAATCCACTCCTGATTGTAATGGCAACAGATACGTACGCCCACTTCAATAAGCTGGACCTGACCGGCATCAGGTCTATGGAGTTTGCGGTAGCCGTTCCTAAGGACCAGCTCAAGGCCGTGGGAGGTCGAATCGAGGTACGGATAGATTCACCAACGGGACCCCTGCTGGGTCAAACCGAGCACATACAGCCCGTAGAAGGAGGTGGAACCAGTGCCGCTGCTGCTTTCGCACCAAGCCTCGCCAAGGTTACTCTTACGCCCGTATCCGGAGTGCATGATCTTTACTTTGTATTCAAAAACGAGAACGCGGGTAAATCGCCGCTTTTTGTTCCCACAACGGTCCACCTGTTCAACTAACGAATGATCATGAAAAAAGCGGTCAAAATTATTCTTTGGAGCGTGCTGGGGCTGGTACTGATCCTGGGAGCAGGCGGTTCCGTATTTTTCTATAAAATCCAATACGGCTTTCCCGTCAGCTATGAAACCGAAAAGCCTGCCATTGAATTTCCTGTTGGTAAGCCAGCCATGTTGGTGTTCTCAAAGGCAACGGCCTTCCGCCACGGGGAATCAATCGAAGCTTCAAAGCCTGTTTTTCGGGAGATGGCCCGGCGCAATGGCTGGTTTGTCTACGAAACGGAAGAAGGTGGTGTCTTCAACCCGGAGCAACTCAAGCAATTCAACGTTGTTATCTTCAATAATTCCACCGGACCAGTGCTTAACGGTGAGCAGCAGCAGACATTGGAGCAATACGTTGAAGCAGGAGGGGCCCTGGTAGGTATACATGGTGCGGGAGACAACTCGCACCAGTGGCCCTGGTACGAGGCAAGCTTATTAGGTACCCAATTTTCGCACCACTCGATCAATCCGCACTTACAGACGACCGATGTACATGTTGAAACCCGTGTTGATTCGACCCTGTCCCGTAGTCTGCCCTCAACGTGGGCTCACGAAGACGAATGGTATGTTTTCTTCAACCAGCCCAAGGGGGTAAAGGTGGTATCCTATATCAATGGAGAGAAGATCATTCCCACTGGCAATATGCTTTGGATCAATGACAAAAACTTCGGGATGGGTAAGTACCATCCTACCGCCTGGTATCGTTCGGTGGGGCAGGGGAAGACATTTTATACTTCAATGGGCCACGATGCCGGGGTATGGCAGGATACTCATTTTGTTCAGCTGGTAGAAAATGCCCTGCGGTGGACTTTGGAATGAAAATAGGGGCCGTGTGGCTTGTAACTTAATTAATTAGCATAGAAATCAACAATAAGTCTATCTAAAATCAATCAACAGAATGAAGAAGATCGTTTTCACCTTTGCATGTTTAATCTCCCTATCGACCAGCTTTGCGGCTCCCTCAGTGGAAGTAGCCTCCGCCGAAACCAAGCAGGTACTTGTCGCAAATCCGGCTGACCTGTCTCAGTACGTTGGTAAGTACAAGTTCGAAGGACTACCTTTTGAATACATCACCATTTCAGAGAAAGACGGTAAACTAATAATCAACACCGGTACTGACGAGGGGGAACTAACCCCGGTAAAAGATGCGACTGACAAATTCGATGCGGGCGGACAGGCCACATTGACCTTTACCCGCGACGCCGACCAGAAGGTCACCGGCCTTACGCTGGATGCACAGGGCTTTACGTTTGACGGCAAAAAGGAAGCCTAAAACTGATCGTCTAACTATAAGGGGGATCACATCACAAATGTGATCCCCCTTATTTATATCAGAACAATAGAGTCAGGTGGTACTTAAAGCTAGAAAATAATCCTTAAACTGGACTACGTCTTTGCCTCATTTAGAGGGTAAATTGGTTCTTGCCCGCTTTCAAAGGGAGCGACTTACCTTTCCAGACAAAGTTACCCGCTGTCCTCTCGGGCAGATTGATCTCAGCCCGAAGCTTACCCTGCTGTACCTTGTAGTTAACGGACAGCTTTCCATTAGGATGCGGGATTTCACCGCTGATATCATCAATCGATCCTAAATGTGGCGTGATCCTGACTCGGGAGAAGCCAGGGGCGTCACTCTCAATACCCAGAACGGTACGGAAGAACTCAATATTGGGGCTTGAGCCCCAGGCGTGGCAGTCCGATCGGGTTGTACTTACATCTGATGTTTCGGCCCAGGTGGTGAGGCCCATCGTCATATTTTCCCGCCACTTATCCAACCAGCTCAGGTAATCATCGCCCCTACCTGCTTTGGTCAGGGCCTGATGCAGATAGTACTTGAAGTAGATTGATGCCGGAACCAGTGTTGTATCCGTTAGCAACGCCTGGGCCACGGTAGTGGCCTGCGGGGCGGAGGTTACCCCAGCCAGGATAGCTAGTGAATTGGCGTGCTGAGAATAAGTGTCTTTGGTTTCGGTATCGGCATAGAGGTTGCGGCTGGCATTCCAGTACTTGCGCTGGATGGTCTTCTTTAGCTGCTCGGCCCGGCTCGTGTACTGGCTGGCCAGTTCTTTCAGGCCTAACCTGTTTTCCAGATCGGCGGCTAGCTGGTAGGTCCACAGCAGCTGCATATCCAGCACGGCCGACTCCCCGTTTTTCCCGATAGGGGCCATACCAAAGTCCCAGCCTTTGCCCTCCGACCAGTCGGTAAATACCCAATAGGGAATATCCTTCAACGACCCATCGGCTTGCTGATAGCGCTCGAAAAAGGATAAGACCTGCCGGGCGCCGGGTAGCTTGTCTTTGATGAACTGGCTGTCGGGCCGGTACATGTAGTAATCATGCAACATAGCTACCCACCAGAGCGAGAAGGTCGGAATCTGCTGATGCAGATCGGTCGGGTAACGGCTTAGCGTAATGCCCTCTGGTATACGGGAATGGTCCATCAGGGTCAGGCCGTACCGGGCCAGCCGGTCATCCCCTGCGTAGTACATGGATACCAGTGCCTGTATGCGGGCATCCCCGATGTACTGCAACTGCTCGTAGTAAGGACAATCCATGTACGTCTCAAAGGCGCAAAGCCTGGCGGTCCGCCAGCCGATGTCAAGCATTTGCTTCAACTCAGGGTTCCGGGTCTGGAGACGGGCCTGCACCTCGAAGGGGTAGCCCGTAAAGGTCCCGTACAGGTCTTCGATGACCAGCGGGTCGGCTTTAGTATTGACCGCCAGTTGTATGTACCGGTAGGTACGCCACCAGAGCGGGGTGTACTCCTGATTCGTTGTTCCGTCGGAGATCAGACTATCCGCTTTGCCAATGAACGTCTTTCCCTCCACTTCGTTGCGATTGCCCTTGGCGGGCATGCCCATTCTGACGTTAGGCTTACCTTCGTAAAGGGCCTCGGCATACCCCATCGACAGGGTGGCCTCCCGCCCCCCGCTGAAAACCAGCGTAGGGTAGGCATTCGTCAGTTCACCCTGATCCAGCAGGATCGTAGCTCTGGTATTAGCGGGTATGGTTACCCTGGTTTTGGTAGCCGGAAATCCTGCAGGTACCTGCACCCCTTCGGCCTGGCGCGTAGCCACCAGCCGCTGCTGGGTCATTTCCATGGGCGGTATCGGAGACGGTACCAGCATCCAGCCGGTAGAGTTGACGGCGGCATCTTTAGTAAGTCCTGGTGCAATTGCGCGTGCTGACACCCATTGGCTATCATTATAGCCTGCCTTCTGCCAGTCTTTGACGTGTTTGGTCATATCCACCAGTTCGGCCGGACCGGCCACGTAATAGCCCGGAACGCGTACGGTTAAGGGCTGGTAGCTCTCGTCCTTGATGGTCTTCCAGCTGTTATTGGTATTCAGTACCTCTTCGGCGGCGGTATTACCCTGGAGGATAAAGGCGGTCAGGTACGAGATCTGGGCTTCCGGCTTTAAGCGGCCGTCGTTCCATACTACGGCCGCCACGGTATTGTTGCCCGCCTGGAGGTAAGGAGCCAGATCCACCGTCTCAAAGTTCCAGAAGTAGAGGTCTCCCCGGGCGGGTCCCTGTGAAATCTGTCTGCCGTTCACAAAGAGCTTGTAGCGGTTGTCCGCCGACACATGAATGACAAACGAAGCAGGCTTCTCTTTCAGCTCAATGGTTTTCCTGAACTTGTAGACACCGTAATCCCTAAGGCTTAGGTCAGAGGTGGCGGTATACTGGTTGATGGGCCGGCCGGGGCCAGTGATCCACTGGGCTTTCCAGGGCTTCTGCATCAGATCAGCACTGAGCTGCTGAGCGGCCAGCGGGCTGGGCAGCCCAAGCACAACCGCTATACAAAGAGTAAAAATGAATTGTAAATGAACTCTCATTGGAGTAAATGTTGAAAAGGAATAGGTAGTTTAGGTGCTATAATTTTTCGATGGAGCGCCACATCGCCAGCTCCTGGCTAGGTTCTTCCGCCGTAGGGGATACCTTTGAATATATTAACCCCATCCTGACGAGTGCCCCGGATGCGGCCGTGGGTGATTTCTGTTTCTACGTATTCGTCAGCTTTGTAAACCGACGCGAATGCATGGTAAGGAAGGGATGCTGCTGCGGCAGTCAGCGATAGCAGGGGCAAAAAGTCTCTTCGACCAATCAGATTCATAATTTTATAAATTGATCTAGTGTATTTCTTATGTAATCGAGAGAAGGTGTGACCTATTGGGTTCAGTTACTTTTTAGACAGCACCTACTATCGTAGGGCATTAAGAACTCAATGAAACTATGCTGATCCTGGGGTACTTCTCGTTAAATCACAACTACGCTCATAGTGCATGGTAAAATGCAGCAGTGATTTGTCTAGTAAAGGATAAGCCTGTAAAATCCTAATCGTTACCACTGGGCATTACCGTTGAGTAAAGTGGGGCTGTGGGCTATGGCTAAATAGTAGCTGGGAGAGTGGTTTTTAGAAAGCTGCATTGACTGTGAAGAGATGGATTCTTTCCTATATGTATATCATGAGTAAACATACAAATTTACTAAAAATTAGAACTATACATTAAGAATAACCGCAAGGGTAACGGCGGAGATAAAAACCCATAAAATAAGGCCTTGTGCCAAGGGCTTCCAGCCAACAGCCCGAATGACTTTGTATGGCAAACCGGCCCCAATCAAAAACAGGGTTAGCGTCAGACCAAGGTGGGCCAGTTTGACCAGACTGCTGGTAACAGGCTCAATCGCTGGTAGATATGTATGGGCAATCATGGCCAGAATAAAAAGACCAATGAAGTAGGGGATCTTAACTTTGCCTTTTCCGGTATTGAGCCAGGCCGCCGTACCGATAGCTACCGGAATGATCCAGAGCGCACGGGCTAGTTTAACGGTAGTGGCTACCTGTAAGGCTTCGGGACCAAACTTGGCTGACGCCCCCACGACGGAACTCGTATCGTGTATGGCTAAGGCACACCACAGCCCGAACTGCTCGGGCGTCAGGTGAAACCATCTTCCTATGAGAGGAAAGGCCAGCAGAGCAACAGAGTTGAGTATAAATACGGTGCCCAAAGAAATGGATAGTTGCTTTTCTTTGGCTTTTACTACGGGGGAAATGGCGGCAATGGCACTCCCTCCGCATATGGCGGTACCTACAGCTATCAGGAAGGCAGTATGCCGGTTGATATTTAGCCATTTCCCCACTAGTATTCCACATAAAAGCGTCAGGGTAATGGTGGCAACGGTAAAGGGAACGCCCTCTTTACCAGCCTGCACAGTGCTGTAGAGATCCATACCAAAACCTAGTAAAACAACACAGGCCTGCAGCAGCCACTGCGTAACCTTATGGTTGAGGTGGAGAAAGGGGTGTCCGGTTAGTTGAGCCATGACAAGTCCCAGCAGCAGGGCCAGCGGGGGAGACATGATCGGTGTCAGGCACAGGGCTGCTGCACCACTGAAAAGAAGCACACGGACACTGAAGTAGTGGTCCAGCAGGCTTTGCTTCCGCTCAGGACTTTGTGCTGGTGTGGGATTGGTAGTGGTTGATATCGAGGTCATAGGAACTGCCATTGTTGGAAACAAAGGTAGCCGGGTACTATGGTGGAGGCCAATCAGAGATTCTGATGGTACATTACCAGCAGTAATAGGAGTGTTTATATTTAATGAAAGTGAAGGTTGCGTCTGTAATTAATAATTCGCAATGAGTGTAGAACTGCTACGCAACGATTCCCCTTCGCCGGTATACTATTCTCTTTCAACTGGACAAATATTGATTGCTGAGTATAAGGAAAGGCTCCTGATAGTCTGGTATTTTAATATTCTTCATTAACTTCGATCAAAGTTTTCAATTGTTAAGAGTAACTTCCTTCCTCTTAATGAATTGCCCTTATTCAGACTTTCTTTCCTTCCGCTACATATTATGTCCCAATTGATCCGTCAGGATATATCATCCTTCCAGACCAGCATATTCGAAGCTACCCGTGGTATGCGGTTTTTATTTCAGCCTAGCCCTCCGCATTTCTTCATCGTGGCGGTTACCCAGGATATGTGCGAATATGTCAATATGTCAAAGGAAGAGCTTATTGGGAAAGATGTATTTGAGGTTTTTCCAGCTAATCCCAATGATGAAAAAGATTCGGGTCAGAAGGATATCAGGACTTCGCTGGAGTATGTTTTGCGGCACAAGAAAGAGAATCAGTTGGAGCGGGTGCGTTATGATGTGCAACTTACAGGGAACAGATTTAGGGAAAGGTACTGGAATATCTACGATACACCTATACTAAACGAAGAGGGGGAGGTAGCCTACATCATTCACACTTCCGATGACGTCACTGAGCTGGTAAAGGCAGGAGAGGACCAGGCGGCTCACCAGGAACTGCAGGTAGCCTATCAGAAGCTGCTGGAAAGTGAAGAAAAATACCGTAGTTTATTCGACGCCATGGATCAGGGCTTTTGCGTTTTAGAAATCATTTTCGATGAGGCAGATGAGCCGGTTGACTATCGCTTTCTGGAGATCAATCCTATTTTTGAGAAACAAACGGGCCTGAAAAATGCGGTAGGAAAAACAGCTACAGAACTGGTGCCGGGCCTGGAAAAGCATTGGTTTGAATTGTACGGCAAAGTAGCTCTTACGGGTGAGGCAACCCGGTTTAGCCAGGGATCTGAGGCAATGGGTCGCTGGTATGATGTGTACGCATACCGTACAGGGCGCCCTGAGGCCCGACGGGTTGCCCTTCTTTTTACCGATGTAACGGATAAGAAAGTTGCGGATAAAATACTAAGGCAAAGCGAAGCCAATCTGCGTAATATCATTTTGCAGGCTCCGGTAGCCATGTGTCTTTTTAAAGGAGAAGATCATGTGGTAGAAATTGGGAATGAACTCATGTTCCGGTTCTGGGGCAAAGACCCTGTTGCTTTTACCGGAAAACCCATTTTTGACACCTTACCAGAAGCTAAGAGTCAGGGCTTTGAAGAGATGTTAAATGTTGTTTACCTTACTGGCGAGACGGTCAAGCGGTTTGGTGTACCTGTTTCATTACCACGAAATGAAGAGATATTAACTGTATACGTTGATTTTGTATATGAACCTTATCGTGAAAAAGACGGTACCATTACCGGGGTAGTAGCAGCGGCTTTTGAGGTAACAGAACAAGTACTGGCCCGAAAAAAGGTAGAAGCGGCAGAAGTTTCCCTTCGCAATGCTATCGATATTGCCGCACTGGGTACCTGGAGTTATGATGTGAAGACTCAGAACATGACGTACTCACAACGGATGATGGACTGGTACGGCTTTGATCAGCCCACAGAACCTTATGCGACAATTCTTGAAAGTTTACACAAGGAAGATCAGCCAAGGCACCACCGGTACCTTGTTCATGACTATGACTGGAAAGACGATGGTACCATTGCGGATGTTCATACCATCATCAACCGAAAAACCGGGAGAAACTACATTATCTTTTCCATAGGAAAACAGATACGGGACGAAAATGGGACGCTTGTTCGGATAGAAGGCATGTCCAGGGATGTAACGATGGAGCATAACACGCGACAGGCGCTGGAGACCGAAGTACAGCAACGCACGGAGCAACTGGCCGCAGCCATAGATAATTTAAAGACCACCAACCAGGAACTACAGCGATCCAATGCACAACTGGAGGAATTTGCCTTTGCTGCTTCCCACGATCTGAAAGAGCCGATACGTAAAATTAGCATCTTCACCGGTCGATTAAAGAATCAATTGGCCGATAAATTAGGTCCGGAAGAACGCGACATATTCAGAAGGGTAGAAAATGCCAGTTTGCGGATGAATGATTTGATAAATGACCTGCTTCACTATTCACATGTAAGCCACCAGCCACAGCAGTCTGAAAATGTTGATCTGGATGAAGTACTCAAAAGGGTAATAGAGGTAATGGAACTATCCATTGAAGAGAAAAAAGCACAGGTTACAGTAAATGAACTGCCTGTACTAGTTGGTTCTAAAAGACAGTTGCAACAGCTCTTCCAAAACCTGATAAGCAATTCTCTCAAATACAGTCGCCCGGGAGTTGCCCCTAGCATTGATATCAAGTCAACCATCGTTTCTGGAGGCGAAGAGGGGCTACCGGCTGAAAAAGCTTACCACTTAATCACTGTAACTGATAATGGCATTGGCTTTGATAATATGTACGCTGAGAGAATCTTTCAGATATTTAAGCGTCTGCAGGCAAGGGATGAATACGAAGGTACCGGCGTAGGACTATCCATAGCCAGAAAAGTGGTGGAGAATCATAATGGCAAAATCGTAGCCCTGGGTATGCCAGGGGAAGGAGCAACTTTTAAGATCTATCTTCCTGTTTAGTAACTGGATGGCTGTTGTATTCATAGTCTATCGTATTGGTTAGACTCAACAGAGCTATTCATAACCATGCATGGGGTAACCTGTTCTACTATCAAGCCAGCTGCGAACCATTATTCATCCGGATAGTTAAGACTATATTCAATCACTTTATTCAAAAATTATATGGGTATGAAATGGAATGGATTACTACTACTCACCGGCATGTGTATAGCTAGTAGTTGTCAGAACAGCGATTCAACTGATCCGGCTGACTGCAGTCTGTCTATCCCTACCACTAAGGCACCACAGAGTGAAGTGACTGCTCTGAAACAATTCATTGATTCAACCGGAATCAATGCTACGGCTGATGAAAGAGGGTTCTATTATACGATCAATTCCCCCGGGACAGGTGCCAAACCCACTCTGTGCTCTGATGTAACGGTTAACTATGCTGGTACACTAACGAATGGGAGTACATTTGAGACCGCAACAGATGTAAGCTTCAACCTTTCCAGACTCATCCTTGGCTGGCAGCAAGGCATCCCTATGATTAGTCCGGGTGGAAGTATTACGCTGTATTTACCCCCAAGTCTGGCTTATGGTTCGCAGGCCCAACAAGGTATTCCTGCTAATTCAATACTTATTTTTGAGATTGATCTTATCTCCATCGATTAGTTTGGTAGCTCACTATATTGATATGTATCACTGACCGATTGTTAAGTACTAAGTCCTTAATAAAGAGGTTACAGGTACAATAAATTACATATACTAACGAAATGGAGTGTTTGCTCTTTCAATACGTGTTAGTATTGGTACAGTAAAATAAGACTGTTTTAGATTGGTCGGGTTCAAGCAGATCTACCCGATTCACTCTACATTCATTTTGTTAGTGGGGAAGGTACTGTAGGCGGCACAAAGTGAGAGTCGTTGCAAATAAAAGTTTGCTTGACCATTATAGCATACGAACTTTACACTAATCTTCTTTCCATAGTTATCAATATACTGCAACCATTCTTCTTTGAAAATTGACAGATAGCGCTAATATTTAGGCAGTTAATCGAAAAACTTAAGCTATTGACGCTACGTAATAGTAGGTTTGTATAAATAATTTATGTCAACTAAGTAGTAGCTATCGTACCACCTGTAAGAAATTGGTCAGTTTATATAAGTGAACAATTGCAGGATCTTGGGTTACAAGTACGGTTAAGTTGATTTGCACTATATCCACACTATGTAAAGTCCTTATTGGCTAGTTCAATAAGGACTTTCTAACTATATTTCTAATAAAGTCCTGCCTTACCTAGCCTCAGCAACCTCTATTTAGCGCTAGTACTTATTTAATGGACAAGTACCTATTCCATACGAAGATATAGCTGCTCCGTCCTTGAAGGTGCTACCGGTGTCTGATCCTGAAAAGAAGTTGTCAGATTTTTTATTTAAAGTAATAGGTCAACCTAACTTAAAAGCCATACCAATTGAGGGTGAATTGATAGTCCAACCAGTGGCTTGGTTTGGCATCCGACAGGGGAGTAAATGAAAATATCTGTATAGTCTAATGCATTAGGGCAAGGGTAGGAGATATTAATAGCTTTTTTAAGATTTATGCCCCCCAGCTCTACATTATAGTTACCTTAGTCCCAAAAACGTCTATGCAGCCAGACCATTTACTCAAACAGATAGAGTTTATAAAGGAAATCGATAAACTCAAGTACATCGTTCGTAAGACCAAGCTACTTAATAGCGACAGACCTGAAAATGATGCTGAACATAGTTGGCATCTGGCCATGATGGCCATCATATTGTCCGAGCATTCTAATGCTCCTATTGACGTCCTGAAGGTCGTAAAAATGCTTCTGATTCATGATATAGTTGAGATTGACGCCGGAGATACATTCATTTATGATACGCAAAAAAGTCATGATAATACGGAGGAAGAAAGGCAGGCAGCAGAACGTATTTTTGGTTTACTACCCGATGATCAAGCCAGGGAATTGATAGCGATCTGGGAGGAATTTGAAGAGCAGGCAACCAATGAGGCAAAGTTTGCAAGAGCGATGGATCGATTTGAACCCCTGCTCCAAAACGTATCAAACAATGGAGGTACCTGGAGTGAGTTTGGGGTAGACTTTGATAAAGTTTATTACAAAAAACAGGTGATCAATCAGGGTTCTTCGCGTATCTGGGAATATGCCGAGCAGTTGTTAATTGAGAGTGTTGAAAGAGGAATTTTAAAAAAAGAGTAATCATATATTCTTTATGAAAATACACTAATCCCTATTATTGTAACAGCTAGTTTTGCCATTGTAAAACGATGTTAGCCAGCAGTTCTTTAAACTATGTATATTCCAAAGCATTTTCAATTTCAGGACAAAGACGAAATGATTGCTTTTATGAAGCAATACAGTTTTGCTACGATCATAACCGTTAAAGATCAAGTCCCGGTAGCAACGCATTTACCCTTCCTAATTGATGGCAGCTCAGAGAAGCTGGTTCTGTGTTCTCACTTTGCTGTGGCCAACAGGCAAGCTCAGAATATTGAATCTGAAACGTCACTGATCATTTTCACTGAGCCCCATGCCTATATCTCACCGATTCATTATGACAAGCGGGAGAGTGTACCTACCTGGAACTACATAGCAGTACATGCCTATGGGAAGGGGAAGATCATTAAAGATGAAAATGTTAAAAAGAATGTCTTAGAGCAGACGATACGCTTTTATGAACCAGCCTATCTGGATCAGTGGGATACTCTGCCTGATACATTTAAAAAGAACATGATGCAGGGAATTATTGCTTTCGAACTGGAGGTGACGGACTTACAAGGTCAAAAGAAGCTAAGCCAAAACAAAACCTCTGTTGAGCGGGAGCGGATTATTCAGCATTTAGAAGCTAGCCCCATCACCGGCGAGCAAAGTTTAGCTTCTTACATCCGCAGTTTATAAGTAGCTGGGTGTGGTACTGGTTTTTGCTTTTACATAAACGTACTTACTAATTCAAGGTGCTCTACCTATGAAATTAATAAATACGTTTTCGTCAGCAACAACACATGATGCCCAGCCTTAGCTTCCTTAAAGTACCTGCACTTATACAATTCCAACTCTATTATCACTCTTTGGCTGCATTTAGCAGAAAGTAGAAGGCTTTTTACCGTGGAATCTCTAACTGTGTACTTACCGCTATTCTGTTCCAGGCATTAATGATGACTACCGCCATGATTACCTGGGCAATATAGTCTTCCTCAAATATGGCTCTGGCACTTCTATATGTCTCATTAGATAACCCATGCTGGTGGATCAGTGTGACTTCCTCTGTGATGGCCAATAGTACTTTCTCCTCTGAGGAGAACAGATTTATTTCCCGCCAGGCGTTCAGTAGAAAAATGCGCTGGCTGGACTCCCCGTTTTTGAGAGCATCTTTTGTATGCATGTCAATGCAGAAGGCGCATCCATTTATCTGGGAAGCCCTGATCTTGATTAGTTCTTTATGTGCTTTGGTTAGTTGGGTAGTGGCCAGATATCCCTCCAGTCCATACATGGCTTTAGTCGCCTGCCCCTGTGTTTCCATAATGTTTATGCGCTTTTCCATTTGAAGTGTTGTTATATTGTGATGAACAATGACACAACAAAGGTGGAAAGTAGAGCGAGGAATAAACTTAAACCAGTTTAAGAACGTCTTTTGCCCCTGATTTCACTGAGATATTCCGGAGTAAACCCCAGGAAGGAGGCGAGTAGGTACTGCGGTATGCGCTGCACGAACTCCGGGTAGTGATCATGAAAGTGGTAGTAAAGGTCTTCACGAGAGTAATCATACAGGTATTTTATGCGCATTTGCGAAGCGGCATAGGCCCTTTGGTAAACAAACCGGAAATACCGCTCCATCTTAGGTACGTTCCGGAGCAGGGCTTCCTGTGAAGCATGGTTGATCACCAGTATCTCTGAAGGCTCAACTGCCTGAATAAAGAATTCGGTAGGCTGCTGTCTCTCATAAGCAATATTATCAGTGATCCACCAATTTTCAATAGCGAACTCAGTAGTTTGCTCCACGCCTTTCTCATTGATAAAGAATTTTCTCAGGCATCCGTTTAAAATAAAAAAATGAGATCTACAGATCTGTCCCTCCTCTATCAGATTTTCTTTCTTCCGTACCGAAACCTGTGTAAAATAGCTGCTTATCATCGAGTATTCTTCATCTTCAATCTCAATGAACTTCTCCAAATGACTTCTGAATACTGCTGGCATAGCTATCTACAATAATACTGATAATGTTTTGAAGGTAAGCTAATTACAATTCATATAAAGGATGAATTAATAAAAGTGGTATCCTTATTTCTGTTTTAGACGTTATCGTTTTATTTGTATTGTACACTGTTTTGTCCGAAAAGTCAGTCACAAGAAAGCCTCAGGAACCGACAACTTTAAATACAAATCATAGCAGGTTTGTAAAGTTTGAAAATAAGTAGGCTGGTAGTGCCCTTTTTGGCACACTGACTGTACCAAATAATGAAGTAATATTACAGTCGTATACTGATTACAGTCAATGGAACAGGCCCTAATCTGACCTTGTCTCGTATCATTCAAACTTTTAAATCAGGCGTCTATCTGGCTTTTTATCATAAAGCTATTAGGCAAACAGGGCTGAACGCTTATAAACAGCTTCAATCTTTACGTTTACATGTACTATATGTTTTAAATGATTTCTAAGTCTCTGCTTAGATATGGCTTAAGTAGAGGGTCATTGTAGAGTAGGTCAGTAATCAGTACATCAATCTCGTTCATACTGCATACCTTGAAGTGATCTGTACTACCTAGCTTTTCCTTGCTGCTGAGGACAACGGATTTTAAGGAAGCTTGTATCATTGCCTGTTTTACTTCTCCATCCTCCCTTACAGCAGCTGTGATGCCATGCTGGCTGTCAAAGGCACAGACACCCATAAAGTATAAGTCAGCTACATAGTTTTTTACATCCTTACAAGTTTGAGCTCCGACTGTTGTTTCTGTGTTACGATCATAATACCCGCCCAGCACGATCAATTCTATTTTTTCATTGCTACGTAGTATAGGAACAAGAGCTTGATTATTAGTCACTACCCGGAGAGGGAGATCTTTTGGGAAGTAGTGTGCTACGGCACAAATAGTGGTACCTCCATCCATAAAAATGGTTTGCCCGGCTTTGATCAGTTGTTGTGCTTTTTGAGCAATAATATGCTTAGTCTCAGAGTAGATGTTTTGCCGGTCCTGGAATGTAAATGGATTTAAAGACCGGATAATAGCACCTCCCCTAACCTTTGTTAGGAGTCCACTTTTATTGAGTAGATCTATGTCTCGCCTAATGGTATCTTCTGAGACTTGTAACTCCTGCGTTAGCTCTTCAAAAGTGACTTTGTGTGCCTTGTATAACTTGTCTACAATATGTTTCTGACGTTCTTCCTTTATCATGATGCAATATTATGCAAAAACCGTGTATGTTTGCAAAGACTATTCGTACTTCATGATTCAAAAAGTTAACACATATTAAAATATTACTATTTAGATGAGTAATCATAAATCGTTTCTAATCCTGATCTGCTTTGTGGCTTTCATCAGCCTGGGTTTACCAGATGGATTGATAGGAGTAGCCTGGCCCTCTTTACGCGTAGATTATGGGGTTTCACTGGATTCGTTGGGACTGCTGCTCATATGCTTTACTGCAGGGTATCTCTTTGCCAGTTTTAATACGGGCTATATCATGTCCAAAATGCAGTTAGGAACACTACTTGCTGTTAGTTGCATGGTTACAGGAGTAAGTCTATTTGGATATGCGTATAGTGGGATATGGGTAGTTCTATTGGCGATGGCATTTCTTCTGGGGGCAGGAGGGGGGGCGATTGATGCTTCCATCAATACTTTTGCTGCTTCCAACTTTAGCACCAGTGTTGTGAACTGGCTACATGCCTTTTATGGTATCGGAGCCACATTAGGGCCTGTGATCATGTCCTTTTACCTCATGCGAAACTCCGGCTGGTCACTGGGGTACACAACAGTTGCTATTGTTCAACTTACTCTGGCGCTTATCTTTTTCCTAACACTTAAATGGTGGAGAGGCACCAGTAACAAGGAGGAGGAAGTCGTCGCGCCTGCAAAACCCCGGGAAACGTTATCTCTTACAAGTACCTGGCTAAGCATACTGCTTTTCTTTGTTTATACCGGCACCGAAATAAGTATTGGTCAATGGATATTTACTATACTCACCAAGTCACGGATGATACCCGATGCAACAGCCGGATTTTGGACGAGCGTCTACTGGGGTAGTTTGACGGCTGGAAGAATTGTGTTCGGCTTCATCATGGTTAGATTTTCTGTACATAAGGTTTTAACCACCTGTTTTTTCGGAGCTATTGTAGGCGCTTTACTGTTCGCCCTCAATCCCACTGAGCCTATCGTATTGGGAGGTATCATCATGATGGGTTTTTTTGTTGCTCCTGTTTTTCCCAGCCTCATTGCCATGACACCAGACCGTATCGGGGACCGCCACGCTGGAAACGCAGTGGGGTATCAGGTATCATCAGCCATGATTGGAGGAGCTTTACTGCCTGGTTTTGCTGGCCTGATGATAGATTACTTTGGTATTGAAGTAATAAGCAAAATTCATGTTTTTGAAGCAGTCATCATGTGTATACTATATTTAACCATCTCACGGCTCTACCCAATATCCGAAAAGAGAGTATAACAGTTGTCAAAAACAGCTCCACAGGATTCATAAAGAAGGCTATTTTTTCGGTTCATGCATATCATGGCTTAGCACGAGAGCGCCAGTGCTGGATTAGCGGCTGCTCAAGTTGTTGTATGCCAGATTTACTTAGTAGTCTTTATACAGAGGCATTTATGTAACTATAATTCGTCTTAGTACTAGCCTCGGGTGTTGCATCCTTAAGGCTAGCAATAGCTATTATTTTTTGTAAGTTGGCTCCTATACTTTTTACCTTCCTTCTAATAAATTATTGCCTATTTTTCAGTAAGCTATATTATCGTAATTCGTAAACATCACTAGCCACTGCTGGAAACCATTTGCATGCCGGCTCATGTACATATATCTAATAAAGATCCCCTGGGAGCGACCTTTTTAGGCTGCTTCCAGGGGATCGATCTAAATATCAACACTACATATTTCCTATAACAACTCTATGCCTCAAGGGACGTTCTTCTTATAGTGGTTATTAGCAAATTCTAAAAATCTAGCCCAATCATATTTTGTAAGATCATGAATCCCTTCACGATTATGATAACCTATTGGGGGACTAACTATTGGTGTATCTATTGCAGGAGGCCTTTGTGGAAGCTTCGATTCTAATTTGTACAGTTCATAAACGCTTTCGGCTTCTTTAGCTGCGAGAAATGTTCCTGTTGGATCCGCCCAAAGATCTTTGGAAGCGTTAGTCACGTAAACGGGTCGGGGTGCTACCAGAGCGATTAGCATGTGCTGATCTACTGGTAAAGCATTTTCATTGCTATTGTACTGCTTGTAATTTGTAGTAAACCAGTGCGGGAAACTTGTATTGATCCGCTCAACGCTCTCCCCAAAGTTTCTACGCGACAGGGAAGCCCCCGTGTTTCCTGAACAGTTGGAGGCGCAGATGGCAAATCGCTGATCCTGCGCAGCGGCCCATAAAGAAGCTTTCCCCCCACGGGAATGACCAACTACGGCTACCTTCTTTGCATCAATATCTTTATCCTTTTCAAAGTAGTCCAGCACCCGACTGGCTCCCCAAGCCCAGGCCCCGATGGCCCGCATACCGTTGTTTGCATTAATCTGCTCCGGGTATAGCTCTAGTACCCCATTTTGATAGGTATTTTTATTATCCGGAGCAGCATCGCTCACATGAAAGGCCGCTAAAGCATACCCGGCATCTATGACCATTTCGGCAGGCCAAAATTCACTTAGGGTATCACGAGATGCTGCTGTGTTGCGTTTGCTACGGTTGTTAATTAATAAAAAGGCAGGCGCTGGTTTCTTTAAATTGTTCGGAATAAACATAACTATGTTAATTCTGACCGGCTTGTTATTATTGGTTATGACCAATTCTACCTCTTTCAAATGTGCTTTCCCATTCATCGCATTCCTGTCTTCGTTTTTGACCGAATACTCCAGACGGTCATACTTTTTAGGAAATTGACCGTATACATGTTCCTCAAAAAGGGTAAGTACCTCCGGCCTACGGGTTTGTTCCCACTCTTTCTTAGTAGTAATTTTCTTACCGCTTTCTGTAACAAGTACATCAGGTAATGTATATTCACCTACTTTGGACTCATCATAATTTTGAGCGTACAGGTACGGCGAAAAAAGGAGTACGGTAAGTAGAAGGATTGATATTTTCATAAGTCTGTTTTTATTCATGTTGCTGCCTATAAAGGGTTAATTTAAATTAATCTTACTCCATTGCAGGACTAAGTTTCTTATCACTTCAGAAAATCTGTTGTAATCACTGGGTGTTGAAAGCTGAATTTTTGATTCTGAACTATAAAGCTGATAGACCTTTTTCGCTTCTACTACTGCCTTTTGAATATCAGGTAACGTAGTATATCTATCCATTTGTGGTGCTATCACAAGTAGGGGCCGGGGAGCAATACTCGCAGCTATTTCATGAAAATCAATGGGGATACGAGCTTCATGGCCTACAAAAAATCCCAGGCGAGGAAGTAGTCCATGCAGGTGGGAGTACGCTCGTATGCCTTCTGTTCCCTTATCAGGTGTATCCAGGCGCATAGGAGTAAACCCAGCCACTGAAACAGTTCCCGCAATACGTTTATCTAACGCAGTAGCATACAATCCTACGGTAGCTCCCAGTGAATATCCTAGAGTATAAATTTTGGTACTATCTATAAAATCCAGATTTGTCAAGGCATCTACTGCATCATGTACATCAACAACCATCTTCCCCATTTTTGACCAGTGGGGGTAGCGTTGATAGAAGCGTGTCCCTTCTTCAATTCTATTACCAAACCCGATCATGTCATACGTAAAAATGGCATAACCCTGATCTACTAGGGCTTCAAAAAAAGGCTGTATCTCATGATCATGCCCCATTGAAGCAAATCCTTTGGAGTAGTCATATTCATGAAGATAAATGAGTACGGGTAACTTAGCCTTCTGCGTATCCTTTATTTTGTTAGCAGGGTAGTATAAATAGCCATATAGGTATTCCCCAAAACCTTTATAGGGTGTAATGGCCATTCTAGCCATTTTAGAAGTTATGTTGGGGCGCCTTAAAAAACTTCCAAAGTAGTCTTCACCTATACCTCCGTTTTGCAGATTTCCAGGGCCGGGATTCGATACAGTAGCAGGCTGGTCGCCTAAGATCCATCGTAGTTGCCCTAAAATCTCTTTTCTTTTTTGATCCCACTCTTTTTGAGAAAGAGACCTCTTTCCATCTGGTGCCTGCACAAGTCCTTCAAGGTCTTTACTAGGAAATTCCAGTGGGTTAATTTGTTCCTTGCTAAGCTTACGCCAGTCCTCAAATGAATAATTGTAAAGTAATCGGTACTCCGGCTTTTCAGTAACTCGTTTGAAGGAGTAGTTAAAGAAGTCGATGTAGTCTTCTATATCCTGCGCAGAAGTACCATGTAAACCTTTCCTGTACCTGATGACGAGCTGGTCACCAGCATCTAAAAAATTGTACACTTTTTGTGCTGACCGGTAAGCTTGTTCCGCCCCCCATGGATTACTTGCTCCTTCCGAGGTAGCGGTACTAAGCATGAGGCCCCTGGGTGCTACCAGGGCCATAAAATAGTTCTGATCTACCGGCAACTTATTTTCTCTGCCAATAAAGAACCTCAGGCGAGGATGAAACCACGACGGTTGTGCCGTAGTAAGTAGTGCTATGTCTTCTACATCATAATTATGAGAGGCGTAGCGCCAGGGTACTTCGGCACCAGAGCCACCACTACTGGTAACAACAGCATTGATACGCTCATCGAAGGCCGCAGCGATAAGAGATAGCTTTCCATTTCTGGAATGCCCCGTTAAGCCAATCTTATCTTTGTCAATAAATGGAAGTGTATACAGGTAATCAATTGCAACGAAAGTCCCAAAAGCTCTACGCATAAGCCTGGAAAAGTCATGTTCTTTCGCCCAGATCTCAGCGTATTTTTCTGTATCATCCTTTGAGTCTCCGCCTGCATATACACAGGCTACATATCCCCTTTTAACCGCAATTTGAGCCCATTCCCGATGTGTCCACTGAGTCATGAATACCGGAAAAGGCCCCGTACCCGGAGGAATCATTAGTTCTACCGTCAGGTGAGCAGCTAATCCCGGACCAAACCTTAGATCAACCATCCGAAGTGTAGTCTGCCCATCTCTTCTTTCACTAAGTAGTTCTACTTCTAAATTTCGGGGCTGCTCTGGATAGGTACCCGTTATATAATACTCCAGTTCTTTCTTTATTTCCTCCCGCCTTTCTTTCCACTGCTCTATTGTAGCGATAGGGACCGTTTCCTCCCCTTCCTGCCTGACCATAGGGTCGGGCAGGAAGGGAATTGAAGGCAATATATCGAAGTCAGGAGGCAGTTCTCCTGTTCTTGTAATCCAATCCTGGAAGGACTTATCAAAATATGATACATGACCATTGCCCGTCCGATCCGGAGGTAAGAGTTCTATGATTTTATCAAGGTCCCTTTTTTGCTTAGTGGTATCCGCGGAGAAGGAAGCATGATTATGAACTATTGCTGCTACTTCGGATCCCTCAAATCCAGCTGCTGCTGTTCTCAACGCTGGCACAAATGCCAACAAACAAAACAAGGTAGCTGAAATGCTCATAAAAAATCCAATAGCTGGCTTGCTCTCCATCAGACAAATATTTTGTATCCACTAAACTCAAAAAGTTTTATATTCTTAGTTGACTCCCGGTGCTATGTGCTCAGACATAAACTACTCTATTGTCTCTAATGGAGGTACATTATTGGCAGCTCCATCATAACCTACATTTTGATTTATTCTTCCTAGTGTGTTCGCGGTAATTACACTTTGCGGAATAGGCCACAGCGTGTGGTAGGGCTGCATGTCAGCAACGTTAGCAAACCAGGTAAAAAGAGGTGTACGATAGTGCTCATTAACACGCATTACCCGATCATGGTACCAGTTTTTCTGATGAAAATTAGCCAGGCTATATCCATTTTTGTTTTCCTTAGCCATAATAAAGGATACCCTGACCATCTCAGAGTGTCGTGGTTCTTCAATGTATAACTCCCGGGCGCGCTCATCAAAAATATAATCGATAGTAACATCGCTGGCTGAAATCAAGGGAGCCTTAGCACGCTTTCTGACCATGTTGATGTCGTCTGCTGCCAGGCTGTTCTGACCCTTCCAGTAGTACGCTTCGGCTCTTAACAGATAGGTTTCAGCCAGACGGAATACATACATGTCAGATTGCCCTCCCCAGGGCTGAACTGTATTGGGAGTGGGTATAAAGGTTTTGTAGATTGGCCAGGGATACCAGGTGTCTGTTGTATCAACCAGACTACCATATAGCGATTTGTTCAATTGAAGCCCATTCATAGGAGATCCATTTAAACATCCTTTTATCTCTGAAACCATTTTTCCCATCTCAATCCAGTTAATATCAGCTCTCCGTAGATCAGTTGTTGTTTGCCAGGAATAGTTGGGACCATTCCATATTTGATAATGGAAATAATCATTTGTCCGTACATCTCCATTGCCAATGCCCAGTGTATCACCCGTTGGAGTATTCCAGTTACAAGCTCTGCTGCCCCTACCATCCAGGATCTTCCACCAGGAAGGCGTATAGTTACGCATAGTATACGCACCATCAGACCACGCACCCGGAGGGGCATCTGGTCTGTCTACGGTAGTATAGATTGTCTCAGTGTTCTGAGGATTATTTTTGTTATCCCGGCGGTGTAGATCCCACAGAACGTTACGGCTAGGGTCATTCGCATCCACTCCAAACCTTTCTTTCATCAATGCATAAGGTCCATTAATAACACTACTGGCCGCAGCTATTGATTTATCATATTCCAGATTGGCCAGGTATACTTTTGCTAAAAGATGGTTTGCCGCTCCTTTTGTGAGATTGCCAAGTACAGCAGGCTTTTCAGGAAGCCATTGAACAGAGTATTCTAAGTCAGACTGAATCTTCTTGAGTATAGCCGATTGGCTGTATGTAGCAAAATCCAGCTTTGCCCCTATCAGCTCTTCTCCTATCCAGGGAACATCTCCGTAGGAATGAACCAACCTGTAGTACCAGTAAGCCCGGTGCCAATAAGCCTCTGCCAGTAGACGATTCCTAACCGCTTCGTTCTCCCACTTTACATTGTCTATTCTGGATATGAGAACATTGGCATTCTTTATAAACTCGTAGCTTTTGTTAAACATTGAAAGTAGTGGCCAGAAGGCACTACTACTGGGAGTATTTCTTTTAAAATCTACTTGTGTAAGGGCAACGGCTATGTCAGAGTAAGCATGGTCCATAGCTATTGGGTTTCTGTAACCGGAAAAATCATAGTTGAGGCTTTTCCTCATTGTTACCAGAAGTGCTTCAAAACCTGCTTCATTAGTATATATATTTTCAGGTGCAAAAAATGAAAGCGGGTCTATTTCTAGCCAGTCTTTTGAACAGGACGTTTGAAATAGTAAGGAAACTATAAGGATATAGGGGAATATTTTAAGTCTTCTCATGATTGAATTCTTTATGAAGTTAACTTTCAGTTAAAGGGTTACATTCAGGCCAAGAGTGTAACTTTTTGGCATCGGCGTACTTCCTGATTCGGGGTCCCAGTGTGGCCATTTAGTAAAGGTCATTATATTGCGGAGTGCCCCAAATACCCGTACATTACTAAGCCGCATTTTTTGAGCAAGTGCAGAAGGTACATTGTAAGCTAGTGTTACATCCTGAACTCTGACAAAAGAACGAGGCTTGAATATCCTTAGGCCTCCACCATACCCGCTTGTGTTAAGATCAAGTCTGGCGTAATCGTTGATTGGGTTCTCAGGAGTCCAGTAAGGGACCGGCCCGACATTTCTGTTTGTCCGGTCATTTGATTCGTAGCCACCTAACAGGGCATTAGAATACGAACCCATGTGGCCAAGGTCCGCCCGAAGGAATACGGATGAAGTGAAATTCTTCAGAAAGGTAAAATCATTGCTTAAACCGAAGCGATACCTTGGACTCGTGTAGCCAATGAACTGTTTATCAACTAATTCATTGTAGATCCCATCCTGGTCTACATCAACTCCTTTAAAATCACCTGGTCGCATCCCGTATTCAGCAGCTTTTGCAGCTTCATCTACCTGCCATACACCTAGAAGTTCATAATCCCATATTACATCAATCGGCTGTCCGGGGAACCACTGGTTCGTAAAATCAGGGATTTCACCAGTACGGGTTTCTCCTAGTAGCCTGTATTCACCTACATCACCGAATAGTTTCTTGATCTTATTTCTATTAAATGAGAAAACCAGATTTGTCCTCCACTTGAAGTTTCTTTCGTTAATATTCACCGTATTGATAGTCATCTCGAATCCCTTGTTTCCCAATTCTCCTAAGTTTGACGTGATATTGGCAAATCCGGTAATACTGGGCAGATTACGGTTCATCAGCAAGTCGCGGGTAGTCATGTCGTAGTAATCGAGAGTCAGATCAATTCGATTGGCAAATAGACTCATGTCAAGACCAAAATTGACTGACTGCGTTCTTTCCCAACGTAACGATGTATTGGCTAATGACGAGTTGAACACACCTATCCGGGGGCGGGTCCCATCAAACCATAGATTAGAATTGATTCTGGCCAAAGAGGAGTAGATACCTATATCACGGTTACCGTTCACTCCCCAGGAAGCCCGTAGCTTTAACTGATTGATAGGTTCAAAATTAAAAAACTCCTCCTCCGATATTCGCCAGGCAAAGGCAAGGGCAGGGAAAGTGGCCCTTTTGTTCTGTTCTCCAAAAGCGGAGTACCCATCCCTACGTATCGATGCAGTTAATAAATACCTATCAGCAAATGTATAATTCAGACGTGCCATTAATGCATCGCCAGTACTTCTATAATCATCATTGGATACTGCAGGTCCATCCCCAAATTGTAAACCATGATATCCTAGCTGCTGACTCGGAGAAAAGTTTTTGTTCGTTTGTATAGAAGACCATCTGTTGGTCTCTTCCACATTGTAAAGTAGAGTAACATCAAAATTATGTAATCCCACATCTCTATTCCATGTAATCAAGTGATCTATCATCCACTCGTAATGTGAATATTCCTCCCTTGATCCCTGGCTTATATCAGACGGCAACCCACCCAGACGTATATCCGTTGAAGTAAACGAAAGATCTTTCATTGTCTCATATCGAGGCTGGAAAGATATTTTATAGTTAATCCCAAGGGGCAGCTTTACATTAGCATAAATATTTGAAAAAAGATTGTTCGTTTTTTTGAGTCTGTCTTTACGATAATAATCCAGCAAAGGGTTATCTGTATGACCATGAGGGAGCCTAATCAAATTGCCCTGATCATCAAACATCTGACCATAGGGACTATTAGAATAGAAGTTTAAACTTGCCGGTACCGAGCTTTCATCCCGGTCAGAGAACTGAGCATTGATCCCTGCATTCAACCATTTTGAGATTTCATAATCCACATTGATCCGTGAACGTACCGCTGAGAATTTATCACCCAGTATTATGCCCTCATTATTGAGGTATCCAAGGGACCAATAGTATCTGATTTTATCAGTACCACCACCAATACTAACGTCGTAGTCCTGTCGGAGACCTTTTGTCATTACTTCATTATACCAGTCGGTCGTTTTATTCTCTACATAATTTTTTTGTTCTATATCAAAGAACCGCATGCGGGCCATCCATTCCCTGGTGTTATCAGCCTGTGGGTTAGTACTTAAACCACGCCACTGATCTATGCTCAGTCCAGAAGGTAATTGATCAGGATGGGTATAAAAATCGTAAGGTATAGATGGGAAAACGGTTCTGAAAAAATCTTGTCGAAACTTTATGTATTCTTCGGCATTGTATGGTCTTCTGGCCCTTGTCGCCTCCGCCACACCAACCCGGGCAGTAAAATTGATAGTAGGGGTACCTGACTTACCTTTCTTGGTAGTGACAAGTATTACTCCGGAAGCAGCCCGGGAACCGTACACAGCGGCAGAACTGGCATCTTTTAAAATATCGATAGTTTCAATATCATTGGGGTTAATATCTAGTAAACTACCTTTATATATAACCCCGTCCAACACGACCATGGGAGAAGATCCGGCACTTAAAGAGTTGGGGCCCCGAATTTCCATAGAGCCGCCACCCGCTGCTGAAGTACCCTGGTTAGAGGCAAAACCAGCCACCCTTCCAGAAAGCATTTCTGTCAACTGTGAGACAGACTGATTTTGAAAAGTCTCCGCGTTGACACGAACTACAGACCCAGTTAGATCACTCTTCTTAGCTGTTCCATAGCCAATTACAACCATTTCTTCGAGGGCTTTGGTATCAGAGGAAAGGATTACATCTAGCCGGGTTTGGTTACCTACTTCTACTTCCTGAGAAACATAGCCAACAAAGGAAAATATAAGGGTGGAGCTACCATCAGGTATTTCAATCTGATAGGTACCGCTTGCATCTGATGTGGTGCCCCGAGTGGTACCCTTAATAACAATACTCACCCCCGGAAGTCCGGCGCCGGTTTCATCCGTTACCGTTCCTCTGAGCAATCTTTCAACGCTAGTAATTATAGTTTTGGCTTCTATTTTAGAGGTCGTAATAGTAGGTCTGAGATTGGTCGGGAGTGTATGATCTTTCACAGTGTTACGAGCCTCAGAGTTTTTTAAAGGTGTAGGCTTAGGTGTACTGGGCTTGGCTGGTAATAATACATAGCCGCCCCCTTTCAACTTTTTGTATTGAAGGTTTACCGTTGGAAGTACCTTATCTAAAACAGATTCTAACTGTTCATTTTCTTTAATCTCTACATCAAAAGTTTTACTCTCTACTAACGTCTTCTCATATACGAAGTTAGTCTTGTACTTTAGTTCTAACTTGCTTAGTAAAGAAATGAGACTATTAGACTCCTGTGTCGCCACCAGACCTTTGTCTTTAGACTGGTTGAAAGCAAAAAGTTGCTGTGCATGCATTTTCTGCACTCTACCCAGGCATAGAGCCAGGGTAAAAGCACAATAACAGAGATAAATTTTTTTCATACTATCATCAGGGAATAGAAATTTGTACTGTTTAACGGTCAAACGTGGCAGGGAAGCTTTTATCCCGGTTTTTACAGTAAATTTTTCTTTTTATTCCACTAATTGCAGTTGATGCAGAACAAAATGTAACGAAGTGGCTGATTACCGAAATAAATATCCATCCTGAGTCTTTTCCAGATTTGCATTCAGAATGATAGAGAAGTTTTCCAGGAAGTGGTTTTGATCCTTTACCAGGAGCTTGCCAGAAAGTTTTTTATTTAATAAGGAAGAGTCGGCAAAGTATAATTTCAGGCCATAGGTGTCATTCATTATTTCAACAATTTCTGAGACAGGTTTATCGTCCATTATTAATATGGACTCCTTCCATGAGTCATAGAGTTGAGGCTGTACGGTTTTTAGCTGCACCTGGTTATCGTCTTTAACAATAGCCATTTGCCCAGGTCTCATGACTATATTTCGATGAGTTGCTGATATGAGTTGTACGTTTCCCTCAGCTAGTACAACCTGCGTTTTTTCTCTGCGGGTGTTAACATTAAACTCTGTTCCTAGTACCTCTACCTGGGTCTCAGGGGTATGGACGATAAATTTTACATCCTTACTTTTGGAAACTTTAAAATAGGCTTCGCCCTGGAGCCAAACTTCTCTGACTTTATTCTCTGCAATATTCTCAATAACCTTTAGCTCAGATCTGGCATTTAAGGTAACCACAGTGCCATCTGCTAACTTGATTTCCTGAATAAGTCCGTAGGGAGTTGTATAGGTCAGGGTAGATGGTTGCTTCTGATAGAACCAAAATCCTACCAAAAGAAAAAGAATAACCGAAGCGGCAGCTAGATATGGGATTGGCCTCCACTGGTAGAAAGGCCGGGAGGGCTTCTCAATATCCTCCCAGATACGGTGTTTCAGACGAAGCAAATCCTGCTCATCTGGCTCATTCTCTGAAAAACGAAAAACTTTGATGTACTCCAGAGCAAGTTGTATCTCTTCTGCTTTGTGAGGGTAGGCTTCCAAAAAAGACATCCAAAAAAGATCAGAATCCGGAGTTGGAGAAGTTGCCCAGCTTATGAAATAGGCATCTTTACAAAACTCTTCAACATCATAGTGCGAGTACTGCATTAGAGAGATCACAGTTTTTAATTGTAAATGTATTATTGGATGACTTGTCCCGTTTTTAGTTAAGGGGTAGAAAAAATAAATTTACTAAACTACCTAAACTTACTCCTAAGACGCCCTCTTTTAGAAATGATATATTTACATAATCCCTTAATGTTTTCAAAGCTATGTTTAATGTGTTGTAGACACTCTTCATAGAAATATTCATTACTTCGGCTACTTCCTGATGTGAGAGCCCCTTCATATATACCAAATATAAGATTTCCTTTTGGCGCTTTGGTAGCTTATTTAGCGCTGTAACTACCATCTGTTTCTGATGTACAAGGACTTGCTCTTCTATCCACTGTGACTCAAATGATTGTACTGTAAATTCAGCCTGATTAAAGGTAGTCTCCTCTGAAGTGAATTTATTTTGCTTTTGTATCGAGTCAAGCAGACGGTTTCGAAGTGCTCTATATAGATAAAATCGGATGTTGTTAGTAGGGCTAAGCTTGTGCTTTTGATGATGTAGATGTAGAAACAATTCATGAAGACAGTCCTCGACCAACTGTTTATTCCTGACGAGGTTGTACCCGTATCGATACAAGTCGGCTGCAAATAACTCATAAATTTTCGCATATGCCTTAGTATTTCCACTGCGAAAGTCATTCCATAAACTAAGATGCTCTTCAGGTGTTAAATACATAACTTATATAAGGTATAGTACAAATGGCTAACTATGTAGTATGAAATGACCCCATGAACTACTAATGCGTTATTATTCAATAGGTTAATGATGTTCCATATCACTAACTGCGAATGAATGTCAAATAGAATTCTTAAATACAAATAGATATGACTGGTAAAAATTCTCATATTACCTGATGGACTTCCATATGCGGCGGTAACTCTGGCAATAGTGCACCCACTGTACAAGTCAGTACTTCTAGAAGGTAATGACCCTAGCAATCCCTTTCACTATTTTATATAGGTAAGCCATGAATAGATCAATACTACTGAACCTTGTATTCTATAAACTATAAAACCAAAGTCGCTGAAGTACTTGCCTCTCATGCAGTCACAGGTAATTGATGAGACCAGTAGAGTAGTGTCCTGTTTTAAAATGGAACAGTATAATGTAAAATCAACAAGTGGAAGTAGGATTATCTACCGCAGATAACTATGGCATGGTTATAAACCATCCTGTACAAAGCAGGAAAGGTACCTTCAGAAGCAGATGAACAGGATAACAATTTCAGTATTTATAAGAATTCTCCTAAATTGACACCCCACTTAACTCAGCTACATGAACCTACTTTTTCTGCATATTTCGCTCTTGTTTTTGAATTTTTTTAATGATTACAGGAGTACTTACCTCTGCAAGCAATCCACTGTGGATGTAGGCTGGATCAACGTAAATGAAACCAAACTAAAAGACAGTACTCAACGCAAAGAGAATCCGGTCATACCTGGTGACTTTGCCGATCCCTCTGTTATTCGTGTGGGAAATACCTACTATGCGACAGGTACTTCATCTGAGTGGGCGCCGCATTTTCCTCTTTTTCAATCCACTGATCTGCTACACTGGCAGCCTATTGGTTATATATTCTCGAAAACACCTACCTGGGCATCCTCTTCGTTTTGGGCGCCTGAACTTTTCTACCGGAATGGTACCTACTTGGCATACTATGTAGCCCGCAAAAAAAGTGACGGTATATCCTGTATTGGAGTGGCCACATCCACTGATCCGGCCAAAGGTTTTACCGATCAGGGTATCCTACTGGAATATGGCAAAGAAGCCATTGATCCGTTTGTGGTAGAAGAAGGAGGGCAGTTGTTTATAACCTGGAAAGCGTACGGACTGGACCAGCGGCCGATTGAAGTAGTAGGTGCCCGGCTGTCGGATAACGGTCTCAAAGTAGTTGGAGAGCCATTCATGCTGTTGCGTGATGACGCGAAAGTAGGGCTGGAAGGGCAGTGCCTGGTGAAGCGGGATGGCTACTACTACCTTTTTTTTTCGCCGGGTAACTGTTGCGGTCGGGGATGCAGCTATAAGGTGGAAGTGGCTCGGGCAACCTCGCTCCAAGGCCCTTATACCCGGTATTCTGAGAACCCGATCCTCTCCGAGACGGAGGACTGGAAATGTACCGGTCATGGTACCCTTGTCACCTCCAGCGAAGGGAAAGACTATTACCTATACCATGCTTATAGTAAAGGGGACGATGTCTATACCGGCAGGCAGGGGATGCTGGGTGAGGTGGTTTGGAACACCTCAACTGGCTGGCCTAATATAAAACCTTTGGGAGAGAAAGTCACTATTAAAGAGAAGTTACGGGATGATTTTTCGGAGACTTCACTGGCCGGTGACTGGCAGTGGGATTTCAGACATGCCCAGCCGGAGTGGAAGGTAGAAAGGGGAGCTTTGCATTTTTCGGGACAACCAACTACAGGTAACCTGACAGGCACCGCTATGACTATCCGGCCCTTGACTGGGAATTATGAAATGACAACCGAAGTAATCAACAACAATATTTCTCTTAAAGGACTGGTGCTTTATGGCGATGCAGGACAATCGGTTGGTATTGGAGTTACTGATACTAAGATACAGGTATGGGAGGTTAAGAAAGATAAGAGGACGGTATTGAAGGAAGAAAAACGATCCGAGAATGGCCAGGTACAGTTAAAAATGAAAGTGGAGAAAGGGTACCAAATAAGGTTTTATTGGAGCAATGACGGAAAAGGCTGGAAGGAAGTGGAAACAGGCCCAACTTATTACAATGGCGATTTTCTGCCACCCTGGGACCGTAGCCCCCGTCCCGGCCTGATGCAGAACGGAACAGCCCCGGCGGCATTTGGTTATTTCGAGATCAGGTACCTATAGTAATAATAGATGGGTTCAAACTATCCTAAAGCTTTTACAACACGTACCGTTTAAAACCTAGCTATGTTTCCATCCGGGATTATTATAGCTGAAATAACGGTCCAGTCCAATACTGATACAACCAGTGCCTTCCATTGTTACCGGGCCTCACAGTTTGAACGTATCAATCTGGTAAATTAGCCTTCTAAGGACAAGCTACCCGCATGAACGCATCAGACCGGAAGGTTGATGTGCTGGAAAGAACGGGGCTCACAGGCTTTGATGGCTGCCGCTCTGTTTAAAATCAAACCATTTTTGGGTAAGAACTTCCCTTACTGACCTTAAGGTTATAAGCTTTATTCTTCTGCTACGCAAGGAGCCCCACGCAGTACCTAGCTTGCAGAACTGTCCGAGAAAGCATAACCTACCGATTATGAACCGACGTTTGTTTTTACAGAACTCCCTGGCCGGAAGTCTTTCTCTGGCTGGTATACCGGCTGCTCTGTTTCTGCCCGAAGAAAACGTTCCCGTGCAGCGGATTACCGATGGCAACCATTTCTGCTGGTTTGGCTACTACGACAAGTTTCAGACCGATCCCTCCGGGCGCTACGTACTGGGACAACGGGTTTCCTTTGAGGGACGCAGCCCCGAAGTGAACGACGTGCTTTCCATTGGGATGATTGATTTGCAGAATAAAAATCAATGGATAGAACTGGGTACCTCGCACGCCTGGGGCTGGCAGCAGGGATGCATGCTGCAGTGGGTACCCGGCTCAGAGGAAGAAGTCATCTGGAACGATCGGGCCACACCTGGCCGGGAAGGAGACCGGTACGTCAGCCGGGTGTATAATATACGCACCCAAAAAAGCAGGACGTTGCCGAAGGCTATTTATGCCCTGGCCCCCAACGGCCAGTTTGCAGTAGGTACGGAGTTTAATCGTATTCAAAACCTGCGGCCCGGCTACGGCTACGCCGGAGTACCTGACCCCTATCAGGCCAAAAAGTCGCCGGCCGAAATCGGGCTGTACCGCCTGGACCTGAAGACTGGCAAAAGCAAGCTTTTGATTTCTATCGCTGAGATGGCCCAAACGCCGCATCAGGGTCAATCGGTGGCGGATAACTGGCACTGGTTCAACCACCTGCTGGTGAGTCCGGATAGTGAGCGGGTTGAGTTTCTGCATCGCTGGCGCAACGTACTGGCTGACCGGCAACGCATGGCTACGTCTGATTTTGTGACCCGTATGGTTACCGCCCGGGTAGACGGCAGCGACAGGTACATTGTTGACCCTTCGGGTAACTCCTCGCATTTTGTGTGGCGTGACCCGGAGCATCTGCTGGTCTGGACGAAGCCCATTGGAAAAGAATGGGGATTCTGGTTACTGAAAGACAAAACGCAGGAAAGCAGCCATATCGGGGAGGAGAAAATGCCCGTCAATGGCCATAATACCTATGTACCTAACACCAATAACGAGTGGGTACTCAATGATACCTATCCCAATCAGGAACGTATACAAACCCTGTACCTCTACCACATTCCCACCGACCGTAGGGTAATCCTTGGGAAATTTCTTTCGCCTCCTCAGTACAAAGGGGAGTGGCGTTGTGACCTCCATCCCCGCTGTAATCAACAGGGTACCCAGGTCTTTTTTGACTCGACGCATGAGAAACTAGGGCGCCAGATGTACAGCATAGATATAAGTAAGATTGTCAGACAAGAGTAAGATCTGAGGGAATCCAAAAACGGCTGCACCTGCCACTTAGAGTACCGCTTCTTTCCAGGTATTGTACTTCTTCCGGATGGCCTGTAACTGGGTACGCCAGCTGAGATCATTAATCAGGTTTGTAGTTTCCAACCGGTCCTTCTTCAGGTCGTACAGCTCCTCGTAGTTATGTTCATAAAAATTCATGTACTTCAGCGTTTTGCTTACTACACCTCCGACCTTAGGTATTTTGGGGCTTCCCATAAAGGTATGTTCATAGTAGAACTCCTCGCGGTTACCTTTTTTGCCTTTCGAAGTAACCAGTTCGACCAGGTCAATGCCCTGCATGGTTTTAGGTACTTCTACTCCGGCCATTTTAAGGATAGTAGGTGCTACATCAATATTAAGCGCGATTTGTTCTACTGATTTATTTCTCAACTGCGGGTTACGTGGATCATACACGATCAGAGGTACCCGAATAGATTCCTCGTGGCCATACCACTTACCGGCTAACCCGTGTTCGCCCAGATAAAAACCATTGTCCCCCATAAAGATAATGATGGTGTTCTGAGCCAGTCCCTTAGCTTCGAGAGTAGCTACCAGATTACCCACTACCTCATCGACACCACTGAGTAGGCGATAGTAGTTGCGGACACTTTCCTGGTACATCCGGTTATTTTCAAACCTCAGGTGCCACCTTTCGCGTGCGATATTCTGCTCGGTTCGAAAGAAGTCAGGAAAAGACTGCCAGTATTTGGGGGCAGCAGTCAGAGGTTGAGCGATGGAGTCACCCGCATACATGGGCTTGTAGCGAGGCTGAATAATAAACTGCCGGGGATCATTGTCCTGTACGTGCGGCGCCTTAAAGCTAACCGACAGACAAAAGGGTTTTTGACTATCCGCAGTCTCCATGAACCGGGCTATGTCTCCGTTGATTTTGTCGGTGTGGTGCAGATAGTTTCCCTGCTCATCTTTCATCTCGTAGTCGGGTTGTCCCTTTTCCGAACCAGCCCAGAAATCGAACAGGTGGGCTGGTTGCTCCTTAGGTGATCCTACTCCGTACTTGCCAATGAACCCTACCTGATACCCTGCTTTTTTCAGAAGCATGGGGTAAGTCTGCGCCAGAGCCTGCGGCTTGAAACCGGTATTAAAATCTTCAATGCCGTGTCGGGACATATACTGTCCGCTAAGCATACTAGCCCGGCTAACGCAGCAGATAGAAGTGGTGACATAGGCATTCTTAAAGAGTACTCCTTTAGAAGCCAGTTTATCAAGATGGGGCGTTTTTATAAGTTTATTGCCCATACATCCCAATGCATCCCACCGGTGGTCGTCGGTAAGCAGATATATAATATTGGGTTTAGCCGCTGCTGTCTTTGTGGAAGCAGGGGCAGAAGTCTGCAAAAAGAACCAACCCAACCCAAGCAAAGGGAGTGTCAGGATTGTGAGATAGCCAGGCTTTATCATATAATAACTGGATTAGTTTGACCGGTTAGCGGATAGTTCAGAAAAATAGGAGGCAGGGCGCAGACTATCCTTATTGTCATAAGTGTAGTTGTAATGTTTCATGTAGTTATCGGCCGGCATAAAGATGTCTTTTGTTTCTTTCAGCTTCTGACTCAGCATTTTCTCCAACTTAGCCTGCAAGGCCTTGTGTTCAGGCTTATTGATCAGGTTATTATGCTGGTAGGGATCTTCCTGGTTGTCGTAGAGGAGCTATGGACCGTTGAGCTTACGGACGTAGGACCTATACATAACAGCGTTGTCATTTGTGTCAAAGAGAGGTTTTACGCCATTGCGCTGCGATTAGATCTATTTTTTCCTGATATATTTCTATCCTTCTTTATCTAAAGACAAACTTGCAGCCGTTTATACGTACAAAGAATGAGTTTATTTTTTTAAATTATGAAATTGATTTGTAGTACATCTGTTTGTTGAGCCAGTTGCCATAACGGATTCATTTAGAAGAGGCTATGGGACCAGATTAAGTAGTTCATAAGCTCAGTCTATTCAATAGGTGTATTGATCCCATCAAAGCTAAATGTGTAGGCTATGGTACCCATTCATAGGTAGAGGCTGGTCTTTGGAGGTGGTGAATAATTCTCCCTTCTGAGCCTTCTTTTGAAAACTCCTCAAGGGGATTAGGGTAAAATAGACGTGCCGTGTCATAGAAAAGTCGCAGGATTGACGCTATTCTGATACTGATTGCTGTTTACCTTTGAGCAAAACAAGGTACCTATGGAAACTACCACACTAGCCAACAGAATCAGCTCCTTACGTAAGAGCCGAGGACTTTCGCAGGAAGAATTAGCCGAAAGATCTTCTATCAGCCTAAGGACATTACAAAGGATCGAAAGCGGAACAACCCAACCCCGTGGTCACACCCTGCGCCTGCTGGCAGAAAGTCTTGATACGTCCGCTGAAGACCTTCAGGCTTATACATCTAGTCAGGATAAAACCTTCCTGCATATAATGAACTTGGCCTCCCTGGCCTTCTGGCTCTTTCCACTGGCCAATCTCCTGCTTCCCTGGGTACTCTGGATGATGAAGAAAGATACGGTCGATGGGGCTGAGCAGCTTGGGCGGCGAATCCTTACGTTTCAGCTGGCGTGGTCCATTCTTACCTACGGCATCGTCCTTGTTTTTCTATTTAGTGCCTTCACCGGACTACCCGAAACGATGCCCTGGCTCGGTATCGTAGCTGGAATGCTCATCGTAGTACTTTATTTGATCAATTCAGTGCTTATACTGTTAGCTACTGTCCGGATTAACCGGGGAGATGAGCAAGTATATTGGTTTAATCGTCCAAAAATCAGTGGCTTCTCCTATAAGTAATTCGCCGGTGCCGTTTTCCTGACCATTTACTACTTCTATATCCATGAAAACAATCCTTTCTATTACTATTTTTCTGGTTATTACGCTAACTTCCTATACCGTTTATAGCCAGTCAAAAGAAATGGCTGCCACCATTGATTTTAAGCCTGTCAAGGCTAAGATCTATACCGGTGATAGTATTTCGTGTGAAATGGGAACATTGGATGTGCCCGAAAACCGGCTGGCCACCCATGGCAATAAGATTGAATTGGCTCTTTTGAAACTCAAATCCCTCAGTCCGGCCCCCTCTTACCCCATTGTCTTTCTTGCCGGCGGACCCGGAGAGTCGGGGATTAGCTACTTAGAGGAGAAGTACTTTCAGATGTTGGTATTGCAACTACAAAAAAACCATGATGTAATTCTGCTGGATCAACGTGGATGTGGCCGGTCCCAGCCATCGCTCGTATTTAAAATTCCTGCTACACCGGACGGCAAGGAGATATTTCTCTCCAAAGAAAAGCTTATAAAAGTGGCTCAGGAAGCATCGGTGATAGGGGCTGCTGAATTGAAGTCGAGAGGAATTGACATCAACGGCTATAACACCATTCAAAATGCTGATGACCTCAACGACCTGCGCATGGCGCTGGGTGCCAAAAAGATCAAACTCCTGGGTTTTAGCTACGGTACGCACCTGGCCCTGGCCGCCGTCCGGAAGTATCCTGCCTTTATTGAGGAGATGGTGCTGCTGGGTACTTCGGGACCTGACCACATGCATCATTTGCCTTCTACATACGACAGGCAGCTCACAAAGATAGCCGAGTTGGCTAGCCAGGATGTAGCCGTCAATCAACAGGTACCTGATATGGTACTGCTGCTGAAAAAGGTACTGGCTAAACTGGAAAGGGAGCCGATAACGCTGGCAGTAACCAATTACAAAACCAAAGAAGTAGTCACTATTCCGGTAGGTAAGTTTGGCCTGCAGATGATCCTGCGGCTGGATGCCGGCGACAGCAATGATTTCATCAACTTTCCTGCTATGCTGTACGGGATTGATAAGGGCCAGTATGAGTTGTTTCAGCAGTACGTTGAAAAGCGCTTCAATCAGTTGAACGGCGGCTATGGCTCGGGTATTTCGGTCATGCGGCTGGCTTCCGGAGCTACCGAACAACGCTATCGCCAGATTGAGCGTGAAGGGAAGTCGGCTTTACTTGGAAACTCCATGAATACACCGGATATCTATTCAGGTAGCCCCTGGGGTAATCTGGACTTAGGAGATGCGTATCGGGCACCAGTGAAAAGCAAAGTACGTACCTTGTTTATCAGCGGAACCATGGATAGCAACACACCCCCATCTAATGTGGAGCAACTCCTGCCGGGATTTGCTAATGCGAGCCACGTACTGGTTCAGAACGCTGGCCATGAAAGCACACTAGCCGATGAAAAGGTACAGCAACTGATAGTAGGCTTCTTTTCCAATGAACCTATCAAATCAGAGACACTAGCCATGCCAGCGCCAAAATTCAGACCGGTGGTACTCCCTCCTGTGAAGCAAAATTAAGAAGAAGCCTATGACTGCTTTCCTGATGTGGTAACCGGTCTACTCAGTGCAGATAAAATAGAAGCATCTTATGCATAAAAAGAGCAGGTCGTAAGTAATCAGGAGGAATATGATAACACAGGTCGCTGAAGAATTATGATTTATAGGTCTGGAAATGAAAAAGACCATCACACCGGATGGCCTGTATTAAAGGATAAGAAAGTTAAGATGCCCATTTGATTGTACAGCCTATAGCTTTAGTTTTAGAGATTTCCGGAGTTTTGTTGTTCTCAAGAGCCTTGATGGCATCCTCTACATAAAATTTATCCGCACTTTCGGCATCCCTGGCATTATTATCAATCGAGCCAATATATACAACCTTACGATCTTTATTTAACACATAAACATGTGGAGTATTCGTAGCTCCGTATGCTTTGGTTATCTCCTGGGTTTTATCCTGAACGTATGGGAATCTATATCCTTTTTCTTTGGCTTGTACAATCATCTCGTCATATGAATCGCCAGGCTCTTCTGATTCGTCATTTGGATTGATAGCAATAACTGGATATCCTTTATCTGCGAATTTCTTATGCAGCTCAATAATCCGCTCTTCATACATGGCGGCATAAGGGCATGTATTGCAGGTAAAAATAACGATATACCCTTTGGCATTTTCATAATTAGCCAATGATACCATTTTCCCATTTACATTCTTTAATTGGAAGTCACGTGCCGTGTCACCGGGCATATATCCGCCTGGGATATCGCTAACCTGATAGTCACTATCGGAAGATGTACAGGCAAAAAAGGTTAGCAGCGAAAAAATAACTACAAGATTTACGTATTTCATAGCCCTGTTCAATTTAAGAGTTTATTAATGTGTGTCTCTAATTCTGCTTTTGTGAGTTCTTTACCAAGAAAGATTCTTTGATCGGTTGAATTACGGACAAGAAGGGTCGCAGGAAGGGCTCCCGTCCAGGAAGGATCAACCTTATCAATGTATAGATTTGGATCTGATTCATCCAGAAGCCATACGGTGGAACTTAATTTTTTACGTTGTAATAATTTATTAACCTTAGAAAGCTGGTCCGGAAAATCAAGGCTTACAAGCAGTACCTCAACTTTATCCGGATCATAGGTATACCGTAGAGAGTCTATAAATGGCAACTCCTTTATACAAGGTGCACACCAGGTAGCCCAGAAATTTATAACTTTTACCTTATCGTCAGTACTTGTAGTAATATATTCCTGAAGCTCAGGAAATTTGATCACTTTCTCAGATTGGAAGTCACGTGCCGTGTCACCAACTACATGTTTGCCTGCGGTACCGCTACCCTGATAATCGCCATCAGAAGATGTACAGGCAGCAAAAGTTAGTATTGAAAAAACAACTACCAGATTTACGTTTTTCATAGGCTTGATCATTTTAAAAGTTTATTAATAGGTGTCTCAAGTGTCGCATCAATTTTATCTCACTTGTAAGGCCACTTTCTCCGGAATCAACAACCGCATGTGCGGACCTACTTTTTTAACTTCATAGATTATCCAACACCTCGCGGTACCCCCGCCCGATGGGAATGGATACGCCCTGTACCTCCACGTACTCGGCAGTGAAAGAGTCAATCTTGTTGATGGATACGATGAAAGATCGGTGAATGCGACGGAAAAGGTGGGGCGGGAGCAGCGTTTCGATCTCGTGCGTACTCATCTTCGAGAGGTAGCTGCTGCGCGTCGTCACAATCTTGATGTACTCGCGCTGACTTTCGATGTACAGGATGTCTGCCAGCAGGATTTTGACCTTCTTCTTCTGCACGTTTAGAAACAGGTAGTCTTTACTATCTCCGCCTTCGGTTAGCCTGCTTTGGATCGCTTCGGGAGTTTTGACCTTATTTACCGCAACCAGAAATCGTTCAAACTCAAAGGGCTTCAGTAAGTAGTCTGTCACATTCAGGTCAAATCCTTCGACGGCGTACTGGTGATAGGCAGTAGTAATAATGACCGCTGGCGGGTGCGCCAGCGTCTTCAGGAAAGCCATGCCTTTCAGCCGGGGTAGGTGGATATCCAGAAACATCAGATCCACGGTATGCTGCCGAAGGAAGTCGGTAGCCAGGATTGCATCCTTGAAAGTACCACGCAGGTCCAAGAAGGGTACCAGAGCGATGTAATCTGTAAGTACTTTGACGGCCAGTGGCTCGTCCTCAATGATGATGCACCGTAGTTTAGACATAGCTAGCCAGATTGATGTGTAAGGTGGCGGTAAATTCAGCAGTACCTTGTACAACGGACAACTTGTAGTCGGTGTAAAGGATTTCAAGCTGGCGGCGCAGGTTAGAAAGGCCGATGTTTTCCTTCACTCCCCGTTCATCGGGGTTGGCTTCTGATGAGTTTTTGACCACAAAGTCCAGTTGCCGTTGCCTCACAGACAGGTGAATATCCACATAGGGCTCACCCCGGGTTTCGGATACACCGTGTTTGAAAGCATTCTCCACCAGCGGTATCAGCAAGAGTGGTGGCAGGCTCTGCCGTTGATCTTCTACGTCGTAGCTGAAGTTAACCCGCAGCGACTCGTCGTACCTTAGCTGTTCCAGCGCTATGTAGTCATTGATGATTTTCAGTTCCTGCTCAATGGGGATGTACGCCCCGCTGGTTTCATACAGCATGAAACGCAGGATCTTGGACAAGCGCAGGATAGACTCCGGCGCCCGGTCTGACTTGTCGCGTGAAAGTGCGTAGATGTTGTTCAGGGTGTTGAAGAGAAAGTGTGGGTTGGTCTGGGACTTAAGGTAGTTGAGCTCGGCCTGCTGCTTTTCGATACGCAGCTGCTGTGCGGCCTGTCGCAGTTTATAATACACGTAAATATGCTGACAAATCCCGAAAAAGAGGATGGACCCGGCGCTATACCCCATCTGGGTAGATAGGCCTCTTTCAAAGGACGAGTAGTCTCTTTCTCCGATCGAATAGTCGATCAGTGACGTATATATATGAAGGCTTATCCCGAATAGCCGCCAGGCATACAGGCCGAAGGAGTACAGCATCAGGTGTACCCACACCAGCAGAAAACCTACCAGGATTCGTTTCCAGCGCAGACGGAAATAGGGCAAGGTGTACTCAAACAAGATAAAGTTGAGGACTGTCACGTAGGCACAGCGCCAAAGGTTATTCCAGGCTCTGGGTACAAACGTATCGCAATTATTAACCAACTCGCTGAACAGCCACAGGCAGAGGAAAAGGGCCCCGATGCGGACGTATACCAGAAAACGTTCTTTGTCAAAAGTAAGGTTCATGCTGCTAAATACGGGATAATTTTATCATATCCATTTATCGGCAATCCCATCGTCAACAGAATACCATTTTGGGTCAACGAATGGTACTTATGGGTTAAATCCTGCCGTTTGTTTACCCTTACCCGCTGTTTATTGATACCGACATTGAGAGCTCTTTTTTATTCTCTAATCTTGGTTAAACAAAACCCCAGAGTAGTATGAAAAAGAGCTCACTAACCCTTATGGCCTACCTGACGTTAGCAGCTCCATTGCTGGCCCAGGTAGAGCCTGAAGCCGGCCAGTGGAAAACCTGGTTCATTCCATCCGGCGAAGCCTATAAGCTACCCCCACCACCTGCCGCCAAAGTAGAAAATTCTCAGGTTCTGGCCCGGCAGAAGAGTTTGGACGCGGCTGGTCACCAGCAGATCCAATACTGGAACGCGGGCGCCCCCGGCTACCGATGGCAGGAGATGATGGCAAAGCTGTGGATGACCGACACCAGCCGCAATGGTGCCCTGGCCAATATGCTCCTGGGAGTAGCTACTTACGATGCTACCGTGGCCGCCTGGGTATCCAAATATGCCTATAAGCGGCCTCGGCCTTTCGTGGCAGATAGCCGTATCAAGGCCCAGGGTCTTAAGCCTGACAGTCCCTCGTATCCCTGCGAACATTCAGTGGCGGCAGGGGTAGCCTATACCATTATTTCGCGCTTCTACCCGTCCCTGGCCGACTCGGTCAGCCGTATGGCTATGCGGGCTATGGATTCCCGCGTAGCAGCGGGTTACGCTTACCCAAGCGATACCCGCGCGGGCTTCGAATTGGGCAAACGGATAGCTGAAAAAGAACTGGAGCATACCAAAGATTTTGTATACAAAGCAGCCTGGGACGGAAAACGACCCGAAGGTAACAGCCTCTGGACGGGCAAGTACCCCATGGCAGTCACCGCCGGACTGAACAAAACAGTGGCTCTTACCCACGCCGGCCAGTACAGACCCGTTCCACCACCTGATTTTGCGAAGGACATGGCGGAGCTGAAAGCACATAAGCCTACCTTTCGGTCAAAGGCCAACGCCTTTTACTACGCCAGCCAATTTCCGGCCGATGAGATCCTGCACAAAAAGATATTTGAGTACAACCTGCACCTGAACCCACCCCATGCCGCCCGCATGTACGCGGCGGTGGCAATAGGGTACTATGATACTTTTGTGGCCTGCTTCGATGCCAAGTACGCCTACTGGGGCATCCGTCCCGACCAGTACGATACTACCTACCAGCCGCTGGTGCCGACGCCCCCGTTCCCAGGTTATCCTTCGGGACACGCAGCCATGGGTGGTTTGGTGGAAGGCTTATTCTCCTACTTCTTTCCAGCCGATAGGGCCTTGTTTCAGAAAGTAGCTAAGGACGGAGCTGAATCGCGGTTCCAGGCGGGTATTCATTTTCGTACCGACAATGAAGCAGGACTGGAACTGGGCCGGAACGTAGCCGGCGCGGTTATCAAAAAACTAAAAGCGGATGGCGTGCAGGCAGCCGTAACACTGGCGGAAAGCAAGTAGTCATTTATCAATCCAACATAGACTTTAACAAAACCATGAAAAAACTAACTAGTACTCTAAAGATCGCCCTGCTGGGTGTACTACCGCTAATGAACCCCGTTCAAGGTGCAACTGCCCCACAAATCCATACTGACTCTACCCAGACCTCGCCCCGAAAACCGACCCTGCTGGTAGGTATGTATCGCTCTATCCACTCACTGACCATGAATGTACTGGTGGAGAAACCTATAGGTGAAAAGGTGAGTGTTACCCTGCTCAATAAAAAGGGGAAGGTCCTGTGTAAGGAGGTACTTTCGGTGCGGAAGTCCAGGCATTGGCTAAAGCTGAACTTTGCCGAGATTCAGGACGATACGTTCTCGGTAGTTGTGACTAACGGTACCGACCAGATCACAAAGTCCATCCACCTGTCTACCCAGAGGCTCTACGAAATGCCCGCCCGAACCCTGCTGGTGATGAATTAGCGTTGGAATAGGCTACATGTTGTAAAGCTAGTTGAGGAGCTACCTAACTTTGAGAAGTTATAGGTCGATTAAGCAAGGAAAAACTCATAGTCCCTTAAGTCAGTCCTGATTGCTGTTTCCTGCCAAAAAAGGTAGAATCCTTTTATTAAAAAATGTGTATCATAATTACATAAGTAGAGCTTTTGAATGAAACTGATTTGGGCCAGTGGTAGTTACCGTAAAAAACCATGTAATGCATAACGGTACCTCCGTACGTTGCTAAGGTGCCCCATTTTGATTCAGATACTAGTAATCCAGTATGAAGCGAGCTTTATGCATTTGAATTTTTATGTTTCCAGAAGTATAGCAACTTCTTCCCTTTGTATCATTCCCCAATTGTATGGTAACAGGAACTACGCACATAAATAAAACTACTACTTTAAAAATTAAATGACGATAGCAATTACAGGAGCAACAGGTCAACTAGGTCAATTTGTTGTAAACAAGCTTAAAAAGGTTTCTGACGATAACATTGTTGCCCTTGTTCGTTCAATCCAAAAGGCTGCTAACATTGGTGTAGAAGCCAGAGAAGCAGACTACGACAAGCCTGAAACACTTACTGGTGCATTAGCAGGTGTAGATACCTTACTACTAATTTCTTCCGGAGGTGAAACTGGCAGACGTGTCGCTCAGCACCGCAATGTAATAGAAGCTGCAAAGCAGGCTGGTGTACAATGGATTGTTTATACCAGTGTACTTCATGCCGATACGTCAACACTTGCCCTTGCAGAAGACCATCGTTCAACGGAAGCTGACTTAAAGAATGCAGGTATTCCGGTTACTTTGCTGCGCAATGGCTGGTATACAGAAAATTATACTGGCGCTATTCCAGGTGCAATTGCTGGTGGTGCTTATATTGGTAGTGCAGGTGAGGGAAAAATATCTTCGGCAGCAAGGGCTGATTATGCTGATGCAGCCGTTGCTGTTTTAACTGGTCAGGGACACCAGGGAAAAATCTTTGAACTTGCCGGAGACGATGCATGGTCGCTCAGTGACCTGGCGGCTGAAATTTCACAGCAGACGGGTAAGGATATTCCCTATATAAATATGCCGGAAGCAGACTATGCCGCAGCCCTGGTATCCGTTGGTTTGCCAGAAGGATTTGCTCATGCGGTTGCCGGATGGGATGTAGCTGCCTCTGGAGGTGCTTTGTTTGATGACAGTCATCAGCTTTCCACATTAATTGGCCGACCAACTACATCTCTTTCAGCGACAATAACCGAAGCGCTACAAGCCGCCTCTGCGTATTAATATTCATTGTTATAAAAATTAAAGAAGCTGCCGAAGTAGCTACTTTAATTTTGGTTGAATCTATACAACCTGATTTGAAAATTTCTATTTAAAAATGGATGCAGTGGTAGGAACTTCCTTACCTGGTACTTCAGGTAATGGGCTGGTACTTAATTAAATAATATCAGTACTAGTGATTTCTTTTTTTGATTTCAAAATACAGGCTTTGAATTTAGATCCTAATAATGATATACTATACGGGCCATGTGTAGCCGTTCTTCGGCCTCCAGTAGTTCATTAAGCATAGTATTCTGGAGTTCTGATTGATCCTTGAACAGGGTGGGAAGAAGTTGTTTGTAATATTGTATCCCTGCCTGAAGGTTTCCCCAAAAACCTTGTAAGTATTTATACTGCTTATCCGTCAGGGTTGCTAATTCTTCTTCCTTTTTCTTATTCCAGTAGTCAATGTACATTTTCAGTTCATTAATAAACATGTGAGGACGGTACGTATTGTTCAGGGCGTTGAATCGTCCGTATATGTTATCTACCATCTCGTGGAGTTTGAAGATACCTGAGAAAAAAGCCAGATTAGGACCAGGACAGATGGAAACAGACCTGGTTGATGCCTTTTTACTGCCCCCCAGAAAAGGTATTGCCGAGTTGGCCAGACCATCGCACAGACACTCTTTGGCTAGTACTTTGGCTTCTTCAAGATGGTAGGTAAGTGCATCCAGATGCTGGCTCCTGAGCTGTTCCAGCTTTCGGCGCTGGTATTTACGGGATGCGGTGCAGATAGGTACCTCTGTAAACTCCGTATTTGATACCAGATGTTTTTTCAGGCAGGGACTACCGGGTTTCCCACGTTCAGCCCGCTGTATTTTCAGGAGCTCATTGGAGGAGTTGCGGAGGGTATTGAAAGGAACGCCCAGCGGAGAAACCGAACTAAGGTATAAGTCTTCTGCTTTAGCTGCTGCCAGTTGGGTAAGGGTTGGCTCATCTACAGTAGTGGCCTCTGGAACAAGTAGAAAAGGGGTACCCCAGCCGGCAGAAGTGGCTCCGTAATATTCCAGTAAAAATGAATGTTCGGCGGCGGTTCCAATTCCACCCTGAATGGTAATAGACTGTTCGGGTACTATCGTAGGAGCCTGCATTCCCTTTCGGACCAGTGCAGAGCTATACATACCGTATAGTTCTTGCTGGAGTGCTGCCCGGTTTTGCTTAAATTCTTCCAGTATAGGGCCTATGAGATATCCATCTGTAGCAAAAGCGTGGCCACCGCAGTTAAGTCCTGACTCTATTCTAAACTCTGACACCCACAGACCTTTCTTGGCTAGTGTCTTACTTTGAATCATTGCCGAACGATAGTCGCTGACCTTTATGATTATTTTCTTCCTTAAAGTACCATTCTGATCCGGGTAAAAGCAGGAGAAGTTTTCCAGGTAAGCGTACAGGCGCAGGTTCATTCCGGCCGAAAATATAATGGAGGAGCAGACAGTACTATTGGCATACCCCCGTAGTGCAGCCAGAGCGTCGGAGTACTCCTGCGGTAACGGTTCACCATTGTTGTCATAGTTGGTTTTATCTACCTTCGTCATAATATTGACGTCTATACTACCAGGGACTACCGCGTCACGAAGCTCCTCCCGAAGTTGCTGTTTTATGTCAGCGTCAGTGATTTGTAACATCTCTTCATACCGTTTACGGAGCGGAGACTCATCCGGGAGCATTTCAAAGTATCTGGTCAGATCGGAGGCAGGAGTAAAGTCCTGCTCCTTCATTACCGAGATCTGATGCCCTACCAGTTGATCAACCAGATTCAGGTACGCAGTCACACGTCTGGCCCGATAATCTTCCTCTTGTTCTGTTATGGGGGTAAAAGTCTTACCATACTTCTGGCTGTAGTGCTGGCGCATCTGCTCCAGTAGCCAGTCGTCGCAGAGTGACAGGACCGAAGAGATTCCGAAACGAGCCACTTTAAGTGGTGAATCAACAGAAAAGGCAAGACCCATTACAGGTATATGAAAGGAATGTGGAGTAGTACTAGACATGTTGGTTGGTATTATAAAACGTTACTAAAACATTAATTTGATCATTCATCCTGAAAGCCTGCACTTTTTAAATGTGACCGTAGTCCTTCACTACTAATCAGCCTGCTGATGAAAAAAGCTTTACCAGTTGGGTAGGTTAGATTTACCTATTTCATCACAGCCCCAAAGTAGGTTCTTGTCAATGAGTGCCTAAAACTCACACCAATTCCTCCGCAAAAAAATGAGGAAGATCAGTTAGGTCGATTTGGGATAGTTTTCTTTGGTGAAACAGGTAGAAAAGAACTCGCTGTAACAGCCGCTACAGGTTTTTGATAATGATAAATACACTGATGCAAATAATAAACCAGCCAAAGCAGGTCTTTAAGCGCTCGGTATAAACATACCTGGAGATATAGCTGCCAATAAAAATTCCGGAAATGGATAAGGCGGTGTATGGTAAGAGAACCGTCCACTGTATGGGTTGATTAGGCAGGTCACCTAGAGAACCAATCAGAGATTTGGCTATAATGATCAGGAGGTAAGTACCTATGGACGTTTTGATTGGCAATCGTGCCAGTAGTACCAACCGCTACCCTGTTTTCAGCTGCATATAACCGCTGAAAGTCTTCATCCAGAAACTTGTATTCAAACGGCAACCCTTCGTTATACTGCTTATATAAGTCTTCCAGTTGCGACAGGGTCTCACGCTCACGACCGGCGGCAATCTTGACAAGCATTTGATCAGCCCACTTCGTACGGTAGACAAAGCACACGGGCTTGACTTCCTCATAGAGAGATTCGAAGTGAAAATTCTTCGTAACACCCACAATCTGACGGCTGTCACCAAAGAACTGAATGGTCTTACCGACCGGATCTTTGAGTCCCATCGCATCAATGGCTGCCTGATTAAAAACGATGCTGGCGGTACTGTCTGAGCCAAACTGTGCAGATAGCATACGACCCTGAGATAGGTCAATACCTAGCAATTCGATCAGATCATAATTGACATAAAAGATGCCGAAGTTAATCTTTTGAACAGGTTGTTTGCCGGGCCAGTCGAAGGCACCCGCGCTGGAGTGACCGCCGACCATGTTGCCACCCATACTGGATGCTTTTATGACACCCGGCAGGTTTCTGGCCGCAGCCAGAAAAAGCTCGCTTTGTTGTTCCAGCCTGCCCTCCCGGCTGAAGGAAACGATATTATCTTTATTGAAACCCAGGTTCTTGCTCTGAATGTAATCAATCTGTCGTTGTACCACCAGTACCGATACGATCAGGATAATGGAGATTGAGAATTGTAACACGACGAGCCCTTGCCGCGCCCAGGCTTCACCGGTTGACGGAGCCAGTTTGCCCTTCAGTACTGTTACAGGCTTGAAACTGGATAAATACAGGGCGGGATAACTCCCGCCAACAGCCCGGTGAACAGCGTAATAGCGACAACAGATGCCAGCACACCGGGTTCCGGGCCAAGGACCAGTTGCTTTCCCGTTATCTGATTGAACTGCGGAAGTAACAGGGCAACCAGACCCAGCGCCAGCAACAGCGCCAAAATCGCCAATACCACAGATTCACCCAGAAACTGAGCCATGAGTGTCAGGCGGTTGGCACCGATGGCTTTCTTAACGCCAATCTCCTTGAGCCGTGTGACGGCTTTGGCCGTAGACAGGTTCATAAAGTTGATGGCGGCAATGACCAGAATAAACAACGCAACTATGGAAAACAACTTCACGTACGCAATGCGACCACCCGTCTGAACGCCTTGCTCGTACTGGTTGTAGAGGTACTGATCAGAATAACGTTTTAGGAACAGGTATCCCACCGATGAGAGGTGTTCCCGGCCCTTGGCGGCTTCATAGTTTACCCGTAAAAATTCGGTAATCTGATCATTAAACGCCTGGACATCGGCTCCCTCCTTAAGCAGCAGATACAGCTTAGGATTACTGCTACCCCAATTTTGAACATCATTAGCGTGTTGGTCGGCGTACAGTTGGAAAGGTAGCAGTATATCAAAATCAGCCGACGAGTGGCGGGTTGGTTTCTTAAAAACACCTGAAATGGTATACGGTCCGCTATATTTCTCATGATCCCATTGAATTGTTCTGCCGACAATATTATCGGTCGTATGAAACAGCTTTAGGGCCAGTTCATTAGATATAACTACTGAAAGTTTGTTGCTCAGAACTTGTGTTTTTTGGCCTTGCAGGAGCGGGTACGTTAATAGCGTCAGGAAGTTAGGAGTCACGTAGAGCCCTTTGGCCTTCAGGCGTATGTTGCCCACCGACAGTACCCCCTTGCCTCCGCCCGTAGTCAGGGCTGCGTCCTCGATTTGGGGGAACTTCTCTCGCATGGCTTTATTCAACGGTGTGGGTATTGATTGTTCCGTTAGGATGTCCCCATTACCGAGGTGAATCTTCTGCATTACCTGATAAAGCCGTCTGTCGTTCTCATTGAACTTGTCTACGCTTAGTTCGTCATAGACCCACAGGTAAATCAGCAGGGTACAGGCCAGTCCGGTTGACAAGCCCACGAGATTGATAAAAAAGGTAGTCTTAAACCGCTTGATGTTGCGGTAGGCCATTCGCAGGTAGTGTTGCAACATAGCAGTTGTAGGGATTAGGTTGACACGGTTTTGTCCTAATGAGGTAGGGGTAACCTGAAACATTGCATACGTATTCATCATTAAAATGTATAATTCTGATGAAAACCACCGCATGAACTAAGTTAAAACGAAAGCGTAGGATATAAGAGGACTATACTGATATAAGGCTTGCTCAAGGTAGTTAAACGATGTCCGTTACTGAACATCTTTTTGTCCGCTTTTGGACAGTACTCCAAGTCATTCATGTCAATAATAGGCCTTAACTAATCAAATAAGCTACATCGTCCATCTTGGCAAGCATTTGGTACACTTGCATGAAACTAGTCTATCCTGAAGAAGGTAACGCTGGTAGTGAGTTCAGGAGATGGTTCTGCTGACTGTGGCCATTCGTGTATATGACGCATCTGGAGATGCAGTGGTTGAAGAGACGGGCAGCAAATAGGCTGCTCTGTCAGTTAGTGCTGTTTGCTCGACTCTGTGCTATTCACTCTCAATGCATCACACCTCTTTTGTGAATGGAAAAAAATATGCAACTCCTTCTCACCCAATACTTTGACAGGTTAAATAAAACCTTACTCCTTAATCACTCATCCAAATACAATCAAAAAATGAAAACTATAGTACTTACCTTACTTCTGAGTACCTTCTTTGTAAGCGCTGCAACATGTCAGATAACATTACCAGCCGATGGTAATAAAAAAGCCTCCGTTTCAGAAGATATTGGCATTACTACTGTAAAAGTTAATTATTCCCGGCCCGCAGTTAACGGAAGAGAAGGCAAAATCTGGGGGCAGGTGGTTCAGTATGGTTTTGTTGACTTACACTACGGGACCAGCAAAGCTGCTCCCTGGCGGGCAGGTGCCAACGAAAATACTACCATTGAGTTCAGCACCCGGGTTATGATTGAAGGTAAGCCACTTGAAGCTGGAAAATATGGATTTTTCATTGCGATGGGCGAAGAAAAAGCCACCCTGGTTTTTTCTAAATTTAATACAGCCTGGGGGAGCTTTTATTATGATCCTAAAGACGATGCGTTGCGTGTTGAGGTGCCGGTACAAAAGGTGAATGAAAGCGTAGAAAGATTAAAATATGAGTTTAGCGATCAAACCAGAAATTCAGCGGTACTTTCTCTGCAATGGGAAAAAGTAAAAGTTCCCTTCACCATATCAGTTGATTTGCACCAGTTACAAGTCGAATCATTCAGAAGAGAGTTTAACTCAGGGATTTTCTACCGCTACTGGCAGAACATGCAAACTGCGGCCAACTATTGTCTGGTAAATAACATTAACCTGGAAGAAGCCCTAACCTGGGCAGACCGGTCGGTAAATACCTATTTTGGTGATGCCAATTTCCTTACTTTATCTACCTATGCGGGTTTATTGGAAAAAGTAAACAGGAAAAAAGAAGCAGACTCGCTGATGCAAAAAGCGCTTCCAATGGGGACATCGTTACAATTGTTGATGTATGGTAGCAATCTGAACAAAATGAAAAAGCATGAGGATGCATTCAAAATATTTAAAATAAACTACGATAAAAGTCCCAAGGAAAGCTATTCAAACTTAGGTATGGTAATGGGATATTACTTTTTAGATAATAAGATAGAGGCCATTAAATATGCTGAAAAGGGCAGGGAAACAGCTACTGACCCTAATTGGAAGAACTACTTTGTAACATTGATCACAGATATGAATGCAGGCAAAGAAGTATTTAAGTAATTAACTATTTATCAAACATATCGCTTCGTCGTCTAGTCCAATTGTGTGTTCAGTAATTTACCCCACCGAGGGGTAAATTACTGACTCGTATCTATTTCAAAAGCGGCTAGATTATTACATGAGTTGAAGAAATCAGTGCTATCTCGCTCACCTGGCTGATAGGCCGGACACTATCTTATTGGTTATTTGAATCAATTGACTCTGCGTTGACGGATCTGATTCGTTAGCAAGCAATACTATACCAAGTTTCTGTTCCGGATAAAAGACGACGTAACTGGTAAAGCCGAGCGTACCACCGGTGTGCCAGATTTCATGCCCACCTGTTGACGTTCGATCAATATGCCAATTGAGCCCTATTGTTCCTTGACGGTCTTTCACCGTTTTTTGATGAGTTAACTGAACAGTCTTGTTAGCTTCATTAAGCTGGAAACGAATGTATGCCAACATATCATTAGTCGATGATTTGAGACCACCTGAACTTTGTACATCTTTCATAGTCAGGTAGGGCATCAAGTTCCCTTTGCCATCGTACCCCTTGGCCATTTTGCCGGTGGATGTACCAGAGAATGTTGTTTGCTTTATGTGAAATGGCCTGCTGAAAGAAGCTTATCAACAAGAATGGTGAGTAAATGGAGCCCTGTTCCCATGAGACTGTAATCTCTACTAAATTGCGGTAATAAAATGAAGGTAGGTCCAGGATATTATTCTCAAATTTAGGTATTTTTAAACCAATGAATATTTCACCCTTTGACCTGTTTTTATTACTGGGAGGCCTGCAAGGGTTCATCCTGGCTGTACTGCTATGGGTTAATACCAAGGGAAGGCGTCTTTCAAACCGGTTATTAGCCGGGCTAATCGGACTAATGGCTCTGATGAGCTTCGCCGTGGGTATACCCGTTGCTAACCGAACGATAAGTCTGTTTCTGGACCTGTTCCCGGTTTTTAATGCGATGCTGCTGGGGCCCTTGCTCTTCCTCTACACCAAGTCACTTCTGGATCCGGAGTTCAGAATTGGCAAAGCCGAAAAGCGTCATTTCTTTCCCATCCTGATCGACTGGGGCGCACCCCTACTTGGCTGGACTTTTATGCTGGGACTACTCCTGAGCATGCACACCCGTGAGGAAGGGATCCGATGGGGGCACTGGATGGATCAATACAATACATACGTCGATATTCCGCGCTGGCTTTCGCTGGCTACATACTGGCTGCTGACCAGACAATGGATGAATAAACAGGTGGCTCGCCAGAATGCTTCCCACCAGCTCCTCCATGTCCGGTGGTTGAAACAATTTCTTAACGTGATGCTTGGGTTCCTGCTTATTTGGCTGTTGCATCTGGTGCCCTACATCATTCCGGCTACGGGGCTGACTGTTCTGGACCAGTGGGGGTGGTACCCTATTTACATTCCCCTTTCGGTACTTATTTACTGGCTGGGCCTGAAGGGCTATCTGCATGCGCGAAATAGTCCCTCTGCTGCCCTTTTAGTAGAAACTACCCCCAAAGCGACCAGTACCCAGCTACCGGCCGATACCGTAGAAGCAATCATTATGCGATTGAAAGAAGCTATGCAGGTAGATCACCTGTACCTGAATCCGGAATTAACGGTAGATAAAGTAGGCAAACACATACAGTTGCCTGCCAAAACCATTTCATTTGTGCTTAATCAGCATCTAAAGAAAAGCTTCAACACCTTTGTGAACGAATACCGGGTAGCTGCCGTCATAAAGCAGCTTAGCAATTCAGGAAGCGAACAGTTTACGATCGCGGGTATTGCCTTCTCCTGTGGCTTCAACTCCCAGGCTACCTTTCAGCGCACTTTTAGGCAACTCACGGGGATGTCGCCTACGGAGTACCTTTCCCGGCAGGCAAGTGTTTAGCTCCCGAATTTAGCAGCCAACTGCTAGCCCTTAGCCAAAGCAGCCCACTCTTTCTCCTATTTCTTCCCAAAAACTATGCTCAAATCCGGATTTGAGTACCGGGACATTTTCTAAGCGGCTTATTTTGCTACTCAATAGATTTAAATTTTAACCAGGTCTGGCAGGTACCCTTGTGGCAGTCCTATGAAGCATACCTCGTAGGTACTTTGGAAGAACTAAGCCTTTCCCCTGAATAAACCAACATTACCTTTTATACCATGAGCCGTTTCCTTGTTTCTTTGCTTTTCTTCCTGTCAGCCGTTCTCAGCTATGGGCAACCGTCTTCCACTCCTGCTGACAAGGATAGTTTAACCAATACACTGGATGCATACCTCTCTGCCGCCCACCGTGCCTATAAGTTTACGGGTACGGCGCTGGTGGCTAAAGGCAACAAGGTACTGCTGCACAAAGGATATGGGTACCGGAACTACGCCACCAAAGCCGCCAATAACACCACAACCCGGTTTCCTATTCTATCCATTACCAAATCCTTTACGGCTATGGTGATGCTCAAGCTCCAGGAGCAGGGTAAGCTGTCGCTGAAAGATAAACTGAGCAAGTACCTGCCTTCTTTTCCACACGGAGAAGCGGTTACACTGCACCACCTGATTACCCACTCTTCGGGTCTGTATAACTTTACCAATGATGTTGGCGAAGAAGATTCTCTGATTGTGTGCTACCCGATTCCACGGCAACGGGTACTGGACGTATTTCAGGGCAAGCCGCTGGATTTTAAACCCGGAACGAGATTCTCCTATAACAACTCCGGTTTTTTCCTGGCCGGGATGGTAATCGAAAAAGTGACGGGCAAACCCTACGAAGAGGTAGTTCGTGAAATGATCTTTCAGCCGCTGGGTATGAGCCGGTCCGGGTTTGATTTTATTAACCTGCCGGATTCCGTTCGGGCTCAGGGGTACCAGTTCTGGAGTGAGGAGCAGCTTAAACCCTACCGACACTACGATTCCACGATGGCCTATTCGGCCGGCTCCATTTACAGCACTACCCAGGATATGTTTAAGTGGGCAAGGGCCATCGCTACCAAACAGATTCTGGACGACGCCTCCTGGAAACAGGCCTTTCGGCGGCAGGAGGGCAACTATGGCTATGGTTTCTTTCTGGATCAGTTCTCAGGAAGGTCGTTCATCAAGCACACCGGGGGGTACCCTGGCTTTATGTCAGAGTTTGTGTACTACCCCAAAGAGGACGTAACCATTATTCTGCTCAATAACTATGGCAGTTATGACAACAGCCTCTGGCCTCTGGTTATGGGCTGTACCAATATCATGTTCGAGCAGCCTTATGACCTATGGATACCCCGTAAGCAGGTACAACTGGACGAAGCCATTTTAAAGCAATACACCGGTAACTTTGGGAGCCGAAAATCAAAGATTACCATTTTTCTGAAAGAGGGTGAACTCATTTCCAGACTCCGGGATGGGTATGAATTGCCGTTGCTGGCCGAAAACGAAACCGATTTTTATTTCTCCAACTTCAATACGCAGTTTCATTTCCTGAAGGACAGCAACGGTAATGTAACGAAAGTCATTATCCACGAGCACGGGCAAGACTTTGAACTTCCTAAATTAGAATAACAAGTACCTTCATTCTTTCTATTCAAATAACAACCAGTGAAGTACCCGAACAACTTTCCCGGTCAATGAAGCCAGCTACCATACGACTCAACATCATCAGATTAATGATTATGAGTCTGTAAGAATAGTTAACTATACACCCGTTTTAGTTTGATGTTTTGAATCGGGCGAATCACCAGAGGTACCTTCTCTACTTTTACTGAGCTGCTTTCCAGTCCAAACCACTTATCTTCGGAGGTAGTAATTCCTTTGATGGCAAAGTATGCCTTCATGACCAGCTGCTCGAAGAATGGCAGATCGTTTTCTACGGATAGGAAGCGCTCAAGTACTACAAAGCGGAAGTCCCCCGTGACATTATGTCGGCTCAGGGATTCATACCTACTGGTGATATCTACCTCACTGTTCTTGACCATATCTTCAATGACCCTTTTGAAGTAGAGGTTAATACGTTGCTCCACCCGAAAGCCCAGGCGGAAGGTAACTTTCACCACGTCATCTTCCTCGATTACATTTACCTTGTATTCCATGGTGTAAGGGTCATCGGTGGTTTCTACGTGAACAAACCAGTAGATATCTGCCCGCTTGGGACGCTTCTGAAAGATGGAGTAGATAATCTTACTTTCTATTTCTGATACCCGGGAGGCATTGGACATGAACACCAGGTGCGTCGTGTACTTGGGTATGCTGATGTCATTGCTCAGCTCCCGCATAGCGGGCAGGTAATCATCCAGTTTTACGTACTCCGTTAGCCGTAGCTTGATATAGAAGGCACGGAGCCAGACGATCATCAGGCTGGCAATCAAAGTGGCAATTACCAGTGATACCCATCCTCCGTGCGTGAATTTGAGCAGGTTGGCGGCCAGAAACGATAGTTCGATGGACAAGTAAAGGACCAGAAAGCCGATTACCCACCACAGATTTACACGATGTACATACAGGTAGTAGGCCATCAACAGAGTAGTCATGATCATGGTCAGGGTGATGGCCAGCCCGTAAGCCGCTTCCATATTTTCCGCTTTCTTGAAGTAAAGTACTACGCCTACACATCCTGCCCACAAGAGCCAGTTGATGCTTGGCACATACAGTTGCCCTTTCTGGACGCTTGGATAAACCAGCCGTACTTTGGGCCAGAAGTTCAGACGGATCGCTTCAGATATAAGTGTAAATGAACCACTGATCAGCGCCTGACTAGCAATGATGGTGGCTGAGGTGGCAATGACAATACCAGGTAATAACCACCATTGGGGCATTATCTCGTAAAAAGGCTTACGTCCATGCAAAAACTCGCCAGCATGTACAATCAGCCAAGCCCCCTGACCGAAGTAGTTCAGCAGCAGACACGTCTTCACCATGATCCAGCTCACACGGATATTACCCCGCCCGCAGTGGCCCAGGTCGGAGTAAAGAGCTTCGGCCCCGGTGGTACAAAGGAATACAGCCCCCAGCATCCAGAAGCCGCCGGGATGGTTGGCCAATAGCTGATAGCCGTAATAGGGGTTGATGGCTTTGAAGATCTCTGGATGGTAGATGATCTGGGAGACGCCTAATATGGCTAACATGAGAAACCAAACCATCATGATCGGTCCGAAAGCACCTCCTACGACTTTGGTACCAAAAGCCTGCACCAGAAATATAGCCGTCAATATAGCAATGACTATCGGAATGGTTTCAAGGGTAGGATACAGGATTTGTAAACCTTCAACAGCCGAAGAAATAGAGATGGGAGGGGTGATAATACCGTCAGCCAGTAGAGTACTTCCACCCAGTATAGCTGGTATGGTAAGCCATTTGGCATGGCGTCGTACCAGAGCATACAGTGCAAAGATACCTCCCTCTCCTCGGTTGTCCGCCTTCAGGATCAGGATGACGTATTTCACCGTAGTTTGAAGAGTAAGCGTCCAGAAAATGCAGGAAAGAGCACCATAGACTATTTCATCTGTAATCTTCTCCTCTCCCAGGATGGCTTGCATAACATAAAGTGGAGAAGTACCAATGTCGCCAAAAATGATACCTAGTGCTATCAGCAGGCCCGCTGCGGAGACTTTATCAGGGTGCTTATGATGATCCATGTGTACATAAAGAGAAAAATTGCGACGAAAGGTAAGTAACATTCTTAAAAAAGTACAAAGGAAGATGCATCTTTTTGTTCAGTGTACCATTCTGTTGTTACACCCTTAGCGATTCACATGCTATAAACGATATAGAAAATTTGCAAAACATAGTTTAGTATAAAATCATAATTATTATAAATAATGAAGATCAATCAGGTTTTCATCTAAATGAAATATAATGCCTTGAAGTAGTGCCTATTCACGTGTTACCATGGCAGCGGTCGAACCTCCTGAATCAGGAGCTGGAAGAGAATACATACTGCACCTAACCAACGAGAAAAATCAGAGAAAGGTCGAGTTCATATCGCAGTGGCGGAACACAGGAGAAGTTATCTGGAAAGGTGGCGTTATCGGGCAATTGGTCAGTTCCTCGAAGAGCTAAAATAGGGAGAAGTAAACCTGTGTAGGTTTTCTCTATGGCATCTGAGATAGAAAGGAACCTGATCAGCAAGAGCACCAGGGAGTTACTGACGTCTTATGGATGTAGTAAAATTAATTCTTTATGGTACTGATTCATTCTAGTGCATAAGGTATTAACCTTACTACTGTGCCAATAGCTGAAAAAAGCTATTTGAACCCCACACCTAGTGATGTACCAAACCACATAAGAGTCTTCTGATTATTATAATCAGGGCCCATAACCCAATTGGGTGCCCAATATAGGCGCCACATAATACCCGTACGTTTCGGCTGTACCCGTATGCCTACGTTAGCAACCCCATAGTTATAGTCATAATGGCTATACTTGCGGATAACATTATATTGATCTTCATGTGTATATCTGGTGTTGGCTACCACTATGCCCAGACCCGCTTCCAGTGCCACCGAACGCTCTGATGTTACATAGTTGATCAGGATGGGGCCCGAATAAGTAGTAGCAACACCTACCGTTACCGGTTTGGTAATACCAACGCGGACCCCCCAGCCCTTTAACCCCTTACGAAAACGCATGTCACAGTTGAGCGAATAGTAAAAGCCACTGCTGCCAAAAGCCTCCATATAAATGGCCTTAGCCCGGCGATCAGGTATAGTCGGTTTAGATATTCTAATACTATCAGTTTGGGCCAGAGCGCAATGTGGTAACGTCAGACCTAAATAAACTAAGAGCAGGTAGCCTGTTAACTTTTTCATTGACTTTACTCTAATCTCCTATAGAAGTACCTTATTGTATCCTGCGCTCCTCCAATTTCAGGGATATAGCCGGAGGTTTCCACCGTTGTGAGCCCTGGATTCCTCTTAATCTTGTGGAAACGCTTAATATCAGGCCAGTAGTTGATGGTTACCTCCATCCTGGCAGCGCTGCCGGTGGGGCCGGGTACTCGGGTATGATCATATGTCTTTATCAGGGTGTCGTTACGGTATACCTTGTCATAGTTTCCATTGCCGTCATTACCTGACTCTACGATTTCCTTATATCCTATCTGTGAACCGGTAAGCGTACGGGTAGGTGTAATCATTTTTTCCAATTCCCAACGGCCCTGTAGATGACGGGAAAAAGGGCCCCCTATATCTCGTATACTGTCTTTTTCGCACCCCTGGCACAGCAGTAGGGACAGAAGTGATAATTTCAAGATGGGTTTCATAGATAGACGGGTATTTAAATAGAGTTAAGGTGTTTAATAAAGCTCATCAGTGATATTGACTTCACCGTTAGCAGAGTAGGTAAATCTGCCAAAAGTTAGTTGTGAATGTATATACTTACGTACTACCTTCTGACTTCTCATCTGGTATGGCAGAAAAATCAGACTACATAAAAAAGTACCACCAGTAGCCTATCCAGTAGCCTATCTGGCTACTTTATCTTGATGAGATATCACACTAATCGTCATGCAAATAATGGGCCATATGACCTCAGAGTCAATACTGCATATACAGTATTTTAGGTAATGGTCGTAAATGAAAATCAGGACGAGACGATTTATTAGAAAAGGCTTTAGCTATACGTTTAACTCCTTCAAGGAGGTGGGCCTTCTTTACTTACTTTCTCTAATGCTTCATGCCACTATTTCCCAAACGCGCACTTTTTAACCCACTACTTTACATGCGTGAGATCACCCTTCTTGGTTATACCAAGGCCTTTTCGCGGGCAAGCCGTTGGTACTTCTCTACGACTGCCTCTTTCCCTGCCTGAAGTTCTTCCAGCAAGTCAGGGTTGACATCGGTGGGACAATGCTTGATACCCCACTGAATAAGCGCTACAATAATTGGGATTGTATCTACCCCTTTTTCAGTTAGGCGGTAGATAAACTTCGATTTCTTATCAGAGGCCACAGCCTTGGTTATTAGGCCCTGCGACTCTAGGACCGCCAGGCGATCGGCCAGAACGTTGGTCGCTATTTTTTCCGCTGATTGCAGGAATTCTCCGTAGGTAGACTTTCCCGCAAACACCATGTCCCGCAGAATGAGCAGGGTCCACCTATCCCCAAGCACGTCGAGCGATGTGCTGATGGGGCAAGTAGAACGCTGTTTTACTACTTTCATAAAAAAACAATTTTGATATTACTTGCAATATGCAAGTGAATTAGTTTACCTTTGAACTTGCAAATCGCAAGTAAATATACATGAATTTTTAACTCTTTCTACTATGATTTTAGTAACGGGAGCCACCGGTGGGTTAGGCCACCAAACTATCGATGCATTGCTCACTACCAATCCGGCCGCAGAAATCGCCGCTTTGGTGCGCGACGTCAGCAAAGCCACGGACCTCGTCCAGCGGGGCGTAGACGTCCGGAAAGCCGATTACTTTGACTATCCCGCGCTGGTACAAGCCTTTCAGGGCATCGATAAAGTGCTGCTGGTTTCTGCCGTGGCCTTTACTGATCGGGTGCGCCAGCACCTCAACGTCATCGACGCTGCCAGGGAAGCCGGGGTAAAGCACCTTTTTTATACCAGCATCCAGCGCAGCTCAAATTTTGTGCTGTCGGAGGTCACCGAAAGTGATCTGGCCACTGAAGCCTACCTCAAAGCGTCCGGATTGATCTATACCATTCTCAAAAACGGCTACTACTTTGAAGGTCTGGGGTACCTGATTGGAAGCGAGGTGCCGGACACGGAGATACGTTTTACGGCGGGAGAAGGCAAAATCGCTTTCATCAAGCGAACCGAACTGGCCGCTGCTACGGCCGCCCTGCTGACCAGCGAAGGGCATGACAACCAGGAGTACACCTTATCGGGGAGTGAAGCCTATTCGTTTCACGATATCGCCCGGGAACTATCCACCTTAGCGGGCCGGCCCATCGTTTACAAAAGCAGTGAGTTGGCGCCCTACATTGCCCATAAAGTAGCCTCAGGCTTCCCTGAAGTGGTCGCTAACTTCTTTGCCCAGTGGGGTGCCGCCACCAAACACGGTATGCTGGCCGGGACAGACAATACAGTCGAGCATCTGCTGGGCCGCAAGCCAACTTCGCTACGGGAGTACCTGAAAGCGACTTATTTCTCGGGTAGATGACCGTTTGTAGTGGCGGCCAATACCCATGCATCAATGCATCCAGGCCGGGCAAGTTGCTGCCCAACGGAGCTTACTTGCCCGGCCTGGCCCAGCAAGGGCAACTATACTCGTATATAAATCAATACAATAACACAGGGCTTTATGCGACCAAATGAAGACCTTTATTGGTGAACGCTTCTACGCAATAGAAAGCGGAAAAGAATGATATTTCTCAGGGAGAGGAGCTTTTATTGATATTAAAAATGTAAATAGTTGTTTAGCCTTGATCGAAATGATTTCGGAAAAGAAATAAACCTCCATGTATTGATATATAGTAGGATTTTCAAATACTACTCCATCGGGTGTACCTTCAACAACTTGTCCGGATTATAGAACACAGGATCTTTCTCTGTCGCAGCCCTTACCTGTTTTACTTTCTCAGGCGTGATGGCCGAAGCCTGGTTACCAAATGACTTACGTACATAGGTCAGTACCGAGGCTACCTCCTCATCGTTGAGCATGCTGCCAAAGGGGGTCATGGGTACCTGTCCGGCGTACTCTTTGCCATTGACCACGATCGGGCCCAGCAATCCTTTCAGTACCACTTTTATGAGCCGGTCTTCGTTGCCTGTCACCCACTTGGTACCCGCCAGCGGTGGGAAGCCCGAAGCCGACAGGCCCTGTCCGTCGGGTTGGTGGCAGGTGGCGCAGTGGCCGTCGCGGGCATAGATCTCTTTGCCTTTGGTGAAAAGTGCGAGTTCCTTCCCTTTCAGGTTCGATTCGGCTACTTTCTCGATTTTCTTGCGTACCAGTTGTCCGTTGAGGTGGGCTTCGGCGGTTTCATAGGCTTTGTCCATCCAGTCGTCCAGGGGCATTTTTTTAGCCTCGGCTAGTACGGCCAATCCTTTGTCCTTATCCAGCCAGGAAGCGGCTACAATGGCCTCCAGCCTCACCCGGCCGTGCTCATCGCGGGCCGCCTGCTTCAGCAGTTCGGTCTGGTCAGGTACCTGATGGCCGGTATAGCGTACTACCCGCACGGCGGCAGCCCGAGCGCGGGGATCTTTAGCTTTCAGCATCTGCCGGAGCAGCTTCTGGTCCACTTTATTCAGGCCCCAGGTAGTCCAGAGGGCCTCGAGCAGGTGGTGTTCGTAGCGGGGATCGTTTTTGTCCAGAGACGCTACCCACTTGTTGAGTTTGGGTAGTACTTCGCTCGCCTTATGGCCCCGTAGCTCCCGCTGCGTGCGGTAGCGGGTACGGTACTCGGGTAGCTTTAGGTTTTCCAGCAATTGCTCCACGCTGGCCCCGGCTACTTTGGCGGGAGTCACCAGCGGGCGGGAAGGATAGGTGATCCGGTAGATCCGGCCGTGCACGTGGTCGCGCAGGGGATCACGGGCATTGTGCTGCATGTGGCCGATCAGGATGTTGTGCCAGTCTATGAAATAGAGTGAGCCGTCGGGAGCAAACTCCATGTCGACCGGACGGAAGTTGCGGTCTTCGCCCTTTACCAGGTCCATCACAAAATTACTCTTGTAGCCCGTACCATCATCTTTGAGGGTATGCATTTTCATACCCAGAAATCCAATGGTATTGTTGATAAGGAAATTGCCCTGTACCTCGTCGGGGAAGTGACGGCTGGATACGAATTCCAGACCTGATGTAGGCCGTACCCGCTGCTTATCTTCAATTAGTTGTTTTGATTTGTCAGTAGACTCGCCGTACATCGGCTTTACGGTACCCGGCATCAGCCAGCGCACATCAGGGCTTGAGGTTTCGGCAAATATAGGCTGACCCCACTCATCGAAGGCGATTCCCCAGGGATTGGGTATGGCCAGCTGAGCCGTACGTTCCAGATGGCGACGCTGGGGATTGTAGCGGTAGAACCCGCCGTTGGTGGCCCGTACGGTACCGTAAGGTGTTTCGACGTTGGTATGCAGAAATACTCCTTCTCCCATATATATGGCTCCCGAAGGATCAGCTACATATGCACTGATTTCATGGTGCGTATCGTGGTCATCAAAGCCACTAAGGATAATTTCCTGCCTGTCGGCCTTGTCATCCCCGTTGGTGTCGGTGTACAACATCAGATTGGTGCCCTGCGATACGTACACACCCTCGGGTGTAATTTCGAAACCTACCGGTACGTGCAGACCATCCTTGAAAATAGTTTGCTTATCGGCTTTGCCGTCATTATTGGTATCTTCAAAAATAATGATTTTATCATCGGGCATTGAGTCGCCCGGCTTGAAGTGCGGGTAACTGGGCATGGTTACTACCCACAGGCGTCCCTTATTATCGAAGGTCATCTGTACGGGGTTGGCCAGATCAGGAAACTCCTTCTCCGACGCGAACAGCTCGATCTTGTATCCCGGAGGGGCTTTCAGTTTGCTAAGGGCTTCTTCGCCGTAGAGGTAGGTAAGGCTACCGTTTGCTTCCGGATTAAAGTTGGTCTTGACGGGTGGTAAGGTCCGGGTCCTTTTGTCAGCGGCAGCCAGGTCAAATTTTTGCCCTTCCATATCACTGGCGGCTACCCAGATGGCCGTATCACGATTAGCGGTCATTTGCCTGATCTTTTCTATCTCGTAGGGGTAGTTGTCTGGACCAAACGGGTTAAACCGACGTCCCCAGGCGTGCACTCCGTTGGGAATTTTGTAGTCGTTGTGCCAGTACCAGTTTTTATCCATCACAGCTTTATAAACCACCTGGCGGTCTACTTTGGCTTTGGGAGCTTCCTTGCCAAATAGCTGATCGGCCAGCAGCACGGCCAGCTTCTGGTATCCTTTATCGTTAAGTTGCAAGCCGTCAATGGTCAGGGGCTCGGCACTGGATGCGTACCAGCTTTTGGAAGGAGTAAAGGCATCAACGAAAAGTACATTGTGCTTTTCGGCCACTTCTTTCATGGCTTTGGTGTATAGCGCCAGATTTTCATTCCACTTTTTGCCATTCGGTACATCCATTCGAGCCGACAGATCCTCAAAAGCAATGGGCGAAACCAGGGCGAGTTTAGGAGCGGTGGTGCCATTGTACTTCTGTGCGAGCGTGTGCTTAATGAAAGCTTCTAATTCAGCCTTGTAGTTGTCCAGTCCGGCTGGTCCCTGAAATGACTCGCTGTATCCGAAGAAGCCTACGATAATATCTGCTTTGAGGCGAGTTAGCCATTCGTCGTCCGACGGGAACTGTCCCTGGCTATCCGATGGATTGGCGTATTCGGTCTGGAACTTTTCGGCACCCGGAAATGCCCAGGGCGAGTTACGGGCGGAGCGGGGACGGAACCCGGGCGTATCGCCGGGATCGCACATGTTCCGGATAAAGAGCTGGCTGTCGGGATAGCGAACCTGCATTTCCGTTTCAAAATGACCGAAATTCAGCATTCTGGAACATAGGTTACCGCCCAGCAAAAAGATTCGGGACCCCTGGTTAACATCCAGCGTATCCGAAAAGCTGAATTGAAAAGCAGAAATGCTGATCAGCGTCATTACAAGACCTATGAGTAATCCATAGAGACTTGTTTTTAGGGGTCTAGCCATGGGAGAAAAGAAGAATGCTGTTTACCTTTTTGTATGAGAAAATTCTTTGATATCAGGCTACATACCGGATAGTAGTACTGGTCTCCGGTCGGGAATAAGACGATATTATTTAACAATTCCCCGATAGGGTACATTGATATCCATTTTGCCCTTCCATTTTTTGGGTACGGGCTTATCCAGCAACCAGTGTACGGCATTGATCGTCATGCGTTGCATACCTTCCTGCTGAAAATCTTCGGGGTGACCCAGGGTTGTAAAGAATACTTTGGCTCCTTCCTTGTTTTTCCAGGTCCAGGCTACGGGATTTTCGATGGCAGCCTTGTCCGGATTTACGGAAGTACCCATCAGAAGTACAGTAGCATCTTTGGGTGGATAGTCGGGCCTGACCCGGTACAGCCACGAGGCCGCGTGAAATTTGGGATTTACTCCGGTGAGGACGGGGTGTTTGGCCGCTGCTTCTACGACCGCTACATCGGTAGTACTGTTGTGCCCGTAATGCGTATGGCCGGCTTTTCCCCAGCCGGGAGGCGTTCCAAAGGCCCGCTCCCCAAAGGCATTCCATACCTCTGATTCGTGCCCAGCGGGGTAATTGAAGGCGTGGCTTGACGTACGGAAGCCCATGACAGGTTTGCCGGACTTAAGATACTCGTCAATGTACTTGAGCTGGTCGGGGGGGAGCTGCCGCCACCGCAAAAAGAATACCGCCAGGTCAGCATCGCGCAGGGCCTCCAGACCAGGGATGTCCTTTTCGGCATTCTGGTCGGGGTAGGACTTAAGTACTATGACTCGGAAACCGTAGTTTTTTTCCAGCTCTGCCGCCAACAGAGGCAGCGTTTGTTCGCCGCCGTACTCGTGGTCACCGGCGACAAAAACGACGAGAGGTTTTTTGGGTTGTAGAGTGGGAGCCTGGTAGGTAAAAGCAGTAAGCAAGCCGATACCAGTCAGCACCAGCAACCCGAAGAGAGACCGTCGTTGTATTTTGGTTATCCTGTTCATTAAGCCCAAAGTAGAGTTAGGTGTAGATAGTACTGGTTTTTAGAGTCACCTTTTGAAGCAGAAAATGGTGGTTAGCAATGGCAATTAACAACAAAATCTCCAAATTGTACAACCATTCTTTAGGAATAGTAATACCCATCTTCCTTTTCCCTTACTTCCTTTTCGAATGTTATAGTACTACTGGCATGAGAGCAACTACAAATAGCCCAGCGACTTTAAGAATCGATCCGTCTGCTGAACCGTTTCGTTGTAGTAAGTTTGATTCCGGTGATTAAAGAAACCGTGCTCTATATGCAAAAGCATAAAAGCGGTTCCCTTTTTCATCAGCAACGGGGTTGGGTGAAGCAACTGTGGAAGTAGGGGTCAACTAATTCATAAGGGCCGGATATATGATTGAGAGTGGAATGAAAATAAGCTCTACAACAATAAAGATAGCCACCCAGATTTTAGCCCGTCTGCTAAGTGGTGGTGCTTGCCTTAGCACACGAAAACCAAATGGAACCAACGCTATGCATAGGCCAAGGATTCCCACTGCCCGTATTTCAGTACCCTTTAATGTTCCAAATGGAACCATGACCATCATGCCCAGTGCGATTGCTTTAAATAAGCTAAGAGTGCGAGAACGATAGGATGCGATGGCTATGCAAATCCATCCTAACATGATATAACCATTTAAATACCGGAAAACGTGAAATGCCCGATAGGAATCAGAAACTGCCTTAGTTGCTAATTCAAGATTCTGGACATTCACCAGTTGAAAGGCCATATGATCGATACCAGCATGAAAGGTACGTGTAAAAAGGCCTGTTAAGACCAACACACCAGCCCAATTAGCCCATACACGATTCCACTTCCCAATAACCGCCACTAAAAACAGAATGCCAAAACACAGGATAACATTACCGAGTGAATAAAGACTGTAAGCGGCTGTGATCAATGCGGGGTGGTTTTCAAATGCAGCTAATTGTTGGGGGAAAAAGAAATGAAACTGAATGCGGAGAAGTGCACCGGTAAGGATCAGTAGTGGACCTAAAATGAGACTTACACCACCAATCCAAGGACCAGGAAAGGCTGAATGTTCATTCAGTGGAGCAAGGTATTCAGTATCAGAGGACTCAGAAGGCTGTAGACGGAATGTCATAGGATGAGATCTGGTGTATAGCTTAAAGTTAGTATCACCTTCAATACCTACGTAACATTTAGGATAAGTGGAATAATTAATATGTAAATGGCTCACTTACACCTAAAAGGTACATTTATACAAATCTTGCCGCATTAGTGTATATGTTCGAATATACAAAGACTTGATAGACTTTTACAATTACAGGCATATTACTACCCGTTAGTTTTGAGCTATAAAAACCTGTATAGTCATTATTTATGAAACGCTTCTATTTTTATTCTGCGATTATTGTTTCCTTTTTCATGCTTTCATCTATGCAAAAGCCGGATGAATGGGTGTCATTACTTGACAAAGATCTGACTCAATGGGAACGGTACTTGAGTTATCGCCATAGTACAAAGTATAATGGAAGTGTACCAAAAGATGATTTAGGAAATCCTATTGAGCCCATAGGTTATAATAAAGATGAGAGCCATGTGTTTTCAATAATTAATGAGCAGTCTGGTCCAGTATTACGGGTAAGTGGCGAAGTTTACGGGTGTCTATTTACCCGTCAATCTTACGAAAATTATCATCTGAAACTTCAGGTAAAATGGGGTAAGGATAAGTATGTACCCCGTAAAGATAAATTGCGTGATTCGGGTATTCTTTATCATTCTATTGGTGAAGCAGGGAAGGAATATTGGCGCTCATGGATGCTTTCTCAAGAATTCCAGATAATGGAAGGGCACATGGGTGATTTCTGGTGTCAAGCTAATTCATCCATTGATATACGTGCATTCCAGTCAGAAGGGACCATGAATTGTGTGGCTGATCAAAAGCAGCCCTTCAGACAGTTTAAAAGCGGTAGTGATTTTTACTGTGTTCGCTCGGGCAATTACGAAAGCCCTGTCGGAGACTGGACTACCTTAGAACTTATCTGTTTTGAAGGAAAGAGTATTCATATCGTCAATGGACATGTAGTTATGGTCTTAAAAAACTCTCGTTACATCCAGCCGGATGGAAAAGAGGTACCAATGACCAGTGGAAAAATTCAATTGCAAAGCGAGGCGGCCGAGGTGTTTTATCGTGATATCCGTATCAAAAAGCTAAATGCGTTGCCTAAGGAATATGCGCAACTGTTCTAATAGTAACAGGATACTATTATCACATTAAAGATCCATCACTATCTGTTTTTGATTGAAAGAGTCTGGTTAATTAATCAGGCCATTCACGATTTCGCCAGGATTATGCTTTCGTATTAAGTTAAAAAGCAGGATATTGTATCCCACTGAGAAATGCGGGAAGGCCCCTGCTATCTGTTCCGTGAACTGTTTGGTCATCTCTTCGCAGTTAAGTCGCTACAAAGGTGCCTCAATTCTCAGCATTATCCATTTCTCAAGAGGCACAAAACACATGCAAAACCTCACGACTGGGCAATTTTACGGGCAAACGAATGAAACCATTCGGCTGGGGGGCATTACCCTAACAGAAACGGAGTACACGCAGGAGAAGGTAGACTGGCATTACCACGAGAATGCGTATTTTACATTTATCCTGGAGGGGCAGGTGGTGGAAGGCAACAAAAAAGAGATATACCACTGTGGAGCAGGTAGTTTGCTGTTTCATAACTGGCAGGAAGCCCATTACAATATAAAGCCACCGGGTTTTACCCGTGGCTTTCATATAGAGTTGGAGCACACATGGTTTAAAGCGCTTGATATTAATTTTGAGGCAGTAGAAGGCAGCTTACAACTTCAAAATCCGGAGCTGAAACTACTACTATATAGAATATTCAGGGAAACCAAAATCAACGATACCACTAGTTCTCTGGCCATTCAGACCCTGCTGCTGGAAACCTTAGGCCGACTGGCACAGGCACAGGAAACCATGGCCCGACAATTACCGACCTGGGTTCCCAAAATACGAGATATGTTGCACGATACCTCCTCTGAAAGCTGGAATCTGCAAGCCTTAGCCCAAACCTTAGATATACATCCAGTTCACCTGTCGCGCGATTTTTCTAAGTACTTTAACTGCACCCTTGGCGAATACATCCGCCGGATCAAAATTCAAAAATCGCTGGCTTTGCTGCCCGATAGAAGCTTATCTTTAACTGATATAGCCTACGCCTGTGGCTTTGCTGACCAGAGCCACTTCATTCGCTGCTTTAAAAACCTGAACGCTACTACGCCCTTCCACTTCCGAAACCTTTTCGATAGCCATAGGCCATGTTAATTCTGTTCTATTTTTCCAGATAGCGGGTCTCTACCTTTGAGCCTCATAAACGGACCTAAGAGGCTTAATATTATGAAGAATATTCTGATAATCGCTGTTTTGTTAATAGCCTGCACCTCAAACGGGTGGAGTCAATTACAAAATTCTGTACAACCTGCTGGCACTACGTCAGCCTTACACCAAGCCAATAGGGGTCGTATAACTTTCTTTGCGCAAGATATACCGGAAGAAGCGCTAAAAGGAGCCGACTTCCTTACTTCTTACGAGTTTACGAACCGGAGCCAGTTGTTTATGGCAGCTTTTATGGAAAAGCCACTAATGCAAAATTTGTCAGCTTTGGCTCCTGGTAAGTCAGTCGAAGAATTAGCTAACATCGGGAGTTACCAATTTTCTTTTTATGTAGATGAGGCGCTTATTTATGTTTGCGACCTGCCCCCTAATAATATCGAAAACGACTTAAAACATACCCAAACCCTCCTGAAAGAACCTTTCATTGCCTGGCCGCGGCAGCGCCGGTATGGGGAATCAATCTGGAATTTGTTTCTCCGAAACGGCGGCCAGCAAGCCCTTACCGACGGTAAGCACCGCCTTAGAATTGAAATTCGTCCTTTTATTATAGAGCCGGAACTGATAAGAGGAGATATAGTCGCAGAAGGTCAGCTGGCGATGGACGTAAAGCTCGACCCGGAAATTGATATTTCTACCATTTCTCTGAATACCGTTCAGCCTTATGGTGACTTAATGGTATCAATGGAGAAACTGGATGTAAACAAACTAAAAGAGCTAAAAGGAAAAATTAATGAGTATGTGTTTAAGGATATAACCAGTGTAGTTGTACTCAAAAACGGTAAAATACTGCTGGAAGAGTATTTTAACAACGCTAATCGGAACACCCTGCACGATGTACGCTCAGTAGGGAAATCGTTTGCTTCTACCGCGGCCGGCTTAGCTATGGAAGATGGTTATTTGAAAAACGAAAACCAGCGATTAGACGAATTTTATAACCTGAAAGTGTTTTCGAACTATGCTGATAAGAAAGAAGAAGTGACCCTTAAAGATCTGCTCACCATGAGTTCGGTATTTGCGGGCAATGACGATCAACGGGAGTCGGCTGGAAACGAAGAGCGTATGTACCCAAAGCCGGACTGGGTGAAGTTTGCCATGGACTTACCAATAGATACCGCTAAAGCCAAAGGGGAATGGCAGTATTTTACCGCCGGAGTGGTAGTGCTGGGAGATATTATTGATAAAAGAGTACCGGGTGGTTTAGAAAAATATGCCGATGCTAAACTCTTCAAACCACTAGGCATAACGAACTACAAGTGGCAGTACACCCCGCAAAAGGTAGCTAATACAGCCGGAGGTATCCGGATGAATGCCCTGGATTTTGCCAAATACGGGCAGCTCTACAAAAATGACGGCCAGTGGAATGGTAAACAAGTATTACCTAAAGAGTGGGTACAAAAAACTTTCACTAAGCATAAGGTTATTCCGGGCCGGACCGGTGAATATTACGGCTACTTGTTCTGGAACAAGAAGTATAACATACAAGGCCAGGAGTACGAAACCTTCTACTGTGCCGGTAATGGTGGTAATAAAATTTATGTTTTCAAAGATCAGCCACTGGTGGTGGTAGTTACGGCCACCGCGTATGGTACCCCCTACGGCCACGCCCAGGTAGATAAGATGATGACTGACTATATTCTGCCGGCTGTACTGCTAAATGACAACAAATAACCTTCATTTGTGTCTCATTCTAGTATAAATATAATGTTTAAAAGTATCTCTTGCTGGTTACCCTTTTGATAAATCACTTTGAAATTGACAGACGATACTATTTTGAAATAAGTAGTAGTCTATGTTAGTAGATTACATAGTGAAAGTAACTCAATTCTTCATGAGAAGTCTCCCATAAAAATCTATTATTTGCTCAATAACTAAATCAGGTTTATCATAGGGAATATTGTGTGAACTGCCTTTTGCAAAGAGTAACGTTCTATTTTTAGATGCATTAACCATGTTGCGTTGGTCAGCTTTAAACCTATTATTTTCAGCTTCTTCCGTAAAAGGCCCTGTTTCCGCCATTATATTTAATACAGGGATGATAGAGGATAGCGGCACCTGTCCTACATACTCACTGGTACTTTCCATGTTTGCAAGCAGGTAGTACAAGCTCACATAGTCAGGTTCAAAATCTTTACGGCTAAGAGTCTTGAAGTAATTTCTGGCGAACTTCCTATCCTCGTAGGATGGAATCCGTGGGTCCAGAAAAATAATTCCTTTTACTTGTTTTGGATGTCGCGCTGCAAATACGCGGTTATAAAATCCACCCAGAGAGTGTCCTACCAGAAGAAAATTAGCGTCATGATAACCGAAGCTTTTAAGGGCACTCTCTAAGCTTTTGATTTCCTGTATGATATTATAATTGGTAGTATCAATACTGCTTCTACCAAAACCAGCTCGATCGTAAGTTATCACTGTGGCCTGAAGCTGTTGGTGGACTGCAGTAGCTATCGAATCCCATTGTGAGGCATCAAGCCCACCACCTGATTCAAAAAGTATTGGTGAATGCTTCCCTTTTAAGATTTTGAAATGAAGTTTGTAGGGTTTAACATCAATTAATGTATCCAGCAGCTGCCCCTTCGCATTCATAGCCACAAGTAGAAGGACAGCCAAAAGTAATTGTCTGAATGGTTCCATGGAAAGAACGAGTATAATAATCATATAAAGCTTCAATATAGGCCTAAGATTCATCAGTAATGTGCAGAATGCCCATATTATTAGGTTAAAGCTATGTAGTCCTATACATGCCGTGCTAATGCGATAATCTATCAAATACAAATGTGTAAAGCCGCATGTTATTAAGACATGGAGGCAGTGCCTGTTCTAGTTATAGCTTAAACATTGTCATTTAACAGTTTAGATAATAAGTCTCGCCTTTTGCTTTTCTATTGCAATTCCCTGTTGTAACAAACAGCTCTGTTTGCCAGGGTGTTATTCCCTCTGATGGTGAGCAACCTATTCACTAAGTTCTATACATTAAATTGGCCGTTTTTTTGATTAGTACATTACACTTATGGCCTGTAGGTCAGTTGGGTTAGAAGTAGGACTATCTCGCCGCTTTCGACTCTGGGAGCTTTGTCATAAGTAAGCCTTCCTTTTTTGTCAAATATCATGTAGTGGGGAATCTCGTTTAGCTCTTGTTTCCTAAGAAATTCCGAAGCTTTAGGATGTATTACCAGGTAGTTTCAAGGGTACTTATCCAGTTTCTCCTGAGTACTGGCTGTATGCCACAGTTAAGGACTGGAACCAATAGACAGATACACAAAGACAACCTGTTTATTTTTAAGCCCTTCCCGCAAACCGGCTGATGCCGGCATAGCTGCTCGACAGGGAGCACACCAGCTGGCCCAAAAGTCCAAGTAGATAACTTTACCCGCGTGCCGTTTTTTGATATCATCCAGCGTAAGTTTGTTTCCCTTGGCGTCGGCTAGTACTACCCACCCGGTTTCATTCCGGCTACTGTCCAGATCAAGGGCAAACTTTTCCCAGTGAGTCAGGGAGGTATCCTTTACCAGAGATTCGTACTGTTGGAAGAAAGCCAGTAAGTCCTCTTGGGGATAGTAATGCCGGATACGTCTCACTTCTCGGGCTAGCAAAAAGGCGCGATCCTGCTCACTGAACAGGAGTGAGGTACTTAGCTGCGTAAATACTTCCTTACGATCCCGGTTCGCGCCATCCTGCAATTCGTTATATGCCATTTTCTGTACAATGTATTTCTACGCCACGACCTTAATAAGCTGGCGGTGGTACAGTTCCGGATAGCCATACTTATTGGTTCGGTAAGCGGTTAAAATACTACTCATCTTCGTCTCATTCACCTTATCCGTTTCCAAATCAATCAGGTGGCTCAGGTGCTGGACTTTGTTTATGTAGTACTGGTAGGGAGCCTCAGCTATTTCATCTCTTACTTTGAGAGAATTCAGCAGTTGGTCTCTGAACAAATCACCCCTATACCTTCCTCTCCGAAGAAATTTCCAATGAGCATCTGCACAAACTGATTAAAGCAGTTTTGGTGGAAATAAAAGAGCAAGCGGCAGTTGCTTATGTGAAATGCTGGTTATCACAAGCATAGTAAATCATGAAAATATCCAAACAATTGAACCAAAAGTAAGGGGGATATGTCAAGGGAGAAACCAAAGCTTTTAATAGTTGGTAGGGCGTTGTTTCGAAAGGTAGACTATTTGTTGTTGGGATTATTTTCTTCGGATAAAGCACGTAAGGACATATATCAAGTCTTTTTACAAAGTCTAGTAAAAGCCCTAAGTCTTAATTTATTAGGGTTTTTACTAGTACACCCCTTGCCTAATAGTCCTATTTTTGCAAAACAAAGTCCAAGAGGATAATCTAAATTTTGGTCAAAGTCATATTTATTCTTTACTCCAATAAAAGGTAAATCTGATTGTTATTGCCTACGATTCATAAGCCCTACCAGTTGTCATGATACGCGTACTTATTGCTGATGATCACAATGTTTTTGTCGAGGGTATCGAGTCGCTCATCTCTGGATCGCCAGATATAGCAGTGACCGAGCGCTGCTTCAGCAAGGAGTCGGTTATGGAACGGCTGGATCAGACCGTAGTCGATGTAGTGCTGCTGGATATTTCTTTTCCCAACATTGAGGCAGGCCTTGGCCTGTGTGAATATATATCTAACACTTTTCCGGAAACCAGGGTAGTGGCGCTGACGATGCACGATGATGCCAGTCTGATCAAGCGGGTGGTTAAAAAGGGAGCCAAAGGGTACCTGCTGAAAAATACTACCAAGCTAGAGCTAATCGAGGCGATCAAGGCCGTATATGAGAAGAAGCAATATTTCAACGATACCATAACGAATATCCTTCTGAACGATGAGCCGAAAGGCCGTAAATCTTCAACCGGAGTGGCCATGAAACCCAATCTTACGCCCCGTGAAACGGAGGTGCTGGCGCTGATGGCTCAGGGACTGACCACCCAGCAGATGGCGGCTCAGATGTTTGTGAGTGCTAAGGCAGTGGAGTTTCACCGTAGCAGTCTGCTGATGAAGTTTGGAGCACCCAATACGGCACTTTTGATTAAGACCGCCATGGAGATGAAGTTGATTACCTGATCGTTCTTTTGATTTGAATTACCTAAATGCCTGGATGAAACTTGCTACCCTGCGTGATGCTCTTTCATTTGGTTGGATTCTCGCCTTGACCCTGGTAGCGTCACGGAGTGAGAGCCAGCCACGGATGGCTATGGCTGATTCGGCGTCGGTGGATAGTGTGAAAAAGCAAATTACCCAGCTGGTGCAAAGTAAAAAATATGAACAGGCGGCTCAGTTGTACGATCATCTGGGTCAATTGTATCACCAGCAGTATGGGTACAATAAGTATTCACTGGATGCCTATTACCAGGGGCTGCACTATTACGGTTTGCTGGGTGACTCACTGGGCTATTATAGTGAATATAGCATTATAGGTGATTACTATACGCACGACTATTTCATGCAGGGAACTGCTGAAAAGTACCTTACGAAAGCCAGGCAATACTTTGAACGGACGCAAAATATGCCTAAAGTAATCGAGAGCCGGCTGGGGCTGGCTAACATAGCCCAGAAAAAAGAGCCTATACCATCGGATCTGATTACTCAATTGCGCGAGACAGAACGATTGAGCGCACAATACAAGCAGCCTCAGTCGCAGGCATACGCTCTGAATTTGCTGGCAAATACTTATTCAAGGGCTAAAATGCCGGACTCTGCTGAATACTTTGCCAACCGGAGCCTGAGTATTGCCCGGCCGCTGAAAATCAACTGGCTCGTTGCCCTGAATCACTTTTACCTGGGCCTGGTGCATCAGTTTAGAAATGAGTCCAGAGAAGCCATTGAATCGTATCGTAAGAGTTTTGAAATAGCTGAATCAGAGAATAATCTGTCGATGCTGCGGGAATTATCCAGACATACAGCCGATAGCTATTCACGAATGGGCGATTACGAAAAGGCTTACGAAGCTTCGCTGAAGACGCTCGATTATGCTAATCGGTTCAATACCTCCGAGCAGACTAAGAGCATTCGCCTGCAGGAGTACGAAAGTCAGATCAATACGCTGGCCGTAGAAAAAAAATTGATTGAAGAGCAAAACCGTACCCAGCGGGTCGTGAATTCTATGCTGGCAGCGGGCCTGATTATAAGTATTCTGGGGGTAGGTGCCCTGGTGTTTCTGCGCCGTCAGCAGAAGCTGATCGCGCACCAGGAAACGGTAATAGCCCAGCAGCAGATCCGTGAGCTGGAATTGAGATCGCTTCGTGCCATGATCGAAGGACAGGAAGGCGAGCGCAGCCGCATTGCCCGCGACCTGCACGACGGACTGGGCATACAGCTATCCCGGATCAAACTCTTTGTTGAGGCGCACCAGGAGCAGTTGCCGCTCAGAGTCAAGGAGACGCTGAACCAGTTTCTGGACGAAGCCTGCACCGAGACGCGTCTGATTTCCAGTAATTTAAGACCTTATTCGCTTTCTACGTTTGGTTTTATTCCGGCTCTGGAAGATTTGGTTCAAAAATTAAATCTGGTCAACGAGACAAAACTGGTGCTGGAACATTACGGTGAGATCCCCCCTCTGGGCAACGAAGCCTCCGTGATGATCTATCGCGTCGTGCAGGAACTACTGAACAATGCCCTTAAGCATGCAGATGCCCGCACTATAACCGTACAGGTCATGGCCAGTAACGAAACAACCCTGATTAGTGTGGATGACGATGGGAGTGGGGCGGATTTCGAACAGGAATCACTCGCCGGAAACGGTATTGCTAATATCCATTCCCGCATTGCATTTCTGGGTGGGCAGGTTATGTGGCAGAGCCAACCTGGTAAGGGTACCTCCGTAATGATCTCACTACCCATAGAAAAGCTGGCTGATACGAGCTTAAGTACCTAATTATATTACGTTGAAAATTAACTATTTACAGAGTAAAAGTTTCATTGCCTATTAAATCTATCAATTAAGTTAACTATTAATATTTTGATTATGATGAAACATGTGCTTTCGGGATGCCTGATCCTGAGTGGTTGGCTAAGCCTCACAGCACAGGCCCAGCTCCCGACCAATGCCAGGCCCATAAAAAGTCAACCGATACTGGCCAAAGTGACGCCCGCTGAAGCAGATAAGTTGATTGATGCAAAAGCAACTATAAAAGGGGTTGTTACGGACGACCAGGGCAATACGTTACCGGGTGCAACGGTTTCCGTAAAAGGAATGCAAATGGGTACCACGACCAACGTGAATGGTGAATACACCATCAATATGCCCGCTGGTGCTAATGTGTTGGTGTTCTCGTTTATCGGGATGACCACCCAGGAGGTAGAAGTAGGCAGCCGCACGACCATCAACGTCACCCTGGTACCTGCTGACCGCACTCTTAACGAAGTAGTCGTGATCGGCTACGGTACCTCGAAGCGGGCCGATGTAACTTCTTCCATTACCACAGTGAAGGTAACGGATATCAAGGACATACCGGCGGCAGGCGTTGACCAGCTTTTGCAGGGTAAGGCAGCCGGGGTCACCGTGACCAGCAATGGTGGCCAGCCCGGCGGCGGTGTGTCGGTCAAGGTACGGGGTGTAACGTCCATTAATAATAACGATCCACTGTTTGTAATCGATGGGGTACCCTTCGTGGGCGGCAATACGTCATCCAGCACAGGCTACGCGGGTCTGGGCGGTGGCGATGGTCAAACTGGCAACAGTGTAATGGCCATGCTGAACCCTAATGATATCGAGAGCATCGACGTCTTGAAGGATGCCTCCGCCCAGGCCATTTACGGTTCGCAGGCGGCCAACGGGGTTATTCTGATAACTACTAAAAAAGGCAGGTCGGGTGAAGGCAAAATAACTTACGAAATGTACACGGGTATATCGGAAGTGGCCCGGCGTCTGGATCTGATGAAACTACCTGACTTTGCCCGCTACCAGAATGAAGTACTGCCTATCATTGGCAATCCAGTTGCCGATGAATTCAAAAATCCTGAGCTACTCGGTCCTGGTACCGATTGGCAGGATGCTATGTTTCAGCGCGGCGCAATTAATAACCAGCAACTGAGCTTTTCGGGGGGACGCGACAAAACTACCTATTACCTATCCCTCAACTATTTTGATAACAAGGGTATTCTGCTCGGGTCGGATTTCAAGAGGTACTCTTCGCGGTTCAGTATGGACACGCAGTTGAAAAGCTGGGCCAAAGTAGGCTTGAGCGCCAATGTGTCGCGAAGTATCCAGAATATATCATTAGCAGATGCGGCTGAGGGTACCATCTGGTGGGGTGCTTCTACAAGTCCACTCACACCCGTGAAAAACCTGGACGGATCTTGGGGCGGTGGCCAGACAATAGGCGGGGTGCAGTATAACAATGCCAACCTGGTAGGTAACAGCCAGTTCAGGGGCAATAACAAGACTACCAATACCATTTTTGGAAGCTTATACGCAGAATTCCAATTGCTGAAAGACCTGTCACTCCGCAACGAACTGTCCTACTCACTGGGACAAAACAACAACGAGGCTTTCCAGAAGGCGGGCAACGTGGGGGGTACCTCCTTCCGCAGCAAGCTGATCGACTCGCGCTCGGACAGCTACTACTGGTCACTGACCAATTACCTGAGCTACAACAAGTATTTCAAGAAGCATGGCATTCAGGGCACCTTAGGTCACCAGGCGCAAAATTCCTACTACCAGGGCATTTCGGGTACCAAAGTGGATTTGCAGGCCAATATCTTCGACCTCAACACGGGTAGCGCCGACCAGACTACCTGGGGACTAAGTGGTGGAAAAGGCCAATGGGCGATGGAATCTTATTTTGCCCGCGCCAACTACACCTACGACGAGCGCTTCTCGCTTTCGGCCAGTTTCCGGGCCGACGGCTCTTCCAACTTCGGCCCCAACAATCGCTGGGGCTACTTCCCCGGCGTATCGGCGGGCTGGACAATCTCGAATGAGAAGTTCATGAAGGGAGCTATCAGCAACGTACTCAACTTTACCAAGCTGCGCCTGGGCTACGGGGTGGTGGGTAACCAGAACTTCCCAAGCGGCGCTCCCAACCCGGCCTACGTGGGTGCCGTACAGTTTTTCTCCGGTCCGGTGGGCTTCGGCTCTTCCAACATGATCAACGGTATTCCCAACCCGAACCTGAAATGGGAATCGGTGAAAACTTCCAATGTGGGACTTGATCTTGGCTTCCTGGGTGGACGCATCGATGCGACCATTGACGTATATAAAAAAGTAACCTCTGACATGATTATTTTCCTCACCGGTCCAAACCTCATCGGTGTAGGTGATCAGTGGGACGACCTGAAAGCGCCATTGGGCAACGCCGGGCAAATGACCAACACGGGTGTGGACATCGGCATCACGACGACGAACATCAAGAAGGGAGACTTTACCTGGAAGACCAACCTCGTCTTTACGCAATTCACCAACAGCTACGATCAGGCTGCCAGCGCGGCTTCGGCACTTGATGGCAAGGTGTACTACAATAACTACCTCATCACGCACACCACACCCGGCCGGCCGGTGGGTTCGTTCTGGGGCCTTGTGACCGACGGGCTGTTCCGTACCCAGGAAGATCTGGACAATAGCCTGCCCCAATTCGGCTACAATGTCAATCAGACCGAAACTTGGTTGGGCGATGTCAGGTTTAAGGATATCAACGGAGATGACAAAATCGACGCTCAGGACTATACCTTCATCGGTAGCCCGCTACCCAAGTTCAGCTGGGGCCTGACCAATACACTTAATTATAGTGGATTTGATTTCTCTCTGTTTTTGCAGGGAAGCCAGGGGGCCAAGGCTTTCAACTTCCTGCGCTGGCAGCTGGAAGGGTTAAATAATGCCTACACCAACCAGATGACAACCGTGAACGATCGCTATACTGAAGCTAATCCCAACGGTACCTTGCCCCGCTTCACGAACACCAATAAGAACAACACCGCCATGTCTGATCGTTACGTGGAGGATGCATCCTTCGCCCGGATCCAGAACATCACGCTGGGGTACCGCCTGCCCGCATCGTTGTTGAACAAAGCAAAAATTTCGAATGTACGTATCTATGCGTCTATCCAGAATTTGAAGACGTTCACCAAGTACTCAGGTTATGATCCCGAAATCGGTTCTTTCAACAACAGCATCAAGCTGATGAATGTGGACACGGGGCACTATCCCAATCCCCGTACCTTCACTGTGGGTGCTAATCTGCAGTTCTAAGAAAGCGGCTGGTTTGTGTTCGTAACGCGAACCCCTGGATGGCGCGCTTGCAATGCGCTTAATAGTAAAAATTCAAGTAAAGAAAAGATTTAAAATAGTATATAAGATGAAACTCAAACCATTCATAGCCCTACTGTTACCCGTGCTGGTGCTGGCTTCCTGCAAGGAAGACTTCATCGAGCGGCCCTCGCTGTCGGGTACCACCACCGGCAACTACTACAACAACGCTGAAGAAGTGCGGGGGGCCACCAGCACCCTATACAGTGGCCTGCCTTGGCGCAACTACGAAAGCCGTGCACAGGATGCCATCGGCGACGTCATGGGTGGCAATATGTTCACCTATACCGATGTCGAGTACCTCAACTTCACAGTTTCGTCGGCTTCTGACCGTATCGGGGCGGCCTGGGGTGCCTTTTACAAGATCATCGGCTACGCCAACGTGATGATCAAAACTTTTGAGGAGAAAAAAGCCACCGGCGGCGGAGCAGCTTACCTCGACCCGGCCATTGCCGAGTGCCATTTCATTAGGGGGATGGTGTTTTTCTACATTGCCCGCACCTGGGGGGCGGCTCCCATCATTACCGATCCGGGTGAAACTGCTCTGTCCGGCAATTTCAATATTCCACGCTATTTGCAGAAAGACGTGCTCCGTTTTGCGCTGGAAGAATTGAAAATGGCTGAAGCGGGTCTGCCCGAAACTGACGTACCGGGCCGCGTGACAAAATATTCGGCCAAGGGTATGATGGCGAAACTGTACCTCTACACCAAAGACTACGCCAACGCCAAGGCAAAAGCTGAGGAGGTCATCAATTCGGGTAAGTACAGCCTGGTGAGTGACTACAACGGCATGTTCACCAAAATGAGCATGAACAATAATCCCGAGTCGCTATTTTCTATTCAACACCAGTTTTCTCAGGATCCCTGGGGTACGGGTAACTTAAAAAATCCCGACCGGGGCGCGGGTGCCCTGCGCACGGCCGAAGCAGATGCCTGGGAAATGTACATCCCAACGCTGGACATTTTGCAGGAATACGAGTTTGGGGATTTGCGCCGGAAATGGTCGGTAATGGAGCACGGCTGGATCAATTCAAGCTGGAAACCTCAGCGTGTTAATGCGCCTAAGTATAATGAGTTCATGGCCAATGGCTTCCGTTACGACACCATTCAGCCGACTGCCGATGGAGGTAGCCTCAATGCGACCCGCTCCAACATTGCCAAGTACTTCGCTGGTCCCGGCAAGAGTTTTGGCGGTGATCCAGTCCTGGGACAGAACTCAGGAAATAATGTGGTACTACTCCGCTACGCCGATGTACTGCTGATCTATGCCGAAGCTACCCTGGGTGTCGCCGCTTCCACTACCGATGCCAAAGCTCTCGAGGCCCTGAACCTGGTGCGGGAACGGGCCGGTCTACCTGCCCGGACTTCTTTCACGCTCGACGATATTCTGCACGAGCGTCGGGTAGAGTTTGCCTTCGAAGGCGACTACTGGTACGACATTCAGCGCCAGGGTTATGCTAAAGCGAAATCCATCATCGAGAAGCAGAACCGGGGGACCGTCACGGGAGCTAATTACATCACGAACTTCACTGAGGATAAGATGTACCTGCCCATTCCTGCCGGAGAAATCGTGCAGGACCCCGAGTTGAGCAAAGAGCCTGTTCCCTACTACAATTGATTTTCGGTTGCTTTCCGGTTAGAGCCCTATGAATAGGCTTTGCCGGAAAGCACCTCTAACATGCAAATTTTCAAATCATATGAAATTACCTAATTCCAACCGAGTTGCGGGCCTGGGCGCACTGATGTTGATGGCCGGTTTGGCACTCACTTCCTGTGAGGAAGATACGGACGGAACGCCACGATTCGAGGCAGGTACCCCTGTCGCCACCCAAATCATGCCCGACTCTGCCGCCAGTGGCAGCGTAGTGACTCTCATGGGCACCGGCCTCGGCGACATGCGCACGATCACCTTCGAAAAGCAGGATGTTCCCGCAGGATTCCAACCTACGCTCAACACCGATCAGGCGCTGATCTTCCGCGTACCCACAGATGCGTCGGGCGGGGTACAGAACATTACATTCACCAACAGCGCCGGCAAGTCGACTACCATCGCTTTCAGGGTGTTGGCGTATCCTTCGGTAACTGACGTATCGGAATACAATTTCACCGAAGGCGCGGTAATTACACTAACGGGTAACAATCTGGATGATGTGACAGCCGTAGCCGTGGCCGATTCGGTAAAAGGAATTTCGGACCCTGCCACGATCATATCTAAAGATAAAAAGCAACTGGTTGTTCAAATGCCCGCCACCAAGCTTACCCGGGGTACTCTGAGCATAACCAACAGTACGGGACGGATACGCTCCCGGCAGGAATTCGTGAACATGGATCTGGCGTATAAGATTTTCACAGATACTTTCGGCACGGGTTTCGAGAACGCCTCCTGGGGTGACGCCGCTACCGTAACTATGAAGGAAAAGAAAGACGGTACTGCTTCATTGACGAAAACCTACCAGAAAGGTAACTGGCACTTAGCCGGACTATCCAACTGGTCGCAGCCCATTGCCTACTCGCCAGAATATACCTACATCACAGGCTGGATTAAGGGAGCTTCGGCCGATTACTCGCTTTACGTAACGACCGATGCCGGTAAGGGCGGATTTGGCGACTACACAGAAGCCAACCGGATTGATGTGAAAGCCGGCGTGTGGAACTACTTCAAAATTAAGCTTTCTGACATGGATTTCTGGCTACCAGGCAAGAAGCTAACGCAGGTGGGCTTCCGGATCAAAGGGCCTGACAAACAAGACGAAACGTTTTATTTTGATAATATCATGTTAGTCAAATAACAGTACACTTATACCCACAGTCATCTATCCCGAAGGCTGTGGGTTTTTTCTTGTAAAGCAGGCTTGATTCACTAGATCAAGACACATCCTTCTACTATGAATAGACTTTTTCTACTTCTGACTTCGCTAAGTCTGGCTTTCAACCTGGCCGCCGTTTCGGTAGGGGCCACTTCCCGTCCCCGGCTAATCGATCCCAAAGCTACCCCCGAAACCAAAGCCCTGTACTACAATCTTGGTAGGCTAGCCCGAAAACAGATTCTCTTCGGCCATCAGCACGCCACCGAATACGGCCACGGCTGGAATGGAGAGGCCGACCGCTCCGATGTTAAATCTGTAACAGGCTCGCACCCTGCGGTCATTGGGGTTGATTTTAGCGGTTTGTCGGGGCGTCTGCCCCAAGCCATCGAGCAGGCCAAGGAATCGCTTCGCCGCCAGATCGTCGATACCTACAACCGGGGCGGCGTAACGACCGTAGCATGGCATTTCTCCAATCCGGTAACTCCCCAAACGGGCTTTTACTGGAAAGACTCTCTTTCTGCTCCGGCGGTGGCTAGCCTGATACCAGGCGGCTCGCACCATGAGCAATACAAGGAAATTTTACATACAATAGGCAGCCTGGCAAATTCGGTTCGGGGCGCCGACGGCAAGCTGGTGCCGATGCTCTTCCGTCCCTTTCATGAGCTGGACGGCGGTTGGTTCTGGTGGGGAAAGCCACACTGCACCGCCGAAGAATACAGGTCACTCTGGCAGTTTACGGTTTCGTACCTGTGCGATAGCCTGAACGTACATAATTTCATTTACGTTTTTTCACCAGATGCACTTTTCAAAACTGAAGCCGAATACCTGGAACGCTACCCCGGCGATGCCTGGGTGGATATGGTAGGCATGGACAATTACGGCGATTTCGGCCGTAACGGCCGCTATAATATGCCGGCAGGTATTGCCAAACTTAAAATTGTTTCGGACTACGCCCGCAAAGCCGGTAAACTGGCGGCTTTTACCGAGACCGGCCTGGAATCCATTCCCGATACGACCTGGTGGACGGGTTCTTTGCTAAAATCCCTCAAAGCAGAAAAAATGCAGCTCGCCTACGTGCTGGTGTGGCGAAACGATTCGCGAAGTGCTACCCACTTTTACGCGCCCTATCCGGGGCATACGAGTGTACCCGACTTCCTAAATTTCTATAAAGATGAATATACCGTATTCGAAACTGATTTACCCCACTTGTACCGACGCAGAAGGTTCCTGTTTTTCTAAGGTAATTTTCCAGTTAATTCGGTTGGAGCATAGCCAAAATGTTTTTTGAAAGCATATGAGAAATGGGATAGGTTTTCGAATCCAACTTCATAGCAAACATCAATTGGCTTCTTTTTATTTTGGATAAATTGATAGTGTGCTAGTTCTAACCGCTTTTGTGTAAGCCATCGTTGTGGCGTCTTGTTAAATGCAATTTTGAAATCCCGTTTAAATGTAGTTAGGCTCCGCCCCGTTAAGTATCCGAATTTCTCCAATGGTAAGTTGAACATAAAGTTATTCTCCATATAACTTACTAGATCAATCTTTCCGGGTTCTTCAAAATTTGCCAAAATATTGTCTATTCCTTTGTCAATTGCCCTAAGGATACTAATAGCTTCAGTAATTTTTAAGGATGCAATATCTTCGGGAAGTTCTTCCATATCAAAGTAGGGTATCAGTGAAGCTAAACAACTTTCCAGTAGAGGGTGGTTGTTATAAGAATATATCATTTGGGGTTCTAATACTTTGGGTTTCACGTCATGGTTTGCATAAAAGTCTCTTAATCTGGTTGTGGTCAAGTGCATTACTACTGTTTTATGAGGTTGGCTGTTTTTTGGATAATTTATAATCGTTGCCAGTTGATTCCTCGGAATTAAAAAGATATCACCTTCTTTGAATACATAGGTTGCATTAGTCTGAACGATTTTTGTCTCACCCGAAATGAACCAAATCAGCATATGGTGCTCAAACATAATATCTGATTTGAAGAACTTGTCTTCGTAGCAGGAGAGTTTGATATCGTCTGTTATATATTTCGCTTTATATTCCATCGGCTTGATATTAAATACTTAATTATAAAAAAGCGTTTGTATTATATACTATTTGAAATTGCTTCTTAAATTTATTATGATAAATTGTGTGGAAGTAATCTTTTCCTACTTCGAATTTGGCTGATACGTTTAATGGGTTTAATATAAAAAATTAAAGTTGCCGCCCATAATGACGGCAACTTTATCTTTATAAGTCAGGGTAATAAGTTTGTTGAATTTAATCAAAGTTGAAAATTATGCCAGTCATTTCCTCGCTCAATTTCCACAATCGTTTTGCATTGGCTTCATCCAAAGAATAAAGTTTTACGCCTGACGATGTCGTAGAGGTTTGAGCTAACTCAGCGATGTCGGCATCTTCGCAATACACGCCTCCAATATTATTAAGTAGTGGGGTAGTAGCACACCAGACAGTGGTAGCTGCACCTTGGGGGATATTCTTCAATGATGCCACCACCTCTTTTAAAAGATTACCTTCTGCGTCGCAGAAGCCCATCTTTTGAAAAAGTTCTAATGATGCTTCTCTGCCTAACTCAGTTCCGTGGATAGAACCAGGGTGCAATGAGAAAGCTCTTACGTTGTATGCTTCAGCCCGTTTGTCTAATTCCATAGAGAATAGGTTACTAGCAGTTTTTGACTGTCCGTAAGCTTGCAATGTTTCATATTCCCGATGCAAAAAATTAGGATCGTCAAAGTCGAAAGGTGCGAAATGATGTCCTTGCGATGATACGTTAATTACTCGTGCCCCATCAGCTTTTATTAAAGAAGTCCAGAGTCTTGCCGTAAGCTGAAACTGAGCTAAATAGTTAGTAGCTAATTGTGATTCAACGCCGCGGTTATCCATGCGAAGTGGTACCCACATAATACCCGCATTATTGATGAGTATGTGGAGTGGTCTGCCCGAATCTAAAAACTTTTTTGCAAAGGTGTCAATGGAGTCTGGGTTCATTAGATCCATCGTTTCCAACTCTACATTAGAAGTGCCTGCTAGATTTCTCTTAGCTTTCTCGATATCTCTGGCAGGAACGATTACAGTTGCTCCGGCGGCGGCTAGTGTTTTGGTAGTTTCTAAACCTATTCCTGTGTTACCACCTGTAACGATGGCAATTTTACCAGTAAGGTCTATTCCTTTGATTACATCAGTTGTTGTAGATGTGGCGTTGAATCCAGAACCTATCGGCTTCTGCATCGCTCCCTGGTAATTGTTTTGTCCCATTGCTTTAATACTGTTAGTGTTTTTTTAGGACAAAAGTAGGCTGGATATATATAATCGACTTTGTTCAAACGTCCTTTTAAGCTTTGTTCAAAAGTCGCCTTAATGACTTTATATTGTAGCAAATGAAGGCGGTACTCTGTGATGTTAGTTTAGTATCAGCTCTAAGTTCTGTTGCTGATGGTGGCTTTCTAAACGGAGCCTCATTGAATTCAATGAGGCCATAGAGGGGGCGGAGCTTGTAAAATAGAGCGTAGTCATGGTCTGTTGTATGAATGGACGTTTGATCCCTCTTAGCACTACTCATAAGTAGTACATGAGCGTATCTGCCTTGCCTCCTACTACGTCTATATGAATTGTCGCCCGTAGAGTCTGACCACTTTCATTTATCTACTACTTTCGATGCTTCTGGTCATCATAGTTAATGACTACACTTTTGTTATGGCAGTTACCTTCCATAGCGTCCCATTCTAACCTTTCTACGGTAGTGGTATCACTTATGAGTGTTTCACGGATCACTACATCACCTCTACTATCTGCTTCAAGAGCTATCACTAGCTTCTGTGTCTTTGAGAACTATGGCTGAGTTGAGGTTGGAGACTCTATTCACAACAGAATAGATAGATGTCATTATCAAGTTCTTCTCCCTCTATTTTCTAGAATATTCTTTCCAACTCCCGAAGTGAATAGGTTGCCTGGTACTTAATAGGGATATTTTTAGACCCTACGAAGTTTTATGAGTTTAGCTTACTACCAGTTTAGCTGTTTCCTACTATATCCTATTGAGTTTTCTTTTTCTTTCTTGTCAAATTTAACGTTTCTACCATTACTAGTCTGATTTCTTCTTGTTAGACATCCTTAATAAATTGATAATATAACCTGTGTTTAATTAACATTTCGCTAACAGAAACAAAATCATCAAGTAATGTCGTGAGGGTTATTTTGCGGCTTCATATTACTCTTATAGAGCGAATTATTTATAGAGCAATTGAGTCATAATATTAATGTAGCTGTACTTGATCTTGCGTATTTATAGTACATTAAGTAAGGTAGTTTAAAAAGATCTAAATTAGTTTATACACTTGAAGAAATGATCTTGTATGATTTGAATTGATATTTCTGTTTATAGCAAATGAAATTAAATCAGTACTCCCGTTAATAGATTTATAGTAGAGCTGATTCTCTTACAATTAACTTCAAGTACCTATATAATGTGAATTAAAATTCGAACTCTATTTTTAACCATTCTTTTAATTTTTTACCAGCAACATTCAGTACTGGAATTAGATAAAATATATGAAAAGTAAACTTTATAATCTTTCTAAAGTAAGACCCATTCTTTTTGCCACCGTTCTTTCCGGAACGCTTCTAACCTACTCAGATAGCTTAGGTGCCAGGGTTTTTACGGGAGGCAAGGCAACTCTGTACGTTGAGAAAGCGGGACAGGGTGAAGAAATCACAATTTCGGGAACAGTTCGGGATGAAAAAGGTCCTTTGCCAGGCGTTACTGTAATGGTTAAGAACACGGCGATTGGTACTGCGACGGATGCAAATGGTAAGTATACCATCAAAGCTAACCTCAACGAGACGTTAGTTTTTTCAATGGTTGGTTTCCAGACGCAAGAGGTCGTGGTAACAAATACTGCCATCAATGTTACGCTATCCGTTGATACCAAGCAGCTGAATGAACTTGTTGTGGTAGGTTACGGCACTCAGAAAAGGTCAGACATTACCGGTGCCATTGCTTCTGTTAGTAGTGAAGATTTCAACCGGGGTGTCGTAACAAATCCAGGTGAACTCATGCAGGGTAAACTGGCCGGTGTCTCCATTGCCGCGAATAGTGGCGAACCCGGAGCTTCACAGAATATAATTATCAGAGGTATTGGTAGTTTGCGTTCTGGAACACAGCCGCTTTACGTGGTCGATGGCTTTCTCCTAGACAATTCCTCTACAGGTGTTCCCACCAATCAACTAAATTTTATCAATCCTAACGATATAGAAAGCATTGATGTGCTAAAGGATGCCAGTGCAACTGCGGTATATGGGTCCAGGGCAGCAAATGGAGTTGTAGTAATTACCACTAAAAAAGGAAAGGGAAAGCCGCAAGTCAATTTTGTTGCATCTACAGCAGTGTCCTCCATAGCTAACAAAATAGATGTTTTCGATGCCGACGCATTCCGTAAGCAAGTGGTGGCTGTTGGTGGTAAATTAGAAGATTTTGGTGCAAATACGAACTGGCAGGATGAGTTGACTCAAAGGGGAGTGTCAAACAATCTTAACCTGTCTATGAGCGGTGCCAGTAGTGAAAATTTTTCCTACTTCACATCCGTAGGCTACCAGGATCAGGAGGGAATCCTGAAGAACAGCAGGCTAAAACGCTATTCGGGAAAGTTGAATCTGAATCAAAGGGCATTCAATGGCAAACTAATAATAGATTATAATCTAACGGCCTCACGAACCGAAAACTTACGTCCGAGTATAACGTCTACAATAAGTGATATGCTTAGTCTGAATCCGACGATAGCACCGTACACGGACGGTAAGCCTACCTTATTAAATACCAATGCCTTGAATCCGCTTGCCAGGTATGACCTGTTCAGTGACATGGCCATTAACAACCGCATTCTAGCAAACATTTCACCGTCCATAGAACTAGTTAAGGGCCTTACGTATAAGTTGAACATCGGGGTTGATTATTCCGCTACCAACAGGAACCAGCAGTACAAGCCTTATCTGGCCGTTGTCAATGAGTCTGATATTTCTAATGGAGTATTGGATGCTTCAGTAAGTGCGAATACCAATCAACTTGTTGAAAATACGCTTACCTATAACTGGAGTCAGGATGTACATAATGTTACTGTACTGGCTGGACACTCCTTTCAAGAATTTATGGATGAGACCAGGACAACTACTTACCGTGGTTTTGCAAACAATAATATTGACCCTATCTATCAAGATCATGCCAGTACAACTGTATTCCCTACTGCGGTAAGTTCGCAAGCTATCAAAAACCAGCTGCAATCTTTCTTCGGCAGAGTGAACTACATATTTAACGATAAATATATGTTTACCGGTACGATGCGTGCCGATGGATCCTCTAAGTTTGGAGAGAATAACAGGTATGGTCTTTTCCCCTCTTTCGCGTTGGGATGGAACATCAGCAACGAGGATTTTATGGCCAATTCGGTTTTCAACAACCTGAAGCTGCGGTCAAGTTGGGGCCGGACCGGTAATCAGGAGATTCCTTCCAAAATCACAAAAGCCAGTTATTTAGAGCAGAGATTACAGACAGGTTCCGGTAGTATCAGTACGTATCCCATTGATACCGATGCCACCACACTACAGGGTTATCCCTACGGGATTATATTTACTAGGTTGGCAAACCCGGATCTACAATGGGAGGTTTCCACCCAGGTAGATGTAGGAGTTGATTTTGCATTGATTAACAACCGTTTGACCGGTACCTTAGATTATTTCAATAAAAAGTCTTCCAATATACTTCTGGAGGTTGTTCCTAACGATCCTGTTCAGCCTACCTCTACCTATTGGAACAACATTCCAAACATGATCATCCAGAACAACGGTGTTGAACTGACCCTGGATTACCGTAGTGCCCCGCAGAGAAACTTCTCTTATAATGTGGGAGGTAATATCACCTATATCTGGAATCAGGTTAAGGATTCACCCTACGCGATCCTGACAACAGGGGCAGCTCAGGGTTCTGGCCAGACGGGCGCGACCATTAATGGCTACATCAACAATGAGCCAATCGGTGCCTTCTACATGTACCAGTTTGATGGTATCAACGCTGAGAACGGACAGAACATATTCAGGGACACTAACGGAGATGGTGCAATACTGGACAATGACCGTCTTGTTGTAGGCAGCGCAATCCCCAAACTAATCTATGGTTATTACCTCAATTTCAAGTATAAGTCTTTTGATCTGGGTCTAAACTTCAATGGAGTGGCAGGAAACAAGGTCTACAATCACACGACTATGACCCTGTACAGTAAGGCACAGCTGGCTAAGTCCAACAACTCAACCGACTTTGCCGTTCAGTACCCCAATGAAGCATTGAGTAATGCCAATACGGTATCGACCCGATACCTGGAGAATGGCTCTTTCCTAAGGTTGAACAACGCAACTCTGGCCTATAACTGGAACTTGACCGGGAGCAGACTGGGTAATGCCTTTCAGCGCATCAGCCTTACGCTGACTGGTCAAAACCTGTTTGTCATAACTGATTATTCAGGATTCGATCCTGAAATCAATACGGGAACTGCCTCAGGAGGAATCCAAACTTTTGGCATTGACCGATTTACCTATCCAAGGGCAAGAACGTTCCTGCTCGGCCTTAATCTAACCTTCTAAAAAAGAAAGAAACCATTTTTTAATGGCACTGTGAAATACTAGACATCATGAAAAACATAAAATTTAATAGAAGCCTACCGATAATTGCATTGTTGTTCACCTTTTTTGGTTGTTCCGATCTAAGTGAGGAAGTCTTTGATGAGTCACTGACAGGAACCGGCCAGGCCGAAACGGTGAGTGGGTCCATAGCTCCCGTATATGGTCTTCTCCGGTATGGTGTATGGCTGCACACAAATAATTTTGGACTTCAGGAGATTGCTTCCGATGAAGCTATCCTTCCTTACCGTGGGGGTACTGACTGGTTTGATGGTGGCAAGTTCATTGCGGTTCACCAGCATCTCATGACTCCCAGCAATAGCCTGGTTGGGGATACCTGGACACAAATTACCTTAACCTTATCGAGAGCGGTAATCGCTGCGGAAAGATTGAAGCTGGAAGCTGAAACTGGTAATCAAAAAGCCCAGGATGGTTATTACGAAATGGTGGCCATGAAAGCCTATCTCAATCTGTTGGCACTTGATAACTGGGGCCTTGTTTTCAGGAAAGAGCAGGCCAACCAAAAATCAGAAATTCTACGTGGACAAGAAGCCATTGATTATGTAGAGAGTGAACTTCTGTCGGTTGTGAATGTCATAAAAAACAATAATGGCCCTGGTAGAATAGGGAAACATGCGGTGAATGCGTTGCTGGCACGGTTGTATTTAAATGCTGCCGTATATCGTGATCCGTATGGTAAGCCAGTATTCAAAAAGGAGGATATGGATAAGGTTATAAAGTATACCAGTGATATCATTGCCGGTCCGTACTCATTAGCCCCTGAATATTTTGATTTGTTCAGTGATGATAACCATACTAATCCAGAACTCATATTCGCACTCGACCAAAGGGGAGTACTTGAAACCGACCATCAACGTTGGGCCTATTGGTCGATATCCGGTGATCAGGTTCCAAGACCGGAGTATCCCAACACACGCGGAACGGATGCGGCGGCAGTTACGCCTGATTTTTACCAGACCTGGGTAGATGCTTACGGAAATGTGGATCCTGCCGCTGCCGATGCCCGTTTCTATAAAGAAAATACGGTCATACCTAGTACACTCAAGGATCTTAGCCAGGTAAGTCCATTGAATGATTCAGAGCATTATTACTGTGTGGATGCCACTAAGTTTGAAATCGACAGGGGAATACTTCGCGGTGTCATTTGGGGCCCAAGAAAAGATGGAGGAGGAAATATACTGACGTGCGACGACGGTAAAGTAAGAATATATCCTATCATCAATAAAAGAACTAGTGGTGCCAATTTAACCTACGTTAACCATACTCGTAATGTTGATTTTACCGGTCCGGGTAGTTTACACAATACAGGTTACCGGTTTTCAAAATATCAGTTTAGCCACACCGCTCCTAATTGTTGCAGCTACAGTAGTGTTGATTTAGTTTTGATCCGTTTAGGAGAAATCTATTTAATGCGTGCCGAGGCTAAGTTGAGAAATGGCGACAATGCCGGGGCTCTGGCCGATATAAATACGTTAAGAACATCTAGAAATGCACGGCCTGATCAGACTCCTGATGCTTTGAATTCGATTGACCTTGATATATTGTTCCGTGAATCTGGATTCGAGCTGTACTGGGAAGGGTTTAGAAGAAACTATCAGATACGGTTTGGAAAATATGAAAACAACTGGACGGGGAAAACCGATAGCAATGTCCACAAAAGATTGTTTCCGATTCCACAACGTGCCATTGACGGAGCTTCTAGCGAAGAAGGATTTTTAGTGCAAAACCAAGGTTACTAAGGCTACAACAATGAAAGGAATTGCCATCATATTATCCGGTATCTTATTGTCTGGTGCTGTTGCGGCTCAAGGAACCAGTACCAAAAAAGAAGATATAGCGGGTAAAGTTGTGAAAGAAGCAGCGCACATCCCACTTAACCATATACAGGTAATAGGGTCTCATAACAGTTATAAGCAAGCTATTGATCCCGCCCTATTTCAGATGCTGAAGCAAACCAGTGGAGATATGGCAAATGGCATAGACTATAGCCACATCAGCATTATTGAGCAGCTGAATATGGGTTTAGGAAATCTGGAAATTGATATTTATGCAGATGCTGAAGGAGGGAAGTATGCGCACCCAAAAGGGTTGGACTGGGTGAATAACCAGGCCAAGGCATATGACCCGGAAAAGCAGATGATGAAGCCTGGCTTTAAAATATTCCATATCCAGGAAATTGATTTCAGGAGCCATTACCTGACGCTGGAGAACTGCCTGCAGGACCTGAAGCAGTGGTCAGATCAAAACCCCGGCCATCAGCCCGTCTTCATCACCATGAATGCTAAGGATCAGGCCATTAAAAGAGAGGGCTTTACAGTACCGGAGAAATTTACCTCTGCTGTACTGGATCAACTTGACCGCGTAATACTGGATAAGCTGGGAAAGGATAAACTGATAACGCCAGATCAGGTAAGAGGAAAGTATAGCACTCTGGAAGAAGCTGTGCTTCAGGGTAACTGGCCTTCGTTACAAGAGGCAAAGGGCAAGTTCATCTTTGTGCTTGATGAGAAGGATGAAAAGAGGGCTACCTACATCCAGGATCATCCATCTTTGAAAGGACGTGTGCTATTTGCAAATGCCGAACCCGGTACGCCAGAAGCAGCTATCCTCATTATGAATGATCCTGTAAAAGAAGCAGACAGAATACAGAAATTGGTGAAGAAAGGGTACATTGTACGTACTCGGGCAGATGCCAATACAACCCAGGCTCGAACGAATGACAGAAGCCAGTATGAAGCGGCCCTTAAATCAGGCGCTCAGATAATCACGACAGACTACTATCAGAAAAGTACTCATTTTGTTTCTGATTATGAGGTAAGCTTCGAAGGAAACCAGTATTTTAGATTGAATCCTTTCCTGAAGAAGTAGTATTTGAGACCTTACTTAATGACTGGCAAAGACTACTCTGCCAGTCATTATTCATTAGTACACTGTTATATATAAAGCTGGGGAGTGAGCTAATATCTTACTTCTATCGCGGCATAATTTTAACATAGTTTTTTATTTATAGTACATTCCATGTTCAAGAATATCATAGTAGAGTCACTGCTTGCGGGTCTGCCGACGGACTATCCATAGATACCCAACTCTATAAAACTAAGTGAAAACACAATAGGCTTGTCGAACCCTATCTTTTTCATTTTCGAGACAAACTTTTAATTTCGGCTGACAGGTTATTGATTGTTAATTATCGAATATGGTATACATTTTATTCAAGCGTCTTTGCTTTGCCTTTGTATTTTATGCCACTTATAGCCCACAGGCGCAGGCACAAACCAAAGATTATGAGGCCGAATATGCCAAGGGGTATCGCGGCGGCTATATTAAGAAGCTTGAGTCAGTTGATGGTGCGCTGGAGTTTGCCGCTATAGGAGACTTTGGTAGGGGCGGGGAGTACTTTCAGAGGGACATAGCAGAACAACTAGCTAAAGCCGTAACAGGCACAAACGCCAGTTTCATTATATCTACCGGCGATAACATTTACCCGCACGGGGTGGCGAGTGTACACGATCCGCTTTGGCGTTTGTCGTTCGAAAATGTATTCTATCAGTACCCGCTGCACCGTGATTGGTATGCGGTGCTGGGCAACCACGACTATGCCGGCAATGCGCAGGCCCAGATAGATTATACCAACATCAGTCAGCGCTGGAACATGCCTGCCCGTTATTATACCTTCAAGCGAAGCGTTGGAAAAAATGCAATAGCAGTCTTTATATATCTGGATACTAATACACTTGACAAAGCTGCCTACCATAGTTCATATGGCGAGGAACTGGTGCAGCAGGACAGCACCGATCAGAAGCAATGGCTGGAGCAGGTATTAGCGGATAAAGACCCTACAGTGAAATGGAGAATAGTAGTAGGGCACCACCCGATGTACACCGCTGGAAACAGAGCTTTACAGGAGCCACACGTCCGTCACTCCCTGGAACCAATTTTTGAACAGTATAAAGTAGATGTATACCTGAGCGGCCATGAGCACCACCTGCAGTATTACCACCCGAAAAACAAAGTAACTCATCATTTTATTTCCGGCGCAGGATCAGAAGCAAATGAAAGTTTAAAGCCAAGGGGGCCGCACGATTTCTTTGCACCCATACAGGGCTTTATGACTTTTGCACTTACGGAAAATATGCTCCTGATGCAGGCAATTGATCGTAAAGGAAAAGTCCTAAAGAAGGTAAGAATTGAAAAATAATCATAAAGACATAGTAGGGCAAACTACGAATAACAGCTGTGTGCGAGCTATGATTCAATTTGATGATTACTGTTGATAACTGTCATTCAGCATTCAACCACTTGTCTGGTTGCCGCCATAAAAATGGATGAACAAGTGAAAACTATTTCAGCGTAATGCTCGGCTTTGCATGCAGCTTATTTTATCTCCTAGTTGTACTTATTAGCCCTTCTGTAAATTTGAAGCTCCTTACCTGGAAAACTAACACGTTGCTAACACAAAGTAACACGCCAGTAACACAAAGTAACACGCCAGTAACACAAAGTAACATGCTAGTAACACAAAGTAACACGTTGCTAACACGCCAGTAACACAAACTAACACACTTCTAAGTATCTGGTTAAGAAGTAGATAAACTTGTTTCTCTACAACCTTCACATCGCTTTCCTTTGTATCTTTGCCCGCAGGTTTTCAGACCTGACACTCAGGGAGTTGATAGGAGAGCAGAGGGTAAAAGGCTGAATTTGATCTACTTGCTCCATCTTTTCTTTTCTCTTTGACCTCCTGGCATTTTTTACGTTTTCATAAGAAGCGAGCCGGAACAGTATTCCCTGCGGTCAGACTGTTCTGAGGCTCGCCCTGCGGGGCTGAAAAGGCTGTTTATCAACCACTTAATTTTATATCACTAACTTAGTGAAACGGAAGGTGTCCGTATTCGCCTGCTAACAGGCTGATTTACAGAGGTAGATTTCCGTTTTTGTTTCTGTACGTATTATGAGTAGATCACTGAAAAGTGTAGATGTGGATCCTGAGCTGTACGAAGAGTTCAAGCGCCTGGCTAAATCCTACGGTATGACCAACAAAGACCTGTTTGGTGCCATGATCCGGTATTTCAAAGTGACCCAGGCCGATCCACGTGATCCCCAGGCGGTCAATCCTACCGATGCCATCAAAGCCCTCGACAAGCGGCTGATCGGCTTTATCCGCGAGCAGGAAAAGAAGATCCTGCGCCCACTGTCGGATGATGTCAAGGTGCTGATCACGCTGATGCAGGAAGACCTGCCCCGAAAGATCGGGCAGGCCCACCTGCGCGCAATTGGCAACTCGATCCGGCCTGACCTGCTGAGCGACCGCTTTAAGGCGGGTTTAGCCGGCCCGCCGAAGCCACCGGTGCCACCTGCTGATCCCAACTCACCTAAAAAGAACTAGGCCCGCATGGTAGTCAAGATAAGCGGGGGAAGTGCGGGCAGTTGCGAAGGACTGGTCAACTATCTCGAGAAGCAGGAGAGGGGGCAGTGGTTTAGCCAGGAGCAGCAGGGGTTACCTGCCCTTCTGGTGACGCCGGCCATTGACCAGAACAAGCGGAATCTGGGACGGCAGGAGGAGAAGTTCTACCAGGTGATCATCAGCCCCAGCCAATCAGAGCTAAGGCACATAGAAGAGGATCCGGTCAGGCTCCGGGAGTATGTCCGGCAGGTAATGAACCACTATGCCCACAACTTTGGTAAGGGCATAGCGGGAAAGGATCTGGTGTGGTTCGGCAAGATCGAAAGGGAGCGCAGCCATAGTAGCCAGGACCGGGCGGTACAGCTGGGAGAAGAACAAAAGGGAAAGAAAAAGCCGGGGGCGCAGACGCACGTACACGTGATCGTAAGCCGGACGGAGAATCTACAGGGCTTTAAGGCGCAGCAGCAGGGGGGAGGGCTCCTGCGGAAGCACCCCCTGAAGCTGAGCCCGGCCACCAATCATCGGGCTACGGAGAAGGGAGCCGTCAAAGGAGGCTTTGACCGCAGTGCCTTCATCCAGATGAGCGAAGAGCAGTTTGACCGGCAGTTCCACTACGAGCGGCCGCTGATCGAGCGCTTTGAGTATAGTAGGATACAGCAGCATGGCACGCAGCAGGAGCGCGTAGCGCAGCGGTTGGAGATCCTGCGGGCAGAGGCTCAGAAAAAGGAGCAGGAACGCCTGCAGCAGGCTCAAGAGCAAATGGAAGTGCAGAAGAGCCGGGAGCAACAGCAATCCGTCATCAGGCAGGTTCAGGAAGTTAAACGGCGGAGACTACGTTAATTGTTTCTCCAGCCATTCTTTTGAAAGGCAGTAACTTCCTGAGTCCTGGTTAAGAGAAAGGTGGGGGATAGGCTCTTCCTTCCCTGGTTAGCTATAATGCTAGCTCTATACCTGCTTTTACGTGTGCTCTCTCCCTGTTCCTCAAGGAGCTGTTGGTCATTAGGGCATGCTCCTGCTTTTTCACGGAAAGGCGAAACCAGTGGTGAGCAGGTATAAACCTGTTGGAGTGAAGTTCTAACCGAATGAATATTTCCTCCGATGGTTCGCGATGACCAGAAAGTAACTGGCTAAGCTTGGTCTTATGAATAGCAAGCTCAGAAGCTACTTCATTTTTCTTTTTCTGTAAAAGCTCAATGTAGGAGTTTAGGAAATGGGAAAAGCTCTTCTTTGGATCATAGGTGTCCTGCCTGATGTAGTCCTCCATCTGGATCTTCAACTGTAAGAGTTGACCATACAGTTTCTCTTGTTGTGAACGTTCAGCCATTCTTTTCTGACGAACGTTAGCTAGTTGTAGATTGGCTGTACGGCGCTGCTCATCCGTCAGGTGAGCCGGTACCATAAAGCCATCAACTAGTTCTTCAGGGGTTATCTTCTCCAGGTTCATGGTCAATATATGTTTGAATAAGCTGATAAAGGGTAGGGCCATCTACATAAAGCTGCGTACCGGCACTAAGCATACTATACTTATTTTTATAATAGTTGATTAACTGGGTTTTAGGGGTTAGAGACACACACGCATCAACCCCATACTTCCCTACTGCTAAACGACACGCCCAGCCGATCAGACAACCTGCCACACGATCGTACTGTTTTTCAGGTCCAACGTTGTTACGTCGGCTGGCAATCAGATTGATCTCTATGCGGCTCTCTGAGGGAAAGCCTGTTAGTGACATAGCTGCCAATATCTCGTTACTGTCTTGCAGACGCAGTTTCCACAGGTCAGTATCTTCAAAGTCTTTCCAGTTAAAATAAAAATCTCTTGGTGTTAGCTTACTAAGGTCGCTACTAGTAAGAGGTTCAATAACAGCCTTGACATATGCCGGTGGATTTACACCTATGTAGAGCAGATACATGTTTCAGATGTTTCACGAATTTACCTAAATTATAAATAGTTTACAAATTATGTAAACTATTTATAATTTAGGGTCAAGGGTAAATGGGACTAGACATTTTGTCGAGTTGACCATCATTAATGTCATTACTTACAGCGACTATTGCGGTAGATGAGGAAGGAAGAAGGTAGTAGGAGTAAGGTTTGAAGATTGAGTTAAGGGTATCAATACTGGTGGATTGGTAAGTACCATGAAGCTAGCATATGTAGCATCAAGGTAAAAGCCACAGGCCACTTATCAATAGTTATTTAAACGCATCCATCCATAGGATGGAGCAGGTTGGGCAGATGTTTCCATCAACACTAGGCTATGGTAGTAAGTTGCATGCCAGTGCCTGTAGTCAAGACAGAAGGAATTGTTACCGTAATAATTCAGAGTAATACATGAAGGTTGGGAGACAAGTTGGGAGAAAGGTTGGGAGAAAAACAGTGCCTTGTCCTGCGAATGATCCACGTTACTAATACGGTAACAATTGTCTGTATGGCTAAAACTTTATGGGTAAGTACTACATCAAGTATGAATATTATAAACTCGAATCGACAGGGGCACTAACCCGTAAGGAGGAGCAAATGAGGATGTTGGAAAAAGATCGAATACTGAGCAATGAAGATATCGTAATGTAAGAGTGGAACTAGTGTAAGTACCTGAAATAGCTTGATAACAGTAAAGTCAATATTTGATATATATAAAATGGATTTATCGGAAGTAGGACCTAGTAGAGGTATCAAAGACTGTAGATTTTCATCAGGATGGAACACTAATATACCGGATTTATGGTATTGACAGGTAGTAGTACGATATGGCACCTTGGAGCCGTAAACGGCCATTGCCCTTAACTCAGCGGAACCAGGCTTTCTACAAAATCGTAGCCGTGCCTGTTGACAAATATATAACCCCTAGTTTATACAGTATGGAAGTAAACCTACCGGGGAATGTGGCTGAGAGCCCAAAGGGGCAACGCGCGAAGTATAGAACTAATTTTATCTACACATCAATACACCTGCTCTTTTTCAGATTTTACAGCTCTATCATCTGAAAGTTTATTATAGTAGTCCATAGTTCTCACTATGTATTTTGTTAGGTGCACCAGCTATTTCATATTGCCCCTCCCTTCCATAATTGATCAAATAGAGCCCTTCTGCCATCGCCTGTACTCGATGTGTGCCTGCTGATACAAGATAAGGTGTAATTGCCATCTTTGTCAGACATTGTCCTTACATTAAAGGTAGGTATAGCTGTAAGTCCCTTCCTTTCTAATCCAGCCAAATAAATACGCCCCCCTTCTAAAGGTATTTCATTCTCATCTACAATCTTCCCTAATGGGGCGTAACTACTGGCAGATGACCGTTGGATAAATTTTTTCAAACCGTGTATTCCTAATTAAGGCACTTAAAGCAGAATTGTATAACTTAAATTTTAGTTATCCTTCGCTTGCCTCTACTCTTTAAGATATCTGCTGACTTATTTTACATAAGAGCTGGAGATGTGAATTATAAAATGAGAGTTCATATCCTGGTCTGATAGCCTGATCCGAAGCAATATTTACACGTTAAAACTACCATTTCTTATGAGAACAGTTCTTACTCTACTCGTTGTTCTTCCGCTCTTATATTGTACCTCCTGCACAACAGAGCAGGCTAGTAGTGAAGCGAGCAAAACAGAGGCGAGCGAAACAAAAGACAGCACACCTGACACCATCGTGGTGCTGTTTAAGAATAAACCTGACATTGATAATTACTACTACCACACCGAAAAGATGTGGCTGCGCAATGACCGGCTCATTTCCCTGTACTGGGGAAACGAACAGGAACAAATTGAAATCAAGCCCGGCCTTCTACCCGAGCCCATCGTCCTACCTATTAAAGAAAAGTTCCTGGTCCTGCGCCACCTAACCAACTACCTGGACTACAACGAGTACCTGCTTCAGAAGGGGGACTCTGTTCAGATTGAATACCGCCAGGGACGCCCACACCTCACCATCCTGAACCGCACCACCCGTCCATTCGACCACGGTATTGAACAGCTGGTGCGTGACCATTTCCAATGTGGGCAGTACTCATCTTTAGGGAGGTATTTAGGCGCAATAAATTTTTTAGCTACGGGAGTTTTAACCAGTAAGACAATGATGGCAGCAAGTGAAGGGCTTAGCCAGCAACAAAAAATGGAAAGGAATGAAAGGATATTACATCCACTCAAAAAAGCTATGTACCTGGATGCTAGTGAGTATCTGCAGAAGGAAGACCGGCTGCTGGATTCGCTCCGCGCGCTGGACCAGCTAGCAGATATGCCCTATCAGTACCACAAGAACAAGGTGCAGCACCTGCGCCATCTCCTGGATATGGAAACTGATAAGGTACCTGAGCCGCAGGTGGGAGCACGATTGCAAAAATACCAGGTCAATCCCTATGGCTATCCCGAGCCCTACCACCGTCAGTTCATTGAGGCAGTTGCCGAGAAGTACATCGTTAATCGAGCTTCGTACAAAGAAATAATGGATGGCTCTAACCGGGATCGTAAGGAAGTATTTGCGCAGCTAAGTACCTCACCACTGTTCAGTGAGCAGGATCGCGCCTTCTTGTTAGCCCGCGAAGTAAGACGTATCCGACATTACTACCCCCACGAGGACTTCCTGGCTTACTTCCAACAATACGAGACTCTGGTAAAGGATACCTCCCTGACCCATTCCCTACGGGAAGAGTTTGCCCTTGATCTAGACAGTAGTCGGAATGAAACTGGGTCGGTAGTACTAGCCGACACCAAGGGAAATAAACTCACGCTGGATGAAATTAAGAAACGTCACGCGGGCAAAGTTATCTATGTGGACTTCTGGGCCAGCTGGTGTGCTCCCTGTCGAGCAGCAATGCCGGCATCAGCCGGTTTGCGGGAGGGGCTTAAAAACAAACAGGTTGTCTTTGTGTATCTATCTATTGATTCAAGTCCTAAACCGTGGCTAACGGCCAGCACCCAGGAGAAACTGGATAAATACCCTGAAAACTACCTGGTGGTAAATCCTAAAGCTTCTGAATTTCTTAGGAAACAAAAGCTGAACGAAATTCCCCGGTACATGATATTCGACAAAACCGGAAAGGTCACTTATGCCAATGCTCCCAGAGTCGAAAGCGGCGACACTGGCCTACTCCTCACCCAACTAGCCGATAGACCCTAAGTGTGTGTAATCCAAAGGTAAAACGACCCTTTTCGCACATAGGAACCTAGTTCTGTGGACTTTTATCAGGATGAGACACTAATATACCGGATTTACAGTATTGACAGCTATTCGCTGAACAGGGTACCTTGGAGCTGCAAATGGCCATTGCCCTTAGCTCAGCGGAACCAGGCTTTCTACCATAGCGTAGCCATACCTTTTGACAAAGAATTAATCATATGAAAAGTAAACTGTCAGTAGCGCTAATTGGAATCCTACTCTTCAGCCAGTGTTCGGTAGATAGAAGCATTGCTCCGAAAGTAGATTACGAGCAGGCTAGAATAGAGTTTCTCAAAGAGTTGGTACCCCATATAACTGGTACGTGGAACATGAGGAAAATCCAGATCAAACGTCAGAATAGCACGTATCACGCAGAGCTTAAGCTAAAAAATGACACGATTCTTACCAATTTCGCTACGCTTACTTTAACACTGGCTTCTGGTCAACCTGATCCTGGGAGTAGCCGGTATGAGGGAAACATTCAATATGGGACCAAGAAGTATCCAATTAAACTTGATTTGATAGCCGGTTCTTGGCTTTATAATCAGAAAGGAGAAGGATCTAAAGGTTATTTTCTTATTGAATACAACTACCCTCCAGGTACATCTCATATTATAGAGAAGGAAGAGAAATATCTTGAGCAAATTGGACTCATCTCAGAGAATTTCTCTTTGGAAACTACATCAGGGCCTATGATTTGGAAGGGTTTAAACAGAGGAATTGAGCAAATTGATTTTATCAAAAAATAGTAGTAGTCCACAAAATTAGAACTCGCTCTTCTTATGTTTGCTTGTGAAAAAGTCAATTAGCGTAATTCAGATTATACAACAATGCGTCTGCTACAAAACACTGCTTTTCTCTACCTACCCTGGCTTATTTGCTTAAAACTCAACCGGGTCGCCGGAGAGATGGAAATGAGGGTAAACAGACTCATTAGCAAGCGAGGCACCCCGTGGTGGTTTGAGCACCAAAACCATAGCTTGTTTAACCCTTAATTACCACCCTTTATTTAAATAACTATGTGGCTTTCTCACCTTGAAAGAAGCGCGCCGCTTTTCGCATTGTATCGTGACAATATACCGAGTTTTATAAATGTTTTACTTCATGAAGTTAAAGTATTAACTGGAAAAGACTTAATTGTTAGTTTGAGGTTTGACTTATATGAACTGCCAGAGCCTATGCCAGATAAATGGGCATACAGGAATGTAAATGCGGTACAAGTAATTATAGACCTAGTACAAGCTGAAATTGAAAAGTTCAATTTAGGAACCTATAACTATAACTCTGCTAACATAATGGTTAATCAGACAGAAGATCGCAAAATGTTAATCGTTACAGATGACTTAGGAGAAGATATATTAGTCTTAAAAACATCGTGGCTTTATCTAAATTCTATAGGTGGATATACAAGATTCTGATCAAATTGTTCATATTAAATGACTACTACCAGTAAGTGCCTAATGTGCGTGTTATCTATAATAATAGGCTCATGTTGTGATATTGATACAGAAACAACCTATGGGTATAAAGGTACCAAAATCAAAAGAGTTGATGAGTGTGGAAAAACCACCTTTTACTACCAGGATATAGATGGAAGTGCCACAAGGATATGGGCCGAGTACTCAGGTATAAATGATGGCTTCTCAGGCTATTTGAAATTTAGAGAAGATGGTAAGGTGTTTCTTCTCTCTGGTGATGGGTACTTTCAAACTGCTAATCCTGATACTTCAAAGTTTGAGTATGAAAGGATTTATTCCTATGAGAGGGATGCCGCAGACAAGACTATTTATTTTATAGAGCTTTCGACCCGGTATGAAAAAGAAGAAAATGTGAATACTGCAACAGAAGTCAAAATAAAATATGAGCTTTAACTGTGTAAAATATACTTGTAAAAGGACCCTTAAAGTACATAAGGGACGATTTGACCTACAATGGTCGAGGCGAATGATCTAGGCTATACATACATTCAATCAAAAGAAATATTAGCTAGCATATATTTCCTTCAAAGAAGTTAGACAATATAAATATGATTAATAAGTATCTGTCTTATAGATATCTACATTACTTTATTTTACTCTGGGGTATTATTGGCTCCATTAAAGCTAGGGCTGATATTTGGCAACCACCAAAAATAAAGGTGTATTACTCTGACAATCTAAAATATAAATTAATCATCACGCCTCAAATCGTTCCTGAGAAGTATTATCGATGGGAATACTTTAAAAGTAACAGACATCCACAAACGAAAAAGATGTTACGTAAAAAGGATAAATTCTTGCGCAATATCTCAGCGCAGGACACGGTTCTAACTCCTTGTACCGGAGAGCTGTATGATGTAAGTGGAGCAGAAAGCGTATTGATATGGAAGCGAAGTATGCTGAATAATCCTTGCCCTGTTCATGCAATAATTGCGAATGATGGTTCGTCGGTTGCCACTTTTGATAACTGGTATTCGATTGGATATGGTGTGAATGTATTTGCTATCTATAATCAAAAAGGTGATGCAAAGAGCACCTACAAACTTGAAGAAATCAGTCCATTTCCTCTGAATGATTATGGTAAGTCAACTTCATCGTTGTACTGGAGAAAAGGGGCTGTCTTTATTGATAATGAAAGAGTTGAGCTTACTTTTTATACAGAAAAGAATATGAAAAAGAGAATCTATAATACTAAAAAGTTAGAATTCGAGAAATAGCCCCTAATATCATCTGAACACAGCGGAAAGGTAGTAGGTGATGTGCTTATACATGACCTGCAAGACTTGGTGCGGCAAAACCACCATTTTAATACACAGTTTAGTTTATAAGGTAACTTCAGAAGATTGGTATTAACACATAGTAATGAAGAGACTCCCATTGCTCATAAAACGAGATTTGGTGTGTTTACACAGATCATCGACAATAATAGATAAGGCCAAAACACCTGTTTATTCAGAACAACATAAATAATGGCAGAAGAAAAAAATATTAAACTTGCAATATTTTTCATTCTTGTTGCATCATTCATGGTGTTTTATGCATATGACAAGTATAGGCTGCAGGAGAAACTAGAGCAGTGTTCCATATATACAGTAGCAAAACCTACAAGGACATTTAGATTAAGAGGTAAATTTAGATTAGAGTACACCTATAATATTAATGGGAAAAGGTTTACTATGGATGATCCTGCTAACATATACAACACAGGAGGCTCATGGTGGGAAAGAGATAAGGAAGAACTAATGAGGCGACGGTACTGGATTCAGGTATGGTGTGAGGATTATAGAAAACATAAGATACTCTGGGATCTGGATGTACCGGATACGTTGGTGACTATCCCAAGGTTAGGTTGGAAAGAACTACCAGCAGGACTTCCGGCTTACCACCACCCCGATGAGTAGCACTTCCTAATCTAAAATGACCCTTAAAATATATACAGGAGCTTGTTGATGATCAGGTTGCTCCTCAGATACTGAAATTAGTTACTTATACATTGCTAAACTACCATTAGATAAAATTTCATCCTTATATAGCCCCACATTCACAGGTACGGCACACACCTTGCTTATAACTATCGAATGAGCGACGGTAGCTACGGCCTGCACCACTTGATAATCAGTGATTATATGGAAGGAATTTTGGTAGTGATTGGAGCTCAGGCGCAGGCCAAGTGTTGAAAACTTATATAATGGAAGGTAATTTCATATTATTGATTATGAATGATAGAATCATAATTCTATTGAGTAGAAAGAAACTAGTACTGCTTCTTATCGCAGGTGTAGTATTTGTAATAATTGGATATTTAGGAGCTGTAAAACCAGAAGATTTTGTTTCACCTTTTTTTAGAAGCTCTAAACTTATTAGGATATCAGGTTTTGCAGGAGTGGTCTTTTGTGGAGTTGGTGTAATCTTTATACTCTGGAAATTACTTGACAATAAGCCAGGCTTGATTATTGATGAGTTTGGGATAACAGATAATTCTAATGCTACGAGTGTTGGTTTGATTGAGTGGAAGGATATTACTAAGGTAGAGAAAAAGGTAGTGGTAAATTAAGGGGTGATTTCTTATATTTGCCTCATGATCAGCGAAACTACAAATCATAGGTGCCAACGCTGCGGCAGTTTAAACTTACGGAAGAACGGTCATTCTACATCTGGCAAGCCAAAATACCATTGCAAAGACTGCAATAAGTATGGCACCATCAGCAATGTGGCTCAGCAGCGAGCTGAGCGATACGAGCAGGTGGAAAAGCTCTTGCTTGAACGGACGTCCTTACGCGGCATCCAGCGTGTGACAGGCGTAAGTCGTCCTACAATTATAAAATTAGCTAAAAAAAAGTAGACGATTCACTTGCTGTACAAGTAGATACTTCAACGATCAGGCCTGTTATTGAAGTGGATGAAATGTTTTCATTCGTTGGCAGCAAACAGACTAAAACCTGGATCTGGCTAGCCATAGAGCGTGAAAGCAGGCAGATTGTTGGCTTGGCTACGGGCGATCGAAGCGAGTACTGCGGTAAGTTTCTGTGGGAAAGTATAGATAGTTTCTATCAGCAGAACGCTGTCTTCTACACTGACCTATATACAGTCTATGAAGCTGTTATCCCGCCAGACAGGCATTATCAAAAGGCTGGTGGTACCGCTCATATAGAGCGCTTCAACAATACGCTCAGGCAGCGACAGCCTCATCTAACCAGAAAAACATTAGCTTTTGCCAAAACAGATGACAGTCACTTTGGGCGAATCCTCAACTTTATCAACTACTACAACAAATCCAAATCACCTTAATATTTACCACTACCGAGAAAAAGCAGGTCATGTCGGCAAAGTTTTTAATATTGCATACCAATAATCCTCAAAAATATATACAAAGAACTAATAATTCTATTTTAAAGCGAGCCGCAGAAATGACTTGCAAAATTTATGGCTCTCCTATTACAATAACATCAAACTCGTTAAAGATAAACTTAGAAGATTTGGAAGCCTTAATAACCCAAGAATCTAAAAGATATAAGTAAAGTACTTAGATCTTAATAAACTCTATAGAATTAAATAAAGAGCGTGTTAGGGAGTTAGCAAATGCTGAGGATGGTTGCACCTTTGTAGCGGCCAAACTAAAAAGAAATTACCAAATAATTCCTGGAACTGAGGGCTTACCTTGTCCTAAAATTAAACGACCATTAGAATATATATGAGAGCTTAATGTGAGGTTTGTACATTTACCTTATATGCACAGTTATAGCATATCCTGTATGAGCAACCATTAGATAAAATTACCTTTTATCAGAGCCCCACATGAAAGAGACGGCACACTCCTTGCTTATAGCTATCTAATGACCAAAGGCAGCTACAGCCAGCACAACTTCCTTAGTAGCTTCATACTCATCGAACCCCTTAGGAAAGGTGCAGCCGGTCGTCGTCAAGATGGTATTTGATGAGCATGGAAAGTTATGCTCAATGTTAAACAAGATAAAATATAGTCAAAGTACAATGAGTTCTATTAACAACATTTTAGCTGCTCTATATCTCAATCATAAGATACGAATGAGATTTTCAGGAAGTAGATCACATCTTTTCTTTGCAAAACTCACATTATGTCTATTAATCGGTATATGGCTACTTCCATTGATAACCCTTTTAGAAATGTACTTTAAACCTTTAAATATCCTTCAAAAGATACCTAATACATATAGCGCATCAGGTATAATTTTAATTTTTATTTACTTTATATTAAATCCTTTTACATGGAACCTTGAACAGGTTGATGCTTATAGTGTAGATGGAAAAAATCAAGAAAGTATCAATAAAGCCAAATGGCTTTTTGTAACTTTACTTGTTGTAGGATTTGTATTCTTAGTAATAGTAGCAAAATATAAGCAAGAACATTTTGCAAGCTGAATCTTTATCTATCTATTAGGTTGGCTTTTGATTTGTAATATCTCTCTTATAGCTTCTGTGCTACGTATATTTAGCTCATAAATCGCCCTCACTTCCGGAGCAATCTTCTAATAGCGCTCACTAAGTCCCTTAGGCCGTCGTCCAGTGCGTCCCTTGGCTCGGGCTGATGCGAGTCCAGCCCTAGTACGCTCTCTGATAATGTTGCGCTCGTGCTCAGCCAGGATACACATGAACTGAAAGAACAAGTTACCGGTGGCAGTGCTGGTATCAATAGACTCAGAGAGTGATTTTAAATTTACTCCTCTCTTCTTTAGTTCTTCGACCAGCTCAATGAGTTGAATGGTACTTCTTCCCAACCGCCGGGTGGCCGGAGCCATCCAGCTTCCAAACCACAATAGTATCCCCCGGTCGGGTATACTCCATCAGCTTCTCGAGGTTGGGCTTACCCGCCTTCACTCCGGATACTTTATCCTTAAAGATTTTACTACATCCTTCTTTCTGCAGCGCATCCAGCTGCATGTTCAAGTTCTGCTCCATCGTGGAGACTCGTGCGTATCCTATGTATGCCATACTGTTTATGAAACTCAACAAGTGCGGATATAATACACTTAGTTAAATTACATGGCAATATAAATAATGGCAGAAAGAAGGGTCAGGTCGATCAGGGATTGATGAGCAAACCGGCCAAGATATTATCATTTAAACGGTCTTATAAACCATAAGGATAATTAAGCAAAAAGGCCTGTCGCGTGCTGATTTTAGCTTATTTGTTTTGGGCTAGTAGTGTATGTAACTCTACAACTGATGGGGGTACTATCGGAGTATAGACCCAGGGGCGGGTGGGGCTAGGGTTGGGGAAAAAAATTGTTGGGAGCCTTACACTTTTTCCAATACTCAATTATCACCTGGAGGGTTTCTTTGATTTCGGCAAATGAAGCAGGCTTTACAAAGAAACCCTGCGCCGAGCTACTGTAAGCCTCAATAACAGCCTGCTGGTTTTGCGCTGTGGTAAAGTATATGTAAGGAATGCACCTCAGACTCAGCTCGGCGTCGGACTGCATTTTCTTTCTTAGTTCCAGGCCGTTGAGTTTGGGTAGATTTATATCTGAGATAATAATATAAGGCCGGTCCGGGGTTGTATACAAATAGTCCAGGGCCGATAATCCATCGGTGAAATACATCCTTTTGTTAGGGTAGCCCAGAACTTTGAATACTTCTTCCAGCAGCAGCTGGTCCTCCGGGTCGTCTTCGATAATGATGATGGTGCCTGTTTTGTTTTATTCATAAGTTGTCACGACTATCCATAGAGCCAATAATTAATGTCAAAAGCTTCTCTACGGTCCAATAGACGTGGTTAAAGTAGGTCATTGTCTGTGGGGACACCGGCTACGGTGCTCTGCAAGAAGCTAAGACGGCGTCCGGAGTAGTGACCTCAGGCAGTCATTGGCTCTTGAGATGTTAAAAACAAAGTACCTCTCCGGCCTGTCAAGGGTATAAATTATTGATTGTCAAATAAATAGTAATTACCAGCTAATAAAGGGTTACCTTTAATAATGTTTAAAAATGTTCTTTTGATTGATGATGATGATTTGACTATTGATTTAATTAAGACCACGCTGCTTGATAATCATTTTGCTGAAAATATTCATACTGTTAGTAATGGAAGGGAGGGATTAGCCTTCTTTGAAGCCCTGGACAAAGGGGCCGACGGGCAGGTTCCGGAGCTGGTACTACTTGATGTGTACATGCCCCTGATGAATGGCTGGGAGTTTCTGGATGCCTATATGTTACTCTATGAAAAGAAGTTCCCCCAGGTGTGTTTCTGTATGCTCTCCTCTTCGGTTAATCCGAATGACATTTTGAAGGCGCATAGTTACAATTGTGTCATAGAAATTTTTAGTAAACCACTGAAAGCATCCCATACCCGATATTTAGAAAAGTTCTGTATGAAACGGCAGGAGCTTTTTAGAAATAAGGGCCTTTGATTCCACTTGTCAAATCCGCTCTTATAGGTAGTGGTTTGGCTTACCTCGGCGCTTCCTTTAATAACATTGTAATCCACGGTAGCTGATGGAAAAGCGACTAAACCCGTGTATCTGATGAAATACCTGACTACGACCGGAAAGATTGTTAGTGGCCCTTCGCCCTGCCAGGTGCTGGAAGCGCTGAAAGACAGCTCGCCCTACTACACCGGACTATCTCTGGAGATGTACAAGTCCTCGCTACAAAGACAGATGCTGCTTTTCTATGGGGAGTATATTGATGACCGCGACCCGGAGTTGATCGTGGAGCAGCTGGAGGCGGCCGGGGTCCTGCTGCGGCTGGAATAGCACCCCTGATGCAGACTTACTTGATAACCTGAACGTAGTATGATGGAAGGGCCGGTTGAGAAACAGCGAATGCCCCTATGGCAGTATTATAGCTTAATCAATTTTGGCGTCTTTGATGATATGTATAGCGTTAGATATTCGGGGAAAACCAATGTACGGGTAGAGCTGAACCATCGCCGCCAGCAGCGTTTCTTTGCTATTGCCTACTTTAAGATTACCAATGGCGTGAGAGGCCATCTGGCGCTCGGTACCACCTAAGGTAGCCAGGCCGCAGAAAATCATCAGCTCCCGGGTTTTCAGGTCCAGCCCCCGGCGGGTATAGAAATCACCGAAACCCGACTGGGTTAACATTCGGGGAATGGCTTCGGCAAATTCCCCCGGTAATACTTTCATGTACTGCTGCATAGCATCTCCGTAGAGGGGAGCCTGCTCCTGGCGTCCCCGCTCCAAGCGATCACCTTCCTGCACGGTTGCCATAGCCTCCAGAGGCAGCTTAATGCCCCGGCTTTCAAAGACTTTGTTTATTACCTCTAGGGCGTTGAGCACTTTGGGATAGCCAACAAACGGAGCGCATTGATAGACGACCTCCCGGATTTGGATCGGGGTAACTCCGACGTTGAGGGCAGCATGGGTATGCGGAGTTAATTGGGGCAAGGTTTGGTTGGTCGTGAGCGCGGTGATGGTAATCAGCTCTCGCGTTTTATCGTCCAGGACACCGATGTAAAACACTTCACCGAAAATGAACCGTTGCAGAATGGTCATCAGTTCGGGATCGGTTGGGCTGACCGTGATGGGCTGTCCAAACAATTCTTCGTATTTGGCCTGGGCTCGTCCAACCCGGTCAGGCGTGACCCGGTCAGGCGTGACCCGGCTTGTATCCACCAGTGTTTTTGGGGAGGGACTGTTAGGGATCTGTCCTAATACCGGCGCTGACAGGAGAAAAGTCAGGGCCAGAGGCAACAGCATGTGTTTCATAAATGGGTTTGGTTATCGTAACTGATAAGTAGAGACATACGGCTAATTCAACCGGTATTGGTTGGGTGATTGACCCACCCGTTGCTTAAACAGCCGGGTAAAATGCTGTGGGTACTTGAAGCCCATCTCGTAGGCAATTTCGCTGATCGACTTGCTCAGATCAAATAGTCTTTCTTTTGCCAGATCAATCACCCGGGCCTGAATGTACTCCTGAGCGGACAGGCCCGTCTCCTTCTTGACCAGGTCCCCAAAATAATTAGCTGACAGGTGGAGCTCGTCAGCACAGTACCCTACGGTGGGAAGTCCCAAAGTCTGGGGCTTGTCCGACTCAAAGTAGTTTGTTAATAAGGTCTCAAATTTTACTAACACATCTTTGTGAACGTGGTCGCGGGTGATAAACTGCCGCTCGTAAAACCGGCCGCAATACTTCAGGAGCAGCTCAATATGGCTGACGAGTAACTGCTTACTGTGCTTATCGATGGGATGGGTCAACTCCTCACCAATCTTACGCAGGCAGTCTACAACCAGGTCTTGTTCCCGATCCGAAAGATGCAAGGCTTCGTTGGCTTCATAGCCGAAAAAGCTATAGTCTTTGATGTGCTGACCAAGGGGAGTGCCCCGAATCAGATCCGGATGAAAGGCTAATGCCCACCCGGTCGGCTGCACATGTTCGCCTTCGGCTTCTTCCACCCCAAACACCTGTCCCGGCGCAACAAATAACATGGTGCCTTCGTCGTAATCGTAATGCTGACGGCCGTAGATTAGTGGGGCACACCGGGCTTGTTTAAGAAAGACCAGGTAGAGCTCCGAGAGCCAGCGACCTGCCTGAACGGGCGCTGACTGAGACTGATCCAGCACACTAACCAGGGGATGCAGCACCCGCTGATTCCGCTCGGCATTGAACTGAGTCACGCTTTGAATCTTCCGTATCTTTTCCATCTACTTATTCTTTTTCAACGGTTTTAAGATAAACGGCTCACCCGGAGCCAGCACGTGAATCCGGGCCGGGTTCACTACCCTTTTGGCTAACTCCTTGGGATCACCGTTAAAGGGGGTAAAATCTGGGGCATCCACTGAGCCCCAGTGGCACAATAGCAGCGGTGTGTTGGGATAGGCATTGGCGATTTTAACCGCTCCTTCAAAGGTGAAATGCCATTCACTGTCTGAAAAATCAAAGAAAATAGCATCCGGTGTGGGCATGGTCAGGTGGCCAGGTGTAAGGCGGGAATCGCCCGGTGCCCAGATATTTCCGTCGGGAGTTTGGATCCAGAAGCCACAGGCGTCTTCATTCTTGAAACGTCGCTTACTCATGCCCGGATAGGCATTTTGATAGGCATGATCTGCCGGGGTAAGTGTGACCTGTACAGGCCCAACTTTGAAAATATCACCAATGTTATGACCGAAGGCGGGTAGTCCCAGATTTTGCATTAATGAGTCGACATAGATTGTCGAGTGATAGGCTTTGGTGACCCTTTTCAGATCCTGATTAGTCGATACGCTGAAGTGGTCATTATCCGCGTGCGTGATCAGTACTGCATCCAAGTGAGGAACTGCTTTGGGGGTAATAGGCATGTCGATCATGACCGGCATATCAAACCCCTGCAGAACCGGATCGACCATTAGTGTTGTCCCCCGGCTATTGACCAAAAAGCCAGCGAAGCCCAGCCAGCGCACGGTGGTCTGTTTGGAGGGCCCAAAGGCGGCAGTTCCAAAGGGCTGTGTTTTGGGCGCTTTGGCCTGATACTTCTTCTCGGCGGGCTTAGCTAACCCACTGCGGGTACTATCAGCCGTTGTCTGGGCGTGGCCAAGGCTGGTTAGTCCACCGATCAGGGCCATTCCTATAACTATTGATTGAATTTTCATGCTCCTACTTGATCTTGTAAATCAACTACTTATGTTAGGAACGAAGGTCGGAGGATTCAGTTTGTGGATTTGTATACCTATTACAGGATTACTTACCATAATTACAGATCATACCTGCCAGCATCATCCGATGAGTCAGCTGGGTGAGCCTCAGTAGATTGGCTGCTGCGAATTTAAATAGTAACGCAGAGAGGGTCTAACCCATGTCAAGTGTAGAAAGTAAAGAGGGAATGTTTTTCGCAAGGCGAAGCATTAAAGTACTTGGTTTGTCCAGCTGTTGGGTAACATCAGAAAGGGAGAATCAGTGGACCTAGTGTTTCTTGGTACTAATTCCGGCGCATCCATTCTATTCAAAACAACTTACTTTACATGGATCTTTGGTTAGGAGCGTGTTCCTGAACTATGTAGATATTATGTATTAAAAGGGTCTTTTTAGTTTATGATAGTAAATAGTTGAAGTGGTTATATGCTTACTTGCTACTGATTTCCTTGCGGTACCGTTTGACACTGGAAATACTGATACCGGTCAGGTTGACTATCTCAGCCACTGAAAGCCCTTTATCGAGGGCTTTTTTTACTTTATGGTAGTTATCCTGGTTTACTCCGGAAGGTCGACCTATGTGCTTGCCTTTGGCCTTGGCCAACAGCTGGCCGGCACGGGTCTTTTCGAGGATCATCTCTCTATCATATTCAGCCAGGGCAGCAAATATCCCGATGACTAACTTACCGGCCGGAGTAGCGGAGTCAATACCCAGATCAAGAGCTTTGAAGATAATGCCCTTACTGGCAAAATCTCCGATCAGGTTGATCAGGTGGTCGCGGCTGCGGCCCAGGCGGGTAAAGCGTGAAACTACGACGGTATCACCTTCGCGGAGTAGGGACAGCATTTCGTCCAGGGCGGGGCGCTGAACTGATAGGCCGGATATCTTCTCCTGAAAGATGCGGTCGCAGCCGTACTTCTGTAAGGCTTCTATCTGGGTGTCGGTACTCTGATCAGCGGTGGAAACCCGGGCGTACCCAAAGACTTTGTTCATAGGTATCAGTAAGTTGGTTTCATAAAGATAAACCTTCTTTTGAAACTGGACCTACTTTCTGGACCTACTTTTCAGGGCAGCAGCAAAAAGAAACCCTGCCGGTGGGCAGGGTTCCCCATGAAAACTCTTTCGAAAGCAGGGTCCAACAAGTAGGGCCAGCTCAAAAAGCAAAAGTGCCTTTGCAGACCAGAATTGTTGACCCTTGGGATAGGCCTACATGCACCACTATCATATATATTGGGAGCCAGATGGATCAAAGCCAAACAAGTTTCAAAGGCTGGTAGGTCTGCGCTGCAGTATATAGACCAACTATTAGGCGTAATTCCGATATTAAATCTATCTTCTAATACCGTAAGGGTGGATTCTTGTGCAAGGCTGTATCAGGGCAACACAAATCCAAAACAACTGGCCCCGAAAAGCAGGACCGTAACACTTTTGGTGCTATTTCTCGGTGAAGCTATCGATAGGAACGACCAATTTTTTCCGCATAGAGAAATGGATTAGTGGTTAGTGGAACCGTTTGCAGTGAGATCTTCGTCCGAGGCGGGGCTACCTTCTCTCATTGAAAAACTCGAACGTATGGGTTGCTCCAAGCCCATCGTGAGGCTGGAAATACCGGCAGGCTACTCGTTCAAACTCGACGGTGCCACTATCTACCTCTCGATGGCCACGATTTTCTTGGTGCAGGTCTACGGCGTGGAACTGACGCTCTCGCAAATGTTCACCATCATCGGAATCCTGATGGTCATGTCCATGTGCGCGGCGGGCGTCCCGGGCAGCGGTTTCGTGGTGCTGGCCTATGTATACCCTTTCGGCCAACAAAGTGATACCCACCAAAGGCCTGGCGCTGCTGCTGGGCGTGGACCGCTTCATGTCCGAAGCGCGGGCCATCACCAATTTCGTAGGTAACGGCGTAGCCACGATCTGGATCGCCAATAACGAAAACGATTTCGACCGGGCAAAGATGCGCCACGCCTTTGGGCATCTGGAAGAAACGGAAGATATTATCAAAGACAATCTTGAATGGGGAGAAGAGGAGCCTAAAAAGGTTTTGTGATTTAAGTTTTATAACTCAGCCTTCACCATCAGCACAACAAATCCAGGCGGCCCGACACCGTATTGAAGAAAAGCAATACGGGCAGGGGCGTTTTGGCAGAAGATCATAGCTCGGCAAGAATTGCCACTAACTTTTCCGGCATCGAGAAAAAGGGCGAGTGACTACTGGCTAAGGTATACAGTTTATGGATGGGCACGTTTTGAGCTATACTACTTTTATACAAGTCTTTGGACTCTGTACAGAGAATATAAACTTTCGGAACAGCCCCGTAGCGAGCTTCTGTTACATTCACGGGTGTACCCAGACACGCCATCGACTGTGACCCGATGTGTGCTTTGGCATAGACTACGTCTTCGTTAGATCAATCATGGTAGAAGAGGATCTTAACCAGTTCAGGCTTAATTCGCGACGTTTTTTTGTCTTCCGAAAGAACCATGCTTTCACTTACAGATGGCTTTAAAACTGGTTTACCAGCAGCCTTGTTCTGTGCTTCTGCTTTCCCCGCCAGCGAAAATACCGAATCGCCATTATCAGGCATGAAGGCATCTAAAAACACCAACTTTGATACCTTCTCTTTGCCTAAAACCTCAGCGGCCTGGGCAATGGCAACACCTGCCTTAGAGTGTCCCACTAAAATGATCGGACCTGTTTGGGCGTTGGCTGAGGCTACTATTCTTTGCACGTAATCATTGAGCGTAACGGTTGCCATCGGCGTTTTGTCAGTGCCGTGACCCGGCAAATCAATGGCCAGTACCCGACTGCCATTGGCTTCCAGCATGAGTACCACTTTTTTCCAACACCAGGCCTCGTGCCAGGCTCCATGAACAAGGATGTACGTTTTGGGCAGAGGATAGGAAACAGTCTGAAGCAGAACTGTGAAAAGCAATATTAAAAATGTAGTTTCCATGAATGTAAGAGTAATTTACGGGTGATTTGAAATGCGATTTGAATCATGATGAGAGATAAGTTTGTATTAGTAGTTTGACTTCCTAATTTGCCCGCCGAGTTTCGTCGTCCGAGCCGGTGCGTCGTTGCCGGGCGGCTTTCAGTTTCTGGTTGCCAAAGGAGTACGTTAGGTTCAGTAGCGCCACGCGTGTGTCGAATGTTAGCACCCCCACCTGGCTGGCTGTCGGTGTCAACACCGAAGGACGGAACCGATTGGTGTGGAGCACATCCTGCACGCTGAACTTGAGCTTCAGGAGTGGAGAAACCACTTTTTGTACACCCGCATCCAATGCCCCCAGCCAGGGCGACCGCCAGATGCCGTTCACGGCGGGTGTGCTAAACCAACCATAGAGTTCAGCCGTCCATCCGTGGCCAAATGTGAAGGAGTTGTTGCCGTTCAACCGCCCGGAAATGTTTTGGATTTGAAGCGTTGAGCCTTCGTAGTCGTACTGAAAACGATTGTAGTAACCCAGCACGTTGGCCTGTAACTGCCAGCCTTTCGCCACCGTTAGCGGCCAGCTCAGCGTGAGGGTGTAGCCCTGTGAATGGCCTAGGTTCTCGGTGGTGACGTAGGTTTTATTTCCTTCCAGTGCGTGGGTAGTGAAAAACATCAGGTCGGTGGTGTAATTGACCCCTAGGGACGCAAAAACATCATTTTTCAGGCTCAGCTTTCCTTCCAGCGCGTGATTGAACTGCGGTTTCAGGTAGGCATTGCCAACGGAATACGCGAAGGGGTCTACGTACCCTCGCGCGGGGTTCAGGTTCTGGTAGTTGGGCCGGTCGATGCGGTAGCTGTAGGAGAACGTCAGCGTCTGGTTGTCTGACAGGGGCTGCGCCACAAACAGGGTAGGAAAGAATTTCAGATAGTCACGGGCCACCACCCGATTCAGGCTGAGTGAATTCCCTTCCGAACGGGTATGCTCGGCGCGTAAACCTGCCTGGATGCTTGTCTTACGCCATTTTCCCGAAACATTGACGTAGCCCGCATTGACCCGCTCCGTGTATTGAAAGCGGTTCGACAGGTCCGGGTCGATGGTCAGAATTCCCATTGGCCCACTCCGCAGAGTCAGATCGTTGTCCGTTTGCACCGAAGCGGTTTTCAAGCCGGTTTCCAGCGTCCAGCCGCTAGCGAAGGGACGCGTAAAGTCAACCTTAAAGGTACGGATATCGATACCCGTCGGTTGCGTAATGAGCAGCTCGTCCACGGGCGGCTTACTGTCTTCTAAATCAACGAGTACAGTAGTAGTCAATGCATTGGTATAGTCCCTACTGAAATGACCCACATCGATATCCGCACTGATACTCCCCTTTTTTTCACCGAATGTATGTTGCAGATTCAGGTTGCCAATCTGGTTCTGACTGAAGGTGTCATAGGTTTTTTCAGTTTCGGTTATTAGGTACACCGGCCCGGTAGTGGTGCGGCGAAAACTGGCACCGGCGGGGCCCCGTTGGCGGTGGTCGCTCCAAAAAACCGTCCAAACCATCCCGACCGTAGTTTTATCCGTAGGCATGAAATCAAACCCCGCTTTGGCGTTATGGCCCAGATCGCGAAATTTCAGGTACGTATACTGACTCACTACGTTGCGCCGGGAGGCTTCGGTCGGGCTGGGGTCAGGTTGACTGCGGTCGAGTTTGAAATCCCAGTAATTACCACCCCGGTTCAAGCTATAATTGCCAAAGAGGTTCAGTTTTTTCGTACGATGGTTCAATTGAAGACTTCCCCGTTCCCGGTCGAAGCGTCCTGATCCACCCGCTACCGAAGCCATGCCGTTGGTGCCGAGGTTGCTGTTCTTTTTAAGCCGGATGTTGATGATACCCGTATTACCCGCCGCGTCGTATTTGGCCGAGGGATTGGTGATCAGTTCGATGGCCTCGATGTTGTCGCTCGACATCGACCGCAGCAGCGCAATCACATCCTGGGCCGAGAGGTAGGTTTGTTTTCCGTCGATCTGTACGATCACCCCGTCCTTTCCGCGCAGCTGCAGCCGCTCGTTCTGATAATCGACCGTAACGCCGGGCGACTTTTCAAGCACTTCCAGGGCGGTGCTGCCGCTGCCCACGATGCTGTTCGCTACGTTGACGACCAGGCGGTCGAGTTGCTGCTCCACGAAGGGCTTTTTGGCGGTTACCTGCACCTCCGCCAGCTCGCCGATAAGCTCGGGCAGTATCAACGTGGGCAAGCGGGTTGGGCCGGCCCCCACCTCGACCGGAGCCGAATATAATTTCTGGAACCCGACCGCCGTAGCCCGGACGATATAGTACCCTGCCCGGACGTTCTCGAACGCGAAAAGCCCTTCGGCATCGGTAGCGGTGGTTTTAGCCAGCCGGGTGGTATCGCTTTCGACAAAAAGGGCAACCGTAGCGAAGGGCAGGGGTTTGCCGGAGGCATCCTGAACGTTGCCGGACAGCGTCGTGACCTGTTGCGCATGAACGGGCAAGCCGGTCAGGGTAAACAGGAAGATGATGATGGCATTTTTCATGTCGATTGAAATAAACGGGTTGTGTTGGTTTTGTAGTCGAAAAAACGAGTTCTGGTCTCAGGCGAAGAGGGTGTGGCAGGGCAAGTCGCCGATGATAAAATTGAGCGGTACGAGCATCTGATTTCCGTGCTTTTAGTTTAGCAGACGCACCTGCCCCGGCTCGCACTGTTAGTCGTACAAACATCTCATTCAGGAAACAGCCGTGCAACTTCCATTGCGTGGGTAGTCGGATTATTGCGTGAATAGCAGGATTAGGTATGCCATTGAGTAAACGGTGGGGAATGGGGATTAAAAAAAGCTCACTCAATAAACTGACCGTTATAATACACAAGGGTGGTACAGATCAGGTCAAAAACGCCATCCCGACACAAAAGCTGCGGTTAGGATGGTGAAAACACAAAGTGGGTACCTAATGCGCAAGTGATAAACGGACTTTGCTTATCTGTCCAAACTACCTATTGCTCACAGGCTCCGCTGATTTTTGGTATACTTCATCCAGTATGGTAACTAATTGAACTGGCATGGAGAAAAAGGGTGAATGGCTACTTTTGAGACGGTAAATTTGTTTGGTAGGCACGTTTGAGGCAATCCTGGTCTTATCGAAGTCTTTAGCCTCTGTGCATAAGATATAGTACTTCGGTATGATACCGTACCGCTGATCTGTAACCGTCACTGGCGTTACGATCGTAGCGAGGGGCTGTGGACCCAATCTGGATTTGGCAAAGGCTACATCATTGGCCGGGCAGTCGTGGTAAAGTAGTTCCTGTACCTTGTCGAGATTGAGGGTACTTGTCTTCTGATCACTCGAAAAAATCTGGCTTTCGGCCAGGGCCGCTCCCGAAGTACCTTCGGAATTGCTAGGATACTTCTGCACCAGCGAAATTACTGATTCACCGTTGAGGGGCATAAATGCATCAAGAAATATAAGAGAGGCTACTTTTTGAGTACCTAATAGTTCAGCGGCCTGAGCGATCACTGTCCCGCCGCTCGAGTGCCCGACCAGGATAACCGGGCCATTCTGTTGCCTCGCTACTTCTACCACCCGGTTTACGTAGTCTTCCAGCGTAACAGTCGCGGTGGGGGCACTGTCGGAACCATGTCCGGGCAAATCGGGGGCAACTACTGTATACCCTTTGTTCTGCAGCAGGGGAACAACCTTGTTCCAGCTCCAGGCAGCGTGCCATCCTCCATGCACCAGCACGAACGAGGGTTTGGCAGATTGAGAAAAAAGATCGGTAGCTAGCATAGTCATAGCGCTAAGAATTAGTAAGATAGTCTTTTCCATATGTACTTTTTTGAACAAAAGTATAGGCCGGCGCTATGCGTAGGTGGTAAAAAAAAGACATCTTTTTAGGGTCAATATGACGCTGAATAGCGGCTACGGTAGATATCGTTGGTCAGACCCAAAACACACTCAGGAGAGCTGCGCTCCAGCGCATAAAATGCCGAAGGAGTAAGGCCCGTAAATTCTTTGAAATCTTTCACCAAATGCTGATAGTCGTAGTAGCCACATTCGGCCGCAATGAATGACCAGTCCTTCTCCGGAAAACGGTTTTTGATATTGTAGGCCCTATTGAACCGGGCGATCCGGGCATATTTATGGGCATGCAGTCCCACTCGTTCCAGAAACTTCCGATCGAATTGCCGGGTGCTATAACATGACTGATCGGCCAGTGCCTCCAAAGAAGGGGTGTCAATCATTCGGGATAGCTGATTACAAACCGCATCCAGCCGGATGGTTTCTTTCTTAGCTCTGTTTACAAGCTTTTGCGCAAAGTTTTCGACGATCTGGATCAATTGAGTATAACTCTTGGCTTCCAGCAATTGCTCGTAGGTAGGTTGCAGGCCTTTTGAAAACAGGTAGGTAGCATCGAGGTATTGATTGGTGAGTTCATGGGCCGGAATACCCGTTAACCGAAATACGGCGGTGGGCTGGAATACCAGCTGGACATTCATAGGGTTAGCACCTGTATACTGATTGACTAAAAAGGTACGTTGAGCCGCGAAAAGGGTATTTTGTGGGGCAGTAGTATTTCCTGAAGCGGTTTGGACTACAAAAGGGTCTTTGAGAAAAAAGTGCAGTACCTGTTCGGGTTTAGGAGGATAGGCCTTAAAAGGAATCTCCCGCTCATTTTCAAATTGAAAATGAATGATACGATAGCACTTTACAAAGGAGCAAACCGACGGGCCAGGAGCGAAATCTTTCAAAAGCATATTTCAGGTAATTTTAAAAAACCTTTAAACAGCTATCAAACAACCAAGAGGCTTTGCCTTGCCACCCGTTATGTATGGAGTTTGGCTGTTAAATATACGAAAAATTGATAGGCTTTTTATTGCTGTACTTCTTACTTCACCTCTGTAAAGTTGAGCTGGGGTACATTCATAGCATGTCTTGACCTGATTTTGGTTTACACCCTGTCAAATGTCAAGCAGCCCTTTTGTATTTTTTGATACCATTCTTCTTCATCCAATTTGACAGAGTGGCTTCCGTGATGCGGTAGCGGTCGGCAATGTACTTCTGACTCGATCCATTCAGCAGCAAAGCTTCAATTTCTGGCCTGTACTGGTCGAGTTTACTTTTCCCCGGGCCAGTGGGCCGACCTAGTTTTACTCCGGATAGTTTCTTTGCCGCCAGGGACTCTCTGGTGCGCTTACTGATCAGGTCCCTTTCAATTTCGGAGGCCATCGAGAAAACCATGGCCATCACTTTGCTCTGTATAGACTCATCCAGCTGCCAGGCTCCTTTTACAGTATAGATCTTGATGCCCTTTTGCATGGCGATGGAAATGATCTCCATGCATTCGAGCATCGATCTTCCCAGCCGGGAGAATTCACTGAGCAGAATCACATCTCCCTTTTTTAAATCTTCTAGGAGCGGGCCAATTTTGCGGTTACGCCATGCAACCTTACCTGACACCTTCTCTTGCGGTCCGCCGCCGCGGTACGAATTCTACTTTCCCTAAATTTTTCTCATTGGCCAGGTGCAGGATGTCGGCCTTGTTCTTTTCCAGATCCTGGTCTAATGTCGAGACACGTAAATAGGCAATAGTCCGGGGCATATTTAAGTGATTAGATGAAAACCTTATTACTCTTATTATTTTATAACAATATCGATGTAATATTAAGAGGTTTTCTTCAAATCATCCTAATGGTTTATATGACCGTTTAAATGATAATATTTTGACGGTTTTGACCAGCAATATCAGCTGCTGCTGACTCTTTTTTCTGCCATTGTTTATATTGCTATGTTTTTTAACTAAGTATATTATATCCACACTTGTTGAGTTACCTAAACAATATGATCAAGGTAGTGTACGCCTGTATTCTTACGGCTAGCAGTCAATGAACCGAAGCAGCATCATAAGGGGCATAACAGTGCTTGACTTGCATCTGCACGTGCTCAGGGAAGTAATGTTGGTAGCCCAGGAAGACTACGAGAGGTACCAGAAAATTGCTCCTGGAGAAAGGGAAGTGGTGCTGTCGTCTAACATCAAAGCGAGACAGGTACTTAATGTTTTATAGGGAAGTCTCCCAGCTTTTTGAAGAAAGCTTCTGCATAGGTATCACTGATAGGAATGAACTGTTCTCCTATCTTAATCCTGTTTTTTTCGATGTGGTCGATTTTGTCCAGAGCAACCACAAAAGAGCGGTGAACCCGCATAAACTTTTGCTCGGGAATCATTTCCGCCAGCTTAGCAAAGCTCAGCAAGGTCATGATTTTTTCTTTGGTGGTCTGTATTCGAATATAATCTTTCATCCCTTCCACAAACAGAATTTCCTGAATTAGAACTTTCTGTATCTTGAATCCCGCTTTCACGAAAATATAGTCGAGATCATTTTTCGGAGGGGATCGCTTTTCTTTTTGTTCCTGTTGATGATCTGGTTTTAATTCCTTGTGTAACCGCAAAACCGCTTTGTAAAATCGCTCGAAAGGGATTGGCTTTAGCAGGTAGTCTTTCACTTCCAGATCGAAAGCCTTCAACGCATATTTATCATAGGCGGTCGTCAGGATGATCATGGGCTTTGGATCAAGCATGGAAATAAAACTGAGACCATTGAGGTCGGGCATATTGATATCAAGAAAGAGCAGATCTGGTTTGTCCCTATCCATTTCGACGGCCGCTTCCAGGGCACTCGAGAAACTTCCTTTCAGTTCAAGGAATGAAACTTTTGCTATGTACTTTTCCAGAATCTGCTGAGCCAGGTGCTCATCATCAATTATATAGCAGCTGATCATTGGTCTCGTGCTGTTGTAGTTGACTATTGATTTTTAACTCCACGTTATAAACCTCATCGGTCCTGATGATGTCCAGGTGATGTTTGTTAGGGTAGAGCAACTGCAATCGTTTCTGAACATTAGCCAACCCGATTCCACCCGGTTCTTCCAGACCGGGTTCTTCCAGTAAGTTATCTTTTTTAGGAGCAACCGGATTCTGGCAACTGAATAGCACATGATTTTCTTTGATCGCAATTCTGACGTTGATTGCACCGGTTTCCAGTTTTGCCGGACTGTGCTTGTAGGTGTTTTCCAGTAGATGAATAAACAGCAAAGGGGCAATCCTGCAATTTTCAATAGCTCCCTCCACCTGAAAATCCACGACATCCGGGGCTATATACCTAAGCTGTTGCAGACCGATAAAATCCTGAAGGTACTCAATTTCAACGGAAAGAGGTACTGTAGTAGAGTTGGATTCATAGATCATATACCGCATCAGGGAGGAAAGTCTCATGACTGCATCCGGTGCTGAGGGGGCTTGCGTATAAACGAGGGTATGAATGTTATTGAGGGTATTGAACAAAAAATGGGGGTTGATTTGGGACTTCAGATAAACGAGTTCGGAATTGATGGCCTGTTTTTTCGCTTCCTCTTTCTTCAATGTATTGATTATAATATTTTGACCAATCCTGACTAACAAGCTGAGCATCAAAAATGCAAACAGAGTCCCAAGAGCCATACCGGTACCCTCCCTCTTGTTGAATTGATCGTTCAAGTCGATCATAAGCAGGAATAGAATGGGGGCGGTCAAAAGGATCGGGATCAGCCTCAAAAAGTAATCCTTATACTTTTTCTTGTTCAGGAATCTTGTGAGAATGAAGAAATGGGCATAAAAAACATAGAGCCCGGTCAGCAACACACTCAAATAGATACTTGGCCAGAATGGACTGCCACAATACATACTATCCCAGAGAATAGCTCCGACATATACTGTCCAGGGAAGGACGTGAACAGCTGTAAATACTCTACTGATATTTTTCATAAGACAATGATATCGATACCAGTCTTTCGAATTTCGGATACTATACCGGTATTGCAATCGAATCTACCAGTCGGCAAATCCAATCTACGAAGACTTTGGTAGAATGAAAAAGTAAATTAGTCGGACGGTCTCCCGGAACTGTATATCTCTTTTTTCTTTCTGAATGGCTACCTTTTCCTTTGACCTAACGCAAACGGCGAAGTAGCCCAGCTGATTGCTGCAAATAAAATATGTAAGTTGATTGATCTCTGGCCAGCAAGCTCTTAACAAATACTTACAATGCTCTCCAATGTTATTTGTCTCTTCCATGCCCATGAATTACCAAGATGTGTACCTTAACATTTATAGCTTATACTATGAAAGACGAAACTACTCTTCACATCAAGAATGTCTCAAAAGCCTACCCTAATGGAGTCAAGGCATTGCAAAATATTTCTCTGACCATCCCAGCGGGAATGTACGGACTCCTGGGGCCTAACGGGGCGGGCAAATCCTCGCTGATGCGCACGCTCGCCACCCTACAGGACCCGGATGAAGGGTCCATATTTTTCGGAAAAATCGATGTTCTGAAAGACAAGGAGGAGTTGCAGAGGACACTTGGCTACCTTCCCCAGGATTTTGGCCTGCATCCCAATGCCAGAGCCGAAGAACTGCTGAATTACTTTGCTATCATGAAGGGCGTCAGGGAGAAAAAATCGAGACGGGAAGTGGTGGAAGCACTCTTGAAACAAACGAACCTGTGGGACCTACGCAACCAAAAACTGGGTGGTTTCTCCGGCGGAATGAGACAACGGTTCGGCATCGCTATTGTCATGCTTGGAAATCCGAAGCTGATCATAGTAGATGAACCAACCGCGGGGCTTGATCCCGCGGAACGGGTCAGGTTTCTGAACCTGCTCAGTGAAATGGGAGAGAACAGCGTGGTGATTCTCTCCACCCACATTGTGGAGGATGTTTCGGAGTTATGCACGCGGATGGCGGTCATCAACAAAGGGGAGATTCTCATGGAGACGGAACCGCTACAAGCCATTGTCAACCTGAAAGGCAAAATATGGCGCAAAGTGGTTCAGAAAGATCAACTATCCCGGTTGGAGCAGGAGCATATCATCCTTTCCACCAAACTTTCCGGTGGACGCACCGTGGCCCATATATACAGCGAAGGATTTCCGGGAAATGATTTTGAAGAGGTACTTCCCGATCTTGAAGATGTGTACTTCCAGGTGATTACCCAGCACAGCAGAAACAATGTATCACATTCAATTCAGGAGGTAGCAAAATGAGACTCTGGGAAACTTTCCGGTACGAGCTGGCCTATCAGTCACGCGCTGCCTCAACATGGTTCTATTTTTTACTGCTTCTGGTGCTTAGCTACCTCATGGCGGCGGTCGTTTTCATAGACGAGCCTTTGTCGGGTAGTTATTTTCTGAATGCCCCCTTCATTGTGGCCCTGGTATCAACCCTCACCTTCTTTTTCCTGGGGGTGCTGGTTCTGGCCCAAATTGCCGGTAGAGCAGCCACAAGGGACCTTGAAAGCAGGATGCATTCATTACTATATACAACTGCTATTCCGAACTATATTTACCTGGGGGGCCGGTTTCTGGCAGCCTTCGCGCTCGGTTCCATACTGATGCTGGCCATTCCGGCTGGGGTATTTGTGGCTGCCCTTTTTCCGCTGAAACATCCGGAATTGGTAGGGCCACTGAGTGCAGCTACTTATATAAGTACTTATTTTCTGCTGATTTTGCCCAATGCGTTTTTTGCTCTGGCATTCATGTTTGCTTTGGCTGTTCTGAGCAAAAAAGGGATTCTGACCTATCTTGTTGGAGTCATTTTTGGCGTGGTCACCATAACCAGCTGGCAAATTATTGGCGTTCAAGAAGGCAACTGGCAACTGGCTACTCTAACAGATCCACTGGTACTAAGCAAAATAACAGAACTCAAAAAAGTCTGGACGGCAAATGAAAAAAATACATTACTACCTGGAACACATACTGATATATTCACGAACAGGTTTCTGTGGTTTGCGCTTTCATTCGGAGTACTGCTGGTCACTTATTTGAACTTCAGGACAGGTACGATTTCAGAAAGAAAATCAAAGAAAAAACAGAATTTGTCAGTCCCTTCTACTCCTGTCAGTTTTCAGCTACCACAAACAGTCTCCATTCCACAAGTACAGAAGAGCTTTGCTTTTCCTACCCGGTTTTTGCAAGCAATGACTGTGGGCAAGGAGTCAATCAAACTCATTACTCTGGGCTGGGGGTGGGTGGCAATGGCCTGTATGTTTGCGTTTGTTTTATTTACCGGACCAATGTGGTTTTCCGGTTACTACGATATCCCCGAGGTGCCGGTGACGGGAAAACTGCTCGATACCCTGGAAAATGTCATGGATCATGGCATATGGCTGTTCATCCCCTTGCTGATCATTTTTTATGCCGGGGAACTTGTCTGGCGGGACCGGGATTCGAGGCTTAATGAGATCATGGGAGCTGCGCCGGTGCCGGTCTGGGTTTCTTTTGCAGGTAAGCTGGGAGGAATGGTCCTGACGTTGGTCATCATGCAATTGCTCCTGATGGTTGCAGGAATGCTGGTTCAGATCAGTCTGGGGTACTATAATTTTCAAATTCCTGTATACCTGAAAGTTTTGCTGGGAATCCGGCTAACTGATTATGTCTTGTCGGCTGTCCTGGCTTTTGCCGTGCATGTGGTACTGAACCAGAAGTACTTGGCACATCTGGTCTCTGTTATGATCTATCTATTTTCACTATTCGGTCCAGAGTTTGGCATTGAATCCAGATTGCTGCTATATGGATCGGATCCGGGTTGGTCCTATTCCGATTTAAGAGGTTTGGATCCTTTCATGGAACCCTGGCTGTATTTTAAATCCTACTGGGGAGCATGGGCTTTGCTTCTGGCGGTAGCGACAGTAGTACTCTGGCCGCGTGGTACAGAACAGAGACTGCAGAAAAGATTTCAGCAGGGAATAAATACAAATAGATTCCCAATCAAAGCAATCAGCGTATTTTCCGTACTACTGATCGTGATTTTGGGATGGGTTATTTTCTACAACACGCATGTTCTGTATCCTAAAACAGGCTTTATTGAAACTCTGGAATGGAAAGCGGAATACGAAAAGAAATACGGGAAATACCAGAATAGCCAGCAACCTTCCGTCATCAAAACCAAACTGCTGGTAGAAATCTTTCCCAAAGAAAAAGCCGTGGACTTCAAGGGTACTTATCTGGTAGAAAACAGAACCGGTTCGGAGATTGACACCGTCTTTTTAACCACTGCACCGGGTGTTACCAATATTCTAGTAAGTTTCAATAAGCCAGTCAAGGCAGAAATCGTGGACGAACCATTAGCTTTCCAGATGTATGTCCTTGAAAAACCACTTTTTCCGGGAGATTCAGTACAATTGGAATTTCATGTTCGCTATAATCCGCAAGGGTTCCCGAACAGTGGAATCAATACTTCTGTAGCGAAAAATGGTACTTACTTCGACGATTCATGGTTGCCTGTAATTGGTTACCTCAACAGCAGACAAGTCTTCAATGCCAATGACCGTAAAGCACAAGGGCTCGAACCGAAGTCATTTCTCGAGTCAGAGGTTGAGACCTTTGCTCAGCAACGCGTAGCGTTTGAAACCATTATTGGAACGGATAAAGGTCAGACAGCAGTGGTGCCGGGTAACTTGGTAAAAAGCTGGACTAAGAAGGACCGTACCTATTTCCATTATACTTCTGAAATTCCTATTAACAATAAACTGGCCTTTTTTTCTTCAGAGTATCGAGTGCACAACGCCCAATGGAAAGCAGATAGTGCACACGTTGTTGCTATCAGCATTTTACATCATCCGGACCATACCCACAACCTCGAACGTATGGTACAAGGAGTGCAGGCATCGTTTAACTACCTTAGCGGTGAACTGGGAAAATATCCGCATAGTGAGATAAGATTCACAGAAGTACCGGGATACAACAAAGGAATGCACGCTTACCCCACGAATATCTTTTACCGGGAAGGATACGCACTGCTGAAGCCCGAAGAAGATCCGGGAGGAATCGATATAGTATTTGCGACCGTAGCACATGAGGTGTCGCATCAATGGTGGGGGCATCAGGTTTCCCCTGCTCCAATCAAAGGAGCAGCATTAATCACTGAATCGCTGGCGTGGTTTTCTGCTTTTGAAATTGTGGAGCAGGCATTGGGACAGAAAACTTTTCAAACATTTCTAAATCTAGCTAGGCGTGATTTTCTCAGTCCACAGGAAAGAGATGCGGACCCCTTGCTGCAAGCCAGCCAGACAAGTCTGATCTACCGGAAAGGACCTTTGGCCCTATATGCCCTAAGGGAGTATATCGGTAAAGAACAGGTAAGACTTGGATTGCAAAACTTTTTCAGGAAATACAGCACACTAAATACTGCTAGACCTGTCCCATCCGATCTGTACAGGGAATTACAAATGGTAACCCCGGACTCGATGAGGTATCTGTTACATGATCTTTTAGCAAGCAATACTTTTTGGGAGCTCAAAACGGAAAAAGCTGTTGCCTCCCCAACTTCCTTAGGAAAATGGAACGTAACCATAGATGTCTACGCCAGGAAATATACGGTCGATAAAAAAGGAACTCAAACCGATGTAGCCATGAATGACTTGGTTCAGATTGGGGTGTATGGCGTGCCTGGGGATACGAAAACTGATAAGAATCTATACATGCAGCCACACCGGATCTGTTCCGGGCGGCAGCGTTTAGAAATTGAAGTAACAGGCAAACCAGAGTTAGCAGGTATTGATCCCAATAATATACTAATGGATTTGAAAAACTATGATCATCTAACCAAGGTGCAGCTTCGGCAGAACAGACAATGAATGCTTACCTGTTTACTAAAAGGGTCGTTTTGCAGTATGATATAGAGTTGTACACTAGTTGCTAAGTCGTACACTTATTATTGATACGTGAGTAAGTTTGTTATATTGAGTTCTTTATGGTTTGATGGCAAGATATAAACAAAGTGACTATGAAGCCCTGCGCCGACGTTGTGTCGAGCTCCATGAAGCAGGTTGGAGGCAGGCAGCAATTGCTCAAGCATTTGGCTTGACGCAACCTTGGGTGAGTCGGACCTTGAAGAAATATCAGCAGCAAGGAGCAATGGCATTGCAAGAAGGCAAGCGGACTGGAGCACCCGCTCGCTTATCAAGTGAGTAACTCAACCAATTAGTTGCAGAACTCAATAAAGGAGCCGAGCACCATGGCTTCAACGGGGCTATCTGGACACGTCTCCGTGTCAATGAACCGGGCTGCCGGAGCAGTCATCAAGAAGCTATTCGGGTGGTCCGCCACCGCGGGTAAGTTACGATCCGTCTCAGATAGGTCGGATTCTGAAAAAGATGGGCTGGAGTCGCCAAAAACCGCAGCGCAAAGCACGGCAACAAGATCCTCAGGCAGTTGCTCAGTGGCAGCAAGAAATTATCCCAACGCTTAAAAAAAGCCAAGGATGAGGGACGAGTGATTTTATACGTAGATGAGTCAGCTTGCTACCTGCTGCCCTTACTAGCTATGACCGCAGCGGCGGCCGCTTGGGCTCCTTGTGGGCAGACACCAATTCTCATTGAGCAAGCAGGTCGAACACATTGAAGCTTGATTGCTGCTGTCGCTCCAAACGGGCGGATTTATGTTGCCGGCCAAGAACAGGCCTTTACCGGTGAGGACATCGTCTGGTTTTTAAAGAAACTCTGTGGACGCTATCGCAAGCGGGATTTATTAGTTATCTGGGACGGTGCAGCTATCCATCGCAGTGAACCAGTGAAGCAGTTCCTGCGTGAACGACCAGGTCGAATTCATTTAGAACGCTTACCGGCCTACAGTCCGGAGCTTAATCCAGTCGAACTGGTCTGGAACCAACTGAAAGGCAGTTTGAAGAATCGGGTGTTTACCAACTTGGAAGGACTAACAGCAGCGATTCTTGAACAAGTAAAGCATTTAGAGGAGGCCCCTGCGTTGGTAAGGGCCTTCTTCAATAAGAAGGAAATAGCGTTTATGACAGATTAATTCACGGATCAATAAATAATTATTCCTGATCTTCTACTCTATTCTGATATATGGAGGCTAAAACAATTGGTAACACTGGCTGGCGTAATCTCATTTATACCTGCTTAATCATTCTTGTTGTAATTTTAGCCCTCCTTTTTCCTGCTCCGTTTACAGCAATAGGCGGTTTCCAATTAAAGAACCTAATTATCCCCCTCCTGCAACTCATCATGCTAGGTATGGGCACTACCCTTTCCATTAAAGATTTTGGGAGCGTAATTCAAACTCCCCGGGCAGTACTAATTGGTATTGTATGTCAATTTGTGATTATGCCATTTTTAGGATTTACGTTAGCTTATCTTTTTAATTTCCCTCCCGAGATTGCTGCCGGTGTAATTTTAATTGAGTGTTCTCCCAGTGGTCTAGCCTCAAATGTAATGTGCTTTATAGCCAAAGCTAACGTTCCGCTTTCTATAACAATAACCTCCATTGCTACTCTGCTTGCTCCGGTTCTAACACCAGCGCTTATGAAGCTATTAGCAGGAGAATTTATTTTCATTGAATTTGGGAAAATGTTTTTTGAGATTACTCAAATAATAATTATACCGATTATGGTAGTGGTAAATATTAAGGTGATTTAGATTTATTGTAGTAATTGATAAAGTTGAGAGTTCTGGCAAAGTGACTGTCATCAGTCTTAGCAAAGGCTAATGTCTTTCTGGTTAGATGAGGCTGCCTTTGCCTAAGTGTATTGCGGGTCGCCGCTGCGATTAAATCTTTCAATATGAGCGGTACCACCTGCTTTTTGATAATGCCTGTCGGCTGGAATAACACTTTCATAAACAGGATACAGATCAGTGTAAAAAACTGCATTTTGTTGGTAAAACTTAGGTAAGCTTTCCCACAACAGCTGTCCACAGTATTCACTACGGTCGCCAGTAGCCAAACCCACTATCTGACTGCTATTACGCTCAATAGCTAACCAGATCCAAGTTTTGATTCGCTTGCTGCCGACAAAAAAGAGTACATTTCATCCACTTCAATAACAGGCTTGTTAACAGTAGTATCTACCTGTATATGAAGAGAATAGTCTACTTTTTTTTCGCAAGTTTTATAATCGTAGGGCGACTCACACCTGTCACACGCTGAATGCCACGTAATGAAGTACGCTCCAGCAAGAGTTTTTCTACCTGTTCGTATCGCTCTGCTCGCTGTTGAGCAACATTGCTGATGGTGCCATACTTGTTGCAGTCCTTGCAGTGGTACTTCGGTTGACCAGAAGTAGAATGACCGTTCTTCCGTAAGTTCAAACTGCCGCAACGTTGGCATCTATAATGGGTAGTTTCGCATATCATCTAGTAAAAATACTCAATCACCAGTTAATTTACCACTACCCCGATTATAATTGGGTTACTGCTAAACCGGCTTTTTCACCGGTCTACCCTACTATTGAACCAGGTTATGCCATTAATATCCATGGGGGGTATTATCCTGATTATTGGTATCATTACTGCCACCGGCCGCGAAAGCTTGCTGACAGTAGGGCCACTATTAGCTCTTTGTGTTCTTCTTCACAATCTTGGTGGATTTCTCTTCGGGTACTTAAGCGCAAAAGCCCTTAAGCTTGATGAGCAAAGCTGTCGTACTGTAGCCATTGAAGTAGGACTTCAAAACGGAGGGTTGGCATCTGGGATTGCTTTGCAATTAGGAAAGGTAGCAACCGTTGGATTAGCGCCTGCTTTATTTGGACCAATCATGAACGTTACAGGTTCAATATTGGCCAGTTAGTGGAGTAAAAGGTTGCTGGATTCTATACCTGTCGCTTCCAAAAGCTACAAAGAAAACATAAGAAGCAATTCTTACCCTAAGGAAAACAAGGTGTAGTTGCACTTCTGTACCTATGCAAAGGGTAAGGATTTCTCTAAAAGAAGCAGACATAGACAAATCATCTTCTTTTACTTCAAGGTAATTTATTAAGAAGCAATCATTTGGGAAGGCAAGAAATTGTCTTCTAATTTGTCAAATTGCTTGTGATTGCAATATTTAACTATAATTTTTGCCAAAATTACTCAAATCTTATAAGTGGGATCCAAGAGCCCTTTTTACAGGACTATCAACATTCTTTTAACTGCGCTGCTCCTTGTAGTTGTTTGGGAACAGTCATGGTTAAAAAAAGGGGAAACTTTTGAAAAACCCATAGTTGACCGTAAGCCTTATGCACAGGATGACCAACTAAATTTCGCCTTAGCTATAAAGGTGTCTTGTATAGGCCTACCAGTATTTCCAATAGATGTTCAGCCTTACTTTTCAAGGAACCAGGTACATCATCAACTAGAATATCAGGGAAACAAAGCCAGCTCTGCAGAAGCCTCCATAGCAGGAGGGAATAAATTTCTCTATGCAGTTATTACACAAACCCTCTCTTTCTTTTTTACCCATCTTTTCTACTTTTTATCCCAGCAAATAGGAGATGCCAGCTCTATTTACTTTGCGGAGGTAACGGCCTTAGTACCCATTTTTTTGTTTTGTACTTTCCAAAGAATCTTTGGTATGTATATAGTTACTAACGCTCCCTAGCTTACCTTCTATTTAACTTATCTCACGTCTTCATACTGTTTCAACTCTTTTAACCGGCAGGTAATACGGGTTAACTGGGTTTAAATCCTTTTATTCTAACCGGTATGGTCCCTTATTCTTGGGGCAAGGTATTGGATAAATCTGTTATTAACATTTTATTCCTGACCATCAGGTAGGATTAGTTTTTGCCATTTTAAATCTATACTACTTTTTCACATCCCTCCCTCATGGAAGCACCTAGCAGCACTACCAAGAAGACCCGCGTTCGTTACAGCATGTTGGGTCTAGTATTTGTAAACGTCGTCATTAACTATTTGGATCGGAGTAATATTTCCGTGGCGGGAGCAGCACTTGGCAAAGACCTCAACCTATCTTCGGTGGAGATGGGCCTAATCTTTTCTGCCTTTGGCTGGACGTACGCCTTTCTACAGATTTCCGGAGGACTACTAGCTGACCGGTTTGGTCCCCGCGTGATGTACGGGTTTTGCCTGATTACCTGGTCAATGGCTACCTTTTTTCAGGGCTTCGTTCGAAGCTTCGCCGGGCTATTTGCCCTCAGGCTGGCCACCGGTGCCTTTGAAGCTCCCTCTTATCCCATCAATAACCGGATTGTTACCAGCTGGTTTCCCGAACAGGAAAGAGCTTCGGCTATTGCTATGTACGTTTCCGGTCAATTTATTGGTTTAGCGTTCCTGACTCCCCTGCTGGTAACTATTCAGTTCTACTTGGGCTGGAAGGGGCTGTTTATGGTAACTGGATTGATTGGTCTGATATGGGGAGGAATATGGTATCTTCTTTATAGAGACCCGCTGGATCATACGTCGGTCAATAAGGCCGAATTAGATTATATTGAGGAAGGAGGAGGCTTATTCAATGGCAGAAAACCCGGTGGAAACCAAGCTACTGCCTGGCAATGGAGTAATCTAATGATCGTTTTTTCCAGCCGGACTCTTTGGGGCGTCTATATTGGACAGTTTGCCGTAAATGCAACTTTGTGGTTTTTCCTGACTTGGTTTCCTACCTATCTGGTTCAGTACCGGGGACTGGACTTTATCAAATCCGGCTACCTGGCTTCAGTGCCTTTTCTGGCGGCCTGCGCAGGGTTGTTGCTATCTGGATTTCTATCAGATTATCTGGTAAAAAAAGGAAAGTCAGCCGGTTTGGCCCGAAAGCTCCCTATCATTATCGGTCTGATCGTTTCGGTCAGTATTATCGGAGCAAACTATAGTAATGATACCACCATAATCATTTTCTTTATGGCTTTGTCTTTCTTTGGTGCTGGTATGGCCCTGATTTCCTGGGTATTTGTTTCTATACTCTCCCCACGGCATCTGATCGGATTAACAGGGGGTGTTTTTAACTTCATGGGCAATCTGGCTTCTATTGTAGTACCCATCGTGATTGGCTTTCTGGTGCAGGATGGGGATTTCAAACCCGCTCTGGTATTTATTGGTGCACTGGGAATCCTGGGAGCCTGCTCATATATATTTTTGGTGGGTAAAATTGAGCGGGTCGCCGTTGAAACTCTACCTCTTGCTCCCAGTAGCAACCTGTCCTAAGCATGACCCAGCGTAAAGACAAAAAAGGCTTAACGCGAACTCTTTTGAAACCAATTTAATCATTACCCTCCTGGCACTTTACTAACACATGAAAGAAGACCACTCAGAATTCAACAGGTCCCTGGGACTGTTTGATTCAACACTCATTGTTTCGGGGTCTATGATCGGCTCGGGCATTTTTATTGTAACCGCCGATATGTCCCGCAATCTGGGGTCTTCAGGCTGGCTACTGTTCACCTGGATTTTAACGGGTATCATTACCATAGCAGCAGCGTTAAGCTATGGCGAGCTAGCCGGCATGATGCCTAAGGCGGGTGGACAATTTGTCTATATACAGCGGGCTTATAATTCTCTCCTGGGGTTTGTGTATGGCTGGACGGTCTTTACCGTCATCCAGACCGGGACCATTGCCGCCGTAGCCGTGGCCTTTACTAAATTTACCGCCGTTTTTATTCCAGCCTTGAACCCCGAAAATGTTATCCTGAACCTTGGTCCACTCTCAATTAATACTTCCTCTGTATTTGCGATGGGGAGTATAATTCTGCTTACTTACATCAATAGCCTGGGGGTAGAGATGGGGAAATGGATTCAGAATATATTCACTTCAACCAAACTGTTGGCACTGGTAGCTCTTATCGTCATAGGAATCTCCCTGGGAAACAGCACGGGTATGCTTGAACATAATTTTTCTAATGCCTGGCAGGCCTTTTCAATCAATCCGGATGGAACAATAATTCCGCTTTCAGGGCTTGCTCTTTTAATGGCTATAGGCGTTTCCATGATTGGCTCGCTGTTTTCGGCTGATGCCTGGAATAACGTCACCTTTATAGCGGGTGAAATAAAAAATCCAAAAAAGAATATTCCGCTCAGCCTGTTTCTGGGCACCCTGATTGTTACCTGTATCTACATACTATGCAATATTGCTTACCTGTCTCTTTTACCCCTTCTGGGAATGCCTACTGCCCAGGATGTACTGGGTAGAGGGATCTCATTTGCTGCCTATGACCGTGTAGGAACGGCCGCAGCGGAGGTCTTTTTTGGAGATATGTCCGTCAGCAGCATGGCCATCCTGATTATGATTTCCACGTTTGGCTGCAACAATGGCTTGATCCTTTCCGGGGCCCGCTTATACTACGCCATGGCCAGGGAAGGGCTATTTATCAAGCAGGCCGGGGAGCTAAATAAACAGGCAGTTCCCGCCAAAGCATTGTGGATGCAGTGTCTCTGGGCCTGTTTATTATGTTTATCGGGTTCGTATGGGGAGCTTCTGAATTATTGTACGTTCGGCTCTCTGCTATTCTATATTATAACGATTATTGGTATTTTTATTCTTAGGAAAAAGGAACCTATGACCGAACGCCCGTATCGGGCTTTTGGCTATCCTCTTGTTCCTGCTTTCTATATTATAGTCACTTCTGGTATTTGCCTGATTCTGTTACTAGATCCCAAAACTCGCTTTGATACGGGAATGGGCTTACTTATTGCCGGTTTAGGTGTTCCTATTTACTTCCTAACTCGTAAAAGGACTTAAAATAGCTCTAAACAGCCAGGTTTGGCCGATCCAGCCCATCCTTCTTCTAACCATACATACTAATTCTTTTTCTAACTACTAATTTAAAATGAACCTATTAACCAGTTTGCAAGAAACGATTGTACAGGAAGAAGCAATTCCGGAAGCTTACCAGTTACCTGCTGAAATTCACCAAAGAGAAATCTTGATCAATGGGGAGTTAGTAGAATGGACAGGGGAGGTCCACGAGGTTTTCTCGCCCATCAGTATACGTACCGTTGATGGCTACAAAAAGAAGCTTTTGGGTTCTTATCCACTGGCTACGGAGAAAGAGGCAGCGCAGGCTCTTGATGCTGCCATCGCTGCTTACGATAATGGGCGGGGAGAATGGCCAACCATGAGTATTGAAGGGCGTATTAAGTGCCTGGAAAAGTTTGTTTATAAAATGGATCAACAGCGTAGTCTGGTGATAAAACTTATAATGTGGGAAATTGGTAAATCATTAGCCGATTCTACTAAGGAGTTTGACAGAACCATAGAATACATCAACCTTACCATCGATGCCCTAAAAGATATAGATCGTCAGTCTTCCCGTTTTGAAATGGCGGAGGGAATTGTGGCTCAAATACGACGTTCGCCATTAGGCGTTGTCCTGTGTATGGGCCCCTTTAACTATCCACTTAATGAAACCTTCACTACACTGATTCCTGCAATCATCATGGGCAATACCCTTTTGTTTAAGCCCCCAAAGCATGGAACCCTTGTCCACTATCCTCTGCTAACTGCTTTCAAAGAATCCTTTCCAAAAGGGGTAGTGAATACAGTATACGGCCGTGGAGCCCATGTAACACCTGGCTTAATGGAAACGGGGAAAATCAATGTACTGGCCTTTATCGGTTCAAGTAAGGTAGCCAATGATTTAAAAAAGCGCCACCCAAAGATCAACCGCCTGCGTTCTGTACTTAGTCTGGATGCCAAAAATGCTGCGATTATAACCAAAAATGCAGACTTACAACTGGCTGCTGCGGAGTGTATACTAGGTGCCTTATCATTCAATGGACAGCGATGCACGGCCATTAAAATTATTCATGTACATAGGGAAGTAGCCGAAGAATTTCTTGAACTGCTAAGTGAGAGAATAGCAAACCTACCAATAGGAATGCCCTGGGAGAAGGGTGTGACCATTACTCCGGTTGCGGAACCCGGGAAACCAGCGTACCTGAAAGCATGTATAGACGATGCTATTACCAGGGGTGCCCGGGTTGTCAATCCGAATGGAGGTGAGTCTTTTCAATCATTTGTATATCCAGCGGTGGTATATCCGGTCACGGAGGGAATGAGGCTTTACCGTGAAGAACAGTTTGGACCCGTAATACCTGTAGTCCCCTTTGAAACCCTGGAAGAACCCATTGCTTACCAAATTGATTCTCCTCATGGCATGCAGGTTAGTATTTTTAGTAATGATTCCAAAGAAACCGCCTTACTGATTGATTCTTTTGTTAACCTGGTAAGCAGGGTTAATATCAACGCCCAATGTCAGCGCGGTCCAGATGTTTTCCCATTTACCGGAAGAAAGGACAGCGCCGAAGGAACCTTGTCTGTACACGATGCCTTACGTTCTTTTTCAATCCGATCTCTGGTGGCTACCAAGCTGAATGATATTAACAAGGAATTGCTCAATGGTATTGTTAATCACCATGAGTCTAATTTTTTAAGCACCAAATTTTTATTCTGAAAGCTTCTAAAGACCAATCCAGCCGCGGCTGGATTGGTCTTTAGCTTATTCAACAAAAAGTATTTACTTAAAATGTTTGTGCTTACTCTGAGCCCACGCCCAGATAGGTCCTGAGTTTTTCAGACTCAAACTTGGCGGCAGCCGAAGGCTCAGGCTGTAAAAGTGACACTACTATACCCATCAGAAAAGCTCCGGACATGGAGACCAGCGCCGGATTTTTAAGCGGGAAAATAGCCTCATCCCGCCCCATGATATCGACCATGATGGTAGGGCTCAGGACAATTAGGACCAGAGACAGGATAGCGCCCGTAGCAATGCTCCAAACCGCGCCCCTGGTGGTGAATCGCTTCCAGATGATGGACATGAGCAAGGCTGGGAAGTTGGCGCTGGCGGCAATAGAAAAGGCAAGGCCCACCATAAATGCTACGTTTTGTCCTTTAAACACCAGTCCCAGTACGATAGAAAGAATACCCAGGGCAATAGTGGCACGTTTGGCTACTTTCATTTCGCCCTGCTCATCAGAGATGCCGTTTTTGAACACGTGCACATACAGGTCATGCGAGATGCTGGAAGCCCCTGACAAGGTAAGTCCGGCCACAACGGCCAGAATAGTAGCGAAAGCCACCGCTGCGATGAAGCCCAGGAAAGCAGTGCCGCCGGTATGCTCTGCTAAAAGCAAAGCTGCCATGTTGCCGCCCTTGTCTATGTTTTCAATGGGCGTTTTACCCACCAGAGCCATAGCGGAGAAGCCGATCAAAAATGTAAGCAGGTAGAAGTACCCGATGAAGCCTGTGGCCACAAACACCGATTTACGAGCGGCCTTGGCATCGGGTACAGTATAAAAACGCATCAGAATGTGAGGCAGCCCGGCTGTACCCAGCATCAGGGCCAGGCCCAGCGAAAGGGCATCAAATGGATTAGTAATATAACCACCGGGTGAGAGCATTTCCTCACCGTACTGCAAGGTTACAGAATCAAACAGGGCGGCTGGACTAAACCCGAACCGGGCTAGTGAAAGCAGTACGAGCACCGTAGCCCCGCCCAACAATAACACTGCCTTGATGATTTGCACCCAGGTAGTGGCCAGCATTCCGCCAAACAGGACATAAGCCGTCATCACAATGCCTACTACAACGACGGCTACTTCATATTGCAAGCCGAACAAGGTCCTGATCAGACCTCCGGCACCCACCATCTGCGCGATAAGATAAAAGGCAATGGTCAACAGCGAACCCACTGACGAGACAATCCGGATAGGGCGCTGGCGCAAACGGTAAGCCACCACATCAGCGAAAGTATATTTGCCCAGGTTACGCAAGGGCTCTGCTATCAGGAACATGATCAGCGGCCAGCCCACCAGAAACCCAATCGAATAAATGAGACCATCATAGCCTTTGGTGGCGACCATGCCCGCAATACCCAGGAAAGAGGCCGCGCTCATGTAGTCACCCGCCAGGGCCAGGCCGTTCTGGAATCCCGAGATATTTCGCCCGGCGGCGTAGAATTCTGAACCGGTCTTTGTCCTCTTGGCAGCCCAGTATGTAATATACATGGTAACGGCCACAAAAAGAAAGAACATGCCAATGGAAATGGGGTTAGCGGTGCCTAAGGTAGAAGCAGGGGCCACTTGGAGTAATGGGGAGGCAAAAGCCATGTGCGTTATGAGCGGTTGAGAGCTTGAAGAGAAGATACTTTACTTTAGTTTGGCTTTGAGCTTTGCAACCTCCTGGTCATACTGGTTGTTGGCCCAGTATACATAAACACCGGTCAGAATCCAGGCAAAGAGAATAATCCCTAATCCAACCGGAATGGCTAGAGTAAGGTTCTTACCAACCATCTGCGCCAGGAAGGACTTGTTAAAGGCAACCACTAACAGAAATCCAAAATACACGGTAAGCATGGCCAGCGTGAGTACCATAGAAACAGCCCAGCGGCGGCGCACCAACTGACGGAACGAAGGACTGTTAATGACTTCGTGTGGGTATTGGGAATGTGGGGCTTCCATGAGAAAAGCAGCTATGTTTAGTCTAAAATTCTTTCATATCCCCTGGCAGCCTAAGCTACTTTGAGAGTCCTATTACGTATCTTCCTAAATAAATGACTTATAAAGAATTGCCGATTCCCACTAATACAATGGAAAGCAGAATGACAACGATTCCAGCAACAAATGTTTTAAAGGTTCTGGTTGAAACACCCGCCCACTCCTTAAGGTAAAGGCCCCAAAAATTAGCCGTCAGAATAATAGTTGCCATATGGGTAATCCAGGAACTGGCCCCATTTCCAAGTTTGCTCTCGCCCATCCCATAAAAGAAAAACTGTAAAAACCACATGGAACCGGCTATACCCGCAAACAAGACGTTTGACGCAATTGGAGTGTTGCGGTTGGTATAGTCACCAAACGTTTTATTCCTTGCATTTAAATACATACACCATACAAAGTTAGTGGTCAGTCCCCCCCAGAGCAGCACGACATAGGTAACATTGTTCTGAAACAGCGGATTACCTCCTTGCACAACGGCCTGATCAGCCAGTGGTTTCCCTGCCTCAATGCCAAAATTGAAAAAGGCACTCAAAATACCGGAGAAAATAGCAATAACCAATCCTTTTGTTAGACTGAATTCTTTTACACTGGCTTTCTTTGCTTCATCGGAAAGCTCCTGTTCTTTCATCATGCCGGCTTTGCCAGAAATAGCAATTCCCAGTATACAGACAAGTACCCCAAGCAACACTAATTGGCCTCCACCTGACCGCAGCATTTCAGTAAAAGAGGCTTTTCCCCTTTCAGGATTAAAATCATAATATATGGATGGTACCAAGGCACCAAATGCCGAGCAGAAGCCTAAGACCACAGAATTCCCTAGCGACATACCTAGGTAGCGGACGCCCAATCCGTAGGTTAGACCACCAATACCCCAAAGCAAACCCATAAAGAATGTAATGGATTTAACCTTAAAAGAGGCAGAGTCAATGATACTAGTAAAATCAGGAATGGTTAAGTAAGCTGCCAGTGGAGGCATAATAAGCCAGGAAAAAAGGCCACCGATGATCCAGAAACTCTCCCAGGACCAGCCTTTGACCTTATTGAAAGGCATATAGAAACTGCCCGAAAAGCCACCACCAATAGTATGATAAATTATCCCTAATAGAGCTTGCATGCTGCCACGTATTTGTTGCAAATAAAGGAGCAATCCAGATTTTTCCTAACAATGACCCTGGGAGGCAAAAGAAAACTGAATTATTTGCCAGCCTTCAGAGTTGGTATGTGCTAGCAGTTATAGCTTTAAGGTTGTTCTAGTATCATTAATCTATATCAACTCGAATCAGTTGTAAATTGCACACTTCACAGCCTGTTCTATTAGCTCTCTTATGTTAAACAGAACCTGTTTTGGGAAAGGTCATATTTGGAAGGGATAAGGGGAGAGCGCCAAGCCTGTAATACTCCCCAAATTTGAGGCCATCGGTTAAGTTTAGTAACTTGACATAAAACCGATGAAGAAGATGAAACAAAGCCGGAGGAAATTTACAGCGAAATTTAAGGCAATGGTGGCTGTTGAGGCCTTGAAAGAGCGGGAATCATTGAGCGAACTGGCCACCCGATTTGAAATTCATGGCACCGGCCACCCGGCCAACCCAGGTATCGGCCTGGAAGCGTGAATTTCTGGAACGCGCAGAAAAGGCATTCGGAGATGAATCCTCAAAAGAAGAGGATTCTGTTGACGTTGACAATCTTTTTAAGCAGATCGGTCAGCTTCAAGTAGAGAACGACTATTTAAAAAAAAACTTGAAAAAAGCCGGTCTATGAAGGAGCGTATGGCATTGATCGACAATAGTCATCCACTAAGCATTCGTCGGCAAGCGCAGATTCTGAACATTAACCACAGTCAACTGTATTATAGGCCTACTGGTGAAAAATCGGTACGCCGAAGCGGAAGAGAACCTGAGGCTGATGGAAATGATGGACAAACTATTCTTGTCTGATCCAACTTTAGGCGTACTGGGTATGCAAGATGAGCTGGCAGAAAAAGGGATGAACTACAATGTCAAACGCATTCGTCGGTTGCTACGGAAAATGGCCATTGAGCCGATTTACCCCAAACGTAACCTTAGTCGTCTAGGGAAAGCGAAATACATTCATCCATATTTGCTTAGAAACCTTGAAATCTGCCGTCCCAATCAGGTATGGGCCTTGGATATCAGCTATGTGCCTATGAAACATGGATTTATGTATCTCACCGGCGACCCGGCTGACGGCCATTATGGATTTATACAGCCGCTATATCGTCGGCTGGCAGCTATCCAATAGCCTGGAAAAAGAAACACAGACTGAGCTTTTGCAGGCAACAGTATCCCGACATGGCAAGCCGGAAATCATCAATAGCGGTCATTCCTGCGGATAGACACTACCAAAAAAGCAGGTGGCACCGCTCATATAGAGCGCTTCAACCGCAGCGGCGGGCCGCAATACGCTCAGGCAGCGCCAGCCTCATCTAACCAGAAAAACATTAGCTTTTGCCAAAACAGATGACAGTCACTTTGGGCGAATCCTCAACTTTATCAACTACTACAACAAATCCAAATCACCTTAATATTTACCACTACCGATCTGAGAAAAGTGCATAAGAGCAAGTTCAAACGGAGGAGTATTGAAGGCCATACTTATGCCACATTCTAGTTCAAAAAAGCTATTATCTTAATTCATATTCAGCAATTAGAGCATCTGCTGGAATGTGTAATAACCTGCTGAACTTGCGAATCATGGTCAATGAAAGAGCCTGCTTATAATTCAACACTTTGCTAATGGTGCCTTTGTCACCATATTCATTGGCGAGATCGATAGGCTTGTAGCCAAAATCTTTCATTCGGATTTTGATTAACTCCACAGGATCAACTTCCGGCAGTTCACTTGTCCTTTCTTCAAAGTTGGAAATCAGATGCGCCAACAAAAGTTTTTCCTTATGTTCAGACGTACCTCTCTCTGCATACTTAACTTCTTCATAGCGAGCTAGAGCAGCATCATAATCCTGCTCAGTCTCAATTAGGAACCAGTCTGATTTTAAGTTTTTCATATATTTATGTATAGCTACCGACGATCAAACAGTTGAAGCATCAACCTTATCATATTCGGCGTGAGTCCCTATAAATCTTACTTCTACAATTCCGTCATCATAATTGATCTCCACGATCAGACGATATTTATTACCAACAATTTTAAATCTGGCGCGGCTTCCTGGAATTATAGACGCTTTCGGAAAATCCTCTAAGACATCTGCTCCTTTTTTCCAGTTAGACCTTTTAACAACCGTTTTCCAAGCTGTTAAACTTTTACCAGCATCTGCATGCTTCTGAGCAAACTGATCCAGCTTGCGGGCGTAAACAATAATCATTTCTAAAATGATGTTTTGGACTTTTAAAACATTGCTTGTCCATAAGCATCAAGAGTTATATATTATCAATAAGAGCAAAAGAGCACTTTTATAGAACCCGGTACAAATCTAGTTAAAAGTTGGCAATTTGCCAACTTTATGGTCGAAATATTTTCATCTCGCATAGTACTGTGGAAGGTGCTATCCTTAACGATACTTACCCTCAGGTTACATAGTATCGCTTATAGAACAGTGAAAACACCAATGTACTCAGTGCGCCACTAAACATGTCGATGCCGAAAGAATGGATTTATCGGAAGTAGAATCATAAGTTGTAAACTACTATCAGGACAAAACACTACAATAGATGCTGTACAAAAATCGCTGCAGATCTCACTTCTGCACCTGACAGATCGTTTTTTTCTAACTCCGCATGCTGGCCTTACAATGACAGCGGGGGCAAGCATATACCAAAACAATTCCTATAGCTGGACGTTCTAAAATAGCAGATTATGTACTTCATCTCAGTAATACGGTTTTACCTACAGCAGTAGCCAAATCGGCTTCTGTCTGTGTATAGTAGCACTGCCCACCATAATTTATCCAACTATCTGTACCTGAGATAAAGTTTTTTATGGAGAAAGCTAACAAAAGGGACGTAACACGAAGTAGTCTGTTTAACCGCTTCCACCTACTGTGGCATAAGATCGTAACGGGCCTGTGGTTCATCCCTTCGCTGATGACGCTGGGCTCCCTTCTTCTTGCTTATGCTTTACTGAAAGTGGATCAGCAGGTACATTATAGTGAACTGCCTTTTGACTGGTTTCTCTACGGAGGAAACCGGGAAGGAGCCCGATCGGTGCTTTCTACCATCGCAGCGTCCATGGTTAACATTGCAGGAGTAACTTTTTCTATTACCTTGGTTGCTTTGACAATGGCTTCCAGTCAGTTTGGTCCCCGTCTGCTACGCAATTTTATTGCTGACAGGGGAAATCAGGTTGTGATTGGCACCTTCATCGCTACCTTCTGTTATGCGCTGCTGGTACTGCTGGTGATAAGAGGATCAGATGAAGATGAGTTTGTTCCTAAGATTTCCGTTGTCTTTGGCTTTCTGCTTTCCATTCTGAGCCTGGGCGTGTTGATCTACTTTATCCATCACATGGCCTCCTCCATACAAGCCGAAAGTGTCATTGTTTCGTCATTCAAAGATTTGCAGGCCGCCGTTGAAGATTTTATGGTGGATGCTAACGAAGAGATTGATCCTACCACCCAGCATGAGGCACTCATCCGGATGCAGCAAAGTTTTACCAAAAAAAGCCTGATAGAATCAGCAAAAACAGGGTATATCCAGACCATTGATTTTAAGAGTCTAGTTCAGTGGGCCGAACAAAAAAGCCTTGTTGTACATGTACTTGTACATGTGGGCGATTTTATAGCGGTCTACGAGCCGGTGTCAGAGCTATACTATCAGGGGGTACAGTCAAAGGATGAATCAGAACTACTAAACTTCTTTGTTATAGGCACACACCGAACCTCTGTGCAGGAAATTGAATTTCCAATCAGGCAAATAGTAGAAGTAGCCGTTCGGGCCTTATCACCCGGTATCAACGATCCTCATACGGCCATTACCTGTCTATCCTACCTAGGAGCTACTCTGTCTATACTGGCTCGTAAGCAGTTTCCCGCGGTGGTCGAATATGACAGTCAGCAACGTCTTCGGATCATCAAGAAAAGCTACAACTACCAGGGAATCGTAAGTTCTTGCTTTGATCAGATTCAGGTATATGCCTTATCAAATACAAATGTGTCCATAGAAATCCTGGTGAACATCCAAAAGGCACTGCGGCTCATTAAGGACCCTTCTTTCAAAGAAGCCCTACAGCGAAAAGCCCGCAGCGTTATGAATGGAATTAGAAGAGTTGAAGAAGATGCCGAAATGGTTGCAAAAGCTCAGGGGCTCTACCAGGAAATCATTGCCCGCTAATCAACCGGCTATTTCAATCCGACGCGCAACAGGTGCTACGCCCTATTCTGCACCAAAGGCACTTCATGTACTGCATGCGTATCTACTGTTGCAAAGCTAGGCGGACATAAATTGGGAAGTGGTCGGAGTAGATATAAGGTAAACGTTGAAGCTCTACTACTGTAAAATCCCGGGTCACAAATATATGGTCCAGGGGCCAGCGCTCTATGTAGGAGTTGGCATCAAAAGAGTTGAACAGGCCCCGGCCAAGCCTAATGTTATAGAGTCTGCCCCGGTCACCAAACAGCCTTGAGGTTCTTGACCAGGACACGTCATTGAAATCACCCGCTACGACGGATGGACGTCTCTCTTTGGCCACCATGTCCCCTACTTTCAAAAGACTTACCTCTTTCTCCCCCTTTCCATCCGGATATTTATCACTCGGTACCGGAGCTACCGGATGCACCCCGTGAAACATAAAGTTACGGGTAGCCGGCATAATGACCTTGGTGTGAATAGAAGGAATCTGCTCATCATCTAAAAAAGCAACGTTAGGTTCTTCCAGTGGCAGTTTAGAATACAGGGCCATGCCATAGGCATTGTCCAAAGGGTACTCTACTACGTAGGGGTACGACGTTTTCAGGACTTTTAGTTGATCAACCCACCATTGGTCCACTTCCATGACCAGTACCAACTCTGGGTTTAGCTGGCGCACCTGCTGCACAAAAGGCTCCGACTGACGGTTTTCCACCAGTACATTCGCTATGATGTAAATTCCGGTGAAATTGAGCCACCCATTTCGGAGTAAACTGAGCCACCCTGTGGTTGTAGTAGAAACACTGTAAATATCACTGTAT
>NZ_JAFIQT010000003.1:193449-665479 GCF_017355935.1 Telluribacter humicola | reverse complement strand
GTTAAGCCCCGCACCGCCGATGATACTGGGTCTTCGCCCGGTAAAGTAGGAAGCCGCCACAACCCACAAAGCAAGACAGGAGCCACAGCCAACGCTGCGGCTCCTTTGCTGTTTATATACACCTGCCTACTACTACTCTTCAGCAACAACAAAGAGAGCCTCACTACAATAGATGGGGCTCTCTTTGTTGTTGCTACTGCATTAGCCTCATCACAAGACTTCATAGCACTCATGTGGTACATTTATTATTTACGTAAAAGGAGCTGCAATTTGTGTGCGGCAATACTCTAATGATACTGAGTAGTGTTAGAATGGTGTTAATTAGTGACTAAGTATTGGCGTAGTAGAGCATGGGTGAGTAGCTACAACTTAATAAATAATTAACTGTAAGGACTAGAGCTTGTATTGCGATGCTACCAGTATACTCTTTGGTACATTGTTATCAATCCAGCAAATCCTTAACTCGTATACATCCTGAGGTATTTTAAGAGGGAAGAAGCCTGAGTAGGTACGACTGGAGTTATTTGCATATTTGTTAAGCCAGTTGCTTTTATCATGAAGGCTGATCAGGTAGCATTTTGTAGAGTCTTGCTGACCTTGTAGAGTAAGGAATGCTCTGTCATAAGGTAAACTTGAGGGAGCGTTCTGTACCTCAAGATCAAGCAGTGGATATCTGTTATCAATAATTGGAACACTGCTGGGTATCTTTATAGAGGCAACTTTGATTGTAGAGTTGGAGGATGATCCACTTTGCCAGGCATTGATAGTACTCTGGTCAAAGAATTGAGGGAATGTGTAGTTCCTGAAAAAGCTTTGAGGTGGGTCAAAAGAATTTTGATGCAGGAATATTTGGTTATGAGTATAGTTATAAGCATCAGCTTTTAGACCCTGTTTAAGAATAATTACAGCCTTTTCATATTTCAGATAAGAAAAGATACTTACGAGAACACTAGCTGTAAGAAAGATCACGTAATGAGGGCGCCCTAAGCGAATACTACGAATTATAAGAAAGTAAAATAGCAATACAATGGTGAGTGAATAGACTTGGAAACGAATGGCCATCATATCTTCTATTCCAGCGTAGGATCTTCCGACTGCTATCATGCAGCTGGTTGCCATTAATCTTAAGAAGCAGATATCTAATAGATCAAACTCAAAAGAAACCAGCCAGCTTTTTTGAAGTCGCTGACTTACGGTTTGTATTAGATTCCTATAAATAAATAGGCTAATAAAACTTAGTAGAATCAGAGCTCCTAAGAAAGTGGATAGTATGATAGCATGTGTGTCGGAGAACATTTTGGCAAATGAGCCTACAAATGCTACGAAGCTTTTAAAGACCGTGAAAGCAGAGGCTGTTGATAGGCTGAGGTTCGTCGCACTAGAGAACCGGAAGTTAGAGAAGTAGACACTTAACCATAGGGCAGAAAGGGCCACATGCAGCAGCCCCTGCCAATACCGGCGCTGTATTAGCAGCCAGAACAGGCTAATGGGTAATACGCTCAGACCATCCAGATTAGTGAGGGTAGCAGCAAGCGCAAAAGGTATAGACCAGTACCATGTAGTTTTTTTATCTTCCTGAAGAAAATACAGGCTAATGAAGGAAAAGGCAAGAGATAAGGTATACTGGAACGAAGTAATACTCCATAAGTGAACTGCATACACAGTAGGAGAGAATAGTAGTATTACAACCGGCAGAAAGAGAATAATACTTCTACGGAAAGAAGTATATATCAGATAGAATGCATAGGCTAGCAGTACAAGATTGAAAAAGCCTAAAAGGATAGTGTATCTGAAGTTAATCTCTCCGGTCAATAGATAAACAGTCAGCATTCCCAGACGGGAGAAAAGAATACGATGGTCATTCTGCTGACGGATCAGTATCCCAAGGGTATTATAAGGATTATCTTTTATATCATTGATGGTAGATATTAGATCCAAATCATCCATCAGAGGTACATTCAGGGCATGCTTATGTAGGTATAAAAAGAAAATTATAATGGGAACTAGGAGGAAAGCCCTTTTCGTTAAGCGTGCCTTCATATTGGCGAATACAGTGTGTTAATAGTCTATCAAATAACTATGAGCTACTTATAAAATAGGATTCAAAACAAGAAGTATACCATAGTTTTAACCTCTAAAATTAATAAAAAGAAGGATGGGGATTGATGACATCTATATACGCAGTACATAAAAAAAGCTACCAGCTCATACGGAAGCCAATGCCGTGGATATTGTCGAGGCGAATAGAGGGGTCAGCAGAAACGTATTTACGGATCCGGGACAGGAAAACATCAAGGCTACGTCCCTTGAAGTAGTCATCGGTGCCCCAGATGGCATTAAGCAATTCTTCCCGCTTGACCACCTGCCCCTGCCGATCAGCAAAGTACTTGAGTACTTCTGCCTCTCGGAAGGTCAGGGTATGATGTACAGCGTTATTCTGAAGTGTGAGCTTTTTGAAGTCAAATGTGTAGTTGCCGATTGGCTGAGGTTCATTTGTGTGATTAAAAGGGGGCCGCTCTTTCTTACTACGACGCAGGAAAACTTCTATCCGTAGCATAAGCTCCTGAATACTGAAAGGCTTGGTAATGTAGTCGTCAGCTCCCAGCTCAAATCCCTGAATTTTATCTTCCGGCAGCGAACGTGCCGAAAGGAACAGAATGGGAACCTCAGAATCGGCATTGCGAATATGCTGGGCCAGGGTAAAGCCATCCATCTGGGGTAGCATGATATCAAGTACACACAGATCAAAGTGGTCCTGCTGGAAGGCTTCCCAGGCTTCCCGCCCGTCTGTACAATGTACTATTTCATAGTCATAAGCTTCCAGATTGTCCTTTGTCGCAAAGGCAAGGTTCGGATCATCCTCAACGTAGAGTATGCGTGCTTTCATGATGGATTATTTCTTCGGAATATAAATCCTGAATTCGCTCCCTTTTCCTACCTCACTATCCAGCTCGAGCTTCCAGTGGTGAGCCCTGACAATCTGACGTACGTAACTAAGCCCAATTCCAAACCCTTTTACATTATGTACATTGCCGTGGGGTACCCTGAAAAACTTCTGAAATATCTTTTTGTGGTATTCAGGAGCAATACCTATGCCATGATCTTTCACAGCTAATACCAACTCATTTCCCTGATCATAGGTACGTACAAATACTTCGGGCTTATCGGATGAATACTTAAGAGCATTATCGATAAGATTGTTGATAATGTTGCCAAAGTGGATCGCATCAGCGTGTACGTAGGGAGAGCTGGCTTCCAGTTGCAGGTGGGCTTTACCATCGTAGGTACGTGCCGTTGATTCAATAACCTGATGTGCATCCAGCCACTCTATATTCAGCTCGAGCTTCCGACGCTCAGATTTGGCCATATTCAGTACCGTTTCTACCTGCCGCTGTAGCCGTATAATCTCCTCCTGGACTATCTGTACGTAGCGCTTGTGCCGCTCAGGCTGGTTCAGGATAGCGGATGTGTTAAGTACATCGGCCGCGATGCGAATGGTAGAGATAGGGGTCTGTAGTTCGTGCGTCATATTATTGACAAAGTCACGCTGTATTTCGGATAGCTGCTTCTGACGGAGAATTACAAAAAGCGCATACGCAAAAAAGCTAAGAGCAATCAGTACTACTATCGAAGAGAGCATCCAACCCTCCATGTTATCAGTCAGGCTCTCTACCTGATTTGGAAAGCGAACGCCAAAGTAGTAAGGATACTTGTCGGTCTTGATCCAGCTAGCTGTTGAGGCAGGAGATTTGACGTTGTTACGGCTGCTGAGCGACATACCGTAACGGATCTGATGGGTAGTACAGTCGTAGATACCTACTTCGAAATCCGTAATAAGGTCGTGTTTCTGAAAGTACGTTTTTAAGAAGTGCTCCAGTATAGTAGGTTCCGTAGTAGAATTGGTGTTGACCAGGAAGTAGGTTGGAGACAGTTGCTCTACCGGATTAGTGCTAAGCATTACCCGGTTCATACGGGCTAGTTCTTCTGCTACACCACGCAGAGCTATATGAGCACGCTGATTAAACTGGCGTTCACGTACATCCAGCGTTTTCTTGACCCAATAGATCTGCGTAACTATTACCCCTATGATGGATAAAGCCGAAAGTAGCACCAGCCACCGTATGGTTCGCCTGCGCATAGCTACTTAGTTATCATTATTCAAGCCCTTGATCGACTCGTAGTCGCTCTTGAGACGACCAACCTCCCTCGTCAGGAAGATCTGGAGTTGGCGATTGAATTCAGCCTTGTCTTCTTCCGACAAGGATTCATAGAGATCTTTTAGTTCCTGATTGATAGCGGCACGCTCCTCTTCCGAATTGGCGTTGATAGAGCGAATGTGGTATTTCTTGAAATTGTAATCTATCATATTTCAATGTTATTACTACTGTAGAAGCTTTCCTCCCCAAGCTTTCCACTTAACTAAGAGCTTTTACGGGTACTTCTCCTTAACGAAGCTACAAATAATATCCTTTTACCCTTTCAAACTTGCCGTTTATGTACTCATAGCTTCACTGGAAAATATTCTAAGAAGCTCGGGTTCATGGAATGAACAAGAAACTTCGGCTCAACGTTTGTTTTCTCATAGACCCCATTTTACGTTAACTCATGAGTCGTTCCTTAGTATTTCTGTTACTTACATTTGTATTCATAGCCATAGACTGGTACGTATGGCAAGCCCTCAAGGTAGTGATCCGCTCCGCTTCTCCCAATGTGCAGCGCTGGGTAACCTGGTTGTACTGGGGCTTTACCGCCATTACGTTAGCCTCTTACATTCTGGTGCAGTTTCTGCCGCCGGATACCTTTGGCCGTACTACCCGTAACTTTGTTATCTCAGGTATTGCTATTCCCTATTTTGCAAAGATTTTTGCTGCTCTGTTTCTGCTGATCGACGATGTACGTCGTCTGGTACAATGGGCCGTGAGCCTGGTGGTACCACCGGCAGCCGATCCTACTACGGATCCTTCCGTTCCGCGTATACCCCGTTCTGAGTTTATGTCGTCTGTGGCATTGGTAGCCGGTGGAAGCCTCTTTGGTACCTTTGCCTTTGGTATAATTTCCGGCGCCCACGACTACCGCATCCGCCGGGTGAAGATTCCCCTCAAGAATCTACCTAGTGCCTTTAACGGTATGCGTATCGCTCAGCTCTCGGATATTCACTCGGGTAGTTTCTTTAACCGGACGGCTGTGAAAGGTGGTGTGGAAATGCTGCTGAAAGAAAAGCCTGACCTGGCGCTGTTCACGGGTGACCTGGTCAACGACCGTGCTGAAGAAGTAAAAAACTACATGGAGATATTCGGTAAAGTAAAGGCTCCGCTAGGGGTGTATTCAGTATTGGGTAACCACGATTATGGTGACTATGCCAACTGGTCCAGCCAGGCTGAGAAGCGTCAAAATCTGCGTGACCTTATCAAAGCGCATGATACCATGGGCTGGCGCCTGCTTATGGATGAGAATGTACCTATACAGGTAGATGGTGAAGAGATAGGTCTGATTGGTATTCAGAACTGGGGCATGGGAGGATTTGCTCAATATGGCGATCTGTCCAAAGCGTATCAGGGAGCTGAGAAGTACCCCGTCAAGCTACTGCTATCCCACGACCCTAGCCACTGGAATGCACAGGTAACTCCAAAGTATAAGGATATCGACGTGGCCTTTGCGGGTCATACACACGGTATGCAGTTTGGGGTGGAGATCGGCGGCTTCCAGTGGAGCCCGGTGCAGTACCGCTATAAGCAGTGGGGTGGGCTGTACGAGCAGGATGATCAGTACCTGTACGTAAATAGGGGCTTCGGGTATATTGGGTATCCGGGTCGGGTAGGTATCCTGCCGGAGATTACTATTATTGAACTGGTAAAAGCGTAGATTTATAATTCAATCAGGCACAACGGGAATAATATCAGGAGTGTATGCGTTGAATAACAAATACCTGATGATAAACCGGATACTAAACGTATAGATCATGAAGAATAAAATGCTTGTACTCCTGCTGGTAGGTTTGATGACCGGAGGATATAGTATGGAGTCTTATGCATCCTCTGTTTCGGCCGTTACCAAAAGTGAGCTTATAGAAAAGGGGAAGAAAGGAAAGAAGCGGAAGCGCTACCGTGGCTATAAGAAGCCCCGGAGCAAGAAGATCCTGGGCATATTCAAGCGTCGTAGCTCATGCGACTGCCCCAAGCATTAATCATCCGTTATATAATTTTTCTAACAAATAGTTTTGGCTAGGTTTTCAGCAAACTTCCAGTCAAAACTATTTGTTATGTCAACATTGGTAAGCATACCAACTATTCTCATCGGGATTCGTTGGATTTGCTTACTTTTGTGTTTATAAACATTTTTACACAGGCATTTTCTGCCTCAACTGCATGAAAATCAACCTCAGTTATCAAGAAAAATTCGAAGATCGGCACCACGGCAAAGATACAGATGAGCTGCAGGAAATGCTGAATACAGTAGGTGTTAGCTCTCTCGATGAGCTCATCGAACAGACGGTTCCGGCGGCCATTCGGCTAACTAAACCTCTCTACTTACCACAACCCAGGTCAGAGCACCAGTTTTTGCAGGATTTTAAGCGACTGGCCCGCCTCAACACCATCTTTAAGTCCTACATAGGTACTGGCTATTACGATACCATTACGCCTAATGTAATCCTTAGAAATATCCTTGAGAATCCGGGATGGTATACAGCTTACACGCCCTACCAGGCCGAAATCGCGCAGGGACGACTGGAAATGCTGCTGAACTTCCAGACCGTAGTGACTGACCTCACCGGTATGGAAATAGCCAACGCTTCTCTGTTGGATGAAGCTACCGCCGCCGCCGAGGCTATGACTATGCTGTATAGTCTGCGCGCTGCTGCCAAAAAAGGAGCTGATACATTCTTTGTATCAGAGCGCTGCCACCCCCAGACAATTGATTTGCTGTATACCCGTGCTACTCCTATCGGTATCAAGGTAGTAGTAGGTGACCACCAGACTGTTGATCTGACCAGTGCCAATTTGTTTGGTGTGCTGGTACAGTATCCGGCTTCGGATGGAGAAGTATTTGATTATACTGATTTTATTGCCTCAGCGCATGAGCTGAACATAACAGTAGCCGTAGCGGCTGACCTGCTGGCCCTGACCCTTCTGAAGTCTCCCGGTGAAATGGGAGCCGATGTAGTAGTAGGTTCTGCGCAGCGTTTTGGCGTACCTATGGGGTATGGTGGTCCGCATGCCGCCTACTTCGCTACCAAAGAATCTTTCAAGCGTCAGCTGCCGGGACGTATCATTGGTGTGTCAGTAGATGCCGAGGGGAATCGTGCCCTGCGTATGGCGCTGCAGACCCGCGAGCAGCATATTCGTCGCGAAAAAGCTACGTCTAATATCTGTACCGCGCAGGTATTGCTGGCCGTTATGGCGGGTGCCTATGCGGTGTACCACGGACCACAGGGACTAAAAGCAATAGCTGCCCGTACCCATGGCCTTACCAAGCTTTTTATTGAAACCATTAAGCGGTTTAACTACAACGTACTTACCACGAACTACTTCGATACCGTTACGGTCCAGACGCCATTAGCTGGTAAGATCCGGCAGGAGTCTCAGAAGTGGGGGATCAATCTGCGTTATACTGGCGATGATGTAATAGGTGTTTCGTTCGATGAGGTAAAGAGCTTCGGCGATGTTATAGAATTGCTCAACCTGTTTGCTGAGGTATCAGGCTTCCAGGGGGAGATGGTGATGGATGAGGAGATTGATATTGAACTGCCCCAGAACCTCGCCCGTACATCAGAGTACCTGACGCACCCGGTATTCAATACGCACCATACTGAGCACGAAATGCTCAGGTACCTGAAGACACTGGAGAACAAGGACCTTTCGCTGGTACACTCCATGATCTCATTGGGAAGCTGTACCATGAAGCTCAACGCTACGGCCGAGATGATACCTGTTACCTGGCCGGAGTTTGGTAAGATGCACCCCTTTGTTCCGCAGAAGCAGGCTCAGGGCTACAAGCAGATGTTCCAGGAATTGAACGATTGGTTGTGCCAGATTACCGGCTTTGCGGCTATGTCGCTGCAGCCTAACTCGGGTGCTCAGGGCGAATATGCCGGACTAATGGTGATCCGGGCGTACCACGAAAGCCGTGGTGACACGCACCGTAACGTAGCACTGATCCCGTCCTCGGCTCATGGTACTAACCCTGCTTCCGCCGTTATGGCCGGTATGAAGGTAGTCGTAACCAAGTGCGACGAGCGTGGGAATATTGACGTAGAAGACCTAAAAGCCAAAGCCGCGCAGTACAGCAATGAGCTGTCGTGTCTGATGGTCACGTATCCTTCTACCCATGGGGTATTTGAAGAAACTATTAAAGAAATCTGTTCTGTCATCCACGAGCACGGCGGACAGGTATACATGGATGGTGCCAACATGAACGCCCAGGTAGGACTTACTAGTCCGGCTACTATTGGTGCGGATGTGTGCCACCTCAACCTGCACAAGACCTTCTGTATCCCTCACGGGGGTGGTGGACCGGGTATGGGCCCCATTGGCGTAGCCGAGCACCTGGTACCCTTCCTGCCCGGACATGCCGTAGTGAAGATTGGTAGTGAGCAGGCTATATCGGCCGTGTCGGCGGCTCCGTATGGCAGCGCCAGCATCCTAACCATTTCGTACGCGTACATCGCTATGATGGGTGCCGAGGGGCTGACCAATGCTACTAAAATGGCGATCCTGAATGCTAACTATATCAAGTCGCGGCTTAAAGGCCACTATGTAGAGTTGTACGCAGGTGCTAATGGCCGCTGTGCCCACGAGTTTATCGTGGACTGCCGTCCGTTCAAAGCCGCAGGTGTAGAGGCGGAGGATATTGCCAAACGCCTGATGGACTACGGCTACCATGCGCCAACGCTGTCGTTCCCCGTAGCCGGTACGCTCATGATCGAGCCTACTGAGTCGGAGTCGAAGGCCGAGCTGGATCGCTTCTGCGATACCCTGATTGCCATTCGTAACGAGATACGGGAAATTGAAGAAGGTGCTGCGGATAAAACCAGCAACGTGTTGAAAAACGCGCCGCATACAGCGCGCGTGGTACTTGACGACAACTGGAACCGTCCGTACAGCCGTGAGAGAGCAGCCTTCCCGCTGTCGCACCTACGCTTCAACAAGTTCTGGCCGAGCGTCAGCCGGGTCGACAGCGCCTACGGTGACCGCAACCTTATCTGCTCGTGCGTACCTATCGAAGAGTACGCCGAAGTATCGCAGGAGGAAAACGCTTAATATATTGAAAGTTCATAAACAGAGAAGCCCGACCAACAGGTCGGGCTTCTCTCATTTATAGTTAATTGCTAACAACTGAAAGCTAACAACTAAAAGCTAACAGCTATTTACCCATTCCACTGGCCGAATTTGCCGGCGCGGTAATCGCTGTAGGCTTCCATAATTTCCTCCTGCGTATTCATTACAAAAGGCCCCTGGGCTACTACCGGCTCGTCAAAAGGTGTGGCGTGGCCGAAGAGAATGACGCTATCCTCGGAGGCTTTTACCTGTATCTCCTCCGCATTATAATTAAATTCCAGCAGTTGCAGGGCTTCTACGTCCTGATCATTCACAGTGAGCTTACCATGTACAACGTAGAAGAAGATAGAGCGCTCGGCGGGTACCTGTACTGTGAACTCGCCACCGGGCTGAAAGTACACAGTACTCATGAACACATCCGTCAACGTTTCAAAAGCCCCTTGTTGTCCATTAAATTCGCCCGAGATGAGGTTCAGTGTTACCTTTCCTTCATCCAAGCTGATGCTAGGGATATCCTCCTTCTGGAGGCCCTTATAGGCGGGCTTGGTCATCTTGAGGCGGGCCGGCAGGTTGATCCACAGCTGCAGAATCTCCATATCGCCGCCGTTCTTCTTGAATTCTGTCGAGGATACTTCGGCGTGGATGAGGCCGCTGCCGGCGGTCATCCACTGTACCCCTCCGGCGTTAATCACGCTTTCGTGGCCGCCAGAGTCTTTGTGCATAATATCTCCTTCCAGGATGAACGTAACCGTTTCCATGCCCCGGTGTGGGTGCGGCCCGAAGGGAAGACCGTTGTTGTTAGGCCGGTACTTCTGCGGACCATGGTGGTTCAGGAACAGGAAAGGGTCAACCTGATCCAGCGACCGCGATGGTAGCGGTGAGTAAGTAATCAGGTCGCTAATGGGGGCATAGTGGGCGGTATGTATTTTTTTGATGCTTCGCATGCGTGCAAAAGAGTAAGGTTTAGAGATGTACTTACTCTTTAACGGCTTGGAGCGGGGTTGAGTTTTGGGGAAGTAAGTATATTTGGAATCCTAATAGACATGTTTTAGTAATACCATTTTTGGCTTGAATCTTAATAGGAGGGTAGCTTGAAAACGTTTCTAATGTTTAACCTTATATTAGTAGTTCTATTCCTATCTTCCTGCCGGAGTGATAGCTGGATGAATGATAGCGCACAAGATGAATTCAGCTCGTTTCTTAATGAATTTGATATTGATAGGAATTTGTTTGCAGGTCCTTCGGTTTCAACTAACTCAGTCAATGATTCTTACCGCATTTATACCTAGAAGACAAGTACAGACTTATTAACAAAGCCAATTATTATAGAGGTAAAGGTTTATAAAGGTTTAATAATACCTTCTAGTGTTGCGCTAATTGGTGATACTGAAGAATGGGGGAAGCTATATTTTACGGATAAGGGGAGTGACTAGTAAATAACATTCATGCCGCTATTGGTAATAACCCCAACAACGGCGAACGGCTTAGGACGGAGTTGAGTTCTGATGGGAGGCAGTTGTATGTAGATTACTACCTACAGCTATTGCTGAATCTAATGCTCTGTTATCTTTTCCAAGATCAAAATAGATAAGGCAAAAAATGTGATCTATATTTCGCTTTATTGTGAATTTACTATATCAACTGCCAAACAGAAAAGTATTATACAACGGATTCCTTTTTTAGAGAGCTAAATATATGGAGCCTTATGTGTCCTCTACCAAATCAGCTAGAAACTCATAGATTGCTTCTGAAAAATTATTCCGAAGCCAATCTTAAAGATATACAAGCTCTAAAGGCAGACCCTCTCGTGTGGCAATATGCTACTACCAAAGCTACCGACAGCCTCTTGGATACAAGAGTATATCTTGATGGAGTTTTGGCAAAGTATGCTACTAAGCAATATGCTTTTCAGGCTCTTTATGCCAAAGCTAGCGGACAATTTGTGGGAGAGGCAGGTATTCTAGCCTTTAACGCCGAAAACAGAAAAGCTGTTATCGGCTACAATTTATTACCCTCTTATTGGCAGCAAGGCTATGCTACTGAGATAGTAAAAGCACTGATTAGCCATCTCTTTGAAACAATGGAGGTAGAGCGGATAGAAGCCCTTACGGTAGAAGATAATAGAGCCTCAAGAAAGGTGCTGGAGAAAGGGGGCTTTCTACTGGAAGGGCTGATGAGAAACTATGCCTGTATCCATTCTCGCTTTGTCAATGTCTGTATGTATGCGATAATCAAATCCGATTATGATTCTGCCGTTGTTGATGATAACATCAACAACGGAAAAACTATATTACCTTAATTTTTCCGAATCGTTGTTACCCCGCAGCAGTTTGATTTTCTTATAGTAGTAGGAAGACTTTTCCCAGATAGTAGGAGCCAGAAAAAGACTAGCCACTACTACAAAGGCTAATAGGGTTTCCAGGGGAAAGAAGTAGTATTTGCCGAATGCAGGTAAAGAGAAAATACGGTTGAGGTAAGGATTGATAGGCCTGAGCAGAATTACCACTACAATATGAAAGGAGAAGACTTCTATTGAATTCTTCCCCAGGTACATCAGTGGCCTGTATTGAAACCAATTAGGGTACCTTACCATCAGGTGACGAATTATAACAAATATGGCTGCGATATTTAATAACCGGGGAGGGCGCAAGTACTTCCTGCTGGTCCAATACAACACCTGTTCAATGCTTTTTGGCTCAACCAGCCGTGGGGTTAGCAGGTTGCGGTGTATGAAAAAGAGCAGTGTAACAGCAATGGCGCTATAGAGTACAAAAGGCCGGTTCAGGTAAGAGCTAAGCTTATCGTCAAAGGAGATATAACCCAAAAAGATGCCGGCCACAAAAATGAGTTGCCAGCTAAGTATATCAAAAGTACCAGTATCTACCCACTTGCCCCAGCTAAATTGCTCAAAGCTGATCTGGATGATTTGGAAGGTGCCTATCAGGTACAGGATAAGGGATACAACGAGCACCCGTAGCTGCGAGGTCGTTCCTTTGTGTAGTGAAATAATGATCCAGGGGACAAACAACAGGAATAGGGTGTACATGGGAAGAACGTCCAGGTTCCTTGGTTGATAAAGCAGCAGTGCCCCAAGACCCGCGGCCAGGGCTGGTTTTGTTAGCATAGCGGTGTAGGGCTGCTCCCAATACTGCCTGACATAGCCCAGTGTAAAGAGTAAGCCTATAGTAAGCAGAAGTACCACTATGTGGTATTTGTAGACAAGCCAGGCCCTGTTGTAGGCTGTTTTATAAGTGAATTCTTCCCCTTTCTGCCGAAACTTGTTCGTGTAGACCAGGCCCACCGTAAAGCCAGATAAGAAAACAAAGCCAAAAGCGCCAGTTATCCACCCGATGCCTTCGGAGGTAAACCGTATAAGTACATTGTTTTCCGATATAAAGTGGTTGAAGGTAATAAGCACCAAAAGAAAGCCCCTGAAAAAGTCTATCTGGTGATTACGTCCCATACCACAAATAAGTATTAATTTAATAGGCTTAGAATTTCTCTGCCTTTGCTGATAAATAAGCCTATACTCCCATAATCTACCCTTCCCCCTCTTCCTGCCAGATGGCTATCGCCAGCCGGATTTGTGCGTAGTCGTAGCGCTCCTCCAGGTACTCGAACAGAGGCGTTACCGGATCGCCGGGCTGGTAGTTGATGGCCCGCACGCCGTCCATGATGCTGAGGTAGACTCTATCCGGAATCATATCGCGCAGCTTTACCCCGTGCCCTTCTTCCCGGAGCTTAATGAGGTGGGCGGCAATGGTAGAGGCGCTAAGGCCGCGCTGCTGGGCCATGTCGTCCAGGGTGTAGCCGTCCTTATACAGTTCCAGCGTATGGAGGTAGGTCATGCCCTTTACCACACGGGTACCCGGTTTGGTATGTTCCTTGGCAAAGTTTACAATCTCTTTGATGAATACGTCGCCGTAGCGGCGGTATTTCTCGGCACCTACTCCGGCCACGGCTTTCATCTGCGCTTCAGATATAGGCTTTTTCTGCGCCATCTCCGACAGGGTCGCATCACTGAATATGACATAAGGAGGTACAGCCAGGGCATCAGCCATCTGCTTGCGGAGCAGACGCAGCCGCTCAAACAAGGCATCCTTGATAATCTCCTGCTTGGGCTTCTCCTTCGGTACCAGTTCTTCTTCTTTGGCTTTACGCTCCGCCAGCGGGATAAACTTCACCAGCTCAGGCTTGTGCTCGCCTTTGAGTACCTGCCAGCTGAGCGGATTCAGCTTAAATACGTGGCCCTCATCGTAGGCAATATCCATGACGCCCAGGTTGAGGAGCTGCCCGAGGTACTCGGCCCACTCTTCCCCCCGCAGGTCGTGGCCGACGCCGAAGGTAGGTAGCTTGTCGTAGCCGTGGTGCAGGACGTTGCGGTTGCGACTGCCGCGCATGATATCGATGAGCATACCCATGGCTATGCTCTCTTTGGTACGCGCAATGGCCGAAAGGGCTTTCTGAGCGATGGTAGTACCGTCAAAACGAGTACGTGGATTACGGCACACGTCGCAGTTGCCGCAGTCTTCCAGAATGGACTCGTTGAAGTAGCTGAGCAGGATGCGACGGCGGCATATATCCGCCTCGGCGTACTGCTTCATGCGGTTGAGCTTGGCCTGCATCAGTTCCTTCTGGTCCTCCGACTGCCCCGAGTTCAGGATCATGTCCTGCCGGGTGATGATATCCTGGTAGCTATAAAAAAGTACCGTTTCGGCGGGAGCACCATCCCGTCCGGCCCGGCCAATCTCTTGATAAAAGCTCTCCACATTGGAAGGCAGATTGTAGTGAATGACCCAGCGGACGTTGGATTTGTCAATCCCCATTCCGAAGGCGATGGTCGCTACGATAATCTGGATATCATCGCGCAGAAACTGCTCCTGCACCCGCGAGCGCTGGTCGCCGGTGAGGCCGGCATGGTAGCACTCAGCCTTGAAGCCTGCGTTCTGCAGGCCCGCGGCAACGGTTTCGGTCGCTTTGCGGCTGAGGCAGTAGATAATACCCGGCTGATTGGGGTGTTTCAGGAGGAAAGCCTGAATCTGCTGCAAGCGTTTACGTCCGGGAAGTACCGTCAGGCTCAGGTTGGGCCGGTCAAAGCTGGACACAAAAGTTTTCGCCTTTTCGGAGCCGATCTGTTTCAGGATATCACGGCGCGTGACGCGGTCGGCAGTAGCGGTCAGGGCTACTACAGGTACATCGGGAAAGCGTTGTTTCAGTACAGTGAGCTGGCGGTACTCAGGCCGGAAATCGTGTCCCCACGACGAGATACAGTGCGACTCATCAATAGCAAACAACTTTACGTTCCATTCGCGCAGGGCTTCAAAAGTATTACCCGAGAATAAACGCTCGGGCGCTATATAAAGGAGTTTCAATTCACCCAGCTTGGCCTGCCACAGCACCGAGTCCTGCTCGCTGCCGGAAAGGGATGAATTGAGGTAGGCCGCACTAACGCCGTTGCTGCGTAGCGCCTCTACCTGATCTTTCATGAGAGCAATGAGGGGGGAAATCACTATGGTCAACCCGTCACAGAGCAGAGCCGGAATCTGGTAACAGATGGATTTACCACCGCCCGTAGGCATGAGTACCAGGCAGTCCTCGCCGGATAGTACGGTATCTATGATTTCTGCTTGCTGGGGACGGAAAGAGTCGTATCCGAAGTATTGCTTAAGCGCTTGTTCTTTGGTGAGGGACATGGCAACTGTCAAAAGTACTACTACACAAACCAGGGCGGGGGTAGTTAAATTCCCGCTTTCTTCGGTAATTTACCCCCTAAACCAATCCCCTAAATTACGAAACTTTTGGCTACTATCTATCTGATTCTTGGTGCTAACTTGGGTGACCGCCTGAGTACTATACAACGTGCAGCTACCCTGATCGGTGAGCGCGTCGGAGCGGTCACGAAAGGGTCGTCGGTGTACCAAACAGCTCCCTGGGGCGTGGAAGAGCAGCCGGCTTTTCTAAATAAGGTACTGGCGGTGGAGACAGAGCTGGCCCCTGAGGAGGTACTTCGCCACCTGCTGGATATTGAGCATGAGCTGGGACGTATCCGCTATGAGCGCTGGGGCGCCCGCGATATAGATATTGATATGCTGTACTACGGCAGTCTGGTAATGGATTCTGCCCGCCTGACCCTGCCGCATCCGCGCCTGCACGAGCGCCGCTTCGCCCTGGTTCCCTTGGCCGAAATAGCCCCTGATTTTGTACATCCGGTACTAGGCGTAGATAATGCCAGGTTATTAGAGCAATGCAGTGATAGTGGAGAAGTAGTTTTGTTGAGTGAATGAATTTTTTAACCACAGAGGTAAAAGAGTTTTAGCACGGAGTTTACTCCGTGTACCTCTGTGGTAGAATAAGCTAAAAGCTAATACCTAACAGCTAATAGCTCACTCCCTACTTCACCTTCTCCCGCAGCATCTCTACTATCTTCTCTAAACGTCGCTGGCGGGTTTCTTCTTTTTTAGCTCCGGTAATCCACTGGATGTACTCCTTGCGGTGCGTGTAGGTCAACTTATCAAATACTTCACTTAACTCATGCTGTACCAGGTGTTGTTGAAGTAGGTCAGGTACTTCGGGGGTGCGGCTGGCCGGAGCGATGGTTACGCCGTCGCGGTTGAGTTGGGCGGCTTCTTTGAGGTAATCGATGAGCTGGGCTTCGTTGATTTCGCTGATGTCGCGGTACTGGATCATGCGCATTTTTTCATTGTCGAGGCCATGGGAAAACAAGCCGTGGCGGTCTGACATAGCGGCGCCCTTGTAGAAGTTCATAGAAGTATGACCTTTGAGGGCCCAAAAGCCACATACCATTCCGTTGAGGTGGAAGTTGGGTCCCCATTTCCAGTCTTCCTTAATATCAGGTATACTCTCGTGAATCAGCTGTCGGATACGGGTCAGAATGGTCTGGGCGAAGGGAGCGGCTTCGCTGATATATGTGTCGATGCGTTGGGAAGCCTCGGGACGGATGGTAGCCATGGCGGATTTGGATTACTGTACAAAAGCGGATAGCTTGTAGTCTTAAATGTAAAGAAATACTATTCTAGAAGTCTTACCAAATCTACCTATACCCAATCCTATGAATCCTATTCGTTGGGGCATACTGGCCCCCGGCCGCATCGCCCATAAATTTGCACAAGACCTGGTTAGGACACCCAATGCCCGCCTTACAGCCGTAGGCTCACGTAATCTGGAACGGGCGCAGGAATTTGCCAAAGAATACGGTGCCCCCTACGCCTACGGCAGCTACGAAGAGCTGCTCACCTGCCCGGAGCTGGATATCGTCTACATTGCCTCTCCCCACATAGGTCACTTTGAACATACCATGCTTTGCCTCAACGCAGGCGTGGCGGTCCTGTGCGAAAAGCCCTTCGCCATGAACCGCCAGCAGGTAGAGGAGATGGTGCGGAAGGCCCGGGAGAAAAAGGTTTTTCTGATGGAAGCGCTGTGGACCCGCTTCATGCCTACCACGCTTAAGACGCTGGAACTGATAGAGCAGGGGGTAATCGGGAAGGTACTGGGGGTAAAGGCTGACTTTGGTTTCAAAGGTCCTTATGACGTGACTAATCGTTTGTTCAGCCCGGCGCTGGGAGGCGGAGCCCTACTGGATATTGGGATTTACCCAGTGTTCTGGTCGTACCTGCACCTGGGCATGCCTACTACGCTGAAAGCTTCGGCCATATTCAGCGAAACGGGCGTGGATGCTTCCAACGGTATGGTGATGACCTATGGCGAGAAACAATTCGCTTTTCTGGACTCGACTTTTATGGCTAAGACCGCCTGTGAAGGTTGGGTATACGGCGAGAAGGGGAATATTAAGGTACATGGCCGCTGGCACGAGAGCCAGGGCATGACGCTGGAGCTATACGGCGAAGGCCGCGAGGTGGAGACTCAGGAGTTCAGCTTCGAGCGCGAGACCTGGGGTTATGGCTATGAAATAGAGGCCGTGGGCCGTTGCCTGTCACAGGGACTGACCGAATGTCCTGAGTGGTCGCTGGATCACAGCCTCGATTTGATTCAGCTTCTCGACAGCATTCGTAGCGAAATGGGACTCCGCTACGAAGCGTTTGATGCGTAGATATTAATAGCGTCCAAGATTTTGCTTAAGGTACACCTCCATGAGGCGTTTGAGGAAGCCTTCTTTATCAATGGAGACACCAACCTCTCCGTTAGGCGTTTTGCTTTCGTCCATGCGGGTGTACCCTTCGTTATCAACGATCACGTGCATAGGCTTGGTCTTGAACAGGTCCGGCCATAGTACCATCCCTACCGCCACGGCGTCATAGAGCGTCGGGTCCACGTTGTAGTTCCAGAGGCTGTGCAGTCCCAAAATACCGTTGGTAAGCGGGCTCTGGCGGTAGAGCATCTTCTCGCGGTAGGCCTTATCGGCTTTTACAAAGGTCGTGATGTCCAGTCCGGCGTAGGTAATGTTGATGCCGCTGTTGTTCACAAAGGTTTTAGCTGATTCTACGTCGGCCACCACGTTCCACTCCTTATTGATGGTGGGGCTGTAGTTGTAGCCAATGTAAAACGAGCCAAACATGGCGTACACCTTTTTGGCCATCTTCAGCGCCTGCGGGTCTTTCTTGATCACATCGGCCATGTTGGTCACGGGACCTACCGATATCACTACTACCTCGTTGGGGTACTTCCGGATCTGCTCAATGATAAAATCAGCGGCGGGCTTCTGGATGGGCTTTACTTTATTGAATCCTTTGGACCAGTAGTACTGGTCAGCGTACCAGTTGGCGCGCTCGCTGGTGCTGCTGGTGTTGCGGCCTACGGCTACGGGTATCTTTTCCAATCCCAGTTCATAGAGCATCTTACAGGCTAGTTCGGCGCGGTCGTTGGTACGGCCATAGGTAGTGGTGATACCTAGTACGTCGAACTGGTCGTTAGCTACTACCAGCGCCAGCGCGAAGGCATCGTCAATATCATCGCCCAGGTCGCAGTCGAAAATTACTTTTTGTTTGGTTTGGGCAAAGGAGGGAGCTACCATGAGTCCTAAGAAAAAAGCGAGTACAGCAATACGCAGCATGAGTAAGAGAGTTGATTAGTACTTAATGTAATACATAGAGGAATTATGATGTACCTCTTCATGCCAAAGAGCGATACCTACTTCATTTACCCGGCTATCAACTCCTTCCCCGCCTTTTTTTCTACCTTTGTACTTTATTCAATCAACCTGTTATTCAAAACTGTCGGTTCGCATGAATCCTACTGATCGCTACCTGCAACGAGGCGTATCTGCTACCAAAGAAGATGTGCACAAGGCTATTGCCAACATTGATAAAGGCATTTTCCCGAAAGCCTTCTGCAAGATAGTACCCGATACCCTGGCTGGTGATCCTGAGTACTGTACCATCATGCACGCCGACGGAGCCGGTACCAAGACTTCCCTGGCGTACCTCTACTGGAAAGAAACCGGCGACTTATCGGTATGGAAAGGTATCGCGCAGGATGCGGTAGTGATGAATACGGATGATCTGCTGTGCGTGGGAGCGACAGGGCCGATGCTGCTGTCTTCTACCATTGACCGCAATAAGAATAAGATACCCGGTGAAGTAATAGCCGAGATCATCAACGGTACCGAAGAGGTACTGGCGATGCTTCGCAGCCACGGCGTAGAGATATATAGTACTGGTGGCGAAACCGCCGATGTAGGTGATCTGGTACGTACCGTAACGGTGAATAGTACCGTCATCGCTCGGATGAAACGTGCCGAGGTAGTAGACAACGCCAATATACAGGCCGGTGACGTAATCGTAGGCCTGGCCTCGTACGGACAGGCTACCTATGAGAGTAGCTACAACGGTGGTATGGGCAGCAACGGTCTTACCTCGGCCCGGCACGACGTACTGGGCAAGTACCTGGCTAGTGCCTATCCCGAGAGCTTTGACCCGGAGGTGAATGCAGATCTGGTATACAGCGGCTCCCGCCGCCTGACCGATGCGGTAGAAGGTACTCCGCTCAACGTAGGCCAACTGGTGCTATCGCCTACCCGAACCTACGCACCCGTAGCCAAAGCCCTGCTGGATGAACTGCGTCCGCACATCCATGGCATGGTACACTGCAGCGGCGGTGCTCAGACCAAGATACTTCACTTCATTGATAACCTACATGTCATTAAAGATAACCTCCTGCCTATACCTCCGCTGTTCCGGCTCATCCAGGCCGAGAGTGGTACCAGCTGGCAGGAAATGTACAAGGTATTCAACATGGGACATCGCCTGGAAGTATACCTGCCCGAGCCATACGCTCAGCGCGTAGTGGAGCTGTCGCAGTCATTTGGCATCGAAGCGCAGGTAATAGGTAGGGTAGAAGCCGCTGAGCAGAAGCAGGTAACCATCCGGAGCGAGGTGGGCGAGTTTGTATATTAAGCCTCTACTACCCCTTCTGCTTCAACGCTTACTGACAAACTGATCCAGAAAGGCTTTAGCAAAAGCCGAGGCTCGCAGGTCCTTCTGCAGGCTGGGGTTGGTCCTGAAAATATCGAATTTAGCGTAGAAGGGGCGGCTCAGGTCCTGCGAGTTAGCCAGGATAATCAGCGTCAGGTCTCGCTCGGGGATTTTCACCAGTAGGGATGAATTCCCCTGCCACCAGCCGGTATGCCACATCATCTTCATACCCTTGTAGGATTGTATAAACCAGCCGTACCCATAGGGTAGGGCTTTATTTTTAGGCGACCGAAAGGGGGTAAATACCTGCTCCCAGGTAGCAGGCTGCAACCACTGCTGCTCGTCAATAGCTACCGAGTACGCGGCCAGATCGCTTACGCACGACATAAGTCCCGCCGCCGGGCCGAAGTGCGGAGGATACGTGATGGGTACCAGCTCACCTTCCTGCAGGTCATAGGGCTTAGCTATCAGCTGACGGTACTGCTCCCGGTTGTAGCCCGTCAGGGCAAAGTTAGTACTATCATCTATGTTAGGGGCGGTGTGCATGAGGTGAAGCGGCTTAATAATATTATTTACTACAAGTTCACCAAAGGAAACGCCAGCCTCTTTTTCAATGGGTATGCCCAGCTGATTGTAGTAGTCGCCGTTGTAGCCGAAGCTGTACCCGGGTTTGAAGCTATTAAAGGTATTGCCCTGAGCCGTATGGGTGAGCAGGTGCTTAAGTTTGATGCGGTCATCATTGCCCCAGCGGGCTCCCAGTTGAATACCGTAGGTCGTCACCGCCTCATCCAGACTAATCTTGCCTGCCTCCACCAGCTGCATCAGGATAACCGACGCAAACGTTTTGGTGACAGAAGCCAGATGGTAGACGGTATGTTCAGTGGGGGCAATTTTATTTTCCCGATCTGCATAGCCCAGTCCCCGGTACCATACGAGTTGCTTTCCGTGCACAATCCCTACCGATAGCGAAGGTACCTGGTAGCGCTGGCGCAGGTTTTCCAGCTTTTGAGCAAAGCCAGTGGTGTCGGCTAGGGTAGATGAAGATGAGGAACGTTGGGCCAATGTAGCCAGCGAAAGGAGTAGCAGGGGCAGGAGGGCTAAGGGTTTCATGCGGCTATGGTCTTAGGTGAAGGCTACTTCCAGTGGTGTTCTTTCTTTACAAAGAGATAGATTCTGTAAAAATCCTCTTTACATAAGAAAAAACAACTCTTCATGCGCATCGTACAGCTCATCAACGCCCAGCATCAGCGGCGCGTTGCCTTAGTAGAAGAACCTTACCTGGTACTCATCAGGAATGCATCCAGTGTGTACCAGCTCGCCCAGTCAGCTATGGAGCAGGAGGTACCACTGCAAAAGTTGATTGAGGGCAACCTTACTGACGAGCAACTCGCCTACGACGAAATATACGAAGGCCGCTCCGACTGGCGACTCCTGCCCGCCGTGGACCATCCCGACGACCCCCGCTTCTGCATGCTCTCAGGTACCGGCCTCACCCATAAAGCCAGCGCCGACAACCGGCAAAAGATGCATGATGCCGCTACGGCCGGTCAGGCTACGGACAGTATGAAGATATACCAGTGGGGCGTGGAGAGTGGCAAGCCCGAAATCGGGCAAATAGGTGTGCAGCCGGAGTGGTTTTACAAGGGCAACGGAAGTATGCTACGGGCGCACAATGAGGCGCTGCTGATCCCCAACTACGGCAATGACGGCGGCGAAGAGCCCGAACTGGCAGCGGTGTATATCAACGATAAGAATGGCAATCCCTACCGCGTTGGCTTTGCTACGGCCAACGAGTTCTCGGACCACGTCATGGAAAAGAAAAACTATCTGTACCTGGCTCCTTCCAAGATACGTACCTGCGCGATCGGTCCCGAGCTGGTACTTACGGAAACGGCAAATGACATCCAGGGTAGGGTAGCGGTAGAAAGGGCGGGGCAGATCCTCTGGGAGAAAGCCATCAGGACTGGTGAAGCCAACATGGCCCACAGCCTCCAGAACCTGGAGTACCATCACTTCAAGTACCCCAATCACCGCCTGCCTTTCGACATACATATTCACTTCCTGGGGGCGGATGCCTTCAGCTTCGGCGAGGGCATTCAGCTGCAGGACGGCGACCTCATGCAGGTCCAGTGGGAAGGCATGGGCCGGGCACTCAGGAATAGGCTAGAGGTGGAGGCTACGGAGGAGCGCCTGATGGAGGTACGAACTATGTAGCTCTGGTACCTAAGCAGGATGTAAGCCTCTATTCAGCTATGAAGTATGAGGAGACGTTTCTAATAGAGATAAAAACGCCCCCGTCACTTACTTAGTAGTAAGCTGACGGGGGTGCTGCATTTTATGGTATTTTATTTTTGGAGAATAATATTCACCGGCCCCATGAGGCCTGAGGGTAGCAGAGGGGAGTCTGCCTTATAAAAAGGCATGGTCGTAAACGTAACCTTATTTTTTACATCGGGCTGCGCATCTCCAATCAGGCGGTTGACCCACAGGTTGGTTACCTTGATCTGAATAGAATTTTGGCCCGGCTTCAGCGCATCAGTAATATCCAGACGGAAAGGCTTTTTCCAGACGGTACCTATATTTTTACCATTGACCATCACCTCGGCGATATTCTTCACCTCACCCAGGTCGATCACATAGCGGCCTGCTTTATCCACATTCGGCAGATCAAAGCTATTCTCGTAGGTGGCAGTGCCAGAGTAGTACTTGATACCCGCATCTGAATTCTCTGTCCAGGAAATTAGTTGATTAAAAGTACCACTTTCGGGCGCGCCTCTACCGGCCTGGAAATTAACTTTCCAGCTACCACCTACCTGTGCAACCTGTGACTCCGCCACGGCTGGTTTGGTGTAGGCATTAGCCGTAGCTTTCTGTCCGAATACAATGAAGTAAGCATCCCAGGGGTCGAAGCGGAGCGGGATGATGGTACGCCCGTCTTTGATTTGGTAGGTTACTTTTTCCACCTTACCCGTCTGTGGATGCCATAGCTCAGGTACCTTGCCCGTTACCCGGAAGCTAACTACCGCCTCATTGGGACCCTCGATACGACTATTGAGCCAGTAAATATCCTGCTCTCCCGCCTGGCGGTGTACGTATAGAATATCACTTTTGGTCTTAGCATCTGATACGATCACATCCGGTTGGAGCTTCATATCGCTGAGAACGGCATCTACCGGCTTCTTGATCACGTTTGGATGGCGCCACAGTTCGTCCACTACTGTTTGAAACTCCGTTGCACTGTCGTTCAGGCTGGGTGAACTCTCGGGCTTGGTACCGGTGAGTTTCATACCTGCTTTGACCAGATCCCTCATTTTTTTCAGAACCGGCAGGGTCATGTACTGGGCCGACGGGTCCAGTACCATGAGGTTGTACTGCTGTCCGCTGGGTGTCAGTATCTTCCCATTCGCTACTTTCAGAGCGGTCAGTACGGCGGTGGCATTGACAAAGTCATATTCGTAGCCATACGGAACAGGAGGGAGCTGATTGGCAAAAAGCGAAGTAATATTCTGATTCTCGCCGTAGTAGTACAGCACATCCACCACGGGCTTGCCCTGCTGAAGCAGGTGCGAGCTGCGACCTAAGTAATCTATCCAAGACCTCGCCTGCTCAGCCCAGGTTTCCTGCCGGGTAAAGTACTGACCGAACGGCCCCAGTGAGAAACCGGGTTTCTTGTCGTCGAGCGGCTGATGTACCGAAGTATGTATTACAAAGCGATTCAGGCCCGAAGCCATTTCCATATCGGCGGTGCGCTTCAACTTCTCGGGATGGAAGCTAAAGGCATTGCCTACGGAGGTCATCGACTCGCCCGCTACCAGGTTTTGTCCATAAATATGGGCCACCGACGCCGACTCTCGGATGTCCGCTTTGCTCCGGGTTTCCTCTTCACCACCTCCAGCCAGGCTGCCCGGTGTCCACATGGCCGACATGGGTATATCCGCTTTCCGCTTTACATCCATCCCATCAGCCAGGTAGATGCGTTTGTTTTCATGTGATTCAGTATAGCGCTTCATGCCGCGTTTGTGCAGGGCATCACCAATGGTTTCGTAGTGATTTTCGGCTATCATCTCCCCGATGGTCTTGCGGAAGTCCCACAGGAATTTTTCGCTGGCTTCGGTGCTTGTTACTACCCGACCGGTAAGTACCGGTATCCACGGCTTTATATCGTATCCACGTCTCTTTCTGAACTCCTCGGGCATAGCCTGCGTCCAGGTCATATGGCCGGCTTCATAGCTGTCCAGGATCATGTACTCCAGCCCCTTAGCCCCCATCATCCCACCCGTAGCATCTTTGTATAGGTCGAGGTAAGTGTTGATGTATCGAGTTACCGCCGCTTTGTCCAGCTTGTCTACTTCCAAGCCGGTGGCCTCGGGCGAAGCCGGGTGATTTTGCCGACCCGTCAGCGAGTACCCCAGTCGCAGTACAACCCAGTCACCAGCCGGTGCATTCCACTCGAGGATACCATCCGCCTTCATTTGCGAAGTGAGATCCACTACATCTGCAACCGGTATGGCATCAGCCTGTGCCGTAGCAGGCAGAGACTTTTCCTCCTTCCAGGGTTCAAACCCGGCTTTGTCTTCAAATAAGTTAATACGGTCAGTATTATGTAGCACCAGTTCGGCTACGTTCACACCCTCAGGTTTAGGTGGTTCGGCGCTACCTCCCGCCATAGCGGCAAACATATTGACTTGTGGAGGCAGCGTCTTGAAGGTAAACCGGAAGTACCTGGCAGTAGTGGCAGGTATGCTAAGAGTATTCTGGGGGACTATACTTCCAGGAATAGCCACTACTTCGCGGAAGGTAACCCCATTGTCACTTACTTTCAGCGATCGGTTGTTGGGGCCACCGTTGAATTGTTCCAGAGGAAGGTGGTTGGCTCCCGCGATAGAGAAGGCCTTAAAAGTCTGGGGTGTATCAAACTCGTACTGGATCCACATCTCTTCGCCCACTGCCTGAGGCGGTAAGTACCGTGCGGTAGCTACATCGCCATCAGTCAGTTCGGTCAAGGTGAAGGTGCCGCCGCTGGAAGTAATCTTTGGCTTGAGCTCCGTGAAAAGCCGGTCATTCTGAGGTAGGCGGTAGGCTATTACCATAGCATCTTTATAGTAGCTGGGCAGTTCACCTTCATGCTGGCCCAGTAAACTTGTCTTGGGCATTTCGACCTGCTGGAAAGCACCCGTCGTAGAAGGAGGCTGAGGGAGCTTACTGGCGAATCTTTGTCCACCTTTGACCCAGGTTTCGGTCCAGACGTATTTCTTCATGGCATCCTGGGGCTGTACCCAGGGGCCACCCGTAACGCTCCATCCCGGTGAGCCGGCGATTGCCATTTCCAGTTGTAGCTTATTAGCCAGCTCAGTAGTATGCCTGAAGGCATCCTTCCATTCGGGAGTCATGTATACCAGGCGCTTTTCCACGACCTGCGGCGTCAGGAAAGCCGCATCGAAGTTTTGAAAGCCACCAATTCCCACTCGCTTCATCCATTCCAGGTCTTTGGTGATGCCTTCCTTTGTGATGTTGCCGTTCATCCAGTGCCACCACACCCGAGGCTTAGCGGCGTTAGGCGGGTTCTTGAAGTCCTGCAACCGGGCTGGCCCCTGCTGGGCTTGGCCATTTAAAGCACCCAGGAGGAGGCATGCCCACAGGTAGTTAGTCTTGTTTCTCATTAGGTTAAGGTTTAGGCTATGTATATCTGAGAGAGGACGCTGTTTTTACATTGAGCGACTGATTTTAAAGTATTGGGGAGTTGTATGGTTATCATTGTGTTTAGTGTACACAATAAAGATATAAATATAGTTGATATACCTGTGTTAGTAATGCTATATTTTTAGTAGATATATTCATATATACACATACATCTATTAGCTGAGTATAACGTGTACTACCACTCGGATCATGCTTTCAATGAAGGTGAAACAGTAGCTATATCAAGGATAGGTAACGCCTTTGAGGGAGTAATAGAAATAGGCTATAACCAACATTGTACATCTGGATGAGGTTGACTGTATAGACGATCACTTTTCAGTATCATACAAAAGATAAGGTACTGCTTATCAGAAGCTCTATATGAAAACAGAAAAGGAGAAAATGCTCGCCGGTGAGTTGTACAACGCACTCGATCAGGAGCTATCTGACGATAGACTGCGTACACGGCTGTTATTGAAAGAACTGAACGACAGCCGGGAAGACCAGACCGACGAGAGGATCAGAATTCTGAAAGAACTTATTCCGAATGCCGGAGCAGATCTGTGGCTGCAGCCGCCTTTTTACTGTGACTATGGCTACAATATGGTAGTGGGAGACAAGGTGTTCTTCAACTTCAACTGCATTGTACTGGATGTGATGCAGGTAACCATTGGCAGCCGTACCCTATTCGGACCCAACGTTCAGATCTATACGGCCACCCATCCAACCAATTATAAAGAACGGGCAACCGGCTTGGAATACGCCAAACCCATACGCATAGGCGAAGATGTCTGGGTGGGAGGTAGTGCAGTGATTTGCCCCGGAGTGACCATAGGTGATCGTACCGTCATAGGAGCAGGCAGTGTAGTCACTAAAGATATACCCTCGGATGTATTTGCGGCCGGTAATCCGTGCCGCGTCATCCGCTCGCTGGATCAGTAGATCAGACTCTACCTTACCATTATTATATAAACTAAAAGAAAAAGCCCTTACAGTTTTCGCTGAAGGGCTTTTATAGTTCGTCGGGATGACAAGATTCGAACTTGCGACCCCTTGCACCCCATGCAAGTGCGCTACCGGGCTGCGCTACATCCCGAACTATTTGGGATTGGGACTGCAAAAGTATAGATAAATGCTACTTCTGTCAATGCCTTTATAGAAATAAATCGCAAAAAGTTACTAAATACTATTTTTGAAACGCATCAATAGTTCCCTTCTGTGTCCTGTAAGAGTCTACCAGCATCTATGAGGCTAGTAAATCTGATGAAATCTACCACTATTGTCACAAAATAGCATGTTAAGCCTGGTTGGTAGGAGGTAACGTACTTCAAAATATACTCAATGAAAGTTACTAGTTGCGGGGGAGAAAACAGAACAGAAGGCTGCTAACCCTTACCTCAAAGATCATGCCTAAATGGAAATATTGTAAAATTTCCTAATAAAGTTATATGTTATTCTCACCAGAAGCGCCCTTAAAGAATAGCTACATAAACTTTGGTTTCTCTGTAAATGGCCTAAAAGATACCTCTTTGTACCTATAAGAACTTGCGTCAATTTAAAATAAGCAATTCTATTTGAATAACCAATTAGTCGCTACTTCTTTTTATACAATTTATAGCTGATACTTAGATAAATAGTTGTTTGGTAGTCAATTGTATGGAGGGTCGGGTAGTCCCTCTCTCTGCTTGCTTTATCACAAGCTGATAAAGCAAGCAAGGCCAGTAAGGTAAAGTTGAAGCAGCAATACAAGCAAATATGGACAATTGTTATAAACCATTTTTCGGAATAGAAAAATTTTAGGGGTAAAAAATGGCAAGGAAATTGCTGCCCTTATAACAATAGCGTTTCTACACACACTTCTCTGAACTTTTATACAAGCTAAATAAGAGCTACCACAAGAAAACTTCTACATCATGCTTTTTAAAGTTTCCACACTAAGGCTAGCGGTCATCGCAGTCTTCATAGGAGTGTTTTGCCTTCACTCCAGAAACGGTTGGAGTAGTGAAAGAGAAAAAGCAAAGAATTTAGCTGGCAGTACATCTATCAGAGCTGGACTGACATTATCCACACCTGTTCCGGTAACAGATCGCCCACGTTACATCAGTATTTGTATCTTCAACGTAGAGCAGGGGGATCATTATCTACCTATTATGGAAAAAGCTGCCGCGGCAGGGATAAACTCTTTTCAGTTGAACATCAACTGGGAGAGGGTATATTCTCATCGAGGCGCCCAGCCTAAATGGGATCAATTCGATAAACAAATCGAATTAGCCAAGAGACTCGGGTGCAAAGTATTTTTGAGAATCTGGCTGGCGCGTCATGACGATCAGCAATGGTGGCCTAATAGTACTATCCCTGTTTCTAACTTAGGATTAAGGAGAGGTTTGCTATCCGGATTTAGCTACTCCGATGAAAATGCCGTGGCGGAGGCAGAGGCATTTGTAAAAGAGGTAGGCCAGCACTTCCTGCCAGAGCAGCGAGCCGGGAATATCGTCAATATATCTGTGGCCAATAACAATGACTCCGAGTTAGGGTACTCCATTACAGTTTATGATCCTGCCGAGGGAAGAGAAACAGTACAAGTTAACGACTACTCAGAGCATAGTGTAAAAGCATTTAATGAGTGGCTCCAGAATAAGTACAAGACCATAGGAAACCTGAACAAACAGTGGGGCTCAGACTTTTCCAGATTTGATATATATCCACCTGCTGCCCGAAACTATTGGGATGTATTTGTCCATAATAGTGGTATGGATTGGTACCTGTTTAGGCACCATACCCTGAAGACATATTCAGATCGTATGGCCCGTGCGATCAAAAGTGTTGATGCTTCCTATAAATATCTTCTGGATATAGGCAGCTGTTTTGATGGTATTACCCTGACCAGGGGTACTTATGGCATTAAAAATCTGGCCCAGATGGCCGATGGAGGTGTTAAAGTCAATGATGGCTTTTACTATGATCACAGGTTCTCGATGGACCTGCTCAGGACAAACCTTCCGGGCCGGATGATTGGCAATGAGATATTCAGAGCCAGGGGGTACATTGATGAAATAGATATTTACAGACGCTACTTTAACGATAGCTTTGAGCATGGGGCTGACTGGATAAATATGATAGGCTTTGACCAGATGGATGCATATCCTCAGTACGAAGCGATTATGCGTGAAATGACCGACAAGTGGCTGAAAAGCCCCGTTCCAGACATACATCCCACCCAGACTGTAAGGTATACACTATCAGAAGCCATAAAAAAGGGTACTGTAGGGGTTCAGGATCGCTGGAAAAATGAATATACTTCATCTAAGAAACCCGTCAATGTAGTACTGGAAGAAGACCTGCTTGGGGAGGTACCGGTAGAGAATAAAACTCCCAGAGTAGTAACTAACCTGACGAACCAGAAAGCCACTACCGGAAACTGGTTCCAGTACACCATCCCCAAGGAGAACTTCCAGGACGAAGATGGGTACCTGGTAGGTGTAGAGACTCAGGGGCTGCCGGAGGGGGTTTCGATGAATGGCTGGAACATAGAAGGTCGCCCTAACAGAACGGGTGACTTCACGGTCACAGTAAAAGCTATAGACAACCTCGGAGCCAGTGTATCTACTTCCTTCACCCTGACCGTAGGGACTTCAGAGGCTCCTAACGTAATAAGCCTTTATAAAGCGGGCAACTTCCTGACCCGCCGTTTCCTGCGGTACATACAGGATGGCGATACGATTAAGGTATCTAATGATGCCCAGTCTGTAAACATCATGGCCTCTCCCCGAACGGGAACCGTAGGTAGTTACGTATTTACGTTGTCAGGTCTGTACTCAGTAAGTACCGTGGATAGTAAAGAGCCGTATGGCTTATTTGGTGATAATGGAGGTGTTACCCTGTTGCCGGGTACCTACCGACTTACGGTGAAGTCTTACTCGAAACCGGATATGCAGGGGGATATAATAAACCAGCAGGTTGTGAACTTTGTGGTGGTTGAGGGGGAAGGTGAAAGCAACCAGCCTCCTTTCCTCTATAAGACCCCAATAGGATTACTAGCTAAGGTAGGGGAGCCATTTAAGTACAAGCTTCATGACAGCACTTTTGTGGATCTGGATGGTACAATTGCTTCTTTTGAGATCAGTGGTCTGCCCGATGGTCTGACGGGCAACGGGCTCACTATTGAAGGTACTCCTCAGAAGAAAGGCTACTGGACATCCAAGGTGAAAGCCACCGACAATAAGGGAGCTTCATCTTCTACCGAATTTGTATTTATGGTTACGGCTGATAATGCTCCTCCGGTCGTTAAGCAAACCATTCCAGACCAGGTAGCTACAGTTAATAAGCCTTTTGAATACCGTATCCCTGACGGAACCTTCGTCGATCCGGATGGCTCTATCAAGAATATCTATATACTAGGCGCACCGGAAGGACTTACCGCCTCAGGTAGCCTGGTGTCGGGTGCTCCTAAATCGGTAGGTACCTATCAACTCATCGCGGTAGCTACGGACGATGGTAACCTGTCGGTACAGACCTTCTTCAAGATAACCGTTGTGGCGGAGGAAGTACCCAATAAGGCTCCCGGTGTGAACAAGCCATTGGTAAGTCTGCAGGCATTGGCTGGTAAGTCCTATGAATACCGCCTGCCGGATGATACCTTCGTTGACCCGGATGGTACCATCGCTTCGATATCTATGACTGACCTGCCGGAAGGGCTGAGCTGGAATGGCACAATGATTACGGGTACTCCGGCCCGAAAAGGAGATTGGACCGTGCAGGTAAAAGCTACTGATGATAAAGGAGCGACCGTAGCAGCTTCGTTCATCTTTACAATTACCGTTGAAAATGTGGCTCCGGTAGTGCAGCATGCGATTCCTGATATAGTAACTTTTGTTAACAAGCCATTTGAGTACCGCATACCTGACTCGACTTTTGTTGATTTAGATGGTACCATCAAAAGTATAACCATACTGGGTGCACCGGAGGGCCTTACCACCTCAGGTAGCCTGCTATCGGGTGTACCCACGGCGGTAGGTACCTACCAGCTCATCGCTGTAGCAACGGATGACAAAAATGCCACCATACAGGCGATCTTCAAGATCAGCATCGTGGCGGATGAAGAGGTACCCAATAAGGCTCCCGTTGTGAACAAGCCATTGGTAAGTCTGCAGGCACTGGCGGGTAAGCCCTACGAATACCGCCTAGCCGACGATACCTTTATTGACGCGGATGGCTCAATAGCTTCGGTAACGATGACCGATCTGCCGGAGGGACTGAGCTGGGATGGTACTGTGATCAAGGGAACTCCGGCCCGCAAAGGCGAGTGGACCGTGCAGGTAAAGGCAACCGATAATAAAGGAGCCTCGGTAACTACTCATTTCAAGTTTACAATAACGGCGGAGAACGTACCACCAATTGTTAATAAGCCGGTTTCTGACCTGGCAGCTAAGGTAGGTGTGGCATTCAGCTACCGCTTGCCCGATGAGACCTTCGTAGACCCTGATGGAACCATCGTTAAGATTACTATTCAGGGGGCACCTGAGGGGCTGATTGCTTCCGGCAATCAACTGTCGGGAACTCCGACAACAGCGGGCGAATACTTACTTACAGCTACCGCCACGGACGATGCCTCTGCTACTGTACAGACTACCTTTAAGTTAGTAGTAACAAAGGATAACCTGCCGCCTGTTGTAGCTAGTCCGATACCTAACCAAGTAGCTCTGATAGGAACAGCATTCAGCTACACTCTACCACTGGGTACCTTTACGGATCCGGATGGTGCCGTGGTGCGCATTGATATCAGCGGGTTGCCTGCCGGCCTGACAGCATCGGGATTGACAATCAGCGGTGTACCGACAAGTTCAGGAGACCATATAGTAAGCGTTACAGCCTTTGATAATGCAGGGGCTTCCGTTACGACGACTTTCCGGATCAGAGTATCAGCTACTTCTACCAACCAGCCTCCTCAGCTCAGCAAAGATCTGCCCGAACTGGTAGCCATAGTTGGCCAGGTATTTAACTTTGATGTAAAAGAATATTTTGAGGATGAAGATGGACAGATCGTATCTATTTCCTACGCTTCTGCGCTGCCCACGGGCCTTACCGCCAACGGCTCTCAGCTAGCAGGTAACCCCACCGCAGCCGGTACCTATGAGGTTAAGGTCAGGGTGAAGGATGACAAAGATGCCGTTATCGAAGAGGTGCTCAAAATAAAGGTAGAAAAGCCTGTACTATACGCCGACTTATATCAGGCAGGTAATGTATCGACGCGCAAGTTGCTCCATCGTATCGCTAACGGAGATGAGATAGATATAGCTAAGCTCCCAAGCTCGGTCAATATCTTTGTATCAAGCAACGCCAGCATTACCTCCGTTACGTACGAGATCACAGGTACTATACCTCCTGTAAACTACACGGATGATTTCCCACCACTATTTAGCTTGTACCACGATGAGGCCGGATTTACGCCGATCGTTGGAACCTATACGCTTAAACTGATGGCCTACCGCAGTGGAGTGTTGGTGGCGACTCAGACGTCAACCTTCAAGATTGTTCAGCCGGGAGCCAGAACCGCTCGTGAAGGTGTTGTAGAGTTCCTGCCGGACTTTGCATCGGAGTCCTGGAAGGCTTACCCCAATCCATTCTTGGATCGTGTGCAGCTGCAGACCGATGTACATAGCCAGACCACCATTGAAGGGGTAGAGGTACTGACCGGTGAAGGACGTACTTTGCCCCTGGATACTCAGCGGTGGAAGATGAACGGCGGTGTACTCGAAGTAGATCTGTCGGATGTAGCCACCGCGCCGGGTATGTACCTGATGCGTGTTCAGGAATCGAATGGTAAGCAGCGGACCATTAAGCTCCTCAAATCGGAAACAAGATAGTACCTGATATTAAGCCTGATGATAACGAAGAAGCCCCTCCATGGGGCTTTTTTGTATAGTACCCATTCTTAGACCTTTGGCAGTGACAGCCTCCGCTAGCTGGTCCCGGAAGTAGTAAGCGACCGAGCCCGTAAAGTGAACCGGATAAGCAGCCGCGTCAGGATGTTTGACCACGTACTTGCTCAGAAACAGGTCAAAAGCCTCTACGATGAGCTGCTGAATGTACGGGTGAGTGATGTGTTCGGATAGGAAGCGGGTAAAGGTAGCGAAGTAGCGGTTGGGAAAAGGCTTCTTGTAGGCATTGTCCAGTACCAGAAAACGATCAGTGCCCGGGTAGGCGGCCGTAAAGCGCTCCTGAATCTCTTCCGGAAGCTCCTTGTGCAGATACCGGACTACCAGCGTTTTGCCCAGGTACCCACCACTGCCTTCATCACCCATCCAGAAGCCCAGCGAGCCGATATTATTGACGATACGCTCTCCGTTGTAAAGACAGTTATTAGCACCGGTACCCAGTATACAGGCTATGCCGGACTCATGGCCGCACAGCGCGCGGGCCGCAGCCAGCAGATCGCTCTGAACCTCGATGTGAGCCATCGGAAAGCTCTGCTGAAGCGCCTGGCTAATCGGCAGGCTCGAGGTTTCATCCGCGCAACCCGCGCCGTAGAAGTAGACAGACTCTATGGCAGGTACCTGAGGTACTACCTCTTGACGGAGCGCCTCGGCAACAACTTCTTTGGACTGGTAAAAAGGGTTGAAGCCTACCGATTGGAAACGCAGGGGCTGGGCTCCGGTACTATAGGCTACCCAGTCGGTTTTGGTGGAGCCGCTATCGGCAATCAAAATCATACTATATAAGTTTTCCTACTACTTTGAATCGTTTGAATACCTGGCTTGTGTGGGGGGCATCGGAGAGCTCCTTGGTCAGGTCCTGACCGGCCCAGTGTTCATAGTGCTTTCCGTTGCGCCACAGCCTTGACGGGCTTACATCATAGATAATACCCTGATAAGCACACCATATTTCTTCCCGATCCTGGCCATTGCGTAGGGCCAGTTGGGTACGCGTATATTCTTTCATTAAACTACCTTTACTCTATTTCGCAACAGCCGATAAAGTGCCGTTCGTGTCGTTAACTAACAAAAGTTTGAAAATATGATTTAAAAGTCAGAAATTGTACCATGATTGAAAAGGAATATCTAAACCTTTACATGATATTGCTCCATCCTTCGTTCTACTGAAAATATAGGTAAGCTATGAGAAAAAATAAAACTATCCTTTGGTACCTGGTTATCGCACTGACAATAGTAGCGGCGGGTTGTAAAGAAAAGGTACCACCCCTTTCGGAGCGCATTGCCAAGGCCTGGTCACCTCAATCTGTCACGGAGGGTAGTACAGTGGTATTTACGAAGGGAGGAGCCAATAACACCCGCCCCGGTTACGCCAACTGGCGCCTTACGCTTAACAGCTCAGGTACCGCTACTTATACAGAGTTTGACAACAATACATTTACAGGACAGTGGGAAGTACAGGGCGATAATCGTCTGATCCTGAAAAACCTGAATCCGCAGCCAACCGGAACCGGCGGTACCATCGAATTCACAATCAGTGATTTTACCGATGCCGGCATGACCTTAACCCGTACCACAACCAGTACAAAAACGGGTGGAACTATCAACAAGTACACACTTACTAACCCATAATCACATAAATTCTTGAACGGAGAAGCCGCCTCAGCCTGAGGCGGCTTCTTGCTGTTTTTGGCTATCTTTGTACTATGACACAATCACGAACTGAAATAGCTACTCTCGGTGAGTTTGGCCTGATTCACCGGCTCAGCGAAGGGTTTCAACCCGCTTTACCCGATACCGTACGGGGAATTGGCGACGATGCCGCCGTTATGGACCTGGGTGGAGAATATGGACTTATCACTACCGATATGCTGGTGGAAGGCGTACACTTCGACCTGGCGTTTTCGCCCCTCCGGCACTTGGGCTACAAAGCCATTTCGGTCAATGTATCGGATATAGCCGCCATGAACGGCATCCCGCATCAGGTGGTAGTAGGGTTGGGGCTAAGCAACCGCTTTTCGGTAGAGGCCGTAGAAGAGATCTACGCGGGTGTGAAAGCCGCCTGCGAAGATTTCAAGGTGGATCTGGTTGGAGGTGATACTACTTCGTCGCGCTCCGGACTGATTATCTCGGTGACTGTATTTGGTAAAGTAGCCAAAGAAAAAGTCGCTTATCGCAATACCGCCCGTCCTAACGATATCCTGTGCGTTACCGGCGACCTGGGAAGCGCCTACATGGGCCTACAGATACTGGAGCGCGAGAAGCAGGTATATATGGCTAATCCCAATATGCAGCCTGAGCTTGAGGGAAAAGATTACGTAGTACAGCGTCAGCTGAAGCCCGAAGCCCGGATGGATGTCGTTTATGAACTGGAAGAAGCGGGCGTAGTACCTACCTCCATGATTGACGTATCGGACGGACTGGCTTCCGAGATACTGCACATTTGTAGTCAGTCAAAGGTAGGAGCCATACTGGTCGAGGAAAACCTTCCCATTGATGAGCAGACCTTCTTGGTAAGTACCGAGTTGAATCTGGATCCAGTTACGGCGGCTATGAACGGCGGTGAAGACTACGAGCTGCTGTTTACCATCCGGCAGGATGACTACAATAAAGTGAAGAACAACCCCAAGATCAGCTTCATTGGCTACATTACAGACAAAGCCGGTGAGGTCATCTTAAACACCAAGGGCGGCAACCGTTATCCGATTACCGCCCAGGGCTGGAATCATTTCTCCTGATTCATTAATACGTATCAGGAAAATTTGGAGTGAAGCTGCTTGGCATCCGCCACAAACTCTTTGACCCGTTGCTCCTCGTCTTTTTTACAGATGAGGAGCACCCCGTCGTACTCCGCTACGATGAAGTCCTCAAGGCCGTTGATTACTACCAATTTATCTTTGGGCGTCTTAACAATACAGTTCTGCGTGTTATACAGCAGCAGTTGACCATCTGTAACATTGTTGTGCTGGTCTTTGGATGATACTTCGTACAGCGACTTCCAGGTACCCAGGTCCGACCAGCCAAAGTCACTTAGTACCACGTGTACATTGTCGGCTTTTTCCATGATACCGTTGTCTACCGATATATTGCCGCAGTGTGAGTAAGCCTTATTGATAAAACCTGCTTCCTGATCAGTAAAAAAGGTGCGTTCACCATCTTCAAAGATCTCAGCAATCTCGGGAATGTACTGCCGTATGGCCTGCTTAATAGCCCGTGCGTTCCACACAAAGATACCCGCGTTCCAGACAAAGTCTCCGCTCTCCAGAAATTGGACAGCCAGCTCATGGTGGGGCTTTTCGGTAAATGTTTTTACTTTCTTGACAGTACGCTTGTCGGGGATATACTGGATATACCCGTAACCCGTGTCAGGGCGGTTGGGCTGGATACCCAGCGTCACCAGTATATCCTCCTGGCGGGTAGAGGCCAGGGCTACTTTGATGGTATCCCGGAATACATTCTCTTTCAGTATGATGTGATCAGCGGGAGCTACCACAATATTGGCATCGGGGTTCTTAGAGGCTATTTTATAGCTGGCATAGGCAATACAGGGAGCAGTATTACGGCGGTAAGGCTCAAGCAGGATCTGATCTTCTTTGATCGCTGGGAGCTGTTGTTGTACAAGCTCCTGGTACTCATTACTTGTAACTATATATATATTTTCGGGGGGACATACTCCTTCAAACCGCTCTACTGTTTGCTGAAGGAGTGACTTACCAGTACCCAATACATCATGAAACTGCTTCGGAAAGGTAGTGCGGCTAAAAGGCCAGAAACGTGATCCTACTCCGCCAGCCATGATTACTACATATGTATTTTGCATAAAAGGCGTGTCTGTTAAGGGTTAATAAGTGTTGACAAAGCTATCATTTTTCAATCAATTGAATAGTAAGGATAATGGTTATAAGTATAATGATGTACTACTATAAATGTACCTACCACACGGAATAAAGCCTCGTTTAGAACCACATTTTGCATTAGTTAGGACATAAGCGTGATACAAAATTGCATATTTAAAAGAATATTGAGAAAAAATATAAAGTATTCGCGCTTCTAATTAAATTACACTGCGTATATATCAAACTATAACTCAAAATTAACCCTCAGGGATTTATGCAAAAAAAAATTACTATGCGAGCATCGTATTTTACGATGCTCTTATTTATGTGGGGCAGTATAGCCGCTTTTGCTCAGGTAAGGATAGCCGGAAAAGTAACTGATGGCTCTTCGCGAGAGCCTCTGGCTGGAGTGAGTATTCAGGTTAAAGGTAAAGTAATAGGTACCATTACAGATACGGACGGTAAGTTCAGCCTTACGACGGCTACTACCCCGCCTTTTACAATTGTTGTTTCATCAGTAGGGTACGAGACCCAGGAGGTAGAGATCAATAATGAACAGAGTAATCTGGACATAAGCCTCAAGGAGCAGGCGATCATGGGGCAGGAAGTCGTAGTAGCGGCCTCACGGGTAGAAGAGAGCATCATGCAGGCACCGGTTGCCATCGAGAAGATGGATATTCGCGATATTCGCTCGACACCTTCGGCCAGCTTTTACGATGCACTGTCTGGTCTGAAAGGGGTGGATATGACTACGCAGGGACTACTCTTTAAGTCTATTAATATGCGTGGCTTTGGCTCGACCGGAAACCCTCGGGTAGTACAGATGATTGACGGGATGGATAACTCCGCACCAGGTCTCAACTTCCCTGTGGATAACATTGTGGGTATGCCCGAGCTGGATGTGGAAAGCGTAGAGGTACTACCGGGAGCAGCCTCTGCTCTCTATGGCCCTAACGCTATCAATGGCCTCATCCTGATGAATAGCAAGAGCCCTTTCCTATATCAGGGATTGAGTGCCAGCGTTAAAACGGGTGTTATGAGCGCCAGCAATCGTGATCAGCAGATTACTCCATTTAACGATGTGTCTGTACGGTACGCTAAGGCATTTAATAATCGTTTTGCTTTTAAGGTTAACCTTTCCTACTTACAGGCTAAAGACTGGCAGGCTACTAACTACACCAACCTGAACGTGGGAGGGGTAGAGAATGGTACGCGCGGTACCGGCGTAGATACTGATTACGATGGGGTAAATATATACGGCGATGAGGTACAGGCTAACCTTAATACAGTAGGTCAGACGTTGGCCTCCTTAGGCCTCTTACCTACTGCTGCTGTGGCACTGTTGCCCAACACCAATGTAAGCCGCACGGGTTTTTATGAAAAAGATCTGGTTGATTATAATACCAAAAGCTTTAAAACGAACGTAGCGCTCCACTACCGCCTGAATGAAAAAGTAGAGGCTGTAGGGCAGATAAACTACGGGTATGGAACTACTATGTATACAGGGGTAGGTCGCTACTCCCTGCGCAACTTTAACCTGACGCAGGCTAAGCTGGAACTACGTGGAGATAACTTTACAGTACGTGCCTACACGACTCAGGAGCGCTCCGGACAATCCTATGTAGCGGGGCTTGCGGCTGTGGGCATGCTTAATGATATAAAGAATCATCCTATCTGGTTTGGTGAATATGCGGGGGCTTTTGTACAGGCGCGTACACAGGGTGCCAACGAAGATATGGCCCATGCGGCGGCCCGTCAATTTGCGGATCGCAACATGCCTCAGCCTGGTACAGAAGCATTCTCTACATTGCTGGACAAGTACCGTAACCTGCCCATTACAGAAGGGGGAAGCGGCTTCCTTGATAAGACCAATATGTACCATGCCGAAGGACTCTACCAGTTCAAGGAAGAGATTAAGTTCATGGACTTATCGGCCGGAGCTAATATCCGTCAGTACCAGCTCAGGTCAGGCGGTACTCTTTTTTCTGATACCAAAGAGGGGCGTAGTGGTACGATCGGTATTACCGAATACGGTGCATTTGTACAGGCTGGCAAAAGCCTTCTTCAGGACCACCTGAAACTTACAGGCTCTCTGCGGTACGACAAGAACGAAAACTTCAAAGGGCAGTTTACGCCACGGGTATCGGCTGTAACTACCTTTGGACAGCACAACGTTCGTCTGTCATATCAGACGGGTTTCCGTATTCCTACCACACAGAACCAGTACATCGACCTGGCTACACCGGCTGGAGTACTTATCGGTGGACTACCTGAGTTCAATAGCCGCTATAACCTGGGTAATGGTATTCTACGGCAGAACCTCGATCCCGCTGTGATTGCTTCGTATGCAACTCAACCCGCGGTAATTGCGGCGGCTACTCAGTATGCCACCCAGGCCATCACCCAACAGGTTACCGCTGCTGTTACCGCACAGGTCAACGCTGCGGTAGCCGCCGGTCAGATACCTAACAATCCAACGGTTATTGCTGGCGCTATTCAGGCCGGGGTAGGTTCTGTGCTGCCCGGAGCACTTCAGGCTAATCTGCCTGGAGCTGTAAAACAGGTAATTCCTGCCTTTGCCCTGGCAGCTCTGCCTAAGTACCAGGAGCCTGAACTCAAGCCCGAGCGGATTGCTTCCTATGAGATTGGCTACAAAGGTATCATTGGCAGAAAGCTATATATAGATGCCTACTACTACCTGAGTAAGTACACCAACTTCATCGGGGGAACAGTAATTATAGTGCCTACGGCACCGGCCGCTCCCGGCTTACCTATCGAGTCAGGCGTAGCAAGTGCCAACACCCGGATTGCCTACTCCAGACCAGCTAACAGCAATGAATCTATTACGGTACAGGGCTACGCTATAAGCGCCGACTATTCATTACCTCACAGCTTCTTTGTGGGAGCCAATATGGCTAACAATGAGCTAACCAACTATGTACCTACACCCGAGCAGCAGTTCTCGGCGTTTAATACGCCCCGGAACCGCTATAACCTGAAGTTTGGAAAGCGCATTGGTAGTGGTGAGCGCTTTGGCTTTAACGTCCAGTTCCGCCACCAGGATAGCTTTGTGTGGGAGGCCGGATTTGTGCAGGCTACTACTACGGGTGTAGATCTGTTTACTAATACCATAGTACCGGCTATCAATAACCTGGATGCTCAGGTAAGTGCTAAGCTACCCGGCATCAAGTCTATATTGAAAGTAGGAGGTACTAACCTGTTCGGTAAGCCCTATGTGCAGGCGTATGGTAGTGCGGCGGTAGGCTCCATGTATTACGTATCCCTTACTTTTGACGAACTGTTGAATCGTTAATAGGAGAGGTTCTTCTAAAACAGAAAAAGGACGCAGCCTACACTGCGTCCTTTTTTGTTCTGGAAAGTAAAAGCTTCTTAGAGAGAAACTTTCTTGTTGTCTCCCTGGTCGTACCGATCTCCGGTTGCCAGAGCCTTGGCTATTTTATAAGCCTGTACCATTCGGGACGAATTACCATCCCAGTACTCAGCTTCTTTGATATCTACTTTGAGCAGTGCCAGTTCCGGATCTTCCAGCCCTTTGGGAAACCAGGCTTTCAGGATAGGATTCCATAGCTCTTCTATCTTTTGGCGATCAGTAACGACACTGGCTGTACCGGTTATTGATACATACGTTTGTGAGCCTCTATCAGCATAGCTTACATTGATATTGGGATGCTGTTGTAGTTCTTCAACTTTGGGCGAGTGCTCATTCGTAAAAAACCAAAGGCAGCCGTCAGCGTCAAATAGCTGCGTCTGCATGGGACGGCTACGGTGGTCGCCATTGGGTTCCATGGTTACGACCATGGCCACTTTAATATCTTCAATGATATCTTGTATCTTCTTTACATCAGGGTGTGCTACCTCTTCCGTTTTCATAATATATCCATTTTGTTTTACCCAAAACAGATAATAAAATAGTGCCAGCGGCTAATAATAAGTGAATCAGCAGGAGATTATACCAGTAGTATAGCCGGCCGGCAGCGCCTGTTGACAAATATTCCCAGCGCGCCAGTCGCTGGTACGAAATCATGAAGAACGTCATTAAGTTATTATTCCTTCGGACCAAAGGCTAGATCACCGGCATCACCTAATCCAGGCACTATGTAGTAGTGTTCGTTGAGATGGTCGTCAACGGCACCCAGCCATAAGCGGCATTCCGGCATACGACTGCGCAGAAACTCTACTCCCTCCGGGCTGGCAATGACAGAGGCTATATGAGTCTGGGCCGGTATACCAAAGCGGAGCAGGGCATGGTACACTTTCTCGAGCGAGCGCCCCGTAGCCAGCATGGGGTCCATCAGGATGAGCGTCTTCCCCTGCAGGTTGGGGCTGGTAATATAGTCCATCTCAACGCTGAACTCATCGCTATTGAGGTGATGACCACGGTAAGCACCAATAAATGCATTCTCGGCCTGATCAAACATATTCAGAAAGCCCTGATGAAAAGGCAGACTGGCCCGCAAGACTGTAGCCAGCACTACCGGCTGCCGCAGGGTCCGCGCAGGAGCAACTCCCAGAGGAGTTTGTACCTTTGCGGGGCCGTAGGGCAATGTTTTGGAAATCTCATACGCCAGTAGCTCTCCCAGCCGTTCCAGATTGCGACGGAATCGGATACGGTCTGTTTGAATGGAAACATCTCTTAATTCGGCTAAAAATTGATCAGCAATGGAGTGTTTCTGAGAGAGGATGAACATAGCGTTAAGTAGGTTTAAGAAAAAACAGTAACGATTATACAAATTGTTACCTAATTTGGCACTTTAAAAGGCTAAAAAACTCATTGGCACCCTTAGTTATTGTGGAGAAACCCAGTGCAAGAAAAGGATTACCCATCTTATGATCCAAAGATACAGTACGTTTTTAATTATTCTGTGTGCTCTATTAGGAGGTGTGCCCTCGAGTCAAGCTCAAAGTACTTTTATTCCTCTTAACGATGATTATCATCATCTCATCGACCGGCTGGAAATCAAGCGAGGTAAGCTTTCAGAGGGGTTTCACTACGGGGTGAAGCCTTTCGAGCGGAGAGCGGTGGTGCAGCTTACCGATAGCATACTAAAATACGGCGGAGTAGGCCTGACCGAAATAGATCGGGCCACCATACGGTACCTGCGCGACGACAGCTGGGAGTGGACCTCGGATACCATCAGGACCTACTACAACAGTAATCCGGCTCGTCTGGGCTCCCTGCCTTATTCAAAAAAAGGCGAGCAAAAGCTTTGGCGCCATCCGGCTGACCTCTACAGCGTCCATAATGAGGACTTCGACCTGCATGTTAACTTTGCTACCAATAACATCTACGGGGTTGAAAATAATACCAATTCGGCCCTTTGGTTTACAGGCCGTGGTGTGGAGATCCGCGGGATGATAAATCAGAAGCTGGGCTTTTATACCTATATAGCCGATAACCAGGGCACTTTTCCTGAGTACGTGCGTAACTACTTCTCGCAATATATCGACGACTATACCAATACCTATACATTTCCGGGTGAAGGCTTAGCCAAACCTCTTCGACGGACAGGCGTAGACTTTATGTCGGGGCGTGGCTATATTACCTTCCGGCCCATCAAAAATATTAGTCTGCAATTCGGGCACGACCGTAACTTCATCGGGAGTGGTTACCGGTCCATGCTGCTGTCCGACAACAGCCCCCCCTACCTGTTCCTGCGACTCGATACACAGATAGGACGCTTTCGCTATACCAACCTCTGGTCTAGCATGATCAACTCACAAGGGGCTTTTAGGGGGGATCTGCTCCGGGCGCGTAAGTACTCGGCCATGCACCACCTGAGTATCAACCTGACCGACCGCTTTAACCTGGGTATATTCGAAGCGGAGGTATTCAGCCGGGGGGATAGTACGGGTAACGGCGGCTTTGATCTCAACTACCTTAATCCGATTATTTTTTATCGCTTTGTGGAGTCTTACATAGGTAGTGAGGACAATGCCCTGCTGGGCTTTGATTTTCGCTGGCTCCTGGCGCAGCGGGTTTCGTTGTACGGGCAGTTTATGCTGGATGAGTTTCTGACCAAGTACTTTTTTACCAACCAGGGCTCCTGGACTAAGAAGTATGGTCTGCAACTGGGAGGAAAATACGTGGATGCCTTCGGAGTACCTAACCTGGATTTACAGGCTGAATACAATATTGCCCGCCCTTTTATGTACTCGCACCGTGATGGAGGACGTAATTATGCTCACTTCAGCCAGCCACTGGCCCACCCGCTGGGTGCCAACTTTGTGGAGGTGCTGGGTATAGTGCGTTACAAAGCGTCACCCCGCCTTACAGGCTACTTCACAGCCATGTGGTCAGACAAAGGGCTTGATTCTTTCGGCAGAAACTGGGGAGGGAATATCCTGCTGGACTACGAAACCCGATTCCGGAGTTTTGGTAACTATATAACCCAGGGCAGATCAGCCATAACCACACTGGGTGACCTGAGAGTGTCTTATATGCTGGCGCATAACCTGTTTTTGGAAGGTCGCTACCTGGGGCGTCGCACCAACTATCGGCGCGAGCCCGACCACAAGACCAGTATGGCTACAATGGCCCTACGGTACAACATCCCTTACCGACAGCAGATCTTTTAGCTTCTATATCTTTCAGACTTACTTAGCCATACTAGCCCATGATGTTTCAGGATACTATTACGCAGCAGTTAACCGAATCGCAGCGTGTACTTACTACTTTTCTGAGCGATCCGGCTCATATAGAAGCCATAGAGAAGGCGGCTACTCTGATGGCCGAAGCCATCAAAAGCGACCGCAAGATTATCTCCTGTGGTAACGGGGGCTCGCACTGCGATGCCATGCACTTCGCCGAAGAGTTATCAGGTCGTTACCGCGACAACCGTCGTTCTTTGCCGGCTATTGCTATCTCGGATGTCAGCCACCTGAGCTGCGTCGGCAATGACTATGGCTTTGAGTACGTCTTCTCACGCTACGTAGAAGGCCTGGGGCAAGCCGGTGACGTACTATTAGGCATCAGCACCAGCGGAAACTCGGGCAACATCATCAGAGCTGTAGAGGCTGCCCGCGCCAAAGGAATGAAAGTAATAATCCTGTCGGGAAAAGACGGTGGAAAGCTGGCCGGATTGGCTGATGTCGAGATCCGGGTACCCCACTTCGGCTACGCCGACCGTATTCAGGAAATTCATATCAAGGTAATACACATCTTCATTCTCCTGATTGAAAAGATGGTACTGGGGGAATGAGGGGAGCTATATGCTTTATGCTCTAAGCCTTAGGTGTTCCACCATTTAAAAGCTTAGAGCCTAAAGCCTATTGCTTACAGCTTTATTTATTTCGTCCTTTTCATCGTCCACTTAATTCCCTCCAGGACGTGCTTCATGAACAGGGGCTCCTCGTATGACTCGTTGGTGTGACCACCACCGGTATAGAAAGCGCGGCCGCCGTCGTACTCGTGGTACCATATGAATGGATGGTTACGTCCGTTGCGTCCTCCCTCATAGGTTGATTCGTCAAGCGTGGCCAGTACTTTGATACCGGGCTGGATGCTTTTGTAGCTGTACCACTCATCAAAGCGCTTCCAGCGCTCGGGCAGGAAGCGGACCGTAGGGTGCTCCCGGTTCCAGACGTGGACAACGGCATTCTGCTGCTTAGGGTGGTGCAGGAAGTAAGCGCCAACCAGCTTATTGTACCAGGGCCACTCGTACTCCGTATCAGCGGCAGCGTGTATCCCTACGTAGCCACCTCCTTTTTGAATATACTGTTCAAAGGCTGCCTGCTGCTCCTGATTCAGGATATCGCCCGTAGTACTTAGGAATACGATGGTCTTGTACTTGCGCAGGTTGTCATACGTAAAGACAGAAGCATCCTCCGTGGTATCTACCCGGAAGTTATTTTTCTGACCTAGCTGATAAAGAGCAGCCCTGCCGGTCGGGATGGACTGGTGGCGGAAGCCGGCCGTCTTTGAAAATACCAGTACGGCATCTTTGGTAGTCGATCTTCTGGATTGTGCAGTACTCGTAAATGCCACAGAAGTAACGCAAAGCAGAATAAGCAGCAGATAAATGTGTTTCATGAGTTCTTGTTTGTAGTGTTACTAATAAAGCAGAAATAGAGAGCCAGCTACTATTATTTTCTGCGCTTCATAGCCCAAAGTATACCCTCCTGTACGTGTTTCATAAACAGAGGCTCCGAATAGGATTCTTTGGTGTGGCCACCGCCGGTGTAGAATGACCGGCCGCCGTCAAACTCGTGGTACCAGGCAAAGGGGTGGATGCGGCCGTGTTTACCACCCTTATAGCTGCTTTCATCCAGTGTAGCTATCACCTTGAGGTTCGGTTGCATATCGCGGTAATTGTACCATTCGTCGAAGCGGTTCCAGCGGGCGGGTAGCACGCGGGTAGCCGGATGTTCGCGGTTCCAGACGTCAATGGAGGCATTCTGAGGCTTGGGATGGTCCAGGAAGTAGGCTCCTATGAGCTGGTTGTACCAGGGCCACTTGTACTCGGTAGTTGTAGCACCATGAATACCCACGAAACCCCCGCCTTTGCGGATATACTCCTGGAACGCCTTTTTCTGCTCCTCATCAAATACTTCCCCCGAGGTACTCAGGAATACAAGGGCCTTGTATTTGCGTAGATTGGCAGGTGTAAAGGCCGAGGCATCTTCGGTTGTATCTACCCGGATGCCTATCTGTTTGCCCATTTTGAGCAGGGCCAGTTTTCCGTCCGGGATGGACTGGTGACGAAAGCCTTTGGTCTTCGAGAATACCAGGATGGCATCCTTGCGGGGTGGATTGGGTGAAACAGCATCAACAAAAGCAAAGAGTACTATCAGGGAAAGCAGAGAGACTAGTAGAGATTTCATAATGCGATAAATGGACTTGGACTACAAGAGAAAGCCGTACAGTAGGTTGGCCTTACTTGCATAAGTACTCGTTTTTTTACAGACTTACCAAACTAAACTAATCAACTATACCATGAGAGTAAGGCCCGCCGCCCTGATTATAGCTAATGATGCCCTGCTTACGATGCAGTACCGCTACGGTAACACCGATGTATATATGTTGCCCGGCGGTAATCCCGATCCGGGCGAGGACCTGAAGGAGGCACTGCAACGGGAGCTGCGCGAAGAGCTGGGGGTAGAGGTACAGGTGGGAGAAATGGTCCTGTGTGGTGAGGTGATTGATTGGGGGGGTAAAGAAGATACCCTGCACTGTGTCTTTGAAGTACTTGATGTTGCGGGTAAGCCCCGACTCAATCCTGAGCATACAACTGCTGGTGCTATAGCCTGGGTACCTGTTAGTGAACTGCAAACCCAGATAATGTACCCGCAGGTAGGTAGTAAACTCCAGGCTTACTTGGAAGGTACATTACCTTCAGCTCACATAGGTAGAATAGAACAGCCTTTTGTATAGATGATTACTATAAAAGTGACACCGTGTCACTTTTATGCAAAGTTAGAGTAGATGAAATTTTTATAACTAATTATATAGTTTTATAACTAATAATTTAGCTATATTTATTGAGCAACTAGTCTTCTACTCTAATAAGCATCTGGTATGATACATAACTACCTGAAAGTAGCCCTCAGAAACCTGATTAAGCACAGGTACATTTCGCTGATCATGGTAGGTGGGTTAGCGGCCAGTATGGCGGCTTTTCTACTGATTACCCGGTATGTATTCTATGAACTGAGCTACGATGCCTTCCACCAGAACGCAGATAACATCTACCGCATCAGGCTGGATGATTATAAGAACGGAGTACTGACCAACAGCAGTGCTATCAGCTACTACGCCGAAGCTCCTGCTATAAAGGAAGCTTTTCCGGAGGTTCAGGACTTTGTACGATTGCACGAGGCCAATGGCATGATCAGCTACCAGAGTGGGGCAGGAGAAGTGGTTAGTTACCACGAGAAGAGGGCGTTTTATACGGATTCTTCATTTTTCAATGTGTTCTCCTTTTCCCTTATCAAGGGCTCGGCGGACCGGGTACTGCGTCGGCCGGAGTCAGTGGTTATATCCGAGTCCATGGCGCAGAAGTACTTTGGCCGGGAAGACCCCATTGGTAAAACCCTTACCTTAAACTCAAACTGGAAAGGAGGTACCTACGTGGTAGAAGGAGTATTTACAGATTTTCCTCCAAACAGCCATTTCCATTTCGACTTTCTTTTTTCGATCCAGAATCTGCTCACCAACCAGCAGTTTGCCAATGGTGGATGGTACTGGACCAACTTCTACACCTACCTGCTCTTAACCCCCGGTACTTCAGCAGAATCCCTGGAGAACCGACTGCCCGGCCTTATTGAAAAGCATATTGGAAACATGCTGAGAAAGTACAAGGTAGAACAGAGGTTTATCTTACAACCTCTACGCGACATTCACCTCTACTCCCGAATGCCCTCGGAAATCGAGTCCAACGGTAAAATAGAGACTGTTTATATTCTGGTGCTGGTGGCCCTGCTCATTCTGTCGATTGGGTGGTTGAATTATATAAACCTGACGACTGCTCTGGGGATCGAACGAACTAAGGAAGTAGGAATCAGAAAAGCGCTGGGATCGGGCAAGCAGCAGTTGGTCAGGCAGTTTTTATTTGAATCCTTCGTGGTCAATGTCAGCTCGCTCTTTTTCGCCGCTATCCTGTTTGTACTGATACTCGCTGTCTTTGATGGTTGGATTCATACCCCCATCGGGTATACGCTGTTTCAGCAGCCTGTTTTCTGGGTGGTCGCGCTTGTCATTTTCGGCCTGGGGTTCTTTCTCTCCGGGTTCTATCCTGCCTTTATCTTGTCTTCCTACAAGCCCATAGTCGTTTTGAAAGGGCGAATTTCCCGGCAGGTGGGGGGAGAGTTACTCCGCAAGGGCCTGGTAGTGTTTCAGTTTACCGCTTCGGTGGTTCTGATTATTGCTACCATCGTGATCAATCAGCAGCTCAACTTCATGCAGAACCAGGATCTGGGTATGAACATTGAGCAGAAACTGGTGGTGAAAGCACCCAAGGTACTGCGGTCGGAAAGTTTCACAAACGAACTGGCTCTTTTTAAGGAAAGGGTAGGAGGGAATGCGGGAGTCAGGAACATAACAGCTTCCTCAGAGATTCCAGGACAGGAAATTTTCTGGACCCAGGAGTTGAAGCGCTTTCAGGATACCGGTGCTGATTTTAAGTTGTGCAGCGTTCTGGCCGTAGATGAAGATTTTATATCCGCCTACGAGATAAAAGTACTGGCAGGCCGAAACTTCCACGACAACCTACTACTTGATGATGGTGCCGTTATCATCAATCAGACCGCGCTACGTGCCTTTGGCTTTCCGACGCCCGAAAGTGCAATCAATCAGAAAATAGGAGATATTAATCCGAAACGGATCGTAGGGGTTGTGCAGGACTTTCACCAGCAGTCTCTGAAAATGGTAAATAGCCCCATCCTATTTTACCACATACCCTGGAACAGTGAGTACCTGACCATTACGCTACAAGGCAATACCCTGCGCAGTACCATACCCGCTATTGAGGCTACCTTTCAGGAAGTATATCCGGGTAATGCGTTTGAGTACTTCTTTCTGGATGACCACTTTCAGCAGCAGTACGAGTCAGAGGAGCGACTGGCTAAGCTATTCAGTTGGTTCTCACTATTAGCGGTAGGTATAGCCTGTCTGGGGCTGCTGGGGCTGGCTATGTACACGGCCAAAAATCGTACAAAGGAAATAGGCGTCCGCAAAGTGCTAGGTGCCAGTATAGGAAGTATTGTGGTGTTACTGTCAAAGGATTTTCTCAGACCAGTAGGGCTGGCCGTAGTACTGGCTTCCTGCCTGGCGTGGTATGCTATGGATCGTTGGCTGCAGGATTTTGCAAACAGAATCGAACTGGCCTGGTGGGTATTTGCCTTAGCGGGTGCTTTGGCGGTAGGTATTGCCCTGATAACCGTTAGCTTTCACAGCATCAGGGCGGCGATGATGAATCCGGTGAAGAATCTTCGGTCGGAATAGGCAGCCTTACCAGTAGTTGTACTTGCTCTTAAAAAAGAAAAGGTACTTAGAACTCCTTTCAGACTCTAAGTACCTTTTTATATTGATTATTCGATTACGAATTAAGCCATTTCCATTTTATTGGCGTTACGCTTACGATCGTTTTCGTCTAGATAGATCTTACGCATCCGGATGCTCTGAGGCGTTACTTCCAGGTACTCATCCTTCTGGATATATTCCATAGATTCTTCGAGCGAGAAGTTGATCTTCGGAGCGATACGCAGACCGTCGTCCGAGCCGGAGGCACGCATGTTGGTCAGTTTCTTGGCTTCCTGCAGGTTCACTACGATGTCGTTAGGACGATTGTGCTCACCTACTACCTGACCACCGTAAATCTCTTCGCCTGGCTCCACAAAGAAGCGGCCGCGATCCTGAAGTTTGTCAATGGTATAACCCGTTGCCATACCGGTTCCTTTTGAGATAATAGAACCACTGATACGACCCGGAATAGGTCCGCGGAAAGTATCAAAGCTCTTGAAGCGGTGCGTCATTACGGCTTCACCCTGGGTAGCAGTCAGTACGTTGGAACGCAAACCAATCAGACCACGTGAAGGAATCTCAAACTCAAGGTGCTGCAGGTCGCCCTTTGGCTCCATAATAAGCAGTTCGCCCTTGCGCTGGGTAGCCAGTTCAATTACCTTACCGGCAGACTCTTCGGGGACATCTACTACCAGGGTCTCGATAGGCTCGAGGCGCTGACCGTTTTCGTCTTCCTTGTATAGTACCTGCGGCTGACCTAGCTGTAGTTCGTAGCCTTCGCGGCGCATAGTCTCGATAAGTACCGACAAGTGCAGGATACCCCGTCCGTATACCAGGAATTTATCTTCGGTATCGGTAGGCTCTACGCGTAGGGCAAGGTTTTTCTCCGTTTCCTTCATGAGGCGATCACGCAGGTGGCGCGACGTTACGAATTTACCTTCCTTACCAAAGAACGGTGAGTTATTGATAGTAAAGAGCATATTCATGGTAGGCTCATCTACCGCGATACGTGGAAGCGGCTCAGGGTTTTCAGCATCGGCAATTGTATCACCAATCTCGAAATCCTCAATACCGGTTACCGCGCATATATCGCCCGCAGATACTTCACTTACCTTCTGCTTACCAAGTCCTTCAAATACATTGAGTTCCTTGATCTTTACTTTCTTGATTACTCCATGCGCTTTGCAAAGAGCAATGGTAGAACCTTCTTTCAGCGTACCACGCAATACACGTCCGATCGCGATACGACCTACGAATGCGTTGTAATCCAGTGAAGTGATCTGCATCTGTACAGTACCTTCGTTCATTGGTGCCGGTGGAATCTGCTCAATGATCGTATCCAGCAGGAAAGTTATATCCGAAGTTGGAGTCTGCCAGTCCGGACCCATCCAGCCCTGCTTTGACGAACCGTATACCGTTACGAAGTCAAGCTGGTCTTCGGTAGCACCCAGGTTGAACATCAGGTCAAATACACCTTCCTGTACTTCCTCGGGGCGACAGTTTTCTTTATCTACTTTATTTACCACCACGATAGGCTTGAGACCCAGCTGGACAGCTTTGCTCAGTACGAAGCGCGTCTGTGGCATAGGACCTTCGAAAGCATCCACAAGCAACAGCACGCCGTCGGCCATTTTGAGTACACGCTCAACCTCACCACCAAAGTCGGCGTGGCCCGGTGTATCAATTACGTTGATCTTTACATCCTTGTAGCGTACCGATACGTTTTTGGAAACGATGGTAATTCCACGCTCACGCTCAAGATCGTTGTTGTCGAGAATCAGGTCGTTAAACTCCTGATTGTCGCGGAATAGCTTTGAAGCATGAATGATTTTGTCAACCAGCGTAGTTTTACCGTGGTCAACGTGCGCAATAATTGCGATGTTACGAATGGATTGCATGTATTTTATTACTGTTTTCAGTTCTAATAGATAATCGGGCAAAAGAGTTCAGCCTGCTACTCTGACCACCAGGGCTTCATTATGAAGCTATTACTCAAAAGGCCTTTTTACCCAAATAAGCCGCAAAGGTACGGACTTTATTCTCTGTATAACAGTTTTTTACAATTTTAAATCCATTGTTTTTGAAAAAAGAGTGATTAATCTGAGAGAAATGCAAATGGGATGTTAAGCCAGTGTTAAGAAAGGTCCAACTCAGACTGTACCACCGGCTGAGTCCACACAGCTTCCCAGCCAAGCATAGCCTGCTTGCGGGCCGTGCCCCAGCGGTAACCGCCCAGCCCTCCTACCTTCTGTAGCACCCGGTGGCAGGGAATAAGGTAGGCTATCCGGTTGCTGCCGATGGCTGTACCCACCGCGCGTTGGGCAGTCGGTTGTTCAATGTACTGCGCCACATTATCGTAGCTCACCATCTTCCCGAAGGGTATTCGCAGTAAGGCTTCCCATACCTTGATCTGGAAGTTAGTACCCCGCAGCAGCATGGTAATAGGACGATCTGATGTAGCGTCGGTGGAGTTGAAGATCTGTTGGATCAGGGGGAGGGTATCGTCAGGGGCCTCCTGCCAGGTGGCATTATGCCAGTCGGTGCGTAGTTGTTCCAGTATAGTAGCTCGATTTTCATCTTCCACAAAGCGCAGATCCGTAATACCCCGCTCGGTCATAGCCAGCAGGCACGCGCCAAAGGGCGTCTCGTGGAAGGCGTAACGTATAGTCAGGCCTTCGCCCTTCGCCCTAAATTCGGCGGGAGTCATGGCTTCGTAGGTCACAAACAGGTCGTGCAGGCGGCTGGGGCTGGAAAGGCCCGAGGCGTAGGTAGCGTCAAACAGATTCACCTCCCGGACCAGTTGTTCCTTGGCAAACTCCTTGGTCAGGTACCGCATAAAGCGCTGCGGACTAGTACCCGCCCACCTACTGAACAGCCGAGTAAAGTGGTACTCAGACAGCGCCACATGATCCGCGATCTCCCGCAGGCTGGGTTGCCGCTTATAGTTCTCCCCGATATAGCGGATGGCTTTTTCGATGCGCTGGTAGTCCAGTAGTTGGCTGTTTAGCTCTTCCATAGTAGTAGTCTATTTACCAATCAAAGGTACTAGAGTGAAGAGAGGCTTCCAATCCGAATTTTGCTATATTAACGTTGTTGTCGTGGAGTCGCAACCGCCGTCAATGGCAGAAACCACAAAGATGTGACTCGCCGGACTTTGCCTTTTTCTTTAAGGAAGCTTTACCTACCCAAGGTTATTTTAGTTAGAGAGCCAAAAGAGAATCCAGGTAATTATTAGATACTAATTCCGACGGACGTTTGGCGTTAGCAGTTATTATATTTCCCTTTTTATCAATCAGGATGTATCTGGGAATTCCACTGATTTTATACAAACTAGTAATCATGTTTGAGTCTGCTACAAACTCAGAGTTTTGTAGACCGTGTAATCCTTTAATTTGTACATTTTTTCTCAAAAATTTCTTCCATCTCTCCCCATCCTCATCTATTGACACATAAAGGAATTTTAGATCTGGATGATTTGAATATTTTTTCGATAGCTTTTTGGAATATTTCAATTCATCTACACATGGCCCGCACCACGTTGCCCACACATCAATGTATACAAGATTTCCTTTAAGGCTGGAAGCGCTGAATGCTTTTCCATTCGTATCATGCATTTCTATGTCCTTCATAGGCATCCCACTTTTTAACTGATAGAAGTCGGTAAGCATATATTCCAACTCGGTCAAGTACTTTGATTGTGGATAATCCTTTTTAAACGAGTATACAAGCTTTGATCCTAAACTATAATCCATCTCCTCGCTATGTGACATTTGAGCTATAAACATAGCCATTAGCAGCTCCCGATAATCGTTCAATTTCTCGTCTCTGACCACCGCTCTCTTAATGTATTCATACTCCCCTGTTTTTACTCCATTTTCGTAACGGTAGTTCAAGATGCTAAAAAATATTGGCCACAACCTCATCTCTATGTACCATCTGTAATTTGGATACTTAATGTACTCAGGCTGTAAGCTGAAATCTTCAAACGCATTAGACAAGGTTGAATCTAAAACGACACTTCTACCCTTGATGTTTATCTCATCCCTATCGACTTGTGCGTCAAAATGCAAGCGTTGAGTAATTTCAAAAAGAGAAAAATAATCGATTAATATTTGTCGATAGTGATCTGAAATAGAATTGTCTCTTTCTATCTGCTTTTTTAATTCTGCGCCAAATGTTTTCAGGCTATCAAAATACACCTGTTGCTCTAATGAAGATGCAGTTTTATATCTCGAATAATTTGCGTTTACATATTTCTGTCCATCTCTTTGGGTTAAATTAATTTTATTGATATATGAATTGATGATTTTCAAATCCCCTTCAAAGGTAGGGAGTCCATTCTCAATCGTAAGTTCGATAGTAGATCCTGGCTCTAAGTACAGGGTCGTGAAGAATTCATAGTCACCAACTACCAATTGTGCATGGAGGGTGTCCTTATGGATAAATTCAATTCTTGCACGCCCTGAGGAATCAATCTGAGACTTATGAATTTCTTTAGGTCCAGAAGGTAACTCCCCGGTTATGGATAGAAACACCTCCATTCCAGAATATTCATGAGAAGAGATATTTAATTCGGTTTTATCCTCTTTCGAGGAAGAAATGCAACTGGCAACAAAGAGGATGGAAATGATCGTGCAGAGAATTGAAATGGGTGATTTCATGTGCTATGTGATTGTAAAAGCTGAATCAATATGGTGCAAATTCCTATATACATTACTATGAACTATACTATTTTAAGATACTTTAACTTTTTACCGTTGTGGGACTTATCTCCTATTACCGAAGAGCCTCCTTTACTACCTCTCCATAGCTATTGTATTTCTGCTTAACAGAAACCTCAGATTTATCTTTCTTACTTTAAATATGCCTTATCCGTTCCTTTTAATAATGGAGTGGTTGTTGTTATGCCAGATAGGCAGGTAAACCCAAGTACCCGATGCTTTATTTTGCATTCGCCTGCGGCTTTACTTTATTTGTTAAACAAACGAAGAACTGGTTTTCAGCGTTTGTATACTATTTAAGACGATACAACACCTATCAATGAACAAAAAACTAATCTGGGCGGGTATGCTGGCTACGGTGGCTACCGTAGCGCAGGCGCAGGATGTGGCCTCTAAGTACGCCGCCACCATTACTCCGGCTGACCTCAAGAAACACCTCGTAATAATAGCTTCGGATAGTCTGGAAGGCCGTGATACCGGCTCACCGGGTCAAAAGAAAGCGGCTGATTATGTATCGAAGCATTTCAAACAGTACGGCCTGACCCCCATCGCTACCGAAGCGGACGGTTCTAAATCATACTACCAGAAGTACAAGCTATACCGGCGCGGCTGGGGCGATGTATACGTGAAAGCAGGCGGTCAGAAGTACGATCTGAATAAAGATTTCTACCTGAGTGGCCTGCTGAGTACCCCCGGCGAGGTAACTGTACCTACCGTATGGGCGGGCTACGGGATTGACGGCACCAAGTACAACGACTACAATGGATTGGACGTATCGGGTAAAGCCGTAGTGGTATTTGACGGAGAGCCGAAGGATGAAAAAGACAACTACCTCATAAGCGGTGGCGCGGAAAGATCCAACTGGAGTGGCCCCTCCTCGTGGCAGCGCAAGGTAGCTACGGCCCTGAACAAAGGAGCCAAGTACGTATTTATTATCTCTGATAATAGTGGGTCAGAGTTTGATCAGGAGGTACGTCAGCGTTCGGTCATGGCGCGTCGGATCAACTCTATGACCATGAAGCCTATCGAGGAATCGCTGAGTAATACCGCTGCTTTCACCGTATCGCCTGAGATTGCTGCCGAGCTGCTCAAGACCAGCACCAAAAACCTGGATAAACTGAAGCAGGATATCAACAAGTCAGGTAAGACAGTGACCAAGGGACGTCCTGCGGGTAGTGTAATGCTGAAAGCGGAGCGCGCCAACGAGATCATCGAGACGGAGAACGTGGCAGGCTTCATGGAAGGTACTGACAAAAAAGACGAGGTACTGGTCATAACCTCCCACCTGGACCACATTGGTATCTCACCCGACGGACAGATTAATAACGGAGCGGATGATGATGGCTCGGGTACCGTATCCATTCTGGAACTGGCCGAAGCATTCAGCCAGGCCAAAGCAGCCGGAAACGGCCCTCGCCGGAGTATCCTGTTCATGACGGTGACAGGGGAGGAGAAAGGGCTGTTTGGATCGGAGTACTACTCTGAGAACCCGCTGCTGCCCCTGTCAAACACCATCGCCAACCTGAACATCGACATGATCGGTCGGGTGGATAAGACTCATGAAAACGATCCGAAGTACGTGTACGTAATCGGTTCAGACAAGCTGTCGTCGGAGCTGCACGCCATCAGCGAAGCGGCCAACAGCAAGTACGTCAACTACAAGCTGGATTATACGTTCAACGATCCCAAAGACCCGAACCGTTTCTACTACCGCTCGGACCACTACAACTTTGCGAGGAAGGGCGTGCCGGTTATCTTCTACTTCACCGGAGTACACGAAGACTACCACCGTCCTACGGATGATGTGGAGAAGATCATGTTCGACAAGCAGGCGCCTATTGTGAAACTGGTGTTCCATACGGCATGGGAACTAGCCAATCGTGACGCCCGCATCGTAGTAGATAGCAATAAACCTTAAGCCATGGCTGTACATCTGCCCGAAGCGTTTCGGGAACGAATGCAAGCTCAGCTGGGTGATAACTTTGAAGCTTTTAGGGCGGCTCTGGCAACGGAGCCGCCTGTTAGTATCCGTTTGAATCCGGCCAAACCGGTTGCGGAAGGCGACGTAGCCACCGGGCTGAGTCCGGTACTGTGGCACCCGCAGGGCTACTACCTGCCCGAGCGGCCGGTATTCACGCTGGACCCTGTCTTTCATGCCGGCGGGTACTACGTACAGGAAGCCTCTTCCATGGTACTGGAGAAGGTACTTCGTCAGGTATTCCCACGTCAGCACCCGCTCAAAGCCCTGGACCTGAGTGCCGCGCCCGGCGGCAAAAGTACCCTGCTGGCCTCCTGGCTACCGGAGGGAAGTCTGCTGCTGGCCAACGAAGTAATACGTAGCCGTGTCACTATCCTGAAAGAAAACCTGGACCGCTGGGGCTACTCCAATACCTTCACCAGTAGCTATGATCCGGAGTCATTTGTGGGTATGAACGGATATTTTGATGTGGTACTGGTCGATGCGCCCTGCTCGGGCGAGGGGCTGTTCCGGAAAGATCCGGATGCGGTGAATGAATGGTCGGTAGATCACGTGCAGATGTGTTCGTCGAGGCAGCGCCGTATACTCGCGGCAGCGGTGAAGCTGGTAGCACCTGGTGGCCTGCTGCTGTACAGTACTTGTACTTATAATGAATTTGAAAACGAGCAGAATGCCGAATGGCTGGCCCGTGAGCAGGGACTGACGCCCGTTGAGCTGGATTTGCCAGCGGAATGGGATGTCGTCAACAAAGGCATTGGTTACCAGATGTACCCACACCTGGTACGCGGTGAAGGCTTTTACTTCGCGGCTTTCCGTCAGGTGAGGGGGCTAGGTTTTCAGGGTAAGCAACAGCGTAATTTTACCAAACTGATTCCCCTCGGCAAGAGGCAGGAAGCCGCTATGAGTGACTGGCTGGAAAACGCGGACGAGTTTTTCTACCTGCAGCGCCCGGATGATACTGTGTTGATGGCACCGGCCTCCCTGCGTCAGGATTTGCTGATGATGGATAGAATCTTACCCCAGGGGGTATGGATGCGGGAGATCGGGCAGTTCAAAGGCAAAGACTTTATACCGGCTCATCCGCTGGCACTGAGTATCGACATCTCTACCGATCTGCCTTACGTGGAGCTGGATCGGGATCTGAGCCTTCAGTTTCTAAAAAAAGAAAATCTGGTATTGCCCGATGCCCCCAAAGGCTGGCTGCTGGCCCGGCACCGGGGCCTTAATCTGGGTTGGATGAAAAACCTGGGTAACCGGATGAACAACTACCTGCCCAAGGACTGGCGCATCCGGATGGATATTCGGGAAGTGTAGTTACTTTACTTACTATATAAAAGAAAAAGGAACGCCCCGAGCGTTCCTTTTTCTTTTAGAAGTCTTCCATATCTCCGTCGCCGCCATCGCCACGCTGTTCGCGTTCGCGCTGGAGTTGCTTAATCTGCTTCCCAAAGCGGTACGTAAACCCAATAAAGGCAATCCGCGTTTCGCGCTTACCCAGCATATAGCTCTCAAAGCCTTCACCGTAGGTACGGATGCGGAACTTCAGGGTATTAAATATATCACTCACCCGTAGATTAACAGTACCCCGGCCATTCATGACATCTTTCTTCATGCCGAAGTCTACGTTAAAGAATCCTAGTATCTCCCCCTGTGGGATGATGAATGGTGAGCGATAGTTGACGCTAAGCTGTCCGTCAAAGCCTTTGGCAAAAGTAAAGCTGTTGTTGACACGGGCGGTCCAGCTACGGTTGGTCTGGGTAAGTACATTGGGTAGGTCAGGATCACCGCCTATGATACTCCGGAAAAAGTAGGAGAAGTTACCATTGGCTTTCCACCAGCGCACTATATCCTGATTCGCCACCAGCTCGATACCGTACGAGTAGGAACGGGCCAGGTTCAGGAACGTCTGCTCAGTTACGCCATCTTCACGTAAGCGGCGATAGCGGGTCACATCATCGGTACTAGCCCGGTAGAAGGTCGACGTAGTCAGTGAGGTACTCTTGCCATACCACAGGTGACTCAACTCAAAAGAATTAATCAGCTCCGGACGTAGATTAGGATTACCATAGCTAATGTTAAGCGGGTCCGATAGGTCAACGAACGGGTTCAGGGCCCGTACCCAGGGACGGTTGATACGACGCGTATAGTTGACCTGCATCTTCTGAGTCTTACTGATATCATAGTTCAGGAAAGCGCTGGGGAACAAGTAGGTATAGTTCTGCTGCGCGCTTTCTCCCGTTGTACGCTGCTCTGTATTTAAGAGGGTGTTTTCTAAGCGAAGACCGACCTGGTAGCTCCACTTTTTCATTTCGGTACCAAAGTTGGCGTAAGCGGCACTGGTATGTTCGTCATAGATAAAGTTGTTTGTGAGCCGCTCGTCAATCTGCCACATCAATACATCTCCAATGCGATTCTCGAACAGGAAATCTCCGTCGAGGTAGCGGTTGGTATACTTAAGACCGGTTTCAAACTTTCCGTTGTTTTTGAGCGGTTCCAGGAAGTCAAGTTGTATTACGCCGATCCGGTTGTTGTTGGTGCGGGTATTCCGCTGCTGCAAGGCTGGGTCCGAAGGCAGGCCGTTGGCACCAAATGTACTTTGGTTAAATAAGGCTACTTCGGTACCATTGGAGGTAGCCAGGGTAGCATCCATACTCAGCAGTCGTTTGGGCTTGGCGAACTTCTTGCGTATGCCCAACTGATAGTCAAAGCCCGCCTCGCGTTCTTCCTCGTCGTTGCTCCGGACAATGCGCTGTGACAACTGGCGGTTCAGGTCAAAGTTATTATAAATAGTCTGATCACGGTCACGGTCGTACTCAGGACGGTACATAATAGAGCCGGTAAGGGCAAACTTAGAAGTAGCATCCCAGTCAAAACCAAAGCGCAAGTTATTGTTCAGATCCCGGCTGATTCCATCGGTGCGCTGCTCAAGATACCGCAGCTCTTCGTTACGGAAGTTTTCGCGATCCATAATCCGGTAGTTAAATCGACGCACATCCCGGAAGTTATAGCTCGTGTACAGATTCAGCTTTTCATTAACCCGGTTGTTCAGGTTGATTGACGCATTGTACTTGTCGCGGGTACCTACGTTGAGTTGAGCAGTTCCGTTAAAGCCACTTGACTGTTCTTTTTTCAGGATTATATTAAGTATACCGGCAGCTCCGTCGGCGTCGTATTTGGACGAGGGATTTGTGATTACCTCAATGCTCTCAATACTGCTGGCTGGTATCTGTTCCAGAATAGCCTGGCGATCCAGCCCGGTGAGGCCAGATGGCTTACCATTGACCAGAATAATGACGTTCTCACTACCCCGCAGGCTCAGGTTACCATCCATATCCACCGTTACCGAAGGTACATTCTGCATAATATCCAGTGCGCTACCTCCGAGGGTAGCTGGCAGCCGGTCCACGTTGATTACCTTCCGGTCAAGATTGTACTCTACCAGCGCTTTCTGGCCCGTTACATTTACCTCCTCCAGTTGTCGGGCATTCTGTTTCAGCATGACAGTTCCTAGCTGAACACTGGGCGCTCCCGGCGAGATAGATATATTCTCCCTGCGAAACGTTGTAAAACCTAGTGACTGGATAAGCATGTAAAAATTACCATCGGGTATACCGGTTATCGTGAAAAATCCTTTTTCGTCGGTGATAGCACCAGCTACCGCTGAGGAATCGCTGGTCTTGAAAAGTGCCACACTGGCAAATGGAACGGGTTGCCGCTCTCCATCCTGTTCGTGCAGTAGCCGACCGGTTATTTCTCCTGCTGTCGACTGTGTGGTAGTAGTCTGCGGAGAGGGGGCGGGTGACTGCTCATCATCAGGAATCTGGGCGTAAGCTGTTCCTACAGATAGCAGAGCGGCACTTAGAAGTAGTATACAATGCATGAGCTTCATGAGTGGGTTGTTTTTTAAGGCTAATGATCTAGTTGTCAGTAAAAAGTACCTCTTGTGTAGGTAAATGGTTAATAATGAGGAGGAGATAGTATGCCTAGGGGTAAAAAACATGTGCCAAAAAAGCTGCGTATAGTAGTTCTATATACTATTTTGCAGGGTTGAGAAAGCCCTGATCCAGGTTATGAAGCGGATATATTAATCAGGAACAGACACCTGTTTATAAGCGTTGCTTTTCTACTTTTGTCAGAACAACTTCTTCAGACTATTAACTAAGCTAATCATCCTCTGATGAGAAAAATATTACTGTATACACTGGCTCTGTCGGTAGGTGTATCAATGGGTGTAAGTGCCCAGAAAAAGAAGAGAAAGGATGCTGTACCGCCGGTGTCAAGCCTGGGTTCGACTACGGCAGCAGATCGAATGGCCGGGTATGAGCAGCGTAAAAAGTTGGATGCGGCGTCCCTGGTAAGTAATGTGAAGTTCAGATCCATCGGACCCACCAACATGAGTGGGCGGGTTGTAGACCTGGACGTGAACGAGACCAATCCTACTCACTTCTATGTAGCCTATGCCTCAGGCGGACTATGGAAGACTGAGAACAATGGTATGAGCTTCACCCCGCTATTTGACCAGCAATCTACTATGACCATTGGGGATATAGCTGTAGACTGGAAGACCAACGGACAGACCATCTGGATAGGTACCGGAGAGAACAACTCGAGCCGCTCTTCGTATGCGGGTGATGGTGTCTATAAATCTACGGATGGTGGCAAAACATGGCAGCATCTAGGGTTGGAAGAAACACACCACATCGGGAAAGTTATTCTGCACCCTACCGACCCAAATATAGCTTGGGTAGCAGCAGCAGGCCATTTATACAGCTCCAACAGTGAGCGCGGCGTCTACAAGACCACCGATGGCGGACGCACCTGGACCAGGACGCTGTTCGTAGATAACCTGACAGGAGCCATTGATCTGGACGTTCATCCTACCAATCCTAATCTACTCTATGCCTCCATGTGGCACAAGGAGCGCAGCGCCTGGAACTTCGTGGAAGGCGGCAAGACTTCGGGCATCTACCAGTCTACCGACGGAGGAAGTACCTGGCAGCTCATGAGTACCCCCGCCAGCGGCTTCCCGCAGGGTGAAGGCGTAGGACGTATCGGGTTGGATATTTACCCGCGTGACCCCAATATCATGTACGCTTTTGTGGATAATCAGGATCGTCGCCAAACCGAGACTAAGAAAGAGGAGGAAGGGCTGACCACTAAGCAGCTTCGGGATATGACCGTGGAGCAGTTTATGAAGCTACCCGACCTGATCATCAACGAGTTTCTGGACAAGAGCGGATTCCCCGAAAAGAACTCCGCCAAGCAGCTTAAGACTGACATAGGCAGCGGTAAGCTGAAAGTTAAAGACCTTTACGACTTTGTGGCTGGTGCCAATGATGAGCTTATATCAGCTCCTATCAAAGGGGCCGAAGTATACCGCTCTGATGATGGCGGCAAGACCTGGAAAAAGACCCACGACGAGCCCCTGGACATGGTCTATACCTTTGGCTACTACTTTGGGCAGATATTCGTAGCTCCGAATGATCCGAATCGGGTTGTTACATTCGGGGTACCTATTCTGCTATCGGAAGATGGAGGCAAGAGCTGGAAGAGTCTGGACCGGGAAAATGTACACGCCGATCACCACGCGCTCTGGATCAACCCCAACAACCCTAACCACATGCTGGACGGGAACGATGGTGGGCTCAACCTGACCTACGACGGCGGCAAGCACTGGTCACACCTCAATCCGATTCCCGTGGGGCAGTTTTACGCCATTGGGGTAGATATGGAGAAGCCCTACAACGTGTACGGTGGCTTGCAGGATAATGGCGTGTGGTATGGTACCTCCAAGCCCCGCGAAGAAGGACCGATGCCGGAGTGGAAGTCTATTATGGGCGGTGACGGAATGCAGGTACAGGTAGACTGGCGCGACAACAGCACCGTCTATACCGGCTTTCAGTTTGGTAACTACTTCCGCCAGGACAAAAACCGCAGCGGGTACGGCAACATGAAGCGGCTGGTGATGCCCCGCGAAATCGGCGACCCCAAGCTTCGCTTTAACTGGCAGGCACCGATTCACCTGTCGCGGCACAATCAGGATATCGTCTACTTTGGCTCCAACAAGTTTCACCGGAGTATGGATAAGGGCGAAACGTTCATGACCCTCTCCGGCGACCTCACCAGAGGCGGTAAGGAAGGTGACGTTCCCTACGGTACGCTTACCATCATTGATGAGTCGCCGAAGCGCTTTGGCCTGTTGTACACCGGTAGCGACGATGGACTGGTACATGTATCTAAAGACGGTGGCTACACCTGGACCAAAATCTCTGATGCCCTGCCCCAAAACCTGTGGGTAAGCCGCGTAGCAGCCTCCGCCCACGACGAAGGTACCGTCTACGTATCGCTGAATGGCTACCGCAGCGACAACTTCAAGTCGTACCTGTACACCTCGCCCGACTACGGCCAGACCTGGAAGGCTATTGGTACTGACCTGCCCGCCGAGCCTGTCAACGTGGTAAAGGAAGATCCCGCCAATGCCAACATCCTGTACGTAGGTACCGACCACGGCGTCTATATTTCGTTAGATAAAGGTACTTCGTTTATGCGTATGGGCAGTGGCCTGCCTGCCGTAGCCGTACATGACCTGCTGGTTCACCCACGCGACAAGGAGCTGGTAGTAGGTACCCACGGACGCTCGATCTACGTAGCCGACGTGAGCCTGGTACAGCAGCTAGCCGATACACTCCGCCAGAAAGATGTATACGCCTTCGCACTGGAACCTGTGACGCAGAGCGAGCGCTGGGGTAGAGTGAGCCGGTATGAGGAGACCAAGCCTCAGCAGTACCAGATACCCTACTACGTGAAGTCAGCCGGAAAGAGTACCATCAGTATCCAGACGGACAAAGGCCTTACCCTGCGAACCCTCACCGACGACAGTGAAGCGGGCCTCAACTACGCCACCTGGAACCTCACCGTAGACGAAAGTGCCAAAGCCACCTACGAGCAGTACCTGAATGAAACAAAAAAGAACCCTTCGACAAGCTCAAGGCAGGCTACTTCGTCAGGCTCAGGGCAAGATAAGGAGGTAAAGCTGGAAGCTGCTGAAGACAAGAACCTGTACGTGCGCCCCGGTACTTACAAAGTAGTTATCACGTCGCCTTCCGGCGCCAAAACTGAGAAGACACTGAACATCAAAGCTCCCGAAAAGCGCCCCTCACGCAGGTCGGTAATACCCGGTTCGGCTATTCCGTCTACCCCCGGAGAGTGGGAGGAGTACATGGAGGAAGAGCTGGGACTGGAAGAGGTGAAGTAGGTTTAGCTTCTGTTTTATTTATTTAAGTTGGAAAGCGGCACTGGGATCACCTGGTGCCGCTTTATTTTTTATGGATATTTGAAAAAAAATATCCATCGTAATATTGCGATTAATAAAAAAGGGCTTACCTTTGGATCATTAATTGAATAAGCGTACATAAATGGGAGCGACTAAGACCGAAGAATTCACCGCCGAAGACAACCGGATAGCTGAGCTGGCCAAGGCTTTTGCGCATCCGGCCCGGGTGGCGATCCTGCGGTTGCTGGCGGAGAAGAAAGCCTGCATCTGTGGGGATCTGGTGGATGTGCTACCCCTCTCGCAGGCGACGGTGTCGCAACACCTCAAAGAGCTGAAGCGCATCGGGATCATCAAGGGCGACATCAATCCTCCGCGGGTATGCTACTGCATCAATGATGATGTGTGGGAAGAGGCGAGACAGGCATTTGGTAAAGTATTTGACAAGTATATAGCAGCCGGTTGCTGCTAAAAAATTTTACCCATAATCATCGTAATATTACAATAGAAGCAATAAGCTAATACCTAAAACCTAATAACTAAATTCTGACAACTAACAAACATCTATTAGCCATGAACAACTTGAACAACAACGACCAGGCCCTGAAAGAAATCGTGCGTCAGAAGTACGCCCAGATTGCCGAGCAGGATCCTTCCCTGAATGCCGCTTCCTGCTGCGGCGCCGGTCCTATCTCCCAGGAAGTATACAAGATTATGGCCGACGACTACACCCAGTCCGACGGTTACGTGGCCGAAGCCGACTTGGGATTAGGCTGCGGCCTGCCCACCCAGTTTGCTCAGATCCAGAAAGGTGACGTGGTGATAGACCTGGGTTCCGGAGCGGGTAATGACTGCTTTGTAGCGCGCTACGAAACCGGTGCGGAGGGCAAGGTAATCGGTATCGATTTTACGGAAGAGATGATCCAGCGGGCTCGTACCAATGCCGAAAAGCTGGGCTTCCATAATGTGGAGTTCCGTCAGGGCGACATTGAGGCCATGCCCGTTAATGACAACGTAGCCGATGTTGTCGTAAGCAACTGCGTCCTGAACCTGGTACCTAACAAGCAGAATGTCTTTGCCGAGATATTCCGGGTGCTCAAGCCAGGCGGCCATTTCAGCATATCGGATATCGTACTGCTGGGCGAGCTACCGGAGCACCTGCGGGAGGCGGCTGAGATGTACGCGGGCTGCGTATCCGGAGCCATCGCTAAGGAGGAGTACCTGCGGCTTATTGAGGAAGCCGGCTTTGAGAATATCACCCTACAAAAGCAAAAGCCTATTTACCTGCCGGACGATATTCTGCAGAAGTACCTTTCCGCGGAAGAGATAGCCGCTTTCCGGACCGGTAGCACGGGTATCGAGAGCATCACGGTATACGCCGAGAAGCCTAGTCTATCGGCGGAGGTAGAGCTGGAAATCGGAACGGCCACAGCCGGAGACTTTCAGGAAGTAGTGAATCTGCTGCAGGCGGAGAATCTGCCTACCGACGACCTAAATCCTGAGCTGCCTCACTTCCTGCTGGCTCGTGCTAACGGTGCCCTGGTAGGGGTAGCCGGTCTGGAAGTATACGGTACGGATGCCCTGCTACGCTCGGTGGTAGTACATAAAGACTACCGAAACTACCACATAGCCCGTCGCCTCACCAACGACCTGCTCAAGCAGGCAAAGCTCAACGGCATCAAGGACGTGTACCTGATCACGACCACGGCCGACAGGTACTTTGAGAAGCAGGGCTACGCTCGGGTGGATCGCGAGGCCATACCGGCGGCTATCCGGAGTACGCAGCAGTTTAGCGGTCTATGCCCTAGTACAGCCGTAACCATGCACAGTCGGCTCGAGAAGCCAAGGGTGCGGTTGTCAGATCTTCAGAACTCCTGCTGCACGCCCAATAGTGGATGCTGCTAATAGTAGTGATAGGGAAGAATAGGGCTGATTTAGAATACAAAGGATCAGAACTATTCTCCTCAAAGGAAGTTGTTATGGTGTAGTGGCAGCAATAACTCATTGCCATAAAAATCTTTGTTCACACCTAAAAGCACTAATAACTACCTTACTATGAAATCCCAGACATCCTTCATTGGCCTCGACCTGGAGAAGAGCCGCCAGTTAGCAGATAAACTCAATCAACTCCTGGCCAACTATCAGGTATTCTATATCAATACGCGTGGTTTCCACTGGAATATCAAGGGCGAGAAGTTCTTTGAACTACACGCGAAGTTCGAGGAGCTATACACCAACCTGCAGCTCAAGAATGATGAAATCGCTGAGCGGATTCTGACGCTGGGTCACACACCCCTACATAGCTATACTGACTACCTGTCCCTGTCGCGAATTCAGGAGAAGAAGAATATCAGCAACGGAAAGGAAGCCATTCAGTATATTCTTGAAGGCTACGAGGCTATTATCACCCTACAGCGCGAGCTACTGACGCTTTCGGGCGAAGCCGACGACGAAGGTACCAATGCCCTGATGAGTGACTATATCCGTGAGCAGGAAAAAGAAGTATGGATGTATTCGTCCTACCTCAATAGCTAAAAATATACTCTAATAACCAGATCCTAACCGAATGAGAGTGATACTACCGGTTAGTATTTCTTTTAAACATCATCCATCGTATATTTGCGATATATAATTGGTAGTAGATGGCAACTAATAAGAAATCTGAGTTTGATGCGGATGAGATACAACTGGCAGACTTTGCCAAAGCCCTGTCGCATCCGGCCCGTATTGCTATTCTGAAGATACTGGCCCAGAAGCAATCCTGCATTTGTGGTCAGATAGTAGAGGGGCTTCCTCTGGCGCAGCCTACTGTGTCGCAGCACCTGAAAGAGCTAAAGAACGCAGGGCTGATCAAGGGCGAGATCGAAGGAAAAACCTCCTGCTACTGCATCAACTGGGATACGTACGATCAGTTCCGGACCCTTTTTGAAGCCTTCGACATCCGGCTGGACGGTGGCCGTCAGCAGGTGCAGAACTGCTGTTAGCCCTGCCTAAAGTACCCATTCGTTTAATAAATACAGACGTTTACCATGCAATCCCCCAAACAGCTTTCCTTTCTTGACCGCTTCCTGACGCTCTGGATATTCCTGGCGATGGCGGTTGGAGTAGGTGTTGGCTACTTCTTTCCACAGGCCGAAGGAGTTATCAACAGCTTTAACTTTGGTAGTACCGAGCGCCAGTCGGTAAATGTACCCCTGGCACTTGGGCTCATCCTGATGATGTACCCCCCTTTGGCCAAAGTGCGCTACGAGGAGCTGCCGAAGGTATTCAGTAACACCAAGATCCTGGGTCTTTCGCTGCTGCAGAACTGGATCATCGGTCCGCTGCTGATGTTCGGGCTGGCGGTGATTTTCCTGCCCGATCAGCCTGAGTACATGACCGGCCTGATCCTGATTGGGATAGCCCGCTGTATCGCGATGGTTATCGTCTGGAACGACCTGGCCAATGGTGACCGCCTCTACGCCGCCGGACTAGTGGCCTTCAACAGTATCTTTCAGGTACTATTCTATTCAGTCTACGCCTGGATCTTTATTACGGTACTGCCGCCGCTCTTTGGCCTGACGGGTTATGAGGTCGATATTACAATTGGTGAAGTGGCCGAAAGCGTGTTCCTGTACCTGGGGGTGCCTTTTCTGCTGGGCCTAGTTTCCCGCTATACCCTTACCTCCCTCAAAGGCCGTATCTGGTACGAGCAGGTATACCTGCCTAAGATAAACCCTATTACCCTTATCGCCCTGCTGTTTACGATAGTAGTCATGTTCAGTCTTAAAGGGCAGACCATCGTGGAGATTCCGATGGATGTAGTACGTATTGCCATACCGCTCACCTTTTACTTTGCCATTATGTTCTTCTCGGCTTTTTATCTTTCCAAGAAAGCAGGAGCCGATTACGGTAAGTCTACTTCACTGGCCTTTACGGCGGCCGGTAATAACTTCGAGCTGGGCATCGCGGTAGCTATCGCCGTGTTTGGTATTGATTCGGGTGCTGCCTTCGCGGCCGTAGTCGGGCCACTCATCGAAGTACCCGTTCTGATCCTGATGGTCAACTTTGCCTTAAAGCAACAGAAGAAGATGAAGCAGAGCCCGGAGCAGGTAGCCGCTTAGGTACATAACTGACTCACAAACCTTCAACTCATAAACTCATACATTCCACCATGTACTCCGCTATTCAAAGCTACCTCGACCAACTTGACCTGAACAGCATACCGTCGGAGCGTCGCGCTGCCCTGGATCAACTCACTGGTTATATCCAGGAGAAAATAGAAAAACAGGAGCCGGTACGGCTGACATTTATATGTACCCACAACTCCCGCCGTAGCCATCTGGGGCAGGTATGGGCGCAGGTAGCAGCGGTGCATTACGATGTACCCGACGTATCTACTTTTTCGGGGGGGACCGAAACTACCACCTGTAATCCGCGTACTATTGCTGCCTTTAAGCGGGCCGGTATGGAGGTAGCCCAAACCACCGAAGGCGATAACCCGGTGTACCACCTTGCCTACGATGAGGCCTTACCGCCGGTGGTGGCTTTCTCTAAGGTATACGATCAGGAGCCTAATCCAACCACAGGCTTTGCGGCCATCATGACGTGCAGCCACGCCGAGGAGAACTGCCCCTTTATTCCGGGAGCAGAGCGCCGTTTGTCTATTACCTATACCGACCCCAAAGAGGCAGACGATACACCGGCCGAAGCGGCAACCTACGATGAGCGCTGCCGACAGATCGCGACCGAGATGATGTACGTCTTTGCCGGGGTGAAGAAATAGTCTGTTAGCCATGAAACGCGTGCCTGTAAATCCTCCCACTTGCGGGAGGATTTACTATTTTTGTACCTGACCAACTAGCTATTTATGCTGCACAAAACCCGAGGCATTGCCCTGAGCTACATACGTTACCGGGAGACTTCCATCATCGCGAAGATCTATACCGAAGCCTTCGGGATTCAGAGCTATATCGTGAATGGCGTCAGGAGCAGCCGGTCCAAGTCCAACCGCATTGCCCTGTTTCAGCCCCTGACCCTACTGGACCTGGTCGTGTACCATAAAGACAAGGCCGAAAACAGCCTGTATCGTATATCGGAGCTCAAGCCGCGGGTACCTTTTCGCAGCCTGCCCTTCGATGTGATCAAGTCCAGCCTGGCGCTGTTCGTGACGGAGATCCTGGGCAAGACGCTGCGCGAAGAGGAAAATAACGAGCTCCTGTTTCAGTTTCTGGAAGAGTCGATCCTGTACCTGGACGAAGCCGATCGGGGCTACGAGAACTTCCACATTCAGTTCCTGTTGCAGCTGGCCTTCTTCCTGGGCTTTGGGTTTGAATCAGTCAGAGAACTGGAAACCGAATTAGCCGGCAACCTGTACCCGCACCGCCCCGACGAGGACCAGCGCGAGGCGCTTATGACCCTACTGGTAGCTCCCTACGGTACGCCGGTACCACTGGATCGTCCGCGCCGCGCTTCCCTGCTGGAAATGATCGTTTTCTTCTACAAAATACACATGGATACGCTGGGGGAGGTACGATCCATGGAGGTACTGCGGGAGGTGCTCAGGTAGGCTTGTTGATGAACAGGCAAACAACCTGTGTGTGGAATGGTTCTTTAGTTCTGAAAGATGCACGTATTTCAAAACACTCATAGATCATGAAGCACCTATTGACCATTCTACTAGCTACGCTGGGACTTACGGCCCCTGCCCAATCCATCAAAGGCGCCTGGAAGGCGCTGGCCCAGAACAACAGTACCGTCACGCTCATCATAGCTGACAACTACCTCATGAGCGCCTCCTACAATCCGCTCAATAAGTACTTTGACCGGACCGAGGGAGGCCCCTTCACCATGAGCGGGAATCAGATGACCTATACCCCCGAGTTCAATACCACCGATACGGCCGCCATTGGAGTACCTATTGTATATACCATCGAACGTAAGGATAGTATACTGACGCTGCGGGGTAAGGAAGCCTGGGTGTATACCATAGTAGATGACGCGAAAAATGTACCTATGGCCGGTACCTGGCACATCACCGAGCGGGCCAATGATCAGGGAGGAATGTCCAAAATACACCAGACCGGCACGCGCAAAACCTTGAAAATCCTGTCGGGTACCCGCTTCCAGTGGGCGGCTATAGATCCGGCGGTTAAAGGGTTTTACGGAACGGGTGGAGGTACCTACGAGGTCAAGAATGGAAAGTATACAGAGAATATCCTGTTTTTCTCGCGTGACAATAATCGGGTGGGAGCCAAGCTAAGCTTCGACTGGGACCTGAAAGACGGCCGTTGGGACCATTCAGGAAAGAGTAGTGCCGGAGCGCCCATCCATGAGGTGTGGGAAAAGATTGACAGCAAGTAGTGTAGTAGACGATACTATATATTTAGAATTGAAAGCCCGGACACGTTCCGGGCTTTTTTTGCATCGTTTGGCTTCTGGATGAATGCTATTTAGAATTATTCAAAATAAATTGAAGTTTTTCTTGCGATGAAAAAGGGGAGGCCTTAGGTTTGTATAATTATTTTTAATTAGTCTAATTATCTGATTGATAAATGAAAGTGTATACCTACCTACTAAGCTCACTTCTCTTATTAACTATAGCTCTGGTACCTCAATCCTTTGCCCAGTCGGCGCAGGGAAGTATCAGAGGAACCATAACCTCTACAGACGGTCAACCTATATATCCGGCCACAGTATCACTGAAGAGGAGTAAAGCAGGAACCGTAACCAGCGAAACCGGTGAGTTTGTGCTGAATAATCTGGAAGCTGGGACCTATACACTGGTACTATCCGCGGTAGGGTATGGAGCGGTAGAGAAGAGCGTACGGGTAAGCAGCGGACAAGCCAGCACCGTAGAAATAGCAATGCCTTCTACTATCGAGCAGCTGAGTGAGGTAGTCGTAACGGCTAGTCGCAAGCCCGAAAGTGTGAAAGAAGTACCCTCGGCCATGACCATTGTGGGCCGTCGCCAGATCCAGGAGCAGGTAGCCATGAACGCCGACATCACCAATGTACTGCAGTACACCGTACCGGGCCTGGCGATAGCAACCGGCCGTAGCTCCAACACCGGCCAGACCCTGCGGGGCCGCCAGGTACTGGTACTGATCGATGGGGTGCCGCAGTCAACTCCACTTCGTAACGGCGGGCGCGACCTGCGTACCATTGATCCTTCGGCTATAGAGCGCATCGAAGTCATCAAAGGGGCTACTTCCATCTACGGCAACGGTGCCGACGGAGGTATCATCAACTACATCACCAAACGTCCCGACAGCAATGAGCCACTGAGCGGGCAGACCTGGGTGGGCCTCACCAGCGGGCTGACCGATAACAACAGCGAAACAATGGGCTACCGGCTAAGCCAGCAGTTTACCGGGCGCAGCAATAAGTTCGACTACGTATTCAACGGGACCTACGAGCGCAGCGGCCTTATGCGCGATGCCAATGGGGTAGCTATCTCGCCCTTCTATAACACGGGTGAAATGAACAACTACAACGTGCTGGGTAAGATCGGGTACTCCATCTCCAGCAAGCAGCGTGTGGAGGCGATGTACAACTACTTTGCGGCCAAGTCGGACCTGCAGTATGTAGAGCAACTGGGTAAGTACGGGCAGGAGCCTACCATCGGAGTGCGTACTTCAGATGCCATACCCGGTACACCACAGGGCACCCCTTACAACCACAACGCTACGCTTCGGTATAGCTACGACCAGATCGCAGGAGGTACCGGACTGGAAGTAGTCGCTTATGCGCAGAGCTTCCGGACTGTATATGGTTATGAAGCACAGTACTTTGAAGGAGGTGGGCAGTCTAATATCGTGTCGGACAAGAAAGGGTTGCGGCTGAATCTGAACACTCCCCTGAAGCTCACCAACAACATTGACGGGGAGCTGCTGTACGGAGCCGACCTGCTCAATGACCAGACGGCCCAGAAGTTACAGGACGGCCGCTTCTGGACGCCTAATATGAACATGACCAACCTGGCGCCCTACGCACAGCTGAAACTGGACTTTTTCCGCAACCTGATCCTGAAAGCCGGTGCCCGTTTTGAAAACATTCGGGTGGACGTGTCTGACTTCTCCACCGTCCGGACCTACAATAACGCTAAGCAGATCTATGAAGGAGGTATTGCGGTAGGCGGTGGTGAACTGGACTACAATGCCTTCGTTGGTAATGTAGGTCTGCGCTACTCGGGTACCGAAGCTTTTCAACCCTTCGTAAGCTTTTCACAGGCTTTCTCGATCAATGAGCTGGGACGTATTCTTCGTACAGCCCAAACGAGCATCATTGGCGATCTAAAGACAGAACCGGTGATTGTCAACAACTACGAGGCAGGGGTATCGGGTACTATCTCCAGCATTTTCCATTATGATGTAGCCTACTACCAGAGCTTCTCTGAGCTGGGGGCTTCTTACCGCCAGCAGGCTAGTGGTACATTCGAGATTGTGCGGGCTCCCGAAAAGATATGGGGCTATGAAGTATCAGCCGATGTATCACCCACGAGGTACCTGACGCTGGGAGGCTCGTATAGCTTTGTGGAAGGCCAGACCGACAGCAACAACGATGGCTTATACGATACCTATTTGGGTGGTGACCGTATCATGGCTCCCAAAACTACGGTGTACGTACGGGTACAGCCGCTGCCGGCTCTCGTGCTGAATGTTAATACACTAATTTCCGGCAGTCGCAATCGTTTTCAACCCGGTAACAATGGTCTGTATACCTACGGCCGTGGTCCGGTAGAGAGCTTCACATTGGTAAACTTCAACGGTTCGTACAGCTTCAACCCCAGTACAACGCTATCGCTGGGTGTAGAGAACCTGCTGAATACTGACTATTATCCTACCATATCGCAGTGGGCAGCCCGCGATGCTGACTATATCAAGGCACCCGGCAGAAGAGGTATGCTAACCTTATCCTATAAATTCTGATGAAACGCCTTAGAAAGCTTGTTGCTCCGGTACATCTCTGGCTGGGACTCCTATCGGGAAGTCTCATGGTGGTAGTAGCCCTGACGGGCTGTATCTGGGCCTTTGAGGAGGAGATCCGGTATGCTACCCAGCGGGAGATCTTATTCGTGGAACCGCAGGTGAATGCGCCCCGGGCTACGGTGGAGCAGATTATTTCCTCACTGGAAAAGCTGGAAGGGGGTAAGGTCAATCAGATCCGCTTCTTTGGCAATCCTGAGAAGGCGGTTAATGTGTATACCAAGGATAAGCAGCTCATTACGCTGAATCCATACAATGCTCAAGTGATTTCTGTACGTAGTACGGAAGATGATGTGATGTCAACCATTCTGAGTCTGCACCGGACGCTGCTCCTGGGCGACGTAGGCAAGAAGATTATTTACTGGAATACGTGGGTATTCATTGTGATGCTGGTAACGGGACTGGTATTGTGGGCACCCCGTAAGCTGAACCAATGGTCTAAGTACTTCACCATCCGGAACTGCGGCAACAAGAAAGTCTACAACTACAAGATCCATTCCGTAGGTGGTATGTACGCCGTACCCCTGCTACTCCTGATGGCTATTACGGGCCTGAGCATTGCATCTCACAAAGCCACTAAAGATGAGGTAAAATCAGTAGTACGTCCGGTTGAGCATCCCGAGCGGCTGGCTGATGCGGCACTGCATACGGTGTGGAAAGGGGAGCCCTACGAGAGTATTCGGGTTATTCCGGCCAAGGATAGTACGGACCTGTTCCGCATCATGATCCGCTATGAGACCAACAGCTTCCGTAAAGAAAGCAACTTCGGCTTTGATCAGTACTCAGGTGAGTTGCTGGTGGCGAAGCGTTACACAGAGCAGTCGGGCTGGGACCGGTTCTGGAAGTCAGACTTTGAGATCCATACCGGCCGTATATGGGGCCTGGGCGGGAAGGTATTAGCCTTCTGTACCGGGCTGATGGCGCTGGTACTACCTGTTAGCGGCTTCCTGATCTGGTTCTGGAAACGCCGTTCTTCAAAAGGAATGGTACGTAAGGAAATTGGTAAAAAAGTACCTGCCGCGCAGGTTGTTTAGAAAGATTCAAAATAAATGACGTAAATCATTTGGACTCATTCTAAATAAGATTACTTTTGTAGTATAATTATCCTGTTAACCATGAACTACTTCCAAACTTCTGATGTGGTAGCCAGCGTAGGGGATCAAAAGCCCTGGACGTTGTCGCTGGTAGAGAATGAGTGTTGTGCGCTGAAGAAGTGCTGTAAGAACTATAAGAAAAAAGGAAAGTACTGCAAAAAGTGCCCTAAGAAGGACGAGTAAGAGCTTCAGTACCTTTATTTAAGATATTTACAAAAGCGGGAGACCTGATTATCAGGTCTCCCGCTTTTGGCTTACGATCTATCACAATTAATTACTCCCTTATATCTTCCGCTTCAGCTCAAAATGCTGCCCCAGGTACACGCGGCGCACTTGCTCGTCGGCGGCCAGCTCTTCGGCGGAGCCTTGTTTTAGTATCTTTCCTTCAAAAAGCAGATAGGCCCGGTCGGTGATGGAGAGGGTTTCGTTTACGTTGTGGTCGGTGATAAGGATGCCGATGTTACGGTGCTTCAGCTTGGCAACAATACTTTGAATATCTTCAACCGCAATGGGGTCTACACCGGCGAAAGGCTCGTCAAGGAGTATAAACTTAGGGTCTACCGCCAGGGCGCGGGCAATCTCGGTACGGCGGCGCTCACCACCCGATAGTACCATACCTTTGTTTTTGCGTACGTGGTGCAGACTAAACTCGTCCAGCAGGGCCTCTACCTTCTCTTTACGGTCAGCTTTAGAAAGATTGGTCATTTCCAGTACCGCCATGATATTTTCCTCCACCGTCAACTGCCGGAATATCGATGCCTCCTGAGCCAGGTACCCTAGTCCCAGCCGCGCACGTCTGTACATGGGCAGGTTCGTAATATCAATATCATCCAGGTATACCTTACCGCTATTAGGCTTCACCAGTCCTACAGCCATGTAGAAGGAGGTAGTTTTACCGGCACCATTGGGTCCCAGTAGTCCTACGATCTCGCCCTGCTCCACGGAGTAGCTTACCTGGTCATTGACAAGGCGTGAGCCGTATTTTTTTATCAGGTTTTCAGTCCTAAGGATCATAGTTGGTCTTTTATCATCAGGTACATGCCCCGGTACTCAGGCTTCATCCGTTCGAAGGGGAGCTGCTTCGTGCCCTCCTTGCGGTAGCCGTTCTTCTCATAAAATTGAATAGCCTGACTGCTATCCATGGTATACAGGTAAATATAATCGCGTTGCAGTTCGGTAGCCCGGTTAGCTACCCAGTCCATAACCTGACTACCCAGGCCAGTGCCGGTGGCTTCTTTCAGCAGATAGATCCGTTCCAGCTCCATTCCGTTGTCAGAGAGTACGGTTGTTTCAGCAGGTTTTCCCTGCAGATTTATCTTGATATAGCCTACGGGAGCATCTTGCTGATAGATCCAGTAATACTCAGAAGCCGAGTCAGAAAGTTCGGCAGCCAGCTGCTCCGCGTTGTAGCGGGTGCGCTGGTACCATTCCCCCTGATCGTACCAGAGGTACAGGTAAAACTGGGGGTATATGCGCAGACAAAGGGCTGAAAGAAGATCGGCCTCCCCGGTGCTAATTTTTTCTATTCGTATTGCGGTATGGGTTTGTACTTGCATGCTTACTCCTTTGTCGTCAGAACTTCACGTCTTTCAGACATATCTGTAACGATTTGTTGCCGCGGAAGTTATTTTCCTCCAGCTGATAGCATATTGAGAAAGGCTTGCCGCTCATGAGGTCGGGGTACAGGTGTGCCATACTGAAGCCAATCGCCGTAAAGGCTGGGGAATCTCCCTGGTACACATCGAACTTGATATGCTTGCTCTTCATGATGGTAGGACGTCCGGCAACGTGTACATTATGTGAAACGAATACCGGCAGCATGTTGCCCGGGCCAAAAGGAGCCATTTGGCGCAGCACGTTGTAAAACTTCCAGTTGATATCTTTCAGCTCCAGCTCCAGATCAATATCAATCATAGGAATCAGCTGCTCGGGCTGAATACGGCTAGTCACTATCTCTTCGAACTTCAGCCGGAAGGCGTCCACATTTTCAACGGGCAGCGTAAGTCCCGCTGCGAAGGTATGACCTCCAAACTGCTCGAGTAGCTCGGAGCACTCCTCGATGGCCTCGTATACATCAAAGCCGGGTACCGAGCGAGCCGAACCGGTGGCTTTGCCGTTGGAGTGGGTAAGTATAATAGTAGGTCTATGGAAATGCTCGATGCAGCGGCTAGCCACGATACCTACAACGCCCTTATGCCAGTCCTGCTTGAAGAGTACTGTACTCTTCGCCTGCGACAGCCACCCATCCTGCTGGATCATAGTCAGCGCCTCTTCGGTAATGCTGGTGTCGAAGGTGCGGCGTTCGGTATTGTGCTTGTTGATTTCAAAAGCAAAAGAAGTGGCTTCGTCCTCATCATCACAAAGCAACAGACGTACAGCCTCTTTGGCATGCTTGATACGGCCAGCGGCATTGATACGTGGTCCCAGCCCGAATACTACCTTGGTAATGTCCAGTTCAGTTGTGAAACCTGCTATCTGTATAAGCGCCTTAACGCCTGTACAGGGATTAGAGTTGAGCCGTTGCAGCCCGTAGTAGGCCAGCACGCGGTTTTCACCCGTGATGGGTACAATATCGGCGGCTATACTTACGACCACCAGGTCGAGGTACTCGTATAGCATGTCCAGTTCCTGCCCATTCTGCAGGCAGAAGGCCTGTAACAGCTTAAAGCCTACCCCGCAGCCCGTTAATTCTTTGTAGGGGTACAGGCAGTCTTCACGCTTGGGGTCCAGTACAGCTACGGCCGGAGGTATCTCAGAGCCAGGGCGGTGGTGGTCGCAGATAATAAAGTCAATGCCGCGATTTTTGGCCTCCGTCACTTTATCAATGGACTTGATGCCGCAGTCGAGCGTCACGATCAGCGTAAAGCCGTTCTCCTCCGCCCAGTCAATGCCCTGCCACGATACGCCATAGCCTTCGGCGTAGCGGTCGGGTATATAGTAGTCGAGTTTGTCGTATATCTTTCTGAGAAAACCGTAGAATAGAGCTACCGAGGTAGTACCATCCACATCGTAGTCGCCATACACCAGTATCTTCTCCCCGTTGGCCATAGCCTCACAGAGTCGCTCCACGGCCAGATCCATATCCTGCATCAGGAAAGGGTCGTGCAGGTGCGAAAGCTCCGGTCGGAAGAAGTCCCTGGCCGAATCAAAATCAGTAATGCCCCGCTGAACCAGTAGCGTGGACAAGAAAGGATTTATGCTGATCGATTGCGCCAGGTCATGGGCAGTCTGCACTTGCTCAGGGGTAAGCTCGGATCGTACTATCCAACGTTTTTCATTCATAAATACAAAGATAGGGGAATTGCCTATCTCTTAGTTTAAAAGTATAAAGTTACCGGCAGATAATCATATGCTCTGACTGATTGTAATAACTAGCTCTTATAGTACCTACTAGCTTCGCCTCAGATTGCGGATTTTAGATATATCCGCAACGATTTAGGTACGCTAATCGTTCACGTCCTTCTGTCGCAGGAAGGTACTGTGTAGGGGTGATCTTCATGAAAGGTAGTATCATAAATAACAAGTACCGTATTCAAGATGCGGAATACCAGCGGGAAAGCTTCGATAAAGATTTTATCTTTGCAGGAATTTAACCATTTTTAACTCAGCCGCATGGCCCGACTTCTCGCCATTGACTATGGTGCCAAACGTACCGGAATAGCCGTTACGGACCCGCTGCAGATTATCGCTACGGCCCTTGACACGGTACGCACACATGACTTGCTGGATTTCCTCAAGAAGTACACTCAGCAGGAGCCGGTAGAGGCATTTATAGTGGGGATGCCGCGGCGACTTGACAATACCGCTACCAACAATACCCCTCTGGTAGAGGCTTTTATCAAACGGTTGAGGAACACCTTTCCGGATATTCCCGTTTATACGCATGATGAGCGCTTTACTTCTTCCATGGCGCTGCAATCCATGATTGCCAGTGGGAGTAAGAAGAGTGACCGCCGTGAGAAAGGCAACATTGATAAGATCAGCGCTACCATCATACTACAATCCTATATGGAGAGTCAGCGATAGGGGCAAATAAACAAACTAACCAACTAAGAGCTAATTACTAATACCTCATTACAATGATTTACCCCATAGTAGCCTACGGAGACCCCATTCTGCGTAAAGTAACCCGCCCGATTGAAAAAGAAGAAGTGGATCTGAAAAAACTGTCGGAGGATATGTACGAAACCATGTACTCGGCCTCGGGCGTAGGGCTGGCCGCTCCGCAAATCGGGCTCAATATCCGGATATTTGTAGTAGATGGTACTCCCTTTAACGAAGGAGAAGACGAGGAGGATAAAGATGCCTCTCTGGAAGGCTTCAAGAAGGTATTCATCAATCCTGAAATCCTGGAAGAAGACGGTGACGAGTGGCCTTTTGAAGAGGGCTGTCTGAGTATACCCGGTATCCGTGGCGATGTGTACCGCCCCGAGCGCCTGAAGATCCGCTACCGCGATCTTGACTGGAATGAGCACGTGGAGGAGTATGACGGTACGGCGGCCCGTATTATCCAGCACGAGTACGACCACCTACAGGGCAAACTCTTCACAGACTACATGCCTGCCCTGAAAAAGCAGTTGCTCAAGAAGAAGCTTAACGATATAGCGAAAGGAAACGTAGACGTAGACTACCGGATGCGCTTCCCCAACCGCCGATAATATACCTGATCACGTTCCCCAGGCAGATGGCTCTGCCTGGGGTTCTTTTTGTAATAGATATTACTACTGAGCTTATGCCTGAACCTATCGAACAACTAGCTGTAGCCTTACTGCAAGCCAACCTATACTGGGAGGATACCATCGCCAACCTGGCAATGCTGGAAGAGCAGATTGCGGTCCTGCCCGAGCCAGCCGATGTCGTGGTGCTGCCCGAAATGTTTAGCACCGGCTTTTCGATGAATGCCTCCAAAGTAGCCGAGGCCATGAACGTAACTACCACGCGCTGGATGAAGCAAATGGCTGCCAAGACCAAAGCCTTGGTAGTAGGAAGCTTTGCCGTGAAGGAAGATGGCAAGTACTATAACCGCCTGCTGTGTGTGCGCCCCGAAGGTACCTATGAGGTATATGATAAGCGGCATCTGTTCCGGATGGGGCAGGAGCACGATACCTACACGGCCGGTACCCAGCGGCTGGTGGTAGAGTGGAAGGGCTGGCGGATCTGTCCGCTGGTGTGCTACGATCTGCGTTTTCCGGTGTGGAGCCGTAATAGCCAGCAAGAGCCGTACGATCTGTTGCTGTACGTAGCCAACTGGCCGGCCCGCCGGGCCTACGCCTGGCAGACGCTACTACACGCCCGCGCTATCGAGAATCAATGCTACGTAGCCGGGGTGAATAGAGTAGGAGCCGACGGAAACGGTGTAGAACATATCGGAGGTACCCAGATGATCGACTTCCTGGGTGAGCCTATTACGGACTTAGGCGATGCGGAGGCAGCAAAAGTGGTAAAGATTGAGAAGTCGCCCCTGCTAACCTACCGGGAGAAGTTTCCGGCCTATCTGGATGCCGATCAGTTTGATATAAAACTATAACAGCCCGCCTAGATTACCGGGCAGGCTGTCAGCTATATCCTTATTGGGTTATTACTCTATTACCTTAGGTACTTTTATATAGGTACCATCCTGACTGGGGGCATTAGCGAGGGCTTGCTCCCGCGTCAGGCGGTTCAGTCCTGAATCCTCACGCCAGTTGTTGACTTCACCCGTCACGTGCGTCAGCGGCTCTACTCCCTGCGTATCCAGTTCGTTGAGCTGTTCCATCCATGTCAGCACGTTTTCCATGCTGGCCAGCAGGGCTTCCTCCTCCTCGGGCTTCACTTCCAGCCGCGCCAGGTGAGCTATCTTCTGTAAGGTTTCACGATCTATTTTCATCTTGGGGTAGTCAGTTTATTAACTGCAAAGATAAGAGGTAATAAGGAGTGTACAGTACTTTACCTTTTTATGTAATCTGATTTAGCTGTTGAATGAGGGGCGGCAACAAGGTTTCCTTGATTTGCCAGACAATGGAGTAGTCAATTCCAAAATAATCATGAACAATACGATTTCTAAACCCCCGGATTCTTATCCATTCAATATAAGGGTACCTATTTTTAAATTCCTCAGGTAGTCTATTTGCAGCTTCCCCGATAATTTCAAAGTTACGTACTACCGCATCAACGGTTTTACTATCATCAATAAACTGCTCGTAGCTCATACCTTCAGTATAAGCCAGAATTTTATGAGCACTTTCGAGAATATCCCCTACGAGTAGTACCGGATCTCTCTTAGACATAGATTATCTCCTTTTCAATAGCTTTAAAATATTTATCCTTGATGCCGTTTCTGGAAACAAGATCTACCTTCTTTTGAAGCTGCTGCTCTATGTAATCAGCTAGGTCTATAAACTCTACACCAACGGGCTTACTAAACTCAACAAGTATATCTACATCGCTTGCGGCAGTAAAGTCATCCCGGACTACAGAGCCAAATAGGCCAATAGTCCGGACATGAAATCGCTGAGCTAACTCTGGCTTTAGCTGTTCCAGCTTTCCTTTGATATCTGATAGCTGCCTCATTTTATAAAGTTACGAATAATAGGCTTAGCGCTTGTTGTTAATACAACCAGTATACCCGCCTAAACGTTTGTCTAGGCGGGTATACTGGTTAATACAAATCTCATTCCTTACCCTTTCTGTCCGGGCGTTTGCGCTTTTTCAGCGCTTCGCTCAGCAGGAACTCAATCTGCCCGTTGACGCTCCGGAAATCTTCCTGCGCCCATCGTTCCAGCTCTTTAAGCATCTCCGGACTTACACGTAGTACAAAGGCTTTCTTCTCGGACATATCAGGGGTACAGGGTACCGGCGTTCACGATAGGGGCCGCCGCTTTATCACTACATAGTACTACCAGCAGGTTGCTGACCATTGCGGCCTTCCGCTCCTCGTCCAGGTGTACTATACCTTTTTCGGAAAGCTGTGCCAGAGCCATATCTACCATGCCTACGGCTCCGTCTACAATCTGTCGGCGGGCGGCCACTACGGCCGAGGCCTGCTGACGCTGCAACATGGCGCCGGCTATTTCGGGCGCATAAGCCAGGTGACTGATTCGGGCTTCCAGTACATCAATACCGGCCCGGCTGAGGCGCTCAGTAAGCTCACCTTCCAGCATCGCGTTGATTTTGCCGGTGCTATCGCGCAGGGTTACTTCCTCAATCTGATCCTCGTCCATAATATCATACGCGTAAGCACCCGCCAGATGGCGTACAGCGGCTTCTGATTGAATTTCGACAAATCGTACATAGTCATCTACTTCAAAAGAAGCTTTGGCCGTATCGCCTACGCGCCATACTACTACGGCGGCTATCTCGATAGGATTCCCCAGTTTATCGTTTACTTTTAGCTTCTGACCGTTAAGGTTACGGGCCCGCAGGCTGATCTTCCGCCGGCGAAACAGAGGATTCACCCAGCGCAATCCATTTTGCCGCATAGTACCCATGTAGTCACCGAAGAAGGTGGTCACAATGGCCTCGTTGGGATTAATCACTGAAAGCCCAATCAGGATAATAATACCGATAATGATAAGTGGGATACCAGAGGATAACTGCCCGAATAGTACTATGAGAGGAATTCCACCGAGCAGCATCAGGAGGCCTATGGCAAAGAGCACATAGCCGGAAAGCGAGCGTAGTTCTTTTTCGTTCATCGTCGTAAGTGATAGTATAATGATATCACAATGATAGAAGGTTTAAGATCAGGAATCTACTGATTTCGGACTGTCAATCGCCTAGGTCGGATGAATGGTACCCCGCCGGGAAGAACGGTACCCGCAGATACCACTCCTGATTAAATAAATGATGGGTTTATTACTATTTAGCCAAATTTTTGTCCCATTTTTAAACTCTACATAATGTCTAAGTAACAAGCAGGTAATAGTAAATCTGCTTATTTGTACTATGAAAGAAAAGACTCATTTCCGGACCATTGTTATCTCAGACGTGCATCTGGGAACGAATGGTTCGAAAGCGAAAGAAGCTACCCACTTTCTCAAATACTATTCCTGCAAAAGGTTGATCCTGAACGGAGATATTATTGACGGTTGGCAGTTGAAGAAGTACGGTACCTGGAAGCGGAAACATACGGGTTTTTTCAAAGCTGTCCTTAAGATGATGGACGATCATGGTACGAAGGTGGTGTATCTGCGGGGCAACCACGATGATTTTCTGGATCAGATCATCCCCATCCGATTCGGAAAGAAATTCCAGATCCGGAAGGACTACATACTTAAGTCCGGCAATCGTCGCTACTACATTACCCACGGCGATGTATTTGACTCGGTAACGACGCACTTCAAATGGCTGGCTTACCTGGGCGACGTGGGATATACTTTCCTGCTCTGGCTCAACAAGTTCTATAATAGCTACCGGGCCTGGCAGGGTAAGCCCTACTTCTCGCTTTCGCAACGGATCAAGCAGCGGGTTAAGATGGCGGTAAACTATGTGTCCGACTTTGAAGAGAAATTGACAGAGCTGGCCCGCTCCCGCCACTGCGATGGTATTATCTGCGGCCATATTCACCAGCCGGTAATCCGGGAGATGGAAGACGATATCATGTACCTCAACTCCGGTGACTGGGTAGAGTCAATGAGCGCGCTGGTGGAAGACTTCGAGGGCAACTGGAGCCTGCTGTACTACAATGAAGCCGTGGAGAATAAAGAGGAGGATGAAGAAGAGGACAAGTCCATCTCTAACTTTTTTGGTCGTAAAGAAGTCATAGCGGCTTTCACGGCAAGCAAAGCAGGAGAAGTACCTCCCACGGTGCGAAGTTTTTTTAGATAGGAAATACGTATAACATTAATGCCCTGCCTATGAAGATCGTGTTTTTTGTACAGGGAGAAGGCCGGGGGCACCTTACCCAGGCGCTGGCCCTGAGGCAAATGGTGCAGGAAGCAGGCCACCAGGTAGTAGCCGTATTGGTGGGAACTGCCGAGGGGCGTGTGCTGCCCGAGTTCTTTGTAGAACAAATTAAGGCACCCATTCATACCTTTGCCAGCCCCAATCTGGTCTATGACAGCGGCAAAGGCTGCATCAACCTCATAAAGACCATACGTATGCACACCGCCCGCGCAGGTACCTATGCGCAAAGTCTGCGGCAAATACACGAGCTGGTAAAGCAGTATAAGCCGGAAGTACTTGTCAACTTCTACGAAGTACTGGGGGGCATCTACAACGCTACCTACCGCCCCGGTATCCCTATGGTATGTATCGCGCACCAGTACCTCTTACTCCACCCTCAGTTCCACTTCCCCAAAAACAGCTGGCTGGACCGCCGGATCGTTAACTTCAATACAAGACTTACAGCTCTGGGCGCTCTAAAAAAGCTGGCTCTGTCATTTCGCCCGATGCCGACTAGTACTTACCCCGCGCTTACCATCGTTCCGCCCCTGCTCCGACGGGAAGTACAGCAACTACAACCTGCCAGCGGCGACTATATGCTTGTGTACATGACACACCACAGCCTGAGCCGTCAGATCCGGGCGTGGCACCGGGAGCATCCGGAGATACGGTTGCATTGCTTCTGGGATAAAGCGGATGCCGCCGAGGAGGAAGTCGTAGACGATACCCTGACCTTCCACCGGATCAATGGCCCCAAGTATCTGCGCTTCATGGAGGGTTGCCGCGCAGTAGTGACTACGGCGGGATTTGAGTCGGTATGCGAGGCGATGTACCTGGGCAAGCCCGTGCTGATGGTACCCGTACCAAAGCATTTTGAACAGGCCTGTAACGCTGTAGATGGATTACTATCCGGTGCCGGAGCCACCTCCCGTACCTTTGACCTGTCGGTACTCACTGATTTCCTGCCCTACTACCGCAGTCCACAGGCGGAGTTCAGGGTGTGGCACCGGGAGGGCAGCTACCTCTTTGTGAAGGAACTGGAAGCCGTCGTACAGCTTAGCCAACCCGCCTCTCCTGTCTACGCCGATACACTGGCTTGGGGCTAGGGAGGAGGTACTGCCTGCTCGACAGGTATATATTTAACGACGTCTTCTGATTGTTATAGCTGCTCTTTTTATAGAGTTATCATCTTTTCTCTTGTCAGCAGCTTTGCCTGTTTTTATGTAGCTTTGGTAAAACTATTTACCTAAACTATGAAAAAATTACTGCTGTGTGCGTTGTTAGCTCTGATGACGACACCTACCATTTTCGCTCAGGATTATAAAGACAAGATTACGCTGGTAATACACGGGGGCGCGGGTACTATTACGCGCCAGAATATGACGCCCGAACGGGAGAAAGCCTATAAGGAGGCGCTCACGATGGCACTGCTGAAGGGACACCAGGTCCTGAAGCAGGGTGGTACCAGCCTGGAAGCCGTCGAAGCGGCCGTACGGGTCATGGAAGATTCCCCCCTTTTTAATGCGGGTAAAGGAGCGGTATTTACCAGCGAAGGCAAAAACGAAATGGATGCGGCCGTTATGAATGGCAAAAATCTAATGGCCGGCGCCGTAGCCAGCGTCACTACCGTTAAAAACCCAATCAGGGCCGCTATTGCCGTTATGGAAAGCTCCCCGCACGTGATGATGATGGGGAAAGGAGCGGAGCTATTCGCCGAAAAGCAAGGGCTGGAAATCGTTGAGCCTTCTTACTTCCATACGGAAGCCCGCTATAAAGCGCTGGAGCGTGCCCGCAAAGAAGAGAAGGTAGAGCTGGACCATACTGAAAAAGAAAAGAAGGCGGTTAAGAAAGGCTCTAAGACCGGAGCTGTAACTCCTCAGGATAATCTCATCTTTACGGAAGGAAAGAAATTTGGTACAGTAGGTTGTGTAGCGCTGGACCAGTATGGCAACCTGGCGGCGGGTACCTCTACCGGAGGGATGACCAACAAGCGCTACGGCCGGGTAGGCGATGCGCCCATAATCGGAGCGGGTACCTATGCCAACAATACTACCTGTGCCATATCGGCCACCGGTCACGGTGAGTACTTTATCCGCTCGGTAGTCGCCTACGACGTGTCAGCGCTGATGGAGTACAAAGGCTTAAGCGTGCAGCAGGCGGCCGACGAGGTAGTAATGAAAAAGCTGGTAGAACGAGGTGGTGAAGGTGGCCTGATTGCGCTAGATCGTCAGGGTAATATTGCCATGCCGTTCAACTCTGAAGGGATGTATCGAGGCTACGTCAAAGCAGACGGTACTATTGAGGTGTTGATTTATAAGGAGGAAAGGTAAGAAAGGTACAAGAGGCGGCCGCCGCTGCGGAGGAAAGGAGTTGATCAATGATCAATTTCAAGTAGCCGTCATACCTTTCGGCACTTTTATCCTTTCCTCCCTTCCTCCTTTACTGCCTCTTGAATATCATCCGCTCGCTGCGGTTGTTGTAGTAGATCGATAGCTGGTCTTTTCGGTCCTTCGAAGTGTAAATCTCATACCCGGTGGCGCTGTTCATAGCGGTCCAGGCTTTGGCACTCCAGGAGGTGGGTTCGGCTACTTTAGTACCACCAAAAGTAACGTTCAGGAGCTGACAGGCGTCGGCTTTCTGATAGCTTCCGAAAACCTCATTGGCTACGGTATGCCCTTTGATAGTACCTGCTTCGCCTTCTTCCTTAAATGTGAACACTACGCCGCGGCCACTTGGATCCGGGTCTTCTTCCAGCTTGCGGCTGTCGATGTTCTGGTAAGCCTGTAGCCGCCAGGTACCTTCCAAACCTCCGGTTTTACTACAACTATACGGAGCGTCTATGATAAAATCCTCCTGCTCGCACCGGAAAGCGGTGACGCACAGCAGCAACAAGAGAGCCACGCTCGAAATAAATCTTTGCATACTATTTTTTACAAATCCTGATTTTCTAATACTTAATTCTATTGATTAGTAATGTTCCTACCCGTGGCCTGTATCTCACAGGCCCAGTTACGTCAGCTATATGTAGATCCGTGGAGATATGGACCACGGACTATGCGTCCCAGACGCCCCTCATAGCAAATGTAGCAACCTATATAATTTAATAGCTACTAAAACGTTATCCCCATCCGCAGAGACATGCGGTTGTATTCGCGGGTTTCGAAGCGCTCAGTCTGGTCCCAAAGTGGGGGTTTTGTAACAAATGCCTCCTGCCGTTTATAACTAAGCGTGATTGTGAAAGCAGCTCCATCGGGTCGGCCCAGGCGAAAGCCCAGACCGGGATTCAGCATCATACCTCCTTGGGTACGGTATCCTTCGTTGTCTTCGTGGAACCATACCAAGCCATAACCGGCATCAGCCGTAGCAAAGAAACGAACGTTGCGTTTGCCAGCCAAATCATACCTGGCACCGGCGGCTATGGGTGTAATAAGTGCCGTCGTATACCAGTCGAGGCCGGTAGTGAGTCCGGCCGACAGCCTTGGGTTGATTCGCATGCCGTTGAAGGTCTGCAGGGTTAGGTTCAGGCGGTTTTCTACTACCTGGGTAGCCCCAGCGTATGGCAGGTACTTGACCCGCCCGAATAGTCCGCCCAACTCAGTATGGTTGACGTAGTGGCGTTTAAAAGGTACCTCCTGAGCCAGAGTCAAACCAGTCGCCAACAGGCTGATCATACATAGAGAAAGTAGCTTCTTCATAGTCGGTTTTGTTTAGAAGCCTTAGATAGTACTTTCACCTACTGGTATCTTACTGATCTGGCGGAGCTGGCGCGGATTGGTAGCGTCAAACTGGTAAAAGCCATCCTTACCGACCATCAGGAGCGTCTTACCCAGCGAGATTACATCGTAGGCGTCGATGTCCTTCATGTGCGACAGCATATTCTTGTCTACCGCAAACTGATCCGATACATTAAAGGTCTTCAGACCGTACTTGCCTTCACAGAGGTAGAGCGTCGGGAAGTCAATGCTCAGGCCATGGGGGTTCTGCATGGGGTAGCTCTTGATGAGGCGCGGGCGCGTCAGGTCGCTGATGTCCACCAGGTCGAGCTGATTTTGGGCGTTGCGGCAGGTAGTACCCGAGCGCAGGGTTACGTAGGCTACATTGTCCTGTACAACTACCGGGTCACAGGCCATCATGTGCTGGAATACCGATAGCTGCTTTGGATCAGATGGGTTGCTGTTGTCGTAGATGTACATACCCGTACTAGATCCGATAAAAAGCTTATCCTTGTAGGGGAATATGGTTTCGATACCCCACCCTAAATTGACTGTGGAGAAGCTGGTGGGCTTGGATGGGTTAGAGATATCAAAGAGGTGCAGGTTGTTCTGACCGACGGTGTAGAGGAAGTTGTTGTATAGGGCAAAGCGAGCCATAGAGCCCCCTTTGCCGTCGCTGCTACCCGGAGCCGCTGATGGGGCGGCGGCGCTGGAAAAAGCTGCATCCATCATACGCCAGGCCCCTCCCAGCCACCACATCTCAGGCATGATCGGGTTCTCCTCGCAGTTGGTATTGATCGTTTCTGTGATGTACTCTACTTTCTGGTCGTTGATGGCACCAACGGATTCGTTGTAGCTCCACCAGGCTCCCTCAAACTGGCCATTCTTGAATACTTCATCTACCCGTCCTACTTCCTGCGGCTTAGCCGGATCAGTGATGTCCAGCGCTACCAGGTCGGTATAGCTATCGGCATAGAGGATGTTGCCGCGTACGGCCATATCACCGTTGCCCGGTATATTGATGAACGAAACAAAACGCGGTGCTGCCGGATTGCTGTTGTCAATGACGTGCAGTCCCTTTTTGATTTCGTTAATGAGCAGGTAGTTTCCTTTAACGTAGATCTTACCCGGATGCTCGAGCGCGCGGGGAGCCTCGGTTTTCAGGTTCCTCCGTACCTCCATGAGTGATACAGTTACTGGAGTCATACGCTTCACAATGCGGGTTTCCTGGCAGCGATCGTTGCAGGACCACAGTCCTGTCATCAGCAGTGTAAGTAGCAGTAGTAGAGGTATTGATCTCATAGCAGGTTAGGTTTTGAATGACAGACGAATAGAATACGCCCTTAAGACCCTGGTCTACCAGAAAGGTTGGAATGGCTACAAACAAAATCGTCCGAAAGCAGAGCCTCCGGACGATAACGCACCCCGAAAACGTCAGAAACCTACTGACGTTTGTACTCGTAGACAGAGCCGTCGGCTACAACTGAGCCTTGCTTACCGCGTTCGTACAGGTACAAACGGCCCTCTGATATCTCGTATGCCTGATAGCTGTTATCATCAGGATAGATCACTGCATTTTTATAAGGCGCTTCTTTCTGGCTTTCGCCGGTATAGCAGCGGCCGGTATTTTCAACCTTACCATCGCGGGTAACGGTATAGGTGGTACCCGAAAACTCTAATTTTTCAGAGTAAGGTAGCTGAGCCCCCCGCACGGTCTTTTGTGTAAGGCCGTAGGTGATGGCGTCCAGCTGCCAGGTACCGGCTATCTGGTTATCTACTTTGACAACATCTTCTTTTTCGCAGGAGGCCAGTAAGGCTACAACCGCCAGAGCAGGAATAATAAGGAACTTCTTGAATGGATTCATGGCTAATTTTGACTAAAGATATTTGTTACTATTGAATGAAAGCTACGTTTAGGAATACTCAGATTATGGATTCATGATACGTCCCATAAAGAGTATGGTATCAGATGTTTTCTCGCTGATGATAAATATGAATGGCCGGTCAAACATATACGACGGAGGCATGGAGGTTACTACTATTCCGATGGAGGTAACGGCGGCAGCCTCGGTACCTTTTTCGTCCACACCTAGGTAAGTGTTCTGCTTGATAAGGCTTACGGCTAATTGCTCAGATTTACTGATTTTATCCAGTTCGGCCTGGTTGCTGAACACCCGCTCCATACCCATCTGCTGGAGTGTCTTATTCAGCTGTACCTCGTAGTCCAGTGTAAACTTGGGGAGCCCTACCATCACTTTGCTTTCCTGCAGCAGGTTGCTTTGCAGGTTACTCCAGTCGCTGGCACTGAAGTTATCAATCAGACTATTGACGGTACCGTCACCATTCGGCATGAGTAGCGTCAGGTTAAACTGACCACTGGCGTAGGGGAGCTGAGCCGCTATGTATTTTTCGGTACGGGCTACGCGAAAAACTTCCTGGAGCGACATCATCTTTACGTTCTTCGAGCTGCCATTGGCCAGGGTAAAAGGAGCATCAGTGGTCTGCTTAGGGTCAAACTGGTACTTCCAGTCACCTTTAAAGTACAGCGCATTTAGCAGGAACATGACGTGGTCAGGCCGGATCTCGTCAATAACCTTCTTGATCTTAGCGTTGGTATTGTCGCTGGCCCACTGGTTGATGCGGTCTTTGGCGGCGGGGCTATTAAAGTCCTGAGCCGATACCTCCGCCTTAAACGACTGGCGCAGCACGTCGAGGAAGTTATTCTCGACCTGGAAGCCGTTGCGATACCACACTGAATTGGCCATGGCCAGCTTCACACTCGGGTCAGCCTGGGGCAGATCTTCCATGAGGGTCTTGTAGGCCTGATTCAGATCAGCCTGCGTCAGCCCTTCCATTTTCAGGGCTTTCTGAATTTGCTGGGCTGTTTCGCCTTCGGCTCCATTCAGCAGCATGCCTAGCGCCATGTGCAGGCTCAGCGGTGACACAAACAGGTTATCTCCGGCAGGCTGAGTACTTTGCAGGTTTTTGAAGAAATCAAAAGCAAAATCTGTGGTACTGGCAGCTACCCGCGCCGGGATATGTACTTCCTTGCCTGTGATGGGAGCAGGGGTATTTCCGTCGTTGTTACATCCGCTAAGTGTGGCGGTAAACAGGGCTGCAGTTACGGCAGCAGTGGTTAGTATTTTGTTCATGGCTAACAGATACTTTTAGCGTTTACATCTACTTACTGTACACCTATCTGTTATGGTGGACTTGTTGTAATAAAGATTCGGGCTAGAGTCAAATGGTTGGAACCACTACCCGAAAATATTAAAATAAATAGCGTACTCCCCAACCTAGTCCGTATAGCTGCGGACGTGTCGTGATATTATCATTGTTGCGGATACCCGTCGACATGGCCTTCTGGTACGAGCCGGTGAGGCTGGCTGTCCAGTGCGACGACAGGTGGTAGTTGAACCGCAGGCCCGTAGCGGCCGACCAGTTCAGGTTACGGTATACACCGTCGCTGGCAGTGGTAGTAAGGGTATTGCCGGGTGCCATTTCGAGGTCGTTGCGCAGGAACATATTAGCTACCATTCCTCCCAGTACCGTATAGCTTAGCTTGCCTTCCGGATTGAGCGTATAGCCAGCCTGTACAGGAAGCTGCAGGAAGCGGTAGTCGTTGCGTGTCTGCTGATCCAGATCAATGTACACCGCGGCTACCTCATTAGGGCTGGCCGGAGGCCCGAACTGGGACTTATCGTTAGAGGCTCGGTAAGAGCCGGAAGAATTAGCCAGCAGCGCATTCTCGAGTACATTGGCACTACGATTCGACATAGCATCCAGTACATACCCATCGCTCACAAAGGTAGAGTTTCCCTGTAAGTAGCTAATTCCTGTTTCGATGGACCAGTGCTTCGAGAGCTTCATACCACCCTGGGTCTGCACGGCGTACGACAGGCCTGCGCGGCTCGAGCTCGAAAGTGATTGCCGGCCGGCATTCGCGGCCGAAAACGCGGCCGGAGGTGAGGTAACATTCACATCCGGATTGAAAGAAGCAGGCATCACACCTACTCCCGCCCAGTATTCCTTCGGCTTAGTAGGTGGAGTCAGAGGAGTATCATCCGGAGCATCGTACCGGAAGAATACGTAGCGTTTTTGCGTATATACAGGTAGGTCGCGGAATTCCCGTGGCGATAAGGCTTCTATCTGAAGGTCCCCAATGGCACCCGGCTCCGATGTACGCGCAGATTCAACCGCAGCTACCCTGGTAGCAAAGGTAGGATCAGTAGTACCTGGGCGGGGTAGCTCAGGCGTAGCGTTTTTATCAGTACGGCCTTTGTTATCATTAGCCTCAACCTGACTCTGAACTGCTGCCAGGGAAGGTGAAGTAACAGGTTTCTGCTCAAAAGTGCGTACTGCTTCTTTACTGGCTTTACGACTTTCGGCTACCTGACCTCTGGTTGCGTAACGAGGTGCTGGCTCCTGTGCAGCGGCACCAGTATTTTCACCGGCTACCTGCTGGCGGGCTTCCGGCGTAGGCTGCTCGTCAGATGACTCTACCACTCGCTGGTTCTGAGGCGCGGAGCTGCTTTTATCCACGGCTACGGTCGGTAGGTCCGTTTGCGCTTTTTTGTCCAGGCGTAGCAGGGGCACGCTTACCATTAGCAGGGCGCCTATAGCCGCCGCTGCGTACCACAGCCGGGGCGAATGCCACCACAGTGGTACTATCGGTGTCGATTTCTTTTCCTGCTGGTCGAGGTGTGCATCCAGTGCGTCCCAGACCGAAGGTGGCGGAGGTACCGAAGCCTCGTCAAAGGCCTGCCGCCACTCCTCCTCAAAATTGTGTTTTTCGGACTGATTCATCGTCGAACCGTTGTTCTTTACTTAGTTTTTGCTGAAGCAACATACGCGCTCTAGCGTATTGCGACTTCGATGTTCCTTCTGATATACCCATCATCTGGGCTATTTCATTATGTTGATATCCCTCTATGGCATAGAGGTTAAACACCGTCTGGCAGCCAGTAGGCAATTCATGAATGAAGCCCATCAACTGCTGCCATTGGAAGCTCGAAAGTGTCAGTTCCGTATCCGCTACGTGGTTGTCCTGCGTATGTATGTCATCGAGTTCCATCAAATGTTTCTGCTTGCGCAGATGTTTCAGCGCTGTATTTACCACTACCGAGCGTACCCAGAATTCAAGCGGACATTCACCTCGGAAGGAGTCAATGTTTTCGTATATCTTGATAAATGCATCCTGTAATACATCCTCGGCATCGGGGCGGTTTTTGGTATAGCGCAGGCAAATAGCGAACATCTTCCCCGCAAAAACGTCGTATAAACGTTTCTGGGCGAGTCGGTCGCGCTGACGACAGCCGTTCACCAGTTCCTGCTCGTTCAATGTCATCGAAGGTAGGGGTGCTTCGTACGCTTTCTTGGTCTTAGTCTTAACTAGCTCTAAGGATCAGTAGCAGAGAAATAGGCTATGATTTACTGGAAGTCATATACTTTATTCCCTGTTCAGGTCCTTTCTGTAATACTAAGATCCTTTTGTCGTCGAAATGGTTGGAAGTAGATCTATTATCAGTACAAAAATACATATTTTTAACATCACTTCTTGGTTTGATCCTATCAATGTAGCCTCTGGATACGTTAAGTAGCTTGTTGTTTACCAATCGGATACTGCTGATAGTATCGCTTCATTAGTAATATTATTCGCCTTTTAGCCTTATTTGTAATAGAGTTGCACTTTTACCTATCTTACTTTTTTTGAGCAGGTCAGCTATTTCAATTATTAGACTACTGGTCGAAGAAGTGTAGTTGCACATTGAAGTGTACCAGTGGCATAGGTTTTTTAGTTGTTTTTGCCCATACTTATATAAATCTACTGTACCTAACCTCATGAGTGACCTCAAAGAGATTATTACAAAAAGATGGATTATTTGGTCAGTTGGTATTGTGGGGGGAATCGTATTGCTGGTCTTACTAGCATCGTGGGTGCTGCCAGGTCTTCTAAAAGAACAACTGGACTCTTCGCTGAAAGAGTCGGTTCGCAAAGCGTCTGATGGGCTCTATTCCATCAGCTATAGTGATCTTTCTGTAAACATACTTCTGGGCAATGCCGGGGTGAGTGACGTCATGCTCAGGTCGGACTCAACGGTATATAAAAGACTACTTGAGCAGAAGAAAGCACCTGATCAGGTGGCAAGTGTCCAAACGGATAGGCTGAGCCTGGAAGGAGTATCAATCCTGAAGCTTTTGCTCTTTAAATCACTAGACATAGATGAGATACGCGTAGAAAGCCCAAACGTGACGCTGGCCGTTGACAAAAAGCCTTATAATACAAATCGTCCGAAGAAGTCGCCGTACGAGATTATCAATCAGGTACTGCAGTCTATTCATATAGACCGCATCAGCTTCACAAGCGTAGACTTTACGTACATCAATAACAATGGCGAAAAGTCCAAAAAGAATCATCTGGAGGAGCTGTACCTGGATGTGTCGGACTTTCGGCTCAATGAAGAAACGGCCCAGGACACCAGTCGGGTCCTGTATGCACAGCAAATAGAAATACGGCTGAAAGGGCTGACTCTGGATGCAGGAAATGATCATTACACTTTTTCGATGAAGGAGCTGGCACTTTCATCAAGGGATAGTACCATCAAAGTACAGAACGTACACTATAAGCCCAGGCATGGAAAGGATCAATATTCAAAAGTCATAGGTATCTCTAAGGATCGATATGATTTCAAGTTTGAAAATATTGTAGCCCGGCGGGTCGATGTGCGCAGGTTCCTGATGCGGCAGCAGCTATTTGCAGAGGTGCTGGAAATAGATAAAGGCCTTATGGATATATACAGGGATCGCAACTATCCCGACCCTGAAGAGAATCAAACGGGTAGATATCCTCACCAGCTACTCAAGCAGGCTAAGTTTGTAGTTTGCTTTGATACCGTACGAGTCAGGGGGACAGAAGTATACTACGGCGAGCGAAGTGAGAAGACGGGGCTACGCGGAATTATTAAATTTACGGGTACACAGGGTACTATTACGAATCTTACTAATGATACTGCTACCATTGCCAGGCGCCCTTATTGCCGGGTGAGGGCATATACCAGATTTATGGGGGCGAGCAGGCTCAATGCCTATTTTAACTTTAATATGGCTTCTGATAACGGAACATTTAACTGTGGAGGTTCAATGAGAGACTTCAGCATAAAGCAGATCAATCCGGTTACCCGCGCGCTGGCTAAGGCGAGTGTGGAATCAGGACAACTAAACCTGCTGAAGTTCCAGATGCAGGCCAACAGCTATGAGTCACACATCACTATGCAGATGCTGTACAATAATCTGGAAGTAAATGTACTTAAACAGGATGATGAGTCCGGTAAGCTGGAGAAAAGGTCTTTGCTTTCCAACCTGCTTAATGGACTCATCATCAAGAATAACAATCCGTCGGGTGATGGCCCCGCTCGCGTAGCCGATGTGACAGTGAAGCGACAGCCCAGTGACTCCTTTTTCAACCTGATCTGGCAGTCTATCCTGGCTTCTATCAAAGATGTCGTAAGCGGTGAGGCCGACAAGCCAGAAACAGAAAAGGATAAAGATAAACAAGACCAGAAAAAAGAGGATGACCAGAAAAAGAAGGGCTTCTTTAAGCGCTTGTTTAACTAGTGCCTCCTGTTACTGATCTGCTCCGTCGGCTTTAGCCCGCGTTACGGCATAGCTACCAATGTTCTTCCCACATTTCAGACCTGCTTCACAGTCAAAGCGGTAGTGAATAAGGCCGTACATACGGGAGTTGGAGGCCTCCAAAGCCATATCAGCGAATTTTTTAGCCTGTGCAGGGAAAATATGTCCAAGTACCTCCGCCGCTGCCGCCGAGAACGTGGAGTGGCCTGACGTATAGGATGGGAAGTTAGGTGTACCTACCGTAGTCTTCAGCCCATACTGCTGAGGGCGTGGGTAGTACCACCAGAACTTTACGTCCCAGCAGCAGATACCCGCATCCATCAGGGCAGTACTTACCAGAGCCAGGGTCCGGGCCATACGTACTTCGCTATACCGGGCATCGTGAGCGGCATTGGCCGCTGTACGGAGCCAGTGGCCGGGAGGAGTGTAGCTGCCTACACCATCTGACCAGAAGTTGGCGATACGTGCCTGCTCGCGGGTTTGGTTTTTCTGAATAGACTTCAACTCGTCCAGAGCTTTATTAAATTCAGCACTACCTACTGCCGGTGGTGCTTCGGGACGTAGTTTGGCTACGGTTGCCTTATCGAAGTTCCAGGGAGTTACCAGACCGTAGGTAGGTAACATCGGTGGACGAGCCGGTGACTCCTGGCTAACCCATGGTTCCGTCACGCCCAGTTTTTTAGCGTTTTCGATCATGCCTGCCGTCATAGACTGGTTATTAGAGCTAGACATACCATCGGTCTTGGCACGGCCCATTACCTTGGCTGCCACCGCGGTGCCCAGCACTGCTCCAGCGGCCAGGTCGCTTTGTACATTCATACCTGCCCACAGACGGCTTTCCTGATGCTCCTTCATTTTGGCTTCCAGGTAGGGTACCTCACCGGGGAACATCGCTTTCAGAACATTAAACGAAGCGGCGGCTACTACGGCATCCTCAGAGGGATAAGTAGGAATGCCAGAGACCGGTAGAGCGGCCTTGATGGAGCTCTCAGCCTGAGCCGGCGACATACGATTGTACTTGTACTTATAGTGCCAGGCTGTTACGAGGGCATCATACTGAGCTACACTCAGGTACGCCATCGCACGGGCCGTATAGGGTGGATTGGCAAATGGAAACTTAGGATCGGCCAATGGATTTGCTGCATCGGGTAATGGGTACTTACCGTCCGGGCCTGCTGCCGGTGGCAGGTTATAGCGGGCGGCCAGTTCGCGGGCTATTTCGTTCCAGCGGTATACAGCACCGGCGCCCCAGTATTCTACTTTTTGCTTTTGATCCGGAGTCAGAGCCGACGAAATCTGCTTGAGGCTGCTTAGTTCGGCCTGGTACTCCGCTGAGTTGGTGGCACTGGGAGCCGGTACATCTACCTCAGCGGGTGAGGTAAGTACGTAGGTTTTCCAGATACCAGCATTGGCATCAACGTTGGAGGGACTATACGCCGGAATAATAGGTTCCTGAATAGTCTTATCGCAGGACGTTATAATAAAGGCAAGAAGTCCAACCAGAAGGACTTTGTATGATGGGAGGAATGTATTTGTTTTCATGAAAGTCACTAGTAATTAAACTGATATAAAAAACCAACAGAATAGCTCAGGCTCTGGCCTACATTCAGGCCTTCCACCACGTAGCCTACCCGGGCGTTTACGCCGATATTGCGGGGCTGTACTTTGCCGTACCAGCCCACAGTAGTCATTTCCATCTTGTTGGTAGGGAAAGGCATGTCATTGCGACGGATGTTATCACCATCCACACAGGCAAAGCGTTCTACAAATACTTCCGTCTGCCATTTAGATTTCAGAATACCTACCCGTGCTCCCAGGTCAATAGCATTGGGTATTTGTACCTCATCAGTGTTGTGCATACGGTCGCCGGCCAGGTAGGAGTCCCGGTCTACGTATATGTTACTACGCCATGAGTAGCTTCCGTGGCCGGTCAGGTAGAGGCCGGTGGGGGAATGGGAGTAGTTGGCAATGATACGGCCGGTAGCGGTCCGGGCCTGCAGGCCAATGGACATCGGCAAAAACTCAGGTACATAGTTGGTCAGAGGGATAGATCCTCCCACAACTCCGTGTAGTGATAGTCCTTTCTTGTCAAAAGCCTTGTACTTGATCCAGGCTGAAGCATCCTGAAAACCTTTTAGGCCCATCAGGTTCCCGGCGCTGGTTTGGGTCCAGATGTAAGGTACACTCGCAATCACATTGAGACGGTCGGTAATACCTACGGCAGCCATGGCCATGGCCATCTGTGTAGTGTGGGTGCCAATATTCAGGTTCTCGCGCTTGAGGGTATTTTCCCAGTACTCATCCCAGCTGCTGTGTCCGTAGGTGAGGGCCAGGCAACTGGTATTTTTAGGCATGTAGATCACATCGTGAGGCATCTGGGCCTGAGCGCCTGCTGCCATAAGCAGCAGGGCTAGGGTAAGCATATACAGAGTCTTTACTTTCATTTATTTATGAGATAAAAATAGATGGATACAGAGGTGGGTTAGAACCAGCGGGACATGCTTACTGAGATCAGGTAGTCGGCAAAGGCGGCATCACCGTGGCGCTTTCCGGTTGGGTCCTGGAGGTCAGCGTAGCTTTTGATCCGGTTGCGATACAGAGCAACGGGTACCGTAGCCGCTATAGAATACTTCTGGTTCATGTAGGCTATGCCCGGCTCTACCGATACTATATAGCCCGGACGACGGAAGCCGGCGCTGCCACCAATGGCATCGTGGGCGGGAACTCCTTCAACCCGGCCGCCCAGCATCAGTGACAAGCCCGGCACTACTGTAAGTGATTGGCTAAGGCCTAAGCGGGCCGCAAACTGATCCGCTACCGAAAAATACTCGTCAACAGGGCTTACCGTAGAGCCCGGATTACGTACTACGCTATTAGTTTCACGTGGATTAAAGAGGTAGAAGCCGTTGACGTATAGAGTAGTATGGTCGCCGAGCTGCGCATATCCCTGTCCTTCCAGGCTAAATCCTACTCCACCGTCACCCAGTTGGATCGACTGGTCTACCGGCTTACGAATAGTATAGTCCTGCCCTTCCTGATTGAGCCGGTGAAAGTCGCCTTCTACACCCGGATTACCGGTAGGTAGCTTTACACCCAGTCCCAGCGACAGATTAACCTTAGGAAGCTTGATCGGGTTGATGAGCCAGTAGCTACCCGATATACGCATATCTCCGATACCCTGCGATTGGGTATGGAATCGCTTCTGCTCCGGATTGGCAGTAGCGCTGTTACCGTAGTGCTCGTACAGCGAAGAGCGGTCGTTGTATAATATCGGCAGATTCACCGAAAACGACAGACGCATCGTGGGCTGGTACGTAATACCCAGGTCCAGCGAGTGTGATACGTTTACTACTTCGGTATTATTCTCGATCCGCTCTTTCTCTTCGTGGTCGCCGCGGAAGTGACGAAACGATCTGAAGTAGCGATAGCCAGTATTAACCTGCCATTGGCCGTGCTTCTGCTTGAACAGGTCAGCCGATGAAACGCCCGGTGTCGAGGCATTCATATTCATATGTCGTACTGCTACGCATCCCTGTCCCAGAGCAGTTTGGAATGCCAGTAGCGTTGCGAAGAAGATGATATATAGAGAGTTTTTCATTGTCTTGATTTCTAAAATGTAAGATATACCAGAGCCGGTACGGCCTGTGTACAGGAAGCAACATGGGATGTGGCGCCAGAATAGAGCACGTGCAACTACCACCAGTACCAGGTACAGATAGAGTAGTATAGCCTAAAAGGCATACGTAAAGGCTCAGGTAGGTGAGTCCGCACGAATTTGTCTGCTGGTCATATAGGGCCACAAATAGCCACTAGAGCTCCCTCAGGAAGTACCAAAGGGTGTGTCAGCGGAACTGGTCCGAATGGAGCAGCTCGCCAGCAATAAGAAATCAGACAATGGCCTCGGGAGGCGGAGAGTGGAGTTCCAGCGTGGCTGGATGGAGAGCAAAAGTACGGGTAGCATAAGGAGCAGGCGCTTCTATCCAATCGTACAGGTTAAAATAGACCTTTCGGTGGGATGAATAGTAATCCTTAATCAGAAAGCTGACTAGCTGTGTGGCCTTTTCAGAAGTACCGGGCAGGCCCGTTACCGTTATCTTTACCCACTCGGTAAGCGTCTGAAAAAGCTGTTTTTCAGTATGATCTTTTACGCACAGTACTACCAGCGTATCACCTACTACCTCTTGCTTATAAAGCTTATAAAATTCGTTATTGTACTCGATCTGCCCATCTATGCGCTGGGGAGCCTGACGGGTCTCGGTCCAGTAGGGGAGTTGAATCGGGATTTTGATGGTGAAGAGTTCTTCCTCTCCCAGCGTACTCTGGTTTAGTTTCTCCTGCATCTCCAGCTGGGCTTTCAACTGCATACACAGGTACACCGGGTAGTACCCCAGCGTATTGAGTAGCAGCAGAATAATGCTTCCGATACAGACTAAACGTTTCACCAATCGGTCAATTTTTTATACAAATATTTACAAATAGAGCGAAAGAAAAAAGTATTTTTAAAACTAAATGTATCTGTTATAGAAAGTTAGGTACTACTGCTAGGCAGAAAAGTAGCTGCTCTACCACCCAAATGCCTGTAAATGGGGCTAAAAGCATAACAAACTGCTCAATTTACCGGTAGTAGAAGTAAACTATTTTATGGCCACGCAGAAGAACATACTGGTGTTAAGTGGAGGGGGCTTCAAGGGCGCTTTTCAATGGGGAGCGCTCGAGTACCTCCTTGAGCAGCAGCATATTCGCTTTGACCGAATTGCCGGGGTATCAGTGGGTGCCCTGAACGGAGCACTGGTAGCGATGGACAAATTTGCCGAGCTGGAAGCCCTGTGGCAGCAGGTACAGCGGGAGGGGTACAGTAGTATTTATACGTCAGAGATGGTAGTTATGGAGGGCGAAACGGTACGTCCTGACTTTGAAGCTATCATCAAAAAGCTACTTCCCCGTTCCCTGTTTCGCTATGGCTTCCAGTACGTGTTTAACCGACCAGCCCTGATTCGGGAGGTAATGACCAACTTCAACAAGATCCGTTCCCTGGCCGACAATAGCCCGCTGTACAGGACACTCTTACGCACTGTTCGTCGGGATGATTTTAAGACTGCCTTCCAGTGCGGAGTCGTTTCGCTTGTAGACGCCAACTACTACACCTGCCGACCCGAAGATTTTGCGTCGGACGAAGAGCTCGGCCGCGCTATTCTGGCTTCTACGGCTATGCCTATTGTGTGGGAGCCGGTGAAGGAGCTTAGGTGGAAGGGGGACTCTGTCCAAAACACAACGGTAATACGGGAAGTAGTGGATGGTGGTATCAGGACGGTTTCGCCGCTGGGTGATGTAATACAGGCGATCAAGGAAGAAACTACAGACGTAGATGACTATGTAATCTATATCCTGAACTGTAATAGCTGGGACCTCCAGGCCGACCCCGAGCGAAATTATCATCTGACCAATATAGCCCTTCGGGCGCTGGACGATATCGCTATTAACGAGATCTTCAATGATGACTTAAAGAGGTACCTGGAAATAAATGAACTGGTTACGCAGGTTCGCAACGCGCAGCGTGATCAGAGCCTGCCACCTGACTTCAGGTTGACTCTGGGAGGAAAGGTACTTAAGTGCTTTCAGACGGTACTAATACAGCCGGACCCGGGTGAAATAGGACATACGCTTGACAGCAGTGCTGTCACTATTGAGCGGCGTCGGGAGGCAGGGTATCTAAAAGCTAAACATGCTTACGAAAAAGCTATTCTTAACATATAGTTGAGTTTGCCCCAAAACAAAGAAGCGGCCGCCCTGAATAGAGCGGCCGCTTCTTTATATAAGTACTATGTATGTTCCCTATTAAGCGTAGGTATTAAGCATTACCGGCATCACCAGCATCAGGATATCTTCATAATCTTCCTGCTCAACGGGTATGATCAGTCCGGCCCGGTTAGGTGCTGACAGCTCAAACGTCACATTCTTGCAGGTTAGGTTGCTCAGGATCTCGATCAGGAACTTCGCGTTGAAGCCAATCTCCATATCGTCCCCGTTGTACTCGCACATAAGCCTTTCGTTGGCCTCGTTGGAGTAGTCAAGGTCTTCGGCCGAGATAGACAGATCGTTGAGCGTCATCTTCAGGCGTACCTGATGCGTGGTACGGTTGGAGTAGATGGAAATACGCTTCAGCGAGTTGAGCATTTCGGCTCGGTTGATGGTGAGCGTATTGGGGTTGTTGGTAGGGATGGCATTTTCGTAATCGGGGAAACGCTCATCGATCAGGCGACAGATCATCCGGATGTTTCCAAAGCTAAAGAACGCGTTGGAAGAGGTGAACTCCGCCTTTACTACCATATCCTCCGAAGGCAGACATGACTTCAGCAGGTTCAGAGCCTTCCGCTGGATAATCATGGACGTATCGGAGCTGGACTTGATGTCGCTGCGACGGTAGCGTACCAGACGGTGGCCATCAGTAGCAACGAACGTAGCATTTTCGGTTCCTATCTGTACAAATACCCCTGTCATAGCCGGACGCAGATCATCGGTACTGGTTGCGAAAATGGTATTGGATATAGCCGTAGCCAGTGAAGCCGATGACAACTCTACTGACTGTCCGCGGTTGACGGATGGCGTCTTGGGGAAATCAATAGGGTTCTCGCCGGAGAGTTTGTAGCGGCCATTATCCGAAACAATCTCCGTACCGAACGTCTCCTCATCAACATTGAATGTAATGGGCTGCTCGGGAAGACCCCTCAGCGTATCAAGAAGAAGCTTGGCCGGTACCGCGATGGCGCCTTTGTCACCCGCTTCCACCTCTATTTCAGTAATCATGACCGTTTGCAGGTCCGAAGCAGTGACAGTAAGGGTATTACCCTCCAGTTTAAATAAAAAGTTCTCCAGTATAGGCACGATCGGGTTCGTAGAGACGACACCGTTGATGGCCGATAGTTGTTTGAGGAGCACCGATGACGATACGACAAACTTCATAATACGCAGTGGCTATTTTTTCAGTTGACAGTTGACAAGTACAGTTCCTTCGGGTAGGAATGGGGGCTTCTTAAAGCTAAGATACTCACAATTCACACGTAAAGCCCAAATTTTCTCTGTAAAAAACAAAAGTAAAAAAAATAATGCACCTATGGCGTTTAACGGGCAAATTTTCGACGTCGCCAGTAGTACCGGATAGCCCCAAAAATACCCACTAAGCCTACCGGGAGCAGCAGGTTGAGGAGTTGCCAGCGAGTGCGCTGTTCCTGTACCCGTACCTTGTCCAGAGGCCTGATACTGATTTGCTTATTACGTGCCGTAATGAGGCCTTGGGCATCGGTCATGTAGTCGATGGCGTGAAGGATGAAATCTTTGTTGCCGTAGATGTTTTGTGACACCCGGTCGTAACCCAGCGGTAGTGGGGCATTGCGCCGGTAGTCAAAGTCATTAATTACGACATCGCCGTCGGAGCAGACTAGAACTCGCCCCGCTTCACCCTGAGCCTTGAATGTAGCTGACCGGGGATCGGAGGGAAGGATCCGGTTCTGGTATAGGGAGGGAAACTGGCCTTCTAATAGTACAGACGCCAGTTTTATTCCGCCATTGTATTCACTGGGGGAGGGTTCCTGACGGGCTTCGTTGTAGGCCACCAGCGCCGGTGCATTAAGCGTTTTGGTATAGGGGGATGTCATGAGCAATGGGCTCTTTCGAAGTCCGGCCGCTCCTCCAACCGTATCGATTGAACTCAGGAAACGGGTAAGGACAATGTCTGTATTGCGGGTGATGGGGTGGTCGCCAAAGTTGTTGAGCAGCGGGAAGAACCTCCAGGGCAGGGGCTGTATCTGCGGAGCGTCGCCCATGTTGCCTACATTAAGCGGAATCAGGGCGGCATTCAGGTCTTTGACCAGATTGGTATTGACCCGTACACCCCACCTGAAAAAAAGGTCGCTCAGATTGAGGTCCAGAGGCTGGGCAAAGGTACCTTGCATGCTCACGCTATCTACCCGGGCACCGTCTACAAAAAATAGGGCTCTACCTCCATTGACTACGTACTGGTCGAGCTTGTACTTTTCTTCTTCGGTAAAAGGCTGATCAGGCTTAAGTACCAGCAGCGCATCCAGTCCCTCGTACGAATTAGGGCTATTCACATCAAGAAATACATCGTAGCTCTGCTGCAGCGTAGCGATCAGGTCCGATAATCGGCCCGGAGAAATAGTCGTATGGCTAACCAGCAGACCTATTCTCTTTCGCTCCTGTGGTGCCAGCAGACGAATGGCCGATGCCAGTTCAAACTCTACCCCCTCAAACGACTGGTTGAGCTGCTGTTCAGAGTTGCTGCTGCGGTTGCCCTTCAGGAGTTGTACGGGTACTCCCAGGGTATCTGCCTGTACAATAGCCCCCGGAAAAATAAGCTTTTCGGTACGCTTGCCGTCCTCATTGGCAAACAGGTTCGTAGGGGTAAGGCCGCGATCTACCAACTGCTGGTACTGTTGCCGGCGCTGCTCCTCAGAGGTAGCTGCCGAGGGGTCTATAAATTCGTAGGTGAGTCGGCCGTCGGCGTAGGTTTCAAATTCTTCCAGCGTTTCACGGGTAGCATTCTCCAGACGCTCAAATCCCGGAGGAAAATCCCCCGACAGGTATACGGCTACATGTACATTGCGGTCGAGATTCTGCAGGAGCTGCCTGGTAGCATCTGAGATAGTGTAGCGTTTATCTTCTGTCAGATCCCAGCGCACATATATAAATGAAGCCAGCCAGTTGAGGCCAACCAGTGCCACTAGTACGATAAGGAGCCTAAGGAGTATTCTTTTCATGGAGCTATAACGACCGGTAGTGGGGCAAAAATACAAAAAGAGAGGCCTAAAAGCCTCTCTTTTTACATATACGTTAAGTAAGCGGCTACTTCAGCGAATCTTCGGCCTGAGGTAGAGCCGGGTTGTTATAGATGTACATGCCGTTATACTCCTGCTTTACAGGTACTGTATTGATGTTGCTACGATGGAAGGGCAGGGCTTGTTCGGTAGAGTAGTGGCACACAAATGATTTGCGGGTCTGCTCCGGATTCAGGATAGGGCCTCCACCATGGGCCAGAGCCGAATGCCAGATAAGTACGTCACCTTTTTTGATGAGCAGCGTCTCTTTTGGGAGGTTATGCTCCTCACAGGTCTTATTAAGATAATCAGCAAATTCCAGCGGGGTGCGGGGAGAATTAGGCTTCCATAAGATACCAGTACCAAAGTTGAACTTCGGGATGCGGTGAGAGCCGATGTAGTAAAATAAGGGTCCGGAGTCAATCTTGATATCTTCCAGCGCGATCCAGGCTGCTGCCAGGTGACTGGGGATCTTGGCGGTTACCCAGGGAAAGTCCTGGTGAGTAGGTTGCTGGCTACCGTACAGGAATACAAGGCTCTGCATCACTACTACCTGCTGGTTGAATACTGCTTCCAGGAAAGCCACAATGGAAGGATGAGCCATGAGCTTCTTGCCCGCTACCGATGAGTTATGAAAGTCATTAAACTTTACGTACTTACCCCGTAAGGCATCCTTGGGAAAATCGCTGATGTTACGCTCCTGATTGGGCTTAAACTCATCCCGGTCGATCCGGACGTTCAGGAAGTGGCGTTCGGGATGCTCTATAATCTCCTCAACATCCTGCCAGAACCGGTCGACCATCTCATGCGGCACAATTTGTTCCAGCACTACATACCCTTTGTCGTGCCAGTGGCTAAGCTTATCAGCCATGTCGTAAGGTACTTCGAAGCGGGGAGGATTTTTAGCAAGAAAATCAGCGATAGGAGGATTAGGGCGGTCGATCCAAGGGAGCGTTGCGGCGTCAAATTCCGTCATTGGAAAGAATTTGTCTTTGGCAACGTCAACTTTATGCTTGATACGTTGGATAATAGTACTCATAGCTATGATGTGTTAGTGGCTGTAGTGGCGTATTCTTTCCCAAATTACACCACTACAGACTCTTTACTACTTAAGCTATGATAAATTTATCTAACGGTCAGTAACGGCTAATTATCTACTCTTTCGGGTACGTTTGCCGTGGGAGCCACCTCTGTCAACTTTAGAATTAGAGGAGGAGCCTCTTCCACCTCTGCCTCCCGAGCGGGAACCAGATTTGGAGGCCTCAACCCGGCGGGAGCGCTTGGTAGCATTTGGGTCGCCCTCCAGGAGCAGATCCATACTGCGGCGGGCGAGGTTGATTTCTTTCACCCGCACCTTCACCGGATCCCCAAATGTGTAAATCTTCTTGGTCTTCTGTCCGATCAGGCGGTAGTTCTCTTTATCCAGTTCGTAATAGTCATCATCCAGGTCAGTCATACGTACAAGACCTTCGGAGGCAGTTTCGGTGATCTCTACGAACATACCGAAGTCTGTAACACCGGTAATGATACCATCAAAGACACGATCCTCTTCCATAGTACCCATGTACTCGATTTGCTTGTACTTAATGGAAGCCCGCTCGGCCTCAGCGGCCAGGCGTTCCCGCTCGGATGAATGCTTACTGGCCGCCTCGTACTGTTCCTTATCTACGGATTTGCCACCATCGAGGTAGTGCTGCAGCAGGCGGTGCGCCATCACGTCGGGGTAGCGGCGGATAGGAGAGGTAAAGTGGGAGTACCTACGGAAAGCCAGTCCGAAGTGCCCCAGATCCTCCGTGCTGTACCGGGCTTTAGCCATGGTACGTACCGCTAGCTGCTCGACCAGGTTCTGCTCCGGCTTCCCCTCTACCTCTTCCAGCATGATGTTCATGGAGTTGGCGATCTTCTTCTCGTCCTCTACTTCTATAGAATAGCCCAGCTTGGCCACGAAGGTAGAGAAGGTCTTTAGTCTCTCGGGATCCGGTGACTCGTGTACCCGGTACACCATGGTATACTTATCTTTTCCTTTTGACATCGAAAAGACATACTCAGCTACCCGTTTGTTGGCCAGCAGCATGAATTCTTCAATTAGTTTATGCGAATCCTTACGCTCCTTCTGGTAGATACCCAGCGGCTTACCGTTTTCATCCAGCTTGAAACGTACCTCTACGGTTTCGAAGTTGATGGCACCCCTGCGGAAGCGCTCGCGACGGAGCTGCTTGGCAATCTGGTTGAGTAGTGTCAACTCTTCGGGGTAGTCGCCTGCGCCGCTATCCAGTACCTCCTGCGCTTCTTCGTAAGAAAAACGACGGTCGGAGTGGATGATAGTACGGCCAAACCACTCGTTCAGGATCTTCCCCTTAGGGGTTAGTTCAAATACCGCCGAAAATGCCAGACGATCTTCGTGAGGTCGTAGCGAACAGAGGTTGTTCGACAGCTTCTCGGGGAGCATAGGTACCGTCCGGTCCACCAGGTATACGGAGGTGGCCCGCCGGTAGGCTTCGCTTTCAAGCTCCGTATTGGGCTGAATGTAGTGCGAAACATCGGCGATATGAACGCCTATCTCCACATTACCTTCATCCAGAAAACGTACCGACAGCGCATCATCAAAGTCCTTGGCATCGACCGGGTCAATGGTGAAGGTAGTGATAGAGCGGAAGTCACGTCGCCTGGCTGCTTCGTCTTCGGGAATAGCGTCGGGGATAGCTTGCGCCTCCTTTTCGACCTCTTCGGGGAAGCGGTTAGGCAAGCCAAACTCGGCCAGGATGGCGTGCATCTCGGCGTTGTTATTACCGGCTTGTCCCAGTACTTCTAAGATTTGTCCTTCGGCCTGCCGGGTGCGGGTAGGCCACTGGGTGATTTTTACGATTACTTTATCGCGCTCCTGGGCCTTGCCGAGCTGGTCCAGCGCTATATGGATAGGGGCATAAAGCTTACGGCTATCGGGTTGTACGAGGGCGTACTTTGGCCATACCTCTACTGTACCTACTATTTCAGGTCGGCCCCGCTCGAGTACATCCGTTACCCGGCCTTCCAGTTTCTGGCCGCGCGCGCGTCCGTCGCTGAATACCTGCACCCGTACGGTATCGCCATCCACGGCTCCCCGCAGGTCGTCGGTATCTATGTAGATATCATTCTCCTGACCTTCTACTATGACAAAGGCGAAGTTCTTATTTACGTGATCCACGCGACCTACTACCCCCGTTTGTTCGGTAGTAGGAGCACCGGAGTAGGTACCATCCGACTGTCGGAGCAGGCGTCCTGATTCGTGTAGCTCGTGGATGATCTCGTTGAAAAGGTTGCGGAGCTTTTTATCTTCCACCCCAAAATGATCGTGTATATCGGCCAGGCGGAAGTGTTGTTCATTGTTGATCTCGAAGAAAGCGGCAATATCAGCTTTCAGTTCATCGATGAACGAGAGTATATTATTTTGCCGGCCACCGGACCTTTTTTCCCGGCCGCCGGACTTCTTTTCTTTAAATTCTCTTTTAGGTCTTTTATTCTTCATTGCTAAACTGATTATGTAGTATATATAGAGCCGTAGAGACCCGGCACAAAGAGAGCGTTATCCAATTGGATTTTGGTCCGAGGGCGTGTAGTCTCAGTACAACTTACTATACTCTCTATATGTTTTCTGACGGGACTTGCAGCGGCCGGTCTATGTTTTGTTCGGGTACGGTAGGCAGATAATTCATCCGCAGATACAGCTGGGCCAGTACTACTACGTCTTCGCAGCAGTAGCGGCAGATCTTCGGAATATCTTTTTCTTCATAGAAGACGCGGGTCACCTGATTGCCGCTCATTTCATCTTTGCTACTGGCAACTCCAAACACCGCAGCCAATAAGTCCAGGGAGGTAGCTCCTTTAAAATCCCCGAACTTCCAGAGTTCCATGGTATCCTGGTGCAGGATCTCCCAGGGCTTTTTGCCAGATAGCTGCAGAGCACGAGGGAGTTCGATACCGTGAATAAGCATACGGCGGCAGATATACGGAAAGTCAAATTCCTTGCCGTTGTGGGCACACAGGATCAACTGGTCGGCCGGGTACTTTTCTACCAGTGCTTTGAACTCGCGGAGGAGGGTAGCTTCGTCGTCGTGAGCGAACGTACGTACCCGGAAGCAGATTTCGTCCTGTTCATTCCAGTAAAAGGCTCCGAATCCAATGCAGACAATACGGCCAAACTCGGCGAAAATACCCGCCTGGTCATAGAAGATTTCAGCATCGGTCAGGGGGTATTCATCTTTACGTAGCCGGTGTGCCTTCTTACTCCACAACTGCTGCATACGATCGCTGAGGTGGTCATAGGCAGGTACGGAGGCTACGGTTTCGATATCAAGGAGAAGTAGATTTTTGGCGCGGCGACGAAATTCAGGGTTCATAGAGGAAGAGTAGCAAAAGCATAATCCGCCGGAGCGGCAACTGAGTTTTGAGTAAGAGTCTGGATAGACCCTTACCCAAAATGGACAGTCCTACTCGTGAAGTACACCTTCCAGCCCCAGCGGAGCTATCTCAATGATGTTATCTTCCACAATGCTGTCCGGCACGAAGATAAACTTTTTATCGTAAATCTGGCTCCCGATAAAGTAGCTCACCCAGTATTCATTATTCAGGTGAAACACATCCGGCATAATGGGCTCCACGACTACGTGGGCATTGGGTTGTATCTCGGCAAAGAAATGACGCAGGGTAGAGGTACGTTGTTCAGAGTCTGTACCAGACTCAGTATTGCTATATCCTTTGGAGGTGACAAATATGTTGTTGATGGCAACCTCGTTGCGGTTCAACAGTACGACATGCCACTCCGGTTGATTCAATTCATTTGTATTTCTTACGATGGCTATCTGTATACCTTCGACGGGTAAAAAGGTGATGTCTTTTTTCATTGATCTATACTTTGTGTTGATGTTTCTGCCAGATCCATTTCAAACAGAACGGCCAGATGGTTCTTTAATATATGGGCTACTTCTTTCATGACTACCGCATGTCCTAACTCTGATTCGATAGACGTTACGGCTTTATCCTGAATACCGCAGGGTACTATATGCCCGAAGTACGTCAGATCAGTATTGACGTTCAGGGCAAAGCCGTGCATGGTGACCCACCGGCTCGACTTTACACCCATCGCACAGACCTTGCGCGGGTTTCGCTGCTCTACATGGTCGAGCCACACACCCGTCAGACCTTCAATCCGGCCGGCATCCAGTCCGTAGTCAGCTAGCGTCAGGATGATCCCTTCTTCCAGCATTCGCATATAGCGGTGGATATCCGTAAAGAAGTTATCCAGGTCCAAGATCGGGTAGCCTACCAGTTGCCCCGGACCGTGGTAGGTAATATCGCCCCCCCGGTTGATCTTGTAGTACCTGGCCTGTTTCTGATCCAGCCCTTCGGTATCCAGTAGCAAGTGCTCCGGCTTACCACTCTTGCCGAGCGTGTACACGTGGGGGTGCTGGCAGAAGAGCAGGTAGTTGGGCGTCAGCGTCTGCTCGTCGGGAGCCTTATCACGGTTCTGGATCTTGGTCGCGATGATGTCAGCAAACAGCCCCTCCTGGTAGTCCCAGGCTTGCTGGTAATCGATCAGTCCCAGGTCCCGAAATTCAACGTACTTATTAATGCGGGTATTCATTTGGTAGTAAGAAGTAGTATCTAACAGGTCAGTCGGCTGCGAAAGTACTTTCAGTAGCCCAAGACCTATGTAAATTAACGTTAAATTAGGCTAAAAATGTTCGGGATGGCACAACATAATGATACCGGCAATTGGGGTGAAAAGAAAGCGGTAGAGTACCTGCAGGGCAAAGGCTACGAAATAGTAGTCAAAAACTACCGTCACCGCCACGCCGAGATAGACCTGATCGCAAAGAAGGGAAAACTACTGATATTCGTAGAGGTAAAGACCCGCACCGGCACGGGCTACGGCCTGCCCGAAGAGTTTGTGAACTACACCAAAGCCAAGCTGGTCATGAAGGCGGCCGAAGGGTACATCTTCGACACCAACTGGCATTTTGATGTACGGTTCGACATTATTTCTATCATTCTGTTTCCGGATGGAGGTATCAATATCCGTCACATTGAGGATGCCTTTTGTTGAGCTGGCCGTTGAGAGGGGTACTTCAGTAACCTTGTCAACGGCCAGCTTTTATGTAAGTAGCGGTGGCACCAAGGTGCCACTACAGCTTCCGCTCGAGCAGTCTCATTATCTTTTCCAGGCCTTCGGCATCGGCCTCGCTAAAGTCATCGAGCTGGTCGCTGTCTACATCCAGTACCATGGCTACGGTACCATTGCGGTGGTACACAGGTACTACGATTTCCGACCGGGAAGCAGAGCTACAGGCTATATGGCCGGGGAAAGCCTCTACGTCGGGTACAATGATGGTTTCGCGACGCGTATAGCAAGCTCCGCATACACCTTTGTGAAACGGAATACGGGTACAGGCGATAGGTCCCTGGAATGGTCCCAGTACCAGTTGCCCTTCTTTAGTGATATAAAAGCCTACCCAGAAAAATCCAAACGCTTCTTTCAGTGCAGCGGCTACATTAGCCAGATTAGCCGTCAGGTCGCTCTCGTCTTCGATCAGCGCGGCTATCTGCGGGTATATAGCCGCGTAGATAGCGGCACGGTTGGTGGTGGTAGGTATGGTAAGTGTTTCAGCCATGAGTAATGGGTACTTTATCAACTAGTCAGAATACCTGAACGTAAACAGGGTCAGAAAAGTTACTTCATCCAGTAGTCTGACTCAATGACGCGGTTCTGGCCGTTCTGGTATAGGGCGTAGTTGAAGCCTTTCTGGATGCTATACGCACCGTACTCACCCTTCTTATTTACCGCCAGGTACCCTACCTGAAAGTCTTTGAAATCATCCTTAGTTTTGCCTTTGACGATACGACCGATGGCCTCCTCACACGCCTGCTGAGGGCTGCGTCCCTGCCGCATGAGCTCTACCAGCAGAAAAGACCCCAGCGTCCGCATTACAAATTCACCTACTCCCGTAGCACAGGCTCCACCTACTTCATTATCTACATATAGTCCCGCTCCGATAATAGGCGAGTCACCTACGCGGCCGTGCAGCTTGAAGGCCATACCGCTGGTGGTACAGGCACCTGACATATCGCCCTGCGCATCCAGAGCCAGCATACCAATGGTATCGTGACGCTCTACGTTAACGATGGGCTTATACTTGGCTGTCTTGAGCCACTCCTTCCAGGCCTTCTCGGATCTTGGGGTAAGCAGGTTAATTTTCTTGAAGCCGTTAGCCAGCGCAAACTGCAGGGCACCTTCGCCGCTAAGCATCACGTGTGGCGTTTTCTCCATCACCATACGGGCTACCGATATCGGGTGCATGATATGCTCCAGGAAGGTCACCGCCCCGGCGTTGCCTTTTTCGTCCATAATACAGGCGTCGAGGGTGACGTGGCCGTCGCGGTCGGGAAGGCCGCCGTAGCCTACGCTGGTGTCGTTGGGGTCGGCTTCCTGCACTCGTACCCCTGCTTCGACGGCATCCAGTGCCCGGCCTTTTTTCTCGAGTATGGTGCGGGCCGCTTCGTTGGCTTTGAGACGATCCCAGGTACATATAGCCATAGGAAGGCCTCCTCCCTGAGCGGTAGGTTCAGTAGGGGGAAGGGCAGGAGAGATAAGGGCGGCTCCGCCAGCCTGTAGAAATTTTCGACGATTCAGCATAGAAAAGGTAGGTGAGTAAGCTATAACTGCTTTAATTTGAACATCCGTAACTCTGGTAGCTACTTCCGGAGCTGTACGCTCAGAAGTAGTACATTGAATATACGAGCAATTTATTAAAAAATTTTATGAATAACCGCCATATCCTGCTGATGGATGGTCCCGATCACAAAGGATTGATCTATCACGTAACCCGCGTCCTCTTTGAACATAACCTCAATATCATCCGCAACGACGAATACGTAAGCCCCTCCGGGTACTTCTTTATGCGTACTGAGTTTGAGGGAGAAGCAGATCCGGATCAACTGCTGGTAGTACTGCAAAACGAACTACCTCAGGTAATCAATCTGCGGGTAAATCCGAAGAAGAAAAAGGATGTGGTACTAATGGTAACCAAGGAGCACCACTGCCTGGGTGAGCTGCTGATCCGCTATGCGTTTGATGAACTGGATGCAAATATACAGGCTGTTATCAGCAACTATAATGTACTACAGCCCTTCGTGAGCAAGTTTGGGATACCGTTCCACTATATCTCACACGAGCACAAAACCCGCCAGGAGCACGAGGAGGCTATACTGCGGACGCTGGATATCTACCAGCCTGAGTACGTAGTACTGGCTAAGTACATGCGGGTACTTACCTCGGACTTTGTAAAGCACTACTCCAGCCGTATTGTCAATATTCACCACTCATTCTTACCCGCGTTTGTAGGAGCTAACCCCTACCGGCAGGCGTACGAGCGGGGGGTAAAGATTATCGGAGCTACGGCACACTTTGTCAATGATGACCTGGACGAGGGACCGATCATAGCGCAGGATGTAAAGGAGGTAGATCATCGGCAGACGGCCACGGACATGGCTACGCTAGGGCGCGACACGGAGAAGCTGGTACTTTCAAAAGCCCTGAAGCTGGTATTCAATGACCGGGTATTTATCCATAACAACCGGACCATTATCCTGTAAAGCGTATTTAAAATATCACTATAAAAAAGTCCTGCGGCTCTGGTCGCAGGACTTTTTTATAGTGATATAATGTGGGAAAGCTAGTCTTTCAGGCTTACGTCCCCAAACTTGGAGATAACCTTGATCCTGGTACCGGTACCGGCGCCCACTCTGCCTTCGTAAGACCGGGTAGAGGTACGGGGGGATCTTTGCTCCTGACCGGGTTGATTAGTAAGCGACACCTTTACGTTGTTTGGATACCTGAATTGTCCGTGGGTGACCGTCACATCAAAATTGCTTTGCTCGGCTGGTAGCACTACCGACGAATAGGCTGCCTGGATATCTACATTCTCCGCCGATTGCGGTAGTTGATTGATCCGGAAGTTATCGGAGTAACTCACCCTTACTTTGCAGTATTCGGTGAGCGTTCCGATGCTGGCACCTGAGTAGTCAATATCGGCGTGCAGCCGGTCTACTTCACGGATATTGAGTTTTCCGAATTTGTTGATCAATGTTAAAGTAGTGGCGCGGTCTAACTGCAGGTCGCCATAGCGCATTTCCAGCTTACCACCTTTCATGGTTTTTATATCGGCATTGCCAAATGCTACCTGTATGACGTTCTGCAAGTTGTCAAGGTCAGTGGCAAAAAAGTTACCATGCTTTGAGTTGACAGTAAGTGGTGCATGAAATACCGGTATGTTGGTATCACCAAACTTATTATGTACCACCAGTGCATTACTCTTTGGCATATTAATGGTATAATCAATCTGGATAAAGTTTTTATTCTCCCTGCTGGTGCTCTTCCAGGCGCTCCAGTTGTTGCTCCCAAAGTGATCCCGATCAATATTCGTGCGGAGGCTGATCTGACTACCTTCGCGCTTTTCATCAATGGTCACCGAACTCAGGTACTCCTGGGCGCGCTGGTCAGTAGGTGCATTGGCTGTGATCACTACATCTACCCGGACATCTTTTTTATCCCACAGGTTGACCTTTACCTGGCCAAACTGATTGTCGACCATGAGCTGATCTTTGGCCGTTACGTCAAATACTTTCACGATAGTCTTACGTTTTTCGACCAGACCAGCGTCGTTATCCATCAGGATGATATCCCGCCCTGGAACTACTATGCATAAGGCTGGTCTCCCCGCAGGACGAGGCCCATCGGGACCGGGTCCATCCAGACCGGGTCCATCCAGACTAGGGACGTCCAAGCGTGGCGCGGCCAGACGTGGCCCTGCCTGTACACTGAGTATCTGAATCAGCGTGAGCAGACTAAATAATGGTACTATTATCTTTTTCATGGCTTTTATCGGCCTCTTTGATTCGTTGAAGAATAGTTAGTTGTTGATTGAGCAGGTCGAGCTGCCACTGCAGGTTCTGGATCATAGCCTGGATCAGGGCCTCCTGGTTCGGAGCCTTGGGAAGTTCAGATTTCAGGTTCTGATAGTTACGTTCCAGGCGGTCGAGGTCACCCGAGAACTCTTTGTATAATTCGGGATTGTCGCTGGTGAGCCGGACGAGTTCGTTGCGCTTTTCGTCAATGGCTAGCGAGTACTGGTTAAACTCCCGGGCATAGGTAGGCACTACCAGGGCTACTTTAGGATCACGCGTGACCCCGTATTGATTATTGAGGTAGTAGACATAAGACATTCCCACGGCCATTACTATTCCGGCGGCTATGCGCCAGTCGAGGTAGGCTTTGCCCCACCATTTCAGCCGTTTTACTTTGTTTGTTTTGGGAGCTTCTCCAAACTGCTCCTCAATACGTCCCCATAGATCGTCGCTCGGCTCAAAGCTGTCGAACGCCTCACGATTATCCCGCACAAACCGCTCCAGCCGATCTTTCTTATCAGAAGGCTTTCTCATCGTATTATCAGATTGATTAGTAAAAAATTATCAAATGGTATTAGGGATTAGGTTTAGCAACTAGCTTACGGTTTACTTACTTTTTCGCTTTACTCCATTCGCACCCTCTTCCATTCTACTTATTTCATCAATTCCAGCAATTTTCGTTTGGCCCGCATGTACTGAGTTCGGGAAGTAGTCTCACTGATACCGAGTACTTCGCCGATCTCTTCATGGTCGTAGCCTTCAAACAGGTACAAGCTCAGCACCACGCGATAGCCTTCGGGGAGGCTTTTCATGGCGCACCGGATGCGCTCCACTTCGTACGATTGGTCATCTTCCAGGTAGGCCATTTCTTCCGAAGGGCTGTTGGCTTCTTCAGCTTCCTGCCATTCATCGATTTCGACCCATTGTACTTTACGGCTTCTGAGCTGGTTAATTGCCTTGTTCACCACGATCTGCTTCAGCCACGCCCCGAACGTAGACTGCTGCCTGAACTGATGAATATGTGTAAACGCATCCACAAAAGCCTCCTGCAAAGCATCCTCTGCTTCACCCACATGGTTGAGCATCCGCAGGCAGACGTTGTACATGGCTTTAGAGTAATGCTTATAAAGCTCGTACTGTGCCTTGCGTTCGCCTTGCTTACAGCGCTCCACCAAATCGACATGCCGGTCGGTGTAAAGTTTTGTTTCCAAGCAGAAGGAGTAATAGTTGAACGTTCTGAATCAAAGACACTGACCGGCGATAGGGCGTTGCATCCGGAGTAGAATTTTTTTAAGATAGTGGTTGCAACAACATTCTGAATCAGCTATGAACAAAGCTTTCAGGGTGGTTGTTCTTTAAAAAGCTAGCGTAACTTTGCCCTCATAAAAGAGAATTACTTTCATGAAGACCTTCAATATCCCTGATTTCTATCGTAGCCGTATCATTACCCCCATCAAAGAGTATCGTCGACAAAAAGACAAACTCAAGCGGGACTTTACTCCTACGGTGCTGGATTTCGGTCCGGTACGTTTCCTGATCGCACGGCACTTTGGGTTCTGCTACGGGGTAGAAAATGCCATCGATATAGCTTATAAAGCCATTGCTGAGAACGAAGGCAAGCGCATATTTCTACTGAGTGAGATGATTCACAATCCCGACGTGAACCGCGACCTGCAGGATCGGGGGGTACAGTTTATCTTGGATACTAAGGGCAATCAGCTTATACCCTGGGCTGAACTAACGCCGGATGATACCGTAATTGTACCAGCTTTTGGTACTACCATAGAAATACAGAACAAGTTGGCCGAGCTGGGTATTAATGCTTACCAGTATGATACGACCTGTCCCTTTGTGGAGAAAGTATGGAAGCGTGCCGCTCAGATCGGGGAGAAGCAGTATACCGTAGTAGTACACGGTAAGCCTACCCACGAAGAAACCCGTGCTACTTTCTCCCACAGCAAAGAAGGAGCGCCTACGATAGTAGTCAAAGATATGGCTCAGGCCCAGCGACTGGCTACTTATATTACGGGAGAATCTACCCCAGAGCAATTTTACGAAGAGTTCAGGGGGCAGTACTCCGAAGGCTTCAACCCAGCGCAGGACCTGCGTCGCATCGGGGTAGTCAATCAGACTACTATGCTGGCGGCGGATACGCAGGGAATAGCTGATTATCTGAAGCAGGTCATGATTTACCATTTTCATCTGGCGCCTGAGCAGGTAGATGAGCACTTTGCCAATACCCGCGATACACTCTGCTATGCTACCAATGATAATCAGGATGCTACCTATGCTCTGCTAACGCACCCGGCCGACTTTGTGATAGTAGCCGGAGGTTATAACAGCTCCAACACCTCGCATCTGGTAGAGTTGTGCGAAGAAAAGCTGCCTACCTACTTTATTGCTTCAGCCGATAAGCTACTGGATCGCCAGTTGATCCGCCACTATAATTTGCATACAAAGGAAGAGGTAGTGACGGAAAATTACCTGCCGGAAGAACCTGTTACTATCATGCTTACCTGTGGCGCCTCCTGTCCGGATGCGGTCGTGGAGGGTATCCTGATGCGGCTGCTGTCCTTCTACGAAGGTATCCGTCCGGTAGAGGAGGTGATGGAGATATACAGATAACCACTATTATACTTAATATAACACAGCGAGGCAAGGTACTAACCCCTGCCTCGCTGTGTTATAGATAGCAGATGTATTTATTGAACGGCTCCCTGAATAGTCTGGGCTCGCTGCAGGTGCATCTCCAGAGTAGGTACCTTACTGGTTGCCCAGGTTTTTAATTCTGCATCCTTTCCTTCCTGGCTCATTTCTCTGAACTCCTCAATATCTTTCTTGTGATCTTGTACCATCAGGTCCATGTAGGATTTATCAAATTCTGCTCCGGTCTTTTTGGACAGTTCATTGTATTTTTCCTGCTTTTCAGAACTGAGCGAAGTAGGCAGGGTGATGTTTTTCTGCTGGGCCAGAGCTTTTAGTTCCTCGTTGGCCTTGCCATGATCATTGACCATCATCTGGCCAAACTCCTTCACCTGGGCCGCCGATCCGTTTTTCTGAGCAAGTTCCCCCATCTGTACCTCAAACATACCTCCGTCGGCAGCGGCTACCGCAAACTCGGCATCGTCTTCCATGGCATCGCCCATCCGGGCTTCATTTTGTTCTTCGGCCATTTCAGCGCTGTCATCTTTTTTGGTTTCGTTACAGGCTACTGCCGCGAACAGACTTGTCGCCATCAGTACATTCAATGCTATTCTTTTCATAGAAATAACTAATTTAAAGTGAGTGTTAATAATGCTCTAAACGTAGTTAAATATCTATGCCAGCAGTTACTTCAGTAGCTTATGAGGCGAGAGAGCGCAGCCATGCTTCCAGTTCCTGCTGCTGACGATGGTGGTGGCGCAGGTGCATTTCGCCTACATGGTACCACTCCCGGGCGGTAAGCCAGCCAAAGGCCGGTTGCAGCGCCTTATAAGTACTATCGTCGGCCGCTATGGCTTCCATGAGTGCATCAGAACTGGGGATGAGCTGCGCAAAGAGGGTACGGTACTCATCGCGGGAGCGTCCTACCGGTTCAGGTACCCGCAGTGAATCCGGCGGACGCAGCTTAACAGGTGGAAAGCTATTGTACTTAAAGAGGTTTCTTCCTAGATCATTCAGTTCGCCACCTACTTGTCCTTTACGTCTTTCGGTACAGCGTTTGGCATTGGCCAGAAAAAAGTAGGTAGTAGCCAGGTACAGGTGTTCGTACATCTGCGCCAGCGACCAGGCTTCGGCGGAGGGCTTTGCTGCGAATTGCTCATCGGTATAACGATCAAGTGCCGCGACGTAGCCACTGGCGGAAGTATTGAATCTATGCTGGATCTCGAGGAGTCCCATAGGTATATTGTTAGAGTGGATACGCTAAAACTGCTCTAGAGCCTTGTCATTCATCATAATCCTGAGGGGACCAATGGGGCGGCCCTCGTTATGCAGACGATCAACTGCAGTAATGTAGTAAGCATATCGCTTGCCGGGCATAGCGGTAGTATCCAGAAAACGCTCTCCTACATGACACAGACCTACAATACGACGTGGATCGCGGGCGCTGGGCGTATGCTCCGGGTCGAATCGATAAATGACGTAGTACCAGGCCTTGTCGCCATCTTCGGCGGGTTCGGGTGCTTCCCAAAATAGCTCAATTCCACGCGGATGTACCGTAGCCTTCAGGTTCTGAGGGGACAATGGGGGCGTATTATCCTTCCAGGGCATGGTAGGTATCAGAGCGGGGTAGCGGTACAGATCGTTGCGCAGCGAATCTACAAAGCCAAGGCTGTTGGCCTTCATCGAGCGTGAACTAAAATAAATACTTCCTTCAGCACCGTGCTGGCGCAGATACCGTACCTGATTAGGTATCTCCCGCGGATTAGCCCAGGTCTTATCCAGATCTTTATAACCGGCCCGGTAAGCACCCTGACCAATGTACAGGTGCCGCTCAAATCGGTTGTTGCTCCACCAGTCTACCAGATTCCGGTAGGGTACTTTATTAAATCCGGAAGAGAAGTATACCTGGGGAGCTACGTAGTCAATCCATCCTTCTTTGATCCACTTGCGGGTATCGGCAAACAGGTCATCGTAAGAAGTAAGGCCGCCGTAGGTTTCGGAGCCATCGGGTGTAGCATTACGGTTGCGCCATACCCCAAACGGGCTTATGCCAAACTTGAGGCGTGGATTCACCTCCATCAGTGCGTCGTGGATCTGTTTGATGAGCAGGTCTACGTTGTGACGTCGCCAGTCGGCTTTGTTAAAAAATCCCTGGCCGTATTTTTTATAGGTTTCATCATCCTGTAAGGTTTGTCCCCGTACGGCATAGGGGTAGAAATAATCGTCAAAGTGGATACCGTCTACATCGTAGTTTTTGGCAATGTTAACGGTCATATCCGTTATGAACTGACGTACCTCGGGCAAACCAAAGTTAAAGAGCTTGTAGCCGTCGTAGCTCAGTATCCAGCCGGGCTTGGTATAGCTGAGGTTCTGGGGAGATACGCTGGTGGAGGATTTATGAACCAGCCGGTTGAGATTGAGCCAGGCATGAAACTCCAGTCCCCGGCGGTGGGAAGTCTCTATCATGTACTCCAGTGGATCGTAAAAGGGCTCAGGCGCGCGACCCTGCTGGCCTGTCAGCCACTCCGACCAGGGTTCAGGGCTTTTGGCGTAGAAGGCATCGCCGGCCGCACGTACCTGTACAAATACCGAGTTGATACCATTTTGCCGATGAAAGTCCAGGAGTTCTGCAAACTCCCGCCTCTGCTCATCCGGCTGCATGTTCTTTCGGCTAGGCCAGTCGATATTATCTACAGTGGCAATCCATACGGCCCTGAATTCGCGTTTGGGAGGTATGTAAGGCTCGGGTTGTTCAGACACAGAGGATTGCGCCTGACATGACACCATCAGAACGGTACTGAAGAAAAGACTGAAGGTTAGGGCACGGAAATTTTTCACAGAACCAGACTACTGAAAGTTAATTTACTATCTTCAAAGTAAAGAATTTTAATGCGAAAGTCGTAAGTACAGGAGGATTCAATTTCACTCTTTGTCGTTCCTTACGGAATGGCCTTAATTAACTTTATCGCATTTTTCGGGTATAAAGTGTGTGCTTTTGTGATTTTAATGAAAAATAGTACCTTTCAATCTAATCCGCAGATTGGTCTAACTCATACTATATTTTGGAACCATACGTAAAAACGCCAAAGAATACATTACTATTTGAAGTAGCCTGGGAAGTTTGTAACCAGGTAGGGGGCATTTATACCGTAATCCGCACCAAAGTACCAGCCATGGTAGAAAAGTGGGGCGAAGATTATTTCCTGCTGGGGCCTTACTTTCCGCAGAAGGCTGCCTCTGAATTCGAACCTATATCGGATCTGGATGATTCGCCCGCCGGGCGTACGGTACGCCGTATGCGCGAATTGGGTTATACCGTCCACTATGGCTATTGGCTGGTGACAGGTAAGCCACGGGTTGTCCTGTTTGATATTCAGAGTATGGCTCCCCAGCTCGACAAGATCAAGTACGGATTGTGGGAACACCACCGGATATCTACGCTTAACGTTGAAGAGCTGGTTAATCAGGTACTGCTTTTTGGGGAGGCCACACGCGTATTCCTTACCGAATTTGCCGCCGAAAACGCCAGGAAGTCTGAGATAGTAGTGCAGATGCATGAGTGGATGGCAGGTACTGCCTTACCTGATCTCCGACGTGATAATGTAAAAGTAGCGGTTACCTTCACTACCCATGCTACCATGCTGGGAAGGTACTTGGCTCAGAATGTGGAAGGATTCTATAATAAGCTTCCGTTCTTTGACTGGGAACACGAGGCCCGTAACTACGGCATCGAAACCCAGGCGACTATAGAGCGGCTAGCCGCTCAGAATGCGCATGTACTCACTACGGTAAGTGATGTGACCGCCCGCGAGTGTGAGGTGTTCCTGGGGCGCATGCCGGATCTGGTTACTCCCAATGGTCTGAACGTGACCCGTTTCTCGGCGGTACACGAGTTTCAGAACCTGCACGTCAAGTACAAGGAGCAGATCCATGAGTTTGTGCTGGGGCACTTCTTCCCGAGCTATTCATTTGACCTTGACAAAACGCTCTACTTCTTCACGTCCGGACGCTTTGAGTATAGTAACAAAGGATACGATCTTACGCTGGAAGCGCTGGCACGCCTGAACTGGAAGATGGTACAGGCCAATATGGATATGACAGTAGTGATGTTCATTGTGACCAAGCAGCCTTACTACTCTATCAATGCCGATGTACTGCAGTCCAGAGCGGTACTGGATGAACTTCAGGAGACATGTACTGCTATTGAGAAGCAGGTAGGGGAGCGGTTGTTTCTGGCGACAGCCGCTGGTAGCGACCACAAGATGCCCGACCTGAACAACTTCGTGGATGAGTACTGGCGGCTACGCCTGCGCCGGACCATCCAGACCTGGAAAACCGAGCGATTGCCTGCTTTTGTCACGCATGACTTGAAGCAGGACGATGGTATCACCGATTTTTGCCGTAAAGCTAATCTGGTAAACAATGAGCGTGATCGGGTTAAGATTGTTTACCACCCTGATTTTATTGCCTCTACCAATCCTTTATTTGGACTTGATTACGGACAGTTTGTTCGGGGATGTCATCTGGGGGTATTCCCAAGCTACTATGAGCCCTGGGGGTATACGCCTCTCGAGTGTATCGTACGTGGAGTACCTACAGTAACCAGCGACCTCTCGGGCTTCGGTGATTATATCATGCAGATCATGCGTGACTACGAGAACCGAGGTATCTACGTGATCAATCGCAAGTCGCAGAACTTCACGCAGGCTGCCGATCAGTTAGCCGATATACTGTTCAAGTTTGTGAGGATGCAACGCCGCGACCGTATTATGCAACGGAACCGGGTGGAGAATATTTCTGATATTTTTGACTGGACTAATCTGCGCTCCTACTACGATACCGCCCATGACCTGGCCATCAAGCGTAAGAAGCCCTAATGAATCGAGTCATTTGTATATAAAAAGCGAAAGCCGGTTGATCATCAACCGGCTTTCGCTTTTTAGAGTACCCATGGTCTGAATTGCTACTGAAATAATGTAAAGTCGATTTTATCATATACCGTTTGTACAGTATCCAACTCAGCATTATAAGGGCCGTCGATTAGCTGTCCCATGGTAAAGGGCAGGCTTTGGGCAGTGCTCCGGTAGTCATCTCCCATTGTAATCCGAATACTTTTTAACCCCTCGGGCGTATTAGCTTCCAGAACGAGTATACCGTCTTTCTGGCTGCTTAGTTCCTGGTTCTGCTTATAGTCGGGAAGGTACACTAAGGTAGAGTCACCCTGATAGACCCGCAGGGTATTATACTCTGTACGCAGAAATTGTCCCTGATCCCGCAGTGGGACCATCTGACCTGATTTAAGAAAGTACTGTTCTCTGGCTTGAAAATGGCCATTCAAAACTTCATTGCGATAGACATCATGAGGGGGCTTGCAGCCTCCTGCAAGCAGCACTAAAAAGCATAGTAGAGGAAGAGGTTTCATGTGGTATTCAGGTGTTACTTTAAAGTATAGATGGAGGGTTGATATAAGTTGGGTACAAAAGTAGGTGGTTTACACTTAACGGAGGCAGCCGCTAAAGAAGTATCAGTCACTTAGCAGCATTTGTGTTTATACTTATAGGAGCATTGAGTACAACAGCGCATAAAAAAAAGGTCCGGTAGAGCTGAGCTTTCCCCGGACCTTTTTTGTGAGTATGATACTACTGGTGCTGCTCGCGGAGCAGGTCATTCACCGTCTTCACCGGATTGAAGGTGACAAGAGGTACCTCTACGAACAGGGTATTCCAATCAGCCATAGAGCCATTCCAGAGTCCCGGTAGTTCCTGGGCCTTCAGGTCTTTGCCATCCTTGGACTTATTGGAAACGAAGCCCGTCATCGGATCGCGGAAACGACGCAGATCGTATGCCTGACCATGGCGGTTTTTCATGGCGCCTACCAGATCTACGGGATTGAAGTGTGTAGCATTCTTGAATATAGATTTCTGCGATTCATTATCCATATCTACCTGTGCTGATTCCACAATCTGCAACGAAGCTGATCCGTCGGCATTGTCAGCCCAGAAAGGACCACCACCAGGCTCGCCTTCGTTCTTTACCATACCGCATACACGTAAAGGACGGTCCAGTTTACGGAGGAAGTAAGCAGCCTTCTCATCGTCTGACCAGCTGGTGTAGCCCTGTGGAGGGCGAACCGAAAGCTCTTCCTGGAAAAAGCGGTCCAGCTCTTCCAGCAGTGCAGCATCCTGTCCTTTCTCAAGCTTCTCTATATAGCTGAATATCCGCTTTTGGTAGCTGAGGAGTATGCCCGCCAGTGCTTTTTTATAGGTGATGGTAGTATCTTTCAGACGATCAGGTACTACGTTATCAATATTCTTGGTGAAGATAACATCCGCATCAAGACCTGCCAGATTCTCGAGCAGTGCTCCGTGTCCGGCCGGCCGGAATAACAGACTACCGTCTTTCTCGCGGAAAGGCGTGTTGTCCATATTCACGGCAATGGTATCGGTAGAGGCTTTTTGCTCAGAGAAAGACACGTAGTACTTCACCCCGAAGCGGCTTTCGTACGTAGGAAGTACCTCTACGACCAGCTTTTCAAATTTATCGCGGTGCTCAGGCGATACAGTGAAGTGGATCTGAACCCTTCCGCCGGCATTAGCGTAGAGCGCGCCTTCTACCAGGTGCTCTTCCAGTGGAGTTCGGGAGCCATCTTCATAACGGTGAAACTCAAGCAGACCTTTGGGAAGGCTACCGTAGCCCAGTCCTTTATCAGTCAGGAAATATTCCGCTATTGTCTTACGGTCGGCTGTATTGATGTCTTTGCCGTCGGCCGTCAAGGCTTCCTGCAGATCATTGTAGAAAGCAAACTCAGTCAGACGCTCAAAGAACTCTTCGACTGACTTGTCGCTTTTATCCTGCTCCAGGAACGCAAACAGCGACTTAAACATCCGGGTAGCGGCTCCCGAAGCCGGGACAAATTTGAGCAGGCTTATTTCTCCTTCGGCGGCACTTCGGTCAAACTCAGCCGTTAACTGCTGAATCTGCTCGTCCGACAGGCGTATGATACCTTCACCAACCGTAGCTGCCTTTGAAAGCGGCAGAAAGGGGAAGCCATCTATGAAGTAATTAATTTGTTCTTCTACGAGCGCGACATCACTGCCACGCTCTTTTATAAGCTGTAAATCGTCATCATTAAACATAGTCTTGTATGTAGGTTTTAGGATAGGAAGTATAGTTTAAAGGTTTAGGTTTAAAAAATTTTTCGGGAAAAGAATTAATCAATTCAGGATCCTCAACTTAGCAAAGCTTAGAAGGAGGGTCTTCTCCCCAACGGAATCAAATTTGACGACGGCTTTACGATCGGTACCGTTAATATCTACCTTGCTCACTACTCCAAAGCCAAACTTGGGATGCTCGACGCGCTGCCCCTCGGTAAGGCCGGAGGTATCACTGGGGGTGAAATCAGAAGAAGGTACATGATTACTGGCGGCAGCCGGTTTGCTGGGAGCAGCCGGACGCTGGCTCATGTTCTTCAGGAAAGCCATGGGAGCGGGTGATGTTTCGCGCTCAGCCAGGCTCCGGGTAGTCTTGGAAGAATTGAGGTAGCGCTGGTCTACCTCCATCAGGAAGCGACTGGGCTCACACATTTTCAGACGGCCCCACTGATAGCGGCTTTCGGCGTAGGAAAAGGTAAGTTTTCTCTCCGCCCGGGTAATGGCCACGTAGAACAGACGCCGCTCCTCTTCCAGATCCTGCCGGCTCTCGAGCATCATCTGGCTGGGGAATAGGTCTTCTTCCATCCCTACTACGTATACATTACGGAATTCAAGCCCTTTGGCCGAGTGGATGGTCATCAGGGTGATGCGATCATTATCTCCATCCTCATCGGGTTCATCAGCATTAGTCAGTAGCGATACCGACTGCAGGAATGAACTTAGCGACTTATCTTCAGTCTCGGCATTATCTACGTACTCCTTGATGGCGTTGAGCAACTCCTGCACGTTCTCGTAGCGCGACAGACCCTCTACGGTTTTATCCTCGTACAGTTCACGCAGCAAGCCGGAGGTTTTAGCTATATGCGAAGCTACCTCATAAGCATCTTTCCCCTGCTCGATCAGGAGTTTGAAGCTTTTGATCAGCGTTGAAAACTGCTCAATAGGTGCCGTAGAGCGGCCACCTACATACTGATGTATGTTACTTACTACCTCCCAGATAGGTACCTGGCGTTCGGCAGCCGTGACGGTAATCTTGGCTACGGTCGTATCGCCAATGCCGCGCTTAGGTAGGTTGATGATCCGTTTGAAAGCTTCTTCGTCCTGCTGGTTGACCGTGAAACGCAGGTAAGCCAGCAGGTCCTTGATTTCCTTACGTTGATAGAATGATAAGCCACCTACAATCCGGTACTTAATACCCAACTTGCGCAGGGCTTCTTCAAAGGCCCGTGACTGGGCATTAGTACGGTATAAGATAGCGAAGTCAGTATTGTGCAGGCTGTGCTGCATCTTCTCTTCGAAGATAGAGGTAGCAATCAGCCGGCCTTCTTCATTGTCAGAGTTGGCCTTGATGACTTCGATAAGGGTACCTTCGTCATTTTCGGTGAAGACATTCTTTTTCAGCTGCGCCTTATTTCGCTCAATAATGGAGTTGGCGACATTGACGATGGTCTGGGTAGAGCGATAGTTCTGCTCGAGCTTGATGGTACGTACATCCGGAAAGTCCTTTTCAAAGTTCAGGATGTTCTCGATGTTGGCACCGCGGAAGGCATAGATACTCTGGGCATCATCACCTACCACACAAATGTTACGATGCACCGCCGACAGCTTTCGCGTAATGAGGTACTGCGAAACGTTAGTATCCTGAAACTCATCTACCATCACGTGCTGGAACTTGTGCTGGTACTTATGCAGTACTTCCGGGAAATCCCGGAACAGCACGTTGGTATTGAAGAGCAGGTCATCAAAGTCCATGGCATTGGCCTGGAAGCAACGTACTGTATAGGCTTTATACAAGCGACCGATCTCAGGCATACGGGCCGCGTCGTCATCCGCCTTAATAATAGCGTTGTTCAGGTAGTCGTCTGCCGACACCAGGCGGTTCTTGGCACCCGATATGCGGTTGAATACGACATTAGCCTTATAGGTTTTATCGTCCAGGTTAAATTCCTTGATAATACTCCGCAGCAACGACTTGGAGTCGTCTGTATCATAGATGGAGAAGTCGCTGGTGTAGCCCAGGTAGCGGGCTTCGATGCGCAGTATCTTGGCAAATACAGAGTGGAAAGTACCCGTCCAGATATTTCGGGCCTCATTACCAATCGCCTTCTCAATGCGCTGACGCATTTCGGCAGCGGCCTTATTGGTAAAAGTCAGGGAAAGTATCCGGAATGGGTCTACTCCATTCTCTATAAGATGGGCGATGCGAAAGGTCAGTACACGAGTTTTGCCTGACCCCGCACCGGCTATGATCATCAGAGGGCCATCCCCGTGGGTGACCGCCTGGCGCTGAGGTTCATTCAGACTCGACAAATAATCATTCATATATTTTTCTCCTCGTTTCCGTAGTCTACTACTATAGTAAAGCCCAAAGTTAGGAAAAACCAAAGAATGATTATGTCTTCAGCTATTACTCTACGGGAGCACTTACAATATGAGCTACGCGCCAGAGTCCTCTGAGTTCGTCAGCAGGAACACTTACACTGCCTCCCAGAGGATTATCAGAGTGTAAAGTCAGATAGCGCTTAGTCAAAAGTTCGTTTTCTCGGATACGTTTTACAACAAAGAAATCACGATAAATTACGGCAAACACCCCACCCGATTGGTAGATCCAGTCGCCCGGATCAACGGGGACTACCATTACCTTGGCTCCGTTAACCAACTGCGGACTCATGCTATTACCAGAGATCTCAATAATGATTGGATCACGCAGGCCTTTTACAGCTTCTGTACTTACACTGTAGGTTTCCAGGTCAGTATAGCGGAATCCATCCGTATAGGTCTCTACAAAGCTGGCATGAAACTTAATAGGGACAAATGGTACCTCTACATAGGAGATCTCATTAGCTACCATACGGGCATTGGAGGGATCAGCACCATTAAGCACTGGCTGTACTCCACGCAGAAGATAGTCAGCGCTTACCTGTGGGTAATGATCCAGAATTCGAATAATGGTATCATAGGATGGCTTTGCGCGTCCGTTCAGGATATTATAGAACTTAGACGAGTTCTCGTCCAGATCCTTCGCAATCTGGTAGATGCTTATACCAAGAGCATCAAATACCTGCTTCAGGCGTTCCTGTACAGAAGTTTCATTATCGAATTTAGCAGCCATCTATATGTGAGGTGTATTTTTTATGATAAAACTACATCATAGTTATGACACAAAAGTAATAAATGGAAAGCAATATCGCTACACCTATCCTATAAAAAGCTTTGTGTAAGCCTATGATTATATTTAAGCTGCCATAGCATTATGAAAGCAGATAGTTGGGTATGAGGTTATTGCTAGCTCCTGCATCAATCAGTGGAAGTACAGCGTATAAGGATGCGTGTGTACTGGTTGTAGAGTCTGATTACTTTCTCCTCTACCTACTCACAGTGCATAGAGCTTAAGCTTTGCCCTGTATGGGAGGAGGTGATGCCTAATCAATATAAAATTTTCTTTTATATATTGGAGTTTAGTATTTCATTCATTATCTTTCCAGAAAGGAACATCAAAGTAGCTGCCACTGGGCAGATTTAGCGAATTGTAACTACAAGTAAAGGGTAGAAACAGGGGTAGGTTTGCTTTGATGAAGATAATATTCGTTTTTTACAGTATAGTATACAAATAATAGTACTTTGTCGTTTGCTGCCAAGGAACCGGTAGATGAACAAATTGTTAACTGGCTTTCAGAATAAAATTTGTTTTTTTGTAAGCAAGAGGTTAATTTTCGAATCCAAATTAAGGGTAATAGGAAACTTAATTTGCACAGGAGCCGTTAATAGTCCAAATTGCGGAAGCCGGTATAGGGTGAATTTAAATTATTGATTGTTAAGACAATAGCTGTTGATGCGGCTGCGTTTTTTACGATGCTTGCGCTTTGAATAGTACAACTAATTGTTTGACTTTTTAAAATGTGTTAAAAAAACTGAAGAAGCCTTTGCATTTTTTTAAAAGGAAAACACATACTTTTGTAAAGCTCTGTATTATACCTTAATCAAAATTTTATTTTACAAAGAACCTTTAATTCAAATTTTTCTTTTATTCACAACCAAATTCTAAATTAACCCTTTAAAAGTAAGTCTGATGGAAAAGAAAGCGACGACTCCGGCACCCGCAGCCAAGCCTGCAGCAGCACCAAAGAAAAGCAAAGGAGGTCTAAACCCAGCGTTGGTAATCCCGGCCCTGTTTCTGATTGCCCTTGCAATCTATCTCTTTGTGTTGGGGTCTCCCGATCACTTTATTGATGGTGATCACGAAAAAGGTCCAAAGCCAGGTGATTATTATGGTATCGTTTACAAAGGAGGACCAATTGTACCTATTTTGATGACCTGTTTCTTAATTGTATTGGTGTTCACTATTGAGCGTCTGATTACGTTAAGCAAAGCAAGTGGAAGTGGTAATATTGATGCTTTTGTACGCAAAATCAGAAGCCTGCTTGACAAAAATCAAATTGACGAGGCTATCCGTGAGTGTGACAAGCAAAAAGGATCAGTTGGTAATGTAATCAAAGCTGGTCTTGAGAAGTACAAGCAGCTGATAAGCGAGACCAACCTTGATAAAGAGCAGAAGCTAGCCGCCCTGCAGAAGGAAATCGAAGAAGCAACAACTTTGGAGATGCCTATGCTGCAGAAGAACCTAACTATCATTGCAACTCTGGCATCTGCATCTACACTCTTAGCGCTTCTAGGAACGGTAATTGGTATGATCAAGGCTTTTGCCGCGTTGGGTACATCTGGTCAGCCTGACTCCGCTGCACTTGCAACAGGTATCTCTGAGGCCTTGATCAACACGGCTCTTGGTATCGGTACTGCTGCGATCGCTACGATCTCTTACGCTTACCTAAACAGCCGCGTTGACGACCTTACTTATAGCATTGACGAAATCGGTATGAGCATCCAGCAAAATTTTGCTGCGCACTATTAATACTCATTTTTCGTTAATATAAAAAAAACTTATATATTTGAGGTATGGGAAAAGTAAGACCTAAAAAGCATCCTCCCGTAACGGACATGACTGCCATGACGGATGTAGCGTTTCTGTTACTTACGTTCTTTATCATGACAGCTACCTTCAAATCGAATGAAGCTGTTGAGATTGCCACACCAACGTCTATTTCTGGTATTAAAGTCCCTGATGAAAACATCATGATCATCAGTATCGATAATTCAGGAAAGGTTTTCTTTGGTGTTGATGCGCAGGCAACTCGCGTTGGAATGCTGGATAATATCGCAGAGTCTAAGGGAGTTTCCTTTACTGATGCGGAGAAAGCTAAATTTTCTCAGTTTGCAAGCTTTGGTTTCCCGCTCAATCAGCTGAAACCCTGGTTAGGCTTATCAGTAGAGCAGATGAAAGCAGTAAAGCAGCCTGGTATTCCAGTAGACTCTACCGGAGTTAGTGAGTTGGCTGACTGGGTTTATGCAGCTCGTAAAGCGAATCCACAACTTAGACTTGCTCTGAAAGGAGACAACGCAGCTAAGTTCCCGGTATTTAAGGATGTACTTACGAATCTGCAGTCGCAGAACATCAACAAGTTCAACCTTATTACAGGTTCAGAGCAACCACCTTCGGGATGGGCTCCTGATGAGGATCAGCAGTAATTATAGCAAGTGAGGTATCACCTGAACAAACAGTAATACAATGGCAGAAATAGTAGACACCGGTGGGGGTGGTAAAGGCGATGGTAAAGTCCGGTCCAAAAAAATGTCCACCCGGGTGGACATGACACCGATGGTGGACTTGGGATTTCTCTTGATCACGTTCTTTATGCTCGCGACAACGATGACTAAGCCAACATCCATGACGCTTAACGTACCTGATAAACAGGATAAGAAAGAAGAGCAGCAGACAGAGCCTCTGAAGGCCTCTAAGGTGCTAACTATCTTTATGGGTCGTAACAACGACATTTGGTATCTTGATGGCGTTGCGGCTGATGATGATAATGCTGAAACAGCTCTCAAGAAGGCCAGCTATGGTACGGAGATTCGTGATGTTATCTTTAAATCAAAGACACGCATCAACTCTCAGAACCCAAAGGATGAGGCTGGTAACGACCCTTTTGTGGTGGTACTAAAGCCAACTCCAGTTTCAACTTACAAGAACATGGTTGATGTACTGGACGAGATGGCTATTACCAAGACAAAGCGTTACGCTCTTGTTGATGAACTGACAGACGCAGAGAAGTCGCTGTTAGGCGATCGCATCGTTCCACAGCCGGAACAGTAATTTTTTAAGTATTAAACTCTAAAACAGAAGCGCCATGGCAGAAGTAAGCCAGAATGCAACACTTGAAGATATAGTGTTTGCAAATCGCAATAAGGCGTACGGTGCATATTCACTTCGCCAGGAGTATCGCGGTGTTATCAACCGCGCTACCCTGTTTGGAGCCACACTCTTCGTGCTAGCTATGCTTACTCCGATGCTAATTGACAAATTGTCGGCAGGAGATGAGCAGGAGCAGGCAATGGTAGAAGTGGACTTGATGAAGATACCGCCGCCACCCATTGATCCCGCAGAGCCACCACCACCACCGCCGCCGCCAGTTGAGCAGCCTAAGGTGAACACAGTGAAGTTCTTACCGCCCGAAGTAAAGAAGGACGAAGAAGTTCCTGAGGAAACGCCACCCCCAACTGTAGAAGAGTTGAAGGAAGCGGTTGCCGCAACGGAAACGGTAAAAGGTGATCCAAATGCTGAAGAGATTATTATCGCTCCTGAGCAGATTGCCGCACCAAGCAAGGGTACAGTTGTAGAAGCTGCTCCGGTTGAAGAGCAAGTCTTTACAGTAGTTGAGCAGCAGCCTGAATTCCCCGGAGGAATTGCAGAAATGTATAAGTTCCTCGGGAAAAATATCAAGTACCCAAGTGCCGCTTCACGCGCCAACGTACAGGGTAAGGTATTCTTGACTTTCGTAGTAAATACGGATGGAAGTATTCAGGATGTGCAGGTACTGAAAGGACTAGGATTCGGTACTGACGAAGAGGCAATCCGCGTGGTAAAAACAATGCCAAAGTGGAAGCCAGGTAAGCAGTCAGGACGCCCGGTTCGGGTTAAGTACAACCTGCCTATCAACTTCCAGCTTGAGTAATAAAATATGAAAGATAGACCATTGCATGAGAGAGTTACAATCATAACCTCCATGATGATGGCTCTGGTATACGCAGGAGGAGGCATCTACTTGATTGCCTCCTCCTCGTCTTTTAATCTGATACCAGCAGGTAGTATATGGCGTTACCTGCTTGGTGCAGCATTGATTGCATATGGTGTATTCCGGGGATATCGGGCATGGAAAGGTTTGGATGGAAATCATGTTTAACCATTACCTGCAGGTTATGAAGAGAAGAGCGTTAACTGGATTTGCAGCGATACTCACGAGTACCCTGATGTTTACAGGGTGTAATAGCTCGGATTCACTGGATAATCCGCGACAAGGAACTATCACCATTGCTGCGGACGAATCGTTCCAGCCGGTGGTGAGTGCTCTTACAAAGGCGTACGAAGGAATTTATCCGGATGCTCATTTTAATGTACTGTACCGACCCGAGCAGGAAGCTGTCTTAGCCCTGCTGCAGGATAGTGCTCGTCTGGCCATTGTAACGCGTGAGCTTACAACCAAAGAGAAAGACTATATTCGTGAACAGGAGGGCGCACATCGGGTGCAGCATATAGCCGTTGATGGAATAGCATTAATCACCAGTAAGACTAATACCGACAGTCTTATCACGATGGCGGAACTGGAGCAGATCTTCAATGGGACAATTACGGACTGGTCTCAACTGAAGGGTAGTAATCAGACTGGTAAAGTTACCTTGGTTTTTGATGATGCTAATTCCAGTAATTTAGGCTTTATGTTAAAACAGTTTAACGTAGAAGACGTTACTAAGCTACGGATTTTTACAGCGGGCAATAATGAGAAAGTAATTGACTATGTGCGTAAGAACCCACAGACTATAGGTTTTATTGGCGTCAACTGGATTAGCGATGGAGATGAATCCATTACCTATGAATTATCGAAAGGTATTCATGTAATGGGCGTTTCTGACAAAGCTGAACCTGCCTCAAAGGCAGATTATTACCAGCCATTTCAGCAGGATTTGATCCGCAGAAAATACCCTTTATCCCGCAAACTGTATATTATCAGCAGGGAGGGATTTTCAGGACTGGGCGGTGGTCTTATGACATATATAGCCCGCGATGTAGGAGGTCTTATTATCCAAAAAATGGGACTTGTCCCGGCAGTGCCTTACCCTCGAGAGATCGAAGTAAGATCCGAACAAAATTTTTAGAGTTTGGCACTAATTCTTATATTTGTTAGTTAATAGTAGTAAACACAAAATTTTTTATCCTTTTCCAACCCGGTTAAAAAATGAACATGAGATTGAAATCAATGTTAGGAGCACTCTTTTTGAGTGTGGTTACGCTTGCAACCGTAGTTGCCCAAACTCCTGAAGAAGGATTTGCGAACCTGAATGGGGAGCGTGTGAAAGAGGCTAAAGAGATTTTTACGAAGCTAGCGGAGAGTAATCCTACACCAGAAAGTTACTACAACTTAGGATACTTCTATGTTCGTACAAATCAACTAGACGAAGCGCAGAAAGCCTTTGAAAAAGGCCTTGCACTAGACGACAAGAGCTATCTGAACCAGGTGGGTCTGGCTACAGTAGCTCTCGGTAAGGGTGATAAAGCCAAAGCACAGGAGTTGATTGCCACAGCGGAGAAGAAGACAAGAGGTAAGGATGCTCAGGTATTGTACCGTGCTGGTGAAGCTTACACCTTGTTCGAGAAAAATAATGATCCTGCTGAGGCTATCCGTTTGTTAGATGCCGCTATAAAGCGTGACAAGAACCTGGCTGATGCCTACATTGTCAAAGGGGATGCATTGAGCCTTAAGAATGAAGGTGGTCCTGCTGTAACGGCATATGAATATGCTTTGACTGCTAAGCCTAATTATGCACTTGCTAACAACCGTATTGGACAGATCTTCCTGCGTGGTAAGAACTATAATCAGGCACTTGATTACTACAAGAAAGCTATCGATGCAAATCCTGATTTTGCTCCTGCCTACAAGGATCTGGCCGAGCTTTATTTCTTTGCTCGTCAGTACAAGCGTGCCGCTGAAAACTTCGATATGTATCTACAGAAGAGTGGTAACAACGATCCTGAGATGATTCTTCGTGCGGCTCAGTTTGCCTTTACTGCGGATGATTACACCAAAGCTCTGGAACTGCTTGATTCAGTAAAAGGAAAGCTTAGCAACCCTATTACACTACGTATGTATGGTTGGTCACGCTTCAAGACGAATGAGATGGAGCAGGCAATTAAGGATCTGCAGGAGTTCATAAAGGTAGCTCCTGAGAAAGTAATCGCTGATGACTACAAGTACCTGGGCCGTGCGTATAACAAGATGGCTACCGATAAAGAGTATGACTCTACAGGTATGCAGTACCTGTTGAAAGGGGCTGACATCGATACCAGTGCTACTGAAGCAGCTACAACTTATAAAGAAGTAGCAAACCTGTACTACAAGGAAAAAGAGTTCGACAAAGCAGCAAAGGCCTATAAGAAAGGTATTGCTCTGGATACGGCTAAGGCATCACCTAATGATTTCTATTACCTGGGCTTGGCTTACTACCAGCAGGCTGGAAATATGACTGCCGGCGGTGCCGCAGATAGTGCTCAGGTAGTTCAGGAGAAGAAGGATTTGTACCTGAAGGCTGATTCAGTGTTTGTCACAGTAACTCAAAAGTTGCCTGACTGGCCTTTCGGATATTACTGGCGTGGTAGTTCACTCTACAATGCGTATGGTCCAGAAGCGAACTTGGCACAAGGTATATCTGTACCACACTATCAGAAGTTCGTTGAAGTAGCTGAGCAGAAAGGTGATGTGCCTAAGAGCTTCCTGAAGACTGCGTACCAGTACCTGGCGTTCTACCATCAGAATACTACCCAGGATCAGGAAAAAGCAAAAGCTGCCTGGAATAAGCTTTTGGAAGTAGATCCTAATAACCAGGCTGCTAAAGAAGCACTAGGTTTAGCTCAAACTGCTACTACTCCTGCTCAAGGAGCTGCTAAGCAGAAATAATAAGCTGACTCTTTATAAAAGCGAAAGCCCCCGGAAATTTCCGGGGGCTTTCGCTTTTATAAGAACTTGATTAAAGTAATACTAGACAGGAGTACTAGGTAGAACAAAGCAACTATTTAACACAGTCAAATGAAGGGCACTAAAACGTTCATAACACCAATTTTTTAATCGTTTTACTTCGTCTGGCATCAACATGCGTAAAGCTTTACGAAGTTCTTTCTCAAATAATCTGCTATCAAAACTTACTTTCTGCAGAATAATTTTAATGTACTCAAGCATCGAGGCCATAGTATTATGTAATTTTGTGGTTTAGGGAGCAATAGTTTGGACGAACCTTAAGTTGTTACTAGATCTGTACCATTCCTTTGCCACTATTTATAACGTCAAACTTAAATGAAATTATATGTTTTTTTAAATATTTTTTTGTGCTTTTCAATAATAACTCTCGGACAGGAACAGGATCCGGGCATTACTATTGAATTAGGCAACAAATCACTTGATATTAACCGTCCATTTATACTTTCTGTTATCATTCGCGATAGCGAAGAGCGCCCTTTGATTGTATTTCCCGATATAGCTGGTCTTGAAAAGAGAAGCGCTTCGGCCACCAGTGCTATGACTACCGAAGGTGGTAAAGCCACTATGGTACAGACTATAAGCCAGCAATATTTTGCCAGGAGCGAAGGGACTATTGAGGTACCACCACTGGTAGTTGTGGTGAATGGGGAAAAATTAAAAGTTGAAAAATTTACATTACAATTCGCCGATAACCTATCAGATGAAGCGTCACCCACTGCTCCTGAGCCTGAGGTAGCGGTTTCGAATATGGTAGCCGAAGAGTTGGCCAGTGGCTCAATTTTCCTGTCGGTGCAGACCAATAAGACCCGTGTCTTCGTAAGAGAAGGATTCGCAGTACGCCTATCACTATACGTTTTAGAAAGTGCTCCGGTAGAAATGGAGTTTTACCAGCTTGATGCTCAGTTGCAGGCTATTCTGAAAAAGCTGCGCCCTGCCAGCTGTTGGGAAGAAAGTGTTGGTATAGATGAGATACTACAGAATACAGTTACTATCAATGGAAAGAAATTTACGGAGTACCGTATGTACCAGGCGGTGTTCTTTCCACTAACTCAGCAGGATGTTGCCTTTCCGGCGGTAGCTCTGGATATGCTGGTATATGAGCTCCAGGAAAAAGGTGAAAGGAAAAAGACCATTCAGAAGTTTGCTTCACGACCTATTAAAGTACAGGTCCAACCCTTGCCGGCCCATCCTCATAAAGATCAGGTGGCGGTAGGGACGTATACGCTGGAAGAGCAGGTAACCAGGCAGCAGCTAGCCTCCGGCGAGAGCTTACGCTACATCTTCAAGATTAAAGGTACCGGAAACCTGGCTGCCGTGACCGCTCCTGATGTACTGAATAGCGCCTCCTTTGATTTTTATCCACCTGAGGTAAGCCAGGTAATCAGGCGTAGCTACGAACGGGTAACCGGAGAGAAATCATTTAATTATTTTATAGTAGCCCGGCAAAATGGCACGTTTCCCTTGGGAAGGTACTTCCAATGGGTTTATTTTGATCCCCAGAAAGCCCGCTATGATACACTGCGGTCAAGTCGGGTGATTAAAGTAGTAGGAGAAAGTCGTCCATCTGATGTAGTATCAACTGAGGGTGAACTGCTGATGTATGAGAATCTGGCCCGGCTGGATACGACCAATCCCTATATCAACTACCAGGGCATCACCCGTAGTTTGATCAATGCAGTAGTAATCGTATTGTTGATTGGGACAATATGGATGTTCAGAAAATAAACAGAGACCATGAGTAGTACGTACGGTAAAATATTCAAAATCGCCACCTTTGGTGAATCACATGGTGTAGGTATAGGAGTTGTGATCGAGGGCTGCCCGGCCGGTGTCGATTTCGATCTAGATTTTATTCAAAGTGAGCTGGACCGTCGCAAGCCGGGACAGTCGCGTATAACCACCCAACGCCGGGAGGCCGACGAGTTCGAGGTATTATCGGGTGTTTTCGAAGGAAAGACTACCGGTACTCCTATTGCTCTGATCATTCGCAATCAGGATCAGCGAAGCAAGGATTACTCGCATATCTCGGCCCAGTATCGCCCCTCACACGCTGACTATACCTACCAAACTAAGTATGGCGTACGGGACTACCGGGGAGGAGGGCGCAGCTCAGCCCGTGAAACCGCCGCCCGGGTAGCCGCCGGAGCTCTGGCCAAGCAGCTCCTTAAGCATCTGGGCATTACTGTACAGGCTTACGTTTCACAGGTAGGCCGGCTGAAACTGGATAAGAGTTATCAGGAGCTGGATCTGGAACAGGCTGAAACAAATGCCGTACGCTGCCCGGATCCCGAAATGGCGCAGCAGATGTTTAACTTCATTGACGAGACCCGTAAGAGGGGTGATTCAGTCGGTGGAGTAGTGACCTGCGTAGCAAAGGGAGTGCCTGTAGGTTGGGGAGAGCCGGTGTTTGACAAGCTCCACGCGGAGCTGGGTAAGGCTATGCTAAGCATCAATGCGGTAAAAGGCTTTGAGTATGGTAGTGGCTTTGCCGGAGTAGAGATGTATGGCTCTGAGCATAATGATGCCTTCTATACCGACGAGCAGGGAAAGGTCCGCACAACTACTAACCATTCGGGAGGTATACAGGGAGGTATTTCCAATGGCGAAGAAATCTATTTTAGGGTAGCATTTAAGCCCGTAGCGACGATCATGCAGGATCAGGATAGCGTAGACCAATTTGGAGAAAAAGTAACGGTACAGGGCAAAGGAAGGCACGATCCGTGTGTGGTGCCTCGTGCTGTACCTATCGTGGAGGCTATGGCAGCTCTGGTATTGGCAGATATGTACCTGCGCAATACGGCCAGCAGGGTCTAACTATTACGGCGTCGGCGGTGCAGGCTCAACACAAGCAGTATGGTTCCCATGAAGTCTACCCCCAGCCCAGCCAGTATGGTTGGATTACCAAATGGAAGTGTGCGTAGATTCAGGAAGGCACCCGTAATCACCATCACCAGGCCGATGAGCAGGATAAGTAACGCGTTAGTAATGCTAAGTTTCACCCGCTTTATAAGTTCGTTACAGAATAGAGACAGTCGCATAGGTCACACTATACGGGCTGTCTTTTTTTATGCTATAAGTATTCTCCTGATTATAATCTACTTACCTGATCAGGCAATTGCCCAAGCGGGGCGATACGAGTACGCCAGAGGGCTTATGGGCTCACAGTTTCGGCTGATTTTTTATGCTCCTGATAGCTCCACCGCACAGCGCGCCGCCAGTCAGGCCTTTGGTCGAATTGAAGAATTGAACAACATCCTGAGTGATTACCGGGACGGTAGTGAGATCAATCGCCTTTCGGCCCGCTCGGGTACAGGAGAGTGGGTAGGCGTAAGCCCGGAGCTGTTTGATGTCATCTCTGCTTCCAGACAAATCAGCCAGCGTACCGGCGGTGCATTTGATATTACTGTAGGGCCGGTGGTACAGCTGTGGCGGCGGGCTATGCGCAGGTCTTATTTTCCCGAACAAGAGGCCATCCGGCAGGCGCGGCAGAGCGTAGGCTATCGCTATATCAAGCTAGATGCACCACAGCGTAAAGTACTACTGTTGCGCAAAGGAATGCGCTTAGATGTAGGAGGTATAGGCAAAGGCTACGCCGCTGATGAAGCCGTGCGAGTACTCCGGGAGATGGGTATCAATTCCGTACTGGTAGATGCGGGCGGTGACCTGACATTGGGTGATCCACCGCCGGGGCAATCCGGCTGGCGGGTAGAGGTATCATCAGGTACCAATGCTGATTCTGTCCAGACCCTAGAGCTTTCTAATGTAGGCATAGCTACCTCGGGAGCCAGCTACCGTTACCTTGAGCATCAGGGAAAACGCTACTCCCATATTGTAGATCCCCGGACCGGAGTAGGGCTTCTTCATCACGTCCGGACCACCATCATTGCTCCCAATGGTACCCTTGCCGATGCGCTGGCTACGGCCCTGAGTGTAGCAGGTATCGACCGTGGCAAAAAGCTCCTGAAACGCTTTCCGAACGTACAGGTGTGGCTGCTGGAAACCAAAGGAGACCGTATCAGGAGCTGGAATACTCTTCCGGCGCCTAGTTCTGAGCGTAACTGATCTTATTCAAAACTTCTTCTATTACTCTATCACCCTGTGGATGTCTTATACACTGAGGTGCCCGATACTGTCATTTACTTTCTACTCATAGCGCAGCACTTGCTCTCTAAGTATATACGTCATTATCATTGACACTAGCAAACATTACCTGGTAGCAATAGTTTATGAAAGAGAGGATATAAGGTGAATAGCCGCCTGGTCAGGACCCGAAAAAGTAAAACGCATGGAAAGGGTAGAGAACGATCTGATCTTCAGAAATCGCCGACATGCTGGCGAGGAGCTGGGTAAGTACCTGGTACCGATCTACAGACATCTGCATCCACTGGTACTGGGCATACCTCGTGGGGGCGTAGAAGTGGCCTATTACGTGGCAAAGGAGCTGGCGACAGATTTGTCTTTTGTAATTACAAAGAAGCTGCCGTTTCCGGGGCACAAAGAGTACGGTATCGGATCCATTGCCGAAGATTACTCCGTGTATATATCACCGAGAGTTGATGACTCACTCCCCCGCGCTACCATCGACAAAGTAATCGAAGAACAGAAACAAGAAATAGACCGGCGGGTTAGCCAGTACCGGCAGGGGGGAACTATACCTTCTATGGAAGGACGAATCGTACTACTGGTAGACGATGGTATAGCCACCGGGGTTACCCTTATTGCCGCCATCCGACTCTGCCGTAAGCATGGCGCTGCCCGTATCATACTGGCGGCTCCGGTGTCGGGTTATAAATACGACAAAGCCCTGAACGAGGCCGACGACCTGGAAGTACTGATACAGCCTGATCCGTTCCATTCGGTAGGGCAGGTGTATGAGGAGTTCGGTGAATTTACGGATGAACAAATGGCGGCCCTGCTGCAACGGGCAGAAAGGGAGAAGAAGCCAAATGAAAACTGGGACAGTAGGGAGTTCAACTAAGAGGAAAAAGCTATGGCAACAGAACAGTTCACAGGGAGGCATGATACAGATAATGAAGTAAGGGAGAAGACTATTCAATTGCATACAGCGAAGGATCTGGATCCGCTGCTGGAACGTATAGGTGATGCCCGTTTTGTGCTGCTGGGGGAAGCTACGCACGGTACCCACGAGTACTATGTCTGGCGGACAGAAATATCCAGGCGGTTGATTGAGGAGAAAGGATTCAACTTCATAGCCGTAGAAGGTGACTGGCCCGACTGTTACCGGATCAATCGCTACGTCAAGGGCTATGCTGACCAGGATAAGAAACCGGTAGACATACTGAGAGACTTTGATCGCTGGCCTACCTGGATGTGGGCAAACTGGGAAGTAGCCGCTCTCATATCATGGCTGAAGGACCACAACGCCCAGCTGTACCCGGACCAGCGGGTGGGCTTCTACGGACTGGATGTATACAGCTTGTGGGAGTCGATGGATGCGTTGGTAGAGTACCTGGAAAAGACTGATCCGCATACTGCGGCGCTGGCTCGTAAAGCAGCCCAATGTTTTGAGCCTTATGCGGAGGATGGGCAACTGTACGCTACGGCTCAGATGGGAGGCCTGCCACAGTCGTGTCGGGAAGATGTAGTTAAGCTATTAAAGGAAGTAAGAAGCCGGGGTGTTCAGTACGACCATGACCCCGAAGCAACCCTGAATACCGAGCAAAATGCGCATATTGCGGTCAATGCTGAAAGGTACTACCGCAGTATGGTAGGCTTTGACGACAAATCCTGGAATATCCGCGACACTCATATGGTGGAAACGCTGAACCGGATCACCAACTTCTACGGACCTGACTCAAAGGCCATCATCTGGGAGCACAATACCCACATTGGCGATGCCCGCTATACGGATATGAAACGGGTTGGGATGATTAACGTAGGACAACTGGTTCGGGAGCAAAACCACGAAGATGACGTAGTACTGGTAGGTTTTGGCTCGTATGAGGGCTCTGTTATTGCGGGTAGCAGTTGGGGCGCTCCTATGGAAGAAATGGAGATGCCGGAGGCCCGGGAGGGAAGCGTCGAAGAGCTACTGCACAATGAGTCGGCGGAAGATAAGCTTCTTATTTTTAACAGATACAATGAAAAAGAGCGATTCAGTAAGGAGATGCCCCATCGGGCTATCGGGGTAGTGTACAATCCGGAGTACGAAAGCTACGGCAACTACGTACCCACAGTACTTAATGCCCGCTACGATGCTTTTATATACATAGATACTACCGAAGCCCTGCATCCACTTCGCCAACCTGTTGACGAAAGTCTGACGCCGGAAACCTATCCGTTCGGGAAATAGGGGTTAGTTGGTAGCTATTAGTTATTAGCTGTTAGCTTTTTTGCCTTCGATCTTATGGAGTAGTACTGATTATTAAGAGAAGAGGGTGGAGCACTTGTGCTCCACCCTCTTTATTCATTTAGCTTTAAGTAAAAGACTAACGGCAAAAACCTAACAGCTAATAGCTCTTAAATCACCTGCGTCTTACCAGGTACTGCTACAGGGTAGTAGCCATCTGGTCCTGGAAGTACTTTAGGCATAGCATCCCATGCCAGCTTCTCAGGGAAGAGGTTGATATTTGAGTTCAGCGCGTCATCCCACTTCACCAGCTTGCCCGAGTAGGTAGCCATCCGGCCCATAATGGCCGTCATAGTACTTTTGGCGGTGCGCTCGGCATCAGCAAACTTATACTCTCCTTTGGCAATTGCCTCAAACAGCTCGTCATGCTCAACCTGATAAGGGTTCTTATCGCCTTTGCTGTCGTGGGCGTATATTACTCCTCCTTTGTAATCTTTAAGTACAGTACCTTTATCGCTGAAGCTGTCGATACGTCCTTTGGTACCCACGAAGGCCTCATCTACTTTACTGTAGGTACCCTCGTAGTGGCGGCACTGGCTGGATATGGTCGTGCCATCAGCGTACACGAGGTCTAGCAGGTGGTGGTCAAATATCTCACCGTACTTTTTGTCGGTACGTACCTGACGACCACCGGTACCCTGTATGCTTACCGGATAGGCGTTCTTCGCCCAGTTGGCTACATCTATGTTGTGTACATGCTGCTCCACGATATGGTCGCCGCATAGCCAGTTGAAGTAGTACCAGTTACGCATCTGGTATTCCATCTCGGTCATGCTGGGCTGGCGATCACGTACCCATACGCCTCCGCTCACCCAGTACACCTGTCCGCCCACGATGTCACCCAGGGCACCGTCGTGGATGCGTTTCATGGCTTCTCGGTAGTTGCGCTGGTAGTGGCGCTGCAGGCCAGTCACCACGTTCAGTTTTTTCTTCTTGGCAATTTCAGCCACTTCAAGCACTTTACGGATACCGGGCGCATCGGTTGCGACGGGCTTCTCCATAAAAACGTGCTTATTCTGACGCACCGCTTCTTCGAAGTGCGACGGACGGAAGCCCGGAGGTGTAGCCAGAATCACTACATCGGCCAGGGCGATGGCTTGCTTGTAAGCATCCAATCCTACAAACTTATGTGAGTCGGGTACATCTACTTTATTAACCTCTTTACCAGAAGCATCTTTATACTTGCGCTTGGTCAGACCGGTGTAGGCTTCTTCCAGACGATCGCGGAAGGCATCGGCCATAGCTACCAGTTTCACGTTCTGAGACGTACTCAGTGCCTGAGCAGCGGCTCCCGAACCACGACCACCACAACCGATCAGAGCGACTTTGATTGTATCGTCCACTGCACTATTATAGCCGTAGGATGCCAGAGGGCTAAGCAGGGCTCCACCCGCCAGTAAGCCGGAGGCTTTTAGGAATTCGCGACGATTTTTTTCCATTGTACTTTATGTTAAGAGTTAAAGGTATGTATGCTAAATCAATAATCTTCGATCAGAGGTGGATTGTAGTACTTCTCAATCTCCTCCTTTGAAGGCGTTTTGAGCGGACGTACCAGGCGAAGTCCTACAAAAGAGGCACTGGTCAGCCACCACTCACTCTTGGGCAACTGCGGGTCCAGAATCTTCCAGTCAGGTGATGAGGGAGTCCGGGCCGCGCTACGGGCTACCGAGGCATCATCGTCCCACGATCCGCCCCGTACCGCGTTGGGATATAACTCAGTAACAGGCGCAAAGGGTTCCTTTACCTCACCTTTAGATTTCTTAGCGTAGTAATCGGGATGGTACTGATCCAGTGTCCACTCCATTACGTTACCATGTATATCGTGCAGTCCCCAGGGGTTAGGTTTTTTCTGACCGATGGGCTTGTAAGCGCCGTCGCTGTTATCCTTGTACCAGGCATATTCCCCCAGCTTAGCCGGATCATCACCAAATGAGTAGGCGGTCTTGGTACCGGCGCGGGCGGCGTACTCCCACTCAGCCTCGGTAGGCAGTCGGTAAAATATACCTGTCTTTTCGTACAGCCACTTACAGAAGTAGATAGCCGAGTATTGCGTCATGTTGATAGCCGGATAGCCCGCACGTCCCATTCCGAACGACATATCCACGTAAGGAGGGCTGGGGCGGGTACTGGCATCCGTTTTATCAATACTATTGCTGGGGTCGGGGTTACGGGCGGCCATTTCCTTCTCCATATTCTTAAAGGCGTATAGGTCGTAGATGTCCCAGGTTACCTCGTGTTTACCCATCCAGAATGGCTCAATCTTGACCTTGTGCTGCGGACCTTCGTCCTCTTTACGGCCTTTCTCGGAAGCGGGGCTTCCCATCATAAACTCACCGCCCGGTATAGCTACCATCTCATAGGTCTGGCTGCTGCCGGGGATCTTCTGCGTATAGCTCTTCAAATCAGCCTGCGAAAAGGCCAGTAAGGGTGAAAAAAGACTAATTACTAAAAATGATATGCGCGTATTCATCAGACAAAAATGCAAATGGGGTACTTGAAATAAGTCTATCTAGTATAAAGAGTAAAAATAGTAAAGTTATACTACACAAAAGATGATTTTTAAGATATGTTTGTTACTAAAGGATATAGACTTGACCTGCTCCCCACCCACAAAGCAGGTACTTACCAGTTATAGTCCTAACTTTGGGTTAAAATATAATCTGATTCATGAATTACCTTTCTGCTGAAAATATATCAAAGTCATTTGGTGAAAAGTGGTTGTTCCGTAACATTAACTTCGGGCTCAGCCGGGGCGATAAAGTAGCCTTGATTGGTACCAACGGAACCGGCAAAACTACTTTTCTAAACATACTGGCCGGGCTCATGCCGCCCGATGAGGGGCTGGTGAGCCTGCGTAAGGATATCCGCCTGGGGTACCTGGACCAAAGCCCATCCTTCGATGAGGCGCTACCCGTGATGGAGGTGATCTTTGCGTCATCCAATCCCGTAGCTCAGGTAGTGAAGCAGTACGAACACGCCCTGGCTACCAGTAATAATAACGAGCTGACGGCTATTCTGGGTGAAATGGACTCGCTGAAAGCCTGGGACTTTGAAGCCAAGGCTAAGGAAGTACTGGGGCGGCTAGGCATTCATGATGTAGATGCTCGCTTTGGTACCCTGTCGGGGGGACAGCGTAAGCGCGTGGCTCTGGCCAAGGTACTGCTCGAAGATCCGGACCTGCTGATCCTGGATGAGCCTACTAACCACCTGGACCTGGATACTGTTGAATGGCTCGAAAACTACCTGGCTACCCAAAACACGACGCTCCTGATCGTTACGCACGACCGCTACTTCCTGGATAAGGTATGTAACAACGTGGTGGAGCTGGACGGAGGCTCGGCTTATACTTATAAAGGCAACTACTCGTACTTCCTGGAAAAGAAAGCGGAGCGGGAGGAAATGGAGGCTGCCGAGATTGATAAGGCCCGTAACCTGATGCGTAAGGAGCTGGACTGGATCAGACGCCAACCTAAAGCGCGTGGCACTAAAGCCAAGTACCGTGTAGATGCCTTCGAAGACCTGAAAGATAAGGCCAGTCAGCGCAAGTACGACAACCAGATGGAGCTGAACGTGAAGGCGACCCGTCTGGGTAGTAAGATCGTGGAGCTGCAGAGCGTGGGCAAACGCTTCGGTGACCGCGAACTGATCCACAACTTTCTGTACACCTTCCGCAAGGGCGACCGCATCGGCATCGTGGGACAGAACGGGATGGGTAAAAGTACCCTGCTGAATATGATAACCGGTGAGCTGCGTCCGGACAACGGTCAGGTAGTACGCGGTGATACGGTGCAATTTGGCTATTATACCCAGAGCGACCTACAGTTTCAGGATGACCAGCGGGTTATTGACATTGTGAAAGATGTGGCGGAGGTAGTACGACTAGGTACCGGGCAGACCGTCACGGTGTCAAAATTCCTCGAGGCATTTCTGTTTTCGCCGTCCAAGCAGCACGACTATATATCCAAGCTGAGTGGGGGGGAGAAGCGCCGTCTGCAGCTCTTGCTGGTACTGATGAAGGAGCCTAACTTCCTCATCCTGGATGAGCCCACCAACGACCTTGACATCAGCAGCCTTAATGTACTGGAGGAGTTTCTGGCTAATTTTCCGGGTTGCCTGGTGATCGTGTCCCACGACCGTTACTTCCTGGACCGGCTGGTAGACCACCTGTTTGTATTTGAAGGAGAGGGTAAAATTCGTGATTTTCCGGGTAACTACAGCGACTTCCGGATCTGGCAGGGAGAGCGGGAGGTGGAGCAGAAGCGCGAGCAGCAACTGGCCCAGAGCCGACAACAGGCTGCCGCGCCAAGTCCTGAGCCGGCTAAAGCAGCCAATACTTCGTCTGCATCTAAACGGAAATTGAGCTATAAGGAGCAGCGGGAATTAGAACAACTGGAGACAGATATAGCAAACCTGGAGGAGCGCAAGGGGGAATTGATTGGAAAACTTAACAGCGGCGGTTCTCACGAGGAACTGACCGAATGGGCCAAAGCGATTGAGCAGATTACGGAGGAGCTGTCGGAGAAAGAGATGCGCTGGCTCGAACTATCAGAATTTGCTTAACTTTGGGATATGACCCGCTAACAGCCATGAATAGTCGTGGCTGTTGTTCGTGGTATAGGCTATGAATCTGATCGCCTGTACCACGGAAACTACCTTTGTTAAATTAGCCATCTATGAATTCTATTCTAGAATTTTTTCAGTACCTCTTAGATTCTGAAGAGCTTATCCGTACGGGTGGGCTTGTGGTAATTACCCTTATCGTCTTTGCCGAAAACGGTCTGTTCTTTGCCTTTTTCCTACCCGGCGACTACCTGGTGTTTCTGGCGGGGGTATTCTGCGGTACTCATCTGCTGGATGTACCTGTCACGCTGCTACTGATATGTCTGTTCGCGGCCGCGGTACTGGGCTCGCTGGTAGGGTACCTGTTCGGGAAGTACTTTGGCGATCAGCTGGAAAATAGAAAAGACTCCCTCTTCTTCAAGAAGAAGAATATAGAAACCACCCGTAAGTACTTCGAAAAGTACGGGAGCCGGACGCTTATCATTAGCCGCTTTCTGCCCGTTGTGCGCACATTCGCCCCTATCCTGGCCGGTGTAGTCAAGATGCGTACTACCGACTTCCTGACGTATAATGTACTGGGGGGAGCCCTCTGGATCGGTGGATTGACCGGTGGGGGGTACTACTTCGGAGCCCGTTTTCCCTGGATTATCGACTATGTACACTACATAGTGATCTTCTTCCTGGCTGTTACCACCATCACCGTCGTGAAAGGCTACTTCAGTGCCCGTAAGGAATTAAAGGCGGAGCAGGAACGTAGCATGAAGTAGTCACTACTCTTCTTCCTTAAACCAGCTTGAGTACGTAATGTAGTTGTTGGCCGTGCGGGTAATCACCTCATCCAGTTCGGGGGATACCTTTTTCAGGAACCGGGCCGGATTACCGGCGTAGATGCTGCCCGGCTCTACTATAGTACCCTGCGTTACGATGGCTCCCGCGGCCACGATGGCTCCTTCACCTATCACGGCTCCGTCCATCACGATAGCCCCCATACCTATCAGCACCCGGTCCTGAATGGTACAGCCGTGTACAATGGCGTTGTGCGCAATGGATACGTAGTTGCCGATGGTAGTCGCAAATCGCTGGTAGGTACAGTGGATCACGGCGCCATCCTGTACGTTGGAGTTATGGCCGATCCGGATGCTGTTGACATCGCCCCGTACCACCGCGTTGAACCACACGGTACAGTTAGCGCCCATCACTACATCACCTACTACCGTGGCGTTATCAGCCAGCCAGCAGTTGTCGCCAAATTCAGGTTTTATTCCACGTACAGATCGTATCAAAGCCATAGTTTCAGGATTTATTTAACCATAAAAGTAATATAGTACTTGTATTTTGAGATACGGAAGGTCCGGAAAGAGCCTTTCGAAGAATGAAATACCAGTAGAAGTATGAAAGGCAAAGTTATAATCATCTATGCCTTCCACAGTGTCCAAAGCATAAAGTACTACTTTATGCTTTGGACACTGTGGGTTTCAGGAAATGCTCCTTCAGATGCTCATAGAACGACTTCCGGTCAACGTAGTAGCCCATCAGGTTAGCGACCATCCCCGCCAGGAGCAGGTAAAATATGGCAGAGTGGCGGTCGGTCATCTCCAATACCAGAATAGCTGAGGTAAAAGGCGAGCGGGTAACGCCGGTGAGGTAGCCTACCATGCTTACCAGCATCACCAGGTTGTAGTTTTCACGGGCTAGCTGTAGCAGCTCCGCAATACCGGCTCCCAACGTGGCACCAGCGCTGAGTGAAGTAGCAAATACTCCACCCGCTCCGCCACTATGATAGCTTAGGATTGGCCCGATAAAACGCGCCGGAAATTCGTACCACTGAATGTTTTTCTCCGGTGTAAACAGCAGCCGGTTCATAAGTTCTTTACCGCTTCCACCCGCCTGTACACCCGAAAAGTAGATCAGACAGGCAAACAGCAACCCTAGAGTAGCTACGAACAGAGCCTGTTGTTTTTGACCCTTGATATGGAGGGTTTTCCAGTCGCTTATATAGAGTATCACTTTGGCCAGTAAGGCGCCCGCCAGGCCGGATAGGATACCTGCCAGCAAGACTACCCCGATAAATGAAAAGCCAACGGGAGTAATTTGGGGATAGCCCAGGTAGAGATAAGGCCCCAGAAGTGCTTGGGCTGTCATACCGGCAATGATCACCGAAGCAAACACCGCCGTGCGAAAGTAGGTGATATGGGTTTTGGTAAGTTCCTCTACCACGAAAACAATACCACCAAGCGGCGTATTAAAAGCGGCCGCCAGCCCCGATGCACCACCCGTTACGAGCATTATGCGCTTGGATACCTTAGGCCAGTAGCTCGGTAGCAGCCGGTTGACAAATCGGAATATGGAAGCAGATATCTGCAAAGTAGGACCTTCGCGGCCAATAGCCCCATTTCCCACTAACAGACTGAGACTACTTAGTACTTTTACGAGGGCGATACGAAGGCCAAGTAGCTGGTCAACCTTGTCATCCTGCTTGGGATTGGCCAGTTCGATAGAAGCCATCAGTTGGGGTATGCCACTTCCCCGGGCCGTTGGAGCAAACCTGTTGACCAACCACCACGATAGTGTAAAGAAGGCAGGGGCTGTAATAAAAATAACCCACGGCGTATGCAGAACCATCTCGCGCCCCATGCGTTCAAACCAGGCAAAGAGCTTTTCGTAGCCTACCGCTACAAGCCCCGTCACGAACGAAGCTACCCAAAACGGGAGCGCCTGTAATGTTATAGTCCGTACTTCCTGATTGATGATCTTGTGCCGGAGCCAGATCAGTTTATCAAGTACCTTACCCGTCACCCACCAGATTTTTTCACGCATTCCTTTACAAATAAAGCCACCTTAACTCCTGGCAGTAGGAGTGGAACAATTTTAGTGAGTTATTTCCGGTTAAAAAAGAAATAGGTTTTTCTCCCGGAAAAACAATATATTTTAGGCATAGGAATTAACTAAAAGTAAAAGCTATGGCATCAGTTGTAAATATATCAAAGGGTAGCCTGCTGATTGCAGAACCCTTTCTTGGTGATCCGAATTTTGAACGTGGTGTAGTGTTGCTATGCGAGCATAACGAACAGGGATCTTTTGGTTTTGTATTGAACCAGGCTACTGAGCTGATGCTTGGCGATGTGATTGAAGAAGCGATATATCAGGATATACCTCTTTACCTCGGCGGGCCCGTAGAGAAAAATACCCTGCACTTTATTCACCGTCGCCCTGACCTCATCGATGGAGGTTCAGAGATAGGAGATAACATATATTGGGGAGGTGACTTTGAACAGTGCAAGACGCTGATCAACGTCAATCAGATTACCAATGAAGACGTCCGTTTCTTTGTAGGCTATTCGGGCTGGGGAAGTGGTCAGTTGCTGGATGAACTCCTGCAGAAGACCTGGATCGTTTCACATACTACCTCTGATTTTCTGTTCAATACTCCTGCCAACCAGTTCTGGCGCGAAGTACTTAAAAGCATGGGGGGAAAATATCGCTCTATGGCTCATTATCCTACCGATCCAAGCCTGAACTAAGGCCTTGTAGTAGAGACGCAAAATCTTGCGTCTCTACTTTGCTGCATTGACAATATAGGCCGGAGTTTCTGGATCATTGGCAAAGAATTCTTTTGGAACGGAGCGGCTGAGGGCCCAGCGGTCAATCCAGGAAATGCCGTAGTTGCCGAATTTGGTTATTTTTTCCAGGTAAGCTTTATCCCGGAGGGCTGTGTGTAAATCTACGAATGTGTACCCGTTTCGCTTGTACATCTCTGCCAGGTCATCCAGGTAGTCAGCATTAAGCAGATTAGCGTGGATCAGCAGGACCTGCGGAATTTGCCGGTTAAATAATTTATCGCTCGCCTGCTCGTAAAAAAAGACTTTGGCCTCCATGTACTTTACGTAGTCCGAACCAATGCGCTGCATCTGCGCCTTATCATTCTTTTTGTGTGCATTGGAGTAAGCTTTGGCAAACAGATAATCATCGTTGTCAATGGTGACCGGAGCTTCAATGAAATTATGTTGAGTCAGGAAGGAGCTGAGCGAATCATACCGCGCCTGATTCTGGCCAATGTGCAGGAACGGGTGTCGGAAGTACCTCCACGGCAAGCCCGCTTTTTTGCTCAGCGGCGGGGTTACCACTGCACCTTTCAGTACGTCTTTTGAATATGAACTAAAAGGCGTTTGGTGGTAGCTCGGATGTCCGTATGTGTGATTTCCTAACTCGTACCCGTTGTCCAGCCACTGGTGTAGAAGCGCTACCCGTTCCGCTTTCAGCTTCCCCGACTCGTACAGCTTTCCCTCATTTACAAATCCAATGGCAGGTATGTTGTACTTCTGGAAGTGAGCGACCAGCTTCTGAGTAATCTCTTTCTGATTTCCTTCCCCATACTCTACCGTAGGTAAGTCATCTACCGTGACGCATAGCTGCTTAGGCTGCGCTATGGCTCCTAAGGCCGTAAGGCTGAGTAGAAGAGCAAGTACTTTATTCATAACCAAAGTAAATTAGTTTCCCGACCGTTCCTTATTTCTTCTCCAGTGACTTCACAAACAGAATAAAGGAATCAATATCGGTATCAGACAGGATACCCTGGAAGGAAGGCATCTCCGGGTTGTATCCCTTTACGATTTTGGCCGAGGGGTTCAGGATAGATTCCCTGATGTAATTATCATCGGCTACGACCGTGGTACCATCTTCCAGCGGACGTTTGGCACCGTAGAGGTTTTGGAAAGGAGGACCGTACATACCTTTGGTACGGGTACCTTCCGAGTGGCAACCCGCACAGGCTGTTTTCTGAAATACCTGCCTTCCTTTTTCAACGGAGGCTACTTCTTTGGCCTTTTCGGTCGCTGGTTCTCTAAGAGCCGTCAATAGATTGTAATCTACTTTTTCGAACCCATACTTCGCGGGAGACAGTTCATCCAGATGATTAATGGTAAACCAAAACTGGTCGTCAACTTTATGGCCATCCTTCGCCTTTAACTGGTAGTCAACCTCCATCTGCATCACCTCTTTCATCTCCGGTACTAGCAGCAGTACCTTCTTCCGGTCAGGCGATACGTAAGCTGCCGAAACGTACATGGTTTCTTCGCCGGTTGAGCCATCCAGTTTATAATGCCCGGAGCCGTATTCTTCCGTCCGCTTATAGTTGTATCTTTTTACCTTAAAATTATCAGGATTGGAAGCTACAGCCGGGTCAAGTTCAGAATCGAAGCTTAGTACAATTCCCTGCTTTCCTACCTCAAAGCCATTTACCATATAGCTGGGCTTACCCGTGTAGCGTAGCCTTAGCAGCGCACTCAGCCCTTTTGAATTGGAGCCCCACAGGTTGAAACCGGCGGCATAGAGCTGCCCGTCTACCGGGTTCGTGGCACCTTTTGAAGTAGGAGCCGGGTAGTCGGCATGAATTATTGAAACGCCTCCCTGTACTCCCTGCGAAGTACTATCTATCAATACCCTAAACAAACCGGGACGGCCAAAGGAGTAGTGTACCAGATTCCCGCTCAGGGGACCCATCTTATTACTGGTCACCCAGGCCTGTGAGATACTGGACTGGTCAATGTGGTGAGGTATCCAGGTAAGCGGTGGGGTAATCTCGGGATTCTCCTGCCCATGAGCAGTAGGGCTTACGCCGTAGTAGTCACCTTTCTTTATCAGGTAAATGGGGGTAGAGGGTACAAAGTTGCCCTGCTGGTCGGAGGCGGTCAGGACGCCGGTTTCAGGATTAATACCCAGGTACGGCCCCCTGAGGCCGGTAGCGATCACTTCGGCTTCCCGGCCATCGGCTGAAATCCGTAGAATGACGCCATTATGCTTCGAGCCCTGACGGAATCCCTTGGCCACTTGTGGTGTCATACCCGGGCCGTTGCTCAGACTACCGCCCTTGGCTACATAAAAGCTGCCATCCGGCGCGTGTACCAGGTCACCCGCCCACTCCCGGCCTTCCGGCGACTGGGACATTACATTCGAGAAGTTTTCGTAGTAGTCGGCTACGCCGTCGCGGTTCAGGTCGTGCAGTCGTACGATACCCTCCCGTCCAAACACGTAGACTGTATCAGTCACTACCTCAATGCTCATCGTCTCGTGCATACCGGACGCAAACCGCCGCCACTTCACATTCTGAAGGCTGCGGTCAATGCCATCAATCAACCACACGTCGCCCTCGAAAGTAATGACCGCGGCCCGTCCATCTTTGAAGAAGGATACATCTGCCACCCGTACGTTCCGCTTCCAGGGGTTGGGTAGGGGTAGGGTGACTTTATCGGTAACAAAGGCTGCCGTATCCGGCGCTATTACTCCCTGCGTTACTACGTCCTGTTTCCAGTAGGCAGGGCCACCTTTCTGTACGTCGGGGAGAGTGATTTTGGTAGCTTTGGCGGCTTTCTCAAACTGCTTGATCAAGCGGACCGGGCCTTTCCAAATCAGTAAAGTAGCTTCCGTACTCTGACTGGAAGGCGCCACTCTTACTTTCAGGTGGCCCTTGTCCGATACGCTGGGTGTCATCAGCTTAGTACCCTTACCGGCCAGCCCTATGGCCGTAACGGTATCCTGATTAGCGCCCTGGTAGATGTAAGCAAAGCGCGCATTCTGCTCTACTTTCTTAGCATTGGGTACTTCCGCCAGTACGAGTCCCAGTACATCGGCCGAAGGCCCTATTCTGAAAGTACGGGTAAAGGCGGTCTGTCCGCTGAATGAGGTACTTCCGGGTAGCTCCATCACCGGTGTCTGTCCGACGGTGTAGTTTAGTACTACCTTATCGCCGTAGGTGTATATGCCATTCCACCGGGCCTCCTCGGCCGGTAGCGGCATCCAGTCTCGTTTGGGAGCACCTACCTCAAAGGTTGCCGGATTGCCTTTCAGAGCAACCCAACCTGCGTAGCTTCCGGTCGCCAGCTGAGGTACTCCGCCAATGGTCGCCAGCTTATTGCTCTTGTTGAAGAAATCGCTGTACGATACCTGCGCCATCAGGTGCATGGGCATGAACTGACGCGTCCAGGCCACCGACCACCGGAGCAGATCCGTATCAAAGGCCACGTAGGCGCTGTCGCTGAGCCGGATGGCAAGCGTCCGGGCGGCCTCATTTTCCTTCGGGAAGCCCGATCCCAGCTTGCGGCCATCAATAGAGGTAGAGATAAAAGGGAAATCTGACTCAACGAAGTCGCCGAGTATGAGGGAATCTGGCTGAGTAGTAACTACCTTCCGGAAGTCGGAGTTGCCGGCCATAAACAGCGAAGCTACGGACAGAGCGCCGACCGAAGCAACCCCCAAAATAGTACGTGAGAATCTTAACATGGGTTTATACTATTGAAAGCAAAGCCTTTCTTTATGTATCTAAAAGCAAAAACAGCATCCGTAACTACCCTTACCAAACATCTTGTATGTAGTGACCGGACACCTTAGCAATAACACAGACGAAGAAAGTACCTGTTCGCCTTTACAAACGAAGGCAAAAACAAATTCCAGATACCACGGTACCTGGAATTTGAAATGGAATAGTACTACCAGAAGGGAATCTGATGTTTATATGAGTTTGTCTGGTGTGATGGGGAGTTCCCTAATTCGTTTACCGGTGGCATTGAATACGGCGTTGGCAACGGCCGCGGATACGCCCACGATGCCGACTTCCCCCAATCCTTTTATGCCTAATCTATTTGAATGTTTGTCCTCCTCCCGGATAAAAATGGCTTCCATGGTACCTATGTCTAGATTGGAAGGAACGTGATAATCGGCCAGGGAGCGGGTGACGAAGTTGCCCCAGCGCGGGTCAACTACTGACTCTTCGGATAAGGCCATACCTATGCCCCAGGCTACGCCTCCAATCACCTGTGAATTGGCCGTTTTAGGATTCAGTATTTTGCCCGCTCCGGTTACGGCCAGGAAGCGGTCCACGCGTACCATGCCAGTATACATATCTACCCGTACCTCCGCAAAGTTAGCGTTGAAGCTGTGCGATGAGTACTCATCGGCACCCTCCAGTTCTTTTGAGTCAGCCCGTGTCTGGAACTCAGTGACTTTTTCAGAAAGCATCAACTGGGCGGCTGTCGGTCTGGTAAAAAACTGCTTACCCGATTTGGCCATCAGCTCATCTGTGATTTTTATACAGGCATCATTGACTACGTTGGCGTAGCTGGTGGCTCCCACCGAACCCACCGAACCGGCGGCAGGCGGTAAATCAGAATCACCGATTTTGACGGTTATCCTATTCATAGGCAGACCCAGGGCGTCGGCGGCGGTCTGGGCCAAGATGGTGTAGGTACCGGTGCCGAGATCGGCTGCGGCCAGCTCAACGGTGGCGGTCACTTCATTGCCCTTTCGGTCCAGTTTTACCAGCGCGGAGCTGGGCCTTTGGTGTGCCGGGTAAGTACCGCAAGCCACCCCGTAGCCAATTAGGTAGTTGCCCTGCTGGTTCTGGCGGGGTTCGGGCTTGCGCTTCTCCCAGCCAAATGCTTTGGCACCTTCTTGCAGGCATTGCACCGTAGTCCGTGACGACCAGGGTTTGCCACTGGTGGGGTCGCGCTCCGGCTCATTTTTGATGCGGAACTCGATGGGATCCATTTTTAGCTTGTAAGCCAGCTCGTCCATCGCTGATTCCAGCGCAAAGCTTCCCGTGGATTTTCCCGGCCCGCGCGTGTAGGTAGGCAGGATGATATGCATGGGTACCACCCGGTAGCTGATGAGCGAGTTGGGTACCTCGTACATGACCTTGGAGCAATCGCCGCAGGGTTCCACAAACTCATTGTCAATGGCGCAGTGGGTGGTGGTTTCATGCGCCAGGGCCGTTAGTTTACCGTCTTTGGTAGCAGCCAGACTTACCTTCTGATGGTTACGCTGTCGCAACCCAACCGAATTGAACATCTGATGGCGAGTGAGGGCCAGTTGTACCGGCCGGTTCACCATCTTGGCCGCTACCGCCGTCAGCACCAGATTGGCCCATTGCCCCCCCTTTGAACCAAAGCCACCGCCGAGGTAGGGCGATACAATACGTACCTGCTCCGGTTTGAGGTTAAGCGTGGACGCGGCGGCGTTCTGCGCTCCGGATACAATCTGGGCACTGTTATACAAGGTCACGTGGTCTCCCTTCCATTCGGCGATGGTGGCATGGGGTTCCATGGGGTGGTGGTGCTCCATGGGCGTTTCGTATACCTCCTCCACTTTGTATTCGGCGTTGGCAAGTGCCGCTTTCACATCCCCGCGCTTCACATCCGCCCGTTCTTTGTCTTTGGGTGTTACGGCTTCTTTGGATAGTTTTTCAAAGTGGGTCCTGGGTGAAGCCTCTTCATAGTCCACCTTGATCAGGCGTGCGGCGTGCCGGGCCTGTTCAAAGGTTTCGGCTACCACTAGACCTATATGTTGACCATAAAATTCAATAACCGGACTTTGCAGCATGGCTCCGCCCCGGATACCCCCTTTTTCGTTCAGCTTAGGCGCGTTCTTATGAGTAATGACGGCTAGTACGCCGGGCGCTTTCTCGGCCGCGGCGGTGTCAATGTCCCGAATCTTTCCGGCGGCAATCGTGCTTTTGAAAATCATGGCGTGGGCGACATTCGTCACCGGGTGGTCCACGGAATAGTCAGCCTTGCCGGTAACCTTTAGAATCCCATCGATGCGACTGACGGGCATACCGACCATTTTATTTTTCTCTTCCATACAATTAAGGGCTTTTAAAAATCAGGACCTTTTTCCGTCCATGGCTACTTGAAGAGCCCGCACAATGCTTCGTCGGCCCAGCTCCACTTTGTACTTGTTATGCTCAAGAGGCTTTGCGTCCGCCATCGCGGCTTCGGCGGCCAGCCTGAAGTTAGCTTCCGTAGGTTCTTTTCCCACTAACATCTGTTCTGCCTGTAGGGCCCGCCAGGGCTTGTGCGCCACCCCTCCCATCGCAATCCGGGCCTGATCAATCCGGTTGTTACTTACCTCGAGGGCCGCCGCGACCGAAACCAGGGCAAAAGCATACGAAGCCCGGTCCCGGACTTTGAGGTAGTAGGACTTTTCGGCAAAGTTGTTCTTAGGTAGTTCGATGGCCGTAATCAGTTCACCATGATTAAGATTGGTGTCTTTTTCGGGGGTATCGCCTGGTAGGCGGTGGAAGTCGCCAAAAGGAATGGTTCGTTCCTGACCGGCGGCATCCCGGACCCTTACCACCGCGTCCAGCGCGGCCAGTGCCACTGACATATCCGAAGGGTACACGGCGATGCATTTATCAGACCAGCCAAAGATGGCATGCAGCCGGTTGATACCTTCCAGCGCACCGCAGCCAGTGCCGGGCTCGCGTTTGTTGCAGGGCATGGATACTTCATAGAAATACGGACAGCGGGTGCGTTGCAACAGGTTGCCTCCGTTGGTCGCCATATTCCGGATTTGCCCGGAAGCCCCCGCCAGTATAGCCTGCGTAAGCAGCGGGTAGTGCTGGCGTACCAACGCATGATTGGCCGCATCGGTATTCTTGCCCAATCCCCCGATGGACAGCCCGCCTTTGTGGGGGCCGGTCGCTATGGTTTTAATCTGGTCAAGGCCTAAGCGGGAAATATCAATTAACTCATTGGGCCGCTCCACATCTTCCTTCATCAGGTCCAGCAGATTGGTACCGCCCGCCAAAAACCGCCCTCCCGGATTGGCCGTCAGGAGCCGGGTGGCGCTGGGAACGTCTTTAGCATTTGTATATTTAAATGGTCTCATGAGATTCTGCAAGTAGTTTTGATGCTACGGGTCAGTTGGAAAAAGTCCTGCTATGTATTCTAAGTGGAGCAGTTGGCCCTTCGACTTTGCTCAGGGTGACAGTAGTGCGGATGAGTTGCTTATCCTTCGACTTCGCTCAGGAGGACAATAGTGCGATCCTGGTACTTACCCTACAAATTTCCAGGTTGGCTCTACGGGTTTCCCGCTGTATACTTCGCGGATTGCCGCTACAATATTGGGGTAAGCGCCGCAGCGACACAGGTTGCCCGACATTCGCTCCCGTATCTCCTCATCTGAGAGAGGAATGGCTCCGGATATTTTGCGGACGTTTTCGGTCACGTAGCTGGCTTCGCCTCTTTTGGCCTCTTCCAGTACGGCTACCGCCGAGCAGATTTGCCCGGGCGTACAGAACCCACACTGAAAACCATCGTTTTTGATGAATGCTGCCTGTACCGGATGCAGTTCATTGCCCTGGGCCAGCCCCTCAATGGTTTTGACCGACCGGCCTTCACAACTGGCGGCCAGCGTAAGGCATGACAACACCCGGCGACCATCCACCAGTACCGTACACGCGCCGCACTGCCCGTGGTCACAGCCTTTTTTGGAGCCGGTAAGTTCCAGCCGTTCGCGCAGGGTATCCAGCAGCGTCATCCGGGAGTCTACCGTCAGCTTTTTAGCTGCTCCATTAACCTTAAATGAGACATCAACCCCATTTTCAATACTAGCCGGTAGTAATTCAGCCGGTGGTGCGTTGAGCGGTCGGGTCAGTACCTGCTCGGCCGCGGCCGCCTGGTAAGCCAGGATTCCTCCGCCGGTTAGGGTCAGTAATTTCAGGAAGTGACGCCGGTTTACACCCGTATCGAGGATTTCGTCCAAGTCTTCCGGCATGAGGTCCTCAAACAGTTTCTTCTCGTCCTCGGTCAGTTGCAGTTTTTCGTTTTCTTCCATGCAGGTATCTAGGATTTCGGTTTCTGGAATATAAAAGGCTAATAGTGAGTGGTTTTAATAGGAAAGGCTTGTTAGGGGATATTGTTTCAGATTATAGCAGGCTTTACTTTCCGCAGGTACTCTAGGTAGGTAGTATATAATACTAAAACTTCCACCGGGTACCTTATGTTGTACCGGTCTATTAATAGTAACCGCTGGGGGATAGGGAGTAGTATAAAAAAAGCCACCCGACTCATAGTCGGGTGGCCTGCAATAAGGAAACTATACTAATTAGATTTTGCCTTTCAGGTAGGTGGCGCTTTTGCCCAGCGCCTCTTTTGGGGCAGCCACCAGATCCTGCTCCACGTAGTAGTGTTCTACACCTATCTTCTTAGCGGTAGAGACAATCCCTTCCAGATCCATGACGCCCTCACCGGCGGAGGTCATAACAGAAAAGAGCGGGAACCATTGAGAAGCATCGTTTCCGTCGCCGCTAAATGTCTTCTTCTCCTTCATATCCTTGAGGTGCAGCATCTTGTACCGGTTGGAGTACTTGTTGAGGTAGTTGATTGGATCAGCTCCCGCGGCGGTGGTCCAGAAAATATCCATCTCCAGGAAAACCAGGTTAGGGTCGGTGTTGTCCACCAGTACTTCAAACGGTACCTTACCATCAATGGCTGTGAATCCGTAGCCGTGGTTGTGGTAGCCAAACCGCACGCCGTGCTTTTTGGCACTGGCACCAATGGTGTTGAAGGTGTCGGCCATCTTCCGGTAGTCATCCAGCGTCCGTCGCTTATCGTCGGGTATGGCGGGGAGCGTCACATACTTCTGGCCTAGTAGGTTGGCGGCTTCGGCCAGCGGCCCCATGTTTTGTAGCAGCGTATCCAGGTCGGTGTGGGTACCGGTGGTTTTGAGGCCGTGGTCAGCCAGGATCTTCTTGACTTCCTTCACATCCCGGCCAAAGTACCCGCTTCCGCTAAAACCTAACATCTTAGCGGCACCTTCCCATCCTTTTTTTGCCTTCTCCGCACTGAACGGAAAGGGACCAAACATTTCAATTTCCTTATAACCCAGGTCCGAAAGCATCTTAATTCCACCCACGAAATCTTCGGAGAGCATTTTGGGAATGGAGAAAAGCTGAATGCCCAGTTTATCCTCTTTCTTCAAACGATCCATCCAATTTTCTAAGGGTGAAAAAGTGGCTGCCGCTAGTAAGCCTGTGCTTTTTATAAAATCTCTTCTCGTTGTCATGTTCTGTTACTTACAGGGTACTCCTCTTATTTATTCTTGTATGCCTTATCCAGGAAATCGTAACGAGCATCGTCTTTTGCTTTTTCGGTACGCGATACGGTGTCGATGATCATAACCGGTGGGGTAGCATCACCCGCTTTGGCCGCCTCCCAGGTAGGTAGCTTAGCTCCGTTGGGATTTCCGGTTTTGATGAAGTTAGCAAAGTACTCCGACATAGTTTCTGATACTTTGTAGTCCTCTTCGGTCCAGGCGTACTCTTTGATCAGGTGGAGGTTACCCATGCAGTACTCGATTTCGCAGGCGTGTGGCGCACCCACGGCCTTGGGAGGCTCAGGGGTAGTTGAAGTTTTCTTCAAAGTACCTCCCGCCAGACCCGGAGTCAGGGTATTGTCTACCAATGGTGGGCGCAGCTTGCTGTACAGGTAGCGGTATACCGGCTGATTAGAGTTATTACGGTGCAGGTCAAACCATTTCCAGGTCGAGTAGGAGATGAAGCGGTCAGAGGCCAGGGCCGTAGCCGATAGTTCCACTTCTTTCTCGTTACCATGGGGGTAAAGTTTCAGTACTTCCTGGTGGGTATCGGGGTACTCGGCCTTCACGCGCTCAATAAAGTTCTCGGGGATATTGGGCTTACCGTACATAAAGGCACCGGCCGGAATTTCGGCTGAGTTCCAGCCTAGTAGCAAGGGTACCTGGGCCTGCTCACGGGCGGCAAAGATCTGGGGCAGGTACTTGGGCAGAAAGTAGCCATCCAGTACTACCGGAAAACCAAAACGCTTCGACTCGTCGTACATCTCGTACAGGTCGCGTGACGACAGCGCCCGCAACTGCTTCAGGGTAGGTGCGCCTGCATTCTTTGCAAATTCAGCTCCCTGCTTCTCGGCTTCGGCCAGGGGTACCGGGGCCATCGTAGGGCTGATACCCGCTCCACTTTCGCCAATGGCTCCGGCTATCAGGCCTTTCGATAGAGGAGACGCCATTTGGTAGCTTACCGATATAGAGCCGGCCGACTCGCCCGCGATAGTTACTTTTTTAGGATCACCACCAAACTGCGCGATGTTCTTCTGTACCCACTGCAGGGCCGCCACCTGGTCGAGGTAGCCGTAATTGCCGGATGCTTTGTAGGGAGCCTCAGCCGATAATTCAGGATGGGCAAAGTTGCCGAAGATATTGAGGCGGTAGTTGCAGGTAACTACTACAATGCCTTTTTTTGCCATGGCCTCACCGTCGTAGCGGGGCTCCGAGCCGTCGCCGGCTACGTTGCCACCACCATAGAAATACACCAGAACGGGAAGGTCCTTAGTAGCACGCTTAGCCGGCGTCCACACATTCAGGTACAGGCAGTCTTCGCTGACACCGTTGGAGCGGGAGTTCATATCCCCGAATACCAGCTTCTGCATGGGGCGTGGGCCAAACTTACGAGTTTCTTTTACGCCCGTCCACTTATCAACCGGCTGGGGGGCTTTCCAGCGCAGGTTTCCAACGGGTGGTTTGGCAAAGGGAACGCCAAAGTAGGTCTGGATACCGGTCTTGGTATCGTAGTCACCCTCGATAATGCCGGGTTCGATCTTGGTTTGTACTGCAAAAGCATTGGTGTTCTGGGCCTGACTAGCCAGAGATACTCCCAACGCAAGAGCTACTGTATAAAGGATCTGCTTCATAAAATGATTTAGAATTATTATTGTCGCATTTTGCGACAATAATAATTAGTTCTTTAAAATAATCCTATTTAGTTTTGAAAAATTATCAAATCAGATAGCAATCCGGAGCTACTACATAACCTATGCAGGGAGACGATTACCTACATCACATAGCCTACGACTCGGTAATTTTTGGTTTTTCGGGAGAGAAACTGAAAATACTGATACTGGAATATCACAACACCGGCCTGTTTGCTTTGCCCGGAGGATTTGTCCGTACGAATGAGAATCTGAACGATGCTGTACAACGGGGGCTGAAGGAGCGGACGGGGCTGGACCAGATCTTTCTCGAGCAATTTTATACATTTGGTGATGTAGCACGCTACAAGCCCGAGGTCATGAAGCAGATTATCCAGGCCAATAAGGTACCCGACGAAGACCTGTCGTGGTTACTGGACCGATTTATATCAGTAGCCTACTATGCTCTGATTAATTATGCGGAAGTAATACCTACACCCGACGACCTGTCAGACTCCTGCGGGTGGTACGATGTAGACCAGCTGCCCCCGCTAATGCTCGACCACGCGCAGATTGTGCAAAAAGCCCTGGAAACCCTGCGGGAAAATATTAACCGGAAACTGGTAGGAGGCAATCTGCTCCCGGCCCGCTTTACCATGAAGGAGCTGCAGCATGTGTACGAGGCCATCCTGGGCGAAAAGCTCCATAGGGGTACCTTCCAGCGGAAAATGCTGAGCCTCGGCGTGTTGCAGCGCCACGAAAAGCAGTACTCCGGTGCCGCCAACAAGGCTCCTTTTCTGTATAGTTTTGGGTGATAGAAAAAAAGTCAGGGCCTGTGTAACATTTTTCCGGTACCCGCATCCAAGCGATAAAAAAACAAATGATGAGGACTATCACATGTACTATCGCTTTGCTACTAATGGCCGCCCTGGCCTTCGCACAGCCCCAGGCTATTCGGGTGGTGAAGAAAGGCAAAGGTACTGCTGTTCTTTTTCTGCCCGGTTTTACATCTCCGGGCTCCGTCTGGAATGAAACTATCCGCCACCTCCCCAGGGTGGAGAGCCACGTGGTTTCCTACGCCGGCTTCAACGGCATACCTCCCGTTGAAACGCCCTGGTACCCCCGCCTCCGGCAGGAGCTGCTGGACTACATTAAACAGGAAAAATTAGACAATCTGACCCTGATTGGGCACAGTATGGGAGGTAACCTGGCGGTAGACATAGCCGCCGCTCTGCCCGACCGCGTTACCAAACTGGTACTGGTGGATGCCATTCCCTGCATGCGGGCGCTCATGATGCCCGGCGTACCGGCCTCACAGATCTCCTACGAAAACTCGTACAACAAGCAGATGCTGGAGATGCCCGATGCGCAGTTTGCCCAGATGGCCGCAGGCATGGCTGCCAACATGACCAGTAATAAGGCCATGGCCGACACCCTCGCCCGGTGGACTCTGGAAGCCCATCGACCCACCTACGTGTATGGGTACACCGACCTCCTCAAACTGGACCTGCGGGAAGTACTTCCCAGTGTAAAGGCCAAAGTGCTGATCCTGGGTGCTTCGTTTCCGGATGAGAAGGTAGTCCTGGAAAACTTTCAGAAGCAGTACGCCGGGCTACCAGCCAAAACCATCCATATCGCTCCCGCCAGCAGGCACTTTATCATGTTTGATCAGCCCGACTGGTTATACGGAAAAATAGACGCCTTTCTGAAAAATGAGTAGTTCTCCCGCCCAGTTACCGCTCTTTGAGTCGCTGTACCAGCAGTACCGCCCTATGGTACTCCAAGTGTGCCTGGGCTACGTGCAGGGGGACCGGGACCAGGCCAAGGACCTCGCACAGGAGATATTCATTAATGTCTGGCGGGCGCTGCCGCAGTTTCGGAGTGAAGCCTCTCCCAAGACCTGGATCTACCGCATCACCGTCAACACATGCCTGATGTACATCCGTACTACCCGCAGGAAGGAGAAAGTAGCGCAGGAGGCTGTAGCCTTGTCAGACCAGTTTGAATGGTTGGAGGAGGGCGAACGGGAGTACCAGCCTTTGTACCAGGCCATCGGCAAGCTACCCGAGCTGGAACGGCTGATCATCATGATGGTACTGGACGAACTGGATTACGAAGAAATATCCAGGGTAGTGGGTATCAACGCGGTGAACCTGCGGGTAAGGATTTACCGGATCAAAAACAAACTCAGAAAATTACTCTAATACATACTACTATGGACGAGCTTTCAAATCAGTGGAAAAAAGCAAGGACGCAGCTACAAACAACCCCTGCCGATAGTAGTCAGCTGGTAGGACGGGCCCGACAACGACAGCGAAGTTCGCAGTACTTCCAGCTCGGGAATATTTTGGTCTTAACCATCAGCCTGATTGGGGTCGGCGCCTTCTTTTACTGGCTTGCTCCGGTTCGGGAGGTACTTAGCCGGGTAGGGGTAGCCTGTATGCTGGGTGGGCTGTTGCTACGCATCGGGATAGAGGTGTGGAGCATTTTCAAATCCCAAAAGATACAGCTAGGTACCACTACGCTCCAGGCCACCCACGAGGCAGTCGGGTACTACAGCTTCCGCAAGCGGATTCACGGACCGATCACCCTGTCTATCGTGGCTCTTTATATCCTCGGCTTTTATTTGCTGACGCCCGAGTTCAGCCAGTACATCCCTTTCAACTGGATGCTGCTGATGCATGGCTCGTTTGTGATCATGGCGGTATTCCTCTTCGTGCAGATCCGAAAAGGCATTAAAAAAGAAATGCAAAGTCTAGCCGAATTGATCGAAATAGAAAACGACCTTCAGGACACCGCAACTGGTATCTGAAAGCGTATGGAGATGCAGTGGTTTGGCTTATGAAATTTCTAACCTGGTTGCTCCTGATTTCTAAGTAGCACGGCCTCAGCCGTTTCCTCACCTCGTTTGTGATGCGATTCGCAGACAACAGGTAATCACGTCCCAACGGACCGGCTGGGGTAAGCGGGATTAGCCACCGTATTTTTAGCCGAAAATCTAAAAAATGCATAGCTACAAAAACTACTTGCCGCCGTCAATACATGCCATAACGAATGCCCCTGAAAGACCGAATGAGGATCGCAACCAACTTTTTGCACATCCAGTCCCCTGATTTTTAGCGCTACAACAATCAGAAAAAGGCCAAGGAGTCCCAGAACGACAGAACGCTCTTTTGGAAACTGAAAATAATTGATGGCGGTGAGAATCCAGATCAAAAGGATCAGAACGGGCAACAGAATACTACTTGGAACCAGGAGATGAATTTCATAAAAAGAAATAATGATGAGCAGCGCTGCGACAAGGGTGGCTTTCTTTACGGTATCAGACCAATTGTCTGAATGAAAAACATGGTATAACGCAATGAACAGCAAAGAAATACTGATGCTGTAGGTACCGTTCATATCGACTCGTTGCCCCATCCAGGTTAGGGAAGCATGAAAAAATGCGGAGCCAATACTCAAATAAATGAAACTTGCCCCCATCAAAAACGACAACATTGGAAATCGTTGCAGCCAATTCAGATGCGTATTTGATTGATTTCTGAAATCTCGCCGAGCTATTTCGCAGATAAAAACCCCAAAGAAGAAGTAGGCAAGGTTGGAGTACGTATTGATGTTTTGATGAAAAAACCGGTGTTCGTTGTTGTACTCGCAGTACTCTACGTTCAGGGCCGATTGGCTCACGACCATCCCATTCCAGACACTTCCATTGAGAAAAGTATTGAGCAAAAAAGAGACGAGCAGCATAGCTCCTGTATAAGCCGATGCCAGAATGAGGGCTTTCTTCAATTTTCGATTGGTTATTTGACTGTGGTCGTTGCAGGCCTGCCGTTTAGAGGGAGCCTCTTGTCAATTAGTACTACTGCTTGTAAATTGGGGAGAGGTAGATAACAAAGTTCTTTATAAATGGATTTATTAATCTATAACGATACTACTTGTACTTCGCTAATACATTCATCATCATATTTTTATCAGGTAAAGTCGTTTTAAAAATATCTTCTTTTATATTTCCAGCACTATCTAAAATCAAAAGGACCGGATACTGACCCTGACCATATTTTTTGCTTATCTCAATACCTTCCCCGACTTCCCCGTCATATTTCAGGTTTATAAACTTACTATTTAAGATTTGTATAACTTCTTGATCTCTCAAAACAGTTTTGCTGAAACGTAAACAAGGGCCACACCAACCGGTATATATATCTAAAAATATTAGTTTATCTTCTTTTTTCGCCTTTTCTAAACTTGCAAGAAAGCTCTCCTTCTCAAAGTTTACAGAAGACTCTGAGCTAATCTCATTTCTATTACTTTGTATATTTATGAAGTATACAAGCCTAGAACCAATGATCATTACAGAGTAAAAGAGCCCTGCACCAATAAGTACTGTTTTTAAAATTCTATTTGCTATACTTATTGGATTGAAGTACTTGAAGATGATGAATAGTAGAAGAAGACTTACTATAGCAGCGATGGATTGTACCTCAAAAAATCTATCGTATGATAGGATTAAATAGATACCTACTGTGCCTAACAGTAAGATTAGACCGTAAAGTAATCTACTAAAGTGAAGTACTTTCATGATTTTATTTTAGCGTTGCCACCAATGAGTGAACATGTGAAAAGGTTGCGGCCACGCGACGTTCGCCGCGCCGCCAACGCCGCCCGTTCTACCTTAGCGCTTTTTCTTATTTAAGATTAATCACCCGCAGGTCTGGGTTTTCCTTTTCAAAGGCTATCTGCTCTGCTTTTTTACCGTTCAGAGCCTCATCGAAGTAAGAGATGAGCGTCTTAGTGATAAGCTGGAGGCACTTGCTTCCATCAATGGGTCCTAGTCTGGTTTTACGGATATTCTCCGGAATCATAGTCGTGGGAAGTAGCGCGTAATCCTGGAAATTGGAGTGGTACATGCCCGCAATCGCTACATACTTACCCTGCGAAGCATTGGCCGTTGTCTTAGTCATTTGTTGATACCGCCATCCCAGGTCAGGATCTGCCTGCATTTCGGTGAAAGACTTCTTTTCAAATGCAGCAGGGATCTGGTTTAAGAACAAAACAGAGCCTCGTGGAGCTGCCTTTTGGCTGGCATCCATTACATCTCCATCCATATTCACTGCAGCTTTGATTCCTGGATTCATATCTGAAGCCAGTAGGGCGGCGGCGCCACCGAGCGAGTGTCCAGCCAGCGCAATCCTTTCCGGATCTATATACTTGGTTACGTTTTGTAAAGGAGCGCTTCCGGTTTTGATCTGGCGCAACACGAATGACATATCGTCGGCTATCAACTGATAGCTGTCTTTGGGCTTATCGGCGGCAATAAACGTACCATCGGAGGCCTGCAGAACAGGAGCCAGGGGCGAGGAGTTGAGAGCGGCTACCATATACCCGGCACTTACCAGTTCCTGTATGATATAGCTATACTCAAGCGTGGACCAGCCCATGCCGGGGGCAAACAGGATTAGAGGGTACTTCTCATTCCCGGTCAGACGGAAGCCTTCGGTGAAATAAGCTTTCCCATAAGCAACCGCTTTGCCTGCTTCATTACCCAGCTTCTTCTGTAACACGGGCAGGTACTGCTGCCGCCATTCGTCAGTAGGAATAATAAAGCTGGTGGTCTTGACAGATGTAGTAGGGTAGTAGATAAACAAGGGGATTGCCCGGTTCTGACGCGAAGGGTCTTTCAGACTGGTGCCGTAGCGCCCTACCTGATATTTTCCCGATGGTTTAGGGAGTACAAAGGTCTCGGCCTGGTCTTGTGACCAGCCATATCTCGTGATAGAAAGAAGGATGAATAGGATGAGTGTTTTTTTCATGGCGCTTTCTTTGTCTAACTAAGGTGCTTTGGTTTACCATCACTGCCTTGATTCGGTTCTTCTAACCGGGGAGGAGTGTGGTGTGAAAGGTTAGGTACTAGTCAAAGAAACGGAAACAGGGATGTTACATAAAAGGGTTTTTGTCAGACGGAGCACAAGGATTATGTACGGTAAGGCTAAGTTAGACGCCTCGTAATTAGTGCATTGGTTTGTACTTATACTATAGAGCCTAAAAATTAAGGTCGAAGCAGCTGGTAGAGGCCATTCAGGAAGAGCCGGAAAGCCGCCGCGCCGCGATTGGCCATTTGAGTGCTTTGCCTACGCTAGGGTTAATAGGCTACCGGATGTGGATTAAAATTCAGCTCAGGGTTTTGTGGAAATAGGTGTTGCGATATGTCGGGCTATTAGCTCTTCAAAAGCCTTTTCATTTTCCTTATCAAATCCTGAAAACTTTCGAATTATATTTCCTTCTCGGTCGACAAAGAGTGTTAAAGGGATATATTTATTATAGCCAAACAATTCTTTGGCATAAGTACTGATTTCAGAATTAATCATTAGTTGTTCCCATGGCATTTTCTCTTTTTGAATGGCTTGTATCCAGGGCTCTTTTTCGTAGTCGACTGAAATTGATACTATTTGAAAAGATGAATTGCCAGAGAATTTTTCGTGTAATCGCTTCAACGCTGGGATTTCGGCCCGGCAGGGACCACACCACGATGCCCAGAGATTTATCATCGTCAGTTGGGGGCTGTTTTGCAGGATAGGTTGTTGAGTACCATTCGAATCGGGAAGAGTGATTTGGCTGGTAAGCTTAATTTGGTCGCGGTTTTCTATGTACTCCTGCATGGCCTTACCGGTTGGGCCGTTTCTTACTGCAGGCTCGAAACGGCTAAAAAGCGCGTAAAAACTATTCTTGCTTATATGACGCATCCGTCTTTCCAGACTATAAAGATAGTGATACGAGTAGGGATGCAGGCTAATCTGTTTCTGTAAGGCCGGTATACTGGTAAGTTTTTCAAAGCCGATGGTGTCTGAGTACCAGACCCGGTTCTGTTTTCCGGTCCGAATGGGTGTTTCAGTATGCAAAATGGGTATAGATGAATCTCTCGTTTCCAAAAGCGGGCCATTGATTTCAATTCCATCTTCCAGCATGAAAACATCTGCACCAGCTATTCCACCAAAACCTGCCTTGCCTTTGAAGCCGGTTCGTAACATGAAAGCTTTTCGCTCTCCCTCAGGACTGATGTAGTAGAGCGAAACCAGGATGGGCTCAGGATAGTCTTTTGCAGATACCTTAAACTCAAAAATGCCGTCCCTGATCTGGGTAGAGTCTATTACTACTTCCGGGTAGCGTGTCTTTAATATCATTTTCCCATCAGGCAGTTTAGGCAGGTTCCCTTTGATGGTAAGGTACTCTGGAGACTGGTCGCAGGCTGCCAGGAACAAAATAATTGCCCAACATAAAGATGCAGTGAGCCGGCTAAAATAGCTAGATAAATGGTACATGCCGAAGGTCGTTTTGGTGTGGTTTTCAGCAAGGTATAAACATTCTTCTCTGCAAATGTTGGGCATGCATCTAATTAACAAACTTTAAGAGTAGAGGCTATAAAAAGAAACCAGTTCAGCCAATTACAGAAAGGGGGAGTTGCTTTGAGTAAGATTATTTATAGAAGTTGATTCAACGTATTTTCCGTTAACTATACCAGGAGCTTACTTCTAAAACGTGGCGTCCTTTTCGTATTTTGCAAACGCTCCCATTTCATCGTGTCCAAACAAAGCAACATGAAAAGACTACTATTGATCACTCTCATTTGGATAGTCGGCCTGACGGCTAACGCCCAGCCTAAAAAGTACCACGCTGCTTTCAAGGAAGATTTCAGTAAATCATCGCTCCAAAATTTCAGGTATGGTTCCACCGGAACTAAGGCTGATTTTAAATGGAAGTCTGGGGTACCCGCGCCGTCGGAGCCAACTACGAAGGTACTCTTGTTTCAGCTTGATCCCGACGAGCCAGCGGGCGCGGGGAAGGGGCCGGAGATTATTTCTAAAGACTTCACCCATTTTGGTACTTACTCTGCCCGACTCAAAATTCCGGATGTCCACCAGACCCAACCCAACGTCGGGGCGGTGGTGGGGTACTTTACCTACCACGTCGACAGTATTCCCGGATTGAGCGAAATTGATATTGAATGGCTCCTGGCCGATCCCAAGATTATCTACGTAGGTACCTGGACGGGCCCGACCGATTCCTTGGTGCGGATTGGGCGTACGATCAACCTGGCCGAAGGTACCATCTACAACACCATCCATAGGGTGACCCACAGTGGGCAGTCTACCCCGCTGACCGGACGCCAGAACCAGCCCGAACGCATTACCGCCCTCCCGGACTACGACGCCTCGGCCCGCTTCTATACCTACGGCTTCGACTGGTACCCCGACCGCATCCGCTGGTGGATGCTCCACCCGACCACGGGCGACAAAATCGTACTCTGGGATTATCAGGGATCATCTCTGGGAATTCCGCAGCATGCCTCGCGCTACCGGATGAACTTCTGGCATACAAACAACTGGTCGGTCGAGACGAACCCCCAGTCGCTCGAAAAGCCGCGCGACCGCTACCCATTGGAAGTAGATTGGATGTCGTATGAGCCTATGAAGAAGTAAGGCTGACGAGGATTGTGCTGGCTATTCCCGATTTGCAATCGGGGGTTGCCTTTATTAGCGTTTACAACGCTTTAATACGACGTCCAACAAAAAACGCTTTATGCCCAGCAGCCAGTACTTCATTCATAATCCCGGAGGTACCTATTTCCTCACCATGACGGTAGTGGACTGGGTGGATGTATTCAGCCGTCCCACGTACCGGCACATTATAGTTGATTCACTACGCTACTGCCAGCAGCAGAAAGGGTTACAACTATTTGGATGGTGCCTTATGTCCAACCACCTGCACCTATTAGCTACCGCAGACGATGGGTACAACCTTTCAGATATTCTGCGGGATATGAAAAAACATACGTCCAAGCAGTTGGTAAAAGCGATTCAGGAAGAGCCGGAAAGCCGCCGCGACTGGATGCTCCAACGCTTTGCCTACGCCGGAAAGTACCAGTCGAATGTGAAGGAGTATAAGTTCTGGCAGGATGGAAACCAGGCTAAGGAATGTAGCTCGCAGGCCTTTCTGCTGGAAAAGCTGCACTACATTCACCAGAATCCGGTGCGTAATCTGCTCGTAGAGGAGCCGGAGCATTATCTATTTAGCTCCTCCCGAAACTATGCTGGACTGAAGGGCCTGTTGGATATGGAGTTGTTATAGGATGTTTCATCTACTAGCGTTGCAAACGCTAGTAGATGAAACCCCGATTGCAAATCGGGGTTAGCGGGGTTATATTCCAACTGCTTAGTAATTAGTAGCCTAGCATCATTGGCAGCTGTGACTTACACCTATGGTTCATTTTGTATAACTCCTCGTAGTACATTAGAGATGAATATTTATTCACAATGAATTGTTGGCCGTGGATCAAGACGAATTTTGATTTGAAAATTGTAGTCTTGTCTTCAATGAGAGTATTCACAATCTTTAATTCAGGATATTGTTCTCCTAAGTTGTTCCACAGCATTTCGATTGAGATGTTAGCTTTGATCTCAGCTAATTCGTTGTTGATCTCTGTAATCCTTTCGTGGTATTTAGAAGAAGCAACTACATTCATCAAGAACTCGAAGCCTTCCATTTCTGCTACTAGCTCGTAAGATTCACCTTCTGCATGTGATAGTATTGGAATGCCTCCTATTTCATGGCTATTTCCAATGATAAGGCCTCCAAAATATCCATCAACAATCAAACCTTCGCTTCTTAAATATTCAGAATCTTCTTTGTCGATCAACATTGTTAAAAATGAAGGTTAAAAGAATAATACGTATTTACATACAACTCACTCCCGCTCATCGCTCACCCCAATTTGTAATCGGGGTGGTATCACCTAGCGTTTGCAACCGGGGCGCGCAGCCGCGAATAAAAACTACTCCACCATCACCTTCCGACCTCCCGAATAGCTGCGGTACTGGCCGAGGTACATGGCGTCGGCGGAGGCGGGGCCTACCGCAAAGTTACCTTTCGATACCACCCGTACCTGATAGTAGAAGTGCTGCTCGCGCTCGGTGGCGGTGGTGAAGTAGTGGATGCGGTCGTCGCGGATGTCGAAGTAGTCGGGTAGAGCAGCGTTCTTTATCCAGGGCATGTCGCGGGGCTCGGTCAGGCGTGGGTTTTCTACTTCAAAGGCCGCCGGTAGCAGATCCGTTACCACTACGTTTTCAATGGGTAGCCCTGTTGTACTTACCACGCTCAGCTTCACCACCAGGAGGTCGTTCTGACGGAGGGTACCCGCTGGGCGACCGTCGCGCGTCAGGTACTGGCGGCGTACCCGCAGACCCTGGTCCTCCTCGGTGTAGGTACCCGTAGCGCTGATGCCTTCCGTCTGCGCAAACCAGTACAGGTCACCCTGCCCCTGCGTCCGGACCGTCAGCTTCTGTCCGGCCATTCCTTTCTCCAGTGATAGCTCCTTTCCATCAAATGTACCCACGGGCTTTCCGTTAGCCAGTGCCGTGGCCGTGACGGTAGAGTTGGCGGTCTTTTTAGCCACCTTACCCAAAGCGAGTACTGCGAAAGCCGCCTCCTGCGTATTGAGGAACGCTGCTGACTGCACTGCCTGCGAGAGCTGCCGCGCCAGTAGGGGTACCTGCAGGTTGTCACGGTCGGTTTCGAGCAGGGTATTCAGCACCAGTGCGAGGTTGCGCAGGGGTGAGGAGTAGCTGTCGTTGGTGGCAGCGATACCGTTGGCCTCAGCCGTGTATTTTCTAGGTACCAATGCAGCCTGGCTGCGGGTGTCGCCGGTGAGCTGGAAGGCCCCGGCCAGTACGTAGCAGGCATCGGTGGTCAGCAGAGCGGGGTTCTGCTTGTAGTAGTTCATGGCCGAGCGGTTGGGGCGGCCCGTGAGCGCCAGCACGTACAGGGAGTAGATGCTCTCGCGGCTGGCCACCACCTTACGTACCTGACTCCCGTCTTCAGTTTCTATACGTGTTTCCTTAGTAGCCGGGGTACCGGTTTTGGTGGTGAGGTAGTCGAGGGCGCGGCTGAAACTGGCTTCGTTGATTTCAAATCCGGCGCGGCGGGCTTCTTCCAGGAAGTGGACGGCGTAGGCCGTTACCCACCAGTCCGCCTCAGTAGCGCCGGGCCAGAGGGCGTAGCCGCCGTTGTACAATTGCTGCGACTCCGCCTGACGGATGGCTTGCTGTACGTTCGTGACCGGGTTGAAGTCGCTCTCGCCCCGGCTGACCAGGTATACCGGCGTTTTGGCCATAACTTTGGTCAGGTCCGCAAAATAGATTTGGGGGAAGGCCCTGGAGATAGATTGCTCCAGGCAGCCATAGGGGTACCCCAGTAGCGTAGCCAGCGCTTTGCCGCTGGTCTGTACCATCGGCGAGCGGCTCAGGACCACCTGACTGCGGGCGGTGCCGGGTATAAAAGGGTTGGTGAGTCCGATGGTACCCGCTTGTCCGCCCGCTATGACGCCCGACTGGCTGGTCTTGAGCAGGGGAGAAGCGGGCCGGATGGTCAGCTCGGTTTCCTGCACAAAGGTTTCACCAAATGCATTGACCTTCACCAGTACCTTACCCGTACCCATAGCTGTACCGGCCTTGATGCGGAAGGTAGTACGTACCTCCTGACCCGCGGGCACGGGCAGTGTGCTTTTGGCCTGCTCTATCGCGCTCAGCGGACCACTCAGTGCCAGGGTAGTGGTAACGGCGGTGTTGCTGGTGGTTGTATTGCTGATATTGACGGGAAGTACCAGCTCGTCGCCGGGGCTCAGGAAGCGGGGGACTCCCGCACTGATGACCACCGGGTCGGATACTTTCATGTTGGTCGAGGCCGAGCCGAAGGCGTTGCCCTTATAGGCCACCGCCATCACGCGCAGGTCGCCACTGAATTGGGGGATGTTAACGTCAAACTGGGCTTCGCCGCTGCTGTTGGTGGTCAGGATGCCGCTCCAGAACGTGACGAGCTGGGTGCGGCCGTTGCTCAGCGGATTGATGCGTCGCTCGAGGTCGTAGCCGTCGCCCCCGGTGCTGGACGTACCAGAGAAGTTCAGCTCGGGGAACAGGAACGCGTACAGGTCGTGGCTGTTAACCTCCAGCGCCCGTTTCTGATAAAAGTACCCATGGATGTCGGGCGTCCTAAAATTCTTGATTTGTAAGATACCCTCATCCACCACGGCCAGCGTCACCTGCGTATTCGGTTCGGTCCGGACGCGGATGCGCTGGGTCATTTTGGAGCGGGACTGCGCCACCGCCGTGAGCTGTACGTCCAGGTGCCGGTCGGGGGCCTCTACCTGAATGGGCGCAAAGCCGTGCGCTACCGTAAGGGGAAGCTGCGAAGCATCGAGCGGACGAATGAGCGTAGCCGTCACGTACACGTTGGGCAGGTACTGGTCGGAGAGCTTGATGGTGAGTTCAGCGGCTTTCTTCTGGGTCTGAATAATATGCTGCTCCAGTACCTTGTCGCGCTCCACGGTCACCAGCAGTCGTCCGTCAAAGGGTGTCTTGAAGAGTACCTTGGCCGTTTCGCCCACCCGGTACTTCTCCTTATCCACCTCCATAAGTACCCGGCCCTCGTTGCTCACCTCAAAGGAAGAATACTCGGTAAAGCCGTAGCCATAGGCGAAAAACTTGGACACCGCATAGTGGGCAGCCCCCGGCCGACGTACCCGTACTTCGTACTCGCCGGAGACGGTAGGTACATAGCGGAAGGTTTCGCGGCCGGAGTTGAGGTTTAGTGATTTTGAGAATACTACCTTCTCCCGCTTGCGCGAAGTATAGCGTAGCTCCTCGTTTTGCTTCTCGACCACGGTCTGGTACTCGAGCCGCACTACCTCCACGGTGGCGTTGGCTCCTTTTTTGAGCTGTCCGGCTTTGTCTACGGCTATGACCTCTACCGGAGCCGGGGCATTCACGCCCACGTAACTATTGGCCAGGCGAATGCCGTAAAATGTCGGTTGCGTCACTACCTCGTAGCGATGCAGGCGGTTGACGGCGCGGCCGTTCTCATCAAAGACCGTGACGTAGATTTTCCCTTCCAGTACTCCTATGTCCTTATAGCCGGGCGGTAGTACAAAAGCCTCCGTGGCCTGCCCCTGCGCGTTGGTGACGCCCTGGCGCTGCTCGCGCTCAAAACTGGTTTCGGCGGGAATGTCGAAGCTGAACTCGGGGAAGGCGGGAGCTGTAAAGCCTTTACGCTTGAGCTGCGACTCCATCTCGTAGGTTCGGTTAGCGGCGGGTGGACCGAAGAGGTTCAGGGCGGTGGCGGTGAGGCTGACCGTCTGGCCGGAGGTGTATTCTTTCCGGGCACCGCTCAGGTCCACCTTGATGCGGTCGGGCATGAACTCCTCCACACTCACCGACTGCGAGGCCAGCAGTACCTCGTTGGCGTTGTACACTTCCAGCGTGTAGGTACCGGTGAGGGCGGCGGCATCCATCGGTACGGTGGTTTCCACCGCGCCCTGTGCATTGGTACTCTTGCGCCAGCTGCGGTACTCGCGGCCGTTGGGTGTCACCAGGCGTATTTTCAGCGGAATGTTGTCGGCGCTTTGCCAGTTCTGGGTACGTACTACCGTATTGAAGTGCAGCGTTTCGCCCGGACGGTACATATCACGCTCGCCGTAGATAAAGGCCTGCAGACCGGAAGGATTGTCCCTTGCCCCTTCCACCTCAAAGCGCGAGGTCTCGACGCGGGTATCCTGCAGCAGGAGGTAGTTAAAGTCGTCTTTGGTGTGGGCGGTAATGAGTGCCATCTGAAAGCCGGGCGCTTTTTCGCTCAGCTTCTCTATGTGAGCTACGCCGTCGCCGTTGGTCTCGACGGTATAGACCGACTGGTTGTTGCTGCTTACCAGCGTCACCTCCACACCCGCCAGTGGCTCGGTGGTTTTGATAGAATTGGCAAAAATCCACAGCTCGTCCTTCCCCTGCTTGGCAATGAGGCCAATATCCGACACCGATACCAGCTTCGTTGAGCCCAGGTACGCCTCCTCCTTGGAATGTACAGACACCAGGTACACGCCCCGGCGTTCGTTGTGGTCGGGCAGGGCGATGTTCAGGGCAGAGATGCCCTTGCTGCGGGGCAGGTTTTCGGTTTCGACGGTCTTGTCCACTACGATATCCGAGTACAGGCCCTGCTCGTCGGCGCTGTAGTTATAGGTACCTGTAGGCTGCCACTGCTCATTTTGGTAGTCGTACTCCTCAAAGCGGTTGGTCCGGACGAAGTTCAGGATGTTGTTCTCATATACCTTTGCGATGCGCACCTGTACCTTCGGCACGTTCACGATCTGTACCCCAATGTTCTTAGAGCCTTTGGGAGTAAGGTAAATGGCTTTTTTGTTAGCGAATGAGATACCCGCGGGCATTTTCCCAAAGAACAGATCACGCGAAACTTCCTCTTCCAGCTTTGGCCCCAGTACCCCCTGCAGCCCCGTAGTAAGCGCCAGCACGTAGGTATCCGTTTCGTTAAATTCACCCCGGATGAGGAAGCCGTTTTCGGTTGGCTCGGTGTGGGTGGCGAGGGTGGGCGTGAGGCTGAATCCGCTTTCCAGACTTTCGGGAGCCAGTTCCTGGGTAGTGATGACGCGGATGTACCCCTGATTATTTTCAAAGCCCGTCTGGACGTCGGCTACCTCCAGCTGCAAAGGGGAGGGCAGGCTGGTGGTCTGCTCGAGGGGTTCGGAGGTGGTGTAGTTAGCGGTAGTGGTTTTAAGTCCTTTTTCTACCCTCACTGTTAGGGAGAGCGGGTTCGGGTCGGCGCTGCCGGTGTTGGTCAGGGCTATGGTCACAGTACGGCCGTCGGAGGAGGGAAGTACCTTAAAGTCCATCGCCGCATCGCGCAGGCTGAGGCGGAGCCGTTCGGCTACGGCTTGGGTTTCTACGGGATAGTTGAAGGAGAGGCGGAGCCGGGCTTCGGGGCGGCCACTCTCGCGGGAGCGCGTCCACCAGCTCTGGGTTTCGATGAGCTGCAGAAATGGTGAATGGAAGGCTATAGCCTCGTCGGCTACCTTGTATTTTTCTTCCTGGGCAGCGTGCTTGAGTAGCTGGTCGGTGAGGTGGGCCTTGTAGGTAGTGGCCGCACCGAAGGTAGCCGTGGGTGAAAATACCAACTCGTTAGGGGCCGTCCACCGGAACTTACCGCGTACCGCCGGTTCAAACTGTACGTACTGCGTGGAGTCCCACCCATTGAGCTGGCTCTCCCGCACCAGGTCTTTGTTGAAGGTGAATACCAGATTCTGCGAAAGCTTGACTTCGTCCGTAAAGTTCGTCCCCACCACCCTTACCTCATTCCACGACGCACAACTATGGATCAGCAGGCCCACCAGCGCGGTGAGCAGGAAGGAGGCAACGGCCGTATACCTTTTCATGACGAAAATCTTGATAAAGAAGGATGAGGAACAATGATAGTTTGGTACTAACGAAGTAGTGGTGGAAGTTAGCTATTTCTCTGTCAGAAAAATAAATAGCCGTCCCATTTTTACAGAAGAGCGGCTTTTTATAAAAATGGTTGGAAGCAGATACTACTGGGTAGGTGTCACCTTCACCGTGGTCTGTGTCCCCACAGACTTACTGTTTATAAAGAGAGCTCCGAAAGATTTTCCCTATAAATTCATTCTTAAAGATGCCAAGTGGAAGATGTTGATTCTTCACAAGTGCTTAGTTCAGTACCTTGTAAATATCTGTGGGGACACAGACCAGAGATTAGTGATTAAGATGTAAACACTCTAATTTTATCCGTAACTGAAACCGAAAGTACTACCGCGTAGGCGTCATCTGTACCGAGGCTACCTTCCAGCTACCGCCCTGCCTCACGGATACAACGGTAAATACAACTTCGGTGTCAAAGCCACGGTTCTGGAAGGTACCTCTTACCTGCCAGGTACCATTCGTCACGGCCGCCTCGCCATAGGTACGGGTCTGTAGGCTGTATATAGATCCTGCATCAATTACTATAAAACCCCCGGCCAGCGACTGGGCCAGGGTACCTCCGTCTATGATCTTCCCATCAAAACTTACGATACCAAAGTCCGGCGTAAGCAGCCTGCTCAGGGTGGTCGCATCTTCCTCCAGCAGCGCGTTGAAAAAGAGGTTCGCGCTGGTGGTAGGGTCATAGGCAGGGGCGCCTCCTGACTGGGCGTAGGCGCGGAGGATGCTTAGTAAGAACAGAGCGATAAAAAGTGTCTTTTTCATCTTAAAAATCAGAGAGTTTGATAGTAGCCGGACCAACATGATGATCTTTAGAAAGTAATCTGCAGAAAAGCGCCCGCAGGTCAAAACATTTTAGAAGATGTTTTAGTAAAAGGTATGTCATGAAATGCTTCTAATCAGTATTTTAGTATTAGTTCAGATTGATATTGATACGTGCCTATGAAACAAACTTTACGCGTCTTCTTTTTGGTGGTAGGTAGTGTAACACTAGGCATGGCACAAAGCCCCTGGCGGCTGAGTACCTCTTTGGGACCTTCCGTATCACTCAACCGGCTCTACTCCGACAAACCCATTCCTTCCGGACAGTTTGAAGCGCCCAATCGGGTGGGGGCAGCATTTGACCTCTCGGCGGAACGGAGCCTCACGCCGCACCTGTCGCTTCGGCTGGGCGTACGTACCGCCAACCTCAAGGTAGGTACCCGTACCAGCTTTATTTACCGTGACTCCACCGGTACCATCAGTGGCTGGGGGCGTAATAACGGCTATACGCAGTTTTCGCCGGCTAACCTCAATGTGGGCCTGACCTACAACTCACGCCTCTTCTGGCGACGCTTCATCCTGAACGGCGGCGTAGACGCTAGTCTGATCGTTAACCGGTACGATGGCTTCGTACGCGAGCGCACCAACCGCATGACTGACGGCTACTGGCCGGGCGACGTATATAACTATGAGCTGGTAAGCGCCCATACCCGCAACAATGGCTTTGCCTTTACCCTGCGGGGAGGTCTGGACTACAAGATAGGCCAGTACCGTGCCTTGACGCTGCAGTTCCTGTATAACAACGGCCTCCGCGACCTGTTCCGTATCTCGACCCGCGAGCTGGACCTAAATGGCATCAAGTACAAGGCCAACGTTGTGAGCCGGGGGAGCTTTGCCTCGCTGCAGGTCGGGTACAAGCAAAGCCTGAACTGGAAGCAGAAGGGTAACTTCCTAACACCCTATAATGTAGCCATTCCGACCCGGCGCAACGCTAACTGGGCCGACTTCAAGACCGGGTCGACTATGGTAGGTTTTTCGGGAGTAGCCATACCGTACCAGACCGGGGGGAGCTTTGCCAACGTAGCACTTAAAGGGGGACACTTCGTAACGGATCGGGTACTGGTTGGAGCGGTAGGCTTTGGTGCTTATTCAACCATAGTACCTATCGATGCGCCCCTGCGGGGCTGGGCGGTGGGGCCCATGGCGCGGTACCACATTAGTACTACGGCTTTCTCGCCCTTTGTGGAGGCTTCTTACCTCATAGGTCAGGAAACCGGCGACAATTACCGGCACGCCTGGCAGTTCATCGCTTTTATGCCGGGTGTCAGCATCCGCCTGAGCCGCCACCTGAAAGCCGATGTAGGTGTATACATGCTACGGCCTACCTACCCGACGGCTGATAACGGTGTCGTATCGCTGCCGCAGTTAGGGTTGCACTACTCCTGGTAGTGGGCTACAGTTTCTTGACCACAATCCATACATCCGAGTTACGACCCTTGTCGTCGCTGCACGAGATTTTGACCCGGCCCGGCGGCGGACTGATAAAGACCGCCTCGCCGGGCGAGCTACGCTGATGCAGGCGATCGTTAACGTACCAGTATACTTCCTGCACATCATTGGCAGCCTGGCAGCTTAGCTGGAGCTGTTGAGCCTCGCCGACCGGTAAGTAATATTCACTATCGGCATTGGGGCTTACAATAAGTGGTGCCCCCTTGCCAAATACCCGTTCGCAGGCCGGGTGGTGCGGAGGCAGCTTCTCGTAAGGTACCTTCTTGCTTTCGTAGTAGGCAATCAGCTCCGGCGCGAGGTTGGGGAAGGATTGACTGATGTACCCCTGCTCAGGTAGGCAGTGAGTGCAATAGGTACTTTTGTGGGCGGCATCGGTAAAGGCCCAGCGCCGGTGCTGGCAACGCCGGTAGGGTGATACGCCCATAATGTAGTAGTCAACTATTTTATTCTCACAAAATTCATCCGGAATATCGCCGCTGGCGGCGCACACGGTTCTAGAGGCCAGATTAGCCGAAGGATGGTACCATCCCCGGGGCGAGTTGTAGTCCAGCGTATTAAAGATATCGAACAGCAGCGGCGTAGCGATGGTAGCTCCACTTAGCTCCGGTACCCCTTCCCCCGAAAAGTTGCCTACCCATACTCCTACGGTATACCGGCGGTTGTAGCCCACGCTCCAGGCATCGCGCTTGCCGTAGGAGGTACCCGTTTTCCAGGCGATGCGCGGCAGGTGGTACGTGTGGTCAAAATTAGTGGGCAGGTCGGGGCGGACCACCTGCGTCAGTACATTGGTGATCAGGAAGGAGGCTTCAGAGGATGTAAGCGCTTCGCCCCGGGTAGTATCTGCATCGGTCAGATAACGCAGCGGGCGGAACTGACCATCGTGGGCAAAGGCCGCAAAAAGTTGGGTCAGCTCTTCCAACGTAACACCGCAACCGCCCAGGATCAGCGACAGCCCCAGGTCCCGTGCCTGCTTATGTACCGTCCGGAACTGTGCCTTCCGGAGTTGCTCCACCAGCGTGGAGGTATGCAGATCTTTCAGGACTTTGACGGCCGGTATATTCAGCGAATTGGCCAAGGCGAACTCCACCGTGACAGGCCCATTGAACCGCTGGTCGAAGTTCTCGGGTTCGTAGCCGCCGAAGTTGGTAGGTACATCATTCAGGACCGACTTGGGCGTCAGCAGCCCCTTATCAAAAGCCGTGGCATACAGCAGGGGCTTGAGGGTACTTCCCGGCGAGCGCACCGCCCGCACCCCATCCACTTGGCCTCCATCGAATGGATTGTTAAAATCCGCCGACCCTACGTAGGCCTCTACGGCTCCGGTCTGATTATTCACCACTACCACCGCCGCGTTATGGATGTTGAGCGACCGGAGGCGATTGACGTAGTTCCGTACCAGCGTCTCGGTCTGGGCCTGTCGCTGGGGGTGTACAGTGGTATGAATTACCGGTTGTCCCGGCTGCTCCCGTTTTAGCCGCCACGCCAGGTGTGGGGCCCGGCGCGGGGGCTGGAGCCGACGTACATGCAGCGGCTCATTTAGCGCATCTTCAATGGTACTCTTTTCAAACAGTGCTTCTTTCTCAAACTGCCGCAGCCAGCGGTTGCGCTCCTCACGCAGCCGGGTATTATGCCGGCCGGGCTGCAGGCTCGACGGGCGGTTGGGTACTATGGTCAGGGCGGTGATCTCGGCCAGGCTCAGGAGCTGCGGAGGCTTACCGAAGTAGAGCAGCGAGGCAGCTTTGATGCCCTCGATATTTCCACCGTAGGGTACCAGGTTGAGGTACAGCTGCAGGATTTCATCTTTGGAGTAGTGCCATTCCAGCTGCAGGGCCCGTATTACTTCTATTAGCTTGCTGGTATAGGTACGATGCCGTGGCTCGAGTAGTCGTACTACCTGCATGGTAATGGTAGAGGCGCCGGAAGTACGGCGTCCGGTTAGGAGGTTACGCAGTGCAGCCCGCCCCATCGCCAGCAGATTCACACCCGGGTGGTAGTAGAAGTACTTATCTTCTTTATAAATAAGGGTCTTACGCAGCAGGGGTGTCAACTCAGATAGCTGGGTGTAGAGGCGCCACTTGTCGTCGGGGCTCAGGAACGCGTGCAGGAGGGTACCATCCGCCGCGGTGATTTGGGTAGAGTAGGACACAGCCGGACGGAACGGGAACATCCTATCAGCTACAACCACAAGCAGTAGCACTGTCAGCAACGCCCACAGGATGCGGGAGCGCAGCCACTGGTTGGTCCGAAGCAAGTACCCGGGTTTCAATGGTCAGAGAGGATGAGTAGTTGGTGAAGGTAACGCCACAAATCCACAATTCTATTTGTCTCTATTCGGAAAATTTATCTATTTCCCCTTTTATTCCTACTCAAGCTAAACCCAACTACTAACATGTCCAAATACGTTGCCGCTATTGACCAGGGTACCACTAGCACCCGCTGTATTCTTTTTGACCGTCAGGGAAACATTATCTCGGTGGGACAGAAAGAACACGAGCAGATTTATCCCAAGCCGGGCTGGGTGGAGCATAATCCCGACGAAATCTGGAAGAATACCCTCGAAGTGATAGCCCTGGCGCGTATCAAGGCCTCGGCTACCTCGTCGGACATAGCGGCCATTGGTATCACCAACCAGCGCGAGACCACCGTCGTCTGGAACCGCCGTACCGGTAAGCCCTACTACAACGCCCTGGTGTGGCAGGATACCCGGACAGGTGACCTGGTGACCCAGTACGAAAAGGAAGGCGGACTGAACCAGTTCCGGGAGAAGACGGGGCTACCTGTCTCTACCTACTTTAGTAGCCTCAAACTAAAATGGCTGCTGGATAACGTGGAGGGAGTACGCGAGGATGCCGAACGGGGTGATGCCCTCTTTGGTACCATGGATACCTTCGTCATCTGGCACCTGTCGGGTGGCGCGCGGGGAGGCATTCATGTCACGGACGTAACCAACGCCAGCCGTACCCAGCTTATGAATCTGCGTACCCTGCAGTGGGATGATGATATGCTAGCTACGTACGGGGTACCTAAGGCCATGCTACCTACCATCCGGAGCAGCAGTGAGGTATACGGTGAGGTGTCGTCGGAGGTACTGCCTGGGGTACCCATAGCCGGTATCCTGGGTGACCAGCACGCCGCGCTGGTGGGGCAGACTTGCTTTGAGCCCGGTATGGCTAAGAATACCTACGGTACGGGTTGCTTTATGGTGATGAATACCGGGGATGAATTGAAAATGTCTGAAAACGGCCTCCTGACTACCATCGCCTATAAGTTTGGGGACCAGCCGGTGCAGTACGCGCTGGAAGGAAGTATCGCCATAGCCGGTGCGCTGGTACAGTGGGTGCGGGACAACCTGGGACTTATTAAGAAGAGTAGCGATATCGAACCCCTGGCCAAAACCGTGGAAGATAACGGGGGGGCTTACTGTGTGCCCGCGTTCTCCGGCTTGTACGCTCCCTACTGGCGCAATGACGCCCGCGGTATCATAGCCGGACTTACCCGCTACGTAAACAAAGGACATATAGCCCGGGCGGTACTGGAGGCCACAGCCTACCAGACCCTGGATGTAGTCAATGCCATGGAGCAGGACTCGGGTATTGAACTGAAGTCGCTCCGGGTAGATGGTGGTATGGTGGCTAATCAGTTGCTGATGCAGTTCCAGGCCGATATGCTGGGAGCACCCGTAGTAGCACCCGCCGTAGCCGAAACCACCGCCCTGGGTGCCGCCTATGCCGCCGGACTGGCTGTTGGCTATTGGGAAGGCCTCGACGATCTACGCCGCAACTGGTCGGTGGCGCATACCTGGGAGCCTGCTATGAGCGAAGAAAAACGCGCCGAGCTACACCGGGGCTGGAGTAAAGCGGTTACGAAATCGTTCGGGTGGATGGATTAAAGCACCTTACGTTGGGCTATCTGCTGGCTAACCCGTAACTTCGCGGCACATTTACCAAAATAGCTTCGTATGCATACCCTCATTCTAAAAAAGCCGCTGGCTTTTTTTGACCTTGAAACCACTGGAATTAATGTAATACGCGACAGAATAGTAGAGATATCCGTGGTGAAGGCACTGCCAAATGGTGAACTGGATATACGTACGCATCGGGTAAATCCGGAGATGCCTATACCCGTGGAGTCAAGCATGATCCACGGTATCTACGACGAAGACGTAAAAGATTGCCCTACTTTCAAGGGCATTGCCAAGAGTATCGCGGCTTTTCTGGAGGGATGTGATCTGGCGGGCTTTAACAGCAACCGCTTCGATGTGCCTCTCCTCATGGAAGAGTTTCTGCGGGTGGGGGTAGACTTTGATGTAAAGGGACGCCGACTGGTGGATGCCCAGCGCATCTTTCACCTGATGGAACCCCGTAGTCTGTCCGCTGCCTATAAGTTTTACTGCGGAAAAGAACTGACTGACGCCCATACGGCCGAAGCAGATGCCATGGCCACCTACGAAGTACTCAACGCACAGATCGCCCGTTATGCCGGCGTAAAGATCAAGGATGACAAGGGAAAGGAAATAGAGCCGGTTCAGAATGATATAGAAATATTACATAATCTGACTGCTACCCGCTCCGTCGATTTTGCCGGACGAATGATATATAATGATAAGGGCGAAGAAGTATTTAACTTTGGGAAACATAGCGGCAAGCGGGTATTTGATGTGCTCAAAGAAGAGCCTTACTTTTACGATTGGATGTTAAAGGGAGAATTTCCGCTGGATACAAAGCGTAAACTGACGGAAATAAAGCTAAGAGCCCTTACTCAAAGATAGAATTATCCGTGGATAAGTATTGAGTAAGTAGGAATTATGAGTAGTTTTGTCCAAATTTTCATGGTGAATACGAAGCTAAGAAAAATACAATAATGGAACCCTCGATGTTGCAGATGCCGGCTATACCGGAAATTATTCAGCTTATTCCTTTAAAAAATTACCTCATACTCAGTACAGCCCTGTTCGTCATTGGTATTATTGGGGTACTTACCCGACGCAACGCCATTGTTATTTTTATGTCCATTGAGCTGATGCTTAATGCAGCCAACTTGCTCCTGATTGCTTTCTCTTCCTATAAATCTGATCCGGCCGGACAGGTTTTCGTATTCTTCATTATGGCCGTAGCTGCCGCGGAGGTAGCGGTAGGTCTGGCTATTATCGTAATGATCTATCGGAATACCCGGACGACGGATGTTGGTTTCCTTAACAAACTAAAATGGTGATCTGGCTATTGTAGCATCGGTAAATTGGAATTTTACGGATAACAGATAGCGACTAACCTCTCTATATTCTCTTTAAACTTTATGTCTGCTTCTTTACTCATTCTGATACCTCTCCTTCCCTTAATAGGTTTTCTTATTAATGGTATCGGATTTCGTCGCGTCCCAAAAGGGGCCGTGGGAGTGATTGGTTCGCTGGCTGCTCTGGGTAGCTTTGCGGTGTCAGTGGCCGTACTAAGTGCATTCAAAGCGGCCGGTAGCGAGCCGCAGGTCGTATCGCTCTTTGACTGGATTACCGTCGGGAACCTCAACATTCCTTTCTCCTTCCAGATCGACCAGCTATCGTTACTGATGTTGATGATCGTAACCGGGGTAGGTTCTCTGATCCACATTTACTCCATCGGCTACATGAAGCACGATGAAGGGTTTGGTAAGTTCTTCGCTTTCCTGAACCTCTTCCTTTTCTTCATGCTGCTGCTCGTAATGGGCTCCAACTATGTGATCATGTTCATTGGCTGGGAAGGGGTAGGTCTCTGTTCGTACCTGCTGATCGGCTTCTGGAACACCAATACCAACTACAACAACGCTGCCCGCAAAGCCTTCATCATGAACCGTATCGGTGACCTGGGCTTCCTGTTGGGTATCTTTACTATTATCGCCACCTTCGGCTCGGTTGAGTACACCGAGGTATTCAGTCAGGCTACGGGACTTTCAATAGGTGATCCTGTAGTAGTTACGATTACGCTTCTGCTCTTTGTGGGGGCAATGGGTAAGTCGGCGCAGATTCCCCTCTTTACCTGGCTACCCGACGCGATGGCGGGTCCTACGCCGGTATCGGCCCTGATTCACGCCGCTACCATGGTGACGGCGGGTATCTATATGGTGATCCGTTCCAATGTGCTTTATTCTCTGGCGCCGTTTACACTGGAAGTTATTTCTATCGTAGGTATAGCCACGGTTTTACTGGCCGCTTCCATTGGTCTGCTGCAGAACGATATTAAGAAAGTACTGGCCTACTCAACGGTGAGTCAGCTGGGCTATATGTTTGTGGCTCTCGGCGTGATGGCTTACTCGGCCTCTATGTTCCATGTTATTACGCACGCTTTCTTTAAGGCCCTGCTCTTCCTCGGAGCCGGTAGCGTGATTCATGCCATGTCCGATGAGCAGGATATCCGCTCGATGGGTGGTCTGCGCAAGAAGCTTCCTATTACTTTCCTTACCTTCCTGATCGGTACCATCGCTATTGCGGGTATTCCTCCGTTTGCAGGTTTCTTCTCAAAGGATGAGATCCTGGCGCATGCCTATGAGCACAACAAGCTGCTGTGGGCACTGGGTGTATTAGGTTCTCTGATGACCTCATTCTATATGTTCCGCCTCCTATTCCTGACGTTCTTCGGCCAGTTCCGCGGTACGCATGAGCAGGAGCACCATTTGCACGAGTCACCGGCTGCCATGACCATACCCCTGGTTATCCTGGCTATTTTCTCGGCCGTAGGTGGATTTATGGGCGTACCCGAAGCACTGGGAGGTACCCACCAACTAGCAGAGTTTATGAGCCCTCTGTATGAGGGAGCGCGTCAGGTCAATCCCGAAGCATTTGCGGCTACTACCCTGAGTCATTCCGAAGAATTCATGCTGATGGGTATATCAGTAGCTGCGGCTCTGATCGCTGCTATTGCTGCCTATGTAATGTATGTCAGCCGTAACTCAGTACCGGCTCCCGATACCGCGGAGCGCTCGTCACTGGAGCGTCTGGTGTATAACAAGTACTACGTAGATGAACTGTACAATGGCGTATTTGTGAAACCCATCGCCGGACTATCAAACCTGCTGTACAGCTTTGGTGAATTCTTCATTGACCTGATCGTACTGGGTACAGGACGTCTGGTAAAAGGAGTGTCGGGGCAACTACGTCAAACGCAGACGGGCTCGGTTGGCTACTACATATTTGCGATGGTAGTAGGTATCGTGGCGATTTTATTCTGGAACCTGCTGATTCGTTAAAATACTTTTCGATAAAGAACAAGATTTAAACTCATGTTTACTCTCCTTCTTATACTTATACCTGTTCTTACAGGAGTACTTACACTAAGCTTCGGCGGGCGTAATGCCAGGCAGCTGGCCCTGCTTGGGGCAGTAGCTGAGCTGGCTGTCGCTCTGGTGGTGTGGATGCAGTTTGATCCGGTGGGCGGTCAGCAATTTGGTTTCAAGTACGACTGGATCAAGTCGGCGGGTATTACCCTGGGAGCCAGCATCGATGGTATCAGCATGTTGCTGGTACTGCTGACTACTTTCCTGACGCCGCTGATCGTACTGTCTACCTTTGGTCACGACTATCGTAATGCTCCCGCTTTCTACTCGCTGATCCTTTTTATGGAAGCGGCGCTGGTAGGCGTATTCACCGCTACCGATGCATTCCTGTTCTACCTGTTCTTCGAAGCGGCGCTGATACCGGTGTACTTCCTGTCGGCCCTGTGGGGAGGAGAGAACCGCCTGAAGGTAACTTTCAAGTTCTTTATCTATACCATCTTCGGTAGCTTGTTCATGCTGGTGGCGTTTGTGTACCTGTACTTCCAGACGCCCGGTACGCATACGTCTGAGATTGCTGCCTTCTACAACCTACAGCTTGATCCTGCTGTCCAAGGTTGGGTATTCTGGGGCTTATTTATAGCCTTTGCGATCAAGATGCCGATATTCCCGTTCCATACGTGGCAGCCTGATACCTACACCGAGTCGCCTACTCCGGCTACTATGTTGCTGGCGGGTATTATGCTGAAAATGGGGGTATACGGGTTGATTCGTTTGTTGCTTCCTATCGCACCAATGGCTCTGGAAGACTGGGGCGCGGTAGCGATCGTACTGTCGGTAATAGGTATTGTATATGGCTCGATCATCGCCATCAAGCAGCGAGATATGAAGCGCTTGGTTGCCTATTCATCCTTTGCGCACGTAGGACTGATGTCCGCCGGTGTGTTCTCTACAACATTATATGGTCTGCAGGGAGCTCTGATTCAGATGCTGGCGCACGGGATCAACGTGGTAGGTATGTTCTTTATCATTGAGATCATATTCTCCCGTACTAAGACCCGCAACCTTGATCACCTGGGAGGTATTACGAAGAATACCCCACAGCTGACGGTGTTCTTTTTGATCCTGCTGCTGGGTAGCGTAGCCCTGCCACTGACCAATGCCTTTGTGGGTGAATTCCTGCTGCTGGCGGGGGTGTACCAGTACAATGGCTGGCTGGGTGCCATAGCCGGACTCACCATTATTCTGGGAGCGGTGTACATGCTGCGTCTTTTCCAGAAGTCGATGTTTGGTCCCCGTGGGGAGGTTGCTGAGCGCTTTGCCGATCTTACCATGAGCGAGCGGGCGGTACTGATACCCCTGGTTGCTATGGTTTTCTGGATTGGGATTTATCCATCTACTTTCCTGAGCATAACCGAACCTACCGTAAGTCAATTACTACGTTTCATTAATGGTTAATAAGGGCTGACGGTGGTACACCGGCCTGACGACTAACGACTCTATAAACATTATGTATCCTATTATACTGTTGTCCGTTCTTGGTATCGTGGTCCTGTTTCTGGGATTTATGAAATCGAAGAACATCTTATTACCCGCGACACTGCTATTCCTGGCCCTGGCTCTGGGCAGCAACTTTATTGACTGGAATCAGGGGCCGCTGCTGTACTTCTACGGTATGTTCTCGGTAACTAATCTTACCCTGGCCTTCAACGCGATTGTTCTGATATCTGCCTTCCTGATCGTAGCTATGACCAGAGGCTTTCAGGATGATGAAGAAGCACAGCCGGCGGAGTACTACGGCATTATGCTGTTTTCGCTGGTAGGCGCCATTATGATCATCGGCTACGAGCACCTCATTATCTTCTTTGTAGGAATCGAGATTCTTTCGGTGGCCATGTACATCCTTACCGGAAGCGATAAGCGTAATCTTCGCTCCAACGAGGCTTCACTCAAGTACTTCCTGATGGGGGCTTTCGCGACGGGTATTATGCTGTTCGGTATCGCTTTGCTATACGGTGCTACCGGTGCATTCAGCCTGACGGGTATTCGCGGATTTGTGAGTACTGCCGCCGGAGCCCAATCCTATATCCTGTACGCCGGATTGCTGCTGCTGTTGATCGGTATGCTCTTCAAAGTGTCGGCGGCTCCTTTTCACTTCTGGACCCCCGATGTATACGATGGAGCACCTTCCATCTTTACTACGTTCATGTCTACTATCGTCAAGACAGCCGGTTTTGCGGCTATCTTCCGCCTGCTGTCTCACTCGTTCGCAGGTATCTACGACTTCTGGTACATCACGCTGGCGGTTATTACGGTACTGACCTTGTTCGTGGGTAATGTGGTGGCGGTATATCAGGATAGCTTTAAGCGTATGATGGCTTACTCGAGCATATCACATGCTGGGTACCTGCTCATCGCATTGACGGCCCTAACGGCTCAGACTGAACGGTCTATCCTGTTTTACTCGATGGCTTACTCGGTAGCTACCATTAGCGCCTTTGGCGTACTGATGCTGATCGCCAAGGAGAAGTCACTGGATGGCCGTCCCAATGAGAGCTACGATGCTTTTAACGGCCTTGCTAAGCAGAACCCGCTCCTGGCCTTCGTACTGACGGTATCGATGCTGTCGCTGGCGGGTATACCGCTAACAGCCGGCTTCTGGGGTAAGTTCTTTGTATTCAGCAGCGCCGCTGATCGTGGGCTGATATGGATGCTGGTAGTGGCCGTGCTGATGTCGGCGGTAGGTATTTACTACTACTTTCGGGTCGTAATAGCCTCTTATATGAAAGAAGGTAATACGGGTAAGATTCGCGTGGCTCCCTTTTATCAAATCGTACTGGTGGCAGCTACGGTCATTACTATACTGTTTGGTCTGGCTCCGGGCTTTTTCGAACAGCTTCTCTAATCGTCTTATAGTTCACTCATCGTTATATATCATACACAAAGAGGCGGCTGGATATCCAGCCGCCTCTCTTTTTGACATTGATCTACCAGACTAAGTAGTCTTACACGTTCATCAGGGACTCACGACGACGCATCTTACCGGCCGGTATACCGAACATCATCTTGAAGCGGCGGCAGAAGTAAGCAGTGTCTTTGTATCCTACATCAGCACCGATCGCACGAATACTCTTCTTGGAAGTACGGAGCAGGTCAACGGCTTTTTCCATACGCTGATACTCGATGTAGTCCTGAGGGTTGATACCCGTCAGCATCTTGAAGTACTGCCCTACATAGTCCTCCGATACGTTGGCCACGTTAGCCAGTACCTTATTTGACAAATCACCACCCAGGTTATCCTTGATATAGGCAAAGATATCGATCAGACGGGGATCTTTGAAATAGGTACTGTTGGTAACGAGCTGCTCAACGAATAGCTTGTTCTTTAAGATATAGCGGATAATCTCAATGACTACCTCTTCGGTCTTAATCTTGATCACGCGTCCCTTACCTGGGGTATCGGTCATTTCCTCACCCAATACCTGATTGATGGTAGCGGCCATGTTATCATCGCGCTTGATCAGGAAAGGAGGGATATCCAGCGAAGTAAAGAAGTTAACGGTATCGAAAACTTTTGCCTCAAACGATATCAGACCAAATGAGTTAGATATCTGGCCGATCATCGATGGATCGTGACTAGCCTCAAAGTAGTTGTCACGATTGGTCATAAACTCCTCGTTAGATACAGTCTTGGCCAGAGCGGCGTTACCGTACGTAACCGTAGCGTGCTTACCCCCGGGGATAAACAGCATATCACCCATCTCTACTTTCTGGGGTTCGTCGGTCCCAAACGACACTTCCCCATCGTACAAAATCGTGAGTGAGTTCTGTACATCATAAAAGTTTTTGATTGTAATGGGCTGCAAAATGCGGATGTGCCGAGCCCTTACAAACTTCACCCCAAGGGATTCAATAATCTTGTTGTAATCTTCCATGACATGTATTTTAGAGGCATGTGTTAGCCTTGTAAATCTAATTTTGTACAAATCTAATAAATTGTACAAAACTAATACAAGGATCGATATAGCGAAAATAAAAAAAAAGTACACGATTCTACCTACAAATTGTGCACTTTTTTTAGAAAATTTCGATAAACGGTTGCACAGCCCTATTTCAGGAGCTCTCTGGCTATGACTATTTTTTGTATTTCTGATGTACCTTCGTATATCTGAGTAATTTTGGCATCCCGCATGAGCCTTTCCACGTGATATTCCTTTACATAGCCGTAGCCACCGTGAACCTGTACCGCCTCGGTTGTTACCCACATGGCTACGTCCGAAGCATAAAGCTTGGCCATGGCCGCTTCCTTCACAAATTCCTTGCCTTCATCTTTCAGCCGGGCCGCCTTATAGACTAGTAGCCGGGCCGCTTCGATGCGTGTGGCCATTTCGGCCAGTTTGAACTGTATAGCCTGGTGTTCAAAAATAGGCTTGGCGAAAGTCTTGCGCTGCAGGGAGTAAGCCAGAGCAAGCTCATAGGCACCGGCAGCTATGCCCAAAGCTTGGGCCGCTATGCCGATACGCCCGCCGTTGAGGGTACTCATGGCAAATTTAAATCCCATCCCGTCTTCACCAATCCGGTTCTCCTTGGGGACCTTGACATCCGTAAACATCAGGGAGTGCGTATCCGAAGCCCTGATACCCATTTTATCTTCTTTTTTACCCACCGAGAATCCTTCCATACCTTTTTCCACAATCAGGCAGTTAATGCCCTTATGGCGCTTCTCGGGGTACGTCTGCGCCATGACCAGGTAGATGGAGGCCGTGTTGCCGTTGGTGATCCAGTTTTTGGTGCCGTTGAGCAGGTAGTAGTCTCCTTTATCTTCGGCGGTAGTATGCTGTGAAGTGGCATCGGAGCCGGCTTCAGGCTCCGAGAGGCAGAAAGCACCTACTACTTCACCCGCTGCCAGTCGGGTCAGGTATTTCTGTTTCTGGTCTTCATTCCCGTACTTTTCCAGTCCCCAGCACACCAGCGAGTTATTGACGGACATGATAACGGAAGCCGATGCATCTACCTTGGATAGCTCTTCAATAGCGATGGCATACGAAACGGTATCCATACCTCCTCCTCCGTACTCAGGAGAAACCATCATGCCCATAAAGCCCAGGTCACCCATGCGGCGGAGCAGGGTAGGGTCAAACTTCTGTACATCATCACGCTCTATCACACCGGGTAACAGTTCATTCTGTGCAAAATCACGCGCGGCCTCCTGTACAGCTTTATGTTCTTCACTGAGATTAAAGTCCATACCGGTCCACTCTGCAGTCATATCCATATTGTTAAGTCTGATTATTGATGAAGTGATAACTAAAATTATTCGATTTTGATAAAGTGTGCAAGCATACTGTGACTGGTGGTTTGTTCTATTTAGGAGGTAAGAAGTGGTAAGGTCGCAGACTGATAGGCCCGTACCTAACTAAAACAGCCACAGGATAAATAAATTGGGTACTATTTGGCATATTAAAAGTCTGCCTTAGCTTTGCAGCACTTTTATTCCAGTCTTTGTAAATGAAGCAAGTACAAACGATCTTTTCCTTGTCAGAGCAGTACTACCGGCTGTGTCAATGGATAGAGGAAAAACTAGATACTCCCCACTGGCTTTTGTACCTGACTCTGTTCTGCGCGATTCTTTCCTGGTTTTTAGCAGTACCTCCTTACACCATTCTTGCCGGTGCAGATGCCTGGGCTTTTGTCAAGATTCAGGCTCAGGATATCCTGCATCCCTACGGTTATGAGGTGTACATCCGCCGCGAGAATATGGTTATGCGGTGGGTACTTCCGCTGCTGTCGTACCTGACCGGGCACAATGTTATTTTTATTGTGGTCATTCAGGGGTTGCTGGGCTGCGCTTTTCTGTACCTGATGGCCCGGGAGGTTTTCCAGCAAACGGCAGATAAAGTAGTAACGGCTTTTTTCGCCCTCGCCTTATCCAATATGTTTGTGTTCTCGTGGTTCTTGGTGGATATGGCTGGCTACGGCGATGGGTTCGCTTACTTTTTCCTGCTGCTGGCTCTGTTTGTCCGGAATCCGTTCCTGCTCTTTGTGTGCCTGCAGCTTGCCTTTTTTACGGATGAGCGCGCTATTGTAGCCGGAGGTTATGTTATTTTATGGTGGATGGCTCGTACCTTAGTGGCCCAAAAAGAGGCATCTACACTGGAATCGGTAGCAAAAAGTGCATTCATACCGGCAACCTGGGTTGTGATCAGCGCCTGGATCCTGTATTTTATCTTCCGGAGGTACATCATGAGCACCTACTTCTCCTTTCATGAGTATACTACCGAAGGTACACCGGTTCTCTTCGCGGATGACCACCGGGCGGGGCTGGGCAATAGCCTCTGGACTTCATTTGAGGGAGCTTGGCTACTATTGGGAGCAGCCGGTTATGTCCTGTACAAGGCCCAACAGCGTTGGTTGCTGGTAGCACTGCTGACAGGATTTCTGGTATTGATTACGACAGGAATATTTGTCCATGATATTGACCGGGCCTACGGATATGGTTTTCCTTTCCTGCTGATTAGTAGCCTGGTACTTGCCAAAATGGTACCTTTGCCCGAATACCGAAAGTTACTCTTTGTGATGGCTCTGATCTGTGTTATTCATCCTATGTGCTACACGCTGGGATACAATAAAGTAGTGTGGGCTGAACCACTTCCCTTGAAAGCAGTTATGTTTCTTGACAGATGGACCGGCTGGGGGTGGTTTAATTAACGTGTAAGTACCCGTTTGTTGTTTCGTTTGACTATAGTTTGATGATATGTCCATTCTTGATGTTTTTTATATAAAGTTACTTCTCAATATAGCTCTCACCATCGGCATAGTTTGGGTTGTTCGTCAGCAATCACTTTTTACTAAATGGCAAATCGAGCGGGATGGACTGGTATTCGTACTGGGATTTCTGCTGCTTCGACTCATACCCTGGATCGGCATCTTTCTTATAATCAATGAAGACCCGCGCGGCGATGTACCTTTCTTCTTCTACAAAGCCGAAGGAGCCAAAGCAGGTGGATTTGTCTACCGTGATTTCTGGTCGTATCATGCTCCTTTATATGCATATATCATAAGCCTGCCGCTCTGGCTATGGCATAATGCCCGCTCCATCGTACTGCTGATGGTGTTGATGGAAACGGCTATCGTGTGGCTTACCTACCGTACTTATAAAAGAGAGTCTAGTAATGCGTTACAGCTCACTTTTCTGTACTGGCTGTTGCCTGCCTCCTTTATGTATGTACTTGTTGATGGGCAGGAAGAGGTATGGTTCTGGGGAATAGCCCTGCTGATGCTGCGTCATGCGTATAAGCGTCCGGATAACTACGAAGTTGGTATAGGCCTGCTGTTTGCGCTGGCTCTGCTCACCATTAAAGTGACCTTCATATTCTTCCTGCCGCCCCTTCTCCTGATCGTGCGAAGACCTATTAAGATGCTGCTTGTCATGGCGGCGGTGGGACTACCGGTGCTGGCGTTTCTGTACTCCCAGATTGGCGACCTTTTCCTGATGCCTATTCAGCATACAGAGCAATTGATGACGCCCAATCTGTTTTCTATTTCCAGGCCTTTTATCGAGCTATTCTTTCGGGTAAATGAGAAAGAGTCGACCCTATTTAACTGGATTGGGCTCGTCTTTACGGTACTTATCCCGAGTTATATGGCTTACCGCAGCCGCGAGCGCCACGTAACAGAGACCTTACCGGGTCTGTTTGTGGCTTCTTTTGTATGTATGATGATATTTCAGGCCAGTGCTCCGGGCGCCTATATTATAGCGTACCTGATAGCCGTAGTGTTTGAACTGGTCGATGTACGTAAAACCAGGCACATCGGGGTACTACTGGCGGTGAGCTGGCTGACGGTGGTTCAGCCATTCGTATATGTATACTACGATCAGCCTCACTATACGAGCTTCGGTATGTTTGCCAATCCCATATTCATTCTGGAGTATGTACTGCAGATACTGAGTGTGGCTTGTTATTTCTGGTTCCTCAAGCAGGCGTATCGCAAAGTAGTTAAGCTCCCAATCCCGGTTCTGTCATGAGTATTATTCTGGCCAAAGTAGGCCTGAGTCTGGCTGCCCTGCTACTGGTGGGCCTGGTACTATACAAAAGAGCAGCCATTACCGAGTGGCTGAAATCCAGGGGAGCACTGACCCTTATGGTAGCAGGATGGATCCTGTTTCGTCTGCTTCCATTCCTGGCGGTATATACTATTGCGGGTTTTGAGCCAACCTCTGATGTGATCGGCTTCTGGAATATGGCCAGTGCCGCTGCGGCCGGCAAGGTAGTATATCGCGATTTCTGGTCGCCTTACTCCCCCTTTTACTCCTACTTCCTGGGCGCCGGGGCCAAGCTATGGTACAGCCCCCGGATGGTGGTGCTCATCATGACGCTGATGGATGGCGTAGCGCTGGCGCTTTCGTGGCTATTCTACCGCAATAGCCAGCCGAGGGAGGTACTTCTTTATAAAGCATTACTTTACCTGATCCTGCCCGGTTCGCTGATCTTGTGCGTGGTAGGAGCCCAGGAGGATGTATGGATGTGGTTGTTTGTGGTACTGGCCTGGCTGGTACGGCAGCGTACCCAAAGCGTCGTGGCGTATAGCCTGGTACTGGCGCTGGGGCTACTGATGACAAAGGCTATTTTTGTGCTCATTCTCGTCCCGCTATTCCTGCTCGAGACAGACAAGATCAGGATGCTGCTTACCCTCAGTGGGGTAGGTATTGTAACGCTGGCGATACTATACAGCCTGGTGGGCTGGGAATTTACCCAACCGATCGGGGAGGCCAGCGTACTGCGTGCTCCCAATGTCTTATCGGTGCTTAATCCCTGGGCGATGAATTCCATTGGGACGGGCGAAAAGTTCTGGAACTGGATTGGTCTGCTGGTATCGGTGGGGTTGGGTACCCTGGCTGCCTGGCGGCTGCGCGAGGCGCACTTCTACCAGATGCTTTCGTACGTGTGGGTAATTATATATGCAACTATGATGATCGTTCAGCAGAGCGCTTACAGTAACTATATTTTCTTATTTCTGCTCCCGCTGGTATTCTACATCATCAACTGGAAGGACAGAACGCAGGTAGGCTTGCTGCTGTTGTATAATCTGCTGTGCGTGGTACATCCTTCGTACTGGTGGCGGATGGGTATGCCCAAGTACCTGACTCCGGGTGATGTCTTTGCCTCTTCTGCTTTGCTTATTGATTACCTGATGCAGGCCGGTATAGTAGTACTGACGATCTATTTTATCTGGCTTTCCTTCCCCAAAAGAGCGACTATACAAGGCTAAAAGCTTTCTTTCCTTTCGACTAGCTACTCTTAAATTTCTGAGGAGGAAGTGGAGGTTATGGAGCGTACTCTTGTTACGTAATGACCGGAGGAATCATTTATTATGACAGAGCCAATCAAAAAGTATGATTTTAAGGAAGGAATGTCCTTTGAGTTTGAGATAGTTTCTATCTCAGACCTCTACAAGCAGAGCCGGCAGCTACTAACGGCTCCACACCGTACCGCTTTTTATCATATTGTCTGGTTTCAGACGGGCAGCCCTACCCACATAGTGGATTTTAATCCTGTACCGGTACAGCCTAACACGCTGCTGTTTCTTAACAAGGATACGGTTCAGCTATTTGACCCTAAAGGCGGCTTTGATGCTAAGGCCATCCTCTTCACCGATAGTTTTTTCTGTAAGTCTGAGGCTGACATCAGGTACCTGCGCAGCAACATCCTGTTCAATGACCTTATGGGGGTAACTTCCATCCAACTTGATGAGGCATCCTCTGTTTTTCCTACTCTCTTTTCCCTTATGGAAATGGAGCTGCGGGCCAGCAAGGAAGTGCACCAGTCGGACATGCTGAAAAATTACCTGCACAACTTCCTGCTACTGGCCGAAAGAGAACGGAGGAAGCAGAATTTCCTGGAAATAAAGAAAGGGCCGGATCTTGACTATACCATTCTGTTCAGGGATTTGGTGGAAGCTCAGTACCGGCAGGTTAAGCAGGTCAGTAGCTATGCTTCCAGCCTGGGCGTATCCGAAAAACGATTAAATCAGGCGACTTCTAAGGTACTGGGCAAGACCCCCAAAACAATCATTGATGATAGGGTAATGTTGGAAGCAAAGCGGCTTCTGTCTCACACCCGCGAAAGTGTCAAGGAGATAGGCTATGAGCTTGGTTTCCATGAGCCTACGAACTTTATTAAGTACTTCCGTAAACACAACGGGAACACGCCGGTTGAATTTAGGGAACAGTTTACATTTTAGCCGCCATCCCAAAAGTATCATACTTAGTCCCATTGTTACCTTTCCCGGCCCCTGGTAAGGTACGAACTTTGTACCCATACTTCGGAGCGGGTACTTATTGGTACATCTAATGAGGTCTCTTACGAAGGATGTAGCAATGGAATAAATAACCTAAAACGTAAAGAGTACATACAATGAAAATAGGAATCACAGGAGCAACGGGGCAGTTAGGAAGCCTTGTCGTTGACAAATTGAAAGACAAAGTATCCGCCGATAGTATTGTTGCACTCGTTCGTTCAACGCAGAAGGCCGCTGACTTGGGCGTAGAAGCCCGCGAAGCTGATTACAACGATCCCGAAACACTTACTAGTGCTTTGAGTGGCATTGATACCCTGCTGCTGATCTCGGGTAGTGAGGTAGGTCAGCGGGCCAGGCAGCACCAGAATGTAATCAGTGCTGCGAAGAAAGCGGGTGTCAAGTGGATCCTGTACACGAGTATCCTCCATGCGGATACCTCCAAAGTGAGCCTTGCGGAAGAACACCGCGCTACGGAAGCAGCGCTTAAGGAAGCGGGTATACCGTACACGCTCCTGCGCAATGGCTGGTACACCGAGAATTACACGGGTTCCATTCCGGGAGCGTTGGCCGGAGGGGCTTTTCTTGGCAGTGCCGGTGAGGGTAAGATATCTGCCGCCGCACGCGCCGATTATGCGGAGGCCGCAGTAGCTGTGTTAACGGGTGAAGGTCACGAGGGCAAGGTGTACGAGCTGGCCGGTGATGAACCTTTTACGCTTAGCGATCTGGCTGCTGAAGTTTCTCTGCAAACCGGGAAGGCCATTCCATACAAGAACTTGTCGCAGGATGAATATGCGGCTGCTCTTGCCAGTTTCGGCTTACCGGAGGGATTAGCGCATGCTATTGCCGGATGGGATGTCGCAGCTTCGCAGGATGCTCTATATGATGAGAGCCGCCAGCTTTCTGCCCTCATTGGTCGTCCTACGACTCCGCTGTCGGATACGGTGGCTGAGGCGCTCAAAGGAGTTCAGAAATAAGATTGGCCGTAGAGGCTAAATAAAAAGCCGCTAGCTGTGAAGGCTAGCGGCTTTTTCTACTATATCTAAAAGCAAACTACAGCTTTACCCGATTTTATCAAATCCACAGTAAGGTACCAGTGCCTGTGGTATACGAATACTACCATCGGCTTGCTGGTTGTTTTCGAGCAGAGCGGCTACAATGCGGGGCAGAGCCAGCGCGGAGCCATTCAGGGTATGCAGCAGTTGAGTTTTGCCTTCTACTTTATAGCGTAGCTTCAGACGGTTGGCCTGGTAATTTTCAAAGTTAGATACTGAGCTACACTCCAGCCAGCGCTCCTGAGCCGCAGACCACACCTCAAAATCAAAGGTAAGCGCAGAGGTAAAGCCCATATCACCCCCGCAAAGGCGCAGGATACGGTAAGGGAGTTCCAGCTTTTCGAGCAGGCCTTTTACGTGGTTTACCATCTCCTCCAGAGCCGCGTAAGATTCCTCGGGCTTCCGAATCTGTACGATCTCTACTTTATCAAACTGGTGCAGACGGTTGAGTCCGCGTACGTGGGCGCCCCAGCTACCGGCTTCGCGGCGGAAACAAGGGGTATGACCGGCGTTCTTGACGGGTAGATCACTCTCCTGCAGGATCACATCGCGATAGATGTTGGTGATAGGTACCTCAGCCGTCGGGATCAGGTACAGGTCGTCAGCGGTAGCGTGGTACATTTGTCCTTCCTTATCAGGGAGCTGTCCTGTTCCGAAGCCGGAGTCAGCGTTGACCAGAATCGGGGGCTGTATTTCGGTATAACCGGCTTTGGCGGCTTCATCCAGGAAGAAAGAGATCATAGCCCGCTGCAGACGAGCCCCTTTGCCCTTATACACCGGAAAACCCGCGCCGGAAATTTTATTCCCTAATTCAAAATCTATAATATCCAGCTTTTTAATCAGCTCCCAGTGCGGCTGGTGCCCTTCGGGAAGTACCGGCTTTTCGCCCTGCTCCAGTACGGTGATGTTGTCGTCGGCGTTGCGGCCTTTGGGTACGCTTTCGTGAGGCAGGTTAGGCAGCTTTACCAGCTCGTCCTGTAGCTCGATTTCAATTTTTTTCAGTTGCTCATCCAGTGCCTTGGAGCGTTCCTTTAAAGTGGCTGTTTCGGCTTTGGCCGCCTCGGCTTCCTCTTTCTTCCCTTGTTTCATCAACCCACCGATCTCCTTGGCTTTGGCGTTGGACTGAGCCAGTATCGTATCCAGCTCCTGCTGGGTCTCCCGGCGCAGACGGTCCAGGTTTATAATAAGATCTACCGCTCCCTCGGCGTTATAAAAGCGCTTTTTGGTAAGTCCGGCAATGGTTAACTCCCTGTTATCACGTATAAAGGTTGTCTGTAGCATATCAAAATAGGTATAAACTAAAAGCCTCGTACGGTAAGTACGAGGCTACAAAAATAGGTATATTTATTACGGTGCCGTAAAAATTCCCTTCATCGCGTCTTCATAGTAGAAGAGGCGCTCGTTGAGGGCGTTCAGGGCTTCGGCTTTGTAGGTGCTGTGGATGAGCAGCGAAAGATTGTGTTCAGAGGCTCCGTAAGAGATCATCCGGATAGGAATATGCTTCAGGGCATCGAGTACCTTCAGCGCTATTCCTTCTTTATCAGCACTAAAATTACCCACGATGCAGATGATAGACTGCTCCAGGTCGTGCTCTTCCAGGTCGGCAAATTCACGCAGTTCGGCGGTAATCTCCGCCAGACGCTCCGGATTATCAATCGTTACCGATACCGACACTTCCGACGTAGTAATCATATCTACCGGGGTCTTGTACTTCTCAAATACTTCGAATACCCGGCGCAGGAAGCCGTAGGCATTCAGCATACGGGTCGAATGAATATAGATCGCCGTAATGTTATCCTTGGCCGCAATAGCCTTGATATCCCGGTCGGTAGACTGGTTAGCGATGAGGGTACCCGGTGCCGCGGGCTCCAGCGTATTTTTAAGACGTACGGGTACACCACGCATCTTGGCGGGGGTGATAGTACTTGGGTGCAGGATCTTGGCGCCGAAATACGCCAGCTCAGCCGCTTCTTCAAAGGTCAGCTCACGGATCGGGAAGGTACGCTTCACGATGCGGGGATCGTTATTGTGCATCCCGTCAATGTCAGTCCAGATCTGGATTTCTTCGGCCCGGATAGCTCCGCCAATCAGGGAGGCGGTATAGTCAGAGCCACCACGCTTCAGGTTATCCACCTGGCCGCGTGGATTGCGGCAGATAAAGCCCTGGGTAATGATCAGCTGCTTGCCGGGGTGCTGCTCCAGCATGGCCGTTAGTTTCTTTTCAATCACTTCCAGTTCGGGCTCACCGTCGGCATCGATGCGCATAAAGTCAAGAGCCGGGAACAGTACCGAGTTTTCACCCTGCTCAGCCAGGTACGCCTGGAACATCTGGGTACTCAGTAGTTCGCCTTCGGCAACCAGTTCCTTTTCCTGTTTAGCGGTAAAAGGACGGATTCCGATCAGGGAGCGGATATAGGAAAATTCATTCTCTACGGTTTTACGTCCTGCCGCCAGGCCCTCTTCGGTCTGGTACAGCTCCTGGATAAAGCTATCATAATGTGCTTTCAGCTCATCTACCTTCCGGGTAGCTTCGGCATCATTGTTCGCTTTGGCTGATTCTCCCATAGAGATCAGGGCATTGGTAGTACCCGACAGTGCCGACAGTACCACGATCTTGCGTGTATCGGTAGACGTAATAAGGTTTCTGATCGAATGCATGCGCTCAGGCTTTCCAACCGAGGTGCCGCCAAATTTCCAGACTTGCATCTTACTTAGTGATTGATTGTAAAAACGGATGATTAAACAGGTACTACGGGTACTATAATTAAGGCATCTTTACTAACTTCTTCCTTTTCCAGAGCCCCCACAGGCCAATGAAAACCCACACTACGTTTACACCGGTTGAAGGGTAAGCCCCTGCATAGGCAGTATTCAGAATCAAGCCTATACTTCCTACGATATTAGCCCACAAGTAAGAGGGGGCATCGGCGCGCAGGCGGCCACTAATGTTTAGAGCGTAGGCACCGACCACCAATACGGACCCTATCCACCCTACTATATCAATCCAAAACTTATCATTCATTGAGCAGCCTGCGCTTTAAGTCCCAGCATTTTGATAGCTGTGATCGCGGCTTCATCTCCTTTGTTACCGTGCTTTCCACCCGCCCGGTCTAGCGCCTGCTCCATGGTATTGGGAGTCAATACACCAAATATTACGGGCTTGTTGTACTTCATCGACAGGTTAGTCAATCCCTGCGCGACGGCGTGGTTGATGTAATCGTTATGCTTGGTCTCGCCCTGAATCACTGCTCCCAGCGCTATGACAGCGTCTACATCGTCACGCTCCGCAAACCACTGCGATCCCAGTGTCAGTTCAAAGCTACCCGGTACGTTTCCGCGCAGTACACGCTCAGCAGTAGCACCATAGTTGATCAGAGTCTGGTAGGCTCCTTCAAAGAGCTTTTCCGTCACTTCGGTATTCCATTCGGCTACGACAATGGCAAACGTACGCTGGCTAATATCGGGTAGAGCTTCGGTACTAAATTCGCTGAGATTTTTATGAGCGGTAGACATAGATAAGTATGATCAGGGATAAATTAGATACTGATTGTGGGATATAAACCTGAAATAACAAAAAAGGATAAAACCGGGTCGGCTTTATCCTTTCATGGGGTAGGTAGTTACGTAACCCATTACTCGCCGACCTGTCCCTCCAGGAGTCCCTTATACTTCTTAGCATTTACAACTTCTGCTGAGAGCGGGAATTCCTCAATAACACGTTTATAGGAAGCAATAGCGTCCTGAGGCTGCTTAGCTTTCTCCTGAGCAGTCGCCAATTTCATTAAATATACAGGGGTAAAGAACTGATTAGCTTCGTAATCAGCCGCCTTTTTGTAGTTGCTGATCGCTTCAGCAGGCTGCCCCTTTTCCATATAAGCATCTCCAATCAGTGCTTTGGCACGAGCCTCCACCAGCAGATCCGATGAGCTAAAGTCATTCAGACGCTCAATGGCCTCATCGTACTTACCTTGTTTCAACAGAGCAACACCAGCATAGAAGCTGGCCAGCTTACCGGCATCAGTGCTACCGTAGCTATCCGCAATACTCAATAAACCTTCGTTTCCGCCGCTGCCATTCAGGGCCTGCTGCAATGAATCACTTTCAAAGTCGTATACAACGCCGGAAAGTGCACGCTGAGCTTCCTCTTCCTGACCGTCTATATAAAAACGGTACCCGGCAAACGCCACAAGCGCTAAAAGTATAGCGCCACCAACACCCAACAACACGTTTTGGTTTTTGCGGAAGAAGCCTTCGGCCTTGCTAATTTGACCGGCCAGAGCTTCGGGGTTTTCGATTATCTCCAACCCGGGACCCGCAGTATTTTTCTTGCTCATACAAATGGTTGAAATTTGGAGTGCAAAGTTATGAAAACTTCTTTAACACAAACAAGTTGCACTATAATTCTTTGCTCTTTAACGAAACAAAACCCTAAATATCTTGTTAGCGTTCCTTTATATTAAAAAAGAATATCATAGTAAATAAAAAAGCCCATCGGAGCCAGCAGGCAACGACAGGCTTCTTCTTATAGGAAGCAACTAGCTTATTCTAAAATCAAGGGATAATCCTGCTGTACGTATACATCAGTATAAGCTTCCTGGGCATCAGGGTATTTAGACTCTTCGGCAAACTGTACCGACTCAGCCACGATTTCCTTGATACGGGCGTCGATGGCATCCAGGTCCTCCTGAGTAGCTAGGTTGTTTTCCAGAATAGTAGCCTTAACCTGCTCGATAGGGTCACGCTGCTTGTACTCTTCTACTTCTTCTTTGGTACGGTACTTCTGTGGATCCGACATGGAGTGACCACGGTAGCGGTAGGTACGGAACTCAAGGTAGGTAGGTCCTTCTCCCTTACGGGCACGATCAGCGGCACGTGATACAGCATCGTGAATGGCTTCTACATTCATACCGTCAACGGGCTCCGAAGGCATATCGTAAGCTTCGCCAAGAGTATAAAGGTCGGTTACGTTAGAGGTACGGCTTACCGAGGTACCCATTGCGTATCCGTTGTTTTCTACTACAAAGATTACCGGAAGCTTCCAGGTCATAGCCATGTTGAAGGCTTCGTGGAATGCGCCCTGACGTACGGCTCCGTCTCCGAAGAAACAGATACATACATTTCCGGTTTTGTTGTACTTCTCGGCAAAGGCGATACCGGCTCCCAGTGGGATCTGAGCTCCTACGATACCGTGGCCACCCATGAAGTTGCGCTCTTTGTCAAAAATGTGCATCGAGCCACCTTTTCCTTTGGTAGTACCGGTTTCTTTTCCGTACAGCTCAGCCATGATAGCCTTGGGATCAGTACCCAGCGCCAATGGCATACCGTGGTCGCGGTAAGCAGTTATATACTTATCATCAGGGGTAAGAGCCGTAGCAGTACCCGCCGAACAGGCCTCCTGTCCAATATACAGGTGACAGAAACCGCGGATTTTCTGCTGGCCATACAGCTGACCGGCTTTTTCTTCAAATCGACGTTGCAGAAGCATATTCTCGTACCAGAACATATAACGTTCTTTAGAGTGCTGCAACTTTGGGGCTGATTCTTTCTTTTTCTCCTTAACGGTAGCCATGTATTGGTTCTCGTTTATAAAGACAGAACTTTGTCTGTCCGTTGTTGGTTTGAATAAAGTCCTGTTTTTCCGGAAGTACTTTTCCGTGCAATTGTCAAAGACCTGCGAAATTAAGCATAAAGTCCCTAACAAAGAAGTTCATGTGGCTCGAAAAACTCCACCTTACCTATTTTAAAAGTTATGAGGAGGGAAGTTTTACGTTTGGAGAGCGCGTAAATTGCCTTGTAGGAGAGAACGGAAGCGGTAAAACCAATCTGCTGGACGCTATTTATTTTTTGGCCCTGACCAAAAGTGCTTTTCAAAGCCAGGATGCTCTTACCATCCGGCATGAAGCCGATTTCTTTGTTCTGGACGGTATCTTCCGGAAAGCGGGCAAAGGTACCCAGATCACCTGCAGCCTGCAGCGCGGCCAGCGTAAGGTGCTGATGTCCGACAAAAAATCGTACGATCGGTTGAGTGATCATATAGGACAGTACCCGGTGGTACTCATTGCGCCTGATGATACGGACCTGGTACGTGGGATCAGCGAAGAGCGGCGGCGTTTCTTTGACGGAGTGCTGGCTCAGCTTCACCCATCGTACCTCGACGACTACCTGCAGTACAACAAACTACTCACCCAGCGCAATAGCCTGCTCAAACTTTTTGCCGAGCGTAACTACCTTGATGAGGACATGCTCGAAACCTACAACGAGCCGCTCATTGGGCTGGCGCAACGTATCTACGAACATCGTCGTGCCTTCATGGACAAGTACCTGCCCCTGTTCCGTAAGTACTACGCCTACCTGAGCAGCGAGCGGGAGCGCGTCGAGATTATCTACGAAAGCGAAGTAGCCGTAGAAGATTTCGGGGCGGAGTTTCGTCGGCACCGCTCACGCGACCTGCACGCGCAGCGTACACTTAAAGGGGTACATAAAGATGATTATATATTCGAGATAGACGGAGTGGCCTTAAAAAAGTTCGGCTCGCAGGGGCAGCAGAAGTCCTTTGTAATAGCGCTGAAGCTAGCGCAGTACGAACTTCTGGCTGACGAAAAAGAAACCAAGCCAATGCTCCTGCTCGATGATATATTTGACAAGCTCGACGACCGCCGCATCCACAAGCTAATCGAACTCATTGATGACGGTTTCCTGGGGCAGGTATTTATCACCGATGCCCGTCCCGAGCGCTCCCACCGCATTCTGGATCACGTCCAGGCAGATGTCCGCTTCTTTGAAATCGGGAAGTAGGAGGGAGTAATTACCGTGGCAGTGAGTAGTTGCTCCTCCTGCTAATGATGCTGCATCCTCTGTTCCTCCTTTTTAATTCTATTCCTACTTATACCTACGCTCTTTGCAGCTTTTGCAATAAAAGTCTTTATTCTCTCTACCTCGTGCAACCTTACGACCTATTCTCCCATCTTTCGTACAGTTTCAGCTCCTGATCCCTTTCAATTAACATTTTTTAAGACCGTCTTACGAAAAATTTCGTAGATACCTCTTGCAAGTACGAAAAATTTCGTATACGTTTGTTACGAAGATTTTCGTAGATGTAAAAACTGATAAAACCATGAGTCTAAAACCAACAGATTCGGAACTCGAAATTCTGCACTACCTGTGGAAAGAGGGACCAGGTACCGTACGACAGGTACACGAGTACCTGGCCGCTACCAAAGAGGCCGGCTATACGACTACCCTGAAGCTCATGCAGATCATGCACGAGAAGGGCCTTCTCCAACGCTCGGAGGAAGGACGCTCACATATCTATACAGCAGGTGTCAGTGAGGAAGAAACCCAGCAGACACTCCTGGATCGCTTTGTTGAAACTACTTTCCGCGGCTCGGCAGCCCGGCTGGTCATGCAGGCCCTGGGCAACCACAAGGCATCGCAGGAAGAGCTGGATGAAATACGGAAACTACTGAACGACATTGAAAACAATCGTTAGCCATGAAAGACCTATTAACTCTAATTCCGGAATCCCTCGTGAGCGCAGTTGGCTGGATGCTTCTGCACGCGCTCTGGCAGGGCGCTCTGTTGGCACTGGTAACTGCTTTGGGTTTCTACCTGCTTCGTAACCGACCGGCGCAGGTACGCTACGGCTTGGGCATCGGCCTGCTTAGTGCTCAGGTAGTAGGCTCACTGGCTACCTTTATTTATTATCTTCAGGATATGAAGGCGCCCGCTACCGTAGCTGGCTCGACAGCCATCACTACTACCAGGGCCGCTTCGGCGCTGTTGTGGCGGCCGGTAGAGTTGTCTCTTGCCAGTCAGGCTCGCCTGTGGGTCAATACCCACCTTACCGAGCTGGTGGTGTGCTGGCTGATTGGTGCAGGACTATTAATGTTGCGCTTTATAGGTAGCTGGCTGTACGTTGAGTACCTGCGGAGCGGCGCCGTGCCGGTGGCTGATCGGGAGTGGCGAAACCGCTTTAGCATCCTGACAGCCCGCCTGAATATTACACAGTCGATAGAGCTGTGCGAGAGCGCCCGTATCACCACGCCGATGGTAGTAGGAGCGCTGAGTCCGGTGGTACTGTTGCCCATAGGGTTGCTGACCGGATTTTCTCCGGCACAGGTAGAGGCCATCCTGGCGCACGAGTTGGCGCACATCCGTCGGCACGACTACCTTGTCAACTTGCTGCAGTCTTTTGTAGAGGTCGTATTCTTCTTTCACCCGGGGCTGTGGTGGTTGTCTAATAAGGTACGTACCGAGCGCGAGCATTGCTGCGACGATGTAGCCATCACCGTTTCCGGTGACAGGATGTCACTGGCTCATGCGCTGGTTCGGGTGTCGGAGTGGCAGTCTAGTCCGGCGCTGGCCGTACCATTTGCATCTCAGAAGCCGGTACTCCTGCAGCGGGTGCGCCGGGTATTGGGCCTGGCTCCAAAGCCGGTACGGATGTGGGCAGGCCTGCCGGTACTACTGGTAGTTGCCGGAGTACTGATAGGTGTATCCGTATATGCCGTGGAGCGGAAGCAGGATAAAAAGACGGTGAAGACCACTACCGCCAAAGTCAAAGATATTCCTTACCTGCCAGTCGCCTACGCGGATACCACCATAGAAGTGGAAGAAGCAGAGATTGATATGGAGGAAATGGAAGATATGGAGTTAGACATTGATATAGACACCGAGGATATCAACATCGACATGCCTGAACTGGCCTATGACTTCAAATTTGATTTTAACCACGACTGGCAATTTAAGATGAACGATACGCTGCAGGAGAAGCTGGAAGCATTCCATAAAAAAATGGAAGTAATGCAGCAGCAGATGGAGCCCCTGCACCGCCGTATGGAAGACCTGCACCTGACCATGGAGAAGTTCCGCTTTGAGCAGGAGCGCTTCGGACGGGAGTGGGAAAAGATAGAGTGGAAGAAAGATAAGCTGATGGAGGCCCGCGAAGAGTTGATACAGAAGCGCTCGGCCTTACTACATCCAAATCAGAAAGCTGGAGCGGCCAAACTAAGCGAAGCCGAAGTAGATAAGCAACTGGCCGAAATAGAGCAGAAGATAAAGGCTCAGGAACAGGAAGTAAACCAACTTAACGCGCAGATTGCCGAAGGCAGAAAGCAGGCCGAAACCGCTGGCGAGCCCTTTCGCAAAACCCAGCAGGAGATAGAAGAGATCAGCCGCCAGATGGAAACGATAAGTCGCAAAATGGAACTGGAAGCGCGGGGAATGGAGAAGTACTTGCCTACTCCACCGCCTCCACCGCCAGCTCCTAACCCGGCCCGGGCCCCTAAGAAAGCGGGAGCCGCAGTAAAAGGAGTTCCGCCTACTCCGGTGGTAGCTCCGGCCCGACCTGCGGCGGCACCGAATCCGCCCACTCCACCGGCTAAGAAAAAGTAGTGAAAATGAAAAGCCCTGACAAGTACTACCTGTCAGGGCTTTATATATGATATAGCGAGTACTAGTTACTCCACTTCAATGACCACATCATCACTCATAGGATGGGTGACGCAGGTGAGGATGAAGCCCGCTTTCAGCTCAGCTTCCGACAGGGCATCTTCTTCGTCCAAATGTACCTTGCCTGATACACAGCGTCCCATGCAGGCGGTACACATACCTGCCTGACAGGAATAGGGCAGGTCAATGTCCAGGTCCAGGGCAGCCTCCAGTACCGTTTGGTGGGGCTCTACCTTAAACTTGTACTCGCTGCCTTCGTACAGTACCGTTATTTCGCGTGTTTTCATACTTCCGTCGTTTTCTTCCAGCGTTACCTCTCCGTGCGCCTTGGCGGTAGTGGCCGTCAGGAAGCTTTCTTTATGTACCTTTTCTTTAGGGACTCCCAGCACATCCAGCGCCCGCTTGGCTTCCTCCATCATGTCCTCCGGTCCGCAGAGGTAGTAGTCGGTAGCGGCGGGATCGGTAGCGGGCCACTTCTCCATCAGTTTAAGAATATGCGATTTATTCAGGCGGCCTGTTTCACCGGTCCAGCTTTCGTGCGGCTGCGTAAGCGTATGTACCACCTGAAACCGCTCTCCGTATTTGTTGACGAGTGCGGCTATCTTTTCCTTAAAAATAATGCTGTTCTCGGTGCGGTTGCCGTACAGTAGGCGTACCGTACTCTCCGGCTCCACGATCAGTACCGACTTGGCGATGGAGACAAGGGGCGTAACACCACTACCGGCTCCGATCAGTACCACGGTGCGGCCCTGGTCAGCGTCCAACTCGGGTGTGAAGTTGCCCATCGGCTCCATAACCTCTATCACATCGCCTTCCTTCACCGAGTCGATCAGGTAGTTGGAGGCAAAGCCGCCGGGGACCCGCTTCACCGTGATTGCCAGCGACACATCGGTATAGGGGGAGCTGGACATGGAGTAGGAGCGGCGTACTTTGTTACCTTCGTGAGTCAGCAGCAGCGTCAGAAACTGACCGGGCTTATACTTCACCACTTCGTTGAGTGGATGCCAGAAGTGGATGGTAACGGCATCGGAGGTTTCGCGTTCCACTTCTTTAACTTTCAGATAGTAATATTTGCTCATTATACGGTTGACATTTATAAATATGCAGGGCTCAGGAGGGAAGCCACCACTCGTAGTACTGCATTAGTACTCCACAGCGAGTACAAAATAACTTATGGTTTTTCGATTTATCCTATTTTCCCTGGTCTTCCCTGTACAACTCACGGAAGCGGCATCAGGTTCAGAGAGTATCTGGTAAAATAGCAATCGGTTTGCTTTTATATTATTAGGTACAAGTCCACTATATAATGCAAAAGCCCCGCGGTGGGTACCGGCGGGGCTTTTACGAATATAAGAAGGATTACTTCAGCGTAGCAACGGCATCTTTGATGCGTTGTACCGCTTCGGTCAGCGCTTCATCCGCAGCAGCGGTTGAGATACGTATACAGTTAGGTGCTCCGAATCCTGAACCAGCTACCGTTGAAACGTAGGCGGTATTGAGGAGCCAGTTTGAGAAATCGTCTGAATCATTTATTTGGGTTGTTCCGTCGGACTTTCCAAAGTAGTGGCTTACGTCAGGGAAAGCGTAGAAAGCGCCCTGAGGTACATTCACTTTGAAACCGGGAATCTCTTTCAGTAGGCCAACCACCAAGTCACGACGACGCGCGTACGCCTTGGTCATTTCCTTAGTAGCATCCAGTGGTCCGTTAAAAGCAGCTACGGCGGCTTTCTGGGCGATAGAGTTGGTACCTGAGGTTACCTGTCCCTGCAGTTTCTCGATACCGTCGGCGATCCACTTGGCAGCACCGATAAATCCGATACGCCAGCCGGTCATGGCGAAGCCTTTGGCTACTCCGTTCACGGTGATCACACGGTCTTTCAGAGCCGGAATAGAACCCATGCTGAAGTGACCTTCTTCGGTGAAGTTGATGTATTCGTAAATTTCGTCGGCTACTACGAAGATATTATCGTGCTTCTCAAGTACCGCCGCGATAGAGCGAAGCTCCGCCTCGGAGTACACAGAACCCGTAGGATTGTTAGGCGAAGCATACATTACCACCTTGGTACGAGGCGTAATAGCCGCTTCGAGTTGCTCAGCCGTTACTTTAAAATCATTTTCGAACGCTCCTTCCAATATTACTGACTTTCCTTCGGCCAGTTTTACCATTTCGGAATAGCTTACCCAGTAAGGGGCGAAAATAATTACCTCTTCACCGGGGTTGACAAGTACCTGAATGGCGTTAGCCAATGAGTGCTTGGCACCCGTTGATACCACGATATTCTCAGGTTTCCAGTCAATATTGTTGTCGCGTTTCAATTTATCAGCAATCGCCTTGCGGAGATCAGGGTATCCTGCTACGGGCGAATAGCCGTGGAATCCATCGTCAATGGCTTTCTTGGCGGCTTCGCAAATGTGGGCGGGAGTCTTGAAGTCAGGCTCTCCCACGCTCAGACTAATTACTTTGTGGCCTTGGGCAGCCAACTCACGGGCCATTTTGGTCATCGCCAGGGTCGAAGATTCTTCGAGGGCGTTGATGCGGTCGGCCAGCAACCGCGCTTGCTCTGCTACTGCGGACATTGCATTAAAAAATTAAAGTAATTGAAACGGTTTCAACAAATTGCCCGCAAAGTTAGGAGTTTTTTATTGGAGTACTGTCTATAACAAAAAGAAGTTTTTTATGTAAAATGGCAAAGTGCCCATTCAGACTCGCCGAAGGGTAGATTGACGCACAATCAGCTCGCCCTTTACCTGATGGGTAGCGGGTACGAAGCTTTCTGGCGCCATGATCTGGTTAAGGAACAGGAGTGCCGCCTGGCGCCCGATCTGGAACGGATGCTGATGGATGGTAGTGAGGCCCGGCTCTATGACAGCGGCCAGCCTGTCTTCACCAAAGCCCGCTATGGCTATCTCCTCCGGGATACGTACACCCCGCTGCTTCAGGTCCAGCATCATATCAATAGCATTGCCGTAGTGGACGCAGAAAATCCCGTCGGGTGGGGCAGGGCTTTGCAGCCACTCCCGCAGGGTATAGAGTGCCTCGTCGGGTTTGAAATGGCTGTGTACTACCCGTACCCCATCCGCTGCTATACCCTGATCCGCCAGGGTACTCAGGAAGCCTTCCAGCCGTCTTTTGCTGATCAAAAGGTCTGGTGGACCGGCAAAGACGGCTAATTGCCGACAGCCCTGCTGATGCAGGTGTCCGGCGATAGCGGCGCCCCCACCGAAATCATCCTGCACTACCTTGGACGTATCTATATTATCACAAATCCGGTCGAAGTGGACGATGGGCAGCCCCTTGCGGTGCGGCAGCCGGATGTGGTCAAACAAGGTAGTTTCGGTGGAGTGGCAGATTAGCAAACCATCCACCCGGCTGGCTACCAGCGCCTGTACGTTAGCCACCTCCATCTGGTGCGATTCGTTGGACTGGCACACCATGACCCGGTAGCCCGACGCCGACGCTACCTGCTGAATGCCGCTAACCACCGAGGCGAAGAAGGGCCTCTCGATATCAGGAATGATCACTCCAATGGTATGGGTTTCGCTGTTGCTAAGGCTCTGGGCCAGCAGGTTGGGCTGGTAGTCCAGCTCCTGCGCCACGCGTAGTATCTCCGCCCGGGTCCGCTCGTTGATGCCGTAGCGGTTGAGTAGGGCTCGCGACACCGTTGAAGGCGAGATACCCAGCTGCCGGGCAATGTCCATAATGGTAGCCTGTCGCTTGACTGGTTTGGCGGGAGTCGGTTCGGCCACTACAAAATGGTAGCTACAGTGCCGGCAGTAGAACCGCTGCTTTCCCCGGACAAAGCCCGCCCTCTTGATGGCATCTACTTGGCCGCACTTTACACATTCTATCATGTACTGGATCTATAAATTGTATTTTTCAGATAGTACTCTCTGCCAATAGTCATAGAGGTAATCAATCTGCTACCTCTTCCCTCTGGCTTACCGTCACCGACTCATTCAAATATAGATAAAATAGACTAGCTATCGGTATCGTTTTCGAAAACGATACCGATAGCTATTGTCCTATTCTTAGTTTAAAATGTTTTATTCTCATAGTTATAAATAGAAGAATCCATCTAGCTTCGAATGGAGGTACAGGCGCTTGAGCCCAGGTACCTATCTATTAACAAGCTCTAAAATTGTAATTAGTAAAGATGCCTTTCATACAAACAATGCGTTGGTTCGGACCTAACGACCCGGTATCACTGAATGATATACGTCAGGCAGGCTGTGAAGGGGTAGTATCAGCCCTGCATCAGCTACCTGTTGGAGAGGTATGGTCGGTGGAGGCCATCAGGGAGCGCCAGCAACTGATTGAACAGGCTCCGGAGGGAGTAACGCCGCTGCGTTGGCTGGTGGTGGAGAGCCTGCCCGTCCACGAGGACATCAAAAAGGGACTGCCTTCGCGCGAAACCCTCATAGACAACTATAAGCAGTCGCTGCGAAACCTGGCGGCCTGTGGGATAGAGGTAGTATGCTACAACTTCATGCCAGTGCTGGATTGGTCGCGGACGGATGTAGTATATCAGCTGCCCAACGGCGCCCGTACCCTTCGCTTCGAGTGGGAGAAGTTTGTGGCCTTTGACCTCCATATCCTGAAGCGTCCCGGCGCTGAGCAGGACTACGATGCCGATACCATCGAGCGGGCCAGGCGGCGGTTTGAGTCCATGGGTGAGGAGGAACTGCGGGCCCTGACCGCAACGGTACTGCTGGGGTTGCCGGGCTCAGAAGAAGCCTTTGAGTTGGCTACCTTTCAGTCCCTGCTGGATACCTATAAAGATATAGATGCCGATGCACTACGGGCCAATCTGCACTACTTCGTACAACAGGTAGCACCTCTTGCCGAAGAATTGGGCGTACGGCTGTGCATCCACCCCGATGATCCGCCGCGTCCGCTGCTGGGACTGCCCCGCGTGGTAAGTACCGAAGCCGATCTGCAGGCGCTGATGGATGCCTGCCCCGTCCGGGCCAACGGCATTACCTTCTGTACCGGCTCGCTGGGGGTACGGGCCGACAACGATCTGCCGGGTATGGTGCAGCGGCTGGGGGGCCGGATTCACTTTGTGCATCTGCGTTCTACCAAGCGCGATGCCGACGAACCACGTAATTTTCACGAAGCCGACCACTTGACTGGCGATGTCGATATGTATAGTGTTATGAAAGAACTAGTTCTCGAACAGCAGCGCCGGCAGCAGGCCGGTCGTCCCGACAGCGCGCTACCTATGCGCCCCGACCACGGTCACCAGATGCTGGACGACCTCCACAAAAGGACCTACCCCGGCTATTCGGCCATTGGTCGTCTTAAAGGTCTGGCCGAACTACGGGGTATGGAGCTGGCTATTCGTCGCTCACTGGCGCTGGTACTCCTGCTAGTCTCTGTATTAGTAGGAGGAAGTACCCGCGCCGACGACGGCTACCGCCTCTGGCTTAAATACGACCGGATTCAGGGCGCGGCCTTGCAGCGGGCCTACGCTACTGCTTTTACCGCCATCGTCAACACCGAAAGCTCACCCATGCGGCAAGTGGCCGTGGAGGAGTTACAGACGGGCCTACAGGGGCTGCTGGGTACTAAAGTACCTGTGCAAAAGCAGGCTTCGGGCAAAGGCGATGTAGTTCTTCAACTCAATGCGCAGGAACAAGTAGGGCAGGAGGGGTACCATATCTACCGCAAAGGCAACCAAACTATCATAGCCGCCAAAACCGAAAAGGGGCTCCTGTACGGGAGCTTCGGGCTTTTACGTCACCTGCAGACCCTGCGTCCGCTGTCGGAGCTAAATATCACTACCAGCCCCAAGGTACAGTACCGCGTACTCAACCACTGGGACAACCCCAACGGTACCGTGGAGCGGGGCTACGCCGGCTCATCCATCTGGAAATGGTACGACCTGCCGCAGGTGATTGACCCCCGTTACAAGGAATACGCCCGCGCTAATGCTTCCATTGGGATCAACGCCACGGTAGTCAATAACGTAAACGCCAGTGCCCGCTTCATGACGGCGGAGTACCTGCACAAAGTAAAGGCTCTGGCTGATGTATTCCGTCCCTACGGTATCCGGGTGTACCTGTCAGTACGCTTCACGGCGCCGCGCAACGTGGGTGGCCTCTCCACCGCCGACCCGCTGGACCCGGCCGTACAGCAGTGGTGGAACGAGAAGGTGAAAGAGATTTATTCCATTATTCCGGACTTCGGTGGGTTTGTGGTAAAAGCCAATTCCGAGGGCGAGCCCGGTCCGCAAGACTACAACCGGACCCACGTCGATGGTGCCAACATGCTGGCTAAGGCGATGGCTCCCTACGATGGAATTGTGATGTGGCGGGCTTTCGTGTACAAAGCTGACCCTAACGGCGACCGCTACAAGGCAGGCTACGAGGAGTTCAAGCCTTTCGACGGACAGTTTGACCCGAAGGTACTGGTCCAGGTCAAGAACGGCCCCATTGATTTCCAGCCGCGCGAGCCATTCAGCCCGCTGTTCGGACAGATGCCGCAGACGCCTCTGATGATGGAGTTTCAGCTCACGCAGGAGTACCTGGGCTTCGCGACGCACCTGGTGTACGAAGCACCGCTCTTCAAAGAAACGCTCGACAGCGATACCTACGTCAAAGGCCCCGGCTCAACGGTAGCGGAGGTAGTAGATGGCAGCCTGCACGGCTATACCCGTACCGGCATGGCGGGCGTGTCCAACATTGGCTCCGACCGCAACTGGACCGGGCATCCCGTGGGGCAGGCCAATTGGTACGCTTATGGTCGCTTGGCCTGGGACCACACGCTGTCGTCGGAGCAGATTGCTGAAGAGTGGATAAAGATGACGCTCACCCGCCAGCCGCAGGCGGTGGCTACCATTAAGAGTATTTTTATGGAATCACGCGAGGCGGCGGTCAACTACATGACGCCCCTGGGCCTGCACCACATCATGGGCGAAAGTATTCACTACGGGCCGCAGCCCTGGCTCGAAAAGAGCCAGCGCCCCGACTGGACCTCCCTCTACTACCACCGCGCTGATGCGCAGGGTATCGGTTTCGACCGTACCAAAACCGGCTCCAACGCCCTTTCGCAGTACGCTCCAGAGTTGCAGCAGCAGTGGGGGGTACTGGAAAATACGCCGGAAAAGTACCTGCTTTGGTTCCACCATGTATCCTGGTCGTATAAGATGGACAACGGACGTACCCTGTGGGAGGAACTCTGCTACCGCTACTACGGCGGGGTCAACTCCGTGGAGCAGATGATCCGGCAGTGGGACAGCGTGAAGGGCTCCGTAGACCCCGAATTACACGCCGACGTAGCCAGTCGTCTGCAGATCCAGAAGCGGGAGGCCGAGTGGTGGCGCGATGCCTGCGTGCTGTACTTCCAGACGTATTCGAAGCGACCCATACCCGACGATTTGCCCAAGCCCGACCGCACGCTGGAGGAGATTAAAGAGCTGGTGCGGATTTATCAATTACGTTAATAACCAGAAAATACAAGCTGTGAATACAACACAATCTTTTTCATTAGAAGGAAAACTAGCCCTCGTAACCGGAGGAGGTACCGGCATCGGACTGGCTACTACCCAATGCCTGGTTGATGCCGGAGCCCGGGTGGTCATAACGGGTCGCCGTGAAGAAATGCTCAAAGAAGCCGTAAGTACCCTGGGCGAACGGGCTCACTACGTAGTCAATGACGTAACAGATCGGGCGAAGCTCCCGGCCCTGGTGCAGCATATCGAGAGTACTTGGGGGCCCATTGACATACTGATTAATAATGCCGGTATTAATATGAAGAAACCGGCGCTGGACGTAACGGATGAGGAGTTTGACCGCATCCTGATGACCAACCTCAACGCCGTATTTTCGCTGACCCGGGAGTGCGCCCGGAGCATGATCGCTCGTCGCAGCGGCTCTATTCTGATGATCTCCTCCATGGCCGCCTACTACGGTATAGATAGGGTGGCTGCTTACGGAGCTTCTAAGACGGCTTTGGAAGGCATGATTAAGATACTGGCATCGGAATTTTCGCCGCATAATGTCCGTATCAACGCCATCGCTCCCGGCTTCATCGAAACCCCTATGTTCCTGAAAGCCATGGGTGATGACCCGGACCGCCTGCGGAGGGCCATGAGCCGTACACCGATGGCGCGGTTGGGCGCTCCCAAAGACATCGGTCTGGCGGCTGTGTTTCTGTCCTCCGAAGCCGCCTCGTTTATTACGGGTGTATCGCTACCGGTGGATGGGGGTAATTCGATTGGGTTTTAGGATAGGGATTAGGTAGTATAGCTATAAGCTAAAAGCAGAAGGAACGCTAATTAATTGGCGTTCCTTCTGCTTTTAGGCCATCCTCCTGACCTGTGTCGCACAGGGCTAAAGCACATGTATAAGGAAGACTCGTGCCCCTCAGGCCAACGTGAAAAGTTTAATTGTAATTTTATAGTTCTCTGCTTTCACATGCTTCTATTTTGGAACCCCTTCGCTTTTGGCAGGTAACAGCTTCTCCATGACCAGTGCGTTGAATTTATCCGATTCTTCCCAGCAAGCAGAATGAGCTGACTCCTCAAACCAGATCAATTCTTTAAAAGGAGCTTGCAATGAATTGTAATAATCGGCTGCTAATTCGGAAGGACAGTTATAATCATACCGCCCCAAAAAGAAGTAAACCGGTACCTCAACCGCAGGAATTTGGCTTTTTAAATCCAATTTAGGAAATATCTCTTTGACCAGGGGAGCTGATAAACGGGCTATCTTCCGGGTTTTCAATAAATCTAACAAGCTGTATTCTTTTGAACGTAGAAGGAGTTGGCTATGAGGTAGTTTAAGATTCTGATGCAGTACTCCGCCATATTTTTCCACTAAGGCTCTATGTTGCTTGTAGGCCCCCTCATCACTTAAAAACCCATCATCGGGCTTACCAATGCGTTTTAGAGTGGCTAAGGCGGTTGTGTCCTGCTTTTGCTGAGCTGTATTGAGCGTAAATTCGTAAGAAATTCGTGCGCCTTCAAGCCAGTTGATAGCAGGGGAAACAGCAACAAAAGCGGAATAGTCGTCAGGATGCCTGGCAATTACGTGCATCCCCAGCAAGCTACCCCAGGAGTGCCCAGCTAGTACTACCTTATCCTGCTGGAATCGTTTCTTTAACCAGTCGGTCAGCTCATGGGTATCAGTAATGAACTGATCCAAAGTCATACTGGCTGATGGTATACGGGAAGAGTAAGACTTTCCCGATCCGCGTTGATCCCAATACACTACTGTGAATTGATTTTCCAATGAAGCGTTGTAGTGAATGAAAAACGGCATGGCTATACTACCAGGACCTCCATGTAGCCACAACAGAATTGGATTACGTCGATCTGCTCCCCGTATCGTTACAAATTGTTTGATACCACCGATTTTGATACGGCGTGTTTCGGCAATACTATTTGGCAACTTTTGCCCATCACTTGTTTTAAAGGGGCGGGTTGTACTACAAGCAGCACAAAAAATGATTATCAAAAGACAGAACGTTTGCTTGGCCATGGTCACATAGTAGGAGAATTTCAAAGCTAAGATGCTGTAAAAACCGTATGGGTTGCGTAAGGGCTGCTACCTATTTTTCTAGAGTACCTTTTGTGTACATTATGTCTGTGGCTATAGTGCTTATATAACTCAGTTATAGAGTAAGGGACGAGGGGCTGAATGAACACCACCAGAAGAATGTCCGGGAAGTGTGGGAAGGGCAATAAGAATAATATATGTAATGTGGATTAGCGAAAGCAGCATCCGAGTTTATCGATCCTTCTACTTAAAACTCTTTCTCCCCAAACTCACTCGACGGTAGGCGTGACTTCTTACTCAACTGGTTAAGCGAGTAGCTCAGGTTGAGGATGAATACGTCCGATTCAAGGATGTAGTTGGTGGTGGTAAAAAAGTCCCGGCCACGGGTGGTAATCCGCTGCTCGTTGGAGGGCAGCAGACCCAGACTCATCGACTGCCACTGCAGCATAGCCGACAGCTTCCCCTTCATAAAGGTTTTCTTAAGAGAAGAGTTAGGTACTATAAAGCGTGAGTCTTCGCCCTGAGCTGTGATGCGCTGCGAGAGGTAGCTGACGTTGGCCTGAAAGAGGAGTGTCGGGCTGATCTGCACGCTCGAGGTGCCGTTGAGGGAGTACACCAGGCTGTTGGTGTTGAAAATGATGGTATTGTCAAAGAGTTGACCGCGGATCTTGTAGTCGTAGACGTTTCCGCCCAGGTACAGCTTCCAACCTTTCACCGGCTGCACGTCCAGCCCCAGTTCTACGCCCCAGCGGCGGGCCTTGCCGGCATTGGTAAAGATACGGTTCAGGATGGTATCAGCGTAGACGCTGTTAACCCTGTTAACAATGTTAGTGATATCCTGATGGTAGACCGTCGCCAGGAAGGTACCTGTCTCAAAGGTTTTGACCACGCCAATTTCAGAGAGATTCACGAATTCCGGCAGCAACTGCGGATCGCCCTGCTCGAGGGTCTCAGAGTGCTCGCGCTCGGGTAAGGGGTTCAGAGCAAAGTTGTTGTTGCGCTGCACGCGCCGGCTGTACCCCAGCTTTCCTTTCAAATCATCATTTAGAGAATACAGGATATTAAAAGAAGGGAACAGGTTGGTAAGGCGCAGGTCGTAGGTGTCGTTAGTTTGCTTGATGAACAGGTGCCGGGTCGCGTACTCAAATCGTAGTCCGGCATTGTACTCCAGGCGGCTCCTTTTGGCCCCGTACTGGGTATATAGGGAGTGGATTTGATTATCTACCAGTATTCCTCCCGTAAAGGCCGGAATGAGAACAGGTCGGGTGAAGTTGCCTTCTTTTTCGCGGTACACAAAGTCCCCTTCATCCTGCTGGCTGCGGTACTGGTAGCCCGCCTCCAGCTTACCTCCACCTACGGCAGTAGCGTAGTCTACACTGGTGCGGAAGTTATGGATAGGCCGGTCGGTGGTGGTGAGGGTATACTGCAGCGTATCGGCGTAGTTGCGGGCGTTCAGGTTGCTGTTGCGGGTGTAGCCATCGAGGTAGTCGTACTCGTACAGCACCGAAGCCGACAGGGTAGCGCGGTTCAGGAACGTATGCGTGTAGTCAGCGTTGGCGGTGTAGAACTTCCCCCTTTTCTGTACCAGATTAGAATTAAAGTATGTGGTGCGGCTGAGGATGTTGCCGGTGCTGAGGTCGGTGGTGGTATTATTGTAGAGGATGTCGGCCAGGCGGTACTCGGTCCGGTTGCCGTAGTAAAAGCCGCCCCCGAAGGTGTTATTGGCGTTCGGGGTGTACCCCACCGCCAGCCGGCCCGAAAAGTTGTAGCGGTCAAAGCTGCGCTCGCCCACGGACGGGAAGCGGGTAAAACGGTTGCCGATGGTGGTATTGACATCCCCCACGCGCCGACCGGCTATGTCGTTGCGCAGGTAGCTCAAGCTGGTGGACACGTCCCACTTGCCTTTCTGGTAGTTGAGGGTAGCGTCGGCTCCGTAGCGTACGGGTTTTTCGGCATTGTCGTAGCTGTTGACGCTGGGCAGGCCTCCCTGTACGTTGACCAGCAGAGACAGGCCGTCGTTAGCGCCTTTTTTAGTAATAATATTAATAATACCCGCCTTGCCGTCCGGGTCATAGCGTGAGGAGGGCGTGGTGATAATCTCAATGTTTTCGATGGAGTTGGCGGGCAACTGGGCCAGCAGCGTACCCATGTTGGCCTGTACCGGCTTGCCGTTGAGCAGCACCAGAAAGCCATTGGCCCCCCGCATGCTGACTTCGCCTTCGGCATTGACGGTAACTGAGGGCATGTTTTTGAGCACATCCACCGCCGTACCTCCCACGGCTGACTGAAACTGATCGGCGCGGTAGACCTGCTTGTCGATCTGGGTAATAACCGTAGCCCGCTGGCCTGATACCCTCAATTCCTCCAGCAGCTTGGTATCTGCTTCGACGCCCAAAGTACCTACATCAAGCTTCTGCCCCCTTTCGAGCTGAACGGGTACCTTATGTACCTTATAGCCCACAAAGAACACCTGCAGGTAATAGCTACCGGCTTTCAGTTTGCTCAATTCAAAGCTACCATCTGCCGCGGTCACCGCTCCGTTGACCAGGGCCGAATCAGGCAAGCTGTGAATCGTAACGTTAGCGTATTCGAGAGGCTGGGTACTTTGTTTATCGGTTATAATACCGTTTAGGGAACTGTTCTGGCCGTAAAGCTGGACGGATAGTAAGAGCAAAAGAAAAAATGGGTACTTCATGAATGGAAAGCTACACAAGGTTACAGGCGCACTACTATCAAGACAAGTTTAGCATTGATTTACCCTTAGTGTATCCCATAAAGGTAGGTCTAGCCGCTTCACCAGCTAATTTAAAGTGCTAGGCTAAATTTTGGCAGGTGTTCAATTTGTATTTATTCTAAATTAACTTTGCTTTGTGTAAATTTTACTGGAAGCGAAATGCTTCTGAAAACCATTTACTTAACCCCAACCCGAAACCAGCACCCGCAACTCCCCCCTACTATGAAAGTACTTTTCCGAAACATTCACCTCTACCTGAGCCTGGCGGCCGGACTGGTCATTGCGCTGGTGTGTCTGACGGGCGCCCTGCTGGTATTTGAAAAAGAATTGCAGCACACCATCTACCCCCACCGGTACAAGGTAGAAGTAGGAACGCAGCGGGTGCCGGTAGAGCAATTAGTGGCAACGGTGGAGAAGCAAGTGCCGGAGGCAAAGGTGACGGCCGTGAAGCTGTACGATAGCCCCGCCCGCAGCATAGAAGTGACGTATAAGATAGAGGAAAAGGTGCAGGGGGAGGAAGAACCCAAAAGCAGAACAGAGCTGGCCTTCATGAACCCTTACACGGGTGAGCTGCTGGAGCAGTACAACCACCGCAACAGCTTTTTCTATACCGTATTCGCGCTGCACCGCTGGCTGCTGGCTGACGATACCGGCAAGCTCATTGTAGGGATATCAACCTCGATGTTTCTGTTTATCCTGATAACAGGTATAATCCTGTGGTGGCCGCAGAACAAAAAGATCCTGAAACAGCGCCTGAAACTCAAATGGGACGGCGGCTGGAAGCGCCTCAACCACGACCTGCATATTGTGGTGGGTTTCTATACAGCTATCTTCCTTTTCGCCTTTGCCTTTACCGGTCTGGCGTGGTCGTTTACCTGGTTCAATGATGGTATCTACTGGATTACAGGTACCGAGAACGTGAAGTTCGAGCCCCCTGTGTCCACTCCTCAGCCCGAAGCCCAGGCTATTACGCTGGATCAGGCACTGGCTACTGCAGAACAGATGTACCCCGGCGCGAGCTACTATAATCTTAACAGGCCTGAGGGACCCGAAGCGGCCGTAGCCTTTACGGTAATGCCCAAGGAAGCCATTCACGATCGCGCTTCTGATCAGATATTCCTGGATCAGTACTCCGGAGCGGTAATAGGTACTAATAAATTTGCGGAGAAGAATCTGGGGCAGCGGATCCGGGGTACTTTCTATCCGGTACACGTCGGCTCCATCGGTGGGCTACCTACCCGGATCATCGCGCTCATCGCCTGTATAGCGGGCTTTACGTTCCCGATTACAGGGGTCATTCTCTGGATTAACCGTATAAACAAGCCGCGGAAAAAGAAGAAGAGCAAGAAGCTGAAAGATTCAGCCGTTGATGAAGTAGAGGCTTAGTACTACTGCTGCCGTTGTTGTGTCTTTTGACCAACAACTCTTAGCCTTATAAAAGAAGCCGTCGAATCCCTGAAGAATCGGCGGCTTCTGTATGTATAACCCGTACTACACCTTAGGCCAGAGCTGACTGCAGGTTTTCGTTGATGGCTTCGAGGAACTCCTCAGTGTAAAGGAAGTGCTCACCATGCTTCACGTCGTTGCCGTGTACGATGATCGCCAGGTCCTTCGTCATTTTACCACTTTCTACGGTCTCGATACATACGCGCTCGAGGGTCTCGGAGAAGTTGATCAGCTCCTGGTTGTTGTCCAGTTTACCACGGAACGCCAGACCGCGGGTCCATGCGAAGATGGAAGCGATAGGGTTGGTAGATGTAGGACGACCTTTCTGGTGCTCGCGGTAGTGACGGGTAACGGTACCGTGAGCGGCTTCGGCCTCCATAGTACTTCCATCGGGCGTAACCAGTACTGAAGTCATCAGACCCAGTGAGCCAAAGCCCTGAGCTACCGAGTCAGACTGTACGTCACCGTCGTAGTTTTTACAAGCCCATACGAAGCTACCGCTCCATTTCAGAGCTGAAGCTACCATGTCATCGATGAGGCGGTGCTCGTATACGATACCGGCTTCTTCAAACTTAGCCTTGAACTCAGCGTCGAAGATTTCCTGGAAAATATCTTTAAAGCGACCGTCGTATTTCTTAAGGATGGTATTCTTAGTAGATAGGTATACCGGCCAGCCTTTCTGCAGACCAATGTTCATACAAGAGCGGGCAAATCCACGGATAGACTCGTCGAGGTTGTACATACCCATGGCTACACCACCACCGGGGAAGTTAAATACGTCAAACTCCATCACCTGACCGTCCTCACCTTCAAACTTCATCGTCAGTTTACCTTTGCCGGGTACTACGAAGTCAGTAGCGCGGTACTGGTCACCAAACGCGTGACGACCTACGATGATAGGTGAAGTCCAGGTAGTAACGAGGCGTGGTACGTTGCTCATCACGATAGGCTCACGGAATACGGTTCCGTCCAGGATGTTACGGATAGTACCGTTGGGCGACTTCCACATCTGCTTCAGACCGAACTCTTCTACGCGAGCTTCGTCAGGCGTAATAGTGGCACATTTGATACCTACACCGTACTCTTTGATAGCGTTGGCGGCATCAATGGTTACCTGGTCATTGGTTTCGTCACGGTATTCGATGCCGAGGTCATAGTACTTGATATCTACATCCAGATACGGCAGAATGAGTTTTTCTTTGATGAATTTCCAGATGATGCGGGTCATCTCATCCCCGTCGAGCTCAACGACCGGATTAGCAACTTTAATTTTGTTCATGTGGTAATAAAATTAGTAGCCAAATAATATTTGTTTCAACATCGGCCCAAAAGTACAAAATCTAAGCTAAAAGCCGAAGGTTGAATACAGATTGGTGGTTTTGTGGTACTTGATAGTACTATACGGGTACTCCTGACCCGTTTGCTAAATAGTAGAAAGAAATAATTGGGAAAATGAGAGGACCCCTTTTTTTTGCATATGAACGCATAGCTCATGACTAGCCTGGTTAACTGAATCGTCATGAGAGCTACGCCTCCTCAACTATATAAAAAGATTTCAAAATGCATTTTAAGAAACTTCTGGAAGAAGCGCGGGAAGGGTACTATTTTTGGCAACGAAGTCTTCATGGCCATGGGATGGCTATTGCTCAGGTTAGTTTATTTAAGTACCTGTTCTTTCTTAGCTATTTAGGTTTGATTATAGTCGGGATAGCCTTAGTCCAATACTTATTTGGAGGTCCATTCATACGTTTTGGCAAGAAGAATCTCTTGCTGAACCTGGCAGTTGGCTCTCTTTTAATATATGGCTACAAGCTAATCGCAGACCGGCTTATGGGAGACATCATACATAAAGAGATTGACACCGAACAAGACGAGTCAGAGCAAAAGCGGAAGAAAACTGTATTCTTCTTCCTGTTCATTGGTTCTTTTCTAAGTATTGCTCTCGCGGGTTTCATAGCGTCTAAGCTTGCCTAGGGAGGAGTACCATCTAACTCAGAGCGTAAAGGCTTTCACCAGTATATAATCAATAGTACCGTCAGGTTTGGTATACACATTGATTTCCCTGAGCCCCTGTACACTAGTCCAGCGGCTCAGGGAATCTGTAGTTATAACGGGCGGGGTAGCGGGGAGCCCCAGCAGCGGAAGCGCATCCCGTACGGGAGTAGAGTCCGGGGGATTGACGGTAATCCAGTCGGCCATGTCGTTGATGTAGACGATGCGAACGAGGCCGTTCTTATAGATGTACTTCTGGCAGTTTTTGCAAACGGTGAGTTCTTCCCGGTTCAGGGGTTGAAAGCTGCTCGTCAGGCCCAGGATGTGTTCAAGATCCTCCTGCGTCTGGTTGGCTATTTCCTTAATAGTGATGATTGGAGTAATTGTCGGCTCTTGTGCCTCCCTGCGGGTAGAGGCCGGTTGGGAACTACACGCGCTGGTAAGAGCACAAAATATGAGGACAAAGAATAAAGCTTTCATGGTAAAGGTGTACCTGCTATTTTTAGAGGGAAAAGGCCGCTACCGCCTTTTTATACCAACTAAACCTGCATCTGCCCTATGTCATCACTCATTGCCTGGTTCGAAATACCTACTGCCGATATCAACCGCGCCGCTCAGTTTTACGGCGCCTTACTGGCTACTGACCTGTCCGTACTGGACCTGGGAGCGCTCAAGATGGTGCTGCTGCCCGAAGGCGGAGCGCTGGTGCAACACCCTACGGCCTATCATCCCTCGCACGAAGGCCCCTTGCTGTACCTCGACGGTGGCGAGGATATGGCAGAGCTACTCAGCCGGGTAGAGATAGCCGGAGGCAAGATCATCCGTGAAAAGACACAAGTCAGCCCCAGCTTCGGCTACATGGCTCTCTTCGAAGACACCGAAGGCAATCGCTTGGCCATCAGGTCACTTGGATAAAATATTAATTACGAAGGAGTTTTTATCAGCCCCCTCATAAGCCGACCGCCGGGCGGCCCCGCTTATTTTACAGCTATATGTGCGGCTGGTTTGCGCAGAGCTGTAAAATACAGAGGCGTTGAGAGAGCGAGGCCCGCCCGGCCGTGAGGGCGAAAGCAAGCATTACCCGGAGAAGCTGGATATATAGCAAACAAGCTAGTTCTGCCTACTACATACTCACCGGACTAGCTACCTTCACGTTCTTATTCTCAATCCGGGAGAGTTCTTTCAACTGCCCGGCTTCAAATAGTTGGTCCAGCTTTACCAGATTCTCCCTCGTGACAGCCATCGTCGAGTCAGTAGGAGCGTAGTTGATGTAGTCTTGCACCAGAATACCTCCCACCCGCTGCGGATTGTAGGCTTCGCGGAAGCGCAGGCCGGTCTCGTCGGTATAGTAGAGGTAGGCCAGGTAGTCCATGGAGTGGTCGTCCTTATCAAACCAGTACACAAACTCATCGCTGTAGTCCTTGCCACCTCCTTCCTGCGCGAAGGATACGAGTACTTTGTGATAAGACTTGCCCTTGATAGTCGCCTCGCCCAGGTACTCCTTCTTCACCGCGGGATCGTTAAGGGGCTGGGGGAGCAGAATGAAGTACGCGACCGAGTTAACGGAGTTCTGGTACTTGCTCATCGTAGTATCGGGTACATTCTGGCGCTGGCCGTTGATAGTACGGTAGGCGCCGTCGTTGCTGAGTATGTCCTGGATCGCGGCGCCGGTGGAGTCCTGCTGATGGCGCTCATAGCGATAGATATCTTTTTCCCGCACCACTACATAGTGCTTATCACGAAAGTCGAACTCCATCCTGAACCCATTGTAGGCTTCTGCCCCATGGTGGGCAATGGCTCTGTCCACGACGGACTGGGCCGGATCGGGTGACTGGCAGGATACTATCAAAATCAAGCACAGAAAAATCAGCGGGAGACCGTAGCGCATGGAGGAGTTGTGGTTAGTTTTGTAGAAAATACATTTGTAAACAGGAGTCTGGTAGTAGGTAAATAGCCTTTTAACTAGGAAATGACCAAAGCTACTACCTAAAAGTGGACTCTTACTCACCTATATAACCTAAAAATGAAAAAAATAGCCCTCTCCCTGCTCCTAATAATCCAGGTATCGGTACAGCTCATGGCTCAGGCCCTGACGCTTTGGTACGACCGGCCCGCTGAGCGCTGGGAGGAAGCCCTGCCGGTAGGGAATGGCAGACTGGGAGCAATGGTATGGGGAAAGATAGGTGAAGAACTGATTCAGCTCAACGAAGCTACCCTCTGGTCGGGCGGCCCCACCAACACCAACGCCAATCCGGAAGCGGCAAAGTACCTGCCCGAGATCCGGAAGGCGCTCTTTGCCGGAGACTACGCTACCGCGCACGAACTGACCAAAAAAATGCAGGGACTGTACACCGAGTCGTACGAGCCACTGGGCGACCTGCTGATCAAAATGGATGCAGCGGGCCAGCCTACCAGGTACCGCCGCGACCTGGATATAGCCAATGCGGTAGCTACTACGCGCTATACCATTGGTGGAGTAGAGTATCGGTGTGAAATAATTGCGTCAGCGCCGGATCAGGTAATCGTGATACGGCTAACGGCCAATAAAGCCGGTGCCCTGAACTTCGTGGTAAGTACTAAAAGTCCCATTCGATTTACGAATGCAACAGTCAGCCCTACGGAGATATCTATGCGGGGCAAAGCGCCCGCTCATACTGATCCCAACTACGTCAACTACAACCGGGAGCCTGTCGTTTACGATGATCCTACCGGCTGCCGGGGTATGCGGTACGACCTGCGGGTACGGGCCATCAACAAAGGAGGAAAGGTAACTTCAGATATCAATGGCCTGCGGGTGGCGGGGGCTACGGAGGTAGTCCTGTACGTGTCGGCGGCGACGAGCTTCAACGGCTTTGACAAGTGTCCGGATAAGGAAGGAAAAGATGAAAAAGCCCTGGCGGAGGGATATTTAAAAAAAGCCGTAGCTAAGTCCTACGACGCTATCAAGAAAGCGCACGTGCAGGACTACAAGCGGTACTTTGATCGTGTAGCACTGATGCTAAATGATGATCAGGTACCTAACTTACCTACCAATGAGCGTCTGAAGCGCTACACCGCTGGGGCCAATGATCCGGCGCTGGAGTCAATGTACTTCCAGTATGGTCGGTACCTGCTGATTTCGAGTTCGCGGGAAGGGAGCCCAGCGGCTAATCTGCAGGGGATTTGGAACCCATACGTGCAGCCGCCCTGGAGCAGCAACTACACCACCAACATCAACGCCGAGATGAACTACTGGCCGGCTGAGGTAACCAACCTGTCGGAGCTACACCTGCCGCTGATTAATCTGATTAGGACCCTAGCCGTAACGGGTAAGGAGACCGCTAAAAACTTCTACGGAACCGATGGCTGGGCGGTCCATCACAATGCCGACATCTGGGGAGCGGCCAATCCGGTAGGTGACTTGGGGAAGGGTACGCCGCAGTGGGCCAACTGGATGCTGGGCAGTGCCTGGCTGAGTCAGCACCTGTACGAGCATTACCGATTTACACAAGATAAAAAGTACCTGCAAGCCACAGCCTATCCAATCATGAAGGAGGCGGCCGAGTTCTGCCTGGACTGGCTGGTGGAAGGACCCGATGGACATTTGGTAACGGCTCCTTCTACCTCACCGGAGAACCTTTTTATGGGGCCGGACGGAAAGCCGTACGATGTAACGATCGCTAGTACCATGGACATGTCGCTGATCTGGGACCTGTTCACCAATGTTATCGAAGCCTCCGAAGAGCTGGGCGTAGATGCCGACTACCGTAAGATGCTACTTGAAAAGCGGAGCAAGCTATTCCCCCTACAGATTGGTAAAAAAGGGAACCTGCAGGAGTGGTACAAGGACTACGAGGATCAGGACCCGGAGCACCGGCACGTATCTCACCTGTTCGGGCTGCACCCCGGTCGGCAGATCTCACCCTTAACGACTCCTGAACTAGCCGGGGCAGCGCAGAAAACGCTCGAAATCCGAGGCGACGGTGGTACCGGCTGGAGCAAAGCCTGGAAGATCAACTTCTGGGCGCGCCTCCTTGACGGCGACCACGCCTATAAGCTCCTGCGCGAGCTGCTGCACTACGTAGGCCACGACAATACCGACTACAAGGGCGGAGGTACTTACGCCAACCTGTTCTGCGCCCATCCACCTTTCCAGATCGACGGTAACTTTGGTGGCCTGGCCGGTATGGCCGAAATGCTGATCCAAAGCCATCTGAACGCTATCCAGCTACTCCCGGCGCTCCCCTCCGCCTGGCATAAAGGCTCGGTAAAAGGCTTACGGGCCCGTGGCGACTACGAAGTAGATATGGATTGGAATGCCGGAAAGCTCACCTCCGCTACAGTACGCTCCGAAGCCGGAGGCGAGTGCCGCATCCGGTCAGCGGTGCCTCTGCGGGTTGAAGGAGCGCAGGCCCGTCGGGAAGGAGATGTACTTGTTTTTAATACGGTGAAAGGAAAAACGTACCGGCTGGTGCGGGAGTAGGGGGAGAAGCGTGTACCTCTCCCTCTATAATACATAAGGGGCAGTTAACTTAGCAGTCCATTTTTCCGGCTTAACATCAGTTGGTTGAGGATGTCTGGGCTTGATGTAAGCGAATACTGATTTTATCAGCTGCTTCCTTCAGCGATTGAGCCAGCAGTTTCTTGCGCGCACCCGAGTATCTGGATTCGGGAAGAAAAATACTTAAGGCTGCTATGACTTTGTTGTCCTTGCGAATGGGCGCAGCCAGACCTACCACGTGTTTTACCGAATCCAGGGTAATAACAAATCCTTCCGCTTTGATTTTAGTAAGAGCCTCTTCCAGTTCAGGGCGGTTAGCGGCTTCCTTCCAGGTATCAGCGGGGGGAATCCCATTAGCCTGAATAAAATTTTCCTGCTCTTTAGGAGTTAGATTGGCCAGCAGTAACCTTCCCGTCGCGGTTTCGTATACATTACGCTCGGTGCGGCTCCGTACCTGCAAATCCTGATCGCTATGTACAATATGGAGAATGTACCTTTTCTGATTGCGCAGAATGCCGAGCAAACTTGTTTCGTTTAGTTGCAGGGTGAGCTCTTCCATCACGTCCTTAGCCGATAGGATGAGGCTTTGATTGTACGAAAGGTTATTGGTCAGGTTGAAAGCCATCGGCCCCAGCTTGTACCCCTTCTTCCGCCCCAGATGCTCAATATAATTTTTGCTGACCAGCGTTTTGAGAATATTGGCGCAGGTAGCCTGGTTCAGGTCCAGCCGTTCTGAGATTTCGGTGAGGGTATAGGCCCGCTCCTGGTCCTGCGCGACTAGCTCGAGAATATCAAGGGCTTTGATGATAACTAGTACCATACGTGGGTAGACATATAGGTGGTATAGAGTAACAAATATACGAGAGTTGTAGATGTAGACACACTATACTCTCATAATATCAAATTAGCGGCCCATCCAACCACCATCTACCAGGAGTAAGCTACCATGTACATAATCTGAGGCCCTGGAAGCCAGGAACACGGTTACCCCCTTAAAATCATTGGGAGTACCCCAGCGACCTGCCGGAATACGTGCCAGTATAGAAGCGCTACGCTCGGGGTCATTGCGCAGGGCTTCAGTATTATCCGTACTGATATAGCCCGGAGCTATACCATTCACGTTGACTCCTTTGCCGGCCCACTCATTCGCCAGCGCTTTCACCAGACTACCAATGGCTCCCTTACTTGCTGCGTAGCCAGGTACCGTTACCCCGCCCTGAAAGGTAAGGAGTGAAGCCGTAAAGATAATTTTGCCCTCCCCCCGCTGGACCATGTCTTTCCCAATCTCGCGACTCAGGATAAACTGGGCGTTCAGGTTGGTTTCTATGACCTGGTCCCAGTACTCATCAGGGTGCTCATGCGCCGGTTTGCGCAGGATCGTACCGGCGTTATTCACCAGAATGTCTATGACCGGATTGTCTTTTTTGACCCTATCAATAAACTGGTAGAGGGCTTTGCGGTCACTCAGGTCGCACTGGTATCCCTTAAAAGTACGGCCCGTCTGTACTACGGCGCGCTCAACTTCACTGTCCTCTGTTTCAAGCGAGGCTGATACCCCAATAATGTCAGCTCCGGCTTCGGCCAGGGCCACCGCCATAGCTTTCCCAATCCCCCTTTTGCAGCCAGTTACCAGCGCCCTTTTACCATGCAGTGAAAATGCATCAAGTGTAGTCATAATTTATCTATGTTAAATATAAAGTTCCGTAATCTCTGCAATAGTAAATAAAAAGTTAGCTTTTATAAAAAATATTTTCAAAAAATGATTTTATAAAAAACCAAGCTCATTGTTATTATATAGCCATAAATGTTGAAATATTCATAGATGGTAGCAGTTGCACAGGGCTCCCGCTAATGGCTATAATCCTATTTTATTTTGATTAATTATAATTGGGATATATTTTTGTAATATGAAATTGTAATTCAATATTATAAAATAAAACCTCTTGCTATGAATAAACACTATACCTTTGGACCAAAGCTGTTAGCCTTCATTATCATGATCATGGCTGGAGTACTGGTTAACAGCGTGGCGTGGGCTCAGGCTACCGTCACCGGCAAAGTACTGGATGAGGCCGGGCAACCATTGCCCGGCGTAAACGTCGTAGAGAAAGGTACCTCCTCGGGTACCACTACCACTGCTTCCGGAGAGTACAGCATCCGGGTAACTACTCCCCAGCCTGTCCTGGTTTTTTCTTTTGTAGGCTACCAGCCTCAGGAAATTGCAGTTAACAACCAGGCGGTAATAAGTCCTACTCTGGCCCTGGATAACCGGATGCTCAATGAAGTAGTAGTGGTAGGATACGGTACCCAACAGAAAAAAGACCTGACGGGCTCCATTGCTTCGGCTGATCTGGTTGCTTTCAAAGAATCTCCTAATGTAAGTATTCTGCAATCACTGAAAGGTTCATTACCCGGTCTCACCATCGGCCAGACCAACCGGGCCGGCCAGGAAGCCTCCATTAATATACGGGGTACTTCTACCCTGAATGGCAATACATCGCCCCTTATCATTGTGGATGGAATTATTTATAGCGGACGACTTTCAGATATTAACCCCGCCGATGTGGCCAGCGTTGATGTGTTGAAAGATCCCAGTAGTAAGGCCGTGTATGGTTCACAGGCGGCCAACGGTGTAGTGCTGATCACCACCAAAAACGGTAAATCAGGTCAGAAGCCTTCTATTACTTATTCAGGTAATTATGCTATTTCTACTCCTACCATCGGCGCTCGCCTGCTGGGCCGGGAAGCTTATCTGCAAAAGGTTAGGGATATTGAATACCTTAATTCGTATACTAAAGAATCAGGCTACACCCAGCCGAATCCGGCCTGGACCTACGCCAATTCTGACTTTTTTCCGAGCATTCTGGCGGGCGTAGATGCCGGAAACGACTACGATTGGTTCGGTGCCTTGACACAGCCTTCTCTTATTTCCAACCACACGCTCGGCCTGTCGGGCGGTTCGGACCGGACTACCTACTTTATGTCGGCGGGCTATACCAACGAAAAGGGATTTATCAAGAACGATGACTACACCCGCCTGACCCTGCGGTTGAACCTGGATACGGAAGTGACCAAGTGGCTCACGATCGGGGCCAATACCTCCGGCGCCTTTACCGATTTTTCCGGAGAGGCTCCCAACATGAGCTCGCTGATTGCGATGAGTCCGCTGGTACTACCCACCGATGCCGAAGGCAACTACATAATCAATCCAACCGGTGATTTGAACACCAACCCTTTCCTGCCCGCTACCAATGATAACTATGAAATGCAGAACCGGCTGGTCGGAAACTTTTATGGTATCATCCGGATCCCCTCTATCCCGGGCTTCAGCTACCGGCTCAACGTAGGTAATAACCTCAAATTTTTCAAAAACTACGGTTCCAGTATCTACGGTGCCGGGCAGACCGGATCGGCTTATAAAAACGATGCGATCCAGTATGAGCAAACCCTTGATAATATTTTTAACTATACCCGGAGTTTCGGGAAGCACTCTATCAACGCCACGGGCGTGTACGGGTACAACACCGCCAGGTTCAACCGTACCGCAGCCAACGGGTCGGGCTTTTCGGATCTGAACCTTTCCTATAACAATCTGGCCCAGGCCGAAATCCAGAAGATAGCCTCCGAAGCCTGGAACGAGGCGCTGCTGTACCAGATGGGAAGCGTAGCCTATAACTACGGCGGCAAGTACCTGCTCAAAGCCACGGTGCGCCGCGATGGTTTCAGCGGATTTTCCAGAAACAACAAAACGGGAATTTTCCCCTCCCTGGGCTTTGGCTGGGTACTCTCCGAGGAGGACTTCTTTAAGGTACCTGTGGTGGACTTCCTGAAGATCCGGGGCAGCTACGGGGAGAACGGCAATAAAGTAGGCCGGTACAGCTCCCTGGCCCGGGTGGAGTCGGCGGATGGTTCCAAGTACGTGTTTGGAGACGGAGGTACTACCGCCATCGGACGCTCGGTAGCTACTCTGGCCAATAACGACCTCCGCTGGGAAAGAACCCGTGGGATTAATATTGGAGCCGACTTTGCCATTCTGAACAGCCGGATTGACGGAAATGTAGAGTACTATAACTCCAACACCAACGACCTGCTGTGGTCGCAGGTATTACCCCAAACGTCGGGTTTTGGCAGCGTACTGACCAACATCGGTGAAATCAATAATACCGGGATTGAATTCATGCTTCACGGGGTACCTTTTCAGACCAATGACTTCACCTGGGACCTTTCGGTCAACTTTTCCCGAAATAGAAACAAAATTGTCAGCCTGCTGGGTGAAGACCTGGACGGCGATGGAAAAGAAGATGACCTTATCGCCAGCGGTTTGTTCATTGGCAGACCCATCGGTACCATCTATAGCTACCAGATTGACGGACTCAACGGACTGGACAACGAACGCCTACCAGGCTTTGATCCGGGCAGCTACAAGGTAATTGACCAGAACGCGGACGGAAAAATCACGCCCGAAGCCGACCGAATCATTCTGGGCCAAAGAGAGCCCGCCTTCCAGTTTGGCATTCAGAATAATGTGTCTTACAAGCAGTTCACGCTGCGTTTCTTCATCAATTCCATCCAGGGAGGTAAGAACGGCTACCTGAGCGTCAATCATCCCGACGGATACAACGGTACCAAGGGTATTGCTACCAGCTCCAACTGGTTTGACTTCAACCAGATCTGGTCGCCCCGAACCCCCGACGCCAAGTACCCCAATCCCTGGGTAGGTAGTCCGGTGGGTGCCCGCGCCTACTACCAAAGGGACTTTGTCCGGTTACAGGATATTTCACTGGCGTATAATTTCGATAAAGTACTCAGCCGGAAAATCGGTGCTCAGAATATAAAACTATTTGTGAGCGGCAAAAACCTGCTGACTCTGACCGATTGGGACGGATGGGATCCGGAGACCGGACAGGGAGTGTCCAACTACGAAGCCTTCCCGGTAATGAAATCCTATTCCTTTGGACTTGACATTACTTTCTAATCCTTGAACAGAAAAAACATGAAAACGAATATTTTAAAAGCATTCTTTCTGGCGGGTACCATGCTGCTGAATGTGGGCTGCAATGAAGAGGAATTCCTCAACGAAGTACCCCTCGATTTTTATAGCCCTGAGAACTCCTACATCAGCGAAGCAAACTTTAACGCGGCCCTGACTGACCTGTACGCCCGGGTGCGGGACATACAGAGTATAAGCGGAGGAGCGGACTTTTATTCCGAAGTACTGGCTACCGACCTGGCTTTCAACGCCCGTCTGGAAAATGGCCGGATAGGGAACTATAATTCAGCCATTACCCCTCAGGGAAGTATTCCCAGATACCACTGGGTAAACTGGTACAAGGTGATTTCCAATGCCAATACGATTATTTCGAGGCTCCCGTCTTCAAAATTGACCGAGGCCAAACAAAAAGTAGTAGGGGCCGAGGCCAAACTATTCCGGGCGTGGGCTTACCGTCACCTGGTGCACCTGTACGGCGGCGTTCCGCTGGTACTGGAAGAGGCTACATCGCCTAAAAGTGATTTCACGCGGGCTTCCAAAGAGGAGGTTTTGAATCAGATTATCCTGGATGCGACGGATGCGGCCAGCAACCTGCCCAACGTAGGTGCCGTTACCGACGGAAAAGTGAGTAAGGCGGTGGCTAACCACCTGCTGGCCGAAACCTATGTAGTATTGAAGCAGTACGACAAAGCCATTGCCGCGGCTACGGAGGTCATTGATAATTCGAGCCTGAGCCTGATGAAGGAGCGCTTCGGCAGCCTCAGAAATAGTCCTGGTGATGTATTTTATGACCTTTTTCGAGTAGGAAATCAAAACCGGAAGGCCGGCAATATGGAAGCCATCTGGGTACTTCAGTACGAGGTTGATGTGATTGGTGGTGGACTGACCTCCGCGGGTGGCTTGAATCAGTTAGAGCGGGTAGTCTCCCCGGCGGTGTTCTCCATTGTGGACCCCGATGGTAAAGGAGCCATGATTGACAACGCTTCGGCTTCCACCCTCAACAGTGGCGGAAGGGGCGTGTCCTTTGTGCAACCCACGGATTACTTCCTGTACGATGTGTGGGGACTGGATCCTAAAGCAGACAACCGGGTGGTGAATTCGACCGACATCCGCACCTCTCCTTTCAACATTGTCCGGGACTTTGTGTATACCAATCCGGCTTCGCCCAAGTACTTTGGTAAAAGTATCATTGACTTCCCGGCCCCCAACTGGAAAGCCCAGAGCTGGCGCTGGTACCCTTATCCCTCCAAAGTGACGACACCGGGCCAGCATCCGATTGGCCTCTACTCCGATCCGGTTAAACTGACGCTAAAGACTACGGCCGGAGCCCTGTACCGCGACGTATACCTGATTCGTCTGCCCGAAACCATTCTCCTAAGAGCCGAAGCTTACTTCCTGAAAGGTGAATTGACCAAAGCAGCCGAAGATATCAACATGGTACGCAGCCGGGCCAAGGCAGAGCCGGTAACGCCCGGAGAAGTGAGCCTGGATTACATCCTGGACGAAAGGGCCCGTGAATTAGTGTTTGAGGAAAACCGCCGGTTAACCCTGTCGCGAATGGGCAAGCTGGTGGAGCGCGTGAGAAAGTACAATCCGCTGAATAAGGGCAATATAAACGATTATAACGCCCTGTTCCCTATTCCCTTCTCAGAAATAGAATCGAACAAAGATGGTAATCTGGAGCAGAATCCGGGCTATTAAAATTCCCTATACTTCGTGTATAGTTCTGCTTTCAATCTAGTCTTACCAGAATAATCAGTCCCCGCCCGGGAGATAAACACCGGACGGGGCTGAATCTCACCCAGCAGTACGTATGTATCTAATTAAGAAAAGTTTCGCGCTGATTGCCTGTATAGGTATCTCTTCCTTTTGCCGGGGTCAATTTATTGATACCAGTGCTGACCGCGTGAAAACTCCCCTGACGATTTCGTACAAAAAAATAGGTGCCCTACAGCCCCGCTCTACCAAAGAAATTAGATCATCCAGAATTACGGTAGGCTGCGAAACCCTGGACCGCGACCATACGGTATGGGATAATTACAAAGCGTACCTGCCTCCGCTGGGTGTCAAGAAAATCCGCCTGCAGGCGGGCTGGGCCAAAACCGAAAAGGTAAAGGGAGTGTATGACTGGAAATGGATGGATGAGATCATTGACTATGCCGTGGCCCATAAGCTGGAACCCTGGGTGGAAACCTCCTACGGAAATCCGATCTACGAAGGTGGAGGAGGCATTAACCTGCTGAACAGCCTGATGACTACCCCGGAGGCCTACGCCGCCTGGGACCGCTGGGTGGAAGCCCTGGTAACCCGGTACAAAGACCGCGTAAAAGAATGGGAGATCTGGAACGAACCCGACCACCCCGGACAAAAAATCTCTCCCGAAATCACGGCTGAACTGAACATCCGTACGGCCGAAATCATCAAGCGGATCCAACCCGAGGCCAAAATTGCCGGATTGGCTTTTGCGTCAAACAGTAATCAGGAGTACCTGGACCGCTTTTTAAAAGTGATTGCCGATCAGAAAAAACTGGATCTGTTTACGTGGATTTCCTACCATAGCTACACCATGCCACCCGAAGCAGCCTATACCGAGAACCGGGTGCTCGGGCTGAGAAAGGTGATTAACAATTATTCTAAAAATATCAAGTTACGGCAGGGAGAAAACGGGGCTCCATCTACCTACATCCCGAGCTTTGCGCTTGACAAATATTACTGGACCGAGTACACGCAGGCCAAATACGATATGCGTCGGTTACTGGGTGATCTGGGCCATGATATTGAAACCTCCGTCTTTACCATTATTGATATTTATTACAATTGGGGCGATCGCGCGGTCCTGAATACGAAGGGGCTCATCCAGTCAGATATTACCATGGCCGCCATACGACCCAAAGTAGCCTACTACGCGGTACAGAACCTGGCATCGGTGTTTGATAATTCACTCACGCTGGATAAGGATTCCAGGATCGCTGCCGCAACCGATGAGTCCGTATCCGCTTTTGGGTACCTGGACAAAAACGCCCAAAAACAATTGATTACAATTTGGCTGGACGGTAAAAACCCTACCAATAGTTTTAAAACCACTCCCGTAAAGGTTACAGCAGATAACATGCAATTTACCAGTCCGGTTTACGTGGACCTGATGACCGGCCATATCTACGAAATACCCAAAGCTGACTGGTCAAAAAATGGTAGCTCATACACATTCAACAGCGTACCGCTGTACGATTCACCGGTGTTGATTGCGGAAAAAGCACTGGTGATGAAGTAGTAAGTACCTTTCTATTTCTGCTTGTTTTTAAGGTAATAGAAAGTAAAGCAAGACAGCGGGAGCAGGGAAGAAATCGAAACATCACCAATCCAAAAAACTAGTAAAATAAAGTAAATGAGCCAATTTAATATATCATTTATGACTACGAAATATCTTTTGTTTTTTTCGCTGCTTTTCCTGGTATGTAGCCTGGCAATAGCGCAGAAATCTCCAGCGGCTGCGGTAGATGCGAGGACAGGTTTGCCATCCAGTCCAGGAAGCCAACCTGCTGCCATGGCGCCACAAACGGTGGCCCAACTGGCCCTGGAAAAGGGATTGGCGGAACTAGACCTGGGCCTGTATCCGGGTAGTTTGCTCATGCACGCGATGAGTGAGCTGGCGGTTGTTCAGAAAGATGACCAGTTGCTGAAGCAGGCGCTTGAGCTTTTTGCTAAATTCAAAAATAAGGAAATCAATGGCCGGGGTAGTTTCATCAGCTACGGAGTGGGGGGAAGCGGAGCAGCCTACCTAAACTACCTGAAAAAGACTGATCAACTGGCCCAACAGGTACGGACGGAGGCCGACAATATGGTCAAAAACCAGAAACGTTCCTCGGAAGGTATCTTAACGGCCAACTGGGCCAAAGACAGCCTCGACCAGGTTTTTATTGATATTGCCTTTGCCGTCACGCCCTACCTCTTGTACAGCGGACTGGCGTTTGACAAACCCGAGTACGTGGATCTGGCCATTCACGAAACCCTGGAATTATTTAAAGTACTCAAAGACCCGAACGGGCTGCTCCATCAGGCGCGTGGTTTCCAGGGATACGGTAAGGTGTCGGAAGACAACTGGAGCCGGGGCAACGGCTGGGGGGCTTTCGCACTGGCCACACTGGTCCGGGATTTGCCCAGGTCGCATCCAAAGAAGAAGGAAGTAGACCGGGTAGCCAAAGAATTCTTTACAACGGTCCTGAAGTACCAGAATGCGGAAGGAATGTGGCACCAGGAAATGATCGATACCTCCTCGTTTGTGGAAACCTCCGGCAGTGGATTATTGCTGTACGGTCTTGGTATTGCCATCGAAAACAAAATCATCAGCAGGTCCCATTTACCAGCCTTCAAGAAAGGATTGAGCGGGTACCTGGCTTACATCACCAGGGACGGCTCGGTGAGTCATACCTGCATTGGGTGTCTGGCTCCCGGAAAAGGGACCAAGCAGGATTACGTCAACCACAAGTGGAAGCTTAACGATTCACACGCGTTTGGCCCGGTGGTACTAGCCTTTACCCAGGCGGCCAAAATGGGAATCAAAGAAGTGAAGCCGCTCCACGGGCTGGGGTACTACGCGGCACTGGAACAGGAGTCACGCCGGCCCAGAACCTACGTCCGCTACATGCCCGAGGCCAACGGCAATATCCTGTGGGAAAACGACCGCATCGCCTTTCGGGTATACGGACCTCCCGTAAAGGACCGGGTAAGCAGCGGGATTGACGTTTGGACAAAATCCGTCAGCTACCCGATCATTGACAAATGGTACAGGCTCAACGCCGAAGGCAAAGAGTACCACGTGGACCGGGGAGAAGGCAATGATTTTTTTCATGTAGGATTTGGTCGGGGCAATGGCGGCACCGCCATCTGGCACGAAGGCAAACCGTATATTTCCCAACCCTATGCCACCCACCGCATCCTGAAAAACACCGACGAAGAGATTGCATTTGAACTGGTTTATGCTCCCTGGGAGGTAGGCAACTTTAAGGTAAGCGAGCGCAAGGTCATCAGCATGAAAATGGGTACTAACCTCTTTAAAGTAGAAAGCACCTTTCAGACCGATCATAAAGGACCACTCACGGTAGGAATTGGTATTTCGTACGCAGACAAACCGGAATTAATTACCGATTCACAAAAAGGTATGCTGGCGGTGTGGGAATCGTACCTGCCGAAAAACGGCGAACTGGGAACGGTGGTGCTGGCCAATCCTGATATTATCAGGGGTTTTGCTCCCTACGGGAAAGAGCATTTCATGCTGGTAAATGCTAAACCCGGAAAGCCGATTACGTACTATGCCGGGGCTGGCTGGAACAAAAGCCCGCAGTTTAAGATCAAACAGGACTGGCTAACCTACCTCCAGCAGGAGTTGACGGAGCTGGCCTTTTGAGGCTCTCATAGATTAAAAGTCATTGTTGAATATCCATTGAAAGTACCCTTTTTATGAAGTTATTTCCGCTTTTCTTTTTTGTACTCCTGGGCTTTACTCCTTCAGTGATTGCTCAAAAACTTGATACCTCGCCGGACCGGGTAAAGACGGACCTTGCTATTCCTCTTAAACGGATTGGTACCATCCAGCCAAGAAATGCGACCGATATCAAGTCTTCCAACTGGATTATCGGTCTCGAAACGCTGGACCGGGACATGACCGACTACGAGCAGTACAAGGAGTACCTGGTACCGTTGGGAATCAAGAGGCTGCGGATGCAGGCGGGCTGGGCCAAGACCGAAAAAGTAAAGGCGGAGGGCAGCCCCGGCCAGTACGACTGGGCCTGGCTTGACAAAATCATTAATGATGCCACGGCGCGGGGTTTGGAGCCCTGGCTGCAAACCTCCTATGGTAACCCTATTTATCCCGGTGGAGGTGGTATCAACCTCAGCGCCGGAATACCGACTTCACCAGAAGCCCTCAAAGCGTGGGACCGTTGGGTAGAAGCACTGGTAAACCGCTACAAAGGCAAGGTAAAGGAATGGGAGGTTTGGAATGAACCCAATTTTGGGGATAACGAAATAAATAAGCCGGAGGACGTGGCTGATCTGAACATCCGTACCGCCGAAACCATCAAACGCATACAGCCCGAAGCTAAAATCTCCGGGCTATCCATGGGACATATCGACCTGCAATGGGCTGACACTTTCTTCAAGAGGATCCATGAAAAGGGTAAAATGCACCTGTTCGATAACATGACCTACCACGACTACGTCTACAATCCCGATTCCAACTATGACCGCGTAGCCGATCTGCGGCGGGTTCTGGATAAGTACGCTCCCCAGGTGAAGCTTCGTCAGGGAGAGAACGGATCGCCTTCGTTCAGCGGCGGCGGTCGCGGTGCCCTCGGTGACTACGACTGGTCGGAGCTGTCACAGGCCAAGTGGAACACGCGCCGGATGCTGGGCGACCTGGGACACGACATCGAATCCAGCATTCTGGGTATTATTGACATGAACTATGCGGTCATGGGCGGCGGCCCTATCCGAAGACTTAATGTAAAAGGATTGATAGAATCGGATTCGACCAAAAGGGCTGTTCGCCCCAAAATTGTCTACTACGCCATGCAGAACGTGGCGTCGGTGTTTGACGATCAGCTGGTGCGGATCAAAAACCTGCACGATACGCACAACCTCAACGCCAAAGTGAGCCCGAACGAGGTGAAGTACAACAAAGGTACCGACCGCAGTCTGGCAGTATATGGCTATGAACACAGGGAGTCAAAAAAGCAGCTATTTACCCTGTGGGTGGATGAAGCTATACCCACCAATTCCAACCAGACCCGGACTATTAATTTCAGCGTCGTGAATGGTGCTTTCGACAAGCCCGTCTACGTGGATATTATTACGGGAGGCGTATACGAGATACCTGAGAATCAAATAGTGAGGAAGGGAAGTACCATCACCTTCAGAAATATCCCTGTCTACGATGCTCCGGTTTTAATTGCCGACCAATCCATCCTGAAAATCAAAAAAATATGAAGCAGTTTCTGATACTCCTCTTCCTCCTGGCCGGAGCGGCTACGCAGGCCCAGGTACAGCCCTCCTGGAAAGAAATAGGCCAGCTGAAAACCCGCGACGCCAAAGAAATCAAGTCCAGTACCTGGTCTATCGGCGGCGAAACCCTCGACCGCGACTATACCGATTACCAGTCCTACAAGCACTACCTGGGCCCCCTGGGTGCCAAGCGCATCCGCCTGCAGGGCGGCTGGTCCAAAACGGAAAAGGTGAAGGGGCAATACGACTTTGCCTGGCTGGACGCGGTCATCCCCGATGCCGCGGCGCGGGGAGTGGCTCCCTGGGTGGAGCTATCGTACGGAAATCCTATCTACGAAGGAGGAGGAGAAGCCAAACTGGCCGGTCACATACCTACTTCGCCCGAGGCCCTGGCGGCCTGGGACAACTGGGTGCGGGCCATGGTAACCCGCTACAAAGGGCAGGTACCCGAGTGGGAAATCTGGAACGAGCCGGATATTAACAAAGAACATACCGGCAAAGAAATCGGTGAGTTTTACCTGCGCACGGCCAGAATCGTGAAGCAGGTCCAGCCCGGGGCCCGCCTCATCGCCCTGGGTTTGGCCGGCGTCACCCGGCTGGATTTCATGCGGGACTTTCTGGATTATCTGAAAGAAAACGATGGCCTGAAGTACATCGACATCCTGACCTACCACGGCTACGCGCCTAATCCGGATACGTCCTATCCTCAGATTGAGAAGCTGCGCGAACTGGTATGGAGCTACAACCGGGACGTAGTCTTTATGCAGGGAGAAAACGGCGCCCCTTCCACCCCCAGCAGCGTGACCATCGGTGCCCTCCGGCAGTACGACTGGTCCGAGCTGACGCAGGCCAAGTGGGACCTGCGCCGAATGCTGGGTGACCACGGCCGGGGCATTGCCACCAACCTGTTTACCATCAGCGATATTCACTACGCGGCCGGGGACCACATGGTCGGCGTAAATACCAAAGGGCTTCTGAAAACCAATCCCGACAAAACCATTGAAAGACCCAAGGTAGCCTACAAACCGGCCCAGCACGTATTCTCTCTCTTTGATGACCAGCTTGAACTGCTTCAGAAAGCACAACCTGTAACTGACCAGTCTACAGTACAGGCTTTTCAGTACCGTCACAAAGACAACGGGGGGAGTATAGTCACGCTGTGGAGTGCCGAGGCCCGTCCAGCTGATGAGTACGGGCCCAAGCCAACGACCATCACCGTTGAAAACGCCCGGTTTACCAGCCCGGTTCTGGTGGATTTGATTTCGGGAAAGGTATTCGAAGTTCCCCGGGCCCAGTGGAAGAGGTCTGGCTCAGGCTATGTATTTACCAACGTCCCGGTCCCGGACTATCCGGTTCTGATTGCGGAAAAAGGAGCTCTGTCATTGAAGTAATTTCGAACCACGCCAACCAATAGCCCCGTACCAGTCGCGCATTTAAATCATACTAGTCGAATGAACCAACTGCAAACCATAGATTACGCGGCCATAGTACTGTACATGATTATGGTGTCCGGCATAGGCATTTACCTGGGGAGGTACGTTAAAAATATTAACGACTACTTCAAGGGAGGAAATTCCGTTTCCTGGGTGGCCAATGGGATCAGCAACTTCATGACCATGTTCAGTACTTCCATTTTTGTGGCGTACGCGGGCATTGCCTACACCCACGGACTGGTGGCGCTGACGGTCATCTGGTGTTCGGTTCCGCCGTCCATTTTTGCGGCGCTGGTGTTGGCCAAGCGCTGGCAGCGGGCCGGTATCATCAGCCCCGTTGAGTTTCTGGAAACCAGGTTCAATGCCCCCGTACGGCAGGTACTTTCCTGGGGTGGGGTAGGTTTTAAGGTACTTGACGAAATGATCAAGCTGTACGCCATCGGACTGTTTGTGGCGGCCGCCACGCAGATCCCCCTCGAAACGGCCATTCTTTCCTGTGGCGTGGTGGTCTTGTTTTATACGGTGGCCGGCGGGCTGTGGGCGGTCGTGGTGACGGACGTGGTACAGTTCATCATTCTGGGGTTGACCACCATTATATTGCTGCCATTGTCCATACAGGCGGCGGGAGGATTTTCCAACATCAGCCAGCAGTTGCCCGAGCACCTGACTTTTACCAACGGGCCCAAGGGCGCCCCCCTGTACCTGATGGTGTACTACGTAATGGTACTTATCAAATTCTGTGGCAACTGGGCCTTCATGCAGCGGTTTTACAGCGCCGAGTCGGAATCGGACGCCCGCAAGACCGGTTTCCTTTCGGCTTCCCTTTTCCTGTTGTTTCCCATTGTGTTTCTGATTCCGGCCATTGTAGCCCGGATTATCATACCCGACCTGGCTGACCCCGAAATGGCCTACGTAAGTGTATGCTTACGACTGCTTCCCACCGGACTGATGGGACTCATGATTTCGGCCATGTTTGCGGCCACCATGTCCACGCTCAGCGCCGAGTACAACGTAACCGCCAGCGTCATTACCAGCGATATCTACAAACGGTTGTTCAATCCGGACGCCACTCCCGTGCAGCTCCTGTGGGTGGGCCGTCTCTCCACGGTGGCCCTGGGCCTGATGGTGACGCTGGGAGCACTTTTTGTGGGAGGTTTCGGGGGAGCCTTTGAAGCCAATAAACTCTTTACCGGTCTGTTCGCCATTCCGATGGTGGTACCGCTGGTGTTTGGTATTCTCCTCCGCAAGCCCAACCCCGCCGGGGCCATTGGCTCGGTCGTGGGTGGCATCATCGTGGGCCTCCTCCTGAACGCCTTTTCCAGTGTACGCTGGGAAGTGGCCACCCTCATCGAGATAGTAACCTGCTTCTTGATTTTCTGGGGTTCCGGGTTTTTCAAAAGTCAGGACCCGGCCTACAACCAGCGGGTGAGGGCCTTTTTTGCCAAACTGGAAAGACCTGTTGTCAAGGCAAAAGACAGGACCGTGGATGCGATGCATTACGTATTGAGGCGACTGTACGCGGTAGCGCTGGCCAGTACCGGAACACTCTTTATTATTCTGGGAATGCCTTCTGTGGAGGTATACAGCGGAAAAATAGCCATGGGTGTTGGGGTGGTGTGTGTACTGGTTGCGGTTTATTTATTCAGAGTAAAGCAAGAGCAAGTCAGAATCATTGAAGAACAAAAAGAGCACGTTTCGTAATCAAACCTAGTATCAAATGACGTATCTGAAAAGCAAAGTGGTATTCATCACCGGCGGATCAAGCGGGATCGGCAAAGCCACCGCCCGGCAATTGCTGGAAGCGGGCGCCCGGGTTTTTAGTTTCAGCCGCACCCGGCAGCTGACCGATGAAATTTCCCACGAAAACCTGCGCTCCTTCCGGGGGGATGTCAGTATAGAGAGCGAAGTACAGGCAGGATTTGCGGCCTGCCTCGAAGCCTTTGGCACGGTAGATATACTTATCAATAACGCCGGCATCGGCCTGCCTTCCCCTGACCTGTCCACCATTGATCTGGATACCTTTGAAAAAATGATGAACGTCAATATGCGGGGCGTGTTCCTGTGCAATCGTGAAGCGCTGAAAGTAATGAAGCCCAAAGGGGAAGGCCACATCATGACGGTGATTTCCATGGCCGGACAGCGTACCAACGCGACCTCACCCCTGTACTGCGCTTCCAAATTTGGCGCGCGGGGTCTGAGCGGCGGACTGGCCGACCAGGCCATCAAACTGGGCATCAAGGTCACCGACGTCAATCCCGGCCCTACCGACAGCGACTACTGGGGCGACCGTCCCGTAGCTCGCGAGAAATTCCTCAAGGTCGACGATGTGGCCCGCATTATGGTATTTGTCCTCAATCAGCCCGGAGACGTACTGATCCGGGAAATCAATTTTGATAACATGAAATTCTTAGCCTGATAGTCAACCTATGAAATCGAACGGAACAACACATGCCACGTCTCCATTTCCCATTCCCGTTTCGGAAATGCGCGAAAGGTATCTGCAGCTCTATACCGGGGCGGTAAATGACGTACTTCGCTTCAATTACAAGATGCACGCCACCAGCCTGCCCTCGGCCTTTGCGCCCCTGCGGGAGGAAATGAAAATGGCCGGTCAGGCCTTTACCGTCAAGGGAGGCCCGGATATCACCACGGATGGTGAAATGGAAATGCGGGCGCAAATGCTCGAAGACCTGCACGCCGACTCGGTGGTCGTATGGGACTGCACCGGCGACACCATTACCTCCCAGTGGGGAGAAGTCATGACCATGGCGGCCCTGCGGGCCGGGTGCCGGGGAGCGGTGGTGAACGGTATCCGGGACACCCATTCCATTCTGGAACAGAAATTCCCGGTATTCCACAAGTACAAGTCCAACACGGGTATGCTGGGCCGCTTCAAGATGTACTACTACCAGAAACCCGTACTAATGGGTGAAGTAATCGTGAATCCCGGTGACTGGATCTTTGGCGATATCGACGGCATTATTTCCATTCCCAAAGGCATCGCCTACGAGGTACTGCTGGCGGCCGAAGCCATCCTGTTCAAGGAAGCCGGGATCAAGGACATGGTAGAGAGCGGGATGAGTCCAACCGACGTGGTCAAAAACGGAGGGTACTTTTGATGGGTCGGGCGTTCCTAACGGATAGCGAACGGGAGGCCATTCAGCAGCGACTACGGTCGCAGGACCGCCTGACCGCTCTCTTTTTTGATGCGCTGCACCAGCGGGTATACCGGAGAGTCAGACGGAAGCAGCTGCAGGAAGCCGAAGATACCACGGCCTGGTACTATCCGGCCGCCGAGTACCTGTCCGACGCGGCCATGCTGTACGCCTTACAGCCCGAGGCTGACCTGGCTGGGTGGATTCGCGTCCAGGCCCTGCAGATAGCGGGGGCCTCACTGTACGACTGGGTGGGCCCCGCTTTCCGGAGCCACGCGGAACCATTGAGCGGACACCTGGAAACGGCACACCTGTGCTGGGCACTGGCGTCGGTGTTGGACCTGGCGGAACCCGTTTTCTCAGAAAATGAATTAGCCGAAGTCAAAAAGGCTCTACAAGAAAAAGGAATCTTACTTTGCCGGTGCTGGCTCAGCGCTAATTCGCACCTGGCCAACTGGCGCGGCATCCTGACCTCCGGACTACTGGTAGCGGCGGTAGTGCTGGATGACGAAGAAACGGTAGACGGTACCCTGGCCGAATGGCAGACCTGTACGCAGGCTTTTCAGCCGGATGGCTCCTACGCCGAATCGCTGCAGTACGGCAACTACCTGGCCTACGCCCTGATGCTTTCCTACGAAGCCGTGGCCCGCAAGTACCCCCAGAAAGCGGAAGGACTGGACGTAGCTGCCTACGCCCGGGGCATCCGCTGGATCGCCAGCAGTATGTTCTACGCCAAACCCATGACGGGCTGGGGCGAAGAGCCGCGGGCCCGCGCCGCCAACTTCAACGACAGCGCGGCTCTTTTCCGCTCATCGGGCGATCTGTTGCTCCACATTGCCAGCCGCCATTCCGACACCACCGAGGCCGGACTGGCCCGCTGGCTATTTAAGACTTACTACGAACCGGTACCCTATCAGGGCCCGCACGACCTGGCTACCTTCGGCATGGTCAACGACTGGGGCTTTATGACGCTTCCGCTGCTCACGTACGAAGTACCTGTCCTGAGTCCCGGCGAAGTCTCTTTACCCCTGGTAAGTACCTTTAGCAACGGCCACGCTTTTATCCGCGACGGCTGGGACGGTCAGACCATCCTGGCTATCAACGGCGGAGGCGAAGGGCTGCACGGACCCGGACATTTGCACGGCGATCTGAACAGCTTTATTCTGTGCTACAACCAGGAGCGCCTGCTGACCGACCCCGGCCACAGTTGCTACCGCAACCTGATTCACGGTCTGGAAAGCTCATCCCAGACACATACTACCTGTACCTTCCTCGTCGAAAACGACGCGTTGGGCTTGCAGGAAGATCTGGCCAAGGCCACGCTGCTGGAACAGAAAAGCGTGCTGGCCCGTCGGCTGATCCGGGAAAGCGGCATCAGCGCCCCCATCAACCGCGGAAACCACCGCCTGATTGCCGAACGGGATGACTGTATATCGGTCGTAGGCGCCGAGGTTAGCGCCGTGTACGGTGCTCCGTTGACTGAGTTTACCCGGCTCTGGATCATGGCCGGTAGTCATATCGTGTTCGTGGTAGATTCCATTTCCTCCCAGACTCCGGTAACCACCGTCTGGAACTGGCTCGTCAACAACCGGGACGGAAAAACTAACGTAGAGAGCAAAGACAGGAGTCTGACCATTAAAAGAAATGAAGCGGGCTTACGGCTATTCCACCTCGGAAAGGGTACCCTGAGTCATCCGGTGTATGGTTATGTACACGACGCCTACCACGTAGAACCCAACCAACGGGGAGAAGGAAAACCCGGCAGTGGCCTGGTGTACCGCTTTACCGAAAAGGTGAGTCAGACCCACCGAACTGTCGTGCACGCGTTGGCTCTGGACGATAGTGCCCTAATCGGTGGCTGGAACCTACATTCGGAGGGAAATAGCCATACACTTACCAACGGCAAGCACACCTGGACCCTGCATTTGCAGGATGGAAAGGCTGAAACGCTGTCCATGATTTCGGGGCACGGTCGGCGCTGGGACATCACCGGTGGCCAGGCAGGCTATTCCCTTCGGCGCATTCACCCTACGGATTCTTAATCAGACATACTTTATTAGAAATGGACAATACTGAAAAACTGAATTTTACGGGCATTGACCATCCGGCCATTGCCGCCGATGACGTGGAAAGACTTAGCAACTGGTACTGCGATATGCTAGGCTATGAGAAATGGTTTCATCACCCAACGGGTGGCCCGCAGGGCCAACCGGTCTGGATGCTGAGAGCGCCCGACGGTACCTTGCTGGAAGTGATGCCCAAAGACAGTACGCTGCGTCAGGAACGCACCACCTGGACGCCCGGCTGGTCGCACATCGCTTTCCGGGTGCGTAATCTGGAAGAAGCCATCCGGATTCTGGACCAAAAAGGGATTCAATGGACCGGGAACGTCATCAACGCCATCGGCGGCGGGAAAGTACGCAACGCCCTGGACGGCGAAGGAAACATGATTCAGATTCTGGAAAGAGGCTAATCTATATATACTCCGTCTGCACTCTCTTACCTCCGGGTTCAGGCGTTATTCATTCTGCAAAAAATCTTTCGATGATGGAAAAATTTAAAGTGAAAGGCATAGACCATCCGGCGGTGGCCGCTGAAAATGTGGAAAAGCTAGCCAACTGGTACTGTGAAGTGTTGGGGTATGAACTTCTTTTCAAAGATCCCCGTCCCATCTGGCTGCTAAAAGCCGAGGACGGCTCCATTCTGGAAATACTACCCGTTGATGGTAACCCACGGCCGGTTCGTACCAATCTGACGCCGGGCTGGTCGCACGTGGCCCTGAAAGTAGATGACATCGAGGCGGCTATCGCCCACCTGGACGCTCACCAGATCAAGTGGTCGAGTGTACTTTCTCCCGCTACGGGTGGCGGAAAAGTAAGAACTTTCTTTGACCCGGAGAATAACGTACTACAACTCGTGGAAAGGCCACAGTAGTTATATTCAAATAGTGAATTAACTTCTGTTGAATTGTTTATAATCTACTGTAAATCAAAAATTTAACATAGCTAATTGCTAACAACCTAATAGCTATTACCTACTTAATCCCTTATGAAAGCGCTATACTATACAGGAAATAAATCTTTTGAGGTGCAGGATGCCGACATAGTACCTCTGCAAGCGGGCGAAGTCCGGCTGAAGGTAGCCTACTGTGGCGTGTGTGGTACCGATGTGCATATCTACCACGGCAACATGGACCAGCGGGTGCGCATACCGCAGGTCATTGGCCACGAAGTATCCGCCGAAATCGCCGAGCTGGGCGAAGGCGTAACGGGCTGGCAGGTAGGTGACCGGGTGGCCGTACGCCCCTTACAACCCGGGGCCGAGCACCCGTCTGACTACGGTCAGAACCACATCGGCAGAAACCTCAAATTTATCGGTATTGATACCTCCGGCGGTATGCAGCAGTACTGGAACGTACCCGCCCACACTCTGCACCGCCTGCCCAATCTGCTTTCGCTGGAAATCGGCGCGCTCATCGAGCCCCTGGCGGTGGCCTGCCACGATGTACGCCTGGGTGAGCTGCAGGCGGGCGAAAGCGTAGTAGTTATCGGGGGCGGTCCCATCGGTATGCTCATTGCGCTGGTAGCCCAGCACAAAGGAGCGAGGGTACTTATTTCAGAAGTAAACCCCAGCCGCCTCGAACTGGCCGAATCGCTTGGCCTGACGGCGGTAAACCCATTGGAAGCTGATCTGGTGGCAGCGGTAGAGGAGTTTACGGAAGGAGCCATGGCCGACCTGGTATTTGAGGTATCGGGTGTACAGGCGGGTGTGAACAGCATGACCCAGCTGCCGCGGGCGCGGGGACGCATCGTCATGGTAGCTATCCATGCGCAACCCAAATCGGTCGACCTGTTCCGGTTTTTCTGGCGGGAACTCCGGCTGATCGGGGCGCGGGTGTACGAGCCGCAGGATTTTGAGGAAGCCATTGCCCTGGCCGCGAGTGGAGAGCTACCCCTGGACAAACTCATTACCCAGGTAGCCCCCCTGGCCGAGGCCCAGTCGGTTTTTGAAACCATCGATAGCAATCCGGCGGGTATGAAGTACCTGCTGGCCTGCCAGTAAGTATGGCTCAATGACCAAGGTGTTTTCCGTTGTTCCAACTTACATCTAACCCATTTTCGTTATGCGTAGCCTGGTCCTTTTACTTTGTTTTTGGATAATCACAATTCCGGTTTATTCACAAGAAGTATCCGGATTTACCCTGGTGAGTACCAATCAGCAGGCCGTTATAGTACTTGCCGCCAGCGAGCCGTCCTGTGTGCACCTGGCGGCGGCGGACCTGGTGCAGGATGTTCAGAAAATTACGGGCAAAACCCTTAGAATAGTTTCTTCCGTTCCCACCCAGGGTACCTTTATATCCATTTCGACCCAAAACAAAGGTGCCTGGGAAATGTACGATGTGACCAGCCGCGACGGGAACCTGTATATAAAAGGTAGCGACGAACGCGGTACGATGTTCGGAATTTATCATTTTCTGGAAGAGTACCTTCGCGTTGACCCCCTTTACTTCTGGTCGGATCGGGAACCTGAAAAACGCACTACCCTTAGTTGGAACCGGGTTTTGTTATCAGCAGGGAAGCCAACTTTCAAGTACCGGGGCTGGTTTATCAACGATGAAGATCTGCTGACCGAATGGTACCCCAGCGGGGGCAAAAGAAACATTGACTATCCCTACTACGGTGAGGTGGTCAATCCGGCTATTATGGAAAAGGTGGTGGAGTCGCTGGTACGCTGCCGCCTGAACCTTATTATTCCCGCCAGTTTTATTGATATCCGTAATCCGGCCGAGGCCGAACTGGTCAAAATTGCGGCCAGGCGCGGCGTGTTTGTATCCATGCATCATGTTGAACCCATGGGTGTCAGCGCTTTTACCTACTTTAACTACTGGAAGGAAAAAAACGGCGATAAACCGCTCTTTTCCTTTTACAGCAACCGCGCTAATCTCGAGGAGGTGTGGCGGGTGTACGCCCGGGAATGGGCAGAGTACCCCAACGTGATCTGGCAGATAGGTCTGCGCGGCATTGCCGACCGGCCCATGTGGATGGCCGACCCGGGAGTTCCCCAAAGCGATGCGGAACGGGGCAGACTCATATCCGAGGCCATGCGGGTCCAATCTGAAATTATCCGGCAGGTGGACACACGGCCCCAGCCGCCCGTAACTACTACTTTATGGGCAGAAGGATCCGTGTTAAATCAGCAGGGACATTTGGTCATTCCCAAGGGAGTCACCATGGTGTTTTCTGATAACAGCCCGGGCTGGCGTATGCAGCAGGATTTTAAAGATACCCCCCGCACCCGCGACAACACCTACGGTGTGTACTACCACCATCAGCTGTGGGGGTCGGGGCCGCATCTGGTGCAGATAGTACCTCCAGCCCAAACCCGAAAGGTACTAAACGAGGTAGTAAAAAAAGGTGATACAACCTATGCCATCATGAATGTGTCTAACCTGCGGGAGTTTGTGTACGGCATCGCTACCTCGGCGGCCATGATGAACCAGTTTAGTCAGGAAAGGGCTGAGGACGTGAGTAAAAAATGGTTTGCTGATCGTTTTGGTACTTCTGCTCCGGCCGTGCAACGGGTGTATGATACCTACTTCGGGGCATTTGCCCTTAATTCTAAAACGGGTACACCTATTTTAATGGATGGGCAGACCAACAGTGGCGCTACCTCGGTGCTGCATGACCTAAGGCTGCAACTAACCGATCCCGCCCAATATCAGGCTTTGCAGGAGCGTAAAAAACAGGATACGGAAGAAGGCAGGTGGGCCAGGACAGCTTTGGCCGACATGCGGGGTGAAGCGTTGGGAGTGCCTGGCACCCTTCAGCAGCTAAAAAAACAGAAACAGGGCCACCAGGAGGCCGACCGCATGGCAAAACAGGTACTTCCTCAACTGGATGAGGCATCCCGGCGCTTTTTTGAAACTAACTTGCTGACTCAACTAACAATCATGTTGGGATTGGAAAACTGGTACGAATCCGTGCTGGAGGCCAGACTGGCCCTGAACGAAGGTAGAAAAGAGCAAGCGCAGATGCACCTACGGAATGCCCTGTCGGCATTTGAACCAATCAAAAAGGCACAGGCCCAGAATGCGGCTGGAGAAAAGTGGCAGCACTGGTACCGTGGTGATAAAAAAATGAATCTGAAAGCCAGAGAAAAGTTAACCGGTGAGGTAACAGCCCTCCTGGCAAAGTGATAGTGTACCCTTTTTCTACCCCAAGGTTTCGTGTTATGAATAAGATACTTCTGTTAGTACTGCTGTTATCCGGGGTTTGGGCACCTACGTGGGCACAGCAAGTCGCTCATCCGGCTTCCGCGGCAGGTTTCCCGAAGCATGTATCAGTTGAGGAGCGTCAGCGACTGGAAGAACAATACCTCAGGCAGGCCCGGGAGAATATTGAAAAATACCGCAAAGGCAATGCCGAACTGACCGTGACTGACGCGGCGGGTAAGGTACTCCGTAACCTGAAAGTAGAGGTCAATCAACTCACACAGGACTTTCTGTTCGGCAACCTTTCGGAGGAAGTTTTACGCTCTGACCTCAAACCCGAGGAAGCCCAGAAATTTACCGATATGTTCAAAGGGTTGTACAACTTCACGGAACTTACCGTAAAGTGGTCGCCCTATGAAGGGCAGCAGGGGAAACCCCAGTGGCAGAAGCTGCAGGAAAAACTCGATTGGTGCAAACAGAACGGTGTTACGCCCAAAGGCCACACGCTGGGCTGGACCCATACCGCCGGTACGCCCCGCTGGCTCCTGAAACTACCCGCCGAGCAGGCCACGGACCTGTACCGGGCCCGGATTCAAAGATCAGATCCGGATGTGGGACGTGGTGAATGAACCCGTTACGACGGTTCCCTGGGAGCGGGCCCTGAAAGACTCCCGCAATACCTCGGGCGAAATCAACGAAGGTACCCGCTACAACGTCAAGGGAATTACGCTGGAAGAAACGATTCCCTGGGTTGAGAACTCCTACCGCTGGGCGCACCAGGCCGATTCAACGGGCGACTTTATTATCAATGAGTTTTACGTCATTGCGCGGCCCGAAGTCCGCGAGAAGTACTACCAGCTCATCAAAGAGTTGAAAAAACGCAACGTGCCGGTGACGGGTATTGGCATTCAGGCGCACGAGCCCCAGGACCGTTGGTTTTCTCCGGTGGAAGTAATGGAAACCTTCAACCGGCTCAACGAATTTGGCTTACCCCTGCACATTACCGAGTTTATTCCACAGTCGTCGGGTAAGGCCATTACCGGCGGTTGGCGCGAAGGTACCTGGACCGAGCAAACCCAGGCCGATTTTGCCGAGCAGTTTTACACCCTGGCGTTCAGCCATCCGGCGATGGTTTCCATCCACTGGTGGGGCTTCTCCGACCGTATGATCTGGCTGAAAGGCGGTGGTCTGGTGGATAAGGATTTCAATCCTAAACCCGTGTACACCCGGCTCAAAAAACTGATTAAAGAAGACTGGATGACCAGGGATGTAAAACTTTCAACGGACAATAGCGGACAAGCGGGGTTCCGGGGTTTTGGAGGGCGTTATCAGGTAGTAGTAACCCAACCTGACGGCAGTCAAAGTACCCGCGAATTTCACCTTAAGGAGAATCAGACTAACCAGTGGCGCTTTTCTTTATAAAGAAGAATCACTTATTTTCAGTCGCACAATGTAATCAACTACCATGCGTACCAACCGACTGAAAGAACTCTGGCGTCAGAATAGCGCTGTAAACAATGCCTGGATTACCATTCCGTCTTCCTGGACGGCCGAAATACTGGCTCATGCCGGTTTTGATGCCCTGACCATCGATGCCCAGCATGGTCTGGCCTCGGATCTGTCGGCTATTCTGCCCATGCTGCAGGCTATTGGTACTACGGATACGGTGCCGCTGGTGCGTGTTCCCTGGAATGATCCGGCTACGCACATGCGTATGCTGGATGCGGGGGCGCAGGGCATTATCTGCCCTATGATCAATACCCGTGAGGAAGCGGAGCGGTTTGTAGGAGCGTGCCGCTATCCGCCCGTAGGGTACCGCAGCTATGGCCCCTTACGCGCCGAGTTGCACTTGGGCAGTGACTACTTTCAGCACTCCAATGAAGAAATACTGACGCTGGCCATGATCGAGTCGGGCAGTGGATTTAAGAATATAGAAGACATCGCCCAGACTCCCTCTCTGGACGGATTTTACGTAGGGCCGTGGGACCTGAGCCTGGCGCTGGGCATCCAGAAGATTGGTGATTTTGAGGATACGCAGCTGCTCAACGCCATCGACAAGGTACTAAGTGTAGCGACCAAGTATGGTCTGATGGCCGGCATCCACTGTGCGACTCCCGAGATTGCCGCCAGAATGAAAGAAAAAGGCTTCCACTTTGTAACATCTGCGGTGGATACTCCTCTGCTCAAAAGGGCCGCTGCCGATGTCGTAAAGCGGTACCTGGATCTGATCTGAAAACATATAGCAATAGGTATGATAGCTACGGTATCTGGGTAGCTATTCTGAGCGGCTTCTCGTTATTACGGAGGAGCCGCTCATCCTTTAGGGATATCGTCTTCCCCTGATTTTCGTTATTATTACAGATCAAGAACCATTCTTTACCATATGATGCTACAAAGATTCATAGTTGGGGTACTCATGGTGGTCGGTATACATACTACCTACGCCCAGAGCAACCCTGACGACGTAAAAACATTCACCCTGCCCAACGGCATGAAGTTTCTGGTGCTGGAAGATCATTCCATTCCTACCGCCAACATGTACCTGTTCTGGAAAGTGGGCGCCCGTAATGAGGTACATGGTATTACAGGGCTATCGCATTTTTTTGAACATATGATGTTCAATGGCTCCAAAAACTACGGCCCAAAGCAGTTTGACCGGGTCATGGAAGCCAACGGCGGCTCCAACAACGCCTACACCACCGAGAACGTCACCGTCTACACCGATTGGTTTCAGAAGGATGCGCTCGAAACTATTTTCAAGCTCGAATCAGACCGTATTGCTAACCTGTCCATTGATTCGGCCATGGTGGAGAGTGAGCGCGGGGTAGTACTGTCGGAGCGGAGTACCGGCCTCGAGAATAGCAATTACCGGGTAATCAGTGAACTGGTGAAGTCGGTGGCTTTCCAGGAGCACCCGTATATGCTGCCGGTCATTGGCTTTGAGTCGGATATTAAAAGCTGGACGCAGCAGGATCTCGAAAACTACTTTAAGACCTACTACGCACCCAACAATGCTACCGTAGTGGTAGTGGGCGATGTGACCGTAGAGCAGGTACGCAAGCTGGCCAATCAGTACATGGCGCCCATTCCGGCGCGCGGCCTGCCGCCCAAAGTACGAACCGTAGAGCCGGAGCAAAACGGCGAACGCCGAGTCACTACCTACAAGGATATATCGACGCCTAACCTGCTACTGGCCTACCACACCCCCGAAACCGGTCACGCCGACTACTATGCGCTGGATCTGCTGAGTAGTCTCCTGACATCGGGTAACTCCTCACGGCTGGTGAAGTCGCTGGTGATGGATACGACCATCGCCGCCCGGATATTTACGAACTTTGCCGAGGGCTTCGACCCTAACCTGTTCTACATCTATGCTGTAGCTGGTAATGGTGTGTCGGCTCCTGAACTGGAAAAGGCTATCCTGGCGCAACTGGATAAAGTCATCAAGGAAGGCGTTACCGATAATGAGCTACAGAAGGTGAAGAATCAGAAGCTGATGGAGTTTTACCGCACGATGGAGACGATCAACGGGAAGGCCAATAGTCTGGGTACCTACGAAGTGTTCTTTGGCGACTACCGCAAGCTCTATGAAGCTCCCAAACTCTATGAGAAAGTAACACCCGCCGATATCAAGCGTGTAGCGGCTAAGTACTTCACCGAACGCAACCGTACCGTAGGGTATCTGCTGCCGGAAAAGGGGGAGTAGGAGAAGGAGGAAAGGATGAAGGGAGAAAAGCAGAAAGGAAAGTAAATTACAATCAAATTGCCTGCGGCTTACCGCCTAAGGCATATAGCTTAAAGCTACTATAAACTATGAAACATATATTTTTAGCGCTCCTGGCTCTGCTTACGCTGTCGGCTCAGGCGCAGAATAACTTTAAGGTACCTAAATACGAGAAGTTCAAGCTCAAAAACGGCCTGACCGTGTACCTGATGGAGCAGCACGAGGTGCCCCTGATCAATGTATCGGTGGTGTTTGATGCGGGGTCTATCCACGATGGAGCAAAATATGGGCTGGCAAGCCTGACAGCCGATGCGCTGACCTTTGGTACACAGAAATACACCAAGGAGCAGATCGAAGAAATGACGGACTACGTCGGCGCCAACCTGTACAGCAGTGCCGGTAAGGAAAGCGCTACCGTAGGTATGTCCTTCGCGGTGAAGGATCAGGAAAAAATGCTGGACGTATTACAGCAGGTACTGATGCATCCGGTATTTAATGAAACAGAGTTTGCCAAGCATAAGGAACGTACTCTGCTGGAGCTGACCCAGCAGAAAGAGAGTCCACGGTCTGTGATTGGGAACTACTTTAATAAGTTTGTATTTGATGAGTATCCTTATGCAACTCCCAACGGTGGCAATCGCTCTACGGTAGAAGAAATAAATGTAGCGGAGATTAAAAACTTTTACCGTGATCACTACACTACCGATCATGCGGCTATCGCGGTAGTGGGCGACTTCAACACGGCTGACATGAAGAAGAAGATTACCTCGCTCTTTGGTGGCTGGAAGACAGCCGAATCAAAAATGATTAAGCGATCCGCTCCTGATTTATCCTTTGACAAGAGCCGCGTACTATTGGTAAATAAAGAGGACGCCCGCGAAACAACCTTTATGATCGGGGGTAAGGGAGTAGCTTATAGCAATCCTGACTATGTACCCATACTGGTAGTGAATACGATACTGGGAGGCCGGTTTACGTCCTGGCTCAATGATGCCCTTCGCGTCAACTCCGGCCTGACTTACGGAGCGGGTAGCCGGTTCAACCGTCTGAAGCACGGAGGTACTTTCTACATCAGTACCTTTACCAAGAATTCCACTACCGTACCAGCCATTGATATGGCGCTGGGGGTGCTGGATAGCCTGCATCGCACCGGGCTGAACGAAGAGATCCTGGCGTCAGCGAAGGCTTATGTTAAAGGAGATTTTCCACCGGAGTACGAATCGGCCGGAGCCTTGGCTCGTCTGCTTACAGATATGTTTATTTATGGCTTTGACGAAAGCTATATTAATACGTTCCAGAGTAAGGTGGATGGGCTAACGGTAGCTCAGGCCAATGACATCATCAGGAAGTACTTCCCGAAGGAAGATCTTCAATTCGTACTAATAGGTAAGGCGGATGAAATCAGAGATCAGGTCAAAAAATACGGCACATTGACTGAGAAAGAGATAAAAGAGCCGGGCTTTTGATCGGGCCACAGCAGGCTAACGAAGCAAGTTGCCACAGAATAATCCAAGAAAAAGCCCTCGTCCACACTGGACGGGGGCTTTCGTTATTCTGATGGAAATTAAATTCTTTGTAATGATAGCATTTTTTAGCCTAAATATCAAATTAAGACTCAGAGTGTTAGTACCTCGTCAGTAGTTGCAGGTACTTTAGCAGCAGGTTCTTCCATCCAGGGCAGACGAATCGTAGCCAGTAATTGTTCTTCCAGCATCGTAGCCCAGGTAGTTAGGTACAGCACTACATCGTCCCTGACGTTGTGACGCAGGAAGCGCTTCTCTTCGGGCAACCTTTCCAGTACCCGCCGGTCCGATAGCCGTTCGAGGTGCTTGAGGTCCTCGGTTGACAGACCTGCGCTGAGCATATCAGCAATAAGCAGGTCGATGGGGAGCCCGCTCGTGGGACAGTAATCATTCAGTTGTTCGTTCCAGTCGCCACGTCCGACGGCCAGTGCGTAGTCATGAATTTCAGCTTTACTTAATTTGGTAAGCTCCTGGGCCAGATTGCCGCAGTTGCAGCTACCCATGTGCCCCCACTGGTAAGGGGCGCCATCAGATAGCTTCCTGGCAGTACGCCTCAGAGCCGCTATTAGTTCAGGATTAGGTCTTGCCATGGCTCATTACTAGTTATTTATGATGAAGAAAAGTATTCTAAATCAACAGTCAATAAAGCATATTGTTTAACGAAAAAAGGCAGCCTGCCTGAGAGGAAGCTGCCTTTTTTATGTGTAAATAAAGTTCAAATTAAGCGGCTACGGTGGAACGAGCCAGCTCTACCAGATCTTTATCGTTTACTTCTTTCTTTACATCAGCAACATCCAGGAAGCGCTTATACAGATCATCCAGAACAGGCTTATCAAAAGTGAATCCTAATAGCTCCAGACGGTGCTTCAGGGCATGGCGGCCACTGCGAGCAGTCAGTACGATATCTGATTTATCTACCCCTACATCGTGCGGGTTCATGATTTCGTAGTTCAGGGTGTGCTTCAGGAAGCCATCCTGATGAATACCTGACGAGTGTGCAAACGCATTCCGACCTACGATAGCTTTGTTAGCCTGTATAGGCATACGCATCATCTTGGATACCATCTGGCTGGTAGGGTAGATGAGGGGCGTATGGATGCCGGTTTCAAAACCTAGCTCCTTATGTACTTTCAGCGCCATCACTACCTCTTCCAGCGAGGTATTACCAGCGCGTTCACCGATACCATTCATGGTTACCTCCACCTGACGGGCTCCTTCACGGATACCGGCCAGCGAGTTGGCAGTAGCCAGACCCAGGTCGTTGTGGCAGTGGATAGAAATGGTAGCTTTATGAATATTTTTCACGTTTTCGTAGATGAACCGGATCTTGGCACCGTACTCTTCGGGTAGGCAGTAGCCAGTCGTGTCAGGAATATTCACTACGGTGGCTCCTGCTCCGATCACGGCCTCTACCAGCTGAGCCAGGAACACCAGGTCAGCACGACCGGCGTCTTCGCAGTAAAACTCTACATCTTCTACCTTCGTACGGGCGTACTTAGTAGCATCTATAGCGCGCTCAATGATCTTCTCACGTGTAGTATTGAACTTATGCTGAATGTGGATGTCTGACGAGCCAATACCCGTATGGATACGGCCACGCTTCGCGTACTGGAGAGCTTCGGCGGCGGCATCAATGTCGGCCTGTACGGCTCGGGAAAGGGCACATACAGTAGGCTCCTGTACCGCTTTCGAAATCTCAACTACCGAGCGGAAGTCGCCCGGGCTTGATACGGGAAATCCAGCTTCGATCACGTCCACGCCTAACTTTTCAAGATGCTGGGCCACAACGATCTTTTCCTCAGTCGTCAATTGGCAGCCGGGTACTTGCTCGCCGTCACGCAGGGTGGTATCGAAGATGTAAACTCGCTGGCTCATTAGGGGTATTGATTTATGGTTAAACTACGAAATTACTATTTTATCAGGCAATAAAAAAACCCTTCCCGGTGTGAGAAAGGGTTTTAAGTTTTATGCAAAACCACGTCTTTCTCACACCTTTACGATGTAGTAAGAAGGAGAAGGATTAGGTTTTGAGCTATAGGTTTCATGTTCTGTTGCGAAATTTCGCCTTTTGTATTTTCTTCTGCAAAGGTAGAAGATCTATTGAATTCACCAAATGAAATAGATATGAATTGCAACAGAATAAAAACTTTTAGATCAATTCTAAAATCTTCTGTCCGATAGCCTCTGTATTAAGGATTTGATCGGCAGGAGTAGTTGAGTCAGCAATATCTCGGGTACGATAGCCGGCTTTCAATACCTGATCTACAGCATTGATTATGGCATCAGATTCCTCTTTGAGGCCAAATGAAATATCAAGTAACAGGGCTGCCGAAAGTACAGAGGCCATAGGGTTTGCTATGCCTTTGCCTGTGATGTCATGTGCCGAACCATGAATAGGCTCGTATACACCGGTACTTTCGCCAACAGAAGCGGATGCCAGCATACCCATAGAACCAGCGATCTGGCTGGCTTCATCCGTCAGGATATCACCAAACAGGTTCGCTGTAACGACAACGTCAAAGCGGCGTGGGTCCTTGATCAGCATCATAGCCGCGGCATCTACAAACTGGTGCTCTACTTCTACATCAGGGTACTCAGGGGCAATAGCCTGTACTACTTCGCGCCACAGACGGCTGGTCTCAAGTACATTGGCCTTATCCACCGAGCACAGCTTCTTACGGCGGGTACGAGCGGCTTCAAACGCTTTGCGAGCGATGCGCTCAACTTCGTATCGGCTGTATTCTGCTATATCGTAAGCGGTATCACCGTCATTCTTGCGACCTTTCTCTCCAAAATAAATATCGCCGGTCAATTCACGGAAGAAAAGTATATCGGCACCTTTCAGGATCTCAGGCTTGATGGATGATGCTTCGAGTAGTTCATCAAACAGCTTGATGGGGCGCAGGTTGGCAAACAAGCCTAGCTCCTTACGCATCTTAAGAAGTCCCTGCTCAGGACGTACCTTAGCGGTAGGATCGTTGTCGTATTTGGGATGACCTACGGCTCCGAAAAGAACGGCATCGGAAGCCCGCATCTTGGTCAGTGTTTCTTCGGGTAGGGGATTGCCGGTAGCTTCGATCGCTACGTGGCCAATGAGTGCTTCGTCGTAGGTGAATTCGTGACCGTACTTCTCAGCGATTTTTTGGAGTACTTTTTTACCAACGGCGGTAACTTCCTGACCGATTCCGTCACCGGGAACAACTAATATGTGTTTCTTCATTTTGTAAGTGAAAGGCACTGCAAGGGTAGTGCTAATAAGAGTTATTGTTTAGTAGATAATTCTGGTTCAGTGGCTACCAGGGCAGGTATGCTCAGTTCACAGGTCTGATCAATAAGGTTCAGCATCTTCTGTGTTGCCTTGATCGCCGACACCGTCTGGTCAGAGTCCAGACCGCGTGTTTTAACCTCTTTGTTATCAATAGCCCAGGTAATGATGGTTTCGCAGAGGGCATCTGTCTTACCACCGGGAGGAATACGTACGGTATAGTCGGTCAGCATGGGCAGACACATGTGCAGCATACCGTAGATCTTCCTGAGGGCGTTCATGAAGGCATCGTACTGACCGTCGCCCTGCGCACTTTCTTCAAAGATATGCTCTCCGATCTTTACCTGTAAGGTAGCCGAGGGCTTGAGGTTCTTGGAGTGGGTCAGTACGTAGTTAAGTACAACTACCCTCTCCTCAATGGTATTGCTGTCCAGTACATCGGATATGATGTAGGGGAGGTCGTCGCGGGTAACCATCTCCTTCCGGTCGCCCAGCTCAATGATTCGTTGGGTTACCTTCTTCAGGTCCTCATCCATTAGCTTGATACCAAGCTCCTGCAGATTCTTCTCAATATTGGCTTTCCCGGAGGTCTTACCCAGTGCGTACAGACGCCTGCGTCCGAATCGCTCGGGCATCAGGTTGCTGAAGTACAGGTTGTTTTTCTTGTCGCCATCCGCGTGGATACCGGCCGTCTGCGTAAAGACATTCTCACCTACAATGGGCTTATTGGCCGGAATACGTACACCCGAGAACGTTTCGACCAGCTTGCTGATTGAGTACAGCGACTGCTCCGCCACCGACGTTTCGACCTCCGGAACGAAGTCTTTGAGGACGGCTATGGCACTAGCCAGCGGCGCGTTACCGGCCCGCTCGCCCATGCCGTTGACGGTCAGGTGCAGTCCCTGAACCCCCGCCCGTATGGCCTCCAGTACATTGGCTGTACCGAGGTCGTAGTCATTGTGAGCGTGGAATTCGAAATGCTGGTTGGGGTAGCGATCTACAATGGATTTTACAAATTCGTAGGATTCGGCCGGAGTCAGTACACCCAAAGTATCAGGGAGCAGGATACGCTTGACCGGCTGGGTAGCCAGGAAGTCCAGGAACTCGAACACGTACTCGCGGGAGCTGCGCATCCCGTTGCTCCAGTCCTCAAGATATACATTGCTTTCGATGCCATTGGAGCGAGCCAGTTCAATAACCTGAGCGATATCCTCAAAGTGCTCCGCGGGGGTCTTCTTAAGCTGGTACTTAAGGTGGTTCATGGACCCCTTGGTAAGCAGGTTCATGACTTTGGCACCCGCTTTAAGCATCCAGTTTATGGAAGCCTCACCATCTACGAAAGTAAGTACCTCTACCCGGTCAATGTAGCCATTCTGGCTGGCCCACTCGGTAATCTTTTTGACGGCCTGAAACTCGCCATCTGATACCCGCGCCGAGGCTATTTCGATTCGGTCTACCTTTACTTCCTGTAGGAGCAGCTGAGCGATGGTAAGTTTCTCTGAGGCAGAAAACGATACTCCGCTGGTCTGTTCACCATCGCGGAGTGTCGTATCCATTATTTCTATATAACGCTTGGGCATAATTGAGGGGAGAGCTTTAAAGCTTATGTATTATGCGTTAAGCATGAATTAGTTAACTTCTACTATTTTTTCAGAACAGACTGCCGTTCATAGCTATGATTTAGAAGGGGCGAGCTTCTTCAAATACCTTGATATCCTCCTTCATGGCCTGCAGATAATCAATATCGTCGTAGCCATTGATCATATTATGTTTCTTGTAGCCATTGATAGCAAACGTTTCCTGCTCGCCTGTAGCTACAATCGTAATGGTCTGCTCAGGCAGGTTTACTTCCAGCTCAGCCTTTGGATCAGCCTCGATAGCCTGGAAGATCTTATCCAGGAATTCAGGGCTAACCTGTACCGGCAGGATACCTACGTTCAGGGAGTTATTCTTGAAGATATCAGCAAAGAAGCTGGATACTACACAACGGAAGCCATAGTCATAGATAGCCCAGGCTGCGTGTTCACGGCTGGATCCGCTTCCGAAGTTCTTGCCACCTACCAGGATACTGCCGGAGTAGATAGGGTTGTTAAGTACGAAATCAGCTTTGGGAGTACCATCGCCATTGTAGCGCCAGTCTCTAAACAGGTTATCACCAAATCCTGTGCGCTCGGTTGCCTTCAGGAAGCGGGCAGGGATGATCTGGTCGGTATCCACGTTCTCAATAGGCATCGGAACGGCGGAGCTTTTTAGTACAGTAAATTTATCGTAGGCCATTGTATTAGAGCTTTATGCTTTAAGCTGTAGGCTATATGCCTTAGCTTTTGCTGTTTATTTTCTTTTCTAAATGATACAGTTTACGTTTCGCCAGGTTGACTCTGCTATCAGTGTCTTTATAGATACTTTCCTCTATATACTTTAAGTCGTAGCAAAGTTGTATCAGGTATTTTACTTCATGCGCGGAGCCTAGAGCAATAATGGATAAATCTAGCAAAGTCGGCATCGCTACTTCTTCCGCAGCCTTCACTTATGTTAGTTGGAATGGATACCGCAGCTCTGCGTGGCTGGTTATTCCATACTGCTCGTTTGCAGGAAATCCATTACTTAATGAATAAATCTCTAACGTAAGCGCATGTGCCGATTGCCAAACCTTATACTTCCTAAAATCACGCATTTTTGGAGCTTTAAGCTTTACGCTGTAAGCTAAAAAAGCATATTGCCTATAGCTTACAGCCTATAGCAGCTTTCAAAGCAATTCCCGTGGATCGGTTACACGTCCGGTTACGGCGGCAGCGGCAGCTACCAGCGGGCTGGCAAGCAGGGTACGTGCCCCAGGGCCCTGACGACCTTCGAAGTTACGGTTGGAGGTACTTACAGCGTACTTACCAGCCGGAATCTTATCATCATTCATAGCCAGACAGGCCGAACAACCGGGCTGACGCAGCTGGAATCCGGCGTCGGTAAGAATATCCAGAATACCTTCTTCTTTGATTTGCTGCTCTACAATATGTGAACCCGGTACAATCCAGGCGGTAATGTTATCTGCCTTCTTACGGCCTTTTACAATGGAAGCAAAAGCACGGAAGTCCTCAATACGGCCATTGGTACAGCTACCGATAAATACGTAGTCTACCTGCTTACCAATCATGGAATCCTGTTCGTCAAATCCCATGTAGTTAAGGGCTTTGTCGTAGGTTGCTTTGCCACCTTCTACCTGCTCGGCAGTAGGGATATTCTTAGATATACCCATACCCATACCCGGGTTGGTACCGTACGTAATCATTGGCTCGATGTCCGATGCCTCAAACACGTATTCTTTATCGAATTGGGCACCTTCGTCGGTTTTGAGCGTCTGCCAGTAAGCAACTGCTTTGTCCCAGGCTTCGCCCTTAGGAGACTGCTCGCGTCCATTCAAATAGTTGAAGGTAGTCTGGTCAGGAGCGACCATACCACCACGGGCACCCATTTCGATACTCATGTTACATACGGTCATACGACCTTCCATGGTCATATTCTCGAATACATCTCCCGCGTACTCAACAAAGTAGCCCGTGGCACCGGCAGAAGTAAGCTTTGCGATGATATATAGGGTAACGTCTTTGGGAGTTACGCCTTTGCCCAATGTACCGTTTACAGTAATGCGCATCTTCTTAGGCTTAGGCTGCATGATACACTGCGACGAGAGTACCATCTCTACCTCCGAAGTACCTATACCAAAAGCAATGGCTCCGAAAGCTCCGTGTGTAGACGTATGAGAGTCACCACATACGATCGTCATGCCTGGAAGTGTAATACCGTTTTCGGGTCCTATTACGTGTACAATACCATTCTTGGCGTGGCCAAGTCCCCAGTGTGAAATACCATACTTGGCAGTATTGGTCTCCAGAGCTTTCAGCTGGTTGGCCGAAAGAGGGTCCTCTACGGGAAGGTGCTGGTTAATCGTAGGGGTGTTATGGTCGGCGGTAGCGAAGGTACGCTCAGGATACATCACACCAATACCACGGGTCTCCAGTCCGAGGAATGCAACGGGGCTGGTTACTTCGTGGATAAAGTGGCGGTCGATGAAGAGAATATCCGGACCATCTTCAATTGAACGGACTACGTGGGCATCCCACACTTTGTCGAAAAGGGTACTTGCAGGCTTACTCATGGTATAGCTAAGTTTTTGTAATATGCTTTGGTTGGGATCAGCAAAAGGGCTGACTCCTTTATGCAGGTAGCTCTGTACCTGAATCGGGAAAACAAATTACCGCAGAATAGTACAAATCATGATAACGCAAAACGCTCAAAAAATAGCGGTTTTGGTTCAGTGGCTCCTTTTGGGCGTAAATCCGTATTTCTCCTTGTAGGATTTGATAAAGTGCGAGACACTTTCGTAGCCTATTTCGGTACTTATTTCGGACACGTTCTTATCGGTATTGCGGAGGAGAAAGTCGGCGTGCTCGAGGCGTTTGTTCTTGATCCAATGAGCGGGAGATACCTGAAACTCATCCTGAAAGTCTCGCTTAAAGGCCGAGAGGCTACGCCCCGATAGCCGGGCTAGCTCATTGAGCATGAGCGGCTTTAAGTAGTAGCTATTCATCAGAAAGGTAAGGTCAGCCTTCTGGCCTTTGTAGAGGCTGTACAGAATGGCCTGCAGCTTACCCGACTGATCAATCTCTAATAGATGCAGGAGCAGTTCCTGAAATTTGAGCCGGAGAAAGTGGTTCTTCAGCGAAGTCTGGTTGCGGAAGTAGGGGAATACCGAGTTGACAAACTGAGAGAAGGTATCATTGGAATGGAGGTGCAGGATGGGGGATTGTAGGGGTGAGGTACCTTCCTCAGAATCAAAGAGCTCTGAGTGCAGGCCCACAAATTCTTTTAAGAGCTTCTCATCAAAGAAAAACACCAGGCTCTTGTAGGCTTCATTGATGGACTCCGACATCAGGTAAAAGCCCCGCTGTATAAACAGGATGTCACCCTTCTCGACGTGTACCTCTTGCGTAGGATTGATGAATTTCTTTTCCCCTTCCAGCACCACAATTACCGCGTGCTCCTCAAAGAATACCTCATAACGGGAGGGATATACTTCGTTGCGGTAGGCCACAAAGGTCATATCCTGAATCTTCAGCGATTCAAATTCCTGGGCACTTATGTCAGAGGGTACGCGTAGCAAGGGGAGATACTATTTACACCAAGAACTGAAACATGTTAGGCTGCTCATTGAGGTACTCGTACACGATACGGCTCTCGTCCATCCGCTGGATGAGGGGCTCAAAGTCCTCCCGGTTTTTTAACTCTATCCCTACCAAAGCAGGTCCCTGCTCGCGGTTGGTTTTCTTGACGTATTCAAAGCGGGTAATGTCGTCCTGAGGCCCCAGTACATTCAGGAAATCACGGAAGGCACCGGCGCGCTGGGGGAAGCGGATGATGAAGTAGTGCTTCAGCCCTTCGTAGAGCAGGGAGCGTTCCTTGATCTCCTCCGTGCGAGTAATGTCGTTATTACCACCACCGATCAGAGCTACTACATTTTTGCCTTTGATCTCCTCCCTGAGCTGGTCCAGTACCGCTATGGTCAGGGCTCCGGCGGGTTCGGCTACGATGGCTTCCTCGTTGTAGAGCTGCAGAATGGTAGAGCAAACTTTGCCTTCGGGTACGAGCAGGATACGCTCCAGGTTCTGTCTGCAGATTTCGAAGGTCATGTTACCGGCCCGGCGTACGGCTGCGCCATCCACAAACTTATCAATGTTTTCCAGCGTAAGTACGTGCCCTTCCTCGATAGCCCGCAGCATAGTGGGTGAGCCCAGTGGCTCTACACCGATAAGCTTGGTTTTGGGGGAGAGTTGCTTGAATACTGTAGATACGCCCGCTGCCAGTCCACCGCCTCCTATGGCCATCAGCAGGTAGTCGATCTTGAAGTCGGCATCTTTGAAGATTTCCAGACCTACGGTACCCTGGCCTTCCATCACCTGTACATCGTCGAAGGGATGTACAAAGGTAGCATCATGGGTAGACTGGTACTCCATAGCCGCGTGATAAGCGTCGTCGTAGGTATCGCCTACCAGGTGAATATCCACCCATTCCTTACCGAAGAACCGGACCTGCTTTACCTTTTGGGCGGGGGTAGTAGTAGGCATAAATATAGCTCCCTTAACACCCATCTTGCGGCAGGCGTAGGCAAGGCCCTGGGCATGGTTACCCGCGCTGGCGCACACCACTCCATTAGCCAGAGCTTCCTCCGACAGACTGGCCATCTTGTTGTAGGCACCCCGGATCTTGTACGAGCGTACAATCTGCAGATCTTCCCGCTTCAGATAGATGTTGGCGCCGTACATCTCCGACAGGTGCAGGTTATGCATCAGCGGGGTATGGGTAGCTATATTGCGCAGGCGCTCAGCCGCCAGGAATATGTTATCCAGTGTAGGGGACGTAGTGCTAGGTTCGGTCAGTGGCTTCATGAAGTGTAATTTAAAAAAAGACCTTACGGAATTCCGTAAGGTCTAACAAATTTACGTAAAGGGATCAGGTTTTCCGAACCCTAGCCCGTTACAGGTATATTAGCTGCGCTCAGGACGTAGGCTACGTACGGTAGTACCTGCCTGCCACATCTCTGACTCACGCAGTTCGCGTAGTTCTTCTTCCAGTTTCTCACGGTAATCAGACTGTGAGTTACGAGTGATCGAGATACGAGCCTGCTCGCCTGATTTTACAGAGTTATATAGTTGCTCAAATACAGGCTTAGTAGCATCACGGAAAGGCTTCCACCAGTCCAGAGCACCACGCTGAGCCGTAGTAGAACAGTTAGCATACATCCAGTCCATACCGTTCTCGGCTACAAGAGGCATCAGTGACTGAGTCAGCTCTTCTACTGTTTCGTTGAAAGCTTCTGAAGGTGAGTGTCCGTTGGAACGCAGTACTTCGTACTGAGCAGCAAAGATACCCTGGATAGCACCCATCAGTGTACCACGCTCACCAGTAAGGTCAGACGTTACCTCACGGTAGAAATCTGTCTCGAACAGGTAGCCTGATCCTACACCGATACCCATAGCGATACACTTCTCACGAGCTTTGCCAGTAGCATCCTGGAAAACAGCAAATGATGAGTTAAGACCTTTGCCTTCTACGAACAGACGACGCAGTGAAGTACCTGAACCCTTAGGAGCTACCAGGTATACGTCAACATCGGCAGGAGGAACGATACCCGTCTGATCTTTGTACGTTACACCGAAGCCGTGTGAGAAGTACAGCGACTTACCAGGTGTCAGGTACTGCTTTACAGTAGGCCACAGCTCGATCTGAGCGGCATCCGACAGAAGATAGCAGATGATAGTACCTTTCTGAAGAGCTTCTTCGATTTCGAATAGTGTCTCGCCAGGTACCCAGCCGTCAGCTACGGCTTTGTCCCATGACTTACCACCTTTACGCTGACCAACGATCACGTTAAATCCATTATCACGCATGTTCAGGCTCTGGCCAGGTCCCTGTACACCATATCCGATTACAGCAATGGTTTCGTTGCCTAGTACTTCGCGGGCTTTCTCAAGAGGAAACTCTTCGCGGGTCACTACTTCTTCTTCAACTCCGCCGAAATTTAATTTTGCCATTTTTGATTGGGTAATTTAATTGGTTAAAATAGATATAAGGAAAGTTCTTAATTTCTTAAGATAGATATAGTTAAATCTTCTGTCGGTGAGCGTAGATGCGGCGCTGATCCACTTCTTTAATAAAGGAGAAGCCAGCCTGATCCGGATTAGCCAGGAAGGCCTGGTACGAAGGATCTGCTTTGAAATATTCGTGCATCGGTTTATTGATGATCACAGCATTGATATCATTGCTCTGGATAAAGCTCTGGAAATTATCCGGCCGCTCATTGTCATAAAAGTAGAGGGTCCAGCCAGAGCCTACGTACCTGCTGTAGGTAATAGGATCTCCCCCCAGCAGATTGACTTCGCCCTCCAGGTTCAGACCTTGAAGCTGGTACATAAAGTCACGCTTGGGAGTAGGCTCGTCCTGGGCGTTAGCCATGAGGCGGGGCACCAGGAATACAACCATGAACAGCAGGTTGACCGCAGCCAGCGCGTAGCGACTACGCAGGAAGCTCAATGAACCCACTGATACTCTCCGGAACGCCAGATTAGATAATAGTACCCCGACCAGTGGTATGTACAGCAGGTAAAAGTGGTACAGGAAGTAGTGCGGACGGGGGTACATGGTCGTCGTGGTGATGATCGAAGGTACCAGCGTCAGGAACAGGATCACTCCAAACTCCTTGTAGCGTTTGGCGGTTTCCCACAGGTTGGAGGCGTACCTCCGGTAATCGATCATCGCCAGGAATAGCAGCCCCAGCAACGGGAAGATGTAGCGCTTATGCGGTATCGGGAACAGATCGAGCATCATCTGCACGAACTCCATCGCGTAGCGGAATGAGTCTCTCACCAGTCGGACAATATTGGTCTGAACGTGGCGTACTACCAGGTCCGGACGGGTTTCGACGGCATCCCGGATAGATACCAGCCGGTGTCCGAATATCTGCTCATTGATTTCGTTGAAGTGCATCCAGGGCGACAGGTTGATTTGACCAGGGTACCACTCCAGGTAGTTGATGGCCATGTACACTTTGAAGGTCCAGAAGCTGCGGTCGTTCTTGCGGATAGGTGTACCTAATAATACAGCCGAGACTAATACTAATGAAAATACGGTAACAAACCGCCGGTATGTCTTGCGCTTGTATGACAGGTACAGGAGCCACAGGATGATGAGCCCACAGGCTACGTACATCTCAGGACGGATATAGGAAGCCAGCCACACCGTAACGCCAGCAATGGCCAACTGCTTGATCAGATTACCAGAAGCAAAGTTGGATATAGCCAGACCTGCACCCAGGAAGAGTACCGTAAAGTGCGTCAGCTTGGGCAGGAGCGGGAAGTTGAGCCCCGAGAACATAAACAGCAACACCAGCCACACGCTTACCCATACATTAACCCGGAGACTACGCAGGAGAGCGTACAGCGCTATACACGGCAGCGACACCATCGCCACGTAGTTGATGTAGTAGGTCACAATAGGATCCTTGGTAAGCATCTGGATACCCAGCTGCCACAGGCAATAAATCACCGCGTCGTCAGGACCACGGTACTTGCCTTTGAGGTAGTCCATGGCAAAGCCCCAATAGAGGTCGTCATCGTCAGAAAAAACGTCGAGACGATCGGTGAGGTTGTAGTTAAGAACAATTAATCCTACTAGTACTATTCCTAAACCTAAGAGGTCCTGTTTGGGTATACGTTTCAATCTGTCAAGCATACACTATCTGGCTTTGATATAGTACTGGGCGCCTATGGGCAGCCAGTCGAGGTACTTTTCGTATGGAATAAAAGCGGCTAACGGCTTCGGGAAAAACACGATGTAGTGCTTTGACAGGCGCTGATAACCCGCTTTACGAATATTGCTGATCATATCTTTGGCGGGAATCATCTTACACCCCTGATCAAACTCACAGGTGTCAAAAGCCGCCTTGGTGAGCGGGTTAATCGGATTATGTTCAAAGATGTACAGGTACCCATTGGGGCTAAGCAGCGTGCGCAGGTGCTCCAGTATGCCCAGGCGTAGGTCCGAGGGGATATGGTGAAACACATTTGCCGCGAAAATGACATCAAATTTTTTGTCATATTTAAGCTCCGTTACATCCGTAAAATGCTGGTAAGTGACATTCGGAACACGGATGTTGCGTTGTATAGCCCGCTCAATGGATTCCTTGGATACATCTACCGATACTGTATGTGCCGAAGGCAGGTACTTCTGAATAAATCTTTCACTTTTACCTATGCCACACCCAAAGTTCAAAAACCGGATTTCTTCACCAGCAAAGGGTGTCTTTTTAAGGTCAGCAGCCAGCGTCTTGATCTTGTGCTCATCAAAGTAGCTGGGGTGAAAGCCCGAGGCTTTTATATTATCTTTTACTAAGGTTTCGTAGTTATCTGCATAATCATCAAAATCAGGTAACTTTTCGGGTTCTTGAGAATATTTGGGCTGCATAACATGTATTTGTGTGGTCGTCTAATAGGGATGTTGCCGTAAAGCTAAATAATTAAGTATTAAGAATTTGTCTCCTTTCGTACAAACACCCGCGTTTTTCCGTCTATGTCTGCTTTCAGCTCATAGTGCTTTTTGACATAGTTGTAAATGATAGGGTAGTTTTCGATTCCAAACTCACGGCGGCCGTCGGCACCAAACGTTAACGCCGAATATCCCTGGAATGTTTCTACCAAAACTTTGGGTTTATTTCGCTTCAAATCCCGAACATAACGCTCCAGATAGTACGTCTGTAGCTTGATAGGACTCATATGATAATGGGTATGACCATCACGTGTACCCTGCAGCAGCCCTGTGTCGACAAAGAGGGCTGTGTTCCAGCCCCAGGTAGCCATACGTTCGTTAGGCTGGGCAAACCGGGAGATCACCTCAGACTCTTTTAATTGCTCATAGTGATTTGTCCCGATCAGCAGAGAAGGAGCCTCCCAGTGATGTATAGTCTGCAGGGCCGTAAAGCCTATAGTGACGACAAAAAATATAGGTACACCCACTCTGACCATAAAAGGACGCACCGGAGTGGTAGCTACGGCAGGGAGCTGTACCAGGTGATACAGGCAGGCTCCGGCGGTTCCGCACATCCAGGCTACCGGTATAATGAGCATATTCTGGTAGTGGTAGAAGAAAGTCAGGGGCTTAATCGCGCAGAAAAAAGCCACGGCCAGCATTATCACGGCAAACGTGAGCTCCCGAGTGAGTTGCTTCCCCAGCATACTTCTTTGTGATAAAAGCATCGTAATACCGAGCAGGAAACTCAACATACCACTTAGCATCCAGAAAGAGTACTCAGGCAGGGCCGTCAGGTAGTCCAGCGTTTTGCTGATGATTTTCCAGTTGGAGTAGGTGTTACCAAAGGCCCCCTCTACACCACCATAAAATAAGTTATTAAGTATATAGGAGTTGATAAAGTCCTCCCACAGGTTGGTCAGCGTGAGATAAAGGGCTACCAGCAGCGTGGGGGATAGGCCGCCCAGCACAAAGGCACCCGAATGAGCCACCTGGCGTTTATCGGCGTTGATCTTCCACAGGTACCCTGCCGCGATGATCATTCCCAGCGGGATAGCCTGCGGTTTGGAGTAGGCCATCATCCCTATTACGAATCCTGCTCCCCAGTAGAACAGATTCGTATAGCGACCGCTGATGGTCTTGCTATAAAAATAAAAGCTCAAAGCTGTCAGGAACAGGATAGCGAACTCGCCGTTGTAGGCGCTCAGGCTATGTGCCATAGCCGCTATAGTGGCCAGTGGTATAATTACTACATCCGCAATACGTACATTATATTGGTTACGTAAAGCCAGATACAGACATAAGAGTGCCGGCAACACGTATAGCGTCAGCGCAAACAGACGCACGGACGCATAGCTGAGCGAGCCGCCGAACAGCGGGATCAGACTAAGGGGGATAATACTGAGCGGGCCACTGGTGGTACCATCCACCGATAGCCAGAAGTAAGGGTCGGTGTAGAAGGTAGCGGCACCGGCTATCCAGTCGGATTCGTCTACATCCAGGTGTGAATAGACTAGCGTCGGGATACGAAGTAGCCAGACGCCCAGCAGGATCAGGCCAATAAACAGGGCGTCCTTGCGGAGCCATGAAGCAGTGGAAGTACGTTGACGGAAATAAAACAGAGCCAGCCATAGCGCGTTAAACAAAATCGCCAAAGCTATCCATTTTTTACTGCCACGCATGTAGCCTATCTGATATAAGAAATCAGCAGTCTGCGTGGCCCATGAACTATCCATATCAATGATAGCTTGCACTAGCATCATTCAGGAATAAGGGTTGATTGACCGGCTAAAATTAGAGTCATTTATTGGGCTTTACAAATAATACTCCCATTCAGCCTCAGGGAGATACTCCACCAGACTTTGAGATGACTTGCTGACCGCAACTCGTCCTGAACGAACAAATTCCAGAATGCCGTGCGGCTTAATGTAGTTGAAGAAATCAAAGATCTCTTCTTCTGTTCCGGTCTTTTCAATTACTACGTAGTCAAGGTGCCAGTACACAACCCAGGCTTTATATACCTTATTAACTGTTTCGATGTCTAAAGGTTTAGCTCCTGACGGCGTGGCTACCTTAAAAAGTGCAATTTCATTGTAAGCGATATCTTCGTTAAGATATCCGAATACGGCCAGTACTTCTACAACCTTCCGGATCTGACGTACCAGTTTTTCAACTGTTTCGCGCGAGTCTTGACGAATCACAATCGTGAAGCGTGAAACCCCCTTTCGCTCTGTCTCAGAGACAGTAAGGCTCTCGATGTTGATACGGCGACGGGTAAAAAGAATGGTGATTTTATTAAGTAATCCGATCGTATTCTCGGTAAAGACACAAATGGTGTAAGTAGTCATGGCCCCTAACCCCAGTGGGAAATTTATTTGGTGATAACTAAGTCAATGCTGAATTTTTTGGAAAAGATAACTAGGCTGCCCCACCGGTTCACAGGTGGGGCAGGTATAGGTTATTCCAGCCGGATGTCGGCTACGCTGGCTCCGGTAGGTACCATCGGGAATACGTTCTCTTCTTTTTCTACAATTACTTCCAGCAGGTAAGGCTTGTCCGACTGCAGGAGCCTGTCGAGGGATTCGTTCAGATCAGCACGCTGCTCGCAGGTATGACCATCTACGCCGAAGCCCTTGGCAATGGTGATAAAGTCAGGGTTCTGTAGCTCTACGAAAGAGTAGCGCTTCTGGAAGAACAACTGCTGCCACTGGCGCACCATACCCAGGTAGTTGTTGTTGAGGATGATCGCCTTAACTGGCAGACCGCTCTGTGCAATGGTGCCCAGCTCCTGAATGGTCATCTGGAAGCAGCCGTCACCGATGATAGCTACTACTTCACGCTCGGGAGCTCCTACCTTGGCACCAAAAGCAGCCGGAAGAGCATACCCCATTGTTCCCAGTCCACCCGAGGTGATAAATGAATTATTCTTTTTGAACTGGTAGTAGCGGGCTGTCATCATCTGGTGCTGTCCTACGTCTGCTACGACTACGGCTTCCCCTTTGGTCTTATCAGATAGCATCCGGATTACCTCCGCCATCTTGATCTTCTCGGTCGTAGGAGCCAGTTCGCGCTGGGTGATCTTTTCGTCTTCCAGTACCTCGTACTTCCGGAACTCATTCCGCCACATGCTGTGGTCGTTCGGTTTGATCATTGGCAGCAGCATCTGCAGCACCTGCTTGGCGTCGCCCACTACGGGTGCTTCGGCTTTTACTACCTTATCAATTTCGGACGGATCTATTTCGATATGTATGATTTTGGCCTGCTTGGCATAGCGACTCACGTCACCTGTTACGCGGTCATCAAAACGAAGACCAATACCTATCATGACGTCGCACTGATTGGTCAGTACGTTGGTACCATAGTTGCCGTGCATACCCAGCCAGCCGGCATAGAGCGGATGATCAACGGGTACAGATGAAAGTCCCAGTAGGGTAGAGGCGCAGGGAATACCTGCTTTCTCAACCAGCTCCATCAGTTCCTTTTCAGCTCCGGAGATTTTGACTCCATGTCCGAACAGCAGGAACGGGCGCTTAGCTTCATTGATCAGCTTCGCTGCCTTTTCTACCTGCTCCCGCTTGGGAGTCAGACGGGGATGGTAGCTGAGTAATTTTTCGCAGCAGGAATAGTTAAATGCCTTCGTCATCATTTCCTGCTGGGCATTCTTGGTAATATCAATCAGTACCGGACCAGGACGTCCCGACTTGGCTATATAGAAGGCCTTAGCCATTACTTCGGGTATTTCATCAGCCGAGGTAATCTGGTAGTTCCATTTGGTAATGGGCATGGTTACTCCGATCACGTCAGTTTCCTGGAAGGCATCGGTGCCCAGCAGGTGCTTAGCTACCTGTCCAATCACACAAACCAGTGGAGTAGAATCAATGATAGCATCGGCTATGGCCGTAACCAGGTTGGTAGCACCCGGACCGGAAGTAACCAGACATACGCCTACCCGGCCCGATATGCGGGCGAAGCCTTCGGCAGCATGACCAGCTCCCTGTTCGTGACGTACCAGGATGTGGTTGACCTGGTCCTGATAGTCATAAATTGCATCATATACGGGCATAATAGCTCCCCCCGGATAACCAAAAATGGTATCCACTCCCTCCGCGATTAGTGATCTGATGAGCGCATGCGAGCCATTCATCAGTTCTGGTGCTTCTACTTTTGCCTGTTGCTCTTCCACCTCAGCGGTTACGGCTTGATTTTCCTTGTATTCCATGACCTGTGCTGGTTTTAGTTTGATTTTGATAAATTACGCTTCATCGGTTACGCAGCCTTCGCTGGCCGACTTCACGTTGCGGATATATTTTCCTAGCATTCCTCGGGTATATTTTGGTGAAGGTTGCACCCAGGCTGCTTTGCGGGCTGCCATTTCTTCGTCAGATATATGTAACGTCAGCTCGCGGGTGTTAGCATCTATGGTAATGTAGTCGCCGTCTTTAACCAAAGCGATCGGGCCTCCCTCAAAGGCTTCGGGAGTAATGTGTCCCACCACAAATCCATGCGTTCCTCCCGAGAAGCGTCCGTCGGTGATCAACGCGATCTTGTCACCCAGTCCGGCACCCATAACGGCCGATGTAGGCTTCAGCATCTCCGACATACCCGGTCCACCTTTGGGACCCGCGTTACGGATTACTACTACATGACCGGCTTTGATTTCGCCTTTGGCCAGGGCATCTATAATCTCCGACTCGTGCTCACATACCTTCGCTTCGCCTTCAAATCGTAGTCCTTCTTTGCCTGTAATCTTGGCAACGGCACCTTTGGGTGACAGGTTACCGTACAAGACCTGGATATGACCCGAAGCTTTGATCGGCTGCGTGAGCGGGAAGATGATCTTCTGGGCTTCGAAGTCCAGATCCGGAGCCTCGGCCAGGTTTTCGGCAACGGTCTTACCCGTTACGGTCATACAGTCACCGTGGATCAGCCCTTCGCCGTGCAGGTACTTCATTACGGCGGGTACTCCTCCAATCTCAAGGATATCCTCCATGTAGTACTTACCGCTTGGCTTCAGATCGGCTATGAACGGTGTGCGATCACTGATAGTCTGAATATCGTCCAGAGTAAGTGGTATACCCGCCGAATGAGCAATAGCCAGGTAGTGCAGGGCCGCGTTGGTAGATCCACCCAGGGCCATTACTACAGTTAGGGCATTCTCAAGTGATTTGCGGGTAATGATCTCAGCCGGAGTCAGGTTCATCTCAAGGAGCTTCTTCATAGCGGCTCCTATCTTCTTACACTCCTCCTGCTTTCCTTCGTGCGTAGCCGGGTAGCTGCTGCTGAACGGAAGGCTCAGCCCCATCGCTTCGATAGAGGAAGCCATGGTATTGGCAGTATACATACCACCGCAGGCACCCTGTCCGGGAATGGAGTTCTGAATTACTCCTTTATAATCTTCGTCTGAAATATTACCGGCAAACTTCTTACCCAGTGCTTCAAAAGCCGAAACAATATCCAGTTTCTGTCCTTTATAATGTCCCGAACGGATCGTGCCTCCGTACACCATAATGGCCGGACGGTCCAGGCGGGCCATGGCCATAATGGCACCAGGCATATTCTTGTCACAACCTACTACTGCAATCACGCCATCGTACCACTGAGCCGCTACTACGGTCTCAATGGAGTCAGCGATGATGTCACGGCTGGGCAGCGAGTAGCGCATGCCATCGTTTCCGTTGGTCATACCATCCGATACGCCTATAGTATTGAAGATAAGCCCCACCATATCGTTGGCTTGCACACCCTGCTTCACATACACCGACAGTCCGTTGAGATGCATGTTACAGGGATTACCCTCATAGCCGGTACTGGCAATACCGATCTGGGGCTTTGACATGTCTTCTTCTTTAAGACCAATACCATAGAGCATGGCCTGTGCGGCCGGATTGGTCACTTCCTGAGTAAGCGTGCGGGAGAATTTGTTTAGTTCCTGGGCCATAGTACGTTTATAGTAGTATAAATAAAATCGCCTCACTCAGCGAGGTGTGAGTGAGGCGATTTGGCTAATCATTGTTTTCCACTCACACCTTAACAGGTGCCGACAAGTAGGACCACAATGAGTATAGCCAATTTCATAGTTCTTAGTATAAATTATTCTAGCAGTGAAATTTCGCTAAATGCGTAATTGCATCACAAATAAGAAGGCTTACTTTTTATTTTCCAAATTTTACTGACACTATTTATCATTTTTATAGTCATAATCAATCATATCTTGCCATAAGACAGAGGTATAATCCGAAAAGTACTATTTTTGAACATGTCTAACCTATCTATTCATTCACATGTTAACTACTGAATCTGCCTCGCGCTACGAAAGTCTGGAAAATATGAGTGTGCGGGAGCTACTTATAAATATTAATAATGAAGACAAAACGGTACCCCAAGCGGTAGAGAAAGCTATACCTCAGCTGGAGGCGCTGGTAGAGCAGGTAGTATATCGGATGAAGCAGGGAGGCCGGCTATTTTATATTGGTGCAGGTACCAGCGGCCGCTTAGGTGTTGTGGATGCTTCAGAATGTCCACCTACTTACGGAGTACCTTTTGATCTGGTGATTGGTATTATGGCCGGAGGAGATAAAGCCATTCGCAAAGCCGTTGAAAATGCCGAAGATGATCCGGATCAGGCCTGGAAAGACCTGCAGGAGTACAAGATCAATGAGCTGGACTCTCTGATTGGTATAGCCGCGTCGGGTCGTACGCCCTATGTAATAGGGGGATTGAACGAGGCCCGTAAGGCCGGTATCCTAACGGGTTGTATCGTATGTAACGCAGGATCGCCCGTAGCGGCAGCGGCTGAGTATCCGGTGGAGGTGGTGGTAGGGCCGGAGTTTGTGACGGGTAGTACGCGTATGAAAGCAGGTACAGCGCAGAAACTGGTACTGAATATGCTCTCTACGTCAGTAATGATCCGGCTTGGCCGCGTGAAAGGGAACAAGATGGTGGATATGCAAATGACCAATTACAAGCTGGTGCAGCGTGCGATTCGGATGGTAACCGAGGAACTGGGAATACCGGACGAAGAAGCCAAAGCGTTGCTGGACGCGCACGGAAGTGTACGGGCCGCTATTGAAGCAGGCCGGAAGTAACAAGTAGAGGGGATGTCTATTACTTAGACTTTTTTAGTACCTATTGTATAGATATCATGTTTACTATCCTACAGATAGAACTACTAGCTAAACCTACAATCTAAAGACCTACCTTATGAAAGCAGCCATACTCGATACACTCCATCAGCCACTTGTATATAAAGACGTACCCGCACCGGTAGCCGGTAAGGGGGAAGTAGTAGTACAACTGAAGGCCGCCGCCCTGAACCATCGCGATGTATGGATTCAGAAGGGGCTGTATCCGGGTATCAAGGTACCTCAGATTATGGGATCAGATGGAGCGGGTGTAGTAGTGGAAGTAGGAGATGGGGTGAGTGACTATTGGAAGAAAAAAGAAGTAATTATCAATCCTTCGCATAATTGGGGGGATAATCCGGCTTACTACGGCAAGGACTATAAGATGCTGGGCCTGCCGGATGACGGGACCTTCGCTGAGTATGTGAAGGTAGAGGCGCGCTACCTGGCTCCCATGCCTAAGCACCTGACCTTCGAGCAGGCGGCCGCACTACCGCTGGCTGGTCTGACGGCCTGGCGGGTGCTGAAGTCGCGCGTGGGACTCAGGGAAGGAGAGCGGGTACTTGTAACCGGCGCAGGAGGCGGAGTGGCACTCATTGCAGTGCAACTGGCGGTGGCGATGGGGGCAGAGGTGTGGGTTACTTCAGGCTCTGATGAGAAGGTGAAGAAATCCATAGCCATGGGAGCCAGAGGTGGCGTCAACTACCGGACCCCTACCTGGTACCGCGACCTGCTGGTAAAAGCGCAGGCACCCAAGACAGGCTACTTTGATGTAATCATTGACAGTGCCGGTGGCCCCGGCTTTGCCCGGTTGATTGATGTAGCCGCTCCGGGCGGACGGATCTGCTTCTACGGCGGGACTACGGGTAACATCACCGATGTAGTACCGGCCAAGGTGTTCTTTAAGCAGCTCAATATCTACGGCAGTACTATGGGTACTGAGCAGGAATTTGCGGATATGACACTGTTTGTGGAGGATGAGAAAATCGTACCGGTAGTAGATGTAGTGTTTCCGCTGAGCCGGGCCGAAGAGGCACTACGGTATATGGATGCCGGGCATCAATTCGGGAAGATCGTTCTGAAAGCAGAAGAATAAGCCGGAATAGGTACCCTAGTAGAAGACTTATTCACTGTTAGAAGGAGTTATCCACACACCCTGTGTGGATAACTCCTTTTTTTGTTGTTAACTACTGGCTAGTAGCTGAGATGTCAAGGATTTACGACATCATATATCTGAACACGCTCCCAGAGGTGAGCGCAGTTTTCCACAAACTTCAGGTGGGTTGGATGCTCCTGGTAAACATCATGAGCTGCCTGATCAGGGAAAACAAAAGAGATAGAGAAATCATAGCTGTGGTCGATCACCGGGCGGCGGGTCTCGGCGGGTACTCCGACATAAGCCGTCTGGATAGCATCAATGCTTTCGAGGGTACGTAGTCCGGCCAGCAAGTCCTGACGAGCCTGCTCGTTGCCTTTTTCTTTCAGCCAGAAAAATACGGTATGTACAAACATAGGTAAATGGGTAAGTAGGTATATGAATGATAAAAGATGAAAGAGCGAGTCCAGACTATTTTTTACTTATAATATCCTTTACTACCGGCAGCGCTTCCCGGACCCATAGCCGGTGCATCTTGCCCGAGTAGTGTAACCCGTCCGATGCTACCAGGCTCGCGTCATTAAGGGCGGTACGTGATATAGGTGTGATGTCCACAAACCGTATCCCGGCCTTACCGGCCTCCTCTTTGGCTACGGCATTGAAAGCGTCTATGTCACGGGCTATCTGCTCCCGGTTTCGGCTGGAGGCAAATGGCGTTACGCCCCAGTCAGGTATAGACAGCACAAACACGTGGTCGGCCCGGCCGCCGGCAAAGTTAATACTGGTCTGCAGAAGTTCACGAAATTCGGTACGGTAGCGCTCCAGGCTCTGTCCGCGGTACTGGTTATTAACCCCAATCAGCAGCGATACCAGATCATACGTATTCTTATTATTGGCCTGTCGGATTGCCTCCGACAGCTCGGCGGTAGTCCAGCCGGTACGGGCTATAATGTCCGGTGATTTAACAGCGATTCCCTCTTCGCGTAGTAGATCAGCCAGTATCACTGACCAGCGGTCGCTGGCGGGTACACTCTCTCCAATAGTATAAGAGTCTCCCAGCGACAGGAAGCTAAGGCCCTGGGTGGTATCTGGTGTTGTCATGGGATCGGGATCGGCAGTGCAGGCCTGACAGCATAGGAGCAGTCCGACGAGTAGGTGTAGTAGTTTCATTCGGCTAGTTCGAGTTTATCAGCTTTTTCAAGCTTAAATGAAAATGTAGTGCCTTTGTCTATTTTACTCATTACGGCAATTTTAGAACCATGCCCGTTGAGGATATGTTTGACAATGGCTAATCCCAGCCCCGTACCGCCGCGCTCTTTGGACCGGCTCTTATCTACCCGATAGAAGCGTTCGAAAATACGCGTCAGGTGTTCCGGTGGGATACCGGGACCATTGTCCCGTACCGAAACGCCGAAGTGTTTCTTTTCTTCTTCAAACTGTACGACTACTTTCCCTCCCTCATTATTGTACTTAATAGCATTTTCGATAAGGTTGATCATCACCTGTTCGATGCGTTGCGGATCTGCTTTAACAGGTACCTCAGTCAGGCTGTCCGGCTTTATTTTCAGGACTACCCGACGGTCATGCGCTATCTTTTCCAGCCGATCAAAGATATCCTCGGTAAGGTGCCGCATATCTATCAGTTCAATATTCATTTTGATAGCTCCCGTTTCCATCTGCGAAAGCGTTACCAGATCTTTGACAAGCGCATCAAGCCCATCCAGGCTTTTGGCTGCCTTTTTTAGAAAGCGATCGCGTACGTTTTCGTCGTCAATAGCGCCGTCCAGCAGGGTATGAATAAACCCCTGTGCGGCAAATATGGGCGTCTTCAGTTCGTGGGATACATCCGCCAGAAATTCGCGACGAAATAGCTCCAGCTTGCGCAGTTCTTCGATCTCCTTCTGCTTTTTGGCTACATACACAAAGATCTCGTCGTTGAGCCGTTTGAGCGGGTTGTTCTCCCGGATAAGGGACTTTCGGGCTATGTTGAAATCTTTCAGTTTAAGCTTATGAATAGTACGGTACATCTTATTTACTTCCCGGTATACGATGATTTCAATCGTGTATAAAACCAGAAAGAAAGAGGTCATAAAGCTGGACACCCCTACCACAAACAACATACTCGATGTAACACCATCTACGAAGGTGAGAAAGGAGGTAGTGAATGCGGAGATCAGGAATGCCAGTAGAAACGCTATAAAGCGGGGACTTAGCGACATGATAAGGAAGAGGTTATGCGACCAGTCATAAGTAAAATAACCAGCAGAACAAAGGTAGAAAGAAATGCTCAGAGGGAAATAGCTTTCTGGCAGAAGTAAGTAATTGTTGATGGTATAATAATAGTAGTGCTTTCGGCATTTAATAATAAAGGACTACTACTGCTTGGGAGCCATAGCCTGGTTCGCTAAGCTACTGGGGCCTATGTAGTATGTCTCAACACTGAAACTTATTAGCTATGAGACCACTGAAAAAGAGCATAATCTTAGTTATTGGCTTATATGTACTAAGCTATGGAGTTCTTCTTGCGTATGACTTCTTCCGGGTGCCGTTTGATGGCCTGGTGGCAGGCTGGCGCTACCATCGTGTGATGGGAATAGTGGGAGTTCTGGGAGGGTTACTGGTACTACTCATCAGAGGTTTTCGCTCCCGAAGTACCATCTATCAGAACATTTCTCTTTCCGCGTCTACACTGGTATTTCTACTATTGATGCTGGAAGCCGTAAGCTGGATTATAATACGGACCCAATGGCTCCCTGCCGCAAAGCCCAGGCACCACCTGCTAAATGATGCCCGTGATCTGAAATCGCACCGTCGCCCGTTCTGGGGCTATTTTGACCAAGATCTGGCTTTCTGGCGCTTACCTAACGATACTCTGTCCGTTGGGGCTTGCCATGGTGAAACCATCTATTATAAAACCAACTCCTACGGGGCGCGGGATGAGGAAAGGACTCCCGCAAGTACTACGGGCAAACGAGTGGTTTTTGTGGGGGACTCCTTCATTGAGGGCTATATGGTTAATACGCCCCAGCGGGCCACTAATCGGCTGGAACAGAAGACCGGGGTGGAGCATCTTAACTTTGGAATAGTAGGTACAAGCCCAATCAACTACTACCTGACCTATAAGCATATGGGGAAGAAGTTTGAGCATGACGCGGTAGTTATAGGCCTGCTGCCAGCCAATGATTTTGAGGACTATACCCATAGAAAGCGGATCGGTCTTATAGAAACGCCTATCTACCGTCCCTATTGGGATATAAAATCCAGGCCGTATCAACTAAAGTACTCACTGGACTCACTGGGGCAGTCGGCTTATTCGCTCGAACACGACCGGGATCATACCATAGTTCACCGCACCATTGACCATGTCTACCGCTCTTTGCCTCTGGGCAAAAAGGTACATGCTGCTTTTATGGATAACTCCTACACGTATCAGCTAATCAAAGGACTGAGGAAAGAGCGTGTCGTGAAGGTCAATAAAAACTACTCCCGCTATAACGACTACACCGAGGCTGAGTGGGAGGTATTTGCCCATTCGCTGGAGCGGCTTTTCCAGGAGGCGGCCGATAAACAGATACTGGTCATGATGTATCCTATCCTGAACGAGATAGAATCCTACGCCGAAACAAAGCAAAACCGGATTCGTAATCAGATAGCAGCTCTGTGCGAAAAGTATCAGGTAGGTTTTATTGACTTGCTTCCCTACTTTCATGCCTATGAGGGTGACTGGCAGGACCTGTACGTCCCATGTGATGGGCACTGGTCGGAGCGGGGGGAAGAACTCGTAAGCGAAATCCTGTACAACCATCCGCTGTACCAAAACCTGCTGGGACTGAATGAGTAGAGATTAGTAGCGCTTGTAAAAGCACAGGCCCTGCCCGGTACAACTTGTCCGGACAGGGCCTGTGCTTTTATAGAGATGTGAAGTACTCGTAGCCGGAAATCAATATCCGCCGCGGTACTTATAGGTACTTGCTACTTTATCAATAGCCACAATATAGGCTGCAATACGTAGTGGTACCTGGTACTGCTGGGCTGTCTGATATACTTTATTGAATGAATCCTTCATGATACGGTCGGTACGGCGATTGATCCGCTCGAGCGTCCATTTGTATCCGATGCGGTTTTGTACCCACTCAAAGTACGATACCGTTACACCTCCGGCGTTGGCCAGGATATCGGGTACTACCATAATGCCCTTTTCATTGATGATATCATCCGCCTTGAAGGAAGTAGGTCCGTTAGCGCCCTCTACGATCATCTTGGCCTGAATGCTGGATACATTATGATGGGTAATAACGTCCTCCTTGGCGGCGGGCACCAGTACATCTACCGGTAAGCTGAACAGCTCTTCCGGAGAAATCATCTCAGCCCCCTGAAAGCCCTCCAATAGTCCATTGTTACGGTCGCGGTAGGCAATAGCGGCTTCTATGTCGATACCGTTCTGGTTGTAATACGCTCCCGAAATATCACTGATTCCCTGGATACATACTCCCCGCTCCCGAAGTAGCGAAGCCGCATGAGAACCCACGTTACCAAAGCCCTGTACGGCCGCCGTAGCTTTGTAAGGGTTCAGGCGGAGTTTTTCCATGCCGGCCAAAGCACTTACCATCACGCCGCGTCCGGTGGCCTCGGTGCGTCCCAGTGAGCCACCCAGTACCAGCGGCTTACCCGTTACGACAGCCTGCACCGTCATGCCTTTGGCCTTAGAGTATTCATCCATGAGCCAGGCCATCTCACGAGGACCGGTACCCATATCCGGAGCCGGTATATCCTGGTCAGGACCGAATACATCCAGCATGGAAGTAGTATAGGCGCGCATGAGTCGCTCTATTTCGCCCGCCGACATCTGGCGAGGGTTACAGGCGATTCCACCCTTGGCTCCTCCGTAAGGAATATCCACTACGGCGCATTTCCAGGTCATCCAGGCAGCCAGTGCCCGTACCTCGTCCAGATTGACCGCGGGATCAAACCGGATACCTCCCTTACTAGGGCCCAAAATGGTTGAATGAATAACACGATACCCCTCGAAGGTACGGATCTCGCCGTTGTCCATGGTGACCGGCAAGCCCACAATTACTTGTTTACGAGGAACTTTGAGAATGTGATACATCTCTTCGGAGATACCCAGAAGCTGTACGGCTTTGTCAAATCGTTGCATCATCGACGCCAGGGGATTCTCCTTATCTGTGATTGGCGCCGGTTCTATATAAGTCATCATTTTTGTAATAATCAGTTGGTTACTAGTACGTTGTATGAAGTGCTAAAAATCGTCTATACAAACATACATTATTTGTAATAATAAAAGCAAAGAGCTATTTTTTCTTGAAATTTTATAATTTATTCACGTTGGTATTTTCTTTCTCAAAATAGCTATACGTGCGAATAAAGGCATATAAACATCGTCAGAGTCCAAATATTTATCTGTGTTTTTCATAAATTGTAAAATAGTAACTTTTTAATTTTTTTGCTTTAACAACAGATAATGAATGAAGTATAGATAAATCCTGCTAATTTTGTTCCCGGATAGGCCACAGCATTAAATAATCTAAGTAGAGAACTTTCAAAACCCTACCGCTATGCAAGAAGAAAGGACCCGGTACTCGGAAGAAGAACTGAAAGAATTTGAAGAACTGATCCGAGGGAAGCTTGATGAAGCAAGAAGCGAACTTAATTACATTAAGGAGACCCTTAGCAAAAAGAACGATAGCGGTACAGACAATACAGCAGGTACGGCTAAACTTCTGGAAGACGGCGCTGATGCCAGCGAACGTGAGAACCTGAGCCAGTTGGCGGCGCGCCTGCAGAAGTATGCAACGCAGCTGGAAAACGCGCTGATCCGTATTAAGAATGGTACCTACGGTGTCTGTATTGATACCGGAAAACTTATTCCTAAGGAGCGGTTGAGGGTAGTACCTCATACACAGCAGACTATCGAAGCGAAGCTGAAGCGCGTGAGCTAGGAAGCCATTGGTAACAGTATTCCGGATTACATGATTTGTACTCTCTTTACAGGGACGCCCGCAAGGCGTCCTTATCTTTTTTAGGGCGGTATGAGTATCATTGGTATAGCTGTACATTTTCAGGTAGTGAAATAAGGCTAATGATTGATTACAGCCAGGCCGAGGCGTGTGCTGATCTGCTTTGAAGTATCAAAGAACTGTGCCAACTGGCGTCAGGACTTAGAAGTTATTGCTGATTTAACTAAGGCCAACGCTTACTGGCAGAGCAGTAGCTTTCGGAACAAGGGGTACTTTATAGAGTAAGTGCTACTACTACATCTACCAACCACTCATGCGCTACGTTACACTTCTGGCCATACTGCTGGCCTCTACTGCCTCAACAGAGCCCAAAAAAGCTCCTGTGTCTTTCTCCCGGTATTTTGTAGCTGCCGAAAGCTACGAGTCGGTGGGCGTATTGGATGTCGATAATGATGATACACTGGATATTGTATCCGGAGATTTCTGGTACAAAGGTCCCCGCTTTCGTCAGCGCCACCTGATCGGCAACCAGCCCCGCAAGGATCAGTACTATGATGATTTCTCAACCATTCCTTTTGATGTAAATAGTGATGGCCGCACCGACATTATCACCGGAGGATGGTTTGATGGTACCCTGCGGTGGATGGAGAACAAAGGAGAAGCCCAGTGGACCCGGCACGAACTGGCGAAGGTAGGTAATGTGGAGTGTACCCGGGCCTGGGATGTTGATGGTGACGGTACCCTGGAGATTTGCCCTAACAACCCGGGCCATCCGCTGAAGTACTTCAAGCACCAGAAAGGCGGGACTTTTAAGCAGGTAGATGTAGCACCTACCCAGGGCCATGGGCTGGGGTTTGGGGATATTAACGGGGATGGTAAGGGAGACTTTGTGGTAAGTGACGGCTGGCTGCAGGCCCCGGACTGGACCCTGCACAAGGAGTTTTCGTTAGGTACCACCAGCGTGCCCATTCTGGTAGTAGATGTAAATGGGGATAAGAAGAACGACCTCATCGTGGGGCAGGGGCACGGGTACGGCCTACACTGGTATGAACAGAAAAGCGGAGCCAACGGCCAGCGCTCGTGGACGAAGCACATCATTGACGACAAGAACTCACAGTACCACGCTATGGAGTGGGTAGATGTGACCGGCGATGGCAAGCCCGAGCTGGTGACGGGTAAGCGCTACCGGGCTCATAATGGTAAAGACCCCGGTTCCGAAGATCCGGTTGGGTTGTACTACTTCACTCTCAATAATGGAAAGTTTACCAAGCATGCCATATCCTACGGTCCGGCCGGGGAGGGCAAGGGTACAGGTATTTACTTCGCGGTGGCCGATCTGCGGAAGACCGGCCGTAACGATATAGTGGTAGCCGGAAAAGACGGCCTGACCATTTTCTTTAACGAAGGAGCAAAATAAGAGACAGGTACCTACCGGCGAATGGCCTTGACTACCTCCCGCTTCCGTCCCGGGCCCGGGTGCTTTTCGACCGAAAAGCCGACGGCATCCAGCGCCCGTCGCACGCTTCCTTTGGCGGAGTAGGTCACAAGTACACCACCCGGGCGGGTCATAGCGGCTATTCTGGCAAATACTTCCTCCGTCCACAACTCAGGTTGGGCAGTGGGAGAAAACGCATCGTAGAAGATAACATCAAAAGGAGCGTCATTGAGCGTAAAGTCTTCCAGCGTTGTATGCACTTTGCAAAAGGAGAAGTACTCCGTAAGACGGGTATACGCAGACCAGGGAGCCTGATGAAGTTGAGCCAGCCCGGCCTTTCCCGTGATCTCATCAAAGTTAAGACCCTCAACTTCTTCGTCGGCGATGGGGTAGGCCTCTACGCCCAGGTACTCAACAGGCTTCTGAAAATCATCTGCCTGCTGCCAGGCTAGTAGGGCATTAAGGCCCGTTCCGAAGCCCATTTCAAAGATACGCACCGGAGCACTGGCCTGCTCCAGCGCAGGCTTCAGACCCAGATTAATGAATACATGCCGGGATTCCTGCAGGGCTCCCTGCATTGAGTGGTAGTGCTGATCTAATTCTGTGTTATAAAGGGAGTTGGAGCCGTCGGCGGTGTATACCAGACGACCAGGGCGTGCGGCGGCAGAATAAGGCATAAAACGTAAATCTGTTTAGGTCAAATCAGTCGTCGGAGTACAAGTTTGGTAAAGAACATCTTTCCATCCCGTTTAACTAGCAGCTCTATCTCCTCTCCGTCCCCCTTCTGCATGAGCTTGTAGATTTCCGTAATATTCATATCATGTACCGGACGATCATTTACAAATAAGAGTTGATCCCCTTCCTGCAATCCTGCATAGGCTGCCGGGGAGCCCTCAGTTATGTGCTGAACCATATAAGAGCGAAGATCGGTTCCCAGTGCTCGCAGCCCCAGTCCGCTCATGTCATGCTCAAAGCTTTCTTTGATGCGTTTCTTGATGGGCTTGAGCACCATGTAGCCCTCCTGGTAGTTCATGGTCACCTTGAAGCGCCGGAGCAGCTCGCAGCCTATGTTGCCCTGGCGGTTACCCCGGTCGGGTAGTTTGGCCCCGAAGGCGTTACTGTCAGGGAAGGAAGCCAGTACATTGTCCAGCTCGAATCGCCCAAACCGGACCCGCTCAATCCGCCCCAGACTGCCATTGATCACTCCGTTGAGGCCGCGGCCTACCTGGGTATGTATGAGCTTTTCGGGGAGCTGTATACGCTCATCCGATGACTTGTCGAGTAGCAGTGCGTGGCCAGCCCCCGTGTCTATCACCACGCGTATGGGATGCTCACGTCCATCGGCAAGTAGAGCTACCGCACTTGTAAATGGTTTGGTGTCTTCTATGGTGATGGGGTATTGGTCCCCTTTGCGGGAGTGGTACCGGTAGGTACCGGGTTTCCGCAGGATGAGCTCTTTGGCCGAGAAATCAATGGTAACAATAAAGTTATTGAATATCTCGTGTCCGAATATGCCATGAACCGGTACGCCTACGTACTCAGCCAGGTGTAGTACATCCTTGTCCAGCACGATCAGGTTGTGGTGATTGGCCTTCATGTGGAGCATCGACAAGGAATTATCAATAGCTACATGCGCCGAGATATCAGTGCCTTCGCCCGCTCCGGCCAGGCTTACCTTACGGGTTAGCCGAAGCGTGTTCGTATCAAGCGCCTTGGGGTCTGTGACTATGGTAGAGCTTACACCGGTATCCAGTATAAAACGAAGCGTATCAGAGCCGTTGATTTGTACAGGAACCAGAATGAGGTTGGAATGTAGTTCAAAGGGGATACGTGCAAACCGACGGTTACCTTCCAGAAAAAAGCCGTACTTCTCCTTGGATACAGTAAGCTTTTGTGCCGTAGCACAAGTCAAAGCCCCTATCCAGATCAGGAGTAAAATAGCTGTCAGCCCGTTCGCTCGCTTCATGGCTTTGTATACTTTTTCTACATACTGTAAAGTTACTGATTAGTCTTGTTTAAACACAAAAAAAACTTCGGTGGTGTCAAAATGTTATCAAAATTCTGTAAAAGAATCTGAAAATGGTCTTCGTAGGGAAAAAGTGGTAATTTTGCAGCGTAAATCAGATGGTGTTACCTTATACAGCTTACCTACCTATGCGCAAGAAAATAGTAGCCGGAAACTGGAAAATGAACAAGACCCTCGATGAAGCCCTGGCGCTTACCTCCGAGGTAGTTAATATGGTCAATGATGAAGTAACCGGCGATGTGCAGGTAATCCTTTGCCCCCCTGCCATATACCTGACCACACTTAATAAGTACGTCGAAAACTCCCCAAAAATAGCCCTGGCCGCTCAGAACTGTTCGGATAAAGCATCGGGTGCTTATACCGGAGAGATCTCGGCTTCCATGCTGAAGTCTATTGGCATTGAGTACGTAGTCCTTGGACACAGCGAGCGCCGTGAGTACTTCGGTGAGACTAACGCTCAATTGGCTGGTAAGGTAAACATTGCTCTCGAGAATGGGCTGACGCCTATCTTCTGCTGCGGTGAGTCACTGAATCAGCGTCAGAATGAAGACTATATCGGATTCGTAAAAAATCAGATTACCGAGAGCCTGTTCCACCTGTCGGAAGAGCAGTTTGGGAAAGTAGTGATTGCCTATGAGCCAATCTGGGCCATTGGTACCGGACTCACTGCCAGCTCTGAGCAGGCGCAGGAAATGCACGCTGCCCTGCGCGCGCATATTGCCGGCAAGTATGGTAACGAAGTAGCGGATAATACCTCTATACTATACGGTGGTAGTGTGGGTGCTGCCAACGCCGAAGAGCTATTTGCCAGCCCGGATGTAGACGGTGGTCTGGTGGGGGGAGCTTCGCTGAAATCGCGTGACTTTACCACTATCATCAAAGCTCGTCAGTAATCGTAGCTGAGATAAAATAACAGAAAGAGCCGGTAATCTGCGTATAGTGTATCCGATAGATACAGCAGATTACCGGCTCTTATTCATATACCTTTTCGCCCTTTTGTAGCCATATCCCCCAGACGGGCGAGTAGGCGTGTACTTTCTGGGTAGGCTGGCCCTTACTGTCTACAATGGGCTTATCCTGATTTACCCATTCAAATATACTTCCGTACAGATTATACACCCGCGTATAACCGGCATCAATCATCTTCTTCCCTATCTGTTCGCTGCGTACACCCACTGAGCAATATACCACCAGAGGCGTGTCCTTAGGAATATCCTTGATGCGGTCCAGCGAGAACTCCTCGTAGCCTACCCAACGGGCCTTGGCTATATGACTGACCTGGTACTCCGCCGGTGCGCGTGTATCCAAGAATACAGCCCCTTTCAGAGCCTGGGCCTTGTCACAACCAATCAGCGGGACGTCCTTTTTGTACAGCGTATGAAGGAGCGCTTTATAAGGCTTACTAGTTATTTGGCCATCAGAGGAGTTACACCCAAAAAGCATCGCTATTATAACAAAAAGAAGAATTTTTGATCTTTTTTGCACGATTGTTGTTATATTGGAGAGGGAACAACTTATTGATAGTAGCGTTCGATTATTATCAACATTACACCTAATACACTTTAACAACAAGCATGAGAAATTGGTTTGGTCGTATTACCCGTCCAGGAATACTGCGGGTAATAGTTGGAATGTGTGTCTCATTGATTGTAAGTTCAGTAGTAGCAACAGCATGGAAGTTGCACAAGTCGGCGACTGTGCTGGAAGCTCTGGTTACAAAAAAACCAGAGGTTGTCAAACCCGCTAAGAAAGCCAGAAGAAGAGCAGGACCTGTACACGTACTGCCCGAGGCGAAATGGGTAGATAGCACGTTGGCTACGCTATCGCTGGATGAAAAGATCGGTCAGTTCTTTATGGTGGCCGCTTTCTCTAACAGAAATGAGTACGAAAACCGCTATGTCGAAAAACTAGTCCGGGACTACCACCTGGGGGGGCTTATCTTCTTTCAGGGAGGTCCTTACCGTCAGGCTGTTCTGACTAATCGCTTTCAGGCCCAGTCCAAAGTACCCTTGTTTATAGGTATAGATGGGGAGTGGGGGCTAGGTATGCGTCTGGATAGTACCATTGAGTTTCCCCGTCAGATGGTATTAGGTGCCATCAAGAATGATGAATTGGTGTACCGCATGGGCGACGAGATCGGTAAGCACTGCCGCCGCCTGGGCATTCATATCAACTTTGCTCCGGTATCGGATGTCAATAGTAATCCCAAGAACCCTATTATTGGTGTGCGTTCATTCGGTGAAGACCGCGAAAATGTAAGCCGTAAGTCTTCGGCCTACATGAAGGGCCTTCAGCGCAATCACGTCATTGCTACGGCCAAGCACTTTCCCGGCCACGGTGATACCGATACCGATTCACATCTCACTCTTCCGGTAGTTAATCATTCTGCTGAGCGGTTGCAGGAGATAGATATCTATCCCTATAAGAAAATGATTGCTGATAGTCTGATGGGGGTACTGAGCGGACACCTGTTTGTGCCCGCCCTGGACAATACACCCCAGCAGCCTTCCTCACTATCTCACAAAGTAGTGACTGAGCTACTTCAGAATGAGATGGGCTTCCGCGGTCTGGTGTTTACGGACGCCATGAATATGCAGGGAGTACTTAAGGCAGGAAAAGCGGCCGATGTAAACCTAAAAGCCTTGTTGGCCGGTAATGATGTACTGCTTTATCCTGAAAAGGTAGGCGAAACAGTGAAGCGCATCAAAGACGCCCTCGAGCAGGGGACTATCACGCAGGAGTTTATCGATAAGAAAGTAAAGCGTATTCTGCAGGCTAAGTACTGGGCAGGATTAAATCAATACAAGCCTATAGAGCTGGCAAACCTGTATCAGGATCTGAACAATGTCGAAAGCAAAGAGCTGATCCGTGAGTTGAGCGAAGCGGCAGTAACTGTGGTTCGTAATGATAATGGTCTCCTGCCGATCCGAAGCATAGAGGGAATGAAGGTAGCCTCGGTAACCATAGGTGCTGGTACCGGTACAGCCTTCCAGAAAATGATCGCTCACTATGCCCCGATGCGTCACCATACCTTTGCGGATAAGCCCAGTACAGACGAAGAGATTGCTCAGATGATGACCCATCTGGAGGCCTACGAAACCATTATTGTAAGTGTGCATGGTATTAGCTCCTCGGCCCGCCGTAACCACGGTATAACTGCCGGTACGGTTAACTTCATCAGCCGGATGAAACAGCAGGGGAAGCGCGTAGTACTGGCCTTGTTTGGTACGCCTTACAGTATTCCGCTTTTCCCTGAAACCGATGTTCTTTTATGTGCCAACCAGGACGGCGAGGATTCACAAATGGCCGCAGCACAGGTTATATTCGGAGCCTTACCTGGTCAGGGAGTACTACCCGTATCCGTGTTATCTTACCAGCCGGGCCACGGGTACGAAACACAAGCCATTGGCCGCATGAGCTACGGGTCGGCTGAGAGTGTAGGTATGAGTAGCCGTATACTGCACAATATTGATTATGTAATCACGGAAGCGATCAATGAGCATGTGTTTCCCGGTTGTCAGGTATTGGTGGCCAGAAAAGGTAAAGTCGTGTTCGACAAATCCTACGGTACCCTTAACTACCGTTCGGCTGAGCGTGTAAACGAAGAGACTATCTATGATCTTGCTTCGGTAACCAAGGTGGCCGCTACCTTACAGGCTGTTATGCTGCTCTACGATCGGAAGCTGATCGATCTGGACAAAAAAGCCTCAGAGTACCTTCCGGAGCTCCGCTTTACTAACAAACAGTACTTTACTATCCGTGACCTCCTGCTGCACCGCTCCGGCCTGGTATCCTTTTACCCTAAGTTGTGGGAGCGTACCATGACCAGAGGCGGCGGACTTCTCCCTGAGTACTACAGTGCTTCGGCCGATAGTACATTCCCGCTGCAGGTTGCGCCCCGGCTACATGCCAAGCCTACGCTGCGTGACTCAGTATGGAAGTGGGTCGTGGAGTCGCCGCTTCATAACCGCCGTGAACGTTCCGGACAGTACTCCTATGTATACAGTGATCTGGGCTTCCTCACCCTGCAGAAAATCGTGGAGCGCGTGACTGCTCAGCCCCTGGATCTGTTTGTACATCAAAATATCTATGAGCCCCTGGGACTGACCCGCCTTGGCTTCAACCCGCTTCGTCGTTTCCCCCAGAATCTGATCGCACCCACTGAGCAGGACATCCGGTTCCGGAGTCAGCTGATCCAGGGAACCGCTCACGATCAGATGGCGGCTATTCAGGGAGGCGTCTCCGGTCATGCCGGCCTGTTTGGAACGGCCTTCGAAGTAGCCACCCTGCTGCAAATGAATTTGTGGAAAGGTATATACGCCGGGAAACAGTTTTATCAGCCGGAGACGGTTCCGCTATTTGCCCGTATGCAGGATAACATTCACCATCGGGGCTTAGGATGGGATAAAGCGCCGGTGAGCGGAAATAGCTCCTATGTCTCTTCTAAGGCTTCCATCAACTCCTTTGGGCATACTGGTTTCACGGGAGCAGTAGCGTGGGTAGATCCGGACGAAGAACTGGTGTTTGTTTTTCTTTCCAACCGTATTCATCCCGACATGGAGAACAACGGAATCAACCGCCACCGCACGCGTCGTAAAGTACATGATCTGGTGTATGATTCGATCCTGAAGCTTTAGTCACCGGTTGCACCCCTGGCATCTTTCTTTGAAAAAATATACCTAACTTTAAGGGCAATTTTTTAACAAAAAATTACCCTTCTCTTCAAAATCAGGTATATGCAAGGAAAAACTTTTACTAGTTGGCTGGTAGTGCTATTTGTCAGTTGGTTGTGGGCTGGTCAATCTTTGGCACAAACAACACCCACCATTACTACCGGAGTACCGGACAAGACAGTAGTATGCCTGGGGGGGACCATTTCAGTACCCTTTACTAAGACGGGTACTTTTAATGCTGGCAATGAATTTACTGTACAGCTTTCGAATGCTGCCGGTAGCTTTGAACACGTATTCAACTTAACGCCTAACGGCGCCGCCAGCCCACTGGTAGTAACTATACCTACTATTGGTGTTGAAGCTGGTACTGCTTATAAAGTACGTGTTGTAGCTAAAGACCCCCTTACAGTGGGTACGGCCAGCACCTCAGTACTTACTATTCAGACTGCACCGGACGCTCCGGCAGTAGCCAATGTAGAATATTGTCAGAATGCAGCAACAGCTCCACTTACGGCAACGGGTACTAACCTGAAATGGTATACTGCTGCTACGGGCGGAACTGCAAGCGCTACGGCTCCTACTCCCAGTTCATCGGCAGCAGGGGTAACTTCCTACTATGTCAGTCAGTCAAGCAATGGAGGGTGTGAAAGCCCTCGTGCCCAGATAGAGGTTACCATTAAGCCAGCTCCGGCTGCTCCTGCAGTATCCCAGGCTAGCTACAGCTACTGTGTAGGACAAACGGCTACTCCCCTTAGCGCCACCGCTACTTCAGGAAATACCCTTAAATGGTATCAAGCTAATGATACTCCTTTAACCGAAGCTCCTACGCCCTCTACTTCATCAGCAGGTACAACTACCTATAAAGTATCACAGGTAAACTCAGGCGGTTGTGAAAGCTCAAAGGTGACCATTACTGTTACCGTAAGTGAGGTTCCGGCGGCACCTACTGCCACAAGCCCTGTTGAAGTATGTGCCAGCACAACGCTGACAGCTACTGGTGATAATCTGCGCTGGTACGACTCATCTAATAATCTGCTGACAGAAGCACCTAAGCCTACCAGTGCGGGTACCTACTATGTGACGCAAACGAAGGGAGGATGTGAGAGTGTCAAAAAAACTGTTGTTGTAACGATTAGTCCCGCTCCTGCTGCCCCGGCTGTAGCCCAGGCTACAGTAGGGTACTGTCAGGGAGCTACGGCTCAGGCTCTGTCGGCTACGGCCACTAGTGGTAATACGCTACGATGGTACCTGCCCAATGGTAATTCCCAGGCTACCGCTCCTGTCCCGGGTACTAACACAGTTGGTGAGCAGGTATATAAAGTAACTCAAAGAAACGGCCTTGGCTGCGAAAGTGCTCCCACTGAAATAAAAGTAACTACGAGTGCTATTCCTGCTGCTCCTACTCTTGATGGTCCGGCTGTATACTGCCAGACAAAAACAGCTACTTCTCGCACTTTAAATGCTACGGCTTCTGCCGGAAACGAGTTGCGCTGGTATCAGGCAGCCACCGGTGGTACGGCTATCTCTGCTCCAGTCATAGACCTCGTCAATGCTACTAATCATACCTTTTACGTCAGCCAGGTAACACCTCAGGGGTGTGAAAGTTCAAGAGCTAAAATTGATGTTCGGGTAAATCCTTTACCTGCTTCGCCAACAGGAACGCAAGATGTTGTATACTGTCAGTTTGCTACGGCTACTGCTTTAAAGCCTACTTTCTCAAATGGAGCTACCCCTAACTGGTATGGAACCAATGCTACCGGTGGAACCAGCTCCGCTACTGCTCCGGTACCATCTACACAGGAAGGAGGCGTTACTTCGTACTATGTGAGTCAGACGGTGAACGGGTGCGAGAGTGACCGGGCCGAGATTAAAGTACGTATCAATACTACTCCTCTGCCAACTGTGAGTACTCGTGAAGAATACTGTAAGGATGCCACGGCCACACCTCTTGCGGCTCAGGGCGATAATCTGAAATGGTATACTGTAGCAACGGGTGGAACTGCAAGTACTACGGCTCCGACACCTAATACCACAAAGGCTGATAGCACTTCTTACTTTGTAACTCAAACCAAAGCAGTAGGTACAACAAATCTTACTTGCGAAAGCCCCCGGGCTAAGATTACTGTTGTTATCAATCCGCTGCCTGTACAACCTACTGTTACCTCGGTAGAGCAGTGTCAGACACGCCAGGCCCAAAACATTACCTTGGCGGCTACCGGTGCTGCGGGCAATACCTTCCGCTGGTATACAGCTGCCAGTGGTGGTACGGGCAACACTACCGCCCCTAATGTTAATCTGCTCAATGTGGATACTACCTCTTACTATGTAAGTCAGGTAACTGTGAAAGGTTGTGAAGGACCGAGAGCTCAGCTTCGGGTGGAAGTAAAGCGTCTGCCTGCTCTACCCACTGTGCAGTCACTGATAGAATATTGCCAGTTTGTTACAGCCACACCGCTAGCGGCTACCCCTGAGACTGGGGCTACTATCAACTGGTATGGTACTAATGCCACTGGTGGTTCCGCTTCCGCTAACGCACCTGTACCCTCTACACAGGATGGTGGTACTACCTCTTATTATGTAAGCCAGACGTTGAGAGGCTGCGTGGGAGATCGGGCTGAGATCAAGGTTCGTATCAATACTACTCCCAAGCCGGCTGTTACTTCACCGATTGAGTATTGTCAGAATGTCACGGCTAGTCCACTCGCCGCGCAGGGTGAAAATCTCAAGTGGTACCGTGAGTCTGCATCAACGGAGTCACAGACTAATCCTTTTACTCCTTTTACGGCTAATGTAGGTACTTACTCTTTCTATGTAACCCAGACAGGTAGCAATAAGTGTGAAAGCCCTAAGGAAGAGATCAAAGTACGCATCAAGCCTCTGCCATCGGCTACAATCGGTGGAGATAAAGCCATTAGTCTGGGGCAGTCGGCCGAGATACTGGTAAACTTTACCGGCGATGGCCCATGGAGCTATGTACTATCCAATGGTTTGTCCGGACGTACTTCTCAGAATCCTCTGCGTGTTCAGGTTTCTCCGCAGCGCACTACTACCTACCTGGTAACGGAGGTGTCCAACGAATGTGGTAAGGGAACGCCTAACGGTAGTGCTATGGTAACTGTTTTGATCCCAACCATCAGCACTGGTAACCCTACTACGGCCAGCCTGTGTGCCGGCAGAACATTTACGATCCCCTTCCAGGCATCGGGTGAATTCGTATCTACTAACAAATTCAATGTACAGATCTCTCCAGACACCACCGACCGGAATTTCTACACCATACCTACTGTCCAGAATGGTAACGATGCCGTAGCTACCGTACCTGATAGTACCAGGGGCGGCAACTACTTTGTACGGGTAGTAGGGGAGAGCCCACAGTTTATATTGCGCGGAAGCATAAGCCCTGTCAATGTTACAGTACGTCCACTACCTACAGCTACGCTGACGGGTGCTACTACCATCCTGATTGGCGAAACGGCTAACCTGAGTGTAGCTCTGACGGGTGACGGTCCCTGGACCTTTACCTTCAATAATGGTACGCGTGATTCGCTTATCACAACCAGTGTAACTCCGCATATTGTAACGGTGAAGCCTGGTACTACTACTACTTACTCGGTGGCAGCGGTGTCTAACCAGTGTGGTACCGGTAAGGCCAGCGGCACGGCACGCGTGCAGGTAGATCCTATCCTGGGGGTAGAGCCGGTACTGAATGCGAAATGGCTGACGGTATATCCAAGCCCGGTACAAACCACCTGTATTGTAGATATAGAGGCCTCGCTGGTAGCGGGAGAAGCTCAGTTACGGGTGTTTGATATAAGTGGACGGCCGGTGCTGGAAAAGAAAGTACGCGCCACCAGGACAGAAGTAGACTTTAGTCGCATGGCTTCGGGTATATACCTGATACAGGTTGAAAACGGCGGCCGGGTGGCAGTACGACGAATTGTAAAGCAGGACTGATAACTAATACTGATCTATAAATTATAAAAAGCGAGGAGGTGAGCCTTCTCGCTTTTTATATGTCCTTACTTTTGCCCCATGGATTTATACACGGACAATTACTTTATGAGCGAAGCGCTCAGCCTGGCGCATCGTGCAGCGGAGGCAGGGGAAATACCCGTAGGCGCAGTCGTGGTGTGTAAGCAGCGTATTATAGCCCGCGCTTTTAACCAGACCGAGTTGCTGCACGATGTCACGGCTCATGCCGAGATACTGGCCATTACGACGGCTTCGGAGTACCTGGGAGCCAAGTACCTGCAGGATTGTACCCTGTACGTCACGCTGGAGCCCTGTGTCATGTGTGCGGGGGCGCTGTACTGGGCACAATTGGGGCGGGTGGTCTATGCGGCCAGTGATGATAAGCGTGGTTTCAGCCGATTAGGAAAGTCTGTACTACATCCAAAGACCGTCCTGGATAGTGGTATTATGGAGGAGGAGAGCCGCCAGTTGCTTCTCAACTTTTTTCGCCGCCTAAGAACATAAAAAAGATTTCCTCTGTTACCTAAAGCGAAATCTAAATCTTATAACCTATAAACTGTATTTTACAATGGCATTTACACTCGATCCACTACCCTACGCTAATGACGCGCTTGAGCCTCATATCGACGCTATGACCATGGAGATCCACCATGATCGCCACCACCAGGCTTATGTTAACAACCTCAACAACGCCATCGCTGGTACAGACCAGGAAGGTAAAAGCATAGAAGAGATTCTGTCGGGATCTAATCTGTCGGCGGCTGTTCGTAATAACGGAGGTGGACACTGGAACCACTCTTTTTTCTGGAAAACTCTTTCTCCTAATGGAGGTGGTAGCCCCAAAGGCGAGTTAGCTCAGGCTATTGAGTCTAAGTTTGGTTCGTTTGATGCGTTAAAAGAGGAGTTCAAAAAAGCGGCAGGTGGCCGTTTTGGTTCAGGATGGGCGTGGTTGATCGTTACCGAAGGTGGTGATCTGGCTGTTACTTCTACTCCGAATCAGGACAACCCTCTGATGGGCGTAGCCGAAACCAAAGGTACTCCTGTCATTGGTCTGGACGTGTGGGAGCATGCCTACTACCTCAAATATCAGAATAAGCGCCCTGATTATGTGGATGCTTACTGGAATGTAGTAGACTGGAATGCCGCTGAAGAGAACTATAAATCAGCCCGTAAGGCCTAATATAGAGTAATGAAAGGTTTATGGCTTGTAAAAAAAATGCCTGTTGGTATTGCAAGCCATAAACCTTTTGTATAGTTTTGTACTCTCAAAAACGGAGATTGTAGCTCAGTTGGTTAGAGCGCCAGATTGTGGTTCTGGAGGTCGCGGGTTCGAGACCCGTCTTTCTCCCCTCCGAAAAACCCCGCGTAAGCGGGGTTTTTCTTTTGGTACCTAGGGAGTCTGTTCATTGGTACCTGGTGCTTATAGCCCAATCGTTTCCTTGCAACTTTTGCCGGCTTTACGTGTTTATGTGTCAGGTCATGTGACCTGTAAACAACGTATTCTCTGTCCCACTCATCCGTAAAGTACTATCTTGATTACACAACAATCCATCCCGGTCAGGCCACCGCTGTTAACTCCCACTACCCGGCGGATCATTTTCATAGTGCTACCCCTTATGTACCTGGCGGGGGTAATTGGCTTGCAGGTAGAGTCGCTTCAGCCTGTCTTTCGTCCGCTCATTCCTCTCAACTTACTAGCTTCTCTGGGGCTGCTTCTGCTGTTCCATACCGACTGGAACCGTTCCTTCCTGCTGTATTGCGTAACGGCCTTTCTGGTTGGTTTTTTTGTAGAAGTGGCAGGCGTTCATACCGGCCTTATTTTTGGTTCCTATCAGTATGGTTCGGCTCTGGGCTGGAAGGTATGGGAAGTACCGCTGGTAATTGGGAGCAACTGGCTTATGCTGACCTACGCCAGTGGGAGTATCTGTGACCGGTTATCTGCACCAGCCTGGGTTAAGGCGCTCATAGCTGCTGCACTAATGGTTGGGTTGGATATCCTGATCGAGCCGGTGGCTATCGAACTGGACTTCTGGAGCTGGAACAGTGCAACTATTCCTCTGCAAAACTACGTGGCCTGGTACGTAGTTTCGGCTTTACTCCTCCTGCTATTCTACCGCCTCTCTTTTAGCAAAGACAACCGGCTGGCACCTTTGCTCTTTCTGCTGCAGTTTTTTTTCTTTGGGTTGAGTACCTTGTTTATTTTTTGGTAAACAAAAATTAAACAAATTTGGAAATCGGTTGTTAATTGTATGTCTGTCCGAACAGGCGTGTATACTAAAAGAGGGTAGCTATCTGAATAGGAAGTATAGTAGACACGAAGCGCCTGACTTATAGAAGGTTTCAAGGCTAATGCTGTCCCGTCAGATTTGTAGGAAGGAACAATATCTATTTGGATCTGTTACTATATAAAGCAACGACATAATCTTTTTTAAGCCCTCTTTCAGTAAACTATGAGCAACTATTCTATACGCGATCTTGAACAACTTTCGGGGATAAAAGCTCATACGTTGCGTATTTGGGAGCAGCGCTACAACATTATTTCTCCCAAGCGTACCGATACCAATATTCGTCTGTACGACGACCAGGATCTCAAACTCGTCCTGAATATCTCACTGCTTAAAGACCACGGGTACAAGATCTCTGAAATAGCCAAGATGAGCTTTGAGGAGATGAGTAATGAAGTCATAGCCATCTCTGACCGTAAGCTTAACTATCCCGATCAGATTCATTCACTCACGATATCCATGATTGATCTGGATGAGGAGCGATTTGAGAAAGTAATAAGTACTAATATCCTGCAGTTTGGATTTGAGAGTACAATGGCCAATATCATCTACCCGTTTCTGAGCCGGATCGGTACATTATGGGTTACTGGATCAATCGGGCCTGCTCAGGAGCACTTCATTACCAATCTGGTCCGGCAGAAAATTATCGTAGCCATAGACGGACAGGTGGTAAAGTTAGGTCCCAACTCAAAGAAGTACCTGCTGTATTTACCCGAAGGTGAACTGCATGAGATAAGCCTGCTATTTGCTAACTACATCATCCGGGCGCGCCATAACAAAGTGGTGTATCTGGGGCAGAGTCTGCCGTTCAATGAACTGGAGTTCGCCTACGACATTCACAAGCCTGACTATGTCTTCACCGCTATTACATCGGCACCCGCCAATAGTGATGTACAGCCTTATGTGGATAACTTGTCCGCTCGCTTTCCTAATTCTACCATCCTGCTGACGGGGTACCAGGTTGTAGGGCAGGGTATTGATACAGCCGAGAATGTCGTTGTCATTAACAAAGTAGACGACCTGATCAAATTTGTAGAATCCTAGCTTACTACATTCTGCGGGCTACCTGCCTGAAACGCCTCAATATTTTCTGCCGCTAGCTGTAACAACCGCTGCCGTGACTCAAAGAATGCCCAGGCTATGTGGGGGGTAATAATACAGTTGGGAGCATTGAATAACGGATTATCCGCCTGAGGTGGCTCTGAGGAAAGTACATCCAGTGCAGCCCCGGCTATTTGTCCCTTTTGCAAAGCATCGGCCAGATCGGCTTCATTGATAAGCGGCCCCCTGCCGGTGTTGATGAGGTAGGCTGACGGTTTCATCAGGGCCAGTGATTCTGCGTTTACGATCTCCCGCGTATCCTCTGTAAGGGGGCAGTGCAGACTTACCACATCGCTATTTTTGAAAAGTTCTTCCAGGCTTACATTTTGGATCTGACTATTGTCGGTCTGGGAGGGATGCTTGCGATAGACCAGTACCTCCATACCAAAAGCCAGCGCCACCTGAGCTACCTGCGAGCCTATGTCACCCAGCCCGATCAGTCCCATTGTTTTACCACTCAATTCTACCAGGGGCGTTTTCCAGTAGCAGAAGTCGGGAGATTTAGTCCAGTCGCCGCTGTGTACACTCTGGCTGTGCAGCTCTACGTGGTTGGTGAGTGCTAGCAAGAGGGCAAAGGTATGTTGGGCTACGGAGGGTGAGCTATATCCCTTTACATTTGTTACCACGATTCCCTGACTACGGGCAGCTTCCAGATCTATATTATTATATCCGGTGGCCGTTACGCCGATGTATTTTAGCTTTGGCAGTTGGGCTAGCTGTTTATCGCGTAGTTCTAATTTATTGACCAGCACGATATCGGCATCCTTAGCCCGCTCTACAATCTGCTCCGTGGGAGTACGGTCATAGATAGTAACAGTACCTAGTGCTTCAATGGATTCCCAGCTTTGGTCGCCGGGGTTAAGGGTATAGCCGTCAAGGATAACAATGTTCATAGGTAGTGGTAGTAAGTCAGGAGGTAGCAGGTACCTCAGGTTATCAATAGTGATGGGGTAGTACAGTATTGGGTAAGGGCAAAGATCTGTATTTTTTCTAGCTACTTACAAATTCAAGCGCCCGCCTTTCGGACCAGGTATATTCATCACGAGCTACCATGAAGCCCACGTGGCCGCCGAGCCGGGGCGTTTCGAGGTAAATGTGGGGGTGCTGTTCGGCCAGAGCAGCCGGAGCGCACTGGGGAGTAAGTATTGGGTCGTTCTGCGCATTGACCAATAGTACCGGTATCTGTATGCCCGGCATATAGTTGAGCGCCGAAGCCTGGGTATAAAAGTCGGTAGCATCGCGGTAGCCTCCCAGTGGAGCCGAGAATGCCTCGTCAAAGTCCTGCCACACCCTTACAGACTGGAGCCTGGTAATATCCAGCAGACCTGGGTGCAGCTCCGCCTTCAGCAGTACTTTCCTGGTGAGCTTGTTTAGAAATCGCTTTTTATAAAAACGGTTGGAAGGGCTGTCGAGAATACGGGCGCTGGAGCCCAGATCAACGGGCGCCGAAACAGCCATCCCACGTCGTATCACATCGGGAGCCTCCTTGCCGTGCACCCCCAGGTACTTCAGCGTGATATTACCACCCATACTGAAGCCGATCAGCGCTACCTCTTCGTACCGCCGGGTGCGCAGGGCATGCTGTATGACTTCGTGAATGTCGCCGATCTCACCGTGGTTGTACAGCCGGAAGGCACGATTCATTTCACCACTGCACGAGCGACAGTTCCAGGCCAGTACATCCCAGTCACTTTGAGCGAACAGCTTGGCCGTACCCATCATGTAGGGGCGGTAGGAGTCACCCTCCAGGCCGTGTGTCAGGATGACCAGTCGCTTGCTGCCCCGGTCGACCCAGTCCAGATCCAGAAAATCGCCATCCGAAAGATCCAGCCGCTCACGCTCGTACACCAAGCCTTTTACCTTCCGAAAGGCGCTGGGGACGATCGTCTGCAGGTGCCCGTTGTACAGGTAACGCGGAGGGCCGGGGTAGGAAGAGTGGCGTAGAACAGGCATATAGTCCGAAAGCTAATGGTGTGGTATTAGCAATAAACAAAAGAGTCTGTACACGTATCGCGTACAGACTCTTTTAACGTATTCAGACCCGTTGTGGTTCTGACTTATTTGTTACTACTGCCACTGCCCAGCCTGCCGGCTCCACCGCTTTGCTGTTCCTGCTGCATCGGGTTAGGAGTACGGCGCTGCTGCTGCTTATAGAGCTGGAAGCGGGTAGGCTTCTGCACCGGCGGGAAGGAGTTGTTGCTGGTTTCGATATCAGCAATTTCGTTGAATGGATCGAGTGTCCACTGTACTACCTTCTTCTTGGTAGAGATTACCTTCAGGATCTGCTGATCGTTGAAGCGCCAGATTTCGGCGGGGAAGCGGGCTACAGAGTCCGTTCCGTCTTCGAATTCCATCCGCACGATCACCGGCATCACCACTCCGCCCTGGTTCTTAAGGGTCAGGGTATAGAAGTTCTGGTTATTCTGTACCAGTTCGCGCTCCTCAGGCGTCAGCGTAGCCAGGTACTCTTCGTACTTCTGACGATCCGCCGGAGTTACTTTATAAGGATCGTAGCTGTTGTAGAAGTCGCGCATGGTCGAATCCTGAGCTACTACCGTTTTGTCCTTGTTCTGGGCATCCCGGATCTTGCTCATGGTTTGAGCGCGGCGGGCTGCTTCTTCACGGGCCAGTGCCTTCTCTATTTCCGGGTTCTGTGTGTTCAGGTTGTACCACTCTACATTGACCAGCGCCTGATCTACCGGCTGTACACCGTAGAACCAGCCCTTCCAGAACCAGTCCAGATCAACCCCTGAGGCATCCTCCATGGTACGGAAGAAGTCGGCCGGAGTAGGGCTCTTGAAGCGCCACCGGTTGGCGTATTCTTTAAATGCATAGTCAAATAACTCGCGGCCCATTACCGTCTCGCGCAGGATGTTCAGCGCCGTAGCGGGCTTGGCGTAGGCGTTAGGTCCCAGACCAATCACATTGTCCGACGAAGTCATGATAGGCGACAGTACCGACTTATCTGACGACATATAGTCGACGATCTGAATAGGTTCTCCACGACGGGTAGGGTAGTTGAAGTCCCACTCTTTCTCAGCCAGGTACTGGCAGAAGGTGTTCAGGCCTTCGTCCATCCAGGTCCACTGACGCTCATCGGAGTTTACGATCATGGGGAAGAAGTTGTGACCTACCTCGTGGATGATCACCCCGATCATGCCGTACTTCACCTGCTCGGTATAGGTACCATCCGGCTCGGGGCGGCCACCGTTGAAGCTGATCATGGGGTACTCCATACCACCACCGGGTACCGCGTGGCAGGAGATAGCTACCGGATAGGGGTACTCGAAGGTACGATTACCGTACGATTTCAGGGTGTGCTCCACGGCGCGGGTCGAGTACTGTCCCCACAGTGGGTTACCTTCCTTAGGGTAGTAAGACATAGACCAGATCTTGCGGCCGTTGCCGTATACATCGGTCTGCATAGCATCCCAGATAAACTTACGGCTGCTGGCAAAGGCAAAGTCACGAACGTTGTCAGCTTTGTATACCCAGGTTTTCTTGCCGGTAGGCTTGCCTTTTTCGGCCTGCTCGGCTTCCTGCTGCGTTACGATTACTACAGGTACCTTGGAGGTCTCGGCCTGCTTGAGGCGCTGACGCTGCGTAGGCGTAAGTACCTGCGCGTAGTTCTGGCATTCGCCGGTTGCGGCTACGATATGGTCATTAGGTACTGTGATGGCTACTTTGTAGTTACCAAAGATCAGCGCAAACTCACCCTGACCCAGGAACTGCTTGTTCTGCCAGCCGTTGACATCATCGTAGGGAGCCATGCGGGGGAACCAGTGCGCGATGAAGTAGTTGTAGTTGCCATCTTTTTCGAAGAACTCATACCCGCTGCGACCGTAGTAGTCAGTAACGTAGTAGTTCCAGTCTACCCCAAAGACCACATTGGCACCCGGCTTCAGCGGGGTCGGCAGGTCTATACGCATCATGGTATTGTTGATGGTGTAGGGGAGTGGCTTACCGGCCTTATCACGAACGGCAGTGATGTTGTAGCCGTACTCGCTGTTGGCCTTGTTGCCATGGCTGCCATTGGAACTGAGGCTCTGAAGCTGCCGGGGCGTAGCACCGTTTGGTCCAATACCTCCCGTACCGGTCACTCCCGAAATGGAGCTTTTGTCGAATATATTCTGATCCAGCTGGAGCCAGAGGTAGCGAAGCTCGTCCGGAGAGTTGTTAAAGAATGTAATGGTTTCGGTACCGGTGATACGCTGGTTCTGATCGTCCAGTTCGGCCTTTATATCATAGTCAGCGCGCATCTGCCAGTACTCGCGCCCGGGAGCTCCGGAGGCGGTGCGGTAGGTGTTGGGGGTAGGGAGGGTGGTACCCAGTTGCTCAAAACTGTCGTTGGCGTTATACCTCTCAGAGGTTGGAAGCCGTTGCGCTTGAACACCCGTTACCAACAGACACGCTACCACAAAAGAAAGGAGTTTGTTCATGGTTTGGTTTACTGTGATGAATGGATTGATTTAGGTTAGGTACTTATAAGTAGGTAAAGTTATTCAACAGGAAGACCCGCCAGCTCTCTAAAAAGCTCATTATTAATAATCAACGATATAGCCATGCCGGCAATTATACCTGATATGATGTAATTCCAGCTGCGCTTGGGCGAGCGGAAAAACTCTACGATCGCAAGGGCTATCAACAGCGCAATGAACACGATCAGGATCTGTCCCAGCTCGAGCCCAACATTAAACGCCAGCAGCGGCTCTACGATACTGGCTTCTCCCCCCAGCAGGCTCCTCAGATAGGTCGAGAATCCCAGGCCATGAATAAGTCCAAACAGCAGGGCCATCGGGTATCTTAGAGGCGAGCTTTTTTCATCGGTAATAAGGGTAGTCTTGGGTATATGATGAAAAAAATTCATGAATGCGGTAAACAGGATCGTGATTGGGATCAGCAGCTCGATCACATCCGAACGTACCTGGATAATATTGAGCGTAGCTAACGCCAGGGTAACCGAATGTCCTATGGTAAAAGCCGTAATGAGAACCAGTACCTTCTTCCAGTCGCGCAGGGTATAGATAGCACACAGCGCTATTACAAAAAGTATATGATCATAGCCATTGGGGTCAGTGATATGTTCAAATCCTAGTTGGAGGTACGCTTCAAATTCAGACATGACTTGTACTTGTTAAAGCAATAAAGTTAAAAAAGACTTAGCTAAGTCCCTAAAACAGTTGTGAAATCCGGCTACAAAGGTTGCAATGTCTCCATTTTTTGTCAGAAATGTAAATGAGCAAGCCTTAAAAGCAGCATGTGTGTGAAGTCAGGGTTCTGGCACTTTAATTCATCGGACGCCGGTAAACTGTGGCTGCATGGAAAGTGATGGGTACTTCTGCTGTGATTTTGCACTTTTCTTTCAACCATTTTTTTAGCCTCTGTACCAGCTACTGTCACTCTTGGTTCATGCCCTTCAAAAAGTTTTATTTATGCCGCCTGTTTAATTAGGTTTGGCAGCTTGTATGAGATTGGAAATGAAAGCGTAAGCTTGCATTAATGTATAGAGAGTGAGGGTTTTGTAGCTGGGAGTAACTCTCAGCATGCAGATGAGGAAGAGGCTCTGGCAGGGGGATATGTTGCTTTCGTTATAAGCGGTGGCTGTCCAAAAATGGCACAAAAAGTGTGGTATTGTAACAGGAATTGGCTTTTTTTGAGAGCCAGTATAGATTGAACCCTCCTGTTACGAATGAAAAGTTCTGTTAAAGTAATGCTCCTGGGCCTCATCGCCTGGGTAGGAACAGCACTGGCTGAGCCGGTACAGGCACAGTCAACCAGCACCTCTACTTCCGAAACTACCGGTATGATAGAGTCACTTATCAACTTCGCCGAACGCCATCTGCATATTCCTTACCGCCGGGGAGGAGCTTCCAGAAAAGGATTTGATTGCTCGGGCTTTGTTCGCTATATATTCTCTAACTGGGGATTCTCCCTGCCTCATTCGAGTGCGGCGCAGGCTGATAAAGGCAAAGAAATAGAAATCGCCGAGGCACGCCCCGGCGATCTGATCTTTTTCAAAGGACAAAATACTAAAAGCGCCCAGGTAGGGCATGTGGGTATTATCACCGAAGTGACTCCTGGCTATGTCCGTTTTATTCACTCGGCCTTCAAAGGAGGTATCCGCTACGACCTGCTCCAGTCCCAGTACTACCGTAACCGTTTTCTGGCTATCCGCCGTATCCTGACTCAGGACGACGAGGAGTAAGAACTCCGTTGTCCGTTAGGCTCCTTACTGCGTAATTTCCAGTAGTAGTTCCGGCTGGTCCGTAGTGATGAAGTCCACGTTTCGTTCCAGGAACCAATCCATCAGGCTGCGGTCGTTAACGGTCCATGCGTTCAGGGTCAGGCCTTTTTGTTGCGCTTCCTTGATCCAGTTTTCATTCTTCTTGTAGACGCTGTAGTGGTAGTCCAGTCCGTACAGGCCGTCTGCTGCTACCTGCTCCGGCGTTTTATCGCCATTGAGGTAGGCTACCTGCGCGGCCGGATCCAGTTCCTTTACCTTCTTACATACATCGTAGTCAAAGCTGATGTAGTCGACCAGGCTACGGGTCTTTGTTTTGCGGACCATCTCCACACACTTCTGAGCCAGCGCCAGCGAGCGCTCTTTCCCGAGTTGTGAAGCTTTTATTTCCAGGATGAGCCGCGTACGTTTCTGCTTTTTACCTTCGTTCAGATAAGCTTCCAGCGTGGGTAGTGGCTCGCCGTTACTCAGTTTGATAGCCGAAAGCTGAGCCGCCGGAGTTGTCTCCAGAGCTACCCCCTGTATGGTGTGGTCATGGTTGATAACCAGTACCGAGTCGGCTGACATATGTACATCAAACTCACTACCGTAGCAGCCAAGCTTGATGGCATGCTGTAAGGAAGCAATTGTGTTTTGGGGGGCACCGGTATTTTTCCAGGCACCGCGATGAGCTATTACTTTATTAGTCTTTTTCTTAGTAGCGATCATACTCTGAAGAAAGGCAAGTGTAGTCAGACCTAGCGCGGCAATCAATAGGGTTCTTTTCATGGGTACAGTAAGGGTAGGTGATGGACGCAATTTACTATAAAAAATAAAGATGAAACTGTTACTATTTTGTAAAGGATGGAGGGGTTACTCCGGCTGGCGCTCGAGTTGAGAGCTCTCAAGTTCTTCAAGAACCTTTAGCTTGTATTCCCGCTGCTTTTGCCAGATGCGCAGCATAAGCCAGACAATACTAACCAGGATCACAATAGAGTAATCGGTATTTTTACTGGGGCCGTAGATAAACCACGAATTATTGGTAAAAGCGTGAAAAAGGGCCGCAAAGGGAAGGTTGCGGGTGGTGTGGTAGACAAAGAAAAAAGCGATTCCCATCGAGAAGGGACTCCAGAGCGCCGAGAGCGGTACCTGGTCGCGGAGGATATAAGCGGGTATATGCACCAGTGTAAATAGGATCAGAACGCCCAGGTACAGGAGCCACGCCTTAGATTTATCCAGCCTTTTGCTTTCGACGTACCGAACCGGAAGGTACCTGAAAAGATACTCCTCAATGAGTGCACCGGGCAGTGAGTTAAAAAGAAAAACCGAAAGGAAGCGGATGAAGCTCCCGGACGAGTTAGGAAACAGGAGGTTAGTTGAGTGCTTAAACCAATAGACGCCGGTATAAAGAAGCCAGATGCCTAAACTTACACCCAAGCCGACTGCCCAGGCCTTAGCTTTGAAAGGCTGATACAGCCAGGAGCGGGAGGCGTATTTCTGAATGAGGTAGTACGTCAGGGCGATCTGAAAAGCGTATACGACCATTCCATACAGGAGGCTTTGCCACAGAATTTTCCACAGTTGCTGGATGCCATCGATCAGGAACAACAGATTGGCTATTGTTGCGAACAAGCCGTTGGCCAGCAGGACGTACCAGATATGTCGTTGCTTCATCAGTTACTGCTACTTATATACATACTACTTAGTCAGACAATACCGGTGTTGCCTGATAAAACAAACGATTTTAGGGTACACCTCATTTCAAAAACTATAGAAAGAGAGTGCTGTTTTTGCAAAGCATGTAAAATACCAGAATTTTATGTGTACAATCTATGATTTAATGGTAAATTAATGTGGTTCGCTGGTAGGTACAGCGAATAGTGTAAACCCATCTAAAACTCTCATGAAGCTATGAAATACGACTACATCATCGTGGGTGCTGGCTCGGCTGGTTGTGTACTGGCCAATCGGCTTTCGGCGGACCCGGCGGTGACGGTGTTACTGCTGGAAGCAGGAGGCCCCGATACCAAGCTGGAGATCCGGATTCCGGCCGCTTATTCTCGCCTTAGCCGGTCCGAGGTCGACTGGGGCTTCTTTACTGAACCGCAGAAGCACGTGCTGGACCGACGGATGTACCTGCCGCGGGGCAAGACACTGGGCGGATGCAGTTCTATCAACGCGATGGCGTATGTGCGGGGTAACCGGGCCGACTACGACGAATGGGCAGCGCTGGGAAATACCGGCTGGAGCTATGAGGAGGTACTGCCGTACTTTACCCGCTCAGAGCATAATGAACAGATCCTTGACTCGTACCATGGTCAGCAGGGGCCTCTCAATATTACCTTCGCCCAACGATTCCGAACACCCGTTGCGGATGCGTTCGTAGAGGCCTGTATTCAAAGCGGTCTTCCGGCCAATCCTGATTTTAATGGAGCGGAGCAGTTGGGGGCCGGGCTGTTTCAGTTTACAATTAAAGATCAGAAGCGGCATAGTACGGCGGGAGCCTTTCTGAAGCCGGTACTGCAGCGCCCTAACCTGAAAGTCATTACTCACGCCCACACCAGACAGGTACTGATCAAAAATGACCGGGCGGTTGGCGTCGAATTTATTACTGGAAAAAGTACTCAAGTAGCTTACGCCTCCCGGGAAGTTATCCTTTCGGCAGGATCGTTTAACTCGCCTCAGCTCCTGATGCTGTCGGGCATTGGTGATGCGGATGAATTAAGAAAACACCAGATCCCCGTCAGGAAGCACCTGCCGGGAGTAGGGAAGAACCTGCAGGATCACCTGTTTCTATCGGTGAGTGCCCTGACTACCGTACCTACCGCTAACCATTACCTCAAGCCACACAATCAGGTGCTGGGGATACTCAACTACCTCCTGTTCAAGAAGGGAATGTTCACGACCAGCCCCCTGGAGGCTAATGCTTTTCTGAAGCTGACCGACAGTCCGGACCCGGTGGACTTTCAGCTCCACTTCGCGCCTATTCACATTGGCAATGACTACAAACCTGATTTTTACGATGCCAGTACCTACCCCCGTACCAATGGCTTTACCATCCTGCCTACCATCCTGAAGCCTAAGAGCCGTGGATACGTTGGCTTGCGCTCATCTAGCCCCCTGGATGCTCCGGTAATACAGCCTAACTTTTTGTCAGAGGAAGACGATGTTAAAACACTCATCAAGGGTACCCGTCGGGCTCTTGAGGTAATGAGAGCGGAAGCGCTGGATGCATTTCGTACCCAAATCATTACTCCGCCTGACCAGAGTTCGGATGAAGCCATACTACTGCACATCAAAAAGGTTATGGAAACGGTGTATCATCCGGTTGGTACCTGTAAGATGGGGCATGATGAGATGGCCGTAGTGGACTCAGAGCTGCGGGTGCATGGGATAGAGGGGCTGCGGTTGGTGGATGCCTCCATCATGCCGCGTATCATCGCGGGCAATACCAACGCAGCTGTTATTATGATCGGGGAGAAAGGGGCGGATCTGGTACTAGGGAGGAAAGTAGAAAAGGTAAGAAAGGAGGAAGGAATTAAGGGAGAAAAGTAGGGCAGGTGGTATATGTATAGATATAACATCTGACGTTTTCAATCAAAGCCTGAATCCTATAATTACTCCCAAAAGCAAAAAAAGCGGGACTGGCCACTTAGGCCAGCCCCGCAAACTATGCAAACAGGTACAGGGTCAATTGTTAGAAATGACGCTCTCCCACTTCGCGTCTACCCAGCATCACAGCACCGGTCATCGCTATAAGGAAAAGCACCGACGCCAGCTCAAAAGGCAGCAGGTAGTCTCTGAATAGCACGGCTCCCAGGCTCTCCACCATACCTACCTGCGAGTTGTACTCATAAGGGTTGTACGCGCCAATGATAGACTTGCGGTACGCTCCGAACAAGATCACGAACAGAGTACCTGCTACGATCATCGCAGCTATCTTGGTCAGGTTGGTCTTGGCTTCCTCATCTTCTTTCTTCATGTTCAGGAACATGATCACAAAGAGGAAGAGTACCATGATCGCTCCGGCGTACACGATAATATTTACCGCCGCCAGAAACTGCGCATTCAGCAGGATGTAGTGACCCGTCAGACAGAAGAACGTCAGAATCAGGTAGAGTACACTGTGAATGGGGCTACGCGAGAAAACCACCATGAGGGCACTGAGCACTGTCAGAAACGACAGGAAATAAAAAATCGATAGCGTCGGATTCATAAACAGGTAATAGTCACTTTCCGGGGCGGCGACTACCGCGCGGCAAAGGTATAAAATTAGTTAGATTCAGGGAATAGCCCGTGGCTCAACGTTCGAAACTTCACCTCTGGCTTTTTTCTCATCCAGCAGGCGGGCTTCTTCTTTGGTCCAGGCTTCGCGCTTGTAGCGATTGTTCATGTCCTCTACGAGCATATCCTTACCCCATATTACCTGATCACGCTCAACAAAGACGGGTACCATTTCGTCGTGACGCAGGTATACAGCTTGCTTGGGACAGGCTTCTTCGCACAGTCCGCAGAAGATACAACGCAGCATATTTACTTCGTATACTGCCGCGTATTTTTCTTCACGGTACAGATGCTCTTCACCCTTCTCACGCTCGGAGGCCACCATCTGGATAGCTTCGGCGGGACAGGCTACGGCGCACAGCCCACAGGCGGTACAGCGCTCGCGTCCCTGCTCGTCACGCTTCAGGATGTGACGTCCCCGGAAAACGGGACCCAGATACCGCTTTACCTCGGGGTACTGTATAGTTACTTTCTTTTTGAAGAAATGCTTGATCGTAATCGCCATCCCCTGCGCGATAGCAGGCAGGTAGGCTTTTTCGGCCAGCGTCATTTCTTTATTGCTAACTTGCTTAGAGCGATTGGTCAACTGCATGGCAATGTATGTTTGCAGGGTACGGGATTACTTAAGCAGAGCCGTAAAATAAGGCTCCAGGAACAGTACTCCAGTACCTGTGATGATAATATTAAGAATAGCCAGAGGGATCAGACCCTTCCAGCCCAGGTTCATGAGCTGGTCGTAGCGGAAGCGTGGTAGTGTCCAGCGTACCCACATATAGAAGAATACGAAGAACAACGCCTTACCAAAGAACACCGCGGTACCGATTAGTGTAGCGGCATTGTGGCCGGCTACTTCACCGAAGGCACCCGTCAATTGGGTGTATACCCAATCCATACCAGGGTAGTTATAGCCACCAAAGTACAGTGCCGAAATCACAGCAGATGAAATAAACATGTTGATGTACTCAGCAAACAGATAGAAACCTAGCTTCATACTACTATACTCCGTGTGGTAGCCACCTACCAGCTCTGTCTCACATTCAGGGAGATCAAAGGGTGTACGGTTACACTCCGCGAAGGCACAGGTGATGAATATAATAAATCCGAGTGGCTGATACCAGATATTCCAGTTACCGCTGTGCTGCTGATCTACGATCTCACGCAGGGACAGTGATCCGGTCATCATCAGAATAGCTACAATAGCCATACCCATCGCTATTTCGTAGCTGATGTTCTGAGACGCCGCCCGGATAGCACCCAGCAGGGAGAACTTGTTGTTAGACGCCCAGCCTCCCACCATGATTCCGTATACACCCAGCGATACTACACCGAAGATATATAGGATACCGATGTTAGCCTCTACGGCCTGTACGGCCACCTCTACGCCATCATAGCGAAGCGTATGCCCAAAGGGAATAACGGCACTCGCCATCAAAGCGGTAAGCATAGCTAGTGCAGGACCGGCGATGAACAGCCACTTATTAGCCTGGGCAGGAATGAAGTCTTCCTTGAAGAACATCTTTCCGGCATCAGCCAGCGGCTGCAGCATTCCAAACGGACCCGCCCGGTTAGGACCAATACGATCCTGAATGAAGGCCGCTACTTTACGTTCGCCATAGGTAGAGTACATAGCGATCAGGAGGGTTAGTCCGAAGATCACTGCTATGACAATGGCCTTAATAATGAACTCTGTTAGTTCCATGGTTGTATACAGCCGGAGGTAGCTTAGTACCTCCGGAATAGGTTATTAGTAGATGGATCAGTTCTTGTCGGCCAACTGTGAACGGTGGTTGGCTTTGTCATTATTCTCAATGCTCAACTGACGGATCTGGTCCTGATCAGTCGTATACGAACGGCTGTCGTCAATAGGCTTATATTGGGAGTTAGCCAGCTTCAGAGCGAAGTCAGGCTTCTTCACCAGGTCCGCCCGGTACTTATTCGCCGAGATCACCGAGCTGCGTAATACCTTGGCAGGTCCTTCGATGGTCCAGTCGCTGGTATTCTTCTTCTCGAAGCGGCAGGTGTTGCAGATAAACTCTTTTACCTCACCCCATTCGTTCTTACGAGCCGTCACCCGGATCACCTCTTCACCCCGATACCACAGCGTCACATTACCGCTACAGGTAGGGCAGTCGCGGTGAGCATCCACGGGTTTGGTAAACCATACACGGTTCTTGAAGCGGAAGGTCTTATCCGTCAGAGCTCCTACGGGACATACATCAATGACGTTTCCGGAGAAATCGTTGTCAATGGCTTTCTCAATATAAGTACTGATTTCGGCCGCATCGCCCCGGTGCATAACACCGTGTACCCGCTTGTTCGTAATCTGATCGGCGGTGAATACACAACGGTAGCACAGGATACAGCGCGTCATGTGCAGCTGGATATAAGGACCCAGGTCGTGCCGATCAAAAGTACGGCGCTCTTCCTCGTAGCGAGTCTTGGCTGCTCCATGCTCATAAGCAAAGTCCTGCAGGTGGCACTCACCGGCCTGGTCGCATACGGGACAGTCCAGCGGGTGGTTGATGAGCAGGAACTCTACTACACCTTTGCGAGCTTCCAGTACGGCCGGGTTAGTGGTATTTTCTACTACCATACCATCCTGTACCTGCGTAATGCACGAAGGCACCAGTTTAGGCATGGGACGCGTATCCTTGGCAGAACCTTGTGTTACCTTTACCAGACAGGCGCGGCATTTTCCGCCCGTTCCTTTCAGAGGCTCGTAGTAGCACATCGCCGGAGGTACCAGGGCATCGTGTGATCGGTCCGCTTCGGCAATCTTACGGGCTGCCTGCATGATGGTAGTACCCGGCTCTACTTCGACTTCGATACCGTCGAAGGTTATTTTAAACAGATTTGGTTTGGTCTCTTCCATGTTTCTCAATGAGTGACTGAGAGAATGATTGATTGAGAGAATAACAAATCCTTCTGATATTCACTTAACCACTAATTCACCCATTCAAAATTAACTCAAATTACACCAAGGCCGCTGAACCCATGTATACTGCACCAGGCTGAGTAGCTTCGTGCGGATGGGTAACGTGCCATTCAAACTCTTCACGGAAATGACGAATGGCACTGGCTACCGGCCAGGCTGCCGCATCCCCGAGCGGACAGATCGTATTTCCTTCTATTTTCTTCGATATATCTACCAGCAGGTCAATGTCATGCATGCTACCGTGGCCGTGCTCAAGACGGTGGAGCACCTTCTCCATCCAGCCGGTACCTTCACGGCAGGGGCTGCACTGCCCGCACGACTCGTGGTGGTAGAAGCGGGAGAAGTTCCAGGTATTGCGTACAATACAAGCGGTCTCGTCAAATACGATAAATCCACCCGAGCCCAGCATCGAACCGGTGGCGAAGCCTCCGTCCGAGAGTGACTCGTACGTCATCAGACGATCTTCACCGTTGGCAGTCTTTGTAATCAGGTGAGCCGGCAGTATGGGTACCGACGATCCTCCGGCTACCAGCGCCTTCAGATAATGACCGTCACGAACACCACCGCAGTACTCATCCGAGTTCAGGAACTCATCTACTGACACGCCCAGCTCAATTTCATATACACCGGGCTTCCGGATATGACCCGAAGCCGAGATCAGCTTAGTTCCGGTACTACGTCCCACTCCGATGGCAGCATAGGCGTCGCCCCCGTTGTTGATGATCCAGGGCATGTTGGAGATAGACTCCACGTTATTTACTACCGTAGGGCTCTGATAAAGTCCCTTGATAGCAGGGAAAGGAGGCTTGTTACGCGGGTTACCACGCTTTCCTTCCAGCGATTCCAATAGGGCTGTTTCTTCCCCACAAATATAAGCTCCACCTCCGGGCTGTACTACCAGTTCCAGGTCGTAGCCTGTACCCAGGATATTCTTGCCCAGGAAGCCTTTTTCTTTGGCCTCTTCGATGGCTTTCTCCAGGATGCGGATCACGTACATGAGCTCGCCCCGTACGTAGATAAACGATTTGTGGGCACCCAGCGCAAAGCTCGATACGATCATCCCCTCTATAAGTAGGTGGGGTAGCTCCTTCATCAGGTGGTGGTCCTTAAAGGTACCCGGCTCTGACTCGTCCGCGTTACACACGAGGTAGCGGGGTACACCTTCCGGCTTAGCCAGGAAGCTCCACTTCATTCCCATCGGGAATCCGGCACCGCCTCGTCCGCGCACGCCTGATTTCTTCGCCTCTTCCACTACCTCTTCGGGAGTCATGGTTTTCAGCGCTTTCTCAACAGCCGTATAGCCCCCGTGCTTGCGGTACACCTCAAAGGTGTCAATGCCGGGAACGTTAATATATTCGGTTAAGATCTTCTTTGCCATTATTCAATATAGTATAGCAGCTTACAGCAGCTTATTTGCTTAACTCGTCAATGATCTCATCAACCCGCTCCCGGGTGAGGTTCATATAGTACTTCTCCCGAATCTGGAACACAGGTCCCCAGCCGCAGGCGGCCAGACACTCTACTTCTTTCACAGTAAACTTACCGTCGGCCGTAGTCTGTCCGGCTTCCACTCCCAGCTTTTCGCGGAGGTAGCCATACACATCCTCACCACCCATCAGGCAGCAGGGACCGGTACGACAGTATTCGATGACGTGTTTTCCGACGGGATCCAGGTGGAACATGGTATAGAAGGTAGCTACCTCGTATACCTCAATAGGTAGTATGCTCAGTAGTTCGGCTACGTAGTCCATCACCTCCGGGCTTACCCATCCCCACTGTTCCTGAGCCAGGTGCAGGAGGGGCAGAAGCGCCGATTTCTGGCGGCCTTCGGGATAACGGGCAATGATTTCCTTTGATTTGGCCAGACGATCCGGCGTAAATGCTACTGTATTAGGTGCTTCGGTCATTATCTTTCTACGAGAAGGAATCCAATGGTTAATTTACGCGTCCAGCTCTCCGGCAATTACGTTCAGACTACTCATGATCAGGATGGCATCGGACAGCGTCGTGCCTTTGCACATCTCAGGGAATGCCTGGTAGTAGATAAAGCTCGGACGACGGAAGTGCAGACGGTATGGTGTGCGGCCTCCGTCACTGATCAGGTAGAAGCCCAGCTCTCCGTTGCCACCCTCTACCGAATGGTATACTTCACCCACCGGAGCGTCTATTTCACCCATCACAATCTTGAAGTGGTAGATGAGCGCTTCCATGCTACGGTATACTTCCTGCTTGGGAGGGAGGTAGTACTCAGGGGCGTCGGCGAAGAAAGGACCTTCGGGCAGGTTGTTCATGGCCTGATCAATAATCTTCATACTCTGCCACATCTCCTCGTTACGTACCATGAACCGGTCGTAGGTATCGCCGCTCTGACCTATCGGAATGATAAAGTCAAAGTCTTCGTAGGACGAATACGGATTCATCACCCGTACATCGTAGTCCACCCCGGCGGCACGCAAGTTAGGTCCGGTAAATCCGTAGCTCAGCGCACGCTCGGCCGATATAGGCCCTACGTTAATGGTACGGTCCATAAAGATCCGGTTCCGGTTGAAGAGGTTTTCAAACTCCTTCAATACCGGCGGCAGTGATTTAAGCATCTCCCGTATCTTGCGTAGCGCTTCATTGGAAAAATCTCTTTCCATACCGCCTATACGACCCATGTTGGTTGTCAGACGGGCTCCGCATATTTCTTCGTATATTTCGTAGATCTCTTCCCGCTTCTCCATCAGGTACAGGAAGCCGGAGTAAGCTCCGCTATCCACACCCAGGATACCGTTACAGATCAGGTGGTCGCTGATCCGGGCCAGCTCCATCAGGATCACCCGGATGTACTGCGCCCGCTTAGGTACTTCTATACCCAGCAGCTTCTCTACGGTCATGTGCCAGCCGAAGTTGTTGATCGGTGACGAACAGTAGTTCATCCGGTCAGTCAGGGTAGTGATCTGGTAGAACGGACGACGCTCAGCTATTTTCTCAAAGGCCCGGTGAATATACCCGATCGTCTGCTCACCCGACACGATCTTCTCTCCGTCCATCTGCAGGATGTTCTGAAAGATACCGTGGGTAGCCGGGTGGGTAGGTCCCAGGTTGAGGGTGGTGAGCTCCCCTACCAGATCAGGATGGTCGTTCTTGGCCGGAAAATTCTTATTAGGTACTAATTCTATATCTGCCATTGTACTTACTCAGTTAGATAGTAGGAGATTAACGGCCAAAGAGCGCGTCGATCTTGTCCTGACGCGTAGCATCTTCCATCGGGTACTGCTTCCGCATCGGGAAGTAATCCATTTCATCTATGTTCAGGATACGTCTCAGGTCAGGATGTCCGTCAAAAATGATCCCGAAGAAGTCGTACGTCTCCCGCTCCATCCAGTTGGCGGAGGCATACACAGGAGTAGCCGTTGGAACATGAATATCTGCTTCGGCCAGAAACACTTTAAGCCTCACCCGGAAGTTCTGAGTAAGGCTATGGACATGGTACACCACCGCGAACTCCTGTCCCGGACTGTCCGGATAATGTATTCCGGTAATATCCGTCAGGAAGTTAATCTTGAAACGGTCGTGGTGAAACAGGTACTCTAGTATTGGTATGATCTGCTCCCGGGTAGTAGTGAGGGTAAGCAGCCCATAAGGATCTTCAAAATCGTATACATCGTTGCCGAACTTCTTGATCAGCTCTTCGGCTACTTCCTGATTGCTAAGCATAGAGGGTTATTGTATTTTATATGACTCCAGCAGGTGTTGGTACTCATCTGAGTTGCGACGACGCAGCGATTCGTTGCGGGTCAGCTCCTGTACCTGCATCAGACCTTCCAGGATTTGTTCGGGGCGCGGCGGACAGCCAGGTACGTATACATCGACAGGAATAATCCGGTCAATACCCTGGAGTACGCTGTATGTATCAAATATACCACCGCTGGAAGCACAGGCTCCTACGGCCATTACCCAGCGGGGCTCGGCCATCTGCAGGTATACCTGCTTTACAATAGGTGCCATCTTCTTGGCAATGGTACCCATTACCATCAGCAGGTCAGCCTGGCGGGGCGAGAAGCTGGGGCGTTCGGAACCAAAACGTGATATATCATAATGCGAACCCATGGTCGCCATAAATTCAATACCGCAGCAGGATGTGGCAAAAGGCAGCGGCCACAACGAGTGGCTACGCGCCAGACCAATCACCTCATCTAATGAAGTAGCAAAGAAACCAGCTCCACTATATCCATCCGGGGCCTCCACCATCTTTACAGAGCTCATAGTATTATAGATTTTAATTATCAACTAATTAAACAAACAGGTTATTCTTCCCACTTCAGTACACCCTTACGGATTATGTAGTAGAAGCCGGCCAGCAATAAGGCCATGAACAGTAGCATTTCGATAAATCCGAGCATGCCCAGTTGTCTGAAATTAACCGCCCATGGGTACATGAAAATAACTTCCACATCAAACAGTACGAACAGAATCGCTACCAGAAAGTACTTCACGGATATGGGAGTACGGGCATTACCTTTTACTTCGATTCCACACTCGAAAGGATCATCCTTAAGACTGCTCTTACGGCTGGGTCCAATAAGGTGGGTAACAATCATCGTACCGACAATAAATGCCAGCGCCAGACCAAGCTGTACCACTATGGGTAAAAAATCGGAAGGGAGATAAGTCGTATTCATAGTTCTTCTTAGTTTCTTAACATATTTTAGATAAGAAACGTTTACTAACGATTATTAAGGCAAGTATAGTACTTGCTGTAAAATTACTATTTGCAAATTTATCAACCAAATACGTTGCGTAGTCTTGCTTACAGAAAAAGTACAAAAAAAGGCTCCTGATATCAGGAGCCTTCAACTAAGCATATTGTAGTTAATCTATTATAATCTTTTTGGAGACATCCACCCCCGCAGACCTCACCCGCACTACGTAGGCTCCAGGAGGAAGCGTACTGATATTAATGGTGCGGCGCTGGTTCAGGGTGGGGAAGCTCTGGGTCCGGAGCAGTGCACCGTTCATATTAAATATGGCTACTTCGGCATCGGTCAGATCCTCCCTGGTTTCGACGGCGATTACTCCATTAGGAGCAGGATTGGGGAAGATCACAATGGCATCACCCTCGGAAGGAATATAGGTGATCGGATTAGAAAATGCCGAGTAGCAGGTAAGTTGGTTGCTGCTGCCCAGGTTGTATACTGTCTTGGCTCTGGCTATATAGTTACCGTCTTCCAAGGTTTTGATGACACTGGTACCAGGCGTAAGCACCTGATCATTGCGCTTCCACTCATACGTTACCATCAGATCCGGGTCGGGTAAGGTAGCCTGCATACTGAAAGGTCCTGACTGGATTACAGTTGGCTGTGGTACCGCCGGACGAACCGTCAGGCTGGTTGGAGCCGATACTTCCGACACGCATCCAAAAACATTCTGAGCCCGTACGGTATAGTTGCCACTCTGAAGGGCGCGGGTAGTACGGCCGGTCGTACCGTTACTCCACATAAACAGGTCAGTGCCGCCTGAGGCAGACAATATAAGTCCTGAATCAGCACAAGCCTGCCGCTCGCCACCGGGAATAATGGTAGGCTTAACAGGCTTAACTGAGTTTTCGATCGTCACGCTCTGGCTCAGAATAGCGTTGCCGCTGGCATCTTTCAGCGTAGCCCGGTAGGTGCCGGGTGAAGATACATTGATCGTACGGCCAGACTGTCCGGTGCTCCAGGTATAGGAGGAGTAGCCGGTAGGCAGCGTAAGGCTTATGGTATTGTTGTCCGCGGCACAGGCAGTAGTAACAGCAGGAATAGCAGCCGGTGTCAGCGGTGTGACTGTCGAAAAGAATGTTGTATTCAGTACGTTATTCCAGGCGTTGGCCAGGGTATTAAGAGCTGCTTCTCCAATAAAATGGACCCCATCCGCCCGTGGGACCGCCAGATTATCCGTTTCCGGGCCGGCGTAGGTACCATTAAACTGCGTGTTAAGTACGGCATTCTGAGCGGCAATTATTTCCGGGCTGGTGATTGAGGCCCCCAAATTATTAGCCGTGCGTGAGGTTCGGGCGATTACCCAGATGATCCTTTTATTGATATCTCCTCCCAACTTATTCACCAGGAATTGCAAATGGCCCTGGTATTCAGCTTTGCTCATGTTAGCCGGATAGGTATCTGACTCGCCCTGCATCCATAGGACCGCTCTTGCTCCCAGCATATTGGCATAATGCCGGACAGAAAGCAGGAGGTTACCATAAGGCATTTGAGGAGGATACGGAAAACCGCCGTATACATTGTAGGTAGGTTGGTCGGCCGCACTTTGGGCCCAGTTTCGTACCGAGGTTCCTTCCCAGGCAGCATTAATGAATAGGACGGGTACGTTTAACTTTCGTGCTAACTGATCCCCCAATATTCCCCAGTTCCAGGCAGACTGGCCGTGAGGACCAACAATGGCCTCAGAGGTAAGCTGGGCAAAAGTGGGTGCAGGCGGATCGAACAGAGAGTTAACAATGTTATCGTACACGATGTAGTTGACCCGATCATCTTTTGCACCGGGGCCCGGGTAGTCTCTCAGGCCCTGCGCGTTGGATTGTCCCGCGATTACAAACACTTCCCCAACGCCCATACGAGGGACTACGTCACGTCCCACTAAAGCTCCGTTCATCAGGCCCCGTACTTCCAGGGTATACCATCCACCGTGCAGTCGTAGTGAACCCAGAAAAGTACCGCCGGAGGGATTACTCTGAAGAGTAGCCCATTCAGTACCTATCCCCTGGCCCGGTACTACCGGTACAGCCCTTACTTCTACCTTGTCGATGGGTTGTGAATAGGTACCTGTTATCGAAAAGGTGGTCTGGCCGCTAATATCCCGTTGATATATGGCTCGGTCAGAAGGGGAGGTAATTTTAATCTGGGCGCTAACCGCCAGGGGAACACAAACAATCAGGAACCAGATTTTAAGAAAAAAATGATTAGTAGAGGATTTACGCATTGACTAGATAAATAAGAAAAACTAGACTTCCGACCATCATTACAGTACTATCAGGATAGTATCGGCTGACGTATGCTCCTATCTCATTTCAGTATTGAGCACACGTCAGCCGACTACAAATTTATAAGATTATTTCTGCTATAATACATCAAATTTTTTTTTGAGTCACATAGTTACTCACACACCTTAATGGGCAAGAATAACTTTCTGTACAGCGGTGAAAGAGCCGGACTCAATACGGACTATATAAACACCATCAGGCAGGGTAGACAAGTCTATCACTTTACGTTCTTCGAATGAAAGTGACGAAAAGGTATGAACCAGATTTCCTCGCAGGTCGTATAGCTGAACCGTGGCATTCTGCAGATCCTGCAGGGTTTCCAGCGTTACCCGTCCATCCACACTCGGATTGGGGTAGATGCTGAATCCACCGGTACTCATATCTACCTCAAAACGGAACATCTCTGACTCTTCTGAACTACAGGTAAGCGTTGGGCTGTAGACAATAAAGCCTCTGACGGAGTAGGTACCGGACTGGCCGGCCTTGATCAGTGACTGACTTTCGGTCTGAATTGTTATCCCATCGCGTTTCCACTCGTAGCGCTCGGCCTCTATGGGGCTTTCCGCCTCCAGACTAAAGGTACCAGCCTGCTGGATCACCGGCTTCGACGGAATAGGATTGGCGAGTACCTGGGTGGCAGCCGTGTAGGGTGAAAAACATCCGTTGGTTCCCTGCACCCGGGCGGCGTAGTTACCCGTCTGGTTAACGGTAATAGAAGGGGCTGCGACACCGGTATTCCAGGAAACAGGACCTATACCGGCAGCCGTTAGGGTTACCTCATCTCCTTCGCAAAAACTTGTGGGCCCCAGGGCGGTCACGGTAGGTATGGGAGGCAAAGGCATGGCATTGACCGCGATCCGGTTGGAAGGGTCCGACAGACAGCCAAACTCGTTTTTAGCGCGTACGCTGTATTCTGCCGTTTTATTTACGGCCACATCCTTGCTGCTTTCGCCGTGGCTCCACGAATAGCCAAAGGCCGGGCTGGACTGCAATGTAACGTTTTCATCCGCGCAGAACGTAGTAGGGCCAGCCGCCGTAATAGTAGGGATGGCAGGCAGCGGGTTCACTACTACCTTCACCGCCGCGGAGGACGGTGAGGTACAGCCGTTGATGTCGGTGATGGTAAGTGAGTAGTCGCCGGGAGTACGTATTTCCTGCTCACGACCTGTCTGGCCGGTACTCCACCGGTACATATGAGCTTCGCTGGATTGTAATACTGTATAGTCCCGCTCGCAGAAAGTAGTAGGGCGCAGAGGCGTTATGGCCGGAGCAGCCGGCAGTGGATTTACCCGTACATCTACGGGGCGGGAGGTGTTTTCGCAGCCATTGGCATCACGGACCCGTACGGTATAGGAGCCCGACTGGGCTACGGTTATGGCCTGCGAGGTAGCCTGTGTAGACCACACATTTCCGTTGGGATAGCTGGAGGTGAGCGTTACATTACCTCCCTGGCAGAAGGTGGTGCTGCTGCTGGGCGAAACCACGGGCTGAGCCGGGAGCGGATTAACAACAATGGACACAGGAGCAGACTCCGCCGAAAAACACCCCTGCTCATCAACGGCCCGTACCCGGTATTCCCCCGAGGTACGTATGGCTACTTCCTTCCCTTCCATGCCGTTGGACCAGGTATTCCGGGGGGCACTTGATACGAGCTTTACTTCGCCGCCTTCGCAGAAAGTAGTAGGAGCCGTCACCGTGATACTGGGGGTAGCTGGTGGTGGGGTCGGAAGTACGGTAATGGTTGTTCGTGATGAAGTAGCCTGGCAACCGTAGGCGTTCTGAACAGTTGCGAAGAACTCACCGGCCGAACTTACTGTGATACGCTCCCCATTCTGACCATTGTTCCATGTAACTTTGCCAGAGCTATTCGCCGACAGCACCGTTGACCCATTCTGACAGATCGGGTTTCTCCCCTCGTTGGTCACATTGGGGGTAGAGGCCCGAACATTGTCCGGGATTCGGATCTCCGGCGTGCGTATGATATTTCCGGCTCCATCCCGCACCTGTACCCGGTAGGTGCCGGGGCCTGCGGTGATTGTGCGGTCACCGGCACCGGTATTCCAGTTGATGGACGAGTAGTTCCCCTCTACCGTAAGGGTTAGGGTATTATTTTCGTTAGAACAGTTACTGACCGTTACCTTCGGCAGCGGCAGTGCTTTGTAAGGCTCCGAGCGGTTAAAGAAATTATCATTCAGTGAATTACTCCACATATCCCCCAGTATGGTCAGCCCTTCATTGGCAAAGTGGGTTCCGTCGCTGCGGAGATGGCTGGGGATATTGTCAGTTTCCGGGCCAGCGAAGGTGTTGGGCACGGAAGCCACTACGTTATTCTGCCCTTGTATAACCTGTGCGCTGGTACCGCCTCCCAATGGGAAATAAGAGGTTCGGGCTATAACCCACGACAGGTTCTTGCCGGATTCGTTTCGGCTTTGCTCAATGACAGTGCGTAGGTCATTAGCATAAGAAGATGCGCTGGTATTGGCGTAGGTATCTGATTCGCCCTGTTGCCAGAGTACTCCTCTTATGCCCGTGATAGGTACGTAGTACTGCATGACCAGCCTCAGATTTTTATAGGGCATACCTGCCGGCGAGAATGGACCACCATCAAATACAGAGTAAGCAGTCCCATTAATGCTCTCGCGCCAGTTTCTGACGGCGGAGCCATACCATGCCACGTTGTAGAACAGGATTGGAACTCCTAACCGGTTGGCCAGGTGGTCGCCGAGGCGTCCCCACGACCAGGCTGAGTTACCACGGGGTGAGATAAATGAGTTGGCATCCAGATGGCTGAACTCCGGATAGGGGAGGTCATTGCCCGGGTCATCATTGTTGTAGTAGTTAATCGTGTTGACACGATCATCATTCGCCCCGGGGCCTCCGTAGCCCTGGTATCCCTGGGCGTTTGACTGGCCTGCTATAATAAATACCTCTCCGATACCGACCCGGGAGACGGATGCACTTCCAACCTGCTGATCCCCGCGCCACATGCGTACCTCCAGCGTATACCAGCCACCCGACCAGTCCATACTGCCGTAAAACTGTCCTCCCTGGGGATTATTCTGAATGGTGATCCAGCCGGAATGGTTTCCTCCCTGTACTGGTGTCAGCTGGGCCTCTACCCGGTCGGCAGCTTCGGTATAGCTGCCCGCTATGTAGATAGTAGCTGAATTACTTTTATCCCGCTGAAAGACGGCGCGGTTTTTAGGATAGTTAATACTGACCTGGCCTAGTACTTGTGGCAAAATAAAGGCTACACCCCAGACGAGTGTAACCATTAGTGTACGTAAAGGATATTTCATGCTAATAGATTACTTTCCAAGTATTTTCCATCCTGCAAATTTCATTTTACAACGAACGGAAAGCAACTTTTATTCCATGAAGTTATTGAACGGGCTGTTCCTCGTTCAGCGTTTTCCAAATCAGGTCTTTTAGTGCGTCTATTCCTTCCTGAATAATTGCCGAAATCTGGATACAAGGTACATCAACAGGTACTTGATCCGAGAGCTTCGCTCGCTCTTCCTCATCCAGCAGGTCAACTTTGGTGATAGCCAGCAGACGCTGCTTATCCAGCAGACTGGGGTTATACAGCCGCAGCTCGTTGAGTAAAGTCTCATATTCCCCCTTGATGTCTTCGGAGTCGGCCGGGATCATGAACAGCAGAATAGAGTTGCGTTCGATATGTCTAAGGAATCGCAGTCCAAGTCCTTTGCCCTGTGAGGCACCTTCTATGATACCGGGAATATCAGCTACCACAAACGATTTGTAGTCGCGGTAGGCTACTACTCCCAGGTTGGGTACCAGGGTTGTAAAAGGATAGTTGGCTATTTCGGGACGAGCGGCCGATATCACCGACAGGAGCGTCGATTTACCCGCGTTGGGGAAACCTACCAAACCTACGTCCGCCAGTACCTTCAGCTCCAGTATAACCCAGGACTCTCCGCCGGGTTCACCAGGCTGGGCGTGCTGAGGGGTCTGGTTCGTTGAGTTTTTGAAATGGTCATTGCCCAGTCCACCCCGCCCGCCGGGCATCAGAATCACCTCCTGTCCGTCTTCGGTTATTTCCAGGATCTGTTCTCCCGTTTCGGCATCGCGCGCTACGGTACCCAGTGGTACTTCCAGTATAACGTCTTTGCCCTGGGCCCCCTTGCGTCGTCCGCCTTCTCCGGCTTTTCCCGGTTCGGCTTTGATGTGCTTGGTGTATTTAAGGTGAAGCAGTGTCCAGTGCTGGGCATTCCCTTTCAGGATGATGTGCCCGCCACGTCCGCCGTCACCTCCGTCCGGGCCGCCTTTATCTACATACTTTTCCCGGCGGAAATGTACTGATCCGGCACCTCCGGCTCCGGAGCGTACATTTATCTTTACGTAATCGATGAAGTTTGATGAAGCCATGTTTCAGTGTTCAATGATCAGTGACCTGAGACCGCGCGTGATCATTTAGTGCGGAAGTCCGACGTGACCTGTAGGTGCAGTCTGTCACTGATTCAGAGCTACCGGCTGTATACCGGGAGCCATTTATTTAACGATAATTTTACTTTTTACAACTGAATCAGAGAGCCGGTTGTTTTCTTCCGTTACTTCACTCGGGTAGTACTATTCAGAGACGGATGATTAGAAAGCGAGCATAGATAGCCAGTGTAGTGAAGCCTGCCCTTGGGGTGACTGGCCGCCGCCGGAGGAGCCACCGTGGCAGTGGCGCCTCCCGCGCGGTCACTGGCTATTGTTCACTGGTCAGGCTGTGGTGTCGATCGCGTTACAGATGGTGATAAATATTTCGTCGATTTCGCCAATGCCGTCTACCCCTACGTACTTGCCCTGCTGACGGTAGTAATCTGCCACGGGGGTCGTTTTTTCGTTATATTCCTGGATGCGCTTCCGGATCAGGTCGACGTTCTGGTCGTCGGGGCGGCCGGAGGTAGCACCGCGCAGTAACAGACGTTTGGCCAGTTCTTCTTCGTCTACTACCAGCGCTACCATCACCGTGATCTGTTCGTTGTAGCTGTGCAGCAGGTTGTCGAGTGCTTCGGCCTGCTTCACCGTACGCGGAAATCCGTCGAATATAAAACCGGCGGCCTCCTTATTTTCCTTCAGCTTATTGTCGATCATACCAATCACTACTTCGTCCGGCACCAGTATTCCCTGATCCATGAGTGTTTTGGCCTGGAGTCCGAGTTCGGTACCTGCTTTTATTTCGGAGCGCAGCAAGTCGCCCGTGGAAAGGTGTACGAGCTTATGTTTATCAATGATTTTCTCGCTTTGGGTACCTTTACCAGCCCCCGGAGGGCCAAACAGAACAAGATTAAGCATGATGGCAGAGTGATTATTTACCTTAGTAGTAATAGTTTGACCCAGCAAATTTACAACACTTCGGCCATGCTTGGCTACTTTCCCCTGATTTTAACGTAAAAAGTCCCCGCAATGCTAGCCGTGCGGGAGGAGGTGGCGTTAGAGAATCTATGACAGGTACCTGCTGATCTGATCAGTTAGCCTGTTACTTCATAGAGCGGCCGATCAACTGGTAGAAGTGGTCCCGGTAGGTACCTGATAGGGGGATAAGGGCCTGTTGTATCTTTAACCGATCCCGTTCAATGGAGTCGATCTTATCCAGAGCTACCAGATAGGACTTGTGAACCCGGCAAAACTGCTGGCGTGGCAGTTGACGCTCCAGTTCACCGAACGTTTCCAGCGTCATGATTTTTTCAGTCGCCATATGGATACGCCGGTAATCACGCATTCCTTCGATGTACAGGATCTGGTCGAAGTCTACTTTCTGGAGCCGGTACTCCGTTTTTATAAACAAGAACGACTGTCGCGTCTCCTCCGGGACAGCTACCTGCCTTTGCCGGGCGCGGGTGACGGCCTGCAGGAAGCGGTCGAAGGTGTATGGCTTCAGTAAGTAGTCAGCTACCTGTAGGTCAAAAGCCTTGAGCGCATACTGATCATAAGCCGTTGTCAGGATTACGGCGGGCCGTACCGGTAAGGTTTCCAGCAGCTGCAGTCCTGAGAAACCGTCCATTTCGATATCCAGGAACACCAGGTCAATTGGCTCCCGCTGGAGCAGGGGAATGGCTTCCAGTCCGTTATCGACCGCATGGCTGAGCGTCAGGAAGGGAACCCGCTGGACGTACTCTTTCAGCCGCAACATGGCTAAGGGCTCATCTTCAATGAGTAGACATCTCATAGGAATTTACAGGTAAAACCAGATAGACGGAATACGTATCTTCAGTAGGCTGGATCTCCAGGGTAAACTTCTCCTGATACAAAAGGGTTAATCGTTGTCGGAGCAGCCTCTGCCCCAGGCCTCCCTGCTCTTTCGACCCGGTTTTGCTTTTATCAATGACATTGATACACCGGAACTGGATCTGGTTTTCTACCACCGAAAAGTAAATGCGGATCGCTTCCGGGACTTTCTTGTTGGTCGCGTACTTGAAGGCATTTTCGATGTAAGGTATAAAGAGCATGGGGGCAATCTGTACCCCCTCGACCGGCCCCTCCATGTGCAGGGTCACATACTGTTCGTTGGGAGTTCTGACTTTCTGCAGCTCAATGTACTTTTTGATGTAGGCCAGCTCGTGGGTTAAGAGGATCTGATCGGCCTGCGTTTCGTACAGGGTAAAGCGCAGCAAGTCTGACAGCTTGTTCAGGTACAGGGAAGCCCGGGGAGCATCCCGCTCTATAAGGATGTCGATATTGTTCAGCGTGTTGAACAGAAAATGGGGGTTAAGCTGCGCTTTCAACAGTTCTATTTCGGTGCGCAGGGCTTTACCGGCCACCATTTCTTTCATATGTATATCCGTATACCAGGTAATGAACCCCCTGATGACCGTGCCCATCATACCATTCACAAGGGCCAGCAGGGTGAATCCGGTCATCAGTACCAGTTGATCCTTCGGCTGAAAGAGAAGGAATTCAGTCTGATGCAGGGCTATGTAGATAATGATCGTCGTTGCCATTGACACCATAAAGGTAGAAAACAGGCCGATGCCACTACTTACCAGCAGCCCAACGCCAACAAAGAGTCTGACGCGCCGGGTAGTCAGGTAACGAGGAACCAGCCAGCCATAAAAAGCATAGAAGCTACTAATTCCGGTCAGTAAGGCAAAGAGAAGAATAGCGACCCAATCCTCCCAATCCTCCACGGCGGATTCCTCGGTAGCCTGGGACAGGAGAAACAGAAAACTGACCAAAAAGCAGTACAAGAGCCAATAGCTCAGATGCAGCAGAATGACGGTTGCTTTTTTCATTGTTTCACCTCAAAAAAGTAACTGGCAATGGTTTCTACTTCCGGCAAATTGATGTTGACGCCGCTCATGTTAGCTGTAATCGCCACCACCAGGTCATGCTCGGGGTACATTAGCAAAAAGGTTCTGCCACCGTCGATTGTCCCACCGTGGTGGATAATTTTCCGGTTCTGAGGGCTGGTACCCAGGCGCCACCCCAGGCCATAGTAGGTATTGGTTCCGTCCAGCAGAAGCTGGGGAGTGAATAGTAAAGCTACCGTTTCTTTCCGTAATAGCGAATGGTTCAGGAGTCCACGCCCCAGTTTAACCAGATCTGCGGGAGTGGATAACAGGCCACCACCCGCCCACTTATAACTATTGTCTACCTGGGCGGCATTGACCAGCCGGCCCTTGTGGTCATGTTCATAAAACCTGACCCGGTTAACGATGATGCTGTCACTGGCATCTACTCCTGTATCAGACATCCCCAGGGGCGTAAACACGGCCTGCTGCATATAGGAGGGGTAGTCCTGGTGGCTCGCTCCTTCAATAACGGCACTTAACAAGGTATACCCGTAGGTGGAGTAACCATAAGCCGTCCCCGGTCTGAACAGGAGGCTGTCCTGGCTAAAAATGGTCAATCCCTCCTGCACCGAGGCATACCGACGGGGGCAAGCCAGCGGATCACTGTCCCGATAGTGGCGGATACCGGAGGTATGGGTAGCCAGCTGCCGGGCGGTAACCGGATATTTTTTTGCCGGAAATAGGGGTACATACTGCTGAACGGCCGCGTCCAGATCAAGTTTTTTTTGTTCTACCAGCTTGCCTATGGCTAAGGAGGTAAGTGACTTGGATACCGAGCCAATCCGAAATTTGGAATGGATGGTAACCGGCTGGTGAGTTTCCAGATCGGCGTAGCCAAAGCCTTCCGCCCACAGAATATTCTGGCTGGTACCTACACAAACCGAGATACCCGGAATGTCCTGAACTACCCGGAGCGAATCAATGTACTTTTCGGCTCGCCGAATGGCGGTTAAATAGCTTTTGTCCTTAATGGATTCTTTGGATTGGCGCCCCACATTTTGTCCAATGGCTGGAAACCAGCAGAGCAAGCCAAGTAGCATCAGTACGTTTTTCATGGAGCAACGAGTTTGGTTAGTTGTTGTCTCAAAATTGCCTCATCCTGTTGGCTCCTTAAAAGCTATTCTGCAAGTTCCCTTATTTTGTCTGCCATAGTACCCTTTTGTCCGATTCCAGATTATTGATATAGTGATGTAATTAGCTACTGATTGACCCATTTTCACCAGCCTACTCGCTCCTTAGGCTCTTTACCGGGTTCATCAGGGCTGCCTTCACGCTCTGGAAGCTGACCGTCAGCAGGGCGATACCTACCGCCAAAGTACCCGCCAGCACAAACACCCACCATTCAATATCAATCCGGTAAGCGAAGTCCTGCAGCCACTGGTGCATGGCATACCAGGCGACGGGTGTAGCAAGGGCGAGAGCGATTAAGACCAGAATAACAAAATCTCTGGAGAGTAAAGAAATAATACTGGTCACTGATGCTCCCAAAACTTTACGCACACCGATTTCTTTGGTACGACGTTCAGCGGAGAACGTGGCTAGTCCGAACAGACCTAGACAGGAAATGAGAATAGCGATATTGGCAAAGACATTAAATAACTGCCCGGCTTTACGTTCAGCCTGGTAAAGCCGATCAAAACTTTCATCAAGAAAGGTATAACGGAAAGGAGTTTCGGGATATCGCTCATGCCAGATACGCTCTGCTTCGGCCAGCAACCGCGCAGCGGCTCCGGGACTGATCCTGGCGAAGACCTGCATCTGCCAGCCAGGATTATAGAATAGTACCATCGGCTCTATTTTCTGGTGATAGCTCCGAAAATGAAAATCCTTCACTACGCCAATGACTTGTCCGCGCCGACCCTGAAACTCAAACCACTGACCTACTACGGGCGCTTTTAATCCGAGTGTTTTGACCGCAGTCTCATTCAGAATAACATTAGCCGTGTCCAATTTCATATCTTCCTGAAACCATCGCCCCTGGGCCAGATTCAGGCCTAAAACAGAGCGTGTTTCGGGTTCAACTGAAAACTGGGCTACAGTAGGTTCATACTCTTCCGGGCGACCTTCCCATTTCAGGCTTCCGCTGTGCTTACTCTGAAGGTCGACAATAGACTGATTTGCCGAAGTGACACCAACAACACCATGTAATTCACGTAAACGGTGCTTTATAAAATCACGGTTATTGGGTGTGGAGGCTCCTGCTGAATAGGGCATTTGGAAAGTAAACACGTGTTCCCGCTGATAGCCCGGATCCTGAGTCTGCGCAAAACGAAGCTGCTGGAAAATAACGATTGTGCTGACAATGAGAATGATGGAAATAGTAAACTGCACGATAACCAACCCCTGCCTGAAATGGGTATTTTTTGAACTTAGTACATTACCTCCTTTCAGAACTTTTACTGGTTCAAGCGAAGAAAGAAGCAGCGAAGGATACACGCCTGATAACAGTATAGTCAGTCCGATACTACCCAGAAGCAATAGCCACAGAGTACCATTTTGAAAGTCAAGTGTAAACTGATGCCCGGTAAAGTTATTAAAGAGCGGCAGACAAAGTCTGATTATTGCAAGCGCCAGCCCCAATGCCAGCAGTGTAAGCAACGTTGATTCAGTCATGAACTGGGCAAATAAGCGCTTCCGTCCGGCCCCGATTATCTTTTTTACGCCCACCTCCTTTGCCCGCTGACTGGTTAATGCAGTAGCCAGGTTCACGTAGTTGATGCTGGCGATGATAAGAATCAGCAGTCCCACCAGCCCCAGCGTCGTAACCGTTCGGCGGTTCCCTTTGGGTAGGCTGTCGCTTTGAAATGTAGTATTGAAATGGATATCCCGAAGAGGTATCAGACTGGCCGTTATGCTGGAGTCTTTTTTATACGTGTGATAAAGCTGAGTCAGTTGCTGACCAATCTTCTCCGGCTGGGTACCCGCTTTCAGCTGGAGAAAGAGCTGGTAGTTAAAGTTATTCCAGTTTTCATCATGGCTACGCTCTCTGTTTTGAACATTAGATAGAAGTACATCGTACCGAAAGCTGGAATTCGGAGGATTGTCGCGCACAACAGCCCGAACAACCATGTCCAGTGAATCCAGACGGACCATTTTGCCCATGGCTGCCGCAGGCTCTCCAAACCAGTTTTGGGCTTTACTTTCGGTCAGAACGATACTATTAGGTTCATCAAGAGCCCGCTTGGGATCACCTAGTAGAAAATGATAATCAAAAGAAGCAAACCAGGTCGAGTCTACAAAAGCGGCATTCTCTTCGCTTCGCAGGTCATTATTTATTCGAAAAGCAAGTGCCTGCCATGGCTTTTTAAACTGGGTTACGCGCTCGATACCAGGTACCTCCCGCAGGGCTGCTTCACCCAGCATGAGCGGTGAGTTTGACCATACCCAGGGTTCATCAGATACCTTCAGGGTGTTGGTCACCCGAAATGTCTGGTCGGCCTGGTGGTGATAATCGTCAAAGCTTAGTTCGTTCTGCACCCAGAGCAGAATCAGTACCGATGCTGCCAGACCTACGCTAAGCCCTGTCAGATTGAGCAGACTATACAGCTTATTGAGCCAGAGATTGCGAAAAGCGATTTTGAGATAGTTCCGGATCATATCAGGGCTTAGGAGATAAGGTTGATAGAAGTCTTCTTTACGTTTACGCTGCCGCACGAAGGGCGGCAGTACCGACAGTACATTGAGCAGGTACCTGAGAGTAGCCTGCCGCTTACCCGACTGTTGGTACCAGTAGGTGTAGAGCTCCTGCAGATCTCCCTCTACTTCCTCCAACGTATCGGCCGGGTGCAGCCAGGTCAGCAGCCGCTGCGCCCAGCGCGGTGGGGTAGGGGATTTCATTCGCTCCGCAGGCTCTTCACCGGGTTCATTAACGCAGCCTTCACGCTCTGGAAACTGACGGTCAGCAGGGCAATCCCCGTCGCGAGCAGGCCCGCCAGCACACCCACCCACCACTCCACATCCACCTTGTAGGCAAAGTCCTGTAGCCACCGGTTGGTCATGTACCAGGCAATGGGGGAGGCCGTTACGATTGCCGCCACCACCAGCTTGATCAGATCCAAGGACAGCAGGGCTACCAGACTGGCGACCGACGCGCCCAGTACCTTTCGAACCCCAATTTCCCGGGTCCGCTGCTGGGTGGTAAAGGTAGCCAGACCGAACAGGCCCATGCACGAGATCAGGATCGCAATGGCCGTTGCGGTATTGACCAGCTGAGCTGTTTTCTGCTCTTTCTCGTAGAGTTTGGCAATGGAGTCGTCCAGGAAGGTATACGCAAACTCCTCGTCGGGGAACACCTGTTGCCAGGCTTTCTCGATGGCAGCCAGCGTTACCTTCGCCTCACTTAGCCGCTGTCCGCTGGTAGCGAGTTTTACGGCCATATCCCTTGACAAGCCGGGTATGTAGGCAATGAAGGTCGACTTGATGGGGCTACGTAATGACTCTTCGTGAAAATCGGCGACCACACCCGCTACCGGGTAATCATTCCCGTTGAAGTGGAGCAGCTTGCCTACCGCTTCGGCGGGCTGTTTGAAGCCCAGTACCCGGGCGTAAGTCTGGTTGATGAGCAGCTCGCGTAGCGTGTCGGTGGGCATGATGTTGCGTCCGGCCACCAGCTTCAGCTCATATAGCGGGACAAAATGCTCATCTCCGACCTTGGCCGACGCCTCCGTTTCTATTTCGGTAGTACCCCGGTACTTGATTCTGGTGAGCATGTAGCCTTCGCTCATGGGCGGCGACCATTGTCTCGCTACCCGCTCTACGCCGGTGAGTTGCCTGATCTTCTGAGCCAGTACTTTGCTTTTCTCGAGGTCGGGCGTATTGATCAGGACTATGGCATCCGTCGAAAAGCCCAGGTCCTTATCACGTATGTAGGTAAGCTGGCGTCCTATCACGAGCATCCCTATGATGAATACCAGCGAAACGGTAAACTGGAACACGATCAGCCCCTTGCGGAGAGAGTCGTGCCGGTGCCCAACGGGTACGCGCTGCCCTTTCAGCGTCTGGGCAGGCTGGTAGGCTGCCAGCACCCAGGAGGGGTACAAGCCTGCCAGTACGGTGGTCATAACGAGGAGCGCCAGCAGAAACAGCATAATCCGGGGGTTAAATACATCCAGCGCGACCCCCTTGGGAATAAATTGTTCAAAGGCAGACAAAACGGGCTGGGTAAGCAGCAGGGCCAGCAGTACCGCTACTATAGTAAGGAGCAGGGTTTCGCTCATAAACTGCGCTATGATACTCTGGCGATTGCTGCCCAGTACCTTACGAATTCCTATTTCCTGGGTACGTTGTACGGATTGGGCGGTAGACAGGTTTATAAAGTTGATAGCGGCAATGAGCAGGATAAACACTGCCACGCCCATCAGGGCATATAGTGTAGGCAGGTGTGCTTTGCGTGTATAGTTGTCCTGGTACTGCTCATTAAAGTGTACATCTGACAGGGGTTGCAGCGCCGGCACCAGCCAGAAGTCGCCCGTACCCCGGTTGGGGCCGAAGTGCTTGTTGGCAAAGACCGCGAAGCGGGCTTCAACCTGCGCCGGGGTGGTACCGGTAGCCAGCTTCACAAAGGTCTGGGAGGCCGACCAGATGTCGTTCCACTCGTCCAGATTGATCTCCCGCTTCAGAGCACTGGCCCGAATCGTAGCGGCCGAAATAAAATCGGTGAAGGCAAAATCCGTGTTGTGATTCCAGGTTTTGACAATGCCACTGACGATGGTCCGGATGGAATCCCGGTAAATCACCTCCCGGCCCAGCATACTCTCCAGGGGCATATCACCAAAGTACGTACGAGCTTTCTGCTCCGAAAGTACTACCTTATAAGGCTCACTCAGCGAGGTCTGGGGACTACCGGCCAGCCACTCGTACCGGAAGATGTCGAAGTACCCTGGATCCGCAATAATGATTTGTGCTCTGTCTGCGCCTAGTTCACCCGCCTTGAAGTGCCTGGGCTCCTGGTGTTCGGCCGGAATAATGACATCCGAATGCATATTATGAAAAGCAGCGACCGTCTCTATGCCGGGCACCTCCGCCCGGATGGCCTGAGGTGCCGCCCGTGGTATGAATCCAACAGGCTTTGTTTCGGTCGTTTTCCCCATTCTTATGTTTCCTACTACGCGGTAGATCCGCTCCCCATCGGGATGGAAAGTATCGAAGCTAAGCTCAAAGCTCGTGATCAGGTAGATCACCAGGCAGGCGGTTACGCCCAGGGTAAGGCCTGAGAGGTTAATCAGGCTGCTGACTTTATGCCTGGACAGGTTCCGCCAGGCAATTTTGAGGTAGTTTTTTATCATATCAGGGCTAAGGCTAGAGGGTACATAGGGGGATTTTTCTCGCTTTCGTCGCCGTACCAGAGGGGGCAGTACCGACAGTACATTGAGCAGGTACCTGAGGGTAGCCTGCCGCTTACCCGACCGTTGGTACCAGTAGGTGTAGAGCTCCTGCAGATCTCCCTCTACTTCCTCCAACGTATCGTCCGGGTGCAGCCGCGTCAGCAGCCATTGCGCCCAGCGGGGTGGGGTAGGCATATTTGGGTTCATGAGCCGCTTACTTTTAGGGAAGTAGGAGGTACCAGTTGCCACAGTTGGCTCCGTTGCTGCTGGATGTCCTGCAGCGTACGGCTGCCGTAGGCGGTGATGGAGAACAACCGTTTGCGTCGGCCGCCCCGCTCGGTAGTAGCTCCGCCCAGCTCCGAGCATACGAAGCCTTTCTCTTCCAGACGGATGAGCGTGTTGTGTATTGCGCCAAAAGTAACGAGTCGGCCCGTTTGCCGCTCTAACTCCTGACTGACGCTCACTCCGTAGGCTTCACCGTCCAGTATGGCTACCATCAGCAACACAATTTCTTCAAACTCTCCCAGGTACGTTCTACGCATAGGACTTTGTGTATTAGTTTCTATTTTGTAGTACAAATCCTTTGCCAAACCTCTTTATAGGCCCAGACAGGCCGTAAAGGCCCTTTTGGGAGTAGTGACCTGTCCATTATCGGACATTCTTCGTCCACTTGCGAACGTGAGGACGGGACGGGTGAAGGGGACAAAAAAAGCCCGAAGCACAGGGCGTGCTTCGGGCTAAAATAGGGTACCAGTTGCTATTAAGGTATAACCACCCGCCGTACCACGCCGTCTTCGTTCTGCACGACGGTCACGAACAGGGTACCTTTGGTATTCTTCTTCAGTTCGATCTGTCCCACGTACTCTCCGCTGAAGTCTCTGATCTCTTTTTGGGCTACTTCCTTGCCGCGGGTATCCGTTACCGTAATGGTCACATCGCCTTTCTGCGGTACACTGAAGCGCAGGTTCAGCATTCCGTTGTTGGGGTTGTTGGGGTACACGTTCAGTGAGCGTACACTGGCAGGCTGACCCGTTTCGCTGGTCCAGATATCGCCCATGCGCTCACCGGCGTTCTCCAGATCCCGCATCATTACCCTCACGCGCGGACGTACCTCTTCTTCAATACGCCGCAGCTTCTCCTTCATTTCTTTAGAGTCAAACTCAATATGAAAGTCATCGTCGTTGTCCCGCCAGCTGAATACGGCCGGTTCGTCATCGTTCCGCTCGCGTACCTCCACGCGGCGACGCTCGCGGGTGGTTATGTTGCCGTCACCTTCGTCCACCATCACCGTTACGCGCCGGTTGGTATTGGTGCCCAGCGAGTCCAGTACCTTATCTACAAACTCCTTCCGCTCCTGATCCGACATGGCACCCACCCGGTAGCTTCGTTCACTCTCCTCGGTCCGGCCGTCTTTTTTCTCCGACACCTTTACCCGGATCGTTGTCTTTTTCTCCTCCTTTTTACCCTCCTTCGACTGGGCGTAGACCTCCGAGCCCAGGCTCAGTCCTCCCAGCAGCAGGGCACTCACCAACAGGGTCTGATACAATCTCTTTTTCATGGTACTCGTTTATTTTGATTTACAAGTCTTTATTTGTTCTATTAGACTTTACTATCGGCTTTGGGTTTAAAACCTTACCTTCAAAAATAACTCTTACGGCCCATCTCCAGCTTAGCGAGCTCTGTTAAAGAATGTTAAAAAGCATGAATGCTCGTTAGCAGGCACTCCAAAGGGCTTATTTTTGTTTGATGAAGTACCATAAAGTCGTTTTGTCAACAGCAGATGTTGCATAGCTTACCGAAAAAATGACCAAAAGAAAGATACAGATCATAGTGGGGTTGATGTGCCTGGCACTGGTGGGGCTGATCGGGTTTCAGTGGTACTGGATCCGTGAAGCCATCGCTATTCGTAATGAACAATTCAACCATAAAGTAGCCGAGTCGGTGCAGTCCGTGGTACACCGGATCGAGAAGCAGGAGATGATGTACCTGCTGCAGCAGCGCATCGAAGCCGAACAGCAGCAGGCCAAATTTGACCGGATCACGCAGGTAAACGAAAAGCCTAAAGCCAGGGCTACCCACAAAGCGGCTCCTGCCCGGCCCGATCCATCTGAGCGGCTCCCGGAGCAGCGACTCCCGGAGCACCGGCTGGCGTTGGTACCCCCTACCTCCAATCTTGAGATCACGGTTGGTCCGATGGGGGAGGTGCAGTACCAGTTCTATTCCGAGGTAGCTCCCTCGGATGTACTCAGCCCCAACTCCCGGGTGATGGCCGATCATCAGCAGCGGATCATCGAAGAGTTTTTTCAGGCCCAGCGCCTGGGCCTGGCCGGTCTGGATGAGTTTGTGCGGCGGCGGATGGAGGAAGAAAAACAGTTGGGGGCTTTTTTTCAGGAAGCTGAACAGGGACGTAAAGCTGCCCGCTTGCGCGACAGCGTCGCCGGACGGGCGGGAAAACCAGTTGTGAAGAAGCCCAGGGAAGATATACCCGCCCAATCCGCGGCCGTTAACAAGCCCCAGGAAAGTGCCCCTCTGGATAGAGCTGAACTGCTCCGGGAAGTGATGAAAGACCTTATGTACACCCAGCGCCCCATCAACGAGCGGGTCAACCGTTTCCTGCTGGACTCGCTCCTGAAAAAAGAACTGGTAGAGAATGGCATCACACTGCCCTATGAGTTCGCGGTACGTACCCAGGCCGGATCTCGTCCCGTACTGGCTACGGCCGAGCTGAAGGCGGGCGACTGGGAGCAGCACGCCTATAAAGTATCCCTGTTCCCGAGTGAGATGCTCAGCGGTAACAACCTCCTGTACGTATATTTTCCCGACCAGCAGCAGTATATCCTGAGCAAGATGAGCGCCATGCTGGCCGGTTCGGCGGTGCTGGTGCTGGTGATCCTGACGTGCTTCTACCTGGCCGTTACCACCATCCTGCGACAGAAGAAGCTGTCGGATATCAAGAACGACTTCATCAACAACATGACGCACGAGTTCAAGACGCCTATCTCCACCATAGCACTGGCTACCGACATGGCCCAGGAGAATGTCAGCACAGGCCCTGCGCCCGACCTGACCCTGCGCCTGAACCGCTACCTGGGTATCATCCGGGAAGAGAACAAGCGGCTGGGTACCCACGTCGAGAAAGTACTGCAGATGGCGCTGCTTGACCGCGGCGACGTCAAACTGAAGCAGACGGAGGTCAACATGCACGATCTGATCGAAAAGGTACTCAACAACCTGGGCGTTCAGATCGAGCAGCGGCAGGGCGAGGTAGAGCTGGACTTTGAGGCGGATCAGGAGCTGGTTCTGGGGGATGAGCTGCACCTGACCAACGTACTCTACAACCTCGTCGACAATGCCATTAAGTACTCCCCTGACCGGTTGCACCTGACCATCCAGACCCGCAACGAACCTATGAACTCCCGCCAGAGTGGCTCCCGCCCCGGCATCCGCATCGACATTGCCGACCGGGGTATTGGTATGACGCGCGAGCAGGTGAACCGGATCTTTGATAAGTTTTACCGCGTACCCACCGGCAACCTGCACGATGTCAAGGGCTTCGGGTTGGGCCTCAGCTACGTCAAGAAAATGGTGGAAGTACACGAAGGTACCATCCAGGTCGAAAGCCGCCCCGGCCAGGGAAGCCGGTTCAGTCTGCAATTACCAGTGTTCAGTGACCAGTGACCACGCGGCGGCCGCCAGTGATCGGTTATCAGTTTTCTGAGGAATGATCAGGTGTTGGAGGTGGAATTGAGTGATGATAGCTACTTTTATGATATGAAGGAGGGGAATTTGTTGTATGAGAAGGCGTATGCCTTTGCCATACGTGTTGTAAAAGCGTATCAGTTTTTGAATGAGGAGAAAAGGGAGTTTGTGTTATCGAAACAGTTGCTCCGGGCGGGTACTTCCATCGGGGCAAATGTTTCTGAAGCCAATGGGGCTATATCAAAAGCTGATTTTTCAAATAAAATATCTATTGCCTATAAAGAGTGTTTAGAAACCAAGTATTGGCTCTCCCTGCTGAAAGATACAGGGTTTATAGAAGAGAAAGTCTATATCAGCATGAATACTGATGCACAGAGGATCGCCTCCCGTGAATTATCTAAACTCCTTTACGCTATACTAAAAACAACAAGAATCGATAAACAGTAATTAATGATCACTAAGTAATGCAATGAGCAATGATGTGATATGTGTAGTTGAGGTAGTCGCTGTGAAGCAGTCATTTTATTATTAATTAATTGGCGGCCGCCGCGCGGTCATTGGTCACTGATAACTGGTCACTGAAAATGAAAATTTTATTAGTTGAAGACGATCCGAATCTGGGAGGGCTCCTGCAGGAGTACCTGACCCACAAAGGCTACCCTACCGACCTGGCTACCGATGGGCAGCAAGGGTGGCAGGCTTTTGTGGATAACGAATATGACCTCTGTATCTTCGACGTCATGATGCCCCGCAAGGATGGTTTTTCGCTGGCTAAGGAAGTACGCATGAGCGGGAAAGATGTACCTATCATTTTCCTCACGGCCAAGTCCATGAAGGAAGATACCATCCAGGGCTTCCGGATCGGGGGCGACGACTACGTTACCAAACCCTTCGATCAGGACGAACTCCTGCTGCGCATTGAGGCGATCCTGCGCCGGTACCGTCGGCAGCCCGGCAACGGCGCGGCCGACAGCGCCGTCGACACGCATATCTACCAGGTAGGCTCCTATACCTTCGACTACGACCACCAGCAGCTTCGCCGCGCCGGCGACACCACCCGGCTCACCAGTAAGGAATCAGAGCTGCTCAAGCTATTCTGCCAGAACCTCAACCAACCCATCAGCCGCAGCTACGCCCTCAAGATGATCTGGGGCGATGACTCCTACTTCAACGCCCGCAGCATGGATGTATACGTGACCAAGCTCCGCAAGCACCTCCGCGAAGATCCCGACGTCCAACTTATGAACCTGCACGGCGAAGGGTTTAAGCTGATGAGCAGCTAGGCAATGACCAGTGACCAATGGGAGAGGGAGGAAAGCAGGAAGGGAGAAAAGGAGGAAGGGCGGCCGCCGCTCGGAGGAAAGGATATACTCGTCTTTTTCTAACAGATACAAACAAACTCTGTGGCTCTCTGTGAAAGACTCTTTTTTACTCTGTGCCGGGCCGCCGGGCGGTTAAAAAAGTAACAGCGTGTCATTAGGTTTCCCCCTGCCATCTAATAGGTGGTAAACTATCTGCTGTTCAAGCCACTTTACAAATGGCAGAAGAGAATTCAGCATTCATAATTCATCATTCAGAATTCCTACAAACTATCTTTGCAACGGCTGAATCTGGATTCAGCCGTTTTTGTTAGTAGTATTGATTACTAAAAGCGTATTGCATACAGCATATAGCCTAAAGCTCTAAAACAATGATCTACATACCCCGTCGTCCCCGCCGCAACCGTAAGTCCGCCGCCCTTCGTGAGCTGGCGCAGGAAACTACCCTGCAGGTTTCGGATCTGATATTCCCTATGTTCGTGCAGGAAGGTTCCGGTCTGCGCACCGAGATCAAGTCCCTGCCCGGCATCTCCCGTTTTTCCAAAGACACGCTGCTCGAAGAGCTGAAAGAGGTCACCGACCTGGGTATCAAGGCCATTTGTCTGTTTCCGATGTACCCCGAAGACAAAAAGGACAAGTACGCCACCGAGAGCCACCGTGAAGGTACCCTGTACCTCGATACCCTCAAGGCCATTAAGGACCAATTCCCCGACCTGGCCCTGATGACCGACATCGCCATGGACCCCTACAGCAGCGACGGGCACGACGGCGTGGTCGAGAACGGGGAGATCGTCAATGACCTGACCCTTGAGGTACTGGGCAAGATGGCCGTGGCCCAGGCCAAAGCCGGTGCCGATATCCTCGGCCCCAGCGATATGATGGATGGCCGCGTGGGCTACATCCGCGACCTGCTCGACACCGAAGGCTACTCCCATGTGAGCATCATGTCCTATACCGCCAAGTACGCCAGCTCGTTCTACGGTCCCTTCCGGGATGCCCTCGCGTCGGCTCCCCGCTTTGGCGATAAGAAGACCTACCAGATGAACCCCGCCAACCGCCGCGAGGCCCTGATCGAAGCCCAGCTCGACGTCGAAGAAGGAGCTGACTTCCTGATGGTCAAGCCCGCCCTGTCGTACCTGGATATTATCCGTCTGCTCCACGACCATTTTGATCTGCCCATTGCTGCGTATAACGTATCGGGTGAGTACGCCATGATCAAAGCCGCCGGTCAGAACGGCTGGATCGATGGGCAACGGGCTATGCTGGAGGTTCTGCTCAGCATCCGCCGCGCCGGAGCCAAGGTCATCCTTACCTACTTCGCCAAAGAAGTAGCGGAGGTGCTCAATGATCAGTGACCAATTACCATTGACCAGTGACCAATGATCAGCTTACAGTGACTAATTACCAGTGACCATTGACCGCGCGGAGGAATGAAAAACTCAGCGTTACTCTGTGCTTTTACTCCTTTTACCTCTGTGGTTAACATAATAGGTACCCAAGTAAAGTAGAGCCCACACCTTCAGTTAAGCGTGTGGGCTTTTTTTATTCCCTGACAATGACCATTCCCTGATAGAGCACCTCCCTCCCGATCACTTATAACCCGTCACTGCTTTCCTCCCATCTCCTTTCCTCCTTTTCTCCTCATTGGTCATTGATCACTGATAACTGGCATCCGCCGGAGGGGCGCCTCCCGCTGCGGTCACTGGTCATTGATCACTGGTCACTGCTCACTAGACATTGACTAGCGGTCATTGATTTCGTGAACGGTCGTGTTTTCGGGTTTTTCTTTTAGTTCTTTGTCACCAGCACAAAAACGTGCTTTACTCAACGTTATCCTCGTTCTCATGAAAAGAAAAATTTTACTCTACACGGCCGGTGTAGTGGCTTTCCTGTATAGCTGCTCCCCCCAGGAACTCTCCTCTGTCGATCCTTTCGGCTATTCACTACAAGATCTGGAAAAAGTAGACCTGCCCCAGGTGACCCTCGAGCGTCCGGCTCCCATCACGGTTTCTCCCGGTGCGGTCACCGTGTCGGCTCTGGGGGCTACGGCCGGTACCGAGCTGTCCGGTGCGGGTAAGCTGTCGGCTTCTACCGAGCAGTTTGCTAATGCTGTTATCAATACGGCACCCAAGGCCGAAGCCAGTGCCGTCATCCGCGAAACAAACTCCGCTACCCTGACGCAGATCATGAGCCAGAAGGCGTATACCGGTGCCCAGAAGGGGTTTATCAACTCCTTCAAAAGCCTTCCGGCCCAGGCCGCCGGCTTTATGCCCCAGCTCACGTTGCCCGTCGTGCAGGGTAAGCCCGCCGCTGCCCGTACGGGAGCCGTGGAAGAGACCAGCGCTCCCGTCCTGATCGAGGAGGTAATGAAAGGCGAGGACGGCTGTAAGAGCTCTGCCCTGGAGGCTCTGCAGAAAGTACTCCAGAAGCTACAGGACAAAAAGGGTGACCAGCTGGACAAAGCCGAAGCCGAGTACCAGAAGGCCCTGAAAGAAGCCCGTTCGGGGGGGCAGTGCGAAGCCGATAAAAACCGCAAGTCGGCCGTGCAGGAACTGGACAAGAAGTACAAGAAGCTGTACAGCGATCTGGAAAAGAACAAGAAGAATACCACCAGCGCCGCCGCGCTCAACGCCCTGTTCTACGCCGAGCTGGACGCCATCAATACCATCTATCAGCAGGAGCTGACGGCCTGTACCCAGGCTCAGTCCCTTCGTGAGGCTGCCGCGCTGGCTGCGCTGAACGCCAACAAGCAAAGCATTGAAGCAGGTTATAAAAAGGAGGCCGACAAAGCCACCGGCATCGCCAACGCCATCATTGCCGCCTGCCACAACCAGGGAGGAGGGAAGTAGTTTTCAGTGGTTTCAATGACCAGTGTTCAGTGACCAGTGACCAATGTTTCTGGTACTTGAGCTTCTGTCAGACTGATAAAGTACTATTCAGGTTTTTTAGTCAGGAACACTGCATTGAATAGATTAATGAGCCGCCGTAGCCTTTGCTATGGCGGCTTTCTTCGTTTTGGTTATACCACTCCGTCCCACTCCACCCCTGGTTTCCCAATCTGTGGGCCGGATCTTTTCATAGGCTGTCCGTGGGCTGTGTCTCCACAGTCCTGTATGGAGCGGGCGAGGGCCTTGTGAAGGACAGGGCAAGAAATAGGTGGTGTAGGAGCTACCTGGCATACCCAAACACGAAAGCCGCCGCAGCAAGAGCTACGGCGGCTTTCGTGTTTTTGGAGTATCAATTCCCGGTTGCCTTCACCCCACCCACCCATCTCTACCAACTACTAAGTAATTTTTACATTGGCCACTGGACATTGGTAACTGGCGGAACGCCGCCCGGTCACTGGTCATTGAAATTCACTGATTTATTTCCGCTTCCAGCTTTTGGTGCAGGGCTTTCAGGCGGGTGGCCAGGAGCTGGCAGTCTTTTTCGTTCATCTGCTCGATGGTACCGGCAACCTGGCTGAGCGATACCCGGTCTCCTGCCACAGTAGGAACGGCGGCCGGTTTTACCGAGCTAACGATCGCTTCCCAGTCTTTGGCCAGTTCATCTGAGAATAGCCGGCTTTCGATAATGTTAAAGTAAGCGGCCTGCGATTTGAGGCGTTCTTTCAGAGGGGTTCCCTCAAGGTTACCTACCAGCTTGGACAGCTCGACGTAGGCAAAAATGTTTGACTTTTTCATGTGCGGTATAGTAATGGAACAGGAGGTATATATTCTCACGAAATATAACTCTTCCCCCATTCATCCGCTATGACGCTCATTAAGTTCTTGTAAAGTTACTACTGTGTACGGGATTTGTCTAGTATACAGTTGGTTATGGCTCAACTTATCGTAAACGGGCAGGGGCTATAGCGGTTACATGGTTTTTGGAAGGAGGAAAGGGGGAAAGGAGGAGGGGAGGAAAGGGGAAAGGCGGCCGGAGGAGAGGAGGAAGGGGGGAGAGGGGATGTTGACTAGGTTTAGCTACTATATATATCCTGCTGCTTCCTTTACGTTGGGCAGGGGTCTATAGGAGCCGCCGCCCGACCTTCCGGACAACGGCTCTCTGTTTATTTAAGCATCTGGTACTGGCGGTTCAGGTAGTTGCGATGGTACTGTCGGAGGCGCTGGTCCAGCTGGTAGCCGGTGCGGTAGCGTTCCCCGATGTTGTAGCCCCGCGTGTAGGTATACTCCCACCGGAACTCCTCTCCCGTACGCAGGCGGGCGTGGTTGCCCTGCCACAGTTTGCCGGGTGGAATGGGTACCGCCAGGTTAAAGCCCAGCGTCGCGCCGTTGCGGCTCTTGGTGGTGTACAGCCCTACCTCCACGTTCGTAAACTGCCTGATGATATCTACGCGTGCGCCCACGTCATCGGCCAGGTACTGACCGCCCGACAGCTTCAGCGTCAGGTCGGGGTGGGGGAGGCGGTAGGCCACATCCGCCAGCAGCAGCAGGTTATCCAGGTGCCCGTAGATGGCCCCCCGCTTTGTAAAGTAGTACTCGCCCGTCAGGCCCGTCTCCAGGCCGAACGACCACGCCCCGCTCAGCGGCATGTGGCGGTACTGCAGGTTCAGGCCGTACTGGTCATCGTGGAAGAAGCCTGCCGAGGCACTGAGGTAGTGATCGCCTTCCAGCGCCAGAAACTGGTTCAGGAATACAGGAGCCGGACGTACGATATTAGGCCGGTTGTCGAGCTCGTTGGTGATCGGGAACAGCACGCCCCAGTTCAGCACCAGGCCGCGCGTCAGGTACAGCTGGCTCTGCAGCAGTACGGCCGTATTGCTTTCGATGGGCTGGTTGTGGTTGCCGAAGTAGGCCGCAAACTGCGGCTGCAGCCAGAAGTCCCACTTGTACTGCCGCCACGGGCGGTACGGATGGTGGAAGTAGTACCCTTTCCGCTCTTCCCGGCTCAGGGACCGGTATGCCAGCGCGGCCGTATCGAAGCGGTACGCTCCCACCGGTACGCCCTGGATCAGGGGGACGTACTCCCTGATTGGGCTGGATTGGCCGAGGGAGTGCCCCACGGAGTGGCGCATCTGGGCGAGCCCCACAAAGGGGTTGCGGTACAGGCGCTGTTCGTAGTAGACCGTACCCCCCTCCCGGCCGGTGGTATCAATGGAGATATTCTCAAAGTTCTGCCGGAGGGAGGGGCGGGCCGCCGGAGTAGATTGGGCCTGCGCCGGACGGACCGGTGCCACAAGGCCCAGCAGGAGCAGGAGAGGAAAGAGTTTATTCTGTTTCATGGAGTTTCCGGAGGGGACGGGGGAGGGCGTTGAGTTGTACGGTGTACGAGGTACCAAAGGTAACCTGGTCAAAGTTGAGCAGGCCCGCCTGGATGGTCCAGCGCTTCCACAGCGTAGCGTAGCCACCTACGTTCACGCGCTGCGAGTCCCATTCGGCCATCAGGCCCACCCGCTTCCGGTAGTTTACGCTTATACCGCCGAAGGGTCCAGTCAGGTAGCCGTTGTTATAGATATCCTCACTCTTCTTACGCAGCTTGAATTTCGAGAATACGTCAACATTGTTGTTAATGTTTTCATCCCGGAATATATAGTAGGGGCTACCCATACCTGCCGAAATCTCAGCCTGCAGATCATCCGTAAGCTTAAGATGCTTGGTAGCTACGAGTGCATACGTGACCATAGAAGCGTCCACTGTAAAGGGAGAGGACATGATTACCGCTACTGAGGGCCTTATTTCTTTCTCTTTTAACAATAGATAACGTATATCTAATTGCCGGTCACCAATTCCCCTTTCGGTCAGAGGTATATTTGATCCATTCAGGTGTAGCAAATTTACGTTGATATCCAGTCGTGGTAGTAGGGTAAGAGTGGCATACAATACCCGCTCTGAATATAAGGTGCCATTTTGCTGACGATACCTGATAGAGCGGAGTCCGTATCTTTCGGGGTTATAGGCGTACCCAACGGTAAAGGTACCATCCGCTGTTTCGCGGGCTGTGGGTATATACATCAGTCCTGGCTTACCCGAGAGATTCATTTGGGCGTAGCCATTCAAGGCCATCAGCCAAAACACAAAAAAGGGTAGTATTACACTACCCCTTTTTGCTATGAGTTTATTTAGCATCATGCTCATCCTCACAATTTCCTAACCAGTCACTTTATGAATCAATAACTAGTACTCTTCATTGGTCATTGGTCATTGGTCACTGGTCATTGATCACTGTAAATTACTTTCCTCCTCCCTGGTTGTGGCAAGGGGCAGCCAGTTCTTTGATTTTGTCATTAGCCGTAGTCAGTCCCTTGTTCAGAGCAGCCGTTACCTTGTTGGTGTTCTCGGTCTTCGCGGCATTGGCGTTGGCAATGGCAGCATTCTTTTTAGCGGTACAGGCAGCAGTCTCGGCTTTTTCCAGCGCGTTGATGGTATCCAGGGCTGAGCCATACGATACGATCACCAGCGCTTTCAGGATAGCATAATTCGTACCCAGGGCAGCCTGGTTGTTGTCCAGTGTAGCCATGGTCGCATCAAACTGCGTTTTAGCCGCGGTGCGGTAGGCCGCAAAGGTAGCAGGTATACCCGCTTTACAGCTGGTTTCGGCCGCGTTAGCATCCGTTATCTGCTTCTGGGCTTCGGCATCTACTTTGTCCTGCTGCGTCTTGGCATCCGCCTTCAGCTTGTTGATCACGTTAGCCAGGGCATCCTGCGCTTTCTTAAGACAGGCATCGTCCGCTTTGATCGCCTCTACCTGATCGAGCAGCTCGGGCAGCCCGGTACGGCCGGTTACGGCGCTTCCGTTTACCTGAGGCAGCGTAAAGGTAGGCAGGAAGCCAGCCAGTGCTGGGTTGGCCTTGATCTTATCCAGCGCCGTTTTAAGATCTGCGGGCAGGGTTCCACCATTGGCCACGTCCTGAAGCTGAGCCGGCGTGATGTTGTTCAGCGCCGTGATTTCGCCGTTGCTCAGGGTAGAACTTACCTGACCAGCGGCATCCTGCACCGCCTGGGATGGAGCACCCCCGGTGTAGCTGCTGATGGTGGTATTAGTTGGAGCCGTAAAGGTACTTGATTGAGCCGTAACGGCAGCCGGAGCGGTCAGGGTTACTTGCTCTACAACAATGCCCGATACTTCGTTTTCAAAATCAGGGGTAGGGGTAGGAGTTTCGTGGTCCTTACAGTTGTAAAGGGCCAGCGTAGCGAAGAGACCGTACGCGAACAGGGATGCATAGCGTTTTTTCATTGGAAAAGGTAGTTCTGTTTTTGTTGTGTATAAGGTTTATTAAAGTAAACTTTCATTCGGGTGGCGGAGCGGGCGTTCAACCAGATTGATCTCCTTCTCCTCCGTTCCAACTCCCCTTACCAGTAAGAAAAACATGCTACTTTATCCGGACTAACACGCAATATTAGAACGTTTTGCTCGTTTATCACGCTTCCTTTGTAGCTTTTTTCTCCCATTAAGGGTATTTAGAATCTATAAGCAGCCGTTGTTCAGTTTATGAGTTCAACGTTTATGAGTTTCTTTGTTTATGAAACTGTCACTACTCTTTATTCACGGCGACGGTCAAAGGAGCTCATTCAAGCTTTTATTGTTCAATGGTCACTGGTCACTGAACATTGGCGGAACGTCGGAGGAGCCACCGTGTCGGACCGCCGAAGCGGCAGCGGCGCCTCCCGCCCGGTCACTGCACAATTGGTCACTGACACTACCTTCCTCTGCCAAGAGCCATGACTAGTACTGTCTGAAACACCAGACTGATGTCCTGCCGAAGGCTGTACTTGCCCAGGTACTCCAGGTCGTACTTGAGACGATTTACATTCTCCGCTACATTGGTGGCGTAGCCTACCTTGATCTGCCCGATGGAGGTTATGCCCGGCTTCACGGTCAGTATCTTCTTGAACTCGTGCGGCGCCGCCTGCATCAGCATATCGACGTCATACTTGTACAGCGGCCGCGGCCCCACGATCGACATCTCCCCCCGGATCACGTTTAGGAACTGCGGCAACTCATCCAGCCGACTGCGGCGCAGGAAGCGACCAATGGGCGTAATGCGCGGGTCATGGTCACCCTGTGAGTGTTTGAGGCCCATCTTATCAGCATCCACGTACATGCTGCGGAACTTGTAGATCTTAAAGATCCGGCCCCACTGGCCCGAGCGCTCCTGCAGGAAGAACACCGGCCCCTTCGACGTCAGCTTTACCGCCCCCATCACCAGCAGGAATACAGGCGCACCCGCCAGCATCACCGTTAGCGAAAACGCCAGGTCAAAGGCCCGCTTCACCGTCTGGTCCTGTACGCTCGAAAAGGGCTTGGTCGACACGTCTATCACCGGGTATACGTCGTGGTACTCAATGGTAGCCAGGTTGGAGACAAAGCCCCGAAAATCGGGTACCAGTCGGACCTGCGTACGCTGCCGCTCGGCTACCCTAATAATGCTACGTACCTGCTCGTCATTGAGCCGCGACAGGCAGCAGTAGATAAAGTCCAGCCCTCTTTCTTCCATGTATTCTTCCAGGGCTGCTTCGTCGGTGGCCTGACCCCGGAATTCAAACAGGCCACTATAGCGGTAGCCCAGTTGGGGCCGCTGCTCGTAGAAGCCCCTGATGTAGTCGATCACTTCGTCGTGGCCGATCACCGCGTAGCATTTGGAGTTATAGCCGGCCTGGCGGTACAGTTGCATTGAGAGCAGCAAGGCTATTCGAGCCCCCGTCGCCGCAACGATAAACAGTCCGTAGGTAAGCCCCATCTGCACCCGGGAGTAAGCCTCTCCTTCCTTGATCAGGTACAGGAGAGTTATCGTGCAGGAGGCATGCAGCAGGGCCGCCTTCAGCAACCCACCGATCTGGTCGTTGAAGTTGTACGACAGGCGCGTAAAGTGGTAGGTCTTCAGTGAGTAGATGATCAGCACCCACAACAGGTTGCTCATCAGCAGCAGGTTGAGGTAGTGCTCATTCTGCTCCAGCAGCCCCTCTTCAATCCGCAGCAGATAGGCGATCAGGAAGGACGCGTTCAGCAGCAGGATGTCCGTCCACAGGTGAGCCTTGGGAAGTAAACTAGTAGAACGATTTTTCATAACAGACACTGAGGATATATCATTTCTTGCACTACAGGAGGGTGTGTATTATATTGATAATCTACCAATTACCAATAATTATGATTAGCTACTTTTAGCAGTTCCCTTGCTGCCTTTTTAGGTACTAGATTGGCAGGCAAAAATCGAGCCAATTTTTAATTTCTTTGCCTAATAAAGTTATTTTAACATTTATTGAATTGATAAACTTTATTAGTTATGCATAGTAATCCAAAAATGATTTATTAAAGGGGCAAGTTGCAAATAATAATCCATTTTCCTTTGTTAATAAATTTCTATTTATCGAACGGTTCTTACTTAGTCGATTAATGCTAAAAAGTATTAGCTATGTAATAAAAATTAGTCTCATTTAAAAAGTTTTTCAGAGGACAATAGGTTAGGTGGTTGAATGTTCAAATTATTGCCAATCTAAATTGGCCGTAGCTGTTTCTTTTACTTCTTCCGAAAGAGAAAGATGTAAAATCTCTTTTTCGAAAGCTTTCATAATATGCTCTTTTTCTAAAAATTCCTGCGCGTATAAACGGGCGTTCCTCCGGTATGTCTTAAGGTCTGACTCTAACGCATAAGCCAGCCCCTCTTTTAACGCCTCTACCGATTCCGGCTCTATCAATATTCCCAGATTATATTTCTGAATTGTTTCATACAGAGTAGTCTCAGGAAGGGCTGTCACCAGTGCACAGCCACCAGCGGCTAGTATACTGGTTAGCTTGGAAGGCATCACCAGGTCCGCTGCTTTTTTCTTTTGAAGTACCAGGTGCAGATCCGCCGTCGCCAGCAAGGCAGATAATTTCTCGTAAGGCTGCAAAGGCAGGAAGCGAACATTGGTAAGGCCATATTGCTCTACCATCTCCTCTAGCCGCGCTTTCCCGCCTCCTGAACCTACGATAAGGAAGCATACCTGTGGGTCAGGGAAATGGCGTGCCGCTTCGATCAGGAGGTCCAGCCCTTGCTTCTCACCCAGGTTTCCGGAGTAGAGAACCACTTTATGATCATCAGCGATACTTAGCTCCCGCCTTAAAGACTCTTCTTTTGAGAGTGGACGAATAGCCTGTACATCAACCCAATTGGGGAATAGGAGTATCCTAAATGAGGCTATGCCTTTCTTCTCAATTTTCTTCTGCATACCTGTACTAATGGTAGAAACAGCTTTGGCATGATGTAGTATAAAGTGTTCGGCTCTGAACATCAGGTCAAGGAAACGCTTATTCTTGATCATGCCCAGGTTTTTGGCCGCATCCACCTGCAGGTCCTGTGTATGGCAGATGTAGGGAACACCTCTTAGCTTTGAATATAAAAAGGGAAGAAATCCCAGATGAAAAGGAGGACATACACCAATGACTACATCAAGCCGTCTGCCAAAAAAAAACGGCAACCAAAATATCAGAGAGCTAAGCACGAAGGAAAATTCATGGAGGATGCGTTTGGCCGCTGAAGTAGGATTGGTAACATATAAAGGACAACGATGCACCTTCACCCCTTCCATTTCTTCAGTATACCACCATTTACCTTTATACGGCTGGTGTACCTGCCATTCCGGATAGTAAGGCTTGGCTGTAATAACTGACACCTCATGGACTTGCTGGGCCAACCAAGCTCCCATTTCACCTGTATATTTTCCAATGCCCGTCAGTTCAGGTGCATAGTTAATGCCATAAATTAGTATTCTCATGTATTCTTTGATAATTTATAATGCAGCCCAGCAACACAAAATTTGGGAGTTAAAGCGGCCTCAGCTTACTTTTTTTAAATTAGAAATTTTTTTTGATGCAATAGCACATAATGACATTCCTACTATTGACCCGGCAACACCCCAAGCGACATCAGCTATATCGAAATGCCTTTTTGGTATAAAAATTTGACCCAATTCAGCAATAAGTACTATCAATGTTAGTGAAAATAAAGCTAAAATTCGGGATTGTCTTGTATCTGTTGAATTTCTTTTGATATACATTTCACCAATAATTCCTATGAACAAGAAGGGAACTGCTGTTCGAAGGTTGGCATTAGAATTTGTCCATTTTCCTAGCCATGCTGGGAAAAAAGGCAGGTTTCCTATGTTAGGATCTGGTAGCCAGCTGAAGTAAAAGATGAATAGAACACCTAGTACTATCAAAGTACTATATATAGCCTTTTTCATAAGTTAAGCTGTAAATATCTTCTTCGGTGGCAGCAAGCCGGTCTTTTATTGGTTTTGCTGGTGATCCTATACAAATTTTGTTTCCTGGTAAAGATTTAAATACAGAAGATCGGGCTCCAACTACCGTGCCTCTCTTAATAACAACACCAGGCCCTACATATACATCGGTAGCAATCCAGCAGTCATCTTCGATAACAATAGGTTTTGAATAAATAGGAAAGTTAATAGCTTCATAATCATGTGACCCAGTGCATAAGTAGCTTTTTTGAGACACAACTACATTAGTGCCTATAATAATTTCGCCTAAGTTGTATAATACAACGCCATCTCCAATCCAACAATTATCACCAATCTTCAACTTCCATGGAAACTGGGTATGGACTGAGGGCCTAATTATAACATTCTTCCCGATAGATGCACCAAAAGAACGAAGAAGGAACCGCCTCCATCCATACATGAATTGTGGAGATGTTTTGAAAAATAAAGATTCAATAATCCACCACAGTTGTACATACCAACCAGGCCTTCCTCGAAAGTTTGGTGGCAAGTTGAATAATGAGAGATTTTGGTACATTATTTTGTTTTAAATATATGTTAAAATATCTGTGAATAAATTTATTATTAGTTTATTATTCGAGTGAACGAGGATCATTACAAGCAGAACTATTTGTTTGATCATTAGAATCGAAAGATTGAAATAGTGATTGGTATAATTGATAGGCAGTTGTTCTTATATGAAAGTGCTTCTTAAAAGTACAAAATGCTGATTTACCCATAGTATTTCTTTCATCATTTGTACAAGTGATGAAGCTTTTCAAGATTTGACAGGTTCCATCAAGAGTATCATCAGCAATAATTCCACCTTTATTGACTTCAATTTCTCTCCAAATATTAACTTGGTTAGAAACTAAGACAGGTTTACTACAAGCCATTGCTTCTACAACGGCAATTCCGAAGTTTTCTTGATGACTAGGTAGTGCAAAGGCTTCGCAGCAATAAAAAGCTCCCCATTTGGCGTTACCTGTTAACATTCCCGGAAATATTATATCTTTATCAACAGAAGCAATTTGTTTAATGCTCTTTCCATAAGGAGAATCTAATCCCGGTCCGGCTATAACAATTTTCGGAAGTACAAGCCCATTCGCTTTCAAATATAGGTAAGCATTAACAAGTAAGTCTACACCTTTCTTAACATTTATGCGACTTAGAAACAATATATACGGCTGCCCTTTAACTTCAGGACATCTTTCATAAAATGCCATATCCATTTCAGCAGAGTGTTCCGGTGGAGTAGCGATTCCATATCCCACATTTAATTCTTCTTTAGGGTAGTAATTAGGAAAGGTTTCTCTTGCTAATAATAGTTCTTGTTTACATGTAAAAAGAACTCCATCAGCATGATTTATGATTTTGTTTTCAAAGAGCTTCCAGTAAAGTGAGTTCCTAATTGCTTTCAATCTCCGCCCTTTTGCATTTTGGAACCAAGGGTCTAACATACCGTGAGGCATAATATAAAACCTGGGAGTGCTTTTTTTAGGATGAAACTTCTTAATTTGATTGATTACTTTGTAAAGGGAATAGCCGTAGTGCAGCCATAATCCATGTAAAATAACTACATCGAAACGATCTAAGTTATCAAAAAGCCACGGGGATATATTTCTATTATATGCCCATGGACCTTTAGCTTTGCCAAGTGCATGTATAGGAAATGTGTCATTTTGTAAAGATTCATTATTCGGCTCATCTAAGCATACTACTTCATTATGAACTCCAAGCTTTTCTAGTTCAGGAATAGAAACACGTATCCCTTGACTGGGACCACCGTAAGCAGGGTCCATACTATGTATAATCCTAAGAATTCTCATGAATTATTTTAATTTATTAGCTCAATGGCAAACTTAGTGTAATTATTATCAGCAGAATAATTGTCTGCCCAGAAGCGCTTTATCGAATATTTTTCTTTTTTGAAACTATTTATTTTAAGTATTGCTTTCTCTACTTCACCTAAAGAAGGGTTAGGTGGAAGTAAAATGCCCGTTGTATCATTAATAATTTCAGAAACACCACCAACATTGGTCCCAATCAATGGAATTCCAAATGAGATAGCCTCCATCATTGAAACTGGTATTCCTTCGGATATACTTAAATTTATCAAGCAATCAACTATATTATTAGAATAGAAATTATAAATTTCAATATTTGGTATTCTACCATGAAATTTATAGTCAAAGTTTTTATATGAACTATTATTAAGTAAGGAAATGACCTTTCCCATTTCGTTGCCATCACCAAAGTGGTTCCATTGAATATTTATATCTGGATAATTTAGAGCAACTTGTAGTATCGATCTTGCTATCAGATCAACTCTTTTTACAGGTATAACATTTGAAACAGATACGATTGATATATGTCCAGGGTTAGAAGATTTTGAAATATATGACTTTTCAAAAACACCAAGGCGTGACAACTTTGTGTTGAGGAAATTATATTTTTGTTTTAGATATAAGAGGCCATCGAAAGAAATGCTATATATAGTATCTATACGGTGTATTTTTGTTGCTCTATGTGGAAAAAAACCAAGGCTACTAAATTCTTCATATAGATCACCTCGGTGGGCTCTACTTACAATCTTTGATTTGTAATTATATTTAAGTCTGACATCCACTAATGCATCTACAGCAGGACTCAACCAATAGGAATAAATAATTGTTGGATTTTTAGCTAAAATTAATTTTGCGGCATGTTTATATATATTATAGGAGACAATATATTTTAGAAGATTAATCAGCTTTCGAAAGCTTTTTATTTGAAAGTAGTAAGAAAAGATAGTATTGAAAAAATAAGTAGTCAAAATAGATTTTAAAACCAAACAGGATTTTCTATTATATAAATCTGCTATAGTTAAGTCTAATTTTACATTTTCTGGTATTGTTCGGCAGGATTTAGATTTTATTGAAGGGAAAACTATTATATTATCAAAGTGTTTGCTTAATATGACAATTTCTGATTCCAAAAAGGTTTCATTTCTCCCGAAAGGAAATTCACGAGTTATTAAAATTAGAGTATTTTTCACCTAAGTTAAATAGCTAGGGTTGTGTTAAATTATATTTATAATATAGATTTGCTAACTTTTGATTTAGATTTTAATGCCGCTAATGTGAGGCCTCCACTTAATATACCGAATCCTAGCCCAGTAGGTTGAGCCCACTGCCCCTGTAATACTACATAAAAGCTAAAACTTAGGAGCATCCATGGGAGACAATTTCCTGCATTAAGTTCTTTATATGATTTGATACAAAGTTCAATGATTAGTCTAAATCGTATAATTATGGCAATTCCGCCTAAAAAGTAGCCTAGTTCAGCAATCATTCTACCAAATTCCATTTCTGCGAATCCAAATGCTACTTTACCTGTTATCAACTTTGCGCCAACATTTGTGCCAATTCCTAGACCGAAACCGAAAAGTGGAACTTCTTTATTAGTATTTAATTTAAATGCACCACCTAATACTCTATCAAATGTGCTAGTTCCAGATGCTATTTCAGATTCCCTTGCTGATTCAAATCTAGTTATTAAGGCTTTTGTAGCAGTACTAAATATTTCTGTATTCATCAATGCTAAACATACAATCGTAGCAAATGATATATAAGCAATAGATTTAGTGACTTGTTTAGGGTTAGTAAGTGAAATGAACAGAAAGAATGATAAGGATAGAATACATTGGAAAAATAAAGTGCGACTAATAGATAGAGGTATTGCAGTAATCAAGCAAACAGAAGATAGTATAAGTAAAGGCTTATTTATTATCTTTTTATTTATATCATTCCAAAAGTAGAAGATAAAAGAAGCGACCAGTCCATAAAATAATGTAAGGCCATTGATAAATGAAAAGGTTCCAGGCGGTCTAAAGAATCCTAAGGCACCACTGAATCCAGCACCTTCGGTATCACCACCAACACCTCTATTAACAAATGAGCTTTGTGGACTGTAAAATTGCATTATCATTATAAGGGTCATTGGAAGAGAAATCCATAATAGGAAGTTGCCTACCTTTACTACATCCTCTTTAGAAAACACTTTTCCAATTATAAATATAAGTGGAAAGTGAAGTGCGAAAATACGTAGTCCATAAAGCGCAACTGTAAGATTACCATGTCCTATGAGTATAGTATAGAAGAAAGAAATAAGCATAATAAACCACATTGCTACTACATACCATCTTGTGAATATTATTCTTTGATGATAACATGCTAATATCATATATAGAGCAACTGGATCTCTAATTATTAATAAAGGTGAGGCTAAACTTGGAAGCAACCACTTTCTTAAAGCTCCTTCAAATATTATTAGATAGAAATATAGCCATATAGCTCTTTTGATATATTTTGTTTTGTCTTTAGAACGACGTTGATGGATTTCCATTTCAAATCCATCAACGTCGGTTATCATTTGTGAACTTTTACTATGTATCATATCTATTATGGATTAACTTAATCTTTGATTAGTTCGAAGACTTTATCTGCAAGTTCGTCGCCATACATATGCCATGGTCTTGAATAAGCTTTTTCCATTGCTGCCATTCCTACCCTTTTTAAAATGTTTGGATTAGATAGGATTTCATCAATAGCAGTTATAAGACTAGTTGTAGATCCAGCTTCAACAATCCATCCACTCTCATTATTATTTATGATATCTGGTCCAGCAGTTCTTTCCGTTGTTATAACTGGTGTACCTTGCGACATTGATTCGGTTATAACTAATCCAAAGCCTTCGAACAATGATGGAAATATAAAAACATCATGTTCTCTCATTAAATCTAAAACTTCATGATGAGCTATACTTGGGATCCATTTGTGTTTAGATAAAGCATCGTTCAAAGCATTGCAATCATTAACAGGTTTGCCTCCCACAACAGTTAAATTCACTTTGTCTCCAAAGTAGCCTACAGCCTCAAATAAATTTGCTATACCTTTTCTTTGAGATAAGCCTCCTACAAATAAAATATTTAAAGGTCTATTAATTAAATTTTTATAGATTTTACTTTTATTAATAGGTGGGAAACCGTATGGAATTACTGAAATAGGTGAAAGTTGTCCAGGAAATTCTTTAAGTGTCTCTTTCGTAAAACTACTAGCAACTATAATGTGATCTGCTAAGCTAAGTTCGAGATCTTTCCTCTTTAATTTAGCTGTTGAGTCCTTAAATCCAGTTAAAGTTGAAACCCATTCAGGCCTATTTGTAACTTCCGAAGCTAACAATCTTCTTGCAGATCGCCAATAGCCTAGTGGTGCGTCAAATATGCATTTCAACCCAATGTCTTTGGATCTTAAAAAAGTGCTTAATGCTCCATCCTCATATAGATATACAGCTCTTGTATCTTCTACATTTACTTTATTCAACTCGTTTGATAAATAGCTGTCCATATCTCTATAAACAGCATCCGTACAAAATTTCCCTTGTTCGTGCAGAGTAAGAGAAGGGAAATTAAATTTTTTTGATAGTTGTCTACCCAATTCAGTCCAAGGTCTTTGCTTTACATAAGGTTTTAAGCTATTGTCAAATTCTCTACGCTTTAATTCATTGAAATATTTTATTTTGCTAAAGCTTTCTAATGTACTGCCTTCGAAAACAGCTATACTAGTATAAAAATTTTGTAAAATATTTTTCTCTGCAAATCCTTTTATGGATGCTCTAACATTCGAATTTGCTGTTGGATGTGCAACAATAACTTTCATTATTTTAATTTTAAAGGTGCTTTAGCCCTCAAGCCATGCTTTATTCGCAGCTAAAAAGCCACAAGGATTATATTTTAAATTACTATTCCTTTTTTTTGTTATCGCTTTCGCAGGGTTTCCTACCACTATTTCCCAGTCTTTAACATCTTTGCTTACAATAGCACCTGCACCAACAACAGCACCTTTACCTATATGAACTCCGGATAGTATAATTGCAGAAGTGCATATCCATGCAAAGTCATCTATAATAATTGGTGCTTTTACATGTTGCCATTGTGGATCATTTACATCATGTGAAGCTGTAAGTAAATGTACTCCGTCATTTATACAAACTCTTTCTCCTATAACTATTCTATCATGTAAGGCTAAATTAGCTTTGCCTATGAATGTAAACGCACCGACTGTTAAATTTGATTTTCTCCCATTTATAATAGTATCACTTATCTCTGCACATTCGTGTATATTAGCTCCTTGGGTATTAAGATATGCTCTTCTAATATTCCTTTTCGTTGTAGACCTAATTAATAAAATTCTTTTTGCCCAAGTTTTAAAAAAAGCAAAACTTCCAAATGGTAGTCTTACCCTATTATTCCAAAGATATTTGAAACCTGCCATGCTTTACCTTTTTATTGACTATAATATGTATACTCTTCTAAATGCAAATAGAATGTTTATCAAGGCCATCACAGAAGATACAAATATATTGAAGATTAACGTTTGGTATAATGTTGAAGGATTAAATATATAAATGCCTATCAATATTGAAATAATATTTATGATTATTATTAATAATGGATTTATAGCCCAGCTTCTACTTATACATAACGTATTTACACTGTTTGAAAAAAAATTTATACTAAATAATATCATAACTAATGTTATCTCAGTTTCTAAACCTTTGTAATTGTTCCCGAGTATCCATGTTACTTGTTTAGAAAATAGATATATAATAAATATCAATGTTGAGCATACTATTAAAAGTACAAATATAATATTTAGTAACTTTTCAATTAATATGGTTTTGTCTTCCTTCAATCTTGAATATCTTGGGATTATAATTGTGTTAAAAACTACATTGAATAGAGTTAGTACTGAGGCTATCCTATAAAGTGCACCAACTTGTGCAATAGCTGATGTGCTTCCAAAGATAGTAAGGATCCAAACTGTTATCTGTGCTGAAAATATATTATAAATATCGCTTGGTAGAACTCTCTTTACGTTTGAGAGTATTCGTCTTTTGATTTCTTTATCTTTATTATTATATACATTAGCGAATTTTTCAGAAATAGCTTTTAATCTAATATTTGTTATAATCTTTGGTATCCCATCTGATAATAATGCAATTGCGGTGAATGGAAAAAATGTTATACTAATAGTTAGCATCAACAATCTTCCGATATTCGCGATCAATTGATTTTTTTGTAATGGATATAGGTCTTGGTTAAGTTTTGGAGCAATTTCGTACATTGAACCTGATAGATTTGAAATGTAAGCTGGCATCAATGACAAGCAAATAAGAATTGATTCTAGCCAAGTTGCCTCATTTTTTTTTAGTAGATATAGCAGGATTGCTTCTATTATTATTATGCTGATTATAGCGAATCTTTTTCTTAAATCTAAGCCAGTAGCTACTACAGCGCCAAGTTTATTTCTATCGTCCCACACTTTTCCGCCTTCCGATATAACACCAGAAACTATACCACCATTTGAAAGAATATTCATAGCCCCTAGCATATTATTAGCTAATGTGTACAGTGCATATTCTGTTATGGAAAGGCTTCTAATAACCATAATACCACTTGTTAAGCTGATTAGTTGTATGGTTATCTGTGTAGTAGCTGTTATTGAAAGCGCCTTAAAAAGATTTGAGAATCTATTTAGATTATATGCCTTTGCTAACATATTTAGTAATAGAATTATTCCTTCTCATTTAGAATCATTTAATCTAATTAGCGTTTAATTTTCACTACATCGAAAAAAAATAATATCGATGTAGTGAAAATATATATTACTCGAAATGATTCAAAACATTGAAGCCTTCATTTAACAGAAGCTTATCCTTTTGAAAGAGACGTAAATCGGCTAGTGCCATATCCTCTATCAACATATCCAGCGTAAACTTTGGCTTCCATCCCAGCTTTTTCTGCGACTTTTTTGGGTCACCGATCAGCAACTCTACCTCTGTGTGACGATAGTAACGCGGATCTATACGCAATACCACTGTTCCTTCTGCCAGATAGGGGCCGCAAGTAATACCTAACTCCTCCTGCCGATTATTATCTACGGCTACTATGGTGCCTACTTCATTTTCAGCCTCTCCGGTAAACTCTACAATTACTCCCAAGAAAGCGAAGGTCTGACGGATAAACTCCCGTACCCTGGTAGTCACACCGGTCGCAATGACAAAGTCTTCCGGCTGCTCCTGCTGCAGAATCAGGTACATGGCTTCTACGTAGTCTTTGGCATGTCCCCAGTCCCGCTGGGCGTCAATGTTACCCATGTATAGGCAATCCTGCAGGCCCAGGACAATTTTAGCGGCTGCCCGAGTAATCTTGCGGGTTACGAAGGTCTCACCGCGCAAGGGCGACTCGTGGTTGAACAGGATACCGTTGCAGGCGTACATGTTGTAGGCCTCGCGGTAGTTGACCGTGATCCAGTAGGCGTACAGCTTGGCTACGGCGTAAGGGGAGCGGGGGTAGAAGGGGGTAGTCTCTGACTGCGGCACGGCCTGCACCAGTCCGTATAGCTCGGAAGTAGATGCCTGGTAGATGCGGGTCTTTTTGGTGAGTCCTAATACACGAACTGCCTCCAGGATACGTAAGGTACCGATACCATCAGCATTGGCGGTATATTCAGGTTCATCAAAGCTTACCTTTACGTGGCTCATGGCGGCCAGGTTGTAGATCTCATCGGGCTGCACCTCCTGGATAATGCGGGTGAGGTTCATCGAATCGGTCAGGTCGCCGTAGTGGAGGATGAAGCGGGGATCTTCTACGTGGGGATCCTGGTAGAGGTGGTCTATTCTGTCGGTGTTAAACAGGGAACTACGCCGCTTAATGCCGTGAACCGTATAGCCTTTGCTGAGTAGCAACTCGCTCAGATAAGCACCATCCTGGCCGGTTACACCCGTAATAAGGGCTACTTTGTTATTGGTGGGAATAGAAGAGAGGTTATTCATGATATTGTATTTTTTTCTTTGTTATTATCTTCAATTCGTTCAGATATCTACTATACTTCTTTGAGCTAATAGCTAACGCCTAACAACTAATAGTTCAAAGCGCGTACTGCTCGTAGTGCTGCAAGAAGTCCTGGTAAGCGAGCTGAATTCCTTCGGGGAGCTCGATGGTATGCTTCCAGCCTAGCCCATGCAGTTTGGAAACATCCATGAGCTTGCGGGGAGTACCATCCGGCTTATCTGTATTCCATTTTACCTCGCCTTCATACCCTATGACAGTAGCTACCAGTGAGACCAACTCCCGGATGCTGAGGTCTTCGCCGCTGCCGATGTTGACCAGCTCCCGTTCATTGTAATTTTCCATCAGGTGGAGGCAAGCATCGGCCAGGTCGTCGGCAAAGAGGAACTCACGTTTCGGGCTGCCGGTACCCCATACTTCTACCTGGGGCTTGCCTTCTACTTTGGCCTCGTGAAATTTGCGGATGAGGGCGGGCAGGACGTGGGAGCCCTGGAGGTCGTAGTTGTCTCCGTAGCCGTAGAGGTTGGTGGGCATGACGCTGATGAAGTTGCAGCCGTACTGGTCGCGGTAGGCTTCGCAGAGTTTGATGCCGGCGATCTTGGCAATAGCGTAGGGCTCATTGGTGGGCTCGAGCAGGCCAGTTAGTAATGCGTCTTCTCGCAGGGGTTGGGGGGCCAGCTTGGGGTAGATGCAGGAAGAACCCAGAAATAGCAGCTTTTTCACGCCCTGAACGTACGCTTGGTGGATGACGTTAGCCTCCATCATGAGGTTGTCGTAGAGGAACTCGGCCCGGTAGGTGTTATTGGCGAGGATACCCCCTACTTTGGCGGCAGCCAAGAACACATAATCCGGTTGTTCCTCGGCGAAGAACCGGGCAACGGCCTGCTGATCCCGAAGATCCAGCTCAGAAGAGGTGCGGGTGACGAGGTTGGTAAAACCCTGCTTTTCCAAGGCTCTTACCAGGGCAGAGCCTACCATACCGCGGTGGCCTGCTACGTATATTTTGCTTTTCTTTTCCATTATTAATTACCAATTACCAGTGACCAGTGACCAATCTTTTAATTCTTAATGACCAATGTCCAGTGCTTAATCTTAGATTTCGCCCTGATCATGAGGCTATATTAGTTGACTAGTTCGGGTTGTTCTTTTTCGAGGCGTTCGTAGATCTTTTTGACGTCCTGCGAGGCCTCTTTGGATAGTACCAGGATGGCGTCGGGCGTTTCGACTAGGACGAGGCTGTCGACTCCCAGGAACTCGACGTGCTTGTTGCAACCCAGCACCAGGTTGTTCTTAATGAAATGCTGCTGTTCGCCCTGCTCGTGCAGGTACTCCCAGATGGATTCAAAAGAACCAAGGTCGGACCAGCCAAAGCGGGCTTCCACTACCTTGATCCTGTCGGAACGCTCCATCACCGCATAGTCTACGCTGAGGGAATGAATCTCCATTGTTTCGGCTTCGGGCAGGAATGCATTATTACGGCTTTTCCAGGTGCGGAGGGCGGCTTCGTAAATAGCAGGTTCATGTTTCTTAAGCTCATTCAAGAATGTGCTAGCCTGGAAGCAGAACATACCGCTGTTCCAGAGGAAGCTGCCGCTATCGAGGAACGATTGGGCGGTACGGGCATCAGGTTTTTCCCGGAAGGAAAGGACATCCTGTCCCTGGTACTCGATATAGCCGTAGCCGGTTTCGGGCTTAGTAGGCAAGATGCCGAAGGTGACGATATAACCGGCGCGGGCTAGCGCTATGGCTTCCCCAACCGCCTGTGCGTATTCTTCGACTCCCGTAATAATGTGGTCGGATGGAGTAATTAGTAGAATATCATCAGGAGCAGCCGCGAAGGCGCTGAACGCGATGGCGGCGGCGGTATTGCGGGGAGCGGCTTCGATGATCTCTATACAATCGGCTACGCCCGCCCGGGTCAGGTCAGCCTGTGAAAGCAAATAGTTATCTTTATTGCCCACGACTATGATGTGGTCCGCGAGAGACCTATTACGCTCGGCCGTAAGCTGGAACAGTGACCTCTGCCCGAAGAGGGGAATGTACTGCTTAGGCTGGGACTTGCGGGAAACAGGCCACAAACGGCTGCCCACTCCTCCGGAGAGGATCACGTGGTACACTTTTGACATCAGATAGAGGATATAGGGGAGAGTTAGGTTATATAGCTTTGGTTCAAGAGAACTGTTATCTGCTTCGCATGTCCAAATTACCAAAAGCCGGGGAAATAAAAAGGCTGTTTAGTAAGTTCCACAATAGTTCAAAACCTTTCTTTTTATATTCCTATCCTACTGTTAACCCATTGTTAAGCAGTAGGATAGGAACGTGTGTATAGGTAGAGTCTTGGTTGGTTAATTCTTAGCCACCATGCGCTTGAGGCGGTGCTGCCAGGTGCGCACCTGGCTCTCCTCGCCGTCGTAGTAGCCGTAGCCATATCCGCCGTAGCCGTAGCCGTAGCCGTAGCCCGCACCGTAGTTGACGCCGTTGAAAATAACGCTGAGGTTATGGAAGCGCTTGGTACGGCTCAATTCGCCAATGTGGCGCAGGTGGTCGCGCAGGGTATAGTTGAAGCGCACCAGGTAGAGGGTAGCCTCGGCATGCTCGGCGATGAGGGCGGCGTCGGTCACGAGGCCGAAGGGCGGGCAGTCGATGAGGATGTAATCGTACTGCTCGCGCAGCTCGGCCAGGAGCTGGGGCAGGCGGCCGTTGCTCAGCAGCTCCGACGGGTTGGGTGGAATAGGGCCGCTGGTAATGACGTCAAAGCGGGGGTGTACGCCCGTGGGCTGGATGACGTCGGAGAGGCGGCTCTGCCCGATGAGGTAGTTGGTGACGCCCCGGTCGTTGGGTACCCGCAGGCGCTCCTGCAGGGAAGGCTTGCGCAGGTCCATACCGAGCAGGATCACGCGCTTATCGGCGTAGGCCAGGCTGGCGGCCAGGTTGATGCTGACGAAGCTCTTGCCCTCGCCCCCTATGGAGGAGGTGAGCATGATGGTGCGGCAACTGCCGTCGCCCAGGTACTGCAAGTTGGTACGCAGGGCCCGGAACTGCTCGGCCACGGCCGAGCGGGAGGTCATTTTGATGATGGAATCGGGGCTGGTTTCTTTTTTGAGCGTCCCCACCTCACCCAGAATGGAGACACGGGCGATCTGCTCGATGTCGTCGCGGGTCTGGATGGTGTTGTTGAGCATAAACAGCAGGTTGATCAGCATCAGCGGGATAGCAATCCCCGCGCCAAAGGCACCTAACCAGATAATGGACTTCTTAGGTTTGATAGGGTGAAAGGAAGCCTTGGGCGCATCCACCAGGCGGCTGTCGGTCACGGTAGAGGCGTAGGCCAGGGCGGTTTCTTCCCGCTTTTGCAGGAGGTAGAGGTACAGGCCCTCCTTAATGGTCTGCTGGCGCTTGATGCCTACGTACTCACGCTCCTTCTGGGGAATGCTGCGCAACCCGGCTGAGAAGCGGTTATTCACCGACTCGAGGTTCTGGCGGCTCAGGTCGAGGCCGCGCTTGAGGTTTTGCACGTTTTCGCGGATGGCCTGGCGGGTATTGGCCAGCTGGGTATTGACGGTCTCGAGCAGGGGGTTGTTGGCCGCGGTAGTGCGGGCGTAGCGCTCGCGCTGGATGGCCAGCTCGTTGAAGCGGGTGAGCAGCGACACCAGGACGGGGTCGTTGATCATGTAGGTAGCGGGGGCCACGGCGTCGTTGTCGCTCTGGACGTAGCTTTCGACGCTCTCCAGGATGCGGAGCTGGACGTTGACCTCGTTGAGCTTGGTGTCGTTTTCCTTGATATTATCCAGAAAGATCTGGGACTCGGCGCTGATGTCGGTCAGGCCCTGATTTCGCTTGTACGACTCTACGTCGCGCTCCACGTCGCCCAGCTCGCCCGTGATGAGGCCGAGGCGGTCTTCGATGAACTTGAGGGTATTGGAGGCTTCGCGGTTCTTGTCGTTGAGGGATGACTGGATGTACACGTCCAGCAGCTTGTTGAGCACGTCCTTACCCCGCTGCACGGATACATCGTCGTAGGAGAGGCTCAGTACGGTGCTCTTGACGTTAGGCTGGGTAATGGCCATGCGCCCAAGGATATCCTCGGTCAGGCGGACAGGATCCCGGAAGACTACCTTGACCTCGGTCACAACGGAGCCGGTTACGCCCTTGAGGACCTTGAATTCGCCCCATTCGTTGCGGAAGGTCCGGCCAAAGGTGCGCAGCTCGCTCTCACTGTTGAGGCGGAATTGGTTGCCTTCCTCGAGGTGGATAATCAGGGGTTCCTGGTAGGCGTGTTCGGTGAGTACCTTGGGCTCAATGAGGACGGGGCTCTGCTTGTAGAGGTCGCGGGTGCCGAGGCCGTCGCGGGTCTCGTAACCTACCTGCAGGCCCAGCTCGTCGATGACCTGGCTCATGAGCGTATAGGACTGCAGGATCTCCATTTCGTTCTCAACCAGCTTGTTGCCGCTGAACTGGGTGAGCTCCTCAAGCATATCAGTGGTGGAGCCGCCAACGCCCTTCTTCTCATCCTTGATAAGGAGGGTAGCGGTAGACTGGTAGACCGGCTGGGCGATCTGCAGGTAGAAGAAGGCGGCGGTGAGCGTAAGGCCCACGAACAGGGGGAACAGGTACCAGTAACGCAGGTAACGGCGGAGGTACTCCTGCAGGTTGAAGTCCTGCTCTTCGGGGTCGGCGTACTCTACAGGTACAGCCACGTGTTTACGATCAGTCATGGTAACAAAGGTAGCCTCGTAAGGTTTTGGCTTATTGGGAAAATACAACTATTTATCTAACGGTCATGGCTGGGGCCGGGGCCGGGGCCCCAGGCCTCTCTCTGCTTACAGTCGTACAAAGTTGAAAATCAGCACGGTAACGGTAGTGATGGTGCTGAGTACCAGGGGCAGTACCTGCATGGTACGGTCGGTGGAGGTCAGGCGGGCCTTCACGGGCTCGATGTAGATCACGTCGTTCTTGTGCAGGTAGTAGTAGGGCGAGCGGAATATATCGCGGGAGGTCAGATCGACGCGGGCGTACTCCCGCTTGCCGTCTTCCTCGCGGACGATGAGGATATTATCGCGCCGGCCGTAGATGGTAAGGTCACCGGCGAGGCTCAGTACCTCGGGCAGGGTGATCTTCTCGTCGGGGATGACGTACACGGCCGGACGGTTGGCCTCGCCCAGCACGGAGACCTTAAAGTTGAGGGTACGGATGCTGACGGTGGGTTCGCGCAGGTAGTTGAGCAGGTGCTTGCGGATCTTTTCGGAGGCGGCCTGCGGCTGCAGACCCAGGATGTTGATCTTACCGGCCAGGGGCATTTCGATGTTTCCCTCGTGGTCCACCAGGTAGCCCACCGATTGTCCGCGCATACCCCCGCCGCCAGCCGTGTAGTTCATACCGGCTACGGTAAACTGGTTGGGCATGTTGAAGATCTCGTTGGACTCGGCGCTCAAGCTCCCTACCACAATGGAGAGCAGGTCGTTGGGCTGGAAAGTGGGTACGTAGCTCTGGGTGATGCTATCGGACGTGTAGCGGAGCTCTTCGCCTTGAAAGTATACGATGGTTTTGGGGGATACGCAGCCGGTAAGGCTGAGGGTAAGTGCCACTACTGCGCAGGCAGCCAAACGAACTAGAGAAAGGTACTTGAATTTCATGAGGGTGGTTTACGTAAATAGTATTTGGTAACAGGGATATTCTCGTTCAGGTACTTGCCCCTTCTTACGCGCCGGGCGCTTCGGGGATATTGGGTCATCCGCAACAACCTTGCCAAAAATTCAAAGCGTACTAATTTTTTAATTAAAAAAATGGCCAAACCACTTCCGGCTATGTAACCAGGCGGGAGGGTGGTTTGGGTTGTACTCCATTACACCATTGCAAGTTAGGAAAACCGCCCCATAGTTCGCCCAGCCGTTTCACGAACGGTTTTGTAATAGCCGATATTCTTTAAAAAATGCAACAGATTTCCATTTAGTTATCAGGAAACAATGATCAGTGACCTATTTAGCAATGACCAATTACCAGTGACCAGTGACCACATCGGCGGACCATCAGTGACCAATGGTGACAAGGCAGGAGGGGGGAGGAGAGGAGGACTTATAATTCTGAATTATGACTTTTGAATTAGGAATGAGGGGAAAAGATTAACCACAGAGTTATCGGAGGTAAGCACGGAGTTCCACCGAGGTCTTGCAGTAGAGTTCTCTTTATACATCAACTCCACACCGTGCGACGGCCGCCGTGCGACGGCCGCCGTGCGACGGCCGCACCTTCATACCCGATACACCTACCAGCTACTATTTGATTAATCATTGGACACTGGCGGCCGGGCGGTCACTGACGGTTCGCCGGAGGAGCCACTACTCATTCTATCATTCAAAATTCCTTCATTGGTCACTGAACATTGGCGGAACGCCGCCCGGTCACTGTACTAATTGGTCATTCTTAAAGGGGTAGTTTTCCAGCCAGGAGGAATTCATGAGGCGGCGGGCCAGGTCGAGGTGCTGGATCTTGTGGGCGTCGGTGCCGAGGAAGGTGATGAGGCCTTCGCGCAGCAGCCACTCGGCCATGCGCTGGATGCCTTCGCCGTAGTGGCTGGTCAGCGACAGCAGGTTGACCTGTAGCTCACAGCCCTGGTTGCTGAGCTTGCGGTAGATGCTGGGATCGCTATAGAAGTAGGTGTACCGCTCGGGATGGGCCAGGACGGGGCGGTAACCGTGCTGAATGATGGAGAACAGGGTTTCGGAAACATTCATAAGGGGGCTCGAGTAGGGGAGCTCCACGAGCAGCCGGTTGCCGGGCAGGGTCAGCAGGGGCTGCTTGCCTTCCAGCATCTCTATAAAATGCTCATCGATGAAGTACTCGGCGGCGGCTCCTACCTCTACGGTCAGACCGGCTTCCTTACAGGCCGCCTGTACCTGGGCGAGGCCACCCAGTATGATTTCGGGGGTATTCTTGTAGCAGTCCCAGATGACGTGGGGGGTGGTGAAGACGCGCTGGTAGCCGTACTCCTGCAGGCGGCGGATCATGTGGACTGACTCCTCCAGGGTCTGTACGCCATCGTCAATACCAGGGATCAGGTGCGAGTGAATATCGGTACGGATGCGTGACAGGTCCAGACTCTTCTTCTTCTTCTCAAACAACCAGCTAAACATAAAGATCTTGGGAGGGCTACGGTTCAGGCTACAAAGCTAATGAAATTCAATGACCAGTTACCAGTTACCAGTGACCAATTATGCAGTGTCCAGTGTACAGTGACCAATGACCAGTGACCGCAGCTGCTTCGGTGGTCCGGCAGTGTCCAGTGACTAATAGTGGGAAGTTATGTTATTTGGGGATGAAATTTCCAGATCTCTACAAGAGCGGAAAAGGTGAAGGGACTCGGTAAGGGGCGGAAATAACGCCTTCTCTTCCGAATCCCCTTACCTGTCAAAGCTCCTTTATAAAGTTTTTAGTCACTGCTCATTGACGGCAGCCGCTGAGGTCATTCATCATCAATCATTGGTCACTGGACATTGGTCACTGAAGAAATTATTTTTTCCGGTCCAGCACGACCAGGCCGATGCCGGCGATGAGGACGATAACACCGGCGTAGGTAGGCCAGGCTACCTCTTTGGTCTTGTCGGCGTTGATTTCGATGGGGCCGATATCGGCCACTTTTTCTTCGGTCTGGTAGCTGAAGCCGCCAAAGAGCAGCATCGCCAGTCCTACTATCGCGAGAATGATTCCGAGCGTTTTCATCTGTAGGTTATTAGCTGTTAGTGATTAGGTGTTAGCTTGTTAAAGAATACAGCCTTTTCTGTCGCCTCTCCCGTCTCTCATCAGCCATACTACTGAGTAGGTCTTACTAAAAGTGTGCCGGAGGCAAAGAGCGAAAGGGTGAAAGAGCGAAAGAGTGAAAGGGTGAAAGGGTGAATGGGGAAGGTGGTAAAGACTTTGGTCTTGGAAAATGAAATAGTGTACTTTTGTGGGAGATGTCATCGATATACGGAGGAGTTGACTCCGTGACACTCTGTGCAAAACCGGGCGGCGTACCGCTCCTTTACTCTGTGCCGGGCCGCCGCGCGGTTCTACAACTCAATAAGTCACAGCTACTCATAAACTACATACTCACATACTCATGAGCTCAAATACCGCCTCCAGCCTACTTATACTCAACGCCCGGCTTGTTAACGAAGGCATGATACAGGAAACGGATGTACTGGTCCGGAACGGACGCATCGAAAAGATAGGAAAAGACCTGCAGCGCGAAACGGCGGACCGGGTCCTGGATGCGGCAGGGAAGTACCTGCTGCCGGGGATCATAGACGACCAGGTACACTTCCGGGAGCCGGGCCTCACGCACAAGGCGACCATCGGGTCGGAAGCGAGGGCGGCCGTGGCGGGTGGGGTGACCTCGTTTATGGAAATGCCCAATACGGTACCGAACGCGCTCACGCAGGCCCTGCTGGAAGATAAGTACCAGATCGCGGCCCGGACGTCGCTGGCCAACTACTCCTTTTTTATGGGAGCCTCCAATGACAACTACGACGAGGTAATGCGTACGGACCCGAGACGGGTGTGCGGGATCAAGATATTCATGGGCTCTTCGACGGGGAATATGCTGGTGGATGCGCCGCAGGTACTGGAGCGGCTGTTTGCGGGAGCGCCCTGTATCATCGCCACCCACTGCGAGGATGAGCCAACCGTGCGGCAGCGCATGGAGTACTACAAAGACCTGTACGGTGACCAGGTACCTTACGATATTCATGCTATAGTACGCAATGAGGAAGCCTGCCTGAAGTCGTCGCAGTTTGCCTCGGACCTGGCGCACCGGCACGGTACGCGCCTGCACATCCTGCACATATCGACAGGAGAGGAAACGGCCCTGTTTGAACCCGGTACCCGCACTAACGGGAAGATCCTAAGGGCGGATGGTACCCCCAAGCTGGTGACGGCGGAGGCCTGTGTACACCACCTGTGGTTTGACGCGGAGGACTACCGGAGGCTGGGCAACCGCATCAAGTGTAATCCGGCCATTAAGGCGCCGCACCACAAGGAGCAGATCTTCCAGGCCCTGCTCGACGACCGCATCGACGTCATCGCCACGGACCACGCGCCGCATACGCTGGACGAAAAGGGACAGCCTTACTGGCAGGCTCCTTCGGGGCTACCGCTGGTGCAGCACTCGCTGCATGTGATGCTGGAGTTCCACCGGCAGGGAAAGATCTCACTGGAGCGGGTAGTAGATAAAATGTGCCATGCCGTAGCGGACTGCTTCCAGATCCGGGAGCGGGGCTACGTGCGGGAAGGCTACTGGGCGGACCTGGTACTGGTAGATCTGGATCGGCAAACGGAGGTAACACAGGGATCGGTCCACTACCAGTGTGGCTGGTCCCCTCTGGAAGGTACTACCTTCGGCTCCCGCATTACCCATACCTTTGTGTCGGGCCACCTGGCCTACGAAGAGGGGGTATTCCACGAGGCTAAGCAGGGAGAACGGATGGAGTTTGAGAGACAGTAGTCAATTGTGAATGTGTGAATGAGTGATTGAGAGAATGAATGACCGTAGCGGACCGTCAGTGACCAATGACCAGTTTCAGTGACCAGTTAGCGAATGAGCTAATAAGGAGGAAAGGTACGAAGGGAGGAAAGTGTTGAAAGAGGGATGAATAGAGGCTTCAAGTAGTGTTGAATAGGGATGCCCTGGGTATCACCTCTGGTAGGAGGAAAATGGGGAGGTACTTATTGGGGTGGACTTGTACTTGCGGTACCAGATCAGCTTGTGGAAGGGAGGCAGCGGGATTGGGTGCGTATTGGGGTGTAAGGGCCTGCCCGGCGCTGGAGGCCGGGCCTTGGGGCAAATGCAGGCTTCATACAAGTGATATAGGTGTATATATGGGGAAGTGTGTATAGTAGTCGTAGTATCAGTAAGCTTACGGCCTAAAGCATATAGCCTATAGCTTTATCAGAGCCTCAAAATACCATCACCTCGTTCATGGCTTCGCACTCAGCGGCACAGGTACGGCAGGCTTCGGCGCAGGTCTGGCAGAAAGCTTCGTCAAATTTTTCGCATTCGGCCGCACAGGCGTGGCAGAGGTCGGCGCAGAGTGTACATACTTTGCGTAGGTAGTCGGAATCAGTGGCTGAAAAGCGGGCGCACAGGTTACACATTTCGGCGCAGTCCAGGCAAGTCTGGATGCAGTTGATCATGGCTTCGCTAGCCATTTTGATGCCTTCGTTCGCACAATCCAGACAGGCAGTGTAGCAGGCCAGGCATGCTTCCACACAGGGTATAACTTCTCTTTTCATTTTGTTTTACGTTTGGTAGGTTGAGACATTCAGGTTGGTGAGGAGAGAGATTTAAAAAACCAGACCTGCTGCTGCACATAGAGGAAAAAGACCATTTGGAGGCTACCAGCGGCCTATGGGGGCGGGGAATAGCTACAAGGGCTGGGGAAAATATTGTACGTTGGGGAATTCAACAAAAAAGCAGCTACAACCGGGGTTGTAGCTGCTCATTCGACTTATCTATTCTTTGCTTTCGGGTCATCACCCGAAGCTGGAAAACTATACTAGTGAAAAAACAACATGCTTTACCAGCGTCACCAGATGACTGCCCAGCGAAGGCTCCTCGTCGGACTCACCGCTGGCCTTTTCGTCATCGTTACTCCTTTCGCAGCACACAAAGCCTACGATCCAACGGGCCAGGTGCTGGGTAAAAGCGGCCGGAGTCAGGTTTGACGTAGTTACTTCATCCTGATCGTCGGAAGCAGGGCTGGTGCTGGGAGTGGCTTTTACTACTGCCCCACCGGATGGTGTCGCACGGGTTGATGTAACGGTGGTCGGTGTTACATTGACTGACGCCTGGGATATTTCCCGGGTTTTGGGAGCGGCTTTACGAACCTCCTTCTTAGCCTTCAGCATCTTCTGGGCTACAAACATATTGTGAGAGTACCCGGTAGCGCTCACCTGAAGGCTAATCAACAACAACACGGTCAGTAGTTTCAACGTTTTCATGGCTATTCAAAGGATTTTAAGCGGTCAGCATGCTGCTTCGGCTCTTTGGTTTTTGATGTTTTTGACCTACGGGCTCCTCAACCAACTATCTACTCTACAAAGGTAGGCTTTTGTATAGTACTATGCAACACATAGTACCTTGTTTTTTGTTAAAATTTATTAAAACTCTCTTTTTTTGAGAATGGGTACATGCTGTTGGCGTTCAAGCTGTTTGCCCAACTACTATCAATTGGCTAATGGATGCAAAGGTGCCTCACTGATCTATGGATACAAATTTGAAAAGAAAGGTTGCATGGAAAAACTAAAAAAAGATGAAATGCCATTAATTGGGGTTGAAGCCGACAAATAATGGGATCAATTTAGCAACGATCTAGGACCAATGCATACTATTCAATGACCAGCGGTTAATAAGCGGCCGTAGAAGGAGCTAACTTCTGAAGGTTTAGAGTCTATAAGTGGAAAGAAATTACCGGGCAACCTCTGCGGAACCTACAGTACAGATAGGGAAGTGGGGGCGTAAATCTTAGTATTGTCAGGATAGGTATTGTCAGGCTGAGCGTAGACGAAGCTCGGGCTTCAACCGGAGCGGCCGCCGCTACGCTCAGCCTGGCAGATGTTTATAAAAGTACTGCCCCTCCCTCATTCCTAATTCACAATTAAGAATTCAGAATTCTTCTCACTGTTTCTTAAAGGTCCAGGCGGAGAGGCCCAGGTAGGCGAAGGAACCCCGGGTGGCCCCCTTCCCCATGAGGCCGTTGAGGTTGCTGAATCCGATATGAGCAGGACCAAAGCGGGCCAGGAAGCCGATGGAGGCCTTCCCGTTGCCCTCGATGAACGATATCGGAAAAGCAAAGTCGGCATCTTCACCCTCGAAGCGGGGCGTGATGGTCATGACGTTAGGCTGAACTACCGCCAGGGGCGAATCCGGCTGGCCGTAGTGGCGGGTACGGGCGATATTAATAAAGAAAGCCTTAAGGAGCTGTACATCGGCCTCAAGGTGCGCGGCCGCGGGAAGTGCAACCCGATCCGACAGCTCCGTAGTAGACTGAGCCGGGAATAGCTCCGCAAAGCCCTCCGGCCCCCGGTCGGCGATGGTTTCCAGCGCCGCCTGTCCGATTACGGACCGGCTTTGCTGCCCGCTGATGACCTGACTGTTGGCGGTCCGGTACCGGATGGAGCCGAGGTCGGTCAGCGAGGCTGACAGCCGGATGATGTAGCCGGGGCGGCCGTCGGTGAATTTTTCGGTCCTTTTCTTGTTATTGCCCCGGTTGGCCCAGTAGGAGCCCAGTTCGTAGCTGGCACCCAGGTCATACCCCCAGCCCTGCGCGTACTGGCTGGCATCAAACAGGTTGCTGAGCCGCATCGGCTGGTTGGGCTGGCTGTACCCGCTCTCGTAGGTGAAACCGTTCAGGGCCAGTTCTTTTTCATTCTCGGCGCTGCCTGTGGCCTGAATCTCATAACTATCAACGGAGCCGCGCAGGTAGGCAGCCCGGGCTCCGAATATCTTTTTGGCGGTACCTCCTACACGGAGTTTGTGCGAGGGCAGGTCCAGCATCAGGAGCCCGTAAGAGAAGCTGGCTTCGGAGAAGCTCTGCTGCAGGAGCTTAAAGTCTCCCCACTCTCCTTCCTGTACGGGCGTAGCGGGGGTATCGAGGCGGCGGAAGTACAGGGTACGAACACCCTCGGGAATATTCTGCCCCTGTACGTAGCCCCGCGAACGAAGCTGGAAGGCTACACCGTGGCGCTTGCCGATAGAGACCATGGCCGAGGGCCAGCGGATATCGGTGACGAGGTGGACGGGGTCCTGCTGCGTAACGGAGCCCATGGTACGCGAGCGGCCGTAGAGCTCGTCGGTTGAGTGAGGAGCCAGCAGGGGGTAAAACAGCGAGTTGCGGCCCAGAAAGATAAAGTAGCGGTTGTTGATGGTGCTGCCCAGGGTCGTGAAGTTGACCTGCCAGCGGTAGCGTGAGCCTCCGAGCGTAGAGGGGTTATAGGTAGCGCGGTAGAGGCCGCCGTAGTTGCTTAGGTGAAGGCCGGGTACCTGCTGAGCCCGGGTAGAGGTAGTGGTAAGGCTGATAATCGCTAGCAGACAAAGGGTAATAAGTCTGAAAAAAGGGTATGTCATGGGGGCTGGCGCGGGTTTAAAGCTAATTTTCCGATTTCGTCGTATACAATGATCTCCTGCTCGATAAGGTAACGCACCGTATGGAGTAGTTGTTTTTCGGGAATGGTACCAAAAGCCTGACTCAGCGGGCGCGGTGCCAGGGGACCATGCTGCTGTAAGTGTAACACAATATCTTGCCTCAACTGTGTATCCGTTTCGTGAACGGTCTCTGATTTGCGCTTCCGGATGCAGACATCGCAGAGTCCACAGGGCTCGCCACCCTCTTCGTTGAAGTAGTCGAGCAGGAGCAGGGTACGGCACTGCTGCTGGTGCTGGACGTAGTGGATCACGGCCTGTACCTTGCTCAGATCCCGCTCCTTTTTCTTCTCAATTTCATACAGGTTCAGGGGCAGCTGACTGGCCTCGTAGCGAGGAGTCAGGAAGGTAAGCTGAGGCTTATCACGTTGCTTCTCGTAATGCACCATATCGCGCTCCTGCAGGAAAAGCAGTCGCTGCTGTACCTCCGGAATCGGGGCGTAGTAGGTCTGCGCAATGTCCGTCTCGGCTATATTGACGTAGCCCGTAAACAGTTCGCCGCCGTACATCCGGAGCAGCAACCGGAGGAACTGGTCATAGTCGGGATAGCGGATCTGAAAGTCGTACAGCTGGTGGTTGTCGACCAGAAAGTGCAGCTTCGACGGGGAGTTGTAGGCTTCACTAAGCTGAATAAAGCCTTCGTCCTGGAGGAGCCGGAGGGCAAAGTGAGTGTCGGAGACAGGTAAGCCGAAAATAGCGGTAAACTCGTGGATATCCAGGTCGTAGCTACTGAACTCGCCCCCACCTACGGGTACTTTGAAGTAGTTGGCCAGCGACTGGTACACCCGGCGCAGCAGCTCGGCGGAGGGGTACTGGCGCTCGATGTTTTTCTCCATCTCCCCGGCATCTTTGCTCTGAAACAGGGCCACGGCGTAGGCCTTGCGCCCGTCGCGTCCGGCCCGTCCGGCTTCCTGGTAGTAAGCCTCGAGGGTATCGGGCAGGTCGAGGTGGATTACACTGCGCACGTCAGGCTTGTCGATACCCATACCAAAGGCGTTGGTCGCCACGATGACCCGGATGCGGTTGCGGAGCCAGGCGGTTTGCTTGTCGGAGCGGTCACGGAAGGAGAGGCCCGCGTGGTAGAAGTCGGCCCGGATACCCTGCTGGTTGAGCCAGCCGGCTACCTGCTGGGTACGCTTGCGGGTGCGTACGTACACAATGGCCGTACCGGGTACCTTCTGCAGGATCTGGAGCAGCTTACGGTCCTTGCTCTCTTCGTGAAAAGCGGAGTAGGATAGGTTGGCACGGGCAAATGACTGGCGGAATACCTGAGGCTGCCGCATCTCCAGCTTTTCCTGAATATCGGCCTGTACCTCGGCCGTGGCCGAAGCCGTAAGCGCCATGATGGGTACGCCCGGCAATAGTTGGCGGAACTCCGCGATCAGCAGGTAGGAAGGACGGAAGTCATACCCCCAGGCCGAGATACAGTGGGCTTCGTCGATGGCCAGGAGGTTGACCTTCATCTGCTTGGTACGCTCAATCATGATGTCAGTGCGCAGGCGCTCCGGCGATACGTAGAGAAACTTGGTCTGGCCGTGAATGCAGTTGTCGAGGGTAATGTCAATCTCGTGGCGATTCATGCCGGAGTGGATGGCCGCCGCGGGTATATTACGACGCCGGAGCTGCTCGACCTGGTCTTTCATGAGGGCGATCAGCGGCGTGACCACTATACACATGCCCTCCTGGGCCAGCGCCGGGACTTGAAAACAGACGGATTTACCCCCGCCGGTGGGTAGCAGCACCAGGGCATCGTGCCCCTCCAGCACCGATCGGATCGCCTCTTCCTGTACCGGACGGAAATGGTCGTAGCCCCAGTATTGCTTAAGGAGGGTATGTATATCGTTCATAGCGCTTGCCGCAGGATAGTAGCTGTTACCAGGTGCAAAGTACTTAAATCAGGACTATATTTCGGATAATTGTCGAACCAAATATCCCAACCCTTTCCCTATATTCGTTGATTAGTGGGTGTTAGAGCTAGCGTAGGTTTTTGATCGATACTATCACAAAGCTCTTAAAGCCTAATTGTTCGGGTTAAGCCAATGTCTGCCCTCCTCCGCCGGGCGGGCCCCGCTCCCCCAACACCACTACATTTTACAGCCCTGCTTTAGCCAGCCGCACAAATGGCTGTAAAACAAGCAGGGCCGCCCTTTAGATTTGAGCAGTAGTAAGATTTCAAGATTTAGACCATTTACGAACAGCCATTGGTGGGTTACCTAAAGGGTTTGCTCGGTAGTTCACCGCCAGCAGAAATATGACAAAATTTCTCAGCCCTCTCATAAGCCGCCTATATTAATGGCCAGTGTGCGGCTGAATTGCGCGGGGCCATTAATATGCCAGCGGTGTTGAGAGGGCGCCGCCCGCCCGGCGGAGGAGGGCAAGAGACAGCAGTACCCAAGGACGTTGAATCAGGCTTACATATATCATTGAAGAATAAAACCTTTATTAACCTGGATTGGAATAGTCGGAAAGAAGGGAAAAAAGCTCTCTATTGTCAAGTTTCCTGATTCAGGTTTGAAATAGTTGGTATGCTACAACCAGCAATAGCACGTTACTATCTATATTTATCCATTCCCTGATTACGAATCAACCACCCCTACATGCGTTTACTCCTTTTTGTATTAAGTGTCTTTACTCTATCCAGCTGCTCGTTGACCCACTACGTGAAGCGGGAGCTGAAAAAATCACCGGTGCTAAGCGGACACCACGTAGGCATAGCGGTATACGATCCCGCCCGGGAAAAGACACTGGCCTCCTACCAGGCCGATAAGTACTTTACCCCCGCCTCCAACACCAAACTATTCAGCTTCTACGCCGGACTATCCGCATTAGGAGACTCGCTGCCGGGGTTGCAGTACCTGGTGCGGGGCGACAGCCTGATCTTTCAGGGAACGGGCGATCCGTCGCTGCTGCACCCGGACCTGCCGCGGAGTGCGGTGTATGGTTTTCTGCGAGGGCGTCCGGAGCGACTGTTCTTCTCGCCTGCTAACTTCAAGGATGAGCGCTTCGGACCGGGCTGGGCGTGGAGTGACTACAACGACTACTACCAGCCCGAGCGGTCGCCGCTGCCGGTATACGGCAACATAGCACGCTTTGTGAGCGACTCGACCCGGCTGCTGTACGTGGGGCCGCGCTACTGGGCCGATTCATTACTAACCGATCCGGCCGTGCAAGGCATACAACGCGATGAGGACCGCAACCTGTTTCGTCACTCGCTGTACGCGCTGCCGGTAGGGCTGGAGCAGGATGTACCGGTGAAGATGTCGCACCAGTTGACGGCGGACCTGCTGACTCATGGTCTGAACCGGCCCGTGGAAGTCATACGGGAGTCACTGCAAGATGTACCTCTTAGTACTGTGTACAGTATTCCCTCGGATTCGCTCTACGCCCGCATGATGAAGGTAAGCGACAACATGCTGGCCGAGCAACTGATGCTGCTCTACGCGGCAGCCAATGGGTTGCCCCTCAATGCAGAGCAGGCCATCGAACACGCCATCGAACACCACCTGGCCGACCTGCCCGACCGCCCGGTATGGCGGGATGGCTCGGGGCTGTCGCGCTACAACCTGTTTACGCCGCGCACGATGGTAAAGTTGCTGGACAAGATCTATGAGAAGGTACCGAGGGAGCGGTTGTTTTCTATACTGGCCCAGGGGGGCAAGTCAGGTACCGTACGGAACATGTTTAAGGGAGAAGAAACCTTTATCTACGCCAAGAGTGGCTCGCTGAGCAATAACTACAGCCTGAGCGGCTACCTGGTCACCCGCAAAGGCCGGACGCTGCTGTTCAGCTTTATGAATAATAACTACACCCGTCCTACGTCCGAGATCAGAAAGGAGGTGGAGCGGATACTGACTGAGCTGCACCGGCGGAACTAGGTAGCTTATTCGGTTTCGACCCAGGTACGGCCGGTACAGTAGATCTTGTTGATGCCGTTCTGGCGAACCAGCAGGTAGATCTGATAGGTACCGGGCTCGATACTAGCCTGAAAGAAAGAAGCATTGAACCCGCGGCTGAAGTACCGGAGCCTTCGGAAAAAGGTACGCATCGGCAGGGCTGCCTGACCCGGAGGGGAGGCATAGATATGCTGGTCGGATTTGAGCAGCACGTAGGCGCCGTCTGTATAGTCTTTTTCTACATCAAAGTAGTCTTTGGTGGAATAGATGTTGATGCCTCCACCCTGCGCGTAGACACTATCTAGGGGATACGATCCGTCGCAGGCCAGGGTACCGCCAGCCTGGCGTGGGTTCCAGCCTTCGGCCAGCGGATCGTCGGATCCGTAATAGGCGCGGATCTGCTCGTAGTACGTCTGTTCCATGCCGAACATTTTCAGACCCAGCCAGTCAGCATTGTAGCGGGAGTTAAACTCCAACGCAATGGCCTGGCGGCGGTTTTCGACGGCCGGGCCAAAGTTGGTATATAGCAAGGCCAGGTTCAGGACTACACTGCCGGCTGTAATAGCCGCCAGCTTTGAGAAGCTGAAGTTATAGAGAGCAATGGCTCCCAGATAAAGCGCTACCAGCCATAGAGCAGAGTACATGCGATAGCGCCCTTTGAACATACCAGTAAACTCATCAATGGGAATACGCTTATAGACAACGGCAAAAGTAGTAATGGCTACAAAGAGCGCCGCTACCAGAGCAAACTGGGCGGCGGGAGTGAGCTGAACCGGCTTGCCCCATAGCGACCGGAACAAGGAAGCCAGATGTGCTTTGTAAACCAGGATCAGCAGAGCTACCAGTGCTACACCCACGGGGACAGACAGGTAGAGCATGTGGATCTGACCGGTATAGGCTGCGTAGCCCCAGAGCGTGGCAATGGAGCCAATAAAACCGAAAAAGCTCGCAATAGCCTGCTGAACCTGGGTTGGGTTGGTCAGGCTCATGCTCTCGGTGATAGGTGTAAAGTCAATGAAGTAGATAATAGCGGTGATGGTCGCTACGGCCACTGTAATAAAAAAGTCTTTCTTGCGGCCGGTAATCCAGGCCAGTCCCGCCAATACCGGAAAAACCATAAGGCCATTGCCATAGGTGAACGTAGCCGCTACGGCCGCCAGCAGGGAAGCCGTAAGAAGCCTTGGGGAGTGCGTAGCCAGATACAACGCCAACAGGGCGAAGAAGATCACCCCAAAGTTGCAGAGCGAACTTACCCCCCAGTATATATTTTCGAACGATTGGATATTGAACCATATCCAGGATACAGGTACAAAGTACCAAATAGAAAGATTAAGTCTTTTGAATACCAGGTAGAAGAGCCAGGCACAACCTGCCCAGCAAAGGTTACCAATGGCCATCAGCCACACCAGATCTACCCGGCCAAATAATTCATAGCTCAGCAGGACTATTGATCGGGAAAAGACAAGGCGGTGTTCAGGAAACAGGTCGGTGAGACGGCGCCAGCGCTCGGGCCAGGAGGCGTCGTCAAATCCGGGGATAACACTCAGGATGGTGATATCATCGTAGGCAATGTAATTGACGTTATAGGCTACGGTGAAAAAAGCCCATCCGTACAGCAGCAAGGGGAGGATACACAGGACTTTGGCAAGCCACAGGAGCGGTAGCTCATGGTCCGCCATCAATTGATTACTTTTATGAATATGTTGAACTCTTTGGGGAACTTCCATAAGAAAGGCGCTCTGTTTGTAGAACACAACGCCAAAAATAGAAAAGATTTAGAGTAACTACTGTAAACGCTTAGTTTTCGTCTTCTACTTCCGCCGAAGCCCGCGGGTCTTTAGAGTAGTCATACAGTATATTACCTTTGTCATCCCACTCGCGTAGTACGAAGGGTTCAAAGTCTTCGTCCCAGCAACTCTTGGGGTACTGCATCTCCTGCTTACGCTGGCGGCGGTACTGGTAGTACTCTACCCAGCGGCCTACCTTTTTGCCACGCTCGTACTTGCCTGAGGCCATGAGCTGGCCTCCGTCGTAGAAGCTGAGGTATTCTCCATCTATGGTACCGAACTGCACGGGTATAACTTCCTTGACTTTGGTATGAGCCGAGTCGTACCAGGTGATGCGTGACTCCGCCGGGAAGCCCCGGTACCAATGGCTCTTATCCAGCAGATTGTACTTGGAATCGTAGCGGGCCCAGCGGCCGTCTTTAGTCCCCATGTAGTAGTAACCTTCCTCGACCAGGACGCCGGCTACGTAGCGCTTGTAGGGGCCATGCAGGGGGAGGGCTTCTTTCTTCTCCTTGACTACCGATGAACTCAGATTTTTCTTTTTCAGATCGTACCAGCGAGTCTGGGCGGCACGGACGTAGGGGTTGATGGGCTGGTACTCTTTCAGCACGTGAAACTCTTCGATGGTAGCGCGGTCACCACTCCCGAACTTCACCGCCATTTTCTGCATGAGTATCCCCTCGTACTGCACCTTAGCTAGCTTGGCTTTTTTGGCTTTGCGGCGGCGCTCAGCGCGGTGGTCCTTGTACTCCTGTACTTTAAGGCCCAGGTCGGGTATATCTTCGCCCAGCAGGGTAGAGAGGCTGGCGGCCTTGCTCTTGCCGCCGGGCAGGGCGACCGAGCCGGTGGGGGAGAGGCCGGGTAACTGAACGTCCACTCCGTTAGAGCGCAGCCGGTCACGCAGGGTATCGGCTCCGGCCTGCGTTTGCTGAATCCGCTCTTTGGTTGATTTTTTGGGTTTATCGGTCTGAGCCCACGCCCCGGCTGAGAGGCTTATCCACACAATACAACATCCGATAATACTCCTTTGCATAAAATTAACAGATTCTTCGGGTCAAGATTGTTACATTTGTAACGAACGGACCTCCGGGTTATTGACCTCTAAATTAACAAACTTCTCTGCACCTTGGAAAAAAACGCTAAAATCTACATCGCCGGCCACCGGGGTATGGTGGGTTCAGCCATTCTGCGCCGCTTACAGGCCGAAGGATATACCAATTTTGTGTTTCGTACCTCATCCCAACTGGACCTGCGCGATCAGCAGGCCGTTCATGATTTCTTTGAAGCCGAGCGCCCTGAGTACGTGTTCCTGGCGGCGGCTAAGGTAGGAGGTATCATGGCTAATAACATCTATCGTGCCGAATTCCTACTGGATAACTTACAGATTCAGAATAACGTGATTGACAGCGCTTACCGCGTAGGGGTCAAGAAGCTCCTCTTCCTGGGCTCGTCATGTATCTATCCCAAGATGGCCCCCCAGCCACTCCGCGAAGACTACCTGCTGACCGGTCTGCTGGAACCTACCAACGAACCCTACGCCATAGCTAAGATTGCGGGCATTAAGCTTTGTGAAGCCTACCGGAGCCAGTACGGCTGCGACTTTATATCCGTAATGCCTACCAACCTGTACGGCCCTAACGACAACTACGACCTGAATAATTCCCATGTACTGCCGGCCATGATCCGGAAGTTCCACGAGGCGAAGGTAGATAGTAAGCCGTTCGTAGAGCTATGGGGAACGGGCTCGCCGCGGCGGGAGTTCCTGCACGCCGACGACCTGGCCGATGCCTGCTACTACCTGATGGACCACTACAGCGAGCCGGAACTGATCAACATCGGAGTAGGGGATGATGTGACCATCAAGTCCCTGGCCGAGCTGATCCAGAATGTGGTAGGCTACGAAGGTGAGATAAAATGGAATACTGATAAGCCCGACGGTACGCCCCGTAAGCTCATGGATGTAAACAAACTGCACGGATTGGGCTGGAAGCACCGGATTGGCCTCGAAGAGGGAATACAAGCTACGTATCAGGATTTCCTGCAGAAGATCGAAGAGTACGCGGTGTAAGATATAATATCACTCAGGTAGCCCCTGCCGAATAGGACCTGTCCTGTACGGCAGGGGCTACTGGTATTTAGGGAGCCAGGGTAATCAGTACGGCGCCGGCGACCATGATAAAAGCTCCCAGGAGCTTGCGACGGATGTGCGTTTCCTGAAAGAACCGGTAGCCAAACAGCACGCTGAGAACCGCCGATAGCTGAAACAGGGCCAGCGCATACCCCACCTGAATGCCCTCAAAGGCAAAGTTGGTGGAAAGCTGCATCAGCCCCACCGACAGGAATAGCAGCAGGTACGTACGTCGGTGGGTTGCTACCAGCGCTAGTTGCTGCCGCCACTGGTGGCGCAGTGCAACGGCTACCCAGAGCAGGGAGACTATAAACCCCAGGGTACACCAGAAGACAAACGCGATGGTCGGGGACGAAAGCAGCACGGCTTTCTTGATAAAGACTGCTTCGGTAGCGGTACATACCAGAGCCGCCAACCGGTAGCGGATCTCGGGCTGGTGGAGTAGTGCCCACGACCACTGACCCGTAGCGCCCGCATCCAGTACAAAATAGCTGCCTGCTATGATGCACAGGACCCCGGCTATGCCCAGCCAGCCGGGTACTTCGCCCAGGAGCGCGATACCCAATATAATACTCACTACTGATTTATAGGCATTGATAGGTCCCAGTACGGAAAGATCCCCCAGCTGGAGTGCCTTGACGAGAAGGGCGTTTCCAGCCGCAGACAGCAGCCCGACAGTCAGCATGATAGTCCAGAAGGCTGGGGAAAGACTCAGCAAATGGAGTGGTAGAGAAAAGATCAGGCACAGGAGGCTCAGAAAGCCAAAGGTAGTGGTAGTAATGAAAAGCGGGTGCGCGGCCTGAGCGGTCAGTTGTTTCTGGAAGACGTTGGAAAGCGGATTGGCTATGATTCGTACCACGATAGCCAGGGCTGTAGTGACAGATAGTAGTGCAGATACCGACATATATACAATAGTAGACATTTACTAGTTGGACTGCAACAGCATGAAATTTGGGGCACGACCTATATTCATAGATATCTAATCAATCCATACTGTCATGTAACTCATAGTTGCACCGGGCGTACATTGGGGCCGAACCAGCCGGTTCGGAGCCAAATTAACCTACTGAAAGGATTAGGTATATAATTGCCTAAACCTAATATTTAAAGGTGAAAGCAGGCATTTGCCTACGATAATTTTATAGGACAACAAATATTCAGTATTTTTTTGTAATAATATTCGGGAATCTGAGTAGCTTTGCGGAGCAAAACCAGATAGCATATAAATCATTAATAGAGAGATGTCTTCCACATTGAAACTCGATCATATAGATCGTAAAGTACTTGAGATTCTGCAGTCAAATGCCAAGATTACGAACGCTCAGCTTTCCAAAGAAATTGGACTTTCGCCAGCTCCTACCCTGGAGCGTGTCAAAAAGCTTGAGCAGTCGGGTATAATCAAAAGTTACCATGCGCAGCTGGATCCCGAGAAAGTAGGCTTAGGGGTTACCACCTTTGTACAAATTTCGCTGGTGGGTCATAAGAAAGCCGTTACGGAGTCATTCGTCGAGAAAGTAAATTCAATACCTGAAATTATCGAATGCCACCACATCACCGGGACCGGGGACTTCCTGATCAAGGTGATTTCAAAGGATATAAGTACCTATCAGAAACTGATGCTGGAAAAGATCAATGAAATTGAAGAGGTAGCCAGTACCCAAACGATGGTGATCCTGTCGACCTTCAAGGAAAGCAAGACCATGCCCATTCCCTGAATTGATAAGAGCCGCTCATAGCATTTGATTCTTTATACAAGAAAGCCCCGCCAGAACTGGCGGGGCTTTCTTGTATATATTAACTTGTTTGATGAAAGAAGATACTAATAGCTAACAACTAATAGCTAATCACTAGCACCTCATTTCCTGCGGTTACGGCGGGCGTCGCGGCGGGCCTTCTTAAGGCTGTCGATGGCCTTTTTGGCTTCGTCGTGCTGGCTCGACTTTCGATCAGCCTTGTCCAGCGCCAGCTTGTAGTAGCGCTGAGCTTCGTCGAAGTCTTTTTCGACTTCGGCTACTTTGCCCAGTCCCAGCAGGGACGATACGTAGTACCCGGCATTGAGTGACTTAGTCTGCACTGAGTAGTTAATGGCCTGCTGGTAGTACTTCTTGGCTTCGTCATAGTTGCGGAAGTGGTTATGGTTGTAGTAGGCCAGTACGTAGGCCGCGTTGCGTCCGCTAACGCCTTCGTAGCCCGGCATGCGGCGGTTGATCTTGTCCAGAATGTTGGAGGCGGCCTGCTGTGCTTCGGCCATGTGGCCCGTTACGAAAGCCGTACGGCAGAAGTACCTTTCGAAGTAAGGGTTGTCCGGGAAAGTCTGCCACATGTACTTGGCCATGTCGTAGGCTTTGCCGTATTCATTCTCCATGCTGTAAATCTGCAGCAGAAAGTACCGGGCCTCCACGCGGGTATAGAAGGCATTGTTGGCTACCTTCTCCAGTTGTTGGGCACCGAGCTTCTTGTTACCCTTGGGAAAAAACACCAGGATAGGCTTGAGCAGGGGGTACTCCTTCGGGATCCACTCCGCGTAGTAGTTATAGATGCCATCGCCAAACAGCAGCTCCGGGCTCAGCTCAGCGTTGCCCTTAGACTGATCCATGTACTTCAGCGAGCTCTTGCCGGCCAGGGTTGCCTTCGTCCACATCTTGCGCTCCGAATACAGCCTTGCTTTGAAGGCGTACGAAGCCGCCAGAAAGAAAGCCGGCTCTACTTTATTGTCTCTTTCATCATACAGCTTTTCGGCCAGTGCTATGCTAGAGTCCATCTGGGCAATCAGCCGGTCGTCGTAGGCAGTATTCTCGGTATTAGGTACAATCTTCCACCACTCAGCCAGACCCATCAGGAAGTGCGGCATGGGATGGTTGGGGTAACGGTACTTAAGCCAGCGAAACTCTTTATCAGCTTCGTCAAACTTATAGTTATACAAAAGGTTAATAGCCTCAGTGGCCTCTATCTGCACACCGGGGTTTTTCAGGAGCATGTCGTAATTCTTGTCCAGATCGGCCGAGGAGTATAACTGAGCCTGGGCCTTAGGCAGGGCAATAAGAACGACAAACAGGAGGATTAACAGGTTTTTCAGTCTTTTCATTTTTTGGTGTTCCGGAAATCTGACCAAGTAACGTTAGATTTGAGATTTACGTTTGGCAGGGGACGGGTTTTTGAAAAATAGATTAATTTGGCCCCCTTCTTATAAAAGGTATGGTTACTGTTAAAGACAAAGTTTTTGCGCCGTTCATTGAGAGAGAAGCTCTGAATCAGCGTATTGTGGATATGGGAAGGGACATTAGCCGTGATTATAAAGGCCGGAACCCGCTGTTTGTAGTGGTACTCAACGGGGCTTTTATGTTTGCGTCGGACCTGCTCAAAGGCGTGGATGTACTCTGCGAAATATCGTTCATCAAGCTGGCTTCCTACGAGCAGACCCAGTCGACGGGGAAGGTAAAACAGATACTGGGACTGGCGGAAGCGGTGCAGGGCCGGGAGGTAATCGTAATAGAAGATATTGTGGATACTGGCCTGACCATGAGCCAGCTGATCAGTCAGCTAAAAGCACAGGAAGCGGCCTCCGTAGAGGTGGTAACGCTGCTGCATAAACCGGAGGCTCAGAAGATAGCTATTGATCTCCGCTACGTTGGGTTTGAGATCCAAAACCGGTTTGTAGTGGGGTACGGCCTAGACTATGACGGCCTAGGACGTAACCTGGATGCTATATATGTACTGGCTGAGTAGGGTTATGTAGAACAATGTTCATTCTAAATCTTTCATTCGCATGCAAATCCAGTTTTTTGGAGCCGCCCGGACTGTCACCGGCAGTAAGCACCTTATCACGACCGAACGCGGTACGCGAATACTGCTGGATTGTGGACTGTTTCAGGGAATACAGACGGATGAGTTCAACCAGAACTTTGGTTTTGAAGCTTCAGAAATAGGCTATCTGATTCTTTCGCACGCCCATATCGATCACTCGGGACTGATTCCCCGGCTGGTTCGCCAGGGATTTAAGGGACCCATCTACTGCACTTCCGCCACGGCTGATCTGTGCCGGCTCATGCTCCTGGATAGCGCCTATATTCAGGAGAAGGACACGGAGCGCATCAACAAGCGCCGTCGCAAGCAGGGACGGCCCGAGCTGGAACTACTCTATAACGCGCAGGACGCCGAGCGGGCCCTGAGCCAGTTCCAGCCTGTGCAGTACCACCAGTCTTTTCATCTGGGTGATGATGAGGTAGAAGCCTTCTTTACGGATGCTGGACACCTGCTGGGCAGCGCGGCGGTGCATCTGACCATCCCGGACGCAGGTACTTTTAAAAAGCTCACCTTTACGGGCGACATTGGTAGACCTAATGACAATATACTGAATGGTCCCGAGCCCTTTCCGCAGGCTGATTATATTATCTGTGAGTCTACCTATGGTAACCGGCAGCACGAGCCTCAGCCGGATATGAAGGCCCACCTGCTCCGGATCGTACACGATACCTGCGTAGAGCGACGCGGCAAGCTCCTCATTCCGGCCTTTGCCGTTGACCGTACCCAGGAGCTGATCTATGCCCTTGACCAGTTGTCCAGTGAGGGCAAGCTACCCCGGCTGCCGGTGTACATCGATAGCCCCTTGGCGGTACGGGCTACGCGGGTCATGCAGGAAAACAGCGACTACTTTAATCCGGATATATTGGACTACATCGAGAAGGACGGCGATGCCTTTGCTTTTCCGTACCTGCACTACATCTCGGATGTAGCCGACTCCAAGGCGCTGAACCAGCGTGAAGAACCTTGTATCATAATATCGTCATCCGGCATGGCCGAGGCAGGTCGCATCAAGCACCACATCCGGAACAACATAGAAAATCCCAGTACGACCGTCTTGATTGTAGGTTATAGCGCTCCCAACACGCTGGGGGGAGCTCTGAAGCGGGGTGATGAAGAAGTAAAGATCTTTGGAGACACCGTTTCAGTAAAGGCCCGGGTAGAGGTGATGGACTCCTTCTCGGCTCATGGCGACTATAATGAGATGATCGAGTACCTGTCCTGCCAGGATCCTGAGCGGGTGAGGCAGGTATTTCTGGTACACGGGGAGTACGAAACGCAGGTAGCCTTTAAGCTTAAGCTGGAGAAGGCTGGCTTCGGTACGGTGCATATCCCGGACCTGTATGAAAGCGTAACTGTATAGTAGGTTGAGAAAGAGGAGGGTAGTTAGTTTGTAATAATTTTTCTGCATTTACAGCGGCTGACCTCTTGTTTAATTAAAATTTGTTACTGTATATTTGCACTCTCAAAACGTGGTACGCCGAAGTGGTGGAATTGGTAGACACGCACGTTTCAGGGGCGTGTGGGGGTTGCCCTGTGCGGGTTCGAGTCCCGCCTTCGGTACACATAAAATCCTTCTAAGGACTGGCAACAGGAATTAGAAGGATTTTTGCTTTTACCACAATGTAAATAGGGCTATACCCATATCCTGGCGTAGCTGATCGGCTTCTTTCTTGCGCTAAGTTCCTGATCTGGAACGTATAGTGTCTTCCTTAGCGTTTTTACCTAATTATATTTAAATTAGAAATGTATGCTACTTACTTAAAGGTGGTAGTAGTACAGTATTTCTGATTTATTTTAGCTGTGGTAGTTATTAGGTTCTGCACTAGTTAGATGGTCAGGTGCAGTGATCTTTTACATAGTACTATTTATTTACTGGCAAAAGCTCTTGTTATCAGCATTGATCACTAACACACATAACCATGACCGAACAAGAAAGACTGCTCGAGTTGTCAAAATATAATATAATGGATACGCCGCCCGATGATGAGCTGGATGAGCTGGCTCAGATCGCATCGGTTATCTTTAACACACCTATCTCGCTGGTATCACTGGTAGACGAAAAGCGGCAGTGGTTAAAGGCTAAAGTAGGTATTGACATTGAGGAAACTCCCAGGCAGAATTCATTCTGCCAGCATGCACTGCATTCGCCCAACGAGGTGTTGGTGGTGAACGATGCCCTTGACGACGAGCGCTTCAAAAATAATCCGCTCGTGTTGGACAGCCCTAACATCCGCTTCTATGCCGGTGCTCCTATCGAAACGCCACAAGGGGCAGTTTTAGGTACTTTATGCATCATTGATGACAAGCCCCGTTGTCTCTCGGATTTTCAAAAGAAAGCCTTACAACTGCTTGCTAAAAAAGCGATGTCTCTGCTGGAAAGGAGGAGGCTGATTATAGAGCAGGCTGATAAAATAGGATCTGATGCCGCCAGATTAAAAAAGCTAACGGACTATGTACCTGGTGTTATTTTTCAGTTTGAAATAAATGAATCAGGCAAAATGTCTTTTTCATTTATAAGCAAAGGAATTGCGAATGTACATTCCAGGCTTACTCCTCAGTTGCTTGAAGCCTATCCAAACCAGTTTTTTTCGGTTATTCATCCTGATGATGTAGTACTTGTTCAGAAGAGTATCAGTGAGGCGCTCCGGGAGAAGGATATATGGAAGGTAGAGTTCCGGATCCTTTCTGATAGTGGTAAGACTACCTGGCATTTTGCAGATTCGATCCTTGAAAGAAACAGGCAAGGGGCTATCACCTGGTATGGTACCTTGCAGGATATAACTGAGAGGAAAGAGTACTCACGCACTCTTGAGCAAATCTTGTTCGATATTTCACATGTTCTGCGCAAGCCTATAGCCAATATGGTCAATCTTGTAACCATTATTCAGGACTACGGCCTGGATGAAGAAACGCAGAAAGAGTACATCAATATGCTGAAGGCTGTAGCCGATGAACTGGACGAGTATACGCGGCAGCTCAACGATGACTACCATATACTAAGGGAAAAGAAAAAAGAGAGCAACTAAAAGCCGCTGGTACTATCCCTGTTTCTTCTCCCGCACCTTCTTAGCGATTCGTACCGCGGACATAATGAGTACCGCGAAGGCAATGAGCCCCATTACGCCCCAGATCCAGTCGAGGGTATTCTTGAGTACGACCAGAAATACAATAGAAAAAAGAAAGATGGTAGCGACCTCGTTCCAGAGGCGCAGCTTGAGGGAGGAAAACCGAAAGTGACCGCGGCGTATCTCCAGCAATAGTTTGTGGGTATAGAGATGATATACCAGCAAGCCCCCCACAAAAGCCAGTTTAAGCTGCATCCAGCCCTGGGTGAGCCAGTCGGGGGTCAGGTACAGCATCGTAGCGCCGGTAATGAGGGTCAGCCACATAGCAGGTACCATGATCGCGTTCCAGAGGAGCTTTTCCATCTTGATAAACTGAGTGAACAGGACGTTACGTCCTTGCTCGGGAAGCTCCTGTGCCTCCGTATGGTACACAAACAGGCGGGGCATATAAAACAGGCCGGCAAACCAGCTTACTACAAATATAATATGCAGAGCTTTGACGTGAAGATAGGTCATGATGATGGCAATAGAGTCGGTAGTCAGGCAGATAAACTTTCCGCTGTTACGAAACGTTCATTTATATATCGGACCAAAAGAACAACATAGTTCGGATGAAAACAACCCTCCTGATTTTCACGCTTACGCTACTGAACCTGGTTACAGTAGTGTCTTATGCTCAGTCAAACAAAAACCAAAAGAGAAAAATGAATAACGAACCTACTGCTAACGCGGCCGGTCTGGAAACAGCCACCTTCGGGACGGGCTGTTTCTGGTGTACGGAGGCCGTTTTTGAGTCACTGGATGGAGTATATAATGTAGTATCGGGCTATTCGGGGGGACAGGTGCCTAACCCTTCATACCGTGCCGTATGCGAAGGTACCACCGGCCATGCCGAGTGTGTACAGCTTAACTACGATCCGGCTAAGATCAGCTATGCCGATCTGCTGGAAGCCTTCTTCCGCAGCCATGACCCTACTACACTTAACCGCCAGGGTAACGATATAGGTACTCAGTACCGCTCGGTAATTTACTACCATAACGATGAGCAGAAGCAGCTGGCCGAAGAGGCCAGGCGTGAGCTCGATAAGGCAGGAGCTTATGGAAAACCTATTGTAACAGAGATTTCCAAAGCTGAGATTTTCTATCCGGCCGAAGCCTACCACCAAAACTACTTCGCTAATAATCCTGAGCAGGGATATTGCGCGTTTGTGGTCGCGCCAAAACTTGACAAATTCAAAAAGGTATTTAAGGATAAGCTCAGAAAAGAAGTAACAAACTAATTTGATAGGATATTCAGCGCTGCTCCTACCTGTACCAGATAGATAGTAGCGCTAAATACAGGTGCCCGGTTGCATACTTGCAACCGGGCTTTTTTTATGTGTTCGACATACTGTTCTGCTTCGCTTCAGGCCTATATCTGGGGTTATCCAATACTTACCAACAAGGCGCCAGAAGTTGAAGATATGCCGGTAAATAAATCTTTTTAAAAAATTTTATTTTAGAAGAGTATAAAGGTCTAAATTTTGATTTAATAGTACTACCGATTCATCAGAGTTGTAACCAATAATAGGTAACCGGAGTACACTTATGTTTTCTTAAGTTAATCAATGATAGCCTCACAACTGTATACTACTGGTATGTTACGGACACAATCCTGATAAGTACATCTGAAGAATATATGTTTAACCTAATCAATAATGATATGACAAAACCTTCTTTCTGAATCAACCGCTTCTCTCCAATCTGTATATGAAGAGTATGCAGACAAAATTTCAACTTAGACTTAACCAATGAAAAAAAAATCTACCTCACTATATATGTTCCGACCGCGGAATGTATTCTATAAGAGTCTGCCAATCCTGTTGGTATTGGCTGGTCCTATTGGGGCACAAGCCAATACCATTGACGCATCGCACGTAGTGGTAAAAAGTGCCACTGCCATTGAGAGAACCGTAAAAGGTAAAGTGACCGATAAGACGAGCGGAGAGGGCCTGCCAGGTGTGAACGTGGTTGTGAAAGGTACAAACATGGGAACCACTACAGACGGAAGCGGTAACTATACGATATCGGTACCCGACAACGGAGGCGTTCTGGTTTTCAGCTTTGTGGGTTACACAAGCCAGGAAGTACCGGTAGGCAACCGCAGCACCATCGATGTAGCCATCGAAGCGGATACCAGAGTACTGAATGAAGTGGTAGTAATCGGTTACGGAACGGCCCGTAAGTCAGACCTGACCGGAGCGGTGGGTTCAGTAAAAGAAGCCGAGTTGAAAGAGCGTCCGGCTCCTTCTTTGAACCAGATGCTGGCCGGTCGTCTGCCCGGTGTGCAGGTTAATACCAACTCCGGTCGCCCGGGTGGTAGAACCAACGTACGTATTCGCGGTTTCAGCTCCATCAACTCCTCTAATAACCCGCTATACGTAGTAGACGGAGTAATGCTTCCTCAGGCTAACCTCGCCCAGTATAGCTCTCCCATTGATTACATCAACCCCAACGATATCGTATCGGTAGAGGTACTGAAAGATGCTTCCTCAACGGCCATCTACGGTGCCCGTGGTGCAAACGGAGTAATTCTGGTAACTACCAAGAAAGGAAGAGCGGGTGAAGGACAGGTAACATACAGCACTGACCTGAGCGTGCCTACCATTGGTCCCAAGCGGCCTCAGGTACTGAATGCGAAGGAGTATCTGCAGGTGGAGGATCTGGCTTATGCCAATATCGCCAAGTATGATCCGGCCGGCTGGGCATCGGGTAAGTACGCTAACCTGGACCCTGTCAAGCGCAGAAGAGATTATGCTGCTAAGTTCCCAGGTGTTTTTGATGCGAATCTTAACCCGCTGCACGATACAGACTGGTTTGAAGAAGCTACTCAGAACCGGGTTTCGCAGAACCACCAACTGGGTATTAGCGGGGGTAATGACCGTACTACCTACGCCCTGTCTCTAAACTACCGCGACGAGCAGGGATTGATCAAGACTACCTACCAGACCCGCTACGCCACCCGGTTCAGCATCGACGACCAGGTGAAGAAATGGCTGAAAATAGGTGCTACCCTGAGCTACAACCACCAGACCGAAAACCTGTCGGACATTAATGATGCCGTATCGCGTCAGATCGTAGAGGACTTCCCGTTCCTACCGGTACGTTATGCCGACGGTACTTTTGCTAATAACCGGGATTACCCACAGGCTGAAGGTACTATGAGCTCGATACACCGCCTGATGGGCCGGAAGTATATCATAGGTACCCAAACTACCCTGGGAAGCTTGTACACGAACCTCACGCTGGCTCCAGGCCTGGAAATGCGCACCGTATTGGGTGTAAATGCAATAAATCAGGAAATAAACCAGTCGAGTACCCGTACGTTGGCTATATCACAGTTTGGTACAGCGGAGAAAGTATTTAACAAGCAAATGTTCTGGTCGCTGGAGAATTACCTGACCTACAACAAAACCTTTAATGGTATCCACGCTTTTACGGGTTTGGCAGGTATTTCGTGGCAGGAAACCAGATCTACTGCTATGCGAGCCTACATCCAGAACTTTGCCACGGACTACTTTGGCTTTGATAACCTGGGTGCTGGTGCCACTAACCCTCAGGTTGGATCGGGTGCTTCACGGTTTGCCTTTAACTCGTACTTTGGCCGTATTAACTATAGCCTGAGAGACAAGTACCTGGTGACTGTGACCGGACGGGCCGACGGATCGTCTAAGTTTGGAGAAAACCACAAGTTCTCTTTCTTCCCATCGGCGGCTCTGGCCTGGAAAGTATCCGAGGAAGACTTCCTGAAAGGAAATAACCTGATCTCAAACCTGAAACTGCGTACCAGCTATGGCGTAACGGGTAACTCCGAGATTCCACCATATTCGTCGCTTTCACTGCTTAGCTCCAACTACGCTACTGTATACGGAGACACCCGTGTAGGTGGTACTGGTATCAACCGTCTGGCTAACCCTAACCTGCGTTGGGAAAGAACTGCCCAGAGTGACATAGGGGTAGAGGTAGGCTTACTGAAAGGACGAATATCTTTCGAAGCTGATTACTACTACCGTAAGACGACCGATATGCTACTGGATGCTCCCGTACCTCGTACCAGTGGTTACGCTGTAATCCGGAAGAACATAGGCTCGATGGAGAACCAGGGTGTAGAGCTATCACTGAATACTGTTAACATAGAAAGAAGCAACTTCAGCTGGACTTCTAACTTCAATGCTTCTTTCAACCGCAACAAGGTGCTATCGCTGGCTACTCCTTCGGACATCTTCGGAGTGGGTGGACCTAACTTTACTAACCCAACCAGTATCATTCGCATCGGTCAGCCAGTAGGTGCCTTCTGGGGACTGATTCGGGATGGCGTCTGGAGTGAGGCCGAGCGTGATGAGGCTGCTCAGTTCAGGAGCTACCGTAACAACCTGACCATGCTGCCAGGTGATATTAAGTACCGCGACCTGAACGGTGACAAGGCCATTACGGATGCCGACCGTACTATTATCGGAAATGGTAGTCCCAAGGGCTGGGGTTCTGTTATGAACACTGTTCGCTTTGGCAACTTCGACCTGACGCTCGACCTGCAGTATGTATACGGTAACGATGTACTCGACCTGACCCTGCACCCAAGCGAAGACCGCCAGGCCATTGCCAACAGTTACAAGTCAGTACTGGATGCCTGGACTCCCCAAAACCAGAGCTCACCGATCGCCGAGATTCGTGAAACCCGCGCCGGCTACGTAACCAATGTAGACACCCGCTGGGTTTACGATGGCTCCTTTATTCGTGGCCGTAACCTGCTGCTGGGCTACAACGTACCCTCAGAGCTGACCTCCCGCATGAGACTGAGCCGTCTGCGCGTGTACGTGTCGGCCCAGAACTTCTTCCTGCTGACCAAGTATCCGCACGGCGATCCTGAGGCTACACCTACCAACGGTAACGAAGCCAGCAACGTGTTCTCGCAGGGTATCCTCTGGCATGGCTATCCCAGGCCAACCATTTACATGGGAGGTATTCAACTTACATTATAAGTTTGATATTTATTTTCTAAATAATATTCAATATGAAGTTATATAGTTTGAAAAAGGCTGGTCAGATACTCCTGTGTGGGGCTGTGCTGCTTGGGCCTACCAGTTGCAATGACTTTTTGATGGAGAAGGATCCATCTAACCTTACGCCGGAAAGCTTCTATAATATTCCAGACCATGCCGAGGCGGCCATCGCAGCGGCTTACTCAGGGCTGCGGTTTTACGGAGATGGGGCCGGTATCTTTTCGTCTAACTGGCAGATGCTGGAGGCAGTAACCGGTACCGCTACTACCGAAACGGCTCAGAATTCAGACCTGAACAACCTGTACTCGCTTTCGTACGATGGGTATACCGGGCATATCGTCAACTACTGGAACGGATTGTACCGCATTGTGGCCAATGCCAACATGGTATTGGAAAAAGTACCGCCCATTACGCCTATGCCTGATGCTCAGAAAAAGAAGATCCTGGGTGAAGCCAGTTTCCTCCGGGCCTGGAGTTATTTTAATATCGTTCGCCTGTGGGGGGATGCGCCGTTGGTTACCAAGCCGCAGACCGCTACTTCCGAAGATTTCTTCCCTTCCAGAGCTTCTCAGGAAGAGATTTATAATCTTATTGTGAGCGATTTGAAAACGGCCGAAGAGGCTGGACTACCCTGGATGGATCCATCAGGACGGGCCAATCTGGCGGCGGTAAAGGCGCTGCTTTCAAAGGTATACCTGACCATGGCGGGCTTTCCGCTGAGCAAAGGTGCCTCGCACTACAAGCTGGCGGCTGACAAGGCCAAGGAGGTGATTGATTATTCCAATGCGAATCCTTCGGAGATCAATCTGTTCCCTACTTACAAGGATGTACACCGCGAAAGTCTGAAAAACCGCGTCGAGCATCTGTTCATGATCCAGTACAACGCATCGGTAGCTGGTAACCCTATGGGTAACTACTTCCCGAACTTTAAGCCCGTAACATTTGCCGGACCGGGTGGTACAGGTAGTACTGTGCCCACTACTTCGTTCTACAACTCGTATGAAGCGGGCGACCTGCGTACCAAGGATCAGGAAGGCTGGTTCTATACCACCTACTTTACCAATGGTAACGGTACCCGTTTTGAGCTGGGTGCTCCCTATGTGTTCAAGCATTTTAACCAGACCGCCAACGGCGCGGAAGGTGTAGCCGGTACCCGTAACGACAACCTGAACGTACCGCTGATCCGCTACGCCGAAGTATTACTGATCTATGCGGAGGCACAGAACGAGCTAGGTGCTCCTACGCAGGAAGCATATGACGCGTACAAGAAAGTACGTGACCGCGCTCAGTTGACTACTCCTGCGTTGGGTACTTTTACCCAGGCTTCTTTCCGGGAGGCTGTATGGCGTGAGCGTTGGTATGAGTTTGCTTACGAAGGCATTACCTGGTTTGACATGGTGCGTCTGCGCAAGGTATTCAACGAGAAGACCAAGGGTTTTGACAACTTTGTGGGCCACGTGAACCTAAATACTAACGTGCCACTGGCTGAGAAGCACCTCCTGTTCCCATTGGGTGTACAGGAGATGCTGAACAACCCGAATCTGAAACCACAGAATCCGGGTTATAACTAGTGCATAGCCACTGAATAACTAAAAACCGCCCCGGTCACTACACATGCCGGGGCGGTTTTTAGTTATGCTTCTACTAAACTATACAGTACCTGTTCCTTCCTAAAACCGGGTGTATGGGAGGGGTGGACGGACATTAGAATAAAACTGCCGCCAGTTCCACTGCTTAAATAGGAAGGCTCTTATACAGTTCATACGTGTTTTTATACGCTCTAACCAACCATTTGCTAAGTTGACAAGCTACATTGTTTAGGGACAGAAAAAAAAAGCTTTACTTTGTTCTATAATTAATCACCCAAACAATTCTAAATAGCACATGAAAAAATTTTTCTTGACTTTTGTTGCAATGGCCATGTTTACCCTGGCATCTCAATCTGCATTCGCACAGTTCGAAAAAGGCGATAAATTATTAAATGTAGGTATTGGCTTAGGTACATATGGCTACGGCGGTATAGGTCTTGGCGGATCCTTTGAAGTAGGTGTACATGATGCCATCAGTGTAGGTGTACTTGGTGGATACTCAGGCAGAAGCTATGTTGGCTACAACTGGTCGGTAGTTACCGTGGGTGCCCGTGGCTCTTACCACTTCAATGAATTATTAAATATGGCTGATGAAAGATTTGACCTATATGCTGGTCTTGGTCTTGCTTACCGTGGTGTGAATTACGGTGGCTTCTATGGTGGCTACGGTAATGGTGTATCTCTGCTGGCACACGTAGGGGGCAGATACTACATGAAGCCTAATCTGGGTCTGTTTGCTGAACTAGGTTCCGGATTTAGTACCCTGCATGCTGGGGTTGCCTTTAAATTCTAATTTGAAGCAATATATATTAGGAGCGTGAGGCCTGGCCTCACGCTTTTTTTGTATAAACAGGACAAGCTCCCTGGACCTGTTTATACCTACTCAACATGCACAGATTACGGTTCTTCATTGTTCTCATGGGAATTTTCTCTGCCTGTCAGAGGCCTCAGTACCCTATGTTCAGTAAGCCTCAGTTTTGGAGTTATCAACCAGGTAGAAGTAATAATCCGTCTTCGGCAGACGAGCAGCCTACTACAGTAGCAGTTCCCGTGGTAGCGGATCCCGTGGCTACATCCTCCGTTGTGGTAGCTGATCCAATCATGGCTTCTACCGATGAAGGCATAGTAACATTGGCAGGAGAGAGATTTGCCGAAAGAAGCATTCCTGCTGCGCCTGATAGTAAATATTACACAGCTCATAAGCCTTCAGTCCGAAAAGAACGACTCATACCCAGAGTGGTTGAAGAGAAGCTGAACTACTCTGTAAAATCAAACAGCGTAAGGGCAAAGACGAGCAATACTCCCCAGGTAGGTTCCGTACTATCACTTATTTTGGGGATTATAGGATTGGGGTTATTCATTGCAGGAATAAAACTCATCGCGCTATTGATAGGAATAGTGGGCTTTATACTGAGTGTGGTGGGACTGGTGAAGGTAAAGAAAGGAAAGATCGCGCACTCGTCGAAAGGATGGGCATTGGTGGGCTTATTATTTAATAGTATACTGGTCCTTATTTTTCTTTTTTATCTGACCTTCTTCATTGCCTATGCGGCATCTTAATTGCTCTAGGTGTTATGAATAGGGTATGTAACCATTTAATGATTATCCTATAACCTCTTATTTTTATTTAACTTTTTGTCATGAAGCAAACAACTCTACTACTCCTCGTTCTAATCAGTATCATTTCTGCTTGCCAAAAGCACCAGTATCCTCAGATGAGTAAACCTCAGTTTGAGAGCTATAAGAGCAAAAAGCAGATTCAACCTTCATCAAGCACGGCGTCGGCAACACAACCAGTAGGTACCGTGGAAGAGGTTTCAGTTATACCAGGTGACGTGGCCGTGGCTTCGGCTGTCGAAGGTGTGGAATCAGTGATTGCCTTTGATAATGCTTCCGCCGCTATTCCTGTTGAGGCCATCAAGGAGGTCCATAAGGTTGAAACGGCACCTGCGAAGTTAAGCTGGAAGGAGCGGATGCTCGCCGGAAAGCTGGAAAAGAAAATAAGTAAAGCCACAGCACCCAGAGAAGCAAAGGCTGACGGACAGTCTAAAACGGTACCTCGTCTATCCCTGATATTTGGCGCGCTGGGACTAGTCATGTTAATTACTGGAATTGTACCTGGTATAGCCATACTATTTGGTATAGCAGGACTGATACTAGGTATTGTAGGATTAAGTCAGATAAGAAAAGGAGAATCACCCCGGTCGTCCAAGGCGGCTGCTCTGCTCGGCCTTATCTTTGGCAGTGCTGTAATTCTTTTCCTTCTGCTGGCTATATACGCTATTGCTGCCTTTGGATTTGCATAATATAGCTATGAGTATAACCAAGAAGAGCGGGGCCTGGCCCCGCTCTTCTTGGTTATACCCCGAATTTATCCAGCTGTTTTACCAACACGTCAAAGTCCTTTGGGTACGGAGCCTCAATCCGTACGGGTTCACCATCCATTAGCGCGAACGAAAGGGAATAAGCGTGCAGCGCTACCCTTTGGATAAGAGGCTGCTCTTCGGTCTCTTTCTTCAGGTTGAATTTACGCTTTATGCTTGACAGGTAGATAGGCTTCCCACCGTACTGCGGATCGTTGACGATAGACGCGTTCAGACACGACAGGTGGATACGGATCTGGTGCATACGGCCGGTAATAGGAATACACTCCACCAGCGTATAGCCCCGGTATACCTTTAGGGTGTTAAAGATAGTTTCGGCTACCTTACCGTTAATCTTATCAATCTTCACGGCAGTACCGTTTTTCAGGGGTAGTATGGGCAGGTATACTGAGATGCTGTCCAGGTCGTGGATACCGTTGGCAACGGCATGGTAGCGCTTGGTCACCTCGCGGTGCTCAAACTGCATCGACAGGTGCCGGTAGGCTTCGGGGTGCTTGGCAAAGGCCAGCACGCCGGAGGTTTCCTTATCGAGCCGGTGGGCCGCCTGCAGGTCGGGGTGGTACTCTTTGGCCAGGCGAAGTACACTGCCGCCCCGGTCGGCGGTACGTTCGTCTAGAGTAGCCAGGTGAGGTGGTTTGTTGACAAGCAGGAAGTCGTCGTTTTCGAAGAGTATTATATCCGAAAAATTGATTTTCATAAACTATTAATAAATAATAAAGAGAGAGGCCGACCCGGATGTACGGTGGCAGATTCAAACAAAACAAAAAATCTTCCGGGCAAAGTTCGGAAGATTTTGAAGAAAACAGGTTTTGATACGGCTAAGTTTATGAACAAGAGTTGCTAGTGATCTTGTTCGCGGGTTTCTTTGGCCAGATGCTCCACCTTTGTAGGAGTAGGATTGATGGTATCAGACTCAATAAGACCATCACGCAGACGGATGATGCGGTGCGCGTAGCGGGCTATATCTTCTTCGTGTGTAACCATCACGATGGTGTTGCCCTTGCTATGGAGCTGGTCAAAGAGGTCCATGATTTCGTAGGACGTCTTGGTATCCAGGTTACCGGTAGGTTCATCAGCCAGTAATATACTCGGATCATTGACCAGGGCCCGGGCTATGGCCACGCGTTGCCGCTGTCCCCCCGATAGCTCATTGGGCTTATGGCCGGCGCGATTGTCAAGGCCTACATTCCGCAGGGCCAGCATGGCTTTTTCGGTACGTTCGGCCTTATTGTAGCCAGCGTAGATGAGCGGCAGAGCCACGTTTTCCAGCGACGACATGCGTGGGAGCAGGTTAAAGGTCTGGAACACAAAGCCAATCTCCTTGTTGCGGATCTCGGCCAACTCGTTTTCGCTCATATCGCTCACATCCTTACTGTTCAGAATGTAGCGGCCTGAGGTAGGGGTATCGAGGCAGCCAATGATATTCATCAGGGTAGATTTGCCCGAGCCGGATGGTCCCATGAAGGCCACATACTCTCCTTTACTGACTGCTATACTTACGGACTTGAGGGCTTCGATTACCTCCGTTCCCATCACATAGCGCTTGGAGATATTACTGGTTTCAATGATTTTCATAAGATCATGCTTAGAATTAAGGACGTTCAACGGGTCAATTGGCCGTAAGGCTACTACTCTGCATCAGGAGTTATGATATAAACAGGCCACACAGTATAATGGCCGGACTGGCCCATTCGTACTCAATCACTCCTTGTTTTTCCAGAAATCCCTGCTGCTGATAGTTTACCTGCTCTTCTTCATTGGAAACTGACCAGCGACTACTCCACGAAGCCCGTTTCCATTCAAAGGTCTGGTCTTCGTAGGTAATACGAGCCGTGGTTCTCCAGGTATTACATTCGATTTTTCCCAGTTCCCGCGTTCCTTCTATATCCAGTATGCGGGTGACAGGATTCCAGAGCCCGCGGGTCTGAAAGCGCAGCAGGTGTCCGTGGTATTCACCGTAGGCATTGGTCCCCCAGAAGTTCTTCTTCAGGATTCCGACAATGGTCTTCTCCCGGAATAACCGGTATTCACTTTGCCAGCCGTTGGTTTTCCAGTGCACAGTCATAGATAGTACTGGTCAGATCAAAAATAAAAAATCATTGAAACTCCTCGCGCTGTTTTTCGATAAGCGCCTTCCTGGGCTGATAGCGTTCGTTAAAGGCCTGATAATCGGAAGGCGACGCGTACGTCTGTACCTTGGCGGCCCCCTCTTCGGCCTGTTGAAGCAGGCCCTGATCCAGGCTTAGCAGCGCGTACTGCTCCCATATTCGGGATGAGCTATCGTTGAATCGCAGGGCGTCCACTACTATCTGATAAGCTTTTGTGGATTGCTTTTGTTGTCTGAAATAGTTAGACGCCGCTACTACGACATCTGCGTTCAGTGGGTTAGAGCGCAGAGCCTTCTGAAAGGTCGCGGGTGAAGGCTGGGTCTGGGCAGTAGCCAGGAGGGAGTCCGTAATAGTGATCTGCTTCATGCCTTCGGACAGGCTGTTCTGCAGAGCCTGCACCGTCGTGCCAGCCCCTTCTTCCTTCAGTCTCTCGAGCAGGATTGCTGCTGCGGCTACCTTCCCCGATAAGGCCTGTGCTAGAGCTTGTCCCAGTAGTCCTTCCGGCCCTTTGACCAGCGACAGCTCCTCAATAGCCATGTCATACAAGCCTAGCTGGAGGTACCAGTGCCCAAGTATTTTGCGGTAGAGCGGTTCTTTCTCTCCTCCTTCCTCAACCCAGGCATTCATGATTTCCAGAGCCCGTAGCTTATTGCCGCTGTAGAATTCGGCGTAAAGTGAGGCCAGTAGCAAGTCATCTGCCAGGAAGGGGTTCTTATCCGCCAGCTTGGGAGCCAGTTGTGTCAGCAAACTATCCTGCCGTGCCTGATTGAGGGCGTAATTGTATACATAGGCCAGCCCCGAAACACTCAGGAGCGAGTCAGCCGGAATGGCCTGGTTCCGGAAGCTACGATCTGTAAAGTTCTGACGGAGGTTCTGTACCGCCAGCCAGTTGGCCTGCCAGGAGGTATAGTCCCGCTCATCCTGCTGCTGCGTCAGCGAGTCCAGCAGGGAGGCGTCGGCATTGCGGGCCCAGATGGCCAGCAGGTTGGTGGCAGGTACTTCCCGGCGCAGAGCCGTACGTTCCGCCTGTTCGAGGTACAGGTAGGCGGAGTCAGCTACGTTGGTACGGGAGTAGAGCATACCCAGGTTGTTGAGCAGTTCGCCGCTTTCCGGGAAGGCGGTGACACCTTCACGTAGGCTGAATACAGCGTCAAAGAATAAGTTTTCCTGTACCAGTACATTACCAAGTCCTACGTAGGCCTGCGGGGATGGGTTCTTGAGCGTGGCCTGGCGGAAATAGAAAGCCGCGGCGGTGCGGTCACCCTGCCGCAGAGCCAGCGAAGCCAGCGCGTAGTTGGACTTATGGTTCTGGAACTCCTGTTGCAGCGCCATTTTGTAGTACTGCTCGGCCAGGGTGTATTCGCGGGTAGTGGTATAGAGATCACCGAGTCCATTGAAGTACCCGGCTACTGCCTGATAGATGGGGAGCAGCGTCTGGGTTGATATCAAAATTATGAAACCAACAAAACCTATCAGACGGGTCTGGGTAAGGCCAAACCGGAGAGGCTTATAAAGTACCTTATGTACCGCCAGCCCCTGCTGGAACAGCGGCAGAAAGTTGGCTAGTATATAGAATAGAAAAACAGCACTCATCGCGAGCTGACCGTTTACAATTACGTCTTCCAGTACTTCCAGCAGGGGGTCATTGGCCATGGCCGCCGCATAGCCCGCAAAAGCCGCAGTAATAATAAACAGTCCTATGTATATCCAGAAGCCAGCCTCGCGGTAGTACACCACTCCGTTGGTAGACTCGCTGCGGGCGCTGAACCCCCATATGCCTAGTATACCGGCTATGATGGCCAGTACCGCCGGACTCACCAGGGAGATGTCCCAGTCGAGCTGGCGGGTGTTGCGCAGAAATAGCAGGAGCAGGTACAGAAGATACAGGACAGCTATAACCAGAAAATTAGTTAGTGATGAGCGCCCCATACCTACCTTGGCACTGGTACTAAGCCATACCAGTCCGGCCATGATCTCGGTAGCTGAGATGAGCAGAAACAGCACTGATAGTACCAGCCACAGGGGGATAGAGTAGGCAGCGGCGGTGAGTTCAGGATGAGGGACGGTAGAGGTAAAAGCTGCCAGCCCTGCCAGTCCCGCCGAAACCGCCCAGAAAGCAAGAATACGAAAGCCTACGGCTACATCGGTCCGGAAAGCGTGCAGGTAATAACTAAGGCCGGCATATAATACCAGCGCCAGTATAAAAAAGGTACGGTTGCCTTCGCCGAATATGCCCAGCGTCTCGGTTTGGGTGGCCCCCAGCAGCAGGATAAAGGCCACCATAGATCCCAGGTACCAGAAGCGCGGTAGTGTAGTGAGGCCAGCCAGGATCAGGGACAGACCAGCCAGCCCCAGCCCCAGCAGCATCCAAACCGACAGGAAGTCTACTTCCATGGTAGAAGCAACAAACTGCTCCGTGACCAAATAAGAGGGGACCGATACGCCGTACTGCCAGTTCTCCAGGCGCAGGACATCCACCGCGGTCGACACCTCCGAAAGCTCGCTGAGCACATCCCAACGGGTTGCATTAGCGAGCGGATCAATAATTTTTATGCTAAAAAAAATAAGACCCAGAACCAGTATACTGAGCGCTCCCAGGGCGCTGCGAAGTTCGTTGGTGTTCCAGTCTCTCTGAAAAAATAATTGTCTCATAAATACTAAACGTCGCCATTCTAAAAAACTTCAATACTCTTTTCGTCAAAATAGCCCTTTTTTCCCAGAAATATCCAATAAATGAATGGGTCATCTATTGGTACTGACCAAATTATATTGTAATTTTGCGGCCTTGAATTAACAACTTGACGATAATCATATCTCACAATGGCAAACGCGACAAACATAGGAAAAATTACGCAGGTAATTGGTCCAGTGGTAGACGTATCGTTTGAAGACAGCGAGCGCATCCCAGCTATTCTCGATGCGTTGGAAGTCGTAAAACCGAATGGTCAAAAAGTAATACTCGAATGTCAGCAGCACCTGGGTGAAGATCGCGTTCGTACGATCGCGATGGATGGTACCGAAGGTCTGCAGCGCGGCATGGAAGTAAAATCATATGGCTCACCTATCAGAATGCCGATCGGTGAGGAGATCAAAGGCCGTCTTTTCAACGTAGTAGGTGATGCCATTGATGGTCTTCAGGTAGTAGATAAATCCAATGGAATGTCTATTCACCGGGCAGCTCCCCGTTTTGAGGACCTCGCTACCGGTACAGAGATCCTTTTTACAGGTATCAAGGTAATTGACCTGCTGGCCCCTTACGTAAAAGGTGGTAAGATTGGTTTGTTTGGTGGTGCGGGTGTAGGAAAGACCGTACTGATCCAGGAACTGATCAATAACATCGCGAAGGCATATGCCGGTCTGTCGGTATTTGCCGGGGTAGGTGAGCGTACCCGCGAAGGAAATGACCTGCTGCGTGAAATGATCGAGGCAGGTATCATCAAGTACGGCGAAAACTTCAAGCACAGCATGGAGAACGGCGGCTGGGATCTTTCCAAAGTTGATTATGAAGAACTGAAAGAGTCACAGGCTACCTTTGTGTTTGGTCAGATGAACGAACCTCCCGGAGCCCGTGCCCGTGTGGCGCTGTCAGGTCTTACCGTAGCGGAGTACTTCCGTGATGGGGACGGACAGGGACAGGGACGCGATATACTTTTCTTCATTGATAATATCTTCCGTTTTACCCAGGCAGGTTCTGAGGTATCGGCCCTTTTGGGACGTATGCCTTCGGCAGTAGGTTACCAGCCTACACTGGCTACGGAGATGGGTTCCATGCAGGAGCGTATTACTTCTACCAAGCGTGGTTCTATTACATCGGTACAGGCGGTATATGTACCTGCTGATGACTTGACTGACCCTGCTCCGGCTACTACCTTTGCTCACCTTGACGCTACTACGGTACTTAGCCGTAAAGTATCTGAGAAAGGTATCTATCCTGCGGTGGATCCTCTGGACTCTACTTCACGTATCCTTTCAGCCGAAACGCTGGGTGATGCTCACTATGATTGCGCACAGAACGTGAAGAACATTCTGCAGCGTTACAAAGAGCTTCAGGATATCATCGCCATCCTAGGTATGGAAGAACTTTCAGAAGAGGATAAACTGGTAGTAACACGGGCTCGTCGTGTGGAGCGCTTCCTGTCACAGCCTTTCTTCGTGGCTGAGCAGTTTACAGGTCTTAAAGGAGTACTGGTAGATATCAACGATACTATCAAAGGCTTTAATATGATCATGAATGGTGAGCTGGATCACCTCCCTGAAATGGCTTTCAACCTGGTAGGTACTATCGAGGATGCCGTTGCCAAAGGAGAGAAAATGCTTTCCGAAGCAGCGCGATAAAAAGACAGAAATTAGCTATCGGTCAGTAAAGCCTCAGCGCAGGTATTGCCCGGTAGCTAACCCTAATAGCTAAAAAAGTATGAACTTAGAAATAATCACCCCCGATAAGAAAGTATTTGCCGGCGAGGCGACAGCCGTTACCTTCCCGGGTACTGAAGGGCAATTTCAGGTCCTTAACAGCCACGCTCCACTGGTAAGTACACTAGGCCGTGGAGATGTAGTAGTGGATACGGGTGCTGTAAAGCAGGTATATACGATTGATGGCGGAGTGGTAGAGGTCTTGAACAATAAAGTACTTGTATTGGCCGAGGCCATATTGTAAGTATATAATAGCATTATCGAAAGAGGCAGGAACCAACAGGTTCCTGCCTCTTTTTGTTTTGTCATGGCCAGTGCTGTACGGCATTGTTCATCACCGAACAAAAATGTTCGAAAGCGAACGCTATCTTCAGCGTTGCATTAATTTGTATATATTTTTTCAATTGATTATCTGCTGATAATCAATGTGTTATATTGGGTGGCGGAATTATTTTGAAAAGGGTTGGCACATGGCACAGACTTTTCATGATTAATAGTATTAGCCAAGAAACGAAAAATAAATTAGCCATTAAAAAACATCTATTAGCCATGAAAAACGTACTATCAACATTCCGCACTTTACTGTTCGCTTTTGCACTGTCACTGCCATTGATCAGCCAGGCCGACAACCACATGTATCTGGGTCCAGAGAAGCCTAAGTCCTTCAACATGGGAATGTACCAGATTGCCAATACATCGAAGGTAAATCTAGCCATTGTTAAAGGCGCTACTGCCCGTATGACTATCCTGATCAAGGATGAAAATGGAACTGTACTGCACCGGGAAACACTTTCAAAAGGTACAGAATACTACAAGCGTAAGTTTGATCTGAAAGAAATGGGGAACGGTACTTACTACTTTGAAATGATCACTAACGAAGAAGTAATAACTAAGAAAGTAACTATATCTACCGCCAGAGAGCAGGTAATAGCCCTGGAGCAATAGTACATCTATATCCTATCATTTAATTAGCCGGGCCGCCATCAGGTGGCCCGGCTTTATTTATGAATAGATTCAGAATCCCTGTACTCCTAACTGCTGCCTTAGGGTAGTGTCGGCGGGAGCATTATGTTTCCAGTAGTCGGAGCGGATCAGGCTGCTCCGGACGGCGCGGGTGGTAAGTACCTTGCCGCGTGAAGTATAGGTTTCTTCCCAACCGGCTATTTCGTGCGGGAACGCTTTTTCGAATACAATACGAAGCTCACGATTATATTCAGGATACAGCAATGAATACACGTTCAGCGCTTTCCCTTTGAAGATAGTACCCTTATAGGCAGTCATGGAACCGATGGCAGGTTGGGGTTCAAGGGGCTGGTCAGTAAGGCGGGCGGCGTAGGCGGCAGGTACTGCTTCGGTATCGCCTATGGGTAAGCTCTCCGGCGCGAAGCGCAGGCGGGTCCAGATCTCATCTTCCAGCCAGGCATCATTGATGCCGTAATCTTCTTCTACGTTCTTCTCAAAATACGACCGCCTCATTACCTCATACCCCTTACCCCGGCGGTTAAGCTGCGTGTAGGTCTGTCCGCACCAGTCCTGAGCCGACATGGTTATTTTGAGGCTATGTCTGAAATCACCGGTATTAACGGGTGTGAACACGGAGGTATACAGAGAGTAGTCGTAAATACCCGTAACGAAGCGTCGGATGCTGTTGAGCTTCAGAACAGAAGTAGCGTCACCGTCATTGTCTTCGGATTCGAGCTTGACCTGCTTGTCGGTCAGGAAGTCTTCGGTAACAAATATAAGTACCGCCTCCCCCGGGTTGTGCGCGCCATATTGTACTTGCTGAAGACTGTACCGGCTTATCTCGGCCTTACCGTTGTACCAGTAATCGCGGAAGGGTTGAGCGGGTGAGTAGCCGGAGTCATTGATGTACTGGCAGGAGGTAAGCAGCCCCAGCCCTAAGATAGCGAGCGAACATTTCATAGTTGTAAAAGGCCCAGGCGATATAAGGGCTACTGTAAAGGGTAGTAACAATTGGCGACAGTTGAATGGAGTAAGTTACGGTTTCCTTCTAAAAATATCCATTCTGCCTGCCCGGGTATTCAAAAGTTTCGGTACTTTCGGTTTGGGCTAACCTACTAATTCTCCTGCATGCAGCCAGCTTCTACTACTCCCCGCAATGAGCTCTTAAAAATACTAGGCGTTGGATTCGGCATAGCCGTAACTATTGGAGGTACCATCGGTACGGGTATCCTGCGTAAGCCGGGACCCATAGCGGAGCAGTTGGGTGATGCCTGGCTGATCATGGGCGTATGGCTGGCGGTGAGTGTATATGCTTTCCTGGGTACCCTTTGTACCATCGAACTAGGTACTTCGGTGCCCAAAGCAGGAGCCTGGTACGTGTATGCGCAGCGGGCATTTGGTAATTACGCAGGTTTTGTAGTAGGCATCAATAGCTGGCTGGGTACTTGTGCGGCACTGGGCTTTGGCGTGTACACCATGAGCGAGTACATGGCGCTGTTGCTGCCCGGACTGGAAGGCCAGGAACCGTACGTAGCCGTGGGACTTTTGCTGACTTTAACAGCGGTGCACTGGCTGGGACTGGCGCTGGCCAGTAACTTCCAGAATGTGATGAGCTTTTTGAAAGCAGTGGGGCTATTTGCTTTTGTAGCTATTTGCTATATCTACGGCCAGGAGGTATCAACTGCCGATGCGTTGGCTACTACCAGCCAGATTGCTGAGACAGGTAGCTGGCTGGGGCCTTTGATCTTCTCCCTGCAGGCAGTTTTTTATACCTACGACGGCTGGCATACGGCCGCTTATTTTACCGAAGAAGACCGTGATCCTTCCCGTAACCTGCCCCGCTCCATGATTGGTGGCGTGTTGCTGATCATTGTGATCTATCTGCTTTGTAATGCCGCAATCCTGTACATCATGCCGATGGATCAGCTGGCTCAGTCGAAGCTGGCCGCGGCGGATGCTATAGGTCTTATATTTGGTGAAAGTTCGGGTAAGATCGTGACACTGTTCCTTATGATATCAATCCTGGGTATTGTCAACGCTCAGCTACTCTTTAACCCGCGGGTGCTGTACTCCATGAGCCGCGACGGTCTGTTTCTAAGGGCCGGAACGCGCGTCAACCGGGGAGGTACACCAGCCCTGGCCATGCCGCTGACGGCCGCACTGGCTATTCTCCTGATACTGATCGGCAAGGAAGCCACTGAGAAGCTTTCCGATATCGCTACCTTCTTCTTTGTGCTGGGGCATACTTCGGGGTTTGCTTCGCTGCTGGCGCTGCGCCGGAAAGAGCCCGAACTGCCGCGCCCGTGGAAGGTACCGGCCTACCCGGTACTCCCGATCGTGATGCTGATTGCTTCCATTGCTTTCCTGATAGGCGTTGTAGTACAGGATATGTCCAGCAGCCAGTACGCGCTGCTCTTTATGGTTATAAGCTACCCGCTGTTTCTGGTGATACGTCGCCTGAACAGGGACTAGAGTACCAGCCCCAAAGTACTATATAAGTAGTAAAGCTGGAGCCAGACTACTTATTGGCATCATTCAACACGCGCACATCCATTTCTGAGAGCTTTTCACCGCCCTTGATGCCGAAGTCCAGCGTCCGGATTGGGAATGGTATCATAATGTCGTTCTGGTCGTAAGCCTCCTTGATGTACATGATGGCTTCGTGACGTCCTTTCAGGTAGGTAGGCTGATCGGCCGCATTAAGCCAGATACGTAGGCTAAAGTTGATGGAGCTATCCCCAAACTCTTCAAAAAAGAAAGTGACTTCCTCATTGGTATCGCGGACACTAACCTGCTCTACCGCCCGAATGGTTATATCTTTTACTTTACGAAGGTCATCTCCGTATGATACTCCTACCGTCAGGTCCATCCGGCGCCTTCCCAGGGTGGTGAAGTTTTCGATAGAGTTCTGAAATACTTCTTTGTTAGGAATAATAACCCGCTGCCCCTGCAGGGTTCGCAGCACGGTATCCCGAAGGTTGATTTCGATAACTACACCAAAGTAGTCGTTGGTCTTGACCAGATCACCCACTCGCAGCGGATGGCGGAACGACAGGAATATACCTGACATGAAGTTGGCGGCGATATCCTGAAAGGCAAAGGCCAGCGCTATACCCGCGATACCGGCTCCGGCCAGAATGGACGTCACGGCTTTGTCCAGGTTGAGGATGCTCAGCGCGATGAATATAACGACCCCAATAAAAATGGTGTAAATCAGTGAGCCAAAAAGAGCGTTGACAGTGGCGTGGGAGGAGACCCGCTGAATAAGCCGAAGTGCCAGTCGCCTGACATACTTAGCAATAAAGAACCCTACTACCAGTATCAGGGCGGCCAAAGCAATATTGGGCAGGAGTCGAATCAGCTCCTTTACCCAATTGTATAATTTATCTGAAAGTAAGTCTATTGCTTTATTTATATCCATAGCAGAAAAGGTGTGGACCTCTTAGTATAACCTGCTGAGATATGAAAGGTTTGGTAGATCAGGGGCAATCTGCCTGGGGAGCAAAAGCAAAAGAGGAGAGCTTAAGCTCTCCTCTTTGTTGGTTAGAACGGTAAGTCATCGGACTCATCTTCCGAGAAAGTCATGCTGGGTGGGAGGGGAGCTGCCGACTCCGAGAAGTCCGCGTTGCTGCGGCTGCTTCCGCCGCCGCTACCGGCTTTCTCCACTTTCCACGCTTTTACTTCGGTGTACCACCGCTGGTTATACTCGCGGCTTTCAATATCGATGGAGGCAGTGACATCATCACCTTCCTTCAGGTTGAACTGGTCAATTTTATCGCCCCACATAGTAATACATACCTTGCGCGGGTACTGGGACTGGGTCTGAATTTCAAGAACAAACTCCTGCTTACGCCACGTCCCGTTTTTTCCCTGGCCAGTAACCTCTGGGAGCAGCGAAATAACTTTTCCGGATAATTCCATTTAAACTAGTGTTAGGGTACAGTACTGTACGGATTGTAGTGTTTGATTACCCCAAATTTAAGGTTTTTGCAACGCTTCGCCAAGTATTCGGGGCGACAATACTCAGCCAATTGCTTTTTCCAGATCCCCGATCAGGTCCTCTACATCCTCGATGCCTACGCTGAGCCGGATCAGGGTATCTTTGAGTCCACCTTTCAGGCGCTCCACTGCCGGTATACTGGCGTGTGTCATACTAGCTGGGTGCGTACACAGCGACTCTACGCCACCCAGTGACTCGCCCAGTGAGAATACCTCCAGGCTTTCCATCACCTTCACGGCCTCCTCGTATACATCGCCTTTGAGCTCAAAGGATACCATACCTCCAAAGCCGCGCATCTGACGGGCGGCCAGCTCATGGCCGGGGTGGTTGGGGAGGCCGGGGTAGTACACCTTACCTACCTTGGGGTGATCCTGTAGCCACTGGGCTATGCGTCCGGCGTTTTCGCAGTGGCGCTGCATACGTATGTGCAGGGTCTTGAGGCCGCGTAATACCAGGAAGCAATCCTGCGGCCCGGGTACGGCTCCGCTGGCATTCTGGATAAAAGCCAGCCGCTGGGCCAGCTCCGTATCATTCAGGACAAGGGCGCCCATCACTGTATCAGAGTGGCCACCCAAGTACTTAGTGACCGAGTGCATCACCACGTCGGCTCCCATATCCAGCGGATTCTGCAGGTAGGGAGAGGCGAAGGTATTGTCTACCACGCATAGGATACCTTGGTTGCGGGCCAGCCTAGCTACGGCTTCCACATCTATAATGCGGAGCAGTGGGTTGGTGGGCGTCTCCACCCAGATCATTTTGGTTTTATCGGTAATCGCCCGCTCTACGTTGGAGATATCGCTCATATCCACAAAGCTGAACACCTGGCCCAGTGGCTCGAATATTCGCTTCATGATCCTGTAGGTACCCCCGTAAAGGTCGTTGGTACTGATGATCTCATCACCGGGGAGGAACAGCTTCAGTATAGCGTCCGTAGCGGCCAGTCCCGAGGCGTAACAGAGGCCGTGGTTGCCATTTTCGAGCGCTGCCAGGGCTTTCTGCAGGGCCGTACGCGTAGGGTTGTGGGTGCGGGAATACTCATAGCCTTTGTGCTTGCCGGGGCTTTCCTGCACGTAGGTAGAGGTTTGGTAGATGGGTGTCATGATAGCACCCGTGGTAGGATCAGGCTCTACGCCCGCGTGTATGGCTTTGGTTCCGAATCGCATGTATATGTTTGATTAGTATGAGTATTGGAAAATGGTTGTGCGTTTAAAACAGACGCGTCCGGTGGATTGTTGAAATAAAAGCTGATTCACCGGCTTTTTAACCCACTGATTTTAGTTATGGTTGAATCTGCTTTCCTTTGCCCTACTTAAACACGTACTCTCTTGGCCAACTCTTTTCTTCGTAAGTACCCGCTTCCGCTCTTGTTAAGTACGCTTCTGACGGTAATGCCTTTGGTGACGAGCTCTCTGTTTACGGGCTGGGCTATCACCCATGAGGGTAGTCTTACCGGCTGGACAATGATGCAGTGGATAGGGTTGACGGGAGCGCTGGCCGTAGCCTCGGCGCTGGCGCTGGTGCCGCCGGGTTTCCTGGCGCTGGTATATGGTTACATACTCGGGTGGATATCACTCCCCCTGCTGTTTGCCATGAATATAGTGGCTATCGGTATGGTGTACTTCCTGGCGCGCAACCTGAAGGCTAGTCAGATGCTACAGTACCTGGAGGAGGCTTTTCCCAGCGCTAAGAATATACTGACACGATTTCGGGAGAATCAGCTGAAGCTGATATTTTTTACCAAGCTTTCGCCGGTACTACCTTTTGCCGTTACGAACCTGTTGTTTGCGCTGGCCGGAGCTAATCTGCGGCGGATGCTGATAGGAGGAGCGTTGGGGATGGTACCCCGTACGATACTGACTGTATGGGCCGGTACCAAGGCCAAAGAAATCCGGTACCTACTTGAGCACCCTAATGAAGGGCTGGCTACTCAGGTACTGCTGCTGGTACTGCTGCTGGTTTCATCGGCGGGTATAGGCTGGTTTTTCAGGCCAAAAAAATGAGAGGCCGAATCCGGCCTCTCATGATTATCGCACTCAGTGAGCTTTTTCAATGGTTATGCGTTCTCAACCATTCATCCATTGAAAACTTACCGGACCCTGCAACGGTGAAGACAATCACTAGTAGAAGCGTGACAACAGAAAGCCAGAGCTCGGAGTTGAAGTACGAGAATCCCATACGTAGGTTTACGAAAAATACAGCAACAAGTAAGATAGGTAGTTGTAGAATACAGGCCAAGCGGGTCAGGCAACCCATAGTAATAAGGAAGCCGCCAAAAATGTGGACAAAGGCTACGTAATGTACCGCCATAACTGACCACAGGTCGAAGTGCAAGCCGTTGACCAGCTGGGCCAGGCGACTGGTATCGCTGATAAAGCTGATTCCCTTCACAAACAGCAGCACCCCAAGAGCAATACGAACCATGTCAAGCCACGCCGGATGATGCGTTTCACCCCAGCGCTCAATACGATGAACTACATTCATAACGTATATAAGTTTATGACGATGAGAAAGTTAGCTACTTTATTTACTAAAGTCAAGTAATAAGTAACTTATTTCGTGAAAGAAGATATATAGGGCGTGGCATGAGCTACCAGGCGGGTATGGCCGCAGTTCAGAAGGATATAATGGCTCTGGGGGAGTAGACGGGATAGGGGCTTGACGTGGGCCGGGCGAAGCATCTGATCATAGCGCCCCATAAACAGATACACCTGCACGCTATGCTGTTGAAGGCTAGAGTAGAGAGAGGGAATGTGAAAATGAAGTTCCCGGAAAGCGACCCATGAGTTATAGACAATCTGCCGCTTTTCGGGCGTATCCAGCATGTGCTGTACAAAGCGTGTGAGGCTACTGCTAATCAGGCGGGGCTTTTCCAGAAGCCGGGCTGTACCAATAAGCAACTCATGGTGATCCAGTACCCAGTGAAACAGCCCACGGGCAGGAGCAAAGCGCGTAGCGAATCCATATAGCGGATGCTCTGAAACACCATCGGGACCCATCAGAAAAGCCTTATCAATGCGTTCGGGAAAAGCTTCGAGCGTAGCCAATGCGAAGCGACCACCCATGCTGAACCCGGTTACACTAAACCTGTCAATGTTATTATCAGACAGAAAGGTTTCTACAATTTGCTTCCAGCTATCCTTAGTAAGCGGCTTACTCTCAGAAATCCAGTCAGATGCCAGGGTATCCCTGCTTTTTCCGTGAAAGAAGAGGTCAAGCGCGTAGATGGTGTAGTAGTCGCCTAGGGTATCGGCCATAGGTTGATAACAACCGGCCCCTTCCTGACCAATGCCGTGAAAAGCGAGCAGTATGTGCGGGCCGTGGCCCAGCCGGTGGTAGTGGAGCATTGAGTTAATCACCAAATAATTCCCACCTCGTATTCAGAAAAGATGGCATCTTTGGTAATGATCGTAAGACCTTCCTCCTGCCCCTGTGCAATGATAAGGCGATCGAAAGGATCACGATGGTGAAAGTCCAGCGAATTCAACCTGAGAATATGATTGAACGATATAGGAAGTACCTGTATCTCTGTAAGAAGGAGTTCGGCGAAAAGTTCTCGTAATTCCTTAGTAAGAAGGAGCTTTCCTAGGCTATGCTTAATACTTATTTCCCAAATGGAGGCTATGCTTATGTACTTAATGTGCTCTTCGTTCTCAATTAACTCTATGGCTATCTGAGAAAGTGATGTATCTCCTTCCAGAAACCACAATAACGTATGGGTATCAAGCAAGTACTTCATTGCATGTACTCGTTGAAATCATCCAGAGGTTTATCAAAATCATCAGAAAGGGTAATGGTACCCTTCATCATGCCAAACTGTAACTTATGAGGCGTAGCTTTTTCAGTAACATACTTGTGGATCAGAAAATCTACATAATCTGCTACCTCATTTTTAAGGTTGTCAGGCAGGATAGCTACTTTATTTAAAAGATCAGTATTGGTCATAGCAGCAATCGTTTCATTTAAAATACTACATTGTGAATACAATACCTCCGGAAATATAACTGTTTCCGGAGGTATTGTATTTTATGACTCCATTAGATATGCTTTAATAAAGTCGTTGATTTCACCGTTCAGTACCGCATCAGTATTAGAGGTCTGGTGGTTGGTTCGATGATCTTTTACGCGGCGGTCGTCAAGTACGTAGCTGCGGATCTGCGAACCCCACTCGATTTTACGCTTGGAGGCTTCTACCTCGGCGCGTGCTGCATTACGCTTTTCCAGTTCGATCTGGTACAGGCGTGACTTGAGCAGGCGGATGGCTACCTCCTTGTTCATGAGCTGTGAACGTTCCTGCTGACAGGCGATGACAATACCCGAAGGCTTGTGGTGCAGACGTACGGCCGTTTCCACCTTGTTTACGTTCTGTCCACCAGCTCCGCCCGAGCGGTAAGTGTCCCATGTAATATCGGCCGGATTTACATCAATCTCAATATCATCGTTGGCCAGTGGGTATACATACACCGAGGTAAAGGACGTATGCCGGCGGGCGTTGGAGTCGAAGGGCGAAATACGTACCAGACGGTGTACTCCGTTTTCTGACTTAAGATTACCGTAGGCGTAGTCGCCGTCAATTTCGAGCGTAACGGATTTGACCCCCGCTACTTCCCCGTCCTGCAGGTCTACTTCGCGTACCTTATAGCCGTTTTTCTCGGCCCACATGATGTACATCCGCATCAGCATTGAAGCCCAGTCCTGCGACTCGGTACCTCCGGCTCCGGCGTTGATCTCGATCACGGCGGGTAGTTCGTCGCCTTCCTCACCCATCATCTTCCGGAACTCTATTTCGTCCAGTTTGGCGGCTAGCTTACGGCCTTCTTCGTCTACCTCCTCTTCGGTAGCTTCGTCGGCTTCATAAAACTCCCAGATGGTGTCCAGGTCGTCGCGCAGGCGCGACAGCTCTTCGTAGCCCAGCGTCCAGAACTTCAGGCCACGTATTTCTTTCATAGTACGCTCAGCGCGTTCGGAATCACCCCAAAACTCTGGCTGGGCGGTTTGTTGTTCGAGGTCGTCTAGTTGTTGCTTACGATTAGCGTAGTCAAAGATACCTCCCCAAGGCCTCTACTCTGGCCTTCAAGTCTTTCAACTGTTCAAGTGTCATATTGAAAAGAGTTAGATTAGTAAATACTGGCTTACCACCTACGGTTGCCGGATCCATTAGAAGTACTCTTCTAATAACCATTGGCCATCGACAGTTTATGACCATCAATGCTTTAACCCTACATGGGTACCAAAGGCAGCAAAGATAATAACAATTTGACAGGGACCTTGGGTTCGGGCAAATACCATCCGGTGTCGGTGTAGGCATTCCCGCAAATCGTCTTAACTTTGTAGCGTTTTTCAGTAAAACCATTTTTACCAAAAAATCAATAGGAAATGGCTCAAACATATGATGTGATCGTCATCGGAAGTGGCCCCGGAGGTTATCCGGCTGCTATCCGTGCATCCCAGCTGGGATTGAAAGTAGCGATCGTAGAAAAAGAAAGTTTAGGTGGAATCTGTCTCAACTGGGGCTGTATTCCTACAAAAGCCCTGCTCAAAAGCGCGCAGGTATTTGAATACATCAAGCACGCCAAAGACTACGGTATTAATGTTGGCGATTACTCAGCTGACTTCACCGGAGTAATAAAGCGGAGCCGTGGCGTTGCTGAAGGAATGAGCAAAGGAGTGTCATTCCTGATGAAGAAAAACAAGATTGATGTCATTATGGGTACCGGTAAGGTGAAAGCCAACAAGACCGTAGAGGTAACCGATAAGGATGGCAAGAAAACAGATTATACAGCCAGTAAGGGTGTGATCATCGCTACGGGAGCTCGTGCGCGTGAGCTGCCTAATATCAAGATCGACGGCCAGAAGGTAATCGAATACCGCAAGGCCATGAGCCTGGAGAATAAGCCGGAGTCGATGCTGGTAATCGGATCGGGAGCAATTGGAGTAGAGTTCGCTTACGTATACGCCAGCATGGGTACCAAGGTAACGATCGTGGAGTTCCTGCCGAACGTAGTACCCGTAGAAGATGAGGACGTATCCAAAGAATTGGCTAAGCAATACAAGAAGAATGGTATTGAGATCTACACAAACTCTTCGGTTGAGAAAGTAGACACCAGCGGTAAAGGCTGTAAAGTGTCTGTCAAAACTCCAGACGGAGAGAAGACTTTTGAAGTAGATGTAGTACTGTCGGCTGCCGGTGTAATTGCTAACCTCGAGAACATTGGTCTGGAAGAAGTAGGTATCAAAACTGACAAAGGCAAGATCACGGTGAACGAGTGGTACGAGACCAACGTGCCCGGTTTCTATGCCATCGGGGACTGTACGCCTGGCCCGGCGTTGGCTCACGTAGCTACGGCTGAAGGTATCGTATGTGCCGAGAAGATCGCCGGTCACAAGACCGAAGCTATCGACTACGGCAACATCCCTGGCTGTACGTACTGCCAGCCTGAGATCGCCTCGGTAGGTCTGACTGAAAAGAAAGCCCGCGAAGCCGGATACGATATCAAGGTAGGTAAGTTTCCCTTCACCGCATCAGGTAAAGCGACCGCCGGTGGTGTACGCGAAGGTTTTGTAAAAGTGATCTTTGATGCTAAGTACGGCGAGTGGTTAGGTGCTCACATGATTGGTGCTAACGTAACCGAAATGATCGCCGAAGTAGTAGCGGCTCGTAAGCTCGAAACTACCTCACACGAGATCCTGCGCTCGATCCACCCACACCCTACCATGTCGGAAGCGGTGAAAGGCGCTACCGAAGCAGCCTACGGCGAAGCCATTGACCTGTAATAGCTGGTAGTTAAATAATAGTTATAATATAAAAATCCCCTCCTGACGAAAATCACGAGGGGATTTCTGTTTTTATCAGCCTACGTAGTAGTACCTTTTGATGAGATGGGGCTGCATAATCTCAGCGGCCTCTATTTGACAGTAGCATACCTTTGGTTATCCTGCCAGAGTAATTGCTTTGCAACAATGTGATCTTTGATGATAGAGGCGAAGTATTGTGCACCAGTCTCTTCACGTAAATGGCATATATCGCAATAGTAATCTTTGCGCCGAATCATGGCCTGATCCATGTCCAGAAAGTTTACTTTGTTAGAAGCAACTAGTTCCCTTAGCTCCTTATTATGAGCAGCTATTCCCTTTTTTACGTTCGTAATATCTCCCCAGATCAAGATACTCGAGCGAAACTTGCAGCCTCCAAAGTACTTTTCATCCGTTTCGCTTCCGGTGAGCTGAACGCCTTCGGGAAAAAAGGGGGCATATGACATTAACAGGAGTTGCTGGTTTCTGGAATTAGCTAAATTGATCAGCTCCTGAATATTCTTTCGATAGGGGGAAGACGTTTTGATTTCGCTTCCGTACACCATATCTTTCTCATGTACCCCATTCATATTAAGGCTGGCTGGCTTTGTAATAAGCTCATTTACCCTCCTGTAAATATAGTGGAGCGTATAAGGTAGGATGGTGTATTTGAGATCCGGATGCTGCAGGATCATATAGATGTCTCTATACCATTCTACATGACTATAATCTTCTTTGAATAAATTGGCAGGTACATTATTAAACCGATTCTCATTGATAGCTTCATAGTAGAGCACTAAATCAAAGTTATAATCGGCAAGCAACTTGTACTTGATGAGATTGTCTAGTGAACTGTTGGCTGGGGCTGCTGCATTAAAGACACGAATGGCTGATTTGTCAGGGGAATAGGGACGAAGCAGTGTCTCTAACCTGGTTTCCAAATGTGACCAGTTCGTGCTGACTACTGAACCACCCAGGATCAGAATTTTTTTGGCGTTATCGTCTTGTTTTACTTCCTGATCAAAAATGGGAAGTAGTTCGGGATAGTGCTTGGTGAGCAGAGACTTATAAGGAGTAAAGAATCCTGCATTGAACCCTAAGAAAAACAAGCGTAATACAATCTCAAAAAAGAGGAAATAAACTGCAAATGCAGTTACGTACATCAATACTTTTTTCATTTTTATAGGAGGATATAGTGCTCAATAATCTCTCAATAAGGATGAGTTAAAGAGAGGGTAATTAGATTATTTGTTGCTATGGTTAATACAAAGGTATTTCTGTCTTTAAAACTGTGACAGAGAAAAATCAGAATGTTATGTAACGGTAGCAGGCAGTATCCGTGCCCCTAACTTCAGTATACTTCTACTAGAAATACACTAAACACAATCTGTGCCAATCTTTGCTGGTAAAGGTCTAAAAATCAGCAGAGCCGGCACAGTATACCTGGTAGGTCACTGTGCCGGCTCTGCGGGTCATGAGTATACAACCTACTTCGCCTGCTGGCGGCGCTGCAAGGCTTCGCGCCAGGTGGTTAGTATAATGCCTTCCTTCTCGATGTACTTGCGTAGTTCCGGATCAATCATAGCCAGTAGGTCCCCTTCGCGGGTATTACCTGAATCGGAGATGTGTGGGAATATCTCCGAGGGATCCGTACAGTGCATGATCACCATGGTGAGGCCGGGTTTCAGGTTTTTCAGCCCATCGATGTACTTCTCAGTCTTGTAGCGCTGTAATTCTTTCTTAGACATGCTGCTGTTGCCTTTCCAGCCGTAGCTGCTGTTGTGCAGGTCGTCCAGAACGGGTAGGCCAGCGTTCCAGAGCTGGCCGCCAATTTGCCGCGTCATAGCCAGCATATCGGGAGACATCCGTTCGTCAACCTGAATAGCCGTATTATGGCCACCCGGGAACATCACCGGAATCCGCTCCTGCATCCCTACTTTAACATACCGTTCGATGAAAGCGGGCGTAGCAAAGAGAGTACCCATGTGGGAGTCCAGGTGGGTAGGCTCAAAGCCCATGGAGCGGGCGCGGTCAATCTGAGCGCGGATCTCCCGTTCTACATCATCAGCTGAGCCGTTTTTGACCACATCACTCACACTCGGCCACAGGGCGCCTTCGGCATCAACCAGGGTCTTTACAGTAGGCTTACCAGCCAGTGGTCCCCAGCGGTAGTCTTTCCATTCGGAGGTAAGCGTCAGGTGCAGGCCGGCATCCAACCCGGGGTGCTGCTTCATATAGTGAACGAAGCCGGGTACCCACGAACAGGGCATCATAATGCTAAAGGAGGTTGCCACGCCCTCGGTGAGGGCCCTGATGGTACCCTGGTTTGACTCGTAGGACATCCCTACGTCGTCTACGTGCATAATGACTACCTTCTTCCCTTTGGGGTAGCCCAGCCTTTCGGCGTAGGTAGTGGTTTCGGAGTACTGGGCAAAGGTGGTAGTGGCCAGGATCAGGAGAATACTAAGTAATCTATATTTCATGAACAACAGATATAAAGTTTGGATATAGGAAAGCCAGGTACTAACTAAACTTACTACCTCCCTAGTACTCTATACTCCGGCATTCGGGCTATTTCCTCAGCAGGATTCCTTCGTAGGAGTAGTTGTTGCCATTGCGGGAAACTGACCGTAGTACAAGCCGTAGTGAGTGGGTCCCATTCTGAAAGTCAAACCGGAGCCGCGCCGGATCCACCTCGTTAGAGGAGGCCCCGTACTCCTGTTCCAGTTCGGCCAGGCGCGTAGCTATGTCCCAGGATGTGATGCGGGTACTCTCCTGGTAAATATTCAGAGTACGGCCGTTCTGAGCCGGTTGAATCATCCAATCGTCCTGCTCGATGCGTTGCTCACCGTACACCTGAAACATCCACAACTGATCAAAGCCCCTGATGTCCAGCGAGTATACTTCGTTGGGAGCCGAGCGGGTAGAAAAGTTAAGTACTTTGCTTCCTTCGCCCGGTATGGCTTTAGCCGTAAGGCTATTTCTAAGCTTCAGCTCAATGGCATTGGCAACCGCAGTCTGGTTGTTGCGGGTGGGGAGCTGAACAAAGAAGGGCTGCAGCGTCTGTATCTCACCCCGGTCGCGGAAGTAACGGACTATCGACAGCAGATGGTCGTAATCAGAGGTAGTTACGGCGGCCTTTCCCTCCACCTGCTGCTGGCTGTTGAGGAGCTGGTACTGGGTGAGGAGCTCCCGGAAGCGGTTGGCCTGACTCTGGCGTGACACGCCGAATATACTCCAAGGCCCTACCGCAATAAGCAGACTGATGATACAGTGTGTCAGGGGAATCAGGCGGATATCGTCACGCTTGCTGAACAGGAAGTAGACTGTAATGCCCAGTAGCCACACGGCCAGTATACCTACCAAGTACCGGTTTTCGGTAATGCCGTAGTCCCGGATGCGGCGGAATATACCTATGAATAGCAGTACGATCAGGGGCAGCAGGGCCAGGTGAAAACGTCTTGTAAATAGCTGTATCCACCGCTCTTCGGCAGAGTCACGGAGCGGATACAGGAGTAGCAACGCCAGGATACCCGCTACCGAAAATGCCACCACCAGGTAGGCTACGCCCCCTTCGGGCAGTTGCCACTGGACGAGTATCTTGGCGGAGTACACGTACAGGATAATGAGGTATACTACTTCGAGGGGCAGCAGTACATACTGCGTAAATAGCTTAAGTCCCCTGGAGTACTCGAGGTTTTCTTCCAGTGTATCCAGTCGCTCCGGCAGACCGCTCAGGAACAGGATGGTATGGACAAAGCTGAATATGAGCACAAACAGATCGGCCTCAATCCGGAAGGGATAATCAACATCAAACAGGAAGTGGACAGTTTCGATGGCAATGATGAGCCCTATATACAGCGTACCCGCGTACAGCGTGGCCGAAAGGATCTGCAGGAACAGCGTTTTGTTAAACTCCCAGAAGCCCTGTTGCTCGCGGTAGCCTATGAAAGGAGCAAACGATACGAGCAGGTGAGCCGCCACCATGAATAGTCCGAAGCGGTAGTAGTCGCGCTGAATAGGAGTTTCGTTGATGGTAAAGAAGTACCCGATGAGTAGTACTACCAGGCCGGCTACGGCTCCTAGCTGTATGGTATTGCTCCAGTGTCTTCGTTCACCGAGCAGCCTAATGGTAAGCAGGAGGGGCAGGGCCAGAAAAAGCAGAAAGGCCAGCCGGACCAGCAGGTTATGAGTAGCCTCCTCAGCGCGAGGTGTTTCGATGAGAATAATGAGTAGAGTGGCTTTGGCTGCTGCCACCAATACGACCCACGGTAGTCGTTGTATAACTCTTTGAATGGCACCCGTCAGATTCTGAACAGAGGGCAGTCTAATCATGTTTTAATGGTATGTTTGGGCATAAGGTAGAAAATCAATCTATTCAAACCAACCTTTTATTGATAACTAAACTCTGATTGGGGGCAGGCAATACCTTCCTGATTCCGGCGTTATTGCGTACAGCACTACTCGTAAAGTACCTACTATGAAGCTTCCCCAACTGGTTCTGTTTCTTGCGTTGCCTTTGTCTTTTTCGGCTGCTTCCGCACAACAGCTAAGCCTTAGCCGCCTGTTTTATCCTAACGTTACTCTACGGGCTGAGTACTTCACCCCGGCTAACGTACCCACCAGTACAGACTTCGGGCTAACCCGTACCAGCTTCTTCGGGATGGTACCTTTACAGAGTGAGGTACAGGCCGGATTCAGCCTCCGGAAGAAATTCGACCTAAGGGCCGTACATACGGTAGCTATCGCGCAGTTCTCGCAGCTACAGCCTACCTTCGACGGCGTTAAGACTCCTACGAATGGCTACAAGACCGGCTCATTGGGCGTCATTCGTCTGCAGGCCAGTATCAAGGATCGGCTGTGGGTATATGGGGCTGGGTTAGGCATTACCGAAACCAATGAGACCTTCTTTACGCCGAGTCCTTACCTGTGGGGAGGGGCCGCGCGTATGCACATCTTCGGTCTGCAGTCGCAGATCCTATACGGATCTATGCTGGTATATAGTCAAAAGCTTCGGGTAGTGCCGGTGGTTGGCGTTAACAAGCGCTTTGGACCTCAGTGGAGAGCTACGGCCCTCTTACCGTTTATGGCTGATGTAAACTACAAGATCAATAAGTGGGCTAATGTAGACTTTATAGCCGGTGTAAATGGGTACAGTGGAGGTTTCCAGATCCAGACTCCCGAAGAAAAAATGCTTCGCCGCCAGAACTACCAGCACATCAAACTGGGCATAGCGGCCAACGCGCACCTGTTCACCATATTGAATGTATCCGTTGAGGCGGGTATGACGGGCTTCCGTCAGCTACGTACGTTCAATAGTGCCCGCGAAAACCTTACGGCTTATTCACCCGCTCCTGCTCCTTACATTGGGGCTAGTGTACGGTACATTACCAGCCGATCCGGTATCTCTTCCAAGTTCACCAAGCGGCTGGGGCTGGGTGATAGCGGTATCAACTGGTAGTGACATAGCTCCGGGCGCTGCTATTTTTAGTAGGATAAATCAAAGAACTTTATCGTAAAGGGCCTACTCTTGGAGGGCGGCTTCCGGGGGGTATTATATAAATACTATTGGAGCGCATGCCCAAATAGTATTTTGCTGTTTTCTGTTATTATATGATGATAGTTCTGATTGTGGCATTGCAGAAGTACTGTGTGTGAAATTATATTTTGTTTGGAAGCTTATTTTTGGGTTTGGAAATGAATCGTGTTTTGTAGCACTTTTGCAGCATCAAACTCAACAATAAGCAGCTATGAAAAATAATACTATCCTTTCCATCGTATTTGCTCTGGTAGCAGGCATCAGTTCCACAGCCCTCGCAAGTACTACCAACACCGGTAACGTACAGGTACGTGTAGTTTCCCTCAAAGAAAATAAAATACTGGTGGCCTCTGAGTCGGCATCGTCCGAAGCTGTGCTGGTGGAACTACTGGATGCCAGTAAGAGTACACTTCATTCCAGAAAAATCAGAAGAAACTTTTCCTTCGCTCAGTCTTACAATCTGAGTAAGCTCACCGACGGTGATTACTTCATCCGGGTGTTCAACAGCAGCTACAGCTATACAGTACCCGTGGAGATCAAAGAAGGAGTGACTACCATCCGTCAGCAGGAGGCTCAGGAGATCCAGCGCCCTGCAGTACGCCTGGCTGATAACAAATTGAATGTATACGCCCTACTCGCCGGTAGTCCAACCGTATCATTGCAGATGTTTAACGACGAGCGTAAAGTAGTGTACTCAGAAGAAGCGCAGGTGAATGAAAACATCCTTAACCGCCGCTACGACCTGAGCCAACTTCCTGAAGGTGTATACGATGTACTGATCAATATCAACGGCAAGGTATTTACAGAAGAAGTGACTATCAGCCGATAAGCCAAATATTAGAGCTATTACTAAGCGCGTCCCCGTGCCCATAGCGCGGGGACGCGTTGCTTTAGGCTACCCCGCCGTTCACACTGAGCGTATGGCCGTTGACGTAGGAGGCTTCGTCACTGGCCAGGTACAGGTAGGCGTAGGCAATGTCTTCGGGTGCACCCATGCGTTTGGCAGGTACAGTTGCCACGGTCTGCCTAAGTACTTCCTCTGGGATCTGGTCCGTCATTTCGGTCCGGATAAAGCCGGGAGCTACGGCGTTGGCGGTAATGTTGTATTTACCCAGCTCCCGCGCCCAGGTTTTGACCATGCCAATGATCGCCGCCTTTGTGGCTGAGTAGTTGGTCTGGCCGAAATTACCCGTAATGCCTACCACTGATGAGGTACAGATAATACGCCCGTACTGCTTCTCCACCATATAAGGTACTACCGCCTTTGTACAGTAAAACACCCCGTTGAGATTGACGTCAATGACCTGCTCCCACTCGGTCTGTGACATCTTGAGCAGAGAGCGGTCACGGGTTATACCTGCATTGTTGATCAGTATATCTATCCTACCGTACGCATCATGTACCGTGCGTGCGGCGGCTTCCAGCGCGGGCGCATCGGTCACACTGACTTGTCTGAACGTAACTTTATAGCCTTGCTCACGGAGCTCATCGGCGGTAGTTTCTCCACTATCCAGTGTGTCCCATATTATAACGGTGGCTCCTTCCTGCGCAAATAACTGAGCCGTGGCTTTGCCGATACCACGGGCACCGCCGGTAATGATCGCAACTTTGTTTTGTAAGCGTCCCATGAGTGAGGGGTTAAAGGTTGTACTGAATAATATAGCTGTCCTGCAACGGAGGCTAATAATAGCATCTTTTTTAGAAAATGTTTTCTAAAAGTCGGAGGAGGCTCAGGGAGAGAGGATGTACGTGAGGCATTTTCATAAATTTTTAGACATTTGCGCTGGTATTTGGTATATGTACCAGACATCCTCAATAACAGAAGACAGACAAACTATCATCGATGAACATAGATCAGGTTTTTGAAGCATTTAATTCGTTGCGTGTATTGGTAGTAGGAGATGTCATGCTTGACTCCTACGTATGGGGTAAAGTAGAACGCATATCGCCCGAAGCGCCCGTACCGGTAGTCAATGTAAGCAAGCGAGAGTACCGCCTGGGCGGAGCCGGTAACGTACTCCTGAATGTACAGGCATTAGGTGCCGAAGCCATCATATGTTCAGTAGTGGGAGTAGACGCGGCGGGTGATACGCTATGTGCGAAGCTCACCGACCTGGGGCTCAACTGCGAAGGGCTGATCCGCAGCGAGAGCCGGATCACCACCATCAAGGAGCGGATCATAGCCGGATCACAACAGGTCGTACGTATCGATACCGAAACCGACAAGTACATCAGCGACGAGGAGCGCGAGCGCCTGGTCAATAAAGTAAAGGAGCTGATACCTACCTGTCAGGTGATCATTTTTGAAGATTACGACAAGGGAGTACTCAGCGCCGAGGCTATAGCCGAAATTACCAGCTTTGCCAACGAACATGGAGTACCTACCGTAGTAGACCCCAAAAAGCGCAATTTTCTTTCGTACCATAATACAACCCTATTCAAGCCCAACCTCAAAGAGCTACGCGAAGGCCTCAAAGTAGACTTTGATGTGGATAATGACGGGGAATTACAGACCGTAGTGCAACAGCTTAAGGAAACCCTTAATGCCCAGGGTGCATTAATCACCCTGTCAGAAAGAGGTGTATTCATCGACTACCAGGAAGAGGTACATCATCTGCCGGCACACATTCGTAAGATCGCCGACGTGTCCGGAGCGGGTGACACCGTAATCAGTATAGCAGCCTGTTGCGTGGCGTTGGGACTGCCTTCACGTACCGTAGCAGGTATTTCCAACTTGGGCGGTGGTCTGGTGTGTGAGTCAGTAGGGGTAGTACCTATCAACAAAGAACTCCTCCGCAAAGAGGCACTGAAGGAGAAGCTTTTGTAACTAAGTACCTTAGTCCAGATACTATAAGCAGTATGCTTCTGGGGTGAAGCATACCGCTCATTCTTTATGTCCGTCGCTACACGGACTACTTATCCTTCAATAACATTCTAAAGAGAAGTACTGTACTAATGATGAAAAGCAGGTACGGCAAAATAAAGGTCAGCGATCTGTCAGTATGAATATCATGTGTTGTATACAGATGTAGCTGTCGATAGCCAATATATATGGCATTCGCATGTAAACTAATTAACGCTATAATTCCTACAATAGTAGTTGAGACGGTACTTCTAAAAAGTAAAAGCCATAGGTAGAGCCAACACAGAATTATGTACCCTGAGAGAATTTTGTCTGATCTTTGCCCCATTAATAACCCGAACCAGTACCAAATCAGGATAGGGAGATTCCATTTTGTATCATACTGATGTATAAATAAATAGAATACTATACTTAAGAATATAAGTGCCTTCTGAGCAATATTGATCCTACCAGGCTGATACGCCTCCCCCAAGTTTCTGACTCATCTGACGGCTGTTCTTTTAGCTACTTAACCCCTACCAACTGCTCAAATAAATTCTGGAGCAGCAGGGTGCGCTTACCGGGGGTACCATTACCGATGGAGTGTTCGCCTACCCGTACAATGGGCATCACCCACTTGGTGGTACTGGTCGTAAAGGCTTCGTCAGAATAGATGAATTCTTCATAGGTAACTTGACGTTCCTGTACCTTAAAATGCGCGGCTGCCAGCTCCATCACTACCCGGCGCGTAATACCGTGCAATATGTGTCGGTTGGGAGTGATAAGGGTGTCGCCCTTAAAGATGAATACATTGCTCCGGGTCAGTTCGCTTACCTCGCCTTTACAATGGAACAGCAGGTCTGAAGCTTGCTGACGCTTCATCTCATCCGCCATCAGGATCATGTGTACGTAGTTAGTCGTTTTGACCTCGGACAGATCACGTACGTACTCATACGGAAGTACCTTCATCCCTTTTTGCCGGGCCATCGGATTGTCCTGTGGGAGTGGCTCGGTACGGATCAGTAGGTTGGGCTGTACGACGCTGACGCTGTCGGGCGAGTACCCACCTGTCAATACAAAACGATAGGCCACCTCCTGCTCACCTGATAGCTGGTACAGCTCCGTCAGGACAGCCGCTGCTTCATCCTGTGTAACAGGGAGGGGAAGTTTGAGCAGTCGGGCTGAGTTTTCAAACCGTTGCCAGTAATCATCCCAGCGGAAGGGGACACCGTTGTAGGTACGGAAGTAGTCAAACATACCATAGCCGCGGAGCAGGCCCAGGTCATTGGTTTTAAAAAGGGGAATATCAATTGGAGAAATCTGACCGTTGAAGTAACAGTGGTGAGGCATAGTAAACGTGTGATCTATGGGTCAATAAGTATGATTAGGCTATAATTTCAGGATATAATGGTGGGAATGGCCTTTGCCAGGCTGAGTGTAAATGTAGGGAATAGGTGAGTACACAGGTCTATATTTTGAGTTTTTCATTGATAATTAGCTACTTTGTAGACTTCAAAAAAGTAAAATATCTACTTCAAAGTAAACTCTGTTTATTCACAGGTAGTTGAAAAGAACAGAAACAACATAAGAATGACAACTCCCGAACAACTGCTGCAAGTACTTCAAACTGATATTGAACAGAATACCTACGGCGAACATCCAGTAGAACTCTACGAACCTATCCGGTACATTATGTCACTTAGCGGAAAGCGCCTTCGCCCGCTGATGACACTCATGGCTGCGGCCCTGTACACCGACGACTGGCAACGTGCTCTTAAGCCGGCCCAGGCGGTGGAGGTATTTCATAATTTTACCCTCATGCACGACGATATTATGGACCAGGCGCCGCTGCGCCGGGGACAGCCCACGGTGCACGAAAAGTGGAATACCAATATCGCTATTCTGTCAGGAGATGTGATGCTGGTGCGGGCGTATGATCTGCTACTCGATGTGGAGGTGGATCGTATCAGGAAGGTACTGGCCCGCTTCAATCAGACCGCAGCCGAGGTGTGCGAAGGGCAGCAGCTGGATATCAATTTTGAGACGCGTTGGGATGTGTCGGAGCAGGAATACCTGGAAATGATCCGCCTGAAAACGTCGGTACTACTGGGCTTCGCGCTGGAGCTGGGAGGTATCATTGGCGGAGCCGACGAAGAGGCTACCCAACTACTCTACGAAGCCGGAGTAAGTATGGGCGTGGGCTTTCAGCTGAAAGATGACCTGCTGGATGTATACGGCGATCCGGCTAAGTTTGGTAAGCAGGTTGGTGGAGATATCATCGCTAACAAGAAGACGTTCCTACTCATTGAAGCACTTGAGCGCGCGCAGGGCGAGACCCGGGCCGAACTGGATCGCTGGCTGAGCGAAAAAGAATTTGATAAGGAAGAGAAAGTAAAAGCCGTAACAACTATTTACGACTCACTGGGTATCCGTACGTTTACGGAGCAAAAGATCAATGAGTACTTCTCCCGTGGTTTTGACTGCCTCGAGCGCGTACCGGCTGATCCCGCCCGTAAGGCACCGCTGTTGGGCTTTGTTCACCAACTGGTAGAGCGGGAGCAGTAACTAATGAAGAATGTAGAGTTAATAATGTAGGGTGAGCTGGCAGTTATTCGACCTTTTAGATTCGAAAATTGACCAGTGTATTCACCATTCGCTCAATCACCCATTCACTTAATAAAAAAGATGTCTATAACACTCATCATTATAATCATTACAGTAGGTATCAGTATCTATGCCTGGAACAACCCAAGTCTGCTGGATAAGTGGGTGCTGAACCCATACAAGGTTACCAAAAAGAACGAGTACTACCGCTTCATCACCTCCGGCTTCATCCATGCCGACTACGGGCACCTGCTGTTCAATATGCTTAGCTTGTGGTTTATCGGGGAAGGAATCGAGCGTCTGTTCGGGATGCTTTTCGGACCTAGTGGTACCTTTTACTACTTGTTTCTCTATATAGTAGGTATCATTGTTTCGGATATACCTACCTTCCTGAAGCACCGCAACAATTCCAACTACAATTCGCTGGGGGCCTCGGGAGGGGTATCAGCAGTACTTTTCGCGGCTATTCTGTACGCCCCTCTGCTGCAGATCTGTCTGTACTTCTTTATCTGTATGCCCGGCTTTATATTTGGGTTGCTGTTCCTGGGCTACTCTTTCTTTGAGTCACGCCGGGGCGGCGGGTACGTCAACCACGATGCTCACATGTACGGGGCTATCTTTGGAATGCTATTCATGGCCGTTGTGTATCCGGGATCTGTTCCCGGCTTCTTCGAGCAGATTGCCAGCTGGAGGATATTTTGAATTAGCGGTCATAGTATCGGACATATCCATTTAACTAACGTCAAACCATTTGGATATAACTATAAATCAGCAATCATCAAGACAATGGTGGTCAAGCCGTAGGTTAAAGTACAACAAAGGACTTGTTATTGCTGGACTAATAGCATTTATAGTTTATGCAATTTTGGGTTCTTTGCTTATTGCTCCTCGTACACAAGGTTTCGAAATAACCTTGTTCTCCATGTTTTTTCAAGGTGTAGGTTATGTTTTTATGATTGGAGTTGCTAACCTCTTTTATGGACTTGGACCTTTGGTTGACAAATTTTATAATAGGCATAACGACGAACGATTTAGACAAAGGCTTTTTGACTTCGGCTATTGGTTTTCTTTCGCCTTACCGTTTTCCATACTACTTCTTGTTATAGTGATTTATTTCTAAGCTATTTATAACGCGGGAGGTTGAATTGTAAGTAGCACTTACCTGTGAACAAGAAGGCAATAGCCTCTAACAGGAGGGAGTAAGTACTCTAGGCTATTTAACCACCAGGTTTCCATCCCGACAATCCGCACTCGAAAATCGAAACTTACTCTTCCACTCATTAGCCAATGTTCCAGCTACTCAGGCAGCCTTATCCACTCAACGAATCCCGTCGGCACGACTTTGGGTTTGCGGTTGGAGCGGGGCTGTTTGTAGCGTTATTCCTCCTGTTGTTTCAGCCCTTCGGGCTAGACCGTTGGGAAGCCTCCTGGGTCAAGGTGGGAGTGATAGCCGGCTATGGTGTAGTGACCTTCGTAGCCATAATTCTCTGGGAGTTTAGTGTGAAGAGGGGGCTTATAGCGAGTACATTCACCGAAGAGAAACATACGGTAGGCCGACAGATTCTTTATGTCTCCTGTCTGCTACTAACCATTGCAGCCGGTAACTACCTGTATTCAGTTGCTATATTCGGAGAAGGCGAGTCAGGCGCGGTCAGGAGCTTCGGACAGGCAATGCTGTATACCCTGCTGGTGGGTATATTTCCTACGGTAGCTTCTGTCCTGCTCAACTACGTTTATCAACTCAAAAAATACAGCAATCCGCCCCAGGTATTACCTAAGGCAGAGCCTCAGAAAGCAACTAGTCCGGAAATGGAGTCTGTACAACCCGAGATGATCAGGCTGGTAGCAGATAATGAGAAGGATAGCCTTATTGTGATCGCGAATCAGCTCCTGTATATCGAGTCGGCCGACAACTACTGTATGGTGGTATATGAGGCTGAAAAAGAGAAAAAGCGCGAGCTGGTACGGAGCAGTCTGTCACGACTGGAGGAGCAGATCCACGCGCCGGACATTGTCCGTTGTCATCGCTCCTATATAGTTAATCTGGCTAAGGTCGGGAAGGTAACCGGCAACGCACAGGGCTATAAGCTGCACCTACCGGAAGAGATAACTATTCCGGTAGCCAGACGCTACAATCAGCTTGTGCAGCGGTAATTATGATTCCAGGATTTCGTCTTTCGCTACTTTGAGCTCAGCCAGTACCGTAACGCTACCAACCGTTTTATCTCCCAGATTGACTTTGATATCAGCGTCCAGCGGTACAAATACATCGACACGGGAGCCAAATTTGATAAAGCCCATCTCTGAAGCCTGATCCACCGGCTGGCCTTCCTGTACGTACCATCTGATACGACGGGCTACCGCTCCGGCGATCTGACGGAACAGTACATCTACGCCCTGGGCCGTACGAATCACGATAGTAGTACGCTCATTATCGGTGCTGGATTTGGGGTGCCAGGCTACCAGGTACAGGCCGGGATGGTACTTGAAGTACTGCACTACACCACTGACGGGCGTCCAGTTGACGTGTACGTTTAGGGGGGACATAAATATGCTGATCTGCCGGCGGGGACCCTTGAAGTACTCGGTTTCCACGGTCTCTTCGATCACTACTACCTTACCATCACAAGGCGCAATAATCTGTTTTTCATCTTTGGAAACTACCCGTCTGGGGTGACGGAAGAACTGAACGATCAGCAGGAGGAAGACTATACTCAAGATCAGGAGCAGCAGGTGTAGCCAGTCTACGCCCGGCGTAAACGCTCGTACGCCCCAGTTAACCAGCAGGAGCAAAAGGGCAGTTCCGCCGATGATCGTATATCCTTCTTTATGGATAGTCATATAAAATAGTTTGATGCAGTGCCGTAAAAATACAAATATCGGTCAAATCTCTGAAATCCTAATCGTGTGTAGGGTCATCCTAACTATTTCCTAATAACAATACCTGATGTCAACGGTTTGGATTAGTAGATCAATTTTAGGGTAACACGTTATAAAAGCAATAGCTAGATGACTGATTCAAAAGGAGAGATCAAAGAAAAGCTGCTGGCTGCATTGGCACAGGCCGAGCATATGATATCTAAAACCAAGCTGAAGATAAAGGATAGGTTCAATCTGATAGAGCCCATCATGATCATGCCCTTCTACGGCTTTGGCTCAGACCATTACGTGTATCTGAAAGGCAGGGTACTGGAAGATGAAAAGATCCAGAACAATCAGGAGGATGGGACGATGCTGGAACATCTCAAAGACACCTACAAGCGTTACGAGTCAGATGAGATACCGGGCATTAAGCTCAGAGCCTCCTTCGCCGGACAGGACATAGAAGTAGTCACGGATGAAGAAGGATATTTTAATGTAGAGTTCAGAGCAGACCAGAAGTTCGATTATGCCGTAGCAGGTAATAAGGTCCGGCTGAAGCTACTGGAACAAAAAACGGATCAGGATACCTTAGAGGCTGAAGGGTATATATTTGTGCCAAGTGAAGACGTAGAATTCGGTATTATATCGGACATAGATGATACGGTACTGGTCTCTAATGTTACCCACTTCCTCGGGCGTCTGAAACTCATGCTGACCAAGAATGCTTCCCATCGGAGCCCGTTCCCGGGTATTGCGGGTTTTTTACGAGCACTTGGTAGGGGGAGTAATAACCAGGGGCAGAATCCGCTCTTTTTTGTGTCGGGCAGTGAGTGGAACCTCTTTGACCTGCTGATCAATTTTTTTCGTGCGCACGATATACCCCAGGGGCCTCTGTTGCTGCGGGATAAAGGTACCTATTTTGATCGGGGGAACTTTGAAACGAGTGAGAAGGAGTATAAGCAGGAGAAAATCCGACATATACTGGACACCTATCCCCACGTTCAATTTATCTGTATCGGTGATAGCGGACAGCATGATCCCGAGATATACCAGCAGATGGTGGGAGAGTATCCGGGGCGGATAGCGGGTGTATATATTCGGGATGTAAGTCCTGACAAACGTGACGAAGAGGTAAATAGGATTGCCGAAGAGGTAAGGAGGCAGGGCGTTGAGATGGTCCTATGTCAGGATACCTTAGAGGCGGCCAAACACGCAGCGGATATGGGTTGGATCAACAAGGAACAACTCGCTGATGTGGAGCAGGAGTGTGAGAAAGATACTCATGAGGGTGACAACAGCCAGGCGTAACTTCTGCTACTACTAGCTGCTCCTGTATTAATTACTGATTCTGGTAAAGCAAAAAGCCCCGCTAGCTATACTGGCGGGGCTTTTATATAAGCTGTTATTACTATTCGATCACTACGCAGTGGCCGCTTTCAACGTCATGTTCCACTTTCTTGTACTTCACATCACGTAGTACCCGGCCATCGCGGTACTGTACCGTTACCTTCTGGTTACGGTCAGCAATTTTGATTGATCGCACAGGCTCTTTACGAGTGGTTGAATCCATGTTACGAGCGTACTCATTAGGGCCACCGCCTACTTGGTCGTCCAGGTCTTCCTCGCGATTGGTATGTAACTCAGGAGTTGGTTCCGGACGCTGTACGGGCTGTTGTACCTGCGGGGGAGCAGCCTGCTCCTGCGGGATATCAGCCTTCATCAGGAACGAGATCATATCAAAGTTCACCTTGCTCAGGAAGCGCTTGAACAGCTCTACTGATTCAAATTTATAGATCAGCAATGGATCCTTCTGCTCGAATACAGCATTCTGTACCGACTGCTTCAGGTCATCCATTTCGCGCAGGTGCTCTTTCCACTCCTGGTCGATGAGTGACAGCACGATGGATTTCTCCATCTCACGCACTATATCTTTACCCTCGGTGTCAACTGCTTTCTTCAGGTTCACTACTACACCCGTCTGACGCAACCCGTCGGTGAATGGTACCATGATCTCGGTAATGATCGCACCACGCTCCGCATAGATAGCCTGCAGAACCGGCATGGCCTTGCTGGCTATACCCTGGTTTTTCTCCTGGTAGTGCTTTTCGGCAGCAGCGTAGAGGCGCTGTGTTCTATCGGTTTCCTTAAAGCGGCCGTACTCTTCCTTGCTGAATGGTACTTCCATACCCAGCGTAGTGAGGCTGGCCAGCTCCAACTCTTCGAAGCTGCCGGTAGTGTTGGCTACCAGTTCCTCGCACACATCGTACAGAGTATTGGCAATATCCACGGCCAGACGGTCTCCGAACAGCGCATTACGACGGCGACGGTAGATAGCGTCACGCTGGTAGTTCATTACATCATCGTACTCGAGCAGGCGCTTACGGATACCAAAGTTATTTTCCTCTACTTTCTTCTGCGCACGCTCGATAGACTTGGTAATCATACTGTGCTGGATCACCTCGCCCTCTTCAAGTCCCATGCGGTCCATGATTTTGGCCATACGGTCCGAACCGAACAGACGCATCAGGTTATCTTCGAGGGATACAAAGAACTGTGACGAACCGGGATCACCCTGACGTCCCGCACGACCCCGCAGCTGGCGGTCTACCCGACGGCTTTCGTGACGCTCAGTACCAATGATAGCCAGACCACCCGCTGCCTTAGCCTCAGGAGCCAGCTTAATATCTGTACCCCGTCCGGCCATGTTGGTAGCAATAGTAACGTTACCCGGTTTACCGGCTTCGGCTACTACTTCGGCCTCGCGCTGGTGCTGCTTGGCGTTCAGTACCTGGTGCGGGATCTTGCGGAGCGTAAGCATCCGGCTGATGATCTCTGAGTTTTCAACGGAGGTAGTACCTACGAGAATCGGACGTCCGGCTTCTACCAGTTCTACAATCTCATCAGCTACAGCATTATACTTCTCCCGCACCGAACGGTACACCTTATCTTCTTCATCCTTACGAGTGATAGGTACGTTGGTCGGAATGGACACTACATCCAGTTTATAGATTTGCCAGAATTCACCCGCTTCGGTTTCGGCAGTACCCGTCATACCAGCCAGCTTGTGGTACATCCGGAAGTAGTTCTGCAGCGTAACCGTGGCGTAGGTCTGGGTGGCATCTTCCACCTTTACATTTTCTTTGGCTTCGATGGCCTGGTGCAGACCGTCTGAGTAGCGGCGGCCTTCCATAATACGGCCCGTCTGCTCATCCACGATCTTCACCTTTCCGTCCATCAGTACGTATTCCGTATCCTTCTCAAACAGCGTATACGCTTTCAGAAGCTGGTTTACAGTATGAATACGGGCTGTTTTTACGGAATAATCACGAATAAGAGCTTCTTTTCTCAGAACGCGCTCCTGTTCAGTGATGGCAGTATCTTTTTCAATAGCATTGAGGTCAACGGCTATGTCAGGCAGAATGAAAAAGTTGGCTTCTTCGGACTCGCCGGTGAGGAAGTCTATACCTTTTTCAGTCAGTTCAATACTGTTATGACGTTCGTCGATGGTAAAGTACAGCGGGGCATCAGCCTCAGGCATCAGCTTCTGGTTTTCGGCCAGATAGATAGACTCCGTTTCCTGAAGGATAGCCTTCATACCTGACTCGCTCAGGAACTTGATCAGCGGCTTGTACTTAGGCATACCGCGGTGTACCCGGAACAGCGACAGACCACCTTCTTTGCGATCACCGGCAGATATCTTACGCTTGGCTTCGTTGAGTAGATCCATGGCCAGGCGCTTCTGCGCCTCCACGATACGGCCTACCCGGGGCTTCAGCTCCATGTACTCCTGCTCGTCGCCACGAGGTACCGGTCCACTAATGATCAGAGGGGTACGGGCGTCGTCAATCAGTACGGAGTCCACCTCATCCACCATGGCGTAGTGGTGCTTACGCTGCACCAGCTCTTCGGTGTTACGCGACATATTATCGCGGAGGTAGTCAAAACCAAATTCGTTATTAGTACCGTAGGTGAGGTCAGCTTTATAGGCATTGCGTCGCGCCATGGTATTGGGCTGATGGCGATCAATACAGTCAACGCTCATACCGTGGAACTCAAACAGAGGAGCATTCCACTCGGCATCACGCTTAGCCAGGTAGTCGTTAACCGTTACGATATGCACCCCCTGTCCGGCCAGTGCGTTCAGGAAGGCGGGTAGAGTAGCTACGAGAGTTTTACCTTCACCGGTAGCCATCTCTGCGATTTTACCCTGATGCAGTACCAGTCCACCTATTAGCTGAACATCGTAGTGTAACATGTTCCACTTGATGGGGTGGCCTATTACATTCCAGGTACTGTTCCAGAAAGCTTTATCGCCCTCAATAGTTACGTTAGGCTTACGGGCAGCTACTTCACGGTCAAAGTAGGAGGCCGTTACTTCCAGTCTTTCATTTTCCTTGAAGCGACGTGCTGTTTCTTTTACAATGGCAAATCCTACGGGCAGGATCTCCATCAGTACATTTTCCAGTTCTTTATTACGATCCAGCTCAAGAGCATCGATCTGCTTGAAGATAACTTCTTTAGAATCTACGTCCGCCTCCGCCTCAGCCTGTTGGCGTAGCTGGTCTACCTGGTCATCAATGGATTTGAGTCTATCTTTGATGTATGCTTTTAACTCAGCTGATTTGGCCCGCAATTCGTCATTCGACAGGGAAGCTAACTTGGCAAACTCTGCGTTGATCTTTCCCACGTACGGGGTTAGCTCCTTCAAATCCCGCTCAGACTTCGTCCCAAATAGCTTCGAGAATAAATTTATCATGATTCGTACTAAGGCGTTAATCGTCAATTATTAAACGTTAGGCTCCAATTCCCTGACAAATAGATAGTACCAACGCTAATAAATAACCTTTATGTTTAAAAATAGATGTAGTTCTTTATTTGGCAAATAGTAAGCCAATGCTTTATACGTGCCAGAATGGCAGAGTTCAGGTTTACCTATGCAAAGTTAATTTTTTACTACTAGTTTAATAACAAGATTTTTATAATACTGGTGCCATCAGGTAAGAAAGGCAAAATGGGTACATCATGTGGAGAGGTGTCTTCTCCTGTAGTAGATAAAATTTCTGCCATTGAGCATAATTATCAGGAAAGTACGTGCCGTACAAAGAAGGTTACGCCTGCCATGCTATATTTGTTAATTGCCGAAGCGAAATCTGTTTTTAATTATCCTTTTAAACTGCCTTTGCCCGGCTGCCTGTTCCTAAGCCCTGTCTAATCCTTTATGAACAAAATCTACAATAATCTTACGTTTCGGGTACTTGTAGCCATAGTTGTTGGTATACTGCTCGGACACTTTGCTCCCGCTTTTGCCAGTAAATTAAAGCCCCTGGGCGACCTCTTCATCAACCTGATCAAGATGGTCATCGCTCCTATCATATTCCTGACAATAGTATTAGGGATAAGCAATATGGGTGACCTAAAAAAAGTAGGCAGGGTAGGAGGTAAAGCCTTACTCTATTTTGAGATAGTTACGACGGCGGCGCTAATCATCGGACTGGTTATAGCTAACTGGTTGCGCCCCGGTGACGGAGTGGTAGCGCAGGTAGGTGGTGCCTCTGATGTGGTGAATCGCTATACAGAACAAGGCAAGTCCATGAACTGGGTTGATTTTCTGATGCACAGTGTACCCAGTAATGCCGTACAAGCCTTTGCTGAAGGCGAGATCCTGCAGGTACTGGTATTCTCAGTCCTGTTCGGAATGGGACTTACGCACATGGGCGAGAAGGGACACAGTCTCATTGCAACCTTTGATCGTCTGAGCAAAGTATTTTTTAATATATTGAACATGGTCATGAAGCTGGCTCCGTTAGGAGCTCTGGGAGGCATGGCCTATACCATTGGTACCTACGGGGTTTCAGCCCTGCTCCCCCTGGGGAAGCTGATGGTTACGGTGTACGTGACTATGTTCCTCTTTGTATTCGTAATACTCAACCTCATCCTGCGGTACTACAAGATAAGCCTCTGGCAATTGCTGAAATACATTAAGGAAGAACTGCTGATTGTATTGGGTACCTCTTCGTCGGAGTCGGTGCTGCCCCTGATCATGGATAAGCTCGAAAACCTGGGTTGCTCCCGCTCGGTAGTAGGACTGGTGATACCGGCAGGCTATTCCTTTAATCTGGATGGTACAACCATCTATCTGTCCATGGCTACGATCTTTCTGGCGCAGGTATTCCATGTGGACCTGACGCTGGGCCAGGAGCTGACGATTATTGGTATCCTGATGGTCACCTCCAAAGGCGCGGCGGGCGTGACGGGAAGTGGTTTTATTGTACTGGCCTCCACACTCACGGCCATTGAAGTAATACCCGTGGAGGGGCTGGCACTGCTGCTGGGCGTGGACCGCTTCATGTCCGAAGCCCGGGCCATCACCAATACCATCGGTAATACAGTGGCTACGGTATGGATAGCCCGCAACGAAAATGAACTTGATATGAAACGCCTGAACCGGGTATTTAAAAAGGAGGAAAAGGAGCCGCTGGCTAACTATGAGTATTAATGATATAGAACCGCGTGAGCGTACCTACATAATGCTGTCGCGGGTAGCGATATTTCTGTATATAGTACCTATGCTGCTGGTAGCCTACAAAGTCATCAGCCTGCCGCTGTGGGCAATGTACCTGTTGCCGGTACCTTACTTTCTGCTGATTGCCTACTGCTACTTTAAGCTGGGCGAAGTGGGACGTCTGCATATTCGTCCGGTGTCTATTGTGCTTACGCTGATCATGCACCTGTTTATTTGTTTCTACGTGTTTGGTAGCTAGATGAGCTCTTGATAGCTCCCCCCTGAAAACTTCCATTCTTCCCATGCAGAAGCCGTTTGTCCTTATTAGGTTTGTGTACTTTGCATAACATAGTACCTTTGAATCAACAATAACAGCAAAACAAACATAGCCATGAACAATAACAGATTATTTCGCAACATGAATCAGAAGGTAATAGGTGGTGTAGCATCAGGACTGGCCGAGTACTTCGGAGTAGATGTAGCCATAGTACGTGTACTCTTTGTATTGGGCATTTTTATACCACTGCCTTTCCCCATCGTGATCGCTTACATTGCCTTCTGGATAGCCATGCCGGCTAAGCGACCCATACAGACAGCCTCTCCGGTTGGTGGGGGCTTATGAAGGAAAAGGCATAAATATTAATAATACTAGTCAGCAAAGCCACTGGGGAACAACCCTCCAGTGGTTTTTTGTTTTTAAATAAATTACTACTTTTACAATAGTATGCCTGCATACTATCTTGTTCCTGATATAGACTTAACCATTAAAAATTTATGAACGCATACATAGTAGCCGGATATCGTACTGCGGTGGGCAAAGCCACAAAAGGCGGTTTTCGCTTTACCAGGCCTGATGATCTGGGCGCCGATGTGATCAAGTACATGATGAGTAAGGTACCACAGCTGGATCCTGCCCGTGTAGATGACGTGATCGTAGGAAATGCTGTACCTGAGGCAGAGCAGGGCATGCAGATGGGCCGCTTTATATCGCTGCTTTCGCTGCCACAGAGTGTATCGGGTATGACTATCAACCGCTACTGCGGATCGGGTGTAGAGGCCATTGCCATTGCCGCTGCCAAGATACACGCCGGAGTGTCGGATTGTGTCATAGCCGGAGGAGCCGAATCCATGTCGCTGGTACCGGTAATGGGCTGGCGCACGGCACTTAATTATGAGATCTCCCACAGTAATCCCGAGTACTACCTCAGCATGGGCCTTACTGCCGAGCAGGTAGCCAAGGACTTTAACATCAGCCGTGACGATCAGGATGCCTTCTCGTACCAGTCGCACCAGAAAGTACTGGCGGCACAGCGTGACGGAAAATTTGACGAGGAGATAGTACCCATCACCGTGAAGGAGACCTTCTTTGACGCGGCTTCCGGCAAAAAGAAGACCAAAGAATTTGTAGTGAGTAAAGACGAAGGTCCGCGGGCCGATACTACGGTGGAAGCTCTGGCGCGACTGAAGCCGGTATTTGCCGCGGGAGGTAGTGTTACGGCCGGTAACTCATCACAGACTTCGGACGGTGCCGCTTTTGTGCTGGTGATGTCGGAGCGCATGGTGAATGAGCTGGGATTAAAGCCCATTGCCCGCATGATGTCCTACGCTACGGCGGGGGTAGATCCGCGTGTCATGGGTATCGGGCCACTGGAAGCAGTACCCAAAGCCCTGAAGCAGGCTGGTCTTACAATGGCTGACATCGAGCAGGTGGAACTCAATGAAGCATTTGCGGCTCAGACCTTAGCCGTCATACGTGGACTGGACATAGATCCGGAGATCGTTAATCCTAACGGTGGCGCCATTGCAATCGGGCACGCTCTGGGATCAACGGGAGCACGCCTGTCGGTACAGCTATTTAATGAAATGCGCCGCCGCAATCAGAAGTACGGCCTAGTGACGGCTTGTGTCGGAGGTGGTCAGGGGGTAGCCGGTGTGTACGAGCTGCTGAGCTAAGAGATAGATCATAAATAAGTCCACTTGCTAAAACTCCGGGGATGGTTGAAAGACTTCCTCGGAGTTTTGCTAATTTTACCCCCCTCAACTGAGCTATCATATATGGATGTCTCCATTATAATCATAAACTACCATACATCTCAACTTATAATTAACTGTCTGCAATCTATCTATCAGTATACTAAAGATGTTAGCTTCGAGATAATTATAGTAGATAATGACCCACCAAACGGAGGTGGAGAACAAGTAAGGACAGCGTTTCCGGAGGTTAAATGGATAGACATGCCTTATAATGCGGGTTTTGGACGTGCCAATAACGAGGGTATGAAAATAGCCAAAGGGCGTTACTTCCTGCTGCTGAATGCCGATACCCTGCTGATCGATAATGTGATTGACCGCTGTGTCGAACGTATGGATCGTCAGATGGAGGTAGCGGCCTGCGGAGCCCTGCAGTACTACCCTGACTATACCCCTATGCCTTTTTACCGGAGCTTCAACGAGTTCCGCAAAACATTCTTTATTCTTCCTCCAAGCGGGTTTTTTAAACGGTTGCTGGATCGTTTGTTCCCGGAGCCCCAATACGAGGATCCTGAACAGCACGACTGGCTGGTAGGGGCATTTATACTGGTTCGTAAAGAGGTAGTAGACAAGGCGGGAGGCTTTGACGAAGACTTCTTTATGTATGCGGAAGACGTGGAGTGGTCGGGGAGGCTGGGTAAGCAGGGAAAGCTCTGCTACTTCACTGACTGTAAATTTATTCATCTGGAAAATAAAAATCCTTTTCGCCGGACCAATATCTCCTGGATCAACCGTTTTAGTACTCAGATGCAGGTGTCTAACTTTGCCTGGGTGCGTAAGCAATACGGCATTGGTCACTACCTGATCCTGATCCTGCACTACCTTTCGATGATACCGGTTATCTATGTCTGGAAGTTTGTGATAAATATCAGAAAGTTTGGGAATCCATTTGCAGAGCTAAGAACACAGGGGATATACGTAAGAAAAACATTTGTACTACTTAAATACTTTAGAAAGACCCTCTTCTTAAAAAAGGGATTCTACAAAATATTACCTAGCGATAATATCGATTTACTAACATCTTCATGAGTACATCCACTACCAAGCGCCGTATTCTCTTCTTTACACCTTATGCAAGTCGTACCGGATCAGAAATGATGCTGCTGTACATCCTACGCCATTTTGATCGTAGTAAGTATGAGGCAGGGTTGGTGAGTTTTGCCCGTGGGGAACTACTGAATGATATACCTTCCGATATACGCGTTTTTATTGTTCCCCGTAATTTCAATACATCTGAGCGAATCGCTTTTCATTTGGGTGTAAATCCGATCCTGTACCGGCTGCGTAAACTAGCCAAAAGCTTCAAAGCCGATGTCTGGTATGTTAATACCATTATGCTACCAGAGGTAGTCAAAGTGGCTAAGGAGTTCGCTATTCCGGTAGTCACTCACTTCCATGAACTTCCTCTGACTTATTCCTATCTGGAAGAGTCGGATTTCAAGACTATAGTCGACTATTCTCAGCTGCTTATCGGTTGCTCAGAAGTGACTTGTAAAGCTATTAAGGACTCGGGCGGAAAAAATGTAAAATTGCTTTATTCATTTATCAATGAGCACAGCGTGGAGGCCAGTGAGGACCGGACCCGCACACTCCGCCGACAACTGGGCATAGCCGACGATGATTTTGTATGGGTCATGTCGGGAACTACGTCGGAGCGTAAAGGATTTGACCTGTTTCCGGATATAGCTGACCAGCTCAATGACCCTAAGGTGCATCTGGTGTGGGTAGGTAGCCGCATCAACGATGGCCTGGTGCATTATACGGAGCATAGATGTCATAGCTCCACATCCCGGACTAAAATACATCTGGTTGGTAAGCAAAAGGAAGATTACTATAACTACCTTAACATAGCGGACGGCTTCTTACTTACTTCCCGCCAGGACCCCTTCCCGCTGGTGATGATAGAGTCGGCCCTGTTGGGTAAACCTATAGCAGCTTTACCATCCGGAGGCGTAATAGAATTTGTACAGGAGGGTATGGGACTGGTAACTGATGACTTTAGTGTAAGTACGCTGGTAAAGGCTATGCGAAAGATCATGAAAGGGGAGGTGACTATCAACCCGGAGGCGAGTAAAGTACGGGCTCATCAGTTCACGTTGACCAGTGGCCTGGAAGATTGGGGAAGCTTAATCAGTCAGTCGATAGATGAGATGGCAGTAGTATAGGGGGAGGTGTTAAGCAGCTATTGGTAATTGTACAATGAAAGCAGGAAATTTCTTATCAATAATCAAATGGCTGGTAGCCGTAGTGTACCTGCTGAGCAGTATATATACCTATGGCGCGGCCCCTGATACCACCCCTACGGCACGGGCGCTTACCGATGATACCCAGCGTTACCTGGGTCTGATGTTGCTGAATCTGGGGCCCGAGCGGGAGAATGATATCAATCTGCTGCAGACCAGTAACAGCTACGGTATGAACTCCGTGTACCTGACCATTCCCTGGGACCAGGTCTACTACAACTCACCTACTGAGGCACCTCGCTGGGCTAAGTACGATGAGCAGATTCAGCTGGCCTCGCGCCTGGGTATGAAGGTAGCGATACGGGTGCATGTAGGAAGAAATATCGATCGTATCAATGGATTCTGGACCCGGGCTGACTGTCTGACCGACTTTAATGGTCAGCCGTTGATAGAAGTTTATGGAAGTACCTCGTTTCGATATGACCATGAGCCATCCGTGCAGAAGGCTGCAGGTTTTGTTAAAGAAGTAGTTGATAGGTACAAGTGGCTGCATCAGGAAGGAAAGCTCCTTTTTGTCAGCGTTACCAATACGCCCCAGCAGGAAGCTGGGTACCCATTCAATAATCTGCCGCCGAGCGGCGATTTTAGTAAAGCTTATCTTTCCATATTTGATTATTCACCGGCTACAGTACAGGCTTTCCAGCAGTGGCTGGCGAATCGGTACAAGAAAATCCAGCGTTTGAATCTGCTATGGGGGACCCGCTATACCACTTTTAGTGAAGCACCGGCCCCCTCGGCTCCCTGGAGCCCTAACGAGTCCTTTGGCAGCCGGTACGGCAGGGATTGGTATATATTCAGGCATGAGGTACTCAAAGCGTATACCAATCGGATGGTAGATGCCGTCAAAGGAGTAAATACAGGCATAAAGTTCATATCGGACTATGGTTCCGTATTTGATATGGTGAGTAATGTCCGGGGAACCATAGCCTTTGGGGACCTGAACGAGCGCACAGACGGTATCAAGATTAATGATGACCATTTTTATGATCACCATTTCTCCATGGATGTACTCCGGGGCCAGCTCTCGCCCAACCATTTTTACGCCAACGAAGTATTTTATTCCAATTGGCTCATCCCCGACGATTATATCAAGCAGTTCAATGAGAACTTCAGGTATGGAGCTAATATGATCGTTTTTGTCATATCATCGATGAATGACCTGCGTCGGGTAGAGCCGACCATACGTACCGTATCTGGTACCTGGCTCAATGAACCGGTGCGCCCGATTATTCCTCAAGATACGCTGGCTTACCGCATGTCCAGGGCGGTAGAATGGAACATCACAAACTCAATATATGCAGACTGGCTAAAGGTAAGTCAGCGAGGAACGGCGGAGGCACGTCCCGTACAGTTGACCATGATAGAGGATATGCTCTCGGATGACTACTGGAAAGAAGCAGCTAACCGCCCGCCTTACCTGCTTAATCCGCTCCCGATGCGGATTGTGGCCGTGGGTCGCGACTTTTCTTATAAGGTACCGACCAACACATTTGCGGATACGGACGGGACTGTAGTCAGAGTAGAAGTACCCAACTTGCCTTCCTGGCTGCGTTATGAAAACGGAGAAATCAGGGGGAAGTCAGATGTAATGGGGGATACCCGTATTATGGTCAGAGGTATTGATGACGAAGGAGGTGTCATAGAGGCGTTCTTCACCATCCGGGTGGATACGCGTGAGAATGCCAATCAACCTCCTACGGTCAGAGAAAACTTCCCGAGGCTGGTGACCAAAGTTAACGAGCCATTCAACTTTGCTTTGCCCAAAGAAGCCTTTGTGGATACGGATGGTAAAATCACCCGTGTGGAGGCAAGCGAGTTGCCCGGCTGGCTTACCTTTGAGAATGGTCAGCTGAAAGGTACTCCTGCCGCTACGGGTGAGTACCGCATTATCGTCAAAGCCTATGATGATCTGCAGGCATTTGTTGAAACCTTTTTTGTCATTCAGGTAGTAGAGCCGCAGTTCTTTAACAATCCTCCCTATACTGGCCGTACCATTCCGGTCAAGTACGCCAAGGTCAACGAGCCCTTTACCTTTGCGCTTCCGCCCGATACCTTTGTCGATAGTGATGGCTACATATCGCTCATCACAGTACAAAATCTACCTACCTGGCTGAGCTTTAGCTTTAATATGTTTTCGGGTACTCCAACCGAAGAAGGCGAGTACCGGCTGGTAGTGCGCGCCTATGACAATGCTGGTGGATATGCTGAGACCATTTTTATTCTTAAAGTGGAAGTACCTTACCTGAGTTTTGATTTGCTGCAGTCTGGTAAAACCATAGACCGGAAAAAATTACGCACTTTAAAGCAGAATGAGGTCATCCCGGTAGATTCGCTGCCTTCGCTACTGAATATTTACACTTATGGCAACTTTGAGTTTGATTGGGTCAACCTTCAGCTAAGCGGGCCGTACCGGTACGAGTCCAAAGTCAGAAAGTTTCCTTACTCACTGTTCAAGGAAGGTGCCGGATTTGCTCCCTATGTAGGTCACTACACCCTGTCGGCCACGGCCTACCATCAGGACTCACTTATTATTACCAACACAATAGAGTTTAGCATAGCGGCGGGCGACTCGACCAACATAAGTCGTAATCTTTCGGAATGGCAGGCTTATCCCAATCCGTTCGACAGAGTATTCAATGTAAAGCTACCCGACGGCACACAAGTCTCTGATTATACCTTCACATTAATTACAGTCAGTGGACAACGTATGCCTATTTCTGCTCAGAAAATAGCAGTTTATGATGGCATCGCCCAGATTGATCTAAGCGATTTTGCGCTGGCATCAGGTGTTTACTTCATTCGGCTGGAAGAGAACGGAGAATTTGTAAAACTCTTCAAAGTATTTAAGCGCTAATAAGACCTTCTCAAAGACACTGTCACAGAGCAAAATCATCTTTTACTTTTGAGGTAGTATGCTTGCATAATATTTTTTAGAAAGTTATATTTGCGTATAGTAAATCAGTATGCAAGCATACTGATTGTAAAAATGATTACCTAAACCATATATCAGATACCATGGCTGTAACAGTTGGCAATAAGGCCTCTATCAAAGGAGGGGAGTTTCTAATCAAGGAAACTGAGGCGTCACAAGTATTCATCCCGGAAGACTTTACTGAAGAGCAGCAGATGATTGCTGAAACCTGCCGGGACTTCTTACGAACAGAAGTAACTCCGCGCATTGAAGAAATAGATAAGGCCAGAAGTCCGGAGCTTATGGCTTCGCTTATGGATAAAGCCGGTGAGCTGGGCTTGCTGGGAACGGCTGTTCCGGAAGAGTACGGTGGCTTTGGAATGAATTTCAATACCTCCATGCTGGTGGCCGAAGCTACCGGTGCCGGTAACTCCTTCTCGGTAGCTATGTCGGCGCATACGGGTATAGGTACACTACCTATACTCTATTACGGTAACGAAGAGCAGAAAGCAAAGTACCTGCCCAAGCTGGCTACCGGCGAGTGGAAAGCAGCCTACTGCCTGACCGAACCTGATTCGGGATCAGATGCCAATGCGGCCAAGTCGCGGGCTCGTCTTTCGGAGGATGGCAAGTACTACATCATCAATGGTCAGAAGATGTGGATTACGAATGGTGGTTTTGCTGATGTATATATTGTATTCGCCAAGATAGACGATGGTGCCGGACAGGTAGATAAGAATCTGACGGCTTTTATCGTGGATAAGGACTTTGGCGGTATCACTATGAATGAGCCTGAGCACAAAATGGGTATTAAAGGTTCCGATACCCGCCAGATCTTCTTTAATGATTGTCAGGTACCGGTCGAGAACATGCTGTCAGATCGCGGTAATGGCTTCAAGATAGCCGTGAATATCCTGAATATAGGTCGTATCAAACTGGCGGCTGCTACGCTGGGAGGCGCGAAAAAAGTCGCTGAGCAAGCTATCATGTATGCCAACGAGCGCAAGCAGTTCGGTACCGCTATTTCTAATTTTGGAGCTATCAAGCATAAGTTGGCCGAAATGGCCGTTAAAATATACGCTACGGAGTCGGCAGCTTATCGGGCGGGACAGAATATCGACGACCTGATCATAGACCTGAAAGAGCAGGGGATGGGTGACTCGGAAGCTAAGCTAAAAGCACTGGAAGAATTCGCTATCGAGTGTGCCATGATGAAGGTACACGGGTCGGAAGTGCTCGATTACGTAGTGGATGAAGGCGTACAGGTGTACGGAGGTATGGGCTACTCAGCTGATGCACCCATGGACCGTGCCTATCGCGATAGCCGGATCAACCGAATCTTCGAAGGTACTAACGAAATCAACCGCCTCCTGACGGTGGATATGATCCTGAAGCGGGCAATGAAAGGTCAGTTGGATCTGATGGGCCCCGCTATGGCCGTTTCGAAGGAGATCATGTCTATCCCTGATTTTGGGGCTGCTGATGACGATGTCCAATTTGCGGCCGAAAAGAAAGTGATTAAAAATCTTAAGAAAGCGGTACTAATGGTAGCAGGGGCTGCCGTACAGAAATTCATGATGAAGCTGTCGGATGAACAGGAAATTATCATGGATCTGGCGGATATGGCTATCGAAACCTATGTAGCCGAATCGGTACTGCTGCGGGTAGAGAAGCTGATCGGTATCAAAGGAGATGCGGCTGTTTCGCTACAGAAGGATATAGCTATGGTGTACCTGCACGAGGCCGTAGAAAAAGTAAACAATGCCGGTCGCACGGCCATTATGGGCTTTGCTGAGGGAGATGAGCTACGCGTAATGCTGATGGGTCTGAAGCGATTCACCAAAATAGAGCCCCTCAATCTGAAAGAAGCTCGTCGTCGTATCGCAGATGCCCTTATCAGAGAGAATAAATTTATATTCTGATAATCCAAAGGTACCTACCATACAATACACTATGAGAAAAGCCGCCCCTAATTGGGGGCGGCTTTTCTGGTAACAGGAGGTACTGGTATTCGTAGTACTATCGATGCTATCAGCCGCTGGTGGCCAATTTATTTATAATCCCAATTGGATACTGCTGTTAGTACCGTTAAACTGGAGGGTAGCGTTCTGCCGGTATTCAATGGTTTGAGCCGTAGCGGTACCATTCACAGAGACCGTATGGTTCTGATCCAGTACTACCTGATCACCGGCGGCCGGAACACGACCTACATCCCAGGTAGAGGGATCTTCCCAGTTACCTGTCCTGATGCTGATGACCATGCCACTCCCGGTGCGGCTTCCCTGGTACTCATAGGCTCCCATATCCACCACGCCTCCGTTGTAGCGTCTGGCGTTGCCATCCAGATCCAGATCCCCACTTGTCACCGTGTTATCTCCCGCATCGATAGCCGCAGAACTGCTCTGCAGGCGGTAATCTCCTGCCAGCGTGGGCGCCTGATCGTAAACTACGGGTTGCACAAACCGTGGATTCACGTTCAGGTTACCCGTTCCCACATAACCTCCTTCCACAATGCTGTTGCTGATGGTAGCGTTCTGGTCCAGGGTCTGCCCCTGATTGCCCCAGATAATTGAGTTACGGATGGTCAGGTGGCTCTCGCGGGTGTTGAGGCTGGCGGCCCGCTCTCCTCCGTTGCCTGCTATAGTCACATTGGTCAGTATAGGCGTACTCTGGCTGTTGTAGAGGGCGCCGCCGGGACCATAGTTACCCGCGAACAAGACGTTGGTGAACTGAGGCGAGCTGTAGACGTTGTAGACACCCCCGCCGAAGCTAGCCTGGTTGCCCCGTATGGTACAGTTCAGGAAGGTGGGACTACTACTGATAAGAGAAACTCCGCCCCCAAAAGCACCATGGTTGGCGATGATGGTACAGTTGGCTATTACTGGCTTAGCGCCTCCGTCCATAGCTATACCGCCTCCCATATTCAAGTCAATTGGTTGGTCAGTATTTGAAGGCTCAACCGGTTTTATACCCCCCATGTTGGCATTACCGGCGGTGATGGTAAAGCCGTCGAGGCGGGTAGTGTTGTCATTGCCGCTAAACAGCACTACATGGTAAGAGTTGTCTCCAACGCTGTTGAGGTCGCCAATCTCCCCGCTCAGGATGGTAGCATTGGTTTTGACGTCCCGCTCTGTCAGGGCGTCCTCAATTCCGGCTAAGCCCCCGTAGAGGCGTACGCCGTTGGGCACCTGGAAGGAAACTGTACGATTTTTGGTAGAGGTAGTCCAATAGGTCCCCTTGGCTACCCATACTTCTACGTCGGCCGTTGCGGCGGCAAGAGCTGTATGCAGGTTGCTGTAGGCGGTGGCCCAGCTGCTACCATTCTGTGTGGCTGACTGATTAGCTATATTGACAAACAAGCGCTTTCCCACCTGGAGGGTCACCTCGTTGCTCTTACCGCTCAGGCAACTGGTACCGTGTAGGGTCTGCTCGCAGCGGGCGTAGTACGCAGTGGCCGCGGTGGGTGATACGGGCATGGTGACCAGAGCATCATCCGAAGCCTGGTACCATTTCAGGACAAAACCCTCTCCCGTGCAACCAGTGGCTGTAAGTGTTACTGCCTGCCCCTGGTAGGCAGTAGCTCCCTGCGCTATCGGAGTCGATGGCGCTAGTACAGCTACTTCTACCTCATTACTCTTATCACTAATAGCGGTGGTGTTGCCGATGAGTTGTTCACAGCGGGCATAGTAGTGGGTGGTCACAGCGGGTGATACGGGCATGGTGACCAGAGCATCATCCGAAGCCTGGTACCATTTCAACGTAAAGCCATCGCCCGTACAGCCGGTGGCGGACAGAGTAACCGAAGCGCCGGCACAGAAAGCGGCATCCTGAGCCACCGGTGGTGTCGGATTCAGCACCGTCAGTGTGACATTCTCGCTCTTGTCGCTGAGGCATACCAGTTGTCCCAGCGTCTGCTCGCAGCGGGCGTAGTATTGGGTAGTAACAGCGGGCGATACGGGCATAGTGACCAGGGCATTGTCTGAGGCCTGGTACCATTTCAGCACGGACCCATCACCCGTACAACCCGTAGCTGTTAGGGTAGCTGATTCGCCAAAAGCAATGGTAGTTCCTGCTGCAACAGGTACGGCAGGGGCAAGTACGGTGACGGTAGCTACTAATGAGAAGGCCTCACTACACACACCACTGGTAACGCGGGCGCGGAAGTAGGTGGTAGTAGTAAGGTTACCCGTGTTGAGGGAGGCGCTGGTTTGTTCGTCGATGTTGTTCCAGGTGCTGTTGTCCGTCGAGCTCTGCCACTGGATAGTACCGGTATGGCCCGAGAGGCTAATGGTTGTACCCGTGCCGGTACAGACCGTAGCAGCCGTAGCCGTAGCGGTACCACCTACCGATGCTGGCGTAACGGTTACGGTAGCAGTTTGTCCGGTGACAGAGTTGGAGGCGTTGCCAGCACCCGTGACTCTGGTAAGGGCATAGACAAAGCTGCCGGCGGCAGCAGTAGGCTGTGGTACCAGGGCCGTTGTAGCGTCACCAGTCGTAGAGACCGATTGCTCAGCCTGGCCGTTGACGGTATAGTAGAAGGTAAAAGGACCTGTGCCTCCGCTGGCCGTGAAGGTCAGGTTGGGAGCGGTGGCATCCTTACAGACGGTGGTGGTACCGCTGATGGTAGCGGTGAGGTCGGAGCTGACGGTGATAGTGGCCGTCTGCGCCGTAGCCGGCGTAAAGTCACAGCCGGTAGCGTCCGTGACTTTGACCAGGGTATAGGTAAAGCTGCCGACGCTGGTGGTAGGCTGCTGCACGGTAGCGGTAGTGGCGACTCCGGTCGTAGAGACGGTGGTAGAGCTTCCGCTGCCTACGGTGTAGGTAAAGGTGTAGGGGGCGGTTCCGCCGGTGACCGAGAAGGTCACAGAGGGTTGTGCAGCACCCTGTCCCACGGTAGTAGTACCCGAGGCCGTAGCGGCTGTGATGGGAACAATGGTTACCGTGGCCGTGGTAGAGAAGACTCCTCCGCAGTCACCGCTCTGCACGACGGCGCGGTAGCTGGTAGTTTGTGAGAGGTTGGTGTAGGTCTGGCTGGTGGTAGTGTTAGCAATATCAGTCCAGGTGCTGTTGTCGGTTGAGCTCTGCCACTTGATGATGTTGCCGGTATAGCCCGATAACGTAAGCGTGCCACTATTGGCGTCTTTACAGACTGTAGTACTGCCCGCTATACTGCCTCCTTCGGACGCTGGCGTAACGGTTACGGTAGCGGTTTGTCCGGTGATGGTGTTGGAGGCGTTGCCAGCCCCGGTGACTCTGGTAAGGGCATAGACAAAGCTGCCGGCGGCAGCAGTAGGCTGTGGTACCAGGGCCGTTGTAGCGTCACCAGTCGTAGAGACCGATTGCTCAGCCTGGCCGTTGACGGTATAGTAGAAGGTAAAAGGACCTGTGCCTCCGCTGGCCGTGAAGGTCAGGTTGGGAGCGGTGGCATCCTTACAGACGGTGGTGGTACCGCTGATGGTAGCGGTGAGGTCGGAGCTGACGGTGATAGTGGCCGTCTGCGCCGTAGCCGGCGTAAAGTCACAGCCGGTAGCGTCCGTGACTTTGACCAGGGTATAGGTAAAGCTGCCGACGCTGGTGGTAGGCTGCTGCACGGTAGCGGTAGTGGCGACTCCGGTCGTAGAGACGGTGGTAGAGCTTCCGCTGCCTACGGTGTAGGTAAAGGTGTAGGGGGCGGTTCCGCCGGTGACCGAGAAGGTCACAGAGGGTTGTGCAGCACCCTGTCCCACGGTAGTAGTACCCGAGGCCGTAGCGGCTGTGATGGGAACAATGGTTACCGTGGCCGTGGTAGAGAAGACTCCTCCGCAGTCACCGCTCTGCACGACGGCGCGGTAGCTGGTAGTTTGTGAGAGGTTGGTGTAGGTCTGGCTGGTGGTAGTGTTAGCAATATCAGTCCAGGTGCTGTTGTCGGTTGAGCTCTGCCACTTGATGATGTTGCCGGTATAGCCCGATAACGTAAGCGTGCCACTGTTGGCGTCTTTACAGACAACAGCACTACCTGATACGGTACCGCCTTCTGTTGGGTTGGTTACCGTAACAGTAGCCGAACCAGTCTGAGGCTGGCTGCATTGGCCGGCATCCGCCACACTTACCAGGGTATAGACAAAAGAGCCTGCTTCATCTGTTTCCTGAACTACCTTTACTGAATTACCTGTGGTGGTAGTGATTGTCTTTTCCTCCCCGTTGATGGTATAGGTAAAGGTATAGGGAGCCGTCCCGTTAGCCCCGGTAAACGTAATACCCGGGTTTGGTGATTCCTTACAGACTGTAATAGTACCACTAATCGTCGCCGTAGGAAGTGGGGTGATGGTTATAGTAGCAGAACCGGTCTGAGGCTGGGTACATTCGCCTGCCAGGGCATCCTTTACACTCATCAATGTATAGGTAAATGCTCCGGCGGTACTTGTTACTTGTGGTACTGTAACCGAGGTATTAGTGCCTTCGGTTGATACAGTTTGCTCAGCACCGTTGCCTATCCGATAGGTAAAGGTATAGGGTGCGGTACCACTAGCTCCGGTAAAGGTGATCACAGGACTGGTAGAGCCCTGGCATACGGTTGTGGTTCCACTAACTGTGGCAGTAGGTAGAGGAGTAACCGTAAGTGTTGCTGCACTGGAAGTGGTACTGCCACCGCACTGATTGGATATTATGGCCCGGTATTGGGTACCACTCTCGCTGAGCGTTACGGCGGGCAGAGTAAGGGTAGCCGTAGCGGCACTGGTATTGCCAGCGGTTGGGATATCAATAAACTCTCCGTCACCTGTTTTTTTCTGCCATTTGTATGACAGCCCTGTACCAGAGGCCGTGACCGAGAAGGTAGCGTTGGAGCCTGCACAAACAGACTTAGCTACAGGCTCCTGGTTAATAGCCGGGGCTGCCTGCGGGTTGACCGTAACGGTAAAGGAAGAGGTAGCATCCGGGGCGTTCCCGTTGGATACCGTTACATTTACCGTAGTAGTACCACTCGGGAAAATGTGTGGTGAAGTAATGACATCATTCCCGATCTTATACGTAATGGTAGGAGCAGGACAACCAGCCACTGTTACCGCAAAGGATTCGGAAGCTGTACAAACTCCGGCGTCCGGGTCGGTGATGATGTTGGTTTGGTTAGCTGTAATAACCGGAGCGGATATGAGTGGTGTAACAGTAGGGTCAGCAGAGCCTCCTACCCCCGGATCATCCGTGAGTACATTGGAGATATTACTGCCTGATACCCTTCCCTGGTTAGAAACCTGACACGTACCAGCCGGGATGGTGCTATTGATGGTAACCTTGAACTTAATAGTAACGCTCTTACCTGCCGGAAGGGTAAAGCCGCTTCCAGAGCCATTGACTAGCACATCTTCAACTGCTTGAGTTGTGGCTGTCCGGGCGGAAGTATTCGTTTGGGTAATGGGTTCGGGGTCTCTGACAGGAGGCTGTTGGCTGGCTACATCCTGCTTGACAGGAGTCGAGTCAGCAGCCGTTTCGATAGTAGAGGCAACAACGGTGTCGGATGGGTTTGTTGAAATCGAATCAGATGCTGCTGTAGTGGCAAGAGCCGCGCTGGCAGGAACCTCTTCGGACGTTTCTTCGGCGGCAATCCGGCCTGGTGGAGGATTGGAGGGAGTAAGGCAGGTTTGTCCTACCTGCAGGTTAGTACCACTACGAGTTGATATTACGGCACCATTGGCAGATGTCGGATTGTTAGATTTATTATCCCAGATATTACTAGCATTAGCGCCGGCACCTTCCAGAAGTAGGGAGCCTGTACCGAAGGAACTTACTCTGAAATGACCATTATTTCCTTTTCCTCCGGAAGGTATGACATTGTTTGCTACATTACCACACACTACGTTAACAGAAGTCGAGTTATTACCCGCTTCAAGCCGAATGTTGTAGCCTGTTGCTGTAACGGGTTGAGGCATATTAATGGTATTACCCGTAATGGTCACATCCATACGGCCAGTACCCGTAGTACCTCTGCGTGTATTGACATCAATCCCGTTGGAAAGAGGAATATTATTAACAGTATTGTTCGTAATAGAAAATCTTCCTATTGCATTATCCTGCCCGAATACTTCAATACCACGTCCTGTTGTTGCGGTTGTTTCTGGCAGATAGGTAACGGTGTTGTTATGGACTTTGCCATGCATGGTAGATTGCTCAGCAGGTGCCAGATTAATCAAACTACCCCCTTTTCCTTTCAAACTGGCGTTATCATGAATATTGATATAGACGGTACTGGTTCCATTACTGGCTATCTCAAATACAGTACCTACATCATTGGGAGAAGTACCTGGATTAGTAGGATCGACGGTACTATTGGCTATTTCATAGTTACCGATGGAGGTCTCGGAATTTATGGTCTTGATGGCATCCGAAGGAATTTTGGTAAAGCTAGTGTTTGTGACGGTAACCTTCGTGTTGGAAGTACCCCAGCTATCAACCAGAAGTCCCGAACCAAATGTGGTACCTTCAAAAGTAGTGTTGTTGATAACCAAGGTTACATTTTTACTGGTATTGATAATATTGACAGCATGTTCGTAGCTGTTCCTGAACGTTGAATTGGTTATAGAGCAAGTGCCTGATAAATCCTGAAAGGCCATAGCTCCTTCCTGAGCTTCAGTACCGCAGTTGATGAAGTCGCTGTTTGTCATGCTGAGGTTCTGAACCGTTTTGGCGTTGAGCCCCCGCTGCACGGTAGTCCCACTTACATCTACATTATCCAGGGATACACCGTTGACATTGTCCAGATGGACGGCTGCGCTGGCCGACGAATAATCAGCCGCATTTATAACACTGCTCTGGCTGGTATTAGCATTTATCAGATTAATATTCTTGAGAGTAATGTTGGTAGCATTAATTACCTCTATACCCCGTAGTGTAATATTCTGAATAGTACCTCCTGAACCGGCCGTACTACCTGAGCCCGTTATCTGAAAACTTCCACTTGTATTAGTAAGGGATATACCTTTAGATGTAGAGCCGGATGAGCCGTTTGCTGATACCTGTGTTAAGTTGATGCCCAGGGTGACTTTGCTGTTGACGTTCAAGCCGGCAATGCTGATGGCTGTATTGTTTGTAGTCGTGATCTGTGGGCTTGCCTGGATGTTCAAAGTACCGGTAGCACCGGTGATATCAATACCTTTTTGTCCGGCGTCAGGAGTGATAGTCAGCGAGCCAAACTGTAGTGTATTGGTAAAGCCGGAACTGGCAAGGCCGGTGCCGCCCGATGCGGTAATAGAGGCTGTACCGAAGCTAAAGGTACCTGATACAGCATTATTTACATTAATACCCTGACCTGTAGGATTAGTAACCGTAGTAGTGGTGGAGGTAAGGTTGCCCTGTACATTGCTCAGGCTAATACCCGTTGCACTACTGTTGGTAGAGGAGAGACTGGTAAAGGTAGCACCTAAGATAATGCGGTTGGAGGTATTGGTACCGGCAATGCTTATAGCGCTGTTTCCGTTGGCAGTAACCGAGCCCGTAGTAACATTCAGGGTACCGGTGCCGCTACTGATATCAATGCCTTTCTGTCCATTGGCGGGAGTAATAGTGAGGGTGCCGAACTGGAGCGTATTGGCAAAGCCGGAACTCGCTAGTCCTGTGCTGCCCGAACCAGTGATAGAAGTATTCCCAAAGTTGAAAGTACCTGAGGAGGCGGTGCTTATGTTAATACCCTGCGTGGTGGGGTTGGTGATGGTAGTACCGTCGTTGCTGGTCAGGTTACCCGATACGTTGGTCAGGTTGATACCCGCGGCTGCACTAGTGTTAGAAGTAATACTCGTAAAAGTAGCCGCCAGAGTACCATTGGTTAGGTTGAGGGCCTGTCCACTCCCGGTAAGGACTGCCTCACTAACTGTAAGAGTACCAAAGTTAGTACCGTCAATCTTACTGCCAGTGGTGTTACCAATGGTAAAGCCCCGCAGGGTATTACCCGAGCCTACAGTAAGGGCATTGGTACCTGGGCTGGTAGTTGTTAGTACCGGATGTACACCTCCCGTCGATGGAAGCTGGTTAGTGCCAGAAGGAGCCGTGTAGCCGGTAATAGCTAAGAGACTGGCAGTTGCTCCCTGCCCAATTAACTTTTGTCCGGTTCTCAGAGTAGCCGCTCCGGTATAGTTGCCGCTACCGGTAAAGATAAAAACATAGTCATTGTCGCCGGGCTTGCCAGAGGTACCGGTATTGGCCGTGCTGAAGTCCGACATCTGCTTAAATGGGCTGGACAAGGTACCTGTACCACTGTTGGTGGCGGCATTATTCACAAACCAGACTTTCCCAGATACCGCGATAGTAACCGTAGCCGTAGAGGTCAGGTCAGAGCCATTGCTCAAGGTATAGGTAAAGGTGTCGTTACCTCCGGTATAACCCGGTGCCGGCTCATAGGTAAAGGCACCCGTCGTCGTGTTCAGTGTAACGGTTCCTCCCTGCGAAGTAGTAATGGGGGAGGCAGTGGTAATAACCAAAGTACCATTACCCGGATTGACGTCGTTGGTTAGTACGCCACTTGCCTGCGGTATAGTAAGCCCTACGTTTCCGATGGTTTGGTAGTTGTCGTTCTGAGCAACAGGTGAAACCTTCAGCGAGCCGGTTACCAGGGTGGTATTGGCATCAATCAGATCGCTAAACGCTACGCCCGTAGCGTCGGTATCACCTGAGTTGGTTATCACGATAGTATACTCCAGCTCATCGCCAGCTGAGGCCCCCGTCAGGCCGGTGTCACTGGTAAGCGAGTAGGTCTTGGTAGCGGCAATGGCAGGGGCCATAAGAGCGGCAATTCCCTGTCGTTTTACCCGTAGTGGAGATTTGGATAACAGTACCCGGGCTTTTTTATCCGGTTTTTGGGATTGGTCGGGTTTTGTTTTTTCTATACGAAATGTATCGTATAGAGTGAAGTCGTCGATGGTGTAGTTAAAGGGAATCCATAGCGCCAACAGAGTGGCACCCATAATCAGAGAGTAAATGTTTTTCATACCTTAGAGAAAAGGGGGAAATCAAGATAAATGTGTGGTGCACCTTCAATAGTGCAAAGTGATGGTTACTGCTGAATAGGTGTGTACTTGTTTTTATCGTTACTTTTAAGAAAAAACCGCTTCATATCTCATACCTTTCCCATCTAATCCCAGCGGTACCAGAAAAACAGGCAGAGCTCCCAGTTGAGGGTGCTCTACTACAAATGTGCCTTGATTATAGTATTCCTTTTTTTGATCCGTTCTTATTACTATCGAGAAAGGCATCCTCTCCAGAGGGGAATAGCCTCCCAGCTCAGTTACCTCCACTAACTCGGCTGTAAGCGTTACGTCGGGCGTAAAATGTACCTGAAGCGACTGATGCAGCAGGGCTTTGAAATCTGTACTAGTAACAAGGTTTAAATCCATTGATAAAAGGTCTTTGTTAATTAGAATCGGGACGCCACTCCATAAGGTGATAAACCCCGTTGGTTTCGCTTACTTTTCTGAAGCCCAGTCGCTCATACAGGCTTTTAGCTGGATTAAAGCTTTCAACGTGGATAGTCAGTGGGCGCTGTAGCCGGGTTGCTTCCTTCATAACATCGTTTAGTATAGCCGCCCCAATTCCCTGGTTGCGCCAGGTCGGCAGCAGCGCGATGTCGATGATGCGTACTTCCCGGTTCTGAAAGTTTTCCTGTACATACAGCCGGCCTACTACCTGCCCATCTTTTTCGATAATCCAGAAGTTAGCTCCCACATAATTTTTCTGGTAGTAGTCATGCTGGGCATCAAACTGCTGCTCAAGAAATGCTTTGACCATGGCCGCACTCCACTGCGGCACCCGCTTCATCTCTTCTTCCCGGGTGCTGGCATAAATGCGCGATAGAACTTCTTTATCGTTTTCAGTTATGGGGCGAAGCTTCACTGACTGCTCTGATATAACCAGGTTCATTTGCAATCAACGGTTAAGCCCTCGGTGGAAAGACTCCCTGCAGAGCTATACAGAAGTTTACGGTCAGGTAAGGCATCATATTATTGTGGGGTAAAGAGCTTCCGGTTGCACTGAGACTGGCAGGATGGAAAGCCGTATTTGGTGGCGCGGTACTATAAACATTACCGCGGGCAGAGGAAGTAATGGCGGTACTGGGTGCAGGCAGATTATCATTAGCTTCTTCATTCATAACCCTGACATTATGAGTATGAACTGGTATTTCGGACTGAAGTAAAGTAAGAGTGGAAGCCCCCGATGTCTCTCCCTGGCTTCGATATGTTAGTCCCTGTCCTTGACCAGGCTGCACAGGTACTGAGTCGATCATATTGGGCAACGCAAAAGTACTTTTACCATCGCCACCATAGATAGTACCTAATAAGGCATACAGGGCGGTATTCTGTGATAAGGGTATTAGTTGTCCATGGCAGAAAGCCCAGCCTGTAGGAGCGAAATTAAAAGGGAATATTCTTATTTCGGCTAGAAATTGATCAGACATAACTATGAAGGGTTATATAGTAAAAATAGGTCAGGGTCGATGGCAGAAAGAATTTCTATGATTGAGTTGGAAAAATGCCCTCCAAAGAAATAATGAAGTTGATACAGAGGTATGGCTGCATGTTGTCGTGGGGTTGCGACCCTCCAATAGGACTTATGCTTCCGGGATTCATATTTTGGTTGGGATTATCCTCATAGAATATATCTACATCGTTGGATTTCCCTATGAAACTATTTGTAGGCAGCGTTGAATCGGCAGTGGCGGTGGAAACTACCACCGCGTGATTATGAACAGGAATTTGCTGAGTAGTAAGAGTCACAGATTCTACACCTGCCATTTCACCAATTTGGTAACTCAAACCGCCAGATACTGTTTTCATATGAACAGGTACTCTTCCCCGCAAATCAGGCAAATTGAAATTGTTCGTACCATCACCTCCGTAAAGAGTACCGATTAAGGTATAAAGTGCATCATATTCGCTAATGAGCAGCGATCTCCCATCACAAATAGCCCAACCAGCAGGGGCAAAAGTACCCGCAAACATCCTTATTTCACCTATATAAGCAGCCATGACCCAATACGGATTTAAGTTAACTTGATCTGTTTAATTTCTAGTAGGAAATATTCCCTGTAGGGCTATAATGAAATTTAACACCAGATAGGGTTGCCGATTTTCGTGTGGCTGACTTCCACCTACATTACTGATACTGGCCGGAGTAAGGGTGGTGAGTTGTGTATTACCTCCGGCCGACCGATACAGCTGGTTCGGATTAGTAGTGGAGAAGTAGGTTCCTATAGGTGAATTGGTATTGGAGGCAAAGCTGGTTGTACTTACGGCATTGAACTGATGTGTATGCTGGGGCAGCTCAGAGGTAGTGACGGTATGAAACTCTTCTCCACCAGTTGTTCCTAAGGTATTCGTATTACCAAAATGGATAGGGACCCTCCCCTGAAAATTCGGTAATGCAAAGTTAGTTTGTCCATTGCCGCCGTAGGTAGTACCTAACAGAGAAAATAGCGCCTGGTTTTGGTTGATGGGTAGCAATTGTCCATTGCAGTGAGCCCACCCCTTAGGTGGAAAATTGAAACTTACTATTTTGATTTCGGATAGGTAAGGTTCGGCCATAGGTTCAGGGAGGTTAAGGTTAGTACTAGTTAAGCGAGTGAATTACAACAAAGAGAATGTCTGGAAGTAAAGCGAGTAGCTACTAATAGGGAGTTATCCCTGACCAGTTTAAAATCCATGGTGTTTTTACCTTCTTCAATCTTTACTATCAGTTCTATATGGCCCGAAGCAGTCTTAAATTTGTATGGTTTTCTCTGGTGCGGTAATTCATAAATGGGCACAAACATAGCAATAGCTTCCTGCTCTTCCGGTTGTGCAGGCAGTTGGTTTATTGCCTGAGCAATAGCTTCCAGCTCGAAGCCCGAGAAAGTATGGGTATATTTCCAGGTGTAGTCAGTAGAAGCATCATTTCGGAAGAATAGCACAGTCAGGTCAATAATACCTGCGCTGGGGCTGTGGAGTGCCAGAGGGTATAGGGCTACTTTGTCCTTGCTTGTATAGTAGAGTGTTGACCCAAAGGCTTTGTAGCCCAAACTGTAGAAGGATTGGGCATTTGCCTGTAGCTGTGAGTCTAGCTCCTGGTCAGTCGTTAGTAAACGATTTACGGATGTAGCACCTATGACTTCAAGATAGGAAGTAAGCCACTGATGCTGTAAAGGAAGGAAATTCAGAGGTATAGCCGAGGCTTTGAGTGCACCGACTAAGCTTACTGCTGAGGCACTGAGGAAGGTTCTACGTTTCACTTTCAAGGGTTTAAATACCAAATATATGATAAACAATTATAGTATATAGAGAAACTTATTTTTTTTTAGCCAACGGAAAGTGCAGAGTAGCTCATGTACTAATCAGGAAGAAATTGTAGTTAGCTAAGAGCTTTTAGAAGTATATCGAAAACCGCTACGACACTCTTTACATTATCAACTTTCGGGTATAGAGTACCTATCCTCATATTTATGAAGGTTGGATGAGATATTCTTTCTATAAATTAAGATAACTTAGCAGGGGCAATACTATACCTGCATAAGAGTATCGTATAGTAAAGAAAATAATACAGACGGGGGTCTGAGTTATGAAATAAGCAAGCCCCGAAACTTTACCAAAAGCCGCTTGGTTTTAGTACAATAGTCAACTTTGATGGAAACAGAAACTACTCTATCTCGTCAGCAGCCCGAATACAACAAACGTTCCATGACGCTTCATTCCGTCGATCTGCGCACCACGGATCAATTTCCTGCCTTTTTATTAGATTATCTGGATCAAAAACCTGAGCTCAAGGACTTCTATTCGGTTTTTCCTACGGTTTCCAATGCGAAGGAGGTTATTGAGCGTAAAAAGCAGTTTAGTCCGGCTGTACGCCAGACGCTGGTAGAGGCCCTGACGCGGCAGTATAAGGATATTGACAATGCCCCTGATTTCTCGGTATTGCTGAATGAAAATACATTCACCGTTACTACGGGACATCAGTTAAGTATTTTTACAGGTCCTCTGTTTGTCATCTATAAGTTGGTTACGACCATCAAGCTGGCACGCCAGCTACAGGAAGCTTACCCGGACTGTACCTTTGTACCTGTCTACTGGATGGCTACCGAAGACCATGACTTCGAAGAGATTGCTTCCTTCCGTCTGTTCGGCAAGAAGTATACCTGGGCCGGAGAGCACCAGGGAGCCGTAGGTCGGCTAAATCCAAAGGAGCTGGAGACTCTACTGAAACTGCTCCCCGCTGGGATTCCTTTTTTTGAGAAGGCTTACCTTAAGCATGATACTCTGGCCGATGCCGTTCGATGTTACATGCACGCGCTGTTTGGTAAGGAAGGGCTGATAACTCTGGATGCGGATGATGCCGGTCTGAAACAACATTTTTTGCCGGTTATCCAGGATGAACTGGTCAACCAGGTTTCAGGAGCACGGGTAGCCGATACCTCGGCCCAACTGGAAGCCCTGGGGTACCACACACCGGTAACTGCCCGTGAGATCAACCTCTTCTACCTGAAAGATGACCTGCGTGAGCGTATCGTCTGTGAGGAGGGTACCTACCGGGTACTGAAGACAAATCTTACTTTTACTAAGGAAGAAATACTACAGGAAGCCGGGAGCCATCCGGAGCGATTCAGTCCTAACGTGGTACTGCGTCCGCTGTACCAGGAAGTAATACTACCTAACCTGGCCTACGTGGGAGGTCCTTCGGAGATACCTTACTGGATGCAGCTCAAAGGGGTGTTTGACCACTACCAGACGCCATTCCCAATGCTGGTTCCCCGCAACTTTGCGCTGTACGTAACTACCCCCAGCTGCAAACGCATGAAGAAGCTGGGACTGACCTATGAGGAGCTGTTTACGGATCGAATAGCCCTTCGCAAGTCGTACGTAGAGCGCCATTCGGAGCACACGCTTTCTCTGAATGCGGAGAAGGAAGCCTTTGATGAGGTATTGCAAAGAGTAGTAGCGAAGGCCGTAGCGGTAGACCAAACCATGGAAGGCGCGGTACTGGCCGAGCGGGCTCGCCTCTACAAGTCGCTCGAACACCTTGAGAAACGAATCCGGAAAGCCGAAGAGCGGAAGCACGAGATAGAACTCCATCAGTTACAGAACCTGCTGGATACGTTCTTCCCAAATGGTACGCCCCAGGAGCGCACCGATAACTTCCTGAACTTCTACCTGAATAACCGTAACTTCCTGAAAGAGCTATTTGACATGCTGGAGCCGCTGGACTTCAAATTCAATATTCTGCTGGAAAGCTAAATGGATAAAGCTTCTTTACGTGTCCAGTATCTTGAAAAAAGAAAAGAGCTTACTATTGAGGAAGTACGGGAGGATAGTATGAAGATAGCGGACAGGCTCATTCAGCTACTGGCTCAGAAGCCGCCCTACCACTTGCATATTTTCCTGCCGTATATAGTGCGGAATGAAATAGATACTCTCCTCATTGGCGAAGCTATAAAGGCTCAGTTTCCGGAAGTACAGCTGGTAGTACCCCGGGTGGTACCGGGCACCCGCCTCATGGAGCACTTCCTTTTTACATCAGAGACACCACTCCTCATCAACCGCTGGGGGATAGCCGAACCCGATCCGCATACGTCACAGCCCATAGAGCCTGAGTTGCTGGATGCAATAATCATACCTCTGCTGGCTTTTGATCAGTTGGGTTACCGGGTGGGGTATGGGGGTGGCTACTACGATCGATTCTTACCCTTATGCCGTCCTGATGCTCTGAAAATAGGGGTGTCTCTTTTTGAACCTATCCCCCAAATAGAAGATATTGACGAGTATGATGTACGACTCGACTACTGCCTGACACCGCAAAATACCTGGCGCTGGTAGGAATAGGGAAGGGAATCTTTATCTCAGAAAATTTCAGAGGCTGCTACCAAAACAAATTCCCTGACGCTCATCGTATTTGTTTTGATATTCTTCGTAATTTTGCGCCAATTTTTAATGAATCTATTCATGTTTTACCCAAATCTTTAGTAAAAATGAAAATCGCAGTAGTAGGCGCTACCGGTCTGGTGGGCGGCGAAATCCTCAAAGTGCTCGAAGAGCGTAACTTCCCCGTAACGGAACTATTGGCCGTTGCTTCCGAAAGATCAGTTGGTAAGGAAGTCACGTTTAAGGGTAAACAGATAAAGGTAGTAGGGTTTGAGGACGCCATTGCAGCCAAACCTGCGATCGCGATATTCTCAGCCGGTGGAGGTACCTCTCTGTCCCTGGCTCCCCGGTTTGCCGAAGCGGGTATTACCGTAGTGGACAACTCATCGGCCTGGCGCATGGACCCTACCAAGAAACTGGTAGTACCTGAGATCAACGCTAATACACTGACCAAAGAAGATAAGATCATTGCCAACCCCAACTGTTCGACTATACAGATGGTAGTGGTAATGAATCCCCTGCATCAGAAATATAAAATTAAGCGGGTAGTCGTGTCGACCTACCAGTCCGTAACGGGTACGGGTAAGGCGGCCGTTGATCAGCTATTTGCTGAGCGTACAGGCAAAGAGGATGTACAGAAAGTATATCCGCACCCTATCGACCTGAACGTACTGCCACACATTGACGTGTTCCTGGACAATGGCTATACCAAGGAAGAAATGAAGATGACGAACGAGACCAAGAAGATCATGGGTGATGACAGCATCGCCGTGACTGCTACGACTGTTCGTATCCCGACCATTGGTGGACACTCCGAGGCCGTTAATATTGAGTTTGAAGAAGAATTTGATCTGGACGAAGTTCGTAACCTCCTGAGCCAGGCTGAGGGTGTAGTGGTACAGGATGATCCAAAGAACTTCGTATACCCAATGCCATTGACGGCGCACGGTAAGGACGAGACTTTCGTAGGACGTATCCGCCGTGATGAGTCGCAGCCCAAGACCCTGAACCTATGGATCGTGGCTGATAACCTCCGTAAAGGAGCCGCCACCAATGCCGTACAGATCGCTGAATACTTAGTGAAGAACGAATTAGTAGAAGTTACCGAAGAAGTGTAACTTTGCCGCATCAATCTGACACCCAGTAATTATGAAAGAAGCCACCGCACGATCGGTGGCTTCTTTCTTTTATCCGGAATGTCTGATGCTACATTAGCTTGCAGGATTCGTCTACCTGTCCACTTCTCCCATCACCACATCTATTGATCCGATGTTAGCTACCAAGTCGGCCAGCAGGCCGCCACGAGATATTTCGCCAATGACGGAGAGGTTGTGGTAGCAGCAGGAGCGGGCCTTACAGCGGAAAGGAACATCAGAGCGCCCGTCGGTACGGAAGAAAAAGCCCAGCTCGCCTTTGGTACTTTCACCACGGGAGTAGAAATCCATCGCCTTAGGGCGAATCTTTTTAGGTACCATCGCTTGCGGATCAAAGTCGCGTGTGCGCTTGTAGTTGCCGTTGAGTTGGTCCAGACACTGCTCAATAATCTTCAGCGACTCCCAGCATTCGGCGACCCGCACCCAGTTACGATCCCAGCAGTCGCCGGGAGTACCTACCTTGCCTTCGCCGATAGGTACTTCAAAGTCCAGCTCCGGGTACACCGAGTAGCCATCCACCCGGCGAAGGTCGTAGCGCAGGCCGGAGCCACGAAGTACCGGCCCGGTACAACCGTAGTTGATAGCTACCGGCAGGGGAAGTACCCCCACGTTGGCCGTACGCTGTATAAATATCTTATTATCAATAACCAGCTGCTGAAGCTCCTGCAGCTTGGGTCTGAGGTATTTCACAAACTCCGCGCAACGCTCTTCAAATCCCACCGGCAGGTCATAAAACAAGCCTCCGATCCAGATGTAGTTATAGAGCATGCGGGCGCCGCAGGTCCATTCCAGCATGCGCAGGATGTGCTCGCGGTCGCGAACGAGCCACAGGAAAGGCGTGTAGGCCCCGATGTCCATGGCATAAGTACCAATGGCAATAAAGTGGGAGGCAATACGATTCAGCTCCGCTACCAGTACCCGTATATATTCGACGCGCTTGGGTATATCATCCTGAATGCCCAGCATCCGCTCCACTCCCATGACGTAGGCGTGTTCTGAGTTCATGGCCCCCAGGTAATCCAGTCGATCTACGTAGGGAATAATCTGGTTGAAGGGCAGTGATTCAGCGTGTTTTTCGAAGCAACGGTGCAGGTATCCCAGGTGAGGAACTACATCTACGACTACTTCCCCATCTGTGACTACTTCCAGCCGTAGTACTCCGTGCGTAGAGGGATGTTGTGGTCCCATGCTGAGGACCATTTCCTCGGTACGCAGGTTCGAGGAGTTGTACTTATTAGGTTCCGAAACCGCCAGGTGTTCCGGCTTATATTGGTATTGTACTGAGTTCATAGGTATAACCTTACCATACAGGTGATATAGGCAAAGATACGAATTATTATTCCTGGCATGGTTATGCCCGGCTTGGATATGCACTGCATGGATATACCAGGCAAAGATGATAAGCTATCGCTGTGTCAATCAGGAAGGTCCAGCTTTCTGGATAGCTCATTAAGACTTTATTTTCTGTAATTAAGCGACCAGAATCTACTGTTCATCGAAAAAACAGGCCTACCGCCAAAGAGGTTCGGCAACTTTGGTAAGTATGAGTTTGCTATCAGCCTTTTGAAGATAATGAATTCATAACGTTGAGTAAAGCGGACACCCCAGGGGCACTTGCCTTCGGGGTGTTTTTGTAGATGGCTACGATAGCAGGTACAAAAAAGAAGCCGCCCCCGTCGACTAGGGGCAGCTTCAACTTGAACTGGCACTTATGAATACGATTAATGTCTTACGTTAAAAGCACTACCAGTGATTAGTTTAATGAGTTAATCCAGTTGGCTAGTTTAACTATATCTTCTTTGGGTACATTAGGCAGCGCCATCATCGGAGGATAATCAGGCCAGTTTGAAGGCTCTGGTTTATGGACCAGTTGTACAATCCGGTCAGCTGAGTAATTCCTCTTCGCTACATCTGAGTAAGCAGGACCTACCAGCTTCTCATAAGGACGGTGACAGGCAGCACAGCTATGTTTGTTTAGCAGAGCAGCTATATCAGCCGGTACCTCTTTCCTCTGAGCTGCCGCCTGAGGCTGTGCTGCCTGGTTAGTTTTACCGGCAGCAGCAGCAGTTGCAGCGCCGTTTACATCCTTAGTATTAGCATCGGTGGTATTCTTAGTGATATTCTCCTGCGTTTTTCCACCTACTTCTACATTCGAATCAAACTGTTCGTCGCTGGCTCCCCCTGTCTGGTCAGCCATATTATCCGTTACCGAAAGCGAATTAATAGTGTCAGGGTTGATTTTATCTATGTTGGCAGCTTTAGTAGAAGCATCCTCTTCTCTGTGCTGACGGCCGCTACCGTAGTATTTATCGTACTTATCCTGGTCTTCTTTAGATGAGCAACCGATCCACAGTGATCCAGCCAAAGCAAGAACGGCAAAAGGTTTTAATTTTTTGAGTGTCATGGATAACTTATGTGTTTAATTTAATAACAATCGGGATCCTACAAGTAGGTATCATCCGAAAACACCCCAAATAAAACAGGAATGGTGATAACTTTCCTGAAAATCTGGCAAAAAAATAATTACTAAACCTGTGCCAGGGTTTGTAGAATCATCAAGTTCGTGATAGCGAGGAGAATGAAAGAAATATTAATATAAAATTTGAATCTCAGTCTTTGCTAATTCATCTGAAAGTATTAATTTTGCAGTCCTATTCGTAAAAAGATGTAAAGCAATGGCTAAGAAAGGTAATAGAGTACAGGTAATTTTGGAATGTACTGAGCAAAAAGATACCAGCGTTCCAGGAATGTCGCGTTACGTAACGACAAAAAACCGTAAAAATACCCCAACTCGTATCGAGTTAAAGAAATTTAACCCGTTCCTGAGACGTTATACGGTACATAAAGAGATTAAATAATTGTAACATACGCTATTTGTCGGCTGACAAATAGCCTTAACGAACAGAAAACATGGCAAAGAAAGTAGTTGCTACCCTGAAGAAAGAAGGCGGTAAGTCTTTTGCCAAGGTGATTAAGGCTGTAAAGTCTCCCAAGACTGGTGCCTACACCTTCAAAGAAGAGATGGTACCTGCAGATAGCGTACAAAGTACTCTTAAAGGCTAAGATCATTTCTGCCTGGATAGTCCTAACCGACAGTCCGATTTTGATATAGAAATTATGAAAAGTCCCAGATTGGGACTTTTTTGTTTTATTTTTAGGGTTCAAAAGAATGGGGGTACCTGCGGGCACCCTTTTCACCTGATATAACGGCCGCTAATTATGGGTTTGTTTGGTTTTTTCTCGAAAGAAAAAAAAGAAACGCTCGACAAAGGACTTGAAAAGTCCAAGGAGAGCTTTTTTGGTAAGCTGTCGCGAGCACTGGTTGGTAAAACTACCGTAGACGAAGAGGTACTGGACGAGCTGGAAGATATTCTCATCAGTTCGGATGTGGGGGTAGAGACCACCGTAAAAATAATACGCCGCATAGAAGAGCGCGTGGCGCGTGACAAGTACACGGGTACGGATGAGCTGGATAAAATGCTGCGGGAAGAAATAGCCGCGCTGCTTACCGAAAATAAATCGGTAGATATCAAGGACAGTTTCGAGACCGAGCACCTGCCCAAGCCCTACGTGATCATGGTAGTAGGTGTAAATGGCGTGGGCAAAACTACCACCATCGGTAAGCTGGCCCACCAGTTTCAGCAGCGTGGGCACAAGGTAGTACTGGGGGCCGCCGATACCTTCCGGGCCGCCGCCGTTGAGCAGCTCAAACTATGGGGCAAACGCGTAGATGTACCCGTTATCGACCATGGCATGAATACCGACCCTTCGGCGGTAGCTTTTGATGCGCTAAAAAAAGGCGTGGAAATAGGAGCCGATGTGATCATTATTGATACCGCGGGCCGCCTGCATACGAAGGTGAACCTTATGAACGAGCTGGGCAAGATCAAGCGCGTGATGCAGAAGGTACTCCCCGAGGCTCCTCACGAGGTACTTCTGGTACTGGACGGCAGTACCGGCCAGAACGCCGTGATCCAGGCGCGTGAGTTTACCAAGGCTACCGAAGTAACGTCTCTGGCCATTACCAAGCTGGATGGTACCGCTAAGGGAGGTGTGGTAATCGGTATCTCGGATGAGTTCCGGATTCCGGTAAAGTACATAGGTGTAGGTGAAAAGATGGATGATTTGCAGGTATTTGACCGGACTGAATTTGTAGACTCGCTGTTTAAGAAGTAGGTCTGCCCTATGACTGCTACCGAAACTACCATAATTGTTCTAATTCTTATAGCAGGTACTTTCGGCCCATGGATTCTCATCATTATCTCTGCTGTTCGCGATAGTAATCGCGCCTACGATCCCCTTTACGAGCCACGAAGCTTTCAGACTACCGGTAAGACCTACTTCCTGAGTCTTGACTGCTTCATGGCTTATTTTTTTAGTGGGATGTCTCTGCTTTTTATTCATCTGGCCATAACTGTCAAAGTCACTGACTCCACACCCCGCTGGCTGGTGGTTACTGTACTTGGTCTTTTGGCTCTGATGATGGGAGCGATGGCCTTATACATTCTAAATTTTAATATCAACTACTGGAAGCACACCAGAGGTATCACGCTTAGCTTCAATCCAAACCCAAAGACGGTTACGGTAAGTACCCCAACCGCAGAGTATGTGATTCAGGATGAAGATGTTGAGCACATAGACGTAGTAAGCAATGAACATCCAAAACTTCTATACAGCTATTTCAGAATAAGGCTCAAAAGCGGCGACGAGCTAATCCTTACAGACAAAATGCCGGGTACAGATGCTTTTTTACTGTACTTCAAGGATGTACCCTTTACTCGCTTCAAGCAGGACTTACCCATTATACCAGAGCAGTCTTAGTCGGCAAGATATATGTCCAGTACCGTCGTTATTTTCCTGCTGGTCTTTGGAGCCTTTGGCTGGTATCTCTATAAAGCACTCCGTCTTACGCGTAATACAGTAGGTAAAGACTCGCCCCTTTACGTACAGCGCACCTACCATATGTCGGCCTGGGAGTACTTCACTAACTTTGATAGTGTAATCAATTATTCAATTTATCCGATAGGTCCTGTACTGCTTATCCTCCTACTCCGGGCAGACTGGTCTGATCTGACCCAATCACCTTTGTACCTGGTGGGGCTAGTAGTAATTATTGCTGGTTTAGTATGGATGAGCCTGATGAGCTACCGGCTGCTACTTCTGGATATAAATCACTGGAAGTATACGCGGGATAAAACACTCATATTCGATCCCACAGATTATAGTTTAGCCGTGCAAACTTCTGCTCGTACTCTGTCTATCAGGCAAGCAGATATTGCCTCCATTGAGTACTATTATAGTAATATTCGCCTGTTTGGTAGCTATTCCTATTACCGGTTGAAACTGATGAATGACGAGGAGCTAATCCTGAGTAGTCGTTCGAAAGGGTTATGGGCTCTGTATGAGTATTTTAAGAATGTACCATCCCATAGTCACCGGCAGGACTACCCAATTATCCGATAGTCTCGCTTTTTCTCCAAATTTTACCGAACTTTGCGACCCCGTTCGACGTTCAAAGTCAACGACTTCAAGATCAAGGCGTACCTCCTGTGTCTTGATTTTATTATAATTCTTGATCAAGTAGAATGAAAACTAAAGGAACCCGAAAGAATAAGGTCAATATAGTAACGCTAGGTTGTTCCAAAAACCTGGTAGACTCCGAAGTACTCTACACGCAGCTTAAAGGCAATGGATACGAAGTAGCCCATGAGTCCAAAAAAGATAACGCTGAAATTGTAGTCATCAATACCTGCGGATTTATTGACGGTGCCAAAGAAGAATCCATTGAAACCATCCTGCGCTACGCCGATGCCAAAGAGAAGGGGGTTGTGGATAAAGTATATGTGACAGGCTGTCTGTCGCACCGCTACAAAGATGAGCTGGCCGTGGAAATCCCTACCGTAGATGCCTGGTTTGGTACCAATGAACTACCCCGTCTGCTCAAAACCCTCAAAGCTGATTATAAGCATGAACTGGTAGGGGAGCGTTTGCTTACTACTCCGGCCCATTACGCTTATCTGAAGATTGCTGAAGGCTGTGACCGTCCGTGTAGCTTCTGCGCTATTCCGCTAATGCGGGGTGGGCACATTTCACGCCCCATCGATGAGCTGGTAGGTGAGGCTCGTTCGCTGGCAAAGCGCGGTACCAAGGAGCTGATCCTGATCGCACAGGACCTGACCTACTACGGATTGGATATTTATAAGAAACGTAACCTGGCCGACCTGATGAACCAGCTGGCCGATGTAGAAGGCATAGGCTGGATCCGTCTGCAGTACGCTTACCCATCGGGCTTTCCGCTGGATGTACTGGATGTCATGCGCGAGCGCTCCAATATATGCAAGTACTTAGATATGCCTCTTCAAACTGGTTCTACCGAGATGCTGAAGGCCATGCGCCGCGGCATTACCCGCGAGAAGACCGAAGCCCTGATTGAGACGATCCGTGAAAAAGTACCGGGCATAGCACTGCGTACAACCCTAATCGTCGGCCACCCGGGTGAGACAGAGGAGCTGTTTGAGGAGACTTATCAGTTCGTCGAGAAAATGCGCTTCGAGCGTCTGGGCGTATTCCAGTATTCACACGAAGAAAATACCCACTCTCACAACATGGTAGACGACGTACCGGCTGAAGTAAAGCAGGAGCGTGCCGATGCGATTATGGAACTGCAGCAGAGCATATCGTGGGAGCTGAATCAGGAAAAAATAGGAAAGGAATACAACGTACTATTCGACCGGAAAGAAGGAGGATACTTCATAGGTCGTACCGAGTCCGATTCGCCCGAGGTAGACAATGAGGTACTACTACCAGCCAGCAGTAACTACGTGAGACTTGGTGATTTTACCAAAGTACGCATTACCGAAGCGGAAGAATTTGACCTATATGCTGAGTTAGTAACAGAATGATTTTGGATTTTTCCATTACTTCCTATTTTTGCAGGCCAGTTTATAGCCTAGCCTATACTGATTTGTAGATACTCTCATTTTAAAATTACTAATATCAGTAATGTTACAACGTATTCAAACTATCTTTTTAGTCATAGTAGCCATTGGTATGGGCGTATTTCTGGCGCTGCCTCTGTGGGAGAAAACTGCCACTGATGGAGCACAGAGCGCTTCGCTGACTGCGCTGCGATTGAGCCATCAGACCAATGCCGTACAGAGTCAGGAGCAGTCGGTTTTGTACTTGGCTATACTGGCTGTGGTGATAGCTGCCGTCGCTATTTTTGCCATCACCCGATACCGCAACCGATTGCTGCAGTCGGCACTGTGTGCAGCCAATTCTATACTAATGACCGTGTTGCTGGCCGGGACCATCTACCAGACGTACTATAAGGGAGCCCGCTTTTTTGAGCCGGAGTCTCCCGGCGACTACCTTCCCGGTTTTTATGCCCTGATCGTGGCCATGCTGGCCAATGTACTGGCCAATCGCTTTATCCGTCGTGATGAGCGTATGGTGAAGGAGTCAAATCGTATGCGTTAATAGAAAAAGAGGGATTGGTGTTTACACCAATCCCTCTTTTAGTAGATCGTGCAGGTGGACAAAGCCTTTCACGGTACCCTCATCAGCCACAATCAGTTGGGTAATACTCTTTGACTGCATGATCTGTAAAGCGTTGACGGCATACTCGTCCGAGGCTATACAGATGGGTGAAGAAGTCATGATATCGCGGGCGGTAAGAGTCAGAATATGCGTAGTATCATACTGGTTGAGCATACGACGCAAGTCGCCATCTGTAACGATTCCGGTCAGCTGCTGACGGGAGTCAACCACTGCGGTAGCGCCCAGTCTTTTAGAGGTAATCTCAATGATTATTTCTTTTACCGTAGCCGAATCGTATACTGTAGGCAGTAAGTTGTTCGGGTAGATATCACACACTTTCAGATAGAGTTTTTTACCTAATGAGCCTCCCGGGTGGTACCGGGCAAAGTCCTGACGGGTAAAGCCACGAGCTTCCAGCAAACAGATGGCGAGAGCGTCGCCCAGTGCCAGGGCTACGGTAGTACTGGTTGTAGGAGCCAGGTCGAGAGGGTCAGCCTCACAGGGAGCATACGCATGCAGAATATGGCTGGCATTACGGGCCAGATAGGAGTCCCGGTTGCTGACCATCGCAATCAATGTAACCTGGGTACGCTTAAGTAAAGGGACAAGTACCTTTATTTCAGCAGTATCACCACTTTTAGAAATTGCTATTACTACATCGTCCGACTGGATCATCCCCAGATCGCCGTGAATGGCGTCGGCGGCGTGCATAAATAGGGCAGGAGTACCGGTAGAATTAAGCGTAGCTACGATCTTTTGACCGATCAGAGCACTCTTACCAATACCCGTTATGACCACCCGGCCTCCCGAACGGAGGATGGTTTCCACACAGCTCTCGAAAGAATCATCGATACGGTCCGCCAAATGCCGTACAGCATCCGCCTCCTGCTGTAAGACATCTTTTGCTATGGACTGAATATTTTTTACTAATTTCAAATTTGAATTACTGTTAAAGAATTGCCTAAATTTAGTATTGTTTTTACAAGCAAAGATAGAGAACTTTGGAATAACCCATTTGTTGACAGAGCATGATACAGCAGGTTGATAAAGTCGTTTTAGACACATTGAAGGAAAGACTTAAGGAAATCTTTGGTTACAGCCAGTTCCGGGGCGACCAAGAGATTATTATCCAGAATATACTCGCCGGAAAGAATACGTTCGTAATAATGCCTACCGGAGCGGGTAAGTCGCTGTGTTATCAGCTGCCGGCTATTGTGAGTGACGGACTGGCAATAGTGATTTCTCCGCTGATCGCCCTGATGAAAAACCAGGTGGATCAGATGAACGCCTTTGGCATCAATGCGCAGTTTCTGAATTCAACGCTGACCAAGGCCGAAATCAACAAAGTAAAGAAAGATGCACTGGATGGTACGCTTAAGTTACTCTATATAGCTCCCGAATCTCTCACCAAAGAAGAGAATCTGGACTTTCTGCAAAAGACTAAGATTTCGTTTGTAGCCATTGATGAGGCGCACTGTATCTCCGAATGGGGGCATGACTTCCGTCCTGAGTACCGCCGTATCCATGGTATCATCGACAACATAGGTGATCTTCCTATCATTGCACTGACGGCTACTGCTACTCCTAAGGTACAGCAGGATATCCGCAAGAACCTCCAGATGGAAGAGGCCGAGACCTTCAAGTCGTCCTTTAACCGGAAAAATCTCTATTACGAGATCCGCTCGAAGAAGGAAGCCAAAAAACAACTCATCCGCTACATCCGTAACAACAAGGGTAAGTCAGGCATTGTGTACTGCCTTAGCCGCAAGACCGTAGAAGAAGTAGCCGAGTTTCTGAGTATTAATGATATTAAGGCGCTACCCTACCACGCGGGGCTGGATAGCAACACCCGGATGGCTAACCAGGATGCCTTCCTGAATGAAGAAGCTGACGTCATTGTAGCTACTATTGCCTTTGGAATGGGTATCGATAAGCCGGATGTTCGGTTTGTGATTCACTACGATGCCCCCAAGTCGCTGGAAGGCTACTATCAGGAAACAGGTCGGGCTGGTCGCGATGGACTGGAAGGTAACTGTATCATGTTTTACAGCTTTGAGGATATTCAGAAGCTGGAAAAATTCAATAAGGATAAGTCAGTTACGGAGCGGGATAATGCCCGCCACCTGCTCAACGAGATGGTGGCTTACGCCAACCTGGGTGTATGCCGTCGCCGACAACTGCTGAGCTACTTTGGCGAGTACCTGGATAAAGACTGTGGCTTCTGTGACAACTGCGTGAAGCCAACCGAAAAGATGAAGGTACAGGACGAGGTAATCCTGGTTCTGAAGGCTGTTCAGCTTACGGGGCAGCGTTTCGACGCTGAACACATAGCTGACCTGGTGACAGCTACCGAAAATCAGTATGTGCGCAGCTATGAGCATGACAAGCTGGAGGATATATATGGCAAGGGTACCGAGCTTAATGAGTCACATGAGGTATGGGTATCGTTGCTGCGTCAGCTCGTTATTTACGGATTCCTGGAGAAGGATGTTGAAAACTACGGAGTACTGAAGCTGTCTGAAAAAGGGAGCAACTACATCAATGATCCCTATCCGGTTTCAATCAGTAAAGATCATAACTACGAGGAGGAAGACGAGAAAGTAGAGGAGGAGGACAAGGACGTATCGGTAGGTAGCGGCAGCGCCCACGCTTACGACGAGGCTCTCCTGGGAATGTTGAAAGCTCTTCGTAAAAAAGTAGCGAAGGAAAAAAACCTTCCTCCGTACGTAATCTTCCAGGATCCATCGCTGGAAGAGATGGCAACCACCTATCCGACTACCCAGCAGGAAATGGCGCAGATCAATGGCGTCGGTATGGGTAAAGTGCAGAAGTTCGGTCGTCAGTTTATTGAGTTGATCAGCCGCTATGTAGAGGAGAATGACATCGAGACGGCCAAGGATGTTGTGATCAAGTCAATGGTCAATAAGTCGAAGGTCAAGATTTATATCATTCAGCAGGTAGACCGGAAGGTGGACCTGGAGGAAATCGCTGAGTCCAAAGACCTAAGTATGGAGGATCTGATCGAAGAGATCGAGCATATCTGCTACTCAGGTACCAAGCTGAACCTGGACTATTACGTCAACCAGATCATGGATAGGGAACGGCAGCAGGACATATATGATTACTTTATGAGTGCCGAAACGGACAATATTGCGGTCGCCTTGAAGGAGTTTGCGGGGGAAGATATCAGTGAAGAAGAATTACGCCTGATGCGTATCAAATTCCTGTCGGAACTAGCCAACTAATTCACACCTAACTGAAAAGGAAGAGCGGTAGCTCTCCGGTTATTTATTCTGATATAGCATGAACATACTTATTCTGGGCTCTGGTGGTCGCGAACACGCCTTCGCATGGAAAATCGCTCAAAGTCCTTTTTGTGATGAATTATTCGTTGCGCCTGGTAATGCAGGAACCGCTGATCTGGCAACTAACCTACCTGTTTCGTATAATGACTTTGAGGCAGTAGCGGATACTGTTCTGAAAAATAAAATTGATCTGGTTATTATCGGTCCCGAAGAGCCCTTAGTAGGAGGTATTGTTGATTTCTTCCGCCAGCGCTCTGATCTGAATCACGTCAGGCTGATCGGACCTGACAAAGCCGGAGCCCAGCTGGAGGGAAGCAAGGATTTTTCTAAGAACTTCATGCAGAAGTATGGTATACCTACCGCTGCCTCCCGCACTTTTACTTCCGAAACACTGGAAGAAGGCCTGTCCTATCTGGAATCACATGCCCTACCCATTGTGCTAAAAGCCGATGGACTGGCTGCCGGTAAGGGAGTGATCATAGCCGAAACACTCGCCGATGCTCAGGAGGCCATGCGCGACATGCTGGTAGGTGGTAAGTTTGGAGAAGCAGGTAACAAGGTAGTGGTGGAGCAGTTCCTGCGCGGTGTAGAGCTGTCGGTGTTTGTACTCAGCGATGGTGAAAACTACAAGATACTGCCCGAAGCCAAAGATTATAAAAGAATAGGCGAGAACGATACCGGACTCAATACCGGTGGAATGGGCGCTGTGTCACCTGTTATCTTCGCGGATAGCAACTTCTTAAGAAAGGTAGAAGAGAAAGTAGTAAAGCCTACACTGGCCGGACTCAAGAGTGAAGGTATTAAGTATGTAGGGTTTATCTTTATCGGGCTGATGAACGTTAAGTCAGAGCCCTACGTTATCGAGTACAATGTCCGTATGGGCGATCCGGAGACGGAAGTGGTACTGCCACGTATCCAGTCTGACCTGGTGACACTGCTGGCGGCTACGGCTAAAGGAACCTTGCAGGATGTTGAAATGAAAATATCTCCGCAAGTAGCTGTAACAACAGTAGTCGTATCCGGTGGCTATCCGGATGTCTATGAAAAAGGAAAGGTGATTGCTGAACACCGACTGGATGATGTAGTTGTGTTTCATGCAGGAACCACATTTAACAATAATACCGAAGTCGTAACCAATGGGGGTAGGGTACTGGCCATGACGGGCATAGCCAACTCTCTGGAAAACGCTGTGCATAAGTCACAGCGGGCTGCGCATACGGTACAGTTTGAAGGAAAGTACTACCGACACGACATCGGTCTTGATTTAATACGTTATAAAGATTGAGGAAGTAGTATTATGGGATGTATATCATGTACATCCGGAGGGTGTGGCACTAGCGGTGCGGCAGTCGCCGGGTGTGGAAGTAACGGTACCTGCGGAACTGGCGGGTGTAACAAGTTGAATGTATTCGACTGGCTGAGCCACATGGAAGTACCCGTGGCCCAACGTTTTGATGTGTTGGAGGTAAAATTTAAGGGAGGGCGGAAAGAATACTTTCGGAACGTAAATCAACTGGACCTTACCACCGGAGACTATGTAGTATGTGAGATGCCATCCGGGCATCATATAGGTATGATATCACTGCAAGGCGAACTGGTTCGGCTGCAGATGAAGCGCAAGAGTGTCCTGCTTAATGATGATCTGAAAGTCATATACCGGGTAGCGAACGAAAAGGATCTTGAGAAGCATACTCAGGCCATTGCCCGTGATCTGCCTACCATGTACAGGACGCGCGAAATCATCCGGGAGCTCAAGCTCAATATGAAGCTATCAGATGTAGAGTACCAGTCTGATAATACCAAGGCAACCTTCTACTACTCGTCTGAAGAGCGGGTTGATTTCCGGGAACTGATTAAGCTACTGGCGGCCGAGTTTAAGATCAGAGTAGAGATGCGTCAGATCAGCCTGCGCCAGGAGGCTAGCCGCCTGGGTGGAGTAGGCTCCTGTGGCCGCGAACTTTGCTGCTCGACCTGGCTCACCGATTTCAAGAGCATATCTACCTCAGCTGCACGCTACCAGAACTTGTCTCTGAACCCGGCCAAGCTGTCGGGCCAGTGCGGACGACTAAAGTGCTGTCTGAACTATGAGCTGGAGACTTACATGGATGCCTTGAGAGATATTCCAAGTGTGGATGTACCTCTTAAAACTAAAAAAGGGAACGCTACACTACAGAAGACGGATATCTTCAAGAAGATCATGTGGTTTGGATTCGATAAAGAAACCAACTGGTACTCTTTGCCCATTACTAAGGTGGTAGAGATAATCGAGCTGAACAAGAAAGGCGTAATTCCTGAGTCTCTCGAGGTACTGACGCCGGAGCCGGAAAAGAAAGCTGAGAAGGGGCCTATCTCTCTGAACAGCGATCTGGAAAGCCTGGATAAAAAGTATAGCGAGGAACAGAAGAAGAAAAAGAAGAAGAAAAGCCGGAGTGGACGTAATAAGAACAAGAGTAAAGCGCCACAGCAAAATCCAAATGCTTAATATTGATAAGGCTGCCCTACAGGCAGCCTTATTTGTTTCTCCTACTTATAGGTATCAAGTATAGAGTAGTAGATCTGCTAAATCCTGGAATGAAAATTTAGTAGCGCTACTCGTTCCTGCTGACAAAATGCAGATATTTGTGCCTTATTTTTAGATTACACCAAATGAATAAATACATAAAAGAGCTGGGGGAAATAGCTGGCAAGCAGACACGAACCATCGTAGGGTTGATGTCAGGTACTTCACTGGACGGGCTTGATGTTGCTCTTTGTTATATTACAGGTAGTGGTACGGCTACTCAACTGGAATTGAAAGAGTTTACAACGGTCCCGTATACCGATGGCTTTCGGAATGAGATCCGGAAGATCTTCGCCAAAACCGAAATCCCCTTTCAACACCTTTGCCTTCTCAATCCATACATCGGTAGAGTATACGCCCAGATGATTCTGGATTGCCTAGAGAGTTGGAAAGTTGCCCCCGCTGACGTAGACCTTATTGCAAGTCACGGACAGACTGTTTTTCATGCACCACAGAAGCAGCACAATCTCCCTAACTATCCCAATGCTACTCTGCAGATAGGAGATGGGGACCATATAGCCGTTAAGACAGGCATCATTACCATCAGTGATTTTCGGCAGAAACACGTAGCCGCCGGAGGCGAAGGTGCTCCTCTGGCAGTATATGGCGACTACCTGCTCTTCTCTAAACAGGATGAAAACCGCATTCTCCTCAACATGGGAGGCATCGCCAACTTTACCTATCTGCCCGGCACTCTGGATGCCACTCAAGTATTCACCACGGATACCGGACCCGGCAATACACTCATAGATGCTTTCTCAAGACGCTTTTTTGAAAAGCCTTATGACGAAGGCGGGGCAATAGCGGCGAGTGGTCATGTTAGCGAGGACCTGCTTCGTTTCCTGAAAAGAAATCCCTTTTTCGAGGCACCTTTCCCCAAGACCACCGGACCGGAGGTCTTCAACCTGGATTTCGTTCGGAATGCCCAGCAACGTAGTGGTACTACCTCCATGACGCCCGAGGACCTGATGGCTACCTTGACGAAGTTTAGTGCTGATACCATTGTGGATGCTATCAAGAAAGTAATTCGTCCTGAGGAGCCTTATGTGATGTATGCAAGCGGTGGTGGAGCACACAACCCTGTATTGATGCGACATATACGTGAACAACTACCTAACCTGCCTTTGCACCTTACAGATGAGCTACATATTGCGGGCGACGCTAAGGAAGCGGTTCTGTTCGCAGTATTGGCTAATGAAACCGTAGCGGGTGGTAATACCGACTTCGGTACACGAGAAGGCGTTCCCAGCATAACTATGGGAAAAATTTCCTTTCCGGGCTAACCCTGTTAGTAGATACTCAGTAAACCCTCATCATATACTTAATCACATGTACGATATTATCATAGTAGGCGGCGGAATCGTGGGTATAGCCACGGCTTTTCGTCTGAAGGAACAGCGCCCGTCTTTGAAACTGCTGGTACTGGAAAAAGAGCAGGAAGTAGCCAGGCACCAGACCGGTCATAACAGTGGAGTGATCCATTCAGGCCTGTACTACAAGCCCGGAAGTCTCAAGGCTACGAACTGCATCAGAGGCTATCAGATGCTATTAGACTTCTGTGATAAAGAGGGGGTACCTTATGATCTCTGCGGAAAAATAGTAGTAGCCACCCAGCCGGAGCAGGTTCCTATACTACATGGGTTGTACGAGCGGGGGATACAGAACGGTCTAACCCAGAACCGGAAGATCACGCTGGAAGAGATGCGGGAAATAGAGCCGCACGTAAAGGGGTTAGAAGGTATATGGGTGCCTTACACAGGTATCATAGATTACAAAGCTGTTACCGAAAAATATGCGGAACGGGTACGTAGCCTGGGTGGAGAAATCAAGTTCGGAGAAAAAGTAGTTGATATCCGTAATCAGAGTGGCCGTACCGAATTGGTTATAGAAAAAGGTACTAGTTATACTACCAAATTGGTAGTGAATTGTGCCGGACTGTACTCCGATAAGGTAGCACAGCTGACCCAGCCTGAAGCTATAAAGCTACAGATAGTACCTTTCCGGGGGGAGTACTACAAGATCAAGCCCGAAAAGCACCACCTGGTGCGAAACCTAATCTATCCCGTCCCGGATCCTAACTTTCCCTTCCTGGGAGTACATTTCACCCGTATGATTGGTGGAGGCATTGAGGCAGGGCCTAACGCTGTACTTGCTTTTCGGCGGGAGGGGTATGACAAGCTTGATGTAAACATGAAAGAACTTTTGGAGACGCTGGCCTGGCCAGGCTTCAGGAAGGTGGCGGCTAAGTACTGGCGCACGGGTCTGGGCGAATACTACCGCTCTTTCTCCAAAGCAGCTTTTACTAAAGCCTTGCAGGAGCTGATACCTGAAATTCAGGAGGAGGATCTCATACCTGGTGGCGCCGGGGTACGGGCACAGGCCTGTGACTATGAAGGAGGGTTATTAGACGACTTTGCTATTCTGGAGAGCGCTCATGCTATTAACGTGTGCAATGCCCCGTCACCTGCGGCTACCTCCTCCTTATCAATTGGCCAGACTGTATCAGAGCGGGTACTGGCGCGACTATAAAACTTATAAAGTCAATAATAAAGAAGAGGCCGGTGGTACCACCGGCCTCTTCTTTATTTAGTAAAATACCTGAAATAATACCTGTGTCTTCCAGTTTTTGGCATACCTATTGCTTTTAAGTATATCAAGAATGCCTTAGGGTATATCATGCACACTATTTGTTAATAGAGCCTTCACACTATACCATTCACTAATTGGATTGTAATTGATGTCCTAATTATTGGCTCAACAAATGTTTTAGGCTTAGTTTTGTAACTGTCATTGTACATAATATACTTTAATCACCTCCTCTGATGAAAAATTATAATACTTTAAACCAAGAGCCGATCGGCTTCTTTCTTCCGTTTTTACACCAAAGACAAGCTACTTCCTTTTACTCTATTCATCAGCCGTATTTACTGCCATACATTTTTTAATGTAGATAGAGCCTTTTTCCAAAACTTCTAAATGTAAGTAACGTTCCTCCTCATGAAAAATTCTGTACAAGATCATTGTACCCAAACTTTTTGTGCCCAAAAATACGGATTTGGTTACAAAAATACAGTGTATAGCCTTTCTTCATTATTTAAAAAGCAATTTGCTGGCGCTTCGCTGTGTGCTATTTTATTGCTTTTTATTAGCACTTTCTCACAGGCTACACCTAAGGCTAAGGTAATAGCAGGTGATGATAATCAGCGTTATCTGGCCCTCATGCTTGTTAATGATAATGAAGATAATGATTACAGACCTACTATCGAAGCTGCCCATAGTTTGGGATTTAATGCTGTTTATCTTTCGGTAAGATGGGATGTTGTTAAATGTAAGAATGGGGAGTGTTCCACTAATCCCAACTGGCAGCCAACTGATTACTGGAGTCAGGTTGATCAGGAAGTCGAGAAAGCAAGATCATTAGGAATGAAAGTAGCTTTGCGAATCCATCTGGGGTCTGCCGACCTTAACCGTTTTGGATTTCCCGCGAACAGATCGGAATATTTATGGGGAGCCGGGACACATATGAAAACTCCCGAAGGTAATATCCACTTAGGTGGATGGCAGTTCCGCATGTTCAGCTATTCACAGCAATCAGCTATTGATCGTGCAAAGGGTTTTGTAGGAGAAGTTTTGGGAAGATACCGTAGCTTAATTGATGAAGATAGACTTCTATTCGTTTCTGTAACAACTGGTGCTTCGCAGGAATTGGAATACAACTATTCGTATGATCTGGACTTTTCCGATAACATGGTCAATCAGTATCGTGATTGGCACAAGAGTAAGTATTGTACTGATCCATTGGTAGCTCCCAGAGATTATAACTCTGAACAAGGAAAACGGTGGTACGCCTTCCGTCATAAGAAACTCAAGGAGTTTATTGATCAAATGGCAGGGCATATTAAAGGCTTCGATTCCAGAATTAAGGTTGTACTGGATTTTGGCTCCTCATTCGATGGGATGTCCCGTAAAAGAGGAACAATGGCCTTCAAAGATTTATCTGAAAAGGCGGATGGCGTAAAAGTTAATGATGACTATACCTACGACCACCGGTTTTCGATGGATATTCTCCGGGCCAATCTACCTGGGAAGTGGATCATGAACGAGGTACTACCTTATGATGATAAATTCTATCTTATTCCTGAATTTATTAACAGCAGCTATGCCCACGGAGCTAAGGTATTCTGTGTCGTTACAGGTGATCCCTTTAAATTATATGCCATGGCTTCTGTGTATACCCAGGTTCGGGACCAGTGGATAGCAGGTAGTAAGGGAACCATGTCAACACTGCCTACAACAGGCTCAGTTAGCTACAACTACTCCGATATTTTCAACGCTAACTTTAGCTATAACCGATTCTCTACGTCAGACGGAAGGAATGTATACCAGGAGTGGCTGGATCAATATAACAAAAACCCGTCTAGTGCTAAGGCCGTTAATGTATTCTTTGACGATAACGGGGTAAAAGACAATGCTACGTGTGGTGGATGTACTCCACCGTCTGCTCCTGTACTAACAGCAAGTCCTTCTTCGATCACTACTGGCCAAAGTACAACACTTACTGCTAGCGGATTCTCGGGTACTGTGACATGGTCAAATGGCCAGAGTGGCAGCAGCATCAGCGTGAGCCCGAGCCAGACGACTACCTATACCGCCACGTGCAGCGTCAACGGCTGTACCAGCTCTAACAGCAGTGTGACAGTAACGGTAAATGCTCCTGCACAGGAGCAGCAGCCTGCTTGTTCCACACCTGCCGCGGGATATGCTGTACGCAAGCGCTGGACGGGCATTGGCGGCACGTCCATCAACGACCTGACTGGCCAGACCAGCAACTTTACCCGCAGCCCTAACACAACCAGCAACCTGACCGAGCTACGCACCGAGACCAACTGGGGCGACAACTACGGCCAGCAGATCCAGGGCTACATCACCGCTCCTCAGACCGGTAGCTATGTGTTCTGGATATCCAGCGACGACAACAGTGAACTGTGGCTGAGCACGAGCGAAGATCCGTCTGCTATGCAGCGTGTGGCCCGCGTGAGCAGCTGGACCAGCCCGTTGCAGTGGGACAGAGAGTCTAACCAGAAATCAGCAGCGATCAACCTGACGGCCTGCCAGCGCTACTACTTCGAGATCCGTCACAAAGAAGGTGACGGTGGCGATAACCTGGCCGTAGGCTGGTCCAAACCCGGACAGTCTACCTCGGCTCCGGCAGAGATTGTACCCGGTGCTGTACTTTCACCCTATACCAGCACGGCCTGTACGCCACCGTCAGCTCCTGGTTTGACGGCCAGTGCTTCAACCATCACCTCCGGACAGAGCACCACGCTGACCGCCAGCAACTGCTCAGGTACCGTAAGCTGGTCAAATGGCCAGAGTGGCAGCAGCATCAGTGTGAGCCCGAGCCAGACGACTACCTATACCGCCACGTGCAGCGTCAACGGCTGTACCAGCTCTAACAGCAGTGTGACAGTAACGGTAAAT
>NZ_JAFIQT010000003.1:0-193352 GCF_017355935.1 Telluribacter humicola | reverse complement strand
TCAGGTACCGTAAGCTGGTCAAATGGCCAGAGTGGCAGCAGCATCAGTGTGAGCCCGAGCCAGACGACTACCTATACCGCCACGTGCAGCGCCAACGGCTGTACCAGCTCTAACAGCAGTGTGACAGTAACGGTGAACACAGCTGTTCAGACGCCGGCACCGGCTCCAGATCAGACGGTAAGTGGTAGCTGCGTAGTGAATAAGGTACGCCTTGTATTCCGTACCGACTGCTGCTTCCACCGCTTGAATGGTGCGTCTCTGCAGGGAAGCAATGACCGCAACAGCTGGACCACGATCTACAACTTTACTACCGAGGGTACGGGCAAGTGGCAGGAGTTCAGCTTCGGCAATACGGCCAGCTACCGCTACGTACGTTATGTGTCAGCACCCAACAGTGCCGGTGAGCTGGTAGAGATAGAGTTCTACAATGGTAGCCAGAAGCTGTCAGGAACCGTATTCGGATCATCAGGAAGCTTCAACAACGATTCCAAGTACAGCTACCAGCGTGCTATGGACGGAGTGGTAGGAGAGATGTGGCACGGAGCCAGCCAGGGTACCCACAACTTTGTCGGCCTTGACTTGTCGGGATGCAGCAGCACAGCCTGTACGCCACCATCAGCCCCTGGTTTGACGGCCAGTGCTTCAACCATCACCTCCGGACAGAGCACCACGCTTACCGCCAGCAACTGCTCAGGTACCGTAAGCTGGTCAAACGGTCAGAGTGGCAGCAGCATCAGTGTGAGCCCGAGCCAGACGACTACCTATACCGCCACGTGCAGCGCCAACGGCTGTACCAGCTCTAATGGCACTGTGACGGTAACCGTTACGGGTACTGATAAAACAGATGCTGGTACCAATTGCTCGGCTCTTGAAGGGTTCCTGGATGCTGCTGACTGTGGTAGTATAGCAGGCTGGGTATATGACAAGAGTAACCCTAATGCCGTACTTAAAATAGATATTTATGATAACTCTAATGGTGCTACCCTGATACAAAGCGGAGTCACAGCGGGTATTTTCCGACAGGATCTGCTCAACGCCGGAAAAGGGAATGGTAATCATGGATTCTATATAACTACTCCTTCACAACTCAAGAATGGCCAGAGCCGAAACATCAGTGTCCGGGTAAATGGATGTAGCTATACCTTGAGTAACTCATTCAAGATAATCAACTGCTCATCCAACGCTCGCACCGGTGTCGAGGAAGTTGAAGAAGTGAGTGTGACTAATACGGAGCTGACAGTTGTGTCTGAACAGCGTATGTCGGCCTGGCCTAACCCAACAAAAGGCGAGCTGGAAGTAAGCTTCTACGTAGAAGAGCAGAAAGATGCCGTACTCTCAGTAGTAGATATGATGGGTGTGAGCTGGTTCGAGCAGAAAATCAAAGGAGCCGGACAGCATCAGGAGAAAATCAACCTGTCTAATTCGGTAGAAGGTATCTATATTATCCAGCTGAAAAAGGCTAATAGTCTCGAAACAAAGAAAATAATAGTAACCCACTAAACAATTACAGTGGCTGTTAGGGTATAATTTCTTAACAGCCACTTGTAATTCAATTTGTTAAGCTCTATATTTGCAGTCCCATTTTGAGGTGGGACTGCATTTTTTATAGTAATTTACTGAAAATCAATTTATAATTTCTTTTTTGTTAATCGTGGATACGTTAAGCTACAAAACCATCTCGGCGAACAAAAACACAGTAAATAAGGAGTGGGTTGTGATTGATGCCAAAGGAGCAGTGCTGGGTCGTTTGGCCAGCCAGATCGCTAAGATCATCCGTGGCAAGCACAAGCCTAGTTTCACTCCTCATGTAGACTGTGGTGATAACGTTATTGTTATCAACGCCGACAAAGTAAAGCTGACCGGTAACAAGATGACCGACAAAGTTTATGTCCGTCACACAGGTTATCCTGGAGGTCAGCGTTTTCAAACGCCTCGTGAGCTGCTGTCGAAGCACCCTGAGCGCGTAATCGAGAAGGCCGTGAAAGGTATGCTTCCTAAAAACCGTCTGGGACGCCGCCTCTTCACCAATCTTCATGTATATGCCAGTGCTGAGCACCCGCACGTTGCTCAGCAACCAAAAGAAGTTAAGTTGTAAGTCGTTGACAACGAATAACGCAAAAGCGAACTAATGGAAGTTATCAACAAGATAGGTAGAAGAAAAACCGCCGTGGCTCGTATCTACATGAAGCCCGGTAATGGTGATATTCAGGTGAACGGACGGGATTACAAAGAGTATTTCCCTTTTGAAGTACACCAGATCGTAGTACAGCAGCCTTTTGCTACCATCAATGGTGGCGGCAGCTACGATGTTAAAGTAAACGTACGTGGAGGCGGTATCACAGGACAAGCCGAAGCCGCTCGTATGGCTATCTCACGTGCACTGGTTGAATATAACGGTGAATTCCGTCCGGCACTGAAGAAGGAAGGATTCCTGACTCGTGACCCTCGTATGGTCGAGCGTAAGAAATACGGTCGTCGGAAGGCTCGCAGAAGATTCCAGTTCTCAAAGCGCTAATATTCTGTTTGGTCAGAGTTGTCAGATTGCTGCTAGCAATATCCGGCAAACGCTGTATAGCTACCTGATCATACTATTAGCTCAACTAAAATATTTGTCCAGACGATGCTTACTGTGTCCGGTGTATCGTGCTGCAGAAACAAAACATTCTAATCTAACGTATTAAAATGGCACAAGTAGAATATAAAGACCTCCTGGATGCAGGTGTGCACTTTGGCCACCTCACCCGCAAGTGGGATCCGCATATGGCTCCATATATTTTTATGGAGAAGAACGGAATCCACATCATTGACCTGAACAAAACGCTGAGCTGCATTGATCAGGCTGAAGCCGCCATCAAGCAGATTGTGCGCTCAGGTCGTAAAATTATGTTCGTTGCTACAAAGAAGCAGGCACAGGAAATCGTAACGGAAGAGGCTAAGCGCCTTAAGATGCCGTACGTGACTGAGCGTTGGTTGGGTGGTATGCTCACCAACTTCGGTACAATCCGCAAATCGCTCAAGAAGTTGCAGAGCCTCGAAAAGATGCTTAAAGACGAAACCACGGTTAACAACATAGCGAAGCGCGAGCGCCTGATGCTTTCCCGCGAAAAGGAGAAGCTAGAGAGAGTGCTAGGAGGTGTAGCTGATCTTACACGTCTCCCGGCTGCCCTGTTCGTAATCGATGTAAAGCGCGAGCATATTGCAGTTTCTGAGGCCAAGCGTCTCGGTATCCCGGTATTTGCTATTTGCGATACTAACTCAAATCCTGATCTCGTTGATTTCCCAATTCCGGGTAATGACGATGCATACAAGTCTATCTCACTGATCACGCTGGCAATCGGTAAGGCTATTGAAGAAGGTCTTATGGAGCGCAAGCAGGATAAAGATGACCAGCGTCTGGCCGATGAAGAAGAGGCAAAGCGTCAGGTTGATCAGGGTGGTGAGGAAGAAACTGTTGAGACTCCCAGCGCTGTTGTTGAAAATAGCGACGAAGAGTAATATATACAGCATTAAGTGTATGGTTCAGGTATCAGGACTTAATGATCCTATCTGAGCAATAGATAAGTAGCCCGTAGTCTATCCACTATGGGCTACTCTATTTAAAATAAGGTGCCAACTTAAGTAAGAGTACCTGTAATAAAAATTTGATTTTAATTAAACACTACATTAATCACAGAAATCATGGCAATTACTGCGCAAGACGTGAACAAACTTCGCCAAATGACCGGCGCCGGAATGATGGACTGTAAAAAGGCTCTTTCGGAAGCGGATGGTGATTTTGATAAGGCGGTTGATATCCTTCGTAAGCAGGGACAGAAAGTAGCCGCTAAGCGTGCAGATAACACTACATCAGAAGGTAGAGTACTGGTCCACATCAGCGACGACAAGACCAACGGTAAACTGATTGCATTGGCTTGTGAAACTGAACCCGTATCTAACGTAGAAGATTTCAAGAACCTGGCTCAGGCTATTCTTGATCAGGCTGTAGCCAAAAACCCTGCTACCAAAGAGGAGCTTCTGGCTTCTACTCTGGCAGACGGACAGGTACTGAGCGAGCGCATTACTGAGCTTGTAGGTAAAATGGGTGAAAAACTTGATGTAGTAGCCTACGAAAATGTTTCAGCTGACGAAGTAGTATCATACATTCACTCTAACGGTAAGTTAGGTGTACTGGTAGCCTTCGAAGGTGTTAACGGTGCTGATGTTAATGAACTGGGTAAAGACGTAGCTATGCAGATTGCTGCTATGCGCCCTGTTGCCTTAGATAAGGACGAAGTAGATGCTTCTATCGTTGAGCGTGAAATCGAGGTAGGTAAAGAGCAGGCTCGTGCTGAAGGTAAGCCTGAGGCTATGCTTGAGAAGATCGCTATGGGTAAGCTCAACAAGTTCTACAAAGACAATACCCTATTGAACCAGGAGTTTGTAAAGGATTCTTCGTTGACTATCCGTCAGCTGCTGGAAAAAACGTCGAAAGGTCTAACTGTAAAAGCGTTTAAGCGCGTAGCTATCGGAGGTTAATCCGTCAGCAACAGTAGCTATTTCATAAAAAAGCCCGGCATCATCTGATGCCGGGCTTTTTTATGAAATAGCTGTTAGATATAAAAGGTAAAGGCGGTTTTACTAGCTAACAATCTATAATTTCCGGCAATTTTGTACAACTAATGACTAATGATGCAGTTACTAAAGTACCTGCTAGTATAGTATCATCAACCCTTCCACTTCATGCAAAAGCATTTTACTACCTTACTACTTCTACTATTCCTCTTTCTACACTCTTTATACGTGTTTGCACAGGTTGATTCTTCGGTTATCAAGCCTGATACGTTAATCATCCAGCCCGATACGCTGATCATACCAGCTGATACAATTATTATTAAGCCCCAGGAGGTACAAAAAGATACTTCCTGGAAGTTCAAAACGGAGTATGGGGCCAACTTAAATCAGGGCTCTTTCAGTACCAACTGGACAGGAGGAGGAGTTAATTCAGTGGCATTAGGACTATTCTTTAATACTGTTATTGAGTACAAAAAGGATGATGAGTCGTGGCGTAATGAGTTACAGACCCAATATGGTATAGTCAAGAACAGGGGGCAGGCGAGCCGAAAAAACGTGGACCGGATATTCTTTGATACCAAGTATTCTCGAAGGATGTCCAAGTACTGGAACTTTGTAGGTAATGTCAATCTGCTGACACAGTTTGCACCCGGTTATGTGTATGAAGAAGACCTGGATGGAGATCTGATTCAAAGACGGGTATCCGGTTTTTTTGCTCCGGCATATATTACAGAGTCGGTAGGTTTAGAATATAAGCCGGTACCATACTTTTTTATTACTTTCTCGCCCGGTGCAGTTCGGCAAACGATTGTAGCTGATAAGGAGCTTTATATCAATACACCTGATCAAAGAAACTATGGTGTACCCATTGGACAAACTATGCGAACTGAGCTGGCACTGATGCAGATTGTAGCTAACTTCAAAAAAGACATAGCTACCAATGTAAATTTGAGCTTCAGGTACTTACTGTTTGCTAACTACCGCAATCTGGGTGCCATGGATAATCGGCTGGATGCTACGCTGACTGCTAAGGTCAATAAGTACATTAATGTCAACCTGGGCGCTATTATAGTCTACGATGAAGACCAAAGCTATCAAATACAATACGCACAATCATTGGCGTTAGGATTTATTTATAGACTATGAAATAATAGAATTTATAAGACAAAATAAGTGAGAATTAATAACTATAATGCCAAACTATATCCGCTGATAAATTATATTTTGAGCGGCTTTTTGGAAAAACTTTTTTATTAGAAAGCTGGTAATGACTGTTGCATTAGAGCTAAAAAAAGACTGAAATTTACAATTGAAATTTATCAGCTGAATGGGGCAAAAAAAAATATCCATACTGGGAGGAGGAGAAAGTGGAGTAGGAGCGGCCTTACTCGGTAAGGCTAAGGGATTTACCGTTTTTTTATCGGATAAAGGTACCTTACAGGACAAGTATCGGCAGGTACTTGAGAAGGAAGGCATACCCTACGAAGAAGGCGGACACACCCCAGAGCGAATACTGGATGCGGATGAAGTAGTTAAAAGTCCGGGTATACCCGATAATGTACCCCTGGTACTGGAACTGCACCGGCGGGGTATACCCGTTATATCAGAAATAGAACTGGCGGCTCGCTACACCCAGGCACACCTGATAGCGATAACCGGTAGTAATGGCAAAACCACTACCACCTTACTGATCTACCATTTGCTCAAGCAGGCAGGCTTGTCGGTCGGGCTGGCTGGTAATATAGGTGATAGCTTTGCCCGGCAGGTGATTGAAGAAGATCATGACTACTATGTACTTGAGCTGAGTAGTTTTCAGCTGGATAATATGTACGACTTCCGGGCTAATGTAGCGGTACTGCTCAACATCACCCCTGACCACCTGGATCGTTACGAATATAATTTTCAAAATTACGTCAACTCGAAGTTCAGGATCATACAGAACCAAACATCTGAGGACGACTTTATATATTATAATGAAAATGAGCCGATCCTGGCTGAGCTCCAGAAGCGGGATATAGCGGCACGTCAGTGGCCAATATCACTGGCGAAAGTGGTTGAAGAGGGAGGGTATCTTAATGAAGGTATTCTGCATGTTCATAGCCACGGACAGACAATGGCGCAGGCTATGGAGGAACTGCCTATTAAGGGACCTCATAATGCCATCAATGCCATGGCCGCACTCCTGGTGGCGCAGTCGGTAGGTATTGCACCCGATCAGATTCGAAAAGGACTCCTTAGCTTTCAGAATGCCCCGCATCGGCTCGAGCCGGTTGCTACCATCAACGGCGTTAGCTACATCAATGACTCCAAGGCTACCAACGTAGATTCCGTGTTCTATGCGTTAGGTAGTTTTGATGCCCCTGTCATACTTATCGCCGGGGGAGTAGATAAGGGTAATGATTATACGCAGATTGAGGACTTGGTACGGCAGAAGGTAAAAGGATTGATCGCTCTTGGGACAGATACCGGCAAACTAACCAACTTCTTTTCGGATACGGTACCGGCTATGTATGCTACTCAGGACTTACAAGATGCTTTACTTAAAGCATACGAATGGGCAGCGCCAGGCGATATAGTACTGCTATCTCCGGCGTGCGCCAGCTTTGACCTGTTCCGTAATTACGAAGACCGGGGTAATAAGTTCAGAGAAGCAGTGGCTCAACTAAAAGCCCATAACTCTTAGATAACCTGAAGAAGTATGGAACTACTGCAGCAGTTAAAAGAAGATACCCAGTCATGGTTTGCCCGTAATCTGAAGGGTGATCCCTATATCTGGATCGTCAGCGTGGGGTTGTTGCTGTGCAGTATACCTATTGTTTATAGCGCAGCCGTAAAAGACGCCTACACCTACCGTCAGGGTAATACTGAATACTACCTTTACAAGCAGATTGCACTCAGTATAGTCGCGTTGGGGGTGATGATTCTGGTACACCGTATTCCCTATACCCGTTTTGTGCAGGTATCCCGGATTGGCGTCTGGATCAGCGTTCCCCTTTTGTTGTTTGCAGCCTTCAATGGTAAAACCGTGAACGACGCTTCCCGCTGGATCGAGATACCTCTGATCGGGCAGCGCTTCCAGCCTTCCGAGTTTGCCAAAGTAGCCCTTATTACTCATCTCTCTCTGGTATTGGCACGACATATCAAGGGAGGATGGAGCACCCGGGAGCTGCTTACCGAGCCTGTATTATTGATAGGAATAGTATGTGGTCTGATATTTCCCAGTAATGTATCTACCGCAATGCTGCTGGTAGGTGTATGCTTTTTTCTGATGTATGTGGGTAAGGTACCTATCAGATATCTGGTCTTTACAGCCCTGGGACTGGCCTTTTTTGCTTCTACCGCTATTGTACTACGAGCTACTCAGCGCTCAGGCACGGCGCAAAGTCGTCTTCAGACATTCTTTAATAGAGACACCGTCGTTTACCAATCGCAGCAGTCGTATATGGCCATGGCTCGGGGAGGTGTATACGGAGAAGGAATTGCTAAGAGCCGTCAGCGGCGTTTCTTACCGGAGCCCCAAAAAGACTTTATTTATGCAGTAACTGTAGAAGAATGTGGCACGATTGGTGGGACCTTATTGATAGTAGCGTACCTGGTACTCCTGTACCGGGGACTGAAAGCTATTGAAAAAACAAAACGTCCATTCGGAGGATTACTATCTGCAGGGCTTACCTTCAGTATAGTATTTCAGGCTTTTTCAACAATGGCCGTAACGGTAGGGCTACTACCGGTTACGGGGCAAAACCTGCCCTTTTTTAGCCAGGGAGGTACATCTATGCTCTTTACGGCTCTTGCCCTGGGTATGATCCTGAGTGTAAGCCGGGGCGAGCTGGACGAAAAAACAATATAATCAATGATGCCAAAGCGTGTAATTATAAGCGGAGGAGGAACCGGGGGACATATCTATCCTGCCATTGCTATTGCGAATGCTCTTAAGGAGCAGGACCCATCTACCGAGATCCTGTTTGTGGGGGCTGAAGGCAAAATGGAAATGGAGAAGGTACCCAAAGCGGGGTATAACATCATTGCTCTGCCTATAGTAGGCTTAAAACGTGAGCTCTCACCGGACAACCTGGCTTTTCCGATCAAGCTTACGCGCAGCCTCCTGAAAGCACGATCGGTTATCAGAGACTTTAATCCTGATGTAGCCGTAGGGGTAGGTGGATTTGCCAGTGGACCCTTATTGATGATTGCCTCATTGATGGGAATTCCTACGCTGATTCAGGAACAAAATTCCTACGCCGGAGTTACCAATAAAATACTTTCCAAAAGAGCACGTACCATTTGTGTAGCGTATCCGGGTATGGAAGCATTCTTCGATAAAGGCAAGGTAAAGTTGCTGGGTAACCCGGTACGTAGCGATATAATCAATGCCAATGCCAAAAGGGCTGAAGGCCTGAAGCATTTCGGGCTGGACTCTCACCGAAAGACCCTCTTTGTCATGGGTGGTAGCCTGGGAGCCCGAACTATCAACGAGAGCCTTAGTGCCGGGTTAAAAAAGCTGAACGAAGCCGGCTACCAGGTCATCTGGCAGACCGGTAAACTCTATATAGACACAGCTAAAGAACATATACAGCAGGCACGCACGGAGCGGATCAAAGCTTTTGATTTTGTGTATGAGATGGACCTGGCTTATGCCGTAGCGGACGTTGTAGTATCAAGGGCAGGCGCCTTATCGGTCTCAGAACTGTGCCTGGCGGCCAAACCCGCTATACTGGTACCTTTTCCGGCGGCAGCCGAGGACCATCAAACCAAAAACGCTATGAGTTTGGTACGGCAAAATGCAGCCTTACTTATTCAGGATGCTAACGCAGGCCGTGAATTGGTTGAGACAGCGATCCGTCTGATGGAGGACCCGGCAAAGCAGGCCGAGTTAAAAAAGAATATTCAGACGCTGGCTCGTCCGGATGCGGCTCGTGACATAGCCCAGGAGGTAGTTAAGCTGATGTGATGATCAGCATCGAATATATAATTATATAAAGTAAGCTCGATAAACCCCTTAGCATGAATTTAACTTCGGACTGGAAGTACATATACTTTGTTGGAATTGGTGGAATCGGTATGAGTGCCCTCGCTCGCTGGTTCAATACCAACAGGTTTTCTGTTGCTGGTTATGACCGTACTCCCACCACGCTTACTGATAGTCTTGAGCAGGAAGGTATTCAGATTTCCTTTGAAGATGATATAACGACCGTACCTTCAGTATTCCTGGCTGATCCGGCCCAGACACTGGTTGTATATACCCCTGCCGTACCTGCGGATCACCGTCAGATGGCTTACTTTCGTGAACACGGCTTCACCATTCAGAAACGGTCTCAGGTACTGGGTTGGCTGACGCGTAGCCTACGTACTGTGGGTGTGGCAGGTACCCATGGCAAAACCACCACCTCTTCGATGGTGGCGCATTTGTTACGTAGTGCAGGTGTCAACTGTACAGCATTTCTGGGTGGCATTACCCAGAACTACGGCACTAATTTCCTGCTGAACGAACCTACCGATACACCGGAGGAGATAGTATGTGTAGTCGAAGCGGATGAGTATGACCGCTCTTTCCTGACGCTGTACCCTGATCTGGCCATTATCACCTCTACCGATGCCGATCATCTGGATATATACGGGCAGCACGATGCTGTGCTAGAGTCATTCCGTGCCTACATAGATCAAATTAAGCCCGGTGGATCACTCATTATGAAGAAAGGCCTTACCGTGGCTGAAAGTGGGGCAGAAGGTGTACAGGTGTACTCTCTAAAAGAAGGTAATTACCATACAACAAACCTCCGCATTGAGAACGCAAGGTTTGTTTTTGATATCGTATATCCCGGAGGGGTTATTGACAACGTGGCCATGATGGTACCTGGCTACCATAATGTAGAAAATGCCCTGGCAGCAACGGCCGTCGCTCTTAAATTAGGTGTAGAGCCGGATCAGATTCGGCAGGGACTAAGTACCTACCGGGGTGTAAAGCGTCGTTTTGAGTATGTGCTGGAAAGTAGTTCGAAGGTATTCATAGATGACTATGCTCATCATCCAGCCGAGATCGAAGCGTTTCTGTCATCGGTACGGGCGCTGTATCCGGGTCGTCATATTACGGCTATTTTCCAGCCCCACCTGTTTACCCGTACCCGTGACTTTGCAGAGGGGTTCGGGCAAAGCTTATCGCTGGCCGACCGGCTCTTGTTGCTGGATATTTATCCGGCGCGGGAGCAGCCAATAGAGGGTGTGACGTCAGCGATGTTACTGGATAAAGCGACTATTTCCGACAAGTATATCATCTCCAAAGAAGAGCTTTTAGAGAAACTTCTGGAAGTACCTACCGATATTGTAGTTACAATTGGAGCCGGTGATATAGATAAATTAGTTATGCCTATTAAAGAAGTTCTTGTCACTCCTTTTACGAATTAATAAGCAAAGCATTTTAAAATTGCTGCCATGTTACGTAAATTTGAGTATTCCGGCAAATGGCTACGAAGAGGTATATGGCTGCTTGTGCCCCTGCTTTGCGTTAGCATGGCTGAGCGTAAGCTAAGTAGGCAGCGATGTAAGAATCTGATAGTGAAGGTTGACTACGATTCAGGGATGCGTTTCATCAACCCGATTGATGTAGAAACTTTGCTTACAGATCATGGAAGCGACCCTTTGCAGGGGAGCCGCCAGGGAGATTTAATTCTCCGAAAGTTAGAAAATCGTGTAAAAAGAAATAAATTAGTAAGAAATTGCCAGGCTTATCGTGATCTGGAAGGAAACCTGGTGATAGAGGTGGAGCAGGAAAAGCCACTGGCCCGTTGGATCGCTACCTCCCGTGAAGGAGAATGGCGTAAAACGGCCGGATTTTATATTAGCGAAGAGGGTAATTATTTACCCCTCACGGATCGTTTTACTGCTCGTACCCTGCTGGTGTCAGGCCAGTTTTTTCAGAATTACAGCCACCTGCACGGCAAGCGTGGCAAGCCGGTATTAGAGCTGATACGTTACCTCGATTCGGATGAGTTTTGGAAAGCGCAGATCACTCAGATGATGGTATCTAATGATGGTGAAATAAGCTTATTGACGGCATTGGGAGATCAGCGTATAGAATTGGGACCTGCCGATAATTTTAAATCGAAGTTAGATAAGCTTCATGTTTTTTATAAAAAAGTAATGGCGTCTGATTGGAGCCGCTATTCACGGATTAGCGTAAAGTTTCAAGACCAGATTGTTTGCGAATAAAAAATAACACACCAAAGAGCATGACAAACGACAGCATTGTAGTAGGTGTAGACATTGGAAGTACCAAGGTAGCCGTAGTAGCCGCACAGGCTCAGGGCTCGACGTACTCTAAAAGAGAAACGATAGAAATACTAGGCTTTAGTGAAGTACCAATAGCCCCGGGTGCCGTTATGAACGGCTCGGTAGAAAATATTAAGCAGGTAGGCGATGCTATTCGTGCCGCCCTGCATGAGGTATCGGTGCTGTCGGACCTGGATATTGGTCTCGTTAATGTCAGCTTTGGTGGAATGCATGTAAAAGTAAGCGAGCAGAACGACGGCGTTATTCGTCCGACCTCCTCGGCGGGTGATGAAGTGACCCAGCGCGATGTGGACCAGCTCGTGGACGATATGTTCCGTGCCAAAACAGAATCCAATTATGATGTCATGCACGTGTTCCCTAAGGAATTCGTAGTGGATGGCACCAGAGGCGTACGGGAGCCGGTAGGACGTACGGGTATCAAGTTGGGAGGAGATTTTCTGGTTATATCAGCTAATAATCAATCTATCCAGCGTACGGTCAAGAGTCTGGCTATGGCTGATAAAAGCCTTCGCTTTGATAAAATGCTGTACTCTCCGGTAGCAACGGCACTGGCTGTACTGGAAGAAGAGGAGATGAAAGCAGGAATTGCCCTGGTTGATATCGGTGATCATACAACGGATCTGGCTATATACCATGAGGGTATATTACGATATGTAGCTACTTTCCCCATAGCCGGTCGTCATATAACTTCAGACCTGCGGGTAGGATGTGGAATACAGCCCGACAATGCAGAACAACTAAAGAAGGAGTATGGCACCGCCCTGTCGGAAGATACGCCGCTTAGCATTGAGATACTTGTCAACTACCTGGCGGGTCGAGCGCCTAAGCAGGTGTTGAAAAAGAACGTATCACTTATTATTGAAGAGCGACTTAAGGAAATAGCCGCCATGGTTTACGCTAAGATCCTGGACTCAGGGTATGCCGACGAACTTATTGGAGGAATTGTACTTACCGGAGGTACCGCAAACATCTTTGACATTGAGAAGTTATTCAGTAGGGTATGTGATGAAATGCCCGTGCGGGTAGGAATACCTGAGCGGCTGGCTCATACGCCCAAGGCTGACGCTGTCAGTAATACCTCCTACGCAACCGCTCTAGGGCTGGCGTGGGCGGGTATGAAATCAATCGATTCTCGTGTCAAATCAGTTTGTAAACCCAGCGAGCCCAGCAGCTACGGCTACACTCAACGAATAGAGCCGCAGCCTGTAAAAGCACCCGTAAAGGAAAGTAGTGGGGTTAGCCTTATTGGAAAATTTTTATTTGGACGTAAAGACTCCGAGCAAATGGGGGACTATTAATAATCATAAGATGCTACGTTCACCCTACACATCTGGATCATGAATAAGAACTTACTCAGCGCCTTAGACCAAGATTACATTGTGAATGATATCGTGAAAAACACTATCGCGAGTGGTAGCGGATCGCTGGAACCCTCCATTATCAAGGTAATTGGAGTTGGAGGCGGTGGTAGCAATGCGGTCAACTACATGTTTGAGAATAAGATCAAAGATGTAGAATTCGCTATCTGTAATACTGATCGTCAGGCGCTTCACAAAAGCCCTGTCCCTATAAAGATTCAGCTTGGAGCTAATCTTACTCAAGGTCTGGGAGCTGGTACCGATGCTACCAAGGGCCGTGAGGCTGCTCTTGAGACTATAGAAGAAATCAAAGGTCTGTTAGGTGGCGCTACTCAGATGGTATTCATCACGGCCGGTATGGGTGGTGGTACGGGTACCGGTGCGGCTCCTGTTATTGCCCAGGTAGCCAAAGAGATGGGCAAGCTGACCGTTGCTGTGGTGACTGCTCCCTATACCTGGGAAGGTCTTGACAAGAAAGAGCAGGCCCTGGAGGGTATTGAGCAACTTAAGGAGTATAGCGATACCGTATTGGTCGTACTGAACGATAAGCTCGAAGAGCTGTTCGAAGATATGACGCTTACTCAGGCATTTGCCGAGGCAGATAGTATCTTATTGAATGCGGTTAAAAGTATCTCCGAGATCATTACCACCAGCGGTAATATCAACACGGACTTCAAAGACGTAGAGAAGGTACTCAAAAGCGCCGGTCAGTCTGTAATGGGAACGGCCGATGCCGAAGGCGAAGACAGAGCTTATCAGGCTATTAAGCAGGCGCTGGATTCTCCGCTGCTGAACGATCGTACTATTACAGGGGCTAAGCGTATATTGGTAACCCTGGCTACCAGCAAGAAGAAGGAAGCCACCATGCGCGAGCAGCGTGAAATATGGAAGTACGTACTTTCGCAGGTGCAGGGCGAAGCCCGTATGTTCAAGCTGGGTACGATCACTGACGACTCACTGGGTGATAGACTGCGTGTAACTATTGTTGCAGCTGGCTTCGATAGTATTGAGTCACCCGTTCCGGGAGTAACAATCCGTAAACCTGAGTCGACACCCGAACCAATAGTATCTACTGTTGTACAAATAGAAGAAACGTACACTCCGATAGAAGTGATCGACGAGCCTCAGCCTCGCTGGACACCACCCGTAGAACCAGTAGAAATAGAAAAGGAGCCAATGGCTGCTACCAAACCAGAGCCAGAGACACCCACTGGAGGCGTATCAGGCGGTGGCTACGTAGTGGTTATGGAAGAGCCTACCGTTTTCATAGATGAACCAACCTCCGTCAATACTTCCTACGGCTACGACGAAGTAAACGATGGATGGTCGGCCGAGGAGCGGCAGCGGATACGTAATATGGTACAGCGCTTCCGGGATGGATCAATTAAATATTCCGAACTGGAATCACCGGCCTACCGGCGCAGTCAGATTGAACTCTGCAAGCGGCCCGCTATCCCGGCGCACGAAATGGAGCAACACCGATTGAACTAGAAATCAGACGATATAACAAGAAGAGGTACCTCATGAGGTACCTCTTCTTGTTATATCGTGAGAGCTACTATTAGAATTGAATCAACTGCCGCGCCTGCATTTCCAGCAGTTCGTTATAGAGATCATTGGTTATAATACCATTAGAGAAATAGCTTCGGATCAGCCCCAGCTTCACACGAAGGGCCAGCGTGTTCATCCCCAGATAGCTAAATACATCATTGAGGTGGCTTAGCGCTATAACGGCTCCCTGAGTATTAGACGAAAGTCCCACCAGCGCTGCTTTCTTGTTTGTAAAGCTGTTGGGATAGGGTAGTCCATCAATGAAGGCTTTGAGTACTCCCGGATAAGAGCCATTGTATTCAGGTACTATAAACACGAACTTCTCTGCGTCATCCACCAGCTTTCGGAGTTGGTTAAATGCTTCGCTTTTGCCATTATTACTGTACAAAGCAGATACGGTAAAGTCAGCCGGAAGCTCGTGCAGATCCAGTATAGTACTGGTAGCTCCGTTGCGGTGAAGTATTTGTTGATAGTAATCAGCTATTTGACGAGATACAGAATGAGGGCGGTTAGTACCTACAATAATCACAATAGGAGTGGTAGGATCATTCATGGTTCCGTTAGGGAAGTAATAAGTAAAATTAAAGAGGCAGTAGTGCCGTTTAGGTTGATCTAGGTAGAAAAACAATTTCATATGGATTTGGTTCAGGCAGTCCGGAGTGACCTGCAGGCTTTTGCTGATCCGGTAAGAGCTGATTTTGTAGTCCGCTATTTTCAGGCCAAGCCTGGTCAGTATGCCGAAGGCGATCAGTTTTTGGGCGTTTCCAATCCACAGGTGCGAGAAGTAGTCCGCCGCTGGCGTACGCTTCCTACGGATCAACTTCTCCTCCTGCTACGTGACCCGATTCATGAATGTCGGCTGACGGCTCTGTTGATAATGGTAAATCAGTTTGCCAAAGCTTCGGATGAGGAGCAGAGGAAGCTTTACGATATGTACTTAAGTAATATAAAGTACATCAATAACTGGGACTTGGTAGATGCCTCAGCCCGGGACATTGTAGGAAGGTACCTGTTTGATAAAGACCGAAGCCCGCTGCTGGACATGGGCAGACAGCCCGACCTGTGGACACAGCGGGTAGCTATAGTAGCCACCCACTACTACATCCGCAAAGGCGAGTACCAGGACACACTGGCCGTTGCCCGGTTACTGCTGCCGCATAAGCACCATCTGATTCATAAAGCCATAGGATGGATGCTGCGGGAAGTAGGTAAGCGCGATCTGGATGTGATGGAAGAGTTTTTGCATCAGTATATTGATCAGTTACCGCGTACCTCGTTACGATATGCCATCGAGCGGCTTCCTCCTTCGCGGCGTCAATACTACCTATCACTTTGAGGTTACAATACATTTATTACTATATTTGAAGCCTCATTACGTCGTGATTTCGTTGTTAAGAGCCAGAAGGCGTTGCTCTTAGCGTCGCGCGATTAACCTACTACTGCTTATGTCTTGGTTTGTTCGGAAAGAAAAAGGGATCAATACCCCAACGGAAATGAAGCGCGAAGCCCCCGACGGGCTTTGGTATCAGTGTCCTAACTGTAAGAAGATTATGCACACCCGTGAGCACAAGCTGAATGCTTATACCTGCGCTCACTGCAACTACCATGATAAAGTTGGCTCAGAAGCTTATTTTGAGCTGCTTTTTGATAACAATGAGTTTACCGAACTCGATGCTACCTTACGATCGGGTGATCCGCTCAAGTTTATAGATACGAAGCCCTACCCGGACCGTATCCGGAGTACCATGCTCAAGACCGGGCTAAAAGACGCCGTACGTACTGCACATGGTAAGATGAACGAACAGGACATCACCATAGCTTGTATGGACTTTAACTTCATCGGGGGCTCTATGGGATCAGTAGTAGGGGAGAAGATCGCCCGGGCTATTGACTACTCGCTACTGCACAAGCAGCCTTTCCTCATGATATCACGATCGGGCGGAGCCCGTATGATGGAAGCTGGTCTGTCGCTGATGCAGATGGCCAAGACTTCAGCTAAGCTGGCGTTACTCGCGGAGGCAAAGATCCCCTACATATCTCTGCTGACCGATCCTACTACAGGAGGTGTGACGGCTTCGTACGCTATGCTGGGTGACTTCAATATCTCTGAGCCGGGTGCCCTCATCGGATTCGCCGGACCTCGCGTTATCCGGGAGACCATAGGTAAAGACCTGCCCAAGGGCTTCCAGAGTGCTGAGTTCGTACTGGAGCATGGCTTCCTTGATTTTATCGTAGATCGTAAAGACCTTAAGGAAAAGCTGAGCAGCTTGCTGAAGATACTAAGCTAAAACTATGCGCCTGGTTTCCCACCCTGTGTTGTGCAACTACTACGTAACGTACCGTTGTAACGCTACCTGTAGCTTCTGCGACATCTGGGAGCGCCCCTCTCCGTACGTGACGGTGGAGAACGCGCGGCAGAACCTGCGGGACCTGAAACGACTGGGCGTAAAGGTAGTGGACTTTACCGGGGGCGAGCCCCTGTTGCACCGTCAGCTTGACGAATTATTGCGTGAGGCCAAGGCTTTGGGTATGATCACCACCGTTACTACCAACGGGCTGTTGTACCCAAAGTACGCTCACAAGCTACGGGGACTGATCGATATGCTTCACCTCTCCCTCGACTCCCCCCACCGCGATGAACATGATCTCTCCCGAGGCGTCAAGTGCTTTGATAAAGTAATGGAGTCCATCGAAGTGGCCCGAGGTTTTGGGGAGCGGCCAGACATCATCTTTACTGTATTTGAAAGTAATGTCCATCAGATCCGACAGGTGTGGGAGAAGGTATGTATACCTAACAACCTGGTACTGATCCTGAATCCGGTGTTTGAGTACAATACCGTTGGTGGCAACTTATCCAAAGAGGCGTTGAGCGAACTGGTCCATTGGGGAAAGCAGAAAAACGTATATCTCAATGAAGCCTTCGTACAGCTACGACTCGACGGCGGTAACCATACTGAGGCGCCGGTATGTAAGGCAGGTAGTACTACACTGGTAATATCTCCCGAAAATAAACTGGTGCTGCCCTGCTATCATCTGGGACTAAAAGAACATTCTATTGAAGGCAATCTTCACGACCTGTACCTATCCGAGGAGGTACAGAAGCTGGTAGCTCTTGAAGGCCGTCTGCCGGCCTGCGAAGGCTGCGCCATCAACTGCTACATGCAGCCTTCCTTTGCCGTAGAGATTAATAAGTACTGGTGGAAGGCGTTGCCAAGTACCCTTAAGTACAACCGTATCAAAGGTACCTGGAAGCAGATGATCAGGTTCTAATCTTTACAGGCAGTTGTCACGACGCCGGGTATCTGTTATACCGGCTATCTTCCATCCCTCCGTAGTCTTAACCAGCGTAAAGGCGTTGACGCCGCAGTGGCTGAACTTGCTCCCCAGGAAGAACTTATAAGGAGTCCACACAATAGCCATGGGGCCATCTATCTGTACCTTTACATCATAGATCTGCTCGTCCCATACCTCATCATGAGGAGTACCTACGGCATTAATAAATCCCTGAATGGCATCTTTGCGTACCTTCACGGTACCATCGGATGCGGTAGTTACAGATTGTAGAGAGGCATCCGGCAAAAAGGCCCGACGCACCAGCGACGAATCTCCGGATCGCATGCCCGTAAAGAGCTGATCCACGACAGCACGTGCGGCAGCTACCTCACCGGGAGCTTGTGCATTCGCAGAGAAAGATATAAGCGCAGCTACTGTACCTGCCATAAGTGCTGCGCATAAGCGTGTCACTGCCATAGAAATTGGTATAGTTTTTTGAATGAAGTAACTTTGCAATCCTTTCAGAAAGAACAACAAAATGTCCGACAAAATAGCTAAAAAGGTAAACATCCAGAACCGCCGCGCCTCATTTGAATATTTTTTTCTGGAAACATTCTCGGCGGGAATGATGCTCACCGGTACCGAAATCAAGTCTATCCGCCAGGGAAAGGTCAATCTGCAGGATGCTTATTGCCTGTTTATGGGGGAGGAGCTATATATCCGGAACATGCACATATCGCCCTATACCGAAGGCACCCACTACAACCACGAACCACTCCGCGACCGCAAGCTGCTACTTACCAAGCGTGAACTTCGTCGTCTTGCCGAAAAACTAAAAGACCAGGGGCTGACCATTATTCCTGTTCGCCTGTATACCAGTGACCGTGGACTAGCCAAACTTGAGGTTGCTCTGGCAAAAGGGAAGAAACTCTACGATAAACGGGAGACCATCAAGGAGCGCGACGTCAAACGGGAGACCGATCGGATGGATTATTAGCCATGTTTGTTGCGGGCATTAAAGAGCTGCCTGCACTAGTCATTTCTTCTATTGCTCTACCGGCAATTTTACCAACATTTAGCCTGATTATTACGTTATTAATTAGGGGAATATATATATTGGTAGAAGAAATCATATCTAGATCCATGGGCAGGAAAGTTTTGGTTCTTAATCAAGATTACAGTGCATTAAGTGTTTGTTCGGTACCTAAGGCTTTTTTGCTGGTTTATATGAACAAGGCAGAGTTACTGGCGGAGTCACCTACCCATGTACTGCGAAGTGTTCGGGAGGTATTTCCCATGCCAACAGTAATTCGTCTACACCGCTACGTCCACTTACCCTACCGTGGTGTAATGATGACCCGGCAGAACATCTTCAAGCGGGACGGAAACCGCTGCCAGTACTGTGGCATCAGTGATGACCTGACACTCGACCATGTATTACCCAAGTCACGGGGCGGCAAGACCAACTGGGACAACCTGGCCACCGCCTGTAAGCGCTGCAACTCACGTAAAGGGGATTATACTCCCGAAGAGGCCGGTATGCCACTACGTCAGCGCCCTTTCAAGCCTTCATTCCTGATGTTCCTTCGTGATTTTTCGGGAGTTGTCGATGATGGCTGGTTACCGTATCTGGGTGCCAAAGAAGCGATCTACTAAGAGGTAACATAGTATATATAGTTCAGAGGCTCAAGTTTTTACGTAATCTGTAAAAACTTGAGCCTCTGTGTTTATCTTTTTTTTTATTTTCCTATCTTTGCGGTCTATTTTTCGAAAGTAAAACCATGTATCACTAATTTTCAGCCTTTTAGCTCGGAGGCTGATGTATCAAAGAGCGATTCTATAAACTATTTATGGCAAAAGGAAGACAAAGCCAAGCACTCCCCGACTTCGATTGGGAAAAGGCCGATGACAAAGGATTCGGCACCGGTTATTCAGCCGCCGAACGTACTCGTTTGGAGGAAATGTACGAAAACACCCTTTCTCCTATTCAGGAAAAAGAGGTAGTAAAAGGAACTGTGGTAGGTATCACCGACCGCGAAGTTATTTTGAACATTGGATTCAAATCAGACGGCCTGGTGTCGTACAACGAATTCCGTGACATTCCTAATCTGAAGATTGGAGATGAGGTAGAAGTTTACGTAGAAAATCAGGAAGATGCTCAGGGACAGTTGGTGCTTTCACGCAAGAAAGCGAAGGTTATCACTGCCTGGGATAATATTCAGAAGTCATTTGACGAGGATCTGGTGATCGACGCCACTGTGAAACGCAGAACTAAGGGTGGTCTGATCGTGGATATCTTCGGTATCGAAGCCTTCTTGCCAGGTTCACAGATCGATGTGAAACCTATCCGTGACTTCGACGTATTCGTTGGTAAGCGCATGGAGGTGAAGGTTGTAAAGATCAACTACGCTAACGATAACGTAGTAGTATCGCACAAGATCCTGATCGAGAAAGATCTCGAAGCTCAGCGTCAGCAAATCCTCAACAACCTCGAGAAAGGCCAGGTACTCGAAGGTGTTATCAAGAACATGACCAACTTCGGTGTGTTCATCGACCTTGGTGGAGTAGATGGTCTGTTGCACATCACAGATATCTCATGGGGACGTATCAACCACCCATCAGAGCTGTTGAACCTCGACCAGAAACTCAACGTAGTAGTACTCGACTTCGACGAAGAGAAGAAGCGTATCTCACTGGGTCTGAAGCAGCTTCAGGCACATCCTTGGGATTCACTGTCAGAGGAGATTCAGGTTGGTTCCAAAGTATCGGGCCGTATCGTGAATGTAGCTGACTACGGTGCATTCCTTGAAATCCGTCCGGGTGTTGAAGGTCTGATCCACGTGTCTGAAATGTCATGGTCGCAGCACCTGCGTAACCCACAGGAGTTCATGAGCGTAAGCGACGAGATCGAAGCAGTAGTACTTACACTGGATCGTCAGGAGCGCAAGATGTCACTTGGCATTAAGCAGCTGACCGAAGATCCTTGGACTCAGGCTGACCTGAAAGACAAGTACGCTATCGGTACCCGTCACAAGGGTATCGTTCGTAACCTGACCAACTTCGGTCTGTTCATCGAACTGGAAGAAGGAATCGACGGTCTGGTACACGTATCTGATCTGTCATGGACTAAGAAGATCAAGCACCCTTCTGACTTCATCAAAGTAGGTGAGGAACTGGAAGTAGTAGTACTTGAGCTGGATGCCGACAACCGTCGTCTGGCCCTTGGCCACAAGCAGCTTGAAGAAAACCCATGGGATACATTCGAGTCTATCTTCGCAGTAGGTTCAGTACACCGTTGTACAATCGTATCTAAAGGTGATAAGTTTGCTACCCTTGAGCTTCCTTACGGAATCGAAGGCGTAGTAGTACTGAAAAACCTTGCTAAGGAAGATGGTTCGGTAGCTGAAGTAGGCGAGAGCCTTGACTTCACTGTACTCGAATTCTCTAAGGACGAAAAGAAGATCGTACTTTCTCATACTAAGGTATGGCAGGGTGGTAGCGTTGTAGAAGAGAAAAAAGAGGACAAAGCTAAGAAATCAGCTCCTAAAGCCGATGCCCCAGCTGCCAAAGAAGCAGAGAAAGCTACCTTCGGTGACCTTGACGTTCTGTCCGCTCTGAAAGAACAAATGGAAGAGACAGAAAAGAAAGATAAAAAAGCTGCTAAAAAAGACGCTAAAGACGAGGAGTAATCTGAATAATTTATAATTTTGCGCCAGCTTAGCTGAAAGTACACCAGCTACGATCAGCTAAGCGGCTCATAAGGTTCCGTGGCCGAGCGGCTAGGCAGAGGTCTGCAAAACCTTGTACAGCGGTTCGAATCCGCTCGGAACCTCCCAAAAAGCAGAGGATTTTAATAGTCCTGTAACGCTTTTCTATAAACGGAAAAATACCATTTGTGCTGAATGTACCCTGTACCTGCGCAAATGGTATTTTTTTTGTAATTAGCTGAAAAGCAAATGCTAGTGGGATAACTAAAAAGGCTTAAAAAGAAGCAGAGAGATTAGAAAAAGTATAAATAAGTGAGTACTATAAAATATCAAAGAAATACTTTTGTGGATAAAAATTCGTGCAGTAGATTTGTGTGATGAAGAATCAATGAATAACTGATTATGTATAAACAATTTAAAAAAATCTCTCTTTTTGGCCAAAAAAGATCAGTTAGGACTTCACTATTCACCCTCTTGGTGGCCCTTCTGGTTGGTCTAACACATGTTTCGGCTCAGGACGCAGCTGCCCCTGCTGACGGAGCTGCTACTGGTGCTGCCGCAGATGCAGGCGGAGGTGCCTCAGGGGATGCCGCTAAAGGCGAAGCCCTTTTCAAAAACAACTGTGCTGCCTGTCATAATGTTACAGCAGAGAAATCTGTAGGACCAGGTTTGAAAGGAATCACCGAGCGTCGTGATTTTCCCTGGCTTGTAGATTGGATTCACAATTCACAAGCTGTTATTGCCAGTGGTGATCCTTACGCTGTAAAGCTCTACAACGAGTACAACCAGGCACAAATGACTCCATTCCCTAATTTGTCAGAAGACGATATTCGGGGAATTCTTGCTTACGTTGAGCAGGCTAATGCTGCTCCTGCCGCAGGTGCTGCTCCCGCTGCTGCTGCAGGTGGTGCCGCTGGTGCTGCTACTGTACAGTCCGGCGCTCCGTCTGATTTGTTCGTGTTGGTGCTGGTTGCATTGCTGGTTGTAATGTTACTGGTGCTTGGTGTTCTGCTGGTAATCGTAACTATCCTGTCAAAGGCGGTAACTGGTGATGCCACCACTGCCGAAGGGGATAAGGTAAGCTTCGGTGATCGCCTGAAGCGTAATCTGCTTACTGCTGCCAATAATCCAGCTATTCGTTCCGCAACTATTTGGGTATTTATTCTTCTGGTTGTAAAGGCTACTATCGACGGTGCTTATAGCATCGGTGTCCAGCAGGGATACGCTCCTAAGCAGCCTATCGCTTTTTCTCATAAACTACATGCAGGAGAGTATAGCATCGACTGTAACTACTGTCACACTGGTGTGAATCGTGGTAAGTCAGCTCACATTCCCTCGGCTAACATCTGTATGAACTGCCACGGTGTGATCAAAAACGAGTCTCCTGAAATTCAAAAAATATACACAGCCATTGAAAACAATCAGCCTATCGAATGGGTGCGTGTTCATAATCTTCCTGACTTCGCCTACTTCAACCACTCACAGCACGTAAACGTTGCTGGTCTGGAGTGTCAGCAGTGTCACGGCGAAATCCAGCAGATGGAAGTAGTAGAGCAGCGCTCATCCCTGACTATGGGATGGTGTATTGACTGTCACCGTAAGACTGATGTCAATACCAAAGGCAATGCTTACTATGACAAGCTGGTACAGCTGCATGATAAGTATAGTGAAGGCTCTTTGAAGGTATCGGATATAGGTGGTTTGGAATGTTCAAAGTGTCACTACTAATCGCCTGAGAGAAATTCCGAAATACATTTAATTTGTATTGAATAACTGTATGGAAAATAATAAAAAAAGGTATTGGCGGGGTCTGGAAGAGTTACGTAATGACGAAAGCTTTGTCAAGCACGCCGAAAGTGAATTTGCCGAACTTACTCCCGGCGAAGAAAAAGAATATCAGAGTATAGTCGATGGTACTAATACCCATCGACGTGATTTCCTTAAGGTACTTGGTTTTGGTATGGCCGCTGTATCTCTGGCTGCCTGCGACGCACCGGTTACCAAAGCTGTTCCTTATCTCAATAAGCCTGAGGGTGAATTCCCAACCCTTGACAACTGGTATGCTTCTACCTATTCAGAAGGTAGCGACTATAGCAGCATCCTGGTGAAAACACGCGAAGGACGTCCCGTTAAGCTGGAGCCTAATACAATGTCCAGCATAACACATGGTGTTAGTGCACGTGTGCAGTCTTCCCTCCTGAGCCTTTATGATATAGAAAAGCTGAAGGGACCGCAAAAAGGAGAGGATACAAAAGTAAGTTGGGATATGGTAGATCGTGAGATCACCACTCAGCTGGCACAGATTGCAGGACGCAACGGAGCTATTCGTATCGTATCGCATACGGTCATGAGCCCTTCTACTAAGGCCGTTATCGCTGATTTTATTGCAAAGTACCCATCCACAACTCACATCATGTACGATGCGAACTCTTTGTCGGCTATCAGAAGAGCCAATGAAGAGTCGTTTGGACAACCAGTATTCCCTTCCTATGACCTTACCAAAGCTAAGGTTATAGTTGGTGTTGAGGCTGACTTCCTGGGAACCTGGGTAAATCCTGGTTTCTTTGATACGCAATATGCTGCTACTCGTAAGGTGAGCAGTGCTCCCAACGGAAAGAAAGACATGTCTCGTCATTATCAGTTCGAGTCTGACTTCTCTCTAACCGGTGCAAACGCTGACTACCGTGCGGCAGTGAAGCCTTCTCAGATTGGTCTTGTTCTTACAGCATTATATAATAGAGTAGCTACCAAACTGGGCGGTAAGACTATCACTGCTCCGGCCGTAGAGGTACCTTACCTTGACAAAGCTGCAGCTGATCTTATAGCTGCTCAGGGGCAGGCTGTAGTAATGTGTGGATTAAATGATCCCGCTGCTCAGGTTGTGACCAACGCGCTGAACAGCCTGCTGGGAAGCTATGGTTCAACCATTGACCTAAGTGCACCTCTCAATGTTCATCAAGGTAACGATCTTGCCATGAACGCATTCATTGATGAGGTAAAAGGAGGTCGTGCAGGAGCCGTTATTCTTTACGGAGCCAACCCTGTATATGATCATCCTCGTGGTGCTGAACTCGCAGAAGCACTTCCTAAAGTACCTCTAAGCATTGCTATCTCGGATCGTGCAGATGAAACTGCTGGTTTAACAAAATATATCTGTCCTGCTCCTCACTATCTAGAGTCATGGGGAGACTCTGAGCCTAGAGTAGGTTACTACAGCCTGGTTCAGCCTACCATCAGCCGGATATTCAATACGCGTCAGGGCCAGGAAAGTCTTCTGACATGGGCTGGACTGCCGGCTAATTACCACGAATATCTCCGGTCATACTGGCGTAGAAATATATTTACGCAAGGGGGCGCAGGAGACTTCGACCAATTCTGGATGAAAGCTCTGCACGATGGTGTCTTCGAGCGTAAAGCAACTACGGCTGCTACGGCTAGCTTTGCTGGTAATGTAGATGCTGCAGCTTCTTCTATCGCAAGAACAAGCGCAGCTGCTGGGTCTGCATCAGGAATTGAACTTATTATTTATGAAAAAGTAGGTATGGGTACCGGTCGTTGGGCTAATAGCCCATGGCTTCAGGAGTTCCCTGACCCAATGACTAAGGCTACCTGGGATAACTACGCTAAACTTTCTAAGAAGACTGCCGAAGAACTAGGTATTAAGCAGGGAGATCTGGTACGTGTAGAATCCAAAGGAGGTTACGCCGTCGAACTACCGGCGCTTATTCAGCCTGGTCTTGCGAATGGTACAGTAGCTGTTGCTATTGGTTATGGTCGTGCGAAAGCGGGTAAAGCCGGTAATGGAGTAGGGGTGAATGTATACCCTATGGCCACATTCGTAGGTGGATTCCTCTCTTTCTACCCTGGTAATGTCAATGTTACAAATACGGGTGGATACCGTGAGCTAGCGCAGACACAGACCCACGAAACAGTAATGAGCCGTGAGTCAGTTATTCAGGAAACCATCCTGAGCGCTTATCAGAAAAATAATGCAGCAGGACGCTTTATTCCGGAAGTAGAAACCTCCGAGGGACCTGTTGTTGCTCCTGATTTGTCACTGTGGAATGGTCACAAGTACCCTAATCACTCATGGGGTATGGTTATCGACCTTAACTCCTGTACAGGTTGTGGATCTTGTGTGATCAGCTGTCAGGCTGAAAATAACGTACCTGTTGTAGGACGTCAGGAAGTAACAAGACGTCGTGAAATGCACTGGATCCGTATTGACCGCTACTATAGCAGCGATGCGGAGGAGGGAGACTTCCAGGGACAGGAAATTGCTTCTGAAAACCCTGCAGTAGTATTCCAGCCTATGCTGTGTCAGCACTGTAGCAACGCTCCTTGTGAAACAGTATGTCCGGTAGCGGCTACTACGCACAGTCACGAAGGTCTGAACCAGATGACCTATAACCGTTGTGTAGGTACCCGTTACTGCGCTAACAACTGTCCTTATAAAGTACGTCGCTTCAACTGGTTCAAGTACTTTGATAATGACAACTTCGACTACCACTTCAACAATGACCTGGGTAAAATGGTGATTAACCCTGAGGTTACTGTTCGTTCACGTGGGGTTATTGAGAAGTGCTCATTCTGCGTGCAGCGTATTCAGGAAGGTAAACTGACTGCTAAGAAGGAAAGAAGACGTCCGATAGATGGCGAAATCGTTACAGCTTGTGCTCAGTCTTGTCCGACCAGCGCTATCGTATTCGGTGATTTGAATGATCCTACCAGTCTTGTTCATCAATTAACCTTGGTTGAAAGAAAAGGAGGACGTGGCTTCCAGGTGATCGAAGAGATCAACACCCGGCCACAGATTACTTACCTGGTGAAGGTTAAAAACGTAGATCCAGATGCCTCAGCAACACTCGATGAAGAGGGTGAAATCAAAACTCCTCATACCGTAGATACCTAGGCGGGAGCATTAACAGATCTAATCAATTGAATAGCGAAAGTTTAAATCATTATAACTAATTAGTCGTATGCATGTTACTTCACCCGTAAGACCGCCGCTGGTAACTGGCGGAAAAACATACGCCGATGTTACGGAAGACGTATGTCGTCACGTAGAAGGAAAGCCGACCAAAGAGTGGAAGATCGCTTTTATCGCAGCACTAGTAGTACTGATCTACGGTACGGCTTGTCTCTTCTGGACTTGGTGGGAAGGCCTTGGCGTTTGGGGCCTTAATAAAACCGTTGGGTGGGCATGGGATATTACCAACTTCGTATGGTGGGTAGGTATTGGTCATGCCGGTACCCTTATCTCAGCGATCCTTTTGCTTTTCCGTCAGAAGTGGAGAACTTCTATCAACCGTGCTGCTGAGGCGATGACCATCTTCGCAGTAATCTGTGCGGCTTCGTTTATCCTGATGCACATGGGCCGTCCCTGGTTAGCGTACTGGGCACTTCCTCTACCTAATACTTTTGGTTCATTGTGGGTTAACTTCAACTCACCACTGGTATGGGACGTGTTCGCGATCAGTACTTACTTCTCAGTATCGCTGGTATTCTGGTACATTGGTCTTATTCCTGACCTGGCTACTATCCGTGACCGCGCTCAAAATAAAGTATCCCGTTTTATCTACGGTACTTTCGCAATGGGATGGAACGGATCCGCCAAGACTTGGTCTCGTTATGAGTACATCAGCTTGATCCTGGCTGGTTTGTCAACTCCTCTGGTACTTTCGGTACACACGATTGTAAGTATGGACTTTGCTACTTCGGTAATTCCCGGATGGCACACAACCATTTTTCCTCCTTACTTCGTAGCCGGAGCGATCTTCTCAGGATTTGCCATGGTACAGAACCTGATGCTTATTACTCGCGTAGTATATCGTCTGGAAGACTACATTACCATCGAGCACATCGAGTCGATGAACAAGATCATCACGCTAACTGGATCTATCGTAGGTATAGCTTACCTGACTGAGTTCTTTATCGCGTGGTATTCCGGGGTTGAGTATGAGAGCTACGCGTTCATCAACCGTGCTACTGGTCCTTATTGGTGGGCATACTGGGCTATGATGACCTGTAACGTAATCTCTCCACAGCTGTTCTGGTCACGTTCACTACGTCGTAGTGTTACCTGGACATTCTTCATATCGGTGATCGTAAACATTGGTATGTGGTTTGAGCGCTTTGTGATCATTGTTACGTCACTACACCGTGACTACCTGCCTTCTAGCTGGGCTATGTTCTCACCTACCTTCTATGACATTGGTGACTACATCTTCTCTTTCGGTCTGTTTGGTACCTTGTTCTTACTTTTCTCTAAGTACCTGCCCGTAGTAAACATGGCTGAAGTAAAAGCTATCATCAGATCATCTTCTGAGCGTTTGCCAAAGAATATATCTGGCGTAGCTAAGGGAGCACGAGTTGCAAATCCATCATTTAACAAAGACGCTGAATAATCAAAAAGCCAGAGTCGGCAGGAGATTCCTGCCGACCTGCTTGTAAAAGATATAAACATTTATGGCAGAGCTAACCGGAAAATATTTAGTCGGAGTATTTGATGATGATGATGTCATTCTCCATGCAATACCTAAACTCCGTAAAGCAGGTGTAAAGATTCACGAAGTATACTCACCCTTCCCGATCCACGGGTTGGATGACGCGCTCGGACATCCTCGTACCCGCATAGGTATAGCAGCTTTCCTTTTTGGTCTGACAGGGTGCGCCTGCGCTTTAACAATGATGACCTGGATGCTGGGCTTTGACTGGCCTATGAACATTGGCGGTAAGGACTATATATCTCTCCCCAACTTCATACCCATTACCTTCGAGATGACAGTACTCTTTACTGCATTCGGAATGGTGACTACTTTCTTCGTTACAAATGGTCTGAGTCCTAATCCGGCTCCTGTTTTGTTCGACCCACGTTCAACTGACAATAAGTTTGTAATGGCCATTGAAATGGGTAAGAATAAGATGAGTGAGGAAGACATTACCAAGGCACTAAGAGACCTGGGTGCTGGGGAAGTCAACATCAAACAATTCTAAAACATTGCACTGATGAAATTTCAAGTAATAAATAAGTATGTAGGAGTTCTGGCAGTTGTTGCCATAGCTTTTACAAGTTGTAAGCGTGACCCGAATGATACCGGATGGGAGTTTGCTCCTAACATGTACCGCTCGGTAGGATATGAAGCCTATAAGCAGGTAGAGAAGCACCCTATCAACCCTATGGGACTGAACATGCGTGAACCAGTAAATGGTACAGTGGCACGTCAGCATTACACCAATGTAGGAGGAGGCGACTTTGGCGGAGGTGATTCAACTGCAGCAGTCAATACTAATACCAATCTGAATATGACTACTGATCTGATGGTGTATAACATCCCAAAGGACAGTATCCGTACTTCAGAGAGAGTACTAAGAAATCCCGTTCCTCTGAATGAGAAGACTCTGGCAGAAGGTAAAGTGTTATTTGAAAGATACTGCCAGCACTGTCATGGACCCGAAGGAGAAGGTAATGGACCCGTGGCTGAAGTGTACAAAGGGGTACCTAACTACAAAGCTGCCAATTTCCAGGATATGAACGATGGACATATCTTCCATGTAATTACACACGGTTGGGGACGTATGTGGCCTCACAAGTCACAAGTAACACCTGAGGAGCGTTGGGAAATTGTACACTACGTACAACAGCTTAAAAAAGGATCCTAATTTTTTGATAACTGCGTAATTAAAATCATAATGGCATCAGTACACGCGATTCCTTCAATAGAAGAACGATTTGAATTCACTTCGGGCGCGAAACGAAATTTATTGATTGGAGGAGCCATCGGTTTGGCTCTTATCATAATCGGTGCATTTTTGTTAGCAAACGGTAGTGGACACGAAACTGCACACGCCGCAGAAAATGCTGCTAACGCTGGAGCAGACCATGGTGCTACTGCCGCTCAACATGAGGCAGGTGCAGCTGGTGGACATGGTGGTAGTAGCTGGATGACCCGTATTTGGGCGAACATATGGCTTAACGCTGTATATTTTACTGGTATATCAGTTATAGGAATGTTCTTCATGTCCTACAACTATCTGGCACAGGCAGGATGGTCAGTTGTATTCAAGCGTATTCCAGAAGCTCTTCCTTCTTTCCTTCCCGTTACAGGTGTTATTATGCTGATCACATTCTTCCTGGGTGGGCATGACTTGTTTCACTGGACCCATGAAGATTTGTATGACGCAAGCAACGAAGGCTACGATGCTATCATCGATGGAAAGAGTGGCTTCTTGAATACACCTTTCTTCCTGATTCGTCTGGTACTGTACTTTGTCGGCTGGTACTTCCTGTGGACCGTACTACGGAAAGCCTCTCTGGAAGAAGACCGGATTGGTGGTCTTACTAACTATGACAAATCCGTTAAATTCGGTACCGCATTCCTGGTGTTCTTTGCTGTTACTTCATCTACCTCAGCCTGGGATTTTGTGATGTCAATCGAGACACACTGGTTCAGTACTATGTTTGGCTGGTATACCCTGGCAAGCTGGCACGTAACAGGTCTGGCAGTGATCACTCTAATGGTAGTAACGCTACGTGAAAGAGGTTACCTGAAGGCAGTTAACCATAGCCATTTACAGGACTTGGGTAAGTTTGTATTCGCTTTTAGTATCTTCTGGACCTACGTTTGGTTTGCTCAGTTTTTGCTCATTTATTACGCTAACTTACCTGAAGAAATTATCCACTACAAAGAGCGTTTTAGCGGTTACGGTGGTATCTACAGAGCACCTTTCTTTATCAATCTGATACTAAACTTTTTCTTTCCATTCCTCGTTCTAATGACAAGGGATTCAAAGCGTACTCACAGTATTTTGAAGCTAGCTTGTTGGAGTATAATCGTGGGTCACTACTTTGATTTCTACGTAAACATCATGCCTGGTACTGTAGGTGCTAACGCTGGTTTCGGACCTGTAGAATTTGGCTTTATTTTAGTATTTGCATGTGCTTTCATCTGGTTTGTTTCTGCTCAGTTGGCCAAAGCTAATCTGATTCCAAAGAATCATCCTATGCTGGAAGAGTCATTGCATCATGATATAGCGTAATTAGCACAACCTGTTCAATCGTTATGGTTTATATTATTGGATTACTTACCCTTGTCTTTCTGGTGCTCACCGTTATGGTGATCGCAAGATTGCGTAATGTTGTCAAAGGTGTAAATAGTGGAACGGAAACCCGTCCTGAGAACATACCTTCTGGCAATAGTTGGAATGCGAACCTCTTCATCCTGTTTACTATATTTAGTATTATAGGTGTGATAGGTACTTACATAGCCGCTGAGGAAGACTTCCTTCCTGCTGCATCATCAGTACACGGACGCCGCCTCGATGATCTGTTCTGGTTTTCGATGGGCGTGTTAGCGATTCCTTTCCTGGTCGTTAACTTTTTGTTGTTCTACTTCTCTTACAAGTACCAGTACAAGCCTGGTAGAATTGCTACATATTATCCCGAGAATCATAAGCTTGAAATTATCTGGACCGCTATTCCTGCAATCGTGATGGCCCTGCTAGTATTCACAGGTTGGAGAGCATGGTCTGACATCACTTCGGAAGCACCTGCTGATGCCGAAGTAATTGAGATTGTCGGAAAGCAATTTAACTGGATTGTTCGCTACGGTGGTGTGGATGATAACCGTCTTGGTAACTACAACTATAAGTTAATCGATGCCCAGAATGAAGTAGGTATTGATTTGACTGATGAAAACTCATTGGATGATTTTACCAACAATACCGAAATTCATATTCCGGCTGGCAGACCAGTGCTTCTAAAAATCAGAGCGCGTGATGTATTGCACAGCGTGTTTATCCCTCACATGCGGGTGAAGATGGATGCGGTACCAGGTATGCCTACTAAGTTCTGGTTCGTGCCTGATAAGACTACCAATGAGATTCGTGCTGAGTTAGGAGATCCTAACTTCGATTATGAGTTAGCCTGTACGGAGATTTGTGGCCGTGGTCACTTCGCTATGCGTATGCGAGTTATTGTAGAGGATGAAGCTTCTTACCGTAAATGGGTTTCTGAGCAGAAAACATTCCTTCAGACCTATCCTGAATATCTGGCCAAAGTGCCTGATAACTTGAAGTCAAAGGCGATGAAGTACTTGCCAGAGAATCCAACTGCACCAGCAACTGCCCCAGCCGACAGTACTACGGCTCAGGAAGCAGGTGCTGTAGGTGTAGGAGCAAGTGCATCGGTACGTTAATATTTAAAATTCAAAAAAGTAGCAGAAGATATGTCATCATTAGAGACAGGAATTGACATTACAAAGGTGCACGACGATGATCACGCGCACCATGAAGAGTTGAGCTTCTGGCGTAAGTACGTCTTCTCAGAAGATCACAAAGTGATCGCAAAGCAGTATCTGATTACTGGTATTTTCTGGTCAATTATCGGATTGGGCATGTCGGTAATTTTCCGCTTGCAACTGGGCTTTCCCGGGATAGATATGTCCTGGATGAGACCAATCCTGGGACAGTGGTTAGATGAAACCGGTAAACTGGATCCTAACTTTTACCTGGCACTTGTTACGATGCACGGTACCATCATGGTATTCTTCGTATTGACTGCCGGTTTGAGTGGTACATTCAGTAACTTCCTTATTCCCCTGCAGATAGGTGCCCGTGATATGGCATCAGGGTTTCTGAACATGCTTTCCTACTGGTTCTTCTTCATAGCGGGAGTGGTCATGTTTATATCGCTATTCATTCAAACAGGTCCTGCTTCGGGGGGTTGGGTAGTTTATCCTCCTTTGAGTGCACTTCCTCAGGCTATGCCGGGTTCAGGCTTAGGTATGTCACTATGGTTAGTGAGTATGGCGTTGTTTATCGTGTCGCAGCTGCTAGGCGGTATTAACTATATCACTACTGTTATCAACCTGCGTACCCGTGGAATGTCTTTCAATCGTCTTCCTTTGACGATCTGGGCATTCTTTATCACTGCCATTCTGGGTTTGATATCGTTCCCTGTTCTTTTCTCAGCAGCTCTGCTTCTGATTTTTGACCGCCAGTTCGGTACCAGCTTCTATCTGTCTGAAATCTATATTAATGGTGAGGCTCTGCCAAACGTAGGTGGTAGCCCTATCCTTTATCAGCACTTGTTCTGGTTCCTTGGTCACCCGGAAGTATACATTGTACTTCTACCTGCCTTGGGTATTACATCCGAAATTATTGCAACCAATTCACGTAAGCCGATCTTTGGTTACCGTGCAATGATTGCTTCTATCATAGGTATTGCATTCCTGGCATTTATAGTGTGGGCTCACCACATGTTTGTATCAGGTATGAACCCATTCCTTGGTTCTGTGTTCATGTTCCTGACACTGATCATTGCGGTACCTTCGGCAGTAAAAGCATTTAACTATACCACTACGCTGTGGCGAGGTAATATCCGGTTTACACCAGCTATGCTATTCTCTATCGGTCTGGTATCGCTATTTGTAACAGGTGGTTTGACTGGTATTATCCTTGGTAACAGTGCTCTTGATATTCAGTTGCACGATACTTACTTCGTAGTTGCTCACTTCCACATTGTAATGGGTGCGGCATCGGCATTCGGACTTTTCGCGGGTGTATACCACTGGTTCCCTAAGATGTTCGGCCGTATGATGAATACAACAATGGGACAGATTCACTTCTGGGCTACTTTTATAGGAGTATACCTGGTATTCTTCCCATTGCATTATACAGGTATCGCCGGTTTCCCTCGTCGTTACTATACATTTACAAGCTATGAGTTTACGAAGAGCTTTACCGATCTGAATGCGTTTGTAACGATCGCGGCTATCTTTACCTTCATAGCTCAATTTTTGTTCCTTTATAACTTCTTTTATAGCATATTTAAAGGCAAGAAAGCTTCTAAAAATCCATGGCAGTCTAATACACTGGAGTGGACTACTCCGGTAGTACCTGGACATGGAAACTGGCCTGGTGAAATCCCTGCTGTATATCGTTGGCCTTACGACTATAGTAAGCCTGGTGCAAAAGAAGATTTTATTCCTCAAACAGTACCTCACTCTCAGACTCCGGAGTCTAACCTGCCTCACGAAAATGAGGAGATAGCTATCGAGAAAGATATAGAGGCACAGAATTTCAATGACCAATTCAGAAACGCTCACTGAGCGTAGAAATAATAGCCTGTTCAGGCGCCTGGCTCTGGTTACAGTTGCAGTAGTTTACCTCCTGATTATGATAGGTGGTATAGTAAGAAGTACCGGAGCTGGAATGGGATGTCCTGATTGGCCTAAGTGTTTTGGTAGCTGGGTTCCTCCAACGGAGGAGTCCCAGCTACCATTAAATTATAAGGAGATTTACGGTGCCAAGCTAAAGGGAGAAGTTGAGTTCAATGCCGTAAAGACCTGGACCGAATACGTTAACCGCCTCTTTGGTGTGTTTACTGGTTTGATGATTTTTGCTACGCTACTAGCTTCTATTCCATTTCTTCGTTCAGATAAACCAATCTTCTATCTGAGCCTTCTTACGTTTCTTCTGGTAGGCTTCCAGGGCTGGTTGGGAGCAAAAGTGGTATCTTCTGAATTACTTCCGGTCATGATTACCCTTCACATGTTACTGGCCATTGTTATAGTATTTATTCTACTGTATGTAATGGCTAGATCCTATGTAGGGACTATGAAGGTTGAGGCTGTTCAAAACAAGCCAAAGATCAACAAATTACTTTTGGTGGTGTTGGTGCTATCAACGGCTCAGGTACTAATAGGTACTCAGGTGCGTGAGGCTATGGATATTGTTATTGACAATCTTGGCTATGCAGCCCGTAGTCAATGGATAGATGCATTAGGAATTACCTTCTACGTCCACCGCTCCTTCTCACTGATCATATTAGGTACTAACGCCTGGTTGTTCTATTGGATATACAAGTATTCAGCTGGACAGGGCCCCATACGTATGTTAGCCAAGAGTATAATGGCAATTATAGCTGTGGAGATACTGACCGGAGTCATTATGGCTTACTTAGCTGTACCTGCACTTTCGCAGCCTTTGCACCTTACTTTAGCTGTTGCTATGCTCGGTGCACAGTTTGTACTTTACCTGTTTTTGAACGCTGAAATAGTGTTCAGAACCAGTGCCCACAGTGAACTTAAAGTGGTATAAAAAGATTAAATATATAGACCTTCTTATCTGAAATTCAGTTCATAGACAGCAATGATATCATCTGAAAGTAGCTTATCAATAGGGGAGAAAATAAGTGGTAAAGTAAAAGCGCTATTTGAACTAATCAAATTTAGATTGGCTTCATTGGTGGCTTTTTCCGGAATCTTCGGGTATTATTTAGGAGCAGAAGCAATTGATTGGCCTAAGCTGATATTATTCTCGATTGGTGCTATTGGCATCACAGGGGCAGCTAACACTATCAATCAGATCATAGAGAAAGATCTGGACAAGCTTATGAAGCGCACGGCTAATCGTCCGCTTCCAAGTGGTCGTCTTTCCGTTGAGGAGGCAATCGTCTGGGTTGTAGTCTTAGGTGTAACAGCCATGTATATCTTCCTGGTGTACTTTAATCTGACAACGGCGCTACTTGCTCTGCTTTCTTTGATCCTGTATGGATTTGTGTATACACCGCTTAAGCGAGTTGGTCCAATAGCGGTATTCGTTGGAGCTATTCCGGGTGCTTTTCCTCCGATGATTGGATGGGTGGCCGCTACCAATCAATTTGGGCTTGAGCCGGGTATCCTATTTGCGATTCAGTTTTTCTGGCAGTTCCCCCACTTTTGGGCTATTGCCTGGGTATTAGATGAAGATTATAAAAAGGCAGGATTTAAGCTGTTGCCTTCGCAAGGGGGAAAGGATCTGCGTACAACAATCCAGATTATGATATATACGCTTTTCCTGCTTCCGGTGGGATGGTTGCCCTTTAAGCTCGGAATGACTGATATCAATTCAGCTCTTGTGGCAACTGTTTGTGGAGTGTTGTTCTTAGCTCAAACTTTTCATTTAATGCGTAAGTGTTCCGATAAGACGGCTTTGCAGCTGATGTTTGGGTCCTTTATATACCTGCCCATTGTTCAGATAGCCTTTCTTTTGGACAAAATGTAATACCTAATCTATTCTGATTTAATAAATGGAAAATATTCATCAACTAAGTGCACAGCGGGAACCGGAAGAAACCCTTTCAATGGATCCTAAGAAGTTTATACTTTGGCTGTTCATTGTAAGTATCATCATGATTTTTGCTTCACAGACTAGTGCTTACCTCGTGCGCAGAGCTGAGGGGAACTGGCTTGAGTTTGATATGCCTCCGATATTCTGGTATAGTACATATGTATTGGTGGCTAGTAGTATTTCAATGCATTGGGCATACCTTGCGGCAAAAAAAGATAATTTTAGAAGTTTGAGAATTGCAATTTCTATTACTTTTGTGCTAGGTATGGTATTCCTATGGATGCAGTTCCTGGGTTGGAAGGATTTGGTAGATATGAAGGTGTTTTTTGTAGGTAATCCCTCAGGCTCCTTCTTTTATGTCTTCACCGGCTTACATGGTTTTCACCTTATTACGGGTCTGATCGTGCTAGTGTATGGTTTGGTAGCCGCTTTCCAACTTCGTGTACATTCCAAAAACCTCAGACGAATACAGATATGTACGACGTACTGGCACTTTTTGGATATTCTGTGGGTATATTTGTTTTTCTTTTTATTGACTTTTAATTGATTAATTAAATTAACCAATGGCGTCTACTGCAACGACAACGAGCACGGTAAAACCCAGATTGTGGATGGGGGGTATCGAGCCCATGAAAGCAAGCTACGGAAAATTGATGATGTGGTTCTTCCTCATCTCAGATACTTTCACCTTTTCAGCTTTGCTGGTATCTTATGGAATGGTTCGATTTAGCAACCCTGCCTATGAGGGAGCGGTTGAAGATTTTACCTTTTCTAACCTGTACTGGCCTATTCCTGAAAAAGTTTACGAAGCAGTTCCTTTCCTGCATGGAATTGAGCTGCCTCTGGTATTCGTAGGTATCATGACCTTCATCCTGATCTTCAGTAGTGTGACTATGGTATTGGCGGTAGAAGCTGGCCATCGTATGGATCGTGCTGCTGTCGAGAAATATATGCTTTGGACCCTGTTGGGAGGTATTACCTTTTTGGGTTGCCAGGCATGGGAGTGGGCACACTTTATTCATGGAACAGAATCAGGTACTGTTATTAGCGAATTGGTAAACGGTAACTTGGTAGAAAGAACAATTTTTGGAGCTAACCTGACCGAAAATCAGTATGGACCTCCGGCTTTTGCGGATTTCTTCTTCTTCATCACTGGTTTTCACGGTACACACGTATTCAGTGGTGTTGTTCTAAACTTCCTGATTTTTTATCGCACTGCTACCGGATTGTATGAGCGTCGCGGTCATTATGAAATGGTAGAAAAGGTAGGCTTATACTGGCACTTTGTGGATCTGGTATGGGTGTTTGTATTTACTTTCTTCTACCTGGTATAATTTTAAAGACAGACTGATATTATAAACTGTATAAAGACATGGCAGATATACACGTACATGATCACGGGCACGAGCACGAGCATGGAGATGGTTCAGAGCAACGCAAAGCCATCTGGAAAACCTTTACCATACTGTCTGCTATCACAGCGCTGGAGTTCTTGATCGCCTTTACTTTAGGTGCTGGTATGCTTAAAGTAGCGATATTCATTGGATTGACTATCGTAAAGGCATTCTATATTGTAGGAGAGTTTATGCACCTTAAGCACGAAACTAAGTCGCTTATCTGGTCTATTCTCGTTCCTTGTATTTTTGTAGCGTGGCTGTTAGTTGCTTTGATTCTTGAAGGTGGTGCCATCTTCGATGTGCGATAAATAGATATGCATAAATACCGTAAGGCCGGGCTGCTGATAATTCTATTAGCAGTACCGGCTTTTATCTTTGTTTTCCTCAAGCTTTTCGGGATCAATCATTATGATCTTCCCACCTTTCATCCGGTTAGGGATCCTACTACCGGTGAAGTAGCTTTGAATGGTAGTGATACTGTGTACTATACTATCAATGGATTGAAGCTTTCTGATGTTCGTACTGGCGAAGCCTTTACCGAAGCTAATCTTCGGGGTAAATTCTCAGTTGTTCATTTGCTTCCTGCTGAATGTGGCGATACCTGTCAGAAAGCACTGGCCCAGCTTTCAAGAGTACATGATCTGACGCAGACAATTCCCCAGCTACAGGTTATTTCTATTAAAGAAACTGGAAATGCTACTCCAGAATTAGATTCTCTTCTAAAACAGAATGGAGCAAATCCAAACTCCTGGATAGTAGTCTCAGGTAATCCGGAGGAGGTAAGTAAAGCAGCCGGTGAAGTACTACGCCTAAATGTAAACATACCTGAAGGGATGCAAACTATTTCGCTGAGCAATAGGTTAATTCTTATAGATGGTAATAGATATATCCGGGGATATTATGATGCTCGGGAAATAGATGAAGTTGATCGGCTGATGGCCGAAATAAAGGTTTTGGAGTATAGTCAATCATTGAAATAATAACCCTCATGGAAGCTTTAGTTCTTGATAAAAGCCCCAAATACAACAAACTGATTAACATAGTAGCGGTACTTATACCCGTAGTGGTAGCTGTACTGCTGGGCATACGGCAGAAGGTAGACCTGGGAGAGTGGACCAGAGTGCTGCCACATCTGAATGGCGTCATCAATACGCTTACATCTGTATTACTGGTTGCTGGATGGTATTTTGTTAGAAAGGGAAATGTAGATGCTCACCGAAGATCAATGACAGGAGCTTTTGTATTAGGTTCACTGTTTCTGGTGTCTTATGTACTATACCATCTTTCTAATGAGTCTACTGCCTTCGGAGGAGAAGGTTTGATCAGGCCAGTCTATTACTTCCTGCTCATATCACATATCGTACTGTCGGTAGTGGTAGTATGGTTTGTACTGAGAGCAGTTTATTTTGCGTTTAGTAATCAGATTGCCGAGCATAGAAAAGCTGTTAAATGGGCTCTCCCTATCTGGTTATATGTAAGTGTAACTGGTGTGATTGTTTATTTATTAATTAGCCCCTATTACCAATGAAAAAGATAATGATGAAATGTATTGCCATGCTTGTGGTAGTACTACTTACTTCGGCAGATATCTGGGCTCAATGTGCTATGTGCCGGGGCTCAGTGGAGAGTACCATGGGTAACGGACGTAACAACGTCGGTATTGGACTAAATACTGGTATCATGTATCTATTCTTCATCCCCTATCTGGCAGTAGCTATTATCGGGTACTTGTGGTACCGTAACAGTAAAAAGTTGAGAGAAGAACGTCAGCTGGTGGCGTCGCGGATACAGCAGGCTTATCCCAAGCACTAGTTGTAAGTCAAGTAAGCAGATGCTATAAAAACAAAAGCCCCGGATCGTGTGATCCGGAGCTTTTGTTTTTATTCCCACAGCGGATAGTGCGACAATTGAATCTGCTTCCCAAAAAACAAGTTAGTGGATGCTTCGAATGACTGCGTGTAATCAGATACATAAAACCGCCGCTCACCATTCCCTTTTGCATTGAGCAGGTAGTGCTGCTCCATCCATGCTTTCAGAGACTGAGCTACAATCTCCGAAGTATCCAGTATCTCTACATGATCTTCGTAGTACTGTCTGATCTGATTCTTGATAAGCGGGTAGTGGGTACACCCCAGGATCAGGGACTCTATTCCTTCCAGAGCCGGATCAGACAAGTACTTGTCTATAATACTTTCGCTTATAGAGTTATCAAAGAAACCTTCCTCAATCATAGGAGCCAGCAGCGGAGTAGCCAGTGACTTCAGCGTGATGTTCTTATTCAGCGCATCTACCTTCTTCTTGTAGACATTTGACAGTACTGTTTGTTTAGTACCTATCAGGCCCACAGTTTTTCCATCGTATCGATCTTTGATGTAATCAACAACAGGATCTATTACATTCATAACTTTGGCCTTACTGCCCACATATTCACGTACCAGCTCATAAGCAGCTGCCGAAGCCGAGTTACAGGCTATCAGGATGAGTTTGCACTGCTGCTGAAGTAGCATATTGCATATCTTGATAGAATAGGCCTGTATAGCAGCAGTAGATTTGTCCCCGTAGGGGAGGTGGGCCGTATCGCCAAAATAGATAGTATTTTCGCGGGGTAGGAGGCGGGTTACCGCACTGGCAACGGTCATACCACCGATTCCGCTATCAAATATCCCAATGGGAGCTGAGGATTCAAGCATATATTTTTTACTAAAAAACGAAAAAAGTTAGGAGGCCGTGCAACCTGACCGATGCGAATATGCATCTAGTTAATGAAACCACCCCAAAGGTATGGGCAAAATTTTACCATTCTTCAATCAGGAAGCACAGCTTGTAAGGGCACTGCAGAAAGCCGATCCAAAGGCGCAGCGGCAGGTGTACGAAAAGTACTCCTCCCGGATGCTAGGTGTTTGCATGCGCTACATAGGTGATCGGATGGCTGCCGAAGATGTACTGGTTGAAGGGTTCATGAGGGTGTTTGACAAGATTGAGCAATTTAAAAGTGAAGGGAGTCTGGAGGGTTGGATACGTCGCGTAATGGTAAACGAAGCACTTGGGTATCTCCGTCAACGTAAACGTCTGCTGGAAGATGTTGATCTGGAAGAAGCCCAGACAGTCCCTGACGATAGCAATACTAACCAGGATCTGGAAGTACAGGAGCTGATGCGTATGATAGAGGAGCTGCCAACCGGTTACCGAACTGTTTTTAACCTCTACGCCATTGAGGGGTATTCACACGCTGAGATTGCCGATTTGCTTTGTATAAGCGAAAGTACATCAAAGTCACAGTTGCATCGGGCTCGAGCTTTGTTGCAGCAACTTGTAAAGGATTGGGAAAATGGATATAAAAAAAAAGGGACCTATGAAAAAGCATCCAGTTGATGATTTATTCGCCCGCAAATTAAATACATGGGAGCCGGAGCCATCCTCTGATGTGTGGCAAAGGATCCAGGCTGGACAGCAAAAAAAGCAACGTCGCCTAGGCGGTTGGTACTGGTATGCGGCAGCTAGTGTAGCACTGGTGCTTACTGTTGGCTACGTAGTATGGAAGGGACAGGCGGACGAATCAACCCCACTCGGAGAAAAATCATTGGCTAAGGTACAAATGCCTGTTCAACAAACACCGGCCAGACCTGCTGATCAGCAAGCGGCAGAACCATCAATGAACACGGAGGTATATCAAGTGCCTGCTGATGTAAAGGGGCCGGTAACTTCTTCTCAGGAAAGAGAAGCGCTTGCTATGGGTACTGCCAGAGAAAAAGCTTCCGAGGTGGAGTCAGTTGCTGATAAAGAACTAGAGCCGGCGCTGAGAATGGAGGTAGCTACTTTATCAAAAGAAGAGGTGTCAACTCCGGCGACCACCATAACCTCGCCCGAGCTGAGTGTACCCGCTACCCAGCCAGTAGAGGATATTAGCAAAGCACTCCGACAAAATGCGGAGAACCGCGTAGTGATAGCTCACGTAGAAGTAGAAGACGAGCTTGATGACAACCAAAAGTCATCACGCCTGATACGGATACTACGGCAGCTCAAAAATGCTAAAGAAGGAGAAGCAGTGAATTGGAATGAAGTAGGAATCAACCCAAAGAAGCTGATGGCCCGGGCTGATGAGCGTATCAGAAATGAAGAAGAAAAAGTGTCTAAACAATATAACACCCTGAAAGAAAAACTAGAACTATAAAACGATTAGCCATGATAAGTACTCTTAAAACAATTGCAATTAGCGCGTTCCTTCTACTGTCTGCTATGGCAGTTAATGCCAATCCGGTTAGTAAGGACTCCATCATCATAACATTTGGCGAGAAGACTCGCCTGATCATATACGGTGAAGACCGGCAGGAGCTTGAGAAACTCCTGAAGTATGATCTCAATGCGCTACTCAGAGACCTGGAGGCAAGGCTGGATACCATAGAAGGCGATACAAAAATCTACTATGACGAACTGGACGGCCGTGACTACCTCAAAGACAAGTCGGATGCTGACAAAGATAAAAACTACGTACGCATAGGACTGAGAGGTATACGCATCAAAGATGGAGATACGGAAGTAAATATCACCAGCCGTGGGGTAGATATCAAAGACGGGGGAGAACGTGTCAAAATCGGGAGTGTGGAAAAAGACTCCACCGAAGAGGATGACGACGATGATCACGTGACACGTATACGGAAGGTGAACAGATATTCCAGCCCTCGAAAAGGATTTAATGTCAACGTCGGACTGAATGCCTATGGCGATAACCAACCCATGGGATACAATACCTCCGACTACGACCTCCGACCCTTTGGTTCAAGGTACATAAGCTTAGGTCTGGTTCGGAGTGCTACTATCGCACGTGGAAACTCAGTTGGCTTACATATGGATTTTGGACTCAATGCATCCTGGTACAACCTTATGTTCGACGGAAGCAATACAGTTGAGAAAACAGCCACTGGGGTAGCATTTGTGCCACTGATGGATCGGGATAACCGTGAATTAGAGCTTTCAAAAAGTAAGCTGACAGTTCCATACATCAATTTTTCCCTGATGCCAACTCTCAGCTTTCCCAAATCAGCAATCTCGTACATCAGTGCCGGTGTGTATGGCGGGTACCGACTAGGCGGGTATACTAAAACAAAAACGGCAGGTACCGGCGAAAAGGATCACGTTCGTACTAACTATTACCTTGATGACTTCCGCTATGGTGCTGCCTTCGAGTTAGGTATCCGTAACTTCCCGGACCTGTTCGTAAATTATGATTTCAATACACTTTTTGAAGACAACCGCGGACCAGCCGTAAGAATGATAAGTTTTGGAATAAGGTTATAGAATAGCTTAGCATCTGTATAACTGGCTGTTGCGGGTAATGCCGCTGCAGCCAGTTATTTTTTTTGCGAATATTTTTGAGAAAGTATTTGACAATAATATAAAAGCGCCTAATTTTGTGCCTCCAAAGTGAATGACAGCGGCATTCACAACTGATTTGAAATGTTGAAAGGGGGGGTGTACCAGAGTGGCCAAATGGGGCAGACTGTAAATCTGCTGGCTTATGCCTTCGGTGGTTCGAATCCATCCGCCCCCACCAAAATTACGCGGGTGTAGCTCAGCTGGTAGAGCGATAGCCTTCCAAGCTATAGGTCGCGAGTTCGAACCTCGTCGCCCGCTCATTAAGTCTCAATACGTACAAGCGATCAGTGAAAAATTCAATTTTGGAGCCCTTTCGCTGGTCGCTTTTTACATGTAGTTGAGTTAATGCCTTTGTAGCTCAGGGGTAGAGCACTTCCTTGGTAAGGAAGAGGTCAGGGGTTCAAATCCCCTCAAAGGCTCAGATTTGGAGCTGATGGTAGAGCACTTCCTTGGTAAGGAAGAGGTCAGGGACGGTCCGCCGCCGCGGTTCAAATCCCCTCAAAGGCTCAGATTTAAAACAAATCGGAAGGCTTCTTCGCAGGTAGTGAAGAGGTCGTAGGAAGACCGCCACTGTGGCTCAGACCCCTTAAGGCTCCACAAGAGAAGTTGATTATTTTTCGATATGTAGATTTGGCATTGTGCATTCCTGCTAAGGTCTGTCAATGCCAATAGGTGAATCAGCAAACGTTAACAAATTCGTAATAATTTCTAATTTTAAGCGTACATAAACATGGCAAAAGAGACGTTTGACCGCTCGAAACCGCACGTGAATATTGGTACAATCGGGCACGTTGACCACGGTAAAACTACCCTGACAGCTGCAATCACAACTGTACTAGCTAACAAGGGTTTCGCACAAAAACGCGACTTCTCATCAATCGATAACGCACCTGAAGAGAAAGAGCGTGGTATTACTATTAATACATCACACGTAGAATATCAAACCGAAAATCGTCACTATGCTCACGTTGACTGTCCAGGTCACGCTGACTACGTGAAGAACATGGTTACGGGTGCTGCTCAGATGGACGGTGCTATCATCGTAGTTGCTGCTACTGATGGACCTATGCCACAAACTCGTGAGCACATCCTTCTGGCTCGCCAGGTAGGTGTACCTCAGCTGGTAGTGTTCATGAACAAAGTGGACATGGTTGATGATCCAGAACTTCTTGAGCTTGTTGAGATGGAAATCCGCGAGCTTCTAAGCTTCTACGAGTACGATGGAGATAACATTCCTGTAATCCAGGGATCTGCTCTTGGTGCTCTTAACGGCGAAGACAAGTGGGTTAAGACTGTTGAGGCTTTGATGGATGCAGTTGATAACTACATTCCAATTCCTCCTCGTCAAACAGATCTTCCATTCCTGATGCCTGTTGAAGACGTATTCTCAATTACTGGTCGTGGTACTGTTGCTACTGGCCGTATTGAGCGTGGTGTAATCAACTCAGGTGAGCCAGTTGAAATCCTGGGTATGGGTGCTGAGAACCTTAAGTCTGTTGTAACAGGGGTTGAGATGTTCCGTAAGATCCTTGACCGTGGTGAAGCTGGTGATAACGTAGGTCTTCTGCTCCGTGGTATCGACAAAGAAGATATCCGTCGTGGAATGGTTATCTGTAAGCCAGGTTCAGTGAAGCCTCACGCTCACTTCAAAGCAGAGGTTTACGTACTGTCAAAAGAAGAAGGTGGTCGTCACACTCCTTTCTTTAACAAGTACCGTCCTCAGTTCTACTTCCGTACCACTGACGTTACAGGTGAGATCTCTCTGCCAGCTGGTGTAGAGATGGTTATGCCAGGTGATAACATCACTATCGAAGTAAAACTGATCAATAAGATCGCAATGGAAAAAGGTCTCCGCTTCGCAATCCGTGAAGGTGGCCGTACCGTAGGTGCGGGTCAGGTGACTGAAATCCTTGACTAATAAAAATAGTTTAAAAAACAGGTGCATTTCTTTATGGAATGCACTTGTTTTTTATAATTAGTTCGTATCTTTGCAGCCCGAAATGATAGTTAATTGATTTAGGGCAAAACAAACGGGTGTAGTTCAAGGGTAGAATAGCGGTCTCCAAAACCGTTGATGGGAGTTCGAATCTCTCCACCCGTGCTAAGTGTTTATAAGGAAATGGAAAAATTCACCGCATTTTTTAAGTCTTCCTGGGAAGAGATAACCCAGCACGTGACTTGGCCTCCTTTCAATGAGTTGCAGTCTAACACAACGCTGGTGCTGGTGGGTTCACTCATCTTTGCCCTGGTAGTAGGTGTAATGGATTTTATTTTCGAGAACGCACTCAATCTATTTTATCAGTCCTTTTAAGGTACCTTTAACTGTGCCTGAAACCCCCAAACGGTATGAGTGGTGTTAATTGGTATGTACTGAGAGCTGTATCGGGTCAAGAAAAAAAGATCAAGTCTTACATCGAGAACGAGATCACCCGCCAGAGCCTTAACGAATACGTCCCCCAGATCCTGATCCCCGCAGAAAAGGTATATGAAATGCGCAATGGTAAAAAGCGCGTACGGGAAAAGAATTTTTTTCCTGGCTATATCATTATCTCTGCGGATCTCTCTAAGGGTGAGGTACTTCACATTCTTACCAGCATACCAGGAGTAATTGGTTTCTTGGGAAACTCAGAAGGGGCTTCAAAAGTACCTGTCCCACTTCGCCAGTCCGAAATAAACCGTATTCTGGGTAGAGTTGATGAAGCAGCTCAGGAAGAAGAGGCACCAAGCATGTCCTTCATCAAAGGAGAGAGCGTGAAGGTAGTGGATGGACCTTTCAGCGGCTTTATTGGTACCGTTGAAGAGGTATTTGACGAGAAGAAAAAACTCAATGTAGTTGTAAAAATATTCGGGCGGAGTACGCCTGTTGAACTTAGTTACGCACAAGTAGAAAAGGAAAGTTGAGTGTACGTACGGGCAGGATTGCTTCCCCCTGCAAGTGAGCCGTCTGAACAAACAACAAACCGACAAATTAAAAAACAATGGCAAAAGAAATAGCTGGATACGTCAAACTCCAAGTGAAGGGTGGCCAGGCCAATCCTTCACCCCCAATCGGTCCTGCCTTAGGATCAAAGGGTTTGAATATCATGGAGTTTTGCAAGCAGTTTAATGGCCGTACACAGGATAAAATGGGTATGGTCTTGCCGGTAGTTATTACATACTACAAGGATAAGTCTTTTGACTTCGTCATTAAGACTCCTCCTGCTGCGATTCTGCTCATGGAAGCAACCAAAATTAAGTCCGGATCGGCTCAGCCTAACCGTACAAAAGTAGGTTCAGTTTCATGGGATCAGGTTCGTCAGATTGCTGAAACCAAGATGCCTGACCTGAACTGCTTTACAGTAGATTCAGCGATGAAAATGATCGCAGGTACGGCACGTAGTATGGGTATTACCGTATCAGGCAAAGCCCCGTGGGAAGAAAACAAAGAAGCGTAAATCGTTACGCCTAAGCAAACAAGAACATGGGAAAATTGACGAAAAAGAGAAAAGAGGCTCTTTCGAAATATGACGCAACGCAGTCATATTCCCTACATCAGGCTGCCGAAATTCTTGGCACTATATCAAATACTAAGTTTGATTCTTCTGTAGATATTGACGTTCGTTTGGGCGTTGATCCCCGCAAAGCTGATCAGATGGTACGTGGTGTAGTAACTCTACCTCATGGTACGGGTAAAGAAGTTCGTGTACTGGTGTTATGTACGCCTGACAAAGAGGCGGAAGCGAAAGAAGCCGGAGCTGATTATGTAGGTCTGGATGAATATATCCAAAAGATCGAAAAAGGCTGGACGGATGTTGATGTAATCATCACTATGCCAAGCGTTATGGCGAAGGTAGGTCGTTTAGGTAAAATTCTCGGTCCTCGCGGATTGATGCCTAACCCTAAGTCCGGAACTGTGACTACTGACGTGGCAAAAGCAGTACAAGAAGTTAAAGCAGGTAAGATTGATTTTAAGGTTGACAAAACCGGTATCATTCATACTAGTGTTGGAAAAGTTTCCTTCGGTGCTGAGAAGCTTGTACAGAATGCCCAGGAAGTAATTAATACGCTGGTTCGGCTTAAGCCATCATCAGCCAAAGGTACGTATGTGAAGAGCATTCACTTATCAAGCACGATGAGTCCGGGTGTTACGATTGATAAAAACACGATAGCAGGATTATAACCATGACACGGGAAGAAAAAGCAGTAATAATTGACGAGCTGAGTCAGAAATTCTCCAGCACGCCATACTTCTATATTACCGGTGCAGAAGGCATGTCCGTAGCTGAAGTAAACCAACTTCGCCGTTTGTGCTTCGATCGTGGTATTGAGTATCGTGTGATCAAGAATACCCTGATTAAAAAAGCACTAGAAACATTAGATACTGATTACGCTCCTTTCGAAGATAAAGTTCTGAAAGGACAGTCAGGAGTAATGTTTCATCCGGAGTCAGGTAAAGTCCCTGCACAACTGATAAAAGAATTCCGAAAAAAAGCGGGCAATAATAAGTTACTGTTCAAAGGTGCTTCTGTAGATTATTCATTGTTCATCGGTGAAGATCAACTCGAAACACTGACGACTCTGAAGTCAAAGCAGGAGCTTGTTGGAGATGTTATCGGCTTGCTGCAGTCACCTGCCAAAAATGTACTTTCTGCTCTATTGGGTGGTGGTAACAAACTGGCTGGTATCCTTAAGACTTTGTCTGAGAAAGAAGAGCAATAGTATTAGAATAGCCGCAGGAACTGGCTCAGCTTGTGGAATTATTAAGAGCTATAAATCATTTTCAACTTTTTGTGTAATCACTTAATCAAGAATAAAAAATGGCAGATTTGAAAGCTTTCGCAGAGCAGCTTGTTAACCTGACGGTTAAAGAAGTGAACGAACTGGCAGCAATTCTGAAAGACGAATATGGTATTGAGCCGGCTGCTGCTGGTGCAGTAATGGTTGCAGGTGGTGCTGCAGGTGGTGGAGACGCTCCTGTTGCTGCTGAGCAAACGTCTTTTGATGTAATCCTGAAAGAAGCAGGTGCAAGCAAGCTGGCAGTTGTTAAACTGGTAAAAGACTTGACTGGCCTTGGTCTGAAAGAAGCTAAGGAACTGGTAGACGGTGCTCCTAAGCCTGTTAAAGAAGGTGTTGCTAAAGATGAGGCAGAAGCTCTTAAGAAGCAACTCGAAGAGGCTGGCGCCGTTGTAGAAGTGAAGTAATCTTCTTTTCTGCATAGCCGGAATATTCCAGGAATAGGCCTGACTAACGTCAGGTCTTTTCCTGTTTTGTATACAGAGGGTGAACTAAGATTAGCAGTTACACGTTATATTTCGTAAGTCTGTTATAAAGAAACCCTTAGTGAATGATTATCAGGATACCGCTTAAAGTAGATTACTCTCTCCTGATTTTATCATAGATCCTATTTCTTCCTTATGGGAGAGCTTGTCCGAAACACTTCCTTACTCGTAGGAAAGAAGAAGAGGGACCGCTTTCCGACATATCCTACGAGGCATACGTTTGCGGTTTAAACTGATTTGAGTGTTGTGCGTATTTATAGTCTTGCATCAGCGCTCCGTTTTTTGTTCTAACAAACCAAAACAAATATAGCCTTGGCTACCAAAACAACTCCCAGAAAGAATTTCGCACGGATTAATCCGGTCATTGATTATCCTGACCTTTTGGCCGTCCAAGTACAATCATTCAGAGATTTCTTCAGTCTTGACACGTCGGCCGAAGATCGGTCGGATGAAGGACTATACAAGGTTTTTGCTGAGAACTTCCCCATTGCGGACTCTCGTGAAAACTTCGTACTAGAATTTGTAGATTACCTACTGGAGCCACCAAAGTACTCAGTTGACGAATCAATTGATCGTGGATTGACTTATGCCGTGCCTCTGAAAGCAAAATTACGTCTGATCTGTAATGATGCTGATAACGAAGATTTTGAGACCATTGAGCAGGAAGTGTTCTTAGGGAATATCCCTTACATGACCGACAAGGGTTCTTTTGTAATAAACGGGGCTGAGCGTGTGATTGTTTCACAGCTGCACCGCTCTCCTGGTGTGTTCTTCTCGATGAGCAAGCACACCAACGGCTCAAAACTATATTCAGCTCGTATCATTCCTTTCAAAGGTTCCTGGATTGAATTTTCTACGGACGTGAACAACGTGATGTACGCGTACATCGATCGTAAGAAGAAGTTCCCGGTAACTACGCTGCTGCGTGCCATCGGATTTGGTTCCGACAAAGATATACTGGATCTGTTCGGTCTGTCTGAAGAGATTGGCGCTACTCCTGCTAATCTTAAGAAAGCAGTAGGACGTCGTCTGGCAGCACGGGTACTGCGTACTTGGACAGAAGACTTCGTAGATGAAGATACCGGTGAGGTAGTATCTATCCAACGTAATGAAGTACTGCTGGAGCGCGATTCTCTTATCACGGCTGATGATATCGAAGTAATTGTAGAGTCAGGTCAGAAATCAGTCATCCTGCACAAGGAAGATATGAACGTAGCTGATTACAACATTATCTACAATACTCTTCAGAAAGATAGCTCTAACTCAGAGAAAGAAGCGGTGGAGCAGATCTACCGTCAGCTTCGTAATGCCGAAGCTCCTGATGAGCAGACAGCACGCGAAGTTATCCAGAGCTTGTTCTTCAGTGATAAGCGTTATGACTTGGGTGATGTAGGTCGTTACCGTATTAACAAGAAGCTGGGTTCTGATACCAGTCTTGATGTACGTGTACTGACTACTGAAGACATCGTTTCAATTGTTAAGTACCTGATCGGCCTTATTAATGCCAAGGCCGTGGTGGATGATATAGATCACCTCTCCAACCGCCGTGTTCGTACGGTAGGTGAGCAGCTGTATGCTCAGTTTGGAGTAGGTCTGGCTCGTATGGCTCGTACTATCAAAGAGCGTATGAACGTACGGGATAACGAAGATTTCAAACCAGTTGACCTGATCAATGCACGTACGCTGTCGTCAGTAATCAACTCGTTCTTCGGAACCAACCAGCTGTCTCAGTTCATGGACCAGACCAACCCGCTGGCTGAAGTGACGCACAAGCGTCGTATGTCAGCTCTCGGACCTGGTGGTCTTTCACGTGAGCGTGCCGGTTTCGAGGTTCGTGACGTACACTACACGCACTACGGTCGTCTGTGTACTATCGAAACTCCCGAAGGTCCTAATATCGGTCTGATCTCTTCACTATGTACTTATGCAAAAGTGAATGGAATGGGCTTCATCGAAACTCCTTACCGTGTTATTGACAGCAATGGTAAGCTAACCGATGAGATCATTTATATGACTGCTGAAGAAGAAGATTCTAAATATATCGCCCAGGCTAACGCTTCGGTGGATAAAAGTGGAAACTTCACGGTAGAAAAAATCAAAACCCGTTTTGAGGGTGATTTCCCAATGGTAGATCCGGCGCAGGCGTCTTATATGGACATCGCTGCCAACCAGATCGTATCGGTAGCGGCTTCGCTGATTCCGTTCCTGGAGCACGATGATGCTAACCGTGCCCTGATGGGATCAAACATGCAGCGCCAGGCTGTGCCTCTGTTGCGTCCGCAGGCACCTATCGTAGGTACCGGACTGGAACAGCGGGTGGCCATGGATTCACGGTCTCTGATTGTAGCCGAAGGTGATGGTGTCATTGATTATGTTGATGCCGACCGGATCGTGGTACGTTATGACCGTACGGACGAAGATCGTCTGGTAAGCTTCGATGACGATTGTATTTCTTACGATCTGATCAAGTTCCGCCGCACCAACCAGGATACCTGCCTGAACCTGCAGCCTATGGTTCTGAAGGGCCAGAAAGTGAAGAAGGGTGAGGCTTTGTGTCAGGGATATGGTACCGAAGGTGGTGAGCTTGCACTGGGGCGCAACATGATGGTTGCGTTCATGCCATGGCAGGGATACAACTTTGAGGATGCTATTGTGATCTCGGAGAAAGTGGTACGTGAGGATATCTTTACCTCCATCCACATCGAAGAGTTCGAACTCGAAGTACGTGACACCAAGCGCGGAGAGGAAGAGCTAACCGCTGAAATTCCGAACGTAAGTGAGGAAACTGTTAGAAACCTTGATGAGAATGGTATCGTTCGCATCGGTACTGAAGTGAAAGAAGGAGATATTCTGATCGGTAAGATTACACCTAAGGGTGAGTCAGATCCTACCCCGGAAGAAAAACTACTTCGTGCGATCTTCGGTGATAAAGCCGGTGATGTGAAGGATGCTTCCAAGAAAGCACCACCATCCATGAAAGGGGTGGTTATTGATACAAAACTATTCTCTCGTCCTACCAAAGAAGAGCGTGCTAAGCACAAAGATGAGCTGAAGTTGCTCATGAAGCGTTACAGCCGCGATCTTACTATGCTTCGCGATCGTATGATCGATAAGCTGGTTGAGCTTCTGGATGGTAAGACAAGCCAGGGAGTTAAGCATAAATTTGGTGATGAGCTGGTAAGCAAAGGAGTGAAGTTCAACCGCAGAAATATCTCGGAGAACCTGTTCCCATCGGCCAACCCATACCGTGACGAAAGCCAGTACTCCGTAGCTGAAGAAGTAAACCTGATCGGTGATGTACTGACTGACGCCTGGACTGAGGATACACATCTGAACCGTCTGGTATCACGTGCCGTTCGTAACTACCTCAACCGTCGTAGCGAATTGATGGGACGCTTCAAGCGTGACCGTTTCGCTCTCGAAGTAGGGGATGAGCTACCAGCAGGTATTGTGAAATTGGCTAAGGTGTACATCGCGAAGAAGCGTAAGCTGAAAGTAGGGGATAAGATGGCCGGTCGCCACGGTAACAAAGGGGTAGTTGCCCGTATTGTACGTGACGAAGATATGCCATTCCTAGAAGATGGTACACCAGTTGATATCGTGCTGAACCCACTTGGGGTACCTTCACGTATGAACATCGGTCAGATCTACGAAACCATCCTGGCGTGGGCTGGTCTGAAAATGGGACGTCGCTACGCTACGCCTATCTTTGACGGAGCTACCGAGGATGAAGTAGCCGCCGAGCTGAAAGAAGCCGGACTACCTGACTGGGGACGTACGTACCTGTACAATGGTCTGTCTGGTGAGCGTTTTGATCAGCCTGTAACCGTAGGTCTTATCTATATGATGAAACTGGGTCACCTGGTTGATGATAAAATGCACGCCCGTTCAATCGGACCCTACTCGCTCATTACGCAGCAGCCACTTGGAGGTAAAGCCCAGTTTGGTGGTCAGCGTTTTGGAGAGATGGAAGTGTGGGCACTCGAAGCTTTCGGTGCATCTCACATCCTGCAGGAGATCCTGACTGTGAAGTCAGATGACGTGGTAGGTCGCGCCAAAGCTTACGAGGCTATCGTAAAAGGCGAGAACCTGCCGAAACCAAATATCCCGGAATCATTCAACGTATTGGTGCACGAACTACGTGGTTTGGCACTGGAAATTACGCTGGACTAATACATAGTTAATAGCTGGAAGGGCCTTAACGGCTCTTCCAGCCTAACATTCCGAAGTTTATCTAAGGACTATTGACTCACAGAATAACGATCAACAATATGTCTTTCAAAAAGAACAAAAAACTCAATAGTGACTTTTCCAGCATAACTATCAGTCTGGCGTCACCGGAGTCTATCCTTGAGAGCTCCTACGGTGAGGTAACCCAGCCTGAAACCATCAACTACCGGACCTACAAGCCGGAGATGGGTGGGTTATTCTGCGAGCGCATTTTTGGACCTGTTAAGGACTGGGAATGTCACTGTGGTAAATACAAGCGTATCCGCTATAAGGGTATCATCTGCGACCGTTGTGGGGTAGAGGTAACCGAGAAGAAGGTACGCCGTGAGCGTATGGGACACATCGAACTGGTGGTACCTGTAGCTCACATCTGGTACTTCCGCAGCTTGCCAAACAAGATCGGATACCTGTTAGGATTATCTACCAAGAAGCTCGATCAGATCATCTACTACGAGCGGTATGTGGTAGTACAATCTGGTATCAAAGGAGAAGATGGCGTTAACGCGATGGACTTCCTGACCGAAGACGAGTACCTTGATATTATTGACAAGCTCCCCCGCGACAACCAGATGTTGCCGGATACAGATCCTAATAAGTTCATCGCTAAGATGGGTGCTGATGCACTCGAAATGCTGTTGAGCCGTATTAATCTGGATGAGCTTTCGTACGAACTGCGTCACCAGGCTGCTACGGATACTTCACAGCAGCGTAAGGCTGAGGCCCTAAAGCGTCTGAAAGTTGTAGAAGCTTTTCGCGATGCCAATACACGCGTAGAGAACCGTCCTGAGTGGATGGTGATCAAGATGGTGCCTGTAATTCCACCCGAATTGCGTCCGTTGGTACCTCTGGACGGTGGTCGCTTTGCTACCTCTGACCTGAATGACCTGTACCGTCGTGTAATCATCCGGAATAACCGTCTGAAGCGTCTGATCGAAATTAAGGCACCTGAGGTGATCCTTCGTAACGAGAAGCGTATGCTACAGGAAGCGGTAGACTCACTATTCGATAACAGCCGTAAAGTAAACGCCGTACGTTCGGAGGGAAACCGTGCTCTGAAATCACTTTCGGATATGCTGAAAGGTAAGCAGGGACGTTTCCGTCAGAACCTACTTGGTAAGCGGGTTGACTACTCTGGTCGTTCGGTAATCGTGGTAGGTCCTGAGCTGAAACTACACGAGTGTGGTCTGCCTAAGGACATGGCGGCTGAGCTATTCAAGCCGTTTATTATCCGTAAGCTGATCGAGCGTGGTATCGTGAAAACAGTGAAATCAGCGAAGAAGATCGTAGACCGTAAGGATCCTGTGATCTGGGATATTCTGGAAAATGTACTGAAAGGGCACCCTGTTCTGCTGAACCGTGCTCCAACGCTACACCGTCTGGGTATCCAGGCGTTCCAGCCTAAGCTGATCGAAGGAAAAGCTATTCAGCTGCACCCGCTGGTATGTACTGCATTCAACGCTGACTTTGACGGTGACCAGATGGCCGTTCACGTGCCGCTTGGACAGGAGGCAGTACTTGAAGCATCAATGCTGATGCTTTCTTCACACAACATCCTTAACCCTGCCAACGGAGCGCCTATTACGGTACCTTCGCAGGACATGGTGTTGGGTCTATACTACGTAACCAAAGGACGTAAGAATACACCTGAGTATCCTATTGCAGGTGAAGGTATGACTTTCTATGGTCCCGACGAGGTAGTAATTGCTATCAATGAGGGCCGTATCTCGAAGCACGCTAACATCAAGTGTCGTGTACGGGTACGTAACGAAGATGGTAGCTTCGAAATAAAACTAATTGATACCGTAGCCGGACGCGTTCTGTTCAATCAGAATGTACCCGATGAGGTAGGTTATATCAATGAGCTGCTTACCAAGAAGAAGCTGCAGCAGATCATCGGACAGGTATTCAAACTGGCCGGTAGCGCTCGTACAGCTCACTTCCTGGATGATATTAAGGAGCTTGGATTCCAGATGGCCTTCAAAGGTGGTTTGTCTATCGGTCTTAGCGACGTGATGGTACCTGCTGAGAAGGAGAAACTGGTCGAAGAAGCCAAGAAAGATGTAGAAGGTGTTTGGAGTAACTACCTGATGGGTCTGATTACGGAGAACGAGCGTTACAACCAGGTGATCGATATCTGGACGCGTGTAAACTCCCGTATCACCGAGACGCTGATGAAGCAGCTCGAAGCTGATCAGGGTGGATTTAACTCAATCTATATGATGATGCACTCAGGTGCCCGTGGTTCGCGTGAGCAGATCCGTCAGCTGGGTGGTATGCGTGGTTTGATGGCTAAGCCTCAGAAGAACCTCGCCGGTGGAGCCGGAGAAATCATTGAGAACCCGATCCTTTCTAACTTTAAAGAGGGACTTGACGTACTCGAGTACTTTATCTCTACCCACGGTGCTCGTAAAGGTCTTGCCGATACAGCTCTTAAAACAGCTGATGCCGGTTACCTGACCCGTCGTCTGCATGACGTAGCACAGGATGTAGTAGTTGTTGAAGAGGATTGCGGTACTCTGCGTGGTATCCAGATCGCCGCTCTGAAAGACAACGAAGACATCGTAGAGCCACTGTCAGAGCGTATCTTGGGTCGTGTGAGCGTACACGATGTATTCGATCCTTTGAATGGTAACATGATCGTTGAATCAGGTCAGGAGATCACCGAAGAGATCGCTGCCTATATCGACGAGACCAGCATTGACAGCGTAGAAATCCGCTCGGTGCTGACTTGCGAAACCCGCAACGGTGTATGTGCCAAGTGTTACGGACGTAGCCTTGCATCAGGCCGTATGGTAGATAATGGTGAAGCAGTAGGTGTTATTGCATCTCAGTCTATCGGTGAGCCTGGTACACAGCTTACACTTCGTACCTTCCACGTGGGTGGTACTGCTTCGAACATTGCCGTAGATGCCAACATTAAGGCGAAATTTGAAGGTCTGATTCAGTTCGAAGATCTTCGTCTGGTTCAGTCTACCAACTCAGAAGGCGATCCTATTACCGTAGTGATGGGTCGTTCGGGTGAGGTGAAGATCGTACACCCTGAAACGAAGCAACTGCTTATCTCTAACAACGTACCTTACGGTGCACACCTGCAGGTAAAAGAAGGAGATGTTGTATTCAAAGGACAGGAACTATGTACCTGGGATCCATATAACGCAGTAATTCTTTCGGAGTTTGATGGTTCTGTACAGTTTGACGCGATCGAGGAAGGTATTACCTACCGCGAAGAGTTTGACGAACAGACCGGTTTCCAGGAGGCTGTAATTATCGAAACCCGCGACAAGACTAAGAACCCTGCGCTGGTCGTAAAAGGTAAGAGCAACCTGCTGAAAGATCAAACCGAAAAATCATATAACCTACCCGTAGGATCACGCCTGGTAGTGAAGAACGGTGCTGCTGTAAAAGCAGGACAGCCTCTTGCCAAGATCCCGCGTGTAGTAGGTAAGACCCGTGATATTACGGGAGGTCTGCCACGTGTTACCGAACTTTTCGAAGCTCGTAACCCATCTAACCCTGCCACCGTTAGTGAAATCGACGGTGTAGTAAGCTACGGTGGTGTGAAGCGTGGTAACCGCGAAATTATCATCGAATCACGTGATGGCGTACAGCGCCGTTACATGGTAGCTCTGTCGAAGCACATTCTGGTTCAGGATGGTGACTTTGTACGGGCAGGTGATCCGCTGTCAGACGGAGCTATCACTCCGGCCGATATCCTTTCTATCAAAGGACCTACCGCCGTACAGGAGTACCTGGTTAATGAAATTCAGGAAGTATACCGTCTGCAGGGTGTGAAGATCAACGATAAGCACATCGAATGTATCGTACGCCAGATGATGCAGAAAGTGGAGATCCTTGACGCCGGAGATACCAACTTCCTCGAAATGCAGCCGGTAGACCGCTGGGTGTTCCGCGAGGAGAACGATAAGATCCTTGACATGAAAGTAGTTGAGGAAGCCGGTGATTCAGAAACTCTGAAGCCTGGTATGATCGTGTCGGTACGTCGTCTGCGGGATGAGAACTCAAGCCTGAAGCGTCGTGACCTGAACCTTGTGAAAGCACGTGATGCACAAGCGGCGGTGGCAAGACCAACGCTGATGGGTATCACTCAGGCGTCACTAGGTACCGAGAGCTTCGTATCAGCGGCTTCGTTCCAGGAGACCACCAAGGTACTTAGCGAAGCAGCTGTACGCGGTAAGCGCGATGAACTGAACGGTCTGAAGGAGAATGTGATCGTAGGTCACCTGATCCCTGCCGGTACAGGTATGCGTCGCTACGTTGATCTGCTCGTAGGTTCGAAAGAAGAGTTCGATACATTAGTAGAATCACGCGAGAAGTCAGCTCGTAAGAAACGCGAACTGGCTCAGTAGTCCATTCGAACCCAATAAATACAAAAAGCCAGCCTCACACCAGAGGCTGGCTTTTTGTTTGAAAAGTATAGTTTTGTAAAAATTTAATACCTTAAACTTATGAAAGACAATAATCAGGATTTTGAACAACAGATTAACATAGAGCTATCCGAAGAAATGGCTGAGGGGGTATACTCAAACCTGGCTATGATCGCTCATTCGAACAGTGAATTTATTGTAGATTTTATACGGTTGATGCCAGGCTTGCCCAAAGCCAAGGTCAAAGCCAGAATCATATTGACGCCCGAGCACGCCAAGCGACTCCTGCTGGCTCTTAATGATAATGTACGTAAATACGAGGATGCACACGGTACCATTCAGCAGACTTCGGATGATGGCACTAGCTTCAACTTTCCGATGAGCTTTGGAGGTCCCGGAGGGGAAGCGTAGGCTCCTGGCTCAGCACCAGGATTCTAAAAATATCCTTTGGTTAATTGACCAAAAGCTACTCCGGCTCGTTTAGTATTACATACAAACCTTTGAGAAAATAATGAAGATACCAAACTCACGTTTATGGGTCTTGATCTTTTGCTTGTTGAGCGGCCTGAGCACCTTTGCCCAGGAAGCTGATAAGTCAAAGTATGACCATTATGTATTGTTTCACCCACTATTTAACTTTCAGCCCGGCAACCAATACCGCACCGGCGGGGGCTCTCCCGGCCCGGCCTACTGGCAGAACCGTGCTGATTACAAAATTAATGTAGCTCTGGATGAAGCGGCCGCCACTCTTAATGGAGATGTGGAAATTACCTATAAGAATAATAGTCCCGAAGCACTTGAGTTCCTCTGGTTACAGCTGGACCAGAATGCCTTCAGCGCTACTTCGCGTGGAGCCAAAACTACTCCCGTCACCGGAGGCCGCTTCGGCAACCTGGGTTTTGATGGCGGTAATACCATCAAAAGTGTAACTATACAGCAGGGTAAGGGTAAGGCTACGGAAGCCAACTACCATATCACCGATACCCGTATGCAGATACGTCTGGCTGATCCACTGAAAGCCAATGGCGATGTTATCAAGATCCGTATCGGCTATTCGTTCAAGATCCCTCAGTATGGCTCGGACCGCATGGGTACCCTGCAGACCAAGAATGGTATCATTTATGAAATAGCTCAATGGTACCCGCGCATGAGCGTGTATGACGACATCGAAGGCTGGAACCTGCTGCCTTACCTGGGCGCCGGCGAGTTTTACCTCGAATATGGCGATTTTGAATATGCCGTTACGGTACCCTGGGATCACATCGTAGTAGGTTCGGGTGAATTGATAAATCCCAACGAAGTACTTACCAACGAGCAGATGAAAAAGCTGGATCAGGCTCGTAAAAGTGACCAGACAGTGATGATCCGTACAGCCGAAGAGGTAACAAGTCCTACTTCACGCCCTAAGCAGTCAGGTACGTTGACCTGGCGTTTCCGCTGTCAGGATTCCCGTGACATAGCCTGGGCTACCTCAAAGGCTTTCATCTGGGATGCTGCACAAATAGACCTGCCTAGTGGTAAAACTGCTCTGGCGCAGTCGGTGTACCCGGTGGAAGATAGCGGCAATAACGCCTGGGGCCGTTCAACGCAGTATGTTAAGTCAAGCATTGAGTTCTATTCCAACTACGTATATGAGTATACCTATCCGGTGGCCACTAACGTAGCCGGTATTGTAGGCGGTATGGAGTACCCGGGTATCATTTTCTGTAGCCACAGCGACCGTGGAGAGGACCTTTGGAATGTAACAGATCACGAGTTCGGCCATAACTGGTTCCCGATGATCGTGGGTAACAACGAGCGTAAGTACGCCTGGATGGACGAAGGTTTCAATACCTTTATTAACTTCCTCTCCACAGACAACTTCAATAACGGGGAGTACCGAAACAATCAGCTACAGGACCTGCATCGCGTAGCGCCCATGATTTATCGTCCCGGTGCAGATCCCATTATGACTATTCCTGATGTAGTACAGGCCCGGAACCTGGGGTGGGAAGCCTACTATAAGCCTGCTATTGGTCTGGTAATGCTGCGTGAGCAGGTACTGGGCAAAGAGCGTTTCGACTACGCCTTCCGTCAGTACGTGAAGCGCTGGGCCTTTAAGCACCCTACTCCTTACGATTTCTTCCGTTCGATGGAGGATGCCGCCGGAGAAGATCTGGGCTGGTTCTGGAAAGGCTGGTTCTTTGAGAACTACAAGCTGGACCAAGCCGTGAAGGAGGTTACATACATTGAGCAGAATCCGCAGAAGGGATCTCTTATAACCATTGATAACCTTGAGCAGTGGGCTATGCCGGCTACCGTTGAACTGGAAGAGGTAAATGGTAAGAAAACACGCGTAGAGTTGCCAGTAGAAATCTGGCAGCGTGGCGGAAGCTGGTCTTTCCGCGCTAATACGGAGCAGCCGCTTCGGTCAGTGACCATTGATCCTGATAATAAACTGCCGGATGTAAATCCACGTAACAATAGCTGGAAGCCTTCTCAGATAGGGAGTTCAGTGACTAACTAAGAGCAGGTGTATTGGCCACGTTAAGAGCTGCTATGGTCTGATAACCACCGTTTATCAGACCATAGCAGCTCTTGTATTTGTTGTGTAGGATATCTACCGGATATTTTGCAACTTTAGGAACAATAGAATAGCCATGAACATGATAAAGCTATTGTTCCTTATAGCGGCTTCATTACTTCATCTGGTCCCGATCTGTGCGCGGGCTCAGCAGAAAGCATTTGGCTTTCATATGGTACAAAAGCGTAAAAGCGTACGGGTTCCATTCAAGCTTCACGCTAACCTCGTCATTGTACCTGTTCAGATCAATGATTCCGATACGCTGCAGTTCATCCTGGATTCAGGCGTTGGTACAATTATCGTTACTGACCCACAGGTTTCCCGATTTGTCGATAAAGGCTACTCCCGGACTGTTACCATCGATGGCGTAGGGAATGAGGCCTCCCGAAAAGCCAATGTTAGCATTGGCAATACATTCAAAATGCCCCACATCCAGGCCTTTGATCAGAATCTGGTCGTGCTGGAAAGCGATATGTTAAAGCTATCGGAGTTTCTGGGTACCCCCATTCACGGCATATTTGGCTATGAACTATTTGAGCGGTTTGTCATCACTATTGATTTTCGCCGACAGGAGCTTATACTGAGGCCTCCTGATCACTACCGGTACAGGCCTAAGTACGGAGATAAACTTCCGATCCAGATCGTGAACCGGCGCCCTTACTTAAGTGCAGTACAGATAACCGAGAAAGGGGAGGAGAAGAATGTGCAAGTACTTCTGGATACCGGTGCGGGACACGCTCTGATGCTGGACACGTATTCATCCAGTATTGCTTTGCCCGAAAAGGTAGTTCGGGTGCAGTTGGGAGTGGGACTGGGGGGAGTAGTGAGCGGCCATCTTGGACGTTTGTCTAAGCTTCAGGTGGGGCGATTTGAGCTGCATGATGTATTGTCTTCTTTTCCCGATAAGTCTTCGTTTGGTTCCAAGATCAACTCCATGAGCGGACGACAGGGAAATATTGGTGGAGAACTGCTTCGCCGCTTTGTAGTTACCTTCCATTATCGTGACCAATATGTCGTCCTGAAACCTATAAAAAAGGCCTTAAAGGAAACCTTTGAGCATGACATGAGTGGTATGGAGCTAAGAGCTAAAGGAGACAAATATACCTCCTATGAGGTGGATCATGTCAAGGAAGATTCACCCGCGTACCACGCCGGAATCCAGAAAGGCGATAAGATCGTATTCATTAATGACACGCAGGCCAGTAATCTATCACTTACAGAAATAAATAAGACCCTGCAGCATAAGGAAGGAAAGGAGATAAACCTGGTACTGAAGCGGGGGGACCAATTGGTCTTTACCAGCTTCATTCTGAAGCGTACTATTTGAGTACCTCTCCTCAGGATAGGGTACATATACTAGCAAGCAGGCTGCCCTTACTGGGCAGCCTGCTTGCAAAATCAACTATAAGTTAGTATTAATTATACTTCTATAAGCATGGCTCCAAAAGAGTAGCCACCTCCGAATACCGTCACCACAATGCGATCTCCTTTCTTAAAGCGATCCTGGTTTTCGGACAAGGCAATGGCGCATCCGGCGCATCCGGTATTGCCGTAGCGCTGAATATTGGAGATCAGTTTCTCTTCCGGAATGCCCAGCGTATTTATGACATTCAGGCTAATGCGGTGGTTGGCCTGGTGGGGGATCAGGTAATCAACATCATCAATCGTCAATCCACAACGGTCCAGTACTTGCTGGCTTACCTTCGGCATATAGATACAGGCGTACTGGAATACATCACGTCCATACGGCATAATAACACCACGCTCGTTGGGGCGTAGTACTACTCCCTCCGTCGCTTTACCACTGGTAGCGGCACCACCCGTAACAACCTCCTGAATGTACATATCCGAATCAGACTGGCGCTCTTTGGAGATCAGCATAGCCGAAGCTCCGTCTCCCCACAGGTGTCCCGATACGGTATCACGTTCGTTGTTGTAGGCTGTATTATGGTCTGATACGACTACGATGGCTTTGGATGCTTTTCCCAGCGCAAAGTACCCCTGTACAACCTCAATGGCGTTAAGCAGTGACGAACAGGCCGACGACACCGATATTACCGGAATATCAGCAATACCAACGTAGTGCTGCACCGCGTGAGCCAGCGATACGATGGTATCATAGGGAGTATAAGTAGCCCCTACAATCAGATCTATTTCATCCGTGCCGTATGGACTTGATTCAAGCAATGACTTCACAGCTTCAATAGCCATGGTGGATGTATTCTCACCTTCGCCAGCTTTACGACGTTCACAAATTCCGGTTCGTGAGATGATCCATTCGCTGGATAGGTTGTTGAGTTCTGTAAAATACTCATTGCCAACTACTTCCGATGGGAGATAATGGCTGACTTTATTTATATACATGGTTAAGAAAATGTCTTTACAAGCGGCATTTCTAAATATGGCCGAAAGTTAAATATTTCGTAGAAGGCGTGGTATTGTATATTTGAACAATTAAATAATAACTTATTATAATTATAATAGTTGCGGCTATTTACTTTTAGGAAATATCGGTTACAGATTTGGAAGGTATAAGAGTACTATAAAGCTGCCGCAGAGCAGTTTCTTCAGATTGCCAGTTATATTTTTTTTCGACAGCCTGTCTACCGCGTTGACCCATAGCGGAAGCCTCCTCCGGGTGGTCGACCAGCCACTTAAAAGCATCAGCTAAAGCATCTGCATCAAAGGGGGAAATACAAAACCCACACTGAGTGCGCTCGACCACCTCCCGATAGAGAGGAAAGTCCGATGTAATAACGGGTAACCCCAGCGCCATGTATTCAAATAGTTTGGTAGTGTAGGAGTCGGGGTAGTCGCCTACGGGTTTGAGCAGAGCTATACCAGCTATGGCGCCATGAGCATAGGGTAGAGCAATACGCAAATCGGTATAGCCGTAGAAAGTAAGGTGCGGCTGTACTGATTCGAAGTGAGGAAGCGAATAGGCCTCCTTCCAGTCAAACTGAACCGGTCCAAACAGATGTACCCTGAATGTGGGATAAATGTTTTTTAATCTAGCAAAAGCCGCTACCAGGGTGTCAAAGGATCGCTCCATAGATATGACGCCGCTGTAAAAGAAAGTCGGTTGAGCAGGCGCCGGTGATGCCGTTCCCTTGAACTGATCTATGAAAGCGAGCGATACGTAGTTGTGAATAACGGTGGAAGGGTACCTTGTATTCCGGTATTCGTCCAGGTACGCGTGCTCAGTCAGGACACATCGGAAGTGGCGCCTGGCCTGGTGGTCAAACCAACGGAAAATCTGCTGAAACAGGGGCTCATTGTTGTAGCGCTTGAGCGAAAACTTCTTGTACAGGTTTTCCTGCACTTCATAGATTACCTCAGCGCCCAGCCACCTGAAAAGAAAAGCTATAGGTATCAGCTCGGGGACAAATATATGTACTACCTGTGGACGCAGCCTCAGGCACTTCCAGAGTAGTACAGGGTGGCAGAGAAGCAGCCGGAAGAGCAACCGGCTGTAAAAGGGAAGCCGGATCATACAGACTTGCCTTCCCAGTACGGAGGAAGCCGTGGCATTAGGTAGCGCACAATACACCTCATACGTACTGGCAAGGGCCGGAGCTATTTTGTAGACAATGCGTGGATCAGTAGGCGGATGTACAGTACTTAGTAGCAGAACTCTGGGCCTCATGCTTCGGATACGATGGCTACTCCGGCTGAGGTACCAATACGATCGGCTCCTGCTTCAATGAAGGCTAGAGCCTGCTCTCGGGTACGGATACCTCCCGAAGCCTTTATTTGCATAGGAGCAGGAAGAATGGAACGCATCTGGCGCACAGTTTCCAGCTCGGCCCCTTTGGGTGAGAACCCGGTGGAGGTTTTGACAAAATCAGCACCGGCTTCGACACATATTTCGCAGGCAGTATGCAGCTCAAACAGGTCCAGGTAGGCTGTTTCTATGATTACCTTGAGCAGTGCATCCTGCTCGTGGGCGAGGGTAGTCAGCTGGCGCAACTCTTCGCGTACGCTGAGGTACGCCATGGATTTGAACTGCGACAGGTTAATAACGACATCCAATTCAGTAGCACCATCGTGTAGCGCGTTTTGGGCCTCCCGTACTTTGGTGTCGGTAGTGGAGTAGCCCAGTGGAAAGCCTATGACCGTCGCTATCTCAATGCGAACAGGACAGAACTCCAGCATATCTTTGGTATAACCTACATAGGTAGGAGCAACGCATACTGCCTTGAACTGATGGATCCAGGCTTCTTCGCAGAGTTTCCGCACGTCGGTTTCACTGGCTATGGGGCTCAACAATGTATGATCTATATAGGAAGATAAGCTGTTCATACGGGTCTGTTCAAAATATGCGGTAAAGATAAAGCAAAAACCCCGTCGGTCCGACGGGGTTCGCTTATAGTCCATCGCTCGGCGCAGGCCGGTCGGGTATAGCTGATTAGGCTTTGTTTTTCTTAGACTTGGTGCCTTTTGTCTCGGTAGCTTCGGCTTCGCCGCTAGCTTCTACGGGCGCTGACTCTTCTGTCTCGGCTGTGTCCACAGTAGCTGTTTCCTCAGTGGCTGTATCCTCAGTGGCTTCTTCTGTAGCGGCCTCTGTAGAGGTTTCGAACGCCTCAGGTGCGTACTGCGACAGGAGGTTGTACCAGTTGATGATCTTCTTGATATCAGAAATATACACCCGTGAGCGGTCAAACTCAGGCAGTATATCATCCATAAACTCGATGAGTTCTTTGTCAGAGGCAGTCTTCGTATTTACTTCTACTTCCTCACCGTGCTTCTCACGGATCTGCATAAATACATCGGCCAGGGGTACAGAGTCCTCAGCACCTTCGGTAAATACCGATACATCTTTCAGCACAGATACCCGCGCCGTGGGGCCGATCATCGTTTTCTCTCTTTTCTCATTGAGGCCTTCAACGATCACACCAGCGCGGCTGGGTTTGAGAATACGGTACAAGCCACTTTTACCTGAAATATTGGCAATCTCTTTTAACAAATCCATACCTACAGATTCTTCTTTAACACTTATTTACGTATTGATGACTAGATAATAGCAAGCAAACTGGTATTAGAAATCAGGATCAGGCCCGGTTTCTGTCCGCAAAATAACAGAAAGATTAGGCGGTAAACAACTCTACCGGGACCTTGCCTCTTCAAACGCCAGATTATAGTTTTCTATTGTTTCGAGGAGTACTTCGCGTCCCTCTCCCTTCTCGGATGAGGTCACAAATATCGGAGGTAGTTCTTCCCATACTTCCAGGAGCTTTTGTTTGTAACTTTCTACGTGCGCCGCTACCTGATTACTCTTTTTCAGCTTATCCACCTTTGTAAATACTATATGGAAGGGAACTCCATCGGCGCCCAATTTCTCCATAAATTCAAGGTCAACGCGTTGCGGATCGTGACGACTATCTATGAGCACAAAGGTACATACCAGGTTGGGCCGGTTGCGGAGATAGTTGTCAATCATCGGCTGCCAGCTTTCACGATCCGTCTTACTCACCTTAGCATAACCGTATCCGGGTAAGTCTACCAGGTACCAGGAGTCATTGATCATAAAATGGTTGATCAGTTGGGTCTTACCCGGCTGCTGGGATGTTTTGGCCAGATTTTTGCGATCTGTCAGCATGTTGATCAGCGAAGACTTACCGACGTTGGAGCGTCCGATAAAAGCATACTCCGGCCTGTCCGGCTCCGGGCAAAGGCGGTAGTCAGTATTACTTGTTATAAATTTCGCTTCTTTAATCTTCATGGTTCACCTGGTTAGTAGGGGGCAAAGGTACACCATTTTTGCCCTAACACCGAATAGCCTCATTGTAAGGGGGGATAGAAGGAGGCTAATGGCACAATTAAAATTTATTTTATAATTTGGTGGTACAAAAGCCCGAACGGTCAGATAGCCCCTGAAGAATTATCTAAGGACGAAACGAAATACAGGGCCACTGGCGTTATACAATTATTGGTAAGCATGGATCTAACAAAACCAAATCTAATGAGAACATTTCAGAGAGTAGCGTGGGTGTGGGGACTAGTACTAATCGTAGCTACATCAGCGTTGGCTGAGGGTGATAAGAAACCAACCAAGGCGCCGGCTGAGGAAGGAATACAATTTACGGAAGCGGCCTGGGCAGCCGTTGTAAAGAAAGCGAAAGCAGAGAAGAAGATTATTTTTCTGGATGCCTACGCCAGCTGGTGTGGACCTTGTAAGCTACTCCAGAAAAATGTATTTACTCGTCCGGATGTAGGCGATCTGTTCAACAAGAACTTCGTAAATGTGAAGGTAGATATGGAGAAGGGTGAAGGTCCCCAGTTGTCACGTCTGTTCCCGCTGGAAGCTTACCCAACGTTGTTCTTTATTGATTCCAATGGTAAAGTACTCAAGAAAGTAATCGGCTATCAGTCTCCCGAAGCTCTCATTAGCATTGGGAAGAGCCTGACAACCGCTCAATAAAGAGACAACATTGAAAGAAATAGGAAAGCCCGGCCATAAGGCCGGGCTTTTTTCATTTAAAGAGAGTTCTGATTATTTCTGCAATTCGACTACGATCGTGATCAGTAAGGTTAGAGCCGGAGGGGAGGCATAGCCCCTGCTCAAAAAGCCCTTCCGCTACCCGGCCACCCCAATAAGGAGCACTCTGAAACACGGGCTGCAGGTGCATGGGCTTCCAGAGAGGCCGCGACTCGATATTTTCCTCTTCCAGGCGTAGCCTGACAGTTTCCCAGGTGATACCACCGGATGACGCCGGGTCAATGGTAATACAGCTGAGCCAGCGATTGGAGAAAGAATCAGCGGGCTCCTGCTGAAAGGTTACACCGGGTAAGTCAGAAAGTACCTGTGTGTAGTAGTCATAGTTAGAGCGGCGTTGGGCTACGCGTTCGTCCAGTACTTCCAGTTGTCCGCGCCCTATGCCCGCGCATACATTGCTCAACCGGTAGTTGTAGCCGATCTGGGAGTGCTGGTAGTGCGGAGCCGAATCACGCGCCTGCGTAGCCAGGAATCGAGCCTGGTTGATCAGTGCTTCATCATTAGAGAGCAAAGCGCCGCCACCGGAGGTAGTAATGATCTTATTACCGTTGAAGGATAATACGCTGAGAGAGCCAAAAGAACCTAGCTTCTGTCCCCGATAGCTGGAGCCCAGGGCTTCGGCCGCGTCTTCTATAAAGGGTACTCCATACTTAGCACAGACAGCCAGTACTTCGTCCAGTCGAGCGGGCATTCCGTACAGGTGTACTCCGATCACAGCCTTAGGCTTTTGCTCCCGTGCAGTATATTTTTCCAGAGCCGTTTTGAGTGCGTCAGGACAAATATTCCAGGTAGTAGGTTCGCTATCTATAAATACAGGCGTGGCTCCCTGGTACATGATCGGGTTGGCACTGGCCGCGAAAGTAAAAGACTGGCACAGCACCAGATCACCCGGACCTACCCCAAGCATCACCAGCGCCAGGTGCAGAGCCGCAGTTCCCGACGACAGGGCCGCCGCGTGAGCGGTGCCCACATAACTGGCTAGTTCGTCCTCAAAGGCATTCACGTTAGGTCCCAGTGGGGCAACCCAGTTGGTGTCAAAAGCTTCCTGTACGTATTTGAATTCGTTTCCGCTGAGGTGAGGCGACGACAGCCATATCTTATCCTGAGGCATTATGTAATGTGCTAATGGTAAGGTGTATATGAATCAAAGAAGCTTTCGGAAAGTACTACCACTCATCCACCACCTCTACCACTTTACCCGGATTACCCCGTACGATGGCACCATCAGGTACATCTTTGACTACTACAGTTCCGGCACCTATTTTACAGCCCCGGCCAATGGTCAGGTTAGGTGCTACCACGGTACCTGCTCCTATCAGGGTACCTTCGCCCACCTGTACATTTCCACACAGGATAGTCCCCGGTGCTATGTGTACAAAGTCAGCTATACGGCAGTCGTGGTCAACAGAAGCGGCAGTATTGATAATGACATGACGGCCTATGGTGGTATCAGCCTGTACCGTAGCCCGGTGCAGGATGACTGTACCTTCACCTGCCCTGACACTGGGATCTACCAGAGCCGACGAATGAACAGCCCTTCCAAACGGGTGCTGAACCTGCTGAGCTATCCTGCGGCGAACATCATTATAGCCGATAGCGACAATAATGGCTCTTTCGTGCTCATACGAGGGATTATAAGGACCTACCACTGGAATGTTACCCAGCAATTTCTTAGCCGGATCATCGTCAAAAACAGCTTTAACTGTCCGTCCGTTGGAGTGGAGGCAGGAGGCTATTACTTTGGCATGGCCGCTGGCACCGTACAGTAGCATAGGGTTAGAATTATGAATTAGTGAATTCTGAGTTATAGATGTATTCTACACACACTTGCCTCTTTCTAGTAGTAATAACTAAAAAACGCAGCATTCATCATTCAAAAATTCAGAATTCTTTTCATCCATTGCCCTCAAACTTCTCCATCGTAACGGAGGTAGCGGAGCTGATGCCTTCGCGGCGAATGGTTTTCCAGATGGTCAGGAGAAGGATTTTCAGATCCAGCCCGAGTGACAGATTATCTACATACCACACGTCATACGCAAACTTCTGCGTCCAGCTGATGGTGTTACGACCATTGACCTGGGCCCAGCCGGTGATGCCCGGACGTACCTGGTGGCGGCGCTGCTGCTGCTCGTTGTACAGGGGCAGGTACTCGACCAACAGCGGACGCGGGCCGATCAGACTCATGTCGCCCCGGAGTACATTCCAGAGCTGAGGGAGTTCGTCGAGGGAGGTTTTGCGAACAAACCGCCCTACGGGAGTCAGCCGTTCGCTGTCGGGGAGTAGCTGGCCGCTGGCATCGCGGCGATCATTCATGGTCTTGAACTTGACCAGCGTGAATACCCTTTCGTGCAGACCGGGTCGTAGCTGGCGGAAGAAGGGGAAGCCACCGTTGGCAAACCAGAGGAGTAGGGTGAGTATAAGAAGAAGCGGCGACAGGACCATTAGTCCTGCCGCCGCCGCCGTAACATCTATTAACCTTTTACCAAAAGCTCGGTACATACGCCCCCGGATCAGTACAAAGAAGGAAAACGCTGTGGTTCTGCTTCGTGCATGATGGCATAAACCGCCTCAAATACGTCATCTACGTTGGGCTTCGAGAAGTAGTCTCCATCGGAACCGTAAGCAGGGCGGTGTGGCTTGGCCGACAAGGTCTGTGGAGCAGAGTCAAGCCAGCGATAAGCATTCTGTCTCTCCACTACCTGCTGCATCATATAAGCCGATGCACCACCTGGTACATCCTCATCCGCAAACAAGACCCGATTGGTCTTCCGGATTGAGTCTACAATGCGATGGTTGATGTCAAAAGGCAGGAGCGATTGCACATCTATTACTTCTACACTAATACCCATCTGCTCGAGTTGTACGGCTGCTTCCAGTACAATACGACACATTGAGCCATAGGTTACGACAGTGACGTCAGTACCTTCATGCAGTACTTCGGGCTCACCCAGGGGCAGGCACAACTCTCCAATGTTGGAAGGCAGACGCTCCTTGAGGCGGTAGCCATTGAGCGGCTCTATTACCAGAGCCGGATCATCGCCTTTGATCAGGGTATTATATAAGCCAGCCGCCTGAGTAAAGTTACGGGGTACCAGTACATGCATGCCACGGAGGCTTCCGAGCATAGCAGCCAGTTGTGAACCCGAGTGCCATATCCCCTCCAGACGGTGGCCCCGCGACCGCACGATTACCGGTGCTTTCTGGCCGCCTGCTGTACGGTAGCGCAGGGTAGCCAGGTCGTCGGTAAGGGTAGCCAGCGCGTAGAATATATAGTCGAAGTACTGGATCTCCACGATGGGGCGAAGGCCACGCATGGCCATGCCTATACCCTGACCGATAATAGTCGTTTCACGAATACCCGTATCAGAAATACGAATCTCACCGAATTTTTCCTGTAAGCCAGCCATTCCCTGGTTCACATCACCTATATGCCCTACATCCTCTCCTAGAGCCACCACACGAGGGTCCCTAGTAAAAAGTGCGTCGAAGTAGGAGCGGATAATGTCACGTCCGTCCAGCATAGGGCTGGCTTCTTCGTAGGTAGGCGAGACTGCCTCTACCTTCAGGGGTGATTCATCCGATTGGCTGTACAGGTTATGACTGTACCGCTTTGCATTGTTTTCCAGTTCCTGATGTAGCCAGTCCTGCAGCGGACGCCGCACTTCCGGAGCATCCGTAGCCAATATACGTAAGGCCTTGCGTACGGTAGATACACTGTCCCGTCTCAGGGGCTGATAGGTTTTGCGTAGCTCAGTAGTCAGCTCCTGTATCGCCTGTCCGTTGGATACCTCCTGCGAAACCTTTTCGAGTAGACTTACTACCTGGCGCTGTTCCTCCTCGATGTCGTGACGAAACGCTTTCCAGGCTTTGTTGCGGCTATCGCGGGCTGTTTCTTTCGCTTCTTTTTCGATGGCATTTACTTCCTCTTCGGTAGCGTAGCCATTCTCGAGTATCCACTCTCTGAACCGTGGGTTGCAGTCATGGTCAGCTTCCCACTTCAGGCGCTCTTTGTTTTTGTAGCGCTCATGGGAGCCGGATGAAGAGTGCCCCTGCGGCTGAGTAAGCTCCTGCACGTGTACCAGTACAGGTACCTGTTCGGTTCGGCACAGGGCGGCAGCCTTCTGGTAGGTTTCAATAAGAGCAGGGTAATCCCACCCCTTCACAGTAAATATCTCAATACCGGCTTCGTCTTCGGTGCGCTGCAGGCCGGCCAGGGCTTTGGATATACTACCCTTGGTCGTCTGGTACTCGATGGGGACGGATATACCGTAGCCATCATCCCATACCGACATCAGAAGCGGCACCTGTAAGACGCCGGCCGCATTCATAGTTTCCCAGAACATCCCCTGCGAGGTAGAGGCATCACCGATAGCGCCGAATACAATCTCATTTCCCTGTTTTGAAAAGGTACTGAGCTGATGCAGTGCTTCGTTGAGCCTGTATAATTTGGAGGCATAAGCCAGTCCAAGAGAGCGCGGAACCTGTCCGGCCGTTGGTGAGATATCACATACGGAGTTATAGAGCTGGGTCTGGTCGCGCCAGTGTCCATCCGCGTCAAGCCAGCGGGTAGCATAGTGGCCATTCATAGAGCGCCCACCCGTATGGGGATCGTGAGCTATATCAGCGTGCGCGTATAACTGAGCAAAAAACTGCTGCCACGTCAGATTACCCAGAGCCGCTTCAACAGTCTGGTCACGGTAGTAGCCCGAGCGAAAATCACCCAGCCGGAAAGCACGTGCCATCGCTACCTGTGCTACCTCCTTACCATCACCAAATATTCCGAATTTTGCCCGGCCGCCCATCACATCTTTACGCCCCAGTAAGCTTACCTGTCGGCTCTCGCAGGCCATGCGATAGTCTTCAAGGATCTTCTCCTGACTAAGTACACTATTTTTGGGCAAAATATCGTTTATAAGCATAGCATTTCCGGTAACAGCACGTTCGATAATTGTGTAAGTAATATACAGCTTTGAACGTTTTACGTCAAAAATAAATTAAAATCCTTCTCCTTTCAAAAAAACGAATTCTTATGTTTCTTTGTTGGAGAAGAGCCTGAATAGTCAAAAGTTTGGCAAACCTTTTGTATACTAACCAAGTGTTGTCTTAGCAAACAAATTTTTCACAACTAAATTTTGAGGGTATCATGAAAAAGTTTTTTTCAGTTTTGGTAGTGTTGTTATCAGTAGCAACCTTCAGTTATGCGCAGAAAGGGGTAATGAAGTTTAAGGAAGAAACGCATAGCTTTGGTAAAATAGAGCAGGGTAAGCCTGTTACCCATGAGTTTACTTTCACCAACTCAGGTACTGATCCGATTGTTATCTCTAACGTAAGTGCCTCATGTGGCTGTACTACTCCCAGCTATACCAAAGATCCTGTACTACCCGGTAAGACTGGTTCGATCAAGGCTACGTATAATGCCGCTGCTATGGGTACCTTTAATAAGTCGGTAACTGTATTTAGCAACTCCGAGTCACCAAGCATTACGCTGTTCCTGAAAGGTGAGGTAGTTTCGAAAGATCAGGCTGCCAAAGCATCGACCAAGAAGTAATCTTTCTGATTATATAGTATTACACCACAAGAGCGGCCTCCCCAGACGGGGAGGCCGCTCTTGTGGTGTATAGGCGGGGCCAGTAGATGGCTGCTCTTAATAACCACCCCGGTCGTAGAAGGAGCGGCGGCGGGATAGTTTAAGATCCTGCAGGATCGATGACTTAGCTTTCAGCGTAAAGTTGTAGTTACTAGCCCGGAACTGGCTACCGGCAAAAGGAGTCCAGTTGAAGCTCATGTCCCAGCAGTGCAGGTCGCGGTAGAGCGAAAGAGTAGTAATGGATGGCCTGAAAGCCACAAAGTCAAAACCGGACTGAACGCTTAGTTTCCACTTGGGCGTCAGGCTCAGGTCACCCGTCACGTTGACGGTCTGTATGAGGCTGGGCTGTTGTAAGCCTATGCGTGACAGGCCGAAGTTATAGTTCAGCGTCACGTTCCAGGGAATATTAAAGTCCACGTACAGATCCGGGTGCCGTTCTATAAACTCCATTTGCTCCTCTGTTACCAAAGGATTATTAGGAGGAGTAGTGATATTGTTTACCCCGGTCGGAGTGGGCTGGGTCTTGTTGTTCCCCTTCTTTGGTGAGAAACTGGTGCCCAGAGCCAGGTTCAGGTTCTGGAGTCGGGCGAGCCCTTGTCCTCTGGTGATGGCAAATTCATTGATCTTGATTCCTGTCGCGCTGGTAAATGATCCGCGTGTATCAGGTATATACGCGTAGGGATCAAAGTTCATGTTGAAGTTCAGGTTCAGGTTCTGTCCGATCCGGGCGTTGGCGTTAACGTTGATGTTGGATAGGTTAAGTGAGTCAGCCAGCATGTTATAGGACCCTCCTATACTAAGGTTGTCCAGCAGAGATACCTTCTCGAATTGGGAAGCTGCCGTATCACTCTTGGATCGTAACTTCATCTCAAAGGAGTTGTTGAGGCTGTACGATACCACCCCCGCTGCACGCGATGATCCCCCACCGATACCACTTCCAAGCCCCCGGAAACGCGACAGCAGACGGGTGTCGCCTATGTCGTTGATAGTCACCTGCTGATAAAAGCTGCTGTTGGTCGAGAAATCAGGCGTATAGCTGAATGAGAGGGATGGAATTACCGTATGCCGGATGGCTTCCAGCCGGCGCCCCCGTACAAAGAAAGTACCATAAAAGCGGGTGTTCATTCCCGCTCCGAACCCATAGGTGTATTCGGTGGAGATGGTATTGACGGTGTCGATCCGGATCCGGTTGTTGCCCAGGTACTGGTAGTTGTATTTCTTGGTAAATACCTCCCCCTGTAAAGATATATTGGGAGTAAAGTTGATATAGCGCAGCAACTTAAAGTTAGGCAGCGAGATAGGGAGTGAGTACCGGCCCGCGAACTGCGCATCGCGGAGCATGGTGGGCAGGTTGGCAAACTCAAACGGGATAACCACGTCACCACTTTTGATTCGTGACGTATCTACCGGATTAGCAATGATAAATCCAAGCCGGGAGAATGAAGTATCAATGGGAGTAAGGGCATTGGATACGGTGTAGTTACCAGTAAATTCCATACCCAGTCGGAAACTCTCGTACCAGCGCCCGGTACCGCCGTTAAGGGCGAAGGGGGCGATCTGGTTGATGCCAAAGTTGAAGTCGGACGATACGGCTGTTCTACCACCTTCACGTCGTCCGGTTTGCTGGCTGTACTGGCCGAAGTTCTGGTTGACACGCACACTGGCTCCGGCCCGGGCGTATTGTCCGAAAGTACGGTTATACTGTACCGATGAAGTAGCGATGTTAGATATATACCGCTGCGTCTCGATGGCATTGAACTGGTTGAAGCTGTTGCTCGTGATGTTGACGTTGGCCGAGAAGGTAGAATTACCCCGGGGGACTGGCGCATGCGACCACAGCAGGCTGAAGTCATTACGGCCGGGTACTCTTAGTATCCGGTCGATCTCGTCGCCGGAGCGGTTGCGGTTAAATCGGAACGCGAAGTTACCATTGTAGCGGTAGCGCATAGCGTACGTAGAGGCTATACCGGCTCCCCAGCTACCGGTAGAATAGATCTGCCCGGTAATGGCGGCATTGACGTATTTGCTGATGGCAAAGTAGTAGCCCCCGTCGCGCAGGTAGAAACCACGCCCGTTGGGCTCCTCACCATACTGCGGAAATAAGATTCCTGAAGTACCTATTTCTTTCTTTTTGGGGAAGGGAAAAAAGCCAAAGGGAAGGCCTATTGGTAAGGGTACATCAGCTATGACCAAGTTAAATGGCCCCGACACGACCTGCTTGTTCTCAATTACTTTGAGCTTGGGCGCATTGATGTGGAAGTGCGGCTCCGCCAGGGTACAGGTAGTATAGATAGATCCTCTGATATACAGGTTCCCTACGTTGTCCCGCTTGACTCGGTCTCCGCGTATGTTTCCTTCGCCCTGCTGGGTCACTATCTCTCGAATAAATCCTTTCTTGGTCTTGAAGTTATACCGTAGCTCACGGCTGTTGTAGGTCTCCGGTCCATCCTGGAATATAGGTTCCCCGACTGCCTTCTTAGTCGTAGAGTCATAAGTACCTTTTGCAAACACTTCGTTCGTTACCCAGTTAAGCCTTATATAATTCGCTTGCAATTTTATGGTCCCGTACGTAACTTGGGCATTACCATACAAGTGCACCTGCTTGCCGTCTACATCCATAATGGTAGAGTCTTCGGCGGCATACTCTACTACCGACTGCAGGTCGCTTTGTGAAGCCAGAGTATCGGTCTGGGTGGAGTCAGTTGTAACGGCTAAGCCCGCTCCCGCCTGGCTGGTATCCGCAGGAATGGTGTCGAGTCGGGGTACACTAATACCGGGAACTGCCGTTCCGGGAACCGCCGTTCCGGGTACAACTGTGCCGTCCGCCGGGTTTGTAACCGGGCGAGTGGACTGGGGCTGACGGAGTAGACCTGGTAGACGCGTTTTCCGCTGCTGGGCATTAGCCTGTCCCACTAGCAGAACCACGAATAGGCCCAGCCATATAATAATAGCTTGTTTTTTCAGTTGTACAATTAGATTATTTTTGCAATAAGAAGCCAAAATTAGCAGAGAAATCTCTTTCAAGTAACGCACCAACCCTAAATTTAATGTTAAAAGTTCTTAAAATCGTAGGCGCAGCAGGTTGTTTGATGTTGAGTGTAGCCTTTGCTTTTCAAGAAGAACCCGAACCAGAGAACGACCCGCGGAAAATTGACGTAGTTGTTATTGATGCCGGACATGGAGGCCACGACATCGGCACCCGCGGACGGGTGGCTCGCGAGTCACGTACTACCCTCAAAATAGCTCTGGCTCTGGGCCGTAAAATTAAGGCAGAAATGCCGGAGGTGAAAGTACTTTATACCCGTACATCGGATGTTTTTGTGGACCTGGCTGACCGCTCCGCCTACGCCAACCGTAACCGGGCTGATCTCTTTGTTTCTATTCACTGCAACTACGCTCCTGGTTCCAGCCGGGTTAGGGGGACCGAAACCTACGTAATGGGTCTTCACAAGACCGAAGGTAACCTGGAAGTAGCCAAGCGGGAAAACTCCGTTATCCTTCAGGAAAATAACTACAAACAGAAGTACAAAGGATTTGATCCTGACTCGCCGCTGGCGCATATCATGCTGGCCAATTACCAGAGCGCGTTCCTGACCAGCAGCTTACGTTATGCTGATCACGTAGAGCATCAGTTCAAGACCATTACCCAGCGTTCCAGCCGGGGAGTGAAGCAGGCAGGCTTTCTGGTACTGTGGCGTACGACCATGCCTAGTGTACTGGTAGAGACCGGCTTCCTGAGCAACCCTACCGAAGAGTCTTATCTGAATTCGGATCGGGGACAGGACGAGGTAGCCGAATCGCTTTACACCGCTTTTAAACAATACAAGCGTGAGATGGAACGATATTAATTGTATTTTCGTAGCGAAAATAGCAATTAGTTCTGTCATCACTACTAGTCCATGAAAATATCAAAGGAAGCAAAAGTCGGATTACTGGCTGTCGTTACTATGACGATGCTGTACTTCGGCTTTAATTTTTTAAAAGGTTCTGATCTCTTTTCCCGCACTAACAAATACTACGTTGTTTATGATAATATAGATGGTCTTACAGCATCTAACCCTGTATTACTTAACGGTTTATCAATAGGGCGCGTGAGTGAGATTACTATCATGCAGAATAGAGGTAACCACCTGCTGGTGACTCTCGATGTTAACAAAGACATACAGGTACATCAGGGTACTGTAGCGGTACTTGACGATGGAGGTCTGCTGGGAGGTAAGGTCATCCGGCTGGATATGGCTTCAACCGGTCCGGTGCTTAATGGCCAGGATACGCTGGTAGGTAAGAAGGAGGCCGGTATCTCATCTTTACTACAGGAGAAGGCCCTGCCGGTAATCGATCAGGCCGACTCACTTATGGCTCATCTGAACGTGGTAGCCCTGGGGTTCCGCGAAACCGGTACTATTCTCAATCAGGTACTTCGTAACTACGATCAAACTGGTCAGGTACTAAAAGGTACCCTGGAAGATAACCGCGCCAATATCGCGGCTCTGACGGCTAACCTCAATCAGTTGACGAATTCGCTGGTCCAGACTGAAAAGCAGCTAAAACCGATATTGGCTAAGACCAACACGTTTGCTGACTCGCTGAATGCCCTCCGATTGGGTGAAACCCTCGCTGCCACCCGTCAGACTATTACTGAGATGAAGGGCATTCTGACAGAGATCAAGTCCGGAGATGGTACGTTGGGCAAGCTGGCTAATGATGAGGCCCTCTACAATAACCTGAACTACACCCTGCTCAGCATGAATAAGCTGATGACCAATCTGCGGGAGAATCCTAGTCGTTACATTCATTTCTCGGTATTCGGGAAGAAGGATAAAGGTACTGCCGAAGTAGCCATAGATACTACCGTCAGAATAAAGTCGCTGGATCCCGAACCGGCACAATAACCGGGGCTGACATAGCTGATAGATACAACAGGAAGACGTCTGGCGAGAGCCGGACGTCTTCTTTATTTTAGAACAATGGAAAAGGATATGGTTTTATAATATATTCACGGGTGGCAACATCAGGGGCTACCCGACTATTCCATTTGTTCCAAAATACACTTCATCAAGCCCAATGACTACTCAGGATACTATTCATCAACTACTCGAAGAACTTAAACAACGCTACGAAACCGTCAAGCTGGGAGGAGGACCCAAAAAGATCGAAGCTCAGCATAAGAAAGGAAAGCTGACCGCCCGCGAGCGCATCCAGTACCTCATCGACCCCAACTCAGAGTTGCTGGAAGTAGGGGCCTTTGTGGGGGATGGCATGTACGAAGCCGAAGGCGGCTGCCCCTCGGGTGGGGTAGTGGTGGGTATAGGCTACGTGTCGGGCCGGCCCTGTGTGATAGTAGCCAACGATGCTACCGTCAAGGCCGGAGCCTGGTTTCCCATCGCGGCCAAGAAAAACCTGCGGGCGCAGGAGATAGCCATGGAAAACCGCCTGCCCATCATCTACCTCGTGGATAGCGCTGGCGTGTACCTGCCCATGCAGTCGGAAGTATTTGCGGATAAGGAACACTTCGGACGCATCTTCCGGAACAACGCGCAGATGTCAGCCATGGGTATCGTCCAGATCTCTGCCATTATGGGTAGCTGCGTGGCCGGTGGGGCCTACCTGCCCATCATGTCCGACGAGGCACTGATCGTGGAAGGTACCGGCTCGGTATTCCTGGCGGGGCCGTATCTGGTGAAATCATCCATTGGTGAAGATGTGGACGCCGAAACTCTGGGGGGCGCTACCATGCACTGTGAAATATCAGGCGTGACCGACAACAAGTACCCCGACGACCAGAGCTGCCTCGACGCTATCAGGAGGCACATGGACAAGCTGGGACATTCGGACAAGGCAGGATTTGACCGGAAGGAGCCGGTAGCTTCCGCACGAAAGCCGGAGGAACTCTATGACCTGCTTCCTGCTGACCGTATGAAGCCCTACGACATGCGCCATATACTGGAGTGCATCGTGGACAGGGGCGAGCTGGATGAGTACAAGCCCGACTACGGCAAGACGATCCTCTGTGCCTACGCTCGGGTAGACGGCTGGGCGGTAGGTATTGTAGCCAATCAGCGCAAGATGGTAAAATCGGGTAAAGGCGAGATGCAGATGGGAGGCGTGATCTACGCTGACTCGGCCGACAAGGCCACCCGCTTTATCATGAACTGTAATCAGAAAAAGATACCGCTACTGTTCTTCCACGATGTATCGGGCTTTATGGTAGGCAGCCGGGCCGAGCAGGGGGGCATCATCAAGGACGGAGCCAAGATGGTCAATGCGGTAGCTAATTCGGTAGTACCCAAGTTTGCTTTCATTGTAGGCAACTCGTACGGAGCCGGTAACTACGCCATGTGCGGCAAGGCCTACGACCCGCGCCTGATCTACGCCTGGCCTACTGCCCAGATGGCGGTGATGAGTGGGGCCTCGGCGGCCAAGACGCTGCTACAGATCGAAACGGCCTCGCTCAAAGCTAAGGGAGAAGTAATAACTCCCGAAGCCGAGCAGGAGCTACTGAAAGAAATCACTGACCGCTATAACCGGGAACTATCGCCCTACTACGCCGCCGCCCGCCTGTGGGTAGATGGTATCATTGATCCCGTCGAATCAAGGAAGGTAATATCCATGGGTATCGAAGCCGCTAATCACGCCCCTATTACCCGACCCTTTAATGTAGGGGTGATACAGGTGTAGGACGTCATACTGATACCTATGGTACAGTTCTGCACAGTACCATAGGTACTACTAATACCGGTTCCACGGTTCAAAACCGTGGAACCGGTCAGCGAAATCCAGAAATTAAATACGACCTGCTAACCACTAATAGCTAAAATCCATGTCCGAAAAAATTGCCTTTATGGGGCTAGGAACCCTGGGTACGCCTATCGCCGCCAACCTTATTCAGGACGGCCACGAACTCACCGTATGGAACCGTACTAAAGGAAAAGCTCAGTCGCTGCTGGATCAGGGAGCCACAGAAGCCGATAGTCCCGAAGAGGCTGTAACACCCGGCGGAGTAGTAATATCTGTACTCGCTGACGATGCCGCGGTGGAAGCCACTTTCAGTAAGGAAGTACTGGAACGATTGGGTGAAGGCGGTCTGCATATTTCTATGAGTACCATCGCCCCGGCTACTGCCCGCCGCCTCGCGGACCAGCATGCCCAGTACGGCGTAGCCTACATAGCGGCTCCCATTTTTGCCCGTCCCGACGCGGTGTCCGCCCGGGTAGGTAATCTGTGCCTTTCGGGTGAAGCAGCGGCCAGGGAGCGGGCCCAAGCCGTGGTACAGCCGCTGGTAAAGGGCCTGTTTGACTTTGGCGATGAGGTAGGGGCGGCCAATGTGGTCAAGCTCGCCGGTAACTACATGATTGCCGCCAGTATGGAGATGATGGCCGAGGCCTTTACCATGGCCGAAAAGAGTGGGATAGCCCGGCAGGCCATTTATGAGATGTTTACGCAGACGCTCTTTGCGGCGCCTATCTTCCAGAACTACGGCCGCATGATCGCTAAGAATACTTACGAACCCGTAGGCTTTAAGCTGCCGCTGGGTCTGAAAGACCTCAACCTGGTACTCGAAACAGCGTCGGAGGTACAGTCACCTATGCCCCTGGCGAGCATGCTACGCGACCGGCTCATCTCGGCCCGAGCCAAAGGCCGCGACCACCTCGACTGGACTGCTCTCGCGCAGGGCGTCTCAGATGACGCAGGTCTCTAAGGATCTCTTAGAAGTACTCAGGCTCCCGGTATTGAATAGACTGGGAGCCTGCTTTTTTACCAGCTACGCTCATCGGAAACCGTTAAATAAGTTTTGAATAAAATAGTTGGCGGGAGTGACAAAAAGTTGGTTCTTGTGCTTTTATGAGAACAACCAGAGTTTCTTCAAATGCTATCTCTACGCCATTGGCCCGTACTATTTCTGTTCTTTACCAGTTTTACCAGTTCCCTTTTCAATAGTGTCTGGGCGCAAAGCAAGCTATCGATAGCTCCTACCGTAGCTCCCTTTTCTTCTTATTCAGATTCACAAAAGCAGAACTATCTTCTGTTCAAGTATGGTACCGGCCTTACTATTGGAGCTAACATCAACTACCACTTCACTCCGGTTTGGTCGCTTACTACGGGGTACTGGTACCAGTGGGGCAAAGTAAAGGGTCAGTATGGTGACTTTTTTAATTTCTTTCGATCCCAGGAAGAATATATGAATATTCCGCTTCTGCTCAATATGCGTCCTTCCTCAAGAAAAGTGTCTCCTTATTTTTCCGGAGGGGTGATACTCTCCAAAGAAACAGGATTATATAAGTCGCGTATGGCCGCTAAGACCATGCTCGGAGCGGGTGTTTCCTATCAGCTAAGTCCCAGGCTGACTGTTATAGCCCAACCAACTCTTGTATTGGGATCAGATCGACATGAAAAAGAAGAGTATCCTTCATTCCCTGCTAAGCGTCAGCTGAGTTTTCAGGCGCAGCTCTCGTACCACCTTTTTCCCGTAAAGTCAAAACTATGAAAGCATTTGGTAATACCGTGTGGAAAAGGTTTGGAGTTATTTGTGCATTAATGTGCTGGCTGGCGATAGGTTTGCCCACTGCCAGGGCACAGAGTAAATTGTCAATGTCTGCCCTACTGGCTCCGAGTTATATTAAGACTTCTTCTTACAACGACCAGGGAGGGCGCTATCGTAGTCATCATACTAGCTTACCCCTGGGCGCTATGCTCCATTATCATTTTTCTGACCGGTGGTCTGCCTCATCTGGTCTATTGCTAGAGTGGACTGACGATTCACGTAAAGAATCCAACTTTATTTCCCAGTCCCATTATTTCTCTATCCCCATCTTGTTAAACTATCAAACTAACCAAAAGCGACTGTCTCCCTATTTTTCTGCAGGTACTCAACTTCACAATTGGAAGTATTGGAACTACGGCGTTCCAGGTGAAGAAGTAGGGGTTAACTTTGGTAGTAGAGTGCAGTCAGTGCGTATAAGATTATTCCTGGGTGCTGGTTTGAAGTACCAGCTTAACGAACACCTGTCGCTCATTATACAGCCAGTATTTACTTATGAAGCAAAAAATTGGATAGGTGCACGTACCTTCCAATACAGCCTCCAGACACAGCTGGTGTGCCGGTTTTGATAGAGCATTTATATCCCGTATTGCCACATTATTATTAACCCTTTATCACCAACAAAATCTACTTCATGAAGAAGCTATTCCTTGTTCTTGCTCTATTATTCAACAGCTACTGGGGTATTTGTCAGATGGGTACCCGCCATAGTGTCAAAGCAGGTGTATCCTATGTACTATTTGGTACCGGTGATATGGTAGGGTTTAACTACTACAATGAATATAATCAAAGCCTTAACCCCTATGTAACCTTTGCACCATCCCTGCACGTAGGGTATGGTTCCAGAGATGAGGGATATGCACGATTCACCAAGGCTTCTATCTCTCTTGACCCTAACTTTTTTGTATCACCTATGTGGTTTGATCGGAGCAAGATTCGACTAGGTATTGGTCCTTCATTACGCTATACATCCAGTTCATTGCCAACTTCCCATGGGTATTCTCTCGTCGGCCCAATTCCGGAACATCCCACTGATCAGGCTACTTATGCCATTGATTTGAATTATACGCGTCCTATGAACTATTGGGCAGTGGGGTATACCGTAGTACTTGAAGGCGAAGTAACTCTTGACCGCGGGTGGAGTACTGGAATAAGAGCATCCTTCCAGAATTATACAAGTGGCGGAACGGTAGCTAACATAGGCTTGAATGTAGGTTATCAGTTTTAGATGCTAACCTAGGTTAAGATGAATTAACTATACCCGACGATAAGCCGTTTCTGGCAGTTTGGAAACTATGACAGGACGTTACATATTTCGAAGCTGCTGTTAGCTTCTAGCTTGCCTGCACGTATAACCAGAAAAGTGCCCCTCTTCTATATAAAACAACATGTGGTCACTACTACCACTAACTTAAACTATTGATGTCAAATACTTCATTCTGTAATCTACTGTTGGTGTTTCTGATAGTAGTATCTGTTGGTATGGTACATGCTCAGGATGAGTACTACGCCCCATCACTCCCCAGGCCGAAGCCTGATTCCAGCCTCATCTATGGCCGAACAAAAAGCCACTACTATGTCAGGGTAGAAGCCAGTTCCTTCCGTGTGCGCTCCCATCTGGCAGGAGGTGAGTTCTTTTCGCCAGCCCCATACGGCCTGAACGCCAAAGCAGGCCTGATTGCCGGTTTCAACTACCGGGATAAGTGGGAAGTAGAAATGGGACTAAAAGGGTTGGGAGTTTATAATTCGTACCGATTTGACCTCCACAACTCCTTTGGAGCCCCGGCAGGTTCTGGCTTCGGGGAAGGGCTACGCATCAGCTACATGCATATACCAGTGACCGGAAAGGTGATGGTGTGGCGTCCTTCCAAAAAGATTAGCGTGCTGGGTACCTTGGGCGTAGGTTATAGTTGGTACAGAAAAGATGGTATCTCTTTTGCCGGTCCCATGCGTGGACAGGGGGGATTAGGTTTACCTGATGGCTCAATGCTCACCTACACTATAACGGCGACTCATACAAAGAAGTCTAGTTTTGTAACGGGAGAGGTAGGCATGGAACTGAACTGGTTCTTCCTGAGAAAATTGGGACTTACAGTGGCCGCTAAGCGATTATTTGGGCCAGCTACAGTGCTTCTGCGGGAAGGCCAGGTAGTAGAAGACACGTGGGGACCACCTATAGATTTTCTTCCCAGACAGGTGCTACTGGTACCAGTGTAATAATGGGCCTCAGGTATCGACTCTACTAAACTTTCACTTTCTGTAAGAAGGCCTATTTAGATGAAGTGAGCGGCAAAGTAGGTATCAACAGAAGCGATAACGCAACACTGCCTGCTCCCGTAATCAAATGTTAAAAAAGCTTAAATGGAAGGTAGTGTTGCAACGATAGCAGCCGAGGAGGCATCCTCAACCTGAACTGTCCACTTATGCACCTCTCTATGAAGTACCTCCTACCAATATTCTTTTTCCTTAGTTTCATTCAAGCCCAGGCCCAATCGCGCACCGTTACCATTTCAGGCAAAGTACTCGAAGCTGGCAGTGGCGAAGGTCTGGTGGGTGCTTCGGTTCATGCCAAAACCCATCAGCTAGGTACCACCACCAACCAGTATGGCTATTTCAGCCTCAGCGTACCTTCGGGAGCTACTACTATTCAGGTTAGCTATGTGGGCTACCAGTCTCAACTGCTCAGTCTGGATCTGGAAAAGGATACCTTACTGACCGTGGAGCTTTCTGGGGCACAGCTCAATGAAGTAGTTGTGAAAGAAAACCGGGCACCTGGTTTTATAAACGGCAGGTTCTCCATCCCCATTCCAATCCTGAAAAAATTACCGATGCTATTTGGGGAAGCAGATCTGATGAAGGCGCTGTCGTATACACCCGGCGTGATGGTGGGACAGGAAGGAAGCTCCGGCCTGTACGTTCGCGGCGGAAGTCCCGATCAGAACCTGATGCTGCTGGACGAGGCTCCGCTCTACAATCCTTCCCACGTCTTTGGCTTTCTGTCGGTGTTCAACCCCGATGCCATCAAAAACATTGACCTCTACAAAGGCGGCTTTCCCGCCCGTTACGGTGGCCGGGCCTCGTCAGTAGTAGATATTACCATGAAAGATGGTAATTATCAGAAGCACAGCCAGGAGCTGTCGGTGGGCCTGCTGAGCTCCCGCGTACTACTGGAAGGCCCTATCAAATCCAACAAAGCTTCCTACATGCTGGCGGCCCGCCAGATGAATACTTCTCTGCTTTTTCTACCCCGGTACATTAAGCAGTGGTCGGGTAAAGCCGTTGATGAGTTTACCAGCCTGTGGTTCTACGATGTCAACGCCAAGCTCAACTACCGGATCAGCACCAAGGACCAGCTGCACCTGAGCCTGTACAATAACAAGGATAATTTCAGCACCAATGAACAATCCAGCCGGGGTGACCTGGACCGGACCGCTCTGGACTGGTCCAACACTACGGCTACCCTGCGCTATAACCGGATCATCACCCCTAAGCTGTTCGGCAAGGTGATCGGCTACTACAGCCACTTCAACTACCGGATGCAGAATATCAACCGGGCTCCCGTGTCAGATGATGTGGTGCTGCGCAATGAGTACACCCTGAGCAACACCATCGATGACTGGGGCCTGAAAGCCGCGCTGGAATACACCCCCAGCCACCGCTATACCCTGCGCACGGGAGTAGAGCGTATCTGGCACAACTACTACCCCGGCCGCATCAGTATTGTGGACTCCAGCCAGCCGACGCTTACGGTTGACAATGCCAGCAAGCAGATTCCGGCGGTGGAGAGTGCCTGGTACATGGAGAATGACTACGAACCTACCAACTACCTGAAAATAAACCTGGGGCTGCGTCTATCGCAGTTCAAGGTAGAAGAACAGACCTACTACGGCATTGATCCCCGGCTGTCGGTGGGCGTGCCTTTTCACGAGCGGCACACGCTCCGGCTGGGCTTTAGCCGTATGCGGCAGTACAGCCACCAGCTCACCTCCAATGGGGCAGGCTTCCCCAATGACATCTGGGTACCCGCTACGGACAAGGTAGCTCCCGTGAGCAGTGAGCAAATAGACCTGGGCTGGCAGTGGGATATTGGTACTAAGGGGATGTGGACAGCCTCTATCGAGCTGTACCGCAAGCGGATGATTGACCTGATTGACTACCCGCAGGGCTCCAATGTCATCTCTGACTTCAAGAGCAACTGGCAGGATCTGGTGCTGACCCGGGGCGTGGGCGTGATGCGGGGCGTGGAGGGATTTGTGCAGAAGAAGCAGGGGGATCTGACCGGCTGGCTGGCCTACACTTATTCCCGGAGTGAGCGGCGCTTTGACCAGATCAACAACGTCAACTGGTACCCGGCCCGCTACGACCGTCCGCATAACCTGTCGCTGGTACTAAACTATAAGCTAAGCCCGAAATGGTCGGTGGCGGGTAACTTCATTTACCAGACGGGCTACCCGGTTACGCTTCCGGGCTTCGGGCGTGGACCTCAGTGGCCGCCCCACCGCCATCTACACCGAGCGCAACAACCACCGTATGCCGGACTACCACCGGCTGGACGTCGCCTTTACATATAGCTACCTGACGCGTAAGCACAGCCGTCCGGCCTCCTGGAACTTCGGAGTGTACAACCTTTACAACCGGGCTAACCCTTACTACCTCGAGCACAAGACTATCTATGAGGTTACTCCACAGGGACCCGGGCAGGTGAATCTGTCCTACGATCGTAATCAAATCTCTAAACAAGCCGTATTACCTATACTACCTTATGTCAGCTATCAGATCAAGTTCTAAAACTGTGCTGTTTTTAGTTCAGGTACTACTCATAACCGGCATCTGGGGTTGTCAGGAAGATACCTATGAGCTGGGTTTTGCTGGTCCTGAGCTCATCATCAATGGTGTGCTGGTTGCTGGTGAATCACCCCGTATTTCCGTTGGTAAGACTTGGCCAGCTACGGGTCAGATACCTGAAAAGCCTTACGTGGAAGATGCCCAGGTGGAACTGCTGGAAGGCGGCCAACCTGTGGGTATGCTTACTTACCTCTCTAATGGTACGTACGGTCTCTCTTCTTATAAGATAGAAGCGGGCAAAACGTATACTGTGCGAGTACAGGGGCTGGGAATGCAGGCGCAATCCAGGCCGGTGCGGGTACCCTTGCCATTCCCTTTGCAGCATTCCTATATGGACTATCAGGCCAAGGTAACTTCGCTGAACGATTGGGCAAAGCCTCACCTATTGAGAGTAGGCATAAAAGACTATCAGGAGCCCGGCAACTACTATGGGGTAGCGGTAACACCCTTCATCAAAGGTGAATTAAAATTTACTAATGTGTCCAACATTGAGGTAAGCAACAGTGGTCTTAACAACCGGGAGGATGATTGCTTTACCCGGGCCGGTTTCTGGAACGGAGAATTTATTGCTATTCCTAATTCTGGCATTACCTCCACTATGATTCTTTACAACGATGCATGTTTTGCTAAACAGGAAAAAGAGTTTGGAATAGTGATCGAAACATTGGTAGCCTATGGAGCGGAAGACTTAGTCAATAACACTATCGATGAGCTACGCTTGCAGATGGCGGTACTCTCTCCAGAATATGTAGCGTATGCCAAAACACAATACAAACCAGAGGGGCCTGATAATGCTTTTATAGAGCCTAAGCGTACTTATACCAATATCGAAGGTGGGCATGGAGTAGTGGCCGCTATGAATCTGGTGCGCAAAAGTGTTCAGGTGAGGCTGCCACCCCTGTAATATGCAAAAGATTCAATTGTTACCTATTCAATTAAGTTCTATGTCGTCTACTACTAATCCCTACATCTCTATGCTCACATTATTTCGTCTACTTCTGTCTGTTTCTCTAAGTGTTTGGGTAGCCTCTTATACCGTAGCTCAGGGTATTAGCGCTTCTGGTACGTACTCTGATAAACGTGTATCCGATGAATTAAAAAAGGGAAATCGAATGGTAGGCATAAACGGCTTTGGCAACTACCGGAACAGTATTGCCGGTAGTGGGGGTCGGTGACGCCGCAGCTAGGTTACCTGATCGCGAACCGTTTGGTAGCGGGATTTCAGCTCTCCTATGGGAAAGATTCGTTCAACTATAAAAACAACAGCCCGCAACTACCGTCGGTACCAGGTCATCAATATCACTCTATTGCTCCGGAGCTTTACAGTAGGTACTATCTGACTGGTTACCGGGTGAAGCCTTTTGTGCAGATTTCAGCCGGGTACAACTGGCAGAAAGAACTTGTAGATACAACAACCGGAGAAGAAGTATCTTCCTCTTCCAACAACTTCATTGGGGCCGGAGGCATCGGGTTGGGGTATATGCTAACCAGAAGTGTCGCTATTGAAGGACTGTACAACTACCGCTTCTTTACGAAGTCCAGAATTATTGATGCTAATGAAGATCTAAAATTCAGGCTGGGAGTATCGGTATTCTTGAGGTAGGTGTTAGTAAAGTAGGACGGCAATATATTGTAAGTTGGTATCAACTTATCGCTCTGAACCATCCAGTACTATAACATAAAACTCTGTGTCAGTTACCACCATGCTTTTTCCAAGGTAACCTGATTCTGTTTATTTATGAAGAAATCACCAAAGGATATCGTCAAAGAAGGTTACGACAAGGTTTCCTACGCGTATCGGGAGGATAGGCCGGATGAATCCGGTGACACCTACCTACGCTATAAGGAATGGATTGATACCTTAGCGGGCCTGGCGAGCCGGGGAGGATATGTGCTGGATCTGGGGTGTGGCTGTGGAGTACCTTCTTCTCTGCTACTTGCCGGGCAGGGGTATCAGGTACTTGGGATTGACTTGTCGCCGGTTCAGATTGAGCGGGCTAAGGAGCTGGTACCTCAGGGGACTTTCCTGTGCGAAGATATGTGTAAGGTCAGCTTTGAAGATAATCTTTTTGACGTAGTAGTCAGTTTTTACGCCCTTATTCATATACCCCTTGAGGAGCAACCTGCGCTTCTGACTAGCGTTTTTAAGTGGTTAAAACCTGGGGGCTACTTTCTATTTACGGCCGGACACACTGCCTGGACTGGAGAGGAGCAGGACTGGCTCCATGTGGAGGGGGCTCATATGTACTGGAGCCACACCGACCGAAGTACTTACCTTTCCTGGCTCACCGATACAGGCTTTACAGTCCTGTGGGACCGATTTATCCCGGAGGGGAAAGGTGGACATACGCTGATACTAGCCAGGAATGAAGTCTCTGCCTAGCCCTCGACAGTACACACTCCGCAGCCACTTTCTCAATAATGCTTCTGCCTTACTTCTCGTTAAAATTAGGCTACTAGTTCATAACTCGCATAGTGATCGTGGAGACTTCCGGAGTTTTCTGTGAAAGACGATATACCCATAGACTAATTAATAGATAATATCTATGATAGTATAAAAAATATAGATTGTCATTATAGAGCTGCTTCTTTTAGATTTGTCTAATCAATAACCCTAAATCTACCACATATGTCTAATAGCATAGGTCCAAACACTAACGTATGGGAGGTGAATGACGAAAGCAAAGTCAACACCGTAGGCAAGTGCCCTTTTTCGAGTGGTGCTCTTAACAAAAGCGCTGGCGGAGGCACCAGAAACCAGGATTGGTGGCCCAATCAGTTGAAGCTTAATATTCTGCGCCAGCATTCTGCTCTGTCCAACCCTATGGATGAAGGCTTTAACTACGCCGAGGAGTTCAAGACCCTGGATCTGGCGGAGGTAAAGAAAGATATTTTTGAGCTGATGACTACTTCGCAGGACTGGTGGCCTGCCGACTATGGTCACTACGGTCCGTTCTTTATCCGGATGGCCTGGCACAGCGCGGGTACCTACCGCATCGGCGATGGCCGGGGCGGCGCGGGTGCCGGTATGCAACGCTTTGCACCCCTCAACAGCTGGCCTGATAATGCTAACCTCGACAAGGCACGCCTGTTGCTGTGGCCTGTGAAGCAGAAGTACGGCCGCAAGCTGTCGTGGGCTGACCTGATGATCCTTACCGGTAACTGTGCCCTCGAATCCATGGGTTTCAAAACGTTTGGGTTTGCCGGCGGACGGGCGGATGTATGGGAGCCTCAGGAAGACGTGTACTGGGGATCCGAAACGGAGTGGCTGGGTGACAGCGCGAGGTATGCGGGCAGCACAGAACATAAACGTACGCTTGAGCATCCGCTTGGAGCTGCGCACATGGGACTTATCTATGTGAACCCCGAAGGTCCGGGCGGAAAGCCTGATCCACTGGCGGCGGCCCATGACATTCGTGAAACCTTCGGCCGTATGGCTATGGATGACTACGAAACCGTAGCGCTGATAGCGGGCGGACACTCCTTTGGTAAAACCCACGGCGCTGCAGATCCTACTAAATACGTAAGCTCAGAACCAGCCGGAGCCACCATCGAAGAGCAAAGCACAGGCTGGCGTAACTCTTATGGTAGTGGCCACGGAGCACACACCATTACCAGTGGTCTGGAAGGAGCCTGGACTACCACGCCTACCCAATGGAGCAACAACTTCTTTGAAAACCTCTTTGGTTTTGAATGGGAGCTGACCAAGAGCCCCGGCGGAGCGCACCAGTGGAAGCCAGTAAATGGCGGTGGTGCCGGTACAGTACCCGATGCGCATGATCCGGCTGTAAAGCACGCGCCATTCATGCTTACGACCGACCTTGCCCTGCGCGTTGACCCGGCCTACGAGAAGATATCAAGACATTTCCATGAGAATCCGGATGAGTTCGCCGACGCATTTGCCCGTGCCTGGTTCAAACTGACGCACCGTGACATGGGCCCCAAGGTGCTGTACCTGGGCTCGGAAGTACCTGCCGAAGACCTGATCTGGCAAGATCCTCTTCCGGCTGTTACGCATCCGCTGATTGACGACCAGGATGTAGCAGCTATCAAGAAAAGGATATTGGCCTCGGGACTACCCATCTCTCAACTGGTATCTACCGCCTGGGCATCGGCCTCTACCTTTCGTGGATCTGACAAGCGTGGTGGAACCAATGGCGCCCGCGTTCGTCTGGCACCTCAGAAGGACTGGGAAGTCAATAATCCAGGCCAACTGGCGACCGTGCTGGCGACGCTCGAAGTGATCCGGCAGGAGTTGGAAAGTACGCTATCGGGTGGTAAGAAGGTATCACTCGCTGACCTGATTGTACTGGCTGGTTGTGCCGGTGTAGAGCAGGCGGCTCGTAACGCCGGTCATGAAGTGACAGTACCTTTCACACCGGGACGTGTGGATGCGTCGCAGGAGCAAACTGATGTGTCCTCCTTTGATGCTATGGAACCAGCTGCCGACGGATTCCGCAACTACGCGAATGCCAAGCACAAGGCCTCAGCAGAAGATATGCTGATCGACAAAGCGCAGCTACTGACACTGACGGCACCAGAGATGACCGTGCTCATTGGAGGAATGCGCGTGCTTAACACGAACTTCGATCACTCACGACATGGTGTCTTTACCAAGCGTCCTGAGACTTTAACCAACGACTACTTCGTGAACCTGCTCGACCTGGGTACTACCTGGAGAGCTACTTCTGATGCACAGACGGTGTTCGTAGGCAGCGACCGCAAAACCGGAGAGCCCAAGTGGTCAGGTACCCGTGTAGACCTCATCTTTGGTTCCAACTCCGAACTGCGCGCCATTGCCGAAGTATACGGATGCAGCGACTCGCAGGAGAAGTTCGTGCGGGACTTCGTAGCCGCCTGGACCAAGGTGATGAACCTGGATCGTTTTGATCTTGCCTAATCGAAGTACTATATTGCTTACTATGTAACAGGGTGGCCCAGCGGGCCACCCTGTTTTTGTTGTGCTCTCTAAACAAGTCTTGATTCTAAATTTTCAACAGGTACTTATCTCAGTTCTTTACCTGAATAAGCCTTGATCAAAGTTTGGGCTTCCCTAGGAGTAAGTAGGGAGACGCAGCCATGCCGGGCTTCCGACGGAAAACTCACGTCCTCTTCCACTTCCCAGTTGATCAGATCGGGTGAGTAAGAAGCACCAAAACGATTGGTCATACAGTAGTCATAGAGCAATAGCCATCCCGGCTTGAGGGGATCCGGCATGACGGTTGGACCTTCGGTGATTACCGGCACTATCTGCCCGTTATTTAAGTGTCCATCTATGATCTTGTAGGGGCCTTCCAGATTTTTAGATGTAGCTACCCTGAGGGCTCTTCTTTCACCGGTTCTGGCACCAAACTCCTCCTCCTTATGATAGAGGTAGTAGGTACCATCATGTTTCAGTATTGTTCCGTCTATTACCGAATAGCCAGGGTTGAAAAGCTCTTTGGCCGGTGTGAAGGTTTTCCAGTCACGGGTCTTACAGTACCAGAGCCGACTCTCTTTCCATCCCGCATCTTTATAAGATGAAGACCAGACTAAAGTATACTCTTTTGTATCCTCGTCATAAAACCATTCGGGTGCCCATATATTTCTGGCTAAGGCTCCTGAGTCGTTCCGTGCGTCTTTCATCAGGGGCAACGCACCTTCCACCTGCCAGTGAATCAGGTCTTTGGAGGAGGCATAGAGACAACTGGGTCCTACTTTCTCCCGGTCGTTACCTCTTCCCCCACCAGTTGCCAATAGTCGCCAAAGCCCATCGGGCCCCCGGCGAACATAAGGATCACGCATTTGCTGCTCCCATACAGGCTTATTGTCGTTGAGAGCAGTCCAATTACGACCATCGGTGGATAAGGCTATATGCAGCTTTGCTACCAGCATAGGGTTCTCCAGGGGTACCTCCACGGTTTTTCCCTGCGCATCAATCTCAATACGCGTCGGATAGCGCTGACGAAAGTACGTCAGCATGTATACCTTTTTGTCTTTATCTATTTTGAGCAGCTCCTTTGCCTTTGTATCAGCGGAAGCTACCTCTTTTTTAGATTGAGCCAAGGCTCCTGTAAAGGAGATTAGCAGAGCAATAAATAAGGGGAGTTTCATTACTGTGAAATGTTATAGTAGTCTATAACAAGGAGAGTTAAGTCTACTTTCTAACCATAAAATTTGATGGGATTCTCTAAGTAGCTGTTATTAGTAGTTCAAAAGACCTGCTAACCCCGATTTATAATCGGGACGGTCGGCTGCTGCCGTTGAATCAAGAAGCTTCTGCGACGCGACAGAGAGCAAAATGTCCGTCTTCTTCCAGCAAGATGCTGATTCGGTATTATTCTCCTATTTCAATAACTCTTCAATCTTTTGTATCAATTCATCCGCAGGTCTCACCAAATCAAGGACTTCTTCTTCAGAATAATCTTCGTAGTCGGCACTCTGCCTCATTGTGAAAATATTAGAGTAAAACTTCCCTAGCTCATTATCAATGATGCCTGCTTTTACAAAGTGAAGACCAAACATCTGCCTTGCTCCTGCATGCGTATTTACACTAATTTCATTCCTGATCAACAAAGCGATCACAGCATAGTAGAGCCTATTGACGGCCGTATTCCATAATCCATTTTCTATAAGGACTGATACCTCGTCGAAAGTTTCTCTGGCTCGTCTGATCCTATATTTAGATAACTCGATCCGGTCCTGTGCTTTCATAAAATCTTCCCCTCCTTCCTTACATTTTCGTAGAAAGGAGTTTTCCCCTTCCGGGACTCCCAGTCCTTTTTCGAGAAAACCAGGGGGCTGATCAGCGTTCCTGTTTCAAATTCAATATCATAGAGCGGGTAGGTTATCTTTTTCTTATCTGCCGGTTTGATAGTATCCTTCTCAATCAGAATTAACAAATCAAGATCAGAGTCTTCCTTATAGTCACCCCGAGCATAAGAGCCGAATAAAATTACTGTGGCCGTAGGGTCTGTTGCTTTGACTATGGCTTTCACCCGGCTCAGTAGTTCATTCTTGTCTTTCATTGCTCTATGATCTGGTTTAGTAAGTCTATTGAATAATGATCTATTAAAGTAACAATTTTTATGTAGGATTCTCCCTACTAATATTAGTATACAATTGAGACGGTCCTCGCTACCGTTGAATTAAATAGCGTTTGCAACACTACAGAATGCCCTAAAAGTTACCGCACGTACTCAATCTTCCTCGGTATGGTATAGATATCCATTTGCCGGCCGTCGATGTACCGGAAGCCGTTTTTGTCGAAGTACCCGTCTTCTTCCAGCATGATGCGGATGGTCTTGTTCCACTCGTCAATCTTCACCGCTGCATTCAGCTCAATGGAGTAGGCCGTGTTCTCGAACAACGGATAATCGCCGTCACCTTTAGTAATTCCCTGGTTATCCCACATCCCGATGGTGGGGCCGGCGGCGTGGCCGTGCAGGCCGATGGGGTGGGTGTAGATGGTACCATTGATGCCCTCCTTCTGCGACTGAGCCAGCGCATCGGCCAGAATTTGGTTGCCCGACTTGCCGGATTTAAACTGCTCGGTCAGGATTTCCTGCAGGCGGTTGCCCTGCCGGAAAGCCCGTTTGAGGTAGTCGGGGACGTCAGTTTCACCGGGTTTGAGGATATAGGCGTGCTGCTGCTGATCGGTGTGGAGGCGCAGGTACGTAATGCCGAAGTCAGTGTGGATGAGGTCGCCGGGCATAATGACCTGCTGGCCCGGCCGCTTGGCGAAGGTACGTAGGTGGTCGAAGTTGGTAGCGTCGGCGCGCTGGATGTCCACTGTTGGGTGAAACCACGTATCCAGGCCCAGGTCCGTCACGCGCTGGCGTAGGTACCATACTACATCGTCAGTAGTCGTGACACCCGGCTGAATGACCTTCTCCGAAAATGCCTCCTGAATAAGCTGGTGCGAGATGCGGCAGATCATAGGGTATACCGCCATCTCCTTTTCGGTACGTGTTTCAAGCCAGGCTACGGCCAGCCTATCCGCCGACACCAGCCGCTGCTGATACTCTTTGGGCAGCTTTTCCATCAACTCTGTATGTTCCGTCAGCGTGAGGCCGTCGGCGTGGGCGTAGTGTTTGGAGTAGTTGAGGGCTATTTTCTTCGGATTCTTCTGTTTGATCACCTTCACCAGCGCGTCCCACTGGTCAGGGTTGGAGCTGAGGTCCCACTCGCCCTTGAGCAGAGTACCTACATCGTAACGGGCTATAGCCAGCTTGTCCAGCGGCTTCCCAGCTCCCGGCGTAGCGACGCCCGACGTTCCCACGCTGGGATCAAAGAATACCATGATGGTACGCCGCCGTGCCGATAGCCAGGTACTGGGCAACATAGTACGCATGACCGGGTCCTCGTTGTACTCGCGCGAGATAATCACCCACATATCTATACCCTCGCGCCGCATCAGTTGGGGCAGGAGGTTTTCGAAGCGGTCTTCCAGAATATCATCCACCACCCGGGCCCGTTCCTGCTCTTTCAGGATCGTAGGGAGGGACTGAGCGTGGGAGTGAAACGTGAGCAAGGAAAAGTAAAGCGTGAGGAGGGTAGTAGTCAATAAAAGGCGTCTCATGTAGTGTAGGTTAGGGATTTTATCCTCTAAAAGTAAGGATTTAGATTAAATCCCATTCGACTTGCACTTTATTCGGTACCTTATATCGTAAAATGAAACGTTACACGCCACTCCTTTACCTCCTGCTCATTTGTCTGGTTGCGGCCAGTACCGCCCACGCCCAATCCAATGAAACGACCACCTCCTGGAAGGGCTTCGAGAAGGTGGACCTTACCTTTCGTAATACTCCTGCCTGGTACGTAAAGCCCAGGCAGGCACTGCCGGGTAAGCCGTGGGTGTGGCGGGCGCACTTCCCAACCTGGCATATAGAGATGGACAGCATCCTGCTCAGCCGGGGCTTCCACATTGCTTATATTAATACCAACGACTTGTTCGGGCATCCCAAAGCCATGCAGCTATGGGACGGGTTCTACGACTACCTGACGCAGGAGAAAGGCTTTGCGCCTAAAGTAGCGCTGGAAGGCGTGAGCCGGGGCGGATTGTACGTGTACGGCTGGGCCAAGCGCAATCCGGCCAAGGTGAGCTGTATCTATGCCGAAGCGCCCGTCCTTGACCCCCGCAGCTGGCCCGGAGGCAAGGGAAAGGGGAGTGGTTCGCCACAGGACTGGACGCGCTGGCGGGAGCTGTACGGACTGACGGAGGAGCAGGCAGCTGAGTTCAAAGACATACCTCTCAACGATCTGGCTGGACTGGCGGCTTTCAAGGTACCCATCGTGCATGTGATAGGGCTGAATGACAAGATAGTCCCGCCCGAGGAGAATACCTTTCCGTTGGTGCAGAACTACCTGAAGCTGGGTGGCCCCATCAGCGTGTACCCCATGACGCGTGGTGAGCAAAAGCTGGAAGGCCATCACTTTCCCATAGAGCAGCCGGAGCAGTTCGCTGATTTTATATACCAGCACTCGGTACCCGTGCAGAAAGAAGTCGCTACCACCCCTTACCTGGTACCAAACAAGGGACTGGCTAATGCCTACCATACCTTTACCTCTACGGGCAAGGGAACCGTCGCTTTCCTGGGCGGGTCGATTACCCATAATCCGGGCTGGCGGGACAAGGTGTCGAAGTACCTGCAGGAGCGCTTTCCGGCTACCCAATTTACCTTTATAGCGGCGGGCATTCCTTCGCTTGGAAGTACCCCGCATGCCTACCGTTTTCAGCGGGATGTCCTGCAGAAAGGTACCCCGGACCTCCTTTTTGTGGAATCGGCGGTCAACGACCGAACCAACGGATTCAGTGAGCAGGCTCAGGTACGGGCGCTGGAAGGTATCCTGCGGCAGGCCTATGCGGCCAATCCGGCTATGAACGCGGTACTAATGGCTTTTGCTGATCCAGATAAGTTTGGGGACTATGGTCAGGGCAAGGAGCCCGTGGAGGTAGCGGTACACCGGCGGGTGGCTGCCCATTATGGTGCTCCATTTATCAACCTGTCGCAGGAGGTATACGATCGTTTGAAAGCCGGAGAGTTTTCCTGGAAGTTTGATTTTAAAGACCTGCACCCGTCCCCCTTCGGGCAGGAAATCTACTTCCAAACCATGAAAGACTTACTCAAGCAGGAGCTTCCTGTTGGTGTGTCTGTACAGCCTGTCACCCTACCCGCGCCACTGGATCGCTTTGCCTATGAGAAGGGCAGCTACCATCCGGTAAACGAAGTACGAAGTACAAAAGGATTTTTGATAGACTCTTCGTGGAAGCCACAGGATCAGGTAGGGGCTAAACCCGGTGGGACGCGAGCCGGATTTGTGGAGGTACCTATGCTGGTGAGCGAAGCGGCCGGTGCTTCTTTAGCCTTTGACTTCAAAGGCAGAGCCGTAGGGATAGCCGTTGTATCCGGTCCTGATGCGGGTATCATCTCGTACAGCATTGATGGCAGAAAGCCGCAGCAGCTCGACCTGTTTACGCAGTGGAGCACACAACTACATCTGCCCTGGTACCTGATGCTGGCCGATGAACTGAAACCCGGAAAGCATACGCTGAAATTGACTATTACTGACACAAAAAATCCGGCAAGCGTAGGGAACGCCTGCCGGATCGTGTACTTTCTGGTGAATGAATGAGGGCTGTATGCTCTAGGCAATAGGCTTTTTTTTATAGCCTAAGGCATATAGCCTACAGCCTACAGCCAGCGCAAAGCCTATTGTTTTGTAGTCTGACTTGTGTAGGTACTTTCAAATATCTTATCGGCGTTGCCCGCTTCGAAGCCATCGCGGCGGTGCTGGCGCCGGATCTGATCTTTGGGTAGGTTGGCGAACTCCGGTAGCACCCGTCTTTCGGCAAACTCTACGTAGGAGCCGGATATACGATGCTTTTCACCCCCCGCAAATTCGGCTTCGATCATCTCGGCTACCGTTGAGCTCTGCAGAAGCCCTCCGTCGGGGCTTTCCTTTATCTTCCCACCCGAGTCATTGAGCCTGAACCCGTGCTTTTCCAGAAACTGGTTGAATTCCGCTACGGTATTGTAGCCTTCGGGCAGGTTGTGTACACTGATGGTAAAGTGGTTGAGGTAGTACCGGTTGTAGATCACCCAGGCGGCGTACTCGCTTTCTTTAAGCAGCGTCAAGTAATCGCTGAGGGTGGGGGTACGCCACAGGGGCTGGTGCAGGAATCCATCTACGGAAGCACCATCATTCAGGTCCAGGCTATCAACGGGATCACTGGTTACCTGGTCGGTATAGCTGCGGATGATGCGCTGGGCCTCTTCTGACAGTTCACCTACGCGTAGCTCGCTGACGAATATGCGTGGGTAGTGCGGCTGGGGTGGGCTGTACCAGTAGGCATCCAACTTTTTACCCTCAAAGTAGTAGTAGTCGCGCTTCTGGTAGCCGTAGTGGAGGAATATCTTCTCGAAGGACTGGATGCCCAAGTGGGGCACACCCATGGTCCGGAAAGCAATATGATCGTTTTCAATATCGTTGGGCTGTTCAATCAGGCCTTCGGCCATCATGGCGTTGATGATGCCCATTACATCAGGCACCCGTTCCTGGTAGCGGCTCATAAGTCCTTCCAGTATGGTGTCCAGCGTTTGTAGTTGTTGTGGTGAAGTGTCGTTCATAGGGTTAGTGGTTACGGGATCTATGGCACAGTTTGAAACCGTGCCATAGATAATACTTAAGGTGTATTTTACAAAATTTGCTTAACCAGGTCCTCTTTGATTACCTGATACGACTCCTGATAAAAGTTATCAAAATTGATAGGTAAAACTTGCTGACTCAGCTCCTGATTACACAGTGTACCTTTACGTAAACCGGCGTAATCACGGAAAGACGAGAAAGTCCAGTCTTCCATGTAATTAACCAGCTGTGCTTTCATTGGGTTTTGGTGAATATAGTGGAAGCAGGTACTGCTGTATATTTCTTTGTGAATCGTATCAGTAAGGCATCTGAATCGGGTGTTCTGTGTGAAAAGGGAGCCTGTTCGTTTCTCCTGTTTATTGATAGCCTGGGTATAGTAGCTTAGTAGTTTCCGAAGTCCCTCGCTGAAAGCGTTCCGCTTTATGGAATGATCGCCAGTAGCTATTACAGAATTATGGTTGGCATAGATCATAAAGTGAAAGTGGTTAGGCATCAGGCAGTAGGCTAGTACGTCGCAATGAGGTAGTAGGTACAGTCGGAACTGCCGGAGAAAGTACAGGTAGTTCTCCTCCTTGAAGAAGATGGGCTGCCTGTTGTTGCCCCGATTGTAAACATGGTAGATATGGCCTTCCTTTAAAAGCATATGGGATTGTTTATTCCGAACCTGTATTGCTACCTGTGGCACTGTTTACAACGGTGCCACAGGCTACTCCCTACCACTCTATTAACCCCAAACAGACGGCTTTGCTTACATTTGCCACAAGACCGTAAATAACCTCCATCTTCCTCACTAACAAATCTGTGTAACAGTATGAAACAAAACTACTTATTTCTGTGCTTTCTTGTTATTTATCTTACTACGACGCTATCATCCCAGGCGCAGGAAATCAAAAATGCTCAATGGATTTCCAGAGATACCTCCGCTACTCCGCTACATATAATTGCTTACTGGAACAAGGGTGATGTAAAGAAGTACAGAGCTAGAAAGCTAAGCTATCAATATCTAGGTGATAGCCTGATATCTCAAAAAACTGAATTTGATGCTATTGTACAATTCCAGGTTATTGATTCTACTGAGCAGTCTTACAATCTGGAGTACCGCATGATAGAAAACAAGCGTGACTTATCCAATGACCCCACGTTGCCTTATGAAGCGTTGAATTTATCCGAAGATGATCTTACACTCTACTACACCACTGACGAGACGGGAGCAATGGAGGGTTATAAAAATCGCGAAATGATTGAGAGGGGCCTGGATAAAATGATGAAAGAGGTAGTTAATGGAGAGCTAAAAAAGAAGAGCTACAAAGATGAAGCAGAGAAAAAGCTGACCGAATCTCTAGCCAGCAAACTGGCAAACGGCAAAGTTCTATTCGATAATGTCTACCATGTTTTTGTTAGTCAGTTCCACACCTTGCATGGGTATGCCACTGGGATCAACGATACGCTTAACTTCACAGAGTCTGTTCCTGGACTAATTGGGGATAAGACCATTGATCTAAATTGCTATTTATACGTAACTTCCATTGATACTACTTCCTATGAGGTGCGGTATGACGTTGAGAAATATGCTGATTTGAATGAGTTTATGAACGGGTATGCAAAGTCGCTACAGGAAACGGCAAAGGAGGCTGGGGTAAAACCTACTACTGATCTTCAGAATCAGTTGGAAAAGATGGATATGAAGGTAGAAGCCTACAGTTCTCACTACATAGATATGGGGTCAGGATGGCCTACTTTCATAAAAGTGACCCGTTTGGTGACTGCCAAAGATCTGGCTACCCAGATTGTTAGTACCAAGGAAGAAATATGGGCACTCGATACTAATCTGGAAGATAGTAACTGATTAAGGTCAACAAAGTCTGAAGGTGTACTACCATGGCAATGGCAGCGTTGGAAGGTGTAGACATTCGTTATCCAAAGAATACGAGTCACATAGGTATAAGTAACATTGTTAAAAGTAATCCATCAATTTTGCTAAAACCTTTCGAAATTTGCAATTCATCTAGTATTCATCTGTAATTCAATAAGTACTTTGAAACTCTGGCAAAAAGAAAATACTGTTACCTCTGATAAAATAGATCGCTTCACCGTCGGGCGCGATCGTGAAATGGACCTCTACCTAGCTGAATTTGATGTATTAGGGAATCTGGCTCACGCTACTATGCTCGAAACCATTGGTCTGCTGACGACCGAAGATCTGACCGCTCTGCGGGTTGAACTCAAAGCCATCCACGAGCAGATACAGCGCGGGGAGTTTATAATAGAAGAAGGCGTGGAGGACGTACACTCGCAGGTCGAGCTCATGTTGACACGCAAGCTGGGCGATGTTGGTAAGAAAATACATAGCGGCCGCTCCCGTAACGATCAGGTGCTGGTAGATATGAAGCTCTACGTGCGCGATCAACTCACGGAGGTAGTACAGGCTACGCAGAAACTGTTTGACGTACTCGCTCGTCGTTCGGATCAGCATAAGGATGATCTGCTGCCGGGCTATACGCACCTGCAGATCGCTATGCCATCATCGTTTGGCTTATGGTTTGGTGCCTATGCCGAAGCCCTCATCGATGATGTAGTACAGCTCAATGCAGCCTACCGTCTGGCCAACCGCAATCCACTGGGGTCAGGGGCCGGCTATGGATCATCATTCCCCCTCAACCGTACACTGACTACCGAATTATTGGGCTTCGAAGGCATGCACCATAATGTGGTATACGCCCAGATGAGCCGCGGACGTACCGAACAGGCGGCTCTAACGGCTATTGCCTCCCTGGCGGCTACCGTGTCGCGGATGGCCATGGATGTATGCCTCTACAACAGCCAGAACTTCGGCTTCATCGTCTTACCTGACGACCTTACGACGGGTAGTAGCATCATGCCCCATAAGAAGAATCCCGACGTAGCGGAGCTGCTTCGCGCCAAGACTAACCGCCTGAAGGCCCTGCCAATGGAGGTGACGCTGGTACTAAGCAACCTACCCTCGGGGTATCACCGGGATATGCAGCTGCTAAAAGAGATACTCATGCCTGCCTTTGAAGAAACCCTGAACTGCCTGGACATTGCGGCTTTTATGCTGGAGCACATGCAGGTAAAGCCTGAGCTGCTTAAAGATGAAAAATACGACCTGCTGTTCAGCGTGGAGCGGGTCAATGAGCTGGTGATGCAGGGAGTACCTTTTCGTGATGCCTACCGTCAGGTCGGAAAGGAAATAGGTGAAGGGACTTATAAAGCACCTCGCGAACTGCAGCATACCCACGAGGGAAGCATCGGGAACCTACAGAATGAGGAGATCAGAGCGCGAATGGAGCAGGAGCTGTCGCGGTTTGAATTTGGTAAAGTAGACATTGCTCTTAACAACCTCCTCACCGCGTGATCCGATTCAGTAAAGTTTGGTTTGCTCTGGTTACGCTTAGTACCGGAGCGATAGGGTATTGGTCATGCAGTACGGGAGGACAACAGGGAGGAGAAGCCCTGGCCCGAACACACTGTGGCGGGTGCCACCTATTCCCGGAGCCTTCGCTACTTCCCAAAAAAGTGTGGGACGAGGGAGTACTGCCACACATGGCGGCCCGTCTGGGTATTTCATATCGGGGGCTCAATCTGGATAGCCTGCATAATGCCAATGAGCAGGTAGTCGTTGATGCCGGAATATTTCCGGTTGAGCCGGTAGTAAGCCAGAAGGAGTGGGAGAGTATTGTCGCCTACTATCTGCAGAATGCTCCCGAGAAGCTGCCGGATACGGTACGGAAGGAGGCCCCACAGCTATTAACTGGATTCCAGGTACGTACCACTCCGCATCCTATCCAGGCTATGGTGACGGCGGTGCGCTACGATTCGTTGAACCAGCGGATATGGGCGGGGCTTCGCTCAGGAGCTATTTATGTACTGGATCCCAATCTACGGCCGGTAGACTCGCTGTTCCGCTCCCGCAGTCCATTTTCTGATATTCGTTTCCGGAAAAATGAGTGGGATCTGCTCGGTATGGGGATTATGGATCCGAACGACAAGAGTACGGGTGACCTGTTCCGACTGAGTAAGGAAGAGGGGAGATGGAAAGGGAAAGCTTTGGTAGAGGGACTGCGTCGCCCCGTGCACATGTCACAAGCTGATATCAACAAAGATGGTCGGGAAGATGTGGTGGTGTCTGAATATGGTAACTACGTAGGACGGCTGGCCTGGTACGAAGCCATGGCTAACGACAGTATGCGGATGCATATCATTGAAGACCGGCCCGGCGCTCGCCAGACCTACTGGCACGACTACAACGGCGATGGTCGCAAAGACCTGTGGGTACTGTGGGCCCAGGGTGATGAACAGATAGCCGTCTACCTGAATGATGACAGGGGAAACTTTGTCAAGAAAGTACTACTGCGATTCTCGCCGGTATTCGGCTCAGGGTACTTCGAGCTGGCTGATTTCAATAAGGATGGCCATATGGATATTCTGTACTCTAATGGGGATAATGCCGACCATTCACATACCATGAAGCCTTACCACGGTATCCGCATCTACCTCAATAATGGTTCTGGAGTATTCAAAGAAAGCTTTTTCTACCCGATGCATGGAGCTACCCAGGCGCAGGCCCGTGACTTCGATGGAGATGGTGATCTGGACATAGCGGCCATTGCATTCTTTCCCAATTATGCCAGGCAGCCCGTTGAGAGTTTTGTGTACCTCGAGAATCAGGGAGGGGGTAAGTACCAGCCCCGTACCTTCGGCGATACGAATCTGGGACGCTGGCTGACGATGGATATTGCCGATGTAGATCGGGATGGTGATCAGGATATCCTGCTGGGATCTTTCTCCCTGACTATTACTCCTACTCCCAAAGAGGTGAAAGAACGCTGGAACCGCGAGAACAAAGGAGTAGTGTTATTGGAAAATAAACTACGCTAGTAAAGCATTAGGTGCGAAGTACTGATACAAAAAAGCCGGGCGGATATCCGCCCGGCTTTTAGAATATACACCACAATCAATCTATATTTTTCAAGGACGATCCCACCATACACGGCCGGTAGCATCCTGGGGATCACGTCCGAAGCCCGCTATTTGAGCCATAGCGTCATAAGCCGCTTTCTTGTTGGCGAAGTTAGGGTCGTTCGGGTTGATCAGTCCAAGCGGAGCGCGACGAGGCAGTACCAGCGTAGCGCCGTTATTGGTCAGGGTAGGCATAGGCACTACCGAGGTTGCGTTAGGGAATCCGGTACGCTTCCAGGTAGCCCATCCTTCGGTTGGTTGCTTCAGGAAGTGCAAGTACGCCTGGCTGGCGATCTGCTCCAGCGCCTTGGCAGGATTGAACGCTACGTCGGTATCTGCCAGATAAGCATCGATCTCAGCTTGTGTAACAGGAGTATAGTTGGTCAGGTTGGCTCCCTGAGCAATGGCATCGTACCATCTGATCGAGCTTCTAACCCCAGTCTCATACCATTCCTTAGCACTTTCAGCCGTAATGCCACGGGCAGCCGCCTCGGCACGCATAAAGGCAAAATCAGCAAATGTAATAACCGGCAGGTAAGATAATCCTGTACCGGCGTTACCGCTGGCATCAGCTGCCGTTGCGCTGAAAAGACGGGGCTGGATAAACGAAAGCGTATCGATAGACACCTGCTGACCATTCGACATTACCTGACGTGGGCGGTAAAAACGCTGAGCAATAGCCTGATTTTTTACATCATCAGGGCTAGTGTAGCTACCTACGTACCGGCGCACAGGAGCTGTGGTACCAGCCGGTAGCTGATTATTCGCTACAAGCAGATCAACGTTGGCCTGTGAATAAGAGTTAGGTGTGAAGAATGCATCCAGACGAGGATCCTTATTCTCCCACATAAAGTCTACAATAGGCTTGGGAGCACGCAGCGACGTAGGATCCCAGTTGCCACCGCCGGTGAAGGCAGCATTAGCACGGAACACCCAGTTATCATCATTAGATGACATCAGGTCGGCAGCAGGCTGAGCAAGTACCTCTTTGATGATAGACTCCGCCTTGGTAGGATCTGCCTTAAGCTGACGCATAGCTATTTTCAGACGCAGTGCGTTACCGGCTTTTACCCATTGCTGAGCGTTGCCATTAAAGTACTGATCATACTGCCCCAGGCTTATCTGAGGAGCGGACGGTGCCGCCTTCAGTGTGCTGATGGCCTCTTTCAGCTCGCTGTCCAGCTGAGCGAAAATTTCCTGCTGAGTATCATATCCAGGCTGAAGTGTACCACCGTAACGTCCCTGGAACGCTTCTGAATACGGTATGCTACCATAGATATCAGATACGTAGAAGGTATAGTACGCCTTCAGGATACGTGAAATACGAATCATGTTCTGATAGCGAGGCTGCTCTTCGGCTGGCAGCTTTTCTACCAGCTTCTCAACGTCGTTCAGACGGTCGCCGATACCGTTGTACAAACGTCCGTAGCGCTGAGAGAAGTTGTCAACGTTCTGCGTAAATGCTCCCTGGTTACCATTAATGTCGGTCGAGTACTGGAGCCAGGGCATAATGCGGCGGTACAGGTCATAGTAGGCCTCAAAGTCCTGGCTATGCATGCTGATCGTTGCGTTGAGGAACTGATTCTGGGGCGGCACTGCCGAAAGTGCATCGGGATTGGTGTTGATATCCACGAAAGCCTCTTTTTCACAGGACGTCATCAGAAATCCCGCGGCTGCCAGTAGCAAAATTTTATGCTTGAAATAGTTCATGTTGCTTCTGTTGTTGTATTCTTAATGAGTATGGGTTATTAGAGCCCGATGTTAACCGATACACCCAGGTTACGAGTGAATGGTAGTCCACCGTACTCCATGAATTCGCCCGCACGGTTGCTGTAAAGACCTTCTGGGTTGATACCATCTTTGGCAGTGCGGTACAGGTAAATCAGGTTACGACCTACCAGGCTCACACGCATTGACTGGATCTTAGCCTTGTTAGTGATAGAGGCAGGTATGTCATATCCGATAGATACTTCACGTAGTGACACCCATGAGTTTTCGAATACTGAATACTCACGAATACCTGAACCCCACTGAGAAAGGTTTTCGTAGTAAGCATAAGCAGGGATAGGAGTCAGGTACCCTTTCTCTACCGCTTCTGCGTATGTCATACCACCCAGATCAATTACCTGATCGTTTACTTTTACCTGGTAACCATCGGCCAGTACACCCTCAGGGATGATACCGTCGTTACGAACTGCACCACTGGCATCTGTGAAAGTAACACCACCCAGTTCAGTATTCCGTCCGAAAAGGCTATTAGCGAAGTTTCCGTTAGCTGAACCGTACTGGTGAGTAGCCGAAGCCATCAGACCACCAATCTTAGCATCCAGCTGCACGTTGGCGCTGAGGTTACCGTAGCGGAAGGTGTTAACGTTGCTGGCCAGGAAGTTCTCCATCATGGTACCCAGTTCTTTAGCACCCTGTCCGTAGGCACCACTGCGCAGGTACGAAGGAAAACCTCCGGTCGTGTTGCTGGCAGCACCAATCACCTTCTGACCATTGGCAGGGTGGGCGATAGGATTACCGCTGGCATCTTTGGCCTGATAGGTAGCATAGGCATACGAAGTTACCAGTGTACCGTAGTCCTTACCTACACGGGCTACTGACGCGATATCAGCACCGAAGCCAAGAGCCAGTTCATATGTGTCAGTACCTTCTACCAGTTCGAGCACCTTGTTACGGTTGCGGGTAAAGTTAAGGCTGGTATTCCACTCAAATTTGTTAGCCTTTACAGGAGTAGCATTGATCAATAGCTCAATACCTTTGTTCTGAATCTTACCTGCGTTGACAATGCGACGGCCTACACCTGACTCAGGAGTAGTATTCAGATTCAAAATCTCGTTGCGGGTTAGCTTGTTATAAACAGTTACGTCAAAGCCCAGACGGCCGCTGAAGAAGCGGATATCAGCACCTACTTCCCACTCACGAGCCAGACGGTTACGCAGAGCGTAGTTAGGAAGAGTATTATCTACGTAGCCTGACAGGTTGATAATGCTACCATTAGCTTGTGTATAAGTACCCTGAGGTCCGTAGTTACCGGTTGAGTTGGTTCTCCATGGATCAGTATCACCACCTGTGAAACCGTAGTTAGCACGTAGTTTACCAAACGAAAGCCAGGCAGGCAGGTTAGTCAGCGACTCGGTAGCAATCCAGGCCAGACCTACCGCAGGGTACGAATAGGTGTGGTCACCACTTCCGTCAGCGTAAGTCAGGGTCGATGACCAGTCATTGCGGTAGCTGAAGTTAAGCGTTAACGCATCCCGGTAGGTTACGTCTCCATAGGCATAGAGAGCGTCGATTCGGCGGGAAGGAGTAAGTCTGTTTTCCAGATTCAGATTATTGATAGTATTCGCCAGAGAGAATACATCCGGTACACGCAGACCACCATTGGTAGCAGCGCGGAAATAACGACCACCGTTGAGGTAGTTAGTTTCACCCCCTACGTTCAAGCTCAGGTTAAAGTCCTCACCCAATTGGCGAGTAGCCATCAAAAGGCCCTGGAAGCGCGACTGGCTCTTATTTTCAGTATATTCACCATATTCACCACCTGTAAATCCGGCGTTAGGTCCACGGTTCTTGTTTGATCCTGCATAAAGTTCGGTCTGTACGTTACCACGTACCAGGAAGCTCAACCATGGAGTGATGGTACCATTAAGGTCAACGTTACCACGGAATACCTTCTCATTACGAATTTGGGTATACTGGAATGTTTCCCATAAGAAGGCACTCATACCGTAGGGGTCATTAGCTCCCAGACGACGTCCGCCCGCAACCGGATCAATGTAGTTATTCATCCAGTAGTTAATATCCAATGAGCGGGGACGGTAGTACACAAAACGGAATACCGGGTTGAAGTTACCACCCTGACGGATTGGGTTTACCATATCATTGTCAGTGTAGTCAGCGCTTACATCCAGGTTGAAGATCTTACCGATCTTCTGCGTACCGCGGATATTGAAGTTGTTACGCTTCATTTCGGTACCGGCAGGCATAACAGTGCTGTTACGCAGGTTTGAGAACGACGCCCGGAAAGAACCGCGGTCGGAGCCACCTTCAACGGCCAGGTTATGGTTGATGAATTTTCCAGTCTGGAAGAAGCTCAATGGATCATTAGCTTTCCACTCCACCATACGGCCATCCAGGTCACGAACCTGCTGTCCTTTGAACTCAGGTCCAAAAGAGTAAGGCCAGTTGTTACGGTCTACTTCGTCTACACCATCAGCACCCTTTGTGAAAGTGGGGTTAAGACCAGCGCCAAACTGGTTCTGAAGATCCAGGAAGCGGTAAGCTGTTTCAAAAGAAGAAGTATGGTTGTAGGTAACACCCAGGCCTTTATCCTGACGGCCTTTCTTAGTTTGGATAACAACTACCCCATTTAACGCTTCTGAACCGTACAGAGAGCTCGCTGCCGAACCTTTCAGTACCGTCATCGACTCAATGTTATCTGGGTTGATGTTCTTCATGATGTTACCGAAGTCCTGACCGGCACCCCATGAGTCAGCACCGGTAGTACCCGGACGGATCAACACCCCGTCTACTACGAAAAGAGGCTGTGAGTTAGGGCTAAGTGACGCGTTACCACGAATACGGATACGTGATGAAGACATCGGTCCACCCGTTCCCTGGTTAATCATTACCCCGGCTACTTTACCTTGCAGGGCATTTACCAGATTAGCGTTATTGGTACGGGTTAGTTCAGGTCCGTCAACACTCTGTGCAGAAAATGACAGCTTGCGGGTTTCCTGTGTCATACCAAAACCAGTAACAACTACTTCGTTCAGGGTTTTGGTATCTTCTTCCAGTGTTACATTTAGTTCGCTGGCATTACCTACCGGTACCTCCTTGGTCAGATAACCGATAGAAGAGAAAACAATAGTAGCATTATCAGCAGGGATGTTTACTCTGAAAGTACCATTGGCATCTGTAGCACCGCCTGTATTAGTTCCTTTGACTAAGAAAGAAACACCGGGTAGAGGGGTCCCCTCCTGATCACGCACCGTACCAGTGACGGCTCTGCGGTTCTGAGCCATACTCAACGTGCTGCTTAGCAACAGGAGAAGTACGATCAGTACACGATGTAAAGACGTAAATCTTGGTAGCATAGATAGTTTGAAAAAGTGGTTAGATTGGTTAAAGAATGGTTAATCATTGTGTTATTCTTACACCTACTAAGGGTCGATGTAACTCGTAATACCTATTAATATAGTATAATTGATTCAAATATAAATACTTTTATTATAAACAAGATGTTGAATTTTAAATTATTTTAAAATATAGCTGCCCCACGTGTATAATTTGATAATACAGGCAAGATAAATTTTTATAAAGTAAGGAGGAGAGACGTGTAAGTATCCGTTTGTTACAAACAGTGAGGGCTGAGCTGGCTACTGTTTAAGATGAACCTTCTGAAGCACCCATTTTCCTACCTGTTCACCCTGTACCTGTCCCTGCTCGATGGCAGCCCGGTAATGTATACCGCCGTAGAGTCGGCTGATAGCGGCCTCATCACAAGCCTGCCTGAAGGAGGTGAAGCGACGGGAGGGGAGACCGTACTCCACCTCGGTCGTATCCAGAAAAGCGAAAGCTTCCCCAAACCAGGCTGTAAGTACCGTAGCGACCGCCGTGGAGATAACACTATGCCCGCTGGTGTACTCCGGGAAAGGGGGCGTCTGCAGGAGCGGGTGCCATTTTTCATCAATATGAGCGTTGATAACCGTTTCGGGGCGTATGAGCTGACTACGGTACTTCTCATCCCAGCAACTGATAAATCCGTCAAACAGAGCGATTGAAGTCAGTACATAGGCCGCCGAGGTAGCGGGCCAGTCCATACCGGCTGCCGTGGCCGCCAGGCCTACTATAGATATCCAGTGTCCGCCGGGCGAGAGCTTCTTGGTGGCGAAGTTGAGGTGGCCCTGGGTATTGAGGAAAAAAGGGTTACAATCCCAGTAGCTGGCCATCAGCCTCTGCTCATCAGTCATCTGTCGGGTCACATCATATACTTCCCGCGCCTGTTTCATAAATTCACTGTCCTTCTCCGTACTAAAAGCAGGCGGTGGCAGGGGCTTGAACTGCTGGGCTGAGTCCAGAGCGACGGGACGGATCTTGCCCCAGTAGGGTTCGATGGCATCCATAAAGCCCGGAGGTGTAGGCATCCATTTGCCGGGAGTCTTACTGTATGAGTAGCGTCTGCGCTTGCGGGTGGCTAGGTAATTATCGCCAGCGGCCCACTTTATAATACTATCGCTGACGGCCTGTCCGTAACGAAGGGAGTTTTGGTAGGTGGCGGTATTTTTCTCACCTACCTCCCTGAGCAGTACCTCTACACTATCCTTGAGCAGGTGCTCGGAGAAAACCAGCTGTCCGCCGGTTCTAAAGAAAGCGTACAGTGCCGCCAGTGGGTAGTTAACCTCGCCCTGCGTGGGTATGTGAGCTATATCAGGAAGTCCTGCCACCTGACCATGTAGGCTGGCGTAGGTCCCCTTTTCACAGATGATAGTCTCATAAGCGGCAGCATTGGCATATAGATATATGCGGCTGGCTACCGGGGGCGAAAAGATATCATGAACAATGGCGCGCGTCAGGTTCTTCTGAGCTCGGTGGAACAGCGCCGTAGAAGGAGTAGCGGCTCCCGAATATACTTCTCCCTGGCACAGTGTGCAGGTAGAATAGAACAGTAAGAAAAGTAAAATCCGAAAATAGCTCATTCCCTGCGGTCTCTATTTGTGGGTTTGATTGATCTTAAATACCAGTACCTCATCCTCATTACGCCCTACTACCAGCCACTTCTGCTGAGCACCGGAGTTGATAATCGTCATGGTGCGCACGTCGCCACCCGCCCAAAGTCCGGACTGGTCGGGTCCAACCGGCTCAAAACGCATAGGACCTACCTGCTTCAGAAACAGGCCAAAAGAAGCATCGCAGGGCCCTAGCTGTACCCGATAGGGCGAGAAGTTACCCGCTACAACCAAATCAGTTTTACTGTCCCCATCCACATCATCCGCCACTATACCGCTGATGCGGGACACCTGAGCAGCCTGGGGTAGTTCATGAACGGCAAAGCTGAAGCCTCCTTTATTTTCCAGGACTACACTCGATAGCTGTCGGCAGTAGAGCTTCCGGGCATTCTCAACGGCAGCCTTACCGAACAGGTCTTCGGTGGTAGCGTCGGCATAGGAGGCGTAGGAAGTGTACTTGCGGCGTAGCGGTACCATCTGGTCCAGCATCTCATCCCTCGAAAACATCGGGTAACTCTTGTCGCCTACGTAGTAGCTGGTAATGGGATCAATGACTCCATTTTTATCAAAATCATCGAAGTGGAGCGTCATGGGCTTATCTACCGAAGCTTTAAACTGGTTGTTCAGGCCGCTGTTTCCTACTACGAAATCCATATCACCATCCCCATCCAGGTCAGTAGCGGTAATAGAAGCCCACATGCCCTCGGTTTGGAGCAGGCTCTTGTCCGTTACTTCTCCAAAGCCATTCGTCTTGTTACGGAAGGTACGGATGCCCATCCAGTCGCCCACAAGTACCAGGTCCTTGCGGCCATCGGCATCCAGGTCGGCAAAGGTTGCGGCGGTAATCATGCCTGGGTTGAGCAGGAGGGGACTCCACTCGGCTGTGACATCGGTGAAGCGGGGCTGACCGGATGTACCATCGTTGCGTAGCAGGTAGCTGCGGGCAGCTTCGGGATAGGAGCCGGGTACAGCCCGTCCACCTACGAATAGGTCGAGGTCACCGTCACCGTCTATGTCCGCGCTAACCACGCACTGCTTGCTGCTGAGCATGGCCGGAAGTGCCGCCGGAGCGTAGAGCAGGGTACCGTCGCCCTGGTTGAGGTAGAGGTGGTCCTGGTACTCGGGTGACTGGTCATCGTATTCGTTTCCGCCGCAGACGACGTACAGGTCCAGGTCACCATCCTGATCAGCATCAAAGAAGTGCGCACCTACCTCTTCCGATACCGCGTGCTGTCGCCACGGCTGGGAGGGAGCGGCCATAAACTTGCCATCGACCGTCTGTAGGTACAGTACCCCGAACTGATTGACCGCGCCTCCAAAGTACAGATCTTCCCGGCCATCGCCGTTGACATCACCCCGCGCCAGGGCCGGTCCCATGCGCGAAAGCTGGTAGGGTAAGAGTACCTCTACTTTGAAATCTACAAAATCATTCTCCTGGTGGTAAAAGTCCAGCCCTGTCATTTCAGGAGAAAGCTGCTCGAATAAAGTAGGCTGGGCTACCTTCTGAGTGAGAGCTACCGTATGAGTACCCGTAGCCGGTTCCTTTGCTTTCAGTAACTGATTAGGAGTCGGTGCCGATACTACTGAACGCGTACCCGTAGGCCAGGCGATTACTACGGAGTCAATGGCGGTAGCCTTGCCCAACCCAAAGTGCAAGTCGGTTGTGACAGAGGACTGGTAGCCCCGTACCGGATACAGCTCTTTGTACTGCTGCTGTCCCCCCGCATATACCCATACCTTGGCGCCTAAGGCCTGTGGGTTAGGAGCTTTGCCTTCCAACCGGACGGTCAGGTACTGCTGCTTAGGAGCATTGTTCTGGTATATATAAAGAGGTTCGTTAATATTAGAGATTACCAGATCCAGATCCCCGTCCCCATCAAAATCGGCATAGGCGGCGGCATTGGACACGGTAGCCTCGGTCAGTCCCCACGACTGCGACACATCTTCAAACCCTAATAGATTAGCCGCTTCACTACCCCTATTGCGGAATACGTAGTTGCGTAGCTTGTTGGACGGCATTTTCTGTACCAGGCCGTACGTTCTGAATTGCATATTGCCTTTCGCGGCTTCCTTGAGCTGCTCGTCGGCTACGGTGTACTTCAGGAAATCCATATTGGTGAAGTCGCGCAGGTAGCCGTTGGTGATCAGGACATCCTTCCAGCCGTCATTGTCAAAGTCAGCCATCAGGCCGGCCCAGCTCCAGTCGGTGTTGGATATACCCACCAGTTGTCCTATCTCACTAAACTTTACCCGCTTCTGCGCATCCATTCCCACGTTGAGGTGGAGCATGTTCCGCATCTGCTGGTGGTAGTAACCGCTATCGAGCAGCAGGTGGTACTGGTCGTACTGATCTGGACCTTTCAAGAGTTTCTGCCGGTGGTTGTCCTCAGGCAGCATGTCCAGCGTGAGTACATCCGGTCGGCCGTCATTATTAAAATCACCTACATCCGCTCCCATCGAAAACTTGGAAACGTGGGCGAACGACTGCTTGAGGGACTCAGTAAATGTTCCATCGCGGTTATTGACGTAGTAGCAGTCTACCTCGGTATAGTCGCTGGTGGTGTAGAGGTCGGGCCAGCCATCCTGATTAATATCGGCTACCGTTATGCTCAGTCCGAAGTTGAGGGCATTGTTGATGATCCCGGACTTCTGCGTTACATCCGTAAATTTCAATTTGCCGTTCTGGCTGTCGTTCCGGAAGAGGCGGTTGCCAAATTGACGGCTTGGGGTACTACGTATCTGCCGGGTATTCAGGAGCGGGTTCACTGTATGGTTGGAGTGATTCAGCAGGAACATGTCCAGATCACCGTCGCGGTCGTAGTCAAAAAAGGCCGCCTGAGTAGACAAGGTACCGGGCGCATCCAATCCCGCCTGTTTTCCCATTTCCTTAAATACAGGTACCCCCTTCTTTACCCCCTGATTGATGTATAGCTCATTGGAGAGTTTAATGGAATCTCTGAAAAAGCCCGAATGGCACACATAAATATCAAGTAGTCCGTCGCCGTTGACGTCAGCCACGCTGACGCCGGTACTCCAGGTACCATTGCCATCTACTTTAGCTTTGCGGGTCACATCTTCAAACTGGATGCCACCGGGTGTCTGAGCCGAACGGTTGAGGTATAGTTTGTTCTTTACAGTATTACCCGACACAAACAGGTCGGGCCGGCCGTCGCCATCAAAGTCCCCGATGCCAACGCCATTGCCGTTGTAGAGGTACTCGTACCTGAATATATGCAGAGAGTCATTTTCCTGAATCTTATTCACGAAGTCAACACCGCTGGCTTTGGGAGTCAGACGCGTGAAGAGAGGCTGAGCAGATGCCTCTACTTCCAGGAGTATCATACCCCCCAGCAGAATAGAAATAGTCTTCCAGTAAGTACCAGATGCGTAAGCAGCCATATAGTCTGTTTTTTTGAAGCTATTTGATGGAGTTCTGCCAGTCAAATATGAGTTGGTCATCGTCTTCCTCACGTACTACGTACATGAGCAGCAGCGTCATCATCTCCTGATCGCTCCGCATATTTCCCTCCGACAGTACCAGCTTGGGCGGATTGTTCGGGTTCATGGGGTTTTGGGCGGTGTTGTCGTAAGTACCTTCTATGTGCACCACGGCCCCTTTTGGTAGCCGTACCGGCTTCTGATAGCGGTATATCTCCTGCCAGCGGAAGTCCCATTCCGGTATCCGCACCAGCGGAATAGTATCACCATTGGCCTGGGTAGCATAGGCTTTATAAGACTTGCCCAACTGGTGCATGTGGGGCCAGGCTGAGAGTAACGACACATCAGGCTGATTATTGGCTACTTTAAGGGTAAATGTCTTGACTTCATCCGCAAAGAGCATGAAGGGTGGGGTGATATCTTTTTCCCCGATTCCTCCCGACCCGAGGCTGATTACCTTTACCTTTCGCTTGATAGGTGTATTCTTAAAGAAGAAGTTAACGCCGTTGATACTTTCGGCGTCCAGAGCTGAGGGGCCATAGTGTACGGTAAGCAGCATGACACCACGGCGGGGCATCTCCCAACCCATATCCTGGGGGTAGGTTTCGAAGGTGGCACCGGGTACCCAGCCACCATAGTAGGACATTTCTTTCTTGTACTTCACCCACTGGTAGTATTGGCTGGCCGACTCGCCGTTCAGGTCTACTACATTAACCGTATTATTGAGGTTAATGACCGTATCCTCTACGGGGTGAATGGCAAAGTTGGCGTGGTGGATGATCTTCTTATCATTAGAAGTAAACTCTATGGCCTCAATGTTGGCACGCTGTGCTAACTCAAAAGGAACCTTGAACATGATGAAGCGCTCCTTGCCGTCGCCTTTCTGGACATAGCCCTCGCTCATTTTAAGGGTAAGGTCCGGCTTGCGGTGGTAGGCAGTACCGGCGTTGGCTCGCTCGAGCAGGGCCTTTTCAGCATCCTGTTTTACTTTTCCCTTTGGCAGACCGGCATCAATCCAGGACACTAAGGTTTCTATTTCTTTCTCAGAGAGTGAACGATTATTGGCAAACTGGGTGTAGTGGTCATCGGCTTTCCAGGGGGGCATGTAGCGGCTGCTCACTACCTGGCGGATAAACTTGGAGCGCTTGGCTACATCATCGTAGGTGATAAGCGAAAAGGGAGCTGCCTCGCCCGGTCTATGGCATACTGAGCAGTTATTATGGATAATGGGCTGTACATCCTTATAGAAGGATACGGACTGGGAGTACCCTTTTATAGTTAAAAAGAGGATGCCCACCAGTAATATGCCAGCAAGATTAAGTTTTCGACAAGACATTCTATTTGAGGAGGATTACTGCTACCTATCTACACAATTTATCTCCTCAAAATTAAAAAATTTTAAAAAGTATAACAACTAATTGTTAATGTATCAATCGGTTACACCCGTACAGTTGCCTATTAGAGTGATAATATAGTACCCGCTGAACCACTGGTAGCGGCAGCCAGATCATCGGCATGGCAGATGGTCACGCGGCTCACTTTTTCCCGTAGCGCTTTGAAAGCATTGTCCAGTTTAGGTATCATACCTTTATTGATAATACCCTCCGCTTTGTAGCTGGCGTAGGAGTCAGGGTTCAGGGAAGAAATAACGGCGTTGTCATCATCGGGGTCGGAGAGGACCCCTTTCTTCTCGAAGCAGTACACCAGATTCACCTCGTACCGCTCCGCCATACCTACGGCCATGGCTGAGGCCATGGTATCGGCATTGGTGTTAAGCAGTACCCCTTCGGTACTATAAGTAAGGGGGGCTATGATAGGTACCAGTCCGCTTTGCAGCAGTGCCTCTACCTGAGCAGTATTAACGGCTTCAATATCGCCTACAAATCCATAGTCTATTTCCTTCACCGGGCGCTTTACCGAGCGGATAATGCCTCCATCGGCTCCCGTGAGTCCAATGGCGTTGCACTGCTGCGCCTGTAGCTGCGCCACCAGATTCTTATTCACCAACCCTCCGTACACCATCGTCACTACGTTCAGCATCGGGCGGTCGGTAATGCGGCGGCCGTCTACCATCTGGGTCTCTATCTGTAGCTTCGCCGCTACCTGCGTAGCTACTTTACCACCACCGTGTACAAGTATCTTGGGAGAGGGGAGCTGAGCAAAGGCCCGGAGGAAACGTGAACAGGCTTCGGGATTATCAATGACGTTGCCGCCGATCTTTACTACCAGTAAGGTACCAGACATAGGACGCTGAAATAAGATGTGTTCTTGAAATTTGGGGAGCAAAGGTATACAAATGCCTCCGAATTTGCCGAATCATGCCGTAGCTGATAAATGTCATTCACCCATACCGAACGCGGAAGTACCTTTGTGGTGTTGAAGAGAGTAGAGTACTGCTTCCGTAGTAGTACTAACCGTATATATAACTAAGTGTATGCTTCCTGATATAACTACCAGAGCCGATGTGGAGCTACTGGTCAATACTTTTTATGGCAAGGTCCGCGAGGACGAACTGATCGGGCCGCTGTTTAGCGAAGTCGCCCAGGTCAACTGGGACCTGCACCTGCCCAAGATGTACGACTTCTGGGAAAACATCCTGTTCGGAACGGGTGGGTACCGGGGCCGGCCCATGCCGCCCCACTTCCGGCTTACCCAGCAGCATCCGCTGCGCCCCCACCACTTCGATCGGTGGCTGGTCCTGTTTTACGAAACGGTAGATCAATTGTTTGAGGGCGAGAAAGCCGCTGAGGTGAAGGTACGGGCTCTGAATATCGCCTCTATGATGGAGTTCAGAGTAGAGCAGCTCAATAACATGAACGAGGCGGCCCAGTAGGCCGCCTCGTTTTTTAGAATATCGCTTTTAGTTCGTGTAAGTGACGGATGTCGTGCGTGGGTACTTCATCGTACTGCAGGCCCAGCGGGTTGTAGTACACGGTATCCAGGCCAAAACGCTTGGCACCCAGTATATCCGCTTCCCAGTTATCACCAATCATGATACATTCCTCGTGCCGGGCACGGGCTAAGTCCAGGGCGTAAGCAAATATGCGCGGATCGGGTTTCTTGGCCTGTGCTCTTTCGTTGGTGACAATATGGGTGAAGTAGTGGAATATTCCCGAGTTCTGCATTTTTCGGGCCTGCACATGATCAAAGCCATTGGTAACTATGTGTAATACATAGCCCTGCTCCGTGGCGTGGTCCAGTACATCCATAGCTCCTTCGAGCAGGTACTTCTTCTCCGGGAGTAGCTCCAGGTAGCATTCACCAAGTTGGGTACAGCAGGTTGGAGCTACCAGTCCCATTTCCTCAAATACCATCCGGAAGCGATTCTCCCGGATATAGGTATGGGTGTGGGTACCCTGGTCAAAAGACTTCCACAGTGCCAGGTTAACGCGGGAGAACGTACTGATAAATTCGTCACAGGAGGCTACACCATGTCCGGCCAGTTCAAACCGGTCAAAGATTTCCAGTAGTGATTCGGACGAGTTACGCTCAAAGTCCCATAGGGTATGATCCAGGTCAAAAAATAGATGCTTGTACTTCACAGGTTATTCCTTTTATCTCCTCTTACCTCACTTTTAGCAGAAAGCCGGATGGCCGACCTAAACGTCCAGTTTCAGCCGCTCCACCGGTGTATTGTTGACCAAGTGGCTTTCTACAATCTCCTCCACATCCGAGAGTTGTACATTACCATAGAATACTCCCTCCGGATATACCACAACGGCCGGACCAAACGCGCACATATCCAGACAGGCAGTACCCTGGGCGCGCATCTCAGGCATAAGCTTCCGATCTTTCATAGCTGACTTGAAGGCATCTACCAGCGCCAGACCATGCTCACGACCGCAACATTTCTTGGGAGCATCTTTCTGATTTGTACAGATAAAAACGTGTTTACTATATTTCATAGGTATTCGTAGTACTTATAATTATGATGAATGGGTATTAAATGCTTGAAAATTAAAGACGTTAGATCTTTTTTTAGTGAATCCTCGTATATGTATTTCTACTCTAAATCCGGTATTTCTACTGATCCGGCAAAGGTAGTGATTTGGGTTTAGATTAGTGGTGACCACGCTCGGATGAACTATGGTGTCAGTAGTTTGCTTACCGTTTACTAAATAGTTGAAAAACTTATATCCAAATATCTGAACTACTGCAGGCTCGTGAGAGTTTAGTTATTGGATATAAAAGTTGCAATAGTTCTACTTTTTCACTGAATGAGTATAAATATCCAAAAAAGGGTAGATCCTTTAAAATCAGGGCCAAAACTTGTTAACAAGTGTTAATCCCCGGTATTATTATAAAAAAAGCGAATAGAATACTTGCAAATCAATGATCTAATATATTTCTTTGATATATGTTAGTCGAAAGACACAATAAAATAAGCTTCAATTAATAGCCAACCTAAAAGCGAAAGGAGGTACAATATCGATACACGGCTCTACGTTAACTAAATCGAACAACTTAAATGGATAAAGTCCTAGTTAGCGACAGTGAGTTGGTATCGCTGTACATCCGTGGCAATGAAAAAGCTTTTGAAAAGCTGGTTCAGCGTCATAAGTCCAGAATCTATACGACTATTTATCTGATTGTAAAAGACCAATACGTTGCCGAAGATTTGTTGCAAGACACACTGATCAAGGCAGTTGATACTATAAAGTCAGGTAAATATAACGAAGAGGGTAAATTTCTGCCATGGATTATCCGAATCGCTCACAACCTCGCAATTGATTATTTCAGACGTGATAAGCGCTACCCCAATGTAGTGTTTGAAGATGGAAGCAATGTGTTTAATACACTTGACTTTTCGGAAGATTCGGTAGAGTCGATCCAGATTCGTCAGGAAACACATGAGCAACTGCGGGAGATGATCCAGCGGTTACCCGACGTGCAGAGGCAGGTACTCATCATGCGCCACTATGAGGACATGAGCTTTCAGGAGATCGCCGACGCCACGGGTGTGAGCATTAATACGGCATTGGGGAGGATGCGCTACGCGCTGATTAATTTGCGCAAGCAATTTAGCCAACGTACTCCGCAATATGACCAAAACTTTTACTTACGATGATGTTGTACGGTATCTGTATGCCGAAACGACCCAAGAGGAAAACGCCCTGATTGTTGAGGCACTCGCCCTCGACGACAATCTGATGAACTTCTATCTCGATGCGCTCGAGATACAGCACCAGATGAACCTTATCTCTCGAACACCATCCGATCAGGTTATCGAAAGGGTTCTGGATTATTCCTGCCAATATAATATAAATCAACCGGCCGAACTGTCTGTATAGATATTTCCGTCGGTTGATTTGTTTTTAGACTACCTTCCCGCTTCAGTGTCACAAGCGGGAAGGTAGATTTTTATTGCCTTATAGTTAGTGTATAAATTAACATGCAGAAGAAAGAGCGTTTTCGATTTTTCCTCGATTACTTTACTACTAATTTTCCCCAACCCGAGACAGAACTCCAGTTTGGTAACGCGTATGAGTTGCTGGTAGCGGTGATCCTGTCAGCCCAGTGTACCGACAAGCGTATCAATGCCATTACCCCCAGGTTGTTTGAGCGTTTCCCTGATGTACAGTCGCTGGCGGCATCTACGGTCGAGGAGGTGTTCTCCTATATCCGGTCAGTGTCGTATCCCAATAATAAAAGCAAGCACCTGGTGGGGATGGCCCGTATGCTGGTGGAGGAGTTTGGGGGCGAGATACCTGCTACGGTGGAGGAGCTTCAGCGTCTGCCCGGTGTGGGCCGCAAGACCGCGCACGTAATCACTTCTATTATATTCAACCAGCCTACCATGGCGGTGGATACACACGTGTTCCGGGTGTCGCACCGGCTGGGACTGGTACCCCGTACGGCTACTACGCCGCTGGCAGTAGAGAAAGGCCTGATGCCGTACATACCCAAGGACCTGGTACCTAAGTCACACCACTGGCTGATTCTGCACGGCCGGTATATCTGCCTGGCCCGTACTCCTAAGTGTCACGAGTGTCCGCTGACTCATTTCTGTAAGTACTACGAACAACTCCAGAAAAAGAAATCAGCCTGAATTTTTAAACGGCTTTCCAACCTTCCTATCCTCGCTGTACTCTTAGAGTAGATAGCGAAGGAGAGAAGCGATGCAACAAACGGATCTGAAGCTACGTATAAAGTGAAGCAGTAATTCAACCAATCATCAATACAAATTTTTTACCCTATTTTACTTTACATTATTTATGCTTAAAAAGTGGACAGCAGTAGTGTGTATGGCACTGGCAGTGATGCTGAGTGCCTGTAATGATTTCCTGGAAAATGAGGACTCCAATAAGGTTCAGGAAAATGTGGATCAGATTCAGAAGTATTTGACAACACGTAACCTAACTGCGGTGCAGGATACAACGGGCATTTTCTATATCATGCAGAAGACGAACCCCTCTGGACAGAAAGCACAGATCGGCGATGAGGCCAGTATTTATTTCAGAATGTATACCCTCGACGGAGCATTATTGGATAGTACCGAAACCTTAAAGCAGAAGCCGCTTGTATTTCCGGTGGGTACAGGTCTTCAGTTAATAATACCTGGTATGGAACTGGCGGCTTTCCGACTGCTACGTACCGGTGAGAAGGCGACGATATTGCTGCCGTACTACCTGGCCTTTGGAAATGTGGACTATCGTAATATTCCGGCGTATTCGGTAATCCGGGTGGATATGGAGATGGTCGGACTGAGAACCGAGCAACAGCAGATTCGTGACTATATATCGACAAAGGAGTACACAGGTACCGAGAAGCTAGCTAATAATCTTCACATCATCCGTCAGAATACCGTAAGTGGTGATTCAATCGGCGCCGGTAAGACTGTAAAAGTGAACTATTCGGGTAAACTGTTAAAGGGCACGGAGTTTGATAAAGGTACCCTTGAATACGTAACAGGTATGGGTACTATGATTCCGGGATTTGATCAGGGAATCCGTAAGTTACGTACCGGTGAGAAAGCGGTACTGGTATTCCCATCGTCTTTGGCTTATGGCCGTAGTGGCCGTATAAACCAGCAGACAGGGCAGTATGTAATTCCTCCCTTTGCGCCACTGGCCTTTGAGGTAGAGGTAGTAAGCGTAAAGTAATAGTACCAGAGCGTAATTGCCAATAGAGAGTAATACAACAAGAAAGCCCCGGCCTCATGTGCCGGGGCTTTTCTTTTTTATATTCTCAGTACAATTGATACCGTTACAAAAGGAATTTCAGTCGAATTACTTCTTTCTCCGTCAGGAATCGCCACTTACCGCGTGGCAGGTCTTTCTTGTTCAGGCCGGCAAATACCGTACGGTCCAGCTTCTTTACCTCGTAGCCCAGGTGCTCAAACATCCGGCGTACAATGCGGTTGCGTCCGCTGTGGATTTCAAGACCTACTACCATAGCATCAGGGGTAACGATACCTACTTCATCCGGCTTGATGAAACCATCCTCCAGCTCCAGACCTTGCTGCAGGGCCTCGAAGTCTTCGGTAGTGATAGGCTTATCCAGTTCGGCCTGGTATACCTTCTTCATACCGCTCGACGGATGCGTCAGTTTTTCGGCCAGTTCACCATCGTTAGTAAGTAGCAGCAGACCGGTTGTGTTACGGTCCAGACGTCCAACGGGGTACACCCGCTCCTGACAAGCTCCTGCAATCAGATCTACTACCGTCTTGCGATCTTCCGGATCTTCGGTAGTAGTGATATAATCTTTCGGCTTATTGAGCAGTATGTATACCATACGCTCCGGATTCAGAGCTTTCTTACCGTATTTTACTACATCCGCGGGCTTTACCTTATAGCCCATTTCCGTTACGGTTTTTCCATTGACAGAGATCTGTCCCGATGCGATCAGGTCATCGGCTTCCCGACGAGAGCAGATACCGGCGTTAGAGATATAGCGGTTCAGACGCATCAGATCTTCTTCACCGCTTTCCTTGCGCTTGCCACGAGGTTTGTCTTCGTAGCGGCTGAAGTCGTAGCGGGGGGCTTTATCAAAGCGACCTACTCGACGGCTAGGTCCTTCGGCTGGTGATTCATCATTACTCTTGCGAGATGGGCGATCCTGGTCCTGACGGTCAAATTTGAGCTTATCAGCTCCTGATCTGCCAAATCTAGGTCTGTCAGAGTCCGACTTACCGAAGCCCGGCTTGTCAAAACCACCTTCTCTTCTTAGTTTGAAGTCGCCACGCGGACGCTCATCCTGTGAGTTGTTATCGCGGTTAAACGGGCGACCAGATCTGTCAGAGCTTGATTTGTCAAAGTCACCTTCACGTCTGGTTTTGAAGTCACCGCGTGGGCGCTCATCCTTTGAGTTGTTGTCACGATTGAATGGTCGGCTAGGTCTGTCAAAGTCTCCTTCGCGTCTGGGCTGGAAGTCGCCGCGTGTGCGTTCATCCTGTGAGTTATTGTTATTGTCGCGGTTAAACGGGCGGCGGGGCTTATCAGAGCCTGATTTGTCAAAGCCAGGTTTATCAAAACCGCCTTCTCTTCTTGGCTTGAAATCACCTTCTGACTTAAAGCGGGTATTTCTTTCACGGTCGAACGGACGAGCTGGTCTGTCAGATCCCTCCTCCCTGCGTGGTCTGAACTCACCTTTGGGTTTGAAAGAGTCTCCACTGCGTTCCGGACGATCCTTGCCGAAACTTGGCTTAGCGAAGCCCGGCTTACCGAAGCCCGACTTTCCAAAACCTGGTTTGCCGAACCGCTTATCTCCTTCTGTACGACCTTCAGGGCGGCTGTCAAACTCGCGTCTGGGTCTGTCGCTACGGTCATCCTCTCTGCGCTTAGCAGGGGCAGACGCTGCCGCTCTAAGGCTTGACTTCTTTATACTGGGTTTGCTGAACCGGCTTTCCGGGGTAGGAGCGAAGCCAGTTTTGCGCGGGCCCGATGATCTTGTGTTCTTGGAATTGCGATTTTGTTTTTTCATAGGAATGCAGTATCACTACTGGATGGTTTATCCTCTTTCCAAATTTTTTATTATGCTAATACAGTAGGAGGAATATTATTGATAAGTTTTACGCTGTTGCAAAATTTGATAGCTCGAGACTGAGCTGACTATCAGAAAATTATATCCGGTTTTGTAATGGGCGTGCAAAGTTAGGAGAAATTTCAGCACGAAGAATTTTAATCCATATTTATCCTAAAACTAAGGAATTGTCGTTAGTATTAACTGAAATTCATTAGTGGTATTTCGTCCACCCCTACCTTCACTAACCTTATGTCTCAGAATGTACCAGTACAACCTCTTTGGAAGCCCAGAGGTTCCTTCATTGAGCAGTCTAACCTGAAAAAATATATGGACTGGCTCTTTGTGAAAAAAGGGCTATACTTCCGTGATTATCATGACTTGTGGGAATGGTCGGTTACCGACATAGAAGATTTCTGGGAAAGTATCTGGCAGTACTTTCAGATCAAGTCTCACGATATATACCTTGATGTGTTGCGGCGGTCCGATGGGAATAACATGATTGGCACCCGCTGGTTTTCGCGGGGGACTCTCAACTACGCCGAACACGTATTTCGTAACAAAACCAAAGACCGTCCGGCGCTGCTCTTCCAGTCGGAACGGCAGTCATTGACCGAAGTATCCTGGGCTACCCTCGAGCAGCAGGTCGCGGCCGTAGCTACCTGGCTGCGCAAGCGTGGCGTAAAGCCCGGTGACCGGGTTGCCTCCGTACTACCCAATATTCCGGAGTCGGTGGTGGCTTTTCTGGCTGCCAATGCCGTAGGGGCCGTGTGGTCCAGTTGCTCACCCGACTTTGGCCATGCCAGCGTCGTTGACCGCTTCCGGCAGATCGAACCCAAGGTACTTATTGCCGCCGATGGCTATACCTATAATGGAAAGTCATTTGACAAGACCTCAGCACTTCGTGACCTGCTGAATGCCCTGCCTTCAATAGAGGAGGCCGTACTAGTCAACTACCTCGACAAGAATGCCGAGATGGAAGGAGTGAACAACTGGGATGATATACTGGATACGCCCTCGGCTACTCTTGAGTTTGAAGCGGTGCCCTTCGATCACCCGATTTGGGTCCTGTATTCGTCCGGTACTACAGGTAAGCCTAAGGCCATCACTCATAGCGTAGGAGGCTGCCTGCTGGAGCACCTGAAAGCGCTGGGTCTGCACCAGAACGTCAAGCCCGGCGACCGCTACTTCTGGTACTCAACTACCGGCTGGATGATGTGGAACTACTCGGTCGCTTCTCTGCTACTGGGAGCTACGCTGGTAGTATACGATGGGGCCGTAGCTTACCCGACTATGCAGGTACTATGGACCCTGGCCGACCGGGCTCGCATCAGCCACTTTGGGGGCGGAGCTGCCTACTTCATTGCCTGTATGAAAGCCGATGTACAGGTACCTACTGAGCGCCTGCGCCAGCTGCAGACGATTGGCTCTACGGGCTCGCCCCTTATATCCGAAGCCTATGAGTGGATCTACCAAAAGGTAAAGAAAGACGTTTGGCTGATTTCGCTCAGCGGAGGTACTGATGTGTGCAGTGCCTTTGTGGGCGGTAGCCCTATGCTGCCCGTCTATGCCGGCGAGATCCAGTGCCGTATGCTGGGCTGCCGACTCGAAGCCTATGACGACGAGCAGCAGTCGGTGCGGAACCAGCTGGGCGAGATGGTGATTACACAGCCTATGCCTTCGATGCCTATCTACTTCTGGAATGACCGGGACAATGAGCGGTACCGGAGTAGCTACTTTGAGATGTACCCCGGTGTGTGGCGCCACGGCGACTGGATCAAGATCACGTCCCGCGGCTCCGTCATTATTTACGGACGCTCCGACGCCACCCTGAATCGGGGAGGTGTGCGTATCGGTACGGCTGAGGTATACAGTGCCGTTGAAAGTATACCGGAGGTGAGGGATAGTCTGGTGATATACCTGGAGCGGGAAGATGGTAGCGGCTATATGCCTCTTTTTGTGGTACTGGCTCCGGATGCAGTACTCACCGACGAACTTCGGTCGCGTATTAACCAGGAGCTTCGTACGCAGTTTAGCCCGCGTCATGTACCCGATGCTATTCTGGAGATTCACGAAGTACCTTATACGATCAGTGGTAAGAAACTGGAAGCTCCCGTTAAGAAGATACTGATGGGGCATGACCCGTCACGGGTTGTAAGCCGCGATACGATGCGTAACCCAGAATCGCTGGACTACTTTGTAGAAATGGCGGGAGAAAAATTTGTGGGTTGAGCTGCGAGCCAAATAGAATTTGGTCAGGTGCAGGACCAATAACCTGTTTTTTTCGCAACGAATTCCTTATATTTCTCGTTAAGGAATTATTAAAGAATGGAAGCAAGTGATTATGACGCAAGGAAAGGAAGACCGCATGAACGAACCTACACCCGAAAAACCTGTTCAGAATTCACGTACAGTAGTACGTTTGCCCATTATTCTTAGTATTACCATGGCGGCCGGAATGCTGCTGGGAGCTACTTTTTTTAGTGGAGGAAGGAAGTTGACCGATGTAGCCAAAGGCTACGCCAAGTTCAGAGAAGTACTGATGCTGATTGAGAATAACTACGTGGATTCTGTCAATACAGACCAGCTGGTAGATTATTCCATTGAGAAAATGCTTGAGAAGCTTGATCCCCATACTACCTATTTCAATGCTGACGAAGCCTCTGCGGCCCGGTCACAGCTGGAGTCAGGCTTTGATGGTATCGGGGTAGAGTTTAATCTGTATAATGATACTGTATTTGTAGTGACTCCGCTAAGCGGAGGCCCCTCGGAAGCGGCGGGTATACAAAGCGGTGACCGGATACTGAAAGTAAACGGCGAGCCGCTCTCCGGGCCCGGTGTTACCAACGCCAAGGTGTTTAAGATGCTGCGCGGCCGCCGTGGTACCGAAGTGAAGCTGGAGATAGGCCGTACGGGCGTTAAAGACATGGTATTTAACGTAAAACGTGACCGTATACCTACCTACTCAGTAGATGCCGCTTATATGGTGGATGAAGAAATTGGTTATATCAAGATTAGCCGCTTCTCCGAAACTACCTATGATGAGTTTAAGAACGCGCTGTCGTCACTAAAAGCCAGCGGTCTGAAAAAGCTGGTACTTGACCTGCGTGGTAATCCCGGTGGGTACATGGAGCGCGCTACCAGTATTGCCGACGAAATGATAGCCGGTAATAAGCTGCTGGTGTATACCGATGGAAAAGACAGCCGCTTTGACCGTCAGACCCGCGCTCATGTTACGGGTATGTTTGAAGAGGGACCGGTAATAGTACTGGTTGATGAAGGAAGCGCTTCCGCCTCTGAAATCGTGGCAGGAGCCCTGCAGGATCATGACCGGGCGCTGGTAGTGGGCCGTCGTAGCTTTGGAAAAGGATTGGTGCAGATGCCGGTAAAACTTTCGGATGGTTCTGAATTACGCCTGACTATCTCACGCTACTTTACCCCAAGCGGACGCAGTATTCAGAAACCGTACGAACTGGGTAAGGGAGATGAGTATGAGAAGGATATGAAGAAGCGCTTTGAGAGTGGTGAACTATTCGTACAGGATAGTATCAAGTTTGATCCGAAGCTGCGGTACAAGACCGAAGGCGGACGCGTGGTATACGGTGGCGGTGGTATTATGCCGGATATATTCGTGCCCCGTGATACCAGCATGAACAGCAAGTTCCTGTTTGAGCTCTACGCCAAGAACATCATACGTGACTATGCGCTTCGCTACACCAGCGCGAATCAGAAAAAGCTCGAGAAGATGACCTTCAAAGAGTACCTCAATACGTTCAATGTAACGGATGCTATGGTAGCTGATCTGGTGCAGGATGCCTCAAAAGCCGGTATCAAACAGAATGATAATGAGCTCGCCCGCTCTAAGCCTATCATCGTCGCACAGACGAAGGCGCTTATCGGCCGTTATATATGGGGCCGCCAGCGCAAGGATGGATTGAGCAATGAGATCTATCAGGTACTGAACCCTATGGATAATATCTATCGCGAAGCCCTGCATCAGTTTAGCAAGGCCGAAGCGCTGGAAAAAGGAGACTTTAGTAGCCTGAACCTGCCTAAAAAAGTAGAGTAATCAGGTAAATATTCACAAAAAGAGGTGCGGAGCGAAAGCTCCGCACCTCTTTTTGTTTTAGGACGCTACCAGTTTCAAACCTACGAGGGAAGCAATCAGGGTAGTGATAAAGAACACGCGCCAGAAGGCAGCCGGCTCCTGAAACAGGACAATACCTAGTATGGCGGTACCTACCGCGCCAATACCGGTCCAGACGGCGTAAGCCGTACCCATAGGTATATGCTGAATGGCTTTATTCAGAAAATAAAAGCTCAGGCTGATGCACAGGACGAACCCAATACTCCACCTGAAGTTGGAGAAGTTATTGGAAAGCTTCAGACAGGTCGTAAAGCCTATCTCAAAAAGTCCGGCGATAACCAGATACAACCAGCTCATCAGCAAAAACTACTAGTAGAAGTAAATAGGAATGAAAAACAGGAGAGGGAACACTCCCAGAATTTACTCTTTTTCTTTTTTGGCAAAATGGTACACTATACCAAAGTGTGTTTTTAGTACTCCGCTGGCCAGGTCATCCTTTACGTAAGGGTTAAGCTCAAGGGCAAACTGGATGCGGCGGTTAGCCGCAAAGGGAGCCGCCCGTACCCCAGCATTGATAGAGAAGCCATCTACCGTAATTACTTTGGCTCTGCTGTCCGCAATACGGTAGAGCGGATTCAGGCGCAGACCGCCACCTGCGTACCACTGCACTACTTCGGTCCGCTTGATCGTGATGAGGGGGAGTAAGTCCAGGCTAAGGCTGCTGAAGAGTGAGTTGGTCTGCACGCGAGTATCCAGCCAAAGAGGCCGCTCGGGATTGGTACTAACTGATAATAGCCCGCTCCAGGGATAGTAGCCTACCGATGCCTGGGCAAAAACACCATTTGTAGCCAGCACAAAAAGTAGTAGTAGAAAAAAACGTTTCATGGATAAAAAGAGACCTCCAAGAGGTTAAAGTCCTGGAGGTCATATTTTGATATAAAGAATATTATTTTTTGAGCATTTTGCCAACCTTTCCGGCTGCCTGCATGGTATTCATCTTTCTCATCATCCTGCGCATCTCGTCAAACTGCTTAAGCAGGTTATTGACCTGCTGGATAGAAGTACCACTACCGGTAGCAATACGTTTCTTGCGGCTGCCGTCAATAAGATCCGGATTTTCGCGCTCCTTCTTAGTCATGGACTGGATGATAGCCTCGATGGGTTTGAAAGAGTCGTTATCAATGTCCAGATCCTTGATGGCATTACCCATACCGGGGATCATCCCAATCAGATCCTTCACGTTACCCATCTTCTTGATCTGCTGTAGCTGGCCCAGAAAGTCGTCAAAGTCAAACTTGTTCTGACGCATCTTGGCGTTGATACGCTTGGCTTCGTCTTCGTCGAAAGCCTGCTGAGCACGCTCAACGAGTGAGATCACGTCACCCATACCCAGGATACGGCTCGCCATACGATCGGGGTGGAAGGTATCGAGTGCCTCCATTTTTTCACCCGTACTGATAAACTTGATAGGCTTATCTACGATCTGACGGATAGATAGCGCCGCTCCACCGCGGGCATCCCCGTCGAGCTTGGTCAGTACTACTCCGTCAAAGTTGAGTCGGTCATTGAAGGTCTTGGCTGTGTTTACAGCATCCTGACCAGTCATGGAGTCCACCACAAACAGGATCTCACTAGGATTGATAGACTTCTTTATATTTTCTACCTCCTGCATCATGACCTCATCCACCGCCAGACGTCCCGCCGTATCCACGATCACGATCTTTTTGCCGGTTTTGCGGGCATGCGCCATCGCGTTCTGGGCTATATCTACCGCATTCTTGTTTTCAGGTTCGGCGTATACTTCTACCCCGATCTGCTCACCCAGTACCTTGAGCTGGTCTATCGCCGCCGGACGGTATATATCACAGGCGGTAAGGAGCACGTTGCGGCCCTGCTTCTTAAGCATACTGGCCAGCTTGCCGGAGAAGGTAGTCTTACCCGACCCCTGCAGACCCGCGATCAGGATTACCGCCGGGTCACCTTTGATATTGATGCTCTCAGCCTGTCCACCCATCAGTTCGGTCAGCTCTTCCTGTACGATCTTCACGAACATCTGGCCCGGCTCTACCGAAATCAGGATCTTCCGGTCAATGGCCTTGTCCTTGATACGGTCCGTTATTTCTTTGGCTACTTTGAAGTTTACATCGGCATCGACCAGCGCACGGCGTACTTCCTTGGTCGTAGCGGCTACGTTGATATCCGATATACGATCCTTCCCTTTGAGCGTGCGGAAGGCGTTATTTAATTTATCTTGTAAGCTTTCAAACATGGTTATGTTGAGCTAGTGCCCGGTTATCAGTTGGATATATACAGAGGTACCACCCTTAAGAACTGGTGTATAGGTACCTGCTGATTATACTAATCAAGGTCTATTAACTCACAAAGTTACGAAGAATCGTGAGAAGAATAAGTACATCGTGCGGAGTAGAGGCTATTTGCTGCTTTTTTGTCAGCTCGTGCCGCTACTCTTCCGGGCAGCAGCTTGATTACAACTTGTTACGCTTCATCTGTTTTAATGTATTTTCAAAATCCTTCAGCTCTTCGGGGCTGAGGTTCTGGGCGAGGGCAACGGCCTGGGTCTGTGCCTCAATCGCTTCCTGCTTATTCCCCTGCTTATAGAGCAGCGAAGCATACTGATTCAGCAAATGTGGGTTCTGCTCCTTCCGGATCATATCAGCCATACAATCACATATCCTGGACAGATTGTCTTTTTTAATGTGATTGACGTAGGTCCAGCAGAGCGAGGTAAGCTGGTCCTGAGCTTTGGTGTAAGCCTCCGGATCATTCTGCCTGGTTTCTTCGGTAAGGTGGGGCCTTACTTCCTCCTCAAGGTACCGCTCCGCCGAACGTGTCAGCTGATCTATGTTTTTGGTTTCGGTATAAAAACCTATTTCATACCTTGTTTTCAGTTCGCGGGCGGCAGCTGGTTCTACTATCTCATCCAGATACGCCAGGGTTTGTCGGAACAGGTCATGGTCTTTTGTCTCCTGCGCCTGGCGGACGGTGTTGCTGATGATGAATTCAAGTCTGTTTTTGATGTTTGGAACCTCCTTCTGGGTTAGCAACCACTCAAAGCCTTTGCCCCGGGCCCACTCCGTATTCTGAGCTATGAACTTCTGCCAGTTGGGTACCTGTAGTGAGTCGGCAGGAGTTTCGGCCAGTACCTGTTCCAGTAGTTCGTGGGTAGGCAGATTGTAGACCCGGCGGAATTTGAAGTAGATAAGCAGCAACTCCGAATCTCTTCTTTTTTGCTGGAATGCTTCTTCATATAAACTATATACCAGGCCATTTTCGGTAGTACGGAAGGCGCGGTCGGCCTCAGCAATAAAGGCCTGTACGGGTCGGAAGCCTACAAACTGATGTACTACTTTTCCCTCATGGTCCAGGAAGAGGCCGGTAGGGTAGGCTTTGACAGCGTACTGAAGCGCCAGGGGGCGTCCGCCGGCTTCGGCATCTACTTTGTAGCTGATAAAGAAGGGGTTCATTTTCTCGCCGGCCTCTTTGGTACTGAATACCTGTCGGTCAAGTACCTTGCAGGGGCTGCACCAGGTAGCGTAGACATCTACAAAAATCAGTTTCTTTTCGGCTTTGGCCTTTGCCTTAATGGTTTCCCAGGAGCCTTTTTCAAACCGGATCTGGGCGGAGGCGGGAGTAACAGTACTAACTAAACATACTAAAAGGCAGAAGAGGTAAAGGGTACGAATCATAGAAGAGTGGATATAATATAGGATGGTGAATAACCCGGGCAAGTTAAGAAAAACCAATAAACGTGCCATGAACGCTTTATTAACCGTATTTTAAAAAAGCCACGCTACCTGCACCAGAGCCCGTGACCGGGCTACTACATGTCCACCCGACAGGTTCTGAGCCAGGGGCCGCTGGGCCGTAATTCCCAGCATCCAGTGCCTGGCAAACAGGGTAGCACCGGCCGTGCCGTTCACCAAGTTTCCTCCGGTTTCGGTTAGCAGTTTATGACCCTGGCTACCGTGCGCTGAATGTTCCGCATATACTCCCAGGTGGGGGACCAGCGAGAGGTTACTGAGTAAGAAGGTGCGGTACAGCTCGGCGGTGCCGTACCATTGGTTACCGAATCGGTATCCCTGGGAGTTGGTAGTGTTAAATTTCCTTGAAAGGTTAAGAGCCAGTCCCCATTGGTCCTTAGTGAGGGTATAGAAAGCATTGGTTATAAAGTCTGTGCTGCCGGTACCGGGCTGGAAATTGGCATTGGCTACCTCCAGCGGATTCTCTGTATCATAGCGGAAGCGACCAGTAGGGAGCTTGATACCTCCCCCTACAAGCAGTGTGTGATTGAAGCGCCGGGACTCGTCGCTATCCATAAAGCTATTGAGTACATTGTAGGAAGCAAGTACCGTAGCGTCACCAAAGCCCTGCTGCTGCTTTACCTCCGAGGTAGTCACCTGCTCGTCGAACCGGTAGGGCAGAAAAGCCAGAACCTGCACCCGCTGTACCGGAAAGAACCGGCCGTATAGTTCGGTAATACGAAAGGTTTCCTCGGTACGAAGTACCTGGCTGGTAGGGTGGGTATTGAAGTGCAGGTACTGGTACCGGACACCAGCCATGGCGCGATGCGACTCAGGCATCATGCCGAAGTAAGAGCCTCCGTTGGCGCAGCCACACACATCACACGAGTAGGTAAGCTCCGGCGTCAGCAACAGGGTGAACAGGAGAGGCAGTACGCGCCAATAGCTGGTGCATACGGATATATGTGTAGTCATAACGACGTAGAAATCATTAGTAGTTTAAGAATAAATCGCTGTTAGAATGCATTACCAATACCGGGGTCAGCCAGACGACGATCCCTGATAAACTGCTCGTCGGTCAGGCTCTTCAGGAAAGCTATAATGGCTTGTTTGTCGGTAGGGGAGAGCGTCAGCCCTGATTTGCCCGTGTCATTTTTAAGGATAGGATCAAGTGTCGCAGAGCTGTATACACTGTCGGTGTAGTGGTCCAGTACCTCTTCCAGGGTATAGTAGCGCCCGTCGTGCATGTAAGGAGACGAAAGGCCTACATTGCGCAGGCTAGGTACCTTAAATTTATAACGATCCGCTTCAACCTGCGTAACGTCAAAGCGACCCAGGTCGTTGCCGGGGAGTGGACGGAGGCCATTGTTCCGGAAGCTGTGGTCGGTGAATAGTTCGCCGCTGTGGCAGGAGCTGCAGTGCTGCTTAAATAAGGCCAGTCCCTGCCGCTCCTGCGCGTTGAGCGCGGAGGCGTCACCCATGGTGTAGTAGTCGTAGCGCGAAGTGGCCGACACCATCGTGAGCATAAACTGCGACAAGGCTTTCATCATACGCTCGGTCGTAATCTCTTCACTACTAAACGCCGATCGGAACCGCTTCGGATAGTCGGGACTCTTACGGAGTTTATCCAGTACATTCCCGACCTTTTCGTCCATCTCCACCTCATTCTCGATGGCATTGAAGGGGACGAAGTCCAGGTTATGGACGCCCCCGTCCCAGAAGAACACCGCGCTCCAGGCCATATTCTGCACGGCCTGCGCGTTTCGCTTGCCCAGCCTGTCATCTACCCCGTGGCTGAGGTCGTGTCCGTGGTGCGTAAAGGCCGAGGACTGCTGGTGGCAGGTACCGCAGCCAATGAGACCGTTGCGGGACAGGATACCGTCGTAAAACAGGAACTTGCCCAGCTCCACGCCCTCCGCCGTCAGCGGATTGGCCTGAAAGTCATACACCGGCTCCGGAAATTGGCGGGGCTTGGTCCAGGTGTAAGGGGTGGGCTTAGTAATCGGCTCCGGCTCCGGGCTCTCCTGCTCCGACCGGCAGGACAGCTGGATGAGGCCAACACAAAGCAGTATACCGTAGAGGGAAAGACGAAGAAGATTCATAGTATCGCTAATCATTATGAACGTGCATGTGGTCGTAGCTGAACATGTTAAGGTAGTTGTTGGCGATGGTAGTCGAATAGGGAGATACCATCACCGTCGGGTTAGTAGCCAGGCTTATCTGAGTCGGTCCGTTAAAGATCTTAAGAATATCCGCCAGCAGGTGTATTTCGGGGGAGGAGCCGGGGCTTACTTGCGCCTTATCAGACCCAAACTGAAGCCGTACGGTGCGGATATTATTAAATGTAGGAGCGCTATACCCACCAAAGCCGCCGATATGGTACCTGAATTTGCGATTGCCCGCGGCGTCGGTTTGAGCCTGGGGGGAGGTGCCTTCCATCTTCAGGAATATATAGCCCGAGTTCCAGGACCAGTACATGCTGTTGCCTTCGTGTGAAGCATCGGCTGGATCCAGTACTCCCGTACGCTTGCTGATATCTGATACCGAACGCAGGCTATCCACTCCCACCACGAACTCTACGCCCACGTATTCTCCGGCCGGAATGTTTTTCAGCTTCACAAACTGCGACTCCCGCTCCGCTTCCCGGATCAGGAAGTAGCTGGAGTCCTGCGGTACGGTATAGTGGGTGCCATCGGCACGCAGGAGCTTGATATTGGATACAAAGTAATTGAGGATATCTACGGTAAAGCTTTCACCCGCGGCGTTTTGGTAAGTACCACTGCCCAAGACTAGATTTTTGGTGCCGGCTACATTATCAAATTCTAGTGTAACCTCACCCGTACCCGTAGGCGGTACATCATCGGAGTTGTTACAGGCCAGTAGAAATGCAGAGAAAGTAAAGGCAACAAAAAAGCTATAAATAGAGTATGAAAGACCTTTCATGGGAATGCAGGTAATTTAATGATGAGAAATAAATAGAAGTAGTACCCGATGCTAATGAATAGGTCAGTCACGGTACAAGCCGTAACAGCCTACTATACAGCAGGTGCTTATTTAGAAAATAAAAGAAGTAGATACTAGACTACCGACGGGGGATGAAAGATGTCCGCGACGGCTGTGGAAGAAACTAACGAGGTCGAGTAGGAAAAAGCCGGGGAGTTCTCAGATACTACGCTCTGCCCGGGAATCTGAAAGAGCGATGGATGATCCCACCCCTCCGCTACCTGAACGAGCAGGTTGTACATGAAGCTTTGCTCGGCCTGGCGCTCTTCCTGTTTGCGGGTAGCGGCCATGCGTTTGGCCAGGTAGCACTTGCCGTTACATTGTAGCTGAGGCCGGGTGCGGTTGACGCACAGATTTTTGATGATGTAGTCGCGTCGAAGTTCGTAGTCGATGTACAACAGGGGCATCACCCATGCTTTCACAAGCATCAGAAACAGTAAGCTCAGGGCCACCCATTGTCTGCTGGAGTTCTTCATCAAGAGAGTAACGCTACTATACCAGGCGTCAGTGTGTTCGGCACAAAGGTAGTAACGAAAGCCGAGGGGTGCTACCCGCGGGGCAATTTTACTTCTCAGGAGAGAGTACAGTACCTGGTAGTCGGATAGTACGGATAAGACAGTACAGCAGCAGACCGATAGGGCCCAGCATAAAGCAGAATAGCAGCGGTACTATGATCAACCAGTGGGGAATCTCTTTTTCCTGCGCGTCGCGCAGCACTACACTACCCGCCACCAGGTCAAAAGCCAGGTAATGAATCCAGCCCGCCAGCATGACACCATCCCCTCCGTTCCGGAAAAGACCCTTTATACCATCCAACGTACCAAAAGCCGCGAAATCAATGGGACCGCCATCAAACAGGTACAGAGCGTACAGTACCGCCAGCAGCACCGGGATTATGAAAGATCTCACCAGCCACAGAGTAACACGCCAGCGCGGCGCGACTACCATGAGCAACCACTGGGGCAGTACCAGCAGGTTAGCGATCTGAAAAGCCTGATCGGGAGTCATAGGATGAGGAGTAGAGTGTGTGACAGGAGAAATTTACATAAATAAAATGTATTGTAGAACAGAAATAGATATAATGGAGTGGCTGCCTGATTAACGGCCTTTAAATTAATAATGTAATTGCAAGGTAGTACCTGCCGACATGGTAAAGTTATAGCCAGTCGTAATACCGATACCGGGATAGTAAGGGGTGTACCCCTCGCCGAACAGGCGGTAGTGAAAGTTCAGACGGGTAACCCAGCGTAGCATCCAGCGGGAGTCTGGAAAGAAATCAAAAGCAAAGTAAGGCTCCGCCCCAATGCCAATGTTGTTGATGAGGCGGTGCTCCGTGTAGTCACCGTAGGTGGGACCCGAATAGCGGAGATACGTGTGGTACTGGCAGAAGGTAGCCATCCCCAGCAGACCAATATGAGCTTGCTTGCCTCCCTCGTACATAGGTCGCTCCTTGCCCCCCTTTATGTACCAGCCCTTTATCTGATTACGATCTTGTGTTCCCCGCGAATGTATAACATCCAGCTGGGTATATCCCAGCAAGGCTACTGCGTGGTGAGCCTCATCTATCTTTTTACGAAGCGCTACTTCCAGAATGAGCCGGTCATGTTGGGTACCATTATCTTCTATGAAGATAGGAGCTTTATTTCCCTGGAGCCACAAAGGGATATTTTTGAATACATCTAACCCCACAGAGAACTTACTACCCGCTTGACTTGCATGGGTACTTTTTGAAGTGGTATCTACTTCGGTAACCTGCCCATGAACCGGGTGTACCAGTAGGTAAGGAAGCCATAGCAGCATCCACAGTGCTTTACGTAGTGTTTTCATTATTGATTCTGAATATTGATGTGGATACCTCTCGGGAAATAACGGCCGGGCGCCGTCGAACCCTGATACGGATAATATTCTACATGGACACCAGGAAAGGTACTTCGGTAGGAGGGACCCCTTACAGGCGCCTTGATGTCATTGTAGTAGCCACATGTCTTACTCTCATCAAATACCCGTTGGTAGTAAAGGGTAAGGGTATCAACGTGGTTAGGAAAGTAGAAAAGAAAGGTAGTACTATCCTGAAGCAGGGAGATGGGGAGTTGGCCATGGTATCCGAATGATGATAGAGTGTCCAGGCGGAATAGCGAGTCAGTCTTGGCGCCCAATGCGCTTATTCGTACTAATTGATTTTTTGGGGACAGGCTGATGTCAACAAACGGTTCGCCCATAGGGCCACAGTCGTAGCAACTGACCATGATCCAGGGGAGTACCAGCAGGATCAGGGCACGTAGAAATTTAAACATGTTTGACTAGATAGAGGATAGAGGTAAAAAGGGCTAAAGTCGGGGCAGTCTACTTATTCTCCTTCAACGTTCGGCCTAGTAGTCCACCCATAAGTGCACCGGCCAGTGTAGGAAATACACCGAGAAATGAGGTAAAGCGGGCAATATCGGGACTGGTAGCTACCAGAAGGCTGCTATTGCTGAACAGCGAGTAGGCAATCAAAAGAGTGAGTACCTGTATCAGGGCCAGAAACCACCCTTTGCGGGGCTGTAACCAGCCTAACCCAAAACTCAGAAGTACATTGATAAGAAACGGAAGGTGTACTGTCTCACTTTTAAAGCCTACCATGGCTATGATACCACCGCTTACTACTGCTACGGGGATTTGACGTATTAGCTGAGGAGTGAAGAATGGTTTCATTAGATATATATTAAATTTAGGGATGATTAGGTAAGGGAAATATCAATGAGGACAAAGGTAAAAAACCATTCCTGTAATCCTTACCAGAAGCTGCTGAGGCTATGAATGCATCTTCCTGTTCCTGATTTTGACTAGTCCGGAAGTGCCTCTGTCGGTGACAAAATGAAATTGAGAAAGGAGGAAAGAACAGGTTACATTCCTCCTGAAAAGTAAATTCTCTATCTTTGGACTTTGAACAATAAGAGCGGGTGTCGTCCGTTTATTGTCAGAAGTTGTTTAGAAATGTATTGATATCGTACCATTCACTCTTAACTTTTCACTTTTACTGTTCATATGATGTTTCTTCAAGTCGACTCTACCATGGCAGCTCCTGCTGCAGAGCAAGGCCTTTCTGTCATTGATCTTCTTATGAAAGGGGGGTGGGTAATGCTTCCTCTTGGCTTGCTGTTTCTAGGGACGCTGTTCTTGATTATTGAACGCTTTTTGGCTATCAACGCCAATGGCAAGATCGAACAGGGTTTTGTCGATAACGTAAAAGACTTTATTCAGCAGGGTAATCTCAAATCAGCCGAGTCACTTTGTCGTAACCAGCGTACCGCTGCCGGACGTATATTCGAAAGGGCTACGGGCCGGATCGGGTACCCTATCAAAGACATTGAAACTTCTATTGAGAATGCCAGCCAGATCGAGCTGCAGCGGATGGAAGGTAACCTGCCTTACCTGGGGGTAGTGGCGGGTATCGCGCCCATGCTTGGTTTCGTAGGTACGATCTCGGGTATCATCCGTATCTTCTACGATATCTCTATCTCCAACGACTTTAACATTAGTACTATCGCGGGTGGTATGTACGAGAAGATGATTACCTCAGGTACGGGTCTGATCATTGGTCTGATCGCTTACGCGGGTTATCACCTGCTCAACATGAAGATAGATCGCTTTGCGCTGAAGCTGCAGATGGCTGCTTCGGACTTCCTGGATGTACTTCAGAAGCCGGTAGCTTCACGCTAGTCATAAGTGACTGGTACTGCGAAGAAAGCTAGTAACTAACTCTTTAATACCTAAGTTAGATGAAAATACGTCGGAAGAGTCGGTTTGCCCCGGAAGTGTTTACGCACTCGCTCAACGATATCATGTTTTTCCTGCTGCTGTTCTTTTTGATCATCTCTACGATGGCCAACCCGAACGTGATAAAGCTGCTCTTACCCAAAGCCGGTTCGTCACAGCAGGTATACAAGAAGCAGATTACCCTGTCAGTAGATGCTGATAAGAATTACTTCATAGATAAAGACCCCGTGCCGTTTGAGCAACTGGAGGCCCAGCTACAGGGCGTTTTTGCCAATGTACAGGAGCCTACCGTAGTACTGCGCGTAGATAAAAATCTGGCCGTACAGGACCTGGTGGATGTACTGGAACTGGGTGCCCGGCAGAATATCAAAATGGTAATGGCTACTGCCAGATAGTACCTGAACCGATAAATACTATTGCAAATCAGCCCGCACGAATCTAGAAAGTGCGGGCTGATTTGCTTTTACGGCTGCTTGGCTACCGGTGCCACAGTTCCGGACTGTGGCACCGGTGTAGTTTCTCAGCTCCCGGAAGAGGTGGCAAAAGCTAAATCAAAACAATTAGTGTGAAGCAGAAAAAGCTACTTTTTACAGTAAGAAAACGCTTAATGCTCATTTTATTGCCAGAGGGATCGTACTTCCCGGAACCTAACCCCTGATGTTAAGATCTATACCTGTTTCTGTTTTGGTGCTATGGCTGGGTCTAACAGTGGTTCAGGCCTTTGGTGGAACTGATGATAAGCTACAGAGACCACGGGATGTATGGGCTTTTCGCTCGGTGCTGGACAAGCAGCCCCGTATGCTCACGCTGGCACTGGACAAGGAACTGTACGTAGCCTACGATCTGGCCCGCTGTACTCTATATAAAGCCTGGAAGGGCGGCGTACTGATGGATGGCGCGGCCTATACCGACCGTAAAAACGTGCAGCCTACCAGCTGGGGCACCGCCTACTTTACCGATACCGATGGGGAGCGCCGATGGACTGTTCGACGGGGCAGGAAAGAGCTACCTGCAACTATCATAAGCAATGGGTACCGATTCAAAGAGGGGCAGATCTACCTGGGCTACTACCTGATACTTACCAGTGGCGACACCGTGAAGATAGAAGAGCGGCCGGAGTTTATAAGTGATGAAGGAAAGCCCGGCCTGGAGCGGGTTATCCGAACGTCGGGTATACCCATGGAGCTCACGGTAACATTGACTACTGCCGGAGAAACTATTGTCATGAAGCCCAACGGTACTACGCGAATACTGCGGTACTTCGAGGAGCTACCCACGCAGACTCCTCCCAGCATGAAGGACCAGTATGACCACCTGGGACGGTACTGGATGGAGAAAAGCGACTGCTTCACCTGTCATGAGCTGGAAAAGCCGATGGTAGGACCGGCTCTGCAGCAGATAGCCAGTCGCTACACTAAAAACAAAGAGACCCAGCAGCAACTGATTAGTAAGGTAAAGCAAGGGGGCTCAGGTACCTGGGGCTCTGCCGCCATGAATGCCCATCCTGCTCTGGCGGACGACGAGGTAAAGTCCATGCTGGACTACATCTTTACGCTGAAGCCTAAGGAAGAAGCTAAAGCTACCAATACCACCGTCCCTGCCAGGGCGAAGGAAACTCCAGAAGTACCTAAGCCCGTTACAAAGCCCGGTTTTGGCGAAGCACTGGCGGGACTGCACCCCAGCTACAAGGTGAGTACTATACGTCCGGAGGGCTTCAAGCCGCGGGTAGGGGCTATGGCCTTCCTGCCCGACGGACGCCTGCTGGTCTCTACATGGGATACAGTTGGAGGGGTATACCTGCTAGGTGGTGTGCAGACGGGTGACAGTAAAAAGGTAACCGTAAAACGGATAGCCTCCGGACTGGCCGAGCCGCTGGGCATGGAGGTGGTAGATGGAGAGATATACGTCCTGCAAAAGCATGAGCTTACCCGACTGATCGATCATGATGGGGACGAGGTCATAGATGAGTACCGGCCCGTGTGTAATAGCTGGGGCGTAACCGACGACTTCCACGAATTTGCCTTTGGACTGGTACACAAGGATGGGTACTTCTACGTGACGCTGTCAATGGCGATGCGGCTTATGGCCGACCAGAAGCAGCACCCCGACCGGGGGCGTACGCTCAAGATCAGCAAGGATGGTACCTACGAGTGGATCAACTATGGCTTACGCACACCCAATGGTATAGGCGTGGGGCCCGACAACGAACTGTTCGTAACCGATAATCAGGGGCAGTGGCTACCGGCCAATAAGCTCATTCACGTCAAGCGGGGGGACTACCACGGCATGGTCTGGGGACTTTCTGATCCTGCCAATCCTCCTGCTATGGCTATGCCGGCGATCTGGTTGCCGGAGGATGAAATTGGCAACTCACCCTCCGAACCTGTACTCATGCGGGATGGCCCCTACAAGGGACAACTGCTGCATGGGGAGGTGACCCACGGGGGCATCAAGCGCGACTTTCTGGAAAAGATAGACGGGCAGTACCAGGGAGCAGTATTCCGCTTTACCCAGGGGCTGGAGGCCGGAATCAACCGGATGCGCTGGGGACCCGACGGAGCCTTGTACGTGGGAGGGGTAGGTATGGTAGGAGGCTGGAGCTGGAAAGAAAAGCAGTACGGCCTGCAGCGCATAGAGTACACCGGTAAGCCTACCTTCGAGATGCTGGCGGTACGGGCCCGACCACAGGGCTTCGAGATAGAACTGACCGAGCCGCTATCACGTCGACAGGAGCTGAAACTCACCGATATCCTGGTGCAGCAGTGGTGGTACCTGCCTACGGCCAGCTACGGCGGTCCCAAAAAAGATCTGGAAACCTTATCGGTGAGCCGGATGGAGCTATCGAAGGACCGTACGAAACTATACCTGGAGATACCCGGACTTAAAGAGGAGCACGTAGTATACTTCAGATTGCCGGACTGGATGAAAAGCAAGAGACGCCGCGCACTCTGGTCTGGTGAAGCCTGGTACACACTCAACCGCATACCTCAGAAGTAAAAGGAAATGAGATATGTAGAAAAAAACTTGCAATACCACTGCATGAGCCCCGTAGGGGCGGTACTTCAGTAGCAGGAGCGACAATACTATCTATCCATTGAGCCCCAGCGGGGCGACACTAGATTAAACTATTACCTAAACCAATAACCTAAGCCAATGAACCATCCACAGCACACGGGCCAGACCACCAACCGCCGGGAGTTTATCAAAAACAGCGGGGCTCTGATGGCCCTGGGTATGGCTGGTCTTTCGATGGCCCCTGATACAATGGTACCTGATCCGATATCATTTGCTCCGATCCGCATCAAGCGGGTTGATTCTAACTTTGAGCGCGAACCCCTAACCCCTTATCGCTTCAAAGGGAGCGCTATCACCGAAGCCTGGCAGAGTATAGCCTTCATGGAAGCCGATTCGGGCATCAGTAAGATTGGCCTGGGTACCCAGAGCGTACTTTGGTCCGACTCAAGGGTATTTGCGCAACATTCCGAAAATGGAGGCAATGCCCTGATGTATGCCATGACGGAGCACGCCCTTCAGTTGATCAACGGTCAGTCGTTTACCGATCCGGTAAAGCTCTTGGACGACATCCTGCCCGAGGTACTGGCCTACGGCCGGGCCATCACACGTACTCCTGATCTCCGTAAAACCTTTGCCCTCAATGCCCTCGTGGCCGTTGATAACGCGGCCTGGCTGCTGTACGCCCAGCAGAATGGCATAAAGCGCTTTGATGATATGATACCCGCCGCGTATCGGCCCGGCTTGTCGCACCGGCACAGCAAGGTGGCGAGTATACCGTCGTTCAGCGTGGGTACAGAGGTGAGCAAGCTTAAGGCTGCGGCCGACGAGGGGTACTTTATCATGAAGCTTAAAACTGGCGCGGCGGGTACGCAGCAGGAGATGCTGGAGAAGGATATTGCCTTCATGACGGCCCTGCACAAGGCCATTGGTCATTACGAAACACCCTACACCAAGAGCGGCAAGATCCCCTACTACTTCGATGCCAACGGGCGCTACGAGAAGAAGGAAGCGCTGCTGCGCTTCCTGGAGCAGGCCAAAAAGATCGGTGCCTTTGATCAGATCGCGGTGATTGAAGAGCCCTTTGCCGAGGAGAACGAAACCTTCGTCGGGGATATGGGTGTGCGGATAGCCGCCGATGAAAGCGCCCATACCGTGGAGGACGCGGCCACCCGTATCGAGCAGGGCTATTCGGCCATTGCCGTCAAAGCCATCGCTAAGACCCTCAGTATGACTATGAAGATTGCCCAGTACGCCTACGAGAAGAAAGTTCCCTGCTTCTGCGCTGACCTGACGGTTAATCCCATCCTGGTCGACTGGAACAAGAGCGTAGCCGCTCGACTGGCTCCCTTCCCGAACATGGACATTGGCCTGCAGGAAACCAACGGACACCAGTACTACAAGAACTGGAACCAGATGGTCTCGTACCACCCTAAAGCCGGTGCCAGCTGGACTAAAACAGTAAAAGGCGTGTACCCCACCGGACCGGAGTTCTACGAGCAGAGCGCGGGAATCTTACAGACTTCTGATCACTATGAAAAGCTGGTGAATAGGGGGTGATAGAAGAAAAGGAGGAAAGAAGGAAGGGTTGAAAGGAGGAAAGTAAAATAGCCCTAGGGGAAAGACCACTGGAACATTATAACGCTGTGTCTCCTACTTTCTACTCTGTGGCTATTTTACATTAATGTAAGATTAATCTCAATGCATCTGGAAGTTAATGGGTATTGTATACTGTACAGCTACCCGTTGGCCTTCGTGCTCACCGGGTACCCATTTGGGCATTGCCTTAATAACCCGTACAGCTTCCTGATCAACCTCCCGGGTAACACCACTTTCAACATTTATATCGCGGATCGTACCATCTTTGCCCACTACAAATGTGGTTACGACTTTTCCCTGTTTTTTTTTTCGAGCAGCATCAGCTGGGTACTTGATATTTTGGGCCAGAAACTTATACATTTCCTGTACTCCTCCCGGAAACTCTGGTGATTTATCTACCTCGGTGTATACCTTTTCTTCCGACTGAGCATAAGCGGCAGAGGTACCTGCCAGGGTCCAGAGCCCGGCCAGGGCTAGCAGCAGCATAAGCTGTCTTTTCATGGATGTGGTTTATTTGGTTAGTAATACCGCAGCAATATACTTACTACCCATATTTCCTTCTTTACTCCTTCTTTAAATTTTCTGATTCGATAACAATAGTACTGCTGCTTTTGGAAGTATGTATGGGACTTAGGCCTATGGGTATATTATCCGGTAGTCGGGTTGGTAGCATAAAATCCACCGCATCATCCAGCTTATAATTTAGAAATCCGGTAGCACTGCCCTGCCGCTTTTCCTTGCTTTCCCGTATTTCATCTTCTTCAATTGTGAATTGAATAGGTAATGTATATACTACCGGTACCGGCCGACGATCCTGTTTGGCTGGTTGCCAGGCAGGCATGTTCAGTACCACCCGGAGCGCTTCTTCGTCAATACCCGCGCCGAGGCCTTTCGTTATTTTGGGGTCACGAATGGCTCCCCGTTCACCCACCACAAAGCTTACCAGTACTTTGCCCTGTACCCGCTTCTCTTTGGCTTCCGCAGGGTACCGGATATTCTGGGCCAGGTACTTGTACATTTCCTGTATTCCACCCGGGAACTCCGGCATTTGTTCCACAAGCTCAGGTATCCCTTCCCGATTACTATGTATTGGATTGTAAGGCTTTGTTGTTGGATACGTTGTCACCACAATTTCATCCAGAGGTTGCTCCTGTCGTTTCAGAACCACACGCAGTACCTGGTTTTTCTTTGTTACGTTTACCTTTACTGTTTGATATCCAACATGACTGATAGTAAGGGTAGTGGGTATGGGTACTTCTTCAAATTTAAACTGTCCTTCATCGTTTGTCGGAAGACCGCTTCTAGCTAGAGCCACAAGGGCACCACGTAGAGGCTGGTTAGTTTGCGCACTTAGTACGGTACCTCTTACCGTTGTTTTTTCTTCCTGCTCTGAGATAAGCGGGAGGGTATTTTTTAGATTCGGGGAGGGAATATCAGCAGGAGTATTCGCTGAAATGCTCACCGGATTACTTTCTTTAAGAGAGTAAGAGAGGCGCTCATGGGCTGCCGAGAGCATCAGTACCAGCCCGATCAGGGGCAGTATGGTGAGGTACTTACCCAGCGACCAGCGGGAATTACGGTTTTTGTATAGCATCTGGATGCGGTCTTTTAGGAGTGATGAGTTGAAAAAATGGTTGGTAAGTACCGCCACCGGAGTATTCAGAGAATAAGCCACCAGAAAGCTGGCGTAGCGGTCGCGGTTGGTGGCTTGCTGGTCGGCCAGGTACTCGTGTACCTGCTGCAGGGAGCGCTTGTACAGGATCAGTATCGGGTTGAACCAGAACAGGGCCCGTAGTAGCTCCACCAGCAGAATATCCAGACTATGCCGCTGTTGTACGTGTACCAGCTCGTGGCTCAGTATCGTGTCAAAGTGGTGTTCGTAGTCGTTGCGGCTCATTACCACCCAGTTCAGAAACGAAAATGAGCCTACGCAGTCATTATTCATCAGGACCAGCGTGTAGCCTTCCATCTCAATCGTTTCCCCTTGCCGGATAAACCTAAACAGCCGACGCAGGTACCGGTATAGCCGCATACTCATACCTACTACTCCCATAGCGTACGCCATCCATACCCACTGTGTCCAGTCGGGCTGGGACCAGTCGGGGGAAGCGGAGGTACTGACAACAGAGGCCTCCGGCCGAATGACTACTGCCGGTACCGCGGCCATCACGTACACTGCCTGTGGTGCTACGGGTGCGGCTTCGGGGTACTGAAGCAGGGGGAACGCAAACGACGCCAGCAAAGCCCCGAGCAGGTAGGCGCGGTTCCAACCGAAGAAGGTATGCTTACGCAGCAATAGCCAGTAGCAGGTGTAGAGTAGTAGCCAGTACAGGCTTACTTCCCCGAGGTATCGTAGCGCTTCCATGGTAGATGGTGTGGGTAAAGACGATTTGTTTTAGGACAAGACATTAACACAAAGAGAGAAGCACTCTACTCTTGTACAAACTGCACGACCACTCGCCGGTTTTTCATACGGTTTTCCTCGGTATCGTTGGGTGCAGCGGGTGAGTTGAACCCCATCCATCGTATTGAGAGCTGCCGGGCCGGCACGCCCAGGCTCTTAAGATAATTCATTACCGTACGGGCGCGGTACTCTGAAAGGGTCTGGTTAAGTTCTTCGCGGCCGGCATCTTCTGTGTAGCCCGTGATTTGAGCTTTCTGTCCGGGTTGCTCGCGCAGGTAGCGCGCCATCGTATTTAGCCGCTCCTTGACTTCGGTACTCAGATCGTAGCTGCTTTGACTAAAATACAGTGTCTCGGAACCAACAGGCTTCCATGACGAAGTGGTAGGCGCAGAGGTACTAGTAGCAGAATTGGGTGCCTTAATAGTCAGCTCTTTGAACGTAAATCCGGCACCTACTGGTACCTCCTCGCTTAGGAGCTGTCGTCCGTCCTTTGTAGACGCTGTGATGAGGTAGCTATCTGGTTGCACATTCCGTAGATAAAAAGAAGGCGCTATTCTTCTGGCCAGGCCTGAATTAAGTTCCGTAAAACGGGATGGATTGCTTGCATTTACTACCTTCACCTGTACATCCAGGCTGTCTGGAAAATTAAAACCCAGGTAAAGCCGGTTATCCAACTGGATTGACTGCGAGTCTACGGAGCTCATAGGTACACTAATTTTAAATGGAGCCTTGCCTTCGGCTCCACCGCTAAAATGTACGGGAAACGTCACTGTTTGAAAGCCCTGACGCTCAAACCGAAAGTACTGAGCTGAATCGGGTACCTGAACATCGAAAGTACCTATATCATTACTCTCGCCAAGCAGTTGCTGCCCTTTACTGAATACAGCAAAGGCTTTCACTTTAATGTCTACGCCTGTCCCTACATCATAGCAGCTCCCCTGTACTTTGATTAGGTTTTTTGACTGAAAGGCTGTTGGCTGCTCTATACAAAGTCTGATTAGTATTGCAGCCGCCCAAATCGCTAAAAACTTCATAGTGTATGTAGTAGGTTAGAAAAGATTGGGAATAGGTATAGTTCAGGGCTTACAACTTGTTTAAAAGGTAGACTGAGTTAGCAGGTAAGTCGCTTCCATGGTAGATGGTGTGGGTATGGAAATAGGATTCTGTTAATTACCCCCAGTTGTAGCTTTGCCACCTAACTGGAAGTTGATCGGCAGGTTAAAGCGTACGTTGACGGGCTTACCATCCTGTGAACCCGGCTGCCAGCGAGGCATCCCTGATACGATGCGTATGGCTTCTTCGTCAGTCCCGAAGCCTAAGCCCTTCAGGATCTGGATATCCTTTATTTCGCCTTCGGTAGTCACTACAAAATTTATAAATACTTTACCCTGTACTCCGGCCCGTGTGGCGGCCAACGGGTACTTCATGTTCTGGCTGAGGTACTCATACATGGCGGTAATACCTCCGGGAAACTCAGGTGTTTTTTCAACTACGGAGAAAACAGGCTGGCCATTGATTGTGGACGACTGCACAACCGTTTTTAAGGAGTCTCCCGTGCGCGATGGTACCTGAGCGGACGGGGAGGTGCTGATCTCGGTACTTGCCCCCGGAGTCATAGAGACAGTTAGCGTTACGTTTTTGTACTTGGGATTTAGCTTCACCTCCTGCGTTTTATATCCAGCAAAACCAATGTGGAGGGCGGCGTCATTGGCCGCTGGAACCCTGATTTTGAAGTACCCTTCTAAATCAGTACTGGTACCCGATTGCATGCCTTTGATTTCTATCATAGCTCCCGGGATAGGCTTACCTGCCTCGTCTCTTACAATTCCTTCCACCATGGTAGGCTTTCCGGTATCGACATCCTTGCCCTTTGTGGAAGGTACTACATCACGTTCGCAACTGGCGACCGCCAGGGCTACAAACAGGGTTACTACGGCCACGGCAGCGTAGGTGCTCAGCGACCAGCGGGAGTTAGGATTTTTGTACAGCATCTTGATCCGGTCTTTTAACAGTGATGAATTGAAGAAGTGATTGGTAAGCGTAGCTACGGGGGCACCCAGTGCATAGGCTACTAAAAACTCGGCGTAGCGGTCGCGGTTAGGCGCCTGCTGGTCGGCCAGGTACTCGTGTACCTGCTGCAGGGACTGCTTGTACAGGATCAGCACCGGGTTGAACCAGAACAACACGCGGAGTAGCTCCACTAATAGAATATCCAGACTATGTCGCTGTTGTACGTGTACCAGCTCGTGGCTGAGGATAGTATCAAAGTGGTGTTCGTAGTCGCTGCGGCTCAGTACTACCCATTTCAGAAATGAAAAGGAGCCAACCGGAGCGCCGGACCGTCTGTCATCATCCATCAGAACCAATATGTATCCTTCCATATCAATGGCTTCGCCGCCCCGGATGAATTGGAACAACTCCCGGATGTGACGGCTCAGCCGCCAGGCCGTATACAGAGCGCCACCGGCGTAGACGAGCCACAGCAGGTCTATCCAGGTGAATAGGGAAGGCTCAGTTGCCTGCACAACCAGTACCGGAGCCGACACCGCGTAGGTGACGGGTAAGGGCGGAGCTGCCTCTGGATATTGAATCAACGGTAGCAGAAAGGCTGCCAGCAAAGCCCCGAGCAGGTAGGCGCGGTTCCAGCCGAAGAAGGTATGCTGGCGCAGTAACAGCCAGTAGCAGGCGTAGAGCAGGAGCCAGTATAAGCTTACTTCCCCAAAGTATTGTAGTGCTTCCATGGTAGGTTGGTGTGAAAAAAGGTGCAGTTTATGTTTCCTGGGGTTTGGCTTCTAATCCAACTGAAAGTTTATCGGCAGATTGTAGCGTACGTTGACGGGCTGGCCGCTCTGTATACCCGGCTGCCAGAGAGGCATTGATGATACTATACGCTTGGCTTCTACGTCGGTCCCAAAGCCCATACTTTTTAGTATCTGAATATCTCTTATTTCTCCCTCGGTAGTGACCACAAAGCTCAGAAATACGATGCCCTGTACTTTGGCCCGGACGGCAGCTGGGGGGTACTTCATGTTCTGGCTTATGTACTCGTACATAGCAGTAATTCCGCCCGGAAACTCAGGCTGCTCTTCAACTACCGTAAATATGGGTTGACCATCAATTGTGGATATCTGTTCTCTGGGAGGTTCTTCTGTTCTTTCCTCTAATCTACTCAATTCTTCTGACAGCATAATATTAAGTCTGCTGCTCTTATAATTGGCGCCAATAGATACTTCCATCTTTGTGAGGCCTTCGTAATCAACTATTAATTTACTACTTGAGGGTACACTCATTCTGAAGTACCCTTCTGTATCAGTAGTAGTACCGGAGGATCCTCCTTTCACGGTTATGGTGGCTCCCGCAATTGGCTTACCTTCCGAATTTCTTACAATTCCCTCTACCCAGACATTATGCCTGACCTCGACCTGCTTACCCATTGTAGGAGGTACTACCTCATCACGTTCGCAACTCGCCACCAGTAAAGACACAAACAGGATTACTACGGCCACGACGGCATAGGTGCCCAGCGACCAGCGGGAGTTAGGATTTTTGTATAGCATCTTGATCCGGTCTTTTAGGAGTGAAGCATTGAAGAAATGATTAGTGAGCGTAGCCACGGGCGCGCCCAGCGCGTAGCTGACCAGGAACTCGGCGTAGCGGTCGCGGTTGGGAGCCTGCTGGTCGGCCAAGTACTCGTGTACCTGCTGCAGCGAGCGCTTGTATAAGAGCAGCACCGGATTGAACCAGAACAAGACTCGTAGTACCTCCACCAGCAGCACGTCCAGGCTGTGCCGCTGCTGCACATGTACCAGCTCGTGGCTGAGGATAGCGTCAAAGTGGTGCTCATAGTCGCTGCGGTTGACAACAATCCATTTCAGGAAAGAAAAGGAGCCGACTCTATCATTGTCCATTAGTACTAGTTTGTATCCTTCCATATCAATGGCTTCACCGCCCCGGATGAATTGGAACAACTCCCGGATGTGATGGCTCAGCTTCCAGCCTATAACCAGGACTCCGCTGGTGTACACGGCCCACAGCAGGTTCAGCCAGGTAAAGAGGAAAGGGGAGGGGGCTGTTGCCTGTACCACCACTGCCGGGGCCGATACCGTATACACAATGGGCAGGGCGGGAGCGGCCTCGGGATACTGCACCAGGGGCAATAGGAAGGCTGTCAGCAGTGAGCCCAGCAGGTAGGCGCGGTTCCAGCCGAAGAACGTATGCTTACGCAGCAACAGCCAGTAGCAGGCGTAGAGTAGTAGCCAGTACAGGCTTACTTCCCCGAGGTATAGTAGCGCTTCCATGGTAGATAGTGTGGGTATAGATATAGGATTCTGTTAATTACCTCCAGTAGTAGCTTTGCTGCCCAACTGGAAGTTGATCGGCAGGTTAAAGCGTACGTTGACGGGCTTACCATCCTGTGAACCCGGCTGCCAGCGGGGCATAGCGGATACTATGCGTACGGCTTCTTCGTCGGTCCCGAAGCCCAGGCCCTTCAGGATCTGGATATCCTTTATTTCGCCTTCGGTAGTCACTACAAAATTTATAAATACTTTACCCTGTACTCCGGCCCGTGTGGCGGCCAACGGGTACTTCATGTTCTGGCTGAGGTACTCATACATGGCGGTAATTCCTCCGGGAAACTCAGGTGTTTTTTCAACTACGGAGAAAACAGGCTGGCCATTGATTATGGAGGCCTGAACTATTGTTCTCAGGGTATCTCCTGTACGTGAAGGCATTTGCGCTACGGAAGTGGGTGTAACTGTTTCAGTACTGGCCCCTGGGGGCATGGACACTGTGAATGTTACAAATTCAAATTTCGAATTAAACTTCAACTCTACGGATTTATAACCTGCAAAGCTGATATTCACAGCCGCATCAATTCCAGCCGGAGCGCTCATTTTGAAGTACCCTTTGGCATCGGTAGTAGTACCTTTCTGACTACCTTTTAGTACCACAACAGCTCCTGGTATGGGCTTGCCTTCTGGATCTCTTACAAAGCCTTCTACATTTGTAGAATGCTTAGTGGCTGTTCCTTTTTGGTTATTAGAAGGTACTACATCACGTTCGCAACTAGCGACCACCAGGGCCACAAACAGGGCTACTACAGCCACGGCAGCGTAGGTGCTCAGTGACCAGCGGGAGTTAGGATTTTTGTACAGCATCTTGATCCGATCTTTTAGGAGTGAAGCATTGAAGAAGTGATTAGTTAGTGGGGCGGTAGGTGTTCCCAGCGCGTAGCTGACCAGAAACTCGGCGTAGCGATCACGGTTGCAGCAGGAGCCAGTACAGGCTCACCTAGCCGATGTATAAGAGTGCTTCCATACGTGCAGAGTTTAGGTAGGTGGTGTGGATGTGTGGATAGCGTAGAATAGAGTTATGGCTTTTTTTCTGTGTTCTTCGTCGTCATGACAAGCACTGCACCGTTCGCGCCTTTTTCTCCGTAAAGCGCCCTGGCCACGGTGCTATTTAATACATTGATCGCTCTAAATTCATCTATAGGTATCTCTTTCATGAAATCTTTACTCTTCATAGGAGTGCCGTTCAGTACATAGAGTGCATTCTCGGATAGAGTATCTTTACCGTACATCCAGAAGTACCCCATAAACCTTTTCCGGGCGCCAGATTTGTAGTATTTTACAGTAATATAGCTGGCCTTATCCTGTCCCACATTTACCTGTACCTCCTTGGTTCCGGTTTTGTCAGGATCGAGGTCTAGCTGCCAGTCAATGGATAGGTGGTAGTGCATAGCTACCCGCTTACCCCCACTTTGGCCGGGTATCCAGGTCGGCATAGATGCAACTAAACGAGCTGATTCTTCCTCAAGACCGAAACCGGGACCTTTTACCACTTCTACGTCGCTAATTTCTCCGTTGGAAGAAACCAGAAAGTTTACCAATACTTTGCCCTGAGCGTTGGGGTTTAGTGCTTGGCTAGGGTAGTTGGCATGCTGGCTGAAGTAGGCGCTAAGTGCCTCGGCTCCGCCCGGAAATCGTGGTGATTCCTCATCTGCACTGATTGTGCTGGAGGAGGCGGAGTTGTCGCTTTGCCCACGAGTAGGTATTAGCCTGAACACTCCAGTCGTAACGGGATCGGCGTATACCTCCACTCGCTTTATCGAAGGGGAAAGCTCTATGGTGGAGGGAACAGTGGTCCCAATCTGCGCCAGCGTAGTATTGATGATCTGCCAGCTGGCTACCTGAACGGTTACAGCTTTATAGCCTTCTGCTTCAAAGGTCAGTTTACTACCGACAGGTACTTGGATGAGGTACTGGCCTTCTTCATCGGTAAAGGTCCTGAATCGTTTGTTCTCAGATTTGATCGTAACGCTTTCCAACCTACTGCCATCTGTACCTACCACAATACCCTCAATCTGCACGCGCTCATCGGTTGTGGTTTTACCGGACCCATCGTTAGACCGGAAGCCACTCGCTACTACAGCGGTTGCTCCTACCAGTACTACGGCTACCACATACTTACCCAGTGACCAGCGGGAGTTGCGATGCTTATACAGCATTCTGACCCGGTTTTTCAGAAGGGAGGAGTTAAAGAAGTGATGGCTGAGAGCTGTCACGGGAGCATCCAGGGCGTAGGCTACCAGAAACTCGGCGTAGCGATCACGGTTGGGAGCCTGCTGATCGGCCAGGTACTCGTGTACCTGCTGCAGCGAGCGCTTGTACAAGAGCAGCACCGGGTTGAACCAGAACAAGACCCGTAGTACCTCTACCAGCAGCACGTCCAGGCTGTGCCGCTGCCGGACGTGTACCAGCTCGTGGTTGAGGATGGTATCTAAGTGGTTTTCGTAATCGTTGGGGTTGACAACGATCCATTTTAGAAAGGAAAAGGAGCCGACGGACTTATTCGAACTAAGTACCAGCGTGTAATCATCCATGTGAATGGAGGTACCCTCCCGGACAAACTGGAAGAGGCTACGCAGGTGGCGGAACAGGCGAATGCCCATAAATACGAATCCCATCGCGTACAGTGCCCACAGCACATCCTCCCAGCTTAGTACGGCGGGGGGAGTAGGCGCTATCTTAGTAGATGTTGTCGCAGCGGTCATTTCACCTGGTACCGCCATAGGTAGCTGATATACCTCATATACAGCAGCGGGTATGACAGGAACTGCTTCGGGGTATTGTACCAGGGGCAGTAGGAAGGCCGCTAGCAGTGAGCCCAGCAGGTAGGCGCGGTTCCAGCGGAAGAAGGTGTGGTGGCGCAGGAAAAGCCAGTAGCAGGCATACAGCAGGAGCCAGTACAGGCTCACCTGCTCTATATATACAATAGCTTCCATAGATCTTGAGTTTAGGTAGTGGTGTGGATAGTATAACTTCTCAAAGCATTTACAACTCGCCTTTTATTGAAGACTAGAATAGTAGATGCCACTAACTATGCTTCAATGCGTACTGGCTTATTAGCCAGTTTACTAATGGTAGCTGCCCCTTTTGCTTGCCTGGATTCCACATACGCGTGGCTTTGTACCAGTGAGCGGCTCCCTCGTCCCCGATGCTACCTATTTAGCTTTTCTGGTAGTGATCTCTATTACTCCGTCTTTGCCTCGTTCCCCGTATTTGTCAGTAGCGTGTTTATCTTTTAAGATATTCATCGCGTCAATGTCATTAGGATTAATGGCTTGTACGTCTTCAAAACTTTCCAGAATTACTCCATTGAGGACATAGAGAGGGGGCTCCCCCTGCTGGTCTCCCTGGATGGCCGATGAAGACTGATCCGCTTTTGGAATTGCGGGAGCCTGATTAGTCTTATCCTCCAATTGGAAGTTGATTGGCAGATTATACTTTACATTCACCGGCTGGCCGCTTTGCTTACCGGGGATCCAGCGAGGCATTTGTGAAACCACCCGGACCGCCTCCGCGTCAGCTCCGTAGCCTAATCCCTTCAGGACTTGTATATTCTTTATTTCTCCCTCTGTCGACACTACAAAAGCCAGGAATACTTTTCCCTGAACATTGGCTTTGACGGCCGCCTCAGGATACTTTATATTTTCGCCAAGGAATTTGTACATAGCTTCAAGTCCACCTGGAAACTTGGGATGCTCTTCAACGACCGTATAAATAGGGCCGTTTACTTCAGAGTTGGCTTCTGTGGAGGACTTATCCGTAGCCGCGTCCTGTGCGGGTGCTTTCTGTATGGTCTCTTCTACTTTGCTGGCGTCGCGTTCGCAACTAGCAGCCAGTAGTGACGCAAAAACGGTCAAAGTGGCCACGGCAACGTACTTGCCCAGCGACCAGCGCGAATTAGGATTTTTGTATAGCATCTTGATTCGGTCTTTTAGGAGTGAAGAATTAAAGAACTGATTAACGAGGGGAGCGGCAGGTGTTCCCAGCGCGTAAGAGACAAGGAAGCCAGCGTAGCGGTCGCGGTTGGGCGCCTGCTGGTCGGCCAGGTACTCGTGTACCTGCTGCAGGGACTGCTTGTAGAGTAGTAGTACCGGGTTGAACCAGAACAAGACCCGAAGTACCTCTACCAGCAGAATATCCAGACTATGGCGCTGTTGTACGTGCGCCAGCTCATGAGTAAGGATGGTATCAAAGTGGTGCTCATAGTCGCTGCGGCTCAGTACCACCCAGTTCAGAAACGAAAAAGAGCCAACCGGAACGCCGGATCGCCCGTCATCATCCAATAGTACCAGCGTGTATCCCTCCATCTCGATAGCTTCGCTACGTCGCATAAACCGGATCAGTTCAATCAGGTAGCGGCTCAGCTTCCAGCCCATAACCAGGACTCCACCGGCGTAGGCGAGCCACAGCAGGTTCATCCAGGTAAAGAGGGAAGGGGAGGGCGCTGTTGCCTGTACTACCAGCACCGGAGCCGATACCGTATACACAACGGGCAGGGCGGGTGCTGCTTCGGGGTATTGTACCAGAGGCAGTAGAAATGCCGTCAGCAGCGAGCCCAGCAGGTAGGCACGGTTGCAGCGGAAGAACGTATGGTGGCGCAGGAAAAGCCAGTAGCAGGCATACAACAGGAGCCAGTACAGACTTACCTGACCAATATAGATGAGCGTTTCCATAGGGTATCAGGTTTAGGTTAGAGCCGCTACTCCGGCTTTTTGCTTTGGATCAGCTTAATGATCTCGTCCAGGTCTTTTGTATTGAGCTGGTTGTCCTTCATGAAAAAAGATACCAGTTGGGGGAGCGAATTATCGAAGTAGTTTTCCAGAAGCTGCTGCGTCTCGTGGCGCTTGTACTCCGCCTGGCTGATGAGCGGGTAGTATTCGTGGGTTTTGCCGTAAGCGGTATAGCCCACAAAGCCCTTCTTTTCCAGAATACGGACAATGGTGGATACTGTATTATAAGCAGGCTTTGGCTCAGGCATCTCAGCCAGTACATCCTTGACGAAGCCCTTCTCCAGTTGCCACAGGATGAGCATGACTTCTTCTTCGGCGCGTGTTAATGATCTAATTTCCATTTGTATAGTTCAGGTTGGTAATACTATTACAATGTACTAACGTGAAGATATGACTATTGTTTTAGTTTTACAACTATAATATTAGTTATTTTAGATTCAAAAATAATAAAGGCCGCAGAATCGGGTTCTGCGGCCTTTGTTCTATATATTTATGAAGAATTTCTAGCTAAAAAATAAGGCTATTCTGCGGTTAGTCGCAAACATTGGCCCTAATCTCAAACAGCTACTCGACTACGCTCAGCTTAAGCGCATTGGTCTTACGATTCTTCGCGATAGGCATGCTCAGCGTATTGATGAAGATATCGCCTTTCTGAAGCTCGCCCTTTTCGATCAGGATACGCTTGATATCATCGATCAGGTCGTCAGTAGATACGTTCTCGTCGCGGTCGTAGTAGAATACCTTGGTACCCCAGTACAGTCCCAGGATGTTCATCAGTTTCTTGTCAGAAGTAAAGATGAGCAGGTTGGCCTTGGGACGGTGGTGTGACAACCGGAAGGCTGTGTAGCCAGAGCGGGTGATACCGATCACAGCTTTCGCCTTGGTATCGCGGGCCAGGCGGCAGGCGCTCATTACTACGTTATCGTTGAGCTGATCTATACCAGGCTTTTCGTTAACGAAAGCGTGGTAGCGGAAGTAGATGCTGGTTGAATTAAGCTCAACCTGCTCGATAGTCCGTGTCATGTTCTCAACGGCCAGCTGGGGATACTTACCAGAGGCAGTCTCGGCGCTTAGCATTACCGCGTCGGCTCCGTCAAGTACTGAGTTAGCTACGTCGTTTACCTCCGCACGGGTAGGGCGGGGGCTCTCGATCATGCTCTCGAGCATCTGGGTAGCTACGATTACCGGCTTACCAGCCTTGTTACATTTTTCTACGATCATCTTCTGGATCATAGGTACCTCTTCGGCCGGAAGCTCCACCCCGAGGTCACCACGGGCTACCATTACTCCATCGGTAGCTTCAATGATCTCGTCAATGTTAGCTACGGCTTCGGGTTTTTCGATCTTAGCTACTACGCGGGTCTCCTTACCTTTCATACGGATGTAGTCCTTCACCTTCACGATGTCCGAAGCTTCACGAACGAACGATAGCGCGATCCACTCTACATCATTAGCCAGTCCAAATTCAAGATCTTCAAAATCTTTCTCGGTTACCGATGGCATTGATACCTTCGTGTTAGGCAGGTTTACCCCTTTTTTTGACTTCAGGTAGCCACCATATACTACTTCTGTTACTACGTCGGTGCCCTCTGTACCGGTTACGCGTACTTCCAGCTTTCCGTCATCCAGCAGGATACGGTCACCTATCTTCACGTCGTTGTACATCCCATCGTAAGGAGTACTTACACGCTCAGCAGTACCGATAACGTCGGCATTGGTAAATACCAGTCTGTTGCCGGCTTCGATAACTACACCTTCTTTCTCGGCTACATTACCAATCCGGATCTTAGGTCCCTGCAAGTCCTGCAGAACGCAGAGATTCAGTCCGTGTTCTTCATTTATTTCCCGGATCAGGTTGAGGCGCTGCAGGTGGTCCTGATGAGTACCGTGCGAAAAATTAAGGCGAAATACGTTAACACCAGCCTTCGCCAAAGCGAACAGCATTTCCTTTGACTCCGACGTTGGGCCGACGGTAGCAACTATTTTCGTTTTTTTAGAAGACATACAGTTTAATATAGCAATTTGAGATGCGCAATGAATAAGTTGGTTGAGTGAGTTTCAAGACCTATGTACAGTCTACGTCAATCACTACATTGATATTCTTCAGGGTCTTGTCGGTCAGAATATCTGTTACTTTTTCCTGAATGAATGACTTTGCGGCCTTAAAATTAATCTTTTCTCTTTCAAGTTTGATGAGAATATCAAACAAAAACTGATTCCGTACCCGCTCGACCAGTGGAGGTTCGGGCCCCAGTACCCGGCTTCGGCCCAGTTGAGCGACTAGTTTTTCAGCCAGTTGCTCGGCCGCCCGGTGTGATGTATCGTGGTCTGCGTGCTTGACTATCAGCTTGATAAGTCGTGTGAAGGGTGGATAGCCGTACTGCTCCCGTTCCAGGATTTCGTTGTCGTACATCCCTTTGTAATCGCCTTCAATAATCTTATTGAGAAGGGACTGGTGCGGGTTGGCCGTCTGTATAAGTACCTTCCCCGGCTTACCGGCCCGGCGGCCGGCGCGCCCGCTGACCTGGGTGAGCATCTGGAAGGCCCGCTCCGAAGCCCGGAATTCCGGGAAGTTGATGATGCGGTCGGCGTCGAAAATGCCTACTACGCTTACGTTGTCGAAGTCGAGGCCTTTGGAGATCATCTGGGTACCTACCAGGATGTCGATTTGCTCCGCTTCGAAGTCCTGGATGATCTGCTGGTAGGCGTTCTTGGCCCGGGTAGTGTCGAGGTCCATGCGCTGGATACGCGCCTGCGGGAAGATCAGGTTGAGCTGGTCTTCGATCTTCTCGGTCCCAAAGCCGATGGTCTTGACTTTGGTAGAGCCGCAGGCCGGACAGGTGCGGGGAACCTCTTCCTTATGGCCGCAGTAGTGGCAACGTAGCTCGGCAGCCCGCATGTGGTAGGTGAGGCTTACGGCGCAGTTGTGACACTCCGATATCCAGCCGCACTCTTCGCACTGGAGATAGGGCGAGTAGCCACGGCGGTTCTGGAACAGGATGGTCTGCTCACTATTCTTGAGGTTATGAGCCAGGTACTCCAGCAGCACCGACGAAAACTCGTCCTTCATCTTGCGCTGCTTCTTCTCCAGCTTGGTATCGATTAGTACAAATTCAGGCAGAGCGGCATCGCCGAAGCGCTGAAACATCTCGACCAGGCCGTATTTGCCGTTCTGGGCGTGGTAGTAGCTCTCGAGCGAAGGCGTTGCCGAACCCAGCAGCACCTTGGCCTTGTGCATGTAGGCCATTACTACGGCTACGTCGCGGGCGTGGTAGCGCGGAGCGGGGTCCTGCTGTTTATAAGACGTTTCGTGCTCTTCGTCCACGATGATCAGTCCCAGGTTGTCGAAGGGCAGAAATACCGCAGAGCGTACCCCCACCACAAACTGGAACTTCCCGTCCAGAATACCCTTCCAGACCTCTACCCGTTCGTTGTCCGAAAACTTAGAGTGGTAGATACCCATGCTGTCGCCGAATACCTTCCGGAGACGTACCACGATCTGGGTCGTAAGGGCGATCTCGGGCAGCAGGTACAGTACCTGCGTACCACTTTCGAGGGCTTGTTTGATAAGGCTGATAAATACCTCGGTCTTACCACTACCGGTGATACCGTGCAGCAGTACGACCTCTTTGTCCTGAAAGTGCTCCTGGATCTGGTTGCTGGCCAGTTGCTGGGTTTCGGTGAGCTTGATTTCCTTGCCCGGAGTAGCGGGCAGATCGGCAAAGCGGGATATGATGGTTTCGAACTGCTCAAATACGCCTTTCTTGAGCAGGGTCTGCAGGGCCGAATCCGACAGACCATCATCCTGCCTAAATATGGCTTTGTCCAGCCCCTTCTGGTTGAGGTCCGGGTTGTTCAGGACCGGTACGTAGCTGAGGTACTTCAGTAAGACTTCCTGCTGTTTGGGCTGCTTTTCTAGTGCCGATACCAGGGCGTTTATGGCGTCGGGAGTAGCATACTGCGCCGACAGGCGTACGTTCCGGGCTACTTTAGGCGTATATTTTTCTTTTACTTCTTCAAATATGATTACAGCCCGCTTCCCCACCAGCGATTTGATGATAGCCGTTACATTGGTCTGCTCTATCAGTCGGGCTACCTCCTCGTACGACAAGGCCTGATGCTTCTTGATCTCTTCCAGGATTACTGCTTCCTGCTCGGTCAGAAGTTGGGGATGGTCAAAGTCCGGGTTGTACTGTACCTTTGACTGGCTCGTGATCTTGAGGCCCGAAGGGAGCGCCACGTTCATTACTTCCCCGATGTTGCACAGGTAGTAGTCGGCCATCCAGCTGAACAGCTCCAGCTGATGGGGCGTCACAATCGGCTCTTCGTCCAGGAGTTCCAGGATGTACTTGGCCTGGTAGTCGGTAGGCGGGTGGGGGTGTAGTTTGGCGACAATAGCCGTGGTCACCCTATTTTTCCCAAATTGGACAATAACCCTCGCGCCTACCTTGATCATCTCGCTCATATTCCGCGGAACTCTATAGGTAAAGAGCTTCGGGATAGGTACGGGAAGGATCAAATCGGCAAAAGTAGTTACCTCGTCGTCAAATAAGGAAGAAGATAGGGGAAGCGTCATGCGGCTCTGTTACATTACTCATCAATCAGGCGGCAATTTACGCTTTTTCCAGCGGCTTTGGTGAAAGTAGCAGGATGGTTAGGACAGAAATCTGAGAGGAGGGTTTACGTATAGCGGCAGGACGGGTAGCTTACTTGTTGCTGTTCCAGATGTCGCGGTGCAGCAGCCAGCGGTCGCCTTGCCGCTTCCAGATCACCAGGTACTTGCCCTGGTCGATGGCGTCGCCCGTGGCGCTGCTGAGTTCGTAATTCCCGATTTCGGTTGCGGTGTCACCGAGTTCTTCGGCCTCAATGGTAGTGAGTCTGGCCTTAGCGATACCCATTTGCATCGCTCCCATCCAGAAGTCCCGGATGGCCTGTGGGCCTTTCTGCTCTCCGGCACCGGGAGGAAGTAGTGAGGCATCAGGGGTGTAGAGGGCGGCCAGACTGGTGCTGTCCTGCTGAGTGAAAGCCGCTTCAAAGGCATCGTTGCACCGGCGAATCTGTCCAGTAATGGATTGGGTAGTTTGGGTTTGCATGGTGGTAAAGGGTTTAGATGTAACTAGAAAGCGGGGTAAAGGTGATATGATTTAAACCCTTTGTCAATACTGTAAATACAGTATTTTTATGCTGCAACTACCTCATTATCTGACTAGTTGATAGCACCGGTCCCTCCTCCCAGGAGAGCATAGCGTTGAAGAGCTTTACCTCAGAATAACGATCCAATTCCTCAACCCTAATGGGAGCTTCCTCTATGATGCCCTGATCTAGCAGAAAGGCCCGCTGGGTACCCGGTAGCAGAGGGGTAGAAGGAGTGAGCCACTGCTCACCATCATAAAAGGCCACGTTGCAATAGGACGTATCCGTAACCAGCCCCTGTTGTACTATGAGTACATCATCGCAGGTACCCCGTTGTTCGGCCAGGGCATTGAGCTGCTGGCGGTCGCGGTACTTATGGCCATAGTCAATAGAGACGTCATGGACCACCTGGAGGCTCCGGATCGGGCGCGGGGTGTACGGCTCCCATTCTATACTCTCCACCTGTTCGCCGTAGGTCAGGCGGCACTTATAGGTACCTGTGCTCAGAGAGTCAGGTACAGATAAGAGATCAGCCAAATACCATTCATCCCTGCTTCCCCAGAGGGTAGTGCGGGTGCGGTGGAGACGGGCCTGGTGGTAGGACAGGTTAAGTAGTCTGCGGTTCCTGACGCAGATCGTCTCGAAGCAAAGGGGAGCTGGCATGGGCAAAAGGTAAGTATACTTTATCAATCAGTTCCTGGTATTCGGCGTGAGCCTGGCTGCGAGCTGTGATACCGCCGCCGCTTTTAAAGAGGAGTTGTCCGTTCTGATTCTCGATGTACCGGATCATAACGGCGCTCTCAAAGGTGGAGCCGTCAAAGTAGCCCATGATACCCGTGTAGTACCCCCGGTCGTAGCCTTCTGCCTCGCGGATGATCTGCACCGTACTGGGCTTGGGTGCACCGCTGATGGAGCCGGCCGGCAGCAGCTTTACCAGCAGGTCGCCAAATGAGCCATCAAACTCATCGGGGAGTAGCCCCGCTATTTCCGAGCTAACTTGCAGCAGCGTTTTGCCGTGCGTCTGAATCTGGTCGAGGTAACGGTAGCGCTCCACCCACACCCGCCGGGCGACTATACTCAGGTCATTCCGGATCAGGTCTACAATGGTGGCGTGCTCGGCGGCTTCCTTGGGATCATTAAGTATAGACTGCGCGGCATCGGGGAGTGAGGCGTCGATGGTACCCTTCATCGGAAACGACGAAATCTGTTTTCCCTGCACCCGGATAAATATCTCGGGCGAAAAGCACACGAACTGGTCCCGCAGCCAGAAGCGATACGGCGCCCGGCTGTACTCATAGATATCCCGGAGGCTGAGGCTAGTCTGAATCGGGGTAGGTGCCGACAGATTGACCAGAAACGAGTTGCCGGCCTTAATATTCCTGACTACGTGGTCAAAGCGGGATTGGTACTCTGCGAGAGAGATAGGATATTTGTGAAAATAGAAGTCAGGTACGGCTACCTCCTGGTGGCTGGTGTTGGTGAATCCATTCAGACTGAAAGCTACCTCCGAGGGATCGGCCTCAGCGAGTGGCCAGAAGCGTGGCTGCTGCCCCAGAAAGTCTATAAGGAATACAAAGGGGCTCCGTCTGCGTCCGAAGTCGTTGAGATTCCGGATAAATTGAGGGTCGGTATGTAAAAGCAGGTCTGACACAGATAGAAGCACGTATACGACGGTTCTCTAACAGTAGGAGCATTTACAAAGTTCAGAAACCAATCCATTACGCGGGACGTTGGAAAGGTAGGCAAAAAGAGGCACAAGAATGTCAACCATACAGTATCACATGCATTTGTACGATGTTATTATCATAGGGGGCGGTCCCTGCGGTCTGGCGATGGGTATCGAAGCCGCCAAAAGCGGACTGGACCACCTGATTCTCGAAAAAGGTAACCTTACCGAGTCTATCCGGAACTACCCCCGCAATATGCGCTTCTTCTCGACAGCCGAGAATATTGAGATCGGTGGTATACCCTTCGCTATCTCGAGCGTCAAGGCGAATCGGAACGAAGCCCTGCAGTACTATCGTAAGGTAGCGGGCTACTACGACCTTAACTTCAAGCTATTTACAGAAGTAGCTAAAACCGAAAAGCAGGCCGATGGTACCTTCCTGACCGAAACGACAACGGGCGAAATATTCTACAGTAAGAAGGTGGTGCTGGCTACGGGCTACTTTGATGTACCCCGCAAGTTGGGTATTCCAGGCGAAGACCTGCCGCACGTAACCAACTACTACGACGAGCCTTTTAAATACTCTTATACCAATGTAGTGATAGTGGGTGGCTCCAACTCAGCCGTTGAGGCGGCCATGGAGTTGTACCGGCACGACGCCCACGTGACTATTGTACATAAAGGGGAAGACTTTCGCAAAACGGTGAAATACTGGCTGGTCCCTGATGTCAAGAATCGTGTAAAAGAAGGGAAGATCTATACCCGCTTCAATAGCGTAACCAGGGCCATTGAGCCGGGGCGGGTATTTATATATAATAGTGAAACCAACGAAGAGGAGTGGCTGCCGGCGGATTTTGTATTCCTGCTGGTAGGGTACATCCCGGACGAGCACCTGCTCAGTCGCTGTGGCGTAGAGCTGGACCCGGTGAGTAAAGTACCGGTCTACGATCGTGAAACTTTTGAAACTACTGTTGAAGGGCTCTATTTATGCGGTACAGTCATGGCGGGGGTATTTACCGAGAAAGTTTTCATCGAAAACGGTCGCGATCACGCTGCCGCTATCGCCGATCACCTCACAGGTCGCCCCGTCCGGAAGGTAAAGGAGCTGATCGAGCGGATATAGAGCTTTATGCGGTCCGCCGCGCGGCTGTAGGCAATAGGCTTTAGGCAATTCGTAGAGACGCAAGATGTTGCGTCTCTACGTTAGTAGCTCACGCCGCTTTCAATTCTACATTCTTCATTTTTAATTATTCATTTACCTACTCTCCCCACTTCGCCACCAGTCCTTTTCCACCCACGGCGTAGCCCACGCTTCCGGAAAAGCTGACCGCATGAAACGGATGCTGGTCCAGAGCAATCCAGGTGCGGCCCTGGTCGGCTGAGTACCCGCTACCGGAGGCCCCTACTGCCATTAGCAACAAGTTCTTCTTTCCGAATGGGGGCGGGTAGTACAGCCCCACAGCCTCTTTGAGGCCGGGCGGTAAGGTACCTGGTGTCAGTTGCCAGCTCTTGCCGCCATCTTTCGTGAGCAGTACGTTGGGTGTATCTTCGGTGAATGTTCGGTAGTCGCCACCTACAGCTATTCCTTTTTTCTTAGTCCAGAAGCGCATACCAAATATACCGCTACTAGGTCCGGCCTGAAGACGGGTTGTGATGCTCTGCCAGGTAGTACCGTAGTCAGTAGAGCGGAGTATACGGGCTGCCTGGCTACCGCCCGTCCCTATATAAGCAGCACTTTTGCCCGTTGTGATCAGCGATGTACCGCTGGCGGCGAAAGCCGCTTCTCCGGAAAGTGCCTCGGGTCGATTGGCCATTGGTAACTCCTGCCAGCTGCGCCCGCCGTCCTGCGTCGTCAGGATGAAGAAGCGTCCGTCCACCGGATCGCCAAAGCAGATGCCTCTGCGGCTGTTCCAGAAATCCAGCCCGTCCAAAAAAATCCCTTTTTGGGTAGTTTGATACACTAACTGCCAGGATTGGCCACCGTCCTCGGTCCGATAGATCCGGGCTTTTCCCTTCTCAGATTCACCAGCACTCATGATAACTGCGGTGTTCTGGTCGAACGCGTGCACGTCCCGAAAATCCAGCGAATCGGCCTCCGGTACCCGCAGTACCTCCCACGATTCACCACCATTAGTAGTACGCAATATGGTACCGTTAGTGCCTCCTATCCAACAGGTTAGCGGGCTGGAGGCGTGTACGGACCTGAAGCTGGCATTGGTTTTTACATCTAGTATATGCCACTGGGCTTGTAAATGTGGGGCGAGTAGGAAACACAGGACGAGTACCAGAAAAGAGACTGTTGCTCTCATAAATAAGGCCTAATAGGTTTGGTCTGATTTTTTTGTAGAAATACGTATAGTCTCAAATAAGACCAAAATTTTTAATAACTAAATAAACTAATCTAACTAATATTATGACAAGTAATCAGCGATTTGTAATGGGTACGTTGGGAGCGACGTTAGCCGGTTTAGCTGTTGGTGTTTTGCTGGCTCCAAAAAAAGGAACCGAAACCCGCAGAATGATTAAAGATAAAGCAAATGACCTGTCGTCAACTGCTAAGAAAACATTTGATGAAAATTACTCAAAAGGCAAAGATGCTTTCAGTGGTCTTTCAGAGAAAGTGAATGGCCTTACTGATAAAGTAAAAACACAGTTCAACTCTATGAATAACGGCACAACTGCCGGCCGTAGTGGTGATAATGTAATGGGTAATGATAAAAGTGTTGGAACCAGCAGAAAAATGACTGATACTACTACCGGAACTGGTATGGGTGCAGGTACTTCTGGCACAGGTTCAAACCTGGGTAGCAGTTCTACGGCTTCTCGTACTGGGTCTACAACACCAGGTAGTTCATCAACTACTCCAGGTGGGATGTCGACTACCGGAACTACCGATAAATTCAACAAGAATTCATAATTAGCTAGTAGCTATATAGTATATAAAAAGAGCCCGATGGTATACCATCGGGCTCTTTTATGAATCCAGTTGCTATTTTCTTACTTGCTGTTGCACTGCTTCAGCAGCTTCTGATGATTCATAATATAAGCATCATCATTCGCTTCTTTGGCCAGTTGTAGCCCCTTCTGTGCATCGGATACGGCTACGTCGCACTGTCCCAGTTGAGCGGCTATTTTACCACGCAGGTAGTACGTCCAGTACTTTTGATCTTTCTCCACTACTTTGCTAGCCCACGCAAGAGCCTGCTTTAGGTCGCGGTTGGTATCGTAGTAGTAGTTAGCGGCGGCGGAGTAGGTAGCAGGGCTTACGTCAGTAGCGGAAGTTTTCTCTTTAATTTCGGCCATGATTTTGGCATCGGCGTCATTCTTGAGGCTGAACTTTACCTGCGTATTCTCCCAACGAATAGCCACATTGGCCTCACTGGCGTTGAAATCTGTAAACTCAATGGTGAAGTACTCTTCAGCCTTGGCCAGTTTCTGAGGCTTTACAGTAAATTTCAAGACATCATTGGCAGGATTATAGGTATAGGCGCCCCATACATTAGCATCTTTGCTCAGGATAATCGTCCACTCATTGGGATTAGGTATGGTGAATAAGCCATATGCGCCAGCGGCTACCTTCTGCCCGTTTACCAGCATTTCTTCAGATAGCACCAGGTTTGTAATCTTGTTGGCACCGGTCCGCCATACTTTGCCATAGGGTACTTGGGCACCGAACATCTTACGACCTTTCAGCGCGGGACGGCTGTACTCAAGAGTCGCCTTAGCCAGACCAATCGTCTGCGAAACAGTAGCCGCGGGGCTAGCCTGTGGAACCTGAATCTGAGCCTGGGTGGTGAGAGCCGCTGTACTTAACAGAAGACTAAGGCTGGCAATTTTCAATAAATTTGTTTTCATAAATTGGTATAGTGAAAAAAATAGAATTGGGTACTCTTATTTAGCCGACGACACTGCCCAACTCACGGGCAGCCGCCATACTTATTTTTTTAAATTCCATAAACTCTTTCAGGCACTGGGCTTCTTCTTCGGGGTCTGCGATCGTTTTCAACCTTTCCAGACACTGGTTCATCTTCTCCTCAATGAAGGCTTTCTTTAAGCGAAGGATGTTCTTGAAGCTGCTCTTATCCAGCATGTCCTGCTCGCTAGGAACGTAAATCTCGTATTTGCTGGTCCACAGGTCACTCAATTCGTGCTTGTAAGTTGCCCAACCGATAGCCAGGTCCCGTACTTCCGGTTCGCGATGATGCAGGAAGTAGTCTGTTGAAAGCTGGACGCTCCGGCTGTAATTCTCTCTGAACAGAGTCAGAATATGATTAAACACTGGATCAGTAAAATCAATACCCGGTATCTCACTAAGTACGTAGGCGCATACTGTAATATCCGGCTCCAGCTCATAGCTTCCAAACAGTACCAGCAGGCGCACAAAGGCTTCTTCCTGGTAGTACAGTTTGCTTCGGCGGGGGGTGTCATCGGCAGGGGCTCCTGTCGTGGGCGCGCTTCCCGGAGGAGCCATCATGCTGTCATCAAAAAACAGATCATCCGGAATCTCGGGCGGAACTACTCCGGTCGGGAGCCCCAATGAGGAGGGACCGGACGTACCTCTTGCAGATGTACCTGGTCTGGCTGCATCGCGTCGGGGCTCCTTCTGAGGTTTTTCGTACTGCTTGCGGAGTAGTTTATTTCCCTCCGAGATCAGCATCTGCTCATCTACCTTCATCATCTCGGCCGTACGCCGGAAGAACACCTGCCGTTTGATGGCATCGGGTATCTTCGTGATGCTATTGACTACGTCACTGATCACCTCAGCCCGTTTAAACGGATCGTTACCTGCTTCCCTGAGTAAGGTGTCGGTTTTGAAGCTGATAAAGTCGCGGGCGGAGGTACGCAGGTACTCCTTGAAGGCTTCGGCTCCTACGCGCTGTACATAGCTATCGGGGTCGTCGTTGTCGGGGAATGTGACGATGCTTACATTCAGGCCTTCTTCCAGCACCATGTCCAGTCCGCGTAGAGCAGCCTTGATACCGGCCTGATCCCCATCGTATAGGATGGTAACGTTAGGGGTAAACCGCCCGATCAGACGGATCTGCTCGATGGTCAGTGAAGTACCCGACGAGGCTACTACGTTTTCGATCCCTGCCTGGTGCAGCGATATGACATCGGTATAGCCTTCCACCAGGTAACATACATCATGCTGGCGGATGGCGTTTTTGGCCTGGTAAATGCCATATAGTACATCGCTCTTATGGTATACTGCCGTTTCGGGTGAGTTGATGTACTTAGGCTGTTTCTTATCCGCCTTCAGGATACGGGCTCCAAAAGCAATGACCTTGCCCGCTACGTTATGAATAGGGAAGATAACCCGTCCCCGGAAGCGATCATACCCGGCGGTAGTACTTCCTTCTTTATGGATGAGTAAGCCTGCTTTTTCGAGTATCTCAGCCTGGTATCCTTTGGCAAGTGCCGCCTGGGTAAAGGCATCCCATATATCCGGACTGTATCCCAGTTCAAATTTCTTAAGGGTAGGATCATTAAAACCCCGCTCCCGGAAATAGCTCAAGCCAATGGCCCGGCCTTCGTCGGTCTGGTGGAGGTGCTCCTGGTAGAAGTTCTTGGCAAAGTTCAATACGATGTACAGACTCTCGCGCTCGTTCTGACGCATGGCCTGCTCATCGGTGATCTCCTCTTCCTGTATCTCTATCTGATACTTGTTGGCCAGGTAGCGCAGCGCCTCTCCGTATCCGACTCCGTCAATATCCATCACAAACTTGATGGGATCGCCCGCCGCTCCGCAGCCAAAGCATTTAAATATCTGGCGCGCCGGATTGACGTTAAATGAAGGCGTTTTTTCGTTGTGAAACGGACAACAGGCCTGGTAGTTGGATCCTCGCTTTTTGAGTGATACATAATCCCCCACCACCTCCACAATATCAGCGGCCTGTTTTATACGTTCAATGGTTTCCGGATTTATACGCATCAGCTGTGCTTCGTTCGTCTGAGAAACAAAAGTAAAGAAAAAGCCGCCTCGTCTGAGGTAGCTTGCTCTATAATGTTCTGTTAATATTCATTCGGCTTTGCCGTAAAGGTAAGCAGGAGCTTTATTCGTTGTCTACCGCATGTTGAAGAGCTCCCCACGGTACGAGAAGGCCATCGTGATGTAAGGGTAGCACTTTGGCATAGCAGTAGATGGCCTCAGCCATCATCAGCGTGCCAATCATGAGCATTAAAGCCAGCGCTATGATCCGGATAGATGGATTTCTATAAGCTAAGTGGCCACTGTAGCTCCTGAACACGTTCATAATCAGGAGATAAGCTGATACCACGATATCCATGATGTTTGCTTTTGGGACCAACTCTACCGCTGTTAGTACCTGGTTGAAGGAGAAAATAGTAGTCAGAAAAGAAAGCTGGGGCAGCCCCTATCAAAGAACATGCCACTCCTGGTGGAGCCACCCTCTGCGGAGGACGGATGCTCTTTTTTGTCTTTATCTTTATATGAGTTTCGTGGGTAGTGCTGTTCACTAGAAATAATCCACCTCCCGGCAGAATCATATCACAGCCGCTAAACCTGTGTCCGAACAAGGGAGGCAATCTTCCGTCAAGTCAGTCTTCCACATAGTAGCAAACAAGAAGTGCAACCCAAAGCAACATTGTAATTACCAGATCATGATTCATGCTTTTTTTGCTGGCCTACTCTGCGGCAACTTACCCGTTACAACTGTAATAAAAATAATAGTGTTGATACCCGCCCCTACTTCTAAGAGCGTCATAGTCAGGAGCCTAATTGTAGCGTTAGCTGTAAGAAGCTATTCCCTGCGAATGGGGTAAAAAGTAATCCCGTTTGTGTAGAAATTACAGGAGTTGACAGGCCTGCAATTATTTTGAGAAAAATAGAATATATTTGTTGATGTAGAGGGGGAGATGCACAAAAGTGTATGGCTGATAATACTAAAATAGTAGACCCGTCGTTCCTAGAGTGCTTTTGTTCCGATATTGGTATAATTCAATTAATGTTCTTAATCAGGAGAACTATTTTTGTTTTAAATTTGTCAAATAGTCACAAAGGAAGATTTTTGGTACAGCCTTTGTTTCTTTCTTTTACAACATTACAAGTAGTGTGATCCAATGTGTGTGCTGAGGAGTCAGGACAGTGGGAGTTAGAGGTAAAAGTGAAGATGTATTTGTAACCTTTAGACAATTGTTGAGAGCGTTACACAATAAGAAGGGCCGAACATTGGTTATAAAGATAGTGGAAATATAGTGTGTGTATAGTGTGGAACAGGGCATGGATTTTTTCCATGCCTCTGTTTTTTTAGATCAGGCTCGCAGCGCGATTGCTGCTTAAGTAGGGTAAGCCCCGCGGTAGCATCCAGATTACTACACTGTACAGAAAGAAGATTTGACCTGGTATTAGATTGTACTCTACCCAGTTGATTAGCAGGGTTGGCAGGAACAGCACAATGTATACCTGCAGAAAAAGAGGATTTCTCAGTTGAACTAGCTTTCCTAAGCTCCTTAACAGGAAAGTTATAAATAAAAGCGTCCCCAGCAGGCCGGTCTCAGCGACTAACCCTATAAAAGTATTGTGAGCTGAGTATCCATCCAGATCCTGGTTGTACTGCTCAGTAATACGTTCGTTAGCAGCTAGTCCGGCGCCCATTACAGGGTTTTCATAAAACGAGTCCAGGTATATATCCCATATTTTCTGCCGGTCGTTATAGGATGTTTCCTCTCTCCCTTTTATCAGTCCCAGCATACGCTCTATCCTGTACTTGGCGTAGGACTCGGGCAGAAGGTTAGTAAAAGTTCTAAGATCAACTGCACTCATAAGTGCGGCCGTAGTTGTAAGTAGAAATGAAAAGAGTAGTATGTAGGGCAGCCGCAGGGGGATGTAAAGCAGGAAAGGGGAAATCAGCAGAATGAACAGAGGGGTTCGGCGAGCCGACAGATATACCAGATATAAAGCTACACAGTATATAAACAGGTAGAGTAGCTTCCGTTTTTTCTCCCTATGAAGCCTCATCTGAATTGCTGAAAGAATGCCAAAGGCCATAGTAGGATAAGCCCAGAATGTATTCGACGAGAAGATGATGTTGTACGGGCCGGCACCGGGCTTGATTATAAAGAGACTACTTACTCCAAGTACAAGGACGATGCTGTTCCCTATCCAGATGGTACGTTGAATGTTGTTGTAAAAGAATTCTGTCTTACGCGAAATTATCGCAGTATAACTTATAAATAGTAATACCGCCAGAAAGCAGAACAGCGACCAGGTACCATAAAGTAGATAGCTGTTACTATCCATACTGATCAGTGATGAGAGGAGCCAGCTTAGTCCTAGCAGCAGCACATCAATGTTGTCTTTGATAATCCTGGTAGAAAGGCTATAGCTAAACCGGAAGGCATATAGTATGATCCATACAGGTAGCAGGAATCGTAGCTGGGAAATCAGTTGTAGCATAGCGGGAGCACTACCATTCCCAAAGATCGAATACCGGAAAAAGGAATAGTTTCCTATGGTCAATAGGAAGAAAAGGATGATGGGCAGCATAATGTGTCTGCTTATCCTTCGGGTTACTATTTCTTTAGCTGTAAGCAATGCGCTAGTGTTTGATATTCATCCTTAATAGTATATTCACGATCAGGTATAGCTGCAAGTGCTACTTGGAGCTCTTTCAGGTGATCGGATGTTAGTTGCTCTTCAATGAACCGGGCAGCCCGATGGGGGGCTTCAAGGTCTACCTCCAGGGCTATATTACCTAACATTCTGGCTCGGCCTGCGTCACTGGTATTTTTCTGTACGACTATTGGTTTCCGGAAATAAAGGCTCTCATAAAACCGGTTGGTACGGGCCCAGAGGTGGTTACCGGTTGTGCTCAGAGGAGAATAAGGATAGGCAGCCCATACAATATCCACAGAATCATATAGTGCCTGTAACTCCCTGGAAGCATTGTAGGGGCCCAGGTACTGCATGTTGGGCGTATCCTTTATCTTGCTTTCATAGTGTCGGGTATCAGGCATAAAGATACCTCGTAAGTCTATGTCAAAACGATTGGTTTGGGCTAGTAGCATGAGGCAATCAAGAGAGGCCTTACAGCGCAGCAGTCCAAAGTAGCCTATCCGTATCCGGGGGCTGCTGGTCATTTGTCTGGAAGTACCTGGCAGTTGATGTAACCCGGCGTGAATTTTATTTTCAATTACCAGGTATTTGCGAATAGAGAGCCTTCGAAGCTTTTGGTAGTACTCCGTTACGTACTCAGGAGACGTAACGATCAGTAGTTCCATTTGAGGAATTACTGCTTTCTCTATACGCCGCAGCAGCTTCCCCAGTACCCCTTTCCGGAAGAACATTTCCCGGATATCAGGTACCTCGTGTACCAGGTATACCGAGCGTCGGGAGAGTGTGCGGAAGAGTAAGGCGATAGCCGCCAGATCAAATCCATAGATATACAGAATATCACCATCCCTGGTTGTATTAAGTAGTTGTTTAAAGAATTGAATATATGTCCTCCATCTCTTCAGATAAGAAGCGTGCTCCATCTGGCCCTTCCAGAGAGGCTCAATGGTAGAGGTAGCGGGATAGTACGTGCGGGTAAAGGTAAGGCATACCAGAGAGGGGCATAGCTCGAGGAGTGCCTGCATACGTACTTGCTGATGGGCATCAGCCCAATTATTTGATACGAAAATAATCTTCATGATACTGTTGTAGCACCTCAACAAATCGCTCAAGTACCTTTTCGAATGCAAATTTTCGACTCACATAATCATAACCTTTCCGCTGCTTCTCCTGTCGCTCCGCCGGATTAGAAATTACATGGCGTATGGTAGTAGTTAAGTCCTCAACATGTCCCGGAGGAACCATCCAGCCATTCTCCCCATGGTTCATGGTCTCGGGTATACCTCCAACCTGACTTGTAATGACTGGAATACCGTTCATAAGCGCCTCCAGGTTAGCTACTCCCAGGGCTTCCTTGTAGGAAGGTACCACAAAAAGGTCACAATTCTGCATATAGCCATAGACTTCCTGCTGTGAGGCCGGGCCTACAAAACGGATCTGTACATGAGCCGAGTTATTCGCCTTTACTATATCTTCTTTGAAACGCAGGGCAGGACCTACAACATATAGCTCAAACCTATACTCTGCCACCCTGCTCAGTGCATTGATTACATCATACAACCCCCCTAATTTATAATCTGACTTTACAAATAGCACCTTGATAGAGCTCTGACCAAGGGTATCCTGCCTGATGGGCAGGGGAGCTAATTTCAAGCCTTTGTAAACAATGCTAAGCTTAGCGGTAGGGACTTTATAGGCAACTTTAACTTTATTGAACAGGTACTCTGAATTGACGATGATGCCATCCTCCACAGAGCAGGCCAGGCGCTCACTCCACTTAAAGATACAACGCCTGTACCACTGCCAGCTGGCGTCAAAGCTACTCCAGGAATTGGTCAGGCTGGTATAGTCGTTGATCATGCCAATGACGGGTACATGTAGATTACGAGCTGCCCAGATACCCGTGATTGCATTGTTAAAAATGACGATATCATACGAATATTCAGCCCGTAAATTAGCGCAGGCCCGGTAGTAAGGGAGCATCCGGTACAGAAATCCCCACGGCTTAGTCAATGGAGTTATATTAAATTCTACCTTGATAACCTGCCCCCCATAGGCAGCCAATCGGCTGGTACTGATGTCCTCAGTTAGTATACGTATCTCTACTCCTTCAAATTGTTGATTAATTTCCAGTAAGTGATTGGCGAACTTGGAGGGGCCATTTTGCACATTCTCGAATGTATTTGTACAAAACAATATCTTCATACGAAAAGGAGGCTTAGGTCTTCCCAGCGGCAATTTCGGAGCGCTTCGTAATTCCTGGTACCTATGGCATTTCTCTTTTCATCGGGCCATTGTAGTACCTGATATATCTTTTCTGGTAGTTCCTCTTCTGATCTGAATAGTAACTCACTCTGCTGGCTAAGCCTGTCTTTGACTACTCCTATGGCAGGAGCTATAATTGGTTTGGCAAATCCCATTGCCATAATAACTGACCCGGAGTTCTCAATGTTTTTGAATGGAAGTACTACGGCGTCGGCTGCGTGGTAGTAGTACTGCAGGACATCTTCCGGTATAAACTGATCTTCCAGCACAACCGACTCATCTAATGTGCAACGAATCGCTTCGCCATAAGCCTTATCCATGACCTTACCGGCTATAATCAGATAGGTATCTGCCAGTTGGAGTTGCTTGAAATGGTGGATTAGTTCTAAAACGCCTTTGTAGGGCTTGATAAGGCCTAAGTACAGTAATATGTTTGATGAAGCTGATAGCTTAAGGTACTGCCGGGCTTGTAGCCGATCCGTAGTATTGGGATAACAGGAGGTATAATCTCCCTCCGGCACTACCCGTAGTTTGTCTGGGGGTACTTGCAGTTCCTGGGCGGCACGCGCTACCGTGTCCAACGAGAATACCCGTATCCAGTCACACTGCCTGGCCATGAATCGCTGGCACCAACTGTGAAGGCCGACCTGCTTCATATCATGAGGGAGTACGTTGTGCAGGGTCCATACAATGCGGGTACGGAACAGGTGCCGGGCTATAATGATCTGAATGAAGAACAGGGGGACGCTTAAGGCCGTTAGCCACCGCCACCGCCGATAGTAGTAGGATATGATCCAATCAAAGTGCAGATAATCGGGCCGATCACGTACTACTGTTCTTATGATGCCCAAAAAACGATCATCTATACCGTTGAAAGCTTTCAGCGCGTGGTTCTGGTTCAGTCCCTGCATCATCAGCCACTGGTAGGGGTTTTTACGACCGGCTACCGGCAGGCAGGCGATGGTTGTCTTCTTACTTATCTGAACCATGGCTGGTGGTTAAATCGGTACTTAAGCTGGCTCTTTCGCAGCCCAATCTGCTGGGCAGGTACACCAGCCACAATAGTCATGGGCGGGACATCCTTAGTTACTACACTTCCACTAGCCACTACGCACCCTCTCCCCAGGGTAACATTGGGTAGTATGGTAGCTCTTGATGCTATCCATACAAAGTCTTCAATGGTAACTCCGCCCCCCTTATCACCATAGTAATCATCCTGTGGATCGTGCGACAGAGTCCAGATATTTACTTCCTGAGCTATATCAACATGGCTACCTATCACAACTTTACCCCCCCGGCCATCCAGTAGCACCTTTTTGTTAATAATAGAGCCATCGTTAATCAGGATATTCTTTCCATGTCTGATTTCTACTCCCATCGCTATAAAGCACTGCCTGCCCAGGTGGTTTAAGGTATTCTTCAGAAAGAACTTTCGAATAGTGTAAAATGGAATATACATGATCCACTCCCTAAATAGATAGTTTCCGAAGGCATGCAGAGCAATCCAAGCTGACCTCATAGGCATTTTATAACTTTTATCTTAGACCAAGTCGTTTTAGCCACTGGTACATTCTTACTTTAAGAGTTGGATTTTGGAGGTAAGTAGGCCTGTAGATACAGCGGAGTTCATGCCCCACAAAACGCATTGTTTTAAAAGACAACCTATCTTCTAGACCATACTGCGACCGTAATGCCAGGTTATCAAACGCCTGTGTGTATACTTTCCAGAAGCTATTGTGAACGATTAGTAGCTTATTAAATCCAACCAGGAGAGCTGAATAATCAGGCGATTCCTTCAAAAACTCAATAGCCGCCTCAGTCACTCCCGGCCATTCGTGGCGGAATGGGTCATCCAGTATAATAATACCGTACTCTTTGGTAGCTTGTTTAGCGAGGTACAGATCAGCCAGAGCCTCTTCACAGGAGTGACCACCATCAATATGAAACATACGATAGGTACGCCCTATTTCTGAAACGGAAAGCTCGCCGGACAGCTTCTCAAAAACAGGTATAGCTACATTGCCGATTACTCGGCTACAATTACTGAGAAATATCTGTTTGTCACCTGATCCGGAATCGGAAACATTTCCGGATTGATTACCAAAAAGATCACAGACCTTGAGGTTTTCCTGTCCTGAAAGTAGATGGTGCAGATAGAGTGCGCTTTTTCCATGGTGTACTCCAATCTCAAATATATCTCCGCTGAACTGGTGCTGCTTCTGAACGGTATCGGTCAGGGCGAGTACTAAAGCAGCTTCTTCGGAAAACCAGCCAGAAATGTTCCGTACTTTCTGATACGCCTTTTTTGCCTCGTAGTATTCCATGCTGAATTAATCTACTTTATATGGGGTTGGTCATCTTCTCTTTGCTACCTTCAGTCAGATCGTCGGCAAAGGCAGCAAACGACTTCAGAGTGTATTGCTGCTGTACCCGTTGGTTTAGTACCTGATACGTAGGGTTATCCAAATTATCCAGTACTTTCCGTAGTTCATCCAGCGAAGTAATTGCATTTTGTGGAGCCAGATCTATCAGGTGCCGGTCGTTCTGGTACTGATGAATAAAGTTATAGAGACTAAGTCCCTGCCTGGATGTGTATCCAAAGTCCAGAATAAAGGATGGGGTGTCCGTAAAGCAGGCTTCTAATCCCATAGTGGTACCTAAGTGGAAAAAGGCTTCGGCATTATGGATCTTTTCGAATTTCTCCATAAGATGAGCTTCCGTTACCGACAAATCAAGGCTTTGGAAGCCGTCGTCAATAACAACATTAGGTAATGACCGGATCGGGCTATACAGGCTCCAGTTAGCTACCAGTGGGTAAGGCCTTACCACCAGTTTCAGGTCTGGGTGGGTTTGGGCCATAAAGTGGGCTACCTGCTCAATTACATTTACCTCATCGGGTACCAGATCGGCCGGACCAATAGCACACCCTATATAGATGTAGCGAAAAGGGTAGGAGCGGGGGAGGCGGTGGCGGTATTCGCGGTTAAATTCTTCGATATACCCAAACTGGCTGGCTCCTATGACCTGTACTTTGGAGGCTGGTATGTTTTGTAGTTCAATGACGTCCTGCCGGAGCGGCTCGGTCCAGATAAAGTAGTTGACGCGTCGGGAGAAGCAAGTGTGTTTGCAAGGATGGTCCCAACTGTAGACGTACACTCTCAGGTTGGGGTGTTGTTCCCTGATGAGGCGGGCCAGCAGGTAGTCGTCACCAATGGCTGTAAAAAAGACAAACTTGTCAATGTCATCAATCTTCGTCTGTTGCTTGATCTGCAGGTGGTCGAGGTACGTATCGTATGAGACTACTTTGGGTAACCGGCGACTCCAGCTAAGGATCTGGTAGGCTTTTTTTCGTTGGGTGGGATTAGTAGTGATTGAAGCCTTGAACAGCTCCATCAAGAAATAGTTATTACGGCTACGCGGAATGGCTTTTAATAGAAGGTATAGGCGCTCCCACAGCGAGTTCCAGACAGTAGGTTTTTGTTCTTCAATGAATCTGAACTCTACACCTTCCGGCAGGTGACGTAGTATAGCCTCAGCCTGTTGGGGTTTGCCAAACACTACCACCTGGTGTTGTCGGGCTACCTCGGTGATAACACGCCTTACATCATTTCTGAAGTCAAAGAATGAAACTACGAAACCGATTTTCATATTCAGATTTACTATTAGATCATGGATATAAAACTTACTTACCAAGTACTTATGCCCACAGGTGCCTGATATAACTGGTAGAGCTAACCAACGCCTTTTGTACTTCCCTCTTTTCATTCTGGTTAAAGGCCAGCAGATAGCATGATATAGTCCATACCACCACGAGCAGAGCTGTACCGGTGAGGAGGACCGTCCAGTAGGTACTATCGTTACCCGGTGCTATCAGGAAGAAAAGGTACATGGTACCGGCGCAGGTACCCAGACACAGGCTAACGGGCAGGTAGATATTCGTCCAGACACCTTTCCTGCTGTATCCGATGACACCTGCCGTATAGTACAGGTAGATAGGGCGGGCAATGGCCTCCAGAATGATGGTAGGGAGGAGGGCCAGTGGAATAAATCCTCCCGAATAGTACAGCAGCAGGGCCGTGGAAGCGATGTTGAGCAGGCCCAGGAAAAAGTCTGTATAGGCCATTTTTTTTAGCCGGTTGATCCCATACAGGATAGAGTAGCTGGTACCTTCCAGATAGAAGCAGAAGTCAATGATTGCCATTCCTTTCATACACAGCGAGACCAGTTCCAGGTCGGCCGGGCTTAACGAATTGTGTAGCCACACGTACACGATAGCATCGCTCAGAAACAGGAAGAAGCATAGCATTACCACGCCCAGGAGCAGGGTATACTTGGTTCCCTTGTCAAATAAGCGGTTTAGCTTTTCTGTTTCGCCTCTTTCGTGGACGGCAGTAGCAAACGTATAGATCTGGCCGGAAAAGGAGCTGATAATGGGTCGGGTGTGGCCCGGCATAGATACGCCGGAGCGATAGAGCGAAACGGCGGCGGGAGCACTGAAGGCAGAGATCAGGAGCGGGTCAGCATCGATCTTCATCCGCCTTGACATGCTTCCGATAAAGGTGATGACCCCGAACGAAAAGATATCTTTGAAATAGGAGGAACGGAGCCCCCGCAGGTTAATAGCAGTCGAAGGTACCAGGCGCTTTACCACAAAAAGAAGGATAACCAAGTGCAGTAGCTGAAGCCCCAGCGACACCCATACCCAGCCCCAAACGCCAGTATCCAGCGTGACCAGGGCAATGTAGTAGGCCGGAAAAGTAAGGATGGTGACGACCAGATCGCGGTAGTTGACGATATCAAATCGATGGAGGCTCGATAGTACTGCCCCCAAAATAGGTATGGTAAAATTGATGTAAACGATTGGCAGAATATAGAACAGGATCAGGTCCATGACGTCATCCTGGTACTCGGCGGAGATATTAAATGTTTCAATCAATAGCCGGTCGCCGGCCGCCAGTAAGACTAAGGCTATGGTAAGCCACACTAAGAAGTACATGACCAGCGCGGTAGACATGTACCTGTTAAATTCATCATAGGCTTTGTTGACCAGGGACTTGGTGTAGTAGCGTACCAGACCGGCCCGTATTCCAAACTCCAGCAGGGCCGATAGCGATATCACTACCGACAGAAGTATCACAAAACCATAGCCTTCCTTCCCCAGTGTATTCAGGAAAAGAGGTACCGTAAGCAGGCCCACTGCCAGCTTACCGGCTTTCGTGAGCACGGCACTTACTGTATTTAGTAGAATCTGCTTCTTCAAGTGTGGAATTATTAAATGTCATCACTCCTGTTGCCTATACTAGTGAAAGCCAATAGCTGATTCAACAGATGAATCCAGGGGTCTTCTGCTCTGTATTTTCAACGATCATTTCCACCAGTTCGCGCACGCAGCCTTCGCCTCCTTTGGTTTTAAGTACATGAATATTGGGTAAAGCTTTGACCTGGGCTACGGCATCGGCCGGGCAGGCGGCCAACCCTGCTTTTTTCAAGAGCTCTATACAATTAAGGTCATCTCCAATGTAAGCTACTTCCTGAAGACTTATACCTTCTTGCTTACAGATTTCCAGAGCAGCGGCCAGCTTGCCTCCGTCGCGCTGGCCCTGGTGCAGGTAGTCGGCTTTAATTTTGGCGGCTCGGCGGGCTACGATCTGCGTATTTTCGGAGGTAATGATGCCGGTTTTGATGCCTGCCTTCCGCAGTAGTTCAAAGCCCATGCCGTCGCGGGTGTTGAACTTCTTAAACTCGTCGCCGCTTTCGGTATAGTACATACCGCCGTCGGTCAAGACGCCGTCAACGTCAGTCAGAAACAGTTTTATAGCTACCATGCCGTCCATCCTCCGTCTACGGTAAGTACCGAACCCGTCATGTAGCTGGATGCCTCCGAAGCCAGAAAGGTAAACGGACCAATCAGCTCCTCCCGCTCGCACATGCGCCCCAGCGGTGATAGCCGACTAAAATTAGTCAGGAACGCCTCGCTGTGGTTGTTAAAAATAGCGTGCGGCACAATGGCATTGCACCGGATACCTTCCTGTGCATAGAAGGTAGCGATATACCGGGTGAAATTAGGAATAAATGATTTGGAGGCAATGTAGTCAATAGGTTTGTACTGCTGCACACCCTGCCCGAAGTCATACAGGCTCTGGTTTGGGGCCACCATAGAGTAGGTAGAGGCTACATTGATAATATTACCCTGGCCCTGCGCGAGCATCTGTCGGCATGCCTGCTGGGTCATAATGACAGTACCCATCAGGTTAACATCTACCGACTTGCGCAGCAGGTCTACCGGGTAGTGCTCAAAGCGACTTTGATTCACTTTGCCTGTATTTTCTTTGTCAAACTTAGCGTCGATAGCGGCGTTATTGATAAGTACATCTAACTTTCTGAATTTCTCCACAGTTGCTTCCACCACGGCCCGGCAGCTGGCTTCGTTGGTAATGTCGAGGTGGTGGAGCAGAAACCGGTCTGGGGCGAAATGCTCCGCCAACTGCTGCTGTACTGTATCGTGATGGGACGCATCGATGTCAGCTATCACTACCCGCGCCCCCTGCTGTAGGAAGGCCTCAGCTATGGTACGCCCGATGAGGCCGTAGCCACCGGTGATAATTACAACTTTATCAGCAACGGAGAGTGAGGCATGTAGTTGAGGTATATCCATAAATACAAATTACTGATTACAGATTTTCAGGATGGTTTCTGATTCGTCCAACTGCTCCTGCGTGTGGCTAGTTAGGTTTCCATTTTGTAGGGTATCAAAAAAATGGCGCGTCTGTGCTACAAATAGCTGGTTCCGGTCAAAGCCCTCTATTCGCTCGACGTCAGAACTGGTAGGACGTAGCAGCCGGAGTGTTGCTGCGTAGTAGTCCAGTTCGAGGGTACCCTCTTCCAGCACAAACCGGTAGTATCGCCTGGGTATGCGCTCATAGAAGTTGAGGTGGCAGTGGGCCGTAGTACCACTCTGGTAGGACAGGAGTATATCCGCTCCGGCCTCAACGTCTACTTCCAGTGAGGAGCGATAGTTCTTTACAGTTTGCCAGCTATCTAAGGCGCAACCTGCCAGCCAGTTGAGGAGGTCCAGGTCGTGGCTGAGGGTAAGGGCCGCGCCGCCGCCCAGCTCTTTACGGGCGGCGTAGGAGGTACGGTAGTCTTCCCAGGGATGCCAGTCGGGTAGGTACTCGCCCCAGTAACTCTGCATGGAAAGGAGCTTTCCCCAGGTACCATCTTCTATGATATGCTTCACGCGCTGCAGAAGGGGGTGGTAGCGGAGCATGTAGGCCACCTGTACCAGCACCTGTTGTTTCAGAGCCGCCTGCCGGAGTTCCTGAATGCCTTCAGACGTATGCGACAGCGGCTTCTCGACCAGTACGTGCATTCCCCGCTCCACGCAGGCCAGCGTCTGGCTTACATGCAGAGCCGTAGGGGTACAAATAATGGCAACTTTGGGGGCTATATCGGCTACCCTTTCAAAATCAGTAAATACCTGCACCCGTGCCGGATCAAGGGTACGAAAAGGCAGGTTGCGCTGCCGGTACAGGTGTATATTGCGGTAGCCCAGCTCCCACAGGATGCCGATATGCCGCTCACCAATGGAGCCACCGCCCAGTACCAGTATGTCGTCTGTATACTTAATCATCAAATTTGACGCAGTCATAACTCCGGATGCTTGCTTCCGCCCGTTCAAAACTTGCCAGATCGTCTATGTCAACCGCGAGTTCGTTGGGTACTACCAGTGGCAGGATCGTTTGGCCGGACATGGAGTGGTTATTCAGTATTATGTGGGGCCTTATGACATCCAGGGTACCGATCTGCCAGTATACCTGGGGCAGGATCTGCCGGGGCTGATTATAGGGTTCCTTTATGCTTGGAGCCTCCAGCAGCGGTTGCATGGGGCCGTCTTCTCCCACTGGTAGGGTCCACATCTTGTAAGGTGTGACGGGAGCGGGCGTCACTATCCGCAAGCTATCCGCTTTAGGTTCCTGAGCCATACGTTGAATTGCTTTTTCTAGCAACGTGACCTGGCGTACCGGTGAGGTAGGTCGTAGCTGTACCACAAGGTCGGGCTGGTAGCCCTGCTGGTCGCGCAGCCAGCGCAGCGCGTGGTCAAAAACCTCCCAGTCGGTACTGAGGTCCTGCGCGAGGGCATCGGGCCTCATAAAGGGTACCTCCGCTCCGTAACGGAGCGCTACTTCGGCTATGCGTGGAGAGTCAGTTGAGACTATGGTACGCGTAACGGAAGGAGTAGTCAGCGCGGCCCGGATGCTGTAGGCTATTAGCGGATGGCCTGCCAGAGAGAGTATATTTTTATCCGGAAGGCCTTTGCTCCCTCCCCGAGCGGGTATCATAGCCAGTACTTCCATCAGGCTACTTTTTTCCGGTACTTAAGTTTTTCACGCTGTACTGCTTCTACGTCCAGGATCTCAGTAGACTTACACTGGAGTGCATCGTAGGTATGATGGAGGTCCCGGATGAGCTTTTGCAGACCCGGTACTTCCAGCGAAGCGGCGTGGTCGGTCCCTTTCCAGGTGCGGTCTTTGGTGAAATGTCGCTCAACCCAGCAGGCTCCAAGGGTATAAGCGGCAATGTCTACCGCTATGCCCAGGTGATGTCCCGAAAAGCCTATCTCCTTGACCCGCCCTTCGTAGCGCTCACGCAGGCGGGGGATCTCTAGCAGACATATATCGCCAAACCGGACAGGGTATCCTGAGGTGCAGGAATAGATCACAAGCCGGTCGGCCTGTCTGGTAGCTTCAAAAAATTCCACTACGCTGGCTTCTTCGTCCTGAGTAGTCATACCCACGGATATATGTACATCACCCGCGTACGTATCACGCAGCAGATGCAGCATATCAAAGTGGTTGTTGCAGGCCGAAGGTACCTTGATAAAGTCGGGCTGCAGTTCGATAATCTCGCGGGCCGAAGTAACATCCCAGACGGAGGTGGCATAGCCAATACCAATGGACTCGGCATATTTTTTGAGATCGGCGTGCTGCTCCAGGCTGAACTCCAGATACTCACGATGGGCACCGTACGTAGTACCGTAGGCGTTGTAAGGAACTGGATGAGGAGCATTGTACTGCTCTTCTGTCAGCAGCTCGCGGGAGTGACGCTTCTGAAACTTGGCGTAGTCGGCCTTACAGTCTTTGGATAGCTGAATCAGCTCCTTGGCAATCTCAAAGTTCCCCATATGATTACATCCTATTTCGGATATAGCCCGTGGCTTCTTGTAGTTGAATGAATACATACCTAGTAATTTAGCGGTGAGCTATTCCTAACGGATACTGAATATATTCCTGATTCTTTTTTTCCAGCCGGGTTTTGAGTCTGATAGGTAGCCGTTGTCTCGGTAAGCGTAGTCATAGCGATAATGGCTATACCCGGAGCCGTAGTAAGAGCCGGAAGTAAGGCTGCTGTACAGGTTGTCGGGGTAAAAATCATTGACGATTACTTTAACTTCTCGGATATCATATTCATCGGCTAACTGTGCCGGCAGGCGGTAGGCCTCCTTCTCGGAGTAGAGCCACCTGATTATAAACAATACATGATCGCTTTGGTTTAGAAGTGGCACGTTATCAGCCACTAATCCTACCGGAGCGGTATCCAGAAGTACATAGTCGTAGTGGGTGCGGCAGTAAGCCAGTAGCTCCTCAAACACAGGCTTTTGTAGAAGTTCGCCGGGGTTAAACGGAGCCGGACCAGCCGGTATATAGTCGAGATTTTTGGTAGTAGATGAGTAAATAAATTTAGTAAAGTCAGGGCTCTCAGGGCTCTCTTCCTGCAGCAGATTGCTGAGTCCGTACCGGTTGTGCTCATCAAAGAACAGGTGCAGACGAGACTTCCGAAGGTCTCCACCGATCACAACAACCTTCTTTCCGATCTTGGTCAGAGAGAGGGCCAGGTTTACGGTTACAAAGGATTTGCCTTCTCCGGATTTTTCGGATGTGATCATGATCTGCTTGCCAGGTTCCTTCTTATCCACCAACTGACTTTTTGCAAAGCTCAGCCGCGTACGGACTGCACTCATGGATTCCGTAAATACAGTGCGGTCGTTGAGAAAGTTGTTAAGGTCACGGCTGCTGTTGGTTACCCTGCCCGGGAAATGGTGCAGGATGCCCAGGAGGCTTACGCGCGGGTGCTTGTCAACCTGCGCGATATCCGTAAAGGTGTGGTTGAAGGAGCGAACTGCCAGTACCGAGCCTAGGCCCAACCCCAGCCCAAGGAATATGGACAAGGCTATGATTTGCCAGGGTTTAGGCGAAACTTTGTCCAGATCAGGCCTGGTCACTATCAGGAAGGAGGGCAGCATACCCGCCCGCTCAATGGATGACTCAATCTCTTTATTCAGCAGCAGGGAGTAGATGTTCTTGTTGACTTCGAAGTTACTCTGCAGGTATATATAGTTCTTTTCCAGCGCCGGTATCTGATTAAACCTCCTCCTGAATACAGCGATGTTGTCGTTCAGAATGCGGATAGTACCGTTGTTCTTCTGCTTTTGCAGGCGTATGTTGTCCAGGATCTGACTGCGGTACTTGTTCAGTTCTTCGTCCAGGTTACGAACGGTGGGAGAGTTTGGACTGTATTTGACCAGTAGCTCCTTGCGTTGCCTGATAAGGGTATTAAAGCGTTCCAGCAGCTCTACCAGTACCACATCCGTCGTTCCATCTAATCCAATGGAGAGGTAGTCAATGTGCTCAAAGGTGTTACCCAGATTACTCTCGAGCATATTGATGTACGCCTTCTGAATCTCGAGCTCATTCTTACGCTGTTCCAGTTCACGTACCTTGGAGGTAATCTCGGTGGCGGATGAGCTGATATCCAGTACCTGGTTCCGCTGCTTAAACAGTTCGAGTTCGCGGGCAGCTTCTTTGAGCGATGCTGAATAGATATCTACCTGATCGTTGATAAACCGGATGGTCAGGTCCGATGACTGCTGCTTTTGCTTCAGGTCATACTCACGGTAGGCTTCCAGTAATTTATCGAGGAAGTCCTTGGTGAAGGCCGGGTTGTGGTAACGGAAGGATAGATCCATGACGGGCATGTTCTGTTCTACTTCCTTCATGTCGATGTGCTCCACCAGGCTGTTGACCATACGGGCCGGATGATTGAACTTGAACTCAAAGCGGTACCCCTTGGTGGTGTTGATCTGCTTGACGCGGAATACCAGCCCCCGCAGGGACACTACCGAGCGCTCTACCAGCCGGATAGGGATCTCGTTGGTTTCGGTCTGGTAGGTCAGTGAGAGGTCATCTTCCAGAATGAAAGTACCATGCTCGTAGGTCTCGGGATCGTAGCTGATCACTTCCAGGTCCAGTGGTCGGTTAGGATATACGTCTACGCGCCGTAGGTCTTTTAATCGGTAGAAGGTAAAGGGATAATCCAGTTTCGTAATAGCATTCTGGACTACCTCCTGCGACTTTACGTTATACTTTTCGGTCAGGTAATCAGTATTGCCGGTGTTGAACAGGTAGGTAGGCTGCGAAGTAGCAAATTCATCCAGCTGGGACTGCTTGTCCAGGTACTTGATGGTGACCGAAACCACATACTTGGGAGTAGCCAGTTTAAGGTAAAGAAAACAGAGTATGCCGGCGAAAAGAAGCGCTCCTACAATCCAGTACCAGCGACTAGCAAATACCTTTACTACCTTCTGGAAGTTGATAGAGTCGGTATTAGTAAGAAGCTGCTCAAAAAACGCGCTGTCGTTTTCGTTTTTCATGCTTTATCAGCTTGGAGTATGGTGTGGTTTAGCAGGAGTTGGCTACTTACTATTGCAAAGTCAGGATGCTGAGTAGCCCGGTGTATGTAGCGGTACTGAGTCGCATGGTGCAGATCCGATCCTACGGCACCTACCCAGCCTTGCTGAATCAGTCTTTCGGCCACTGCTTGCTCTGCCGACCCGTACAGCCCGCCCAGCGACAGTAAATTTATTTGAAATATAACATTCATTTCGTAAAGTTCGGCATACCGCTCGGGGCGCTGATGCCAGGGGCGGTACCGTTCCGGATGAGCCAGTACCGGCTTCCAGCCTTTGTCGATTAGTGCCCTCAGGATATGGGTGAAGTAAGGCTGCTCGGAGCGCATGGAGGTCTCGACTAGTACATAGCGGTCAAACAGGGGAAGCAGCTCATCCGCCTCAATCAGGGTCATGAGGTAGTCGTCAGCATAGTATTCGGCCGCGTAGGTGAGCTCCAGGTCAGGCCAGTGTTGCGCGGCTACGGTCTGAAGCTTGGCGTAGGCTTCCCGGATCGTGTCGGTCGTATTGGGAAAGAAATCAGAACGGATATGCGGAGTAGCCACAATCCGTCGTATACCTGCCTTGTAGTGTAGGTCCAGCAGGGCCAGACTGTCATCTAGAGTAGCGGCACCGTCATCAATACCCGGTAATACATGAATATGGAGGTCACTTCCAACCTTGGCCAGTAATTCGTCAGGAGAAATTTGCATAGGTACATATAACTTCTAAACTAACGGGTGAGGAGGTTAATAATGAGCACGGTGAGGTTAAGTGCTGCCAGCATTGGCTGTACTAGTATCAGGGTACGCTGATTTCGGACTGTACGTAAGCTTTCGGTGGAAGGCGGAACGTAGACAATGTCATTATCATAAATATACTGATTTACAATAAGCGGATTGCCCAGTTGCTGAAAGTCATACTGCACGACTTGCTGCTCGGTACCTTCGCCCCGGATAATCTGGATGGTATTACCCGCCTCGGCGTACCGGATACCACCGGCTTTGGCCAATACATCGCCCAGCGACTGGTACTCCTTTTCTAACGGAATCAGTCCCTGGTTATTGACTGCCCCCAGCACTTTTACGCGCAGGTTAGTAATCTCTACTTCGAAGAGCGGATCGCGTACTACGTCACGGTACAGTACCGACAGCGTATCGGTTAGCTGCTTACGGGTTAAACCCTCTACTCTTACTCTTCCGATTTCGGGCATACTTATCAGCCCCTCCGAGCTGACTGATACCGCAAATCCCCCTTCGTTTCCACCTCCGGCGGGAGTATCTTTTACCAGGTTGGGATCCGGAAACAGGTCGGTGAGCCAGTTCAGGTTGCGGATACGAAGCCTGTCACCTGGCTTGATCAGGTAAGCACCTTTATTGACCGTTATAGACGGAGGTGTAAGCTGTTGGGAAGTGATCCGGGGAGGCCCTGCCTGCTGAGTACGACAGGCACTCAGTAGCAGCAGCGCCAGAATCACTCCACCCACGCTTTTTATCATGTTGTTTTGTATGGATTAGTCACCAAAATGGACTCTTACTTTCTTCAGTGCCGAGCCTATCACCTGATGCATATCATAGTAGCGGTATTCGGCCAGTCTTCCTCCGAAAATCACATGTTGTTCCTGCTCAGCCAGGGCTTTGTACTGCCGGAATAGCTGATCGTTTTTATCGTCATTGATCGGATAGTAAGGCTCAGCACCCGGCGTCCACTCCTGCGGATATTCGCGCGTAACTACTGTCTTGGGCTGCGTACCAAACTCAAAATGCTTATGCTCAATGATGCGCGTATAGGGCGTTTCGGAGTCAGTATAGTTAACTACGGCGTTGCCCTGATAGTTATCAATATTTAGTAATTCATCATCAAAACGCAGACTGCGGTACTCCAGAGCTCCAAAGCGGAAGTCAAAGTATTCGTCTATCTTACCAGTATATACTACAGTATCGGCCAGCTCGGTAAGCTCCTCCCGACGGGCAAAAAAATCGACTCCCAGACGTACTTCTGAACCTTCCAGCAGCCCTTCGCTCAGCTTATTGTAGCCCCCGATGGGTATACCCTGGTAGCGGTCGTTGAAGTAGTTGTTGTCAAAGGTAAATCGGACGGGCAGGCGCTTGATGATAAAGGCTGGTAACTCGGTAGCTTTACGCCCCCACTGCTTCTCGGTATAGGCTTTGATAAGCTTCTCGTACATATCTACCCCTACCAGCGAAATGGCCTGCTCTTCCAGGTTTTTAGGCTCTTTGATACCAGCCTCCTCTACCTGCTGGGCTATTTTGGCCTTGGCTTCCACCGGTGTTTTTACTTTCCACAGCTGATAGAAGGTATTCATGTTGAATGGGAGGTTGTAAAGCTCGCCGTTGTAGTTGGCTACCGGTGAATTGGTATACCGGTTAAATTCCACAAAGGAATTGACGTAATCCCAGATCTCTTTGTCGTTGGTATGGAATATATGGGCTCCGTACTTGTGTACGTTGATGCCTTCAACATTTTCGCAGTAGGTATTGCCGCCAATATGGTTGCGACGATCAATAACCAGACACTTCTTTCCCCTCTTGGTAGCTTCGTGAGCAAACACACATCCCCAAAGTCCGGCTCCAACTACCAGATAGTCGAATTCTTTCATAAATCTAGATAATGTTAATTGTAAGGTTTTAGGTTATTTGTTGGTGAAAGTTACAGACGCCAGTACGTAAGGTGCTGGCCCTGTTCGGGATATAATCCTTTCAGGTCCATCAGGATAGCGTCGGGCTGACAAATTTCTTCAAAATATTCGTTTCCAAGGTTACGGTACTCATCATGGGCTACAGCCACAATGACTGCATCATAGCGTTTAGATGGGCCATCTACTAAAGTCAGGTTGTACTCGTGGGCTACTTCATTGGGAGAAGCTTGCGGATCCACAATATGTACATGAACGGAGTACTGCATCAGCTCTTTAACCAGATCTGCTACCTTAGAGTTACGAATATCGGCTACATTTTCTTTGAAAGTGATGCCCATGACCAGTACCCGTACACTCTGCGGGCTTTTATTCTTCTGAATGAGCATCTGTACCAGCTTCTTGGCGACAAAGGCCGGCATGGTATCATTAACGCGGCGTCCGCTATTAATAACCTGCGGATCGTAACCCAGTTGCTTTGACTTATGCAGCAGGTAGTAAGGATCTACACCGATGCAGTGCCCGCCCACCAGGCCGGGGTAGAATTTGAGGAAGTTCCACTTGGTGCCCGCGGCTTTAATCACTTCCTGCGTGTCTATACCCATCCGGTCAAAAATGATGGCCAGCTCATTCATCAGTGAGATGTTCAGGTCGCGCTGGGTATTTTCGATGACCTTAGCAGCTTCGGCTACCTTAATGGTGGGGGCTTTATAAATACCAGCCGTGATCACGCTACCATATACAGCAGCGATCTCTTCCAGTGCTTCGGCATCACTTCCCGAAACTATTTTCAAAATATCAGGGAGCGCCCTGTTTTTGTCCCCGGGGTTGATGCGCTCGGGAGAGTAGCCAATCTTGAAGTGCTGACCTACTTTCAGGCCCGAGTGTTCTTCCAGTAGTGGGAGGCAGTCATCTTCGGTACAGCCCGGATATACAGTAGATTCAAATATGACGTAGTCTCCTTCTTTGAGCGCCCTCCCCACCAGTTCAGACGCCTTTTGCAGGGGCTTCAGATCCGGCACTTTGTAGGAGTCGACGGGGGTAGGTACTGCTACGATGAAGAAGTGAGCCTGCCGCAGGTCGTCGGCATCGCTGGTGAAGAGGATATCTTTATCCTGAAAGTCTTCGGAGGGAATCTCGCGGGAAGGATCGATACCCCGGTGCATTTTCTCGACCCGATCCTGGTTGATATCAAAACCAAGCACACTAAACTTCTTGGCTAATTCAAGGGCTATGGGAAGACCAACGTACCCCAGGCCGATAACCGCTATTTTTTTTTCTTTGGCTAGTAGTAAGTCGTACACAGAGTTTATGTTTAGGAGGCCATGCCCCGAGGGCGCACAGCGTTGTTCTTTTAATGGAGTGACTGAAAAAAGGCTCCCTTTTGGGGAGCCTTTTTCGTTTTAATATATTCCTGAAGCCTTCATTAAGGCAGCAGTTTCAGTTCTACGCGGCGGTTTCTCTGCAGACCTTCGCGAGTAGCACCATTAGCTATTGGCTTGAACGAACCGAAGTAGTCAACAATGATCTTGCTTGCATCCTGCAGACCAGCCTCGTTAACCATAAACTCTCTAACGGCTTCTACGCGGCGGCGTGACAGAGCCATGTTGTAGCGGTCAGAAGCACGACGGTCAGCGTGACCAGCCAGTTGCAGACGACAGCCTGAGCGGTTCATCAGGGTAGCGACGTTTGTCAGCATTTCGCGGTACTCAGGTTTGATCACACTCTTATCGGTGTCGAACATCACGTTAGTGAAGATTTCGCTACAGGTAGCACCTGAGGCAATGGCATCTTTCACGTAACGATCAAAGTCAATCACACGACCGCTACCGTCTACTACGCTACCGGCAGGTGAGTTAGGCTCTTTATCGAAGAAGTCAGATACACCGTCACCGTCAGTATCAAGCAACAGGCGGGGATCGATATCTGGTGGACGGTTAGCCTTAGCAACTGAGTCCATTTCTTCCAGAGTCAGGATCTTTGGTGGCTTCACGAGCACCCGTGGGTCGGTATAGCGCAGGTGGTAGAAACCTTCTTCAGGAGTGTACTCATATTTTCCGTCAGTCTTACGTACACGTAGTGCGTTCTTTCCGAACTTGTAAGTAAGCATCAGTGAACCGTAGCCGTACTTATCAAGAGCCGAGTTACCACGACGGTGCGACGTCATGTTACTGATATTTATTCCATCGCTTGGGTCTCTTGAATAGTCACCACCAAAGGTAGCGTCTACGATATCAGAGTTAACGTGGTTGATACGGAAATCAAGACCGAGGTCAAAGCGTGGGCTCAGTTCGTAGTTGATGTTCAGACCCAAAGGTATGATCCAGTCGTTGGTAGTGCCATCGGTGCTGCGAATAGTACGTCCGGTACCCAGTTCGTAGGCGGTAGAGTTGTACCATACCTGACCGGCTCCCACGTAACCATCGATCTTCCAGTGCTTCATCTTGTTAGGACCGAAGAAGATCCCTTTCAGGTTTACAGTACCTGCAATGGAGAAGTCCGTGTAAGTTCCGCGGAAGTAGCGATAGTAGAAACGGCGCTTCATACCACGCAGAGCACCAGTCGAAACGTCAGCACGTAAGCCAAAAAGATAAGTTAGCTGTTTGTTTAGCGTCAAGCCTCCCTGAAATGTTCCCCACTCGCTGTAGCTATCAGCCGAGTTTTCGGTTACTGGCATGAAGTCATATTCTCTCAGGTCTCCAAAAAATTGAGAAGGACCTCCGTGAATAGAAATAGACCACGTATTCAGCTTATAAGGGCCTTCGTAAGCAGCCTTTGGATTATAGTCCGGTGAATTTGGCTGTGTGGGCTGCGTTAGAGGCGGTTGCTGTGAGCTCGCAGGCTGTGCGCTCAGAGGCAAAGCCAGTATTGATCCCAAAGCAAGCGAACTAATCAACAGGGATACTTTTTTCATACTATACAAGTTAGCGTTATGAGATGAACATGGATTCTGCTAAATATTAACAACCGCAATGCGCAACAGTTTATTTAACCGAATACTAATTGCCGCAAAAGTAGGTTAACCCTTTGAGTTAACCAACTTTGATTTGGTGTTAAAATTAGCCTAAATGCTTCAAAAACCTAAATTAGCGCAATTTTAGCCCGAAAAAAAAGTCCTTTTCTGAACTTTCAAAGACGTTGCATTACTTTTTTTTCAATTTCACTTTTCCAATTCCGAAATTCTCCGGTGATAATTTTTTCTCTGGCCTGTTTGACCAGCCACAAATAGAATGTTAAATTGTGTACACTGGCAATCTGGGCACCGAGCATTTCATCGGACTTAATCAGGTGACGAAGGTATGCTTTTGAGTAAAAGGTACTCACATAGCCACCCAGATTTTCATCAATGGGCGACAAATCATCCTTCCACTTTTCGTTCCGAATATTGATTATCCCTTCTGTGGTAAAAATCATGCCATTGCGGGCATTGCGGGTTGGCATGACACAGTCGAACATATCTACACCCAGTGCGATGCCTTCCAGGATGTTGGCAGGTGTACCAACCCCCATTAGGTAGCGAGGTTTGTCCTTTGGTAAAATATCACACACGACCTCAGTGAGTTCGTACATCATCTCTGCTGGTTCACCTACTGATAAGCCACCGATAGCGTTACCTTCACGATCCATAGAAGCAATGGTTTCGGCTGACTGCTGCCTCAGATCTTTATAAACGCTTCCCTGTACGATGGGGAACAACGTTTGGTTATATCCGTACAGAGGCTCGGTGCTGTCAAACTGGTTGCAACACCTTCGTAACCAGCGGTGTGTCATCTCCATCGATTGGCGGGCGTAGCCGTACTCACAGGGGTAAGGAGTGCACTCATCAAAGGCCATGATGATATCCGCACCAATGACCCGTTGTATGTCCATAACCCGCTCAGGCGTAAAAGTGTGGAGCGACCCGTCAATGTGTGACTTAAATGCCACACCTTCTTCGTTGATTTTTCTCCCCGTTCCTGCCAGAGAATACACTTGATATCCCCCGCTGTCGGTCAGTATAGGGCGATCCCAGCCATTGAATTTGTGCAGACCTCCTGCTTTCTGGATAATGTCCAGGCCCGGACGTAAGTAGAGATGATAGGTGTTACCGAGTATGATCTGGGCTTTAATATCGTCTTTGAGTTCGCGCTGGTGTACAGCTTTGACCGAGCCGGCCGTGCCTACCGGCATAAAGATAGGTGTCAGGATGGTGCCGTGATCGGTTTCAATGCGTCCAGCGCGAGCCTTCGTAGAGGCATCCTGAGCTTCAAGTGAAAAATTCATTAAGTAACTTATTGATGTGCCCGCAAAAATAAAAGGATGCTCTTAAAGAATCCTGACAATGACTGTATATTTGTCCTAAACTTGAAGACTAACTATCTACTGCGTGGCCGAACTTCTACTTGCGATTCTTGGATTTTTTATTCTGATTCAGCTCTTCTATTATCTGTTTGTGTTTACCCGTCTTATCGGGTATAAGCAGTACTCTGAACCCGGTCCCGATGCACCGGCTGTAACCGTACTGGTGTGTGCCTGGAACGAGCTCGAAAATCTACAGGAGCTTCTGCCGTTACTTGATGCTCAGGAGTACCCTACCTTCGAAGTACTGGTCCTGGATGACCGCTCGACGGACGGTAGCCACGACTTCCTGAAAAAGCACGTTTTTGGCTGGGATCATGTCCGGTTTATCCGGATTGATACTGAAGTCAAGCACATTACTCCCAAGAAATACGCGCTATCCGTAGGGATGAAGCACGCCCAGTACCCGATAGCACTGATGACCGATGCGGACTGCCGACCGGTTGGTAACAACTGGATCAGTAGCATGGTAGCGCAGCTTACCAACGGGAAGGATATCGTACTTGGCTTCTCACCGTATATGAAAAAAGGGGGGCTACTCAACTGGTTTATTCGTTGTGAGACTTTCTACACAGCCGTACAGTACCTGTCGTTTGCGCGGGTTGGCTGGCCTTATATGGGCGTCGGTCGTAATCTGATGTACAAAAAGTCTCTGTTCTTTGAGCACAAGGGATTCTATACCCATAAGGGAGTAGTCGGTGGAGACGATGATCTGTTTATGAATCAGGCCGCCACCCCTGATAATACCGTAATCAACCTGGACCCGGAGTCATTTATGTACTCAGTGCCCAAGACCAGCTGGGGCAGTTGGTTCACCCAGAAACGGAGACATCTTTCCGTAGGCAAGCTCTACAAGCCCAAGTACAAAACGCTGCTGGGCCTGCTGTCTGGCTCACACGTCGGGTTGTGGCTGGCGGGTATCGCCTGCCTGGTCCATGGCCTCCTTAATCAGGACTTACTACTGCTACAGATACTGGGAGGGGCATTCGCTTTCAGATGGCTGGTGCAGCTGATCGTACTGGGGGGCATCAACAGGAGGCTTGACCGCACCGTCGGGGCGCATACCTTTATATTTATGGATCTGGCGTTTTTTATCTACTACATATTCATGAGCTTAATGATGTTCAGGAAGCCCAAGAAAGAGACGAAGTGGCGCTGATCATATAGTTTTACAAGTACACAATACTACATGGAACAAATACTGCAATATTTTCCGGACCTGACCGACACGCAACGCAGCCAGTTTGCGCAGATGGACGAGGTATACCGGTTCTGGAACTCTCAGATCAACGTCATCTCCCGACAAGACATCGATACGCTGTACGAGCGTCATATTCTGCATTCGCTGGGTATAGCCAAGGTCATCCAGTTCAACCCGGGTACTACGGTGCTGGATGTAGGTACGGGCGGTGGATTTCCGGGCGTCCCCCTGGCGGTGATGTTCCCGGATACACAGTTTCACCTGGTGGATAGTATCGGCAAGAAGATAAAGGTAGTACAGGAAGTAGTATTGGCCCTGGGACTGAAAAATGTAAGAGCCCAGCAGGTACGGGCTGAGAAGCTCGACGATACCTACGAGTTTGTGGTAAGCCGGGCGGTTACACGTCTAACGCCCTTTGTGGGCTGGGTACGAAAGAGCATCAGCCGCAACTCCTTCCATGGCCTCAAAAACGGCATTCTGTACCTCAAAGGCGGCGATTTGGACGAAGAGATCCAGGAGCTGGGACGCAGGGTACATACCTACGAGCTGTCGGACTATTTCAATGAAGAATTCTTTACTACCAAGAAAGTCCTGCACGTACCTCTGGTCTGAACAGGTACCTATAAGGGGCTGCTACTGCAAGCCCCACTACCACCACACCTCCTGCATAAGCTACATCGTGGTTACCACAAAATCGGTGATTAATGCAGTTTATCTCTACTTGCCTACCATTTATCGAAACATTACCCTCTGCTCCTATAGATAGGGTAATTTTGAAGCATCAGAGGAAAACAAACAATCGGCATCTGGCTTTATCCAGGTTCTTGACAGAATATATCAGGAAAGTGCTCGATTTAACCTACACACACTATACACACTCTATTTTTCAAAGTACACAAGCACACACGTATTGTAAGTAACACACACTATCAAGAGTAACACACACACTATCAACCTAACAGTAGTCTTTGCCTCAGTGCCAGTCCGTCGGGACTGGCACTGATGTTTTATAGAGGTACGCATGGCAGCATATCAGGTTGTCTTCTATATTTGCGGCCCTAACTACTACTAAACTAAGCAACCAGCATGAACGAACGTTTCAAAGCTAGCAGTCTTAAAAATCCTATGTTTCCGGATGAGGTCATCTTCGGTGAGAAGGGGGTTACCTTCAAGGTCCGCAAGATGTTCAGCAGTACCGACAACTTTGTTTTTTATAATGATATATCGGGGGTAGAACTCGAGACCGGTGTTATGTTTGCTACCATTCGGATCATTCCCCGCATGCGTCCTGAAATTATTATGAACAATTTTAGCAAGGCAGATGCCAAGAGAGTCAAAGAGTTAATCCTGCAGCACGTCAGAAACTAAGATTTTTTTTTGGCCAGGTATTGCGCTGTACCTAAAGAGTGCCTAAATTTGCACCACAATTCAGATGAACAATCTGGGTTGCGAAACTCCCGAATAGCTCAGTCGGTTAGAGCATCTGACTGTTAATCAGAGGGTCGCTGGTTCGAGCCCAGCTTCGGGAGCCAATAAAGGGCAAAAGCCTGGTAATCAGTAGATTACCAGGCTTTTTTTGTTCACACCTGTATGGCTAGTGTGTATATCTTCCCTCTTTTTCAACACACTTCTAAAATTTAACATCTTCAACAGGCTTAGATCTGCCTGATAGTGAAATGATAATTGGTAGTTTCTATAGAGGCTGCTTTGAAACTTCAAGGGGCAAGAGATGTGACAAACACGAAAAAAACATTCAGGAGCTGGTTCTGGTAAAGGCTAGAATTTCTAATTAGTATATAAAATAAGGGTTATTAGCTTAAAAAATGCGGAAATACAATTGCTTTTTTGTTTATTGCCTTGAAAATCGACCTTCATTATGATAAAGCTGAATAGAATTGCCATATCGAACTTTAAGAATATTAGGCTAGCTGATGTAACCTTCAGGGATATAAATGTGCTTGTGGGGCCTAATGGCTCAGGTAAAAGCAACTTTATGAGAGTCTTATCCTTTGTACATTACCTCGTTACAGGACCAAGCGAATCCGTTACGAGTATGCTTATAGATGGGTTCAAAGCGCGTTTCGGACTTCTACTTCCTAATGATTTAATAGTAGATGAAAGTGCCAGCCTTAGGATAGATATTGACTTTATGGATACTAAGAGCAATACACTATACTTCTATTCAATTGAATTACATAAGGCAAAGATCTCTGGATCCGATAAGGGGAAGTCAAGAATGGAGTTAAATATAGGAAGAGAATCTTTTTTCTTTAAAAAGAGATCTATGAAAGGAGCGCCAGCTAAGATTTTTACTCGAGAACTCGATAAGGTTACTTTCAATGCAGATCTTAAAAGGGTTGTTTCTTTAAATAAGGTGTCCAAATACACAAGTGCTCTTAAAATTCTTGAATTATTCTCAAATGAGTTGTTAGATGATAAAGATTTGTATGATAAATATATAAAAGCCCAAGGAGCAATAATCTCCTTATTGAATACAGATGTATATTATTTGTCTAGTCATGCTTTACGGTTTAACGACTATGACCCTAAGTACGATTTTGAGCATAGACTAGTGAACTTTGATTTAGTAGATTCAATAATTAAGATTGGTGATACAGATAAGTGGGGGTATTTTAAGGAAGTGCTAAAGTCTATTGCTAATATTGATGATGTTGCTATCCGTTCATCTGGTGACGAAAATGAAAAGAAATACCTAGTATTTAGAATACATGGTAAAATTGAAATGATTTTTAGTTTGTCAGATGGTATGTTATTAATAATTGCTTTGATTACTAAAATATTGACAAATGATAATTGCATCATATTCATTGAAGAACCAGAAAACTCAATTCATCCCAAGGCGCTTCAAGACTTAATGCAATTTATTAGGGCATCAAGTATAACTAAGCAATTTTTAATAAGCACACATTCTGTCACTCTTTTGAATTTAACTAAACCAGAGGAAGTGTTTGTCTCACATATAGATGCTGACGGAATGGCTGAAATTGAAGCTATAAGAAATATTAAGGAGCTTAAGCAAAAGTTAAATAGAAACTTTTTGAGCTTTGGAGATATTCTTCTCCATAATATGGATGAGACTGAGGAAATGAAAGACCTTTTTTAGCTAAAATCCTGATAAAATGCCGGATAAAGCAATATTATTTCTATATGAAGGTGAAACTGAGGGGGAGTTCTACCCGCCGATTCTTCGTGATAAGCGTGGAGACCTTAGAGACAAGGGTGTCAAGATCAAAATGAAGTGTTTGGGGGGGAACTTTAACTTAAATGCAAAAGTTGGAGATGCTATAAGTAGCTTTTTAAGTAATCATAAAAATTGTTATTTATTTGTATTTGTAGCTTTGGATAGAGAGGGTGGTAGAGATGTTGAGCCCAATATAAGCCCTGACCTTATAAAGTCAAAATTTGGTAAATATTTAAAGAGTATAGATTTAATAATCGCTACACAAGATATAGAGAGCTGGTTCTTTAGCGATATTGATAATATATATAAGTTCTTAAAGGCTCCAATCTCCAAGAGGAACCCTAATAAGTATGCTAATTTTGAGAACTTTAACAATAGGCATCTTTCCCTTTTATTTAAGCAATTTGGCAAGTGCTATCAAAAGGGTAGGAGAGTGGAAGGCCTTATTAATAATTTTGATTTAAATAAGATATGTGCAAAATGTAGAGATCTGGATGAAGGTATAAAAAAGATGCAGAAAGTTTGATTTGAAATTGTACGAAACTATTTATGAATAGTTATAATATAACCTTACTCTGAGGTGTTTCTCATCCTTTTATGAGCCTTTTGGCACCCTTGACTACAAAAAGTTGAATCGATTCTTCTAGCTTCATACTGCTTCTTACAGAATAGACACTTCTTTGTATAGAACATCCCTATTATATGCTCTCTCGAACTGCCCCACCTGGGGTCGTAGTGGTGGATGACCTTATCCTTCTGTACTTTCTCAAATGCAAAGTTTCGTAAGCCATTCTTGCCCTCCCTTAGTTCTTTCTTGTCCATTTTTGTACGCGTTAAAGTTGTGTTAATGCTTTACTAATCACTCGTTATAGGTAGTAGATCGGTGTCTAAATCGGTGGATAAATCACTATCTAAATCACTGGTAAAATCACTTCGCTATAAGGAAATCGCTATAATCCTTGTAAGAAGCATATAGGTAGGAGTAATCTTCAACTTGCATTCCTTGCTGCTTTATACTAGCGATAGCTTTGGCTCCTGCTGAATCATTATCAAGAAAGGCATTGATATACCTGTAGCGAGATAGGATAGGAAGTGCCCTATGCAGTAGTGAGAGAGAGTTCAACACAAGTGCTGAGCCAGGTAGCCTAAGAACCTTATGATGCTGACAGCAGGAAAGAAAGTCAAAGAAGCCTTCAAAGAGATTGATATGGTCTGGTTCTTCTCCTGGTACTACTGAAAGCCATTTAGGGGAAGTACCTCCCTTGAAGTACTTGCTTCGCAGCTCAAAGCCTCCTAGATCATTCTGGAAGCCTACTGCAAAATAGCTTTTCCCTTTGCTCTCATAGGTAACTTCTTTCAGATAATGATTAGCTAGCTCTATTGATATACCTCTGTGGACTACATATTGGCTAAGGGCTGGGTTTTGGAGCTTTCTAACTTTAATGATCTTTATACCATCTTTTGCCTTTTCTGAGGCTTTAAGACCGCTAAAAGAAAAAGAACGAGGATCTACCTTGCCAAGAGCTAAAAGTCTCTCTACGGCCTCTAAAATGTATATTCCGGAGTAAACTGAGCCACTATTTCGGTACAAACTGAGCCAGCATTTCGGAGCAAATTGAGCCACTTGGGATGTTTGATTT
>NZ_JAFIQT010000002.1 GCF_017355935.1 Telluribacter humicola | reverse complement strand
ATACAGTGATATTTACAGTGTTTCTACTACAACCACAGGGTGGCTCAGTTTACTCCGAAATGGGTGGCTCAATTTCACCGGAATTTACAAGTTTACAGTGCCTGAAACAGGAGAAGTAATCACCCGACACCATCGGTATGAGTATGTACCGGTTGAAGCATCAACACCTGAACAGGCTGTATTCGCACCTATATTTTAGTAGTTACTGCATCGTATAACTTGAAGGACAGGGTCTTAACTGACTCTGTCTTTTTTATTTCTATCACCTTTAATACAGTACAGATTATGCAATTACAACCAGCACAACGAAAGAATGTAAAGATCAAACTGGGTATACAGGGACCAAGTGGTTCGGGTAAAACCATGTCTGCGTTACTACTCGCGGTAGGTCTTACACAAGATTGGACACAGGTTGCAGTTATTGATACAGAGAATCATTCTGCTGAACTATACGCTCACCTGGGTACCTATTTTGTATTACCGTTGACTCCACCGTATACACCTGAACGGTACATTGAAGCAATACAAGTGTGTGTAAGAGGAGGTATCAAGTGTATCGTGTTAGATGGTATTTCTTCCGAGTGGGAAACCATATTGGATGCACATTCACAACTAACTGGTAACTCCTATACGAACTGGTCAAAATTCACACCTCGCCATCAACACTTCTTAAATGCACTACTTCAAACCGATGTACATATCATCTGTACTCTCAGAAGTAAGCAGGACTATATACTAGTCGAAAAGAATGGAAAACAAGTACCTGAAAAGGTAGGTATGAAACCCATTCAACGGGATGGTATTGATTATGAATTGACTCTGGTATTCGAGCTAACCATGAAGAATCATGCGGTTGCCACCAAAGATCGAACAGGTTTATTCACGGGTCAACCTGAGTTCATCATTACCTCTGATACAGGAAAATTAATACTTGATTGGTGTAATCAAGGTATTTCACAGGAACAGGAACTACGTAATCAGATCCTTCAATGTAAAGATGTCAGTTCCCTACGAACTCTGTACGAACAGCATCCCCTGTATCAAAAATCTTTACTCACTGAGTTCAATCTTCGTAAACATCAACTTCAATCGCAAAATGGACAACACACTCATTAATACCCTAGACGTAGAGCAACTAACTGTTCCGTCATTCATTGAAGCCAATACCGTACCTGTACAACTACTGGAGATTCAACATAATCATATTATTCCGGTATATGTAAAGGATAATGAACCTCTTATTTCTCACGCTGATTTTATCAATGCTACTGGGGAAGTAGTCAGTAATCTATTTCAGCATGAAATCATCACCCATCCACATATACGTGTATCTCACCCCATTAAAGGTAGAGTACCCGAAGCAAAGGATAAACCTGCGAAACAGTTGGAAGAGTGGGAAAAGACTTTGTACTATGAGCGATTAATGTTTGTAGTAGAAATTCCTACTATTCAGGAAACTATTGAAGGGAATACTTTGAGTCTTACCATTGGAGGGGTAAAGAGTTATTCTCACGACAACCTCTACAACCGTAAAGGTGCCGATGAACACTTTACTGTCTTTATTGGGTTCCAGAACAAAGTTTGCACCAACTTATGTGTATGGACGGATGGTTTGAAAGCGAAGGTAAAGGTGAGGAATATAACCCAGTTAATGCAGGAGCTACACCAACTCATTGTACAGTATCGGGTAGAACAACAAGTAAAGATTTTAAGAAAATTGCCTGAATATGTACTGACTGAACATCAGTTTGCAACCCTTATTGGTCGATGTAAGCTGTATCAGTACCTACCATCGGAACAGAAGAAGGGAATACAACCGCTGACATTTGGTGATACTCAAATCAGTACCATTGCTCGTGACTACTACCAGGACTATAACTTCTCTCGAAGTCAAAGTGGTGAAATCAGTCTGTGGAACGTGTACAACCTGTTTACGGGTGCAAACAAGAGTTCGTACATCGATACCTTCTTACCACGGTCAGTCAATGCTACTTCGTTTGTAGAAGAATTAGTACTGAATATGGATCAGGGGTCAACTAATTGGTTTCTGAACTAGTAAAGATACCAGTCTCCTGAACTAGTAAAGATACCAGTCTCATTTAGGGACTGGTATTCTTATACCTGCACATCAAGGTTAACAAATTCTCATTAACTGCTAATAAATAATGATTAAACCAGACTATGAACTCCGGTACGTAGATCCCTTTTCAATATTGATAGTGGGTCAGAAAGGAGATTTACGAAGGTTGTACTGTCCATTTTATGTAATATGTAAAATAGCAGTACAAGGTATTCAGGTGGAGGAAAGGATATTAGTAGACATGGTCAGAACAATACCTGAGTATACCATAGGGTATGTGATCAGAGGTCGGATGTATCCCCACTATCAATTCATCATTCTTTAAGTATACAAGAAAGGATTATGCTGTATTTTGCCAACCACCGCTTTTGAGAAAGTTTCTTTCGAATAAAACCACTGAACACGAGAGTGGTATCGAGAGTGGTATATTGTGTATTCCAACCAATGCTACACTAGACCTAAAAGGTAAAGATTAGATATTGGTTGGAAATACAAAGCAAAAAAACACACTTAGTCCATATATATATAATACACTATGTATATATAATTTTAGATTACCTCATTCGAGAAGCACTATTTAATAGTGACATAAATGTTCCAATATTTTCACTTTGGGAGCGGTAGTCTAATATAACGAAATCTAATGGATTTTCTCTTTGAATTTTAAAACGCACTGGTTTAACCTTCTTTACTATCTTGAAATGAAGTTTTGTAAAGCGTACAGCTTGTGTTAGTGTATCGAAAGCTTTATGCAACCCTAGTTCTGAGAATATAGTATTCCACTTTTCAAGTAGTTCTTCTCTGGTGAACTCTTGTTTCAATGGTAGGTGATGAGAAACAGTTCTTTTGTATTGAAAATCTTTATGAAGAGTAGCGTAATATCCTGCTAATTGGAGGTTCGTTAACATCCTCCTGTCAGGTTTTAAAGATGCTTCTTCAATTTTATCTAACAATTGACTCGGTTCTATAAATTCGCACAAATTATCGTAGATAGTAGCGATTTCTTGTTGATATGGCGTTAACTGATTCCAATGAACTGGTGAATTATCCTCGTCTAATTGTAAGTCAATAGGTATTCCAGGTTGTGTGTCACGTAATAAACTAATAATTTCAGTTACTTTGTCTGCTCTATCCTCTTGGTTTATATCACTTATTGTTACATCAGTACTAGAAGTTACAGTTTGGTATTCAACCTGATGTCCCTGTACTTCTAATGTAATTTTTAATGTCTCAGGACTTCTGTACAGTTTATTTCTAACTCTTAAACTTTCTGCAAATGCGTCGAGATTTAAGTACGATATAACAGCTTCTTTATCTTTATTGATCCGAACGAACCTATAACCTCCTGTACTAGTATTATCAACAATCAGCTTTCTAATTATATCAATATGTCCTTTCAAAACGGAGTTACTATTGTAGTTAAGATCGATACATTTCAAAGCTACGATTTCCTGTTCTGCTGCTTCAACTAACTGTTCCTGAGTGTATTCCATTTCTGTGTTATGATTAGGTACAGTATCGTAAATAACTATTTCGGATAAAACACCTGGTCTACTTCGACCTGCAATTTGTTTTAAACGATTATCTGAGATAGCATGTATTTTATTTGAATTACCACTAACTGATATTATGTGGTAGGATTCGAGAAGGTCAAAACCTGTGAAGTAAGCAGAAGTAACAAAGTTAAGGCGAGCAGGTAGTACATCACTATTTAATTCATGATAGTAAGAACCGACCTTATCTTTACTACTTATGCTACATAATATTCTGACATCCTCTTTACTTATTAAATTAGAATTGACTAAGTGACTAGCAAGATTGTAGCAATTAGTTACAGAGTTATATGCAACCATAACCTTATTTTCTGGATGGGAAATCAATACCTCTTGAATTGTATCACTGGTAGTACCAACCAGATTCGTTGTATATTTAAGTAGTATACTGCGTACAGTTGGATTCTCATAGACTATGGATGTAGTAGGTTCATCCTTCAAATCAGGATCAGAGAACTTCAACATAGTAGCAGATACCATACTTCTTTGATCTTGTGGAAATAGTTTATAATAGTCAAAACTGGACTCCATACTACTTCGGAATAAAGAATCTAGTTGAAAGGAGTCTGCTTCATCGATAAGTATATGAAAATCTTTGTATACGGTATCACCAATCCAATCTATTACTTTCCATAAGCTATCTGCTACTACTACTATTTTCTTGTATTGGATACTTGGATTAGAAATATAAGTTAAGAAGGTATCCTTTCGTACTTTATTAAGATGGTATTGAGTTTCACTTCCCACATACATAGCTCCATGTTTATGAGCTTTACTCGATGCAGTTATTTTAATCGGTTCAACTATGATTGAATTTCTTGGAGTGTTGAACTCCAGGGTAGTTGCACCCATACCTGTTTCTGACTTACTGATAATCCCAGGAGGTAGACTATCAAAAACATCACCCAAGTATGAACCATTACGGATAACATATTTTGTAACCAGTCCGTCTGTTTCGGTGCTAATCACATTTGTAGTATCAATTTTTTTCATCAGAATAAGTAATATTATAATTTACTTATATATATTATGTGATTATACGTAGGTGATTAAAAAAATGCTTAAAAAGTACCAATTGCAAAGTAGTTAGTTTATATTTCAAATGCCATAAATCAATACTGTTGTGCAAACCTACCTGTCCGACTTGATCCCACGTATCCAATTATATTCTCAACAATTGGATAATATGACTTTACTTGCTGATCAACAGTGGGTAATGTTAAATAAAGAAAATAATAGTAGAGTAGTTTATATCTTTCGAAAAAATGGTCAACTAATTATTTCCAATAATGGAAAAGTTGATAAGGCCAATTGGGAATTCTTAGGAAATAATACTCTTTTGGTTGATCAGGGTAAAGAAAGTTATTTATATAAACATGGATTCTTTGATGAAACAGTATTGGTACTTAAAGTTGATGGAATGGATGATTATGTGGTATTTGTAAATGAAGTAAAGTTTGATAAAGGGGTTAAATCACTTGAAAGCATTGCTACTAGTTTAGAAAATAAGTATATTAAAAAAAATGTCAATAATGATATAAGTATTGATGCAAAGACTTTAAGGAAAGAAAATATTAATAACGTTGATAATTCTGGGAGTTTTGATAATATTTTTTGGTTTCTATTGGCATTTATCCTTGGTCTTTTATTTATTTATTCAATAGCGTTTCGCTAATCATTTTTAATGGGATAGTGGAGACTATAAGTTTTTTCCTTAAAGTGATTACTCTTGGATAACAATTTTTAGATTTCAAAGTAGCACAAATACTTAACTTTCTCCTTTTATTACATTCAAATGAGTAAACCTTATCACCCATGAATAACCACCAGCAGATCTCTTCATTCATATGGAACGTTGCGGATGACGTATTGAGAGGTCTTTTCAAACCACACGAATACGGAGATGTAATCATACCCTTTGTAGTTCTCAGACGTTTAGATTGTGTACTTGAACCTCAAAAAGATAAAGTACATAACCTGTGGGAACAGTTCAAGGAGAAAATTGATGATCCTACCCCCATCATACAAAGTCAGATCGGACTCAACTTCTTCAACCATTCTCAATTCGACCTGTCACGGTTGACTGCGAATAGTCTTAAACTTAACTTTTATAACTACCTCAACGGGTACTCCAAGAACGTAACTGAAATCATTGAAAATTTCCAGTTAGAGAAACCTATTGAGAAATTACTCAAAAATAACCGTCTGTACCTTCTGATCTCAAAGTTCAAAGAAGTTGACTTACACCCTAACGTAGTTAACAACCATACAATGGGTCAGGTATTTGAGGAACTACTCCGTAAGTTTTCGGAAATGAGTAATGAAACCAGTGGGGAACACTATACTCCTCGTGACGTAGTCAAACTATTGGTTTCCCTGGTATTCTCAGAAAACCGTGATGATCTGGAAGGTGAAGGTAAGATACGTACCATCTTTGACCCTTGTTGTGGTACGGGTGGTATGTTGACCATCGGTAAGGAGTGGATACAGGAAAACATTAACCCTGATGTTGATTTGCGTTTGTATGGTCAGGAACTCAACCCACAGACGTATGCAATCTGTAAATCTGATATGTTGATTACGGGTGAGAACCCCAATAACATTCACTTAGGTTCTTCACTTTCCGAAGATCGGTTACAGGGACTCACTTTCGACTACATGATTACCAACCCACCTTTTGGTGTGAGCTGGAAGTCAGAAGAAGATTTCGTTAAGAATGAATCACAAAACCCGAATGGTCGATTCTTTGTAGGTACTCCCCGTAGTTCCGACGGTTCGTTGTTGTTCCTTCAACACATGATAAGTAAGATGGAATATAAGGGTAGTCGTATTGGAGTAGTATTCAACGGTTCTCCCTTATTTACAGGTGACGCGGGTAGTGGTGAATCCGAAATACGAAAGTGGATCATAGAGAATGACTGGTTAGAAGCAATTGTCGCACTTCCAGATCAACTCTTCTTCAATACAGGTATCAGTACCTATATTTGGATAGTTACCAACCATAAGAAACCCCATCGTAAAGGAAAAGTACAACTCATCAATGCAACTGAACTTTCTTCTTTGATGAAGAAATCATTGGGTAGTAAACGCAAGTATATTACCGACACGCAGCGTCAGGAAATACTAGATACCTATCTATCCTGTGAGGAAACATCCATTTGCAAGATGTATTCCAACGAGTACTTTGGTTATACAAAGGTGACTGTTGAACAACCGCTAGTGGATGAGAATGGTCAAGTAGTACTCGACAAAAAGACGAAACACCCCAAACCTGATTCGTCTCTACGTGATTATGAGCGGGTACCTCTACAAACCGATATACAAATCTATTTTGACGAACAGGTGAAACCTCACGTACCTACTGCATGGATGGATCGGGGTAAAGATAAAGTAGGTTACGAAATTAACTTTACCAAGTACTTCTACCAGTACAAACCACTGCGTAGTCTGGAAGAGATAACTCGTGATCTACTCAAATTAGAAGAAGAAAGTGATGGGTTATTAGCAAATCTGATTGAACAATGAAGTTGTACTCCATTACAGAAACAGGTTTAAAAAGTGTTGAAAACCACCCATTCCAGTTAGAGAAGGAGATTCAGACACTCATAGAGAACAACCTCGATACATTGTTCAACTTGGAATTCGTCAAATCAGAACTCAGTATTAAAGGGTTCCGGTTAGATACCCTTGCATACGATAAAGAGAACAAGTCATTTGTGATCATAGAGTATAAGAGAGAGAGGAATTTTTCAGTAATTGACCAGGGGTATACTTACATGTCTATCCTTTTGAACAACAAGTCTGACTTCATTTTGGAATACCATGATCACTGTGGTATTACCTTACGGAGAGATGAGGTAGACTGGTCACAGTCAAAAGTGATATTCATTTCACCTTACTTCACAGAGTACCAGAGGAATTCAGTTAACTTCAAAGACGTACCCTTTGAGTTGTGGGAGATAAAAAGGTATGCGAATGGATTGATCGGGTTGAATCAACACAAAACTACCTCAGAGGAAACTATATCTACTGTTACCAAAGATCCTGAAAATGTGGTCAACAAAGTTTCTAATGAAGTAAAGAAGTACACAGAGGAGGATCATTTCAAAAAAAGTAAAAGTAGACCAGATTGGGTTATAGAATTATATAAATTAGTAAAAGAGAGGATAATTAACTTGGGTGACGTAGAAGTATCACCAAAGGGTACATACATAAGTTTCAGAAGGAAACGTCCCTTTGTGGATATAGTGATATATAATGAAGGGTTATACCTCATCATCAATATGAAAAGAGGTACATTAAATGATCCTAACAATGTTTCTAAGGATGTTAGTAACGTGGGACACTGGGGAAACGGTGACTACTCCATCTTAATGAACCAGGATAGTGACATGGATTACATTATGTCCCTAATCAATCAATCGTATAAGAGTCAGATGTTATGAGTAAATATCCAGCATATAAAGAATCAGGTGTTGAATGGATTGGTGAGATACCTGAAAACTGGGTTGTAAAAAAATTGAAATTTTTTGCTAGAATACTTAATGGAAGAGATTACCAGGAAAATGTTGTAGAAGAAGGAGGGTATCCCGTATATGGATCTGGTGGACAATTTGCAAGATCTTCCAAATATTTACATGATAAACCAAGTGTACTACTTGGAAGAAAAGGAACAGTTGATAAACCACAAATTGTGTTTACTCCTTTCTGGACAGCGGATACAACTTATTATACTGATATTTTTGATAATGTCCATCCCAAATATCTCTTTCACTTAGTAAATCAAATTCAGTTTGATCTATACATATACGGATCTGCAATACCCAGTATGACCAAGTCTGTATATGATGATATGCTTTTTTGTTACCCCCCACTACACGAACAACAAGCAATCGTCACCTACCTCGATAATCAGACTGCACTCATTGATGATTTGGTTAGAAAGAAGGAGGAGAAAATACAACTACTAAAAGAACAACGCACTTCCCTTATCAATCACGTCGTCACCAAAGGTCTTGACCCCGATGTAGAAATGAAGGATAGTGGAGTAGTTGAGATAGGCACTATTCCTAATCATTGGAAGACCATCAAATTAAAATTTATTGCACACTTACAAAGTGGTTGTTCAATTACTTCTGACTCAATAGATGTAGAAGGCAAATATCCTGTTTATGGAGGGAACGGACTTAGAGGTTATACTTCAACTTATACTCATGAAGGATACCATGCTTTGATTGGGAGACAAGGTGCACTGTGTGGAAATATCAATTATGCTAAGGGTAAGTTTTGGGCATCTGAACATGCAGTAGTTGTAACATTAAGAGGTAACTATGACACTCATTGGTTAGGTGAGTTATTGAAAGTGATGAATTTAAATCAATATTCTCTTGCGTCAGCACAACCAGGTTTATCAGTTGAGCGAATCCAAAATTTAGATATACCTGTTCCACCATCCAATGAACAAGTTCTGATTTCCAATTATATGAAAGAACAAACTGATTTTATAGATACTACTATCCAACAGGAAAAGCAAAAAATTGAACTACTAAAAGAATACCGACAAAGTCTTATATCTAACGTAGTAACGGGTAAAGTATGCGTCATTGATGATTGATACAGGATCATTACCTCATTTAATCCCCATTACACACCTATACCCTCCATGACAGAAAAACGATTTGAAGACCACATCGAAAACCACCTCACCACAACTGAAGTAGGTGGTTTAATATACTACCCGGTACACCATACCCTATACGATAGAGAGTTATGTCTGGTCCCATCCGAAGTACTTGCATTCATACAAGATACACAACCTCAACAGTGGGAGAAGTGGCAGTATCACTTTGGTGAACAAGCAGAGGAGAAACTACTCAAACGACTCTCTACCGAAATACAGAAACACGGAGTCATCCACGTACTTCGTAATCAACTGCGTGAAAGAGGTGTTTATTTTGATCTGGTGTACTTTGAACCCAAAAGTGGACTAAACCCCGAACACCAGGAGAAGTACCTGAAGAATCGGTTGTCGATTGTTCGTCAACTCCACTACTCAAGGAACAATGAGAACTCCATTGATATTGTATTATGCATCAATGGTATTCCTATTATAAGTATTGAATTAAAGAATCAACTGTCGGGTCAGAACATCATCCATGCGATCAAACAGTACAGATTTGATCGAAATCCACTTAATGAACCACTCTTACAATTTAAACGACTCCTGGTACACTTCTGTGTCGATAACGATACGGTAGGTATGACTACCAGACTCAACGGTGCAGATACTCGTTTCTTACCTTATAACAAAGACATCGTAAATCCTATTGTAGAGGACGATTATAAGGTATCGTACCTGTGGAGAGAAGTACTTACTCCTCCATCAGTACTTGATATTATCGAAAGCTTTGTACTGGAAACGGTTGAAACCGAAAAAGAGTGGGATGATAAACAAGGTCGGGTTGTAGAAAGGAGTAAACCTCTTTTGATTTTTCCACGGTATCATCAACTCGATGTCCTCCGGAAACTTAGCAGACAAATTAGATATGAGGGTACTGGTCACAACTACCTCATACAACACACAACCGGGTCGGGTAAGAGTTACAGTATCGGATGGTTAGCACACACACTTTCGTCCTTGTATCAAAACCCAAACGACACCACCCGTTTGTTCGATACCATAGTGGTTGTTACTGATCGTAAGGTACTCGACAAACAACTACAAAAAACACTTACAGACCTTGAACAAACTTCTGGTGTAGTTCAAAAAATTGATCAGAATTCAGAACAACTCAAAACCGCACTTGCAACCGGTAAGGATATTATAGTTACTACCATACAGAAATTTGGGGTCATTGCAGATACCATGTCCAAACTGAAAGGTAGAACCTTCGCAGTCGTGATTGATGAGGTACATTCATCCCAAAGTGGTGAATCATCCAAAAAGTTAAAGAAATCACTATCTGTTAATGAGTTTGATGATGAAGAACCCGAAGATTACCAGGATCTACTCGAACGTGAAATAAGTACCAGAGGTAAGCAGAAACACATCTCCTTCTTTGGGTTTACAGGTACTCCAAAAAATAAAACGCTTGAAATATTTGGTCGAAAAAATTCCGCAGGTGAATTCGTACCCTTTCATGCGTACACCATGAAACAGTCTATTGCGGAAGGATATACTCTCGACACACTGGAACACTATACCACGTATAAAAGGTGGTTTAAACTACGTAAGGACGATGATGGTGAGGATCTGGAACTACCCGAAGGTAAGGTAAAGAAAGCACTCGTCACTTACGTTGATTCGCACGAAGAAACCATTCGTCAGAAGGTATCTATTATACTGAATCAGTTTGTAAACCACACTTCTAAAAAGATCAATGGTCGCGCTCGTGCGATGGTAGTAGTTCGTTCACGTAAACACTGTGTACTGTTTCATCTCGAAATGGTACGTCAGATGAAAGAACTAAAACTACCGTATTCCTGTCTGGTCGCATTCAGTGGTATTATCAATCATAATGGTAAAGATTTCACGGAAAACTCTCTGAATACTGAGAATGGACTACAACCAATGGTGAGTATACCCGATGGTTTGAAAGATCCTCGGTACCGTATTCTGATCGTATCTAACAAGTTTCAGACTGGGTTTGACGAACCTCTGATACACTCTATGTTCGTGGATAAGAAGTTAGGTGGTGTTCAGTGTGTCCAAACCCTGTCACGACTTAACCGTACTGCAAAGGGTAAAACTGATACCTTCGTACTGGATTTCATCAATGAACCCGAAGAAATCATCAGTGCGTTTCAACCTTTTTACCTTTCTACTGTACTTACAGGAGAAACAGACTCGTATAAACTGTATGAACTTGACACAAGTATCAGAGGTTTTCACCTGTTCACGAAGTATGAGGTCGAGGGGTTCTGTAAATTATTCTATTCAGAACGTGAAACCGATGCGAAACTACAACCTTACCTCAACGCAGCAGTAGAAAGGTGGGAACGTATAGAATCAACTGAACAAAAGGAAGAGTTTCGAACACTGATTAACTCCTTCTGTCGGTTATATAGCTACATCACTCAGATAATCGACTTCCAGGATATTGAACTGGAAAAATTGTTCATATACCTCAAATACCTCAAAAAGAAACTACCTAAACGAGAGTCCGATAAGGTTGATCTATCAGATTCCATTGATCTTGATTCACTACGAATTCAAAAGATCGGTGAGATGAAACTTGCACTTGAAGATATCAAAGGAGAACTAGATCCTATGTCAGAAAGTGGTAGTAAATCTATTGTAGTGGAAGAACCGCTGGAACTCCTTTCTAATATCATTAACAAACTAAATAATACTTTTGGAAGTGAGTTGACTGACGAGCATCGACTCCACCTCAACAATGTGTACAAGAGGTTAACTACCGATCCTACTGTATTGAAAGTAATGGAAGGTGATAATTCTGAGTCAAATAAGAAACAGTACTGGGACGAGATGCTAAGTAAGTTGTTCCTGGACTACGTCAACGATCACTTCGAATTCTACCGTACTGTTGAGTCACCAGAGAAGAAACCACTCATTGCTGATATTATGTACCAGCACTTTAAAAAGTTAATGCAAAACGTAAGATAAGCTTTAATTATGGGCTTTTAATACTAATGATTGTTTTGTTTTCTAAAAGTGTTGATTCTGATCATATTACTTTTAGGACTTGAAAATGAACTTGAAATATATTTTAATCTCTCTAAATTGTCAACTAATTCGATGTTGTAGTCAGTCTTTGGAACCTTTGGAACGGGACCATAACCAACTTTTACGATATCAGAATAAGGTTTACCTAAAGTATGCAAAAACTTTGTAATATCGTTTTTAGCTAACATGTCACATTTAGAGTTAAATATTTTAATCCTATCTACTAATGAAAATTGGTTATTCAATAACAATCTATTAATCAAAGGGGGACTTAAGGAAACTTTGTTGTCTGGAACGATTAAATGGTAAATAAGGTTCAAGCTCTCTGTTTTAGAAAAAATGATATTTTCGTCAACTTGCAATAAAATAGTATTCTTTTCTTGAACTGTCAATACATTCGATTTTAATATAGCCCAAAGGTCGTCACTATCTAAATCTAAGATAGTTGTATTATCAATAAGCTTAGATTTGTTTATTTCCAAATATCTTATATGAAGGTCATTGAATTTATCTTTTAATATATTAAATACTACATTATTGATTTCTATTATGCTCTCATTAATTAAAAGGCTAACTTTTTCGTAAGATAAAGAATCTATGTCTACACCTGTAATTTGTGACTTATACGATTTTAGTATCAACGCATATGAATCTAAATTAATTTCGTCAGTTTCAATAACCTTCTTGTAAAATCTTACTAAGTTAGAATTTGACTCATAAGTGCTAGAAATATCTACCGTTGAAAGAGTTTTAGCATTATCGACTATATTGATGTATTCAATCATATGTAAGGGAATAAACTCTTCATTCATTAAGTAGAGTATAAACAGGTTATTCCATGTAGCAGTCACTTTTTTCAATGAAAATACATAATCAATAAGTTCTTTGTTGGCTATATCATTAATATTTAAAATAAAAGTAGATGAGTTTTCAATTATAAGTTTTTTATTAATGTCGCTGATATTATTTGAATTAATTAATTTAATCAAGTAAACATAGTCTTCATTGATATTTGACTTAATCTTCATATATATATTTTCTATATATGTATTTAAGTTATCATTAAGGTATATAAGAACATCTGAGAAGTTTGCATCATTTATAAATTTATAATTAGATTTATCAAATTCTGCTAGATTAAAGTCATCTCCTAGTAAATATCTATAAATATCTTTTATATTTTGGAGGTTGATTTCATATGATTTGCTAGCAATGATAAAATCAAATAAATCTGTAGAATATTCATTGAAGTTTATTGTCGTAAATTTAATATCTAAGTGTTTAATAACACTTTTAATCCTTTCTTTGTCTAAAGTTATATCCAGAAAGTCAGGTCTACTTAATAAATAATTCAAGAAGTCAGGAGAAGCATTTTTAATCACCTGTAAGTCATTTAGGTCAGAAAATTCAATAATATACTTAAAATACTGAAATTTCTTCTGATCTGTAATAGTTAGCCTACTACTAACGTAATTCCATACGTTGTGCCATTTATTGAAGAGCAATTTGAAAAATTTATGCGTTTCAATCAATGTGCTTTCTTGAGAATCAATAAACTCGAGTGATATTTCAGATTCATTCTTTAAAGTATCAAAAATTAGATCTAATTCCCTTGTATAACCTTCACTATTCATGAGGTAGTTTATCAAATCATAATTAAGGATATAGATAGTACCAAAATCTAACGGATTAATTTTGGGGATTAACTTGTCGATTTTATTTAGTTTAAAAGAGAAATCTAGCCTTTTTTGACTTCTAAGGTATAGTAAGAATTGATTGTCCTTGCTGGATATACTACCTTCATAGAAAATGGAAATATAATCTAAATAATCTTCACCGATGTATCCATTTCTCAACAAAAGGTTTATTAATTCATTTGTGTCTGACCCAAGTATAATTATACCCTCACTCTCACAGAGACGTATTATTTCAGTATACTTCAGGTTTCTAATGTCTTTAAGCTTCTGTTCAATCAAGCTAATTTCAATCTTCAGTGCATTAGATAAGTTAATATTGATACTATCTATTTCTTTTTTTCTTGTTTTGTAACTTTTGTCACTTACTAGTGCTTCAATATCTTTAAACTTAATTCCATTCTTACCTGATTCTTTTTTAAAGTAGCCATTGTTGTAATAAACTAACTGTTGATATTCAATCTGATCATTTAATAAATAACTAAATTTGTCTTCTTCTAGCAACTCTTTATTCCCAATTACTTCGCCATTTAATATAAATGAAGTAAAGTTATTTACATAATTTAACGTATTTAAAATATATAATGACCTTAGTTCTTTTACGTCTTTAATCCTAACCTCTTCCAGATCTTTAATCTGTGACTTTAAAGATGACGTTTTTTCTTCTAATTCTATTCTTATCGTTTTTATATAGTTAGCTTTTGAATTTAGTACATCATATAGTTCACCACGATTATTACTTAGATCGACAAAGTCTTTAGGGTATAAATTTTTATATACAAGTATCGATAATAGTTTATTAGAGTTTAGATTAGGGTCAAGATTTTGTCTATATAAATAAAATTCATTCATGATATTATATAGCAACCTCATATCGTCTATATAAAGAGAGATGTTTTCAATAATATCATCTGATAAATCATATTTGAGACTTTCTCTTATACTTAGAAGTATTTGACTTGAGTTAGATGAGTTTATGGTTGGGATGACTGGAATTATGAAGTCAAAGAATTTCGTTCGATCTTTATCTTGAAACATTTCGTCACGTACTGCGTAAATAAAGACTATATGTTTATGCTTTGTTTTTTCAGAACCATTCAATAAGAAATTAATTTCTCTTAGTTTTGTAAATATCTCAGTTTGCTTAAATCTGTCTAGATCTTCTATTATTACTACATTGTATGGTCTTATACTAAAGAAGTATAGAATTTCATCTATATGATGGTTTAGTATTGATTTGTTTAAATTATCTCCGAATCCAATTTCAGTGTCATGTATTTTTAATTTATTTATATTCATTGAACTTATAGTTCTTATTGACTTATAAATAAAAAGAGTAGCAACAAAAATAACAATGGTGCGTGTAATAAGATCTATGAGTGGTATCCAAAATCCATTAAAAGGTAGTCTATTTAAGAAGTTTAATAGAATACTCGGATTTGAAAGGTATAGGAGAGATATCAAAAAAAGTACTACCAGTGAGGAGATGAGATATAACTTACTCTTTCCGTAGCTTTTTATTTTCTTAAATCTTGAATCAGGGATTTTATCATCTTCTTCATGATAAAAAATTTGTTGGAGTATACTTATTTCTAATAATCTAAGATCGTCTAATTGTTTATCCTTCCTTTTGCTAGAACTAAAATTGTCTAGGTTATTTTCTGTGTCAACCCTTCGACTACTAATGTTATCTTCAAGTGATTCTTCCTTGAACGTTGCTAGGGAAATGTGTAAGAAATGTAAATCATCTCCCTTATAATTCTTTTCAAACGTTTTCAAAATACTACTTTTGCCAGATCCATATGGTCCTGTCAGTGCAATATTTTTTATATCTTCCTTTCTTCTATTCCTTAGTGCCCAATTGAGTGCGTTTGTATAAGTTTTATTTGGATCTGCGTTATCTACTGGTGATAACGACTTATATGGTAGATGATGTTCAGTATCCTTCGTAAGTTTTGTAGCGACAATCTGTAACTTTAAAATTAACTTAGTAAGGATAGATGCTACTTTACTTTTCATTGATGTATGGAGGGTTATACTTGGTTGAGGTAACTAGTATTATACATCTTTATAAGATTTATCATTAAGTGAAAAGTAGTTAGAGTAATCTTTTTACCCTATTTTAGAAGAAAGGAGTAATCTTGAACGATGCATTACTCTTTCTAACTCTTATAGTCGAAAAATGCACTTAGTTTTGATATGAGGAGTGGTGTAGCTAATTTATACACTTAAAACCTTATACACCTCAAACCTATGGTAGATCTATCAGAGTGAATAGGTATGTATCAAAAAATGTATCAAACAAAAAAGCACTCACATCTAAAATGATGCAAGTGCTTGATTTTCAAGAGCCCCCAGTCGGGATCGAACCAACGACCTACTGATTACAAGTCAGTTGCTCTACCAGCTGAGCTATGGAGGCTTTTAAATCTTCGAAGAGTCGTTTCCGTGTCCCTTTGTCTGATTTGGTGATGCAAAAATAGTGGGCTGGAATGTACTACGCAAGCGTTTTCGCACTATTTTTTTCAACTTTTTTTCAGGTTTTAGATAGCTTCCTGAATTATAGTGAGTTGGTGTTTCAGATCCTGCAGCTGCTCTTCGGCGGTTTTGATTCTACGCTCAAAATCGGCCTTCAGTTTGTCAGATGCCTTCGACTTTGCGAAGAACTCAATATTATTTTGCCAGAGTGCAATGTCGTTTTCCAATTGGGAGATCTTGCGACGGATGTCGCTCTCCTTGCGGAACAGCCCACGGCTCGACTCTCCTTCGCGTACCATTTCAACTTCGCTTTCCAGGACTACCTGCTCCCGCTCCTTGGATGAAAGTTTGCCAATGGCACTTACGTATGAGTTGATAGCATTGATATAGCGCTTCTGGATGGTCTGCATGTCCTTCTTCGGTACGAAGCCAATAGCAGCCCACTCTTCCTTGAATGCATTCAACTGATCCAGGGTAGAATCACCTTCGGTGCTGGAGGCTTTCTCAATCCGCTCGCAGAGCTCTTTCTTCTTAGCCAGGTTATCTTCAAACTCCTTCTCTACTTCCTGGTTCTTGTTACGCTTCTTATTGAAGTAGGCATCACAGGCTTCCTTGAAGCGTACGTAAATCGAGTCCTTGTACTTTTCGGAAACCTGACCGATGGTTTTCCATTTTTTCTGAAGCTCGATTACGCGCTGGGTATTCTGAGGGGTATCTTCACCCGTAGCCAGGATCTGCTCTACCTCTTCGCACAGCTCGGTCTTGGCCTTCAGGTTTTGCTCCCGCTTAGACTCAAGTTGCTTAAAGAACTCTCCTTTATTATGGAAGAAGGTCTTGAGCGCTCCCCAGAACTTCTTGCTCAACTCCTTACCCTCTTCTCGCGGCATGGGGCCTTTGGTGGCTACCCACTGGTCCTGATACGCCAGAATCTCCTTGGTCTTGGCGTTCCAGTCGTTGATACTACCCGACGAGAACGACGTGAAGGGAACAATGGCTTCGTAGATCTTTGATTTCTCCTCGTAGGTAGCGGCCATGTTTTTCTTCTGGTCGCTGTACTGAGACCTGCGGGCATCGTACAGGGCATCTAGCGATTTCTTAAAACGCTGCCATAGTTCCTCCTGCTCTTCGCGGGGGGCCGGACCTACGTGCTTGTATTCTTCAAAAAGCTGGTTGGCTTCATCGAGTATCTCGCGCGTCATCGGACGATTTTCGAGCGAGGCTACCAGGGCTTCCACTTTATCGCATAGCTCGCCTTTGAGGTCGGCGTTGCGCTTTCGGTCCAGCTCTTTAAGCTCAAAGTAGATGTTACGGATGCTAAAGTAGCGGTCTACCAGGGCGTTGTAAGTAGCCCAAAGGGTACCATTATGTGGAGAGGCAATATTACCGGCCGCTTTCCACTCTTCCTGTATTTTCTTGAACTCCTCCCAGCTAGCCTTCATGTCCGCCGCGTCGGTCTCTTTGGACTCCTCGGCTTCTACCAGCTCGCGCAGCCGTTGTAGCAGGGCTGTTTTGGAGGCGAAGTTCTTTTCTTTACTCTTCTCTATATTCTGATAGTATGCGTTGCGCTGACTACGGATCTGACGGCTCAACTCTTCGATACGCAGGGTATCTTCGTCGTGCCGGTACTCAAATCCTTCTTCATTGCCATTATCGGCTATATATTTTCCACGGGCTTCTTCCAGTTCGGTACGCTTTATCTGGTCAACAACAGGACGGATTTCGCGCACTACTTCATCGGCCTTTTTAAGCTGAGCCGAGGTAGCCCCTTCAGCCTTAATAGTGGCCAATTCTTTTTCAAGGACCTCTCCCAGTTCTTTCTTGCTCAGTTGGCTGTAATCTACAGCTTCACCGGCTTCTCCCTCTTCCAGATCCTCGTGCAGTTCCATATCAAGCTCGTCCCCTGACTTGTTGGTCAGCTGGTCGTCCTGCTCCGTGTTTCCGATTGCGTCGCGTTCTTCTTGTGCCATCGTGCTAAGTGTTTCGTAAGTGCCTATATCCGCAAAAATAACAATCTTTACTGTGAAATGACTAATTTTGTTGAAGTATCATTGTACCCCAACGCCTCAAATGACTCAAAACATTGCTGATTTACGGAAAGAGTATACCCTTAACGGTTTATCGGAGACTGATGTTTCCGAAAATCCTTTCCTTCAGTTCAAACAGTGGTTTGACGAAGCCCTGACCGCCGAAGTACCCGAAACCAATGCTATGCACCTAAGTACCATAGGACCGGACAACCGCCCTAATGGACGTATAGTATTGCTGAAAGGGTTAGATGACACGGGCTTTGTGTTCTATACCAACTACCAGAGCCAGAAGGGTCAGGACCTGCTGGTAAATCCATACGCCTCAATTACCTTTTTCTGGAAAGAACTGGAAAGGCAGGTGCGGGTGGAAGGCCAGGTAGAGAAGGTCAGTGACCAGGAGTCGGATGAGTACTTTGCCATCCGTCCTCGGGGTAGTCAGCTTGGCGCGTGGGTATCTAACCAAAGCGTGGTGATCCAAGACCGGCAGGAACTGGCCGACAAGCAGGCTTTTTATGAAAAGCAGTTTGAAGGCCAACAGGTACCGCGTCCGCCCCACTGGGGAGGCTACCGCCTGATCCCCCGGCAGATTGAGTTCTGGCAGGGACGCCCCAGCCGCCTGCACGACCGGATTAGGTACCGGGCTACTGAAAGCGGCTCCTGGGTTATAGAGAGGCTATCTCCCTAAGGAGTTTGGAAAAGCTACTAAAGGAATATGGATATATCCTCCACGCCCAGCATGCGTCGGGTAGTAAAACCTTCGCCGTACTGCACCCCGATGGAGTGACCAAACTCCTGCGCACGGGCTTTGATGAAATCAAAGAATTCGGGGGTTGAGATATAGCTCTGCGGCTCGTCCACTTTCTCCTTATACTCCGGTACATGGAACTGGCTCTTGAACGCCAACATGGCTTTCAGCTTAACGTCCATGTACGGAGTGATATCAATGACAAAGTCAGGCTTGATGAAGCGATCCTGAATCACATGGAATACCTGCCGGGGACGCCAGGCCGCCTGTAGGTTGCCCTGCTCGTCGATGGTTTCGATCATGCGAAGGCCGGAGTAGAAACAGCTATCCGCTACCAACTGGGCGGCCCGCCCATGATCCGGGTGGCGGTCTTCGATGGCATTGGTAATCACGATATCCGGCTGGTACTTGCGAATGTACGGGATAATAGCGCGCTGGTGCTTTTCGTCGTTATTGAAAAACCCATCGGCTATCCCTACATTATCCCTTACGGTCACTCCCATAATTTCAGCCGCATCTAGTGCTTCCTGAGTACGTCCCTCGGGGGTACCCCGGGTACCCAGCTCGCCCCGGGTCAGATCCAGAATTCCTACTTTTTTACCCCGCTGTATCTGTGAAAGCAAGGTACCGGCGCAGCTGAGTTCAACATCGTCGGGATGGGCCGTAATGGCCAGGACATCTAATTTCATTAGTACTGATGAGTGTGAACAACTATTTAACGCGTAGTTTCTGACCTACCCGCAATGTAGAGCGTACTGATATGTGATTTTTCTGGGCCAGCGCTCTTACCGACAAACCATAACGGCTGGCGATAGAGGTCAGGGTTTCGCCGGAACGTACCTTGTGTAGCAGAGTCCGGCTGAAAGCAGGTTTATCTCCGCTCTCATACTCGCTCTTGCCCTGGCGACCTGCCCGCAGGTGATCCCATACGCTGCTGGTCAGGATGAAGTGGTCTGCCTTGATCTGCTGATTGTCCCAGTCAAAGATATTACGAGGATCGAAGGGGTTACCTTCGTAGCGGTTTTCGTAGTGCAGGTGAGGGCCCGAGCTGCGTCCGGTGCTACCCCCTAATCCGATCAGGTCACCGGCTTTTACCATCTGGCCTGACTCTACCAAGGGCTTAGAAAGGTGACCGTACAAGGTCTCGAGTCCGTTGTAGTGACGGATGAGTACAAAGCGGCCGTAGCCGCTACCATCTACCGCCACAATCCGTACCATCCCATCGTAGGTAGCATAAACCGGATCGCCGGTATCCAGGTCCAGGTCAGTACCGTTGTGCCACCGTCCCCAGCGAAAGCCGAAGTTAGAGGTCACGCGGGTCTTATCCAGGGGAATATTCCAGAAGCGGTTCTCGGCGGGATCATATAGTTTGAGATCAATGGTCTCGTCAAACTCTACCGGATTTACGTTATAGGGATCAATGGTGCGAGCATCCCAGATCACGTAGTAGTCGGCGATCTTGACCCACTCATCCCCGATCATCATGGAGTCAACAACTTCCAGTACGTTGGTTTCGCCTTCGTCGATACTGCTGGTATCTTCGCTTACCACCGGATTGAGTGGCTTGGCCGGCTCAAACTGACTCTGGAAGTTGATGTTAGAGGTTTCAATCTTAAAGTCGGCCTCCGGCTCACGCTGGGGCTCTACTACCGGAAAGTTGGGATTGGTGGTATTGGGATTAGTGGTTGTCCCGCTCTGTTTGATTTTAGGATTCTTTTTGAATTTGCCACGCTCCTGAGCTTCTGCATTCAAACCCACTAAACACATCATCATCAGCAGGCAACCAATGAGTTTTCCTTTCATGTTATTGTCACTAATCAGTAGAAGAGTTCTCTAAATACGAAATAGAGGTGCACTAATTATACCAGAAAATGTGCATTGCTGCACATTTTCTTTACTAGCTCCCGGATCACACAATCCGCTCTATTTTTAAAATTCCTGTTCTTCTTCGTAAACAGCTTTCTCAGCCAGGAAACGCTCTGCATCCAACGCTGCCATACAACCTGTACCGGCGGCAGTTATAGCCTGACGGTATACGTTATCCTGCGCATCACCACACGCGAATACGCCTTCGATGTTGGTACGGGTGCTTCCTTTGATGGTATTGATATAACCAGCCTCGTCCAAATCCAGGTAGTCCTTGAATATTTCGGTGTTAGGCTTATGGCCAATCGCTACGAAAAATCCGGTAACATTTAATACGGTTTCCTGTCCCGTTTTATTGTTGATTACCCTGACACCTTCCAGCTCATTTTCACCGATCAGATCTACCGTTTCGGTATTCCACAGTACTTCAATATTATGTGAAGTTAATACCCGCTTCTGCATGATCTTGGAAGCACGCATTTCGTCACGACGTACCAACAGGTATACCTTACGGCACAGCTTTGACAGGTAGCTGGCTTCTTCGGCGGCGGTATCACCAGCCCCCACTACGACTACATCCTGTCCACGGAAGAAGAAACCGTCACAGACAGCACAGGCTGATACCCCTTTGCCATTGAGGCGCTGCTCAGCCTTAAGACCCAGCCACTTGGCCGAAGCTCCGGTAGAGATAATGACCGCACCGGCTTCAATGCCTTTCTGCTCATCAATGATTACTTTGTGGGGATACGAAGAGAAGTCAACGGCAGTAGCCAAACCATACCGGATATCCGCTCCGAAACGACGAGCCTGCTTTTCGAAGTCCATCATCATTTCAGGACCACCCACTCCTTCGGGATAGCCGGGGTAGTTTTCTACATCTGTAGTAATGGTCAGCTGACCACCAGGCTGGGGTCCCTGGTACAAGACTGGCTTTAAACCAGCACGGGAAGCATATATAGCGGCGGTATATCCGGCGGGACCTGATCCGATGATCAGGCAATCAACTTTTTCGAATAACATGGTAGAAAACTATAAATATTCTTTGCAATAAATGTTTCTGATAGAGGAACACGAAGTCATTTACAAAAGTGCAACATTTCGCCTAAAAACGCAAAGAGATCACAGTACGCGCCATTCGATACGCCGGTTCTGCTGGCGGTTTTCCTCACTTATATTAGGTACTTTGGGGCGGGTTTCACCGTAGCCGATAGCAGTAAGACGATCGGCCTTGATGCCGGCTCCGGTCAGATAGCTTACTACCGACTGCGCACGCTGGCGTGAAAGATCGAGGTTATCCTTATCGGAACCCACGTCGTCGGTATGGCCGGCTATTTCAATGCGGAGTTTGTGATTCCTGGACAGAAACTCGGCCAGCTTGTCGAGCTCTACCTTCGACTTATCATCCAGGGTATGCGCCCCGGTGGCGAAGAAGATATTGCTGAGTACCTCTACCCTATCCTTTAATATAGGCTCGAGGGGGATGTCGAGTTGTAGGGCCGTAAGCGAATCTGTCAGTGTAAAGGAGAGGCTTTTAAACAGGTACCCATCCTTCTCTACGTAAAAGGAATAGTCGCTGTCCTGGTTCAGTACAGCCAGGTACTCGCCCGTTGCCGCCTGGGACGAAAACTCTGAGATCTGCCGCTGGGTACGGAGGTCGTAGAGACGGATGGTAGCCGCCAGGGGCTTTTGGGTCTGCTTATCGAATACTTTACCCTTGGCGTAGCGGGTAGGCTTGAACTTTGTAAGTAGGGTATCCGGCACCCGGAAAGTATACAGGTGCGAACGGCGGCGGCCGTTTTCAGTACGGTCGTCGGTATAGAAGGCCTCTTTGCCGTCAGAAGTGATATATAATCCTACCTGATCGGCAACAGTATTAATGGGGTAGCCGATATTGACCGGCTCGGACCAGAGTGTATCGGTACGCTGCGACAGGTATATATCCAGCCCTCCCATCCCTATCAATCCACTGGAAGCATAGAATAGGGTGCGGCCATTGGCATGAATAAAAGGAGCGTTATCATCTTCGGGGGTATTGATAGATGGTCCCAGGTTCTGAGGCTTTGACCATTCCCCATCAGCGGTCCGGTCGGTCTTCCAAATATCCGACTTCCCTACTCCATCCGGCCGATCCGTAGCGAAGTAGAGCGTACGGCCATCGGCCGAGAGCGAGGGTTGTGACTCCCAGTGGCGGCTATTTACGGTCGCGCCCAGATTTTTGGGCGAACGCCACTCATCACCCTCCTTTACAGCTATGTACAGATCACATCCTCCGTAGCCATCTGTCCGGTTACAGGCGGTAAAGACGAGGGTACGGCCGTCGGCCGATATGGAGCAGGTACCTTCGTTGTTGCGGGAGTTGATATTTTTGGACAGCTCCTGTGGCTCCGTCCATCCGGTACCCTGGCGCTTGCTGATGTACATGTTCTCATCGCGCTCGGGCGTAAGTCCGGTGAAGATTAGAGTTTCTTTGTCAGCCGTCAATACCGGAAAAAACTGCAGCCCCAGGAAATTGACTGTATCTCCCAGCGAGCGCTTGCGAATAGGTAGTGGGTTTTTAATGGCTTCCTGCGCAAACCGGGCCGAAGCGATCATTCGCCGGGTTATCTGGGCCGGATTGGATCGCTCCGGGTAGAGCGGTAGAAGCTTTTCGTAATACAATAGCGATGAGTCGTAGCTGGCGCGCTGGAAGGCATCTCTACCCAGCCACTGGTAGGCCGGTACCGATTCGGTGGAACCCGGCAACAGTGTTACTACCCGCTGATAGTGGTAACGTGTCTGGCTGGCATTGCGCTGCCAATCGTAAAGCTGTCCCAGTCGGATATGCGCCTCCGGGATGGAAGGCTCCAGCTCGACGAGTTTTTGGTAAAAGACAAGTGCCTGATCCAGTTTACGTTCCTGCCATGCCTTTTTGGCATTTTCATAGACATCACGGGCGCGCCTGGATAGCACGATGTCCTGTGCCTGCAGGGGTACGGCCCCTAACAAACACAACAGAAAGGCAAATCGTATAAGGTATCGCATCAGGGAATATTCATGTACTTGTGGGTCTGTAACGACATTTGCCACCTCGGATTGCATTTGATGTACTCAATTATATGCGGAAGTACCCGCTCCGTACGGCTCCACTCGGGCTGTAACAGCAGTACGCAATCCTCCGATACCCGGGAGGCGTGCTCTTCGGCAAATGCAAAATCACTGGTGTTATAGATGATTACTTTGAGCTCGTTGGCCGCCGCATAAATACTCTCGTGGGGAGCTTTGAACTTCTTGGGCGAAAAACACACCCAGTCCCAACTCCCGCTTACAGGGTGGGCTCCAGAAGTCTCGATATTGGTCTTGAAACCTGCCTTCTGTAGTTGTCCGGTAAGTTCGTCGAGGTTGTACATCAGGGGCTCGCCACCGGTTATGACTGCCAGTCGGCCGGGGTAACGTAGCGCCCCTTCGACTATACTTTCTACTGAATATTTTGGATGAACGTCCGCATCCCACGATTCTTTCACATCGCACCAGTGACAGCCTACATCACACCCGCCCAAACGGATAAAGTAGGCAGCCTTACCACTGTGGGAGCCTTCGCCCTGTAAGGTATAAAAAGCCTCCATGACCGGGAGCTGAGTGGTTTGGATTTCGATGATCAACGGTTCAAAGTTCTCTGCGGTATTCATGCGAAAATGGCTCACTGAGGAGTGATATGTTCTATGGTTACTATCGGTATAAAACTAAATTTTTCAACGGCTGGTTTCATAGGTATATAACCTTGCCTTAAGAATGCCCAAAGTTATCAAAACCAGCCGATCTTTCCCGGACCTTTTCCTCGATCCGCTCCGCCAGATGGGTGATCCTGCTGCGGATAGAGCTATTCAGCAGATAGCCGAACAGGGAGGGCACCAAGCCGTAGGGAGCCTCATGAAGTACCTGACCAACTACGAACTACTGGGTCTTGAGGAGCAATCTGTCGCCGTTAAGGAATTTATCAGCCAGCAAATGGCCCTACCTAATGCTACTGACTTACAAAAGTTTAACAAAGGTATCGCTTTTTTCTGGCAACATTACCGCCTGATCTCCCTCCTGCTGGGTACCTACTCGCTGCCCTACTGTTACGCCGGGGCCAACGGAGCCCAGGTACTCTGGATATCGGAACGGATCAAGTCCATGACATACCAGCGTCTGGAAGAGACGGGAGCTTTTGTGTTTGGCGTTATGCAAGAAAAGGACTGGACCTACGGCCGTAACTTCATCCGCATCGCCAAGATCAGATTGTTACATGCGGCTGTAAGGTGGTATACCCTGCAGAGTGGGCGCTGGAATGAAGACTGGGGATACCCTATATGTCAGGAGGACATGGTAGGCACCAATCTATCTTTCTCCTACATCATAATCCGGGGGCTGCGCAAGCTCAACCTATCTATCTCGGAAGCCGATGAGGAAGCGTACCTGTACTTCTGGAATACAGTAGGACAAATGCTGGGAGTCCAAAAAGAAGCCTTACCCGATAATCTGCTGGAAGCCTACCATCTGGACCGGGCTATCGCTCGCAGGCAGTTCCGCCCCTCCGAAGCGGGAACAGGACTGACCCGGGCCCTGCTGCAAACCATGGAACAACAGACTCCCCAGCCTTCACTGAGTAATCTACCGGCGGCTCAGATGCGATTCTTCCTGGGAGATGAAATCGCCGACCTGCTGGAAGTACCCAAGGTGGAGTGGGAAGACCGTTTTCTCAAGATGGTATTCCAGATCCCCATCTTCCCGCAGCTCCTCACCCTGCAACGACCCAATTCAGCCGTTATGGAGAAGTACTGGCGCTAAGCTGTTAATTAGTAGCCCCTACCCTGGTTTTTGTTAGAGTAATGCTGTTGGGTAGCAGGAAACGTCGCTTTACATTTACTATATACAGATTTCCATAGGCACTTTCTGGGATTTCTTTCTCGGTGTGCATAACCGGAAACTGATCCAGCAGGGGCAGTATCGTGTTGCTATGCCCGATTACAAGCGCGTTACCGTCCTTGATCTTCATTAGGTGTCGGGCTGTTTCCCAGAGTGTATCAGGGCTGTAGGGGCGAATCGGAATATCCAACTTCTTAGCCAGGGGCTCAGCCGTAGAGCGGGTACGCAGGGTATTGGTGGAATAAATAGCAACAATATCTTTGTTACTGAGCGAATCGGCCAGCGCCTGGGCCCGCTGTTGTCCCTGAGCAGAGAGTGGAGGATCGTTGGGAGGTGTCTGTCCTTTTTCGGCATGTCTGATCAGGTAGATCCGGGTGGTCGAACAACCAGCCAGTAGTAGCAGTACCGTGACAAATAAGGTGAAGCGAAGGGGAATGAATTTCATATAAACTAGCTTTGTATGGTAGATAACTACAATAGTACTAACAAAAACCTAGCAGAGTAGCATCTTTGCACCATGAATCAGCCAACCGTATTTCAACAGGAAGCCATCTGCGCCCTGGCCACCCCCTCCGGTGTGGGAGCCATTGCTGTCATCCGGGTATCCGGGCAGGGAGCGATTGATATAGTTAATACTATTTTTAAAGGGAAAGACCTCACTCAGGCCGAAAGCCACACGGTACACTTTGGTACAATCCGCGATGGAAGTACACTAGTCGATGATGTACTGGTCACGGTATTCCGGACGCCCCGCTCCTTTACCCGCGAAGATGCCATCGAGATCTCCTGCCACGGCTCTGACTATATCATCCGGCAGATCATTAAGCTCCTCGTCAAGCAGGGCGCCCGCGTAGCTCGTCCGGGTGAGTTTACCCAACGGGCTTTCCTAAATGGTCAGTTTGACCTGGTACAGGCTGAAGCTGTGGCCGATCTTATAGCCGCCGACTCTGAGGCCAGCCACCGTACCGCTCTGAATCAACTACGTGGTGGCTTCTCGAAAAAGCTGGCGTCACTACGCGAAGAACTCATTCACTTTGCTTCGCTAGTCGAGCTGGAACTGGATTTTGGCGAAGAGGACGTAGAGTTTGCCCAGCGCGATGACCTTCGCAACCTGATCCAATCCCTACAAAAGACTATAGCTCCGCTCATTGAATCTTTTGACTACGGTAACGCTATCAAAGACGGAGTACCGGTAGCCATTATTGGTTCGCCCAATGTGGGGAAATCCACCCTGCTCAACGCCCTGCTCAACGAAGAGAAGGCCATAGTGACCAGCATAGCCGGAACTACCCGTGACGTCATAGAAGATACCATGGTACTTAATGGTCTTAAATTCCGCTTTATTGACACCGCTGGTATCCGCGAAACGCAGGACCTGGTAGAGTCAATGGGTATTGAGCGTTCACGTAAGGCTATGGAGAAGGCAGACATCGTACTACTACTATTCGATAGTCCCGAGACCTTTGCCGATATACAAGTACTGGCCGAGAGCCTGCCCGTAGATAAAAGGGTACTATGGGTGCAGAATAAGGTAGATGTGTCAGAGCTCCGACTCATGGATGATGCTCTCCCTATCTCTGCCCAATCCCACCTAGGACTCGAAGAACTAAAAGATACCCTCGTTGCTCAGGTACAAAAGCAGGCGGCATCTGATACCGTCGTCACGAACCTGCGACACTACGAGCACCTGGTCAAAACCCAGAACGCCCTAGAGGATGTACTAAATGGATTGGATATGGGCATCACCGGTGACTTCCTGGCTCAGGACATCCGCCTGGCCCTCCACCACCTCGGCGAAATCACCGGAACGATCGTTAATGACGACCTGCTGGCGAATATCTTTTCGAAGTTTTGTATTGGTAAGTAAAACTTCTATACAATCAGATAATAAAAAAGCCTCCAAGGAGGCTTTTTTATTATCTATACGATGAATTGTAGCCTTCGATCCATAGAAGTAAAGTAAACCTTCATCATCAGAAATGTAGATTTCATCCACTCTTTTAACCAATTGAGCAAGTCTTATATTTCATGAGGATGATAACGGCTATACCTTTGAATCATCAAACAAGCCGAAAGGCACCAAACAAACACTTAGCCACTCTTACAACTTAATAGCCATGAAAAAGATGATGACTTCTGTATTCGCTCTGCTTACCCTGACCGCTACTATCGCTAATGCCACCACAGTAGGTCCGGAAAAGAGCCCAATCTTTGACTCATCAGTGTATACTTCTACCATGACCAAGCAACTACACGTAGCCGTAGAGAAGCAGGAAGGCAGCAAGGTGCAGATCAAATTGGTAAACGAAAAGGGAGATATCCTGGCCGAAGAGATTGTAGGCAAAAAGAAGATCAACTACCGCGCACGCTTTGAATTAAATCAGTTGCAGGATGGTACTTATAAACTGCTGATCACTGACGGAACCACTACACAGAGCCGTACGCTCAGCCTGTCAACCTCCACTCCCGTGGTAGCGCCGACTCGGGTTGTAACAGTTCAGTAATCATATCAATACAAACAGGAAGGCCCTACCAACGCATACTTGGCGGGGCCTTCCTGTCTGTATACTACCTTAATTAATAGGTACTATACATTTCACATTAAGAGGAGGTATTTATATCTATAATGACTTTACAATTTGATTCGATCGTCTAATTAGAAAACTTTTGCCAAAGGCTACACCATCAAGAGTACCTAAGCAATCAGCCCCAACAAAAAGGCACCTACCTTAGAATTATTCTGATGCTCCACCCTTTTCTGCTCTAAACCTGTACCCTGCTGAGAAGATTTATTAAATCCGCCTTCCTTATCAAATTGCAAGGCCAGTTCACTTAGGGTAAAAGCGATGGGAGAAGTTCTTGCTCCAAGTCCAAGGATCTGGATTCTTTCAGCTATGAGTCCTAAGGCTCTGAATTCATTCAAGGCTTTGAACAGGTAGTGCTCATCTACCGGTACTATATCCTGCAGATCATCAAGGTACAGTTCCACCTGGCGATTTTCATCCGCTATGTCTATACAATAGCTAAGGACCTGGTCTTTCTGATCAGCAGTAAGGTTATCAGTCATGGTAGCATAGGAAGGTTGACTATTCATTGGACAAACCCGCTCATGTTTACAGATTATCAAAAGGACAACTACCAGAGTATTAGCAAACTTTCACCATTCTTTCAGCCCGCGCTAGTACTATACTGCAAACCTAACACGAATCGTGCCAAAAATTTTAAAACAGGGATTGCAAGAGAAGTTTTTTTATTAACTTTTAACATTAGATAGTTAACTTCACAAAGTAAGAGATTAAGTTCAGGCGATTGTCTTAGATTTTTACCACTACCTTACCTACGGTTTTCCCCTGTTGGAACAGGTGGATTGCTTCGTACATCTGGTTAAAACTAAAGACATGCCCTACGTACTGTGGACGTAGTTGCAGAGCCTGCAGACCATTCAGCAACTCGTGCATCAGATCTGTTTGTTCGTAGAGGTAGATGAGGTTGAACCCCATGAGAGATTTGTTTTGGGTGGGCAGGCGCAGGGGATCAATCTGGGGACGCCGTAGGAACCGCCAGTAGAGCCTGGGGTAATTTGGCCTGGAGCCATGCGTGGTAAAGCTGGCATTACCATAGACGACCATTCGCCCCATGGGAGCCATGGCTTTCCAGCCCTGCATTAGTACTTTTCCACCGATGCATTCCATGATCAGGTTCAGAGGGCGGTCGTTCAGAGCACTCACCAGCTTTTCATAAAAATCATCATCTCTAAGAATGACATCATCGTAGGCTTCTTCCTGACGCAGAAAATCTACTTTCCCCGCCTGACCTACGGTACCTATGGTATAGGCATCGTACTTTTTGCAGATCCGATTAGCCAGTATACCTACTCCACCGGCCGCGCTATGGATCAGCACGGTCATGCCTTTCTTAAGATTACCAAGTTCGGTAAGGGCATAGTAGGCAGTAAGCCCCTGAACCAGAAACCCGGCCCCTTCTTCGAAGCTCCACCCTTCCGGCAGGCCTATGACGTAGCGATGGTGACTATTGATGTGCGAAACGTAGCCGCCGAACTTTGTAGCTCCCATGACTCTGTCACCTACCTTCCACTCCTGTACATGGGCCCCAACGGCAGTGATCACTCCGGCAAACTCCAAACCCGGGATGAAAGAGCCTTGGGGAGTAGCACTATAGAGCCCTTGCATGGCAAAGATGTCGGCGAAGTTAAGGCCGATGGCCTCCACCTGCACACACACTTCATCGACAGCGGGCGGCCCAAGCTCTTCCCGGACCAGCTTCAAGTTCTGGATCGATCCGGCTTTGGGCATTCGGTAAACCTGTCGTTCTAACATAGTTTATTTAGTTACCTGTCAATATACCATCACATGATAAAGTACATCGAACCAGCTAACTACTCCAGCCGGTGAACGGATCAGAGTGGCTTTCCTTAAAGTACAATACCGTCTGGGGCCTTTCTTTTTATTGGAAAGTTTGCCTCTCCCCATTGCTCTTTCAGGTTAGTCTCTATGGTCAGGCTTAGGGCAGTTAATGGCACATCTTCAATTCGGTTTTCGAAAGGATCTTCAGAGCGCTCTCCGATAAGGTCCAGGCACAGAAAGACGAATGAGATAATAACCGACAGGGGTATACTGGCCCAGCGAAGCTCCTCTACAAATACAAAAGGTAAAAGTGAGGCATGTATAAATACAAAAACCCGGGAGAAAAAGCTATACTGCCGAAGAAACGGAGTGTTCTTGATCCGCTCGCAGCGCCCCTGTATGTTGTTAAACTCTATGAGCGTCTGCTCCAGCCTGACAAACCGAAAGTCTGACAACCAGCCCTGCTCATACGCCATTCTCATGTCTTTGCCTTGTTGTTCGAGCAGGTAGTTAGGGGGATTATTCTTATGCGAGAATATCTCATATTCCTCCGGTGTAAGAAAAGCTATGGTATCTGAGTATTCATTAGGCTCTTCGTAAATCTCCTCCTGCCACTGCTTATTATAAGTATGTTTCTTACGGAGGAATACCCGCAAAGCGTGTACAAAGGCTATATGACGTTTGACCATGCGGTACTGTAGCTCTCTGGCTTCGTGAGCCTGCTGAAGATTCTCGGGAATGATCATAATGATCACTTCACGTGCCCAGGCCCGGCTGTAGTTGACCAGAAGCCCCCATATTTGTCGCGCTTCCCACCACCTGTCGTAGGCATTGCTGGTTTTGAATCCAAGGAAGATAGCCAGTGCTGTACTTAGTGCCGTGATGGCTGTAAATGAAAGATGTAATCGCCATACTTCGAAATAATCGTGGAGTAAATAAACCAGTACAGCAAGGATTATATAATAGGTCAGGCTTTTCCAGGTATAATGGAGTATCACGCTCCATTTCAGATTTCTACTTACAATCATACTCAATTAGTGAACAATACTGCTTCTAAACCAGCTCTTCCAGGTATTGTTCAAGTCAGCTTCCACACAAGTTACATGTTCCTGATTTTATCTAGTCTTTTCATCCGTCTATACCACGAATGAATCCTTTTGCCACTATTACCTGGCACATGTAAAAGGCCCTAAATAGCTTTGGAGCTATTATTGCAGTATCAGATTCAAAATAGTGTTATCCTCTTAGAAGCAAAATGACCCGTCGTAGTTTACTGTTGCCCTCTATTCTGTTGTCACTCGTTTTATGCTTTTCGTCCTGTACCTGTGAAGATGTGTACCTGGGGGAAATCAAACTCAATAGTCAGCTTGATGCCTTTGTACCTGCTACCAGCGGTGAGAATACCTGGGTGCAGTGGAAAGGGAAAGTAGGGAGTATGGGCTACACCGTCAATCAGGATACTTATTTGGAAACAGTACCCATAGGCGGAACTGGCAAGATCAAACTACACGGAAAAGGAGCTGTCAGTTCTTGTGTGGAGTACTACCGGGCCGAAAACCGGATGATAGGTGCTTATTCGGGCGCTAGTGCGCTGCCATTTACAATCAGTATCCTTCAGACGAAGAATTACAACCCGGAACGGTACCTGAAAGATTATAAAAATGGAGACCTGGATGATGTAGTCCACTACACCATCGCCTACATCACGGAGTTTCCAAAAACGATAACGCGGGGCATGCTGCATTACGACGCTTACAAAGCCCAACGTACCTTTGCTTTTTCTTTGCATCCGGAGCGCCTTATCAACAAGCCACAGGATGTAAAGCAGGAAGTAGTACGGAACGTCACGCTGAATGGCAAGGTCCACGATACCTTATACCATGTATACCTCACTTCTGAAAAATTTCTTTCAGAGGAAGAGCAGGAGCTTAATGCACAACACCCTATCAGCTACATCAAAGGTATCTACCTCAAAGAAGGAGTAGGACTAGTGCAGGCATACACTCAGAATGGGGAAAAGATTGATTTCAGCCCCATATAAGTAAGTATATAATAGTTCCCAAGCCATACATCGCCAGGCTCATATAAAATGGTCACTAAGGATCAGGCATGTGCCGTAAGGTGGCCATGCAAAAGATCAGAACCAGCTATAAAGATCAATTAATTTTTAGCGTAAGTAGCATGCATCTCCGAGAGGAGTTTTTGGCGTCCGTTATCCTGCATCCCGCCAAACATGCGTAGGATCTGCAATCCCAGAAAAACAACCAAAGCTAATAAGAAGCACTGAAGCATTGGAAGACGTCTTCCATTTGTAAACATCTTGTAGAAAATAGTCATAGTAAGGGAGGGTTATTTTTATGTAAGTATATGAAAGACAGTCAATACTTGCAATACCTCCTCTTATGTTTCCTATTAAATTTCTATTTACTAATTTCCGCAAAATCCTTTATAAAATTGTTCTTTAGAAAGGTGCACATTAACCCCTTTATCTCTATGCTTTAGGGGCAGAATAGAGTTAACCACTGATTGTCTGACCAATAGAAGTTGTAACTGATTTGCTCCTCCTATCTTGTGCAGGCATCGGAACAAATCGGCTATATGAATATTTTAAGTTAAAGTTTGTTAATTCAAGGTTAACAAATTATGAATTTTATCAACTAAGTCATACCCGCTACTGAACCAATTATTGGCTCTTTTTTACTACCCGTTGGGTCAGAACAACCTCCCTCCTGTTGCTTTTGGCCCCTATATACTTAGAAAATGCAGCGGATAAATGCCTATAAACTACTGACCCAACAACTCCTCGTATGGTTGTAATAGCTACAAAATTTTATTTAGTCATCCCATCCTCTAAGTACCATTCCAATTCACATCCCCTAAAAATTTTTCCCTCTACCCCTCCGAAGGTTCAACTAGTTGAATTATGCAATATTTAATCAGCATCACATAACGCAATAAAATCGTTATAAAGATACTTATATTTAAGTAATAGCATATACTTCTCTACTTGTTCTAACTACTTACTTCATCAACTTCAACATGGCTTCTGCATAGCGACGACCTAACTCTCGGGCCGATGGCGAATCAAAATGGGTATCGTCGCCCTTATGTGTCAGTCCGGCGGAGCTAATACTGGCGGTGTTACTTACCTTCTGTGGTAGTGCTTCCAGGGCCTGATTGACAACGGCCGCGGAGGGTGATTTCTGTACAAAAAAATCGGCCAGTGTACCTACTACTACCGGTACATTGGGGGCATTAAGCTCCTGCCGAAGTCGCTTGATCAGATCAACCAGCTTGGCCGCGTAGGCTTCGGCTTTTTCGGGACTACTGTCTGCCTCTCCCTGGTGCCAGATGATGCCTTTCAGGCGTCCGTTTTTCAGAGCAGCCTTTGCCCGGACCAGAACTTCATCGTAGGGGTACGAACTGGTCTGATCGTGAAAGCCTCCTTTTACCCAAGCATCAATGGATGATCCACCCACCGCACAAGGTATCAGCCCAATGTTACGGTTGGGATAGGCTTCGGCTATCCTCTTCCCAAAAGCAAAGCCCGGCCCCACTCCCACTACATTAGGCTTATCAAAGTGCATCGGTTCGGTAGCCGGTACCCATTCTTCCTTTTTGTTCAGCATCCACACGCGGGCATGCGGCGTCCGGTCCTCCGTTTCTACGGCTCCCCTACCCGCCATATTGGACTGCCCGACCAGGAGGTACAGGTCCAGGTTACGGGGCTTTTGGGCCAGCGCCACTCCTCCTACATATTGACTTATCAAAACACAACTAATCAGTAACTGCAGGTACTTTCTCATGGGTATTATGGATGATTTAGATTCGACAAATTATGATCACTACACCTATAAAGGCAGCTGCCGCCCAAAACTATGGGTATTAGGTCACTACTACTAGTAGCAGAATTCTTTTTTACATTTGCGCTTTACTATTCTAGTAGTGAAATTGACTCTATCGTAAGATGAATAAAGAAATACGTACGGTTGTAGTTGCCTCCCAAAATCCGGTAAAGGTGGATGCGGCACTGTCAGGTTTCCAGAGAATGTTTCCGGATGTAGAGTTGGAGGCAGTACCTGTATCGGTTCCCTCCGGTGTAGCTGATCAGCCTATGAGTGACGAAGAAACTTTACTAGGAGCTCAAAATCGGGTACTGAATGCTTATCAAGCCTACCCTGACGCCGACTACTGGATTGGTATTGAGGGAGGCGTAGAAACCAGGGGTGACGAACTGGCAGCTTTTGCCTGGATCGTAGTACGCTCACAGACAATGGTCGGTAAAGCCCGATCCGGTCTATTTTTTCTGCCTCCGGCCGTGGCGGCTCTGGTGAAGCAGGGCGTTGAACTGGGCGAAGCCGATGACCAAGTATTTGGGCATACCAACTCCAAGCATAAAGGAGGAGCCATTGGTCTGCTGACGGATAATGTGGTAGACCGCAAGCAGCTTTATGAGCAGGCTGTGCTGCTATCACTGGTTTCATTTAAGAACCAGGAGCTCTACTCCGTAGCACAGGTACACTAGTCTAGCCTCCATTTATCAGATCTAGATCACCTTAAGCACGCAGGGCGCCTGTACATAGGCGCCCTGCGTCAATATATGGTATTGTCTATTACCAGATACGGATACGATCTTCCGGCTTGATATATAGTTTATCTCCAGGCTTTACATCAAAGGCCTTGTACCAAGCATCCATATTCACAGGAGCACCGATGGTACGGTACTCACCAGGTGAGTGAGGATCGGTGATGATGAGCTGAGCCGCAGTTTCAGGGCGGATATTCATACGCCATACCTGTGCCCAGGCCAGGAAGAAACGCTGGTCAGGCGTAAAGCCATCGATTAGTTCGTTGGACTGTCCCTGCTTAGTCATCTTGAAGGCTTCGTAGGCAGCGTTCAGACCACCCAGGTCACCGATGTTTTCACCGAGTGTCAGTTTACCATTTACATGAATAGTATCCAGTACGGTATAGGCATCAAACTGCCTGGCCAGTGAGTTGGCTCTTTCTTTGAAGCGGGTCAAGTCCTCAGGAGTCCACCAGTTGCGGAGGGTACCATCCTTGTCGTACTGACTACCTGAGTCGTCAAATCCGTGTGATATCTCGTGACCGATCACCGCTCCGATACCACCGTAGTTTACAGCGTCGTCGGCGTTAGGGTCAAAGAAAGGGAACTGCAGGATACCGGCGGGGAACACGATCTCGTTCATTACCGGGCTGTAGTAAGCATTCACGGTTGGAGGTGTCATGCCCCACTTCGTACGATCCACAGGCTTGCCTAGCTGGCTTACCATATCGTCGTACGACCACTTGCCCGAGTTACGTACATTCTCAAAAAAGGTGTTACGGTTAATGGCCAAACCTTTGTAGTCTTTCCACTTATCAGGATAACCCACCTTAGGCTTGAAGGCATGTAGTTTAGCCAGTGCTTTTTCCTTGGTCTCGTCGCTCATCCATTCCAGGCCCTTAATACGTATCTCGTACGCCTTTACCAGGTTGCTGATCATCTCGTTCATACGAGCCTTGGCCTCAGGCTTGAAGTACTTCTTCACGTACAGTTGTCCCAATAGCTCACCGATAGCGTTGTCAGTGAGTGAGGACATGCGCTGCCAGCGGGGAGTCTGTACCTTCTGTCCGGATAGGGTTTGCGTAAAGGCAAAGTTAGCATCCACAAAAGCAGAGCTCAGGTAAGGAGCGGCTGATTTGAGGACGTTCCACTGCAGGTAGGTCTGCCAGTCAGCAATAGGGGTGCTGGTAAGCAGGCTGTTGAGTTCGGTGAAGAACTTAGGGTTACTGACCAGGATAGTATCCTGACCTGTCACCTTCATCTTAGCCATCAACGGCTTCCAGTCGATGTTTGGAGTCGTCTTGCTAAGTTCGGCAACGGCAAATTTGTTGTACGTCTTATAAGGATCACGCATCTCTACCCGGCTCATCTGAGCTTCAGCCAGTTTTTTCTCCAGGCTGAAGATCGTCTCGGCATTCTTCTCAGCGGTAGCTTGAGGTACCCCTGTCAGAGTAAAGAGCTTTGTAATGTACGTTTTATATGCTTCCTGGATCTTTTTGCTGCGCGCGTCGTCTTTCAGGTAGTAATCGCGGTCGGGAAGCGTGGTTCCGCCCTGACTTAGCTGGGGGATCATGTTCTCGACATTCTTACGATCCTGTCCCACATAAAAACCGAACATAGGAGAGGCAGTACCCGATGTCTTAAGTAAGGCTACTTCGTTGAGTACCGCTTTCAGATCTTTGACAGAACCTGCTCTTTTCAGATCTGCTTTAATTGGTGTATAACCCAGCTTCTCGATGGTAGCACTGTCCATACCCGAAGCATAAAAATCACCTACGCGCTTTTCTAAAGAACCAGGTGCCGCGTTCTTGTTTTCGGCTGATTCATTCAGGATCGTTTTAACGGCGTTGATGTTAAAGTCGCGCAGTACGTTAAAGCTTCCCCAGCGGGTCTCCTTAGCAGGAATAGGATTGTTTTTGAGCCAGACGCCATTGGCGTACTGGTAGAAGTCATCACCCGGCTTAACGGTAAGGTCCATATTGGCTTTGTCGATGAAGGGGGTCTTGGGATTAGCTTCCTGCTGGGCTGCCGCCTCAAGGGAGACTACAGTAGCCGCACCCAATAGCATAAGTCGGAACGGAGAATTCCACTCAGACCTGCTCTTTGTTTGATTTTGTGTAGGCATAAATCGTTAACTAAATGTTTTGATTCAGTAGAAATAACCCGAATTAAATTATTTCAAGTTCCGAAGTTAAGAAGATTTAGTCAAATTGTTGTTTCACTTATTATTAGACCAGGAACTACCTGGTACAGGAGCATCTGATAGCAATAGGCATGGATGATAAGAAAGCGCAATTCCAGTTTTTTGGTAGCCTGAATGACTTCCTCAGTGCGTCAAAGAAAAACGGCTGGATAGCCTATACCTACCACGAAAAGCCCGCGATAAAAGATGCCATAGAAGCCATCGGGGTACCTCATCCAGAGGTGGATGTTATACTGGTCAATGGTACTCCCGCACAACTACTCGATCCTTTACAGCCGGATGCCGAAATAGAGGTGTATCCATTACACCACACCACTACCTGGCCATCAGGGTACTCACTACGTACGGCCATCCCTACTCCGCCTGCTTTCGTACTGGATGTACACCTGGGTCGACTGGTCAAGCTACTACGGATGCTCGGGCTTGATACCCTCTACGAGAATGACTACACCGACGCCGCTATTGCCCAGATCGCTCAGGAGCAGGAGCGCATCATACTGACCCGTGATATAGGGCTGCTCAAGCACCGGTCGGTCAGGTGGGGGTACTGGTTACGATCACAACAGGCAGATGAACAACTCCTGGAAGTGATCCGGTACTTTGACCTAAAACCCTACTTTAAGCCCTTCTGCCGGTGCCTGGCTTGTAATGGATTACTTCGGGAAGTACCCAAAGAAACAGTGTTAAAAAAGCTACCACCTAAAACAAGGCTCCATTTTGAGGAATTCTTTCAGTGCCAGACCTGCCAGAGGGTCTACTGGAAGGGCTCTCATTATGAACGGATGGTGGCATTTGTAAACAAAATAGAGGAGTGAGAACAGCAAGTCCAGACTATTGAAATTTATATATAACATACTAGCTATCAATTATTTACCCGTAACAAAACAAAGAACTATACACTCTCAGGAGGTGTTAATAGTATATGCACACCTTCAATCCATCGACCATCTTATACACCCCTGACGCCCTTAACGAGCGCGGCAATGATATACTCCTCAACCATGAGGATGTTATACAGCAGGAGATCAAACAGCACAACCGCCTACCTCAGCTAGAGGGGAATCATTATCAGATCAAATCCAATGTACTGGTACTGGGTCGACTGAAAACGATGACCATCCGCGAGAGCGGACGCAGCTCTGACTTCATCGCGCCCAGCCTCGCCAACGGCTGCCTGGGTGCCTGTGCCTACTGCTACGTAGACCGTAACAAAAACGTCAACCCAATTACGCTATTTACTAATACCGAGGAGATCCTGGCGGCGGTGGATCGTCACGTACAGCAACAGCCCTGGTCTAAGGTACCTACTCAAACGCACAACCAGTACTACACCTACGACATTGGCTGTAACTCGGATATATCGGTAGACGCTACGCTGGGTGACTCGGTCGAGACGGCCATACGCTTTTACCGGCAGCACCCAAAGGCGTTCGCCACCTTCGCCACAAAGTTTGTGAATCCGGAGCTACTTACTTACGATCCGCAGCGTAAGACCCGCATCCGGTTTAGCCTGCTCCCGCATAAGGTGAGCAAACTAGTAGACGTACGGACCGATAGCATGGAGAAACGGCTGGCGGCGATCAATGACTTTTACGAGGCGGGGTACGAGGTACACGTCAACTTCTCTCCCGTTATCGTGTATCAGGGCTGGCTACAGGATTACCGTGAGCTGTTTGAGCAGTTGAACGAGACGGTACACCCGAAGGTCAAGGAGCAGATGAGTTGCGAAGTGATATTTGTGACACATAACCAGGCCCAGCACGAGACGAATCTTTCTATAAACCCCAAGGCTGAGCAACTGATCTGGGCGCCGCAGGTACAGGAGACGAAGGTAAGTCAGTTTGGTGGAGTCAATGTCCGGTACAAACATCAGTTGAAGGCTCTGTGGATAGAAGAATTTCGGGCACTCCAGCAGGAAGTAATCCCCTGGTGCGAGATCAGGTATATATTTTAGTATCAAAGGAGGAAAGCAGGAAAGGTTAGAAAGGAGAAAAGTAGTTAGATATTAAACAAAACTTTCCATTGCGTATCAACCGCCCTTCCTGCTACTCTACCTTTCATCCGCAACATTCAGTCATAGAAGAAAGTGAGAAAATAAATAAAAGGCTATCGCGCAGAAAGGGTTCTGCGCGATAGCCTACAAATCGACATTCTGCATTCGACAATCGAAAGTACTTTCCTTCGCGCGGCGGCCGCCCTTCCTCCTCTAATCCTCTCCTTCTTACACCCCCTACTTTACCTTATTGAAGTACCGCTGCATGAATACCAGCTGGTAGATGACGGCATTGTTCCAGTAGGCCCAGTTGTGTGCACCGGGGCGGGTGAAGTAGTCATGGGGCAGGTTACGTTCGAGCATTTTCTGGTGCAGGTTTTCATTTACCCTATAAAAGAAGTCCTCGGTACCGCAATCGATGATCAACGCCAGCGAATTAGCGGTTATCAGGTGCAGCATGTTAATGACCGTGTTCTGCTCCCAACGCTCAGGTTGCTCCGCGTATGTACCTAGTTTGGAGGCCATATCCCAGTTCTTGGGGAAGGGTCTGATGTCCACTCCTCCGCTCATACTACCGGCCGCCCCGAATACATCCTGGTGGCGCATGGCCAGGTACAAGGCTCCATGTCCGCCCATACTGAGTCCGGTAATACCCCGACCCGATCGGTCTTTAACGGTTTTGTACTTGCTGTCCACCCACTTTACCAACTCATTGGCTACATAAGTTTCATATTTAGACTTAGAGTCAGCGGGACTATCCCAGTACCAGCTATTGTAGTTGCCATCCGGACAAACGATGATCATCTGGTACTGATCGGCGGCTTCCAGAATGGACGGAGCCTTCTTGACCCAGTCGGCGTAGTTGCCGCTGTAGCCATGCAGCAGGTACAAGACCGGAAACTCCTTGCCCGACGAAGCGTAGTTGGAGGGAGTCATTACCACCGCTTTGATGGTCTTGTTCATGGAGGAGCTGTACGTCTCGACGGTATCAATCTTTGCCGCCTGTACAGAATTGATTAGTATTAAAAGAAAAAGGGAAGTAACAAAGGTTTGTAAACGGGACATTGTCATTGAGTTAATAGGTAGTAGTAGTTAGGTGTTAGTTTGAGTACAGAATAACTGATATTTTATATTATATATTCTTTATTCTTTCACTGGTACAAGCAGTTCAAAACCGACGGTTACCGCAGGACCATTTCTATCAATTCCAGCTCCTCCGGTTCAAAATGGAGGTTTTCCAAACACTGTAAAGAGTCTTGCAGCTGTTCGGTACGGCTTGCTCCTATCAATACGGAGGTAATACGAGGGTCTTTGAGTACCCACGACAGGGCCATCTGTGCCAGCGTTTGTCCACGCTCCTGCGCCAGGCTATTAAGCTGCTTTACTTTCCGGACTTTCTCCTCCGTTACCTGATCCCTGCGCAGGTAGCCGGTCTCTTTGGCCGCCCGAGAGTCAGCCGGGATACCTTCCAGGTACTTGCTGGTCAGCATGCCCTGAGCCAGCGGTGAAAATGGGATACAGCCTACGCCCTCTTTTTCCAGTAGGTCCAGCAGTCCGTCTTCCACCCACCGCTCAAACAGGGAGTACCTGGGCTGGTGAATTAGGCAGGGCGTCCCGAGCTCTTTAAGGATCGAGACGGCCTTAGCGGCTTCCAAAGGTTTGTAGTTGGAGATCCCCACGTAGAGGGCTTTTCCCTGACGCACGATCAGGTCCAGCGCCGCCATGGTTTCTTCCAGTGGTGTATCAGCATCAGGACGGTGGTGGTAGAAGATATCCACGTACTCCAGCCCCATTCGCTTCAGGCTCTGGTCCAGGCTAGACATCAGGTACTTCTTGGAGCCCCAGTCTCCGTAAGGCCCCGGCCACATGTGGTAGCCGGCTTTGGTGGAGATAATGAGCTCGTGACGATAGGGTGCAAAATCTTTCTTTAACAGGTGCCCGAAGTTTTCCTCGGCCGAGCCCGGAGGTGGTCCATAATTATTGGCCAGGTCGAAGTGGGTAATACCCCGGTCAAACGCCAGTCGCAGGATAGCCCGGTAGTTCTCAAATTGATCCACCCCGCCGAAGTTATGCCACAGCCCCAGCGACACGGCCGGTAGTTTGAGACCGCTTCTGCCACAGCGACGGTACTCCATCTGTTGATACCGTTCGGGATCAGGCTGATAAGTCATAGATCAGAAGACGCAGTTGGATGCAAAGAGAGTTTTGACGTGTTTTCCTCCTGTACAAAGTAAGGTATAGCCTTCCATTACTCAGGTAGAAAAATTAAAAATTTGGCCCAGGTACTTCCCACAAAAACCACAGGTATTCTTACGTACTTGAGGAGCTTTTTCCTCTGCCAACTTAGTATAGTCATAGTTTGTAACCGCTCATTAAAGTCAAACCACAACTATATGTTCCACTGATTATCAACCCATTATATACCTATCATTATACTAACTCCCTATCAGGCACTATTTTTTATATACAAAACATCATAACCAACTATTTTAGTTAAACCATGAAAAATAAGTTTATGAAGTGGGCTGGAGTGGCTCTGGTAGGGCTGTTCCTCTCGATCGGAAATGCTAACGCACAGTTAGCAGTAGGTGTTCAGGGTGGTGTATTCAAATCAACCGCTGATAATGCGAAAAGCTATCCAGGCGGTGGTATTAACTTTAAGTACTTCGTGAATGACAATGTGGCCCTTGGTGTTGCGGGGCGTATTTATTCCGAAAGACTTAACTATGACTTCTCAGGTGGGCCCACCAGGTTTGTCAACAACATCACTCCGGTAACACTTACTGCCGACTTCCTGCTGACCGATGGGTTTGTAAGACCTTATCTGGGAGCCGACGCGGGTGTATACTTCCAGAACTTCCGGGTCAATCAAAACGAGAATCAGCTGATCAAAACGAGTGCTTCTAACTTTGGATTAGCTCCTCGTGGCGGTATACTGTTTGACTTTGGACGGGTAGGTCTGAATGCGGAGTTTGCCTACCATGCCATTTTTGGCAACCAGAACAACAGCCTGCGTGTATCGGATGCCGGAGTTAACATTGACCATGTCAACAATTTCTGGGGTGCCAATGTCGGACTTGTTTTTGAACTGGGCCGTTAATAGACTTATTTGATGAGCAATAGCTGATATTGCTACAAACCATATAATAAAATTGAACTTTGGGAAGAAGTTCAGTCTCTAAATTCCCCGACTTTGTGAAGAGTCGGGGAATTTTTTTCTCTAGGTCCTAATCCCCATGTTACTGATTCTCATCCAAGTAACTCATTCTACCACTTCAATAGCCTAAAGGTAAGTTCTTAAGAATCAACTTTATGTACTATTACGTTAAATCACGTTTATTAAAGTGCTTTAACACAGCACTTTAACTGGCACCATCTTTTTGCTTTTATGTGTGTATTACCCAACCCATAAATAATTATTTAGTATGAAAAAAAACATGAAGCGCTGGGCCGGAGCCGCCCTAACGTGCCTGCTCTTATCAGCAGGAAGCGCCTCAGCTCAGTTCTCATTGGGTCTGCAGGGCGGAATTGCCAAATCTAATCTTGAGGATGCTAACAACATCTACGGAGGGGGGATCAACCTACGGGTTTTTCCATCGGAACAGTTTGCAATCGGACTTGCCGCTAAAACATTCACGGATGGCAAGGACTATAATGTAGGCGGTCAAACTCTGAGTCACACCGGTACCCTTATTCCCGTAACGGCCACACTTGATCTATTTCTTTACGATGGTGTAATCCGCCCTTACCTTGGAGGCGACGCCGGGATGTATTTTAGTAAGTACGATACCCGCTTCAACGGAAACCGTATTGCCGAAACCACCCGTCGGAGTCACTTGGGAGCGGCTCCACGTGCCGGGATTATTTTCTCGACCGGCAATGTGGGCATTCAGCTTGAAGGGATTTACCACATTGTTTTCGGAAACAAGAACAACAGTGCGCAGGTCGGCACAGCTGACAACGTAGATTTTGAATCTACCTCTAAGTTTTATGGTGTGAATCTTGGCCTGGTATTTGGACTGGGCAAGAAGAAATAAACATTGAACGGTGCGCTATTTTATAGCAGGTATTCCGGTATAAAGCACAGCCCCTCGCTGTGCTTTATCTTTTGGTACTATCTTTACCCCGGCTTGGCCCATAGCAAAGCCTTAACAAAGTACCTCACTAGTCTATCGCTTGAAGCAAGCCGCACTTTTTCCTGAACAGATCCTCCAGTGGCTGAGGTCATGGCCCGTCACGGTGGAAGGGTTCACCCACCCGCAGAGCCCCTTCCAGTTCATCAGGATAAAGAAGGAAGGCAGAGTGGAAGTGGTACTTCATCTGGTGGATTTGTTAACCTGGCAACGAGTTTCTTCTGATTTTCCGCCCACACAGTTAACTACTATAAGTCAGGAATTTCGCAATCAGGGTTTAGTCTTTATTCACCTGTGGGAAGATGTGTGGCTTACAAGGCGACCGGTGGTAGAATCACGAATACTGGCACTACTAGGTTTATCAGAACGAATCTCCGCCCGGCTAACCCAGGTACGGCGGATAGATCGGCCTATTACCGAAGCTTTTCTGTCAGAAAATCACACGCAGTCATTCACGATCTCGAAGTACAAGTACGGCTTGTTCCTGCCCCGGCGCTACTACCGGGTCCTGTCCCCCCAGTACCTGGAACAGATGGAATACCAACCCGATGAGCTACTGGTCGCGGTGGCAACGTTCAGCCATCCCCGTACCATCATAAGGGCGGGACAATCGTATCGTTCAGTTGAATTAATACGTTTTGCCAATCTGCTTAATACTACCGTAGTAGGTGGATTAGATAAACTAATAAAGGCCTTCATCAGGGAGCACCAGCCCGACGATATCATGACCTACGCCGATCTGGACTGGTCGGAAGGAGGCAGCTACCAACGACTGGGCTTTGAAGCAGCCGGTGATATCCCTCCCCTGGAGTTCTGGCTGGATACACAATCCATGATTCGTCATTATCCCCATAGGCTCCCTGAAAGCACTCAATCCGGCACAGACGCTGACAAGGGCTATGTGAAAGTATACAACTCGGGCAGTCGTAAGTACATAAAGCTGGTGCGTGAATAGTCCACTACCACATTTTCCATATCTTGCAGCCCTAATCATTTTTCTGCTCTATTGCTACCTTTCATCGTCATACTTGGCCCTACGGCTTCCGGCAAAACGCATCTGGCGGTACAGGTGGCCCAGCGATTGGGGGGTGAAATAATCAGTGCCGACTCGCGGCAGGTATACCGGGGGATGGACATTGGTACGGGCAAGGATTTGGCCGAATACACAACTTCACAGGGTACAGTACCTTACCACCTGATCGATATCGTAGAAGCGGGTGAGAAGTACAATGTACACCGGTTTCAGGAAGATTTTGGGAAGATGCTCAATGAGATTCAACAACGTGGAAATCCAGTCATTGTCTGCGGAGGTACCGGTCTGTACCTCGACGCTATCCTGCGCGGTCACCAGTACACGAGTATACCCATTGATGAGCAGCTTCGCTTGGAGTTAAATGAGCTTACGGACGAAGAACTCAGCGAGCGCTTTCAAAGTACCTCCTCTTCCTACTCCGCCCTGGCCGATACCTCTACCCGTAAGCGCCTCATCCGGGCTATCGAGATAAGTACCTACCTCCGGGTCTATCCGGAACATACGCCTCCTGCCGCATCTGCACAGGTCGAGTACCTGGCTTTTGGACTTAATCCGCCCGTAGATGTACGCCGGGATCGAATCAGTATACGGCTGCGGCATCGCTTGGAGCAGGGGCTGATCGAAGAGGTAGAAGGCCTGTTGCAGCAGGGACTAATAGCGGAGCAACTTATCTACTACGGCCTGGAGTACAAGTACCTGACCGAGTATCTAACAGGTCAGCTTCCCTACGAGCACATGGTACAGCGCCTGGAGACGGAAATTCATCGATTTGCCAAACGTCAGATGACTTTTTTCCGGAAAATGGAGCGCGATGGTATTCCAATCCATTGGCTTCCCTGGGAGGCTGATACCTCCGTACAGGTAGAAGAAATAGTATTCCGATGGCAGGAAGTGCGGAGCCGCTAACCCCAGTATTAATGAAAAAGGTTGACAGCTACCTGTACCCTTACTTATTTTAGCGTATCACTTTATGAACAGAACTAAATTGTACCTGGCTTGAAAAAAAACCTGACTTCTACCCTGCTGCTGCTGATACTGAGTGTTACTGACGCCTATATGCTGGCGCATCCTAACCTTATCGGCCGCCTGGGAATCCTATTTTATAAGCATGATTATCTGAAAACCTTCCCCCGGGCGCTGGCTACTGTGGGTCTGGTGGTGGGTATTTCGCTCTTGATTTGTGAAGTAGTCCGTATCAAAACTGCCCCCCGCCTGGCGGCCTGGTGGTACCTGATGCTGATGGTCCTCGGCATGGCCCTGTTTGCCCATGTGTACGTGACCTTCTCATCATTCTCCTACAGCCTCACCGGCAAGTCATTTATCTACGGAGCCCACCTGCTCCCGATTATTCTGATCGGCCTGTTCACCAAGTACTTTATTACGGCTCTGTTCGAGGCCCGCAAAAATCCGGGTGTATGAAGCGCCTGCTCTTTACGCTATGGCTGGGGGTATATACCATTGCCAGTGCCTCTGCCCAAAGCAGCTATCTGCTACGCCCCGACCGGGTATTCGACGGTGAAGCTACCCATGAGGGATGGGTCGTATGGGTAAAAGGTGAACGTATTGCAGCGGCCGGTTTGCCCGGATCACTACCCGCCGAAGCCCGGCAGGCGCAGGTGATTGACCTAAAAGGTATGACGCTCCTGCCGGGGCTGATCGAAGGGCACTCCCACCTGCTGCTGCACCCCTACAACGAAACCTCCTGGGAGGATCAGGTACTGCGTGAATCCAGAGCCTATAGGGTAGCCCGGGCCTCCAAACACGCCGAATTAACGCTGTTAAATGGATTTACAACCGTAAGAGACCTCGGTACTGAAGGCGCTGACTATGACGACGTAGGGCTTAAACGCGCTATTGATGAAGGAGTTATACCCGGCCCCCGCATGCTGGTCGCTACCCGCGCTCTGATTGCGACAGGTAGCTACGCCCCCAAGGGATTTAGTCCGGATATGGCGGTACCACAGGGAGCCGAAGAGGCCGATGGGCACGATAATCTGATCAAGGCCGTACGTACCCAGGTCGGGAAGGGAGCTGACATCATCAAGGTCTATGCCGACTACCGCTGGGGCCTCAAGGGGGAAGCCCGCCCTACCTTTACCGAGGAGGAGCTCCGCCTGATCGTGGAAGTAGCCAAGAGCAGCGGCCGACCAGTAGTAGCCCACGCCTCTACTGTCGAAGGTATGCGCAGAGCCATCACGGCCGGCGTCGAAACCATCGAACACGGTGATGCCGGTACACCTGAGATTTGGCGGTTGATGAAGGAACGTGACGTAGCCTTCTGCCCGACCCTTGCCGCCGGTGAAGCCATCAGCCAGTACCGGGGCTGGAAGAAGGGCATAGACCCCGAACCGGAGCGCGTCCGGCAGAAGAAGACTACCTTCCGTCAGGCCCTGGAAGCCGGAGTGACTATATGCTTTGGGGGTGATGTAGGTGTGTACGCCCACGGTGACAATGCCCGCGAACTGGAACTCATGGTCGAATATGGCATGACACCTGTTGCGGCTCTGAAGTCAGGGACATCAGTCAATGCCAGCGTCTTTCATCTGGATGAACTGGGGCGGGTAGCGCTGGGGATGCTGGCGGATCTGGTGGCCGTATCCGGTGATCCTACGCAGTCTATTAAGGCCATTCGTAACGTCAGGTTAGTAATGAAAGGAGGCTACCTGTACAAAACTCCCTGATACTAAACTTATTTCCTTTAACTAGCGAATAGGTACTAATAAAGTACAAAAATCATAGAAAGTACAAATATTTTTTCGAATATTGCACAGCAGACCAAACGTGCCCGGTAGTAGGTTATGATTATGAATAGTGGTCTGCGCGGAATAACTCCCTTTGTTATTTCAGCACTATTTCATCTTGGATATATACATTTTCTTCAACATAACCCTAAAAATACAGTTACACTTTAATCCTAATATCCTCATTAACTATATGTCACAGATAGCCGAAGTAACGATTGACGGTCAGAATTACCAATTTCCGGTCATCGAAGGCAGCGAGAGCGAAAAAGCCATAGATATAGCCAAGCTGCGCGATCAAACCGGTTATATAACTATTGATAGTGGTTTTAAAAATACCGGTGCCACCAAAAGCGCCATTACTTTCCTGGATGGAGAAGAAGGTATCCTTCGCTACCGCGGGTACTCCATCGAAGAACTGGCCGAAAAAGCATCATTTCTGGAAGTAGCTTACCTGCTGATCTACGGCGAGCTGCCTACTCAGGAAGAATACCAGAAATTTGAACATGAAGTACGTACGCATACGCTCGTTAACGAAGATATGCGTAAGATCTTCGAAGGGTTCCCGGTCAATGCGCACCCTATGGGCGTACTGTCGTCGCTGGTAAGTGCCATGAGCGCCTTCTACCCCGATACCTATGATTCAACCGCAGAAGATGTTACTGACCTGCACATCATCCGCCTGCTGGCCAAGCTGCCTACCATAGCTACCTGGTCGTACAAAAAATCACAGGGCCACCCTGTCAACTACCCCAACAACAACCTCGACTACTGCTCTAACTTCCTGTCGATGATGTTTGCGCTGCCCGTAGAAAGCTACGAGGTAGATCCGGTAGTTTCGGCGGCTCTGAACAAGCTCCTGATCCTGCACGCTGACCACGAGCAGAACTGCTCTACCTCAACGGTACGTCTGGTAGGATCATCGCAGGCAAATATCTATTCGTCTATTTCGGCGGGTATCAGCGCCCTATGGGGACCTCTGCACGGTGGTGCCAACCAGGAAGTAATTGAGATGCTGGAAGCCATCCGGGCTGACGGTGGCGATACTCAGAAGTACATTAACATGGCAAAGGACAAGTCCAGCGGTTTCCGTCTGTTTGGATTTGGTCACCGTGTGTACAAGAACTTTGATCCCCGTGCCCGCATCATCAAAAAGGCGGCCAACGAGGTACTGACCAAGCTAGGTGTCAATGACCCTGTCCTTGATATTGCCAGACAACTGGAAGCCGCTGCCCTGGAGGACGACTACTTCGTTAGCCGTAAGCTGTACCCCAACGTAGACTTCTACTCAGGTATCATCTACCGCGCACTGGGTATTCCTACCAATATGTTCACGGTGATGTTTGCTATCGGCCGTCTGCCGGGCTGGATCGCTCAGTGGAAAGAAATGCGTACCAACAAGGAGCCTATCGGTCGTCCCCGTCAGGTGTACGTAGGACCTACTCAACGCGAATTCGTAGCAATCGAGAACAGATAACAACTGTACTACTCTAACATAAAGAAGCCCTGCCTCCAATATGGAGGCAGGGCTTCTGCTTTCAGGTACTTAACTTTTAATTATTCGATAATTCAAGCGTGGCGTTATTGACCATATTGAGGTTGCCTTCATTATGTCGAAGGGCTTTAACCTTAACCAGAGAACCATCTATTACTACACTATGTGTAGGATTAATGGTTACGGTATCAGCCAGCTGAGGGATACATCCACACGACCATGTAGTAGGGGTATTCCAACTTCCAGAGGTAATGCTTAGAATATCAAGTGGTGCCCGAACTGGTGTAATATTCGTACTTTCTGATACTGGTGTAGCTCCATTCATCAAAAAAACTTTATTAACAAGAGCGGATTGATTTTTTAGACTTATATCGTCTATATACCAGCCTTCATACCCGTAAAATTCATCCTCTGCAAAAACAAAACGGAGGCGAATTGTTTTATTTCTGAATTTAGACAAGTTAACAAGGGTGTTAGTAAAAGCAGAATAAGTACCTGAAAACGCTTTTCTGCTACCAAGTAAGGGATTATAGTTACTAATATTCGAGTTATACCCATTTTGAATAAAATAAGGTCCTAAATCCTCCCAGGTCTCTCCATTATCAGCTGAAACTTCAACTACTCCACCGTCATACCCACCTTCTATATTAAGTAGGTGCCAGAAAGAAAGCTCTGTATAGCTACCATCTCCCAATGTTAATGCAGGCGATGTAAGCGATGTAGTATTATTGTCGGCTCCTATATTAGGTATAAACCAGCTACCAGGAGTACTTCTTACCTGAACGTCAGAAACACTCCAGACACTACTCCCATAAAGGGTTTGGCTAGTCCAGGGTTCCAGTGTAGAAGCATCCAAATCAACAAGGGTCGTTGAACCAACAGAATTTTCATTTTTTACTTTTAAGACGAAAGTGGCACTCTCACCTGGGTTCAGACTGACGGTACCAAATGATATCGAATGGCTAATTGGATTATAGGTACCACCACTAACATGTTTCCCACCCACCGGTAGACTATCAAAGACTGAATAGTTTGAAATTGGGTTACAACCACAGCTAACTTCAATGGTATATGTTATTTCACCTCCTTCGACAACCGTATCCTTATCAGCCACTTTAGTTATTTTTGCATCAGGAGTATCAAAAGAAGCAGTCTGATCTGTGTAATCATCAGAACTACCCTGGTCAGCATTGATGCCTAAGCCTCTACGGGCAAAAGCCCGCCAGATAGCACAACTATATTTTCCTCCATATAGCAGAGTGTCAGCCTGAAGTATTGCATTTCGACCATCAACAAATCCAGGCATACAGGGTTGCAGCTTAAGCCCCTCGGTCACCAGTTTCATGGCTATTACATTACCCCCCGTTGCGGTGGCATCAGTGATGCTGGGACTAATAGTACCAGTCTGATTAATAATCTCCCAGGTCATATCCCATACCATAGTGGCCCAAATTGAACCTATGAAGTGGGCACTTCCCTCATAGGCCGAAGCTACGCTGGCATAGGTAAAGGGGTTTATACTCATATCTGTAGAGTAAGGATAGTCACGAATGCCATTACCTGTAGTTGGTTCTCCCAATGCATAGGTCCCAATGGGCCGGGATTTAGTACCGTCCGTTACCAGAGTATTGTTCCAGGCTGTGGTTAGCATTAGAGCGTAAAAGTCACTCCAGCCTTCACCCATTTGTTCGGCATTATCCAGACAAGTTACCTGGGCCGGACCTCCCGTAAGGCGATTGGAAATACCGTGTCCATATTCATGAACAATAACACCATTGTCGAGATCACCATCAATTTGAATTGTTGATCCAGCTGGTGGACTAAAGAGATACATCTGCATACGGGGTGTGCTACCATCAGGAGGCGTTGAAAAATTCGCATTGTTCATTCCACTACCATCCTGAGCATCGGCAACAACATAGTCTGCTCCTTCTCCTCCTCTTCCCATATTACTGTTTTGAAAATTTCCGGCTACCTCATCAAAACCATATTGATAAATAATATCATGTATCAGGTTATTCCAGTAGAACAAGTTGGTAATGGCAGCGGCCTGATTAGTAGCAGTCGTTGGGGCAGTATTATGATCAAACTCCTGGTTGAATGTCAAATTGGGTAAGGAAGTAGAAGAAGTCGCAGGTGTACCAAACAGGTTATCCTTGTTTCGGTCTTCCTGAGCGTACACATTATTCCCACGGGTATAATTGTATTCAGTTGTGCCATCATTATGCCAGTTGAGAGTAGTTGCCGGGTTGCCAGCTCCAACCATCTCCCAGGGATTAATTACAATCGAAAAACTATTTCCGCTATGGGACGGACTTTCAAAAGGATAAGACAATACACGATAAGCTGCACTGTTAATGGCAGCAGACCGGGCCGATTTGGTCTGAGTAAATATGTGGCTTCCATCGGCATTATGCATAACACCCGCCGGATGAACTTCTGAAGCCCCCCATTGACAGTAGACTGTTAAATTTACTTTATTAATTATACCACCTGTATGTGCATCTATACGCACCAACCAACTATCCGTTTCTTTGACAGGATGGATTCCTACCTGCCACGCCAGCGTCAGCCCCCGCTCCGCATTCGGAACCCACAAAAGAGTTGCAGGAATTTTGTTAAGAGAAACACCGTTGGCTTCAAAAGTAACCTCATGCCCGTTAGGAGCAGCCTGAACTGGCAATTCGCGAAAGCCGGGCGGTCTGGGAATGTCCAGGTGAGCCATAGCCCGGTTCAGGGCGTCAGCTGCTTTTAGTGAGGCCTGTGGCCTGCCGGCCTTACTTCGGTCAAACCGAAAGAACTCACCCTGTTGCACCACCAGTTTCCCCTCCTTAAATACCAGCGTACGAATGGAATTTAGTACTCGTATGCCCTGATGCTGTTGCTGAATATACACCATGAAGGTACCGCTATTGTTGTTGGGATAAGCATCAGAAATCAGGACATCGTCGGCAGACTGTAGTTGTAGTTGCCTTAAGTTATTTCTTATTAATGTGAGTGCTTCGCTTTTATAATCTTGAGCATTTGCAATTTGATAGATGAGAGAAAATAGAATAAGGAGGTAAAGTTTTTTCATGCACAGTACACAGTTAAGGATTTAATCATAAATATTTTTTGCTAATATATGTGATTAAGCAGTATTTGTTTGTTAGCATTTCAGCAATCATATTAAAAAATAATTGCATTACCCATTATGGAAAAACCAGCTTCTGAACCCACTAAAATAAAATTAAGTATCACGGACCAACTCGCCGTCGAACGCACACACTTGGCTAATGAACGCACCTTTCTGGCTTACTTCCGGACCAGTCTGGCACTGCTGGCGGGTGGTGTCACTATTCTCCGCCTCGATATATTGAGCAAGATAGAACACTGGGGCTTTTTCTTTCTGGGGCTTTCTCCGATTGTACTTTCCATTGGTATCTGGCGCTTCTTCTCATCCCGCAAGCGAATCAAAGAGCATACTCTAAGCTGAGTGGGTTGCTGGTAACTAAATCAGGTCATCGAGTAGTTATGGTAACAGGCGTTAATTCACTTAATCCCCTGTGGTACAATTTTTTCAGAGTTTCTACTATTCTTTCACTTAATCACTCTGAAAATGAAAAATCTACTAAATATCCTGTTCCTCCTTTTCTTCTCACTAAGCTTAACCAGCTGTGAACTGGTAGGGGACATATTTGAAGCTGGCATGTGGGTCGGGCTCATTATAGTTGCCCTGGTCATTGGTGTTTTTGTTTGGGTATTCAGGACATTCTTTGGTGGCAGAAGGCACTAACTAGTATAGGTGCGTTAGCTTTCAGGTACACCAATGAGCTTTGGGAGCGGTAGCCGCCAATAACCGATTACCTTTGTGCATGGATTACTTTAAGAAACTACTCGATTTACTGAAAACCGAGCGGGAAGAAGACCGCCGACAATACATCCAACTCATTGAGGCTACTACCATCACCGACCGCCGGGCGAGCGGCCTGGCGTGGTACCCCATAGCCATTCGTAATACGGAGATGAGCCGGGGTGACTACCTGACCGTCGAGGTGGAGCGTACCACGCATCAGGACATATCTCACCAGCTACGATTCGGGGCACCGGCGGCACTATTCTCCAACTATGATCCAAAGAAGGATCGTGTCGAGGGGACTATCTCGCACCAGAGTGGAAACAAGCTCCGCCTGACCTTACGTACAGACGAACTCCCCGACTGGACCCGTGACGGCAAACTGGGCATTGACCTGCTCTTTGACGACACCAGCTATGACGAGATGCAGAATGCCCTCAAGCAGGCTACTGTACTTACCACCAAGCCGGAAGAAGAGTTGATTCAGATCCTGATGGGAGAGAAAGCGCCTACTTTCAAGTCGGACCTACCAGCTTATAATCATCCTAAACTTAACCCATCGCAGCAGTTGGCGGTAGAAAAGATACTGGCAGCTAACGAGCTGGCTATCGTACACGGTCCTCCGGGTACGGGCAAGACTACCACGCTGGTACAGGCCATCAAAGCCCTGCACAAGCAGGAGCACAAGCAGATCCTGGTCGTTGCGCCCAGTAACACGGCCGTGGACCTGCTGAGTGAGAAGCTGTCAGATGTGGGGCTGAATGTACTGCGGGTGGGCAATCCGGCGCGGGTATCGGAGCGGCTGATGGCATTGACACTTGACAACCGCATGGCCGAACATCCGCGCATGAAGGAGATCAAAACGCTGAAAAAGCAGGCCAATGAATATAAGAACATGGCCCACAAGTACAAGCGCAGCTTCGGTAAAGCCGAGCGGGACCAGCGCAAGGCGCTATTTGACGAAGCCCACAAGATCATGAAGGAGGTGGACCAGCTGGAGCGCTACATCATGGATGACTTAATCGGCAAGGCACAGGTAATTACGGCTACGCTGGTGGGCGCCAACCACTACACCGTTCGCCACCTGACCTACCATACCGTAGTCATAGACGAGGCTGGCCAGGCACTGGAACCAGCCTGTTGGATACCCATTCTGAAGGCTCGGAAACTAGTGATGGCGGGTGACCACTTCCAGCTCTCTCCGACCATTAAATCCGTGGAAGCAGCCAAAGGGGGACTGAGTACTACCCTGCTTGAAAAGAGCGTAGTGCAGCACCCAGAGGCCGTGGTACTGCTGGAAGAACAGTACCGCATGAATGAAGCGATCATGGGCTATTCTTCCAAAGTATTTTATCAGGATAAACTGCAGGCGCATCCATCAGTGGCACGCCATACGCTTTTTCCTGACGCTGCTCCGCTGGCTTTTATAGATACGGCCGGTTGTGGATTTAATGAACAACTGGATGGTACCAGTAGTACCAATCCCGAAGAAGCGGCTTTCCTTATCCGTCATTTGTATGGTCTGGTGGAAGAATTGAACAGTGGTAAAAAGTATGATACTGATAACTTCCCCACATTTGCCATCATTTCTCCCTACTCCAAGCAGGTCGCTATCCTGAAAGAGCAACTGGAACACGCACCGGACCTGCGTCAGTACGGCGACAAAATATCAGTTAATACCATTGACAGCTTTCAGGGACAGGAGCGGGATGTGGTGTACATCAGCATGACCCGCAGCAACTCTGAGGGAGAGATCGGCTTCCTGTCAGACATCCGCCGGATGAATGTGGCTATGACCCGGGCGAAGAAAAAGCTGGTAGTGATTGGCGACAGCGCCACCTTATCATCGCTCCCCTTCTACACCGACTTCATCACCTACGCCGAACAAAGAAACGCCTACCACAGCGCCTGGGAGTTCATGAGTCTATGAGTTGAAAGTTTATGAGTGAATGAGAGAGGTGGAGTATAATTAAATTCAATAATTCTATCATTCACTCATTCACAACTACCTACTCCCCGTTCCCAGCAGCGGAGAAGTATCCGGATTGAAGCGGGACTGACGCAGAGCATCCCTCACCCGGGCGGGCAGGTACGAAAAGAACCGGACGCCGGCGGCTTGTTCGATAGCACCGGGGGTAGTTATAAAGCTTTGCCAGCTCTGATTATCAACCTGAGAAGTACGGTTGGGGAAATCTACGGCTATGACCGGTGTTTCGACTGTAATCTGTTCGCGGGTGGCCCCCTGAGGTAATACCACGATAACCTTCCAGTTACGAGCGGGTACCTGTATACGGTCTTTCAGGCTGGTCTGGTTCCCCTTGCTACCTTCACCGCCGGTTCCGTAGGTACCCGCTACGATAAAGAGTCGGCTCCCGTTCTGAACCAGGGTCCGGCAGTAGTCTTCCAGCCGCGCCCATGCCTCCCGATTAAGCTCAGGCGCCTGGGGTATAATGTTGGTCATCAGAAAGGTAGCCACATTATTGGCGTCAGAACTGGTACGATCAGCTGAAGGACACAGGTGCCCCCGGTCAAAACCCGTGTTGGTATAGTCCGAAGGTACTACTTTATACCAGCCCGCCGGTAGCTCGGGATCAGGTCGGAAGTTATCCTGACGGTCGCTGCCGCCCAGCCACTCAGGCGACAACTCCCAGGCTACCCAGTTGGCGTGTCCCTTAGCGCGGTTGTACGACAGCGCGTACTGGTTCTTGAGCATCAGGTAGTTGTTGGCCTGATTGGTATCCGCCCGGGCATCCGATGGATTGCCCATACTCAGGTGAACGCTTTTGGCCTCCGGTAGTACCGCCAGGGTTCTACATCCGACAGCTGCCCACGAAAGCAGGGCCAGGGCTAGTAACTTCTTCATGTTCGTACAATCATGGTTTTAATTCCCGCCAGTTCTCCTTCCGATCGGGCCCCGATCAGGTACGCATCCACCTCTATTTCACCCACCTCAAAGTACTGCTGACCCGTGAGCCGGTTATCGAGTATTTCTTTCAGGCGTATAAATCGCTTGGTGCGTTCGGTTTCTGTTTCGTCGTACCAGTCCTGCAGGGTAGTAACACCATCCCAAAACTTAAACGGCTCTTTCTCGACAATACGTCCTCCCGGGTCCAGGGATAAGAGTTTGACCAGTGAATCAGGGGTAAGTGGTAGTGTAACATCGGCCGCATCTACATGGATAAATTCAATGGGTTCGTCCGATTCACTCGGGTACCACAGCTCGTCCAGCAGCGGTAATAGTTCTTCTTTGAGTACCATACAGGAGATAAGTGTCGATCTTTTTAACCTAATAACCCGAATCAGGGAAACAAGTTATCACACCTGGTACAGAACAATGATAATCCGCCGCAACAGAAAGTGCCGCTCCCATGGAGCTCTGTATTCACTTCATAGCTACTTCTACTAAGGCTCGGCTCCTCTGGGACTCACTTCCACTACTTCAAGATCAATTATTCACAAGTAAATCAGTACTTCGAAAACTGCTCACTAAATAGTAGTCACTGGCGGCCGCCGCGCGGACCTTGTTACCGGTACTGACAAAGGTACGACACCGGCCCGCTGGCCTGTACTTTGAAGGAGGCGTTAGCCGGTACCTCAAAAGTTTGTCCCTGACCGTATAGCTGAAAATCCTCAGAGCCAGGAAGCTGTACATTGAGCTCGCCTTCCACGATGGTCATGATTTCATGCTGAGAGGTACCAAATTCGTATTCGCCCTCGTTAATAACACCTACTGTAGATTTGCCGGCTGCGGTCTGGTAGCCTAATGATTTTACGGAACCACCGAAGTATTCGTTTGCGCTGATCATAGATAGTAATTGGTTAAAATTTAAGAGCCCGAAATAACTACTTTCCAGCTGTATTACCTCCCGACCAAGTACCTTATTCTAAAAAAACTGGAGAAAACGGAACCGGCAAAAAAGAGCAGGTAAGTGTAGAACAGTAGCCTCTCTGGCACCACCTATGCTTACCTGCTCTGAAAAGGGTAGCTTACTTATTTTTAACAATCTTATAGTGGCTTACTTTGCCCTTATACTGGCTACTCAAAATAAAGGTACCAGCGGGCAGGGGTGAGATTTCCAGTTCCTTTAGAATGCCCGGCTCCGACAGGTACCGCAACACAACGCCCCGGGCATCCGTAATCCGCACTGTTTCGTAAGGGACGGGTTCCGAGAAATACACTTTTCCATTGGTTACTGGATTCGGGTAAAGTGCTACAAGTTCTTTAGTATGTACCTCCTCCTCTTCTAAAGCCGCAACACGGGCAGTGGTGGGAGCTGCATCTGGGCTGAGGATAATCTCCATATCAAATATAGCATCTGAACTTGTTAAACTATTTTGGTGCAACTCTACCGCAATGGTACTTCTGTAGTATGGACGAAAGTAGGTACCATCATTAGGGATAATTATAGTATTCCATTGACGTTCTTCAGCCGCATTCTTTGCAAGAGTTGAATTTGTTATAGTCCCGGTAGGCATGTTCGGATCCCGAGGCAACACCTCCTTTCCATTTACATAGATGAGTATGCCGTCATCCCGCTTATAGTTGATGATAATTGACTTATGGAGAGAGCTATACCATCCTTGCGAGTCGAGTACTTTCCGGAAATAGTAGGTAGTCCAGCGATTGTTGCATGAGCCAGTCATGCAATCAGAATCGACATAGGCCTTATCTGAGTTGACACTATAACAACCCAGTTCTGCCTCGCAGGATGGAATTACCCAACGCTCTCCATCTGACTGGTTAGGGGAGAATCCTAATGGAGCAATTCCTGTTGGCCACTTTGCATATTGATCGTACACATCTGGATAAGTAATTCCGCCGTTAACATATTCGCCTCCTTTCCAACTGAATAGTACGTCCTCATTAGCGGGTTCAGATCCTCTGGCGAAGTAGCTCCACTTTTCACCAGCTGATAGTACTACCTTTGTACCCTGCGGATTTACTCCATTGACCTGTCCCCCGATACCTCCTCCACCGGCCAGTTTACTTATCACAAACTCCCCATAATAAGGCTCATTGTTATAGGTGTAGTAGAAGACTTTATCACCAAAGCCGCTTTTCCACTTAAATTCTGAAAGCGTAGCCTGATAATCATCTATTGATCTTGTGGAGCCAAAATTGTGTACAAAGCCATCGTAAAGCCAAATTCCATTTTTTGAAGGAGTTGTTGCCGCAGGTAACGTGTTGTGACTGCCACTTTGAGGGTCAATGGTATAGGCTGTATTAAGGCTATTTATTTTGTAGAATTTAAGATTCTCATGGTATACCTGATCATAACTATTGTCGTCAGGGTTGTGCCGTACCGTATTCAGATCATCCTGTGTATAATAATGACGGACAACGACCTGCTGGTTTCCGGTCAGTTCAGGAGCAGGTTTTACAGTCCAGTACCTATTCATGACGCGCCATCCAGAACTGAATGATCGGGTCCGGTCACCATGTACGTAGTTGTCGGGGTAGAAAGCACCTACGTTGGTCGGTCCCCGTGCTCCTCCCAGTTTTACCTCAAACGGTGCTACACCGGCTTTTCCTATGTTGATTCCATATTTCTTGATGGATAAAAGCAGATTTCCGTTATTATCCGTGTAGTGGGTGAAGCTGTTAACGTCGTTCACATTTTCGGTACACTCGCAGGTCGCGGTGCGGGTAGTACCATCGCTATAAGGTATCGTAAAGCTTTCCAGGTCTTTGTAAATCACAAACTGGTCCAGGACCTGCCCACTGGTGCCGATATAGCGGGCGATCAATTTCTTATTTTCCACCTCTATGTACATGGACCCTCCCTGGTTGGTCCGGACTGCAATCGTTTTATCCTCACAATAAGCCTCTGTTGGGCAAACTATTGATTGGTCCCAGCTATCCGTATTGCCCCAGGGCTTTCCGCCTGCCCCTGCCACCGCGTACACAATGCCTTCATTCTGGGTGGCTGCACTGGTTTTGTAGTAAAAGCAGGAATTGGTCGAGCCGTCGTACTTACCACTGCCGCGGGCATTGCTACCAATTGCCGGCAGGTGGGTGGCTGCGTTGAATGTCGTAGACACATCATAATGGTCTCTCATGAGCCGAGTACGCTGGTAATCATGGCTGTGGCCGGCCAGCACCAGGTCTACCTTGTATTTGTCCAGCAGGGGGACCAGATTTTTCCGGACAGGAATCAAATCAATAGAAGTATTGGAATCATGAGACCCACCCGAGTAAGGAGGCATGTGGGTATATACAATGATCCAGTTGATGGCAGGATTAGCCTGTGCCTTTTTTAAGTCGCGCTCGAGCCACTTGTATTGTCGGGTATGAGCAGCAAGTCTGGTGTATTCATCATCCCCTTTTTTCTCTAACCCATAGGTATCCAGGCTGATAAAGTGGATGTTGCTGTAATCATAGGAGTAGTATTCTTCCGTACCAGAAGGCTCTCCTCCTCCTTCTCCATTGGTGAAGTTAGTTACTACGTCATAGTAATGAATCTTTTTCTGTACCCTGATAATTGAATCTCTTGTGATAGTATGGTGCAACCCATTATTATAATCACCATCGTAGTAATCATGGTTACCAGGTGTACCATAAAAAGGCGTTTGACGAAATATCCAGTCGTACCGGCCTCTTACTTTGTCAAAAATTTTGTCCTGATACTGTTCTTTCCTTCCTTGTTCATACGCATTGTCACCCAGCCACAGCCACATATCCATGGGTCCGGTTTGTTGGCTAGCCATGTAGTTCTTCATGCCCTGTATGACATTATCCTGCCAGGTATTGTGCTCGTTAGCTCCGTAAGCACCAAAGTCACCCAGCACCCACATCTTCGTCTTTTTTTTCACGCCCGGCGCTGGTGGCGTCCTAAAAAAATGATCCGGTGATTTTTCCAGAATCAGTGTCCCGGCCGTTGGATTGGCATTGTCATATGCTGTACCTATGTAGTAACGGTACTGCCAATCTACCCTCAGGTCGTTCAGCGTGATCTTGTGTTCAGTAGTGGCGGAGGTTTCATCCACAACAGGCGTTCCTACTACTCCACCCAGTAATTCATACTCGGGCTCAGAGGAGTAAGCCACCCGCCCAATAGTGGGAATATTGGTACTCCAGCAGATGGTGACGGAAGCGCGAACAAAATTAGGATTACCGGGAGCAGAATACGAATAGGCCATTTGCAGATATGGCCCGCGGGTTATTTCAGGTGTCTGCGCAGCCACTTTTAGTGACATAAGTAAGCAGACGTACAGAAGCGGTACAGATGTTTTCATAGTAGTCTGTAGTTATAGGATGGAAAAAGTACCGGCTTGAAGCGAAAAATGAGAGGCAGAAAACTTGGTAAAAATTACATATTTCTTTTGAAACATAAAAGCAAATTTTGATATATTTACACCATATCACACTGAAGTTCAGCTAGTTAATTCTTACTAGCTATTAGTATGCTTTCGCTCTCACTTTCCAGGGTCTTTCTGAAGGTGAGTAGGGGTTCCTATACCTGCACCAGTCAATCAATGACTGTATTACTTCCCGTTTTGCTTCCCAATTTTAACCTAACTTTCAGATGAAAAAATTATTACGCATTGCCTTCACTATGCTTAGTATAGTAGTGGCACTCATGGCTATACCGGTAGCCTGTAAAGGCCCACAGGGAGATGTAGGTCCGCAGGGCCCCGCTGGTCCACAGGGAACGCAGGGTACACAGGGGCCAGCCGGACCGGCGGGTACTGCCAATCTTATGGCTTCGAACTGGATGAGGGTTCCTGACTCGGTATGGATCAGTAATCAGGATTCAACCTACTACGTAGTGAGCCGTGAAGATGCAACTATTACGCAGGCAGTACTGGACAGGGGGCTGGTAATGGCCTACTACCGTAACGCCGGCCGCGACAACGTGGTGTTTTCCCTGCCTACAGTTAATGAAGAGATGTCGCTGGGGTACTTTATGCAGGTCAATGGCGGCCGGAGCACGATCAACTTCGATTTAACGTTCTTTCAGCCGCGCCGTCAGCCGATTGACTTTGACCTGGAGTTCCGGTGGATCGTGATTCCTCCCAACACGACTACAGGTAGGCTCAAAAGCGTAGACTGGAAGGACTACCAGGCGGTTCGGCGGGAACTGGGGTTAACTGACTGATGCAGGGGTACCTGTCGAACGGTAAGAGGTATATGTACTGCCAGAAAAGGCATACCTTGGCTGTACACATACCTGCCCAAGGGCTACCTAGTTGCTTTTTGGCCTATGTGTATGTACCCCAATTTTCAGACAATAATTTCCTGTAGTTCTTCTTTTTTCAACAGCGAATCTTTCCACTACTCGGCATCAGGCAGCGGCAATGTCCAGATACGTTTAAAAGGGATTTCATTACTCATTTCCCCGACTTTCATAGTTGCGGTATCGGGGGTAGGGTCAACGGCTTTGGCGGCGGGAATTTCTTTGGGTTTGAGGTATCGTTGGTAAAAACACCAACGACAGCAAAAAAGGTATATGCACAGCCATACTCAACAAGTGCAGGCACGCTGTATATATACTCAATCGATTACTGGGGCAGAAAGATGGTAAAAGTAGCTCCCTCACCCATCTGACTACTGGCGGTGATAGCGCCGCCGTGATTGGTCACTACCCTTTCACAAATAGCGAGCCCTATACCGGTTCCGGCAAACTCACTCCGGCCGTGGAGCCTTTGAAATAACTGGAAAATGCGATTCAGGTACTTTTCGTCAAAGCCGATACCATTATCCTGTACATCAATCCGGTGGTACATAGCTGCCTGACGACACGGAGTCACCCTATTAGGTAGCTGATCTGCGGGTACTTCACTGGCCCTTATGGAAACAAAGGGCTTCGTGTGGCTATGCCTGAACTTAAGTGCATTGTTTAGTAAGTTCTGAAAGAGCTGCCCCAGTTGTGAAGCATCTCCCTCGATGGTAGGCAGAGCATCCACATGCACGGTACCCTCGCTTTCCTCAATAAGCACTTCCAGATCCACCAGCACGGAACCAACTACTTTCGTAAGCGAAACAGCAACATGACCTTTACTTTGAGAAGAGACATACGAGAAATTCAGTAGGTCCTGAATCAGTGCCGACATACGGTGAGCCGCATGCTGCATCCGTTCCAGGTACATCAGTTCATCCCCTGTTTTCGTAGTAAAACGAGTTTTAAGAAGGTCGCCAAACTGCTGAATCTTCCGAAGAGGTTCCTGTAGATCATGCGAGGCGACGTAAGCAAATGTCTGCAGGTGTTCGTTAGATCGGATGAGAAAACTATTTGCCTCGGTTAGTTGCCTGTTGGCTTCAGCCAGTTCGCGGGTCCGCTCCTGTACCTGTTGCATCAGGGCCAGCTCCTGCTTACGCTGCTCGGTTACATCCTGCACCGTACCTATCGCCCTGCTTGGTTTCCCATCGGGGCTAAAATATGCTCGCCCCTGCGCCTTCAGGACCCGCTCCCGGCCCAACGGACCAGGGTCTACTGTGAACTCGACCTCCTGAGAGCCTGGCAGACCGGGCACAGTTACGCGACGTACTGCCGCATTTACCAGGGACCGGTCGGTTTCGCGAATGGGCGCTAAGGCGCGCTCTTTGGTAATGGTTTCGCCCGGCCGGATACCAAACCACCCTCTAAGCCGATCTGAGAATTCCAGCAATCCACTAGATAAATTAAGTTGCCAGGTACCTAGTTCGGCCAGTTCTATGGCGCCATGGAATAGTTCCTGAGCTTCCTGCACCTGTTGCTGAGCCAATACCTCCTTCGTTACATCCACGGCCATATCCATAATGGCATAGACCTCACCAGATGCATTAAAGAGAGGTTTGTACGTAAAATTATAGTAGTATATACCCACTACACCGTCCACTTCCAGCGCAGCTCTGGCATTCCTGGCTTCATAGGTCTGACCAGTCGTATATACATCATCCAGAATCCCCAGGAAGGGTTGACCTTCCAGCTCCGGAACGGCCTCTTTGAGTGGCTTTCCGATTACGGAGTGGCCTTTCCCCCAATAGTTGAGCATCATTTCGTTGGCCACCAGCACAGTCATATCCCGCCCCACAAACAGACAGGTAGCCACGGGCGCTTCCTCTACTATACTGCGAAACCGGGCTTCGCTCTCGGCCAGCCGCTGGCGGGCCAGTACCTGCTCGGTTACATCCTGGCAGAGTACTGTAATCCCACTTATTGTACCGTTCAGCTCCCGGTAAGGCTGGTAGATCAGGTTCAGGAAACCTACCTTCTGGCCTGTACCTACATGGACAGAGAAGAGTTGATCGTACAGGTAAAGCGGCTCCCCCGTAAACATTACACTCTTAATTATAGCCCGAAAAGGTTCTTCTGCTTCGGGTATTACGTCAAAAATAGGCTTACTCAGAAGTTCATCCACCTGCCGGCCGATCAGTTGGGCATACGAGTCATTCACGACCTCTACCCGCATTTCCTCTCCAATCAACACCACCGTACCTACTGATGTCTCCTGCACCAGGTTCTGAAGGCGTTGTTCCGAGAACTGCAGCTGCCTGAATTGCTGTATCTTTTGGGTTGTTTCGGTACATATTCCCAGTACTCCTCCCACCTGCCCCGACTCATCCTTAACCGGACTGTACCCAAACGTCCAGTAGACATCCTCCATATGGCCATTGCGGTAGATAGGTATGAGCTGGTCTTCGCTCCAGGTAGCTTCTCCCCCGGCCAGTACCTGATCAATGAGGGGTTTGATGACCAGCCATATTTCAGGCCAGCAGTCTTCGCCACGCTGCCCTAGGGCCGTTGGGTGCTTGCCTTCGTTACCCAGGCTGGGGCGGTAGGCATCGTTATAAAACTGGATCAGTTCCGAGCCCCACCACAGAAACATGGGGTGCCTTGAATTGAGAATGATACTAATGGTAGTACGTAAACTAGAAGGCCATTGATCAGGAGTGCCGAGCGGGGTAGCAGACCAGTCATGCTGCCGGGTGAGTTGTCCCATCTCTCCCCCACCATCCATAAAATTATATTCCGCGGTTTTATTTTTAGCTTTCATCATACAGGCTTTATCATTACCGTGGGCATTACAAATAAATAAAGAGGAGTGGTAGGTATCATGGCTAAACAGGCACTAGTACATCCTACCCGACAGCCTTAGCACTGGCATCAGTACCTACAGGTCACAGGTTCGATGGCTGGGGAAAGGCTGATCATTAGTTTGACGCTAAAACGCAGTTGAATAATCAATTACGAATCCCCTTAACTAGTTAAGCCTTCCGGGGAAGCGATTGTTTCATATCAACTATACAAATTTAAATAGTACGTAACCCTGGCTCCTATTTTGGGTTTCTATACTGAAACCATTGCCACTTCTCCCATGACCCCTGAAACCCTGTACTTCAAAGACGACGGCAGCATCCCCAACAGCTCGCTTCCCCTGCTACTGTACCGCAATGCCTTTGCTGAACGAAATGAGGAAGGCGCGGCCTGGCTGGAAAAAACCTTCGCGGCCAATAACTGGACCAACTCCTGGCGGAATGGCGTGTATGACTTTCACCACTACCACAGTACCACCCACGAAGTACTGGGCTTGTACCAGGGTTCAGCGCAGCTGCACCTGGGTGGTGAAGGGGGCGAAGTGTTGGAAGTACAGGCGGGCGATGTAATCGTGATCCCGGCCGGTGTTGGGCATAAGAATATAAAGTGTGAGGACCTGAGTATTGTGGGGGCTTATCCCGAGGGTCGTGACTGGGATCTGATGAAGGGTGAACCGGGCGAACGTCCCAAGGCCGATGATACCATCGCAGCCCTACCCGTACCTGCCACTGATCCGCTGTTCGGGAAAGAGGAAGGACTAACCAAAATATGGAAGTAGCTACCTGATAGTCTGTCGGCACAACGGTAGGCCGTGAGGCCTGCCTGTTATAACTATTTAGGTACCTTGCACGTTGAAAATAGTCAGCCTGACAGGATTGTCCCAACAGGATGTCCTGACAGGATTTTATCACTAAAGAAGAGTTATTATGAGCAATAGATTCACCTATTATGGCAAGGTACTGGCCGTACCCGTCATTACTGTATTAACCCTAACACATTGTGCCAAACCCAGCAATACCATGAGTACCTCAAGTACCAGTACCACCTCTACAACACAATCAGCTACTACCACTCAGAATCCACTGCTGGCCGAATGGAAAGGGCCGTATGGTGGCGTTCCTCCTTTTGATCAGGTCAAAGTCTCTGACTTCAAGCCAACCCTGGAGGCGGGCATGGAAGAAAACCTGGCCGACATCGAGCGTATAGCCACCAATAAGCAGGCGCCCACTTTTGAAAACACCATAGCTGCCCTGGAGCGGGCCGGCCAGACTCTCGACCGGGTACAGACAGTATACGGAGTCTGGAGTTCGACGATGAATAGCCCGGAGTTTCAGGCGGTGCAGCGGGAAATGGCTCCGCGTATGGCGGCTTTTTCTGATAAAATAACGCAGAACAAGGCTCTTTTCAATCGGATAGAAGCGGTTTATAATTCACCCCAAAAGAAAGACCTTACGCCGGAGCAGCAGCGCCTGGCCTGGGTGTACTACAATAACTTCGTACGGTCCGGCGCCAAACTGGACGATGCAGCCAAGGCACGTTTGTCAGAGATCAACCAGAAACTGGCGGGACTATTTACCCAGTTTAGCCAGAATGTACTCGCCGACGAAACCGACCAGGTACTGGTGATTGAGAACGAGGCCGATCTGGCCGGACTCCCCCAGTCGCTCCGGCAGGCTGCGGATGCGGCAGCCGAGTCACGCAAAAAGCCCAATGCCTGGGTCATCACTAATACGCGCTCATCGGTAGATCCTTTCCTGACTTACGCGGACAACCGGCAACTGCGCGAAAAAGCGTGGCGGATGTTTGTAAACCGGGGCGATAATGGCGGGCAGCAGGACAACAACGCCATTATTACCGAAATACTACAGCTCCGGGCCGAGCGGGCCAAGCTGCTGGGCTACCCTACCCACGCCCACTGGCGGCTCGACAATACCATGGCCAAAACACCGGAGCGTGCTCTGGAACTGATGGAAGCCGTATGGAAACCGGCCGTAGCGCGGGTACGTGAGGAAGTAGCCGATATGCAGGCACTCGCTAACAAAGAGGGAGCTAACATCAAGATAGAGCCCTGGGACTACCGCTACTACTCCGAGAAGGTCCGTAAAGACAAGTACGATCTGGATCAGAACGAGGTAAAGCAGTATCTGCAACTGGACAAGCTCCGGGAGGGGATGTTCTGGGTAGCCGGTGAGTTGTTTGGATTTAACTTCAAGCCCGTAACAAATGTACCAGTGTACCATCCGGATGTAAAGGTGTGGGAAGTAACCAATAGAGAAACCGGCAAGCACGTAGGCCTATGGTACTTTGATCCTTACGCCCGGCCGGGCAAGCGCTCGGGAGCCTGGATGAACGCCTACCGCCGGCAGCAGCGCCTGGATGGTGACGAAACGACCATCGTATCCAACAACTCTAACTTTGTGAAGGGCAAAGAAGGCGAACCGGTACTGATATCGTGGGATGATGCCACTACGCTGTTCCATGAATTTGGGCATGCGCTGCACGGACTTTCGTCCAATGTTACCTACCCATCACTGGCCGGTACGGCCGTGGTTCGCGACTACGTGGAGTTCCCCTCGCAGCTACTCGAGCACTGGTTATCGACACCGGAGGTACTACAGCGCTTCGCGGTACATTACCAAACCGGTAAGCCTATACCTAAGGAGCTGGTCGAGCGGATCGAGCGGGCTTCTACCTTCAACCAGGGCTTTGCTACAACGGAATACCTGTCCAGTGCGCTGGTAGATATGAAGCTGCACCTGGCGGGCGATAAAAAGATAGATCCGGACCAGTTTGAGCGGGAAACCCTGACGGCACTGGGGATGCCTAACGAATTGGTGATGCGTCACCGTACGCCGCAGTTCCTGCACATATTCAGCAGTGACAGCTACTCGGCCGGCTATTACAGCTATCTGTGGTCGGATGTACTGACAGCCGATGCCTTTGGTGCTTTTACGGAAGCCGGTGGCCCTTACGATAAGGAGGTAGCAGAGGGGCTACGAAAGCATGTGTTCTCCATTGGTAATACCATCGATCCGGCGGAAGGATACCGCTCCTTCCGCGGACGCGACGCAAAAGTAGATGCACTGATGCGGAAGCGCGGCTTTCAAAAGTAAAGCAACCTATAAGAGCTGTTATTGACACCCTACTCCACGAAGGAGTAGGGTGTTTTTTGTGCCAGTTAGTAAACACATTAGGAATGACAAACCTAATATAACTATATAACTTTTCTATTGTAACATATAAGTACCAGCACCACTTCTCCATCTAAGCCAACTCTTTTTACTGACCCCACATACGGGTACTCCCGTTACTCATTCTAGTACTATATAAAGATATACGCGGTGTCATATAAAGAATATAGCCCCCTGCCCCCAAATATGCTAACTTATTATAAACCATAGCTTTACAAAGGCCGTTAAACTTAATGATTAGATAGAAGCAGTAAGAACAAGTATCGGACTATTTACTTTACTAATTGTATTATTTTAACACCAACAAAGAATAAGAAAGATCAGAAGTCCAGATAAATCAGGCTGCTACATCGGTTGCTCATCAGCAACTACTACTTGTATTATTTTAATAAATACACCCAAGCAGCCGCCTTATTCAATCTCTTGTGGAGGTTGACTGGCTCGAGATCCCTTTAAATAAAAAGCTTATGGAACTGATTCAAATATATGCAGGCAAAGTGGCTCGCAGGGGACTTAGCCGGACCATCAGGAAGTATTTTTTCGTCTATATAAATAAACACGCCCGGGTGTTCGAGTCTATTAACCGCCAACTGACACCATACGGCGACAACTGTCTGCCTCTGTTGTCTTCATCGGTAGATAAAAACATTACCCATATGACACCGACAACGATAACAGTTGAGGCAAAACAACGCCAGCTACTGGAATCTAACGGGGATAAGAACCGGTTTTCGGTACTCTACCAGCGTCATGACCAGTACCATCATATGGGCTGCGCCACCTTTCAACAGGCGCTGGCTCAACTGGAAAGTCTGACCACCGACGAGGAACGTACACCCATCGGTATCTACGATGCCAAAACGGAACTGTTTGAGTGGGAACCTGCCCGTCAGCAGGACTACAACCAGGCCAGCATCGGGGAGCAGGGAAAACAGGCCGAAGAAATCATCCGGATAGTCCAGTCGCTGCGTCGGCGCGACGTATGTTGGCAATCAGGGGACTTCACCAATCCCAGCATTTTTGCCTGATGGAAGGCTCTCTTCCTAACGATACCGATACTATACCAGATCTACTTACCTATCTAATCTAATACAGAGGCCGGTTCAGCATGCTGAACCGGCCTCTGCTTTTAATTCCACTTCCAGGTACTATTCCTGTACCCAGACCATGGCCAGCTCACGTTCTTCAGGGTCGAAGAACTTTACCTCGGCATCGCTGAATGGCTTCATGAGTTGGGTGAGCCAGTCTTCCCATTTCTTAGCGCCGACCATCGCTACACGCCTGAAATCATTGGCGTGCTTGATATCCAGTTTCAGGTCCTGCAGGGCGCTGGCCATATTCCAGCCTTCAAAACCATTCATTTCCCAGTACAGGTTTATCTTCCCGTACTGACGGATCTTTGCTTCTACATGGGGAATCAGCTGGGTGTAGTCTTCTTTTTCCAGGGTGCCCGATACGACTACGGCCACCAGGTCTTTTTTATCTGTATCCAGGTACTTTACCATTGTTCAACGTGTTTTATTAGTAGTACCACCTAATTTTCATTTTGTTTGCGACTGGCTTCGTGACTAGACACCCAGTCAAGCGATGAGATAGCGGCGGCCAGTGACAGTTCACCCGCTATCACTACCCCGGCCATGATCTCAGCCAGTTTGTTGACTCCTCCGGCACCGTAGCAGCCCATCAGCTCGAGGCATTCGCGCTGGGTGGGCAGGCCGGTACCTCCCCCGTAGGTACCCACGACCAGGGATGGCAGCGTCACGGAGGCGTACAGATTCCCTACCGGCGTAATCTCAGAGTAGGTAATGGCCGCCGATGACTCGGCCAGACAGGCGACATCCTGTCCCGTAGCGATAAATAAGGCCGCCAGTCCATTGACCGAATGAAGACCGTTGTTATTGGTACCCGACAGCAACGATCCTACGTGGCCGATGCGGGCGTGACGATCCAGTGTTTCGGGCTCGACCTGCAACTCCCGTACCAGCAGGTCGCGCGGAATCAGGATCTCAGCCGTTACCCGTTTCCCCCTTGTTTTCAGGATATTGATCTGCGAGGGCTTTTTATCCGTAGCCATGTTGGACTCCAGATAGAAATGCTCGATGCCTTCGTAGTGCTGCAGTATCCAGTTGCAGGCTGACAGCGTAGCCTTACTGACCATGTTCTGTCCGGCGGCATCGCCGGTCGTGTACCCAAACCGCAGAAAAGCCAGCCGCCCGTTGAGATAGCTGTCTACATAGATGAGCCTGGCGTAGTTGGATGTAATCTCCGCCTCAAACCGGAGCTCGGCCTGGTGCTCCTCTATCCACCTCACAAAATCACGGGCGGCACGGGCATTAGCCAGTTGGAACACCGGAGCCCGCTGCATGCCCTCATCCTGAATGGTACAGGTTACTCCCCCACTCTTGTTGATCAGCTTCATGCCCCGGTTGTAGGAGGCCACCAGGGTACCTTCCGTCGTAGCCATCGGGATCAGGTACTCCCCCCGCGCATACTCACCCTTCACCAGCAGAGGACCGGCCAGTCCGATGGGTACCTGGGCTACGCCGATGAAGTTTTCACAGTTGCCTCTTACGGCTCCGGCTTCAAAGGAGTAACTGGCAAGATGTCTGGGCTCCGTTGATGTAAATTCCTGCATATACCGCTGCCGCTGGCGGATAGCTTCCGGTGTAAAATCATCTAACGCATCACGGGGGATGCCCACCGTGGATTCCGACTCAGTCTCAGATGTCTGTAGCTCGTCTTCCACTTTGAGGGTAAGTGTACCAAAGGGCTCAGTATACAGCGTTATTTCCAAGGTATGTTTTCCTTCCGGTAGCTGCATACCCAGGGCCCTCACCAGCACTGACCGGCGCAGCGGGAACGACAGGGGATGTTCTCCTGATATGCTACTGACCTGTACCTCCTCCCCTCCGTCCGGTTCCAGAGTGAACGCCTCGGCCGGGTACTCGCGGCCATCAATGAGTGCCTGCTGCAAGCCCGTAAACCGGGCGTCGGCCAGGCGGTTTTTTAGGGAGAAAGAAAATCCATCGATTGTATTTCGGAGACTGTTACGGGTGTAGAGTTGCTTTAACAGTACATTCGGGAGAAATTTGAACATGAACTGAGGGATGAGGTTAGGTAAGTATAACCCTTCTACCCGAACTTAGTTTATCAGGTACTACCAAACGGCCCATACTCCGTGATATCGGTTTCTATTATAATCCCTACCTTCAATGAAGAAACGGCGCTGCCCCGTACGTTGCGGCTGATACGACAGCTATCGCCCGCCCCTTACGAAGTGATTGTGGCTGACGGGGGGAGTACTGACCGTACGCTGGAATGGGTTATGGCAAAACAGCCGGAAATGCCCTACCTGAAACTGGTACAATCAGAAGTAGCCTGTCGTGCTACCCAAATGAATCGGGGTGCCCGGGCCGCCTCTGGTGACATCCTGTGCTTCCTGCACGCCGATACTACCCTACCCGACGACGCCCTGCTGGTAATCCGGCGGACACTGACTGATACCCGTACAGCCGCCGGGGGCTTTATATCCCTGATGCGCGGCCCCCTGCGTACCTGTTGGATTACGTCCTTCCATAACTATATCAAGAGTTACTACGCCCCCCTTCTGTTCCGGCCACATCTGTTCTTTTTTAAGGGGGCCCGGCTGCTGTTTGGTGACCAGGTGATATTTTGTCGTCGAGAGCAGTTCATGGCCTGTGGCGGCTATACTGACGGCCTTCCCATCATGGAAGAAGCCGACCTGATGCTGAAGCTGGTCCGGTACGGCCGGATACGACAGGTCAACCGCATCGTGGAGTCGTCGGACCGGCGAGTGGCGAAGTGGGGGTTCTGGCGGGCCAATGCCATCTATCTGTACGTAGGTTTTTTGTGGGGAGTAGGTTACTCCCCCGAGAAGCTAAAAAGGTTCTACGCGGATATCCGGTAGTGGCTTACTTTCTGGCCTTATAGAGATCAAATAGAGGCTTGACGGCCGCGAAGTTCAACATGGCTCCTGCTACGCAGTATAGACATACCTTTTTCTGCACCTTAACCATGTTGTAGAGGTAGTGAGCCCCTCCGGCAGCCTGCCCCAGTACAATCCCTCCCATAAGGAGGTCAAAATACTTAGAGTAAGGGGTTCGACGCGAAGCCGCCGTAGCCAGCAGCATTGTAGCTGCATACATAAACAGACTGATAGGACCATCTGGGATGCCCAGCAGTACGGCATCTTTGGAAGAATTAACCTTTTCGGAGTCGAATAGCTCCCCGGGCAGGTCGGGCATGTGCTTGATATAGCCCATCTGATACAGGGATATAAAGCTAAAGTCTACCAGTCCGGTGGCGGCCAGTGCCGCTATCTTACGCCGACTCTCTGTGGCCTCACTCCGGTCTTCGCGCATGGCGTCTATTACGGATCTGTCCTCTGCTGTGATCATTTGTTCTTATATGATTAGTGGATATATGTATAGCATTTTTTCTTAACCAGCTGTGCCTGGGTTTGTTTACCTCCTTCCTGTACCTTATAGCCGAATGAGCTTTTCAGCCAGGTCCACCAGACTGACTCCAACCAGTTGTGGTTCAGGCGCCAGCGGATATAGGGTCTTGCCCGAGCGGGCTATAAATCCAGCCTGCAATCCTGCTCGTACGGCTCCGGTTATATCCCAGCCGTGGGCGGCAATCAGCATGGCCTCGGAAGGCTTTGCACCCAGCGCATTCAGCACATACCTGTAGGGGTCCGGAGCTGGTTTGTACTTTTTGACGGAATCAACCGAGAAAAGAAAATCAAAGTATCCGGCCAGTCCGGATGATTCCATTTGTTGCTCTAGGGCTTCGTCGGCACCATTGGTAAGAGCAACTAGTTGAAAACCAGCGTCGCGGAGCATGGTCAGCCCTGGCTCTACATCCGGATGCGGTGGTAACTGCCGGATCATGCCCAGTAGCTCCTGCGCCTCCTCATCCGGTATCTTATTTCCATAGATATCTTCTACCATCTCGAAGGTAGCGTGTCCGATCTCACCGAAGCTGTGGTACTGGTTGGTAACGGTATCGATCAGCGAGTACTGCAGCATCAGTGTAAACCAGTGCGTAAAAGCGAACTCATTGCCAATGGTCTCGTTCATTCGGCTCTTCATCTCACTTAGATCCAGGAGTGTTTCGTTGACATCAAACAGCAGTAGTTTGGGTTTAGTAAGACGTTGAGCGGTAGGCATAGATCAATAGTAAAAGGTGAACAACCAGTTGTGGCAGGGACTATTAGGTGAGCCTGCCTGCCAAATTATTAACCTGCTGTACCCTGATAAGTTTTCCCGCTAAGGCAAAAGGAAAGGGGCTCCTGTGCAGGAGCCCCCTTTCTCAACTTTACTTCTATTAGAGTACACTATCAAACTCCGAGGTCAGGCGCTTATCCAGTTCGTAGATGTCCTGCCGGAAGTTTACCTGCCCGTTATTGTCTTCAAAAGCTGTCATGTAGAAGATGTAAACCGGTATCTTTTCATCCAGCTTTACTACCTCGTGCTCCAGATTGCTCATTTTCTGCTCTACCTGCTGGCGGTTAAACTGCGGGAAAAGCCAATCGGCAAACCAGGCCGGCTCTTCGATCCGGATGCACCCGTGACTGTACGCCCGGTGCGTTTTTTCAAAAAGATGATCAGACGGAGTATCGTGCAGGTAAATAGCAAAATCGTTTGGGAACATAAATTTCACGTTACCCAGTGCATTCCAGGGCCCGGGCTTTTGCCGGATGCGGTAGCTATCCAAGTTACCCCAGTTCACCCTGCGAGGACTGACTACCTCGGCATTGGGTCCCCAGCCATCCAGGATTTCGTAGTGGTTCCGGCTCAGGTAGCTATGGTTTGACTTGATCTTGGGCCACAACTCCTCATTGGCGATGCTATTAGGTACATTCCAGTAGGGGGAGAATTCGACGTGTTCAATCATATCGCTGAACACCGGCGTTGAGTTCATTTCTTTACCTACTATTACCTTCATCTGTTTGATCTCATTGCCATTCTCCACGACCCGAAGCTTATACTCCGGAACATTCACCAGTACATACGTCTTTGGCATTTCGCCGGAGGCGAACCAGCGGATCCGGTCCAGGTTCAGCATGATCTGCTTGAGGCGTGTTTCGACAGGTACATTCATTACCTCCACCATAGAGCTGGTGATTTCGGGCTGTACCTCCAGTCCGTTGCGGGCCTGATACCGGTTCACAGCACTGATCAGAGATGAATCGTACACGGCCGGTCGCTGCCATTGCCCGGGGGCGGTAGTCAGGTCACCGGTCATGTGGAGCCTTTTGCGGATCGCGACTACCCGCTGGCTTGAATCGCCGAGCGAGAGCTCGCCCCCTTTCTCGATAGCAGGCCATCCTCCTTCTTCCATGATACGGCGGTAGGTTTTCAGGTGCTGCTGCAGTTTGTCGTACTGCGCCAGACTTGGTCTAAAGCTATCCAGTGAAGCATCCACCTGCCCCTGCACAGCCTGTTGAAGATGAGTAAATAGGGTGTCCGGTTTTTCAGGCTTTATATGCCACGAATCAGATAGCTTACCAGACTTCACCTTTCCGGTAGCGATCATATCAGCCAGCTTGAGGTAGGTAGCCGATAGCAGCACATCCATGCGGGCGCCGGTTTCGGCGCCTGCCCCTTTGCTGTTGGCGCTATCGATCAGGCTACGTAGTTGGTTGTGCGGGAATGCATCCGGATTAAGCCCTTCCTGATCAATTTCATTAATTATAGTCAATAAATCCTTTGCAGAGCCTTTGGTCCAGGCGGGGCTAAAATCGCGACTGCTATAAAAAGCAAAAAGCTCCGGAGCAACGCGCTGCTCGTTGATCTTCTGAAAGTCCTGATTGATACCGGTAGAGTCTAGCCACTCCTTAATGACACTACTGGCGTCATCCTGGGGGTAGTTAAAGTCGCTTTGGGAAATTTCTGACCCACCACTCAGGGCCACTCCATTCTGCTCAGTTTGCTTGCCCTTGCCTTTCTCGCAAGCCACAGTTGTGACCAGCACCAGTAAAAGCGCATATATAGTTGATAATTTCATACGTGTACATTTAAATTCGACATAGAGATAAGAGCCCTAAAACACTGTTTCTAAGCTCACTAGACTGTCCTACTAAGTAAACAGAAGAAAAAAAGAGTCAGGCTCCACAGGCGGGATGCGCCCATTAGCGGAGCTACCTAACCGGCAGATCTCCAGCCTACGTAGCCAGAAGAGATTATTGAACAGCCTGTACCTTATTACTGTTAAAACAATGGTGCCTCTGTGCACCCGATGAAAGATAATTTGGAGATAAATCAGGCACTTACACAATGGAAGATGGACTATTGCAAAGTCGCAACTCCTATGAGGTATTTGAGGACCACCTCAAGCTGGCACAGGAAGAAAGGCTTGAAGAAGACCTTCAAAGAAATGCGGCGGAGGATAAAGTTCTGCTTACTAACTATGGTAATTTTTATGGTCATGATGGAGTCAGGCAGGCCGCCGCTCTACTGGCCCGACAACTGCCTGATGGTACCTATGAATACAAAATCAAGCAGTGCCACGGGGCTGTCTGCTTTCTGCACTGGACGGGAAATTCAAAGGAAACAGCTATTGAGGATGGTGCTGATTCCTTCCTGATTGAAAACGGAAAAATCAAAGTTCAGACGATCTACTATACCGTAAAAAAGAAAAATTCGTCAGCAGGTGGCGAGCTCTGAAAAAATATAGTCGGTTGGCCATTTGGTATGAAACTGAGCGTACTTATCCGGTAGTTATTTATTATAAAAAGAATTTTTATAGTCAACTACCACCCCTATCAGTGAGGCGTGTACAAAGGCCTGCGGAAGATTACCGAGCCATTCGCCCGTTACGGGATCACCCTCTTCCGGCATAATGCCCACATCATTCATGAAGCGCAGAGCCGCAGCCATAATCTGCCGGACTCTCTCCTGATCACCTCGCATGACCCAGTACTGCGCTACCCAGAAAGTCCCGGCCAGGAAAGCTCCTTCTTTCTGTGAGTCAAAATCAACCAGGTGACGACGGTAGAGGTGGTTCTGGCAGTAGTCTTCTTCCAGCTTTTTGACGGTCTTCAGCATAGCGGGGGTATCGGCCTCTATAAAACCCCATATAGGGAATAGCACAGCACTCACATCGACATCATCACTTCCCGCATAGACCGCGTACGCTCCATCTGGGGTCATACAGTTTTCTTCAACATACTGTCTGATCCGTTCGGAAGCATCCTGCCAGCGCTTCTTTTCCTCTGCATCCGTCGACTGCTCGGCAATGTACTTCAGACACACTGATGCCACTACTTTGCTGGAGGTATACTGGAAGGGGCGCGTTTCTTCCCATAGGCCATGATCAGGTCGCTGCCAGTTTTCGACCAGAAAATTGGCTAGTTTCTGAACAGTACTCCAGTGCTCTCGGGTGTCGAAATGGTTATAGATTAGCTTGGCCGCCAAGATAACATTACTGTTTGCATCCAGCTGCAGCTGATTATTGGCACAATTCCCGTAGCGAACGGGACGGCTGTCGCGGTAACCCGCCAGATCGAGCTCTATCTCGGTACCGGCGGGTTGCTCATCCAGGGTAAGCATAGGTACTACCGGCTCAGGTATGCGATGCATAGCCGAGCATATAAAACTCAGGAATTTGCGTTCTTCTTCACCGTCGCTTCCGGCACGCGTCAGGGCGCTAACAATCATAGCGGCATCTCTTAACCATACGTAGCGGTAGTCGTAGTTACGTTTACTGCCCAGCACTTCGGGTAGTGACGTAGTAGCCGCAGCAATGACGCCGCCATTCTGTACATAGGTAAGCATACGGAGCTGGCGCAGCGACTTACGTACCTCCTCCTCGTAAGGTCCCCGGTAGGTAACATGGCTGGCTATGCTACGCCAGTTCTCGAGGGTAAGCTCCCGGGACTGGTCTAGTACCTCCTTCGGATGATCCAGGGCTTTTTCGGCGAATATAAACCAAGCCTCCTCACCGGCGGGTACCCGGCAGGTAACTGATCCATCGCCTACCTCCATCGGATGCGAAGCGTAGAAGTGGTAGTCGTAATCAAGGGTAGCGTGGGTTGTCCCTTCCCCTTCGAGCCGCGGTGCCTGCCGGGCATAGTTGGGCCTGGGATAGATGCGCATGGTATAAGGTACCGGCGACGCGGAGAGTTTTCGGCAGATCCCATAAAAACTACTCACCAGCGGCATCCAGTCTTCCAGTACCAGCTGACCGGCCTTACCCTTAAAAAAGGTCTGCAGGATGGCACTTTCTTCCAGGTACGTCCGCTTTTCACATTCCATGTCCGGCAGCTCCAGTTGCCAGGCTCCCCCTTTTTCAGCATCCAGGAGCGAAGCGAATAAAGAAGGTTCATCAAAGCGTCGGGGGCAGTACCATACGATGGTGCCTTTTTTGTCAATCAGGGCACAGGTACGTCTGTCCCCCACCATACCTAAATCCTGTATATTGGTCATTTTACCGAAGGTAGCTCTGTGATATCAACCAAAATAGCTACCAGTGGTTTAGAGAGGAGTATTTTCAGACCAGGATTCAAGCCTATAACCTATTCATTTGAATTATAAAGTCTGCTTCTTTGTGCCAGTCCGAGCGGAGCGGCAGCGGGCGGAGCGCCCCCCGCTGCGGTCGAGGACGAGTAGGGCTTCAACCGCCAGGTGGCCCTGTACGCTCAGCCTGACAGTAGTTTACAAATTAATTCATCTGTCAATAATATAGATCGTAAATCATTTCCAAAAAGCTACTTACTAACTCATTATAGAGCCAGATGTGTAAATGCTATGAAAGCAAAAGCCTACCCGCTTTGACGGATAGGCTTTTGCTTTTTAACCTATAAATATATTGAAGGCTTCTAAGCCATCTCCATAGTTTCTTTGACTACGGCACAGTGTTCGTACATTTCCAGTTCTTCGAAGTACTCAAGGTACCAGGGCAGAGTTTCTCTGTCCAGCGTTTTGCATTTTTCACGGAAACTATCCATCTCCGATAGAGGTAATGATTTTCTAACGTACTGATCTACTCTCTCGGATGCATCATTAACATTCTGGATAGCCCCAAACAGCTTATCCAACGGATTGGAGGGATTATTACTCATGATTCTTACAATTATACAGTTAGGAGGTTACATTCAAATATACTTAATCTGCATAATATAAACATAGATCTTCATTACAAAACCTACATTATATTTTGCAATTACTCTAATTGGACATACAAAACGTAAACAGGTTTAATCTGGTATCTGTAGTTTTTAAAAAACAGGAAGTATTGACGTGCCAAAGGAAGAGTAGCTAGTGGAAGAATGTGATGTACTGCAGAACCTTAATACAGAAAGAAAAAAGGCGGGACAACTGTGTCGTCCCGCCTCCGTAATGCTATATACTTCTATACCTGTCGCCTCACGACCTCGACTGGTTCATCTACGAATCCGGCTGCCAGTCGACTGTGGTGCTTGAAGTTAAATACCTGCCCATCCTGACGTACCGACTCGATCTGTGTAAAGTCCAGGGTCTGCACGAGCCAGCCCGCTTTCTGCGGCGTATAGGTACTGATGATCCCTTCTTCGGGCATATCCTTATCGGGGGTACAATAGAAGGCTGCATAGCCGTAGTTGACATCCACGACCGGTGACCAGGGAGCAACGCCGATCGTTTGGGATACGACGGTGAAGGCTTGGTTTTCGAGAGCCCGGGCCCGGGCTCCCACGTGTACCCGTGTAGACCCGCGAAGGGATTCGGTACAACTGGGAGCCAGTATAAGCGAGGCCCCGGCTGCACTCAGCCATTGCGAACCCAGCGCAAACTCCACATCAAAGCAGATCTGAATACCAAAGCTTCCCCAGGGCGCATCAAACAACGTCAGCGTCTTTGGGGCGCTGTTGATCCCCCACTCCTCGTCTTCAAAGCGGGTCATAAAAAACTTATCCTGATACCCTACCATCCCCTTCGCAGAAAACACGTAAGCACGGTTTAACAGGTTACCCTCTTCGATCACCGGCAAGGTAGGTGCCACTATGATCAGGTTATATTGTCTGGCCAGATCAGCAAACGCCTGGCAGAAATCCTGTCTTAACGAATCAAGCTCACGTACCTGCCGGGTCAAATCAGTTTGTACCTCCGGATTAAAAAGACTTACCAGCTCCATGGACCCGTACTCCGGAAACAGCACCAGTTGTGCCTGCTGCCGGGCCGCATCAGCCACCCACTCTTCGATATGGGTACGCCAGTCGGCAAATGTCTTATGTTCAGTTATAGGATATTGCGCTGCCGCAATCGTTACTTTCATCTCGTATATCTCTTTAACGGGTACAATACCAACATTTACAGGTCACGCAGCCAGAACGTCATCGTCTTGGGCGTGGATTCCGACTTGCCTATATCGGGCCAATCGAGGGTAGCTTGCAGCGATGGTACCTTACGGTAGCCACGTTTCTGCCAGAAGGAGTCGTTGCTCCGGTAGCTGACCGGTCGGTCGGGATGATGTTCGTCCCGCTCTACCGCACAGAAACAGGTAGTTCGGTAGAGAGCCAGCCTCTGAGCGTGGGCTTCGCGCTCATCGAAAAAACGGTGCCCCAACCCCAGCCCCCGGTACTCAGGTAGCAACAGACTCTCCCCAAAATAAATGATCCGGTCCAGATCGTAGCCTGATTCTATAAATGGGGCCTGTAACTCCGGCATTTCATCCCGAAGTGGCAGACAGGTAGTAGCCCCGACCATCTTTGCTCCATCATACACTCCAAACAACATCGACTGCTCCGACTTTACGTAGGTCTGCAGGTACGTCTTTTCGTACTCGGCGGAGCCTTCGTACAGGTACGGAAAGTCCCGGAACACTGCTATGCGTAACTCCGCCAGCGGGTCAAATAACTCTGCAATGGCCCTGCCTTCTTTGGTTATATAATGGAGTGATTCTTTGGAAACCGCCATTACTCCGTAACCAGTTGAATCCAGTGCGTCAGGTTATAGTAGGTAGTTACGCGACTGATCTTACCGGCAGTTACCTCCAGAAACGCCGCTGCGGGTAGCACGTACTTCTGACCATGCGCGGCAGGTAAGCCTTCCTCAGCTTTCTTATAGGTACCGTTCACCACAAACTCGGCGGCAACCCGGTTGCCGTTGGCCTCTGTCATAAATACCATATCCGTCAGGGTTTCGGCGTAGCTTTCATCCATGTTACGCATAAATTCGGTAAATTTTTCGATCCCAATACGCGGCTCACCCTGGTTAGGCTCGTGGCGGATTTCCGGATCTACAAGGGCCAGCATTCCGTCCCAATCCTGACGATTAAAAGCGTCGTAGTAGTTTTTTACGGTTTCTAAAGCGGTCATTTATGTTAGAGTTTATTAACTGAGAACTTAAAACAGAACACCCCCCTATCCAAATCGGTTCATGCGTACCTGCATTCTTCCCCTGAGGTACGAAGTACCAAAAACGGGCAAATAGTCATAGAAAGCGCTAAACAGGAAGTAGAACTGCCGGGAAGAATACCCTCAGAATGGGTATTCTGAGGGCTGTTAATCAGACCTATAACAGGTCGATCAGTAGTAGTGATTATCAAAGAATGCAATTAGTACTCTTCCTATAAATTCGAGTAGTCGGAGCGGTCCCCAAATCCCAGTTCGCCGTCGGCTTGTCCGACGGGTACTACGTCGGGGTCCCGGTCTGCGACGGCGGCTTCGTAGTTGACGCTTCATTGCTCCGAAATTAGGCAAATCAGTAGAGGCAGCCAAGTTGCAAAGACGCATTTCAGCCCATCCGGCTCCTATCATCCAGGCTACTCTTTGAGAATCAACCTTCTTTATCAGTAAAATTTTTTCAGGGGTAGCCTTACCAGATCCACCTCTTCTTTCGTTCCTCTTCTGCCAATTATATATACTAAAAAATAGACATTAATCCATAAGAACGGTGTAAGCCCGTAGCAGCTATCCGGCGGAGCCAGTTGACCCTGTAACACCCTCTTTTTGTGCCCATTAAGACACAAAAAGAGACCCACTATTAATTTCTTTTTTAACAGCTATAACGTTACCTTTGCAGCGTATTTTGTATACAGATCCAAAATCTGCAAAACACCTTTGCACGTATATCCTCCTTAAAAGAAAAACTATGATTAAGAATTTGTTGCTGATTGATGATGATGAAACTACCCTTGAACTTATAAAGCTTACAGTTATCCGAAATCATTTTGCTGAGAATGTAATCACTCTGAAAAATGGTCAGGAGGGGGTAAACTATTTCCATCAGTTAGCTACCAGCCAGGAAGGGGTAGCACCGGACCTGATCTTCCTTGATATTTTTATGCCGGTAATGGATGGTTGGGAGTTTCTGGATGAGTTCTCCAAGAAGTTCCAGCCACAGTTTCCCAACACTCCGATCTGCATACTTACCTATTCGCTCGAACCCGAAGATCAGGATAAGGCTCAGGAGTACCCCGGCATTATTTACGCCTGGAACAAGCCTCTTTTCATCGAAGATCTCGAAAAGATAAAGAACCACGAGCAATTGAAGCACCACTTCGTATAGATACGCCTTACATACCGTAGCAGCAGTGTAAGATTTACCCTGCTGCTACTGGACATGAGAGAATACCAGCCTCCGACCAGTACTCTCATTATCTATCTATCAGCCACAAGCGTACTGCTACTGCCGGTGGTTTTCGGACTGATACCTTACCAGTAGCCGCCTGCCCTGTGCATAGCTAGCTGGCTGCCCATAGCGATGCTTCTTCCCGGATAGCGGGGAAGTGCTAAGTGCTGTTCGGAGTAAAGAAGTGATAAGTTGGAAACACCAAGAGACTTAAACTGGCAGCAGGGCTGTCAGGCCGGTTTAGTTTAGCGAATCCTTATTAAAAAAGAAGTGGGTATGGCTGTGGGTAACGACATTCAGAACCCGATTTAGGGTTTGTACCAGTTCACTATAATGGTCAGGCTTGACCATATAGCCGGCAGAGCCCATTTTTTGGGTTTCGTTCACATCCTGGGTATTGGAAGAGGTGGAGTAGATAACAATGGGTACCTCTTTAAGGCGGTCAATCTTTCTGAGTTCGGCCAGACATTGCTTTCCATCCATTCCCGGCATATTCAAGTCCAGAAATATAACTTCCGGCTTGATCGACAGATCAACATAAAGCTTTTCTACGGCTTTCCTTCCGTTATCTTCCAGTACACATCCCAGCTCGGGATTTATATCGCGCAGAGCTTTTTCGAAGAGAAAATGTTCATCGACATCATCGTCAATAAGTAGGCAGGTCGTAGTCATGTGTATAGTTGGATAGAGGTGTGAAGGCTGTTGCACTAAATATATAAAATATCAAAACAATAATCAATGGTTTTCAGCGACTTACTCAAAAACACTTCTCATTAACCAAAAGCTATATATCGTACAGGAGGAATCTCATGAGGAGCTTTTTGATAAATACATACCATCGCCACCCAAAATATCGTTACAAATACAGAAAATGGCCTTCACAGGTGCAGGAAGGTCTATTTTAAAAAGTTACCTACTTCCACCTGCCCAACGATCTTAAGGCTTATACGGGTGTTTGTTTACCGTCTCCTGGTACTAGACAAGCAGAAGAATAAATTGTAACTATTAAATAGTTTTACTATATACCCGTTACTTATACATAATCATCACGTATATTTACACTACTTTTTAATAACAATTATAAAGTTATTGAAAGGTGGGTAAACTAATAGAATTCCCTAATGGCCTTGCCAGTAGGGAATTTTTTGTAGTGACTACCGTAGCTCATTGGCCCCTATCTCCAGCAGTTCAGCCCAGCGTGTCGTATAACAGCGTGATTTCCTCTCCTGACGCAAGTGCCAGGAGCTATTATACCCCTGCAAAGCCACCCGCACCGTATCGCGCCCCATGCGCCGGTTGATCTTATCCAGGGCTACCAGGGCTTTTCGGTCCAGCTCCCGCTTTCTTTCATTCATGGCAAATAGATCGGTCTGTACCTGGTCTTCGGGTACGAGGCCACTGACCATGATACCCGCTTTCTTATAGTAATATCCTTTGCGGAATATGAGTTTCAGGCCCCTCATGGCTACTTCTATCATCTCCATGGTCGAGTTGGTAGCGACAGGCAGATGTAGCACTTTAGAGCCGTAGTACTGGGGCTGGTCGGGGCGGTGCCGGTTGGTGAAGGTAAATACGTGCATCAGGTGAGCCGCTGACTTTTGCTTTCGTAGCTTTTCGGCGCAGCGGGCCGTGAAGGTGGCCACAGCCTCCTGCAGTATCGCGTAGTCGGTCACGGGTGTGCCAAAACTGCGACTGGTAATGATACCTTTTTTAGGCTGAGGCTGCTCGTCCAGATCGTAACAGGGCTCTCCGCGCAGCTCCCGTACCATTCGCTCCCCCACGACGCTCATGTGCTTCTTAATCCAGTTTATATCGGTTCGGGCCAGATCAAGCGCCGAAGAGATACCATGCTCCTCCAGGAGCTTGCCGTACTGGCGCCCCACTCCCCAAACATCCCCAGCGGCCGTTGCCGCCAGCGCCTGATCCCGTACCTGATCATTGTCTATCAGGAATACGCCCGTTTTCGTGTACTCCTTGACATAGCGATTAGCTAATTTAGCCAGAGTCTTGGTGGGAGCTATACCCACACAAACGGGGATACCAGTATACTGCCGTACGGTTTTGCGAATACGCCGGGCCAGCTTGTCCAGGTCTGTGTAGGGCATATTGCGCAGGTCCAGAAAAGCCTCATCAATAGAGTATACCTCCAGGGCCGGTACCAGCTCGTGCAGCGTACACATAACGCGGTTGCTCATGTTGCCGTACAGGGCATAGTTACTCGAAAACACCTGCACCTGATGTTTTTCCAGTACCTCCTTCATCATAAATGCCGGAGCGGCCATGTTAATGCCTAAGGCCTTGGCTTCATTGGAGCGGGCAATGACGCAGCCATCATTATTAGAAAGAATAACCACCGGCTTATCTTCCAGCGTAGGATCAAATACCCGCTCGCAGGAAGCATAGAAATTATTACAGTCAATGAGAGCGAACATAGCTTATTGCTTATGAATGGTATAGGTGACGACGCCCCAGATCTGGAAGTCCATGCCGGGTTCGATACGGATGGGATCATAGGCAGGATGTTCGGCCTGCAGAAAAGCACCTGCCGAGGTAATCAAAAGCCGCTTGACCGTAAACTCTCCGTTCAGAGCGGCCACAATGACCCGCCCGTTGGTAGGAGTCTTGGAGCGATCCACAATCAGGATGTCATCTTTTCGAATCAGTGTACCTTCCATGCTGTTGCCTTTGACCCGCACACAGAACGTCGAATGAGGTTTGTCGATGAGGTAATCGTTCAGATCGAGGTCCAGCTCGATGTAGTCGTCCGCCGGAGACGGGAAGCCGGCCTGTACCGGACTAACGTACAACGGCAGACGAATCGTAGTCTTTTGCATAGTCTAAGAGGTGTAAAAATGTTAGCTATATATTCTATTTTTTACACAACTATAACAAATATCAATCACATTTGTCTATTTATTTTAATCAATAGTTAATTATCACAGCCACTCATCTATCTAAAAACAGAGCTCGCCTTTCTGCCTAACTCGCTAAGGTTGAACAGATTTCAATAGGTACATCCTTGTAGTGACAGCCATAAAAAAATGGCAGCCCTACCAACTCGTAGGGCTGCCGTTGCAGTAATATACTAAGTACGTCTTATAACTTTACCTGTAGGGTAAGGTAGTACCCTCTCCCATCCGAAGGCAGGATACCCGGCCCCGGATAGCCCGTAGCCCGGCGGGTGAAGTACATGGTGTTGGCCAGGTTATTGACGCTGCCTTCCAGCCGGAAACGCTTAAAGTCGTAGGAAGCACTGGCATCCATAATGGTATAGGCCGGTATGACACCTACTACTCCGGCCACGCCGCCATCCACCGCGTTGGTGGCCTCCGTAAACTGGTCGGACAGGTGTGTGTACTGCAAAGAGGCCTTCAAGCTACGGTACCCGATCCGCAGTCCCGACTTCAGATTTACCTTAGGTACAAACTCCACCTGTTTACCGGCTACGCCCACCATCTCACTATTCCGGTACTCCGACTGGATCAGAGCCAGGTTGGTAAATAGCACACCGCTCAGTTCCGGCTTCTGGGGAAGGAAGTAGTGCAGCACATCGCCTTCTACATAGGACTCTACTCCCATGATCACAGCCTGACCAATATTGCCCCGCTTCCGCATGACACGGTTGCTCTCGTCATAGAACTGCACCTCACCGATGCGGTTGTTGTAGTTGAGGTAGAAAGCACTCAGGTCGAAGTTCAGGAATTGAGTCTGGTGGCTACGAATCCCGACATCCACCGAATGCCCCTTTTCATCTTTCATGTTCGGATCAATCACCTGCGAAGGATTGGCAATTCGCATATCGCTGAATGTAATGGAGCGGTAGTTCTGAGAAGCATTGGCGTAGACATCCACGTACGGGACAGGCTTGTAGCTTACCCCCAGGCCACCCAGCAGGAACTGGCGGCCGTTGGTACGGCTCTCGTCGGTACGCTGGATAGTGATGATGTTACCGGCCAGATCACGGGATATGCTGCCGTAGTATCCATTGGCGGTGGTATGAATATACTCGTAGCGCAGCCCCGGTGTCAGGCTGAGCTTGTCGTTGAGGTAAAAGATATTCTCCAGGAACAAGGATACGTTTTTGTTCGGGAAGCTGTAATCGTAGGTAATAAACCGATCCGGCTCCACAAAGGTAAAATCAGCCCCCTTACCAGTACTTCCCAGCCCCTGCATACTATGATTGTAGCCCGAGTAGTAGCGGGCGCCGATCAGCAACACCGACTGGGCTGGTCCGACGAAGTAGCGCTTCAGGTACCGTGCCTCCGCGCCCCAGTTCGTAAACTCTCCCTTGATCAGATCACGCTCACTGTTATCATCGACGGTAGCTACCCGGTTGGGGCGGAAGCCCAGGGAGTAGCGATGCGCCGCCAGACCAAACACACGCAGATTGAATTCATTGAAGGCATTGAACTTATGATCAAAGTGCAGGGCCATCATGTTCCAGTCTACCTCAAACCAGTTGCGTTCGCGGTTGCTCTGGCGGGGGTCCTGCCTAAACATGGCGTCGGACAGCCCGCCCGGTTGCTGAGCCAGGTAGTCCATGTGGGTAACATCAATACCTATGGTGGTATTTTCAGAGATCTTATAGTCTACATCCGCAAAGAGATTCAGGTTGTTGAAGCCGGAGTTGGGCCGCCAGCCGTCTCCCCGCTTGTACTGGGCAAAGCTGTAGTAGCTTACCTTGCCTACCGTACCGCTGGCGCTGACAAAGCCGTTGTAGAAGCCAAACGAACCACCCGTCTGACGAACCGTCAGCTCGAGCTTGCGGTCCTGTACGGGCTTTTTCATCACGAAGTTCAGCAGGCCGCCAAACTGCGTACCGTACTGCAATGAAGCCGCTCCCCGTACAATCTGGATCTTTCCTACGGCTTCGATGGGTGGCGTATAGTAGCTCTCGGGATACCCCAGCGCATCGGCGCTGATGTCGTAGCCATTCTGCCGTACGTTGAAGTTAGAAGTACGGTTGGGGTCCAGGCCACGCCCGCCGATGCTCAGCTGCAGACCGGCTCCGTCGTTTTCCCAGATATTCAGACCGGCCACCCGGGCAAATACCTGACGGGCATTGTTGGTAGCCAGGTTGGCCGTAAGCTTCTCGGGCAGAATCACCTCCGTTTTTTTTCCTTCGTAGATACCCATACTCTCCACGCCCCGCATACGGGTAAAGCTCAGCTCCCCCTGCTTCTCTTTGACCAGTACCTCATCCAGGTTCTCGTCGCGTGTCATCAGCTCAATCCGTAACTGTATGGGTTGCCCCTGTACCTTTACCGTCTGCTTGTAGGCTTTGAAGTCGGGATGGGTAACATGCAGGTCATAGGTACCATTGGGGATGTCTACAAACCGGAACTCTCCTTCCGTTTTAGTGCTGGCAGTACGCTGTCCGTTTCCCAGATATAAGGTACAGCCGGATAGTGGAGTATTACTATTTTTTGAAATAACTACACCCCCTACCAGTACTCCCGTCTGGGAGGGTGACTGTGCCAGCGTGCAGGTGGCAAGCAGACAGAGGAGGAGGCAGTTAAAAACCTTTGATTTCATCGTTGAAGGGGGTAATCCAGGATTTGGGACTGAATGTTTCTGTTTCATTAGCCAGATTGACCTCAGGGTCTATCAGGGGACGCCCAAGGCGTCCATTGAGCGTTACGTAGGAGTCGGCAAAGACCTGCGGGCGGTCAAAGCCCTGCTGCGTGTAATAGTCACGAAGGATGTGGGCGTACTGCAGGATCATGTCCGGCTGGGTAGCCATCATCTTCTCCTGCAGGGGCGTCAGGAACTCACTGTTATTTACAATTACTTTTTTGCCAGCCTGGTCCCGCACCGTAAACTCAGTATGGCCGGCCTTCTCTATCAGCATAACCCTCCACGAAAACCGGTACCCCTGCTCGGTCCAGAACAACTCGCCGGGATACAGCAGGTACCTGAATGGCAGCACCAGTTGCGTAGCAAAAAACACCACAAATACCCCAGCCAGTACATAGTTCAAAGCCGGGTGCATGCGGTAGATCCTGCGCGGGAGCAATTGATCCCCCCGCAGCCGTAGCATCCGGCCCAGGAAGTTGATAATGCGCTGGTGAAAACCGGCGGAGAAGAAAATCAGTGCCGTCATAATCATGACGTAGGGAAACATCCCGATCGGGAACAGCAGAGCCGTCAATCCGTGAAATACCACTACCGCCGCATAGGCCCACGGACGGGTACTGCGGTTCCAGAGCAGGAACGGAATACTCAGGTCGTACAGGCAGCCAAACCAGCTAAACAGGTAGGCCACCCACGTGTAGTTGAGCAGGAAACCAGCTACCGGCAGGTCATTGTGGGCCGGTAGCCAGATCCGGAGCGGCTGGGCCTGCAACAGCCAGTCGCTGTTGAGCTTGGCCAGTCCGGCAAAAAAATACAGAAAGCCCACAAACAGCTTTACCACATCCAGACACCAGGCCGGTACCTGATCGGCCCGTAGCTTCGGGTTGCGGTAGGCATCCACTGAGAAGTAGACATGGGCCGGCAGGAATATCAGCATAAGGCACATCATGCTGATGAAGTAGTAGTGGTTGAGGTAGGTAGTCTTGTCGATGAGCTCGATGTACGTAAAGCTCAGAAACAGCGTAGCCGCCGCCAGCCTGTAAAAAAGCCCGAGGGCTACCAGCAATGCCGATAGCCCACAGACCGCAAATAGTATATAGGTAAATTCTCCCAGTGGCTTTACAAACTCAAGGCCGTAAAAGGGGAAGAAGTACTTGGGCCTGATATACAGTTCATAGATCCAGCCGTAACTCCAGAATCGTACAATACCCCCCAGCAACAGGAGCCCGAACAGGATCCTGAAAACGGCTAACGGAGCCGCGGAGGTAGTTGTATGTAAGTATCTCTGCATGTACTAGCGGAGCCTTTTGCCTCCTGATTAGTCGCCGTCGTTATCCACGTAGGTAATGGTGATACTCATGGCAGAGGCCATGTCTACTTTCAGCATCCGGACCGCCTTCTGCATCTCGGTGTATACATCCTTTACCGCCTGGTTATTGGTTTTGATCTCATTGTACAGATTAGGCTGCAGGGCATCCATCTTGGCCTTGCTGGCAGCGAACTGGGCATTGATGAGTTCAGCCAGCGTCTTGCCGGTGCTGCTATCCTTAGCGCCCAGTGCGGTGAGGTAGCTACTGAAGGAAGGACCGGTTTCGCCGGTTTTTACATTCTTTCCATTAAAGAAATCCACGACAGCCTGATGAGCTGTTTTGGCCAGTGTCAGTGACAGATCTTTCTTATAAAAAGCTTCCACTTTTTCCGGAGCCACTACCCCATTCAGCATGGCCCCCGATGGGATACCAAACTTACCCGAACGAACGTAGCGCTCAAAGTGCATGACGTAGCTGTTAACCAGGTTGGAAGTAGAGGAGCTGATATCCAGGCCGGTCTTGCTGATGAAGGAGTCACGGTAGCTGCCTTTCCACTCGTTGATTACCATAGTCAGGAGGCTATTCATCCGGTCGGTGACGCGCTTGATGTAGGCACGACGGGCTGCCGCCTCCGGTGTGGTGGTATAGTAATCTACGATCTCGGCGTCAGTAGCTCCTACCCCGTTGATCAGGTAGTCCAGCGCCGGGAAACCCTGACGGGCAAAAGAAGTAGGTAGTTCCAGATCCGAAGCGGGATTGGCTATGTTGGTAGCGATGCCTTGTACATCGGCCGGATAGATATTGAAGTAGTAGCGCATGGTATGCACCTCGCCCGGACCAATATCAAACAGTTCTACCTTCTGCCACTCAATGTAAGCCTCTTCCCAGGCCTTACGAAAGGCAGTCAGCGTAGTCTGATTAGGCGTAGCTGCAAATGCGTCCGAAGCGGACTTCATGACATCAAACTTTACCCTAAAATTATCGTAGGAAGGAATGATGATGTTATCGGCCATGTGGGTAAGCATAGCCTTCCGGTCCATATTGTCCGTGTCGGTACCGGGTGTAGGCTCTTCACCTCCGTTACCACAGGCCCAGATGATGGCCAGCATCACACAGAAGTAGGTGGTATTTTTTACCAGTTGTCTTAACATATTGAATAGATCTTTCAACAAACAGAAGCAGAGTACCTCATGCAAGGCACTCTGCTCCATTAGCAGTAGCTTATATTCTTATAATACTATTAGTTGATCCCAAATTTGGTACTGATCGTCTTGATAGCCTGCTCGATCTGGTCATTCTTTACTTTCCACATACCATCAGTAGTATACGCCAGGCTGTTCAGGATTGCATCCGAGAAAGCAGCATCAGCACCCGCTACTTTGGCATAACGAAGTGAGTAGATAAAGCCCAGTCCTTCGCTGTAAGCGTGTGCACGGCGAGCCGGATCAGTAGCATTTTCGCGGGTCTTTTTGAGGTAACCAATAGCGGCGTTAGCGATAGCTTTTTCAAGTTCGGTCCGGATTATACGAGCCTGCTCCTGGTAGGTAGTTACGTCGTTATTTACGATAGCGGCACGACCTTTCAGGAAAGCCTGGTGCATCTTGGGGTATCCTTCTTTGTTATACTCCCATACGTAAGCACCCAGGAAAGTCTCTCCACCGTTTGAAGTAGCAGTAGCATCACCGGCATATACAGGCTTCAGAGTAAAGTTAGCATAAGCTTCGTCCCAGTTGTGCTCCAGTTGGGTGTAAGGCTTACCAGCTACCAGCGTATAGTTATCAGCTTTCAATCCTTCGTTCAAGAGTACGTTGCCGATGTAGTCCAATTGATAGGCTCCGATCAGCGACTTGGCGATTACCTGTCCCCATTCGATACCTTGTGCATCTACCAGGTAGTTACCCAGCTTACCGGCTTTTCCTGCTTCGGCAACAGCCGTTACAGACTTACTGGTATTAGCCAGCATAACCATTGATTCATCAATGAGTTTGCGATCTTTCTCAGGATCAGCCGCCGAAACAGCCGTAACACTGCGTAGCTGTAAACCAGTAGAGTTCAAGTTGGCGTAGTCGCCGGTAAAGGGATTACCTGAGTTGGCATACATGTTCTTCAATACAGTGGCATCCAGAGGCGTAGTAGCACCGGCAGCGGTCACTGTCTTGGCGTAAGCATCCCACGCTCTGAACATATTGATACGGGCATTACCAGCCGTAAGATCTACTGTACTGGCTCCGTTTTGGTCTACAAACAGGGAAGAGTAAGGAGTCGTAGCGGTAAGTTTAGTGTAGTCAATGCTGGAACGGAGATTCTCTTTCGGCTCCACCTCATTGTTACAGGCTGTAACTCCCATCACCGACAGAGCAAGTACTAATGCAGAGCGCAAGGGTAAAGTTTGCTTTTTCATTTAGAACAGAATAATGTTTGTAAACTTCATGAACAGGTAATCCATCCACTTGCTTATTTAGACTAATTACAAATGGTGCCGCAAACATAGACACTATTTAGAATTGGTACAAATAAAAGTGAATAAATAATTAGGAGCCGTTTAGCTCCTATCCCGTCTGATGTTTAAGAATAAAATTATCCTGTGTTATAAAGTATCTTATCACCTATACCGGTATACGATTTTTATTCCGGTACTTCTGCATCAGCATGTACCCTTTGACCATACGGTTATCCCACAGCCACCACCATTTTTTGGCCGAGAATGTAAAAAGGATATGACCGTTGGGCTTGTCCAGTACGAGTAGCATTTCTACGTCAGGTACCTGCATGATCGTTGTGGTGGCATTGCTGTACTTGGTTCTTTCCTGCTTCCAGTCTTCCAGTTGTGCTCGCAGACACCGTTCTATTTTTGAGATTGAGCTTTCTTCAGTAGCTAGTTTCTTCCCAAATTCCTGCAAGCTGTACTCCAGGCTGTTCAATTGTATTCCGTTACTGCATTGAATATGTATATTACTCATAGCCTCACAAAATTTAAATGTCACATCTCCATACCTCCTTGGCTGGCTTGGAACTGACTCTTCATAGCAAATACCTCAGATCCTGAATGGTGAAGAGTCAAAGATGGAAAATAAAAAATCGAACCAGTCATGTATAATAGACGCATTAGCCGTACCCTTGCCTAAGCACCTACAAGATAAGCATCTATTTTACAACCAGTTAGCCGTTAGATAAAATTGTAGAGGGCTGACTACTATAACCAGTAGCCGGTAGTAAAGCTCCTTCTGTGGAAAATATAGGAATTAGCTTCCCCACTCTTACGGCTCAGCAACGTATAGCCAAGAAAAATCGGGAAACAGGAAGGCGTATATAAGTAAATATTAGCAGATAATCAGCTACTTATCGCCATTGTAGATATCAACAGCGGTTTACTAGGGATTTTCATCCCCAGGCTTTCTTCCGAATAGTCTGTTGAAGTCCTCCCGTAGTTTCCGCATGGTAGCATTCCCTACATTCGTAGGGCTAGCATTAATAGGTTTAAAGCCTTTCCCGGTTCGCAGACCATTCTGATGGGGATAGATAAGTACCTTACTGATATCTCCAAAGTAGCGCTGCATCTTGAAGGGAAGATTATCCAGTATGGGTAGGTGTGAAACGGATCCCCTACGCGCCGAGGCAAATACAAACAGGTCATCAACACGTATGGTATCCGATAAGGCTGAGAATTCGGCCCAGTTATCAAACGTTTTAAATTCAATGGGAATATTAATCTGCCATCGCTTCATCAGTTCTCTGACAGCGTCGCCGGTTGCCTGACCGCAGAAGTAAGTAATAGGAATAGACAGCTCCTGCGATAGCTTCACGATTTTGGTAAACCACAGCTCAAAGCCATTTTCGCGCTCGGACAGCGGCAAGGCCGCTATGAACATACGTTTATGGATAGCCAGCGGCTGAGCAAAGTCACAGATAAATGCGGTTTTGTCGGCACTGTCAATGATACTGTATATTTTCTCGCCAAAGATCTTGTCCACCACTCCCGAACGCCCCGGCCAGCCCAGCACAATGATATCCGCCATCACCTCAATAGAGGTCCGGGCAATGCCACTGGCTACATTATGGTCAATCGTGGCAATGAAACTTACATCGGTTTCGGTCGCGGAGGCGTGGTGTACAAAGCTGGCCATGCTGTTCTTGGCCTTGATGATGTTCAATTCTGCTTCCTCGTCGTTGGGTACTACGGACAGGATTGATATGGGATTCTGGGACTTCCGGTCTTTGATCAGGATGGAAAAGTCCAGCAGCTTTTCAAAGTTATTGATATTGGCAATGGGTAGTAGTATATGTTCCGCATCCCCTCCGTGAGTGGCGTCCTGCACCGGCTCACTCTCGGAGGCTACTACGATCTTTTTAGCGGCTTTCTCCGTCGCGAAGGACGAAACGATACAGGTAATCAATATCAGGATGATCGTGCCATTGAGGATGTTTTCATCCAGGATTTTGGCATTGTACCCTACCAGGATCACGGCCAGCGTGGCCGCTGCATGAGCACTACTCAATCCAAATATAAGCTGTCGCTGCACCGTCCTGTACTTAAATATCAGCTGGGTGGTCAACGCGGCCAGCCACTTGCTTAGGAGCGCCACCACGGTAAGAGCTCCGGCAATGATCAATGCCATGGGACCATTGAAGATAACCGACACATCCACCAGCATACCGACACTGATCAGAAAGAAGGGGATAAACAGGGCATTACCGATAAATTCAATGCGGTTCATTAGGGCCGACGAGCGCGGAATCAGGCGATTGAGGGCCAATCCGGCGACGAAGGCTCCAATGATCGGCTCGACACCGGCTACCTCCGCCAAAAACGCGGCAAAGAAAACTACCGACAGCACAAAGATGTAGTGGGAGTGCTTCTCTCCTTCCAGCTTACGAAAAAACCATTCGGCTACGCGAGGTATCACCAGGAACATGATAGCCGCAAAAATCAGGAGCGAAATCCCTAACGTAATCCAGAAGCTTTCGGTAATACCACCATCCCCTGAGCCGGTGATCACGGCCAGCAGAATAAGCACTGCTGTATCGGTCAGGATGGTGCCTCCCACCGTGACGGCTACCGCCTGGTTATTGGCAATGCCCAGTCGGCTTACTATGGGATAAGACACCAGCGTATGGGTGGAAAACATACTGGCCGTCAGGAAACTAGCCTCAAAATCGTAGCCGAGCAGGTAGTAGCATACCGGATAGCCTATCCCCAGGGGGATGATGAAGGTAAAGAAACCAAATACAAGGCTCTTGTTCCGGTTGGCTTTGAACTCAGCCATGTCCAGCTCCAGACCCGCGATGAACATGATGTAGAGCAGCCCGATCGTTGAAAATAGATCAACGGCCGAGTTCTTGGCCAGTAAATTGAGTCCGTTAGGCCCTACTACTACTCCTGAAATAATCAGGACAATGATACCAGGGATATTGAACCGCCTGAGCAGTATGGGGGATAGCAGAATAATGAACAGAATCAGGGAGAATACCAGTACCGGGTTGTGTAACGGCAGATCAAATTCGTTCACCAAATGATCGAAGAAACGTGGCATAGAGGCTGGATTTATACACGCATCTTTAATAACAGAGATCTGGTTTTTATTACATCATCAGTGATGAACCTGATGCAGTAAAGTGCTCAAAACTACACAGAGTTCTTTACGTTTTATGAAGTAGCTGCTGTTTCTGATACGTTGGGGCGAAATTGATTTTAAAAGCCCAATTTTTTCGTTGAAAAAGCCTGTAAAACGCTTGTCTGCTCCCCTATTCCAATCAGCTACTTACTTTCAAGACAGAAAAGAGCTACTTTGACTACTACTCAAATGGAATACCCGTCTCCTCAGCAATGACCCGCAGGGAAGCTACCACTTCTTTATTAACCGGTATTCCACTTTTCATTCTGAGCTGGTAGGCGTGCCTTTCGGGATCACCGGGGATAAGTACTCCCTCCGTACCGGGCATAGGCTTAGTGGCACGCATGGTGTGTATCCATTCGTCGATATCTTTCTTGAAATCGAGTTTATCACGGAAGCCTTCAATATCCATCGCTCCAAAGAAATGACCAATCCCTTTGCCAACCTGCTTGCCCGAGGGTGCAACATGAATCGCGAAAGGAGCTGCGAACGGCCCCCAGTTGGCTCCGCTCAGTACCGCCGACAAGATATCTACCATACTGGCCAGGCAGTATCCCTTATGTCCGCTTCCGGTGTCAGTACTACCCAGGGGCAGCAGTGCTCCGCCCTCTATCATCTCGGCTGGCTCGGTGGTAGACTTGCCGTCTTTATCAATACACCAGCCTTCGGGTATCTTCTCCCCTTTTCTTTTAGCAATCTCTACCTTGCCGTACGAGACGGCACTGGAAGCAAAGTCAATGATAACAGGCGGCTCATGCAGTCCCGGAAAAGCAATGGCCACGGGGTTGGTACCCAACATCTTCTCAGCTCCATTAAAAGGGGCTACGCCTTTGGTTGTATTGGTCATGGAAATACCAATCAGATCTTCCTGCAGGGCCATGACCGGATAGTAACCGGCCGCGCCATAGTGGTTGGTATTACAGACACTGACCCAACCGGAGCCATGCGCGTTGGCTTTGCGCATGGCTATCTCCATGCACTTTGGCCCTACTACCAGCCCCAGTCCATTATCACCATCTACCGTAGCGACGCTTCCCTTCTCCCGTACTATTGTTAGTACCGGCTTCGGATTGATGCGTCCTGCTTTTAATAAGTCGTAGTAGGTCTTAAGGCGAGCTACCCCGTGGGAGTCGATGCCATGTTCATCACTGTAGGCCAGCACATCGGCCGCCAGCGCGGCATCATCGTGAGGTACGCCAAAATACCCGAAAACCTCTGTGGTAAACCGGCGCAACTGCTCCGCTGAAATAATGACGTTCTGGTGGTCTTTCGAAATCATTGCATAATGTTTTTTAGCTGATCTGGTATCTAGCTAAAATGTCCTGCCCTCCTGTTTTTACTTCAAGTACCGATAGCAGAATTTCTTCACCATCCTTAGACTATGATAACAACCTACTGCTAAGGCTTATAAAAAAGGAGTCATAAACCAGGTTTATGACTCCTTACAATAGTAGTGAGTATTAAACTATCGAGTAGAAAATTATGTAGCTAATTTTCGAATCCTGAAATAATAAGTTAAAAAAACTGTGCCACAGCTTCATAGAGTGCAGGCCCCGACCCCTGTTTCTTTTCAGGTACTTTAAGTAAATCAGTCCTCACTTTGCACCTGACTCCCCTGCTTAGTCTACTACCCAAGGTTTACCTGAGGCATTCTACTAATCACTCCCCGGAATAGCTACACAAATTGTATTAATATAAGTATAGTTAGTTTTAACTATACTGATCTTCTATTTCATTAGTACTACAAGTACCTTCTCCATACTAGTAAAAAAACTTTCACAATGGCTTAGCCGGCCGTAGTAATGGTACTATTCCAACAGATTCAAGGGTAGTTCCAAGAAAGCAGAGCAAGTGTTATTTATTTATCTTAAATTCATAATTCGTTGATAATTAAGGCTCTCAACAGAGCCAATATTTAGACAAGTACTTCTGTTGATCATCTAGTCAATGACTATGCCTGCAACAGTACCGGAACAGTTATGGATACCTATAAGCATACCAGGTAATATTGAGTGTACTATATAACAGACTCATTTCAAAAAACGCATAATTGTACTTTATCAACAACGGCTTCCGGCGCCAGAAAAACTAAAGAACCTAGTCAGAACACTTCATTCTAATAAACATATTTCCACAACCCACTATGAAAAACTCGCTCCCGCACCAGCATATTACTAACTTATCCCAAGGAGCCGCCACTAAGCGTTATTCTGTAATATACCTTCATGATGAAGAGTATCATCAAATTGGTTGTGATACCTACCTGCAGGCTCAGACTATTCTGGAGGGACTATCTGCTGATGCCGCTCAGAAACCCGTTGGTATCTTTGACGCCAAGACTGAATTATTCGAGTGGGAGCCCGAACGTCAGCAACTCTATAACCAGGCTTCAATCGGGGAGCAGGGAAAACGTGCGGAAGAAATCATCAATATTGCTCAGGTACTACGACTGCATGATAATACCAATTAGTAAGCAGCCAGTATACGGCTTTTAATCTGTAACTACCTTACTGAGTAGGAGAACACAGGCTAGAACTGCTGTCGGAGAAAAAGTAGCTGGTATTGCGGATTGGTTTTTCCAGGAGTGAGTAGATGGTTTTAACTATCTCTGTGAATCCGGTTGGCTTCACTATATAGCCTGCGGCTCCAAGTTCCCTGGTCTCGGATATGTCGCGGGGATAGTTTGAAGTTGAATAAATGATAATGGGCACCTCCTTTAGCCGGTCAATCTTTTTGAGCTCGGACAGACATTGCTTCCCATCCAGCCCCCTCATATTAAGATCCAGAAAAATAACCTCGGGGGTAAAGCTTTCTTCTTTGTATAGCTTTTCTAAAGCACTCATACCGCTGATCTCAGTCACACACTGAAGAGTAGGATTTACATCATGCAAAGCAGAGGAGAAGAGATACTGATCATCCGTATCATCATCTATTAATAACCAGGTAACGCTCATAATCACTTTCCTTTTCTAACCAAAGCTGGTAGAAGTCACTCCTGTAACCTTCCTCCCTACACCACAACTCTCACACCCAAAATATGTTGTGACTTTTCTATATAATGTCCTCCTTAATAAAGCATCCTCTACCAATCCCCGTCCCCTGCCAAGCTATTCAGAAAGTACTGGTAGTTGTCTGAATCCATATAGAGGCTCCGCATCTATTCCTGGTAACTCAATCTATTCAATTACTTATTTATCAGCGTATAAAAACAAAAGAGTCAAAGGCTAGTATCCTTTGACTCTAGATCATCTATACACACTTTATGTATGAAAGTCTCATACAAATATGTTCATATAGAGCAAATACAATGCCAATTTTATATTTCCAGTTTTTAAGCTATTAGAAAAAAGCAGGAAAGTATATCATGCTGTAACGTTCGTACAGTCCTTCCGGTCTTCGAATCCTTTCCCGGTTGAAGTTTTGAGAGTACTCTAGGCTCTCTTGGGATAGTAGAAGTAGCTATTGTCCCAGGTGGGGGTAGCTATAACTTTATTCAGGGTATCTACCAGATCCGAAAACGCATCAGGCTTCACTACATAGCCTGCCGAACCCAGTTCTTTTGTTTCGGACACGTGCAGAGGATTGATGGAAGTTGAATAGATAATGATAGGTACCTCTTTAAGACGATCAATACTTCTAAGCTCAACCAGACACTCTTTTCCATCCATACCCGGCATGTTCAGATCAAGAAAAATAAAGCCGGGAGTCAGGCTTTGTTCATTCTTAAGCTTTTCAACAGCCTTAATTCCACTATCCAATACTACACAACTCAGATTAGGATTGACCTGATGCAAGGCAGTGGTGAAGAGATCATGCTCTTCAACATCATCGTCTATAAGTAAGCAGGTTGCGTTCAATTGTGTATTTAATTTAGTAAGCTGAGGAAAAAACACCCAAATATACAATTTGTTTGAATTCTTTTTTAGGAATAATCGGCGTCTGCCATCCTATTTATTCATGTATTTCTATCTTTTCTTTCTGATTTAAAGCCATTAAGCCTTTACCTGTATCCTCAATCAGGAGGCTGATGCCATAAGCCCTTTCAGAATGCTTTTAAATACTCTATTTAATTACCTACCAGATAGATGAGCTTACAACAGCCTGATTCGGCAGCCTCCCCAATAGTACATACTACCCTGACAATTATTCATTGTTTTAAAATGAGGTTACGGCTACCACTATACGCTTATGGTAAGACAGTGTAGTATGTCACCAGTCGAAAACATTCCTGCTAGCTAGCTGTTAATCAACAGGAAACATAGGTCACGTAAACACACAAAAATTATGAACACAGAGACAGTGAAAACGGCGTTGATTACCGGAGCCTCAAGCGGTATAGGTAGGGAACTGGCAAAACTATTTGCTAAGGATAGTTACAACCTGGTGTTGGTATCCCGCGGTGAAGATACACTACAACAACTTGCTGACGAACTTAAGCAAAAACATAATCTAGATAAGGCCCTGGTCATCAAGAAAGATCTGGCAAGGGAAAATGCAGCTCAGGAGCTTTATAATGAAGTAAAGCAAAAGGGAATCACGGTTGATGTACTGGTCAATGATGCCGGTGTGGGTGTTCATGGAATATTTGCTACCGAAACGGATTGGGAGAAGGAAAGTGCCATGATTCATCTGAATACAATCTCTCTGACTCACCTGACCAAGCTGTTTCTGAAAGATATGGTGGCCCGTGACGAGGGAAAGATCCTGAACCTGGCATCCATTGTATCCGTCATGCCTTCGCCGCTGATGGCCGTTTATGCCGGTACCAAGGCCTACGTCTATAACTTTACCCAATCGCTGGTCAACGAGCTCAAAGATACCAATGTGACCATCACGGCTCTAATGCCCAATGCTACCGATACGGACTTCTTCCGCAAGGCCGGAGCCGAAAACGCCCGGGTTACTGAGCAGCTGGACGATCCGACTATGGTAGCCCGTGATGGATATAAAGCCCTGATGAAAGGAGAATCCAAAGTAATCGCAGGGGGTTTAGTGAATAAATCGTATGAGGTACTATCTCACCTGCTTCCGGAGGAAGCTTTGGCAGCAATGATGCGAAAATACATGGAGCCTAAGGATGGTAGCTCTCCCCTTATGTCCAAGGGAACTCAGAAGCAACTAGCCTGGGGACTCGGACTGGTGGTAGTCGGACTGGTAGGCTACTCCATCCTGAATACGATCAATAATATGAGCGATTACGACAAAGCGAAGTACCGCTATAAGTTGAACCGGGCTAGCCGCGGTGCCAAGCGATCCATTCACGACGCCGGCGAGAACTTATCAGACACCATTGCCAGCGCCAAAGCCTCCGTATCGAGCGTGCTGGCTTAACCATCATTGGTAGCTCTTGTGAGTGAAAACAGCTGGCAGGGTTGAGCTACCTGGCGATGGATTGATAAGAATAGATAAATAATAGAGCGCTGTTACAGACTAAGTATACCCCGATCAGGGTCTTATTCGGTAGCAGCGCTTTATATTTGCCCCCTACACCAGCTATACTACTTCCATGAATACTTATCCCCTCAGAGTAATTATTACCGGCGCCACCGGCATGGTTGGAGAAGGTGTCATGCATACCTGCCTCATTCACCCCGACGTAGAAGCCGTACTGGTCATCAATCGAAAGCCCTGCGGGGTGGTACATCCCAAGCTTACGGAGGTAATTCACAGTGACTTCTTTGATCTTACACCCATTAAAGACCAACTGAGGGGCTACAATGCCTGCTTCTTCTGCCTGGGTGTATCATCAGTAGGTATGAAGGAAGAGGAATTCTACCGGCTCACCTACACCCTGACCATGCACGTGGCTCAGACACTTAGCCGGCTGAACCCTGACATGACCTTTTGCTACGTATCCGGCGCCGGTACCGATAGTTCTGAGAAGGGGCGCATCAGCTGGGCCCGGGTAAAAGGAAAAACTGAAAATGACTTGATGAGGCTGCCCTTCCGGCAGGTATATGCCTTTCGACCCGGATTTATCCATCCAATGAAAGGTATGCGGTATACCCATAGCTACTATAAATACATCACCTGGCTCTTCCCGGTGGGGCGGTCCTTATATCCAAAAGGATTTTGTCGGTTAGATGAGCTGGCTCTTGCCATGATCCATGTCACCAAAAATGGGTATCCCAAAAACATCCTGGAAGGAAACGACATCATCCAGGCTGCTAAAGCCTAAGGCTCCCTGTATGACAGTTGAGAGGTTTACAGGCAAAACTTTACCAGAAAGAGACTCGATCCATACAAGTCAGACCGCTGGTAAGTACTTTTGCAGCCACGTTATGGTGATCACCTCCTGCTATGCCTGAAATTCCCTTAGAGTTACTACTGTTGTGCCTGGCTTCGTTCGGAGCCGGATTTATAGATTCCATTGTGGGCGGCGGCGGATTGCTGCAGACTCCCGCCATGCTCATTATACTTCCTCAGTATCCGGTAGCTACCATACTGGGTACGACCAAGATTCCTTCGCTCAGTGGTACTACCCTGGCGGCGTTCCGCTACGCCAGCAAGGTCAAGATCAACTGGAAGGTCCTCCTGCCGGTCATAGGGATCGCTTTTCTGGGTGCACTATTAGGTGCCTACTGCATCACCCTGATCAGCAGCCAATTTATTAAGCCCGTCATACTGGTGATCCTGGTCCTGGTGGCTATCTATACCTACTCCAAAAAGGACTTCGGCCTCCACCAGGAAAAAAGCTACTCTACTCTGAAGCAAATCCTGATTGGACTGGTCTTTGGGCTAACTATTGGCTTTTATGACGGGCTGATTGGCCCCGGTACGGGCGCTTTTCTGATGCTGGCTTTCGTCTCTCTGATCGGCAATGATTTCCTTCACTCCACTACCAACGCCAAGTTTGTCAATGTCGCTACCAACGTGGCAGCGATCATCTACTTCAGTCAGTCCGGTCATATCCTGTACCAGTACGCGATTCCTATGGCTATTTTCAATGTAGGTGGCTCCTTCCTGGGTACCCGGCTTACGCTACTCAAAGGCAACAAATTTATCCGGACCTTCTTTCTGGTAGTAGTATTTGGCACCATCGTTCGCTTTGCCTACGATCTGTTCATAAAGCCCATGCTGTAAGTACTTTATCAGGATAAATGAACTCCATATTCTATACGAACCGAAGCCAGCGCTACTTGCGCTGGCTTCGGTATAAATGGCGATAGGCAGGTACTTAACTACTTAAGAATACGCTCCATGATTACGTATTCGATCCCTGCTTTTACAAACGTAGCCTCTGTACTTTGCAATCCGAATTTTTCATAGAAGCCCATCTTATCCCGCCTGGCATTGCACCACAGCCGTCTGATCTGTTGTTCACGGGCTACATCAAGTACATGGTTCAAGAGATAGGTACCTAATCCCTGCCCCTGTTCATCTACCAACGTTGCAAACTTCCTGAATTGCATTTCGTCACCTTCATTAAAACAGGAAATAACCGACATGAGCTTGTCACCTTTATAGAGTCCATAATGCTGGGCCTCTTCATCCCCCCTGATCTTTACAAATTCAATGGGCTTTTCCGGCCACATCACAAGCTGTCGTATAGGCCAGGTATCTTCCGCGGCGATTTCTTTTATGATCATATTTTTAAGAATGTGTAATATACCCGAAGGCTGATCAGTACCTGCCTCTCCATTTTTAAATATCCTCCTACTTTCATAGGCCTATTATAAAAGCATGAGATCAATAGTGCGTATAGCAGAACAAAACAAGTCTGCTGCTGCCTGCGGGCAGAAGCACGAAGTACTTCCAAGATCGTAGAGAATAGCCAGGAGTACATGTATCGAAGTGGCACTTTATCAGACTGAAATGGAGAGGTACCTACTTTATTACTTTTATAATACCCTCATAGCAAATTTAGCCACCGGCACCTGCTTCTACTAGCCTGGAGACAACTATTTTATTAAGTACCTAATGACTACACCACGACCAACACCTACCTATAGGTACTACTGAATACGGAAGTACTTCAGCATATACCTTATATTTGAGAGCAGAAATAGAATGAGGCTTTGTCAATTAAAGTACCCTCCAAAAAGATACAACCGTGGATACCATAAAGAGATTGTTTAGGAAAGTACCTGATTGGGTAGTAGTACTTGTTGTTTTTGGATTCCTATACGTAACGGGGCTGCACACTCCGGTCATTGGGCAAGTGCAACGGTTGATTCTGGCCACTGGCCTGATGAACCCATCCATTCCTGAAACCACTCAACTGGAAGCGGCACATCGCTCCGATGCAGCTACGTATTCCCCTGGCTACCAGTTTACAATGACTACGCTTGATGGGCAACAAGTTACTCTGGAGTCGCTACGGGGAAAGGTTGTATTCCTAAATCAGTGGGCTACCTGGTGTCCTCCCTGCCGGGCCGAGATGCCGGCCATTGAGAAGCTGTACCAGTCTATGGATAAGGAGAAAGTAGCCTTTGTGATGCTATCCCTGGATAAGGACCCTGCCAAAGCCGAGCGGTACTTAAAGCAGCAAGAGTTTTCATTCCCAGTTTATATTCCGGCTAGTTCGTTACCCCAGGACTTCATTTCCCAGGCCATCCCCACTACCCTGATTCTCGACACCCGCGGACAAATTGTGCATCGCATTGAGGGAATGGCTAACTACGATACGGACGGATTTCGCCAGTACCTGAATGATCTTGCCGGCCAATAATCACTGTACTACTTTTCCTGTGGTAGCTACTCAAATGCTATGAAACAGTATGTTCAGCTACCAGGTACAGTGCATGTTAGCTAAGTGCTCTAAGTACTTCATCAACAGATATGGGAAAATCAATCCCTGGGTTTGTCTCCATTTTTGTAATATAGTGTACTCACATTAGACAAATACCTTTCACTTGCTATGTCCTCCTATTGGTCTATCATTATTGCATGGCTGTTGTTCGGAAGTCTTCATAGTGTCACAGCCTCTACCGTTGTGAAGACCTGGCTTAGTAGTAGAATGGGTAAACTCTATCACTACTACCGTCTGTTCTACAATCTGGTGGCTTTGGCTACTTTTTGGGTAGTGCTGGATTGCCATCGCCAGGCACCTGTTGACTACCTGTGGTCACCAGGCAGATGGGAGCAAATAGTAGGATCAACCGTGCTGGTTGTAGGGCTAATAGTACTCTGGCTGGCCTTACGGCAGTATGATCTAAGAGAGTTTACCGGGCTGAATGTAGTTTGGAAAAGCCCACCTACGTATGCCTCACAATTGAAGCAGGGAGGAATACTGGGATACGTCCGCCATCCACTGTACAGCGGTACCATACTCGTGACATTTGCTCTATTCATCATCAGTCCTACCATAAGTAATGGCCTTCTGGCTGTATTTACAACTCTATACATCAGGGTAGGCATCTACTTTGAAGAGAGGAAGCTCATCCAGACTTTTGGAAACACCTACAGACACTACCAAAAGCGAGTACCTATGCTTTGGCCACTCTTAAGGTATAGAAAGGCCCAAAAGGATCATGTAGTATAGCCACCATATCTTCTATTTACTGCTACTCCCGGGAGCCAGGTAGGTTGTCCGACCATCCTAGGTAAGACCCTGGATCAGCGTAACTTTGCTAAGAAGCTGGTGAGTCTGGGGTTGATCAAAAAGCTGGATGAGCAGCGCCATATCGGTGCCCATCGCTCTCCATATCTGTATCAATTTGAGAAGGAGGCGTATGAGGAAGCGCTAAGACAGAGTATTGTGCATACGTATTAGCCGGAGTTATAATCATCTTAAGGCGTTGATTACAACCATACAAAAAGCGGTGCCTGCTCTTGCAGGCACCGCTTTTTGTATCAGGCAAACTTTTGATCTAGATTCTACACTTTTAATTTACCTACGTTTTTGTAGCTGAGGGCAATGGCCTCCAGCGGTGTACCTTTGGTCACGGCATCCTGCTCCACAAAGAAATGCTTGATACCGGCCGTCTTACGTGCATCGAGGATACGCTGAAAATCAATGGAACCCGTACCTACCTCGGCAAACTCACGTTTTTCGGTTTTGGCCATATCTTTCAGGTGAACCAGCGGGAAACGTCCGGGATTCTGTTTGAACAGTTCAACGGGATCTACACCTGCATAATTAGCCCAGTACAGGTCCAATTCCATTTTTACCAGCTTTGGATCGGTTCCTTTCAGCATCACATCGTAAGGTACCTGCCCGTCTAGCGTCTGGAATTCAAAATCGTGGTTATGGTACCCAAACTGGATACCGGCTTTCTGGCAGACTTCACCCGCCTCGTTGAACGTGTCGCACAACTTCTTATAATCATCTATCGTCTTACGGTCGTTAGGGAACAGAAAGGCTAACATCATGAATTTCTGACCCACTTCAGCCGCATGATCTACCGCTACGTTCCAGTCTTTCTTCAGGTTGTTAGGCATATAGTGACCGCTGGGCGTTGTAAGGCCCAGGCTATTGAGTAGCGCTTTGAATTCACCTGGTGTCTTGCCGAAGAACTTACCACCCGAGTAGCCAAAAGTCTCCACTTCCTTGTAACCTATTTCGGCTACTTTTTTGAGCGTTCCATCGGGATCTTTACCTAACTCATTGCGGAGGGTATAGAGTTGCAGACCGACGTTTTTGATAGGTTTGGCAAAAGCGTCTACCTTGTTGAGTAGTGGTAATGTCAGCGCCAGAGCGCTGGTTTTAAGAAATTCTTTACGGGAAATGTTCATAGTACTTATTGATTGATATAAATGCCGGACTGGCAACACCTGCTATATTAATGGATTTCGAGAGAAAATAAATTAATCAATATACTGCTACTTCCTGACAGCTTAGATGGCTGATACGCTTTTCATTTTTTGAGCAATCATTCTGGCGGCCGAAGCCGGATTGAAGCGGTAGTATAGATCCATCATTTTGGCATCATTACCTACCAGCACCCGGTATCGGTTCTGTTCCATGCCTTCAATGATGATTTCAGCGGCTTTGTCTGCGGATAACACCTTCATCGACTTACTGTTGGAGGTAGATCGGTGTGGTGTGCTCGCTCCTGAATTCTGGGTTATGTTGGTACTTACCGCCCCCGGAAATACAATAGTCACATGTACCCAGGTATCGGCAAGCTCTGAATGAAGTCCTTCGGTAAATAGTTTTACAGCCGCCTTGGAGGCACCGTATATAGTCTGGCCCGGCACGGGCAGGAAACCGCCCATACTCGATACATTCACGATATGTGCTTCGGGACGGGTTAGCAAATGCGGCAGGAACGTCTTGGTCATGTACAGGGTACCGTAGAAATTGACGTTAAATACCCGCTCTATTGCCTCATAGCCCAGCTGATCTACCTTGATAAATGGCTGGATAATACCCGCGTTGTTGATGATACCATCCACCGCACCGACTTGATCAAAGATATCACCCAGCAATTTTTCAACAGATGCCTTATTAGTAATATCCACCGCAAAGGTGCTAAGTGATTGGCTGTGATTAGCTAACGCCACCGTTTCCTTCAGAGTAGCTTCATTGATATCAATAGCCACCACGCTGGCCCCCTTGGACAGGAGGTGGAGTACGATTTCACGTCCCATTCCACTTCCTCCACCTGTCACGACAATGGTTTTGTTTTGGACTTCCATTTACTTATAAGTACCTGAGTTGAAACATTGGAATTGACAAATTGAGAGTCTTAAATGGATGGTGAGCTAGTTGGAAAACATTCATAAAAACCGTCGGCCGGCATTGAAATCCGGCCGACGGTTGCTCATTTAAGATAATCAGTACTAGATACTGGGTGAAGCTCAGGAAAAAGCAGATTTTGCAGGTACCTGGTTTAGCAGGTACCAGTATTCCTTACTTTCCTTTACGAACGGCAGTTGCTTCAAACATACTCATCAGTTGCCCTTTCAGATGGTCCTCGTCTACTTTGGCCAGTTCAATACCTATGTCACCCACCTGATCATTATCAAAATGAATGATGATAGTGTCGCCATTCTCCTCAACCTTCGTAATAGGAACTGCCGGTCTGGTACCGGTAGGGTCTTTCAACTCTCCCGTCAGTTTACCATCCTTGCGGGTCAATTCCGTAATAAATTTTACATCTCCATTGGGTACTCCTGTTACCAAAATCTCCCATTGACCGGCAAAGAAGTCGGGTGCCGTTGTGGTTTGCGAAAAGCCATTTACACAAACTCCAAGAATAAAAATGAACAGAAACAAGCTTACTTTTTTCATACTATAAATTGATTAAACGTGAAACTTCATTACTTACTACCCTTAAAGGACATCCCCTGAACATCCAGGATCAATGTCAAAACCTGTTGATCCGAGCCTCTTTCAAACCGGAGTACTATACCATTTATTTCCTACGTTGAATATAATCGCTTCATTTCCACGTGTTAGCCTACCTTCATGTACAGCTTTCCTTCTTTAGGGTGATTTCGATTTATTCACAGGGTAACCCGCTCACTGTATATTTCCCCGAATAACACTTCCAACTGCTGAGCCGAAGGAGCTGCTAACAAAGCAGTCTCCGCTATAAGTACTTATGAACCAGCAGTTACAGTCGCACCTGCTCGTTGAATTTCGCTATCGATGGCCAAAGGTAGAAAAAGAATTTTATCATTGTCTAACTTTTAGACAATAACTTTTAGCCAATTATATACCTTTGTAATCCAATCCTAATTCAGACTAAGTCGTACTCTTACCAATCAAGAAAATGAAGTCCATCTATCTGGTATCCTTACTCCTCCTGCTGAACCTGGCCCATTCAGGCCAAACCCAAACCTTCGCCTCTGCTGATCCGGACCGGATTGCCCTGTACCCACTGCAGAATGATTACCGCAATACCCTGAGCCTGTCGGGCATGTGGCAATTCAGGAAAGACTCCCTGGAAGTGGGTGCAAAAGAAGGATGGCAAAATGGCTTAAAAGAATCAAGGTCTATAGCAGTACCGGGTAGCTGGAACGAGCAGTTTACGGATATGCGTGACTACCTGGGTATGGTATGGTACGAAAAGCAAAGCTACGTACCCAGCTCCTGGAAAGGGCAGCGTATTTTTATCCGAATCGGCTCGGCTAACTATGCCGCCAAAGTCTGGATCAATGGTCAGCCGGTAGGGATGCACGAAGGGGGACACCTACCCTTTGCGTTTGAGGTGAGCCCCTATATCAACTGGGGAGCCGCCAATCGGATCTCCATCCAGATCGAAAACCATCTGAAGCCTTCACGGGTACCTACGGGTAATGTACAGGGTGGGCCTTTTTCCAACTTCCCCAAGTCCAACTACGACTTCTTCCCCTACGCCGGTTTGCATCGGGATGTATGGCTGTACTCTCTGCCAGCCGTAGCTTCTATCAAAGATATTACCGTCAAGCCCGGTTTTACGGGTACGACAGGTAGCCTGGAAGTAGCCGTCGCCACCGAGGGTAAAGCCACCCGGGGTACCATCACGGTTACTGGCAACGGCAAGAAATATGAGGCTCCTATCCGCATAGCGGGCAATGCCGCCACGGCTACTGTTTCTATCCCGGATGTACGGCTGTGGTCACCCGAAGACCCGTACCTGTACCAGGTAGAGGTGACGGTTGGCGATAACAAGACTACCCTCGACCGCTATACCCTCGAAACCGGCGTACGCACCATCTCTACTACTAGTACCCAGGTGCTGCTTAATGGCAAGCCGGTGTTCCTGAAAGGATTTGGCAAGCACGAAGACTTCCCCATCTTCGGCCGGGGTGCGGCCAATCCGGTTATTGTTAAAGATTTTTCACTGATGAAGTGGGCCGGAGCCAATTCGTTCCGTACCTCCCACTACCCCTACGATGAAGAGTTTATGCGCATGGCCGACCGGGAGGGCTTCCTGGTGATCGATGAAATCCCGGCGGTAGGACTCTACTTCCACGGCGACACCACCGAACTGGCACAACGTCAGGTCATGGTGAAGCAGTACATCAACGAGCTCATCAAGAGGGATAAAAACCACCCGTCGGTGGTCATGTGGTGCGTAGCTAATGAGCCCTTTCCAAGAGAGGTAAGTGTCACCGGAGGTCCAGGCGGCCGGGAGGCAACTCCCAAAAGTATTGAGCTGTTTCAGGAGATGTTCTCTCTGGTCAAACAAAAGGACCCAACCCGACTGGCGGTACTTGTGGGAGTGATGGGCGGCCCCTCCGAATGGGTAGGTATGTCGGATATCATCTGTATCAACCGGTACTATGGCTGGTATACCCACGCGGGTGACATGAACGGGGCCGTCAAACTACTGTCGATGGAAATGGATGGTTTGCACAAGAAATTCAACAAACCTGTCATGGTTTCGGAGTTCGGTGCGGATACCTACCCCGGTATGCACTCGGATGAACCGGAGATGTTTACCGAGGAGTTCCAGACCAACTTCATCAAGGCCTACCTCGACGTGGCTGCTACCAAGGACTACGTAGCCGGTATGCACGTATGGGCGTTTTCTGATTTCAAAACCGGACAGGGTATTATCCGTTTCGGGGGAGTCAATTACAAAGGAGTTTTTACAAGAGATCGTAAACCAAAAGCTGCCGCCTTCTATCTACGGTCGCGTTGGAATAAGAAATAAATGTATACCACAAAAACGCGGATCACCCATACCGATAAGGAGTCAGGATATTTATCTTTGAATCCTGTCTCTTTACCGGAAAACCAGCTTCCCATGCATAACCCCAGTGAGCAAAACTATATTCAGCAGCTTTCTATTGATTGCGTTATATTTGGCTACCAAAATAAGCAACTCAAAGTACTGGTACCTAAGCTTATATTCAAAGGGGACTTTTGGGCGCTGCCTAGTGGATTTATCTACCAGAATGAGAGTATAGATGAGGCCGCCCGTCGAATACTGGAAGGCCGAACCGGTTTTAAAGATATCTATCTGGAGCAGTTTCGGGTATTTGGTGAAACAGGGCGTTCCAGCAGACAATTTTTGGAAAGACTCGTAGAGCTGAATCAGGGAGATTTGGGAGCTGAGCGGTTTAACAATCAGGAATTTGAATGGTTTACCCGGCGCTTCATCTCCATTGGCTACTACGCTCTGGTGGATATTAATAAAGTCACACCTCAGAAGAATAATATAGATGAATCCATTGATTGGTATGACATCAAGCATCTACCGGATATGATCATGGATCATCATGAGATCGTAGCCAGAGCCCTGGATACCTTACGGCTCAACCTGGACGAGAAACTGATTGCCTTTAACCTGCTTCCCGAGACATTTACGATGAAGGAGGTGCAGGAGCTGTATGAGGCTATCTATGACAAACCCTTTGCCCGAAATAACTTCCAAAAGAAGATCCTGGACCTGAACGTGCTGGAGCGTCTGGAGAAGAAGTTCACAGGTGCGGCCAATAAGGCTCCTTACCTGTATCGCTTCCAAAGATCGTAACTAGTTTATCCTGATAAGAACATCTTTACTTTCCGGGTTGGCAGAAGCATTCTTGCTTCTGCCAACCCGGATTTTATGTATCAATTCAATCATATTATGATCGAACCAATAAATGTGTTCAGAATTTGAGCCTACTATGAGTATATTTAGCTACTTCGATGCCTCATATAGATATTTAAGTACTAATTTATACAAGTAGTTAAAAACGTAGCCTACCCATGACCCAGCGCCAACGTCTTCACGAGATTACCCGATACGTCCGGGAGCACGGCGATCTATCGGTCGCACAGGCTTGTGAACTGTTTGGTACCTCACCGGCCACCATCCGCCGTGATTTTGGACTGCTCATGGAGAAAGGAGCCGTCAGCCGCACCTGGGGAGGTATCTCGCGAAGGCAAGAGGAGGCTAGCGATCCGGCGGGGCAACCAGCCTAGCTTCGTGAAACGCTATTTGCCGACGAAAAGAAAAAGATTGCCGCGAAGGCCGCCTCTCTCGTCGAGGATGGCGACGTGGTGATTATTGACGGCGGTACCACTACATATCACATGGCAAGGTACTTGGCTAACCGGCCGGTAACCGTCATTACCAACTCAATCCTTATCGCCAGCCAGATAGACCTGGAACGCCAGAGCAAGTACGGAGCCGAGGTACTGCTGACAGGGGGGCTGATCTACCCCGAAGCAGGAATGCTGGTAGGGCCGCAGGCCATCAGGAACATCCGGGAGTACCATGCCCGCTGGGCGTTTCTGTCGGTCGGGGGTATTGAGACCGAAGGGGCTACTAATTCGAGCCAACTGGTTGTAGAGACGCAGCGGGCCATTATGGACCAGTGTGAAACCCGTGTCCTGTTGGCCGACCACAGCAAGTTTGGTCGAAAGAGCCTGTGCCGTCTGTGCGGGATCAACGAAATGGACCTGCTGATTACCAATATGCACTCCGGTCAGGCCGACCTGATCGACAGCCTGAGGAGCCAGGGACTGGATATTATACAAACCAATGAATCCTGATATACAACCCTTATGAAACGCTACTGCCGCGCCCTGGATCTGGTGGATGATCCCGCTCTGATTGAAAAGTACATCTGGCACCACGCTCCCGAAAACCACTGGCCGGAGCTGCAAACCCTACTGAGGGAGTCTGGAGTTGTGAGTATGGAAATCTATCGCTTCGGTACCCGGATGTTTATGATCATTGATGTGGAAGATACGTTCAGCTTTGAACGCATGGAGCAGGTCCATCAGCATCCCATATCTAAGGAATGGGAAGAGCTGATGTGGCAATTTCAGAAGCCGGTACCCGGCGCCAAAGAGGGTGAGAAGTGGGTCCTGATGGAGCGGGTATTTCAGTTTCCCGCACAGGAATCCTAAGCATAGAATATTCTAACGACGAACCGATACTATGGAATACAGACAGTTGGGCCAAACGGACATGCGGGTATCAATCCTGGGGTATGGGGCCTCTCCCCTCGGAGATGTATTCGGCACGACCGACGAGCACGAAGGCGCCCGCGCCGTGCATACCGCCCTGGATGGGGGCATCAATTTCTTTGATGTAGCCCCCTTCTACGGTGATACCCTGGCCGAAACCCGCCTCGGCAAAGCTCTGAAAGGTAAGCGAAAGGACGTGTACCTGGCTACCAAGTGCTGCCGCTACGGGGACGGTAGCTTTGATTTTTCGGCCAAAAGGGTACTGAGCAGTATTGATGAATCACTGGCGCGCCTGCAGACCGACTACGTAGACCTCTACCAGGTACACGATATTGAGTTTGGCGACCGGGAGCAAGTACTCAACGAAGCCATACCGGCCGCCCTGCGGGTGAAGGAGCAGGGCAAAGCCCGCTACGTGGGCTTTTCGGGCCTGCCGGTACGCTACCTGGCCGACATTGCCTGTCTGGTGGAGGTGGATACGGTACTATCGTGGGGGCACTACACCCTGCTCAACGACCAGATCAACGACGAACTGGTGCCCCTGTCGCGGCAGCGGGGCTTTGGGCTGCTCAACGCGGCTCCGCTCATGCAGCGCATCCTGTCCGACGCGCCCGTTCCGGCCTGGCAACAGTCGCCTCCGGCGGTGAAGGCCATCCGTCCCCGGCTGCTGGAGCTGTGTCGGGAACACGGTGTAGCTCTGAGCGATGTAGCCTTGCGCTATGCCCTTGACCACCCCAGCATCGCCACCACGATTGTGGGAATGGCCGAACCCGACTATGTAGCCCAAAACCTCCGGGTTCTGGATTTTAGGATTCCAGATGGGTTACTGGAAGCACTAATGGGAACGATCGCTCCCGTCAAAAATCAAATGTGGTACGAGGGCAAGCCCGAAAACAACCTCTCCTAATCCCTACCCTGATATGAACCAACAGCAGGCATTTGTACTGGTTGAGCCCGGCCTGACCGAAGTAAGAACCATAGAGGTACCCGTTCCGGGCGAAGGAGAAGCCTTGCTCCGGGTAAGCCAGGTGGGCTTCTGCGGAGGCGACCTGAACGGGTACCGGGGACTGTTCGAATTGCAGGAGTACCCCAACATACTGGGTCACGAGATCGGGGCTACCATCGAGGCGGTGGGACCGGGTGTACCTTCCGACTTCCAGCCGGGCCTCAGGGTCACGGTCAATCCTTATCAAAACTGCGGCGTGTGTCTATCGTGCCGCAAAGGCCGCACCAACGCCTGCCAGGACAATAAGACCATGGGGGTACGTCGTCCGGGAGCCATGACGCACTACATCACAGTTCCCTGGCACAAACTGCACTCTTCTGACAAACTAAGCCTGCGGGAGCTGGCACTGGTGGAACCCCTGACAGTAGGCTTTCACGCAGCTAACCGGGGGCGCGTTACGGCCGATGATACGGTAGCCGTGATGGGTTGTGGTATTGTAGGCATGGGGGCGCTGGCTGCGTCGGCCTATAAAGGAGCGACCGTGATTGCCATAGATATTGACGACGACAAGCTGACCATTGCCCGCAAGGCAGGAGCTCATCATACAATTAATGCCTCTACCTCCGACCTGCAGACCGAACTTCGTAACCTAACCGGTGGTGATGGCCCGGATGTCATCATTGAGGCGGTGGGACAGGCCGCTACCTACAGGGCCGCCGTGGACGCCGTGGCCTATACCGGCCGGGTGGTGTACATCGGGTACGCCAAGCAGCCGGTGGAGTATGCTACGGGTACTTTCGTTCGAAAAGAAATAGAAATATTGGGCTCTCGCAACTGCCTGGGCGAATTCCCAGAGGTAATCCAGTACCTGGAAGCGGGAAAATTCCCGGTCAGTGAGGTGATCAGCCGAACGGTCACGCTGGATGAGGCCGGAGCGGCTCTGGCAGAGTGGTCGGCACAGCCCGGCCCGATTATCAAAATGATGTTAGACCTCCAGGAAAATTAACCCTATATGAAACCTGCCGTAACCATTGCACTGGTCCCCCAGATCCGGAAAGGCCCCTGGATCTACTGGGACGACCTGGAAACCAGTATGCAGAAAGCCGCTGAACTGGGCTTCCCGGCCGTGGAGCTATTTACTCCGTCGCCCCTCGATGCAGAGCAGATCAACAAGCTGTGTATGACGTATGGGCTGCAGATTGCCGCCGTGGGTACCGGAGCCGGTAAGGTACTACAAGGGCTCACGCTTACTGATCCAGACCCGCATGTGCGGCAAAAAGCGACCGGCTTTATACAGGAGATGATCCATTTCGGCGCCCAACTCGGGGCACCGGCCATCATAGGTTCCATGCAGGGCAACGTGCCGGTGGATGTCAATCGGGAGCAGGCGTTGGAATGGCTGGCCCAAGGGTTGAATCACTTGGGTAGCTATGCTGAATCGCAGGAAGTACCCCTGATCTACGAGCCCCTCAACCGTTACGAAACCAATCTTATCAACCGTCTGGGTGAGGGGGCCAGGTTTCTTAACGGCCTGGGCAGTCGCAACGTCCGCCTGCTGGCCGACTTGTTTCACATGAACATCGAGGAAACTTCCTTAGCCGACAGCATCCGGGAAGCCGGGTCGCTGATCGGGCACGTCCACTACGCCGATAGCCACCGCGGTCCCATGGGCACCGGACATACGGAGGTACCTCCTGTGATGGAGGCCCTACGGGCTATCGGGTATGACGGCTATGTGTCAGCGGAGGCTTTTCCCTGGCCTACTCCCGACGAGGCCGCCCGGAAAACTATAGCGTCTTTCCGCCTTCACTTTGTATACTAACCAGGATCAAGTTCCAGTAGTGCATAGCCCTATATCATCACGCTGAACAGAAGTCATGACCGCAGATGAACAGAAGAATCTTAGGACGTTAAGGCGACTTCGTGTAGTTTTGAGTGAGGATATCAACTTATGGAATTAGAAACTTTTCAAACTACAATCATCTGGGCTCAGATTGATGGAAACATGCATTTGCGTCATTCGGCCTATGCAGATATTGCCGCTCACGCGCGCGTTTAAATCCTGAATCAGATAGGTCTTGACCACAAAACCTTCACCTCTCTTCAGCTAGGTCCCATTCTGTTCAGAGAGGAGTTGATCTATATGCGGGAAGTAGTACTGAACGAAACCATCTCCGTCAAAACGACTCTGACCCAATCTACCCCTGATGCCTCACGCTGGTCGTTCCGGCACGAGCTGTACCGCTCCGATGGGGTAAAAGCGGCCATCGTCAACGTAGATGGAGCCTGGCTGGATCTGACCAAAAGAAAGCTAACTACCCCGCCTAAGGATATAGTGGCCCGCCTGCTCGACCTACCAAAGAGTGAAGACTACAAGCAAACCGATGTACCGGGTAAAGCTCAGTAGCACCAATTACTCTTTTAACCTTTAAGGCATACGTCCCTCAACAAGCCGCCTGGGCTGTTTACTTCATGAACATCTTCATGTACTTCTCTTTCTTTTCGGTATAGGGAGGATAGCGGAACGGGATGTCAAGTAGCGTGGTGGTTTTGAGAATACCCTTGGCGTGGGTAAAAGTGTCAAAGCTGTACTTACCATGGTAGGCACCGAAGCCACTGGTACCAATCCCGCCAAAGGGAATAGCAGGGTTGCCCAGGTGCATGAGAACATCGTTGATACAACCTCCTCCGAAGCGAATCGTATTCAGGATGTAGTCCTGATTCCTGTTGTCATCGCTGAAGAAGTATAGCGCCAGCGGGTAGGGATTTTTGCCAACGATGGCGGGGACTTCTTGGAGCTTATCAAAGGTTAATATGGGTAGTACGGGGCCAAATATCTCCTCCTGCATGATTGGATCATCCGGGGAAACTTCATCAAGCAAAGTGGGAGCGATGTACTTTTCTTCCTCCTTAGCCTGACCACCCAGTAGTATCCTGCCCTGGCTGAGGTACTTCACTACCGCATCAAAGCGCTTCTTATTGACCATCCTTGGATAATCCGGACTTATGGAGGGATCGTCACCGTAAAACTTCCGGATGGCTTCGGCCACGTTCTGGACAAATTCCTCCTTTTTCGAGTGATGGACCAGTACATAATCCGGGGCCACGCAGGTCTGACCCGCATTCACAAATTTACCCCAGGCAATCCGGCTGGCCGCCTTTTCCAGATCAGCGGTTTCATCAATGATGCAGGGACTCTTTCCGCCCAACTCCAGGGTAACCGGTGTCAGGTGTTTGGCGGCCGCGGCCATGATAATCTTACCTACCGGTACACTTCCGGTAAAGAATACATGGTCAAAGGCGAAATGATCCATCAGTTTAGGTACCACCACGTGACCCTGTCCCTGCACAACAGCAATGTACTCCTCCGGGAAGAACTCCTTCACGAGAGCTTCCGCAACCAGTGCCGTTTGAGGTACCTCTTCGGATGGTTTCAGGATGGCGCAGTTCCCCCCAGCAATAGCACCAACCAATGGACTAAACAGGAGCTGAAAGGGGTAGTTCCAGGGCGCGATAATAAGAGTGAGCCCCAGCGGGTCATGATAGATCCGGCTTTTGGAAGGCTGAGCCACCAGCGGAGTCCTGACCTTATCTGGCCGCATCCAATCCTTCAGGTGATTAAGAGTGTAGTTGATTTCCTCGTGAAGAAAGCCTATTTCGGTAGCGTACGCCTCGGCCGAAGCTTTGTGCAGATCGTCGTACAGCGCCTGCGTAATGCGGTCCTCATACACTTCTACCGCCTGCTTGAGCTTCTTAAGCTGCTTTTTCCTGAAACTGTAAGACCGGGTGGCCCCACTTTCAAAAAACTGCTTCTGCGCAGTAAATATGGCGGAATACGTTGAGTTAGCTACCATCTTGAATCTTTCGTTTTGCCGGAACAGACATGACTATGTCCTGTTACAACCTCCATAAATTCTAAATGTTAGAAGAAGCGCTATTCACCTTTTGCTCACCGCCTGTCGCTTTAGCTGTTCCTCCATACCATACCGGTCTACCTGAATCCAGTATTCGACAATCTTACCCCCTACTAACCTATACGTAGCACTGGCAATTTCAACCAGTGGCTTACCCGTCGGCTCATAGCCATCCAGTGTAGTTAGATGATTACCAGTCTGCTTCCAACGGGCGTATACTTTGTCCCCATCGGCTAAGAGTTCGGTAATCTCAAAAGTGAAAGCACCGTAAATCACCAGGAATTCCCGCACGTGGTTAGCATAGTTTTGCGGCGTTCGCTCAACCACTACTTCATTTTCAGCATTGAGCTGGTGAGCGATTACCCGCTCCGCCATAAATAAGGGAGCGCCTTCGGGCCCTTTACCGGAACGTACCTCTTCCAGAAAAGCCCTTACTATTTCTTTGTTTGAAGGTGACACTTTCAGGTGCCCAGCATCCTGTGCTATGGTAGCTACGTTGTTCATTAGTAGAATGATGATTAAGATTTTCTTCATGGCTATGACTCATTTTACCACAAAGGAAAAAGGTTGCCACTAATACCGGAAATACTATTTTTGTCAAATACTAATACCAAAAAGGTATAATATGGACCTGCGACACCTTAGCTACTTCCTAGTGCTGGCAGAGGAATTACATTTTGGCCGGGCCGCCGATCGCCTGCACATTTCACAACCACCCCTTACCCGGATGATCCAGCAGATAGAGTCTGACCTGGGCGTGGTACTTTTTGAACGAACCAAGCGAAGTGTCAAACTGACTCCTGCCGGAGCCGACCTACTGAAAGATGCCAAACAGATGGTACAGCAGATGCAAACCCTGAAGAAACGCCTGGCCACACACGGACAGGCCCTCCGGGGTAGCATCAGGGTCGGGTACGTAGGAGCCGTTATGCACAGTCCATTACCTACTCAGTTAGCAGATTTTTCCCGAAGTAATCCCGATGTACAACTCCATTTTGAAGAATACCCCAACCAGAACTTGCTGCATGAATTGAATAACGGAACGCTCGATGCCGCCTTCGTCCGGACCTGGCTACCTACCGACAACCTGCAGGAGGATCTGATCCTGAGCGAGTCTTTTGTAGCGGTACTGCCCGCTCATCACACATTGGCTGAGAAAGAAACAATTAGCGTTAGTGAGTTACAACAGGAGAAGTTTATCACCTTTAGCCGCGAATGTGGCCCTACTATATTTGACAGCTTTGTGGCCTTATGTACCAAGGCAGGGTTTTCACCACAGATCCTACATCATGCCTCGCAGCTAAACTCGGTATTGAGACTGGTCGAAAGTGGCTTTGGTGTCTCACTGCTACCCCAGCATACTCAGAGAGGATACAACCTTAATCTTGCCTATATACCACTCGAAGATGCTACCGAAACAGTGCCCTTGCTAATGCTCACCCGCAAAGAGAATCCCAATCCGGCTTTAAACAAGTTGAAGCTACATCTAAAACCAGTATCTACTCCCGGACAGTATGAGTAGCAACAGTACCCTCATATTCTTTATCGTCTTTGAGGAGGCTGGAACAGATAGGCAAATCTAAAAATTAAGGTTATAATGAAGACAAAATCAGTACTAACCATTTTACTGATATACCTGGCTCTTATTGCCAAAGCTCAAAAGCCAAATATCATCGTCATTATGGCGGATGATCTTGGGTACAGCGACATTGGATGTTACGGCTCCGAAATTCACACACCAAATCTGGATGCACTGGCCGCCAAAGGCGTAAAGTTCACCCAGTTTTACAACGCCGCTCGCTGCTGCCCCAGCCGGGCCTCACTACTTACGGGCGTGTACCCTCACCAGGCAGGTATGGGTCGCATGGTAGTTACCTCGGCCATCAAAAACCGTGATCCTGAAACACCCAACCAAGGCTGGCTGAGCCGTAACACCGTCACAATAGCCGAAGTACTTAAGCAAGCCGGCTATCAGACCTATATGTCAGGTAAATGGCACGTGGGCGAAGAGCGGCCTGACTGGCCCCTACAGCGGGGTTTCGATAAGTACTTTGGCCTCATTAGCGGAGCCAACAGCTACTACCGCCTGCTGCCGGGAAGACTGATCCTCGAAGGCAACGAGCCCTACGAAATACCCGAAGGATTTTACTTCACCGATGCCATCTCCCAAAAAGCCGTAGACTATATTGACGCCGCTGCGGGCAAACCTTTTTTCATGTACGTAGCCTACACGGCTCCCCACTGGCCGCTACACGCACCCGATGAAGAGATGGCGAAGTACCGGGGCAAGTACCTCAAAGGATGGGACAAACTACGGGAGGAGCGCCACCAGCGACAGAAGAAGATGGGACTGCTTCCCGCCAATTCGGTGCTTTCAGAACGTGATCCAGCTATCCCGGCCTGGGAAACGGCGCCAGATAAGGACGAGTGGGACCAGAAAATGACAGCTTACGCCGCCATGGTTACCCGTATGGACAAGGGTATCGGAGAGATTGTAGCCAAATTGAAAGCGACCGGTCAACTGGACAATACGCTGATCATGTTCCTGTCGGATAACGGCGCTTGTGCCGAAGAACTGGACGGACGGGCCAAACGTGATCTGGGTGAGGAGGCCTACGAACGCTCGTTGGTCACCACACCGGGCGAGAAAGGCTCTTATGTAGCTTACGGAAAAGAGTGGGCTAACCTGGGCAACGTGCCGTTCCGGCTGTACAAGAGCTACACGCACGAGGGGGGAATATCCACTCCCATGATTGTGCACTACCCTAAAATGGTAAAAAAAGCTTTTCAGACCGATCAGGCGGGGCACATCATGGATATCATGCCTACCTGTCTGGAACTGGCCGGGGCCAGCTACCCGACCACCTACAATGGCCACACCATCAAACCTGCGGAAGGCAAAAGTCTGATACCGATCCTGCAAGGCAAGGTCCGTCCTTCCCATGAGTACATAGCCTGGGAGCACTTCGACAGCCGGGCTATCCGGCAAGGTAACTGGAAGATGGTATGGTCCAAAGAGGGTAAGAAATGGGAGCTGTACGATCTATCCAAAGACCGCTCGGAGTTGCACGATCTGGCAGGTACTATGCCCCAAAAGGTGCAGGAACTACTTAAGCAGTACACGGCCTGGGCTAGCCGCGTGGGAGTGAGTGAATGAGAAGGGGTGAGGGATGATTTAAATTAAAAAACTTGTAGCCTGATATAGATTTGAATAAAAGCGATACAATCTATCTACTACTTGTCAGTCCCCCCCGGCGATTATGCCTATTAATCGAGGCTTTATAATACTTAATTGCCTCCTCTCAACATTCCTTTTGAATCTATATTCACTTTGAGTTTGCACCAAAAGAAAAAACCACTCACGCTTTAATACGTAAGTGGTTGATTTACAAGTGATCCCGACAGTATTACAACCTTGATAATCTATTTCTTTCTCTTGTTATCAGGATTTATAAATAATTGCCACACTTGCTTAATTCTGATCATTCTTATAGTATCACCACTTATCGCAAATGTTTCAGTCATGTTTCAGTTGAGGCCCAAGTTTCAGTCATGTTTCAGTAAAGTTTCAGTTGCCTCCGATACCTTCTTGTCAGATGGATCACTGCCATTCTGCCGCTTCCGGTAGACACTATTCAAACTATTTACCGCCTCATCATCAAACGAAGATAGGTAGGTTTCCGTAATTTTGATACTACCATGCCGAAGCCCCTTGCTGATATCATAAATACTGGCTCCCGACTTACGGGCCAGCTCCGCAAAAGAGTGCCGCGCCACGTGGCTGGATATATTGCTGGGGTCATCCAGTTTGGCACTCTTGGCTATCTCCTTCAAATCCCGGTTGATCAGATAGGTCTTTGACTCAATCTGGGATTCCAGAAAATACTTATCCGAAAAGTCCTTGTCGTCTGATAAGTACGGAAACACAAACTGATCCTTCTTCTTCCCATCCAGGTAGGGCTCAAGAATCCGCACTGCCTCCTCCACCAGTAACAACCCTCTTATCCCGGCATCGGTTTTTTCCATGGTATACCTCATCTGCAGGCGCCCATCGGCATCCCTATAAAAATCACCTACTTTCAACATAAGACAATCCCCGATCCGCATGCCGTGTACGTAGAACTGAAGCAGAAAGACATTCCGGGCGTGGTACCGCTTCTGGGTAGGGTCCAGTTCCAGGGCGGCAATGCGCTCTATTTCCTCATAGGTTAGTTTTCGGCGATTGGGTTTATTCTCCTTCTTGCGCTTGACCCGCTCAAAGGGATTCCGCATATCGATCAGCTCCTCATTCAAGGCTTCATTGAATATCCTGGTGAGCCTTTCCAGAGATTTATTGACTGTACTCTGCTTATTGCCCTTGACCGTCCGCTCCCAGCTCTCGTAGTCCTTTACCAGCTTCACAGTAATTTCCGTAAAGCCGATAGTTTGCAACCCAAGAAATTCTTTAAACTTCGCCAGCGTAGCATCAAAGTTTTCGGCGTGCCGGGGTTTTTCCTTCCTGATACGTTCTACCTCCTGCTCAAAGAAGGCCAGGTAGCAGGTATCAGCGGTTGGTTTGTTAGTTGATGAGGGCGCAGGTAGTAAGGGTTCCGCCTGGCGTTTTAGTTCAGCCTGAATCTGCTCCACCGTCAGATCACCGTTCTCCTTCTGCAACCCCTCCACCACTTTGTAAATGGCTTCAATCCTGTTTTTGAGCGTCAGGTTAAATGCCGTTGCCTGCGGACAGGATGCACTGATCCAGTTGGCCTTATCAAACGCCGCCTTCGGGTTGAAGTACTTCTGTTTGGATAGTCTGATGACGGTACCCTCCCGCTTGTGCTTACGCTGGGCGGTATAGCGAATCATCACCGAATAGGTACCATCTGAATTGGGTTTGCTATTCAATTCAGCTTTCACACTCACTGCCATAGGCTGCTTTTACTTTGGAGGTCCGTAGAATATTGACTCAATCGTCCAGATCTTTTGAATATCTTCCTTTACAACACTGACCGTAGGCCCATCCTGATCATCACATTCGAGTGTCAACCAGCCCTGGGTAACCAGTTCGTTCTTCCGAATCCTACGGACCACAATTTCACCCGCAAAGTGTACGACCACCAGACCCGTGGTGTACTTCCACCGCTCCTCGGGCACTTCGGCGGCGATCACCTGCCAGCCCGGCAACAGAGCCGGCTGCATGTAATCATTGCCAATCTCGACCAGGATGGAATTCTTGGGTACCGGCCGGTTCCCCAGATCGACGCGCCCCATCTTATCCCAGTCCGGGTTACGGCGCTGCCCCACCTTGACCAGCGGTACAAAATTGGCTACATAATTGCCTCCCCCCTGGCGTTTGTTCATTATAATATCTTCGGTTACGCCCAGGGCCTCCAGAATTCGTTTTAAGGCATCGGCCCGAAAGCGCTTGGTCTTCATATAGCTGTTGACCGAAACAGTACTAACCCCCAGCTTTTCAGCCAGCTCTTTCTGAGGTATCCCGTGGCTTTCCAGGTATTTCCTTAACTGATCCCCCTCGTGCAGATCTGGCGACAGCATACCACTCGTGGCGGCCCTAAGGTCTTCGGGCAATGTTTCGTCCGTGAATCCCAGCTTGGTATGGATACGCTGCCACATCCTGTTACTGATGGGACGCTTGCCGGATAGCATCATGGAGAGGTTGGCGGGAATAATTCCAACTAGCTCAGCAAAAACAGTTTGCTTGCCATCAGCATACTGATCGATATACCGTTTGAGCTTGGCCGCCCGGACCACATTGCTATCTGTCATATCAATTTTTATAAGTTTATATATTTTATGATAATTTAGGTTAATTTTGCTAGTACAAGAATAGATATACCCTTAGAAAAGGTACTAAAAACTTTGATAACGCAATAGTTTTCGCCTGTGGGCGGTATAAATCAATAGACTTATGGCAAATGCAAATCAACAAAGCTCCCCAAAAAATGCGCTAACCGTCCCCCGGTCCAGCGTAAAAGAAAGAGTGAAAGTCTTTGGATATGAGCGAGTTTCGAAGGAAGCGGGCTTGAGGTGCTACCAAACGCTGTTAAACTACTGCAATGGTAACAAAGCCCATACTTCAACCGAAAATGCGATCCTGTCCGCCCTGGAACGACTGGAGGCTGATCGCATCCGACAGACCAACCAGATAAATAATACCTATAATCAGACCGCCTTTCAGGTTGTCCCCCTCAATGATTTTAATATCTTGAAAGAAGAAGTGAATCTTCTGAAAGGACAACTGGAGATCCTGATGAAGAGTCAGCTGGCTGCTCACCAGTGGGTCAATACGAAGAAGGCGTCTGCGATCCTGAATTGCAGCCAAATCACGCTACACAGGAAGAAAGACGCGGGAGAGCTGGAATTCCGGATGGTGGGACGGCGAGTAGCTTACAACATCAACAGCCTTATTAAATATCTGGAGTCGAAGCACTTCAAGCCCGAGGTGATCAACGAGCGCGTCATGACCGCGCTCTCTAACTGAAAAAAATTATCTGTTTTATTTTTTTATATTAGATATTGTATTAATTTTGATAAGTCAAGTATGACAAAACAGCCCGAGAGCAAGACCCCCGGGCTGTTTAATTCAAATCAAAATTAATAGACAAAGATCATGAAAAACGGCAACAAAATCAACTACATGGTATCCCAGGGAAAGGGCCAGTACTTCAAGCGGGACGGCGACTTCGTCAAGATCGTCTGTATCTACGACTTCAATCCCTCCATCGAGCGGACCAAGTATAATCAGGCTATGATAGAAGCCCTTCATTGCGAACCCTGCACCGAAGAGGACTTTCTGGCCGCTGAGCGTAGTGCCTGCCAGCTCCTTGGCCTTCCAACGCTGACTCCAACAATCTCTCATAACTAGGCCGATGAATCTATCATCCGCCGAACGAACTGGCCTGATCCTGCTTAGTGCAGGATCGGCTTACCTGCTCTCCCGTGTACTCGTCGGTATCTGGGTCCATCCGTTCCCACTTCCCGCCCGAGGTATTCTCAGTGTTATGCTGCTGCTTGTTATCCTTATCCTCATCTGTATTTGTTATGATCAAGCCAAATACACGTTCCAGCGATATCGCCGCCCTGTTTCGTTTCCTGGCCTTCGTATTCTTATTGTCCGTTGGCACCGGTGTCTGGACTATTTACGTCCTGCTCTGCAACTATTCAGCAAGTCATGAACAGCAGCAACCTAACGCCAAGCCTCCCACCCGACAGACCACGGCCCTGCGATGACTGCAGCTGTCCCCTGGGTATTTGCCGACGTAGTGAAGCGGCCTACCAGCAGCAGCAGCTCCATTATCAGGCCTTACAGCAGGGAGGCATTGATCTCTACGATACGAAAGGAGATTATGCCCTGACGGAATACTATTCAGAATAATCTTTAACCACACAATTTTATGTCAGCAGTTATAGACCTCCCCATGGAGGCCAGGGAAGCTATTGCCCTTCCCGCCCCACCCAAAATATTGCCCCAATGTGACAAAAACACGGTCCTGCGTATCACCTACCTGCTGCGGCATGTCCGGGAGGAATATGAGTTTGAAACCCACAGCCTGGGGGAGATGAAAGAGGAGCTGGATAACAGTCTGAGCGAATGGGAAAACAGGTTGCAACAGGCCATCCGCTACGAATAGGGCACTACTACATTATCATTCATTCACTTTATACACTCAGCACTTATGGAAAATCAGAAAGAAAAAACCCAGGAAATCACCATACAGACCCAACCGGAAAAAATTGAGGTCGAGCACAAATCTTATCAGATTGTCAGATCCGATGAGGAATCGGGTGAAATGCTTGTCATGGATAAGTACCTGTACTTTGAAGGTCGTCCGCGAGAGTATCGCTTCAACGGACAGAGCGGCCAGTTCAACCTGTACGGTGATCGTATCCTGACTGATGAGAAGGGCCGTACATTAACCAGCTTCTCATTTTTGCCTATTGCCTACCGGATCTTCGAAGATCAGTTATTTGGCCGTACGGTTCGCGAATTATGGGCGGAGATATTCTTTATAGATGACGAGGATTGTGTATCGTCCATCATGTTCAATAACACTTCAGTCAACGAGCTATATCGTATGATGGAGCCGATTCTGTACGAGCGGCAGACACTATGTGATGTAACAGTTACAGTACGGCCGGAGAAGGTATTCAGCAAGGCCGATCCTACGAAGTCTTGGTTCATTGCCCGCTTCTCCTACGAGACTGCACCGGCGCATAAGGTGCGGGAGTACCGGGAGTACGCCCGTGATCATCGGGTATATCGCAGTGAGACCCTGACCAGTGGGGCCAAACACAAGCTCATTTCCCGGACCTTCTACAATGCGATAGAAACCCTGGAAGATTACCATAATACGTACGATTCAGCACTTGGCACATCATCCCCTGATAGCCAGGGAGCGGCCTAAAATATCACTTCTCAACAACTAAACAGCGGGCTCCACTTTGGGGCCCGCTTACATCTTATACTATGGACGCATTACAATGTGATATACTAGGAGTGCCTAATGCCCCTAAACCAGCTATGGTACCAGACCATACAGCAGCGGAAAATAAGAGCATACCCCCTCCCAACGAATGGACACCCGTAGCCCAGCTACCAGAGCTTTCCTGCCGGGTACTCCTGCTATTCGCTCAGCATGGCATTGGGGGAGAGTACCATTGGTCTACGGGTCATTGGGATCACAGACATAAATCCTGGCACGTCGACTCAAAGCACTACCTCGGCATGGAAATCACCCACTGGCGAAATGCCAAATCACTCAACGTTCCTCCTGTCACCTACTCATGAGTAACAAGGAAGACAAGTCAAATTAAAATATGAGTACTATGTTTTCACCCGATTTTTACCCAACTCCTCCTGAAGTTATTGCTCACATGATTGGCACAAATGACATATACGGGAAAACCATATTAGAGCCTTCTGCGGGCAAAGGAGACCTGGTAGACGCCCTGAAAGCACAGGGAGCTACGGTCTTGTGTTGTGAAATGCATCCAGAGCTGGCCGAAATTGCCGCCAGTAAGGCCACCTTTCTTGCGTACGACTTCCTTGGATTGCGATCCGAACAGATCAGCCACATTCATGCCATCTACATGAACCCCCCCTTTTCCAATGCCGATAAGCATATCCTGCACGCCTGGGAGATTGCGCCGGATGGGTGTCACATTGTAGCTCTATGCAATGCGAACACATTGGACAGAGACCATACACAGGGACGCAGACAGTTGACCGCGCTACTCCGCAACTACGGCACCCGCATCAGCCTTGGTAATTGTTTTGCTCAGGCCGAACGTACCACCGATGTGCAGGTGGCGCTGATCAATCTCTATAAGCCCGCCTCTGCCGACAATTTTGATGGGTATTTCTCGGATGAAGCCGACGATGAGCTTCCGGAAGGGAACGGCCTATTGCCCTACAATGCGGTCAGGGAGGTAGTACAGCGATACGTCAATGCCCTACGCCTCTATGATCAGGTAATAGACAATGCCGTATCAATGAATAGCCTGGTTGGAGAGTTTGGTATTGAAAAGTTAACATTCACCTGCCGGGAGGGCGAAAAAGACCGCAGCCGGGAGGAGTTCCGGCGGGGCCTGCAGAATAAAGCCTGGGAGTGGATCTTCCGCAAGATGGATATGGAGAAGTTCGTAACCAAGCGGCTTCGGGATGACATCAACCGCTTTGTAGAGCATCAGACCAAAGTTCCCTTTACCATGCGGAATATCTACAAGATGATGCAACTAATAGCCGGCACGCATAGTCAGCGCATGGATAAGGCATTGATTGATGTCTTTGACCGCCTGACCCAGTACCACCATGATAATCGCTATAACGTAGAAGGCTGGAAAACCAATAGCCACTACCTGATGGGCGAAAAGTTCATCCTGCCTTATATGGTAGCTCCTGCTTACCATGGTGGTATGACCCTAAGTATCAGCTCTCACAATACCGATCTGGTGGAAGACTTGGTAAAAGCTTTATGTTACATCACCGGTCGAAACTACACCCATATAGGTAGGCTAAACGCTTATCTGCACGAGGAGCTACCTCTGGCCCCTAACGAAAGTACCCGCCGGTACAGGGTATTTGAATACGGCAAGTGGTATGAATGGGGCTTCTTTCGGATCAAGGGCTTTAAGAAAGGTACGATGCATTTTCAATTTCTGGATCTGGATGTGTGGGCCTTGTTTAATCAACACATTGCCAGGATCAAAGGGTACCCCCTTCCTGAAAGTGTAAGTTGGAAAGCTGCTTGAATGACTACAAGAAATAAAGTATATGCCCAAACCCAATGAGCAAAACAAAAGTAAGCTACGATAGAACCTCCTTCCTGAATCGATGGCGTGAAAGACGTTACTCTCGTCCTTGTACCTGGGTAATTATTGGAGTACAAGAATATTGGTTCGGACCCGAAAGCTTCTGTTATAAAATATGCTTTTTCGGGTTAGAAGTGCAGGTATGGTTCAAACGAAAGTTCTTATAGAGGGTAACACATGAAAGATAGTCTCATTATTGGCTACGTTGGCCCCAGCTTCACTACGCTAACAGCCCAGGCTATTGAAGCGGCAAAAGCTCTTGAACTGGCCAGGGTGCATTGTCCACAGCTGATCATTATAGACCCTGCCCGGGTGGAGCTGGATAAGTTGAACGAGGAGCGAATGGAAGAGATCCGTACGATGAATCGCGATTCTTTTACCCCTGTCATATCATGGGATGAGTTTGCCTCCTTGTCAGATCAGGAATTTAAGGAGCTGGCAAGGCAGTTGGAGCCGCCTCCGCCTCCCGTATCTCTATTCCCGGATGAAGTAAAGCAAACGATAAGGAAGAGGGGTTACACCACGGAGATGGTACTACCCGTAGTGATACCTCCCGAACCCAAAGGCTTCCGAACGTTTGTTGTGGATGGTATCGAAGTCAGAGCAGCTACCTGGAAGGCTGCCAGAAAGAAAGCCAACCGTCTTAACGACCGCAGCGGCGGCCGCACTAATGTCGTCAACATCAATTCAAAGATTTAGCCTTATGGAGCAACCTCTAAACCACTTCTCATTCACGATCACGAAACAGGGACCGCCTCCGGAGTACAATACCTATATGTGTATTACCCCGGAGTCTGTTCCTGTATTACACCCCTTCGTTGAAATTGAAGCACTCCAAGGCGAGGTAAGACAAATATCTGATGGCAGGACTCTCTATAAGCTAAATCTTACAGCAGAGAAGCAGCATATTTTCAAAGAAGCACTTATCAAGGCAATTTATCCCACATTAGACAACTGATCCTTGTCAGCAATATCCTGAAGTTAAACAATACATATATATACTGTATATTGTGCACAAATGCGACTAGGCATAATTAGTCGGTCGAACTCCCTAAATATTTTAACTAGCCTCCCAAAACCACCATGAACAGAATAGTAATATTAGGAAACGGCTTTGATATGGCCCATAACCTTGCTACTGGCTACCGAGACTTTATTAAGTATTTAAAGGCCGAGTTTATTGATTTCGTAAACACTGGTAGTGAACAACAAATAGTAGTCGAACACAAACTATTCTATTTTACACCTGGGGAGGGAGTTCAAATTAATGAAACTATACCCCTAAAGGCGGTATTTGATCCTCCTAAACCAATTAATTCTTGGGACGAGCTTTTGAATAACGCGTTGATAAAATACAACAACAACCTTACAGTTAAGGCGCAGGTATCTTACAAAAATAGGTTACTTGGCTACGTATTTAATAGCTCAAATATTGTAACATGGGGTGGCTTTGAAAACGACTACAAGGAGGTTCTAACTAACATTATGCTGGGCAGAACCCCAACTAAGAACGGGCTTAACTTTAAGGGTTATACTGTCGAGATGCTGAATAAAGATCTTGGAGAGATTATAGAGCTACTATATATTTATTTAAAGGAACATATTACCATTCCCAAATCATTGGATCAGGAAATACTCCCACGATTGTTAACACAACCGATGAGAGAGTGGAGAACTAATAGCAATTCTATTTCAAAATATGGTAAAATTTCATTGATAGATAAAAATGGCGAAGCCGAAAAGTTAGAACATGTGCTATTTCTAAGCTTTAACTATACTTCTACAATTCAAAATTACCTATTTAAGGATAGTAATTTTCCCGCTATTGACAATTGTAACTTAGATTATAATAGTAGAAACAGAATTACTACCTCATTAAGGTACATCCATGGCGACTTAAATGATGGTGTCCCAAACTCTCTTATATTTGGATATGGTGACGAGCTAGATGAAAATCAGGCCCTTCTTGAAACATTAAATGATGAATTTTTAAGGCACATAAAATCCGTCCTATATACTCGCAGTCCCTACTATCGCGAAGTCATTGATTTCTTAGATGCGGATGAATTCGATATCATCATTTATGGACATTCATGTTCCAACACTGATAGGACGCTTTTAAATACATTGTTTGAGCACGAGAACTGCATCTCTATTCAGCCTTATCTTCACAATAAGAGTGATATGTCTATATACACGAATATTTACCGTTGTTTCAAAGACAAAAAGCTGATGCGTTCCCGTGTAGTCGATCAAACCAATACAATACGGGGCTGGGCATAACTATACTTCCGTAGCATCTCTGATTTTCTCCTAAAATTTGAGCTGACCCCACTACCCAATTTATTTTGATGTTGCAATATTGTTTACGTCAATTATTGTGTACAACGGAATTACATCCCTGGCAGTAGTGGTAAAGCCTACTCCTTTTTTGCCAAATCTCTCCTGCTTTAACCCTGTTAAAATTCCTCTCATCTCCTCAGGCGTCTTTACCTGAAACAGTACTTTGACCTTATCGAAATGGCGCCTTGAAGTCATTCTATGGAACAACTCAAAGAATCCACTCGTCTTGAAGGTATAGGTAAACGGAAACCATTCTAACTCGTTTAAATCAGCTATATAGTGGCAAAGCAAGTCTGACTCAATGAGAAGATCTTTTGTAAACCCATCTGGAATCCGTTTTAAAATGATTTCAGCAGTAGCGCTATAATAATTCTTTGAGTAAATCATCTTATAATACCTCTCAATTGCTTTGCTCTCAAAGTTAAGTTCACAATATGATTCTGCGGTTCTTTTTGATGTTGATCCATTCGCGAAATAGTACCTATTGTACAACAGCTCTTCCACTAGTACATATTTCTCATTCTTTATGCCTATGGCCACCAGGTACAAGAATAACTCATGAGCTATAAATCTAAAATTGTCAAATTCAAAGGTAAGATAGCCATTCCTTTCTGCTGAGGGATAGAACAGTATCGTTATTTTTTCGAGAAACTTTAATAGAATATCAATATCGAATTTATACTCATCCCTTAGTAGCTTATCAAAGAACGTAATGAAGTCATCTCGTAAGGGCAAGTATTGATTAATAGAATCAAACAGGAGCTTTTCATAAGTTACATTTTCTGACACTTTACTGTGTATTGAGTACTCTTGAAGAGCTGTAAAGAACTCATTTAGGAATTCTTTAACAATGGGGTTTACCCTTTGAGGGTTCTTACTTACCTGGCTATCGAATCCCCTGATGATAAATGAAGTTTTAAACGTAGAAGATGCCTCTTCAAATAAATATGCAGGAGGTGTACCTAACTTAGGTTTTACATGGGCAGGTCTATTATAAATGCTTCTCAGTAATTTTTCGTAATTTATTTGATACTTTTCATTGGTACTAAAGTCTATATATACACTGCCTTTAAGGAATGTAGGGAGGTAAGCCATCTCATTTTCATCACACTCGACTATGATAGGTATAAATTTATTCTGCTTTGTATTATTATAAATATTTGGACTTATAATCATAGTTTCTGTACCAACGCCTCCACTTCGTTGATCCGCCTTCTCTGCGTATTTTTTATCCAGGATCATTAATACCTTATCGGTCTTCTCTGACTCCACATTAGATTCCATGAAGTGATACTTATCATTACCTTCCTTCAAATCCCATTTGTCAAGGATTACATCTACTCCATCAGACCTTAATCTTTCAGAAAGGTCTAGAACCCAGGTTTCATGATCGGGACTGGACCAGCTGTAAGAAATAAAGACCCTTCTGTATAGTAATCCTTCTTTTGTTGCTACCTCCATTAAAACAGTATGTATAGTTATTATTTGATTATCCTCCCGTATCCAAGCCAGATCCAGCGGTTTGTACCATACACTTCTTACCCCTGCCCTAATCAGGGCAATGAAAATGAGGTTAGCAATTGGCTGGTATAGCTACTACAACTGGCTTGGTGTGGGATGATGCAATATACTCATATTATCTATCAGGATCTGATTTGAGAACCACTTCAGTTAGCACTTTGCCCCTGATACTGAGCAGAATAAAAGGAAAGTAAAAAATATTTTAGATATAGTATTAATTTTGATAATTCATTTTTATATATTTGGACTATCAATTTGTACTGCAAAGCGACGCGGAGGTAGGAGCCCGTATCGCCTTGCATAGTAGAAACTTATTGCAAGTTTCTTGCCCCGTAGCTGCTCCTACCACTACGGGGTTTCTTTATGCCATTGATTAAATAATTATCTAATTATGATAAGTTTACATCAACTCCCCTGACCGCACCAGCGGTCAGATCTAACTCTATCTGCAAATCTTGAACATAGTATGGTATGAATGGCTATTCAATTCAGAAGAGGTGGTTTAAGTTCTCGTTAGAACATCCCGAAGAGCCCATATTGGGCAATCACGGTCACCTGCTCTGGTTTATCTCGGAAGAGTTTAATGGTAAAGGCTGGCCGGATCGCCTACGCCACGATGTGACAACCGGTATGAATACCCTGCACATCGGTTCCTGGAACACGTATAAGAAGTGTCTCGAGGATCTGGAAGGCTGGGGCTTTATCTCGATCCTGCAGCGGGGACGAAATCAGTACGTGGGTTGGATCATTACCCTGGCGGAGAACGAACAGAACTATACGCCCAAGTTTGCTTCATCAAAAAATGACAAAGCACTTGACAAAGCTGACTGCGCTTCATCAAAAATTGAGGAAGCACCTGACAAAGCTCCTGATGAAGCAACCATTCTGCCCGCTCTGTCAAAAAATGACAAAGCATCTGACCAAGCAACCTTCTCCGCTTCGTCAAATATTGATAAAGCACCTGACGAAGCAAACCCCGTTGCTCTGTCAAAAATTGACGAAGCACCTGACGAAGCAAAAGATCCCTCTATAGATATATTAAATAAAACTATTAAAACTCTGGAGGAGGAAAACATTTTAAACGAAAATTCCACCTCCTCCTCTGAGAGTGAAGTTCCGGATTTTGTCAAAAAAAATCGGGAGGGTGCCGTCCCTTACACCCCTACCCCCGTCCGGGATCTGGACTACTACCACCAGGAAATGCAGAAAAGTGTCAAGCTCAAAGATGCGGCCTTTATGTGGGCCAATCGGGAAGGGTACGAGCTGACAGACGTCCTGTACTTCCAGATCATGGCCGACTTTATCCAGGAAAAGAAAGGCCTTGATTACGTCCCTCAGCCCAATGACATCAAGCCCCATTTCATGAACTGGCTACGCATACGCATCTCATATCTACAAAAAAATAAACACCGCAATGGAAACAGTAATCACACAGCACCAAGAAGAGGCAGTACTCTACGCCCTACGTCCATCGCCCATTCTGACTACGGAGGAACAGGAAGTCGTTGCACGGTGGACCTCCAGCGAGAGGGTACTTCCTGAACTGACCGAGGAAGAAACCCGTCAGGTCATTGAAAAAGCCCGTTTTGATAAGGGTCAGAGTCTCTATAATTCCGCTTACAACAAGATCATCAAGGGAGATGTGACCTACCCTACTATTACCCCACACGAGTTTCTGGACCTGATTGTCAAGCGCGCCAATGCCCGGTTTGCTGATCGTGGGCAGGACCGGACCTTCTCGGTAGATGACGACAATCGGGATGTAATCAACCTGCTCTGTATGTACTTTACCGATGACCCGCGGTTTGAGGAACAAACCGACTCTTCGGGTAAGAAGTACTCCCACCGTAAGGGGATCATGCTCGTCGGTAAGAGAGGATGCGGAAAAACGCTACTTATGGAGATGTGCAGCTTCAACCCGAAGCTCCCCTACTCGATTTCAGTCTGCCAGAATATCGTCAATGAGTTCCTGAAGAAAGATCAGGCTATGTCTACCCTGAGTAAGTACTCCGACAACCCAGCCAATCTGGATGCCTACTCACACTGGGGGCATACCTGGATGGGCCGCTTCTTCGATGACTTCGGCTCAGAAAGTCAAGCTATAACCTACGGCAATGAGCGCAACGTCATGGATGATATTCTGATGGAGCGTCACCGGTCTCTGCCCTATATCAGTACCCATATCACCAGCAACCTTACTTTGAAACAGTTAATGGACATCAATTTTTATGACGAACGCCTGCTGGATCGCATGAAGGAGATGTTCAACGTCATTGAATTCCCCCCTACTGCTCAATCACGCCGTCAGTAATCACTATTGCCATACTACTCAATCATCCATGAAAATCACCAAACTCACCAAACAGGAACTAGCCGAAGGTCTGACTCTTGAAATGGTCAACCGCGTGAATATGTACAAAGGGTACAGCCCCATCCAGCTACGGCAAGGCGATGAACCCATCCACCTGCTCAAATGCTCTGCCGGCTACTGGGTACGTAATCCCGAAGGGGAAGGATATCTGCGCGATGAACGGGGTACCCTGCTGGTATTCGACGAACGCGAATGTCAGATCGGCCGGGCCCGCTACCTGCAGCACTACGGTTTCGAAGAGAAACAACTGAAGGCCGAGAAACTCATTGCCTCCTGGCTGGAAGAGGTACGTCAGAAGCTGGACGCGCTGAAACTACGGGTAGAGGTTCTGGAAGGTAGCGTCAACGGCCGGGAAGGTATGCTATCGCAGATCCTCAAACAGCATAACCCCACCGCCTGGGCCAAACAGCAGGCACAGGATGAAAAGGAGCTGGGCCGCCTGAAACCTCAGTACGAAGAACTGGAAGCCATGTACCAGCAAAAAGAGTTTGTTGGTCTGCTCGGGATACTGGATATCAAAAAGTTCGATAGCCTGATGCTGGTAGCCCGGCTTAATAACTCATCCGAAATGGAGGTCCTGAAAAATACCTTCAGTCGCACCCAGATCGACAATTGGGATGGAGATACCCTACTGATGTACGCCCGTCTGGAAGTAGAGAAAGAATACGCCGGAATCTAATCTGACCCATGCAGCATACCATTCACTTTCCCGATGCCCGGTTTGTGGGCGCCATTGATCCCGATCTGCATATGCCCGGAGTTGCCATCTGGGACCGGATTCTTAAAAAATGGCTCTGTCACCAGTCCATTTCCAACGATGAAGTACTGGGCTTTCTCCACCAGAATTACAAGCGGAGTGAGCTGGTGATCTTTCTGGAAGCGGGCTGGGTCCACTCGAAGGCCAACTTCCGGGGAGGCTTCGGTACGGATGCACATACCATTGCCAAGAATGTCGGGGAAAACCACGCCATGGGTAAGTTCCTAAGCGGCCAGCTCAAAAAGGCAGGCTTTCAGGTGGTCGAGATCGCACCGCTGGTAAAGAAGGTACTGAAGGTAAAAGGGAAGTGGACACCCATCGGACGCCGGCACGTGGATACTGAAAGTGGCATCAAAAGAATGAATGATGATGTCAGGGATGCAGTTTGGATCGTCATGCGCTACCGGTAATGTTCCCCTATGCCCAACCCAGTACGGAGCAGCCCATTCGGGAAGGCCAGTCGGTAGAGATCCGGTACGAGCCCTCCCACAGTGGCGACCCTATCACCATACCCGGTACCGTCGTCAGGGTTGATCCCCCCTACTGTTACATCGATACTCCCAATCAGAAAAATCAAAAAGTACACCGCAAACATTTATCCCCTCTTTGAAATGAAAAACACAACATTTACACACATTCTCAGACAACTAAATGACCCTCGGGTTCAACTTGCCTACATAGATCTTTTTTGTGGAGCTGGCGGTACCTCGACCGGAGTTAACCGTACTGACTGCGCCCGGGTAGTGGCCTGCGTCAATCATGATCCCATGGCCATTGCTTCTCACAGTGCCAATCATCCCAATGCCATGCACTTTGTTGAGGACATTCGTGTCCTTAACCTCAGCAGCCTGGTGCATCTGGTACAGGCCATCCGTAAGCAGTACCCACACATCAGGATCGTGCTCTGGGCCAGCCTTGAGTGTACAAACTTTTCTAAGGCCAAAGGAGGCCAGCCCAGGGATGCCGATAGTCGTACCTTAGCCGAACACCTCTACCGCTACGTGGAGGACCTACAGCCTGATTATATTCAAATTGAGAACGTAGTAGAGTTCATGAGTTGGGGGCCGTTGGATGAGAATGGAAAGCCAGTTTCCCGGAAAAATGGCAGGGACTGGCTACACTGGCGGGAGCATATTTGTGAATACGGATACCGCGACGACTGGCGGGAACTCAATGCCGCAGACTTCGGCGGCTATACCTCCCGCAACAGGCTATTCGGCATATTTGCCAAATCAGATCTACCCATTGCCTGGCCCAAACCCACGCATGCCAAGAATCCCCAAAAGGACAGCCTTTTCGGCTCTTTACAGAAGTGGAAGCCCGTTCGGGACTGCCTTGATTTTTCCGATGAGGGAGAAAGTATTTTCGGCCGGAAGAAACCTCTTGTAGAGAAAACACTGGAAAGGATCTATGCCGGGTTAGTAAAGTTTGTGGCGAATGGCGACGATAGTTTCATTACCAAATTCTTTTCAGGACGACCCGAAGGCAAAAACACATCTTTGAACGTTCCGGCTGGTACCATAACCACTGCTGCGAATCAGGGATTAGTTAGCGCTACTTTTCTAGTCCAAAGCAACGGAGGTTTACCCTCAGCCAAGGTAACCTCAGAAGAGCAACCTGCCCGAACCATCACCACTACTGATAACAAGGCAGCTGTGTTTCTCACCAAGTACAACTCTACCAATCCGTCCTCTATGAAGGTAAGCCCGGGTGTAGATATAAATGATCCGGCTCCTACGCTGGGTTGTCAACGTTTACCCTCTTTTGTACGTGCAGAGTTTATGTACAAATACTACGGGAATGGACATAACCTTCAGGATTCGGATGTGCCGGCCGGTACCATTACTACCAAAGATCGGATCTGTGTTGTCTTCCTCGATCAACAGTACGGTAACTCTAAGCCAGCTTCTACTGATCATCCTTCAGGATCTATTACAGGTACCCCAAAAATGAATCTGGTTACCTGCAATCAATGGCTGTTGAGGTATCAGTTCGATGAGTCAGGGAGATCTATTGAGGAGCCCTCACCAACCATCCTAACATCAGGGAAACAGAACTCTCTGGTCACCTGCGAGCCTTGGATCATGAACTACTATTCTGGTAGTCCTGAGTGTCGGAACAAGTCATTGGATGAACCTTGCAACGTGGTACGTACTGAAAATTGTCAGTACCTGGTAGCCCCCCAGTGGATTCTTCAGAATCAGCATGAAAACAAGGGTAAGTCATTGGAAGAACCAGCCCCCACTTTACTAACAGGTACTCACCACTACCTGATGAGTACCCAGTTCAATAATATAGGCCGAACATTGGACGAACCTTGCCAGGTTATTACGGCCAACAGGAAGCACCACTACCTGGTACAAACCGAAACCGGTGAAGCCGCCATTCTGATCTACCCTGAGGACAGTCCGGCCATGCAGCGCATCAAGGTATTCATGGCGGCTTACGGAATTATTGATATCAAGATGCGGATGCTTAAAATTCCAGAACTTAAGCTTATTCAGGGCTTTCCCTCCAACTACATTCTAAAGGGTACACAGACGGATCAGAAAAAGTTTATCGGCAACGCTGTCCACTCTGATGTGGTGGAGGCCTGGTGTCGTACCCTTAGTCAGCAGCTAAATTCTTTCGTAAAAAAACTAGTAGCCTAAGAAATTCAATGGTACACACAACCATCTATCCCCATACCAACCGCAAGCATCGAAAAGGACACGTACTCCCCTTTGCTCTCTCGGATGTCCTTTTTATCCGTGGAGGATCCAACTGCTCCTACTTTATACTCAAGGGTGGTAAAGAATGGCAGTCTACTTATACAATGGTGTTCTACGGGCAATACCTGCCTGATCACTTTGTTCGCATCCAGCGCAGCTACATTATCAATCGGTGGGAGGTGAAGCGAATCTGTGAAGACACGAAGAAAGTACAACTGAGTGACGGTACGGAACTGTCTGTTTCGCATCCACAATGGAAGGCAATTAAATATCAATTACAAAGGCAGTAAAATTTCCATTTCGATTAATAACATGAAAAATTCCCATTATCCCTTCTACCTTGAATTCCCCGACGTAGCCAGTAAGGTAAGAAGGCATCTGACTGAACAATTCAAAAAGCAATTTGGCCCCTACTTCGCCGGCACCACGCCGGATGGTAAAATTTGGTTCTCCTTCGACTCCCCCAAACAGCTAGAAGGCTTCCATGTTAGCACCCATCTGCTTTACAGAGGCATGTTAGGATTGCAGACAATTGATGAATCAGTGAGCGCGGAAACCGTGGGCTTTTCGCGCGTTGGATTTAAATGGGAAGTCTACGACAAAAAGAAGTAGCGCTACGATTATTTTTTTGCCCAATAAATTATCATAATTATAGTTTTATTTAATTTTAACATTAACTTTGATAGCCAATTAAATAAACATCCCCTTACACTATTACCAACATACCCCATGGAAAAACAACTGTTTGCCGACGTGCCCGAGGAGGAGCGCTCGAAGTACCTGCGCGATAATTGCGACCGCGTAGAGCCCACTACCTACATGAAGACCTTTGAATCCGAAGAAATCAGCGGTTTCAAGGATGAACTCTCTGAGCTGGACATTGAGATGGAAAACATCCAGGAGGCCAAAAAGGAAGCGATGGAGGAGTTTAAGCTACAACTCGAACCTGTTAAAGCGCGTCGTAAGGAACTACTCAGCAACATCCGTTTGCAGTCCGTAGAGGTCAAAGAGGACACCTTCATGTTTGTAAATGAAAAGGAGCGGATGGTAGGTTTCTACAACGCCAAAGGGGTACTTGTCAAATCCAGACAAGCCCGCCCGGGTGAGATGCAGACAACCATATTCTCAGTCACCCGTACCGGTACCGACGACTAATCCGGCCCTCTCCCATTTTACCCAGACCATCCATAAACTCATCCATCTGAAATAAAGCCATTCATGAAACCAGAATACCATTTTGATATTAAGGTAGAGGGTGATACCCTTACCATCCGCGAAGGCAAAGCCCTTGAATTAAAAGAGCCACAGTCGGTAGTCCTCAAGGGTGTATTGGACACTCCGCTGGTGTGGCTGCAAAAGCGTATCGGCCTGATCAACCAGCATCACTGTCACATAAAGGTAGACCGCCACCTGATGATTATCGTGATGTTCATTGAAGAGCGTGATCATTATCAGGATGTGATCACAGGTATGTTGGAATATCACCCAAAATTCCTGGAATTTGGCATTAATAGCGGAAAGTATAAGTCACACTTTGAGATGGCTGACTTCTTCAAGATGAACCGCTCATTCTTTGAGAACTTTGAAGTGGCCAGTAAACTGGTATCGGATCTACGGAATTTCAAGGCAAAGGTTAGTAAGGAAGTAGAAAAGTCTGACGACAATCGGGGTAACATTTCAGAGAAAACTCAACAGATCGTTGAAAGCAATCTACCAGAAGCCTTTAAGCTAAACCTCCCTATATTCAAAGGCACTGATAGGCAGACCATAGAGGTAGAGGTTTATATCCGCGCCTCGGACTTCTGCTGTACGCTCATTTCCCCCCAGGCCAATGACATCATTGAGCAGATGCGTGATTCACAGATAGATCAGGTATTGAAGGAGATACGCGAATTAGCACCGGACATTGCCATTATTGAGTGCTGATTCTACACCTCCGGGCACTTCCTCCGGAGGTCTTTCCCTCTATCCCAATCTATTCCCCCACCATGAAAGTACATATCAAGCAAACCTGTCCGGCTTGCCAGGGCAGTGGAAAACCAAATAATCCAGCATGGGAAGAATTTAAGCAGTGGAGCAAGACCGTGGGAGTCAGAACGCTGGAACAGGAGCACCATAAAATGAAGGAGCTGGGCCTTACCTGGGATGGCCCCAACCGCCCCTCCAATACCTGTACCCCCTGCAAAGGTACCGGTGAGATAGAGCAGTGGGTAGAGCTGGAAGAGATAGCCCCTCAACTAAGTAGTATGCACCTGGCCGAGAAAGGAGGTCTGTCGTAATGGAATACCCTGTACAATATACTGCTGAGCAGATTCGCGCAATTCTGGCCGGTCAGAAGACACAGGATCGGGTACCAGTCGAGCCCCAGCCGATCTGGAATGTAGAGGTAGATGGAAACCTCTACGCTGGTGATTACACTGACTATGTTAAAGTGGATGGGCATCCGGATTGGGCCACTCGCTTTACCAATAAGAACTGCCCTTACAAGGTAGGTGATACCCTTTGGGTACAGGAGGACTTCGCACTTCATTTTATGTGGGCTGGTGCGGAGATACAAGAATGGATCCCTGGACCACTATCTGGAACTCCATGTATTTGGTATAAGGCTAATAACAGTTCAGTAGGCGGATGTACAGATGGGCAAAAAGAAAAAGGCTGGCGTAACGCTGAAACTATGCCCCGCGAAGCCTGCCGACTGGTACTGGAGATTACTGATATCCGCTTAGAACGACTACAGGAACTTTCAGACGAGGATGCGAAAGCGGAAGCTCCATTTATATCATCTATCATGAAAAAGTATTGGCCACAGTTAAAGGACAGTATAGAACGATCAATTGAATTCGTGGAGTTCGGTCACCGCTGGGAGGAAATCTACGGAGAGGGTAGTTGGGGACGTAATAATTGGGTATGGGTCAGAACCTTTAAAGCCATTCAGAAAGGAGGTGCGCTGTGCTAGTAAGAATCTTATTTGAGTACCTCACTGAGCTTATTATGGCCGCTTTTATTCTGGCAGTAGTGGTTGGCTTCATTTATCTGTTCAAGCTGCTGTTCCCGCTGGATATTATCGCATTGGCCGCCTATATCGGCTACGAGATGTACCGCTCATCCAAGGAGAAAGGAGAGGAAGAATGAGAAACACGCAGCTACGTAGGATGGAAGAACAGGTACTGCTTCGTCAGATCTGTCTGGAAGGGACCACAACCACTGAGGAAAAGCTACTGAGTATTCGTGATGCTGAATTTATTGAGCATTGCCTAACTGTGCAGACTGCCCGCTCCCTGATGGGTTTAGGCAAACAGGTCAGCAACAGGCAATACCGGCAGGTACACAGTCATCTACTGGAAAAGGAAATAGCAGAGTGCTATGAATTGGGCCTGATGCCAACCATCCCAGTAGGTGCAGAGGATATTATCAGCCTTGAGTACCTGTTTCGATTTCGGTACAGCATCCTTAATGCATCTGGCCAGCAGCGTACTAATTATAAATCTGAAATCATGGCAAGTACAGAGGACACGGCTTTATTGGTACTGCAGGATCAGCTTAGAAAGAAAAGTCAGCGGCTAAAATCCGTGGATGAGGTAGATAAGCAGATATACTCCATCACCATCCGGGACGGTAGCGTATACCGGCCGTATCAAATAGAATTGATTGATGAGAAAGGAGAGGAAGAATGAAAAGGTTTGTGATGTGGTTTGAGGCCCATTTCCTTGGCTATCCCTACTACCGTGTAACCTATCAGGATAGCAGGATTACCCGACTGCTTACTTACAGTGAAGCAAAGGCATTGACCGAGATCTTCCATGGAAAACTTTGGCTTGACTACAATGCGCCTCTTTACGGGCGGACATAGGGACAATGTTTCATTAAGACTAACCCCACTACCTCTTATGGATTTAGAAGTAAAACAAGTAAAGGTTTACAAGTTCAAAGATGGAGCCAACCTGGTAAACATCTACATCGAGCCGCTGCCCGAAGGCAAAGGGCGGCTGATCGTTTCTACCCAGTACAAGATATTCCAGCGCTACTTTGACGGCTGTAATCCGGACATCTGCTCCTTTATTCTGAATCGGGGATTATATGGTATTTGCTACGCCTTAGATAATGGGTTAGTGGGATCGGTTGAGTACTTGGTAACACAACTTACTCCAATCTGGGATGAGTTTGAGGAGGAGCTTAGAAAGGAAGTAGAGCAAAAGGATACTCTCTACCTTACCATTCCATTTCGTAAGATATGGTATAAGACAGAGAAAGGATTCAAGTCCAATAAGATAGGTCTGGGATTGACTCAATCAAGGGTTGATGTAAGTGACGAAACCGGAAGTAATTGCGGGTATATGATTGCTCGGTTGGGAGGAGGGTTCGAGGTTGGCCTAAATAAAGACAAAGATTCAGCCTACTTCGCGTATCCTGTTGATATATGGAACTCTTACTCTGTGGCTACGAATCGTCCCTTTGTTGCCATAGAAAAGAAAGGAGGTGATGCCCAATGAACCTCCCATTCAGCACCAATTATAAGGACGGCCAGCTCAATCATTTCGTAGAGAAGATCATGGCCTCACTGCCCTCTTCCAAGCCTACGTACTATGATAACCGCTTTGATGAGTATAGCGATGATCTGATTCAGTACGGCCAGTGGATCAAGCCCCTATCCGATAAGGGAGTCAGGTACCGGCCCGATATGAAGCTGGATAATGTCCTTCCGAAACTACACACGTTCCGCAGAGATGAGAACGGACGATGGCAGGCCGGTAAAGTCATCCACGCTACGCTGTTTAACCGGACTAAGTTTTCCTGGCAGTTTGCCATTATGCCCTGTATTCGTGTCCAACCGGTCCTAATGACCCGGGAGGCTCATAAACGCATGGAAGTACGATTTGGCTTTGCCAATGCTACCCCATACAGTACCGAGGAGGAGCTACTGCCCATCGCCATCAATGATGGATTTGAGAATCTGGATCAGTTCGAAGAATGGTTTCTGCCCAAGCCCGGCCAATGGGATGGACGAATTATTCACTGGACGCAAAAAGTCTACTAGCCATGCCTTACTACTGTACGAAAAAGCCCTACCCAAGTCAATTAGAAGCCCAGGCCGCCCTGGGAAAGATCAAGATTGGCCTCAAGAATAAGCCCCTCAAAAAGGCCTATTGCTGTGAATTCTGTGGATTCTATCATGTAACATCTATGACCAAAGGAGACCTCAAAAAGGCGAAAAGAGGGGAAACCAAACCCAGTGTAAATTTTTATCAGAAGCCTAAGAGGTAACACCTAAAAAACGAACATACTATGAAAGCTGAAATAACTCCCATTGAAGAGATTATTCAGGTCATCCGCAGCCTGAATACTACTGAACCCGTCACGTCGGACAATGCCTATATGGCCTCCCGGCAGATGCACCACCTCCTATACCCCATGAAGCCTCTGCAAAAGCTGCAGCACAACGTAGAGCACTGTAGGGAGCTGTTCCTGCTTATCACCCAGCAGAGCGCAAAAGCCAAGATCAATGTCCATGCTCTACCCACCGAGCTGGTACTTGTAGGAGAGTCGGCTAATCCCACCAAACACCATATGGTAACCATCAACTACAACGGTTCGGTAGATTACACCATAGATAACAGTCGGGCTGTGGTCAACTGCTTTCAGGTTGCAGATAAGATTCGGGCGCTGGGCTATGATGCAATGGGCTATACAGCGAAAGGAGGTGAGCTCCATGGGAAAAGAATCTAACATCGAATGGACAGATGCTACCTGGAACGTTGCCCAGGGTTGCACGAAGGTAGATGCCGACTGTAAGTATTGCTATATGTACCGGAATAGCTACAACAAAACCCGGTACAACCCGATGGAGGTGGTAAAGACCAAAACGGTTTTCAAGCTACCCCTCCGAATCAAAGAGCCCAGCAAGATATTCACCAGCAGCCTGACTGACTTCTTTCACGAACAGGTAGACCCATTTCGGGAGGAAGCCTGGGATATCATCGAACGCTGCCCGCAACATACTTTCCAGATTCTAACGAAGCGCCCCGAGCGGATTAAGGACTGTCTGCCCAAGAATTTAAACGTATTTGATCCAAATGCTAAGAATTTCCTCAATAACGTTTGGCTCGGCACCTCGATTGGTAGTGAGTCCGGAGTGAATCGGATCGACCAACTCACGCCGTACTGGTGGTGCGTCCCAGTCCTTTTCCTGTCCCTTGAACCGCTACATGGCCCGATCGCCCTGGGTGATATCCCTGAATTTAATATGATCGACTGGGTGATCGTCGGCGGCGAATCTGGCAACGACTCGGGTGCCTACCGCTACCGTCCCTGCCAGGTCGAATGGATCGAACAAATCGTCGAGGAGTGCAAAATTGAAGGTATCCCAGTCTTTGTCAAACAGCTGGGCACCCACTTGGCTAAGGAGTTGAAGCTAAAAGACCGCCACGGCCGTAACATGGAAGAATGGCCCGCTTACTTGGATCATCTAAAAGTTCGCCAATTCCCTGAAATCAGTATTTCAGAATCAACTCCTGATAAAGGTTTAACCGTCTAACCGAACTCTATGGAAAACCTATCTTTTGTACTGTGGATGCTCCTGTTTCCGGTCATGTGTACCCTAAGCGAATACATATCCTCAAAAATTGATAAGCCCCGGAAAGAGTATAGTGATGAAGTTGAATGGCATGCTTTACTATGCCTAATAGCCTTCTATATTCTGATTGGCTGCACACTTTACCGCCCGTAAATCACTCAGTTAACAAGCTATCTAACTCATAAATAAATCTCCATGAACACAGATCAGTCACCCCCACCAGTACTCCTCTGGGCCATTGTCTCCATGATGGGACATCAACAGATAGCCGGCATGCTGGATGAATACCAGATCGGCGGTCAGTCTTTTATCCGGGTAACCGTACCCGAAACAAGTAAACAGCCTTCCTTTACCAGGCTGCTGACCTCTAACGCCGTGTACAGCATTGATTTCTGTGATGAGCAGACCGCCCGATGGAAAGCCGAGAATCTTGATGCGGCTCCTATTGCCTCCTGGGATGCCAACCAGATGATAAGGCAAAATCTCGAAAGAACAGGTCAGGTTATCATCAAGCGCAGTCTGTTGCCTGAAACTGCTCAGGATACCAGTACTCCATCAAGCAGTCAGTCTGGGGAGGAAGATGATGACTTCTGACCTCCTAAACATAGCGACTACCCGTACGATCAATTCAGATAACTGATAGTACTATAAACCAATAAGTTTCAATCCAGTGACCGACCGCAGCGGCGGACCGCATCAATGTCGGTCACTCATTTTAACTTTCAGATGGAAAACACACCCACAGCCCGTCCCCTACTATCCCCTGATTGTCGTTTACGTGACCGTTCTTTCGAAGCGATGCTGATCCAACGCCGGCTCCACCCACGGGAAACCGAAATGATCATCGTTCCCCGTCAGGGTGAACCGAACCGTCATTACCAGATTCCGCCCATTACTACCTTTCTGTATCACCTGAATTAAGCCCCGAAGATTACTACCACGTATACTCACAATACTCAATGAAAAGCCAAAGAGAAGTAGAAAGAGAGTATAATAAGCTCTTGCAGGACGTTGCCACAAAAGACTACTACAAGGTAGATTTAACCAACCGTGTGAACTGCTATTTGTGCAGCTGCGGTCAAATCACTAAGACAAAGGATCTGGACGCAGGCACTACGCCTATGTTCATAAAGTGCGAAACCTGCGGGAAGGATGCCCGTTCCACTTTTTACCAGGACATACGCCCTGATCAGGAGCCTACCTATGAGTGGTACCGGCCGGCTTTGAAAGAAGTGCTAAAGCTACGGTCCAAGGAAACGACACTTGATCACGTGCTAAGTGGTGGTTTGCTACTTCGGAAATGTAATCTTAGCCTGACAGTACCAAGGTGAACCTATAAATTAGTATAGCGCCCTGGTGTTGCTTCGGTGCTATGCTATTCTTTTCGGGAATTGGGATGTAGCTTAAAGTAAATAGTTATGGCGCTTCGTAGGTCACTGTACCTACGTAAATCATGGTGTCCCTACGTAGTCTTTGATAACTTATTTCCCTGGCCTCATTTGATTGAAAGGAAATTCCTACTTTAACCGATTTTTCATTAATTATGGAGATGCTTACACCGGTAAAGCCTACAAAAAGAGAAGTTAAATAACCTTCCAGAGCGTTTAGATCCTTAAAGTGTTCGGGGTTATATTCAATTATAGCCGACATAAATTTGGTATCTCTAACTGTTACTGGAAATGATCCAGTATTCACCCCTCTTGCATATAAGGATGATACCTGTGAGGCTAAATCATCAATCCTACTTAGAAGTATTGAATCAATGTCACCCGGATCTATAGAGTCTTTTATGATCTTCGTCTGGATTACCCGGTAAATTGGATTGTCTACCTCTTTATCTGCCATTGCCTCAATAACCGATCTCATTAATCTGGGCTTTAGGTCTTCCACCCCAAACATATCATTCTCATAGAACAGAGTCCTTTCGGTAAGAATATCAAAAGGAAGCTTTGTAGTGTTCTCGGCCAGCACGACTACAGGTAGACGAACCGCGTGTCTAACTGCTAACTCATACATTACATTAGGGTTTAGGTCGGTCAGATTCGCAATAACCAGATCATTGTTAAGTAGCCGCTCAATAACTTGATTGGTAATTGACCCGCTTTGATAGATGTGATGCGCCGCATAGGCTTCAAATCCAAGTTCGTTCAGAACAGGTTGTATAACGGCCAAAAACAATCCTTCTGCCTTTTTACGGGTTTCACTACCATCGGCCCCGATTGGGGTAACTATAAAGCAGGTTTTGCCACTGAATGGCTTTTGGGTATCTGTACTCATATTTTTACGGTATGGGTTATGTCCCGAAAAGTCTGAAAACTAGAGCAGTTTTCCAACTAAGTTCTTTTTGTACGCACTCCTGGTATAAACTAATTACCCATTTGTATTTAAAATGTATTATAGTTGCAGTCACAACTATACGACATGAAGCAACAGGTTTTAGACATCGCAAATCAGGCCATTGGGGAGCTAACGGCCCGGCTCGAAGCATGCCGCAAAGAGGATAAAGACCACTTTGTGCACGAGAACTACCAGTTGTACTTTGAAGGAGGAAAGGAGGCTATCGCTATCGTTGAAGCCTGGGCCGAGAAAAACGGTCTCGTTATGTCGTGTGGCGGGATGTTCGGCAACTACCCGCCCCACTGGATTGAGTTGGTTATTCCCTTTGCAAAGCGGCACAGCGTTGCAAAAAAGTCTTAATGGTTAAACGCAGATTGCACACATGAAAGATATAGCACAGAAAGAAGCTGAGAGTATCTACGCAAACATAACGGGCTATGCCAACTACTCCCAGATGAACGGGATTGAAAAGGAGTGGATTATTAAGTGTATTACGGAAGGATTAATTCAATCCAAAATCCACGCTCCATCTTCTGGGATAAAATGGATCCAAATCGACAAAGATAATTTACCCGAAGGGCTAGTATTGGCGGCGAACTTCACCCCTGACACCCAAAGCTACAAAGAGAAGATGATGGGTAGCTTACATGTTATGGATGGTGTGGTTTGTTGTGTGCACGATTATGATATGCTCTCTAACTGCACCCACTACATCGACATCCATAAGTTCGATGTACTAGAGGGGTAACCGAGCAGATGCAGAAAAAAAAATCAAAAATTATTTTCTGGAAAATCACCCCACTTTACCCTCGTTTTCTACCCTTAGATGAGGCTTTTTCTATTATATAGCAAAAGCCCACATTTATAGCAAAAAGCGCCTTACCGCCAGTGCTGTGGCCTTGACAAGACTTTTTGGAATGGGTAATTTAGTGGTGTAAATAAACCCCATGCTCCATGACAACATGTTTCCAGGTTGGAATTTGGCCTCCTCAACAAGTAAAACCCACTGCGATTTCCAGTGTAGATTTTCTTAGAGGTGGCTTCTTAAACATCAATTCAAATGGTGAATGTCTCACAGAGAGTGAAGCGATTGCCAAAGTAAAAGAGTTTAGTCATAAGTACCCTATTCTTACATTCTGTATAATAGAAGGCTAATACAAAAAGGAGGGAACCAAGCGGCTCCCTCCTTTACAACTACTCAATCGAACATACTTCACATTTTATATTGGTCGGTAGCGCACCTTACCTGCATCCCGGTAAGCTACCAGTACCTGACGGCGGTTTCTGGCTGAAAAGCTCACATGAACCCATTTGGGATTTCCCTGCTCATCGGGGAATTCACTGATTAGCTGATCGTACGGCAGTTGCAAGGCGATGATCCGGTCCAGTACCTCTTTATTCGTTACGCCATCAGCTTCGATATCCGCCGCCTCCCCTACCAGATGCTGGCTCTTTGCGGCTCCGCCAATGGCCCGGTTCAATCGGGCGCAGCGGTAACCTGACGTAATTCGTATAGGAACGTTTAGGTTTATACGCAGCGGTTCCAGGATATTTACACAGAGGGCGTTCAGATTCTGTACGATCTGGGGCGATGGCTCAAACTGCTCGGCAATGCCCTTGCGGGTCGCCTCCTGGCTAAACAGGAATTCAGACAGACGGAAGTGGGTGGTTAGATTCATAATTAGACTCCCTGATTGTTTTCTATCTGATCAATCCGGTCCATGGTTCGCTTTCCCAGAAAAGGGAAACCTACTACGCCCAGATTGCGATGAATGCTTTTAATCTCCCGCGCGATAAAGGCCAGTACGGTACTGAAGTAGATGGCCTTTTCCAGATTCAGCTCAATCCCCAAGCCTTCTATATTTACGCCCTGCAGGACAGAGAAGGGGCGTATTCCCATGATCTCTACCGAAATCAAAGCATTCAGGGTCACCAGCGCAATGAAATAGGAAATAAGCTTTGACGCCATTTTATCCCGAAAAGACTCACCCGTAGGTGGGGCGGTGGTTGGGTCGATTCTATGGAGGTGTTTGGCAGCTCTGAAACCAGCTAGTCCATCCATAACAATGAAGATACCCAGCCAGGGTAGCAGCGATGTATCCCCAAACAGATACGTTTTAAACAGGCTGCTCAGGATGCCAATGATACCCCACGCAATGGCCACGGTCTTATCAGTCATATAGCTGAAAATGTCCATCAGGTTCACAATGGACCCGATGAGAATATTGGAAATTGTTTTTCTGATCATGATGAGATGACGATGGCGGTTAGCATAGTGGCGCCGATCACCTTGACGGGATCGAGCCATTTATGACGATTAATTTTTTTCATCAGCTTACCGACTTCTTTCTTGTGGTGGTCCTCCATGAGATGGATCTGTGTATCCTTCATCCGGATGGCGTTTCTTAGTTCCTCTACCTCTTTACTTTGACTGTTATAGGCAGTCTGCAGGTATACGTGTGCCTCTTTCAGTTGCTGGTACCGTATCAGGCTATCCAGCAGGGAATTTTCATAGCGTATCCAGGCCGAATCTTGCCCTTTGAGCTGAGCGTAGGCTGTCCCGGTGCCGCTTATAAGCATCGTTATCCACAGCATGGCTATCATACAGATCTTTAGCCCGTAGGTATTTTTCATAGTAGAATTGGGTTGAGTCACGGTGCTCATTGGCTTTCTGGACGTAGATAAAGGCACTATCGGCAGCCTGCTTGATTGGATCAGGCTTGGGCTTACGGCAGTGCCTGACGAGAATGAACAGGGTCAGCAGCACAAAGACCAGGGAAAGGATAGCCGGGATGGGGCGGAGTTTGGTTGCGATTACGGTCATTGCTGTATAAGAGTTGCGTGAACACCATACCCTGATACCGTCCCCCCATATACTTTTGAGGGATTCCGCGGGTCCCTAAACTCGACCTTGTGACGTTGGTTGTCAGCGAACGGATTCAAATACATGAACATAATTTTGTCGTCCTTCCACCGTGCACGAAGGATACCCCGCTTCTCGTACCATGCCCCAATTACGTCACTGCCGTTGGCACTGGTCTTTACCCAGGCTCCACCGTCCACCCTGAACTCACAGTACGCGGTCTGTCCTCCGGCCACCTGCCCCGACGTGCGATTCCACAGCCATATACCGAAATGCGTAAAATCACCAATGTACTGATTCAGTGAGGCCCCTCCTTTAATACCGTCACGTACCTTGAAGTCGTAATACGGGAAGTCCTGGGTATACTGACTACTGCCCTTTGGAAGCCACCAGTCACCGCCTTTGTGCATGGGTTCGTAGAAGGTGATACCTTTCATATCCTCCCTTACGCGTCCATGCAATCCCCAATCTACATACACATCGCCATACTCCATGGCGAGGAATGACCAGGTGTAAAGTAGCGCCGGATCCTGAACGAGTTTGTCCTTTCGAAAAAAGGTACCGTCAGGGTATTCGTAACGACTGGTATAACCGGGATGCCACTCATGGTAGCCGAAAACGAACATACCGGTTTTCTTACCCATACGGGTATACAACTCCATAGCCTTTATCTTATCCAGAATACTCCGCGGCGTATCACCGGGTTCGTTGGAGTAGATCGCCTCGACGACGGTATTCGTTTCAGCCAGGTTGGTTTGATACATCGTCTGTTCCGGCCACTGGGCAGGAGGCAGAGCGTAGTACTTTTCGAGTTTTTCCCGACTGGCATAATTTAAACCGGGGGGACCACCCCGCGAAAAGTAGTTATGACACAGGATGTAGGGAATTCCGTCGCGTTGGTACTGTTCCTCGAACCGTTGTTTGAGCCGAGTATAAAATATTTTATAAAGCCGGTCGGACTCCCAAATGAAGTCGGATCCCTCCATGGTTTCCCCAATGAATACCCGACACCGGATATCCACACGGTTTGCCGCGTCAATAATTTCTTTTTCAGACCACGGCCAATGTTTCCACCACGCCAGATTCACACCGTCCACCCACCGATCCGGACCTTCGTAGTTCAGGTTAAATATTTCCCGGACCCTCGGGGCAGCATTGTATTCACGGTCACGGTACCTGGGGTCATTGCGAAACCTGGCTTCGCCTCCCTCGGCTTGCACCGTGAATTTGTCCCAGTGGGTCACCCCCGCCTGGAATAGGGTGTCTTGTGTCCAACGTGCGTTCGTTACCGTTTTGACGTATACTTTGCCCGAGGGCAATGTCATTTTCGGTAGTATGGTCGCGAATTGAGGAATCGCACTTTTGGCAGCGTTGTAGTTAGCCGGAATCGGATTGTAGAAATCGACCGGCGTTTGGGCTACCGTGACAATCTGTGTCAACAGTAGCCAAAGGACTAAGAACTTTCTCATGTTATCCGGTGATTACCCAACTGACAAAACCACCGGTTTCACCGTGACCAAAGTATTGGCCCGCGTTGTGATCAAACCACCCCTTTTCATTCGGGTTCAGGGTCCACCTGGCTAATGTGTCGAGTCCTTCTTTCACGATGACCAGTACGACCCTGCCCGGGTGGTCACCTCCCCACACGTAGTTTTTAAGTCGTTGCTTCGTCCTGATTTCCTGACCACCCACAAAGTACCGATATTCATAACCGGGACTCGGTTTCAAGGTACCCTGGTCCGTGATCAACCATACGTCGGCAGAGTCCCGAAACTGCAAATTGATTACATAGTCATAGCCCTGACTTAATATGTGCACTTTCTTTTTACCGGTCGGGCCATTAGGTGGATTGACAACATCAGGCCCCGTAGGACGGTCGGTACTACCCGTCTCCCACGGCTTAATCGTGACCGTCTGGGTAACCTTCCAGCCTCTTGCTACACTCTGTATCGTTATCTCCACCGCGCCAGTTGTCGGCAGGTTTTGGAGCCTATACGGCTGGAATAGCTCCTGCCTCTGATCCCTATAAGTCCATACATCGTTGCCCTTCCGGATCGTGACCGTATAAGGCTGAACGCCCGCATGGCGGGAGTAGAGGTCAAATTCCAGTTCATTACCTTTCTGAACGACGCTTATAATCCGAAAGTCATTATCAGGATCGTCAGCAGGCTTATCAGTTGTAGGCTTATCGGGTCGCTTGCCCTGCACCGAATCCAGATACGCCTTGACATACTTCTGGACGTACTCTTCGGTCGCCAGCTTGCCCGGCGGAATAATCGTTTGAGCGGATGCTACGGCACAGGATAGTAGCAAGGCCTGGAACAGGATAAATTTGAGTAGTAGTTTCATGGTTAAGTAAGGAAGTAGGGGCCGGTGGGTTGTTCCGGCCCCTGATTGATCAACAGATAGAAGCTAATAGCCTAATGGAGACGATTAGGCAGGGGTGTACGTCTTCATCTTAAAGCCAAAGACACCCGACACCGCATTCAGGATGTTTCCGGTATCCGAAGTGTGGTAGCCCAGCGGACGGATGAAGTTACCCGCCGAGATGGATGGCTTCCAGATCTTGGTGGTCAGATCGTTTGAATCCATTTTACGCTCTACGCGCAGATCCATCGCGAAAGGCAGCGACGAAGGAATGTTCTGCAAGCCCGGCTCGAGCTCATTGTACTGAGCAATGTTGAAGTAAGCCAGACCCAAAGAGGTATTGTCTGCCTCAAAGTCCTCTGCCTGCAGGTACGTGTACCGACGATCGTGAGCTGATACCTGCTCGAATGCCACCGCACCCGGATCGATGTAGATGGCCTGATCCTGTCCGTACTCGGTGTCAATGTCCTCGTCGTAGTAGAATACCCACGGCAGCTGATTGTACACCTTCGCAAAGTCCACCCCGTCGTTGTTGGCCGTCATGTAGCCCATTGAACGGTGCCACTGCATCCAGATAGAGCCGCCGATGAGAATACCCTTACCTCCGAACTTGTTCATGGTCTTGGTATTCATCAGGGCTTCACGCGGATTGATCAGAGGCAGAGTAGCTGCTCCTTTCACCTCGTAACCGTTCACCTCCACCAGCGGAGCGCCCGCTGTTGGCAGTACTACCGCCGGATAAGCCTTGTTCTTCCCGATGCGGGCAATGAGCTGCTGCAACACGTACTTGTTGTACGGACGGAACAGCCAGGGCTCCATATCCCGGTACATCTTATCGCCAATATTGGCCATAGCCGAGGCCAGGTTGGCATCCAGCGTCATCTTACCGCGGAGGTAGTCCTGAATGAACTGCTGGGCACGTGGCTCCAGTAGCTCCTTACGAACATCCTGCTTGAAGTGCTTTTCCACGTGGTAATCGTACTTCACGGTTACAGTAGTGGCTGCTGTGGCTTCCACTGGTGAGGCATCCACCCGGGTACGCTCGGTTAGCACGGTACCTCCTACTCCCTGGGGATGGTAGTTGACATCTACGTGCAGGATAGGAACCTGACGGGTTCCGATATTACGCCAGGCGCGGCTGGTGGGATCAGCCTGAATGGGGTTGATCGCCGAGCGAATCGAGTTGAAAGCCGGATCCTGAACAGCGGCTACGGCTCCCAAAGTCTGGAACTTGTAGTCGTTGTTGAACGTGTGGCGGATGGCCGCCATCATTACGCGGGCGGTGCCCAGGTTGACATTGTTTGTCATTGTCTTACCAAAATTAAAAGTTTACCTAACTTGTTTCCTGCGATTAACCCATCGCATCGGCCTGCCAGGCATCGGCCACACTGACCGACCTGGAACCGCCTCCGCTGCCACCTTTGCCTGGATCGAAGTGACTACCACCTCCGCCCCCGCCACCATCGGACTTACGTACGTAGTCCTTCGTGGCTTCCATGAGCAGATCGTCAATGGCGTAGTGTTTACCATCGACTACCAGTGGCGTGCCGTTCTCGTCGAGCAGATCAAAGCCGCCTTCTTCCGAGCGTTTCAGGTTTAGCTTTTTGGTCTTAGCCAGGTTCATCAACTTGGGGATCATCACTCCTCTGATAATTTCCTCCTTGTTATACTCACTGGCTATATCCTTCACCGAAGCCACCTTTGTAAAAAGAGCCTCATTCATCAGCTTGGACTCGTACCGCTCCGTGATTTCCTTCTCCTTGGCCTCAATAGCCTGCTTGCTGTTGGTTTCCAGTTCGCCGATCTTTTTGGTCAATTCGATAATCTTCTCGTTGGCGGCTTTGCCATCTTCCTGATTTCCTTCTTTCCTGGCTTTTTTGGCTTCAGCGTAGGCTTCGGCCAGGTCGTCGGCCAGTATACCTAGCTTGGCAATGCCCTGCGTGGATTTAATCTTATTGAACTTTTCCTCCCCGATGATTCCCTTCAGCACGTCGAACTTATCGCCCAATTTGGCATCCATTGCATTATAGATTTCGGCCCGACCTGCCTCCTTATGCTCGTTGGCGAACGCCGGAATATGGTTGGACAGCTTATCAAAAAGCGGGATCATGTCCTCCTCGTTTTCGATGGTTTCGAGTTTTGCAGTTTCCTCTTCGGAAAGCTTTAATCCGATTGCCTTAGCGGCCAGTTTAAATGATGCTACGATCTTTTTCATTGTCGATTGCTCCTCTCAGAGCCGTATTTGAATAAGTTATACAATTGCCCTAATGGGCCTTTTTGGATTATTAATGGTGTAAATAAGGTCGCTACTCTTCCAGCTTTACCAGCTCACCACCGTCGATAAAGCCGATCAGGCGGGCGTTGGTCAGGTGCATGGGCTGACCTTTGCGGGAGCCTTTGTCATGGCGGGGCAGCCCTTCCCAGTGCCCTTTTGTACAGGACGGCGTGAGCTTTTTGGTAACCACCTCCGACTCACCATCCACGGTTTTGGTATCCGGCCCATCACACTCATACACGACCGTAGCCGAGTACGGCAACTCCTCATAGCGCTCCCTGGCTGACTTCTGGGGAGTCTCCTGGGGGACTTCCGGAGCCTGCACAGGTGGATTGCTTTCTGAGGCATTGGCGGCACTGGCCGCTGCACCCTCCCCCAGGCTTTGAATCGTCGCTTCTTTTTTTTCGGGATCAGAAGGCGCCACTGCGGCCGGCTTCACTTCATTGGCTTTGCTTTCGTCTGTTCGTGCCATTGGAATTTAGATTTAGTTAAGATGTAACAGGTATTGTTTTATCAGGTAATCGTACATACTCTTCGTGATCGGCAGCAGGCGATGGCGGCAGTTATAGCCCCCCACGTACCAGAATATACTCTGGGCGGTTGTGCCGGGAATCTTCCCCTGCCACCTCTCATTCGCCCAGCTCTCTACTTCCTCCTGCTTCCAGGCCCGGCCCAACCGGCTGGAGCAAAAATTCCTTGTGGTCTTAATGCGGGTACCCATGTAGTAGTAGTACTGGGTACCTACCGTCTCCCCCACATTCAGGGTATAGCTCCGGCTGAACTGGTACAGCGCATCCGAGGCGTAGGTCGAAATGTTCCGGGTACTGAGTCCTTCCTTCAGCAGCAGTTCTTTCAGGGAGCGTCTGAACTCCGCTTTTGTACTGCGCGTCAGAATATGCTGCTGCAGGGCCTGCTCAATGGGCGTTACGTACGTGGCCTCTATGCCTGATCCCAGCAGGGTACTGCGTACACTCTGGGCGGCCAGCCGAATCTCCTCCATCATCCGTCTGGACTCTCCTACCGAATCCGGGAACACCCGTCCGAAATAGCGGTCCAGTACTTCCAGTGACAGGTCCAGCTTTCCCATCAGCCCATCCACCATTGTCGCGTAGCCCGAAGCGGCCAGAATAACCGGAATCTCCGTCCGGATACTGGTCAGCAGCATGAGATTGTTCATCAGCGGGGCCGCTACGTCCATCAGATCCACATAGCCGTAGAGCCTTTCCAGCAGGGACTGATTCAAGCGGGCAAGCTGCTCGGTCCATTCAGACAGAAACGCTTCCAGCTCCTCATCCAGCTCCTCTATGTCCTCGAATTCATCCATCAGAGCTGTTTGTTATTCTTGATGTCCACCGGGGCGTTCAGTACCATATCCGGCATCAACGTATCCGGGATGCTATTGGCAAGCTCGTCGGTCAATTCCCAGAGAACTTTAGCCACCTGATCAATGGGCAGGTCCAGAAAGTTCTCATTCTTCACCAGGGCTTTATTGACATTTCGGTCGAAGTACATGCTGAACATATACTCCCTCACCAACAGCTTGTACTCGGGACTTCCCAGCTTGGCGATACGTGGCAAAAAGGCAAAGGCATACATCTTGGCCTCATTGGTCAGGCTCAGGAAAGGATCAAGCTGCGTACGCAACTGATACCGCTTGTAGTAGTCGGAGTCTTTACTCGTATTATCCTCCAGTACCTTTTTTTCAAGCAAAAGAACCGTTTCTGTCGCATAGCCATTCTTCTTGGCATCGTTGAGCATCGACCGGGTTTCCTCGGCGTTGCTCAGGTCGAACCGGATCGGCATTACCACCGAAGGAATACCGTTATCGGCTTCTTTGAGCAGCATCCAGCGGGCGCCCATCTCGTATTGCCATTGCAGTAGCCCGCACAGGTGGGAAGAGTGCTTCACCAGCATGCGGTACATTTCCTCCCGGTCCTTAGACTTGGCAACGCCTGACTGTACTTCGGGTGTCTGCAGTGCAAAGAGCATCTTCATACCGGCGTACACCTTCTTTTCCAGCCGTTCGTACTCCTTAACCAGCTCCTGCAGGGATTCAATGGGACGGGGAATGAAACCGCCCGGTACCTGCGGCAGGCTCACACTTCCCTGCTCGGGCGTGTAGCCCATTTTCTTGGCCATGGAAAAGATCAGCACGTCCAATCCGGAATTGTTCAGATCATGGCCGGTACCCTTACAGTCCGGGCACTGTACCTTTACATTAGGTAGCAACCGTCCCTCCTCATCCCGCTGCGGAATATCACCGTCCTTACACTCTTTGTTCGAGCACTTATTCAAGGCTACCCGCCATTCCTGGGCGTGGATGTGGTGGATGATCTCCACCTGAATATCGTTGTAGCGGGCCTGGGCATCTTTGATGTGCGGATACACCCGCTGGAACAGCGTGTTGTACAGCTCATTGCCGTAGGCATCGCGCTTTTTAAGCTTCTTGCCTACCTTACGGGCGGGCAGGGTGCCGCATTGGTGACGCAGCGGACTGAAAACCTGCTGGGTCTGTTGATTATCTACTAGTACCTCACGAAGGCCCCATACCTTCCAGACTCTACGCCCATCCACACTTACCTCCTCGGCGACCGTAAAGCTCTCGTGATCCATGAAGTACAGGATACGCCCATCCCGGATGGAGTGGTTGCCCGACTGTATCAGATTCTTGCGCTCACTTTCCAGTACAGCAAACTTGTCCCGCTCAAATCGCAATACGTTGGCCGAGGGAATGATTTCCTTAACCGGCTGATAGCGCTCCACCTCAGATTTGGGCTGCACGACCGGCAGGACGACGAGGACCGCGTTAGGGTCCTGTATGTAGGCATCCTTAACATTCTCAAAGAAGAACTCCTCCCAGGTACTGGCCCCTCTCGGCTCCATGTAGCTTTTCAGCAGTTCCGCCTCCTCATTCTCCGCCCAGATTATGGCGTAGTCATCCGCCTCCCGGATGTAGTCCAGTGCATCTTCGATATCATCCAGAAGCGTCAAAAACGGATTCTTATAAATATCCGCGCGGTACTGCTTAAACCGCGGCTTTTCGTTCGGACGGTTCTTATCCAGGTAGTCCGGATACGTTTCTCCAAATACCTTATCAAATTCCTCTTTGATCTCGATGGCCTTGGTCTGAAAAGGGCACATCAGATCATCCGAATTTGTGACATTCTTCGAACGGCTCAAAAAGGGCTGTATATGGAGCTTAAAACTTAGCATGTCAGATAGAGGAATAACGGGAGCAGGCTGGTGGGTAAAGCCTGCTCCCTGAACTGGATATGGTTTAGGCGGTAGCCACTACGGTGAAGCAGTGGCTCCCCCAGATACCTACCTCATTTTCGTAGGCGACGGTAAACTTGTGGGTACCGGCTGGCAGAACGGTGATGCTAACCGCTCCCGTAGCCGCGTCCACGGTTCCGGTGATCGTAGCGGGCAGGGCATCGTTGCAGTTGTAGTACAGGCTGTACGCCCCACAACCACCAGCAGCTTCCTTGATGGCGCGGGTAATGCCAATGGCGCCAGCGGCGGTACGGTTGTACTTCTTACATTCTCCCTCACAGCCTGCAACCAGCGTAAGGTTGGTAAGACCAGTGGCATCAGCGAACGTGTACTTTAAAGAAGAGGCATCCAGATCCGCCAGGTTCACGCCCTGGAATGGCTCCAGTTCTCCGCGTAGGCCCGTCCAGACCACGGCGAAAGAACCTTCAATGGACTTCTGGATATCGTCCTCGATCACGTGGCCGATCTCTTTAAAAATAGGCTGATGCTCATTGGCCCGGAGAATCTGCACCGTCGCATCAGTGAACATGAATACATCCCGTCCCCTTGAATTCTCCCGCAGGTCGTTGAAGAATTTAATATTCAGGAAGAAGTGCTCAAAATCGAATTCTGCCTTTTCGTTTACCTCACCGGTCGGCTTGGTTTCTACCTGGGTACCACGAGCCTTGGACGTCATTACCTCAGTAGGCTTACCCTTACGGCCTGAAATGGTCGGATTGCCGAAGAAATGAGCGGCCCCCTTAAAGGCCATATCACGCAGCACCTTCGCTACGTTCTTGGCATCTACCGTGACAGCACTACCTCCACCCGAATACGTGTAGGAGTCCCCGAATTTTACCGCATCCGGATCGGTAAATACCAGTGCCACAAACCGGCTCCGTGCATTTTTGTTGTTGACGTTGCTTCGCAGAATGCGGGTTTCACTACCGGTACACCCCAGAATGTCTTTGATATTCGACATGGTTGTTAAGAATTAATTGGTTGAACATAAGTACGGATGCGGTACGTAGCGGGCAGCTTATAGCCACGCACGACCGTAAGGGGGGACTGCAGGGCAGCCTTCGCCCAGAAGGTTTCGTTGAGCTCCACGACGAGTTCCGAATCTGCCTGGGGAGTAGGCTCTACCGCAAAGGACAGCGAATCACCGTTGAAGGCTCCCGTAAACCGAATGGGCTCAATGGCCTCGGTAGTGACAGCTTCGGCAGTGATTGCTTCGGCAGGACTGGATTCCTCCCGGCTAATTTCCTCCTGTATCTCCTCGGCGGGCAGAAGCCATTCTGATTTCTTTTTCATCTTATCGGTATTAATAATATATCTAATCAAAGCTTGATATCGAAAGCCTTCTGATCGGCCGTGTTGGACTTGATGCGAACCCGGGCTGTGAAATCACCCGTAGAGGGCAGTAGCAGGATGCGCGCCCAGAAGTTGGTTTTATACTGATGCCCCGTCACCCACGAACCATTATGCTCCCCTACCGGAATATTGGAAAACTGTGACACTCCGTCCACCGAGAATTCAACCTCCTGCGTAGCGTAGGTAGAAAGCACGACTACCGGACCATCCGGGGCTGTGGGTTGTGGATCAAACCACAGCAGCTTGATGCTGGAATTCACCGGAGCCGGAGCGGACAACAGCGCAATTTCAAATTCTACTTCCTTGGCATTCTCCGAATCTTCGGCATCCATCACCAGTACCTTAAAGGTACCATTGGCGGTATAGCTCTTGGAGTTAGTATTACCAGCCGTAGCCCCGTCAAAGCTGTACAGGGCACCACCTGGTGCATGCTGTACTTCTTTTACCACGACGATAGCCGTAGGGACAGTAGCAATGACTGTATTCTGAATCTCAACCACAAAGGACAGGCACTCCTGATGCAAGGCGGCTTCGATATCAGATTCATAGGCTTGTGCTCGGTTATAGCAGGCATCCGGTTCGTAGGTACTGGCAATGGGTGCTCCTCCATCACTGAGATAATCGGCATAAGGGACACCATCCACCATGTCAGGTACTTTCCAACCGGTCCGCTGCGCATGGCTGGCTACGACGTTGACCGCCCCATAGGTCTTTTCACCGTAATCACCCAGATAGGCAATCAGACGCTGACCTTCCTCCAACGGTGTACTTAGCGAGATGATAGCCTTACCGGAAAGGATGGGTTGTTGACCCAGTTCCGCTTTGGTTATATCATCGTAGAGCAGGGTCAGGGTACCATCGGCCACATCAGCCCGGATGACTACCTCCTGACTCTCGTCGTAGAACCCGCTTTCTATAATGGCAAGCATATTTTTTAAAATTTTCATTAAAATCTATTATTACACACCGCAATGGTGGGCAGGCTCATTGATCAGATTACAGGATTAACCGTCAGCCTCAATAGCTCATCTGGATACCCAGAAGTACCGGATGTTACCACAAATTCAAATAGTTCGCCTTCTGCCACAAACTGAGCACCTATATTACTAGGAATAGAGGCCAGCGAACCGCTTGCGGCATTAGCAGCAATGGTAATTGTACCGAGTGACGTTCCCCGTCCGGTAGGATATACGTACCTGTACACCTCTAAGGTGATAGCCGAAGGAACCTGTACCGTAGGGGCTGCTGTGATTGAGGCAATACCTGTTGAATAAGCAGTAGGTAGCACTACCCGTCCTTTGGCCCCGGTTAACATTTCACATACACCACGCCCCGGACGCTCCACTTCAAACCCTGCCGGATCGGGCGTGTTATCATCCACATACAATAACACTTCGGCTCCTATGTAAGAAGCGTACTCTCCCGTTTTAGTTATACGCAATACACGGTTGGCCGCTGTTCCATTCATAAAGAATGTGGCACCCGAAAGAGAAAGAGGTGCTTGAATGTTTCCACCTATTTCCAGAACCAGCTTACGGTAATTATCAATACCCATGTTCTTCAGGTAGCGGCTTGTGCCCCGCCCTCCATCATTATTGAAGGTTATATCTAGGAAGCCGCTATTCCCATTCGTGACAGTGCCTCTAAAATACTTACGAGGATTTGCCGCTGTGATACGCCCCATCAGATAGGGGCTGGATGGTAGTTTGGTCCGGATTGTATTTACCCGATCCACATAGATCCGGCAACGCCCCGTAGTTCCCTGCATTACTGCCGGTGGTATTACATTAAGCAATCGTGTGACCGAAGCCGAATGAACATTGGCGGTATAGTTGGCTGGGAGGCTGTAAGCTACCACCCCAATCACTTCTACATATGCTCTCACACCGTTAGGCACAAGCTGATTCCATTGTGCCTGTGATACACCCAGATCAATATGGCCTACCCCGCTCGATACTAGATTGGCATCTAATACCTGCTCATAATATTGGTTATCATTGTAGTATCCCGAATAGTAATCCGCAGCATTTCCCCCTCTGGCACTGGCAGTTTTTTCTGCATTGTATCTCCGTGATACTTCTCCCTTAGCATAAGGGTTTAGCAGCAAGGCAAATTCTGTCAACATCGATACCTGACCATCTGTATTTGGGTGTACCATATCCCCCAATAAGGGCAGCTCGGTAGTTGCCAGCTTAGTTGTATCGGATACACCGAAAACTTTCTCCCAGGTATCAAACAATATAGTTCTGGACAAAGCTCGATAGGCTATTAAGTACCCATTTCTAAGGCCCTGGTTCCATTTTTCGACCAGCGCCTGATCAGCCGCAAGGTCTTGCCCGAATGTTGGGTACTGAGTGCTGGATGGATAAGTTCCGGTCCAGGGCCGGGCCGTCATGGGATTGGGTATTCTGAAAATAATAATAGCTTCAGGATTGGCCACACGAATACGAGTAACTGCTTGTATTAGACGTTCCGCAATGTAATCTGAAATTTCTGCCTGTGACAGATTGCCGACAGCAGCATTAAGGATGCAGTCATTTATGCCATAACAAAGCATCCATATATTGCCTTCTACCTTCAGGGCATCGGCCAGTGGTACGGCACCGACTGGCTTTTTTAGATTATAATCCCAGGTAGAAGAGCCTTCGCTGGGGCCTACAAATGCAGGGTTGCCTGCATTATTTAGAAATCCGTTCAGGGTAAAACCACTTCCTCCCAGGTTAACAATACCTTTGATATCAGCGAAAGGCATTCCAGGCTTACGCAGCCCGGTGCTTAATGCTATCATGTTTGCACTCCCCCCTTGCTCAACCGTACTATCACCACACATTTTTATTACCTCATTCTTTAGATTTATTTTTTGCGGAGTCTCGGTGGGGGTGGAGATAGCTACCTGAGCGGCCTCAACCAATACCTTTTTGGCATAGTCTATAGTATCATCTAGACTTTGCTTTACCCAGTCTACCTCTTCAGTCAGCACCTCCCGAACTCCGGAGGCTAAAATCCGCTTGCTGTTATTGGTAGGCAGCTTGGCAATAATGCTTTGCTTTATGGTCGTGTCGTTAATCTCCGGAGCGGACATAAATAGTGGCTATGGTTATATCGTCGTATCGTGGGAATAGTCGTTTTTGTATACACCGTAGGGTGGTATTTTTACCGTCTCGCATATGCAAATACGTATTGAGAATCTGTCCAATCAGTCGTAGTTACTGTCAGAAAAGGCACCAGCAACGATATTAACCAGATTCCACCTTTACTTAATAGTGAGTTCGTTTTATTAAACTTTTGCCTTTGCATATATTTCGATTATTCTAAATCATTTTGTAAGCTATCTGGAGGCACTACGGCGGGCATAAAGCCCAGTATAGCCACTATCTGCTCACCGATCTCCGGAAATTTATTAAGGGCGTACATGAGCATATCAAACACTATGGCATCGGGAATATTGACATCCTGCTTAATTTGACTAACTACTTCTACCGGCACACCTCCCTCGGGTCTTAATCGCGTAAACTCCTGAATACTCATCCCCCCCTGCACCCACCCCCGATCTATTTGCATCACCGCCCGAATATTCACATCCCGCGTCAGGGGAAGTTCGGCTTTCTGCTCTTCGGTCAAATGCGGAAAGAGCGAATGGATCAATTGCGGCTGTGTCTTGATTAAATCAGTAATCTGTGTCATTAAATAGTTTGATTCGAATCATAGGATAAACGGCGCACCTCAAAGCGGAAAGGGCAGGCACTGGTCAGTGACTCACCGGTTAGTTTAAAGTCCAGTGACTGATTATAGGCACTACCAGTCCCCTGCCAGGTGCGTACCGTAAGGCTTTTGCCATCGGTATTATTGGACATGCTTTCCATGTTTTTACTGTAATCGGCCAGCTGGTTAACCAGCCCCGCAAACCAGGGAAAACGGCACGTCCAGACAGCTCCCTGCATGGTTCCTCCGTAGCCTTGCGTTTTGGCGTAGCAGCTTAATACATAGTAGCCCGACAGCAGCGCGTGATCATCACCCCCCACAATCTCATTCCATACCTCATTTTGCGCCATCACCGAGCGGTAAAATACCATGTGTTTGAGCCTTCTTCCCAGGAAGGCCTTTGTCCCCAGGGTAATCAAGGAAGCAATGGCAGGGGTGCTTTCCAGGTACTCCACCCCGTTATTCAGGATACTGATCCCCTGATGATGACCTACCAACGTTGTATAGTTCCCCAGATTCACCCGGGCGCCATTCACAAGCCTTCCAGTCAGGTACCCTCCGTACTGCGAACTACCCAGACGATAGGCACACTGGTTATTCATGAAGTCAGCGGAAGTTGTAAAATCAGCGTCCGTAGGAGGAGCCGAAAGGGCCTCGGTTCTGACCTCCGAACCCGCCCCGGTACCGTTCAGGAATACATTCCGCATACCAGTCAAGGCAAACGTGCCTTCCTTCCCGTTGACCGTTTTTCTCCGGTGGTAAAGCTGGAATCCATTCAGCAGGATCTCTACATCATCCACGTTGGACAAATCCACATCCTCTGTAACTTCGGTGTTCCCCATCAGCTGGATCCGGATATTCCTCAGCTGAGGATTACGTCGAACGGTCTCCCCTACCTGCCGCATGGTTTTTAACGGCCGGGCCAGTTCAAAGCCTGACCAGCCGTCATTGCCGCCCACGCCGTTGACGTATATCGTAGCATTCACCGCATTTTCGGGGCCATCGATCATGCCCTGCTGCTCATAGGAACCCGTCCCCAGGGTAAGGGTGCCTGAGAGTACACTACGGCGATAGCGATATTCCTTGGAACCGTACCAGTTGGTACCATTGGTGCCGGGAACAAAAAGCGTGGTATTGTTGCCCACGACCACTGATCCTCCATTACCCAGTAATAGGGAAACCTGTGAGCGTTCCGGCGTCCAGATGGTAATATTATTGCCTGTATTAGAGGCTCCCACCGGATTGGCCAGATTGATCGCACCCACGTTATTTCGGTAGTAGAACTGATCACCCGCACCGGTACTGCCCGTCGCGTTTTCGGTTTCCAGCACGCCATCCACCCGAACATTCAACGAGTAGCCGTGATGAACAAGCCTGTATTGTCCCTCCCCCACGTTCACGGCTCCGTCATCCGACAGGGTCCGCTTCCGGAAGTAGAGTTTATTGGTGACACCAGCAAGTATGTAGATACTCAGGGTAGGTACGTAGAAAGTGACATCCCCCCCGTTGGCTAAACTTACCTCCACGGTACCGGTGATACGAAGCTCCACCTGGCTAAACTTGCCGTTGACAATCTGTGCCGCCCGGTTCAGTGTCCTGATCGGGTTACCACTGCTACCGGTTCCGGAATCATTGCCACTCGTACCGTCGATAAACAGGATAGTCGCCAACGTCGAAAAGCGGTTAGGGTACTCCGCCATCAGCCCCTCAGCATAAGAATTAGTTTGGGTTAGGGCTGCCTCAATCCAGTCTACCACCTTGAAGAGAATCCCTCTGGCGGTATATGCTTTTATACTCCTGAGGATGTTATCGGGTAGCTCGGACTCGATATCCTGCTTGATCGTTGCATCATTAATCTGGGGGGCAGCCATAACAGACAGAAGAAAGGATACGGGTTTTGGTAAAAGTATTCTTCCGTACTTCAGCTAGTCAATAGGATAGTAGCCACTATTTTTCAAAACCCTTGCAAGGCTCAGAATATCAGAGCGTTACAAGGACTTTGTTAGATGGCAAAATCTTCGCTCCAATCGTCACTGAACTCACTTCTATACTTCTCATCCTTAATGGCGAAATCTTCACCCCAATCGTCCGAAAACTCTCCTACCACGTCTTTTCGTACAATCTCACAACTGTACGCTACTGCCTCGGGCTGGATCTGTACCAGACAGGTTTCCTCTACATACTCTTCCTGAGCCGGTACCAGACGCAGAGATGTCAGGCCGTGTGGCTCGATCCGGATCAGCGTAGACGGACGACTGCGTACCTGTTTAGGTGCCCTGAAACAGGCGGAGGACTCCCCATTCACAAATACCTCCACCACCGAGACATCCGCGGCCCCAATGACCTCCAGCTGGTATTCTCCCGCCCTGAGCGACATTTCACGAACCACCGGAAGGATTGCCCCATCTGGTCTAAGTAAATACAGCTGTACGCCATGCGTAGGAGGCAGCCATTCCAACCGTCCAAAACCCAGTTGTACCCCACTGAGGTACCGCCCCCGGTTATGCCGGATCTGTCCCGACACCGTGAGTCTGGCACTAAACTGCAAACGCTTACTGGCCGCGGACAGGATGGTCGTATCCATGCCATCGCGCATGCTGTATTCTACGCCATCTATTACTACCTCTTCGTGCTGCAGCCAGGCAGTCAGCGTATCACAGAAAGCCTCGGATATAGGATCACTCACCAGCTCCACCGTCTTAGTGATGTTCACCGCCCGCTTGCGCTGGTAGCCATCCAGTCCCCGCTGCGTGACCGACTCAAGGAAAGGCTGAACCGTACCCAGAGATACGGGAAGCCGGAGGCGTTGCGAAAGTCCCGGTTCGTGGTACTCATAGCCAAACACCTCATTGGGCGCCAGTACCTCCACCAGGCAATCCTGCTCGTGGGAGCCGACATTGAGGTAATTACTCACGGCTTTCAATGCATTGTCCCGAAGGTCTACCAGCCCTAATTGATAGCTTCCCGTATAGTCTTCCGGTAGGGTGACCTCCAGTACGACCTGTCGGCTCCTGCGCATCAGGGGGCCTTCCAGAATCTGTACATCGGCAATGTGAGAGGCATTATACCGGTCTCCGCGTTTTGCGTAGGCCGTAACCGGTTGCCCATCGGGCCGGGTGATAACACTGTACGCCCCGGTAAGTCCCAATGCCTGGGCTACACTGGCGGCATCATCTCCCAGCTGGGCGGTATAGCTCTCTTCTTCCAGGGTATAGATGTTTCCGGGCAGTACATCGGGGGAGACACTGATCTGCCATCGGCGCATGAGCTGAGGCGGAATCTCAGCCTCGGACAGGGCCGTGAGCGTTGGATAGTTCGTATTGGGTACCTTCTGGGTGCCCGCTAACACGGTGATCACGGGTACCACTCCCGAGTTGGTCCGGTACTGACCCGAATTAGGATTCAACGCCGCTTCCAGCGTGGTCACGGTATCGCTATCCGCTACCGTACGGGTAAGGGATGTTCTTCCTTCGGCGGTAATCTGGATGGAGTTACCCGACTGCCAGTCTCCCTGGACCTTGACTTTCCAGTAATCATAGGTACCGTTATTGCTGATCCACTGGGCTACGACCGTAGGCTTGGTGGTATTCTGAAACGTACGCTCTCCGGCCAGTGCCTGGGTTTCTCCCAGCGTTCCGCTTTCGATGGTCAGGGTATCAAGTCCCCCATTCAGTACCTGCAGAATGGATTCAGAAGTATCTCCTACTACCGCCGTGTAGCTCTGGCCGTTCAGCTTGAATATATTTCCCGGCTGTACATCTTTTCCCACGCGAATTTTATACCTGGTCTGGGCGGCCTGATTAATGGTGTTCAAGGGTCTGGCCAGTAAGGAAGGACTGTTCTCATTGCTCTCCAACACCGTACCCAGTCCCACCCGCAGGGGCTCATCGGTCAGCCGGAACCGTCCGGTACGGAATATCCGGAGGGAAAGCACATTGCCGTTTACCTCGCCCAGCACCGGGGCATAAGGGTAGCCTTCGAAGAATTCCTTTAACGCCTGCATGTACTTTGAAAGCTCCGTCTGCTGACCGCGAAAGGTGCCAATGACCTGCTTACCGTTCTCCCGCAGTAGTGCAAACTGCCGGTAGCTGTCGGCCGTAGGCAGATCATTGACCAGTAACCGTAAAAAGGTGTACAGCTCACTTTGCTGAGGGCGGATGGTGCCTATATCTTCCAGTATCTCATAGCCCGGCTCCCCTTTGTTCTCCCGGATCAGCACGACCTTACACAGTTCCGGGAGCAGGCCCGCCAAATCGGTGCGGGGAATCAAGAGCCGGAAGTGGTCACCCGGGCGTGCCGGCAGACAGCTCAATGAAGTGGGTGCATCCAGCGAACGAGGGGTACCCGTAAGCGGAACAAAGCGGAGGAAGTTAGAATACTGATTCATGGTTGTAAAAGTTTTCCGGTCACGACGGCCACGCCGTCTTCAATGCTATATGTAGCCTCATCCACCTCCATGTGGTAGGAAGTGCCATCAGAGGTCCACTCGATCTGATCCCCGATCGCATGGTAGTCACTCAGGCTTAGTTGCGTTTCAATCGAAGCCACGTACGGAGTGTAGCGGCTCTGAAAGCTGGAAAGGGTAGAACCTGACGTCTGCCCGTCCTGACTGAGAAGCCGCAGCGGATAGTTATAATATAAGTCGGAGGCCCACGCCTGCTGCTGCACGGAAACCAGATCGTGGGAAGTGAGCAGAAACAGCCGGTCGTCAAAGTCGGCATCCTCCTTCTCTCCTACCTGGCTGTAACGCATGCGGCGAAGCTTCTCGATCAGGTACTGACTTCCCACCAGGTACGACAGCGACAGGTCCAGCTCGCTCAGAGTATCAAAGCCGGTACCGTAGGTAAAGCGTCCATTAGGCTCCCCATTCCCCTGTACAGTTTTGGACTGCCACGTCTGAAAACCGTACACGATGGATGAATACATTAGCGGAAGAGGATCTAAGGCCATTTTCTCCACGTGCCGGATGTACTGTTTTCCGGTAGCTGCTGCTTTGACCGTAAGAGTCAGATCCGAATGGCCAATCTTCAGGTTCAGCAGCTTGCGGATATCCGCAAACAGCAGGTCCATATTCACCTTCATCATACGGTCCACGCCCCGCAGCAGTGCCCCGCTGGTCAGGTAGAGGTCAGACAATAGGGAGCCACCCGTCAGGGTAAGCCCATTGGCGGTAGCCCAGCGGTTCAGCAGGGTATCCAGCCTCAGACAACGAACGGCCGTTACCTCATCAGGTACCTCGGTGAGGCTGATGCCGTTTTCGGTGGAATAGGTAAAGGTGTAAACCTCCTGATTGCACTGCACCCATATCCCTACCGCATAGCCCTTGCTGATCAGAAGGTCGGAAGCAAAGAGCCATTGCACCGCCCCTGCGGTATAGGTACCCACCAGCAGCTGATCTACCACCTTATCCGCCTGATCGTAAATCCGCACATATACCACATAGGAATTGGAATTGCGTATGACGACCGACACGGGTAGGAGCATCTCCAGCCGGATGGTCAGATCGTAGTCCGTATTATTGCGCCAGAAGGGCAGCGTGCCATCGGCTTCCAGGTACAGCCCCAAACCTTCTTTGCTGGTCGCTTTGACCGGAACCGCATGACTGGGCGTATGACCGGATACCAGTGTTTTCTCAGCGGGTACTGTAGCCGTGATAGCTCCCCCAAGCGGCAAACCGTGTAGTGTATACGTTTCCGTCGCTTCCCATTCCGAAACCGTCTGAGCCGCGGTGATGACCTTACGGGCGGAACGATCTACCAGCCCAATGCTGATACCCTCCTCCCGGATCTGCATGGTATTCCAGTCCAGGGCGCTCTCCCAGGTGGAGCCTCCTTCTTCAATGCCCAGGATGATCCTGGCCGCGTGCCGCTCCTGCTCCCATCTCGTACGGATGATGCCCACCGCCAGCGGGTCCCGAAAGAGCAGACCGTCCTCTTCCAGCACCCCGCTGGTATTCTCCACGATGCCCCCCCACCCTGCGTCCCTCTTTTTAAGCAACCGGAGATTCTCCCAGTTCAACGGCTCTTCAATAACCGTTTTGTTCAGATAGATCTTCATGAAGCCATTGGGGTTTTAAAGAAACGTTTGCTTTCGAGCGCTTTGGCTTTTAGCTTATCGCGCCATACCCGATTTGTTTGTATCAGTCGGGTTTGCTCTTCCGAACTGGTACAGGTTTCAATTAAGTACAGGAGCGTGCGGAGCCCTTCGGTTTCCTCGACGGTGAGCATCACGGGCAATTTTTGGGGATCGAAGACAGAGGCAGTTTGGGTCATCTTTTGTAGCGATTAGTATATATGTGATTGAGTGAGTTAGCGCGACGTTCGGTAATGCTCAGACCAGTTTTGGTAGCGTTGACAATCACCCCCGGCTTATTTTCCAGAGTAGTGTTCAACTTACGTACTTCGCTCAGCAGGGCCGGATCATAGGCAAAATCCAGCGAAGGCAGGTCCTGTACATTATTCAGCTTCATGGATAGCTGAGGCATGGCCAGGTCAAAGAGCTGGGGAAATTTCTCTTTCAGCTCATCGTACTTGATGTAGCCATCCACCAGCTGACGGGTGGTTGGTGGCATCCTCAGACGACGGAGGCGCATGTTCTGGTAGGTGGGAATAATGGCCTCCCCTTCGTTCATATTCACCGGAATGGTATCCCGTCCACTGGGCTGACCTGCTTCTCGTTTCAAATACTCCGTACCGTGGTATCGGTTGCTGCGCCCCCCGCCATTGTTGACCTGATCAGCACCGTCGCCGTTACCGCGCCCGCTACCTCCGTCCTGGTTACTCTGTCCGCTACGATCAGGTATAACAGGCGGGTTACCTTCATTAAAGTCAGGACCGTGGTAGTGTGACGCATCCAGATTGCCTTTCAGGGCGTGCAGTTCACTAATGGCATCATTCAGGGCTCGTTTGTTGGAGAACAGACGGTGCTTGGCTGCTTTGAGCTTGACGATCTCCATGTCGATTTCAATCATAGCCAGGTGCTTCTGAGCGTTAAACATGGCACCGTTCAACCCGTTGACGATTTCGGCATGGCGGCGGTTCTCATCCGTACGGGCCTGCACGGCCTCCCGTTCCGCTTTTTCAATCGCCTTCTGCTGTCTTCGGATATAGGACTCCAGCGTATCGGCCAGTTGCTGTATCCGATTGTTTGCCGCCTCCTCCCTGGCCTCCATCTCACTTTTTACCTGATCGTGGTGGTCCTTCTGCCGATTATTCAAGGCTTCAATAGCCAGGGTAGTCTCTGCTTCCTTGTTACCCTTGGCATTCTGGTACTTCTCGTGAACATTGGCCTTTAACTGCTCAAAGGCATTATGAATATCGGCCAACTCCTGCTGGGTAGCACCGCTGGCAATGGCGGCCGCCACTTCCCGGTCACGGGCTTCGTTCAGCAGACGTATCTCCCTAGCCTCCCCTTCAGTCAAGAGCTGTCCCCGGAAATTATGATCCTCCTGAGCCCGGAGTTTTTTATCTTCAATGGACTGATTGTAGACTCTCAGCTTTTCCTCTTCGGCTTTCTTAAAAGCAGCGAGTTCTTCATTGATCAGTTCAACCGCCTTATCGTGCCGGGCCTGATTAAGAGCTATCTGCTTATTGATAGTATCTCGTACCTTTTCCTCTTCGGCGTTGATGCGATCCATGTTAGCCTTATGCAGGGCATCCTCAGCAATCATCTTGCTCTGGATCATCTGCATCTCGGCTTCCAGCGAACGTTGCTTTTCCAACAGCATGGACCGCTCCTGCTGCAGGCGTTCCTGGGCCTGCTTATAGAACATAAGATTAACCTGCTCGATGGCGGTACCAATAGCCCCCACTACATCCCCACTGACAAGCTGCCCCAGTGCCTTCATAGCCAACTGGGACTCCTGCATAGTGAGCTGCATCTGCTCATTCACGTCCTGGATCTGCTGCCTGGTAGCCAGCATGGCCGACTTCTGTTTCAGTAGTTCCTCTTCGTTAGCCAGGTAATGCTTGACCGCCGCCTCCCGCTCCTGATAGCTCATGGTGGTATCGTTGAGCATCTCCTGCATGGCGCCCTGGTTGGCATCTACCAACCCATCGATGACATCCGTAATTTTATCGATGGACTCCATAGCCATCTCCCCCGTATCGATGAACGTCTGCCGGATCCTGCTCATGACATCCACGATCTGCTGCCCGATCTGCACCATGCCCTGGGCAATGGCCATGACCATACTCGCCGTAGAGGCCGCTGCCTGCGTAGCCGCCTGGGTGGTCGCGGTCTTGGCGGCTTCCAGGTTGTTCATAGCCTGCTGGGTGAGCGGATTGTTCTCACCGTAGCGGGCCAGATTCATCATATACTCGGCATTGGCCCGGGCCTCCCGACCTTTGGCTTTCTCCAGTTCCTGCTGGGCCAACTGGTCGAAGTGGACGCTCATGATCACCTGCTCCTGTCCGGTGAACTGCGCCACGTTGGCCAGCCGCTGGGTCTGGTAGTCCTGCTGAGCGGCCAGTAAATCCCGATGGAGTTGCACATACTCAGCCTTCAGCTTATCCATCAGCTCAAGACGCTTATGGAGCTCCTCCCGATGAGCCTCGGTTTCCTTATCCAGTTCCTTATGAATATCTTCTGTTAACTTTTCTCTTGATTTGAGCAACTTATGGTGCTGATCATCGATCAGGGCGGATAGTTTTTCATTGGCCTGCTGCTGTGCCTGCTCCCGTTTGGCATCATAGAGGTCATTGACCGCCTGGATAGCTTCCTCTTTTACTTTCTCATCCGCTACGGATTTCTCAATGGCCGCCAATTTCTTAGCCCGCTCCTGCTCAATATCCCACTCCACCTGATTGAGACGCCCATTGGACAGGATCTTCATGTGCTCCATGTGGATCTGCTCCGTCTCATCCAGCATCTTGGTCGTAGCATTCTTTCGCTTCTCCTCCTCCCGCTTCTGGGCTTCGGTCTGGGTATTGCCCAGATCTACAATCTTCGTGACCGTCTTGCCTTCCAGTTCCACCAGAGCCTCCTTATGCCGACTCATTTCGGCGTTGTACGCCTGCGAGCCTTTCTGCAGGGTTTCCAGCAGGATGGCGTGCTTGGCGTTTTCGGCATTGACCGCCTGTATTTTCTCAGACTCGCGAAGGTTGTTGGTGTTAATGGCGGAGGTAGCCATGGCCTTATCAATCTCCTTCATGCGCTTATCCAGATCCAGCGCCACGTTGGTGATCTTGCCCTTGGTCAGCCCATCCCACGCCTCGCCCAGACTGCTTACCCCCGATAGGGCCTGGAACTGCTGCAAGTTCATACCCCGGATTGCCTCGGCCAGCTTATTGACATCGCCCCCCACTTTCTGGTAGAGTTCGGGAGCCTTTTCTTTCAGCCGGTCCATCAATTCAGCCTCCTGCTGGAACAGCTTATTACGTTCTTCCTGTAGATTATTGAGTCGGTAGTTTTCCCGGGCCAGCCCAATGCGGGTATTTAGCGAATTATTCAGCTGATCAATAATACCACGCAGTTGTGCATTACTGATCTTCTCTGCATCAATACCGCTGAGGTATTCCGGATATTCGCTGATCATGGTCTTGATCGCATCAATACGACGCTTGGTACCCTCCTCGTGGGAAGTCGCCACGTTGACCAGCTCGGCTAGCTTGGCCCGCTGGGCTTCCAGTTCCAGTTGCTCGTGACCGATGGCCTCGGTATGAGAAGCGGTGGCAACATTTACCAGTTGATAGGCCGAGTAGAGGGAGGATAGCAATCCAATGACAAAGCCCAGTGGATTGGCCCGCATAGCTACCCACAACGAATTGACCGCCCCTGACAGTCCGGTTGTGGCTACGGTACCTGCTGCCGTAGCGGCCGTATTGGCCGCAATGCCGGCTGCTGTGGCTTTGGCCTCGAGTGCCAACAGAGCTTTTGTTTTAACTACCGTTTCAAGTATGGTTTTATAGGCAATCCAGCCCGATACACCAGCTTTTACTACACCGATAGCTATTTCCATATTTCGGCTGCTGTTACCCAGCCAGTCGAAGAATTCCCGCAGCGCGTCGGTCGTCCCGGCAATCAGGCCCGTACGGCTGGTACCCAGACGGGCAAAGAACTGGTAGACCGAATCTGATAGGTTAGACAGTTTTCCGGTGATGGTGGTAGATTGCCGCTCCATCAGCCCCGCAAAGCGCCCCCCTTCCTCACCCAGCGAGAAAAGTGCCTTCTGTACGTCGGTGTAACTTATAATACCCTTGGATATATCTTTCTGAATAGTGGAGACGCTTTTGCCCGTTACGTTAGACAGGGCTTCGAGCATATTGACCCCTGCTTCCTGAAACTGCCGGAGTTCAGCCCCGGTGAGCTTACCGGCTGCCCGAACCTGACCAAAGGCCAGAATCAATTGAGGTAGTTTTTCGGTACCTACGGCGGCCGATATATTACCCAGTGCGCCCAGGGTACGGATTACCTCATCAGAAGCCACCCCGTAGGCCAACAGGCGTTGGGTAGCTTCCTGGGTTTGTTCAAGTGTAAAAGGTGTCTTTTTGGTGAATTCAATGACCTCCGCCATCAGCTTATCCGCCTTGGACTTGCTTTGCAGCATCACCTCCAGGCTGATTTGAAACTGCTGCATATTCCCAGCGGCTTCCAGCACCCTTTTGCCGTAGTTAATCAGCTGATCCACCGCGAAGGCGCCCAGCATGTAGGCTTTGAAGGAAGCTACCTGATTGGATAGGTACCCGTACTGGCTTCCTATCTGTTTTAGGGCTCGTTCGTGATCAGCGGAGGCCTTTTCCTGTGCCTTCTGCGCCTGGGTCTCTGCAACAGTGCGCTTATTGATGGATTCCGTCAGATCCCGGATTGCCAGCGATTGAGTTCGATAAGCGTTATCAATCTTGGAATTTCCTTCCCCTACCTTGGCGGTAAGAGCTTCCTGAGCCTGAGAGACCCGGTTGAGTTGCTGTATAAGTTCGGGGAGCTCCGAGTCAACGGAGACCTTAAATCTGGTTTGCTGATCCACCTTGTAATAATTAGATATATTACTAATTTTATGGACGCGTACCCGATTCTATCTTGTGGTGTTTATTGCAGCAAAAACCGCTCATTTGAAGCGGTTTTTCTTATATAAACCTATTTAGTTGGAGCTGTGGTGTGATCTATGCAACGGCTGGGTTGATAAATACAGCAGCAATATCTATCCAAATACTAGCAATTGAATAAAAGCGCTAGCAATTTTATTTATTCGTATTAAAACTTTTATTACTTTTGATAATAACACCCTGTTGTGGTGGAATTAGAGGAGTAATAAAAAAACGGCACTCTGGTAGATCAGAGTGCCGTTTTTCTGTAAGCTAATTTGAAGTTAAATTAAATCCTCGTCAAATAAATCCTCTGGGAATGCAAAAACTGGCTCATCTGACGACTTCTCAACAGTAACCCTGTTCATGAGTGATAGCGTTTCTCTATACTCTTTTGCCTCTGCTAATGGTATAAACTCAACATCGTCCTTGTAATTAGTTTTGATGTATTCTTCAATCTCATCCAATCCGACTTTAAAGAACTCCCGCCGATGATTAGTCATGTTAACTCGCCGACCGGCAAAAGCCTTGTGTATATTGTATTCGAGCTGGGGTGCATCTTCGGAGAAGATTATTGCGTGAACATCAAAACGGAAGGGTACGGATGCATCTCCCAGTTCCCGCACCCGGTCCATAGGTTCAAGTCGCCTCGTCATACCTATTTTGTATACCCCCTCTCCAAATGAGCCAATATTTGATATGACATAGATATGCCCCGCTCTGGTGAGCTGTGCCATGGATATGGCTCGTTCTTTTTTATCGTGAGCATTTTTCAGGTTTTGCTCTAATAGGGCAATTTTTTCATTAAGCTCATCTAGGTCCTTCTGATCAGCCTTTCCTAAGTCGCTCATCGCTTTTTCCAAGGCCTTTTGATAGCGCCTCTCCTCCTCCGCTGCCTCACGCTTCGCTTTTTCATATTCCATCCTAGCCTTTTCCTCCTCCCGCATCTGTTCCCTTACCCTGCGCTGTTCCTCCTTCTCTTCGTACTTCTTCCGTTCATATTCATAGTACAGAGCTAACTCTTCATATTTCAATTCTAAGTAACTGTCCTGTATACTAGTATTTTGAACGCGGCCCAGTCGGTTGATTGTAAAAAACGCATTTTGAATTTTTAGCTCTGTCTGAGCAAAGTTATGCCACTTTACCTTTGCTATCAGGCTATCACACTCTCCATTGAAAGCAAACATCATAAGTTTTTTATACTTGTTAACCAATTTAGTACCCTCTGATGTATCACCATTAATGGACCATTGACCAATACATACAGCAGCAGTGTCGCTGGTGATTGCCATCTTTTGTTTTTTGTGATTCTCAAGTATTCTGTCCTTATATTCTTGTGATGTTTCAAAGTCAAACCGTGGCTCATAGAGCCCGTAATCATAAAGATCTGTCGTCTCCTTATTTATCGCAATTAAGTCCTCAATCTCATTATATGTTATCAAGGCTTGCTTGTATTTGGTACTTAGAGTCTCGCATGATTGCCTGATCTCGGTGGCTGATTGTTGGAGTCTTGCAACCTCTTCATTAACTGAAATAATGTTAGAATACTTAGCTATAAGCTCTTCCTTCTTCTTATTCGTAATGAAGAGAAAGTAGAGGGCCAGGAATAAGGCTGCGAGTAGTAGGGTAACAGTAAGAATAATTGGTAAACCTAGTTGCATAACTTAAGAGGATTGGTACATAAATCCACAAAGTACCCTCCCCCTGGCTTCTCCCCAAAAATTTATTTAACGGCACCCAGGGCTAATATTCCCAATAGATTTTAGTACCATAAGTGACCGATCAACAGCAAATAATATCTTAAAATCAGCCATCCAGACCGTTGGATAAAATTTTTTGTAGGAAGTAGTCAAAGGGGGTACTTTGAAGAGTTATAAACTAACTTTAATCATTTCTATGAAAAGATTTATTTACCCTCTTTTAGCTATTGTATTAATTGTTTCTTCCTGTAAGGGACCTGCCGGGGAGGATGGAAAAGACGGCGCACCTGGTCCAATGGGGCCAAAAGGAGAAACCGGAGCTACCGGGCCAAGAGGGCCAGCGGGAGCGGCCGGGCAGAATGGACAAAATGGAACTACGGCAAAATATTACGACTTCCAGCTAGATGTTACAGAGGCCCTAGGAGGCCACAGGTTCAAAACTGAGGTAGCTAATGATGAAATGGTTTTTGTGTATCTCCAAAAGAGCCAATATTTCAGAGTACTCCTTCCTTATAGCGGCTACGCGTTTGATGTAAACAAGAGTTTTCTAAGGGTAGATATGAATTACGAATACTCGGACCTGACCCTTTACGTAGACAACGAGACAACAATTCCAAGTGGAACCACCTTTACCTTCCGCGCAGTGGTGATTAAAGCATCTCCCGGCGCTCGCCTGAATGTGGAACGTTATCAGGACTACAACAACTTGAAAGCAGATTTCAATTTACCGGATTGATGAAACAATTTCTCTCGGACGCCTGGCCCATCCTGCGGTTCTATCTGGTCATGTTTATGCTTAGTCTAGTACTCGGCTGGCTGTTTGGCACAGATCGACAAAGCCGCAAAAGTTCAGACTACTGGGACGAAGAAGAGCAGATCCACCGCGGTCTGGATGAAATGTACCGGGAGGAAATTCAACAGGATTCAATCAAGCGAGCGAAACAGGAAAGATTTACCATACCTACCATATAGGGAAATATAAAAGACATAGTAAAGCCGCTGTACACGATGTACAGCGGCTTTCTGTTATTTTATCTGGCTCCTCCTGGCCTCTTCTATCTTTCGCTCATGCTCTCTTCGGTAGGCGGCAACGTAATCGAAGTATTCCTCAATAGGTAGATTAGAGAAGTAGCGTATCCTTTCAGGACTTCCGTCTGCGACTCGATAAAGCTCATTGTATCGCTCGTCGTATCGGTGTAGTCGTACCGCGACGATAGATTCTGTAATGTCGAAAGCATTAATCGTAGTGACTGGGCCGCAGAGGTCAGGGTATCGGGCTGCGACAGCCTGCCCAAGGGCACGTGCCTGTTTAAGTCCATGCTCAAAAAAAAAGTGTACAGGTACGGATATGGTCGCCACATGTCTTTCTTTTTCCGGGCCTCGGTAATGTCGTACGTAAATGGATCCTCGTCCTCATGAAAGTAGAGCACCGAAGCCATATCATAGACAAACTCGATGGTGGAGTTATAATGCTCGATCCGGTCCCGCACATTAGTCACGGTATTCAGCATGATGGGTGCATTATGCTTAAACCAGTCGGGATTATTAAGATTAGCCAATGAACCGATGACAAAATCCTGAAAGACATTCATGAACATCATCAGGCTATCGCGGTCCATCTGCCAGGCTTCGTGCTCAAAACTAGTTTCGGCAAAGGCATGAAAGCGATGAGGACGGGTAGGTACTCCCCCATCCTTGTATTCATAGTACTGCGTCCCTTCCAGTTCGAAGAGTTTACCATCCTGCGTTTTGGCCGGCACAATATCACCTGCCTCTAAAAGTTGCTTAAAGTTTCCGTTCATTAGATAGTAGGTGATTGGATTAACAGACCGACATAAGTTGCACCTGGGCAAACTGGCACCGTACGGCCCAGGCATACAGGGATGGGTCATAGTTCTTTTCCTGCCCTACCTCCATCAGCCACCCCTCCCGTATTACCCGTAGGGTATTCAAATCTACGTTCGTCACCTGCACGTCATAGGGGCCAGCCAGGGCGGTGAGCAGCGCTTGCAGCGTCTCTGACTTCCGACTCAGTACCAGCAACGTAAGGGTAGCGGTGTACTGATCCCTGCCCCCGGTACCATAGGTTTTTGCTTTGGTAACAGGCTGCATGGATTCCGCGAGCCACGCCAGCTGCGTATCGGCTTTGCTTTCTATTCCTACGATCTGGATAGGTTCCGTTAGTGTCTGCAGGCGGTTGCGCTTATCCCCCTGGTGGTAGACGGACTGAACCTGCCCGTGGTGAATAATCTGCTGCTGACAGAGAGGAGTAAGTGAGGATTTTAGCCCCTCACTTACCTGGGTAAGATTTAATTTCATACGACTACTTCTTGTTTGGATTTCACTAATTCGCAGAAGATATACCGGTTCTGTCCCAGAAACAGAAAAGCATCGGGATAGTAATCCAGCATGGTTTTAAGTCCTTCCAGCTCAATCATGTGCCTGAACTGCTCGGGCGAAAGACCGTAATCGGCTACGGTACGATCACAAAAGGGACAGAAAATCTGACCGGATGGATCTACATGAAATAACATGTCAGCAATAACAAAAGTAGATACTTCCAATGACTCATGGTCTGAAACATAACGTACTAACTGAAGCATAGAAACAAGGGTGGGATAAAAATGAATTTATAGAGTGAGGGTATTAATTGAAATGATTGAAAACTTTGATTGATAGGGAATCCATGACGACTTTCTGTTCCTCCACCGACAGGTACCAGGCGGCCCCGAAGTAGGCTTCCAGATACAGGGCAATCTCATTCATATCCGCATCCATAAAACCGACCACTACTTCACGCATGCCCCGGTAGATGATCTGGTAGTTGCGCATCAGATCCCCTTCCATGGTAAAGTCTACCTTACCGATTTGGCGCCCCTGCCTGGATCGGTAGGCGGCGTAGGCCCGGCTGTAAGCACCGCTACGCTTAGCGCTTTGGGTGATCATCTGATTGCCACTGGTGTTTTCTCCCTTTTGCTGGATGCGATGAGTAACGGCGGCAATGCCATCCCCGGCCGCCTCCACGAGATGATCTCCCCAACTATTTTCCAACAGCTGGGCTTTCTGGGAGAATACCAGCGCGATTTGGGTGAGGTCTGATTCAATTCTGAACATGCTTCGTCTGCGATTAAATAAGACCAGCCTTCGACCAGCCTCCCGTTTCATCCGGCGTAGCCTCCAGCGTATAGCTGTTTTCCAGCTGCTTGGCAATGACCGCCGCGCCCCGGGTCAAATAGGACTTAAACTGTTTCTTATAGCTGTCCCGATTCTCTTCGGTAACGATCAGGTTCGTATTGGTAAAGAGATTGAAGTTGTGGCTCGAAAGCTTTTCCAGCATAAACTGATAGCCACAGGCATACTGATAGGCAGGGGCCAGTAGCTCCGCGTTACGTTTAACAAGGGCAGAAAGATCTCCACCTAATTTTATAGAAGCGTCCATGAAAGGATTGGATACAGCATCACCAAGGTTATTGTCCTGAATACATAGTGCAGCTGCTATACACGTATGGGATTCAGGGGAAATTATTCCAGAAAAATCCACTAGACCGGCCGTAGAACTCACCTGCAAGAGCAGATTCAGCCCACGGTCATTGGTTATATCGCAAGGAAAGGGCAGGTCGGTTATATCTGCAACGTGCTCAAAGATAGTTTCGTATAATGACTTAGTAAGAGTGACATCAATCAGCTTAAGGGTAACCACCCCTTCTTCTACTGTACGTACGGTGACCTGATCTATCTTCAGTCTGGTAAAACGCATGGCGGAGGTTTCTATACGGTACTCATATACGTTACCGGCCTCCAATATATTTTGACCCAGAGCCAAAGGCTTCGTATACACCAGTTCGTGACGGAAGGCTCCCTTTTCGGAAAGGATACATTCCAGCTCCAACAGGAGCATATCATACGCTAACCCACTGATCCTATTCCATACGCCTGCCAGTCCTTCCTGCCCGGGATCATCCAGTTCCTGTACATCTTCCCGACGCACCAGGGCACTACCTAATTCCTCACTAATGCCCGGCAGCGCATTTACCAACAGCCGCCCGGTGGCAACGGGAGCAAATCCCACCAGTTTATTGAAAGGATTCATAGTATTTATTATGATAGATTAGATATAATATTAATTTTGTTAAGGCAAATTAGTAATTATATATGAACATACAACACGAGATAACAAAACGTATTGACGCGTCCCCCACACGTCGGTATTTCTTTCGCTTAGAGCCAGATAAACCCAAGGTGGTCAATCCCTTCAAAACCCGGCGCAGCGTAAAGGTCTTCCTCCACATCGGGGGTACGGTCTACGAGTTTGTCCACCACTGGGACGTGAAGCAGCCACCTCACTTTTTTTACATGGATGTCCCGACGAATGCGACCTGTACGAAGATCGAGTACGTCATGCTCAATGAGAAGGGCAACCCCATCCCTCCGTATAAGAGCATAGCCGTATCGGAGAAGTTTGAAGATGTCTTTGAAAAGGAGCTCTTGTTTAAGAAGCCTGATCCCGAAGAAGAGAGCGAACTAATCTGATAGCACACTTTCCCATTTCTGAAACACTTTCTGCCTATTCTGATACGCTTTCGGGCGTCTCTGATACACTCTTTCCCAAAATTGAAACACTTAACTATTTCAAACTATGTCAGCTATAAGCAATTTCAGTACAGAAACACAAAGACTAAGTAAGATCGTATACATCGCTATGGTTTGCCATCAGGCCAATAAAGCTTGGTGTGAGGCAAATGACGATCAATCCCAGAAAGATTGGAATGAAGCCGAAGCGTGGCAGAAAGAGTCTGCTATCAAAGGGGTAGAGTTTCGGATAAACAATCCGGAATCGGGCGAATCAGCTCAGCACGATGCATGGATGGCTGATAAGGTTGCCAATGGGTGGAAGTACGGACCGGTGAAAGATGCTGAGAAAAAGGAACACCACTGTATCGTACCCTTCGAGCAGCTCCCGGAATTCCAGCAGAAGAAAGACAAACTCTTCTGTGCCATTGTAGATGCCTTGAAATAATTAAGCTCCGCAATTTTCTGAGGCACCAAAGACATGTTAACGACATTCATGTTCCCGACATCAATGTCGTTAACTTCGGAATAGTCCAACAAAAGCAATAGCTCACCTTAATAGTACCTTAATAAAATTCAATTTATAACCTCTATCTACATGACCTGCATCGTAGGCCTCATCGAAAATGAATCAGTTTACATAGGCGGTGATTCTGCCGGAGTAGACGGATTGGATATCATTATCCGAAAAGACCCCAAAGTATTCAAAGTAGGCGAATTTGTCTTTGGCTGTACCTCATCTTTTCGCATGATGCAGCTGGTTCGCTTCTCTTTCTTCCCTCCCACCAGACCCCCGGAAATGGACGTATACGAGTATATGTGTACCTCCTTCGTGAATGCCCTGCGTACTACATTAAGAAACGGAGGGCATGCCAGAATAAAAGAGGGAGAAGAGGAGGGCGGTTGCTTTCTGGTAGGCTACGTTGGTAGGCTATTCATCATTGAAGAAGATTACGATGTAGGTGAATCCATTGATCGGTTCGCTAGCGTAGGGTGTGGTTCTCCCTATGCCCTGGGTGCAATGACTGCCATGGAAAGACTGAAAGTAGACCTAAGTGCCCGCGAAAAGGTGACCACCGCCATTAGCATCGCCTGTAACAGATCAGGCGGAGTAAGGCCTCCCTTTGTCATTGAACACACATAGCCAAATTGTAACCTCTAAAAAGGTACATTCTTACTCAAAATGTTGCGTTTTTGAGAAACTACGCAACTATTAACCAAATACCCCATTAGTGCCACCTTTTGTGCCACCTCAAAATAAACCTCACTATGTCACACGAATTACCCCACTACTCTACCGAGGAGGAAGCCTCCCGGGATCTGGATACCAAAGGATTTGCCTGGCGCTGGCGTGTCGCCAAAGAGAAGCATGCCCCGGACTGGAATAAGGTCAGACTGTACTTCCTGGAATCGGGCGGACGGTACAAGGAGAGGTATACCTGGGCCTATACGCATTGATCCTATGAAAGATAAAACCCAGGTAAAGCCCGAAGGCAAACCCGTATTCTACGCGGTCCTGTACAATGATTTCAGACGTGCCGCCTTAGACTGTGGCTATGCCCTTGCCCTGCATGGTAGCATGGCCAGAGACATGGACCTTATTGCCATAGCCTGGACAGAAGATGCCGCACCGGTTGAAACATTAGTGGCCGCCATATCAGACTGCATTGGTCAGACCATTTGGAAGGACTACCACTTGAAAAATCCAAGCCAACGCCCCCACGGCCGTATTACGTATACACTTAGCATCATGGGAGACTGGTTTATTGATCTGAGTATTATACCACCAACCAAGCCGCTCGTATGAACCATACCTGGTCTCCCTCCACCAAAGCCACTACGCTAGAAAAAAAGGTCAAAGTAGAAGAGTGCACGATATGCGGATGTGAGAAGCTCATGTTCCCAATCAATACCTACTACCGCCGTAGTGGTATGCTGTTTCAGTCTGCTCCTGAATGCATTGATTGGGCGGTAGAGAATGCGAAAACGATTGATTGACTATCACCAATATCACACGTAATACTATGGGACTTTACATGTTTGTAAACGAAGATGATAGAATAGCAAAAAGAAAGGTATCAGATAAGGACATAAATGAATCGTTTCAGGAAGCGTTGAAGTGCGACTCGTCCTTAATGATTGAAGAACATGTACATGTTAAGAAGGGTGGATTTTTACGAAAAGACAAGGTAGAAACAACGTATACCCTTTTTCACGAAACACCTGCCCTTGATGGATCTCCTTATCAGGCAAGGTATCAATTTTCAGGGTCGGGAGAAAAACAGGTCGTAATGGCATATCTACACGGCATAATTAACGGAGTCGCCCATATTCATAAACACAGCCATTAGTATGCCTGACTACAAAAACGTTTTATCGGCCTTTGAAAAGATGTCTCTCGCAGATATAGCCATTATTCGTGATGAGGCAAAGGCACTATCGGAGTCGATGAAGCAATCCAAAGAAATAACACCTGATAAGGCAAAGGCATTAGAATACGATAATGAAGCAACCCAGTACAATGATTTATCAAGACTCGCCGAAGTTTTCATAAAGAGAAAAGTACATGAGCTCCGCCAAATGATGTAGCGCACAAGAAGATATGAAAAACATCCTGACCACCATCCCCAAATCCAAGTTCCGTGACTGGCCCACCTGTGAACGGGTACTGCAACGCTGTGATGGATTGACGGATTTGAATGGTAATGGTGAATGGTTCTGGCTGATCAATACCAAAGCGCTACCAAAAGATTCGGGTACCGGTGCGGTCTGCTATATGATCTATGACGGACTGATCCGCGGCTACATGGACATAGTTGATACGGATATTTCAGAGAACTGGCGCGATGCTCACGACATAGGAAAGCCCAGAACAACCAAGTGCCTGGTAATGGCTAACTGGCACCCGATTACCCCCCAACCACATACCGGATTCCAGGGCTACCGGTACACCCAACTCAAACCCTGATTACCATTACCTCTACCTGTAATTCACAAAGCAATGACTACCCGCAGAATCGAATTGATTGAAGAAAAGGCCCAGTTCCTAAAAGGAAAGATCTGTACCATTGGTACTAGTAAAGAGCCCTTCCTTGTCCAGGAGTATACCTATAAGGATGGACAACTCACCATGATCACCGATAAGAAAAACCTGGTGTATGATGCCGTGAATGCTTTGAAGGCACTGGAAGAGTTTCGGCCAGTTCCTCAAGATCTCCCAGCTCCTGATCAGAGCAAGGAGACCAATGATCCTCAGCAACCAGCAATGGAAGAGATTGAGCCTACTTCCGAACCCCCTCTTCCAGTACAGCAAAAGCCAATGACACTACTCGATCTGAATACAGAGCTGGAACCACTGGTAAGGGCATTCAAGAAATTAGGCAACCGTCTGGAAGATCTTCAGTTTGGGGCAGATCACAAGTATTCTGTCAGCTTATATCACGCCCAGTCACTGGATGAGGAATTCAGTGCAGAGATATATCAAAAGGCTATTGCCCAGACTAGGGGGCAGATGGATGAGATAGAAGGTCAGTATATCCAAAAGGTATCCAGCTACCTACAACAGAAACCCGTACAGGTAATACAATGAACCCTTCGGAGCAATCTTACCAATCTGCTCACCGGAAGCTTGTTGAAATAGCTTACAAGTGGGTACTGAATAATGCTAGCTGTGGCGTAGCATTTAAGGAGCTGGTAACTACGGCCTGTAACGGCGAATGTCCTGATGTGATAGGATTTGGGGCATGGGGATACTCAGTACTGATAGAAGTAAAGGTAAGCCGTGCCGATTTTCATGCTGACAAAAAGAAGTCATTCAGACAGCATCCGGAATTGGGGATGGGTTCCCGTCGCTTCTATTGCTGCCCTACCGGAATGATAAAGAAAGAGGATTTACCCCAGGGATGGGGCTTAATCTATGTCAATGAGAAGGGCCGGGCTACGTGTGTGTACAATCCATACCGACAGTTCCTTCAGGTACCCCCTTCGGTGGGACATGATGAGAGAATTGAAGCCTTACCAAAGAACATCAAAGCCGAGCACGGTCTAATGTATAGCGCTTTGAGAAGATTGCACATTAGAGGTCGAATTGATGAAATATACGATCAGCCAGGCAAGAGTGAGGTGTCCAGGTTATCCACTGAGGTGTCCAGTTTATTCTGATAAGGTGTCCATATTAACCAAATAGCAAATGAAACAAGCAATCATCTCACTTTGGAAGAACACCACCTTCCCCCTATTCCTCATCGCGGTCATCGTGTGGTCTCAGATAATAATTTACCTACTCAAATTAACAGAATACATCAGATGGGAGTGGCTGTGGGTATGGGCTCCTCTGTGGCTACCATTAGCCTGCCTCTGCTATGGAGTAGTTGTATTTATACTCTGGGTAGCCTTCACCGTGGGTAAGGTTCGTTCGGAGACAAGAATAGAAAATAAAATCTAATTCTATGATAAGCACCCATGGAAGAGTTACAATACATCCAACTTGATAAGATAAAGAATCATGCAATCCCGTTTCAGCTGGAAGAGATCACCTATCTGCAGGGAGCCCATAACTATACAATATTTTCCAGCCACCTGGGTAAACAGTCGGTATCTTCCAGGACTCTTAAAGCGTACGACCAGCATTTACCCAGCTCATTCATCCGGATTCATAAAAGCTTCATTGTGAATCTACACCAGGTAGAGGGTGTAGATTCAGAAACACATACCATACATCTGAATTGTGGTAAGTCGGTTCCAGTTTCACGGCGCAGGTGGAGCTCAATCAGTGAAGTTATAGCAGATAGCCTAAAACGGGAGTAATTAGGCTGCATAGCCCAGGGAAGCAAATACCTCCATATCAAAGTTCATCAGGTCATACCTGAATGTATCTCCCATATGTCCGTAATCTTCCTTATTCATATCCGACTTATCCAGCCCTCCCTCAATTGTGGTCTTCATTCGCTTGATATCTGATATCAGCGTCACACAGGATGGATCAATACTGATGTTATCTCCGAAGAACTTGGTCAGTGCATTACAGATCAGGCGGCTATTGACGTGCTCTGGATTGGATGTTGGATAATAATCAAAGTACACCCACTCCGCCCCGTACTTCTGAAAGTACATCTCGATCAGGGCCCTACCTCCTCCACTGCCCGAAGTAAAGGCAGACCGTGCATTCCCCGAAGCATCCCCTGTTATATAGATGATGTTATTCCTGTACTTCAGGGCCAGCTCCCGTACCAGGGCTTCCAGATCTTCCCCGTCACCTCCGAGCATATAGTACTCTTCAAGGTACCGACGCTCCCCGTCTGCAGTACGCTGTGCCACCAGACAGGAGTTACGAATGTTATAGTCAAAGCTGAGGTATACCGGCAGGCGTGGGTCATAACTTACCGGCCGTACAACCTTATTCAGATCGATGTGGCGCCAGAACGGATTCCCATTCAACTCGATCCACTTCACTTCATAAAGAGCCGCGAATACATCATCAGGTAGCTCTCGTTTAGCCGCTTCAATTTCCTCCCGGCTCAGGATTCCTTCATCTACCGCATCCCAGGCCGTAATCTTATGGTACTCCCAATCCACCATCTTACCCTTTTCCACATCCTCCACCAGCTTGGAACCCCAGTGGTTGGGATTGGTCTTGTTCCCGATGAACTTTACCATGGCCCTCGTCTTGGTAATCGTCGAGCGCAGCGCAAACCAGGCGGTTTCCTTCGCCCGGGTAAATTCATCGAATACCGCGGCATAGACATCCTCCCCATAGAGTGAATCAGGCTTATCCGCCGACTTAAACCAGATACGTGCCCCATTCCACAGCTGCACATAGAGTTTGGACTTATTGGTCTTAACGAGCCTTCGATTGATCAGTACGCCCAGGTACCGCTCCATCCTATCGAACGCTATTTCAGCCTGAGAAGATACGGGAGCTACCCACCAGTAGTTTCTACCCAGTTCCCCCTCGGTAACCGCCTTATTCAGTAGCCACACGATATGGCTATACGTCTTACCTACTTTCGTACTGGCCTCGGTAATGGTATACCGGCACTGGGATTCCAGTATCCGGCGCTGGTAGCTGGCCAGGGGAGAGAACTGCAATTCAATTTCCATCAGGCTTTGATCGTCACGGTAATCTTCTCATTGGTCTGCAGGCCGGCATCCATTCCAAGTAACTTGGATCGTCGCTCCATCAGCTGTAAGAGTGCGACCATAAAGCCCACATTCGGTTCCTTTTCCTTGGTAATCTTGGTCACCTCCCCCTGTAAGGAATTCTGGGTCTCCTCTCTTCCTTCCTCCTCCCCTTCCTTCTTCTTCGCCTTTCCTTTCCCCTTAATTCGCGTCTCCTTATAATCAAGCTTACTACGGTCCCATGCCTCCCAAAGCTCCTTCTCCATTACATCGAGCTTATTGAGCTGCTCGAGAATAATGTCGTTCATATTATCCATATTCACCTGCCTCCACCTATCCCGCAACATATCCAGATCACGACTCACCTGGGAGGGCGATACCCCCACCTTCTCGGCGATCTTATATTGAGGCATTCCTTTCAGATACAGGGCAGATACCTGATTCAATCGGACCTCTAATTCTTCTTCAGTACTGAACGGCATGTTGCAAGTTGTTATGGGTTGCAAGTAAACTTATCAAAGTTAGCACTATGGGTAATACAGAAAACACCCCCCTCCTCCACTTTTTTCACGGATGGGTATAAAAAAAGCCTCAGACAACCGTCCGAAGCTTTTCAGAAGTAAACCCTCCTCTTTATGTGATTGCCGATGGAAGTCAGCTGCCTGTCTTTCCAGGCTGTCAGTCTTTCCCGATCATGCACTTGCTTTCCTTGCGTTGCGCACCATGCACTACCATACAGTAAACCAAAAGCATTGAGGCTAGCTACTGTACCTATGATCGGGCTTGAGCGATAAGACATCATCCGCTTTGCTTTATGCGCAAACCTCCTAGGGTTGCCCGGAAAACCTACCACCGCAAAATAGTAGCCGGGACTTAATCTTATTACCCCCGTCCTCTCCTGGATCGGGGGTGTTGCTATCTATCAAAAACAAACGGGCATCAAAGGGAAGAAAATACCCGGCATTAGTTGATTAACCATGTGGAAGTTGAGTTGCCGGGCATTTTACCAATACTATACACACACTATATAAAACTCCTGGATTCGAAAAATAGCCCTAGCTATCCGCCTACCTATGATCACTCAGTTCTTGGAAAAAGATTCGTAGTGCTTGCAATCACTACCAAGCTCGGTTCACCAGGGCGTTCGGTCTGTCAAAAAGTGTTGCCTTTCAGGTTTAAAAACTGTCCCGACAAAAAGCCGGGACATTCTGACTATTCCTAAACCTTTAACCTACTCATACTCCTCGGCAGCTGGCCTTGACTGCGTCTTCCTTTGCAGGGTTCGGACGGCCCGTCAGCCCCCCTGCTCTGGGTTTCGGAGTAGTTGCGGAGCTGGATTCGAACCTACGCCTCTAGATTAGCTGTCTAGCGCTCTACCAAATGAGCTATCTCCGCCGTGTTGTCCAAACTATTAAAAATTGCCTCGGCTACTTACCGAGACAATTTAACCATTACAAACCCAATATCATTATAAGCGTAAACCACTCACATTTGAATGATTGTAGTGGAGCTGGATTCGAACCTAACCTCCAGGCATCTCCCGGCCCAGTGCTCTACCGTTAAGCTATCTCCACCCCTGCCTGCCCTTAGGGCGTACGGACCAAGTCCGAAGGACTTCTGTTGCGGGGAATGGATTTGCACCATTGACCTTCGGGTTATGAGCCCGACGAGCTACTACTGCTCCACCCCGCATTGTTTATGCAACAAGTATAGGGCAGTATTTTCAATTATCAAAATTATATTTTTATCTAATTATCATTCCTTTTGATAGTTTCCCCAATATCCTTCCTGATCCCCTCCGCAATCGCCTTCATCATCAGGGGAGGCACGGTCCTGCCACAGGCTTCGTACTGGTTTGCCAACGTACCCAGCAGAATAAAATCATCCGGGAAGGTAGTGATACGCTTCATTTCCGATACAGTCAGTACCCGCGGCCGGTCCCAGTGGTAGTAGGTCGGGCTGGTGGTCAGCGTGGGTGCTGGCTTGAAGGGGGAGAGCCGGTAGTGGGTGTACATGTTCCGCTTCCCAAACGCTTTCAGGTAGGCTGTATCAAACTTATCCCCCACCTTCGTAAGCTCGTATACAGTCAACCCCTTCCCCCGCAGAGGTTTGAGCGGTTCACCAGGTAGAGGCAGCCCATGCATGACTTTGCCGAGCGGAATGACATACCGGCTGGGCGCAGGATGTTTGGGTACCATGCCCAGGTCCTTCCGATAGCCGATAAAGATCAGACGCTCCCTCCCCTGGGAAACACCGTAGTACTTGGCGTTCAGTACCCGGGCCTTCACCACATACCCACAGCTTTCCAGCTCCCGGAATATCTTCTTAAAGTATCCCTTCGCTTTCCCCATCACCAGACCCTTTACGTTCTCCGCCACAAAGGCCTTCGGCTGCATGATCCTCAGGAAGCGGGTGTACTCAAAGAAAAGGTCATCCGTCCGTTGCGTCCGGTTGCCGTAGCTTTTCTTCTTTCCCCACAGCTTCTCCCGCTTGCCGGCCGTCGAGAAGCTGGAGCAGGGAGGGGAGCCATCCAGAATATCCAGCTCCCCCGGCCTCAGCCCCAGCTCCGCCATTACCTTGTTTGGATCCATCTTCCGGATATCCTGCTCATAGACCCGGGTACCGATATGATTCTTTCGGTAGGTCCGCGCCTGGTAATCCAGAAACTCTACCGAAGCCAGTACCTGCCATCCCGCCATTTTGTAGCCCAGGGAGCTGCCCCCCACCCCACTGAATAAAGAAATGACCTTTCCGGATTTGGGTAGCGCATTCACCTCGGCCATGCTGGGTACGTATCCGTATCCTTGTGGTGTTATTTGACGCATAGCCAACCCTTAAAATTCAGGTTCTGATAGAAGGTCTCCACCTTCGTGAATCCGGCCGCGTAGAACATCTGCAGGTTCTCGGCCTCACTCAGGGGCTTCATGATCTGACGGAGGACAAACTGCTTTTCCAGAATCTGATCATGGGTAAAGTGCTCGGCCTTCATATCGTAGTGAGAGAAGGTAAATATCTCCTGAAACAAGCCCATCGGCAGGTATACCTTTTCGGTCACGATCAGGGCGCCATTGGGCTTCAGGGCATCATAAGCCGCTTTGAGTACTTTGGGCCGGGCTTCAATCGAAAGGAACTGCAACGTGAACAGGGAGATGATGACGTTCACCCGCCCCGTCATAAAAATACCAGGCTGGGTAATGTCCTGGCAATGGTAAGTAATCGGCGGCTCCGATCTGGCAGGCAGCAGGTTCTGACTTATATCGAATCCCACGTAATGATGATCAGCACCAAATCGCTCGGCCAGGCGGCGAAGTGTTTCACCAGTGGAGCATCCCAGATCATAGACCACCGACCCCTGCTGATCCAGAAAGTAAGAGACAATGCCCCGCACCGCCCGCTGAATATCCTTATAGGCCGGTACCGACAGGGCAATGTGCTCGTCAAAGCCTTCAATGCGATCGAACGAAAAGTCCTTACCATTCGTATCCACATTCGGGGCAACGGTGTTTGGTTTCGATGTCATCATCAAGTTCTTTGGTTTCTTTGGGGTCTTCCTCTATGATATCTAAATCATCCGGTATATCCAGATCCAGCAGGCCATCAAACGTGGTAGCCAACTTGATAAACTCGGCGTCCAGACCGGCCATGAACTCGGCAAAACCATCCTTGCTTTCGGTCCCGTACCTGGAGGATATCAGCAGGACCAGCTCTTTGGCTTCTTTCAACGTGGCAGCCTGCACGAAGACCACCGGGAAGGCTGTCTCGGCGAACCCCTCCTCCGACAGCAGGAGATGACGCTGGTGACCGTCTACGATCCAGTTGTACTGACCGTCCTGCCAGATAAAGAAGGGTACCTTAAAGCCGCGCTTTTCCAGACTCTCTTTGAGCTTTTGCCGTTCGTTAGGCAGGAGCTCTTTTAACTTCCCCTGTAGCCACTCCATCTCCGAAAGCCGAAGGGTCGGTAAACTATCAAGTAGCTTCTGATCAATGGTAAGTTCCATATACTGTTTTTGGGGTAATGTTATGGTCATTTGATAATTACACCAAAAAAAAGAACAGATAACTTTTTTCTTTATTAAATATAGTATTAATTTTGATAAGTCAAATCAAAATTAATAGAAAGAATATGGGACACAACATTGAACGAAACAGTGACTTCGTGTCGCTGAGGGAAAAGCCGTGGCACAACCTCGGTACCATCGTCGAGCAGGAAATGAGTATCAACGAAGCCCTGCTGCTGTCGAATCTGGACTTCACCGTCGAAAAGCTCCCCAACCACCACCATTTGCCTTCGGGAGAGATCGTAGAGAGTACTACCAGCTTCTTTTCCTTCCGGACCGACAACGAACGGATACTGGGTGATCAGCTGGGACGCAAGTACACCCCCCTGCAGAATCGGGAAGCTTTCGGGCTGATCGATGAAGTCGTGGAGAAAGGCGAACTAATCATTGAAACGGCGGGCTGCCTGGAAGGCGGCGCCAAGGTATTTGTCTGCTGCCGGCGCAAAACCCCAATGGTGATCGGCAAGCAGGATGAAGTCTATCAGTATATGGTCATGGCCAACGGCCACGACGGTCACCTTTCGGCCATGGCTTACTTTACCACCGTTCGTGTAGTCTGCAACAATACCCTGAATCTGAGCTTACGAAAGGGAAAGTTCACGCAGAAGATTGTCATCCGCCATACCCCACAGGTCCAGTCCAAATACTACGAAGCCCTCCGAATACTGGGAGCGCTGCCACAGAATGAAGAGCGCGCTACCTATATATATAATAGGATGGCAAAGACCCGTCTTACCCAGAAGCAGTTCTACGATTATATAGGTAATGTATTCTTTGACTCGGACGAGATCAAACAGGCCGCCCAGGGTGTCAGTCATAAGGAGTTGCTCAGTACCCAGAAAAAGAAAATGGTCACGGACGTCATAGCCTACTGCCATCAGGGGGTAGGTCAGGACATAGCTCCCGAAATGTCTGCCTGGTGGGCTTACAACGGGATCACCTCCTACCTAAACAACTTCTATGAATACAAGTCGGAGGAGCGGCGTATGACCGGCCTGCTCTGGGGCAAGGAAGCCGACCGGATGGAAACGGCCCTGGGCCTGATGGCCGAACCGGAACGGATCATCCCGGTTTCTGCCGATCTGTCTACTTCGCTGAAATTTTCGCTGAACTAAAAAATTAACAGGATTTAAAATTTTGATAAAGTGGCTGATTTGCCATTGAGCAACAAAAGAGGGGAAATGGCTGCCTGAATCGGACAAATGACTGACCTTTTGGAGAAATGTTTCAGTCATGTTTCAGTAATAAAACAAGAATGGCCTGCAATCTATTGATTTACAGGCCATTTGTTTATCTGTTTGTGATCCCGACAGGATTCGAACCTGTGACCGTCTGCTTAGAAGGCAGATGCTCTATCCAGCTGAGCTACGGGACCCCATTGAGTGCTTTGGCTTTCTAACTAAGGAAGCTAAGGCGTCTTAACTGCGCACAAAAGTAATACATTAAATCAATTTTGAAAACCCTAAGGCAGATCAGAGCTGTATTAATGCATCTTTTTAACAAATAAACATCGTCAGAACGACGAAATAGAGTGAATGTTACAGGGTTATAAAGCGGCCCGAGCCCTTACTCTTTTATAGATTACTTCCCCAGTACCTCCTGCTAGCATTGTTAATTTTAGAATCTACCATTCCGCCGTCTGCACTACATAGACCTATGACCTGATACGTCACTACACTTCAAATACTCACTACTGTTGAAAGCTGTATAGTGAAACACCTGTGAGATTTCTTTTAAAGGATTCGAACGGAATCAGAAGGCGCCGCTGCCATGGTGGCCGCTGCCGCTTCAACACAGTGGCTCCTCCGGCCGCCTACTTAGAAGGCAGATAATATAGAGATATTACAGATTCTTGTAAAGACAGCTCTGTAAAGCAAAAACCTGTATGGTTGCTCTTACAGGTTTTCTTTTTGTATCGGGAGACAGGGTTCGAACGACAGCGGGAGGCGTCGATGCCATGGTGGCCCTCCAGCCGACCGTCTGCGATCCTCTGGTCCCAGTCCAGATGGGATACCTAGTCAATACCAGCCCTTGTTTGGTAAAGTGTATAAAGCAAAAAATCCTGCAAGATTGCTCTTACAGGATTTTCTTTTTGTGTCGGGGAGACAGGATTCGAACCTGCGACCCTCTGGTCCCAAACCAGATGCGCTACCGGGCTGCGCCACTCCCCGAGACTTGTATAACCGAACCAGGATTTTCAACTTCCCGGGATAAACGCTTGCGGGTCATGCACGTTTATCAGCGGAGAGAGCGGGATTCGAACCCGCGGTACCCTTACGAGTACGGCAGTTTAGCAAACTGCTGGTTTCAGCCACTCACCCATCTCTCCTCCTTTCGTGCCACAAATATAGAGGGTTAATTCTCATTAAAACAAACATTGCTCTAAAAAAAACTTCAACAGAAATCGCTATTCCCTATTTTTGAGGCACTTTACTGATAAACTTTTTTTTGATGAACTGGAATTACCCGCTCGGGGCGACTGAATATATCTTCATTTTTCTGTTTTTGCTTGCCTATGTTACCTACTTCATCCGGATGATCCGGATCACCCGACTACTTAATACCACTACCCGGACCCTCTTCCTTAAATTTTTCCTGCGGTCTATCGCCTTTGCGCTGCTGGTGGTGGCTCTACTGGGGCCGTCTTTCGGGGAGGCAGGGCGTGAAGTACAGGCCGAGGGAAAAGACATATATCTATTGACGGATCTGTCGAGATCTATGGATGCGACTGATGTAGTACCTACCCGTCTGGAAAGAATAAAATACGAAACAGCGCGGCTCCTTAGCAATGCTGGCAACAACCGCTTCGGATTGATCGTATTTTCAAACGATGCCTTCGTCCAGGCACCGCTTACGTTTGACCAGCCCGCCCTGGAGTTATTTGTGCAGTCGCTCCGGACGGACCTTCTTCCCCGCTCAGGTACCAACCTGTGTAGTGCCCTGGAGCTGGCCTACCAGAAGATGCTCAACGATCCTACGGCGGCCAACCACGCCAAGATGATCGTGCTATTAACAGACGGCGAAAATTCAGGCAACTGCAGCGCCAACCTCTTTAACAATATCCGCCGGTTTGGCCTGCGTGTATTTATTGTAGGAGTCGGAACCCGCAATGGCAGCTCTATTCCCGACAACGGAAAGGTACTGCGCACGAAGGATAATGAGGTAGTCGTTACGAAGCTGGACCCCGCTACGCTGCAAAGGCTCGCCGAACAAACCAACGGCAGCTACTATGAGGTCAATAATGAAACGAATGATATGCCTCGCTTGATCGCCGATATTAATGCCGCGTCCGGCAGGCTCATCGACAGCCGTACCGTGACCGTCACCTCCAATAAGTACTACTATTTTCTGGGGGTAGCGCTCTTTTTATTAGTCTTAGATGTACTGGTTACCGTCCGAACATTCCGACTTTAAGATTCAATTACTAATTTTACCCTCTGATTTCGGCCAACGCCTATGACTGCCTTCCTGCTTTACTTGTTACTCTGGATCTGGGACAATCGCTCGTATGAAGCGATCAGCCGGTTCAATCGTATCAAGACTCAGGCCGAACAAGCCTATCAGGACAAGCAATATGGTCAGGCGGCGAATCACTACTACCGCATTACCTACGGTTCGTTTTTCTCGGAGCCTGCGGCCCGCCTTAACCTGGCTCACTCCTACTACCAGGCTGGCAGGTTACAGGAAGCCCTGCACCACTACCAGCTTCTGGACCACGTCCAGGACCGCCAGGTAGCCTCTAAGGCCAATGTCCAGATAGCGCTGATAGCGGCAACCCGAAAGGATACAGCCCAGGCACTGGACCGGCTCGTAACGGCGCTACGACAGGATCAGGAAAATCTGTCGGCCCGCTATAATTACGAGATACTCAAGAAAATCTATTCAGGGAGTACTCCTCCTCCCAAATCTCAGCAGGAAACGACACCTCCGCCCCGGGAAGAGACGAAGGAAGCCCCTGCCCCACCTCCACAGCAGGAAGGGCAGTCACCCGAGCTGGCCGAACAGCGTGAACAGCTCCTGCAACAGCTGCGCCGGCTCCGGATGTCCGAAGAGCAGGCCCGAAGTATCCTGGATGCAATGAAAACCAACGAAATGCAGTATATCTACCAGCTACGGCGCCGCCAATACCGTAAAGAGTCCGATAAAAGCGAGGATGTAGAATGGTAGCTCCATTATTTATAATTACTCATATCAACTTGTATGAACGCCCTAAAAGAAACAAATTTTCAATTTCCCGGTCAGACAGGCTTTTACCGCGGTAAAGTACGTGACGTATACGCCTTCGAAGACCGGCTGATAATGGTGGCTACGGATCGGATATCAGCTTTTGACGTGATACTACCACGCCCTATCCCCTACAAAGGGCAGGTCCTTAATCAGATTGCAGCGCACTTTCTGCGGTCCACTAGTGATATACTTCCCAACTGGCTGCAGGATACTCCTGATCCTAATGTTGGTGTTGGACTGCGTTGCGAGCCTTTTGCGGTAGAAATGGTCGTTCGCGGCTACCTGGCGGGCCACGCCTGGCGTGAGTACCGGGCCGGCAAGCGTACCCTGTGTGGTGTAGACCTACCCGAAGGCTTGAAGGAAAATGATAAACTGCCTACTCCGATCATTACACCAACGACCAAAGCCCACGAGGGACACGATGAAGATATCTCACGGGAAGAAATACTGGCCCAGGGCATTGTGGAAGCTCAAGACTACGAACAACTGGAACGATTCGCCCTGGCGCTGTTTGAACGGGGTACACAGATGGCGGCTGAGCAGGGATTAATCCTGGTAGATACTAAGTACGAGTTTGGAAAACTGAATGGCATGATTTATTTGATTGATGAAATACATACACCTGATTCTTCAAGATATTTTTATAAAGATACCTACGAAGAAAATCAGGCAAAAGGAGCTCCCCAAAGACAGCTTTCGAAAGAATTTGTCAGGGAATGGCTCATCGAAAATGGCTTTCAAGGCAAAGAGGGTCAGCAGGTACCTGCTATGGACGACGCCTGGATCAACACCATTACCGAGCGCTACATAGAGCTGTTTGAGAAGGTAACGGGTACTGCTTTTGTAAGAACGGAAAGTGGAGATATTTTGCAACGAATCGAAGAAAATATTCTTCGTTCATTAAATTCGCATTGATACAAACACTTTTGAACCGGATTCTTAAAGAAATAGATCCACGAAAACAATCAACTCTACTAACGGATGAACTACAAACTGGAACGAAGCGAGCAATACGCACTAATCGATCTGAAAGAAAATTCTTTCGCGGATGAGATACCCACTTCTTTTGAGGAGTTGGCTCGTAAATTATTCCGGGAAGGTTATCATAACCTGATCGTTAACATGAACGAAACCAAATCTATTGACACCACAGGTGCCGGTGTACTTAGAAAAGTCAATCGTTTGTGTATCAACGACCTGGGCCTTTTAGTAGTAGTAACCAAGGATGATGATTTTATAGATCTGCTGGAAGACTCCAAGATCCCGGACCTGACTATAATGCCTACCCTCGAAGAAGCGGTAGATGCTGTATTCATGAATGATCTTGAAAATGAATTCGGCTCAGGCGATGACGACTATGACGAAGACGACTACGGTGGAGTAAGCGAAAGCAAAGAGCCGTAAGAATCTAGCAGAAAGCCATAACTCATCTCTGCCATAGCACGTAAGTCAACCCACTGGATCGTCGAACTTCAATTTTCTTAGAAGATATAATTACAAACCAGCTGCACAGCATTGACATTTCAGGTTACCATATTAGGCTCCGGCTCGGCTTTACCCCAGCCGGGGCGTCATTTTTCTTCGCAGTTATTAACGGCTGGGCACGAGTGCTTCCTGATTGACTGCGGAGAAGGTACCCAATACCGTCTGCTTGAACAAAAGTTTCGCCCCAGCCGCCTGCGGGCTATTTTTATATCGCATCTCCACGGTGACCACTACTTCGGCCTCTTCGGGCTGCTCAATACCCTGAGTCTGGGCAAGCGTACCGAGGAGTTGTACCTGTTCGGCCCCAAAGGCCTGGGAGATATCCTTACCGAGGTATTCCGGCACTCCAGTACCCGCCTCAGCTATCCCCTTCACTACCACGATCTGGATGCTGACAATCCCGGGCCCATCTGGTCTACACCTACCCTAACCATACATACTTTAACACTCCGGCACCGGGTGCCCTGCACGGGTTTTGTGTTTCGTGAGAAAAGCCGGGCTCGTCGGATCATTAAGGAGAAGATCACCCTGGACATGACCTATGAGCATATGCGCCTACTCAAGGAAGGGCAGGATGTATACGACAAGGAAGGTAAGCTGCTATACACCTACGAAGAGTATACCCTTGCTCCCCCCAAGCCCCGCTCCTACGCCTACTGCTCGGATACGGCTTACCTGCCCGACCTGGTCCCTTACTTACAGGATGTAGATCTGCTGTATCACGAAGCTACCTTTCTGGATGATCTGACCGAACGCGCTAACAAAACCTTTCATTCTACGGCCGCACAGGCTGCACGCATAGCGGAGCAGTCCAACATCGGTAAGTTACTGATCGGACACCTCTCCTCCCGCTACCTCGATAGTGATGCCTCACTACTGGAAGCACGCTCCGTATTCCCCAATACCTTCATGGCTGCCGAAGGAGTTACCTTCGAAATCGCTGCCCAATAGTCAACTTTTCATCACTTTTTTGGGCTTCAGAAAGCATTTCTGATTATGGAATTGCTATCAAATAAAGTTACTAGTTAATACTTTATCAATATTTCGATATATAGTATAAATTAACTAGCAACTTTTAACTATATCTATAATATTTCGTGTTTGGCCTATTTAGCCAAATATTTTTTATTATTATCTTGCATCAGTTTACCTCATCCGCATCCTCGTTATCAGTTTCACCTTATATTGATTTTCGCTTTTCAGGTGAACTGATTTATGATTTTTTCAATTAGAACATTTGTAAGTAATATACCAATAACATTACAGGAATGTCAGAAGTAGTAGTAGACCAACCAGGCCTCTATCGGTCAGAATTTGAGCACGACGCGTGCGGAATCGGCTTCCGTGCCAATATGAAAGGTCGCAAGTCACACCAGATTGTTGCCGATGCGATCCATATGCTGGAACGCATGGACCACCGTGGTGCTTGTGGCTGTGATCCCAATACTGGTGACGGGGCAGGTATATTAATCCAAATCCCCCACGAGTACTTTGTGGAGGAGTGTACGCGACTAGGTTTTCAGCTACCTGCGGCTGATGAGTATGGCGTTGGGATGATCTTCTTCCCAATGGATGAGAAGGTACGCGAAGAGTGCCGCGACATACTTAACCGCAAGATCAAGAAGCTGGGACTAACCCTGCTGGGCTACCGCAAGGTACCTACTCTGAACGAAACACTGGGTGAAGGTTCTCTATCCGTAGAGCCTCACGTAGAACAACTGTTTGTGAAGCGTCCTGATCTGCTCGACGACATGGGCTTTGAAAGAAAGCTGTTCGTACTGCGTCAGGTAGCTACCCGTCTGATTAATGACACGGTAAAAGGAGCGAAAGAATACTTTTACTTTTCGTCGCTTTCCAGCCGTACTATTTCCTACAAAGGTCAACTTACAACCGCTCAGCTTAAATATTACTTCCCTGATCTGGAGAACGAATCGGTGGTGTCGGCATTTGCCGTAGTACACTCCCGCTTCTCTACCAATACATTCCCATCGTGGAAGCTGGCTCAGCCTTTCCGGTATATCGCCCACAACGGAGAGATCAATACTGTAAAAGGAAACGTCAACTGGATTCGCGCCGGAGAGAAGTCATTCAGCTCGGAGTACTTCACGAAGGAGGAAATGGACATGATCCTTCCGATTTGTGATACCAAGCAGTCTGACTCGGCCAACCTCGACAACGCCATTGAGCTTCTGTACCTGACCGGACGTTCACTGCCGCACGTAATGATGATGCTGATCCCCGAAGCCTGGGATGGCAACGAGCAGATGGATCCTGTACGTAAGGCATTCTATGAGTACCACGCTGCTATCATGGAACCATGGGATGGTCCTGCTTCTATCTCATTTACTGATGGTAAGATCGTAGGTGCTACCCTGGACCGTAATGGTCTGCGTCCTTCCCGTTATTGGGTACTGGATGATGATACTGTCATTATGGCTTCTGAAGCCGGTGTACTCGAAGTAGACCAGGCCAAAGTCGTAATGAAAGGCCGCCTGCAGCCCGGACGTATGTTCGTGGTGGATATGGAGCAGGGCCGTATTATTCCTGACGAAGAACTCAAAGCAGATATCTGCTCACGCCAGCCTTACCAGGAGTGGCTTGACGAATACAAACTGCGTGTAGACGACCTGGAGCAGCCTATCCGGATGTACCGCCAGTACGACGATCATGCCCTGCTGAAGCGTCAGATGGCGTTTGGATTTACTTCGGAAGACATTCGTATGATCCTGGCGCCGATGGCCCAGTCGGGTGCCGAAGCCATAGGTTCTATGGGTACTGACGTACCTCTGGCCGTGCTTTCTGACCAGAGCCAGCACCTGTCCAACTACTTCAAGCAGCTGTTTGCGCAGGTAACCAACCCTCCCATCGACTCTATTCGTGAGCGCTCAATCATGTCCTTGATCTCGTTTGTGGGAGCTACCGAGAATATTCTAAATGAATCACCTAAGCACTGCCGTCAAATCGAACTTGCTCAGCCCGTACTGACCGTTCAGGAATTTGATAAGCTGCGCTTTGTAGATAAAAATCATTTCCAGGCTAAAACTATCAATACCTACTTCCGCGCTGACGAAGGCGGTAAAGGTCTGGAGAGAGCGCTGGAGCGTATCTGTCGTTACGCCGAAGATGCCATCGAAGATGATTTTGAAATCATAATCCTGTCGGATCGTGCCATTGACTCTGACCACGCTCCTATCCCGTCGCTGCTGGCTACATCAGCCGTACACCATCACCTGATCCGTAAAGGTCTGCGTGGCAAGGTAGGTATCCTGGTAGAAACCGGCGATGCCTGGGAAACCCACCACATCGCTACGCTGATTGGCTACGGTGCATCAGGTGTTTGTCCGTACATGGCGTTTGAAACCCTTTCTTACATGAACCGTAAGAATCTGGTGGATGGCGAGTTTACCGACGAAAAACTGCACAAGAACTATATCAAGGCAGTAAACAAAGAGCTTCTGAAGATATTCTCGAAGATGGGTATCTCTACCTTCCAGTCGTACCAGGGCGCTCAGATTTTTGAGTGTCTGGGTCTGAATAAAGAAGTAGTTGATAAGTACTTCACCGGTACCATCTCCCGTATTGGTGGTATGGGACTGGACGAACTAGCCAAAGAGGTACAGATTCGTCATAAAGTAGCTTATCCTGAGCAGCCTGTACTGAATCCTCGTCTGGAGGTAGGTGGTTTCTACCAGTGGAAGCAGCGTGGTGAAGCACATACGTTCAACCCGCAGTCAATCCACCTGCTGCAGCAGTCTACCAAGACGAACAGCTACGATCAATACAAGAAATTCTCTAAACTGATCGACGATCAGAGCCAGAAGGCCATGACGTTGAGAGGTCTGCTTCGTTTCAAGAAAGGAAATGCTATCCCCATTGAGGAAGTAGAACCTATCGAAAATATATTCAAGCGTTTTGCTACGGGTGCTATGTCCTTCGGATCTATTTCGTGGGAAGCCCATACTACCCTGGCTATCGCGATGAACCGCATCGGCGGTAAGTCTAACTCAGGTGAAGGTGGTGAAGACGAACTGCGTTACAAACCGCTGGAGAATGGCGACAGCCTCAACTCCCGCATCAAGCAGGTAGCATCGGGTCGCTTTGGGGTAACCAGCCACTACCTGACCAATGCCGAGGAACTACAGATTAAGATGGCTCAGGGTGCCAAGCCTGGTGAAGGTGGACAACTCCCCGGCCACAAGGTAGATGACTGGATCGGACGTACCCGTCACTCAACACCGGGTGTAGGTTTGATTTCGCCTCCTCCTCACCACGATATCTATTCGATTGAGGACCTGGCCCAGCTGATCTTTGATCTTAAGAACGCTAACCGCGCGGCTCGTATCAGTGTGAAGCTGGTATCCGAAGCCGGAGTAGGTACTATCGCGGCGGGTGTGGCTAAGGCACACGCTGATCATATCCTGATCGCCGGACACGACGGAGGTACCGGAGCTTCACCTCTCAGCTCAATCCGTCATGCGGGTCTGCCGTGGGAGCTTGGTCTGGCCGAGACGCACCAGACTCTGGTTAAGAATAAACTACGTGGCCGCGTAACTGTACAGGCCGACGGACAACTGCGTACAGGTCGTGACCTGGCTATCGCAGCCCTGTTGGGCGCGGAAGAATGGGGTGTGGCTACCGCTGCCCTTGTCGCTGCCGGGTGTATCATGATGCGTAAGTGCCATCTCAATACCTGTCCGGTAGGGGTTGCTACCCAGCGCAAAGAACTCCGCGCTCTCTTCACCGGTAAGCCTGAGCACGTGGTGAACATGTTTACGTTCATGGCCCAGGAGCTGCGTGAGATCATGGCTCAGCTTGGCTTCCGTACCGTCAACGAGATGGTAGGTCAGGTACAGTACCTTGAGCTACGCAACGACCTGAAGCACTGGAAATATAAGAACCTGAACTTCGACGCGATGCTGCACAAAGAAGCAGCCGGACACGAGGTAGCTCAGTTCAAGCAGGAAGAGCAGGATCACGGTATCGAAACGGTACTGGATTGGGATCTGATGAGAGCTGCTGAGCCTGCTCTGGAAAGATCTGAAGAAGTATACGCTGACTTCACCATCAACAACCTCAACCGCTCCGTAGGTACGATGCTCTCTAATGAGGTGTCGAAGCGGTTCGGAGGAGCAGGTTTGTCTAAGGGTACGATCCACTTCAAGTTCAGAGGTACCGCCGGACAAAGCTTTGGCGCCTTCAACACCACCGGTCTCCGTCTGGAACTGGAAGGTGACGCCAACGACTACTTCGGTAAAGGTCTTTGCGGTGCTGAGCTGGTAGTATATCCGGATCGCGACGCGAAGTTCAAGCCCGAAGAAAACATTATCATTGGTAACGTGGCCTTCTACGGAGCTACTTCCGGTGAAGCGTATGTTCGGGGTACGGCCGGCGAGCGCTTCTGCGTACGTAACTCAGGTGCCAAAGTAGTAGTGGAAGGTGTAGGTGACCATGGCCTGGAGTACATGACAGGTGGTGTGGCGGTGATCCTGGGTGAAACCGGACGCAACTTTGCCGCGGGTATGTCAGGAGGTGTAGCCTATGTACTGGATAAAGCTGGTGATTTCAAAGAGAAGGTAAACTTTGAAATGGTAACCCTTGAAACGCTCACCGACGAAGATAAAGGTATTCTGCGTGAGTTTGTTGAGAAGCACTTCCAGCTCACTACCAGTAACGTTGCCTTCCAGATCATGCAGAACTGGGACGAGGCGGTGAAGCAGTTTGTGAAGGTACTGCCAACTGACTTTAAGGTAGCACTGGAAAGCCGCGGGATTACCCTGGCTCAGCAAATAGCCGATAAGAATGTGGTGTACAAAGACATTGTTGTTGATGTAGCCCATCAGTAAGCATTGCCCGTCTGTGTAAGTTATTATTCAAGTTTAGACCAAGAGATAAGTATATATAGGTATGGGAAAGCCCACCGGATTTTTAGAATTTGATCGCGAACTGCCTAAGAAGCGTAGTATTGAACAACGCGTAAAAGATTACCAGGAGATCGAAACGCAGCACAGCGATGAGCAGTCACAAAAGCAGGCTGCCCGCTGTATGGACTGCGGTGTCCCCTTCTGTCACAATGGCTGTCCGCTCGGAAACATCATTCCTGAGTTTAATGACGCTGTGTACGACCAGAACTGGGCTCTTGCGTATGAGATCCTGTCTTCAACCAACAACTTCCCTGAGTTCACCGGACGTATCTGTCCGGCTCCGTGTGAGGCTTCGTGTGTACTGGGTATTAATAAGCCACCGGTTGCCATTGAGTTCATTGAGAAATCAATCGCTGAGAAGGCCTTTGAATTGGGGCTGGTAAAACCCCGCCTTCCCAAGAAGCGCACCGGCAAGAAAGTAGCCGTCATTGGTTCAGGACCTGCCGGAATGGCCGCTGCTTCGCAGCTCAACCAGGCTGGTCATACGGTAACGCTTCTGGAGCGTGCCGATCAGATCGGTGGTCTGCTGCGCTACGGTATACCTGATTTTAAACTGGAGAAACGCTTTATTGACCGTCGCCTGGAAGTAATGGCGCAGGAAGGCGTTGAATTCCGCACCGGCGTTAACGTTGGCGTAGATATCAAGGTTGATGAATTGCTCCGCGATTTCGATGCTATTGTACTGTCTACCGGCTCTACCGTACCCCGCGACCTCAAAATCCAGGGACGTCACTTCAATGGCGTGTACTTCGCAATGGAATTCCTGAGCCAGCAGAACAAGCGGGTGGCCGATATCGCCCGCGTAAAAGATCACCGGGGTGCTGCCTACCAGAATGGTGAACTACTGGCTACTGACAAGCATGTAGTAGTGATTGGTGGTGGTGATACCGGTTCTGACTGTGTAGGTACCTCTAACCGTCACGGAGCTAAGTCCGTAACCCAGATTGAGCTGATGCCAATGCCATCTGCTACCCGTGATATCACAACACCATGGCCTAACTGGCCGATGATGCTGCGTACCTCTACGTCGCACGAAGAAGGTTGCGAGCGTCAGTGGGCTATCAATACCAAAGAGTTCATTGGTGACGAAAACGGTAATCTGAAAGCCCTGAAGATCGTTAAACTCGACTGGCAGAAAGATCCTGAGACAGGCCGTATGAGTATGCAGGAGATTCCTGGTACCGAAGAAGAAATTCCTTGTGACCTGGCTCTGCTAGCCGCCGGATTCCTCCATCCACAACAGGAAGGCCTGCTGAATGACCTGGGACTGGAATTTGACGAGCGTGGTAATGTCAAGACCAAAGTCAACGGCTACCAGACGATCAGCAACGAAAAAGTGTTTGCAGCCGGTGATAGCCGTCGCGGTCAGTCGCTGGTCGTATGGGCTATCAGCGAAGGACGCGAAGCCGCCCGTGCCGTGGATGAGTACCTGATGGGTGAGTCACTCCTGGAAGCTAAGGCCGTATCTATGCTGAATCCTACTTTCGCTCACGTGTAAGTAATAGAATATAGTTTTTGAAAAAGGGAGGCTCATGAGCCTCCCTTTTTTGTTATTCATACTGAAGGTACTCCAGTGTCAGCCCCTGCCTTCGAAAATTATGCACTATCATCAGCCACAAAAAGTAATATTCCCGTAACGTTGTTTTACTAACGTTTTTGTTATTTTGAATAATCAACCCCGATCATAAAAACATCTATAATGCTAATACCCCGAATACTTTCTGTCTACTTACTGGCTACTCTATTCTTTACCGGCGTAGCCAATGGGCAGGACCTGACCCAGAAGGTAGTACCTAACCGGACCAACAGTACTCAGCAACAACAGAAACCCTACATTATACTTATCTCAGCGGATGGTTTCCGGCATGATTTCGCCAAAAAGTATGGGGCTCAAAACCTGCTGCGACTGAGCGGACAGGGAGTAGCCGCGTCGGCTATGCTTCCCTCCTTTCCTTCGTTGACCTTCCCCAACCACTATACGATCGTAACAGGGCTGTACCCGGCGCACCACGGCCTGGTCAACAACACCTTCTACGACGAAAGCAAAAAGATGCGCTACTCGATGAGCAACAAGCGGGCCGTAGCGGATAGCTCCTGGTACGGGGGGACTCCTTTGTGGGTACTGGCGGAGCAGCAGCGTATGCTGAGTGCCAGCTTTTACTGGGTAGCCTCGGAGAGTGCCATCCAGGGCACCCATCCCTCCTACTACTATATCTACAATGAGAAGATCCCCATTGATACCCGTATTCAAACCGTGAAGGAATGGCTGCAGCTACCGGAAGAGAAGCGCCCTCACCTTATCACCTTCTACTTTCCGGAAGTGGATCACGAAGCCCACACTTATGGTCCCGATTCCAAAGAAGCTGGCGAAGCTGTCAGATTTGTGGACGAGAGCATAGGCAAGCTGGTGGCAACGGTTGACTCCCTGCAACTACCGGTTAACTATATTTTTGTATCCGATCATGGTATGACACAGGTGGATACTCAAAATACCCTGTCACTGCCAGCGTCCATTGACACCAGCCAGTTTATCATCCCCTCCGGTGATGTGATGCTGCACCTGTACGCTAAGGATAAAAAAGCGGTTAAGTCGACTTATGAAGCGCTTAAAAAAGAGGCTAAAGACTATGATGTGTACCTGACCGAGTCAACACCGGCCCACTGGCACTACAGCAAGAAGGATGACCGCTACAACCGCATCGGCGATATCCTGCTGGTACCTCGTCCTCCCAAGGTCTTTAACATCTCAAACCGGAAGGTTACTCCTGGTAAACACGGATTTGATCCCCGGATACCTGACATGCATGCTACCTTCTACGCCTGGGGGCCATCTTTCAGGGAGGGAGTCAAAATTGACACTTTTGAGAATATACACGTATACCCGCTGGTAGCTAACATCCTGGACCTGAAGTATAAGAAGAAAGTAATTGATGGGAAAAAGAAGGTACTGCAGCAGATCATCAAATAGCTCGGGGAAATAGCCCCAGGGCTTTACTCTATTTTCTTTGTTTATTTTCACAGGTAAAGGAAGCGTCTGTCTTCCTTTATTTGTTTTTGACCATACCATCACCAAAGCCCTATGCATTTTCGCGAAGCACTACCTTCCGACTTCCCTGCTATGATGGTCGTGCGGCTTACTGTCAAAGAGAACCAGCTTTCTGACCTGAGCCTGGTTACGGAAGATCATTACCTGTCGATACTCCGGAACGGTGGAAAAGGGTGGGTTTGTGAAGCAGATGGACAACTCGTAGGGTTTAGTATTGTGGATCTGCAGCAGCACAACATCTGGGCCTTATTTATCTCACCAGACTATGAGAAAAGAGGCATCGGCCGGAAGCTCCATGACTTGATGCTCGACTGGAGTTTTGAGCAGCCTGTTGATAGATTATGGCTTGGTACCGAAGTGGGATCACGCGCGGATGTCTTCTACAACAGGGCTGGCTGGACTAGGGCAGGTATACAACCCAATGGGGAAGTACGCTACGAGATGACTAAAATCCAGTGGAATACGATACGCAGTGGCATATTTATCTAATGCATAAGGCATCCTGCTTTTTTTTATTATACCTATTTGACTTAATTTGAAAGCCCTTCTCTATAAAGTATTTCCTGAATCTATCGCTCCGATGTAGTACGGCTTTCCGGGTACTATGTCCGCTTTTTCTTTCTGAACCCCTTACGCAGTCCATACTATGAAACAGGCTGAAACTACGCATCAATTTCTGTCGGGAGGTGGTGAATTAGGCGAACTGATACGTTCCATGGACTGGAGCATGACTCCGCTTGGAGAGGTAGATTACTGGCCCCAAAGCTTACGATCCGCTCTAAGTATCTGCCTGGGTTCAGGTTTTCCGATTGCATTGTACTGGGGACAGGAACTGACGCTATTATACAATGATGCCTGGAGTCCAATACCGGGCAAGAAGCACCCCTGGGCACTGGGGCGTCCGGCCCGGGAAGTATGGCCGGAGCTGTGGGATACCATTGGCCCCCTATTTGAGCATGTTGTAAAGACTGGTGAGGCTACCCGGTCAAAAGACGAACTGCTACCGATGCAACGGCATGGCTACACCGAAGAGTGCTACTTTGACTATACTTTTACTCCCATTCGGGGCGAAGGTGGCTCGGTAGAAGGTATTTTTAACGCTGTTATAGAAACTACCTACCGCGTTATCAGCGAACGACGTACGCACATACTGCAGACGCTGGTCGAAAGCACGAACAGATGCCGGTCGGTCAATGAGGTCGGCAAGCTGGTAGTCAAGGCGCTCAAAGGTTCAGACAAAGACCTACCCTTTTTTCTGCTGTACAGGTTGGGAGAAAAATCAGGATTCCAGCAGGAAGCTCATCTGATAGCGACCACCGGTATTACACTGAGTGAAAATATCTGTCCTAGAACACTTTCATTATTGGAAGGTGAGGAAGACCGGGTATGGCCGCTATCGGAGGTACTAAAAACGGGTCAGCCTAAGTATATGAGTGATCTGTCGGTCCGCTTTGGCAAAATACCCGAAGGCGTGTGGCCGGAGCCGATCAACGAAGCACTAATTGTACCCATAAAGATGGCATCTTCCGGCCTGTCGGGTTTTATCATTACCGGTATCAGTTCACGCCGGGAGCTTGACAAGGAATATCAGGGATTTATTGAATCCATAGCCAGCCATATTTCTACCGCCTTTATCAACGCCCGGGCGTACGAAGAAGAGCGGCGGCGCGCCGAAGCGCTGACTGAGATTGATAAAGTCAAAACCGCCTTTTTCAGCAATGTCAGCCACGAATTCCGTACACCCCTCACCCTGATCCTGGGTCCACTTGAGGAGTTGCTGGGTAAAGCCGAAGAGCTACCTGCTCCACTCTCCCAGAATCTGGAAGTCTCCTACCGCAATGCGCTACGGCTCCAGAGGTTAGTCAACAGCCTGCTTGAGTTTAGCCGGCTGGAAGCGGGCAGGGTTCAGGCTCGTTACGTACCAGTCAACCTGGGAGCTCTCACCAAAGACTTGTCCAGTGGCTTTCGGACTATTATCGAGAAGGCGGGGCTACAGTTTGAAGTAGAGTGTGAGTCGCTCGGCTGCCCGGTGTACGTTGATCGTGAAATGTGGGAGAAGATTGTCCTTAATTTACTATCCAATGCCTTTAAGTATACGCTCAAAGGTAGCATTCATGTAAGTCTGAAACGTGAAGGTGACTGGGCGGTATTCTGCGTAGAGGATACGGGCGTAGGTATACCTAAGGAAGAGTTACCCCGTATGTTTGAGCGCTTCCACCGGGTACCTACTACAGTAGGCCGCACCCATGAAGGTACCGGTATCGGCTTATCCATGGTACATGAACTGATCAAGCTGCATCAAGGGCAGATCCAGGTACAAAGTACCAGCGGACAGGGCAGTACCTTTAGGGTATCTATTCCATTGGGAAAGGCCCACCTGCCGCCGGAGCAGGTTTCGGAGCAACAGGTACAAACAGAAGGCTCTTACCTGCTGCGGGCTTTTGTGCAGGAGGTAGCTCCATTGGTAGAAACCGAAACAGTTAGTCCAAAATGGATTGCGCCCGATCCGGGTTATATCTCTGAAGACGATACCCTGTCCAGACAGGAACCGGTGGCGAATATTCTGATTGTGGATGACAACCATGACATGCGTGCGTACCTGCAGCGGCTGCTTGCGCCACACTTCCTGGTACGCACGGCGGCCAACGGCAGGTCGGCTCTGGACCGGATAGGCCGTCAACTACCGGATCTGATCATCAGCGATGTGATGATGCCAGTCATGGGTGGCAAGGAACTGCTGAGCCGACTCAAGCGTAAGCCCGAAACAGCCCGTATACCGGTTATTCTGCTATCTGCGCGTGCCGGTGAAGAAGCCCGTCTTGATGGACTGGAAGCGGGTGCCGATGACTACCTGGTGAAGCCATTTTCGGGTAAAGAATTAATTACAAAAATCAAGTCTCAGATCAAGATAGCCCGTGTACGCAGCCACAATGAAACCCAGCTCAGAAACCTGTTCCTGCAGGTACCGATGGCGGTTGCTATTACCCGTGGTGTTAATCATGTAATAGAACTGGCCAACGATCGTGCGCTGGAGATATGGGATAGAACCGCCGAACAGGTCCTTAATAAACCGGCGATGGTTGTATTTCCGGAGCTGCGGGGGACCCCACTCGAGGAAATTTCCAATCAGGTATACAGCGAGGGCAAACGCTTTGTAACGGCTGAATCTCCCGTCAACCTCATGCGCAACGGCAGCCTGACGACTATCTACGCGCAGTTTGTTTATGAACCCATGCGCGACGAAAACGGCAAGGTAACCGGCATCATGATCGTTGGTCATGAAATTACGGATCTGGTCCGGGCCAGACAGCTGGCTCAAATCAGTGCCCATGAGCTGGAAAAGAAAGTAGAAGAAAGAACGGCCGAACTGGAAAAGAAAAACCAGGAACTGAAACGGACCAATCAGGAGCTCGAACAGTTTGCCTACGTGTCCAGCCATGACCTGCAGGAGCCTCTGCGGAAGATACAGACGTTTTCGGACATGGTACTGGCCAAGGTGAAAGATCCCGCTTTCGACGCCACCAGCTACTTACAGAAGATCAATGCCTCAGCCCAGCGCATGTCAGTACTTATTAAGGACCTGCTCAACTACTCGCGGGTCAATAAGGCCGAACTGCACTTTGAACCGGTTAATCTTGATCAGATCATGGAATATATCAGGGAGGATTTTGAGGTACTGATCCGCCAGAAAAACGCTAAAATAATCAGTACGCCACTTCCGACGATCATGGGGGTTCCCGTTCAGCTCAACCAGCTGTTTTATAATCTGATCAGTAATGCGCTGAAATTTACCGAACGCGCCCCCGTCATCAATGTAAGTGCCCGTACCGTTGCTTCCCCCAGCGAGACTCCCCACCTACCTCAGGAAGCCGAAGGCAACTACCTCGAGCTCACTTTTGAAGACAATGGTATTGGATTCTCGCAGGAATACGTGGATAAAATATTCACCATTTTTCAGCGGCTCAACGACCGTCAAAAGTACAGTGGTACCGGTATCGGACTGGCTATTTGTAAGAAGATAGTCGAGAACCACGGCGGGTACATTACCGCCACGGGTGTAGAAGGCCAGGGTGCCACTTTTACCATATACTTACCTATGTAAACCACGGTGCATGCCTGAGGCAGATTAATTTACATAGCACAGAAGGCGGAAAGAACGCTGCAAAAGAGTAAAATCAAGGCTCCGGATACTTCTGCTGGTATTAATCCCGCATTTCTCCAGGTACCTAACATTTCATGAAAAAAGTAGTAGCAGTAGTATCCATTCTCTTTATTTCCCTCTTTTCTCAGGCACAGGACCGGCTTTCTGGCCGTAGCTTTGCTACCCGCTCGGAGGTTATTGCCCCCCACGGTATGGTCGCGTCGAGCAATCCGCTGGCCAATCAGGTAGGGATCGAAATCCTGAAAAAAGGAGGCAGCGCTGTAGACGCAGCCATTGCCATTAACGCCATGCTGGCACTGACCGACCCAGCCATGTGTGGTCCGGGCGGGGACCTGTTCGCTATTGTGTGGGACGCGAAGCAAAAGAAGCTCTTCGGGCTGAATGCCAGCGGACGCTCTCCCCAAGCCCTCTCCATGGAGTACTTTCAGGAAAAAGGGCTCAAACAAGTACCTATTCGTGGCCCTCTGTCTGTAACAGTACCCGGCTGTGTGGATGGCTGGTATCAACTCCACGGTCGGTTTGGTAAGCTCCCTATGCCGGCCCTGCTTTCCCCCACCATTACCTACGCCCGTGAAGGGGTACCCGTAACGGCCGAGGTAGCCGACTGGATGCGCATTACCTACGATGCCCAAAAAGAAGCCTTGGATAAACGATCTACCTTCCGGCAGGTGTACATGCCCAACGGGAAGTTTCCCGTAAAAGGAGAACTATTCCAAAATCCTGATCTGGCCCGTACGCTGGAAGCTATAAGTAAGGGCGGGCGGGATGCCTTCTATAAAGGTCCCATTGCCAAAGCCATCGCCGATCATGTACTCAAAGAAGGCGGGTTTCTGTCAGCAGAAGATCTGGCACGTCATTCTTCTGAGTGGGTCGAGCCGGTGTCAACCAACTACCGGGGGTATGATGTGTGGGAGCTACCCCCCAACGGACAGGGCATCGCCGCCCTACAGATGCTCAATATACTCGAGGGCTTTGACCTGAAAGCTGCCGGCTTTGGTAGTGCAGATTATCTGCACCTGCTGGCCGAAGCCAAAAAACTGGCATTTGAAGATATGGCTACCTACTACGGTGACCCGGCTTTTTCCAAGCTCCCTACCCAACAGTTAATCTCAAAGGAATACGCCGCCGAACGCCGCAAGCTGATCAACAAAGACAAGGCTGGCGTGTACCAGGCTGGCAAACCCGGACCTCAGCATACCGTGTACCTGACTACCGCTGACGCGGAGGGCAATATGGTATCGCTTATTCAGAGCAACGCGTACGTATTCGGATCGTTTGAGGTACCTCAGGGAGTTGGCTTTGTGCTCCATAACCGTGGCAGTGGCTTTGAACTACAGGATAAGCATATCAATGGCTACGCACCGGGCAAGCGTCCCTTCCATACCATTATACCCGGCTTCGTTACCAAAGAGGGGCTCCCCTACCTGAGCTTCGGTGTACTGGGTGGCGATATGCAGGCACAGGGGCACGTACAGGTACTGACCAATATGATTGACTTTGGTATGGATGTGCAGGAGGCTGGGGACGCTCCCCGGATCAACCACCACGGTACCTTCCCCGCTCAGGGACACACGACTACCGTAGGTACTACAGCGGTTGAGTCGGGCTTTTCGTATGAAACCATTCGTGAGCTTATGCGGCGGGGCCATGTGGTCCAGTTTGACTATGGATTCTTTGGTGGCTACCAGGCCATCCGATACGACGGAAAAGTATACTACGGTGGCTCAGACGCCCGAAAAGACGGACAGGCTACCGGCTATTAACCGCTTTTACAGCAGCTATTTATACAGGTATACGCCTACATTAGGACCTCCTGAATCTGTGTGATTCAGGAGGTCTTACATTTTTAAGCCCAGTTATTGTACTTTATAAAGAATCATAGAAGATATACAACCAGATCCTATAATTATCCCGCTATCTTTGCTTCAAGTAACACCACCTATTCAAGCACAGTAGATGTTAGAAGTTTTAGGATATCTGGCCGGATGCCTTACCACGCTGGCTTTCGTACCCCAGGTTATACAGATTTATAAAACCAAGTCGGCCAAAGACGTTTCACTGGCGATGTTTTTGCTCTTTACGCTGGGAGTATTCATGTGGCTCACCTATGGCCTGATGACCAACTCCTTCCCGGTAGTAGCCGCCAATGCCGTAACGCTGTTGCTATCACTGGTCATTCTTTTCTTTAAGTACAAATACAGGAATGTAGCCTGAGCTATAACAGGAAAGGCCCGCACTGCAGCGGGCCTTTCCTGTTAGTAATGCCTAATTATTTTAAGAAACCAGCTGAGCATCCAGTGTCAGCTCCGCGTTGAGCAACTTGGATATAGGACAACCTTGCTTAGCTCCTTCTGCCAGTTCCTTAAATTTATTTTCATCTATCTCCGGAATCCGCGCTTTCACTAGCAGATGACTTTTCGTAACGGCTCCCTGTGATGGGTCCAGAGTTACGGTAGCGGTGGCATTGATCTCATCCGCCGTAAATCCTGCCGCGTTCAGGTCAAAGCTTAGCTTCATGGCAAAGCAGCCCGCGTGAGCCGCCGCGATAAGCTCTTCGGGGTTGGTACCCTTGCCCTCAGCAAAACGGGTATTAAATGAATACTGCGTATTTTCAAGCACGGTACTCTGAGTACTGATTACTCCTTTTCCTTCTTTTCCGGTGCCGTTCCAGACGGCGGTAGCTTTACGGTTGATCATGTGATTGTAATAGAGGTGAAAGTTGAAGATCTATTTCCACTACTAAACTACAGCTTTATATTAATGTTCAACTATAAAACATATTATGTACTTCATGAGTAGATATAGGGTATACACAATTAAAATCCTTAACTCATTCACTCATGAAAAAACTATTTTTTTCTCTCTTACTGTCCACGTCTGTCCTGTTTTTAGGATGTGAAGGTCCCGAAGGACCACAGGGAGTACCCGGCCCACAAGGACCGGCTGGCCCGGCTGGTCAACCCGGTCAGAATGGTCAAGCCGGCGTTAATGCCATTTTTGATTTTGAAGGATCTCTCAACAGTGGAAACGATTACCGTGTCTACTTTGACTTCCCACCTGAGGAGATTGAAGTATTTGAAACAGATGCCGTATTGGTATACCGCCTATGGGAAGAATTGGAGGATCCATCAGGTCCCATACCGGTCTGGCGCCTGCTTCCCCAAACAGTATTAATGCCGCAGGGAATTATGCAATACAATTTTGATCACTCCTTCCTGGATGCCAGCGTCTTCATAGACGCACAATTTGATAGGGCTACCCTTGGTGCTGAATGGACTCAAAATCAAACCTTCCGGGTAGTTATTATCCCGGCCAGTTATACCGAAAATTTACGGGTAAAAGGGGTTGACCTTTCAAACTACGAGGAAGTGAAGAAGTACTATCAGATTGACGAGAGCAGTATCAAGAAGTACAAAGCCAGAACCAAGCAGCTTTAATATCAGAAAGGCCGGGTACTAAGCCCGGCCTTTTTTATTTATATAGGATACTTTTGTAAGGTATAGCACACAAAAAAGCCAGCTATGATCTGACACAACTGGCTTTTCTAACCTATGAAAACAAAAATTCTACTTGCAGTAATACTCAGTTAGCATGTAACTGTGTCATCGAGTATAGTACTCATTCTTTTTAACAAGTGACTATCGACACAGCTATGATTTTTATTAAAACAAACATCCTGTACGGATATGCGTCTTTAGTATAGGAGACGTAATCTATAAGAATATACCCCTACAATATTTTAACATTTAATAGAATATACCGTAAAATATCAAGAAAAGGGCCATAGTAGTCTACTATCCAGCAATTTTGATTTACAATGAAGGAGGTAATCAACAAGATTGAACAGACTGTACGCCAGTCGTTACCGGCGCTGCGCGCCATTCCGGAAGAAAAATTAGGCTTTAAGGACTCTCCTCTGAAATGGAGCAGGAAGGAAACCATCGGACATCTGGTGGACTCAGCGCAGAATAACATTCAGCGTTTTGTCCGGAGCCAGTACGAAACTACGCCTAGGATCATCTATAATCAGGATGAGTGGGTACGCCTGCAGGATTATGAGCACTACCCCACCGAGGAGTTACTGCAATTGTGGGAAGGACTGAATAACCACCTCTGCCGGGTACTGCGGGCCATGCCGCCGGATCACTACTTCAAGACCTGCAACATCGGAAAAGACCTGGCCGAAGAACATACTCTGCTATTCCTGGCCGAAGACTACCTGGCGCACATGGAGCACCACCTACGCCAGTTGGTTGAATAATCCATAGCTAAATCCTCAGGAGCACGAAGCACTACATTTCGCCCCATCTATACCTTCCATTCTCTCCAAATTCCCTACCTTTGCTTATAGCAGTATGACTGCTTGGCAGAGGTTTTATTTGCTAAGCTTCAGGTAAGCATTAACTATTCCCGCGTACGTATGGATTTTTTGAAAAGTCACCGACTTGACCACCTTAAATACGACATCAGAGGACCTGTATATCAGAAGGCACTGGAACTGGAAAGCCAGGGCTATAAAGTTATCAATCTGAATATTGGCAATCCGGCTCCGTTTGGTTTTGACGCGCCCGACGAGATCGTTCACGACATTATCATGAACATCCGTAACGCGCAGGGCTATGCCGACTCGCGGGGCTTGTTTCCGGCCCGGAAGGCGGTGATGCACTACACGCAGACACTGGGTATACCGGATGTCGAAATCAACGATATTTTTATCGGGAATGGCGTCAGCGAACTGATCCTGCTATCCATGCAGGCCCTGCTCAACCCGGGCGACGAGATCCTGGTACCTTCGCCTGACTACCCCCTCTGGACTACCTCGGTAGCGTTGAGCGGTGGTAAGCCTGTTCACTACATCTGTGACGAAGAGTCGGACTGGAATCCTGATCTGGATGATCTCGAAAGCAAAATTACTCCAAAAACACGTGGACTGGTACTAATCAACCCGAACAACCCAACCGGTGCGGTATACGATAAGGCCATCCTGGAACGTATAGCTCGCATTGCCGAAGAGCATAACCTGATTGTGTTTTCAGACGAGATCTACGACAAGATCCTCTACGATGGAGCCGTACATTACCCCATGGCAACTATGGTACACGATACCCTTTGTGTGACCTTTGGTGGTTTATCCAAAAACTACCGGGCGGCCGGCTTCCGCGGGGGATGGATGATCCTAAGTGGTGCCAAGCAACGCGCTAAATCCTATATAGAAGGTATCCTGTTTCTGGCCAGTGCCCGCCTTTGTGCCAATGTACCTACGCAGTTTGCCATACAGACGGCCCTGGGGGGCTACCAGAGTATCAAGGACTTGGTACTACCTACTGGCAGGCTACATAAGCAGATGAGTCTGGTGTACGAGAGGCTTACGGCCATACCGGGTATAACCTGCGTAAAGCCAAAGGGCGCTTTGTACCTGTTCCCACGGATCAACCTCAAAAAATTTGATTTCAGGAACGACGACCAGTTTGTGTATGAGCTACTAAGTGAGCAAAAAGTACTGGTCGTATCAGGTACCGGATTCAACTACTTCCGCGACGACCATTTCCGGATTGTATTCCTGCCAACGGCCGATGAACTAAACCAGGCCATGGACAAAATAGAAATCTTCCTCGACTCCCGGCGTATCCATTCGTCCCGAACTCTAGAAGAAGTAACAGCCTGATACAAAAAGCGGCCCGGACCTACAGTCGGGCCGCTTTTTGTATGTGGAAGTTTTATAAATTGCATTATTCATCACACTTCCCATTTATCCCTTTCTTTCAGCAATGGAACAGCACTCCCTCTATGAAAAAAAACGGCAACGTCTGTTTCTGTTTCTATGTGGCTTATTCCTTACCAACACCCTAATTGCCGAGATTATCGGAGCCAAGATATTTTCGGTGGAAGACCTGCTGGGAATTGCTCCTTCCCAGATACCCGTCGGTGGACAGTTGTATGACTTTAATATGACCGCGGGGGTGGTTACCTGGCCCATCGTGTTTTTGAGTACTGACATCATCAATGAGTACTTCGGACGAAAGGGCGTTCGCCGGATTTCTTTTCTCACGGCCGGCTTCATTGTGTACCTATTCACAGTCATCTACATGGCTACCCTGTTGCCCCCGGCTCAGTTCTGGCTGGATGTCAACAATGTGGATGATGCAGGCAACGCATTCAACATCAATTCGGCCTTTTCCCGCATATTCCGTCAGGGGATGGGTATCATGATTGGCTCCATCGTCGCGTTTCTGCTGGGGCAGTTGCTTGACATCTCTATTTTCAGCTGGCTCCGTAAGCGTACCGGCCCCAAGCACATCTGGCTGCGCGCCACCGGATCTACCCTGTTTTCCCAGCTGATTGATAGCTTTGTGGTACTCGGCATCGCCTTCTTCGTATTTGGTAACTGGAGCATTCAGCAGGTACTATCGGTAGGAGTTATTAACTACCTCTATAAAGGAGTTGTCGCCATATTGGCCACACCAGTCCTGTACCTGGCTCACTACGTGATCGACAGCTACCTCGGCAAGGAGAATGCCGAAAAGCTAACCGAAGAAGCCGCTGTCTCAACCTTTGTGTAATTGTCGGCGCAGGTTATCACAAATAACGGCTGTAGCAATGCCTACATTGAGCGATTCCGCGCCACCAAAGCGCGGAATCGTCACTTTATGGGTGACGTATGCGCCTACGGCTTCACCGATTCCCTGAGACTCGTTGCCCATTACCAGGTACCCTCCCTGCGTCGGGTACCGGAAGTCATACAGCGACTCGCCTTCCAGAAAAGCCCCCACCACGGCGGCTCCGGCCCCATGCTGGCTCAGAAAATCGGGCAGATCGGTGTAGTAGGTATCGATGCGGGTAAAGGAGCCCTTGCTGGCGGCTACTACCTTGGGATTGTACAGATCGGTAGTACTTTCGGAGCAGATAACCTTGGTGATGCCGTACCAGTCGGCGATCCGCAGAATGGTACCTAAGTTGCCCGGATCACGAACATCGTCCAGAAGCAGGACATATTCGCCCGGATCGGCAGACAAAAACCGGTTCTCCTTTGTTTTAGCTACGGCCAGGCAGGAGTCATTGCTCTGGAATGATCCCAGCTTTTCGAGTTCAGAAAGAGTGACGGTCTCAATGGATACCTGACTAATTGCCAGGGTGCCCTGGTGTTGTTGCAGAAACTCCTTGGTGGCCCAGATGGTCTCAACTTCGTAGTCTGAAGCCAGTAATTCTACGACACTTTTGGCTCCTTCTACCACGAAGGATTGGTGCTGCTGACGATACTTCTTAATTTGCAGCGAATTTATATACTTGATCTGATTCTTAGATAGCATTGAATACCAAGCGTTGTGTAATACTGATATGCCTTATGGCCCTGTTTCTGTCGGGGTTGTCAGGCTGTGCCCCTCAATCCGTTACCGAATCCAGACGTTACCTGTTAGGTATTTCCACCATTAAGGGAAATAAGGTTATCAAAGATGATGAGCTGGAAGCTCTGATTCCTCAAAAAGCCAACCGACGTTTCCTGGGACTGCCTATATTTCCGTACCTGGCCCTCTACCAGGTGGGGCAGGTGGCCTATAACCGGGAGGAAAAGCAACGCAAATTAAGTGAGATCACCCAAGAATACCAGCAAAAGGCCGCACTCTACGCCGATGATCTGGACAAATTGAAAAGAATACAGCGTAAATACGGCAAACGAATAGAGAAAGCCCGGCGCAAGGTGGAAGAAGGTAACTTCATGATGCGGGTACTGGGGGAAGCGCCTGTGTACTTCGATGAGAACGAAGCCGCCCGCAACGCCGATAAGATGCGCAACTACCTGTTCAACAACGGCTTTTATAACGCTAGTGTAAATTTTAAGACCGACACCATCTTCCAGCGTATCAAGGTAGACTATCATGTACAGGAGAACCGTCCTACCCACCTGCGCACCATATCTTATCAGGTTAGGGATTCTAACATTGATAGTTTACTCCAGAATACGAAGAAACAGGCTGAACTGAAGCCCCTCCAAAGGTATGACGGAGATGCGTTTGAGGCGGAACGTATTCGTATTGAGACGCTTCTGCGCAACAATGGCTACTACGGATTTTCGCGCCAGTACGTTTCGTTTCTTGTCAATGATACCATCAGCTCCCCCGATAGCTCCCATAAGGTAGTCGATATACTGGTACGGGTGAATAACCCGCCCGCGCAACCGGGGCAGAGCCAGGCCAGGCACACAGCCTATACCGTAGAGTCGGTTACTTTTGAGGTACTCCCTCCCGCCGCGCTGCCCGATACGTTGTTCCGGAAAGACTCCACTACCTGGAACGGCATCAACTACATATTTACGGGCAGGAGATTTTCGCCCCGCATTCTGAACAGTAAGATTCGCATTCGCCCCGGACAACTGTACAGCCAGGAGGACGAGCGGCTTACCCAGCGTCAGTTGTCGCTGATGGATCAGTTCCGCTTTGTCAACTACGGCTTTGACTCAACCGGCAACCGCCTGCATGGTCACTTCCGGGCCATACCGCTAGACAAATATCAGCTATCAGCGGATCTGGGACTTAACGTCATTCAAATCCAGCAAACGCCCGGTCCCTTTGCTAACCTGTCCTACAAGATACGAAACGTGTTTAGTGGTCTGGAAAACTTTGAGGTTAACCTGCGCGGGGGTATCGAAGCTGTAACCGGTTTTAGTGACGCCCGCCTGTACCGCAGTCAGGAGTTCAGCCTCAGCTCTTCGCTGCAGTTTCCGCAGTTATTGGCTCCCATTGGTGGTATCCGCTATCAGTTAGGTAAGTTTAGTCCGACTACGCAGGTCAGTGCTGGTTATAACTATGTCAATCGACCCGAGTATACCCGTACCAGTGTCAAGTCAGCGTTGACGTACTCCCTGCAACCGTCCCTGACCCGCTTTTACAATCTGTCGATCATTGACCTGAACATCATCAACACCAGCCGCCTGAATCCCAGCTTCCGCAACCTGCTGGACACACTACAGCTACAGGGCAACAACCTGATCAACAGCTTCCGGAAATCATTCGTGTCAGATATTAACTTTTCATATGTCTATAATACCAATACGCTGCTGGGCATACCCACCAAAGCACAGTACCTACGCCTGGCGGTGGAGTCGGGAGGTACCACGTTGGGTATATTTCCCGGCCAGCAAAAGTTGATTCAGAACCTGTTTGGTGATCTGCAGTTCTTCCAGTACATCCGTCTGAACGCCGACTACCGCCGCTACTGGCCGGTCAACTCCCGTGCCTCATTTGTAGCCCGGGTCAACACCGGCAGTGTACACAGCTACGGGGTCAGCTCGGTACCTCCATATGAGAAGTACTTCTTCGCGGGGGGCTCCAACAGCATCCGGGCGTGGCTCCCACGCCGTCTGGGTCCGGGTTCTACGCGCCCCCGTATTACATCCAGCAACCTGTCGGTAGAGGCACCGGGAGAACTCCTGCTGGAAGGTAACCTGGAGTACCGGGGATTTCTGGCCGAATTTTTCGGTAATCTCAACTACGCCCTCTTTATAGATGCGGGTAATGTCTGGAACTTCCCACGAGCCAGCTCTGATTCACCCGGCGACTTCGACTGGCGTACCTTTACCAGCGAAATAGCCGTAGGGACCGGCTTCGGTATCCGCTATGACTTCTCCTACTTTGTACTGCGGTTTGACTTTGGCGTGAAGGTATACGACCCCTACCTCAAGGAGTTTGTGCTGGACGACCTGAACCGCCGCCGGCTGTTTGACACCCGACAGACCAATTTCCTGAATCTTAACCTGGGCGTTGGCTACCCCTTCTAGTCTTCTTTCTTGATAAATTTTACGTGAAGTCGCTCTGCCACTTTGTCAGTACTATCACAATAATTAGTACCTTTGCGACTTGATTTAATGAGCAAGAGGTCCTTATATACCTCAGCAGCCCCACTCATACGATTAGGTGTTTATATAATTTTTAATTCTGATTAATTACGGTTCCCTACCGCTTATAGATTACTGTTGACTTTTGATATGGAACAACGAATCACCGAAACATTAAAAATACTGACCGAAGCCGATAAAGAAGCGTGCGAAATTGTAAAGGTTTCTGAAAATGAACCGGCTCCTTTGAATAAAAAACGTTTGTTCATCGAAAGCTACGGCTGTCAGATGAACTTCTCGGATAGCGAGATAGTGGCATCGGTGATGCGTAACGCGGGCTTTGCTACTACCTCATCAGAGGACGAAGCCGACCTGATATTTCTGAATACCTGTGCCATCCGTGATAATGCCGAGCAAAAGGTACGTAACCGTCTGCAGCACCTCAATGCCCTTAAGAAGAAGAGGCCGGGCATGCTCATCGGTGTACTGGGCTGTATGGCCGAGCGCCTGAAGGCTAAGTTTTTGGAAGAGGAAAAGATGGTGGATATCGTGACGGGACCAGACGCTTACCGCGACCTGCCCCGCCTGGTAGAAGAAGCCGAAACCGGCCAGAAAGGCGTTAACGTGTTCCTGTCGCGTGAGGAAACTTATGCGGATATCTCTCCCATCCGCCTCAATTCTAACGGTGTTACTGCATTTATCTCCATTATGCGTGGCTGTGACAACATGTGCAGCTTCTGCGTAGTACCCTATACCCGGGGCCGTGAGCGCAGCCGCGATGCCCACTCTATCATCAAAGAGGCTCTTGACCTGTTCCGTGACGGGTATCGTGAGGTAACCCTGCTGGGACAGAATGTTGACAGCTACAAGTGGACCAGCGCCGATGGCACCGAGCACGTCAACTTTGCCCAATTACTCGAGCAGGTAGCCCTGGTAAGTCCCGACCTGCGTGTACGCTTCAGTACCTCGCACCCCAAGGATATTACGGATGAAGTACTGTACACTATGAAGAAGTACGACAATATCTGTAACTACATCCACCTGCCGGCACAGAGTGGCAACAGCCGCATCCTGCAACTGATGAACCGTACCTACGACCGGGAGTGGTACATCCAGAAGATCGACCGCATCCGCGCCATACTGGGTGACGACTGTGGCATATCCCACGACATGATTTCGGGCTTCTGCTCCGAAACCGAAGAAGAGCACCAGGATACACTTACTCTGATGGAGTATGCCCGCTACGACTATGGGTACATGTTTGCCTACTCGGAGCGCCCGGGTACTCCTGCCGCTAAAAAACTAGTCGACGATGTACCGGAAGACATCAAGAAGCGCCGGCTCAGCGAGATCATCGCTCTCCAGCAGAAACTATCCCTGGAACGTAATCAACGGGCTGTGGGCAAGGTACACAAAGTACTGGTAGAAGGTACCTCCAAGCGCTCGAATGAGCAACTGCAGGGCCGCAATGATCAGAATAAAGTAGTCGTATTCTCGAAGGAAAACTTCAGAAAAGGAGATTACGCTTATGTACTGGTTACGGAATGTACCGCCGCTACGCTGATTGGCCATGCGGTTGAACTGGCGACTGTCTAATAAGTATTAAATTCCGGACTCAGGCATAAAGCCACTGGGTCCGGTAAAGATTTATATAGCTTTCCTGCACGAGGTTTGGGTACGTGTATTCGTAGCAGAGAAAGTACTAGCAGAATAACCCATTCGGGCTATTCTTTAAGGATGATTACATGAATATAAACGAAATTCAAGCCATAAAGAACCGGTTCGGGATTATTGGTAACTCGCCGGGACTCAATTACGCTATCAATGTAGCCATACAGGTAGCTGCCACCGATCTCACGGTACTTATTACCGGGGAGAGTGGTAGTGGTAAAGAGTCATTCTCCAAGATTATCCATAGCCTGAGCTCTCGCAAACATGGTCCTTTTATTGCCATCAACTGTGGAGCTATTCCCGAAGGCACCATTGACTCCGAGTTGTTTGGTCACGAAAAGGGAGCTTTTACCGGAGCCCTGGATGCGCGTAAGGGATACTTTGAAACCACCAACGGAGGTACTATTTTTCTGGATGAAATCGGTGAAATGCCCGTAGGTACCCAGGCTCGTCTGCTACGGGTACTCGAAAATGGAGAGTATATTCGGGTGGGTTCGTCGAAGGTCATGAAGACCGATGTGCGGGTAGTAGCAGCTACCAACGTAAATCTGCGCGAGGCTGTAAACAATGGCAAATTCAGGGAGGACCTTTACTACCGGCTCAATACTGTACCCATCTTTGTACCACCCCTGCGTGAGCGGGGTGAAGATGTACTGATGCTATTCCGCAAATTTACCAACGACTTTGCTGAGCGCTACCGTACCAAGCCCGTCCGCCTGACTGCCGACGCCCGGGAAATGCTGATGGCCTACGAGTTTCCGGGTAATATCCGTCAGCTCAAGAACATCGCGGAACAGATTACCATTCTGGAAACGAACAACGACACCCAGATTACTGCCGAAACCCTGCACCGCTATCTCCATCCGGTTCAGAACTCGAGCCGTCGGGCTTTGGTACCATTGGGAGCCGGAGACGAAAGCACGACATCTTTTTCGGAGCGCGAACTACTCTACAAGGTACTCTTTGATATGCGCCGGGATGTAAACGAGCTAAAGAAACTGGTCCGGGAAGTACTGCAGAACGAGCATTACGGCGGCGATATCCTGAATGACCACAAAGAGCTGTTCAGTACCCTGAGCGCCCCAGACAGCCTGGTTAACACGCCACCGGTCGAAACACCCAGACTGCTCTCTCCTCCCCCTCCCCGCACGGTAGACCTGGATCGGTACTCCGACGCCCGTAGTGAGATTGAGGACGTGATCCACGAGACCGAGGAGGACGAATCACTTTCGCTGGAAGAGAAAGAAAAGGAAATGATCATCAAGGCCCTGCGCAAGAATAATAATAAGCGCAAATATGCGGCTCAGGCACTGGGTATTTCTGAACGGACCCTTTACCGGAAGATCAAACAGTACAATATTGAAGAGTAAAATGGTGTTGTATAACACCTGACATAAGATTCTCCCCTATCAATGAGGCAGTTACCTGTTTTACGTTCATTACATAGATACCGCAGTATGGGTATCACACTCACCTGCTGCCTGGTCCTGTCCCTGCTAAGTGGCTGCGGGATTTACTCCTTTACGGGTACCAGTCTGTCTCCGGATATTAAGACGTTCACTGTTAATAACTTTAACATGGGTACAGCCGGTGGTCCATCCAACCTGCCCCTGCTGCTAACTGAAAAAATCAAAGAATATTTTCAGCGAAATACCAACCTTACCCTGCTTCCCTCGGGAGGAGACCTGCTGCTGGAAGGCACCGTTACAGGCTATGATGTAGTACCCGTAGCCCCCACTGCCAACGACCAGGCCGGCTTTAACCGCCTGAACGTGACGGTACAGGTCCGGTTCGTGAATACCCTGGATGAGACGAAGAACTTCGACCAGGCTTTTACCTTCTATGCTGACTTCCCGCAGAGTCAGACGCTCAATCAAAACGAGGCGCGTTTACTGCCCACGATCCTGGATCAGATTGTTCAGAATATTTTTAATAAATCGGCGGCAGATTGGTAAATTGCACGTCTTTGTTGTAATTTCATTGAATACTTCTGACACATTTGCCTCCTTTTGATATGAGTACTGTAGATAGAGAAACCTTTTCGTATTGGGTCATGAGTCCGGCTGATACCAGCCCTGCGGATATAGCACGGCTGGAAGCAACCGTAAAAGCCTACCCGTACTGCCAGATTTCCTACGCGCTACTGGCCAAGGCATCCTCCCAGAAATCATCCTACTCACTGTCCGAAGTAGTACCCCGTGCGGCGGTATACGCGCTAAACCGGAGCGCCTTGCGCCGAATGGTGGAGAATGAATTTGAATGGTCGCAGTCGTTGCTTGGCCGCCTGTCTGACCTGCCTTACGGCCGGAACGAGTCTCGTGATAAAGCCGCTCCGTATGGGCTGGAAAAACCTATATCCCTCATTCGCTTCGAAGATCGTTTTAACTCTACTGCCGACGCTACTACCGACAAAGAGAGCCAGGCAGCCGCGATAACACCACTTCCGGTGGACGATACCGTAGTCACTGAGAAGGTCATTGAAGACGAACTAACCTACAAGCGGCTGAAAGTAGCTCCACTGCCGACGATTGAACTCCTGCCCTCAGCCGAACCACGTGATAATAGCCGCCGTCAGCAGCAGGAACTGATCGAACGATTTATTCAGAATGACCCCCGTATTGGACCTATTCGAATAAATCTGGAAGATAAAACCGAACCGGAAGATCTGACAACCCGCACACAGGCAGCTACTCTGGACTGTCTGGCCACCGAATCAATGGCGAAGATTCTGGTACGACAGGGCAAAATTGACAAGGCTATCGACGTATACCAGAAACTTGTTTTGAAAAACCCAGAAAAAAAGGATTACTTTGCGGAAAAAATTAACGAGTTGATGACGGACAAGTAAGCTAACCCTTTGCTTTTCAAGACCTCACTGTAAGAATAAATCCAACGTACTATATTAATAATTTTCAATCATTCACCTTTTTATTTTAACGTAAACGCATGTATCTGGCTCTTGTAATTTTAGTTGCGATTATCGCTGTGTTGTTGATTCTCGTGGTGTTGATACAAAACTCAAAAGGAGGCGGTCTTTCCAGCGAATTCGGCGGAATGGGCTCTTCTCAAATGTTTGGTGTAAAGAAAACAACCGATCTGCTCGAGCAGATCACCTGGGGACTGGCTGGCGCTATTATGCTCGTCTCCCTGGTTTCATATATTTTGGTAGGTGATGGCTCACAGGCGGGCGAAGGTATCAACAGTATCAACGTTGACCGCGCTCAGAACACCACACTTCCCGGAGGTAGCGTAGCTCCTGTACCTAATGCGACTACTACACCAGCTGCTCCGGCTCCGGTTGACAGCGCGCAATAAGACGAACTATACTGGTAACAAGTAAGAAGGCCAGCCCATTGGGGCTGGCCTTCTGCTTTTATAGCTAAGACGCCGGACTAGGCTGCCCCCAGGTGCCGTACCACTAGTTGCTTGGCTACAGGCAGCAGGGTCTCGTGCAGCGGATAGTCGTGCCGGCTCTCGACCATGTAGGTTGCCGGGTTGGGCAGTGAGCGGTACTTCCGGGCCAGCTCCACTTTCAGGTTTTCAAAGGTAGTACCTATCCCCTTAGTTACGGAGTCCACCCAGAAGGTATGGATATAGCGCTGCCTGCCGGAGTCGTACAGGGCCAGCTGGTAGCGGAATATCGCCGTTTCGTGCTGAGAGGACCGGTGAATAAACAGGTATCCTTCTTCGGTACGAAGTGGGATGATGCCAACGGGTGCGAAGGTCAGATCGGCCTCCACCTCCTGGAACCGCTCCTGCCCCTCTGACAGGGCAGTCGAAAAGCGTGGAATGGCAAATTCCAGAATGCCGTTTAATTCTGACAGATAATCATCGTCTTTATACATTTCCTCGTACTGCAGTCGGAGCTTTTTCAGGTCTACGCCTGTCAGCTTTTTAGGAAATGATGACTTTATACTCTTTTTCTTCTCTTTAAAATGGAGGCTACTCTCATAATGGCTCCGCAGTTCTGGCAGGTACGGAAACAACCGGTGCTCCGTAAACTGACTCTGTACGTGCTGTAAGTATGCCAGTAAGACATATTTTTTATACTCGAAATCCAATATTCCTTCTGTCAACCAGTCACCATGAAGCTTTGTCATAACACATACGAAAAGGTTAATGATGAAAATATAACATTATTTTTATAAACGCCAAACGTTCTTTTACGATTGTTCATTATACCTTGCTTTTATTCTTTTAAAATCACAAATAGTCAAAACTGTCAGTTTAATTCTGAAAAAATGACAGAAAAAGCGGCTGGCACAACTTATGTAGCACTGAGGTTGTCAAATACATTACTGACAACCATAAAAACGTTTTATACCTATGTCAACTGTAACAGAAGTACAAGTGAACGTACAACCCTTAGCGGATCGGGTTCTGGTAGAACCTGCACCAGCCGAAGAAAAAACAGCGTTCGGTATCATTATCCCTGATACCGCCAAAGAAAAACCACAGCGCGGAACTGTAATCGCAGTAGGTCCTGGTAAGAAAGACGAGCCAATGTCTGTGAAAGTTGGTGATACCGTTCTTTACGGAAAGTACTCCGGCACTGAGCTTGCCGTTGACGGTAAGGACTGCCTCATTATGCGTGAATCTGACATCTATGCCATCATCGGCTAAGATTGACGGGATTCCCGCATTTTTTGTTACTATCCAGTTCAAACACTAACATTTTTTAACATTTACAAGTATGTCTAAGAAGATATTTTTCGATGTAGAAGCCCGCGACAAAATTAAGCGTGGTGTTGACACCCTTGCTGATGCCGTGAAGGTAACTCTCGGTCCCCGTGGTCGCAACGTAGTTATTGATAAGAAATTCGGCTCACCTACCATTACTAAGGATGGTGTGACTGTAGCTAAAGAAATTGAACTGAAGGACGCCATGGAGAACATGGGTGCTCAGTTGGTAAAAGAAGTTGCTTCCAAGACAGCTGATCAGGCTGGTGATGGTACTACTACTGCTACAGTACTGGCTCAGGCCATCTACACCATTGGTGTAAAGAACGTAGCCGCCGGTGCCAACCCAATGGACCTGAAGCGTGGTATTGAGAAAGCTGTTGCGACTATCGTAAAAGACCTCGAAAACCAAAAGAAAAATATCTCTACTTCCAGAGAGATCGCCCAGGTGGCTACCATCTCTGCCAACCATGACGAGGAGATCGGTCAGATGATCGCTCAGGCTATGGAGAAAGTAGGTAAAGAGGGTGTTATCACAGTGGAAGAAGCTCGTGGTACCGAAACCGAAGTAAAGACTGTAGAAGGTATGCAGTTTGACCGCGGTTACCTGTCGCCTTACTTCGTAACCAACACCGAGAAAATGGAAGTTGAAATGGAGCGTCCTTTCATTCTCATCTCTGAGAAGAAAGTATCTTCTATGAAAGAACTTCTTCCGGTATTGGAGCAGGTAGCTCAGACTGGCCGTCCTCTGCTGATCATCGCTGAAGACGTTGACGGTGAGGCCCTGGCTACTCTGGTAGTTAACAAGATCCGTGGTGCCTTGAAAGTGGCTGCCGTTAAAGCTCCTGGCTTTGGTGATCGTCGTAAGGCTATGCTGGAAGACATCGCTATCCTGACCGGTGGTACTGTTATCAGCGAAGAGCGCGGTTTCAAATTGGAAAACGCTACGCTTGACTACCTCGGTACCAGCGAAAAACTGATCATCGACAAAGACAACACTACTATCGTTAACGGTAGCGGTAGCTCAGAAGATATTCAGGGTCGTGTAAACCAGATCAAAGCTCAGATCGAGAATACGACATCTGACTACGATCGTGAGAAGCTGCAGGAGCGTCTGGCTAAGCTGTCAGGTGGTGTAGCTATCCTGTACATCGGTGCTGCTACCGAAGTAGAAATGAAAGAAAAGAAAGACCGCGTTGACGATGCTCTGCACGCAACCCGCGCCGCCGTTGAAGAAGGTGTGGTAGCTGGTGGTGGTGTAGCGCTGATTCGTGCTGCTGCTTCTCTGAATGATCTGAAAGGCAGAAACGAAGATGAGACAACCGGTATCAACATAATTCGGGTTGCTATCGAAGCACCTCTGCGTACCATTGTTGCCAACTCAGGCGGTGAAGGCTCCGTAGTGATCCAGAAAGTGAAAGAAGGAACAGGTTCTTATGGCTACAATGCCAAGGACAATACCTTCGAGGACTTGCTGGAAGCAGGTATCATTGATCCTAAGAAAGTAACTCGTCTGGCCCTAGAAAACGCTGCTTCAATTGCTGGCTTATTGCTGACAACGGAGTGTGTGATTGCTGATGAGCCTGAGGAGAGCAATGCTCCTTCTATGCCTCACGGTGGTGGCATGGGTGGCATGATGTAATCCTGCACCTATTCATAGCAAAAAGCACGGGCCATGGCCCGTGCTTTTTTATTTGTACCCCTTCTGACCTTCCCTTACAAAATTCTTCCCAAACTATTTGCTTTTAGTACCAGTTTATGTTATTCTTAACAATAATTTAATATTGAGATAACATTATAGTAATACTGATATGCGTAGAGCGATGGTACGAAAAAGTCTGGCAGCCCTGGTTATTGCCCTGATAGCGTTAGGAAACAGTACAATGGCACAGCGGGCGTCTCTTCCGGCCTTCCTTGAACAAAAGCAGGTATGGAATGAAAAGCTGATCATCGTCTATGCTCCCGAAGAGCAGCAGCACCTGGTCAAGCAACAACTGGATGCCTTGCACCCCTATATACAAACCCTGCATCAGGAGAAAATGGTTGTAGTACTAATCCCTACCCGCCTGAGCAAAGCTGACCGTACATACCTTCAGCACAAACTACACTACCAGCCCGAGCGCTTTAATGTATGGGTGATTGATGAAAAGGGTACTTTGCGGATGACAGGTACCAAGCCCGCTCAGGCCAATCAGTTGCTTCAGATACTCAATATACAGGAGCGTCCCAATGCCGTAGCCAAAGCACAGCTATTCTGGTAGTACTAAGCTTTATACTTTATAGCAAGAGCCGTCTGAACAATCAGGCGGCTCTTTTTATTGGTATATAAGTCTCAAAAAAGTAAAATTCGCCTACTTTTGGAGCCAAGAACTCATTTAGGTCTGTTTACATCAGATAGGTTTCCTGCTAGTTCAGCGCATTACATTTTCATTTTTTAAGTACCAATGAATCCCCTGCCGATTAACGACGATATTGATGTGATACATTTTGGATCAATACTGGAAGAGATACAAGAAGCCATTGCGAAGGAGGAGCCCGAGGGACAGGTGGCACAGTACATCCCTGAACTAGCCAAGGTAGACCCAGCTAAATTTGGTATGCATCTGTGCCGGCTTGATGGAGAAAGCTACTCGATTGGTGATAGCGACGAGAAGTTTTCGTTGCAGAGTATTACCAAGGTACTTACTCTGACTCTGGCCATTTCATTGATTGGAGACAAGGTATGGGACCGGGTTGGCGTTGAGCCCTCTGGTAGCGCATTCAACTCCCTGACGCTGCTTGAAGTTGAGAACGGTAAGCCCCGTAACCCACTGATCAACTCCGGTGCCCTGGTTATTGCTGATATCCTGGTGAGCCACCTGTCAGACCCTAAGAAAGACTTCCTGCACTTTGTCAGAAAGCTGGCCGGTAGTGCCGATATTCATTATAACTACCAGGTGGCGCAGTCCGAAAAAGACTGGGGCTACCGCAACGCGGCCCTCCTGAACCTGATGAAGTCATTCGGCAATGTTGATAATGATATAGATACCGTACTGGACCTGTACTTCCACATGTGCTCCACTGAGATGAGCTGTGCCGAGCTGTCACGTACCTTCCTCCTGTACGCCAACGGTGGGAAACTAGTCGATACGGGAGAGCGGATCCTATCCCGCAGCCATACCAAGCGTGTCAACGCCATCATGCAGACCTGCGGGTTTTACGACGAAGCCGGTGAATTTTCGTTCAAGGTAGGCTTGCCCGGTAAGAGTGGGGTCGGCGGAGGTATTGTAGCCATCCATCCTGGTCAGTACAGCGTAGCGGTATGGAGCCCCCGTCTCAACAGGAAAGGTAACTCAGCCCTGGGTATGCTGGCTCTGGAGCGGCTTACTTCGCTAAGTGGTTTGTCAATATTCTAATTATTGGGAATCTCCCCTTCCATGAGCCCGTCCCGCATGGTCAGGCGGCGGTCAGCCATTTCGGCCAGGTGCTCATTATGGGTCACGATGACAAAGGTCTGATCCAGTTCATCGCGTAGCCGGAAAAACAGGCGGTGCAGGTCTTCGGCATTTTTGGAATCCAGGTTACCGCTGGGTTCGTCGGCCAGTACTATAGCCGGACGATTCATCAGGGCCCTCGCTACGGCCACCCGCTGCTGCTCTCCACCCGACAATTGGGAGGGTAAGTGATCCATCCGGTCAGGTAGTCCCAGAAGCTTCAATAGGTCGGTTGCCCGCTTTTTGATAGCATCCTCACTCTCCTTCCCCCCTATAAATGCGGGCATAGAGACGTTTTCTAACGCTGTAAATTCAGCTAACAGGTTGTGAAACTGGAAAACAAAGCCAATTCGCTCGTTTCGGAACAGGGCCAGCGACTTGTCATTCAGCGATGACACATCCGTTCCCTGTATCATAACAGAACCTTTATCCGGACGGTCCAACGTACCTATAATATGCAGCAGAGTACTTTTACCGGCTCCCGAAGCCCCCACAATAGCGACAATCTCTCCTTTCCGGATTTCCAGATCTATTCCTTTTAATACTTGCAATTCACCGTATTTACGGGCTATTCCGTTGGCTTGGAGTAAGGTCATAGTCAAATAATAGTAAGCGTATCGCCGCCGCGATATCAGAAGCGTATAAGTGCTCCTATTAGGTTATCAGTCAAACCCGAAGGACCCGCCTCTTTATAGGCTCGTTATCATCAGGTTTCCCTTTAATAAATCAGTTGTGCCGGCTTTTGTTTATGGGTCGGCAAAGGCTTTCTCGACAAAAGCTTTGCAAAACTACCTGCCGTTTTGAATAATTCGTTAATTTGCCGTGAAAATACCAATTTACTATAACACTCATGAATATTCACGAATACCAAGCCAAAAGCATCTTAAAGAAATACGGCGTACGTATCCAGGAAGGAGTCGTGGCTGATACGCCCGATAAAGCCGTAGAAGTGGCCCGTGAGCTTAGCTCGCAGACCGGTACCAAATGGTACGTGGTAAAGTCGCAGATTCACGCGGGTGGACGCGGTAAGGGTAAAATAGTTGGTAGCGAACAACGTGGGGTAGCCCTTGCCAAATCGGTTGAGGACGTACGTACTATTTCAAAGAATATTCTGGGAAAGGTACTTGTTACACACCAGACGGGTCCCGAAGGGAAGCGTGTTAATAAAGTACTTATAGCGGAAGACGTATACTACCCTGGCGCCAGTGAGCCCAAGGAGTTCTACCTGTCTATTCTGCTTGACCGTGCCAAGAACTGCAACGTGATCATGGCCTCTACCGAAGGAGGTATGGATATAGAAGAAGTAGCTGAGCACACTCCCGAGAAAATTATGAAGGAGTGGATTGACCCAACCGTAGGCCTGCAGGGCTTCCAGGCCCGCAAAATTGCTTTTGCATTGGGGCTGGAAGGTGATGCTTTCAAGGAGATGGTGAAGTTCGTATCGGCTCTTTACAAAGCATACATTGAAAGTGATTCGTCGATGTTCGAGATCAACCCGGTTTTGAAAACATCTGACAATAAGATCCTGGCGGTAGATGCCAAGGTAAACCTGGACGACAACGCTCTGTTCCGTCACTCTGAGCTGGCCGAAATGCGTGATACCAACGAGGAAGATCCTCTGGAAGTAGAAGCAGGCGCCAGCAACCTCAACTACGTCAAACTGGACGGTAACGTAGGCTGTATGGTAAACGGTGCGGGTCTGGCGATGGCTACCATGGATATCATCAAACTGTCGGGTGGTGAGCCTGCCAACTTCCTGGACGTAGGAGGTGGAGCTAACGCCAAAACCGTAGAAGCCGGTTTCCGTATCATCCTGAAAGATCCTAACGTAAAAGCTATCCTAATCAACATCTTCGGAGGTATCGTACGTTGCGACCGCGTAGCCGCCGGGGTGGTAGAAGCCTACAAAGCAATTGGTGAAATACCTGTACCGATCATTGTTCGTCTGCAGGGTACTAACGCCGAAGAAGGAGCTCGCATCATCAACGAGTCAGGTCTGAAAGTATACTCAGCCATCGAGTTCAAAGAAGCCGCTGAGAAAGTATCTCAGGTACTTAAGGAGCTTGGCTTATAATTACCAGATTACTACATAGAAAAAGGCGGTCCAATGGGCCGCCTTTTTCTATGTAGGCTCCTACTGAGGTACTTTAGACAGAGCATTTATTTCACCAATTTAAATGCACGTTGATTATCCCCTACCCATTTGTACTTATAGACAGTACTCTGTTGCTGTCCGTCTTTATCCTTGCTGTTATGAGACATATAAAATAGTCCATCGCCCAAAGGACATAGACCGGTAGCTCCCCATTTAAAATGCCAGCCCCGAATGCCTGATGCCGGATCTTTGGGACCTGCGTTCAGCAAAGAGAGTGTTTTCACCTCCACTTTTTTATTGTCAGACGTTACATACCCTTTGACTGGCTCCTTCTTGCCATCAATGACAAACAAGTCATAATTAGGAAACTGAGTTTTCGATCCCTGGTACACTGCCGCAAAAAGATTTCCGGTAGATGGGTCATAAGCCAGATTCTGGATGCCATACCGAGTGCTGCCTGTTTTCACAAAGTATTTTTCCAATGGCTTGTCCGGCCCCGAATGGTGCAGCTTATCCTGTGATAGTTTCTGCGCATACCGGTCCCAATCACTGACATCGTATTTTAAAATCACCTGATTATCATTATCGGTTCTTGACGTATCACCATATACTCCGTAGGCTACATAAAGAAACTTCTTAGTACCCTTAGAGCTTCCGATAGCCGGAGCAAATGCCACTCCGTCAATTCCTGAACAGGCGAACCGATGCGGCCTTTCTTCATCACCATCTTTCACCTTTGCGGCATAATCATGTACAGCCTCCTGGATATACACTGTACGTAACACATCTTCTTTTTCCACATTCATGTCCGGACGTACAATCCGTGATCCATCAAATATAGCAATATAAAATCCGTCTTCATTCTCGGTGTCAACTCCCAGCTCTTTATGTATGCCCTTGCCTATTGCATCGTTTTTGTATTCCAAAGAACCGTAGATCTTCCCGTCATCGCTAATATCCAAATCACCAAGATGTCCGACAAAGCCGGTTACACTGCCTATCAACTTACCCGATAGATCCGTTTTTACCAACCTGTCTGTAAAGGAAAAGTAAACATACCCCTTTGCTTTATCCACCACAACTCCCTGCACATGCATTCTGCCTTGTTTACCTGAATAGATAGAATCAGGCAGGCTTATTGTTTGAGACTGAGATCGTAGTGATAGTGACGTTAAAGCGATGAGACATAAAATGAACTTCTTCATCCGTTGTATAGCTAAGTTGAATTAGCCAAATATACTTGTTCCTGGATTGAACACTGCGGAAGGTCTAAAAGTAAAAGCCTTTTAGAATAACCCAAGTACTGCCCTTTCGTTAGGGAGGTCCATTCTATATTTGTATGATTCTCTACTCATTCTGCTAATGCCCTTGAAAAGCCAACGGTTTCGCGGTAAAGCTGGGGGGAGACATCTGCCCTGTTTTTGAAAAAGCGGCTAAAGTAGTACTCATCCTCGTAACCCAGTTCCCAGGCAATCTGCTTTACAGGCTTATTGGTAAGATACAGCTCCCGCTTCGCTTCGATGACGATACGCTCAGCAATCAAGTCCGTGAGGGTTTTATTGAAATGCGTTTTTGCCAGTTTGGCGAGTGCTTTGGGCGAAATATTCAGAAGCCCGGCATAATCACTAGCCGTATGGAGACTCTTGTAATGTGCTTCGATATAATTTTTTAGGTTTTTTAAAATGAAAGGTTCCTGCCCTTCAATCGCCGACTCTTCCCGTTGACCTGTTTTCTGACGGGTAGCTGTAATCAGAAAGATCTTCAGGTACGAAACCAACAAGTCGTGGTGGGTCAGAGCCGGAGTTTGCATCTCGTCCCGGATTTGGGAAAGTACCATTTCGAATGTACGCTGGGCTTGCTCATCCACCGAAATATAGGGCGCCTGATAGATATTGTTGAACAACACCCCATGGCAGGCTATTTCCTGCTGGTGCTTATGGATACAGAAAAAATCAGGATGAAACTGGAGTACAGTACCGCTTACTCCGCCCTCCATCTGAAGCATAAACGGCTGATAAGGTGAAAAGGCAAAGAGCATTTGCTCGTTTACCGGATAGTCAGCAAAATCGGCCGTAAGGGTACCCTTTCCCTCTTTTATCCAGATGAGCGAATAGTAGTTGAGACGCTGCAGATGGTCAAAATGGACACCATCATCAAACGAAAATAACTTGAAAGCCAGGTGGCCGGTCTGTTTGTTTATAAGCGTAAAGGTAGTAGGGTGAGTCATGGAGGGAGCGTATTAGTGCAGCTTTTGTTCATTTTCCAGAATGGGTAGATCATTGATACTGGCGTAGCGTTTGGTCATTAGCCCCTGCTCATCAAACTCCCACAACTCATTGCCATAGCTACGGTACCACTGCCCGTCGGCATCATGCCATTCATATTCAAACTGGACGGCCATCCGGTTATTCCGAAAACCCCACAACTGTTTCTTTAGTTTGTAGTCCCGTTCTTTCTCCCACTTCCTTTTTAGAAATCTTTTAACCTCTTCCCGTCCGTTTATAAACTCCGCGCGGTTGCGCCATTCCGTATCAACGGAGTAGGCCAGACAAACCTGCTCAGGGTCACAGGAGTTCCAGGCATCTTCGGCCAGTTTAACTTTTTGCAGAGCAGTTTCTTCGGTAAAAGGAGGAACAGGAAATCTTACTTCAGTAGCCATATGTGTAATGATATAGTGTAGAAAGGTGCATCCGGCCCCAATGAGAGGCCGGATGCACCGAATAGATTTAAGAAAGTGTTGGAGCCAGGGGAAAATCTACCGGAACCTGGGTCAGGTTGTGCAGATAATTCATGGCTATTTTATCGCTGATCTGAAGGATGAGGTCCACCAGGTGTTCACGGGTGTATCCTTGCTCAAAGAAAGCGGCTACCAGATCAGGCAATACATAGCCCCGGTTTTTTGTAACATCAGCGGCCAGAGCTACCAGCGCGTTCAGCTTGGGGTTGGCGCTTTTACCCCGGCGTATATCCAGAAGCTGCTCATCGGTAAACCCGTTCATCTTGCCGATGACGGTATGTGCACTTTGGCAGTACACACAGCCATTCACCTGGCTCACCACCAGATTGATGGCTTCTTTCTCCCGGTTGGATAAGGAGGTTTTTGTATTTTGATACGCCAGATACCGTGCCAGGCCATTGCCAGAATAGGCAATGGTGGCGTACAGATTAGGGACGAATCCCAGAGCACTTTGCAGATTGTCGAAGATAGCCTGATTAGCGGGACTTACTTCGTCGCGGGTGGGTACTGAAAAAGTGATGCCTGGTGTTTCGGTTAGATGATCCATGTTTTTGGTTGCCTTGTGATGTCGATATTGACATCACAAAGGTGGGCTGATTAGGCCCCGGCTAACATGGAAGATTCACGCCATCAGATAGACAATTTTCCTTCATCACTTTATTACAATGCTCCCAGCACCGCCTCATCTCCCTGTAGCGCGTTGGCCGGACGAGGATGAGCTTCATCAAATACCGCCAGTACTTTCCGGTCCAGGACTTGCACCTTGTTCTCGTCTACCTGCTTCTCGTCCAGCTTGAGATACTTTGCCATGAAGGGGTACATAGCTGCGCGTTTGTTGGGGCCGAAGTCGTGCTTCTCGTTGGCTAGGTGTACGTTCGAGACCTTGTCCTTGGCGTTGTAGAGGCTGTAGATATTCTGGATGTGGGGGTACTCTACTTCCGGGGTATTCTTGGTCCAGTCGCCACCGTCGGAAATCAGCAGGAGCGGACGGGGAGCGGCCAGGGCGGCTATCTCAACGTTGTTGGTCTGGAAGTCGCCTTTCTTATGAATAGGCATGCCGCTCTCGCAGGCGCAGCCTCCAAAGAAGTATGACGATACCATCACTGTAGGCGCTGCCACCTTCACCCGAGGGTCCAGAGCCGTGAGCACGAACGTCTGGGTACCTCCCCCCGATTCACCCACTACCGCTACCCGCTCCTTATCCACATCAGGTAACGACAGCAGGAAGTCCAGCGTCCGGATGTTGTTAATGGTCTGCAGCTTCAGGGCCTTGCTCAGTTTGTGTTCACACTGCTTTGAGTCGCCCTGCCCGATCATGTCAGGAGCGAATACAATGGCTCCCATCCGGGCCAGGGTACCGCAGCGCTTCTGGGTCTGCTCATGGAAGCGCATATCAGGGCCATGACCGTGCGGGCTTAGGATCACCGCGTATGATCTTAATTTCTTAGCAGGCCGGTACAGGTTGCCTGTTACATAGATACCGGGCGTACTTTCAAAGGCTACATTCTCTACGGTGTATCCGTCCATCTCCCGGCGGCTGTGGATGATCGGAGCAGAGGTAGGTCGGGCAGGCATAGTGCGCAGATCCATCCCATCAATAACCCGGTCTTTTACCTGCTTAGAGCGGGTCTGCCATTCCGCCAGAGAATGCGGAACATGGCTTGCCAGAAAAGAACGCCCCTGCTCCTCGTTGAAATAAGGTCCCTGACACAGCTCATCCTGGGCATATACAGATGTAGTTATCGCTGTTAGAAAATATGACAGTGCAATAAAAGTGTGTTTCATAGGGTTTGCTGTTTTGGAAAAGCTTTCAGAATAAAGAACGGGCGGTACTTCTACTACTTATTCACCACCAGCTAATTACACAGTGGCTCTTTTACAGCCTGCTGCTCTTTCTTCACAATTTCATAAAACTGGAGGTACAATGATGCTTACCTCCTAACTTCGCCGCTCGAAACATGTGTTTATTCTATGCGTAAAAGTTACAAAATGATTATTTGGGTAGCAATGGCTTTGTCCTCTCCAGTAGGGGCGCAGACTCTACCAAACACTACTCAAAAGCGTGACAGTATTAACCGTGACGGCGGTCAACGTGACGATGTTCACCGCGACGGCGGTACCTTTAATGAAATAATTGTATCGGCTTCGCGTACGGCGGAGCGGGTGATGGAAACACCCGTTACCGTTGAGCGCATCAGTGGAGCTGAACTACAACGCCTGCCGGGTACTGAGCTTATCTCAAGCCTCTCCCGCTATAAAGGGATAGATGTGAACCAGTCGAGCTGGTTGATTACCAGTTTTAGTACGCGTGGCTTTAACAGCTCCAAAGCTGAGCGCGTCGTGCAGCTGATCGACTACGTGGATGTGACCTCACCTACGGCCTCCCTGTACTACGGCAACTGGATGGGCGTACCGGAGCTTGATCTGGAAAGTGTTGACATTATTCACGGAGCCAACTCAGCCCTGTACGGATCTAATGCCATCAACGGAGTACTCCTCCTGAATACTAAAGATCCTTTCCAGACACCGGGTCTGGCGGTGTCGGTGCGGGGGGGAAGTCACAGCCTGTTGGATGGACAGGTACGCTATGCGAAGGTACTTGGTGAGCGGCTGGCCTTCAAACTAAACGCCAACTACTTCACGGCGGATGAGTTTATAGCGTCCAGCGAAGCGGCCATCAAACGTGTTACTTCGGGTGGACTGGCCGGAGCAGACCCCGTCAATAACCCGACGGGCTCCGCACTGGGCTGGAATGCCATCAACCGTTACGGAGATATGGGTTCGACGGTTACCAACCCTACATTAACGGCGTTAAATAATGGAACACCCTACCGGATATACGCTCCAGGCTATTCTGAGGCCGAAATGCTGTGGGCCAATGCGCCGGGCGACCTGTTCAGCCTGGGAGGAAATCAGTACAAAGCCGGTAACTTCCGGATCAATCCTTCGCTGCACTGGCGGATCAATGACCGCATGAAGGCCATCTATGAGTACCGTTATTCATTCAGCAACGGAGTCTTCCAGAGCAGCAGCCGTTACGCCCAACGCGCTATGCAGTACGACCTGCACCGGGCCGAGCTCAGCGGCAAAGACTGGTTCGTACGCGCCTATACCATGTTCGACTACGGCGGCAAGGCCTACGACCTGAGCTCTTTGGGCAATGGGATCATGGGCGCTCCGATAGCAGCCGGTACCCAGGCCAATGGCACCCGCTACCCTACCTTTGCCCAGAACTACTTTACCCTCTGGAACCAACTTTTCAGCGCCGCCCGTACCGGCGGGCTGCCCTCGGGTGCTCCAGTAGCGGGTGTATACCTACCTAATCCTAACGGTGGTCAGCCTTCTGCCTATGCGCTTCCTCAGGCCATCCCCGGCGGACTAAGTGTCGAAGAAGCGCAGCGCCTGGCTTCGCAACTCGCCGCAGGAGTACAACTACCGGTGGATAGTCCGCTCTTTAACCGGATGCGCGAGCAGATTGTGAGCGGTGTAGGTACCATCGATGTCAACGGTACCCGTACGGTACGCGGAGCGGCATTCGCCAATACGGCCCGCTTCTGGGACATCAGCGGACAGCGCGAATGGCAACTAGCCACCAAAACCCATCTGATAGCAGGAGCCTCTTACCGCACCCATATTCTACAGTCGCAGGGTACACTGTTTTCGGATGGAGATAAATCACCGATCAACCCCGGTACCGGCGAAGTTCAACGTCGCGACAAGATCGTCAACTGGGAAGCAGGTGCCTACGCCCAGGTACGTCAGGACCTGTTCAACGACCGCCTGCGCCTGGCATTTGCCGGACGCATTGATCAGTTCCGCAATTTTGGAGCCCGCTTTTCTCCGCGTATTTCGGGTGTATTCTCCCTCGGAGAGAACCGTGAGCACAACATCCGACTAAGCTATGCTCAGGCGTATCGCCAGCCGGCCCAGCTGGACCAGTTTATCTACCTTGACTTTGGTTCGCTGCTGGTACAGGGTAATATTGACAATGGATATGAAGGATTGAATGCCGTTTCGACTTTACCTAATGGCCAGCCCAACCCCAACTTCCTGAAACCACAGCGCATTAACAACCTCTCCCCTGAAAAGGCAAATACCTGGGAACTAGGCTATAAGTCTCAACTGGTTAAAGGACTTTACGTTGATGCCAGCTACTATCGCTCTAACTACCGCGACTTTATAGGTACCCTTCGTTTCTACGGACGTGAAGACGGACTTCCGGTGACAGGGACTCCTCTGCCTGCTCCAACCGGCGACTTTGCCAAGCCTGCTACCGACCGTACCCGAGGACGACTGATTCAGGTATGGGCTAACGCCACCCAGCAGGTTAAAACGCAGGGCGTAGTGCTGTCGACGGAGTATTTCCTGACTAAAAGCCTGCACCTGTATACCAACTATACCTGGTCACACATCAACGAAGCCGATGTACAGGGGTTGATTCTGGGCTTCAATACACCTGAGCATAAATTTAATGTGGGGCTGGATGGTCAGTTCAAGCAACTGACGTATGGTGTCAACTACCGCCGCCAGACTGGCTACACCTTCTTCATGCCGTTTGACGAAGGCTACATTGATTCTTTCGGAACAGTAGACGCTCAACTCGGGTACCGTGTTCCTTCATTAAAGAGTACTTTGAAATTAGGAGGTACTAATCTTACCAACTCCAACGCCATCTATGCGTACGGCTCGGCCCCTATAGGCCGGGTGGTATATCTGGGGTGGGTATACGGCTTATAGTATATAGTTCTACGTTCATTTCAAGAGCCGCTCCTTGGGAGCGGCTCTTGATGCTTTAGGCTACTGCAATCATAGCTAAATGCTACTTTTTACCGTAGAAAAGTCGCCACAACTAAAAAAAAGCCAATTTTATCGCACTTTTTTATCGAAAAAACGTTAGAAAATGGAAGATCTTTCTTTACTTAGTAAATAAAAATTTTTAATAAATAGATGAAAAGACGTTCAGCCCTTAAAAGTATGGGTCTGGCTTTGGGAGGTTTGGTAAGTCTGCCTGCGTGGGCTACCAATTGGACACCCGAATCCATTGGCCGTACGACTACCCTTTCCGAAAATCAGGAGTTGCTCCTGTCTGAAATTGTTGAAGCCATTATTCCGGAGACAACTACCGCTGGTAAAGTCTCACCGGGTGCCAAATCCCTTAAAGTACACCAGTTTGCTGCACGCATGATCAGTGATTGCTACCCGGCTTCTGCCCAGGAGATTCTACAGAAAGGGCTGGCAAACATCGACGCGGCAGCGAACAAGACCTACAGCAAATCATTTACAGCACTGACTCCTAAAGAGCGGGTATCCGTACTGACAGCTATGAGCACTGCTTCTGACGCCACGGAAAAGCAGTTCGTCAATATGATCAAGAACCTGACTATCCAGGGCTATACCAACTCGGAGTACTACATGAACAATGTACTCAAGTACAACATGGCTCCTGGCTTCTATCACGGCTGCGTACCAGTAGCTTCATAAGTCAGTGAGTGAATGAGTGAAGATCAATATTTAATCGATCCTAGTGGTCGCTCATTCATCCAATAAATAATTCAGCATTCCTAATTCAGAATTTTGATATGTCTTATTTCAATATAGACTCCATAAAAGAGCGCACCTTCGACGCCATCGTGATCGGCTCGGGCATCAGCGGAGGCTGGTCAGCCAAAGAATTGTGCGACAAAGGCCTCAAAACCCTGGTACTTGAGCGTGGACGTGATGTACGCCACGTAACCGACTACCCTACTACCATGATGCAGCCCTGGGAGTTTGAGCACAACGGGCAGATCACTCGCGAAGTCCGGGAGGCAAATCCCATTGCCACCAAGTGCTACGCTTTCCACGAAGGTTCGCAGCAATTCTTCCTCAAGGACTCCGAGCAACCTTACATTCAGGACAAACCCTTCGACTGGATTCGTGGAAATCAGGTAGGTGGTAAGTCGCTGATGTGGGCGCGGGGTACCCAGCGTTGGTCGCAGTACGACTTCGATGGCCCTGCGCGGGATGGCTATGCGGTTGAATGGCCGATTGGTTATAAAGATATCGCACCCTGGTACAGCTATGTAGAGAAATTTGCGGGTATATCTGGCAATAAAGATGGCCTGGCTCAACTACCCGACGGTGAGTTCCTGCCGCCGCATGAGCAGTCGTGTGTGGAGAAACATTTCTCTAAGGAGATGGCTAAGCACTACAAGGGGGCTCGTCCGGTTATCATAGGTCGTGCAGCGCACCTGACCAAGCCGCAGCCTATTCACCTGAAGCAGGGACGTGGTCAGTGTCAGCACCGCAATATCTGCGAGCGGGGTTGTCCGTTCGGAGGGTACTTCAGCAGTAACTCGTCAACACTACCATGGGCAGAGAAGACCGGCAACATGACCCTGCGTCCTCACTCAGTCGTACACTCCATCATCTACGATGAGCAGAAAGGTAAAGCTACGGGTGTACGGGTGATTGACGCGAATACCAAGGAGATGACCGAGTACTACGCCAAGATCATTTTTGTGAATGCTTCTACGCTAAACTCTAACCTGATCCTACTGAACTCGATATCAAGCCGCTTCCCCAACGGGTTAGGCAACGACAACGGTCTGCTGGGTAAGTTCGTCGCTTTCCATAACTTCCGGACCACCATCTCGGGCGAGTACGAAGGCTTCCTGGATACGACCACGGCTGGTATCCGCCCTAACGGTAGCTACATTCCGCGTTTCCGCAATATGTTCAAGCAGGATGATAGTGCTGACTTTATCCGTGGCTATGCCGCCGGATTTAGCGGTAGCCGCATCACGTACAACGATCGCTCAGGATTCGGTGAGGACCTGAAATCAAACCTGATGCAGCAGAAGTACGGCAACTGGCGCGTAGGCTCGCACATGATGGGCGAAACTATACCGAAAGAGACCAACTTTGTAGCGCTCGATAAAGACCTGAAAGATCCGTACGGTCTGCCTCAGCTCCATATTAATGTGGGCTACGATGATAACGATGAGAAGATGATCAAGGACTTCCACCAGCAGATGACCGAGATGCTGACGCTGGCGGGCTTCACCAACATCAAGACCCACGACAAGCCCGATAAGGCTCCGGGTCTGGATATCCACGAAATGGGTGGTGTACGTATGGGTAAAGACCCCAAGACGTCACAACTGAACAAGTGGAATCAGATCCATCAGGTGAAGAACGTGTTCGTGACAGACGGTGCCTGTATGACTACCAACTCGACTCAGAACCCGTCGCTGACCTTCATGGCTATCACCGCTCGCGCAGCCAACCATGCTGTGGAAGAACTGCGTAAAGGAAACCTGTAAGGGAGTACCTGATACATAGAATACAACACAGGCCTGCGACTATATCGCAGGCCTGTGTTGTTACTATTAATAGTACACTTCCAAAAAGAGTGATTATTCTATCCCCCCTCTGCGAGCCGGAGCCCGTTTGGAAGGCCAGGACATCGGCGCTCCGTTTGGTCCTAGGGGTACCCGCACCTCTTTGTTCGTAGCTTCGTCTTCACTGGCCATGTAGGCCAGTATGGCGGCCAGAATCACATTGCTGCGTACGTCATCAAAGACAATCTTATCGTAGGTGTCCAGGTTGGTATGCCAGGTGTAGTTAGAGTACGCCCAGCTCAAAGAACTCAACGAAAATGCCGGTACTCCTGCTGCCAGGAAGGAAGCATAGTCTGAACCTCCCCCACCCGGATTACCGGGAAAGGTGTACTTAATATCCTTAGTAATCTCATTAGGTACCTTGGATAGCCAGCGGCCCAGGAAGTCATAGGCGTGCACAAAGCCCTGACCCGAGATATTAGCCACCCGGCCGGTACCATTATCCTGATTGAACAAGGCCTGTATCTTGGGCATCATCTCAGGGTGGTCCTGCACGAAGGCGCGTGACCCGTTAAGCCCCTGCTCCTCGCTTCCCCAGTGTCCGACCAGGATCGTCCGGCGTGGATTGGGATATACCTTTTTCAGGATGCGCATCACCTCCATCATCATGATAGTACCCGTGCCGTTATCAGTAGCTCCCGTGGCACCATCCCACGAATCAAAATGAGCCGACAGCATCACGTATTCATCCGGCTTTTCACTACCCTTAATCTCTGCTATGGTGTTGAAGGTGGGTACTACACCTGTTTCTTTGGATTCGGCAACCAGATTGATGGTGGGCTTCCTGCCACTTTCAGCCAGCCGGTACACCAGTCCGTAGTCTTCCAGACTAAGGTCTATGGTAGGTACTTTTTTGGTGGAGGCACTGAATATTTTATTAGCGCCAAAGCCCTGTGACCAGTATGAAGTCACGATACCAACGGCTCCTGCCTTTTCCAGGGCTAGTGGCAGAGTTCTTCGGTCCTTGCCGGTTTTCTGCAGACGCAGTGACCAGTCCCGGCTCATCTCCTCCCTTTCCTTTCTCATTTTGGCAAATGACTCCTCCGTTGCGTACTCCTTCCAGTTATAGTCAGGGCGGCCGGTAGGCTGGTTCATCGAGATCATGACAAAGTTTCCCTTCACTGTGGGCAGCCACTGCTGGAAAGCCAGTGAATCGGCAAACTCAGGCAGAATTACTACCTCGGCCTTTACGCCTCCCTTAGGGGTAGACGGGCTCCATGCCAATTGGGTACCCGACAGGGTCTTCACCCACGGGCTGATCAGGTCAATGTGGGTGACGCCTCGCTGCCAGCCCCGCCATTCACCCCACTTTTCGTTACGGGCGGGTATACCCCAGCCTTCGTACTTCTGTACGGCCCATTCGTGCGCCTTCTGCATCTGAGGAGTGCCTACTAACCGCGGCCCAATGCCGTCCATCAGTTCGTGCGCGATAGATTCCAGTTGTGAGTTGGCGTTAGCCTCTTTGATGATGTTGTTGATAGTTTCATCCTGCGCCCGGACTGTAGCAGACTGCCAGACCAGCAGGACTAAGAGTAGGAAATTTCGTTTTAACATGGGTTAGATTTTATTTAACAGTTAAATATATCTGCTCCAGGTGAGACTACCATATTCTATATAGATTTAGAACGTATCAGTACCCATGTAGCCACATATACTGAACAAAGTACTTGCGTATCTAAACAAATAATTAGTACCTTTAACCCATTAAAATCTCTCTGTAACATACGATCATCTGGCGGCTACAATGGCTGCTCGCGCTTTTGCTCCAAAAGCGCCGTGAATCTTTATATCATACTTTTCAGAGAGAATAATGAAACAACATACTACAATTGCCATATTGGGTGGTGGAGGTAAAACCGGCACCTACCTGGTCCATGAACTCCTCAACCGCGATTATCAACTCAAACTCCTTCTCCGCCAGCCGGACCACTTTACTATCAGTAGCCCTTCTATACACATCTGTAAAGGCGATGCGATCCAGTACGAGTCTATACGTGAGCTGGTACAGGGCTGTGATGCCATTATTAGTACAGTAGGACAACGCCCCAACGAGCCCCTAGTAGCCAGTCAGGCTACGAATCATATACTGCGGGTGATGGAGGAGTTTCAGATCCGACGGTACATAGCCGTAGCCGGACTAAACCTGGATACTCCTACCGACCAGAAAAGCACCCGTACTCAAATGGCTACCGACTGGATGAAGACTACCTACCCGATTATACATGAAGATCGTCAAAAGGCTTATGAAGTCCTGGCAGAAAGTCCGGTGGACTGGACACTGGTCAGGGTACCCTTCATCGTATTTACGGAAGAACGTGGAACTACGGAGGTGGATCTGGTAGATTGTCCGGGAGAGAAGGTGCAAGCCCCCGATCTTGCCTCCTTCCTGGCTGACCAGCTAACGGATACCCGTTACTACCAGCAGTCTCCTTTTGTGGCTAGTCTATAAAAACAGTTCGCGGTGAAGGTGTTTGGCCCTGCTTTTAATTTAAATTTTTATTAGCGAATTAATAGCCAGGTTACAGGAGTAGTGGTATGGACCGGTGCCACGGTTGAAACCTTGGCACCGGTAGTCACAGAAAAAAGAGTCCAGCCACTAACTTCAAAAAGAACTAGTTTCTAGGCGACCCCCAGCTCCAGCGATTATCATTTATAAGCCAATCTTAAAAGACAAGCCTCCGTTAAAGCAGCTTAGTTTCTTTAACGGAAGCCTGTTAACTATTTCATAATCAACTAGTAAGTAAATTCCTTAACCCTGCTATACACCGCTCTACCTCCTCCCTGGTATTATAGTGAGATAGGCTAATGCGGACTACCCCGTCGTTCAGGTCCTCCACGCCCATTGCTTCCAATAAGCGGTAAGCGTAGAAGTGTCCGTTCTTGGCAGCGATGTCATATTGCACCAGTCCATCCGCTAAGGCCTTTGAACTTACAGTGGGTGAAGTAAACACGATATTGGCTTCACGCTGTTCGGTAGTAGGCCGGCCAAATATCCGGACGGGTAGTTCGCGCAGATGGTCCAGCAGGTACTGACACAACCCCATTTCGTGCTGGTGCATCAGGCCTGATACCTTACGCGCCTTCACATGGAGCGGTACCTCGTCCGCCCCGAAATGATGCTCATAGACGGTACTGAAGTAGTCGCCTATGCCCGCCAGGGCAGCAATGGCCGCGTGATCAGGACCGGCCGCATCCAGGCGTTTGTTCTTGTAAGGTACATTGAAGAAATGGCTCTGTGGCTCGAGCTCTTCCAGAAAATCCTCCCGTACTACCATCACCCCCTGGTGCGTTCCGTAGGTCTTGTAGGTACTGAATACGTAGGCGTCCACATCCAGCTCATCCAGGTTGGGCCAGCTGTGTGGGGCGTACGAAACGCCATCTACTACCACGCGGGTATGGGTACGACGGGCCAGCGCTGCAATCTGATTAATAGGGTTAACGGTACCAATGATATTGGAGCTTTGGGTCACGCACAGGATCACGGTCTGAGGCGTAAGCAGTGCTTCCAAACTATTCAGGTCCAGCTCGCCGGTTTCGGGATTTACTTTCCAGATTTTGAGCGTAGCCCCCTGCCGCTGACACAGCCTTTCCCAGCCACCAATATTTGATTCGTGGTCCTGCTCCGATACAATTACCTCGGTTCCCTTCTTCACCAGCGGTGTACAGGCAATGGTGAGGGTATTGAAGTTCTGGGTGGAGGAAGCCCCCAGTGTAATCAAGTCCGAAGAAACATTCAATAGGGCCGCCATGGTACTTCGTCCTTCATCCATCGCCACCCCGGCCCTATTGGAAATAGGGTTGGCCCCGTAGGGCTGTACTTTATAATTAGTGTAAAAATCGGTGAGACGATCAATAACGTCTCCGGCTACGTAGCTCCCCCCGGCATTATCCAGAAAACCAACTTTACGACCGAGTTCTGTATTGAATACAGGGAATTGCTTTCTGACGAAATATATATCTAATTCTTTCATACGATGCTGGCTCTTGGTTAATCTATGAAGCAGCCAAAATAGTAAAAGATTACCTACCGCTACTACCAAAATTTTTCGGCTGCTTTTACACAATATGTAATTTATTTATATATTAACAAAAACTTCATGTCTCATCCTTACTCCTACTAGACCTATGAAAACCTATCGCAACATCCAGCTAGCCTTACTTACAGGCCTCATGCTCCTGACTTCCTGTAGCCAATATCAAGGACCCGAAACTAGTGAAGAAGCAATGTTAGAGGTAGACTTGATGCGAGTACCTTCCAAGACGGACGAAATGGTAATGCATCCCCAGCCAACTGAGGCTCTCCCCCCTACACAAGAGGCAGCTCCACAAAAAATAGAGCGGAAAATAATCCGTAAAGGAAGGATATGGTTTGAAACCAATGATGCCACTCGTACCCGTCAGCTCATTGATAAGAACATCCATGATTTTAAGGGATATATATCAAACGATGAAGTTGATAAGAGGGAGGAAAGGGTTAACTATTCACTGACAGTCAGGATACCATCGGAGAACTTCGAATTATTTTTCGACTCTATATCAAAAAGTACCTCTCTGTTTGTGAATAAGAGTATAGATGCAGAAGATGTCACAGAAGAATACATTGATGTAGAGGCCCGGCTCAGGACCAAGAAAGAGCTGGAAAGCCGCTATAAGGTACTTCTTCAGCGGACAGGTAACGTGCAGGAGATCCTGGCCATTGAAAAGGAAATGGGCACTTTACGGTCCGAAATCGAATCTATTGAAGGGCGATTCAGGTACCTCCGTGACCGAATTGCCTTCAGTACTGTACAGATCGAGTATTACGTAGTAACGGGTCAATCCCTTGCCTTCCTGTCTCAGGTTGGAGCTGCATTTCAGAAAGGGTGGGATAACCTCCTGACGTTCCTCCTCTCCCTGATCAGTGTATGGCCCTTTGTACTGGCCGGACTGGTACTTGTAATCAGCTTTATCAGTTTCAGGAGGAGTCGCACAAAGCCAGTTATTCAGAGTTTACAATCGTAGGCTTCCAGGTAATTTAAGAACTTAATTAAAACCGGCTCCCATTTTCTTTATTGCCTTACCTGATTCGTCTGGGATATATCCGGGGGTTACCTACCTTTGCCAAACGTCCCGGAATCTAACAGCATTTAATTTCTGAACGGCACGTATAGTAGCGATTTGTAAACCCAATTCTAAAGCAATGGAAGTAAAAGATAGCAATGGCAACCTACTCAAAGAAGGTGATTCAGTAACCCTGATCAAAGATCTGAAAGTACGAGGTTCCTCGGCCGTCCTGAAAAGAGGTACTATGGTAAAGAATATTCGCCTCACGGATAATGAGGAAGAGGTAGAAGGCAAAGTGGATCGTACCGTGATGGTACTTAAAGCAGCTTTTCTGAAAAAGGCGTAGGTAGTAGAATCATTTTATAAGCACTATTTAAAAGCGGAAGTCCGGATCTTACGACCCGGACTTCCGCTTTTTATGATTTCTAAAATCAACTACTGCTTCCGCAGGCTTGACAGGAACTCTACTACATCACGGATCTCGCGCTTGGACATGATATAGCCCATTGGAGGCATACTCGATGGCATGTTCTCACGCTTGGCGATACGGGATACGGCTATCTTCAAAGGCTCAGCTTCGGAAGTCTTCAACTCAAGCTCCTTATCCGACTCGTGTATCAGCGTACCGGTGACGCTCTGTCCGTCTTTCAGCGTAAGCGTAACCATACCAAATCCGGGAGCCAGACGAGCACTGGGCTCGATCAGCGCCTGCAGGATTTGATCACGGGTCAGTACATCGGCAATGGAAGTCAGCTCAGGTCCTACGGCTCCGCCGCGTCCACCGATCGAGTGACAGCGTACACACTGTCCGGTAGAGTTGGTGAAGAAGTACCGGGCGCCCTGCTGACGGTTACCCCCAAAGAGTGCTTCCTGATAATCCGCTACTCCCGAACCAGCCGGCTTAAAAGCAGCCAGTCGGGTCTTAAGTGCTTCCGAATGCGTAGAGTCTACGGCTTCGGCCAGTTCCAGATTCAGGCTGGGCGAAAGCTCTTTATTACCCATCCGGGTCACCAGACCTTCCAGGATACGCTCCGTCTTGGTAGCCGGCATGGTACTAAGTACCCGCAGCATCTGCTGTTGTTCCTTAACGGTCCCCTTATCAAAAATAGCCTTAACCACATCAGTTAGCGTCTCCTGCGTTGGATTCAGCCCGTTAACCAGGCCCAGAGCCGTTGTACGTACATCTTCGTCCGCATCGTTCATCCCTTTCTTAATCACCGTCTCCATATCACTATACTTCTGCTTGTACAGGGCAGTCAGCAGGGCTGAGCGTACCTCGGGAGCCTTATGCTCATTCAGCACCCGTACCAGACTGGTGTTGCTTTCCGGAATGTTGAGCTCGCCCAGCATCTGCGCCGTAGCTACTACCACCTCGTTGCTCTTGTCCTGCAGCAGGTCATTGATGTGCGGCATTACCCTACCTCTTACGGCCACCGGATCACGGGTTATCACTCCCCGATAGCGACCATCTACACGGTCCAGTACCGAAGGGTTAGCCCAGGTACCTAAGGTAGCCAGGGCCTCAGCACGAAGCTCTTTAGACACATCGGTACGCTTGGCAAAAGCGATCAGGTCATTGAGCTGCTCTTCACCACCTACGCGCAGCGCCGCATTGATAGACCGACGTAACAAAGGCTCCGAGCTGAAACGCTTCTCTTTGAGCGTAGCGGCCAGGGCCGATAGTGCCGCCTTGATAGACTCATCGTCGTTGATAGCGCGGGCGGCTTCGGCAACGATGTACTCGTCCTTATCCTGCAGGAACAGGGCTACTTTGTCATTCTTCAACTGACGCAGTACCAGTACCCCAGCCAGTCGAAGTGCCTTATTGGGATTAGTAGACAGAGCTACGATAGGTGCTACTTCGCCAATACGAGCCAGAGCCGTAACACCCGCGTGACGCAGGTATACATCCTCATTGTTGTTGGTTTCAATCATTTGCAACAGGGGAGCTACCGCATCCTTGTACTCGATACGTCCCAAAGCCTGCGCACTGAAGAACTTCACCCGGGGGTTAGGGCTTGATAGCAAAGATACCAGTACCGAACCTGCTTCTTTGATGTCGGCATCGCCGATAACTTTAGCTGACTGAGCTACTATTTCAGGATCAGAATCTTTCAACAGGGGAAGTAAGGTACCCGCGTAGGATTTATCCTGACGAGCCAGTTGTCCCAGGCCCCAGACTCCATGAATACGAGCCATCTGATCACCGGTCTGAGCGGTGGCTTTGCTCAGAATCAAAGAACCTTTCTTGCCACGCTTCACCAATTCAAACTGCGCCTTCTGACGAATGCGCATATCCGGATACGAAAGCAGGGTAAGTAGCTTGTCTTCTGATTGTGCTGAGTAGTCCTGCTGCATCAGTTGTTTGGTCTGAGCACGCAGGTCCTTCATATCATTTTTAGTATCACTCACGTCCAGTCGCCATACACGTCCGGCGTTTTTGGTATCCCAGCCGTTTAGCCAGTCAGCTACGTACAAGGCTCCATCCGGACCGAAACGAATACCGGTAGGCAGTATACCGCTCAGTACTTCCTTCTCTTTGTCCAGCACAAAGGAGGCTCCTTTGGGCTTCAGGCTAAACGACCAGATGGGCGAACGGGCGGGATTCCCGACGAACTCCACCAGGAAGAACTTGTTCTTCCACTCCGAACCCAAAGCAGTACCGGGGTTGTATACCATACCGGTAGGGCCGTTGTGGAAGTTCTGGATGGGAGGCAGTATATAGGCTGCCTGACCTTCCCAGCGTGGAGTGTACAGCTTCTCATCCATCCACACCTTATAGGAGTTATTACGGGGATCGGTGTACTTACCGAACTGCCAGTTGGTACGCCAGCCGGTATCCGAGCCATCCACCAAGTGTACCAGACGCTCGCTTTCACCGGGGTGGTCACCGTCGTTGTCAGAAGTAATCAGGTTGCCGTATTCATCGAATACAAACTCGTGGGTGTTGCGCAAACCGTGGGCAAATACTTCAAAGTTGCTACCGTCTGGTTCTGAGCGTACTATGACCCCTTCGTTAGAGTACTTATGGTTCACACCATCCTTGGTGGTGATGTTGGCTCCGATATCACCGATCCCCCAGTAGATACGTCCATCGGGTCCTTCAATGGCACCAGACATACCGTGACCACCAAAACCTATGTGTACGCCGTACCCGTGGCTGATGGAGGTTTTCTCATCTATAACTCCGTCGCCGTTGGTATCTTTGAGTCGCCACATATCCGGCGCTATCCCTACAAACATATCCTCCGCACGTACCAGCAGAGCACCGGCCACATCGGTCACCTCGGTGAAGAAGTCGCTCAGGATGCGCATGGAAACATCGGCCAGGCCATCGCCATTGGTGTCATCCAGGCGCCATACCTCGTCTTTCTCTACCGCCAGATCGCGCCAGTCGTGGGAGCCGTCTTCGTTCAGGTCTTTGAGCCACTCATTCTCCTTGCTTTTTTCGGGAGCGAAGGTACTGCGCAGAAATGCCCGACGATCCTCCACCGATTGCAGACCGATGGATGGCGTCATCCAGTTGACGTGTCCCCGGATATCAAACTCTGAATTCTTCTGCCGGTTGGTACGGGTCAGATATACCCTGCCCTTGTCATCGATGGACATCGCGATAGGGTCCGGAGCCAGCGAGTCAGTCGCCCACAGATCTACTTTGAGACCATCAGCCAGTTTGATGGGTGTGTTTTCCCGAATCTCTTTGGCCCGCTGACGCGCCTGAGCGGGATCTTCCTTGACGATGAGTGCGGATGATTTCGAACCCGAAGGCGAAAGCTTCATACATGACACCACTACCATGGCCGTTAATGCCATGATGGGTATCGGTTTTCGTAGTACTTTTTTGGAAATCATGAATGATTACTTTTATACAAGACTTGTTGATCCGGGCAGTACCAGGACCTTAATGATAATAGAGCTAAAATACGGGCTTTTATACTATAAAATGAGTAGTATTTACCTTACCACCTACTAATAATCTGATATGAACCCCGTCTTACCGGATTTTGCCTTATTTTTGAAACTTATACCTGGATTAAGTTTTGTTGTGTAGTCATAAGCCGGAGGTATATAAAAATGCTATCCGAAAGCTATAAACACCGTTTTTTACCATGGATAAAATAACTATCACTGATAAATTAGCCCTTTTCTCTGACCATTGGAATCCACGCATAGTGGGTGAACTCAATGGGCAACACGTAAAGCTGGTGAAGTTTAAGGGAGAATTTGTATGGCACAAGCACGACCACGAGGATGAACTCTTCTATGTACTGGAAGGCAGTTTCCAGATGGAGTTCCGTGACCGGACGGTGGAGCTGGGCAAAAATGAGTTCCTGATCGTCCCACGAGGAGTCGAACACCGGCCGGTTGCTGAGCAGGAAGTGTCAGTAATGCTATTTGAACCGGCCACCACGCTGAATACGGGTGACACCAAAGGAGAACTGACCAGAGAAACGCTGGAAAAAATATAGTGTACTACCGGGCTATCAGATTATACCGTCTGTGGCTCCGGTATGGCTACTGACAGGAGTTGGGGGATCATCTGTGCTGTTATTTTCCGGACCTGCCCTTTGTATTCGCCGTCAATCTGAAAGTCCACTTCCTGGTCCAGGCATTCAATTTCAGCATGGGTCACCGAAAACATAGTTACCACCTCCGGATCAAACTCGGTACTACCCGCTATGAGCTTGACCAGCTCGATTACATCCCACTTTTTGGCTATAACTACTTCAAACAAACCATCAAGAATATTGCCGTAGGGATTGATCGCGACGCCGGTACCGTACTTTTGGGCATTGGCAATCACTACCATCACCGCCTCGGTTTCCAGTACTTCCTCCGCAGTACGGATTCTGACTCTGAACGTTTCGTGTTCAGTCAGCGTCTTTATGACCTCCTTAGCATAGCCTAATTGTCCGCGGGTATCACCTTCTTCAAAGTTCTTAACGAGCAAGGCATTCAACCCCAGATCACTCAGATGCAGGCTTATTTCCCCATTGATCCGGACACCATCTATGCGGGCTACCTTACTACTCAATGCTACATCAAGCGCCTCCATAAAATCAGTAGGTACGTTAAAGCTGGTAGCTAGCCCGTTGGATGAGCCCGCCGGCAGGATACCCATCACCGCCTCCCTACCCTCCAGCGCATGAGCTGCTAAGCTGATGGTACCATCACCGCCCGCCACCAATACCCGCGAAGGCTTGTATTCATCTAATAACCTGATGATAGACTGAAGATCATTTTTGCCGGTAGTTGTGTATATTTCCAACTGCCGGCTGGAAGTCTTACAGTGGCTTTCAACCAAATCAACAATGTCCTCTTTTTCCAGGTTACCTGATATAGGATTAACAATGAGCAGCACCTTCTCTTCCGATGGCATATTCTTTTACTGTTATGGTAGGTATCAAAAAGTCAGTAACGAATTTATGAATGCATGAAAAAATGTGAACTTAAACTCTACCGCGGCTACGCCAACCCTAACGAAATGGTTGTATTCGGACATGCCTTCAGGAGATATCCTTCGGCCAAGGATCTGTACGACCGGAAGGGATTCAAGTACATCAATTCTATACTACAGCTTTTTACTATAAAAACTATTGCCAACGCTCGTGTGATCCTTAAGTTTGGCGATATAAAAGTAGAGACCCGTACCCTCAAAGACGGCTTTTTCGAATTTAACCTGCCTCTGCAGCAGCCGCTGGACTGCGGCTGGCACAACTACGAGGTCTGTTTTGAGGATGAGGTTGATGGTGAAAAGCATAGTTTCAGCCGCAAGGGTGAGTTGTTAGTTCCTTATGAAGGTGCTTATTCTATTATATCGGATATTGATGATACCTTTCTGATCTCATACAGCGGGCACTTGTTGAAAAAACTCTACGTAATGTTAACTAAAAATGTGGAGTCACGGATGCCTTTTGAAGATGTTGTTAAACACTACCGCCTGCTTAGCTTCGCCGGACGCGAAAAGAGTGACACCGAAGGTAATACGTTTTTCTTTGTATCCAGCAGCGAGTGGAACCTGTACGAATTTATAGTTCGCTTCACGCACTACAACGGCCTCCCCAAAGCGGTACTCAAGCTCAAAAGTGTGAAGGATAGTCTGGGAGATTTCCTAATGACCGGTCGAGGGTCACACGATCATAAAGAGCGTAAGATCCGGAATATCATTAAGTTTTATCCCCACCTGAAATTTATTCTGCTGGGTGATGATTCGCAGCGCGACCCGCACATCTACGAAGTAATCTGCAAAACGTTTCCGATGAGTATTCGGGCGGTGTATATCCGGCAAACCGAAAGTTCGCCGAAGCAGGTAATCACGCAGCATATGGAAACCATCAGCGGACTGGGAGTAGATACCTGCTATTTCCGCCACAGCAGCGAAGCCATACTACATTCAGTAAAGGTTGGCATCATTACCCAAGATCAGGTTATGGACTTCGAGCGAAAGGAAGCCGAACTGCACATACAGTAATTTCAGAGTATTTAGTCCTACTCCCTACGATGATTAGGCATGGCTTGGTTATCTTGCAGGCCGGGAAGCCGGTGGTTCGGCTCCTGACTATGTCCTGTTCTTAACTAACCCTGTCACACCCATCCGGCATGGACCTTTCGTATATTATTAATGAATTGGGCGAAGACCGCTCAGCGTACTTCAATGCGGTAGCCCCTCCTATCATCCAGACCAGTAACTTCGCGTTCACTTCCTTCGCTGATCTGCGTGGTGCCTTTCAGGACGAAATGTCTACCTATGTATACTCCCGGGGGGTGAATCCAACGGTAGATATACTACGCAAAAAACTGGCGGCCCTCGACGAGGCCGAAGACGCTCTGGTATTCAACAGCGGTGCCTCCGCCATATTCTGCGCCGTACTGGCCAACGTTAAAGGAGGTGACCATATCGTATCGGTGGAGAAGCCCTATACCTGGGCTTACCGGATGTTTGACATTATACTCCCCCGCTTTGGCGTCAGTACTACCTATGTCGACGGTACCCGCATCGAAAACTTTGAGGCAGCTCTGCGTCCTGAAACGCGTCTGATCTACCTGGAGTCGCCCAACACCCTTACCTACGAGCTGCAGGACCTGGAAGCCCTAGCGAAGCTGGCAAAGAGCCGGGGCATCATCACCATCATTGACAACAGCTACTGTACTCCTCTGCACCAGAAACCTCACACCCTGGGCATAGACCTGAGCCTGCAGTCGGCCACCAAGTACATCGGCGGACATAGCGATACCGTGGCGGGCGTACTGACGGGTACTAAGGAAATGCTGGCTAAAATATTTAACGAACAGCTGCTGAATACCGGCTCGGGTATTATGCCGTTTAACGCCTGGCTGCTGCTGCGCGGACTGCGTACCCTACCTATGCGCCTGGAGCGTATCAGCCAGAGTACCCAAAAAGTACTCACCTATCTCAAACAACATCCCAAGATCGAACGGGTATTCTTTCCGCTGGACGAGGATTTCCCACAGCTGGAGTTGGCACGCAAGCAAATGACCGGAGCCTGTGGCCTGCTGACCGTGCAGCTAAAAGCGGATAGCGCTGAGCGAATCGAAACCTTCACCTACGCGCTGAAGCATTTTCTGGTGGCGGTTTCATGGGGAGGCCACGAATCGCTGATCCTGCCGCAGGCGGCTGGTATACCTCCCGAGGAGTTTGACGCGTCCAATGAGCGCCACCGCATGGCCCGCATATACATTGGACTGGAAGATGCCGATTACCTGATCAGGGATCTGGAGCAAGCTCTGGAAAAGCTTTAAAAGTATCCGCTGAATCAGGGTCAAACAAAAGTTACACATCGCTGGTTTTGGTGCTACTGCTTTAGGAAAGTAAAAAGCCTGATATAAAAAGTCTTTTTAATACCTTTTCAGATCAGGCTATAACGGGTACTTTAACGCTATACGATGGAAAAAAATTTACTGCTACAATATGTTAGTCAGGTTTAGTAAGGAAGAAATATAGAGTCTGTCCTTCTTCCTGTTCATTCAGTACTACTGCAATGACTCTTAGGGTCCTTGGGTAGATTCTATCCATCGCAGATAGTCTTTTATAGCTCTATGACTGCTTTCTGTCCATCCACGCTAGCTAGTATGAAATGGTGCGAAATTAGGTTTCAAAAGTGCAGCAACAGCCAATTTTATTTCTCTGATTTACATGTAACTTTACACTGTTAAGGACTACCAGCCAACACTCAAAATATGCCTACCCCCATTACCTGTTTTTTGATCGATGATGATCAGGACGATCAGGAAATTTTTGCCCTGGCGCTGAATAAGGTGGATCCGACCATTCACTGCGTGACAGCAGATGATGGACTCGATGCCATACAGAAGCTGAACAAAAACTCAGAGTTCGTGCCGGAGTACATATTCCTGGATCTGAATATGCCCCGTATGAACGGTAAGCAGTGCCTGACCGAGCTGAAGAAGATTGAGCGCCTAGACCACACGCCGATTATAATCTACTCCACTTCGTCGGAGCCCAGAGATGTACTCGAGACCAAACAACTCGGAGCTACGGATTTTATGACCAAGCCTTCATTTATCGATGCCCTGACCGCTTCGCTGGCTAAGGTATTTGTTGAGTATCCTAAATCGTAGGTATGAAATAAAACTATACTTTCTTACCCAATATACCGGACGGGAGGCTGTTAACGCATAGCCTCCCGTACCTCCGCCAGAAAACGCGGAATTTGCACCCGTGGATCGCCCGAAAGGGTTTCTAATGGAATGTACCCCCGATATCCCACATTCCTGATAATCTGGATGATCTTCTTCAGGTCTGTCTTTTCTTCCTTGCCGTTGCGGTACACATTCTCCTTGATCTGCCAGGTATAGGCGTAAGGAGCCAGTTTGGCTACCTCTTCATACGGGTCCCCTGCCCTAAGGCTACCAATATCCAGGTTGATACCCAACCAGTCGGAGGGGATCTTGTTTCGGATGTAGAGTACCTGGTCTACGGTCTTGAGCAGCTCGTTGTGATTCTGCAGTACGATCATCACGCCTTTCTGTTTTCCGTGCTCCACGCACTGCCTGATACTATCCACCGCCCAGTCCATTACCTCCCGTTCGGCGTACCCCTCCGGCACTCCCTTACCGGCAAATACACGCAGTACCGGCGCATCCATTTTGGCAGCTACGTCTACCCACCTGCGTACCAGCTCCACATCCGCCTCCCGCTTGCTTTTATCGGCAGACGAGAAGTCCGTCCGGACGCCGGTACCACTGATATCTAACCCCAGCAGGAAGGCCTGTTTCTTGATCTCATAGACATAGTCATCCTGTGGTACCTCAGGGTAGCCGGGAAAATAGTACCCGGTTGGATCAACAGCATTAAACCCCAGATCCGAGCAGTAATGGAGTACATCGCCCAGCGTCATCTCTCCTTTACGAAGCGGATCATTAAATGAATATAAGTTACAGCTGAGCTTGATATGGGCAGAGGGGTTGGCAGTATGAGTCAAGGGTACTCCTCCGGCCTCTTTCAAACTCGCTGCCATGGCTACTCCCCCCAGGGGTACTGCTTTCAGAAATTTTCTTCGATCAAATTGCATAGACAGGCAGGTGTAAAGTTAAGGTAGTGCAAAGGCCACGTATTTATCCCCGGACCTGGTTTTCAGTTTTCCACCCCCACAGGCTATTACCACGTACTGTTTGCCATTGACGGAGTAAGTACTGGGGGTAGCATAACCCGCGGCGGGTAGCGGTGCCTGCCAGAGCGTTTTGCCAGTACGGCGGTCAATGGCCCGGATCTGCTCATCGCGGGAGGCTGCGATAAACAGGAGCCCTCCCCTCGTGACTACCGCTCCTCCGTAGTTGTCGGTGCCGGTAGGCGGTACTCCCTGCGCCGTAAGCTCAGGGTATTCACCCAAAGGTACTTGCCAGAGGTGGTCACCCGTATGCATGTTAATAGCCGTGAGGGTACCCCAGGGCGGCTGGCTAATGGGATAGCCCTTGGAGTCGTACCAACGGTTATACCCCGTGTGCGAGTAAGGTACCATAGTACGGGTAGGCTTTGCTTCGGAGGCTACGGCAGATTCCTTCCCGAACAGAAAGTCTACTATGGCTTTCCGCTCCGCTTCCTTAAGGTGCGTAAAAGCAGGCATCATGCCTCTCCCCTTACCCAGTAACTGATGCACCGCGGGCTCATTGCTACGGGCAGATACGTTGAGTAAAGAAGGATAGGTACCATCATGACTTCCCTCCCGGGTAGCTCCGTGGCAGGCCCCGCAGTTTACCTCATAGAGCTTTTTACCTGTCACTGAGGCCGTAGTTCCCTGCTGTTTGGGAGCGTCTTTGATAGCCGAGTACACCGGATTTTCCTTGGCCGGCACATACAGAATACTATTTTCGTCCACCGCGGCACCTCCCCACTGCGGTCCTCCATCGGTACCGGGAAAGAATATAGTACGTTCCCAACCCAATGGAATGAAGGGCTGACCGGTTTTAGCTTTTCGTAGCTCTACCAGTATCTCCTCCCGCTCACTTGCTGACAGTAAAGGACTTAGATCCTTTTCGGTAAAGCTCTGGCGTGTAAAGGGCGTGGGTTTAAGGGGAATGGGTTGGGTAGGCCAGGCCTGTTCACCGGGTATATCCGAAGCCGGAAATGCCCGTTCTTCAATAGGAAACAGCGGCTTACCCGTTACCCGGTCAAATACGAATAAAAAGCCCTGTTTGCTCAATACGGATACAGCGTCAATTTTTCTACCACCGTGAACTACCGTAAAAAGGTTAGGCGGAGCCGGTATATCACGGTCCCAGATATCGTGATGAACAGTCTGGAAGTGCCACAGCCGCTTGCCGGTAGCAGCATCCAGCGCCAGTAGGCAGTTAGCAAACAGATTGGAGCCGTGCCGGTTGCCGCCGTAGAAATCAAAAGCCGCCGACCCCGTAGGCGCATACACAATACCCCGCTTGCGATCAATGGCCATGCCCATCCAGTTATTGGCCGCTCCTACGTTCTTATACCCGTCTTTTGGCCAGGTATCGTAGCCGTACTCACCAGGGCGTGGTACCGTGCGGAATGTCCATACTATGCGCCCCGACCGAACATCGTAGGCGCGGATATCACCGGGAAGGGCAGCGGCGCTTTCGTTCACGCGCGTACCCATGATGATCAGGTCTTTATAGATAACACCCGGTGTGTTGGATATGACATAGTCATCGGCACCGGGACGTTCAAGTCCATCCCTCAGGTTGATCTTTCCTGCGGTTCCAAAAGTACTAACAGGCTTACCCGTACGGGCATCCAAAGCGTACAGGTAGGAGCCATACCCAAAGAAAATACGACTGGCTTTGCCATCGGTCCAGTAGGTAACGCCCCGGCTGGTCATGCTGAAGGTTTCATCGGTGATGTTAGTCTTCCAGAGTTCACGTCCCGTGGCGGCGTCCAGCGCAAAAGCCTGCGAACCGGCCGAAACGCCATAAAGTACCCCATTGATGATAATAGGATTACTCTGCATCTGCGTCGTGTTTCGTATGGTATCCGCTCCGCCCGAAGCATACTCCCAGGCTACTTTGAGCTTTGATACGTTACTGGTATCAATCTGGGTCAGCGGAGAATAATGGTTCCGGTCAGGGCCGCCGTTGTACTCCGGCCAATCGTGGCCATTCTTGCCAATATCTAATTGACTATCATTTCCTATGGGCTCTGAATGTATACTTAGTAGTGTAAACATCAGTACCGCCGGACTTAGTAAGTATAGAAGATTTCGAAGCATGAAACAGAGCTTAGTGGTCGTAAAGGGGCAATACCACATTTGGTATATAAAGGAGAAGGAGAGTCAAGTCTACCACATTATCTTTTAGTATGATAGTAGTACCGGACCATACCTAGCTTTGTTAGACATGCTCAAAATCCAATAGACCATCATGAATAAATTTGTAGTAGCGGCCTCCTTCGTAGCCGCCAGCTTTTTTACCTCGCTTTCTCCTGTACAAGCCCAAACCAAAAGCCTCTTCAACGGTAAAGACCTGAAAGGCTGGCATACCGATGTACCGGAGCAAGACAAGAACCCTAATGCCCGCAATCCCTTTATCGTACGCGACGGAATGCTGGTAAGCCTGGGTACTCCCGGCGGTCACCTGATTACTGATTCCAGTTTTCAAAATTACCGCTTAGAGCTGGAGTATCGCTTTGCAGGTAAGCCCGGTAACTGCGGCGCTTTGGTACATGTTTCCACACCCCGGGCATTGTATGATATGTTTCCCAAGTCCATTGAAATACAGATGATGCACCAGAACGCCGGTGATTTCTGGTGTATAGAGGAAGACATAGTAGTACCTGACATGGAAAAAAGACGTGGCCCCCGCGAAAAATGGGGTGTTAACGGGGACAAGCTACGCCGCATACCCAACCTGACCGATGGCTCAGAAAAACCCGTTGGCGAATGGAATACTATGAAAATTCAATGTCTTAATGATGCAATTACTGTTTGGGTCAATGATGATACAGTAAATATGGGTTGGAATGCTACAGCCCAAAAAGGACAGATAGCACTTCAGGCAGAGGGCGCTGAGGTAGAATTCCGAAAAGTAGTTCTTATCCCACTTACTCCAGTTAAAACTATGAAGGCTCATTGACAAACTTCGTGTCTAAATTATTCTGCCAATAGCCCCAAAATTTTATATAGTTATGGGGCTAGATAATGCTATACCCTGACCAGCATTTGGCCTTTGTTCTTGCCCGAAAACAAACCCAGAAAAGCCTCCGGTAGCTGAGCAAATCCTGTTACTATGGTTTCTTTGTACCTTAGCTTTCCTTCCTTTACCCAACCCGCAGCACATATGTAGTCGTAAGCTCACTTATCTCTAAGCCTCTCCGGATTCAGCATCAGCTTTATAATACCCCAGGCTACCAGCAGCATCAGGATTAGAGCCGGAAAGCCTCCCAGATTAGAGAGAATACGTACTCCATCCAACCCCTTGTTCTCACCTTCCCCGGCAAACGATACCATCACCCAGGCGATCAGACCAATGAGCCCTCCCCAGGCTACTTTTACTGGTAAGGGAGGTTCTACGTGTGTATTACCCGTCTTGTACACGCTGATGTCGCTCATAGCAGCCGTGTTGGAGTCGGCCGCGGTTACGTACGAAAGAAAGGCCGTACCGAGAAAGATAAAACTGGTAAGTGTGGACAGGGGCAGTCGCGCCAGGATTTCGAAGATGACCTGACTGGCTCCTCCCTCCCGGCTGACAACCTGGTACAGGGGCGAGCCTACTCCTGCCATGTCTATCTGAATAGACGTTACGCTGAATATCATGATCCAGACGCAGGCAAACAGGGCCGGAAAGAGCAGGTTGAAGTGAATGAACTCCCGTACGGTGTAGCCCACGGCAATACGCCCCAGGAACAGGGCCGTAATGGGCGTCCAGGCCAGCCAGTTGGTCCAGTTGAAGAGGGTCCAGCTTTTGGCCCAGGCGGTATCATCAGTTATGGTGCCGATCAGGCTCCGCTCAAAGAAATGGAGTACATATTCGCCCAGGGCCTCCGCGCCAAAAGCCAGCATATAACCCGTCGGTCCGGCTATAAGCATAAATACAGCCAATAGAATAAATATCGAAACATTGATCTCCGATAGGATACGTATCCCCCGCAACAGGCCACTCGCCGCCGATAGTATAAAGCAGGTAATAATACTAAGGGCTATAAGTCCAAGTGTAGTAATAGTAGAGGGAATACCAGCCAGTTGCTGCAAACCTCCGGACAGGATGAGTATGCCCGCACCTAACGAGGCCGACATACCGGCCACCAGACAGAACAGACAGATAGCATCGATCAGACCGCCTACCGAACGATGTACTCCTTCGCCCAGCACCGGGTACAGCATAGAGCCCAGACTAAACGGCTGACGAAGGTTGTAGTAGCAAAGGGCAAACGTAACTCCGGCCAGGGTGTAGATTCCATAGGGGATCAGCGACCAGTGCATGTACATGGTCGACACCGCAAAAAGTGCGGCCTCGTGGCTACCAGGCTGTATACCCAGACTGGCCGGTGGAGCATGCAGGTGAAAAAGAGGCTCGGCCGTACCCCAGAATAAAATACCGGTGGCGATGGTTGTGCAGAGTGTAATTGCAAACCATCGCCACCGGTCCAATATAGGTAGTGCATCAGCCCCTCCGATACGCACTTCACCTAAGGGGGACAGGTACACCACTATACATAGTGCAAAAAAGAAAAGAGCTCCCAGCGAAAACAACCACCCAAACCCATCCATCATGGCGCTATTCAGAGCAGTTATGCTTTCTATCATCCGGGCCGGGTCAAGTAAGCTATAAGCAGCTACCAGAATCAGAATAAGGAAAGGCGGCCAGAATACACGGTGACGGAGGGTAGGCATCAGGGAGATTGGATCGGTTGAGTGAACTGACCAATATAGTGAGTTACTCCGTAACTTCCACCCCTTTCCAGAAGGCTACCATGTCTTTCAGCGGCTTGGCCTTATCGGTTGGATTAGGATAGTACCAGGCGGCATCCTTGTTCACTTCCCCATCCACCTCAACATCATAGTACGAAGCAGTACCTTTCCATACACAGGCGGTCTGGGTATCAGACTCCTTAAAGTACTCTTTTTTTACTGACTCGGCCGGAAAGTAGTGATTGTTTTCAATCACCATGGTCTCGTCGCTCTCGGCTAATACTTTATTATTCCAAATGGCTTTCATAGTAGATAACAGTAAGTTTTTAATGCAATAGTTAAGTCTTATAAAGCAGTGGCCGGAGGTGTGGCACGGGGTACTATCCCCTACCTCCGTTACTTGCTTCTCCAATAAAGCTATAATTCTGTGCCAGTGTTTTGGCTATATTTGAAGCCGACATGCCAGTTGCTTTCTTCGGGCCTGTTGCCGATCCAGTTCCTAATCCTTCATTCACCCATGCTCAGCCACGTACACCACATTGCTATTATCTGTTCTGACTATGCCCGGTCCAAGGCTTTCTATACCGATATTCTAGGTTTAACCATCATCAGGGAAGTATACCGTGAAGCCCGGGAATCTTACAAACTGGATCTGGCTCTCAACGGTCACTACATCATTGAGCTGTTTTCTTTTCCCAATCCCCCCTCCCGCCCCTCCCGACCCGAAGCAGCCGGGCTACGTCATCTGGCTTTTGCGGTGGAAGACCTGGAAGCCTCCATAGCCCATCTTACCAGCAAAGGCGTTGAATCTGAGCCTATCCGCACGGATGAATTTACCCAAAAACGCTTCACCTTCTTTGCTGATCCGGATGGACTCCCGATTGAGTTCTACGAGGTATAGCACAAGCACGTTATTGGATAAGTACAATTTAACGTTAGCATTATATAGCTATTTTTCAAGCATTTCCGGCTAATTTTGCAGTAACAAAAATTGGTATTTATCCACATCAACAAACACATGAGCAAGAAGGAGTTAAACAAGGTAATTTTGCTCCTGGGGGTACTGTCGGCACTGGGACCATTTAGCATAGATATGTACCTGCCGGGCTTTCCGGCTATTGCCAAAGATCTTAATGTTAGTATAGCCGATGTAGGTCTGTCGCTGACCAGCTACTTTATCGGAATAAGTGTAGGTCAGTTGTTCTACGGACCCATCATAGATCGTTTTGGTCGCAAGGCTCCCCTCCTTTTTGGTCTGTCGCTCTACACAGTGGCAGCCGTTATCTGCGCCCTGGCTCCGACTATACACTGGCTGATTGCCCTGCGGGCGGTGCTTGCCTTGGGCGGATGCGCCGGTATGGTGGCCGGACGCGCCATAGTGCGGGACTTGTTCCCTCCGGCCGATACCGCCAAGGTTTTTTCTACGCTGATGCTCATCATGGGAGTAGCTCCGCTCATCGCCCCTACCATGGGTGGCCTGATCGTAGCCTCACTAGGCTGGCGGTATATATTTGCCTTCCTGGCAGTGATCAGCGGACTTATGCTGGCGGCCGTGTATTTCTTCCTGCCGGTGAGCCGCCAACCTGACCCTTCCGTAACGCTACGCCCGGCCGCTGTACTGCGCGAATACTGGATAGTGCTCACAGAACCGGCTTTCCTGAACTATGCCATGGCCGGAGGCTTTGCCATTGGAGGCTTATTCGCTTACGTAGCGGGGTCGCCTTTCATCTATATGGATCTCTTCCATTTTACAGATACACAGTACGGATGGTTGTTCAGCTTTAACGCGCTAGGCTACATAGCGGGTAGTCAGTTCAATCGCCTCTGTCTGCGTACCTCCACCACGGCCCGGATAGCCGAACTGTCAGCGCTGAGTATAAGCATAATTGGTTTTCTGATGATAGCCGGAGTTGCTACGCACTCGCTGCCCTGGATAGGATTCCTGACCCTGTTATTTCTGTACCTGTTTGCCCTGGGCTTCCTGACTCCCAACACCTCGGCCCTTACCCTGGAGCCCATTACTCGTAATGTTGGTAGTGCTTCGGCCTTTATGGGCTTTGTCCAATTGATATTCGGGGCACTGGCATCAGCTATGGTAAGCTACCTGCACAACGGTACTGCCCTACCTATGGCCGGTGTTATGGCCTTCTGCGCCATCGCCAGCTTTACCCTCCTACTGGTTCAGAAATTCAAAGCTTCAGGCCGTAATGTAGAAGCCGCAGCCTGATCAGCTATATTGAGTATACTACTATAAAAAGGGCCGCTCTGACGTAGGTGTTAAAGCGGCCTTATTTCATTTTAGCCGGGTCAGTCGTATATTAAGTACATCAACCTATCTACTGTAAACTGGTACTAATACGGTTTATGTTGCTACGGGTGTTTTGCTGTCTACCATATTCATTATCTGGGCTATTTATAAAGTATTTATCAGAAAAGACAAAGATTATAACGACATCATAGCCGGGCTTTTCTTTGTTGTAGTCTTCTTCCTGGTCCTGTACTTTTTGATATCTATTGCCTGACCAAATGATAACTTGCGGTTAAATTTTGGCCGAACGGGCACGAAAAGTGTATATTGACTGCATAATCCGACCAGTAACCTTATCTGAAATGCTTGCCTCTTTAATCTTTTGGTTTTCCCGCCACCGCTGGCCCGCCTGGCTCTGGACATTTCTGATCCTGGTAGCCTGCACCTGGCCGGGCAAGGATTTGCCAGATGCACCAGTCACCTATTTTGATAAGATTGTGCATGTCGGTATGTTCAGTGGCTGGACCCTACTCTGGACTCTCCTAAAGCCCAGACAGTCTGCAATAGTGGCGGCAGTTGGGCTTCTATTTGGAATTTTAATTGAATTTTATCAGCAGATGCTCCCCTTTGACCGAAGCTTTGACCTGTGGGACATCGTAGCCGATGCAGGAGGCGTGCTATTGGGATATATATTATACATACTACTAAACAAATACGCTGATCTATCCCAACAAGGGGTCTAAACCAGCGTAGGTTATACAACTTATATTCATAGATCAGGAGAGGACTTCCCTCCTGAAATTTTTTGTTCAGTGGTTTCCACAGCTTCTTCCGGCTCCTGGTCATCGGATTGAGGCCAGGCATAGGGGAAGCCTTCCTGCTCATTTTCTTCGGACCACTTCCGGAACGACTCGTTGAATGTTTTCAGATTGATACACATAGCTTCTACTGATTAAACTGTACATTCCCGCCATTCTTGACTTCCAGCTGACCACCATTTAACCGGAGCATTTTAGCATGGGTTAGTACCCCATCAACAGTTATAGTATGTCCGGCGTTCAACACTACCTCTGTATCTATACCCGGTACACAACCGCACGACCAGGTAGTTGTACTGTTCCAGTTGCCGCTGGCTATGGTTTCTACGCTGGCTATCACTGATACGTTCAGGGCGGTTTGGGCCTGGCAGCCATAACTGTTCGTTACCTTTACCTGATAGGTACCAGCCCTTGCAGTAGTCGCATTGGGAATAGTGACATTGCGGGAGGTACTACTAAAGCTCTGCGGGCCGCTCCAGTTAAAATTACATCCGTTAGTTGCCACTACTTCCAGTACAATACTTCCCCCCGCCGCTACAGTACGATCTCCGTTGGTTGACACCGTGGTAGCCGTAGAGGCTGGTACCCGTACCCGCGGGGAGAAAACCGTATTGTGGAGAGCATCCTTTGCTTTGAGCCGGTAAGTACCCGTGGTACCTGTCCACTGTGGCTGATCGTTCAGTACCTGATTACAGTCAGCCTCCGCGTACCATTGGTAGGAAGTCCAGCCCGAAGGCGCACTAAATGAGAGGGCATTGTCTCCCCCACAGCTAGCAAGTAGGGAAGGAGGTGGAGTGGGCAGATAGGGAGTAGATCCACCCGTAAAAAAAGCAGCAGGAAGCTGATCAACCCAGGCCTGAGCCAGCGCGATCTGTACAGTACTGGTAAAATGAATTTCGTCGCTGGTCCGGTAGGCGCTCCCTACCATCGGGTCAGTTTCGGGACCGGGAAAAACATGGGCTAAGGCCACAGCCGCATCAGAGCTATTCAGCCCAATCACATCGTTCTGTGCATCTATGACGGGTGGCCATATACGGGAGGTACCGTCTACAGTAAATCGGGAAGCCCTGGCCACTACCCAGGCCAGATCCGGTTTACCACTCAGCGAGCGACTATTGAGGATGAGTTGTCTGAGATCATGCCGATAGTCTTCGCGGGAACGCTGCTCATAGTTATCCGACTCTCCCTGGTGCCACAGAACCGCCCGATAGCCCTGCTGAGCTATGTAGTAGTTGAGGGCCAGCCTCAGATGGCCAAACGGCATTCCGGGAGGATAAGGATAGCCAAAAAAACTAACGGAGGAGAACTGGGTATCAATGGACTCGCGCCAGTTGCGTATACCTGTACCACTCCAGCCAGCATTGAATATCATAACCGGCACATTGAGTTTACTCACCAAACGATCCCCGAATGCCCCCCAGCACCAGGCATAACTACCAAAGGGAGCCGTTTTGGTTTCCTGATCCAGATGCACAAAAACCGGGCAGGGCAACTGTGTGTTGGCATAGCTGATAGGGCCCTGCTGACTAAGATTCTGGAAGTCTACGCTGTTGACACGATCGTCTGCGGCTCCGGGGCCACTGGGCAAGCCATCTCCTCCTGACGCGTTGGACTGCCCTGCCACCAGAAACACCTCTCCCACTCCTACCCGATCTACCACATCCTGCCCCACCACCGCTTCATCACGGATCGCCCGTACCTGGAGCTCGTACCAGCCACCACGCACCACCATAGAACCATAGAACTGTCCACCCGATGGAGTATGATGAATGGCCTGCCAGCCCCCTCCCAGAGGTGCCTCCACACCTTGTCCAGCCACACGGGGTACAAATCGGGCTTCTACTCTATCTACACAATCTGAATAATAGCCGCCAATATTTACGGTGGTTTTATTAAAATTATCCCGTTGAAAAACGGCTCGTGACGTAGGAAAGGTCACAGTAACCTGGGCATAGCCTACCAGAGGTATACTAATGAGTAAGTAAAGAATACCATACAGGAATCGCATAGCTATAAGAAGATAAAGCCACTACACGAAGCTACAATTATTTAAATAGCTTCCGAGTAGCGGCTTTAAAAAATATATGATAGGTACTTTTACCTCCAGCGCTTGTACTGGTTGATCAGTCCGTTGGTTGAGCTGTCGTGATCCGATACCGGCCAGTCGTTCTGTAGTTCAGGATAGATTTTGTTAGCCAGCTGCTTGCCAAGCTCCACACCCCACTGGTCAAAGCTGAATATGTTCCAGATAACCCCCTGCACGAATATCTTATGTTCGTACATAGCGATGAGGCTACCTAATACCCGTGGGTTGATCTTCTTTACCATGATCGAGTTCGTAGGGCGGTTTCCTTCGAACACTTTGAACGGTGTCAGGTAATCTACCTCCTCCTTGCTCTTGCCCGCGGCTACCAGTTCCTCTCTGGCTTCGTCATAGGTCTTACCATTCATAAGGGCTTCAGTCTGGGCGAAAAAGTTTGACAGCAGCATCTTGTGGTGCTCACCGATGGGGTTATGACTATTGGCAGGTGCGATGAAGTCACAAGGGATAAGCTTGGTACCCTGGTGGATCAACTGATAGAAAGCATGCTGGCCATTGGTACCGGGCTCCCCCCAGATGATAGGTCCGGTCTGGTAACTGACAGGATTACCGTCGCGGCCTACTGACTTACCGTTGCTCTCCATATCACCCTGCTGGAAGTAAGCGGCAAAGCGGTGAAGGTACTGGTCGTAGGGTAGAATGGCGTGCGACTCGGCTCCAAAGAAGTTGTTGTACCAGATCCCCAGTAAGCCCAGCATCACGGGTATATTCCGCTCAAACTTGGTATTCCGGAAGTGGTTGTCCATATCGTGAGCACCAGCCAGGAGCTGTTCGAAGTTCTGGTATCCGATAAAGCAGGCAATGGACAGACCAATAGCCGACCATAGCGAATAACGGCCACCTACCCAGTCCCAAAAGCCAAACATATTTTCGGGATCTATACCAAATTTCTCTACTTCCTTGCGGTTGGTCGAGATAGCGACAAAGTGCTTCTTAACGTGCTCGTCGTTTTTTGCCTTCTCCAGGAACCAGGCACGGGCCGTATGCGCATTGGCCATAGTCTCCTGCGTGGTAAAGGTCTTGGAGGCAATCATGAACAGGGTTGTCTCGGGATTCAAGCCCTTTAGCGTTTCGGCCACGTGTGTACCATCCACATTTGAAACAAAGTGTACGTTCAGCCCTTTCTTGCCGTAGGCTTTCAGCGCCTCGGTTACCATTACCGGTCCCAGGTCACTACCACCGATACCGATATTTACCAGGTCAGTGATTTCCTTACCGGTGTAGCCTTTCCACGATCCCGAACGCACGCTGCTGGAAAAAGCCTTCATCTTTTCCAGCACCTCGTTTACCTCAGGCATTACATCCTTATCATCCACCATAATAGGTGTGTTGGAACGATTGCGCAGGGCTACATGAAGTACCGCACGACCTTCGGTCGCGTTGATTTTCTGCCCGGTAAACATCTGCTCGATGGCCTCCTGCAGGCCACACTCCTCTGCCAGTTGTACCAGGTAAGCACGGGTACGGCTGTTTATGCGGTTTTTGGAATAGTCTACCAATATATCCCCCAGACGAATCGAAAACTTTTTGAAACGGTTTTCGTCTTCCTCAAAAAACTCCCGCAGATGTTTCTTTGCGATAGTCTTGTGGTGAGTTTTGAGCTTTTTGTAAGCAGCGGTCTGGTCAAAAGGAGTAACTGAAAGCATGGGTAACTTTATAATGAGTTGAAACAACTAATCTATGAGTACAACCTGAACTTCGGACGATTGTGTATTGCAAAAGTAGCTGTTTACAGGATTTATTAGGAGCTTTTAACAGATTTTGTATATTCGCATCTACCATACACACTTATTGCTCAATGCATACTCCCGTCAGGCTCCCCTGGTTAGTTTGGCTACTGGCGTTAATCAGCGTAGCGCTACACCTTGTATTCTTTAATAATCTCGGGTACCACCGCGACGAACTTCTTTACTTTTCACTCGGCAAGCATCCGGCCTGGGGCTACGCTTCGGTACCTCCGCTGGTAGGTCTGCTGTCCTGGCTGATCCAGTCTCTGCTGGGCGATTCACTTTTTGCGGTGAAGCTGGTACCTGCCCTGATGAGTGGTGTCATGGTAGTACTGGGGGCGTTTCTGGCTCAGCAGTTGGGCGGTCGCAAATACGCCATGAAGTTAGCGGCAGTAGGTATGATCGTCCCTCCCCTGATGCTCCGGGCGTACTTTCTGTACCAGCCGGTATTTCTGGATATTTTTTTCTGGACCCTCTGCTACTACTGGTTTATCCGGTATCTCAACACCGACGCCCCCCGGTACCTGTACTTCCTGAGTGCTACGGCCGGGTTGGGCTTCTTAAATAAGTACCTGATCCTGCTGCTGATTTTCTGCTTGATTACCTCCCTGCTCCTATCAAGACGACGGATTATACTGCAAAGCAAGCATTTTGTGGGCGCTCTGCTGCTTGGGTTTGTTGTAGTACTACCTAACCTGATCTGGCAGTTTGCACATGGCTTACCGGTAACTCAGCACATGAATGCGCTGGAAACTACCCAACTCACTCACGTAGATCGGGTAGCGTTTCTGGTAGAGCAGGTACTGATGCCCTTTGCTGCCATGCCCCTGGTCATTACCGGTGTAGTGTACATGCTGCGCATGCGTCGCTTCAAAGCGGTAGCGATGAGTGCCCTGCTGGTGGTGGCGGTTTTGTTTTCGGTACAAGGCAAAAGCTACTATACCGCCGGAGTATTCCCCTTACTGATTTCCTGCGGTACTATATTCTGGGAGCGGGTTTTGAAAACACCCCTTACTCGTATAGGCCTACCCGTGCTGATGATTCTGGTGACGCTTCCCCTGCTGCCACTGGGTCTGCCAGTATTTGGTACAAAAGGATTGGTAGCCTACTTTAACGGACTGGAGGAAAACTTCGGGATCGACTTCGGACGACGTTTTGAGGATGGTACCGTACATCCTCTCCCGCAGGACTACGCGGACATGATTGGCTGGGAAGAGCTCACCACTATAGTTGACAAAGCGTATCAGCAAACGCAGGACAAAAGCCAGACACTCATCTACTGCGAAAACTACGGACAGGCCGGTGCCGTCACCATTATAGGCAGCAGGTATAACCTACCCGAACCCATGTGTTTTAATGAAAGCTTCCTGTACTGGGCACCCAGGCTCCTCGATAAAGATATACAGGAGTTTATCTATGTAAATGACGAACTGGGCGAAGACATCCCCGCTCTGTTTGCCGACATTAAAGAAGTAGGCCGCATCACCAACCCCTACGCCCGGGAGCGGGGCACGCAGGTATACCTGTGCCGCCAGCCCAAAGTCAACATCAGCCAATTCCTTCGTAAACGCATAGCCGAGGAAACGCCTTTTTAATGGTGAATGAGAGAGTGGTGAATGAGTGAATGAAAGTTATTACTTACGATGGTTCGCTGGAGGAGTACTTTCCACAGCGGTTGCAGAATGTATGATTATCTAATCGAGAATCGCGGCCGTGTACCTATTGGAATCGACAATCCGAAATCGACAATCGAAACTCCTTTTTCACCCTTCCTTCCTTTCTCCTTTCCTCCTTTACCCACTACCTCCTCTTCAGGATTACCTGATAGGGGCCGACTTCTTTTTCACCGTTGGATAGGGATACCTGCAGATCGGTTTTTCCGGCGGGAAGAGTGATGTTTGGTATAGTACCTTTGGTACCATCATTGGTAATCGTTCCTCTGAATGTCTTTCCACTACCCGATATACTGAGTTGCCAGCCGGGGTGAGGCTTGTCTAGAACTACCTCAGCATCGAAGCTGGCGGGACGGGCCACCTCTACTTTCCAATGCCCCTGCTCACCCCAGCCCTGTCCTTGCGTAAGTACCCAGTCCTGCTGACTCAGCCGGGTGGTAGTTTCGTGGTCGGTACCTAGTACGATGTGGGGCTTGGCGTAGTTGTCAGGGCGGGTACCGGATACATCCCGGAACCACGTCATATAATCGGCCTTCATCTTCTCCACTACCTCCGGCAACTGATCCGCCAGGTTCTGCTTCTCGCTGGGGTCATTCTGGATATCGTATAGCTCAAACTTTTCGCCGTTGGGGCTAAGTAGCTTGTAGCGGGGTGCCCGGGCGGCAAAGGCTATAAAGGGTTTGGGTTCATCGCCCCGGTGCCACTGCATATATAACGTCCGCTCCGGCCACTCCACCTCCTTACCTTCAACCAGAGGCAGAAAGCTCCTTCCGTCAATGATCCGGTCCTGAGGTAGTGAGGTACCGGCAGCTTCCAGTAAGGTAGGCATGATATCGATGTGAGCTACCGGGCGGTCACTGACGGTACCCGCCTTCAGGCGTTCGGGCCAGCGCATAAAGAAACACGTACGGATACTCCCCTCCCACACCTGGCCCTTGCCTCCCCGGAAGGGGCCATTGTAGCGGGTAGTCTGGGGCCCGTTATCCGTCATGAATATGACTATGGTATTTTCGGATAGGTCCCACTCATCCAGTTTCCGCATGAGCTTGCCTACATTCTGATCTACATTGTCCACCATGGCATAGATACGAGCCAGGTCTTCAGCACGCTTTTCGGGATTGGGAAAATCACCCCGTAGTGCCGACGATACTCCTTTCTTACGGTACTTAGCCAGTAGCTCTTCGGGTACATCATGAAAGGGATCGTGGGGGGCGTTTGTTGCTATGTAGGCAAAGAAGGGCTTTTGCTGCTGTTGGCTTTGTTCGATGAAGGAGAGAGCCCTATCGAAGTACACATTGGTGCAGTAGCCTTGGGTCTGGACCTCCTCCCCGTTGTGGTACAGAATCGGGTCAGTGTAGCGCCGGTTATTGTGCAGGGGCTCGGAAGGCTGGGCTAGTCCACCGCCAAAGTGAACCAGCGCCTCGTCGAATCCCTGATCGTTGGGGCGCATGGGATAGGCATCGCCCAGGTGCCATTTACCAAATATACCTGTCCGGAAGCCCCGCGTTTTGAGGGCTTCGGCCAGTGTTACCTCTTCGCTATCCATCATAGAACGGCCTACGTAGGTATCTACCACCCGGGTACGGTAGTTGTAGCGGCCCGTCATGAGGCTGGCGCGGGTCGGGCTGCACACCGGACTCACATAGAAGTGACTCATGCTGGCACTCTGCTTAGCCAGCGCGTCGATATTAGGGGTTTCAATCACCGGATTGCCCGTTACGCCCAGGTCGCCATAGCCCTGGTCGTCGGTCATAATGAGTATGATATTAGGGGAGGCGGAAGTGGCTGTCTGTTTATGACCAGACGTGTTACGATGGCAACTCAGAATTGAGGCGCCAACAAGAAAAACGGCTACTGTATAAAGGGCTATGCGCTGCATGATTCCGGAATTGTTAGATCAACAAAGCATGAACCAGCCCATAAATACTACCTCAGCAGGATACATCTGCCATGCCCCCTACGCATCTGGCTAGTCGTAAGCTTCCAGATCCTCACCACGCTGGGCGAACAGGTAAGAGCCTTCCTCGGTCTTGGTCGAGGTAGCCACCATGCGGTTGATCTCCTCCATTTCGGCTGCGGTAAGGTTGCGCCATTTCCCCACGGGTAGGTTATGCAGAGTTACGTTCATGATACGGACCCGTTTCAGGCGGGTAACGTTATAGCCCAGGTAGTCGCACATCCGTCGGATCTGACGGTTGAGGCCCTGGGTCAGGATGATGGTAAACACGTAGCTGCTCTCCTTCCGGACGTAGCACTTTTGCGTGACCGTATCCAGGATAGGTACACCGTTACGCATGCGGTTTATGAATTCCGGCGTGATGGGCTTATCTACCGTGACGACATACTCCTTCTCGTGATTATTACCCGCCCGCAGTATCTTGTTGACAATATCGCCGTCGCTGGTCAGGAAGATGAGTCCCTCAGAGGGTTTGTCCAGGCGACCAATAGGAAAGATGCGTTCCGGGTGCTTGATGTAATCAATGATATTTCCCTTGATGTGCCGCTCCGTCGTACAGGTAATACCTACCGGTTTATTAAAGGCGATATATACCTCCGACTTCCGCTTCGCTTTCAGTGGCTTCCCATTGATCTGAACATCGTCCTGATCGGAAGCTTTATCACCCAGCACCGCCTTCCGGCCGTTGAGCGTCACCCGCCCCTGTTCGATGAGCTTATCGGCTTCCCTACGCGAGCAGAATCCAGTTTCGCTAATGAATTTATTCAAACGGGTTGATGATGCGCTTTCTTCTGCCATTGTATTCTTTATATAAGAGAAGGGCTCATAGTAGCACCTCCCGCTCCTCTAGTTTTTTCCTACTTCCTCCCAGGTTTCCACATCATGCAGGTATACGTTGAAGTCAACGTAGCCTTTTACACCATCTACCCACCCTCTTTCGCTGTGCTGCCAGAAAAGTACATGAGCGTTTTCGGCCAGGTCATCGAGGTGAGTGCGGGAATAGCCGGCCAGCCAGAGTGGGTACTCATCAAAGTTGCCGGCTATGTACTTCTGGTAAAAGTGCTCGTTGGTATAGATAATAGGCTTTACTCCGTAATGATTTTCTATGATAGTAAGCCAGTTCTTCACACCTTTAATGATGATATCGGCTGGCTTACCGGCCTCAATCTCCAGGTCAAGTACCGGAGGCAGGTCCCCTTCCTCCATCCTGACCCGCTTTATAAAGTTGTCGGCCTGCAGGCTTGAGTATACTCTGGGGTTATAAAAGTGATAGGCTCCCCTCCGGATACCTACCCGACGGGCTTCTTTCCAGTTGCGCACGTACTGGCGGTCGGCGTGGGTGGCTCCTTCGGTTGCTTTGATGTATACAAAGTCAACTTTGACCCCTTCAGACTTTACAGCCTTCAGCTTATCCCAGTCAATACGGGCATTATGGTGCGACACATCAATGCCATGTAAAGGATAGCGCATAGGTAGCCTGATCCCGAACCGCTGGACGTGCCTCCACTGGTTCTCGTTGCGATGGCTCATCCACCAGGCTATGCCCCCGATCAGCAAGCCTATTCCTACTATAATTCCCCACCCCATCAGCGGAAGAGGTTTTTTATCGGGTTCTTTATTCGTTTTAAATTGTTGTGCTTTACGCGCCATACCGCCACAAAAATACAAATAGCCTACAAATATGATTGACACAGTATCAGTAAATCATCATACCTGCTTTCGGGTACTTAAGTAAAAAGCCCTTCTCTCATAAAGAGAAGGGCCATATATAATATAAATCCGGCTACGTAAAAGCCAGATTACTTATTAGGCTGAGGCGTGTAGCGCAGGTATGGCTTCACAATACGCAGACCTTTTGTAAACTTCTTCTCGGCATCCTCGGTACTAACCGCAGGTACTACGATCACATCTTCTCCGTCTTTCCAGTCGGCAGGGGTAGCTACCGAGTGAGTAGCCGTGAGCTGCAGCGAGTCTACAACGCGGAGCAACTCGTTGAAGTTACGACCCGTCGATGCAGGGTACGTCAGTGTCAGTTTGATCTTCTTGTCAGGACCAATGATGAATACCGAACGAACGGTTGCTTTTTCGCTGGCATTGGGGTGAATCATATCGTACAGCTGGGCTACCTTACGGCCTTCGTCCGCAATGATCGGGAAGTTTACATCCGAGCCGGTTACCTCATTAATATCCGGTATCCAGCGGTTGTGCGACTCCAGGTCATCTACGCTTACAGCTATTACTTTTACGTTACGTTTTTCAAACTCACCCTGAAGAAGGGCCGTTTTGCCCAGCTCAGTGGTACATACAGGGGTAAAATCGGCCGGATGTGAAAAAAGCATTCCCCAGCTATTGCCGAGCCATTCATGAAAACGGATGGTACCCTGGGTGGTATTAGCGTCAAAATCAGGGGCAACATCTCCTAAGCGTAGTGACATAGTTGTGTAGGTTTGAAGTTTGGAAAGATTAATCTATATAACTTATAGACTATGTAAACGCAAATATAAAAGATATGATTCAATACGAAAGGGTCTTTTTCAGAACTACCGGTAGCTCTTAATCTTTCTACCAGATGGTGTAGTTGAACGGGTATGGAAAAGTACTGTAGTATGTTACCGATTTTTACCCGACTTAAACCAATAATACCGAAAATGGTACTGTTCATCGAATATTTCTGTTGCACTATTGCCTAAGTAAATACATTTAAGTCTGCAAAATTATAGGTTGTTTATACTATACTGATACTAGTACTAATAGTGAAGCAGGTGTAGGCAGCAAGTATCTCCATGGAGACGAGTAACTATATGAATACTTCCGGTTTATTGGAAAACGCAAGCGAGACGCTTTCCCTACTTGTTGAGGGGATCAACGCGGGCGTGTGGGAGTGGAACATCCAGACCGGACAGGAGTGGTGGAGCAAACGCTTCTATGAACTGCTCGGGTATGACGACCAGGAGATTGAAGCAACCAACGAAAACTTTCTGACTGTACTTCTGCACCCTGATGAACGCCACCGGATTAGTCAGGCCCAGAACAATCATATCTATCATCATCAGCCTTATAAGCATAAGATTCGGCTGAAGCATAAGAGTGGTAGCTACCGCTGGTTCGAAACGACCGGCCAGGCTAAGTTCGATAAGGCCGGTAATCCGGTATATATGGTAGGTACTGCTATCAATATTGATCAACAGGTAAGGAATCTGGAGGAACTCGAACGAAGCAGGCAGCTACTGGAAGAAACCCAGACGCTCGCCCGAGTTGGGGGCTGGGAGTATAATCTGGCCCGGCACGAGCTAAACTGGTCCAGTACCATGTACGATATTTTTGGCTTACCCAATGGCCAGGATGTAGAGGTGGAGGAGGTTATAGCGCACTTTACCCCCGACTCGCAGCGCACCATCAGGGAAAAGTTTACCAGTGCCTACGATGGGAAAACACCTTTTGATCTCGAGCTGCAGCTGATTACAAGGCAACAAAAGAAGGTTTGGGTACGCGTAGCCGGTAAACCCCTAAATGATGTACAGGGTCAGATGACCGGATTCAGAGGTACCGTACAGGATATCCATGCGCAAAAGCTGAGAGAGATCCAGTTTACGGACTCCCTCCATACCATTTCCAGGCAAAACAACCGCCTGCTCGACTTTGCCTTCATCGTCTCGCATAACTTACGATCGCACGCCGGTAATCTGGAAATGATGCTGGAAGTAATGAAGATCAGCAACAGTGAAGACGAAAAAAATCGGATACTCACTTTTATTGAGCACATATCCGCTGAACTTAATCAGACCATCAACCAGCTCAATGAGGTCATCTACGTACAGCAGGACATAAACCCGGAGCAACAGCCTATTGATTTCCCGGAGTATATACAACTCACTAAGGAAGCCCTAAATGACGAAATACAGGAACATCAGGTACAGATTGTAGAAGACAACCTTGAGTGTACGACCATTACTACCAATCCCTCCTTTTTACAGAGTATCCTGCTAAGCCTCGTGCTCAACGCTATCAGGTACCGCCACCCCGAGCGTTCGCCGGTGATCCGCATAAGTACCTCCCTTACTAATAACAGACCCGTCCTTACAGTAACTGATAATGGTGTAGGTATGGATCAATCCAAGTTTGAAACTGACCTGTTTACCCGCTATGAGACCTTTGGCGCAAGTACGGAGGCGAAGGGGATCAGCCAGTACCTTACCAAAAGCCAGGTGGAAGCCCTGGGGGTAGCTATAGATGTCAGGGCTATACCCGACAGTGGATCTACGTACCAAATAACATTCTGATGAACAAGATTAACACGGCCTATATTATCGACGATAGCCATATCTATGTATTCGGGCTATCCAAGATCATTGAAACCTATAAGCTGTGCAATAATCTGATGGTTTTTGAAGATGGAGAAAAGGCCATCCGACATATTTCTGATAATCTCCACGATAACACCGTACTACCCGAGATCATACTCCTGGATATCAACATGCCGATTATGAATGGCTGGGACTTCCTGAATGAGTTTGCAAAGCTAAAGAGCAACATCAGCAAGAATATCACCATTTACATGATCAGCTCATCCATTGACCCGGAAGACCTCGAAAGGGCCAAAAGCTACAAGGAAGTGTCGGAATATATCATCAAGCCCATCTCCATCAGCCGCCTCAAAGAACTACTGAGCGCCGCGTAGTGACCTGAATACCTTGAAAACAAAAATAGATCGATTGCAGAAATGAGGGGTACCGGAAACCGGTACCCCTCACTGATTTACTACTCACTGAATCTTACAGTTACTTAACCTTCAGGTTTACTGCAAAGTCATTGACCGGTCCCAGCACGGTTTCAAGTCTGAACTTGACGTTATTGCCCGATGTACTTCCGGCTCTGGCCTGGACGGGTATCTTTAGCTTTTCGCCCTTCTTGAGGGTAAGCGGGAACTTCGGCAGCTTTACATCAAACTGCTCCAGCTGCTTACCGATCAGTTCGGCCGCTATCAGTTCAACTTCCTCGCCCTGGTTTTCTATTTCGATGGTTTGCGCTCCTTTGTCCGACACCTGTATATCCTTACGGGTACTTACCAATATAGGACTTCCCTTTTGTTCAAAGCGGACGGGGCGCAGCTCGATGTCTTTCAGGAAATGCTCAGCGCCTTCGCTCTGGAACTGGATCTGCCCGCTGGTAGTCTGCTGCTGCAGATCATCGCGGTAGATGTTATACAACCGGTTCACCACAAATCCATTCACGATGAATACCGCATCGGCTCCGCGAGCCACCAGTTCACCGGTTGTCCACTCGTCGGGTTTACTTTCAAAGTTGCCCGAGCGAAACACCCGCTTATCCGTAGGCTTGAGGGGTGAATAGGGATTGTACTGATTGACATCATCGGCGTCGTCTTTGGCCGGTGTAAAAGCCAGCAGTGGTACCCCCGCTCCTACGTTGTGGTAATCTCCGATATCCGTTTCCTGAATCTGCATCTCAATACTGCGCATCCAGCACTTGGAGCCGTAATCATACGGTAGCGAGCAGTGAAAGAGCAGCCCTCCGTCGGCGACCGCATTCTCGCGCGGCGCCCATTTCTTTTTACCGAACTTCACCAGGTAACGGAGGTGGTAGTTGCCGTATGACTGCTCCGTAAATACCCCGCCCCAATCCTGACCGGAAACATGGATCATCCCGTCCGTCACTTTGAATACCCCGTGCGGATCTTTATTGAGTCCGATGGGGGTCTGATCGGCGGCCGATCTGGACGGTACCAGGTAGGTACCCCATCCGGTGAAGTCCTTTCCGTTGAACAGGCTCTGCCACGCAGCTGCACTCTGAGCCTGAACAGGGGAGCCTGTATGAAGCAGTAATACAGCAAAAAATGCAGAAAGAAGATTGATTGGTTTATTCATAAACATGAACAGGTTAATGTGCCGGTACAAATAGTACCTTTGATTGATTGGATAAGTATAGGTCAAAAGTAGAAAAGCGATGTACAAGTCTTGTTGTAATAATCCACTGCAAATCGGTAGATACCCCTTATGAAGCGCTACATCCAGTACGAACCCTTTAATATTTATGTATTTGAAGCCGATGAGTGGCAACATCCGGTACATAATCACAGCTATTTTGAGATTATTTTTATCCGGGAAGGCCGGGGAAAGCATTGTATCAATGACAATATATTCTCCTATGCCACGGGTGATGTTTTCCTGCTGGGACCGGAAGACTACCACTATTTCGATATAGAGGCACACACCCATTTTTGCTATATCCGGTTTACCGAAGTATTCCTGGAAGACCACAGCCAGCCCAAGTCACCCGGCTGGATCCGGACGGTAGAGTCACTGCTTCATTCGCCCTACCAGTCGAGGGGGTCGGTCGTATCCGATAGTGAGCAGAAAGCACTACTCGAACACCTGCTGACGGTACTGATCCATGAGTACACCCACCGGGAGGAGGGATCGTACGAGCTTATTATGAATGGGATTATGAAGGCCATCCTGGGTATACTGGCCCGCAACATGGTACAGCAGGATCTGGTCCCACGCAAAGAGACCCGAAGCAAACGCCTGATCGAAGAGATAGTCCTGTACATAAGGCAACACATACGGCAGCCTGAGCAGCTCCGCATCGAACAGCTGGTAGCCCGGTTCAACTATTCGGCCAGCTACCTGAGTACCCTCTTCAAGGACCAGACCGGGGAGTCGCTCCAGCAGTACATCATGAAGTACAAGCTCAAGCTGATCGAAAACCGCCTTCTCTACAGTAGTCTCAGCGTCTCGCAGATTACCTACGAGTTTGGATTTACGGATGGCAGCCACCTCAACAAGCTGTTCAGGAAGTACTATGGTATGACTCCCAACGAATTCAGAAACTCTCTCACCAAAAAGTCCGATGATACACTGATCCCCTAGCCGGGTTAGGCCTTACTACAACGGGCCAATAATTATAAATAGGTACTTAACTAAGTCTCCTCCTCAAACGGATGGGGGCTTTCTTTTTAATAGTACTCCTCCCCTCCTGCTCTCCCAGATTTCAAGCAGGAATTCTCAGATCGGGACATACTAGTGGTAGTAAGAGAGCGCTTATGACCGGCTCCTGTATTCCTAAGCCTACCCTGCATGTACAAACCACTCATCCCCCCGGGCGTTCCTGTTTCTTAGTACCTGTCCTTCGGGGAGGCTAAGGCAGCCCGGAAGTACCGGAGGTGAGGGGACGTTATGTACAGGCTCAAAAAAATGAGGCACGCATGGATACCCATGCGTGCCTCATCTATACTATAAATGACTACTTTAATCTGACTATTGCGATCAGCTTAGAAATTACCTGCGCTGCTCAAATCAAAATCTACATTCTCGAGGGGCTCTTCGTGAGCTTCGGCCTTATCAGTACTGATTGTACTACATGCCGCCACAAATGCAACTAATGCCACTAATAATAACAAAGTCAACTTCTTCATAATAATTGATAGTTAGGGAGGGGTATTGATGGTACTCTTTTCACAGATTGAGTAACATAAAGCAAGTGGCGTGCCAACTTTTATTTTTCTCTAAAAATTATTCATAAAGGTGACATATGATAATCCAGCATTCAACTTGATTGAAAAATTAATACAGGCAAATAATTGATTGACAGGCCATTACCATCAATTATTTCAATATTATTCTGATGATAAATCAGCTCTTTGTTCTGGCAAAGTTTTTATGAATTAGTTGAAGGCAACCAGTACTGAATCTGGTCCTTATATCTTGTATAAGCCATACTCACAGTACTGACCAGGCAGCCTTTTGCCTGCCTGCTTTCACCGGTTGAGTTGAGAACATACCAGATAACTACTAGTGGGTACAGTAGCATACCTGCGTGAACTGGGGCCTGGCTGCTGTCAGGAACAGTAAAAGTGGTAGAGAAAGACTCCCTGCTACTCAGAAGACCGCTCGGTGGTGTATTAGAGTTGCGAATGATTAGTGCCAGGGGTAACTTTAAGCCCTTTACTTAGTAGAGTAACCTAGATTGCCGTTCCAATGATTCAAAAAAGAGTTACATGGTATACTATTGAAGAGAAAAAACCATGGAATATGGAACTGGTCATTGTAATCAATCGGACAGGGATGAAGTTCGAGCCGGCCATTTACTACCATGATAAATATGAAGGCGGCTTCTTCCGATTAATTGATGAAGTAGGCGATGAAGAGAGAATCCCCTTTGAAGTAGCCTTCTGGTCCCCTTTGAATTTCTTTCCGATAGATTAGGAGTAGGGGTATCTGTGAAATATTCTACTGGGTATAGTTTGCTGCTCCTTTCTGCCTTTTAAATATTAGATAAAATGCCCACTGGTATCCGGCTTCTGCCTGTGGAGCGAACTATCCAGCCGTCGCTTTTATGCCTCCATGGCCTGGACTAAGACTGGGCTGGTGAAGCAGAGTGTGTGGGATCGGTTTGTGTTGTTGAAGGGGCAGCGGGTTTAACAACCTTTATTACTTTTTACCATACTTCCGAAAGGCTTGGATGAATTGATAAATAATGAAGCCATTAACTAAACGCCCTATGAAGTCAATAAACATAGCCAAACCGTTTGCACTTATATTATAATCTTCCCCAAGTAAATGTGCCGATAAAAAATCAACCTTATGAACTGGGGATAAGAATTCAAAGAAGGATGGGTATATTTTCAGGAAGTTCTCAAAATATTTTCCAAACATCTTAAAAGTTGGGTAATAACCTAATGAGCACACGTATAGGACATATAATGGCACAGACACTAATGGAACCCACAGTAATGCCTTCACCCAGTTTGTACCAAACTCATTCGAGTACTTATTTAGAAACAAGGTAATACGCTCCCTATCTATCTTTTTACGTTCTGAAACTACATCATAGTGTGCATCTAACTCTTTTGCTAAATAGTTCAATGCTTGAACAGAATCCCCTTGATTCTCTGCAACCTTTTTTAACTGATAGTACCCTACCTGTCTTGAATCTGCATCACCTATTACCTTCCTAGGTAACTTTGAGCCGGATAGATATATCTCATTAATCTTCGATCCTCTTATGTTTAGGCTCATTAAGGAAAAATCACTTGTAATAAAGTTTATTTTACCTAAATCAGAGTTTACAAACAATAGTTGCTGGTGGTCACAATTAATTTCAACCCCTTCAAATATATCTTTACTCCTTTCGTTAATAAAGGGTAAAGAAGTTCTGTTATCCCAACTCAACTCATCGAAAACAGACTCTTCCCCTCTTAAAGGCCACTCATTTACACTTACATTAGTTACATATATATATGACTGATTTATAAATTCATGTATAGAAAAATTCGAGATTGAGAAATCCCTTAATTCCATAATCGCTCTATCAACGCTTACTCCCTTTAACAAAACCCCGTCTGAAATAAGCAAGCTACCAACCCTTAATTGTCTATCTGATAACCCTTTAAGCTCAAATTTATCAAATTTAAACTTATCAACTACCAGTGCAATTAGACCAATCCTAATAGGTGATATTGAAACATTATCGACTTTCCCGCTTACTAATGAGATATGACCTATATGCGAATAGCCATCGATCGTCAACGTATGTAAAATCACATTATTACATATAAGATTACCTACCTTAACATTATTCATATGTATCACATTCTTAATTGGAGGACCTATATTAGATGTAGGAACTGTTACATCAGTCATTTCAAGGCTTCCAATCGTAGAGTTCTCTACTCGTATATTATCGATTAGTGATCCAACACGCATTTCATCTATAACACTACCATTGATTAAAATATGATCAGATTGCAATGGCTGATATATAAAATGTTTTATATAGCATTCAGTAAAAGTAAGCTGCACTAGCATATCTTTGACGCTGAAAACGTCAATATGCTCAACCCTGTTTATTGAAACAGGTAGAGTAACCCTTCTTGAAGACCAACTTGGATTGTTACTACAATCAAAAATCAAAGAATCGATTTTTGATAAATTACCACCTCTTATTTGCAGTTTAGTGATATTTCCTTTTACAAGTATCGAACCAATGTCTCTTAGCTCTTCAACTTTAACATTCAAACTTGCAATATCTCCAAGTGTCAACTGCTTAAAATTACACTCAAACACATTCAAAACTCGCGCCCCATTTAATTGCGCATCCAATACTTGAACGTTTTTAAAGTTTACACTATAAAATAAAATATTCCTAAAATTTGAACTAGCATACGATATTGTCAGATCATCTTTAAAATCAACAGAATAAATACGTATTGTTGATTGTTCAGTATTAATTTTAATATTATGCTTATACATACCATGGCTAACACTCTGATTTCCAAGCAAAATAGAATTTAGAGTTTCAGAAGTAATTTCTAGTGGGGTAGACATTGGTATTATCATTTAGTCCTTTGAGGGCAATGCAAATCAAAGAGTTTTGCCCTAAAAAACTACTAGATGATTGACCCCTTAGCTACTGACCTTTCGTACCTGAACCTGAAATTCAGCCAAAATAAGCTGACCCATACCCTTCCGCAGCTGACACCGCCCTAGTAAGCCTGAAGTACTTCCTGACACTGCTATACTTGGATTTTCAGCTTTCGAGTCGATAGGATATTCTATACATCTATTATGTTCGGTACTAAAAGAATTAGTGTCACCGAATATGCCTACTGAAGAAGGTAATAAAAACAACAAAAAATGCCCTTCCTGATATCAGGAAGGGCATTTAGGTGGAGAATATCGGATTCGAACCGATGACCTCTTGCATGCCATGCAAGCGCTCTAGCCAACTGAGCTAATCCCCCGTGGTTGCTTGGTGTCCCAAACGGAGTGCAAATATGTTCGGTAGTTTTTAGATACGCAATAGTAGCCTCAACTTTTTTTGAAAATTTTCTTATTCTCCCGGTCACCGGGCTACCCCAGCAGTAACAGGATCTTGCCTCAATATACACTTTATCCGGCCTTTACCGTTATATTTGAAATTGGCTTTCAGGTAGGTTCGATCATTCAGCAGTTTGTTCATTCTATTTGTAATTTTGCCCCACAATCAATGAACAACTAACACAGCTCCTCCCTCCATGGTACGTAAAGGTCAGGTAAAGTTTGTCAGCAAAGACAAAAATCAATTCTTCAACACCCTTCGAAAGCGCGTTGATCAGCATTTTGCAGATACAGGGCAATCCAAACACGCCAACGGCACCATGATCCTCAAGTCGGTAGTGCTGTTAGCCGCTTATGTACTACCATTTGTAGCCCTGCTGGCTTTTAATCCTCCCTTTGCACTGAGTATGGTACTGTGGCTGGTAATGGGGCTGGGCGTAGCCGGTATCGGTATGAGTGTGATGCATGATGCCAACCACGGCGCTTACTCGGCTAACTCCAGGGTGAACCAACTCATGGGCTACACGCTGAACCTGGTGGGAGGTGGTGTCCTGAACTGGAAACTGCAGCACAACATACTGCACCATACCTACACCAACGTAGTACCCATGGATGAAGATATTCAGGACCGGTTGGTAGTTCGGTTGTCTCCGCATACCACCACCCGCGCCATTCATAAATTCCAGTGGATCTATGCCTTCTTTTTTTATGGCATTCTTACCCTCTACTGGGTAATAGCAAAGGACTTTATCCAGTACGTATCTTTTATCAGATCTGGAGTCAATACCCAGACCCGGACCGAAAACCTGTCTTTACTGGTAAGACTGATCGCCCTGAAAGTAATGTATCTGTCGGTTATGCTGGCCGTACCGGTCGTGTACTTCTCTATACCATTTTCGGAAGTACTGTCGGGATTTCTGCTGATGCACTTCGCGGCGGGCCTGATCCTGACGGTGGTGTTCCAACTGGCGCACACGGTGGAGGGTACTCACCACCCGCTCGCCAACGACCAGGGCATTATCGAAAACGACTGGGCTATCCACCAGCTGCAGTCTACGGTTAACTTTTCGCGTCAGAACCGGTGGCTGTCCTGGTATGTAGGCGGCCTTAACTTCCAGATCGAGCACCACCTTTTCCCGCGTATCTGCCATGTACACTACCCGGCCATAGCACCGATTGTAAAGCAGACCGCCGAGGAGTATGGACTTACCTACATGGAAAACGAAACTTTTGGAGAGGCATTACGCTCGCACATCGCCACACTGCAGCGCTTTGGTACCTTACCGGATATCAATGAGGCGATCGGATAGCCTTATCAGGCCATACCGTAGTACCCGTTTATAATTTTGGCTCCCTTATATCTAAGGGAGCTTTTTTATTTTCAGGCCCCGGTACTACCGGCTACCGCTTGCCTCCCATGAATTTTGCAAAAAGCCAGATGACCGCCACGATCACCAGGATGACCATGATAACTCCTACATAGACACCGCCCTTGAATATGGTGCCGATGAAGTCACAGCTGGTTAGTCCTAAGCTAAGTAGCACAAGGAGAAGTAAATTCAGGTAAGATTTCATAGTCAGGATGAATGATTAGTGTGAAGCTATACCTCCTAAAAAACCATTCCAATAAGCCAAAAAAAAGCTTTTACCGTCCCCTCCGGGCAAGATTGGTATAAGTATTGTACAATATATACCGCTTCTTCCTGACTATCGGACGAGCGTGTTCTATATCCACTACCTGCAAGTATCAGATTTTTGTATTCCAGCCTTTTAGCCTGTTTTTTCGGCAGAATCACCCTTGGCTGCTCATACAGCAACAAATTCGGTACAGTTATTGCTCCCCAAGGGATGTGTACCTGTACAGGCAAGTACCCATTGCAACCAGTAATTTAATCAGCACACACACACAACTATATAACACCGTGGCCTACTACAGCCTTTACCAGACTGACTGCCATTACCTGCCTTTGCACAGGTTCGCAGCTGGTTTTCCGGAACGCAATGCATGCAGCTCCCTCTGGAACTCCCCCATCCACACCCATCGCTCATTTGCCACATATCATCCCTTGTTTCAATAGCCTATACATACATAAGCACTGGCTTATGCCCTCTATTTTATTGATGTGATTGACCAGTAAGTAAACCCACATGAAGAAATTCTACCTCTTTTTAACTCGTTATCATTATCTGTATTTTATCCTGTCGGGAGCCCTCGGGCTGCTCACTCAGCAGGAGTCCCGGGCCCAGATCCTCCAGAATGGTGCCGTAAGAGCCAACTTCGGAGTGGATGCGGGCGTATACTCCGGTATCATAGAGTATGGAGCAGGCACACCCGCCGCCGGTACCGTGGACTGGTTCAAAGGAACTACGGGCCGGGGAGTCATTAATGAAACCACCCCTTCGACCATAACTACCCTGCTGCAAACCAGCGCTAACCCTATCTACGAGCGCCGGATGAATGGCAACATGAGCAGCTATGTGGATGCATCAGGTACTAAGAAACAGTTGCTGATTGATGCCGTATGGGCGCGGGACCTTTTTGGAGGTACCGGTGGCATCGACCAGACTTCATACACTACGGCCAGTAAGAATGGGGAAGATCCGGCCATATGGAGCCCCGGACCAGCCAACGTACTGGGTAAGAATGACCTGCTGGACATCGGAGGGCACATGGTACGGGACGTTGATACCGGTAAGGATGACCTTTGGTTTTTCGGACTGATCAACCGGGCCGAACCTGGTGGAGACGCCTACATGGACTTTGAGTTTTTTGCTAAAAGCATATCGTACACACCCGGTAGCGGCTTCAGTTCCGGTGGACCTGACCTGGGACATACAGCCTTTCAGTTTGATGCGCAGGGTAATATCACCAAGGTAGGAGATTTTATTTTTAACGTTTCGCTGACAGGTGGAGGTGAAAACGCCAATATAGAAGTTAGAGTATGGGTGAGCCGGGCCGTTTATAACTCCATCACACCCAAGACATTCACCTGGGGCGGCAGCTTCGACGGCCCCTACACCGGCTCGCCTTTTGGCTACGCTACCATTGAACCTCTGCCTGGCAATACCGATGCGGTAGGAATTGTAAATAAGGATGGTCAGAATCCGGCGGCTCCGCCCTGGGGTACCAAGGGCACCAAATCCAACGCCTGGGGGACCTCCTATATTTCTTTCTCAGTGGCTGAAGTAGGTATCAACCTCACCAAGTTTGGTATGGACCACGCCAGCCTTTCGGGTCTGGACCCCTGTCTGTTCCCCCTGCATACCTTTATTGTAAAATCCCGTGCATCCGCTTCCTTCACGGCTCAGCTCAAAGATTTTGCCGGGCCTTATAAGTGGGGACAGCCTACCATCGATCCTATCATAGTAGGTAACGCGCTACTATCCTGTAATAACCTGACCACTACCCTATCGACAGACATTGACCGATCTGACGTAACTTATACGTGGTCAACCGTAGATGGCAAGATTGATTCCAATCCTAACCAGCGAACGATTACGGTAAGTAAGCCAGGCACCTACGTACTGGATGTAACCCTGCCTAACTCCTGCCACGTTCCGAAGAAAAGTGTCACCGTTACCTACGACCCGACCAAGCCTTTCCTGAATACGCCTACGGCCACTTCTCAGGTAGCCTGTAACGGGAATGATGGTTCCATAAAACTGGCTATTACCGGCGGAACCGCTCCTTACAGCTACGCCTGGTCGAATAGTGCTACTACCAAAGATATAAGCGGCCTGTCGCCCGGTACGTATAATGTACTCGTCACTGATGCGGTCGGTTGTACCATCAATGGCTCCGCCACCGTAGGCAGCCGTACTACTGCCACCATTACCCCTACTACCACCAATGCTACCTGCTTCGGATCAAACAATGGTTCGATCACGTTGGGGGTAACGGGTAAAGCCCCCTTTACCTACTCCTGGTCCAACAGCAACATCACTAAAGATATCGTCAATCTGCTGGCGGGTACTTACACCGTCACCGTAAAAGATGCGGATGGGTGTTCTACTGCACTTCCGGTCACTGTATCGCAGCCTGCGGCCGTTACAGGTACTATTACTAAAACCGACGACACCAATCCCGATCCGGCCATCGCCACCGGTAGTGCCGACCTGACCGCCTCCGGAGGCACGCCCGGCTATACCTACCTCTGGTCCAACGGAGCTACCACCGAAGACCTCACCGCTCTGACCCGCAATACCTACTCAGTAACTATCACCGATACCAGAGGCTGTACCGGTACCGCTTCTACTCAGATATGGGAGCCCGAAATCTGTAACGATGGTATTGACAACAACGGCAATGGATTGACTGACTGCCAGGATGGCAACTGTACACCGGCGGCACCAACGGCTATCACGGCCAATAAACCGAAGCCCTGTGTCGGCGAAGATGTCATATACTCGGTGACCAATGCATCAGTCACCCTGGCCTATACCTGGACAGTACCTGTCAATGCCACCATCATTAGCGGCCAAGGTACCGGTAGCCTGACCGTACGCTGGAATAGCACCACCCCGGGGCAGATATGTGTAGCAGCTGATAATGTAGGATGTGTAAGCGCTGCTACCTGCTACTCCGCCACTCCCAGAGAGGCACCTGCCACCCCTAGCTATATCATGAAAAACTAAACTGAGTGGGGCTACCCTTCCAACCCTCCTGACGATGTTAAAAGCACAGTATTTGATGAATATTTCTACGCTTATCATATCCCGGCAAAGGCAGCACAGACTAGTACGAGGCACTATTCAGCTTGTAGCCCTGGTGGCGTTGCTGCTGGTGAGCACAGCTGACCTCTTTGCCCAGACGGTCAATAAACAACTCTATTTCCGAAACCCCTCCCTACTCAGCCGTACAGTTCCTACAGCGACCACTTCTACCCCTACTATTGAGCTGTTAAAGAATACGGCGCAGGTAACGGCCAGCGGTACGTTTAATACTTCTAACAGTGGAACCTCGGCCGGAACCTTGTCAAGTACCGGCACCTTTACTCCCACCGGAGTCAACCGATTGCTCCTGGTAACGATCGCCTCCACGCCCGGAGCCAATAACGCTATATCGAGTGTGACGTTCGGAGGAGTGGGACTGACCAAGCTCCGGGACCTGACTACCGGAACCGATGCCAAGTCAGAGCTGTGGTACCTGGTAAGCCCAGTGACTAGCGCCGGTACAGTCACCATCAACTGGCCCAGCGGGCAGCTTCTGGAAGCAGTAGTGGGGGTAGCGCTCATTAATAACGTGGATATCTCGGCTCCCTTTGGAACAGTAACAACAGCTACGGGCACTACCACTCCAGCCTCAGTATCCGTATCTTCGGCACTTGGGGATATTGTAGTAGACGTTGTGGGAACCCGAGCCAAAAACAACACCATCGGGGCCGGTCAGACGTCCATCTTTAACGCCAGTACCAACAGCATTGGTGCGGTATCCAGTTACAAAACGGCGACAGCGGGTACATCCGGTATGACCTGGACGCTGAGTGGTGGACAAAGCCAGTCCTGGGCGCACATCGGTGTAGCCGTAAAAGGGATATCCACCGATGCCAGCTTTACCCTGACACCTGCTCTGTGCAGCAGTTTTACCATTCCGGCCAATCAGACAATAACCGTTACGGCCTATGCCAGAATAACGACTGGTACGGTTGCCACCACTAACACGCTTCCATTTATCGCCACTCTCCGACACGGTAGTACTACCTTCTTCACGCGGAGTGTTGCTAGCTGGAATGCAACTACCGGTTTGATAACCCTGACTGGTACTCTGACCAGCCCGGTCACCATTCCGGCCGGAGAAAGCATCATGCTGGATCTTTCCAATGACTTTCTGGGAACAGGTATCACGGTCGACTACGACGCGACCACCAAAGCCTCTCAACTCGTACTACCCACCAGTACCTACATCAATATCAACAGCATGGATGCCTATAGTGCTGCCTATGCTTCGGGAGGTTCGATAGTAAGCCAGCCATCAGTAGGCAGTACCGTATACATCCGCTCCGTAGTCAGCGATCCCTTCGGCGTCAATGACATCACGGGCATGAGCCTGCAGATCAGTCAATCGGGTGGTGGCAGCACCACCGTAACGCCTACTTCGGTGGCTACGGTTGGATGTACCCGTATATATGAGTACACCTGGACGCCATCCGTTGCAGGTACTTATACCCTCCTGGGTACTGCCCGGGAAGGTACCGAAGGAACCGTTACGCATACTTCTACCAAGAACTATACAGTAGTAGCGCCTTCTGTATCGGTGACCAAGACCCGTAGCTCACCAGCCTCCGGCCCCATCACAGTGGGTACCAATGTGACTTATAACATTGCTATTGCCAATACCGGCCAGTCGAATATTACGACCCTTCCACTAAAGGATATTTACACGACCACTAATCTGCAGTATGTAAGTGCATCAGTAACACCTAATAATATTTCAGGAGGTACCATTACCTGGAACAACCTCGGCACGCTGAACGCCGGTAGTACCCGCAACATTACAGTTACTTTTAAGGTCATCGGTAACGTTGACCCCGCCACTAACACCGCCAGAGTAGAGGGCGCCGTTGATAACCTGGGGGCTTCTGTACCTACCCTAAACAGTACAGTGGAATTTAATGTGGAGGAACCTCCAGTGGCCAACAGCGATAAGGCTTGTTTACAGGGAGCTACTGACATCAATGTACTGGCCAACGACACCGATCCCGACGTAGTGGGCTTCCTCTCTGCCCACACCGGCTCATACAGTGTTTCTATCGTAACGCCTCCTACCGCAGGTAAAGCTACCGTAACGGTCAATGCCGACAATACCATCCGGTTTACTCCGGGTACCATAGCCGAAAACGAGTCAGTAACCTTTGTATACCGTGTTACGGATGCAGCCAGCTATACCTCTGACGCCACGGTAACGGTACTGTACTCGCAGACCAATGATGCCCCGGTAGCTCAGAATGACGTCGCCACTACTACCACCGAACGCCCCGTAGTGATATCAGTACTGGCTAACGACAGCGACGCCGATGGTATCCTGCAGATACCTACTATTGCCGTCAAGGCCAAGTATGGTACTGCAGTAGTCAATTCAGACAACACCATTACCTATACCCCTAGTCCCGGCTTTACCGGTACAGATGAATTTACCTATCAGGTATGTGACGATGGCTGCCCTACCCCATCCAAGTGTGCAACCGCTACCGTAACCATTACGGTTGATTTTGCCCTGTATGTATGTACCTCCGGCCCCAGTACGCTGACGGTTCCGGCCGTTCAGGATGCCATCAGCTATACCTGGAAGCTGCCTACCGGCGCCGTGGTCGTTAGCGGAGCCAATACCAACGAATTAACCGTCAACTGGAGCAGCGTAGCCCCCGGCTCTTACAACGTATGTGTAACATCGGTCAACGAGTGCGGTGAGAGTGCTGAGCAATGCGTAAATGTCGTAGTGAATACCCTGCAGTTAGCCTTTACTCCGAAGAATGCTTCCTGTTTTGGCGTAAGTAACGGATCCATTGATCTCACTATTACCGGTGGTATTGCCCCCTATACCTATGTATGGTCCAACGGCGCCTCCGTACAGGATCCGGGGGGTCTGGCTCCCGGCACCTATACCGTAACGGTAACCGACAAAAACGGATGTACCGTCACGGGTAACGCTACCATTACCCAGCCGGCCACCGCTATTACTGTTTCGGGTAATGTTACCAATGAGACCTCCCCCAACTCAGCTAATGGTACTATCACCATCAGCGTAAGCGGAGGTACTCCTAACTATACCTATCTGTGGTCCAACGGGACTACTACCAAAGACCTGACCGGACTGGTAGGTGGTACCTACACCGTAATTGTCACTGACGCGGCGGGCTGTACCAAAGAGATGAGGTTTACGGTCAATACCATCGGGGCTGCTTTGAAAGTTAGCTCCATCACTAAGACTGACGTACTTTGCAACGGCAGCAGTACCGGAACAATTGACCTGGAAGTAATAGGTGGTACTGCCCCCTATACCTACACCTGGTCCAACGGAGCCACTACCCAGGACCTGACCAACATCCCTGCCGGTACCTACTCGGTAACGATTAAGGATAATGTCAATGCTACTACTACCACAAGTATCACCGTCAGTCAGCCTGCTGCTGCTCTCAACCTGACAAGAACCGCTACTAATTCTACCTGTAACGGAGCCGATAACGGAAGTATAGACCTGACTGTAACAGGTGGTACCGCCCCTTATACCTACAAATGGTCCAACGGAACCACTACTCAGGACCTGAGTAATCTGGATGCAGGTACTTATAGCGTAACCGTAACTGATGCCAACGGATGTACCGCTACCACCTCGATTACCATTACAGAGCCCGCGGCTCTGACGCTTACGGGGGTAGCTGCCAATACCTCCTGCAACGTACCCAATCAGGGATCGGTCAACATTACTGTAACGGGTGGTACGGCTCCCTATACCTACGCCTGGACCAACGGAGCCACTACCGAAGATATCAGCGGCCTGGCCCCCGGTAAGTATGCCGTTACCATCACGGATAATGCCGGATGTACTACTGTACAGACCTTCATTGTCGAGAATGTATGTGTCGGAATAGCCAAGACCATCAGCAGTGCCCCTGTCAACAACAAGAATGGCTCTTACACGATGACCTACCAGATCAGAGTGAAGAATATGGGCACGACTAATCTTTCGAATGTACAGATAGTCGAAGACCTGACGGCTACTTTCGCGGGTGCTACCTCTTTTACTGTCAATAACATTACCAGCGCGAGATTCACCGTTAATCCTGGCTTCAACGGCAACGCAGACAAGAACATGCTAGGCGCCTCACAGAGTCTGGTGGTGGGTGAAATGGGAATAGTAGAGTTTACGGTTACGGTAGTACCTGGCGCGAAACTAGGTACTTATACTAACAGCGCCGTAGGCTCCGGTAAGGACTCCGGCACCGTAACTACCACCGACAAGTCACAGAATGGTACCGATCCCGATCCGAACAAGAACGATACCCCTACCGATAATGACGATGACACCCCCGTAACCTTTGCCGAAACGCCGCTTATAGGAATCGCAAAGGCACTGACCACAGGTCCGATCAGCAACGGAAACGGCAGCTATGATCTGTCCTTTACCTTCACCGTGCGTAACATGGGTAATGTGCCCCTGAAAGAAGTACAGGTTACGGACGATCTGGCAGCTGCCTTCAACACAACGGCCATGACCGTTAAAAGCATAACGTCCAGCTCCGGATTAAGTGTTAACCCTGGCTACAATGGTACCAGCAACCTGAACCTGCTGGCCGGAACAGATGAGCTGCAGGTCAACGAGATCAAGACCATCACGCTGAACCTGACGGTAGCCCCTGTTGGCCTTGGACCTTTCAAAAATACCTCTATAGCTACGGCAAAAGGTCCCGGTAATACTTCTACTACCGACAAGTCGCAGGATGGTACCGATCCGGATCCCAATACTAACGATGATCCCAAGGACAACGACGAAGATACACCCGTTACCTTCCCCGAGAAGCCGGGTATAGGTCTGGCGAAGCAGGTAGTGAGCACTCCGGTAAGCAACAACGACGGCAGCTATACCTTTACCTACCTGTTTACAGTTAAGAACACCGGAGATGTAGGGCTGAAAGATGTACAGATTACCGACAACCTCTCTACCACATTTGGTGGTAATCCGGTAGTAGTAAGCAGCATCAGCAGCGACAACCTGGCCGTCAACAATGCCTACAACGGCACTACCAACACCAACCTGCTGTTGGGTACCAATACCCTGGCCGTAGGTGAACTGCAAACCGTGCAACTGACCATCCGGGTTTCACCGGGCTCGAACCTAGGTCCTTACAATAACCTGGGGGTTGCTACCGCCACCAGCCAATTCAACACGCCGGTCAATGACACCTCAACCGATGGTACGGACGTTGACCCCGAAAATGACGGCCCCGGTGATAACGATGATCCTACTCCGGTTACGTTTACCGAAGCTCCTAAGATTGGGGTAGCCAAAGAAGTAGCCAGCACAGTTAATAACCAGAATGGTACCTACTCCCTGACCTATACCATCAAGGTACAGAACATGGGGAATGTACCTCTGAATAGCATCCAGGTAACAGACGATCTGTCCAATACCTTTAGCGGTGCTACTACCTTTGCGGTTACCAATCTGTCGGCTACCTCAGGGCTGGTTACAAACAACTCGTATAATGGTTCATCCAACACTTCACTCCTGGCTGGAGGTAGTTCGCTGGCCTCCGGCGCCACCGGTACTATTACACTGACCGTACAGGTAACACCGGGCAGCAAGCTGGGTGTGTACTACAACACAGCTACCGGAACGGGCGTATCGCCGGGAGGAACTACGGTTACCGATAAGTCACAGACCGGCACAGATACAGATCCTGACGACGATGAAAATCCTACCAATAACAACGAAGATACGCCGGTAACATTCACCGAATCTCCGCAGGTAGGTCTGGCCAAGCGGGTAGTAGGTACGCCGGTTAATAACAATAACAATAACAACACCTACACCTTTACGTATGAGATAAGGGTAGAGAACGCCGGCAACGTACCGCTTCATAATGTTCAGATTGTCGATAACCTTAGCGAGACATTTGCAGCCGCCTCGTCCTTTACCGTAAATTCATACAGCATTACACAACAGCCCGCCAGCACTACACTAGCTACCAACCCGACCTATAATGGTACCAGTGCAGCCCCTGAGCTACTGAACGGAACCGGCACCCTGCAGGTGAATGAATTTGCGCTGATCCAGCTTACCGTAACGCTTACCCCCGGAGCAGTGGGTGGTCCGTTTGAGAACTCAGCCGTGGGTACAGCCCAAAGCCCCGGAGGTACCTATGTTATCGACTACTCAGAGGACGGCACCAACGTAGATCCGGATGCGAATGGAAAAACCTCCGACAACAATACCCCTACCAAGATTACCCTCTTTGAGAATCCTAAGATCGGTATAGCCAAGAGTGTAGTCAGTGTAGTCGACAAGACCCCTACCACCAAGGAGATCACGCTACGCTTCATCCTCCAGAACTATGGTAACGTAGAGCTTAAGGACCTGAAAATATTTGACGATATAGCTACTCAGTTCAGTACGGTATCTCCAACCAGCTACACCGCTATTGAAGGGAGCTTGTTTGCCAACGGTAGCTGGGATGGTACCTCTACCTCCAATATTCTGGCGTCGAATCAGACCCTGGCCGTAGGAGCAGTTGACTCGGTATTTGTAAGCTTCGTGATTACACCCGGTGGCACGGCTACCCTGTATAATATAGCCACTGCCGAGGGTACCGGTCCTTTGGGAGGCAAAACCACTGATAAGTCAACGGATGGTACTGATCCTGACCCGAACAATGATGAGGATCCCAAAGAGGAAGTACCTACCAAGGTAGATCTGTACGGCTCATCAATTGCAGCTACCTATGATAACCTGGGTACAGTGACTCTCGGTGGCACCATTACCTACCCTATCCTGGCTAATGATACCCTGAACAAGGTGACCCCCATAGACCCGGCTCTGGTCACCATCACTATTTCAACACAGCCCACCAAAGGTACTGTCACCATCAACTCCACCACGGGTCAGGTAACCTATACCGCCGGTACTACCCAGTCTGGAAAAGATACCTTCATATATACCATCTGTGATTTGGCGAACGGAGTAGTGTGTGATACGGCACTGGTAGCAGTCACGATCGAAGGAGCGTTAAAATACCAGCCCCGCGTGTACCTGCAGGGCGCCCTTTACGGTGTGACTTACTCAGATTCCCCGGCTAACACAACGGTAGACTCGCTCATGCGTGACGACCTGCGCGTACAAGGAGTACTTCCGACGACGACACCATACAGCACCTGGAATGCTACCCTACCGGCTTCGGCACTTGATGCGGCAGTACTAACTACAACCGGACGCGACGCCATTGTTGACTGGGTATTTGTAGAACTCCGCAACGCAGCCGATCCGACTCAGGTAGTACAGAGCCAGTCGGCCCTCCTGCAGCGCGATGGGGATGTGGTAGGTCTGGACGGCATATCGCCCCTGGAAGTAACAGCCCCTAGCGGAACTACCTACTACATAGCGGTTCGTCATCGCAACCACCTGGGTGCCATGACGGCTTCGGCACTGCCACTTACCCCGACCAATACAATCATAGACTTCCGTACTCCCGCTACGGCTACCTACGTCAAAGTAGCCTCTGACCCGATCCACCAGTCGCAGGCGGTGGTCGTACAGGGTAGAGCTCTGTGGGCTGGTAACGCGCAGCAATACGACAAAGTAGTGTACCAAGGTACCGGCAATGAGACAGAAGCGGTCAGCCGCCGCATCATGGGTGCCGCCGGTAACCTCCTCAATGCCCCGTATTACAAACAATCCGGCTACCTCATGGAGGACATCAACCTCAACGGGGAGGTCATCTACCAGGGTAATACGAACGACCTAGAATTTATATATCAGAACATCATAAAAAATCATCCCGGCAACACATTACCAGCAAACAATTTCATCATCCAGGAACAACTCCCCAAATAATAGATACCGGGGGGAAGTGCCATAGTACCCCCAGCATCATAACCATGAATAACTAACTCTATGCAATACCAAATGAATGTCAAACAACTTTCCTCAGCTTATTAAAGAACAACTACACACAAACTATTCTATGAAACACCTCCGACTGTGGCTGTCTTTTATAGCCCTCCTCTTTTTAATGACCACAACAGTATGGGCTCAGACTTCTGACAATACTGTAAAGTACCGGGTTACTTACGACCCGGCCGAATCCAAGTATACGGTATGGGTGGTACCCCAGTACTCAACCCCCAGCAGCCATAATACCAGCCAGGATGAGTACGGATCGACAGCTCAGGTAACCATTAAAGTGCCAGCGGCCTTTAATATCCTGGCTATAACCGACATCAAAGGTACCTGGGACAAAAATCCGATTAAACTAGGCGACCAGGCTAACTTTGCCCCCATGGGAACGTCCCGCTACTATACGATAGGCAAGTCTCCCGAAGAGACCAACTACGGAAAATTCACAGCCAATGAGCCCGTAGCTATTTTCTCTTTTACGGGTAGTGCCTGTGCCGGTGCGGTGGAAATTATGCCCTTCACTGATAGCTTTATCGCCAAAGCCCAGACTGCCTACCAGCTCAACATTCAAGGTAGCTTTTACTCCCGCTCGGGACAACCCGCCGGTGGTAACATAGTCCCTCTTGAGCAGTACATCGGTGTGGATGGCAAGCCTGCTTACTGTCCGCCAGTGGCTACCAATGACCTGCTTACTGGTATAAAGCCTGGTGCAAATGCCGTGGTATCTATCCTGACCAACGACAAACTTAGCGACAGCGAGGTGCCTGAGCTTGACTCAATAACTATAGCCATGTCAGTAGTTATTCCTTCCGGTGCTAACGCTGGTACGTACAACAGCACAGAAGTAGGAGGAAAAGTGGTAATGGAAGTACCTGGTGAAGGTACCTGGACGTACGATCCGGCCACGGGTGAACTGACCTTTGATCCGATTCCAGGTTTCACAGTCAATCCTACGCCGATTACTTACAAACTGACCGAGAAGGCATCCGAACTATTTGATGATGCTACTGTAACAGTTGAATACGACAAGTTGCCACCATTGGCTGTTAACGATACCAACGCTGCTGATCCTACAGATCAGGCCCAGCTATCCAAGCCTGGTGATGCGGTAGTACTGGCGATCCTTGACAATGACAAGCTAGCCGATGGAAGTACTGCTACTTTTACACTGGCTGACGCGGATATTGATACTACTCAAGCCGGTGTACAACATGTATTCACAGTGGCTAACGAGGGTACTTATACCTATAACCCTGCTGATGGTAAACTGACCTTCCAGGCATTGCCTACTTTCACCAGCGATCCTACACCACTCAGGTATATTCTGATCGAGAAATCTACTTCTCTATCGGACACTGCTACGGTAACTATTTATGTTAACGATCCGCCGGTGGCTGTTAATGATACCTACGAAACCGATGAAGATACCAAACTGACAATACCTACACGTGGTATTCTAGCTAACGATACCGATAGCGATACACCAGACAGCGGATTGTCAGTAGTTAAGATGGTGACAGCTCCTGCCAATGGTACCGCTACTGTTAACGCAGATGGTTCATTTGAGTACATGCCTAATTTGGACTACAATGGTACTGATACCTTTACTTACTTCATCACTGATGGCGTATCGAACAGCGACACTGCTACCGTTACCATCACCATCAAAGGTGTTGATGATATCTTGAGTCTGCGTCCGAAAGTATACCTACAGGGAGCTCTCTATGGTGTAACCAGCGGCGGCTTGATGCGTGACGATCTACGTACCAAAGGCTTACTGCCAACTGCATCACCATACGCAGCCTGGGCACCTAAGCAAGGAAAAGGTCCGGCCGCTGAAAGCGTAGCTTCTACTGCTATATTTGATGCTACCGGTGATGATGACGACATCGTTGACTGGGTGTTCGTTGAACTTCGCGATGCCACCACCCCTGCTACAGTAGTATTCAGCCGCTCAGCGCTTCTGCAGAGAGACGGTGACGTTGTAGCCGTAGATGGTACCTCAGCGGTTGAGTTTGTAGCCGACAAACTGGGTAGCTACTATGTGACTATTAAGCACCGCAACCACTTGGCCGTAATGACTGCTGCTGCCGAAGCACTGTCACCAACACCAACGGTAGTTGATTTCCGTCAGGCAGGTACTCCAACTTACGTGCAGGTAGCCAACGACGCTATCCATCAGGCACAGGTAGTTGTAACCCAGGGTAGAGCTATGTGGGCAGGTAATACGATCAACGATGGTAAGGTAGTCTTCCAGGGTACCGGAAACGACGTTGAAGTTATCTACAACCAGATTATCAACGCTACCGACAATACTGAGTTCAAGTTCCCGAACTACGTACTGAAAGGCTACCATAACGGTGACGTGAACATGAATGGTGAAGTGATCTTCCAGGGTACTAAGAATGACGTCGAGTTTATCTACCAGAACGTTATTAAGAACCACCCGGGTAACACTACACCTGAAATCAACTTCGTAATCCAGGAGCAGTTGCCTAGTAACTAATAAATTATTGGATGGGAGCAGTTTTTATCTGCTGCTCCCATTCTTTCTTTATATTGACCACCCAATGTCTGTGTACTTCCTTGGTGAAGATGCACAAAACGCGAAAGAGAGTCGGTACTACTAGTTAAGGCTCAAAATTCATATCCAGCAGAAATGAGAAAATTCACCCTTATCATGGCACTTGCCGGCTCTCTCTTACTGGGGGCTTTCAGTTCGTTTGCTCAGGACTTATCAACGAATCAGGTAAAGTATCAGATAACCTTTGACCAGGCTACTCAGTCGTATACCGTTTGGGTAATCCCTATGTATAATACTCCCAATGCCAATAACCCTAGCACGGACGAAATGGGAAGTACGGCACAGGTTACACTGAAAATACCTAAGGACTTCGTGATGAAGAACCTGACCAGCATTCATGGAAGCTGGCGAAAGCCGCTGACGATATTGGGTAACCCTGCCACACACCCTAAGTTCGCCAACTATACCTACGACAAGAACTTCTACTACTGCTCCGTAGGGAAAGAACCTGGTGAAAGCAGCTATGGGAAATTTACGGCCAATACACCGGTGGCTTTGTTTTCATTTCAGACCACGGGTTGCACCGGCCCTGTTGAAATCCTGGATAAGAGTGATCCCTTCATTGCAGCTGCTTATAAAGCTTACTCCCTTAATGTGGAATGTAGTTTCTACTCCCGCTCTGGGCAGTCATCCGGCGGTAACGGATTACCTACTGAGCAGTTTTTACAAATGCTTGGTCCAGGGGCCCAATGTCAGGAAGCGCCCAAGAAGATTGACCTGGTGCTGACTACCTCGCTGGATAACAAGCTACCGGAGGTAGGTGATAACGTCAAAATTACGGTTGTGGTAAAGAACAATGGTCCGGATAATGCTACGGGAGTACAAGTAAAAGACGCTCTGCCTTCGGGATTAGAAATAGCTGGTTCCAGCTCTACGCAGGGTAGCTACGCCAATGGTATCTGGACGATCGGTTCTCTGGCGGTTGGTGAATCAGTAGTACTGACACTTACTACCAAAGTGGTAGCCACCGGTATACAGTACTATGTGGCGGAGGTATCCAAAGCCGATCAGGAAGATATCAACTCCACTCCTGACAATGGTATACCTGACGAAGATGATTACGGACAAACCTGCGCGGGAGCACCTATCCTGCTTTGTGCCGGACAAGCCGTGGAACTGAGCATTGCCAGTACCTATACCAATGTTCAATGGTTCAAAGATGGTACCTCCATCTCCGGTGCCAATAGTACTACCCTTAAGGTAACTTCTACGGGTACATATACCTTTACCGCGACCAATGCCGGATGTTCTACCGGTGCCTGCTGCCCGATCATTGTGGTGGAAGGAAATTGTTGTCCGGCCGAGATATGCGTACCGGTTACGATCAAGCGGGTACGTACGGCTGCCAAGAGGTAGGTACTTCAATACCGCAAATACAAAGAAGCCCTCCCCAAACCGGGGAGGGCTTCTTTATTATAAAACTAATTGTTTCTACTGGAAGAGTGTCGGCTCGGTATTCTTCGGGATCAGACTCTGGTCATCATGCCGAAGCAGCATCTCGAACAGCGTCACCGTAGCGGCCGCATCGCCGGCCGCCCGGTGCCGGCCATTCAATACTATATCCAGGCTTTGACACAGATTCCCCAGACTATACGATTTGTAGCCCGGCAGTAGGCGGCGACTCAGCCGAATAGTACAGAGCTGCTCACGATGGTAGTGCTCGTCGAGCCACAAAAACTCTTTCTTGATGAAGTTATAGTCAAACTGCACATTGTGGGCCACAAACCAGGCATCCTTAGTAATGGAGCGAACAGAGTCAGCTATTTCGGCAAAGAGGGGCGCATCCTGCACCATCTTGTCTTCAATACCCGTAAGGCGAGAAATAAAAGGGGGAATATTTGTCAGCGGATTTACCAGAGAATGAAATTCGTCTACTACCTGCTGACCGTCGTGTTTATAAATAGCTACCTCAATAATACGCGTAGGGCCTTTAATACCTCCGGTCGTTTCAATATCCACAATGCAATACATGTATCTAAAAAGGGTATGTCTGGTACGGAGTGCCTGCTGTCATTGGGCACTCACGCTATGGTTACTATCCAACTTGAACACTACAAAGTAAGAAAAAAATCCAGGGGATAATCAGGATTAAGAAAGGGTATTTTGTATATGGTAGTAAAAATAGCGTGTATGTGGTGGAATTACGGGCCCGCCTACACAGAGAAGTAGTGAAATAAGGCAGGCAGCACAAAGATCATCGAGAAAACAATAACCCCCAGCACCGTGGCCATCATTACATGGCTCGGGTATTCGCGGCGAAGGACATAAGCGCCGTAGAGGCGGTTCCGGTTCTCGAATACGATATCCGTCAGCGACGCCTCCGACACCAGCAGATGCTTATGCTCGATCTGCAGATGCTTCAAAGTGGGCGGACTGGCCTCCTGAAACAGCTCCTGCTTCACCTGTTCGAATGCATATCCCTCCCACAGAAGCTCCTCTGCCTCACTAGCCATATGATCCAGTAGCTCGGGCAGTAGTTTGCTCTCGACACCGCTCTTCTCCAGATAACGGCGAAGTTCATACAGGCGTTGCTCGTTAAGAGACTTCATAGGCAGTGTATAATTTATAACGTGCGATTCTAGATGATAACTACCTGGTATTATTCAAGGGCCAGTTTAGATGGCTTGATCAGCATCTTCATGGCTTCCATAAACCGTTCCAGCTCGTGGGTCTTGGTGTGGGCGGTCTGAGCGCCTTCGTTCGTGAGGGAGTAGTATTTTCTGAGCCGTCCGTCTACGGCCTCCGACTCCGTTAGCAGCAGTCCATCCTGCTCGAGCTTATGGAGTACCGGATACAAGGCTCCGAAGGTAAGGGTGATGCTACCATCTGTCCGTTCTTTTACTTCCTGGGTTATTTCATAGCCATACATTCGCCCGCGCTCAGCCAGAAGGTTCAGCACTATGGTTTTCAGAGTACCCCGTACGTACTCATTACTTCCGTTGTTTTCCATGATAGGTTTACCTGTTACTACACAAATATATAAGAATTCGGTATATATCGACTCTACTCGGCAAAAAAGTTTACCTATTGCTCCTCATTCAACGGGATAGACCGGTTGATCCGCTCTTCGAGTGAGATGAATGTCTCAGTGCGCTGGATGCCCTGTACCCGCTGGATCTTATCGTGCAGCACCTCGCGCAGGTGTTCGGTATCGCGGCATACGATCTTGGCAAATATGCTGTATATACCAGTTGTATAATGGATATTGACGACTTCAGGAATACGCTCAAGCTGTTCGGCCACCTCTTCGTACAGGGAGCTTTTATCCAGGTATATACCCAGAAAGGCATTAATGTCCCAGCCCAGCCTGGCGGGATCAATGATCAGTTGAGAGCCTTTCACAATCCCCATCTGTTCCATTTTCTTCATCCTCACGTGTACCGTTCCTCCCGACACAAATACTCTTTTTCCGATTTCGGTATAGGGCAATCCTGCGTTTTCCATCAGTAAGGCCAGAATTCGGAGGTCAGTATTGTCAATTTCTAAATTTTTGTTCATTTTTGGACCCTGATTTAGATACCATCTAACAATGTGGCGCAAATTTTAAAAATTATCTAAATTTTAAGAAATTTTACTGCAAATATTTTAATATTCCAGAGAAGCGCTTTACATTTGTATCATCAATTCAACGAAAGAACAACGGTTCTGGTCAGAATTGAAACGTTTTTTGACTACATTGTAGGATGATGAAACTGGCAGCCATGCCCTCCTGTCTCGGGGGTGGTGAGTCCGGGATAAACGCGGTATAATGCCGGCCTCAAGTCGACTGGGGTTGACCACCAAGCTTTTGTACCGCAGCTAACCGCACCGTGGGTGGTTCGAATCCCCCTCCTACAGCACTAAGAAAAACTTATTAAGCGATTGTTATCGCAAGTAGTTTTATTTGGTTTTTAGTTTGTTGATGAAGTGTAATTTGACACGCGGGTTCATTTTGAAACCTGCGTGTTTTCTTTTGTAGCCCTTGTCGCTCCTTCCGTCCATACCGGGTACTCTGTACAGTAGGTACTTTATAAGTCTGTTACTTTGACTATCTTGCGCCTTTACCCGTTTCTACCATTTTATCTTCATGATTCAGAATGACGCTATAGTACTGGGTATCCTGATGCTCATACTGGCGCTGGTATTTTATACGGCCTCCCTCCCGCAGCGCGGCTGGCAGCGATTCTATGGCGTTGTTCCTCCCCTGTTGCTCTGCTACTTCATACCGGGGGTACTTAATTCACTGGGTATCATCGATGGAGCTACCTCGCAGCTCTACCCCGTCGTATCCAGGTACTTTTTGCCCGCCTGTCTGGTACTGTTCACCCTAGGTATGGACTGGCAGGCTTTGTGGAAACTGGGTCCACAGGCGCTCTTAATGATGCTGGCCGGTACCGTAGGTGTCATGATTGGCGGCCCTATAGCCCTCTGGATTGTGAGTGCCGTCAGTCCCGAAACGGTAAGTGGTGAGGGGTCCGAGGCGGTATGGCGCGGCCTGGCCACCATAGCCGGTAGCTGGATCGGGGGCGGAGCCAACCAGACGGCTCTGCGGGAGGTATTTACTCCCAGCGACCGGTTGTTTTCGCAGGTAGTGGCGGTAGATGTACTGGTAGCCGAACTCTGGATGGCCGTGCTGATCTACGCAGCGGGTTACACCGCTCGTATTGACGCCCGGCTCCGGGCCGACAGCAGCCACATTACGACCATTCAGAAACGGCTGGAAGAAATAGAACTTTCTAACCAGCGCATACCTGCTACCCGTGACCTGATGTACCTGGGTGCGGTAGGCTTCGGAGCAACCGGATTGGCCCACTGGCTCTCCGAGCAGATCACGCCCTTCCTGGCGACCAACTTTCCTGAACTGGAAAAATACAGCCTTACCTCTCCATTTTTCTGGATTGTATCTCTGGTAACTATCATCGGCATCTTATTGTCGCTAACGCCCCTGCGCCGGCTCGAATTTGTAGGGGCCTCCCGGCTGGGCAGTGTATTCTTATATGTACTGGTAGCCACCATTGGGATGCAGATGGACCTGGGGGCCGTAGCCGACAATCCGGGCCTGTTTGCCATTGGGTTAGTCTGGATGCTGATTCATGCCCTCTTTATTATAGGAGTAGCCCGGTTGTTCCGGATTCCATTCTTCTTTGCGGCGGTAGGTAGTCAGGCCAACGTGGGAGGTTCGGCTTCGGCTCCGGTTGTCGCCGCGGCCTTTCATCCCTCACTTGCCCCGGTAGGGGTATTGCTGTCTATCCTGGGCTATGCCGTAGGTACCTACGCCGGCTACCTTACCGCTATTATGATGCAATGGGTAAGCGAGATGTAACAGGAAGCCTCCCTGGTACGTTATTGCACTTAGGGATGATGAGTCGTATAAATTATACAGCCCTATTATTATAATCCCCGTAAGGCGTGTAATTTTGTATTCTTAAAATAGGAAACCCCTGTCAAGTACTTTAAAACTCCCCCTCGGGGTTGGGGACAACAACATACATGAAAAATATTCGCAATTTTTGCATTATAGCTCATATTGACCACGGAAAGAGCACCCTGGCCGATCGACTACTGGAATTTACCAAAACGGTAACCAACCGCGAAATGCAGGCGCAGCTTCTGGACGATATGGACCTGGAACGTGAGCGGGGAATCACCATCAAAAGCCACGCCATTCAGATGGACTATATGCTGGATGGTGAGAAGTATACACTCAACCTGATTGATACTCCGGGTCACGTAGACTTCTCGTACGAAGTATCGCGTTCCATTGCGGCCTGTGAGGGAGCCTTACTCCTGGTAGATGCGGCTCAGGGTATCGAAGCCCAGACTATTTCCAACCTGTACCTGGCCATCAACCACAACCTGGTGATCATACCGGTACTGAATAAGATAGATCTGCCCGGTGCTATGCCCGAGGAGGTTAAAGACCAGATCGTGGACCTGATCGGTTGCGACCGCGAGGACATTATCCACGCCAGTGGTAAGGAAGGTATCGGTATTGAGGATATCCTGCACGCCATTGTGCATCGGGTACCGGCTCCGCAAGGCGATCCCGAAGCACCCCTGCAGGCGCTGATCTTTGACTCGGTATTTAACTCCTACCGGGGTATTGAAGTAATATTCCGGATCAAGAACGGAAGCGTTCGTAAGGGTGACCGGGTAAAGTTTATGGCGACCGGTAAGGAATATATCGCGGATGAAATTGGTACGCTCCGCCTGCAGAAACAGCCCAAAGATGTGGTAGAGTGCGGCGACGTAGGCTACCTGATATCCGGGATTAAAGTCGCTCGTGAGGTAAAGGTAGGTGATACATTTACGCATATACACCGCCCCTCGCCTACTATGATCAAGGGATTTGAGGAGGTGAAGCCCATGGTATTTGCCGGTATCTATCCGGTGGAGACCAGCGAGTACGAAGACCTGCGCGATGCCATGGAGAAACTGCAGCTTAATGATGCAGCCCTTGTATGGGAACCTGAAACCTCGGCAGCCTTGGGATTTGGTTTCCGTTGCGGCTTCCTGGGTATGCTGCATATGGAGATCGTACAGGAGCGTCTGGAACGTGAGTTTGACATGACCGTTATTACTACCGTTCCTTCGGTACAATTCAATGTGATCAATACGCGGGATGAAGTACTGAAAGTGAGTGCCCCTTCGGAAATGCCCGAGCCGAACCATATCAACTGGATCGAAGAGCCCTTCATCAATGCTCAGATCATATCCAAGTCCGAGTATGTAGGGGCTATTATGACCCTCTGTATGGACAAGCGCGGGATGCTCAAGAACCAGATCTACCTGACCTCTGACCGGGTGGAGCTCCAGTTCTCGATGCCCCTGGCCGAGGTAGTATTTGACTTCTTTGACCGTCTCAAGACCATCTCCCGCGGCTACGCGTCGCTCGATTACGAGCTCAGCGGCTACGAAGAATCGGACATGGTGAAGCTGGATATCATGCTTAACGGTGACCGCGTAGATGCTCTTTCGGCCATTGTTCACCGTACCAAAGCTTACGAGTGGGGAAAGAAACTGTGCGAAAAGCTCCGCGAACTGATCCCCCGCCAGATGTTCGAAATTGCTATTCAGGCGGCTATCGGACAAAAAGTTATTGCCCGCGAAACCGTTAAGGCCATGCGCAAGGATGTACTCGCCAAGTGTTACGGGGGTGATATCTCGCGGAAGCGCAAACTCCTTGAAAAACAGAAAAAAGGAAAGAAGCGGATGCGTCAGGTAGGTAACGTGGAGATTCCGCAGGAAGCCTTCATGGCCGTACTCAAGATTACCTAATATATCGGCATATAGACAATTTTAACAGCAAAAGGACGAGCGTTCGTCCTTTTGTTGTATTTTTGGCTGACCAATAAATAAGAATTCTGAATTAAATATACTACTGAATTAATATGGCAGAAGCAATCCGTATGCCCAAGATGAGCGACACCATGGAAGAAGGTGTCATTGCCGAATGGCACAAAAAAGTAGGTGATCAGATAAAATCCGGCGATCTTCTCGCCGAAGTGGAAACCGACAAAGCTACCATGGACCTCGAATCGTACGAAGAGGGGACCCTTCTTTATATTGGTGTAGAAAAAGGAGCTTCTGTACCTATTAATGGTATCATAGCCGTAGTCGGCAAAGACGGGGAAGACTACAAAGTGCTGCTGGAAGGTGGAAGCAATGGCAGTTCAGCCCAGAGCGAACCCGTAGAGGAAGTGAAGCAGGAGAAAGAAACCGTAGCTCCAGCTGCTAAAAAGCCAGCCGCTTCCAATGAAAAAATAAACGCCACTGTGGTACGCATGCCCAAAATGAGTGATACCATGGAAGAAGGTACGCTTGTATCGTGGCAGAAAAAAGTAGGTGATAAGGTAAAATCAGGTGATATACTGGCCGAAGTAGAAACCGATAAGGCTACGATGGAACTGGAAGCCTACGAAGAAGGTACCCTGCTCCATACCGGCGTTAAAGAAGGTGAAGCTGTACCCGTCAATGGCATCATTGCTGTCATTGGGGAAGAAGGCGCCAATGTAGAAGCGCTGCTGGCCCGCGAAAACGGGGAGTCCGGACCGGATAGTGACGTAGAAGACATTACGGATAAAGAATCTAAGGTTTCCGAAGTACCTACGGTAAGTGCCTCCGCTCAGGGAACGGTGTCTGCCAATGACTCTGACCGTATCAAGGCGTCTCCCCTGGCTCGCAAGCTAGCCGAAGAAAAAGGCATTGATATTAACCAGATCAACGGCTCCGGCGATAACGGTCGTATTGTGAAGCGTGACATTGACAGCTTCGTACCTGCCGCCAAACAGGCTGCTCCGGCCGCCGCCGAGGCTCCCAAGCATGCTGAATCCAAAGCTCCTGCCGTTTCGCCCGAACCGGTTGCCGCGGGTGACTACGAAGATATCCCGGTATCGCAAATGCGTAAGACCATTGCTCGCCGCCTGAGCGATAGCCTCTTCACCGCGCCGCACTTCTACCTGACCATGGAGATCAAAATGGACAAGGCCATGGAGCTGCGTCCGGTGCTGAATGGTGTTAGCCCGGCGAAGATATCTTTCAACGACATGGTGATCAAAGCCTGTGCCCTGGCGCTGAAGCAGCACCCTGCTGTGAACTCGGCCTGGTTGGGTGATAAGATCCGTCGCTATAAGTATGTCAACGTAGGGGTAGCCGTAGCCGTTGAAGATGGTCTGCTGGTACCTGTAGTACGTGACGCTGACAAGAAGACACTCTCTACCATCTCGGGTGAAGTGAAAGAGTTTGCCGGTAAAGCCAAAGACAAGAAACTGCAGCCTAAGGACTGGGAAGGTAATACTTTCTCGATCTCTAACCTCGGTATGTTTGGTATTGATGAGTTTACCGCTATCATCAACCCACCAGACGCCTGTATCCTGGCCGTAGGCGCTATCAAGCAGACTGCCGCTTTCAAAGAAGATGGTACTCCTTACCCGGTTAATGTCATGAAGGTAACGCTGTCGTGTGATCACCGCGTGGTGGACGGAGCTACCGGATCAGCCTTCCTACAGACCGTGAAGAAGCTGCTCGAAGAGCCAATGAGCATGCTGGTGTAAGCAAAATAAATTCTAGTGGAAAGAGGGTTAGACTACGTTTAACCCTCTTTTTTGTAGGATAGTAAGTACATCCATTCCGGTACTTTTGAAGTACAAGGTACTACCCTACCACCTAACCCGCCCAGCCATGAATCGCCTCGACCGCATTACTGCCATCATGATACAACTGCAATCCAAACGGATTGTAAAGGCACAGGATATAGCTGACCGCTTTGGCATCAGCCTGCGTACCGTATACCGCGACATCCGGACGCTGGAAATGGCCGGGGTGCCTCTGATCAGTGAAGCCGGAATCGGCTATTCAATCATAGATGGATACCGGCTGCCACCGGTACACTTTACCAGCGAAGAGGCCATGTCGTTTGTAACAGCTGAGAAGCTGGTAGATAAGCTTACTGATACCGCTACCCGTACCTCGTACCAGTCGGCCCTGTACAAGATCAAGGCGGTACTGCGGACCAGCGAGAAGGAGATGCTGGATAGTGTCAGTCAGCATATTAAGGTAGTAGAGAATCCTTACCTGCCTAAGGACCGCCACAAAAACCTGCACATCGAGCTGGTCCTGAACAGTATCCTCCACAAAAACGTACTCCGGATCAGGTACTTCTCTACGGCTCATCTGGATACGACGGAGCGAGACATCGAACCAGTAGGTACGTACGCCAACGGCTCCTACTGGTACCTTATTGCCTACTGTCGGCTTCGCCAGGCCTACCGCAACTTCCGTCTGGACCGGGTGGAGTCCATCCAGCGCCTTACTGAACGATTTCATACCCAGCACCCCAGCCTTCAGCACTTCATAGAAGAAACCTCGCGGCAGCAGGATCTGCATAAAGTAGTACTCCGGCTGGATAAGCGGGCTTATAAGTACCTGGGCGACCAGCACTACTACCATGGCTTTGTTTCACAAACCGATAGGGGGGAGCAGATCGAGATGACCTTCCTAACTACCAGCCTGACTGGTATGGCGTACTGGTTTATGCTGCTGGGTGAAGCTGCCGATATCGTAGAGCCCGCCGAACTGAAACAGTTAGTACTGGATAAAGTAGAAAAAGTACGGCTCAGAATTTCTGAAACTCTGCTGACATAGGGCTGTCACTCCCCTGCCTGATCTTTGTAGCATCAACTAAACAAACGATCAGCTATGTTATCATTTATCGAAGCCTACCAGAAAGAACTCGAACAGGAAGCCGTTCAAACCCGCAAAATGCTTGCCATAGTACCTGCCGATAAGATGGACTGGCAGCCTCACCCCAAGAGCATGACCATTAAGGCGCTGGCTACGCATCTGGCCGAGATTCCCATAATGATCACCATAGCCGTCAGCAAGGACAAATGGGATTTCTCAGAAAGTCCCTACAATCCGGCTGACTACCCCGACGCCACAGCCCTGGTAGAGCGATTTGATGAATGCCTGTCGGAGGCACAGGCTGCTTTGGCCAACGCCAGTGACGACATACTCAGGAATGAATGGGTCCTGTGCGACGGGGATACCATCTACGGCGAGTTTGAGAAGTGGGAAGCCATCCGTCATGCTTTTGGTCAGAACGCCCACCACCGCGCCCAGCTGGGTGTATTTCTCCGCCTGCTTGACATCCCTATCCCCGGTCCCTACGGGCCAAGTGCAGACGAAATGCAAGCTGCCTACGTATAGCCCGGGCTGCTATTTTTCCTGAACGTAAATGTACTAATACAGAGCGAGAAACATTCCGAGGATGTACTACCCGCCTGTCAGCTGGCGCCAGAACCTGAACGTTAGCCTCTGGTTTGTAGTTATACTAGCTGTTTATAGGTAGATACATCTTTCAGAAATACGCATTATTTATACATTTGTTCATGGAAAAAATTCACGCAACTACCGTCCTGGGTGTACTGCATAATGGTACCGTAGCTCTCGGAGCCGACGGACAGGCTACCATGGGAAATACCGTAGCCAAGAGTAACGTCAGGAAGGTACGTACCCTCATGGGAGGTAAGATTCTGGTGGGCTTTGCCGGATCAACGGCCGATGCTTTTACTCTACTGGAAAAATTCGAAGAAAAACTGAACGGCTACGGCGGTAACATGAAGCGCGCCGCCATTGAGCTGGCCAAAGACTGGCGTACCGACCGCTATCTGCGTAAGCTGGAAGCTATGATGATCGTTGCCAGTAAAGAGGAGCTACTGGTGATATCGGGTACCGGCGATGTACTTGAGCCCGAGAATGGCATAGCCGCTATCGGGTCCGGAGGTAATTTTGCTCTGTCCGCTGCCCTGGCATTACACAAGCACGCTCCCCAGCTCACAGCCGAAGAGATGGTGCGGGAAGGCCTCAGCATAGCTGCCGACCTCTGCATCTATACCAACCATAATCTGGTGCTGGAAAAAATAAGCTAACACCATTCATCACAAATACCTCCGGGGCTAATGTTCCGGAGGTATTTTTATAAGCTGGCCAGCTGGATCATCAGTTGCACCAGCTCCCGGCTGATCTGACGACTATTCTCAGGCTGGTACTTGTGCGCGATGATGGAGAAGCTAAGCCGGTCGCCGGAGCGGGTGTTGACATAGCCCGCATACGCACGCGTACCTTCAATACTACCACTCTTAGCCCGGACATTACCCGCCGCCCGGGTACCTTTCCCCATATTACGTACCGTTCCCGACTGCCCCATCACGGCTATACTCCTATAGAAGTCGTTGTAGGCTTTGTCTTTGGCCGCCGCGTTGAGTATATCGGTAATGTTCTGGGTAGTCAGTGAGCCAGTAGGCGACAATCCGCTACCATCCTTGATATAAAAACCGCTAACGTCTACTCCTTTCTTCTGCCAGTAGTTTGCCACTGCTTCCGTCGCACCATCAAAGTCAGAGCGGTCGGCCAGTTGCTTCCCCGCGGTCTTGAGTAAGGCATCCGCATATAGGTTGATACTCCACCAGTTAGTTTCCTTAGTTATATCCCGCAGAGCGGGTGAAGTGTAGGTGTCCAGCACTGTACGGTTATTCTGCGAATTAGGTACACTACTCCATACGGCAGCGTCATTCGCTACTTTGATCGAGTCACTCAACAAGCTCTGCTGAAGTGTTGAGACTACGTAGTAAGCGGCATCGGGTATGGCTCCTTTGACTGAGAAGGAGGCGACACCACGGGGTACCGTACCCGTCAGGACGGCTCCATTTCCGATGGGGCTGCTGTATATGATCACCTGGTCACCTGATCCGGCTTCGCCCGTAGTCACCCGGTTGGTGAAGGTCAGGTAAGGCATTGACGGCGATGTACCGATTACCTCCGTAGGGTCGCCCTGGTTCTGGCCCGGCCGGAAGTACACCCGGTACAGGTTTTCATTGAAGTTAAGTCCACGTACCCCGGCCCCATAGTAGTTGCCTACATCTCCCCAGATCCAGCTATCGGCCAGGGGCTGATCATCAAAGTAGCTGGCATCTGCCACGATCTGCCCTTGTACATAGCGTATACCCGCTTTCCTGACCGCTTCGGTCCAGCGCCGCAGTAGTGCCGCATCGCTGGGGTACCCCTTAAACCGGTCACTGCCCAGGGTGGGGTCGCCGGTACCTCGCAGGTAGAGGTTCCCTTTGAGGGTATCGTTCTCCACTTTCCCGTCGTACTCCAAATAGGTTTTATACGTAAAGTCGCCTCCTAATGCCGACAAAGCCGTGGCCGTAGTTACTAGTTTAAGGGTTGACGCCGACGGCAGCGATTGCTGATGATTCATCGCCGACAGTACCTTGCCTGAGCTCACCTCCTTCACACACACTGAAAGAGTGCCGTGACGCATCAGCTCGCTATTCTGCAACTCTACTACCGCATCCTTAAACTGGTCCAGCGCTGCTGAATCAATGGTATCGGGTCGGGTTGCATCAATAATCAAAAGCCATATAATAAGACTAAGCTGTTTCATTTTAGTAGGTATATAGTAGAGTACCTCTTTCCTCCGTTATACGATTTTCTTGCCTGCTCCCCATAAACATGGGGTAAACTGCGCCGTTTTTGGTACTTTTGTAGGAACCATCTTAACTTAACAAACGAATGTCGTTTGATGTTAATGACATTTAAGTTTAGGTAAATCAGACCTATAATATTGAGTAACCATATATATGAAATTGACGTTTTGGGGAGCCACCCGCCAGGTAACCGGTAGCATGTATCTGCTGGAAGTAGATGACTACCGCATCCTGATAGACTGTGGCTCCGACTTTGATCGCGACGAAAAAGAGAAAGACTTACTTTATCAACAACAAAAAAGCGTTTTCCCGTTCGATGCTTCCCTGATAAATACCGTACTTCTTACCCACGCCCACATTGACCACTCCGGTAACATCCCCAACCTGTACAAAGAAGGATTTGAAGGAAGAGTAGTATGTACTGATCCTACTTACGGACTGACGGCTCTGCTCCTGAAGGATGCGGCCATGCTACACCAGAAGCGCCTGAATACCCAGAATGGCAGTACCAACCGTAAGCGGGGCAAGAAAGCCAAGGTAGTACCGAAGGATTTCTTTCTGGAAAAACAGGTAAACGAAGCGCTTGATAACTTTGTACCCGTGGCCTTTGGCCAGCGCTACCGCATTGCCGACCATGTAGCCGTGACTTATATCCCGGCGGGTCACCTGCTGGGTGCCGCTCATATTTATGTTGAGGTTTGGGAAAATGGGGAGAAAAAGACCTTGTGCTTCTCGGGAGATATTGGTCGCAGAAACTATCCCCTGCTTTTAGATCCGCAGTCGGTCCCACAGGTGGATTACCTCATCTGTGAAAGTACCTACGGCAACCGGTTGCACGAAGATAAACGCTCACCCGAAGTAGCACTGGCCGATGTTATCCAGCGTACCTGTGTCGAGATACCGGGGCGACTGATCATCCCTTCATTCAGCGTAGGCCGTACTCAGGCGCTGCTGTATACGCTCAATCGCTTGTATGTGGAGCACAACCTGCCCCCCATTAAGGTATTCTCGGATAGTCCGCTGGCCTATGGTAGTACCAAGGTGTACCAGAAGCACGTACGGCTGATGAACAAGGAAGCCCGGGAGTTTAAGGAGGATAATGATATGCTCTTTGACTTCGAAAACCTGATCTACCTCGAAAGCACCGATGCCAGCCGTGCTATATCCAACTACAACGAGCCGTGCATCATTATATCATCGTCGGGAATGGTGCAGGGAGGACGCGTAGAGCAGCACGTAGCGGCTAATATTGGTAATCCGTACGCAACTATCCTGATGATCGGGTATGCCTCGGAAGGTACCCTCGGCTGGCGCCTGCTCAACGGTCAGGACAATATCATCATCAAGGGCAAGAAGATGCCGGTCTTGGCGAATATAGAAAAAATTGACGTATTTAGCGGCCACGGAGACCGTGAAGACCTGCTGACATTTGTAAAGAACCAGGATGCCAGTCGCTTGAAGAAGATCTTCCTGGTCCATGGAGAACACCAGAGTATGCTTGATTTTCAGAATACTCTGCACTCAACCGGTTACCAGGAGGTAGCTATACCCGAGCGCGGGCAAACCTTTGAATTATAGTCGGACCGTTGTGTTGTCGGACCACCGAAGTGTCGGACCACCGAAGTGTCGGACCACCGAAGTGGTCGAATCTGTAAGTATCGGACGTAACCTAAATTATGAGAACGTATCTCGATTTTGAAAAACCTATTGCCGAGCTTGAAAGCAAGCTCGCAGAAATGAAAAAGCTGGCTGAGGAAAACAATGTTGACGTGTCGACGGCTACCTCTTCTTTAGAAAGCAGTATTATTACTCTTCGCAGAGAGATTTTTGAAAACCTCACCCGCTGGCAGCGCGTTCAGCTATCACGGCATCCCGATCGCCCCTACACGCTCGACTACATCAAGCTCATGTGCGATGAGTTTATTGAGCTGCACGGCGACCGCCAGATCCGCGACGATCCGGCCATTATTGGTGGATTTGCCAACATCGGCGGCCAGAGCGTACTGCTCCTCGGACAGCAAAAAGGACGCAATACCAAAGAGCGTCAGCACCGTAACTTCGGTATGCCCAATCCCGAAGGGTACCGCAAAGCCCTGCGCCTGATGAAGCTGGCTGAGAAATTTAACAAACCCATCGTTACCCTCATTGATACGCCGGGTGCGTTTCCCGGTCTCGAGGCCGAAGAGCGCGGACAGGGCGAGGCTATTGCCCGCAACCTCAAGGAGATGTTCATGCTGAAGGTACCTGTCATCTGTATCGTGATCGGTGAAGGAGCATCGGGTGGAGCCCTGGGTATCGCCATTGGCGACCGGGTACTGATGCTCGAAAATACCTGGTACTCTGTAATATCTCCTGAGAACTGTTCGACCATCCTCTGGCGTAGCTGGGACTACAAAGAGCAGGCTGCCGAAGCCATGAAAGTAACGGCCCGCGATATGAAGGAAAACAAACTGGTTGATGGTGTTGTTCCTGAGCCGCTGGGAGGTGCCCACCTGGACCACGACCGTATGGCTGAAATCCTGAAAAAGGTGATCCTGGAAGAAATAGCCGAGCTGTCGAAGCTGAGCGCTGAAGAGCGGATCGATCAGCGTATTGAGAAGTTCTGCTCAATGGGTGTGGTCATTGAATAATAAGAACATAGTATTAACCTAAGAAGTAATATCAGGAGCTGTGCAAGAACAAATAAAGAATATCATTTTCGATCTGGGAGATGTAATCATTAACATAGATGTTCCGCTGGCAGCCCGGTCATTTGCCGAACTATGCGGGCAGGAGGAAGCCGAAGTCATTGAGCTATTCAGGGAGAAGGATCTTTTCCGGCAGTTTGAGACGGGGGAGCTTGACGAAGCCGCTTTCCGATCGTATGTACGCCAGATCCTGAAAAAGGAAGACTGGGACGACGCTACGATCAACAAAGCCTGGAACACCCTGCTCCTGGACATCCCTCCGGCCCGCATAGAACTTCTTCAAAAGCTGCGTGAGCGGTATAATTTATTCCTGCTCAGCAACACCAGTCCTATCCATATTACAGAAGTCAACGCTATTCTGGAAAAGGCTTCGGGAGTACCCCGCCTTGACGAGCTATTTAACAAGCTGTTTCTTTCCTACGAAATGGGTGTCATGAAACCCGATCATGCTATTTATCTGAAGGTACTGGAAGAAGCCGGTATCAAGGCTGAAGAAACGCTATTCCTGGATGACAATGCCGCTAATATCCAGGCTGCTTCTGAGCTTGGCATCCATACCATCCACGTCCAGAAACCAACTACCATACTGGACTACCTGAAAGACTATGTCGCCTAATACCCGTACCTACCTGATCCAGGGACTCCTGTTTGTTGTTACCATTATAACAACCACGCTCGCTGGAGCAGAGTGGATATTCGGGAATTTGTTTGTATACGTGGATAACCCTCTGAGATGGTCTCATTTCCTGCAGGGGTTCCACTTCTCCATCCCTTTTCTGTTTATCCTCACCGTACACGAGTTTGGCCATTATTTTACGGCCAAAGCGCATCAGGTAGGAGTAACGCTTCCGTACTACATCCCCATCTGGTTCGGAATTACGCAGAGCATAGGTACCATGGGCGCCTTTATCCGCATTACCTCCATCGTTCGCTCACGTAAGAAGTTTTTTGATATTGGTATCGCCGGACCATTAGCCGGCTTTGTGGCGGCCCTGGGAGTACTATGGTACGGATTTACGCACCTACCTCCGCCGGAGTATATTTTTACCATTCACCCCGAATACGAGCGCTACGGATTCAGCTATCCACAGTTTGCATACGAAAATGCGGCCGGTAACCTTCGGTTGGGTGATAACATTCTTTTCTGGCTGTTTAAGACGTACGTGGCTGATCCGGCCTTGCTGCCCCACCCCAACGAAATAGTGCATTACCCGTACCTGTTTGCGGGTTATCTGGCGCTATTCTTTACTTCTCTTAACCTCATTCCTATTGGTCAGTTGGATGGCGGCCATATCCTGTACGGCCTGCTGGGCCGGAAGCGGTTCAGTGCCATTGCTCCGGCTCTGTTCGTTCTATTTGCGACCTATGCCGGCCTGGGGCTATTTCGTCCGGAAGAGTTCTCGGTACCCGATGATGAGGAGTTTTTCACACTGCTGGCCTACCTGTTCTTCTATATTTACTTTCTGTACATCTGTCTGGGAAAGGTTGCTGACAATCCACGCACCGCGCTCATGCTGAGCCTAATGATTGTGCTGGTACAGTTTGCCCTGGCTTTCCTCCGCCCCGAGTGGGATGGTTATCCGGGCTTCCTGCCGTTTATATTTATTCTGGGCAGGTTTTTAGGCGTGTATCATCCCGAAACGGAGCAGAATGAACCTTTGGGTATAGCACGAATCATATTGGGTTGTCTGGCTTTGCTCGTCTTTATCATCTGCTTTAGTCCAAAGCCTTTTGTGATCATATAGCCTATGTTGCGATCACTCATTGCCTATATCTTTCGAATTGCGGGTTGGAAAGTAGTAGGTCCACCTCCCCATCAAGTACCAAAAGCAATTTGGGTAGTTATACCCCATACCTCTAACTGGGATTTTCTGGTGGGTCTGGGTACACGGGCAACTCTCAAAATCTGGATTGGGTACCTGGCTAAGCAGGAGCTTTTCAAGTGGTACTCAGGCTGGTTGTTCCGGGCACTTGGAGGCTATCCGGTAGATCGTTCCAGAAATAAGAACCAGGTAGATGCGGTAGTAGAAACCTTCCGAAACAATAGTTCGATGCATATCTCACTGGCTCCCGAAGGTACCCGTTCGGATGTAGCGCGGATCAAGACCGGTTTTTACTTTATGGCCCTGGGCGCCGAAGTACCCCTTATACCGGTCGTCTTCGACCATAAAAGTAAGACCGTGACGGTACGTTCGCCCCTGTACCTGACTGGTAACTATCAACAGGATATGCGGGAGCTATACGACTTCTACCTCTCCGCGGATAGTATCCATAAATCCTGGCTACAAGAATACAAACGCACAGGTAATATCCCCGAACCGGGACGCTCCTCCTCTAACTAATCAAGCTCCCTATGTAGGTCAATGGTGAACTCCGTCCAGCTGTCGGGCTTGGAACGCAGGGAGAAGGTGTAGCCATGATTGAGCAGGATATCACGGGTAAGGGTGAGGCCTATGCCCTGTCCGTCGGGCTTGGTACTGAAGAAAGGATTAAAAAGCTGGGACTCTACGGCCACGGGTATTGGTATACCATTATTACGGATTACGATTCTGTACTCTGATACCGCGACCCGGATTTCATTCCCGCTCTCGCAGGCTTCCATGGCATTCTTAAAAACGTTGACCAGTACCTGCTCGATTTGTCCCCTATCCAGTGCAACCTGAATACTTGAATCGACACTTGAAGTCTTTATAACTACACCACGTTGCGCAGCCATGGGTTGCATAAACAGGGCCACATCCATGATCAGCTTGTTCAGGTCGGTCAGTTCACGATGGGGCAGCGGCAAACGTACTACATCCGCAAAGTTGCGCATAAAGCGGCTCAACTGTCGGTTGCGTTCGGTAGCAATACGCAGGGCATCTTTCAGCTCCTTATACTCCTCGTCGGGCAGGTAGCTGAGGGTAGTCTGAATGATGGAATCCGTGGCTCCCATGGTATTGTTGACCTCGTGGGCCATCATCCGGATCACCTTGCCGTAGGCCTTTTTCTCTGACTCAAGTATATCCGCCGTCAGTTCTTCCACCATCAGGAAAGATCTGCGGAAGCCCCGGTCCATGAAGTGCGAGCGCTGTACTTTGTAGGTCTCTACCCCGTTATTTTTGATGGTGCGTGACTGACCATCCTGGATGCCGGCCAATTGATTCAATATGGGAGTCTCCAGCTCATCCAGCCCCTTTCCCTCACAATCGAGCCCCCCCAGGCTCAGCATAGATCTGGCGCGGCTGTTGACAGTCGTAATCTTTTCGTCAAAGTCCAGGATCAGGATAGCGATGGGTGATGCTTCAATCAGCTTTTCGAGAAAGTAGTGCTGCTCGTTAAGTTTTGTACGCTCCAGTCGGAGTTGATCAATCATAAGGTTATACACATTGATCAGTACATCTATCTCGCTCTTACCTGAAGGTACAAACTTGATGGTAAAATCGCGATCCTTGATCGCCTCGATGCCCGCCCGTACAAACTCGATGGGCCGTAGAAAATCGCGGTAGATCTGAATGGAGGCGAGAATCGAAAGTACCAGTAGTACCTCAGAAGCGATAAACAGGAGTTGATCTTCCTTGAGCCAGTTGAACGTCAGAAAGATGAGCGCCGCGTGCAGGAGGACAACAAACAGGATGTAACGGGTACGGAGAGAAAACTTCATCAACTTTCTGAATCGTAAGAGATACCGAACTTCTCAAGTCGGCGGTACAGGGCAAATCGGGTAATACCCAGCGAACGGGCGACCTTGGATACTTTATTGTGGTGAAAATCCATAGCCCGCCGGATCATCTGGTACTCGATCTCCTCTAGCGTCATGGTACCTACCTCGGGCAGCGACTTCTGCACGGAAGGTACCGGGCCGGAGGTAAGGTTACGCTGAAATTCTGCCGCTTCAAGCAAGTCCTGGTTAGATAATAGTACCGTCCGCTCCACGATATTCTTCAACTGCCGGATGTTGCCTGGTAGCTGCAGGGTAGCCAGCCACTTCATAGCGGCGGGACTGATTCGGAGGTTAGGCCGCTCGTAGATGGTCTTCAGGTTATTAACAAAAGACTCTGCCAGTACCGGTATATCGTCGGGGCGCTCGCGCAGAGCGGGTAGTTTTACAGTAATAAGGTTGATACGATAAAAAAGATCTTCCCGAAAAGTACCCTGCGCTACCATTTCTTCAAGATTCCGGTTCGTGGCGCACACTACCCGTACATCTACCGTCCGGCTCTTACTGCTTCCCAGTGGCTCGAAGGTACGCTCCTGCAATACGCGCAGTAGTTTCACCTGACTTGACAGATCCAGTTCTCCTATTTCATCCAGAAAAATAGACCCCTTGTGCGCCATTTCAAAACGCCCGATCCGATCCGACTTGGCATCGGTAAAGGCCCCCTTGACGTGACCGAAGAGCTCACTTTCAAACAGTGTTGACGATATACCTCCCAGATTGACCTTGATAAACGGCCGCTGGCGACGCTTACTGTTGAGGTGAATGGCCTCGGCGATGAGTTCTTTACCCGTACCACTCTCGCCCGTAATCAATACCGGTGCTTCGGTATTGGCAATGCGCCCGATGGTTTCGAGAATGTCGAGGAGCTTCGGGTCATTACCTACTATGTGTTCAAACTGGTACTGTTTGTCTAGTTTGGCGCGCGTAGCTGATTGGGGCTTCTGATTGGCCAGGTTCAGCGCCGTTCGCACCGACTGCAGCAGGTGCTCGTTTTGCCAGGGCTTCGTAATAAAATCACGCGCTCCCACTTTCATACCCTGCACTGCCAGGTCTATGCTCCCCCAGCCCGTAATCAGGATGACAGGAATAGCTGGGTACTTGCCGCGGATGATACCCAGTAGCCGCATCCCCTCCTCCCCTGACGTCTCGATGGAGAAGTTCAGGTCCAGAACGATCAACTCAGGGGTATTACTTCGCAAAAAGTCAAGGGTTTCGGTGGGTGAGCCACAGCTTTTTACGTCAAACCCCTCCTTCCTGAACAACAGTGTCATGGAGGTACGGATCGCTATATCGTCATCAACTATGAGGAGCATCGGGTTGTAATGTATAATTGATAATGTAGAATGTATAATTGCTGGCTGCTTTGTCCACCATTATACATTCTACATTATTCATTCTTAATTATTCAGCGTGCAGCGCCACCGCCGGGTGGATCCGCGATGCCTGCTGACTGGGATACCAGGCGCAGAGGGTTACGATGAGGTACACCACGCCCATTGCCAGCGCCATGGCCACTACATAGATACCACCCGCTATATCAAACACATGGAGCAGCGGAAACTGTACTGCAAACAACAGGCCCAGCAGCATACTGATGGTAGCCAGTACCCATATCTCACCCAGGAACTGACGGGTTACGGCCTTTTCGGTCGCTCCCATGGCCCGGCGCAGACCGATTTCGTCCTTGCGCTTGGCTATGTTGAGGTTTAGGATTCCGAAAAGTCCCAAAGCCACGTTTACCAGCAGAAAGCTACAAATAACCAGGAATATAACCACAGGTACCAGCGTCAGTGAATGCTGATTTTTGCGGGAATCGGTCATGTAGGTGACCTCCACGTTCCAGTCCTTGACCATACCGGCTATGTCTCTTACCAGTTTGGCTTCAAAGTTAGCATCGGTACCGGGCTTTACTTTCAGGATAAATTCTTTTTCCCAGGCGTTTTTATCCTTAATAAACGTAAACAGTCCTGGTTCATCACTCATAAATTCGCCTTTCGCTTTATAGTTATCCACCACTCCCACTACCCGCCAGAATGACTTGTCATCCCGCTTCACCAGCTTGCCTATTGGGTTTTCAGTACCAAACAGTTTCTCGCGGGTAGCATTGTTGATCACAATGGGTTCGTGCTTTGCCACCGCATCGGCTTTGTTAAACCAGCGACCTGCTGCAACAGGCAGGTTCATTGTTGTGGCGTAGTTTTCATCCACCGGATAAAAGTTAGTGAGTGTGCTGACATCCTTATAGCTGACCGAATTATTCATCGTATTCATCGAAAAGGGGGTATTTGAGCCCGTACGGGTCACCTCCTCCACTTCCGAGTACTGGTTCAGTCGCTGGATGATGCTGGCTACTTTATCGCCAACAGCTACGGTATCCTGGTTGTTGGACAGATTCAGTACCCAGCGGTCTTCGTAGTCGAAGCCAATTGGCTCCATGTAGTTGCGGACGTTGTACACGATCAGCGACAACACGCCGAATAAGACCATAAAGGAAGCCCAGATCTCCACCATCAGCAGCGAGTGCGCCCTCTTTTTATTCCATATTAATTTAAATAAATGCCGGATCATAGTAGGTGTTAGTTATTAGGTGTTAGCTATTAGCTTCTTAACACACGGTGATTAATGGATTTACGCTTTGAGCGCATCTATAATTTTCATTTTAGACATACGCATGGCGGGTAGTACTCCTGATAGCAGTCCAAATACCAGACATACCCCCATACTGACCGCAAAGACGTTGAAGTTGATGGTCAGGTCGGCGTAGGCAATCCAGCCGCTGGTATTGATGAGCTGAATGATCAGGAAGGACAGCAACAGGGCCAGGAGTCCGCCGATAAACGTGATGAAGATATTCTCGATGATGAACTGCCACAGCAGGGCGCGTGACGGTGCACCGAATGACTTACGTACCCCTATCTCCGAAGCCCGCTCCAGGATACGGCTCACGTTTACATTCACCAGATTGATAGCGGGCAGCCCCATCACCATCAGCATGATCAGTCCTATGATAGTGTAGAATATGGCTTTACGGGAATCAGCATCCTGAAAGAAGGTACTTATAAAATCATCCAGGTACTGGTTGGCCTCGACTTTAACGATATGGAACTTAAAGCCATTTTCGGTACCCGGCAAAGGAATCCGGCTCACGGCACTGTTAAATTCTTCCTGGATAGCGGGTATATCCGTTTTATCCTTAGCCAGTACTATCGCCATGTAGCCCCCTCTTAAACCAGCCCCCTGGTAGTTGCTCTTAGGTGCGGTATACGGAAAGTACACATCTCCATAGGTGTACGGACGTGTAGCCGGGCTCCCCTTAATAACACCGATAATCCGGTAGTTTATATTTTCGATATCAATACTTTTGCCTATAACCGACTCATCGGTGTCTTCAAAGTACTGTTTCCGGAGATCGTCGGTAATCACCACCACCTGTTCTCCATTAGCAATATTCTGATCGTTAAAGGGCTTCCCTTCCAGAAACTGGAAGTCTGTCACATACCAGAAGTCTGCGTCGGTGTACTTGGTGTTCAGCTTGATGCGCTTGCCATTGATATAGGTATTGGCAAAGCCAAACATGGTAGATATACCCACCCGCTCCGGAGTCTTGAGGGTTTTGGCGTATTCCTTCAGAAACTTGTAGCTCACCGGCCCCATATTGCGGCCATTCTGGGAGGTATCCTGCTGCATCATGCGGGTAATGTACAGGGAGCGGTCGCGTTTGCCTTCGGGGTAGTGCGTCCCGAACAGGTGGTCCAGGAAGGAGGTAAGTACCATCAGTACCGTGAGGGTAAGGCTAATGCCAAACAGAGTGATGAATGTATAGAAAGGATGCCGTAGCAACACTTTCCAGGCTATTTTTATATAGTTTAAGATCATGGCTTTTGTAGCTGTTAGGTAGTAGTTTTATCTATTAGTTGCTACACACCAGTAGCCAGGTTAGTAGATAGTACTGAATCCGTTACCTGGGTACCGTCGAAGAGGCGAATCAGGCGGTGGGTCCGTTTGGCCATCGCTTCGTCGTGTGTTACCATCACAATGGTAGCTCCTTCTTTATTGAGGTTCTGCAGGATGCTCAGGATCTCATTCCCCATGGCGCTGTCCAGGTTTCCGGTAGGTTCATCGGCCAGGATGATCTCGGGCTTACCTACAATGGCGCGGGCAATGGCTACGCGCTGCTTTTGTCCGCCCGATAACTCCTTCGGGAAGTGCTTCATGCGGTTACTCAACCCTACTTTTTCCAGAGCCTCCTGCGCCAGTTCGCGACGCTCCCGGGCCGAGCCCTTACGGTACAGCAGCGGTATCTCCACGTTATCCAGTACTGACAGGTCGCTGATCAGGTGAAAGCTCTGGAATATAAAGCCCAGCTTCTCGTTGCGCAGGCGCGCCAGCGCCTTGTCCTGGTATTTGTCTACGGTACTACCGGCTATTTCCACCGTACCCTTCGAAGGCTCGTCGAGCAGCCCCATGATGTTGAGCAGGGTACTCTTGCCGCAGCCGGATGGTCCCATGATGGACACAAACTCGCCCTTGCGGATGTGGATGTTGACGTTGTTCAATGCGAGTGTTTCGATGGAGCTGGTCCGGTACACTTTCTCGATGTTCTGTAGTTTGATCATGGCTGGTACTTGATTTTTTGGTTTAGTTCAAAGTCGTAAAGGGTGAGTAATCGTAAGGTATAGTAGGCCTGCCAGTAGTCCCGCAGGGCCAGTATGTAGTCACGCCGGGCGCGGTCTTTTTCCTGCGTGGCGATGCCCAGGTCCGTCACACTCAGGTTGCTCAGTATAAAGCGCTCCTGGGCGATCTGGTACCGGTTGGCTGCGATCTGATCGGCCAGGGCGGTGAGCTTTACCTGCTTTTGCAGCATCTGTAGAAGCGTCACCTGGGTGAATATTTCCTGCTCAAAGGTAAGCTTGTTCTGGGCTACCGACTGCTGGGCCAGCTCCTGGTTGGCCTTGGCTACTTCGGTACGGGCCTGGTTGCGGCCCCAGGTCATGATAGGTACCGTAAACTGCACCTCCACAAACTCCCGGTCCTGCGGCCGCTGGTATACGTCGGTCGGGCGGGCGCCGCGGTTAGACAGTCCAAAAGCCACATTAAGCGAGGCATTGATTCCGTTTTCCTTTTTTGCCTTGTTCACGTCGCGCTCCGCTTCCAGCAAGGTTCTCTGGAAAAGGATAGCATCGGAACGATTCGCGAAAGCCTCCGCCAGAGCCATCTGGGGGTCTACTTCAATATCATTCATCTCCTTGGGAATTTCCAACTGCAGCTCGCGCTCGTCCCGCGAATTGAGGTACATTTTAAGGCGGAGCGAGGCTACCGCCGCGGCCTGCCGGGATGAAGCCAGGTCTTTCTGAGCGGTCAGTACGCCCATCTGCAGTTGCAGCAGGTCGTTCTGTGATATCTTGCCGAGTTCCAGGCGCTGCTGCGCTATTTTATAGAGTGTATCGTTGTTGCTCAGGTTCTTTTCAGCTATTTGTAGATTTACCTGCGCCACCAGTAGCTCAAAGTATAAGTCCGTAGCAGTAAGGGCTACCTGCTCGAGCGATTCGATAAACTGCTGATTCCCTTCCTGGTACTTCAAGGGCTCGATCCGGCGCTCCCACTTCATGGGGTTGAAGCGTAGCAGCGGCTGGTTGAGGCCAATGGCGAAGGGTATACCGTTGTAAAGCGTGTTGTTACGGGCAAAGTCATCAAAACGCTGCAACTGCTGCTGCACGAATACAGTACCTCCCGTCATGGGCAGGCTCTGACTCAGCGCCAGGTTCAGCATAGAGTTGTTGTTGGAAACCGGCTGAAACGATATGGTACCATCAGGTTGAAGAACCTCCACAAACGAGCGGGTAAAACCGGGCAGGGTACCATTAAGACTGAGTTGGGGCTTGTAGTCCGCCAGGAACGAGCGGTACTGCCAGTAGTTGTTTTTCTTCTGGGTAGTAGCCTGCTTGGCTGCAATAGACTGCTCACGGGCCAGATCCACGACCTGGTGCAGGCCGAGGCGCTGCGTCTGAGCCAGGAGCTCAACGGGTGCCCACAGTAGCCCCAGCAACACCAGAATAAGGAGTAGAAAGTTTTTCATGGCTAAGAGCGCAGGGTTAGATGATGTCCAGTTCTGACAGGTGCTCAAACTGACTCAGGTCAGTCAGGATTACCTTTTCGCCCGCCTGTACTCCACTCTTGATTTCTACGTAATCGAAATTGGAAAGCCCTACCTCTACCTCCCGGCGCTGAGCCTTACCCCCATTCATCACGAATATAAACTGCCGGCGCTTGCCCTTGAAAGCTGGCCCGTTGGCTACCCGCAGGCTGCGTGGACTACGCTCAGTCACCACGAATACCTCCACTTTCATATTGGGACGTAATGACGCATTCTGAGCATCATCCAGCTGAACTACAAACTCCACCACCCCATTCTTCACCACCGGCTTGATCTGCGTGATGGAACCACGGAGTGTCGTTTCATTAAGTTTGATTATGACGGGCAGGGCCGCTTTTAATTGATCGGAGTACACGTCCGAGCAGGAGCCTTCGATGCGGAAGCTACCCAGGTCGGCCACCTTGGCCAGCATCTCTCCTTCGTTCACCGACGAACCGATATTTTCATTCACCCAGGTTAGTACTCCCTTACGGTCGGCAATGATGTCGGCCATACGTAGCTTGTGCTGCATTTCTTTCAGGCTCTTTTCCTCAATCTGGGCACTGAGCTGGGTTTCGCGGAGGCTGGACCCCATGGACTCGCGGTTGTAGGTAAGATCGTTTTCGAGTTGCTTTTTTTCCAGTTCCGCGATGCGCAGTGCGTTCTCGGCCCGGGTTACATCTTCGGCGGTGCCCCCTCCTACTTTCTGCAGGCGTTTGGCATCTTCGTAGTCGGCACGAAGCTTGTTGATGTTTAGTGATTTGATCTTATCGTTGATCTCGGCGTCATACAGGTTTTTGTTGAGCTTCATCCGGAGTTGATCGATGCTGTTGCGCTTGAGCGCCAGCTGATCCTGCATTTTCTCAAATTCGATCAGGGTAAACGACTTGTCCAGTTCCACAATGGCCTGACCAGGAGCTACCTGTGTGCCGGGTGTAAGCAGGATGCGCTTGATGCTGGCTTTGATGGGGCTGGTGATGATCTGCTCAAAGGCGGGTATGACTTCGCCCGAGGCCGTCAGGGTATTCTCGACATCACCTACCTCCACCGTAGCGGTGCGGATGCGGGAGGCTTCAATGGAGCTGCGTAGGGAGTTACGGAAAGCATACACGACGGTAAGCAGGGCCACCAGAGCTACGGCGCCCACCAACCAGCGTCGGCTTCTCTGTTTTTTAAGGTACTCGGGGGCTACTTCTCGATCCATGGCTAAGGCGGGGTTATTTCGTGAAAATTTTCATGGCTAATACCCTTATAGATATACCATTGCCGTGCCAAAAGTTAAGTTATTGCATTACAGACACTTACATAATACATAAAAAGAAAAAACCGTGCGGTTTCGCACGGTTTGTGTGATTTGGAACGGGAGAGTTAAGTGAATATAGGCATTGATAAAGAAAAGAGTTGTCACCTCTCAGGAAGCAGTAAATTTACGATAATGATAAATTTTATCCTGCCTAGTTCCAGGCGATATAAACTTTTCCTTATGTTTCGGTAACATTCACGAAACAGCATTGAAACAGGCGGTATGCGTATCATTCAGCGGCTTATTCAGGAGGTAGCTACCGCCCGAGCGAGATACCTCGATCAATTGGACAGAATTTCGGATGACTAGGCCCGGTGGAAACCAGCCCCTGATCGCTGGAACCTCATCGAAATTACTGAGCATCTTTTCTGGGCCGAACAGGGAGGTATTAATGGCATGTGGAAGACCCTGCACGCTATCAGGGGGGGTACTATGGAACGAAAGTATGAGTCCAATCACAGGGAGATGCCCATTGAACAGGTTATCCAACTTACCTGGCAGCCGAAGGAGCAGGTACCAGCAGTGGCGGTTCCCCGGTTTGGAGGGCCTATGTTATTCTGGAAATCTTCACTTCACAGTTTGCAGGAAGTATTGGATACCTTTGGAGAGGACTTAAAGGAAGACGAGCTACGCGTACAGGCTCATCCTCACCCTATTTTGGGAGCCCTGGATTTTCAGCAGCGGCTGGAATTTTTGTGATTTCATATAGACAGGCATAAGGGGCAGGTCACCAAGCTGCTGGAATCTATGAATGGTTTGTGACGGCTTTCTGATACCGCCGTTGCTGGTGTTTTTCACCTGCGACCAACTACTAAGTACCTCTTTCGCCGGTGATAACACCGGCAAAGGCTAAAAGAAACCAGTAAAGGCTAGAAAGTTTACCGTAGGATAAATTTTTGGGACGGGTGTGCCCGGAGACGATTCTTTTTAGTATGTTAATGGCATCTTTTTCCGGGCCGGATATTCAAAACCTATCTTTTATTTAAATACCTAACTATCTACCCCATGCGCGGCCTCAATAAAGTAACTCTTATTGGGAATCTAGGGAATGATCCAGAAGTCCAAAAGTTACAGGATGGAGTGACTGTAGCAAAGTTTTCGCTAGCAACAACTGAATCGTATAAAGACGCGAAGGGGCAGACACATAGTACCACAGACTGGCATTCCATAGTTCTTTGGCGTGGCCTGGCTGAACTGGCTGAAAGGTACCTGCGCAAGGGGAGCCTGATCTACGTAGAGGGTAGACTTAAAACGCGCTCTTAAGACGATAAGGAAGGCAACAAACGCTAGGTGACCGAAATAATAAGTGATCAGATAATTATGCTTGACAAACGAGATGAATCGTAGTACTCTTCCCGCTTCTGCTTTTGAGGTACCAGCCGAATGGAATTTTGATACCGTTAACCACCATAACCAACCTATTATTCTCATTCGTTTTGAGTATAGTGCCGAATTAAATACCCGAGTGCGGAGCTTGCAGGGAGCACGCTGGAGCCGCACTCTCCAGTCCTGGTACCTACGAGACATTCCCGCCAATCGTCAGTTGCTTGGCATACAATTACCGATGGCCGGTAAGGAAGTACTCAGCCAAATTCACCCAGTCAATCAGGAAGCTCTTCAGCGATTCATCGAAACGCTGTAACTCAAAGCATACAGCGAAAGTACCCTCAGGACCTACCGGAATGAGTTTGCACAGTTGCTGTACGTTCTGAAAGCCACTCCAGCCGAGTCCCTGGATGCGGGGCGTCTACGCAGCTATTTCCTGTACTGTACAACTACCCTGAAACTATCTGAGAACACATTGCACAGCCGGATCAACGCGGTGAAATTTTTTTATGAGCATGTACTAAAGCGGGAAAAGTTTTTCTTTGAAATACCACGGCCTAAGAAACCATCTATTCTCCCTAAAACTATTCATGCTGATGATATAAAGCGCCTATTTGAAGTAACAACAAACCTAAAGCATAATACGATGCTAAAACTCTGCTATGGAATGGGACTGCGAGTAAGCGAAATTGTGAATTTAAAAATTACGGACATTGACAGTAAGAAGATGCAAGTGTTTATTGAGCGAGCAAAGGGTAAAAAGGATCGTTATGTTAACTTGCCGGAAAGTATTTTGGTGCAGTTCCGCACTTACTTCAAAGAATATCGACCTAATAAATATCTATTTGCAGGCCAGTATGGAGAACAATATAGTATTAGAAGTGTCCAAAAGGTATTTTCAACTGGTCTCAAAAGAGCAGGTATAAACAAAGTAGTGGGCATACATGGCCTTAGGCATAGTTATGCGACCCATCTTTTAGAACGGGGAACTGATATTTCATATATACAAAATCTGCTGGGCCACAATGACATAAAAACCACCTTGCGATACACGCATGTCAGTAAAAAAAGTATTCAAAATATTAAAAGTCCGCTGGATACAATGGATCAGTAAGTGTATCGGAATAGTACGCGTTTTGCATTGTTGAAATGGGCAAATGTTAAAATAATACAATAAATTGTAATTTCATTAACCCATAAAGCGATAATTCACTTAGTAATGTGCTATTTTTCTAAGCAGGTGAATTACAAATAGTATATAATAAATATTCGTATATTAACACGTTATATGCCACTTTATGAAGACCGAGCAGTACGACATAAAGACTAACATCGAGATTGGAAAACAATTTTTTGAGAACCTACCTAATGACATACGACCTGGTTGGGCAGGACTTATTTTATCACGCTTTGACACTTACATTCAGGACGTTCCGGCATCAATTCTTGAACTATATCCAATCGTTGACAACAAAGACCGTTGGAAAGAAGCACACGGACAGTTTAATAAAATCAGACGCTTTCTACTTGACAACAAAAACTATCAGCCCGAAGCATATTTACTTTTAGCAGAACTTGTTGCCAAAGTGACTTACAATGCTTCGGGACAACCTGCACCTTTTGACAGCGACAGTGGACACTACATTGCAAGTTTTGCTTTTAAAGCGACAGAACATTTTGACGACAACAGACTTGAAGAAGAAGTAAAGTCTGCAATCCTCTTATTCAGTCGTAACAAAAAGTTCAAGGACAACTTAAACGCCGCCAAGGACTTTTTACTTTATAAAAAAATTGACGACATACTTTGGTTTGACTGGGATCCGATTGGCATCAACGACCTTGCCCCAAGAGACGAATATCAAAGCTATGTGCCTGAAATTTTTGGACTGATTAAAGCAGGTGCAGACAGACAGCAAATTGCTGAGCAACTTTTCAAGTTGGAAACGGACAATATGGGATTGGGCGGCTCAATGGAAAATTGCTTGACTGTTGCGGAAAAGATATTAAATGCCAAGTGACCAAAGCGGCATATAACAGCGGTTTGCTGCAATACAGGCTGACGAATAAAAATCAACAACAAATCGCTATTTTGCTATAGAACAAAGGCTAAGCTGACGGAACATGAAATGCCTGTACTGACAGCAAGCCGATAAACGTTAGCGGTCATTGTAAAGCGACAGTCAAAACATTTTAAACTGACAGACAAAAGCCAAACAAAAAAAGAAATAAACTAGTGAGCAAAATAATATTTGACAGCGGAATTTCACTTGACGGTTTTTTCGCAGGAGATAACAGAAGCCCCAAAAATCCTATGGGTGGAGTTTCAGGACAAATCCATTCGTGGATGTTTAATCAAAAAGCTTTTTGGGAATATCTAGGGTTTGAAGGAGGAAAAGAAGACGGTGCAGACGGAAAATACATTAGAGAAACAATCGCAAGAACAGGTGCATTTATAATGGGTAAACGAATGTTTGAAGAAGGCGAAGCAAGTTGGCCAAATGACTTATACAAAGCAGACGTATATGTATTAACTCACGAAATACGAGAACCTTGGGTACAAGAAGGTACGACAACGTTTTACTTTATAAATGACGGAATAGAAAATGCTTTGGACAAAGCAAGACAATCCGCAAAAGGAAAGGACATAAGAATACAAGGTGGTGCAAACACCATCCAACAGTTTTTGAATGCCGGACTCATAGACGAGTTTTTCATTCACATTGCACCAGTTTTTTTAGGTAGCGGTATCCGCCTGTTTGAAGGTATTGACAAAGACAAATATGACATGCAAATTTCAGAAGTTATACCATCCGACTTGACAACTCATTTGAGATATAAACTGATAAAAAAATAAAAACAACGAACCGCTAACAGGAGCTTTGCAATAGTGGGGCTGACGAACATAAGCGCAAGTTCAGTTTTCCAATTTGGCTTTTGTGCAAGGTTGAGCTGACGGAATTCTATCTCCCCACCATCGCAAAGCCCTGTACGTTGTGTGTAACCCAATCATGACCAAAATTTTAAAATGACAGATTTACAAATCAATGCAAGTGAAGCCTTGAAACTTGCAGCGCTCAATGAATCGGCTAAGGACTTTCTTCTAAATAATCCACAACTTTTCGCTGTACTCTTAAAAGCTGCAAAAAGATACATTGGGGGTGAGAATTTGCAAGAAGCGATTCAAACAGCAAAAAAGTTTAATTCGGCTGGACTCCCAACCTCTTTAGAATTTATGGGAGAAAGTATTTCTTCTACAAATGAAGCTAATGAAGTAACTCAAGAGTTTTTGACCCTAATTGAGGCGATAAAAAAGGAAAATATCACTTCAATTGTTTCTTTAGATTTATCACATATTGGCTTAGCTGTTGACAAAGAACTTGCACTTGATAATTTTAAACTAATTGCCCAAACTGCAAAACAGAGTGAAATAGATGTTATTATTAGTGCTGAAGGTGTTGAAAGGACAGATGAAATCATTCACACCTTTTGTAAAATTTCACCGGATTTTCCAAATGTTGGTCTCACTTTACAAGCATATTTATACAGGACACCGAAAGACTTGGAGCGAATTTTAAAAGAAACTCAGGGAAAAATCCGTGTGGTAAAGGGGGCATTCGCTACACCAATTGGACATTCAATAGGGCGAGGTGACCAATTAGACGATGTTTATATCAATACAGTTGAGACTTTACTTGTGAACAATAGGAAATGTTCAATTGCAACACATCATGACAAAATACAAGATAGGGTAAAAAGATTATTGGATAAACATCAAACCCCCAAAACAAATTATGAGTTTGAAATGCTTTTGGGAATTAGAGAAGATTTATTAAATGATTTAAAAAAAGAAGGATACCCATGCAGAAAATATATTGTATACGGTAAAGAATGGTATTTGTATATGTGTAATCGTATAGCTGAAAATCCTGACAATATATTTCAAGCAATAATTGACATTGTGATGTAAATGGGCTACACACAACAAGGGGCTTTCTGCTATGCTGGTTGACAAATATATCCTGATCGTTCCGTTCGCTTATCATCTACAGTCCGGGCTGGACGAAACAAGCCGGGCAACAGAATATAACATCATCTGTATCAACTTTACTCATCAGCAGTTTGAGCTGACAAATCACGGAATACCAGCACAGCAGAAAGCCCTGACCGTTGTACGGTCCAGAACAAGAATACCCCGGTATCAGTAACCGCTGTCCCCTCAAATACATCGCCTCTTACCTCAACATCACCCAGGTTAGCCTCAGCCGGATCAGGGCGGGTATGCAATAATTAACATATGTAAAATAGATTCCGACCATTTCGGCTGACCTTTGTGAGGTAATCAAATACAGCTCACATGGAGATAGGAATTACAGGTGGCGGCATAGCAGGACTTACAACCGCCATCGCTCTGAAAAGAACAGGTATACAGGCCGTCGTGTACGAGGCGGCTCCCGAAATAAAAGCCGTGGGTGCCGGTATAGGACTGGCCGCCAATGCCATGAAGGGCTTCCAGAAGCTGGGGATTGATCAGGCCATTATGCAGGAAGGCCGGCTGCTGGATGCCCTGGTCATCAAAGACGAGCGGGGAAGGCTAATTACCAAAACAGATACCCTGGCTTCCAGCAAAAAGTACGGAGCTGACAACTTCACCATCCACCGGGCCAGGCTGCACCAGGTACTAATGTCGTACCTGGACGCCGCAGCTGTCCATACCAATAAACGACTCCTCCACTTCGAAAGAAACGGAGATAAAGTCCACCTCCACTTTGCCGATGGCTCGCAAGGATCTGTTGATTATCTCATAGCCGCAGATGGCATTCACTCGCCCGTACGGCAAAAGCTACTGCCTAATGTTAGTACCCGCTATGCCGGATATACCTGCTGGCGAGCGGTAATTGATTATCCTACCGATCACCTGCGGGAAGCGAGCGAAACCTGGGGGCCCAATGGGCGCTTTGGTGTAGTTCCTCTCAAAGACAACAAGCTATACTGGTATGCCTGTGTCAAAGCGAAAGAGAACGATCTGCAGTATAAAAACTATACGGTGGAGGATCTGCTCCAAAATTTTGGCAGCTACCACCACCCCATCCCGGAGGTACTTCAAAACACCAAAACTGAGCAGTTGATCTGGAATGACATTGCTGACCTTTCTCCTTTACCGCAGTACGCTTTTGACACTATCCTCCTGATCGGGGATGCGGCCCACGCCACCACACCCAACATGGGGCAGGGAGCCTGTCAGGCCATTGAAGACGCTGTAATCCTTGCCGATACCATAAAGAAAGCACCTTCCTTACTCGATGCCTTCAAAGAGTTTGAAAGGCTCCGCATGGCCAGGACGCAATACATCGTAAAGCAGTCACGACTCATAGGAGAAGTGGCGCAGCTGCAAAACAAGCTGATCGGGGGGCTCCGGAATAGCCTCATGCGCGCTCTACCCGCCAGTGCGCAGCAAAAGCAACTTGATAAAGTATTAGGTGTAGAGTTCTGATCAAATGGTGCAGTAAAGTGGTAGGGTGAGACATGTCCAAGCCATTGCTATATTGATTAACCCATTGGACTTTTATATTTTCCCTGCGAAATTCATATACGAAAAAAGTAAGCATGACCATGGAAAATAGTAAAGAACTATCACCCGAAGAGCGGGACGAGCTCCTGCGCACGTTGAAAACACGGTTTGAGAAAAACAGAAAACGTCATGAAGGGCTGGAATGGCCCCAGGTTCAGGCAAAGCTGGAAGCCAGTCCGGACAAATTGTGGTCTCTCCACCTCATGGAAAGTACCGGGGGTGAACCGGATGTGGTAGGTCAGGCCAGTCAAACGGGTGACTACCTTTTCTATGATTGTTCCGCCGAAAGTCCTAAGGAGCGCCGAAGTGTTTGTTATGACCTCGAAGGCCTAGAGTCACGCAAAGACCATCCACCAGCTGATAACGCCGTGGATATGGCAGCTGCCATGGGTATTAAATTATTGACTGAAGAACAGTACCGGGAGCTTCAGCTGTATGGGAACTTTGACATGAAAACATCAAGCTGGCTGCAAACACCTGCTGCTATTCGGAAATTGGGTGGTGCCCTCTTCGGTGACCGCCGCTATGACCATGTCTTTGTGTACCACAACGGAGCACAATCGTACTATGCCGCCCGGGGATTCCGTGGCTTGCTTAGAGTCTAACAATTGCACAGTCAGCGAAGAGGGCTCCACCTCCTTATCCTTTACGGACAGGCTTGAACTTCACCACCTCCTGCTTAATGGGCTTTAAGGTCCGCAGGTAGGTGTACATGGCTCCCAGATCCTGTTCGGACATGCCACTGTAGAAAGTCCAGGGCATGATGGTGTTGAAGCCTTCTTTGACTTCAAAAGGATGGAAGGTACCCGGCTGGTAGGATTTGAAACGAGCGATAAAGGCTTCGCGGGTCCAGGAGCCCAGGCCGGTTTCATTATCGGGGGTAAGGTTGGCGGAGGTGAGGGTACCTCCGGTCATCTTGAGGCTAACACCGCCCGCGAAGCCCTTGCTCTTGATGGGCATCCCCATACGGCGTTGGGTGTGGCAGTCGTAGCAGCCAGCCGCACCTACCAGGTACTTCCCGTAGGCGACAGTATCCTGAGGTGATGGCATAGCCTGATGCTCCGCCTTACGGGTCATTTTTTCAAAGACAGGTTTTACTAGAGCCATGGGTCTGGACTCAGGTACTTCGTTGGCAACGGCGGGTAGTGTACGCAGGTAGGCAATGATGGATTTTACATCCTCCTGATCCATTTTTCCGTAGGCAAGGTAGGGCATCATAGGTACCATGGCTTTGCCATTTTTTGAAACGCCGGAGGTAATAGCCCGGTAGATCTCCCCATCGGTCCAGCTGCCGAGAGAGTGGGGCGTGATATTCCTGCCGTAGAAGGTACCCGGCAAACCCATCTTTTTATCGAATACATCGCCCCCTCCTCCGAAGGTACCTTCTTTGGCCGGGCCGGAAAACTTCGTAAAGTCGCGCTGGGAGTGGCAGTCCATACAGGCAGCTACGTTGTTGGCGAGGTACTTGCCGCGCTCGACGCGCTGGGGAGTGACTTCTACTTTGAGGTCCGGAGCGGGACCGATTCGTTTTTGATAGCTGGTACAACTAACGGCCGCAACAAGGCAGCCCATCAGGATTAATGAGTGTACACGTACTTTTTTCATGGCTAAGTTATGATTCTACTAAGCCACAAAAGTAACTGATCTCAATCTTGAATTAATTACCGCTCATCCACCTGTTTCAGCCATTCAACAGGTACTTCACCATCAGCCCCCCCGCCCGCTGCGAGGCTCCCGGTCCGCCTACCAGCTCCTGGAGTCGGGCGTAGTCGTGTAGCTGTTCCTGGCGCTTCGTACCACCGGGTAGTAAGGCGCGTAGCTCTTCCACCAGTTGCTGGGTATTCAGTTCATCCTGAATCAACTCCCTGACCACTTCCTTATTCATGATCAGATTGACCAGCGAGATGTAAGGTACCCGAATGAGTCGCTTGGCAATGGCATAGGAAATTCCGCTGGTGCGGTAACAGACTACTTCGGGGATATTGAGCAATGCCGTCTCCAGCGTAGCGGTACCCGAGGTCACGAGGGCCGCTTCGGTTATATGGAGAATATCATAAGTAGCTTCAAAAATGACCTGCACGTTGGGCAAGGCCTGGTACTTCTCGTAAAGTGAAGCAGGTAAGTTACTCACCCCGGAAATAACAAACTGATAGTCCTGAAAGTGAGGCTGCACCGTCAGCATGGTGTCCAGCATGTTGACGATCTCCTGACGGCGGCTACCGGGCAGCAGGGCCACTACCGGTTTATCAGCAGCTATACCGTGTTTGGCTCTGAAATCCGGATCGGGCCGGAAGGCGGCAATGGCATCCATCAGCGGATTACCCACATAATCTACCTTATACTCGTACTTGCTGTAAAAGTCCGTCTCAAAAGGAAAGATCACGAACATCCGGTCTACAGTAGCCTTGATCTTCAGCGCCCGCTTCTGATTCCAGGCCCATACCTTGGGCGAGATGTAGTAGAAAACCTTAATACCGTGCTGTTTGGCAAAGGCGGCTATACGCAGATTAAAGCCGGGGTAGTCGATCAAGATCAGGGTGTCGGGGCGCTGAGCCAGCAGGTCTTTCTTACATTTTTTGAGGAAGCCACTGATCTTATGCAGGTTCATAGCCACTTCCAGAAAACCCATAAAGGCGGTATCCTTATAGTGGGTTACCAGCTCCATTCCTACCTGCTCCATCTGGTCTCCCCCCCACCCTCTAAACTGCGCCTGCGGGTCGTGCTGCCTGATACCCTTAATCAAATTGGCTCCGTGAAGATCGCCCGAGCGCTCACCGGCTATGAGGTAGTAGGTCATGGTACTTTAATAACTAATTGATAATGCAGAATGTATAATTGGGGCGGGTGTTAATCCTCATGCAACTGCGAAATTCCATTATCAATTTTCAATTATACATTATTAATTATAACCCTATTCCCCATAGTACTCTACCCAGTTCTTAGGGGTTTCGATGAGTTTGATGTAGTGGAGTTGGGCATTGGGTGCCGCCTGGGCGATGGCCGGTGCCAGTATCTTCCAGATCTCCATGACGAATATTTCGCAGGAAGCCATTTTGCCCTGCATGAAGTCTACATCGATATTCAAATTCTTATGGTCCACTTTCTCAACTACTTCCTGCTTGATAATATCACCTAGTACCTTCAGGTCAATCACAAAGCCTGTATCGGGATCAGGCTTCCCTTTCACCGTTACTATTATCTCGAAGTTATGTCCGTGAAAATTATGATTGGCACAGGGGCCGAATACCTCCCGGTTTTTTTCATCCGACCAGTTCGGATTATACAGCCGGTGGGCTGCATTGAAATGCTCTTTTCTGGTTACATATATCATGATACTCTTTCCTTCTAAATCAGCTACAAAATTACACCTTATCCCGGTAGTTCGGAATCATTTAGGCCATCGGACTAAAAAAAATCCTACTTTTAAGACCTGAATATGGTAGATTGATAGCCGTATTTATTTTAACTTTACCTTTTGAACAGAATTGGCGTTCTTACTATATACTCATAATCTACACGTATGATCGTTGTCACGGGTGCTGCCGGTTTCATAGGCAGTTGTCTAATCAGTAAACTAAACCAGGAAGGTTTTAATTTCATCATCGCCGTTGATGATTTTTCCAAGACAGAAAAGCTGGATAATCTGGAAGGGAAAAAGATACAGGAGCGGGTTGAGCGTGACCAGTTTTTTCCGTGGCTTGATCAGAATCACGAGGATGTCGAATTTATCTTCCACATTGGTGCCCGCACCGATACCACCGAGTTTGACCGGGCTATTTTTGAAGAGCTGAACGTCAACTACTCCAAAGAAATCTGGAAGCGTTGCGTATCGTATCAGATTCCGCTCGTGTATGCCTCATCGGCCGCTACCTACGGCCTGGGTGAACTTGGCTACGACGATAACGAATCAGTTATCCCCCAGCTTAAGCCTCTCAACCCGTACGGCGACTCCAAGAATGAGTTTGACCAGTGGGCACTGGCGCAGGACGAGAAGCCCTTCTTCTGGGCCGGTCTGAAGTTCTTCAACGTATACGGACCAAATGAATTCCACAAGGCTCGTATGGCTTCGGTGATCTTCCATGCCTACAACCAGATCAAGGCTACGGGCAAGATGAAGCTGTTCCGCTCCCACCATCCCGACTTCAAAGATGGCGAGCAGATGCGTGACTTCGTGTACGTAAAGGATGTCGTGGAGGTTTGCTCTTTCCTGATGCACCACCGCAAAAACTCCGGTATCTATAATTTGGGTAGTGGCAAGGCCCGTACTTTCCTGGACCTGGTGAAGAATACATTCTATGCCATGGATATGGAGCCCGATATTGACTTTATTGATACGCCGGCCGATATCCGTGACAAGTACCAGTACTTCACGCAGGCCAATATGAGTAAGCTACATTCGATTGGGTACCCCAAGCCATTCCATACACTGGAAGAAGGGATCGAAGATTACGTCAAAAACTACCTGATCCCGCACAAATACTATTGATTCACAGGCCTGGCCTATTTAACATTCATACCTATTCCAATTTTTTACGTAATTTTGGCATAGTCCCAAACTCAAGTCTCCTACTCTTTGTTATCCTTTTGAGCAAATGTAGGTGACAATTAATACTATGAGCAAAGAAGCAGAATTATTAGAAGAGATCACCAGTTCGGAATATAAGTATGGCTTTGTTACTAACATTGAAGCTGACGAAGCCCCTCCCGGTCTGAGTGAAGATATAGTACGGTTTATCTCGGCTAAGAAAGAAGAGCCCGAGTGGATGCTGGAATGGCGTCTGAAGGCTTTCCGTCAGTGGGTTCAGATGGTAGAGCCCAAGTGGCCCAACGTATCGTACCAGCCGGTAGATTTCCAGGCTATCAAATACTATTCCGCTCCCAAGAAGACAAAGAAGGTTGAAAGCCTTGATGATATAGATCCCGAACTACGTAATACGTTTGAGCGTCTGGGTATTTCCCTGGATGAGCAGAAGCGTCTTTCGGGTGTAGCGGTAGATGCCGTTATGGACTCTGAGTCTGTATTTACGACTTTCAAATCAAGCCTCAGGGAAAAAGGGATTATTTTCTGTTCCATTTCCGAAGCCGTACGCGAGCATCCTGATCTGGTAAAGAAGTACCTGGGATCGGTAGTACCTCCCAAGGACAACTTTTACGCCGCGCTTAACTCGGCCGTATTCTCTGATGGTTCATTCGTATATATCCCTCAGGGTGTACGGTGCCCGATGGAGCTCTCTACTTACTTCCGTATCAATGCATCCGGTACCGGTCAGTTTGAGCGTACGCTTATCATTGCCGATGAAGGCAGCTATGTAAGCTATCTGGAAGGATGTACCGCTCCGATGCGCGATGAGAACCAGCTACACGCAGCGGTTGTAGAGATATTCGCCCACGGAAGCTCAGAAGTAAAGTACTCCACTGTACAGAACTGGTATCCTGGTGATGCCAACGGTAAGGGTGGTATCTATAACTTCGTGACCAAGCGGGGTATCTGTGACGGTCCTAACTCCAAAATCTCCTGGACTCAGGTAGAAACCGGTTCGGCTATTACCTGGAAGTACCCCTCGGTAATCCTGAAAGGTGATAACTCCATCGGTGAATTCTACTCGGTAGCCGTAACCAACAACATGCAGCAGGCCGATACAGGTACCAAGATGATCCACATTGGTAAGAACACCAAGAGCCGGGTAGTATCAAAGGGTATCTCAGCCGGGAAGAGCCAGAACTCTTATCGTGGTCTGGTACAGGTATTCAAGCGTGCCGAAAATGCCCGTAACTTCTCGCAGTGTGACTCGCTCCTATTGGGTGATCGCTGCGGAGCCCATACCTTCCCGTATATCGAAGTAAGTAATCCTTCGGCAACAGTAGAGCACGAAGCAACTACTTCCAAGATCGGAGAAGATATCCTGTTCTATTGCAACCAGCGCGGTATTCCTACCGAACAGGCCGTAGCCCTGATCATCAATGGGTACGCCAAGGAAGTACTTAACCAGCTTCCGATGGAGTTTGCGGTAGAAGCTCAGAAACTACTCGAAATAAGCCTTGAAGGTAGCGTAGGTTAATCTATGCTGCGTCGGATATATCCTATTTAGTAAAAAAGCCTTTGCCTCTGGCAAAGGCTTTTTCTATTATATTGCAAGATGTACAAAGTGCCCTAGCCCGAATACCTTATGAACCACGTTCCACAGCTAATCATTGATCTGGCCCTGATTTTGGGAGCTGCGGGAGTCACTACGATTATTTTCAAAAGACTAAAACAGCCACTAGTACTAGGATACATCCTGGCTGGTCTTTTGGTAGGTCCTAACTTCCCCCTCTTTCCAACCATACTGGATCTTGAATCCATCAGGATCTGGGCCGAGATCGGCGTCATATTTCTGCTTTTCAATCTGGGTCTTGAATTTAGTTTTAAGAAACTGGTAAAAGTAGGTAGTACCGCTGCCATAAGCGGCCTCTTTGAAGTTTTTTTCATGCTGCTCTGTGGCTATACAGCCGGTCGTCTGATGGACTGGTCTTTTACCGACAGCTTGTTTCTAGGCGGTATTTTAGCCATTTCCTCCACCACCATTATTATCAGGGCCTTTGACGAACTACGGGTCAAGACTCATCAGTTTGCCAGCGTCGTGATGGGTATACTCATCATTGAAGATCTGGTAGCAGTGTTGCTGATGGTATTACTTTCTACCATGGCTATCAGTCAGCAGTTTGTGGGGGTCGAAATGCTGGCCTCCGTGGGTAAGCTCATGTTCTTTCTGATCCTGTGGTTTCTGAGCGGTATATTCCTATTCCCCTCTTTCCTCCGGTCCTTCAAGAACCTGATGAACGACGAAACCATCCTGATCACCTCCATCGCCCTGTGCTTTATGATGGTGGTAATTGCTACCAAGGCGGGCTTCTCAGCGGCCTTAGGAGCATTTATCATGGGATCAATATTGGCCGAAACTACGCAGGCCGAAAAGATTGAGCACCTGCTCAAACCCGTTAAGGAGCTATTTGGTGCTATCTTCTTTGTATCCGTTGGGATGCTGATCGACCCGTCGGTACTGGTAGAGTACGCGCTGCCCCTGTTCTTCCTGGTCCTGATCGTTATGGTAGGAAAGACGGTGTTTGTATCTATCGGTTCACTGATAGCTGGCCAGCCGTTACGTACCTCCATACAGGCCGGATTGAGCCTTTCGCAGATCGGTGAATTTTCCTTTATTATTGCTAATCTGGGCCTATCTCTGGGGGTTGTGAGCGAGTTTCTCTACCCGATAGCTGTGGGGGTTTCGGTCATTACTACCTTCACTACTCCCTACATGATCCGGGCGGCTGATCCGGTCTATAACCTGGTGCGGCAGAAAATGCCGGAACGCTGGTACAAGGCCCTGAACCGGTATACCAATACGACGCAGACCATCAACGAGTCCAGTCACTGGGATGAGGTACTCAAAGATTACGCTCAGGTTATTGTTACCAACTCAGTGGTGATAGTAGCGTTGCTCCTGATTGCCTCCAATGTACTGTTCCCCATTATACAGCAGCGCATGGCTAATCCAGTCCTGGGAGGAGTACTTACTGCTATACTTACCTTGCTGACGATGGCTCCCTTCCTGTGGGCGCTCATTTTCAAAAGGTCCAATCGTAGTTCATATAAGGCCCTGTGGGTAGACCGTAAGTTTAACCGGGGGCCCCTGGTACTCCTCGAGCTGCTGCGGGTAAGCCTGGCTGTCCTGTACGCCAGCCTGCTGCTCAATACCTTTTTCTCCATTGGGGTAGCTACCGTTATTACGGGCCTTATTATAATACCTGCGTTTGTACTTTTTTATCAGAAGTTACAGCAGTTTTATCACCGGATCGAGTCTCGTTTTATCCAGAATCTGAACTCCCGTGAGCAGGATGGGAAATCGAATTACATACTGCCCCCCTGGAACGCGCACCTTGCTTTCTTCAACATCAGCGCTGATTCTCCCCTCGTAGGTAAATCCTTGAATAGCTTACAACTGCGCGAGAAATACGGCATCAATGTGGTGATGATCGAGAGAGGGAGTAAGCGTATCCTGCTACCCAACCAGTACGAGGTACTCTTCCCCAGTGACCGGATAGAGGTGATCGGAACCGATGAGCAGTTAAGTGTGTTCCGAACGCTGGTAGAGACAGTTAGTGCTGATGGAAAGATCTTACTGGCCGACGACAATCCCATTTCACTCGAGCATATTAAGGTACTTAGCTCTCATACAATTACTGGCCAGACCATTCGGGAAAGCCGGATCAGGGAGTATACTAACGGGCTTATCGTAGGACTGGAGCGGGAAGGTACCCGTATTTTAAATCCGGATTCAACGGAAATTATCAATCCGGGAGATGTCATCTGGATTGCCGGGGATCGAAAGCTAATCCGACAGATATTCCAGATCAGCTAAACTTACTTATCCAGGCTGGCCAGCCGCCCTTGCAGGCCTCCGGTATGTACTGCTACCAGCGTACTGCCGGGGGTAAAGTACCCTTTCTGCATCAAATCATACAGCCCAAACATCATCTTGCCGGTATATACCTGTTCTAAGGGTATACCATGCTGCTGCTCAAAGCTTCGGATAAAATCAAGCAGCTCGGAAGTATAACGGGCGTAGCCACCGAAATGGTAGTCAGTAAAGAGCTGTAAATGTTCTACAAGCGCTGTATCACCGACTAGTGTACGGATTTCTTCCCGTAAAAATTCTCCTCTCTTTAAGGCCGAGAATGCCAGTACCGGAGCCGGGGCTGATAGTATACCGGCCGCAGTACCTCCAGTGCCGGCTGCCACGGCAAAGTAGTCAGTCAGGTGAGTTAGTTGCTGTTCCACCTCTTGTACCATTTCCCCCACTCCCGGCAGGGCCAGCTCGTTACTTCCTCCTTCGGGTACTATAAAGATATCCCCCCGCTCCTTCAGTAGATGTTTTACCTGTTCAGAACACTCCTTTTGCCGATAGGCCTCCCGGCTTATAAAGTGGAGCTGCATTCCCTGCTTCTGGCAATATTGTAGTGTAGGAGATGAATAAGCCGTGAGTTCGTCTCCCCGCACTACCCCGATCGTATTCAGGTCGGCGGCTTTGCCGGCTGCCGCCATGGCAAACAGGTGATTGGAGTAAGCACCGCCAAACGTTAAAACAGAATCATGGCCTAGCTCTTTGGCCCGGATCAGGTTGTACTTAAGCTTTCGCCACTTGTTACCCGACACCGCCGGATGAATCAGATCATCGCGCTTGATATATAGCCTTACTCCTGCCTCTTGAACTACCTCATCACGAAGCTCTTGCAAAGGGGTTGGTCGGGTTGGGGTCAGGAAATCCATGTTTTCTGCTATTTTTGCGGTTTGCAAAGATACGTAACACAACAAAGCCGAGCTGAATGTCGCAGGAAGATATAGACCATAACGGTACCGACGAGGACGAAGACCTGTACGAGCATTACCGCATTGTAGCCGATAAGGGTCAGGGCCTGATGCGCCTGGACAAGTACCTGAGTCTGCACGTGCCCAATGCTACCCGTACCAAAATACAGACAGGTATCGAGACCGAAGCCGTAAAGGTCAATGATAAGCCCACCAAAGCCAGCTACAAGATCAAGCCGGGGGATGTTATCACGCTGTCACTGCCCGAGCCTCCTCGCAATACGGAGCTTATTCCTGAGAATATTCCTCTGAATATACTTTTTGAGGATGATGAACTGATCATTGTAAATAAGCCGGCAGGAATGGTCGTACATCCTGCTCACGGCAACTGGAACGGTACACTGGTAAACGCTCTGGTGTATCATTTCCAGCAATTGCCTACTTCACGCAACGGAGAAATTCGTCCCGGTCTGGTACACCGTATTGACAAGGATACCTCGGGTCTGCTGGTAATTGCCAAAACCGAGTATGCAATGACGCACCTGGCCAAGCAGTTTTTTGATCATACCATTGAGCGTACCTACCACGCGCTGGTCTGGGGGGAACCGAAGGAAGAAAGGGGTACTGTCACGGGTCATATCGGCCGCAGCCCTAAGGATCGCAGAGTGATGGCTGTATTTCCGGACGGGTCACAGGGTAAGCATTCGGTCACTCACTACGAGGTACTAAAGCCACTCCGGTACGTGGCTCTGATCAAATGTAATCTTGAAACCGGACGTACCCACCAGATCAGGGCGCACATGCAATACCTGGGTCATCCCCTATTCAGCGACGCTACCTACGGCGGCGATAAGATCCGGCGGGGTACTACCAGCGGTAGCTACAAGGCCTTCGTCGAAAACTGCTTCCAGATCATACCCCGGCAGGCCCTTCATGCCAAGTCCCTGGGCTTTGTACATCCAAGAACCAAAGAATGGATACAGTTTGATACCGAACTCCCACAGGATTTTCAGGATGTTCTGGCGAAGTGGGAAAGCTTTGTAAAAGTGTAGCTTTAACTATTCCATTTAAAAATTTATAAATTATTCAATATTTTTTTAGCTTCACAGCTCATTCAACTACTAAAACCACGCATGAACGTTATTACCCGCCAAGGCACCCGCCATGATATACCCTCCGTTTTTGAGCTTGTAAAAGAGCTGGCTATCTATGAAAAAGCTCTTGATCAAATAGCGAATACTCCTGATCGGATGGCTCAGGATTACGATGATAAGCTGTATGATTTCTTTGTGGCGGAGGCCGATGGAAAGATTATCGGTTTATCCCTTTACTACTTCCGCTACTCAACCTGGAAAGGCAAGCGATTGTACATGGAGGATATCATAGTGACTGAAGCCATGCGGGGCAACGGCATTGGTAAGCTCCTGTTCGACGCTACCGTACAGGCCGCCCGGGATACCAACTGTACCGGCATGATGTGGCAGGTACTCAACTGGAATGTTTCAGCCGTGGGCTTTTACCGTAAGTACGGCACCCGCTTTGACGACGAATGGGTTAACTGTAACCTGGACTTTTAAGACAACTCATAAAGTAGAAAGGCCCGCAGTGTTGCGGGCCTTTCTGGTAATATATATATTATCGTTCTATTCATTCAGCAGATCAGGGCGCCGCTCACGCGTACGTTCAACCGATTGCTGATAGCGCCAGTCTTCAATCCTGGCTTCGTGCCCTGAAAGTAGTATATCGGGTACCTTATGCCCCTCAAATTCGTAGGGACGGGTATAAACCGGTGGAGCTAGCAGATTGTCCTGAAAAGAATCTGTTAAGGCCGAAGTCTCATCATTAAGTACTCCCGGTACTAATCGGATTATGGCATCGGCCAATACGGCGGCCGCCAATTCGCCTCCCGAAAGTACATAATCGCCGATACTGATCTCTTTGGTAACGAACAGGTCCCGCACCCGCTGGTCAACGCCCTTGTAATGGCCGCACAGCAGGATCAGGTTTTGGTTTAGAGACAATCGGTTCACAATACCTTGCTGCAACCTTTCGCCATCTGGTGTCAGGTAGATCACTTCGTCGTAAGTACGCTCATTCTGCAGATTCCTGATGCAGCGGGCTATGGGTTCAATCTGAAGTACCATACCGGCTCCTCCCCCAAATGCGTAGTCATCTACACTCTTGTGCTTATCGGTAGAGTAATCACGAATGTCATGTATATGTACCTCGGCATGCCCCTTGTCCTGTGCGCGCTTCAGTATAGAATGCGCAAAAAAGCTATCCAGCAAGCGAGGTACACAGGTAATAATATCAATCCTCATCTTCGTCGGCTTCGGGTAATTCATCGTTATCCGATCCTGAATTCAGGTATACTTCCAGCAAGCCTTCTGGAAGCTTTACCAGCACCTGCTGCTTTTCGTGGTCAGCACTGATTACAATATCATCAACGATCGGAATCAGTACCTCACTGCCCTGGTAGTCCATTGCTATTAGGTCCTGGGTATTGGGCGTATAGATGGCCCGGATTATTCCCAGCTCACCCTTCGTTTCATCCACTACAGTATAGCCCTGGATCTGATGATAGTAGAATCCTCCCTCTCCCAACTCTTCCAGCTCTTCGATGGGTAAGTATAAAGCACTTCCTACCAGAGCCTGTGCCTGCTCGATAGTATCTACATCTTCCAGTCTGACGATGGCCTTATTCTGCTTCTGGATATTCATATCCTCCACAAAGTACGGTACTAGCTCGCCTTTGATTTCTACAAATAAAGACTCTACGTCTTCGTAGTCTTCCGGATAGTCTACATCCAGATGTATGGTTACATCCCCCTTGGTACCGTGGGTTCGAACAATGTACCCCAGCAGGTAATGGTTGTCGTGTGCCAAGATTTGTTCAGTTTATAGTGTTAAAAAACTGCCTCCTATAAAACAATATGAGTCTGTACGGCAAGCCGACAGACCCATATTCATACTTAGTATACCGAGATTATTCCGCCGCTTGCTCTTCGGTTGCCTCATCAGCCGCTGCCTCTTCGCCAGCTTCTTCTGTTGCAGCCTCTTCAGCTGGTGGGGTGTTCTTCTTAGTGATAGCTTCCAAACGAGCCTGGTTAACTTTACGCTCAGCGGCAAGTTTGCTTTCTTTTTCAGCATCCTGCTTCTGGGTTTTAACATCCGCAGCTGCAGTCTTTCTGTCTTCTTTTGATTGCTTCCACTCTTCAAAGCGAGTATCCGCTACATCCTGAGAAATAGCTCCTTTGATTACACCTACCTGTAGGTGCTTGCGCAACATTACTCCTTCGTGATGAAGAATCGAACGTGCGGTGTCAGTTGGTTGAGCACCTTTCAACAGCCAGTCTACAGCTTTGTCCGTAGCCAGTACAACCTGCGCGGGATCGCTGTTAGGGTTGAAAGTACCAAGCTTCTCGATAAAGCGACCATCACGTGGTGCTCTGGCGTCAGCTACTACGATGTCATACATCGCTCTTTTTTTGCGTCCACGACGCGCTAATCTAATTTTTACAGCCATTCTGCTAAAATTGTTATGGTGGGGATCTCGTCCCCGGGTTAAACAGGGTGCAAATTTACGAAATCTTTCGGTAACTATACTATATGGCTATCAAAAAAGGGATCTGATTTTCCAGATCCCTTTTTTGATGTATTTGTTATTTTTTTAGTGCTGCTCGTAACCAGCAGGGTACTTAGAGCGCAGTGTGTTCATAGGCTCAATCTTGATCTCAACACGGCGGTTGGCCTGCAGACCTTCGGCTGAAGTATTCGGAGCCAGCGGGCGATACTCACCATAGTGCTCAGTTAGAATACGAGAGGCATCAGTCAGACCTGAACGGATCAGGAAGCGCTTAGCTGCCTCAACACGGCGGCGTGACAGTGACATATTATATCCATAACCAGCACGGGCATCCGCGTGACCTACAAGTACTATACGGCAGTTAGGACGCATGTTCAGAAGCTCAATTACTTGGTTCAACACAGTCTGTGAAGCCGAACGAATAGTAGCTTTGTCAGTATCGAATTCGATGTTGCTGAACAAGGCTTCGCATTCATCCTTAGGCAGGTTGTTTCGAATTGCATCACGGATGTACTTATCCAGATCAATGGCTACCCCACCACCCGATACTACGCTTCCAGCTGGTGTATTAGGCTCTTTATCGAACAGGTCAGCTACGCCATCGCTGTCGGAGTCAGTATACAGACGTGGATCAACCGGAGCAGGCATGTTTGCCTTGGCAATAGAATCAGCATCCTCCATGGTTGGATTGTATGGCGGTGGAATCAAAGCTCTTGGATCAGCCCAACGCAGGTGGTAACGACCTTTAGATATGTCATACTTCCCATCCTTGGACATGACAGCATTACGGCCAAGCTTATAAGTCAGGGCTATTGCTCCGTATCCCCACTTATCCAGTTTTGACTCTCCTTTGTAGAAACCAAAGATGCCCTGTGAAGTAGCGTGACGGGTAATGTCGCTGGCAGTCAGGTCAAGCTTCTCGGTGTTGACGTGATTGATAGTGAAGTCTACACCAATGTCGAAACGGCGGGTAAGTTCATAATGAATAGCCAGACCCAGCGGAACAACGTATTCACGGGTATAGATCGTACCATTACGATCCCATTTACCGGCGGTAGTTGAGCTTGCTTCTGTATTAGAAGACAACAGAAGCAGGTCGGTATTCATGTCATACACATCGGTATGGAAGTACATAACTCCAAAACCAGCATGAGCATCGAATTTCCAGCGGCGCAGCTTGTTGAATCCAAAAAGCAGGCGGTTCAGGTTCATGGTACCATCAATGGTAGCCTGCACAAACGAAGGACTTTTGAAGTACAGGTCACGAGAAACTGGCACAGTTTCGCCCGGAGCCAGGCTTGTGTAGTCCATTCTGGACCCCATAAGGCTACCGTTGAACAAGGTAAGCTGGGCTCCAAAAACCGGCGTAATCTGCTTGTTTAGTGATAGGCCCCACATTCCTGTAATATCCTCCCTCTCGCCCCGTTTGAAGTCATACTGGCTCAAATCACCAAAAAAACGTGATACACCACCATATCCGGTAATAGACCACGTATTCATTTTGTTATTCCCTTCGTAAGTGTACTGAGCGAAAGCATTCGAAGCGAACAACGACAAGCAGGATAAAACAACGTAAAGTTTCTTTTTCTTCATGAGGAAACACCAGTTATGTGATTCAATTAATTCAGCTTTAATAGCGCAATCCGAAAGTAAAATAAGCCTGTAAGCCGGATTCTGTCCCCCGAATTGCTTCGGAGCTCCTATCATTTGTCTGGGACTCCGGTCACCCGAAGCCTCTAACGACCTACCCGTACTGATGCCTCGCCGAAGCGAGAGCTGGAACGAGCAGCCCCAAAACTCAGTACCTATTTGGTCTTTCAGCCCGTAAGGTTTACCCTGCCTCTATCGTCACCGATAAAGCGGTGGTCTCTTACACCACCTTTTCACCCTTACCCAGCATTAAAATATCATGCCAAGGCGGTATATTTTCTGTGGCACTGGCTGTCAGCTAATCGTCACCAATCAACTGCCTTCCCGTTAGGAAGTACGACGCTCTGTGCTGTCCGGACTTTCCTCCCCGACGTTAAATCGGAGCGATAGGACGGCTTATTCACTTCCGTTGGCTACAAAGCTAAGAAATGTTTGCTTTGATTGGCGGCGAATATACTACAAAAACTAATTAATAATTGTTTAGAGCCACTTTTGCATTGTCTACATCAGTCCCTCTATTTTGAGATTTACCCTACCCGTCGCAAAGACAATCGCGTATATATGCTTAGGGGTCAGGTACACCCGGTCGGGAGTTATCTCATTGAGTGACCCGTTCAGTGCCACGCCTTTAGTAACCTGGTAGTGAGTTAAAGCCTGCTGAATAGTCTTACGCGCTTCTTCGATCTGATCCCCTACCGGAAAGATCATCTTTTTTTCAAGCATCCGGCTAAAAGTACTTTGCAAAAGCCAGCTGGCAGTCCTGAACATGACACTACGCGTATCCAGGTCGTAATCCAGGTGCTTCAGGGAGAGCATGCGGGTCTGAGGGTCGTAGTGCGGGATACCTCTCAGGTATATATCGCCATTGATACTTCCTTTAAGACCTGCTTTGATAATCAGCATATCTTCCTGCCCATACATGTGAATACCCGTTATCTGTACCGAATAGCGATCACCACTAAATGAGAAGGTCTCTCCGACTAACTTTTGGCTGGCCAGCCGGGCGGCATCCTGATAAGTAACAGCACTGATCAGACCGACCCGGAAGTTCTCAGGGACTTGATCTACAATCTGAAGGTCAGGGAGCTTGCTACTGCTGGTTACCTCAGGCTTGGTAGCGGAGGTAACGGTCTGGGTATACCCCTTGAGGCCAATGGTAGTGCGCAACAGCTTATTAGAGGCTACCAGAGGAGTCATCACAACGGAGGTAGGAACTACTACCAGCCAGGTGTTGTAATCCTCCGAGAGGAGTACCGGCTGCCGGGCCAGATCCCACGCTTCCTGTACATACTTTTTCAATTCAATGTTTTTGCTGACCTGCTCATCAATCGCTTTTGTGATCTTCTCAAAGTTCTTGTTGAGCAGCCTGCTCACCATTGACTTGATAGGAATGGATAATCCGGCGACTTTGACTGATGGCTCTGATATCCAGTCGTAGCTTTCTACCTGAGTAGTAGATACAACCTGCCAGTCAGGTGTCATATGAACTTTTGAAACAAACCGGATACGGAGAGCGAACTCAGTATCTTTGTAGCCGGACATCGTAAAACCCATAGGGCTGATCTTGTAGCCGGCGCTAACCCATATCCTGATGGGTACATCGAACAGGAAGGTAGAATCCTGGGCAGACACCCGGATATCATTCAACTTCCATACTTTTGCTTTCAGGTTATCGTTTCCCTCGTCCTCGTAGCTATTGTCCTCGTAGATAAGTCCTTTGAGCTGCGCATTGATTTGTCTTTCCAACTCTACAATGGGCATTTCAACCGGTACGTTTAGTACCGATATGTGTTTTTCGTTCTGGATTTGCATATCCGAATAGAGGTATTTCTCCGCAGGGGCCTTAGGTTGCTGATTGTCCCTGGGCTGGCACTGCCAATGCAAACTACAAACAATTACTATAAAAAACAGCCACAAAGACCTGTACGTCCCTGATCTGTACTTTTTACTTGATTTTAACGAGGGTAGCACCGTATCCAAATTTCTCTTTTTGGGCATCTTTAAAAAAATCAACATTCTGATGACGGCTCAGGCGGCGATGCAACTCGGCCCGTAGCACTCCATTTCCCACCCCATGAATAAAAGTAATTTCATCCATACCACTGGCGATGGCCTGTTCCAATTGCTGCTCAAATACCAGCAGCTGAGCTTCCAGTATTTCGGCTTTTGAAAGTCGGGCGTAGTCAGGGCGAATCTTTTCGATGTGCAGGTCCACTACTGACTTTACACCTCCACCCTTAGTAGCTGGTGCAGGTGTGGGCTCAGCAGTCAGCATCTTCTCCCTAAGCTCCTGGGCGCTTAGAGGAGCCTGGGCCTTTGGGCTATCTCCTCCCTCTTCATCCAACTGATACACATAGGCTTCTTTAAGCAGAACCGGTACCTGCTGCTTCCGCTTGTAGAAAGACTGAGCACGGCACTTGAGGCGCTTCTGGAAGGGCTCTTTAGCTTCGAAGGACCCTTCTTTGTGGAACAAGGCCTGCAGGTCAAACGTCGGCCAGGACTCAAAGTCTTTGATCAGCAGGTCGGTCATTTTCTGTGAGGCACGTGGGGATAGTACTCCGGCTCCTAATCCAGTATAACGTCCTTCATGGCTAGCCGTAAAAGTAAAAGGTAGTAGCCAGTCGGTATTATTAATAACGTGTACAGTAAACTCCCGATCATTGATAGGTACAAAGGCCAGGTAAATCCCCTTCTGAGCAAAAACACCGGTGGCTCTGGATGGAGTACTCGCTGCTGATGATCTGGATCTTGGCTCTTCCTTCACCGGGGGCTTGGCCAGGCGCTGCGCCTCCATCGGAGACACGACTACTACCTCCTGACGTAGTACCGGAATACGAAATCCATCTTCAATTTCTATTTCAACCTGGTTGCCCGGCAGAAAACGCGAGATAATACCCTCTTCGCGTCCGTGCACCATTCTTACTTTATCACCTATATTCATCTTGTGTATCTAGTTAATCATGCAAAAACAAAAGCTCCAACCGAGGCCTCTGAACTTCTAAATTAAATTATTAATAGTAAATGGGACGAAAACTAAAGCCTCTCTGACTGAATTCCAGGGCGGGTGCCGGTACCTTCAGCGAATTAAGCATAAACCCAACAGTACGAACAAATTTATTGCGGGTTTTGATCTTGGTCAGATCTACATCAAGCGACAGGTAGTACTGCCGGTAAGGTCTGTATCCTAGTTCAATGCTTTTAGCTGTCTCACCTGCTACCATATCATGAATACCATAACCTGCTGATAGACACAGCCAGGCTGGCCAGTTTGACTCCGGAAAGAAGGACCGTGGGCTCCACGAGAACCAATAGGTCTGGCCGTTGTAATCTTTCAGCCACCGCTCAGCTTTATTGCTTCCCAGTAGCTCAGGCCGCTGCTGAGCCAAGGTGGTATAATGAAAGGAAAACTTAGGTTGGATGCGTATCTCGTCCCACAAAAGAACCTGCCCGGCATACAGCACAGGCCCAGCCAGATTGGCTACCATATCGCCCGGTGAAAAGCCATAGTCCGACGAAAAGCCATCCAGAATTTCAATTGGAGTCTGAAAGAAAAAGCCAGAGATAGCTCCGTAAATGACAGCTTGCTTCTTGCTGACACCTGTCCAGCTGTACATCTGGGCGGTGTGGCGCGAGATCTGATAAGCAGTGTAAAGATGCCCCACTTTGTCCAATTGTTTCCACTCGTGAGTATCATCTGCGATATTGAACCGTACCAGGGGGTTCTTATACCATGTCTTGCTAAGGCCGTACAGGCTCCCAGCGTACAAAGCCGTCTGCGCTGCGAACAAACCGTGCAACTGCCGGTAGTTGGGCCGACGAAGCTGGGTTGAGTCCGGATTTGAAAGGTAAATCTCCCCTTCTCCTCTTACCGAAACGGGGTATATACTTATTACTAATACTAAAAAAAGAAATCTTCGTAGAATCATGTAAACGTTAGTAGCTACCGCTATACTTCCTGAGCCCCCATTCGGTTGTAGCCAGGAGCAGCAGAAGGAAGAACAGCCATTTGAGATGTACCAGTTCTACCATTTCTTCGCTACTTTCCAGTCGATCAGGAGGGCGGTTAGCAGTCATCATCTGTACCAGGGTTTCCAGGGTATTTGGCTGAACAAACTCCCCACCCGTACGCTGCGCCAACTCCCTCAATAGGCCAAAATCGGCCGTTGTATTCAATGCTTCTATCTCAATGTCCCGCACCACAAACTGTCCGCTTACTTCCTGCTGTCCACCACGCATATTAGCAGTAGCTTTGAAGCGGTATACCCCCTCCCCTAATCCACTGATTTCAAAACGCGGATTCTCAGCCGAATGGGTATAGGTATAAGTTTGGGCCTTGCCGGACTCATCTGTTATATCCAGGCGTACTTCCTGACCATATATCTTCTCGTAAATATCATTGTAAATTTCAGTCTGGAAAGCAACCGTCTCCCCGGCATCGAACTCCGCACTTACCGGATATACCCTGAATTTGCGCTTATCTTCCTTGACCGACAGCAGTTGGATGACCTTACGGAAGAGTTCGTCCACGATAACCTGCTTCTCGGTGATGGAGAATTCTTCCTGACGCCACTGCCACAGCCCTTCTCCTGCTAGGATGGCTACCTTGCGATCGCCGGCAGTATTCAGGGCCAGCAGCGGCTTGGTAGTAGCCACACTACCTACACGCTGGTATAAGACTACTTCACTACCCGGCACCAGACGGTACTCACCGAAAGGAACCGAAAGAGGAGGAAGCCGCTCGAGCAGATCCAGACCGGAAGCATCCAGATTCAGAAGCTGAAAGGAGTTGTTAAAACGCCCGGTTACCTTGTCGATCTGACCTGGGTTACCAGCGATCTGTACCGTACGGCTCAGCGTACTGGTAGCTGCGGGAGCTGATTGGTTTCCGAGAATAAAGAAAATAGGGGTGTTCTTCTGCATCAGCCGCCGTACGTACTCATTACCTACTCCACCGGCATCAGGAAGCTGGTGCAGGATGACCAGATCATAGGGCTTTTCCAGAATCTCATTCAGGTTATTCGCTGCTGACAGAGCCCGTACGTCCAGTTCATAGTTTTCATTCTGCTCTATAATACTGCGCAGTGCCTTGATGTCAGGATGTGGAGCCAGCGCTAGTAGCAGGATTTTTTCGCGCCCGTCAATAACGTCAATGTACACCTCCCGGCGATTGTTGCGGGTTGAGAATTCACCCGATATACCTCCTACCTCAACAGTATAATGCTGTACTCCCTTCTGGGTAGAGGAGGTATTAAACGTAACTGATTTGAAGAAGTCGTTTTTATCAATAACTACGTTCTGAGTCGCAATGGTACGACCGCCCTGACGAAGACTGACCGTAGTACTCCGTCCGGCAAATCCAGTGGCCACAATATCAGTCTGCACCGGAAATTGATTGCCCATGTAGGCTACCCGATTGGCAGTCACATTGCGTATCTGCACATCACGCTTAGGAACGGTATCCCCGATGGCTACGGTATGTACTTTAAATGGATAGTTGCCATAAGCCGGCGAAACTCCCTGATTTACAATACCATCTGATAGTAGTATAACATCCGTCAGATTACGACCTTCGTAATTACTCCTAACGTTGTTCAGAAGAGCCGACAGATCTGTCGTTTTCTGGTTGAATTTGATAGAGTCCAGTGCTACTTCAGCCGCTGCCTGATCAAGCGTCTGCACGCTCACTTCATATCCCTGTTCAGCTAATTTTTGCCTTACTTCATTAAGAGCTCCGAGTGTAGGTTGCCCTTGCTGAGCGGTAGACTGCGAGTTATCTACAGCCAGTACTATCTTAGCCTTGTCCACGCTGGTTTCGGTACTTCTGACCAATGGGCTTAGCAGCAGAAAGCAAATAATAGAAACCAAGGTCCCTCTCAGAACCGCCAAGAAAATATTGAGTTGCTTACTCCACGATGGCTCCGGCTTATACAGCAGGTACGCATACAGTACACCTACCAGTAAGCAAAGCAGTATAAACCAGGGTGAAGTAGTAAAGAAAAGTTCAGATCGCATGGGTGAGGCTTAGGTCTCGGGTATATATGGGTATCAGTAAGGTCATCAACAAGATACAACCATAACGATGAAAAACCCTATTGTGGTTTTCAGTTGTTTATAAAAACCCACTGAAAACCACAAAACTATACTATAATAGTAAATAGTAGCCTCTATTATTGCTAAGGCTTTGACTAGGTAAGCATACCCCCATCTACCTGCAACACCTGTCCAGTAATGTACCGTGACATGTCAGAAGCCAGGAACACACAGGCATCAGCCACTTCTTCAGCCTGTCCGCCGCGTTTCATCGGAATTGACTGTTTCCAATCCTCAATAGCCTTGGCATCAATGGCATCGGTCATTTCGGTTTCAATAAATCCGGGAGCTACGGCATTGGAACGTACATTACGCGAGCCTAATTCGAGGGCTACGGATTTAGTAAATCCAACAATACCCGCCTTGGAGGCAGCGTAGTTGGCCTGACCGGCATTACCTCGCAAGCCTACTACCGATGTAATATTAATGATTGAACCACTCTTGGCGCGCATCATAGGTTTGATGGCACCTTTGGTCAGGTTAAATACCGACTTCAGGTTGGTGTTGATAACAGTATCCCATTGCTCTTCGCTCATACGCATCAGGAGGCCATCACGGGTCACACCTGCATTATTAACGAGTACATCCAGTTTTCCAAAATCAGCAACTACATCGTTGATGAGTGTATCAGCAGCCTGAAAGTCGGAGGCATCCGAACGATACCCTTTGGCTTTGATACCATACTGCTGGAGCTCAGCTTCCAGAGCCTGGCCTTTTTCTACATTTGACAGATAGGTGAAGGCTACGTTGGCTCCCTCCTGGGCAAAACGGATAGCAATAGCACGACCGATGCCGCGCGAAGCTCCCGTCACGAGAGCCACTTTATTTTCCAGTAATTTCATGAAACTAGATAAATCAAAAAGTAAAACCGGGCGCAAAAATAAGCGAATGAACACAACTGGACAAAAAAGCTTTCTACGTGATGATGATTGACAAATATTAAGTACGTATAAATAGCCCTAAAGACAAGAAAGGCAGGTCATAAGGCCTGCCTTTCTGTTTATTTATTTTATAGAATTACCCGTTGTTGGTAACTTCTTCTTCTTTCTTTCGAACACTAATAGTTAGTTGTTCACTGCTACCGTCATGATCAGCTACCAGGATATCTCCTTCGCGCAGATCTCCTTTCAGAATCTCTTCGGCAATTGGATCTTCGAGGTACTTCTGAATAGCTCGGTTGAGCGGACGAGCACCGTACTGAGGATCATAGCCCTTCTCAGACAGGAAGTCTTTGGCAGGAATGGTCAGTTCAATCTCGTAACCCAGCCCCTTCACACGGTTGAACAGTTTGCCCAGTGAGATATCGATAATCTGGTGCAGATCTTCGCGCTGCAGTGAGTTGAACACGATCACATCATCAAGACGGTTCAGGAACTCCGGAGAGAATGCCTTACGAAGCGCACTTTGGATGGTGCTTCGCATGATCTCATCCTGATTTTCAGACTTGGCTTTCGTTGAGAAACCAATACCGGTACCAAAATCTTTCAAGTCACGCGCTCCGATGTTGGAGGTCATGATGATAATGGTATTACGGAAGTCTACCCGGCGACCCAGACCATCAGTCAGGATACCATCATCAAGTACCTGCAGCAGGATATTAAATACATCCGGGTGCGCTTTCTCGATCTCATCCAATAGTACTACACTGTATGGCTTACGACGGATCTTCTCGGTCAGCTGACCACCTTCTTCGTAACCTACGTAGCCCGGAGGCGCTCCCACCAAGCGAGATACACTGAATTTCTCCATGTACTCACTCATGTCAATACGTACCAGCGCATCGTCTTTATCGAACAGGTAGGTAGCCAGTACCTTAGCCAGCTCGGTCTTACCAACCCCGGTAGGTCCAAGGAAGATAAACGAACCAATCGGCTTCTTAGGATCTTTCAGACCTACGCGAGTACGTTGAATAGCCTTCACAAGCTTCTCGATAGCTGGGTTCTGACCGATTACTTTGCCTTTCAGCTCATCAGCCATGTGTAGGAGTTTCTTCCCTTCATCCAGCGATACATTGGTTACAGGAATACCAGTCATCATCGCTACAACTTCCGCTACGTTTTGCTCAGTTACGGTATAGCGCTTCTTCTTGGTCTCCTCTTCCCAGGCTTGCTTAGCACGCTCAAGCTGATCGATTAGTTTCTTCTCACGGTCACGAAGCTGAGCAGCCTCTTCGTACTTCTGGCTCTTAACAACCCGGTTCTTCTCCTGCTTGATATTCTCGATCTGCTCTTCGAGCTTCAGGATATCCTCAGGAACCGTGATGTTGCTGATATGTACACGGGCACCTACCTCATCCAGTACGTCAATGGCTTTGTCGGGCAGGAAGCGGTCGGTAATATAACGCTCCGATAACTTCACAGCTGACTCGATGGCATCGTCAGTATAGTTTACGTGGTGGTGATCCTCGTATTTATCTTTGATATTTTCCAGAATCTGGATAGTCTCTTCAACGGATGTGGCATCTACCATTACCATCTGGAAACGACGGGCCAGAGCACCATCTTTCTCAATATACTGGCGATATTCATCCAGAGTAGTAGCACCGATGCACTGGATTTCTCCACGGGCCAGGGCCGGCTTGAACATGTTGGAGGCATCCAGTGAGCCAGAAGCTCCACCAGCACCTACAATCGTATGTAGCTCATCAATGAACAGGATCACATCCGGCGATTTTTCCAGCTCGTTCATCACGGCCTTCATGCGCTCTTCAAACTGACCGCGGTACTTGGTACCTGCTACCAGCGAAGCCAGATCCAGCGTAACTACCCGCTTACCGAATAGTACGCGTGATACTTTCTTCTGTACGATACGCAGGGCCAGACCTTCTGCAATGGCGGTCTTACCTACCCCTGGTTCACCGATCAGGATTGGATTATTCTTTTTACGGCGGCTCAGGATCTGTGCTACCCTTTCAATTTCTTTTTCACGTCCTACTATTGGGTCGAGTTTACCAACTTCGGCCAGTTTGGTCAGATCGCGTCCAAAGTTGTCCAGTACAGGTGTGCGAGATTTCTCTGCTCCCTTGGACTCTTTGCCTGATCCGCTTCCACCAAACATACCACCCCGTGGGTCGTCATCGCCATCGTCGGTTTCGGGTCCCATATGCGGACGAGTACCTGATGATTGATATTCCAGCATCTCTTTAATGACTTCGTAGTTAACATTAAATTTATGGAGTATCTGGGTAGCCACGTTGTCCTCATCGCGCAGGATTGAAAGCAACAAATGTTCAGTGCCGATAAGTGGGCTCTTGAATATCTTAGCTTCCAGATACGTTATCTTCAGTACCTTCTCTGACTGACGGGTCAGAGGGATATTCTGTAGATTCTTGACATTATTTGTAGCGGATCCCTTCGTTGCCTGCTCAATAGTAACGCGGACTTCGTCCAACGAAACACCGAGCTTCTTTAGAAGACCTATTGCTACACCTTCTCCTTCACGTATCATTCCTAGCAATAAGTGCTCCGCCCCAATATAATCATGACCCAGCCGGAGCGCCTCTTCGCGACTCAGGGAGATCACTTCTTTGACTCTATTTGAAAATTTTGCTTCCATGTATAGGCAGGAGTATTTTAGTATCTCTTATATAATTTGTAACGAATATTTTTCAGGCTTTGTTCAATTCGGACCAAATTGTTGGCTGAATGGATTCGGTAAGAATGCGGCGTGCTTCGGGCCCCTGATTGAACAGCAAATCAACAATACTCAAATTAGGTACAAAATCGTTGCCAAAGGTCTGGTAATAGGCGGCACTTTTATAAAAAACCTTCTCAGAATCCTGTTTTTTGTCGTTAAGTAACGATCTGGCATCAAAAATATTTAAAGGAACATCTTCGGAGTATGACATATTGTACCTTAGCTCCTTCTTTATGCCTATAAGTCGCAGACACAATGTCAGTAACTCGTAGTTCAGATCAAAAAGGTACTCTGGCTTACGCCGGTATGTTTCTTCCAGATAGGGAGCGTAGTATTCAAAGTAAGGCGACTTACCATAGGCTGATTGAAAACATCCCCAGTGTCTCCGGATCCAGTCCTGGCTATAATCAATTCTGACTTCGCGGATCTGGGCCTTCTTACTTCCCGCCTGTACTGGTACTGTCAGCACATCTACTTTATTTGTAGTCAGTACATAGCACCGGTTTCGGTAGGTCTGCTTGGGATAATTTTCCTGCGTCTCTAACCAGACTACTTCATGACTCATCAAGCAGGTAAAGTAAGCCAGGCTGGGCAGGTAATGCAGTTCGATCAGTACTTCTCGGGGGGCGTCAATCTGAGTTGCTAATTCTGCCATAACCAAATATGGCGAAGTGGAGGGAATTTATCAAAAAAATGATAGAAAATTATTTACAAAACCTTTGCTCCTAACTCCCAGACACTTTTCGATACAATTTATAATGACTGTATTTCTCTAATACGTCTCGATCTGTCCCAGCCCCTCACGAATCACCTCAAAGTTATCGTCAGTAGCGTCAATGATAGTAGAGGGGACGTTTCCACCGTACCCGCCATCCACGACAATATCGACCAGGTTCATAAATTTTTCGTAGATCAACTCGGGATCAGTAGAGTATTCGATCACTTCGTCGTCGTCACGAATAGAAGTAGTAATGATAGGATTGCCGAGCTCGCGCACGATCTGGCGGGGGATGTTATTATCAGGCACGCGTATACCTACGGTCTTCTTACTGGTATTTAGTAGCTTAGGTACTTTACCGCTGGCCCAGAGAACAAATGTGAAGGGGCCGGGCAAAGCCTTTTTCATTAGCTTGAAACCAGCATTGCTGACCTTAGCGTAGTCAGCGATATGACTCAGGTCGTAACAGATAAATGAAAAGTCGTTCTTCTCTGGCTTAATACCTTTTATGCGGGCAACTTTTTCAACAGCCTTTGCATTGTGGATATCGCACCCCAGCCCATAAATGGTGTCAGTAGGGTAGATTACAAGACCTCCGCCCCGCAGGCATTCGGCTATCTGACGAATCTTTTTTTCTTCAGGATTGTCCGGATATAGACGTATGAGTTCTGCTGCCATAGAATTGTTATATCAGGTTTCTGATATAACAAAGTTAGGGACTATTTCCTTTGAACGAAATTGAGATTTCTGAAAATAAGTAAGATACAATCGGTACAGACCGGAAACCGGGAGTCGTAGACGGCATAGCAGCACGATGGCTTCGGTAAGTAGATCAGGGTCTTCGATGTAGTTAAGGAGCTTACGGTAGCGCATAGCCAGCTCAAATTCCTGGGCATAGAAGCATTTCCGTATAAAGGTCCGGATCCGGCGCGCCAGGATATCAAACTCTTCCTGGGTGCGGTTCAGATCATAAGCTTTGTTACAGACCGCATAGGTAGATTCCAGAATACCGCTGTCCTTCTTATATACATAGGTAGATAACGAATCAGCCACAACTCTTTTGTAGGTCAGTACTTCGTCCTGGTAGAAGTACTTGTACTTGACAGACGATCGGACCCAGAAATCAAAGTCTTCGTACGTCAGGGTTTCGTCATAACCGCCGAGCTCTTCCAGTACGCTCCGGCGCATCATCATGGTAGGTGTACAGATGAAGTACTTCTTGAGTATCTCCTTATAGACATCTCCCGACGGTACAGGTACCTCTGTTTTTTCTTCCTCATCTACCTGGTAGTGGTAGTGAAGCAGCCGGTCATTGGCATCCATGTAGCGGGCGTTGGAGAAAATAACGCCGTATTCATACGAAAGCATTTCGAAAGCCTCTACCTGCCGTTCGATCCGGCGAGGCAGCATGACATCATCACCGGACAGATCAATTATATATTTACCGGATGCTAACCGTAATCCCTGATTAAATGCTACACATAATCCCCTGTTTGTGTCGTTTTTGATAAATTTTACGGTAGGATAGATATTGAGGATATCTTCAATGATGGAAACGGAACCGTCGGTACTGCCATTATCAATTACTATAAGTTCGATGTTGGGGTAAGTTTGATTAAGTACCGAACGCAAGGCAGCTCCCACAAAAGAATGTTGATTATAAACTGTACATATAACAGATACAGGGGTATATCTTGCCATACTTTTAGTGTTTTTAAGTGTGTTGATTAGTCGGGAGATACTTCAATTTTTTTCCTAGTTACAAGTAATGTTTTAAAAAACATAAAAAATTGTGTGTACGGTAAAGGTCCAAACAACCACATGAACTTAGTAAACAAATATTAAACATTTAAAGTATTATATATCAATTACTTAAAACCCGAAAAACTAAACAAAACTAAGTTTTGGCACGATATTAGCTCTACATCAGGTGGAATTGATGTGTTACGGTGCCACCGGACATCTGTTTTTATGGGTTAGGGTAATACATGAAATGCCGGACTTACAATAAGTCCGGCATTTATTCTTTTTGGGCAGCACGAGTACGCCTGGCCAGGATGATACTCGCATTGATCTCAAAACCGAAAATAAGGAGGAGCGCAATCAGGTACAACCAGATCATCAGGGCAATCATGGTACCTATTGAACCATACAGCTTATTATAGGAACCAAAGTTGGACAGATAAAAGGAGAAGGCATACGTAGCCAGTACAATAAGACCGGAAGCTACTATTGATCCTACATTAAAAAACGACATCCGGACCGACCGGTTTGGCGCGAAGCGATAGATAATAGAAACCGCCAGTGTCAGGGTAGCAAAGGTAATCAGATACCGCGTGATGTTGACCAGCATGATGATCCAGGCTTCACGGACAATGTTCCAGTCAGCCACAACGGCCATAACCCGGTCGCCTACAATAAGCAGCACTACCGATACGAATAGCACAATGGCCAGCAGCAGGGTCAACATAGTGGCAATGGCCCGTGTCTTCAGAAACCCACGGTTCTCTACATCCCGGTATACCATATTAAAGGCCCGCATCAGCGACACCATGCCGTTGGTAGCAGTAACGACGGTTAGAAGAAAACCAACCGAGAGGACTCCCTTGCGTGGACGGCTCACAATATCCTGAATCGTATGGTTGGCTTCAGCATAAATACCTCTGGGCATCAGTTCCCGCAGAAACTCCATAATCTGCGCATCGAGGTCTTCTATGGGTATATACGGAATGAGGGTAAACAGGAAGATGACTGCCGGAAACGCGGCCAGAGTCAAACTGAAAGCTACGGATGTAGCACGCTGGTCGATGTCATGGACCAGTATCTTGTCCGTAAGATTGACCAGTATATCGTACAGGGAGACAGTCCCCCGAAAGAGTTTAGTATTGCGTAACCATTGGCCAATTCGCTGCTGAACAGGATGATTCAATAGTTTCTGGAACATCAGGCTTTCTTGTTAGCATCCTGAAAGTACGGACGCAGTTTGTCTAACAAAGCCGGCGGGGCAGCACATAAACGGCCCGTATCCCGGCGCTGAAAAACCAGCGTGGTTTCACCAACATTCAGCAATATACCATCCTGATTCCGAATTTCATAGTCAAATACGACCCGAGCCGTCGGAAGTGTACGGATAATCACCTTAATTGTAAGCAGATCATCGTACCGTGCTGGTTTAAGGTAGCGAAACCGGCTCTCATACACGGGCATGATCACGCCCGAATCTTCCATTTCCTTATAATGATAATCAAGAGTACGTAGTGCTTCCACTCGTCCTATTTCGTAATAGCGGGCGTAGTTGCCATAGTATACATACCCCATCTGATCGGTATCGGCGTACCGGACTCGGATTCCTGTTACTTCGTAGGTAAACATGAACTTGTTATTAAAAACCTGTGGCCCCTGGTGGGGCCACTTACTACTTATTGCTTTATGTTCAGTCGGTTGAGTGCCTGCTGGTATTCACGGGCATTTTTCATATGCTCCTGGTAGTTTTCGGCAAAGGCATGGTAGCCCGAGAAATCAGCCCGAGCACAGAAGTAGATATACTTATGGTCCTCGTGATTGAGCACGGCATCAATGGATGATGGCGCCGGTAGATTAATAGGTCCGGGAGGCAATCCGGTATTGCGGTACGTATTATAAGGAGACTTGATCTCCGTGTGGTAGTTGAGTACGCGACGGATGGAGAAATCACGCCACGCAAACACGATGGTAGGATCAGCCTGCAGAGGCATGCCCTGCTCAATACGGTTGAGATACACACCAGCTACCCGGGGCTTCTCATCATTTTTCTTGGTTTCGGCCTCTACAATGGATGCCAGTACTGTTACCTCAACGGGGCTCATCCCCATAGCCTTGGCCTTGGCCTTACGCTGATCAGTCCAGAACTTCTCGTATTCACTGTGCATCCGGTCCAGAAACTTCTCAGTGGAGACATCCCAGTAAATTTCGTAGGTGTTTGGCAGAAACATGGATACCACCGTCACGGTATCAAAGCCATACTTCTGACTCAAAGCCGGATCATTAAGCGCCTGGCGGAGCCCTTCTTGCCCAAAGGCAAACTTAGGCCCAATCCGCTCGACGAGGTCATCCTTCAGGCGAATGTTGTTAAAGGTAAGCTTTACGGCATCCTGGTCGCCCGCTTTCAGTTTTTTGATGATCGGGTAGTTAGGAGAATCAGCTTTGATCACGTACCGTCCGGGCTTTATGCTTTCGGGATAGTCCAGCAGTTTAGCCAGGAACTGAAACGAAACATAATCATTTACTACCTCATTCTTCTTCAGGGTATCCAGTACTGACTGGTAGGTAGCATTTTCGGGAATATACAGTACAAAGCTTTTATCCTTCTCTACCTGCAGGTTAGGCGTTTTGAAAATCTGCCAGAAATAAAAGGTAAAGGTAGTGGTGAGTACCGCCAGGGTTAAAAATACACCAATTTTGATGTTACGAGACATACGTATCCTACAATTTGAATCTATTTATTTATGTATAAATCAGGAGCTAAGCTTCTCTTTGCTAGCCTATAATGATCTTTTCTTTTATAAAATTTTAGCACCAGCCCGGCTACTGTACTTCAAACTCAAGCCCGAACCGTTGTGCCAATTCGCTGAGTGACTGTACTACCGGAGGCAGTAGGTCGATTCCCTCCTGTCGGCGCAGTGCCTCGGTTTCTCGCTCGGGGTCACCCGGTATGAGTACCTGCTTACCCTCAACGGCTCTGGCTTTACGGAAAGCCCGGATCCAGTTGTCCATGTGACTCTTAAATTCGTCGGCCGGCCGAAATCCATCAACGCGCATTGCACCCAAAAAGTGTCCGGTTCCCTGGCCTACTCTCTCCTGGACAGCCATAAAGCCGGCGGTCGCGAAGGGTGGTACCCACGGACCGTAGTTGGCACCCGACAGTACACCCGAAAGTATATCTACGATAGCTCCCAGGCCATATCCCTTATGACTACCGTGCTCCCGATCCGATCCCAAAGGAAGTAATCCTCCCCCACTCTTCACGGCGTTGGAGTCAGTAGTAGGCTCCCCGTTGGCATCCTGCGCCCAGCCCAGCGGAGCGGGTAGCCCCTTGCGCTGCAGGATCTCAAACTTACCATAGGCTACGGCGGTAGAGGCAAAGTCAGCTACAAAAGCGGGCTCATCCTGCGTAGGTACTGCTACGGCCAGCGGATTAGTGCCCAGCATCTTATCCAGTGAGAAGGTTGGTGTTACCAGCGGAGCGGCATTGGTCATCGTCCAGCCGATCATGTCCTTCTCGAGGGCCATCATAGCATGGTACCCCGCTATACCGAAATGGTTGGAATTACGGACGGATATCCAGCCCGAGCCTACCTTTTCGGCTTTTTCTATGGCTATTTGCATAGCTTTGGGCGCTACCACCAGCCCTAATCCACGGTCACCGTCAACCACAGCCGTGCTGGGCGTCTCGTGTACTACCTGTATGTTGGGGGTAGGGTTAAGCCGACCATGATCATACAGACGAACGTATCCGGCCAGGCGAGCTATACCGTGTGAATCAATTCCCCGCAGGTCGGCGCTTACCAGTACTTCGGCGGCCAGAGCGGCCTGATCATCCGGACAACCTATACTTTTGAATACGTCCTCCGTAAAACGTTGTAAATAGTCGGCCTGATACATATAAATAATTATAAATGAGGCGTTAAATCCTTCTTATTAAAATGAATTATTTTCAACTTTGTAAATAGATTGCAGCAAATATCCGAATAGCCTGACTTGTTACAAAGTACCTTTCAAAATAAGCTTCGCTAATCCGTAAGGTGGGAGGCAGTAATAGAGGTGACTACGGGAAAATACAATTTATTTAACGGTATCATATTCTTGTCTTTTTGGGGAACCTACTCCGGGTATGGAGAGTTGACTACTACAGCAGGAGCAGCTCCCAAAAGATAGATGTGTGGCAGATAAATGAGCATTCTATATAGCTATAACTAACATTTACATATTCCTCCGCAATCTATGGAGATCCAAAATGCTTTTTTTAAACGAATCCTCAACTACTTTGTAAGAGGACTTGTACTGGTAGCGCCCACCTACTTTACGCTCCTGATCATTTGGTCAGGGGTGGAGTTTCTGGATAGTATCCTTCCTATCTACATACCTGTGTCCGAGCAACGGTCGGTGTATCTGCCGGGGCTTGGGGTCCTGATCATCCTGTCGGGTATTATTCTGCTGGGTTTTTTCTTCTCCACGGTAGTCCCCCAGTCTTTCTTTAAATTTAGCGAAGGACTACTCCGCAAGATTCCCCTGGTAAGTATCATTTACTATTCCATCAAGGACTTGATTACGGCCTTCGTGGGTGATAAGAAGAAATTTAACCAGCCCGTACTGGTGACCATTAACCGCGACTCTGACATCAAGAAGTTGGGCTTTATTACCCAGACGGACCTGAGTCACCTGCATATTAAGGATTTCATAGCCGTGTACCTGCCCCACTCCTACGCTTTCTCGGGCGAGTTATTCATCGTTCCAATCGAAAGTGTAACATTGCTCAATGCCTCCAGCGCCGATATCATGAAAATGATCGTATCCGGTGGTGTATCAGTAAAAGCCGCCGTAATCGAAGAGAAAGCCGAAGAAGTGAGCTAGGCGGATTTAGGCAATTATCCGCAACAAAGCTCGCTCCCTGCCCGTTTAGTTTTTAGAAGGAAGTATCCTATATTTGAGCCAAGCGGACAAGAATGAGACAACTACTCACCCTATATCTTGTAGTACTAGCAGCGATTCCCCTTGCCGCTCAGGATCATTATAGCCCTGAACGGGCTCTGAGCAGCGAAGAGCTGCTGCTCAAACGGAATCCTTCTACCCGGGCCATCACTCAGCCCGGTCAGCGCTATCTGGTACTTGATGCTTCGCCCGTAATTGGTCCTTTCAGAAGATATCGCTATTTCTCCGGAGATGATATCCGGTTCAGGCTCCGCAAAGACCGGAAGAAGTACAACGAAAGCATCCACACTGTATCCGACAGCACATTCAGTATAGTCGTCATCAATGAAGCGGCTCGTCGGATGAACTACGTCCCCATAGATTTTACACAAGTCAGAAAGATCAAGGCAAGCCACCGCATTCCCTGGGTTACCGAGGGCGCGTTTCTGTTTCCTATCGCCGGGCTGCTTTATTCCGCAGCTGACTTTCTCAATCCCGGTATCGATAACCAGCGTTTTACTACTGATGTCCGTTCACTGGCCGTCGGCGGCGGACTCATCGCCACGGGAGTATTATGTTACAAACTCAGCTTCCCATCGTACCGGATCAACAACCGGAACCGCCTCAAAGTACTACAGACCTACTAAATCAAGATTTTTCTCTTTCTCCGGCATTTTACCTCTCCGGCTGGTGTTACTAGGCTACATGCCAGGCAGTTGTTGCCCCTATGGCTTGTTGGGCTGTTTTAGATCTCTATGAATAAATTGTTCTTCTATATAGTATTACTTTCTGTTTTTGTAATTAGTACCCCTACTAAAAGTCAGGCGCAGGCCAGGATAGAGGTAGCCCTGGAAGCCGCGCTACCAGCCCCCGAAAGGCCGCTTTACCTGGTTGCTGATTTCAACAACTGGAACCCCGGTAACCCCGACTACGCCCTCACCCGCAATCCGGATGGTACCTACTACATAGTACTTGATAATGTACCGGATCGCTTTTCGTATAAATTCACTCAGGGGAACTGGGATCTGGTAGAAGGTACTGCCGCGGGCAAGCCACTTCCCAATCGTATTTATAATCAATCGACAGACTCAGGTACTATTAAGGTAGCTATTGAGGGCTGGGAGAATGGCTATACCTTCGTGGTCCGCCAGATTCCGGAAACAACACCCCACGACGCCAACCTGTACATTACGGGCAACTTCAACAACTGGAACCCCGGCGATAAGAACTTTCAACTGAATAAGAAGGTAGATGGTACCTATCAGGTAAAGGTGTATACGGACCTTGATAAGATTGAATACAAATTTACCCGCGGGAATTGGGAATCCGTAGAAGCCAGAGAAAGTGGCAAAGCGCTGCCGAACCGCGTATTTTATCCTAACGATGGTATAGATGATACGACTGTACAGGTAGAGATAGCCGGCTGGGAAGATATGATGGGTACGCTGCATTTCTTCTCCCTCTACGACTTGCTACTGGTATTCTCCGTTTTTCAGGGTATTTTGCTCATCGTAGCTATCCCCTCCATCCATTCGTACAACCGCGATGCTAATCGCTGGCTGATGATCTCTCTGGGGCTATCGTCACTGATGATCCTGCTGTACCTGATGAGTAACTACCAGGTGTTTGTCAACGTATCGCCCAAGCTGATCCTGCTGCCGGACTTTATCCTGTTCTTGTATGCGCCGCTGTTTTACTTCTACCTGATCAAGCTGCTGTTTAACGTCAGGAGGCTTCCGTCCCGGTGGTACCTGCACTTTATACCGTTTCTGATACAGTTCTTTGTGTATCTCCCCTACCTGCTCAGGAGCGACAAGATATTCCTGCTGAACCTGATGAATCAGCAAACGGATATTCTGCTCCTCTTTATCACCTTTGGGTTTCTGGGGTTACTATGGAATGGGTATTACTGGCTGCTTTTCCGCCGTACCCTCAATACCTACCGGGCTGACTTCCAGACCAACCAGTCATACGACCAGAATCTGCAGTACCTCAATACGGTACTTATCCTGCAGTTTGTGTGCCTGTGCCTGTGGGGCTTTATGTACGTGCTCCTGTCGGTACACTGGTTCTTCCAGGTTGACCTTACTTTCCTCATCGAAAGTAGCGTGGATGTGATCTGGCTGGCCTTCTCGTTTATCCCCTACTTTGTGGGGTACTATGCTATTCATCAGCCCGAGACATTCAAAGCAGCTCCTCGTCCCTTATCCATATTTGATGATGTGCTGGAGACATCGGTGGGGCAAAGTATGCTCAAAGATGTCAAAGTAGAAACAGACCTGACTGAAGAAAAAGAGAACCTGGCTCCATACATCGAGAAGCTGGAAAAACACATGGACGGCACTAAGCCCTATGTCAATCCGAAGCTGAGTCTGGCGGAGCTGGCCGGCCAGGTAGATATGCCTACACACCTGCTGTCCCGGATCATTAATGAGCACTTCGAGAAGAATTTCTTTGACTTTATAAATTCATATCGGATTGATGAATTCAAGAGGCTGATCAATGATACCCGGAATCATAATCTTACCTTCCTCAGCCTGGCGTATGAGGTCGGCTTTAACTCCAAGACGGCCTTTAACCGATCCTTCAAAAAGATCACCAACCAAACGCCGCGCGAGTACTTCGAATCGGTCACAAACGGCTAAAAACAGGTACCACTTTCGGAATTCGGCACTTGTACCACCATCTAATTAGCTAGTACATACTCGATTACACCTAATTCTATTTTTTAGGGGTTAAATGCAAAATGGGGCGATGCCCGATTGTGGCTACTGTATTTTTGCAGCATTAAGTTTCATTAAACTGCTTTGGGAATGGAGCCTTGTTATCTCGCCAGGATTCAGAGTAGCCTACGGCAAGGTACAGATCAGCATTTTCCAGGCTTAACCTAATCATTAATTTACCCTAGTAAAATCCAATTAACCAACTAATCATCAAAGTCACTTTTCTCATTTTGATTAAATCATGCTTCAACAAACTTTTGATTGTATTAAGAAATACAGATTGCCCTCGGCGCTACTACGAGCGTCACTGATTCTGGTCCTTTGCGGACTAACAAACCTGGCTCTGGCTCAGACCACCGTTACGGGTAAGGTCACTGATGTGGATGGGAGTAGTCTTCCGGGTGTAACAGTACTGGAAAGAGGTACTTTTAACGGTACTCAAACAGATGTCGAAGGTAACTATTCGATCGCTGTTAAGAGCGACACGGCGGTATTGGTGTACAGCTTTATCGGTAAAACCAGTAAAGAGGTACCTGTAAGAAATCAGGCTACCATCAACGTACAACTTACAGATGATACGCAGTCACTGAACGAGGTGGTTGTAATCGGTTACGGAAGCCAGCGTAAAAAAGACCTGACCGGATCGGTAGCTTCGGTATCATCCGAAGACTTCGTAAAGGGACAGATCACTACCCCTGAGCAGCTCGTAACCGGTAAGATGGCCGGTGTACAGATTACTTCCAACGGTGGTGCTCCCGGTGCCGGAAGTACTATTCGTATCCGGGGTGGTTCGTCACTCAATGCGAACAATGATCCACTTATCGTACTGGATGGTGTACCCCTGGATAACTCGGGTATCTCAGGAGCGGCTAACCCACTGGGTATGATTAACCCGAACGATATCGAAAGCATGACGGTACTGAAAGATGCTTCGGCCACGGCTATCTACGGTTCACGGGCTTCTAACGGTGTTATATTGATAACCACCAAAAAAGGTAGCTCCGGACGTCCTTCTATCAACTTCAGTACACAAGCTTCGGTAGCGCAGCCTGTTAATACCGTTGATGTACTTTCGGCAGATGAGTACAGAGACCTGATCAACACCAGAGGTAATGAAAATATGAAATCCTTGCTGGGCACGGCCAACACCGACTGGCAGCAGCAGATCTACCGCCAGGCCTTTACTACTGACAATAACCTGAGCGTGAGCGGAAGCATCAAGAAGCTTCCCTACCGGGTGTCACTGGGCTACCTGAATCAGAATGGTATCCTGAAGACATCGAATATGGGTCGTACGACGGCTTCGGTTGGTTTGTCACCTACCTTCTTTGACAGTCACCTCAAAGTGGATGTAAACCTGAAAGGAGCTCTTACCAACAACCGCTTTGCCAATCAGGGCGCTATCGGGGCAGCGGTATTCTTTGATCCTACTCAGCCTATATATAGCGGCAATGAGACATTGGGTGGCTATTTCGAATGGCTTGACCCTGCTACCGGCAATCCTAATACCTTGGCTACGCTGAACCCACTCGGCCAGTTGATGCTGAGAGATGACCGCTCCAATGTGAGCCGTAGTATCGGTAATATCGTATTTGACTACAAGTTCCACTTCCTGCCGGAACTGCGGGCTAACCTGAACCTGGGTTATGACATCTCAAAGAGCGACGGAACGATCAATGTACCATCCAATGTAGGGATGATGTTTGCCCGCGGCGGACAGGACAACTTGTACTCGCAGAACAAGACTAATACAACGCTGGAGTTCTACCTCAACTACGTGAAGGAGCTACCGGGTATTAATAGCCGTATTGATGTAATGGGAGGATACTCATACCAGGACTTCCTGCGCGACAGCTATACGCTGGACCGCAACATCAAGGGTGATGTCTTTACGGACTACTTCTACAAGTCACAGAATACACTGGTATCCTTCTTCGGAAGAGCTAACTACTCGCTACTGGACAAGTACCTGGTGACCTTTACACTACGAAACGATGGTTCGTCACGCTTTGCACCTGAGAACCGCTGGGGCCTGTTCCCGTCACTAGCGCTGGCCTGGCGCCTCAACGAGGAAGGCTTCCTGAAAGATGTGGAGGCTATCTCAGACCTGAAACTACGTATGGGCTACGGGGTAACCGGACAGCAGGATGTACTGGGTGACTACCCTTACCTGCCCCGCTATACCATCAGCCAGAGTAATGCCCAGTACCAGTTCGGAAACACGTTCTACAATACCCTTCGTCCCGAAGGTTACGATGCGAACATCAAGTGGGAAGAGACCGAAACCTATAACACGGGACTTGACTTTGCCCTTCGAAAGGCTCGTATCTCAGGTAGTATTGAATACTACTTCCGCAAGACCAAGGACCTGCTCAGCGTGATACCGGTACCTGCCGGCTCTAACCTGACCAACCAGATCCTGACCAACGTCGGTAACATCGAGAACCGCGGTATAGAGCTAACGCTTAACGCTACTCCTGTTCATACCTCAGACTTCAACTGGGACCTGGCGTTTAACATCACGCGAAACGTCAATACTATTACGAACCTGACCAAGGTACCTAACCCAACTTTCCCGGGTATACTGGTAGGTGGTATCGGCGGTGGTGTGGGTAATACTATTCAGATCCATACCGTAGGCTATCCAACCAATACCTACTTTGTATACCAGCAGGTGTACGATCAGGCAGGTCAGCCGCTGGAGGGAGTGTATGTAGACCGTAACGAGGATGGTCAGGTTACTCCTGATGATCGCTACCGCTACCAGTCACCCCAGCCGGACTTCTTCCTGGGTCTGTCGTCGCAGTTTACGTACCGTAAGTTCTTCGGTGGATTTGTATCGCGGGCCAGCATTGGCAACTACATGTACAACAACATCAACTCTACAGCTGGTGTATTCAGAGTGAGTTCCAATGCGTACCTCAATAACCTGGGCCGCAACGCCCTTGCCTCAGGCTTTGGCAACGCGCAGTACTTCAGCGACTACTACATGGAGAATGCTTCGTTCTTCCGTCTGGACAACCTGAACGTAGGTTACAGCGCAGGAAAGATACTGAACAACCGCGTAACCGCTACGGTAACTGCCAACCTGCAGAACGTATTCGTTATCACCAAGTACTCAGGCCTGGATCCCGAAGTAGGAGGTGGTATAGATAACAATATTTATCCTCGTCCACGTACGTTCACCCTGGGTCTGAACCTGGGCTTCTGATCCGGAACATACTGTTTGACACAAACCTGTTTTTAAGAAATCAAGATGATAATCATAAAGAATATAGGAAAAATCGGGGCGCTGGTCTGTGGTCTCTTTCTTACACAATCGTGTGTTGAGGACCTGGATCGCCAACCGTTCATTGAAGTGACTTCGGCTACGGTCTACCGTGACCCGGCCAGTTATAAGCAAGTACTGGCCAAGCTATACGCCGGACTGGCCGTTAGTGGTCAGCAGGGTCCTGCCGGACAGCCCGATATTACGGGTATTGACGAAGGATTCTCTACCTACCTGCGTCAGTACTGGCAGGCACAGGAGCTACCTACCGACGAGGCCGTTATCGGCTGGAACGACGGTAGCCTCCGTGACTTCCACGACATGGACTGGACCTCCAACAATGAGTTCCTTACTGCCATGTACAACCGTATCTACTACCAGGTAACGCTTTGTAACGAGTTTATCCGCGAAACTACGGATGCCAAACTGGCCGAACGTGGTATCAACCTGCCCGAAGTAAAGGCGTATCGTGCTGAGGCTCGTTTTCTGCGTGCCTTGAGCTACTACCACGCGCTGGATATGTTTGGTAATGTTCCCTTCGTGACTGAAAACGACGCGGTAGGTTCAGCCCTGCCTCCTCAGATCTCACGCGCTGATCTGTTTGCCTATATCGAATCTGAATTGAAGGCCATTGAAGCGGATCTGGTAGCTCCCAAGCAGAATGAGTACGGACGTGCCGACAAAGCTGCCGCCTGGACCCTGCTGACTAAGCTGTACCTCAATGCCGAAACCTACATCGGACAGCCTAAGTATACCGAAGCCATTGAGAATGCTAAGAAAGTGATCGGTACTGCCTACAAGCTCGATCCGGTTTACGCGCATCTTTTCATGGCCGACAACCATACGTCCAGCGAGATCATTTTCCCGATTGTGTTTGATGGAAACCGTACCAAAACCTGGGGGGGGATGACCTTCCTGGTACATGCTCCCGTAGGAGGCTCCATGAACCCCGCCGAATTTGGTATCAGCGGAGGCTGGGCCGGAGTACGTACCACCAGGAACCTGGTGCAGAAGTTTCCTGACGTAACCGGTCAGGCTGACAACCGTGCGATGTTCTACACCCAGGGACAGACGCTGGAAATCAACGACCTGTTCAACTTCAACGATGGCTACGCTGTAACTAAGTACACCAACGTGACCTCAGGCGGACAAAAAGGCTCTGATATCGAAGGCAACTTCCCGGACACTGACTTTCCCATGCTGCGTCTGGCGGATGTGTACCTGATGTATGCTGAAGCAGTACTAAGAGGTGGCTCGGGTGGAGACCGTGCAACGGCCATTGGGTATATCAATCAGCTACGCCAGAGAGCTGACGCGGCCACTGTCACTGACATTAATCTGGACTTTATCCTGGATGAGCGTGCCCGTGAGCTGTACTGGGAGGGACACCGTCGTACCGACCTAATCCGTTTCAACAGGTTTGTGAGTGGTGCTTACCTGTGGCCATGGAAGGGTAATGTCAAAGAGGGACAGGCGGTAGCCGACTACCTGAGGCTGTACCCGATTCCGGCTTCGGATATTGTGGCTAACCCCAACCTTAAACAGAACACTGGTTATTAATCCTTACGAGTAGCTTAGAGACGAAATGAAAACTTTTTTAATAAATAAACTATATATGATTCTGGGGGTAGCCCTGCTCATGATGTCTTGTGAGAAAGACGAAATGAGGGCTATTCTTAACCCGGAAGCACGCCCGGAGGTAGCACTATCCTCCCCTGCTATTGTCCTGTACAGAGACGAAGCCAACAATGAGGTACTGACCATTTCCTGGCAAAAGCCCGACTATGGCTTCCAGGCCGGAGCCGCCTACTCCATTCTTTTTGACAGAAAAGGAGGCGATTTTAGCAAAGCGGTGGCCATAGCTACTGGTACTCAGCTCAAGAAAAGCTTTACCGCCGCTGAGTTGAACCCAATTCTGCTGCAATTAGGTCTGGTGGCTGGTTCGGCCGCTGACCTGGATATCAAGGTGCAGGCCAAGTTGGGTGAGGCTACTGTACTGGTATCGCCACTGGCTACCTTACAGGCTACGCCTTACCTCGACAAGCTCGACCTGTCCACCCCGTGGGGAATAGTAGGTAGCGCTGCTGTCAATGGTTGGGATGGTCCCGATATGCCATTCTACCAGACTGACAAAGAAAACATCGTGGTAGCTTACGTAACCCTGGCCACTGGCGACATCAAGTTCCGTAAGGACAACAAGTGGGACCTCAACTATGGTGATGACGGAGCCAATGGTACTTTGGAAGTAGGAGGTGCCAACATCGCCGTCAAAGCAGGTACCTATAAAATAACGCTGGATTTGAACGCGCTTACCTACACCATCACCAAGTACGCATGGGGACTGGTGGGTAGTGCTACACCTAACGGTTGGGATGGTCCGGATGTACCTCTGACCTACGACCCCAGTTCGGATCAGTGGCGCGCAGTTGTTACCCTAAAGGAAGGTGAATTAAAGATTCGTCAAAACGGGGACTGGGCCGTTAACTACGGTGGTGCCAATGGTACCCTCGAATTAGGTGGAGGTAACATTGCTGTTACGCCAGGTACCTACCTTGTTTCAGTAAACTTTGCTAAGGGTACCTATACCGTTGAAAAAATAGATGTATGGGGTGTGGCAGGAAGCGCCGCTCCTAACGGATGGGATGGCCCGGACGCTAAGTTCCGTCCTGACTTCGCCAACGATGGCGTATGGATCCTGGACCGTGTTACGTTGAAAGCCGGAGAGATCAAGTTCCGTCAGAACGACAAATGGGACGTTAACTACGGCGACGACGGAGCGGATGGCATTCTGGAAGCCGCAGGCGCTAACATCGTGGTTGTGGCTGGCACGTATGGCATCACGCTGGACTTCAGCAATCCCGGTGCTCCTACGTACAAGATTACTAAGAAATAATTAAGTATATTGAAGGAGGTACGTAGTCATCAGTGGCTTGTACCTCCTTTTATTTTCATCAGATAGTCCTATGCTCAACCTTCGTACCCTATTTCTAGCCGCGGTTCCCTTCCTGCTTTTCGCTTGTAAGAAGACCGAAGTAGATCAACAACCCGACACGGCTCCGGTAGATCTTACCCAATACACCTCCACATCAGGTGTGATGATGCAGGCCTTCTACTGGGATGTAGAGCCGCGCGGTGAGTGGTGGAATACTGTTTCATCCAAAGTTGAAAACTGGAAAAAAATAGGCGTAGATCGTATATGGCTACCGCCTGCCTCTAAGGGTATGTCGGGCGGGTACTCCATGGGCTATGATCCGATGGACTACTTCGACCTGGGCGAGTACGACCAGATGGGTACCGTCGAGACCCGCTTCGGCTCGCGCACCGAGCTGGAAGGTCTGATCGATAAAGCCCATCAGAACAACATACAGGTTATTGCTGACATAGTACTCAACCACAATAGTGGCGGTGAGCTGGAGTTTAACCCCTTCCGCCAGAAAAACACCTACACACTTTTTCAACCCAAGTCCGGCCGCTTCTTCCGAAATCATGAGCATTTCCATCCCAATGGTCTTCATAAGAATGATGCTGAGGCGGCATTCTTCGAAGAGCAGGACCTGTGTCATGATCAGATCTATGTCCAGCGGTGGTTGTGGCAGTTGGATAACTCAGTAGCCAAATACTACAAGAATACCATGAAGTTTGACGGCTGGCGCTTCGACTACGTCAAGGGCTTTGACTCGTGGGTCATCAAGGCATGGATGGATGCCGTGGGAGGCTATTCAGTGGGGGAACTGTGGGACGGCAACGCTACTACCCTTCATAACTGGGTCAAAGATGCGGGTAGTCCGGCCTTTGACTTCGCGGCCTTCTACGCCATGGAAAACGCCATTGATGGTAACAACATGAGCATCCTGCGGGACCGTCCGCAGCTATGGAAGCTCGATCCGAAAATGGCCGTGACCTTTGTCAACAACCACGATACCGAGAAAGAAACCAATCAGGGCAACCGGATCTCTACTAAGGAGGGTAAGCTGCTAGCCTACGCCTACATCCTTACCCATGAAGGTTACCCCTGTATCTTCTACTCCGACTACGAGCAGTTTCTGGACAAGTCGAAGCTCGACAACCTGATCCTGATCAACCGCTCGCTGGCGAAGGGTAGTACTGCAGTACTGCACGCTGACAACGACCTGTACGTAGCCCAGCGCAACGGCGAAGGAGCCATTCCCGGACTGGTGGTATTCCTCAACAACAGCAACTCCGTACAGAGCCGACAGGTAACTACCCGCTGGAAGAATGCTACCCTGTACGACTACTCAGGTACTACTACCAAGACAATCACGACCGATGCCAACGGACGGGCTACCCTGGAAGCACCTGCCAAGGGATATAGCATCTGGTCACTCAAAAACTTCTAATCAAGAACTCACAGGAGACTAAATAGAATGAAAAAAAGTATAATAGCCTTTCTATGGATTTTACTGGCTCCAATGGCAGTCAATGCCGCCAGGCTGGTAGAACGCATGGAACCCGCTTCCTGGTGGATCGGGATGAAGAACCCGGATGTGCAGCTGATGCTGTACGGGAAGAACATCGCTACCTACCGTCCCACCCTCAACTATCCGGGCGTTACCCTCAAGCAGGTAGCTAGCCTGGAAAACCCCAACTATCTGTTCATTACCCTTTCCATTGCGCCCACTGCCAAACCGGGTACCGTTGGGATAGAGCTAAAAAAGGCCAATGATACGCAGAAAGTTGATTTCACCCTGCTGGAAAGACGTAATGGCTCAGCGGAGCGTAAAGGGTTTGATGGCTCCGACGTCATCTACCTCATCACCCCTGATCGATTTGCCAATGGCAATCCGTCCAATGATACTACCCACGATACCACCGAGAAAACGGACCGTAAGAATGAGCACGGTCGCCATGGGGGCGATATCCAGGGCATTATCAACCACCTCGACTACATCCGGGACATGGGCTTCACCGCCATCTGGAACATGCCCCTGCTGGAAAACAACCAACCTCAGTACAGCTACCACGGCTACGCCATCAGCGATTTCTACAAGGTTGATCCCCGCTTCGGTACTAATGCTGACTTTTCAAAGCTTTCGGCTCAGGCCAAAGACAGAGGCATCAAGACCATCATGGACGTGGTATTGAACCACTGCGGCATAGCCCACTGGTGGATGAAAGACCTTCCCTCAAAGGACTGGATCAACTTCCCGGACAACTACCAGCAAACCAATCACCGCCGCGAAACCCACCAAGACCCGCACGCCTCACAGTACGACAAGACCCTGGAGTCGGACGGCTGGTTTGTACCTACTATGCCTGACCTGAACCAGCGCAACCCGTTTATGGCTACCTACCTGATCCAGAATACCATCTGGTGGATTGAATATGCGGATTTGGGTGGACTGAGGGTAGATACCTATCCCTACTCTGACAAAGCTTTCCTGACCGAGTGGAGCCGTCGGGTGATGGAAGAGTACCCCCATCTGAATGTAGTGGGTGAAGAGTGGTCACTGAATCCGGCACTGGTCGCGTTCTGGCAGCGGGGCAAGCAGAATGCCAACGGCTACGTATCGCACCTGCCCTCGCTGATGGACTTCCCATTGCAGGCGGCTACCATACAGGCCCTTACCAGCGACGATGCTCGCGGATTAGAGAAGCTTTATGAAGTACTGGCCAATGATTTTCTTTATCCTGAGCCGGACAACCTGGTTATCTTCCTGGACAACCACGACATGAGCCGCTACCATACCCAGATTAAGGAAAACCTGGACCTCTACAAGATGGGACTGGTGTACCTGCTGACCACCCGCGGTATTCCACAGATCTACTACGGTACCGAGATATTGGCAACCAATCCAAAGAGCGACTCCCACGGTGAGATCCGGATGGACTTTCCGGGAGGCTGGACCGGTGATAAAACCAACGCCTTTGCCGGCAAAGGACTATCCGCAAAAGAGCAGGAAGCGCAGGCTTTTATGCGCAAGCTGCTGAACTGGCGTAAAAATACTACCGCCATTCACCAGGGTAAGCTCATTCATTACGGGCCTGAGCAAGGGGCTTACGTGTACTTCCGCTACGATGATAAAGGTAAGTACATGATCGTCCTGAATAAGAACAAAGATCAGGTAGCTCTGCCCCTGGCTAAGTACTCTGAGGTACCTACCGGTCAGCGTACCTTCACCGATGTACTCAGTGGTGAGAAGCTTACTAATCCCACTACGGTACCGGTTGCGGCACGAGGTTTCCGTATCCTGAAAGTGGAGTAAACTCGTATTACTCCCAAAGATCTAATTACACTTCATCTAGCTCGGCAGCTTTTCTGATCTTCGAAAAGCTGCCTTTTTTCTTTGGCAACCGTACAATTAGGGAGAATCCTGACCCACCTTTAGGCCTCCCCTGCCAAAAAATATGTACCTTGCAGCCGTTTTTCCGGCCCTGCGCAGGAGCGCTGGCCAATAGTGCTATCAGTTACAGACTTTAGTAAAAGATCCAGTGAAAGCTATCCTTGTACACCCGCCTCAGCAACCCATCCGGGCCGTTATACGCCTGGCCGCATCCAAGAGTGAAAGCAACCGTGCGCTTATCATCAATGCACTTACCAACTTCCAGAGCGAGCTCTCTAATGTATCAGAGGCCCGCGATAGCCAGACCATGATGCGCCTGCTCGACTCAAAAGACCAGACCGCTGATGTACTGGATGCTGGAACTACCATGCGATTTCTGACGGCTTACTACGCCATTACGGGCCAGCAGAAAATCATGACCGGTACGCCCCGAATGTGCGAGCGCCCAATTGGCCTGCTGGTAGATGCCCTGCGTACCCTGGGAGCTAATATTACCTACATAAAAAACGAAGGCTTCCCACCAATGCAATTAGATGGCTTTACCTACTCCGGCCAGTCCGAAGTATCCATCCGTGGCGATGTGAGCAGCCAGTATATATCGGCTCTGCTGATGGTAGCTCCTACCCTGCCCGAGGGCCTGACGCTCCGTCTGACCGGTGAAGTAGGCTCCCGCCCGTACATCGAGATGACCCTGCAGCAGATGGCTCAGTTTGGCATATCCTACGAAGCGAACTGGGATGAAAAGGTAATCAAAGTACCTGCCCAAGCGTACAAGCCTACCTCCTACGCCGTAGAGTCAGACTGGTCGGGTGCCAGCTACTGGTACAGCATCGTGGCTCTGGCTGCTGATGCCGAGGTTGAGCTACTGGGCCTGAAAGAGAACTCCCTCCAGGGTGACAGCGCTATCGTTCAGATTATGGAACAACTGGGTGTGAAGAGTACCTTCACCGGACGCGGCGTACTGCTACAAAAGATCGAAGCGGCTCCTTCTCTCAGCTGGGACTTTACCGACTGCCCTGATCTGGCGCAGACCGTGGCCGTATGCTGCGCGGTGAAAAACATCCCTGCATCCATGACCGGACTGGAAAGTCTTAAGATCAAAGAGACAGACCGTATCTATGCTCTGCAGCAAGAGTTAGCCAAACTGGGCGCTGAACTGACCGAAGTAGAAACAAACCACCGCTACGAAGTAAAGCGTACGCAGGAGGCACTCCCTGAGCAGCCGGCCAGCATCCATACGTATGATGACCACCGTATGGCCCTGGCCTTCGCTCCCGTAGGTATGGTTACTCCCATTATCATTGAGGAGCCGGGTGTAGTAGTGAAGTCGTATCCGGGTTACTGGCACGATCTGTCCTCCATCACCAATCTGGAAGAATTACAACCTTCGTGATGGTTTAAGGGTTGAAGTATAAGCAAAGGGATTGTAGAATTAGTCTGACAACCTGTTCGTTTCAACAACCTAAACCTATCATGAATCAGTACGTAGATTATATTTATGGTTTGCCCTGGTGGGTTTTATTTCTGATCCCGCTGGTACTACTCGCCATCTGGGATGTTAGCCAGAAGAAGCACACCATTCTCCATAACTTCCCGGTTATTGGTCACCTGCGGTACCTCATCGAGACCATCGGTCCGGAGCTACGGCAGTATATCGTGGCTAATAACCGGGAAGAACTTCCCTTCAACCGCCGGCACCGTTCCTGGGTATATGCCTCATCCAAGAATGAGAACAACTACCAGGGCTTTGGTACCGATCAGGATATCATGAGCGCGGGCTATGTATTCATCAAGCCATCACTGTTACCATCCAAGTTATCGCAAAGGAAGCCCAAGGGGATAGATCCCCGTCTGCCCTTTCAGTACGCTATTCCGTCGGCCAAGGTCATTGGTCTGGCCCACAACCGTAAGCGCCCATACCGTCCCCGCTCCATCGTCAATGTAAGCGCGATGAGCTACGGCTCTCTCTCGGCCAATGCCATCGAAGCTCTCAATAAGGGTTCGCTGAAATTTGGCAACTACCACAATACCGGTGAAGGCGGCTTATCGCCCTACCATAAGTTCGGAGCCGATGTAGTATTCAATATGGGGACAGCTTACTTCGGAGTACGCGACGACGAGGGTAACTTCGTCATGGAGAAGCTCGTCCGGATGACCGAAGCCAACCCGTTTATCCGGATGATTGAGCTAAAACTATCGCAGGGGGCTAAGCCCGGCCGGGGTGGCCTGCTACCCGCCAGCAAGATCACTCCGGAGATAGCAGAAATACGACACGTACCTATGGGAAGAGATATTATCTCCCCTCCCTTCCACAATACCTTTTCGGATGTAAGGGGTATGGTAGACTTCATTGAAGAAATGGCCGCAGCCACGGGTCTACCGGTTGGGATCAAGGCGGCCGTCGGTAAGCTGGAAATGTGGGAAGAGCTGGCCGACATTATGGTACTGACCGGCAAGGGGCCTGACTACATCGCCATTGATGGAGGTGAAGGCGGTACCGGTGCGGCTCCTCCATCTTTTGCCGACCACGTAGCCCTTCCGCTGGTGTACGGCTTCAGCAGCGTGTACAAAATCTTCCAGAAACGTAATCTAACCCACCGCATTACCTTCATCGCGGCCGGTAAGCTGGGGCTACCCGCGCAGGCGATTATGGCCTTTGCCATGGGAGCCGATGTAGTAAATATAGCTCGTTCGGCTATGCTGGCCATTGGTTGCATACAGGCCCAGGCCTGCCACACCAACCGCTGCCCAACGGGTATAGCCACCAATAATCCCTGGCTGCAGTCGGGCCTTGACCCAACGCTGAAGAGCGAGCGCTTCTTTAACTACATGAGAACCCTTTCCAAGGAAATCATGGAGATCACCCACGCGGCCGGATACGAACATCCGTGTGAGTTTGGAATGGATGATGTAGACGTAGCCATGGGCGACAACAACCATACGCAGTCACTCCGCCTGACCTACGGCTATTCCAAGGATAAAGTACCGCACGAAGGCATGACTGAAATGCTGAATTGTCAGCACATTGGAGGGGTAAATCAACCCGTACAACCCATAGCAAGTAAGTGAACCGCTCTTACAAAATAGCTAAGCGCCTGTTGCTGCTCATGATAGCAGGAATGGCTTTCTCGTGTCAGACGGATAAGCAACCCACTCCCAATATGGGGTACGACTACTTTCCCCTCGAAGTGGGGCAGTATGTAGAGTATCAGGTTCAGGAAACACGGTATTCATTAGCTCAGTCGCCTGCCTCACGTACTTTCCAGCGCCGTGAAACCATCACTGACACGTATACCGATGCCACCGGGCAGACAATATACCTCATAGAGCGCTCCGTTCTACAAATGAATGGGGAGTGGAAAACCGATTCTCTAATGACATCCTGGCGTACTACCGAACGAGCGATGCGTACAGAGAACGGGAGAACGGAAGTAAAACTGTTTTTCCCAGTCACAGAGCGGCAGCGCTGGAACGGCAATCTGTACAATCAGCAGGAGGAAAGGATATTTGAGGCAACACAGGTAGCAAAGCCGATCACGCTGGGGACTCAGCCGTTTGAGCATACGGTTACGGTAGTTCAACAGAATGACTCTACCTTAGTAGCGCTTAGGCGCCTGCGGGAGGTTTACGCAAAAAACGTGGGCCTGGTGCAACGGGAGCGGGTATTTCTGCAGTACTGTAGTACACCGGACTGCGCCGGACAGGGGAAGATTGATTATGGAATAAAAGAGATAAGTACTATTAGTGGGTACGGAACACGTCAATAAGATACAGCTCTACATGAAAAAATATATCACCGGACTACTCATCGTAGCTGGCTTGCTGACCGCAGAAACCTTGCTGGCTCAGCAGGCCCCCCGTTACCTGGTGTTGTTCAAGGATAAAGCCAATTCTCCTTATTCCATTCAGAATCCGGAGGCCTTTCTATCCGAGCGGGCCATCGCCCGTCGTCAGCGACATACTATTCCTGTTACCACGCAGGACCTTCCCGTTAATCCGGCCTACGTGGCGGCAGTGCGACAAACAGGTGCGCGGGTCATTAATACGACCCGTTGGTTCAACGGAGTGGTAGTGGAAGCTACGATGAGTCAATTGTCCGCGATCCAGAACCTGCCCTTCTATCAGGGATTAGAAAGAAATCTCCCCTTAGCTAATATCAATGGTACTGCTACCCCCGGATTAGCCAGAATAGCAGCCACTACTGACAAGCTGGAAACCCTTGAAACCATTGATTACGGTCGTACCTTCGATCAGCTGGCCCTGCTGGGAGTACCTACCCTGCACGAGAAGGGGATTCAGGGACAGGGAGTACTCATTGCCATTTTCGATTCGGGTTTTTCGAGGGCCAATCAACTGGGGTACCTCAAGCACCTGTTTGACGACAAACGTGTTCTTGATACGCACGACTTTGTAGCACGTGACGGGGATGTTTACGATGATGATGACCACGGCCTCAATGTACTTTCCACCATTGCGGCCTATGAGCCAGGTACTTTGGTCGGAGCGGCTTTCAAAGCGAGCTTTGCCCTCTACCGTACCGAAAATGAAATCAGCGAAACACCCTATGAAGAGGTAGCGTGGTTACTGGCTGCCGAGCGATCTGACAGTCTGGGTGCTGACATTATCAACAGCTCCCTGGGCTACTCCACGTTCCTGGGCGAGTTTGATACACCTGCCTACAACTACACTTACGCCGATATGAATGGGAATACCACCATAGTATCCCGGGCGGCCCGGGTGGCGGCTCGCAAGGGTATCCTGGTGGTGAATGCTGCCGGTAATGACGGTGATGAAATCTGGCGCTTTATTTCCGCTCCGGCCGATGTGGATTCGGTACTGGTTGTAGGAGCTACCTATCTCAACCGTTCCTACGCTCCTTTTAGCTCCGTAGGGCCTACCGCCAATGGCCTCCAGAAACCTGATGTCGCTGCCGTAGGTGTAGGTACCGTAGTGGGCAATGACCTGGGTTCAGGCGGTGCCTCTACCGGTAACGGCACCTCCTTCGCTACGCCACAGATCGCCGGGCTGGCTGCTTTGCTAATGCAGGAGTACCAGACTCTTACCGCTCAGCAACTCATCGATGTGCTGGAAAGATCAGGACATCAGGCCAACCGACCAGACAATCTGCTCGGCTACGGAGTACCTTCGGCTGAGCGTGCCCAAGAAATCATCCAACGGGAATTTGGGCCCTTGGGTATGGAACCCGGTGGGATCAATTTTCAGCTTTATCCCAATCCGGTAACGGAGGAAATAGTAGTCAGGTGGGGGAACACGCCGTACAAACCCGGCAACGTGTATCAAATCCTAAGTACAACAGGAAGTGTACTACTAGAAATCAAGGAAAGCGAAAAGCCACTTTTATCTATACCCGTAAAACACCTGCCATCAGGTCTGTACCTTCTGCGTATTACCAATGAGCAGCACGTCCGGACGTATAAATTTGTGAAGCAGTAGGCAGTATTCATATAACCCCTTATTGTACTGTCAGAAGTACTAAAGTCTAGCTCTTATTCGGTAAAACTCAGTAAACAGAGCGGCCTCTCCCTTTTACCAAAGGAGAGGCCGCTCTGTTTTGATAGTCTACACTTCACTATATGTCTGATATTGAGCAGCGATAATTACATCTTTTAGTTAGACTACTTAGTAGCTACTGATTAACTATATACAGGAATAAGGCTAAGAAGCCTCATCCCAGTATCATTGCACCAAAACCTACTCTCTGCTTCCGGGGGTAATCCATTGATGCAGATTTGAAATATAACGGCTTTATTTCCTGCAGCTTTTTAATCACAAAATAGGTAATAGCTATTAGGGGAGAATGAAGACTTATTACAATGAAGTATAAAACCAGAGAGTTCTTAAATCCTGAATAGTGTAATTTATCTATTCTTACTACAAAGAATAAAATCATAAAGTAATAAGGCATAAAGATTCCTGTTAACAACGCAGGATAGCCAAACCACCTCTTCGCAGTAACCCGGCCATTTATATTTGAGTAACGTACGTAGGCAAAGTCTCTTAAATCCAGTAAAAAGTTTAATATAAAATTCTTCAATACCTTAGTTGTTATCCTGGTGTACTACCAAGAGCAATGACCGGGCAGATGTAGCAGATCCAGAACAGAGCTGTTCACCTATTATGATCTGTATCTGATGCGGAGTAACCCTATCACATAGGTGAAGCTGTAACCTGCTGCACCTTACGTACCATCCGGAGGATAGATTCAGAATTGTTGTACTCTGCCACTTTATCCAGAGAGATCCACTTTACTTCTTTAGACTCGGCATTTCGCTCGATGACTTCCTCAGGATCGGCCTCCAGCAGGAACCGGATGTCGTAGTGGTAGTGAGCGGCTTCTTTGGCATTGCCCGGGATCAGGTGTACATCCACGTCAAAAATAGTATCGCTGACGGGGGTTATGTCCCTAACTCCGGTTTCTTCCGTAGCTTCTTTCATGGCTACATTTAATACGTTGGGATCACCGTCACAATGTCCACCCGGCTGAAACCACATATCCAGCTTGGCGTGGTGCATCAGCAGAACCTGCAAACGATCCGGCGACACCACCCAGGCAGATCCTGTTACATGACCTATTGACAAACTACGCTCAAAACATTCGGCATACGCCCGGACAAACTCTTTTGTATTCTCACACATTTCCAGTTCATTAGTATCCAGTGGCTGGTGCTGATCCAGCCGGGTAAGTAACCACTCTCTTCTCATACGGGTAGATATTGTTGTATTTTCCTTCTAATTTAGCCGCTAAGATCAATGGTCTGACTTGAAAATAAAATTTTAAAAACATGAAAAAGTATTTTTTGTCATTTGCTTTCGCCCTGGCCGTAGCCGGTACTTCCCTGGCCCAACGGACTCCTCAGCCTAGTACATCGGCCGGAGTGATGCAGTCGGTTGGAGTAACTGACTTCACGGTAATGTATTCACGCCCTAATGTCAAAGGACGTACTATTTTTGGTGACACATCTGCCCGGGCCGTAGTACCCTATGGAGAGCTATGGCGTACCGGTGCCAACATGGCTACTACGCTGGAAGCCTCTACTGACTTTACATTCGGTGGCAAAACAGTCCCGGCTGGTAAGTACGCGCTGTTTACCATGCCTGGTGCGGGAGAGTGGACGGTTATTCTGAACAAAAACTGGAACCAGGGAGGAACTGGTGCTTACAAGCAGTCCGAAGATGTAGCCCGTGTTACCGCTTACCCTAATTCATCAACATTCAACGAAACCTTCCTGATCACATTTACCAATGTAACGGATAGTACTGCTAAGCTGAATGTATCGTGGGCGGCATTGAATCTGTCTGTACCGGTTGGTGTAAGTACAAATCAGCTGACGATGGCCGGACTAAACAAAGCCGTAGCCGAGAAGCCGGAAGATCCTAACACGCTGATGACTGCCGCTAACTATATCCTGTCGACCGGCAGAGACCTGGACAAAGCGCTGGCTCTGACCGACAAGGCTATCGGCCTGCAGCAGAACTTCCGTAACCTGTGGCTGAAAGCCCAGATCCTGAACCGGATGGGCAAAGTAGCCGAAGCACTACCACTGGCTCAGAAAGCCTTGGCGATGGGAAAGACTTCTAACGACGGTGCCTTCTCATTCATGGGACCTCAGATCGAGAGTGGCATTAAAGCCATGCAGGCTAAACTCCCTGCTGCTGCTAACGCTGCGAATGCCGCTTCATCAGCCGCCAAAGGCAAAAAGAAGAAATAATCTGCTGTACCAGTAATAGTATCTTGCAAATGCGCCACACTGAGCTAGTGTGGCGCATTTGCTTTTTAAGCTACTCCAACCTTTTACAGTGTCTACCCGGTATCCAGCCTTGAACGGCATTCCCCTAATCAGGTAACATACGATCAGCCTGCTGACTTAGTGGCTCCAAATATCCATATATCAAAACAAAACGCGATGCCTCAACAGCTTCGCCTTTTGTTTATTCAATGATATAGCTCGTACTTACACGTGCTTTACTTCTTCTTCGACACCGGCAGGTACAGGTCCGGCTTCATGCAGGCTCTTACGTCCGTAGGCGAATTTGGCAATAATGGCGAATAGTACGGGTACTATAAAGATTGCCAGCAGCGTAGCGGCCAGCATACCTCCTAGCACCGTCCAGCCGATGGTGTTACGGGCGGCAGCTCCGGCTCCACTTGATAGTGCCAGCGGAAGTACCCCCAGAATAAAGGCAAGTGAAGTCATGATAATCGGACGCAAACGCAGCCTTACCGCTTCCAGGGTACCATCCCAGATCGAGTCACCGTGGTCTACCCGCTCTTTGGCAAATTCCACGATCAGGATAGCATTCTTAGCGGCCAGACCGATCAGTGTCAACAGACCGATCTGCGCGTAGATGTTATTACTGATGGCCGGGAAGAACATCAGCGTCAGGATAGCTCCAAATGCACCGATAGGTACCGCCAGCAGTACCGCAAAAGGTACCGACCAGCTTTCGTACAAGGCCGCCAGGAACAGGAACACAAACAGGATCGAAAGCCCGAATATGTATACTGTACTGGATCCGGAGTTAATCTCTTCTAAGCTCAATCCCGAAAACTCATAGCCATACCCAACGGGTAGTACCTGATCGGCCACCTCGCGCAGGGCCTGTATGGCTTCTCCACTACTGTATCCCGGCGCAGGGTTCCCGTTGATCTCCGTAGAGCGGAAGAGATTGTAATGCGAAATCAGCGGTGCACTTTCCACCACCTTATAGCTCACTATAGTATTGATAGGTACCATCTCACCGGCTTGGTTACGTACATAGTAGTTGCCCAGCTCCTGTATATTGGAGCGGAAGCTGGTATCAGCCTGTGCCACTACCCGGAAGTTACGTCCATAGAGGGTAAAATCATTGACATAGCGGCTCCCCAGGAAGGTCTGCATCGTGCTGTACACATCCGAGATATTTACACCCAGTTTCTTGGCCTTGGCCCTGTCTACCGTAAGTTCATAACTGGGTGTTTTAGCGGTGAAGAAAGAGAAGGCCCCATTTATCTCTGGCCGTTTGTTAGCCGCGGCGACGAAGTTTTGTACTACGCCTTCGAAGGTCTGGATATCGTCATTACTTTCCCGTTGTTCCAGTACAAAGCTAAAACCACCCGTCCGGCCCAGTCCCGGAATAGCCGGCGGCGTAATAACGACCACATTCGCTTCTTTCAGGGAAGCAAATCGCTTCCGCAGACTAGCTGCTATATTATCAAGCGATAGCGAATCGGCCTTACGATCACCCCAGGGGGTCAACTGCGTAAAGATGGTACCACTGTTGGATTTGGAAGCAAAGGTTACTACGTTTAATCCACCCAGACCCGCATAGTGGTTGATACCCGGCGTCTCGTCCAGGATCTTCATGATGCTGGTCAGCGTCTCGAGGCTTCGGCCGGTAGAGGCTGCCTGCGGTAGTTCGTAGGTAATGAACAAACGTCCGCCATCTTCCATCGGTATAAAGCCCGTTGGCTTGGTCTTGAACAGCAGCCCCGTACCTACATACATGACCACCATACCAACTATCACCAGCGGAGCCCTCCGAATGGCCTTCTGTACCCCAAGCGAGTACTTAGATGTAACGCGTCGGAACCATTCGTTGAATCGGTAGAAGAAGCGGTTGAGGCCTCTGGACTCCCGGTCCAGCTTCATCGGGCGCAGCAGCATGGCACATAACGCCGGAGTCAGCGTAAGCGCGACAAAGGCCGAGATAAGTACCGAGATAGCAATGGTGATAGCGAACTGCTGGTACAAGCGGCCTACGATACCGGGGATAAATCCTACCGGCACGAACACCGCCGCCAGAATAAGCGCAATGGCTATAACCGGCCCGGAGATGTCCTTCATAGCCCGGAAGGTAGCTTCCTTGGCCGAGAGGCCTTCTTCATCAATATAATGTTGCACAGCTTCCACTACCACAATGGCGTCATCCACCACAATACCAATAGCCAGTACAAACCCAAACATGGTCAGGGTATTAATAGTAAAGCCCAGCGGAATAAAGAAGACAAAGGTACCAACAATGGAAACCGGAATAGCGAGCAGCGGTATAAGGGTAGCCCGCCAGCTCTGTAAGAACAAGAACACTACAATGATTACCAGTATCAGGGCTTCGACCAGCGTCTTTAGTACCTCATCGATCGATACCTGAATAATAGAAACCGATTCAAAAGGTACTATATAGCTCAGGTCGTTGGGGAAGGTCTTGGAGATCCGCTCCATGGCATCGTATACTCCTTGCGCCGTCTCAAGGCTATTGCTTCCGGGGGCTTCGTATACAAGCAGGTAAGCCGCTTCCTTGCCATCCACGTAAGAGTTGGAGGCATAGCTAAACTTACCCAGCTCCACCCGGGCTACGTCTTTCAGGTACACGATAGAGCCATCATCCGGACGAGTCCGTACAATTACATTCCCAAACTCCTCGGCGGTACTTAACCGGCTGTTGGTAAATACGGTATATTCAAATGCCTGTACTGAGTTCTGAGGAGGTGCTCCTACCGAACCTACCGCCACCTGCAAGTTTTGCTCCTGCAGGGCAGCCAGTACTTCGCTGGAAGTAAGGCCCAGTTGAGCCAGTTTGTCGGGCTGCAGCCAGATCCGCATACTGAAGTCATCGGCCCGGCTAAATATATCTCCTACCCCTTTGACCCGAAGTAAGGCATCCCGTACGTAGATATTGGCGTAGTTGTTAATAAAGTTGACATTGTGGGTACCTTTGGGTGAGTAAATAGCCACCAGCATCAGGATACTCGGGCTACGCTTACGTACGGTAAGCCCCAGACGCGTTACTTCGCTGGGTAGTTGAGGAGTTGCTACGCTCACGCGGTTCTGCACGTCCATGGCCGCTACGTCCACATCAGTACCTACATCAAATACCACACTGACCGAGGTACGACCATCACTGGTACTGTTACTCTGCATATAGGTCATGCCGGGCGTACCATTGATCTGCGTTTCGACAGGGGTAGTAACCGTCTGCTCCACGGTAGAAGCATCCGCCCCGGTAAATGTCCCCGATACCTGAATGGTCGGAGGTGTAATATCCGGATACTGGCTAATGGGTAGGTTCATGATAGCCAATACTCCCACCAACAGGATCACCAGGGAGATCACTATAGCCAGAATTGGCCTGTTTATAAATTTATTTGCAAACATAACCCAGATTTAAAACCTAAACTTTCACTCTATATTCTAGGACTTTTCTCATCCCCTACTCCGATCATTTCCCCGCTACGGGTGCTGAGGTACTTACTTTGGCTCCGTTTCGAAGCTTCTGAATACCCTCAGTAACAATTACCGTATTTTCATCAATACCTTCCCGTACCACAATCTTATCTCCCGCCTGATTTCCAAGCTGTACCAGTTGCTGTACTACACTATCGCCCTGTACCACGTATACAAAGTACTCACCCATCTGCTCCATGACCGCTTTGTTCGGAATGAGCAGTGTAGGTCCATTATTGCCTCCTTTTACGCGTACATTCACGGTCATACCTACCTTAAGCATACCCTCCGGATTAGGGAAGACAAGACGTACCTTGATGGTACCGGTCTGTGGGTTGACAGCCCTGTCAATCAGATCAATCTTGCCGGTATAGGCATACAGACTACCATCCGGCAGCGACAGCGTAAAGGTGGAGTCTTTGCCATTGCCCCGCTGCATCAGGTTGGTAAAACGAACAATATCTTTCTGGTTTACCTCAAAATCAACCGCCATCGGACTATCCGTTGAAAGCGTATTCAGGAGGGTCTGGTTTTGGGTAACCAAAGCGCCCATGCGTACCTGCGATATGCCAATTGTACCCGCAAACGGGGCATAAATGTTGGAGTAGTTCAGGCCGGTTCTGGTCTGGTCTACGGCGGCTTTTGCAGACTGTACCTGCATCTGGGCCGTTTCCAGATCGGCCAGAGCATTGTCAAGTATCTGCTTAGCTATGGCCTCCTGCTTGTCCAGAGCTCTATAACGATCTGCCTCCCGCTGTGCCCGGCGCTCATTGGCCTCGGCTACACGTAGCTGAGCCACCGCCTGATCCATTGATGCCTGGTACTGCTGCTGATCTATCTGATACAGTCGCTGGCCTTTTTTGACCTGCTGACCATCCTCAAAGTAGATACCCGTTACGTAACCGCTGGCCATAGCCCGGAGCTCCACCTGCTTAAGGGGAGCTGCCGTAGCCGGATATTCATCAAAGTAAGTAGCCTCACCCCGTTGTACCTGGTACGTCGCTACCTGTACTGGTGGGGGTGGAGCCTGTTGTTGCTGAGCGTTCTTATCGCCACAGGAAACGATAAAACCCGATAAAGCTACCAGAGCCACTACTGATGGGCGTACTATCTTATTCATTGTATAAAGCTATTTATAATCTCTGCTAGGTTAGGATGTTGGTTAAAGTATATCAGGGTCGGATCGTACCCAGTGACCGTTCTACATCAAGCCGGCTGCTGATCAATTGATACAGCGCATTGGTATAGTTAAACTCGGCAGTCTGCAGGTCGGTCTGGGCTATAATCACCTCCAGGTACGTCTTCACTCCCGACTTGTACTGGAGCTGGATAACGTCATAGACCTCACGGGCCAGATCTACGTTTTCTTTAAGAGTCTGGTAGTAGGTAAGGTTGGCTTTGTATTGGGCCAGTGCCTGCTCATACTCGGCATTGACGGCATTTCGCAGCCCGGCAAACTCCCAATCCAGGCGATTGAGCTGCAGTTCGGCGATCTTTATATTATGAATGCGCTTTCCTCCCTGAAAAATGGGAAGCGCCAGCGTGAGTCCAAACAGCGAGTTCGGGAATGCCCGGCTGTACAGTTCGCCAAATTGCTGGTTCTGGAATACGTTGTTGTAGTTCAGGAAAGCAGACACTGTCGGCAGGTAGCTCCACCGCTCATACAGTAGCTCTGCCTGTAGGAGGCTGCGCCGGGTCTGGAGTAGCTGGTACTCGATGCGGTTATCGTAAGTGAGGCTGCGGGTAGTGTCCATCAGCGCTTCCTGCTGTATAGAGGCGCTGTTCAGTTCCAGGTTAATGGCTCGATCGGCCGGATACCCCATCAGGCTCTTCAGGTAAGCTTTCTTAGCGTTCAGCTCTTCGGCGGCCTGCTTGTAGCGGGCTTTGGAATTATTCAGCGCTATGGTAGCTCTCTTATAATCGGTTTTATCTACAATACCTCCCTGAAACTGGTTATAAGCGTCCCTCAGGTTTCGCTCTGACCTCAGAATCTCTGCCTCTACGATTTCCAGTTGCTGCTGGGTAAGTAGTACATCATAAAATGCCTTACTCACATCCACCACCACATCAATCTTGGTGTTGAGTGTATTCTGAGCAGCCTGCCGGTATACATCCTGCGCCGTACGATTGGCCAGGAGCAGATCCCGGTTAAACAGGGACTGATTCACCGTGAAGCCAAGGGTAGACGTATTGGCTACGCCTGACTGTACTTCTCTACGCGCTCCCGAACCTGGATTAGCAAAATCGGGCAGGATAATAACGGGTAGCTTAAGGAAGTGCTGGATGTTGTAGGTAAGGTTGAGCTGGGGGTACCAGTCGGCAAGGCGACTTTTGACCGTACGCGATACGATCTGCTCGTCGATCTGTAACTGCTTAACAGCAGGCTGGTGACTCAGTGCGTACTCTATACATTCCTGTAGGGAAACACTCTGCGAAAGGGAATCCGCCGCCGTCTGCGACTTTACGGTATGGGGAACAGTAAGAAGGGCCGCTCCCCAACAAAGCATTAGCAATGCTCTCATTGAGACAACAAGTAAAAGAAGTGGGCAATAGTATTTGTGACTGAATATCCAGGCTAAGTTAATTAACCATCGGTCACATGAACGGGTATTCTTTTAAAAGCACATGTTGGAAAGAATAGTTTCAAAAATAGAGGGAATAAACATCTATTCGTGAAACATACTTCCTTAATCCTATTTTCAGTAAATATTGTCCCAATGGCAGCTGCCTTTGCAGCTGCCTGACTAATAAATACAATAGAGAGGATGGATTAAATAACTAGAAGTCAGCTATTTACTTATAATACTCAAAGAGTTACTTAGTTGTTGTAGTTACGCTTGATTGGGGCCATATCATTTCGATAATCCAGGCAAAGCCAATAACCAGGACACAGCCAATCAGATTGAGCCACAGGAAAGCAGTCAGTTCAATCCAATAGCTGGCGATTACGAATATTTCGCCAATCACAGCACCCCAGAATACGGCCCGGCTCCCAATACTTTTGAAGTAAAAGGCAACCAAGAACACGCCCAGTATTACGCCATAAAACAGAGATCCCAGCACATTAACAGCCTCGATCATACTACCCAGACGGCTGGCATACTGAGCCACAAAAATACAGAAGATGCCCCACCCAAAGGTAACCCAGCGGGAGACAGTTACGTAGTGCATATCAGAAGCATCGCTCCGGATCATGCGTTTGTATATATCAACTACCGTTGTAGAAGCCAGAGAGTTATAGGCTGCCGCTACCGATCCCATCGATGCCAGTAGTATAACGGCAATCAATAGCCCGACCAGCCCCACCGGCAGGTACTCGATCACGAAACGGAGGAAGATGTAATTGACATCATTGACTTCCTCCCCATTGGCTTTGACGAGTAGTTCCTGTGCTTCCTTTCGAACACCCTGTACATCTACTTCCAGACTTCCCAGAATAGCCCGGGATTTCTCAATGCCCACTTCATCTTCCCGCTCCAGTGCCTGGTGAAGCGCCAGCACCTCTTTTGACTTTTCCGTTTGAATTGCGTCATGGCGTGCCTCCAGTTGCTGGTATGCTCCCGCGTACACTGTTTGCTGTATCCGATCTACCTGTACCTGATTAAAGAACAGAGGTGGATTATTGAACTGGTAAAAGGCAAAAACCAGCACCCCCACCATCAGGATCAGGAACTGCATGGGTATCTTCAACAGACCATTCATGGCTAAGCCAAGGCGGCTCTGCCCTATGGAGCTTCCCGTCAGGTACCGGCCCACCTGCGACTGATCCGTACCGAAGTACGACAACTGCAGAAAGAAACCTCCGATGATACCCGACCAGACGTTGTACCTGTTGTTCAGGTCAAAGGAAAAATCGATCACATTGGTCTTTCCCATTTTTCCGGCTACGTGAAGGGCGTCCGTAAATGACACATCTTCTGGTAATAGATGCACAACCATAAAGCCTGCGATCACCATGCCGAGTGTTACTATGCCCATCTGCAGCAAATGCGTATGAGAGATAGCCTTAGCCCCACCTGTGACGGTATATAGGAGCACCAATCCTCCTGAGATAATATTAGTGATTGTAATATCCCATCCCAGTATGGACGATAGAATGATAGCCGGAGCATAAATCGATAATCCGGTAGAGAGCCCCCGCTGAAGCAGAAAAAGTCCAGCTGTGAGTCCACGCGTCCTTAGATCAAATCGTCCTTCCAGAAACTCATAAGCCGTAAATACCTTCAGCTGGTGAAAGCGGGGCACGAACGTAATACACAGGACTACCATCGCCATCGGTAATCCGAAGTAAAACTGCACAAACCGCATACCATCGGTATACGCCTGTCCGGGTGCCGATAGGAATGTAATAGCGCTGGCCTGGGTCGCCATCAGCGAAAGCGTAACGTGGTACCAGGGGAGCGACTGATCTGCCAGCAGGTAAGATTCAATATTTTTATTTACACGGCTGCGGTAGATCCCGTAGCTGATAATAAAGGTAAGCGTAAGTACCAGAACAATCCAGTCGAGGTAGGTCATTGAAAATGGGTCATAAATAGGTAGAACAACACAATCTGAAGCACCAGTACACCTATAATCAGAGTGTACATCTGGGGCCAGGATTTAACAAAAGGCGGTAAGCCATCCTGCTCGTGCTGGTCTGGGAGGTTAGGGTTAGTCATGGCTGTGTTGAATGGATATAACCTAAGCTGGCAAGGTACCGAATAGGAACCAGGCAAAAATAGAACGCTTTTTGGAAATGGGTAGTATTTTTTTGTGATAAGCGAGGAGAAGGCTTACATTTTATCCTGATGCTATTTACCTGGTAAGTATACCGGTCAGGAGTTATTAACCATTTTAAATAAAACGGTATACAGAAAGAAAATTAATGAGCTCAAGGGTATCAACCATGTCCAGTTTCTTTAACATGTTATGCCGATGAGTATTGACGGTATGTGGACTTAAAAATAACTTACCGGCGATCTCTTCACTTGTCATTTTTTTACCCATAAGCCTGGCTATTTCTAATTCCCGACTACTTAGTACTTCCAGTTGACGTACTGTACCTGTTTCATTATCTACTTCATAAATCAGGTCTTCTTTTCCATTGGAAAGTCGCAGATGTTGCCTGCCGTCCCGCTTCAAATGGGATATATCCGAAGCCAGGGCCAGCAGAAACAGGATATTACCCTGATCATCTCTTTTGAGGCATAGTGTATCCTGTATGATACGGCCCAGACTGCCATCGGGCCTAATAATTCGGTAGTCCAGAATTGCCCGGTATTGTTTGCTCTCGGCATCCGATAAATCTTTTATATGCTGGATTATCCGCCCATGCATATCTTCAATAGCCTGGATATCACCCGGAGGTATTCTTTCAAGTAAAAATGCCACTCCTCCGTCAAGCAGATGCTGCTGGCTCCATCCGAATACTTTGTCTACATCGCCATAGATACACGTGTACAACTTAGTCTTCAGATCCACTATAGCCATAGCCGTCCCACCAAGTATAAGTACTTCGTTTAGTAAAGTATTCCCGTGAAACAAGTCTTTTGATTCAACTACCTGAGACGTCAATAAATCAGATCGCCATATATCTTTGAAAGAGGATACATCAAAGGAGGAGCTAATGGCTGCCATAAATTGTTGACTGGTAGATAACCAAATTACTGAATGATAAGTATTGCTGCTATTACTTTTAAAGTAGATATTTACAAATCATTCCATGATCTAAAAAGATCTTTTTTATAGATCTTCATTAATTGAAGTACTAACCCACTACCACAAACCATGCCACACTACACATGTAACCAATTTTTACTACAATATTTTAGTTGGCTAGTTCAACCTTCTAGTTCTAATCACCTTCTGCATTACACATAAAAAGCACAGTACGATCTGAAAGTTTATCAACAAAAACTTATGCTTTTTATTCTTTATATCTGCACCAAATAGAGTTAAAATCCTGTATTATAAGTAGTATCAGACACTTTATCAGACTAGTGTAACTGCTTAACCGGATTAATGCTACTTATAGCGTTTTAATGAAATCCTGGTAGATAAATGCATATTAAATACCAACGCAGGCAGTAAGTATCGAACCGAAGATAGTTATTGTAACCAGCTGTAAACTAGCGTGTTACTTTATAGGGTTATTCAAATACTCTTAAATATTTTTCACTTTATTAAAATTATTTATTAGTATATTGACGTGACAGTATAGCTCAAATTCCGGCATACTTATATCAACAGTAAGTTACTTACACATAACTGCGTTACCAATAGATCAAGCTGTACACGTAAAAACTGTATAGTCCTTACAAAGACACACCCACTAATACACCTTTTAAGGAATGAATTTGGAAACTGTAAAGCTAAATGAGTTACAAAAAGTATGGAAAAAAATATCAAAAGAATCAGTTGCCCCGGATTATAACTTTGAATTAGAAGATCACCACAGGTTACTAAATTTTTTCCAGATAGGCGACTACTACTTTTATATTTTCAACTACACTAATTCAAACATCGAACATTTGAGTAGCAGTTTATGTGAGATACTTGGTTACCAGTCTAGTATGATTGATATCCAATTTTTACTGGATATTATTCATCCGGAAGATCTGCCGTATGTAATGAACATAGAGTATACAATAAGTGACTTTTTTGATCAGTTACCTGCCGATAAAATCCTGAAATATAAAGTACGATACGACTACCGAGTCAGAAAATCGACAGGCCATTTTATCAGGGTACTCCAGCAGGTGATACCTATCCAGACTGACGATCAGGGGGCTATTCTACGTACTCTTGCCATACATACAGACATATCTCATCTTAAAGATAATGGCAGACCTGTACTCTCTTTCATCGGTTTTGACGGTGAGCCTTCCTTTGTTAATCAGGAAATCTCTGACCTGTTTCTTCCCTCGCGGGAGCTACTAAGTAAGCGGGAAAAACAGGTACTATCGGCTATGATTGAAGGAAATCAGAGTAAGGACATTGCCACCAAACTAGACATTGCTAAGGAGACTGTTGATCGGCATCGCAAGAATATGCTGATTAAGACAGGTGCGCGTTCTACCGCAGAACTTGTAGCGCTGGCTCTCCGTGAGGGGTGGGTTTAATTATAATTTCAGATGCAATTATATTGGTTATGTAACCAATCAAAGCCACTAATACTAAAAGCTACTATACTTGTTTTTTCAATATTTATATAGATAGTCGGCCCATAAGGCCAAAGACAGCATCTATCTGATATTCAAGTAATTAAGAATAATATGTAAAAATTTAGGCAAATGTATACCCATTAATGGGTATTGACACCCATTCTATTCCTGCCTTTATTTGCATATAGCTTTACCGACAAAAATAAAGCAATAACAATGCCAAGTTTTTTTCGATTGAGTTCTTTTTATTAACTTTTTTAAACATATATCCACACTATTTTTTCACACACTATTTTCTATACACACTATGCACTTGTATCCATCAATCAGCGCACCTAAGGCGCCATCAGTTCACGTAGGAGCACACACTCATGTCAATCCTAACACTATTGTCAGAATGGTTGCTTTAAGAAACTACACGCAGCTTTTTTTTACTGACCGCAAATCTTTCATCGTTTCACGTACTCTAAAGTATCTTGAAGAGACACTGCAACCACACGGCAACTTTATCAGAATCAACCGACATGAATCTGTAAATGAGTTGTACGTAAAAAAATGCATGAAATCGGGAGTAGTTATCCTGAAAGACGACAGTAGAATTGTTCCTTCCAGAAGGAGAGCAAAGAAAACGTATGAATATTTTAATGGTATGTCTAAGCTATACTGATACGTACTTCTCATCAACAAAACAGGCCTTCCGGACATCCGGAAGGCCTGTTTTGTTTCCTCTCATTCGCTCTTGTACTCGAGTAGTAGTATGTACCTGATCAGTATCAATCGATATCGGAAGCACGGGTACAACGGTGGAAACCAGCATTTAGGTGCCAGTCTTTATCACCTCCCCTGGTACCTGACTACCTATATTACTGGTATACATGCCTAAACATATTGGCCTCTTCATCAGTAGTTTGAGATATTCAATTTCTTTTTTAGCTTTGGTATACGGAATGTCACCTAGGTAATAGTGTATTCCTATTTTACCCTCCAGTCATGCCTCTTGTAAGGTGTAGGTAGTACATCATGCTACTGTTACAATGGCATAGCCTCAAAATTCGGGAAGAAGTTAAGTGGAGTCAGGAATTTTTCATCCAAGTATAAATAAATACTAACTGGTATTGTCGCAGTAGCGACTACCTTCAATGGATAGGCTTATGTTAAAAATGTACTTTACAATCCTGCTGGCATTACTCTGCACTACCAGCTTCGCTAACTCCATCCTGATCCCGATGGATGATAAGCAGGCCAACCACCTCAAAGCGTACGGCATTGCTTTCTCCATCCTGAAACAGGATCTTGATGTAGACTGGCTCCTCAACTACCGTGGAGGTAGTTTTATGATTAAGTATACATCAACGGCCGAAAAGGAATGTCGCGTGCGGGGGGTATCTTATGAAGTTATTTCGGATGCAAGTGCCAACACTTTACTGGAACAGATATCCGTGCCGGAAGTGAATATGAACGTGGTGAAGCTTCAGAAGGCCCCCCGGATCGTAGTGTACTCCCCCATCAAAGTAGGTCCTGCTACCTTCGAGTCCAATGATGCGGTACTGCTGGTACTCAAGTACGCCGAGATACCATTTGATGTAGTCTATGATGATGAAGTACTTAAAGGAGATCTGCTAAAATATGACTGGCTGCACCTTCACCACGAAGACTTTACGGGCCAGTACGGACGTAATCTGCGGCGTATGTCGCCCGAAGACATCAAAGCGCAGGAAGATATTGCCAAAAAATACGGCTATGGCAAAGTATCACATATGAAGCTGGCCGTAGCCAAGACCATCCGGGACTTCTGCGCCGGTGGAGGGTACCTGTTCGCCATGTGCTCAGCCGCCGAAACCTTTGACATTGCGCTGGCGGCCGAAGGGGTAGATATCGTAGACAGCCAGTTTGATGGAGATGGCATTGACGCCAATGCACAATCAAAACTGGACTTTAACAAAACCGTAGCCTTTGGCAACTTTATACTGGATTATGAAGAAGGCTACGGTGGAATGGCCTTCTCTGATATTAATTCCTCAGCCGGAGGCTATGGCTACGGTCAAACAGAAGAGTTCTTTTCCCTGTTCGACTTCTCTGCCAAATGGGATATTATACCCAGCATGCTGGTGCAAAACCACGAGAGCTTTGTCCGTGAATTTATGGGACAGACCACTGCTTTCAATAAGAAAACCGTTAAACCCAACGTATTGGTCATGGGTCAGAGCAAATCATCGGACCGGTACCTGTACGGTGAGCTAGGCCGGGGACAGTGGACCTTCTATGGAGGCCACGACCCCGAAGGGCGCCGGGGCGGACACCGTATGACAACCGATCTGAACCTATTTCCTCATTCACCAGGCTACCGCCTCATCCTGAACAATGTGCTGTTTCCTTCGGCCCGCAAAAAAAAGAGAAAGACCTGATTTCTCTATATAATAGCAAAGAGCTACTTATAAATCAGCTCAACCTTAACGGGAGTTTTGGCGGTATCAGCCTCAACTCCTTTTTTTATGATAACTGTCTCCTTCTGGTCTTTTTGGTTCTTCTGGTCTTTCTTGGCTTGCCGCTCTTCACGTTCCTCCTGCTTAGCTTTGCTACGGATGAATGTACGGAACAGAAAGCTGCCCTGTAGTGCTTCAAGCGTACCGTCAAGGCGTTGCGAACCACTATTCAGGTTATCAAGCGTGCTGCGTAAGTCGGCAGCGGCCTGTTGATCATTCAGCATTACTCCTACCGGACTGTCGGTGTCAGTCTTTAATCTTTCGCTGGTCTGTTTCAGGTTGTTGACCATGGCATCTGCCGTAGAAGCCGTTTCGCTGAGTTGGGAAAGGGTCTCGCGGGCCTGATCCATCGCTACCCGCAGGTCAGGCATCATGGTAGTATCCGTTACCAGTTCATTAGCAAAGTTGCCCTGTTGATTTAGTTTGGAGGTGAAGCGAGCCAGCGAAGCTGACATAGTCTGGGCATTGTCGGCAGTCCGCTGCAAGCGAGCCATGGTGGCTTCCAGATCGCGGTACAGCGTCTCATCATTCAGAAGTTTACCTACGGTCCCCTCCCCCTCACGAATACGGGCGCTTATGGCTTTGAAGTCATTCGTAATAGCGAGAATATTTCGGTTGTTTTCCTGCAGGGTTTTCATCATCTGCTCAGTACCTTCCGTTTGTTCAACGGCTAGTCGGGCTCCATCTTCAATTGGAGGTACGGTAGGAGTACCTCCATAGATTACTACTATCTTATTTCCGATTAGTCCATCCGTACTTATCTTGGCTTTAGCATCCTGCCGAATGTATTCCTGCGACTTTTCTTCAATATTCATAGTCACTTCTACCTGAGACTTGCCATAGAAACTGATTTTCTGGACAGTACCTATTTTTACCCCTGAAAACCACACATTATTTCCGGCCTGTAGTCCTTCCACATCACCAAAAATGGCAACGGCAGTCACTTTCCGTCCAAATGCTTTTCTGATACTCCCAATGGCAAGTACCCCTACCACCAGTACCACCAGACCCAAAAAAACGAAAATCCCAACCTTTATTGCACGTTTATTTTTATTGGATTCCATATATATTATTCTGTAAAGTTATAGTCGTAAAAACTTCTGACTCTTTCTTCGTCTGTGTCAAATACCTCTTCGAAAGTACCTACCCGGAGGAACTGTCCGTCAAATAGCATGGCGATACGGTCACCGGTTATTTTTGCACAGGTCAGGTCGTGGGTGATGATGATAGAACTGGTATGATACCGCTCCTGTACCTCGTTGATCAGTTCATTAATTTCTATTGAAGTAATGGGGTCCAGACCAGCAGTGGGCTCATCATAGAGCATGATCTCGGGTTTCAGAATCAGGGTACGGGCTATGCCGATCCTTTTTCTTTGTCCACCGGAGAGTTCAGAAGGCATCTGGTTGATGGTCTGTAACAAACCAACCGCCTCCAGTACGGACTCCACCTCCTTGTTTACTTCGGCCCGGCTCAGATTCTTTACATGCCGGACGAGCGGAAACTCAAGATTCTCCCGAATAGTCATACTATCGTAGAGGGCACTATTTTGAAAAGAGAAACCTATCTTTAGGCGTAGCTCCATCAACTGTTTCCGGTCCAGTTGGTCTACATCCCTCCCCAGTACATTTACTTTCCCTTTATCCGGCATGAGCAGCCCGGAAATAATTTTTATCAGAACCGACTTTCCAGTACCCGATCGCCCTAACACCACTACGTTTTCTCCTTTGAATACTTTCAGGTCCACGCCACGCAGTACATGCAGGTCACCAAATGACTTGTACAACCCCCTGATATCAATGACGGTTTTACTGGTATCTATATATGATTTATCCTTTTGCATACAGTAGATTATCTAATAGCCCCGGATGGAGTTGGCAATCTGTACTATTATTACCTCTTCTATGAATATCAGGAACATGGAAAGCACCACCGACGAGTTGGCCGCTTTGCCCACTCCCTCGGTTCCTTTATTAGCATAGTATCCCTTATAACAACCTACGATACCAATGGTAAAACCAAATACGATAGCCTTGATGACGGAGGCCCATACATCCAGGAAGGTAATCTGGTCAAAAGCACTCTCCCAGAAAGCCACAAAGTTGGTTTCCTCGTTTTGAGATACATTCAGAAAGGCCCCCAGCATACCCACCAGAGCGCAGTAGAGCATCAGTATCGGGATGGTAATAGTCGTTGCCAACACGCGGCTCACCACCAAAAACTTGAAAGGGTTAACCGCCGACACCTCCATGGCATCTATCTGTTCGGTAACACGCATGGAGCCCAGCTCAGCACCAATACTGGACCCTACCCTACCCGCACTGATCAGGGCAGTTATAAGGGGAGCCAGGGCACGTACGATGGCAATGGCTACCAGCGACGGCAACCACGAAGCGGCCCCAAACTCAATGAGTGAGGGACGCGACTGCTTGGTAAATACAATACCTGTAATAAATCCGGTGAGGCTGATAAGCGGCAGTGATCGGTACCCAATCTCGTAGCATTGCCTTACTATTTCCTGAAACTCATATGGAGGCTGGACTGCTTCCTTGAAGAAGCGTCCGATAAAAAGAATTGCATCATAAATACTGTAAAAAAAGGAATCAGCCTTTTTTGAAATAACGTATGGTCTGCTCACGATGTATTAATGTTTTTAACCGGCTTTGCAAGTCGATCGGTTGCACTCCAAAGAATGAAACAGCTCTACCCCAGTCAGAGAGTTAAAGAGGTAGACTAAAATGAAAGGAACAGGAGGAGCAACTTCTGTAATTATTTACTACTAAAAATTACGTGCCAGTTGCTACAACTCATTATTCTTAAGGGCAGCCTGATCAGTCAGTGTATTGACCGAACTTCTGGATGTCTCGGTTTCACTTTCGTACCCGCGCTTAGTTTGATCGCCTCCCTCCACATTATCAGGAAGGAACTGATTTACCAATCCCATAGTGGTATTCAGGAAACCGGGAGCAAGCCCTTGCAGGAAGGTAGCTACCCGCGCCGTAACGGTAAGAATTACCTCTGGTTCAGCGTATTCCAGGGCTTTAATGATAGACCTTGCCGAGACTTCGGCATCCTGGGAAAATAAAGGAGAAGAATCAAGAAACTTGAAAATGGCGTACTCTACCTCATGATCACCCTTGATGTAAGCATTGCGCGGACTACCGGTACGCATCAGGTGGGGAACTACGGTAGTTACCTTTATATTGTATTGTTTAAGCTCATTGTGCATCCCCTCCGACAGTCCCACTTGTGCGAACTTACTGGCCGAATAAGGCAACAGGTGGGGAACCGATATCTTCCCACCGATCGAGGTAATATTCACAATTCGGCCACCGCCCCGCTCTTTAAAATGAGGTACCACCGCCAGTATGGTATAAAGGGTAGCCCAGAAATGGGTCTTCATGGCGTAATCATATTCTTCTATACCCATTGTATCCTGAGGACCACCAATGATAATACCGGCGCTGTTGATGAGTACATCCAACTGGCCGTAGTGCCCGATGACCCGCTGAACCAAAGCCTCTACTTCTTCCTGACGGGTTACGTCTACGGTCAGGGCAAGTACCTCGGCCCCTTTCTGCTCCAGTTCCTGACGGGCGCGTTCTACCTGCTCTTCAGTACGGGAGCAAATCACCAGCTTAGCACCTTTGGCCGCTAGCTGACGGGCCATCAGCAAACCCAGCCCCCGGGAGCCTCCCGTGATGAGTACTACTTTTCCGTTGAGATCATATTTGGTAAATTCATTGTAGATAGCCTTGGCAGCCATGAAGGCGCCGGCACCCAGGGCCGCCCATCCCAGGGTTCGGCCTAAAGAAGAGCTGGATTCAGTATTATTTTGGGCCATAGCAGATAAGGTTCTGAAGTTGTTAAAGACTTTGATAAGCTTTACAACCTCTAAAAACCTATGCCATGTCCGTCCCTGTTGTTGCTAGGCTCCTTCTTCCAGTACTTTTAGCTTCTTCTCCAGGTACTCTGAGGAGTAGTCAATCTTGATCTCTACCCACATAGGCAAGTGATCTGACATCTGAAAGGTACGCCAGGTAGCGTACGATGCGTTGGCAGGCATGAGCGGTGTATAGAGTTCTGCCTCATCTTCCCTGAATACATACTCAAAATAATCAAAAATACCGGCCCGCTCTTTGGCTCTGAACTCTTCACCATCTACCTTGAAAGCGATCTGATCATAGAACTTGTCTTTTTTGACATTGCTGCCCGTCAGCTTGTTCTTGACCAAGGCATCTGGTACTTTGAATCCAGCCTCTTCGATAGCCTTCATGGTAGCATCCGTCTTCGCAAAGATATTGAAGTCGCCCAGCAGGATCCAGTTACGGGTGTGAGCATACTTCTCTTCACTACGGTCCCGGATAAAATTAGCTACATCAGTAATTTCCTGCAGACGCCGGGGATCATCAGGAGTACTTTGACCGTAATAAATATGTACAGTGGCCAATACAAAGTCAGTCCAGCCGGCTTTGAAACCGCACATAAAGGGCGTCCGGGCAAACTGCTTCTGTTCCAGCCGAGGTGGAAGTACTATTTCACCCGTCAGGCCACTTAGCCTGACTTTCCGGGTGTCAAAAATAAAAGCCATTCTTTCCTGATTACCTCCGTTGGCAAAAGCTGACACATCAGTAAACACACACTGCCAGTCACTGCCCAGTATCCGCATCACCTGCTGGAGCGCCGTCAGATCATCACGTACTTCTTGTACCGCTACCAGATCAAAATAGCTGATGATCTCGGCAATAAAGAAGTACGAGTCCATGGTTCGCTTTCCTCCCTTATTGGTCGGTGCCAGTTCACGAATATTCCAGGTAGCCAGGAGCAGACTCTCTGTTTGGGTACGTTGAGGTACGGAGGTAGATAGGCCAGCCCTCAGCCTGAGCAGCCCCTTGACGATTCGGATGCGGTCTGACTTTTTCAGTCTGTCAAGCTCGGTCTCCACCTTGCTGGCCAGTACCAGATCTTTATAGAAAGGCATGTGGTAATAAATAGGATGTAAGGATAGTACCAATTGTAAGTTAATTCGTATCCGGAACAGTTACGAATCTACCCTCCGGTTTTTATCAAGCGGTAGCTTTACTTTATTATGCATATCACCAGTGGCTCATCCTGTTTGTTTGGTATCAACCAGGATTAAGTTTGATTTTATATTCTTAGAATAATTATGTATATTTGTAGAAATCAAGCGGTTTGCTGACCAGAGAGAGTATAAGGTCAGCCATGTAGTATATAAAAAAGCTGAACTTTGCATTTTCAAGATTTAGATATCCACGACGATCTAATAAGCGCCGTGGACTCCATGAGTTTCAAACAAGCAACCCCTATTCAGGAACTTGCTATTCCACGCATCCTCCAAGGCAAAGACCTCATTGCCTGTGCTCAAACGGGCACAGGCAAGACGGCTGCCTACCTTATTCCGATCCTGAATGAGATCGCCAAAAATCCGCAGGAACATATCAGTACGCTGATACTGGTCCCTACCCGGGAACTGGCCCAACAGATCGATGAACAGGTACAAGGCCTGGGCTACTTTGTAGGAGCTACCAGTATTGCGGTATATGGGGGTAATAAAGGCCCGGAATGGGACCAGCAGAAAAAAGCCTTAACACAAGGAGCTGATATCATCATCACTACGCCCGGCCGACTGATCGCGCACCTACAGCTAGGATACGTTAAGTTTCATAAGCTACGGCACCTGATCCTGGACGAAGCTGATCGGATGCTTGACATGGGCTTCCTGAGCGATATCATGAAGATCCTGAGCTTCCTGCCTGAAAAGCGCCAGACCCTTATGTTTTCGGCTACCATGCCTCCCAAGATTGGTGAACTGGCCAAGCGCATTCTGCAAAATCCGGAAGAGATCCGCCTGGCGGTATCAAAACCGGCCGAAGGTATTGATCAGCAGTTTTACATGGCGTATGATCAACAAAAGCTACCCCTCTTGTCTCATCTGCTCAAAAAGGCCGATAACCCAAGCATGGTACTTTTTACATCACGTAAGTCTTCGGTCGACACCATTGTACGTGCACTGCGTAGATTGAAATTTGAGGCAAGGGGTATTTCCTCCGATTCAGACCAGTCGGAGCGGGAGGCTGTACTTCGGGATTTCAAGAATCGTAAATTCCCGATCCTGGTAGCTACCGATGTACTTTCGAGAGGAATAGATATCGATAACCTGAGCCACGTAGTGAACTTTGATGTACCCCGCGATCCGGAAGATTATATTCACCGGATAGGCCGTACGGCCCGGGCTGCCACTACCGGTACTGCCATCACATTCATCACTGATCAGGACCAGCACTACGTACAGCGGATAGAAAGGCTCCTGGAACGTGAAGTAGAAAAGACATCCATTACTCAGGAGCTGGGACTAGGTGAATCACCCGAGTATGACCCTCGTCGCTCTAAAAGCAACAGAGGAGCGGGTCAGAACCGGAAGAAGACTTCTAAAGATACAAGAAGCAGTACCCCACGGAACAAAACGCCCCGTCCACCGAAAGATCAGGGAGTGGCTACGCCCCCCGTTGCTTCTCAGAGTGTGGTGGCCGAGGGAGACGTACAGGCACCAAAAGCAAATAAGTCACGGCGCCGTAAGTCCTCTCGGAAGAAGTCTCAAAAGCCTAACGATTCACAAGTACATGCTACTACCCCTGTACAGGAAAGTAACTTGTAAAAGTACTGTAAATTAATTATTTACAGGCAATTATAAAGCGGGGATCAGTATAACGGGTCCCCGCTTCTCCTTTAAGTCTTCACTCCCACACACTTCACACCAAAGGCTAATTTCCTCATGAACAATTAGTTCTATCGAGGCATTAGTATTCTTTTGGGTACAATAAGAACAACTTATATAAAATAACATATAATTAACCTGACTTATAAACCTGTACAGGTTTATTATACGTTTTATAGCTTTGTATGTTCTAACATATAAATAAGCAGGCAGTTGAAATACCTTATACTACAACTCAATAGATTCGGCTATCGGGTATTTATTTCCGATCCTCCTATCATCACGCTGGCTGGTCTGTACCCGCTGTTACTTCTGTTGGTACTGAGTTCAGCGGCTCTGGCATTTCACCTGATCAGGATCCAGTTCAACGCACCCGTTGACTTCTCACTGGACTGGAACCTGTTTCTGAGTTGGGTACCGCTTGTTACAGCTTTCATTGCAGATGTCCTCAGCAGCCGTTTCGGAAAACTGCCCTTGACAATAAGTATTCTGAGTATACTTTGGCTCTTATTCTTCCCTAACGCTCCTTACATGATTACCGACCTGGTACACCTGTCGGTTGACTACGGGAGAGACCTCACCTGGCACGATGTGATCATGCTCTTTTACTACGCACAGGTCAGTATGATCAATGGACTGGTATCGTTGTACTGGATACACCGTACCTGGCACCGTACCTTTCCCCGCTTTCTGGCGATTGCCATGTTTGCGGTAAGCATACCTCTGGCCGGATTCGGCATCTTCCTGGGACGTATTGGGCGCTGGAACAGCTGGGATATCCTGCATAATCCTTCAGAGCTATTTGAAGCCCTGCTGATGGGACTGACGGACCGTACAGCTATGCTACTAAGTCTTGAATTCGGATTGCTGATCAGCGTATCGTACCTGGTTCTGTGGTCATTACTCCGTTTCAGGATTCGCTCCTCCAACAACTAATTTTGAGCCATCGAATCAACTTTCCAAATCTCCGCCCCTAATCCTTAGGCACCTTGATATAATGTGGTAGTACTGAAGATACGCTTTGTGCTTAAGGCTTAACTTTTTTTAACAGTCTGCCTATCACTATTGTCTGTACCTTGAATCGCCATTCAACGTACAGATGCATTATGTTAAAAAACTACCTCAAAATAGCCTGGCGCAACCTGCTGGCCCATCGCAGCTATACCTCACTAACCACAGTGGGTCTTTCGATAGGTATGGCTGCCGGTATACTTATCTTCCTGTTTTTAAGGCATCACCTTAGTACTGACCGCCACCACCAGAAGCTGGAGCGCACCTACCGGATCAATACAGATCTGTACCTGGAAGATGGCTCCGTTGAGTATAATCCCGAAGCCCCACTTCCCATGGCTCAGGTACTACGTACCGAGTACCCTCAGGTAGAGCAGGCCGCGTTTTTTATGATGAATCGTGAACTGACCGTCACGGCAAGACGAACAGGACGTTCCGAGCCACTGCGCTTCCGTGAATACAAGGGTACTGCCTTGGTGGAGCCTGAATGGTTTGAGATACTGGATTATGAGTGGCTGCATGGCCAGCCCAATACAGCCCTCAGTGAACCCAATACGGCAGTACTGACGCAGTCACAGGCTAGCAAGTACTTTGGGGATACTGATCCCATAGGACAGGTGCTGACCTTAAATAATAAGGTAGATGTAACGATAACGGGTCTGGTGGCCGATCCACCTCCCATGACTGATACGGATGTGGGTCTATTTATTTCCATGGCTACGCTTAAGAATCTGAATCCTGACTACGAAGTATCGAACTGGTACTACCTTAACAGTACCAACCGACTCTACGTCACCCTCAAATCGCCGGGTGCCTTAGCCGGACTTGAACAGTCACTCCCGGTACTTTCAAAAAAGCATTACGGGACTGATGCGGCCATATTTCGCTTCAATGTACAGCCGCTGAGTGACATTCACTACGATGTACAGCGGAGTAGCGATACCATTCGCCCGGCCTTGCTCTGGTCCCTGGCAGGTGTAGGTCTGTTGTTAATTATTGCCGGCTGTATCAACTTCATTAACCTGACTCTCGTAAAGGCCATTCGTCGTAGCAAGGAGGTAGGTATCCGCAAGTCGCTGGGTAGCTCACGTCGTCAGCTGGTTGGGCAGTTCCTGCTCGAATCAGCCATTATTATTCTCCTATCTACAGCTTTTGCCTTCTTGTTGGTCCTGGTGGCCCGGCCTGTATTCAACGATTGGGCGCAGGTAGAGCTAGCCTTCCGGGTTGACTGGCAGATGGTGGTTTTTCTGGGGCTGTTACTAGGTGTAGTTACAGTGCTTGCCGGTGGGTATCCGGCACTGATACTTTCCGGTTTCTCGCCCTGGACTATCCTGCGGGGCCAGCTTCCTGCCACATCGGTCAGTAGTACTACCGTCAGGAGCGTTCTGGTTATTGGTCAGTTTGCGGTTTGTCACGTCCTGATTCTGTGCTCGCTGGTAGTGGCTAATCAGATAAAGTACATTCAAAATGCCGACCTGGGCTTCCGAAAGGATAATGTGGTGGTAGTGACATTGCCCAATCAACAAAAAGGCAACCGCGAAGCATTCCGGCAGCAGCTCCTGCAACAACCCGACATTCAGTCGGTCAGTTTTAGTCACCGCCCGCCTTCCAGTGAACAGCAGTTTGGCGGCTCCTTCAAATTCAACGGCAGCTCCGAATGGGCTACCTATCCGGTACGCGACCGGCTGGCTGATGCCAACTACCTCTCCACCTATGGCCTCCAGCTAGTGGCAGGTCGTAATATTATGCCCAGCGATACCATCCGGGAGTACTTGATCAACGAAGCCCTGCTCCACAAACTGGGCTATCAGGACCCAAAAGAGGTACTGGGCAAAAAGCTGCAGTACTACCTATCGGCCACGCCCCTCCCCATCGTAGGGGTAGTCAAAGACTTTCATCAGAAATCGCTACGGGAAGAGATTGCCCCCTGCTTTATAGCCAGCCAGTCTGATTGGTTTGAACGCGCGGGTATTCGTATCACTGGACAAGATCCGGCCGGTACATTAGATCATATACGCCGGGTGTGGCAGCAGCTTTATCCCGATGAAGTACTGGAGTATCAGTTTCTGGATGAGCAGGTAGCAAAATTCTACGAAACCGAAACCCTCATCTCCCGCTTCATCAACACCTTCACCATCGTGGCTATCCTGATCTGCTGCCTGGGATTATATGGCCTGGTATCACAGGTTGTGGTACAACGTACCAAGGAAATTGGCATTAGGAAAGTACTGGGAGCCTCGGTGAGCAGTATCGTGGGGCTGCTATCCCGCGACTTCGTCCGACTAATAGTCATCTCCATTGTACTTGCCTCACCCGTCGCCTGGTACATCATGCACCTATGGCTGCAGGACTTTGTCTATAAGGTATCTATCGAATGGTGGGTATATGTAGTGGCCGGGGCCATGGCAGTAGGTATAGGTATCTTATCACTAAGCTACCAAAGCATCCAGGCCGCCCTGATGAATCCGGTAAAAGCTATTAAAACAGATTAAAGTAGAAAAGCGGCTGCCGCGCGGGAGGAAAGCAGAAAAATACCGTAGGTATTAATACAGCTCTTACTTTCCTCCTTTTGTATATTAAACCTAAAATGCCATGATAAAAAACTACTTCAAAATTGCCTGGCGTAATTTGCTGCGGCGTAAGTTCTACTCTCTGTTGAACATTGCCGGTCTGGCCGTAGGCATCACGTTTACCTTACTCATAGCGAGTTATATCTGGGGTGAGTACCAGATGAACCGCCAGCTGAAAAACGCCAGCCAGCAGTACCTGGTACAAAGCCGCTGGAGGCAGGAGAACATGGGAATGGACATAACTGTCCTGGCCCCCATTGGTCCGGCCTTGAAAGAAGAGTACCCCAGCCTGGTGGCTAACTACTACCGCTTCCACGGCGTAAATGCGACCATTTCAAAAGGAGCAAACCACTTCCGCGAATCCATCCAGATCGGGGACTCTACCCTACTAACGATGTACGGATTTAACCTCCTGCACGGTAACCCACACACTGCCCTGACCGGCCCTAACGCTATAGTCATCACCGCTACCAAAGCCCAGAAATTCTTTGGCAGGACCGATGTACTCAACGAATCACTGACAGTTGAGACGCCGCAGGCAGGCAAGCGGGAGTTTATAGTAACGGGTATCCTTAAACCTCTGCCTCCCAACTCGGTATCACAACTACTCCCCGAGGACAACGAGGTGTTCATGGGCATGGGGGCCCTACCTTACTTTGGTGCCAGTATGGACTCCTGGCTCAATCCGTACATCGTCAACTACATTGAGCTGCAGCCGGGGGTAAATCCGCAGGATCTGGACCAGCCACTGGCCCAACTCATCAGGACCAATGCTACTCCCGACATTCAAAAGAATCTGACGGCTTACGTCACCCCACTCTCGGAGTACTACCTGGAAAGTAACAACGGACTAGTCCGCAAGATGATCGTTACGCTGATGGCGGTGGGGCTGTTTATCCTGCTGATGGCTATTGTTAACTTTGTCAATATCTCCATTGGTACGTCTACCTCCCGCTTGCGTGAGATTGGTGTCCGCAAAGCATTAGGTGGACTGAGATGGCAACTTACGGCGCAGTTCCTTACAGAAGCCCTGGTACTGACACTGATTGCCGCTATTCTTTCTGTTGGTCTTTACTTTCTGTTCCGACCCTTGTTTGGTGAAGTAGTAGGTAAGCCGCTACTAGCCATAGCTGATATTCCCTGGCGTTACAGCTGGATGATGGTACTGCTTATCCTACTTATTGGTGGATTGGCAGGCGGCTATCCGGCTCTGTACTTATCTGCCTACTCGTCGATAGACTCGCTGAAAAGCAAGGGAAACTCCGTACGCGAGGGAAAGTTCGCGGCTGGTGTGATCCTGCGACGGGCACTGGTAACGGTACAATACACCATCGCCATCGTGGTGTTTGTGGCCGCCATTATTGTATCCCGCCAGATCGCCTACTTCTTCAACAGTGATCTGGGCTTCCGGAAAGAGGCCGTTGTAACGGTATCTTCCTTACCCCGTACCTGGTCTGCCGAAGGCGTAACCCGGATGCAGGCCGCACGTGAACAGTTGGCCATAATACCCGGTGTACAGTCGGTCAGCCTATCCTTTGAGATTCCAAATGGGAATGTAGGCAATAGTGCCAGTATCTATGCAGAAGGCCGGGATTCTACGCAGTCCGTCAGTGCCCTTATCATGACTACTGACGAGAACTATGCCCAAACCTATCAGATACCTATGCGGGCAGGCAACTTTTTTAACTATAGTCAGGGCGCTCTGGACTCCACCAGTCTGGTTCTTAATGAGGCCGCTACCAAAGCCCTTGGCTTCCCAACCCCGGAGGCGGCCGAAGGTCAGTCCGTTAAGTTTTTGGGATTTCCAACCGCTTTCCGGGTCAAGGGGGTTGTGCGGGACTTTCATACAGGCTCTATGCACCAGACCATCCGTCCCCTGATTATTTCCCACGTCCAGCTCCGGCCCTTATACCGCTTCTACTCGTTCAGGCTGGCATCCAATACTACTAAACAAACTATGGCAGCCATCGAGCAGAAATGGCACCAGTTGTTCCCGGATGCTCCGTTTGATTATGCCTTCATGGACCAAACCCTTCAGAAGCTGTACCAGACCGAACTCCAGCTGGAAAAAGCGACCTACCTGGCTACGGGCCTGGTCCTCCTGATCGTACTATTGGGTGTGGTAGGTATGGTATCTCTCAGCGTAGCCCGGCGCACTAAGGAAGTAGGGATTCGCAAGGTACTGGGGGCATCAGTCTCCTCCATCGTCACTCTCTTTCTGAAAGAGTACGTCTGGATCATGATTATTGCTAATGTGATAGCCTGGCCCCTGGCCTACTGGCTCCTTTCTGACTGGCTGGCCGACTACGCCTACCGTATACATGTGAACTGGCTCCCTTTTGCACAGGTAGGTATAGCACTGGCTGTACTGACCAGTACAGTAGTAGGTATACAAGTACTTAAGAGTGCCCTGATGAACCCGGTCAAGAGTCTGAGTACGGAGTAGTACCTGCCCCATTCACCCAGGGTTATACAAGAGATACTAACTGACTATCAGTTACTTTTATAAAGATAATTTTAAAAGCGGACTATACTACGATAGTCCGCTTTTTTATTACCTTGGTCGCTATTTTTCACTCAAATCACCCTCCAATGAAAAAACAATTCTCCTCTTACGCACTGCTCCTGGGCGTCTTACTGCTAGGTACGCTCACCTCGGCTACGGCACAAAAGACCTATGAATGGGAGCACTATAAGTTACAGCTTACGGTACCTAACGATTTCAGAGTAAAGAAGAATACCGACGAAACATTCGAAATGTCCGGCAAGGGCATGGAGCTGATTATGGAACTGGTCGAGGAAGATATTACCCTGGACGACCTGGAAGAAGCCACCATTGAGGGGGCCAATGAAATGGAGCTGGATGAGATAGATGAAGCTACCGCCGTTAATTCCAATGGATTGAAAGGCTACTACGTAGAAGGTTTTAAGGAAGGCTCCCGCATTATGTTTGCCGGTATGATGGACCCACGCACCAAAACGAACTTCTTTATTGCCATTATATTCGATGATGAAGACAAACAGGCCGAGAAAGACGCCCTCGCGATCCTGAACAGCATGAAGCGGATGCGCTAGTACCTGCACCTTGTATAATACTGTTTTTTGAAGGCATCGGGGCTCATCAACCGGTGCCTTTTCTGTTGGCCTTTGGTCAGCTATATAGGCCGCTTGTACCCCAGATTATATTCTTAAGGCTGCTAATTTGTATATTAGCTTTACTAATACTCACTTGATAAACCTTCACAACCTACCCTTCTATGCAACTGATTATCCAACATCTCAACAAGACGTACTCCAACGGGGTGCAGGCCCTCAAAGACGTAAACCTCACGATCAATCAGGGGATGTTTGGTCTGCTGGGACCTAACGGTGCCGGTAAGTCCTCCCTGATGCGTACCATAGCTACCCTGCAGGAGCCTGACTCGGGTAGTATACAGCTGGGAGATACCAATGTACTGACCCAGAAAGATGAAGTACGGAGGGTGTTGGGGTACCTGCCGCAGGAGTTTGGAGTATACCCTAAGGTGGATGCCGAAACGCTCCTCAACCACCTGGCTGTACTCAAAGGAATCACCAACAGCGGCGAACGGAAAGAGGTAGTGAAGGCGCTGCTCCAGAAAACCAACCTGTACGATGCCCGCAAGAAGAACCTGGGAGGCTACTCGGGAGGGATGAAACAACGCTTTGGCATAGCACAGGCCTTGCTGGCCAACCCCAAACTGATCATTGTGGATGAGCCTACGGCTGGTCTTGATCCGGCGGAGCGTAACCGTTTTCTGAACCTGTTGAGTGAGATCGGCGAGAATACCATCGTGATACTTTCCACGCATATCGTAGAAGACGTGAAGGAACTCTGCTCCGACATGGCTATTATCAATAAGGGGCAGGTACTGTATAAGGGAAGTCCGCTGCAAGCACTTCTGGATATTGAGGGTAAAATTTGGGAAAAGCGGGTACCTAAGGCGGAGCTGGAAGCCTACCGTCAGCAGTACACCATTATCTCTGAGAAGCTGGTGGGAGGTACCCCGGTGATTCATGTCATGGCGGATACGGCTCCGGGTGATGGCTTCGTGGCTATTCCCGGTGACCTGGAGGATGTGTATTTCTCTCACATCTTTGGGCGGCAGGCAGTAGCTGTATAGCAGTTGCTCCATCGGATCTAATCACCCTCTCACCCTAATCTACCAAGAGAATGATGAAAGAAATAATACGTTTCGAGCTGGACTACCGCAAGAAACGCCCCGCTACCTACCTCTACTTCGGCATCCTGTTCCTACTGTGCTTCTTCGCCGTTACCTCTAAGTACGTCGTCATAGGTGGCGTAGCCGGTGGGCAGATCGTCGAAAACTCGCCCTACAACCTGGCGTTCATGACCACCATCATGACCTTTGCCCTGACGTTCATTGTGTCCGCTATTATGGGAGTACCTGTCCTCCGTGACTTTGAGCACCGGACCGACTCCCTGATGTTTACTACGCCCGTATCTAAGTTTGCCTACCTGTTTGGGCGCTTCTTCGGCTCCTTCCTGGTTACCGTACTGGTGTTCTGTGCCGTCTGGATCGCCTTCATCCTGGGCTTCGCGGTCGGGAAGTACCTACCCTGGGAGCCTTCCTGGGCTTCTAAAGAGATCTTACCCTTCAACTTCTGGCACTACATCCAGCCGTTCCTGACGCTGGGCATTACCAGTATCTTTATTCAGTCGGCGCTGTACTTCGCAGCCGGTACCCTCAGCCGTCAGACCATCGTCATCTACGTGCAGGGGATCGTTCTGCTGGTGCTGTACCAGGTAGCCGACACCATGCTCGAAGACCTTGACAACAAAACCCTCGCTGCCCTGCTGGACCCCTTCGGCATGCGGGCTTTCCAGATCTACACCGAGTACTGGTCACCTGCGGAGAAGAATAGCCAGCTGGTCCCCCTGGAAGGACTGCTGCTCTGGAACCGCCTGATCTGGCTGGGATTCGCGCTGCTGGTCCTGGCGGGTACCTATTGGGGCTTTAGCTTTAATGTAGTACGTAGTGGCTGGCGCAAGGCTAAAGCCGTGGTAGCCGAGAAGACCAGCTTCCGCCCTGAGTCGGTTACCATTCCAGTCGCACAGCAGGTACTTAACGCGGGTAGTTACATGAAAATGCTCCTGCAGCAGGCCCTGTTCTACGCCCGTATGATCATGCGCGATGTACCGTTTGTGGGAATAGTGGTAGTAGGTCTGATCAACCTCATCGTGGGTGCTTTCTACTTCGGTAAGATGTACGGGACCAGCTCCTACCCCATCACGGCCAATGTACTGGGTCTGCTCAATGAGTTTGACCTATTCTTCCTGATCATCGCCATTTTCTACTCGGGCGAACTGATCTGGCGTGAGCGCTCGGTCAACTTCAACCTTATTATGGATGCCCTGCCCGTACCCGACTGGGTCAACCTGGTCGCTAAGTTCATCGGGCTGCTGATCATATACCTGGGTCTGTTGCTGGTGCTGATCGTGGTGGGTATGGGTGTACAGGCGGCTCATGGGTACTTCAACTTCGAACTGCCCCTCTACTTCCAGACCCTCTATACCTCCACGCTGTTCTTCCTGGTGGCCTACACATTGCTGGCCTTCTTCGTGCAGATCATGGCCAACAACAAGTTTGTAGGCTATGCGCTCATGTTTGTGTTCTTCATCGTGACGTTTACCATTGGCGCCATGGGCATCCAGCACCCGCTGTTTATGTTCAACAGTGGTAGCCTGGGTGAGTACTCCGACATGAATCGGTACGGTCACTTTGTCACCCGTTTTTCATGGATGAAGCTTTACTGGTTTAGCTTTGTGTGTATCCTGTTTTCGGTATCTGTGGTGCTGGCCGTCCGGGGCTCAGAAGCCGCCATGCGTACCCGTCTACGTATCGGAAGGCTGCGTCTGTCGCGTCCGCTGGTCACCTTTACGCTGGTAACCATAGTCGCCTTTACCGGTACCGGTTTCTACGTATACTACAATACCAATCAGCTTAACACCTACCGTACGCAGGAGGAAGAAGAGCAGTGGGCGGTAGATTACGAAAAGACGCTCAAGAAATTTGAGTACCTCGCCCAGCCTAAGATTGTGGAAAGCAACCTGAAGGTAGAGCTGTACCCTGGTAACCGCGACTTTTCGGCCGAAGGCTTTTACTGGCTCAAGAATAAGACCGATCGCCCCATTACGGATATTCATATTCAGGAGGATGTAGTGAATGGCGTTAAGACTAACTACCTCAACTTTGGTGGGGGTGAAGCTAAAGTTAAACAGCAGTGGAAAGACTTTGGCTACACGATCTACCAGCTACCTCAGCCCCTCCCCGCAGGTGATTCGGTAAAGATGAACTTCAAGGTCAGCTTTCTGACCAAAGGCTTTGAGGCCAGAGGTAGCAATACCAGCGTCGTGCAGAACGGTACTTTTATCAACAATACCTACTTCCCCTCCATCGGTTACGCCGAACAGGCCGAGCTGGGTGACGACGACCTCCGCCGCAAGCACAAGCTCCCCGAGAAGGAGCGTATGATGGAGCAAACCGACCCGCGGGGTCTCAGCCAGAGCCTCTTTGGCGACGATGCCGACTACATCCGTTTCCAGATGGTAGTGGGTACCGAGCCCGAGCAGATTGCCATTGCGCCGGGTTACCTCCAGAAAGAATGGACCGGCAAGGATAGTACCGGTACCGACCGCCGCTATTTCCACTACCAGATGGATGTACCGATGGTCAACTTCTACTCTATCGTGTCAGCCCGCTACGAGGTGAAGCGCGACAAGTGGGTGGGGCCGAATGGTAAGACGGTCAATCTGGAAATCTATTACAACAAAGGCCACGAGTACAACCTGGAGACCATGCTCACTTCCATGAAGAAGTCGCTGGACTACTTCTCTAAGAGCTTTGGCCCGTACCAGTACCGCCAGCTCCGGATCATGGAGTTCCCGCGTTATTCCAGCTTTGCACAGTCGTTTGCCAACACGGTACCTTTCTCCGAGGGCATTGGCTTTATCCAGAAGATCAGCGATCCGGAGAAAGACCTGGATATGCCTTACTACGTCACGGCCCACGAGATCGGTCACCAGTGGTGGGGACACCAGGTACCCGAGGCGGGTGTAAAGGGAAATGCCATGCTTTCCGAAACGCAATCGCAGTACTCGGCCCTGATGGTAATGAAGCACACCTTCTCCCCCGAACTGATGCAGAAGTTCCTGAAGTACGAGATGGACAAGTACCTGCAGGGACGCGCTATGGAGCGTAAGAAGGAGCAGCCTCTCGTACTGACCGAAGGCCAGGGCTACATCCACTACAACAAGGGTTCAGTGATCATGTACGCTCTGCAGGACTACATCGGAGAGGATAAAGTCAACACCGCCCTCCGCAACTTCCTGGCCGACTGGCAGTACCCAGGCCCGGACTCCAAGCAGAAGCGCTACCCTACCAGCCGCGACCTACTGGGCTACTTCAAGGCCCAGACGCCCGACTCGCTGCAGTACGTCATCACCGACTGGTTTGAGAATATTACTTTGTATGAAAACAAAGCTACGGAGGCTAGCTACACCAAGAAGGGTGATAAGCAGTACGAAGTAACGCTCAAATTCACCTCGGAGAAGTACGTAGCCGACAGCGCTGGTAACGAGAAGCCCGTGTCACTGGGTACCCAGTGGGTGGATGTAGGAGTATATACCAAGGGGGAAGACGGAAAAGATAAGCTAGTGTACCTACAGAAGCACAAGGTAACGGGCAAGGACAATACAGTGAAGGTACTTGTGAACGCCCTGCCTACCAAAGCCGGTGTGGACCCGATCAACAAGCTCATTGACCGTCACCCGGATGACAATACCAAGTCCGTCAGTGAAGGTAGTCCTACTACGTAGGGAATTCTGAATGCTGAATTATTAATTTTGAATAGTACCTGTTGCCTCCCCGTCAGCCATAGTGCTTTCGGGGAGGCTTTTTATGTTTATTTAGACATTCACTTCTCAAAAATTCCTAATTCAGCATTCATATTTTAAAAATTACCTACTTATTGCCTGCGACGTTTACAGGGACCGTAGTATATGTAGAATGATGAGTAGCATTTAAAAGCGGGCTGCCAGCTTTTTTGCTGTAGTTCCTCCATTGTTAAGACTTTTCCTGAAAGAGTAAAGCAGCCAGGGGATAGCCTTCTCTATTAAGAAACAGGCTTTGATCCATAGCTACTCCATGGAAAACAACCGCAGAGACTTTCTCAGGAAAAGCGCTTCCCTCGCCGCCCTTTCCTTAACAGGGCCAGACAGTCCTCCTACCGTATCCAACCAGGTTAAACCCAAATCAGCAGCTACCAACGAATTTATCAAAGATGCCGGGATGCAAATGTGTCTGGCGTATTTCTGGGGCATCGAGGAGCGGAAGGCTGCTCTGGCACGGCAGATGAATGTACTGGGTGCCGTTGGAGGTATCAATCCCCGTATGAAAGGATCAGGTATAGCCGGGCAGTCGGATGTTAAGCCCTGGGATTATAAAGCCGTGGTAGCCGTCAAAGAAGCCTGGGATAGCGTAGGACTGAAACTGAAAGTAATAGAAGGACCTCCCGCCCTGGGTACTCCCACCAAGCTGGGACTGGCGGGACGCGATGAGGAGATCCAAAACTTCATCACCCTGATGCAGAACCTGAGCCGCGTAGGCATTGATACTATCTGCTACAACTGGATGCCCGTCATCAACTGGGCCCGTACCAGCCTCGATCGCCCCAGCCGGGGAGGAGCGCTGGTGAGCGCTTTTGACATAGATGCCGTCCAGGATCAGGCTCCAATCACTGAGTACGGTGAACTCACGCACGACAAAATGTGGAAGAACCTGGAATACTTCCTGAAAGCGGTAGTACCCGAAGCCGAAAAGGTGGGGATGAAGCTAGCCCTCCACCCCGATGATCCTCCGATCGACAGTATACGTGGTATACCCCGCATCATGACCTCCCCCGAAGCATTTAAGCGCCTGCTGGACCTCTACCCCAGCCCTAGCAATGGGATTACCTTCTGTCAGGGAAGCTTTGCGTCTATGGGTGCACAGGGGCAGGGGGTAGATATACCCGCTACTATTGAGTACTTCGGCAAGCGCAAGGCAATTCACTTTGTTCACTTCCGGGATGTACGCGGCTACAAAGACCACTTCGAGGAAACCTTCCACGACGATGGTAAGACCGACATGTACCGGGCCATGCAGGCGTACTACAACGTAGGGTTCCGAGGGCCTCTCCGCCCCGACCACGTACCTACCATGGCCGGCGACAGCAACGAACACGCCGGATATAGTACCATAGGTACTTTGTTTGCGATAGGGTATATACGTGGTTTAATGGAAGGAGTGGTAAAGAGCCGGGTATAAGCTGCCCATAAAAAAGCAGCTATCCGGGATAGTACCCTGGATAGCTGCTTTGTAGTCTGTTCCTACTGATGCTCAGTATAACAGCAGTTTAAAGATCGTTGTACTAGACTATTCGTCCTCCGCCTATAACGCGCAGAAGAACAGCAATGATAGCGATTACCAGTAATATGTGAATAATATTACCAAGTCCGAAACTTCCAAAACCCAGGAAGCCGATCAGCCATAGTATCACGAGTATGATGGCTATCGTATACAGCAAGTTTCCCATTTTGTTGTTGATTAGAGTTAGAGTGATGTTTGTGTTGCTCTAATTCAATTACTAAAAATAGGATACCAGACTATATAGCTCGCTTTTAGCTCAAAATCATAGCTCAGTTACACAATTATGCAGCTAACTTTCCCACTATTGATCTAAACGAAACAATATTTGTAGAAAAAAGAGCACAATCTACTGGAAATCAACTTTCCCAACAGCTCTATTCTACAATACTGTTTGCCAGCTTTACCTGTAGGTTAATATTGACATCACGATCAGAAGTGCCGTTACGGTTGCCGGTACCGAGTCCGACGCCAACACCACCACCTCCCATACCAAAGCCGCCCATGCCTGTGCCCATTCCGACACTAATTCTTGGTGACAGGCCCGACTGGGATGATACACCTTCTACCTGAATACCCAGGTCCAGCGTAGAAACCTGATTGGGGTTCATACCGAGTAAGGCAAAAGGTATCACCAGCTGCTCCGACAGTTCACCATTCTGATTAACGGATATGTGCGAACGCAGACCTGTATCGGTCGTAACCAGGTTGATGAATCGTTGGCCCAGCGGCCCCTTCCATAAGGCCTCTTTATTAAATACATCAAGCATGCGATTCAGACTGATGCTATTAGGGATGTCGACATCAATTTTCTGCATAGCCTTGCGGTCTTCCCGGCTTACCACCGGAAAAAGGAGTGAGTGGCCGCTTTGGCGGGCTCCCGCCGGTTTGAAGGATATCCGCAACCCATTCTGCAGGATCTGTTGCACAGTACGCAGGTCCTGCGTTTTGAGAGTCAGATACAGATACTGATCATCGTTGATTATGCCATACTTCAGTCTGGACTTTTGGTCCTGCTGATCTGGCTGCAGACCATCCGCATAATTAAACGGCGCGTTCCATTTGGCCTGGTAAGGTACTGGTTTGGTGGTAGAACAGGCTGCCATTCCTAACAGCAGCAAGAGGAGCCATTTCGTATTTTGTTTCATAGGGTATGATGCACTGATAATAGTTAGTGTCGTAAAGAAAAACGAACTTCTACCGTATTCAGTACTTAAAAGTGGATTAAATCGCGGCACCTGTTATAAATAAGGAAGGCCAGCAGATATCCGCTGGCCTTCCTGCCCTATTTAAGGCTTGCTATATATAGTCTCACCTACGAATAGACGTATGCCCATCCATAGCATGCTCCAGGTCCAGTTCACCTTTGGGCTGCTGGCTCAGGGCTTCGTCGGCCTTCTCCCCAATGGGTCCTTTTCCGATGGTAATACCACCATCCACCATGTATACCGCTCCGGTCACATAGGAGGCTTCATCCGAAGCCAGGAACAGGTACACGTTAGCTACCTCCTCGGGAGTACCCCGGCGCCCCAGCAGGTTAGCCTGGTTGTTAGTCTTCTCCATTTCCTTATCCATCGGCCCGGTTTCCTTGTGGGTCCAGGCGGTATCAATGGGCCCTGGCCCTACTACATTGCAACGCACGCCAAACGCGGCCTGCTCGGCGGCCAGTCCCTTCGAAAAGGCTATATTGAATGCTTTGGTACCTCCGTAAGGCGTGTTCTGCGGAATACCCAGTACTCCGGCTTCCGAACCCGCCGTCACTATATTCCCCTTGTTTTTCTGAAGCTCCGGCAGCGCCGCCTTAGACATCATGAAGGTAGTTTTGACATTGTTCCTGATCATGTAGTCAAAGCTTTCTTCGGTGAAGTCGGTCAGGTAGTTAGTCTCCACAAATACCCCCGCGTTATTAATCAGGATATCCAGCTTTCCGTACTCCTGCACGGCCCGTTGAACGCATTGCTGTGCCTGTGCCCACAAGGACAAATCTCCCTTAAAAGCCACGGCAGCACCTCCTTTTTGTTGAATTTCACTTGCCACTTCCTCCACGGGATCCTCCGGCAGGCCGGCGACTACCACCTTGGCTCCTTCGCTGGCGAATTTTTTACAAATGGCTTCACCAATTCCACTTCCGCCACCCGTTACAATCGCGACTTTGCCTTCTAATCTATTAGCCATAACTCAAATAAGATTTTTAAAATGATTGATGCAGTTGGTCTTACCATTGACCATTTTTGGTTTTGATCAATGATGCTCTTCTACATGAGCGCCCAGCTGCTTCATAATACCCAGCTCATCAGAACTACCCCATCGCTCTACTAACTGGCCATTTTCAAACCGACCTATCTGTACACCCCGCACACTTATTTTGTGTCCGGTCGCTGCGATTCCTTTGAAGTTACCCTTATGGGTTCCGGTCAGGGTATAGGCAATAGCTACCTTATCCTCATCGGCGACCATCTGATCTACCTGTATATTCATATCCGGAAAAGCCGAACGCATTTTGCTAAAAAACTGAATGTATCCTTCCGGACCCGGCTCTTGTCCCGGTGCCGGATCATGGTCAAAGGCGTTGGGAGCTACTACTTCACGTAGTTTGTCCAGATTACCACTATTTACAGCTTCTCCAAATTGTTTTTGTGCCTGTACAGCGTCTTGCTTGCTCATATCTTTCTCACATTTAATTAGTAAACATCCATTTATTTACAGAACTGCAGCACAAAATAGATACCATGCATCTGCCACTCCTGACGTATAGCTGGAGTCGTCACCACTGATAAAAATGAAACAATCCGCATACAACAAGCTGACAATCAATAGTATTATGATTTAATAAAATAATAAAAGTATAGGTACTTTATCTACTGCTCCCCATCTGTACAGGTAATTCGACAAAGCAGGCAATATACTGGACATAGAGGACTGGATATCGCCTGCACTCACATCGGTGAGATATCCCCCTGTTCGTTTCAGAAACTAAAAAGCCATACTACGAACCACTCAAATTGGACGGACCATTTCAACCTTTTTTACTAAATATCCCTGTGTATAAGCACAAAATAGTTATTGAATAGTTAACATAGTATAAGGTGATGTATTTCGAAACCGGCAACTACTTCCATAAACTATGATACAAGATCTCTGGTACAAGAACTCTATTTTTTACAGTCTCGACCTCGAAACCTTCATGGACCTGAATGGAGATGGCGTTGGTGATTTTGAAGGATTGACCCGCCGCCTCGATTACCTGCACGCTCTGGGAGTTGACACAATCTGGCTAGCCCCGTTCCAGCCCACGCCCAACCGCGACAATGGATATGATATCAGGGACTACTACGGGGTGGACCCCCGCCATGGTTCCAGCGGCAACTTCGTAGAATTCATGCACCAGGCTAATCGAAGGGGAATCAAAGTCATCATAGATCTGGTAGTTAATCATACTTCGGATGAACATCCCTGGTTTCAGGATGCCCGAAGCAGCCCGGATGCCAAACACCGCGACTGGTATATCTGGTCGAAGAAAAAGCCATCGGACTGGGATGAGGGAATGGTATTTCCGGGGGTGCAGGAGCGCACCTGGACCTACGACAAAAAGGCTAAGTCCTACTTTTTCCATCGCTTCTACGACTTTCAGCCCGACCTGAACATCGATAATCAGGAGGTACGTGAAGAAATAAGCCGTATCATGAGCTATTGGCTACAGCTAGGTGTGGCCGGGTTCCGGGTAGATGCGGTTCCTTTTATTCTAGAGACACCCGCTCCGGGAGCCGCAGAGCCCGAGATGCGCTTTGAGTACCTGCGGGACTTCCGCAGAATTCTGCAGTGGCGTAAGGGTGACGCCATACTGTTGGGTGAAGCCAATGTACTCCCCGATGAAACCCGAAAGTACTTTGGTGATGAAGGAGAGGGCATTCATATGATGTTTAACTTCTACGTCAACCAGCACCTTTTTTATACGCTGGCTACGGCGGATACTGAACCACTCAAAAAAGCACTGGAAGAAACCCGCTGCCTGTTCCCGACCTCCCAGTGGGCCAATTTCCTCCGCAACCACGATGAACTTGACCTGGGTCGTCTTACCGACGAGCAGCGTCAGAAAGTATTTGCACGCTTCGGTCCCGAAGAAAACATGCAATTGTACGATCGGGGTATTCGGCGACGGTTATCGACCATGCTTGGTAACCGGGCTCAGAGCGAGCTGGCCTACAGCCTGATGTTTTCGTTGCCGGGCACACCTGTTATCCGCTACGGTGATGAAATCGGGATGGGCGACGACCTGAGCCTTAAGGAACGTAACGCCGTACGCACGCCCATGCAGTGGTCCAATGATCCGCAGGCTGGATTCTCGGAAGCTGATGAGCTGATTCATCCTGTTATAGACGAGGGACCTTATTCCTACCAGCACCTGAACGTGGAAGCCCAGAAACGCGACCCCCATTCGCTGCTCAACTGGATGACCTCCCTGATCCGGCTCCGAAAAGAGTGTCCGGAAATAGGCTGGGGCGAATGGGAAATTCTGGATACGGGGGAGCCAAAAATTCTGGGGATGATATACACCTGGCAAAGAAGCTCACTAGTGGTCCTCCACAACTTTGACGAAAAAGCTCATGAAATAATGTTGAAAGTGGACCAGGCACACCAAAATAAGCTGATCGACCTCATGAAGGACAACGAAAGCGTAGCCGAAGAAGGCAAGACCCACCGGATTACGATGGAGGCCTACGGCTACCGCTGGTTCCGTGCGAGTGATCTGAGCGACCTCATTCACCGGCAAAACAAATAGCTCTGCAAGATTGTCTGCCGATAGTACCGGCATACTCAGGCAAGTATGTATAGTGAGAAAATGCTTTTCTGTAATAGAACAGCTACCAGGCCGGTAGCTGTTCTATTATACTATCATGAAAAGATACTACACCTATATCCGCAGTGGCCTTTTAGTGCTGTCACTGCTCTTTGTAAGTAGCTTGGTAAAAGCTCAGGATGAATTTAATAAACTGGCCTTTCGTCCGCTCTTTAACGGAAAGAACCTGGATGGCTGGGTGGATGTAAATACCTCTCCCGAAACCTGGAAGGTGAAGAAAGGTACCCTGATCTGCTCGGGCAAGCCCATTGGTGTTATGCGCACCGACCGGCAATACGAAAACTTCATCCTGGAGATCGAATGGAAGCACATGGAGGCCGGAGGCAACTCGGGTGTATTTGTGTGGAGCGAAGGTACTCCCTTTGGGGATGATCCGCTCACCAAGGCCATAGAGGTACAGATGCTGGAACTGGAATGGGCCACGCAGAACAACCAGACCGATGCCTATGTACACGGTGAATTATTCCCAACTATGGGGATGAAAGCCATCCCGGATAACCCCAGAGGGCCGCGTAGTAAATCGCTGGAAAAGAGGGCTCTCGGCAAAGGTCAGTGGAACAAGTACGTAGTCGTGTGCGTAGATGGTACCGTAAAACTATCTGTCAATGGTAAGTTCGTGAACGGGCTCCGGGGCTCCGAACGCAAGAAAGGCTATATCTGTCTGGAAGCAGAAGGTGCCGAAATCCATTTCCGCAATATCCGCATTCTTGAGCTTCCACCCGGAGTAACATCTCCTGAGCAAACCGCTCCCCTCGTAGACTAGGCTATAATCCGCTTACAGCCACTTCTTAAAGAAGGCCATGATATCCTGCCGCATCTCGGCATTTTCGAGGTGAGGTACGTCGTAAATGCGGAGCTGCCAGGCATCGGGAGCACCTTCTTTCCGGTATACCTCTTTTAGATTTTCGTCGATAATAGCCAGCCCTTTCAGCGGCGTAAGCGGATCCTGGCTACCGGCTACGCCCAGGTGCGGACGTGGCGCAATGAGGGCATTTATGCTTGACGTTGAGAAATGATTGAGCAGGTCGGGTACGTAGTAGTAGATCCCGTGCCGGTTGAGCCCCTTCTCCTCGATGAGGGTCTGGTAGTCGGTCAGGCAGTTCATATCCACGCATACTTTGATTCGCTCGTCCAACGCGGCCAGCCACCAGGCCATAGTACTTCCCATGGACATCCCCATAGTACCTACCCGTTTCATATCCACGTCGGAGCGGGTTTCGAGGTAGTCTAGTGCGCGCAGGTTGTCGTAGACCATCATGCCCCACATCACCTGCCCTTTCCAGAGCATCTCCTTGAATATATCCAGTTCGGAAGGTCCCTTGCGCTCACCAAAGCCCCAGCTATCCAGGCATAGCCCCGCGTAGCCCGCCCGGGCTAGCGCCAATGCATACGGTGGACTCTGCATTTCCTTGCGTCCCTTTATGAATTCATTCTTGCCTACCTCGTACTGCCCGAAGTGGGAATGGTTGAAAAGTATCACCGGTACCTTACCCGTACTATTCTTGGGTTTAGTAAAATAAGCCGGTACCTCCTGCTGTCCATTGATATCCATCAGCAGCTTTTCCACGATCATCTCATCCGTTTCTTCCCTCGACACCACCTTTACCGATATAGGCCGGTTACGATCAGGCAGTCGGCCCAGTAGCTGATACAGCTCTTTGCGTTGTTTCTTCTTATCAGCGGGCTTATCCGGATCCGGCACGGGCAGGTTCATAGAGGTTTGAAAGGAGAATGAAGTACTTGCATTTTTAGCATTAGCCAGACCGTTGGGAGCCACAACGGATACTAGCAAGCTCAGACAAAGTAGTGGGTAGTTCATAGTCTATTTAACTGATTACCTGGTCGTGCAAGTGGTTGTAAGGAGAACTTTTCAGTTAAAGATGAGGCCCCCGTCGTTTATACTGATTCCCAACACCTGCCCCACCGATCAGTAATGTAGGAGGCCCCTGTACTTTAAGTAGTATAGTCTACACTCAACACACCTCCGTTCCGGTCTATGAATCTGAAAGTTTTTTACCTGCTATATATGCTTTTAGGGGCTGTTTCGTGCCTCGCTCAATCCAAGAAAGGTGCTAACGCACCGGTGACCTGGCCGGCTGATGTACCCTGGTGGAAGGCCAACAACCTCCGCCTGATCCAGACCAACCTGCCCGCCTACGAGGCCGCTACCCTTAACCCTGACTCGCTGGTCAGGGACCTGCTCGACCACTCAGCCAATACCCTTATCATCAACGCCGGTGGTATCATGGCCTTCTACCCTACCCAACTGGACTTTCAGTATACTAATCCGTACATGAAGCCCAATATGCTGGGGGATGTAGTCCGGAAGTGTCACGAAAACGGTATCAAAGTCATTGTACGGTTTGATTTCAGCCGGGTGCATGAGAGCATCTTCAAAGCCCATCCGGACTGGTGCTACATCTCACCGAAGGGCGAGCGGATCATCAATACGGATATGTACGTAGTATCCATTAATGCTCCCTACGTACAGGATAAAGCTTTCAGGATTATTGAAGAAGTCATAGATAAGTACCCGATCGATGGTATATTCCTGAATATGCCCGGCTACCAGGTCAACAACCCCTACGAGGGTAAGTACCACGGCATCGATCAGAACCCATACGACCAAAAGGCCTTTGCGGCATACAGCCAGGGACAGAAACTACCTACCGAGGAGAACAAAGCCGATGCGACGTACCAGAAGTACCTGGCCTTTAAGAAGCATACCGTGGAGGAGTGGTCGAAGAAGCTGCACGAGCTGGTTAAGTCTAAAAACTCTCAGATTGCTATCTGTACCTACCTGGATCGCTACGTCGATATTATCCGGCACGAATCCCAGACCAACAGCCTCCCCTACTGGCCCTACATGTCGTCGGACAATGTCAGCAATGCCGTACAGTCTTTCCCTGACCATATCGTCAGCAACAGCAGCATCCAGCAGATCTCGTTTCAGTCGCGGTATAACGCCGTAGAACCCGAGGAGGTGACCATCCGGCTTTACGAGAATATAGCCAATGGTTCCGGCCTGGACATTAGCCTCATGGGTGACATGCGGGGCTACGAAGACGAGCGGAACTTTGAGGCCGTGAAGAAAGTATACGGCTTCCACAAAAAGTACGAGCCTTACTTTGGGCGCTACACGTCCGTGGCGCAGGTAGCCGTGGTAGCACCGGGTGCCTGGCCCAGCGGAGAGCCTATGCAGGAGTACCGCGGCATCCAGCTCATGCTTAAAGAAGCGCATATCCCGTACGATATCATTGAAGATGCTCAACTGGGGAATCGGGCCGAGAAACTCAAAAAGTACCGGCTCATAGTCCTGCCTGATATTACCTACCTGAGTCAGGAGTCGGTACAGGTACTGAAAGAGGCCAACCACCGGGGCACCCACCTCATCGCCACCAACCGGGCTCTGTTTGACAATCCCCAAGCGCAGCTGGACCTTTTCGGAGCTAAGATGATCCAGAAAGACAATGACGGGGCCGGTAACTACCTCAAGCCCGACGACAAGTCGGTATTCAAGCGGTTCCCCGGGCAGTCGATGCTCTTCTGGAAGTTTAACCTGGGGCAGTATGATTTTTCAGCATCCGATCAGCGTTTTCTCCCCATACTGACCAAGGGACGGCCGGGACCACCCGAGATCATTGGTGGCCACGATCCGTCCGGCTACTATGCCATGGGAGTAAAACAACACCCTGCCAGTAAGGCCGCGCTGCTACCTATTAACCTGGGGCGCCTGTACTACCTGCACGGCTACGAGCAGCACAAAAACATCCTGCTGGACGTCATTGATTATGTAGCTCCGGAAGTTACCCAACTGATTCAGACCAACGCTCCCGAACGGGTGGAAGCAGTGCTGCAACGATATGTGCGTAATACCCCCGACAACTATACAAAGAAAACGGATGACGGTATGATCCTGCACCTGGTCAACCTTACCGGATTCAGTGGAAATACCTACTTCTCCCCCCTACCGGTCCGGGATCTTACTTTCAGGGTGAAGTCTGACTTCCGGCCGACCCGCTTGTTCTCGATGGCGCAGCAAAAAGCCGTCCCTTTCAAGTGGAAGGACGGCTATCTGGACTTTCAGCTTGACCGGCTGAATGAATTTGACGGTCTGGTGATGGAGCGCTGATCCCGTTACTGCGGGGTACGGTAGGCACTTATAGTCTCTATGCTTCCGTCGGGCAGGTGCTTCAGCTCGGTCATCTTGATATTACGCAGATGGGTCTGTCCGCCGGAGAGTACGCTGTCGTGGTAAAAGAGGTACCATTTGCCCTTGAACTCAACAATGGAGTGGTGGTTGGTCCAGCCAATTACCGGATTCAGGATGACTCCCCTGTACGTAAAGGGACCATAGGGGCTGTCGCCCGTAGCATACGCTATGTAATGGGTATCACCCGTAGAGTACGAAAAATAGTACTTTCCGTTGTACTTATGTACCCAGGCTGCCTCAAAGAAGCGGCGATCGTTTTCACCCGCCAAGATGGGCATTCCGTTGCTATGCAGAAGTTGTACATCCCTGACCGGCTCGGCAAAGCTCAGCATGTCTTTATTTAATCTGGCTACCTTGGGCGTAATCGCGGGTTGGTCTTTGGGCGGAGTGGTTCGGGCTGTGTCGTAGGTATTGTCTACCCAGCGCTCCAGTTGTCCGCCCCAGATCCCTCCGAAGTACATGTAGTACGAACTGTCACTGTCTTTAAACACAGCAGGATCTATGCTGAAGCTACCTTCAATGGGCTTAGGCTGCGCTTTGAAGGGGCCCGCAGGAGAGTTGCCCGTAGCCACACCTATCCGGAACACTCCATCCTTGTCCTTTCCAGGAAAGTAGAGATAGTACTTTCCGTTAGCTTCAGCAGCATCGGGAGCCCACAGCTGTCGCTTGGCCCAGGGGACATTCTTGACATCCAGCGCTACTCCATGATCCGTCACCTTACCACCTATGCTATCCATAGAAAACACATGGTAATCTTTCATTGCGAAATGATCGCCGGCATCATTGGGCTTGACGTCCGTTTCCTCATCATGGGAAGGATAAATGTAGATTTTCCCATCAAAAACATGAGCCGATGGATCAGCCGTATACATGTCGGTAATGAGTGGCTCCGAGATAGCATTTTTACCAAGAGTATCTGCGTTTTGTTCGGTAGTCGCTTCTTCCTCACTGTCCCGCGAGCTTTCCTGACAGGAAGTAGCGAAGGCCGATGCGAGTACTATAATAAGAAGTACGTTTTTTGAATGTTTTAGTCCGGACATTGGAAAGAGAATTGTCAAATTTAGGTTGTAAGATATAAAGTATAAGTAGTTTTCGGTCCTACTCAATTTCAGTTCTACTGATTAGCTACAACTAGATTAAGCCATAATTATAAACGGGTTCAGCTCTGATTAGCGTGCCCGGACCCCTGCTTTCATTCTCTCTCCACTTCTCCCTCTCACCTGTACACATTTGCCTGAAAATGAACCTAAAGAAAACAATTAGGGGCGGATGCTTTTTTATAATATATAACAAATTAATGAAGTAACGATTTAAAGACATGATACAAGCACTCTTATTTATTGCTTTTCTTATAGCACCGACTATCGATGACTGGAATAAAAAATATACCAGAAACAACATTACCGTGTATACACGGGAGGAATCAGGCACCAAATTCGTCACCGCCAAAGCAGTAAGTACCTTCAATACTTCCCAGCAAAATCTGGAACAGCTGCTTCTGAATCCGGATGTTTATTCCTCGCTGATCAATAACTGCGAGTCATCTAAGCTGATCGAATCTACTGACCAGCAGAACTTTGTCGCCTACCTTACATTCGACTCTCCTTTCCCATTTAAGGACAGGGATGTGTACATACGCTTCAGCACCGAGAGAAGAAACGAAGACCTGATTATTAACCTGAATGATGACAAGAGCTACCCCAAAAAAGATGACTACGTCCGAATGGATCGCTTGTATGGCCAATGGGTAATAAACAACGCAGGGAGTGGTACACCCGTGGCTTTTACGTTCATGATGGATCCGGGTGGTAATGTATCGGCCTGGATGGTGAACAGAAAAGCAGATAAAGTAGTGTATAACATACTTTTGAATATACAAAACAGGCTTTAGCAGTTATTTCTACTTCTCTGGTTGAACTTTGCAAAATATCTAAAGGTTGGGTTATTGGATTTGTAACTTTCTGTACTTATTTTCGGTCAAAGAAATACACGAATAACTTAACCCTCCTGCCCAACAGGATATCCCTTAAATCAATAATACCTGAAGCTCTACTGCCGACTGGCGTTAGGTGATAGAGCTCCTTAGGACTATATAGCCGATTGTAAAGGAAGGACTGCTGAGGTAGCACTGTGACAGAGAAATGAGAAACGCCCTTTTTGTTGGATTAATAGCACTTTTAGTTTCTTTTACTGGTACACCCTACAAAAAATTGGCTTTACAGCCATTTGATGGCTTTGACAAAGCTTTACTGGATACAGTAAAGCATACCATAAGGGACGTATATGGCTATCAAGTGGTCGTCCTTGAAGAGATTGATATGCCCCAGGAGTCGTTTGTGAATATCAAGCTTCCCCGTTATCGCGCCGATTCCCTTATCCGTTTTCTCAGAGAGAAAGACTACGGCTCCATGGACTATGTGATGGGTCTTACGCCCAATGAGTTATCACATACCAAAAAGGACGCTGAAGGACAGGTCAAAAAACCGGCTTTGAAGTACATTGACTGGGGGGTACATGGGCTGGGATACTGCCCGGGCCCGACTTCGGTTGCTTCCACGGCTAAAATCGAAAGCGAGAATCACAAAGAATTTATAAGCAGGTTGAAGAAAATATGTATCCATGAGTTTGGCCATAACCTGGGCCTCCCCCACTGCCCTACCGAAAAATGCGTCATGCAGGATTCGGGAGAAAAAATGAGCACTATTGATGAAGCTGAACTGAAGCTGTGTCAAAACTGCCGGGAAAAGCTCAACTCATTCAATCTCGCCCATTAATTCAAAAAGGTGTAGGTAATGTTGGTGGTGTAAGCTTTTACGGGTATCAGCACTGTCAGCCCTGAGACCATATACTGTATAGGTATATTATTATACCCTCCTCTCCCAGAAAAAAATGCTGAAGGTGTGGCAGAAACAGTGGTATAGGTTGTCCCTCCGATAATCGAATTGTTGGAAGAATTAGGTGTACCGGTGCCGGTACGCCGGGCCGAGATAATCAAACGACCATCCCAGTCACTGTCTTCTTTGCTAATGTACACATCCCAGATGCCGTTCCTGTTCTGTCCATTGTTCGTTCCGGGCACCAGGTTCATGATTGTCTGATCCGTAGCACTGGCGATTGCCTGCGTATAGTTATTTCCGGCTTCCGTAATGGTGGAGGCCGGTACCGAAACCACCCAACTTCCCGTAGTCGAGAAGAACTGAGCTGAGGCTATATGATGGATCAACATCACCAGTATAAATATATAACGTCCCTTCGGGTTCATATCCTCTTTAATTATCAGTAAGCGTATAGGTAACCATCAACGTGGACGAAGCCTTAACCAGGCTACCATAATTGGATATACCCAATGTATAAGTCAGCTGGTGACCGTTATTGATCCCATTGCCGGTAAAGGCTCCCCCTATACCACTCAGAATAGTCTGCGCTGAACTGGTTAGTGCCAGGTTGCTAATAGATCCCCCTCTGGACCCTCCTCCTGCGCCCACGGGGCTACTTACACTTAGTAGTAATCGTACCCCCGGAGGCACCGACCCTGATGATACGTGAGCTGTGATACGGCGGGTACTTCCTCCGGCCAGTATGGCTGAGGTGTAGTTGATCCACTTTGAGCTGTTTGAGGTCATGGATAGGGACATACCGGCTTCGGTCGTAGCCGGTATGGTCAATACTACTGCATCGTTAGATGGCTCGATATCAAGCAGCGCCACCACCGGCAGGGAAATCGAAGTCGGAGCATGTGAAGTCGCTACTACAGTAGTCTGGCTGTACCCCCATATTGGTAGTAACATCACTAGTACCATCCCAATCGATAACTTCATTACTTATTCTGTATTTTAATGGTTTTGCCCCCATTCATATGAATCTTCCGTTCCTTAGGTGTCAGCATGAACTTCACCTGGGTTTCTTCGCCGGCCACAACGGTGACCTGTCGGTAGTCAGCATCAATGGTGAAGTCGTTAGACCAGGCACCTGTCTTCACTACCGAAATGGTCCAATCACCGGAGCGTACTTCACCGAAGGAGAATTTACCACTGGCGTCCGTTTCGGTATAGAAGGTATTTTCATTATTGGTTAGTTTTAAGACCACCGCCTCCCACCTCTTTTCGGATGCCTGCGAGCCTGCCTGTACCGCCACTCCTACTTCAACGATACCTCTCACCGATGCTGATTTTATGACGGGTATCTCTAAATCCGTAATTTCGTTAGCTTTCACCTTTACCTCTAAGGGCAGCGGTATGTCAGCGATCTCATCTACTTTCAGGGACGAGCGTCTGATGGTAACGTAGTAGTCGCCGGGTACCAGATCATTAAACTTAAAGCTGCCGCTTTCGTCCGTGATCGTAGTTTCCTTCCCTAGCTGCACGATTACTCCGCTTATTTTTTCGTTTGATTTTCGGCTGAGTCTACCGTAGATTCCCCCCAGACTCTTGTCTTTCTTGATGGGCGCATTAATCAGCAGAGTGTACCGGGCCGTAGCCAGCCAGCTTTTCTCAAGTCTGTTTTCGCCCGGAAAAGTGGCGTAGCTCCCCCTCAGGCTCAACTTGTGCCTGTCGTTTAGTTTCAGGATCAGCTCCGAGTTCAGGAAGTTTCGGCTTTCGGTGAGCTCGTCGAGTGCATAGTTGTTGCGGTAGTACAGGTTGAAGCTCAGGTAGTCCTTCAGGCGTATCATCGCATTGGCGCCATAAAACAGGAACTCTTCTGTCTTATTCTGGGTAGAAAACCGGTTGGTCTGCAGATACTCCAGATTACCCCCCAGAGTAAGATTTCTGAAAAAGGTGTAGTTAAGCATGAGCCGGTTCTGTAACGTTGTCCGAGGTGCGGAGTCCTCGGTTGCGATCAGGTTACGAGTCCTTCCCACTTCACCATCCAGCCACACATACACCCTCTTACCCGTGTGGAAATAGGAGTACCGGGCCGCGTTCTCTTTGTAATTGAACTGTTTCTGGAGAGCCCGGTCCTCTTTCTCGCGATAAGTATAGTTAAACCGAAGCTGATTCTGCGAATTAAACTGGTAGGACGCTTCCCCAAAGTAGTTACTGTAGTAAGGCAGCGTACTGTAAATGGTCAGGTCCAGGCTCTGATTTACCTTTGTAATGTTCTGTCCCGCCCCGATCATTATTTTACGGGTAACCTTACTGTACAGCGAGTTGCTGATGAGGGTACTGTTGGTGTAGTAGCCATAAAATTCCTTTCCGGCATAGACCAGATTACTGCTAAACCGGAACCACTTCGGCGAGTAGTACAACCTCATAAATCCCGCGACGTCTGTTTTGCCAGCGGCTGTATTGACCGCCGCTTCCGTTTCGACCCACAGGTCATTTTTCTGGTAGTTAGTACTTATACTGGCTATATCCGTCGTGACCAGCTGATCACGCAGCGCCATATTCTTTGAGACTATATTCAGATTGATATCCAGGTACTCGGTCGGACGGTACGTCAGTACGCCTCCGTAGGTACTTTTGATATCGGCAAAAAAACGGGGCTTGCTGTAGAAACCGGTAAGTTGGATATCGCCCGTATTATAACTCATCTTAAGTCCCCGGCCAAAACGGCTGAACTCCGTAAGGTTTGACACCTGAAGAGTATAGTCCAGGGCCGACACCGCAACCTGTGAATTAGTGTAAACTATAGAGTACTGGTCAAAGCTACCAAACTGGGGCAGGTTGACCTGGTTGGGGCCGTGCAGAACAAAGTCCAGATAGTGTTGCTTTGCAAAGTCGAGGTAGCCCTGCCCCCGGATATCAAACTGGCCACCTGTGTACTGCTGCCCATTGTTTGAAACGGCATTATAGATACCACTTACTTCAATGGGAAAACGCAGGTAGGGGTCACTTTTTTTGGTACTATTCGGATAAGCTTCCACCAGCTGGCTTTTCTGGACCCTCTGCTCTGCCCCGACCAGGAGGGCGTTCAGGTCCACTACCAGGTATGTCTTCTGGGACAGGTTGGGCGGAATAGCATACTGTACTTTTACCGTGTGGGATGTATAAGGTTCAAGGGTAATCCGCTGACTCCCGCTAATCAATCCCTGAGTGGATGAAAGCTGGATCTCTTCCACGGTATTACCCAAATTCTGCACCAGATATACACAGGTAAAGCTGGTACCCTCCCGCAGGAAATCCGGCACTACCACCGGGGTGATCTCTACCTTATGTACCTGATCGATTTCCAGCCACACTTTTTCTTCCATCACCACCCGCTGATCAACCAGTATCTGGAGCGTGATATTACCGGTACCTACCCTGGCGTTCCTGGAGGGCCTTAGTGTGAAGAAAATCTTTTTGGTTTCGCCGGGGCTTACTTCCGAAAGTTCTTTTCGGGTAACTACAATCCAGCCTTCGGGCAGTACCAGATTGGCTCTGGGGTTAATACTGAAGTTATCGTTGTTGGTGACGTCAAAGAAAAGGGTAAAGTACTCATCAGGGGCTACCTTTCTGGGCGCATTGACCAGTTTTATTTCAAAGGGCGCTGCTGCCACGGCCCCAAAACAGAGCAGCAACAGTACTACCAGGAGAACTGTGTTACAAAGTCGAAACCGTTTCATCAATTTGAACCTGTAAAGTTCTGATAAGTAAAATTGATTTGGTGAAGGAAATTCTGAGCTGGCAGGCTGGGTATCAGATTAGTAGTACGTGCCAGCCTTATTCTATATCCAGACTGGCGTTCATCCCAAACAAGTCTTGACCGTAGTCGGCTACCAGTACGCAGTCATACGATCCTTTGGGTATACCCGTAATATCTACTTCATACAGCTTGCAGCTACCCGGATAGATTTTTCGGAAGGGCACTTCGATCTTCTTTACCTTGTCGCCGTTCTTATTGAATAGCTCAAACACCAGCACAGGGTTAACCACGAAGAGCCCGTTGTTTTTTAGCACTACCTGTACCGTTTTACTTTTACCTTCCTGTTTTTCCAGTTTAACATCCTCGTAGCTAAGGGGAGATATCTTGTAGGGACCTACATCCGTAATGACCTGAATGGCGTAGCGGATCTTGGAACCTATTGTAACGCCGGAGCTTGTTTTCTCTTCCTTGATCGGGTCTACTACCTCTACCATTATCAATGACCAGAAGGAGCCATTGAAGGTAGTGTCCTTGGGAATAGCGATACTATATACTATTTCGTAGCTTTCTCCGGCGGCTAAGGTTCGCTCGTTCAGGTTCAGCTTTATCCATTCAGCCGAAGAGTTAGGCTGGCTGTTTGGCTCTGCAAACATGTTGGAATTGGCACAGCCCTGCACGAGGTCATTCTTAAATATCAGTATACGTTCTGCTTTTTTACCGGAATTAGTAAGCTTTATGGTACCGGTCAGTTCATCTCCCCAATTCCCTCTGAAAATATGGGTAAGTCCGTTTTCAACGGTTACACTGGCAAAGGCCTCTGAACCAATAATAATAAGAAAGAAAAGCGTAAATAGTATAGAGGGTTTCATAGGATAACGCCTGTTAAATTCATGAAGGAAAATAAAAAGCAGCCCATATCAGATTTACTTTTTATTATTTCCTCCAAAAAGAAAAGGCCTACAATAATTAGGCCTTTTTTTACTCTTTTCGAAAATATATTTCTTCTAACAGAAGCTCTTATTGATTGATGATGGTATAAGTAACCTGTACTGTATTAGTCTGATCAAAACGAAGGTTTGCGTAATTTGCATCATCTACAAGTGACAGAGAGTACGTTAGCTGATGGCCTTTATTAGCTCCGTTGTCCGTGTAAGAACTACCGATTCCATTGATCAGGTCCTGGGGAGTAGCTGACAGAACAACACCGCTGGCTGCGGCTGTACCACGAGTACCTCCACCAGTTGTAGAGCTTCCAGCCACTACTTTTAGTTGTACACCTGCGGGTACTGCACCAGTTAGTTGTGCGGTGATTTTACGTGCAGTATTGGTTGTACTTACGATAGATGAATAATTCAGCCAGAGGTCCGAATTGCTTACACCAGTAAAACTGATAGGATCCCCCGCTTCGCCTGAGTGCTTAGCCGCCAGCGTAACAGCACTCGTAGAAGTACTGGACTCAATATCAAGAAGGGCTACTTCGGGAATGGTGATAGCTACATTGTGATTAGCTGAATTATTATCACTCTGAGCGTTTGCAGTAAATGCAAAAAATGAAACTGATAGTAAAGAAACTAGTGTGTAAGAAAACTTTTTCATGATTAGTCGCGAGTTTATTGATCTGGTATATCTTTTCTGAACTTTGATGAAACAAAGCTACATCAGGTTCACTCGCGCTTTTGGGTTATTTCGATGTATTGAATCTTTAGAGAGTTTTTTGGCAAAAAAAAGCCGATAAATAATTTGTAACTAAATTTAAATTAAGATCTTCAACAGACCCGCTATAACTAATTAAGACCTAAAAGCTTACCTTTAGGTCTTAACAGATGTAGTTACTTCGGATGGGATACTCTTTAACATTCCATTAATAATCAGTAATCGTATACAGAATACCTAAGGTAGTACTTTGGTCAAATCTAAGCTTCTGGTAGGCTTCCGCTCCATTAGATTGAATGGTATAAATAAGCTGGTGTCCATTAGCCGGGCCATTCCCTGTATAGGAGCTACCAATACCTACAATCAGATCCTGGGCTGAGGCATTAAGCATGATCCCTCCCGTAACGGGTTGACCTAGTTTTCCGCCCCCCGATCCGGTGGCCGTAGTAGCTGCCAGATTAATCGTAATACCATCAGGTACTGTACCGGAAGCAATCTGAGCCGTAACCTTTCTGGATGTCCTTGTCGCCGCTCCCACAATGGACGAATAGTTGAGCCACAGGTTCCTGTTGGTTTGCCCGAAGGTCAAGGCATCACCGGCTTCGGTAGGCGCTGCTACCTGCAACATGATGGCCTGGGGGCTGGATGATTCAATATCGAGTATTGCTACTTCGGGAATCACAATAGCAAATGTGTGACTACTTGAGTTACGGTCCTGAGCCTGGGCCCGGCATCCTACTAGTAACACTAAGAATAGCAGCGTTATGTGGGGGTATCTTCTCATACTATTTACACAGCATGTATTTATTTACTTTTCCCAAATATGCTTTTTTTCAAACTCTTTTCATATAGTCAAAATCACCTTTTTTCCTGTAAAAAATCAGTTTTTTAACTTAATTATCACATTTCAAAAAGGTTATGCCAGATGGTTCCAGGCAATGCTATGAAAAATATTTTAGGAGCAGTTGTAACCGCTCAAACGGTTGATTTTACATCAATTTGTATATCTGACACTTACAAGAAAATAAATAGAGGGCGTATTCACAAAAAAATATAAACAAAAAAGATGGTTTTCTGCCCGGGATCGACCACCAACGGCTCCAATAGCAATATCCTGATCGAGAACAAGGCATAGTTTTTTATCGTAAACGGTAATGAATATACTATCATCTTAAATGCCAATCCCTATGGACAAGCCAAACTATAAAGATATATCGGCTCAGACTCCGGCCCGCCCGGAGGAAAATCCGGCTCGCCCTACCGATCCGGGCGCTCCGGCCCCCGTTACCCCCGGGAAGCAACCCGAGGTGGAGCCCCAAAAGGACGAACCGGAAACAAGGCCCTCATCTCCCGACCCGGAAATACCGGAACTGAATCCTGACCCCATGCCAGAGCAGGACCCCGTCCGGCCACTGATGCAAAACCTGTGTTAGTACCCAATGGATTATAGTCCGCTTGACCGCCCGGAAAGCATTCCGAAGGTATTTATGGAGGCATGGAACCATCGGGATGCTGCCAAACTAGCTTCTCTGTTTGATCCGGATGCTGAATTCGTTAATGTAACGGGGCTTTGGTGGCACACCAGGGAGGATATTGAAAAAGCTCATGCTTATGGACTCGGTACTATATTTAATAAGTCCAAACTCAGGCTGCTGTTCACGAGAGTAAAGTACCTTTCGGAGCATATTGCGGTGGTACAGGCAAAGATGCAACTTACGGGACAGACGCCCATAGAAGGTGTTTCAAACCCGGGTATCAGGAAGAATATATTCACCTTTGTAGTACATCATCAGGGCGGTAGCTGGAGCTGTGCATCGGCTCAAAATACAGACATCATCCCCAATATGGAAACGCATGTACGGGATGAGAAAGGAAATCTGAAACCAGTTGATTACCGGCAAAATGATAACGATTTTCAACTATAACAACTGCACCAGTTGATGTACAAATATAGATTGATACAGTGCTGATAATAAATAGGTTGTCGTCACCAACAAAAACAAACGTATAGTACTTAGGGTAAACAAATTTAATGGATTTGATAGTAGTTTTGGGAATGAGGAGGTCGATATGAACTGAAGGATGAAAAAGGCTCTGGAAGAATATAAGACTGTTATTGCAGTACCTGGAGAGCGCCCCTACAAACCCTAATGGTACCCGACTATACTATCGTCAACCAGCCACCAGCCATCTATACTATCGGAATTATAGCCTAATTATCGATTTAATTCCATCCACAGACAGTGAACCAGGTCTTTGCTTGTTAAGTCAGGTGAGGACCTGGTTTTGTATATAAACTAGTACTCCACTGAATAATTTAGTATCTTCCTTTACTATCAATCCATTAACTATGTCATCCAGCACTTTTCAGGATTCGGTTATACTTATTACAGGGGCCGCCTCGGGAATAGGCAGGCAACTTGCTATTCAGGGAGCGGCCAGGGGGGCTTCTATACTTGCCACGGATATAGATACTACCGGCTTGCGAGAAACGAAAACCTTAGCATCCCAACAGGGACAGGTGATAGAGATTCAGGAGTTGGATGTAGCCGATCCGGAAGCTATTCAATCTTTTGCGGCGCAGGTTATTCTCGGATTGAGCGGCCGAAAGCTAATACTGATCAATAATGCCGGGGTTGGCCTGTTTACGGGCAGCTTTGAACACACCAGTCTGGAGCAATTTGAGTGGCTCCTGTCCATCAATCTCTGGGGGCCTATCCGGATGACTAAGGCTTTTTACCCTTACCTGCTGCAACAAAACCGGGGACATATCGTCAATATATCGAGTGTGTTCGGGCTGGCGGGGGTGGCTAACCAGAGCGCCTACTGTACTTCCAAATTCGGCATTCGGGGCTTTACCGAATCCCTCCGTATGGAGCTGGCTGGCACGGGTATCCACACGACAACGGTACATCCCGGTGGCATCAGGACCAACATAGTTCGAAACGCTACGCCTCGCGGGCCGGTAGCTACCGCGGCTATGCATCAGCAATCGATCAGTAACTTTGAGCAGGCGGCTCAAACTACTCCCGAAAAAGCGGCCCGCCTGATACTGGATGCCATTGCCAATAAAAAGGAGCGACTCGTTATAGGCCCCGATGGCCGGGCGCTGGATCTGGTAACCCGGTTATTTCCGGTCAGGTATTCACGTATAGTAATGAAGCAGATAGAAAAAACGTTTACAAATCCCTATAAGGACCAAAGCAGCCAGTAGCAGTAGTTTTATTTAACCACTTTTGCTGTTTTATTCGTTATTAGTAAACACAAACTTGTTTGCATTAGATGGTGGAAGGAGGTACCAATTGATTGTATTAGGTAGTACAATGATTGGCTACCACGGGTATCACCATTCATTCACTCACTATAATTATGAAGCCAGCGTATCAGGTAGGAATTGTTGGTGCTGGATTTGCCGGACTGGTAGCTGCCCTCCGGCTCCAGAAAGCGGGCAGGGATTCATTTATTATCTTCGAGCGGGCCTCCGAAGTGGGAGGTACCTGGCGTGACAATGTCTACCCCGGCTGCGCCTGCGACATCCCCTCCCCTCTTTATTCTTTTTCTTCCGAACCCAATCCTGACTGGAGCCGCCTGTTTTCAGGTCAGCCCGAGATATTTAACTACCTCAAAGGAGTAGTAACCAAAAATAGTCTGCAAAAGCACATCCGGTACAATGCCGAAATAGTAGAAGCCTGCTTTGATAAAGAGGAGGGCTACTGGGCGGTCAAAACCCGAAATGGGCTAGCTACTACCGTGAAGGTACTGCTACTGGCCGTAGGACCTCTCAACCGCCCCCACATCCCTGATATAGCCGGCCTGACTGACTATACAGGTACCTGGTTTCATTCCTCCAACTGGAGTACCCACTACAACCTCGCCGGAAAGCGCGTGGCTGTAATAGGTACCGGAGCCAGCGCCATTCAGATCGTACCTGCCATCGCGCCGAGTGTGGCCCAGCTTACGGTCTTCCAGCGTACGCCCGCCTGGATCACTTCCCGGTTCGATAAGCCTATGAGGTCTTCAAGTAAAGCAGCCTTCCGTAAGTACCCTCTGATCCAGCGGATGCAGCGCGAATTTTTCTACTGGCTCAATGAGTTTTTCGGCCTGGGATTCGTGGGCAACAAGACCATCAACCGGCTTATGACGTGGGCTGCTCTGCGCAAACTCAAAAAAGAAGTGAAGGACCCGGAAACTCGCCGCAGGCTAACGCCCAACTACACTATTGGATGCAAGCGCATACTTAAATCCGATGACTTTTATCCTACATTCAACCTTTCGCACGTTAATCTTGTAACGGAGAGAATCGAACGCTTTACTGCTAAAGGAATACTAACTCAGGACGGACGGGAACATATACTGGATGCGGTTATTTTCGGAACCGGGTTCGTAGCGGCGGATATAGAAATGGACACGAAGATTATCGGCCTCACGGATCAAAACCTTATCAATCACTGGCGGGAAAGCGGTGCCGAAGCCTACCTGGGTACTACCGTAGCGGGCTATCCCAACCTGGCGTTTGTACTTGGACCCAATACCGGCCTCGGACACAACTCAGTAGTACATATGATGGAATCACAAATGAACTACATCATGCAGTACATCGACTACCTGGAGACCAGCGGGCCGGGCAGCTATCTGGATATCAAGCCGCAGGCTCAGCAGGATTATAATCAGGAGATACAACAAAGGCTCAAAGATACCGTGTGGGCTTCGGGCTGTAAAAGCTGGTACCTCAACGCGAAAGGAAAGAATACTACCCTGTACCCGGGGCTGACGGTCCGGTTCAGAAAAGAAACCAAACAGTTTAACCAGGAGGTATATGAGCTGGTTAAACAGGAGGAGATAGCCGAAAATGCAAAATAATTGCGGACTTATTCGTTAGCATCTTTACATATAGCTTTTCCTGTTACTGATCCATTACACTTTTAGTATATTTAGTGTTTATTACTATAAAATACCTGAAAATGGCCGACAAGCTTATTTTTCAAATCTACTGATTTTCTAAAACGAGCATACCTGTAGTATTATGAAATGGACATTTGTAATTCAGCAAAAACTCAAAGCAGCTTTGCTTCTGGGGGGGATTATGCTCGTGGTAGTGGTCAGTACCATTCTTACCCGTAATAACATAGAGGGTATAGATAAGTCCTTTTCCTCGATCTATCAGGACCGCCTCATGCCGGCAATAGATATCGTATATCTGTCGGAGAACCTGTACAACAAACGGCTCCTGGTCGAGAAGCACCTGTTATCAGACGAAGGACTTAGCCCGGCACAACTTGAGGTACAGCTTCAAAAACATAATTATAAAATAGACTCCCTTATCAGTGTCTTTAGCCAGACGCACATGGTAGACGAAGAGTCCAAAAGTCTGATTGCCTTTCGGCAACGGGTACATGAGTATTCCGATATCGAGCAGGAAGTACTTCGCTTCAGCGAGTCAGGTAATAAGAAAGCCGGACAGCAACTCTTTGAGGAGAAAGGCGGTGCCACCTTCCAGCGTACCATCGTTCGTCTCAACGAGCTCACGCAGATCCAGTCTGTCATTGGACAGGAACTCGTCAAAGAGTCGCATACCTGCGTAGCCCGATCCAATAATATATCTACCCTGCAGATATCGCTGGCCGTAGTAATAGGACTCATGGTACTGGGCCTCATCCAGAGTGCCAAGATCATCAAGCCTGATCGGCAGCCTTTCAATCTCAACTGACCGAGCAGCATTAGGCCTTAAACATCAAGAAGCCCCGTTCCGGATGGAACGGGGCTTCTTGATGTTATCTGGTAGCAGCAACTCATTACTGTCCACCCACACGGCGCCCCTTCTGGGTTTCGCGCTGTACGTTTACCTGCTTTAATAGGTCTTTATTAACAAATAGCCGGGTACCAATGCCGCTCTGAATATCAAAGTGGCTTCCTTTGTAATCCAGTTTAGAGTCTTCGGTAGTAGCCAGGTAGTACTGGTTTCCATTCAGGTTAAAGCGCATTCCTTTGGTATCCTGCTGCGTATCATCCCAGGATACGTTCAAAGAGCCGTTTCCGGTACCTAGTACTACACCCGGTGTAAACGGTCGTACATTAATGGTCTGAATAGTCTTACCATTCTGGATGCTGATACTCCCCTCCGAATTGACGTTGATGTCGTTCGGGTTGATACCCTCCCGCTTTACCGTTATAGGCTTATCGTTATAAAACTGCACCTTTTCCAGCGAGATCCCAGCATTTTCAAGATCACGGCGCAGCTCTTCGGTAAAAGCGGTAAAATTAGTGAAGGGTACCTGACTAGGAGCACAGGCTGTCACGCCGGACATGAGTACTACACCTAAAAATAAGTTCTTAAAGTTCATTTTCATGACAAAGGGGTTCCGGATTGATTCGATTTTAAAAGTTCAATGGATGTACCTCTATGCGCAATATTAGTAAAAAACCTGAGCAGATACCAGTATTCCTTGATCGTATTAGCTGCGGCTGTCAAACTGTCAGCGAGGATGAGGCAAATCGCTAATGGAACGCAATTTTTCGGGCTGTATTGCAAAGACGAAATTTTTCTAATTAAAATATAATCCTAAAACGACACTATTATGGAATCAGTGGTACAAGAGAAAGGTAATCTCAGCATCCACACGGAGAACATCTTCCCTATTATCAAGAAATTCCTCTATTCTGATCACGAAATCTTCCTGCGGGAGCTGGTGTCTAACGCCGTGGACGCTTCACAGAAGCTGAAACAACTGGCTTCTTACGGAGAATTCAACGGTGAGCTGGGCGAGCTGAAGGTAACGGTAAAGGTAGACGAAGAAGCCAAAACGATCACGGTAAGCGACCGCGGTATCGGTATGACGGCTGATGAGATCAAGAAGTACATCAACCAGATTGCCTTCTCGGGAGCGGCCGAATTTGTTGAGAAATACAAGGACAAAGGCAACGACAAGGGCATCATCGGACACTTTGGCCTGGGCTTCTACTCGGCCTTTATGGTAGCCCGTCAGGTAGAAATCATTACGAAATCCTACAAAGAAGATTCAGAGCCTGCTCGTTGGGTCTGCGACGGATCTACTGAATTTGAACTAACTACAGCCGAAAAAACGGACCGTGGTACTGACATTATCCTGCACATAGCGGAAGATTCAGCCGAATTCCTGAGCCCTCATCGCCTGCGTGGTATCCTGGAGAAGTACGGTAAATTCCTGCCCATTGAAATTGAGTTTGAGGAGAAGGTTATCAATAACCCTACTCCGATCTGGACCAAAAATCCGGCTGACCTGAAAGACGAGGACTACCTCAACTTCTACCGTGAGTTGTACCCCTTCTCTGAGGAGCCCCTCTTCTGGATTCACCTCAACGTGGATTACCCATTCAACCTGACGGGGGTACTCTACTTCCCTAAGCTCAAGAACGACTTCCAGGTACAGCGTGAGAAGATCCAGCTGTACAGCCGCCAGGTTTTCATTACCGACGAGGTAAAGGATATCGTACCCGACTTCCTGCAACTGCTCCACGGAGTCATTGATTCACCGGACATTCCGCTGAACGTGTCACGTAGCTACCTGCAGTCTGACAGCAATGTGAAGAAGATCAACGGGTACATCACCCGTAAGGTAGCTGACAAACTGTCGGAGCTTTTCAAAAATGACCGAGAAGGATTCGAGAAGAAATTTGATGATATCGACCTGTTTGTAAAATACGGTATCATCAGTGACGAGAAGTTCTCCGAAAAAGCAAAGGATTTCTGCCTCGTGAAGAACACTGAAGGGAAGTTCTTCACTTTTGAAGAGTACCGCGAAGCCATTAAGGAAAACCAGACTGACAAGAATGATAACCTGGTGTGGCTGTATACCTCCGATCCGAAGAAGCAGGATGCTTTTATTGAGTCGGCAAAAAAGCGCAGCTACGATGTACTGGTATTGGATACCGTAATTGACTCGCACTTCATCAACGCCTTGGAAAGCAAGCTGGAGAAGGTAACCGTCAAACGCGTAGACGCCGATACGGTAGACAAGCTGATCGAGAAGGACGTCAAGCTGGAAAGCGTACTCTCTACCAATGACGAGGAGAAAGCTAAGAAGCTATTCGAAGAACTATTGACCGGCAAGGGCAGCACGGTAGTAGTCGAAGCGATGCCTACTGACGAACTGCCGGTAGTCATTACATTCCCTGAATTCATGCGCCGTATGACCGACATGCAGGCTTCATCCGGACAGCGCTCTATGTTTGGCGATATGCCGCTGATGTACACCGTATCAGTAAACGCCAACCACCCGCTGACTTCCCGCATCCTCAATACTGAAGATGCCGAACAGCAGAAGGCCCTGGCCAAGCAAGCCTACGACCTGGCGTTACTCTCGCAGGGGATGCTATCCGGTACCGAACTGACCCAATTCATCAAACGCTCGGTAGAGGTACTTTAAAATTTTTATATTGGTCTATAAAAAGGGAAGCCCCGGCACTGGCCGGGGCTTCCCTTTTGCTTTCCTGCTTCATAATAAACTTATTACAGTGTCGGGATAGTGTAGCTTTCCACCCCGGAAGTGCCCATTTTAAAAAATATAGCTTCCCTCAAAAAGTGACGCTTCTACAGGCTGTTACGGCATTAGAGAAGGCCCGGCGAAGACAGCCTCTCCTACTTTCGACAGCAGCAGCCGGTAAACAATCGTCAGGCAGAGGTGTTACATACTTATAGATACATGGTACGTATATCCACCAACTGAACGGCTTTACCACCCATGAATTCCGATACAACCCCACATCACAAGCAGGAAACCAACCTGACCCAGCGGCGGCTCATCGCGCTGGGCATGTTTCTCCTGGTGGTGTTTCTTCTGGCCCGGGCCTTCAATGTCCTGCTGCTTATTTTGGCCGGTACACTCTTTGCGGTGTACTTCCGGGGTACATCTAACCTACTGACCAGGCATACCAAACTGTCGGATGGCCTGTCGCTGGGGATAGTGATTGTAGGTACCTTACTGCTGCTGGGCGGACTCGTCTGGCTGCTGGCCCCCCAGATTTCTCAGCAGATATCTCAGCTCAGTCAACACCTCCCCAACTCGTACGAAAAAGTAAGGACCCAGTTAAAAGGTACATCCTGGGGCGAACCGCTGCTGAACAACCTGCCCCAAAACATTAACTTATCGGATATTAACAAAAGCTGGATCCAGAAAAGCATGGGGGTGTTTTCGGCTACGTTTGGCGTGCTGGCGGATATGTACATTATCTTATTTATAGGAGCATTCTTTACCGCTCAGCCGGGGCTATACAAAGAGGGCATCGTACTACTTTTCCCCCTTAGCAAGCGCCCAAGGGCCGCCGAGGTACTCAACACACTGGGTTCAACACTATACAAGTGGCTGCTCGGCAAGTTGTTTTCCATGCTCATAGTGGGTGTATTTACTATTGTAGGGCTGTACCTGATCGGCATACCTATGGCGCTGGCTCTTGGCATTATAGCGGGCTTACTCTCCTTTATTCCTAATTTTGGCCCCATCCTTGCCCTGATTCCAGCTGTTCTGATTGCCCTTACCCAGGGCACCAGCCAGGCACTGTATGTGGTACTGCTATACGTGGGTATCCAGTTTGTAGAAAGCAACCTGATTACGCCCCTGGTGCAGCATAAGATGGTAGAAATTCCACCCGCGATGGTTATCATTTCACAGGTTTTTATCGCTGCCTTTGCCGGACTGCTGGGGCTGATCCTGGCTACTCCCATTGCCGTAATTATCATGGTACTAGTCAAGATGGTTTATATCCAAGACTACCTGGGCGATAAGAATATTCAGATTAGTAAGTAGGCTGGCTGGTCAACACAAAAGGGCTGACACTGGTGTCAGCCCTTTTGTGTTAGGTTTACTTTACCTATTTACGATATAGCATTCTGCCCTTTGGTACCACCTGACTGGTCGTCTTCGGCGTTGCGGCTTTTGCTTATTTTCTCGCTGGCTTTGTTCTTCAGGTGGCTATCCTGTCCGGGCACTTCCTTTACATCCTCTTTGGAACGATGCATATCGTTACTCCCTTGATTGTGTCCTTTTTTCATAGCTTTAACTAGTTTGGTGGATACTATATACGTAACTATAACCCAGCTCTATTGTTAATTACATTTCTTAGTCAAACCAGTAGTTAAGTTTAATGATTAGGTTGCTCATCGGGTACTTCCCAAAAAAGCCCCGCCGGTGTACACCAGCGAGGCTATCAAGAGGAAGGATTTACAATATCTTAACGATTCATTGAAATCAGGAATTCGTCATTGTCACGGGTCCCCTTCATGTTGCTGAGCAGGAAGTCCATTGACTCCATCTGATTCATGTCGGACATATGCTTACGCAGGATCCATACTTTCTGAAGGGTCTCCTTGTCGAGCAGCAGATCCTCACGGCGAGTACCTGACGTCATCACGTCAATGGCAGGGAACACCCGCTTGTTCGACAGCTTACGGTCGAGCTGGAGTTCCATATTACCGGTACCTTTGAATTCTTCGAAGATTACCTCATCCATCTTGGAACCCGTATCGATCAGAGCCGTAGCGATGATCGTCAGCGAGCCACCGTTTTCGACGTTACGGGCCGCACCGAAGAAACGCTTAGGTTTGTGCAGTGCGTTGGCATCCACACCACCCGATAAGATCTTACCGGACGAAGGAACGACTGTATTATACGCACGAGCCAGACGCGTGATCGAATCCAGCAGGATTACCACATCGTGACCACACTCCACCATACGTTTGGCTTTTTCGAGAACAATGCTGGCAACCTTTACGTGGCGGTCGGCCTGCTCATCAAATGTAGAGGCAATAACCTCCGCCCGTACGCTACGCTGCATATCAGTCACCTCTTCCGGACGCTCATCGATCAGCAGGATCAGCAAGAACACCTCAGGGTGGTTACGGGTGATAGCGTTAGCAATTTCTTTAAGCAGAACGGTTTTACCGGTCTTAGGCTGAGCCACGATCATACCACGCTGACCTTTACCAATTGGGGCAAACAGATCAAGAATACGGGTTGAAAGCTGATCGGGACGAGTACTCAGGTTGAGACGCTCTTCGGGGAACAGCGGTGTCAGGTACTCAAAGGGAATACGGTCACGGATCTGCTCGGTAGTTTTACCATTTACGGTTTCCACGCGAAGCAGCGCAAAGTACTTCTCCCCTTCTTTAGGCGGACGTATTTGTCCTTTAACCGTATCACCGGTTTTCAAACCAAATAGCTTGATCTGCGAAGGAGATACATATATATCATCCGGACTAGCCAGGTAGTTATAGTCAGCTGAGCGCAGGAAGCCGTAGCCACCATCCTGCATGATTTCCAAAACGCCTTCGTTCAGGATCAGTCCGTCAAACTCCCTTACGTAGTTGTTGTAGTGGCGTTTGATCTTATTGGTATGATCCTCACGGGATTGAGAAGGAGCAGCAGAACGCTCGTTATCTTCCTGACGTGATTGCTGCATGTTTCTATCGTCTTCGCGGTGACCGTTTTCTGATACTGTAGGCTCAACCGTCACATTACGTACATCTACCTGCGCCTCCTCCGGTAAATTGGTACCAAAGTCATCCGAAATGTCCAGATCTTCACCTACATCAGCCGTTGTATCCACTACCTTGGAAGTAGGTGCCGCTGGCCTGTTGCCGGGCTGACCGCCTTTATTGGCAGGACGTCCGCGACGGGCTGCATTCTTGTCCTCCCTGGGGCCTCTGGCTTCTCTGGGTGCCAGATTAGCAGGAGCAGGAGTAGCAACAGCAGGGGCTGGTGCCGGTATAGGTGCAGGAGCAGATTCAGCGATTGGCTGAGTATCATCATCGGCAGCTTCTTTGGGACGACGTGTCCGCTTCCGCTTCGGCTCTTCCTCTGACTTATCAGTGGACTCTTCGGCGGGCATTATGGCCTGTTGGCTAAGTATTTTGTATACGAGGTCTTTCTTGGTGAGCTTGTTGTAGTCTTTTATACCAAACTTCTCCGCGATTTCCTTTAACTCTGATAAAAGTTTAAGGTTCAATTCATCAATTGTAAGCATACAGAAATGGGAAGTAAAGTAAACTTTACCAGGATAAATGATTGATTATGATAGTAGAAATAATAAGTTAAACAGACAGGTATGTTGAGGGATCACGTGTTGGAACTAATTCGTGAAATAAGAATACAGGTGGTGTGTATCGGCAACCGACAACTTGAAACTTGATAGGAAATTATAGGCTGGAATCGGCCGCAATGTTAGTGCGAAAAAACCGTGATGTCAATAAAGTATCGCCTATTTTTTTCTTATGTAACGCTTTCGATAGAAAAACGTTCAGAAGCCCTCTTTATTTTCAGCTTCGGCAGAGATATGAGGATTGTATTCATTGCGAATATACAGTTCCCTTGCCGGAAATGCAAACCTTGCTCCATGTTTCTCAATTATTTTTATAATAGATAGGTTTATTTCCTCTTTCACCTGGTTAAACTCCCTGACATCCTGGGTCAATACGTAGAAAATAACGAGTATATCCAAAGAGCTTTCACCAAAAGAATCGAAGCGTACGATACCCGGCTCCTGTCGGGTTTTCTCATGTTCATCAATAAGGGTCTGAATGGCTTTTACAATATCCTGCAGTACTTCAGAGGGTGTTTCGTAGCCTATTTTTACAAAGTAACGGGCACGCCTTAAACGTCGTTCGGTCAGGTTATCGAGGTTCTGTGAAGTCAGTAAGCGGTTGGGGATAGTCACGAGGCTCCCGTCGAACGTGCGGAGGCGGGTACTCCGGAAGCCAATGTTTTCGATGGTACCTTCGGTGCCGCCTACGTTGATGGAGTCACCCAGCGTAAACGGCCGGTCCAGCATGAGGGCAAAAGAAGCAAACAAGTTTTCGAGCGTTTCGCGGGCGGCCAGGGCTAAGGCCAAACCTCCGATACCCAAACTTGTCACCAGCGTCAGTACATCTACCTCGAATACTTTACCCAGTATAATAAAGATAACACCTATGACAAAGAAAAGTATAGATAGATCTCTGAAAAAAGGCACCAACTGATCATCCACCCTCGACTCGGTCTTTTCAGCTTTTCGGACGAATACCAATCCGACAAACTTTATGATCCGTACACCGCCCCAGCCAATGCCCAGGATCAACGCCGCCAGGTATAGCTTGTCGATCATCATCCTGAGGGCAGTTTTTCGGACATCGAACCATCCCCACACTTCAGGTACCTTTAACCGCTCAAAAGCAACAAACACGATCAGCAGAACCAGCAGGAATTCAACGGGAGGCCGGATCAGACGCAGAAATTCGGATAGGGGAACGCCCTCGGAGTCATTCCGGAATATCCGGAACACCCACTTGCTCATAAGGCGGGAAAGCGCTCTTTTGATCATGAATCCCACTACCAGAATACCTACTGCCCACAGGTAGTCTTCTACGGTATTGCGCCACACCACCGTCCTGAGCCAACTGCTTACTTCTGTCAGATCAAATTTCATTCGTCACTACTTGCGGTTAATTTTTATTCAGGAAAGTAGCCCATTTCTACACAGAGTCTCGCGCTCCTACCTGGCTACTTAGAGAGTATATAATAAGAATGTGCAGATACATAGCCGGAATTGCTTATCAGAACCAGCCTCACTTGAAAAACCAAACTTACTGTACATACTCAATGTTTGCAAGACTTCGCCCTAAGCACTACCTACACCTGATCCGACGCCGACTTATGATCGGTACAGTCAGAAACAAACGACCAACGCCTCATAGCCAGGTTAAAAAATGTTAATTAATTCATGCTCATAACGTATTCCACCACCTCCTACCTATCTTTGAGCCTAACTCATCATTGACTAAATACCCATACCAGATGGTGTATTTGTATTAAGAGGCTTTTCATTTGTCATCACAAAAGAGGAATTTTGCCAACCTATGAATATTGTAGTTGATTCTGGCAATACTTTCTCAAAAATCGGTTGGTTTTTGGGAGATCAACTCGTTGAGTATCGGGTGCGGCTCCACTTTGATGAACTGGTGTCAGCCATTCGCTCCTACCCCCCACAGCATCTTATTTATTCGTCGGTGAGTCGTCCGGTGGAAGAATTCCAGGCAGCACTCCAACTTGACATTCCTGTTCTGGATCTTAACGGGTATACACCGGTACCCATCACTAAAAACTATGATACACCTCATACGCTGGGGGCTGACCGGGTAGCGGCGGCAGTGGGGGCAGCATCCCTGTTTCCCAACGAGGACCTGATCGTGATAGATATGGGTACTTGTATTACATACGACTATGTAGATAGCGGCGGTAACTTTCAGGGAGGGCTGATTTCGCCCGGCCTGCGTATGCGATTTAAAGCCATGCATTCGTTTACTGAAAGGCTCCCCCTCGTCGAATCAGATGAAATACCTCCGCTGGTAGGCAAGAATACGACCCACGCCATGCAGAGCGGCGTCATGAACGGCCTGCTGGGAGAATTGAACGGAATTATTGAATCATATCGTCAAATCGCACCAGCCAGTAAAGTGGTGATGTGCGGCGGCGACGCACCTTTTTTTGAAAGTCGTCTGAAACCGACCATATTTGCAGTGCCAGAACTGGTACTGATTGGACTGAACCGAATATTACTACACAATGTCGCTTTACAGCAGGATTAAATCTCTCTCCGCCGGGCTTATGCTGGCGGGCCTCTTCTCCACCTCATTTTCAGCACTCTACGCACAGGGCTTAGGCAATTCGCCCTATTCAGTACTGGGTCTTGGTGAATCATACAGTGATGCCTTTGCCCCCAGCCAAAGTATGGGCGAAGCCGGATCGAGCGTCAGCAACGGTATCCATATTAACAATCTTAACCCTGCTCTCTGGGTTCGTAACCGTTATACAACATTTGAGTTTGGTACGATTGGTCAGTACAAGCAAATAGCCAGTACTACCGCCACTCAACGTGACCTTGGCGCCAACCTGGCTTATCTGGCCATTGCCTTCCCGGCTGCTCCCAAGTGGACACTGGGCTTCAGCCTGAAACCATACAGCTTTGTTGACTTTGAAAGTCGTACAACTGCTAAAGTACCTGGCACCATTTACGATGCCTACTACTACTATACAGGGCGTGGTGCCGTCAATAAGGCCGCCTTTACCAATGCTTTCCAGATTGGTAAGTACCTGAGCCTAGGTTTGGAAACTTCCTATCTGTTTGGTAATGTCAAAAGATCTTCCGAATCGCAGTTACTGATTGGTGACGGCAAGGACTACCTAGTAAGCCGCAACGAACGTACCAGTTATGCTGACGTTTCTTTCCGGGGAGGAGCCGCGCTTCGTTTTCCTCTCAAAAAAGATAATAAGCTGAACCTGAACCTGGGTGGCTCATATAGCTTCGGTACCAACCTCAATGCCCGTCAGACCACCAGCTTTGACCTAACTCAAAGTTCGTTCCCCATCGGACAACCTGATACGCTGACGAATAATGCGCAGGGAAGTGTGTACCTACCCTCCCAGTACCGTATGGGTGTCAGCCTGGAGTGGCCGTTCCGGTTTACCATTGCAGCGGACTATGAGCACCAGTCATGGGGCGCATTCCGCAGCTTTGCCAATACCAATGATGGCTTTGCCAATTCAAACAAAATACACATAGGAGCTGAGTATATCCCCCGCTTTACCTCTACCCGCTATCTTGATCTGGCTGCTTACCGGGTAGGCTTTACCCACGGCAAGTCTCCCTATAGTCCCGCAGGTAACCAAATCAATGATACCAGCGTAAGTATGGGTATTACCCTGCCTATCGGGCGTGGTGGTAACTCCTTTACTCTTAGCTTCATCGGAGGACAGCGTGGCGTCATCAGCAACCAGGCTATCCGTGAGCGTTACGGCCGGGTTCTTCTTGGGCTGTCTCTGACGGATGTATGGTTTGTGAAGCAACGTATTGACTAGTATCCGGGTCTAACTTCAACCTCTTTAGCTGTAAAACAAGGAGACTAAGGAAACGTAGTTACGCTGACAGGTGTTAAGTACACAATATGGTATGGTCTAATAAAATAGCATCAGTAGTACCTTTGGGAGGTAAGATACTGTCTTCTGTAAGTATAGTATTGTTATCCTGGCTGTTTGTAGCCTGTGATGATGATAAGAACAAAGTAGCTGTGCCTTATAAGGGGCCCGTTGAGGAAGTTAACGATGTACGGGTACTATACAGTGAAAAAGGGAATCTTAAAGTGGAGATGAAGACTCCCAAGCAGTTTCGGTACGAGAACGAAAACAAGATATTTCCGGATACGATCAACATCAACTTTTTTGATGATACCGGCAGTAGTGTAGTAACTACCCTCCGGGCTGACTCGGGCCGATATGACAACTCCAAGAGCCTGTATGTAGTGAAGGGAAATGTGCGGGTGGTGAACTCACAAACGCAGGAACGCCTGGCTACGACTGAACTCTACTGGAACCCTAATACAAAGAAAGTCTACACGGATAAGGCCGTTACCATTGAAAAACGGCTGACCGGTGATATTGTCAAAGGTATTGGGCTGGATGCGGAGCAGGACTTCTCCCAGACTTCAATACGCAAACCAACAGGTATATTTAGCATTGAAGCTCCTTACTAGGAGCTTCAATGCTTTTATGACTACATCCTGTAAGTACTTCTTTCTATTTATTCTCACACTGGTTAAGTACCTCTACCACCTTCTCCGTATTGGTATAGGTACTGTCTTTTCCCCAGGTGTTGTACACGTACGTAGCGATCTCCGCTATTTCCAGATCTTTAAGGTTGGGATTTGCGGGCATGGGCCGGTTGTACGTTTTTCCATTCACCGTTATTTCACCGGACATCCCATAGCGGGTAATACAGATAAACCAGGACTTGTCATTGAGGTAATCTGACCCGGCCAGGGGTGGATACAGGTTAGCCAACCCCTGCCCATCGGCCTGGTGGCAGTTGGCACAGTGGGTGGTATACAACTGGTAGCCTTCGGCGTAGTACTGATCCCTTTTGAGCTCCTCAGAACTTTGGCAGGCAGCCAGTAAGGCCACTAATGTGCCAAAGGCAAAGGCAAAGGCGCTGACTTTTTGTAAGCGAAATGTAATCACGATTGTTTGTACTCAGCTAGTAGCGTTTTGAGATCCTGTATAAGTTTTTGGGTGCCGTCTTCGGTGGTACCGTCATATATGCCGCGTACCCGTTTCTGCTTGTCCACCAGGATAAACGCTCCACTGTGTATATAGCCTCCTTCGGCCAGGGAGTCTTCGTTGGCAGTTACCATGTAGCTCCCCTGCCCTATCTCATAGATCTTCTCCTTGGGTCCCGTTACAAACTGCCACTGCTTACCCGTCACACCCAGGTCCTTGGCATACTCATTAAGTACCTCAGGCGTATCGTGAGCGGGATCAATGGTGTGCGACAGGATCATCACCTCCGGATTTCCCTTGATCTCGTCATATACCTTAATCATCTGCTTCTTCATGACAGGGCAGATAGTCGGGCAGGAAGTAAAAAAGAAATCACTTATATAGATTTTCCCGTCCAGGTCCTTCTGAGTAACAGTATCACCGTATTGGTTAACAAAGGCGAAGGAAGGGATGGTATGGTATACGGTATCTACTACTTCCTTGCCATCTACCGTTTTGGTGACCGCGTCCCGCTCCCCCAGTATAGGCAGTTTTTTATCTTCAGTACTGCAGCCAGTAGCCAGGACAACTAAAGCAATTGCCGTCAGACTGGCTATCCATTCTTTTTTATTTATAAGCATCATTGGTAATCATTTGGTCAACACTCCGAAGGCACCAATAGCTTCGGCTATTTTTTCAGAAAACCTTCCGCCTCCTGAATACTTTTCAGGGTTTTATCCTTTACCACTGTTATCTTCCCTTTCTCATTATTGAAGTACTTCAGTGCCTGGTCAGCAGGTAGCGCCTTGGCCGAATCCCCTTTGTACTGGTACATCCACTCCATCATCAGGCTATCTGCCAGCACAAGCTGACGAGAAAGATCCGCTGCTTTCAGACGCTCCTCAGCTACGGTATTGCTACTTACTCCTTCCTGCTGCATACTATCCAAAGAAGCGATTTTAGCGTTGAGGTTATGTTTCAGCTTCATTACATCATCCATTTTGGGCATTACCTCATCGTGTATGGTGAGTACTTCTTTCTCGGCTTCCTGTACCTGATCTTTTTCCTGATTACAACTCCAGAGAGCTACTAACGATAGAACAGCAAGTGTCTTAAGATTCATAATGTGGTATGTTGATTGAAGGGGGTATTGTATAACAGATTAGTATCGTCAGGATAATTTGGGTTGTTTTTTCTTACCAGTACTGCTACTGCTGTAGGTTCCGTTCAGGATTTCGCGGGCGTTATGTACCACAGTCTCCGATGGAGTACGTCCTCCGATCATTTGGGCTATCTCCATCACGCGCTCCTCAAAGGTGAGTCTGCGGATGCGGCTTACGGTTCTGGCCGATGAGTTGTCTTTATATACAAAGTAATGAGCAGTACCCTGGGCGGCGATCTGGTGCAGGTGCGTGATGGCAATGATCTGATGGCTATGGGCCATGTGCTGCATCATATTACCCATCTTGATAGCGATCTCACCCGACACACCGGTATCAATCTCGTCAAATATGATGGTAGGTAGCTTACGCTTATCAGCCAGGATGTACTTAAACACCATCATCAAGCGGGAGAATTCACCTCCGGAGGCTACGTTACGAAGCTCCTGCGGACGAATCCCCTTATTAGCGCTGAACAGGAACGATATAAAGTCAGTACCATCTACCGTAGGAGCTACCTGCGATACTTCAATAGAGAGTGAAGCATTGGGCATACCCAACTCAAACAGCCAGCGGCAGATCTGCTGCTCAATTTCAGTCGTAACCGCCAGACGGGAGGCGGAAAGCTTTTCAGCACTTTTTGCCATGCGCTCCTGGGTAGTATCTACGTCCAGTTTTGCTTTCTGAAGCTCATCATCAAGGTTAAGTACCTTGCTTACTTTAGCCTCCAAATCGTGCTGAATGTCCAGTAGTTCCTGTAGGGTACGTACCTGGTGTTTTTGCTGAAGTTGATACAGTTGATCCAGACGCTCACGTACCACGATGGTACGCTCATCATCAATATCAACCATACTCCCCGCGTTGCTGATTTCGTCGGCCAGATCGCGTAATTCAATGAGCGCGCTCTGTGCCCGCTCACGCAGTAGCTCGTAATCCGACACCAGGCGGCTTGCCTGCGTCAGGGTACCTATGGTGCTTTTCAGCATGTCCAGTACCGATTGCTCCGGATTGTCGAGGTAGTCGTACGCCAGCTGCAGACGCTCTTTGATCTCGACGGCATTTTCCAGCAGATTGAGCTCACGCTCAAGCTGATCCTGCTCATCAGGCTGAATATTAGCCTCGCTCAGCTCCTGGTAAAGAAAGTTGTTGTAGTCAAATTCCTTCCGCATCCGGCCGGCCTCTGAGTTGAGTCGTTCGTAGGTATCGCGGGCCTGCTTGTAGGCGCGGTAGTCGCTCCGGTACTTCTTAAGCAGGGCATCGTTGGTGGCGTAGGTATCTACCACCTGTAGCTGGAATTCGTTATTACCCAGCATAATGGTATCGTGCTGGGAATGGATATCCATAAGCTGGTCAGTCACCCGGCGCAGTGTATCCAGGTTAACAGGAGTGTCATTCACAAAGGCGCGTGACTTACCCGACGGGCTGATTTCGCGACGTACAATACAGCTCTGGGTGAAATCCAGCTCCTCTTCATCAAATATATGTTCAACCGCATAACCCGATACATCAAATGTACCTTCTATGACACATTTCTGAGCTGGGTCGTACAGTGATTTACTATCGGCCCGGTTGCCCAGCAACAGACCTATAGCACCCAGCATGATAGATTTTCCGGCACCCGTCTCACCCGTGATGATATTCAACTGCGGATCAGGCGATAGCTCAAGGTGCTCAATAAGAGCGTAATTCTTGATCAGTAAGTTTGAAAGCATGTTGTTGTGGACTGTTAAAGAGCGGTCCGTCGAGAATGCAGGAAAATACAGTACGGGCAGTTAGACAATCTACCTCAAACCGAAAAAAACACCAGTCAGATACCTCTAGTACCAGCACCGGCGCCCATGGCTTATTTACCTGTTCTCCCTGCGAAGTTAATCAAGTATTCAACAAATCAGAAGCTGCAGGGGTTCGGTATAGGTAAAAGATATTCAATAAAATAGCAGAGGCTCAGTAGGGGCTTTTTTTGTCGTAGATAACTTCCTCCATTTCAGCTACCGATATAGCATGGCGGTGTCCCCGTGAGTCCTGTACCGTTAGTAGATCAGGCGTAAAAGACAGCAGTTTGCCAAAGTGGGTATGGCCGCTACGCAGTACCACGTGGAGGTCATGTCCGGATAGTTCGTTAAGCCGGGCGGGTACATCCGCCGCAAAAATCCGGATCAGTCGTTTACTCATAAATAGAGGTAGGTATTCTTATTGAATCAGTTTACGATACAGTTCGGTTTTGGCCGGGTCCATCGAAGACAGCAGGGTGTATACTTGCTGACGCTCCTCCGGGCCAGCCTCCTTCATCATATTATATAGCTCCTCCGACTTGGCATCAAAAAAGGAATTGATCACGATAGCGCCCGGACGGAGTTGTGATACCTGCTTGATAGTACTGAGTACTTCCATCACCTTCTTTCGGGTCTGGCCGGGAGTTTCGGTAGCGGTATCGAGCCCCTGACGATGGTAGGCATAAAGACCTTCGCGAAAAGGAATAAACTGCTGACTCATGAGGTTCTCTATAAGCCAGTAGCGGTTGCGCGTATCCGTATTGTTCCAGGCTTTCTGGAAGGTTGAGGCGTTTCGGGCCAGCGTAGCCAGATTGAAAGCCCGCTGAATAAATGGACTCCCCCCCTGCTTACTGAACGAGTCATAATCCAGCGCCAGCGCTATATAGGCATAGTACGCCAGCGTAAAAGGTAGCTCGTCGGTATAGTTATTTTCGTTAAAAAACATCGGGCTGTTAGGCAGGTACGTAAAGTTGAAGAGACGGTCAACGTACGTAAACAGAACCGATTCATAGGTGGAGTTATAGACCGGACGGGTGATAATCAGCTGGGCGTTGGCCTCATAGCTCCCCTGCGTCACCGACCGGATCAGGTTAATATTCAGCTTGCACTTAATACGCTCTTCGGGAGCAAACTGGTCGTTGGTCCAGCGGGTATTGTTCAGGAAGTCAGTAATGTACGTCTTCAGCTGATCCATCGTCTGCGCGTCCGTTTTCTGCTGCGCAAACAGCTGGTCATAATTCAGGTTGACAGTAAAATTCAGTTCCTGAGCCTGTACTGATGCCCCCCCAATCCATAACATAATACAAAGCCACCGGAAAAGTCCCTTTTTCATACTTCACTCCATTTATCTATAATAATCTCCATAATATCGCGGGCTGCCTTCTGCTTGGATTTCAGCTCGTACTGCCGGATACGTTCTTCTTTGTCAATAACGGTAATTTTGTTGGTATCGTGTGCAAAGCCCGCTCCTGCATCATTCAGAGAGTTCAGCACGATGTAGTCCATATTTTTGCGCATGAGCTTATCCATGGCATTGGCCAGTTCATTGTCAGTTTCCAGGGCAAAGCCTACCAGCAACTGCCCCGCACGCTTTTGAATACCCAGCGTAGCCGCAATATCAACGGTCTTTAGCAGCTCCAGATTCAGTACTTCCTCTTTCTTTTTGATCTTTTGCGTAGCAGCCTGAGCCGGTTTATAATCAGCCACTGCCGCCGTCAGGATGGTAAGGTCACTTTGGGAGAAATGCTCCTGTGCCGCCTCGTACATCTCCTGCGCCGACTGTACTTTTATAATCCGGATCGTGTCATCAGGACTAGGCAGTGAAGTAGGTCCACTCACCAGCGTGACCTGTGCTCCTGCATAGGCGAAGGCCCGAGCCAGGGCAAAGCCCATTTTACCCGTTGAATAGTTACTGATGTACCTTACCGGATCGATGGCTTCCTGCGTAGGACCGGCCGTAATAAGTACCCGCTTCCCTACGGCCACATCCCGCCGGAAGAAATGCTTCTCCAGTAGGGCCAAAATGGCTTCGGGCTCGGCTAAACGTCCATCCCCTACCAGTCCACTGGCTAATTCACCATAGCCGGCCTCAATGAGGGTATTTCCATAGGATGCCAGCCGTTGCAGATTACTTTGGGTGCTGGGGTGGTGATACATATCCAGATCCATGGCGGGAGCAAAAAATACCGGGCAGCGGGCCGAAAGGTACACCGCCGTCAGCAGATCATCGCACAGACCATTAGCACACCTGGCCAGCGTATGGGCAGTAGCCGGGGCTACTATCATAGCATCAGCCCAGAGGCCCAGCTCCACGTGATTATTCCAGGTACCGTCTTCCCCTTTTGTATAAGTGGTTAGAGCTGGTCGCTTTGAGAGAGTAGCCAGGGTAAGTGGCGTGATAAAATCATGGGCCGACTCGGTCATCATGACCTGTACCTCAGCCCCTGCTTTAATCAGTAACCTTACCAGCAGGGCCGACTTATAGGCAGCGATACTACCCGATACTCCTACGATTATTTTTTTACCTGACAGAAACAAGGTTGATCAAGATTTAGATGATTGACCTATTGACTAAGCGGACGCTTATACTTGTGACAAGGCAATACTAAAAAAAGCAGCCGTACGAACAAATTATCGGTTCGTACGGCTGCTCCTTTAATACATGATACTCTTAGACGTTGTCCTCTTCAGCGTTGCGGTGAGCGAAGTAGGTCTTGCCTTCAAGGAACTCATCGATGGCAATGCTGCTGGCCTTAGGCATACGCTCGTAAAACTTAGAGATTTCGATTTGCTCACGGTTTTCGAACACCTCTTCGAGGTTGTCAACGCCCGAAGCAAACTCGGCCAACTTATTATTAAGTTCTTCTTTCATCTTGCTTGAAATCTGACGGGCACGCTTCGAGATGATCGAAACCGACTCATACAGATTACCCGTACCAGCAGCGATTTTGTCGGTGTCACGAGTTACAATAGATGGATTCGTTGCCATAATCTTATCTTATTTTTACTTTTAGTTATAGTCTGTTATTTAATTGAAGACGAGGCTTCCGAGGTAGTTACCCTACCTGGCTTGGTAGCCGGATCACCTTCTTTTTCCTTCTTCTGTAGTTTTGCTTTTTCGGCAGCAGCGATACGATCCAGTTCCTGCATGCTCTCGCCGTATAACTTTTCGGCAGTACGAACGTATTGGCTCTGAGGATATTTATCAATAAATGATTGGTAGTACTTAACTACGTCCTCGTAGCGCTCTTTCTGCTTTGATGCAAAGCTGCTCTTAGCCAGGTTGTACTGAGCATCTACCCGCAGGTACGAAAGCTCTTCGTTAAAGTTGGAATCAGGAAAATCCTTCTGGAAATTTCCGATTGATATCACGGCTGACTTCAGGGAAGCCAGGTTAAAATCACTGATCTTGTAGTATAGCTTTGCCTTTTCGTAGGCTTTCAGCTCAAGCTTGTTGCGCAGCTCCATAATAAAGCGGGTACACTCATTACGGAAGGGGCTTTCAGGATAGGTATTGATAAAGTCCTGCATAGCTGAGATAGCCGTCAAAGTACTCGTCTGATCCAGGTTGTGCGGGGCTGAGTCTTTATAAAGGGAGAAAGCATGCATATACAGGGCTTCGTGGGCATACTCACTACGTGCATACGTGTCGTAGAACTTCTTGAACAGGTACTGGCTCATATTGTAAAGCCCCTGATGGTACTGTGTGTAGGCGTAGTAAAACTGCGCCATTTCGGACTCTGTACTGCCTTTCAGGATTGGAATCAGCTCTTCAAAAAGCAGTCCTGCCTTATAGAACTCCCCTTTTTTGTAGTAGTTGACAGCCGCCTCATACTTTTCCTGGTCGGTACCTGACTTCTGCAGCTTAGCAAAAGGGCTGCACGAGGTAATAAATAATACGGCGATTATCAGTAAGAAATAACCCGCAGTTGTGTTCTTTCGCATAGGGTTGCAAAGATAATAAAAAAAGCTACACCAATCTAACGAAAGGGTAGCTAAGAAAGTGCCTTAAAGTAAAGTTATTGCTGATGGCGAACAAGCATTTTCTTGGTAGCCACTTTTTTACCCTCAACGGCCAATTGGTAGAAGTATATTCCCGTAGGTAGTTCACGGGTATTGACATTGAGTTTAGTATCGTTTTTGTCCAGAGAAAACTCCGCCACTGGCGACCCTAACACATTGTATATAATGAGCTTAGCATCACGCACCGACGAACTCAGCGTATAGTCGATTTCGGCAGATTCATTGGCCGGATTAGGATAGATATTCGATACAGTAATACGGTCGCTGGAGTACAGTTTTTCTTCTACCCGCTCCTTATCCTCAAACCCATAACCACGACGCTCACTACGATCAACCTGAGCTACTACGGGAGCAGCCTCACGTGGCGTTGCCAGCTGAGCCGCTGACGGATTAGCAAACATCAGTGACCGATAGTAGTCGTTCAGCGCATTATGCTTAGGCAGTGCCAGGGGTTTGTATTCTATAACGGCCGGCTGTCTGACCAGCGTCGGCCGATCCAGCCCTGCCGGCTGCTTTTTATAAGCCATATCCAAACGGCTGCGGGTCGCAGTAGTCTGGGCCTGAGCAATGGCTGCGGTGAATACTATATATGCAATAAGTAGAGTTTGTTTCATGGCATTTATTTAGGTACGCGCCAGTAAATAGAGTGTAAGTACTGGTCCTTTTTACAAAAATATACATAAAAAATTGTACTATCAAAACTTATTGTGTAACAGGGAGCAAATTTTTTGAAAATTTCGTAAAAGGTTATTTTTCAGCCCACTATTACCTGAAGGAACAAAAAGTATGCTAAAAGGTTTTTGAGTATTTATCTCAACGTTTTACTGTTCCAATAGCTCCTTTTGCCTTTTTTAACTCGCTCTTACTCACTGGTTCTGCGGCGGGTGGCACCTCAGCCCAAACTGTTTGTGCCCGGGTAGGTTTTTCATTAATCCGCCAGTTAAAACCATCCAGTGTCCTCTTGTCCGATTGTATTTTTTGGGGAGGAATCAGTTCTCCGTCCGGTCGGCCGACAAATGAGATCCGCTTGACCCGGTTATCCAGAAACTGTATATTCATCTTACCACATTCAACTCTGTTTAAGCCGATTAGCTTTTCATCTTCTCCTACGGCATAATAAACACTCTGCCCATTTCCATCTACTAATACCTGCCTCAATTTATTTTCAGAATTGAAATATGCCTGAATCGTCCTTCCCTTGACCTGGTTGTGCTGGTTAAGCAAAGTATCCTCCGAAATCACAAAAGAGTTGCTTTTCAGCAGCATCCGGTTGATCTTATTATTGACCAGATAAGCATTAATTGAGTCCGCTTCTAGCTGATAGTTGTCACTCCACAATATGGGGTTGCGGAAGAACAGGATTGTGGAATCAGCCGTATTGTATACCAGCGAATCACACTTCCCCTGAAAATCGGTCTTGAACATATAGATGTTCTTGTTCCCGATCAGCCTACGGGTACTGTCCAGCTTGTTTTCGTAGGAGTACAGCGTATCAGCCCTTATAAACAAGGTATCTTCCTGTACCACACTACGCACCAGCGCCCGACCGTATACTTTTGAGAACCCTTCCTTCCCTCGGTAAAATCCTTCTTCACCGGTTAGTAACGTCTTGTCGTTTTTGGCATAGATCTCAACATTCCCCTTAGCAAATCCCAGTTCCTTCGTATTGTCAAAGAAAAGAGAATCACCCGTCAACGTATAGGATTCATTATCTACCGACGTGCGGGTATTAAATATAGCTTCCCGGGTTTCGGTATTATAGCGTCCCTTATTAGCTACCAGCGTACCGTCTTTACTCTCTATACGCGTTTTACCCTGAAAGTGTGACCACTTCGTGATAGAATTATATAATAACGTATCCGTAGTGAGCGTATACTTGGGGTTAACCAGCTTTACATTACGGTAATACGTAAATTCCTTGGTCTGGGTATTATAGAACCCCTCCTCACTGGTCAGGATACTTTCCTTATCTACGGTACGACCCGGTACGGGATAACTGGCTATACCCACTGTCATATCGTACACCAGTTTGCGCGAGGTGAGGGTAATTTTCTTATCCTTCAGCATGGCCTTACGACCACTTACAATAGCCAGTCGGGAATCGCCGTAGTAGTACAGCGTATCACCGGTAACCGTGATGGTATCCCCCTGCACAATTTTTACATTACCATACGCTTCAATCAGGTTAGAGGCTACGTTGTGTACGGCCAGGTTACAGTATAGTACGGCTCCTTTATGACGAAAACGTACGTTATTTACGACCCGACGGATCTCTACGCCTCCTTCGTTTATAATAACCAGACTATCTGCTCCAGGAAGCAGCTCTACCCGCTCGGTAGGACCACTCACTCCTCTTGGAGGAACTCCCTGTGCCCATGTATACGACGAAGCAAGCAGCAAACCAAAGAACAATATCAGTTTCATCCCCCGTTTGACTATATGGAGTCCTGAAAGTTTAAAAAGGTTGCCTGAAAGGGGTATTTTTTTTGTTTGCTTCATGCGGTGGAGGTTTCTGCCTACCTTTGAATTATTGCTCATTGAACTCCCAAAATTACATCATTAACCTCAGCCCGGTTTATGCTGGATGCTTTTTTAACGTTTATTAACGCTCATAAGATTCCACTACCACAGGATAGGACCTTATTAACCGTAAGCGGAGGGATTGATTCGGTCGTTATGGTAGACCTTTTTATAAAAGCAGGACTTACAATAGGCATCGCACACTGTAACTTTGGACTGAGAGGAGAAGAATCCGATGCCGATGAGCAATTCGTTAAAAAACTGGCGGAACAGCACGGGGTACCCTTTCATTCAAAACAATTCGATACCCTGGCTTACGCCCGGCAGCAGGGCATATCAACACAGATGGCTGCCCGTGATCTTCGTTACGCCTGGTTTGAGGAGCTGCGTACAGACGGATCATACGATTATATTGCCACGGCGCACCACAGCAACGATGCCATCGAAACCGTACTGCTCAATCTGGTACGGGGTACCGGGCTGACCGGGCTCAAAGGCATTACCTTTCGAAACGGAGCCCTGATCCGTCCCCTCCTGTTCGCCTCCCGACAAGAAATAGAACAGTATGCCGCTGCCCAAAACCTGCCCTGGCGCGAGGACAGCTCCAATCAGAGCTCATACTATCGTCGGAATTTGCTGAGGCACCAGGTGGTACCGGTATTGAAGCAGATCAATCCTTCGCTAGAAGATACGTTTCAGCTCACCGCCGAGCGACTCCGGGCCGCCGAAGCACTACTGGCGGCTCACCTGAAAGAATGGCAACAACAGGTCATGTATACAGAAGGAGGCATTCAGAAGATAGCCATAGCCTCACTACAGCAGATTACGGAGCCGGTATTCAGGCTGGCCGAGCTGCTGCAGCCCTACGGATTTAGCTATCAGCAGGCTCAGCAGATCGTAGATTCGCTGGATGGACTCGCTGGGAAGTTGTTTCTGTCACCTACCCACACACTGGTCAAGGACCGGACCGAACTATTGCTGATGCCTACCCCACCCGCTGCAACGGAAGAGGTACTTATCGATAAGTTCAGTACCACGGTCCAATTTGGTCAAAGTACCTTTACCATTGAGCATGTGCCCCGTACGCCACAGTTTCAATTTTCTACCCACTCCCATACCGCCACCTTTGACACAGCCACGCTACGGTATCCCCTGCGGCTACGCTCCTGGCGTCAGGGCGACTGGTTTTGTCCGTTAGGAATGGGGGGTAAGAAGAAAAAAGTCAGTGACCTGCTGGTGAACCTGAAAATTCCCCGCACGCTGAAAGATACCATACCTGTACTGGTAGATAGTCAGGACCAGATCGTGTGGGTAGCAGGCCTGCGGGCTGACCATCGTTTCCAGATCACCGACGGTACCACCGACGTGACTATTATTACCTTCTTACAGGAGTAGTACCAACAGTGCCCACACCCCGAAATAACACTGGCTATTTCGTCCACCCATTTACTCATCTGAAAACTAATTTTCAAAGAGATGTTTTTCCTTTATTTTTGGCACAGTAAGGCTTAGCTCCTCAAAGCCTGAGCATTAAAAATAGGCACTATATTTGCTCCTTAGCCAACTCTAAGGATAATTTTATTACCCTCTCATCTATAAAACACACATGAAAGGTTTTTACCGACATACATTTCTACTGCTGGCGGCCCTGCTATTTTCATTTGGGGCAATGGCACAAAGTGCCCGTCTGCGATCTGCCAATAAACAGTTCGACGACATGAGCTACACCAGCGCTGTGAGATTGTATGAGGAGTTTTTGCGTATTGACAGAAGACGAGACCCTTCCGAAACGCGGGAAGCCCTAATCAAGCTGGGCTACAGCTACCGCCGCCTGCAGGACACCCGCAACGCTGAGCGTGCTTACAGTGAACTGGTCAATAGCTTTACGGATCTGCCGAGTGAAGTGTACCTCTACTATGCACAGTCACTGGCCTCCAACCGCAAGTACCGCGAATCGCAGAAAATGTACGCCAAGTACGGCGAGAAACAGAAAGAAGACCTGCGCGGTCGCCGCTTTACGGTTTCCTATATGGATATGAGTCGCTTCTATCAGGACTCTTCTTCCTACAAAATTGACTATGTACCTATCAACTCCCGCCAGGCTGATTTCAGTCCGATGTACTATCAGAAGGGACTTGTGTTTGTATCAGCCCGGAACGAAAGTGGACCGGTAAAGCGGGTATTTAGCTACAATCAAACGCCCTTTCTGGATCTGTACTTCCATCCCGACACTGCTGAACTAAGAGCTGTACCTGAATCAACTACTGCCGCTTCATTGGGAGGCTCTGCCATCAATAATACATCGGAAAGTACTACCAATAAGCCTCTCAGTAAGACGGAGGAATTCAGCCGTACGCTCAATACCAAGTATCACGAAGGCCCTATGACTTTCTTTAATGATCAGAAGCGGATGGTATTTACCCGTAACAACGATGACAGGGGCAAATCCGGGAAAAGCGACCAGGGAGTACGTAAGCTGATGCTCTATTATGCCGAACAGAATAGTAGTAGCAAGTGGGGCAATGTAAAAGAACTACCCTTCAATAATAAGGAATACTCATGCGGCCATCCGGCTCTCTCTCCCGATGATTCCAAGCTGTACTTTGTTTCGGATATGCCCGGAGGCTACGGAGGTACTGACCTGTACGTGGTTAGCTACACCGACGGACAGTGGGGTACACCGGTTAATCTGGGACGGGAGATCAACACCGAAGGCAACGAGATGTTTCCGTATATGGATGCTAATGGTATCCTGTACTTCTCGTCGGATGGTCACGAAGGCATCGGTGGTCTGGATGTTTTCATGGTGGAGCTGAAGGATGACATCCCCCTGAGCAATGTCCAGAACCTGGGCGCCCCCATCAACTCCCCCCAGGATGACTTTGGTTTTATTGCCGACGCCAACCGTACCTCAGGCTACCTGAGCTCCAACCGGAAACGCGGTGCCTCAGATGATAACATTTACAGCTTCCGCAGAATATGCAAGCAGCTCAATATCTACGTATATGATGCCAAGACCAAAGAGCCACTGGAAACAGCCGATGTACGCATGCTGAAAAACGGGGTCAATCAGGCACTCCAGCAAACCGGACTGGATGGTAGCATCCGCCTGTGCCTTGATGTAGCTACGGAGTATGAGTTCAGAGCTATCAAGGAAGGCTATGCGGCCAACAGCGTTCGTTTCTCATCGCAGACTCAGTCCTCGCAACCGACTATGGGACTTTCTATCTACCTGGAACGTAGTGAAAACACGATTGTGAAAGGGGTAGTCCGTAAGGAAGTAAACCAGCAGCCGGCCGAAGGAGTAAAAGTGACCTTGCGTAACGAAAAGAACAATGCGGAAAAAACCGTCACTACCGGTCCTGATGGAAGCTATGAGTTTGATATGGACCCTAACTCCAAGTATACCATCGTAGCGGAGAAGGATCGCTACGCTACCGATAAGAATCAGCTCAAGACGAAGAAGCGTGCCGGCGTAGTAGAAAACAACATAGGTATGTACGGAGAAGGAGATGTATTCAGGCTAGACAATATCTACTATGACCTTAACAAATTCAATATCCGATCTGACGCCGCCAAAGAGCTAAATCGGGTACTGGCTCTCATGAAAAAATACCCGGACCTGACCATTGAGATTCGCTCCCATACGGATAGCCGGGCTAATGCTGAATACAACCAGACGCTTTCTGAGCGTCGGGCCCGGGCGGCATTCGCTTACCTGCAACGGAAAGGCATTGACCCTAAACGTATGACAGCCCGCGGCTACGGTGAAAGTGAATTGCTGAACGACTGCGCCGATGGTAAGGAATGCACGGATGCGGATCACCAGCTCAACCGCCGAACTGAATTCAAGATCTTAACTGTAAAATAGTGAAGTAAAAGTGCCTGAATAAGAAAAAGCCTCTGTCGTATGACAGAGGCTTTTTTTATGGCCAGTGGTACCGGTCCCTTAGATTACTATCAAGACCACCGGCGTGTAGCCAGTACTCCGAACGTAAAGGCCAGCGAAGCGAGTGCCCCGTATACGACAGCCTTATGCGTAGCCGCCCATACCTGCGGACTGAAGTCCCAGGACTGCGCGTCAAAATTACCGTGGGCACCATAGTCACCCTCCAGTGGCTCGTACAGGTTATTTTTCCGGTTTGGATCTTTGGGCTCCTTGGTCTGCTGTCCTTCGTACCCTATTTTACCCAGGTACATATCCAGCAACCCCGGAATAAACTTGTTACCCAGTATGGCCTGTACGGTCGGGTATCCTACATACAGCTCACGCTGCGGATGCTTCGCAACGTGTACTATGGCCCGCGCGGCAACCTCGGGCTGATAGATGGTACCCATCGGGCGGGGCTTGTTGGGCAGGTGACTTTTTACAAATTCAAACTGGGTAGTATTCATGGCCGGTAGCTGTACCATACACAGTTCAACGTTGGTATTATCATGATACAGCTCCGATCGCAACGAATCAAAGAAACCCTGTATACCGTGCTTGGCCCCACAGTAAGCGGACTGTAACGGTATACCCCGATACGCCAGAGCCGAACCTACCAGTATGATGTTACCCGAGTTGCGCGGCAGCATTCTTTTCAGAGCTGCCTGGGTACCATATACCTGACCCAGGTAGGTTACTTCCGTAACACGTTTGAAATCTTTCAGATCAAGCTCTTTAAAAGGACCGAATACACTAATCATAGCATTATTGACCCAGATATCGATCGGCCCCAGTTCTTTTTCGATCTGCTCGGCGGCTGCTTCGACCTGTTCAGGATCGCCTACGTCGGTAGGTATAGCCAGTGCTCTTCCACCCATTTCTTCTACCTCCTTTTTAGCACCTTCCAGACCGTCCTTACCACGAGCCAGCAGTCCCACGTTAGCACCATGTTTGGCAAATTCACGAACAATAGCCCGTCCTAGCCCGGCCGAAGCCCCGGTTACTACTACTACTTTTCCTTTCAAATCGCTGTTGTCCTCCATTGTCAGTTTAGTTTTTATACTTGATGTGAGATATAGGTCTTATTGTGTTTTTTATATGGAATAATCCATTCAGGATATCAATCCTTTTCCATAATAGCATCATAGACGAGGCCGGTGGCAATAGCGTATACCGCATGGTGCATGGCATCGATAGCTATGGTCTTAGGCTCCTGCTCCTGTACGGGTGGGGCTACATCCAGGCTGGGCAACATTAGTAGCTCCGTCCCCCAGACAGAGGCAAAATGTACCGCTGTCGCCGGTAGACCTTTGAGTCCGGCCAGTGATATGAGTCCTCTGGGTACTCCCCAGCTTGTGCCGTACGTCCAATGGATTTCCTGAATTACTTTGGGCTTCTTGTCTTTATTCACAGGTTTTACATCCAGTACTTTGGATACCGCTTTCGTAGGCGAATCACTGCCTTTACGCTTCGTAATCTTCATTTCGATCATTTGTGAAATAGTAATAGCAGCCGTACCAGCCAGACCGGCCAGTATGCCTACACCGATAGCAGTACCAATTTCTTTGAGTGGATTGTTGGTCATAGTAGGTATATCGTTTGGTATGAGTGAAGCTGTCCGATGGCAATTAACCCGGACCCTTGTCATATCCACCAAAATATCCTGCCACTGCCATAGGATCATCTTCTACTTCAACTTGTTGATAGCCAACGTATATGTATTACAACCATAACAGCCCTATACCATACCACTACTCTGGTTGCAGAAATCTTACACCTACCCTGAAGCCCCTTAACAGGCAGGTACTTTCTGAGTGTATCCCGAAGACTGCTGCCTACTATCTGCCTTATCAGGATCGCCCTTAGCCATAGCCCTGATTCAGTTCATGATTTGGTTCATGCGGATATAAGTTGAATGTTGGGTACATTTAAGTACCAGGATGATCAGGCACGGGTTGCTCCACTGTTTCCAGTACACAACTACGGTGAGGAATCCATAGATACACAGCATCAGTATAGCACCATCCCTACCCATGCAATATCTTTGCGATCAGAATAGGCAAACTTGATCGTAACGGCATACAGTACTCCCGGGCACATGATAGCCTTACAACTTCTACCTCACCAATTAAACTTCGCGTGAGCACAAGCCATGAAGCTGGTCATCTCCTCGTGCCGTACCTGAATAAACTATATCTGGTCCTGGTCCCGGTTCAGTGCCTCATAAGACCGTTGATTTTGTAGCCTCGAAAACCGAAGAGTAGGGTTATCCCCCACCCATCCATTCTGCTAATTAGATATTAGCCAACCTGAGTTAGGTGTGTAAGTAGGTTGTAGGTATATGGTATAGTTGGAGCTGTTGTTAGACTTAATTGCTCCTCTTTTTGTCAATATTTAGCTTTTATAAAATCGATCAAGATGTAGCAGAAGGGCAAACATATTACCATCAGCCCAAATCCCTAATTGCACCAACGAAAGGATGAAGTTCTGTGTAACTTTCCCCCTTCTTCCTTGGCAGGGGTACGATTACCCACCACTGTGTATTTTCATCCACAAGTATTCTAATACCTGATTCTATATTAGTAATAAATGGTAAGAATTGCTGGGAAGCAAAGGCATCAAGCCTTCCATCTTATAAATCAGAGAGGAGGTGCCAACGCAGTAGCTTTTTGGATGGATTATCGAATTGGCGTACCTTGAACACTATTTGTTACCTATCAATATGTTCAAGTCAGTTCTCAGCCTCCTTTTTCTACTTATAGCAGCCTCGGCTTTTGGTCAATACGAAACCCGCTTTGAGAAGAGCCGGGGCACCCAGACTCCCACCTATGAGGAAGCTATGGCCTACTACCAGAGGTTAGCCAGGGACTTTCCCCAGATTCGTATCAGCCAAAAAGGCCTGACCGACAGCGGGAAGCCCCTTCACCTGATCCTGTACTCCCGAAGCCGTGTATTTGATATGGCTAAGCTGAAAGCGCAGGGGAAAGCAATTCTGCTCATCAATAATGCTATTCACCCGGGTGAATCAGATGGTGTCGATGCCTCCATGATGCTGCTTCGTGACGTAGCGCTGCATCCGGCACGCTTTCCGCAATTGGATAGTGTTGTACTCGCTATTATACCTTTCTATAATATTGGTGGCGCCCTCAACCGCAACAGCACTACCCGCGTTAATCAGGAGGGGCCTGACGAGTACGGCTTCCGGGGTAATGCCCGCAACTACGACCTCAACCGTGACTTCATCAAAGCCGACACCCGCAATGCCCGCAGCTTTGCGGCTATCTTTCACGAGCTGGACCCGGACCTGTTTGTAGACACGCACGTAAGCAACGGGGCAGACTATCAGTACGTGATGACGCTGGACTACACGCAGGAGGATAAACTGGGAGGGCAACTGGGGCAGTTCCAGCGCAATACCTTCCTCCCCTACCTGTACCGCCACATGAAAGAGGCTGGCTACGAGGCCACTCCCTACGTCAATGCCTGGGGACAAACTCCTGATAAGGGCTTCATACAATTCCCCGACTGGCCGCGCTACTCCACCGGCTACGCCGCCCTGTTCCATACCATCGGCGTCATGACCGAGACGCACATGCTCAAGCCTTACGACCAGCGGGTAAAAGCTACCTATGCGTACCTGGAAGGTACTACCAGGCTACTCAGCCAGTACCGTCGCCCCTTGCTCCGGATGCGCCGGGAAACGAAGGAAGCGGTGAAAGCTCAAGAAAGATTTGCCGTGACGTGGCAGGTCAACAAGGAGAAGCCTTCTATGATTGAATTCAAAGGCTACGAGCCGGAGTACTACCCCAGCCAGGTAAGTGGTCTGGAGCGCCTGCATTACGACCGCACCAAGCCCTTTACCAGGACCATTCCTTTCTACGATACCTATGAACCCGTAGATGTAGTGGATCGTCCTGCTGCTTACGTGATCCCCCAGGGCTGGCACCAGGTAGTAGATCTGTTGAAGCTGAACCGGGTACAGATGCAGGCACTGCCACGGGATACGGTGATGGACGTAGAGGCATACCACGTACAGGATGTAAAGACCGCTGCTCAGCCCTACGAAGGGCACTATTGGCACACCAGCGTTGACCTCCGCAAGGAAAAACAAAAAGTCGCTTTCCGGAAAGGCGACTGGTACGTGCCGGTCAATCAGTGGACGAACCGGTATATTATCGAAACCCTGGAGCCCAAGGGCGTTGATTCTTTCTTTAAGTGGAATTTCTTTGACACCATTCTCCAACAAAAGGAAGGTTTCTCCTCTTATGTATTCGAGGATCTGGCGGCGGAGCTGCTGAAAGAGTCACCGGAGCTACAGAAAGCCCTGGCAGAAAAGAAGAAGCAGGATGCTGACTTTGCCAAAAGTGCCGAAGCTCAACTTGATTTTATCTACGACCACTCCCCCCACCGCGAAAAGGAGTACCTTCGCTATCCGGTATTCAGGGTACCAGCCCGATAATGTGTACTTTCGATGATCAGATATGGATTGTCGGATAGCAAAATCCAAAAAAACTAATTGTATATGTCCCGATCTATCCTGCTCATCACAGTAGTACTTGCCGCCTGCCAGGCTGAACAAAAAGAGACTGCTCGGGAGTCAGGGGCCGACAGCTACTGTTTCCGCACAACCTTTCCGGCTGGTGCTCCGTCTGGACAACAGGATGTGACGGAGCTAAGGTGGGAAGTAGCCGAAGATGGGAGTATCAGTGGCATCTATAACAGGATACCCGCAGAAAAAGACAGTCGTACGGGTACCATCACCGGAAAATTGGAAGAAGAGCCTATTGATGGTCTGGTGGTACATGCTACCTACAAGTACCAGCAGGAAGGCACTCAATCGGAGGAAAAGATCAACATTGTAGTCCGGGAGAATCAGGCCATAGTACTGCCCGTAGGGGAATATGTGTGGGTAAATGGGGTTGCTTACCCCCGCGAAGCTGCCCTCAACGATACGCTCCGCCGGGTAGATTGCAGCGAAATAACAACCGCGGCCTCTACACGGCCGAACGAATAAATGCGCGTCAGCGTTACACCAAAGGCCTACGGGTCAAATTTTCATACTCCAAGGCTTTCTCGGACTTTAAGTACCTGAGCCGGTCTTACTACTTTTTATACATGACATTTCAGGATTTAAATCTCATTGAGCCTATCCGTAAGGCTCTGAACACCGAAGGCTACACACAACCAACTCCCATTCAGGCACAAGCCATTCCCCTACTGCTTCAAGGTAAAGACTTATTAGGCTGCGCTCAAACCGGTACCGGTAAAACAGCGGCCTTTGCTATACCCATCTTACAGTTACTGTACGAAAAGCAAAATAGCGACCGGGGAAAAGGCCGTAAGCAGATCAGAGCACTCATTCTGACCCCAACGCGCGAGCTGGCCATCCAGATTGGTGAAAGCTTTGCAGCTTATGGACGCCATACCGGCATCCGCCATACCGTTATTTTTGGGGGAGTAGGTCAAAAACCTCAAACCGATGCCCTGACCCAGGGTGTAGATGTACTGATAGCCACACCCGGCCGCTTATTGGACCTGATGAATCAGGGCTTTGTCCACCTGAAAGGGCTGGAGATGTTTGTATTGGACGAGGCGGACCGCATGCTTGACATGGGCTTTGTACATGATGTTAAGAAAGTGATAGCGGTACTTCCCTCTAAAAGGCAGTCGCTATTCTTCTCGGCTACCATGCCTCCGGCTATCACCAAGCTGGCAGACTCCATTCTGACCAAGCCTGCCAAGGTTGAGGTAACTCCGGTATCCTCCACCGCTGACACCATCAATCAGGCAGTATACTACGTCAATAAGTCGGATAAGAACGCCCTGCTTCTACACATACTCAAAGATAAATCTATTGAAACGGCGCTGGTATTTACCCGCACTAAACACGGTGCGGATAAAGTGGTTAAAGTCCTGAAAAAAGCAGGTATTTCAGCCGAAGCTATTCATGGTAATAAATCACAGAATGCCCGCCAGAACGCTCTTTCTAACTTTAAGAGCCGGAAGACGCGTATCCTGGTAGCTACTGATATAGCAGCCCGCGGTATTGATGTGGATGAACTGACGCACGTAATTAACTTTGAAATACCCAACATACCCGAAACCTACGTACACCGCATAGGTCGTACCGGTCGTGCCGGCGCCAGTGGTATAGCGTTTTCGTTCGTAGATGCAGAAGAAAAGCCGTACCTCAAGGACATTCAGAAACTGATCGGAAAGCAGTTGCCGGTGGTGAAAGATCACCCTTATGCAACTAAGGGGTAACTGCCAGGAATAACCAATACAGCCCATCATGCCACGCAAAAACTATGTAGATGTTTCGCGCGCAGAAATGGAGGAGCTTCGGGATCAGCCCCGTACGCTCATTGTGGATGTGCGCGAGCAGTGGGAATTTGAAGAATTCAACATCGGAGGAGTGAATATTCCCCTGGCATCTATCCGGGACAAACGCCCTGAGCTGGAGCCCTACGATACTATTATTGTTATCTGCACCAACGGGGCTCGTAGCAAGGTAGCGGCAATGGACTACTGCCGGGTACCCGAGTGGCCTGATAAGAAAGTATTACACCTGAAGGGGGGAATACTGGAAGCAGAATAGCAGCTATAAAAAAGCAATGGCGGATATACAACTGGCCCATCTAAGGCAAGTCGTGTATCCGCCACTTTTATATCGCACTCTATGAAAGGTCTACCGATCCATCAAATACCCGAACGGCCGGACCAATAAGATAGATATCGCAATACTGATCTGGGGCGGTCTGGCTGTAGGTCACCTGCAGGGTACCTCCCAGGGTTTCGATCGTAATCGGGCCTTCCCATCCATACTGTACATGGGCCGATAAGGCGCAGGCGGTTACCCCGGTTCCGCATGAATAGGTTTCGTCCTCAACGCCCCGCTCATAGGTACGTACCTTCAGGTAGTTTTCATTCAGTACTTCCACGAAGTTTACGTTGGTACCTCCCTTAGGGCCAAACTCATCACCGTACCTGATGGCACGACCAATGCCTACTACATCCGTCTCGTCGACACTATTCACGTATGTAACGTAGTGAGGAGAACCAGTATTCATAAAGTGGTAGTTGTCCTGGCGGTCTACACCACTCACGTTGCTCATCTTCAGGCTGATCAGCGTAGGGGTAGCGGTTGCTTTATGCGGACCATCCACCGCTATGAAAGTAGTCGTATCTTCAAATAGCCCCAGATCGTTGGCGAAGCGTACAGTACAGCGACCGCCGTTTCCGCACATACTTCCTTCGCGGCCATCGGCGTTGTAGTACACCATCCGAAAGTCGTAGCCGGGCTCCTGACGAAGCAGGATCAGGCCATCCGCTCCGATACCGAAGCGACGGTGACACAGGCGTGCAATTTCTTCCTGCGTAGCATGAAAGGTACGTTCACGATCATCAACCATGATGAAATCATTGCCGGTACCCTGGTACTTATAGAAATGGATTCTCATTTTAAGTTAAGGTATAGAGGCAGTCAATTCCGCCCCTGTTTCGATAAGATTAGCTGATATAAAACAAAGCCCTGACAGGAAAGAGTCCTGCAGGGCTTTATTTTTAGATGTAAAAGCAGTGACTTACTTAGTAGTCTTAAGTTCTTTGATACGAGCTGCTTTACCCTGACGACCACGTAGGAAGAACAGGCGTGCACGACGTACTTTACCACGACGCAGCAGTTCAATCTTAGCAATACTGGGGGATAGAATAGGGAAGATACGCTCTACACCAATTCCGTTAGAAACTTTACGTACTGTGAAGGTTTCGCCTACATCGTTCAGGTTGCGACGCTGGATTACAGTGCCCTGGAACTGCTGAACACGCTCCTTGTTACCTTCTCTAATTTTAACGTGTACGTTAATTGTGTCGCCCGCCTTAAATTCGGGATACTCCTGCTTACGATTCTCGATCGTAGCCTCTACGAGTTTAATCAGTTCGCTCATGACGAATTTTGTATAAATAGATTTGTTTGAAATAGGTCTGCTTCCAGCGGACGGGGTGACGCCCCTTCATTCAAAACAGCCTTCGCGAAAACGAGCGCAAATATACCTCTTCTTTTTAGCTTATAAAAGGTTTCGTCTTTTTTTATCACCTTTGGTTGAGTAGAAAATAAGCCACGGCTAACTGCCCCGCTGCTGGCAAGTACTTTTCAGACACTACTACCTATCTCTGACCAATCTATACTACCTATGAAAATCTTCACCGTACCACAGATCCGGGCTCTTGATGCCTACACCATCCAACACGAGCCCATTGCTTCCATAGACCTGATGGAGCGGGCCTCCCAGGCTTTTGTGGATTGGTTTTGTGATCAATTCGAAGCCCGGCAGCCCGTAGTAGTCTTCTGCGGCATGGGAAACAACGGGGGTGACGGACTAGCCATAGCCCGACTGCTGAGTGATCGGGCCTATGAAGTACAGGTATGGGTCGTAGAGCACTCAAAAGAGGGATCGGCAGACTTTCAATTGAATCTGGATCGCCTGCCAGACAGTATTGACTGCCGGTACATCAAAGAGCAGAGCGATATACCGACTCTGCCTGCTGGTACGCTGCTCATCGATGCCCTGCTGGGTTCAGGCCTTACCCGTCCCCTCAGCGGACTAGTAGCGGAGGTAGTCAGTGCAATAAACAACAGTCAATTAAAGATAATATCGGTAGATATTGCCAGCGGCCTCTACGCTGACCAGGCTAATCAAAAGAATGATGTCATCATTCAACCCGACTACACCGTTACCTTCCAGCTACCCAAACTGGCCTTCATGATGCCGCAGAACAGCTTGTACGTAGGCAAATGGGTTGCAGTCAATATTGGTCTGTCGAAGGAGTTTATCGAGAATGAACCTACCCCCTACTACTACACTGACCAGGATGCCGCTCAGCGGCTGATTAAGCCGAGGGGGAAGTTTTCGCACAAGGGTACGTATGGCCACGCCTTAGTAGTAGCCGGAAGCTTTGGAAAAATGGGCGCGGCCTTGCTGTGCGGGAGGGCCTGCCTCCGGTCAGGAGTGGGATTACTGACTATGCACATCCCCGGCTGCGGCTACACCATTATCCAGACGGCCGTTCCCGAGGCCATGGCTTCTGTCGATACTCACGAACAGCTTATCACTACCCTCCCCTCTCTTCAAACTTACGATGCGATTGGGATGGGGCCGGGCATCGGGAAGGACCCGCAAACGCTGCAAGCCCTCAGAGAGCTGATAACCCGCAGCAACATTCCCCTGGTACTGGATGCTGATGCCCTTAATCTGGTATCAGAGAATCCGGATCTGCTGGAACAGCTTCCCGAAGATACTATCCTTACCCCTCACCCCCGGGAGTTTCAGCGGCTGGCGGGCGAAAGCCAGGATGAGTACCAACGCCTGCAGACAGCCCGCGACTTTTGCGCCAGTCATAAGGTCATTATATGCCTGAAAGGTGCTCATACGGCGGTAGTGCTACCGGATGGGCAAGTCCACTTCAACTCAACCGGGAATGCAGGGATGGCTACCGGGGGTACCGGCGATGTACTGACCGGTATAGTTACCAGCCTGGTGGCTCAGGGATACGCTCCGGCTCAGGCCGCTCAACTAGGTGTATACCAGCATGGTGCAGCCGGCGACAGGGCAGCTCATACGCGGACAGAAGTGGGGATGATCGCGTCAGATATTGTGGAAATTTTGGGATGGTAGAAAAGGGCCAAGGAAATTAATTCCACATTTTGAGTAATGCGGCGAGACCTACTTGGGGCTATATGTAGATTTTTTTTAGGCGGTTACAACCATTCTTAAGCTTAAATGCTCTTTTAATCGTATCTTTAGTAGCATTTCATATAAATAATGGGAAAAACCCGGGCCAGCCTGTTCCCTTGTTTTCCCCAGCAGGCATATAAATTGTATAAAAATATTCGCACCGTTAAAACAGATAAAGAAATGAAAGTAGCTCACCGCTGGGAAGGAATTAACTCCTCAAGAAGAAACGCAAAATTTACGCTGGACCAGTCTACACTACTGGGCGGTTTGGCTTTTTTAATCTTCGTTTACATTATTTTTCGCTTTATATACCCACTGCTCACTAAAGGGGTTCTTTTTTAGCCTTTAGTGTTGAGTTATCAGCTCAACAGTTGGTATACAACGAAGGCCGATACATAGGCCAGGGTCATCATGTACGCTAGCTGTACAAGAGGCCACTTCCAACCATTTGTTTCACGTTGCACTACCGCTAACGTGCTCATACACATCATTGCGAACGCATAAAATATCAACAGGGAAAAGGATACCGCCGTACTGTACATAGGTGCGCCGGTATCCGGATTTCTCTCTTTCCGCAGCTTCTCTTTAATAGTCAGTACATCTTCTTCGGCATCTCTGCCAATACTGTATATAGTCGCCATAGTACCTACAAACACTTCGCGGGCTGCAAAGGAGGAAATAAGCGCAATTCCTATCTTCCAGTCGTAACCAAGGGGGCGTATAGCCGGCTCAATGAATTTGCCGAAATGACCAGCGTAGGAGTTCTCGAGCTGAGCCGAAGCAATGGCGGCATCTTTTTCCTGGGGTGATGCGGCCGCATGCTCCACGGCAGCACGCTCAGCGGCTCTCTCCATTTTGTCACCCGGACCGTACGAGGCCAGTACCCACAATACTATAGATATGGCAACAATGATCTTACCGGCTTCGAGTACAAAGGACTTTACGCTCTCAAACATCATAATACCTACGTGATTCCAGCGGGGAAGCTTGTAAGTAGGCATTTCGAGGATGAAGTAGCTGGTCTCGCGGCGGGGAATAAAGGTAGAGAACAACCAGGCCGATAGCAGCGCCCCCACCAGTCCTAATAGATAAAGTCCCAGCAGCACCAGTCCGGCCAGGTTCAGAAAGCCCAGCACGGTACGATCAGGCACTACCAGAGCAATGAGTATGGTGTAGATAGGCAGACGCGCTGAGCAGCTCATCAGGGGCGTCACCAGGATGGTAAGAAGGCGTTCGTAGCGGTTATTGATACTACGTGTAGACATGATAGCCGGCACGGCACAGGCCACCCCCGATATCAGTGGTACCACACTCTTCCCATTAAGGCCAAAGCGACGCATAAGACGGTCCATGATTACCATCACCCGCGCCATATACCCAGACTCCTCCAGCAAGGATACCAGGGCGAACAGGAAGGCTATCTGCGGAATAAAAATCACTACCCCACCGATACCAGCCAGCAGGCCGTCTGTAAGCAAGTCGTTAAGTACCCCTTCCGGCAGTACCTCCTTCGTCCATTCGATCAGTTGCGCCATACCCGCGTCCAGCCAGTTCATGGGGTACTCGGCCCAGGCAAATACTGCCTGAAAAATCACCAGCAGTACCAGCAGGAACATAGCGTAGCCCCAAATAGGGTGCAGCAACAGGCGGTCGAGGCGACGGGTCCATACCGGCTGTTCGGTTTTGCCTTCGGCCTTCACAACCTTGGCTACGATGGGCTTCAGGCGCTCATAGCGCGCGATGGTCTCATCGGCCAGAAACTCCGTCTCATCAAAGCGGTACTTCTCGATCAGGGTATCCAGTCGAGCCCGCCTGGGCTGATCCAGAAAGGTAAAGTTGTCGTGCTGACAAACGTACTGGAGCGCCAGGTAGTTGTTGGTCAGGTCGTAGGTCTGCTTCACCTCTTCGATCAGGTCAGGCACTGCCTCCGACGGATCAAAAAAGTAGCCCGATGGCTGTACAGAATCGCCGTTGAGCACCTGACGCAGGGCGACTTTAAGATTTTCCTTGCCTTCACCGGTACGGGCGTTGATCTTTACCACCGGCACTCCCAGTTGCATAGCCAGCTGGGTAGCACTGACCGTCAATTTCATGCTGCTGGCAATGTCCAGCATATTCAGAGCCAGGACGATAGGCAGCCCCAGATCCGCAAGTTCGGAGTGCAGCAGCAGGTTACGCTGCAGATTGGATGCATCAGCCACTACAATTACCGCATCCGGATAGTCAGGATGGGACGGATTGGCCAGGATATCCATTACGACCTGCTCGTCGTAAGACTTGGGATAAATACTGTATATACCCGGCAGGTCCACCAGAAGGGCTTCATTATTAGAAACAGAGATCGGAGCCTCCGTAGGAGTAGTTTCAACCACCACTGGCTCCGGTACGGCCACCTCAGCCGCAGCATGACTCAGACGGAACGTACCAAATTTCCGCTCAACCGTTACTCCCGGAAAGTTTCCGGTTTTCTGACGAAGACCAGTCAGCTGGTTAAACAGGGATGACTTCCCACAGTTGGGGTTCCCTACCAGCGCCACTATATATCTATTTGATTTCAAAGGAATTCAGGTTCACCGTATGGTATTCAACAAGTGGCTATTCTACAATGATTGTAGCTGCTTCGTTGAGCCGTAAGGATAATGAATAAAAGCCCCCAATGCTAACACAGATGGGGTCACCAAAAGGAGCTACCGCATCGAGTCGTATTTCACTACCCGGCAGGCATCCCATTTCAAGAAGTTTGAGAGACATCGGGCGATCTGTAAACGACTTGATGATGGCTCTTTCACCTTTTTTCAAGTCAGCCACACTTCGTTTAGACATAGCAGCCGCTTAGCTTATTTAGAATTAATATAATTAATGCAAAGTAACTACTCAAAGATGATATTATCAAATGTAGTACGGGGAATTACGTACTACCTGATAAAAGTCTGCTAAAAACATGGCAGACGTCTTACCACCCTACGATTTTATAGTGTACTTTTGTGGCAAAAACAGGTAATAGCACCTATTGATAAAGTCATAGAAGCTATTGAACAACCGGAAAGAAACCTTCGATCCCGTATACCTGTCAGCTAATTATTTTAAAGTCTTGAACGAAGTTAAGACCCTCATCTGGAAAGAAATAACCCTCGAGTGGCGGCAGCGCTACGCGCTTAACGGGATGTTACTTTACGTGGTAAGTACGGTCTTCGTGTGTTATCTTAGCTTCAACCTCCAGCGCAACCTCCTGACACCCATTGTCTGGAATACCCTCTTCTGGATTATCCTACTTTTTACGGCTGTCAACGCCATAGCCAAGAGCTTTGCCCAGGAGCGGTACGGCCGGTTGCTCTACTACTATACCCTGAGTAGCCCGCAGGCCATTATTATCTCCAAGATCATCTACAACTGCCTGCTGATGCTGGCCCTCTCGATTACCGGTTTTGGATTCTATGTGTTAGTGATGGGTAATCCGGTGGGTAGCCTATCGATGTACCTGACCAGTATTATACTTGGAAGCGTGGGCTTTGCTTCTACGCTTACGCTGGTGGCAGCCATTGCCTCCAAGGCCGAAAACAACGGCGCCCTTATGGCGATCCTGAGCTTTCCGCTCATCATCCCCATGCTACTGATGGTCATAAAACTTGCCAAGAACGCCTTAGATAACCTGGATATGAGCGCCAATCAGGATGAGATACTGGTACTACTGGCTATTGATGCCATCGTAGTAGCTCTTTCTTTGGTATTATTTCCTTATTTATGGCGATCTTAGGATAAATTTGTTACAATTTTTTGTTAGTAAAATATGAAAAAGAACTGGTGGAAAATATTGACGGTGGTCCTGCTCATCTACGTGCTCGTGATGGGGCTGGTAGGACGGGTACCCCGGCAGCCAATCCTGAACGAAACTGTACGTAACCTGTACTTCCACGTGACTATGTGGTTCGGGATGGTAATCTTCCTTTTTACATCACTGGTGTACGCCATTAAGTACCTCCGCAGCAGCAATATCACCGACGATGATAAATCGGCCGAGTTCGCCAAGACCGGTATCCTGTTCGGCCTGATTGGCTACGTAACGGGTGCCCTATGGGGAAGTGCCACCTGGGGTGATCCGCTGCCCAAGGATCCTAAGATCATCAGCGCAGCCATTGCCATGCTGGCGTACTTTGCGTACCTGGTACTACGTGGGGCTTTCGAAGACGAACAAAAAAGAGCCAGAATATCAAGTACTTATAATATATTTGCATTTGTAATCTTTAATGTACTGATCTGGATCCTTCCGCGGCTCACCGACTCGCTGCATCCCGGCAATGGCGGTAACCCCGGATTTAAGATCTATGACTCAGACAACGTCATGAAGCCGGTGTTTTATCCGGCCATTGCCGGTTGGACGCTCCTGGGTGTATGGATAACAACCCTGCGTGTTCGGATGAAGAATCTTGACCGTAAAGTATCAGAATATTAATAACAACCTTCCTCCATTTAGTACCTTATTTTTGAGATGATACCCCTAAAAAGAATAGTTGCAACAGTAGTTCTGTTTCTGACAGCAAGTATAAACCTCCTGGCCCAACAAGCTGCCTCTCAGGAAATTGAAATGGCGGATAGGCTTCGTGAAGATGGTAAAATATGGGTAGTGGTAGGTGTTATAGTATTGATATTTGTCGGAATAGTACTTTACCTGGTCCGGCTGGACAGTAAAATCAGTAAATTAGAAAAGAAAATCCATTGAGGAACGTTTCTCCTCCGAAGGTTGTGTATAATCATATTAATTTATAGTAGTACCTGACTATGAAAAAGACCCATATTTTCGCCCTCATTATTATCGCCATTGCCGCCGGCATTATCCTTTCTACCGCTGGTGACGCCAGTACCTATGTTGACTTCACGCAGGCCGAAGAGCTGGCTCTTAACGGAGACAACGGGAGTATTCACGTTGTAGGTAAGCTCAAGAAGGACTCCCACGGACAGATTATGGGTATGCAGTACCAACCTGAGGTTGACCCCAACTATTTTGCCTTTACGCTGCAGGATAATAATAACCGGGAGCAAACAGTAATTTACCAAAGCCCCAAACCCCAGGACTTTGACAAATCAGAGCAGGTGGTAGTGATCGGACGGATGGAGAAAGACCATTTTGCTGCCGAGAAGATCCTGCTGAAGTGTCCGTCCAAGTACGAAAACGGAAAGCTCGAAACTACTGAATTCAAGGCTGCTAAGTTATGATCCATACCGCTGTGGGCCAATTTGGCCACTTCTTTGTAATTTTATCCTTTGTATCGGCCCTAGTAGCTACATTTGCCTACTTCAGAGCCGGTCTTACCACAACTGCTCCCGATGAGCTGAGCGCCTGGCGGCGCTTTGCGCGTGTAACGTTCTATGTACACGCTGCCGCGGTACTGGGTGTGGTCTTTTGTCTTTACTGGATTATTGGTAACAACTACTTTGAGTACCACTACGCCTGGGATAACTCTTCCATCTCATTGCCTACTGAGTTTGTCATATCCAGTTTCTGGCAGGATCAGGAAGGTAGCTTCCTGTTGTGGATATTCTGGAACGTAGTACTGGGACTGGTTCTGATCGTTACCAATCGCTCGTGGGAGGCACCGGTCATGACTGTGTTTGCCCTGGTACAGGCTTTCCTGGCTTCTATGATCCTGGGGGTAGTTATTCCCGGTCTGGACCTCAAAATCGGCTCTACGCCTTTCCTGTTGCTGCGCGAGTCGATGCCTAACCTGCCGGTATGGAAGATGAACCCTGACTTCATCCCCGAAGACGGTAACGGCCTGAACCCCCTACTCCAGAACTACTGGATGGTGATTCACCCGCCTACCCTGTTCCTGGGTTTTGCGTCTACGCTTATACCATTCTCATTTGCTATTGCCGGTTTATGGCTTCGCAAGACCAGCGACTGGATTCGTCCGGCTCTGCCCTGGGCCCTATTCTCGGCGTTGGTACTGGGTGTAGGTATTCTGATGGGAGCTTACTGGGCTTACGAGACGCTGAACTTCGGTGGCTACTGGAACTGGGACCCTGTTGAGAACACCTCTTTTGTACCCTGGTTGGTACTGATAGCAGCCATTCACACTATGATCATTGGTCGTAAGAATGCCACTGCTCTAAAGACTTCCTTCATCCTGGCTATTGCTACCTTCATCCTGGTATTGTATTCTACCTTCATGACGCGTAGTGGTATCCTGGGCAATGCCTCGGTTCACTCCTTTACGGATCTGGGGCTGTCGGGACAACTATTGCTATATCTGCTGACATTCACCATAGCCGCGATTGGTCTGCTGATCTACCGCTGGAAAATGCTTCCCTCTGACGAGGAAGAGGTATCTTCTTACTCACAGGAGTTCTGGATCTTTATTGGTGCTACCGTACTGTGTCTGTCGAGCTTCCAGATTCTGGCGACTACCTCTATTCCGGTCTATAACAGTATAGCCGAAGCCTTTGGCGTGGTACTGAACCTGGCGCTTCCTGCCGATCAGATCGCCCACTACAACAAGTTCCAGCTCTGGTTCTTTGCCCTGATCATTATCCTGACGGGTGTAGGACAGTACTTCTGGTGGAAGCGTGCTGGTAAGGATAAGCTACAGGTACTTTACATTCCCCTGATGATCACCCTGATCATTAGTGCTGCGGCTATCACCATAGGTAAGATCAACAACATCTCCTACATCGTACTACTGACTGCCTCTATATTCGCCGTTATAGCCAATGGTAGTATCCTGTTCGATATCATTCGGGGTAACTACCGCATCTCGGGAGGAGCCGTAACGCACATAGGTGTAGCCCTGATGCTGATTGGTATCCTGTTCTCATCGGGTTATTCAAAGGTAATCTCTATCAATAACTCGGGATTGATGATCTCGCGTTCGGATGAGTTTACGGCCAATGACAATAAGGAAAACAAGGAAAATATCACACTCTGGCGTAACCGTCCTGAACGGATGGATGACTACCTCCTCACCTGGCGTGATGTCAGAATAGAGGCACGGGAAGTACCAGGCTATATTCCTAAGGACTGGGTAGATATTATCGAAAACGACTTCCGGGCGGTAGCCATGAAAGATATCGTCGTTGATGAGAAGCGCTACTACGAGAAAGGCGACACGCTTGAGATCTATCCCGAGAACTACTACTACGAGATTGAGTACCGTGAGCCATCGGGTAAGGTATTTACGCTGTTCCCACGGGTGCAGATCAACCCCCAGATGGGAGGTATTATATCATCACCTGACATTCAGAGCAAGTACAACAAGGATCTGTATACCTACGTAGCCATGGTAACCAATCCGACGGCTGAGCCTCAGTGGAGCCCAACGGAGGAGTTTACGGTAGCCATGAAGGATACTTTCTTCGTAAATGACTACGTAGCGATCCTGGATAACGTAGTACGTACCGACGAAGTAGAGGGTGTAGCTCTCGGACCTAACGATGCCGCCGTAAAGGCCATTATCCGGGTACTGGACAAAGAGCAGGAGTTTATCATCACTCCGTCGTTCATTATCCGTGACCGGGCCATTGGCCGCAAACCGGAAGTAAGCGAAGAGTTGGGACTCCGAATTCAGTTCAACGAGATCAACCCGCAGACCGGTAAGTTTACATTTGCAGTCAATACTACCCAGCGTGAATTTATTGTGATGAAGGCACTCGAAAAGCCATTTATCAACGTACTCTGGTTAGGTACTTTCGTACTGGTTATAGGGTTTGTTTTAGCTACCATCCGACGTTTCCGTGACTTTGTGAAGATGCGGGATAAGGAAAATCAAAAAACAGCCGCTCCTAAAACACCTAAGCTGAAGCCTCAGCGGGTGTAGTAGATTTGAGTGATTCTGGTAAGAGCTATCAGCACTTACCAGAGAAAATACAAGCCGAAGTACCCGCGGGTACTTCGGCTTTTTTATTAGTGCGTTGAGTACATCTTCTCAGGCAGTCACTTTTTGTAAATGTTTACATACACGTCAGCCTACTACTACATCCTTTAAATGAAAGTACTCTTCTACTGCCCTTACTGGGGTATGGAACACCTAAACTATGCTGAAGCCGCCCAGCGGGTAAAAGCCGCCGGCTACGACGGTATGGAGATAGCCGTATGGGATAATAAGTACGACGAAGCCGCCCAGGCCGTTAAAGAAAGGGGTCTGGACCTGATCCTGATGGCATTTTCGATGGGTGACACCTTCGAGGAAATGCAGCAGAACTACCGCGCCTGGCTCGAGAAGGTAACTTCATACCATCCTCGCTTCATCAACTCCCACACCGGCAAGGACTGGTACAGCTTTGAGCAAAACTGCGAGATGATCCGGGTAGCGATGGAGGTACAGGAACAGACAGGCGTACCAGTCCTGCACGAGACCCATCGCGGCCGGCTTACGTACAGCGCGCCCACGATACTGCCTTATCTTGACGCCTTCCCTCAGCTACGCCTGACCGCTGATTTTTCTCATTGGGTCAATGTAGCCGAATCCTACCTGGCGGATCAGGAGGATACTATTCAGCGGGCCATACAACATACCAGTCATATCCACAGCCGGATAGGCCACCCACAGGGGCCGCAGGTAAATGATCCCAGGGCACCGGAATGGCAGGAAGCCCTGAACGTACACCTGGCCTGGTGGGACGCTATTGTCGAAATGCACCGGCAAAAAGGTACCGACACGTTGACCATTACCTGCGAGTTTGGACCGGCGCCGGGGTACCTCCCTACCCTGCCTTACACCAATCTGCCCGTGGCCAGTCAGTGGGACATCAACCTGTACATGAAAGAGCTGCTAAGCGAGAGGTACAATGAGGGTTAAGCCGTAATTTCGATGCGATTACCGTCAGGGTCCAGCACTACACTTTCGTAGTAGCCGTCCCCGGTTGTGCGGGGTTCGCCTACTACCCGGTACCCGTCGGCTCGTAGCTGCTCGGTCAGGCTATCTACCGCTTCCTTAGTACCTGTCTGCATGGCCAGATGGGTAAGTCCGGTATATTCGCCGCCTGATTCGCCAGCATACTCGGGTATACTTTGCTTTTGCATTATCTCGAGGCGGGCACCATCTGCAAAGCTCAGGAAATAGGATTCAAAACCTTTTGCCGGATTTATGTATTTTTCGTTGGAGGTGGCTTCGAAGTACTTCATATAAAAGTCCCGAAGTACCTCCAGTTGGCGCGTGTAGAGAGCAATGTGTTCCAGTCGCATAGTAGTGAAATAGTGGCAGTATATTTGGTAGCAGTTAAAGTAGTAATCAGTTTTAGTATAACCAAAATCAGTTCGTCCTTCATGCGTAAAGTTTTAGTAGGCCTGGGTCTGGCCTTGCTGGTAGTAGTAAGTATTCTGCTCTGGAATACATTTACTTTTGAATCAAGACAACTCACTGATGTTCCCTCTGCTCCACCAGTCGCGGTAAGTGATTCGGTCATCAGCCACCTTAGCCGGGCTGTTCGATTCCGGACTGTTTCCTATCAGGATGCTTCACTTACCGATAGTACCCAGTTCCAGGCTTTTTTATCCTTTCTCACAACTACCTATCCTAACGTTCATGCAAAACTCTCCCTGGAACGAATCAACAATTTTGGGCTACTGTACCAGTGGAAGGGGAGTGATGCCACTCTGAAACCCATGCTCCTGATGGGGCATTATGATGTAGTACCCGTCATACAGGGTACCGAGCGTATGTGGAAAAAGCCTCCATTTGCAGGCGTGGTAGAGGATGGATTTATCTACGGACGGGGTACACTGGATGATAAAAGTACCGTGATAGGGATTCTGGAGGCGGTAGAATATCTAGCAAGTACCGGTTATAAGCCTACACGTACGGTTTACCTGGCCTTTGGGCATGACGAAGAAATAAGCGGCAGGCAGGGTGGCAAAGCCATAGCGACTACCCTGGAGAAACGCGGAGTACAGCTGGAAATGGTACTTGATGAAGGAGGTACTATCAAAACGGACGGTGTAGCCGGTCTGAAGTCATCAGTAGCACTGGTAGGGATAGCCGAAAAAGGCTACACCAGCCTTGAAATTACCGCCCGGGGTGAAGGTGGCCACTCATCCATGCCTCCCCACAAGACAAGCATCAGTATACTAGCCTCTGCCCTTAATAAACTCCAGCAAACCCCTTTTGAATCTTCATTGAAAGGTACCGTAGGAGAAATGCTCAAGTACCTCGGACCTGAGATGCCCTTCGGGCAAAAGCTAGCCATTGCCAACCGCTGGCTGCTGGAGCCTGTACTAATCAATATTTTTAGTGCTACTAACGCCGGGGCTGCCAGTATCCAGACCACCATTGCCCCGACCATATTGAAAGCCGGTATCAAGGATAACGTACTACCCATTGATGCCACTGCTATCATCAACTTCCGCATATTACCCGGTGACTCGGTAAAGGGAGTACTGGAGCACGTTCGCAATGCTATTGACAATCCAGACGTTTCGGTTAGGACGCTGGGAGAATTTGATACGGAGCCTTCACCGGTTTCTTCTCCTGACGCCGAAGCTTTTCAGCTCCTGAATCGTACGATCCGGAGCTGCTACCCTGACGTGGTCGTGACTCCTTACCTGGTTGTAGGGGCTACGGATGCCCGGTATTTTCGCAAGGTAAGTAACAATATATACCGCTTCACGCCTTACCAGCTCAACGATGATGACCTTAACCGGGTGCACGGTACTAACGAACGTATTGAAGCCACTACCTTCAAGGAAATGATCCGTTTCTACGCAACTTTGATTCGTAATGTAGCTCGCTGAGGCTTTCAAATACAATGAAACAGTAGTAGCGACTCCCAGTGGGAGTCGCTACTTTTTTTGATGGAGGAACTGATACTGGCACGACTGAAATGACAACGAAGAATAGACAAACCTGCCTTTTTATAGTTTAGTAAGAAGTAAAAGTATCTATCGTAGCTTTATGATCACCAGAATACTGCAATGGTTTCGGCTCCACTACTATAATATTCTAAATAGTATTGCCTTCTTTCCAGCGTTAATTGCAATAGGCTTTCTCCTCCTGTCGTACGTAGCCTTGGAGATTGATTTCTCGGACTATGGTAAAAGCCTGAAAGCCCGCTGGGACATCATCAGCCTCAAAGATGCCAGTACTGCCCGTTCCATTGCGGCTACAGTAGTGGGAGGTATATTGTCTCTGGCGGTATTCAGCTTCTCTATGGTCATGATCCTGCTCAACCAGGCGGCTTCCAACATGAGTAACCGCGTGCTGGACAGCATGATCGGCAACCGCTTTCAGCAGGTGGTTCTTGGCTTTTATATCGGTACTATCGTATACGCGCTGGCTCTGCTAAGTACCATTCGCGATATCCAGTCGGGCATTTATATTCCGGCGCTTAGTATATACCTGCTGATGTTCCTTACCATCGTGGACATCTTCCTGTTTATATACTTTCTGCACTATATCACGCAGTCGGTAAAGTACGAGATTATTATAGAGCGCCTGCACCGGAAAACGAAGTCAGCACTGGAGGACACCAAAGAAATATCGCCTGAATCACCCGAAGAGGCATACGTCAAAATCAGCGGAAAAGCTATCAAAACAGAGCGATCTGACTACTTTCAGGGATTTAACCAGAAGGCTCTCCTGCATTTATGCGAAATAAACGACTGGGTAGTAAGCTTTCCTCATCCGGCCGGAAGTTATCTTCTGACCGGTACTACGTATGCCATTATACAATCAAAGGATGAAGTTACGCCCGATCAGGTGAAAGACCTAAAAGTCCAGGTGGATCTGCACCGGGGGCACCCCATTACCAGAAACCCTTACTATGGCTTTGAACAACTTGTAGAAGTAGCCCTAAAGGCACTCAGTCCGGGTATTAACGACCCTGAGACTGCGGTTCTGAGTCTGCACGCCTTGACCGATCTGCTGGCGTTCCAACTGGTACATCGCCCTGACCCGGTGATCAGGGATAGCAACGGCAAGCCCCGGATACTGGTCAGCTTACCTTCGTTCGAAAAACTGTTTGAAAGTTGCTTTCTTCCGATCTGGGACTACGGCAAAGAGGACCGCATGATGCGGGTAGAGCTAATACTAATGCTCGAACAGCTATACGGTGTAGTTTCCTCCGCGGAGCATCAGCTACTCATTACCAAACTACTGGATCAGGTGAAGAAGGCCGTCAAACAGAATACGCTCAACAGCCTCTCCTACTCCAAACCAGACTAAGCATTAATATTCTTGAACCGATCAAAAGCGGCCCTTTCCAGCTCCTCGCGGTGGTCGGGGTGAGCGATATTGATCAGTGCCCGGGCGCGCTGGCGCAGGCTTTGCCCAAACAGGTAAGCTACCCCGTACTCCGTCACTACGTAGTTGACGTGGGCGCGGGTAGTAACTACCCCGGCCCCCTGCTTCAGCAGAGGTACTATCTTGGATTCACCCCGCGTAGTAGCTGAGGGCAGGGCTATGATAGCTTTACCTCCCTCCGACAACGAAGCTCCCCGGATGAAATCCATCTGCCCGCCTACCCCTGAGTACAGTCGCGTCCCTATTGAGTCGGCGCTCACCTGCCCGGTCAGGTCTATTTCGATGGCGCTGTTGATCGCAGTAACCTTTGGATTGGAGCGGATTACGGAGGTATCGTTAGTATAGTTGGCTTCCAGCATGGCCAGCATGGGATTGTCATGTACAAAGTCATACAGACGTCGGCTGCCGATCAGGAAGGTAGATACCATCCGGCCCCGGTATTTCTTTTTCATGCAGCCATTGATAACTCCTTTTTGTACCAGATCTATCACTCCGTCCGAAAACATCTCCGTGTGCAGTCCCAGATCTTTATGGTTAGTCAGGCAGCTAAGGGTCGCGTTAGGAATACCTCCGATACCTACCTGTAGGGTGGCTCCATCCTCCACCAGACTGGCCACGTTTCTGCCTATGGCCATTTCAATATCGGTAGGCTGCTTTGGTTCGTGTCCGAGCAGGGGACGCTCTTCGTAGTACAGGGCACTAAACCGACTCACGTGTACCTGAGCATCACCGTGCGTACGGGGCATCAGCGGGTTGACCATACCTATGACGTAGCGGGCCGTTTCAACGGCGGCCTTCGTTACATCTACCGATACGCCCAGTGAACAGTAGCCGTGCAGATCAGGTGGGGAAACGTGTACAAGCGCTACATCCAGCGGCCATATCCCACGACGGAACAGGAGCGGCGCTTCGCTCAGAAACACCGGAATATAGCTGGCCCGTCCTTCGGCCACCGCCTGCCTCAGATTGCTTCCGATAAAAAGCGCATTGGGGTGAAAAGCCTCATGACAATCCGGATCGGCGATGGGCATGGGACCTTCCATGTGCAAATGGATGGTCTGGACGCCCCGAAGCTCGTCTTTGCGGGCAGCCAGTGCCTCGATCAGAGGCGTAGGTGTTGCGGCAGCGGCCTGTATAAATACCTTATCATTACTTTTTATCAGTTTGACGGCCTCTTCGGCACTTGTAAAATTCTGCATGGTTGTAGTATCCTGTATAGTTCTGAAAATAAGTGGAACATCAGTAAAAGATCATGCCGCAAGTAGTCCAAATTGCACGGGGATGACTATGAGTAAAATCATAGATCAGGCGTGTCATCCTCAGGATTTATTTTAACTGTTTGAAGGTTATATTTGTAGTTTCAACCCATATCTCACTATTCATCATGATTGATCTGATTAAAACCTCCCTCGGTCGCTTACGGATTGTTGGTTTTCTGGAAGGTATCTCCTATTTGGTACTGTTAGGCATTGCGATGCCTCTTAAATATATGGCCGGTCAGCCCGAAGCGGTTAGAATCACCGGTATGGCGCACGGTATTCTGTTTGTGATGTATGTACTGCTGGTCGCTCAGGTAGCGTACGAACTAGTCTGGTCGTGGAAGAAGACGGCACTGGCACTGATCGCCTCTCTCCTGCCCTTCGGTACCTTCTATGCCGACGCGAAGTGGTTTAGGTAGAATCTAATTGTGAATTGGAGGTTGAGTGATTTAGCGAATGGTTTGAGTTTGGTATCTTCTGATTCTAAATTCAGCAATCGATATTCGACAACCATACTCACCGCGCCTATTCACTCATTCTCTCATTCCCCAAATCACTCATTACTTATGAAAGGCCTTAACGATATCCTGCTGCTGGGTGATGCCCGACTGTATGAAGTGTGTGAACCGTTGCAACCGGAAGATCAGGAACTGATTGATACCATAGTAGCGGATCTGCACAATACACTCATGGAGTTCAGGGCGAAGTACCAGGCTGGTAGGGCCATCGCGGCTCCTCAGCTGGGGTATATGAAGAGGCTCATCTATATGAATATCAACGATCAACCTACTGTATTCATCAATCCTGAACTGGTGTATAAGAGTCAGGAAATGATGGAACTGTGGGATGATTGTATGAGTTTGCCGAATCTGCTGGTCCGTCTTCAGCGACACCAGCAGATTCGCATCCGCTTTTATAACCAGAGCTGGCAGGTACAGGAGTGGGATCTGAGCGATGACCTGTCGGAGCTGCTCCAGCACGAGTACGACCACCTCGACGGCATACTATGTACCATGCGGGCTATTGATGAAAAATCGTACCGCTGGCGCCCTACTCCCGAAAAGTAGCCTCCCCTGTATAGTTTTCTTTTACACGTTAAAACTATCAAAAACTAATACTATATTCTGCAAAGTGGCTTTTTGTCACCTAATTGTTTTACAGGAGTTAGGAGTATAAACCATTTCTTCCGAGCTTTGCTTTTCAACTAGTTTTATTAGAATTCCTAGAAAAGTGCAGCAACGTTTACTACCCTTATTCCTTTTAGCTCTTTCGCTAATGTGGCCCGCGCTGGCCCAGAAACCCAACGAAAATTACAAGTACCACATTCATGCCGCTACATCAGACATCAAAATAGACGGTGTAATGGATGAAGAAGCCTGGCAGTCGGCCGAAGTAGCCAGCAACTTCTTCATGATCCAGCCCATGGATACCAGCTACTCCCGCGCCCGGACAGATGTACGTATGGCCTATGATAAGCAGTATCTGTACATCTCGGTAGTTAACTTTAAACCAATTGCGGGTACGTTAATCGTAGAGTCGTTGAAGCGGGATTTTAACTTCGGCAAGAACGATAACTTCCTGCTATTCATGGATACCTTTAACGACCGTACCAACGGATTCTCGTTTGGGGCCAATGCCGTAGGAGCTCAGTGGGACGGCCAACAGCACGACGGTGGAGCGGTAGATCTGAGCTGGGAGAACCGCTGGTTTTCTGCTGTAAAAAACGACGATGAAAAATGGATCTGGGAGGCCGCTATTCCCTTCAAGAGCATCCGTTATAAGCCCGGAATCACCGAGTGGGGCGTCAACTTCAGCCGCCTGGACCTGAGCATAGCCGAGAAGTCAGCCTGGGCGCCCGTACCCCGGCAACTGGCCTCAGCCTCGCTAGCTTATACCGGAGTACTGGTATGGGACCAACCACCACCAAGCCCCGGCCCCAACATCTCTATCATCCCTTACGTAGCTACTCGCCTTAACCGTGACTTCCAGCGCGAAAACTCAATGGGTCGGTCACTCGATGTGGGTGGTGATGTCAAAATTGGTATTACTCCGTCTATGAACCTGGACCTAACGGTAAACCCTGATTTTTCGCAGGTAGATGTGGACGTACAACAAACCAACCTGGACCGCTTTGAGCTGTTCTTTCCGGAGCGTCGTCAGTTCTTTCTCGAAAACGCTGATCTCTTTGCCAACTTTGGCTATTCAACCATCCGTCCTTTCTTTTCGCGGCGTATAGGTTTGGGGGTACCCATACTCTTCGGATCTCGCCTGAGTGGAAAACTGGATAAAAACTGGCGCTTAGGATTACTGGATGTACAGACTGCGGCACAGGATGATCAGCCCAGCAACAACTATGCGGTATTTGCCCTGCAGCGTCAGGTACTGGCTCGCTCCAATGTACGGTTCATGATGGTCAACAAAGAAGCTTTTCAGTACAACCCGGAGATGCATCCGGGTACCAGCCGCTACAACCGTAACGTAGGAGGAGAATTCAACTTGGCCTCGGCCAATGACCTCTGGGCTGGTAAGGTAATGTTCCTAAAGTCATTTAGTCCGGGATTGAAAGGAGACGACTTTGCTCACGCGGCTAACCTGAACTACAACAAAGCGAATTTCTTCTGGCAGTGGCAGCATGAGTATGTGGGTACCAACTACAATGCGGAGGTAGGCTATGTACCTAACGCAGCCCGGAATGGCTATTATAAGATCAATCCGATGATTGGGTACCTGTTCTTTATCAAATCACCACTGGTTATCAGCCACGGTCCGAGGTTCATGAACACGACATACTGGGATAAGCAGCGACAGCTCAGTGATAACGAAATGGTACTGGTATATAATGTTAATTTCAGAAACCGGGGTACCGCTTCTGTCTGGACGGCTACTAACTACGTACGCCTGCTGAGTCCTTTTGACCCGACTAACTTCGGCAAAGAGAGGTTGGCTACAGGTACTGAGCACCGGTGGAGATCAGCAGGATTTGACGTAGTATCAGGGCCACAGAACCTGTTTACCTACGCCGTAAGCGGGCGTTTTGGTGGCTACTACGCTAATGGTACCCGTACGAACTTCAACGCAGAACTAGGATACCGTTTCCAGCCTTATGTAGCTATTGCACTCAGAAGTACTTATAACGATATACGGATGCCAGCTCCCTGGAACCGTACGGAGTTCTGGCTGGTGGGACCACGGGTGGACGTAACATTCCGCAATAACCTGTTCCTAACTACCTTCCTGCAGTACAACAACCAGGCCGACAACGTAAACCTTAATACCCGACTGCAGTGGCGTTACAAGCCGGCATCAGACCTGTTTATAGTATACACCGACAACTACCTGCCCGAAAACTTTATGGTCAAGACTCGTGCCTTGGTAGTGAAGTTCACCTACTGGTGGAATGTCTGACATTCGTCATACTTTGCACGTAGGTTTGTCATAGTGCTCCTTACTATTCATAGGTACCTTGCGTGCATTATGACAAAAGCACTCCTGACACTTTGTTTCCTGGGCATTCTGATAGCCAGTCCGGTTTTAGCACAAAGCCGGACTGGCTTTTCGGCTATAGGAGGTCTCTCACAGGCAGCCCACCGGCAGCTTATTACCCGGCAACTCCTGTCTTATGCCGATTCTGTTGGGGTTGACGTTGCCGACCTGAAAGTACCGGCTGGTACCGATACCCTATATGCCCTTCTGCACGAGCTTCGGTACGGCCGCCGTCCCCGCTACCTTTCGCATCAGGCCCTCCCCGAGCGCATTGATTCCGCAGGTATTCAAAAAGTACTACACCTTTTGCTCATACCCGGATCTGGCACTATTTCACAGGCAACATCTGACTTTGTACCAGTACCGCGACAATACTATCAGCTGGTAAATCACTACCAGCGCCTGCGTCGGGAAAATCAGGTGGATAGTCTGCCCTACCTCCGTACTACTCTCAATCAATTAAGGTGGATACAGCGCTTCACCGACAGCACATTTGTACTGGTGAATGTACCTGCGGCTGAGCTTACTGTGCTGGCTCCGCAAGGCGACGAACTACTGCGTATGCGGGTCATCGTCGGGAAGAAAGGGAACCAGACTCCTTCTATGGTTACCTATTGTTCTACCATTACCCTGTACCCCTACTGGAATGTACCCCGCAGTATAGCCATTGGAGAAATGCTCCCCAAGATCAAAAAAGATTCGGGTTATCTGGACCGGAACCAGCTGCAGGTTATAGGAGCCGACGGCAGGGAAGTTGACCCAACCCGGGTAAACTGGGCGATCATGGACGCCAAGACCTTTACCTACAGGCTTCGGCAATCTACAGGCTGTGATAACGCCCTGGGTGTCGTGAAGTTCAATCTAGACAATCCATTCTCGATCTACCTGCACGATACCAACGCACGCGGGCTTTTTGCTCAGAAGAACAGATGGCTGAGTCATGGGTGTATCAGGCTACAAAAGCCTACCGAACTGGCCAACCTGATGCTGGACAAAACCTACCTTAATAATGACTTCCTCAACAAATGCCTTATAGACGCCAAACCGGGTACAATCAAGCTTCCCCGTCCCTTCCCCGTTTTTGTTCTCTACCAGACGGTGGATCTGGACCAGCAGGGTAATCTGAGATGGCATCCAAATGTATATGCTTGGTCTATGTAGGCGTATATATACCCACTTCTTTGGCGCAGTTTGTATACTTATTTCCGCATACTATTAGCTATACGTAATATATCTTCATTATACAAAAGGCCGTAAACTGCTCATTTACGGCCTTTTAACATATAATCCGGTTTATCCTTTTCAGTTAGCACAACAATTTAAATACAGGTAGTAAGACTATTTACTATTTATATGAAACCGATTATAAAGGCACTAAGCCTATTCACCATATTGCTTGCAGCCGCCAGTGCCTGCCAATTCAAAGGTCCTGATGACATGACAGATGAAGAGCTGGTAATGGAACTGAGTGAGCGGAAGGAATATGAGAAACTACTAAACTACGCTAAGAGTGTAGGACTAGATAGTGCTAAATATGCGTATAAAGAGGGAGGTGCTCCTATATATGGGCTACTGGAAGAGATTGCCTTTGGTCATAAGCCGTCGTACATCAAGTACATGGTTAAAGCCAATGAGCCTGACTCGGCCCGTATCCGAAATGTAGTTAGAAGCCTGGTTAAGGGAGATCCTATCGAAGAAGTAATGGCTTCGCTCGAACCCCAGGCTATGTCGTATCAGCGCTTAAAACAGCACTACCAGCGACTACGGACTGAGAATAAGCGCGATAGCGCCGCTATTGTAGCCAACTCACTGAATGCCTACCGGTGGATGAACCGCCAGGCTAATGGAGCCGAACGAATGGTACTTGTAAATATTCGGGGCGCTTATCTGAAAGGTATTGACTCAACGGGTAAGGATGCACTGAATATGCGGGTGATTGCGGGTAAGAAGGACACTCCAACTCCATCCATGGACACCTACGCTACGCAAGTAATCACCTATCCATACTGGAATGTACCTCAGAGTATTGCTACCAAAGAGATTCTTCCTAAGGTAAAGAATGATGTGTCGTTTCTGGAAAGAAACAAATTTGAGGTTATCGATAGCAAAGGAGAACGGATAGATCCGTACGAGATCGACTGGTCCGGGATGGGCGAATCAGATTTCCCCTATCGGTTCCGTCAGGATACCGGTGAAGATAACTCATTGGGACTTCTTAAGGTGGACATTGAGAATCCGCATGCCATTTACCTGCATGATACAAATGCCCGGTACCTTTTTACAAAGGATCAACGGTGGAGAAGTCATGGTTGTGTACGAGTACAACATCCAGCTGACCTTGCCAACTTCATGGCTGGCGAACAGCTACTGGAAAATGATTTCTTACAGGACCCCAAGGAGGATCATCCCCCCAAGCACCACAAGCTGAACAAAAAGGTACCGGTATTCTTACTGTATCTGGGAGCCGACGTTAATGAGGCCGGCCAACTGGTTTACTTCGAGGATGTGTACGGCTGGGAAAGACGGCCTACTATCTGATCACCTAACTGATCGATACCAGCCAGCAGGCTAGATGAACGCAGATAGTTGTTATCAGGATAATAAAGAAAAAGCCCTGCTCCGCCGTTGAGAAGTTCGATTATCTTCTGATGATCGGCCATAGAGATGGCGGGGCAGCCAAGGCTACGACCCAGGCGACCGGTGCGACGAATAAAATCCTCGCTTACGTAGTCGGCACCGTGCATAACAATTGCCCGCTCAAGAGCGCGATCGTTGTAGCCTTTTTCCATTCCCTGCAAGCGCATGGAAAGACCATGCTTGCCCTGGTAAGTACCTAAGGTGCGGTAAAAACCGAGGCTTGACTGATAAGAAGAGTTTTCATTAGAGAAGCTCTTGGCGTATTCACTACCTGAATTACGGCCATGGGCTACATGCGTATTATAGATAAGCTTTCTGGTAGCCATATCAATAATATATAAACGTTTATTGCGGGAAGACTGGCTGAAATCAGCAATTGCAATGATTGGCTTACGGAGATTCATTTTCTGAAAACCAGCCCAGGCATAGTAAAATGTCTCTTTGGAAAGACCTTTTTTATCTAGTTCGAGAGATTCGTAAAGGGAGATCCACTCGGGAAGGGATTCAACTTCAGGAACAATGGCATCTGAATCTACTTGTGAGGAAATTAATTTATCCGTTGTAATAGAGGGAGGGGTTGAATTTACATTTCTGAAACCAAACAACACGCCTAGAGTTATTACGGCCATCACCAGCACTACCGAAGCCTTCTTCATTTACAGAGAATTTTAGTTTAATGATTGATTACCAGATGCACCTGCTACTTTTTTTCTTAACGCACTTTTACTTCTAAGCTTGCCCAAACGCGCTACTTTTTGCAGCCACTATACTTCACAAACTACCACTTTTATAACACAAGTATTTGACAGAAAGGATATTACTACTAGTAAATAAGCAGGTACATACTATCAACTTCATCCCGAAATGAATGGTTCCCCGGGCTGTCTACTTCAGAAACATCCGGCAAATCTACTTGCACGGTATTCCTGCTAGTACAGTGTCTGTACCTGTCTGTTTTATAAGGTAAATATACTAAAAATTAAATTTCAGTAAACCTGAGGTACCCTTAGCAGGTGAGTTTGTACTTTTGCAGCCTAAACTCTTTATCGGTAGTTGTGTCCAATATTTCTTATACTACTCCTGACCGTTATACAGTCATACGGTCTTTACAAGTATTCTTCACTAACCCTTATACCAGAGCGGTCGGGCTGGTGTTTGCCACCGACAGCCTGCTTTTTGGTAGCTGGGTAGCACGCATCCCCTTCCTGAAGTACCAGCTAGGACTCAATGACGCCCAGCTGGGGCTATCCCTGTTTCTGCTACCGATTGGCTCTATTATGTGCAACCCATTTTCTGGTCGGCTGATCCGTCGGTTTGGCTCAGCCAGGGTGTGCCTGTGGAGTGCCTTTGGGTTCTTTTTGAGTGTACTTATACCCATCAATGCACCTAATGTATATGCTATGGGAGCCGGTATGGCCGTCATGGGTGGCTTTGCCGCTATACTGAACGTGGCCATGAATACCTGTGCTTCCAATCTGGAAAAGAGCCAGGGGATTCGGATCATGTCTGCCTGCCACGGCATGTGGAGCCTTGGTGGAATGCTGGGGAGCACCCTGGCCGGTCTGATTATCTGGGCGGAAGTCAGTGCCCCTGTGCATATGCTAATTATCACGCTGCTCCTTTGTACACTTACAGTGCTGATCCAGCCACTCCTACGCGAGATACCCGAAGAAAAAAATGAGAATGAGACTTCCTTTGCCCGCCCTACCGTTACGCTTGTAATCCTGATATTTATTGGCCTTACGGTTTCGATGGGAGAAGGCGTATCCTTTGACTGGAGTGCGATCTACCTCCGTGAAATCGCTCATGCTACGCCATCAGTATCGGCGCTGGGCTTTGGCTGCTTTGCCCTTACCATGACCCTTGGCCGATTCCTGGGTGATACCATCATCCCGCGCTATGGTGAAAAAAGGCTACTCATACTGGGAGGTATAGTGGGAGCACTGGGCATAGGTATAGCCGTAATCTTCCCCTACCCGTTCACTACGTTGCTTGGCTTTCTAATATTAGGAATGGGATGCTCACTGGGTGCCCCTATGCTGTACGCCATTTCGATGCGGCAGCCCAATACCCCACCCGCGGCAGGTCTGGCTACTTTTGCGACATTCAGCTTTATTGGCTTTATGGCCGGTCCACCATTGATAGGCTTTGTGGCCGAGGCATATGGGCTTCAGTACGGTTTCGGACTGGTAGCGATACTCCTGCTTATGGGCTCCTTACTGAGCCGCTGGGCGCGGGTATAGTACCGTACCTAGCGCTTCTTGCCCAGCGTGATCAATACTACACCAGAAAGGATAATCAAGCCGGCAACTATGGATTGACCCGTCAGAGACTCCCCGGCAAATGCCCATCCCAGTAGCATGGCTACAACGGGATTGACATACGCGTAGGTCGACAGCAACTGCGGAGGTGCGTTGCGGGCCAGCCAGGCGTAGGAAGAAAAACCAATGATTGATCCAAAAATGACGAGATAGATCAGCGCTCCAATCGCCTTCGTAGGTGCGTGACTGATGCTAATGAGGTTAACGGGCTCCACGATCAGACTGGTCAGCAGCAGGAGTCCCCCACCAACCAGCATCTGAATAGCGCTGGAAACAATTTGGTTGGGTAAGTTCACGCGGCCAGACAACAACGTACCGGTAGCCCACGATAGATTGGAGAGAATAATAATAGTGATACCAATCCAGCTTTGAGACGAAGTAGCTTTAAAGCCTCCTGGCTGTACCAGCATAATAATACCCGCCAGTCCGACCAGCAAGCCCAACGAAGCCAGCTTGGTAGGCCGTACTTTACTAAAGCTAAGCCAGTTAAGAACCATGATAAAAAGGGGTAGCATACCACCCATCAGAGCTGCTATACCCGTAGGTATATACTGAATGGCCATGGTCATTCCGCCATTGGCGATGGTAAGAAGCAATACTCCAATCATACCGGCCGATACCCATTCCTTACGGGTAGGTCGCGCATTGCCGGTCAGGCGGGCATAGAGGTATAGGATCAGGCCCGCGGTAAGCAGACGACAGCCCGCCATATAGAGCGGCGGCATCCGCTCGGTCATGAAGTGTATAAACAGATAAGTAGACCCCCACAGTGTATAGACCGACAGGAGGTTTAGCACCAGTTTGGTGCGGGAAGAGCTTTCAGTGGTAGATGTAGATAATGCCATGACTAAGGTACTTTGCCAACTATATTTGCCCATAAACGAGCCCTTCGGCTGACGAAGTTCCTGAAAATCTGTGATATTTTGTACAGAAATTTATTATGGTACTCTACTTATATAATTCATAATTCTTTCTACCTACCAAAGCACCTAACTATCACTATTCCAATTAATAATATACCTCGGTGGCATTGGTTTTCATTTGGTCCAGCAGCAAGCTGTACTTCTTGTCCAGTCCCTTCTTCAGGAATGGATTGCCACGCAGGTAGAGCTTCTCAAGTTGCTTCATTTCCAGAAGCGCTTCAGGAAATTCAGAGAAATTATTTTCGGAAATATCCAACTCTTTCAGCTTGGTTAGCTGCCTGATTTCCGGGGGAAAGGTAGTGTACCAGTTATATCCCAGGTCCACCAGCCGAAGCGAGGACAGCCGGACCATCTGATCGGGCAAATTACTGAGCCGGTTGTGGTGGGCGTACATCACCTGCAGGTCACGCAGGCGATCCATACGACGAGGTAACTCTGTAAGCTGATTGTGCGATACCGCCAGATGATTCAGCTTACGCAACCGGGTTATGGAAGCCGGAAGCTCTGCCAACTGATTATAATAGAGATCGATCACCTCCAGACGGCGCATCTTCCTGACTCCCTTAGGCAGAGCTGTCAATCCACCTTGGTATAGATTCAGATCGTGCAGGTGGCGCAGCTTTCGGAAGCTCTTATTGGATAGATCGGTCAGCCGGTTACGGCCCAGCCACAGGCTCGTCAGTCGCCGGCAATTGCGTACCGCATCAGGAATATCTGTAAACTTGTTCTGCTGAATGTTCAGTATCTGAATGGTCTTATTCGGTGTAATCGTGAGGCTCTCATTAGCTAGTTGATTTTCTCTCAGATCCAGCCTCTTAAGGCGGGGCAGCCGGGCCGCATCAATAAAAGCAGCAGTCAGGTTATTGCCATGTAGATCAAGCTCCTCCAGATTAGGAAAACGATAAATGACCGAGGGTACTTCGGTCAGCTCCAGCTGGTTCAGAAACAGCCGCTTTACTTTGGCAGTATCCACCATGGCCGTGGCTTCAGGTAAGGTAGTAAGAGTACTGTCGCCCTTTCTGACCCGGCGGGCGTTCCAGTTGGGGACAGTATTTAGGCCTTTGCCGGGTATAGTACCAATTGAGATACTATAACCAAACCGGTACGGCTGTTTTTTGCTGTTTTCCAGTTCCCAGCCCGCCAGCCCTTCGGTGAGTTTAACCTTTACGGCATTTCTTAGCGAATCCCGGGCAGGATGATCCGATATGAGTTGATAGATGAGGTAGTCGATCTTTCCGGTTTCGTTGACATAGAGAGCCCCCAGCAGATAGAAGCCTGGATTCGGAGTTCCTTTGAAAAGCTTTACTATTTCGTTCTGAAAGCCATTGATGGCTCCCATGCCTCGTTCATTGAGCCAGTACGGAGGATACTTCCGAACCAGTTCGCTTTCATCAATTTTAAGCTGCCCTGCTTCCTCTCTCGATACCACGCGGGTTTGGGCAACTGAAGCACTATATCCTACGGTAAGGACTAGCAGGATTATTAGTAGCGTTTTCATAGGACCAGGCGTTAGTCTACACGAAAATAACTAATATCATAGTAGTTTATTTTTATTTCCTGTAACAATATTTAGAGAAGGATTAAAAAAGAAGAAGGCGCTGAGGTAATCCCCAGCGCCCTCGTCGTAGTAACGAAATGTAAGCCTGTTAGTTTTTAGGACTTCCGCCCATTGTAGCGGGAGCACCACCCGTAGCAGGGGCGCCTTTACGGGCTTTCTCGAAGTCTCCAGCCTTGATGACCGTGATCTTGGAGTAGTCGATATGCTTATTCATAGCGGCACGGATCTGGTCAGGTGTCAGAGCCTCCACTTTCTTCTCAAACTCCGCATCCCACTTCATGGTGCGGTCGAGGTAGAGATTGTTGTTCAGGGCACCGGCCAGCGACGCATCCTGCGCCCGGCTCACCTGACGCGACTGCAGGTAGCCTGACTTGGCCGCCTTGATCTCATCGGCTGTGAAGCCTTCTTTCAGCGCTTTCTCAAGCTCTTCCTTAAAGGCCTGCTCCAGCTTTTCTACATTCTGAGGAGCATAGATCGCGTAAGCCAGGAAGGTACCATTCTTGTCAAGCGAACTGGCGCTGAACTGTGAACCTACCCCGTAGCTAAGGCCTTCCTTCTGACGGATACGTGTAGCCAGACGGGAGTTAAGGAAGCCACCACCCAGCATGTAGTTGGCCATCACCAGCGCCGGGTAGTCAGGATCAGTATCCTGCAGCGGCATAGCCATACCCGCTACAAACATAGCGTTGGCTTTATCGGGTGTTTCGAACGACTTGTTCTGTGCTTTTACGGTTTGATACGGTGAAGCAACCCGCTTGAATGGCTTAGCGCTCTTCCAACTGCCAAATTCATCCGTAATGATTTTCTGAATTTCAGCCTGATCAAAATCACCTACAACGGCTACACTAGCATTATTGGCTCCGTAGAAGTCTTTGTAGAAAGCCTTTACCTGATCCAGGGTTGCGGCATTGACATCGGCTACATCTTCATCGAATGTTGTCACATACCGGATATCGCCCTTTGGATAGGGGCTCGTAACCCGACGGTACTCGTTGATGGCAATGGCCTGCGGCTCACTACGCTGCGATTCGATCTGGGCCAGTTGCTCCTGCTTGAGTTTTTCAAATTCGTTGGCATCAAAAGCCGGTTGCTTCAGTACCTCAGCCACCAGTTTCATCACGGCAGGCAGGTTTTCACGAGTCGTTTCAATATTGACTCCCGCCTGGTTACCACCACCAAAGAAATTCACACGGGCTTTCAGACGGTCAAACTCATCCTTGATCTGCTGGCGCGACTTGGTCTTGGTACCTTTATCCAGCATACTTCCTGTCAGACTGGCGATGGTAGCCTTGTTCATGAGGCTCTTCTCATCGCCATAACGGAGTGTCATACGGGCTGCCACTACATTACCTCTAGTCTGCTTGGGCAGCAGGGCCACTTCGATGGTATTGGGCTTCTCTACCAGGGTAGTGCGGCTGTCGATGTTAGTCGGAGAAGGATCAAACGCTTCACCCTCCGCCATTACAGCTTCTCCTTTATAGTCTTTAACCAGATCAGCTACGTTCGGAGCAGCGGGAATTTCAGCACGCTCAGGAGCGGCCGTTGGTACAAATGTACCCACGGTACGGTTAGAGGGCTTCAGGTAGTGCTGAGCAACGCGGTATACATCGTCAGGAGTTACTTTACGAATGTTGTCACGGAACAGGAACGCCAGACGCCAGTCACCAGTAGCGATGTACTCGCTGATCCCCAATCCAACGCGCTCAGAGTTACGGAACTGAAGGTCCCAGTTTTTCAGAATAGATGCCTTGGCCCGTTCTACATCCTCCGCCGAGGGCTTCATACGGGCAGCCGAGTCAAGCGTAGCGATAAGGGCATTACGTGCTTCATCCAGGGATTTTTCTTTAAGTACTTCGGCACCAAAGTAAGCAAAACCGGGATCATGCAAGGCAAAGCTGAATGCGTACTGTGAGGAAGCTTTCTTGGTATCCACCAGATTTTTATACAGCTTACCATTGGGCTCCGACGATAGTACCTCTACCAGTACATCCATAGCGGGGTAGTCAGCGTGGGAACCGGGCATGATGTGGTAGGCACAGGCTACCATCTGTACATCACCTGCCCGCTTCAGCTCTACAAAACGCTCTCCGTCCTGTGTAGGCTCGGAGGTATAGGTCACTGGTAGTACACGTTCGGGCTTTTTGAGTTTGCTGAAATATTCATTCACCAGGGCCAGCGTTTTGGCTTCGTCAATTTTACCCGCCACCATCAGGACCGCATTGTCGGGCTGGTAGTACTTCTTGTAGAAAGCCTGCAGGTTTTCAATGGGGACATTCTCGATATCCGAGCGGTTACCGATCGTGGACTTGCCGTAGTTGTGCCAAAGGTATGAGCCTGACAGTACCCGCTCCATCAGCACCCGGAATGGGCTGTTTTCGCCTGATTCAAACTCGTTCCGCACCACACTGAACTCACTCTCCAGATCCTTCTTGGCAATGTACGAATTGACCATCCGATCCGCTTCCAAATCAAGCGCCCACTTGAGGTTTTCTTCGGTAGCCGCAAAAGTTTCGTAGTAGTTGGTACGGTCGTACCAGGTAGTACCATTGGGGCGGGCACCGTGCTCGGTCAGTTCCTGCGGGATGTTAGGGTGCTTGGGAGTACCCTTGAACACCATGTGCTCTAGCAGGTGAGCCATTCCGGTTTCGCCGTAGCCTTCGTGCCTTGAACCTACCAGGTAGGTAATGTTAACGGTAATAGTAGGCTTGGACGGATCGGGAAACATCAGTACTTTGAGGCCGTTGTCCATCTGATACTCGGTGATACCCTCCACCGAAGTGACTTTTTTCATCCCCTTCGGCAGCTCCTGCGCCCACACCGGCGTTGCCGCCAGCAGTCCCACCAGCATCCAACCGGTCAGTTTTTTGGTAGATACATTGATCATTTGTGTTGTGATTAGTCTTAGAGATAGTCGTAATAATATAAGAAAAACGCCGCTTGTCAACCAAATTAGTGACAAGCGGCGCAGAATCTCAATAAGCAGAATACTGGTGATAAAGCATGCTTACCTGACCCGAACCCAAGTATCGGTTCGGCCAATCAGCGAAATACCTACATAGCCCCGTACATCCAGTTTATTGGGATTTTGCAGCGTCATCTTGCAGCTATATTCCTTACCGTTTTCGGGATCGTATATCTTTCCATCTTCCCATACGTTATTTCCGGCATAGGTAAAGTCACTGAGATTGACCAGTCCGATAAGCGGCTGCTTCTTTTTACCCGCTGCAGGATTATTTTTATCTAACTTAGGCGCTCCGGTAGCCGGCTCGTTGGGCTCTTTGAGCCACACGATTTTTCCGTAGTACTTAGTACCTTGCTTGTAAATTTGCACGTGTCCCTTCTTGGAACCCGTCAGCCAAACCCCTAGGATATCGTCTGAATCAGCAGCCGGACGAAAAGATGAAAGAAGGCTAACACTGCATAATACGAGCAGGAATAAGGAAAAGGTAGAGCGAAAACGGGATCTTTGCATATATACTTGAATTGATAACTGGTCAAAACGGTTTTGTAAATCACTTAACGAAGTAAATGAAAAATACATTTATGACAATCAAAAAAAATCTAAGCATAGTACTATTTATTTTCATCCAGGCTGCTTTGAGTGGGTGCTTTCGTCCGTCTATTCCCATCTCTGGTGGGGCAGTGTACCCTATTGATGTATTTTTTGAGAATCAGTCTCCCGATCGCCCCTTTTCAGAGCTACAATGGGTGGAGATAAGCGATGAGAATAAACTAAACGAGCGCCAGAAGAAGAGCGACGAACGCCTGCTATATAGGGGCAATAATGCTGAAACCAAGGAACTCCTCACAGCCCAACTTGTCCTAAAAGCTCAGAAACTAGGGGCTGATGCCCTTATGAATGTACAGTATAAGTACTACACCACCGCCACCACCGAGGGCTATACCATGCGTGGACTAGCCATACAATACCGGGGTGAATAAGGCAGAATGTACCTACACCACCTAATCCAATTAACAGACAAAAATCAATAGAATCATAGTAGCTATATGTTTTACAAAGGCGACCCAACCAACTTACCAACCGAGGCCGAATCAAGGGTAATCATCCGTTTTCAGGATTGTGACCCCTTACAGCACCTCAATAACTCCAAGTACTTTGACTACTTCTTCAACGCCCGGGAAGATCAGGCTTCCAAGCTGTATGGCTTTAGTTTTGAGGCTATGTTCCGGGAGTTGCGCACCAGTTGGGTAGTATATCAGCACCAGATCGCCTACGTACGGCCGGCCGGGATCAGTGAATGGGTACGAATTATCACCAGGGTTATCTATCACGACGAGGATACTATGGTAACAGAGTATGTAATGACCAACGACGACCGTACCCAGTTGAAGACGCTCCTGTGGGTAACCTCCAAACACGTCAGCGTCACGACAGGAAAACGTACCCCGCACCCGCCCGAACTCATAGAGTACCTGAAGGCGATCCAGTTGCCGGGTGTTGACTTCCCGTCCATGGATTTCAACGAGCGTATCCGGGAGATAAAGCAGTCACTGGTACCGGTATCTTAAGACTACTTCTTCGTAGTACTATCGGGGGTGAGAGCGCTGGATGTTAGTTTACCCGACGAGTCAGCGTCGTCCGTATCGGTCGAATCCGGTTTGGCGGGCGTCGCGGCAGGAGCCGCCGGGTTGGACTTAGGCATTACAAAGCGGTTGAAGCTATGGGTAAACTGCATACTTACCCCACCGGTAGTCAGCGTGTTACTCAGGAGGAGTGGGTTCTGGATGTTGCGGTTATAGGCTTTCAGGCGTACACTGCCCGTCTGGGTGAGCCAGTACTCTAGTGTCCACTCCCCTACCAGACTGGCAGCGTCATTCTGAATAATACCGTAATTGAAACGTCCATCGCGCGTTACCCGGAAGCGGTCGTTCAGGAACCGGTATGAGAAGCGTAGCTGCAGGTTGTTCAGGGCATTCTGGTCCAGCGACAGACCCGTCAGACCAACTTCCAGGTTTTCGTTCAGCGCCGATGCCCACTTACTTACCTGATTCGTCACCAGCTCACTGATACTGTTACCAATAAAGGACTGACTCTGATTGGACTGGGCCAGCAGGGCATCCTGCGGAGTCAGCAACTGGTTAAACAGGATCAGGCTACTTACCTGACGGCTCAGTTCCTGCTCATCACTGCGCAGACGGTTTTCAAATGCCGCCACGGCACTTCGGTACTCGCCCGAGGCCGGATATTCCACTATCCGCATATCATAGGCGATCTGGGGCGACATGAGGCGGTCGGTCAGGGTGATGGTCACCTCTACCGGATAGCGTCGCGACAGGGGATTGGAAGCATTGTTACTATTAGTAGTAATACCCGGAAGTACCCCGGCCAGCGATGCCAGCTGTGTATACCCCGCCTGTACATCCAGAATAGCCGCGTACGGATCGCCCGACCAGGTAATACGGCTGCCGGGCTTGATCTCAAACTTCTTGTTCAGGGCATTCTGGAAGGTAAAGGTGTAGTCTCCGCGGGCTATCTCGTACGTACCGGACATTTCGAAATCCCCTTTGGTATCTATTTTCATATTCAACAGGCCGCTCCCGTAGGCTTTAATGATATCACCGGCCTGACGGTCCAGTTGTATCTCGCAGTAGGCGTCGGGTGTAATGTTGAAGTTAAAATCCATCTTGATCCCCCCCATGTCTACCGATCGTTGCTGTCCCTCATCCGTATCGGTTGAGTCTTCTTTGGGAAGCTGACTCACAAACTGAATATAATCCTGGGTAGCCACCTCAGTAGCGCCGTCCAGAGGTATATAGATCCGCGTTCCGCGGTTACTGGTCACGTTGGCTTCAATGGTCAGGTTGTCTATGGGACCAAATAGGGATGCCTTACCGGTCACGTAGGCTGTACCGTAGAACAGGTCGTTGTCGGTGGCATTGGTATTGAGGATTTTGAAGTTGCGCAGGTCAGCGTTAAAGCCCAGGTTGAAGTATTTGAAGCCTTCGTGGTATACTCCCCCGCGCAGGGTAGCGGTATTTCCATCCTGGTCGGTCACTGTCATGTTACGGGCCGCTATTTCGCTTTCACTGAAATAGATCTTATCACTGAAGGTAAGTACCGACTGCAGGTAGTCAAACCGCAGACGTCCATTATCCACCATTACCTCACCCTGCAGGATCGGGTGCTCAAGGTTACCCGTTACCTGAACGGTTCCTTCGGCCTGTCCGCTAACATCCGATACCAATCCCTCCGAAAAAGGCTCAATCACCTTCAGATCTGTATCAAGGAAGCGGGCCTTCATATTAAGAGAGTTCTCTTTCAGGTTAGGATTATACGAGCCGGTCAGAGAGAAAGTACGACGGGCGTTTTTATCCAGGTGCGCATCCACGTAGAACTGGTCAGTCAGTTCATCCCAATCCCCTACCCCTTCGAAGTTACCCAGCTCGTACTTATCGTAGCTGAGTCCCTCGACGTTAAACTCCGCCTTGAGCTCGCTAAAATTCTGTACGCTGCGAAGCTGCGCCGTGCCATCCATCACGCCCCCCAATTTAGTAGCAAATACAGGATTCAGGGTAGCCAGTTTAAAATTGCGGGTTTCCAGCAGTAGACTCTGATCAGAGCCCTGAGCATAGGTACCATTGAGAGCCAGTCGCTGCTTGTCATTGACCAAAGCCAGACTACTAAAGCGGACACTCTGCCCGGATATAGAGATCAGGTTGTTAGGAGTCACCTGCCAGACTTCATCCAGCAGGTTGAGCCGGGAGTTCTGGAGGCGAACATCGAAGCCATCCGTCAGGAATCGTATTTCACCACTCAGATTAGCGCGGTTGCTGCTGCTGACCTGCCGCAAACCAGTCCGAAAATTAATATGATCTTCGTCCCAGGTCGCTTCTATCTCAAGTCGCTCGGTGGGAGCCAGCAGGCTTATTTTATGCTTGGCAGAGGTAACAAAGGCCGAGGCAAGTACCTCCTCACTATTGACAAATTTAGAGGTAGTAACATCTACTTCGGAATTGATAAACTGGTTGCCACTAACCCGTACGGTATCCGCTTTGGCATTCAGCGTAAGGAGGGCGGTATTATCCATCCTGAATTCCCCTTCGGCATGCGCTCCCGGCGATACGTGGGCATCCGGGTACAGAAAGGCCAGTACCTGCGAGAGATCGCGCGTACGCACCTCGTAGTTGATTTCGTAGCGCTTGTTTACTTCGTGGTTGGTCTTTTGCGTATAGTACTCTTTACGGTCCTTTTCATCCCTGAAGAAGTACAGCTTATACTCCTTCAGCACCCGGTTCAGATCCTCAACGGCCGGCGTCAGTACAAAGTCGCCTTTGACCCAGGCTGTCATAAATTCACTTTGCAGCTCCATGGTACGCTGGTCTCCTTCCTGAACCGAAGTAAGCTGCAGGGTATCTATTACCAGATTTCGCTCATTAGCGGGTGTAAGCAGGTGGGTATTCAGGAAACGGGCCCGGCCGGTCAGTGCATCTATGGAGTTACCTACCACCTGTACATCCAGCTTGGTCCCCAGGGTAAAGGGATCCTGGGTATAGCCCAGCGCAAATAAGTTTGCTTTTTCTATTACCCCCTGAATGTCAAAGGCATTCCTGGCACCGGACAAATCAAATTCCCCGTCCAGATTAACCACCAGATTGGTATCACGGGTACTTACCTGCCCGTTGAAGTAGGCTTTCTGTAGATTACCCCGTACCCGTATCGCCCGATAATCATAGTTTTCGAAGCCAAGGCGACTGATGGAAGCGTTAAGATTGGCCGACGAAGACGCCAGATCAAAGCCCCGCCCATTGATGGTACCGGACATATCCAGCTTCTGCCACCGCTCGGGTTGGTCCAGCAGTACTCCCAGGTCTAGGCTCGAGGTAGTCAGTTGACCATTATAAGTAGTATTGTGACTATCATCAATGTGGAATACCAGATCAGGCGTCAGACTTCCGATGTCCGTATCCAGGTGCCCTTTCAGACTAAAATCTTCGAAGGTACCTTTGAAGGTACCCGCCATATGCACCATACCGAACTTCTGGAATGTCTGGTGCAGGTCTGTTTCGGGATAGTACTGTACCAGGTCGGGCGTATGTACCTGCGAACGGTCCAGCCGGAAGTTCATGGACATTCCTTTTATTTCGGGCAGACCTTTGAAAGCCAGATCCCCCACGATGCGACTGTTCTTCCCAAACCTCAGATCTGTATTCCGGACCCGGAAGTTATTGACAATCCCGTCAAAATTCCCGGAGACTTTCCAGATTTCGTCCAGCGTGAGCAGGTACTCTGCAAATAGCCCCAGGTCATCGGAGTGTACCCGACTGTTATCCAGGTGACCTATCATGCGTACCCGGCTGTTGAAATAGCCCAGATCGGCCGGAGTATCGTAGTTAAAGCTGATGTAGTTAGTCAGGTAAGAACGACCTACGTAGGCACTTAGCCCGGCCAGCTCCATCCGCTTGACGCAGTACAGAAAACGCGTATCCAGATCGTGTACTTTGAGCTTAGTCTGCTTGTCAATGGTAGTAAGGTCATTGGCCTGAAAGCGTATGGTATCACCCACCAGCAGAAAATTATCCAGACTGGCATTCAGCTGACCCAGTTCAAAGTGATTGTAGTCAAATACGGTTGAAGTCTTGATACGGGGCTCCCGGGGATCATCGTACTTAAAGGTACCTTCTACCAGGTGCGCTTTTCCGATCGTGAAAGGGATATTCTGGTTGGGAATATAGTTGGTGGTATCGCCGGAGGTAGTGAGCTCGTTGATGCGGGCGATAAAATCATCAATATTCAGATCGCCGTTCTTAGGGTTCTTGATCAGGTGGACATCTGGCTGAAACAGGGTAACCTCGTCAAGATGGACAACACTCCTTCTGTTTTCAATGATCTTGCTTAGGCTCAGGTTGACGTCTATACGCTCCACCTCGATCATGTGGCGGTCCTGAGCATCCCGTATACCTACCCCTCCCAAAGATACAACATCAAACCACTTGATATGGAGCTCCCGGATAGAGATAGGGTATCCCATAGCCTCTGAGACTTTCCGTGCGGCTTTATCTACCGCCCAACTCTGCACGGTCGGAAACTGAAAAGCAACCGTAATGGCCTCCAGCGCCAGCAACGCGAAGATCATTACAACCACCAGCCCATTCACTACCGATCTCAGAATGTTTATCATCTATTGATTCAGGACCATCCACTATCCCGACTTGGAGTAATTTATGTAAATTTGTACAAATTTTACCTATTTACATGAATATTCTAGCCATAGAGTCGTCCTGCGACGAAACCTCGGCAGCTGTCATATCTAACGGCAAAATCTGTTCTAATGTTGTTGCAACCCAGCTCATTCACCAACAGTATGGTGGCGTAGTACCCGAGCTGGCTTCAAGAGCCCACCAACAGCATGTACTGCCGGTTGTTGAAAGAGCGCTTAGTGACGCAAAAGTAACTAAAAAAGACCTGCATGCCATAGCTTTTACGCGCGGGCCGGGTCTTTTGGGTGCCTTACTGGTAGGAACTTCCTTCGCCAAAGCCATGGCGCTGGGCCTGAACATACCCCTGATCGACGTCCATCACATGCAGGCGCACGTACTGGCTCACTTCATTGAAGACCCCAAGCCATGCTTCCCCTTCCTGTGCCTGACCGTCAGTGGCGGCCATACCCAGATCGTAAAGGTGCGTGACTATCTCGACATGGAGATTATAGGTCAGACGATGGATGATGCCGTGGGCGAAGCCTTTGACAAAACGGCCAAGCTCCTTGACCTGCCCTATCCGGGTGGCCCGCTGATCGATAAGTACGCGCAGCAGGGCAATCCGCTGGCGTTTGAATTTCCGCCCGTCGAGATGCCCGGCCTGGACTACTCGTTCAGCGGTATCAAGACGTCGTTCATGTATTTTCTGCAAAAGAAGACCAGAGAGAACCCTAACTTTGTGCAGGAAAACCTACCGGACATCTGTGCCAGTATCCAGCATACACTGGTCAGAATACTGCTCAAAAAGCTGAAAAGAGCCGCGAAGGAAACCGGTATCCGTGAGATAGCCATTGCGGGAGGAGTGTCGGCCAATTCGGGGCTGCGTAAGAGCCTGACGGAGCTGGGGGAAGAGATGGGCTGGAACGTCTACATTCCACGCTTTGAGTACTGTACTGACAATGCGGCCATGATCGCTATCGCTGCTCATTACAAGTACCTGCAGAATGACTTTACGGACCAGAAGGTAAGCCCCCTGGCCCGCATGGAGTTTTAGGTTCCACGCAATTTCACATAAACTCATACACTCTTAACTCATAAACTCCTTGCTGACTCTATCTGAAATCTGGATATACCCGATCAAGTCGCTGGGCGGCATTCGCCTGGATGAAGCTCATGTACAGCTACGTGGCCTTCAGTACGATCGGCGCTGGATGATCGTCGACGAAGATAATCGCTTTGTGACCCAACGCAGCCTGCACCGCATGGCCCTGCTGGACGTAACGCTGGATCAGGAGCGCCTACTGGTAATAGATCGTACCAATCCGGCCGATGTACTCGAAGTACCCATGCAACCTGTTAGCAAAGAGGTACTACAGGTAAGTATCTGGGACGACCACGAGGTAGAGGCCCTGACCGTATCAGATCAGGCCGACCAGTGGCTTAGTACCAGGCTGGAGCGTCCGGTCAGGCTGGTGTATATGCCCGACTCCACCGAGCGTCGCGTTGATCCGAGATACGCTAAGGATGAAGAGAACGTAAGCTTTGCGGATGGCTACCCCTTCCTGCTGATCGGGCAATCATCCCTTGATGAACTAAACAGCCGTCTGCCCGAGTCGATCAGTATGCGTCGCTTTCGTCCCAACCTGGTTGTTACGGGAGCTGCTCCTTTTGCCGAGGATAGCTGGAAGGATATTCAGGTAGGAGCCCTTTCATTTCAATTAGTCAAACCCTGCGCCCGCTGCGTACTTACCACCGTTGACCCGGAGACGGCCCAGACCGGGCCCGAGCCCCTGAAGACACTGGCAACCTACCGTAAACGGAACAATAAGATATACTTTGGACAAAATCTGCTGACCCATACCACCGGACAGATTGCCGTAGGTGACCCGATACAGATTATATAAGAGTAGGCTTTTATAGGAACATAATTACAATGCCTGAGCATACACCCTATCGTTTTCAGCCTATTCACCTGCATTGGTTAAGTCTTGATGTAGTGGCCGGGGCCGTGGTATCGCATATCGCGGCCAGCCGCCTGCCCACCGGCCGCACGCCCCTCAACGTATGGGTGACTATCATATTGGGACTGGTGGTACTGGGAGTTTATTCGCTGGACCACCTGCTGGACAACCGACGAACAGAAAAACCCAAAACTCAGCGACACCAATTCAACCGCGAATACGAGCCCCTGGTCTGGCGGCTTGTGATCGGGACTTTTGTTGTGGCAACCGCACTTTCGTGGCTCATCCCTAGCGACCTCTGGAAGTTTGGGGGCGGTATGGTAGCCTTTGTGGCGCTATACCTATGGGGAGTTTCCAAACTACCCATCAAGAGTCACCGTCAGGCTATGAAGGAGCCCATTACCTCACTTATTTATGCCTGCGGTGTATGGGCCAGTACGTGGTTTCTGGGGTATGAGGTAACCTGGGAGAGCATTGTACTGGGTATCCTGTTTTATCTCATTACTGTTCAGAGCCTGCTACTCTTCTCCCACTTTGAGGCCATCAAGTACCGCGAGTCCTACAACCTGGCCCGCTGGCTGAAACGCGCTAACACCATGAAAGTACTGAAAGGTATTACCATCGTAGCGGCGATAACCTGCGTCACGGTCTGCCTCATGACTGATTACCGTTACGTACAAAGGCTGGCAATCATCCTGCTGAGCATGTCGCTGGTACACCTCTGGATGTGGCGAAATCCGGAGAAGATCATTGCTAATGAACGCTTCCGCATCTGGGGCGAACTCGTATTCGTCATGCCCTGGCTTGTTTTATAATGGTGAATGAGCTGCCGCCGCGCGGTGGGTTATGATTGAGTGAAGGGGGCAGTTACTAACAGAAAATTAACTAGTTAGAAACTTAAGCCTGGCTTCTTTTGCTTTTATAGCAGACTTTAATTCCTAATCCAGCATTCATAATCGCACCGGCGACCCGGTCATAATTCAAACGTGTCTTATATTCATATAGATAGCACCAAAGCCCGTACCTACGATGCCATTGTGATTGGCTCGGGGATCAGTGGAGGATGGGCGGCGAAAGAGCTTTCTGAAAAGGGGCTAAAAACGCTGGTACTGGAGCGTGGGCGCGATGTAAAACACGTAACCGACTACCCCACTACCAACCTGAATCCCTGGGAACTGGAGCACCGCGGCCGGGTACCCCTGGCCATTCTGAAAGACTACCCCATTGGCAGTAAGAACTATGCTTTCCGGGAAGATTCCGCCCACTTCTTTACCAAAGACGCCGAACAGGAGTACATCCAGGACCGCCCCTACGACTGGATCAAAGCCTACCAGGTGGGTGGTCGTTCATTGATTTGGGGGCGGCAGACCCAGCGCTGGAGTGACTTTGATTTTGAGGGACCGGCTCGCGATGGCTTTGCTGTCGACTGGCCCATCCGCTACGCCGACCTGGCTCCCTGGTACAGCTACGTAGAAAAATTCGCGGGCATTACGGGTAATAAGGATGGCTTGCCTACCCTACCCGATGGCGAGTTTCTGCCTCCGCACGAAATGAGCTGTGTAGAGAAGCACTTTCAGAAGCAGGTATCCCAGCTATATAAGGATAGACACGTCATCATTGGCCGGGCCGCTCACCTGACCCAGCCGCAGCCGATCCACCACCAGCAGGGCCGGGCCCAGTGCCAGCACCGTACCCTCTGCGACCGGGGGTGCCCGTTTGGAGGGTACTATAGCAGTAACTCTACCACAATCCCCTGGGCTGCCAAAACGGGTAACATGACCCTGCGCCCCCACTCGGTAGTACACTCTATTATTTACGACGATAAGAAGGGTAAGGCCACGGGTGTACGCGTGGTTGATGCCCACACCAAAGAGATGATCGAGTTCTACGCCCGCATCATCTTTGTAAATGCTTCGCCACTCAATACTAATTTGATTCTGCTCAACTCCACCTCCAGCCGCTTCCCCATCGGGCTCAGCAATGACAATGGACTGTTGGGCAAGTACATGGCCTTCCACAGCTACCGGGGGCGGGTACTGGCCGAGTACGAGGGACAGCTTGATACAACCAATGATGGCCGTCGTCCCAACAGCAGCTACATCCCCCGCTTCCGTAATGTATACAAGCAGGAGACCGATTTCCTCCGGGGCTACGCGGCTTCGTTCTCCGCTACACGTGGTACCTACCAGCGCCAGGAAGGGCTCGGCTTGGCGCTTAAAGAAAATCTGCATAATACTCAATTGGGCAACTGGCAGATCTATGCCGGTATGATGGGAGAAACCATTCCTAAGGAGAGCAGTACCGTCCAGTTGGATAAGCAGCTAACGGATCTATACGGTCTGCCCCAGCTACGCATCTCAATCGGGTACGACGACAACGACGCCCGGATGCTCAAAGATTTTCACGAGCAATTTACGGAAATGTACGAGAAGGCGGGCTTTACCAACATAAGGCCTGTTGATACCAAACGTACCCCCGGCAACGAAAACCACGAAATGGGTGGTGTACGCATGGGAGGCGACCCGAAGACATCACTCCTGAACAAGTGGAATCAGTTGCATAGCTGTAAGAATGTATTTGTTACCGACGGCTCCTGCATGACCTCTACCTCCACCCAGAACCCCTCGCTGACCTACATGGCTCTTACAGCCCGTGCGGCAGACTACGCCGTCAAACAGATGAAGGCACTGGAGCTATAAATACAGACTAGTACAGAGACAAGCCCGTCCCCCATCGGGACGGGCTTCTTTGCTTTCACCTGCACCTTACACTCTGGCGGCTACGAATAATGTATTGAATATCTGACTTGTGTCCGTACAGCCGGTAGACCAGGCAGCTGCTCTGCCTATTCCTGTGGCCTTACAGAAACAGAAAAAGAATTCCCTAGGTACCTATTTGTACTAATCGTGGAACTAGCTACGCACTACCGGTTACAAAACACTGCGTATAAGCCTTTAAAGACAGAATAGCCTGAGGGTACGATATTTTAAGAGTATAGTTTAGAAAAGCTTACTCAATTGTTACCATGAAAGATACGAAAGAGGCGTCAAAGGAGGGTCAACAAAGCGAACCTACAAACGGAGAACTTGAGAAAGAATCCATAGTGATTCCGGTAGTTGAGGAAAGCGTTCATCTGGACCGGAAAGTAATAGAAACCGGAAAAGTGACGGTCTCTAAAAAAACGGTGGAACACGAAGAAACCGTTGAGGGGACCTTCAAATTTGACGACATACAGGTAGAACGGGTAGAGATCAATGAGTATATCAAGGATCAGCCGCCCGGCGTACGTCACGAAGGCGATACCATGATCGTGCCCGTTTACAAAGAGGTGCTAGTGGTAGAAAAACGTTTGCTTCTGGTTGAAGAGCTGCATATAACGAAAAGGCAGACTGAAAAACCTTACCATACCACGGTAATTCTCAGAAAAGAAGAAGTGACCGTCAGCAGAAGTGATCCTGACTCGAATAGTACTCTTTCAGACAAGGAGTAGCTTAACCTGGTAAATTAAATAATGTTAAACTAAACCTTAAAGAAAGAAAAGTTATGAGACAGACCATCGTAGGCATGTTTGACTCCTCTGAGGAGGCAAGGAATGCAGAGAACAAATTAGTAGAGCGCGGTTTTGACCGTTCAAGAATAGATATTTCAGACAGACATGAAGGGTATGATACCCAGCATACCAGTACTGATAGAGATAACGATCACAAAGAAGATTCTATCGGGCATTTTTTCCGTTCCCTTTTTGGAGATACCTATGATGATAATGCCGATAAATTAACCCACGTGGCCCGAAAGAGTGGCTGTATCGTAACCGTACATGCTGATTCCAGAGAAGAAGCGGAGCGGGCGGCCGATATCCTGGATGATGCCGGTGCTATTGATATAGATGATCGGGCAGCACAGTATGGCTACGCAGGAACAACAGGAACTACGACCCATCGTGAAGGATATACAAACATGGAAATTGATCCTGCCACCGGTACCACCGGTCGTGTGAACAACGACCTGACTACAGGACGCGGTACAGACAGAGATTCAGCCTCTATGAAAGTAGTTGAAGAGAATCTGCAGGTAGGCAAGCGTACTGTGCAGACTGGTGGAGTTCGACTGAGAAGCCGCATTATTGAGCGTCCTGTTGAGGAGCATCTGCGTCTGCGTAAAGAACATGTAACAGTTAATCGTACTCCGGTTAATCGTGCCGCTACGGATGCCGAACTAGGTACCTTCAAAGAAGGTGAAGTTTCGATGACAGAACGAGCCGAAGTACCGGTAGTAGCCAAAGAAGCACGGGTAGTGGAAGAAGTTTCACTGAACAAGGAAGTAGAAGTTCGTGATGAAACCATCCGTGATACAGTAAGAAAGCAGGAAGTAGATGTTGAGCAGCTGCGAAATGACAGCGACGATCATCTAACAAACGATAATACCCTGAACCGGGATAATCGCAAGAACTAGTATAGTACTTCAACCTTGACAGCAAGAGGGGCTGCGCAACTAATGCGCAGCCCCTCTTGCTATATGCAGGAATAACTCTCCTACTGCGTATCCTCAATCGTCAGTCGTACCAGTTCGATACGGGTATCCTGCATGGATACGATCTTGAACCTGTAAGGCGGAAGGCTGATTTCGTCATTGACCTTAGGTAAGTCCCCGTGGATATTGATCAGCAGGCCTGCCAGCGTGTCGTAGTCACCTTCGGGTAGTTCCCAATCGTACTTATCATTAAGATAATCTATTTCGTGACGGGCACTGAATATAAAGATATTCTCATCCATCTGGCGTTCCGTCCAGTCCTCGGTACTATCATATTCATCCTGAATTTCTCCGAATATCTGCTCCACAACATCCTCCACGCTCACCAGACCCGAGGTACCTCCAAATTCATCCACGACCAGGGCCAGGCTTTTACGCTCTTCAAGGAAGCGCAGCATGAGGTCGCTGGCCGGCATGGCTTCGGGCACAATCAGGATAGGTGTAATAATGCTGCTGATCTCCTTGGGCTTGCGAAACAACGCCAGTGAGTGGCAGTACCCTACTACCTCATCCACCGAGTCGCGGTAGACGATAATCTTGGAGTGTCCGCTGGTGATGAATGCCTGCCGCAGGTCCTCAATGGAATCTTCCAGACTCACGGCCGATATTTCGGTACGCGGAATCATACAATCCCGGATACGCACATCTTTAAAGTCCAGCGCGTTGATAAACATCCGCTCTTCAATGCTGTGGTCCTCAAACTCGGGATCATCAGCCGAAGCCGTTTCGTCACGTGCACTGGTAGCTTTACCGTCCCCCAACTTCTCACTAATAAAAGGCTCGAGCAGCCAGTAAACAGGGGTCAGTGTCCATTCGGCAAACCGGATCGGAAAAGCTTCAATGCGGTAATGTCTCTTACGTCCTACATTCATCCATAGCATATAAGACGATAACCATAGTACCAGTGCCACCAGCAACAGTACCAGCACGGCCAGTGCCGGATGCAGCTGCAGATCAAGAGTAAGCAGGGAATAACCAGCCGCCACCAGGAAGAAACAGCCCAGCGCTACTACCAGCAACCGGGCCATCCTGAGCATCCGGCGCCAATATACGGCCTTGTGAAAATGAGGATCGTCCTCATGCCGGAGCCGGTGCCAGTCAAAGGGAGCCTCGAGCAGCAGGGCCCGAACGGCGCCATAGTAGCCGGCCAGCAGAAAAAACAGGATTACCAATATCAACTGAGGTACTATCATTTCCTTTTACGTTTGGTAGGCGATGCTTTTTTGGTACCCGTCGTACCGGTATCCTTTGGTTTTTCGCCCGTAGGTACTCCCGTTTCGCCCCGCTTGATCCTATAGTACTGAAATGAGAGCAGACAGGTAATACACAACAGAATAAGCCAGTAGCTATTCTTCATATCGGTACGCTGAAGCTCGAGTACCCACATAATAAAAAAGCCGATAGCACCGGCAATGAGAAGGGTTTTGATCAATTTTGGATTCATGAGAAACTACTCTGTTAGGACCATAAAGGCATAGGGTACTTTTGGTAAAAACAACAAACGGTCCGGCCTTGTTACCGCCAAAGATATACAGATTGGGTGAAACTCAACTGCGACTCCACCGCATGGCTAGTTTACACTACCAATAACAGTCAGAATGTGCTTCATTATCCCTGAAAATAGCTAACTTGCAACGGATAGCTAAAATTTGGCCATAAGCCAGTTTTACAAAATTATTTCTTGAAATAATCTCTTTAATTACCATGAGCGAAACCATGACCCGCTTTCAGCCCGGAGTAGTAACGGGCGAGGGAGTAAGTGAAATCTTCCGTCATGCCAACGAAAACAACTACGCCCTACCCGCCGTCAATGTAGTCGGAACTAACTCTGTAAATGCTGTACTCGAAACCGCCCGCGCGGTGAATAGCCCTGTCATTATCCAGTTTTCCAACGGTGGTGCCAGCTTCTACGCTGGTAAGAGCTTATCCAATACAAATCAGCAGGCTGCTATCGCCGGAGGTATCTCAGGCGCGATGCACGTTCATCAGATGGCTGCCCTGTACGGAGTACCCGTAATCCTGCATACTGACCACTGCGCCAAGAAGCTCCTGCCCTGGATCGACGGCCTGCTGGAAGCTGGTGAGCGCTACTTCGATCAACACGGGAAGCCCCTTTACAGCTCACACATGCTTGACCTGTCGGAAGAGCCTCTGGAAGAGAATATCGAGATCTCTTGCAAGTACTTCGAGCGCATGGCTAAAATGGGCATGACAATCGAAATCGAGCTAGGTGTAACAGGTGGAGAAGAAGACGGCGTGGATAACAGCGACGTGGATAGCTCCAAACTATATACTCAGCCCGAGGAAGTAGCTTACGCGTACGAAGAGCTGCTGAAGATTTCTCCTAACTTCACTATTGCGGCTGCTTTTGGTAACGTACATGGTGTATATAAGCCGGGTAACGTTAAGCTTGAGCCGAAAATCCTGAAAAACTCACAGGAGTTTATCCAGCAGAAGTTCAACACGGAGGCTCTGCCCGTTAACTTCGTATTCCACGGAGGATCAGGTTCAAGCCGCGAAGAGATCCGTGAGGCGATCGAGTACGGTGCCATCAAGATGAACATCGATACTGATATGCAGTGGTCTACCTGGGAAGGTATCCTGAAGTACTACCACGCAAAAGAAGCGTATCTGCAGACTCAGCTGGGTAACCCTGAGGGTGATGATGCTCCTAACAAGAAGTACTACGACCCACGCGTATGGCTACGTAAGGGCGAAGAAAGCATGGCTGATCGTCTGAAAGTTGCATTTGAAGACCTCAACTGCATCAACCGTCTGGCTTAATCAGCTGACGATTACCTGATTCTAATAGATAAAGGCGGCTCTCAGGAGCCGCCTTATTTTTTTGGTCAGACCTGAGTACCCGGAACAAATGCCCCATTTATACCCTATTACGCTGACAATTCCTGACGTAGAGCGTTATACTTTTAACACACTAAGCTCTGCACATCATGATTCGATATATACAGCGTAAAATAGGACTTTCATCCAGGAAAGCAGCCCAACCGTTAGAAGTACCCAGGCTGGCTCCGGTACCGCCCCTTAAAGAGACAGATCCCCAACCGACACCTCTGACCAGAGCCGAGTACAGCTACCCCAAAAAAGTCACCATTGCCGTAGGTATTACCATTATCATGGGTATGCTGGTGCTGCTCTTGTGGGCCAGCCAGAGTATACTACTGCTTGGCTTTGGTACGGTACTCTTCGCCGTCCTGCTAAGGGCTATCGCACATAGTATTCAGAAGCTGTCGCCTCAACTGTCAGACCGCTGGGGGGTAGGCATAGCTACGCTGCTACTGTTCGGGTCAATAGGCGGCTTCATTACCTACGCCGCGCCACATATTTCGGAACAGTTCACTACCCTGACCGAAAAAATTCCACCGGCCATCGAACAGGTAGAAAGCTCATTGAATCAGTCTGGCGTTGGTCGATTTGTACTATCTTATTTTCCATCTAATCCCCAACCACAGCTCAGAAATACATTTGGCCAGCTGACGGGTATAGTAGATGGTTTGTTTGTTTTTATCACGTACCTCCTGGTAATCCTGGCGGGTGGATTCTTTCTGGCCATCAACCCTAAGCTGTACGTAAGCGGCTTTGTCAGTCTGTTTCCTATACCAGCCCGGCAGAGAGCCCACCAGGTCATTGGCCGGATTGCTAAAAAGCTGGAGGGGTGGTTGCTGGGACAGTTTATAGCCATGCTGACCGTAGGCTTACTTACCTGGATCGGGCTGGAGATCATAGGGGTACCCCTGGCTCTGGTACTCGGCGTTATCATATTCATCTTTGACTTTGTTCCCTTTATTGGCCCTCTGGTAGGTGCTTTACCGGGCATACTTGTCGCCTTCTCCTACGATCCGGAGTCGGTAATCTGGGTAGCCCTGGTGTATATTATAGTGCAACAAATTGAAAGCCTGCTGGTAGTACCTCTGGTTCAGCAACAAACGGTATCCCTCCCCCCTACGCTCCTGATGCTGGGCGCCCTGCTGGGAGGTGCTATCTTTGGCCTGCCCGGCACTGTCATCGCTATTCCCGCGCTGGTAGTCATGATCACGCTGGTACAGGAGGTATATATAAAAGATACCCTTGGTGATCCGATGGAGTAGCGTCAATAGAATACGTGTGATATAGGGGTAAGTCAATATCCTTCGTACCTTGATCGTTCTTACAACCTAAACCCTATTGGTTGCATCTTCTGTCCGATGACTATTTATTACTTATGCGAATTGTAGCAGTACTTCTATTCCTTCTGAGTTCCCAACTCCTACAGGCCGGAGGTATACGCGGACGTATTACTACTACCCAGGGCGAGCCACTCCCTTACTCGGGTATACTGGTACAAGGCACCAGCATAGGTACTCTGTCCAATGCCGAAGGCCGCTACGAACTTGATCTTGATCCCGGTCGCTACGACATCCTGTTCCAGTACCTGGGCTTCCGCACGGTGACCCGCTCCGTAACGATAGCTACTGACTTTATTGACCTGGATATAGTCCTGGAAGAACAACCTCTCAACCTCGGTGAGGTACAGATCGGCAAGGGAAAGGAAGATCCGGCGTATAGCATCATGCGGCGAGCCATCGCCAAGTCCCGGTTCCACCAGTTGCAAGTGCGGGGCTATACGGCCCGCGCCTATACTCGCAGCACTGCCCTGCCGACTAAGATTCCCTTTCTGCTCGAAAGAAAATTAAAGAAAGAAGGGGTACAGGAAGGAAAAGTATTCCTGAACGAGAGCGTGGCCGAGATCAGCTACCGCCGTCCCAATACCTACAACCAGCGCATCCTCTCTACCCGCAATAGCCTCGACAACAGTACCCCTACTCCCAACCAGTACGTACTGGCCAGCTTTTACAGCCCTGAGGTTGCTGATGCCGTTACGCCCCTTTCGCCCCGGGCATTCAACTACTATAAGTTTGAGTACGAAGGTTTTTTTGAAGACCGGGGAGAAATAGTCAATAAGATACGGGTAATACCCAGGGCCTACGGCGAGGGTGTATTTAAGGGGAGTATCTATATCATCGAAGACCGCTGGGCCATCCATAGCTTTGATCTGAAGACCACCCGGCAGGGACTCAATATAGACGTTAAGCAGCTATTTACCCCCATTCAGAATGTGTGGCTGCCCGTCAACCAGCAGTTCAGGCTGGAGGGTGGGTACCTGGGCTTTGCGGGAGAATTCAAGTACGTCGTATCCATGACCTATCAGAAGCTGGATATAGACCCAGCCCTACGCGAAGAGATCACTATCAACGATCACAAAAAAGAACCCGAAACAGCTCAGACCAATCGGAAGGCGGACCTGGAAAAGATGATTGAACAGCAGAAGGAGTTCTCCACCAAGAACTTCCGCAAGATCATCAAAAGCTACGAAAAAGAGCAGCGAAAGGAGCGCAAACAGCAGGGGGAAGATGTACGCGCCGTACGGCAGGACTCCATCATCGTTGACTCCCTCGCTAACAAGCGCGACACTACGTACTGGGAACAACTGCGGCCAGTGCCCCTGACTCAGCTGGAGGTAAAAAGCTACGAGATTCAGGACAGTATCAAGGTAGTAAAGCAGGCTAAGGCTGATAAAGACAGTACCCGCAACGACTCCACATCATTCCAGCCCATCCACCTGCTCATAGGCCACGAGTATCGCTTTGCCAACCGTCATTCACTCACCATACAGAGTCCGCTGCAAACCCTGATCTACAACACGGTAGAAGGCTACGGCTTTGATGCGTCGCTGGAATGGACCAAGCGCTGGAAGGACTACAGAGCCAGCCTGCGACCGCTGGCGCGCTACTCCTTCGGCCGCGAACGCCTCAGCGGTACGCTGCGTACGCAGGTGGGTAACCGCAAATGGACGCTGGGGCTAGAAGGTGGCGAGTACATCTACCAGTTCAACACCAACAATCCCATTACGCCCGGCCTCAACAGCATTACAACGCTGCTCTTCGAACAAAACTTCATGAAGATCTATCAGAAGCAGTTTGCGCGGGCCGACTATACCTACCGCTACCTCGGTGATATACTAAGCCTGACGGGCGGTCTTGAATACGCGCAGCGCAGCGAGCTCTTCAACCTGGAGTCGCCCAACCGGTACATCAACTGGAAAGGGCGGGGATTTACCGACAACCGTCCCGACAACATCGAAGCGGCCGATACAGGCTTCCCCACGCACGAAGCGCTGCTCCTGGACCTGGACCTGAACCTGCGTCCCTGGCAGCGGTACGCCATCCGCAACGGCCAGAAGCGCTACTGGTATAACAACGGCCCCACCTTCCAGGTCAACTACCGCAAGGGTATCCCGGCCGGTAGTAGTACCGTAGACTATGATTTTGTACAGGTCGGGATGCGGCATAATCTGGATACCGGCCCGCGCAGCGGCTTCCAATACGCCCTCAGCGGCGGTGGCTTCCTGAATGCCCGGCAGCTGTACTTTCCGGACTACCGGCATTTTATGGGTAACCAATTCTTCTTCCAGACCGGCGACCAGCTGACCCAGTTCCGGATGCTGCCCTACTATGAGTACAGTACCCGCAGAAGTTTTCTGCAGGCCCACCTGTTGTGGTCTTCGCAGCGCTTTCTGATCACCCGCCTGCCCTTCCTGCGCTTGGCCGGACTGAAAGAAACTGTACAGACCCACTACCTCACTACCCCCAGCGCCAACCACTATACCGAGCTGGTGTACGGGGTGGATGGCCTGCTGAGGCTGTTCCGGGTCGAGGTGGTATCGCAGTTTAAAGGGAGCAACTACCAGGGAATGGGCTTTAGAATAGGGACGACTTTAAATATAAGGTAGCGACTCACAGGTCTCTTGATAAGTAGGTACGAGTGGCTGGTGCAAGTTTTTTATGGTACCTGATTTCAGGCTTACAGAGCAGCTATTCACTCTACTGTGGCCCTGATAAGTACTGAACCTAATCATTTCATAAATGAGGTACCTGCCATTTACCTGTATATTCCTTTTGCTGACTACTACCGGTTGTGCGGTAAAGCCGGGTACAGCTCAATCCGGGACAGACTCGCATGGGAATAGCCAACCAGAAATTACGCGGTCAGAAACATCATCTCCTGACGTTACCCAACCAGGTACTGCCAATCCGGATACGGCCCAGCTTAGTGACGCACAACGTCCAGCTGACCAATCAAGTGCTGATCAAACGGCCAAAGCCCAACCGGCCACAACCCAGCCTAGTACGGCCCAGCCGGGTGCGGCCCAGCCAGGTGTGGCCCAGTCAGGTGTAGCCCAGCTAGGTGCAGGAGTACCCTACATTCCACAGCAACTTTCCTTTGCCGGTGAGACTGTACCGCTTACTGACCCGATCGTACGCGACCGGCTGGAACGGGAGCTAATCAAAAACGTATACAGGCACTCAGGTACCTTAACTGCCCTAAAGCGGGTGCAGCGGTATCGCGAGCCCATTACCAGTATCCTCACCAAAAATCAGATTCCCGCCGACTTTCTGTACCTGGCCGTAGCAGAAAGCGAACTGTCGCCCATTGCCGAGTCGCCCAGGGCCGCGGTAGGATTCTGGCAGTTTCTGGAACCGGTGGCCAAAGAGTATGGGCTGGAAGTAAATAAATACGTAGACGAGCGCCGCCACCTCGAGCGCTCCACCGAGGCCGCCAGCCGGTACCTCAGCAGGCTGTACCGCACCTTCGGCAGCTGGACGCTAAGCGCGGCAGCATACAACGGCGGCCCCACTACGGTCACCAATAATCTCAAAGGGCAGCAGGTCTCCTCCTACTATGATCTGTACCTTACCCCCGAAACCTATGACTACCTGTTCCGCATTCTGGCCCTGAAACTCATCCTCGAGAACCCCGAACGCTACGGATTCAGTGTACCTGAGCCGGAATATACTGCCCCTACGCAGGAAATTGAGGTAAGGCAGGACTTGAATCTGATAGAACTGGCCCGACAGTACAACATGACCTACAACCAGCTCAAGTACTTCAACCCCTGGCTCCTGTACCGCTCCGTCTGGTCTACATCTGATAAGTACTACGAGCAAAACAAGGCCTTCAATGTAATGCTGGAAGTACCAGCGGGTAAGGTATATCGGATACAGGTACTTAAATAGAAGCTTTGGTCTAAGACCTATATCTTAATGGGACTATTCAAGAAGTAGTACCTGGTCAAGAAGCATAAAATTAAAGAGTCAAAACAAAGGATAAAGAAAGTAGCCCCGTCTTTAGGTTAAAGAGTTCTGGAGCTACAGGGGCATCGAATGCAATGGTCATAAATTCATAATCCACAAAATACCATGATACGCTACTCCCGATTTATTTTTGCAGGACTGATCCTGTTGACCGAAGTGTCGTGCAAGAACGAGCTTGCTAACGATGAGAATTACCCTATGCCCTGGCGTGATCCGGATGCCGGTGAAGTAGAAGCCATCGGAGAAGCTCTTGCCAAATCCCGGATTGCCGGCTGTAAAGAGTTTCAGGTAAGAGAAAGTACCGAAGCGGGCTCTGGTGACTACCTGATCGGCTGCTCGCTGGATGACCAGACCTGGTCGTACTACCAGGTGTCGGTGGGCGACCAGCGTGTAACCCCATTAACCAGTAATACCGTATCACAAGCACCCGAACCCAAAAGCGAATAATCTTAACCCAAAGTACCTCCTAACAACCACTCCCATGCCCCAGCTATACTACAAACATAACCGCCGCTCTTTTCTGAAATCATCTGCTCAGGCAGCCGGCCTGCTTACCGCCTATGGTATGGGCGTCACCTCTGTACTGGGAGAGACTACTACCGCCGGTGCGGCCGACGAAGTAAAGCTGGCGCTGCTGTCGGATACGCACATTGCGGAGGATGTACAGAATACCTACCGGGGCTTCTTCCCTTCCAAAAACCTGCAGGAAGTAGTACCGGGGGTACTGAACGCCAGGCCGGATGCGGTACTGATCAACGGTGATGTAGCTAGACTAACCGGCGAAAAGGGGGACTACGCGCAGGTAAAAAAACTACTGGCTCCCCTGGCAGAGCAAAAGCCGGTGTATATGACGCTGGGTAACCACGACCACCGCGAAAATATCCAGGAAGCATTTCCGGCTCCCAAAGGGATGCAGAATGTAAAAGACAAGCAGGTGATGGTGATTGAGCAACCCGCCATGCGGTTCGTATTGCTGGACTCAATGATGTACGTCAACAAATCGCCCGGCCTGCTGGGACAGTCCCAGCGGAGTTGGCTGGAAGGATTCCTGCGCCAGTCCGATGCCAAACCTACCATTCTGTTTGTACACCACACGCTCTCTGATTCGGACTCCTCCCTGCTGGATGCTGACCGGCTCTTCCAGATCATCAAGCCCCATCAGAAGGTAAAGGCTGTCTTTTACGGACATTCGCACCAGTACAATTATGATATACTGGATGGGATTCATCTGGTGAATCAGCCGGCCATAGGCTATAACTTCTCGGACACCGAGCCCGTAGGCTGGCTCACCGGTACTTTCGGAAAAGAGGGAGCTGATCTAACGCTACATGCCTTTGCCGGAGATAAGAAGGAAAACGGCAAGAGCAAATCATTAGCATGGAGATAACCGGGAGGATTATCCTCAGAACTGTTAGGGCACAAAAAAAGGAAGCTAATGCTTCCTCCTTTTATTTTTGATATAGCAGGCCTATGGCTTACTTATCTTTTTCAAAGCCTTGTACCTTCACAATCTTGTTGTAAAGACCCAAAATCAGGAAAGTTGGAGCCCACTGTCCAACGAAGAGCGCACCCTTGTCCTGACCGGCGATTTTTAATGTAGCAGACAGAGCCATTGAGCCTAGTGCTGCCCATAAATACGTATCCGAAGGAAGGCGAGCAGTATAATCTTCAATTGCAGCTGCTACGGGGCCTTCCTTGTGATCAGGGTTGAAGCTATCTGCCTTTGATTTCAGATCTGCTGCTTTTGTTTTTACGTCTTCGGTTGTAGTTGCCATAGTTGTTAACGGTTTTAAAGTGTGGTAAATATTCGTAAAACCCTTGTGTTAAGTGTTTGTTATAAAATTCTCATGAACAACAAGTTCCACAGGACTTACTTACGCTACCATACGGTTAAAAAACTGTACCAACTATAAGCCTAGGTTCGGCATTGGTCGAATATATCTTAATTTTGGTCGATAAAATCTGCCTTATTATATAAAATAGTCGCTTTGCCTCCTGCCGGTCGAGTAAAACAACGCCTTTCCGTTACTTTCTTTACCATTGGATACCTTTTTCCTTTTTTACCTTTTTAATTTAACCTATTGCCTTAATGCTCCATTTTTACACCACTTTTTACCGAAATTTCTACTCTTTAGTGCTGCTGTGCCTGCTGATGAGCCTCTCTACCACTGTTACCAGGGCTCAGAGCGGCGGCAAACTGAAAGTAACGGGTAAGATATTCGACAGTCAGAGCAACGCACCCCTGGGCTACGCGAGTGTACGACTGTTCAGACAGGCCGACAGTACCTTTTCGTCCGGAGCCATCACAGACGACTCCGGTAGCTTTGCGATTGATGCCGCCCCCGGCACTTACTATGCTTTGTACGAATTTATAGGCTATAAACCTTTTACTACGAAGGACATCCGGCTATCGGCAGCCAATTCACCGCTTGATCTGGGTACTGTTAAGCTTACTGCGACATCAACTACACTGGATGAGGTAGTAGTGCAGGCCGAAAAAAGCTCTATGGAGCTTACACTGGACAAAAAGGTATTTAACGTGGGGAAAGATTTGGCCAATGCCGGAGGGACCGCCATTGATATCATGCGTAATGTACCCTCACTGGCCGTAGACGTTGAAGGAAATATCAGCCTGAGAGGAAGTAACAACGTACGAATCCTTATAGACGGTAAGCCTTCGGGGCTGGTAAGTTTCAAGGGAGGAGCCGGATTGCAGCAGCTACAGGGTAGCATGATCGAGCGCATCGAGATCATCACCAACCCATCGGCCCGCTACGAAGCCGAAGGTATGGGTGGAATTATTAATATCGTTCTGAAAAAAGAGCGCAAGGAAGGAATTAACGGTTCATTTGATATTATCACAGGTTACCCCACCAACTTTGGTGCCGCAGCCAACGTCAACTACCGCCGCAAGAACCTCAACTTCTTTATTAATTACACCGCATCGTTCCGCAATACCCCCGGACGTACTACCCAGTACCAGGAGCTGTACCGCAACGATACTACCTTCATTACCCAGCAGAGCTTTACGCACAAGCTGAAAGGAATGAACAACAGCGCGCGGGGTGGATTAGACTACTTCTTTTCACCCACCAGCGTACTGACCGGTGCCTACACCTGGCGGATCAGTAAGGGCAAGCGCCTGTCGGACATCCGGTACTACGACTATATATCGTCGCTGAATAACCTCCAGAGCTATACCTTCCGTACCCAGGACGAAACCGAAACAGAACCGAACTCGGAGTACGCCCTCACGTACAAAAAGTCATTTAAACGGAAGGGACACGAGTTTTCGGCCGACCTTCGCTACCTCGACAACTGGGAAAAATCGGATCAGTACTTTGGCCAGCGTACGTTTGATCCCAATGGTACACCTTCGGACATCCCCTACCTGCTTCAGCGCTCGGTCAACGACGAAACCGAAAAGCAGCTACTGGGCCAGCTCGATTACGTACATCCATTCGGTAAAGATGGCAAGTTTGAGGCCGGTTTACGCAGCAGTTTCCGTGACATGACCAATGACTTTACCGTTACCGAGCAAACCGAAACGGGCGGTTGGGTACAGCTCCCCGGCCTGACCAACGACTTTCTCTACGAGGAAAATATCAACGCGCTGTACGGTATCGTAGGTAATAAAGTAAAGAAGTTTTCGTACCAGATGGGGCTAAGAGCGGAGTGGACCTCTGTGACTACAACCCTTAGAGAGACCAACGAGGTCAATCCACGGTCGTATAATAACCTGTTCCCCAGTGTACACGTTACGTACGACCTGCCCCGCCTGCACGCCCTGCAGCTCAGCTATAGCCGCCGGGTACGTCGTCCCCAGTACAACGATCTGAGTCCTTTTATGACGTTCAGTGACAACCGCAACTTTTTCAGCGGTAATCCGGATCTGAATCCTGAGTTTACGGATGCCTTCGAATTGGGTCACATCAAGTACATCGAGAAAGGATCCCTGAGTACCTCCGTCTACTACCGCCATACCACCGGCAAGATCATCAGGATCCGGCGGGTCAATGACCAGGGATTCTCCGTGACTCTACCCCAGAACCTGGCTACCGAAGATGCCTGGGGGGCTGAGTTTACCGGCTCCTATGCGGCATATCAATGGTGGAAGCTCGACGGTAGCCTCAACTTCTTCCGGGCGGTCACCGACGGAGGCAATCTGGATGCCAACTTACAGAGCGATACCTACAGCTGGTTTGCCCGGGGTTCTTCCCGCTTTACCCTCTTCAAGACCACTGATCTGCAGTTCCGTGGTAACTACGAAGCGCCGCAGCTGACGCCGCAGGGACGTCGCAAAGCCATTGCTACCCTTGATCTGGCAATGAGCCGCGATATACTAAATAACAACGCGACACTTACCCTTAACGTACTTGACGTATTCAACTCACGTCGCTTCCGGACCATTACCGAAGGCTTTAACTTCTATAATGAGACCAACTCCCAGGGGCGCCTGCGTCAGATCAACCTGACCTTCCAGTACCGGCTGCACCAGGCCAAGAAGAAAGTACCTACGGGCGAAGCGGATAACTAGGATATACCCGATACAAAAATGGAGCGAGGCCGGTGATATCACCGGCCTCGCTCCATTTTGTATGGATCAGCGTAGCTACTTCTTTTTCAGTTCAAGCAACTGTACCTGGTTATTACCGTCGGTAGAGCGCCATCGTTGGGTAGTGCGTTCATCATCCACCACAATCCAGGTCTTCGCAAATTCAGATTGTCCCCCCTCCAGGGTAATGAATCCCTCAGACTTGGACCAGGTAAAAGACAGAGTGTCTCTGAACTCCTGATCCAGTACCTGGTACTGAATATCCGCTTGCCCAGTCTGGTCAGAATTAAACGTGATGGTACCTATGTTCTGGACGCGGACTCCCTGCTGACCGGGGCGCTGCATTTCGTAGGCAGCTACCTCCCAGGTACCTACCAGCCGATCGCCTACACAGCCCGCCAAGGTCATTACCAGTGCCAGTCCGAAGGTCCATCCTACTACTGCTGATTGTCGTATTTTCATATAGCGTGGATTAAGGTTGAATAAGTATATAACTACTTATAGACCTTATTTTGTTTTGACCACGCCCTTTACTGTACCTTCTCTCCCTGCAATCGTGGTGATACTGTAGGAGCTGCCGGATACACATTATTTTCATACTCCATATCAGCCAGACGCTGGGTAGGATCAATCACAATACGGGTAATATCCGACGGGCTGCGGTTGATCGTAAAGCTGTATTCAGGATAGGTCCAGCCCCAGTCGGTAAGCAGGGTTCTTTTCTGATAGGCGCCTTCTGTCTTCTCCCCCCGCATAATCTCGAGAGGGATGTAGAAATTTTCCTGAGTGCCATCTTTATAGGTCACTACCACATCCAGCGGCATAGGCATCAGGCCGATCCGCTCCAGCGTCACGTTGGTGTTGGTACCAGCCGGTGCTACCTGCTTCACGGCATAGTCAATGGTCTTGGTAGTACCTACCCAGTTTTCCCAGTACCAGTCCAGTTCCAGTCCGGACTCCTTCTCCATGATACGCTTCAGGTCGGTCGGGTTCGGGTGTTTGTACCTCCACTCGTTGTAGTAGCGCTTCATACCGCGGTCAAAGGTCTCCTGCCCGATGATGTAGCTAAGCTGGTGCAGAAATACAGATCCTTTGACATAGCTGGCTACGCTATACGCCCGGTTGGTATTGTAGTGATCCGAGTGGGTCGTAAGCGGCTCTTCCAGTCCCGACTGCACCAGGCTGCGGTAGGCTGCATAGGTAGCCTGGTGGGGATTGGTACGCGACGGGAACAACTGGGCCATTACTTCATTCTGGGCGTAGGTAGTAAAGCCCTCGTCCATCCAGGGGTACTTCGACTCATTAGTACCTAACACCATCTGGAACCAGCTATGGATAGACTCGTGTACCGTTACGCTCACCAGTCCGCGGAAGCTGGTGTGGCTGGTGATCAGCGTAGCCATAGGATACTCCATACCTCCGTCACCACCCTGGATAACCGAGTACTGCTTGTACGGATAACGGCCAAACCTTTGGTTCATAATCTGGAAGCACTTCACCGCGTAGGGCTGCATCTGCTTCCAGTTGTCGGCCAGAGTATCAGTCTGGTAAAAGAAGTGCAGGTCCAGGTCATTATCTACCTTTACCACATCGTGCTTGTAGTCCGGGTCGGCCGCCCATACAAAGTCATGTACATTAGGCGCTACAAAGTGCCAGGTCAGGCGTTCGCCTTTTTTATGGGTGACGTTCTTCTTGCTGTATCCGTGTCCGATCTTGTCGGGATTCTGCAGGTAGCCGGTAGCAGCTATGACGTACGAGGCGTCCATGTTGATCTTGACGTCGTAATCGCCCCACACACCATAAAACTCACGGGCTATATAGGGGTTCGCATGCCAGCCTTCGTAGTCGTACTCGCTCATCTTGGGGTACCACTGCGCCATGGAGTAGTCAATACCTTCCTTGTTGAAGCGGCCCGAGCGGCGGATCTGCTGAGGTACCTGTGCCTCAAACTCCATGTCAAAGGTATGTTGCGTGCGTGGCATCAGAGGTTCCGTCAGGGTTACTTCCAGGATAGTACCTACTACTTCGTACTTGACGGGCTTTCCATTATGCTGCAGAGAGTTGATCTTCTGGTAACCGATTTCGGTAGATGATAACTTGGAGATGCGATCCATCACCCGCGCATCGGGATCTTTGATGGTACGTGAGCGTACATCCATCTGACTACCGGGCTGAAAAGCATTAAAATACAGGTGATAAAAAACCTTATGTAGGGTATCGGGTGAATTATTAGAGTACGCTAACTTCTGGGTTCCGGTGAAGCGGTGCGTCGTGGCGTCGAAGTTGATATTCATGTCATACTTGACCCGTTGCTGCCATCGATCTGTCTGCGCTGACGTCACACTAGCCCAACCGCCCAGAAGCATTACAATGAGGAGTTTTTTCATTATTTGGTTTATTAGTTTATTATAAGATTTTGTTCGCAAAATAACCTAAATAGACGATTTAAGCCGTAAACAAAAGCTATAACGTAAAAAAAAGGGTATGTCAGACATACCCTTTCCATTGTTTTTATAGCAAAGGACTATTCTTAAAACTCAATCCTCAGGCTTAATACCTCAGTGCGCCCCTATTTTTCTGACCTTATACCAAAGCTAATACCAGCGTATACATCCGCTCCCTGGGCTTTGATATTGCCATTCCGGGCAAAGAGTCCCAGCAGGTTATCTGATCCTATCATAAAGGCTCCTACCCTGGCGGCACCGCCGACTGCCCAGGCACCGTTCTGCCGTATGATCGGGAGCGACACGCCTATCTTATCAGCATCCAGTCGAGGAGTAACAGCCAGCAGCGACGAGGCCCGTAAGCCCGGTATCGACGTTACACGCATGCTTTTGATCCAGGTAGTATTGACGTATATATTTCTCATCAGGCGCAGGTCAGCGCTCATGTTCAGTGCCTGCGGAGTAGCCAGTTGAAACTCACTGGTACGGTCGGTTTCGGCTAGTCCAAACTGTTCCTCCAGTACCCGGCCTACTGTACTTAGCCGACTTTCTCCCTCGCGGGGTGTTGTATAGTTGGCCCATTCTGAGGCTGTAATCTGCTTGTCCTGGCTATCTATCGTATACTTTCTGGCCCGCTGATCGCTATAAGTAATACGCCCGATATCGGTAACGGAGGCACTCAGGCGCAGAACATGCTTATCATCCTCACCCAGCAGATCATAACTCATCCCCAGATCAAGCCCCCAGCCCTTACCAGCCGCGTTTCGTCCCAGAAGCCAGCTGGGCGACAGAACTGACATATCATTGACACTGGTATATCCCAGATCAGCATTGAACCGATCTACCTGCAGGAGTGCCGCGTTAGCCATCGAGCTATCGGGTACAAGCCGGTAGCGCAGACTATGGTTCTGGACATACGCACCCGCATAGCCGAAGTACCGCTTAATGGTCACCCCACCCATCAGGCGATAATAATCGCTCTCCGTCAGTACCTGTCCCAGCGACAGTGCCCACTCCGAGTAGGCCTGCGTTACGCTATTGAACTGGTTGTCGGCGTGCGAAGCGTACAGAGCCAGGTACTCAAGGTTCTGGTAGTTCTCGACGTTGGCCAGCCCCAGCCTCACCACACCTAGTAGCTTTTCGGAGGCATTGGTCACCTGTGCCCCGCTTCTGACACGGGTCATAAGCGCTACGTGCGTAGTAGGACTTATCTTAAAAGCCACAGCAGGTCCGCGTAGCTCAGCGGCCAGGGTACCATGCTTGGGTTTGCCATTCCGGATCTCTTCCAGGTCATACGCGCTGAGTGGCCGGGAATTTCGGCCCAGCATCAGATCTACCATTGAAAAAGGTGCCGCATATTTTACATAGTTATTATCAATATGAACACCTCCCGATACAGCGTGTACCCGCAGGGAGTACTTATCATTGACCAGAAGCGCGGGGTTCTGATACACCGACCACAATCCGGAATTCTGCTGTGAAGTAATACCCACAAATCCCTGGGATATCCCAAGCCGAGCCGTCAGCAGCATGATAATGAGCAAACAGTACTTTTTACTATATGAATGAGTTGTGCGCATAGGTTCTAATTGATGTTTTGTTGACTATTCTCCAAAAGTGTGCCTGCACACCAGCAGTGTATAATGGCCTCCCCTGCCTATATAAGGAAGCCCATCAGTGGGTACTAATTTTCCAGCACCACAAACTCTACCCTACGGTTACGGGAGCGATTTTCTTCGGTATCATTGGGTAAAACAGGCTGCGTATGACCATATCCTTTATGAAAAAGCCGGTTAGACGGGATGTCCATTTGCCGGAGAAAGGTATAGATTACCCTGGCCCGGTTCTCTGAAAGAGCCAGGTTCAGCCGCGGGTCACCTACGTTGTCGGTATGGCCGGCTATCTCTATTTTCAGTTGGGGATTCGTACGTAAAGTGCGGTAGAGCTTTTCGAGCTGATCGCGCGATTCGGGCCGTAGCTCGTAGCTGCTCTGGTTAAAGTAGATTTTATCCAGTTGGATACGGTCATTGGCTTTCAGATTAACAAAGACGGAATCTTCGGCCTTTTCCAGCATAGCTGTATACTGGTAGTATTCGCAGGTATCACAGGAAACCAGCATAATCTCCTCCACCGAGTGGTACCCTTCCGACGAGGTCACGATAGTGATAGTATCTGACTCCAGTAGTTTGAATGAAAAAGGGGACTGTCCCGGCTTGCTGATTCCCTGTATACGGGTAGCAGCCTTGTGTACCAGTACCTCAAATCGGCCCGGTACTTCCTGACCGGAAGCCTGGTCAAAGGCTGTAACGGAAAATTGCGTAACGGGTCGGGACCGGGCTACGACCTGCCCGTATACCTGGGGAGAAGCAATCAGAACCAAGAAGAAAAGGGCCAAGCGCATGAATACCAGCAGACTGATTAAGGGCCGGGCCTCCCTGTCTCCTTCTCCACCTGCCTGATAGCCCAACATCTAGATAACGTACTTTTAAGCAATTAATTTGCCAGAAGCGGGGACATTTTACCCCGTATATACACCTAAGTGACGAATTTTAGTCAGGATATTTATACAGATAGGTCTATACGAGCCTATTTTGTGATGGCACAGACTTTTAATTCTATTAAGCATATTGATTTTTTTAACCTTAATCTTTTTCAATTATGCTTAAGTGGACCGTAATATTCCTGATAGTTGCCATCATTGCCGGTGTACTCGGATTTGGTGGTGTTGCTGCCGGAGCTGCCGGCATAGCTAAGATACTTTTCTTCGTATTCCTGGTACTTTTCGTAATCAGCCTGATCAGCGGACGTGTGCGAGGATAGCGTTAGCTAACATGTAGAGATCTTATATAGCAACTGAATAGAAAAGCGGACCCTGAGGGTCCGCTTTTCTATTTTATACTTATTCCCACTCGATCGTTGCCGGTGGCTTTGACGAAATGTCGTAGACTACGCGGTTAACGCCTTTGACGCGGTTGATAATATCGTTGGATACTTCGGCCAGGAAGGTATAAGGCAGGTGCGCCCAGTCGGCAGTCATACCATCCACGGAGGTTACCGCCCGCAGAGCGACTACGCTTTCATAGGTACGCTCGTCGCCCATTACCCCTACACTCTGTACTGGTAGCAGCATACTACCTGCCTGCCATACTTCGTCATAGAGGCCACTCTTCTTCAGACGGCTGATAAATAGGTCATCTACCTCCTGCAGGATGGCTACTTTCTCGGGAGTTACTTCACCCAGGATACGTATAGCCAGTCCCGGTCCGGGGAACGGATGCCGTCCCAGAATATTAACCGGTACGCCCAGCGTACGCCCTACCGCCCGAACCTCATCTTTAAATAAGGTGTTCAGAGGCTCTACTACCTTCAGGTTCATCAGGTCCGGCAGACCACCCACGTTATGGTGCGATTTAATAGTCACAGAAGGGCCATTGACTGATACCGACTCGATCACATCCGGGTATATGGTACCTTGTCCCAGCCACTTCACGTCCTGGATCAGGTGCGCTTCGTGGTCAAATACTTCAATAAAGGTTTTACCGATGGCCTTACGCTTAAGCTCCGGATCAGATAGTCCCTTGAGGGCGTTGTAGAAGCGCTCCTTAGCGTCTACTCCTTTTATATTTAGGCCCATATCCTCGTAGGAGTGCAGTACCTGCTCGTATTCATTCTTACGAAGTACCCCATTATCTACAAAAATACAGAACAGTTTATCACCAATGGCTTTGTGTACCAGCGAGGCCGCTACTGTGGAGTCAACACCTCCCGAAAGCGCCATTACGACGCGGTCGTTGCCAAGCTTCTCTTTAAGGTTCTGGATGGTCATTTCAGCAAATGACTCCGATGTCCAGTCCTGATGGCAGCCACATATATTGACCACAAAATTGTGAAGCAACTTCTTCCCATCGTTAGAGTGCGTTACCTCGGGGTGGAACTGTATCCCGTAGGTAGGCTCATTATCTATCTTATAGGCAGCTACCCGTACCGATTCGGTAGAGGCTATAACCCGGAAGTTGTCAGGGATACTTACTATGGTATCACCGTGCGACATCCACACCTGGGACGCATTTGTCATCCCTGCAAACAGCGGAGAAGTCTCATCAGCCAGATCGAGCCGGGCCCGGCCGTACTCGCGGTGAGCCGAAGGCAGTACCTCCCCTCCCAGCACCTGCGACATGAGCTGCGCTCCGTAGCAAATACCCAGTACAGGTAGTTTATTTCTGAATTGTTCCAGATCAACGCGCGGAGACTCGGCATCCCGCACGGAACATGGACTTCCTGACAGAATAACGCCTTTAATATCAGGTGTTATCTCAGGGATTTTATTAAAAGGATGGATTTCGCAGTACACATCCAGCTCGCGAACCCGACGGGCAATCAATTGGGTGTATTGCGAGCCAAAATCGAGGATAAGAATCTGTTCAGTCATGAAATAGCGTCTAAAACGCAAAGGTAGGGAGAAACCGTCAAAGCACGAAAAAAGATTCCTCTTTCCATTTTAAACACTTTTTACGCTGGCTGGTTATAGAGAGTACGTTAACGGCTGGTACTTAGTCGGTAGAAAGATCTTGTGGGGGTACGCTGCTCAATATTTTGCTAAAAAAACTTGTAAATCAATAATTTAATGTACCTTTGTTTAAATTCTTTTATAAAACAATTATCATGAATCAAGGAGTAGTAAAGTTTTTTAATGATTCTAAAGGTTATGGATTCATTAAAGATGCAAAAACAGGACAAGATTATTTCGTACACATCTCAGGTTTAGTAGATGAAATTCGCGAAAACGACGAAGTGACATTTGACCTGCAAGAAGGAAGAAAAGGGTTGAATGCAGTTAACGTTAAGCTTGCTTAATCTGAGACATACTCATACACCCAACACAAGAAAGGCCTCACCACATGGTGAGGCCTTTCTTGTTATAGAGAGTTTATTTTCTAACCAGGGTCTAAAAGCAAGAAAGCTCCCTGCATCAGCAGGGAGCTTTCTTGCATAAGTATATAGATAACAGTTACCTAGGCTTTTACCTTCCGTTCCTTCATCGCAACCGGATCCCAGTTGATCACTTTCTTCTCAAAGTAGCTCTTGTTGCAGGCCAGTACGGGAGCAGCAGCGCGATATCCGAATACAGGATCTTCGATGGTACCCTGGCTTCCTTTTTTGACATTCTCAAAGAAATCCTGGAAATGGTTGGCGTGCGCATCATCCTCTTTGGGCGACTCAAATTTCACCACCTTAACCGGCTCAGCTTTTCTGGTTTCGGGGGGGTACTTCGCATCGTACTGCTTCTCAAATTCTTTCTGAACTGCTTCCGGGAAAGTAAATACGCTGTCGTATCCACCATATCCGGGTGCTTCGGGGAGTTTCTTCTTGGTAAGTATCAGGCTGTTTTCCGAAAACTCTATTTGCCCCTCAGTACCTATGATACGGGTATTATTATTGATAGCCCCGGCGTTGGCAAAGTTTACGCGTAGTACCATCTGGAAATTAGCGTGCGCGTCTGTCTTGGGATAGTCCAGGATGGATACCAGTACATCGGGTACATCACGGCCATCTTTCCAGTAGCTAAGTTCACCCGACGAGAATATGCGCTCCGGTCCCAGCGAGTTAGTCACGAAGTGAGCGCCCGTAATCAGGTGGACAAACAGGTCACCGGCTACCCCGGTACCGTAGTCGCGGTAGTTGCGCCAGCGGAAAAAGCGGGTCGGGTCGAAAGGTACCTTGGGCGCATCGCCCAGGAAGCGGTCCCAGTCAACCGTCTCACGCGAGGCATCCGGCGGTATAGAGTAGTTCCAGGCGCCGATGGCCCCGAAGCGGTCGTTGTTTGATTCGATGTAGTTGATCTCCCCGATATCACCGGCTGCCACCATACGCTTAGCCTCTTTGAAAGGGGCACTGCTGATACGCTGGCTACCTACCTGCATGGTCTTACCGGATTTTTTCCAGGCATCAATTACCGAAGGCCCTTCTTCGATATGGTGTACCATCGGCTTTTCGCAGTACACGTTCTTACCAGCTTTCAGGGCATCTTTGGTGATATGGTCGTGCCAGTGGTCAGGCGTCACCACGAGTACCGCGTCAATATCCTTACGCGACAGGATCTCACGATAATCACGGGTCGTAAATATATCCTTCCCGTAGACTTCTTTTACCCGGGTCAGGCGGCCGTCGTAGAGGTCAGCGGCGGCTACAAGTTCTACGTCCTTGGAGCTACGCAGGGCTGCGCGAGTATCCATGTGTCCCTGAATACCCATCCCGATGGTAGCGAAGCGGATTTTGTCATTGGGACTTATTTTCTTTAAATCACGAATGATGTTAAAGGGCTTGGCTATACTTTCCGTGGCCAGGAAGGCCGAAGTAGCCGCCACTCCTTTAATAAAATTTCTGCGGTTAGGTTTCATACAGGAATAAAAGGATGTATTGTACTTTTACATTTAAGGCATCTAATATACTTTAATTAAAGCCTGCAACCAATCAGATTTACTTACAATACCAAACTTCTCCGACTAAATCTTACCCCTGCCATGACCTCCCCTACTCTCTTTACCACCCACATACATAACCTAGACTATCTGATGGGAATGACCTATCTGGAAATACCACCCGAGGTAGTACAGCAACTGGGCGGAAGTTTTAGTACCCGACTAGTCTGTACCGTCAATGGTACCCTTAGCTGGCAGTGTGGCCTGGTAGCACTGGGGCAGGGGGCCGCCTACATCAGCATCAGTGCCAAACGCATGAAAACCCTCAAGGTACGACTGGGCGACGAGGTACAGGTATCATTGGTCAGAGATGAAAGCGAGTACGGGGTGCCGGTACCGGAAGAGTTGCAGGAGCTTTTTGAGCAGGACCCGGAAGGGTACGAGCGTTTTCAGCAACTGGCACCCGGTAAACAGCGATACATTATTAACTACGTAGCCACCGTCAAGAACAGCCAGCTCCGGGTAGACCGCGCCATTCGCCTGATCGGGAACCTCAAACGCCTACCCGCTGGCAAGGAAGCTTTCCGGGCCATCCTGGGAAAATAAGGTACTTCTTCTACTTCTTGTAGAAGTTCAGATACATTTTGTAACTCTAGTAAAATAAGTGGGGATTTATACAATATGCCCTCTGCTGATTCAGAATACCCTTTTTCATCTCTTTTACCGTAACTTGCTAATTAACAATTATTTAACATAGCACCAGGCATAGTTTTAATAAGTTGACGAGCAGTGTTAACCTTTAAATAAACTATGCTTATGAAAAAGCAAATTTGGGCAGTAGGGCTAGTATGTGTGATGGGGATTGCCGCTCCATTTGTTTCAGAAGCTCAGACCAATACGAACAAACCGAGACAGAATACCAATCAGCCCCGAACCAATCAGCAGACTGGTGGCCAGCAGACTGGTGGCCAGCAGACTGGTGGCCAGCAAACTGGACAACAAGCCGGACAGCAGACCAATGATCCGGTAGGGCAAATGATACAGGGACTAACGCAGGTGGACATGACTACCATGAACTATGATAACATGGGTGAGCAGAACTTTGTAGATGTAAGCGAAGTACTGCAGGAGGATCAAATGAGAGGACTGGATACCCAGATGAGAGGCAATCAGAACGCCACTGACATACAGAATCAACTCAATACCCGATTCCGTGAAAGAAATCTGATACGAGCCAACCAGGAAGTTGTGGGAGTACACTCTGATGGAAGGTATATCATCCGGAACAGACAAGAATAAAACAAGTAGTATCCATTGATAAAAGCAGCGGCAGCCGGGAGATTCCCGGCTGCCGCTGCTTTTATATTGAGCTATCTACTGAGACAGTTGCCTCATTTTATACTATCATTGGGCTACCGAAGGAGAAACTTTCCTCATAAAGCCTCGTTACCGGATCAACCTAACCACAACTTAACTCTTACTATGAACGACTCTATACACGTACAGCAGATACCCGTCGGGGTAGTTGGCTTGGGACTAATGGGATGCAGCATCGCTACCTGCCTGCTTATAGCCGGACACCCGGTGGTAGCCATCGCCCCCATACCCGCCGACCTGGACCACGCCGAAAGGCGCATCCGGGAGCATCTGACCAAAGCCCAAAAAGAAGGCCTGATCAGCGAGGCCCCTGACCACTACCTCGCCCATCTGACCATCACGGAAGATTACGAAGCGCTGAACCCCTGCGGTCTGGTGATCGAGTGTACGATAGAGAATCTGGACATCAAGAAGTCCGTATACGAGAAGATAGAGCGCAACATCTCTACGGATGCGCTGCTTACCAGCAACACCTCCGCCATACCCATCAGTCTCCTGCAGCAGCAGACCAGCCGCCCGGAGCGGTTCTTTGGGCTGCACTGGTCCGAGCCTTCGCACACCACCCGCTTTCTGGAGATTATCTGCGGAGACCAGAGCGACCAGACGCAGGCCGAGTACCTCTATGACCTCTCGCACTACTGGGGCAAGGAACCCACGCTGGTACGCAAGGATATCCGGGGCTTCATTGCCAACCGCCTGGCCTATGCCATGTACCGGGAGGCCTTCTACCTCGTAGAGAATGGCTACGCGACCGTCGAAGATGTAGACCGCGCCTGCCGCAACAATACCGGCTACTGGATGACGCTCGTCGGGGTATTTGGCTGGATGGATCTGACGGGGGTACCGGCCTACCATACCGTCATGAAGGACCTCTTCCCTACCCTTTCCAACAGTACCGAGGTACCCAAGCTCATTGATGACATCGTCAAGGCCGGTGGCAAAGGCGTCGCCAACGCCCACGGTTTTCATAAATATACCCTAGAAGAGGCTAAACTTTGGGAGGAGACCTACCAGGAATTCGCCTACGACATCCGCAAGCTAGCCCTCAAGTACCCCGCCGATGTCGTTAAACGTAAACTCGCTGAAGGGCATCTGGCTGAGGAGCATCTGAAAGATGATAAAGCTAGTTAAATCGAATTTCAAGCTCAAGTTCAGGCTTTTCTGGGTAATGCTGTCCCTTGCCCTTATCCTAGCTTTCTTGGGTAATGCTGTCTTTCGCCCTCACGGCCGGGCAGGCCCCGCCCTCTCAACGCCTCTTAATTTTATTGGCACCTGTCGGGCCATAAAATAAGGAGGCTTATGAGAGGGCTGTTAGAACTTGCCTAGTTCATGTTTGCGACAGTACTTATTTTTTAATTTAATTACGTGTACTACCATTACCAGAAGGTACTCTGCCAAGTTTCTCAGCTCTCCCCTAAGCCGCCCTGAGCCTGTGGGCCTATGTGCGGTTGGTTTTGCGCAGGCCCGCAGGGTACAGAGGCGTGGGGAGAGCGCCGCCCGCCCGGCGGAGGAGGGCAAGCGATAGTAATACCCAGAGAAGTTGAATAAAGCCAATCGATTGCATGGCCCTGAATAGCCCACCAAAATCGAAAACAAGACGTAAGGCATTACCAATCAAATTAAATCTAGCGACTACCTTTATACACCAAGTCAAAAAGCAATACCCTTAACCCTTTATGCTCCGCATCACCACCACTACCCTACTACTACTACTAACCCTTACCACCGCCGTACAGGCGCAAAGTACCTTTACCTGGTGGAACCCCGCTACCGCTTCGACTCCGGTACTGGAAGGCCAGGCGTGGCCGCAGGAAGTCAAGAACCGGTATGATCGCCTACCGGCCCGGGCCGAGGGCAAAGTACGCCCGGTGGTATGGAACCTGTCGCGGCAGTCGGCGGGCCTGATGCTACGCTTCCGCTCCAATGCTCCTGAAATAAAGGTACGCTACGTAGTCGAAGGCAAACACGCCCTGCCCCACATGCCCGCTACCGGAGCCAGCGGGGTAGACCTCTACGCCATCTCGAGCGACGGCGACTGGCGCTGGTGCTCGGCCAGATTCGCCTTTGGCGACACCATCGAGTACCACTACCGGAATATTGAACCCAACGATGCCTACCACAAGCTGGGCCGCGAGTACCGCCTGTACCTGCCCCTGTACAACAGCGTAAAATGGATGGAGATAGGTACTCCTGAGGGTACTTTGTTTTCCTCCCTGCCCGCCCGCTCGGACAAACCCATCGTCGTATACGGTACCTCCATCGCCCAGGGCGCCTGCGCCAGCCGCCCCGGCATGGCCTGGACGGGCATCCTCTCCCGCAAGCTGGACCACCCGCTCATTAACCTGGGCTTTTCGGGCAACGGGCAGCTGGAAAAAGAAGTACTTAGTATGCTTACCGAAATAGAGGCCAAACTGTACGTGCTGGACTGCCTGCCCAACCTGGTCAACCGCGAGTACTTCTCGCTAGATGAAGTCAAAACCCGCATCCTAAACGCGGTGAGGACGCTTCGGCAGAAGCAGGCCACTACGCCGATCCTGCTGGTCGAACATGCCGGCTATACCGACGAGGCCATCAACGCCAGGAGCCGCCAAAACTACTCCGAAGTAAACGAGGTACTGCGGGCGGCCTTCGCCCAGCTACAGACCGAAGGTATAAAGGAGCTGTACCTGCTCCCTAAGCAGGACCTGGAACAGGACATCGAAACCATGGTGGACGGCACCCACCCCAACGACCTGGGCATGATGCGTTACGCCCAGGGCTACGAGAGAAAAATCCGTGAGATCCTGAAAGAACCCGTAGGTACCATCAGTACCACCCGCCCCGTAATACAGATGCGCGAACCCGGCAACTACGACTGGGACGCCCGCCACCGCGAAATACTCCAAATGAATAAGACCAACCCGCCCAAAGTACTCCTCATCGGTAACTCCATCACCCACTTCTGGGGCGGCCTGCCCCAGGGCCCCCGCGCTACCGGTGCTGACTCCTGGAAGGCGGTATTCGACCCCATGGGGGCACACAACCTCGGCTACGGCTGGGACCGCATTGAGAACGTGCTCTGGCGCGTGTACCACGGCGAACTGGATGGCTATGGGGCCCAGAAGATCTACGTCATGATCGGTACCAACAACTTCCACCTCAACACCGACGAAGAAATTCTGACCGGCTGGCGCCAGCTCATCGAGGCAATTAAAGTACGGCAGCCCGCCGCTACCTTGACGATGGTAGGCGTATACCCACGTCGTAAGGAGGAAAAACGGGTGCGGGAGCTGAACCTGAAACTGGCGGCGCTAACACAGGAGATGGGCGTAAAGTATCTGGATGCTGGAAAGGTACTGGTAAAGCCGGATGGTACCATTGATGAATCACTCTTCACGGATGGACTGCATCCCAATGCGGAGGGGTACCGGAAGGTGTCAAAGGAGTACCGGTAGATAAGCTTCTGCATTAAGGTTTGTTATTTTTGAAAAAAATTAAAATTATTTGCAAATCATAAAGAGTTAACCTAAAATCATATTGAATTATGTTTTACGCATACCCAAACCATCCTAGTTCTGTTGGAGCCACAATAGAAGCAACGATTGAAGAGTTAAAAAAGCTAGACATTAATATAGCTTCATGGAAAGAACTAAATATTACGGGTAACTTCATAAGAGATAAGGTTTTAGAGAGCATTGATTTGAACTCCATCTTTATTGCCGATATATCTACTCTTAACGAAAATGTTACATTCGAGATAGGATATGCTATTGGAAAACAGAAAACAGTAATACTAACTAAAAATAAATCTATAAACGACTCTAATTTATCAATAAAAGAGGTAGGAATATTTGACACTATTGGCTTTCTTTAATATGAAAACACTAATAAACTATCTTCCTTCTTAAAAAATAACAATTCACAAAAACAGAAATTTGAAGTTATTCATTTAAATAATAAAGCCCCTGTCTATTTATTAGAGACAAAGAATAAAACAGACGAGTCAAGTAGAATTACTTCAAGAATAAAAAAGGCTAGGCTACTATTTAGGACTTTTGACCCAAATGAATCACCACGACTATCTGCTCACGATGCAATTGCACAAGTGGCCCAATCCTATGGTGTTGTAGTTTCAATTCTTGGAAAGGAAACCACAAACTATTTAATTCATAATATAAGAGCCTCTTTTATAGCTGGATTAGCCACCGGCATGAATAAAAAAATATGTATATTACAATATGGAGACTCTCCGATTCCGCTAGATTTCCGAGATTTTGTAAATATTTATTATAATATAGATGAGATAAATATTCATTTAGCATCTTTTGCAGAGGAAGTTGTTGAAGCACTCCAAACATCTACGATTGAGACTGATGAGAATAACTATTCTTATTTACAGAAATTAGATTTGGGAGCATCTGCCGCGGAAAACGAGATGCGTACTTTGGAGTCATATTATCTAAAAACGGACGCATATCTTAGATCAAGAAGAGGCGAGAATCAATTAGTTGTTGGTAGAAAGGGCTCTGGAAAGTCTGCTCTCTTCTTACAAATCAGAGATAAAGAAAGAAGTTCTTCAAAAAATGTTGTTCTAGATTTAAAACCAGAAGGATATAAACTAATAAAATTTAAGGAGGTTATACATGACTATCTAGAAGAAGGAACTTATGAACATACAATTTCTGCCTTTTGGGAATATTTGCTTCTGCTTGAAATATGTTATAAGATACTTGAAAAAGACAAAAAATTACATATGGCTAACCCTGATTTGTACGAACCATATTTAAGGCTTGAAGAATTGTACAAAAATGAGAAGTATACAAGCGAAGGTGATTTTTCTGAAAGATTATCATTCTTAATGCAACGTTTCACCACAAACTTTTCTGAAAAATATGGCGAAAACTCAAAAAATCGATTAAAAACACATGAACTTACAGATCTTTTATACAAAAATGATATAAATATCCTTAGAGAAAACCTAGCTCAATATTTAATACATAAAGAAAAGGTTTGGTTACTCTTTGATAATATCGATAAAGGCTGGCCCTCTACTGGGCTAAAAAATGATGACTTAACAATCATTAGAAATCTTATTGATGCTTCCAGAAAGATACAAAGGCAGTTTCTAAGGTCTAGGATAGAAGTATTTCCAATAATTTTTTTACGAAACGACGTTTATGAGCTTTTAGTTAAAGGAACCTCTGACAGGCAAAAAGAATCCAAGGTTCTACTTGATTGGATGGATGCTGATTTATTAAGAGAGCTTGTTAAATTAAGAATTTTAGCAAGCATAGATACTGACGAAGATACAAGCTTTGATAATTTATGGAGAAAAATATGTATACCCCATATAGATGGAGAAGAAACCTCGCAATATCTAATAGAAAGATCCCTATATAGGCCTCGTTTTCTAATCAACCTAATTAATCAGTGCAAAAGTTATGCTATTAACTTAAATCACAAAAGAATTGAAAAAGAGGATATTAAAAAAGGATTATCCTTTTTTTCAACTGATATATTAACAGATATTAGTTATGAATTACAGGACATTCGTCCAGAAACTGAAAATATACTTTATAACTTTATTGCTTGCAAATCCGAGATATCAAGTAAAACTTTATTAAAGATAGTAAGTGATTTTGATTCCGGCAACACGCAAGAAATAATAGATCTACTGTTATGGTATGGATTTTTAGGCATCAAAATTAACCAGGGTGAAACTAAATATATTTATCACTTTAATTATAATATGCAAATTTTAAGTGGGTTCATAAATAGAAAGAATTCTGATATAGTTTACTGCATAAACCCAGCATTTTGGCCATCCCTGATGGTTGAAATGTAATTATTTACTGCTGCGGGTAGACGCCACTCAATTATCCTTTCCAGAACGACCTGCATTTAAATTATGAAACACCCCATTTCTTTATTCTTATTATTCTTCCTTATAACCCAAGCCAAAGCCCAAGTCCTGTTGCCGGTTCCGGCTTCTTCATTTTTGGACGAAGTACCCAAAGGGAACGTGATTACAACGGCGGCCGAACAGCGGGTGCCCTGGCTGTTTAATAACACCGGCATCCGGCTCAATTCGGCTACGAACCTGATGACGCAGGTGAGCGTGGCCGAGGAAGGCACCTATCATCTTTTTGTACGGAGTGGAGGCGACAAGGGTAGTTTCAAAGTGGCCGTCAACGATAAGGTAACAGATGCCCAATTTGGGAATGCCCTGTGGGGCTGGAAGGAAGGGGGGCGCTTTCAGCTGCACAAAGGACTGAATTACGTAAAGATTACCCGCATCCAGCCGGGTGCGGTTTTCGATGTACTGGTGTTGAGCAAGTCGCCCAGTCTGAACGAAGAAAGCGTGTTGGCGCTGCAATTACATGGAGACGTAAAGTTGCTGAAGGAGTACCAGATCCCCCGCTCCAATGCGGTGAAATTTGGGGATGTAAACGGGGACGGGCAAACTGACTTCCTGGTGCTGGAGCCCGATTTTTCGGCGCGCCTTTTTGACCATAGCGGCCGGGAACTCTGGCAGTGGAAAGCGCCGGAGGAATACAAGAAGGAGCGGTCGGAGTTTGAAGCACCGGGCCTTTTGTGGGATTTTGATGGCGATGGACGGGCCGAAGTGGTGCACTGGCGCATGGAGGAGGGAAAAGAATGGCTGGTGATGGCGGATGGGGAAACGGGCCGCGTAAAAAAGCAAACCGGTTGGCCTACCGGGCCTCTGCCGCACGTCTACAACAACTTTCGCCTGGCCGTGGCGAAGCTGAGTGGGGACGCGCCCAACGAACTGGCCGTATTTACCGACTACGGCGGCACCATGACGGTCAGCGCGTACGATGCGGACCTGAAGCAACTGTGGCAGCACACCGAACAGCGGAAGAAAGATAACCTCGGGCACTACATCTATCCGGTGGATCTGAATGAGGACGGGGTGGATGAAATACTGGTGGGGTCGTTGCTGCTCGATGCCAACGGCAAAGAAATATGGAACCGCTTTGACTTGCTGCCCGACAACCACGACCACGCCGACAGCTACAAGTTCGGCGATGTGAACGGGGATGGTAAACTGGATATCGTGACCGCCAACAGTGAAGTCGGCATTTTCATCTACGAAGCCATGACAGGAAAAATTATCTGGCAGCAGGTAGCCGAGCATACCCAGCAAATACAGGTAGGTAATTTTCTGAAAGGTACGCCCGGCCCGCAGGTAGTAGCCGGGGGCAGAGTCTATGGCAACCGTCAGATCGGCGAGCCGTACCTGTCCAGCCAGCTCTACTGGTTCGACAACAAGGGTAACGCCCTGGGCAAGTGGCCCGGCCAGCCCCTCAACGGCAACCCGGACTTTGTGAAAGGCGACTGGCGGGGTGATGGGAAGGAGGAACTATTCTGGTACAAGTTCCGCATCAATGACAGAGGCAAGGGAGAGCTTTATTTTCCAGACCCGGTCTTTCATCAGTTTGATTTTATGGGCCAAGGTGCGGAAGAGGTGATCACCCTAAGCAACGGCCTGCTGCGGGTATACGGCAGTGCCACAGCTACCTACACCAACCGGGACCGCAAAAAGGACAAAATGTATCTGAAAAACAGCGTTGTGAACCATACTCACTACTAGGCCCGCTGGTTCCACTAGTTGTCTGCAGTACCTGGTATTTTTGACCAGCCACTTTACCACAAAGTACCTCATCTGCCAATGCTATCGCCGACTACGCTCAATGCTATATGCAAGAGAAAGAATACAGAAAGAAAAAACTGGGAGCAGGTCACCCGGGCGATGTCCTAACCTATGGGTTATTCATCATTTATCTAGCGGCTCTGGTGTGGATACTACTATTCAAACTTGGGGTACAGTTCGATTACATGAAAACCCGGAGCGTGAACCTGATTCCTTTTGGAGGCCCGTCACTTTCGCAAGGCCGAATCGACTGGAGTGAGCTAATCCTGAACGTAGTAGTCTTTGTGCCGTTCGGCATCTATGCAGGCGTTATATTCAAACGATGGAGTGCAAACAAAGTATTATTTCTGATCCTGGCACTCACCCTGCTGATCGAGAGCCTGCAGTATATCCTTAAGATTGGCGCTTTTGATGTTACTGATATACTTACCAATACCACCGGCGGAGTATTGGGCTGGTTCCTGTTTCAAGCCATTAAAAGAGTAATACAGGATAGTACCAGGGCACAAAACTTCGTCAATATCGTTGCCCTGATTGGCACGCTACTAATGATTGTATTGCTGGTACTATTAAAAACGAACAACCTCGGGATCAGATACCAGTGATAGGTTGCGGTCTACTGCGGCAGTAGGTGTATCAGGCCCAGGCGCCAGTCCAAATCATAAACAACAAGGGATTTACCGTAGTCTGTGGGGACACAGACCACGGTGACGAGGCACTATTTCTTTCTGACGGCCCGTAAACCGTAATGCTTAACCTGCTTTATTTTGAGCTGGTTGTCTACAATCTCTACTTTTTTCAGATCCATGAACTCGCCCTTGGCGTCGAAGAACCCGATCATGCTGGAGAGCGCATTCTCATGCTTCCGCACGTCTACTTTGGGCTGGTAGCCGAAGTTGGGTATATCGATGCTATCCTGCACTTCCATCATTTTGTAGGTCACATCCACCCGGTAGCGGAAACGCAGCGGTGTTTCGTATAGCTTCACTGTGAATTTAAAATCATTCAGCTTATCAGGGTCAGGGACGGGCGCGGAGTAGGTGGCTACTGGCTCAGGATTGACGTTGGTCCGCTCATGGGGAATCGTGTCGTTTACGAAGCCTCCATTTTCTGAAGCCTCTTTTTTCTTTTGGGTTTGGTTGCAGCCAGCCGTGAAAGCCAACAGGGAAAGTAAAATCAGTACTCTCATGCGTAGGTACAAATGGGTGGTTAATGGTTGAGGATGGTTAAAGCGGGGGTAAGTTAGGTATTTTTTCCTCGCACTCCGTCGCTCCCTATGTTACCAATCTGTGTTTTATGCATGGAGGATTTTAGTATATTTATGAGTTGGGCGTCAGGCGGGCGGTTCGCCTATTCCGGCTCACAGGTGTACCTTCCTGCGTACCAGATCCAGAATACCGTTGCAGTCTTGGCAGAAATCCCTATATAGTGTGGTCATATAGTCAGTTAGTACAATTGACCCCTGCTTACCCAAACCGTTAGTACGCCTAAAAGAATAACCAATGGATTATGTATACGGAGACACTTACGGGTTGATTCACCTGATTGCCTCCCTACTTGCTTTGGTAACGGGTACCCTGGTACTTGTTATGAGAAAAGGAACCAGGCAGCACCGGCAAGTTGGATACGGGTACGTAGTAAGTATGGGGGTACTGATCCTGACTGCCTTTATGATCTATCGGCTGTATAATGGCTGGGGCGTATTTCATTATACCACCGTCGCGATCCTGATCACCATGGCATTGGGCATGGTACCTATCTGGCTTAAAAAACCGGTCGGCAAATGGCAGTACCGGCATTTTTCATTTATGTACTGGTCGGTGATCGGCTTGTATTCAGCCTTCGCGGCCGAAGTGTTAACCAGGGTACCCCAGACTCCCTTTTTTGGAATGGTCGGATTGGCCTTTGTAATACTAATGATCGCAGGGGGAGTAGTCTTTGCGAGTAACAGATCAAAATGGTCAAAACAGTTTAGAAAAGAGAAAATCTGAATGAAACACTACCCTTCTTTAACAAGCTCTGTTCTGGTCACCCTATTAATTTTTCTTCTGGCTCCTGCTACGAAGTCCCTTGCTCAAACCCGGCCCAAGCCCAAAGCCAATTACCCGTACCTGCTCTATCTACCTGAGGAGTATTCAACCAGTCAGGAGCAGTTTCCCCTGGTTATTTACCTGGGCGGTAGCTCACAAATGGGTAAAGACTTAAATAAGTTAAAGAGCTACGGAATCCCCCACTATATAGAGCAGGGACAACAGTATCCTTTTATTGTTGCCTCCCCCCAGTGCCCGGGCAACAAATACTGGACCACCGAAAACTGGTTTGATTCCCTGTACCTAAACCTAACCACCAACTACCGGATTGATACTACCAGGATATATGTTACGGGTATCAGCATCGGGGGATATGGTACCTGGCAGGTCGCCATGGACTATCCCGAAAAGTTTGCGGCCATCGCTCCCTTATGTGGCGGCGTCAATGATGGTGATACGGCTAACATCAGCCGATTAAAGCAGCTTCCTGTCTGGACCTTTCATGGCACCGCCGATACTATAATTCCCATTGATGAAACAGAAAGGGTAGTCACCAAGTTGGAATCCCACCGGGGAAATGTCAAATTTACCCGATTGGAAGATGTAGGGCATGGTATCCAGTACCTGTACGCAGATAATACCCTATTTGACTGGCTACTTAGCCATCAAAAAAAGAACAACTTACCCAAGAAGTAAGGCTTTGCTATTAGTCAGCTTTGGGACAAACTAATCACATCAACCAGCTATGCAAACTACTAAGAATACCATCTTGATTACCGGAGGCAGCTCAGGAATTGGACTGGCAATGGCTGAGGTATTTGTAAAGGCCGGCAATGAGGTACTCATCTGCGGTAGGAGCGAAAGCAAATTGTCCGAAGCAAAACAGAAACTTCCGCAGCTTCATACCCGCGTCTGTGATGTTGCCAAAAAAGCAGAACGTCAGGAGCTGTACCAGTGGGCTATATCCGAGTTTCCCCACATCAACATGCTCGTTAACAACGCGGGTATTCAAAGAGAGATTGATTTTCTGACCGGCGCGGCCGAGCTGGATGATGAAGAAAGTGAAATCGAAACCAATCTGACGGCCAGTATTCATTTGTGCGCTCTGTTTATCCCCCATTTTCTTACTCAGAAGACTGAATGTGCCATCCTTAATGTAACGTCCGGCCTGGCATTTATCCCGCTGAAAATAGTACCCGTTTACTGTGCCACCAAAGCGGCTCTCCATTCTTTCTCTATTTCGTTGCGCTCCCAGTTGGCCAAAACCAACGTTCGTGTCTTTGAAATTGCTCCTCCCATTGTAAAAACAGATCTTCATCGGGAAGCCAAGGCCCGCACGCAGGCGCAGCGCGGTATACCTGCCTCGGAAGTGGCGGATGCAACGTTAAAAGCGTTACAAAATAATCAGTACGAAACAATCGTCGGCCGGGCGAAGGCACTGAAAGGGGCCTCCCGCATTGCACCGGGATTTTTTCATAAGCTACTTAACAAAGTAGCGACCGGGGAATAAACCGTAGCTTACTACTGGGAATTGACGAGTTTTTGTTGTAGCGTAATATCTATTTTCTCCCCTGGCTTTTCTATTCTGGAAAGCAACAGTTGGGTAAGCCCGAGAAATGCCAGGAGTTTACGGCTATAGGTACCATTGCGGATGATGACGTGTACGCCTTTCAGATGACGGCTGAATTTTGCCCATCCAGGCGAAAAGTAGATTTTCTGGAAAGTGAGGACATTTCAATTCTACCCCTCATCAATGATTTAGAGTTCATCCGGAATAAGAAAAACTGGGGCTACGCATTCCGGTTTGGCTTCTTTGAGATCAACCAGCACGACTTTGACCTGATTTCGTCACAAATGCTTGTAACCTGCCATGACTAACCCACCTGAATTCCACTTTCAGAGTCCGGAAGAGAGCTCGGGGTATCTGCTTTGGCAAGTCACTATGCTTTGGCAACGTCAAATGAATCGTGCTTTAAGCGAATTGGATCTAACGCATACACAATTCGTAATTCTGGCAACCCTGGGCTGGCTAATTAAAGACAAATCAGAAGTGACGCAGGTGGATATCTCGAACCACAGCAATACCGACCGCATGATGGTCTCGAAAGTAATTGCCAACCTGCAGGACAAAAACTTTGTACACAGACAAGAACACTCTACCGACACAAGAGCGAAATCCGTATCGCTCACCAGAGAAGGAAATAGTATCCTACAAATGGCACTGAAAGTGGTTGAGCAGACAGACAATGCTTTTTTTTCTCATCTGGCTAGCCAACAATCTTCGTATAACAACATGATGAAGGTACTATATAAAAACAATGAGCAATCATAAAGTACTTTCCTGACTTATGGGCAGTAGCTTTCTGGAGTAAATTGAATTTGTTCAAATCGGATTTTTTTCGAAAACCAGGCTTACTATATAAAAAATTTTATATATTAGCTCGACCCTATCCTATTTCTGTCCGGCACCGGGACAGATCCCTCCACTTCCCGGGAAATCTACCAAACCCTCTTCTAATGGTATCTTACAAATTTGGCTAATCAATTTTTAACCACAATTTATACATACTATGGAAAGACAATTTGAAATTCTTGGAAACCGAATCGCAGATTTCCTGCCCGGATTGTTAGGCGCCATCATCGTTTTACTGGTGGGCTGGCTAATCGCCAAAGGCTTAAAGGCCCTGACAGTCAAGCTACTTACTAAGACAGGATGGGATGAAAGGGTATTCAAGGGAGAGACCATAAAAGACACTAATGAGTTTCTGGGCAATATAGTTTACTATATCATCATGATCATTGTGATCATGATTGCCCTGGAAATCCTGGGTATCAACCAGGTGCTGGTGCCCCTGCAAAATATGGTGAATGAGTTCCTGATGTTCATTCCTAACCTGATTGCGGCTATTCTGATTGGCTTTATAGGGTACCTGCTTGCCAAGTTTGTTTCGAATCTGGTAGAAATGGCGGGTAGCTTTATTGATAAATGGGCTCAGGAAACCGGCTATCATGACACGGCCCGACTGGTGCGTATCCTGAAATCCATTGTCTTTATCGTCATTCTTATTCCGTTTATTATTCAGGCGCTCAATGCCCTGCAACTGGAAGCAATTTCAGCCCCTGCCAATAACCTGCTGGCTTCCTTTTTCGATATGATCGGCAATATCCTGGTCGCCGGCATTGTTGTGTTCCTTTTTATCTGGGGAGGGAAGTTTATGGCCAACTTCCTGGCCGATCTTCTGAGGGGTCTTGGTTTGGACAGCGCCGCCGAAAAAATTCAAATTGAAAATATGATTGGGGCCAACCAGTCGCTTTCCCGGCTCATTGCTAACATCCTGTATTTCTTTCTGGTCTTTGTGGGTGTGATCACGGCTGTAGAAATCCTGGGCCTGATGAGGCTTTCCGAAGTACTGGGCGATGTCCTGGAAATAAGCGGACAGATCCTGTTCGGGCTGGTGATCCTGGGCGTGGGTAACTATATATCGCTGCTCATCTACAGCACCATGACCAAGGGCCGCGACAACCAGTTTATAGCCGGGGTGGCCCGGTGGGCTTCGCTGGGATTGTTCTCGGCCATTGCCCTCCAGACCATGGGTATCGCCAACGAAATTGTGGAACTGGCCTTTGGTCTGACCCTGGGGGCTATTGCCGTGGCGGTGGCCCTGAGTTACGGACTGGGTGGCCGGGAAGCCGCCGGAGAACACTTCAAGGATATAGTGAAGAGGTTCAGAAGTGACGCGGACAACATGTCTTCGTCCGCCGGTTCAAAAATTATCTCCCCTCCGGAAAGTAATTCACCTTCTACCCGGACCTCACCCGGTAGTCCTCTGGACCCCAACCGTCCCTCTCCCCTGGGAGATGACAAACCCGATCTGGTGTAGCGTAAGTACTATCAACAAAAAACCCCGTGGTAGCCACGGGGTTTTTTATTTTCTTATCACGCTCTAAGGAGCATTGGAACCCAACAGAATGGTAGTAGTACTTAATACTGTCCGCCCGTTGCACAATCCCCAGACCGATATTTATTATCTAATCTGAAAAAAGATTTGCGAAACCGAATAGTTGCATATATATTAGCAACCAATTGGTTTCTCAATAGCTATATATACCATGAGACGAGACATATTTCAGGCCATAGCCGACCCGACCAGGCGGGCCATCATCGCCCTGATTGCCATGCAGGCCATGACACCGAACGCCATTGCTGATAATTTCAATACGACCCGACAAGCTGTTTCCAAGCACCTCCGCATACTTACCGAATGTGACTTGGTAAAACAGGAACAAAAAGGGAGAGAAATTTACTACTCGCTTGAAATTGAAAAAATGAAAGAGATAGATCGGTGGCTAAACCAGTTCAGAGAGCTTTGGGAAACCCGATTCAATCAACTTGACCATGTATTATCAACCATTAAAAAACAGAAAAAATGAAAAACAGTCTGCTCTTTGATTTTAACGTTGACAAAACAACCAGAACCGTATTTGTTAACAGGGAATTTGACGCTGACCTTTCGCTGGTTTGGGATGCTTTTACCACACAGGAAATTCTTGATCAATGGTGGGCGCCCAAACCATGGGAATCCAGAACTAAATCCATGAATTTTGTAGTCGGTGGACGCAGAATTTATGCCATGGTGGGGCCAGAGGGACAGGAGCATTGGTCCGTTCAGGAGTATACTTCCATTAGTCCGAAGACTAATTTTAAAATGCTGAATGCTTTTGCAGACAAAGATGCAAAGCCTGATCTACCCGGTTCTGAGTGGAATCTGGATTTCAGCGAACAAAACGGAACGACGAGGGTCAATATTACTATCAAAAATGAGTCCCTTGAACGTATGGAGAAGATGATTGAGATGGGCTTCCAGGGAGGATTTACTATGACATTGAACTATCTGGATACGCTGTTACCCACTTTATCGCAACGACAGTAGGAATAAAATCTGCTACTACCATTAGTGGTAAATCCTTCCATATGTTCCTGATAGTTTAACGCTTCTTTATGAATAGTTTAAGTACTAAACAAGTAAAACAAAAACAGATCACGGATACCGACCATTCCACCGTTTTGTAATTCGTATATGCATTCAGGCCGAATCGTTACCATACAATCGAATTCCGATAGATTTCATACGGGCCATTCTTTATAGTATTGATATCAATCAATACTATCCCTTAAAGAATACAACCTTATGAACCGATCGCTCGAACTTGTCAACGCATCAAGACTAGGGTACCTACTGCAATGCACCCTTTTATGGCTCTGTCTGGGGGCGAAGGCAGCCATGGCCCAAGGGCAGGGCTCAAGTCTATCGGAACAGTCCGCTGTCGTGATAACCTCCACTAATCAGAAAACCGAGGTAAGCAGCGACAACAATGGGGTACTACGGGTAAATGTCTCTCCCAAAGATGCGCGAACCTTCAAAAAACGGGGCTGGGTCAGGTACAGTGACTTTGGTGCGCGGGGTGACGGCAAGATCGATGACATCGACGCTATCGCGGCGGCCCATGCCTATGCCAATCAGCAGGGGTTGCCGGTCAAAGCGGACAAGGACGCTACCTACTACATCGGCGGAAAGGAACGCACCGCCGCGATCCAGACGGACACCGATTTCGGCACGGCGGCCCTTATTATCGACGATACCGAGGTAGAGAATCGGAACGCGCCCGTTTTCCTGGTCAGTTCCAGCCTGCAATCGTTTCCCCTGAAAGGAGTCCATTCGCTGAAGCGGAATCAGGAACGGATCGACGCTACCCTACCCGGCCCCTGTCTTATCACAGTCACCGACGCTAACGTGAAGCGCTACATCCGGTATGGCTTGAACCAGAACAATGGCGCATCGCAGACGGATATTTTCATCGTGGATAAAAACGGTAAGGTGGACATGGATGCACCGATCATCTGGGACTTTGACCAGATTACGGAGATCAGTGCGCTCCCTATCGACGAAAAGCCCCTGACTATCAAAGGAGGGAAATTTATGACGATTGCCAATAAGGCAGAATCGAAGTATACGTATTATAGCCGCAATATCACAGTAAAGCGCTCCAATGTCCTGATTGACAGACTCGAACACCGCATTACGGGCGAAGGCGACCATGGCGCACCCTACGGCGGCTTTCTTGGTTTTCGGGACTGCGCCAACGTAACCGTTAAGAATACCGTCCTAACGGGTCACAAAACTTACAGTACCATTGGCGCGGCCGGAAAGCCCGTTTCTATGGGTACCTACGATCTCTCTGCCACCCGTGCCCTTAATTTATCTTTTATCGACTGCCGCCAAACCAACGACATCAACGACCGCACCTATTGGGGCATTCTGGGATCCAGTTTCTGTAAGAACATCCTGTACGACCGCTGTACTTTTTCCCGGTTCGATGCCCACATGGGAGTGGCCAACGCTACCATCCGCAATTCAACGCTGGGACACATGGGCATCAATGCCATCGGCAGCGGGACTTTTCTCGTGGAGAATAGTACCATCCGCGGCGGTACCCTCATCAATCTGCGCTCCGACTACGGTAGCACCTGGCAGGGAGAATTCATAGTCCGCAACTGTACCTTTGTACCATCGGGTGGCCGCCCCGTCAGCGCTTCTCTGATCGGGGGTTCCAATTCCAGTCAGCATGATTTCGGCTATACCGCCTATATGCCCGAGAAGATTCTCATTGAAAACCTCAAAATTGATGACTCCAACCACCCGGAGAACTACCAGGGCCCGGCTATCTTTGCGAATTTCAATCCTCAGATGACTGACGAGTCTTATCAGGAGAAATTTCCGTATGTTATCACCAAAGAAGTCATACTCAAAAATGTGACCACCGCCAGCGGCAAGCCCCTGCGCATCAGCGACAATCCATTCATGTTCAGGAATGTAAAAGTGGCGACCCAATGAGGTAGGGGAAATATCTCATTCGCAGCTGCCGTGGTCTGTGTCCCCACAGACCTTTCTGCCGTTGCTGGTGTTTCTCACCAGCAACTTCATACCTCCATATCAATAAAAGTTAACATCTATTAACCAGATCACATCAATGCATTTTCCTTTTGACGAAGAAATAACCCTTGAAAATACGGTTGCCTTGCTCAGGCCCTTACGTGAAACCGACGATGAAAATTTAGCAAAGGTTGCCACCTCAGACCAGGACCTGCTTCAGTTTTCTCCATCCCCTATTTACAATCCGGAGTTGCTGAATAAATATATTAATAAAGCCATTGAGGATCGCCACAATAGGCTTCGATATGCCTTTATCGTGTTTGACAAAACCAAAAATGCGTATGCCGGAAGCACCAGTTTCTTGAACATATCCAATGCAGACGACCGACTCGAGATTGGAGCCACCTGGTACGGCAAAGAATTTCAAAGAACAGGGCTGAATAGAAATTGTAAGTACTTGCTGTTGGAGTATGCATTTGATAGACTTGACGCTGAGAGGGTTGAATTCAAGACCGACGAACGAAACCTGGCGTCACGACAAGCTATAGAAAAGATAGGCGGGCAATTTGAAGGGCTTTTGAGGCGTCACACGCTAATGCATGATGGATTCAGAAGGAATACAGTATGTTATAGCATCCTCAAGTCCGAATGGAAAGAATTAAGGAAGCGATTTTTGGACTATAAGCGGTAAATACAGCATCAACAACCACGATGAGGGTATAGCAAAAACGACCTTTGCCTCGGTATCTAACTAAAGCAGAGAAGAAAGGCCTAACCACCGGTAAAAACTCTTGCATAAGCGAACCAGTAAGTAATGGTAACAATAAGTATTACCTGTCAGTATAGAACAACCTACCAAAGGTCTTCTAAATAAACCTTTATCAATCCTCAACCTGCGTATGCTATCTTTTAGAAAAAAATTAAGCTGGATCCTATTCTTCCTTGCAGCGATCACCACCGTTCAGGCTCAGTCCTCCCGGGTTTCGGGTACTGTGGGTGTACGTCCTACTCCCACCGATACCCTACACCTGTTTCTGATTGGTAACAGCTTCTCGCAGAATGCGGCCCGGTACCTGCCCCAATTGGCAAAGGAAGGTGGACACCCCCTCGAAATTGGCCGGGCCGAACTAGGTGGCTGCTCACTGCAGCGACACTGGGAGCACGCCGCTGCCGCCGAAGCCAATCCCGACGACCCGAAGGGAAAACCCTACAAAGGAAAATCCCTGCGCATGCTGTTGTCTGAAGGTACCTGGGATGTCGTAACCCTGCAGCAAAACTCTATGAACTCGGCCGATCCGGCCACCTATGAGCCTTACGCCCAAAAACTGTATGATTATATTAAGTCTATACAGCCCAAGGCGGAGGTAGTATTTCACCAGACCTGGGCCTACCGCTCCGATTCGAATGACTTCTCACAAATTGCCCCTAATACCTTTGCCCAAACCGAAAAGGAAATGTGGGAAAAATCCAGAGCCGCCTACCATACAATAGCTCAGAAATTAGGGGTACGTATCATTCCCGTGGGCGATGCCTTCTGGAAAGTTAGCTCCGACCCGACCTGGGGGTACCGAAAGGACCCCAATTTTAACTTTAAGAATCCGGAGTACCCCTCCCTACCCGGCCAGACGCATTCGCTGCACGTAGGCTACCGCTGGACCAATGATCAGAAATGGGGATTTGATTCGCATCATGCCAACGAAGCCGGTTGCTATCTGGGGTCTCTGGTATGGTACTCGTTCCTGTTTGGTGAGTCGCCCCGCGAGCTAACCTTTACGCCCGAACAGGTACCCGCTGATTTTGCGGTTCAGCTAAGAAAGGTAGCCGAAACGACCCAGAACCCTGTCAGAAAATAAGATAAAGGTAGAACTAGTAAAGACGCATGTATGACAACCGTTCAATAAGAAGAAGTCAATCAGAAAGGTAAAATAGATTAAGCGATCCTATCCAGGTACTAGCTATGAACAACGCAAACAATCACGATGAGCGTATGGCAAAAATGACCTTCGCCTCGGTCTATCCACACTACCTGACCAAAGCAGAGAAGAAAGGCCGGACAAAAGAAGAACTGCATCAGGTCATTGAGTGGCTGACCGGGTATGATGAAGAAAAGCTGCAGGCACTTATTGCCGATAAAGTAACTTTCGAAACCTTCTTTCAGCAGGCTACCTTACACCCGAATGCTCACCTGATTACCGGCAAAATCTGTGGCTACAGGATAGAAGAAATCGAGAATCCATTAACACAACAGGTAAGATACCTGGATAAGTTAGTGGATGAATTGGCGAATGGACGTAAGATGGAGAAGATCTTGCGGGTTGCGTAGAGCTATTGACCAAATACATCTTTAACTAAGACGTGAATGAATACAGACAGAAGCGAAGAAAAGCCAATGGAGTCTGCCAATGAGCAGAGTTCACAGCTATTCTATCATGGTACGAAAGCCAATCTGAAACCGGGAGACCTGCTTGAACCCGGATTTAATTCAAACTATGGTCAGAGAAAGAAGGCCTCTTTTGTCTATCTAACCGCCACTTTGGATGCGGCTACCTGGGGAGCTGAACTGGCTCAGGGCGAAGGCCCCGGCCGGATTTATATAGTAGAGCCGACCGGCCCGGTTGAAGATGACCCTAATTTGACGGATAAAAAGTTTCCCGGTAATCCAACCAGGTCATACCGCTCCCGCAGTCCGCTACGGGTGAGGGGTGAGGTAACCGATTGGCAGGGGCACCCACCCGAGCAACTTAACGCTATGAAGGAGAACCTTGAACGGCTTAAAGCGCAAGGTATTGAGGCCATTGATGAGTAAGAAAATGTAAAATCACCTATGCGTTAAAGTATTCTCAACTACCAGGGTACGACAATGCGACTTGTTAAGTGGCTACTAATTTTCCTGGTTTGTCTGGCCCTGGTAGGTATCGGGAGATATAGCTATTACATGCTTCCGGTATTTAGTGCAGGGGCAGCCAAAACTACCTGCTCGTGTATGTACGTCGGAGGTCGTACCCTGGAAAGTATTCAGGAATTTGAACTGGCCCACTTCCCTCTAAACCTCGCTACAATTCACCTGGATAAAGAAAACCAAACTGTAACGGCTTCGGTATTCGGGCTTTCTGCCAGAAAAGCCATTTATAGAAAAGGCCTAGGCTGTACGTTGGTAGTGGGCATAACTGAAGAAGAAATAAGGGAGCAAAAGATTCCCCTCCCTCCTGCCATGACCTATGATCCTGATACCTTGCCCTGGCCCACGGGCAATATCATTGACAGTACCCTCCTTCGGACAGCAACTTCAAGAAGGGTTCAGAAAGCCATATCACAGGCTTTTGTTGAGAAGGACCCGGACAAACCTGTGAATACGCGGGCAGTTGTAGTAGTCTACAGAGGTCAGATCCTGGCCGAGGCCTATGCTGATGGATATGCCTACGATCAGCCGCAATTAGGCTGGTCCATGACCAAAAGCCTCTCAAATGCTTTGGCGGGTATTCTGGTCGATAGAGGGAAATTGAGTTTAACCGCTAAGGGTATTTTGCCCGAATGGTCAAACCCAGAAGATCCGCGCTACAACATTACGCTAGACCATTTACTAAAAATGACGAGCGGACTGCAATGGGACGAAAGCTATTTTTCGTGGAGCCCGGTTACCCGAATGGTGTATACCGAAGCCAACATGAGCGCATTTGCATCTTCTTTACCCCTGGAGGCGCCTCCCGGACAGGAATGGAAATATTCAAGCGGTACCACCAACGCTATATTTGACCTTATAAAAAACACCACAGGTAGAAACTACCATACCTTTCCCTACAAGGAGCTATTTCATAAAATCGGCATGACCAGTACACTCATCGAGCTGGATGCATCGGGACAATTTGTGGGCTCCACCTTTGGGTGGGCTACCACCCGGGACTGGGCCAGGTTCGGTCTACTATATCTCAACGGAGGCATGTGGGAGGGCCAACAAATCCTTAGCAATGAGTGGATAGCCTATAGCCGTTGTCCAGGTACGCAGGCTCCGGATGGAATGTATGCTGCCCACTTCTGGCGTGCTGGATTTGATACGCCTCCACATATACCCGATGACCTTTACTTTGCACAGGGCTTTGATGGGCAAAGGCTTATGATCATTCCATCCAAAGAATTAATAATCGTACGACTCGGACAAACCCATTTTGAGAATTTCGACTGGGATGGTTTTATATCTTCGATTCTGATAGCCCTGGATTAGCATCCATATGGATTAAGAATTGGTACCTTAGTCAAAGTGCATAAAAACTGAGGCAGCCATTCGCTACTACCTTGAGGGGTTAGGTTAGCTTGCCAGTGCAGGACTACCGTTAGATAAAATTCTTAGAGCGGATTATTCTTTCATACTGCCGCTCCCTAGCTTCATGCGCGGAATGATTAAAGAGATGGAAGGTATATCCAGATGAAGCTCTCAGGCAGATGAAGTAACAGAATTTCTCTAACACACGAAGCAAGTCAATTAATCGACGGATAAGATGAATAACTACAGGAAGTACTTTATCAAATCTATTAAGGACTATTATCTGAACGAGTTTGACAGAGTGATTGCCGACACGGACAATCATTATGCGACTATTTCAATAGATACCAAATTTGCTTCTACTTCGGGGAATCCGATCGACAAACGACTTGATTTTAGCGCTTACTTTTTAGCATTCATCAAACCCTGGACGAAAAGGGTGAAACGTTTGACACAATCAGAAAGATTTGTCTTGAAATAGTTACCGCCTACGTACAACCTAAAAATGGGGCTCAGGCCTTCGTCAAACGACTTGTCCCTAAACTGATTAGTACCTGGCCCGGACAAATACTTATCAGATCTTTTCATAAAAAAACGAGTGCTAACCCACATCCTGAAGGCTTCATTGCGCATATTATTACTGACAGAGAAGAAACATTCGGACTTGGCTACGGAGTAGATATTCTGGAATGTGGGATATGTAAGCTATTCAGGAAACATAACTACTACAAATACGCTACGATCCTTTGTGAAGTAGACCAGATTACTTCTGAACTGGCCGGACTTACGTTGATCAGAACGGGAACTATTGCCAACGGAGCAGCAAAGTGCGACTTCAGATTTAAAGTGGAATCTTAACTAAGCAGTCTTAAGTAAATGGACTATACCTTGTATCCTGCTTCGCTTTGAGTGCATTAGTTTCATTATGTACACAGTAGTACCTGCGTCTAATTCCAGGCAGCAGATCTTTACTACCAATAAAAAGTTCAAAGGATATGAAAACGCAGATCATACCAGATGAAATTTGACCACTATATCATACGCCCGTTAACGACCGACGACCTGGTACCTTATTTTGACATGGTTGAGCGGAACCGTAAGAGACTGGAAGATTTCTTTACCGGTACCGTATCACGAACCCAAAGCCTGGATGCTACCAGGGAGTTTCTGGCCGATATAACGGAGCGGGCCAAAAGCCGGACCTACTTCCCCTACCTGATCATTGACGAACGGGATGGACGGTTGGCGGGCTTTCTGGACCTGAAGAATATAGACTGGATGGTTCCAAAATCAGAAATAGGTTTCTACATCGATAAAGAATATGCCGGTAAAGGGGTCGGTACAAAAGCCCTGCAGACCTTTTGTACCTATTGCTTCACAACTTTCGGTTTTCGAAAGCTTTTTCTCAGAACCCATGTGAGCAATACCGCGGCCAGACGCATGGCCGAAAACAGTGGCTTTGAACGGGAAGGTGTGCTGCGCTGCGATTATAAAACTACTTCCGGCGAACTCATTGACCTGATCTACTACGGACGTTTGAATTAATATTGCCCTAAAGTACCTACTCCACAAGGCCGTCGTAAGTACAGGAAGTATACCTTGTAATCTGCTTCGCTTTGAGTACATTAGCTCCATCAAGTACCCATAAGTACTTACACTCCAGATAGCTGGCCTCACTACTACCTACAAGAGCTCAAAGAATATGAAAAAGATATTGATGAAGGGAATCTTCACTTTTGTAATAGGTGTGGTGCTCGCTGTTCCGGTGTACGCCTGCACCATTTTCGTCCTCACCGATGCCGAAAGAACCCTGTTTTTTAACAACGAAGATTATTCGAATCCAGCTACCCGAATCTGGTTTCTGCCCGGCAGTAAGGGGTACTACGGCATTGCCTACGTTGGGTTCGATAATGACTGGGCGCAGGGAGGTGTCAACACCGCCGGATTGGCGTTTGACTGGGTAGCAGGGGTAAATGAGCAGTACGTACCGGGTCCGAACCTGTTGAAACCACGGGGTAACCCCAGCGAACGCATGCTGGAAAGCTGCGCCACCGTGGAGGAGGCCATTGCCTTCTATCAGAAGTACCAGGAGCCCAGCTTCTCCTACGCCCGCATTATGATCGCTGACAAATCCGGTGCATCGGTGATTATTGGCGCCCGCAATGGTCAGCTGTATTTTGACCGATCCAGCCAGTCCAGAGGATTTGGTTATGGTAAAAAGGCCTTAGATGATCACCTGGCTAAAGCCCCCCAACCCACGGTGCAGGGTGGCTTGCCGATTCTGCAGGCCTGTTTGCAGCAGGGGCAGTATGCTACCAAGTACTCCAGTATATACGATCTTCGGTCGGGCGATATCTACCTGGTACCTCCGGGTGATCAGCCGGCGGAAATAAAGCTCAATCTGTCAGCCGAATTGGCAAAAGGGGGACATTACTACGATATGCCTCAGCTAAACAACCAGCTAAACCAGTCGCCATTGGCACTGAGGCCCGGCATGCGGCGCTTTCTACATGATGGATACACGCAAGTACCTGACCCAGATCCCGCCATTGACCAACGATTCAGGACTCTATTTGAAAGCAATGCCACCGGTTCTATGAAGGCTGAGGAGTTCAGTCCGGAACTGTGGCAGCAAATTGCCCCTAATGTAAAGGAGATTCAGGAAGAGGCTAAAAAACTGGGCAGGATTGAAGCATTTACGCTGCTGGAGCGCATAGTAACAGACCAGCAGCGGAGCTATCTCTATCTGATCGAGTACGAAAATGCTACTATTCTGCAGCGCTTTGTTCTCAATGATAAAAATCAGCTGACGGTGGTAAAGTCCGAAGGCTGGGAGCAGAAATCAAAGTAAGTCTTTGGGTACATGGCTGGCAGTAGAGCAGGTACTATGGGCAGAACTACTATATTACAATACCAGCAAAGGTGAATCTTTCGTATGTTTAGGAGTTGACTGTAAGCTATAAATAGTAACTACTATGAGCTGGAAAAGCACGGTAACTGACATCCTGAAGCTGGAATATCCTATACTACAAGCTCCGATGCTGGGAGTATCTACACCCGAAATGGCCGCTGCCGTATCCAATGAAGGTGGACTGGGTTCGTTGGCTGTTGGTGGTTTATCACCGGAAGTAACCCGACAACTGATCCACAAAACCAAAAGCCTGACCAATAACCCCTTTGCTGTTAACTTGTTTGCTCATGCGGTTCCTCCCTATACAGAGGAAGACCTGGAACCCATGCGGCAACTACTTATGCACCTGGCCAGCCAAAGAGGCTACCAACTCGATGCAACGGACCTGTCAGACTTCCGGTTTTATACCTACCACGACCAGCTAGACATCCTGATTCAAGAGGGCATCTCCATAGTCAGTTTCACATTTGGATGCTTAGACAGTACAAGCATTCAACAGTTAAAAAATGGGGGTTGCACACTCATTGGCACCGCCACTTGTGTAGAGGAAGCCTTGTATTTGCAGCAGCATGACATTGACATGATTACGGTTCAGGGCATTGAAGCCGGAGGACACCGGGGTACATTCCTCGATCATATCCCTCTGCCTCAGGTGGGACTTTTCTCTTTACTGCCACAGGTCAAGAGCGCGGTACAAGTACCCTGTATTGCCGCAGGTGGGATAAACAGTGCACAAACCATCAAAGCAGCCTTTGAACTAGGTGCTGATGCCGTACAAATCGGAACAGCCTTTATCGGAACAGACGAAAGTTTGGCCATTGCTTCGTATAAAGACAAACTCATGGCAGCAAAAGATACAGACACAACCCTAACCCGAGCTTTTTCAGGGAGATGGGCAAGAGGGATTCGCAACGAGCTCATGAGTGAAATTGAGAAATCTGGCGTCTCCATCCCCCCTTATCCACTGCAAAATAGTATGATAGCAAAACTGAGAAAACTAGCCCAGCAGGCAGGCGATAGTGACTACACAACCTTGTGGGCAGGACAATCCGCCGGAAGAACAGAAAGAGGGTCAGCCCGTGAAGTATTTCTAAATCTGGTTAAACAGTACAAAACACTATATAGCTAATTAGCCTGCAACACTGGCTTTGAAACCTTTCCACACTTTCATTCCCGATGCATCAGTCCGTAGCAAAGCTATTACTGTCAAGCTTAATCACGCTGCTTTCGTACGGTCCGGTATGGGCTCAGGAAAAAGCTCCCAGTGACCTCATAAGAAAATTCCGAGCCCTCCGCGACACCAGTACCTGGAGGCAGGTAGCGCAGGTACCTCTCCGATTTCCGGTACACCACCCGCAGGGCATGGTCAGGGTTGGTGATGACTTCATTCTATCGTCCGTGGAAGTACTGGACCGCTCGGCTGGAAAGGGTGTGGGACACTTGTTTAAATTTGACGCTACAGGCAAACTCCTGGCGGATGTAAAGCTGGGTGAAGGGCCCAAGTACCACCCCGGCGGCATTGACTACGATGGGCAGCATATATGGGTACCCGTAGCGGAGTACCGGCCCAACAGTAGCTCGGTAGTCTACAAGGTACATCCCGAAAGCCTGAAGGTAGTTGAAGTATTCCGGTTTGACGACCACCTGGGTGGCATCGTCCACAACACCGATGCCCACTCCCTCCACGGTATCAGCTGGGGTTCCCGAAATTACTATGACTGGAAACTGAATGCACAAGGCCAGGTACTTGCCGCCAACCAAAGCCCCGACCAGCTCCGCGTTCCGAACCCCTCCTACTACATCGATTACCAGGACTGCCACTACGCTGGCAGCCACCTGATGCTGTGCGGCGGTTTGAAAAGCTACCGCCAGGGTAATAATCTCTTTCGCCTGGGCGGCCTGGATCTAGTGGACTTGACCACGCACCAGCCCGTACATCAGGTACCGGTACCACTGTGGGCTCATTCGGGCCGCCCCATGACCCAGAATCCTTTCTGGCTGGAAAATACCGCGGAGGGGCTACGTGCTTACTTTGTTCCGGATGATGGGGAGGTCGCTACTCTGTATGTCTACGAGGTACTGGTGAAGTAGCCGTTTAAGCCCTCTATAACTTGATTCAGATAGTACCGGCCTCATCAATCCGCTTTCTCCGTACAGCAAGTTATCCAAAAGTTACATTTCAACCAGCAAATACAACGGTTGATTCGGCATGGTGCTTGCTGTGACTACTTCTTTATCTAGGTTTACAACCATAAGCCACAAAAGTAGCTCCTAGAAGAAACTATTATTCTTATGAAGATACCTGTCTACTCACTACTACTAGTGCTGACCATGACGGCCTGTAATACCGCTATGGACGAAGCCCCCCCCGGCCCCCGGTTTGATGGCACGGCCTATCGGCCTATCTATGCTACGGCTCAGGAGCAAAAAGACATTAAGTCTTTACCGGCCCGGCCCCTCCGCAATCCGGGCAAGATCTACCTGCTGGGGAGCTTCCTGTTCATCAACGAAATGGGCACCGGAGTCCATATCATCAACAACAGCGATCCCAAGAACCCGGAGAACCTGGCCTTTGTGTCCATACCCGGTAACTACGACATTGCCGTCAAGGGCCAATGGCTCTATGCCGACAATGGTACCGACCTGGTGGTATTTGACATCAGCAACCCGACAAATGTTAAGCTTGTCAAAAGGGTGGAGAAGGCTATCCCGCTCAGCAAGTACCCGCCTTTTCAGAATACCTACTTTGAATGTGTAGATGATACCAAAGGAGTAGTAGTAGGCTGGGAGAAAGTAGCCATGACCGTACGGCCCAATTGTTACCGCTAAACCACCCCACTCATGAAAAAAGTCTTCCGAATATTCTATATAGCCTTGATAGCGGGCGTAGTACCCCTGGTGATGTGGCAGTGCGAAACGGCCAACTCGGCCGACGTAGGTCCCGGCGTGACCGGAGTAGGTGGCTCTATGGCCCGCTTTGCCATTACCGACAACACGCTTTATATCGTCACCCACAACATCCTGGATGTGTATGATATTGCTAGTCCTTCCGAGCCGGTCCGTAAGGGTAAGGCCGACCTGGGCATGGGCATCGAAACCATATTCCCCTACCAGAAAAACCTGTTCGTAGGTGCCAACGACGGTATGTACATCTTTGACAGCCGTCAGCCTCAGTCACCTATATTGCTCTCCAAGTACCGGCACGTTATGAGCTGTGATCCGGTGGTGGTACAGGGTCAGTATGCCTACGTGACGCTGCGGGGAGGAGCCGCCTGCCGTCAGTGGAACAACCTCAGCTCGCTGGATGTGGTGGACGTATCCAATCCAGCCAATCCTCAGTTGCTTAGTTCCCAGCCCCTCGAGACACCCTATGGGCTGGGTGTGGATGGCAACAAACTGTTTGTGTGTGAAGGGGACAAAGGCCTGAAAGTATTTGATATCACCAACCCGGCCACCCCGACCCAGACACAGTTTCTGACGGATGTACCTTCGTACGATGTGATACCTAATAAAAATACCCTGATCGTAACCGGGAAGAACGGTCTGTACCAGTATCGCTACGACGGACAAAGTACCGGCACTTCTCTGGAACTACTCAGCAAAATACCTGTGGAATGAAAAAGCCCTATTTAATATTACTAGTAGCGCTGTGGGCGGGATTTAACGCAGGTTTTGCCCAGAGACCAGATTCACTAAACAGGCAGCCCATTATCAAGATCACACCACTCACACTTTTTGATCTGGACAATACCGTGCAGGCAGGCATTGAGATACCGCTGCCCAATCCTAAGTACAGTGTACAGCAGGAAATAGGCTACGGACACACGTCATTCAATGTCTTCCCAACGGAGCGCGAAGAGTACCCCAACAAGGAAACGTGGCGCTTCCGGACGCAGCTCCGTATGTACTACCGCCAGAACCGAAACGGAGCGGGGTACTTTGCGGCCGAGTATATGTTCAAAAAGAACAGCCTTCGGGAGTGGCGTGCCCAGGGCATGGATTGTACCAACCCATGGCAGTGTGCCTACTTTGAGAACCGTATAGTCAATCTGGGGCGCTTCCTCAGCGCCTACCATATCAAAATGGGCTGGCAGTATATACTCTCCCCCCGTATGAACCTGGACTTCTACTGGGGGCTGGGCCTGCGCTCCCTCACCGTACGGAATCTGAGTGTGGAGAATGAAACCCTGTTCACCGATGATGAACCAGTATGGTTCAGACCGGATAGTCCCGGCCGCTATGGGCCGGCTCCCAGTCTGAGCCTGGGTTTCCATCTGGGCTGGCTACTGGGGCCTATTCAGGTACGATAGCCGGTTTTGAGTAAGCCTGGGGATAAACCTGCTTATGGAAAGGTATATTTTAGTACCTTATCCATTCACTCAAAACTCCTCATTCTACTATGATCGGTAAAATCTTTCTGGGCGTACTCGTTTTGCTCGTTGTCATCCAACTCATTCGTCCTACGCCTAATAATTATAACGACCGTACCTATGACATCGCTACCCGCTACAGCGTGCCCGAAGATGTGCAGCACATCCTGAGCGTAGCCTGTAACGACTGCCACACCAACCAGACTACTTACCCCTGGTACTCTAATGTGCAGCCAGTAGCCTGGTGGATGGACCACCACATACAGGAAGGTAAGCAGCACCTTAATTTCTCGGACTTTACCCGGAGGCCCCTGGCGATACAGTACCACAAGCTGGAAGAAATTGTGGAAGTAGTGGAAGAAAGTGAAATGCCCATGAAGGAGTACACCTACCTGGGTATGCATCCGGAGGCTAACCTGACTGAGGTACAGAAGCAGCGCCTGATCCAGTGGGCCCGCGCGCAGATGGATACGCTCAAGGCCAACTACCCTGCCGACAGCCTGGTACGGAAGCGCCGCGGCTAGTTGATGTAGGTATCAAAACAAATAAGCTACTCCCGGTGTAATAGGTGACGTAGCTGTATTTAACCAAAATTTATATTCAACTTATGTCAAGACTTCTGATCATACTCCACCTGCTGCTGGTAGGTAGCCTGAGCTTCTGGGGCTGGCGGCCCGCTGCTCCCGTAACAGAGACGGCCATACCGGTATGCTTTACGCCGGCTATTGCCGAAGATGGCATGAAACAGTTTGCGCTGGACCCGGCTTTTCAGGCGTTGCACCCGGCTCCCCTCCCGCTCCAGTACCAAGCAAAGGGCCAAAACATCACTTTCAAGACTCCCGACGGGAAAGAGGCCAACGGGTACCTGATCAAAGCCGCTAAGGCGAGCGACAAGTGGCTGTTTGTGTACCAGGAGTGGTGGGGACTCAACGACTACATCCGTCGCGAGTCGGACCGCTACTACGACGACCTGCGCGGAGATGTGAACGTACTGGCGCTCGACATGTACGACGGACAGGTGGCTACCACGCCCCAGGATGCCGGTAAGCTGGTATCGAGCGTAAAAGAAGATCGCCTAGTCAATATCGTGAAGGGCGGACTGGCCTATGCCGGACCTAAGGCGCAGGTAGCCAACGTAGGCTGGTGCTTTGGGGGAGGCTGGTCGCTGCGCTCAGGACTGCTGGGTGGTAAGAACACCATCGGGGTAGTGATGTACTACGGTATGCCGGTGCAGGATGTACAACAGCTCAAGACTCTTAACAGCGATGTACTGGGCGTATTCGCCACCGAGGAGCGTATCTCGAAGGAGGTGGTTGAGCAGTTTGACGCCAACATGGACAAGGCAGGTAAGCAGCTTATCTATAAGATTTTTCCCGGGGTACACGGCTTTGCCAACCCCAGCAATCCCAAGTACGACCAGCTCAACGCCGAGCAGGCCTACGGTATGTCCATCGCCTACCTGAAAGATAAGTTTAACGTATAAGACCAGAGTATATCTATACAGGGCATACCGGTCATGAACAGACGGTATGCCTTTTTTTATGGCCTAACGTCCAGCAACCAGCCATGACAATTACCAAAATTGAAGTACAATAAAAGTTTTCGTCTATTAGCTAACACAGAAAAATGGCCTACCAAAACAAGACAATTTCGAATCCCAGAACACACCAGACCATCCGATTTCTACGGACAGGCAAGGACACCAATGGGCAACTCCTAGAAATGGAAGCTACTTACAATGCTTTCTCCAAAGAACCGGCTGCCCACTACCACCCCCATCAGGAGGAAGAGTTTATCGTTTTAGAAGGGGAAATGACCGTACGGATCGACGGTGACCTAAGAGTATTGACAAAGGGAGATAAACTACATGTCCCAAAGAACAAAGTCCACTCGATGTGGAACAACACCACTACCAAAACCGTCGTAAACTGGAAAGTGCGCCCTGCTTTGGAAACAGAGCACCTGCTCGAAACGCTCCACGGGTTGGCCAATGACGGCAAAACCAACGAAGCGGGTATGCCTTCTCTCCTGCAGGTGGCCGTTTTGATCGATAAGTACAATCATGTGATGCGACTGGCTAAGCCCTCCTATGCCGTTCAGAAATCTTTATTCACTATCCTGACTCCCTTTGCCTACCTGCTGGGATACAAGCCAACGGATAAGAAGTACCTTGATTAAGACTATGCCCTCTTAGTACCAGACACTACGAAAGCAAAGGCGGCTGTCCGTATATGGGGCAGCCGCCTTCTTGTTCCTACTCTGCCTCTTCTTCGGCTTTTTCTCCCAGATCGACAATGTCACCTTCCTGAAAAAGGATCATCTGCATAATCTGTCGCCACTTGGGCTTTTTCCTGAGCAGAAATTCCAGATCCATAGCAAAGTGTTTGAACTCTTCCTTCTGTGCATTCTGCATAATGCGTTTGGCCTGATCGTCTTTCTCAACCGATATGCGTTGCTCATACCAGTCAATGGCTTCGGCCTCCTCGATCACGGAACGTACCATGCGGGCAAAGGTGCGGGTTTCTTCCGATAGCTCATGAGGTGGTTCGTGGTACTGGTCAAATCCCATTTTTCTTGTTGTTTAAGATGAGTATATACCTAAAACAACCCATTCTGCAACCAATGGTTTTTGAGAGTTCCTTTGTCCCCTATCCGAATTAGTCCGCTCCTACTAGGGCCGTCTCTTACTTATATTCATGTTCTCCAGTACATATCGGTTGATCAACGATATACCATCATCAAATTGGAATGCAATAGTAGGACTGGCAGGATTAGCATATAATAAAGGATCAGTATATAGCAGGGGTCTATGGTTAACATTGATATTCTCGCCGCACTTGCCAATTGCCAATCAGGCTAACTAAAACCTACCTACCATAGACGAGGTAGGTAGGTTGATCGTGGCAGGTCTATAGTGTGATTAAGGTATCTCTTTGCCTTATTCTGCCTCAGAGTTGGTCCGTCCTCCCTTAAAGCTCTCAAACAACTTGGTATAGCGATTGACTGTAGTACCAAACGATTCCAGTGCAAAACCTACTGCGACTTCCACCCCCCGTGCTGACACCTTATCCATTGACTTTTCAATCTCTTCCAGCCGTTGTGGGTCCGGATCCGGAAATTCTTCCCGCAAAGCTGCCAACGCTCCCCCCAAAGCTATGTCCAGTACCAGTTCAGGATCCAGCCACGGTACGGGATCAGGACCAGGCTCGGGCCCGCGCGGCGGCAGTGGTAGCCAGGGATCTACAAGATCCAGCCATGGTTTAGGGAAGACACGTTCAATCTCGTACAGGATGATTCTTCGTGCCTGGCATGCACCTACGTACTGGCCAAGAACATCGCGGGCGTGACGGCCAATATCCAGCAGGTTACGGGTATCAAGTTTGGCCAGTGGAATGTCCGCCTTGGTCATTACGGCTTCCATCACCCGGTCAGTCCAGATCACTCCCCACTTAAGCCGACGTTGCATACACACGATCTGCGATGGCCGGGATAACCATACCGCTATATTTCGGAAATACGTTTTAATCTGTTCCAGATGGGCCATACCAGCGGGAGAAGCCAGATAACCTAACCGCTTGGGATCACCGAAAGGTGCTCCCTGATCACCAATCAGGTTAATATTCACGAAGTGGTGCCAGGTGGGGTCCGTCACTACCCTACCGACTTTAGCCAGATGTCCATCGTAAGCACATATACCTCCGAATGTCTGTGCTACTGTCGGATCTTTTGTCGCCGATGCTGTATTACCGGCAGGTACGCTACTGGTGGAGATTATTTCCGGTAGGGGACGAGTCCCACCCCCAGCCGCCGGAGGATATTCGGGAACGGGCGGATTAACATAGTTAATTTGCTGGTTCGGATTAGCCGGAGCCACACATTCCCCCTCGTGTGGGTGGTCGGGCATTACCCGAATTACTCCACCAGGGCTACAAAGGAGCGGATGTGGATACGAGAATCTGAAGATGCCCATCCGCCGATGGTACATCTTAGGCTCTATTGGTTGGGGAACATCATCGGACTGGTCATTAAACTGACTTCCCGGACTACTACCCTGACGGTTGGTATCGTTACGACGTGAATGTGTCATGCTCACTTCACTACCTACGGCATCCCCGGCAGGTCCCCACAACCGCATAGATCGGGCTCGTGGTACTGAACCTCCCAGACAAGCGCCCAGCGACCCGTGGTCACCCGTTGCAAACAGTCCACCGCCACCATTCATGAACTGCGTGATGGCTGCCAGTTCTTTGTCACCTAGTCGGTCCGTTGGATATCCATTGCGCTGACGATAAATTGTATCTATTCCAAACAGCCACACCTGATCGTACTTGTCAGGACCAAAGTGCTCGGGATTGTCAAATTTAAACTGGGAGATTCGTCTTGTTATCCGGGTGTCCGGATCCATCATTTGTCCTCCTGAGCGAGCATGAATGTGTGCGAGCGTAATATCAAACTTTACGTGATACCCCGGCATATCAAGCAGACTTTCTACAAATGCCCGAAGACCAAATCCTCCAATCGAAAAGTCGAGGCCACCATCTGCAACAAGCAGCACTCTGACCCGGCATGGGCGAAAAAGTATAGGATAAAGTTTGTTCGGATCGAATGTTAGCAGATGGTCACGTTCACGGACCAGATCTAGCAACTTTTGATTGGTAAGTATCTCTTGCATGGCTTTTAAGATTTAGTTATTCTACACACTACGTCCATAGCTCTGCGTGACCGTTAGACTGGTGGGTGAAGGAGGAGGTACTACAAGTGCTTAGGTGCACTATCAACTTCTCCTGCCTGGTTCACCACCATTTACCGGTCACAAAGCATTATAGGGAGCAATAAAAAAATACTTAATAAGCGCTGCAGCTCTTAATTGTTGATAAAAGTAAGTACAATAGGTACCTACCTCAAGTAAACTTTAGGGAGTGGTAAGGACAGGGAAAACAGAGACTACATTTACCTTATACATTTGATGGCCAGAACTATGGAAGATATATACTAAATGGCTTAAATAGAAGGCAAAACGCTACCTTTTGAGCGATTATGACCACTCAATCAAAAGTTATACACAGTACTAGTCCGAAGCAGTAACGAGCATTAAAAGCTCCTTCTTGACGCTACACTCCCTCAGACAACTCCACCCACACCGGAGCGTGGTCACTGGTTTTCTCCCAACCCCGTACATCCCGATCTACCCCAGTGGCAAGTAGGCGGCCCCTAAGCTGGGGACTGAGCAGGAAGTGGTCTATACGCAATCCTGCATTACGGCTGAAAGAGGTTCGGAAGTAGTCCCAGAAGGTGTAGATGGTCTCGTCCGGGTGGAGGTGCCTGATGGCATCTACCCAACCCTGGCTAAGGAGGGAATGAAAGGCCGAGCGAGACTCGGGTCGGAAGAGGGCATCATCCAGCCACCGATCCGGCCGGTACACATCCCGCTCGGTAGGTATGACATTGTAGTCGCCGGTCAATACTATGGGTTTATTGAGGGTAAGCAGGTGGGCTGCGTAGCTATTCAGCCGCTCCATCCATTGCAGCTTATAGTCAAACTTGGGCCCGGGAGCCGGATTGCCATTGGGCAGGTACAGGCAACCGATCAGGATACCATTCACTTCGGCCTCAATGTAGCGGCTCTGCTCGTCGTTCGGATCACCCGGCAGTCCCCGCTTTACTTCCCCGATATCGTGGTGGCGGGTCAGGATGGCTACTCCATTCCAGCTTTTTTGCCCGTGCCATACCGCCTTGTACCCTACCCCAGTGATGGCTTCCTCCGGAAACTTCTCGTCCGGGGCTTTCAGCTCCTGCAGACAAACTACGTCCGGTGCAGTAGTCTGCAGCCAGCGAAGCAGCACCGGAAGCCGGGCGTTGATTCCATTAACATTGTACGTAGCTATTTTCATAGGTATAGTAGTATGTACGGCTCACGTCGGTTTATGTAGTCCCAGCGTGTGGTTTGAGATAAATTAGCAGACCTTTTAATTGACCTACTAATCATTTATCTATTTTTAGGCTTTTTAGTTTATAACATAGAATACAGTAGGGAACTGCCACCTGGGTGGTAACTATCCCTACCAGAACGATTGTTTTATAAAACTTCATCCTATGAAAAAAGTAACTATTACGTTTTTACTCAGCATCACCCTCGTATTCAGGGCCGCCGCCGACGAAGGTATGTGGCTCCCCCTACTACTGGGGCAGCAGGTCTACAACGACATGGTCAAGAAAGGACTTAAACTTTCTAAAGAACAATTATACAGCATCAACAAAGCCTCTATTAAGGATGCCGTAATTATTTTTGGCAACGGCTGTACCGGTGAGATTGTAAGCTCCAAGGGCCTGATCTTTACCAACCACCACTGCGGGTATGGCGCCATTGCCAGCGCCAGCTCCGTGGAGCATAACTACCTTCGTGATGGCTTCTATGCCAAGAGCAACAGCGAGGAGATTCCCACTAACCTGACTGTACAGTTTCTGGTCAGGATTGAGGACGTGACCAAAGAGGTGAATGATTCGCTGATGGGCTTGTCCGGTGCGGCCAGAGCCAGCAAGCAGGCCGCGGTAATGAGCCATATCAACAGCCGGATGAGCGACCTTTCCAAAAACCTCGAGACCCGGATCAGTCCACTCTTCAAGGGCAACCAGTTCCTGGCATTTGTGTACCAGCGCTACAATGATGTGCGCCTGGTAGGTACTCCGCCGGAGAGCGTAGGTAAGTTTGGGGGCGATACCGACAACTGGGAGTGGCCCCGCCACACCGGCGACTTTTCGGTATTCAGGGTGTACGCTACTCCCGATGGCAAACCGGCTCCGTATGCCACGACCAACGTACCGCTCAAGCCTAAGTACCATCTGCCCATTTCGCTGAAAGGCGTTAAGGAAAATGACTTTGCGATGATCTTTGGCTACCCGGGCGGTACCAATCGCTACGAATCATCGTACGGGGTACAACTGGCAACCGAAGTGAATAACCCTACGCTGGTCAAGCTGCGGGACATGCGCCTTAAGTACATGTTTGAGCAGATGAAAAATGATCCGGCCATCAAGCTCCAGCTGGCTTCGGACTATGCCTCCATTGCCAACTACTGGAAGTTTTTTAAAGGCGAAACCGAGCAACTGCTTAAGTACGATGTGTACGGACAGAAGAAAAAGGAAGAAGAGGCTTTTATCAAGTGGGCGCAGTCTAAGCCTGAGTACAAGGAGATATTCGCTGATCTTGAACAGACCTACTCAGCCTGGAGCCCCTATGCGCTGCACCGGGTATATATCAACGAAGGTATTCTGGGCTCTCCGCTACTATCCTTTGCGGCCTCGCTACAGCAACTGGAAGCCACTATGGCCCAGGCCAATACTGCTGATGTGCAGAAAGCACTGGAAGCCGCCACTAACGCCCGGCAGAACTTCCTGAAGGGCCATAACAAGCCGTCGGACAAGAACATAGTCACATCAGTACTGCAGATGTACTACAACGATGTACCCAAAGACCAGCAACCCACTGTACTATACGGAGCCATTGGCAATGAATATGGTGCACTGGACAAAGCTTCAACCTATGAGCGGTACGTGGATCAGGTATTCAACAGTACCATCATCCTGAATGATGCGAAGTGGAACCAGTTTGTAAAGAACCCTGATGTGACCACTCTACGGCAGGATCTGGCCTACAGCCTGTCGAGCGCATTCATCCGTAACTACCAGAGCAAGTATCTGCCCCTGTACCAGCAGTTTGTTTCCAAAAACAACGAGTGGGGACGTCTGTACCTGAAAGGAGTCCGGGAGATGAATCCGGGCAAAGCCCTGTATCCCGATGCGACCTTTACCATGCGGGTATCGTACGGTAAGGTGGATGATTACCAGCCCCGCGATGCCGTCACGTACCAGAACCACACGACCATGCAGGGAGTATTGCAGAAGTACAAACCTGGTGATTATGAATTTGACCTGCCGGAAGAACTGGTCAAGCTGGCCCGAGCTAAGGAGTATGGCCCCTACAAAGACCCCCGCACCGGCGACCTGGTTGTGAACTTTATCACGAGCAATGACATCACGGGAGGTAACTCCGGCTCGCCCGTTATAAACGGCAACGGCGAACTGATCGGCCTGGCCTTCGATGGAAACTATGAGGCGCTCAGCCACAAAATTGCCTTTGACAAAGATCTGAACCGGACCATCAACGTGGACATCCGCTACGTACTTTGGCTCATTGACCAACTAGGTGGTGCTGATCATATCATCAAGGAACTGACTATTCGAAAATAACATTCTCTCTCCCAACAAAAAGCCCCGCCGGAGCGGGGCTTTTTTTATTCATTTCTAATTCTTCTACATCTAAATACATAATCTGAATCTGATGGCGGAATAGCCTAGGAGTTTAGGGTGAAGGTGAAAATTATCCGGTAAAACGGCGTAGGCCTGGACGGAGAAGTAACGGTCTAAAAAGTCGTTTTTTTACAAGCTGACTCTATAAAATCTGCTGAACTTGCCAGCGTACTCTTAAATCATCAGCCATGAAACTCTTTTATTTTTTAATTCTTTGCCTGGCAACAACTACAGCAGGCGCACAAACAACCCAAAAGCTATGGACAGAGCAGGACAGGCAGGTTTTGCTACTTGGACTGGACAGCACACAGAAGAACCTGCTGCATGAAGTCAGTGCTCTGAATGAGAAGCAAATGCACTTTAAGTCCGACAGCAGCCAGTGGTCCATCGCTCAGGTACTAGAACACCTGGGTGTTTATGAAGAATTACTGTACTGGGACCTCCTAAACAACCAGTACACACCTGAGATGCCCGAACTCGCCGCCCAAGTAAAAGGCGTAGACTCCATCATGATTGCCTACACGCACGACCCTATCAAGCTGAAGGCACCCTTAGTAGGGCAGCCGCTGGGCCGTTTTCATCGCAAGCAGGAGTCGATAGATTATTTCAATCGCTTCCGGGATGCCGTCACGGATTTAGTAAAAGTAACAGAGGCTGATTTCCGCCTGCATTTTATTTTTCGATCAGAGGAGGTCGGGGTTTGGCATATTCGGGACTTGCAGCAGTATACCTTACTCTGGATTGCACACACCGCCCGGCACACCAACCAGATCAGGAGGATTAAAGCCAATCCTGCTTTCCCTAAGCCTGCTCAATAGAACCTGTTGACTGGTTCCGGAATTTTGAATAAATAGCAGGTAACATAGCATCTGCTATTTATTCAAAATCTTTTAGTCAGGAAATGAAGAAAGCTATTTGTCTATTTCTTACCATGTGTCTGCTGGCCTGTAATCAGAATAGTGACAGTACTACCACTACCCATGATGTGCAAGCCGACTCTGCCGGAGCAGAAACGGCCACACGACCATCCGCGCCCTCCGCAGATAGTACCAGTACCAGCTATTCCAACGAGCGGTTCAGAGATGTGACGGTCAAGAAAGTGGACGAGCACACGTACCAGGTACAGGGTCAGGCTCAGGTATTCGAAGCGGCATTTAGCTGGGTGGTGGAGGATGGTCATAATGAGCTCAAGCAGGGCCACCAGATGACCAGTGCCGGGGCGCCTGCCTGGGGCTCTTTTGATTTTACGGTTGAAGTACAGAAACAAGAGCCCAACTCTACCCTCATGCTAGTCCTATATGAGGCCAGCGCTAATGATGGAAGTCGACAGTACCAACTACCGGTCCGTCTGGACTAAATACATGTAATTAAATAATCCTACGCCAGCTCCATCCACTCAGTAAGTACTACACTTCATTATGGCCGCTTCTTGCTTATATACACGTTTTCTAAGACGTACTTATTACCTGAAAACTCGGTGTCGGAATATCGGAAATGAATAGAGGGACGAGCTGGATTAGCATAGGACAACAGATCAGAATTGATCAGAGGTCTATCGGTGGCCGTCAGATTGCCACCACTTTTTATAATTGTAAGATTATACTTACCAGCCCGTACATTTACGGTGAATATGATAGTATGCATAGTTCCTGGCGGAATTGTACCCACTTCATAGGTTTCACCAGACGGAAAACTAGTAACCAGGATAACTCTACCAGACCTTTCGATGTGCATACGGGCCATCGTAGTGGCTGAGCCATCATCGATATCTACCATTAATCTGTCAAAAGTACCTGTTTGTATTCTCGTATAATAAAAATAGATTGGTTGTGTAAGATTAGTCCGGACTCCCTTAAATGAGAGCCATTGATTATGAGCTGTGAGGCCCGGGGCAGAGGCTGTGTTGAATTCTAATGCTTTTTCAGAAGCAGATGACGATGCCACCACTCTAATACGGGGCTGCTGTTCTCTCGTATAAAGGATGGAGTCTCCACTGGGTTCGCCGGGGATGTTTTTTTCTGGTAAACTGCCTATGGTCTGACTTTCAAAATCAGATTTCAAAAGTAAGGAGGAGCGGCACGAGGTCATCATCCCAACCAGCAGCAGAAGAAGTGGTAAGTCTCTTTTCATGTGAATGTTTTTTTGACTTACACGATAAGTTGATTTAGATAGCAGCATGATATACGGCTCCATCTGAACAGTTAGTCGCAAAAAACAAGAATAGGGAAACAAACGTAGTAGAGTTACTTCAAGCGGATTTAGCAACAAATCCATTTTGAAGTTAACTTAGCGCCCCAAAAAGTTAAAAAGGCTGAATGATTCACTCCGAAACATACCGTAGCCGAAACTATGAAGCTGCAACTGAAAGCTAATTGAGCAATATAATTAAGACAGCCCCACTAACGCGGCTGGGCATTAGTGGGGGGGCTGTCTTAATTATACACTTTTTATCAGGTACTAAAAAGTAAGAGGTGAAACTACTCCGCTGCTTTATTCGCTCAAAGCCACTGCCTCTACCTCTAAACTTCCGTTATTTGAAGTACTTCTCAAGTGCCTTGTCCTCGCCTTTCCACTGGGCTATTTTCGCCAGAGCATTCACAAGAGGCTCCTGAATAAAACCCGGAATATCGGGCAGATAGGTACCGCTATATCCCAGCAACAGCGCCATGTGCCAGGGATTATCGGTTATACCCCCCTTAAACAACCCATCGTTGGCGAGGCCATATACCACCCGGATGCTTTTCTCAAGGCCTCTAGCCGGCATGGTCTTAACCAGTAGTACGGTAATAGATCCAGTAGGGTTACTAAAGTAGTGCATTTCACCTCTCCGTGCTATGGCCTTGCCCCCTCTCTCCACTATTAACTCCTGCCCTTCTTTGCCCACCAGCGCTTTACCTTGCAGCACCGTAAAGTACTCATCAAAAGCCTTATGGTAGTGCAAACTATTGCCCCCGTGCGGCTCTACCTCTACCCTGATCAGTTCGTATGCCCCGCCGGTTTCTTTTCCGGTCTTCAGGAACGTCGACTTATAGTTGCCTTCGCTATTGATCACGGTGCGGTCAGTGCGATTGCCTACACTCAAATCCAGCGGGGGCAGGAATAGCGCAAAGCCGGTAATGGTCAGAAAAAGGGTGATAAAAAGGAATAGAGGTAAGCCCACAAGCGTATAGAGCAGCCTGATCCACAGGCGGTAGTTGCCCTTCCAGATACTAACAACTCCGGTGGGGTAAAATACAAATTCAATCCATTTCCAGGGGCGGGACTGACTGGCCGCGGGTGTAAGTGTTACTTCATTCATGGCTATTATTTGTTTTGGTTATTGTACCGGCAAATTTGTACCTTAACCTCCTCATTCTGTTACGGCTAAACGGATTATGATTACGGCAAAATGGATACAATAGCAAATCATAACTGGGGTGATGTTTTTAGCGACATTACGCACCAGGAAGTCTTCCGTAGTAGTCGCTATGCTGAGGTAGTAGGCTACTTTAACGAACCCGAACTAGCCTGTGCCCGCATTGCCACCATCCACACCCCGGGCGTCGAAATCATCCGCGCCGATATCCATAGCCAGCGTAAGCTGGTCCTGGTTGATCCCGAGAGCGTCGAAAAGATCAGCTCCTCGTTTATACTGGGGGGCGGTGTCGAGTCCCGCTTTTCGCTGAATAAAAGCTCCGTACGCCACTGGGACAGTACCCACTGCTTTCAGTACACACCCGACTTTCAGGGCGAGCACATTATACACAATCAGCAGCTACATGCTATATCGGTCTCTTACGACAAAGCCTACTTCCATAGCCTGGCTGAATCGGCAGGAATGCCCTATCTGGACCAGGTACTGAACTGCATGGAGCGAAGCGAAACCCTGCTGGTACCTCCCGGCATGTTAGAGCTTCAGCCCCGCATGGCCGAGCTGCTGCATGCCATCGAGCTATGTCAGTTTCAGGGCCTGACCAGGTACTTATTTTTAGAAGCTAAAATACTGGAACTGTTTGCCCTGCAGATCGAGCAGCTCAATGCTGGACAAACCAACAAGGATCCATGGAGTATCGCTGATCGGGAGCGTCTGAAAGCAGTTCATGAATATATCATCCGGCACCACCTGGAGTCCCTCTGCCTGGCAGATCTGTGCCTCCGCTTTGGCCTTAATGAATTCAAGCTTAAGAAAGGGTACAAGTACCTATTTGGTCAGACCGTTTTTGGGCATGTTCATACCTTACGGATGCAGTCAGCCCGGCACCTGCTTAGTTCAGGGCAAATGAATGTATCGGAGGTCTCCTTCCACATCGGGTACCAAACCATCAGCAGCTTTTCGGAGGCGTTCAAAAAGTACTTTGGCTATCTGCCGGGTAAGATCCGTACATAAGTAAACGCCATACCTACGGCTAAACACAACAGAAGTATAATGAGCATTATACCAGCTTACATCCTGCTGCTAAATCACTGCATTAGTGCAAAACCAGATGTAGTCAAGCCAAACTGGATTTAGCTGCTGCCGTTGTGAGAAGCCTGTAAGCGCTCCCGCCTCCCAAAATTTATCTACCTTTGTGCCCAAATCCAATTGGGCCTTATGATTCACTCAGAAACATACCGCATCCGAAATTACGAAGCTGATACCAATGGTAACCTGTGGCTGTCCTCCCTGGCGAACTACCTGCAGGACGCCGCCAACCGCCACGCCATCGAACTGGGTGCCGGAGCCCCCCAACTCCTGGAACAGGGGCTGGCGTGGGTGCTGTACCGGATGAAAATTACCATCCATCGCTGGCCCCGCATCCCCGAAGAAGTAACGGTAACTACCCACCCATCCGGCGAGGAGAGGGTGTACGTCTACCGCGACTACCGGATGTACGACAGTGAACATAACCTGCTGGTGTCGGCTACCTCTACGTGGCTCTTGTTTGACGTGATCAAAAGAAAACTCACCTCCCCCTCCCCCGATCTGAAGCAGTATTTTGAGCCCTATCACAACTTCCCTCACTTCCCCCGGGCTAAGGAGAAGTACCCCGCTCTACCTACTTCCTGGAAGTACCAGACGCAGGTAACGGCCCGCCACAACGAAATAGATACTACCCAACACGTCAATAATAGCGTGTATTTTCAGTGGCTGCTTGAGGCCCTGCCGGTGGAGTTTATTCACCAGCAGCAGTGCCAGACGGTAGATATTACTTTCAAGGCTGAATGTCTTCGGGGTGAACAGGTTACCTCCCTGTGTGAACCTTTATCTGATGGAGTATACCTGCATCGATTACAGAATGAACGGAGGGAGGAAATCGTGACCGCACTTACCACCTGGCCAGGCTGATATGGGTGCAGAATGAAAATTCTGTTTTCTGTTTGGGTTGGCTGTGCTTATCTTTGCAAAACTTTCCTGTAAAATCGCAATGGCACAACTTTCGGTTCGGCACCTCCTTGGCATCAAAAACCTTACTGAGAACGATATTCAAACTATTTTAGATACCGCTACCCAGTTCAAAGAAGTCATCAACCGACCGATCAAGAAAGTACCTTCCCTACGTGATATTACCATTGCCAACGTTTTTTTTGAGAATTCCACCCGTACCCGTCTTTCTTTTGAGCTAGCCGAAAAGCGGCTTTCGGCTGACGTGATCAACTTCTCGGCCTCGGGCAGTTCGGTAAAGAAAGGAGAAACGCTACTGGATACCGTCAATAATATCCTGGCGATGAAGGTGGATATGATCGTAATGCGACACAGCAGCCCCGGGGCACCGCACTACCTGTCGAGTCGCATACCGGCCAACGTAGTCAATGCTGGTGACGGTACTCATGAGCACCCTACACAGGCCTTGCTGGATGCCTTCTCGATGCGGGAAAAACTAGGCAACCTGGCCGGAAAGAAAATTGCAATCATTGGGGATATCCTGCACTCGCGGGTAGCTCTTTCTAATATATTCTGCCTGCAGAAGCTGGGCGCTGAGGTGATGGTATGTGGCCCTACTACCCTTATCCCAAAGTACATTGGCGAGCTGGGAGTAAAGATCGGTCATAATGTACGGGAAGCCCTGCAGTGGTGCGACGTCGCGAACGTCCTCCGTATACAGCTGGAACGTCAGCAAATCAAGTACTTCCCCTCCCTACGCGAATACTCGTTGTACTTTGGTATTACGAAGCAGATGCTGGACGAAGTAAATAAAGAGATCGTACTGATGCACCCGGGCCCTATCAACCGGGGGGTTGAGCTCTCGTCAGATGCCGCCGACTCGCAACATTCCATTATCCTGAATCAGGTCGAGAATGGGGTAGCCGTGCGAATGGCGGTTCTTTACCTGCTGGCTCAGCAGTAAATCAGCTATTTAGTGACTGTACTTATTCTGATCCTTTTTCGGTACCAGGTTCTCCGGCACCCTTGATCTTTTTTATCTGATCGGGTGCACTGGGGGCTTTAAATTGATTTCCTTCCAGTTCCACAATTACATCTCCGATTTCCTTAGCTACCTGCATAGCCTTTTCGCTCAAGGGACTGTACAGTCCTCCCACTGCTATAATAAAGTTATTCATACTGTACCGTACCCGATTTGCCTTTTCATGAATCGTAGTCCGTACGGTATCCAGTAACTGATCTATCTCCTGCTCGTCCAGCTCATCATCCGGCAAAAACGCCACCAGATGCGCCCAGGTAGCCCAGCCGGCATTGGCAACCATTTCCTGATCAGAATTGATCCACTTCCGGGCCATATCTGTACCATAAGGACTTTCGGCGGCTACACCGGCCACTGCATATTCACTAAGTATATACCAATTGGCTGCATTGACCCATTCTTCAAGAAGTTCCGGAGTCATTTGCTGGGGGTCAGCCATCAGCCCTGCCAGATACATGGCGTCAGAGTTACCGGTCCGATAAAGGGCTAGTGCAAGGGTGTGTTCGTGTTTGTAACGCTTTGCAATTTTTTTCAGGTCTCCGATTTTAACACCATATAGAGGTTCCCGAGCTCCCTGACTAAGGTATACTTTTTTATATGAGCTGTTGCCGTACCTGGCTAGCTCATTCATTACTTCTTGCACTTCTTTCATTAAGGTTTGGGTGTGGTAGTAGTCTAACTAAGTAAATTTACTTATTTATTATCAATAATATACGTTCTTTTACCCGTTTTAAATTAGTAAAATTAGTAAGTGGTTATAATTCCTATTGACTCTAGATCAATCAGACTATTTCTTTCCTTTATTTAACTTTTACAATACGAGACGCTTTATTTTAGTAAACAAGAGTTACAAAAAAGTTAGTAATCTAAAAGAATGATTGAGTCTACTTAAAGCCAATTTCTGGCTTTAAGTAGACCTGAAGGCAGGTTTAACCAGACATCACCACCGTTTGTTACTATTCCTGGCGCAGCCCAGACATAAAACGTTGAATAGAACTATTTTAATATAAAAGGAGGCCGGATCTACTTTAGAAGCAGAAGCGTGATTGATGAGGGTCTTGGGAGGCATAAAAAAGAAATCCCCCAGCAACTAACCGTGCCGGAGGAATATACAGGCCAATAGCCATTGATCTGGCGCTTTACCAGAAGAAATAAAGGTACATAAACTATAAGTTTGAAAGTGCCTGACGAAGGTCTCCAATCAGATCATCAGGATGCTCGAGCCCTACCGATACACGCAACAGGTTCGCTGGGGTGGTACTTTCAGGCCCCTCTACCGAGGCCCGGTGTTCAATCAGGCTTTCTACTCCCCCAAGACTGGTTGCTTTTGTAAATAGCTGCAGTTTATTGATGAAGCGAAGAGCTTCTTCCGCTCCTCCTTTTACCTGTACCGAAAGCATAGCACCGGGCATGGTCATTTGCCGCTGAGCAAGGAAGTACCCCTGGTGACTGGGTAGCCCCGGATAGTGTACCTGCTCTACGGCCGGATGTTCGCTCAGAAAGTCCGCCAGCCGCTGTGCATGGATAGATTGCTGACGAACCCGCACCGCCAGGGTCTTGATCCCCCGGGAGAGGAGCCAGCAGTCAAAAGGAGAAGGAACAGCTCCACCCAATGTCTGTACTAGTCTGACCCGCTGGACAAAAGAATCATCCTGCTTAAACACCAGTGCCCCGCCCAGTACATCACTATGGCCCCCTAGGTACTTGGTTGTGGAGTGCATCACCACATCACACCCCAGATCCAGTGGTCGCTGCAGGATAGGTGTACTCCAGGTATTATCACACACGGTGAGGGCACCTCTACTACGGGCCAGGTTAGCTACGGCTTCAATATCAGTTATTTTTAGCTGGGGGTTTGAAGGCGTCTCCAGCCAGACCAGCCTCGTTTCGGGCCGAAGGGACTCCTCCACCGCCGCCAGATTGGTAGTATCCACTTTTGAGAAGCTCATCCCCCAGTCTGCAAATATACTTTGTAGTAAGGAGGGGGTACCATAGTACGCGTCATCGGGTACGATTACATGATCTCCCGGCTTCAGGCTTTGAAAAACGGCCATAGTAGCCGCCTGTCCCGACGCAAAAGCCATGGCTGTCGCTCCGCCTTCCAGCACTGCCAGCGAGCTTTCGAGCTGTTGTCGGTTGGGATTATCGGCACGGGTGTACAGATACCCCTTTGAAAGTTCGTAGTTGGCATCCCGCTCGTACGTGGTTGAGAGGTACAAAGGAGGTACCACAGAGGCAACATTCGCGTCTGGAAAATGAGTACTTCTGAGAGCTAAGGTTTCGGGATGCATCGTTCTACGGCTTTGATTACATTAGATATCTGACTTTCAAATTAAACAGAGTAGCCTCAGATTCTCACCTCTATACTTTTTAAAGAAAATTTTTTCTCTGTTTATTACAAATTATATTTCTTGGTTGTATATTTGTAACAGTATGCCTGCATACTATTAGCATCCTAACGTTCACTAGTCTAACTAGTTTTGCCTCTTTAAGGAAATACTAGATGTAAACCTGCTCACGAAGATTCTAGCTGATCCAGGTCGAAGCGTGGTAATAGAGTCCCTTCTACTGCCTGCAAAACAAGTTTCATTTTCTTAACCTCTATATATATGGGTAGTAAGGAATCATTTGATATCTTACTACCCGATTTTTTTACTCACCATTTAATCGAACTACAGCATGAACCATACCCAGGGTATGCTCCGGGAAGGAGCTCTTGACGGCAAAACCATAATCGTAACCGGTGGAGGTACCGGACTAGGAAAATCCATGAGCCGCTACTTCCTCGAACTGGGTGCCAACGTAGTCATATGCAGCCGCAGGCTGGCTATACTGGAAGATACTGCCCGTGAGCTGGAAGCTGCTACCGGGGGAAAAGTACTACCGGTAGAGTGTGACGTTCGTAATCCGCAGCAGATTGAGCAGGTCCTGGAGCAGGCCATTAGCCGGTTCGGCCAGGTGGATGGCCTGGTCAATAATTCGGCCGGTAACTTTATCAGTCCTACCGAGCGGCTCTCATACAAAGCCGTTGACGTAGTTGTAGATATAGTACTTAGAGGCACCTATTACTTTACACTGGCCGCAGGTAAGTACTGGATCGAAAAGAACATAAAAGGTACGGTACTTAATATCTCTACTACCTACGCCTGGACCGGCTCGGGCTGGGTTGTACCTTCGGCCATGGCCAAGGCTGGTGTACTGACCATGACTAAGTCTTTAGCCTTTGAATGGGGCAAATACGGTATCCGACTCAATGCCATTGCTCCGGGGCCCTTCCCTACCAAGGGTGCCTGGGATCGCCTGTTCCCGGAAGAGCTGGCCGAAAAATTTGCCTTTGAAAACAGAATCCCTCTGCAGCGGGTTGGCGACCACCAGGAGCTAGCTAACCTGGCAGCTTACCTGATGTCTGACTTCTCGGGCTACGTAACCGGAGAAGTCATTACCATTGACGGGGGTGAGGTACTATCAGGCGGCCAGTTCAACTTCCTGCATGAAGTAAACGACGAGCAGTGGGATCAGATCGGGGAGCAGATCAAGAAAGCCAATCGAGCCAGCAAGAAAGAAGGCACGGGTGACTAGCCCCTTCCCTAACCGCTTGAAATCCGGCCAGAATAGCTACCTTTGTAGCCTTGGCCGTACAAATTCAGGTATATTATACTTTTTCTCCGCGGTTTTTGGGTAAATAGGTCACTTCGTTCGTTATTTGAAAAAAGAAGGACCAATGGTATGAAAACACATTATCTATTAAGCGGCTTACTGCTGGCTTCGGTACTAGTTGCAGGTTGTTCATCTTCCCGTAATGCAGCCCGTATGCCCGAGTCCCGCGGTGGATCAGCAGCTACTCCCCTCTCTTCTGAAAATGAACTTTCACTGGTAGGTGTCCGGAGCAAATTTCTGGAAAAAGACTCTGCCAATATGAGGGTATTCCTGTACGTAGATGCGCTAAAAGGCGGCAAACCCATTCCTGCCGAAGAGTTCGCCAATCTGTATACGCTGAACTATGTCATCTATTCAGATTACGGTACCCGCGACCGCCTGGGCTACGGCAATGTTCCTCTCAGTAGCGGCAATCTTTCGCAATCCGGAGATCAGGTTGTAATCCAGTTTGATGTAAAGAAGCCCGACCGTGACTACGGAGTGTTACTGAGCGAAATTAGCCAGACCGGTACGCTCAAAAAAGTACTGAACGACCTGCCGATCCGTTTCCGTGAACAGCGGGCCAGTGATCGGTACGGAGTTTTCAGCGCCAATGGCGAAGTTCCACTACAGCGCCACTACGTCAATCAGGGAGAAACCATGCAGATCAAAAATCTGAAAAATGATGCGGAACGTCTGTATGTATACTATTACAGCCATCCGTTTGATCCGGCTGGATCTCCCATGAATACGGTACCACGCTCCGTGTCCAAGACCCTGAAAGTTGACAGTCTCTTTACGATCACCACCGGCGAACCTGTTTCCTTCGAGAAGGAAGGGCTCTACTACATGCTGTCAGACACAACCAAGACCGAAGGTTTGGGAGTACTGGTAACTAATGAGCGTTACCCCAAGTTAACCCGGCCTGAAGACTTGGTGGAACCTCTGCTGTACATGAGTACTAACCAGGAGATTAATGAACTCCAGACTGCCCAGAATCATAAAAAAGCGCTGGACAAGTACTGGCTGTCGCTCATGAATGGCAATCCTGACCTGGCCCGTCAGGTTATTAAGAATTACTACCAGCGGGTCGAAGATGCCAATCGCCTCTTCACCAGCTATAAAGAAGGGTGGAAAACTGATAAAGGCATGATTTACATCATCCTGGGCCCACCCGATAAGGTACAGCGTAGCAAGGACAAGGAAGTGTGGGTATATGACCAGCGCGCCAACGCCAGCAACGTTAATTTTACTTTTAATCGTCGAACTAATCAATTTGTGGATGACCACTATGAACTGGTACGCTATGTAGAGTATCAGCCCATCTGGTATCCAATCGTAGAAGCATGGAGAAACGGAGCTATCCGATAAGAAAACCGGCCCGCCCCCAGCAGGCCGACATGGTATTTGGCACACAGTCGGTACTTGAAACGCTCCGCTCGGGTAAAGAAATCGAGCGGTTGCTGATCCAGCGGGAGCTGGGTATGGGTGAAATTGTAAAACTGGCTCAGGAGCTGCAGATACCTTACCAGCGGGTACCCGTTGAGAAGCTAAATCGTGTTACGCGCAAAAACCACCAGGGAGTCATTTGTTTTGTATCTCCTATCCGGTATGTACCGCTACACAATGTACTTACACAAGTATACGAAGAGGGAAAGACGCCCCTACTGCTGATGCTGGACCGTGTAACTGATGTCCGAAACTTCGGTGCCATCACCCGCACAGCCGAGTGTGCTGGTGTACAGGCGCTGGTAGTGCCACAGAAGGGAGCTGCCCAAATCAATGCCGATGCTATGAAAACATCGTCGGGTGCTCTGAACTACCTACCTATCTCCCGCGAGCCTAATCTGGTAGAAACCTTAAGGTACCTGAGCGAAAGTGGCCTACAGATAGTAGCCTGTACTGAGAAAGCCAGTACAGAACTCTATGATGTAGATTTTTCTACCCCTACGGTAATCATCATGGGGTCCGAGGAAGATGGTATTTCACCTGAGCTACTCCGGGCCTGCAACCACCGCGTCAGGATACCGCTTATGGGACAGGTAGAATCCTTAAACGTTTCAGCAGCTACTTCTATAGTATTATACGAAGCCGTACGCCAGCGGGCAACTACTAAGTAATCTCCCGGCATTCAAAAATCAGAAAGCCCCTCACCGATCGGTGAGGGGCTTTCTGATTTTTGAATGCGTCTGACTATCAGCCACACATTGATGGACAAATAGGGCCATCTCCACCTGTTGATCCTTTTCCATCAGAAGTACGACCAGCGGCATTTGAATTAATATCTTTGCCGTTCTTGTCTACACCTATAAAGACAACAGTAGTTCTGCCTTCAGCGTCCTTAGCCAGGTAGAAGCGAATACCAACACATCCCTTTTGACTCAGAATTTCTTCCAGTACAGGAGCACCGTACATAACAGCACGCGTATCAGTTGAAGAAATACCTTTCTGATAGGCCTTTGTCATCTTCTGGAACTCACTCATAGGAATTATTCTACCCATAGCATCTGCTGCAGCTCTCTCCTCACTTGTCAATACTCCTGTTCTTCCTGAAGCAGATTTCTGTTGTTCCAAAGGTGAAACCTCTTTCTGAGATTCCTTTTCGCAAGCCCATAGAGAGCCCGCTAAAATAAGTAAAGTAAAGAGTAGCTTTCTCATAAATAAATGAAATACAGTGGATAATAAATGGTTAATTGATTTATACTAAAATAAAAAAAACATGGTAAGATAAGACGTTACTTTCCTTTTCGGCCATCATCAATTACCGTGCCAAAAATCACAAATACTTAAATTAAATTTTTATTAGCAGGCAATTTTTTTTCGCAAACATAATTGATGTAAATATAGAAAACGAATGACAAAAAAAAGTACGAACTACATTAAATCAATATTAAAAAGTACAACTGCTGCTCAAAATGTAACGTTTTTTATCTGCTTAAACTTTTTCAACAGCATGAAGTAGACTATCACTTTTCCTTTAATCAACCTAGCAGTCTTTCTTGGTTTTCCTTTACGGTTCAAAGATAAAATTAATAAACACTTATATTACAGTGCTCAAGTACTGTTTACAAAAATAGCGTAGTTTACCCCATAAATCGCGTAAAAATACGTATGCACTTTTAATAAATAATGGTTACAGCAAAGACCAATGGTACTTCGTCTTTCTTTACACAACAGAAAACGGAATAGCCCCCCCTATCACGAAATCTTAAGGGCTAACGATCAGAATTATATGTACAAGTAGCCAGCAGACCTGCTACCCGCTCTACCTGCATTCCCATCTTGCCCATAGCAAAATCTGGTTCTGTTACACTTCCAGGTCCAGTAACTTAACTGTAGTAGAAGTGTCTATATCATTTGAGCAATAAAATTTGTATTATTGCCGTTGGAAACCCTTATCTGAGCTACTTCAAAAGATAGAACTGATACCTTAGCCAATAGGGCTGTCGGCTTTGACTCAAAACCACCTACAAATAAACTTTATCTGCTGAATCATAATTGGCCTAATGAATAATTATACTCAGTTCTTTCTTCGCCAACCCCTTTCAAGCTTGTCGGTATTTATTACTCTTTTACCAATAGCCATAATCTGGTACAGACGAGCATATAGCAATAAGGCATTACGTGTTCTATTTTATTATCTTATAGTGAAGCTAGCTATTGATATGGTGATGCTACATTATGCAGCATATAACCTGAATAACCTTTTATTCTATAACATCAATATTCCAATCAGGTATATCCTACTCAGTAGTATGCTGTATCACTACTTTGATTCGAAAAGATATAAACAACTGTTGCTTTTTTCAGCTATATTTTTTGTTCTGTTTTCGATCTGGGATATTGTAAGTGCCAATAAAGATCTAACTGATACCTACAACCATACCATCATACGTTACTCAGCCACTATTGAAAGCGTACTTATGATATTCTGGTTGCTAGCCTTTTATTATGAAGCAATACAATCACTAAAGATAGACAATCTTTTAGCTTTCCCCTTCTTTTGGATTTGTGGAGGTTTGTTACTCTTTTACTCTAGTTTTGTTTTTATTGCACCTCTCATGCATTATAATGCCAGAAGGATTGGTCCTTTGGACTTAGGTTTTTTACTGTATGTCCCTTACTTATTCGAAATAATAAGTATTGTGCTCATTGCTGTAGGTATAATGTACTATTCTCCTCGCCCCTATGATAGATCCTGAACAAATACGCTGGGCTATACTGATAGCAATGCTGGCCATGCTGATGATGGCGGTCTTTGTTATTACGTTCGTGATCCTGTATCAGAAGAGACAGTTGGCCCAGGAGAAAAATCTGCGCGAAATGGAAAAGGAGTACCAGCTCAAACTCCTCGAAACGGCACTGAACTCCGAAGAGTCGGAACGAAAGCGCATAGCACAGGATCTGCATGACGATATTGGTACCATGCTCTCCCTGACTAAGCTGAGTCTTAACCAGTTAATGAAGATCATCAACAAAGATGAACCTCAAACTGAATATACAGCTAATAAGGTACAATCTTTGCTGGAAGAGACTATACTGCATGTCCGACGGATCACGCGGGAGCTGGTGCCCACGACACTGAAGCAGTTTGGCCTACCTACGGCCATTGATGAGTTTGTTCAAAAACTTGACGCTAATCATTCTATATCTATCCATTTTAACTGTATCTTCGAGAATATTCCACGCCAATCCCAAAAAGTAGAGCTGACCCTGTACCGGATCATGCAGGAGTTGGTCAACAATGCACTCAAACACTCCAACGGTGATGAGATAGTGGTTGACTTGCACATGGAGATGGGGAAAATCGAGCTACAGGTAACTGATAACGGAAAGGGATTTGATGCAAAGGCCATGAAGGAAAGTAAAAAAGCCGGATTAGGTCTCCATAGTATAGACAGCCGGCTTAGCGTAGTGTATGGTACCGTATCTTACCTAACCCCCGGAGCCAAAGGGTGTCGGGTGAAAGTACAGGTACCAGTAGAACCTGAAAAAGCAAACAAGGCTGAACCCCTGCATCCATTCAGAAAAAGTGCCTGATATCATACGACTACACTGTTAATTTATGCTACATATTATTCCTGACCATAAAGAAACGTACGATTACAAGAATACTAATATGCTAAAATTAGCTATTGCTGACGATCATGAATTGTTCCGGAAGGGGTTCATCTCTATGCTGAACGCCGTACCCGATTTTGAGTTTGTGCTGGAGGCTTCGAACGGACAGGAACTACTTGACAAGCTTCCTACTAATATGCCGGATATTGTGCTGATGGATCTGCAGATGCCTGTCATGGATGGAATGCAGGCTACGGAGATTATTTTTGAAAAGTATCCTGATGTCAAAGTCATAGTAGTTTCTATGTACGACGAAGACCGCTTCGTTATACATATGCTTGAAAAAGGAGTACAGGGCTATCTGCTTAAGGATACATCCCCCGATGAGGTTGAAAAGGCCATACGTCGGGTATCCGAAGAGGGTTTTTACTATAGCGACTTTGTATCCAGAGCCATGCACCGCAAAATGGTGAACCGCATGCCTACCAAGCAGCCGTTCTTTAACAGCGCCAGCAACGTGGGTCTGTCTAACCGGGAGCAGGAAGTACTGCAGCTTCTTTGCGATGGCTTGTCAACGACCGAGATTAGTGAGAAGCTTTTTATAAGCTCCCGTACTGTGGAAGGACACCGTCTGCGTATCCTGGAAAAAACCGGCACCAAGAATACCGCCGCTGCAGTAGCATTTGCCTATAAAAATCATTTGATCTAGTCATGCATCCGGGATGTAGGCGGTAGCCTCAATTTCGATCATATATTCAGGAGCTATCAGTGCTGATACCTCCACCATAGTGGTACAAGGGCGTATCTGGCTGAATACTTCGCCGTGCGCCCTTCCTGCTTCTTCCCACAAGCTGATATCCGTCACAAACATACGGGTTCGGACTACGTCTGCGTAAGTGGCTCCAGCCTCGGCCAGTACAGTTCCGATCTTTTCAAGCGCGTAGCGGGCCTGCTCGTACATATTGTTTTCACCGACAACTTTCCCCTCACAAGAGGCTACTGTACCGGTTACCTCTACGACATGGCCGATGCGAACGGCTCTCGAATACCCTACTATTGATTCCCAGGGGGCACCCGAAGCAAAATTAGTTCTCTTGTTCATGGGTAATGGCTAATGGAGGTAATTGGGATTACACGATCTAAATGTAGTACTTTGATCGTATGTTACCTAAATTAGTCGCACAGAAGTAAATCAGCCAAAACGTAGTACACACTTCGCCCGCCTGGTCTACAGGCTACCACCTCCAGCATGAAACATATTGTAATCCTCGGAAATGGCATCAGCGGTATTACAGCAGCCCGCCATATCCGTAAGCATAGTAACCATCGCATCACCGTTATATCGGGTGAAACTGAGCACTTTTTTTCGCGTACAGCCCTGATGTACATATACATGGGGCATATGAAGTACGAGCACACCAAGCCTTATGAAGACCATTTCTGGGGAAAAAACCGGATTGAGTTGAAGAAAGCCTGGGTCAGTCGCATAGAGTTTGACAAGAAGGAGCTCGTTCTGGTGGGGGAAGCTCCCCTTACCTATGATATACTTATTCTGGCTGTTGGATCAGAGCCCAACCGGTTTAGCTGGCCGGGACAGGATCTGGAGGGCGTTCAGGGGCTGTATAGCTATCAGGATCTGGAAAAAATGGAAGTATATACTCATGGTATCAAGAGAGGTGTCATAGTAGGAGGCGGGCTAATCGGAGTAGAAATGGCCGAGATGCTCCTGAGCCGGGGCATAGAGGTCACGCTCCTGGTCCGGGAAGAGTCGTATTGGAACCACGTACTGCCGACCGAAGAGTCAGCTCTGGTTACCCGACACATTCAGGAACACAGCATTGATCTCCGGCTTAATAGGGAACTAGCCGAAATCAGACCTGATAGTAGCGGTAAGAAGGTCGGGAGCATTGTCACTACCAATGGGGAGACCATCGAGTGCCAGTTTGTGTGCCTGTCGGTGGGGGTACATCCATTTATACGTATCCTGGCGGATACAGCACTGGAAACGGATCGGGGGATACTGGTGAATGAGTACCTGGAAACAAACCTGCCCGATGTATACGCCATTGGTGACTGCGCCCAGCATCGCCAGCCTCCGGCCGGACGCAAAGCTGTGGAGCAAATCTGGTACACCGGCCGGATTATGGGTGAAACCGTAGCCCGTACTATATGTGGTTCCCGCACGACTTATACACCGGGTATTTTCTTCAACTCTGCCAAGTTCTTTGATATTGAGTACCAGACCTACGGAGAAGTGACAGTTCCCTTACCAGACGATACCGATACGTTCTACTGGGAGCATTCCAACGGCCGGGTAGCCCTGCGAATAAATTATAAAAAAGGGTCAGGCGCGGTAGTTGGTTTTAACGCTCTGGGACTGCGGCTACGGCATGAGGTATGCGATCGATGGATCAAGGAGGGGCGATCTATTAATGATGCGCTTGCTCACCTGAGAGAGGTACATTTTGATCCGGAGTTTTTCAGACGTTACGAGGAGGAGATTGTGCAGGCCTACAACAGCAGCCAGTCCGAACACGTTGTATTACAGAGGGGAAAGAAGTCATTCTTTAGCCGACTTTTCTCCTGATTTACTAGTGCTATAGTACTCGCTTAAACGCTCTGTACATAGAGTCCAAGCCTACTCACCAAGCTTTACATATAGATTTTCATAAAATGAATAAAATACAGAGAATCGGCCTGGGCCTTTTCATTATTGGGTTTCTGGTCTGGATAGCGACCCTGACGATGGGAAAATTTACGCTGACCGATCAGGTCCTGAAAGACAACCTGAAGCCCGAGCATTACGAGCAGTTACACTCTTCGCTGGCGCCCATGCTCAACAAGACCTATGATACACCTTTTGGTTTTAATAAAGATTTGAGTCATACCATTGAGCAGGTCAATGAAGGGTACAAGGTCCAGAACCAGATGGATAAGGTCATCAACGACAGCTATGCCTTTGCCCTTACCAAGGCGGCTTCGCATGGCTATATCCGTGACTCTAACTTATTGCTGTTTTGGGCGAGTATTGGATTGTCCATAGTGGGCGCGCTGATTTATATACTGGCAGGTCTGCGGAAATTACCGGGTAACAAAAACGATAATATCTACCACAATCCGGCTACCTCACGGGGCTGGGTGGGAATCATCATTGGTACCTTTTTGATCCTGTTCTATATAGTCATCTATTTCTTTCCCCAGTACATCGTCAATTGGACGCTGCTCGTTGACCCGCTCAGTAGGGTACTCAGCGGTACTCCGGCCGGGCAGTGGTTTCTGTACGGAACATTGTATACGTTGGCCATCCTGGTGATGGGAGTCCGGATGCTCATCAAATACCGTCACAACCGCTATCAGCAGGTACGTACGGTATCGGTTATGTTCTTCCAGCTGTCTTTTGCCTTTATCATTGCCGAAATACTCATCAGCCTGAGCCTACCCTACTACGACTTCAAGAATATGTGGCCGCTTGACTATGACTTTTTCTTTGAGTGGCACCTCGACTCTCTCACCAGTAGTGGCCAGTTGGGTCTTTTCATGCTGGTATGGGGAATAGCACTATTCACAATTGGAGTCCCCTTATTTACGTACCTCTATGGTAAGCGCTGGTATTGCTCATGGGTGTGTGGCTGCGGTGGCCTGGCCGAAACCCTCGGCGACCCTTACCGCCAGCTCTCCGACAAGTCCCTCAAGGCCTGGAAGGTGGAGCGGTATATGGTGTATGGCGTCTTGGTTTTTGTGGTGGTTATGACGGCGATGGTACTCTATACCTACTTTACCGGTCAGTCCAATATTGGTCCTATCAGCAGCTACAGTGTGCGCAGCATCTATGGGTTCTGGATCGGAGCGCTGTTTTCAGGCGTAGTGGGGGTTGGTTTTTACCCGCTTATGGGTAACCGGGTGTGGTGCCGGTACGGGTGTCCGCTGGCGGCTTACATTGGTATCGTACAGCGGTTCAAGTCGCGCTTCCGGATCACGACCAACGGAGGTCAGTGTATCTCCTGCGGCAATTGCTCTACCTACTGCGAGATGGGGATTGATGTACGCTGGTACGCTCAGCGGGGCCAGGATGTAGTTCGGGCTTCCTGTGTAGGCTGCGGTATCTGCTCGGCGGTGTGTCCACGGGGGGTACTTAATCTTGAAAATGCTGAACCGGGCAGCCGGGTAATGATCGCACCGGAGGTACTCATGGGCAATGACATGCCTGTGATAAAAACTCAGGCTCGCACTACCGGCTCACAGAACTAACGCTTTGATAATGGGCAAACCTTCGGAGTTAGTTTGTTTTTTCCTATTTTTCGGAACAAACTATTCCTACTCATCGACGCCATGAAAGCCCTTATCGTTTGTACCAACCATAGTACCTACCCCACCAAGTCCGGCAAAACCGGCCTGTGGCTGAGCGAACTTACCCACTTTTATGACGAACTGGCCCGCCGTGGGATACAGATGGATCTGGTAAGTCCAAAGGGGGGAGTCATCCCCCTGGATGAGCGGAGCCTGGACCTTAAGGACGAAACCAACCGTAAATACTATGACGATCAGACTTTTCGTCAAAAGCTGGAAAACTCGTTGAAACCATCCGATATTAACCCCAATGACTACCGGCTAGTCTACTATACGGGCGGACATGGTACCATGTGGGACTTCCCCGATAACACCGAGCTACAGGCCATCACCCGCTCCATCTACGAAAGTTACGGCATGGTAGCCGCGGTATGTCACGGACTAAGTGGGCTTCTGAACGTAACCCTGTCTGACGGTACCCTGTTTATCAAGGACAAGTACCTGACCGGATTCTCTAATGTGGAGGAAAAACTGGTAAGCTTTGTCGCCGAAGTACCTTTTTATCTGGAAGACAAGCTCACTGAGAGTGGCGCCCATTATACAAAAGGGATGATTCCTTTTGTCCAGTTTATTGAAGTAGATGAGCGGCTCGTGACGGGACAGAACCCTAACTCGGCCCGAAAAGTGGCAAAAAAAGTACTTGAAGAGATGTATGAGAAGTAGGAGGTTATAGAGACATGCTCTCCTACTCTACTGCCATTGATCAGGCCTATCTGAGTTCATTATTGAGCAACCCAATCTCAGTCATGAGGCGAAAGTAAGGCTGGCTGGCGGCATCTATGAGTTGCGGCATCTGGTCTTCGTTTCGGAGGTTGGTACCCACAAAGGAAACCATCCGGTAGTCTACCATTCGTTCGACGAATTTTTGGATGTGCCGATCTTCTCGGCCGTGGAACGACTGCCAGTCCACCTGAAAAAGTACTCCCATTCTGAATAATTCAATAGCCCTTTCGAAGTTATTCTGAAGGTACACGTATCGTTCGGGATGTGCCAGCAAAGGAACGATATTACGTTTTACCAGACCCTGTATCAGGGCTTCCAGTTCTTTAGGCTCTTCCAGTATACCTGTTTCCATCAGTAAATAGGGCTTTTTTCCCCGCACCCCAAAGGTGAGCAGGGGTTCTCCCTCATTTACCTGATGCAACAGTTCTTCTCCTACGTAATACTCCGCCGCCAAGTCTACCACAAGGGTAATTTTCCGCCTCTTTAGCTCCTCCACCAATTCGGCCTTGGCCTGCTGGATACGCGGCAACGAGTTTTCATAGTACCCCTTCATGATGTGGGGCGTAGCAACTACTCTGGTGATACCGGCATCTACAAGCACCTGGGCCATCCGGATGCTGTTGTCCAGCAGCGGAGCTCCGTTGTCTAAGCCGGGTAATATATGTGCATGAACGTCTACTCTTATTGATGAAATGGGCTTTCCGTAACTTGCCACTGAATTGGATTTACGAGAAAAAAAAGAAAAAGTCATATAGAGGAATTTGACTTTATCTGGGCAATGAGCGTGCCAATCTGAAGCAGAAAATTGTATTAAAAAAAATATCCTGTAATCTGCTGGATTACAGGATAAGGCTATTTTATGGTATATTTATTGTACTATTAGCAGTTCCTACTGTTAAGCAAATAAGGATTTGAAGGTAGGTAACACTATATCTTTTTCGGATACAATAGGATCTTTGACACCCCAGTCAATAGCCAGATCCGGATCATTCCAGATTATACCTGACTCCGAAGCTTTACTATACAGGTTGGTACACTTATAGCTAAAAATGGTGTCTTCCAGCGTCACAAATCCGTGGGCGAAACCTTCGGGTATATAAGCCAGGTTATTCCTTTTTCCATCCAGCTCAAATACTTCATATTTTCCGAAAGTAGGTGAATCGGGACGAATATCAACGGCTACATCCAGTACCCGGCCGCTGATCACCCTCACGAGCTTACCCTGCGCAAAGGGAGCATTCTGGAAATGTAGCCCTCTAAGGACTCCTTTGATCGAGAAAGACTGGTTGTCCTGAACAAAGTTGGTAGGCAATCCGGCTTTACTATACGTCTCCTCATTGTATGATTCAAAAAACGCCCCTCTCTCGTCCTCAAATACCCTCGGAAATATTTCGACTAATCCTTTAATTGACGTTTCGCGAATCTGCATAGATGTTCGATTAATTAATTAAAATCTTACTTGCACAGGTAATCTCCGCGCAAATTTATGAATCTATTGGTAGAGGTTGTAATTTCGGCGAATTATTTCACGCATCATGACCTACCAAGAGCTTTTTCAACATATACAGCAGAAAAAATCCTATCTCTGCGTGGGGCTGGATACCGACATCCGCAAGATACCCGCCCACCTTCACAACGAGGCCGATCCTGTCTTTGAATTTAACCGCCAGATCATAGACGCCACCGCTGACTACTGCGTGGCTTATAAGCCCAATATCGCTTTCTACGAAGCCATGGGCGCCCGTGGCTGGGAAAGCCTGCAGAAAACGCTCGAGTATATACCTGAGAGCCAATTCACCATAGCCGATGCCAAGCGGGGGGATATAGGAAATACCTCGGGCCTTTACGCCCGTACCTTTTTTGATCCTGCTTCGTCCGGATTGGATTTTGACTCAGTGACAGTAGCTCCTTATATGGGTCAGGACTCGGTGACACCCTTTCTGGACTTTGAGGGTAAGTGGGTGATCCTGCTGGCACTGACCTCTAACGCCGGTAGTGCCGACTTCCAGCGATTGACCAATTCCGATGGTACTCTGTACGAACAGGTCCTGCGCACCTCGCAGACCTGGGCGGGCGCTGACCGGATGATGTACGTGGTAGGCGCCACGCAGGCAACTGCTCTGGAACAGATCCGTTCCATAGTACCCGATCATTTTTTGCTGGTACCCGGTGTAGGAGCACAGGGAGGAAGCCTGGAAGAAGTATCACGCTACGGCATGAACGCCCACTGCGGGCTACTGGTCAATGCCTCACGCAGTATCCTCTATGCGGGCAATGGTGCCGACTTTGCTGATGAGGCTCGTAAGGAAGCGCAACGGATGCAGCAGGAGATGGCCTCTTACCTGGATCAGTTTCTGAAATAAGCCCTCCTCACTCTACCTAATTAACATAAGTCATTATAGTAAGTACTCGTATACAAATGCAAGTCATAGATAACCAATATTCAATTCAGGGAGTCAATCCCGTTGAGCTGTGCCAGCAGTATGGCTCCCCCCTTTATGTATACGATGGCGGTACCATCCGCAGGAAGGTACAGGAGCTACAGGATGCCTTTGCCGGCGTTAAAATGAAAATTAAATACGCCTGCAAAGCCAATACTAACCTGGCTGTCCTGCGCCTGATGCGTGAGCTGGGCGTAGAGCTGGACGTAGTATCACCGGGCGAATTCGCCATGGGACGTCGGGTAGGCTACGAAGGCCACCAGATCACTTTTACGCCCAGTGGAGTACCTTACCACGAAGTAAGCACGGCAGTAGAAGAAGGTGCTACTGTGAATGTAGACAGTCTGCCCCTGCTCGAGTGGTTTGGCCAAACCTACGGCAACAGCAAGCCCTGCCTCATCCGCCTGAAACCCAACGTAGCCGCCGGCGGTAATATCAAGATCATGACCGCCCATACCGACTCTAAGTTTGGTATATCAGTAGCCCTGCTGGATAAAGTTATTGCCACCGTACAGAAGTACAACATCAAGGTTGTTGGACTGCACCAGCACACGGGTTCGGATATCAAGGAGGCGGAGCCTTTCCTGCGGGCGGCCAGCGTTATTTTTGAAGCCGCTATGCAGTTCCCGGATCTGGAAGTGATTGATATGGGGGGAGGCTTCAAGGTATCATACCACCCTGAGGATACCCTGACCGATATGAAAACGCTCGGTCAGCAGATCACCGCCGGATTTAAGGACTTCTGCGCCCGCTACGGCCGTGAACTGGAGCTGTGGTTTGAGCCGGGTAAGTTTCTGGTTAGTGAGTCGGGCCACCTGCTGGTTACAGCAACCGTACTGAAAGATGATCCCGCACGCTTTTTCGTACACGTTGACTCCGGCCTCAACCACCTGATCCGCCCCATGATGTACGGCTCCTACCATCACATCCTGAACGTATCTAATCCGGAGGGCGAAAAGCGTACCTACACGGTAGTCGGATATATCTGCGAAACGGATACGTTTGCCACCGATCGCGAACTGCCCGAAGTCCGGCCCGGTGATGTACTTGCCTTCCTGAACGCGGGTGCCTACGGCTTTACGATGAGCTCTAACTATAACGCCCGGGTACGTCCGGCCGAAGTACTCATTGACAACGGACAGGCCCGCCTGGTACGTCGTCGCGAGACGCTGGATGATCTGCTACGTACGCAGGAGGAGCTACTATAAGTACCTGAACATTACATTTTCTTTCTGGCAAGCAGGGCCGTCGTAGGGTGGTCCTGCTTGTTTTACTTAGTACCTGTGAGCTTTACTCCTCTTTCCATACTTTACCAGTCAGCTGAACTGGTAGCTATCAACAAGCCACACGGCCTGCTGGTACACCGGTCGCCTATCGCCAGCGATGCCAGTGAGTTTGCGGTGCAGCTACTCCGCGACCAGTTGGGACAAAGAGTATATCCGGTCCACCGGCTGGATCGCAAGACGGGGGGAGTACTTCTATTCGCGCTGAATGAAGAGGTCAACTCAGCCATGCAGGTACTCTTTGCGGAGAGTAAGGTACAGAAGCGGTACCTGGCCATTGTGCGGGGTCATACTCCGGACTCGCTGGAAATAGACTACCCGCTGCGGCGGGAAGATGGAGTAGTGCAGGAGGCATTCACCTATCTCAAAACTCTGGAGCGAACCGAAGTGGCTATACCTTTGGGCAAACATGCTACCTCACGATACTCCCTGGTCGAGCTCACTCCTACCACGGGCCGGATGCACCAGCTACGTAAGCACATGGCGCACATCTTTCACCCGATCATAGGCGACCGTCCCCACGGCTGTAACAAGCAGAACAAGCTCTTCAAGGAGCGATTTGAAATGACTACGATGCTCCTGCACGCCCAGTGGGTCCGCTTTTCTCATCCTGCTACGGGTGAACCGATACAGATTACGGCTCCGGTACAGGCTGAGTTTCAGCGGATGCTGCAGGAACTGTTTCCACTTGCTAACTTTTCTGCTCTGGCGGAGCTAGTTACGCTGTAACAGATAGGACTAGTCTTTCTTTTGTTTAGCTTTGTGATTCCTGTTTGATTAATCACCAACCCTCTTGTTCACTCATGAAAAAACGTCTCCTCTCCGTAAGCCTTGCCCTGACCGGTATGCTCACGCTTTCCTCCTGCCAGGATTTCCCTACTGTGAAGGCAACAGCCAACTTTGACGAAACTCTGACTATCAATACCAACAGTACTTCGTACAGTGAAAGCAAACTGGTTGACGCCAACAGTGACAGTGATTTTAGTAAGTACAAAAAGAAGATTAATAGCATCGACGTAGAGCGCATTACGTATACCGTTACATCCTTTGGCGGACCTTCTGATCAGGTACTTACTACCGGCACCATTGAAGTAGGCGATCAGGACGGTAACAACCGGGTAGTACTTCATACTATGACTAATGTGAACCTTCCCGCCATTGCTGGTCAGGAAACCGATGTTACAGCCTCTGCCGCTGACCTCAAGAAACTAGAAGACTTCGTGCTGAACGACCCCAACAAATTCACCACCTTTGTTACCGGTAAAGTCAACAAAGGGCCGGTAAAAATGGCCGTTAACCTTAAGTTTTATTCCAAGATGAAAGCACGCGTTATAGGTTCTAACTAATATATGCGCAGGCATTGTATACAGTAAAAAAGAGCGGCTTCTAGAAGCCGCTCTTTTTTATTTTAACTCCACAGGTTATCAGTACAATACCCAGGTATCTTTGCCACCACCTCCCTGGGAAGAGTTTACAACGAGCGAGCCCTTGCGTAAGGCTACCCTCGTCAGTCCTCCTGGTATCACGTGGATATCTTCTCCATACAGGATGTAAGGGCGCAGGTCCACGTGCCGTCCCTCTGCATGGTCATCGATCATACAAGGTACGCGGGAGAGTGAAATGGTTGGCTGCGCAATGTAGTTACGCGGATTGTCCTTGATCTTTTGCCGGAACAACTCATGCTCCGCTTTGGTCGCCTTAGGGCCAATGAGCATACCATAGCCACCGGCCTCGTTGGCTTCTTTTACCACCAGTTGTTCAATATTTTCAAGTACATACTTCATGTCACTTTCTTCACGACAGATGTAGGTCTGCACGTTGGAAATAATAGGGTCTTCCTGCAGGTAGTACTTAATAATGCGGGGTACGTAGGCATAGATCACCTTGTCGTCGGCCACACCCGTACCGGGGGCATTGGCCAGCGCTATCCGGCCCTTCTTGTACACATCAAATATTCCGGGTATACCAATGAGCGAATCCGGATTGAAGACTTTCGGGTCCATAAATGTATCATCAATTCGGCGGTAGATGACATCCACGATCTGTAAGCCATTGGTCGTACGCATTTTTACATATCCGTCCGACACGACCAGGTCGCGTGCATCTACCAGCTCGACACCCATCTGCTGAGCCAGGTACGAATGCTCAAAGTACGCGGAGTTATAAATACCCGGTGTCAACACCGCTACCGTCGGGTTAGGGCGGTCGGCCAGGTACTGAAGCATGGATAGCAGGCGTGTCGGATAGTCCGATACGGGCCGTACGCCGGTGCGAGCCAGCACATCCGGAAATATCTGCTTGGATAGCTCACGATTCTCCAGCATGTAGGAGACCCCCGAAGGACAACGCAGGTTATCTTCCAGGACCATAAATGAGCCATCATCTCCCCGTATCAGGTCAGTCCCTGTAATATGGCACCAGACTCCCTTAGGAGGTTTCAGGCCCATACAAGCCGGCAGAAAGCACTTGCTGGACTCAATCAGGTCCCTGGGTACTACCCCATCTTTCAGGATATGCTGCTTGTTATAGATATCGTGAATAAACATGTTCAGCGCCTTGATACGCTGCTTCAGTCCCCGTTCCAGGTGCTCCCATTCACTATTGGGTACTATTCGTGGAATAATGTCCAGCGGCATGATCCGTTCAGTCCCTTGCCCTTCGGAATATACATTAAAAGTAATCCCTAGGGAAAGCATCGCCCGCTCTGCCGTAAGCCTCCGGTTGATCAGATCCTCACTGGTCAGTAGTTCAAACTTATTCTTAAGATATTCGTACCCGGGCCGTATGGATCCCTCCGGAGCAAACATTTCATCATAAAAACTTTCACTCTGATAACTGGAGAAGGAAAAATTCATATTCACAAAATATGATTAGGTTCTACTACAAATACTACCGAACAATTTATTGCACAAGAGCCATATTACCAAACTAGCTACTAACAATTAGCTCTTAATTAAAATAATAAATTAACAACTTTAGTCAAATTACATTTTTATACCATTTAAACACAATTATTCTGGTTTTTAGGCTTGGTTGTATAAATTTCGCCTGATGTAGCCAGTCTTATTCCGACTAGTACTTATAAAGTTTTATAAAACGTTTTAGCAGGTATCCTGTTAGTATATATTGTATTATTTATAACTTTTAGTTTGATATCTGTTCCTAACGTGCAGGTGATTCCTTCAAGGCTTTTATGCGCAAAATCCAAATAGTATTAGTAGTAAGCTGGTTAGGAATAGCATCAATGGGAAGGGCGCAACATTTGCCGGGAGCTGCCATGAGTAATTATGCTGGTACTCAGGCACTGTATCACAATCCTGCCTTTGTCGCTGACTCACGCCATAGTGTCTTTCTGAATCTGGTGGGAGCTCAGGTATATATGGCTGGCAATCATGCCAAGTACAATGCTCCGTTTTCAATAGCCTCACTGCTTACTAACACTGTACCCGACCAGTATCGTAATGAGCGGGGAGCGATCCGCTTTCCCCGCAGCTATATTGGCGAAACATCCAATGGTAATCTTAAACGCCTCAACGTGGGAGCAGAAGTACGATTACCTTCTCTACTGGTCACCTTGCCCGGAGGGCGCTACGGGATGGCTGTCACCTCCCGTACCCGGATGCTACTCAATACCACTCAGGTTACTGAACCAGTAGCCAGACTGGCGCGTGGTGGTACCCGCGAAAGTGAACTGATGAATCAGGAATTTGATAACCAGAAGGGTAATCTGCATTTTAACGGATTAGCCGAGGTAGCCTTCTCTTTTGGGGGAGTTGTACTCGATGATGAAACCGATTTCTTTAAGGCTGGCGTAACCGTTAAGCGACTAGTTGGGCTGTATAACGCCCACGCCGAGATCCAGGACGCCAGCTTTGAGGTAGTACCTGATCCGGCCTATAATAATAGAAAAGAAATAATACGCCTACCAAATATTACGACCCGCTACGGCTATACTTCGGAGGGGGCTTTCCAGAACTTCCGGCCTACACCGGGCTGGTTGCTGGGTGGTAATCCGGCCGGTAGCGGCTGGGGGCTGGATCTGGGGGTAGTGTATGAGTATCGTCCGGATGTAAATAAGTACAGCTACACCGAAAAAGGAATACGCAAGCGGGATGGCACTAAAAATAAGTATCTGTACCGACTGGCGGTTTCGCTGACAGATATCGGCCGGGTCAATTTCAACAATCCTACTTATGTAAAACAACAGGAAGTCACTGCCGAAGACAAGGAGTTCCGATATGATAACTTTCAGAAACTTCAGGGAAGTGATGGATTTTTTGCCGCGGTAAGTAGCTCTTTAGGCGCTCCTGCTCCACAACCTGCCAGCTTTAAATCCGTTCTGCCTACGGCTTTCCAGGCTAGTCTGGATTATAACATCAAACCTAATGTGTATGTCAATACACTATGGGTACAGAATCTGCGTAGTCCATCCGCCTTTGGTATGAAAGCCGAATCGGTATTGGCCTTTACCCCCCGCTACGAGCACCGCTGGTACGAGCTGTCGGTACCGGTGTCGCTCATGAACCGCTACAGCTCGCTGGGGATCGGCCTGGCCGGACGGGTAGGCCCCCTGTGGTTCGGAACTGACCACCTGACGTCCCTGCTCAATATCGGCAAACCCAAGGTATTCAATTTTTATTTTGGAGTGTCGGCTGGGTTGTTTCGTCGTCCTCCCCTTTCGCCCACCCGCTGCTGGCCGTTAGAGACACCCTGGTGGAAACGCCTGTTTCAGAGAAATGAGTACCGCTAGCCACTATTAAATAATTGATTCCATCTGCTAGTAATTACCAGCTTCCATTTTTCTTCCTCATTTTTGCATTGTACTATTTTAGAGGTACATCAGCCTCTGCCATTTCCTAGTTAGTATTATGCATCATTCATTATCCTCTATCAGGCACTTGAAGTTAAGTCTGCTTGTAGTACTTGTTTCACTCAATAGCGCTTTTGCTCAGCTCAAATCCGGACCTATGGTAGGCTATTCGGATATGCTGGAAGTAATGCTATGGGCTCAGACCGCCCAGCCCGCCAAGGTTAAGATCCAATACTGGGAAGAAGGCAAACCGGCTCAAAAGCGAAGTACCGACGAAGTACTGACTCGGAAAGAATCTGCCTACGTGGTCCGTTTGTTTGCGGATCAGGTTACACCCGGCAAAAAGTATGAGTATGAGGTACATGTTGATGGTAAAAAAGTAGCCATCAAGTACCCGCTACGGTTTCAGACGCAACCACTCTGGCAGTGGCGAAGTGACCCGCCCGCCTTCAGGTTTGCCATCGGTAGCTGTAATTATGTAAATGCCCCCCCTTATGACCGTCCCGGTCGTGCCTACGGTGATGGCTACGAGATATTCGGGAGTATCGCTGATAAAAAGCCCGACTTCATGCTGTGGGGTGGTGATAATACCTACCTGCGCGAGCCCGACTGGAACTCCCGGACCGGCTTCCTGCACCGCTACACCCATACCCGCTCCCTACCGCAGATGCAGCCCCTCCTGGGTAGCACCCATAACTACGCCATCTGGGACGACCACGATTATGGCCCCGACGACTCCGACCGCTCCTTCTGGCTCAAGGAAACTGCCGCTGACGTATTCCGGCTATTTTGGGGCAACCCCAACTTTATATTTCCAGGGGCTACCACGGGTACTTTCACCTGGAATGATGCCCAGTTTTTCCTGCTTGATGATCGCTGGTTTAAAGCTCCTAACAAGTTAGTTAGTCCGCAGCGCGACTACTTTGGCGAAGCACAGATCAACTGGTTGCTGGATGCGTTGGCCAGTAGTACGGCTTCTTTTAAGTTTATCGTTTCGGGTGGGCAAATCATCAATCCAACGGCCGTTTTTGAGAATTACGCCAACTATTCTGCCGAGCGGGAACGGTTTCTAAAAGCCATCACCGATGCCCGGATACCCGGTGTCCTATTCCTGACCGGTGACCGTCACTACACCTCGGTTCATAAGCTGGATCGGGCTGGTACTTATCCGCTGTATGACTTTACTATTTCGCCACTTACCTCGGGTAGCGCCAATCCGGTAGGACCAGAACTCACGCAGCCTACCCTCGAGCCCAGCACTGTAGTCATCCAGCGTAACTTTGCCACCTTCGACATCAGCGGCCCCCTCCAGGGCCGTATTCTGAAAGTTACAGTATACGATGTAAAAGGGCAGGAGCTGTGGACCCGCGAGCTGAGAGCTGCTGAATTGAAGTAGAATAATCCTGTTGGCCGGCAGTAAACCATTCTTTTCGTTTCAACGTTTATTTATATAAGCCTTAAGAGCTTATCATATACCTCCGCACGTACTAAATCGGGGGATCTGAGATAAATAAACAACAACCATAAACCAGGAAGACCTATCCATGAGAAGAATACGATTAATAACCTTGGCCAGTACCATTATAGGATTACTTTCTTTTTCGTGTACCACCAATGCGCAGAAGCAGAAAGAACAGGAGAAAGAGCCCGTTCGTCAGGTACAGAAAACGAAGGAGGAATGGAAAAATCAACTTACCGCCATGCAGTACACTGTACTGCGCGAAAAAGGAACGGAGCGAGCTTTTAGCAGTCCCCTGAACGCCAATAAGCAGAAAGGAGTCTACAAGTGCGCCGCCTGCGGTACACCTCTGTTCAGTTCCCAGCACAAATTTGAATCGGGTACCGGCTGGCCCAGCTTTTACAAACCACTCCACGCTAACAATGTAGAAGAGAGAGCGGATCATGAACTTGGGATGGTCCGGACCGAAGTACTTTGCAAGGTTTGTGGAGGTCATTTGGGGCACGTATTTGAGGATGGTCCTGCTCCTACGGGGCTTCGTTATTGCCTGAATGGGGTAGCTTTGAACTTCGAAAAGAAATAATATACACTATGTAATGAAGCCGAACGTACCAGTTATCGTTCGGCTTTCGTTATATTTGACCCCAATGAACTAATTCGATTAATGGAAGCTATACGAGCTTTTTTTAGAAAACTAAGTACCGTACTCCACCACTTTGTACATCAGATTAAGGCCTTTCTGAGCAATCTTTTCTATGGTTTAGCCAACAGGATTGCTGGTAAAGAACGAGTTGATCGATTCAGGTCACAGGTAGATTACAGATACAGCCGGTTGCAGCAATACTGGGATCGTAACGTTGACCGCAACTCCCCCTACTACCGCCCCATAGTACGCACCTGGAAGTTCTTTGCGTACGGCTTACTGTTCGCTGCTTTTTACATCTTTTGCGTCGAGACCAACTTCCTCTGGCTCATGGGCAGCATGCCCAGCGTAGAAGACCTGCAGAACCCCAAGGTAGCGCAGTCGTCGGAGATCTATACATCAGACGGCGTGATGATCGGTAAGTTCTACACCGAAAACCGTACTCCCGTACCTTTCGAAAAGATATCTCCACACCTGGTAGAGGCACTGATCGCTACCGAAGATATTCGCTTTTTTTACCACTCGGGCATTGACTACAAAGCGCTTGGCGCTGTGGCCGTAGGAATAGTCACGGGCGACACCGACCGCGGAGGTGGAAGTACCATTACCCAGCAGCTGGCCAAAAAATTATTCAAAACCCGCAGGTCAGCGGCCCGCGGATTACTGGGCTATGTACCCGTAGTACGTACCATTATTTACAAAACAAAAGAGTGGCTGACGGCTATAAAACTGGAGCGTAACTTCACGAAGCAGGAGATCCTGACCATGTACTTCAATACCGTCGATTATGGTAATAACACCTACGGTATCAACACAGCCACCAAATCCTACTTTAGCAAAGCACCGGACAGCCTTAATGTACAGGAAGCCGCCGTACTGGTAGGTCTGCAGAAGGCAACGACTACCTATAACCCCATCCGTAACCCGAAGCGCTCCAAGGAGCGGCGGGATGTGGTAATTAACCAGATGGCTAAGTACGGCTATATCAAGCCTCAGGAGGCGGACTCCATCAGCCAGCTACCTATCGAACTGAAAACCAATTTTGAAACCCCTTATGACGGCAACGCCAACTACTTCAAAAATGCGGTGGTGGACTTTGTAAAAAAATGGGGGGAGGAAAATGGCTATGATCTCTACACCGACGGGTTGAAAATATATACCACTATTGACTCCCGGATGCAGGCCCACGCCGAAGATGCCGTATCGCAGAAAATGCAGCAGCTACAACGTGTGTTTGAGGATCACTGGGGAAATAAGAATCCGTGGGTTGACGAAAGCGGGAAAGAAATTGAGGACTTTCTGGAAAACGTAGTGAAGCGTACCCGCCGCTACCAGACTCTGGCCGCCCGCTTCCCTAATCAGCCTGACTCCGTCAACTACTATCTTACCAAGAAAGACACGATGGTTGTGTATGACTGGAAGACCGGTGGCGAGATGACGAAGTTCTGGAGCCCGATGGACTCGCTCAACTACTACAAGCGGGTTCTGAGAGCCGGTATGATGGCCATGAATCCGTATACGGGCCACATCAAAGCCTGGGTAGGTGACCTTAACTACGACTTCTTTAAGTATGACCACGTAAAGCAGGGACGCCGCCAGCCGGGTTCAACCTTTAAGCCTTTTGTGTACGCCACGGCCATTGACGACTCCACCTATAATCTGGGCCCCTGTGACCGGATTCAGGATAAACCCTTCGAGAAAGAAGTGGAGCAGGATGGTAAAATGACGGTATGGAGACCCAAGAACTCAACGGGTTACTTTTCCTACTCCAACATGACCTTACGGAGAGCCCTGGCCCAGTCAGTTAACTCCATTACGGCCTCCCTCACGGATCAGGTAGGTGCCTCCAACGTAGTCCGCTACGCTAAGAAACTAGGTATTAGTAGCAAGCTGGATCCAGTACCTTCCATAGGTCTGGGGCCATTTGATGTCAGTCTGTACGATATGATTGCCGCATATAGCGCCTTTGTCAACAGTGGTATTTACACCGAACCTATTCTGGTAACAAGCATCGAAGATCGTAATGGTGCTGTCATAGAGGAGTTTGTGGCTGAGCACCGCCAGGCTATCCGGCCCGAGTCGGCCTACCTGATGGTGCATATGCTAAAAGGAGGCGTAGAAGAATCGGGAGGTACTTCTTCGAGCATACGCTGGCTGTATCCGGAAGTAGCCAAGGACGGTAATGAAATCGGTGGCAAGACCGGTACGACTTCTAATAACTCCGACGGCTGGTTTATCGCCATTACCCGCGAACTGGTAGCCGGTGCCTGGGTGGGTGGAGATGACCGCAGTATTCACTTCCGAAGTACCCGATTGGGTGAAGGTGCTAAGACGGCCCTGCCTCTGGTAGGCAGCTTCCTGGAGAGGGTATATAAGGATAAGGCCGTTGGACTGGAGCGGGGCCCCTTTCCCAAGCCCAGCTTCCCGATCAGCAAGGATATTAATTGTACACCCGTATACGAAGCCCGACCTGATTCACTGGAATTTGAGCCGGATAGTACCGAAGTTCAAATTGACGAGGAAGAGATTGACTTTGGTCCGCCTCCACCACCGCTGCCGGGCTATGATTCCATCCGCAGAAACTTCTGATAGCATAACTAAAAAGGGAAGGCCGCTGAGGCCTTCCCTTTTTTATATTTCTAAGCTTACAGTAAGCTCCTAGTTAACCGGCTATTTTCAGAACATCCTTGTACTGCATCCGGTATAGGTTAGCATAGAAACCATTCTTCTCGAGTAGTTTTTCGTGGGTACCTTCTTCCTTGATTTCTCCTTTATCTACTACTATGATCTTATCTGCCTCCTGAATGGTTGAGAGCCGGTGAGCAATCACAATGGCCGTACGGCCTTCCATCAGTTTTTCAATGGCCTTCTGGATCAGTTCCTCCGTTTCGGTATCTACCGACGACGTAGCCTCATCCAGTACGATAATCCGGGGATCGTGTACCATCGCCCGCACAAACGAAATCAGCTGCCGCTGCCCTACTGATAGCGTCGAGCCCCGCTCCATCACGTTGTACTCATAGCCGCCGGGCAGGCGCTCAATAAACTCGTGTACTCCTACCAGTTTGGCGGCCTCTATGATCTTTTCGTGTGTAATATCCGGATTTCCCAGGCGAATGTTATTCTCGATGGTATCCGAGAACAGGAATACATCCTGTAGTACTACCCCTATATTGCGACGAAGAGCACCCAGTTCAAAATCATGTACTTCGACATCATCGATGTAGATATTGCCCTTATTGATATCATAGAAGCGGCTCAGCAGGTTGATAATGGATGATTTACCCGCACCAGTAGCGCCTACAAAGGCTACTGTTTCGCCTTCGTTAACCTTAAAGTTGATATCCTTAAGTACGTAATCTTCGTCATTGTAGGCAAACCAAACGTTTTTGAATTCCACATTCCCCTTGATCGTATCCGGATTATGCGTACCCTCGTTGGCAGTATACTCATCACTATCCAGTAGTTTCAGAATACGATCGGTACTTACGATCCCCATCTGTAAGGTATTAAAGCGGTCAGCCAGTTGCCTGATGGGGCGGAAGAACAGGTTAATGAACATCACGAAGGCCGTCACAGTACCGAATGTAACCTCGTAGTTCAGGATCTGCTTTGAGCCGTACCATACCACCAGACCCGTACCCGCCGCGGCTATGACGTCCGCTACCGGGAAGTAGATAGAATAGTACAGGATAGACCGGATGTTGGAGTCGCGGTGCTGCACGTTGATCTCTCTGAACTTTTCGTACTCGATCTTTTCGCTGCTGAATATCTGGACGATGCTCATACCTGTAATATGCTCCTGTACAAAGGAGTTGAGGTTAGAAACCGCCGCCCGTACTTCGTTGAAGGCATCCTTGATCTTCTCCTTGAATACATAGGTACTGAATAGCATCAGCGGGATCATCGAGAGACTAATCAGTGACAGCTTCCAGTCGGTATAAAACATAACGGATATGATCAGGACCAGCTGCAGGATATCACCCGCGATGGCCGCCATACCGTCACTGAATACGTTTGAGAGGGTTTCGATGTCCGAAATAGTCCGGGTTACTAACCGGCCGATGGGCGTATTATCAAAGAACTTAAGACGAAGGTTAACGATCTTCTCGTACAACTGCACCCGGATATCGCGGATGATGTACTGCCCGAGCCAGCCCGACAGGTACGTATTGACAAACTGTACCAACCCCTGTACCACCAACACCACGATCATGATCCCCAGCATCAGGGCCAGCTGGTCGTAATTACTATTAGCGATCGGCTCATCTATGGTATACTTGATCAGCAGCGGAATGACCGGAGCCAGTACCGCACTGACCATAATGATAAAGATCAGCAGGTAAAATTGTTTTTTGTACGGCCCCACGAAAGTGTAAAGACGCTTCAGTGTAGGCAGATCGAATATTTGGCCGCTTTTGGTTTCCTGATTCACGAGTGAAGAAAAGTAGTTACTGGTATGTTTTTTCTAACACAAAAAAATGAACGAAAGTTACAGCTAACCTCTCAATGCTACAATCTATGGGTGAGTAGTAGTCACTGTGAGGGTAGATTTGGGACATATATCTATTTTACTTGTGTAATTCATCCAAAGGTACTCTTTCTATGGAACTCTTCCTTAGTATTTGTCTGGGTTTGGGGCTAAGTGCCAGTACGGGATTCCGCATTTTTGTGCCCATGCTACTGGCCAACATCGCCACCATGAACGGATGGATTACCCCCACCGAAGGCTTTGCCTGGCTTGCCACCTGGCCGGCTTTCTTTGCCTTGCTGACGGCAACCATCGTCGAGATAGGTGCCTATTATATCCCCTTCATTGATAACCTGCTCGATACCATAGCCACTCCCCTGTCGGTGGCAGCGGGTACACTACTGACCACTTCATTTGTAGAAGTAGATAGTCCGGTACTCCAGTGGGGCCTGGGGCTGATCGTAGGTGGAGGTAGCGCCGGGCTCATACAGGCAGGTACTGGTTTGCTACGGCTGGCTTCTTCTAAAACCACCGTCGGGCTGGGCAATCCGGTTATTTCTACATTTGAAAATATTGCCTCCTTCTTTCTCTCCGGAATAGCTATATTTCTACCAATTATTGCTTTTCTGCTCGTTGCGGGTCTACTTTGGTGGCTATTCCGGCGCATAGACCGGTGGAGAAAAAAAACCGTGCAGCCCCAATAGCCAAGCCCTCACTACCCTATGGAGCAATTAGTCCTGAGTAATACACTGCCTACCCATAACCTGCCAAAGGCTGCCGGTGAAGCTCCCGTCCTGAAGATATTTCGGTTCAAGAATAGTCCGGAACCTAAAACACAGACAACGGGTCTGCTGCCCGTCACACCCTTACCTACCAATACCCCCCACCGGCACAGCTACTACGAGATCCTGTTCTTTGAAGAAGGCCAGGGCTTTCACGAAGTAGACTTCCGTACGTATCCGGTCAGTGCGCCCAGTGTTCATTTTCTACCGCCGGGTAAGGTACATCTGCTCACTCCTACCGCCGATTGCCGGGGCTATATAGTAGCGTTTTCAGAAGGGTTTTACTCGTTCTATGGCACTCCGCAGTCCCTCCCCTTGTCGCAGGTACCATTCTTCCAGACGGGCCTCCACGAACCGGTACTCTCCTTACCGGAAGAAACCAAGAAGTACTTTCAGCACATGCTTGAAAATATGGTAGGTGATTTCTTAGAGAACAGTACCGATAATAGCGCTGTACTCGGTTCCTACCTCCACATCTTCCTGCAAAAGTGCCAGCGGCTGGCCGCCCGCCAGACCGAAGTACGTACCCAGTCACCTGCGCCTACGTCGGACCTGACGGGTAGATTCCGAGAAATGGTGGAGAAGAACTTTCGGGAAATGCACGAAGTACAGCAGTACGCCGCCGCTCTGGACGTGTCGCCTGACTACCTAAGTAAAACCATCAAGAAGCATGTAGGCGTATCAGCGGGCGAATATATCCTGGATAAACTCCTGCTGGAGGCCAAGCGGCTGCTGGTATTTACCCAGTTGAGCAGCAAGGAAATCTCGTATCACATTCATATAGAAGACCCTTCTTACTTCGGCCGTATTTTTAAAAGAAAAACCGGCCTCACTCCGAATGAATACCGGGTATCAGTTCGGAAAAGTGCCAGTCACTAGCAAAAAAGTACCTTGAAGCCCCTTTCATACAGTTCTACCTTTGTATTATCCAACTAATACATCACGTAATAATACTATCGTAGAACCTTATGAAGATCAGAGAAGACCTCTCAGCGGCTCAATTGCAGCCCAAGATCGACCGGTTGTGGCAGCTCTCGGCCGAAAAAATCCGGTTAATCAACCAGGAATACGACATCACCAAAGGCTCGCCGGTATTTACGGTGCAGGGTAAGTACACCACCCGCGGCTGGACCGAATGGACCGAAGGGTTCCGTTACGGAGCCGAGGTACTGCAGTACGATGCTACCGGAGAAGAGGAATTTCTGGAAGAAGCTCGTAAGCATACCGTAGCACAGATGGCTTCACACGTAGGACATTTTGGTGTACACGACCATGGCTTCAACAACGTAAGTACCTACGGTAACCTGCTTCGTCTGATGAACGAGGGGCGCATCCCCGAGAACAAGTGGGAGCGCGACTTCTACGAGATTGCTCTCAAAATATCCGGTGCGGTACAGGCTCGTCGCTGGACAAATATCAAAACCCTTCCCGTGGAGAACGGCGGTTATATCTATTCGTTTAATGGTCCGCACTCTCTCTTTGTAGATACTATTCGTTCGGTACGCGCCCTGATGGTATCGCACCGACTGGGCCACAGCCTCATGGGCGAAAACGACCTGAAGGTAAGCCTACTGGAGCGGGGTACCAAGCACTCCATCGCTACGGCTATGTACTCGGTGTACTACGGCGAGGGCCGCGACAGCTACGACCTGCGCGGACGTACCGCTCACGAAAGTATATTCAATACCAACGACGGCAACTTCCGTAGCCCCAACTCACAGCAGGGCTTCTCGGGCTTTACCACCTGGACCCGCGGACTGGCCTGGGCGATGGTAGGCTTTGCCGAGCAACTAGAGTCACTGGCGAGCTTCTCTGACGAAGAACTGGCTTCCTTGGGAGGACGCAGCGCCATTGAGTCTATCTACCTTAAAGCTGCCAAAGCTACCTGCGACTTCTATATAGAAAATACAGCCGCCGACGGTATCCCCTACTGGGATACCGGAGCCCCTCAGCTCTACAAACTCGGCGACTATACCGAGCGCGCCTCGGACCCGTACAATGCTTACGAACCGGTTGATAGCTCAGCGGCCGCCATTGGCTCACAGGGACTCCTGCGCCTGGGTAAGTACCTCCAGGATCAGGGCCAACAAGAAGACGGCAACCGCTACTGGCAGGCCGGACTTACTGCGGTGGACTCGCTATTCCAGGAGCCCTACCTGTCTGCTGATGCGCAGCACCAGGGGCTACTCCTGCACTCGGTATACCACCGCCCCAATGGCTGGGACTACATCCCCGAAGGACAGCAGGTACCTTGTGGCGAATCGAGCATGTGGGGCGACTACCACGCCCGCGAGGTAGCGCTGTACCTGCACCGCATCAACAAGAACCAGCCGTACTATACCTATCTGGGAGCGGTTAAATAATTTTGATTGAGAGAATGAGAGAATTGTGAATGATGAAAGGATTCTCTCATTCTCTAACTGAAGTACTCATTCTCTCATTCTCTAAATCACTCATTCAAAAATGAATCTAGATAGATGCTGTGTGCATACGATTACCACCAAGCCCTGGGGGTTGTCGGAGGCCGTGGAGAATTATGCCGCGGCTGGCATTAAAGGAATAAGCGTGTGGCAGAATGCCATTGAGGGTATAGGGCCGCACCGGGCTGGCGAACTGATCCGTAGTGCGGGACTGGATGTGGTATCGTACGTACGGGGTGGCTTCTTTCCCCACACCAGCAGTACCGAACGCGCCAAAGCCATTGATCACAACCGCAAGCTGCTGGAAGAAGCCGCCGCGCTGGGTGCTCCTCTGATCGTGCTGGTGTGCGGAGCTTCACCCGACCAGTCGCTGGACGTATCGCGTCAGCAGATCCGGGACGGCATAGAAGCTGTACTGCCCCTGGCCGAAAAACTGAACGTGAAGCTCGCCATCGAGCCCCTGCACCCGATGTACGCCGCAGACCGCTCGGCTATCAACACACTGAAACAGGCCAACGATATGGCCGAAGCCATTGGCTCGGCGCACGTAGGGGTAGCGGTGGATGTATATCACCTCTGGTGGGAGCCCAACCTGCAGGGTGAAATAGCCCGCTGTGGTGCCAACGGCAACTTGCTGGCTTACCACGTATGCGACTGGAAAGTCAACACGCTGGACCTGCTCAACGACCGGGGCCTGATGGGCGAAGGCTGCATTAACCTGAAGCAAATCCGTCAGTGGGTGGAAGAGACCGGCTTCAAGGGCTTCTGCGAAGTAGAGATATTCTCCAACATTTACTGGCAGCAAGACCAGCACGAGTTCCTGAAGAAAATTACGGATTCATTCGTAGCGCATGTGTAGGTAGTTGTTAGCTAGTAGGTGTTAGCTTTTAGCTCCGCCAGATCACTGCTTCCAGGATTTAATCGACATTCAGAATTCGAAAATTGACAATTCACTAATTCACTAAATCAAAAATATTCTCATGACTCAGCATACCATTGGTATTATCATGAACGGCGTTACCGGCCGTATGGGTACTAACCAGCACCTGTTGCGCTCTATTAAGGAAATCATCGCGCAGGGTGGTGTTAAGATTTCTGACGACGAAGTCATCATGCCCGATCCTATTCTGGTAGGTCGTAACGAAGCCAAGCTGCAGGAACTTTGCAAGCGCTCCGGGGTACAGAAGTATACAACCGATCTGGAATCCGTTCTGGCTGATCCTAACTACCAGGTATACTTTGATGCCCAGGTAACTGGTCGCCGTGCACCCGCTATCAAAAAAGCCATCCAGGCGGGTAAGCATATCTACTGCGAAAAACCAACCGGTACCACTACCGAGGAGGCTCTGGAGCTGTATGAACTCGCCGAAGCTGCCGGTCTGAAGCACGGGGTAGTACAGGATAAACTGTGGCTGCCCGGCATGCTCAAGCTTAAAAGATTGATGGAAAATGATTTCTTCGGAAAGATCCTGTCGGTACGGGGTGAGTTTGGCTACTGGGTATTTGAAGGACATAGTGTACCTGCTCAGCGCCCATCCTGGAACTACCGCAAGGAAGATGACGGAGGTATCATTGTAGATATGCTTTGCCACTGGCGTTACGTACTGGACCACCTGTTCGGTAATGTGAAGGCGGTATCCTGTCTGGGTGCTACTCATATTGAAGAGCGTATTGACGAAAAGGGTAACCCCTACAAGTGTACCGCCGATGACGCCTGCTACGCTACTTTCGAATTGGAAGGTGACGTGATTGCCCACTTCAACTCGTCCTGGACCGTACGTGTACGCCGCGACGACCTGCTTACCCTACAGGTAGATGGTACCAAGGGATCGGCCGTAGCCGGTCTGCGCGAGTGCTACATCCAGCACTACGGCAACACACCAAAGCCCGTATGGAATCCCGACATCGAGCAGCCGATCAATTTCTACGAAGGCTGGTCTAAAGTACCTCAGCAGGAGCCTTTCGACAACGCCTTCAAAGCGCAGTGGGAGCTGTTCCTGAAGCACCTGGTAAAAGACACTCCGTTCCCATGGGGACTGAAAGAAGGTGCTAAGGGAGTACAGCTGGCCGAAAAAGGCATCGAGAGCTGGGAAAAGCGGTGCTGGGTGAACATTGATGAGCTGTAAGCATGAAAAAAACAGCATTAGTTACAGGCGGTAGCCGGGGCATTGGCCTCGGCATCGCCAAAGCCCTGGCCCGCGAAGGGTACAATCTGGCTATTAACGGAGTACGACCCGAAGAGGCCGCTCAGGAAACGCTGAATGAGCTACGGGGTATGGGCGTGGAAGTTGTGTACTGCCAGGGTAACATAGCCGTAGCCGAAGACCGAGCGCAGATCATTGAAACGGCCTATTCAGCTTTCGGTCAGCTCAATGTCCTGATCAATAATGCCGGTATTGCTCCCCGTCAACGCCTCGACCTGCTCGAAACTACTCCCGAGAGTTATCAGGAAGTGATGCAAACCAACCTGGAAGGCCCTTTCTTCTTCACCCAGGCCATTGCCAAACGCATGGCCGAAGCCCGGCAGGCTGATACCAGCTTTCAGGCTACGATCGTGTTCGTAACTTCTATTTCGGCTACGGTGGCCTCTATTAATCGGGGTGAGTACTGTATTTCCAAAGCCGGACTAGCCATGACGGCTTCGCTCTTTGCTGTGCGGATGGCGGAATATGGCATACCCGTTTACGAAGTACGTCCGGGCATTATCGCTACCGATATGACCTCCAAGGTACAGGATAAATACAACCAGCTATTTGAGAACGGACTGGCCCTGCAGCCTCGCTGGGGTACTCCGGAGGACATTGGTAAAGCTGTAGCGGCCCTCACTCGCGGCGATTTCCCCTACTCGACCGGACAGGTCATCGGAGTAGACGGAGGTATGCTGATTGACAGGCTCTAAAGGCTATTACCTTTACTAATATATTCCCTGCCTCTTCCTTTTCCGGAAGGGGCAGTTTTTTTATGGCTCGATTTTTTTAGAGATATAGCTACTCATATATGTCCAATCAAAGCGATTAATACCATGAAAAAAGGAATAATGCTGGCCCTGACCCTTTTTAGTCTGGCAGCCTGTACCAATAATAACGAAACTCAGAACCTGGCTGATAACGAAACTCCCGTAACCAGGCAGGATGAGGTAGAGCAGGAAGACAATCCACTTGATACCATAGCCACCAGCGAGGCCCTGGGTGAGATGAGTATGCAGTACCTGGATAGCCATATTGGCGAAACGCCTACTCAAAACAACCTGCTGGAAACCGAACCTTTGAACACGCGTCTCAAGGTTATACTGGGTAATCGACTCAATGAATTCAGAGATGTAATGAAAAACGGGGAGCCCCTGAAAAAGGATCAGGTGTACTATACCATGAGTACTGCCGGGAATAAATCAGGCTTTCTGCTCATCGATCCAAAAACCAATGTAATACAGGCTACTCTCATTGGTCCTAACGGACGGGAAGATTTTCCTAAAAGTACGGGGGAGAGTCCGCTTTATGTACCTACAACGGTTAATGCCCGTATGAAAAAGCTAACACCATAATAAATGAATATATATAGCTGACCTTTCAGTTGGAAGGATAGCAAAATAAAAAATACCGGCCCTTACCGGTATTTTTTATGTCCTGACCACACAAAAGATTCGTATTTTACCGCTCTTATTATTTATAACCCTTATCAATTCCAACTCGTATTATAATTATGAAAAAGACACTGTTACTATTTGGATTTCTAACCCTGAGTACCTTCTGTGCACAAGCCCAGACCTTCCGGGGCCTGGACAAGAGTCCACTGGAAATGGCCTACTACCCGGATGATTTTGCCCATACCCGTAAAACTGGTGAAGAAAAGCCACTGGCACGGGTACTTTATAGTCGTCCCCCCAAAAAAGACCGTGAGGTATTCGGCAAGCTGGTACCCTACGGAAAAGTATGGCGTACCGGTGCTAACGAAAATACAGAGATCAAGCTGTATCAGGATGCTACCATTGGGGGTAAAAAGGTAAAGGCAGGTACTTATTCTCTATTCACGATCCCTGGTGAGAATGAATGGACCATCATCCTGAACAATGAAACAGATTACTGGGGTGCGTTCCGCTACAAAGAGCACGAGGATGTCATTCGGGTAACGGCACCGGTTAAAAAAGCCAGTGAGCACATTGAGAACTTCTCTATCCAATTTGCCAAAGCAGGAAATGGTGCAAATGATGCTGTCATGCGTATGGGCTGGGATCAAACGATGGTAGAGGTACCTGTTTCCTTCCAATAATATTAAACGAAACGCTCCTGCTCCCCTGCTTAGGATGACAGGAGCGTTTTTGTGTCATTTTTTAGTAGAGAATGAATACTACACTACAACAGGCCTTCGGAAACATTGATATCTACCTATTTGATCAACTGCTTAAAGGTAGGTTTGACTCGTGCCGGAACGTACTGGACGCGGGCTGCGGTGGCGGACGAAACTTGCTGTACTTCCTGCAAAATGGCTTTGAGGTATATGGTGTAGACCTGCACGAGCAGGCCATCCAGAATGTACAACATCTGGCTCAGCAACTTGCCCCTCAGCTCCCTCCTGATTATTTTCAGGTAGCTCCCGTCGAAGACATGCCATTTCCGGACAATACCTTTGATCTGGTAATTTGCAGTGCGGTGCTGCACTTTGCCCGGGATGAAGCCCACTTTGATGCCATGGTGCGGTCGCTCTGGCGGGTACTGGCGCCCGGAGGGTACCTCCTTGCCCGGTTGGCCTCTACCATTGGTATTGAGGATCGGGTAGAGAGTCTGGGCAGGGGTCGGTACTACCTGCCGGATGGATCAGAACGGTACCTGGTCGATGAGCAAACCCTGCTATCGTATACGCAGGAGCTTGGCGGAGAGCTTTTTGAACCCATCAAAACCACTAATGTCCAGAACCTTCGCTGCATGACTACCTGGTGCGCACAGAAGCTATAAAACAAAGAAGAGCCCGGTTCCTTATGAGGTACCGGGCTCCTTTATAGTTATAGTATTCAAGTATTGCTAGGTAGTCATCAGTGCTTTACGGGCAAACTCCACGCACTTCGCTACTTCCTTAACCGCATCCGAACCGGCCGGAATCTCGTACTCAAGCTCCACCGTAGCCGGGAATTTGTACTTGTTCTTCCGCATCAGCTGCAGTACCTCTACGATGGGCGTATCGCCCTCACCCCAAGGCAGGTTGGCGCCACCATTCTCCTTATTTTTGCGGTCCTTTGTGTGCATGCTTACGATATGCTGATGCTTCTCCTTAATCAGGGGAATGGGATCATAACCAGCGGCTACGTAGTGTCCCATGTCGAAGTTCATCGCATTGTAATTGGACTGCCCCAGGGCCTCATCCCACCAGGTAGGAGTCTGCTGGGTATGGCCGTGGTAGCCTACGTATACCTTGTTTCTGGCTGCAATGTCACCCAGTCGCTTGGTCTGATCACCGCTGGTAGGTAGTTCTATCGTCACCTGATTGGCTCCCAGCGCTTTGGCCGCACGCATAGCGTAGTCTACCTCTGCGTCGGTATTATTTACACCCAGGGCATTGGGCTTAAAACCGTAGATACTCACACCGGCCTTGTTGTACATCTTCCGGAGCTGCGTAAACTTATCCATGGAGACCTTCGAGCGCCAGTCAGCCATCTTTTTCTGGTACTCTGCCATCTGAGCTTTCTGCTCGTCGGTCAGGGGCTGACGCGGACCTCCGGGACGCGGTGGTGCTGCCGGTGCTCCGGCAAATTCCTCGGCAGCAGGGCCCATCAGCTCAATGGCGCTCACGTTACAGTCAATACAGTACTGCAGGATGTTTTCGGCACTGCCGGGCATGCTCCGCCATGAGTAGGTAATGGCTCCTACCTGCACCCCGTTGAACAGGGAGTTGGGCTTACCCAGGTTCTTAATATAGGCCGGTGCGCCAAATGCAGTTTCGGTAAGAAGGCTAAAGCCAGCCAGAGCCAGCGCTGATTTGCCAAAGAACTGCCGCCGTGAAATCTCTTGATTTTCCATAGATTGAATGGTTTTGAAGAAAGTACTACTAGGGCATAAAAGCAGAGAAGCCGGCAAAGCTAACCGGCTACTACTCTACTATTTATTTTATCAAGCCTCTAATTGTCAGATAACCAGTCAGACTGGCTGCTCTACGGGCTCAATCAGGTCCCAGAGGTTGCCATAAAGGTCACTGAATACAAGGACTTTTCCGTACGGCTCCTGCACCGGTCCCCTCATGATTGGGATTTGGTGATGGAGTAAGTTCTGGTAATCCCGCTCAAGATTATCGGTGTACAGGAAAAGAAACACCCTACCACCGGTCTGATTCCCGACCCGGCTTTTCTGTTCCTCGTTGGCGGCTTTGGCCAACAGTAGCGCGCATCCCTCGGACCCCGGCGGAGCTACCCGTACCCAGCGTTTGGTTTCACTTAGTAAAGTATCTTCCAGCAATACAAAATGGAGTTTCTGAGTATAGAATTGGATTGCTTCGTCGTAGTCGGCCACGACCAGTGCGAGTTGAGCTAGTCTTTGTTTCAAGGTGTATCTGTTTGATGTTGATTAAATAAAAACGATTTTGAAAATCGGTAACACGGCCTACTTCCTCCTTTCCTGCTTTTTGCCACCAAGCCACAATAGTCCATCCAGGATCAGGGTATTCTGTACCTCATTTTCAAATGTATAGGACAGGGTCTTGTTGGTCCCTTTTTCGTAGTCGATATCGTTGTGCCCCATGTTCAGGTAGAGCATCTGGTACTTTTTGTTGGTCCAGACAACCGGGTAGTAGCCACTGTGCCATATTTCGTGCTGCTTGGGGCCGGTACCCAACGGAAAGCTGGTCGGGTCAATGGACAGCAGGATCTGAATATCCGGATTGGTACGCAAGTCCTTTTCCCATCGGTACCATTCGTTTGGTGAAGATTTGAAAGTGCGGGGCAGGTGCCGGGTAGCCGGATGCTGTTTTTCAACCCGCAATACCGCGGAAGTAGGTCGCCAGGTATTACTACCGTAGGAGCCCGAGCCCAGGAACTCATTGTGGTACCAGTCCCAGTTTTGAGGATAGGCTGAGGGCGTAAGGGCAAAGGCCGCAAAATGAAATCCCATCCAGCCTCCTCCCTTCTCCATGTAGGTCTTAAAAGCTGCTCGCTGCGCCGGATCTTCCGGCCGACTATCCAGAAACAAGACTACTTGGTAGTCTGACAGGAAAGCTTCGTTAAGATTAGTCCAGTTGGAAGTAGTATCATAGCTAAAATGGTGTGTTGCCGACATCCTGGAAAACCACTGATTCGCCTCCTGCACAAAGCTGATATGGGCCTGGTCGCGCTGGGCGGTGAAAAAGGCCACAACCTTAAAGGAAGAAGTATGGCCCTGGGCAAGGGCATGGTAAGTAGTACTTAGAAATATCAGGCAAAAGCCTGTAACGAAGAGGAGTAACCTGGAGAGAGATAGGGTAAATTGGGGCATCGTGTTAATTAAAAGTTTTGACAGCAAAAAGCCTGCGTACAAGGTAGCATGATGCGCTTGTAAGCAGGCTGCAAAATGGAGTAAATCTTTATATTTAATTAATTCTGCGAGTTGTAATCGTAGTTGACCATCCATTGAATACCGAATCTATCCGTCACCATACCGAAGTAGGCATTCCAGAAAGCTTTCTCGAGTGGTACCGTTACCTGTCCTCCCTCAGCCAGTCGACCAAATAGCTGATCGGCCTCCGACTCACTATCGGCATTAATGGATATAGAGAAGTTATTACCAACCGTAAGAGAGTGCCCCATGGATTCCAGAGCATCAGTGGCCATGAGTACATTGCCAGCTCCGATGGGCAAGGCTACATGCATGATTTTGTCCTGATCTTCAGCTGGTAGTCTACCCGCCTCCGGGGTATCTTTGAACCGCTGTAAGGCCAGGAATTCACCTCCAAATACGGTTTTATAAAAGTTGAAGGCTTCTTCGGTGTTGCCCTTGAAGTTGAGATAGGTGTTAACGGTAGCCATGGTAGTAGTTGGTTTAGGAATTAGAAATTAAATATAGAATGATAGATAGTATTCCACTATTCAGAAGCGATAGTTTGTGATTAAGAATTCAGCACACTATCCAGATGCGCTTCCAGTTGCTCGAAGGTGCCGTTAAAACCCTGTTCCAGCGACTTGTGCATCCCCTGAAATGTCCTTTGCTCCTCCTCCGTAGCATTGATGGGTATGCTTCTCTGAGTCAGGACTGTTTTGCCCCCCTCCTCTTTCAGTGTAAGCGAATTGTGAACTTCCATCGGCCAGGTTGCGCTGAATGGGGCACGGGCGAGACCTCCCTCCTCATCCGAGAAAGAACTGATATACAGAATCTGCTCAGGAGCCAGGATGTCAAGATAGATGAATCGCCCCCACATTTTCATACCATTGGGAGCTTCCATGTTATAATGAAACATACCACCGGGGTATAGCTCTAACTTTGACACAGCCAGGTTCATGCCCTTAGGTCCCCACCACTCGACCAGATGCTCCTGCTCCGTCCACACCTTGAATACCAGCTCGCGCGGAGCATCCAGAACACGAGTGATTATAAATTCCTGTGCTTCTACACCACGCATAGTTTCGGTTACTGCTTCCATTATTCTAAAAGGTTTAGTTAAAGTTTTCTTTTGTACAAAATCCCTAACTCTCAGATCAGCTATACACTTTCTCTGGTTTGGATAGTACAAACTTATAGCTATTCAGCTTTTTAAAAGGGGTGTCAGTACGGCAATTGAGGGGTTGATTGCGACAACTTTTTTGGATAGATTTGAGCCTATGAAACACATCTCCATCCTTGTTCCACAGGGCGCTATTCTAGGTAGCGTCGAAGGCCCCCGACAGGTACTTACCGAAGTCAATAAGCTACTCAAAAGTAAGGGAGCTCCTGCCATGTTTGACGTACAACTGGTAGGACTAGCCCGCGAAGTGACCGTAGCCGGGGGTATTTATACCGTAAATACAGATCTGCTGATCAGTGAGGTCACCAATACCGACCTGATCATCATTCCGGCGCTGGATGGAGATATGGTCAAAACGCTGGAAGCCAATGAGGGCTTTATCCCCTGGATCGTCAGCCAGCACCAGGCAGGTACCGAGGTGGCCAGTCTGTGCGTGGGTGCTTTTCTGCTGGCTACTACGGGCCTGGTCAATGGTCGCAAATGTGCCACGCACTGGATGGCGGCCCATGACTTCCGCCGGATGTTCCCGGATGTGGAGTTGGTGCAGGACCGGATCATTACCGACGAACTGGGTATCTACTCCAGCGGCGGTGCCTTCTCGTACCTTAACCTGATCCTGTACCTGATCGAGAAGTACGTGGGACGTGATGTGGCCGTATTTATGTCCAAGGCTTTCCAGATCGACATTGAGCGCCGCAGCCAGTCGCCCTTTGTGATTTTTAATGGGCAGAAAGACCACGAGGACCTCGAGATCAAAGCTGCTCAGGAATTCATTGAGCAAAACTATCAGGAGCGCATTACCGTAGAAGAACTGGCCGATCGGCTGGCACTGAGCCGCCGCAACCTGGAACGCCGGTTCAAGAAGGCTACGGCCAATTCGATCGTAGAATACATACAGCGGGTAAAGATAGAAGCGGCCAAGATGAGCCTGGAGACGTCGCGCGAGCACATCAACGAAGTGATGTACAACGTAGGCTACACAGACCCGAAGGCATTCCGAACTACTTTCAAGAAAATTACGGGGCTCTCACCCGTTCAATACCGGCAGAAATACAACCGGGAAGAAGTCGTATACGAGTAGTCGTGGTGGATTATTGCCTCTTCCTGAAGCCGACTACCTGACCAAAGCCGGTCCGTCTACTCCCCATTTACCAAATTCATGAAAAAGTACTTTATCCTATCTTTAGTAGTCTTTACTGCTCTTTCTACACAAGTAAGCCAGGCACAAAAAGCAAGTCAGAAACCACTGGTTATTACTATTGACCCAAAGAAACGGGCTCAGCTGATTGATAATTTCGGAGCCGCGGGCTGCTGGTACGCCGAAGGCATCGGCAAACACTGGCCGGCCGAGAAGCGAGAACGAATTGCCGAATTGCTTTTCAGCCGGGAACGTGACACAAAGGGCAACCCCAGGGGTATTGGGCTATCGGCCTGGCGCTTCAACATCGGCGGGGGGACAGCCGAGCAGGGCGACAGCAGCGGCATCAGGGACGTGAACCGTCGGGTGGAGGGCTTTCTGAATGAGGATGGCACCTACGACTGGAACAAACAAGTAGGCTATACCTGGTTTCTTAAAAAAGCGAAGCACTATGGCGTGGAAAATCTCATTGCCTTCTCAAACACGCCACCGGTACAGTACACCAAGAACGGTCTGGGTTTTAAAACGGAAAAAGACTACCGCTCCAACCTGAAAGATGACAAGTACGATGCCTTCGCCAATTTTCTGACGGAGGTACTTCATCATTACGAAGCAGAAGGGTTAAAGTTTCAGTACATCAGCCCGGTCAATGAGCCCCAGTGGGACTGGACCGGCAAAATCGGGGAAGCCAAGCAGGAAGGCAGCCCCTGGCGAAATGAAGAAATAGCGCGAGTAGTAAAGGCGCTGGATCAGTCGCTGGAACGAAAAAAACTGTCTGCTCAGATCATTGCCCCCGAAGCCGCCCAGCTCAATTTCCTGTACGGGGGTACCTCAGGTACTTCGCGACAAATCCAGCATTTTTACGGCAAAAACAGCCCGTTGAATCTAAGCAGTCTGAACCATCTACGTAAGCTAGTGGTGGGCCACAGCTACTTTACTGATAACGGCGACAGCGCCATAGTAGCCATCCGACAACAGGTAGCTGATACGGCGTCGAAGTATGGGGTCAGATTCTGGCAATCGGAGTACTCCATGCTGGCCGACGGCTTCCGGGAAGGTACCAAGGCCCGACGCTCCGCCATGGACTGCGGTCTGTTTCTGGCCAAGATCATCCACCAGGACCTAACCGTAGCCAACGCCGGGGCCTGGCAGTTCTGGAACGCCTTTGAACCTGGACGGGCTGAATTTGATACCCGGTACTACCTCATAGCCCTGCAACCGAATAGTGACCATACGGACGGTACCTTCTCCCAGACAAAAAACCTCTGGGCCCTCGGGCATTATAGCCTGTTTGTAAGGCCGGGCATGCACCGGGTACTGACCCAGCGGAACGATAACCTAACCGCCGTAGAAGCAGCACAGCAGGTGATGGTATCGGCTTTTGCGGGAGAAAAAGGTAAACTGGTAGTGGTAGCTATTAATTATGAACCGCAGGCCCGAAGCCTGCAACTGGATGTAAAGAATAGTAAGAAAGGTACTACCTATACCCGCTACGTTACCACAGCTGATCCCGACGAAAACATGAAGCCCTTTCCGGGCGGAAAACTAAATCAGGCCATTAGCCTGCCTCCGCGCTCGATTACTACGCTGGTCGTGAATGAGTAGGTGCATTATTATGGATAATTCAATTAGTACCAAATGAGTTAGCTTGTAGCTACTGGCAGGCTGAGCGGACAGGACCGCCGCTTGGACTGACACTATTTTATCCAAAACATCTTGGAGTTAAAAACAGAATTGACAACCCAATGCACTAATCAATAGCAAACAGCAATTTTAATGTATCGTTAAATCTTATGGATGGTTTGGGAAGTGACTTTTTAATTGAAGTACTTGGCGAAATTGTAACAGGAATTTATAAAACTATAATTGAAGCCATCTAAGCTATTGAGATATCCCTTTTTCTTTGTCGCCCTTTCCATACTCCTATTCACATCTTGCAAAGAGCCAGTAATATCTGGTATCGATCTAGACGCGCAGATCCACCTCATTGTTAAAGATACACTAGGCCTGAATTTATTAGATCCCTCCACGCCAAATCATTATAATCCTGATGATATCCGGCTGTACTACCTCGTTGATGGACAGAAGGTAGAGCAGTATTACCCTAACCTTTCTTCCCCGCGCCATTTTGCAGTAATGCGTAACGAATCCATTGATGAATACTTCATTCGTATTTTTCTTCATGATGGAACGCTGAACCAGGAAGTAACGACTACCTACATTCAGTGGCGAAAGGGTGACGAGGATACTATTCGCAGCTAGATTTAACGAATGCCTCAGTCAGTTCGGAGCAGCAAGGTGTGGTTCAACGATCAGTTGAAGTATGATCAGGAACTATCTTCTTACACTACCTATTGGGGGAATGGCATCTTTCGTAGACTCATAGAAATCACTAAATGATAAGCTTGAATCGGAAGTTATTAAAACGAGTTACGCTCGGCTTTTTGCTTTTCTTCACACTTGCCTTTTTATGGTACAAATTTGAAACAAGCCACATTCAATATGTGCCAGTAAAGGATTGTGACAAAGCCTCTGCACAAAGTTTGAAAGCGCTTAGTGGCATGGTAGAAGACAGTTGGTTTCAAAGAAAACATTACGATGTTGTTGCGCACACCAGTGGTCTATGTATGTTCTATATGTATTATCAAGAATATAACGCACTGTATTTTGGAGAAGAAATGAGTAGCGGTAATATAATAGGCGTGGCTATGACTCCAGACGAATTACATGAGTTTGCGGATACGATTTCCACAAATACAGATTTTCAGAAAATGCTGGACTACTTAGAAGATATAGAAAAGGCAAAACCTGCACCAGTACATGAGTTCTAGTGCAAGTGTTTTAGAATACTTCCATTCAATAAGAGCGTTTCAGAGTAGTGTGTAGCTACCAAATAATATTTAAAAGTACGTCAAATGTCACAAATCAACGTACTACTAACAAAGTTGAATTTTAATTAATAGGATACTGTCTTATTCTATATTGGGTGCTACCTGAAGTTATACTTATTAAAGGTACTCCTGCACATCAGTTCTAGCTACTGCATACAGTCTGTAGTGTAGTTATTGTAAAGCAAGAGTGGTATTCAGAAACTCATTCCTGAACTTCCCTTGGTGGTCGTACTGACTCACCAGCTTTTTGAATTCCCGCAATCGCTTATAGCGAGCCGCTAGTACGTCAGGAGCCATTGTAAACAGCTTACCCCAATGGGGCCGGGCTCCGAAAGGTGCCAGCTCCTTTTCAATAATTGGCAGAAGTTTACTCACTGCCGGCCAGTCCTGTTTCCAGGTAAAATGGATGGCAACGCTGGGCCGCCCGTAGCAGGGGCTCATCCAGAGTGTATCGGCCGCAATGGTCCGTATTTCCGAAATCAGGAGGTGAGGGCTGACTTGTTTGCCCAGTCGGGCTACCGCCTGGATCGCCTCCATCGCCTGCTGGCGCGGCACAAAGTACTCCGACTGTAACTCTACCCCGCTGCTGGGCGTAAAGCCCATTTTGAAGTGCGGCAACCGCTCGTACCAAGGACCAGGAACGCCCATCTGTTCGGTGCAGTTTTCGGCGGATAGTTCGGCAATCGGGTGCAGGTGCCGGGTTGCGGCTTTAGCTCCATAAAAGTCCGTTTTTGTTGCGTAACGTTCTCCTTCCTCCTCCCTGCACTTGATCCAGACTTCGTTCACCTTATCAGTGCGCCAATCGGTAAAGAGGCTGACACTATATCCGGCGGAGACTATCGCTTCAAAGTTGTCTTTGAGCTGATCCATCGGCAACTGCTCATACACATACTGCCGCATCTGAAAAGTAGGCTGCAGCGCCAGCGTCACTTTGGTGATGATTCCCAAGGCACCCAGTCCAACTACTGCACCATCAAATTGATCCGGATCTTTCTCTTTTGACAGTTGATGGACTTGGCCTTCGGCATCCACCAGTTCCAGCGCAACTACCGATGTAGCCAGGTTACCGTTGGCTACGCCGGAGCCGTGGGTACCGGTGGTAACGGAGCCCGCCACTGATATATGGGGTAGCGAAGCCAGGTTGGGCAGCGCATAGCCTTTTTCGTGCAGGTAAGGAGCCAGTTCGCCGTACTTAATGCCTCCCTCTACCGTAACAGTACCGGCTTTTGCGTCCAGCTCAACCACTTTATTCAGCTCCCGGGTCGAAAGCAGATGCTCCCGGCTATCGGCAATCCGGTTAAAACAATGGCGGGTACCCAGCCCTTTCAGCTTAGGAAGTTTCCTGACCAGTTCCTTTACTTCTTCAGTCGAGCCAGGATAAGATACATTAGAGGTGCTGTACGTTATGTTTCCGGCCCAATTCTTCAGGGGGTCAGCCGAAAACCAGTCAGTAACCGGCACCAGGGTACTTCCGGCAGTAACCGTCGACGATAGCTTTATAAAGGGTCTTCTTTCCATTGGAGTCTATATACATTGGGTAGGACAGAATACATACAAGGAGCTACGTCTGCTTCACAGGGGCTGCTCTTGAAAATATTTTAAGTAAAAGGACGGCTTTATTCCTGGTTACCCTCTTAGAAAATTACCTACAATTTAACTTTAAATAAGACATAGTACTCTCCTCCCTTTCCGTCTAAAAGCTTACTCAAACGCTTTCTCCTGATTTGAGTAATACTGACTCTTTTCTATACCTTCTGACAGTAAAGTACCTGAAAATGTAAACGTTATAGTTACTATTCTACAATTTTATCTTTAATATATCAAAGTTACATGCAATGCAACTAATTAACAATCAGATTATTGTGCAAATTTTAATTTTTTGTAAACTCTTTAAGTGGTAGTTTTGCGGCCAGTGAACCCAAGTGTAACCCCAGGATTTTTTTGTGATGATCAGACGTAGTAAAGGTCTTGCCCTTGTAGTTGCCTTAGTATCCCTCTTCATTTTTACTGCCGCTCAATCTATTTTATTCGATTTTAGCGGCCCTGTTTTTCAATCCGAAGAGCCCGAAGTTGTGGTGGTACCTAAGCCCGCCGCTCCGCCCCCCCGAAAGCCGGCTCCGGTAGTGTATGGTATTCGCACCGACTCCTTGTCTATCGTGGAAGGTGAAGTAAAATCGGGAGAAACCATCTCAACCATACTGGCCGCTTACAACATTGACCCGGCTACGGTTCATGAGCTGGCCCAGAAAGCCAAAGAGGTATTTAATGTAAGAAACATCCGCCCCCGCCGTAATTTCACACTGCTGCACGCCCAAGATGCAGCCCGTACGGCTCAATATTTTATCTATGAGCCGGATGATGTACACTATGTCATCTATGATCTGCGTGACAGTCTTAACGTAATCAAACACCAGCGCGAAGTAGAAGTAGTAGAGCGCGAACTGGTCGGTGAGATCAGGGGCTCTCTCTACCAGTCTGTACTGAAAGCCGGAGGCTCGGCTCAACTGGTGAATAAGCTGGCGGATATCTACGGCTGGCGTCTGGACCTGAACCGTATCCAGGCGGGAGATACCTTCAAACTGATCTTTGAAGAAAAACAGGTCAATGGCAAAACTATCGAGCAGGGTGAATTGAAAGGTGCTTTTATCGAGCATAAGGGCCAGCAGATGTACGCCATCGGCATTGATCAGGGCAACGGCCTCAGCTACTACGACCAGGACGGCAAAAGCTTCAAAAAGGCTTTTCTGAAAGAACCGGTTGAATACAGCCGTATCAGCTCCCGCTACACCAAAAGTCGGTTCCATCCAGTACAGAAGATATTCAAAGCGCACTTAGGTACTGACTTTGCAGCCCCCCGGGGTACTCCTATCCGTACCGTTGGCGATGGTGTAGTTGTAGAAGCAGGTTATTCAAGCGGGAATGGCAACTACGTTAAGATTAAGCACAACAAGACCTACACCACACAGTACCTGCATATGTCGAAGTTTGCAAAAGGTATTCGCCGGGGTTCCCGCGTGGTCATGGGACAAACGATTGGCTACGTTGGTAGTACAGGTCTTTCTACCGGACCTCACCTATGCTACCGCTTCTGGAAGAATGGTGTGCAGGTAGATGCCCTGAAAGAAAAGCTCCCACTGGCTGAACCAGTCGGCAAGAAGTACCGGATGGCCTTCCAGGCCGCTAAAGAAGATATCATCGGACGCATGGAAGCCATGGATGTGAATGGTTCTAAGCAGGATATGCTGGCTGCCAAAGAATCAGATCCTGACGAGAAGATATAGATTTTAGTTGTTAGGTATTAGGTGTAAGCTAGAATACATTGAGTTAATGTACCTACCCTACCAAAAGAGAGCGGCCAATCCCACAGTAGGATTGGCCGCTCTCTTTTTATATACTTTACTCTATTCTAATTTTTAGATGCTAACGGCTAATAGCTATTAGCTAACACCTAACTAAGCTTTGAAAGATCAAAGGGCAACTTACGGATGCGCTGACCGGTAGCCGAGAATATAGCGTTACAAAGGGCGGCGGCCACGGGCGGTAGTCCGGGCTCTCCTACTCCACCGGGCGCTTCTTCGTTTTCGATGATATGGATCTCCACCTTAGGCATCTCATTCATCCGCAGTACGCGGTACTGGTGGAAGTTGGACTGTTGTACCTTACCATCAGCAAAGGTGATACCGGGCTTGGTAGCCGCCGAAATTCCCATTACGATGTTACCTTCGGTCTGAGCGCGGATATTATCCGGATTGACGTACATACCGCAGTCAATCACCGACACTACACGGTCAATCTTTACGCCGGTACCTTCCTTCTTCACATAGACCACATGGCCACAGATACTGCCAAATGATTTGGTAATGGCTATACCTTTACCCATACCGGCGGGTAGCTTCTGGTTCCAGTTGGACTTCTCCCCCAGCGTCTTGAGTACATTCAGGAAGCGAGGCTGGTCCTTCATAAGTTCCATGCGTACCGCCAGCGGATCTTTCCCGGCGGCGTGAGCCAGTTCATCTACAAACGACTCGTGACCGAAACCACTGTTGGACGCGTACACCGAGCGCCACCATACGATAGGGATATCGGTGGTAACGCGGGTAAAGCCTACTTTGGCGTTGGGGAAAGCATAAGGACTCTCCTCGTGGCTGATGCCTTCACCCGCCCAGGGATCGGGCTTACCTTCGGGAAAACTCTTGAATACCTGACCGGATATAGACTCACCAATGAGCGTATGCTCAAAAGCAACGATATTACCATTAGCATCTACCCCACCACGCATAGCGCTGAGCATACCCGGGCGGTAGGGTCCCTGCTGGATATCATCCTCCCGCGTCCAGACTACCTTTACGGGAGCCTTGGCCTGCTTGGATAGGTTAACGGCTTCCAGCACAAAATCCAGATAAGCTTTACGACCAAAAGCTCCACCGAGGAAAGGTACATTCACCTTCATCTTCTCGGGAGCAATACCCAAGTACTGCGACACCTGCTCGATGGCTCCGTCGGGTCCCTGTACCGGAGCCCATATTTCGCAAGTACCGTCCTCCTTTACGTGGGCGACGGCTACTTCCGGCTCCATCGGCGCGTGGGCCAGGAAGGGAGTCTCGTACTGAGCTTCCAGCTTCTTGGCGGCCTTACCGATGGCCTCACTAACATTGCCTATGTTGCTGTACGATGGGGCCTCCTTCTTAGCTGCTTCGCGTAGCTGAGCAAAGTACTTGTCGGTAGTCATCTCGGCAGGATAGTTGCCATTATCCCATTGTATCTTCAGCGCTTTGCGTCCCTGCAGGGCCGCCCAATAGTTGTCGGCCAGTACGGCTACACTTTCCAGCGTTTTGTAGGGCAGCGGGCGTTCAGCCTTTACTACCATCTTTACACCGGCTACTTTTTTGGCGTTGGTATCATCAATCGAAACTACCTTGCCGTGGATGGCCGGGCAGCGCTCGATCGAAGCAAACAGCATACCGGGTACCTCCACATCCATCCCGAACTGAGCCTGGCCCGTTACCTTGGAAGGTACTTCGGGACGAGGCAGCGACTTACCCAGTACTTTGAAGTCTTTCTTGGCTTTCAGAGGGATGTCCTTCGGTACTACCAGTTTGGAAGCATCCTCCACCAGCTCTCCGTACGTTAAGCTCTTGCCGGTAGGTTTGTGGTATATTTTGCCTTCCTTGGCGTAGCAGTCGGCCTTATTAGCATTCCAGCGCGTGGCAGCGGCCTGTACGAACATCTCACGAGCCGCGGCTCCGGCCTGACGCAGACGCCCCCAGCCGGTACGGACGGTACTACTACCACCCGATAACTGACCACCATACTTACGTAATCCGTCGGACTGCTGTATTTTGATCTGATCCAGGCTTACTTCCAGCTCTTCGGCGATCATCATCGGTACCGCCTGCCAGGTAGCCTGTCCCATATCAGGGCGGTGGTTGATGAGGGTGATACCTCCGGCGTTATCGATAACCACAAAAGGGAGAAGCTCGAATGACAGTACGGCAGCTGGTGCCTGCTCACTGATGTTGACTACTGAGGCTACGGCTCCGTTGGCCTTCGTAGTAAAGCCCAGCATAAGGCCTACTCCTGACAGCCCGGCGATCTTCATAAAATCGCGGCGCGTTGCGTTTTCTGCTCTCTTATTTACCTGTGATGCCATTGCCTTTCTTGTTTGCTGCTGCTGAATGGATTGCTTTACGTACGCGCTGATAGGTACCACAACGGCATATGTTACCGCTCATAGCATTATCAATGTCTTCGTCAGTGGGCTTGGGCTTGCTTTCCAGCAGAGCTACCGCACTCATGATCTGGCCGGACTGGCAGTACCCACACTGGGGTACCTGCTCTTCGATCCAGGCCTTCTGCACCGCGTGCAGATTATCCTCACTGCCAATACCCTCAATGGTAGTGATCTTCTTACCGGCGGCGGCTTGCACCGGGTAGGAGCACGAACGTGACGGTTTGCCGTCGATATGGACCGTACAGGCACCACACTGGGAGATACCACACCCAAACTTGGTCCCCTTCAGGCCCGCTACATCGCGGATGGCCCATAGAAGCGGCATCCGTGGATCAACGTCCATTTCGTGCGACTTGCCGTTGATGGTTAAGGTAATTGCTGCCATTATATATAGTTGAAAATGGTAGATGAATACACGTCGAAGTAAATAGTGAGCAATTTAAAAATTCCACGTAGGAATAGCAAAATATAAAGGATGAGCGGATGTTACCTGACTAAGTACGTTCTTTGTGGTTTAATAAGTTCTGGTTACTACACTTTATTAACTAAACAGGATAATTTAGATGATAACGATTGATCTTCGCTCCGATACCATCACCCGACCTACCCCCGAGATGCAGCAAGCCATGTGGGCGGCTGAGGTAGGTGATGATGTACTCGGAGATGATCCTACCGTCAATGCCCTCGAAGAAAAAGCGGCTCGCCTCTTCGGTATGTCGGCGGCGTTGTTCTGTCCCTCAGGTACCATGACCAACCAGCTGGCCATCAAAGTACATACGCAACCCGGCAGTGAAGTCATCTGTGACAAGCTTTCGCATATATACCTGTACGAAGGCGGAGGTATCATGCAGAATTCGTTCTCTTCGGTACGATTGCTGGATGGAGACCGGGGACGACTCAACGCCCGTCAGGTGAAGGATGCCATCAACAATCCGGATGATGTACACGCGGCTGTTACGCGGCTAGTGTCGCTCGAAAATACCATGAATAAGGGAGGAGGCTCCTACTACGATTTGGAAGAGATCAGAGCCATTCGCCGGGTCTGCGACGCCTATAACCTACCCCTGCACCTGGATGGTGCGCGTCTGTTCAACGCTCTGGTCGAAACGGGTGAATCACCCGCTCAGTACGGACTGGAGTTTGACTCGATCAGTATCTGTCTGTCCAAAGGGTTGGGCTGCCCCATAGGGTCGCTGCTGCTGGGCAAGACAGACTTTATCAAGAAAGCCCGTCGCTTCCGTAAATCTATGGGGGGTGGCTGGCGTCAGGCCGGGTACCTGGCCGCGGCGGGTATCTATGCACTCGATCACCACGTGGACCGCCTGAAAGAAGACCATGCCCGCGCCCGGACCATTGGCGACATGTTCCGTCAGAAATCCCAAGTAGAGGATATCTACCCTATTGATACCAACATTGTCATTATACAACTACCCGAAACCATCACGGCCGAGGACTACGTACGTCGGCTCGAAATGCTACGGATCAGGGCAGTCCCCTTTGGTAAGCATCTGGTACGCTTTGTTACGCACCTGGACTTCACCGACGAGCACCTGGAAGAGATGGAAAAGCGTCTGCAAAAAGTATAGATCTATCCTTTTCCGCCAGCTCGCCATGTAGTTGCATTCTACCTGGCAACATTACTTTTACAGCCGTAGCGAAACCTTCGTTACGGCTTTTATTGTTATATTTGAAGAAATACAGTTTTACTGTTTGTGATTTCTGCCCTCTCTCTTTTACCTGTATTGTTTTACTGACACCTGCTAACAATACATCTCAGCAAAGAAGAGCTGTTTAATCCCAGATCCATTTTTTGCATTTTCCTTCTGGCTTTTTTCTTACCTTACTACCAGGGCAAGTAGCTACCAAATGATGCATTAAAGAAGTAAAACCACACAATATCAATACATTGCATTTATGAAGATTATAACCAGAAACCTTACAAAGGAAGATTATCAAGACCTAAAATCCTCAATGATTGAAGCCTACCGGGGCATAGGTGGACAGTACTGGGGCGAAAACAAAATAGATATCCTGCTGGATAAATTTCCGGAAGGACAATTATGTGTGGAGGTGGATGGCAAAGTAGTAGCCTGTGCCTTATCCATTGTTGTTAAATATGATAAATACGGGGACGAGCACACGTACCAGGAGATTACGGGTAACTATAGCTTCCGCACCCATGACCCCAAGGGCGATGTACTCTATGGTATTGAGGTATTTGTACATCCCGGCTACCGCGATTTGCGCCTGGGACGACGCCTGTATGATGCCCGTAAAGAAGTATGTGAGCGCCTGAACCTGCGCAGTATCGTAGCGGGTGGACGTATACCCAACTATAACACCTACTCTAATGAACTGACTCCTAAGGAGTACATAGAAAAAGTAAAGCGGCGGGAAATATATGATTCGACGCTGACTTTCCAGCTGGCCAATGATTTTCACGTCCGGAAAGTACTGAAGAACTACCTGCCCGGAGATACCGAGTCTAAGGAGTTTGCCACGCTGCTGGAATGGAACAATATTTACTTCCAGCCTGATAAGAACCGCACCAATCCCTCCGACTCTATTATCCGGATCGGAGTAGTGCAATGGCAGATGCGTACATTTAATAACGTTCAGGCTTTTTATGATCAGGTAGAGTTCTTTGTGGATGCGGTAAGCTCCTACAAAGCGGACTTTATCCTGTTCCCTGAGTTTTATAATATGCCTCTGCTGGCTGAATTTAACTACCTGCCCGAGCCCCAGGCCATCCGACAACTTGCTAGCTATACGGAGGAGGTTAGAAATAAAATGCAAGAATTCGCCATCTCCTACAATGTGAATATTGTGGGGGGCAGTATGCCGCTGATGGACAACGGACAGCTCTATAATGCAGCTTACCTCTACCGTCGGGATGGTACCTTTGAAGAGTACCGCAAGATTCACATCACACCCAATGAGGTACGTCACTATGGTATGGTGGGTGGCGACGATGTACAGGTATTCGACACCGACTGTGGCAAAATCGGGCTGGTGATATGTTATGACGTAGAATTTCCGGAATTGAGTCGTCTGCTGGGTAAGCAGGGCATGGAAATCCTGTTTGTACCTTTCCTGACTGATACCCAGAACGGGTACATGCGCGTCAGGAACTGCGCACAGGCGCGGGCCATCGAAAACGAATGTTACGTGGCTATATCGGGCTGTGTAGGTAACCTGCCGGGCGTAGAGAACATGGATATTCACTACGCGCAGTCGGCGGTATTTACGCCTTCTGACTTCCAGTTTCCAACCAATGCCATCAAGTCTGAGGCTACGCCTAATACAGAAATGATGCTGATTGCGGACGTGGATCTGTTCCAGCTGAAGGAACTGCACGAGCACGGCTCGGTACAGACTATGAAGGACCGCCGTACTGACCTCTACGACGTGACCATGAAAAAGCCCCGTCGCAAGCCTAAAGTAGTTATCAACCGGACCGAAGAGGCCTGATCATTATAATATAGTGTCACCCATGTTACCAAAAGCGCCTACTTTAAAGAAGGCGCTTTTGCTTTTGGATCTATATTATTCTAAGAAAATTTTGTATCTTAGAGTAGCCATTTCAACTACTCATTAGTTTATCAAATAGCTGTACTTGAATGGCTTACTGCTAGTATACCCGAAGAAGAAATAAATCTAAAACGTCATGAAAGTGTTACATGTGCTCGTGTTACTGTTGCTGCTTTCAGGCCTGAAAACTGCCTTAGCTCAACGTACTAAAGAAGTAGCGTACGATTCGCTTACAGATATACACTACTACAACTTCATTGGCCAAAACCACGACTACAACCGGAATTCGCAGGATGGAGGCTCTCACACCATAGCCATCAAGGGCTCTGCATTTCTTTATAACGGATGGCCTAAAGGGCATATCCAGCTTGACAACGGCAAAAAGCTACACGTACACCTCAACTACGATGTCATGGAAGACAACCTGGTGGTACACTGGGAAGGAAAGGAGATGAGGGTAACACCTACCCAATTCTGGATAAACAACCGGGAGTTTGTCAAAATCAAAGACCATTACTTTGAATTGATCCATAAAGGAAAGATCAGCCTCGTCAAACAGCACAAAGCCCGTCTGGACAGGATTGAAAGAAATGGCTACAACGATGCCATTAAATATGACTTTGAATACTTTAAGATAGAAGCGCTGATGCTGCACATGGAGAACGATGACCTCATCCCCATCCGCCTCAACGAAAAGTACATCCTGTCCCGGCTTCCGGAACAGCAAAAAACCGCCCGCGCCGTAGTCAGGGACAAAAACCTGAACTTAAAGCAAATGGATCACCTGGTAGATCTGCTCCAGGCGCTGGAATAAACAAAAGGAGGAAGGTACCACTATAGCTACCTTCCTCCTTTTTCTATTTTCTCCTTCTACACTACTTTACTTCACCAGCCCAAGTACACGCCCAGCTTCGATGGGGCGGTCGGTAGACAGGATGTCTGCTCCGTTCTCCACGAACTTTACGTACACTTCATCACCACGGGCAATGGCCATTTTGTCTAGGTTACCCAGCGTACCCAGAATACACATGATGCCCTTCTTATGTAGGAAATCATAGAGTTCGGCAGGCGCTTCACGGGTACCTACAAATGCCACCATCCGGTTGTCAGGTACGCCAGCCTCGTGCAGACGCTGGTACTCATCCCTGTTACGAATAGTTACGGATATCATCAGGGAAGGATCCAAACGATGTACCAGTTCGGCCTGCTGCACCGAATAGGTGATGATGGCGGCGTAGTCGGCTGCCCCGGCTCGTTGTACGGCCTCCACCACCCTATGCAGCGGTACACTGCGCTTGACATCCAGCGTATATACAACCTTGCCCCTGCCCCACTTCAGTACTTCATCCAGGGTAGGTATCCGGTAGCGGGTGCGGGTGCCTTTGTTATCCTCCAGGTACAGCGTTTGGGCGTACTCCCAGTCCTGATCCGATACCCTGCCGGTGCCGGTGGTGGTACGTTCGTAAGTATCGTCGTGCATCATAAGCAGTACACTGTCACGAGTCATGGCTATATCCGTTTCGATCACGATGGGCATCCGGCGCGCCAGAAAAGCAAAGGATTCGATACAGTTTTCGGGATATCCGTTGTAATCCCCACCACCACGGTGGGCACTGATCTGCGGCTTTTTGCCCGGCTGGTAGTGCAGGTACTCAGCCAGGTTATCTACATGTACATAGGTACGGGGTGAACAGGCGCTGATACCAAGCGCAAAAGCGGCAATCAGGAAAGACTTTAAAAACTTCATTAGGAGCAATCAACTTTAAATAAATACAATGACTTTTTATGTTTTGCTACTTGCTAGTGATGTAGTTCATTCCAGTCAAGTAGTGTAATCTCATTATCCCGAACCAGCATACAAGCTACTTCACTCTTACCTCCTGTTCCGTAATGATCGAGTTACTTCTATGCATGGATATAGTAGTATGAATAAAAACTGTTAGCTCCTCCCAGATAAAAGGTATAGTTACAAAGGTATTGTTTTCACCTTGAACCGGGGGCTAAAAAAGCTTCAGGACCAGATTCCATCAATATATCCTTCAGTACCACTCATCCTTTTCAGTCTCCATTCGTGTACTATGCAATACAAAGTACCTCGTTATGCCTATATATTTGTACAGTCAATAACGACAATTATTAGCCACTTTTAAAACTATATAAAGCCATGAAAACTATCTTCAAAACCATGATCTGTGCCTTAGCACTTAGTACTTCTGTAGCATTTGCCGGTCCTGATAAAGAAGCCGCTAAGCCTACTTCATTCGCAACGGGTGTTTATACTACCATTGACGGCAAACTGGCTGTGACTCTGGTCAAGAATAGTAACATCCCTACTACTGTTGTGATCCGTAATGCCAAGGGCGACATACTATCCAAGGAACTTGTAGGAAAGAAGCATCTTAAGCACTATTTCAGGTACGATCTGAGTGACCTGAGCGAAGGAGACTATACGCTGGAAATAGTAGGTAACGGAGAGGTAGAGGTAAAATCCTTTGCTATAACCAGCCAAAAACAGGTAATACAGCGCAAGCTGACGATTGAGTAAACCGACCGGACATAGGGCGGACGTTATCAGACCCAATACCATTACTCATATGATAACGTCCGTTTATCCAACACCTTATCCGTTCATTTACTTATTAAAATACAATTCTGATTACTGATATACCTTTGTAAAGTCGATTAAGACAATACTATTAGCCAAAAGAAAAATTTAAAAGCCATGAAAAATCTAGTAAAAATCTTCGCCTGCGCTTTAGCGCTTAGTACTCCGGTCCTGAGTACATCTGCGGCTTACGCCGATAACACTTCCAGGGACACTACTACCATTCAGACATCTACCCGACTAGACGATAAGTCGGCCGCAACGAAGGCCATTCAAAGCCTGCCGGCTTCGGTACCCGCCGAGGAAACACCGGCTCCCTGCAAGGATCGTCTGACTGTAAGCAAGAAATATACACCCGAGCAGAAAGCCGCCATTACTGGTATGCAGCTTTCGGGCCGGTCAAAATAATCAAAGATTAGATTTGGTTACTACCGAAGCTCTTTCCATCAGGAGCCAAGGTAGATAGGTTGTGAACCACTCACAAGTGGAGAATTAAGGGAGGTAATAAGCAAACAGGGAGAGGACTAGCCTCTCCCTGTTTTGTTTCTAAATTACTACGTTGACAATCCGCTTTGGTACCACGATGACCTTCTTAGGGGTTTTTCCTTCCAGCCAGCGCTGTACGATTTCGTTGGCCAGTACTTCCTTTTCGATATCCGGCGGTGCGGTATCCAGGGCAAAAGGCAGCGTAGTACGTACTTTCCCGTTGATCTGGATCGGGTACTCAAATACATCGTCCACCACGTACTGCTGCTCCCACTTCGGAAAGTCAGCTTTGGACACGGTACCTTTCTCATTACCCAGGGCCGCCCACAGCTCTTCGCTGATATGGGGAGCGTAGGATGACAACAGTACTACCAGTTCCTGTAAGATGGCTTTCTTATGGCACTTCAGGCTGCTCAGTTCGTTGACACATACCATGAAGGCACTCACAGCGGTATTGAATGAAAAGTGCTCAATATCCTCTTCGACCTTCTTGATCGTTTTGTGCAGCACGCGCAGTTCTTCGGCTTTGGGAGCTTCCTCGGTTACCAGCCACTGCCCGTTGTCGTTGTAGAACAAGCGCCAGAACTTACGGATAAAGCGGAAGGTACCATCGATGCCGTTAGTATTCCAGGGCTTGGCCTGCTCGAGGGGTCCCAGGAACATTTCGTACAGACGCAGCGTATCAGCTCCGTACCGTACTACGATATCGTCGGGGTTAACTACGTTAAACTTCGACTTGGACATTTTCTCCACCTCTACCCCACACACATACTTGCCCTGCAGAGACCCCGATTCTTCCAGGATAAACTCGGCGTTCTCACCAGCTATATCCAATCGGGTAGCTTTGAACTTCTCTATATCAAGTACATCATTTTCTACGATGTTCACATCTACATGCAGCGGTGTTACCTCGTAGCGGTCCCTCAGTCCGGCGCTCACGAATACAGGCTTGCTGTAGTCGTTGCTCTTGACGCGGTACACAAAGCTGCTCCGGCCTTGGATCATCCCCTGGTTGATGAGCTTCTTGAACGGCTCCTCCTCGGGTACATAGCCACGGTCTTTCAGGAACTTGTTCCAGAAGCGGCTGTACAACAGGTGACCGGTCGCATGCTCGGTACCTCCTATATATAAGTCGACGTTGCGCCAGTAGTTAATCGCTTCATCGGAGGCAAAATTCTCCCCATTCTGAGGGTCCATGTAGCGGTACCAGTACCAGCTACTGCCGGCCCATCCGGGCATGGTACTTAGTTCATATTCGTATTCTCTCTGGTACTTCCAACCTTCGGCCCGGCCCAGTGGTGGCTCACCCGACTCGGTGGGCAGGTACTTATCTACAGCAGGTAGTTCCAGCGGCAGTTCGCTCTCCTCGATCAGATAAGGTACCCCATCCTTATAGTATACAGGTACGGGCTCACCCCAGTAGCGCTGACGGCTGAATACCGCATCACGCAGGCGGTAGTTGATCTTGCCTTTACCCAGGCCTTTTTCTTCCAGCCAGTTGATGAGGGTGGTAGTTGCCTCCTTGTACCCCATGCCATTGACTATGCCGGAGTTGATGTAGCGGCCTTCTTTGGTTGCGTCCGCTTCTTTCTCGGTGTCTTTCTGCGCATCCAGAATGGGTACTATAGGCAGCCCAAAATGACGGGCAAAATTCCAGTCGCGCTGATCGCCTGAGGGTACGGCCATCACGGCTCCCGTACCGTAGCCCGCCAGTACGTAGTCGGCTATGTATACAGGTATTTTCTCTCCGTTGAATGGATTGATCGCGTAAGCACCGGTAAATGCACCTGATACCGTCTTGACATCAGCCATGCGGTCCCGCTCCGACTTCTTCTTAGTCTGATCCAGGTAGGCATCTATCTCACCTTGCTGCTCCGGTGTAGTGATCTCGGCCACGAGCTCGTGCTCAGGGGCCAGTACCATAAAGGTCACCCCGTATATCGTATCAACACGGGTGGTAAATACTTCGATAGTACGATCAGGATGCTGATCTACGGCGAACTTCACCAGCGCCCCTACAGAGCGTCCAATCCAGTTGCGTTGCTGCTCTTTCAGTGATTCAGTCCAGTCCAGTCCATCCAGCCCGTCCAGCAGGCGCTGAGCGTAGGCGGTAATCCGCATCATCCACTGACGCATCAGCTTCTGCTCTACCGGGAAACCACCCCGCTCAGATACTCCATCCTTTACCTCGTCGTTGGATAGTACCGACCCCAAGCCCGCACACCAGTTTACGGTCGCATCAGCTACGTAGGTAAGGCGGTACTTGAGGCTGATCTGGTATTGCTCTTCTTCGCTCATGACCCGCCACTCCTCAGCCGTAAAGATGGGGGTATCCTCATCACAGGGGGCATTTACTTGCCCATTCCCCTTTACTTCAAATTGAGCCAGCAGGGTTTCGATAGGCTCAGCCTTGTTGGTATCGTTGTTATACCAGCTGCGGAACAATTCCATGAATATCCACTGCGTCCAGCGGTAGTAGCCGGGGTCAGAGGTACGTACTTCGCGGCTCCAGTCATAGCTGAACCCAATGTTTTTGAGCTGCTCGATGTACCGTGCTATATTCTGCTCAGTAGTGATAGCCGGGTGCTGTCCGGTCTGGATGGCGTACTGCTCGGCGGGCAAGCCAAAGCTGTCAAAGCCCATCGGATGCAGAACATTAAACCCTTTGAGCCGCTTGTACCTCGAGTAGATATCGGAGGCTATGTACCCCAGTGGGTGCCCCACGTGCAGCCCCGCCCCGGATGGGTAGGGAAACATATCCAATACATAATATTTGGGCTTACCGGTTTGGGTATCTACCCGGTAGGTCTGGTTCTCATCCCAGAACCTCTGCCAGTTACTCTCAATTTCGCGGTGATTGTATTCACTCATTCGCTCTTTCTATTTCGTTGATTGTTAGAATCAATAGGTAGTGTGGCCGCAAAATTAGCGTTTTTGCCCACAAACTCTTACTGCCGCCTTACCTTCACCTCATCTGCTCCACCAAAAAACATGTAGAACTTCATGGGGAAACGGCTACCCATCCTTCTTTTTTACAAGATTTAGCAGGTTACTCTACTGTATGGTATAGATTTTTTCCTACTTCTATCAAACCAAACTAATCATTCTTAACACACTTTAAATTTTAAATGGCTATGAAAAAATTATTCGCTGTGGCTTTCTCCACATTAATCAGTTACGGGACATTTGCTCAATCTCAAGATAGTACAACTGTCGACAGTTCGGCTACTAACTATAGCGTTACTACGCGGACTGTAACTACAACTACTTATGGTTATGACCAAAACAGTAGCAGCAATAGCAGCAGTACCAACACTAATAACTATAAGGCTAATGATGATACCTGGGATCCATTCTTCCGGTTTGGTATCAAAGCAGGTGCTAACTTGTCCAACATTCGTGGCAATGATCTGTCATTGAGCAACAATGGTACTGCTTTTAACTTCCGCGACATGTCTGATCGTGCCTTTGGCTTTGTTGGTGGTGTATTTATGCGCTTTGGTCGTGATTTCTATGTACAGCCTGAAATACTTCTTTCCCAAAAAGGGGGAAAATTCAGTGTTTATGAAAACGGAGTTACTGATCCAAGTGGCGACGTAGACGTACGATTCACTAATCTGGATGTACCACTGCTCTTGGGGGTACGTATTGCTAAAACTTTCCGGATCAATGCTGGACCGGTAGCTACGTTCCGTATGTCTGATAATGGTAAGATTAGCGATAGTTTCCGCCAGTACACCGGTGATAATACTCAGGAAGTACTTGATAACCGTACTGCATTTGGATATCAGGCTGGTGTAGGTTTTGACTTTGGACGTCTGAGTCTGGATGTTCGGTACGAAGGTAACTTCAATGATGTAGTTAACATTCAGTATGGCAACCAGCAGACCCAATCACAGTTTGGACGTAAGAGCAACCTGTGGCAGGCTACTCTGGGCTTCGCCCTGTTTTAATGGGTGATTACTTATAGGACTTACAAAAAAGCCGTCCCTGATCGGGGACGGCTTTTTTGTAAGTCCTAAACATCTATATCTACTATACGTTTTAAACCTTGTATTATATTTATCATCTAACTTATGTGTAAAGGCACAAAACACGATATTAAATAAAAAAAGCCATGAAACAGATTACGGTGTATACGTTTTGGATAGGATTAGCCATGATCCTGACCCAGTGTGTGAGCAGCCAGCCTACTACTACTACCTCAAAAGGTGGCAGTACTGCCCGCACCGCCGCTACTACTAATGACCTTGAGAACGGGTGCCCCCTGGACAAAATGAACTGGCTGGTAGTAGGTAAGGAATTTAATGAAGCGGAACTTGCACAACTAGCCAACCGACTGTCGGATGCCGCCCGCTCAGATGCTCAGCAGCTCAACGAGATGATTGCTCGTGGTGATGCTTCACCCTTGGCGATAACCTCGTCCTTAAAAAGTATAGTAGAGGGTGCTTCTCAGAGCAAAATGCAGGTCAACGACGAATTTTATAAAGAATATGTGAGTAACCGTATGGCTATCTGCTCCATTCTGGACGCTCTGCGTAAAGGGTCGATCAAGAAAGATGAAAGCGTAAAAGCCACCGAAAACGCGTTCCGGAACGTAGCTCAGTCTTTTGATGAACTTAGCAAGAACTTAAAGGAGAAAGCGGCAAGAAAAGCTGCGGGTAACTAATTATAGATTAACTACCTCACCCACCGCCGCCAGATAGATAAGATCTCTATTGGGCGGCTCTTTTTTTAGCTCCGCAAGACTTCGATATGGGTCGCCCAGTGGCTCGTCTGACAAATCAAAAGTACCATAGTGCATAGGGATAAAAGTACGGGCCCTAATTTCGTGAGCTGCCCGTACGGCATCAGTTGGCCCCATGTGGCTGGGCCCCATAAACCACTCGGGTTTGTAGGCTCCTACTCCCAGTAAAGCCACATCTACCGATCCAAATTGGTTATGGAAGTCGGCATAATGGCTGGAGTAGCCCGAATCAGCTCCGAAATAGATGCTTTTACCACCCGACCGGATCAGGTAGCTGCCCCAGAGCCGTACGTTAGTATCATTGAGGTACCGCCGTCCCCAGTGATGAGCCGGCAGGTATATAATTTCAATTTTATTCCTATCTGTTACATACTGCTGATACCAGCCCGCGGCTTGGCACCTTATAGTGGGTACCCACTTTTTCAGTAACTGATCAAGCTTTAATCCAGTTAATATCTCAACCCGCGGATTTTGACGTCCCAGCATCTGGATACTCTTCTGATCGCAGTGATCACGGTGGTCATGCGATAGCAGTATGTAGTCCAGATCTGTAAACTTAGCAGGGTCAACGGGTAGTTGTGAATGCCGCTTCATGAACCGGGAAGGAGTAGTCAGAACCGGATCGGTAATAAGAGTAACACCGTTGAGCCGTATAAAGAAAGAAGCATGTCCCAGCCATACAATACAGTCCTGATTGGAGTGCAAAAAATAGTCATCTTCAACCACCAGAAGCCGAAAGTCCTCCCGCTTTTTCTCTTTCTTTTGTGGATTAGTTTCCGTCTGCCAGCGCCATAAGTCCGCAAAGCCCGGTACGGGTTGAGCATCTTCGTTCAGGAACCGCCCCTGTTTATTAACTGGTGTACCCGGCCAGTCCGGCCCTATCGTTTTCAAATGTTCATTGTGCGTTACTCCGGCTTGTTTCCACTCCATATTTTCATAGATAAATAAAAAGTAAAGCACGAACAAAACAGCAAGTAGTAAGAGTACTATGGCTATCCACATAAAATAATCCGTAAAGCAATCATATAATGTACTAACTCCTACCAACAAGTCATTGTGACTGTATTGTTCAAAAATATTGAGCTTCCTTAGTGAGTTGTCTTCTGATAGTATCTTATGATGAGAAAGGTATAAAAAAGGCGAAGTACCATATAAGTACTTCGCCTTTTTGTTCTAGAATTAAACCAGATAGGTTATTACATATTATCCTGTTCGTTTCTGATGCGCTGCAGAGTATCTCTTACATCATGGTCTACCGTCTCCATGTCATTTCTACCATCCCGGTAGATTTTCATATGTGCCTGGTATAGATCCATACGGACTCTTTCGAGACCTTTCAGTTGTTTTTCTATCTGCTCACGCTCTTTACGTGTTCCGTTCTTGGCCTTCTCGGCCAGGTCTTTCATTTTTCTTTCTACGTGATCAATCTCGTACAGTACCAGATCGCCCAGGCGGTCCATGTTAGTACGGTTCGTATTTGCATAGGCATTACGGTCCTCATTCCGGTACGGATTAGGATAATTGTCATTCATGTAGGACTGATTACCATTGTTGCCCTGGCGATTCATCTGATTCGCATTGCTGCGATTATCGCGGTAGCCATATTGATTATTAGGCTGATTCTGGTATCTCCCGTACGTATCGTTTCCGTAACGGTAGTCATACATGACCCGCGGATCACCCGGATTCATCTGATTATTGTTTCCAGCGTTACGATAATTGGGATTATTGTACTTTGCACTTCCGGGTCGATTCTCATCGTAGAAATTATTCCGACGGTATTCAGCATTCTCCTGGATATTACGGTTAACGCTGCTTACCTCTGGTCTCATTTTCTGATTACTGCTAAATCCATTTTCGTAGTTATCAGCATATTCCCGGTTGTTGTACTGGTTGTTCTCGTATGAATAGTCACCGTAGGCTCGGTTACCGTGTCTGAAATCATCAGTCCGGGTTTCGCTATTCCGAGAATATCCATTCTGGGAATTTCCATTCCGGGCATTACGGTTATTGTTGTTCTGACTGTACCGGTTGTCATAGTTACCATCCTGTTTCATGGACTGGTTGTTGGTACCCTGCTGACCATACTGTTCTTTATAGTCACTCCGTCGGTAATTAGGGTAGTTTCCGTCGTCATACCCGACGTTTTGATCATTTCCGGTGTACTGACGGTTATTACGGTTATTGTACTGGTTGTTGCCGTCGGTCTCACTATACTGACTAGTACGGTCCATCCGGTTATTCATGCTGTAGTTATTGTCCCGGCTGTTCTGCTGATTGTTATGAGCAGTTCGGTTATTCCTGTTCTTCTTATCCTTTGTAGAGCTTTTATCCGACTCATCTGAGTTACGGGTATTTTGTGAATACATAGCCCGGTTATTGTTCTGACTGGAATCACCTTCGGTGTTATAATCTATTCCGGTATTATCATCGGTAGAACGGGTGTAGTTGAAGTCTTCGGTCATAGATCTGGAGAATCTTTCATCGCCGTTAGACCGATCGCGCCTTTCCGCTACATTTTCACTATCATTTCTTTTCAGACTATCTGACATGTCCCTTACTGTCGAGCAGGAAGAAAACATCAGCATTGCTGAAAGTACTGAACCTATTAATGTTATCTTTTTCATGATTGTTCGCTTTTAGTAATTAAAAATTGTGTCTAATCCCTGCACTTATCTGCGGACTTAGGAACAGAAATGCCGGTAGCAATTCTACATAAGTACCTCCCTCTACAAAATACGACGAAGCACTGCGGGCTGAGAAATACTCTAATCCGGCCGTTGCTGAGGGCCCTATCGAGATATTGTTGGTATAGGCTCCCACATTACTGAACCGATCCGGATAGTACCGGCGTGAATTTAATTGCGCTCCTACCCCTGTATAGACAGTCATACGCTCTGCCAGTAAAGGAGCATACCACAGGTATGAGGCATTCAGCATGACCCCCGCATTGCGATAGGAACCATTACGATACGATCGGTCCATTCCCAGGATACCCCCGTATGTTCCTACGGTTATATCCAGCGCGTTACGGTCTCCGTACTTACGCAGGTTTAGTCCAGTAGGCTCTCCTAACTTAAAGCCAATTGCCCAACGTTGAGTCTGAGCGCTGGCCAGTGTGACTACTGATAATAAAAGGATTATGGTAAATACTTGCTTTTTCATAATATCTTATCGTTAGTAAAAGAATGTGACCACATAGTTGTGTAACTGTAAGATATTACCTGAAAACACTGTACCATTACCTATGTACCCATCTGACTATTAAGGCTATGTAGGTCATGAACCCCATTATGTGGAGTCACCTCAACGGCTTTGAATTTTGATAAATTATACGTATGAACATTGTTTTAAGGGGTATTTATTCCTAATATTGGGGCTGTCAAAATGTATACATTAGCCTAACTACACCAACTAGTGATATCCACAGCAAGAACTAAAGTATTCAACAAGAAGGACCTTGTAGCCTATTTCCTGGTAGCTGGTACGGGAGCCGTCGTACAGCTCATTTCAAGTAGCTTATTGCAGGACTGGTTTGGCCTCACCTTTCAGCAGTCCATCTGGCCCTCTTACCTTGTTTCGCTGATTGTAGGATTTACTCTGACCAAGTTGTTTGCCTTTGACGCCCGGCGCACCAACCAGACCCGCCGCGAGATGATCAAGTTTTTTATGGTGGCTATTTTCTCCGGATTTGTAACGGACCTATTTGCCCGCCTTTCCTACATGATTTCAAACGCCTACTTTCAGACCTACGAGTTTCATCTGCCCGGCTCCAAAACCATAAATGTTAATGAGATGGTCTGCTACGTGATTGGTATGGGATTCAGCTTTATGAGTAACTACATTCTGCACAAGACCTTTACTTTCAAGAGTACCGGTTTCTACGATCGTCTGAAAAACCTGATCGAGGACTAACCAGATCAATACCTTATAAAATAGAAAAGCGGGATGCCCTATAAGGACATCCCGCTTTTTTGTGTAGCTGACTAACGACTAAACTCTTTCGATAATAATAGCCGAAGCTCCGCCCCCACCGTTACAGATGGCCGCCAGGCCGTAGCGCCCCTGCTTCTGACGAAGTACGTGAGCCAGGGTAGTGGTGATACGGGCGCCGGAAGCTCCCAGCGGGTGCCCCAGTGACACCGCTCCACCGTGTACATTGACCTTTTCAGGTGCTACCTGCAACTCCTTGATATACGCCAGTACTACTACGGCAAAGGCCTCATTGACCTCAAAGAAATCAATATCAGCCAGCGAAAGTCCGGCTTTCTTGAGTACCTTCTGCGTGGCCAGGATTGGCGTAGTCGTAAACCAGGTTGGCTCCTGCTCGGCGTCAGCGTAGGCTACTATGCGGGCCAGTGGTGTTAGCCCCAGTTCCTTTACCTTAGAAGCTCCCGCCAGTACAAAGGCCGCTGCACCGTCATTGATTGTGGAGGCGTTGGCTGCCGTCACGGTACCTTCGGCCGAAAACACCGGCTTCAGCGTAGCAATTTTATCAAACTTTACCCGCTTGTACTCTTCGTCCTCCACTACCAACAGGGACTCACCCTTTTTCTGGGGTACCTCAACGGGTATAATCTCCTCTTTAAAGAAACCACTCTGGGTAGCTTCGGCACTACGCTGGTACGAACGAATGGCAAACTCGTCCTGCTCTTCCCGACTGATCTCATGCTTGGTGGCAGTGCGGTCACCGCATACGCCCATAGCGCAGCTGTCGTATACATCTGTCAGGCCATCTTTGAGGAGTCCGTCCACTATCTCACCGTGTCCGTAGCCATAGCCGTTGCGGGCCTTAGGCAGGTAGTAGGGTATCTGTGACATGCTCTCCATTCCGCCGGCTACCGCTATACTAATGTCTCCCAACCGGATAGACTGCGCAGCCATAATAGCCGCTTTCATACCCGAAGCACATACCTTATTCACAGTTGTACAAATTACTTCTTTGGGCAAACCTCCGTATAGAGCCGCCTGACGAGCCGGTGCCTGGCCCACATTGGCCGACACTACATTGCCCATGTATACTTCCTCCACCAGAGAGGGATCTATCCCAGCTTTCTCCACCGCCCCTTTGATAGCCTTACCACCTAAGTCTGTGGCGGACAAGCTGGATAGTACTCCTCCGAAGCTTCCAATAGGCGTACGGGCCGCTGATACTATAAATACGTCTTCCTGCATAATGATGTGTAGTAGCTTGATCTACGCCAAAAATAACCTTTCCTGTTTAAAATCCTCCCGGTACTGACTGATGAGTACTTTAGCAGATCAAGCGAGTTGATGAATGTTTTCTATTAAACAAACGTTATACCTCCAATTCTGATTCCCCCAAGCCATGCTACTGTCTAACTTTTAGCCTGTTATTCTTGGAAAATCAACAATTTGCCACTACGTTTGTGGTGTCGTTCCCGTAACGACTATATTTTTAGATTATTACTCTACAAGAATACTATACTTTATAGACTTTGAAGACGTCATTCTCCCAAATAACCACCGCAGAAGAACCGGAAAAAGCACCATGGCAGTCCATGCAGGTGGCTTATATCGCTACCGGTGATCTGGAAGAAGACAGACGCCAGGCCGAACAAGCCCGGCAGCAAGGATATGTGGTTTTGCTAAGGGACTTACCCGAAGAATCTGACCCCGTTTTCAATGGAGTGGTTACCTCGCCTACCCCTTCTACTGATAGTGTAGAAATATCTAAAAATAATACAAAAGAAAAAATAGATTGGCGCGTTCTTCGCAGTAAGGTATCAGCGGTAGCGCTACGTCAGCGGAGCCGTACTGAGATTGCTTTAAACCTGTTTGCGGCTATTTCGCTGATGATCGTAGGCCACCTGTTATTCAGCTACTTTACCTATGATCGCATTGTAGTTGGTATTAATGCCCTGCTGCTGGAAGAAGACTTCTTTTACTACCTGCTGGGTGGTTTTATAGCTCAGATGATCGACGGAGCTTTGGGAATGGCCTACGGCGTAACAGCTACTACTTTCCTGCTTTCAGTAGGCTTACCTCCTTCGGTGGCTAGTGCCAGTGTCCATACGTCTGAGATTTTTACCAGCGGAGTATCGGGTTATATGCACCTTAAGTTCGGCAACGTCAACAGTAAGCTGTTCAAGACTTTGCTTATCCCGGGAGTAATCGGAGCCATCGTGGGCGCTTATGTACTGACCTCACTTGAACAGTATGTCTATATCATCAAGCCTATCGTAGCTGTATATACTCTGATTCTGGGTGTGCTGATTATCAAGAAAGCGCTGAAAAAGCGTATTCAGAAGCGCCCTGTCAAAAATGTAGGCTGGCTGGCTATGGCCGGTGGCTCACTGGATGCCATTGGTGGTGGGGGCTGGGGACCCATTGTATCGTCTACCCTGATAGCCCGTGGCCGTCACCCCAAGTACACCATTGGGTCGGTAAACCTGACTGAGTTTTTTGTCTCCCTGGCCAGCTCGCTGACCTTCATCACACTCATTGGATTTTCACACTGGCAGGTAATAGTAGGACTTATTCTAGGCGGAACAGTAGCGGCTCCAATCGCGGCTTCTTTATCCCGTCGACTGCCCATAAAAACCATGATGATCCTCGTGGGTATTGTAGTAATTGTGGTAAGTTTGAGGATTATTTTCATGGTACTAAGCAGTCTTTAACAATGAGTAAAGTACCTGCCTTGTGCCCCATTTAATATCCTGAGTAAAGAGTCATAGATTATGAAAAAACAAACCAAAGCCATACGCATTCAGAGCAAGAAGTCGCAGAATCGTGAGCACTCTACCCCCCTGTACCTGACCAGCAGCTTCACCTTTGAGAGCGCTGAGCAGGGCAAGGCTATTTTTGACGAAACCGAACAGGGTAACCTGTATAGCCGTTTCTCGAACCCCTCGGTGCAGGAATTTGTTGATAAAGTATGCATGCTCGAAGACTGCGAAGACGGTGTAGCTACGGCTACCGGTATGGCGGCGGTATTTGCCAGTATGGCAGCTCTGCTGCAGTCTGGCGACCATATTCTGGCTAGCCGGGCCTTATTTGGGTCGGCTCACCAGATCATCACCCAGATCCTGAGTAAGTGGGGCATTACCTATACCTACCTGGATGCCGATGCCAGCGAGAACGACTGGGAGGCAGCCGTAAAGCCTAACACGCGTATGGTGTACCTGGAGACTCCCTCTAACCCGGGCCTGGATCTGGTAGATCTGGAAATGATCGGTCGCCTGTGTAAGAAGCATGGTCTGATCTTTAACGTAGACAACTGTTTTGCAACACCAGCCATTCAGTGTCCGGCCGAGTTCGGTGCTGACCTGGTGGTACACTCTGCCACTAAGTTTATGGACGGTCAGGGTCGCGTACTGGGCGGAGTAGTAGTTGGTAAAGAAGAATACATCAAACCCATACGCTTTTTCTGTCGCCAGACCGGCCCTTCGCTATCGCCTTTCAATGCATGGGTACTGAGCAAGAGCCTTGAAACGCTGGAACTTCGCATGGAGAAGCATTCATCCAATGCCCTGCAACTGGCCCAGGCACTGGAAAAGCATCCTGACGTGAAGCGGGTGAATTATCCCTTCCTGCCGTCGCACCCACAATACGACCTGGCCAAGAAGCAGATGAGTGCCGGTGGCGCTATTGTGACCATCGAACTGGAAGGCGGATTTGAGCGCGTGAGCGCGTTCTTTAACGCCCTGCAGATCCCATCGCTTTCGTCTAACCTGGGCGATACCCGTACCATTGTTACGAATCCTTTTACGACTACCCATTCCAAACTGAAAGCCGACGAAAAGGCGGCGCTCAGTATCACCGAAGGTCTGATCCGTATATCGGTAGGGCTGGAAGCCGTAGATGACCTGATTGAGGATTTTGAGCAGGCAGTTGCTGTTTCGGCTGAGAAAGTGGCTGTTGATAAATAAGCTTTCCCTCTTCGGGTAAGGGGACCATTGATTAGTAGTTTATTGAATCTGGAAACAATAAATAATTCATATAGCATGATAACTGGTGCTAACTTAGAATTGGAATCACTACAGGCGGCGATTGCTGGCAAGTCAGAAGCTGAGGCTCTGGCAGTTCTGGCGGATCTGTTCCCCGGTGAGGTAGTGTTTTCGACCAGCCTGGGCTACGAAGATCAGGCCATCACTGACCTTATATTCCGTAATAACATCAACATAAAGGTATTCACGCTGGACACCGGACGACTCTTTAACGAGACGTACCTGACCCTGCAGAAAACTAATAACCGCTACGACACCAAGATACAGGTATACTACCCGCAGACAGCTGCCGTAGAACAACTCGTAAGTGAGAAAGGTCCTCTGAGCTTCTATGACTCCCTCGAGAGCCGCAAGGAGTGCTGCTTTATCCGTAAAGTAGAGCCCCTGAATCGTGCGCTGAAAGGTGCCAGGATATGGGTAACCGGTATCCGGGCTGAGCAGTCAGGCAACCGTCATGATATGCCTCAGTTGGAATGGGACGAAGCGCACCAGCTCTTCAAATTCCACCCTATCCTCCACTGGTCATTTGATCAGGTAAAAGAGTACGTCAAGGTGAATAACGTACCTTACAACCCGCTGCACGACAAAGGCTTTGTAAGTATCGGTTGCGCCCCCTGTACCCGCGCAGTACGCGAAGGAGAAGACTTCCGCGCCGGCCGCTGGTGGTGGGAAGACGAATCCAAGAAGGAGTGTGGACTGCACGCCAAGTAAGTATTGAATCTATAACTTCCGAGGGTTCTGAAAGCTGCCCCACAGTAACCGGTCAGCGTCACAACCTTCCCTGATAACACAGCTGTCTTTACAGCATCAAATTCGTAGTAAAAAACTATGTCAGTAGCCGTTAATCAAACCCAAACCATCGAACGTCCCAGCATGGATTATCTGGATCAACTCGAAGCCGAGGCGATCTATATCATGCGTGAAGTAGCCGGGCAGTTCGAACGCCCTGCTCTGCTGTTTTCGGGTGGTAAAGACTCTATCACGCTGGTCCGTCTGGCTGAGAAGGCTTTCGCTCCCGGTAAGATTCCCTTCCCGCTGGTACACGTAGATACCGGACATAACTTCGCCGAAGCGATCAGGTACCGCGATGAGCTGGCTGCCCGCACCGGTGCCAAGCTGATTGTACGTTATGTTGAAGATACCATCAAAGCCAAGGGGTTGAAAGAGCCTACGGGTAAGAACGCCAGCCGCAACTGGCTGCAGACGTACACCCTGCTGGACACCATCGAGGAGTTTGAGTTTGATGCCTGTATAGGTGGCGCCCGCCGCGATGAAGAGAAAGCCCGTGCCAAAGAGCGTATCTTCTCTTTCCGTGATGAGTTTGGTCAGTGGGACCCCAAGCGTCAGCGTCCCGAGCTGTGGAACCTGTTTAACGGACGGATCCACAAGGGTGAAAACGTACGCGTGTTCCCTATCTCCAACTGGACTGAGCTGGACGTATGGTCATACATCCATCGTGAAAATATCCCTCTGCCCAGCATCTACTTTGCCCACGAGCGTGAGTGTATCCTGCGCGATGGTCGTCTGCTGGCTAATACCGACTTTATCCAGAAAGACGTGGACGACCAGATCGTAACCCGTCAGGTGCGCTTCCGTACGGTAGGTGATATGACCTGTACCGCTGCGGTTGAGTCAAGCGCCGCTACTCTGGAAGAGGTAGTTGCCGAAATTACCGTGTCACGAATCAGTGAGCGTGGTGAAACCCGTATTGACGATCAGCAGACCGAAGCGGCAATGGAAGACCGCAAAAAGGGAGGATATTTTTGATATAGAACGCTTTTATTAAGACATGGATTTACTAAGATTTATAACAGCAGGTAGTGTAGACGACGGCAAAAGTACGCTGATCGGACGTCTGCTTTTTGATACAAAAAATATCCTGGCCGACCAGATGGAGGCCATTGAGAAGGCCAGCAAGACCCGTAATGCCGGCGAAATCGACCTGGCGCTGCTTACCGACGGACTTCGTTCGGAGCGTGAGCAGGGTATTACCATCGACGTAGCCTACAAATACTTCCAGACGCCCAAACGTAAGTTTATCAGTATTGATGCACCGGGACACATCCAGTATACCCGTAACATGGTAACGGGTGCTTCCAACGCAGATCTGGCTATTATTCTGGTAGATGCCCGTCACGGGGTAGTTGAGCAAACCCGCCGTCACTCGTTGATCGCGTCCCTGCTTGGCCTGCCGCATGTAGTAGTGGCCGTCAATAAGATGGACCTGGTAGGTTACTCAGAAGATAAATTCCTGGCCATAGCTAAAGATTACCAGGAGCTAGCCAATAAACTGAATATTAAAGACCTGACCATTATCCCGGTGAGCGCCCTCAACGGCGACAACATCGTGGATAAGTCAGAAGCAATGGCCTGGTACCAGGGCGAAACCATGCTGTCGGTTCTGGAGAATGTCAACGTACTAAAAGACGTTAACCTCACGGACGGTCGCTTCTCGGTACAGTATGTGATCCGTCCTCAGACCGACGACCTGCACGACTACCGTGGCTACGCCGGACGTATCCAGAGCGGTATGTACCGCAAGGGAGAGTCAATTGTGGTACTTCCTTCGGAGCGTACTTCCCGTATAGCCCGAATAGAAGTTGGTGGAAAAGAGGTGGAGGAAGCCTACGCTCCTCAGTCGGTGACCATCCTGCTGGAAGATAATATTGATATCAGCCGGGGCGATATGATTGTACCGGCCAGTAACCTGCCTAACCTGAGCCAGGATATTGAGGCACTGGTGTGCTGGATGGATGACCGTAAGGAACTGAAAGTTGGAGGCAAATTTACCCTCCAGCATGGAACTACTCGTACGCGTTGCTCGGTTCGTAGTATTGAGTATCGGGTTGATATCAACAACTACGAGCAGCTGGAAGACGTTGAGAGTTTGAAACTGAACGATGTGGCCCGCATAGTACTGCGAACAGCCCAACCCATTGCCTACGACCCCTACCAGAAAAATCGCTCAAACGGAGGCGCTATCCTGATAGACGAAACCTCTAACGTGACGGTAGGTGCCTGTATGGTAGAATAAATTTTAGAACGGGGTACTTGTACACCGTTTTACTGCGACTTTTTAATATACTAATCCGATAGAGTTTAAGAAATTTCGAGCTAATGAAAAATCTGACTATTACCGACAACGTTTCAGAAGCTGCAAAGCGTGACATTCACGAGCTGCAGAACAAGATCGGTGTCTTTGCGACAGGCGAAGTACCAGAAGAGGCATTCCGTAAGTACCGCCTAGCCCGCGGTGTATACGGTCAGCGCCAGCCAGGCGTACAGATGATCCGCATCAAACTGCCACACGGCCGCGTTACGGCCGATCAGCTGGTGCGTATTGCTGACTCTTCGGATAAATACGCCACTGGAAACCTGCACGCCACTACGCGTCAGGATATTCAGCTTCACTTTGTAAAACTTGCTGATTCACCCCAGCTATGGGCCGATCTGGAAGATGCTAAGGTAACCCTTCGCGAAGCCTGCGGTAACACCGTACGTAACGTGACAGGCTCAGCCCACGCGGGTATCGATCCGGAGGAACCCTTTGATATAACTCCTTACGCCCACGCCATATTTGAGTACTTCCTGCGCAACCCTATCTGCCAGGAGATGGGACGTAAATTTAAGATAGCCGTTTCTGCTTCTGAGAAAGACTCCGCCTTTGCCTTCATGCACGACGTAGGGCTTATCGCCAAGTGGGGTGTGAACGAAAAAGGGGAGAAAGTAAAAGGCTTCCGTGTACTGATTGGTGGTGGACTGGGTGCCCAGCCTTTCCCTGCTCAGGAGGCGTATGATTTCCTTGAAGATAAATACGCTATTCCATTTACCGAAGCTGTCATTCGTGTATTTGATCGCTATGGCGAGCGTACCCGCCGTCACAAGGCTCGTATGAAGTTCCTTCTTAATGACCTGGGTCTGGAAGGCTTCATGGAGAAAGTACGGGAAGAGTGGCCGGCGCTGAAGAATAAGGAATTTATTGTAAATGCTTCTGACGAAGGTGCCGCTTACGGTATCCGTGAGTCGCTAAGCAAGGAAGCGATCATTGAACTGGGCCGCAACAGCCTGGATGCTTCTCAGCTGGAGCAGTATACCCAGTGGGTAAAGACTAACGTATTCGAGCAGAAGCAACAGGGATGGTATGGTATAAATATCCGCCTCCTCCTGGGCGACATGCACTCGTCTACCGCTCGTCAGCTGGCTGATATTGTACGCCAGTACGCTGCCGACGATATCCGGGTGACGGTTAACCAAGGGTACCTGCTTCGCTTTATCAAAGGCGAAGACCTGCCAGCGGTTTACGAAAAACTCAACGCGCTGGGTCTGGCTGATCCCGGCTTCGACAGTACCGCCGACATTACGACCTGTCCCGGTACCGATACCTGTAACCTGGCTATTTCGAGCAGCTACGGTATTACCCGTGCCCTCGAAACGGTAATGAAGGAGGAGTTCCCTGACATTATCTATAACAACGATATCAAGATCAAGATCAGCGGCTGTATGAACGGTTGCGGTCAGCACAGTGCCTGTAACATAGGCATGCACGGTAGTTCGATCAAGAACGGCAAGTACGTGCTGCCAGCCATGCAGTTCCTGCTGGGTGGTGGATTTGCGGGTGTAGGTGGAGATGGTCAGATTGGTGATAAGGTGATCAAGATCCCTACCAAGCGTGGACCTGATGCCCTGCGTCTGCTCCTGACCGACTATGATGCCAACGCTTTGGAAGGCGAGTACTTCAACGACTACTACCAGCGCCAGACCAAGAACTACTTCTACCAGCTACTCAAGCCACTTGCTGACCTGACCACGGTAGTAGAGAGTGACTACCGCGACTGGGATCACGATGAGCTGTTCAAGACGGAGATTGGTGTGGGTGAGTGTGCCAGCGTAATCCTTGACTTGGTAGCGACTACCATCATCGAGGCTGACGAGAAATTCATCCTCGCTAACGAAAACCTCGAGCTTCAGGTATGGGCCGATGCTATCTACCACGCGTACAATGTGTTCATCACGGGTGCTAAAGCGGTACTGATCAGTAAAGGCATCGCAGCCAATACTCAGCACGGTATTGCTAAAGACTTTGACGAAAACTTTGGCGACCAGTTCTTCCCGGTAGCCGAAGGCGCTGAGCAGCGGGGCTTCCGTGACCTGGTATTCAGCATCAACAAGAACGAACCTACCGAAGAGTTTGCCCGTCAATTTATCGCGGCAGCTTCCAAGTTCCTTTTCGATCTGAAAACATTCCGCGAAAAACAACTGGCCGAAGAAGGAGAGCCTACCTTACAGGAACTGTCTTTTGGTCAGGATAGTTAAGAGTATAGTTGCGTAACCGGGCGGTTGCTTACGGTGCATACCCTGAGCAACCGCCCGATAACTATAATCCAGAATGAAATTAACCCTGATAGGTGCCGGCCCCGGCGATCCTGAACTCATAACCCTTAAAGGAATCAAAGCCCTGCAGAAAGCACGGGTAGTCCTGTACGATGCTCTGACGCATCCCGATCTGCTGGACTACTGCCCCGATGACTGCGTGAAAGTACATGTGGGCAAGCGCTTCGGAAAACATAGTGCCAACCAGGATGTCATCAACTACATGATCGTGGAGTACGCGACACAGTACGGTGAAGTAGTACGCCTCAAAGGCGGCGATCCCTATGTATTTGGCCGGGGCTACGAAGAAGTAGAATTTGCGGCTCAGTACGGTATTGAGTCGGAAGTGATTCCGGGTCTGTCCAGCAGCTATGCGGTACCGGCGCTGGCGGGTATTCCCCTAACGACCCGTGGTGTCAGCGAGAGTTTCTGGGTTGTGACCGGTACTACCAAGTCTCACCTGATGTCTTCTGACTTGATGCTGGCCGCTCAGTCAACGGCAACCGTAGTAGTACTGATGGGAATTAATAAGCTTCCGGAAATCGTGGAGATCTACACACAGCTGGATAAGCTGGACGAACCTATCGCTATCATTCAGAATGGCTCACTTCCTGAGCAGAAGATTGTAACGGGCAAGATCAGTAACATACTACCCCTGGCGCAGATCTGCTGTATAGCTTCACCGGCTATTATCGTAATAGGTAAGGCCGCTTCCCTACCTGATCATCTCAACCAGTGCGTTCAGGAAATCACTCAGAACAAAGATTTAAATTCTTAAGGATTAAGAGGTTGTTGTGCTGGTTATACTACGACAGCCAGCGTAGCAGCCAGGTCCAGTCCAGATCCGGTGTAATACCCCGACCTTTGAATTCCAGAAAATAAATGATAGCTGCCAGGAACAGGTAGCTCACGAACAGCCACTTCTTCTTCTGTTCGTACACCTGCGGGTGATGGAAGTACTCGTATACCATGGAGGCCGAAAATCCTACTACCATCAGCATGATGGACAGCATCCCACAATCAGACCGATAGTGTTTATACAGAGCCAGTGCTGGGGCTCCCAGCACCAGATACATCAGCCACATCCCAAATCCCATTCTGTACAGATACATGCTGAGGCGACGGTCGTTCTTTATATCAAATAATCCTTCAAACATAAGTACTTATAGCATGTTGGAATAAGTGAAGGTATCAACTATACCGTACAATTCCAATTTCTGCTGAATCCTTACGGATTTAGCGTATTTTTGTAAAAATATTTCCCTACGAAAGTTGCTTAACAACCTGTTCATAGTATTACTTAATGCCCTTTCGCACCTGTCGTGGAGTGCCTTATACCGCATTTCAGATGGTCTGAGCTGGCTTATTTTCAACGTAGTCGGGTACCGAAAGAAAGTGATCTGGCAAAATCTTCGAAATAGCTTCCCGGATAAAAACGATCAACAGCTCCAGCCTATTGCCAAAGCATTCTACCGACACTTCACTGATCTTATTGTAGAAACCCTTAAATTACGCCGGGCCTCCGCTCAGGAAGTACAGGAACGACTCGTAGGGAATACCTCTGTCATTGATGATCTCTACGCCCGTGGTAAGAGCGCGGTATTTGTACTGGGACACCGGGGCAACTGGGAACTGGCTAATCTATTCGCATCAGCTACGTTTAAGCATGAGTGTATAGTAGTATATAAACCGCTCAGCAACCCGACGTTTGAGGAGTGGTTCCGGCAGATGCGTACCCGTTTTGGGGGTACTATGGTACCCATGCGCGAAATTTACAGTGAGCTACTCACGCCCCGTACCCGGCCGTACCTCCTGTTCCTGGTCAATGATCAGTCGCCCAATCCTAAGTCGGCCTACTGGACGCGCTTCCTTCATCAGGATACGGGTGTATACCGGGGGGTGGAATCCATAGCCCGTAAGTACGAATTACCCGTAGTATATGCTGACCTCCGCCGGGATGAAGAGCGCCGGGGCCACTATTGGCTGGATATTACCCCCATTACCGAACATCCGGAGGAAGTACCACTTAATGGAGTGCTGGAAAAACAGATAACAATACTTGAGCGTGATATCATAAAGCAGCCGGGCAACTGGCTGTGGAGCCACAAGCGCTGGAAACACCAGCGTCCGGCCAAACTACAACCCGAACAACTACTGGAAGTCAGACAAGATCGTGAGTAGTCCAACCAAGTTCCTGATCCTACGGTTTTCATCCATTGGGGATATTGTCCTTACAACGCCCGTTATACGTTGTCTGAAGGAGCAGTACCCCGGTGCCGAAATCCACTTCTGCACCAAAGCCCAGTACCGGTTTACGCTGGAGGCTAACCCGTTTATTGATAAACTGTGGTGCCTTGATGGGAGCCTGGGCGATCTGATGTCGCAGCTCAGGAAAGAGAAGTTTGACTATATCATTGACCTTCACAATAACCTGCGCACGCTCCGCATCAAGCTGGCACTGGGGGTAAAGGCATTCAGTTTTCCCAAGCTCAACGTACAGAAGTGGCTGCTCACGCGCTTCAAGATCAATACGCTGCCGCAGGTACATATTGTGGACCGTTATATGTCGACGGTCACTCCTCTAGGGATGATCAATGATGAAAAAGGCCTTGACTACTTCATACCCTACCGCGACGAGGTAGAGCTGGAATGGATACCTGCCACCCACCGCAAAGGCTACGTAGCCTATGCCATCGGGGGCCAGCATAACACCAAGAAACTACCCACCCGGCGCATTATAGAACTATGCCGCAAGATCAACTACCCCATCATTCTGCTCGGAGGGAAGGAAGATGCCGAGGCCGGTGAAGAGGTAAGTAAGTACCTGGGCGATGCTCTTATATTTAACGCTTGTGGCAAGTGCAACTTTAATCAGTCGGCTTCGCTGCTCAAACAGTCTCGTCTGGTATTTACGCACGACACTGGTCTGATGCACGTAGCTGCCGCCTTCAAGAAGAAGACGTACTCCATCTGGGGTAATACCATTCCGCACTTTGGGATGTACCCTTACAAGACACCTTTCGTAGTACTGGAAAATACTACGCTCAGGTGCCGTCCCTGCTCCAAGATCGGCTACAAACGCTGCCCGCTGGGCCACTTTAAGTGCATGAACGATATTCCCTTCAATTTTGAATTAAGAGAACTACGAAGGAGAAAATAGGGTTATCAAGGGAGCAATCTTGTAGTATTAAACCGTTGATATTCCAACTACTGATCAATGAATAAAAAAGTAAACGTAGGGATCGTACAGATGAGCTGTACGGATGATGTACAGGCCAACGTGCAGAAAGCCTCTGAGAAGGTACGCGAAGCCGCGGCCAAAGGCGCTCAGATCGTGTGTCTGCAGGAGCTGTTTACCTCACTGTACTTCTGTGATGTCGAAAGTCACGCCAACTTCAGCCTGGCCGAAGCCATACCCGGTCCTACGACCAATCATATGAGTGAGCTGGCCAGGGAACTGGGCGTGGTTATCATCGCGTCGCTGTTTGAAAAGCGGGCCCACGGACTTTACCATAACACGACCGCTGTACTGGATGCCGATGGTACCTACCTGGGCAAGTACCGCAAGATGCACATACCCGATGATCCGGGCTACTACGAGAAGTTCTACTTTACACCCGGTGATCTGGGTTATAAGGTATTTAAGACCAAGTACGCGACCTTTGGTGTACTGATCTGCTGGGACCAGTGGTACCCCGAAGCAGCCCGTATTACCAGTCTCATGGGTGCCGAGATTCTCTTCTACCCTACCGCGATCGGCTGGGATACCAATGAAACAGATCCTGCTACTAACGAGGAGCAGTACGGAGCCTGGCAGACCATCCAGCGCGGCCATGCCGTAGCCAATGGCGTATACGTAGTAGCCGTCAACCGCGTAGGCCGCGAAGCCGACCAGCAGTTCTGGGGGGGATCATTCGTAGCCAATCCGCACGGACGCCTGCTTTATCAGGCCCCGCACGACGAAGAACTGGTACACGTACAGGAGCTTGATCTGGAAAAGCTGGATCACTACCGCACTACCTGGCCATACTTCCGCGACCGTCGTATTGACTCGTATCAGCCTATCACCAAACGATATATCGATCAGGAGGATTAATCCATTACCTGCTCAAAAGAGAAAAAAGCACGCCTCTACCTGGAAGCGTGCTTTTATTATTTATAGCAACCTAACTCTCAATATCAAAAACCAAATCCGGCTGTCAGCTGCCAGAGTGACGAACGGACCGCCAGCGGATCTTCCACCGTTGAGATACCCTTCAAACTACTCATGCTGCCTTCACGACGGAGGTCCAGTTGTACCCCCTGAAAAGTAAAACCTATGCCGGCCTGGTAGCCAAACTTAGCCTGCTGGCTGGTCTGGGCGATAGACTGGTTGGAGTACTTCTTCACCGCTTCTTTCAGATTACCATCCATTACCGTCAGCGAAGCCATAGGTCCGGCGTTGATCCGGAAAGAGCCCAGCCGGAGTCCCAGCAACAGAGGCAGATCAATGGTACCTACCTTGGCGTTGAACGACTGGGTTTCGAGGCCATCCCGGATCAGGTTCATCTTACCACCCTTTACCGACAGTAGTACTTCGGGCTGCAGGTAAAGCATCCGGCCGATGCGGGCATAGATACCACCAACTATACCCGTCGAGTGGCTGTCGTTCTGCTGAAAGAAGTCATAGACTACATTCCCGCCCGACATGACCGGTAGTCCGTCCTGGGTCAGGCGGGGAGTCTTGTACGACAGGTCATCAATCTGGGAATAGTTAGCACCTACCTTCAGACCCACTGTAAACCGGGGGCCTTTGGACTGGGCGTAGCTATTCAGGGACAGCAGGAGAATCATCCCTGCCAGAGACAGGGCACTAGTAAAGATTTTAAAGTTCATGGCTAATAGATGTATTGGACTCATAGCGTATAGCTACGATACAAAAGTAGCTGCCTCCCGAGTACCTGCACAGAGCATATGGTATCAACTGGTAAATTATAGACTTCAATGGTAGATTTTCCTGTCCAAAGTGACACGGACCACCCATGAAACGTACTCTCCATTCCATCTGATAATCTTACTACTCCTTCCGGGTGGTACTCTATATGTTCAGATACATCTACCTGATACTAGCACTTCCATCCTCTTTCTGGAACAGGTTTTTCAAACTCTGTCTTTTCAATTCTTACTCTAAGGACACAGTCATGAAAAAGCCAGTTACCCGGAGTACCTAATACGAAGTAGTAAAGCGAGTCTGTTTAGTAGTAAGCCTTATGGGATAGTACTACGCACCTTCTCAAGAAGAAGGGGTATTTATTTCAAAACCTTTTAGTACTCTAGTCTATTTTACGGTATACCATCATTGATGGCCCTAACTATCCATATCTATGAGTCAGACTTTCAGCCCCCGAATTCAACGCCTACGCGACGACATAGAGCCGCTGCGCCAGCAACTGGTCAGCCACCCCGTATACAACCACATCCGGTCGCTGGACGACCTCCGTATCTTCATGGAGATCCATGTCTTTGCCGTGTGGGACTATATGTCGCTCCTGAAAGCTCTGCAGCGCGCCCTGACCTGCGTGACACTGCCTTGGATGCCTGGCGGAGCCCCACATATACGTTACCACATTAACAAGATAGTACTCGAGGAAGAAAGCAATATAGACCCGCAGGGACGGCACCTGAGCCACTTTGAACTGTACCTGGAAGCCATGAAAATAGCCGGAGCCAGCACCAGTCGTATTCAGAGCCTGCTGGATGACCTGCGCTCGGGTACTCCGTTGATTGATGCACTGGAGCAGGCCCATACGCCGGCGCAGGAATTTGTGCTTCAGACTTTTGATATCATCGACAATAGTGTGGTACCGGTGCAGGCGGCAGTCTTTACTTTTGGCCGCGAAGATCTTATACCCGATATGTACCTGAGCATCGTCAGGAAACTCAGCGAAAGCTTTCCCGAGCAGGTGGGGCTATTTCAGTTCTACCTTGAGCGCTTTATGGAAATAGGAGTCGACCACCACTCACACCTGGCCTACCAGATGACCGAGGAGCTGTGTCTGGACGATGATACACTCTGGCAGAAAGCCACTGAGGCCGTACAAAATTCCCTCACCTACCGCCTCCGCCTCTGGGATGCCATTATGCTGGCCATTACGACCAAGAAGGAGGAATATCTGGCGTAGGTAGAATTCAAGGTACATTGTAAAATAGCAAAAGCCCCATCAGTAGATCAGATGGGGCTTTTGCTATTTTAAGTTCTTTGAAGATAAAGCTACGGAGCATTTCTTCTATTCAACAGGCAGAAGCAAGGAGCTTCAGAATCAAATATGGGAATTAAGGGTTAGGAAGAGATATTTGGTATCGTTAAAGCTTCTTTAATTAAGCTACTTCATATTTTCTTCCGCTCACTCCTGGAGATTAGAGTAGTACTTATTAATTACTAGCCACTTCAAACTGACTTATAATTTCTGGAAAAAGTATATCCGTAATCATTTTCTGACCTTCCGAATTAAGGTGGATATAATCTACAAATAAGTCATCGGACTGCTTATTGATATCCATCACCATCCGTATATTATTCCTATTACAAAACTCTATAATCTTTTGACCTTCCTGATCATACCTTTTATTATGTGCTTCTTCCTGCGTCGCATGGAGGTATACGATCAACGGTATGCCTTTCTGGTTTGATAATTCATAAAAAAAAGTCCATCCCGGATTAAGCTCAGAAACCATCTTTTTGCTGGACGCAGGCTCTTCCTTATGTAAGAAGGTACTAATCCTTGGAAGCACCATCCGTTTGAAAAAAGCTATTGTCGCTAATGATTCATTCTTATCAGGTTTCTGCAGCTCTACACCTACTACTTTGTTAAACTCCATAGTATCACCGGCATCATGGCTGTTGTAGACCAAGCAAATAAGATCGGCATCAAAATCACCGTGCTTTTGAATGAAAGCCATACCGTTATCCGGTCCCCAGGTACCTGCCGAAATATTCAGGACCTGAAAAGAGTCAGTATTAAAGTACCCATTGATACTGTTTTCTAGTAAGGTCGAAGCCAGGTTTTCATTAGGTACCAGATTACCTCCGTTTAACACGCTGTCACCTATAAGTAGTATCTTTCTTTTTGAAGAACTTACTGGCTGGCTCCTCATGCCATAGCTATTTGTAAAGAAGTGATTCCGGTAAATAAATAGGTCCTGGTCAGCACGCTGGATATACTCGTACTGGGAATCCTCTTTGTATAAAGGAAAGTTGTGAAAGCCTAACCATCTTAATCCAAGTTCCAGTACTAGTACTAAAACCAGAAGGGTAAGAATAGATATTCTAACGTACTTCATGAAGCTACTTATTGAGTGTGGATGTGTAATATTACTAGGTCAGCCTACTGCTTACAAGCGAATATTATCTAGTGGTCATATTGATGCATAATCAATAAATACCTGTTTCTTTATTACTGAAAAGCCTGTTCATAAAGAGAAATGAGTACGTATCAGACTCCCGCTTTACTAATTTGCTTCACTTTTACAACTGATCTTATTAGGATGATATCTACTGAAACCTTCCGCCAGCTAGCCCTCTCGTTCCCGGAGGCAACGGAGCAGCCGCACTTTGAGAAGCCTTCTTTTCGGGTAGGCAAACGGATCTTTGCCACACTGGATGTGCCGAATCAACTGGCTACGCTTAAACTCTCCGAACGGGATCAGGATCTTTTCTCGGTATATGACCGAACCATTATCTACCCTGTACCCAATAAGTGGGGCAAGCAGGGCTGGACGCGGGTAGACCTGGCGCGGGTACCTGAGCCTATGCTCCGTGACGCTCTGACGGCTGCTTACTGCGAAGTGGCTCCTGCCAGGCTGGCCGCTGCCACGGTGGCCGCTGCGGTGAAGTCACAGACTCAGGCAGAGGGGGAAGGTTAGTAGAAGAGGGGCCGAAAGACAAAGCCTTGCTTTCGGTTGTACTCCAGGGCCGGTGCGGGCAGGTGAAAAGCACTGACGATGTTGAATACCGTTTTCAGTACCTTACTGCGGGTTTTGATATTCATCAGGTTCAGGTCCAGCGTGAGGTAGTACTGTCGGTACGAGTCATAGCCCAGCCTCCGGTTTTCGGCCGGACTTCCGGCTACCATTTCACTGGCTCCATAGCCCACCGCTATATTCAGCCACTTCGGAAAGCGGTTTCCTTTGGGCAGAAAAGCGGACAGATCCGCTGCCAGCCAGTAGGTCTGTCCGTTGTAGTCTTTCAGCATCTGTTCAAAGTAGTGGTCACCCACCTCCATGACGCGCGCCGTTTCGATATTCGTTTTATGGAATGAAAACTTGGGCATGATCCGTACCTCGTCCCACAGGTGGTACTGCGCCCATACAGCCGCCGACCCTAGCGTATTGGCCCCAACGTCACTGATCGAGGCCCCGTAGGTTTCGCTATATGCATCAAATATCTCAATCGGCGTCTGGAGTACTACTCCTACCAGACTACCGTACAGGATAGCCTTCTTATCGGGTACTCCCGCCCAATGGAGTACGTCTATCCCCGCACGGCTCTGATGAAAGGCCGTCCAGAAGTGTCCCGCTTTATCCACCTGATTCCAGTGGGGAAGGTCGTTGTGGAAGTAGAAGGTAGAGCGTGGTTCGTCCTGCTGGTACCAGGCATTGTTCAGCAGGATAAGGCTGGTGGTATAGCCGGCAGCAAAGCCGGTAATGACACCAATCTGACGATTTCTTTTTTGTATGCGGGTCAGGGAGTCGGACTGAAAGGCAAACGCCGACGTAGCAGATAACAGGAGCGCCGTAAAAATAACGTAGATCCAGCCGAGGGACAATCCGGATTGCTTTCCTATGGAAGTAACTGCTAACGTACTGTTTCTGATCAACCTGGTTTGCTTTTAATTTAAAAATACCTCTTAGAAACTGGTACTAAGGGTAACCTGCTGTTCTAAAGTAATGTTTGACGGGGTGCAGTCGCTATTAAAGAACTACCGCCAGCGGCACTTTACTTTTATTTTCATTATCAGTACCTTAGAGTAGCTATTTATCTGCCTCCAACTGCCCTCCCTATTCCTGACAGGTCTGCCTGTACTTACCTTCCCTACTAAGTGTCGGGTCTGTTGCAAATTCACCCCTGAAAAGACTTTGCTATGAAAAGAAGAAAGCTGATTTCGGCAGTACTTTCCCTCGTTCCAACTCTCATTACTGCCTCTGCCCTAGCCCTTCGAAAGCAGCGGCCGGAGGAAGGGTTTAAGGTCAATGCGGGAGAAGGACGGTACCACGGACACATCCGGCTGAAAGGCGTCAACTCCAATATACTGGATGTAAAAGTGTCCGGAAAGGATACGGATGGGGAGCTGGCAATTTTTGAACAAACGGGGCTGTCGCCCGGACGAGGTACTCCTCTGCATATACATCCTTTTCAAGACGAGATATTTTATGTACTGGAAGGAGAATACTTTTTTAAAGTAGGTGGTGATACGCATCGGCTGCGGCAGGGCGATACTATCTTTCTGCCGCGCAAGGTACCTCATGCCTGGACACAGGTAAGCGTACAGGCCCGGATGTCGGTAACGGTGCAGCCGGCAGGTAAGCTAGAAGAGTTTTTTGTAAAGATGGCCTCTCTGGACCAAGAACCTACCCCGCAGCAAGTGGCTAAGCTATTCTTGGACCATCAAATGCAGGTAGTAGGCCCACCGCTGAAAGTAGAGTGAATATAGACTTGGTACGAACAACAAGCTTTCTTCTATCTATACAGGCGACTATTACTGGTACCCAGCTATTTATATAGTACTATAAACAAAGAAGGTCGGGAGTTCCCGGCCTTCTTCATGGTTACCACATTTTTATATATGCTTCTAGAAAGCTGATTTAAAGACTCCTCCATCCACTCGTAGGGCCGCACCATTGGTAGCTGATGAGAGCGGACTGGCCACATAGGTAACTAGATTGGCTATCTCGTCGACCGTGGCGAAGCGCTGGATGATAGAAGAGGGGCGCGCAGTACGGAAGAAATCAGCCTCCGCCTCTTCGGTAGTAACTCCTTTCTCACGGGCCAGGCTGGCTACAAAATCCCCTACTCCTTCGGAGCGGGTGGGACCGGGCAGGATAGCATTGACCGTTACGTTGGTACCACGGGTAAGTTCAGCCAGTCCCCGGCTTACGGCTAGTTGGGCGGTCTTGGTCATTCCGTAGTGGATCATTTCCTCCGGAATATTAATCCCTGACTCGCTCGAAATAAAGATAATCCGCCCCCAGTTGGCTTCCAGCATCCGGGGCAAATAGTGCCGCGACAATCGAACACCGCTCAGTACATTGATCTCGTAGAAACGTAGCCAATCCTCATCGGGTATGTCGGTAAACTGCTTAGGCTCAAATATCCCGACATTATTAATCAGGATATCAACGGAGGGGAATTTCTGTGTGATAACGGCAGCCTCATCGGCACTGGCAAAATTGGCTGCGACACCATCCACAGTAGCATTGGGATATTCGCCCTTTAACTTATTGATGCCCTCATCCACCCGGGCCTGGGTACGTCCGTTGATAATGACTGATGCGCCTTCCCGTATGAGATGACGGGCAATAGCAAAACCAATTCCACCGGTGGAGCCGGTTACGAGGGCGGTTTTCTCCTGAAGCTGTGTGTTCATTAGAGTTGAGTATATGAGTTAGTATAGCCTTATTAACTCCTGCCTGTTTGTTGCAGTTCGCGCTTCTGCTGTTAAATATTCCTGCGCTGGCTCCTACATAGGCTTGATGGTGCCGTTGCTTTTCCTATGCGCTGTGGTAGTGTCTCCCGGATTCTCAGCCTGTATAAGTCCGGTAACAAAAAGCAGGTTTAGCGGTTAGACCTTATCAAACAGGTGCAGTTAAACTCTTTCAGGATGGATACGACACAGAAGGGAAATCTGGAACCGGCGCGATCCATGCGGGCCGCTCTGCTGATTGGTATTGGTATCATGGCCGCCCTGGACGAAATCATTTTCCATCAGTTCCTGGGCTGGCACCACTTCTACGACCGCTCTACTACCGAAGTAGGGCTGCTGACCGACGGACTGTTGCACTCCGCCGAACTGGTAGCCATTGTAGCCGGTTTCTTCCTGTTTTCGGACTTGCGTCGCCGGCATAGCTTTGTACCTTTGCGGGGCTGGGCTGGGTTTTTCATCGGGGCGGGGGGCTTTCAGCTTTTTGATGGCATAGTAGATCATAAGTTGCTGCGCGTCCATCAGGTACGGTACAATGTCGACATTCTCCCCTACGACCTCGCCTGGAATGGGGCTGCCCTGATCCTGCTTATTATCGGTTTGGTACTGTTAAGGCGGGCCAAAGCCACCGAACGATCTGGAACCGTTGCCTGATGTACCATGCATGAGCATCATCCACACCATGCCGAGTCGACTACACTCGGAGCTTATTTGCCCCTGGTACTACTGCTCTTCGTAGCGGCTATATACCTGTCGGCGGTATGGCGACTCATACAAAGGCACCGGAACTGGAACCTCTGGCGTACAATGAGTTTTATAAGCGGTATAATACTGCTTGCCGTAGCCATGTCGCCCGCTATGATGAGCTACGCGCATGCTGACTTCCGGGGACATATGCTGATGCACCTCCTGATCGGAATGCTGGCGCCGCTGGGCCTGGTACTGGGGGCTCCTATTACGCTGGCGCTCAAATCGCTACCACTCAAGGGGGGCCGTACCCTGACCGCCATCCTGCGCAGTCAGCCCCTTTACTTCCTGAGTCACCCCATCACAACGCTCCTGCTGAATATCGGTGGGATGTACCTGTTGTACCTGACGCCCCTGTACAATGCCACCCTGACCAGTCCCGCGCTGCATTACCTGATTCATATTCACTTTCTGACGGCGGGTTTCCTCTTTACCTGGTCCATCGCGGGTCCCGATCCTGCCCCATGTCGTCCTGGCCTTCAGCTCAGGGTAATGGTACTGTTTGTTAGTATAGCGGCCCATGCGTACCTGAGTAAGGCCATGTATGCCTACCTGTATCCACGCCACTCGCCGCACCCGGCCGAAGAGATACAGGCCGGAGCTAAACTAATGTACTACGGGGGCGACCTTTCCGAACTCCTTCTGGCCGTTGCCCTTTTTTCTATCTGGTACCAGAAGCGCCGACACCCACGGTATAGGATGGGCCTGCTGCTCGACTAATTCCCCTTCTTTGTAGGATTAAAAGTAGGTATCAGCTGCTGTTTATTTGCCAGACTGGCGCCTACCTGTATTTCCTGTACCTTTGCCCTCTAATCGCTACGCACATGTCCGTTTTTCCCGTCACCAACTCTACCCTCTCAGCCACTCATGTCGGTCAATTCCTCATCAATACCTACGGATTAAGCCCGGAAACTATATGTACCCTATTCCGTACAGGTATCAATCACTCCTATATCGTGACGGATGGCTCGCGCAAGTTTGTTTTCAGGGTGTACAGCCTCAACTGGCGAACTGAGCAGGAAATAGCCGAGGAACTCCGACTGTTAGACCTCTTACAGGTACAGGGCGTATCGGTATCGTACGCGGTAGCCGACGCGAATGAGCAGCTGATTCAATCTTTACCGGCCCCCGAAGGCCTCCGGTACGGGGTACTATTTACCTTTGCCGAAGGGAAGAAAGTACGGGATTTCTCACTTGAAACCAGCTATCAGCTAGGTGCCCTGATAGCCCGCCTGCACCAGGTAACGGAGGGCCTTATCCTGGACCGGGCTACATACGATCTGGATACGCTGGTACACCTGCCCTATACATACGCCCGCCGCTTCTTCGCCGAAGATAACCCAGAGATGCAGTACATCCGGAAAGCAGAAGACTATCTACGCGCTGAGTTTGATAAGATAGACGTTTCACAGGTTAGACGGGGCGCCGTTCACCTAGACCTGTGGTACGACAACATGAACATTACCAACACCTTGGAGATCACTCTGTTTGATTTTGATTTCTGCGGCAATGGGTACCTGTTCTATGATCTGGCCTACACCATTATGCAGTTGTATTATACCGAACCGGACAAGGAGAAGTACCAGAAAAAGCTCGAGAGTTTTCTGGCGGGCTATGAGTCTATAACTCCTATCTATGCAGAGGAGAAAAAATGGCTCTCCCTGGCGGGGTTGGCTATCTGGATATTTTACCTGGGGGTACAGTCACAGCGATTTGACAACTGGTCCAATGTCTTTTTGAGTGAAAACTACCTGAAGAGGTACATCGGGATGGCTAAGGAGTGGCTCCACTATAATGAGGTCCAGATCCAGTAGCCTTTACATTATCTTACATTATCTATTCGTTTCAGCGTAGGGTGAAGAAATTTCATTGACCTGCTTTACCCCGATCTTTGGTTCTGAACCAATGGCTTGCCGCATCTGCCCGGTAGTCTGCCGGGAGCCGTCGTGACTCCATCCCGGAGGGCCGAATACATATCCCAGGGCAGCCCGTAGCGAAGGGGCTTTGACTACATCCCGGCCTATATCCATCCACTCGTGCAGCGCAATCTGGAAAGGGTTGTAGGTATTGATATTTGTAGTGAGCCCGTAACGGGGACGTTTGCCTTCTTCCTGAAACGTACCAAACATCCGGTCCCAGATGATCAGGATACCCGCGTGGTTTTTGTCGAGGTACTCTACGTCGGAGCCGTGATGAACGCGGTGGTGCGAAGGGGTATTGAAAATAAACTCAATCAACCGGGGTAGCTTTCCAACGGCTTCGGTATGGATAAAAAACTGGTACAACAGACTGATGGACTGCATCAGGATTACATCCACCGGGTGGAAGCCCAGCAGCGGCATCCAGAGGTAAAAAATAAAACTTCCGGAGAGGTTGCCGGTCCAGGTCTGCCGCAGGGCCGTTCCCAGATTATAAAACTGCGACGAGTGATGTACTACATGCGAAGCCCAGAAGTAGCGTACCCCGTGGCTGGTACGGTGAAACCAGTAGTAGCTGAAATCGTCGGCGAAGAAGATAGCCACCCAGTACCACCACTGCATACGGTCCGGCTCAAAGAGTCGGAACTGGTAAAACAGCGTAACGGCCCCGAATACCACTGCCTTGGACACAATGCCCGTGATCACGTTACCAATGCCCATAGACAGGCTGCTGACCGTATCTTTGGTCTGGTAGTGGTCGTGGTGCCGCTGCAAATGACGCAGGTACAGAACTTCAATGATAATAGACCCTACAAAAACCGGAACGGCGTAGAGAATGATGTCTTTCATAGTATGATGAAGTATAGTGCTTTATAGCAATAATGTCTTTCTATTTAATCTGGTCGCTCTATCGGAGCAATTGATATCAAGTACCTGATAAACAAGATCTTTCAAGGATTGATTGCACCTGGTTTGTCAGAGGGCTGCCTTAGGTATCGCTACTTCTGAATAAACGGGGAGTACAATAGTAAAGGTGGCTCCCTGCCCGGGTATACTGCTGGCCGTAATAGTACCTTTATGATTCTCGGCAATTTTCCGGCAGATGGCCAACCCAATACCAGTGCCCGCGTATTTCTTCTGGTCGTTCAGGCGCTGAAAAATCGTGAATATTTTCTGGCTGTACTGGGCTTCAAACCCAATGCCATTATCCGCCACTTTGATCACCCAATACTTCTCCTCCCCGGGTAGATTTGGAAAGAGCTTCCGGGAGCTATCCGATAACTCCTCCACCGTAATCCGGATGATGGGACTTTCCTGACAGAATTTCAGGGCATTACTGATCAGGTTAGCGAATAGCTGCCCCAGTTGATGAGGGATACCTTTCACGACCGGTAACGCCGGACAAATAATGGTGGCTCCTTTCTGCTGAATAAGCATTTCAAAATCAGATTTAACCAACTCCATCGTCTCGTTCAGGTCAGTTTCGACAAATCCTTCTTCAATCCGGGACAAACGGGAGTAACTAAGCAAATCTCTGATCAGCAACGTCATACGCTCGGCCGAGGCGTGTATCTTTTCCAGGTACTTTGATGCTTCCTCCCCTTCATGCCGCCTGCTCTTTACCAGATCAGTAAATATCTGAATCTTGCGGAGCGGCTCCTGCAGATCATGCGAAGCCACGTAGGCAAACTGCTCCAGTTCTATGTTGGACTTGACCAGCTCTTCGTTTGCTACTTTTAACTTTTCATTGGCCTCCATGATATTCGAGATATCATGCAATATGAATAAAACGCTATATACCTTTCCGGCCTCTTTCAGCGGAACAAAATGGGATTCAAAATAACCGGGGATTATCGCTGAGCGCGTATTTGGGTTGTGCACATAGGTACCCTGCAGGGCTTTCTGAATATCCTGATGTATATTAGAGCCAACCGTTTGCGGAAAAACCTCCGTATACTTTCGTCCCACTATCTCGCTGCGATCTATTTTATAAATCTGTTCAAAACTTTTGTTGACAATGGTATAGCGCATCTGGGTATCCATTACTGCTATCACATGGACCGAGGATTCCAGGATCGTTTCAACAAAATCGTTTTTCTTGAGTAGCTCCTGATTGGCTACCTCCAGCTCCAGGGTTCGCTCACGTACTTTCTGTTCCAGTCTTGCATTGAACGAAGTGATCTGACGGTTCTGCTCCTCTATCTGCCTGAGCATGTTATTAAAAGCATCGGTCAGATTACCTATCTCATCGTTCCCTACTTTGGTAGCCCGTACCGAATAATCAAAGTTTTGTGAAACCTTCCCGGCCGTCTGGGCCAGAGATAGTATGGGACCCGATATTTCTTTCTGAAGTTCCTGAGAAAGAAAATAAGCCAGCAGGAAGGAAACTGCAATTACCCCAAGCGCTATCAGGCCATACAGCTGAAACCGCTGGTACATGGCGAACATATCCTGTCTGATAAATAACGTACCCAGCCGTCTTCCTCCCTGTACCACCGGCTGAAAGCCTTCCAGGTGCGTAGCCGTAAACGAATAACCATCCGTCCCCGGAGCAGGTGGAAACTCCTGCGCTGAAAGGGTATCAGGGTACTTTGAAAAAAGGTTACCCTGCACATCATACAAGGCGGCTGCGACGATATGCTCTTCGGCCAGTAAGGCATGCAGAATCTCGTTGCCTTCCCGCGCATCATCGAAAGCCAGAGCCGCCGAACTATTGGTGGCGATAATCTTGCCAATGGTAGAAAGCTGTGACCGGGTAGACTCGCGATAGGTAATGGACTCGTAAACAAAAAAAGAAGCACATGTCAACAACAGAACAGCTCCGCTTGTCAACAGAATGACCCGCATCAGCTTCTTTTGAATAGGTATATCATTCAGCTTCATAGCCATAGATTATTGCACATGTATATCCGCCAGACGGAGTAGTTTAGAGCTGATAGTAAGGCCGGCCCGCCTGGCAGGCTCAGGATTGATCACCAGTCTGATTTTACTGTTCACTGTATAAAATCGAATCATACCCCCCTGTTTGATAAAATTGGGTGAATCACTCACAGTAAGTACGCCCCGATTGGGCGTAAGTATAGGTACTTCCTTGAGAGAATGATTGAAATCAGGATCAATAAACAGGATATGACAGGGCTTGATGTCTTTTAGCTCCGGGTACTGCTCAACTACTATCGGATGGCTTCCTATCTTTTCGCCCGCGACGGTCTCTCTCAGGTACGTACCAAAGGGATTCTCACCTAGTACGCCAATGACCAACGGGGAGTCTACATTTGTAAATGCACTCTCAGGCCAGCTAATAAACTGAGTAAAATTAAAAAGAAATACGGCCTTCACCTTATACTCCAGAGTTGGCTCCGGTTGCGCCCGCAGGGAGAATATAGTACTAAAAAACAAAAGAGCATACCACACCACCCCCATCTTCAGATCGGCCCATGTACCCCCCGAAAATGGCAGAGTCCTTTTGCTCAAAATCGTCCGGTTATTTTAAAATAAACGCTGCGTGGAAATAGAAGTGGACCAAATTCAGCGTGTCGGTCCTTCCACAGGTTCTGCCCGACTACCGCCAACTCCACCTGCTTTATGTTATAAGCCAATCGGGTGTCAAATGTAAAGTAGGCAGGTACACGGGTAGTAGCAATGGTTTGGGGTAAATAATCGAGGTACCGGCTGACAACATCCAACTGCCAGTTGTTTGACAGATCCAGGATGGACTGAAGCAGTACCTGATTCTTTGCGTCGTTACCCAGATAGGCCGGGTCAAAGTTATGGCCGGGCTTGGCGCGCAACTCCTTCATAAAATAGGTATAGCCCCCTCTTAACCGCCACTGGGGAAGCAGCTGGTAATTACCAGCAAACTCAATGCCCCATGATTCCCCCTCGGAGCCATTCTGTATCTGGTAGGTCAGCGTTCCGGGCAGCGCCTCAACACTATATACGTTTCGGTAAATATTGTAAAAGCCCGCCAGTGAGAGAGAAGAAAGCGTGGTAGGCTGGATGCGGTAGCCTACCTCATGGGCAAGAAGCTTCTCTGAATCAAAGTTAGGCCCGCCCGCTACGCTTGGCTTATCGCCGGGAACCGGATAAGCAGGCAGAAAATAATCCACATCTAAGCGTGTTGGCGTTCTGGCTGCCCTTGATACCGCGCCCCATAAGGTACTTGACTCCCTGATCCAGGCCAGACGTACACTGGGCTGAATCTCCCAGCCTGAATATACATTGTGCTGCAGCTTGGTACCCAGGGTCAGCCGGGTCTGACTTCCAAGTTTTATTTCATCCTGAATAAATGCGGTATACAGGGGCAACTTTTTGAACCGGGGCAGAATACCTACGGCATCTGAGCGGAAGTAAGCATCATCACTAGCTAAGCGATACCCGCCCCCCCAAAGAATAGTCTGTTTGGTACCCAGGGCAAAGCGGTGCTGAAAGTCAATATCATAGGTCTTCAGCTCGTCAGAGCCAGCGGATGGGACATCATCACGGTAATACCGGTCAAAGTACAGCTGCAGGCTCAGATCGGAGGTTTGAGAGAAGGCATGTTGCCAGCGACCTAGTATATTCTGTCCGTTAAAATTGGAGTTTTCTCCCGCCGTTTTTCGTATTCCACCGTGCCAGTCCCCCTGCAGGGTATAGTTGTCGGTAGCCGAAGCGTTCCAGTCGGCTCTGAAACCTCCCTGGGTCATGTTCCAGGCGTCACTGTTGGCTGTACCATCCGGCATAAAAGTATAATCCCGGTCAAAGCGCTGACCATAAACCCGGTACGTTAGCTTGTCGCCGATTTTACCTCCGTAGCGAAGCCCCACATTATCCTTAACAAAGGTACCCACCGAGGCGCTAGCGTACAGCCCCTGTGTACCGGCAGCCGATTTGGTAATAATATTTATTACACCGTTTACCGCGTTAGCCCCCCACAGGGTTCCGCCCGGTCCGCTTACTACTTCAATTTTTTCAATATCTTCCAGCAGTACATTCTGTAGCTCCCACAGTACCCCCCCAAAAAAAGGAGTATATACCGAGCGTCCATCAATCATAACCAGAAGCTTATTAGCAAATATAGTGTTGAAGCCCCGGGAGCTGATAATCCAGCCACTCGAGTTGAGCTGGGCCACCTGCAGGTTAGTTACCAGCCGCAGCGCTTCCGGTAAGTTGGTCGCTCCCGAACGCCGTATGGCCTCGCCCGTAATCACCTGAACTGCCGAAGCCGCCTGCGACAGTTTTTGGGGTGTCCGGGAAACCAGAGAGACCTCTATGTTCATGAGTTCTTCCATGGATAATCTTTATAAGATCATCCACAACAGCCGTGTCATCCTGCTGGGCAAAGCCAACCAGCGGCAACAAAACTAAAGATAGCAGACTAGGATAAGGAAGGTACTTCGAAAAACAACGTCGGTAAAGGTTTTTATTCATATTCACCGGTTAGTAGGGTTTGAAAACACCTGACTCAAAATGTCCGAAAGTTTATCGATACTGGGAGGTTTTACAAAAAAGTCGACTGCTCCCAAACGTCTGCATTCCTCCACTGCTACCGGATCGGCCGAAGTAGAGTAAATATAGGTGGGTACAGCAACCAGTCGCTCTATATTTTTAATTTTTAAAAGGCAAAGGAGTCCGTTGCTACCGGGCATATTCATATCAATAAAAATAAAATCCGGTGTAAATGTCGGATTAATTCTTAGCCTTTCTAGCGTGTTATCACCATTTCCTTCGTATATACAGTCTATGGATTCATTCACCAAAGTGAGTGCCAGCCTGAATATTTCCCATTCATCTTCATCATCGTCAATCAGTAAGCATTGTAATGGGTAGTTCATGATCCGTAGTTATGAGGTTGAATATAAAAATAATATTAAAATTTATAAGATCTCTCGATTACCATATTACCCCTAAGCCGTTCCTAACCTACTAGCTGGGTACTTTGTTTCAGACTTGAGTTATAGATCATAATCCATAAAAGTGAGCTTTAAAATGCCTGGCGCAGACAATGAATGTACCCTACCGGAGGATAAAAGGGTAGTAATGTTGGGATTAAATAGAATCTGGTCAATCTGGTAATCACTAATTACAGCAGCTTTATTTCTTACCGGATCAGAACAACCTTTTATAAAAAGGGCAACTTCCTGATGAGGTGACACTTTTTAGCTGGTATTTTGTTCTTTCATTTAGAACTTTGCAGAAAACTAAAACGAAGGATTCTATAAACCATATAGTTTTGGAAAAGACCATACTTTCAGATCAGACCATAACTCCCAAGCAACTGGGCTTCTTTTTCCCGGCTGAGTGGCACCAACACCGGGCTACCTGGCTTACCTTTCCGCATAACGATGCTTCGTGGCAGGATGATAAGCTGGACCGGATGCGTCCGCAGTACCTGGAATTCATCAAGGCCATCAGTCAGGGTGAAAATGTCGGAATCGTAGCCAATGATGAACAACTGAAGCAGTTTATCAGCGAAAGGCTGGATTCCATTGGGGTGGATCTGAATAAGATAGAGTTTGTGGTAAAACCCACCAACGACGCCTGGTGCCGCGACCACGGTCCGGCATTCCTGATTAATCCTGAAACGGGCCAGAAGATGATCATCGACTGGGGGCACAATGCCTGGGGTGGCAAGTATCCTCCCTACGACGATGATGACCGTACCCCCATTGCCATAGCACGGCACCTCGAGCTCCTGGCCATACAGCCGGGTATCATCATGGAAGGTGGCTCGGTAGACTTTAATGGGGCTGGCTCCCTGCTGACCAGTCGTTCCTGCCTGCTCAACCCCAACCGTAACCCCCACCTTAACCAGGGACAGATCGAAGAGTACCTCTACAACTACTACGGCGTAGATCAGGTACTATGGGTGGAAGATGGCATCATAGGCGACGACACCGACGGACATATTGATGATACGGTACGATTCGTGAATGAAGATACGGTGGTTGCCTGCGTGGAGCAGGATAAAAATGATGAGAACTACCAGGTACTGCAGACCAACCTGAAGCTACTGCATCAGATGCGCCTTGTCAATGGCAAGCAGCTCAACGTCATTGAGCTACCTATGCCCAAAGCGGTACTAATAGATAACTTCCGGGCACCCGGCTCTTACGCCAATTTCCTCATTTGCAACGCGGGTGTGATCGTACCGGTATTTAATAATCCCAACGATCAGGTAGCTGTAAATATACTGGAAGAAGCCTTTCCGGATCGTAAGATCATCCCGCTTCTGGCTTCCGAGATTATCTGGGGACAGGGTAGTTTCCACTGCCTCAGCCAGCAGGAACCCGAAGTTACCAGCGTAAAATAATCCGGATTGTTGAGTCCCCTCTATGCCTGAAATAGTAAGTATTTTAAAAAGTGGAGTACTGGCGGGAGTGGCCCTGGCGACTATGGCCTCCTGCCAGGCTCCCAAGCAAACCCTAACCAGCCTGCAGGTTACCTCACTCAAAGCACTGGACCTGGAAGAAACGGTAACCCGCAGCGACGAACTGCTCATGGCCTACTCCCTGACCTCAGTGGATGCCAATGGCAGAGCCATTGAAACCATAAATGGCAGTTGGGGCATCCAGGATACCCGCAAGGGACAACAATTTGATGAAAAAGCTTTTCAGTCTATTCAGATCCCCATCCCCAAAGACGGTAAGCTGATAGCCTCGCTGGTACTGGTGGAGGTAGATGACTACGACCAGGCCCAAAAGACCCTAACCGAGATCCGGAAGTACCACGATATCGTAAAGGTACCCGCCGGCCTGGCCGAGTTGGCCGACATCGCTCTTACGCCCATTAAGTACCTGTCACTGGGCTTATCGGCGGCGGGAGTGGCCTTTCAGCTGGCCGACCGGCTTGACAACGACGACATTCTGGGGCAGCACAGCACCGAGCTGGCTTATCAGAAAGCACTGGTGACGCCACTCGTGCAGGTACCCCTGCAGTTTAAGGGAAATAACCTGGGTAATACCTTCCATTACGAGCTGGCGTATGATCTGCGGACAAGTACGGTACGCCTGAAACCAAAGCGCTGATTTATTGTGTTTTTATCCTGTACCAAAAGCTCCTAACTTTGGGGGCTGTACAATATTTGAACGCTGAACTTGTTTATTATTCTACATGCACACGTTCAGCTTTGCCTAAGAATTTATTTTTGAGTCTATGCGTACCCCCCGTTTGCTTTGGGCACTATCTGCCACTGTTCTTATCGGTTCCTGCAAAACATCAGCTCCTCCTCAGCAGCAGAAAACAGAGGCACCGGTATTGCTTCAGTTAGGTAACCGTACCTTTTCCACCGACGAATTTTTCCAATCCTATACCAAGAATCGCTTTTCGGCCGATTCATCCACGGCTCTGAGCGCCAGTGAGTATTTTGATCTGTATACCAACATGAAGCTGAAAGTACTGGCCGCCCAGCAGGAAGGCCGGGATACTACGGCGGATTTTCAGGAAGAAATAGCTTCTTATAAAGAGCAGCTGGCCAAAAACTACCTCGTAGATAAAAACCTGGTGGAAGAGCTGGCCTCTGAGGCCTACGAGCGCCTCCGGCAGGAAGTACACGCCTCACATATACTGGTGGCTGTACCTCTGGATGCCTCTCCGGCCGATACCCTGTCGGCGTACCGGGCCGCCGTAGTCATGCGGGGGCGCCTCCTGGAGGGAGCTGACTTTGCCGATATGGCCGCTCAGTACTCTAAAGACCCTACGGCTCCCACCAACCGGGGCGACCTGGGGTACTTTACGGCGTTCCAGATGCTGTACCCTCTGGAGACGGCAGCCTATACCCTATCCGTGGGTGAAATATCCCATCCGGTACGTACAACCTCGGGCTACCATCTGATCAAAGTACACGACCGCCGGCCCAGCCGGGGTAAGGTGCGGGTAGCACATATCATGACCCGTACTAATGCCACCGAAGCCGATAAATCCAACGCCAAAAAGCGAATTGACGAAGCCTACGCCCGCCTTCAGAATGGCGAAACCTGGGAGAAAGTAGTAGAGGTGTATTCGGATGATTTCCAGTCGCGCAAGGCGGCCGGTGTGCTCCCGCTCTTCGGAACGGGTGAGATGGTACCTGCCTTTGAGCAGGCGGCCTATGCTCTCGCTGCGCCGGGCAACTACTCTCAGCCCATCCAGACGCCCTACGGCTGGCATATCATCAGGCTGGTAGAGAAGAGAAATCTTGATCCTTATAATATAGTAGCTCCGACACTCCGCCAGAAGGTAGTGACGGATACCCGCGGAAAGCTTATTGACAGAAGTCTGGCCAACCGGCTGCGTGGTCAGTATACCATACGGGAAAACCCCGACGTACTGGCTCAGGCAACCCGACTGGCTGATAGTACGCTGGTAGCCGGTAAATGGACCTATCCCGATCCGCTCCCATCAGCGCTGGCCGGTAAGACCATCGTTACTATTGAGAAGCAGGCAATTCCGGTCAAAGATTTTCTGGAGTACATCCGTACCCACCAGGACCGCCGTACCTCCGGCCCCGCCCAGACCCGTCCTGCGGCGGAGAGAATTTCCCCGGAGGTCATGGTCAACCGCTTTTACAACGATTTCCTCAACGAGCGACTCATTACATACGAACGGGAGCACCTGGAAGAGAAAAATCCTGAATACCGCGCCCTGATCAACGAACTGCGGGAAGGAGTACTCCTTTCGCAGGTTATGGAAAAGAATGTATGGGAGCGCTCCCTAGCCGATTCGGTGGGTCAGCGTCGCCTGTACGAGCAGAATATAGCGAAGTACCAGTTTCCCGAGCGGGCACTAGCCACCGTAGTGGTAGCGACCGATACGGCAGTGCTGCGCGAGGTACGTACTACCCTGTCACAGAACCCCTACCCACTACAGCGTAAGGCGGAGGAGTTACTTTATGAAGCAGGTAAGAGTGAGGTATCGCCCCGGATGCGGGAAAAACTGTTTGAAGTTATGGCGATCATGCTGCGGAATCCGGAGTATGTGGTTGAAGTGTCGGCCTACCGTACCGCCAACGAGCCTGACTCCGTGTCGGCAGCCCGCCTGCGGAATGTAGTCAGATACCTTACCAGCAACAATATTCCGCTTACGCGTATTATGGAAAAAGACCACGGCTCGTTCCGTCCGGTACCGGAGCAGGATCGCAACCGCCGGACTAGTTTCCAGTTTTATAGCCGTTCGAAGCAGGACGTGGAAAGGTCATTCAATGCCCGGAAGGAAGGCTCGGTACGCATAGCCGAAGGATACTTCAGCCGCGATAACGAATACCTCAGCCCGGCACGCTGGGAAACGGGCGACCAAACATATACCCGTAACGGTGAAGTAGTGTGGGTACAAGTCCGGACTATTGAGCCGGCCCGCGCCAAAACATTTGCCGAAGCACGGGGAAGCGTGATCAACGATTACCAGAAAATTCTGGAAAAACAGTGGCTTGATTCGCTTCGGGCCAGGTATCCGGTAAAAGTCAATGAACAAGAGTTAGAAAAACTCGTCCGATAACACTATTTTAGCCAAGCTATTAATCCTTTTATGAAAATCAACCAACGCCTGTTTCGCAACCTTCTGGCCATAGTCCTGTTAGGTATCTCCCTGACCGGATTCGCTCAGCAACAAAAAGGGGTGAGCATTGACAAGATCATTGCCCGCGTCGACAACTACTATATCCTGAAGTCAGAGCTGGAAGAGCTGTACCAGAGCTATGCCGCCAATGGACAGAAAGCTCCCGATAAGTGTCAGCTGCTGGAGTCGCTCATCATTAATAAGATGCTGCTGGCCAAAGCCGAGATTGACTCCGTAACCGTAGACGAAAAAATGGTAGAAAACCAGCTGGGCGGCCGTATGGACTACATGATCCAGCGCTTTGGCTCAGAAAAGAACATTGTAGAAGCCTACGGCAAGAGCATCGACGCACTCAAGACTGAGCTCCGCCAGCAGGTCAAAGAGCAGATGACCGTGGAAACCATGCAGGAGAAGATTGCCGGTGACGTTAAGATTACGCCCAGCGAGGTTCGTAAGTTTTTCAACGCCATTCCCAAGGATAGCTTACCGTACATTCCGGCGGAGGTAGAAATCGGCCATATCATACGAATGGCTACCGTTACCAAAGAGCAGAAAGAAAAGCTACGCAACCAGCTTATTGAATACAGAAAACGCGCGCTGGCCGGCGAAGAATTCTCGACACTGGCACAGATCTACTCCGAAGACCTAGGCTCAGCCAAGAACGGTGGTGACCTCGGGTTCGCCAAGCGTGGTATGATGGTACCTGAGTTTGAAGGAGTCGCCCTGGCGCTCAAGCCCGGCGAAATCTCCGACGTAGTGGAGAGCCAGTTTGGCTTCCACCTGATTCAGCTGATCGAAACACGTGGTGCTGAATACCGCGCCCGTCACATCCTGCTCCGTCCTGACTACAACCGGGGTACCGACGTCAGCGAAGCTACCCGCCACCTCGACAGCCTGCGCACGCTGATCCAGACGGACTCACTGACATTTGCCAATGCTGCTAAGGATAACTCTGAAGATAAAATGACAGCCGACGCGGGAGGTATTCTGAAAGATCCTCAGACGGGTGTTGGACGCCTGGCCCTGGATGCTTCTATGGATCCTGCCCTGTACTTTGCTATCGATACCATGAAGGTAGGTAGCGTTAGCCCTCCTATCTCCTATCGTACCGAAGATGGCCGCAGTGCAATGCGTATCATCTGGTACAAGAGCAAGAGCGAACCCCATACGGCTAACCTCCGCGACGACTACGAAAAGATTGCTCAGATCGTGCTGATGAATAAGAAAAACAATGCGCTCGAAGATTGGTTTAAGAAAGCGCAGGGCGACGTGTTTATCAGTGTAGAGCCCGAGTTTCAGAACTGTCGCATATTTGGACTTCCGCATTCGGGGAACCAGTAGCGGTGGTTCGGCAGCTTTTCTAATCAGTACTCATCCTAAACCCCAAGTAACAGTATCGTGAAATACCAATCGGACGTAGAGGCCGCCCAAGCTATGACGCAGGCCTACCAAAAGCTCCGCACGGAGATCGGACAGGTGATCGTAGGACAGGAAGAAGTTGTAAAGTTGTTGCTCACCGCTATATTCTGTCAGGGACATTGTCTTCTCGTAGGAGTACCGGGACTGGCCAAAACCCTGCTCATTCAAACCATTGCCTCTTCGCTTGATCTGAGCTTTAACCGGATTCAGTTTACGCCCGACCTGATGCCTTCGGATATCGTAGGTTCCGAGACACTCGATCAGCAGCGTAACTTTAAATTTATCAAAGGGCCCGTGTTCGCCAACATTATCCTGGCGGATGAGATCAACCGGACTCCCCCCAAAACCCAGGCAGCCCTGCTGGAAGCCATGCAGGAGTACTCAGTAACGGTAGCCGGTCAGAAGCATGATCTGAGTCGTCCGTTCTTTGTACTGGCCACCCAGAACCCCATCGAGCAGGAAGGTACCTATCCGCTGCCCGAAGCGCAGCTGGACCGCTTTATGTTCATGATCCAGCTGGACTATCCTTCGTATTCGGAGGAAGTTAACATTGTAAAGAGTACCACCATGGACAGACGGCATCAGGTACGCGAGGTGATTACCGGCGCTGAGATCACCGAATTTCAGCAATTGGTACGGCGGGTACCTGTTACGGACAATGTCATCGAGTATGCTGTTAAGATGGTACACAAGACGCGTCCGAACACAGGCATGGCCGACAAAAACGCCAACGACTACCTCGAGTGGGGAGCTGGCCCGCGGGCTTCGCAGGCGCTTATCCTGGCAGCCAAGTGCAACGCACTACTGTCCGGTAAGTACTCACCCGATATTGAAGATGTCCGATCAGTAGCCCTACCGGTACTACGTCACCGGATCGTCCGGAACTTCAAGGCCGAGGCCGAAGGCATAAGCGTCGATGATATCATAGGCCGACTGGCCTGACCCATACTTCAAAGCCCCTGCTGATGCAGGGGCTTTTTTATTTTTCTCCCATCTATTCTAACTTAGCGGATGAGCCACAGCTCGTATAGTATCCTGTCCGCAAATAGTACTTTTAGTTATACCAAAACCTAATCCCATGCCCATACAAGGAAAAAACTTTATTGGATATTCATTATCTGCGCAAAATACTGACAACTTCCAGTCGTACGTACCTGCGCAGCATACCTATCTACCCGAAAAATTTCATCCCGCTACTCCCCGGGAAGTAGAGAATGCTATGCAACTGGCTGAGCGTGCGTTTGAAGAATTCGCGCTGCTGCCGGCCTCCCGCCGGGCCGACTTCCTGGTAGCCATCACGGAAGAAATCACAGCCCTGGGTGACCAGCTGCTCGAAAGAGCCCAGCAGGAAACGGGTCTGCCCATGGGCCGTCTGCAGGGCGAGCGTGGTCGTACCGTAAATCAGCTCCTGCACTTTGCCAGCATTATTCGGGAAGGCTCCTGGGTAGAGGCTTCCATTGATACCGCCGATCCTGACCGGGCACCCCTTCCCAAGCCCGACCTGCGCAAGATGATGATCCCCATCGGCCCCATTGTTGTATTTGGTTCCAGCAACTTCCCCTATGCCTTTTCGGTAGCCGGGGTAGATACCGCACCGGCCCTGGCGGCGGGCAATCCAGTCATCGTCAAAGCACACCCGGCTCACCCCGGCGTAAGTGACCTCACGGCCCAGGCCGTCGTAAAGGCCGCCAGACGTACCGGGATGCCCGAGGGGGTATTCTCGATGTTATACGATAATGGCTACGAAGTAGGTGCTACGCTGGTCAAGCACCCAGTCACTAAGGCAGTAGGCTTTACGGGATCGTACCGGGGAGGTATGGCCCTGTACAAGATGGCCATGGAGCGCGAAGAACCGATCCCGGTATTTGCCGAAATGGGAAGCGTAAACCCTGTCGTAATCCTGCCCGAAACACTGGAAAGAAAAGCGAGTGAGCTAGCCAAGAGCCTGGCCGGATCCATTACCCTGGGTGCTGGTCAGTTCTGTACCAATCCGGGCTTGATCATGACCGTACAGTCTCCTTCGCTGGACAACTTCCAAGAGCAACTACTCGCCGAAATGGCACAGATCGCTCCGGCTACCATGCTTACCCAGGGAATATGCCAGAACTACCACAAGCTCCGCGACGAAGCTCTTCAGCAGGATGGTGTAGAGGTAGTGTATAAGTATGAGTCGGATGCCGAAGGAAACAACCAGGCTCAGGCTACCATTGCCCGGGTGGAGGGACAGGTATTTATTGATAATCCCAGATTGCAGGAAGAAGTATTCGGTCCCTTCTCGCTGCTGATCGTCTGCAAAGATATGGAGGAGCTTGAGGCGGCTTTCCAGAAGCTGAAAGGCCAGTTAACTACCTCGCTCATGGCCGATGCCGACGAAGCCGCCCGCTACCCGAAACTCCTCCGCCTGATGGGCAGCCGGGCCGGTCGCTTTATCATGAACGGGGTACCTACGGGTGTAGAGGTCAATGCCTCCATGCACCACGGCGGTCCGTTCCCGGCTACTACCGACTCCCGCTTTACCTCGGTAGGGCGTCACGCTATTCTACGCTTTGTACGTCCGCAATCATTCCAGGACTGGGATGAGAAACTCCTGCCTGACGAGCTCAAGAGCCACAATCCGCTTGGTATATGGCGCCTTGTGAATAACGAGTGGACGAAAGAAGCAATTTGATCAAGTATATTATCGTGTGAGCTGTGTACCTACACAGCTCACTATTATTTCCCTCCTTCCTTTATGATACGCGCACTGCCCCTCCTGATTTTATTTTGCTGTACAGCCCTGGCAACCACCGCCCAGAATGATCCTCAGCCCCACCCGATTGATGTATTTGTTGAAGGTTGCTTAGATAAAAATGCCTCTACCTTAGGCATGATGCAGTGCTTTGAGCAGGGTTATACCAAATGGGACGCTGAGCTAAACAAGCAGTACAAGCAGCTAGCAGCCCGACTCAATGCCGATCAGAAGGCTACCTTACTGGCAGCACAGCGCCAATGGATCGCCTACCGTGACCTCGAGTTCAAGACCATGGCATCTATCTACGCCGGTATAGAAGGTACCATGTACCGCCCCATGCACGCCAGCGATCGGATGGAGCTGGTCAAAAAGCGCGCCCTGGACCTGAAAGCCTACAACGATCTCCTGGATTCAAAGTAAACTTGTCTACTCGGGTCTGAACTGCCGGTAGTCGTCGGGCGTGTCAATGTCAATATCACCCTGATCAAAATTCACGAAGGCTACCTCGTTGATGTGTTTCTCGAGCAGTGGCTTGGCTCCTTGTTCGCCTTTCAGGTGCGTCATTTCCTCAAATAGCTGATTACCGATCAGGACCGGAACACCCCAGCTTTCACCGTAGCGGCAAACTACGGCTTTTTTACCCGACTCATTCAGCGTGACCACCATGTGTTCCAGCAGCGAAGGAGTAATATAGGGTTGGTCACACACCAGCATCAATACCGCCTGTAGGTTTCTGTCAGTCAGGTAAGCTCCGACCAGCCCCATTCGTACCGAGGATGCCATACCTTCCTGCCACAGTGTATTGTCAATGATAGTAACGGGCAATCCTTCCAGCTCAGGTACCACCTCTTTCTTATTGGCTCCGACTACCACTACCACGGGACGCAGGTCGGTAGCCAGCGCGGTTTCGACGGTTTTCTGAAGGAAGCTTTTGCCGTTTTCTATGGGGAGAGCCTGCTTGGGTGTCCCCATTCGCTGGGAGGCACCCGCGGCCAGTATTATAATTCCTATGGGCATAGTCAGTAAATAGTAGCTGTCAGCCCCAGGCCACAGCCAACGTTAATATAATAATGAGGCACCTCTATCATTCGGAGGGTGCCATTGTACAAGTATAAATAAAAACCTCAGGATATGACTACTTGTTGTGACTAAACCACAGAGGAGTACCTCCGCCAGTGTAATTCTGCTACTATTTTTCCAGCCAATTACCTACCTTACCGGCAATAATGCCTACTACTTAACATCCCAGCCATGCAATCTACTTCATCCACACCGATGTCATCCAGTTACCACATCCTCAACGGCGACGCCCTGCTTGACGGCTTCCCGCACGATACCGTACCCGGCCAGTGCCTGGTGGCCCGCGAATGCCTGGTGGTAGGTGATGTGAGTGGAGAGCCACTAAGCGAATTCTGGGAGAACAGGGCCCGCTTTATCGGCCAGACCTACGGCGCGTCGCGTGAAGACTACTATCAACGGGTGGTCAGTGAGTTTGAGCAGATACAGGCTATACCGGCCGGTTCGGAGGTAAACCTGTGGTTTGAAGAAGATCTTTTCTGCCAGGTCAATCTGTGGTTTTGCCTGTCAATCCTGCGGGAGAAGGCTTCCCAACTCAAGCTTTATATCGTGAAGCCCCGTACGCTAAACGGCCAGCCCGACTGGCGCGGCTTTGGCCCTATGACACTGCAAGACCTGGCAGTAGCTTACCGGGAGCGGGAGGCTATAACGCAAAGCGATGTAGAGCTACTCAGCCAGTGCTGGCAAGCTTACAAGGCCGATGATAGGGAGAAACTACGGGATTTAGGTACTACCTATTCAGACACCTTCCCCAACTTACAGACCGTCTGTGAAGCCCACCTGGATCGCTTTCCGACCGAGGATGGAGCCGGGCGTCCTCAGCGGGTACTCCGGGATATTATTTCCGAAAAGCAGACGGATGACTTTCTCACTATTTATAATGAGTTCTTCCAGCGGGCCGGAGTCTACGGCTTTGGTGATACTCAGGTAAAGCATCTGTTGGATACTTTATAGCTCCGCGTCGGGCAGCAGCCCATCCGGGTAGCCTACCTCCACCAGGAACAGCCCGTGCGGCGGGGCCTGAGCGCCGGCCTCCTTGCGATTTTTGGACAGGATGATCTTTTCGAAATCAGCTACCGATAGCTTACCCAGCCCTACCTGCATAAGGGTACCCACCAGGGCCCGCACCATCCCCCGCAGGAAGCGGTTGGATTGGACCGAAAATATTAGCACCGGCCCCTGCCAGTACCAGCGGGCCTCGGTGATCTGACACAGGAAGGTATTGACGCTGGTGTGGATCTTACTGAAGCTTTCAAAATCATCGTATTGGAGCAGCAGCGCCGCCGCCTCATTCATGGTAGTAAGGTCTAGCTCGGGACGAAAGACGTGGGCCTCATGGGTCAGGAAGGGATTCTTCTGCCGGATGATCCGGTACTCGTAGCGTCGGTGGGTGGCTATAAAGCGGGAGTGAACGTCGTCGGCAACGGGTACTATCCTATGTATAGCTATATCGGGAGGAAGCAGGGCATTAAGACTATGTACCGCCCGACCGGGATCAGCCATAGCCGCGGGCAGATCAAAGTGGGCGTACTGCTGGGTGGCGTGTACACCGGTATCAGTGCGGCTGCTACCTACTATCTCTACCGGCCCCCTGAATACCTTTTCCATAGCTTCTTCGAGTACCTGCTGTACCGCCACGGAGTTGGGCTGCCGCTGCCAGCCGTTGTAGTGGGTCCCCTTGTAGCTCAGTTCAATAAAATAACGCATGGGGCAAAGATAGAGAGTCCGGCGGGTAAGCGACAAAAAAAACGTCACTCCCAGAGGGTCGTGGCGTTTTTAACTATTCCCGGTTAAAAAGAAGTAATGTTTTTATATCATCTCCTGATAGTGAGTTCCTCAACCCTTCCCTCCTGTATCAGCTCCGTATACTAGTATACAGCTATGAATGAAATCAGGAAGAAATTCGTTTAGCTTTATAGTATCATGCAATTAGTCTCACACTCGCTATACAGGTACTATGCCAGCCTATAACGAGCATGTGAATGTACACTATATCTATTATTTTTCAAATCTATTTTTGCACAATATTTACACTTTTCCCGTTCCATCCAAAAACATTGTAACGTTGAGTGTAAGTACATTAACTTTGAAGATTCAATTGTTTTTCCAGACTATATGACTACGGAAGAAAAAAAAGAAAAGTCCCTCAACTTCCTTGAAGAGATTGTAGAAGAAGATGTCCGCGAAGGTAAGCACGGTGGCCGCGTACTTACGCGCTTTCCTCCTGAGCCTAACGGGTACCTGCACATCGGACACGCCAAATCCATCTGCCTGAACTTTGGTCTGGCTAAGAAGTACGGCGGAGCTACCAACCTGCGCTTTGACGACACCAACCCCGTAACGGAAGATACCGAATACGTGGATTCGATCAAGCACGATGTACGCTGGCTGGGCTTCGAATGGATTAATGAGCTGTACGCCTCTGACTACTTTGATAAATTATACGAATTTGCTACTGAGCTGATCAGGAAAGGTCTGGCGTACGTAGATGACTCATCGGCCGAAGAAATCGCTGCCATGAAGGGTACACCTACTGAACCAGGTACCGAAAGTCCCTACCGCAACCGTAGCGTAGAAGAGAACCTGGACCTGTTTGAGCGGATGCGCCATGGTGAGTTTGCCGAAGGCAGCCGGGTACTCCGCGCCAAGGTAGATATGGCATCGCCCAATATGCACCTGCGTGACCCGCTGATGTACCGGATCAAGTTTGCCCACCACCACCGCACCGGCGACAAATGGAAGATCTATCCGATGTACGACTTCGCGCACGGACAGTCTGACTCCATTGAGGGCATTACGCACTCGATCTGTACGCTTGAGTTTATTCCCCACCGCGCGCTGTACGACTGGTTCATCAATCAACTGGAAATATTCCCGTCGCATCAGTACGAATTTGCCCGCCTCAACATGACGTATACCGTGATGAGCAAACGCAAGCTGCTGCAGCTCGTCAACGAGAAGCACGTCAGCGGCTGGGACGACCCGCGTATGCCTACTATTTCGGGTTTGCGTCGTCGTGGGTATACCCCGGCGGCCATCCGCGATTTCTGTGACCGCATCGGAGTAGCCAAGCGTGAAAACCTGATTGACGTAGGATTACTGGAGTTCTGTATCCGTGAGGACCTAAACAAGACCGCGCTACGCCGTATGGTGGTACTGGACCCGCTGAAGGTAGTCATTACCAACTTCCCCGAAGGAGCCACCGAGATCTGCCACATCGAAAATAATCCGGAGGATCTGGATGCCGGTACCCGCGAAGTACCCTTCACCCGTGAAGTATATATCGAGCGCGAAGACTTCATGGAGAATCCTCCGAAGAAGTACTTCCGCCTGGCTCCCGGTCAGATGGTACGTCTGAAAGGCGCATTCATTGTTCGCTGTGATGAGGTGATCAAAGACGAAAACGGTGAAGTGACCGAGGTACATTGTACCTACCTGGAAAACAGCAAGAGCGGCAACGATACGTCGGGCATCAACGTAAAAGGTACCCTGCACTGGGCACCGGCCACCAATGCCCTGCCCGTAGAGATCCGCCTGTACGACCGTCTGTTCCGGGTAGAGGATCCGTCGTCAGAAGAGGGTGATTTTAAGGATTATATTAACCCGGATTCGTTGACTGTAATTACCGGCTATGCCGAGCCCGCCCTGCGCGAAGCTCAGGCTAGCGACCGCTTCCAGTTCCTGCGCAAGGGCTACTTCTGCGCCGACCTGGAAAGCACGCCGGACCATCTGATATTTAACCGTACCTCCACCCTGCGCGACAACTGGGCTAAGGAATCGGGAAAATAAAGGCACCCGCCGCGTGGAGGAAGGGAGGAAAGGTACGAGAGGAGAAAGGTTTCCGGTCAGCAAGTACCCTACTAATAGCCCCAGTGGCAACCGATGCTCAGGGCGATACATATCAAAAGCGGCTGCTGAGAGAGATCTCCAGCCGCTTTTTTATTGCCTCGTCCATAAAATAACTTTTTATGGACATCCGTTGTCAGAGTAAGCTCCCACACTCATTATCACCACTTTACTCTGTACACACCATGAAGCAGTTCTCTCCGCTTGTCCTGTTTCTGTGCCTCAGCCTTTCGGCACACGCCACGCATTTTCTGGGTGGTACTATCCAGACCCGCCACGTATCCGGCCTTACCTACGAATTCAAGGTCCAGCTCTACTTTGACAGATTAAATGGCAGTCCAGCCTCCGATGCTCAGAATGAGGTAAGGCTCTGCCTGGGGGACGGCAAAGAACTAAATCTACCACGAAATAGGGCTGAATCAGTACCCGTTTCAGATCGGATCACCAAGGGAATCTACACCGGGACCTATACCTACTCAGCAGCCGGTCTGTATTCAGTGGCAGTAGCCCTAAACAACCGCAGCAATGTCGCAAACATACAGCAGGGCCAGGAGGTAGCAGCCTACCTGTACACCCGAATTAATACTGCCTTTCCTAACACAACACCCCAATTACCCCTACCTACCTTAGAAGCAGGTGTGAACCAACTCTACACTACTAACCTGGCGACCAGTGATCCGGATGGTGACAGATTGGTATATAGATTAGTCAGGATTATGGTACCACTCAGCGGACAGTGCAACGAGCCTTCGGTAGCCTCCAGCTACCAGTTCCCTAACGAGGTATCGCGCCAGGGAACATTCACCCTCCAGGATCAGGTACTTAATTGGAATGCTCCTACGCAACTAGGTACCTTCATATATGCCTTTGTGGTGGAAGAATGGCGTAACGACACCAAGATAGCGGAGTCAATTCATGAGCATTCGGTATTTGTACAGGATAAGGCAGGTACTCAGGTGACCATTCCACCCTATCAGGCCGTTGAATTCGGAGATGTCATTACCGCCCTGCCCGTACAGGACTTTCTCCCCAAAGCGCTATTAGTAAATGTGTACCCGGTGCCGAGTCAGGATTGGGTGACCGTGGAGGTACAGAGCCGTCAGCCTTCACCTGTCCACATCCAACTCATTGACCTGCAGGGCCGGGTGCTGCAGGAAGTGGCCTTTCGGGAGCCTTCGCTACGCCGGGAGTACCGCTTTCATATTGAGCCACTTGCCAGAGGCAGCTACCTGATCAGGGTAACTGGTAAGCAGGATACCATCACCCGAAAACTGATCCGTTAAAAATTTATTTAGATTCATTAAAAATTACTCTTGCGCAGAAGAACGCCGAATTGTATTTTTGCGTTACTGAAAAAGACATCCGTTCTCAAAGTGCAAACTATACTATCATTTAAGTCAGCTCAGGAATTGTTCCGCACCGCCAAGGGTGCCAGCTATCAGTGTGACCGTAGCTCCCGGATCATCCTTGAATTTGGTGATCTTGTAGCCGCCTTCCGGATCAATGAATTTCTGAACTTTCGTCGCCACGTTAACAGCATCGACATCCACAGCAAGCTATTTGATCTGTCGGATGAATGTGACTACGAACTGATCGAAGCTGCTCAGCAAAATATATCTCATAAGCTTACGCTTTGTGAGGTTATTCAGCTCCGCGAACTGGTCAATGGTACCCACTTCGCCCTCGAGCTTAACTCCCTTTTGCACGAAGTACTTAGCGCTGAAATTGGCGTATACTAGCCTCTATCCTTCATTATTAGACCAATTCTAAATTTTAGTAATTCATTGGTTTCCTGAACCAATTGAGTTATTTTAGGTTTAGATTTGTATCGAATTAAAAACGAAGTTTAGTTATGAAAGATCTGCTAAGACAACATACTTCTTTGAAAGAAGAAATAGAAATTCTGCTCAACAACCAGGTAAAGATGGAAGCCGAAGCTTCGGCCAAGTACCTGGCGATGGCCTCATGGTGTGACCGCAACGGATTTAAATACAGCTCGGCTTACTTCCTGCGTCAGTCGGAAGAAGAGCGTCAGCACATGCTGAAGATATTCAACTACATCATGACTGTAGGTGGTACAGCGGTATCGCCCGAAATAGGCGGTATCAAGCAGGACTACCCTACATTCCGCTCTATATTTGAAGCAGCTTTACAGAGTGAAATCGCTGTAACCCAATCTATCAACCGCATCGTTACGGCCAGCCGCAACGTAGAAGACTATGCCACGGAAGCTTTCATGCAGTGGTTTGTAAATGAGCAGGTTGAAGAAGAAGACAACGCACGCCGCGCTCTCGAACTCTTCGACGTGATTGGTGAAGAAGGCACCGGCCGCTACTTCATCGACAAAGCGATCAAGAAGTTGGGTGATGGAGGCGGTGACGAAGTTTAGTCATTCCTGAAACGTATAAATAAGAAGAGCCAGACTGTTGCAGTCTGGCTCTTTTTTTACTTTTTAGCTTAGTACTTAGCGGTGGCACCCTGGTGCCACTACTCTTTTTTCTTCACTCTATATGCAGTACAATAGAGCAGCAAATCAAGAAACAGGAAACCTTCCCCGGATTTTGGAGGTTTTTGACCTATTACTCATATCAATTTACTTATGTCAGATACTACTATAAAAACCGCCCTCGTGACCGGAGGCTCCAAAGGCATTGGCTACGGCATAGCCGAAGTACTAATCAAAGAAGGCATCCGAGTTGCAATCACCAGCCGCTCACAGGAAAATGCGGATGAAGCGGCTGCCGCGCTCAATAAAATAAAAGAAGATTACGCGCTGGGCATTGAGTCGGATGTGCGTGATCTGGACTCTCAGCAACAAGCGGTGGATGCCGTGGTACAGCAGTGGGGACGTCTGGACTATATGGTAGCCAATGCCGGTATCGGCCATTTCGCTCCACTCCAAGAACTGAGCTCTGATCAGTGGCAGGAGACTATTGACATCAACGTGACGGGGGTGTTTAACAGCGCCAAGGCTGCTATCCCGGCCCTCAAAGAGACCAAGGGCTACTTCATTACCATAGCCAGTCTGGCGGGTACTAATTTCTTTGCCGGTGGTGCGGCCTACAACGCCAGTAAGTTTGCGGTGGTGGGCTTTACCCAAGCCATGATGCTGGACGTACGCAACGATGGTATTAAAGTTACTACCATTATGCCCGGTTCGGTAGCTACCCACTTCAACGGACACGAGCCCAATGAAAAGGATGCCTGGAAGATTCAGCCCGAGGACATCGGCCAGATCGTCCTGGACCTGATCCGGATGCCGGCCCGTACACTGCCCAGCAAGGTAGAGGTACGACCTACCATGCCTAAGTAGAGCTACTACACAACAGTTTACTATATCAATCGCCCGGACTCTATGGAGTCCGGGCGATTCTGTTTACGAGCTGCTCATATCCACCTATCTATATTGACCTTTTCTAATAAATAGTTGCACCCAGCTATTGCATATGTAGCAACTGTTAGCTAACTTTACTGTATATCAAGCCCTTATAGCCCTACACGTACCGTTATTGATACGTAAAGAGTTACCCTCAACAGCCCCAAATGCGCTCTTGCAGGTAACTTTTGTTGCTTTTTAGAGGTACCTGTTCCTCCCATTGATGAGCAGGAAAAGACGTAACGTAGTACCAGTGGCCATTTCTCAACTTCTGCAGGCCACACCTGTTCCTATTCAGGATCTCTCCGGCGTAACGCGTGTTTTCATCAACAATAATTCCACTCGAGTATGCTTAAAAAACTACTTACATGGACGGGTATTGCTCTTGGTAGCCTGCTCGGTCTGCTGATTCTTTTTTATGCGATGGCTTACTTCCAAACCCAGGCCCGCATCAAAAAAGTATACGAAGTAAACGTTCAACCCCTGGCCATACCCGACGATCCTAACTCTTACGCTATGGGTAAACATATAGCCGAAGTGAGGGGCTGTACCGGCTGCCACGGCAGTGATCTGGCCGGTGGTAGGGCCTTTTCGGATTCCACATCACCACTGGGTACCTTGTATGCCTCTAACATCACTCACGGCATCGGAGGTATTGAATATACCAGTCAGGATTGGGTGCGGGCCCTACGCCACGGGCTAGACAAGAACTACCGCTCGCTCTGGTTTATGCCCTCGCACGAGGTATATCATATCTCTAATAATGAAATGGCGGCACTGATCCACTTCCTGCAACAACAGCCACCTGTTGATAGGGTCATACCTGCCAAGTCCCTGAAGCCCCTGGGCAATGTACTTACGTATCTGGGCCAGTATCCGCTGCTGACCGCGGAAAAGATCAATCATGAAGCGGTTATTCCCAAAGAAGCGCCCTCCTTTACGGTCAATGCTAATTACTGAAAGTACACCGCTACAACCTGACAGGAGTGCATACGTACAGATAATACACAACTCACGAGTTGCGGCTGAGCCAGGGGCTCAGCCGCAACTATATTATACCTACCTACTACGCTTCCACAGCCAAAAAGATACCCCCAACAGACCTGCGGTCAACAACCAGACGGGTGTATGATATAGGATGATGAAGGTAAGTACTACATAGGCTATAAAAAGCGGACGAATGGTGTCTTCGAGCAGACGATCCTGCTGGTACAGCTGGGTATAGTACAACAGCAACGATCCCAGCCCCAGACCATAAAGTTGAATAAGGTCTGGTAGCGTAAGCTGTCCACCCAGGTACCGCGGAGCGATCAGCGTTTCGGGCAGGAGGAGTACGGCGTGCAGAAGTGCCGCCTGTATGTAACGCCTGAACTCCGATACCGGTAAAGACCTCCCCCACAGCCAGATCCTACTCTCCCACTGGTAGATCTCGTAAGAAAGACCCACATTGAGCAGATACGCGAAGGTACAACCAATGGCAGGCAGGCGCAGATCATAGGTACCCGTACGGAAGTAAATTAGGGTCGCACTCATGAACAGCATCGCGCCGGCTTTGCAAAGCAGGATTGTAAGTCCCCGCTCACGAATGAGCCACTCCAGCGTCCAGAAGGTCCAGTTATGGGGCCTCGAAAAGGGAAGCCTGAAGCTCCGGGCTTTCTGCTTTTGTACTGTATCAGGATTACGCAGCCGACTGTCGGCTACTACGACAACCAGTAAGGTCAGCAGCAGCCAGTAAACAGGTACAGGCCACGCGGCAGCTAGAGCAGTGTCCTGCCGGGCAATAAGGAATAGGTAGACACCGTAATAAAGTATAGGCTGTAACAGCCCCATTCCCACTGCAGCCAGGTAGTAATACCGGCGAACCCGCGGAAGTAATCGGGTATGATAGATAAAGGTATACTCGGAACGTACCCACAGCTGCCATACAAACTGGCCCACCATCAGCGCGTACATCACCCAGATCAGGAACAGGTAAATCATACCGAACCGGTCGGTCAGGAAAAACAGGGCAAAGGCACGATGCTCGCGACCACTCAGAAAGCCGAACAGCAGCCCCAGCAGTACAAAGAAGAAGCCCGCCCGCTGCCTGAAAAACTCCCGAACCGTAGAGATAAGCAGTACTTTCATAGCACGACTATCCTCCGGCTGATATAATTATAGTGTAAAGTTTGACTAGTCACTAGACAGGCAGCGGTTGAAGGGTTTTATTCACTAAGGCAAAGCGGGCTGTCAGCAAGAGGTCACTGTGCTCAAAAGGCTGGTGGGACGAAAGCAGGAACGTCACTCCCTCGGCATGGTACCTCTGGATCAGGCTGAATAAAGCCGTACGTGCCTCCTGGTCGATGGTGATCAGGGGTTCGTCCAGGATGATGACCCGTGGCTCACCCAGGAAGGCCAGCGCCAGCGACACTTTCTTGACCATACCGCTGGAGCAGGCTCCCATCGGCTGCGTGAGGTAGTTGATTCCCAAAGCAGTGGTGAGCCCTTCCACTTGTCCGCTCGGGCTTTGTTTGGTCTGGGCCACAAAACCCAACAAATCGGCCGGTGTCAGAAAGGAAGGATAAAGTGGCTCGGCTTCCCCTATATTTACCCGAAGCCGGTACTCGACCGGATGGCTCCGCAGGTCAAACTGCTCATCCAGCCGGATAGTACCTTCGTACGACAGCATACCCGACAGGGTACGGAAGAAAGTAGACTTTCCGGCTCCGTTTTCTCCCTGTATCCAGTAGATTCCGTGCCCTACCTGCCAGTGCGGGATATCCAGTACCTGGTGGGTACCATAGCTCTTACGGAGGTTACTAATGGTCAGGGTCATACAGGAGGAGGTTCTGTGGGTTTAGCGTCTGCAAAATTGTTATTTTTATTGAAGAAGCAGGACAATTTCAACCCTTAAAAATTGTTAATTTAGAGTAAAACTTCTTCTTACACCCCTACTTCAGGTACTATGGAGGCGCTAATTGAGTACTTCGAACACATACCTTCCTCCCACCGCTCTGCTATACTAGTGGGCGGCATTGCCCTATTCTGGCTAATTGAAGGAGCCTTTCCCCTCTTTCGTTTTGAATATAACAAGTGGAGACACGCGGGTACCAATATTATCTTTACCCTTACGACCATTATCATCAATTTCCTGATGGCGTTCGTACTCTTAAAGTCCAGTGATTGGGCCGTGGCTAAGGAGTTTGGTATTCTGCAGTGGCTGCCCGCTCTGCCGCTGTGGGCCTTCACGCTCATAGGCCTGATGCTGCTCGACCTGATCGGAGCCTGGTTTATCCACTGGACTGAGCATAAGGTAAAATGGATGTGGAGGTTCCACCTGATTCACCACTCCGACCTCCACGTCGATACCACCACCGCCAACCGCCACCACCCCGGCGAAAGTGTATTCCGCTTTGTGTTCACTACTATGGCCGTCGTCATAGCCGGAGCTCCCATGTGGATGGTATTCATGTACCAGTCCATATCGGTAGCGCTTTCGCAGTTTAACCACGCCAATGTCACCCTGCCTACCTGGCTCGACCAGGTACTTAGCTGGGTCATTGTGACGCCCAATATGCACCACGTACACCACCACTACGTACAGCCTTATACCGACTCCAACTACGGCAATATCTTTTCCATCTGGGATCGTATGTTTGGTACCTTCACCCGCCTGGAACACGACAAGATCGTGTACGGCATTGATACCCACATGAAGGTCGAAGAAAACGCTCATGTGGGTAACTTGCTGAAGATACCTTTTCAGGAATATCGCCCGCCGGTAGGTACCAAATTAGCCGAGTGATTTCAAAAGAGAAAGCCCCGCCTTAGCGGGGCTTTCTCTTTTGCCTATTCCCAAAACTGGGGAATCTTAGCTGTTCGGTACAGACTTTCGTTACAGGCAGAGCATGGTGGTGGTACTCCGCCCGCAGGAGGGTACGGCAGACCAGGGTCACAGTTAGACCAGTCAGCTCCGGTACGGTCTACGTAGTAGCCTACCCGCTCTACACCAATCGCTCCAAAGAAGCCAAATACCTCTTCGTCCGGATTGGTCAGGCAGGTAATATTGCCGGGAATACTCGAGGGAGTTACATCAAACAATCCTCCGGTATTCTGCAGCGTACGTTTAACAGTATTCCAGAAAATGTAGCCATCCCGTGACAGGGATTGCTGTTCTATCTCGATGTAGTATTTGTCCAGGCACTGTACAGGTACCTCAGCTATCAGCTGACGGGTGATGTCCCTGCCATTGATAAGAGCATCGTTGGCTACGTTGATACAGTTGGGCCCCATACAGCGTACGATGTCCCAGCAGTTGGTGGAGCAGCAGAACAGGCCGTAAAGGACATTGCCCTGGCGATCTTTGACATCTCCACAAAACAAAGTCCGCTTATAGTGCTTCCAGCTCCAGCGGTAGTAGTCGCCGCTCTCGGCCGGATCTTTGGTATCAATGTATACTTTCCATCCGCCCTGTCTGTCCTGCTTCGTAGTGGGATCAACAGTTCGGAAGCTTTCATCATAGACCCGCTCAATCTTACTCACAGGACGAATGGTCTCCGGTTTGGACTGGTACTTCTTTCCATTGGCCTCTATATGCAACTGATAGGTCTGCCCGATTACACCCCGTAATGTCTGGGTCACGTATTCGCCCTGCCCTTTATGCAGCAGATCCTCCCGCCGGCCCTCATTATCTGTGATGTACACAGTGGCCTGTTCGATGGCATAATTGAGGCCTGCATAGGTATAGTTGGCAGCGGTAGTCAGTTTGACAGTATATGGGCCTTCTTCGTTAGAGATAAATCCCTGCACGACTATGCCAGGAGGTACTTCTTTAATTTCCCCGTCATAGGGAGTTATACAACCGGCAAGTAACATCAGACACCAGCCCGTCAGACGGGACAACTTAAGTGCCGGTGTAAAAAATTTGGGGACTCTAACAGCGCGCATGAATGGGTATATAAAAACTTAACTATCAAGTTGTGTAAAATAATCAAAATTCCCAGAAATCCGGTGCTTTAGCCGTCCGGTAACGGCTTTCTTCGCAGGGAGCACAACCCACTACTCCCCCCGCAGGAAGTGGGAGAATCGGGGGGCAGTTGGAATATTCTGCCTGGGTACGATCCACCAGATGCCCCTTGCGGGTAATGCCCGCTACTTCAAAAAGCCCGAATACCTGCTCGTCCGGATCAGTAGTACATACAATATTACCCGGAACAGCCGTTGGGGCTGAGTCAAATACACCACCGGTATTCTGCAGCATCTGCCTGGTAGCTTTCCAGTAAACATAGGCATCACGCGAGATCGACTGTTGCTCTACTTCCAGATACACACGATCCAGGCACTCTACGGGTACTTCGGTAATGAGTTGCCGGTTGATGGTATTGCCATTAATAAGGGCATCGGACCTGAGCGAAATACAATCCGGCCCCAGGCAACGCAGAATATCCCAACAGTACCCGCAGCACGGGAACCGAAAGGCCGGATTGCCGGGAGGAACATCTATGGTAGCACATACATCGGTCAGTTTGTACCTGATCCAGTTCCAGCGGTAGTAGTTGCCCGATTCGGAAGGGTCTTTGGTATCTACGTACACTTTCCAGCCCCCCAGCCGCTCTCTTCCGGTCAATGGTTCAAATGATCGAAAGGTCTCATCATACACCCGCTCGATGGGATTGACGGACCGCAATAATTCCGGTTTTGACTCGTACTTCTTACCCTTCGCCTCAATGTGCAGCTGGTACACGCGCCCGGTTACACCCTGCAGGGTAGTAGTCTGGTATAAGCCGGGTTCTTTCTGCTCGACGAGGTCTTCGTGGTTGCCTTCGTTATCCGTGATGTACACCTTTGCTTTCTCAACCCCAAAGCTCAGTCCCTTGTAGGCATTGCTGGCAGGTACTACTATTTTAATGGAATAAGGCCCCGGCAGATTAGTTATCCTGCCCTGCACCACAATACTCGCCGGGGGATCATGGATCTCGGCCTCGTAGGGTGTCACACAACCCGACAGAATCATAAGTCCCCACGACAGGTACCGTTCAAATCGCTTTATGTGTGGTAGCACCGGTTTCATCAAAACCTGAAATTGTAGGTCAGTGAAGGGAATATAGTGCCAAAAATACTGAGCTTGTAAGCCGAGGCCAGCGAATACGGCTTTATACTATAAAATACCGAAAAGGCATTCTTGTGCGCGTATACATTGTAGATCGAAAACACCCAGCTCCCTTTCCAGCGGCGGTCGGGGTGCTCGTCAAACGTAATGGAAAAGTCGAGTCGGTGGTAGTTGGGGATGCGCCCCTGGTTACGGTCGGTATAGATGGGTACGTTGGCACCAAAGATGGTAGGCTCGTAGAGTACGTAGCGCCCCTTCGGAAAAGTACCGGGGCGACCGCTGCTGAATGTAAAGTTAAATGAAAGTGTAGTGGTCACGTTGGGCCGGTACACAGCCATAGCGTTAAGCGTGTGGGGGCGGTCATAGTTAGCAGGGTACCAGCGTCCGCGGTTGATTCGCTCTTCGGGAAAATCGCCCTGGATCTGTAGAAAGGTACGTGCGTAGGTATAGCTGACCCAGCCGGTCCAGAACCCGGTATTTTTCTTAGCCATCATTTCCAGTCCGTATGCTCGTCCATGACCTTGTAGTACAGCCGTCTCCAGCGCCGGGTTCAGTATGATGTCCGCTCCGTCCTTGTAGTCTACCGCATTCTGTAACTTCTTGTAGTATACCTCGGCCGAAGTTTCATAGGTGTCGTTTTTGAGATTCCTGAACAGACCTATCGATACCTGGTCGGCCACCTGCGGGCGCAGGTACGGGCTACTCGTTGCCCAGCGGGCAGTAGGCAGTGCGGAGGTCGTATTGGATATCAGGTGCAGGTACTGGATCATCCGGTTGTACCCCATCTTTACCGAAGTAGCCGGGTTGAGGGTCCAGCGTAGGGCCAGTCGGGGCTCAAAACCACCGTAGGATTTAACCACCTCCCCCGCAGCGTATTGCTCTATCTCGGTGACAGCATCTTCAGAACGCGGCAGGTCCGGCGAGTACCGGTAGACACTGGCATTACCCAATCGCAAAAAATGCGAGTACCGTAGCCCCGCAACGACCGACATCTGCTCCGTTAGCTTCCATTCATCTTCGAGGTAGAGGGCGGCCTCGGCAGCCCGCTCCCGCTCCAGATCTACCGGCAATACGTTAGAAAAGGGGCCTGGCGTCAGTGTATTGGGCTGGATACCGTAGCTGATGGCGCTGACTCCCATCAGAAACTTGTGACGCTCACCGGAGCGGTTGGTATACTGTACCCGCGCATTGGCATACATTATCCCGGATTCCAGATCGAGTGCATTGGAGGAGTCCGGTATACTGATGCTGGCTGTATACTTGCTGAGTACTCCTACGGCCTCCAGGGTCTCGTCATCGCGCAGCGTGTGTTGCCACCGCAGGGTACCACTCCGGGTGCGGTAACCGTAGAGCGACGAAGAAGCATTGACCTCTACGTTGGAGAGGGAGTCCGAAGGTATCTTGAAGTTGTCATCGCTGTAGTAGCCGGTCAGGGTTAACTCATCGCGTTCGCTGATCTTCCAGTACCATTTGTTAGTGATATCGTAGAAGTTAGCCTTGGTACCACGCAGACTGGCAGGCCCCAGTTTGAACAGGAAATCATTGAAAGAGGCACGTACTGCCAGGAGCGTAGAAAGCTTGCCATTGACAATAGGGCCTTCCAGCGCCAGGCGACTGGCTACCAGGCCTATTCCGCCGCTTCCCGTAAACTTCTCCGAGTTGGGGTACTTAAGGCGTACATCCAGTACCGAAGAGGCCCGGCCACCGTATTGGGAAGATATCCCTCCCCGGTTCAGGGTTACATCCCGCACGGCATCCTGATTGAATACCGAGAAAAATCCGAATAGATGAGAAGTATTGAACAGCGGGGCATCATCCATCAGGACCAGGTTCTGATCAATGCTCCCTCCCCGTACATTAATCCCCGAAGTACCCTCACCTACCGTAGTCACACCAGGCAACATCAGCAGACTGCGCATTACATCCACTTCGCCCATGAAGGCGGGGATACGCTGGATACTCCGGATATTGAGCCGTGAAGCCCCGATCTCTACCTTCTGTACATTCTCTTCGGGCTTACCGGTGGTAACCGTTACCTCATCAAGTAGTCGTGTATCTTCTTCCAGTTGAAAAGTAAAACGATTTTCCCCCTGTTTTAAGACTACCTCCCGCAACAGGGGTTTAAAGCCCAGATAGCTCACCTTTATATTGTAGGTACCTGGCTTTAAGGTTATAAGAAAAAAGCCATCCCGGTCTGTTTGCACACCCTTTCGGGTTTCCATTACAAACACATTCGCATTAGAGATGGGCTGCCCGGAAGAAGCGTTGGTCACCGTACCCATGAAGGCTCCTGACTGGCCCGCCTGAGTTTCTTTGCGATCCGGGACAGACACCGCCTTTTCCGTTGGTTTAGCTGGCTTCGGTTTATCGGTCAGCAACTGGTAAAGGCCAAACATCTGTTGAGCCCGAAGGCTGTCCTTCTGAACAAGGGCAATACTCGCCTGGCTGCTGATTTCTTTAGCATAAAACGTGCGGTGCGGTTCGTTCTGCGGACTCGTCAGTTGCGCCTGCAGTTGATCCACAGGGAGCCGGTAGTTTACTGGTTTAAAACCTGAATCCTCATTGAGCCAGTACTTGTAGAGCAACTGGCTCACTGGCGAGGTAAATAGGTCACCGTCGCCAATGGGAAATGGCTGGCTCAGTCGGTCTGAATTGGCCAGCACCACCAACGTTACCTGACGAGCCGGCACCTTGACTAACAAGCCTGACTCACCCGTAGTCTGACCGTAATGCCAATAATAATCCAATCCCTTATAGTTCTGTACGTACCAACCCAGCCCATAAGGCGTAGGCTGGCCAGCCGTGGTTCGGTTTGGGGTAAAGATATTTTTTTGGGTCTGGGCACTTACGAATTGATGGCGATCAATGGCCTCTGAATATTTTACTAAATCCAGAACAGTCGTAGCTAACCCACCGAAGGCGCCAAATTCATCCAGGTACTCGGTCGGCGTGACGGCACCCTCAGCGTTTAGGCCGTAAGGTTTGGCTAATCTGGAAAAGGCCTGCTCGAAATAAGGCTTCAGTTCGGGCCGTTGGCTCACAAGGGGAAAGTAAGCGGCCAGGGAAATGCCAGGCGCTGTGGAGGCCATCCCCAGCGGATGGACGATGCGTTCCATCAAGAGTTGATAGAATGGCTGGCCAGCCGCTTGCTGGATGATGGACCCTAACCGGCCATAACGATACCCATTGTAATGAAAATACGTGCCGGGTGCCCCCTCCGAAGTGTGAGTCAGCAAGTGCTGAACCTGAATGCGGGGATCACCAAAACTCAAACCGTACTGGGCGATAGGCGTGTCCAGGCGGAGTTTGCCTTGTTCTACCAGTTGCATCAGCAGTGTCGAAGTAAATGTTTTGGTAATGGAGGCTACCCGAAAAGACGTTTGCGGGGTAGCCCGTACTTGACGCTCCAAGTCGGCGTAGCCAAATCCTTCGGCCAGTACCAGTGAATCGCCCTGCTTTAGGGCTACGGCCATAGCAGGAATCTTCAATCGTACCCGAATAGAATCCAGTTCGGTTCGAAAAGCCGGTAAATTCGACTGTGCCGCTGCCAAACAAGTAAAACATCCAATTAAAACAGTGACAATCAGGCAGCGAAAAGTGAACATCTAAGGGAAAATGTGTGTAAGTTTAATACTTTATAAGAGGCTGCTCAGCCTATTCTACTTGCAAGTTTCCACCGCATTTAAATAACATTTTAACCTCTTTGTTCTGGCAGAAATATTGATTTAGTTTTTAACTTTAACTTTTGAATCCTTCTATCGAAGAAGAGTTACAAAACGCCCTCCTATCCTGATGAATTTTCGTGTATTAGCTCTGCTGACAGGGAGCCTGTTGATGTATATTGGATTTTGTGAAAGTGTAATGGCTCAGAAAGTAAAAGCACCTACTGATCAGGCCATTGGTGAATGCGGCACTACTCCCCCTCCTCCCGAAAAAATCAGAAAAATTGAGGATGCCATTAAGAAGAGAAAGGCTCTGGGACCAGCTATCAAAGAATCTTCTCCGCTCCTTGTCCCCATCAAGGCGCATATCGTGCGAAAAAGCAACGGGTCGGCCGGATTGCCTGTAGAGGTGCTCATTACTGCCATTGACACCATGAATAAGCAGTACCTCCCGATGAATATGCAGTTCTACCTGTGTGGACCTATTCACTATATTGATGATGATAACCTGTCCAGCTGTGACGTTGAGCAGGATGACAAGCCCCTTTCGCAGCATAATGTCAATGATGCTGTAAATGTTTATTTCTGTGATGTACTTACCTCAGGCACAGCGGCACTGAATGGTATATCGGCTTTCCCAAGTGATAATTCACTCGACAACCGGATCATCATGCACAACCGGGCCACCCGTAATGGTACTACCCTGGCTCACGAAATGGGCCACTACTGGAACTTGTACCATACGCATGAAACCTTCTTTGGTGCTGAACTGGTAACGCGGGAGAGCGGAGCAAACTGCACCTCTGCCGGCGATCAGGTATGTGATACACCAGCCGACCCATACAGCAGCAGCTACGACTTTACAACCTGTAAGTATACAGATACGGTAAAGAAGGATGCAAATGGGGAACTCTACAACCCCGACCTGACTAACCTGATGTCGTACTACCAGTTGTGCCGCTATCGCTTTTCGCCCGGGCAGTTTGACCGAATGCGGGATGGGTACCTCTATCGAAAGTCACTCATGGATCAAACGGGTAACTACACCATTGCCTGCCAGTCTGATGTGACCACTCCTACCAACCTGACCGCGGAGTACCTGAACTGTGCTGTTACCTTGAGATGGACTGACAATGCCGACAACGAAGGAGGATATATCATTGAACGCTCCACGAATCCGGACGGTAATTTTGTAGCCGTAGGAAGAATGAAAGCCAACGTTACTGAATTTACGGACATAAGTATCGTTGCACAGCCGGGACGAACCTACTTTTATCGGGTTGTCGCTGCCAATTCCAACGCTATATATAGCTCACCGGTTGCCGTTCCTTTTGATACACAAGCGATATACTGCTACTGCACACCTGGTAGTACTGACTGTAGTGACTCCGATGTAATTACCGGTTTTTCTATTCTGCATGACGCTACCCCTCTGCTTAATAATACCAGTGACTGCTCACCCAACGGATACATCAACTACACCTCTACGGTAGCTCCCGCTACCCTCACACGTGGACGTGACTATACATTCTCCCTTCAGAATCCGGGCAGATACCGGGAGGGTTTGGCCATCTGGCTTGATTACAATCAAAACAGAGTATTCGAACAAGAAGAGATTATATTCTCGCTCCAATTTGTAAGTACTGAACCTATTATTAAGGGAAGCTTCACCGTACCTGACAGTGTGAAACTCGGAACTACCCGTTTACGCGTCAGACTACAGTACAACCAGACTCCTACGGACCCCTGCATAAGTAGTGGCAGTAACTGGGGAGAAACGGAGGACTATGCCATCACTATTGCTCCAAGGCCTGCCATCAGTTCCGCGGCTTCGGGTAGCTGGAACGCTACCAATACCTGGTCATGCAACTGTGTACCTACCATCAAGGACCATGTAGTCATAGAGGCCGGACATACTGTAACGGTAGATACAGGTAACGCACGTGCCAGAAGTCTTGAAGTAAAAGATGGCGCTTCAATCCATCTCGGTCAGGATGTTCAGCTCAACTTTCAGGAATAACCTCTACCGGCTATTCCTTTTCTTCAGGTACTCCTCTATCTCTGCCAGCGTGAGCGCGTTGTAAGTCATCTGCCGGGTCAAACCTGCTTTACGACCCACGGCTACTCCGTAGTGCATATCGTAGTAGCCTTCCCGCACGTGGGCGTCAGGGTTGATGCTCAGCATCACGCCTTTCTCCATGCAGTACCGGACCCAGCGCCAATCCAGATCCAGTCGCCAGGGGCTGGCGTTGATCTCGATGACCACGCCCCTTTCGGCGCAGGCATCTATGACAGCTTTGTAGTCGATGGGGTATCCTTCACGCGACAGGAGCAACCGTCCGGTAGGGTGACCCAGTATGGTGGTATAAGGATTTTCAATCGCGCGTATGAGGCGGGCAGTGGCTTTGTCCTGCGTCATGGTTAGGTTGCTGTGCACCGACGCTACCACGTAGTCAAAGGTAGCCAGTATATCATCCGTGTAGTCAAGGGAGCCGTCGCCCAATATATCCGACTCGATACCTTTCAGGATCTTGAACGGACGCCATGGGTTTTCCTGCGCGAAGCGTGTGTTCAGCCGATCTATCTCTTCGTGCTGCCGCTCCACTTGATCGGGTCGTAGGCCGCTGGCGTAGGTAGCACTTTGCGAATGGTCGGCCATACCCAGGTACTCAAAGCCCAACTCCCGGCAGAACAGCGCCATTTGTTCCAGTGTATTCTGTCCGTCGGAGTAGGTACTGTGGTTGTGCAGGATACCTTTCAGGTGGTCCCAGGTAACGAGGTCATCAGTAGTATTCTCCAGAGCCCAGGCCCATTCACCCAGCCCTTCGCGCATTTCAGGTACTATGTAGGGCAGTCCGGCCTTCTGGTACAGCTCTTCCTCCGTCGTGACCGGCTCTGCCAGGGCCAGTTGCAGCAGGGTACCTCCACCAGCAATTGGCTGCGCCAGGTGAGCTTCGGCACCCGTTTCCAGAACAAGCCCATTGGCAAAGCGTTCCTCAGGTACTATCACGATCTCTACCCGTACCTCCACGTCCATCGCTTTTCCCCGCCACACAAAGGGTGACGATAGCTTCACGTCCTGAGTCAGAAAATCCAGTCCATTGAGCTTTTGCTGTACCGCCACAGGCGAATCAGCTCCCACCAGCAGCCTCACCGTCTCCACGATCTCGGTCTTACGGCGTACTTCACCGGTTATTTCTACCTTATCGAAATGCCTGACCAATTCGTCACGCAGCGCTCTGGCCAGCGCGTCGGCTACATCCATCCGTATTTTACCTGCCTGTACTTTCAGGAACACCAGCGAGTCCAGGATCTTCTGCTGGGTACTTTCACCAAAACCTTTCAGCTTGGCGATCTGTCCGCTCTGGCAGGCCAGTTCCAGATCGCGCAGGTTATCGATGCCCAGCTCCCGCCAGATAACCGCGATCTTCTTAGCTCCGATACCTTTTACCTTGAACATCGCCAGTATTCCCTGCGGTGTCTTATCCATCAGTTCTTCCAGCTCCCGTAGCTTACCGGTCTCCAGCATTTCCTGGATCTTTGCGGCTACGCTCTTGCCTATGCCCGGTATGCGGGTCAGGTCGGCGGGAGACATGTCGGCGATATTCCTGTCAGCAAGCCGGTCCAGGTTAAAGGCAGCCGAACTGTAGGTTTTTATTTTGAATGAATCGGCTTCGTGCAGCTCCATCAGCTTGGCCGTAAGCTCGAGTATATCTATGATTTCAGAATTGGTCATGGAAGAAAATAGTCAGCAGTTAGCGTGGTACCTGAGGTACCCCGTAAAATTGGTCAAAATTTTCTTCCGAAGCTTTTTTCAGGAAAGGATTTCTGACGGAACATGCCACTACTACATCGCTGGTGTAGCCTGTTTTGTAGTAGTGGTACGATCGGGAAGTGAAGAAAAAACGACACGGGTACCTGAAGGCAGATACCCGGCTAAGCCTGGGCTATCAGCAGGCATTTGTTAGTACGTTGGCTGGTGCCGGAGCTGTATCGGTCTGCTGTTCCTTCTCCCACCGCGCAGGGAGGGTTTTCCGGAGGATAAATTTAAAGCAATAATTGAGCGCACTAAGGACCAGCAGGCTTGTCAGCAACCAGCCCACCGTCGAAACCAGCAGCGCGCTACCAAACTTATTCACCATGGGCAAAACTCCCAGGCCAAAGCTTACTTTCAGCTCCTGCCAGCTTAGGGGGGTAGCGCCCACACCCAGTACCTTTTCTCCAATGCGCAGGTAAGGTACCAGCAGCAGGATCTGAACTGGGTACAGGGCGTAGCTAATGGCAAACATCAGGGCCATGTTCAGCCGGAACTTCATCGCCAGCAGCGCTATTAAAAGATTATTAGTACCAATTAGTGGAAACACCCCCACAAGAATGGAAAGGGTAATACTCCATGAAAGTTGATTGATGGAAGTATCTTTCGTTAGAAAGCTCTTCCATTTAGTAAACTGTTTGTGTAGCCAGGGCTGTGTCATGTAAATAAGCCGTAGGAAAGATTGTTTCCTGTAACTTTACATAAACTGTACCTGCATAATCCGGTCCGCTCAGAAAATAGTAAAGCAGCTTCGGTTAGTGCTTTTAGGAAGTAACCAAAAAACTAGTCTACTCCTGATGAACCTACTTTTCTTCGCTTCCGAACCTACTACCCGCCGCGATTTCTTAACCGGAATGGCAGGCTTAACCGCTGCTAACCTGCTGTCTTCCCGAGTCTTTGCTAAAAAACAGACAAAAGACAAATTGGGAATTGCTCTGGTTGGTCTGGGTTACTACAGTACCGACCTGCTGGCTCCGGCGCTGCAAAAAACACAGCACTGTTACCTGGCCGGAATTGTGACGGGTACACCCGCTAAGGCTGAACTGTGGAAGAAGAAGTACAACATACCGGATAAAAATATCTACAACTACCAGAACTTCGACCAGATCGCCAACAACCCCGACATCGACATTGTGTACGTGGTACTACCGCCTTCCATGCATAAGGAGTACACCGTACGGGCGGCTAAGGCCGGTAAGCATGTATTTTGTGAGAAGCCGATGGCGATGAGTGTAAAGGAATGTGAGGAGATGATCAAGGCCTGCCGCGACAACAAGCGCAGCCTTTCGATCGGATACCGCTGCCAGCACGACCCCAATACGCAGGCGTACATGAAGATCGCGAAGGAAAAGCCGATGGGAAAGGTAAAACTGATCCACAGCTCGGCAGGTTATAACGAAGGCCGCACCGACCACTGGAAGCAAAAGAAAGAAATGGGCGGCGGTGTCATGTACGACATGGGCGTGTACGCCCTGCAGGGCGCGCGGCTAGCCGCGGGTGAAGAGCCCATACTGGTAACGGCCAGCCACCTGACCAACCGTCCGGAGATCTATAAGAATGTAGACGAAACGACCATGTTCCAGCTGCACTTCCCCAGTGGGGCCGTTGCCAACTGTACTACCAGCTTTGGCATCAATACCAACTTTCTGAAGGTGAACTATGAAAAGGGCAGCCTGTTTATGGAGCCCGCTACCGCTTACAGCGGAAACAAAGGATACAGTACGCTGGGAGAAATCAACTTTCCGCTGGATAGCCAGCAGGCCCGACAGATGGACGACGATGCACTCGCTATTATAAATAACAAGCCCATGCTGGTACCCGGTGAGGAAGGACTGCGGGATATTCGGGTAGTAGAGGCCATCTATCAGGCAGCCAGGACCGGTAAAGCTGTACGACTGGGCTAATGTAAAACACCCATTCATTTATACATTAATTTCCCTAAACCCAACACTCATACCACTCTGAATGAATATTGAACAGCTCACACAGTACCGACAGGAGGCCCACCACCACCTGACGCAGGAACTCCTGCCCTTTTGGGAAAAACGTTGCGTAGACCGAGAGAACGGAGGTTTCATCACCCACTTCGACAAAGACGGCAACGACACCGGTGAAGATGAAAAATCCCTTATAGCCCAGACCCGCAGCATCTATACCTTTTCATCGGTACACCGGGCCGGGTACGGCGAGGGGCGATTTGCGGATATGGCCCGACACGGAGTGGACTTCCTGCTCAACAAGATGTGGGATCACGAGCATGGTGGTTTCTACTGGCTCATGGACCGTAAGGGCAACGTTAAGATTGATGAGAAGATCGTCTACGGCCATAGCTTCGCCATTTACAGCCTTAGCGAGTACACGCTGGCTACCGGCGACCCGCGCGGACTGGAATACGCCCAGAAATTGTTTGACCTGCTGCAGAAGTACGCCGTCGACACCTACTACGGAGGATACTTCGAGATGTTCCAGCGTGACTGGACGCTCAAAGGTCCCGGCTCCGCCGGAGGTGACCGCAAAACCCTGGACGCCCACATGCACCTGATGGAGGCCTTCACGACGCTCTACGAATGCAGTGGTCAGGATGTACACCGTCGTAAGCTGCTGGAAGTGATACAGCTGCTCACCAACAAGATCATGCACCCCGACTACGGCACGGGCATTCCGCAGTTCTGGGCGGACTGGCGCGTGGCTCCGCAGATCAAGTTTGACATCGTATGGGGTTGGGACCGCTTTACCGAAGACGGTACCAAGAGTGCCGCCGAAGACAACACCAGCTACGGGCATAATGTGGAGTTTGCCTGGCTGCTCATGCACGCCCTGGACATACTGGGCATCCCGCACGAGGACTTTCGCACGCAGCTCCTGCAGTCGTTTAACCATGCGGTGGACTACGGCATCGACTGGGAGTACGGAGGAGTATTTGTCGAAGGCTCGCACGCGGGTGAGGTCTATGACCGGGAGAAGGAATTCTGGCAGCAGGCCGAGGTACTCATTGGCTTGCTGGATGCCTACCGGGTCTACGAGGATGAGCGTTTTCTGGAGGCCTATCATGCCGTGCATCGCTTTGTCTTTGACTACATCATTGACCACCAGGTAGGTGAATGGAAGCCCCTGCTTACGCGCCAGGGTGAGCCCATCTGGACGCACATGAGCCACTCCTGGAAGATCAACTACCATAGCGTCCGGGCCATGGTGCAGAGCATAGTCCGGCTGGACAAGCTGATTGAGCAAGAGCGAATGAACGACTGAGCGGCCGCAGCGGTGAGTTAGGAATTTTTAATTATTGCTTGTTGAAGATTTGTCGCTTTACAAAAGGTTGTTAGGCTGCCTGGTGACTGACATACCCGACATTTTTTTAGCTCTTACCAATTCGGTAAAGCAGAGCCGCAATAGCCCGCTACCATTAAGCCCCTGCGGGGCAGTACTTAAGTAGAATCATAAGGTACCCAAAAGCCTTTTGAGCCCCAGCGGCGGCGACACATCTTTATCTTAAAGCCCCGGTAGTACTACTGCCGGGGCTTTATTTATCTCCATTCCATCGTCACCCCAGCAAGGTACTTCATCGTCCAAAATTGCCACTTCGGTCACACTGTTTTTTCAACCTGCTATCCGCCAGGTAACTTTGAACCATCAAACCAATCAACACGAAACAAAAGCCATGAAAAAGATACTCACCCTGGCCTGCCTGTTTAGTACCGCTTCTTTTGCTATGGCACAGCAAGGTACTACCTCTAAAACGCTGTACGAGCAGGGTGCCCGCTGGAACAGCCCCGTCTGGGAAAGCACCTACAAGGAAAACCTGACCGAGCAGGAGAAACTGGCGGGGCTGTCGCTGGTGTGGTCAGAGGCTAAATATAACTTCGCCTTCTTCGACAAAGTACCTCATCTGGACTGGGACAGCCTGTACGTCAGCTACATCCCGAAGGTCCAGAAAAGCAAGAGCACCGTTGAGTACTACCTGACCCTGCAGGAGATGTTTGCCCAGCTGAACGACGGCCATACGGGTGTGTATCCTCCCATGGAAGTCCAGAACCAGCACGCTAAGGTAGGTGTCGTCACCGCCCTGGTGGAAGGCAAGGTACTGGTGCTGGACGTAGTGAATAAAAAACTAGCGGCACAGGGCGTGCAGAAGGGCCTGGAGATTACCCACATCAACGGTGAAGAGGTACACGCCTTTGCCAACCGCACCATCCGCCCCTACGTAAGCTCCAATACCGAGCAGTACCGTCTCAATGCAACCTATGGCTTCCAGTTCCTGCTGGGCAAAAAGGAGGAACCGGTAGATGTTACCTTCCGGACCGCCGACGGCAAAACATTAACCCGCACACTCAAGTATGACGTACCTTTCATGGATTTCTTTACGTCACGTCGCCTGCTCGAGTACCGCATGCTGCCGGGTAACGTAGCTTACGTAGTACTTAACAGCTTTCACGATGAGAAGATCAAAGCTGAGTTTGACTCTATATATCCTCAACTCAAAAAAGCCGGTTCACTCATTCTGGATGTGCGTGAGAACGGGGGTGGCAACAGTGGCAACGGCTGGGACATCCTGGCCCGGCTGACCAACAAAAACTTTCCGCTCGTAAAGTGGGAAAGCCGCAACTACCAGCCCGTTAAGCGAGCCTGGGGCAGTACCCAGAGCTGGTTTGGTGATACCTACGACTACAAGATCACCAACCCTGACACCACCGATTACTTCCACGGCCCGGTAGTGGTACTAAGCAGCTCCTACACCTTCTCGGCCGCCGAAGACTTCCTGTCGTCGTTCAGGCAGGCAAAGCGTGGGCTTATTATTGGCGAACCTTCGGGAGGTAGTACCGGACAGCCGTTATTCTTCCGGTTGCCGGGAGGTGGATCAGCCCGCATCTGCGCCAAGCGTGACTACTTTTACGACGGTACAGAATGGGTAGGTACTGGTATCCAGCCCGACGTGTACGTAGCGCCTACTATACAGGATGTAAGAGCCGGAAGAGATACCGCACTCCAAAAAGCACTGGAAGTACTAAGCAAAAAAAACATAAAAAAAGACAGGGGAAACCGCCAGTAAGGTGTCCTGAATAGAAACAGAACTATTTTAAATAAAACTATCAAAGAGTTTTAACAAGTAAAAAAGCCATGAAAACATCTATTATCGCCCTCACACTAGCGTCAGCCATCAGCATCAACTCCTTTGCCCAATCCGATGCTACTCCTGAAAAAGAACTATCAACACGCCTGGCTCAGGTGAGCTTTGTCCCTCCTCTGAGTACCAACGGGATCTATAGTACCCGATACATCAATAACTTCTCCCTGAACATGCTGGGTGGAGCCGCCGGAGGCCTGAATGGAGCTGAGTTTAGCGGCCTGTTTGCAATCGAAACGGATAATGTACGGGGTGCTCAGTTTGCCGGAATATTCAATGCCGTAAGAGGCTCCTTCAAAGGCGCTCAGTTTGGTGGTATAGTCAACGTAGCTGGTAAGGAGGTAAACGGTGCCCAGTTTGGTGGAATTGCCAATATAACCGGTAAAGAGCTGGATGGAGCGCAGTTTGCAGGCATAGCCAACGTAGCTACATCGGTGGAAGGCGCTCAGGTAGCGGGTATTGTGAATGTGGCAGCAGGCAATGTAAAAGGCGCTCAGATTGGCCTCATTAACCTGGCTAACCATGTTGATGGTGTACAGATAGGACTCATCAACGTAGCCAAAGATGGTTACCGCCGCGTAGAGCTGTGGGGAAGCGACGTGCTATACGGAAACGTAGCGCTGAAGATGGGCGGTAACCGCAAGTTCTATAACATATTTGCGGCCGGTGCTACCCTACCCGAGACCAAAAATACCCGCTGGGGCTACGGCTACGGAATAGGTACCAATTTCTTCATCGGAAAAAAGAGCCAGCTGAGCATTGAAGGAATGTCCTATCAGATCCACGAACACAGAACCAGCTGGAACGCCCTGAACCAGTTGAATCAGCTACGTGCCAGCTTTATTCTGCCCCTTAAAAACAACTTTGCTCTGACGGTGACACCTACCTTCAATGTACAGGTAACGCAACTCCGTACCAACGATGGTACTATTGGTACCGAGTGGGTAAGCTACAATGTGTACAACAAGCTGTTCAACAACAAGACGCGAGTCATGATGTGGCCGGGCCTGAACGTAGGTATCCAGTTCTGATCATTCTCTGACTACACCTTCACTTCATCAGCAAGGGTCTGTTTGAAAAAAGAGGTATATCTTGGTCGGCCTCACCGCCGGTTCATCCGGAAATATCGCCACTTTGGTATACCTTTTTTTTCAAATAACCTGAAAACTTAGAACTTGCATCTAATCAGAGCTCACCCGCTCTCTATTGTGCCAATGAAATGATCTCCATGTCGGATTCAAAAGATATATTACCTAACGTACACTTCCAGGCTCAGTTCGCCGCCTTGAAGAATCAGGTAAGCCCGCATTTTCTATTCAATAGTCTGAGTGTGCTTTCATCGCTGGTTCGCAAAGACCCTGACTTGTCGGAGCAGTTCATTGACCATATGGCCCGGGTGTACCGCTACCTGCTCGAGCAGAAAGACGACCAACTGGTCACCCTGGGTATGGAGCTGGATTTTGCCCGTTCGTACGCGTTCATTCAGGAAGTACGTTTTGCCCGCAAATTCAAGGTCCTGTTTCAGTGTGACGAATCGGCTACCAAACGGACACTGCTCCCGTTTACCCTGCAGCTACTGATCGAGAATGCCATCCGTCACAACAGGATGTCGGCCTCCGAGCCGCTCACAGTAACCATCTCGACCCGGACCGACGGTCAGCTGGTAGTCTCCAATAACTTACAGATCCGGACGGTACCTGATCGTACCATTCCACAGGGGCTTTCGAGCATCTGTCAGCGTTACGAGATGTACACCGATCAAGTGGTAAGCGTGGAGGAAATAGCGGACCAGTTTCAGGTCACAGTGCCGCTCCTGCCGCCCAATTATGAGAGAGCAGAAGCTTTCTGAAACGATATTGAACTCTAAAACACGAGCAGCCTCTGATAAAAAGAAACTCTTGCTAACCCGGCCAACACTTGAATACTTCTATTCAGAAAATTACCATACTCCTGTTCTTCAATATACTACTGGTATGCCAAACGAGGTACAGTACCATAACCTTTGGAAGGTGATGTTTAACTACGTAACTTTCCGTAAAATACCCCTGATGCCCCCCAACACTTCATTGGTATTTTATGGATAACCCTCTAATACAAATGTACGTACCCCCCATGAATAATGAAGATAGTGGTATAACCCCTGAAGAGATCCACCGTCAATCTGAGCTATTCAAAGCCCTGATCGAACATAGCTCGGATGTCATTGTTATATCCGATGCACAAGGAATAGAGCGCTACGTAAGCCCATCTGTCAAGCGGGTACTTGGCTACGAACCCGATGAATTCCTGATGCGGAGTCAGTACCTTCTCCATCATCCTGACGACCGGGACCGGGTACGCGATACATATTTCGGATTTGTGAACCAATGCTGCGAGAAGCCAACCCCTATAGTATTCAACTGGCGTTTTCTGCACAAAAATGGAACCTGGCGCTGGGTAGAGGCCACCGCTTCTAACCAATTGGACAACCCACTGGTCAACGGCATCATCCTGAATATCCGGGATATACACGAGCACAAGGAAATGGAAGCCCGGCTGGCCGAGAGTGCTCAGCGCTTCCAGACGATCATGAGTAGCATCAAAGATGCCATTCAGATCTTTGACGCGGAAGGAAAGATCCTGTTCACAAACCGGGAGAACCACCTGCTCGACTTTACGATGGAGAGCTTCAACCAGCAGCAGGAGCCTCTCTGGTGGGTTCATCCTGACGATCGCCCCCGGGTACTGGATCTGTTTACGAAACTGGTTATGGGCGACATGCAGGAAGTAACGGTGGAGTACCAGGTGCAGGACGCCAACGGATACTACCGTCACCTGGAAACCCACGCCTCCAGTCAGCTCAACAACAAGGCTATTGGCGGAATACTGGCCAACGTGCGGGACATAACGCAGCGGAAAAAGCTGGAAGAGTCGCTCAGGCTGGCCAAGGAAAAAGCCGAAGAGGACGCTCGTAAAATCGAACAGAACAACCTGGAAATAAAGCTTAAGAACCGGGAGCTTAAGAAGCTGAACGAAGAAAAGAACGAGTTGCTTCAGATCGTATCGCACGACCTGAAAAACCCGCTGTACAACATCCAGCACCAGGCCAACCTGATTCTGGATCATCCTGAAAGCAGTACCGGACAGGCTCAGAATATCCTTCAGTGCGCTGATAAAATGCTCAGTCTGATCAAAAACTTCCTGAGTATCCATGCCATTGAGTCGGGCAAGGTACAGCTACACTGGCAGCCGGTTGACCTCAGGAAGAAAGTCAACAAAGTACTGGGAGTATATAAAGATGCCCTGGCCGCCAAAAACATACAGGTAGACGCTCAACTGCCTGGCGTATACCCACACGCGTGGGCCGACCCGGATGCCGTGTATCAGATCATGGATAACCTGATCTCGAATGCCATTAAGTACTCCCCCGTCAATAGTACGATCCATGTAGAGCTGGCTACGTCCGGCGTGTACCTGGTCACCCGCATACAGGATGAAGGCGCCGGCGTACCACTGGATGAAGTAGATAAATTATTTCAGAAATTTACCCGCCTATCCACCCGACCCACCGCGGGCGAAAGCTCCAATGGTTTGGGACTGGCCATAGCCAAGAAATTGACCCAACAACTCTACGGCGACATCTGGTACGAACATCATCCGGGCCGGGGCGCCACCTTTGCCTTTGAATTACCCATACACTCTACCGAACCCTTATGAACGTACTTATTATAGAAGATGAAGACCTGACCGCCGAGCGGTTAGAAAGCCTGCTGCTCCGCTATGATTCCGGCATTCAGGTACTTGATAAGATTCCTTCCGTCAGGGAGGCGATAGAGTTTCTGCAGAACCGGGCTCAGGAACTGGACCTGGTGTTTATGGATATTCACCTGGAGGACGACCTCTGCTTCCGTATCTTCGATCAGATCAACCTGCAGGTACCGATCATATTCACGACGGCCTTTGATGAGTACATGATCCGGGCCTTCCGGGTCAACAGCATTGATTACCTGCTTAAGCCCGTGAGCCTTGAGGGCCTTACGGCGGCCATTGATAAGTTCAAGTCCATGAAGCGTCAGTTCTCCAAAGCCGACCTGGATACACTCCTGATGGCCATCGGGCAGAACAAGCCGGAGTATAAGACCCGCTTTATGGTAACAGTAGGTACTCGTATCCGGACTATTGAGGTTGCCGAGGTAGCCTACTTCTTTTCCGAAGAAAAAGTAACATTCATGGTTACGCAGGATGGCCAGCGACTCCCCATCGACTACAGCCTGGATAAGCTGACCACGATGCTCAACCCGGATGATTTTTTCCGGGCCAACCGCCAGTTTCTGGTGTCCCTTTCCTGCATCAAAAACATCCATACGTACTCGCAGAGTAAACTCAAGCTGGAACTGGCTCCGGCTCCCAAGCCTGAAGTCTTCATTGGCAAAGAAAAAATAACGCCTTTTAAAAGTTGGCTGGATAAGTAGTTATATAAATTCTGAATGATGAATTCCTGAATTCTGAATTAGTCTGATAATGATAAAAATGCCCTGGTAGCCATTGCTTCGGGGCTTTTTTATAAAGCTGTCCCATTGCTCAGCGATTAAGAGCACTGCTATCAGGTAGTAGTATGAATGTCAGCGCTTTTAGTAGGTATAGTAAGATATTGTTCCCAGTACAACCCCTACCCTGACCTATGCATACCGTTACCACCCCTGTACCACCTGCCCAGGAGCCGGTTATAAGCACCAGGCCCGCCCGGCTCCAGTCACTCGATGCGCTCCGGGGCTTCGACATGCTCATGATTGCCGGCGGGGGCGCGTTTATCTCCCTGCTTCACGGCAAGACCGGCTGGGGCTGGGTCGATACCCTGGCCGGACAGTTTGAGCATCCGGCCTGGCACGGTTTCTCATTTTATGATTTTATCTTTCCGCTGTTTCTGTTCATGGCGGGCGTGTCTCTGTCGTACAGCCTTAGCAGTGGAGTGGCACGGGGTCTTTCCAAAAATACCCTATTCAGCAAGGTCGCGAAGCGGATGCTGATCCTGATTTGCCTGGGTATTCTCTATAAGAATGCGCCCGTTGATCCGTTTAATCCGGCGGGTATCCGCTACGGTAGCGTACTGGGCCGCATAGGTATGGCTACTTTTTTTACTACGCTTCTTTATCTCAACATTTCACTCCAGCAGCGCCTGTTGGTGGTGGCTGGTATCCTGCTTACCTACTACGCAGCCTTGTTTTTAATACCGGTGCCCGGCTACGGCGCCGGCGACCTCAGCTTTGAAGGCAACCTCATCGGCTGGCTTGACCGGCACATCATGCCGGGGCGCCTTCTGCAGCATACCTACGACGAGCTGGCGCTAAGTACCCAACTACCCGCTTTTTGTCTGACTATTTTGGGTTCTGTAGCCGGTGACTCTCTACGTATGGGTACCGGCTCTACTACTATACTGAAAAGGCTGGTGCTATTCGGAGTGGGTGGTGTCGCGCTCGGACTGCTGTGGAACCTTCACCTACCCATTAATAAGCACCTATGGTCCAGTTCCTTTATACTCCTCACGGGAGGCATGGCTTTCCTGTTTCTGGCAGCCTTCTACTGGGTTATAGATGTGCAGGGGTATACCCGCTGGGCGTTCTTTTTCAGGGTCATTGGCATGAATTCGCTCGCCATCTACCTGGCCTATCGCTTTATTGATTTCGGCAAATCCTCCAGTCTCTTGTTTGAAGGACTCTATAAGCATCTGGCCGAACCCTGGCACGAGGTAGCCAACGCCCTGGGGGCGCTGGCACTGGTGTGGCTATTTTTGTACTTTTTATATCGAAGCAAAATCTTTGTGAAGGTATAAACAGACACATCCAAGCTAGATCTTCTACATCAGTAACCTCAAAATTAGATTCAGACATAATTTAACTAACCTCTTCAAACTGTGACCTGATTGCACATTACCGTGAATCAGATTACCCACAAACCGCCTAAATTAGCTCATTTTTGTGTTTTAACTGTCTGGAATGGTTTCTTTACTATATATAGTAATTAGTAAAGGAAATAGATTATTCACTAAAACGATATAAGCCATGAACGAGCAAAGAACAAAAGGTAACTGGAACGAAATGAAAGGTAAGTTAAAGCAGAAATACGGTGAATTGACCGATGATGATCTGACCTACGCAGAAGGTAAAGAAGATGAAATGTGGGGTAAGATCCAGCAGAAAGTAGGTAAGTCGAAAGACCAGATACACCGCGAATTATCATAGAGTATAGAGTACTGTATATATACCAACGAAAAGAGTCCGAAGCCAGTAGCTTCGGACTCTTTTCGTTGGTCGCCTCTCAGGAAGCGAGTCTCAGAATAACTTATCTGTACTACCAAGACTCTTCTCACCGTACAGGGAGTATGCTTTCATGGCTACCTCCCGCACGATCCGATCCAGGTTATGAGCAGCTTCATTGACCAGCCCATATAATTCAACTTTTTCTAATTCGCTATCGGAGTCTTTGATCAGGTACATCAGTCCCATGATCTCCGTAACGGGGCGTCGGATCTCGTGGGAGTTCAGCCAGGATATTTCTTTGAGTATCCTTACGTGTTCCTGTAGTAATACCTCTCTCTCTTTCCGCTCAGTCACGTCATTCTGGATGGCTATGAAGCCCTGGTGGTTGCCAAAGTCGTCGTAGATAGGAGTGCAGTCGATCTGCATCCAGTACTTACGCCCCTCCCGGGTGTAGTTGATGATCTCGACCGAGAAGAATTGCCGGGCACGGATCGCTTCGCCCATGTGCCTTACCGTCTGCGGGTCTGATTCAGCGCCCTGCAGTACCTCACCCGGCTTCCGGCCAGCTACCTCCTCGAAGGTATAGCCGGTCACTTCCGTAAATCGTGGGTTAATGTAGCTGATCTTCCCTTCCACATCCGTAATCACGATCACATTATTCACCTTGGTGATTATTTCGGCCAGTCGTTTATTCTCCGCGTTAGCCTTAATAAGCTCATCAATATCCCGCAGAGAGCCTATCATCTGTACGGCTTCCTGATTACTATCAAAAATAATGTGGCCACTATCCTCTACGTATTTATAAGTCCCATCGGCACATCTGAACCGGTACTGTTCACTCCAGAAAGTGGACCCATTCCTGATGCCTTTATCCAGACTTTCACTAGCCCTCTGCCGGTCTTCCGGATGCACTCTTTCCTCCCACCAACTCAGTGGCGTTTCCTGGTATTCCGGCCCGTAGCCGTATATCCGCTCCAGCCCCTGGTTCCAGATCAGCATCATGGTCTTCAGATCAAAATCAAAAATGGCCTCACTGGTTGCTTTGGCCACCGACTCGTAACGGTGTAACCATATACGCACCTGCTCTTCGTTCCTTTTATGCTCCGTTATATCCTTAAAATATACCGCTATGCCTTCCTGCGTGGGTATTGCCGTTACAAAGAACCATTGCTCCCGGCTAGCGTAGTACTCTTCAAACCGGCTCACGCTGCCCTTCTCCATAACATTGGTATACTCCGGAAAGGACTTCAGCGATACTGCATCCGGGAATACATCCAATACAGCCAGGCCTACCACTTTACCGGCCTCTATCTCCAGAAGTTTTTCGAAGGCCTTGTTGACACGAGTCACCCGCCAGGATCTGTCCAGTTCTATGACTCCGTCCGTAATACTATCCAGCGTTCGGCTCAGGGTACTTCCGGCCTGGTCACGCTCCTTCTCCATATTTTTCATGGCAGTGACGTCCTGTACCATACCCCTCAGTATGCGTACCCCGTCCAGCAGGTCGGCTTCGCCCACCTGCCGCAGGTACCGGAGCTGCTCATTCCACCTGATCCGGTATGATACCTCCGTCTTCTGCCCGGTTCGCAGTAGTTGCTTGTTAGCCCGTAGTACCTTGGGCAGGTCTTCGGGTATGATAGCTTCAAACAACTCCGCATACGTAGGCGAGCCTTTGTCTTCAGCAGAAAACAGCCCCAGTATCTCATCCGCCCCCACCAGACGATCCTCATCCGGGTAATACTCCCAGCCGGCTACCTTGGCTAGCTTCTGTACATATCTCAGCCTTTCTCTCTTTTCAAGAAGCTTTTCATTCAACTCTTCCAGCTTTTTGCTTTTTTGCTCTGCCTCCTGTTCCGTTTTTAATCTTTTGGTTATATCCTCAGCTATCACCAGCGCGGCTTCTTCACCGTTAAAGTCAACCGGGTAGGTGTTGATGGTCACGTAGATAATCTCTCCGTTATTAAGGCGGTGCCTCCATGTACCCGCCGTCTGGTACTCATCATGAAATGTACCCACGAAATTCAGAAACCGCTCCACATCCTCCTGAGGCCTTAACTCCAGGCAAGTCATGCTCAGGAACTCATCCCGGCTGTACCCGTACTTCTGCACAGCCGCCTCATTGACCGCCAGAAACCGCTGATCAGCTAGCTTGTATATCCAGGTGGGGGAGGGATTATTCTCAAACAAGGCCCGGTACTGCTTTTCCGACCGCCTCAGCTTCCGGTAGTTTTTCCTGATCATCAGGTACAGCATCAGAGAAGAAACCGCAACAAACAGCAACCCTTTGGCAATAGCAACCGTAAGTCCCCGATCAATCTGAAACACATAATGAAGCAGTAAATCCGTGGCCACTATCCCGGTCGTCCCTACTATAAAGTAGATAAGTGAGGTTCTTAAAGGAATCCGATGCATGAAAAACAATTACAAATTTACCTATGCAAACTCTTCAAAGGTGTGGCTAAAGCCATGAACTGTGGTGTATAGATAAATTCTTCCGTATGATCGTATCCGGGTGCCTGGGTACTAGTATAATTAGCCACTAGTATCGATCTACCCTGTCCTTTCAAAGAATTTTTTATTCAGTGGGCAGAGTCCCTGAGTTAATATGCCGTTTTCGCATCAGCCAAACGATGAGCAGTAGCCCCTCAGGTCAAGTATAGAAAAGGGGCAGGTGTTAGCTCTGCCCCTTCACAAAATTATTTCGCTGCTAGTACAAGCGCTTTCGGTGTACCTGAAACTGTCGGAGATAAGACAGGTGGTTCCTCGATAATGGTTTCTGTATCAACTCCACTACGCAGGAGTAGCGCGAAGCCTGCTGCTGGTACTTAGGGTCATCAGATACCGTGATCATACAAACGCTGGTATTGGGAAACTCCTGCTTATGACGTATCGTAAACCACTCCAGAAAGTCCCAGCCATTCATTTGAGGCATGTGTATGTCAAGCAGCACCAGATCCGGGGCATTCGTATTCTTTTCCAAAGTCAATGTCTCAAAGTAATCAATACCTTCTTTGCCGTTCCTGAGCACATGAATATTCTTGGCAAATTGATTAGCAGACACTAGCCGCTTCAGGATACTGATGGTATCTTCTTCATCTTCTATTATAAGCAGATTATCAATCATCACTAAGAGCTGTCATTAATACATTATTATACAAATATGCGATATAAATCCTGACAAACCTACACTTGTAACCGCGTTTCTGATGCCGCCCCCGATAGTTGTTATCCAGATCTACCAGTTATTACTCTCTCACCTGTCGGCAGGAAAATGGTTTGACACCAGTTCATTATAATCTTTTTTATAACGCTTTTTGTGGAATATTCTTTAAACAAAATTTATATATTTGTTTTAGGATAAACTGATGCAGATCTATGAAATTCGTTTCGTTGACCGGAACTGTATTTGAAGGAAATACGCCTACCGAAGTCCTGTTACAAATAAGGAACGACTTCTGCTACGGAGCCGAAATGAAGGTCTTTCTGGACCGTTTCGCCTGTCACCTCAATACCCACTACCAAATCAGCATTACTACCCGGGACCCGGACGAAGTCCTTGAGCAACTCCTTGACCAGGCTTACCTACTTAAAATCAACTAGTAGCGTCTGTTTAAGCTTTCCTGAACAAGTAGCGAACCTTTTACTGGCTATCCCCCTGCCCTTCCTATGTTCTAGGTCCGTCGGGACTGAATTAATCAAAGATTTTTTTAAACATATTTAAGCAGGTAGTGTTAGTGCTGTGAGAGACTAAGGCAGAGACAGATGCGGTACTTAACAGCACACGGAACTATACTCACAGGGTATTCTCACTGGGATATTCTGGAAGAGCTAAAGAACTCATCGCCCAGCGATGCGCACCTTCACATGGATCACTTCATGGAGGATCTGATGATGCGTGTGCAGTGGTTCTTTGACAAAGAGATCAAAGAGTGTTGCCACCGCCAGATTCTAAGCCATCTGGAGGAAGCCGGCCTGCTGCTAAGAATCGAGTAATCCAAATAATGATTTGAGTATAAGGTTTATAGAGTAATGATTCCCTCGTCAGAGTTGCTGGCGGGGGAATTTTATTTTTTATAGGAAATTTTCTAATTATTTTCTAACATTAACACTCAACAGCGGTTACATACAAGATTGTTAGTTAGTAGTAATGAAAGTTGTAGCGAAGATGAGATACCTAACTGCAAATGGAAAGATCATATCGGGCACGTCTACACTGGATGTCCTTAAAGACTTGAAGAACTCGACGTTCTATGATGCTAATCGCCAATGGGAAAAGTATCTGGAATCCCTGTCGCTTCGGGTATATCTGTTTTACGGTGAGCACCTTGATGAACGGGACGACCGCCTGATCGTCGATCAGCTCGAAGAACTGGGTTTCCTGCTGAAGCTGGAGTAATACCCTTAGTTCTTCCATACAATCATAACATACTTTACATACGTAGGTAATCCTGATGGAGTAGTACATCTACTGCCGATTAGTAATAACAAGGGGGCATATCCAATAACCCCATTGCTCTGAAAGAGGAGATCTTCCACCGGATGGAAGATCTCCTCTTTTCTGTGTGTCATCTCTTCCCGCCCACAAACTTACTCCCTTTGAACTGACCCTAGTGTACTAGGACTCAGACACCCACCGTGCACATGACTAAAATCATTTTCACATTTTCTAAATTTGTTTTAATTTTTGCGCACAATCTTTGTATACTTTTGGTTACTATATACCAGTATATCCATGATCATTACTCCTTTACTAATAGAATGAAAAACGGCCTTTGTCTACTAATTGATGATGATGAGGAAGATCACGAGATCTTCACCATAGCCATGATACAGACAAACCCGCATATAGATTGCGTAGCTGTAACTAGTGGGGCAGCTGCAGTCGAAAAACTTCGCAACGATCCCGACTTTATTCCCGATATCATATTCCTGGATATGGATATGCCGGGTCTGAATGGAAAGCAGACGCTCGTTGAACTAAGAAAGATAGACCGGCTGGACCACGTACCGATCATTATCCTGTCAACCTTTGAGGATGAAGGTTTTGTAGCCGAAACTAAAAAGCTGGGTTCCATTGGCTATGTAGTGAAGCCTACCTCGATCCGGGAACTGACCAAAACCCTGACCTGGGTACTTGAAAGTCCCTTCCTGAAGGAGAATCATTTTTTCTGCCCCCGCAATCCATTCAGCCTTTTCTGACTGCGCTACTAATCCGGTATATCCATTCAGGCAACGCTAAAAGAGCCTGCATTGCCACCAGACTCATGGCATCGAAAACTGGTTGCGGCCCTTTATTCAGCTCAAAATAAACAAACCTAGTACCTAAAGGTTACTATATCATTAGTTCTCTGAATTCCTATACAGTGATGTCTAATGGTTAATTCCCCCCACTGATGTATTATTTCAGTGGGGGGATTCTATTTTAGATCCCCTACCTACCCAACCATTATCAGCCCCAATTGCCTTATTTCGCTGTTTATCAATAATTTAATGACATTTTAACTCACTTCATGGTACAGATATGTTACCTTTTCAGTTACTTTGTGTCGGAATTACACCTTTTACCCTCTATCCGATTGAATACTATTTGTTTCCTGATTGACGATGATGCGGATGATAGTTATTTTCTGTCCACTGCCATCAACGAAGTGAGACCTGATCTGCTGTGTGTTACTGAATTAAGTAGTCAAATCGCCCTAACGAAACTGTACGAAGCCGCTCATCAGATACCTGAATTTATTTTCCTTGATCTTAATATGCCCGTCATAGATGGCAGGGAGCTTATTACGCGAATCAAACAGATAGAATGGCTGGCGGAAGTACCTATCATTGTTTTCTCGACTTCGAGCATCATGAAGGACATAGATGGAGTAAAAGCCCTGGGAGCGGCCGGTTACATGGTCAAACCCGGTGGCTACCATGACCTAGTCAAAGCGGTGGCGCTGGTACTGAGCCAACTGCCCGAAAGCGCTGACTTCATCCTGTACAAGGAAGGCCCCCAAACCATGTCAATCTACGAGGACTAGTGGCTGATACGCCTGCTATTGAAATAAGAAAAGCCCCAAAACGTATCGTTTCGGGGCTTTTATATTATAGGTATTTCTGTATGAAGCAGTACCTGATTATGGACTATATACAGGCTATGACTTCAAAAAAGTCACCAATTTTAGTGAATTAATAAAATTTATTAAGAAATCATCAGGCAAAATTAGTTGATAGTATCTACCTTTGTTATACCCCGGTATACTTAACCTACTAATTTAGTCCACACCTTGAATATTGTTTGCTACTTCATCGATGATGATTTTGATGATCATCATTTTTTTAAGTCGGCTCTGACCACAATAGATCCTAACATCGAATTGGTTATTGAGAGTAGTGGGCCTGCGGCCCTGCATAAGCTGGAAAGTGATGAAAGCTTTACCCCGACTTACATCTTCCTGGACTTGAATCTGCCCCAGATAAATGGTAAGCTGCTTCTGGCCGAGCTAAAAAAGCTACATCGGGTCAGGGACATTCCTGTCGTGATTTATTCTACCAGCAATTATCCCGGTGATATACTGCTTTGCCAGGAACTCGGAGCAGTAGGGTACATTATCAAGCCCAATGGGTATAAAGAAATTATCAATACACTACGCAACACCCTTGCTACTCTTTCCACTAACACAAATCACTTCTTTACTACTACGGATGAGTAATCGCTACTGCTAGGCAAGTATAGACTTTCAATACAATCACGCTAAATCATATCATTCTGTAAGGATAAGTGCCGGAAGCCTGGTTGATAAATATATCTTCAATAGAAGAGCAGAATCAGCTACATTAGTAGTTGCTTTATTATGAGCGTACTCAATGCAGGAGTACGTAGTATTATCTACATTATTCGGGGCTGAACTACAAACAATACGCATATACGTTGGTTCCAAACAGAAGAGTAAGAGGTTTGCCAATGACATACATAACAAACAAGGGAGACATTATCTCAGGTGAAACACCAGTAGAAATATTCGAGAAGTGGAAAGAGTCATCTCCATTCCACTCACGACTAACGTTCTGGAGTTACGTCGAATATCTGACCCTGCGGGCTCAATTTTACCAAAACAAGCGTACTCTTATACGCAGTGGACTATTTCAACTATTGGATGAGTTGGAAGAGGTGGGGATCATTGTAAGAGTACAATAGGTATATTCTAGAATAAGACAATTCCGGACTCAATCAGATCGAATCGTGTAGATCGGATCGGGCAGCCCCAATCGGGCGGTTTCTTCTTATCAGCTATTACCTATACATACCTTATTTGGTAGACAAGACCGGCGCTACTTACCCGTATTTTTATTGAGCGACTTCAGGAACACCTGTTGTTTTAACTCCTCCAGATCAGGAAAGAAACAAGGTTTTTTCAGGAAATAAGAGACTACTGGATATTCTTTGGCGCGTTTATAATCCTCTTCATCTACGGAAGTTGTCAGAATGCAGATCTGCGTGTGAGGAAAGTGATGCATATACAGCCGGGTATACTCATCCAGAAACTGCCATCCATCTATAACGGGCATATCCAGATCCAGCATGATAAGGTCCGGCACCAATCCTTCCTGCCCGGCAGTAACCTGTTCTAAATAATCCAAAGCATGCATCCCGTGCTTCAACTCAATAATGTTCTCAGCCAGGCTGCACCGTAGAATTGTTTTTCGCAGCAGGTGCATGGTGGTATCATCATCTTCAATCAGAAAGATGTTCTTGACCATAATGATAAGTGAGAAGGAGTTTGGTGAAGGTAGCCACAACGAACTACTCAGCTCTAGTCAGGATCGTTCAGAGTCAGCGGTACCTTACAAGGTGCGGTCGGCGATGAGGAAACTAATGTTTCATGGAAAGTCTAAGACTTCTCTATTTTAAAGGTACATATATTTTTGGTCAGAAGTTCATCTAATGGCATAAATTACCTTATAATCAATCACTTAATTTACCATAACTGCTATAATAACACATGAGAGCAGTCTAAAAGCTCTTCGTAATCTCACAAAAGCAGTATAACGGCAGGGATCAGACTCTTCCTTCATCACATTATAGTACAGTTATAAGACAGGGGAGCTTACATGCGTTCAATGCCCTCCACTACCTCATTGAATTCCACCAGATTACGAATTAGATGGTTAGATATTGGTCCATAACAGTCTCGGGAACTGTACTGGTACAAAGTCTAATTGACACATTGCTAAGTTATCTCATTAGCTAAGAAAAATACAATTATAGAATTGGGCACTGGATACTTAGAGGTAAATTGAACCTTGACTCAGAACCTTATAATAAGTAGATTAAATAGACAGATAAGTCATTCCTTAGAAACGAATTTTGGCGATGATATGCCGACAAAAAAGACAAACCCCCGTAAATGCTTGATTTACAGGGGTTTAATTCTAGGGTGGCAGAGGGAGAGGGATTCGAACCCCCGGTAGGTTGCCCTACAACGGTTTTCAAGACCGCCGCGTTCGACCACTCCGCCATCCCTCTAAGAAGATCTGCTGTGTCGCAAACGTGGTGCAAAATTAAGAATGAAATCTTTCCAGTCAATAGTTTGCCAGAAATATTTCTCAGAAATTGTCTTGTGTCGAGCTAAAAGCCTAATTTTGCGTGAGTAAAGAGGTCCGAAAATTTTTGGTACCGTAGCCATATACTACGTACCACGGGCTATGTACCTGTAAACTGAGAAAAAAGTGTCATCTACCGAAGTTCTGGACGGCAATGCCCTCCCCACTGTCGAAACCGCCCGCAAGCTGGGTGTACTCCCCGAAGAGTTTGATCGCATCAAAGAAATACTAGGTCGTGACCCTAACTTCACCGAGTTGAGTATCTTTTCGGTGATGTGGTCAGAGCACTGTTCCTACAAGAACTCCATCGTATGGCTCAAGACCCTCCCCCGCGACAGCGAACGCATGCTTGCCAAAGCCGGGGAAGAGAACGCCGGTCTGGTGGACATCGGCGATGGCCTGGCGTGTAGCTTCAAGATCGAATCACATAACCACCCCTCGGCCCTCGAGCCCTACCAGGGCGCCGCTACGGGTGTAGGTGGTATCAACCGCGATATATTCACGATGGGCGCGCGTCCCATCGCTCAGCTCAACTCCCTGCGCTTCGGTAACCCCAACCTGCCCAAGACCAAGTGGCTGGTAAAGGGTGTCGTGAAGGGTATCGGTGACTACGGCAACGCCTTCGGTATCCCTACCGTAGGTGGCGAGCTGTTCTTTGATGAGTCATATAACACCAACCCGCTCGTCAACGCCTTCTCGGCGGGTATCGTGGAGGCAGGTAAGGTAGCCAAGGCTACGTCGTACGGTGTAGGTAACCCCGTATTTATTGTGGGATCGGCTACGGGTAAGGATGGTATCCACGGCGCTACGTTTGCGTCGGAAGATATCACTGACAAGTCTAACGAAAAACTCCCCGCGGTACAGGTAGGTGACCCCTTTATGGAGAAACTTCTGCTGGAAGCTACGCTGGAAGTAATTGCTACAGGCCACGTGATCGGTATCCAGGATATGGGTGCCGCCGGTATCATCTGCTCTACGTCCGAAATGAGCGCCAAGGGTGAGCACGGTATGATCATCGACCTGGATAAGGTACCTACCCGCCAGCAAAACATGCATGGCTGGGAGATACTACTGTCGGAGTCGCAGGAGCGTATGCTGGTAGTAGTAGACAAAGGCCAGGAAGATGTTATAAAAGGCATATTTGATAAGTGGGATCTGCACTGCGTACAGATTGGTGAAGTAATAGCCGCCGGTGCTAACGATACGGGACGTCTGTACTTCTACCAGCACGGTCAGCTGATCGCCGATGTACCCGCGCACGACCTCGTGCTGGGTGGTGGCGCTCCGCAGTACCACCGCGAGTACCGCGAGCCGGCTTACTATCAGGAGTTCAAGAAATTCAGCATCGACAGTGTACAGGATGTAGCGGGCAATGAGGTGTCAGCTGTAGCGAAGCACCTCCTCTCCCACCCCAACATCTGCTCACGCCGCTGGGTAGCGGAGCAGTACGACTCGATGGTAGGTACGGCGACGCGCACCACCAACGAGCCTTCGGATGCCGCCGTGGTACGTATCCGCGACGCGGCCCGTCCTGACTACGAAAAATCACTGGCGATGACCGTCGACTGTAACAGCCGCTACGTCAACGCCGATCCCTTCATAGGTGCTCAGATCGCCGTGTCGGAAGCAGCGCGTAACCTGACCTGCGCCGGCGCCGAGCCCCTGGCCGTGACCAACAACCTCAACTTTGGTAACCCTTACGTACCCGAGGTATACTGGCAGTTTGTACAGGCCGTGAAGGGTATGGGCAAGGCCTGTGAGAAATTTGGCACTCCCGTAACGGGCGGAAACGTGAGCTTCTACAACCAGAGCTCCGACGACGGACCGGTATTCCCGACGCCAACCATCGGTATGATTGGTCTGGTGGAGAAGCCCGAGCTTCAGACGCCGCTGGCTTTCCAGGCCGAAGGTGACCTGATCTATCTGGTAGGTACCCCTAAGAATGACATTGCTTCATCCGAGTACCTGTACAGCTACCGTGGTGTGAAGCAGTCGCCCGCTCCGGCCTTTGATCTGGACGAGGAGTACAGCCTGCAGCAGGCCGTGCGTCAGCTCATCACCTCCGGTGTAATAGCATCGGTACACGATCTGTCGGATGGTGGTCTGTTCGTGGCCCTGGCCGAGTCAGCTATGTTCCGTAAGCTGGGCTTTGACATCACCACAGACGAAGGCTTCCGTAAGGATGCTTACCTGTTCGGCGAAGCGCAGAGCCGCGTACTGGTGAGCGTAAAGGCTAATAAGCAGCAGCAGTTTGAGCAGCTACTAGGCGGCCTCAACACAGCATTCCGCCAACTGGGTACTGTGACCAGCGAAGGTTTTGTAGTAGATGGTCAGACGCTGATCGGTACCGCCGCCGCCAAAGACCTGTACGACAACTCCCTGGCCAACATCCTGGAAGGAACACCCGAGGTAGTTCGGTAAGAAGCTAAATAAGCGACATAAATCATCCTCAATCACAAGGATGGAGTAATAAGGAAAGCCTTCCGAATGTAGTACGATCTACTAAACGGAAGGCTTTCTTATGTCCGGAAACTCCACTAGAAGTCTATAATCGGACGGTGGAAGTCAGGCAGAAGCTTCAACCACTGAGCAGGAGTTACAGATATATTTTAGCTATTTTTCTTGCTATTGAAGCCTCTGGAGGCACTTTAAAGACTTTTCGATGCATTGGGGCAAAAAAAATAATGAACTTATGTACTACCTGGGATGTAGTACCTATGTATTATAAAAACAACAGCATGAATAACGGAATAGTAAAATTCTTTAATGACACGAAAGGATTCGGATTCATTAAGGATGACAAATCAGGTCAGGAGTACTTCGTACACGTTTCTGGACTAGTAGATGAGATCAGAGAAAGTGATGAAGTGTCATTTGACCTTCAGGAAGGAAGAAAAGGACTAAATGCAGTTAATGTTCAGCTAGTTTAGTCTTAGCAACATATAATAAGCAAACAAAAAGCCTTACGGAAACGTAAGGCTTTTTGTTTGCTTTGTCTTGTCCTGATTATAGTTTACTACCTTTTAATTGTTCTGGAATAAATCTACAGGGTTTCACTATCACCTTACCTACTTCCGATACACTTTTCAGTAGAGTTTATTTACTGCCTCAGCAGCCACTGGACCCGGTCGTACGACACCAGGTAGTGTACTACCAGGATTCCCGCCAGGAACAGGCTATTACGCAGTTGTCCCAGGTCATAAAGAGCGGCAATGGCTGATCCGAATACAAAGGCTTCTATCAGGAGGCGTACCATGCCCGATACCTGCACCGGAGGAGTACCGGGGTCATTGGGTACCCTGAATACCCCCCACATGGCCGCCAGGAGAACCGGCAGCAGTACTACCAGCAGATATTTTATATTTCCCTCGGGCTTTTGCCAACCCCACATTCCTACGGCTACCAGGGCGGCTATTTCCAGTAAAAAACGTACTCCCAAGTTGATAGGGTTCTGGCTCATTGGATTGGGTAGTTTGATCTTGTTTTTTGTTCATCCCTGTTCACCTGCTCCAGGAAAGCTACTGCATCACGGATAGGCTCCGCACTTTCAGGCCCCAGCCAGAGCATGTGGCCCCACTTATTATTGTAGGTACGCAGGGCGGAGCCTCTGATGAGGCTGTTGGCGTACAGGGCATGCTCAAGATCCACAGCGGCATCGTTGATACTATGGAGGATCAGGGTAGGTACCTGCACCCGGGCCACCGTCTCCCGGCTCACGCGCTGGTCCAGATCCACCATGAAGCCCGCGTACGAACGCAGCTTGCTCACTACCCCGTACAGCTCAGCGATTTCTTCCTTCGAGATAGCTGCTTGGTTGATGCTGGAAAACTCCGCAAACATGGTTTTGGCCATAAGACGAGGCAGCAGCCTGTACAGCCCTCGGAACAAGCCCCAACTGTACTTCTCCATTGTTTGATTAAAAAGCAGCTTGCCCTTTCGGTACCTGGGGTTATCGGGAGTGAGCCATTCTTTGGTAACAGCCGATACCAGGAGCAAGGCGGATACCCGGTCCGGATAGTGAGCGGCCAGCTCCAGCGCCGCTGGGCCGCCGGCCGATATACCTACGACTACCGCCCGATCTATATTCAGTTCATCCAGCAAGGCCACAAACAGGTCGGCCGTAGTACGGGGCGTGGTAGTGGCGAGTAGGGGTGTATGTCCATAGCCCGGCCGCGAAGGGGTGATGAGGTAGTACTTGCCGGTGTCAAAGCCCTTATGGAAGAGGGTTTCGTGGCAGTTGCCCTGTCCACCGTGGATATATAGCAGAGGGGTACTATTTCCATAGGGGCCATTTCCATGGGGGCCATTCCCATGGATGTTCTGTCCATAGGTACTGACCTCCACGCTACCCCGACTTGTATGTAGTATTTCACATTTCATAATGCTTCATGGCTAATAGATAACCAAAGCTACACAGCCCTTAGGCCGGGTGCCAATCTTTGATGGTGAAGTGGAAAAATAACCGGATGAAGACTCTCTCCGACCTGATGAATCAGACCAGCACTAGGCAGGTACCTCGCTGATAATCAGCAAAAAAACTGACCCTTACGTATATGCCGAGTATATTACCCTTCTCCGGCAATAGAATCCCGTCACCAGACTATTTTGTTTAAGGCTTCCTACTTAGTATCCCCTTTCCCCATCAAAAGCTTCAACAAAAGCAGCTGGCACTATTATACTGAGCTGTGTACCAGACCTTTAAATTTACAACTTATGAAGACAAATAAACTACTCAGAAATAGCCTGACCGTAGCTGGTGCCACCTGCCTGTTGTTACTTTCTTCCTGTGCCACTAACAACACCATGTCCGGATCTGACAATCTGGGTAACATGGAAGCCAGTTCAGCCGCAGATCTTGAACCGAATCAGCCCAAGCCCGACTGGGGTAAAAACATGACTGATCCCATGGCCGTAGTCATAGAGCAACTGGCCAGCTACAAAGCTCCCCCCCTGACTACCCTGACCGCCGAGCAAGCCAGAAAACAACCTACCCCCGCTCAGGCGGCCATGGCCGTAATGAAAGAAAACAATATTCCCAAGCCCCCCAGCAACGTAGACACCATGGGCCGGAAAATCCCGGTCGACGGAGGTCAGATCCATATGCGGATCTATACTCCCAAGACCGGTAAGGACTCTTATCCGGTCATCGTATACTACCACGGCGGAGGCTGGGTCATCGCAGATCTTGATACGTACAATGCATCAGCGGAAGGGCTGGCCAATAAAGCCGAAGCCGTAGTGGTGTCGGTAGCCTACCGGCAGGCGCCCGAATACAAGTTTCCAACCGCCCATAACGACAGCTACGCTGCCTACGAATGGACCGTTAAAAACGCGGCTTCCATCAAAGGAGATCCTAACCGGATAGCCGTAGTAGGTGAAAGCGCCGGAGGCAACCTGGCCGCCGCGGTTAGTATGATGGCCCGGGATAAAGGAATGCAACTGCCTATCCATGAAGTACTGGTTTACCCCATAGCGGGTCATGACTTTACTACTGAATCGTACCGGGAGAGTGAGAATGTAAAGCCTCTGAGCAGTGGCCTGATGAAGTGGTTTTTTGACAAGTACCTTAATAGTCCGGCTGAAGGTGACAATCCTATGATTTCTCTTGTAAATGCTGATCTGAAAGGTATGCCTCCTACCACTATTATCGGAGCGCAGTACGATCCGCTACGGACAGAAGGTAAAACACTGGCGGACAATATGGAAAAAGCAGGTGTACGTACCAGTCACAAAGTGTACGACGGCACGACCCATGAGTTTTTTGGGATGGCAGCCGTAGTGTCCCAAGCCAAAGATGCCCAAGCTATGGCGGTATCTGAATTAAAAGAGGCCTTTAATAAATAAGGGCTTCTCTAAATAAATTATAAAGCGGGGGAGACTGCTCTAAGGCAGTCTCCCCCGCTTTGTATAAAAGTTTTCGTTCGTATACAGATCTGATCCCGCTTCAGGACTTAGATCGACTTTGTTTTCTTATAGTAGTAAGGGCTGTTCTGACTGGCCATTCGCATCATATCGTCGACCAGGGTAGCAGGGGTACTTTTGATATCTCCATTCAGCCGGTTGCTGTAGTCCCACACCATGCGACCCGTTTCCTTATCAAAGATCTGCAGGCTTACTGCCGTTTTGTTGGTCGGGCCGCCCATTCCTCTCGGGGCACCTACTCCTGCCCGCCATACCGCCAGTCCCAGGGTCTTCGCCTCTGCATCACTCATTACTTTCTTAACCAGATAGTTGGACACAAGGATAGCATCTACCCCCAGAATATCACACATCTGGGCGGGAGTGAGCGGCTGGTCGTCGAAGTGCCCGGCCGCCGCCAGACGATCATTGGTATCCTGCAGCTTCTGAATGGAAACAAAAATGCGCTTCTCAATCTTCCCTTTCAGCATCCAGCTGTACATCCGCTGCTGAAAATTCAGCGACTCTTTCCGTTGCAGTTCACTGATGGACCCGTTACTAACTTTTTTCATACCATTGATAGCTACTTCCGGCGGGACAATGGCAATTACCTGATGTTTGGCCACCTGCGCGTACACCTCTGTATTCTGAATCTTTTTTGTGCACCCGCCTATACACAGCACAGCACTTACCAACACAGCTAAGGAGAGTAGTTGTTTTTTCATCATTGCAATAATTAAAGTTGAGGTTTATTATGGTTAAAAAGAGATTTACAGAGGTATTAAAAGGCAGGAAGTGGGCTGTGCTGCATCAGCCCCTGCGCTGCCTATTGTTTTCAAAGGTAACAAAGGGAGGCGGCAGTTAAATCTATTTATTCACAGGCGATTAAAAATTATAATTCTGCAGAAGAAAATCAAAAAACGGCTTCCGGAACGATAATTCACCTTTTGAGAAAAGCCCCAGAGCAGGTAAGCTATTGCAATCAGGAAGACTGAACCATTTCAGGTACTGGTAGTTCTACGTAATAAAAAGGAGACGTGAGTATCTGGGATATTTTTAAGCGACTGCAGCCTTTTGTCCGACCTTACCGCAGCCTTATCCTATTTGCATTGTTGCTTACACTGCTGGGCGCACTTACGGCCCAGGTCAACCCCATTGTACTGCGCTATACCGTAGATACCATCCAGAGTATGCTGGACAGAGGCTGGGGAGTAGCACAAAGTACCCTATTACTGAGTCAGATTTCGCTGATCCTGTTTGCTAAGGAAGTTATTAATACCTTCATCGTATTCGGGCAACGCTACTACGGCGAAAAAATTCGTATTCAGGTATCCAGCGAACTGTCACAGACGGCCGTTGACCGAATTCTTACCTACGGACTGAGCTTTTACAGCGAAAACACCAATCAGAAAGGCAAACTTCAGACCCGCATAGACCGGGGTGTAGAAAGCCTGACCAAGCTCATTCAGAACTTCTTTATTGATATACTCCCCCTTTCGGCCAATGCAATCGTAGCCCTTGTCATCATGTTTTCGGCCAATGTCTATGTAGGTAGTATAGCCCTGTCGATACTGCCCGTCTATTTCTGGGTTAGCTACAAACAGGCGGAAAGGCTACAGGGGGTACGTCGGAAGTTAAAAACTCAGCGCGAAAATAAGAGCAGCGGTCTCATCAACCTTATTGAGTCCGTACTGGTGATCAAATCATTTGTCAGGGAGAAGTATGAGGGAAAGAGGCAGTACCAGCTCCAGCTGGATCTGATGGAGTCACAACTCAGAACCCGCCGTACCAACTTCCTCTTCGACGGTATCAAGAGCTTTATTGAACAGATAGGCGTTGTACTGATCATCATCCTGACGGCCTACCTGGTACTTGACCAGCAGATGTCGATCGGGGCCATTATGTTTCATATTCTGCTTTTCAATAACGTATCAGCGCCTATCAGGCAGTTGCACCGCATCTACGACGAGATGAACGACGCCCTCACCTATTCGGAAGGGTTCTTCGATATTCTGGACGACGCCGGGGCCGTCGAGACCGGAGGCAGCTACGTACCCAGCCGGATCAGGGGAGATATAGAAATGCGCGATGTGTCATTTACATATCCCAATGGTACCAAAGCACTTCACAATATCTCTATCAATATTCGGGCGGGACAAACCGTAGCACTGGTGGGGCTGTCGGGTGCCGGCAAAAGTACCCTCATCAACCTGCTGGTGAGGTTTTACCCGCCCGACTCTGGTCAGATCCTGCTGGATGACATGCCGCTTGACCGCTACGACCTGCCCGAACTACGGGATGATCTGGGGATGGTACTACAGAAGAATCATATTTTTAAAGGATCTATAGCTGAGAATATCCGCTACGGCAAAATGGATGCTACCTACGACGAAGTGGTTGAAGCCGCCCGCCAGGCCTACCTGCACGAGCAGATCATGGAACTACCCGACCAGTACGAGGCGGATGCCCAGATGCTGTCGGGTGGGCAGCAGCAACGGATCGCCATTGCCCGATTGTTCCTGAAGAACCCTTCCGTGATTTTTCTGGACGAACCTACCGCCAGCCTGGATGCCATTGCTACCGAACAGATAAAAAACAGCCTGGATGCTATCAAGCAGGGCCGAACCGTAATTATCATCTCCCACAGTCTGTCGCAGATCATAGATTCGGACTGTATCTACGTCATGAAAAAGGGGCGCGTGGTGGAACATGGCACGCACGATGAACTCTACGAAATGAACGGTACCTACCGCGAAATCTTTAATGCTTCGGCCCGTAGCCTCAATCTGGATAAAATAGCCCGGACGCTGGACAAGGAATAAGGTATAGTCTACTAGCCCGGAAAAACAACGGGGAGACTACCGATTGGCAACCTCCCCGTTAGCAATCGTTCAATTGTACCTATACTAGCTAAGCTTCTCTTTGATCTTGTTGAGCATGCCATCCCCGGCTCCATCCATCATTTGCTCCTTCTGGGCATAGCCCTTCGGATCGGGAGCGCCAAGATTGGGCTCCTCCCCGTGCGGCATGGCGTGTACAAATGAGAATTCGCCTTTACCATCGATGGACCGGCCACGGGTCCAGCGTCCCAGCGGTGGCTCGGGACGATTAATATTAGTAGATATAAACGCGTAGCTAAATTGTGAGTGCTCCTCAGCCTGCGGGAAGCTGTTCGGTATGGGGTGGTTGTTTTCCGGTCCGCCCAGTTCTTCCAGTACCGCCATCCACTGGTTCTGGTGCATGGTATCGCGGGCAATCAGAAAAGCCAGCATATCTTTCATACCCTTGTCTTCGGTCGACTCCCAGAGGCGGGTTGCCAGTACCCTACCACTCGACTCCGCCATAACGTTGGCGTGCATATCGGCCGCCAGATTACCAGTTCCAACTACCCATGAGCCATTAAAAGGTACTCCGTTGCTGTCGACAGCCATGGCCGCCATACCAGACGAAAGTACATGGCGTGGATCCATACCCCCCATGATACTACCTACGATAGGATTTTCGCCCGCTATTTTATCTTTCAGATCGTGATTGGCACCTTCCAGATTCAGAGCTACTGCAGTGGCCAGCATTTCAATATGAGCCATTTCCTCGGTACCTGTTTCCAGCAGCATGTCCCGGTACTTTGCCGGTCCCCGTGAGCCCCAAGCCTGAAACATGTACTGGAGACATACACGGATCTCCCCCTCGATTCCACCGATAGCCTGCTGAAGCAGTTTCGCAAATGCCGGATTGGGCTTGTCTACACGTACCTTGTACTGCAACTTCTTATCATGGTAAAACATACTGAAATTATTTTGGTGTGAAAAAACTGGTTACATGGCAAGAACCTGAGTACCAACCGGTTGTTTTGAAAAATGTAAAACAGAGTGACAAATAAAAATATAACACCTGATTTACAGGCAGTTATAAACATTAAATTTTTATTATGTACTTTCACGGGTACACTATCAGATTGTAACTGATCGCAGGTGCGAATTATACTACCGCACCGGATCTGCTACACGAAGAGAAGCCAAGAAGAACTAGCGGAAAAAGCGGGGAACCCGCCAGTGGTACCGCACCGCCAGGATACGGATCAGGATAATAACGGCCGAAGCCAGTATGAAAGCGGTGTTACGCTCAGCACCCAGGTAGTCGAGCAGCAGGTAGCAAACAGCCCCTGCCAGACAGGCCGTGGCGTATACCTCCTTCTGATAAATAATAGGAATGTCGTTGCTCATGGTGTCGCGGATCACACCTCCCATGACGGCCGAAAACACCCCCATGATTGCAGCAATCTCGGGTTGTACGTCCATGTTCAGGGCCTTCTCGGTACCTACGATGGTGAAGAGGGCGATGCCGAAGGTGTCGAACAGGAACAGGGTACGGCGCAGCCGGAGCAACTGCTTGTAGAAGATGAAAGTAGCCAGTACCCCCAGCAGGATGGCATACACAATGGTGATATCGCTGATCCAGACCAGCGGGTAGCTGCCCAGCAGTACGTCCCGCACGGTACCTCCGCCAATGGAGCTTACAAACGCCGTGAAAGTAGCCGCAAACCAGTCCTGATGTTCCTTATCCCGTACCGCCAGTGCCCCCGATATGGCAAATGCAAACGTACCGACGATCTCAAGGATATATTGGATGTTCATGGGTGAGGTTTTCTAGCGGACAGCAACAGCCGTAGCTTTTTTGGCGAATTTAGGAAAGTAAGTCCAAATGTAGCTTCATTCCTTCGTGCGTTGCCTCAAAGCCCAGCTTTTCGTAGAATCGAATGGCTTCCGGCCGCTTTTTGTCGGTAGTCAGCTGAAGCACATGCGCGTTTCGCTCCCGGGCTCTCTGGATGGCCCACTCAAATACCTGCTGCCCGATGCCTGCTCCCCTGACCTCTTCCCGCACCCGGACGGCTTCAATCTGAGCCCGTATGCCTCCCCGGTACGTCAGGTAGGGTATAAAGCTCAGCTGTAAGGTAGCTATAATCTCCCCCAGCTCATTTTCTACTACCACCAGTTCCTGATTCTGATCCCGGCTGATCCGCTCGAAGGCTTCGTAGTACTCGTCGGGCAGAGGGTCCCGGTAGTCTTCTCTCAGTTGCCCTAGCTTATCATTGGCCAGGAGCCGGACGATCACCGGTACATCTTCTCTGGCTGCTTTTCTGAATATCATGCTGGCTGTATATATCCTCCGATACTAGTAGTGGAATAGATCTGTTGGGGGAACAAAGTAAAAAATAGTAGGAGACTGATCCTACTCCTCCAGAAGATTTAGGATATACTGCCGGGCTCCTTCCAGAAAAAACTCCGGTTTACGCTTTCCAAAGAACACCTCATACCGCTTCCTCTTTTCGGTGATAAGTTGATCGTTGGGATCACCATAGTCTACTACCACGATGCGGGCATCTTTCCGGACCATTCGGGCCAGTAGCTGGCGCATCTCAAAGTCGGCCTGCGGTAGCGAATAACCAATGAATACAATACGGGTGGCCTCTGACAGTTCAATACCTGCAGCCTGCCAGATCAACTTGTACTGCGGGTTGGAGAAGTTTTTCAGGAAGGTCGGCATGATAAGGTTGGATATCAGCTTGTGCGAACCCTGCTTGCCAAACTGGGCGTCGCAGTACCTGCAGTTGACGGGAGTCATGTACTGCTCGATGGCGATGCGGTTATGGAAGTCGACGTAAAGCCGGAGGCACTTGGGGCACTGCAGCCAGTTGAGCGAGCCGTGCAGTTTGAGAAGCTTAACGCTGAACCCGCCCAGTCCCAGCATTTCCAGTCCCGGCATCACCGACTGGTCATTGGGCTCAAACGAGCTGAAATGGCAGCAGTAGTCTACCACGGCATTGTTGGGGTAATGGGTACTGATCTGGGATTTGATGGAGTCGTCCAGCAGCGTGTCCCAGTTGGTACTGATCACACTGACGGGGTCCAGGTTGGCATAGCGGTGGCCTTTCCGGGCGGATGACTTATCGGTGATGTACTTCGCAAACTGGTCGATGTAGTCTTTGGCGGAACTGCGCAGGGTACATTCGAGGGTTTTGCCGATCAGGTAGTAAATCAGGTCACGGGTATTCAGGGTATCTTTGACACTCAGATTCCTGAACGACACATTATCGGCTATACAGCGGTCCAATGGGGTGAAGATATCCTCCAGCGGAATACTGTCGTGCAGTTTACGGGGCACCAGCAGTACATTGGTCAGAAACGCCCTGAACTTCTGTACACTATTATCCTCAAACTCCTGCGGATGGTCACGATCTATCTCAAATATTTTCTTTACCAGGTCTTCCTGCGCGGGCGCGGAAGCTTCCTTCGAAAACCCTGCCCCTACTATATATACGGTCTTATCAGTCACCATCAATCACTAGTCAGTCGTGTGGACGGAGGTAGTTGTACTACCTTCCTGCCTCAACAAACTAGTTTCGACGTATAAGGGTTATGGAGGTACGTTTAAGAAAATAGCCGTTACCCGGTAGTGAAGGCCTGGACAAGTACTTATTCTGCCTTCAGTACCCTACCAGCGGCGGTCTCATTTCTTCCTGATACCGGCACCAGCTCACCTACTTTGCCAAGCCCATATACTGGCATATTATTATAAATACATTCATACGCTCCCGCCTCCACCTTGTAGGTTTCGTGCCAGATCCCTACGTCTCCGTTACTTCTGATATTCTGGTTGAAAGCCTTCCAGGCCGGATAATGCTGTCCTGTACGATCCTTCGCATAAGCCTCCAGATGCTCGAATGACCTCCAGTACTGTGTTATGACGGGCGGTACTCCTCCGTACATCTGAAAACCCAGGAAGCCGCTCTCCGGCTTTTGAGAAAGTTCTTTGAGCATTTTGGGCATGGCCATAGCGACTGGTACCCATTTGTGAAATTTCCAGAAACGATTGATGCGCATGCCAATCATGAAGACAACAAAGCTTCCTTCGATTTGTACAGTCATGCGTTGATTGATAGTGTTAGGCATAGAAAAAGTTGGCAGTAAGGTAAAATTGAATTAGTAGACATAGTTTACAAAGTGACAGCAAAGAATCCCATCTTCACCCTTTCTTTACCTTCTCGTCGGCATGCTTCAGGAGCCCTTCCAGTTGTTTTTCGACTTCTGTTGCCTTCTGGAGGTCATTCATCTTTCTGGCACTTACTAGCTTCCCCTGCAAAGACTGAATACGGTTTGGAGCCATCCGGAGAGCCTGTTCAAATTGACTAATAGCTTCCTGCGGACGGTCTGCAGCTAACAAAAACTCACCATATACCTCATGCAAGGGTTTGAATAAGCCCGGTGGCCCGTACAGGTACCCTTCCTCCTGAGCGGTAGCCTTCTGAAACCAGCTATCGGCTTCTTTCAGATCATTATTCATCCAGGCCTGCAGGCCGAGTAATTCCATCCTGATGGCATCGGCCTCCCGGATATCCAGTTCAGAGGGAATGTTTTCAGCGTAGCGGCTCACTCCACAAACTGGAATACCGGTAGTATTATTCCTGAGTAAAGACGCCTTACCCAGATCCGACTCCAACTCCTGTACTACACGGGCCAGTGCAGATTTATCTCTTTGTTTAAAAGCTTTGGTACCTTCGATGAGGTACCCGGCAGTACGGGTACTAAGCGTCAGATCTTTTGTATCTATACCCAAAACAGCCAGATCGCCCTCCCAGTCCCCGGTTTCAAAAAGATAATGGCCCTTCATCTGTAGCAGATGATAGCGGGCCAGGGCCGAGGGCAGCTCCTTAGCATACGTAACCTGATTCTCCAGCAACTGCCGGGCACGATCATGCCGTCCCTGCTGAAGATAGCCATACTCCAGCCACAGATGCGCATGGTAGCTCAACGCGTTATTGGTAAGTTTTCGCTTTGCCTTCCGATCTACACTCGCCTGCCATGATACTTCGTTGGCACGAACTACATCATCCCACATCCCCAGAGCCAGGTAAATATGAGAGGGCATATGCAGCGCATGCCCGGCATAGCTTGCTACTTTATCGTATTTATTGGCAGCAGCCAGTGCATTTCTGGCGTGGTCCGGATGATCTTCGGAATGTATAAAGTAATGGAGTGCTCCCGGATGATCGGGGGCTCTACTCAGGATGGCTTTAGATATAGTAGCCGCTTTTTCATTCACACTCTCCCACTTACTCCAGTCCTCTTTCAGCCCAAGCAAGGACAAGGCATAAAAAGCGGCAGTCTCTATATTGGTAGGGTACCGCTTGTACACCATTTCCATATGGGCAGCATGGGCTTTGTCACGATCAGGCTTGGAGCCTTCTCCATAAAGAATATCAACAGCAGCCAGGAAATCTTTTTCCATGGAAGTTTTGGCTTTGCTGACCCGTTCAGCCGGAGTACTTCCGAGCTTCTGCAGGGCAGCACGCGCCTTTTCAGTATCCACATCTCCCCAAACCGGGTGGTTGTAGGTCATGGCTTCTCCCCAATAGGCCATAACAAAATTGGGGTCAATCTGCTGAGCCTCAACAAAGGCCTCCGCGGCATCTACATATTCAAAATTATGCAGTAACAAGAGCCCTTTCTTAAAGTGAGTCATGGCTCTCTCCGAGCCTGCTACATCCAGTTCCAGGCTTGCTGTTTCTGCGCTTTTAGAACTTTGGGGCTGTGTGCAGGTAGTAAGAACACATATACTAATGAGTAGTATAGGAATTTTCATAGCAGCACCGGTTTTATGTGAGAGACGTGAATGAAATATGTTGGTGATTTTTGAAGAAGGCAGCAGAATGTAGCAATCCAGTAGCAACCAATCCCTCACAGATATGAGGTCAATGCGCCAGGCAAGTAAGCAACCTTGCCTACGACATATATCTATTGATCAACAAGTTAACTTTATTATCAATCTATTCCTAGAAACTACCGCTGAAAATATACCTGCGCCAGCTACTCTCACCAAAGCTTCTTTTGAAAATCCTGCCCCTACTACATATATGGTCTTACCAATCATTATCAGGTACTAGTCAATGGTGTAGATAGGGCTAGCATTGCTACCTGACTCAATAATTAGTTTGGACGTAGACGTATAAGGATTATGGGATTGTACTTGCTTAGCTGCGGGTGCATCTGAAAACAATACATGAAGCTACCTAGGTGCACCCTTTTACTTTTGAATTATTACTTCAATCTGCATCGCCAACTCAGATAGTATACCTTCAACGACTCCCCATACCGCCCACAAATCCACTCCGATGTAGTCATGAGTTAGCTTATCTCATTCCCGCGATCTTTTTCCATTCAATATCCGGATATCTTGATCGGAATTCAATGTCAAGTTGTTTCGTTGCTTCTCCGATAATTTCAAAATTTCTTATTACAGCGTCCTGAATCAGGTTATGCTGTAAGAATCCCTCTTCATCCAGTCCTTTGGTGTATTCTCGAATCTTTGCAATGCAGTCAGCAATATGTTCTAAGTAGATAACAGGGTTTTTCATCATTAGACAATCCTGATTAAGTCCCTTTGTATATATGGCATAAGACGTTCATTTACAGAACGAATGGTTATCAAATCCACTTTAACCCCCAGTACCTCAGACAGTTCCTGTTCCAAACCGATCAGGTCAAGAAGATTAACCTTAGTATTGAAATCAATCAGAATATCCAGATCACTTTCCTTTGTTTGCTCATCCCGTGCATAGGACCCAAATACACCAACTAATATAGGATCATACTTTCCTGTTATTTCCCTGATTACCTTTTGTTGTTTGGGAGTTATCATATTCTTACCTGAATTTGATATTTATAATCCAATGGCTCTACATTCTGCGTTAGAAGTACAGCTTTTTATTCCTTATTTTCCTTCTACTTCTACCGCCTAAGCTCAAACTCCGTAAACCCCTGCACCTCTCCGTCCTCTACTTCCACATGATCTACCCGGGCCAGCATGGGGCCCTTATGGCACCAGTATAGTAGTTGTTCCAGTGCCTCTTCGGTCCCTTCGGCTTCCATATAAACGTCTCCGTTGGGCTGGTTCAGGACGAAGCCTTTCAGGCCCAGCTCAAGTGCTTTTTCCTCGGCACTGGCTCTGAACCATACCCCCTGGACCCGTCCCTGAACGGTAATGTTGAGATGTTTTTTCATGGGTGAATCTATAATTAAAATCCGCATTGCTAGTGCAATACTGCTATTTACAAATGTCTGATGATTATTTTTCATATTTTGCCCGCTTTCCGTGCTGCGGCCTATTCCCTGAAACAAATCCAGTTGAAGATGAAGAACCTCTACCTATATACTATTTGTCTCTGTCTTTGTTTGCTCACGCTGCTGTCCTCCCCGGGTCAGGCCCAAACCTACGACCTCCTAATCCGCAACGGCACCGTGTACGATGGGCTGGGTGGCACCCCTTACGTAGCCGATGTAGCTATACAAGGTGACCGCATCGCGGCTATCGGAAAACTAAAAAAAGCCAGAGCCCGCGAGATAGTAGATGCAGGAGGGCTGGCCGTAGCGCCGGGCTTCATCAACATGCTCAGCCACGCCTATACCTCCCTGCTGCGGGATGGACGCTCACTATCAGGCATCAAGCAGGGTGTCACGCTGGAAGTATTCGGTGAGTCGTCGATGGGCCCACTCTCAGACCAGATGAAGCAGGATATGATCAGCCAGCAGGGGGAGTTTAAGTACGATATTCCCTGGACTACCCTGGGTGAGTTTCTGGAACATCTGGAAAAGCGGGGCGTCTCGACCAACTTTGCTTCTTTCGTGAGTGCCTCCGAAGTCAGGGAGAATGTCATTGGTATGATCAACCGCGCCCCTACTCCCGACGAACTGGAACGCATGAAAGCCCTGGTACAGCAGGCGATGGACGAAGGGGCCGTGGGCCTTACGACCATGCTGATCTATGTACCGGCGACCTTTGCCAAGACGGACGAACTCGTAGAACTGGCCAAAGTAGCTGCCCGGTACAACAGCCTGTTTACGGCCCACATGCGCAGCGAGGGCGACCGTATCGAAGCGGCCGTAGACGAAATGCTGCGGATAGCGAAGGAAGCCAACATCCCCGTAGAGATATACCACCTCAAAGCCGCCGGAAAGCACAACTGGCACAAACTGGACCCAGTACTGGCCCGGATAGACAGCGCCAACCGGGTCGGTCTGAAAGTAACGGCCAATATGTACAACTACATAGCCGCCGCCACCGGACTGGATGCCGCCATGCCACCCTGGGTACAGGAAGGCGGCCTGCAGGAGTGGCGCCGACGCCTGCAGGACCCGGCCATCCGGGCCCGGGTAGCCGAGGAAATGACCCGCCCCGCGGACTGGGAAAATCTGGCGCTGGGCGCGGGGCCGGAGGGCATGATCCTGACTAGCTTCAGACAGGACTCACTGCGCAAGTACACCGGCAAAACGCTGGTCGAGGTAGCCGCCCTGCGGGGTAAGTCCTGGTACGAAACGGCTATGGACCTGGTAGTACAGGACGACTCACGTATCGGAACCGCCTACTTCCTGATGTCGGAAGAGAATGTGAAGAAACAGATCCGGCAGCCCTACATGAGCTTCGGCTCCGACTCGGGTTCCCAGGCTCCCGAGGGGCTATCCTTGAACTCTAACCCCCACCCACGAGCCTATGGTAACGTGGCTCGGCTGCTGGGCAAGTACGTACGGGAAGAGAAAGTCATCACCCTGCCGGAGGCCATCCGCCGCCTGACCTCGCTCCCCGCCACCAACCTGCACCTCCGGGACCGGGGCCAGCTCAAAGCCGGCTACTACGCCGATGTGGTGATATTTGATCCGGCCAGGGTTCGGGACCTGTCTACCTTTGATCATCCTCATCAGCTATCTGAAGGCGTACACCACGTATGGGTGAATGGCACACAGGTACTAAAATCGGGAGAACATACGGGCGCTACACCCGGCCGTGCCATGCGGGGCACGGGCCGCAAAGGGCAACGCTAAGGCGCTATATCCGGGCCGTCGGGACAGGAAATAATTTATTCTCAAATTTTATGAGGTTTGTCCTGAAAAACGGGAAGTTCGTCGGATTCAGATAGCTATTGGGTAGTATCAGGTAGTATCTTTGAATCAGATAATTACAACGACCTATATACTACTAACCCTATACCCCTACAACCATGGAACCTCAACGCAACGAACACCTCTGGAAACTAGCCCAGAACCGGGCCGCCTTCAAGATCCACCTGCGTACCTACCTGGTCATTATCAGTGGCCTCTGGCTCCTGTACCTGATCATGTACCTGCAGTCCTGGGGCAAAGGGTTGCACCCCTGGCCGATCTGGCCTATGCTGGGCTGGGGTATTGGTCTGGCGACCCACTATTTCTCGGCCTACCGGACTATCGACCAAAAAAGCATGACCGAACGCGAATACGAAAAACTACTACGCGGAAGCCACTAAGCGACCTGGTACCACTACCCTTTTAGCAAAATAATACCTTGTATAGTCATGGAAAACCGCAACGAAAGACTCTGGAGGCTCGCCCGGCTGCGCGCCAAATTTAAAAACAATGTGATCGCCTACTGCATCGTCAACCCTTTCCTGATTGCCATCTGGTACTTCAGCAGCGGCGGGGACAGCTTTTTCTGGCCCGGCTTCCCACTCTTCTTCTGGGGGATCGGACTGGTTTTTGAAGGCTACAATGCCTATTACAGCAAAGGGGATCTGGTCGAGAGGGAATACCAGAAACTACTCAAAGAGCAACGCTAACTATTCTATACACGCATAAAATAAGGAAGGGCTGACACACAACATGTCAGCCCTTCCTTATTTTGTATGATTAGTACTACACCGCTACGGGAGCTTTGATGCCCGGCCAGGGGTCATAGTTCTCGAGGGTAAAGTCTTCGTATGTAAAATCAAAGATGCTCTTCACGCTAGGGTTCAGCTTCATCGTCGGCAGCGGACGGGGCTCGCGCGTCAGCTGCAGATTGACCTGCTCGAGGTGGTTGAGGTAAATGTGAGTATCACCGCCGGTCCAGATAAAATCACCGAGCAGTAAGCCGCACTCGTGCGCGATCATCTGGGTCAGCAACGCGTAGCTAGCTATGTTGAAAGGTACCCCCAGGAACACATCCGCGCTGCGCTGGTACAGCTGACATGACAGTTTGCCATTGGCTACGTAGAACTGGAACAGCGCGTGGCAGGGCTGCAGGGCCATAAATGGCAGATCGGCCGGGTTCCAGGCCGATACGATGATCCGGCGTGAATCCGGATTTTTCTTCAGCTGGTCCAGGATATCCTTCATCTGGTCAATAGTAGCGCCATCGGGGGCCATCCAGCTGCGCCACTGCTTGCCGTATACAGGTCCGAGGTTGCCTTCTTCGTCGGCCCATTCGTCCCATATACTTACACCGTTTTCCTTGAGGTACTTAGTATTGGTATCACCCTTCAGAAACCACAACAGCTCGTGGATCACCGATTTCATGTGCACTTTCTTGGTCGTTACCAGCGGAAATCCTTTCTGCAGATCAAAGCGCATCTGGTACCCGAATACACTCAGGGTACCCGTGCCGGTACGGTCAGATTTGCGGTCGCCGTTTTCCAGGACGTGGCGAAGTAGATCGTGATATTGTTGCATGGTTATTAGCAAATAGGGATTAGGTAGTTAGCTTTTAGCTTACTTAGTTCTAAATTAAAAGCAGGTCAAAGCCCTTCTTAGGCCTCTTCCTCAATGGATACCTGATGAGTAATCTGGGTAGTGGACTCAAACTGAGCCGTTGCGGAGCAGTACTTCTCCATCGATAGTTTCACCGCCCGGGCCACCTTAGCCTCATCCAGGCCAACGCCTTTCAGTTTGAAGTGCAGGTTCATGGTGCGGTACGGCTTGCGCTCGGTGTCGGGCTCTTTTTCCCGGTCGCCTTCGGCTACTATACGAAAATCGGTGATTTGCTGGCGCTGCTTTTTCAGGATCAACACAATGTCAATGGCGCTACAGCTGGCAAGTCCCATCAGGAGGAGCTCCATGGGCCGTACTCCGGCGTTATGGCCCCCTATCTCGGGCGAACCATCAATATGTACTATGGCATCGGACGAACCGGTAGATTCAAAATGAAACGCGTCGTCTACGCGTACGAGTTCAACTTTCATGTGTCAGTAATAGAGTTTTATCCGGGAGCGAACGAGAGATCATTATCCCAATCTTATGACTACAAAAGTCCGATTAGTTTCTGTAAGTTCAAATAAAAGCTTAAATACTAAACAGGCATAGTTATTTTGCGGTACTTACTATGATATAAACATTTCAGATACACTTCATGATAACTACTGATAGAGATCTGCGCCTGGCAGTTCTGATTGATGCTGACAACGTTCCCTACTCTACTTTGCAGGAGATGCTGGAAGAGATAGCCCGCTACGGCACCCCTACTTTTAAGCGTATATATGGCGACTGGACCAACCCGCGCCTGGTGGGTTGGAAATCGGCGTTACTGGAAAATGCCATTACACCTATACAGCAATACAGCTATACCTCCGGCAAGAACGCCACGGACTCGGCCATGATCATTGACGCGATGGATATACTGTATACGGGCCGGGTAGATGGCTTTTGTATCGTATCCAGCGACAGCGATTTTACCCGTTTAGCCATACGACTCCGTGAGGCCGGTATGAAGGTATTCGGGATGGGCGAACAGAAGACCCCGGTTTCTTTTACGTCGGCCTGTGACCGCTTTATTTATATTGAGATTCTGCGGCGCGATCGTGATCAGGAACCAGTCAGCAACGATCAGCCCGATCAGAATGGTACTAAGGCTAAGCCCGCCTCTAAGAAAAAGGCTCCCAAGAGTGATTCATCTGACAAAAAACTGAGAAATCTGATAGCGGGCAGCATCAATGACCTGGCCGATGAAGATGGTTGGGTATTCCTGGGCGACTTGGGCAATCTGCTGATCAAGAAGCGACCCAGCTTTGACTCCCGCAACTACGGATATTCTAAATTACTCCCCCTGATCAAGAGCATTGATGCTTTTGAAGTAGATGAGCGCGAAACCGGCAAATCAAATATTCGTCACGTATACGTTAGAAATAAGTAGATTTAGGACTAAAACTTCCTTCTCCTACTAACCTAACGTGTACTTTATGAAGAAATCATTCTTGCCCCTGCTGGTCGGTGGACTCACTTTTCTCTTTGCTATGCAAAGCTACGGACAGACTCATGGACAGTCATCTAGGGGGGAGCCGGCCGCCGGGGATCCGGTCTCCGGACAGCCGGCCCAATGGAAGAAGGTAAGTCAGGAAATGATCTTCAACAATCCGCCTTTCAAAGAGTGTCACGCGTCTACGATTGAAGAGGTACGGCCCGGTGAACTGGTGGCTGCTTGGTTTGGTGGTCCACACGAGGGACATAAGGATGTAGGTATCTGGCTGGCTACCCAGAAACAGGGAAAGTGGAGCCAGCCTAAGCTCATGGCGGAAGGTATCATGGATGCGAATCTGCGCTACCCCTGCTGGAATCCGGTGCTGTTCAAAACCCGCGAGGGGAAGCTGTTCCTGTTTTATAAAGTAGGCCCGTCGCCGAGGGAGTGGTGGGGCATGGTCATGAGTTCCGACGACAACGGCAGTACCTGGTCGAAGCCTGAACGCCTGCCCGACGGGATCCTGGGACCGATTAAGAACAAACCCATCCAGCTCGCTAACGGAGATATACTCAGCCCGACCAGCACCGAAACCAAAGAGGCGTGGCGGGTACACCTTGAGCGCTCTTCGGACCTGGGTAAGACCTGGCAACTGGTACCGGTGGACCCAAACACGACACTCGATGTAATACAACCCAGTCTACTGACTTACCCCAACAACCGCATGCAGATCCTCTGCCGCAGCAAGCACGACCGGATCGTAGAAGCCTGGTCAGAAGACGGTGGAAAAACCTGGGGAGAGCTGAAAAAGACGGATATACTGAACCCTAACTCCGGCACCGACGCCGTTACACTACGTGATGGTACCCAGGTACTGGTATATAACCCGACTACCCGGGGTAAGGAGTGGGACAAGGGACGCCAGAAACTCCACGTAGCTACCTCCCGCGATGGCCGCACCTGGACCGACATAGTCGTACTGGAAGATAAAGAAAAGGGCGAGTACAGCTATCCGGCTGTGATCCAGACGCAGGATGGTAAGGTACATATCACCTATACCTGGGAGCGAAAGAACGTCAACCATGTGGTACTGGAGATGAGCAAATAGCCGACAGAAAACATCCGGTAGCCTTTCGTCGTTGAATAGTTATCAATTACTATTCATCAACAAAGAAACGATATGGATCAGGCAGTTATGTGGGTTGAACAAGACAATAAACTCAAACGGAGCTTTGAGTTTGAAGATTTCAGGGAAGCATTCGCTTTTATGTCCCGGGTAGCCGAGGTAGCCGAACAGATGAATCACCACCCCTGGTGGTCCAATGTATATAATAAGGTAGATATTGAGCTAAGTACGCACGACGCCGGTAATACCATCACCGAAAAGGACCAGCAGCTGGCCGAAGCCATTGATACCATCTACGATGATTTTGATGATCTGTAATGGAATGTCTGGGGTAAATATCTAATCATGGAGGTACCTTTATTATAAGGTACCTCTTTTCTTTTGGAAGCTATGGTTTTGAATCATTAACAAAGCATTTAAACTAAATAGATTAATTAAATAACCAGACAAAGAACCGGTAGCTCAACCAGGCTAAAAACCCAACCACCAGTAGGAGTACTAACAGAATGGGAATCACTATCTTCCAGGCTCCGCCTTTATGTCGGCCTTCCACATAATGCTCGCGCATGAGTTTCACATTGCGAACATTTGCCTTAAAAGCCACATCAAATAGATCACCTATAATAGGAACAGAACCCAGCAAGGCATCTATCAATACATTGAGGGTCATCCTGGCCACTACATATCCGCTGGCTCCGTTTTTTGCCATGATTGAGATCATATAGCCTGATACAAGCAGGGTAGCGAAGTCACCGACACCGGGAATAAGCCCTACCATGGCATCCAATCCGAACCGGATGTTAGTGCCGGGAATTGTAAAGCGGGAATCCAGCCATTTGGCCATTGACTCCATATCCGATATAGCCGTCTTTTGCTTTGAAACTGGGTGCATAGCTGGTCATGAGTAGTGAATAAAAATATAGCTACCAATAGTGTGCCACCGGTAAGGGAGACAGGTATACTCCCGGTATAATTGCCATCCTCGCCCCTATTCACTACTTTCGGTGCTTATTATCTGATTCCATTCATGAAACTATACATTGTCCCTACACCCATCGGTAACCTAGAGGATATCACGTTACGGGCCATTAATGTGCTCAAAAGTGTGGATGTAGTGCTGGCTGAAGACACCCGTACCTCGGGCAATCTGCTGCGACACCTGGGCATCAACAAGCCCATGCAGAGCTACCATATTCATAACGAGCACCAGACCATTACACGACTGCTGGAGCGGATGCTCAAGGGCGAGACCATGGCCCTGGTATCCGACGCGGGTACGCCGGCCATCTCGGATCCGGGCTTTCTGCTGGTGCGGGAGTGCATCAAGTACAAGATACCGGTGGAGTGCCTGCCCGGCCCGACGGCTTTTATACCGGCGCTGGTCAACTCTGGACTTCCCTGCGACCGCTTTACGTTTGAAGGATTTTTGCCCCATAAGAAGGGCCGCCAGACCCGCCTGAAAGAGTTGGCCGAAGAGGAGCGTACAATGATATTCTATGAATCGCCCCACCGACTGGTCAAGTCGCTGCAGCAGTTTGCGGAGTACCTCGGAGCGGAGCGGCAGGCTTGCGTATCGCGGGAGCTGACCAAATTATACGAAGAGAACGTGCGTGGCACGTTACAGGAAATAATTACTTATTTTGCTGAAAAAACTATCAAAGGTGAAATTGTTATCGTCATTGCCGGAAAAGAATAAACGTATGGTTATCAGCCTCCCCCTCAGGCTCCTTTTCATTCTTCATTTTGCATTTTTCTTTATTCATTCCTCTGTGGCTCAGTCCCTGAGTCCAGATGCCCGGGTCAGCCTGGTGACGGTCGGGCCGGGTCAGGAGTTGTACTCGAGCTTCGGCCACAGTGTACTTTGGATCTCAGACCCTGCTACTGGCATCGACAAAGCCTATAACTACGGTACCTTCAACTTCAACACCGAGAACTTCTACATCAAGTTTATGCGGGGTACCCTGCCCTACCAGCTATCGGCAGGTCCGCTGATGCCGCAGGTGTACTACTGGCAGGCTGAAAACCGCTCCGTACAGCAGCAGTTACTGAACCTTTCCCCGGTACAAAAGGACCGCCTGTACCAGTTTCTGGAGCGTAACTTCCTACCCGAAAACCGTGAGTACCAGTATAAATTCTTCTACGACAACTGCTCCAGCCGCTTACAGGATGCCATTATCGCGGCCTGCGGCGACAGCCTCTACTACCCCGGCTATACGCACGATACGCTAAGCTTCCGGCAGTGGATAGACCGTTACGCTCATACTCAAAAACCCTGGGCCGACTTCGGGATGGACCTGGCTATTGGAGCACCGTCGGACGAGATAGCTACGCCCATGCAGGCTACTTTTCTGCCCTACAACCTGAGTGCCGCCTACGACGACTCCCGGGTACTGATCAACGGACAAACGCTTCCGCTGGTAGCCAACACCATAGACCTGTATACGGCCGTACCCGTCGAGGATGATGACGCCTGGCTTACCCCGCAGATATTCTTCTGGGTATTGGCGGGCCTCGTGCTGCTGTTTACCATGTGGCAGATGAAGTACAATAAGCTCAACTTCCTGTTCGATAAGATCCTGTTTACGGTTGTTGGCCTGACGGGTTGGTTGATCGTGCTGCTGTGGTTTGGGACCGACCACGGTGTTACAACCTGGAACTACGATATTCTGTGGGCCTTCCCGCTCTGGTTTCCGTTTATATTCTCCATTTCCAAAACCAACAAACCCGCCTGGTTTCAGTTTGCTTTGATAGGATACGCTGTGTTGCTGCTTATAGCTACCGGCAACCTCCTGAAGCATAACTACGTAGTCATACCCATCCTGGTGACGCTGATCATCCGGGTATACTACATGAATAATTCACTATCCAAAATTCCACAAAAGAAGACAGCATGAATCTTGAAGCACTCACCCAGCAAGCCATTGAGGTAGTCAAAAAGGCCTCCGCTTTTATCCAGCAGGAAGCGAATACATTCAATACAGACCGCATCGAGTACAAGGATATCAACAACCTGGTATCGTACGTCGATAAAGAAACCGAAAAACTGCTGGTAGCGGGTCTGCGGGAGATACTGCCCGAAGCAAGTTTCATCACAGAAGAGGGTACCACCGGTGAAGAAAAGGATACCGAAGCCCTGAACTGGATCATCGACCCGCTCGATGGAACCACCAACTTCGTACACGGCTTGCCGATCTATTGTGTGAGTGTAGGACTGGTGCGCGGTAAGGAGCCTCTGATCGGTATTATACACGAGCCCAGCCTGGATGAACTGTTTTACGGCTGGCAGGGCGGTGGAGCCTGGTGTAATGGTAGGCGTCTGCAGGTATCAAAAGCTCAGCACCTTAGCGATAGCCTGATCGCTACCGGATTCCCCTACCGTAACTTTGAGAAGCAGAGCAAGTACATGGATATCCTGAGCACGCTGATGCGCAAGACACACGGGGTACGCCGGTTAGGTGCGGCAGCCGTGGATCTGGCCTACGTTGCAGCCGGGCGTTTTGAGGGGTTCTATGAGTACAATCTGCATTCGTGGGATATGGCGGCCGGAATACTGCTGATCAAGGAAGCCGGAGGTACCGTCACGGATTTCGAAGGTGGCGACGACTACCTGTTCGGTGGCAATATAGTAGCGGCCTGTGCCATGCAGAAAGAGCTGGTAGCCGTTATCAAAGAAATCTTCTAAAGTAACTGATCTATACTTAGTTAGAAATAAATATTTAATATATTGTAGATTGATCTTGTATGTAAAAAAACAGCTATTTTAGATCCCTGAATTGGGTAAAGCTTTATTACCGTTCAATGCATACTGTTTGTTAGTGACACTATTTTACATGTCCATGCCCAAGTGTATAAAGCTAGATACCTACCCCGCCGATTCTGGTAATCTTACTGTATTTGAAAATATTATCCCTGGTCCCATCAGACGCGTATTTTACATCTATGGAGCCGGGCACATACCCAGAGGCGGACACCGCCACAAAACAACCTGGAACGCGCTGATCTGTCTGCAGGGGCACTGCAAGGTATACGTAAACAATGGACAGGAAGAGAGCAACTACCTCCTGGATACGCCAAGTACCTGTCTGATTCTTGAGCCCCAGGACTGGCATACCATGGAGGCTTTCTCCCAGGAAGCCATCCTGCTGGTACTTTCCAACCAGTACTATGACAAGAGCGACTACATCTACGAGCCTTATCCTTCTACCACCAGTAAAGCTTTTTTTGATTAACGGCTGGCCTGCCCGGTTCTCCCCTCATATATGATTCCATTTCTGGACCTCAAGCGTATTAATGAACGTCACCAGTCAGCCATAGAAGAGGCCAGCCTGCGGGTACTCCGGTCGGGCTGGTACATCATAGGAAAAGAATTACAGGCTTTTGAACGGGATTTTGCCAGCTACTGTGGTACTGACTACTGCCTGGGCGTAGCCAACGGCCTGGAAGCCATCGAGCTGATCCTGCAGGCCTACTCTTTTCAGCCGGGCAGCGAGGTAATTGTACCGGCTAACACGTATATAGCCTCGGTGCTTCCCGTGAGTTATCTGCAGCTGGTGCCTGTATGGGTAGAGCCCGATCCGGTTACTATGCTGATTGATCCCGCCCAAATAGAAGAAAAGATTACTGACAGGACCTGCGCGATCCTGACGGTAGACCTGTACGGCCGCTGCTGTGAGATGGAGCCGATCCGGGCGCTGGCTCAACAATACAATCTTAAGATAATAGCCGATGCGGCCCAGGCCCACGGCGCCCGCTACCAGGGCCGGACAGCCGGCAGCCTGGCCGACGCCACCGCGTTTAGTTTTTATCCCACCAAAAACCTGGGAGCCCTGGGCGATGCCGGAGCCATCACTACTCACGATCCAGTCCTGGCCGAAAAGATCAGGTACCTGCGCAACTACGGCTCAGGGGTCAAGTACTACAATGAATACCAGGGCATCAACAGCCGTCTGGATGAGATACAGGCTGCGATCCTGAACATCAAACTACCCTACCTGGATGAAGACAATAACCGCCGGCGGCAGATAGCCCGGCGCTACCTTCAGGAGATCAGGGTACCGGGACTGGTGCTTCCCCCTGCCGATAGCCTGGAAGACGATGCCTGGCACCTGTTTGTGGTCAGGCACCCCGACCGCCAGCGACTTAGGGAGTACTTACAGGGTGAGGGCATCCTGACCGAGATCCACTATCCGCTGCCGATCCACAAGCAACCGGCCTATGCCGCTATCAACCACCTCCACCTGCCGGTTACCGAGCAGATCCATAATCAGGTGCTGAGCCTGCCCCTCAACCCGGCCATGACCGACGCGGAGATGGAGCGGGTGATTGAGGTACTTAACCAGTTTGAAAGAGCCTGATGCAGCTATCCGTCATTATACCGGTCTATAACAGTGAGAGTACCATCGGCTCGCTGATCGACACCTTACAGGAAGCGCTGGCCGGGGTTGATTTTGAAATCGTACTGGTCAATGACGGCAGCCGTGACCGGTCAGAAGTAGTATGTACCCGGCTGGCCGAGCTGCATCATAATATCCGGTTCATCTCGCTGCGACGCAACTTTGGGGAGTTTAACGCCGTGATGTGTGGCCTCAACTACGCCCGGGGCGAGTACTGCGTCATGATTGACGACGATTTTCAGAATCCTCCCTCCGAAATCATCAAACTGATAGATACCGCCACGCGAGGTGATTATGATGTGGTTTATACTTATTACCCTAAAAAGGAACACGCTTCCTACCGCAACTGGGGTAGCCGACTTGTCAACTGGCTCACCAGCTACCTGCTCGACAAACCCAGGAGCCTGTACCTGTCCAGCTTTAAGCTGATCCGGCAGGACGTAGTGCAGGAGATCATCAACTACAAGGGCCCCTACCCCTACATCGATGGGTTGATCTTTCGGGTGACGCGCAACATAGGTACCGTACAGGTAAGCCATCAGAAGCGGCAACAGGGGGAGTCAAGCTATACGTGGCGCAAGCTCATTTCGTTGTTTCTGAATATCCTGTTCTGCTACTCGGCCTTGCCCATCCGGCTGTTTATGCCCGTGGGGCTGAGCCTGGTTGGGCTCGGGAGCCTGCTTCTGCTGTTCCTGTTTGGGCAGTGGGTGATAGGTCCCAACGACCCAAAGGGTTGGCAGGTCGTAACGGCAACACTCATCCTGATTGGCGGTATACAATGTACCCTGCTGAGTGTACTGGGCGAGTACATCGGCAAGAGCTTCATGGCCCAAAGTGGTCAGCCTCAGTATATCATCAAGAAAACCCACTTGAACCGCCATGATTGACAACAGGCTCGAGTACCAGCGTATGTACGACGTAGAACGCCGCCTGTGGTGGTACCAGTCGCTGCACGGTCGGGTCCTGCGGCAGATCCGGCGGCAGTTTGGCCCGAACAACCGCTCCATCCGCATTCTGGATGCAGCCTGTGGCACCGGAGGGCTGCTCTCCTACCTGCGCGAGCAAGGCTACCCACACCTGACCGGCTTCGACTACTCCCGCCATGCCATTGATTTTTCGCAGGAGCGCGGACTAGACGTGAGCTTTGGCGATCTGCGGCGGGTGGATGACTTCCGGCCCAGTGAGCACTACGACGTTATTACCTGCAACGATGCGCTGTACTTCCTGACGGATGAAGAAATAACAAACGCGCTGACTTCTATCCGCAAACGCCTGCTCCCCGGAGGGCTGCTGCTGGTCAATATCCACGCGTTTGAGGCGTTTGCGGGCACCCATGACGTAGCCGTAGGTAGTTCCCGGCGCTTTCAGCACGCCGACTTCGAGCGATACGCCGGGCAGGCAGGGCTGACTATTCAGCGCCATACCTATTGGCCCTTTGCGCTGTCGGTACCCATCCTGGCCGTCAGGCAGTGGCAGCAGTACCAGCTCCGGCAGGGCCGGGTCAATATCCAGGAGGTAGACTCGGACGTCAGCTATCCCGGCGACCTTATCAACGGTCTGCTGCGGGGTATCATGAAGCTGGAAGAAACCGCCCTGTCGAGCGCCCCCTTTGGCAGCTCTTTGTTTTTGGTGATGAAATAGAATATTTTTAGGCGTACTACTCTACCAACTCCTCATGGAACTCGAACAACTACGCTACCCGATCGGCCAGTTTAGAGGCAAGGCCAGCTATTCGCTGGATGAAGTCAAAGCCAACATTCAGATCATAAGCGCCCTGCCCTCCAAGTTCATCAATCTGCTGGGTAGCTGGGATAACCACAAGCTGGATACTCCCTACCGTCCCGACGGCTGGACCGTCCGGCAGTTGATTCACCACGTTGCGGATAGCCACATCAACGCCTATACCCGCCTGCGGCTGGCCCTTACGGAAGACAATCCCACCATCAGGCCTTACGAAGAAGGACTTTGGGCAGAGCTTCCCGACGCTCATACCGCTTCCATCGAGTACTCCATCCAGCTCCTGCGATACCTGCACCTGCGATGGGTACTGCTCCTGAACTCGCTGGATGAAAGCAGTCTGGCCCGTACCTATTACCATCCGGCCAGCAAACAGACCGTACGGATGGATGAGTACATCGCCATGTATGCCTGGCACAGTGAGCACCATTATCAGCATGCTTATCAGCTAGCTAAGCGGAACAATTGGTAGGCTTAAGTGTGTTTGTCTAATATCAATTGACCATTACCTATCCATGACTCAGCAGATCATAGTTATCCTGATTTTTGTGGTTGCCCTGGGCTACCTGGGCTGGCGTACCTGGAAGTCGCTGGACCGTCGCAATAGTAGTGGCTGCGGCAAGGGCTGTGGCTGCGAAGTGGATAAGGTGACCATCAGTCCCCGACGGTAAATCATTTACAGATTTGATATAAAAAAAGGAGTACTCTCAACGGTGAGAGTACTCCTTTTTTCGTTTGATCTAACGGTCCACTTACATTGGGGAAATAATTGTACAAATCTAAGGCAGCTTTCTCAACTTCATCAACATCTACAGCCGACAAAGTGCTGACTGTTTTCACAACGCCACTATGAGGCCACCCTAGAAGTATCCGGCGGAGTGGCACAGTTTTGTAATAATACATCAGATACCCGCTTTGGGTATGAAGATCAGGCTGTTCCTGAGTGGATGATGTATAGCCTCCTATAAGCTGTCGCCTCCCGGATTACTTCTTACTTATATGTATTCGAAATTGTTAAAAGGCTTCGCACTGGTAGCCCTGAGTCTCTTTCTGCTCATCGGCGGAATAAGTGTATGGGCGTGGAGAAACCAGGATGAGGTCTTTGAACAAATCAAAGAGTATATCAATGAGAATATTGACGGGCAGTTGGAAGCCAGCAAGTTTACATTCGCTCCCCTGCGGAGTGGAGTAGGATTTACGTTTTCGCTGCACAACGTCACTTTAGATGATACCCTATACCCTGCTCACAAAGTACATCTGCTGCAGGCCCACCGCCTGAATGTAACCCTGGATATAAGGGAGTTTATGAGCCGTCGGGTGAAGGTAAAGAGTCTGGCCGTTGAAGATGGGAAGGCTACCATATTTACACGCAAAGATGGCTACTCAAACCTGTCCGTCATCACTTCGGGCAAATCCAACCGAAAAAAGACGCAGAAAATGTCCTCCACCGACTTCTTCGGCGGTATCAGTAATCTGTCCTTCGAGAACTTTAGCCTTTCCTACGCCGACTCACTCAAAGAAAAATATTTTGGTGGGACGCTACGTGATGTCAGCTCCCGGCTGATGCGGAAAGACTCGGTCTGGAATGGCACCACCGAGGGGGACATATACTTCGAAGGCCTTACCTTCTCCCCCAAAAAAGGCTCTTTTCTAAAAAAGCAGGAAACCAGCCTCCAGCTTTCTTTTGCTTATAATCAGTCAAACCGCCAGTTGATCGTCCATCCCTCCGAGCTTCTGATTGCTTCGGGACATCCCATACAGCTATCGGGGCACCTTGACCTGGCCCAGAAGCCGGGAAAAGTAAAAGCAGATTTCACTACCGATACCATTGCCCTTCCCACCGCACTCAAACTATTACCCGGCTACATTGAAAAGATGGTGACCCGGGTAAAAATACTACCGGTGGTAAAGGCCAAAGTACATCTGGACGGAGAAATGGGCCCAGGTACTCCCCGGGTAGAGATTGCCTACGAGTCGGGTCTTTTTGATTATAACCTACCGATTGGCAAGCTCCGGAAACTAAAAGCAAAAGGTACTTTTACGAACCAGGCGGACCTGTCACGCCCGGTAGGTGATGCCAACTCGCGCCTGACGGGTACTCAGGTCAGAGGGTACTTTGAATCAATTCCGCTGGAAGGCAGTATCATTGTCAAAGACTTTAAGGATATAAAGACAGTCATCGAAAGCTCACTACAGGCTAGTCCGGCTGCGCTGAATGCCCTGCTCGACCCCAGCCGCTATCGGGTCCGGAGTGGCTCCATTAGTGTGGGATTTCGCTACCAGGGCGACCTGCTTTCCTACTACGACAAGACAACCAACCGCCCCACCGGCAAGCTGGCCGGAAAGATCATTATGAACAATGTAGCCTTTGCCTACCTGCCCCAGAATGTAAATCTGAGCAGTATCAAGGGTACCATCTCCATTGATGAAGATGAGCTACAAAGCAAAGATCTGCGATTTTCTGATGGAAAGAATACCTACTTTGTCTCTGGAAATGCTGCCGACCTGCTGACTCAGATCATGGGTGCTCCCATTACTCCCAAAGCCAATCTGCACGTTAAGATCCCGGACTGGGAACTGGCCTGGCTTGACTTCTTTCTGAAGAAAAAATCAACCGAGCAACCACTCGCGCCCTCCGGATTCAGGTTGTCACAAGTACTTGATAAAGTAATAGATCAAACCGAAGTAGTAGCCACGCTGGAATCAAATAAGGCCCGGTACAAGCGTTTTTCGGCTCAGCAGATACGCGGTAAAATGACGCTGACGGATACAAAGGTGAGCCTGAATGATATTTCGATGAATGCCTTTGGGGGTAGCCTGAAGGTAGCGGGCTATATTAACAACATTAGTACAACCGGACTACCCTTCCTGCATGCACAGGGGAAACTCACTAATACCGACGTGCAATCCGTATTTTACTCCTTAAATAACTTTGGTCAGAAGGCTATTACGGATCAGAACATTCAGGGAAAGCTGGACGCAGATTTTGTATTCGAGTCCAGCCTGACCGATAAGGCGGGTCTCCTGCCTGAGTCCATGCGGGGGAAGCTGGACATAGCGCTGACTGGGGCCGAAGTCAAGCAGTTTGAGCCATTTCTCAAAATCAAAAATCTCCTATTCAAAAGCCGCAACTTTGACCATGTCAGGTTTGCCCCCATCCGGAAGCAGTTTGTGCTGAAAGGGCAGGAAATTGAAATTCAGGAGATGGAGATTGAATCTAACGTACTTACCCTATTCGTAAACGGGATATACAGCTTCGGCAAGAAAACGGACCTTAGCATACAGCTTCCCCTTCAGAACCTAAAAAAGCGGGACTCTACCTACCAGCTCGCTCAGCACGACATGGAGTATATGAAAGGGATGAACGTATTTCTGAGGGCGGTGGACGAAGGAGGAGAAGTAAACATCAAGTATGACCCATTCAAGCGGCTCCGCAAAGAAAAAGACGAAAAAGCTCAGATACCAGAAGAGGGACGGTAGTACTACCGTCCCTCTGGGTGTTGACTATATAAGCGTTCTGCAACTACTTACAAAGCTCCTTCCCGGATCTCATCCACAATACCCGGATCAAGCAGTGTGGACGTATCGCCCATGTTGGAAGTATCGCCTTCGGCTACTTTTCGTAGGATACGGCGCATGATCTTTCCGGAACGTGTCTTGGGCAAGCCGGTCACAAACTGCATCTTGTCAGGTCTGGCGATGGGTCCAATAATGCGCGTTACGGTAGCGGCAATATCCTTACGTAGGGATTCAGCATCTTCGGGCTTTGTCTCTGTAATAACGTAGGCGTATATACCCTGCCCTTTAATGTCGTGCGGGTACCCTACTACCGCTGACTCCACCACGCCCAGGTGCATATTGATGGCATTCTCAACCTCAGCCGTACCGATGCGGTGACCCGATACGTTGATCACGTCATCCACCCGGCCGGTTATACGGTAGTATCCATCCTCATCGCGCAGACAGCCATCCCCCGTGAAGTACATATTCTCGTAGGTAGAGAAGTAGGTCTGGCGGCAGCGCTCATGGTCGCCATAGGTAGTACGGATAATACCCGGCCACGGAAACTTGATACACAGGTTACCACTCACACCATTACCTTCTATTTCCTGCCCGTTTTCATCCACCAGTACGGGCTGTATACCCGGCAGCGGCAGCGTAGCATAGGTAGCTTTTTCGGGAGTAACACCCGCCAGCGACGATATCATGATACCTCCCGTTTCGGTCTGCCACCAGGTATCTACCAGCGGTGCCTTGCCTTTACCGATGTTCTGCTTGAACCAGTGCCAGGCTTCGGCGTTGATAGGCTCCCCTACCGATCCCAGTTTCTTGATTGATCCCAGGTTATAGTCTTTGACGTACTGCAGACCGAAGCTCATCAGCGAGCGAATGGCCGTAGGAGCCGTATACAAGATATCAACTTTGTGCTTGTCGGCGATCTGCCACAGGCGACCGGCATCCGGCCAGGTAGGTACTCCTTCGAACATCAGCGAAGTAGCTCCGGCGCAAAGAGGACCGTACACAATGTAGCTATGACCCGTAATCCAGCCGATATCGGCCGTACAGAAATGGATCTCTCCCGGCTCGTACTGGAATACATTCGTAAAGGTATAAGTAGCGTACACCATGTAGCCCCCGCAGGTATGTACTACCCCTTTGGGCTTACCCGTAGAGCCGGATGTATAGAGGATAAAGAGCATGTCCTCGGCATCCATTTCCGCGGCTACGCAATCTACCTCCACGTGTTTTACTTCTTCCTCCCACCAGTGGTCGCGGCCTTTCAGCATAGATACCGGCGTACGGGTACGGGTCATTACGATCACGTTCTCTACCGTTGGGCAGCGCTCAAGCGCGTCATCTACGGTCTCTTTCATGGGGATTACCTTCGAACCCCGGTAGGCTCCATCAGACGTAATGACCATGGTACAGCCAGCATCGTTGATCCGGTCGGCAATGGAGCGGGCCGAAAAGCCTCCGAATACTACCGAATGAACGGCTCCGATACGGGCACAGGCCAGCACGGCAATGGCCAGCTCGGGTACCATCGGCAGATAAATACAAACCCGGTCACCTTTTTGGACACCGTATTTGCGGAGTACGTTAGCAAACCGACATACCCGGTCAAACAGGTTGCGGTAGGTGATCGTAACGGGGCGGTCGCCCGGATCGTTGGGTTCCCAGATAATGGCCGGCTGGTCACCCCGCTCCTTGAGGTGGCGATCCAGCGCGTTTTCGGTTATATTGAGCTTCCCGCCGACAAACCATTTTATGTTCGGCTCTTTAAAATTCCACTCCAGTACTTTTTTCCAGGGTTTACGCCACTGAAACTGCTGCGCTACCTCCGCCCAGAATCCCTCCGGATCTTCTACGCTTTGTTTATATGCACTCTGGTACTCTTCAAAAGTTTGTATTTTCATGATATTTACTAAGGGTTAATGAATAGCTGGGTGACTGCTCTAGACAGTATGTGCAAAGTTAAAAAAGAAAAGTACTTTTCATTAATGCGCCACCGCTTCACCTGCTCCCATGGGCAACCGAATATCCTCTACAATCTGCTGTACATCTTCCGGAGGAGCAGGTGTAAAGGAGTTAACGGCTATTGCAACTACAAAATTTACCAGCATAGCCACGGAGCCGAAGCCCTCCGGCGATATGCCAAACCACCATTCGTCTTTGGTAGGTAAGGTAGCATCCAGCCAGCCCATTTTGTACTTTACCATGTAGTACAGCATCAGCGCTATTCCTACGACCATCCCGGCCACGGCTCCTTCCTTATTCATTCGCTTATAGAATATCCCCAGTATAATAGCCGGAAAGAACGAAGCCGCCGCCAGTCCAAAGGCCAGGGCTACTACCGCCGCCACAAAACCCGGTGGATTGATACCAAAGTACCCGGCCACGCACACCGCCACCACGGCCGACAGGCGGGCCGCAATCAGCTCACTTTTCTCACTAATATCAGGCTTGATCATCTTCTTGATCAGATCATGCGAGACAGAGGAAGAAATCACCAGCAGCAGACCAGCGGCCGTAGACAGGGCCGCGGCCAATCCTCCGGCGGCTACCAGCGCGATAACCCAGTTGGGCAGATTGGCAATCTCGGGATTGGCCAGTACCATGATGTCGTTGTCGATCGTCAGCTCGTTCTGGGCCTTGTCGGCTACGTACTGGATGCGTCCGTCGCCATTTTTATCGTCAAATACCAGCAGACCCGTTTTCTCCCAGTTACTAAACCACTGAGGTACCTCCGTGTAGGGCCGGTCCCGCACCGTTTCGATCAGGTTAGTACGGGCAAAGACCGATACCGCGGGTGCGGCAGTGTACAGGATGGCGATGAAGAGCAGGGCCAGTCCCGCGGACATGCGGGCATCTTTTACCCTTTTTACCGTAAAGAAGCGAACGATCACGTGCGGTAGCCCGGCCGTACCTACCATCAGGGCCAGCGTAATCGCAAATACATCGATCACAGACTTGGTACCGCGTGTATATTCAGCAAAACCCAGCTCGGTAGACAGGCCATCGAGCTTATCCATCAGGTAGGTACCTGAGCCATCGGCCAGAGTACCACCCATCCCAAACTGGGGAATGGGGTTACCCGTCATTTGAATTGAGATGAAGATAGCCGGTACCATAAAGGCAAAAATCAGGACGCAGTACTGGGCTACCTGGGTGTAGGTAATTCCCTTCATCCCACCAAGTACGGCGTAAAAGAGTACGATGATCATCCCGATCACGACCCCCGTATTAATATCTACTTCCAGGAAGCGGGAGAACACCACGCCTACGCCGCGCATCTGCCCGGCTACGTAGGTAAATGACACCAGCAGGGCGCAGACTACTGCCACCGAGCGGGCGCTCTTGGAGTAGTAACGGTCACCAATAAAGTCGGGTACCGTAAACTTACCAAACTTGCGTAGGTAGGGCGCCAGCAGCAGGGCCAGCAATACGTAGCCGCCCGTCCAGCCCATGAGGTATACAGCTCCGTCGTAGCCCATGAAGGAGATAATACCCGCCATTGAGATAAACGAAGCGGCGGACATCCAGTCGGCAGCGGTAGCCATACCGTTGGCCAATGGAGATACCCCTCCACCCGCCACATAAAACTCCTTGGTAGAGCCCGCCCGCGACCAGATGGCAATACCTATGTACAGGGCAAACGAAAGCCCTACGATAATATAAGTCCAGATTTTGACGTCCATAAACAGGATGAGTTGAAGGAATGGAAAGAGGAAGATTTATTCTTGGTCGTATCCGTATTTTTTGTCGAGCTTGTTCATCAGGTACACGTACACGAAGATCAGCACGACAAAGATGTAAATGGAGCCCTGCTGCGCAAACCAGAAGCCCAGCTTGAAGCCCCCCAGCCGGAACTGATTGAGCGCATCAGCGAAGAGGATGCCGGCCCCGTAGGATACAAGAAACCAGATTGATAATAAAATACCGAGGTAGGTAAGGTTTTCTTTCCAATAGCGTTGTGCCTTCTGCACTTTGTCATCCATAGATCTAAAAAAGTAGGGATTGAAGTAAGAGTGTATGCTATTAAAATTGGACAAGTGACCATTTATACTGACTCTTACCCCTAACTTATCCGAACGGATGACTAAAAAATAGTGATTTATAGAGTGTAAAAGCACTTTTGTGGCTGATCTGTTCTCCAGATGCAGGCCTAAGAGTGACATATAAGCCGCCACCCGTTATTTTTGAGGCATGACAAATCCATCAACACCCGAGGGAACTGGCTCAACCGGCCTGACAGAAGCCGAACAGAACTTTGTACTGGAGCATATTCAGGATGACGTGGCTACACTGCTGCTGAAACACCGCTCCACTCAAGACCTGGACATACCGAAGGTAGTAAAGCAGATAGCCGCCCGCCAAAAGGCTCGTTACAAGCTTCCCGAGTGGTACTGCAATGAGCAGTTGCTATTCCCGCCGCCGCTGTCGGTAGAGCAGGGCTCGTCGCAGGCTACGGCCCGCTACAAAGCCGGACTGGTAGCCGGTCAGCACCTTGCCGGCAGGCACCTCATCGATATCACCGGAGGGATGGGCGTGGATTGTTACTACATGAGCCAGTCCTTTGCGCATACTACCTACTTTGAGCAGCAGGCCGAAGTAGCCCGGTCGGCGGCTTATAACCTGAAGGTACTGGGAGCGGACAGCATTACCATCCGAAACGAAGAAGCCCTCTCGGCCCTCAGCCAGCACCCCCTCCCGGCCGACTGGATTTACGCCGATCCAGCCCGACGTGACGAGCAGCAGCGCAAGGTCGTACGCCTCGCCGACTGTACACCGGATATTGTCACGGCGCTGCCCCTATTGCTGCGGTGCGCCCCCCACCTCCTGGTCAAAACCTCGCCCCTGCTGGACATTGACCTGTCGGTCAAAGAGCTGCGGGGAGTACAGGAGGTACATGTGATAGGTCTGGAAAGTGAATGCAAGGAAGTACTGTACCTGATCACGACCGATACTCCATCTACGCATGAGCCGACGGTGAAGGTACGTATCCTGAATGCCGGAGGCAGTACTGCCTCCGGACTTGACTTTACCCGAACCGAAGAAGCGCAGGCGGAGGTACAGTGGGGAGACCCCATGAGCTACCTGTACGAACCCCACGCGGCCTTACTCAAAGCAGGGGCATTCCGCAGTGTAGCCAGCCGCTTTGGCCTTACAAAGTTAGCCCCCAGCAGTCACCTCTATACTTCGGATACCTGGCTACCGGACTTCCCCGGCCGGGGATTTGCCGTAGTGGCGGTTTGTAAGCCCGATGCCCGTGATCTGCACGCCTACCTGCCCAAAGGCAAGGCCAACCTTACGCTGCGCAACTTTCCGGCTACCATACAGGACCTCCGCAAGAAGTGGAAAATAAAAGAGGGGGGTGACCAGTACCTGTTTGCTACGACGCTGGCCGATGGCCGTAAAATAGTAGTGGTGGCCCAAAAACCACCACTATCCTGATTTATCAAGAAGTATTTAAGAGATTATTTTCCTCCCTTGGCGCGGTTGATAGCCCGCAGCAGAGAGCGGTCGTCGTTGACATCTAAGCCAATCTCCCAGATCATTACACCCGGACAGCCCCGCTCAATAGCCAAGCGAGTTTTAGCCTCGGTTGTAACGATACCGTTGTAGAACGAGCCTTTCCAGTAGTCATCGTAGGCGCTGGCGCCGTCGGCCAGGAGCTGTTTGTAGCCGGGACCGTACTGTCCAAATCCTTTCTTAGCGTAGAAAGGTAAGCCCAGTACCGCTTTGGAAGCCGGTAGCCCCCGCTCCTTGATCCAGTAGTCGAGACTCTGCATAGCCAGTACGTAGGGAGAGTGAGCAGCCAGGTAGTCTTTGCTGTAATCGTCGTCGTAGGCCATCAGGTTGAGCCAGTCCATGGCATCGAAGGCTTCTTTCTTAATCCCGTAGCCTTTCTTGCCGTAAGACACCACCGCAGCCGTCAGCTTCTTACCTTCGGCGTGCAGTTGCTTACTCAGGTCCCGTACCAGCGCTACGTAGTGGTCGGCCGAAGGATGGTCCTCATCGGGGTACTCCCAGTCCAGGTCCACTCCGTCCAGGTTGTACTTCCGCACAAACTGCATGGTACTTTCGATAAAGGCACGACGGCCTTCGGGGCGCTCGGCCATCCGGTGAAAACGGCCGTCTTCTCCCCCACCGTCACCGATGCCCCAGCCTCCGATGGAGATAAACACCTGCTTGCGGTTGTCGTGTACATGTTTGACGAGGCGCTTCAGGATGGAATCATCTTTGAGCGGAATGAGGGTATCACCCGTTGGAGCCGGTATGGCAAACGAATAGTTTACATGCGTGAGCAGGTCCATGGGTATGCTCTCCGGAGAGGCAGATCCGGGAGTGTAGTAGCCTATCACCATGAAATTCTTAGGCGCAGATTTACTACTGGTAGAAGCAGTTCGTGACAGGCTCGAACAGCCGGCCAGTGCTACAAAGGCTACTAAAAGGGCAATTTGTTTAAAGGTACGGGTCATTGGATAGTCAGATACGTAAAATCGTGTAAAGGGTTAGGAATATCAGGTACTAGATTCATTATTTCTGTAAAGCTTCACCGTAGGCTTCTTCCGAAAATCCCAGCGCTACAATAGTACCGCTTTCATCTTCGATCAGGGGACGCTTGATCACCGAGGTTTTCTGGAGCATCAGCTTAGTGGCTCCCTCCTTACTACCCGCCTCGGCCTTTTCAGCATCCGATAGTTGTCGCCAGGTGGTACCCGCTCGGTTAACCAGCTTCTCCCAGGGCTCCTGCCTGAGCCAGTTGTCTAGTTTTTCGGCGGTGATGCCCTTTTTCTTATAGTCATGAAACTGGTAAGCTACCCCCTGTTCGTTTAGCAAGGTTAGCGCTTTCTTAACCGTGTTGCAATTAGAGATTCCGTATACAGTGTACATCTTCTTTTTCTAATATATTTTACAATAATAAAAATAGTTAATAATATTTTTTAATAATTTTTGGTCTAAATGTTTCTGTAGCTAAATAGTGCAACATTTTCCAGAAAGCGGTGTCTTTTATAGGAAAGACGAAAAGATGAGATTTGCTGTACTTACCATTTGGCTACTACTACCAGGAGGCTCACTGCTGGCCCAGACGGATTTCGCTCCCAGAATTCAGCCCCTGGATTCCGTACCGGAACTTCAGTACCGTTATATACCTCCCAGTCAAAAGCCCTGGCTGAACCAGCGTGACACCAGCCAAATTACCTACTCCGAATGGGACAACATGCCCATCCTGCGTCCAAAAATGGTGGAACCCATGCCGGGTGCCTTCCCACAGCCAGCTCCACAGCTTCAGGAGCGGATGGCACCTATGCCTAACCCCATGCACCCCAGACGCCGGGACAGTACAGAAGAAAAACCTATTCATTAATATCGGATATCGCTAAACTCTTTGCCCCCACAGGATGTTGACCGGTTACTAGTAACCGACACTTAACTCTATGATGACTACTAGTCGCTGATTACTGGTCATTAAAAAACATGAAGATCCATATCAATACTCCCGTGTCGGCTCCCATCCGTAAGGTTTGGGAAGGCTTTGACAAATCGCTGTTCCTGAAACTGAATCCCCCGTTTCCACCCGTACGGCTGCTGCGGTTTGATGGTAGTCATAAAGGCGATACTGTAAGTGTAGAACTCAACTTCCTACTCTTCCGGCAGCAGTGGACCAGCCTGATTACTGAACAGGAGTCGGATCAGGAAGAGATATTCTTTATAGATAAGGGCATCAAGCTTCCGTTCTTTCTGACGTACTGGCGGCACAAGCACCGGCTGTTGCGTGATAATACTGGTACAGTCATAGCCGACGAAATAGAGTACCGTACTCCTTTTACTATACTCGACTACCTGATGTACCCTATCTTATGGGCACAATTTGCGTACCGTAAACCTATCTATAGAAAAGCTTTTAAAGTTTAAATAAAAACTCCCGACCAGTAGCTGGCCGGGAGTTATACTATATCTATACTATATGATTAGATCTGATCTGCCTGTTCCAGTTCCTGCACTACACCATTGGCAGGGATCTGATCAGAAGCCTGCATTTTGGCGTCATCCAGTTCCCCTTCCCAGCGGGCAATCACTCCCGTAGCTAAGCAGTTACCTATTACATTTACCGAGGTACGGGCCATATCCATCAGCTCGTCGATACCCATGATCAGTAGTACGGGCCACTCAGGTAATCCGAAGTTAGCTACCGCTCCCAGTAGGATTACTAGCGTAGCACGCGGTATACCGGCCACGCCTTTACTGGTCAGCATAAGCAGGAACACCATGGCAACCTGCTCACTGATCGGGAAGTTGGTACCCGACGCCTGGGCCACAAATATGGTAGCCAAGGCCAAGTACAGGGTAGATCCGTCGAGGTTGAAGCTGTAGCCGGTAGGCATTACGAAGGATACGATCTGACGAGGTACCCCGAATTTTTCCATCCGCTCCATAGCCTTGGGCAGAGCCGACTCCGAGCTAGTGGTAGCAAAGGCAATGGACACGGGCTCGGCGATATTCTTGGCAAACTTGATAATGGGAATTCGGGCAAATAGTGCCACCGGTACCAGTACCAGTCCCAGGAAGGCCAACAGCGCGCAGTACAACGTCGCCAGCAGCATAGCCAGGTTCTTAAGTACATCAATACCCATGTGGCCTACGGTTTCAGCAATGGCGGCTCCAACCCCGATCGGAGCAAACAGCATCACGATCTTGGTGAACTTAAACATCACCTCAGCCAGGAGCTCTACGCCACCTACAAACTTCTTCTTTTTCTCTTCCGGTAGCATAGCCAGCGCCACACCAAACAGGACACTGAATACTACGATCTGCAGTACCTCACCATTATAGATCGACTTAGCGATATTCTCGGGGAAAGAGTGTGTAATGATACTCTGCCAGCCCTGCTGCTCTACCTTGGGAAGTGCTTCGTTCAATGCAGCCGGCGGAATGATACCTTCACCGGGCTTAAACCAGTTGGCAAATATCAGCCCGATAAACAGGGCAATGGTCGTAACTACTTCAAAGTACAGCAGGGATTTCCAACCCATGCGCCCGACCTGCTTCAGGTCCGAGTGGCCAGCTATACCCGCTACCAACGTAGCGAACAGCAGCGGAGCGATGATCGTCTTGATCATCTGCAGGAATATCTGACGCAGGAAGCGGAGGTTCGTAGCCAGTTCGGGGAAATCGTAGCCAACCTCGGTCCCGATCAACATAGCTACCAGAATAGAGGTAGTCAGGTTTTTCTTTATGAAAGCATACACCAGCAGACCTGCCAGCGCCAGCCATCGCAACGAAAGCAAAACCGGGTCCGCAATCGCGAGTATACCGTATTCACTTAGTACTGTAGCCAGGGCGGCTACTGAAATCAGCCCCCAGTTGAGGAGCAGCAAATTTTTCTTCATACGATTAGTAAAGGGAGGCTACAATTTCTGTTACAATTAGCAAACATAGAAAAAAACAGGAAAGATAAAAGCAGACCTAGCCCCGCTTACTAACAATTACTTACGTAAGCCAACTTAACTACAGAATAATACAATTGTTAAGACAAATAGTTGAAATTTCATAGGTTATCATCCCAGTTTTTGGGATGCGGCTGGGTGAGTTTGCCGAGGCTTTTGCCTACTATGATCGCTACTGTGGCGTCACTCGTAATGTTCACTACGGTGCGGCACATATCCAGCGGACGATCAATGGCTAGTATCAGAGCTATACCGGCCGGATTGACCCCAATAGACTCCAGCACAATCACCAGCATCAGGATACCTGCTCCCGGCACAGCGGCCGTGCCGATGGAAGCCAGCAGGGCCGTAAGTACTATGGTGAGCTGCTCCATGATCGTGACATCATCCCCAAAGGCCTGCGAGATGAATACCGCCGCCACGGCCTGGTACAGGCTGGTACCATCCATGTTGATGGTAGCTCCTACCGGCAGTACAAACGACGTTATTTCTTTCTCCACCCCAATGTGCTCCTCTACCCGCTCCATGGTCACGGGCAGGGTAGCCGCGCTGGAACTCGTGGAAAAGGCCAGGAGCTGGGCCGGCCCCATCCCCTGAAAAAACCGGCCATACGATACCCCCGCAAATAGCCGAACCAGCGTGGGGTAAAACAGGAAGATAAGCGCCGCCAGACCAATCAGCACCGTCAGGGCATATACCCCCAGCGCCTTAAATATATCGGGTGAAGGCGACTCCGCCACCAGGGCCGCCAGCAGAGCGAATACTCCGATGGGAGCGATGAGCATGATCAGGTCGATCATTTTGAGGATAACCTCATTGACACCATCAAAAAAACGCTTGACCGGCTCCGCCTTTTCGGTGTCTATAAGGATAAGCCCAATGCCGAAAAATACCACGAAGAAGATTACCTGCAGCATATTGCCGTTGGAGCCCGCCGCCCCGATGATATTATCAGGTACTACCTCCACCAGCGCCGTGAGCGGCCCCCGGTTTTTACTGGCCGCGGCAGCGGACATGCTTTGATCCGCGTTGGCACCAAAACTTCCCATCAGCTCCGTACGGGTGGACTCCTGAATAAAGCTCCCAGGATTGATCAGATTCACCACCAGCAACCCTATGGTGATAGCAACTATGGTCGTAATCAGGTACATTCCGATGGTACGGGTACCCAGGCGGGACAACTGACGGATATCCTGCAGATCAGATACTCCTTTGATGAGCGAAGATACAATGAGTGGTATAGCGATCAGCTTCAGCAAATTGATGAAAATGGTACCAAACGGCTTGACCCAGTCAATGACAAACCGGCCCCCCCAGGTAAAGGAGGAGAGTAAATATCCGGCGGCAATACCGGCAACCATACCAATCAAAATCTGCCAGTGTAGAGCTAATCGTTTCATAAATCAGGGTTAGGAATATTTAGATTGTTTAGGCTAAAGGGTACAGACCACAAGACATAATCGTAGCTGTACGTACCACTAAACATAGCCATAAACGGACAAATATCCATTATAGTCTCTAATCCGGCTCCTATCCTACCTGTTTCCACTCAATATATCCACCAGCTTAATCTATTGACAATCTGCTATTAATACTGTAGCTTACAAACCCAAACCACTCTTTTCATACACTAAACCCTACATCCCTCATGGAACAAAAACTGCTTCTCGAAAAGGAACTGGAGCCTATCTTTCTGGGCAAATTCCCGGACTTTCCGGACGAAGTCAAAGAGTTTCTGGTTAAGTACGGCCCTTACCTTATGCTAGTAGGAGCAATCCTTGGTCTATTGGGTATCCTGACCGCCCTGGGCATTGGTACCGCCGCAATTCCTTTTATGCCTTATGGCAGTTCGGCCGTATTCTGGGTGGGGATGGTACTTACTGCTCTGGTACTTGTCATGTACCTGCTGGCATTTTCACCACTTCGTAACCGCCGGATTCAGGGTTGGCGCATCCTGTACTACGCCCTGCTGCTCAATCTGCTCGGCAGCCTCATCCAGCTCAACATTCTGAGCCTGCTCATCGGTGGTGCTATTGGCTTCTGGGTCTTATTCCAGATCCGGAGCAAGTACTCCTGAGCCACCAGGGGTTCGGGCGGGTGCTGCTACTGCGCCCGACCCCTTTTCGCACCAGCTTGTTCTGGTGTAGTCCTGGCTGACTAATGGGCATCCCGGCTCTGCAAAAGGACACGCACTGATTACCAGGATCCACCATCCGGAAAGTAACGTGAATTTTATAAAAAACTTAAAGCAGAAGGTACGCGAGTTAAAAAAGGAAATTCAGGTACTGCTGCTTGCCTACACAGACTCCCGCACCCCACTGATCGCTAAGTTAGTTATTGGGCTCACCGTCGGCTATCTACTAAGCCCCATCGATCTGATCCCTGACTTCATCCCTGTCATCGGGCTCCTCGACGACCTGGTCATCGTCCCGCTCCTTATTCTGCTCTCCATTAAGCTTATTCCGCCGGTGGTGCTGAACGAGGCCAGGCAACAAGTACTGGTCCATCCCGAACAACTAAAAAAGAATAACTGGATAGCAGCCACCGCCATTGTACTCCTCTGGGTGCTTATTCTGTACGTAACCTACCGGAAGTTTGGGTACCTGATAGAAACGAAGAGCTAGCCAGGGGGCAATGGCAGAAGATTATGTAAGGCTCTCTACCAGCTCAGTTCAAAAATTTGGCACCTGCCCCTATTTTTTATGGACAACCTTTCTACAAACCGTCTGAACTAACTAACCAATGGAAGCAGTATTAAAAGCCTGGAAAACCAGCAGGACTATCTACCTGGATTTTATTAACAACTACACAGCCGAGCAACTGAACAAAATACCGGATGGCTTTAACAACACCCTCATCTGGAACATCGGGCATGTCATAGTGGCCCAGCAGTCCCTGATATACAGAGGCTCTAATCTGCCTATGAATATATCTGATAGCCTGGTTGACCTCTATAAACCCGGCACTAAGCCTACTGCACCTGTATCACCGACTGAGATAAATGAGCTGAAATCTCTGTTAACTTCCCTTATAGAGCAGACGGAGGAAGAGTTAAAGAGTGGGAAGTTTGTCACGTACAACGAAAGAATGACAGTAACTGGATTTCATCTTGGTTCGCTCAAAGATGCTCTTGAATTTAACAACTACCACGAAGGTATACACCTGGGGTACATGATGAGCCTCCGAAAGTTTGTTTAAGCGGCACCGGCAAGTGCTTTATCATGTAGAGAATAGTCAACCCTTGAAATATCATGCGTCTACTTTCAGTCATACTATTGATATTTTTGTCCAGCTACAGCTTGGCTTGTGATTGTGATGATCAAGGAGAACTCTCCCAACAGGATATTGAACAGAATGACTATATCGCCTTAGTCAGGATAAAAGAGATTATTCCCGCAAAGGCTGAGGATCTGAGAACTACCAACAAGACCTACTACTATGCTATCGTAGTGGAGGAGCTGACGCATTATAAAGGTGATCGAGTTTCAGAGATCGTCGTAGCTGGAGGCAACAAAAAGTTTGGAACCTGGACTTCCTGCGACTTTGGAATGAACGAAGGACAGGAATGGGTCATTTTTGGGAATTACTATAAAAGAAAGCCTTTTGTAGGGCTCTGCGGGCGAACAGTACGGTACAAAGATGAAAGAGGATTTCGGGATTGGCAGTTTCAGAGAGGATTTAAAGAGCTTACATTCCTGGATACCTTTTTTCAGAAAACACAAGAAGCTTTGAAATTAGTACCCGGGACAGATACGACCCTGTACTCAAGCGGTAGCATTGAAAGAATAGCTCCCTATCTGCAAGGTCAGCTACATGGTACTGCTGAATACTTCTTCCCGGACGGGTCACTCTATGGAAAAACCAACTACCTCAATGGTAAGCTACATGGAAAGTCGTACTGGTACTACGACGACGGTGCTGTGGAAACCGAAGCTACTTACCTGAATGGTGTGCGAGTTGATACATCCATCTATTTCATTAAAGTAGGAGTTGGATACAAACCAATGATCGTTCAGGTATTCGACCGGGAAGGAAACGTGCTACTCTTCCAGCACTATACCGGAGATTACCAAAACTGGTATGTCTGCAATGAGGATAGTTACGAGTCATCAATAAAAAAAGTAAAGCACGTGTTCTATCACAAGAATGGACAGATTAAAGGCATTAGTTATACACTAGATGGGAAAAACTGGGGTACTTACAGGGAGTATGACACTCAGGGAAGGATAGTGAAACAATGGGAGTATGATGACCAGGGAAGGGTGATTAAGTAATTCACCTTAGCTTTTGCTGGTGTTTTTTCACCAGCAAGGCTTTATATACCAATCGCCGCAAGTACCTGTTCAGGCTACTGTCGCTCCATTAGGCCACTCAGTCCTCTTTTAAGCCATTCATCCTTTGGGGGGATTATTTATCCGGTAAAAGTTGTGTAAGGTGACGCTTCTTTGCAATTTTGAAAAGTACCCCTTCCTGCTATATATAAATGTGGGGTATCTGCGTACATTACTCACACACCCCCTACTGTTATCGTATGAACATTCTTGAAACGCACAACATCGTAAAGGAATACGCAAACCACCGAGCCCTTGACGATGTGAGTATTTCGATTCCAAAGGGCTCCATCTTCGGACTTCTGGGACCGAATGGTGCCGGCAAAACCTCCCTGATCCGGATTATTAACCAGATTACCGGCCCCGACAGCGGCCACGTTCTATTTGACGGCAAGCCCCTCAGTGAGCGGCATATCGAGCGGATCGGGTACCTGCCGGAAGAGCGCGGTCTTTACAAAAAGATGAAGGTAGGTGACCAGCTCCTGTACCTGGCCCAGCTCAAAGGCCTGTCGGAAAAGCAGGCCATGGAAAAGCTGAAAAGCTGGTTTATCAAGTTCGATATCAAGACCTGGTGGGACAAGAATGTTTCGGATCTCTCAAAGGGGATGCAGCAGAAGGTACAGTTTGTATCGACGGTCCTGCACGAGCCCGACCTGATCATCCTGGATGAGCCTTTCTCGGGCTTTGACCCCATCAATGCCAACCTGATCCGGGACGAGATACTGGAATTGCGCCAGAAAGGCAGTACGGTGATATTCTCGACGCACCGCATGGAGACCGTAGAAGAACTCTGTGACTACATAGCCCTTATTCACAGGTCCAAGAAAGTACTTGACGGGCCTAAGAATCAGATTAAGGAACAGTTCAAGACTAATACCTATTATGTCGAATATATGGGTATACTTAATGGACTGGCGGAGCAATATGCCGTGAGCGCTACCCGTGAAGTAGAACCCGGTTTTCACCGTTCTGATATTCAGCTCCCCGAAGGCGTCAACTCCAATCAGTTGTTACGGGACCTGATCAACCAGGTAGAAGTCCGTGCCTTCGGCGAAAACATCCCGACCATGAATGATGTGTTTGTACGGGCCGTCAATGAAATTCCCGAAGCGTGATAAAGAGTTTATGAGTTCAGAGTCTATGAGTACTCTAAGCATAGCAGTCACCTAATCAGGGTCATGAATACAAAATAAAGCTTACAGCATATAGCCTAAAGCATACCGCAACCTACACATGAAAAATATACTACTCGTTCTTAAACGTGAATACATGGTCAGGGTCAAGAAGAAATCCTTCCTGATCATGACCTTCCTGGCCCCGCTCCTGTTTGTCGGTTTTTATGCTACCGTGATCTGGGTAGCGGTGGGCTCCGTCGAATCCAAGACCGTACAGGTACTCGACCAGAGTGGTCTGTTTACCGGTCAGTTCCAGAACTCCAAGACCATTAACTTCCAGTACCTCACCATGTCGCTGGATTCGGCCAAGGCCAGCCTCAAAGCTACCAAGTCCACGGCGCTGGTGTACATCCCGGAGGATGTCATGGAAAATCCCAAAACAGTCAAGATTTACGCCCCCAAGAACGTGAGCCTTGAGCTGCAGTCAGACATCGAGAAAACCATTGAAAAGCAGATAGAGAGTATCAAGCTGACAGAAGCGGGTATTACTCGCCGGGTACTGGAAGACTCACGCATCAATGTCGACTCCCAGACCATCAGCCTTAGCGAAGAAGGAGAAAAAAGCAGTAGCTCGGGCGCTGCCACCGCCATCGGGGGTATCTGCGCGTTCCTGATCTATATCTCCGTATTTGTGTACGGTACGCAAGTCATGCGGGGTGTCACCGAAGAAAAAACCAGTCGGATCGTAGAGGTAATCATCTCGTCGGTGAAGCCTTTCCAGCTTATGATGGGTAAGATCATCGGGGTAGCGCTGGTAGGTCTGACGCAGTTTGTGCTGTGGATACTCCTGACGGTAGCCCTTACCTCGGTAGCCGGTGCCATGCTGGGTGACCAGCTCCCCAAAGATCCCCAGCAGATCGAGCAGCAATTCAATGATCTTAACAAGAATATGCCTGCCTCAGCCTTAAAAGCTAACTCAGGTCCCGCAAATCCGGTATCAGAGGTACTATCTGCGGTCAACAGCCTGAACCTGCCCCTGATCATCTCCTGCTTTCTGTTCTACTTCCTGGGAGGCTACCTGCTGTACAGTGCCCTCTTTGGGGCGGTAGGGGCAGCCGTAGACAACGATGCCGATACGCAGCAGTTTATGCTCCCTATTACGTTGCCTATTATCTTCTCATTTGTATTCGCCCAGTTTGTTCTCCGCGACCCCGACGGTAGCCTGGCCTTCTGGACCTCCATCATACCCTTTACCTCGCCCATCATCATGATGGTACGGATTCCCTTCGGCGTCCCCGGCTGGCAGATAGCCCTTTCGATGGTGCTGCTGGTACTGGGCTTTATGGGTACCACCTGGCTGGCGGCCCGTATCTACCGGATCGGTATCCTGATGTACGGCAAGAAGGTATCGTACAAGGAGCTGGCCAAGTGGGTATTCTACCGGGGATAATCCAGGCCACTATTTTTCTATACAAAAAGACCCGCCGCTGAGGCGGGTCTTTTTGTATGCTACCCGCCCCTACCCCTTGTTTAACACTTTTTAAGACATTCCGAAAGGGATGGTTGAGGTTATTTTGCTAATTTTGAACCGGCTGTCATAGTAGACGCTTGCGTATGCGGTCACATCCACCTCTATTTGATCAGCCATTGTAAACTGTAAACCAATTTTACATGACCCAATTCACTCGTTACAACAACCTAACCGGTTGGATTGTATTTGCGATTGCCTTACTTACTTATTCCATTACCGTCGAGCCTACGGCTAGCTTCTGGGACTGTGGTGAGTTTATTGCCTGTGCTTTCAAGCTGCAGGTACCCCACCCACCGGGGGCTCCTTTCTTCCTGATGATCGGACGGCTATTTTCAATGTTATCTTTTGGTGATCTGGATAGTGTAGCCTTCTGGGTCAATATGGTATCGGTGGTAAGTAGTGCTTTTACCATTCTTTTTCTTTTTTGGACCATCACACTGCTGGGTCGTAAGCTTCTGGGCAGATCCGACGAAGCCCTTACCACCGCTGATACTATTCTGTTGCTGGGCTCGGGTGTAGTAGGAGCTCTGGCTTATACCTGGTCTGACTCCTTCTGGTTCTCGGCCGTAGAAGCCGAAGTATACGGTTTGTCATCATTCTTTACGGCTATTGTAATCTGGGCCGTATTCAAGTGGGAGCGTATTGAAGATGCCGCCGCCGAAAACCGCTGGCTGATCTTTATTGCTTATCTGGTAGGTCTTTCGATCGGTGTCCACTTGCTCAACCTCGTTACACTGCCGGCACTAGCCCTGGTGTACTACTTCAAGAAGTACAAAAATATCAGTGTTTTTGGTGGTATCCTGGCGTTTGGCGCCGGACTGGTAGTACTCGCTATTATCAACTCAGGTATAATACCCGGCTTGCCTAGTATGGCGGGTAAGTTTGAGATCTTCTTTGTCAACACCCTGGGACTTCCTTATACTTCAGGTGTCATATTCTTTGTGATTCTGTTCCTGGGAGCTCTGGTATGGGGTATTCGCTACTCGGAAAAAAATAACAAAACGATTCTGAACGTAGGCCTGCTCTCCCTGACCTTCGTACTGATCGGGTACTCGAGCTACCTGATGGTACTGGTACGGGCCAACTATAACCCGCCTATTAACGAAAACAGCCCTGAGGATGTACTAAGCTTTGTATCGTACCTTAAGCGCGAGCAGTACGGCAGCCGTCCGCTGTTGTACGGTCCTACATTTGTGTCACGTCCTGTCAGTCAGAAACGCGGCGAGCCTATGTACCGTCGTCAGAATGGCAAGTACGTTGTGTACGACTATAAGCCGGAGTACGAGTATGAGCCTAATGCCAATGTACTATTGCCACGTATGTACAGTACCCAGGGAAGCCACCCGCAGCTCTACCGGGATATGACTGGCCTGGCCGAAGGGCAGAAACCGACCATGGCTGATAACGTAGGCTTTATGCTGTCGTACCAGATCGGACATATGTACTGGCGCTATTTCCTCTGGAACTTTGTAGGTCGTGAAAGCGACGAAGAAGGTGCCGGTAACCTGCTGCCGTGGGATGTGGCCAAGGACTATCCTTCAACGATTTCTAACAACAAAGCCCACGACAACTTCTTCATGCTGCCCTTTATACTGGGTCTGCTGGGCATTGTTATCCAGTACTTCCGCAACCGCCGTGACCTGCTGGTATTGGGTCTGCTGTTCCTGCTCACGGGTGTAGCGCTGGTTGTATATCTTAACTCCCCACCGGTGGAGCCACGCGAACGTGACTATATCTACGTAGGTTCGTTCTATATCTTCTGTATGTGGATAGGCTTCGGGGTGATTGCCATTGCCGAAGGTATGGCGGCATTCCTCAAGAACTCCACCTCCCGCTCAGCCGTAGCCGCCGCGCTTGGTCTGGCGGTACCGATTATGATGGGCTTCAAGGGCTGGGACAACCACGACCGCAGCAACCGCTACCACTCCGTAGACTTTGCCCGGAACCTGCTCAACTCCTGCGCTCCCAATGCCATCTTATTTACGGGTGGGGATAACGATACTTTCCCACTCTGGTACGTACAGGAGGTAGAAGGCTTCCGGACCGACGTACGGGTGTGTAACCTGAGTCTGTTGGGTACCGACTGGTACATCAACCAGATGAAGCGCCGTACTTACGAATCAGAAGCGCTGCCGATTTCGCTAGAAGCTAACAACTACGCCTTTGGTAAGAATGACATCGTACCTTTCTATGAGATACCCGGCGTAAAAGGCGGTATTAACCTGAAGGAGTACATGAACCTCGTGAAGCAGGAGAACAAAGCCATCCAGGTACCTCTTACCAGTGGCGACATGACTTCGATCCTGCCTTCGTCGGTGCTGTTCCTGCCTGTTAATACGGAGGAGGTGCGTAAGATGAATATCATCAAGAGCGACTTTGCTCCCTTCCTGAGCGACTCGATCAGCTGGACCATCGGTAACCGTGACCTGTACAAGTCAGACCTGATCATGCTGGATATCATTGCGACCAACGACTGGAAGCGTCCTATATACTTCTCGTCGACTCTGGCCGGCTCCAACTACCTCAACCTGAAAGAGTACATGCAGCTGGAGGGTTACGCCTTCCGCCTGTTGCCGGTACGGGTACCCGGTGCTACCGATGGATACGTCAACTCCGACATTATGTACAAGACCATAATGGACAAGATGTTCTGGCGTGAGCTCAACAACCCGGATGTATACTATGACAATACGTACCTGGGGTCGCCGATCTTCACGGCCCGTATTTCGTTCCTGCGCCTGGTAGGTCAGCTACTTTCTGAAAACAAGGTAGAAGAAGCCCGTAAAGCAATGGAAAGAGCCCTGACGGTTATGCCGGATAAGAGCATCCCGTATGACCAGATCTCAGCTAATTTTATCCGCCCACTCTTCCAGATGGGTAGCAACAAGCAGGCTCTTGAGATCGCGGATACCATGGCACGTCGTTCTGACGAAAACCTGGAGTTTGTGAAGAAGTATGGTGCAGTCAACCAGCGTGACGCCAACATCGATCTGTACATTCTGCAGACCATTGTGGCTGCCTGCCGCGAGTCCAACCAGACTGAGGCCGCTACCAAGTACGACGCTATATTCCAGAAGCACATCGCGGGCTTTAACGTAATGGGTCAGTAGTTAATAAACTACTGAAATAAACAGAGAGCCCCGACAGCATGTGCTGTCGGGGCTCTCTGTTTATTTCTGCTACTAATCTAAATCTATGATACTGATCAATGGAAGAAGTCTTTCATCTTATCAAAGAAGCCTTTCTCATTCTTACCTGGCTTGGGCTGGAAGTTCGGCGAGTTGCGTAGCTTCTCAAGGGTAGCCCGCTCGTCGGATGAAAGCTGTTGAGGCGTCCATACATTAACGTGCACCAGCTGATCACCCTTACCGTAGCCATTGAGGTCTTTGATCCCTTTGCCTTTCAGGCGCAGGATCTTACCCGCCTGGGTACCCGGCTCTACCGTAATACGTGCTTTGCCATCGATGGTTGGGATTTCCATGGAGGTACCCAGCGCCGCATCCACAAAGCTCAGGTGCATATCAAATACCACGTTGTTGCCATCACGCTTCAGGTGCTCGTCTTCCTCCTCCTCGATCACGATGAGCAGGTCGCCGGCCACACCCCCGCGTGGCGGTACGTTACCTTTACCTGACATGGATAGTTGCATACCATCGGCTACACCACCCGGTATGTTGAGCGCGATCAGGTCGTCCTGTAGCTGACGTCCTTCACCCGCACACACTTCGCAGCGCTCGCTGATGATTTTGCCATCGCCGTTACAGGTCGGGCAGGTATTGGATGAGACCATTTGGCCCAGCATGGTGTTAACTACCTTGCGTACCTGGCCACTACCATTACAGGTCGTACAGGTACTAAGTGCTGTACCATGTTTGGCACCATTACCGCCACAGGTATTACACGAGACATGGCGCTTCACTTTTATCTTCTTCTCGACTCCGTTGGCTACCTCCTGCAGGTCCAGCTTCAGCTTAATCCGCAGGTCAGAGCCCCGGCGTACCCGGCGTCCACCGCCTCCGCCAAAGATATCTCCGAAAGGACTTCCTTCACCACCGAAAATATCACCAAACTGGGAGAATATATCGTCCATGGTGAATCCACCGGCTCCGTAGGCACCTCCACCGCCTCCGTTACTACCCACTCCGGCATGACCGAACTGATCGTAACGACGACGCTTGTCTTCGTCGCTCAGGATACTGTAGGCCTCAGCCGCCTCCTTGAACTTGTCTTCGGCAGAAGGGTCGTCCGGATTTTTGTCGGGATGGTACTTGATGGCCAGCTTCCGGTATGACTTCTTGATTTCGTCAGCCGATGCTCCCCGGTCTACCCCAAGTATTTCGTAGTAATCTCTTTTCTGTGCCATTTTTTTCAGTCCCCAATTGACTGCTCCAGTCAAAAGTTATGGTTTTTTATGATTTGTTCCTCCGTTCGGAGGAAGAGGGTTTCTAAGCTCCAATTACTACTTTGGCGTACCGTAGTACCTTATCGTTGAGGTAGTATCCTTTCTCGATCTCGTCTACTACCTTGCCTTTCAAGTCTTCGGTTGGTGCCGGAAACTGCGTCACTGACTCGTGCAGCTCAGCATCAAAAGGCTGACCTTTGGCATCCATTGGTTTCAGACCTTTGCTTTCGAGCATCTTGTACAGCTTGTTATGAATCAGATCAACTCCTTCTTTAAGAGGCTCTACTTCGGTTGTGGTTTCGAACGACTGCTTAGCCCGCTCAAAATCATCCACCACCGGCAGAATCGACCGCATCAGGTCAGCGTTGGCGTTGGCAATAAGCTCCAGTTTTTCCTTAGCGGTACGACGACGGAAGTTTTCAAAGTCGGCATACAGCCGTATATATTTATCTTTCAATTCTGCTAGTTCAATTCTCAGCTCCTCCACAGGATCTTTCTCCTGAGCTTCGACGGTAGCTTGCTCCTCCGCCTCGTTGTCAGTCACTTTTTCCATTTCGGGTTCTTCGGCGTGAGTTTCCTGGTTGTTCTGCTTATTTTCGGACATAATTGACTTATACTTTGGTTGCTTATATTCAGCAAGTATTGTGCTAAATTACTTTGCCAGCTCACAAATACTGACATCTTGGCACTAAAAGGCCCAGTTGCTTCGTAATTTTGTGATATGACTACTCAAGATATAATCAGTCAGCAGCGCAGTAAGTTCCTTAAAGCCAAAGCCATCGAACTCGGTTTTGACTTTTGTGGCATTTCTAAGGCGGAATTTCTGGAAGAGGAAGCGCCCCGGCTGGATGAATGGCTTACGCGCAACTACCACGGTCAGATGGCCTGGATGGCCAACCACTTCGACAAGCGCCTCGATCCCCGCAAGCTGGTGGATGGCGCCCGGTCGGTCGTGACTGTACTGCTTAACTACTACCCCGAGCAATCACTCCCTACTACCGAAGAAGATTATAAGATTTCAAAGTACGCCTACGGCACTGACTACCACTATGTACTGAAAGACAAGCTCAAAGCCTTGCTGGATGCCCTTAGGGAAGAAATAGGTGAAGTCGATGGCCGGGCCTTTGTAGACTCAGCGCCCGTCATGGACAAGGCCTGGGCCGCCCGGAGTGGTCTGGGCTGGATCGGTAAGCACACCAACCTCCTCAACCGCGACCTGGGAAGCTTTTTCTTTATCGGTGAACTCATACTGGATGTAGAGCTGGCACCGGATGGTCCGGTCAAAGACTACTGTGGTACCTGTACCCGCTGTGTAGATGCCTGCCCTACTGATGCCATCGTAGAGCCCTACGTAGTTGATGGCAGCAAGTGCATCAGCTATTTTACGATTGAGCTGAAAGAGGCCATACCTGACGAGGTACGCGGTAAATTTGGCAACTGGGTGTTTGGCTGTGACATCTGTCAGGATGTATGTCCGTGGAACCGGTTTGCGCGGCCACACCGAACTTCCGAATTCAATCCACCGGCTCAGCTTGCAGAACTTACCAACAAGGATTGGGAAGAAATAACCGAAGAGGTATTCCGGGAAATATTCCGACGCTCGCCTGTTAAACGCACCAAACTGGAAGGATTAAAACGGAATATAGCCTTTGTAAAGTCAGCCGAGTAAGTACAACTGATCTTCATAAAGGTACTCATCAAACTGATATCCCAAAGCTCGTATAGAAGGAGTAAAGCCCGGATTGAAAGTCTGAGGGTATGTTACTGGCATAATAATTTTTGCTATTTCAAAAGAGGCAACTAGTCATTCCCTGGTTAATAACCTTAACTTGATGCTCAGAACATACACTCATCCAATCCATGAAAAAAATCCTTGTTCCCATTGATTTCTCTGAAAATGCCGACCGGGCGCTGGCCGCTGCCAAACTAATGGGCAGCCAGGCTGACACCCAACTCATCATCCTGCACTCCTACCAGCCTTATATTCCGGATGCTACCGTACCGGCGGGGGTAGGTGCGCTACCGATTGAGAACGGCACAGAAGAGGCATTTCGTAACCGACTAGAAGACTACGTGGCCCGGGCCCGGAATGAAGGCTATCAGGCCGAAGGAATCTGGGCTGTCGGAGGAATCCATCCGGCAGTATTCGATGCCATTGAAGAGTACCGCCCGGATATGGTAGTCATGGGCCGCACCGGCACCGGTGGCTTTCTGGACAAGCTCGTTGGCAGCAGTACTACCAAAATAGCCCTGGACGCTCCTTGTCCGGTCATGATCATCCCTCCCCAGACCGAGCCTAAATCCCTGCGCAAAGTTGTATACGCCACGCAGCTAGAGCACGATGAAATTAATATCCTGCGGAAAGTGATGCGGAATGTAGAGCACTGGGGCGCCCAACTCACCTTCCTGAAAATTCGGGGAGCGGTACAACCCAACATACAGCCCGACCACCAGTACATGGAAGAAATCCAGTCTGTATTTGGAGTACCCGATGAAAGCTTTGTTATCCGGGAGTCTGATTCGGTCAGAGGCGGCATCGAAGCTTACTGTGATGAAGTAGGAGCCGACTTACTGATCGTGTCGTCGCGGGAGCGGACATTCATAGAGGCCTATATTACGAATCCCAGCGTGACAAAGAAGCTCATTCTTGATACCCATATACCCGTACTGGTGTATCATATGAAAGATGATGACCGGTTATAAAGATTGCCACTCATCCTCGGGTGAGTGGCAATCTTACCAGATAAGCACTGTTTCTTTTACTTATGGATTGACCTGTGTCTCTTCCACTGCCGATAGGTTTACCGGTTTGCTGTTGTGAGATAACTTTCGGGGCATATTAGGGCTAACGCAAGGTCTATAGATAGCTCCGGTCGCAAAGTCCACTATCGCACCTGGCCAGAACAATACAATATCCAGGATGAGGGCTTCTACTCTGATCTCACGCTGTGGCTGCCCCGCTTGTGGCTTACTACGCTGACACTGGGTGATAGAACCGCCAAAAAGAGTGGCACATCCGGTCATGGACAATGACATACATACGCCCAAAACGGCGCAAATTATTTTTTTCATAGAGGATGAGTGAAACGCTAAAAATTAGGGATCGCATAGTTAAGAGATTTTACCTGAAATCCTTTTCAAGCCATACAAAATAAAGATTCGTTAATGTCAAAACGCCGTCATCGACCCAATAAGAAAAATCTGCTGACCTCACCGGGTACCCTTACCTACGTTGGGCCTGACGTTGAACTCAAAACCCAGATCAAGCGGGTTGATTATAGTGAGCGTTTTCACCGGGAAGAGATAGTTAAAAGCGTTGCCGCCTGTACACCTGACTCTCACGTCAAAGAGCCCCATGTTACCTGGATTGATGTAGACGGTATCCACGAAAGCCACGTAATTGGTCAGTTAGGGCAGCTTTTTCGCCTGCACCCCCTCCTGCTCGAGGATATTATGAATACGGAGCAAAAGCCCAAGCTCGAGTACTACGACGACGGGGGCCGGCTGTTCATGACGCTCAAAATGCTCCATATTGAAGAAGAAAAACCTTTTTGCCTCAACGCCGAGCATGTGAGTTTTGTACTGGGTGAAAGAGCTCTGATCTCGTTTCAGGAAGAGCGCACGGGGGATATATTCGTACCCGTTATTGATCGGTTAAAAGCCTCTGTGGGTAAAACCCGCCGCTACGGAGCTGACTACCTGCTGTACGCCCTCATGGATATCATCGTGGACAACTACTTTCTGATCCTGGAAAAGATGGGTGAAGAATTGGACCTGATGGAGGAGGAAGTTATTAGTGGCAATCAGAATCTCTCCCTGGCTGATCTGTATTCGCTAAAAAGGGAGCTGACCCTATTCAGACGGGTGGTATGGCCCCTGCGCGAAATCATCGTTCAGCTCATGCGGGATGATAATCCACTCATTACCCGCGACGTATCGCCTTACCTGCGTGACCTGCACGATCACATCATGCAGGTTATTGATACCATTGATTCTTACCGCGAACTTCTGGCCAGCTTAGTGGACGTACACCTGTCGACGCTCAGCAATCGCATGAACTCGGTCATGAAAACGCTGACGATCTTTTCGGCCATATTTATGCCCCTGACCTTTATTGTAGGGGTATACGGTATGAACTTTGAGTTCATGCCGGAGCTCACTACCCGCTACGGGTACTTTGTGGTGTGGGGGATCATGATTGTAGTGACCATTGCACTTATAATCTACTTTAAGTGGCGAAAATGGATGTAGCGGGCTAAGGAAATATCTACCTTTGCCGGCAAAGTATTACATCCTATGAGTCTTGTTGAAACTACTCCTTCGCAGATCACTACCTCAGCTTCGTACCTGCTCACCGACAGCCGTCAGCTGAGTTTCCCAGAACAAACCCTTTTCTTTGCCATCCGTGGAGAACGACACGATGGTCACCGCTTCCTGGCGGACCTGTACCAGCGTGGTGTACGGGAGTTTGTGGTAGAGCAGGATGCCTTACCTACCGACCTTAAGGCAGAGATAGCAGGCTGGACCGACGCGACGGTATGGGCAGTCCCTAATTCCCTGCGGGCACTGCAACACCTAGCGGCCCGGCATCGGGCACAGTACGACCTACCGGTCGTAGGCGTTACGGGCAGCAATGGCAAAACCATCGTGAAGGAGTGGCTGGCTCAGCTGCTAACCCCCGACCACTACGTAGTAGCCAGTCCCAAGAGCTATAACTCGCAGGTGGGGGTACCCCTGTCAGTATGGGCACTCAACGAAAAACATACGATTGCGGTGTTCGAAGCAGGTATCTCGCGTCCGCACGAGATGGAGTACTTACAGCCCATCATCCAGCCTACTATTGGAATATTTACCAACATAGGATCTGCGCATGATGAGGGATTCCGGAGTCAGAAACAGAAGATCACCGAAAAGCTCCGCCTGTTTACCAAGGCTGATAAATTAATCTACCGAAAGGACTATACCGCCATTGAGGAAGAGGTACGGCTGATCCTCTCCCCCGTTAACCGGCACCTGCAGACACTGACATGGGCTACCCATACCGAGGCCGATGTACAGGTACAGCTTACGCCCGGTACACAAGGAGTGCAGATTCGGCTATCGGGTGCGCTGGGCGAGCATAGCTTTACAACCCATTTCCGCGATGATGCTTCACTCGAAAACCTCATTCACTGCCTGGTATTCCTGCTGGACCTGGGTATGGCGGCGGAGGTCATCCGGGAGCGCATCCAGCGGATACGGTCAGTTTCGATGCGCCTTGAAATCAAGGAAGGTATCAATCGCTGCTACGTCATCGACGATACCTACAACAATGACCTGCAGGGCCTTACGATGGCGCTTCACTTCCTGGCTCAGCAGGAGCACCGCCACCAGAAAGCAGTAATTCTGTCGGATGTACTGCAGACGGGACAGCCCGAAGAAGAACTGTATGGACAGATTGCTCAGCTTCTGCAGGAAAAAGGCGTGCAGCGACTAATTGGTATCGGACCTAAACTACAGCAGAATCAAAGCCTGTTTCAGCAGCTGTCGCAAACGGAGTTTTATGCGGATACCGCTTCTTTTCTGAAGGAGTTTTCTTTCCCCTCTCTTACCGAAAGTGTAGTACTTGTCAAAGGGGCCCGAACTTTCTCTTTTGAGCAGATCGTCAATCGTCTTCAGCAGAAAGTACACGCCACGGTACTGGAGATCAATCTGGACGCTCTTACTCATAACCTCAACTACTACCGCGCCAAAGTAGGCCGCCAAACCAAGGTAATGGTGATGGTGAAGGCCTTTGCCTACGGTAGTGGTAGTGCCGAAGTGGCTAACCTGCTGCAGTTTCACCGGGTCGACTACCTGGCTGTCGCCTACGCCGACGAGGGAGTAAGCCTGAGGCAGAGTGGAATCACGCTACCGATCATGGTCATGAATCCCTCCCGCCCTACCTTCGATACCCTATTGGAGTATAACCTAGAACCTGAGCTATACAGCCAGCGCATCCTGACCGATTGGCTCGACTACCTCCGCCAGCGTTCCGATAGTAGTCAGGCTCCGGCGGTACATGTCAAGCTAGATACAGGTATGCACCGGCTGGGATTTATGGAAGAGGAACTTGAGGGCCTCCTGGCTCAGCTACAGGCCAATCCATCCCTGCGGGTAGCGAGTGTATTCAGCCACTTGGTGGGTGCCGACGAGGGGGAACATAACCCATTCTCGCGGCTGCAGTACCAGCGCTTTATAGAAGGTGTTACCCGGATCGAAGAGGTACTGGGCCGAAAGGTCATCAAGCACATCCTTAACTCGGCCGGTATAGTACGCTTCCCCGAGTTCCGGCTGGATATGGTACGGGTTGGGATCGGGTTGTACGGTGTGGAAGCCACCGGACAGGAGCAGCGCTTCCTGCAGTCGGTAGGTACCATGAAGACAGTAATCTCTCAGATCAAAAAGATCAAGGCCAGTGAGACCGTAGGATACAGCCGGCGCGGACGCCTGACCCAGGACACTGTACTGGGTACCCTAGCCATGGGCTATGCTGACGGCTACGACCGGCGCCTGGGCAATGGCGTGGGCCACGTGTGGGTGAACGGTACCCTCTGCCCTACTATAGGAAATGTATGTATGGACATGACCATGGTGGATCTTACTCACGCCACCGCCGAAGAAGGCGACGAAGTAGTTGTATTTGGGAAAGAGCTCCCTCTGATTGACCTTGCTTCCCGTATCGGCACCATCCCGTACGAGCTCCTGACCGGCGTAAGCGAGCGGGTCAAGCGGGTCTTTTTTAAAGAATAACTCCCTGCAATTAGCCGGAAGAATAGACGTCTGTTCTTCCGGTACTATACGTTAAATCTTTGTTAAATTATGCTCTGAGGCCTCTTTAGCCAACTGACGCTTTTTTTATACGGTGTGGCTGTTGTCAATTTTCACCCAGTTGTGGATGATTACCCACGTCTTTCTCTCTCCGCTGCTGCAGATTAGACATCTGCGGTTACAAGATATTCTCCTTTAAAGCTTCTCTGGGTCAAGTATGCCCACTTTTTGGTATTATTTCCTATTAATTTAGACTTGGTCAGGTCTTATGGCATACTCTTTTAACTATTAGTTACGAAGTGGGCGCATGAGTGAAAGATTAGTTTAGTAGTGATCGCGTCCACAAATCAGGGAGTCTTTTCTTATGGCTCCCTGATTTACAAAACATTAAATAATAAACCTTAAACCAACTAAGTTATGTCAGGCAAACTGAAAAATTTGAATGATCTGCTGGAACACCAGCTACAAGACCTTTACAGCGCAGAGAGTCAAATCATTGAAGCTCTGCCTCTTATGCAAGAGAAAGCTTCAAACGACAAATTGAAGAAGGCTTTCCAGATGCACCTGGAGCAAACCAAGAAGCAAAAAGAGCGACTGGAAAAAATAGCTCAGCTACTGGATATCAAAATTCAGGGAGAGAAGTGCAAGGCCATGGAAGGTATCATCAAAGAAGCTCAATCTTTCCTGAAAGAAGATGCCTCTCCTGAGGTAATGGACGCCGGCCTGATCGCCGAAGCCCAGCGCGTAGAACACTATGAAATAGCTGGCTACGGTACTGCCAGCCACTACGCAAAAGAATTGGGTCATAGTGAGGCAGCTAAACTGTTGACTCAGACGCTCGAAGAAGAAAAAGATACTGACGAGAAGCTTAACGATCTGGCTATTCAGCGTATCAATGTGAAGGCTGAGTAGTATTACAGTTGATTTATATATAGATAAATGCAAAAGAGCGACTACCCGTAGGTAGTCGCTCTTTTATTAGTAACACTGTAAGGATCAGATAACTTCCAGGATACGCTCCATAGCTACTTCATATCCTATCTTATCTTTCAGCTCACTGATATGTACCCGCTCCTGCTCCATCGAATCGCGGTGACGGATGGTAACGGTGTCGTCTTCCATAGTCTGGTAGTCAACGGCAATACAGTACGGCGTACCGATCAGGTCCTGACGGGTGTAGCGCTTACCGATAGCGGCGTTATCATCATATACCGTCCTGAACGATGACTTCAGCGATTGAGCGATCGACTGAGCTTTCTCGGCCAGTCCATCCTTCTTCACCAGAGGAAGTACGGCAGCCTTCACCGGTGCCAGCGCAGGGTGTAGTTTCAGGTACACACGCTCCTTCTGTCCTTCGCCTTCTCCTACCGTTTCGCGGGTGTAAGCGTTGCAGAAGGTAGCCAGGAACAGACGGTCAGCTCCTACGGAAGTTTCTACTACGTAGGGTATGTAGTTCTGGTTGATTTCTGAGTCAAAGTACTGCTGCTTCTTCTTGGACAGTTCCTGGTGGTTGCGCAGGTCAAAGTCAGTACGGGAGTGAATACCTTCGATCTCGCGGAATCCGAAGGGGAATTTATATTCGATATCCACGGCGGCGTTGGCATAGTGGGCCAGTTTCTCGTGGTCGTGGTACTGGAGGCTTTCGGCCGGTAGTCCAATCGCCTTGTGGAATTTCATACGAGCCTCTTTCCAGGTGTTGTACCACTCCATTTCAGAGCCGGGGCGAACAAAAAATTGCATCTCCATCTGCTCAAACTCCCGCATCCGGAACGTAAACTGACGGGCTACAATCTCATTACGGAAAGCCTTACCAATCTGGGCAATACCGAAGGGTACCTTCATCCGGCCGCTCTTCTGTACGTTCAGGAAGTTAACAAATATCCCCTGAGCTGTTTCGGGACGCAGGTATATCTGGCTGGAATCTTCGGCTACGGAGCCTACCTGTGTACTGAACATTAGGTTGAACTGGCGTACGTCGGTCCAGTTGGCAGTACCTGACACTTGACATTTAATGCCTTCGGCAATGATGAGGTCACGTACTCCGGCCAGATCTTCGGCACCCAGCAGGCGGCCCATTTCATTGAGCAACTCCTGGGCTTTTTCGGGCTGACCGGCTTCACGGTACTCCTCGGCTTTACCTTCCAGCAGTTGGTCAGCACGGTAGCGTTTCTTGGAGTCCTTGTTATCGATCATGGGGTCATTAAACCCATCCACATGGCCCGATGCCTTCCAAGTTAGTGGGTGCATAAATATCGATGCATCTATCCCCACTATGTTGTCATTCAGCTGGGTCATGGCCTTCCACCACACAGCTTTTAAGTTATTTTTCAGCTCTACGCCATTCTGACCATAGTCATACACGGCCTGTAACCCATCGTATATTTCTGAGGAAGGAAAAACAAAGCCATACTCTTTGGCATGACTGATAATGTCTTGAAGTGAGGTAGCAGGTGCCTGGCTCATCTTTATTCTATATTTATATCAATGTGTATTTTGAAATCCTACTCTAGACAGAGAATAGCCGCAAAAGTAGGCATTTTATGGAGATTCTTGGTAATGTGTATGATTTAAGTATTTTTGATATATAGTGTATAAATAGAAGACTATGAAGGCAAACACGGATATAGCTGAGAATAAATCAGAGCAAATCCAGCCGTTGTATTTTCTATGAAGATAAGGAAATAGGTTATTGATCCGGCTCCTGATGATCCACTTAGTGTCTTAGGGATGCAGCATTCGGGGTAGCTGCTACAAGAAAAAATAGCAAACATTAATACAAAGCCACACTAATCATTCGACCAAGATGAAGTATATTAACTACCTAATTCTTTTTCTCCTTACAGCCTCTATATCTATATCCTGCAAGGAGAAGAACGATCCGGTAACGCCCCAACTGGACTTTTATGGTATTATAAGCGGGCATAATCCACAGGGGAGAGAGTGGACTCTAACTCATTTTTACTCCCGACCAGCCAGCCTGAGTTCCTATGAAAATACGGTCAGGAATGGAACCGATGGAGCCCTCTACTGGTCCGACTGGATTAAGGATAACTACTATCGCTTTGGCCCGGATGGATATGGAGTATGCTATGAAGTAGGAGTTGTTAGCCCCTATTTAGATGAAGAACTCTCTAAATCATGGGATGATTCCGTCAAAGCTTTTCGTTACGAATACATCCAGTTTACCTACCGGGGTGGAGACAGCGTAGAGATTATTAATCGAGTTCAAAAGCCGGCTTTTTTTGGCACCTGGCAAATCATCAAATTAGAAGAAGATGAAATCATACTCTATCAGCAGGATAAGGAGTTCAACCAGGAGCATGCGCTTGTTTTCAATCCTCATACAGGTGATTAATAGGAGATCCGCTGCTCCGCCTATTGCTACCTGACAGTAACCTAACAGGACCTTATTTCCACATCATGCTGCGCCGCCTTCTTTACCATATTCAGGATTTTTTTGGTATCTCACCCAAGGAGGCCCGCGGGGCACTTTTGCTCATTGTATTTAGTTTGGTACTGCTCTGGACGCCAACGCTATTCAGGCACTGGGTACTCCCGTACCTGTCCGAACCGTTACAGCCTGTTCAGCAAATAGCATTGGATAGTGTAGCGGCTAGCCTGGCGACTGCACCTGCAACCGCTGAGGAACATGAAGCCCCTACCACCAGCCCAGGCACTGCAACTACCTCAAAACCCGCGCGCCTCTTTGCCTTCAATCCCAATGAGGCCAGTACGGAGCAACTCCAGGAACTGGGGATCCCTCTCTTTCTGGCCCGACGCATCGACAACTATCGGCGCAAGGGTGGCAAGTTTCGACGGAAGCAGGACCTCCGCCGCATTTATGACTTCCCGGATGACTTGTACCAGCGGCTGGAGCCGTACCTGGTACTGGATGAGTCCCTCCCGACTACTGCCAGCGCCAGCGCGTCGGCTCCCGCCGAGCGAAATCCCGCCAGTCCTCTACCCACCGAAATCAGAGCCAGCTCACGACCCACCATAGTACCCTTTGATATTAACACAACGGACACCTCCCAACTGATCAGGCTCAGGGGCATTGGCAGTGCCTTGTCACTGCGGATAGTACGATTCAGGGATGCGCTGGGCGGATTTCATTCACCGGCACAGTTCAGCGAAGTGTATGGTCTGGACTCACTGGCCCTGGCCGAACTTCACCGCTACGCCCGCATACAAGCCAATGTACAGAAACTGAATATTAACACCGCCACAGCCGAAGATCTGACTCGGCATCCGTATCTGAGAAACAAGCGGCAGGCTGAAGTCATCATCAGGTACCGTGAGCAGCACGGCCCCTACCAGTCGGCGGATGATCTGAAGAAGGTAAAGGTGCTGGATGAGAAGACAATCAGTAAAATTAGTCCGTATCTGGCCTTCTGAAAAAGAGTATTCATCAGATGACACGCCGGCCATCCGATGAATGAGTGAGATAGTACTAGAAGTTGGGTTTGAGCAGGTACTTCGAATAGAATTCGTCAATAACCCTAACCGCCTCATCGGGGGTATCTACCAAGCTAAACAGTTTAAGATCCTCAGGGCTAATATTTCGCTCGCCTTCCATCATGGTCTCTTTGATCCAGTCAATCAGGCCGGACCAGTAGCTGCGGCCAACCATTACAATAGGGAACCGACCGATTTTCTTGGTCTGGATCAGCGTGAGGGCCTCGAAGAGTTCATCCAGGGTACCAAATCCACCAGGCAACACGATGAATCCCTGCGAATACTTTACAAACATTACTTTTCTGACAAAGAAAAAATCGAAGTTGATATTCTTGTCGGGGTCTATGTAGATGTTGCTATGCTGTTCGAATGGTAGTTTTATGTTCAATCCTACTGATTTTCCACCTTGCTCATAAGCTCCTTTGTTACCGGCTTCCATGATACCCGGTCCCCCACCCGTGATAACACCGTACCCGTGGCGTACCAATTTGGCAGCGATCTCCTCGGTAATGGTATAGTAGGGGTTGTCAGCCTTGGTACGGGCCGAGCCAAATATCGATACGCAGGGCCCAATCCTGGCCAGCTTATCAAAGCCTTCCACGAATTCGGCCATTACTTTGAAGACCACCCAGGAATCAGCACTCTTGATCTCGTTCCAGTTACGGTCTTCAAACGCTTCTTTTATACGCTCTTCGTCTTCCGGAATGGTAGGGTTAAGTAGAGAAATATCTACGTTAGCCGGTCCCGGATCTTTCAATTCTTCATTCATATTCAATGATGTGTTTAATTATACAATTTCAACTCCGTAACTTTACACCGCTTGCTAGTAAGCAGGATAGTTACAACGTCAATGTAGCTATTTTAGTTATTCGGCAATTATAATTAACAATAAAATGAGCAAAAAGATTGCCATAGGCGCCGACCATGCCGGTTTTCCTTATAAGGAACCCATCAAAGAGTGGCTTACTAACAACGGCTACGAGGTCACAGATTACGGCACAAACAGCGCTGAATCAGCTGATTATCCGGACTTTGCGCATCCGGTAGCCAGTGCCGTAGAAAACGGTGAATTCGAAATGGGAGTACTCCTGTGTGGCAGTGGCCAGGGCGTATGTATCACCGCCAATAAGCACCAGGGTATCCGGGCGGCTCTGGTGTGGGAACCTGTCCTGGCTGAGCTGACGCGCCAGCATAACAACGCCAACATTATATGCCTGCCCGTACGCTTTATTGAGCTGGACAAGGCCCTGGAGTGCGTCGAAAAGTTTCTGAATACAGAGTTTGAAGGAGGCCGTCACCAGACGCGCGTCGGCAAGATCGCCTGCTAAGAAGGAGTAAGCTCCAAAGAAAAAAGCCCACCGAACAGGTTCCTAACCAATTCGGTGGGCTTTTTAGGTGAATGTCCCCACTACCCTACTTTCTCATAGATACCCTTCCACTTGCTGGGCTTGTAGCGCCTTTTGAGTGCCGGTACCCGCTCAAACAACTTGGGCATGATATTCTGCTTGTCGATCACGTACTCCGGCGGGTCTTGACGGAAGTTGTCGTAAACGTGGATTACGCTGTCAAAGTTATCCAGGTTCTCGAGGTCATAGCTAGCAAGGTCCCAGTTGAGGTAAGGCGTAGCTGAGAAGTTATTCATGTACTCGCCTTCGTCTTCGCCCAGTACCAGTATGTGCTTCCCTTTGATCTCTTCCGGGAGCAGTGCCTGCTTGGTCCGGAGGTTTTCCAGCCGCCCTACCGATAGCTGAGGTACCAGATCGAGTACGCCCTGGTACTGGATCAACAGGATACCTCCCATCACACCCAGGAATATCAGCTCAGCCGCCCACTGTTTCTTGAAACTCTGGAAATAGTGCGTTGCGAAAAAAGCCGCCGGAGGGATAAATATCACAAACTGCATCGGCGCCAGGTACGACATAAGCGGGATGGTCAGAATGGAAGTAAAAAACCAGATGGCCATGATCTGCTGTACCCGCGACTGGTAGTTGACAAAGCGGGCCGAACTAAACAACCGCATAAAGCCCATCACCCCCACCACCAGTGGAATAAGTAGTGAGATCAGCAGCGACGAAAAATCATTTAGGTTATACTGCCTTACCTGAAATACCGAGGTGAGCAGGTTACGGTTAAGACTATAGATACCATCATTGAGGTAGAAAAATAAGACCACCATCAACAAGGGGAATGCGGAGCCGAAAAAGCCCAGCAGGTAGTGCCGGAATGTAGCACCGGTATAAAACAAGAGCGATACCGAAGCCCAGACCACAAATACCGAGGCTGGCAGATAGAAAAGCGTAGCCACCCCGATGTACATCCCCAGCTCGAACACCTCGTTGGTGACCTGACGACGGGTAATAGTCTTGACCATGGTACCAAAGGCCAGCACCAGGAAGGTCGTCGCCATCAGCATGGGGGACAGCGTAGCCAAATCAAAGGAAATATTCAGCATGAGGGCGTAGATAGCCCCCGGTACGTAGCTCCGCTCCGTGAATAGCTCGCGGGAGTGAATAACGTAGTTGAAGTAGAGAATCTGAAAGATGGAAAGTACCGCCGCAATAATCTGATAGGTCCACTGCGACCGCCCAAACAGCGTGTCAATAGACCAGTAAACCAATCCCGAAAAAGGACTCACGTTGTCCCAGATATCACGGTACAGCATAAAGCCCCGGCTCATCTGCTCTCCCACCAGCATCCAGTTCAGCTCCGGCACCAGCAGAGGAACATCAGTCAACACAAAGGGTAGCCGCAATAACAGGAAGAACAGCACCAGGCTGATGTTCTGATATACGGCATTAACTCTAAAAAAACTCAGCAAGGCAGTTTCGGGTTAATGAGGATATGCGAATTGTTTTACGAATTTACGGCTCAGGGTCCCACAAAAACAAAATAAGTACGGATATTTGTATTAATTGAAGAGAATAAGGTTACAGATGTGGATTGGGCTTAGAATTTATCTAAAGAAGCGACATCAGGTCAGCCCCCTATACCTGGTTATTGACTACTCATTTTTCGATCGCTTCTCAACCTGCCACGTCCAGCCTATACTATTATTAAAAACGAATGGAATCAAAAAGACAACAAAAAGTAGGTCGCCAGATACAAAAAGACCTGGGTGATATCTTTCAGAAAGAAGCACGGCATCTGATCAATGGCTCGTTTGTGACCGTGACGGCTGTACGGATGACACCCGACCTGGGTATAGCCCGGGCGTACCTTAGCTTCCTGCCCGAGAAAAATAAGCGCATCCTATTGGAAGGTATTCAGGAAAACACCAAGTTTATCCGTCAGAAACTGGGCGAAAGAGTTCGCCATCAGCTACGGATCGTGCCCGAGTTACAGTTCTTTATAGATGATACCGCCGAGTACGCAGCGAAGATGGATGCCCTGTTTGCCGGCCTGGATATACCTCCGGCTCCTGATGAAGACGAAGATGAAGAGGTTGGCGAAGACGAAAACGCTTGATCCAGCCGTTGAAGGAATATGAACCTGCCCTTTCGGATAGCCCGCCGGTACTTCCTGTCGCGTAACAAACGTAGCTTCATCAGTATTATCGCCCTTATCGCCATGATTGGCGTGGGCGTGGGTACGATGTCTATGGTGGTGGTACTGTCGGTATTTAACGGTATGGAGGATCTGAACCGTCAGATTTTTAAAACCTTTGACGCGGACATCAAGATTTCACCCCGCGAGGGGCGACGGTTTGAGGTCGATGATTCGCTGTTGATGGCCGTCCGGTCGGTGCAGGGGGTAGCCTTCGTCACACAGGTGATCGAAGATAACGCCCTGGCTCGCTACCACGACCAGCAGACCATCGTACGCCTCAAAGGAGTAGACAGTACCTTTGAACACAGAAAACAGCTTGACACAGCCCTGATCGAAGGCTCTCTTCAATTAAAGGGTCCTAACGGAACATCTTATGCCGTGATATCTGAAGGGGTCCGGAACGCGCTCCTCATATCGCTGGAAGACTACCTGACCCCGCTGGAGCTGTGGTACCCCCGCAGCGACCGCCGGACCCTAAACCTGACGTCTCCCGATGCCTTCAACCAGGTATCAGTACGGCCGGGTGGTACCTTCTTTATCGAGAGCCGCTACGACGACTACGTCATAGCCCCTCTGTCACTGGTGGCGTCACTCCTGCAGTATGGTAATCAGCGTACTTCTCTCGAAGTACAGTTGGGCCCCAACGCTTCGCCCGGCAGTGTACAACAGCGGTTGCAAAAGGCGCTGGGCGCCGAATTTAAAGTACAGGACCGTGACTCGCTCAACGCAGATCTGCTGCGGGCGATCCGGGTCGAAAAGTTGTTTGTGACCATTACGCTGTCCATGATTATCCTGGTGGCCGCTATCAATATATTCTTCTCGCTGAGTATGCTGGCTATTGAGAAGAAAGGTGATGTAACCATGCTGTATGCCATGGGCGCCACTCCGGGACTGGTCAGACGGATATTTCTGGCCGAAGGAGCTATCGTAGCGCTCACGGGAGCTATTTTAGGCTTACTGGGAGGCATAGGCCTGTGCTGGCTTCAGCAGCAGTACGGGCTGGTATCTATGGGGATGGTTAGTTCACTGGTAGATGCCTACCCCGTCAAACTGATATGGAGTGATGTACTGCTTACCGGAGTTATCATAGTACTTATTACCATAGCCGTTTCGTACGTACCGGCGCGTCGCGCGGCCAAAACCGGCCGACTCGCTACCGTAGGTTAACCATCTATAAATCAATTAGTATAGCCAAATTTACCAGCTATACTACCGGTTGTCTATTTATATTTGATGCGACTGTAAACATTTGTCTAAATTTACTCTTTAACGTTAAGCAGCGAGCATCCGGCCCTGGCCGCCCCGAGTCTGTAAAACCCACTAAAGCAAGTAACACCCCTGTATATGATTGTTGAAAGAACCAACCGAATGAGCGAAACGATGTGTACCTGGTTCAAACCATTCTCTTTTATCTTCATGCTCAGCCTGATGGCACCTGCCATACAGGCGGCTGATCTGACTATGGCTCAGCGGGACACCGTTGTTCGCCGGGTACCGGGCGCCGTTTCCAAAGCAGGTCCCTACCGCCCCAGCCGCACCTTAAAGAATGATATACTGCACACCCGGCTGGACGTGGGTTTTGACTGGCTGCGTCAGCACGTACTTGGCAGCGCCCTTATCACCTTTAAGCCTTATTTCTTCCCGCAGTCGACCCTGGAGCTTGACGCCAAAGGATTTGACATCCAAAGTGTAGTCCAGATTGATACCCTGCGCCGGATTGACTCCCTGTCGCAACAATCCGTGATGGAGCCTATTCAGGATCAGCTGGAGTATACCTATGACCGTCGTAAGCTAACCATCCATCTCAAGCGCAAGTACACCCGCAAGGATACCCTGTACGTGCTGATCAACTACACCGCCAAGCCCAATGAACAACCCCGAGACGAGCCCGACGACCATCCGACCGACAAAGGCCTGTACTTCATCAATGCCGACGGACTGGAAGAAGGTAAGCCGCGCCAGATATGGACCCAGGGCGAAACGGAGGCTAACTCCGCCTGGTTTCCGACGGTAGATGCCCCTAATGAGAAAATGACCCATGACTTCTATATCCGGGTCGATAGTACTTACAAGACACTTTCGAATGGTCTGCTTGTAAACAGTACCATCAACGACGATGGTACCCGCACCGACCACTGGAAGCAGTCACTCCCCCACGCTCCCTACCTGGCTATGTTAGCCGTAGGTGATTTTGCGGTAGTAAAGGAAACCATGCCTACTGGTCTGGAGCTGAGCTACTACGTAGAGCCCCAGTACGCCAAAGACGCCAAGGCCATATTTGGCCGTACGCCCGAGATGATCGCCTTCTTCTCCAACACCTTCGGTATAGAGTTTCCATGGGAGAAGTACGCGCAGATAGCGGTGCGTGACTTTACGGCCGGTGCCATGGAAAACACCACCGCTACGGTACACGAAGAAGGCGTACAAGCCGACACCCGATCCCTGGTGGATGGTAACTCCGATAATGTGATCGCCCATGAACTGGCTCACCACTGGTTTGGTGATCTGGTTACCAGCGAAGAGTGGGGACAGCTCCCGCTCAACGAGTCATTTGCCAATTACTCTGAGTACCTCTGGAACGAGTACCACAAAGGTAACGACGAAGCCGACTGGCTCAATCTGCAGGAAGTACGGCAGTACCTGGCGGAGGCGGACCAGAAGCAGGTGCCTCTGATCCGGTACTTCTATAAACACCGCGAAGATATGTTCGACAGCCACTCCTACGCCAAAGGAGGCCGTGTACTACATATGCTCCGCCGCTACGTAGGTGATGACGCGTTTTTCCTGGCTATCCGTCGGTACCTCAGGAATAACCGCTTCGGATCAGCCGAAATCAATGACCTGCGTCGTGAGTTTGAAGCCGTGACCGGTGAAGACCTTAACTGGTTCTTCGACCAGTGGTTTATGCGTCCGGGCCACCCCGTGATCAAAGTGGAGCAGGAATACGCTGGTTCTACCGGTAAACTTCGCCTGAAAGTAAGTCAGATGCAGGATACGCTGGCTACCACAGTTTATCGCCTTCCCCTCAAAGTAGATGTATGGGTAAATGGTCAGAAAAACCAGTATGATGTAGAGATCAACAAGGCGCGGCAGACGCTGGAATTCCCGGTGAGTAAGCGCCCTGACCTCGTCGTATTTGACTCGGAGGCTCAGCTCCTGGGGCCCGTCGAGCACGAGAAGAACCGTCCGGAGTGGGTGTTCCAGTTTTATAATTCCGACAAATTTGCCCATAAATACGAAGCCCTGACGCGCCTGGAAGGGAAGATGATAGACTCCACCGCCCGCCATCTGATGATGCGGGCCATGAGTGATCCTTTCTGGAAAATACGTCAGGTAGCCGTCGCCAACTTCGCCGAGTACGACGGAGCCGAGTTTGTGGAGGCCGAGCGACTGGTACAGAGCCGGGCGCGCATTGACCCCAACTCACAGGTACGGGCGGAAGCCATACTTACGCTGGCTTCTTTTGGCGACAACGCCAATGACCCGATCTTCCGCGAAGCCCTCAATGATACCTCCTACCTGGTAGTATCGGTGGCGCTGGATGCGTACCTGATCGGTAAGCCCGGTGACGCGGAAGAGATAGCCGCCCGCTTCGCGAATTCACCCAACGATGCCATCGTAACTGCTGTAGCCAACTACTACGCCAGTCTGACCAAGCCTGAGCAGTTTGACTGGTTCCTGGAAAAGATGAAAGACATGAAGCCTGCGGACAAGTATAACTTCCTGCAGGTGTTTGGTAAGTACCTCATCAAGTCAGCTCCCGAGATACAGCGCCGAAGCATCCCGATCCTGGAAAGTCTGGCCCGCAACAACCCCGCCTACTTCGTCCGCTTCGGAGCTTACCAAGTACTTGGTTTGCTGACGGATATTCAGGGGGTAGCCTCGATCCGGAAAGATATCCGGTCCAGTGAGCGCGACGCTAAGCTCAAAGAAATGTACGCCCAGTTTGGTGAGTTTTAATTCTTTATCATATTGATACAAAAAAGAAGGAAGCCGGACGCTTCCTTCTTTTTTGTATAGGCTGTCTCTGCTTTTGATTCTTAAAATAATTTAATTAACTAGTGTATCGTTAAGTAAAATAGACCCAATCGCCACTTATCTATCTTTATCCTAATCCCTTTTATCTCATGAAAGATTTCTTGCAGCGTCGCTCATTCCTCAAAGCAACGGCCTTATTGGGTTCAGCGCTGGGTATACCCCTTACCTCCAAAGCCAAAGATACGGTCGAGGCTCAGATTGAAAGCACTACCTACATCCCCAAAGCCGTGGGCAAGTCAGTGATTGGGCTGAAGGTGGCCCCCATCCAGCAGGTTCGGGTGGCGATCATTGGGGTAGGAAACCGGGGGAACGGTCATATGAAACTGGTACACGGTTGTGGTGAAAAGGCCAAAATTGTGGCTATTGCAGACATACGTGAAAAGTACGCGAACCGCGCCAAAGAGTGGCTGGACAGCAAAGGGATAAAAGACGTCACCTACTACTCCGGTAAAGAAGATGCCTGGAAAGAGATGGTCCGCCGTGATGACATAGATCTGGTCATCGTTGCTACTCCCTGGGAAGACCACGTACCCATGGCGGTCTACGCTATGCAGCAAGGCAAGCACGCCGCCGTAGAGGTACCCGCCGCCTATACGCTGGAAGACTGCTGGAAGCTGGTCAATACCGCCGAGCAGACCCAGCGCAACTGCATGATGATGGAAAACGTCTGCTACGGTGATGAAGAACTGATGCTGCTCAACATGGCGCATCAGGGCGTATTTGGTACCCTTACTTACGCTGAGTGTGGCTACATACACGACCTGCGCGAATCTCTGCTGAGCGAAGATACCTACTACAACATGTGGCGGATCAAGCATAACGAGACCCGCGACGGTAACCTGTACCCCATGCACGGGCTGGGACCGGTGTCGCAATACCTGAACATTGATCGCGGCGACCGCTTCAACCATCTGGTGTCCATGAGCTCACTGGAAGCCAGCCTCAGTGAAGATTCATCTACGCTGGCCAAGCCTGGCAACCCGTACTACGGTAAGAAGGGCTTCAAGCACGGCGACATGAACAATACCCTGATCAAGACGCACCTGGGCCGCACTATCCTGATCCAGCACGATGTCGTGACCGCACGCCCCTACAACCGCATCAATATGCTGGCCGGTACCAAAGCCTTTCATGTAGGATATCCCAGCCGGATTTCTATCAAAGGTCAGGACAGCCATAACTACCTGAAGGAAGCTGAATACAAAGAGGTAAAGGATAAGTACACCCACCCCATCTGGAACAAGATGAAGGAGGAAATTGCCAAGAACGGCGGCCACGGCGGTATGGACTTTGTGATGATGTATCGGATGATCGACTGCTTTAACCGCGGTGTGCCCCTGGATATGGACGTGTACGACGCTGCCTCCTGGTCGGCCGTTACGCCGCTTTCGGCGCTTTCGATCAAAGGTAACAGCGCCTCAGTGAAGTTTCCGGACTTTACCCGCGGCCGCTGGAAAGAACCCCGCCAACTAGGTATGCTGGCCAGCGTATAATAATCAGCAGGAGTACGTTACAACCTTTTGCCGGACCGGGAGGTCTTGTTTCCGAACCTTATCTCCAATCCGTATGAAAAAGATTTACGTACTCCTGCTCCTTGTTACTGGCGCCTTATCGGCCTGTGATATTGATGCTACCCATCCGGTCACGATTACGTCGCTCGAAGGCCAGTACAAGACCAATGGCTTCCTGGATCCCCTCTGTATTGCCATCACAGACGAGCGACAACTCCCCAGCCTGGAAATTAAAAAGCAATCAAACGGCCAGTACCTGATTACCCGCACAACCTTCATCCCCCAGAAAGACATACAAACCCTCTCCGGCGTCAGGGTTCAGGCTGCTTCGGATAGCGTCAAGCTCTTCTACCAGAACCAGTCCATTGGTTACTATACCACGACGGAGTGGTATAACGGTAAGAAAGAAGTCAAGTCACCCGTCCTGCGCATCTCCTACACCGATCCCCAAACCCAGTCATTCATGTACTTTGCGGGGGTGAAAAAGTAGTGAACAACGATCAGTGACCAGTGATGAGCTTTATATAGTTCAAAAAGCACTACGTGCTCGCTTTTACAAATGCACAAAAACGGAAAAGCAGCCTCCGTCCAGAGACTGCTTTTTTATCAATAGTACCTAGAAATAAGTTATTAATCCGGCAGATTAAACATTGCCTTTGCTTCGTCGTAGGTCAGCTTCTCAAAGTTCATACGGCTGGCTTGTCCACCCGGAATCAGCACGTAACGGAATTGAGTATTTGCTTCGGGTGTGACGGGGGGCCTTACCGGTGTGGACCATACGCGTACGACACCTACCCGCAGAGAGTAGTCGATTAGCTCTTCAGTAAATTGAGATATGATCGATACAGGTAACTGACGTACCTGATTATTCTCAACACTTAGCTTGGTATACACCAGCACAACGCCCCGGTCCAGGATTTCCTGTGACAGACGCGCTGCCGTTATATCAATGTAGAATTTGTCTACGCCGAATACATTGGTCCGGTTCCAGGCACCGGCAGCAGCCCAGTTAGAATAGATAACATTGGCAGTACCAGCAGGTCCGGCAGGTCCGGTTGTACCGGTGGGTCCCTGCTGGCCGGCGGGTCCGGCGGGTCCGGCAGGTCCCTGCGGGCCTTCACAAGCTCCCAGCCAGGTTATCATAGTAGCCATGAATACGCATCCGGCTAATAGTCTCAGTTTTTTCATAGTATTAGATAAAGTAATGGCTTACATGCCCCGAATATCCTGATTTGGCTACACATAAGCAAAATATGTGCCTTTTTTAATCCATTCTGATTCAGCCTCTGCCCGAACCTTATTAGAGCGGCGCACTGTTTTTCTTATAGAGAACATTATCTTTGAAAGTAGATCCAACAAACCAAGCAGCAATGCCGCAACCAACCCAAAAGCTCTTTCTCCTCGACGCGATGGCGCTCATTTACCGGGCCCACTTCGCTTTCATAAAAAACCCGCGCATCACCTCCAAAGGCATGAATACCAGCGCCGTATTTGGCTTTACCAATACGCTGCTCGAAGTACTTCAGAAAGAAAAGCCTACTCATCTGGGTGTAGCCTTTGACACGCCCAAGCCTACCTTCCGTCATGTACAGTTTGAGGCGTATAAGGCGCAACGCGAGGCCATGCCGGAAGATATCTCCGTAGCCATACCGTACGTCAAGAAGCTGGTACAGGCCATGAACATCCCGCTGCTGCTACTGGATGGTTACGAAGCTGACGACGTAATTGGTACCATTGCCAAGCAGGCTGCCCGCCAGGACTTTGAGGTGTTCATGATGACGCCTGACAAAGACTTTGGACAGCTCGTGGAAGAGCATGTGTACATATATAAGCCTGCCTTTATGGGCAAGGGGGCCGAAAAGCTCGGAGTAAAAGAAGTACTGGATCGCTGGGAGATAGAGCGGATTGATCAGGTAACGGATATACTGGGCCTGATGGGCGATGCGGTGGATAACATACCGGGCATACCCGGCGTGGGCGAAAAAACGGCTAAAAAGCTCATTCAGGAATTTGGCACCGTAGAAAATCTGGTCGCCAATGCCGATAAGGTTAAAGGCAAAATCGGGGAAAAGATCAAAGAATACGCCGAGCAGGCACTACTCTGCAAGCAGCTGGCTACGATTGACATCAACGTACCTATCACCTTCGACTCCGGAGACCTATCGTGCTGTCCGCCCGCCCGTGAGCAGATCGTTGACTTGTTTGAAGAGCTGGAATTCCGTACCCTGCGTGACCGCGTACTGGGCGACTCTCCCATTCGTCCGGTAGCTACCAAAATCGCTACTCCCACTGCCAAGGCTCAGTTGGACCTTTTCGGCGGCGGACAAGACAGCGATACAGCGGCTCTACCTTCCTTCCCGGGCGATGAAGAGACAGAGTCGGTACTGACACCTAAGCGTACCCTAGCTACCACTGCTCATCGTTACCATATTGTAGATACTCCTGAGCTGCGCCAAAACCTGGCTTACTACCTCAGCCAGCAGGAGCAGTTCTGCTTTGATACCGAAACCACTTCACTGGATGCCCTGGAGGCCGAGCTGGTGGGACTGGCTATATCGTACTTGCCGGGCGAAGCCTTCTATGTACCCTTTCCCGCCGACCGCAGCGAAGCGGAGGTAGTACTGACTGACTTTCGGGAGGTACTGGAAAATGAACATGTTGGAAAGATTGGTCAGAACCTGAAGTACGACCTGCTGGTGCTGCGTAACTATGGCATTGAGGTCAAAGGCAAACTCCAGGATACCATGCTGGCCCATTACCTGCTGGAGCCCGAGAAGCGCCACGGGATGGATATGATGGCGAACACCTACCTCCATTACGATCCTGTCACCATTGAAACGCTGATCGGGAAGAAGGGGATTAAGCAGAAAAACATGCGCGATGTATCCGTAACCGAGATAGCCGAATACGCCGGAGAAGACGCCGATGTTACCCTACAGCTACACCAGGTACTGCTGCCCGAACTAGAAAAGAAACAGGCCGTAAAGCTGTTTGAGGGAGTAGAGATGCCCCTGCTCAACGTACTGGTATCCATGGAAAGCGAGGGAGTCCGGATTGATACACAGGCGCTGAAAGATATGTCCGGCTTACTTGAGACGGACCTTAAGCTACTCGAAAACGAGATATTCACCATAGCGGGTCAGGAGTTTAATCTGAGTTCGCCCAAGCAGCTGGGTGAGGTACTTTTTGACAAGATGCAACTGGTCAAGAATCCCAAGAAGACTAAGACCGGCCAGTACGCTACGGGCGAAGAAATCCTTTCGGACCTTGAAAGCGAGCACGAAATAGCCCGTAAGATCCTGGATCACCGGGAGATTCAGAAACTCAAATCTACCTACGTAGATGCCCTACCCGCACTAATCAACCCACGTACCGGTCGTATCCATACGTCGTACAACCAGGCCGTGACGGCTACGGGTCGCCTTAGCTCTACCAACCCCAACCTGCAGAACATTCCTATCCGTACAGTACGGGGCCGGGAGATCCGGAAGGCCTTCATCCCCCACAATGAAGAGTTCCTGATCCTGTCGGCTGACTACTCCCAGATCGAGCTCAGGATCATGGCGGCATTCAGTGGTGACGAAAGTATGATTGAGGCCTTCAATCAGGGGCGCGACATCCACGCGACTACCGCCAGCAAGGTATTTAAGGTAGGGTTGGATGAAGTAACTTCGGATATGCGGCGCAAGGCCAAGATGGTCAACTTCGGGATCATCTACGGTATCTCTGCCTTTGGACTAGCTCAGCGGCTGGGTATACCGCGCAGTGAAGCCTCCACGATCATCATGGCCTATTTTGAAGAGTTCCCGGCCGTGAAGGAGTACATGGACCGCATGATCCAGAAAGCACGGGAGTGCGAATACGCTGAGACTATACTGGGCCGCCGCCGGTACCTGGCGGACATTAACTCCCGCAACCAGACCAACCGCAGCTTTGCTGAGCGCAACGCCATCAACGCGCCTATTCAGGGCTCCGCGGCGGATATGATTAAGTTGGCGATGATCAACATTCATTACTTCATCAAAAAAGAAAAGCTCCGCTCACGCATGATCCTGCAGGTGCATGACGAATTAATATTCGATGCCCACCGCGACGAAATAGAGATACTGAAGCAAAACGTAGACGATCTTATGCGCAATGCCATACCGATGGCCGTCAAGATTGAAACGGGCATTGGCGTCGGAAGCAACTGGCTGGAAGCGCATTAATATATTGATTGAATTAGTGATTGAGAGAATAGCGCCAGGTGGTATGAAAGTAATTCATAGAATACTTTTCGTCATAGCTGTTGTGCTTAAGGCCAGGGGGATAGTAGTGGCTCAGGGTGGAGGTGCCAGTAGCTCCGGAAAGGCGATGGTGACGATACAGGCCTTTGACCGGGCTACGCTTAAGCCCGTACCCGCCCGCTTCCTGATCCGTGAGAAGAAAACCGGTCGTCAGTCTACTTACCAGAGCAGCCGCGAAAGTCCTGAATTAAAGCTCTCTTTCGCCGTCACCGATTCGCTGCTGATCGTGGCCACGGCACCCGGCTTTCAGGTCCAGCGGGAATCGCACTGGGTGGATACGCTCACGGCTTTGAACAACCAGTACAACTTCTGGATCTTTCTGAAGCCTACTGCTCAGGTAGCACCGCCCGCCAAAAAGCCCGTGGCCGAAGTACCTGACTCCCGGTTTGAAAACCTCAAGCCGGGCGAGACCATTCAACTCGACCGGGTGTACTTTGACCAGAGTAGCTATGTACTCAGAAAGGAATCCTACCCCCAACTGGATCTACTGGCGACCAGCCTGAAGAAGACTCCCACCTTAAAAATAGAAATAGCCGGCCATACCGACAACGTCGGGGATGACCGGCTCAATCAGTATCTTTCTGAAAACCGCGCTCTTGTCATTGCCAGCTACCTACGCAATAAGGGCATCTCCTCTACCCGTCTCGTAGCCAAAGGCTACGGCTCCTCCCGCCCCCTGGCCGACAACGATACCGAAGCCAACCGCGCCCGTAACCGACGGGTGGAGTTTACAGTGGTGAATGAGTGAATTGTGAATGAGCGGAGAGTGTTATTATTGTCGACTTTCGATTTCAGACAGTCGAGTAGAATTTCAAATTTGACAATCCCCAATCGGAAATCAGTAGTGTACTAAGAATATATTTACGTTCAAAAAGTGGCCCCAGCGGGACTATACCTTAGTAGCAAATTAGTAACCAAGGTCGTTTCAAGCCCCATCGACGGTCGGCCGTTGCCGGGCGGCACATACACATTTAGGTGCCGCTCCTACGGACCTTGAAATCTTATTTTGACGCTAATTCTACTAAAGTACCGCCCCGCTGGGGCCAACGTGTAGGACCACCGAAGCGGCAGCGGCTGAATGGAAATTCCTTCGTACACTACTGATCGAAAATCGACATTATTCTCTAATTCTCTCATTCACTAATTCAAAATCAAACTACCCCCGCTTTGAACACCTCGTCCATTTTCTGGCTGATGGTCTGGAGGCGTTTGCGGTCGCCGCCTTTTACTTCGGCCGAAGCCCAGCCCGAATAGCCGATTTTTTCGAGGGCTTTGTTGACAACTGGCCAGTTGCAGTCGCCGTCCATGAGCTCTACTTCAAAGCCTTTCCAGAGCCCTTCATCCTGTTGCTTTTTCAAGCTAAATTCCTTGATATCGAGCTTCATGATGCGCTTATCCAGTACCTCGATCCAGTGGGCGGGATAACCGTAGCGCAGGATATTACCCACGTCAAAGTACCATCCCACCAGCGGGTGGTTGATCTCATCCACAAAGCGGGCCGCCTCTATGGGACTGATCAGGAAGTTATTCCAGACATTTTCCAGAGCGATCTTGATGCCTGTCTGTTCCGCTACCGGCAGTAGCTTACGAATTTCGGCTTGCGAGCGTTCGTAGGCTTCTTTGTAGGTAATGCCGTCGTTGACCACGCCCGGCACCAGCAACACGGTAGTACCTCCGTATAGCTTGCAGTCGCGCAGGGCCGTCTCCATCGACTTCACACAGGCCTCACGCTTTTTGGGGTCCGGGTCCGATAGGGGTGACTTCCAGTGCAGCGAGTTTACGACGCCCGGTATTTCCAGCCCGGTCTTGTCGCGAGCCGCCAGTACTTCCTTTGGACTGAGGTCACTAGGCGAGTCTAGCTCTACCCCATCAAAGCCTAGGTCTTTCAGCATCCTGAACTTGTCCATGATGGACAGGTTCTCGTTGACCATGTTGTACTTGAGGCTTTTCTTAATCATGGGGCGGGCCTTGGAAGCAGCGGCTCCCATCACCTCCATTCCCGACAGCCCGACGGCCGCCGTAGTAGCCAGGGCGGTATTTTTTATAAATTCTCTTCTGTCCATGAGTGCTTATATGAATGGCGTGATACCCGGACGGGCTACTTCATACGTCGGAACCGGGAGATTAAAACCATACTTATCGGGTCCCAGCTTTTCGGCTGAGTTCAGGGCCTGGTCAAACGTGATTTGCTTACCGGTATAGGCAGCCATGCGTCCCATGATAGCCAGCAGCGTACTGTGTGCCATGTACTCACCATCGTTGAGCGGCTTACTTTGCCGGATTGATGCAAATAACTCGTCATGCTCGGTCTGGTACATATCGTTGTTGGGGCCCGTGTACTTCCAGTTGGTAGTACCCATAATCTCGTGGTGATTGCGGGAACAGTTGACAATAGCCCGCCCTTTAGTACCCAGTGCCTCTACGGCGTAGCTACGCTCGGTGTTGTCCTGCTGGCGCGAGAAGTGGAAGCCCTTGGCACCGTTATCGTATTCGTAGGTAATGGCAAAGTGGTCGTAGATATTTCCGGAATTCGCGTCGGTACGCACCTGCCGCCCGCCCGTACCCATGGCACTAACAGGTAGCTTGCCGCCCATCGCCCACGACATCATATCTAAACTGTGTACCGCCTGCTCTACGATATGGTCGCCCGACAGCCAGTGCTGGTAGTACCAGTTGCGGTACTGGTTTTCGGCCTCGGTCCACTCGGGTAGGCGCGGCTTTGACCACACGCCGCTGGTGTTGTAGGTATTATATACGGTAGAGATATCTCCGATGGCTCCGTCCAGTATACGCGCAAAGCTGGCCCGCTTCGGCTCGTGGTAGCGCCAGCAGAAGCCGGACATCAGCGACAGATTTTTATGCTTAGCCAGCTTGGCCGCCTCCAGTACCTTGCGTACACCGGGAGCATCCACGGCTACAGGTTTTTCACAAAATATATGCTTACCGGCCTGTACGGCAGCCATCAGGTGCTCGGGGCGGAAGTGTGGCGTAGTAGCCAGTATGACTACATCTACGCCTGAGTCCAGTAGTTTTTGAAAGGCATCAAATCCCAGGAACTTACGCTCCGCATCCACCTTCACCCGGTCGCCGTGTACCTTGCGGAGGCTGTCCAGAGAGGTTTCCATCTTGTCTGAAAAAATATCCGCTACCGCGTGCAGTACCACATTGGGGTCCGCTTTGAGCGCCTGGTTAGCGGCACCGGTACCTCGTCCGCCGCAACCTACCAGCCCTACCTTGAGCGTATCCACATTAGGGATGAAGGCCCCGTCGGCTCGGACTAAGGAAACAGGCAGGGTACTGCCAGCTATGGCCAGTCCTGCCATCTTTAAAATGTCTCTTCTTTTCGTATTCATGATTAAAGGTTTAGTTATTGACGGTAAGTTAATTAATACGCATCATTCTGTAAAGTCACGAATACCAAGTCTTTACCTGTGTCAGTGAGTGAATGAGTGATTAAGTGAATTAGAGATTATGCGGTCACTGCACGACGAATTAGAAAAGAAAACAGCAGGAGCTCCGCGTAAGGGTACACGGAGCTCCTGCTGTTCTGCCTAGTACATCGACATTCAGCACTCGAAAACCGACTTTCTGCCTCTACTATTCTGCCTGCATGGCACCGGCTACCTTCAGGTGAATCGCTACCTCCGGCAGGATGTAGTGTCCTTCGGCTTTGGGATCGGTAGCATAGTTCATTCCCCACCTGGTGCGATCCAGTTTGAACTTGGCTTCGGTCACCAGCTTCTGCCCATCCAGTTGGATCTTAGCCGGGAAGGTAATCGGGTTTGTCTTACCGAGCATAGTGAAGTCACCGGTCACGAGGTAGTTGGCTCCTGCCACCGCGGCAGTATCCTTTTTGTTGTACGGAGTTAACTTAGTGATGGTAAAGGTCGCCTCAGGGTGCAGGGCCATGTTAAAGAAATCAGGGCTCTTGAGGTGATCCAGCAACTGAGGTTTTACCGCGTCAGGCAAATTAAAGTTCTTGATCGAAGCAATGGGTATAATGAAGGTACCGCCTTTGATTTTGCCTCCTTCGGCTTCCAGGCCTTCACTCTTCACCGAAAACGATCCTTCGTTAAAAGTACCCGGCATAAAGCCTTTCCATTCTACAACGGAAGTCTCCTCGTTCAGCACGTACTGCTGCTTTTTGTTTAGTACTTCCTGATTAAAACTGCTCCAGAGAAATGATGCGACGATGGCGGAAATAAATACTATTTTCATGGCTATTTGATGGTTTTGATAGGTATAAAATTGATTTAAAAGATTGTATTCAGGTGTAGTACGTTATTCCAGATTCCCTTCCAGTTTGAGGTGGATATCTACTTCAGGATAGATGTAGTGCTCCGGAACGGATGGGTCAGTAGCGTAGTTCATCCCCCACTTGGTGCGGTCAATCTTGAAAATAGCTTCTGTTTTCAGCTTCTTGTTCTGGACGTCAATCCGGGCAGGGAAGCTGATGGTGTTGGTCTTGCCAATCATGCTGAAGTCTCCGGTCACCAGGTAGTTGGCTCCTGAGATGGCTCCTTCACCCGGGCTAGTCAGAGGTACCACACTCTTGATGGTAAAGGTAGCATTGGGGTGCAGCGCCATGTTGAAGAAGTCAGGGCTCTTAAGGTGATCCAGCAGTTGGGGTTTTACCGCATCGGGCAGGTTGAAGTTCTTGATCGAAGCGATGGGAATGACAAAGGTACCCTTCGTTACTTTTCCATCCGCTACTTCCAGATCCTCACTCTCCACCGCAAACGATCCGTTGTTGAAGGTGCCTGCATTGGAGCCTTTCCATTCGGCCACGGATACTTCTTTATTGAGCGAGTACTGTTCTACCTTAGTTACTTCATCGGGGTTACAGGCTAGTAGTAATAAGCTGGCGGCAAGGGCTGATAAAAATTGCTTTTTCATGGCTTGATGTTTGTTTTGGTTTGTGAAACTTTTTGACAAATCTCTCCCGAAAACCTCCCCGGGAAAAGGCCAATGGAACTGAATTGGTGATAGCTTCTACTGAATTGTTGAGAACAAGACTTAATCCGGCAAAAGCCTTATTAGAATACGTTAGTACCTTTGTCACTTGCTTCACAAAATCGACAAGTAGCTTTACAGCAGACACATACGCGTATTTGGAGTACTTCCTAATGGTACCCTGGGGCCGTGAGACAGATAGTCCCCGTACGTATACGTGTGAGCAGGTCCGGCTCTTACCTGATACTTTGCAAGTAGTGCTTTCATGGATTGTATTGACTTATCAGATGTTGAAATTTTCTGCAAAGGTGCAGCTATGCCGGCAGAGGTTGTTTAGGCTAAACGGAGGATGATTTAGGGAAAATGGAGTCTATCGTCAATTCAGTTCCAAAAAGTAACAGTACAGTAGGCTACCCATTGCCTTTCTGTCAGAAGTAATGAAATTTTACAACAGGATACGGGACCGCATACACCTCCCTATATACGCCCAGGATATGTCCAGATTAAAGCAAACACTGACCAGAAAAGTAACCACGCAGGATATATGGGTAGGCTTTCTCTGCCTTCCCTTCTACATCAACCTGATCTACCTGCTGTATGGCAGTAGGTACTATAAAGACCAGACTGTGTTCCTGTACGCCACCTTGATTGCTGTCATCACCTGGTTTATATCATGGAGAACACATATTGCGGTGGGGCATTATGTGCGGGTAGTCATGCAGGACGTACAGCAGACTTTTCTCCGGCTCATGATTTCCTGCGGTATCTATGTAATCCTGACGGGCTCCATCACCTGCCTCCTGACGTACATCCTGCACGTGACGGGGTATCTGGGGTTCCGGTTCAGCATTGATAGCTTTATACTAGCCCTGCTAACCGGACTCATTATCAACGTAGTAGCAACCAGCGTTTTTGAAGGATTTTATATCTTCCAGAACTGGCGCGACGCCCTTCTGCAGGCCGAGAATTTTAAACTGGAAGCCGAAAAGTTGAAGAAAGCCAACCTGCAGAGCCAACTGGATGGATTGAAAAGCCAGGTTAATCCGCACTTTTTGTTCAATAGCCTTAACTCACTTTCGGCCCTGATCAGTAAAAATCCGGACAAGGCGGAGGAGTTTCTGGATGAGATGAGCAAGGTATACCGGTACCTGCTCCGCACCAACGAGCAGGAACTGACTACCCTGTCTGCTGAGATCAAGTTTGCCAACTCCTACTTTCACATGCTCAAAACCCGCTACGGCGATGGTATTGCTATGGAAGTAGAAATAGGCAGAGAATATGATGACTACCTGCTACCTCCGCTTACCCTGCAATTGCTGCTGGAAAATGCGGTAAAGCATAACGTAATCCTGAAAGAAGATCCGCTGGTAATCACCATCCGGACGGATGCGAATGATAACCTGATCGTGAGCAATACCCTGTTCAAGAAAAGGCTGATGGTACATTCCAACAAAGTAGGATTGGCCAATATCTCGACCAAGTACCGTCTGCTCAATCAGCCGGATATTGTGATAGATGAAACCGAGAAAGAATTCATAGTAACGATCCCGCTTATTAAGAGCCTTAAGGAAAGGGAGGTCTCCGTATAGGGACACCCTGCATTAGTACATTTGAACAGATTCATTAAAGAAAACTATTAGCTAACGGCTAGTACCTTACCACTAAATGCTACCTACCCATGAACATACTAATCGTAGAGGACGAAGATCTAGCGGTTGAAAAGCTAAAGAAGACGCTGGAAAAAGTAGACGACAGCGCCCAGGTTATTGGAGTGACCGGCAGTATATCCTCCTCCATTGACTGGCTCAACAACAACCCCAATCCCGATCTGATCCTGATGGATATAGAACTGGCCGATGGTCAGAGCTTCGAGATTTTTGAACGCATCCGGGTGAAGAGTCCGGTGATATTCACTACTTCGTACGATGAATACGCTCTGCGTGCCTTCAAGGTCAATAGCATCGACTACCTGCTGAAGCCCGTTCAGACCGAAGATCTGGAGGCGGCGCTGGCTAAGTTTAAAGAATTCAAGGATAGCTTTACCCAGGCTCCGGAGCACCAGACTACCAACATCGAAAACCTGATCCGGGAGTTACAAAACCAGTTCCAGCCGAAGGAGTACCGCAAACGCTTCCTGGTCAAGCACGTTCAGAAACTGGTCTCGATCGAAGTAGAAACCATCTCCTACTTCTACAGCGAGGAACGTTTCAGCTTTTTCAAGACCTATGATGATAAGCAGTTCATCGTCGACTACAACATGGACGAGCTGGAAGACCTGCTCAACCCGGATGACTTCTTTCGGATCAGCCGGTCGTTTATTGTATCAGTCAAATCGGTGGATCAGATCAGTGACTACTTTGGCAACCGCCTGGCTCTGAACCTCAAACCCGCCATCAGCAAGGAAGTCATTGTGAGTAGGGAAAAAGTAGCGGCTTTTAAGAAGTGGTTGGGGAAGTAGTGGCCGGATACACAAGTAAAGCAAAGCCTCTTTTGCTTTTACTGGAGTAGTCTCATCCCTACTTTTCATCTATGAACTTAAAAAATCTGGTAGCCGGTCTGGGGGCTGCCTTACTACTGGTAGCTGGTATAACCCCTTCCGCGTGGGCTGCATCGGATCCCGACTCGCTCCTAACCGTACGTAAGACACCCGACTTCGAAGTGAACGGGCAGGGTACCCACGCCAACTGGGGCCGCACTGACTGGTTTAATCTGACAGCGCAGCGGGTGTCCGGCCCGAAGATGGCTACGCGCGCCAAGGTACTTTACTCCGAGAAGGGTATGTACTTCCTGATGGAATGCGAGGATCGGAAGCTGACAGCTACTCTCACGGAAGACTTTGCCGACCTGTACAAGGAGGACGTGGTAGAGGTATTCCTCTGGACGGACCAGTCGGTACCCGTGTACCTGGAGTACGAACTATCGCCGCTCAACTACGAGCTGCTCATCATGGTACCCAACCTCAAAGGCAAGTTTTTTGGCTGGCGGCCCTGGCACTACGAAGGTGACTATAAGGTACGACACGCAACCAGCGTGAAGGGAGGCGACAAACAATCAGGAGCCAAGATCACCAGCTGGACCGCCGAGTTTTTTATTCCCTTTGGTGTGATGCGCCCTATTGTACAGGCTCCTCCTACCTCGGGGACCCGCTGGCGGGGCAACCTGTACCGCATCGACTACGACGGGGGCATGTCTACCTGGACCTGGCAACGGACCCGCACCAACTTCCACGACTACCAGAGCTATGGTACGCTGGTGTTTGAGTAGAAGCCCGTCTGATAATCTCTTACCTACCATAAAACCGGCCCATCAATGAAAAAGAATCTCCTCCTTACCCTTTGGCTAGGACTTTGTATCCTGCTAATGGCTGCCCTGCCCGCAGCATTTACTCCAGATATAGTACCCGATGAGCCTTCCGCCCCGGTAAAAAGGTACCTGTACGTAGCCACTCCCGGTGTCAGGAACTACCTGGAGTACGGAGGGCACGGGCTGCTGGTATATGATATAGACAACAACTACCGGTTGGTTAAACGCATACCTACGGCCGGATTGAATGATAAAGGACAGCCCAGCAATGTGAAGGGTGTTGGCGTGAGTCTGGCTACTAACTGCATATATATTACTACCCTGGAAGCGCTGCAGTGCATTGACCTTACCACTGAAAAACTCCTATGGGAGAAGAAATACGAGGGCGGTTGTGACCGGCTAGCCATTTCGCCCGATGGCAAAACCATCTACCTGCCTTCGCTGGAGAAAGAACACTGGAACATTGTTGATGCTAAAACCGGCGATGTAATCAAGAGGTTGGAAACTAACTCTGGCGCCCACAATACCCTGTACGGACCGGACAATACAAAGGCTTATCTGGCTGGCCTGCGTACGCCTACCCTGGGTGTTGCCGATACCCGTACTCACACTGTCACCAAACAGGTGGGTCCATTCAGCGCTGCCATCCGGCCCTTTACCATCAACGGTAGCCAGACCCTCTGCTTTGTCAACGTTAATAATCTGCTGGGTTTTGAGGTAGGCGATATGGTGAGCGGGCAGAAGTTGCATCAGGTGGTAGTACAGGGTTTTGAGAAAGGACCGGTGAAGCGTCACGGCTGCCCCAGCCACGGCATTGGCCTTACTCCTGACGAGAAGGAAGTATGGGTGGCGGACGCCTATAACCAGCGGATGCACATTTTTGATGCGACAGTTATGCCGCCCAAACAGGTACACAGCGTGGTCCTTCGTGATCAGCCCGGCTGGATTACGTTTAGTCTGGATGGAAAACATGCGTTCCCATCTACGGGTGAAATTATTGAAATAAATACCCATAAAATCATTACTGCTCTACAGGATGAAAAAGGAGCTCCGGTGCAAAGCGAGAAAATGGTAGAGATTCATTTTAGTAACAGCAAGCCAGTAAGAGCCGGTGATCAGTTCGGGATCGGGCGTGTGACCAAATAATTGATTTATAGCAGGTTTATCTAATCAGCTAATTTCAGCTTATCCCGGAATAATTCCCCCTGTTTAGCTGATCTTAAGATACTAGTATGGTTACAAACAGAAAAATGTAAGGGTAAAAGGCCTCAGGAAAGTCTAATTATAAATTACATTTGCCATTCCTAATCTAAACCCTACCAAAAATTTTGATGACTACTACAATTCAATCAGATCGTTCTGCTGCCTCTCATTTATTAAGTGCGCCTGTGATTGTAGCCGCGCTGGGCTATTTTGTTGACATTTATGATCTCCTGCTCTTTGGTATTGTCCGCCTGCCCAGTCTGATTTCGCTGGGGCTATCGGAAGAAGCCGTTTCTTCGGTAGGAGCCAGTATTCTTAACTGGCAGATGACGGGTCTGCTACTTGGAGGTATCCTGTGGGGTGTATTAGGCGACAAAAAAGGCAGGCTATCGGTCCTCTTTGGCTCTATCATTACCTACTCCCTGGCCAATATTGCCTGCGGATTTGTGCAGGACCCGACAACATATAAAGTACTTCGTTTCATAGCCGGTGTAGGTCTGGCTGGCGAATTGGGAGCCGGTATCACACTGGTATCCGAAATCCTGCCGAAAGAGCTGCGGGCTATCGGTACTTCACTGGTTGCGGGTATAGGCCTGCTGGGAGCGGTAGTTGGTTACTTTACCGTTGAATTCTTTGACTGGCGCAATGCCTATTTTATCGGAGGTGGTCTGGGTATAGCCCTGCTGCTTCTCCGCATTGGCGTATTTGAGTCAGGTATTTTTGAACATGTAAAAGGACAGAAACACGTGGAGAAGGGTAACTTCTTTGCACTATTTACCAACCGGGAGCGTCTGATCAGGTACCTCAAGTGCATTGGTATGGGATTACCTACCTGGTTTGTAATCGGTATTCTGGCTACGTTCAGCAACGAATTCGGCAAAGCTCTTGGCATCGCCGAAGCTATCAAGCCGGGCCTTGCCATTATGTGGTGCTACGTAGGTCTTTCGGCCGGTGATTTTCTGAGTGGTTTTCTGAGTCACTGGCTCAAGTCACGCAAGAAAGCGGTCTTTATACTAATGCTCTTTACGGCTTTCTGCAGTGTAGGCTTCCTGTACGCGGGTATTAATACCGCCGCTCAACTGTATACCGTTTCTGCATTACTGGGCTTTGGTATTGGCTACTGGGCTATGTTCGTAACCATTGGAGCCGAGCAGTTTGGTACTAACCTGCGGGCCACAGCCGCTACTACTGTACCCAACATGGTACGTGGTACTGTCGTACTGATGACAACGCTTTACGCTTCTTTCAAGGGTACTTTCTCTATTATTGATTCAGGCGCTCTGGTAGGTCTAATTTGCTTTGCCATCGGGTTTTACTGCATCCTGACCATCCCCGAAACGCACGGACGCGATCTGGATTTTATTGAGGAATAAAGGTACCTTCAAACTTCGGGCACCTAGCCAAAGGCCACTTGTGTTTTATCAGGTGGCCTTTTTTCATGCTCCTCCTGCGATTTATGACGATAAATAACCAACACTAAAAATATTTTAAGAAAAAATAGGATTAAAGTTCAGCTTTATCTGCATTAGTATATAGAATCAGGGAGTGATTCTTTCAAAGCCCGGTAAGTACTTCAATAAAAGCGTTGACTACTGTGATACCAAAACAACCAACCAGTGTACTTTGGAACGCCTTTCGTGAGGGTGATCAGGACGCTTTTCAGCAGATATACCGGCTATACGCCAAAGAGTTGCTGAGCTATGGCTATAAGGTAACAGGCAACGTACAACTCATTGAGGACAGTATTCACGACTTATTTATTGAGCTATGGCAAAGCCGGGCCCAACTGAGCGAAACCGACTCGATAAAGTTTTACCTGTTTCGATCCCTTCGTAACAAGATTGTCCGGGCGCAAAGCCAGGATGTGTTGTACAAGGCGGCAGATGTAGAGCGGGTTGGAGAAAACCACGATGAGTTTTCCATTGAAAAGCACCTGATTGAACTGGAGGGACAGGAACAGCTACTCCGACAACTCCGAAAAAGCTATGAGCAACTGAGCCCCCGTCAAAAGCAGGCGCTCGACCTCCGGTTTTCCCAGCATTTCAGCAATGAAGAAATAGCCCAGATCATGGGGATCAACTACCAGTCGGCCTGTAAGTTTATTTATTCAGGTCTGAAAGTCCTACGCGAAACGGTGCGCATTTTCTGTTTGAGCCTGATTGCCTTTGGCAGCGATCTGCTTTAAAAACCAAACTATACTGATACCTAACATAGCATCCGGTATATATCCATGACCGTTACCTGTTCCCAAATATGAATTACTATCAATATAGCGCCGAAGATTTTGCCGCCGACGATGACTTCAAGGAGTGGGTGCTGGTACCTACCCCTGAAACAGACGCCTACTGGCGGAGCTTTCTGGCGGAGTATCCCGAGCGCTTTTATCAGATTGAAGAAGCCAAACGACTGGTACTGGGATTGAGCCATATCCAGAAGGAGCCGGTTACGGACTGGCAGGTGGAGCGGATATGGTCCCGCATCGAGAATACAGTTACCAGCAGCCAAACGACCACTCCACAGCGATGGCTATCGTGGGGTGCGGGTTGGAAAGTAGCCGCTGCCATTGTCGTTATGGCCGGTGTAGCCTGGCTTGCGCAGCCCCGTTTTCTGAGGGGTAATCTGGTAGTATCTGTATCAGGCATTGCAAGTACCCCCGAATGGACAGAAGCCGTTAATGAGAATGACAAGACCATGCTCATTCAGCTTTCTGACGGCAGTACCATTCAATTGGAAAAGAACAGCCGACTCAACTACCCGAAAGAATTTGCAGAGAACAACCGCGAAGTATACCTGACAGGTGCCGCTTTTTTTGACATCCACAAAAATCCGGAAAAACCGTTTCTGGTTTATTCTAATGGCCTTGTTACTAAAGTACTGGGTACCAGCTTTTATGTACAGGCCCATACCGAATCGCCGGATGTAACGGTTTCGGTAAGGACGGGACGCGTATCCGTTTATGCCGATAAGCCCAGCCCTACCCAGGACCCCGAGTCCAAAGGTGTGGTACTTACCCCCAATCAACGAGCTGTTTACCAACGAAGTGAATCTACGATCAGTAAGGTACTGGTGGATGCTCCCGTACTGCTGATTCCGAAAAAGCAGGTAAACCTGTTTGCCTTTGAGGCGACTCCGGCCGGTCAGGTATTCGCTGCCCTGGAAAAAGCCTACGGTATTGAAGTTGTATACGACGAAGAACTTTTGAAAAACTGCTCCCTTACCATTAATCTTTCCGAAGAGAACCTATTTCAAAAGCTGGAAGTAATCTGTAAGGTACTGGGGGCGCAGTACAAGCTCATAGACGGGCAGGTTATTATATACAGCAAAGGCTGCGACTAAACAGACAGTACCTCTACCAGCCTATTACTCCTGAATCAAGGGTAACTAACCACTAAACCCTAAACTCCAAATACCCATGAAACTACGACTATTCCTGCCCTGAAAACAAAAACACCGGTAGTGTTGCGAGCGCTACCGGTGCGGTTTTCCCTTTTTGATTTTTCCGATCATGCGACGTCTGTTTCCAGATGTACAGGGAAGTGTTTTTGCTCATTTTATCACAAAAACAACTAAAACTAATGAAAAAACCACTACGTTTCAAACTACTCTTTTATCACCTCATGAAAATATCACTGATACAATGCCTTCTGGCGGTGATTTTTGCGGGTGCGTCCCTGGCGCGTGAAGCCTCCGCCCAGGAGCTGCTGCAGATGCGGGTAAATTTGAAAATAGAAAACCAGGAGGTCCGCCAGGTACTGACGGCCATTGAAAAACAGACTAAAGTCAGGTTTGCCTACCGGCCTAAGCTTATACCGGTCAATCAGCGGATTACTATTAGCAGTACCAACGAATCACTGGCCGATGTACTGGATAAGATTATCCGACCGCTGCAGCTCCAATATGAGGTAGTAGGCCAGCAGATTATCCTGAGTCCCCGACCCGAATCTACCTCTTCTTCCTCCGTCAATATGCTCCAGCGATCGGTTACGGTACCAGCCGACCGCCGGATAACGGGCCGGGTCACCGACGAAACAAACAACGGACTACCGGGGGTTAGTGTGATCGTAAAGGGGACCACCCGCGGTACGACCACCAACGTAAACGGAGAGTTTGACCTGAGTGTGCCCGAGAATAGTCCGGTACTGGTCATTAGTTTTGTTGGCTATATGACGCAGGAGGTGGCAGTAGGTAGTCAATCCCAGATTACAGTAGCCCTGAAAGTAGATACCAAATCGCTGGATGAAGTAGTGGTAGTGGGCTATGGTACAGTCCGAAAAAGCGATCTGACAGGATCGGTAGTCCAGGTGAAGGCCAAAGAAATTAATGCGTTCCCGGCGGCCAATCCATTACAGGCCCTTTCGGGTCGGGCGGCGGGGGTACAGGTGATCCAGAATACGGGCGCGCCCGGCGGAGCCATGAGTGTACGTATCCGGGGTACCAATTCCATCCAGGGAGGCAACGAGCCTCTTTACGTCGTAGATGGCTTTCCCATCGCCGGCAGCAATCCGACGGTATTAAATAATGCGGACATTGAAAGCATTGAGGTACTTAAAGATGCTTCGGCTACTGCCATCTACGGCTCACGGGGTGCCAACGGGGTGGTCATTATTACAACTAAAAAAGGGAATGCCGGCACGACCAGAGTTGACTTTGAAACCAGCTACAGTATGCAGACGCTCCGCAAAAAGCTGGACCTGATGAACGGCCGGGAGTACGCTATTTTTTATAACCAGCAGGCGGCCAATGATGGCTTAGCGCCCTATTTTACCCAGGACCAGATCAATGGGTTCGGCGAGGGATTTGACTGGCAGGACCTGGTCTTCCAGCGGGCACCCATGAAAACTGTGGCGCTGAACATCAGTGGAGGTACCGACAAAACCCAGTACTCCATTTCGGGTAGCTACTTTGGGCAGGATGGTATCATTAAAGGCAGTGACTATAACCGCTATTCCATACGGACCAATATCAACCACCGCATCAGTAATAAATTCAGCCTTACTTTCTCCAACACGCTATCCCGTTTGAAAACCGACCGGCGGGACAGCGAAGGTGGGTCACGCGGAAACTCTATGATATCGGCCGCAATCTCAGCGCCTCCTACGCTCACCCCTTACAACGAAGACGGCAGCTACCGGACGCTCGCCATTGCCTATCCATTCGTAGCCACTGATCTGATCAATCCGCTGAATTTCATTAATGAGCAGACCAACCAGGTCAATGCTAACCGGGTACTTACCAACGCGGCTTTTCTATTCAACCCCATTCCTGAGATTACAATAAAAATATCAGGAGGTATAGAAAACACCGACGAGCGAAATGATATCTATACCACCCGAAAATTCTTTAATTCGCCGGGTCGCGCCAGTATCAGCACTACGCAGTCAACGAGTCTGCTCAACGAAAATACCATCAGCTATAATAAAACCTTCAACCAGCTACATAGCTTTTCAGCCGTAGCCGGTTTTACGTACCAAGACTTTGTCAACAAGTTTCTGTCAGGCAGCGGCAGTGGATTTTTAAGTGATATCACCGAAACCCACAGCCTCGGCTCGGCCATTACCCCGGGTATTCCTGCCTCGGGCTATTCCAAATCAGTCCTGCTCTCTTACCTGGCCCGAGTCAACTATATCTACAACGACAAGTACCTGCTCACCGCCAGCATCCGGCGGGACGGTTCCTCGCGGTACAGTGAGGGCAACAAGTGGGGGTACTTTCCGTCGGGAGCCATAGCCTGGAAAATATCAAATGAAGACTTCCTGAAAAATAACGGCAGTATTTCTGAGTTAAAACTACGAGCCAGCTGGGGATTGACCGGTAGCCAGGCAATTAGTCCCTACGCTACACTGAATGAACTGTTTACGGGGCGTACAGTATTTGACGATGCTCAGTTTACTACTTTCGCTCCAGGAACTCGTTTGCCGGGCAACCTGAAATGGGAAACTACCGAGCAAAAGGACGTGGGTATCGACCTTGGGCTCCTGAACAACCGCCTGTTTATAACCGCTGACTACTACATTAAAAATACCCGCGACCTGCTCAATACGGTCACACTTCCCTCTTCGCTGGGCTTTACGTCCACTATTCAGAACGTTGGCGAAATCCAGAATAAAGGTTTTGAGCTAGGAGTAGACGGCCGCCTGTTTACTGGTGATTTTAAGTGGAACCTCAACGCCAACATTTCTCTGAACCGGAATAAGGTGGTAACTCTGTACGGAGGAGATGATATTCTGGGGGGTAATGTCAGTGTGGTAGTGATCAATGACGTGACTAATATCCTGCGCGAAGGCCAGCCGTTGGGTCGTTTCTGGGGGTACCTGGAAGACGGCTACAACGAACAGGGCCGTATTAAGTACCAGGACCTGGATGGCAACGGAGTTATTAACCAAAATGACAAGACGTACATCGGCGATCCTAATCCAGACTTTATTTACGGACTTAACTCGTCCATGTCCTACCGGAACTTTGATCTGTCGCTGTTCTTCCAGGGCGTGCAGGGCAACGACCTGTTCAATGTCAGCTCAATTGTCAATACCATTGACCACGGCTTCGGTCTTAACATGACGCGGGACGTATACCTGAACAGCTGGACTACGGCAAATCCTAACGCGAAGTACCCGGTTGTAAGCCGGACTACCAACTCCCGGGTATCCAACCGCTTTATTGAAGATGGCTCCTATACGCGCCTCCGGAACATACAGCTGGCCTATAACTTTCCGGTAGAAAGCTGGGGCATCAGCTGGATGCGGAACCTGCAGCTCTACGCCAGCGGTCAGAATCTGCTTACGTTCACTAAGTACTCGTGGTGGGACCCGGAAGTTAACTCCCGCGGAGGCGCTAATTCCTCCATGCAGGGGATTGACCATAACAGCTATCCGACTGCGAAGTCTGTCACCGTCGGAGCCCGGATTGGTTTCTGATTCGTATCCGCAAATTAAGTCTAACAAGCCCTATCAGGTCATATAAAATCATTATCTATAATGAGAACTACCAGACTCTATACCATACAATTAGCGAAAATGGGTACGCTCTGTTTCGCTCTGTTGCTGACCCTTGCTTCCTGCGAGGAGGCGCTCGTGGAGGATCCTAAATTCATGGTGGCAGAAAACTTCTTCAATACCGCCGCTGAGGTCGAATCAGTTGTTAATTCTATTTATGTCCCATTACGCAATACCAACTATACCGTGTATGAAACCACCCTGGAAGTACAGGCAGACTACGCCTACGGCCGGGGAAGCTGGGCACCACTGCATGAGCACCAAGGCCTGAACGACGCGAATATCAACCGGGTAGCTGGCTTGTGGAACGCCTTTTACCTCAGCATACGCAATGCCAACTTGGTCATAAGTAACGCCCCCAAAGGCAACGCGATCAGTGAGGCTGATATCAATAAGTACGTAGGTGAAGCCAAATTCATGCGGGCGCTGAACTACTTCCAGCTCGTGCGTAACTGGGCCGGAGTACCCTTGCGTACTGAGGATAACATGACCGAGATTGACCTGAAGAAAAGTACGCCCGAAGAAGTATATGCTCTGATAGTAGCTGACCTGAAAGACGCCGAACAAAACCTGCCGGACCAGCCCGCCCAAAGTGGCCGCCCCTCACGCTGGGCAGCCAAAACCATGCTGGCCGACGTGTACCTGCACCTGGGACGATACGCCGAAGCGCGTGACAAAGCGGAGGAAGTTATAAAAAGCAATAAGTTTTCGCTCGTACCGGTACAGTCTGCAGAAGACTACCAATACAAGGTTTTCGGACCGGAAGTAGTCACTACGCCGGAGGAGATCTTTAGCTTTAAGTACACCCGCCAGGTCAACCAGGGCAACTACATGCTCTGGATCACCAACCACCCCAGTACCAAGCTATTCAACTTTGGCGGAGCCTATGTCGTATATGGCCTGACCTCTGAGCCCTTTTATAAGAACTGGGACAAAAACGATCTCAGGAATGCGTTGTGGGAGAATGTGAACATCGGTTTAGGCCCTAATACCCTTATCAGCTCCAAATTTGTTGACCCTAACGCTATTAGTACGCAGGGAGCCGGCAACGACGACCCGGTGTATGGCTACAACGACGTCCTGCTGATTTACGCCGAAGCCGCCGCCCGGGTCGCTAATGGCCCAACTCCGGAAGCATTGGAAGCACTTAATCAGGTACACCGCCGGGCCTATGGCAAAAACCCCTTAGCCCCCTCAGCTGTAGATTTCAATATGACCGATTATACGCCCGCCACCTTCATTGATCTGATCATCCAGGAACGGGCCTACGAGTTTCTGTACTTGGGCAAACGCTGGCTCGACCTGAAGCGCATAGGTAAGGTAAAAGAAGCGGTTAGAGCAGTAAAAGGCATCGAAGTAGCCGATAAGCACCTGCTGTGGCCTATCCCGGTATCAGAATTGAATTTTAACAAAGCCCTGAATCCGGCTACGGACCAGAATCCGGGTTATTAACGACTAGCTATTTATGACAAAGATGAAAAGAAGATCCGCCCTTGCCTCCCTGGGTTCCATCTCACTGGGGATAAGCTCGAAGGGATTCCTGGTTAAGGAAAAAGAGGTAGCCGTCAGTGATACCTACAAAATAAAAAAGCAAACGCTGAAGACCGATATCCTGATCATCGGCGGAGGCACAGCCGGTGTAGTAGCAGCCATACAGGCGGGCCGGGCCGGAAAAAAGACCATATTGGTCGAAAGTGGCAGCCAGCTGGGAGGTACCACCACCACGGGTGGGGTGGCTTTCCCGGGTATCTTTTTTGCCTGGGGCCAGCAGGTCATTTCCGGTATTGGTTGGGAACTGGTACAGGAGGCGGTGGCTATGAACGACGACACCTTGCCTAACTTTTCCATTCCGCACGGAAAAAATCACCCCCGGCACCAGATACGGCTGAACGGTCAACTGTACGCCATGCTCATCGAAGAAAAATGCGTGCAGGCCGGGGTACACATTCGGTATTACGAGTCACCCACCCGCATCACGTTTAAGAACAACAACTGGACGGTTGAAACGATGGGCAAAGGGATGCATACCGAAATCCAATGCAACCAGCTGATCGATTGCTCGGGCAACGCCTTTGCTACTACTCTGGCGGGCTACCCGGTGCTGAGGGAGTCAGTTACGCAACCGGGCTCGCTCATGTTTCAGATTGGTGGTTACGATTTCGAACAACTGGACCTAAACCTGATTAAGCAGAAGTACGAGGAAGAAATAAAAAAAGGTACGCTGGATAAGTACGAGTTCCGGAACAACGTTATCCAGATACTCAAAAGCCAGGGCGACAACATCAGTCACGTTATGGGGGCCGACTCAACCACCTCCGAGTCGCATACGCTGGCCAATATCAAAGGCCGGGCGTCCCTGCTGAATACGGTACGGTTTCTGAGAACATTACCAGGCCTCGAAAAACTAAAAATCATCGACGTGCAGAACGAAACGGCGGTACGGGAAACCTACCGGATCGACGGGCACTACCTGGTTACTCAGGAAGACTATGTGACCGGAAAAGTATTCGAAGACGCGGTTTCCTACTCCTACTACCCCATTGACCTGCACGATGAGCACGGCATTATTCCGAGGCACCTGAACGAAGGTGTTATACCCACGGTACCATTGCGGGCACTGGTCCCTAAAAACAGCCGCAACCTCATCGTGGCAGGTCGCTGTATCAGCAGTGACCGGTTGGCCAATTCGGCCCTGCGGGTACAGGCTTCGTGCATGGGTATGGGTCAGGCGGCGGCGGCCGCAGCGGTACTGGCTCATACGTACAAAACGACCCCACTGGAGGTACCTTTTCAGGATCTACGAAATCTTATAGAAACCCACGGTGGTATAGTACCCGGCCTTACCTAAAAGGTAGGCCGGGTCGGGCCCTAGTAGTTGATTTTTCAAAGTTTAACAGCTGGAAAGAAAATGCAGTTTAAGAGATTGGTAAAGACGCTGGGTACCTGTACCTTTTTACTTTTGCTATTCACCGGATACCATCGCTCCTATACAATCAGGTACCTGCACACCCCTACGATTCAACTACCCGTCGATACGACCGTATTTCATATAGTTGATTTTGGGGATGAAGTCTCCAATGATACCCTGCTGCAGTCCCTGTCCAAAGAGGGATACCCGATCCGGTACTCCCGGGCTATCCGAACGGGCGTGTGTTTTGATAATAAATGCCGGCCGCTGGATGTGGTATTACACTGGAACGTAACGGGGCGTTACCTGGGATTTGAACTCCCAAAAAAAGAATTCCTCAGTAAGTACGACCACGAACCATTTACGGAAAAAGAATACCAGCGGCTGCACGAACTCCTGACCGACTCCCTCTCGCCACTTGGTGGATTTTACTACAATGAGGTAGTACCTCAGGCCGACTCTACCTACAACAAAGTAGACGCCGTGTCCGGGGCTACCTCAGCCAATGTACTTGAATACGTAGTGGAAGGTGCCGCTTTAACTACCTACAAGCTCTGGCACCTGGTCTACGGCCCGACCCAACCAAAAATTCAGGCACTGACCCGCCAGAGGCTTAGTCCCGAACTGCTTTACCTGATACTCACTAGCTCCAACATGAACGACCGCATGTGGGCCCTGAACCACGTCCAGGGATATGTAGCTTCCACGCCCGAAATGCAGGCACTGGTTTTGTCCTATATCAGCTCTTCCAATTATAGCCTGGCCGAGAGAGCTATCAATTCTATTAACCAAACTGACCTGCAGTCTGACGTTTTGCAGGCCCGATTGATGACCATCTTCCTAAAATCCGGCCATAGTACTAAAAAGCTGCTTTTGTTAAAATTAAAAGAAGCGCCAAAATTAAGTACTGAGGTTGCCGATGTACTGCGTAATAACCTACAACTTCTCAATGGAGAACTACTGGCCACTACCCTGGATTTATTTATTCAGCAGGGTAGTATTGATCTGGAAACCAGCCGGGCAGTTTCTGAGCTGCTAGTGAATACGAACAGCTATGTTTCAAAAATGGCCTTTTCTTTTTTGGAAAAAGTAAATTCTACCGATGAAACTATCAAAAAAAGGCTTACCGATTACAGGGCAAAACAGGCTGGTTCCGGAGTCAGATAATTTATTCCCAAAACCTACCTCAACTACTCCCTTCTGCTACACCCCCTAAAATTCAACTTGCTTAAACAGTGACTTGCCTACCCAGGGTGCACCAGATAGGGGTGTTTTTCTTTGCTACTGGCTTTTTTAAGGCATCCTGATTTTCTCCAAAATCTAGGGTTAAGACTTGTATTTTCTTAGAAGAGTAATATTTTGGCTATCAGGAAACTATCTAACAACAAAGTAATGTTACTAAGGCGATAAGCGCCGAAATCAATAGATATGATACTATTTTATCTTTCTTAAAGTATTAAATTGCGCATAGTTTTATAATAGCTTTCATATTATTCCCTTTGTAGTAAAGACTTACCCTTACAAATATATCATTTCATGGAAAGACGTGCGGCGCTCAAAGGTTTGGCCACAGCAATCGGTGGATTAGTTGCGTTACCATCCTGGGCCTCTAACTGGAATCATACCACGCTTCAACCTACGGATCTGCTATCAGCCGAAGAGGTACCTCTGCTGGCGGGTGTAGTAGACACTATTATCCCAAAAACGGATACTCCGGGAGCCAAAGAACTTGGGGTGGATCGCTTTATCCAGCTCATGGTTAAGGACTGCTACGACAGCAATGCGCAGGAAACCCTGAAAAAAGGCCTGGCTACCGTAGAAGAAGACAGCAAGGAAACCTTTGGCAAATCGTTCACGGCCTGCAATGCCGCCCAACGCATGCATATCCTGGAAGGGATGAGCCTTAGCGATGATGCTACCAGCAAGGGCTTCTTTGGCATGGTAAAAGGCCTGACAATCCAGGGCTATATGAGCTCAGAATACGTCATGACCAATATTACCAAGTACCAGATGATTCCGGCCCGCTGGAACGGCTGCGTACCTGTCACACAATAGTGAAAGAGCGAATGAGTAAAAGAGTGAATGTAAAGCTCTAAGTACCTCTGTACGTCACTCTATTTCCTCTGTGGTAAATAACTTATAATTCAGAATTCAACAAGAAGATGTCTTATTTCAATATAGATAGTCAGAAAGCCCGCACCTACGATGCTATCGTGATTGGATCCGGAATTAGTGGAGGCTGGGCCGCCAAAGAATTATGTGATAAAGGGCTGAAAACGCTGGTACTGGAGCGGGGGCGCGATGTAAAGCACAATGTAGACTACCCTACTACCATGAAAATGCCGTGGGAATTTGAGCACCGCGAGCGTATGCCTCTGGAAGTAGTGAAAGAGAACCCGATTCAGAGCAAGTGCTATAACTTTAAGGAATCAGCGGCTCACTTTTTCATAAAGGACAAAGAACACCCCTATGTACAGGAGAAGCCCTTCGACTGGATCCGGGGCTACCAGGTAGGTGGTAAATCCCTGCTGTGGGCGCGTCAGACTCAGCGCTGGAGCCAGTTTGACTTTGAAGGTCCGGCTCGCGATGGCTTTGCGGTTGAGTGGCCCATTAGTTATAATGATATTGCTCCCTGGTACAGCCACGTAGAGAAATTTGCGGGTATTACGGGTAATAAGGATGGACTGGATAGCCTACCGGATGGTGAGTTTCTGCCTCCGTACGATCTGAACTGCGTAGAGAAGTACTTCAAAGAAAGTGTAGCCAAGAAGCACAAAGACCGTCATATTATCATATCACGCGCTGCTCACATCAGCCAGCCTCAGCAGATCCACCTGGATCAGGGCCGTGCCCAGTGTATGAGCCGTCAGATGTGTGAGCGGGGCTGTCCGTTTGGTGGGTACTTCAGCAGTAACTCGTCTACCATACCCTGGGCGGCCAAGACCGGTAATATGACCTTGCGCCCCCAGTCGGTAGTACATTCAATCATCTATGATGAGAAGAAAGGAAAGGCTACCGGTGTTCGCGTGATTGACGCCAACACCAAAGAGATGATGGAGTTCTACGCGAAGATCATATTTGTGAATGCCGCCGCTCTGAATACCAACCTCGTACTACTGAACTCTACCTCGTCGCGTTTCCCTAACGGACTAGGTAACGATAGCGGAGTACTGGGTAAATACGTGGCTTTCCATAACTACCGCGCCCGTATCTCGGCGGAGTACGATGGTCACCTGGATACGACTACTGCTGGTGCACGTCCTAACGGTGGTGGGTATATTCCGCGCTTCCGTAATGTATACAAGCAGGATACGGACTTCCTCCGTGGCTATGCGGCGGGTTTTGGTGCTCACCGTATTTCCTACAACAGCCGCGAAGGCCTGGGCGAGGACTTGAAAGCTAATCTCTTTAAAAGAGAGATGGGAGGCTGGGGCGTTGGCTCACACATGATGGGCGAAACCATCCCAAAAGAAAGCAATTACGTAGCGCTGGATAAGAACCTGAAAGATCCCTTCGGTATTCCTCAGCTAAAGATATCAATCGACTACGACGACAACGACGATAAGATGGTGAAGGATTATCTGGAGCAGATGACTGAAATGTTTACCGAAGCCGGATTCAAAAATATCCGTTCTTCTGACAGCAAGCAGGCTCCGGGTCTGGATATCCACGAAATGGGTGGTGTACGTATGGGTAAAGATCCCAAGACCTCCATGCTGAACAAGTGGAACCAGATCCACTCAGTACCGAACGTATTCGTTACCGACGGTGCCAGCATGACCTCTACTTCCACGCAGAATCCATCGCTTACCTACATGGCCCTCACCGCCCGCGCGGTTGACTATGCCGTGAAGCAGATGAAAGCAAAGAGTCTGTAAGGCTTGATATAAGTACAAAAAAGAAACCGTCTTATGCTGAGCATTGGACGGTTTCTTTTTGTGGTATACCTGCCAATAAACAAGGAGCAGAGGTACCTCCAACTATGGTGCTAATCATTGGTTCCTTTTATATACGGCTAATAGTTAAACATCCGGTCGCTATCCACAGAGAGTTGAACAAGTACTTTCGGCATCGCAAACTCCGCAGGCTTTCCTTTGATATCCTCCTCGGTCATTCCTCTGGCTTTGGCCGACATACCCGACAGGTAGAAACGCCCTCCTCCCCTGACAATGGCTTCGTAGTGTTCTCTGAGATTTCCTGTACCTACCCCTACTACTTCCCCCATTTCCTTGTCGCGAAGCAATAGCACGGCATTGCCCGCCAGAAACAGAGACACCGAGTGTCCTTCTTCCAAAGCAGCCTTTGCTACCAGAAACCCTAAGGCCGACCGGGTTGGCTCCTCCGGCCCGTGTGTGATATGAACCAATATTTTCATCTTTTCGGTAGTAAGCATAAATCCATCAGGTAATTCTTTTTCCTGAGTAGTTCCATCAGGCTGAACTCCTACCACCGATCCAGTAGTGGTAATAAGGGGCTGAGCCCATGTCCCAATTGCAGACAGGGCTATGAGTAAGACAATACAGTATGTCTTCATGCTCTTGGTAGCTTGTACGGAGAGGCAGCTACTCCTCTTTAATCTTAGTTCTGATCTGCTCGGCCATTTCGGGAGTGACCTGTACCTGATGAACCTGACTGGCATGTTGGGCAGCCATTTGTAGTACCTGATCATCACTTTCGGCTTTGATGACGCCGGGGCAGTCAAAGCCCACATCCTGGCAACGTAATACTTTCATAGAAGTAGTGGTTAAAGATTAAAAGTAAGCTATAAACAACACGCTGAGATACAGCATGTAGTCAACTCCAGGAGGTACTTATCACATTTTGACTCGATGGCGACTGATCTGATGCGAAACGGCTTTGACTCCTCTACCTCCACAATTAACTAGTTAACAATTATAACTATTACAGTTACAAATATCAAATAATATTATCGAATGGTTAGTTACCTAACAATACTGATAATGAGGCTTATGAGTCTACCTTCTGCTTGGCCGTAGGGAGTTAGGGTAAATGCTTTCGGCTAGACTATATTTTTCATTGCTTTTATCATCTACACTCAGTAGATAGGAGCCCTAATCTCAATATTCTAAATTATTTTCAATTTTTTCTATAAATAAGTAAGGGAAAAGAAGGAAGTGTGAGTCATAGGGGTACTTATCGAAAAGAATTTCCATATGGTACATCCTTTACCCAGTAAACCTAGTTCGGACCAACCCGTCCTTACCCCTGTCATGGATGATAATTCACGGGATGGCGATTCCCGGAATGGCGATTCCCGGAATGGCGATTCCCGGAATGGTAATTCCCGGAATGGCAATTCGCGGGATGGCCACCCCCGTCAACTCGACGCGGAACTCCTCCTCCGGGAAACTTTTAAACAAGACCCCCGCAAGGGACTGGAGCTCCTGTTCAGGAAGTACCACGCCCCCCTATGCAGCCATGCCGTCCGCTTCGTATACTCAAGGCAGGTAGCCGAAGACCTAGTCAGTGAAGTATTCTTTCAGTTTTACAAGACCCAAGCTTACCAGAATATTACCACCTCTTACCTCAGCTACCTGTTCCGGTCGGTACGGAATGAAGCTTTTACGTACCTGCGCCGGGAGTTTGGCCGGACCATGCCGCTGGACACCTCAAGCGAAGATCAACCTGACTCCCAACAGCTGACTCCCGAGACCGAGATCCAGTACAACCACCTGTTTCTGAAAGTCAATGAAGCCATCGCCCAGCTTCCGACCCAGTGCCAGCGGGTATTTCTGATGAGTCGCTTTGATAACAAGAAGTACCACGAAATAGCCGAGGAGTTGAAGATTTCGCCTAAGACCGTAGAAGTCCATATATCCAAAGCCCTCCGCCACCTGCGCGATGCTTTACGAGGCGAATGGCTCCTGCTCCTACTCTTTTTATTCTGCTAAACCTGTCCACACTAAGGGAAAATCTCTTACGGAGAGTCATTAGCCCGCAACCACTACAAGCATGGAACATCTAATTTCAAAACATATACTTTTTGGGTACCTGTCGGGTCGTGCGACCCCACTCGAAAAACAGGCCGTTGATGAATGGCTGAAACAGGAAGTGAACGGGGAACAGTTTCACCACTGGCTCCTCGAATGGGAGTTGCTGCAACCTCAATACGTCCCTGACTCTGAAGCAGCTTTTTCTGCTCTGCTACAACGCATTGATGAGCAGGAGGAGAAAGAAGTCTCTCCTCCATTAAGGTCGATACCAACCGTTCAGCGGCTCCCCCACTTCAACTGGCAGGTGGCAGCTTCCATAACTATCCTGCTCTGCCTGAGCGGATGGCTACTTCGTAAACCGCTCCTCTACAAAACGTACCAGACCGACTACGGACAGACCAGCGCCTTCACCCTGAGCGACGGTAGCCACGTCACCCTTAACGCCAATTCCAACCTGCTGGTACCCCGCTTTGCCTTTGATGGTACCACCAGAGAAGTACTGCTGGAAGGAGAGGCAGAGTTCTCGGTCCGGCACACGCACGATCACCGTCGCTTTGTGGTCCGCACCTCCGATGAATTTCAGGTGGAGGTATTAGGCACCGAGTTTACTGTCTATGCCCGCCCCCGGGCCACCCGGGTAGCGCTGAGCCGGGGAAAAATCCGCCTGGACTATACAGAGGGCACCCGGAAACGCCAACTGCTCATGAAGCCCGGCGAACTGGTCACTATGAACGAGGCAGGAACGCTTACGCTGCAAAAAATCGAAAAGCCGGAACTGCAGTCGGCCTGGAAAGAGCAGCGCTTTGTCTTTAACAATACCTCGGTGCAGGAAATCTGCGCACTGCTCCATGAAAACTTTGGGGTAATCGTACACGTAGCGGACTCCAAAATCGCGGAACGTACTATCACTGGCAATTTCAAAGCCCAAACCGCTGACGACCTGCTGGATATACTGAAAGAAGTACTGGACCTGCACATTAGAAAAGAAAAGAACAAGCTATTCCTGCACAATTCTGAATCAAGCATCAATCTGATCTACCAATGAATATACTACTACTCCTAACCCGACACCTTAGCCTGGTTCTTCTGCTGACCTGCCAGTTCACCCCGTCGTCCTTTTCGCAGACTCTGGCTTTTGTCCAGCAGCGGTCGCCGACTACACCAGCCCAAAAATCTGTCCAGCTTAAAACTGTTCTGCTTTCCCTTCAGGAGCACTACGGTATTGAAATTGTGTTTGAAGATCGGCTCATTAGCAGCCGCACCGTCACTGGCCAATCCATTGACTACTCGTTGCCGGTAGAGAGTAACCTGGAAGCTATCCTTCGGTCGACGAGTCTGCGTTACAAGAAAATCCGGAAGGGTACCTACGTCATAACCGAAGCAAAACCCGACCGGGAGGTACCCGCTCCGGAAGTAAAGAGCCAGGCTGACACCCGAATGCAGTCGGAAAAGCATACTGTGCCTTCCCCGCTTTCGATGACTGAGGGCAGTGCTGCCTACGAAGCCGCCGAGCTTACAGTTTCTGGAAAGGTAACATCCTCCGAAAACAATGAGCCGTTGCCGGGCGTAAGCATTCTCATTAAGGGGTTACAGCGCGGTACCACTACTAATGCGGACGGAGAGTACTCGCTAGCCGTTCCGGACGAAAATGCAGTACTTGTGTTCAGCTTTGTGGGGTACATGCCCCGAGAGGTTGCCGTAGGAAATCAAAAGCAGCTCAACATTAGCCTGGAAACTGATACTAAAGCGTTGAACGAGGTGGTAGTAGTAGGCTACGGTACCCAGCGCAAGAAAGACCTGACCGGGGCAGTAGTGCGGGTGGACCCCAAACTCAACGCCGCCAATCCCAACGTCAATGTATCGCAGGCCCTGCGGGGTTCAGTGGCGGGCGTAACCGTGGTCGATACAGGTCGGCCCGGTGCGGACGGTTCTATCACGATACGGGGAAATACGTCCATCTTGGCCAGTAACGCGCCGTTAATCATTCTGGATGGCATTATTTATACCGGAGGGCTTTCGGATATAAATTCCAATGATATTGAGTTCATTGACATTCTGAAAGATGCCAGTTCGGCCAGCATATACGGGTCCAGGGCTACCAACGGGGTTATTTTGATTACGACAAAAAAGGGTACTACCTCCCGCCCCAAGTTAACTTACAATACCTACTTTGGCCTATCAGACTTTGCCAAAACTCCCCGCATGATGGGCCCCGACCGGTACCTGACCATGAAGGAAGACGCGGCGGCTTTTCTGGGTCGCCCCCTGATCCTGAACCCCATTGAGGAGGCAAACAGGGCGGCCGGACGTACCATTGATCCCTGGGTGGCAATATCGCAGGATGCCCCCATGTACAACCACGAACTAAGCCTGTCGGGACGGACCGAAAAAGTAAACTATTATGTATCAGGCTCCTATACCAACATGAAAGGGAGAATTATGGGGGACAATTTCAGCCGGTTTTCATCCCGACTCAATCTGGACATGACCATAACCGACTGGCTGAGTATAGGTACCCACACGGGCTTTACCATCAAGGACTACTCGGGTATCCGGGCTAATTTCGAAAGTGCAAGTTATCTCAGTCCCTTCTCTTCGCTGTACTACGACGACGGCGAACTGAAAAGCCTGCCGATGGACGATGGACTGGCGCCCAACCCGATTTTCAGTACCGTACGTAACGATCATCTGAGTGTATCCAATACTCTGTTCAGCAATGTATACGCAGATATCAACCTGCCCTTTCCGGGCCTTACGTACCGGCTGAACCTGGGCAATAACCTGCGGTATAACGACGATGCCAACTTTACGCCGTCCGTCAACGAGCCCCGCGACAACAACTTCCGGCTGGCCAGCGGCAGCAAAGCCAACCGTCGGCACCATTACATTACCCTGGAAAACATTGTGAAGTACAACAAAGCCCTGGGCGATAACCACGAACTGGATGTGACCTTGCTGCAAAGCTTTGAACGTACTCGCGAAAGTGGTTCTTCGTTGTCGAGTAACAATATTTTCAATGATGCCCTGTCGTACAACGGACTGGGTATCGGCGAAAATCAATTAGTGTCTACCAGTGCTTCCGAGTCGCAGGCTACTTCCTACATGGGCCGTATTGGATACCGACTTCTGGAAAAATACCTCTTTAACTTTACCATCCGCCGGGATGGGTACTCAGCTTTTGGCTCCGAGCGAAAATTTGGAAATTTCCCTTCTGTGGGCCTGGGCTGGCTCCTGTCCGAAGAAGAGTTCATTCGTTCGCTACCCTGGGTCAGCTACCTGAAAGTAAGGTACTCGTACGGAAAAAACGGCAACCGGGGCATTCCCCCCTACTCTTCGCTCAGCAACATGACCCAATCTGGTAATCAGTACGTGTTCGGGGACAACGGTACCACCAGCATTGGTATCACGCCCACTTCCATGGCCAACCGCCTTCTGGGCTGGGAAACCACGGTGGCCTCTAACTACGGTCTGGATTTTAGCCTGTTCAAAAACAAAATTTCAGGTTCTGTAGAGTACTACTCTATGAATACCTCCGACCTGCTGCTCGACCTGCGGATTCCCAACATGACCGGCTACGAAACCTTTTTTACCAACGTGGGCGCTACCAGCAACCGGGGCGTGGAAGTAACGGTTAATTCTAACAACTATACCAAGGGCAAATTCAACTGGACCACGAACCTGGTTTTTACCCTGAACCGTAACAAAATAAGGAGTCTGTCGGGTATCGACCTCGATGGCGACGGAGTAGAAGACGACGATATTTCCAACGGAAGGTTCATCGGAACGCCACAGGGCACCAATTATGACTACGTATGGGACGGCATCTGGCAGGTTGGGGAAGACAACTCCATTGATCCGGGAGCCAAGCCGGGCTTCGTCAGATTCAGGGACATCAGCGGCGACGGGCGCATCGGCCCCGAAGACCGGCAGGTACTTCACTCCTCACAGCCGGACTTTACGAGTGGCCTCACCAACCGGCTTTCGTACGGCGGACTTTCGTTCTCCTTTTTTCTGAACGCCCGCGTGGGCGGCTACAGCGGCAACTCGCTGCTCAACCACGGAAACAACTTTTTCGACCGGGCCAATCTGATGGACCTGCCCTACTGGACACCCGAGAATCCGCTGACTGATCGTCCGAGTATCGGGTACCCCAATCCGTTGGGTTATGGTTTTTACCAAAGCCGCACTTTTCTGCGCTTACAGGATGTCAGTCTGGGTTATGATGTACCCAAAGTTTTACTCGACAAGGTACGGATGGACAAGGTCAATATTTATGTAAGCGGCAAGAATCTCCAAACCTGGACCGGCTGGGATGGCTGGGACCCCGAGCATGGCTCCGGTGGGCGTAACGTATCAAACGGGCCGCTGCTCAAATCCTGGGTCGTTGGGTTAATCATTGGATTATAACAGTATCTACTCTGAAAAGTATATGATCATGAAATTCAAAATAACGCCTTCCATTCGCATAGTGCTTATACTTCTGGCCTTCGGCCTGACGATGAGTGCCTGCAACGAATCCTTTCTGGACGAAAAGCCGCTGGACCGGTTCAGCCCCGAAAACCTGCTCACTACCAAGGCTGGGTTTGAAACCATCCTGGTCGCGCTCCACAAGAGTGCCCGTGACGAACGAACCCTCGACCGGCCCGATCAGATGGGTACCGGTACCGACGTAGCCACCAGCGGCGTAGCCGACGGGCGCTTTATGAAGGATTACAAGCTGGTACTCCCCACCGATCAGGTCGTGGTGTACTACTGGGACTGGGCGTATGCCAATATGCTCAAAAATGCCAACCTGATTATTACACGAGCCGAAGACCCTGGAATCAGCTGGACCGAAAATGAAAAGAATGAGGTACTGGCTGAGGCAAAATTCTTCCGCGCTTTTACCTACAATGTACTTGTCAACCTGTTTGGAGGCGTTCCGATCGTAGACCGGGAACTAACCGAACCGCGCTTTGACTTTGAACGGGCTACCCGGCTAGAAGTACTGGAATTTGCCAAAAAAGATCTGGAATTTGCCGCGGAGCACCTGCCTAATGTAGTAAACAACCCCACCAAAGATGGCCGGATTTTTAAAGCCGCCGCTCTGCACCTGCTCACCGAAGTATACATTAGCCTGGGTATAGAAACCAAAGACGCCTCTTACTACGACAAAGCCATAGCGGCCGCCACCAAAGTTATAGACGGCTCGTCCGGGCAGTACCAGCTCATGACCAAGCGCTTCGGCAACACCAGCCGCCCCGGCGATGTATTCTCGGACCTGTTCTGGACCAATCAGCAAAACCGTTCATCGGGCAACCTGGAAACGATATGGGCTGTTCAGTACGAATTCCTGACCGTAGGCGGTGCCGAAGGCCAGAACCATGACCTGCGCTGGTGGGGACCGCAGTTCGAAAACGTTCGTTCTCCCGACAACAAGCGCATTCTGGTCAGTGACAGCATTGGCAGAAGCCAGGGTGGCAACCGTCCCACCAACTACTTTTTCTACGATATCTGGAAGGATAATTTCAAGAATGACATGCGGAATTCGCACTATAATATCCGGCGGGACTGGTATTACAATGATAAGTCCTCCTCCTATTTTGGCAAGAAAGCGCGGTATACTGTGGTCAACGGCAAAGCGTTCATTGCCAACGAGGACGGTTCACCCACCTCGATCGCCGTGGATACCCTGCGCTGGTTTTATCCCATGATCCGCAAAATAGAAGGGGAACTTCCCGCCCCGCTGTCGGGCCGGACCAATAACGATCAGATCCGGATGCGCCTGGCCGAAACCTACCTGCTGCGGGCCGAAGCGTATATCCACAAGGGTGATATGCAGAATGCCGCCGCCGATATCAATGTAGTGAGGGCTCGCGCCAATGCCAAACCCGTATCCGCCGCTGACGTGACGCTGGACTACCTGTTGGATGAGCGCGCCCGCGAACTCACTATTGAAGAGGCCCGCCGCCGCACCCTGGTACGCCTCGGACTCCTATACAAGCGTGCTACCAAATACAACTGGGACGCCAAAGCTACCATGGAACCTTACCACGAGTTGTGGCCTATCCCTCAGAAAGCCATCGATGCCAACCGGGAAGCTAAACTTGCTCAGAATCCGGGCTATCCGGGCGCCTGACAGGAAGGTAAAACCGGTATTTCAAGTACTCTACTTACTTTATAAAGCATCCGGTCAGGGTAAGCCAACCGGATGCTTCTTACCACTACTGATTATGAAAACTACTGCTCAATCAGCCCGCCGGGACTTTCTGAAAAAATCGGCTTTATCGGCCCTACCCTTATTCTGGCAGAGCGACCTACAAAAGCCGGAAGTACTTAGCGCGGCTCTCTCCGATAAGAAAAATCCCACTATACTTATACGTTCGTCCTGGAATGATAAAAACATCGGGGATATTGGCCATACGCCCGGTACCCTGCGCCTGCTGGAACGCCATATTCCGGAAGCCCGGGTTATCCTGTGGCACGCGGCTCCCCGACCCGTTACCGAAGCACTCATCAACAAAAACTTTCCAAAGGTAAAAATCGTACAGGGCAGCTTTCCCAGTGGCGACCCCGACGACAAAGGAGAGGTCATGGACGCTTTCAGGCAGGCGGATGTATATATTCACAATTCGGGTATGTCCATGAATTATGGCCTGTTTAACTACGAATGGGGCAGTACCATGTCTAATCTGGCGCCCATGTACTACTGCATCGAGAACAAGATACCCTTCGGACTGTACGGGCATTCGTTTGACAAATTTGCCCCGCCTTCCCACCTGATTTACCGCGATGTCCTGAGCCGGGCCTCCTTTATTTTTACCCGTGATACGGAGTCATTGAAGTTTATAAAGGAATTAGGATTCAAAGCGCCGGTCATGGAGTTTGGCCCGGATGGCTGCTTTGGAATAGATGTACGTGACGAAGCCAGGGGGCTGGACTACCTGAAACAAGCCGGTCTGGAAGATGGTAAGTTCCTGACGGTGGTACTGCGAACCAATACCCCCCACCTGGACGATACTGGTAAGGGCAACTTAATGAATCCCGAAGCTACTCCAGAAAAGCAGGCGGAAGACCACCGACGGCTGGACAAGGTAAAGGCCCTGATTAACCACTGGGTACGCACTACCGGCCAGCAGGTACTTATAGCTCCCGAAGCTCTAAAGGAAACCAGGTATGGAAAAACCATGCTGTATGACCAGCTGGATGAAGCTGTAAAAAAGAAAGTAGTATTCCGGGAGGCCTTCTGGAGCGCCGACGAAGCCATGTCGGTCTATGCGCGGACGCATACTATTTTTGGCATGGAACCCCACTCCCTCATTATGGGGCTGGCGCTGGGGGTACCCATCCTGCACGCCCGTCCGGTGGCGCATGGCCGCAAGGGATGGATGTTCCGGGACATCGGTTTGCCCGAGTGGTTGTTTGACATTGACCAGGCTCCCGCTTCGGCTATGATTGATGAGTTAATAAAAATCCACAAGGACTATCCCCTCGCCAAAAAAAAAGTAAAGGACGCCATGGCAGTAGTAGCCAAACGCCAGCAGGAAACTATGGCCGTGGTAAAAAAACTGGCAACATCCTCAACCCGTAGCTCCTGAGCCTTATGAACCGTAGAGACTTTTTATACCAAACCGGGGCCTTCACAGCCGCCGCAGGGCTGGCACACGTTGATTCGCTGGCGGAGCAGCTGGGAGCTTCGGGCAAAGAAGCGCCCGTGATTATGATTACGTCCGGCTGGCAACCCGTCAACATCGGGGATATAGCCCACACGCCTGGTCTGATCGGACTACTGAAAGAGCGTTTGCCCAAATCCCGCCTGATCCTGTGGAAAAGAAGTAAAAATCAGGGGGTGGAAGATATGCTCACGAAGCACTATCCGGGCTTAAAGATTATTCACGGCAGTGTTAATAAAGAATTTGAACCGCAGAGCGAGGAGGTAAAGCAGGCCTTTAAAGACGCTGACTTTTTTATGCACGGTTCGGGTCCTTCGGTAATAGCGGCCGACTACCTGGAAGCCTGGCACCGTCAGACCGCCAAACCCTTCGGGATTTTTGGCGTGACAATCGGCAGTGTTTCGCCCTCCCTGAAAAGTCTTCTTCAGAATGCTTCCTTCATCTTTACCCGTGAAACCGCCTCCATTGAGGTACTGAAAAAAGCCGGTTTGCATGGCGACCACATTGCTTTTGCTCCGGATGCCACCTTTGATCTTGACATCCAGGATCAGGCCAAAGCCCGGGAATTCATGCAGGCCAATCAGTTGGAAAGCCGTAAGTTTATCTGCGTGGTACCCCGCCTCAGAATGACGCCCTATTATAAAATCAATCCCAATAATGCGGGCTGGAGCGCCGAAAAAATAAAGCAGGTCAACGAGCTGAATGACAAACATAAGGAAACTGACCATGCCAAACTGCGTGAAGCCATGGTAGCCTGGGTACGCAGTACAAAAAACAAAATAGTGGTGTGCCCCGAAATGACTTACCAGGTGAACATCATGGACGAGTTACTGATTGACCCTCTGCCTGATGACGTAAAACCGTACGTGGTAAAGCATGGCTACTGGTATCCCGACGAGGCCGCTTCGCTGTACGCGCAGGCGCATACGGTACTTAGCTTTGAATGCCATTCGCCCATCATAGCGGCGGCCAACGGTACTCCGGCCTTCTACCTGCGCCAACCCGAAGACACCATCAAAGGCCAGATGTACTACGACTTAGGCCTGGCCGACTGGACTTTTGAAATTGAGCAAAGTACCGGACAGCAGATCTCGGACCGCCTGATGCAGGTACATGCTAACTATAAAGTCGCTACAAAAAACGTCAAACAATCGCTGGACAAAGTTGACAAACAGTACGATGAGGCTTTTAAAATTATGAAACGCACTATGGCATAAGTACTTCGCTGGGGGAATACCCACACCGAAGTACCTGATGAATTGTAAATAAAGAAAAACACGCTCCATAAAACAGCCCGTGGTGACAAGGGCTGTTTTTTATGCTTAAGGCTATTACCCAAGTACCTATCCCCTACTTGAAGTACCTCTCCGCAAATCGGATAAAAGTAGGCCAGTTGGGACCGGGGTAGTGGCCGCCCGCGTGCTGGCGAAAGGCCAGATCACCATTGATCAGCTCAGTCTCTACAACCGGTAACTCCTGGGTACCTAAGCCTTTTTTGCCCAATAACTCGTATACATTACCGGCCGCAGCCGCAGCCATAAACATTCCTCTGGCATCGGCCCAGGCATCTCCCTTATCGCCGTTACCAATAAAGACCGGACGCGGCGCACAAAGGGCAATGAGCTGGTGGGAGTCGACGGGCAGGTCATTCCAGCCCAGCGGACCGGCGTACTTAATGAAGTTACCGGCCATCCAGTGGTACTCGCTGGCCGCCGCTACGTTCTCTACTACCTCACCCCAGTTGCGACGGTGCAGTTTAGCTCCGCCTTCCCCCGATGAGCTGATGTAGGCAACGGCAAAGCGCGGCTCGTAAGCCATCGCCACCAGGGCCGCCTTACCAAAGCGCGAGTGCCCTTCTATACCCACTTTCTTTGCGTTTACGTCTTTATCTGTTTCGAAGTAGTCCAGCGCCCGGCTGGCTCCCCAGGCCCAAGCCCGCAGGGTACCCCAGTCGTCGGGCTTGCGGCGCTGGCCCTTGTTCATAAGGCCAATGATGCCTTCGGTCAGGCCCGCGCCGTTGTCAGCCTGAAAACTGGTAGGTAGCAGTACGGCCGCACCCCATCCCTTCTCGAGGAGTTGCTGCTGCCAACCCGGTCCGGTAGGGGCCTGCGCGGGCATCCGGAAGCCCGGAGGAAATACAAACCCAAACTCCATCATGACGGGTACTGGCTGGGTAGCCTGGGCGGGCGTCAGCAGGGAGAGCTGGATATCGACCTTAATGTCGGGGTAAGACGAGTTATCCACGTGCCCTACGAGTTTCTTCATTTTAGTAGGTACCGCTCCTATGACCGTATCGCTGACACTTACTACCTCCCACTGTACCTTGGGTGTATTGGCGGGCATACGACCGTAGATCTCCCGGTCAAACTCCTCCACAATTTCGGGGCGGCGGCGGTTCCACCAGTCCTTGGCCGTCTTTACTTTCTGACCATTTTTGAGCGTCAGGTTTTCAGGTAGCTTCGGGAAGGGGTTGGCTTTGGTCTCGTCGTAGTTGGCAGCATTGGGGGCTTGCGGATTGCTCCCATTCACCCCGGGACGCAGTTCCTTAATCCCCAACTGGTCCAGCATGTGCTGGTGGTCGGCGCGGGTTTTGCGTTGCGTGCGAGCTATAAGACTGTCCTGCTCGGGCGTTCGCGCGGGCATCTGCGCCAGCAGGGAAGAAGAGGACAGCAGAAGGCATCCCAGCAGGATATGGTTGAAGGCGCTCATGGAAGGTGGTTCTCTATAGGTGCGATAGTTATTTCGTAGCTACCAAAAGGAGGAAGTGAAAAGGAAATACTTTAATAAATGATTACTGGAAAACTTAGAAGATTGCAACCCGAAAAACACACTGATACTAATCCCCATCAGTACCCTCTTTATAGTAAATACAACTCGAATGCCCCCTCTGAAGCCGATCCAACGCCTTTCTACGCCTGTCCAAATAAAATAATTCAACTATTTTTTAAAATTATTTAGGGATAATAGCTACTTCCTCTACTATACAGGTACCTAAGCCCTTATACATTACCACCATGATTTTTAAACAGCTAGACGACGAACGGTTGGTAGGATTACTTAGAGATGGTCAGATGGCCGCCTTCGAAGAAATCTATCGTCGGTACTGGTATAAGTTGTACTGCATTGCCTACCACCAAACCGGCATTCGGGAAGATGCCGAGGAACTGGTACAGGAGGTATTTCTGAAACTGTGGAGCCGCCGTTCGGAGGTACTGATTCGGCACCTGGGCATGTACCTGACCATTGCCGTCAAAAACCAGGTGTACGACTACATCAAATCGCAGATCAGCTACCGGAAGTACCAGGAGTACCTCATTTTTCAGGAGATCCACCAGAACCACAATACCGACGAAATCATCAACTTCACCGACCTGACCGAGGCCGTAGAGAAGGTGCTGAATCAATTGCCGGAAAAAAGTGCAGAAGTATTCAAGCGCAGCCGTTTCGAGAACCAGTCTGTTCGTGAGATCGCCAAAGGGCTTAATCTGAGTGAAAAAGCCGTTGAATACCACATTACCAAATCGCTACGCTTCCTGAAGGATAATCTCAAAGAATATCACTCGGATAACTAGGTAGTTTATAGCTCCCACCACCTATGAGTCAACACGAATTCAATCAACTACTAAAACGCTACCTGGAAGGCAAAACCACCGAGCAGGAAGAACAACTGTTGTCGGAATGGTACAATTCACCGGCCAACCAGGTTGAAGTAGACCTGCCCAGTGAGCAAAAAAAGGGTGTTGAAAAGCGGATGTGGCAGAATATCCGCCAGCAGATACGTCCCGTAGCCAGCACGCGCACCGTTAGGCTTGCATGGCTTTCGGGCATAGCCGCCTGTCTGGCTCTGGGTAGTATCTGGTTCTTTACTCTCCCTACCCACCAGCCAGAGTCGGTAGTAGCCACCACCCTCAAAGGGCAACAGGGCATTGAAGTAAAAAATACCCTCGCATCCGAACAGGAGGTGGGACTGCCGGATGGCACCGTTGTAGTACTTTCTCAGAATAGCAGCCTGGTCTACGACAAGTCATTTAATCAGGCCAAACGGGAGGTGTATCTCAAAGGCGAGGCCTTCTTTAAAGTAAAACGGGATGTTACCAAACCCTTTGTGGTGCATGCCGGTGACCTGGTTACCGAAGTACTCGGGACGAGTTTCAGAATCAGGCAAAACGAACAAGGGAAGAAAACGGAGGTATCCGTCCTGACAGGAAAAGTATCAGTATATGCCCGGGAGGATAATCCGGAACGCGAGCGCAACGGCGTGATCCTTACCCAAAACCAGCGCGTACTGTACGACGAAGTAACCCGCAACATCGTGCCTACCCTGGTAGAAGATCCCCTACCCAGGGTACCGGTTGAACAAGTGCGCGCGGCCCTGGCCTTTCAGGAAGTCTCGCTGGACGAGGTACTCTCTCAGCTAACCCAGCTCTACGGGATTGAGTTTGTCATTTCTACCCCAAAAGCCAAAGACTGCCACATCACCGCCGATCTCAACGGATTATCCCTTTTTACCCAGCTTGAGCTGATCTGTAAATCCATTGATGCTACCTACGAGAAAAGGGGTACTGTGGTATTTATCAACGGCGACGGCTGCTAACAAAAAAGCCGAAAATGCTGGACACATTTTCGGCTTACTGGAATACCCTCTACAAACGCCAATCTGTGGGAGGGTACTGTTTCTCAATTCTTACCAATTAAAAAACAAGTAAACTTATGAAAAAAACATTACCGGTCCCCAAAAACCTGTGGAAGGTTATGAAAGTCTCATTGTCACAATTGCTCTTACTCGTGATCTGCGGTAGCCTGGCCATGGCACACGATATCCATGCTCAGGAAGTACTCAATCGCCCCATTACCATCATTGGTGAGAAGCTAGAATTAAAGGATGTTCTGAATAGGATTGAGAAAGAAGCGCGCGTAAAGTTTGTATACAGCACCAAGATCAATTCAAATCAACGTCTATCCCTCAACGTGAGCAACCGCAAGCTGTCGACGGTACTGGATGAGGTGCTGAAGCCCATTGATGTGGAGTATGAAGTAATCGAAAGCCGGATCTTGCTACGAAAAAGAAAAGCGGAACCAGAACTAACACCGGACCGACAGCAATCCAATGCAAATGATATAAGTATTGATAAAACCATCAGGGGCCGGGTTACCGACGAAACCGGTGCGGGCCTGCCGGGGGTCAGTGTGGTACTCAAAGGTACCCAGCGCGGTACCACCACCAATACCGAAGGCCGTTTTGAGCTCCTGGTACCCGAACAAAATGCGGTGCTGGTTTTCAGCTTTGTGGGCTACTCGAGCCAGGAGGTACCGGTAGGCAGTCAATCTACCCTGTCGGTTTCTCTTGAACCTGAAAATAAAGCACTCAACGAAATAGTGGTAGTAGGCTACGGCCAGGTTCGTAAAAGCGACCTGACCGGATCAGTAGCCACGGTGCCGGTGGATGAAATTAAAAAGATAGCCGTTACCTCGCTGGACCAGGCCCTGCAGGGACGGGCGGCGGGCGTGCAGATCACCCAAAACTCAGGCTCCCCCGGAGGAAGTACTACCATCCGGATACGTGGCGGTAATTCGATTAATGGAGACAACGAACCTCTGTACGTAATTGATGGTATTCCTTTTAAGAATGATGGCGCGGCTACCGGTTCCAGTTTTAATGTACTGAGTACCCTCAATCCGAGTGATATCGAAACTATGACAGTACTCAAAGATGCTTCTTCTACCGCTATTTACGGTTCAAGAGGGGCCAACGGAGTAGTGATCATCACCACCAAGCGGGGCAAAGCCGGCCGTTCGTCTATTAACTTTGAAACCTACTACGGTATGCAGGAGCCACGCCGGCTATATCCAGTGCTGAATGCCCGTGAGTATGCGCAGTTTGTCAATGACGCCAATACCAACGAAGGTCGTCAGCCCGTATACACGCAGGCGCAGGTAGATGCCTTTGGTGAAGGTACCAACTGGCAGAAAGAGATCTTCCGTTCGGCTCCCATATCCAACTACCAGCTATCAATCAGTGGTGGGGATGACAAAACCCAGTACGCACTGGCAGGAGGCTATTTCAAGCAGATGGGTATCGTTACCAACTCCGATTTTGACCGTTATTCACTCCGTCTGAATCTGGACCGGAAACTGACCAACCGGCTCAAAGTCGGCAACAGCCTGACCGTTAACCGTACCCTGACTAACCAGTCCCGTACGGATGGTGATCTGGGAAGTGCGGGCCTGGTTACCATCGCGGCCTTACAGTTCCCCCCTATACTACCGGTCTACAACACCGACGGATCTTACCTGATTAATGATCCTGCCCTTACGTTCACGGCCGACAATCCCGTGGCCCTGGCTCGTGAATCAAAGAACACAAATACCGCCTTTCGTACCTTTGGTAATGTATTTGGTGAATATCAGATCATAGAGGGGCTCAGTCTGAAAGTACTATTAGGAGTAGATGCCGTACTGCAAAAGCAGGATTCTTACCTGCCCCGCAGTGTATCCAGCGGCCTGGCTCAGGGAGGCTCCGCAGCTATTTATAACGGTGAATCAGTAACCTGGCTGAACGAGAATCTTCTTAACTACTCCAGAAGTTTTGGAGAAGCCCATAGCGTTAGTGCCGTAGTAGGTTTCACACAACAGGCCAACCGCTTTGAGAGCAGCCGGGCAGCTGCCCGCAACTTTGTCAATGATAACCTGGGCTCTGGCAACTTAGGTGCCGGTTCGGTACCTCTGACTCCTTCATCAGGAATAGGTACCTGGGGTCTGCAGTCCTACCTGGCTCGGGTCAACTACAGCCTGTACGACAAGTACCTGTTCACCGCGTCGTTCCGGGCGGATGGGTCTTCCCGCTTCGGTGAGAACAAACGCTATGGCTACTTCCCCTCAGCGGCCGCCGCCTGGCGTATCTCAGGAGAGCCTTTTATGCAGGATGTCAAATTCCTAAGCGACCTGAAGCTACGTGCTACCTACGGAATGACCGGTAATCAGGACGGTATCGGTAACTTTCCGGCCTATTCGCTGCTGGGTACCCAGAATTATATCTTCGGCAACGCCGTTTCGACGGGTATCGGACCAGCTCAGATTGCCAACCCTGATCTATCCTGGGAAACAACCAGTCAGGCGGATATGGGTCTGGATGTAGGCCTGCTCAATGACCGGATTACCCTGACGGCGGATGTGTACCTCAAGCGTACGCGGGATCTTCTGCTCAACGTGACCATCCCCAGTACATCGGGCTACTCGAGCGCTATCAAGAACCTGGGCCGCGTCGAGAACAAGGGGATTGAGCTAAGTATCTCTTCGCGTAACCTCGTGGGTGCTTTCCGGTGGAATACCGACCTGAACTTTGCCTCTAACCGCAATACGGTGCTGGACATTGGCGGTACCCGTCAGATCTTTGCCGGACAGGTAGCCAACATCGCTCAGAATACCAGCTCAGGTATTATCCGCGTAGGCGAACCACTGGGTTCGTTCTTCGGATACGTCACCAATGGCCTTTACCAGTCTACCGACGAACTGGCAGCGCTGGCTGATCCACAGGCGCGCAAACCCGGTGACCGCAGGTACCTGGACCTTAACGGCGACAAAAAGATTGACGACAACGACCGTACCATTATTGGACGGGCTCAACCCAAATTTATCGGTGGTATTAACAATACCTTCTCCTACGGTGGCTTTGAGCTGACGGTATTCCTGCAGGGCGTCTATGGCAATGATATTCTGAATGCCAACCGCTTTGAACTGGAATACCTCAACGGTACTACCAACCAGAGCCGCGACATGCTCAACCGCTGGACGCCTACCAACACCGATACGGATATTCCAAGGGCCTCTACCACCCGTCCGGCCAACCGCATCTCCACCCGTCAGATCGAGAATGGTTCGTACCTGAGGCTGAAGAATGTACAGCTGGCGTACAACCTGGCTCCGTCGGTACTGAAAAAGATCAACATACAGTCGCTGAGGCTGTACGTAACGGCGCAGAACTACGCCACCTGGACAAGGTACTCAGGCTACGATCCAGAAGTAAACCGCTTTGGTCAGGACAGCCGCAGCCAGGGGTTTGACTACAGCAGCTACCCGGCTGCCAAGACCCTGCTCTTTGGTCTGAATGTAGGGTTCTAAGCAGGCCCTTTTCTATAATATCTTTCTTTTTGACAACTACTAGAATATTTGAAATATGAAAAAGTCGACTACCCTTTTTCTCTTTTCGCTATGGGTACTGACCTCCTGCGATGTACTGGAGCAAAAGCCTGAATCCAACTTTACACCAGCCAACTTTTATAAAAATGCCGAAGATGCCAAGGCCGCGGTAAGTACCGTATATGACCCACTGAACTCATCTGATCTATACGGTCAGATCATGTGGATCATCCAGGATCAGGCTACGGACGATGCCGAATGGGGAGGCGGACGATCTACCGCGAACCAGGCCAAGAACGACCTTGACAAGTACACCTTTACCCCGGCTACTACCACGTTTCAGTCACTCTGGTCGGCAGTCTATCGGGGCATCAACCGGGCCAATACCGTCATCGACCGCGTACCCGGTATACTCATGGACAACGACCTAAAAAATCGCTACGTAGCCGAGGCCAAATTCATGCGGGGCTTCTACTACTTCACGCTGGTACGTCTGTTTGGTGGTGTACCTCTGGTGGTTAAAGAAACTACTTCGTTGAACGATCTAGCCGTTCCGAGGGCTTCCGTGGATGAGGTCTACAACCAGATCATTCAAGATTTTACGGATGCCGAAGGCGTACTACCTGCTACCTACACCGGGGCTGACCGTGGCCGGGCTACCAGAGGTGCCGCCAAAGCCTTTCTGGCCAAGGTGTACCTGACCCGTCAGGAGTGGACCAAAGCCGCCGCCAAGGCCAAAGAAGTAATTGACTCGGGTACCTATGACTTGTGGGCCAACTACGGGGATGCTTTCCAGATCGCGAATAAGAATGGAAAAGAAGCGGTATTTGAGATGCAGGCTCTGGGCGGAGGCTTTGGCGAAGGCAGCTGGATGCAGGGCTACATGCGCCCTAACTTTGACCGCGTCAACGGCATCGCCGGCTTTGGTGACGACCCAGTTACGGAGAATCTATACAAAACTTACCGGGAAGATGACAAGCGCCGTAATGTGGCCATCCGACTGTACTCGGCCACCAGTACTCCCGCCGCCCCTGCCAGCGTTGCCTTTCCAGGCTATGTATATAAGTACCTTGATCCATCTGCCACCGCGAATGGTGACGGTTCCAACAACTACCCCATTATCCGCTACGCGGATGTACTGCTGATGTACGCCGAAGCCCTTAATGAAATATCCGCCGGAAATCCCGAAGCCTACACCGCCATCAACCGCATTCGTAGCCGGGCCGGACTTCCTGAACTCGCTCCTACACTGAGTCAGGCCGAGTTTAGAGATAGTGTGTTGCTGGAAAGAAGACTGGAACTGGCCTTTGAAGGTCACCGCTGGTATGACCTTGCCCGCACCAAGAGGCTGATCAGCGCCATCAATGCCCAGAACCCGACCATTAAGGTGGAGGAGCGGCACTACCTGTTCCCTATCCCTCAGACCGAAATAGATGTTAATCCGGCACTCACACAGAACCCTAACTACTGATCCATCAAGTACCTTAATCCTGCCGTCAGTATTTTTCCGGTTCCGCAGGTAGTAGTGTCATCCACTTAAAAGCTTATATAAGAGGACAGCTAGTTCAGATTCGACCCATGTTAACCTGAACTAGCTGTCACTAAGTACTAAATCCAGATTCTTGATTTATGAGAATAAAAAATTCACTCTCCCTTTTAGCCCTGCTCTTTGCATGTACAGCGGCTACCTCTCCTACTGTAGATGATAACCCGCAGCACAAGGTCACTCATCAGACTGCCGTCCGACGGGCCGACGTCATTATCTACGGTGGTACCTCCGGGGCCATTACCGCCGCTGTCCAGGTCAAGAAGATGGGCAAGTCCGTGATCGTAGTGTCGCCGGATAAGCACCTGGGCGGACTGTCGGCGGGTGGATTGGGCTTTACTGATACGGGTAACAAGTCGGTGATTGGGGGACTGTCACGGGAGTTTTATCACCGCCTCTACCAGCACTACCAGCAGCCCGAAAACTGGACCTGGCAGAAGCAGTCCGAATATGGCAATAAGGGCCAGGGTACTCCCGCCATGGACGGCAGCAACCGCACCATGTGGATCTTTGAACCGCACGCCGCCGAGCAGGTATTTGAAGATTTCGTTAAAGAAAATAAGATCACCGTCTACCGCGACGAGTGGCTGGACCGCTCGGCAAAGGGTGTAACCAAAAAGGGCACAGCCATACAATCGTTTAAAACCCTGAGCGGCAATACCTACCAGGGCCAGATGTTCATCGACGCTACCTACGAGGGGGATCTGATGGCCGCCGCGGGTGTCAGCTTCCACGTGGGTCGTGAGGCCAACAGCGTCTACGGCGAAAAATGGAATGGCGTGCAGGCGGGCGTATTTCAGCACGGACACCACTTCAAGAAGCCTGTAAGCCCTTATAAAGTACCTGGCGACCCCAAAAGTGGTTTACTACCCGAGATTTCCTCCGAGCCCATTGCCGAAAACGGCACCGGCGATAACAAGATCCAGGCGTACTGCTTCCGGCTGTGCATGAGCAACCATCCCGACAACCGTATCCCCTTCCCGAAGCCCGAAGGCTACGACCCGGCGCGCTACGAGCTGCTGCTGCGGGTGTATGATACCGGCTGGCGCGAAACCTTCCAGAAGTACGACCCCATCCCCAACCGCAAGACCGACACCAACAACCACGGCCCGTTCAGCACCGACTACATCGGCAAGAACTACGACTATCCCGAAGCCAGCTACGAACGTCGTCGCGCGATCATTAAAGACCACGAACTGTACCAGAAGGGCCTGCTGTACTTTATGCAGAATGATCCGCGTATGCCTGAGGACGTAAAAAAAGAAATGCAACAGTGGGGACTCCCCAAGGATGAGTTCAAAGACAATGGCCACTGGCCCCACCAGATTTATGTGCGCGAAGCCCGCCGCATGACCGGTGAATTTGTGATGACTGAGCCGCACACGCTGGGTAAGAAAGAGGTACCTCAACCCATTGGCATGGGCTCCTACGCATTGGACGCCCACAACGCGCAGCGCTACGTGACCAAGGAAGGCTATGTACAGAACGAAGGCGACATAGGGGTACATCCTGATAAGCCCTACTCCATCGCCTACGGCTCTATCCTGCCTAAGGAAAAGGAGTGCAGCAACCTGCTGGTACCCGTAGCCATGTCGAGTTCGCACATTGCCTATGGCTCCATCCGCATGGAACCCGTGTTCATGATCCTGGGACAGTCAGCGGCCTCGGCGGCGGTACTGGCCATTGACAACAAGGTATCTCCCCAGAAGCTCCCTTACGAAAAGCTACGGGCAGTACTGCTGAAAGACCAGCAGCGGCTGGAATTGTAGAAGGTTAATCCTGTTAGTAGTCAGCCCTGTTTAAACAAGGTTTAAACAGGGCTGACTACTACAGACTTCCTACTGCATACTGTACTTTGAAATCAATTCACAGCTTAGAACGTACAATCAATACACAATTTTATGTCCGTTCTGAAACTGTAACGTCCCCCCGCTCATAATAAGCTTCTTGAGCGTCGCATCTCCGGTACTAATGGTTACCGTATGTGAAGAATTAATTTGTACTTCCTGATTTTGGTTAGGTATACAGTTGCAACTCCAGGTAGTTGAGTCGTGCCAGCTACCCGACTTTAAACTTTGTACAGTCTGATTCAGTACATTAACCTGAAAAGTATCCTGCAGATGCCCGAATCCGTCACGCACATAATAGGTGGCAGTTACGGTAGGAGACACAGTCAGGGTTCGGCTGGTGGCCAGATAGGGTTGGTTTGGCGATGCAGATGATGTCCATTGATAATTACCTACCCAGGATGCCCTTAATGTTATCGGAGCACCAGCATTCGTGTTAAGGGTGGTCGTTTTGTTTACATCCTTCATCACCACAAACGAGTCGGCTACAAAGTAGTTAGGTGAGGCATCCAGTTCCTTGATATACTTAACATCCAGCCGGTTTTCCCTGAACAGTAGCTCTATAGAGCCTCCCGTAACGTGGTAAAAGGCGGTTGAATTATCTCCGGTAAGATTATCCAGGGGTAGCTCAGAGGTGCTCGGATGTTTGACCTTTCCCGCGTCCGCATCATTAAAACCGGCATCCTGTTGACTTTCGCTAACATACCAGCCCCTACCCGACGATCCTAACATCAGGTACGTGTAGGCTGTTTCGGCATTGGTCTTGATGTGCGGGGGAGAAGCCGGATAACGACCCAGATTTCCAGACTGAACAAAATCTGTTTTACGGGGCTGCGTACCTGTTTTCCTGATCATCCCAGCCCGAAGGTAGGCGTGTGAGTGCGATACAAGCAAGGCATCAATACGGTACTCGGGTTTTTCCAGAATAGGCAGTAGTCTTTCCCGGACCCTTTCTATATCATGTTCGTGCTCAAAATGTCCTATGGTGGTGAAGGGCGGCAGGTGGAAAGTAACGATCGTCCACTTTTTCGTATTAGCACTTAGATCCTCTTTCAGCCACTTTACCTGGGGCAGCGAGTCAATGGGCGTGTCATACGTATTGTCCTGGGCAATGGAATGCTTACTGAATATTTCATGAGTACCACTAAAACTTGGCTGTAACCAGATATCATTCTTATTCAGATCCTCAATCAGGTAAGGATTCAACACTACAAAGTGGATGTCTCCCTGGTTAAAGGAGTAGTACCCCTTCTTATTATACGTAGGCACTCCGCCGATCTGGGCGCTGTCCGGAAAGGCAAACGCAGTATAACTGGCCGCGGTCTGGTTATGGTAAGCTTTCCGGATGGTATACGTCAACCCATCGGAATGAACATAGGGGCCGTGGTGGTTGTAGTCGTGATTCCCCATGACCGTCCAGGAAGGCATGTATGAAAGCAGTTGTTTGTCTTCGGGTCGCCCGTAGAACTTGAAGAGGGTTTTATCCAGGGCGGGCTGGTAGCCTTCGTAGACCGTATTGGAATTATCTCCCAGAAACAAGATTCCATCCACCTGCGGATTATTACGGGAATTAAGATAGGCCAGGTACGCGTCCCGGACCTTATAAGGCCGCGGATTATCCGGTCGGGAGGCACCCGAGTCTCCCAGCAGCCAGAACCGCATGGTATGCGTAGTATCAGTAGGGTCCGGCAGGGTCCTGAAAAAGGTAGCTGCGGGGTTATACTGCAACTGCTGAAAAGCATTGCCGCTGTTATAGCCAACACTATAGTAGTACTTCGTATCCGGATTCAGGTTTTTCAGAATAACCCTGTGCAGCGTATCAACCTTCGAAACATATATCTCCGTAAAGCCCGAGCTCAGGTCGGAGTTGGTACTATACCGCACAGTAGCCGTACTGGGAATCGTAGTATTCCACCAGACCTCCATCCGGTTATGGGCAGCTATTTGCAGATAGGGATACCTAAACAGCGACACTACCGACGTACTGCCTTCCAGCTGCAGATCAAAAAGTAGATCCGAACTGGTCTCCCCGACCTGGTGTACCTCCACGGCTATCAGGTTGCTGCCGCTCTGAAAAAGCGAAGCGCTCAGCAGCGTGTCGATGGTCAGCGAGTCGCCGGCCGTTCGGGTGTAGGGGTCGCTGGGGTTAGGGTTCATGTTCTTACGCGCTACCTCCACCCCGTTAACGTAGATCACGATGCCGTCGTCGAGGAAGGCCCGCAGGCGGTAGCCGCTGTAAGCTCCCGCGTCGGCAATACTGAGGGTCTTGCGGAAATAAAAGGCCGGGTAGTTGGGCGTGCTGTTGCCCGGTCCCCGCTCGAGCTGCGTGTTATAGGTATGGCTGCCAAAACCAAAGGCGCCCTGGCCGCTTTCCCAGCCGGCATCGCTGAAGGCGGCTGTTTTCCAACTGGCAGCCGGAGCGGTATTGCTCTCGGGGGCATACTTCCAGACCGACTTGTAAGGAAGCAGAGCACCTCCCGAAGTAACTCCTTCCAGCTGCAGATCAAAAAGTAGATCCGAGCTGGTCTCCCCGACCTGGTGTACCTCCACGGCTATCAGGTTGCTGCCGCTCTGAAAAAGCGAAGCGCTCAGCAGCGTGTCGATGGTCAGCGAGTCGCCGGCCGTGCGGGTGTAGGGGTCGCTGGGGTTAGGGTTCATGTTCTTACGCGCTACCTCCACCCCGTTAACGTAGATCACGATGCCGTCGTCGAGGAAGGCCCGCAGGCGGTAGCCGCTGTAAGCTCCCGCGTCGGCAATACTGAGGGTCTTGCGGAAATAAAAGGCCGGGTAGTTGGGCGTGCTGTTGCCCGGTCCCCGCTCGAGCTGCGTGTTATAGGTGTGGGTGCCAAAACCAAAGGCGCCCTGGCCGCTTTCCCAGCCGGCATCGCTGAAGGCGGCTGTTTTCCAACTGGCAGCCGGAGCGGTATTGCTCTCGGGGGCATACTTCCAGACCGACTTGTAAGGAAGCAAGGCTTGAGCGTTCGTTTTCCCAACTCCCAGCAAACAAAGAATGAGACAGACTATTATAAAATAGGAAAAGGACAATTGGCCGGCATACTTCTCCTTATTTAGGGTTGAATAAAAAATTTCCATAGTGAAGAATGGAGAAAAACATTTGGATAGATTAGTCTTGAAGGGCATGTCAGAATAGATTAGGATATAATCTTTCTCTACGTAGTGCAGCCTCCGGAAGTATATAAATCAATCAGTTACCCGTGGAGGCAAGTAGGGAGTGGACCTCTTTTAATTTTCGTCGGCTTATTACCCACCGGCTACCGTCAATCAACACTACACAGGTTTTACCTACAGATTTAATGTAGGCCCTGTTTACTGCATAAGCATTGTGGATGCGGATAAATGCATCAGGAGGAAGTTTTGAGAGCAGAGAACATAAGGAGAAGGAAGATAAGTGTTCGCCACCATTGTAAAAGTAAATGTGAGTATAGTTTCTCTCGCTGCGTAGTACTACGATCCGGTGCGTTTCAATAAAGTCTCTCCCATAGGAAAAAAGCAACATTAACCCACCCGGGTCTCGTTTAGGAGCAGGTAAGGCAGGTTTCGTCATTGGTTTAGTGTGATGCACTTCATTGGTAGTCATAGAATTAAATTTGCAGATACCGTGATACATACAAATTCAGTATAAAACCCGGAAGACATTCAGGAAGTATATCACCCTATGATGATGATACTTCTTAAGGAAGTACCTGACAAGAATCAGGAGTAAAAGCAGCCACTTTGAAGAAAATATTCCTATATAGCATACAGACAACGGGACTCACTGTTCACTAGCAGGAAGTGAGTCATCCGAAAAGAGAATGTAGACTATGCAGAAAAAGTGAACTACACCAGTGAAACATACCTGGCCAAAGTACCTGGCGCCGCTTTTAAAGCATAGCTGCATTGAGCGCGGAGGCTGTAAATTAAGGACTAAACTGGTCGCGCCTCCAAAATAGTTCGACAAAGATACTATAAGTATCTTTTATTGCTATATAAGTAACATATTTTTTTAAATATTATCTGCTGGCTATCAGGTACTATATTGGAGCCACCTTCTGCATTAAGCCATCGAAATTAAAATTTAGATCAGCAACAAAAGTTACTTAAAAACCGGGTCTGGCAAGGACGGTACCTTCCCTAAAAATCATCCTGTCGAGCAGGGTAAGCCTGCAGGTAAGTTGACTTTCAATAACAGGAACATTTCCCTTTTCTGTACTATTTATTCCCATGAGGACACCCATCTTAAAAAAACAACTACTCACTTTTATTCTTGCCTTTGCTTTCAGCCTCACCTCCGCCCTCGCCCAGACTCCCCTTTGGTCCCGGTACGAGCACAGCTTTACCAGCAGCAAAGACTACGAAAACCCAATCTACAACGTTCGCAACTTCAGTATACGCTTTACTTCACCCAGCGGACGTACCAAAAATATCCATGGTTTCTGGGACGGAGCCCGCAACTGGAAAGTACGTATGGCCCCGGACGAAACCGGTACCTGGACCTGGGAATCCCTCTGCTCCGACACCACCAACACCGGCCTCCACCGCCAGCGGGGTTCTTTTCAGGTAGCTGCTAACCCCAGCAAGCACGACATTTACCAGCACGGCAGCATTGTACGCCCTAAAGGCAGCTACCACCTGACGCACGCCGACGGTACCCCCTTCTTCTGGACCGCCTGTACCGCCTGGAACGGTACCCTCAAATCCACCGAACAGGAGTGGGATACGTACCTGGCCCACCGCGCCCAGAACGGCTACAGCGTCATCCAGTTCGTGACGACCCAGTGGCGCGGCGGCGACAAGAACAGCCGCGGTGAAGTGGCCATCGAGGGCAGTGGCAAGATCAGCATCAATCCTTCCTTTTTCCAACACCTCGACGGCAAGGTAGACAAGATCAACGAGTACGGACTGGTGGCTGCTCCCGTACTGCTGTGGGCGCTGCCCGCCTCGCAGGGCCGCGAGCTGAGTCCCGGCTACTACCTGCCCGAAGAGGAGGCCATCCTGCTGGCCCGCTACATGGTAGCGCGCTATGGTGGTAATCAGGTGATCTGGATCCTGGGGGGCGACGGCAAGTACACTGATCAGTACGAGCAGCGCTGGAAAAGCATAGGGCGGGGTGTATTCGGCGACGAGCAAGGGAACGCCCGACCGCCGGGCGTAGTGGCCCAGCACCCTGGCGGCGGCTCCTGGATTGGTGAGATATACGCCTCCGAGCCCTGGCTGGATATTGTTGGGTACCAGTCTGGTCATAACCGCTCGGACCGGGCCGTAACTTTTATGACAAAAGGCCCCGTAGCCCGTATGTGGGACAAGCTGCCCGCCCGCCCCTTCATCAACATGGAGCCGGTCTACGAAGAAACCAGCCCGAACATCAAAGCCATTGATATCCGGAACGCCAGCTATTGGAGTATCCTCAACGCTCCCACCGCCGGGATTACCTACGGCGCCTACGGTCTCTGGCCCTGGCTGCGCAAAGGGGAGGATATCCTGAACCACGCCACCAAGGGCGAAGGCATGAGCCGCTGGGACGAGAGTATGAAGCTCCCTGGCAGCGTACAGGTAGGGTACCTGGCCAAATTCATGCGGCAACTGGAATGGTGGAACCTCAAGCCTGCCCCCGACCTGCTGGTAGAGCAACCCGGTGACAAGCAGTACAACCACTTCGTATCGGTATCCCGCACCGACGACGGCAACCTCCTCGTCGCCTACCTGCCCACCTCCACCCCCATCCAGCTCTATGACCTGACCAACGCTACCTACACCGCCCAGTGGTTCAACCCCGTCAGCAACCAGACTACTTCCGGCAAGGTCCAAAAGGCTAATGGAAAGCTGACCGCTACACCTCCCGCAGGCGGTGATGACTGGGTGCTGGTGCTGAGGAGGGGGAGGTAGAGATAATGAATTAAATCAATAGTCACCGCAGCACCCCATAAAGTATTATTGAATATAACAAAATTTTAACCTGATCATCATTTCAAAAAACTACAAGATGGGGTATAAGCTCCATAATAATTTTACCATCATAGATAAGTACTAAAGTAAAATAAATTACTAAGCCTCTATTGAAATGTTCATAAATATGTTAAAAGTTTAAAACATTAAATATGTAATCTATAATACTCTATTCCATATGGAACATAAGAACTATTTGTTTTAAAACAGACACTTGACCCTTTTTCTGCTTTTAGCTATGTCGACTATATAAGGCTATTTATCTGGCAGCTTGAACATATAGAGTATGATCTCGAAGACGAAGTACAAAAACAGATTCTAATTGAAGATTTATTCGACTTAGCTAATAGAACAGTAACTTATGATATAGACAGAATTGATAGTTTACAAACAGTTTATGCTAGTTATTTGAACGAAAAAATAGAGAATAGAGATTACAAAGAATATTTAGATGAATTATATCAAAATGTAAGACTAAGACCGTACGCATCTATATTACTTTACAATTACTATACAAAATTAGGAGAATATGAAAAAAGCTTGCCATATATTGATGAGATGGAGTATATGCAAGAAAACTTTGAAGTAATTAAATTCCTTTTAAAGGTATATGGAAGAAATTTACATGATGTAAATACAAGGATAAAGCTTCTCAGGTTAACACGAACAAACCCTCAGCTAGAAAAAGACAATCCACTAAGATATAACTATTTTATCTTTATTGCAGAAAACTATAACCGAAATTATCATGAAGGCAGAAGCTATCTAAAAAAATTCAAACGAAGTTCCATAATCTCAACCCAGAATTTCATTATAAATGGAAGTAATCAGATGGTAACGTTTCAACTTTTGAAGCAGCAGTTATTAAAAGTTCAGGAGAAAGATATAAAACAATAAAAGTCTTGTCTATGCAATTAACAGTAAGACTAGTGAAAGGAAACTACGATAAATATCCGATTGGAAGTAAAGTTAATGTTAAGCTTCATTTTTACTTATATGGCCTTATGGCCGAAATAGTTAATACCCAAAATAAATCTAATGAAGAATCATCATTATTAGAACTCGAATAACGATATCTACCTAATTTCTATATAATGAATATATCTTTAATTAGAATACAATAGATGGATTGGAAACTTTACTTTACAGACAACCATGAAAGAGCAGGTTGTAACCAGTTCTAAACTTAATTAAGATTACCAATGTAATTATCAGGAAATGACTGCATATAAATAAGTAGCGGCGGAGCAGATTAAAAGACGTCATGTCTTAATGTCACCCCCACACATTACGATCCCCCGTCACGAGATTTACCAATTTCATGTTTATTCAAGTTTAATAGAATGGTAAATGAATAAATCAATCTTGATTATCACATTGTGCTTTCTAACAACCTTCACTGTAGCACAAACTCCTGTGCCTGTGAAGCCTAGGATCCTGATCAGTACAGATATAGGCGGCACTGATCCTGATGATAATCAATCCATGGCCCATTTGCTGATGTACAGCGATCGGTTTATGATTGAGGGACTGGTTCTTTGCAATCAATCATTCAACAAAAATACAGATTACAAGCCAACAAGATCAGTGCTCCGTCGAAGCTCCAGGCAGCATCTTGCCAACTACCGGTAATATAGCTACAACCATCCATGATTTGAACACAGTACCCGTTGCCTGCTGCCGGATATTTGTAGTCTAAAACTGACAACATGGAACAACTAAAAAAAGTAGCGCTGGGCACACAGGGTTTGAATGTGCCACAAATTGGTTTGGGCTGTATGGGCATGACGGGTTTAGGTGAAATGCATATGTATGGACCCGCTGAGGAAAAGGAGGCCATTGCCACCATCCATCGTTCTTTCGAGCTGGGTGGCAATTTTCTGGACACAGCAGACTTATACGGCCCGTTGGAGAATGAACGGTTGATTGCCAGGGCGGTAGGAGCGCAACGCAGCCAGTACATCATTGCCACCAAGTTTGGCTGGGAAATTGACGATGCCGGGCAGATGACCTGGCAAATCAACGGCAGGCCGGATTACGTACACAAATCCGTAGAGCGATCACTCAAAAACCTGAACACCGACTACATTGATCTGTACTACCTGCACCGGCTGGATAAAAGCACGCCCATCGAAGAAACCGTAGGTGCGATGGCGGAACTGGTGAAAGAAGGGAAGGTTCGTTACCTGGGGCTGTCGGAGATGTCGGCGGAAACCGTACAGAAAGCCCATGCGGTGCATCCCATCACGGCCCTGCAAACGGAATACTCCCTGTTTGAACGGACGGTGGAAGCCCGTGGCATCATGAAAGCAATGACTGATATGGGCATAGGCTTGGTAGCTTATTCGCCGTTGGGCAGGGGCTTTCTTTCCGGCCACATCCGAAGCATTGACGATTTACCAGCTGATGATTTCCGGCGCAACATTCCCCGCTTCCAACCGCAATATTTTGGTAAGAACCTGGAACTGCTTCATGCCATTGAAGCGCTAGCTAAAGAGAAAGCCATTACACCTTCACAACTGGCGCTGGCCTGGGCACTGCATAAAGGTACCTTGCCTATACCCGGCACCAAACGCAGAGCCTACCTGGAACAAAACATCGCTGCTGCCCCGGTAGTACTAACCGATACGGAGATGAAAAGCCTGGAAGGCATTGTGCCGCTTGGGATCGATACCGGTGACCGGTATGACGAATTCAGCATGGGCTTGCTTGACTAAGGGTCGCACACCTAACATCTCTATAGCTGCTGTTTGCAGGCATGCCTGCAAACAGCAGCTATTTACCGTAATTCAATGTAATTTTACAGCATGATCAATATTCAAACCATCACCCAGTTTCACCGGTTCACATCGTTGCCAGAGCCGCTGCATCCGCTGGTTAGCGTAGCCCGATCTGAAGACTGCCGGTATCAGGCCGATGGCACCTGGGATCAGTTTATCAGCCAGTTTTACTGTATTGCCCTGAAGCGGGATGTAAAGGGAAAGATCCGGTATGGCCAGCAGTTATACGATTACGACAAAGGCGTGATGAGCTTTACAGCACCCCACCAGGTGCAATCGCTGGATGTGTCAACTATGGAATGCGGTGCAGGTCTGCTCTTATTTTTTCATCCCGATCTGCTGCTGAAACACCCGTTGGCAAAGACCATTACGCAGTACGGTTTCTTTTCCTATGCGGTGAATGAGGCCTTACACCTTTCCGCGGCTGAGGAGGAGGATATGGTGGCGCTCATTCACAAGATTGACCAGGAATGCCGACATATTGACCGGCATACACAGGACATTATTGTCTCGCAGATTGACCTGTTGCTGGCGTACGCCAACCGCTTTTATGAGCGGCAGTTTATCACCCGCAAAAACAATCAGAGCGATTTGTTAACCCGCTTTGAAGCTATTGTGGACACTTATTTTGCCAACGGCGAACCCGGGGAGAAAGGCTTGCTGACTGTCCAGCAAGTAGCTGCTGCCCTGCATCTCTCACCCAACTATTTAGGCGACATGCTCCGCACGCTAACCGGACAAAACGCACAGCAGCATATTCATGAAAAGCTCATTCAGCATGCTAAGGAAAAACTTTCCACCACATCGTTATCCATTGGTGAAATTGCCTATGAATTAGGCTTTGAACATTCGCAGTCGTTCAGCAAATTATTCAAAGCCAAAACAAACGTTTCGCCTTTGGAATTCAGGCAGTCGTTTAATTGACGAGCCATTAGCGCTAACAGTAATTTGCGGCAGTACTGTCTGACGAACAAAGAATGCCTGTACTGACGCAAGGCTGCCCTACTCCATTGAACCGGTGTACAGGCCAGGCAGAAAGCCAACCGGAGCATATGTAATCTGACTTATCGACTCTGACTCTCTAAAAGGTATGCAAGATATGATGGAAGGCGTTCCTAAAGAAAATAGGTCAGAATTTGAGTGGGCCTATTTTTGGGTGGTGTGGGGATTTATAATAATAGCCCTACCAGCGATGTATGTGAGTTTCAAGAGTACCCGTGAGAAGAAAGAAATAATTAAAAATCAGACCTACGAAACGGCAACAATAATCAATATCGAAAAAGTACACAAGTCCAGGGCCTCGATACTTTTTATAAGATTCCACTACCAGTATTCCTACCAGGGCCAGCTTTTTAGAGACTATCGCGATTACAAATATGGCCGCTATTTTGTCCATTTTACCGAGGACAAATGGAGGTTCGTAGAGGGCAGGGCCTTTCCTGTAATTCTTTCTGCAGAAGATCCCTCCAAAAACAGTATATTGATGTTTTGGTCCGACTTTTCCCAATACAGTCTCCCTTTTCCGGATTCGTTAAAATGGAGCGAAAGCGTCTTTTATAATCAATGACGAATAGAGGTAAGAGGTTCGGCACAACGGGCTTATCAACTTTATCACAAATTTCAGAATTATAGCCATGAAACTTCTCCTTTCCCTTTTTGCTCTATTGAGCTTTTGCCTGGTTGGTAAAAGTCCATCTCCTTCCGCTGCGGTCACCGAAGTGGCCACCAAAAAAGATCAGATCCAAACCGGTGCAGAACAAACGGATCAGTACGTACCCTACCTGAAAGGCAAACGGGTAGCTATTATGGCTAATCAAACTTCTATCATTGGCAGGACTCACCTGGTGGATAGTCTCCAAAAATTGGGCGTTACCATCGTAAAGGTGTTTGGTCCAGAACATGGATTTCGCGGCAAAGCCAGTGCCGGTACAGCCGTAGCCGATGAAGCTGACCAGGCCACGGGCATTCCGATCGTATCCTTATACGGCCGGAAGAACAAACCCACCAAAGAGGATTTGGCTAATGTAGATATCCTGATCTATGACCTTCAGGATGTAGGCTGCCGCTTCTATACCAATATCAATGCTCTGTCGCGCCTGATGGAGGCTTGCCATGAAAACGGAAAGGAATTGCTGATTCTTGACCGGCCCAATCCAAATGGGTACCTGATTGATGGCCCGATACTCGATATGAAATTTAAGTCGGGGATCGGCATGTTTCCGCTGCCTATGTCCCATGGATTAACCGTGGGTGAATTTGCTCAGATGGCTAATGGGGAAGGATGGCTGACCAATAAGGTAAAGTGCAACCTACGGATCATTAAGGTAGCCAACTATCACCACGATATGCCTTATGATCTGCCGGTAAGTCCGTCGCCCAACTTGAATACGCAGCAAGCGGTTATGTTGTATCCATCTACCTGCTTATTTGAGGGTACTTACCTCAATCATGGGCGAGGTACTTATTTTCCTTTTACCGTAATGGGTAGCCCGGAGTTGAAAGGCAAATACGAATTCTCCTTCACCCCGACCGGTATCAAGGGCATGGCCGAAACGCCGCTTTTCATGAACCAGGTTTGCTACGGGCTTGACCTGCGCAACTACGATATTGAAAAACTGAGACAAAAGAAACAGATTAACCTGCAATGGGTCATGGAGCTGTACCAGGCTTCTCCCCACAAGGAAAAGTTCTTTGACTCCAGTCTAAGCAAAGAGATGGGTGTTATTGAAAGATTGGTTGGTAATGCCTTATTCCGGCAACAGATTATAGATGGCAAATCCGAGAAAGAAATCCGCGCAAGCTGGGAGCCGGGCCTGACGCAGTACAAGGCTATGCGTAAACAATACCTTCTTTACCCCTGATAGAAAGGCAATAAACCGGTTCACTGCCACCTCCAACCCTTTTATCCGCTATTTGTTAGAACAGCAGAACTAACCTGCTAAGCCATGTCTGTACCCGCCGCTGAATCACTTTACTTCGTTGCGCTGCTGCCGGATGAACCCATTCAGCAGGAAGTGACCCAATTCAAACAAGTAGCGGCGGAGCAGTTTAACAGCCGCCACGCCATGAAGTCGCCCCCGCACATTACCATCATCCCACCATTCAAGCTATCGGCGGAGGAGGTCCCTACTCTACGGGAAACGATGGCAACTGCCGCTTCCCGGCTGGCTCCCTTTCCGGTACAGCTCAAAGGATTTGATCGGTTTGGTCAACGGGTTATTTTTGTGGATGTAGTCATGGATGAGGCGCTGCGTAACTGCTACCAGGTCACGGCCGAAGCATTCCACCAGCAACTGGGTATCAAGCCCGACGATCGCCCCTTCCTTGCCCACATGACCGTCGCCTTCAAAGACCTTCATCGCAAGGTATTCGGTAATGCCTGGGCCTACTTCTCTCAACAATCCTACGAGCGTACTTTCAATGTACAAAGCCTTACGCTACTGAAGCACAACGGGCGGTGGGAGGTAGAGAAAGAACAGGCCTTTGGCCGCTAGCGCTAAGTCTCCCCTGACTTCTGTTCACCGGGGCAGAAGTATAAGCGCGGTAACAGGTGATAATGGGTAGGTATATTTGGGGGCAGAAGGTACTTTTTGTCGTCAATAGGTCAAAAGTGGAAAACTAATAAAAAATGAATAGAAGAAATTTTGTCAAAGCGGGTGCTTTGGGAGCCGTTGCGGGAGTCTCAGTCATTCCGTCCCGGGTACTGGGAAAGCCGTTGGGCCACGTAGCGCCCAGCGATAAAGTAAATCTGGCCTGCATCGGCATCGGCAACCGGGGAGGTGAAATTACCCGAGCCCTCCACGCGACGGGCCTAGCCAACATCGTGGCTGTCTGCGATGTGGACATGGGGGCGCCCCAAACTCTGGAAGTATTGAAACTGCTGCCGAATGTACCCCGTTTTCAGGACTTCCGGGAGATGTTCGACAAGATGGGTAACAAGATTGAGGCTGTAAGTGTGGGTGTACCTGACTTTGCCCACTTCCCGATCACGATGCTGGCTATGTCGCTGGGCAAGCACGTGTACGTGGAAAAACCTATGGCGCGTACCTTTAAGGAAGTAGAGCTGATGATGGCCGGAGCCAAAAAGTACAAGGTAGCCACCCAAATGGGAAACCAGGGGCACTCGGAAGCCAACTACTTTCAGTTTAAGGCCTGGAAGGATGCGGGGATCATCAAGGATGTGACGGCTATCACGGCCCACATGAACAGCCGCAGGCGTTGGCACGACTGGGACCCCAAAATGACCAGCTACCCCAAAGCGGAACCTATTCCGAAAACGCTGGATTGGGACACCTGGCTCACCACCTCCCATCCCCTACACTATCAGAAAGACTTTGTGAACGGGCAGTGGCGTTGCTGGTATGATTTCGGTATGGGAGCCCTCGGTGACTGGGGTGCACACATCATTGATACCGCCCACGAGTTTCTGGACTTAGGACTTCCCTATGAAGTGGACGCGGTGATGCTGGACGGCCACAACTCTTTTTTCTTCCCCATGTCTACGACGCTCTCTTTCAAATTTCCGGCGCGGGGTAGCATGCCTCCGGTAGAAATAACCTGGAAGGACGGCCTGAACAACATTCCGGCAGTGCCGGCGGGTTACGGCGTATCCGAACTGGACCCCAACATTCCCCCACCCAGCAACGGGCAAATGCAACCGGCCAAGCTGAACCCGGGCAAGATCATTTATAGCAAAGACCTGACTTTTAAGGGAGGTTCGCACGGCAGTACATTGTCCATCATTCCGGAAGATAAGGCCAAAGACCTGGCCTCCCGACTACCGGTGGTACCGGCGAGCCCGTCTAACCACTACGCCAATTTCCTTAAAGCCTGCAAAGGCGAAGAAAAGTGCCGGTCTTCCTTCGAGATAGCCGGGCCTTTAAGCCAGGTATTTGCTCTGGGAGTACTGGCGCAAAGGCTGAATACGAAGCTGGTTTTTGACCGGGAAACCAAACAAATCACCAACAACCCATTAGCCAACTTCCTGCTCGAAGGAGCCGCGCCGCGCAAAGGCTGGGAGGAGTATTACCGGCTGTAATAGTAGTTGGTAAAGAGCAGCCTGAGCCACCCTAACAAAAAATGGGGTGGCTCCTGCTTTTTAAATCACACAGAACGCGAAGTACTAATACTGCCAGACCGCAAAAGCATTACTACCTACCGCGCCTCCTTTCTTCCCTTCCTCCTTCCTCCCTTCCTGCTAAACTTCTACTTAAACTGCTGAATGCTGTATGTATCGGATTGTAGTTTGGATGGGTCGCCCATGGCTGCGCCTATTTCCCCGATGCGCGCGTTGAGCGTGTATATATCTCCGTTGACATAGGTACTGGTGGTAGCCATGGAGTAGCCGGTTTGGTCCATTTGCACTACTGAGGCCGTCGCGAAGTTGTCGTTACTCTGAACCAGCGCCACCCGGCTTCCACTGCCTGTCACCACGTACAGGTCGGTGGTACCTACGAGCGTCAGACCGTCGCCCGGCAGACTGCTGATGCCTCCTACTTCAGTTACGGCATTACCATTATTTAGGTCTACTTTGTACAGCTTACCGGCTCCCGTATTGGCCACGATCAGGTACCCGTTGGGGTGGTACACAATACCATTCAGGCCAAAGCTCGGGCTTGAGAAACGGGTCTCATCCCGTACCAGTACACTGGCCTGTCCGTTGGCATCTACCTGGTAGATTACCGGCGAGAACGAATCCGTAACGTACACCTTACCGGCAGGGTCCAGAGCCAGGTCGTTGGCAAAGTGGTTTTCGCCCGGTACCAGATCGTCCAGGTCCACCCGCCGTTCCAGCGTGCGGGTACTGAGGTTGAACACCAGCAGCTCCGCCGTTTTGCGGGCAGTTTGCGGACTGCTTTTGATCGAGACTCCATTGTCGCTGTTGGCCACGAATATACGACCATTGGCCACCTTCACCCCTACGCCACTGATCAGCTCAGGAGCCGACAGCAGGTCCTGGTACTGACCAGTAGTACTTACGGTACCTAGCTTGCCCTGGGTGAGAGAAGTGATGATAAAGCGGTCCAACTGCGATGAGTAGGCAATACCCTCGGGATACTGCCGCTCCGCCACAAATTCAATCCGCTCAGGAAAGGCCGCCTCCGGGCTGTCGCGATGGTCTTCGCAGGCCGTCAAACCAAAAACCGCTGCCAGGAGCAGCGCACTGAAAATAAAGTTTTTTTTCATTGTGTTGTTAGTAAACGTGAACGTCAGGATCTCCAAAAGGATCATTCCTGATCGGCTTCTGAGGCCGCTCACGTCTTATTATACGTTGTCTATCAATGAGATAAACAATAGTAAAGACCAGAATAGTCCAACAATTTTTCCGGATTATACTAGAACTACCAGCTCTCCGGCTTTTAGAGTATATAGCCTATTCCAAAACCATTATTCACACTATACACCAGCCGTAACAACGTCTTTCTCCCTACCAGTCAACTATGAAAATCTACCTGGTCTCTCTGATGCTTTTGGGCTCAGCCTCCTTTGCTTTTTCCCAAACTACGCAGTCCAAAAAGAGCGCTTATCCGCTGCCGGTCACCTTCACCGCCGGGCAGGACCACGCTAATATGATGCAACAGTTGGGCATTAAGACGCTGCGTCCGGGCCCCAGCGGCAACGAGTCGGCTCCCAACCATGCTAATTACGACGAAGCACTGGCCAACCCGTGTCCGCAACTGCCGGAACTACTTACTACCAAAAGCGGCAAGAAAGTAACGACTCCGGAGCAATGGTGGCAGCAGCGCCGTCCGGAGATAGTGGAAGAATTTGAGCGGGAAGTGTACGGACGGCTTCCGAAAAATATCCCGAAAGTAACCTGGAAGGTGGAGATCACAGATCGGGAGTGGGTGGGATTTATACCCGTAATTGCCAAAAAGGTGGTGGGCCACGTTGACAACAGCGACTATTCATTGATTGATGTCAACATCAATATGATGGTAGTACTACCCGCCAACGTCAAAGGCCCCGTACCGGTACTCATGATGTTCGGGCGGCCTTCCTTTCCGGCACCTGCGCAGCCCTCGCCGGAGCAGATGGAGCTGATCAACTCGGCCCTGAAGGAGTTGCTCATCAAAGAGCATCCCGAACTAAAAGCTATTTTTGACCAGTACCCGGCCTACTCGCCTTTTACACGTGCTACTCCCTCCTTCGGCCCGTCGGCCGGTGAGCCGTCGCCCACACAGCAACTGCTGGCGGCGGGCTGGGGCTATGCGACCATTGATCCCGGCAGTATACAGGCTGACAACGGCGCGGGCTTAACCCGGGGTATTATCGGGCTGGTTAATAAAGGACAACCTCGCCAACCCGATGACTGGGGTACCCTTCGTGCCTGGGGAGCCGCCCGCGGCCTCGACTACCTCGAAACCGACCCCATGGTGGATGCCAAACGGGTAGGTATCGAAGGCGTATCGCGCTACGGCAAGGCAGCCCTGGTGACGCTGGCCTTTGAGCCCCGCTTTGCCCTCGGACTGATTGGCTCATCGGGCAAAGGCGGTACCACGCTGCACCGCCGGGTGTTTGGCGAAGCCGTCGAGAGCCTGACCGGTAGCGGCGAGTACCACTGGATGGCCGGCAACTACCTAAAGTACGGGGCTGAGGAAGCCACCTTCGGCCGCAAAACCGGCTGTGACCTATCTGTAGATTCTCATCAGCTCATTGCTCTGACTGCTCCCCGTCCGACCTTTATCAGCTACGGTATCCCCGAAAAGGGCGATGCCCGCTGGCTCGATCAGCAGGGAAGCTACATGGCCACTGTGGCAGCCGGACCGGTATTCAGGCTACTCGGGGCCAAAGACCTGGGCGTTTCGGGCAGCTACCAGACCGAGAAGATGCCCCCGTACAACACCGACCTGCTGGATGGTAACCTGGCCTGGCGGCAGCACGACGGCGGCCATACCGATGCGCCCAACTTTACCTACTTTATCCCCTGGGCCAATCGGGAACTGGGATATCAGGTGCAAAGGTGAGTGAAGGCGCGATCGCGCACCACTGCTCTCTCTTTCCTGTCAGGGTACTTTTGTCCCATTACGTCTAAGGAGGCAGGCAGACTGTCAGGAGATTTACGCCACAATCTGCTTTTATCGTTAAACCGGCTGAGCGCCGACTACTGTTAACCTTTTATTAGAAAGTATGAAAAAGATTCTTGTAATGGCCCTCCTGCTGGGTGGTATAGCCAGTACTACCTTTGCCCAGAAGGGAAAGCCACTCTTTACCGACAAAGCCAACGACCTGAAGCTGGGCATGGTCTCCTACACCTACCGCAAGAGCTTCCAGAAAGACGTAGGTGCTACGCTGGATACAATTAAAGCGCTGGGAATAACCAATATGGAGTTCTCGAACCTGTTTGGCCGTACGGCGAAGGATATAAGAGCCATGCTTGACGAGCGCGGCATGCGCTGTACTTCTTTCGGTGTAGGCTATCCGGACCTGGAGAATAAGATCGGAGAGGTAGCCTCCAACGCCAAAACCCTGGGTGCAGAGTTTGTGCGGGTAGCCTGGATCCCCCACAAGGGAGACTTTACGCTGGATCTGGCCAAGAAAACGGTAGAGGATTTTAACCGCTTTGGCAAAACTTTGAAAGACGAGCATGGCCTCACCTTCTGCTACCACAACCACGGCTTCGAATTTCAGCCTGTACCGGCCGAGGTAGCTTCTGAAGTAAAAGGTAAGGACGTGACGCTGTTTGACTACATCGTACAGAAAACCGACCCGAAGTACGTAAGCTTTGAAATGGACGTACTTTGGACCTTCTTTCCCGGTAAGAACCCGGCTGAAATCCTGAAACGCTACCCCAACCGCTTCAAGCTCATGCACGTGAAAGACCTGAAGAAAGGCGTGCAGGGTAACCTGTCGGGTGGTACACCGGTCGAGAATGACGTAGCCCTGGGTACCGGTCAGCTGGACCTGCCGACCATCCTGAAGGCCGCTGACAAAAGCAGTATCAAGTACTACTATATCGAAGACGAAAGTCCGAATATTAATACACAGGTACCCATCAGTATCGCCTACCTGCGTAGTTTGAGAATGTAGGAGAATGAATTCTGAATTATTAATTAGCAGTCAAGGAGTCTACTTCCCTTGATACTTTGATAAAAGTCAAAACGGACTGTCCATAATAGCATGGGCAGTCCGTTTATTTTTAGATCTATCTATTCTCTATTCAGCATTCATAATTCAAAATTCAGCATTCCCTAAAGAGGTACCGTCAGAATGGGGATGCGGGCTTTTTTGACCAGGGCGAGGGCGGTGTTTTCGGAGAAGGCGTTGTAGAGGAAACCGTGTTCGTGGGCGCCGATGATGACCATATCTACCTCCAGCTTCTGCGCTTCCAGCAGGATCATATCTACGGTAGGCCCCTGAATAAGTAGTGCCTCCGCCTCTACGCCCCTATCCACCAGGCTCCGGCAATACTCCTGCAGGTAGCGGTGCTCATCGCGGATATCCTCCGCCCGCATATCACGTATGTACTGCGGTCCCACGCCGTAGCCGACAAAGTCCGGCTCGGCGGCAGTAACGTGTACGATCCATACCCTGGCTCCAAGCTTTTCGGCCAATTCAGAGGCCATCCGTACTAACGCCCGGGATTCATCATCAATGTCGACGGCAACCAGTAAGTTCTTCATAATGTGCGGCCTTGTTTGACTACCTGTATACGTACTCTACTAGTTACCTCTATCGGCTCAAATTGTTTGTGGCCGTTGTGCTTTCAGAAAAAATAATTTCGTCAACCGACTAGTCCTTCCCGCGTTCGTGTCAGTAGTTTATTTCTAGAATATGCTTCTGAATTCATATTCCTGAGTATAAGTACCTTTTCCGTCGAGTGCCCCAGTACGTCATTGCTTTCCATCGGTTCTCAACTCTTAACTATAACCTACCCCCTTTCCCCATCTTATGGAAAAGAAAACTACCTCCGGCACCAGTACTACCCGCCGCGACTTCATGAAAAGCTCGTCTCTGGCCGCCACCAGCTTCTTTATAGTACCCCGCCACGTACTCGGCAAAGGCTTCGTAGCTCCCAGCGATAAACTCAACATTGCAGGTATCGGAGTGGGCGGCAAAGGCAAAAGTGACCTGGCCTCCTTTGCCAAAAGTCCTAATGTCAACATAGTATCGCTCTGTGACGTGGACGACCGGAGAGCAGCCGACTCGCGCGCTGCCTTCCCCAAGGCGACCTACTACCGCGACTTCCGGGAGATGCTGGCGAAGGAAAAGAATAACATTGACGCCTGCTCTATCTCTACCCCCGACAATACCCACGCCGTGGCTACGCTGGCCGCCATGCAGCTGGGCAAGCATGTATATACACAAAAGCCTCTGACCCACGACATCTACGAGGCGCGTATGCTGGGGCAGGCGGCCAAGAAATACAAGGTAGTAACCCAGATGGGCAACCAGGGAGGCTCCGGCAACGGCGTACGACGCATGAAGGAGATCTACGACAGCGGCATTATTGGGGATGTAAATAAAGTACTCTGCTGGACCAACCGGCCCGTTTGGCCGCAGGCTATTCCTACCGATAAAACCTACGAAGTACCCAAAGAACTAGACTTTGACCTCTGGCTCGGCCCCGCGCCGAAGGTACCCTACAACGAGGCGTACCTGCCCTGGAACTGGCGGGGCTGGTGGCCCTACGGTACCGGTGCCCTGGGTGATATGGCCTGCCATATCATGGACCCCGTGTTCCGGATCCTGCCCATCGACTACCCTAAATCCGTAGAGTGCAGCGTGGGAGGCACCTGGACCTTTACCCTGCGTGAGCAGGATCACAATCCCGACTGGACGCCCTTTACTACGTCCATCCACCTCGACTACCCCCGCCAGGACAACAAAGGCAATATCAAAGTGAGCTGGTACGATGGGGGTATCTTGCCCGAACTACCCGAAGAGCTAAACCCGGGCGAGGCCTTTGGTAATCCGGACGGAGGGGTACTTTTTATTGGGTCCAAAGGAAAACTGATGGCTGACTGCTACGGGGCTAATCCGCGCCTGCTGCCACTCAAAAACAACGAGGGGCTCAACATACCTGAGACCATTGCCAGGGTTCCCGATGAAAACCACTACCTGCAATGGGTCAATGCCTGCATAGCCGGCCACGGCAAAGGCGTTACCAGTTCGCCCTTTGAGTATGCCGCTCCCTTTACCGAGAGCATCCTGATCGGGAACCTGGCTCTGCGTAGCTGGATGCTCCGTGATAACCCGACCGCCAAGCGCCCCAGCGACCGGTACAATGGTCGCAAAAAGCTGTACTACGATGCCCCTAACATGCGGATCACGAACTTTGAACCTGCCAACCAGTACGTGAAGCGCGAGTACCGCCCCGGCTGGAGTCTGGTGGTATAAATACAACAAAAGAGAGGGCTTCCTGATACGCAGGAAGCCCTCTCTTTTAAATAGCTAGTAGGCCCAACAGCCTGATGCTGAAACTTTAAAGATCAGAACTGCGGCTGCGCCACCACAAACTGCCGGATGTTGTCCTTGAAGCTCTGGTAGTTGCTATGGAAGGCATCCATCTGCTCACGCAGATACTTGTGGTTAGCACGGACCTGCTGATCAAGTACCTGGTTGCGCTGTACACCCTCCGCTACCCGTTTGTCCACCTCCTGCACTTCATTCAGTAGTACCTGGCTGAGCCGCTGAAAATGGTTCAGTTGGCTTACCTCTTTAATCACCTCATCATGGATTGAGGGCTCCTGCTCTTCCAGGGTTGTAAGTAATTTCTCCCAAAACCCCAGCTCCATCTGTGCCAGCTCCAGTTCATTCTTCCAGATCAGATGCTGTACGTGTACATCTATCAGCAGTTTAAATTTCTTCGTTTCCATAACATTATAGTATATAAAGATAAATACCGAAAGCGGTAGTGAGAACGGGTGAAGGTACTCCCTATACCACCACGATCACCTTTTCGTGGTAGTAGTGCAACCGCCCCTCCGACCAGTTGAGCTGAGCCAGCCAGGTACCTTTGGCCAGTTGCGCCGTTGACACGACCTGCCGCGGTTTGGGTCCGGGTTGGATGGGTACATACACATCTTCAGCAGTATCGGACCGGCGGGTGAAAGTCAGTTCGGCCTTCCGGATAGATGCCGGCAGTACAAAGGCCAGCTGCTTCTGGGTAGGTTCAAAGGTCATAGTTATAATGGTTAGAGTGGAGAGGTACTAGGCTTACCCGTGTGTCACTCTGCAAATTTGGCGGGTAATGGCTCCGCTATCCAATGACCTGGGTCAGCTACCCGTATGACAGGTATCAGCCTGCGGCGGAGCGGTTCTACATGACACAGGAGCGGCGGTGGAATCGGGAAAACTGGTAGTATAAAAGCCTACCTCAAACAACTGCTTCACCTATTTGGTGAATCGAAATATTCTCTATATTAGAGGAAAGTAAACCCTCTGAAAAAGTATGAGAACTATTGTGTTGTATGACAATCCGGCTACGCCGGAGGAGCTGTCATTTCTGAACAGCGTGTTTGAGAGTGTGGGCCACCCGGTAGAGGACATTACGCTGGTACCCTACCGCTGGCTGATGAGCTTTAACCAGGCTGAAGTATTTGTGTCGCTGGGAGTACCGCTCAGCAAGTTTATGTATGATCTGAATAGCTCCCCTTACGAAGAAACCAAGGTAGGCAACAGTACCTTTCTGCTGGTGGACCCGCTGGATCAGCTGGTCAACGACAACAACCGCAAGAAGCGACTGTGGCACTCGATGCAGGGCATCTATCTAAGCAACATCCCCGGCTACAAGCAGATCAACCACGATTTTCTGCTGGATGCGGGCTTTACCGTCGGAAGGCAGTTTGACAATGGCAGCAACCGGTTTAGCTTATACTATAAAATGCAGGGTACCAGCTGTATGATCGAACTGCACGTGGGTTCCCGCCTGCTACCGGCCAGCAGCCCCGAAGAAGCCGTGGAAGAGTACTCAGATTTGGACCTCCTGATCGCTCACGCGCAGGATACCTACACCGTATACGGCGGTCAGACTCCCATCACTACCATCCGGTACCGGGCCGAACTGATGCAGTTGCTTTCGTATATGGCCGATAGCTCACACCCTACCCTGCAGCTAGCCTACCAGAAAATGGGGATTCCGATTCCTAAGCGCGTGCAGGTCCAGACGGGAGTAGCCGCCTAAAAGTATATCGCTGACCGTTGGTAACTCCTCCGGAAGCAGCCCCTGAAAAAATAACTACCTTCGTGGCGGAACATTTACGCCTTACGGAGGTAGTTATACTTTTATAAGTAACATCCATGCCTAATTCCACAATTTATATACAATAACTATTTTACCATTACACTATGTCCATTACCACCTATACTGAACTAGAGGGGATGAAAAAGATTAGTGAAGCGGTAGCGGCGACACTAAGACTTATGCGCGAACATGCCCGCCCAGGTATGACCACTAAAGAACTGGACGAATACGGGGCTACGGTACTCAAAGAATACGGAGCCAAATCTGCGCCTAAACTTACCTACGGATTTCCAGGCTGGACCTGCATTAGCCTCAATAATGAGATTGCCCACGGAATACCTTCTGACAAAGCTGTCCTGAAGGAAGGAGACCTGGTCAATATTGATGTATCGGCCGAGCTGGATGGCTTCTGGGCCGACAACGGCGGATCATTTGTACTAGGTAATGATATCCATCAGCACAATGCTCTTGTGGAGGCCTCGCGGGCTATTCTCTATAAGGCCATCCAACGCATCAAAGGCGGGGTACGCATAGCAGATGTGGGTAAGTTTATCGAAAACGAAGCAAAAAATGCCGGCTATAAGGTAATCCGGAATCTGGTGGGGCACGGCGTGGGGCGTAGCCTGCACGAAGCCCCCCGCGAAATCCCCTGCTTCTACGATAGGGAGAATACCATGCGGTTTAAGAAAAACTCGACCGTGGCCATTGAAACGTTTATATCTACCAAAGCGGCCTATGCGCACGACAAAGGTGATGGCTGGACGCTCATAACCAGGGATGGCAGCTTTGTAGCCCAGCATGAGCACACCATACTAATCACCGACGACGTGCCGGTTATCCTGACGGAAGCAAATCAGATCTGATCCTACCAGGGTTTTCAAGCCTGAAAGTCACTAAATATCTGTAGCCCCGCTGAGACTTACACCTTAGCGGGGCCTATTTTATATACCCGGTACCAGAGTCCTGGCTGACATCACATAGAAAGATCCACTGATAGCCGGACCCGCCTTAGTACATTGGTCATCGTACTTGATCAGGTTACCCGAGAAGGTACCTCTGGCGTATTTGCCCGGTACGTACTCTTCAAATACTACCTGTCCGTCGGCTATCATGTCTTCTCCATTGCACCAGTCGTGTCCACTATCGTACTGCTGGTTACCCCCCAGCGTGAAACTGACGCGGCAGTTGTTCCCTTTGGCGCTATACCAGAAGGGGTAGCTGCCCTTTCGGCCGTTACTAAATTCAATCTGGAGTACCTCCTTTGGGGTAGCGCCTACTACGCTGGAGTAATTAGGGTCTTCGTCGTCCAGAACGGTCATCGAACTAAATACGTAGTCTTTTCCGAGAAAGTTGACCTTTACAAAGCCCGAACCGATGTATAGCTCCTTCACCAGGATAAGTTTGGTCGGATTATTTTTAAAGTTAAGCCCTACGGATATCGTCACCGGATTAGGATTAGCAGCGCTTCGGGGTGCCGTATACGTAGCCGTCGAACCGGAGGGTTTTAAGGTACCTCCACCCACCAGCGACCATTTGAGGCCGTTGTTGGCTCCGCTGGTTTTCTGAATCAGTGGCTCCTCCTTCGTCTCCGTCAGCGGTGCCAGTTCCATGATCTGCATGGTTACCGATTCGCCATAGGATAGCAGGGGCTTGCCGGTCGACGTGACTAATCTGAAATTTTCGAAAAGGCTCCAGTCGCTGAAGTGCGGCATGGGTACGGTTACCTCCTTCTTCTGCTTATCCAGGCTCTTGCCCGGCACGTTGTACCATACCTTGTCTGTACGCTGGTAAGCTATACCCAGCGCCTCAGGAGCACTGTCGGCTACCTCCGCGTCAGTGTACTTCAGCTTCAGCGTAGCAGGCTTGGCAAACTGCTGCCCGTCGGGCATAAAGCGGTACGAGGTACCTACGCCGTTGGGGGTATGGTTATGGATAGGCTGGATGGAGATGTTCGTTTCCTGCGCCAGGGCTCCGGCCGGTATGGTCAGCTCAACCAGGCCATCGGTGGTCGCGAGGGTACCTCCCTGCGGGCCGATGGACTTACTCACGGCCTGCCCCTGCGGGGCTCCTACCTCGGTAGGCTTTCCGATAAGATCCACCGGATCGGTTCCATCGACTGTTTCCAGATCACATGCCGTCAGGCTTAGTATAATCCCTATGGTTACTGCTAGTAAATGATGTGTTCTCATGGCTAAAATAGTAGGATATTGACTTTGACAGATTTGAGCAGGTAATCCAGATAAGTTACCTGAATCACCTGCTCATAAGAAATTATTTGAAGTTCAGGAGCCGTTAATCACCGGGCATAAGTACCAGGAAGGACGGTACATAGAATATTCCACTAATAGAGGGGCCTGCAATGGTACATTCGGACCGGGAGTTAATCAGGTTGCCGGAGATGGTACCTATGGCATATTGGCCCCTTTCAAACTCTTCGAATACCACTTGCCCGCTGGCAATCATATCCTTGCCGTCACAGTTGTCGTGTCCGCTGTCGTATTCATCCCCGTGCAAAAACTGGAAAGTGATTTTGGCTTTTCCGGGTTCTGACACGTCATGGAAGGGGAAAGCGCCCTTTCGACCGTTTTCGAAATCTATACTAAAAAGTATATCGTCCGTTGTACCCGCTATATAAGACAGCCCCTCCTCATCGTCAAACAGGAACGCTCCCTTATTGAATACATACTCTTTACCGAGGAAATTTACCTTAATAAGTCCACTGCCAATGTAGAGCTGCTTAACCAGGATGAGTTTGGTGGGATTATTCTGGAAGTTAATCTCTACGGATATCGTTACCGGATTAGGATTAGAAGCACTACGTGGCGCTGTATACGTAGCCTCTGCACCCGAAGGCTTCAGAGTACCACCTCCGATTAGCGACCATTTGAGTCCGTTGTTGGCTCCGCTGGTTTTCTGAATCAGCGGCTCCTCCTTCGTCTCCGTCAGCGGTGCCAGTTCCATGATCTGCATGGTTACCGATTCGCCATAGGATAGCAGGGGCTTGCCGGTCGAAGTAACTAACCTGAAGTTTTCGAAGAGGCTCCAGTCGCTGAAGTGTGGCATGGGTACGGTTACCTCCTTCTTCTGCTTGTCCAGGCTCTTGCCCGGCACGTTGTACCATACCTTGTCTGTACGCTGGTAAGCTATACCCAGCGCCTCAGGAGCACTGTCGGCTACCTCCGCGTCAGTGTACTTCAACTTCAGCGTAGCAGGCTTGGCAAACTGCTGCCCGTCGGGCATGAAGCGGTACGAGGTACCTACGCCGTTGGGGGTATGGTTATGGATAGGCTGGATGGAGATGTTCGTTTCCTGCGCCAGGGCTCCGGCCGGTATGGTCAGCTCAACCAGGCCATCGGCAGTGGCGAGGGTACCTCCCTGCGGGCCGATGAGTTTGCTGATGGCCTGCCCCTGCGGGGCTCCTACTTCGGTAGGCTTTCCGACTTGTTCAACCGGATCTGGCCCCTGACCCTCATGATCGGGGTTACAGCTAAACAGGCTCAGGAAGAGCCCCAGTGTGAGAACGGATAAATTAAATGGTTTCATGGCTATATTATGTACTCTTGATAAAGGTTAACGTCTGGTGTAGAGCAGGTCGTTACTGCGATCGACTATTCGGGCAGGTTATACGCTTTGCGAACTTCCTCGTAGTTGCTCAGGTCCAGATCCGCATGCAGGCGGGCGTTCTGAGCCGGTACGATCACCACCCGGATATCCTGCAGTAAGTACTTCTCCCCTCCCCCTTCGAATACATGCACCGTACTGATCATACGACCATCCTGTATCCGATAGGCAAACAGCACATCTCTGATGACTCCATTACCGTCCCTCTCTGTCGGGATTCTAATCTTACTTGGTATCGGAAACCACACATTCCGGGTCTTAACGTAGGCCTGTACCAGCCCTTTCTCAACCGCCGCCAGGTTTTTGTAGGTGATAGCCGTGGTATCTATGAAAGATCCCCATTCGGTAGAGGTAGATGGCCCCATTGAGAATTGGATAGCACCGGCCGATTCGCCGGCTTCGCCTTTGTCTCCCTTATCTCCTTTGTCCCCTTTGGGGCCTTGGGTACCTGACTGTCCCGTAGGACCCTGAGGACCTATTTCGCCCTGAGGGCCTTCGCAGGAATATAGAGTGGCGGATAGGGAAAGAGTGGCAACAAATAGGAATCGACTGAAGGTACGCAGTAGGCCTGGGCCTGTTACATTACTTTTTTTCATGGCTGACTGAAGATGAATTAATAGTAAGGATTAGATTGGTTACTTGATTTCGGACACTAAATTGAGCTATTTGAGGGCCGAATACCAGTACTGAATTACCAACTAGCCAAAAGGCCATATCATCTGTCATAAATAAGGGATGAACCGTACATCCGTGTGAAGCCCCCACGGCACAAAAAAGCCCCACACCGGGTCGGATGTGAGGCTTAATAATAAGTAAGCGGGCTGTGTGCTGCTACTTACCCATCCATATTTTGAAGTCCGATACTTTTTCGCGGCTCACGAGCGCTTCCTTATCAATGGACGGATTCAGTACCAGCGACAGGCGGTTGCCAAAGTACGGATGAATCTGGTGTACCGACTGGTGGGATACCATGATGCCCCGGTTGATCCGGTAAAACTGATCCGGCTCCAGGGCCTTTTCCAGTTCATCCAGCGTATAGTCAATCAGGTACTTCTGGTTAGTATAAGTTCTGAAAAACGCAAAGCGATCTTCGGTATAGAAGTAGGCGATGTCCTTGACCTCAATAGATACCATACGCTGTCCCTGACTGACCAGAAATCGCTTCCGGTACTCCTTGGACGACTTACCCTGTAACTCCTGGAGTAGCTTCTCCAGATTGATAGTGGGCGTGGCGGCTCCCGAGGCCGCTTTTCCGCGCAGGTCGGTAAACTTCTTCAGGCTACGGGCCAGATCCTCACGCTGTATGGGCTTGAGCAGGTAGTCTATACTATTAACCTTGAAGGCCTGCAGGGCGTACTCATCGTAAGAGGTTGTAAAGATGACCGTGCTGGCAATATGGGTCCGGTCAAAGATTTCGAAACTCTGTCCGTCGGCCAGTTCGATGTCCATAAAGATCAGGTCCGGCGGAGGGTTACCCTGTGACTGGTAGCTGTTCAGCCAGTCCACGGTTTCATCAATCCCGGCCGTTGCGGCCAGTATATCAATGGACTCATCCACCTCCATGATCAGCTTTTTCAGCTTCCGGACGGCCAGTTCTTCATCTTCCACTATGAGTGCCTTCATGGTAATCTATACTTAGTTGTGTTGGTTAAAAAGGGGTAGCGTTACTGTAAAAAATTCTGAGGTTTCCTCTATATTAATATCTGAGACATCGGTCTGCCGCTGGGCCAGTAGCTTATACTTGGACGATATATTGCTCAGGCCTACCTGATTGGACTGCACCCGTACAATGCGCTTCTGCAGGTTATTCCTGACGATGAGCTTTCCTTCCGGGGTAGTCTTTATTTCGATATGGAGCGGCTTACTGGTCAGCGTGATGTTATGCTTTACCGCATTCTCCACCAGTAGCTGCAGCGTGAGTGGCGGCAGGTAGCACTGCTTCAGGCCTTCCTCAATATCAATGTTTACGGATATTCCCCTGCCGTAGCGGGTAGTCAGCAGGTGAATGTACGACTGGATAAACTGCAGCTCAGTAGACAGGGGTGTCAGCTCGGCTTCGTTGGTCTGCAACAGGTAGCGGTACACCTTCGACATTTCATCCACGAACCGCTCGGCCTTTTCGGGTTCATCCGCGATGAGCGACGAAAGCGAGTTCAGGGAGTTGAACAGGAAGTGCGGATTCACCTGACTTTTTAATCCATCCAGCTGGCTCTGCAGGTTGCTCTTCTCGAGCTGCTCTTTTTCCAGCATACTCTTTTTCCATTTGTCCGTCGAATAAAAACTCTCGTAAATACCAATGGAGATCAGATTGGCCGCCAGGTTCATGAGCAGCAGCTTGATGAGTGACTCGATGCTATAGCTATAGCCAAACAGATGAAAGTAGTCATAGATAAATACCGACCCCAGCACCGCCATAGGCGTAATGGTACATACAACCCAGAGCGTCATGACAATGCGGGTAAAGGTCTGTTTCAGGTCAGGGTATCGGTGGGTAATATCTTCGATCAGGTAGTCCAGAGACACAAAGACACTACTCACCAGGACGAAGTTAAGGGAGGTTGACAGTATGAACGCCACTGGGTCATAGAGGTAACGGTCACCTACCAGAAAGTAGCTGCATAATATAACGTATATGGGTACCAGAAGCAGAAACTGCCACTTGGTGCGGGAAAGAAATCGTAACCAATGCATACGGATGTGATGCGTGATCTTTGCCATTTTAGTAGTATAAAGGTCCCCCGTAATACGCTAAGCTGCTACCTGTTCGTGTGTGAGCTGCCGGATGCGATGATTGAAGTGAGATAATGCGTTAGTGAAATGTTAGAAAAAATGGTGATAAATATCCGAAATTATCGGGAATTATGGATGCATTGGGACCGGTACCTAACAAGTAAGCCGGACCTCTACGAGATCCGGCTTGACATGTACCCATTAAACGACTACTGCATCATAAAAAATAAGTTAGTAGCTTGTGTAAGAGGCTATAGTATGCTGATGATTTACATTCGGATTATTTTCACAGTGTTTTACTCCTTCATCAATAATGACCGACAGGTCCATTTTCTTACTGGGGCGATTGGGGTCAAACACCCATATTTTGTCAATCACTTCCCAACCCTTATCACGCCCATAAACTTCAGCGGCTTTATTGATAGCAAATATCCGGTCGCGTGTCTGCAGGAACAGATACTTTCCTTCTTTGCAACACATCTGAACGCTATCTACTGCCAGGGGCCATATTTGTCCAAAGTCTTTTTTGTGTAACCATTTTCCCTCGATCTTCAAGGGTTGAGCTCGTTCGTTGATAAGATCGTTTGCACCTACTCCTAAGCACACAACCAGTACAATTAATAGGGGATACGATATCTTCTTCATGGAGCACTCTTACATTAGTTGTGGATGGTAAAAAAAGTTTTAAAGCCACAGCAGAGGTTATAAATCCATGCCAGAGCTGTATAAATCCCACTATTAAAAAAATATTAAATATCACATCTTCAAACCTGCTGTTGCTCTAAGAACAAATTGTATTTTTTTAATATCTGTTGAATGAAAGTAAAACATCAGGATTCCACAGTTGTGGAATAGGAAAAGTGGGCAACAGAAGCATGTGGATATATTTACCCAAATTAGGAGAGCAAGGCTCCTTTAAAAGTACTATTTGCTTAGTATGCCTTACCACTAATTTAGCTCTTTTAGGGCCCTGAGTGAGTATGCAAGCCATATCCGCTGTACAGAGGTTACCCATTTATCCCATTTTTGCCCCTTTGGGACTTTAATACCTGCTTTTGAGGGTAGCATTTTCCCCAATTCGTTATAAGCGTATCAAATATCTCTTAGATTTACTCATAGCATGCTATTTATGAGACATTTAACAAATAAAAAGGGCTATGGATATAGAAGAAAGTGTACAAAAAGTCATCAGAGCTCACGAAGTCGCCGGTAAGTATACTACAGTAGACAATTATAAAATTTTCTATAGAGACGAAGGTACGGGCGAGGTTGTATTTTGTATACATGGTGTACCTACGTCCTCTTTTTTGTATCGCAAAGTAGTCGGTGAAATAGCCCGGAGAGGGATGCGGGCAGTAGCCCCCGATCTGCCCGGACTAGGTTTGTCGGCGCGCCCCGAAGCATTTGAGTACCTGTTCAGTAACTTTGCGCGGGTATGCCGGCAGCTACTTGACCAGCTCGGTATCGCTAGCTTTCATCTGGTAGTACACGACATAGGTGCCCCCATCGGGATGGCGCTGGCGGCCCAAAATCCCGAGCGGGTACAGTCGATCACGGTGCTTAATTCCATGCTGGACATTCAGCATTTCACGAAGCCGCTGCCGATGCGTCCTTTTGAAAAACCCGTCCTGGGAGAAGCCGAGCTAGCTACCCTGAACTACACTACCTGGAACCTGATGATGAAATACTCGGGGGTAGAAGATACCGATACTATACGCGACGCGGAGCTGGGTGCTTACATGGACCTGCTGAAGAGGGAAGATGGTGGTAAGGCTTTCCTGAAAATCATGCGAAACTTTGAACAGACTGAGGAGTTCAGCCGCTTGTGCTACTCAGCCATTCATGGAGCTCCTTACCCAATCCAGCTAATCTGGGGTAAGAATGACCGCTTTCTGGACTATGATACCTACGCGCAGGAATTTCTGCGGGCAGCTCCGAAGGTTACCGCCTACCAGGTAGAGAGTAAGCATTTTCTGCAGGAAGATTATCCCGAATTTATTGCGGAGAAAGTGGTAGAACAAGCCAGGGGCCTGGCTATATAAAGACTAGAATTAAAAACATTACTACCACCAGAAGTACCGCTACCCACTGAAGCCAGGGTGCCTGTCTTGGAAACTCGTAGCTGCAGATAGGGCATATTCTTTCCTCCACATCAATATTCATAGCGCAACCCGGACACTCTTTCTTGTTCATAGCTCTGGCAATAGTTGTTTAGTTCTGTGAATAAAAGTGGTCTAGTACCTGACCTACCCTCCATACTTCCTCAAAGGTATTGTACAGGGGTGTAGGAGCCAGCCGGATGCAATTGGGCTCCCGCCAGTCACCAATGATTCCATTCCGGACCAGTTCATCAAAAAGCACCTTACCCCGCTCCTCTACCAGCAGCGACAGCTGGCAGCCCCGCTCGCTGGCACCAGCCGGAGTCATCATTGTAACCGGGTTACCGTACTTATGGTTGATCTCCCGCAGTATAAATTCCAGGTACCCTGTCAGACGCTCGCTTTTTGCCCGCAAATTCTCCATACCGGCTTCTTCAAAGATAGCCAGTGAAGCCCGGTGTACTGCCAGCGCCAGGATGGTAGGCGTGCTGAGCTGCCAGCCATCCGCACCGGCCATGGGTACAAAACCTTTGGTCATTTCAAAACGGCGTTCCTCCTGGTAGCCCCACCAGCCCGCCAACCGCGGCAGGCCAGCCTGATGGTGCCTCTCGTGCACAAAGATACCGGACACACCGCCGGGACCGGAATTGAGGTATTTATAAGAACACCACACTGCAAAGTCTACCTCCCAGTCGTGTAGCTGCACAGGGTAGTTACCCACTGCGTGCGCCAGATCAAAACCTACCGGTATATGGTACCGATGCGCTTGGTGGGTGATAGCCGGCATATCCAGTACCTGTCCCGTGTAGTAGTGCAGCCCGCTCATGACCACCAGCGCCAGCGAATCGGCATGCGTGTCTATAACCTGTAAGATATCCTCTGTTCTCAGCGTGTACTCCCCCTCTCTTGGCTTTACTTCCACGAGGGCTTCTTCAGGATTATAGCCACGGGTACGCAGGTGGGTTTCCAGGGCATACTGATCTGACGGGAAATCGCTGGCTATAGTAAGTACTTTTAAGCGCTCCGCCGTAGGCCGGTAAAACGACGTCAGCATCAGGTGCAGGTTGACCGTCAGGTTATTCATGGGGCATACCTCCGAGGGTAACGCGCCTACTACCTTGGCCAGCGGCTCTTTGCAGTAACGATGGTAGTACAGCCAGGGCTCCTCGCCTTCAAACCAGCCTTCCACGCCGTGCCCCTGCCATACTTCCAGCTCCCGGTTCAGCGCCTCCCGTGCCGCCACAGGCTGGAGACCCAGCGAATTACCACACAGGTACGTCAAGGGCAGGCCATCTCTTTGGGGAATCAGAAACCGGTCACAAAAAGGGCTGAGCGGATCAGTCTGGTCTTGCTGTTGGGCGTACTGGAGGGTGTTCTGGTAATCGTACATGGCGGGTTGTATCGGCTGGTGAGTGCTGACAAATCTATATAAAAACCAGGAGCTACCCCAGTTGTTTAGGGTAGCTCCTGATTAAAAACAGGTACTGTAACCACTACATACCCATGCGCATCAGGCCGGGCGTCAGGCGCAGATACACCTGGGCCGATAGCGGGTTTTTACCGTAGTAGGATTCCAGGGCAGCGTCCTGAGTGTAGAAAGTAGCCTGTCCCCCCAGCTGGAGCAGCGTGTTGGCAAAGCTGGCGATCTGTCGGGTTACTCCCAGCGTCAGGCCCGACACCGGAAATAGTTTATCATGGGGAAAAGTTTCGGGTGCTTCTATAAACAGTTCCTCGGGTGATTTCTGTACCCACTCATAGCGTCCGTAGACTCCCCACCTATCCAGCTGCAGGTTTGATTCCAGCAGGGCCGAGTGCTCGACGTGTCCATGTCCTGCATCATTGAGCCCCCATACCAACGTGGAAGAGATCCAGCGGGAAGGACTACCCAACAGCGGTACTGAGTGCTGGGCCGAAGCGGTGGTCCGATGTACATCTTCATCGGGATGTGACACCTCCGGGCTTCTGATAAAGCCACGGGACACCTGGAAGGCCCAGTTATCGGTCGGGTTATACATTAAGCGATAGCTGTACGAATCAAAACGGGGACGGTCAAAGTCAAAGCGGTTTTCGTCGGGCTCACGACCGGTAAAGCGGGAGGCCTCAACCTTAAAATCACCGTAGCGTACCCCGGCCGTCACTACCCCAAAGGTAATGTGGGTAGCATCCTGCCAGTGGTGTCCCAGGGTAGCGTTGGGATTATTAAAAGCTGACATGCGGTGCATAAAGGCCGTGGGACCCAGCGCGGGCTCACCCGGGTACCCTACATATACGGAGGCATCCACCTTAGGACCAAAGCGCTGGGTGTATCCGACGGCCAGCTCCGAAATAAAGTCGTGGGGGTGCTGGCGGTCGATGAGCGGCTGGTCTTGCCAGGTTTCGCCCGACTGGTAGAGGAGCGGATAGCCCGCCCCACCATCAAATACACGGTCTAGCGATACCATGCTCCGGACCGTTACCAGACCATTCTGCCCCACCTGCCGCTGGGCCATCCCCATCACCCAGTTAGGTACATTGAAGGCGCTTTCGGAGCCTTTGCGGCCTTTGTTGTTGATATTCTGTCCGTTGTACTGCAGGAACACGCTACCGTGTACCATGTAGTTCCAGTTGCGGCCGTGGTGCATGTAGGCGTACATAGGGGTAGCGTCGGGCTGCCAGCTGGTACCCGATCCGTTACGGGTCATGGGCAGGCTGAGCGAAAATGCGTGCGTCATGTGGCGCATTCCTCCCATTTGCATACCTGCGTCCCCATGCATGTTGTGTCCCCTATGCATAGAGTGGTCAGTAGTAGTGGTATCGGCTTTGGGAGTGGGTTGCTGATGGTGTTCATGCTGAGCTATGGCTGGCCCGGCCGCCAGTATACCGGCAACTATGGCTACTAGATTTAAATAATGATTCTTCATGGTTTGCTAGTGATTATGTGAGTTGTGGTCTCTCCTTCCCCTCATTGAGTGATCTACCAAGCCAAGCGATAAATAACTATGCCCATGCGGCTAGTTCAGTAAGTACCTCTCTGGCTGGTAGAGCAGCCAGATCAAAACAAAGCTTCCCTTACCCATTGACCGACAAAGTCATTGGATAAAATGAGAATACAGAGATTTGTGAGAGGGAGTCCAGGCTAGATTTCGGACCACCTGATCTGATAGCTACTCATGATGTGGGGATTCTACCCTCTAAGGCTATCATCAGAAACAGGTACGGAAAGGAGGAGCAATAAGTAAGTAGTGCAAAAATAAAAGCCGGATGAAAGTCTGTTCCATCCGGCTTTGTACTGTTAGTGCTTCATATCGCTGTGAGGAGCTGCTGTTTTACGGCAGCACTTAGGCAGCTTGTCATGCGCCTTCTGATCGGCTACCATCCCGTCAGCATCATAGCCGGTATTGACAATGATAGACTTAATAGACGCTTCGTCGGTCTTCTTGGGGTTATACCTTACCGTCATAACCTTGTTATCCAGGTTCAGGTCGGCTTCTTTCACTCCCTTCGACAGACCCAGATTACGCTCCAGACGCTCTTTACACATTTCACAAATAGCCGAGGTTTTCACCTTTACTACTTTTTCCTTGTCATCTGCCTGAGCAAAGCCAAACGTCACGCCTAAGGCGAATAGTATTGAAAAAAGGGTTGCTTTCATGGGTATCAGTTTATTGGGTTTATGAATTAGATACTAGTTAGAGCTATTGGTTTAATGCTCAATGGGCGTGATCATGATCGTCCCCTTCGGTATGGGCTGCGGCCACTTCTTTCAGATCCATTTCGCAGACCGGACATTTACCCGCCTCGGCGTAGGTTTTGTCGCCTTCGCATTTCATCGGACAGGCAAACTGCTTGCCATCGGCTACCTGCTCCACAGCGGCGGGAGCATCGGTAGTTTCAGTAGTACTTTCGTTATTTCCTGAACAGGCTACCAAGGCACCAAACGACAGCAGGAATAAGACTTTTTTCATTTACTTCTAAAAGGATTACGTGTATTAAGTGATTATACTATTCTATACTTGATCGAGTGTCTTACGTGCCAGTACGGCTCCCTTCTTATACTGTCCGGGCGTTTGTCCCGTCAGCTTCTTGAACTGGTTGGCCAGGTGAGCCGAACTGCTGTATCCCAGGCGCCAGGCCATTTCGCTGACGCTCAGTTCATCGTACGACAGCCACTCTTTTACTTTCTCTATACGCTGGGCGATCAGGTACTGCTCAATAGTCGTGCCCGTTTCGGTCGAAAAAAGATGACTCAGGTAGGAGTACTCGTAACCGGTCTTTTCGGCCAGGTAGTCCGAGAAGTTCATCGTATCGGGCTTTTGGCCTTTGAGGTGCTGTACTTCTTCGATAACCAGGGTCTTTATATATTCAACAAGAGCCAACCGACGATCGTTCAGGAGTTCGAATCCGCTTTTCTTCAAGGTTTCCTCTACTTCCAGGAGCTTCTCGGCGGAGGGTTCTCCCTCCACCTCTACCTCACCCAGCGCTACGTCCTGCACCCGCAGTCCCAGCCCTTCCAGCTCCTCCCGCACTACCCGTCGGCAGCGGTCACAGACCATATTTTTGATGAGTAGCTTCATGTGGCTTAGCGTATAATTTTGTAACGTATTCCTACGTAGATAGTACGCCCTACGACGGGTCCCCAGGCCATACCGGCATCAAAGCGCTGGCCGAACGGATCGTTAGCACCGATAATCGGATTCATCTGCCGGAAATTATTCAAATTCTCGCCTCCCAGATAGATGTCCCACTTCGGAAAGGTACGGGTCACCTGCGCATTGACATTATAGAAAGCCGGGGCAATATCCGTAGGCATATTCTCATAGGTCGTATGGTCGTAGCCGGGGTCCAGGTTCGGGATGCGGCGTTTACCATTCCACTGTACCGTCAGGTCAAACTTCCACTTGTCGTAAGGCAGGGCATAGCCCGCGTTAAACAAGACCCGGTCGCGGCTGATCATCATGCGGGGCAGTAGTACCTGCTCGCCGTAGGGCTCACCCATCGTTTGCTTCACATCGAACAGGCGGTAGGCCAGTTTGAGCTCAAAGCGCTTAATGGGCGTCAGGTTTACTTCGGCCTGGAAGCTGTTAGCAAAGGCCTTATCCTGCAAATTGTAGAAGTAGGCAAAGCCGGGATGCTCAAAGTCCGCCACCAGTTGGTTCTGGAAGTCAGTACGGTAGTAGTCTACGATGAAGTTACCATCCATGCCTCCCAGGTCAAACTCCTGCGTCAGGCTGGCTCCGTAGTTCCAGGACACTTCCGGACGGATCTGCTCCCGGAACACCACCGCCCGCGAACTCACCAGGTTGCCGTAGTACTCGGCCAGCGGGTTACTCACCCGGAAGCCTTTACCGGCCGAAGCCCGTAGCGTAGTATTGGGGTTCAGGCTGTACTTGAGGTGCAGACGGGGTGTAACCTGCGTCCCGAACAGATTATGAAAATCGACCCGTGAACCCGCTACCACGACAAACTTGTCCAGGTTGTTGTAGGTGTACTCAAAGAAAGCTCCCGGTACTGACTCGGTACGAGCCAAGGTAGTATCGCGGTACTTCTCGTTGTAGTCATCCAGCATATAGCTCGCGCCGGTCTTGAACGAGTGGTTGGTATTGCCAATGATGGACTGGTAAACCAGATTGCTGTACAGGGTCTTCTGCACGCCATCGTAGTTAGTAAAACCAAAGTAGGAGCGTGAATCGTGCATGGATGCATTCATGATCAACCCCAACCCCTTGTAAGGCTTCTCCGGGAACAGCTTGGCTACCTTGGAAAATACCTCAAAACGGTTGACGTCAGAGCCATACCCGTATGAACGGTACGTCCCACGCATCTCCGGCTGGAAATTAGTCTGTCCACCTAGCCGGCTCTCGTGCAGGCCTTTTACACCAAACTGCGCCATCATCCGCTCACTCTGGTACTTCCAGCGATTCATACCGTTGAACTGCGTATACAGCGGCAGATCCAGGAAGCCGTCGCCATTGTTGTCTACGCGGTTGCGCAGGGTACTGGCGTGCGACAGAAAGCCGGTACTCCACTTATCGTTGAGCTGGTGGGCCAGGTTGAGGTTCACCTCGGCCCGCCCGAAGTTATTGACGTAGGTATTGAAGTACAGCTTCTCACGGCTATCGGGCTTCTGCAGCTCTACGTTGATCTGGCCTGTCATGGACTCATAACCATTCACCACCGAGCCCGCTCCCTTACCAATGTCAATCGACTGTACCCAGGTACCCGGTACGTAGTTGAGGCCGAAGGTAGTAGCCAGTCCCCGGATGGTCGGGATGTTCTCAACGTTGGTCTGGATGTAGGTCCCGTTCAGTCCCAGCATCTGGATCTGCTTGGCTCCCGTTACGGCATCCGCATAGGATACGGATACCGAGGCATTGGTCTCAAAGCTCTCGGACAGGTTACAGCAGGCAGCCTTAGCCAGTGCCCGGGTCGTGATGATTTCGGTCTGAATAGGATTGAGGCGGTCGACGGTGGTCGCATTGCCTTGTACCACTACCTCATTAAGCGTTTGCTCACTCCGTAATATAGCCTCCACTTCGCTTTCGGCTCCAATGCTGATGGTGTCATTGACATAGCCCACAAAGCTAAATACCAGCTTATTGGACTGCGCGCTGCGGGGAATGGAGAATTGTCCGGAGGCGTCGGTACTGGTACCCAGCGTAGTGCCGGCCCAGAATACACTGGCTCCGATTAAAGGTGTTTTTTCGGTATCTGCTGATGGCTGCTCGTATACCGTCCCGGTGACACGCTGCGCTTCAGCCACGCCTGCGAGCAGGGCCAGTAGCCCTACCAGAATATATCTATACATGATGCTATTTAAGTCTGTTGATAGGAAATCCGGTGTGATTAGATCCACACGTAATGGAGTAGTAAAAGTACATACCCGTACATCTACAACTCACCTTGGTTACTCTATATAAACGGCCTAAATCAGAAAGGACTGGACGAACGAAAGCATACTTCGCCCAAAGAATAAGGAAGAAAAGGAATGGACTACAACATTGATGGTAGATGCAGGCAAGAGCCAGTCAGCAATGGATACAATGACTGCTTTGACCGCAAATAGGAGTGCTTCAGCAAAGGACTTGCTTATTTTGGCTAACAATTGCGAGAACGAAGAGACAAAATCTACCTTCTGGTATTTCTGCTCCTCTTTGCAGCAATCAGCCTTTTTGACGATGGTTTCGTGAGGCTTTACATGGCTCACGTTCTTCTTCACACAGCTCTTACACAATCCCTTACTCTCAACGGCCATCAGCTGTAGCGACTTACCACGCATCATACAATGATGCTCCACCAGCCCGAATCCCGTGCTGGATAGCAGCACCAGGCAGGCCATAAATACGGTAAAGGATCTGTAAAGCGCTTTTTTCATGATTAGCTGTAAGCCGTATAGGCTATTGATTCAAGGACAAGACTATTCGTACTTTCCCTACTCCTATCAACTCCTCTGTACGAAATTACTCAATTAATATGAGATTACAATGGTATCGGAGGGTTATTTAGGTGAAGGAGGATCACTACTAACTGCCCCTCCTTCACCACTTTGAACTATTATACAGGTTCTGCTGTAAAGCCGGCCTGCTTCACCACCTGGGCTACTTCTTCGGCCGACTTATCGGTTTCAACGGTCAGGATGCGCTCAGGGCTCTGCAGGTCTACTTCCCAGTTTTTGATCGCTTCATCGGCGTTGAGGTGAGGGGTAACTCCGGCTACACATCCTCCACATTTGATATTGGTTTTGAATTTTAACGTTTCCATAGTCTACAAGATCAATCGCCCCGCTGGGGCTTTATGGTTGAAAATTTATTTTTGTTATAATGGGCTACAATATTGGGCGCCTCTACGAGGGAGGCTTTTAAGGTACTACAACTTCTGGTTGCGCAGGCGCAGACTGTTGGTTACTACTGATACTGAGCTGAGTGCCATGGCCGCTCCGGCGATCATCGGGTTGAGCAGGAATCCGTTGATGGGGTACAGTATACCGGCCGCAATGGGTATCCCGATCAGATTATAGATGAAGGCCCAGAACAGGTTCTGACGGATGGTACGTACGGTCCGGCGGGAGAGCTTTAAAGCCTTAGGCAGCGTCAGCAGATCCGACGTGATCAGAGTCATTTTGGCTACGTCCATGGCTATGTCGGAGCCTTTGCCCATCGCTACACTTACATCGGCCTGGGCCAGTGCCTGCGAGTCGTTGATACCATCGCCCACCATGGCTACGGTTTTGCCCTCGGCCTGCAGCTTGATCACAAACTGCATCTTGTCGTCGGGCTTTACTTCAGCCTGGTACTGGCTGATGCCTACCTGCTTCGCCACGGCGGCAGCAGTCTGCGCATTATCTCCCGTAAGCATGTACACCTCTATCCCCTGCTCCTGCAATTTCCGGACAGCTTCAGCGGAGGTTTCTTTGAGCTGATCCGCAATGGCAATCAGTGCGATCTGCTGCCCCTTCCACCCTACTCCGATCACCGTCTGGGCCTGCAGGAGGTGCTGCTCGGCCAAAGCATCCAGTTCAAGGCTTAGCGTTACTCCTTCTTCTTTAAGGAAGTTGAGAGTACCGATCAGGTACCTTTCGCCGGCTACCTCGGCCTGTACTCCGCGTCCCACCACAGCCTTAAAACCTTCTACTTTTACATCCTGCGCTGAGCCGGCAAAGTCTACTACCGCCTGCGCCAGGGGATGCTCGGAGCGGGCTTCGATGGCCCGGATAGCGGCGGCATGACGCTCTGCTGCGTCCAGACCTGTCGGCCAGTGCCAGCCTGTTACCTGTGGGTGTCCCTGAGTCAGGGTACCGGTTTTGTCCAGGATCACAGCGTTTACTTCATAGGCTTTTTCCAGACTCTCCGCATCGCGGATCAGGATATTGTTCTCGGCTCCCTTACCCACTCCCACCATAATGGCCGTTGGTGTAGCCAGCCCCAGCGCACACGGACAAGCAATAACCAGTACTGACACGGAGGCCAATAAGGCGTGGGTAAGGGCATTTTCACCACCCAGTACCATCCAGACCGCAAAGGTCAGCAGGGCTATACCTAATACCACGGGTACGAATATTCCGGCTATCTTATCCACCAGGCGCTGGACAGGGGCTTTGCTGCCCTGGGCTTCCTGCACGGTTCGGATAATCTGTGACAGGACAGTATCTTTTCCTACTTTTTCGGCAATGAAGGTAAAGCTCCCCTGCTGGTTGATGGTACCGGCAAATACCCGCTCTCCGGTCTTCTTCTCGGCCGGTACCGGTTCTCCGGTCATAAGGCTTTCGTCAACGTAGGAATGTCCGCTGATGACCTTACCATCTACCGGGATCTTCTCCCCCGACCGGATCACTACCTCATCACCCATCAGCACTTCTTTAACGGATATCTCACTTTCTACACCCTGACGTACTACCCGTACCGTCTTGGGCTGAAGGCCCATTAGCTTTTTCAGCGCATCCGATGTATTGGCCTTGGCCCGTTCTTCCAGCAGCTTTCCCAGCATAATGAAGAAGACGATCATAGCCGCCGCTTCAAAGTACACGTGTGGGTGTAGACCGCGGGCATGCCAGAATTCGGGATAAAAAGTATTGAAGGTACTGAACAGGAAAGCGATTCCGGTACTCAGCGCCACCAAAGTATCCATGTTGGCTTTGCCGTGGTTGGCCTGCTTCCAGGCATTGATGAAGAAGTCACGCCCCAGGACTACCAGTACCGGCAGGGTAAACGCCAGCATGATGTAGTTGCCGTAGGGCATATCCATAAAGAACATACCAATAATTACCACTGGCAGCGTAAGTATCCCCGTCCAGATGGTGCGCTGCCTGAGTGTGTTGTAACGCTCGTGCTGAATCTCCTCCTGCTTAACGAGTGCCTCGTCTTCCTCGGCGGTTAGTATAAGTCCGTAGCCTACTCCCTGCAGTACCTTGTCCAGTTCAGGGAGCGATACTTCCGAAGGCTCGTACTCCACCCAGGCTGACTGATTGGCAAAGTTCACCCCCGCGTCGGCGACACCGGCGGTATGCTTCAGCATGGATTCCACGCTGGCAGAACAACCCGCACAGGTCATGCCCGTCACGGGCAGCGTTACTTTCAAAGTATTTGGTTTGGTTGTAGTATCCATAATTCTCTCCATGACTAACTGTGTAAAACTCGCCAGCCAGTTTTTACTCTTACTGACAACACAAAGGTACTACCTACCTGTTCGCCAGGTATTACACAATTATGGACCAGAATTACATGATTTTGGTATAAGGTAGCCACCAAATTTTCTCAGCACTCCCCTAAGCCGACCTTTTTATTTTGCCATTTGTGCGGCTGACTTGCGCAGGGCAAAATAAAACAGAGGCGTGGGGAGTGCGCCGCCCGCCCGGCGGAGGAGGGCAAAAGACAGCATTATCCAAAAATGTTGAAATGAGTCTAATTGTATGGAAAAATCACACTTATTAGGCCAACCTTGTCCCGTTAGGCACCGGCCGATCGGGCTGGGTCAACACCACCTCCCCGTCGGGCAGCACAAAACCAGTCGTAAGTACCTCTGAGAAGAAGTTGGCGATTTGCCGGGGCGGGAAGTTCACGACACAAAGTACCTGCCGACCAACCAGCTCCTCCTTTGTATACAGCTTAGTAATCTGGGCAGAAGAGGCTTTGATCCCCACCTCCGGCCCCAGGTCTATCTGGAGTTGGTAAGAAGGTTTGCGGGCTTTGGGGAAGTCTTCCACCTTAATGATAGTACCTACCCGAAGGTCTACTTTCTCAAAATCAGCCCAGGTGATGGTATTCATGGATAAAATAGTTGCGTTCGTACCAATTAAGTTGGAAATGTAAGAAGATTAGACAAAATAGCCCTCTCCTTAAGAAACCGCTTATGTGGAAGAACACCCTTAATTCCTTTCTGTCAGCTATTCAGAATATCCGCTCCCGATTTTTTCATACCGTACTCTCTGTGCTTGGTATTGTTATTGGCGTAGCCTCCCTGGTAGGTATCCTGTCGCTGATCGACGGTATGGAGCAGTTTGCCAACGAGCAGATCAGCCGGACTACCTCGCTCAAAGGCATCTTTATCGTAGCCCAGCCGGATAGGATGGTCAATGACGTGCGGGTGCCCAAAGATACCATACCCCGGCTGACCTACACCCAACTGGGCCAGCTACACGCCTCCCTCACCCTACCCAGCGAACCCTACATGGTCACCTCCCGGGGCATGGAGGTAGCAATGCAAGGCGACACCCACCGTATAGGAACCGTCGTGAGCGCCGCGCTTCCGGCTCTGGAACCTAACGGTACCATCCTGGTTGGTAACCGATTCACACAGGAAGACATTACCCGGAAACGACCCGTAGCCGTAGTGAATACCAAATTTGTCTGGAAAGCAGCAGGAAAGGGCAAGGCCGCTACCCTGATCGGTAAGAAGCTACGGGTGCAGGACCAGGAATTAACCATAGTAGGTGTACTGGTAGCGGATACAACCCGCCCCGCGCAGATCTATTATCCCATTTCCCTGTTTCCCGAGGCAGAGCTGCGAACCCAGCGGGTCGACTACGGTCTAGAGGCAACCCGCGTGGAAGATGTCACGGCCCTGAAAGAGCAAACCGAAGCCTGGCTGCAAAAGAACGTCCGCAACGGCAAGGAAGACTTCCGCATCATGACCAATGAGTTCAGGGTACAGCAGGCGGCGCAGGGATTTCTGCTATTCCGTATTGTGATGGGGTTGATCGTGGGTATATCAGTGGTAGTTGGGGGTATTGGCGTCATGAATGTACTGCTCATCTCAGTCTCCGAGCGTACCTCTGAGATAGGCGTACGAAAGGCAGTGGGAGCCAAGAAGCGCGACATTCTGCTGCAGTTCCTGTCGGAGTCCGTGACGATCTCTACCTTTGGCAGCCTGCTGGGACTGTTACTGGGCGTATTAGGTACCATGGCGGTGATTCCTATCATCAAAGCGGTCACCAAAGTACCCTTTCAGGCAGCCTATACCTGGAACACCTTCCTGACCATCTCCATCATAGCCGTGGTAGTAGGGGTAGTATTTGGCACCTATCCGGCCCTGCGGGCCGCCCGCCTGGACCCGGTAGAGGCCATCCGAAGGGAGTAGATCAGGCGAACCTATTGTTTTAACTAGATAATACCATCGAAGCTATCCATAACTACTATGAAAAAACTTTTGGCGCTTACCTTAGTTCTTTTTTCAAGTCTTGCTTTTAGGTCTATGAAAAACGATACGGTACTCTTCTACATTGGTTCACTGGCCAAGGAGGGCGATTCGCCCATTACCCTGTGTGAACTGGATCTTAAAACCGGGAAGATCACCCCTAAAAGTACCTTCACTGAATTAAAAGGCCCGGGCTACATCAGCCTGTCTCCCGATCAGAAAACCTTGTTTGCCGTTACGCAGGAGAATAAAATCGTCTCGCTGTCTGTAGGTACTGACGGACAACTAAAACTAATCAATAGCCAGTCGTCGGAGGGGCAGAATCCGGCTCACGTATCCGTACATCCCTCGGGTAAGATGGCTTTTCTGGCCAACTATACCGGTGGTAGCATAGCCGCCTATCCCGTTAGGAAAGATGGTACGCTGGAGCCCGCTTCCGCGACGGATCAGTATACCGGCAGCGGCCCCGATAAGTCACGCCAGGAAAAGCCCCACGCGCACAGTGCCATACCTACCCCCAACGGCAAGTACCTGTACGTAGCTGACCTGGGTACCGACCGGGTGATGAACTACGTTGTTGATGCCAACTCAGGCAAACTGACACCTAACCCGGCCCAGAAGTACTTTGAGTCTAAGCCCGGAGCCGGTCCTCGTCATATCGTCGCGCATCCATCGGGCAAGTACCTGATTGTCCTGCACGAGATGGAGCCTATCGTTACTTCTTTTTCTATTGATGATAAGGGAGTCCTCAAGCCCATCCAGACGGTCAACTCTCTACCGGCTGATTTCAAAGAATCCAACAAGGGAGCGGCTATCCGCCTGCACCCCAATGGCAACTTTGTGTACGTATCCAACCGCGGCTACAACGGCATCACCGGCTACCGGATTACCGACAAAGGTGGACTGGAAGAGGTAGGCAAAGTGACGCAGTCCATTGATACACCCCGTGACTTCAACATTGACCCCAGCGGCAAGTACATGCTCGTGGCTAATATGAATACCAACGATCTGGCGGTGTATAGCCTGGATGAAAAAACAGGCAAGATGACGTTCCGCGATAAGGCTCTATCGGTCAACACCCCCACCTGTATTGAATTCCTGAAGTAGGCCCAAAGTGGGTTCATGTCATAACTAAACATTACAAAAGCCTCAGTGTTCTTACACTGAGGCTTTTGCTGTATGAGGGGCAGGTTATTACCATTTAAGGAGTACTTTACCACAACTATTGTCTATTCAACACAACATCAGCACCACTATGAATTGGTACCTGTCAGAGATCAATGATGTATTCAAAGAATTAAGTACGCATAAAGAGGGCCTGTCCAACGCCGAAGCCCAGAGCCGGCTGGAACAGTATGGTCCCAACGAGCTACAGGGTACCTCCGATAAGTCTGTCTGGAAGCTTGTCATTAACCAGTTCATGGACGTCATGATCCTCATCCTGATTGCGGCGGCGGTAGTGTCGGTAGTGCTCGGGGATATCAGCGACGCCATTGTAATTCTGGTCATCGTCATACTAAATGCCATCATTGGCTTCGTGCAGGAGTACCGGGCGGAAAAGGCCATCGAAGCTCTCCGCAACATGTCCGCTCCCCAGGCCCTCGTACGCCGGGGAGGTACCGAAGCCCGCGTAGAAGCCTTAGACCTGGTACCCGGTGATGTGGTCCTGCTGGAAGCTGGTAACCTTGTACCCGCCGATATGCGCCTCTACGAAGTCTCCTCCATGAAGGTAGAGGAAGCCTCACTGACGGGTGAATCCGAAGCCGTAGACAAGAACAGCGCTCCGCTTACCGAAGAAGATCTCCCTCTGGGCGACCGCGTCAATATGGCCTACCGGGGTACCATTGTCAAAGACGGACGAGCCGAAGGCGTGGTCATAGCCACCGGTATGCAGACCGAAATGGGACGCATAGCCCAGATGCTGCAGGAGAGCGACAGCCAGACGCCTCTGCAGAAACGACTCGCCAAATTTGGCAAACAGCTATCGGTGATCGTACTGGTTATATGTGCCCTGCTGTACGGCGTGGGCCTGCTACGCGGTGAAGACCCGCTCCGGATGCTGCTGACCTCCATCTCACTGGCCGTAGCGGCTATTCCCGAAGCACTACCCGCCGTGGTGACCATTGCCCTGGCGCTGGGAGCGAAGCGGATGGTGAAGCAGAATGCCCTCATCCGTCAGCTTCCGGCGGTGGAAACCCTGGGTTCCGTCAGCTATATATGCTCCGACAAGACGGGTACTATTACCCAGAACCAGATGACCGTCATGGAAACCTGGCAACCGGATACTATAGCCGTACCGGAACTGGAAAACCTATCGAAGGAACAACTGCTCCTGCTCTGCATCAGTCTGAACCACGACGTCAAGCAGGACGAACAGGGGGAGTACCTGGGCGACCCTACTGAGGTTGCCATGGTGGACTTTGTAAAGCAGGAAGAAGGCTACCAGGAGGAATGGCTCAAACAGTACCCTCGGGTCAATGAAATTCCCTTCAACTCTGACCGAAAGCGGATGAGTACCATCCACCAGTTCGGACCGAAGTACCTGGTCGTGACCAAGGGTGCCTCCGAAGCTATGGATGATGTGTCAGTGGAAGATCCCGGCCCGATCCTGAAGCAGGCCGAAGAACTGGCGCAGGAAGGAATGCGGGTAATATCGTACGGCTATAAGCTGCTGGATGAGGTACCTGATATGGTCAAGGAAGAGCTCATCGAGTCGGACCTCCATTTTGTAGGCCTGGTAGCCATGATCGATCCACCACGCGAAGAGGTCAAGGAGGCCATTGCCGAATGTCTGGATGCCGGTATCACACCCGTAATGATCACGGGCGACCACCCCGCTACGGCCAAAGCCATTGCCTCGCAGGTAGGTATCCTGCGCAGCGACAAGGACCTGGTAGTGACCGGACGGGAGTTGGCTAAGCTATCCCAGGAGGAATTTGAGAATAAGGTAGAGTCCATCAAGGTGTACGCGCGTGTATCGCCCGAACAAAAATTGAATATCGTCACGGGTCTTCAGAAGAAGGGCCACTTTGTATCCATGACCGGTGACGGGGTCAACGACGCACCAGCCCTTAAGAAAGCCAACATCGGGGTTGCGATGGGTATTACGGGTACGGACGTGACCAAGGAAGCCTCACACATGATCCTGCTGGATGACAACTTCGCTACCATTCTGAAAGCTGTGCGCGAAGGCCGACGTATCTTCGACAACATCCGCAAGTTCATCAAGTACACCCTGACCAGTAACGCGGGCGAGATCTGGACCATCTTCATGGCGCCCGTACTGGGTCTGCCCATTCCCCTGCTCCCCATCCATATCCTCTGGATCAACCTGGTTACGGATGGATTACCGGGACTGGCCCTGGCGTCTGAGCCCGTCGAGAAGAATACCATGAAGCGTCCGCCGCAAAAGAGCAGCGAAGGTATCTTCAACCGGAGCCTTAGTATCCACATTGGCTGGGTTGGCCTGCTGATGGGGGCTCTTTGCCTCGGCACGCAGGTATGGAGTATGAATTTGGATAATCCCAAGTGGCAGACCATGGTGTTCACGGTACTGTCTCTCAGCCAAATGGGGCATGCGCTGGCCATCCGCAGCGACTACGTATCGCTGTTCAAGCAGGGGCTTATGAGCAACAAGCAGCTTACTGCCGCCGTCCTGTTTACCCTGCTTCTGCAGCTAGCGGTCATCTACGTCCCCTTCCTGCAGGATATGTTTCATACCCAATCTCTGACCTGGGGAGAACTAGGTATCTGTCTCGCCATCTCCAGCATTATCTTCTTTACGGTTGAAGTAGAGAAGTGGGTGAAGCGCCGGAAGATCAGTGACCAGTGAGCAGTTGCCAGTTACCAATGTAAGCAGTGACCAGTTACCAATTTGATGTGTGGAATTGGGGGTAGGTACCTATCTATGTTTTAGGGGAGCATCCCTGCTTCTTTAGCTTATTTTGCTCCTAATTCTAGTTTTACTGGGTAATGCTATCGCTTGCCCTCGCGGCCGGGCGGCCCCGCTCTCCCCACGCCTCTGTGCTCTGCGGGCCTGCGCAAGGCTAGCGCACAAATGCCCACAGCGCAAGGTCGGCTTAGGGGAGAGCTGAGAAATTTGGCGAACTGCCTACTAGTAAAGGAAGTGAAATAGTATTTTTTTAATTAGGTACTGTCGGTACTAAACATGAACCATGCAGACTCTAACAGCCCTCTCATAAGCCGACCGCCGGACGGCCCCGCTTATTTTACAGCTATATGTGCGGCTGGTTTGCGCAGAGCTGTAAAATACAGAGGCGTTGAGAGGGCGGGGCCCGCCCGGCCGTGAGGGCAAACGACTGCATTACCCGGAAGAGCCAGAACTAAAACCCATAAATATTACACCTGCCATAATCCTCCTGGCGCAGGATACAGACACCCTTCTCCCTCGCCAATAGGGAAAATAGCAGCATAAGTACCTGCCTTGTACTTAAAATTCAGAATAAGCTTCTAGTAAACCTAGAATTTGCGTAGAATTGTAGTAGTGGCTATTCCATGGCGGCCGCCTCCCATAACCCTATACCCCTAATTTACCAAAACATGACCTCCCGTCGATCCTTTTTCCGCCAGGCAGGTAGCGCTGCTGCCGGTGCTGTGGCTTTACCTGCTTTCCTTGAACAAGCTTACGCAGGCGAGCTGGCCTCCCGTACCAAACAGATAGCCGGATTGAACCCCGCCGAAGCGGCCCGGGACGAAGACTTCTGGGCCTGGATCAAGAATGAATATACGGTATCCCCTAACGTCCTGAACTTCAACAACGGCGGGGTGAGTCCCCAGCCCCGGGCGGTACAGCAGGCGCATATCCGTTTTTATGAGTACTCCAATGAAGCCCCCAGCTACTACATGTGGCGTATACTGGATCAGGGTAGAGAAGCACTCCGGGCCAAACTGGCCGATCTGGCCGGTTGCGATGCCGAGGAACTGGCCATCAACCGCAACGCCACCGAGGGCCTCAACACCATTATCTTTGGCATCAACCTCAAAGCAGGCGACGAAGTAGTACTCAGCAAGCAGGACTACCCCAACATGATCAACGCCTGGAAGCAACGCGAAAAGCGGGACGGCATTAAGCTGGTGTGGATCAACCTGGAGCTGCCCCGCGAGGACGATGAGTACTTCGTCCAGAAGTACACCAGTGCCTTCACCTCCCGCACCAAAGTAGTCCACATCACGCACCTTATCAACTGGATCGGACAGGTTACCCCCGTGCGAAAGATCGCCGATGAGGCCCGCAAGCGGGGCATTGAAGTCATAGTGGATGGGGCCCATACTTTCGCGCATATTGATTTTAAGATACCCGACCTGGGCTGCGACTACTTTGCCACCAGTCTGCACAAGTGGCTGTGCGCCCCCTTCGGCAGCGGGATGATGTACATCAAAAAGGACAAGATCAAAAACGTGTGGGCGCTGCTGTCCAGCCCGGAACCTGACAGCGGAGACATCCGCAAGTTTGAGAGCCTGGGTACCCGCTCCTTTGCCTCCGAAATGGCCATCGGTACGGCCGTAGACTTCCACAACGGCATCGGCACCGACCGCAAGTTTGCGCGGCTGCACTACCTGCAGCGCTACTGGACCGACAAGATACGCCAGATACCGGGTGCAGCTATACATACGCCCAAAGACCCGAAGTACAGCGGTGCCCTCGCCCTCTTCTCCGTAGACGGCATGACGCCCGGCGATGTGGGCAACGCCCTCTTCAACAAGGCCCGCATCCACACCAGTGCAACCGTCTGGGAAAACATCAGCGGCGTTCGTGTGACGCCCCACATCTACACCAGTACCAAAGACCTCGACCTGCTGGTCAACACAATCAGCAACATCGCTGGTGAGGCTCGGAAGAAGGGGAAGAGTTAGGGGTTTATGAATCGGCAGAAAAATTCACTTGGACTACTATAAAACTCCTACATACTTTTCATCAAATTAAAAGACTATCTGTAGATGAATTTTAGACAAGGAAGTTATGGCGATGTAGAACAGCTACGCCTACTGGGTTTGGCGTCCTGGAAGCAGTTTCAAAGTGATCTAACACCCGATAATTGGCAGAAACTATTCAATAACCTCAATCATACTGAAATGTATGCTGAGCTACTAACACAGTCACACTGTATTGTTTGCGAAAATGCTGTTGGAGCCATTATTGGAATGGCCTTTCTTGTTCCAAGGGGTAATCCGACAGACATATTTCAGGCCGATTGGTCTTACCTACGGTACGTGACCGTTCATCCAGACTTTAGTGGGCTTGGGATTGGCAGACAATTAACCGAGAAGTGCATCGAAATAGCAAAACGCAACAAGGAACACACTGTTGCCCTTCATACTTCTGAAATGATGCACAAAGCACGGCATATATACGAGAGCTTAGGCTTTACAATATTGCGGGAAATCGAACCACGACAAGGGAAGAAGTATTGGTTATATACACTTGCTATCGCTTGATTGAATATTTTTACCATAGTTGGCGATAACTCTAACAATCATAAGAAGACCTGGACCGGCTGGTCAAAACCATCAGCAGCATCGCCAGCAAAGCACGGAAGAAGGGGAAGAGTTAAGGAAAATTCAGGAACTACATTGGTAAAATGAAATGACACATTACTATAGAAAATCAATTATTGAACTATTGACACTTGTGAATCAAGCCAAAGTCGACCCTTTTAACCAAGTTGAGACATGGCATCTTATCCAAGAGACATTGATTAAGCAAATATCAAAGATTGAATATAAAATTAGAAATATTAAATATGAAATAAAGGAGTTAAACCTTAGCAGAAAGAATCCACAGAGACAATTATCAAAAGATGAGTCTAATATTGTTAAAAGCTCCTTAGATTACTTAGATTATAAATTAGAAGAATATAGACGTCTTATAAAGATCTATAAAAGTATAGGTGATTCAGTTGCCTTTACTTTCATTCACAAGCTGGACATCAAGCCTCAAAATTTCAAGCAATCATCAGGATTTATAACAGACAAAGTCGGGTTCAGAAGAGAAAAGCAAATGTTTCGACAAGCCTTCAAAATGGGTAGTATTGCCATTCTGAACGATTTAACATCTGTTTTAAAATACTGTGATATAACATTAGTTCTTGAAGGTGGCTTTGTCCCGATAGAAGTAAAATCAAGTAAGAACAAGAATGCTAGAGTTAAAAGGCAGGAATCAAATGCTAATAAACTCTTTTCTTATATTTTCACAGATACGACTGATAGCTTGTATGGCATTGAAGGTATTATGCATAGGGTTTCAATTCAAAGCCAAGAAATTAACTACATACAAGTTATTAACAAGTTGATCGAAAGTTCGAAAAAGAATGGATATGCATACAAACTTGTAGAACCCGGTGTTCTATACTTCGTTGCTCATCAGGCTCCGAACAATAAAGAAGACTCAAAGAGTATATTCAAAGAATGCAATATTGTAAATCCGACAGCATTCTTTTTGAATACTATGAAATTCAATGAGTTGGGATACTATCCTTTTTCATTGAGTATAGCTACTCCTGAAAACTACTTTGACTTTCTTCAAGGGAAGTTCGTGATTAATATCTTCATTGATTTTAATATTGTAAGCCAACTGGCTCAAAAATATGGATTTACTTTCCATGAACGAAATGATTTAGACTATCCTTACGAATTTAAAAACTTGAATGAGGAAGAAAACTTAAACTCTTTCAAAATATCTTCCCATTACTTTGGGAGGATAATAATTGAATTTGTTTCATTAAATTGGCTACTAAGCGAAGCTTTTGAAAAATACTCAAGACTATCAAAAAGCGATATGCACAACAGCGGCTTGGGAGAACCCAACAGAAGAGCATAGGTTACGCTTTATTATTCTATTCTACATCTACGTACAACTATACCGTCATGACTATATTTCATGGTAATAGCCAAGTCCCTCTACGTTAGCGCCTGATACTAATATCTCCTACTACGACAGCCCCCCTCCACTACCTCCCAAAAAGCACCTAATTCCCCATGATCTTATTACGGTGCTCGATCCCCCAGATCGCCAGGTGATCAATCACCGTCCGGAGTTTATGCCCATACTCCGTTAGTTCGTACTCGACGGTAATGGGCTGCGTAGCGAGTACGGTACGCTTCACCAGATCATTCATCTCCATATCCTTCAGCTCCCGGCTCAGCATCTTGCCGGATATGCCCTGTACTTCCCGTAGTATCTCCGAGTACCTTTTCTTCCCGAAACTAAGCGAGGCTACAATGGAGATGGTCCATTTGCCATTGAGTACATCCATCGCGTCGTGAATCGCTAGAATGGTCTTCCTGCATTCATGCGTACTATGCTTTACTTCCTCCATAGGTTACTAGGTTACCTGAATGTCACTGTTACTTTTTGTCACTATGTGTCAAATGTAAACAATCTTTCCTGAACTTTGAGCCAGCAAAACAAAAAAAGTAACAGACATGGACTTATTAGAAAGCCTGAACTGGCGATATGCCACCAAAAAATTCAGCAACAAAAAACTGGCAGCCGACAAGCTGCAGACCATCGTAGATGCCATCAACCTGTCGGCCTCATCCGCTGGCATGCAACCGTACCGGCTCTTCGTGATCGAAAACCCCGAACTAAAAAAGGAACTAGGCGTCGGTTCGTTCAACGCCCAAATCGCGGAAGCCTCCCATCTGCTGGTATTCGCCGCGTATGCTGCCGTCCGTGAAGAGGACATTCAGAAGTACATTCAGCTGATAGCCAGGGAGAGAAATACCACCGAGGAAAGTCTGGTTGATTTCAAAAACGCGCTGGAACGTGGTTTCCTGAGCCGGACCGACGAAGAAAACTTTATCTGGTCAGCCCGACAGGCCTACATAGCCCTGGGGACGGGTATTATCGCGGCGGCCGAACTGAAGGTAGACGCTACGCCTATGGAAGGCTTTGATGCCGAGAAGTTCGATACCCTGCTGGGGCTGAAAGAAAAAGGGTTGAAAAGCGTGGTGCTGCTGGCATTGGGCTACCGTGATGAGGAGAAAGACCCGTTCGCCAAGATGAAAAAAGTACGATTGCCCAAAGAGGAGTTTGTTACAGAATTCGCTTAGTACTACTACTAGTTGTATAGATAGAAGCAAAAGCTGAGGGAGATCCCCTCAGCTTTTATGTTTCATGCCCACCAGCTACCTACTACACTATCTCTCCCAACTACCTGCCTATATACGCCCGCCAACTCACCGGAAGCTACACTTTTACATTAGAACCTGTATCTTAGAGGCTTTCCTATACACATACTACGTAACTAAAAGACATGAAAAGGTTTGGATGGGCGCTACTGGCGTGCTTGTTTTTCTCAGGGGTACTGAAGGCCCAGGAAGGCCGGGTACCGGCCTTCCGCAAAGGAGTACCACTGGACTCCATCGTACTGAGTGATCCCTTCATCCTGGCTGATAAAAAGACCAGCCTGTACTACATGACCGGCACCGGCGGCATGCTGTGGAAGAGCAAAGACATGAAAGCCTGGGACGGCCCCTACTCCATCACCCAAACCGACCCCAACTCCTGGATGGGCCCCAAGCCCATGATCTGGGCGGCCGAAATCCACCCCTACAAAGGCAAGTACTACTACTTCGCGACCTTCACCAACCGGGACGTCAAGATTGATACCGTCCAGGGCCAGGTAATCGAGCGCCGGGCCTGCCATGTACTGGTAAGCGACCAGCCCGACGGCCCCTACGTACCCATGCAGGACCCTACCTACCTGCCCGCCAGCATGCCTACCCTCGATGGTACCCTCTGGGTAGATACTGACGGAAAGCCCTACATGGTGTACTGCTACGAATGGCTGCAGAACCTCAATGGTACCATGGAAAAGATCGAACTGAAACCCGATTTGAGTGGCTCGGTAGGTACCCCCAAGTTGATGTTCCGGGCCAGTGACTCACCTTGGAGCCGTGAAAAAGACGACAAGGGTAACGACAAGCCGAATAAGGTAACCGATGGCCCCTATCTATTCAAAACCGGAACCGGGCGGCTGGGCATGATCTGGACCAGCTGGATCCATGATGTATACACGCAGGGCGTAGCCTACTCCCAAAGCGGTACCCTCGACGGCCCCTGGGTACATGAGAAAGAACCCATCACCCCACTCAACTTCGGCCACGGTATGCTGTTCCATACCCTGGATGGCAAGCTGCTGATGTCCATCCACAGCCATAAAAGCATCAACGGCCGCTACCGCCGCATCCCCCATTTATTTGAAGTAGATTTATCGGGCGATAAGTTGGTAGTTGGGAAGCTGTATAGGCCTTGATTTTTTGTAACTGTATTTACTTTTTGAAGCGTATAGCGTAAGTTCAGGTGCTGGATGAGAAATAGGAGTTGTGTTTATATTCACTAATTCATAACTGCTGATTGATACAACTAGTACTATTCCATATAAGTGCTTAGGAAGAAAGTTTGTCGCTTATACGGAAACGACGTTTGAATGTACCTATAAAAATAAACAATACACTAAAAGCAATTTTGTGGGTACATAAAGTTCTAATAAATCTAACAATAACTACAAAAATTAATATATTTAATAGCTAGCCCACATTAAAATTGATACAACCTTCGATGAAAAACCTTTACCAATATATTGAGGAATTGACAATTGATAAATGGCACTACTATTATGGTATCGACAACGATTTAGAAGCTATAAAACCCTTTATAGACCATATAGACTATCTAAAATTTATTTTAGACTATTTCAAAAAGGGAGGAAAGGTCAGAATATTTGAGTTGAGCGATATTAATCCCGACGAACTAAGACTTCCTAACCATATCTGCTCAGTCTTTTTCCTTGGAATTATATTGTACAATGAAACTGAACTTTTGAAAACATACAAATTTGAAAGCAGCGATGTAGGTTATTCAACCTTCCCATTTATCTGGTTTCTTATAGCATTGTTTCATGATAATGCATATCAAATGGAAGACAAGAGCCAATTACAGAACATTTCTTCTATTTCTGACTTGGTTAAGATGTTTAATATTGAGCATTCGCTTCTGGATAGAAAATTCACAAAATGCAAAAGTCTATTAAACAGTCGTAACAACTACTTTCTTTTCCGAAAGAAAGAATGGAAAGTAGTTGACCATGGAATCTTGGGAGGAATGCTACTTTTTGATAGACTAGTCAAAATAAGACGAGAGAAGAAAAGAATGAACGAAGACTCGCTTTTCTGGGGCAATAAATTAGAGAAACATTACGAGACAGCAGCTAATGCGATAAGCATTCATAATATTTGGTTACAATCAGAGAGTATTTGTAATGAGTTCAACTTGAAAGAATTACTAAACTTCAAGCCAATTAAATTCAAAGAATTTCCGTTGTTTTATCTTTTAGGCATAATTGATACAATTGAGCCTTTAAAGACGTACAAAGATGATAACCTTTCGGACATTGAAATTTTAAAAAGTATCAACTTAGAGCTTAAAGGAAAGCATATGCGAGTTACTGAAAGCGACAATTCAAAAATAGACTTTCGAAAACTTATCAGAAAAGTAGTAGACCTCGCTGGTTGGTTAGATGTTAAAATTGAAATTGAACATAAAGGATTTAAAGTAACATTCAGATAAACATCGTCTAATAAGGTATGACTAAAAGCGCGCAAAAGCAATGCTATGGAGCGGAATAATGAATTGTAAACCGAATAACTTCAGAAATTTTTAAGAATGCCATGTCCTTGCCTTCAGCAACACCTGACACGTTAACCGCAAATCAATCAACCTTCATTATGGAGCGCCCCTTTGTAAACAATGTGGAAGATTTTATTACTAAATTTGTTCATTCTACAAATGGACAACTTGTAAGTGAATACCTAAACAGCACACCTGACTTTGAGAATGCTGACTATTTCTTTAAGAGCGACAACATAATTATTGAGTTAAAATGCTTAGAAAAGGATTTGTTTTCGGATGAAGATTTTGAAAGAAATGAAAGATTAATTGATAGATGGATTGAGGAGAAGTTAATTACAAAGTCTGACATTATTGCGATATTTCTTCGAAAGAAACAAATTCCTGAAAAGTGCCTTCAAGAGATGTTCAAATTAGCAAGGCGAACTTTTCAAAAGGTGATTGAAAAAGCGAATAAACAATTAAGAGAAACTAAAACCAAAGCCGGAAACGCAGACACAAAGAAGGTTTTAATGATTTGTAACGATGGTAATTATCTTTTCCCTAATGCTCTGCTATTTTCATTGGTATGTGACATCATCTCCACAAGGAAAGAAATTGATATTGATTGTACAGTTTACTTTACTGTAAACCAAGTTTCATTTATACCAAATAGCGACCTTGATTGGGGCTTGTGGTTACCAGCTTACGGAGAGAACGCTAATGAACATTTACATCAGTTTATAAACGATCTTGGATTAAAATTCAACAATTTCTACAACGATACTTTTGGAATTGAGAATACAGAATACAGAGATTTTCCAGATACAGAAGTTGGTATTAATGCCATTAGCGAAATGAATTATATCCCAAAGGATGTTATTTATAAACAGTAATCTGCGGCCACATCGGTTTGCTGCTATGGCGACAGTCGAAACGAAGCATCAACTTTTTATTCGTTAATCGGCAACAGTTCCGCGACAATATGCTATTGAGCAACTCAATATATTCTATGCATTTGTTTTTCAAATGGTTTCAATTTCGAGCCATCGAACATAAAATGCCGGTACAGCAGCAAGCTGATGTTAGCCTCGGGTAATATACTCTCTTTCAGAACTGCCCCGCTCTTATTATTATCCTGACCTATACCTTCTATTACATCTACCCTACATCAGGAAGATCCTTAACTGCTGCAGTACTTACACTATCACTGCTGGCAGCGACTAACAACACCTACGCACAAACCCTGGCAGCCATATTCTCCAAGGGAAATAAGCCCATAGGTTTCTGTTTATGGCACTTACTGGGCTAGCTCTATTCTTAGCGCTGGCGGTCCATGAGCTAGGGTATCTGGTGGTGGGGCTGCTGGGCGTCAAAAGAGCGGCACTTCCATGCGGGTACTTCCATAGAGGTATACTTGAATAAGAACCTAGGCTTTTACTTTGACAGCAATAACAACTGGGACATTAACAGATATATTTATTTAACATTAAAACTTATGAGCAATAAAAAAGGATTGCCATTTCCTTTGATCATTATAGTAATCATTTTAGGAGGGGCCATATTTAAACAATTTGATTCTGAAAATCTAAAACTTAAAGAACCAGCCTTAGCAGTTGTATATATATTAACATTCCTGGTATCTGTATATTGGCTTGTTAAGCACTATAAAGCAAAATAACAGTAGCCACTTTATGGAAAGCGCTCAACATCGATGCAGCACCAGTACCCAAAAGCTCCTGACAGAAACACGCTTTTATATGCCTACTTTCTAAAAGCTAAATGACTGACCTATGGAACCGGTACTTCTTAAAGACATCTATCCTGGCGTGGCCCTGCAGGAGTATGTGCAGAAGTACCAGGTCATCCGATTCGTATTTGATACAGCTGTTGTTCCGCCCGTAAAATTTCACACCCCCAGGCCAGAACATACCATTACTTTTTATACACGGGATGCCCAACGGTTCAGTCCTGTCAGGTCTGATCACGCTATCACCTATCCTCACTGTGTTGTTAATGGCATTTATACCATACCTCTCAAACGGTACGGCGGGTATGATTTTCTGGCCATCAAGGTGGTTCTTCAGCCCACTACGTTATCACGTTTAAGGATAGCGGAGGTCAAAGAATTAACCGATACGTTCAAAGACGCTAGAGATTGTCTGGGCATCGAGCTTTCCGTGCTGCAGGAAAAGCTATTTAGGATGAATGAGCTGAGAAGTATGATCAGTACGATTGAAGTTTTCCTCCTTGACCTGATTAAGAAGAGGTGTAAACCCGCGGAACCCATTGATAAGGCGAGTATATACCTGATCAGGCACGAAAACAGGGTATCCATAGACTGGCTGGCCGATCAATCCTGTTTGAGCGTCCGCCAGTTTATCAGGAGATTTGAGGAGCAGGTCGGCGTGAGTCCCAAGATGTTTCAGAAAATCCTCCGGTTTGACCGGGCGTATCGCCTAAAAAACAACCACCCGGAGTTAGACTGGCTACACATAGCCCTGGCCTGCGGATACTATGATTACCAGCATCTGGTGAAAGACTTCAAGGAGTTCACCAATCTTACCCCTCCGGCCTTTTACGAAGTAGAAAAGGCCTCGCCGGAAAGGACATTCGCCTTACATGAAGGGTAAAGAATGTCACTTTTTTACCACCACTCTATTCCAATAAGTAGGTAGGTTTGACAAGATTTTTAACTCAAACGTACTGCACTATGAAACGCAAAGATTTTCTTCCTGTCGGCGTACTGGGTGGATTAACTATGCTTAGTTCACCGGCATTTTCATTTACACAATCTGCTAACCCTAAAGACCAACTTATGCCTTTTTATATACCGCCCAGAGAACCACTTACCCCCGGACCATGCAATACGGATGTTCGGACTATCATTCAGTCAAAACAAACCAGTAACCAATTTTCTAATGTAGAAGTAGCAGTAGCACCTAAACAAATGGGGCCATCTCCGCACCTACATAAAGATCTGGATGAACTAATGTATGTTCTGGAAGGCACCGCTACGGTTATGATAGGCGAGGAAATTTTTGAAGTGAAAGCGGGGGGCTGGAATTTCCGTCCGCGTGGTATTGTGCATTCTTTCTGGAATGCGGGCGACACGCCTTTGCGGTTTGTAGATTGTTTTTTTAATCAGAGTTTCGAGGATTATCTGGAAGAACTATTCCATGAAATACTCCCTCATATGGTACAGAATAACCTGACACCAGCAACCCCGGAAGTGGCTAACAAAATGGCTGCGCTTGATAAAAAGTATGGTGTCGTATGGTTTCATGAGCAACGCCAGGCCATCATAGATAAATATGGGCTTCGGGGATAATGCGCTCTTTCTTACTACATAGGTCAGACTGTAGGGGCTTTGCAGAGTAGCCGCTTCGATAGGGCAGCTCGTTTGCAAAGCTCCTCTCCACAACTCTACTTTCCGGCTTTTCGTCTTTGCGGGTGTTATCCCCCTGGCCACTGCTCCTAATCAATCTCCAAAGAAGTTTTTTATATTGGCAGAGAGAAACACTCCACTTTGCCCAATGACCGAGTATAACCAATTAGAGCAGCATGTACTCCGCAGAGTACTCTTTACGGAGGAACAAATCACGGAGTTTTGTCAGGCTTTCAGGCTGGAACGGATCAAAAAGAGACAGTTTATTATCCAGCCCCGGTTTACGCCCGGCCAACGGTACTACGTGGTCAAAGGCAGCTTCCGGGCGTACGTGGTAAACGAGGAGGGCCAGGAACACACTATCCAGTTCGCGATTGACGACTGGTGGATCACGGATTACAACAGCTATATCTATCAGCAGCCGGCCACCCAATTTGTAGTAGCCCTGGAAGACAGCGTAGTCCTGCAGATTGACTACGACGTGGAGCAGAAGCTAAAAAGCAGCAGCCATGCCTATGAAACCTTCTTCCGGATCCTGGCGGAACGTACCGCCGCCTACATGGCCCGCCGGGTGATTACCAACCTCACCCAATCGGCCGAAGAGCGCTACCTGCTCTTTCTGGGAAAGTACCCTGACGTGGCCAATCGGGTACCTCAGTACGCGTTGGCGTCCTTTCTGGGCATGACCAGCGAGTACCTGTCGAAGCTCAGAAAGAGGAGAGCTACCAAAAAAACTTGAACTGGTTCAACTTTTTTACCCGAACTGCTTCGCCCCTTTTTCCTAAACCAGTTCATTGATACACAGGAGGTTTTATACTGAACTTTGCCCTGTCGCTTTTGACACCAGAACAGCAAAACTTTCAGTACCATGTACCTGACCAAAAAGCAGATCGCTATCATGGCCGTAACGGCGGGCATAGCCGTGGCCAATGTATACTACAGCCAGCCCATCCTCACCGCCATCGCCTACACCTACCATATTGCCCCTGAAAAGGCCGGCGTGATTTCGGTACTATCACAGATTGGCTATGGCCTGGGCCTCTTCTTTCTTACCCCCGTTGGCGATATGATCGAACGAAAAAAACTTATCCTTTATCTGCAAGCCGGACTGATCGCTTCGCTGTTGATCATGGCATTGGCTACCAACCTCTGGTTGCTGTACGCGAGTAGTTTCTTGATTGGAGTGTTCTCGGTGGTAGCGCAGGTTATCCTACCCATGGCTGCCAGTCTGGTGACTGAAAACAAGGGGAAGGTCGTGAGTCTGATATTTACGGGTATACTCGTAGGTATCCTGATGGCCCGGGTATTCAGTGGGCTGGTAGCGGGCTGGCTGGGCTGGCAATATGTGTATGGCATTTCGGCCGGATTGGTGCTGTGTACTGCTATCCTTATGCAAACTGACTTCCGGGCTGTACCTAACCGGTTCAACGGCAACTACCCGGACCTGCTGAAGTCAACGATCACGCAACTGGGTCGTTTTCCCCTCCTGCGCCGGACGGCCCTTACTGGTATGCTGGCCTTTGGTACATTCAGCGCGTTTTGGGTGGTACTTACCTTTCACCTGAGCGGACCCGACTTCCGCTATTCGGCCTCACAGATTGGTCTATTTGGATTGCTGGCCGCGGCCAGTGCCCTGATCGCTCCCCTGTTCGGCAAGTTGGCCGACAAAGGCTCCTCATTCCGGTCGCTGCTATTCTCCACCGGCATCACCTTGTTCAGCATCTTATTACTGAAACAGTTTGATCAGTCCGTGGCTGCGATCTGGGTGGCGGTTATCCTGCTGGATATTGGGGTACAGGCTACGCAGGTGACCAATATCGCCGTTATCTATACCCTGGATCATACAGCCAACAGCCGCATCAACACCGTGTACATGACATCTTACATTATAGGCGGTGCGCTGGGAGCCTATGCCGCCATACTATGCTACGAATGGGGAGGATGGCAGCTCGCCACTACCCTGATGGGTACTTTGGGGGTACTGGCGGCGGTCAATGTAGTACTGGCCAAAAGACATTACGCTCTGAAAGTAGCTGTGTAAACTCACTCCTTTTCGTAGTTTTAAATAACTTGTACGCAGGAGTGAACAGATCAAATTCTCACTACCTGTTCTGCAAAGCGGAAACTCTAACGAAAGCAAACCAATGAAAAACCGGGAAGAGATAATCAGGAACTACGTGGAAGCCTACAACCAGTTTGACGTGGATCAGATGGTCGCCGACTTTGACGAAGCGATCGTATTTGAGAATATTTCAAACGGCGAAACTACCCTATCACTAACGGGACTACCCGCTTTCAGGGAGCAGGCCGTACAGGCCACTACCTACTTCTCTTCCAGGACCCAAACGGTACTATCTTTTCAGCACCAGGATGACCAAACCGAAGTAGCGATTGACTATCAGGGTATATTGGCTATTGACTTTCCTGATGGGTTGAAGAAGGGAGACTCTATATCCCTGAAAGGAAAATCCGTTTTTACGTTCTCCGGTAATAAAGTAGTGAAGCTGACGGATATAAGTTAAGGCGTTCAGGAGTAGCAGAATAAAGTAGAATTGGGTACATGGCCTGCTTCTGGTAAACGAAAACACAAACCAATGATCATAAGTACCCCGACCGGCTGGTCAGGGTTATAAATTGTATGTGTAGCAGTGATTTCTCCGTATAACTCTAAACCTTAAACCTGTTTACGTATGAACGTGCTCCTTAGCCTTACCAACAGATTATCCTTGCTTAGCCATACGCTTTATTTTATAAGAAAACACCTGCTGGTACTCGTCGGGCTCGGGCTTATCGCGGCAGTGGGACGGGTTATTCAACTGGGAGGATTCGGACCCATCACTTCCGGGTTTCATATCTTTCTGGAAGTAATCATTGAGGTAGCCCGGGGAGTATTGTTCGTATACGTGCTGGGGTTAGCCAGTTTGAAACATGGGGCTTCGCGAATAAAACACCTTTTTACCGACAAAAGCAGCCGGAAGCACTATTGGAGAGTAGCGCTGCAAAAGGGTAAAAAACAATGGGCGGAGATTCTGCTGAATTTCCTTTTATTTCTGGGCATCGCCTGGGTTTTTAATTACCTGATTGATACCTTAGCCTATCAAACCTGCCTGTATCTGGCTTTGAAGAAGAACGAAATCATTAGTCAGACTTCTTCCGAATGGACCATCATCCTGTTCTTTAAAAATCTGTCCGTGATTCCGTTTACGCTGACTTTCCAGGCTCTCTTTTTACTCTGGATAATAAACAAATCCCGTGGTCAGGCCATCGTAAAAGCAGTTCAACCTAAATAATCGCAGCCAACTACCTTATACAGAGTACACCCGCACCAGCAGCCCCAGCTAAACCCTACCCTTATGGAACACAACCCCAGATCGATCAGGCCTTTTATCGGGGCCAAAGACTTTGAACGTTCGCGGCAGTTTTACCGCGACCTGGGCTTTGAGGAAAGGGTACTATCGCCCAACATGTCGCTGTTCCGGACCGGTCAGCTGGGGTTTTACCTGCAGGATTACTACGTGCGGGACTGGGTGGATAATACCATGGTCTTTCTGGAAGTAGACGACGTAGAACGCTATTGGGCCAGACTGGTGGCGCTGGACCTGACGGCCACCTATGAGGAGGTAAGGCTGGTACCTATCCGGCACTATGACTGGGGCAGTGAGTGCTTCCTGCACGACCCATCGGGTATTCTCTGGCATTTCGGACAGTTTAATTCACGCTAACTAAAGGCCATACAACACGCTAAACATAAACTATATGGAACAGAACAGACGAAAGTGGCTGACGAGAATCGGAGTAACTCTTGCCGGCATTGGATTAGCGAAATTCAAACTGGCTGCCTCACCCACGCAGGGCTCTCAACAGGAGGAGAGCAAAAGGGTACCCAACCAGGTAGCGGATGGAATGAAGCTAGGCGCGTTTTCAGTAAGCCTTAATGTGAAGAATCTCCAGGCTTCGAAGCAGTTTTACGAACACCTCGGTTTTACGGCTTTTGCGGGGGCGCCGGAGCAGAACTACTTCATCATGAAGAACGGTAATGCCCTGATCGGACTGTTCCATGGCATGTTTGAGAAAACCATCCTGACTTTCAATCCCGGCTGGGACGAAAACGCCCAAAAGGTGGAGAAGTACAACGATGTCCGGAACATACAGCGACACCTGAAAAGCAAAGGGATCAAACCCGTATCCGAAGCGGATGAAAAGACCAGCGGCCCTGGTAGTCTGATGGTAGTGGACCCGGACGGAAATCAAATCCTCATTGACCAGCATGTTTAGGATACGAGTGAGTTAAAGGCAAAAAAGGCCCTGAGAGCTTCACAAAGCATTTTCAATCAATAAAATAGCCCCTGGTACTGGCTACCGACCTCAGCCCGGAAGAAAAAACCCCAATTAACTGGTAGAACTGAAACCCAATACCCGTATCCAGATTGGGAAAAGAACCTACATCGAACTGGTCTAGAGAATAGTACCTGAGGTGTACTGCCAAAGAGGGGAAGGGAAGCTTACCCCTCTTTCTTGCATTTAGCCCCCAATGAGTACCTTTGCTGGCTAAAACGAAAGCTAAGCACAAACCAGTGACCCATATACTTGATAACCCCATCTGGAATGCCCTAAGTACCGGCAGCAAACCTTTTAGCATTGGCAACGAGCAGGCTAAGTACATGCGCAGAGATATAGGCTTTTTTGCCGGTCTGAGGGCCAACAGCGAAAGTGATTTAGATGAGCTGCATGCCTTGGTGCCCGAGGGAAGTATTGTTGTTCTCTTTACCTCGAATGAAGTCTCTGTACCTGCCGGCTGGCGCTTGGAGATCAAGAAAGATCTTATACAGATGGTGTATCCGTCGCAGGATATGCACGAGGCAGAGGCCCAGGAGCTGATCTCCTTACAGGACAAGGATATTCCGGCCATGCTGGAGCTGACTGACCTCACCAAGCCCGGCCCCTTCCTGCCCCGTACCATTGAACTGGGGAACTACGAGGGAATAGTTGAGGGGGATAAATTAATTGCCATGGCCGGGCAGCGCCTTCAGCCTGCCCCTTATACCGAAGTAAGCGCGGTATGTACCCACCCCGACCATACCGGAAAGGGTTACGCCGCAAAACTGATCCGCAGCCAGATCCGCAGTATCATAGCCGCCGGACGCATTCCTTTTCTTCACGCGGCCCCTGAAAACACCAACGCCATCAGACTATACGAAAAGCTGGGCTTCCAAATCAGGAAAAGATTGCTGATCTATGTACTCGAAAAACAGAGCCAGCCGGACGAAGCCTAATCGCTAAGGCTGGTGCTCCAAATTTGTCGCAGTCGGCCCCCTCGTATGCCGCTTCTACACCGCATGAGAGTCGGGGTTTAGCCGGATATTTGTATTGTCAAAACAGATAACTACCAATGAGAAAGCTAAAACTTCAGGTACAGATCACCCTCGACGGGTACATAGCCGGACCGAACGGCGAAATGGATTGGATGACCTTCGACTGGGACGAAGCCCTCAATCAATATGTAACCCAGCTCACGGAGCCGGTTGATATCATTGTACTGGGCCGCAGGTTAGCCGAAGGCTTTATTCCCCACTGGGCTTCCGTAGCGGCTGACCCGGAAAATCCGGAGCAAGTAGCGGGCAAAAAGTTTACAGACACGCCTAAAGTAGTATTTACCAGAACCCTTGATCAGTCAGCCTGGGAGAATACGGTACTGTCTAAAGGTGGTCTTACGGATGAAATCACCCGACTCAAAAATGGGGACGGTGGCGACATCATCGCATACGGTGGTGCCACGTTTGTATCGGGGCTTATCCAGCAAGGGCTGATCGACGAGTTTCACCTGTTCGTCAACCCGGTTGCTATTGGTAGCGGTATGAGCATTTTTGGCGAGCTGAAACACCAGCAACATCTGACCCTGGTAAAGGCTACCCCTTTTGCATGCGGGATCATCGTTCTCCATTACGAGCCGAAGCGTGATTAACGGATTACATCGGGCATAAAGGAAATTCTCTTACAACAGGTTCACAATGCGGATCATGGTCTGAAACAGGAGCTGGGGATTGCTGGTCTGGTTGATGGTACCGGTAATGAACACGTCCTTCTGGGGTACATAAAAGGCTGCAGTACCTACCGAGCCGCAGTGACCTACCATTTCCGGAATGGGCTTGAACGGAGAAAAGATCCAGGGCATGCGGAACTGCTGCATCCCTACCCCATACCGGAACGGGAAGAAGACGCTATTCCACTGTTCCAGCTCCGGTAACTTGTCTTTGGGATAAAAGTACCCTCCAAAGAAAGCCCTCAGGAATGCCATCAGGTCATGCGTGGTGGATACAATATCATACTTGGATGAAGCAAAATAGCGGGGCAGATGAACCTGATTCTTCCTGGCGTACACCGACACAAACTCCCGGGTAGTATCCGGACGGATCACAAAGGTACTTGTCAGGTCCAGCTCCTCAAATAGTTGGGTCAGTAGTCTATCCAGCGATTTGCCGGTCACTATTTCCAGCACCCGCCCCAGCAGCCTGAAGTTGGTGTTGCCGTAGCTGGCCTTCCCCTTCTGACCGGGCCGAAACTTGGGCTTCATCCGCTTTACCTGAGTTACGACCTGATCTGTCGTCCACGCCTGGTCGTGGCCCGAGAGCAGCTCTTCCATCACCTTGGGGCCGTTGGGACGCTTGTCAATCAGGTAGCAGGGCAAGCCCGAGGTCTGTGTGATGAGGTGCTGTATCGTAATCTCCTCCGAATAGTCCTGCCCCTGGTACACGTGCAGCCCCAGCATCAGGTAACCCGGCAGGTACTTTGAAATAGGATCCGACAGGCTCAGCCTCTTGTCCCTGACCAGGCGTAGCGTCAGGGCAGCAACAAACAGCTTGTTGATACTGGCAATGTAAAAGGGGCTGTCGGGGCCGATATTTCCCGCTGCACTGGTCAGGGCCACCGACTGGTCGGGCGTAGCAACCCGGAAGGCAGCCCCGAAGATGTCTTTTTTGGCTACGGTGTCGGTGACGATCTTGTCCAGCTTTGACTGACTGAGCGCATTCATTTCCTTTGTAATTGATTTTTCATGGCTAATTCGCAGGTGAGTAATTATGGCTAATAGTCCGCTGCGAATTCTTATACTACAAAGGTAGCCCGGCACTATCTACCCGGCTAATCCATTTGTACTCAGTTAGCCTATTTAGTGTATGAAGGCGCCAAAAGAGGTGATGAAGAATTTAAACAACAGGAGCAGTAGTCTGCCTGGAAAGTGAAGTAACTACGGCTATTCCCAGAAGTAAGCTCACTCTTTCTGCTCAATAACTCTGCCTATACATTTTATGAAAGGCTGGCCTTTCAAACCTCAAAGCGGGTAGGCTCACCAGGATACTTCCAGAATTTCCAGCTTACGGATTTTACTACCTAGATTCAGGTGGGCTACGTCACCCGCTTTTTTGCCAGTAACAGCCCGGGCAATGGGAGCGATAAAAGCAATTTTCTGATTTTTCACATCGGCTTCGTCCACCCCTACAATCTGGAATTGCTGAACCTGATTTGTGTCGGTAGCCCTCAGGGTAACTTTTGCGCCAAAACGTACTTCATCCCTTGTGGCATCTTCCGGATTAAGTACAACCGCCGAATTTATCCGCTCCTGTAGCAACAGCAGCCTGCCATTTAGTACCATCAAAGCCAGCCGCTGCTCCTTTTCACTTTCAAGCGACAGACTACTCTTTTCCTCTTCCAGTTGTTTCTGTTCTTCCAGCAGCTGTGCCATCCCATGGGGAGTCACGTAGTTGGTCACGCCGGGCGGAAGCGCGGCCCGAGGTGGAATAATAGGTACTTCTTCCTGATCTCCTTCTTTTACAAATGCACTGCTCATACTCTCTTTTTAGCAAAGAGCTTACAAAAAGCAGACCACCGGCTATATGATAATCGTAGTACCTAAGTTGGGGTTTTAGTAAAGAAAAGAGAATTCTGATTTACTTCACCGGCTGACCGGGGCGCCAAAACGGCTCCTTTATGGCAATGTACTCGACGGGTACTTCCTTGATGAAGCCTTTCAGCCAGTCGGCGGCGTACTTCATACCCGCCTGCTCGGATACCACGTGCCCCATGATGATCAGCCCCTTCTTCTGCCCCGACGCGATGGCATCCTGAACGTACTCCACCAGTTCCCACTCGTTGGTCTCCCCGATGATCAGGGCATCAGCCTGTGCCAGGAAGGGTACTCCCGGAAACAGACTCACATTGCCCCAGCTGGCCATGAGCCGCTTCACCGGCAGGTTCGGGTCACCCAGCACCCGCATGGTCCGGATGCCCAGCTTCTTCTCCACGCTCTGGGCCAGTTGGGCCAGCGTCATGTTCTCGAAATGAAAGAGCCGGAGGTTCTCCGGGTCGTTGTATTTCTCCCAGCCCAGCTCCCGGATCATCCCCGTGGCGATGCCGTCGGGCTTGCGTCCGTGCCAGTGATCGTGGAAGTGGAACACAGCCATCCCGTTCTTTTCCAAGAAATCACGCTTCTGCTGGAACAGCGGGTCCTGCTGCACCGGCTCGATGCGGTCCTGGTGCGAGTAGTAGGTAGGCTCGTGCGTAACGACCATATTCAGCCCCTTCGCCGCGGCCTGCTGCAGTACTTCCAGCGTCGCCATCATCACGGTCGCTATGCCTTTTACTTCCTGCTCCCGCGCCCCCACGATGAGGTTATCCACCGTCTGCTCCCGCCAGGGAATACCTACCTGGGCCTTGATACGGTCAATGACCTGCCCTACAGTAAGAGCTTCGCTCCCATCAGGTAGGGTCAACGTAGTAGCGGCAGCCAGGCCAAGAGAGGTCTTGATAAATGTGCGGCGGTTTTGGGGGTAAAGTGGCATAGGGCTATCAGTTTTGAGCAGAAGTAAAAGAGGGCTTAGGGCTCAGACTACTTGTTACTGCCCCTGCTCAGCCAAACGCTTTACTACATGCGGAGCTCCAATTACAGCTTCGTTCCTTTAATGAGCCAGACTGATTTGATGGATTGCTCTTTCAAATGAACCCATCTTTTTCTCTCCTCATCCTTAAAAAAGTCATCTAAATCCTGCTCACTCTTAAACTCCACCAAGTGGATTTCGTAGGGAGTTTCTATGTTTTGTTCTATGATACTATCTGCATTGGGCCTGTATCTTAGCAGGAGTTGCCCGTTATATTTGGCAATCAATGGCATCGCTAACTCTTCAAATTCGTTAAAGGTCTGCTCCTGTCCATCCAGGATATAAATGAGTTGAGTTATATAGATCATTTATGTAGGGGGTTTGAGTTTATCAACGTAATTCAAACTGGGAAATAAAAGCAGACTATCTTGAATCTCCTTTAACGCCTCTCCTATACAAGCAGGGCTTTATGTACCCGGTCGGCGTTAGCCAGCGGTACGGCTGTTCTGTACTACGTTATAGGGGTATCCGGCCCCAAAACCAGCAGCAATAGGCAGCCTATAGGGAGCCCAACTGAGTACATAAGAAATTGGGTTACGGGTTTAACAAATATAAACAACAACACGAAAAAGAGGCTATTCTGATTAGAAGAAGCCTTTCTGCTTCTTTGGTACTAGTACTTTGTAATCAATTTTTCACTTTTACCAACTACTCTACTCCATGAATACCAAACCTTACCTTTTTGTTGCCTCCCTGGCGCTTCTGGCAGCCTGCTCTTCCGAAAAAGAAGGCGCCTCTGAAAGCAACGCGGATTCTACTGCCGTAGCGGAGGCTTCGCTGGAACAGATCTGGGCCACGGATTCGACCTTACAAACGCCTGAATCTGTGCTATATGACGGCACGAATCAGATACTTTACGTATCTCAAATCAATGGGCAACCCGATGGAAAAGACGGGAAGGGGGGTATCGCCAAAGTTGGCCCCGATGGAAAAATCATTGATCCGAACTGGATAACAGGTTTGAGTGCTCCCAAAGGTATGGGGATGGCCGGAGATCAACTATACGTTACCGATTTGACCGACCTGGTGCAGATCGATATTCCTTCCGGAAAAATAGTAAAGAAAACACCCGTGGAAGACGCCGTTTTTCTGAATGATATCAGCGTTGACAAGCAAGGCGCGGTGTACTTCACCGACATGCGGGCCGGAAAAATTCATATGCTGAAAGATGGTCAGGTAACAACCGTACTCGATAGTCTTAATAACCCTAATGGAATATTGGCGGTTGAAGACGGACTGCTGTTTACTGAAAGCGGTATGCTCCAAAAGCTGGATGCCCAGAACAATAAGACTACCCTGGCTCAGGGTATGCATGCCAGCACCGATGGTATCGAACAGGTAGCTCCTGGTGAATTCATTGTTTCCAGCTGGGCCGGAGAAGTATATCATGTTAAGCCCGACGGAACTACCACAACCTTGCTGGATACAAAGAGCAGCCAAACCAATTCGGCTGACATCGGCTACGATGCTGCTAAAAAGATCGTATATGTACCTACGTTTTTTAAGAATAGCGTAGTAGCGTATCAGTTGAAGTAAGCTACACGGTTGCGCTGCTACAAGCTTCTGGCCTTAGATTTTACCTATTGCCCACAGCTTATAGCAGCGCAGCTACAAATATTCCTTCTCCACCACAAAGTCAGCCTTGTAGACTGTCAGGAACGAGGTGCTAGTGGTAAAATGAGTAGTTTCTATCCGTCCGGATTACTTATGCCTGTTACTAAATCAACCAGGCGCGTAGGAAGAAAGAAAAGCAAAGAGCTTCTAAGAAGAAAACCTGACCTAACTACACCCCTGTTGATAGCTACCTGAGCCTAAAGCCAACCCCTAAGGTCACGTTGCTATTGCCAAATCGGGAGACATTCTTTTCCACCTGCCCATCAATAAACCAGCGGGAGCCTAACCGATACTGCGCTCCTACCCCCAGATTTAACATCCCGTAGTTATACTTCTCTGTATTCCTTTGACCTTGAATACCTAATCTAGTAAACATATATTTACTAGCTTCTTCAAACCCATAGAAATAGCCAGCCTGGGTGTACATTGAAAACTGATAAATTTTCAGAAAGTGGTATCTTGTAACCACCCCTGCCCCCACATACCAGTTCTCCTTAGGCCCATAGATTTCATAACGACCTTCCGCTCTGAGTGACCAGCGCTCCGTTAGAAAATAATTGGCGTAGGGTGTAGCCCTGAGTAAGCCGCCGGTACGGGTATTCACACCTGCCCCTGTTCGTATTCCAATCTGCCTCTGCCCCTTTTCTGCCCACTGCGCTTCAGCAGGTGATTGTGCCCGGCTGCATATCGAATATAGGAGAGCTACTAACAGCAAGTAATTTTTCATAGGAAGTACTAGTTTGGAGAATGAAACTTCTTAGTTGGTATGTGATGATAAAAGGAGACTTGATAAGTGGTACAATGTACCTTGTACTAGCGTCCTAGTCTAATGCCAAAGGAAGCATAACCTAGCCTCCCCTGTTGCCCGGCAGTAAAGCCTGAATCCGTTCTGACATTGCTACCTAATGCTCGGGTATGGAGTGGAAGATAATCCGGGTTATAAGCAAAGAAAACTCCGATTGCCTTGTAGCCTAACTCCGCTATATAACTAATACTATAAGCTTTATCTGCACTATACACCCCATAGCCGCCACCTGTAATGATTGGCCCCTTGCTCCTCCTCGTATAGCCATTAATAGAATTGCCACCACCAGGATTCACTCTTTCAAAGTTCCTATTGAAATTTAACCTTGCCCCAAGGCTTAGGTAAAATGTAGACATGCCCTTCTTGTTCTTTAGTGAAAATTTAGGAGAGAGCTGAAAGAAGGTTTGAATGGAGGTAAAGTCCGTCTGTATAGGTGTAATTCTCTCATCTGACAGAAGCATATGGGCTCGTTCTATTACCCCTCCGGTACTATCATATGATGTGGGTCGCAAGTGATTTACATGTCTATATCTTTGCATGTTAAAGCCGACCCCTACACCATAGCGTAAGGCAACGGCAAACCTGGGCCGGTCAATAAATCTGGCATCATGAACTACTGACAGACTACTCGTAAATGGATTGCGCAGGACGATTTCGGTGGATAACCGGGCAGTAGGGTGATCTAACAAAGCTGAGGGCGGCTGGTAAAACACGTAACGGTTGATATGTACTCCGGTACCTATGTGGAGGTTCAGGAAGGTATTCTCAAGGTACTTCTGTACCCATACCAGATCTTTGGGGAGCTGAGGAGCCATAAAGTTGTCCCCATCCATAACCACCTGTTGTCTGGGTACAGAGTCAGTCTGGCTTTGCTTGTCATTGAGTTCTTTAAGAATCTTGTTCAGATCAAGCTTTTCCAAATCTTTAAGGTCCTGTACGGACTTGCCGTAGAAGATGACCTTGCTGTTCTTTCCGGCATTCAGGATAATAGTGTCGGGCAAAGCAGGGCCAGAGAGAGACGTCAGGAGCGTCCCAATTGACAGGATAAGTACGTGCATGGTTTGTATATTTAGTCAGGAAATATCCTATTTATTGGCTGGAAGATATAAGGGTTTGACATCCGAAGGATACTCCACAAAGCTATGATGGACAAAAGACCATAAACTGGGCTTCCGGCCGGTCACGCTCAGCCTCGTACGCATTTTGCGAGCTTCCCTATCTTGCTTCACCTGATCATACATCTGCCGCAGGGCCGAAAGCTCTTCCTCCTTTTGTTCAGGAATAGAAATATAGGCAACCAGTACCTTTTCGGTAGCCTTTTCCAGATTTGTCGCAGCAGGTTGTTCCAACTTCGTGATATCAGCCATCACCAACGCCACTTCTTCCGTAACTACTTCCTTAACCGGTAGCGCATCCATCACGGTGTCCAAGCTTATGTACTCACTTTCTTTGGCAAACTGGTTGGAAGTAAGGTACTCTTCTGGCTTATGCTTCTTTGGTACCTGATCCATTTTGTGAACTACTACAGTACCCTTCTGAATGGATAGCTCTTTGGTAGGTAGTGGCCGTTTTAAGATAACTTTATCTGCTTTTGAAATAGTTAAAGCGTTTTCATTTTGCCTATTTGATAGTCTCACAAACAGTCCAAGTACCAGTAACACAGACGCGGCAGCAAGGGGTAGCCACAGCCATACAACGCTACGACTTCTCTTCTTCCCCACCTTAGCCCATGCCCTTTCAGGATTCCATTCCTCTACATCCGGTGTTTCCGTAAGAGCTGTATGCCTGATCTTATTATATAACCTTTCGTTTTGCATAAGCCGGATTTAAATCAATGATCTTCTTCTGAAGTATGCCCTTCGCTTTGCTCAACTGGGACTTGGATGTTCCGGAGCTAATGCCGAGCATGTCAGCAATCTCTACATGAGAGTACCCCTCTATTTCGTACAGATTAAATACAGTTCGGTAGCCCAGTGGCAACTCCTCTATAAGCCTGAATATTTCTTCGGCGGTTAGATGCTCGATCAGTACATCATCTACACTATAATTTTCACTCACTGAATCAGTCAGTATATCATATCGCTTGTCCTTTCGGATCACCTTCAGGCACTCATTGACAACTATTCTTTTCATCCACATCTCGAAGGGTGGAATGGCCAGAAAGCGGCAGGTTTCAATGGTCTGAAGTAGTATATAGAATGATTCTGCAACGGCATCTTCTGCCTTAGCCGGATCGCTAAGATATCTCTTTGCCAATCTGTAAAGAATCTTCCCATACGTATCAAAAAGCAACCGCTGCGCCCTGGCATCTTTCTTCTGAGCTTCATGAATGGTGGAAAGAGTGATCAAAACAGCTTAGGGATGAATCGTGGTAATAATGCAATCAACACTTGAAGGGTTGCCTCAACTAGTAGATTTTTTTTAGTAGTCTAATTTGTTCTCCAGTACTATTAAGAAGAGATTGATTAAAACAGCAACAAGTACCCTTTTACAAATCATGCTAGCTATTGTAGTAGCCGACCGATTGGTAAAGATTTAAACAAGGTTGATTTTGTTTGGGACCGGGTGTTATGAGTATTGAGTTAAATAGAAGTAATACTTCTTGTTACCCTAAAAACTCCTCAAAATTATCTCTGCTGATAACCTGCGTGGTCGCATCGGGGTAGGCGTCGGTAAAGGTCCGGGAGAAGCGGGCCTTTGCCTGTGGATTCCACTTGAACTCATAGGCATGGAGCCCTCCTCCATACTCTTCCAGGTAGTCTATTTCCTGCTGCGCGTGCGTCCGCCAGAAGTAGCGTTTTCCATAGGCTCCTGCGTATTCGTTTCGCTTCATGCGTTCACTGATCAGGAAGTTTTCCCAAAGGGCTCCTGTGTCATTGCGCAGCGCCAGCGGGTTAAAATTGTTAATGATAGCATTTCGGATGCCATTGTCGTAGAAGTATACTTTTCGGCTGCTGCTTATTTCGTTGCGGACGTTGCGGCTGAAAGGCGGGAGCCGGAACACCACAAAAGCCTGTTCCAGCAATCCGATGTATTGCTCAACGGTGTTCCGATCAATCCGAAGCAGATTGGCCAGCTCATTGTAAGATACCTCTGAACCTACCTGTAGCGCCAACGCTACAAGAAGCTTGGACAGCATTTCAGGCTTCCGGATGCCGTGGTAGTTCAGCAGGTCTTTGTACAGGTAGCTGCTCGCTATCTGGCGAAGTACGGCCTCTTCATCTCCCAGGCTATTGATTACTTCGGGATACATACCGTAGACCAATCTGGGCTCCAGCTGTTGCCGCGCTGCCAGGTACCCCGCATGTCCTACCAGTTCATTCCAGCTAATTGGATATAGATAATGTTCCCATTTTCGTCCTGTTAGTGGTTCACTGACACTGCTGCTCAACTCCAGCGCCGATGAGCCACTTACTACTACCCGTACGCCCTTTATTCGGTCATGAATGAGCTTGAGAAGCAGCCCCACCTCAGGTATGCGCTGTGCTTCGTCTATAAAAACCGTATGGTGCGAGCCAATCAGTTGCCGCAGGCGCACTTCACCCATGTTGGCCAGTATGGCCTGTGTGTCAAAATCATCTCCATTAAAAAATAAATAATCTCCTCCGGTCCTACACATTTCTTCCAGCAGCGTAGTCTTTCCTACCTGTCGTGGCCCCAATACAATCAGAATCTTCCCAGAGTCCCACCGCTTCTGCAAGACCGTTCGTAATGCTCTTTCAATCATACCAATAGGAGAATATAGCTCTAATCCATAAATTTATATAAAAACATAGATCACAATCTACAAATTCATAGTAAATTATTGAATAGAGTTTAGGACTCCTCCTACTTCCCGCTATCTAGTATCTTCTTCAGGTCCGCTTCAGATACGGTGAGCATCCCGTTCGGGACAAGGCGTTTGGTGAGAAGTACCCAGTTGGGCTCCTTGCGGAATACCTCACGAAATATCGGCAGTGCCTCATTCAGGCGCTTAGCGTTGGCCAGCGATACGGCCGTCCAGTACTTCATCTCCAGGTTGTTGGGGTACTTCTTCATAGCAGCGCCGTAGTGCTTTAGGGCGCCAGGTACGTCGTTGTGCTCCATAGCCAGGTCGCCTCGGTTCATGTCTTCGTAGGCGTAGTGTACGTTCAGGACGCGCTCCATTTCAGCCACGGCGTTGGGATGATCTTCCACGCGCAGGTCCACAACTCGGTCTTCCCAAGGCTTGTCAGACTTCTTACCCTTTACGACCAGGATCGTAGCCGATTGCTGTCCCCGGATATCACCACCGACCGACTGCGCTGCTTTCAGGGCGGCCATAATGCGCGTAGGGAGTGGCCCCCGGGCAGCCTTATAGGCCTGCTCCATGGCGGCAGGTACTTTATCATTGAGCATCATGTTGGCCTGCACCGAGAACTGCCGCCCCTGCCGGTGCCCTGCCTCTTCGATACACTTAGCTCCGGTATAGGTAGCTACGTTACCATGTATATCCACTATACCCACCTGCCTAAACTCCCGGCCTTCGTCGTCACTGATGAGCTTGTCCAGTGTCTGCTGTGCCGTCAAGCCTGACTTCAGGAGTTCCAATCCGCGGGGGCCGAAGCTGACGTTGACCATCGACTGCGTAGCAATGGCTCCTACTCCGGCCTCGGCCCAGGCCACGACCGACCCCACCGAGAACCAGTGCGACTGTACGGCTACCCCTAAGTCACCCGTTACACTATCGCGGGCGACAATGGAAAAGGTATGGGCAAAGGCATCGTCCTGAAAGGGGCGTTGTGCAAAAAGGGGCTGTATTGACAGGAATAGAGCCACCAGCAATAGAAAATTAGATTTTTTCATAGTACATCGGGTACCACTACCGGAGTACATAGCCGTAGTGATACTTATTTATCTGTTTTTACCTTTCACTAAATTGTCTGTAAGACAACTCTTCATTATGGAGCTAAAAATAATCAAATCCGTATATTAGCAGAACGATAAACCAATTGCGTCACTCTATTCTAATGAAAATAAGGAAGGAGGCATGGGGATTCATTAGCTTGGGAGTAGTGGCTATACTATGTGTAGTGGCTTTTTTAAGTAGTTATCCTTCTTCTATTTCTCGGTCTGATTTCACTGACTATCAGGTACTACTGGTAGGGCTCTTGCTCTTCTCGATCGTGGGACTGGTAGCACTGGGCTTGTATGCCCTTAGGTCTACCTCCAATTCACAGCATCAGATGGACTTTATGTGCCAGATGACCCACGAACTGCAGACTCCGGTAGCCAACATCCGGCTGGCGGCCGATATGCTGGTATCGCCGGTTGTGATGCAGACTCCCGATAAGCTCAAAAAGTACGTTCGTATCATCAAGGAAGAAAGCCAGCGCATGCAGTGGCACATTGAGAACGTACTGAACATAGCCCAGGCCGAAAGCAGCACCCTGAAGCTAAATCTGGAAACCACGCCGCTCAACGACCTGGTGTATAGTGTAGTAGAAAGATACAATGGTGCAGTAAAAGCAGAGTACCGGGCCCAGCAGTCCCTGGCCAGGGTAGATCGCCTCCACCTGATCAATGTGCTGCACAACCTGATGGAGAATGCCATCAAGTACTCGCCCGAAAATCCGGATATAAAGGTATGTACCTACGACAAGGATGGCAACTACGTCATAGCCGTACGGGACAACGGGATCGGAATTCCACCGGAAGAAAAAGGAAAGATATTCCAGAAGTTTTACCGCATAGGACGTACCAGAGGTAGTGTCAAAGGCTTTGGACTGGGGCTCAGCTATGTACAGCAAATCGTGAACGCCCACCGCTGGCAGCTCGAGCTGGATAGTGAACTGGGAAAAGGCAGTGAATTCAGAGTTGCTATTCCCCAGTATAAGACTAACAGCTTATAGATCTGCTTAGCCCATCAGCTCCGCAAACAAGTCATCCAGGCGGGCTACGGGTACCACTTCTATCTTATAATCCGATAAGGGTAGTCCCTTGGCGTTGTACTTGGAGATATAAATCTTCCTGAAGCCCAGTTTTTCGGCTTCCGAAATCCGGCTGTCAATCCGGTTGACCGCCCGTACTTCGCCCCCCAACCCTACCTCAGCCGCAAAGCATGCCGACGCCGGAACGGCTATATCTTCGTAAGAAGATACTATTGACGTAGCCACCGCCAGGTCAATGGCCGGGTCTTCTACCCGGAGTCCGCCGGCTACGTTGAGGAATACATCCTGAATACCTAATCTGAATCCACCCCGCTTCTCGAGTACGGCCAGCAGCATCTGCAGGCGCTTGGCATCAAAGCCGGTACTGCTACGTTGTGGGGTTCCGTAGTTAGCCACACTCACCAGCGACTGTATTTCGATCTTAAGCGGACGGTTACCTTCCATCATGGAGCCGATGGTGATACCGCTCAGGGGCTCGTCGCGCTGTGAGATCAGAATCTCCGACGGGTTAGTCACCTGCCGCAGCCCCGTTCCCAGCATCTCGTAGATACCCAGTTCGGAGGTACTACCGAAGCGGTTCTTGACCGTACGCAGGATCCGGTAGGTGGTATGGCGGTCGCCCTCGAACTGCAGTACCGTATCCACCATGTGCTCCAGTACCTTGGGGCCGGCCAGCGAACCTTCCTTGGTAATATGGCCGATCAGAAATACGGGTGTACCGGTTTCCTTGGCATACTTCATGATTTCCGAAGTACATTCCCGCACCTGCGACACACTACCGGCGCTGGACTCGATCAGCGGCGACTGCATGGTTTGGATGGAGTCAATGATGACTACATCGGGCTGAAACTCTTCTATCTGGCGGAAGATATTGGTAGTGGAGGTTTCGGTCAGGATAAAACAGTTCTCACTTTTGGTATCCAGGCGCTCGGCGCGCATCTTGATCTGCTGCTCCGACTCTTCACCCGATACGTACAGGACGCGCTTATTCGAAAGGGTAAGGGCGATCTGCAGCATCAGGGTAGATTTACCAATGCCCGGCTCGCCACCGATCAGCACCAGAGCCCCCTGTACAATCCCACCACCAAGTACCCGGTTGAGTTCCTGGTCCGTAGTCAGGATGCGGGGCTCTTCTTCGTAGCGAATTTCACCAATGGCCTTGGGCCGGCTGGCCAGACTAATGGACTTCCAGCCTACCTGTGCTTTTTTATCTTCTTTTTCGACGATTTCTTCAACGAAAGTATTCCATTCGCCGCAGGAAGGGCATTTTCCCAACCATTTGGGAGAGTTATAACCACAATTTTGACAGAAATAGGCACTTTTGGCTTTAGCCATAGGGGTATTTACTTTTTTGATTGTCTTAGGGGTACCTGTACGATACCTGACCTTCATGAGCCATGGAAGAATCAGCACCTGAAAGTACAAACTTTATTAACATCGTGTATCTAAAAAAGGTGCCGCAGGTATGTAAGCAGTAGTGATCATTTCGTTATTGAACAAACGCATCTATTAGATTAAAAAAACCATGAAAAACACTCACCTCGGGCTGCTTGCCCTCATGCTATGCCTCGTCGCTCCTCAACTCTCATTCGGACAGGCCAAAGGTTTTGCTTTTGGTATTAAGGGCGGTGTTAACCTTTCCAAACTCTCCATGGGTGAAGTACTGACCACCCGGTACGACAGAAACGGTAATCCTTACCTGGGCTACAACGGCCAGGTAGTACGGGACAACCTGCGCGAAAGCTACGATACCCGTACCGGATTTGTGGGCGGTGTGTACGCCCGCTTCGGCAAAAACCTCTTTATTCAGCCCGAAGTACTGGTTTCGACCAAGGGAGGCAGTTTCGACATTATAGATAACAGCGGTCCAACTCCCCAGACCAGCAATGTCAACGTTACCTTCAGCAACATAGATGTACCCATTCTTATTGGTTTGAAGGGCGGACCACTCCGGATCAACGCCGGCCCAATGGCTTCATTCCGTATTGGTGATAACCAGCGCCTGCGCGATGCCTTTGAGCACTATACTTCAGGCAGCTTCAATGACGCCATGTCGCAGGCCGTATATGGGTATCAGTTTGGTGCCGGACTGGATATTCTGGGCTTCAGCCTGGATGTTCGCCGCGAAGGCTCTTTCAATGATGTTGCCGCTTTCAGGGTCAACCAGAACCAGGTAGGTGGTAGCTCTTCTACCGTACGTCAGCGTCTCAACTCATGGCAGGTAACGCTGGCGATGAAGCTCCTATAGAAAAGCTTTAAATAGCTTTTTAGCAGCGAGAGCCGCTCCGGTACCGGAGCGGCTCTCGCTGTATGTATACCTGTTACTGAGTACTGATACGCTTTAAATGAAGTAAAAATAGGTATGGATATAGCCGGTAGGATTGCTCTAAAGAAACAAGCAGCCACCGTTCTAGCGATGGCTGCTGTTCTCGATTTAACCCACTAAAAATGAAGCTTATGATATACTCATGCGTATACTATCAGGCACTGATACGGCTCTGATACGCGTTGAGTTGTTCGGCAATTTCTTTGATCTTACGACGAGCTACCACTACTTCTTTGCCGCACACCATCCGGATTACCCGGTCGTCGTCTACGCGGTCAATGATGAATCCGGTATTTACGATATACGACTTATGTACACGTAAGAAAGAATCGTTAAGATGTTCACTAAGGCTTTTGAGTGTACGGGATACCAGATACCGCTTTCCACGGCAGGTATATATGTAGGTATAGTTACCCTCTCCTTCCAGGCAAGTAATCTCGTCAGGTGAGAGCCATTGGATCTGCCCCATTATATGAATAGCAATATCAGTGCCCTGCAGTGTATGCGTATAGCTGGTAGCAGTTGCGGCTGTCGCTTTATTTATCGAGTAGTTTGCAATGGTATCCATGATTTCCTGAGTATATAAGTGAGCTTGTGATTTCTGTATCAAAACTACTCCTTTAGCCACTTCCAGAAAATACGTATAACTACGCGCCAAAAATTAAATCATTGTATATCAGCACATTACAAAATAGCTAACCACTCAAATGACGTAGCGCCACTTACTAAAACAGGTGTTCCTACGTATTGCATATCTGTATTTAATAATATAGCTAATAAGTAAAAAAGCGGGCTCCTGCTGCGTCATCTCCCTTGTACATCCACAGTTTCTGGTTCGCCCTCCAAACTTTATATATCTTTGCAGCCAAATAGCCTTAATAAAGCAGATACGATATGATTACCGAACGGGTAAAAGAACTACTCACCGAGATCGAGAACAGTACGGTAAGTAACAAGGAACAGCTGGAAGCCTTCCGTATGCGCTACATTAGCCGCAAGGGAGTCGTGACTGAGCTGTTTGATCAGTTAAAAAATATACCCCAGGAAGACCGCCGGGCGGTCGGCCAGGAGCTTAATACATTAAAGAATGCGGCCCAGGATCGTTTTCAGGCCTTTACTACCCAGTTGGAAGAGCAGTCGGACAATGGTGCCGACTCGCAGATAGACCTGACGCTGCCGGTAGTACCTAACCAGTACGGCAGCATACACCCGCTGACCATAGTACGTCGCCGGATCATCGAGATATTTGAGCGCATGGGCTTTAATGTATCAGACGGTCCCGAGATCGAGACGGACTGGTACAACTTCAGCGCCCTCAACTTCCCTGACAACCACCCTGCCCGCGAGATGCAGGATACCTTCTTTATAGAGAAGAGCGCCGGTGAGGTAAAGGACGACGTACTGCTGCGGACCCATACCTCCAACGTACAGATCAGACTGATGGAGCACAAGAAGCCCCCCCTGCGCTCAATTATGCCGGGTCGGGTATTCCGCAATGAGGCCATTTCGGCCCGGGCGCACTGTGTGTTCCACCAGGTTGAAGGTTTGTACGTGGATAAAAACGTAAGCTTCAAAGATCTCAAAGATACCCTGTACCACTTTGCCAAGGAGATGTTCGGTCAGGACTCCAAGATCCGTCTGCGTCCCTCCTACTTCCCCTTCACCGAGCCCAGCGCTGAGATCGACGTGACCTGCTTTATATGTAAGGGCGAAGGCTGCAATGTGTGTAAGCATACCGGATGGGTAGAGATCGCCGGATCGGGTATGGTAGACCCTAATGTGCTGGCCAGCTGCGGCATTGATCCCGAAGAGTATACCGGCTTTGCCTTTGGTATGGGTATCGAGCGCATTACCATGCTTCGTTACGGTATCAAGGACCTGCGCCTGTTCACCGAGAATGACGTCCGGTTCCTGCGCCAGTTCGAAGGAGCTTAAATAAAGAAAAAAAGGAATTAATAACTACAAAGGGGAGTTGCTAACGTTAGCAACTCCCCTTTGTAGTATACAGCAACTTTCAGATAGCTTAATTCCTAACACTTATCGCTTTCAGAACCGCGTCTCCAGGTACACACGCATCATCTGGTGCCAGGTAGGCCAATCATGAGGATACTCAGGCCCCCAGATATCCAGCTCATGAGCCACACCTTTAGAGCTCAGTATAGTAGAGATATGGCGTGACGCGTTGGGATCTTCGTATTCACCGGAGCCCGAGATAAAGTGGATGTGACGGCTCTGCCGGTACTTGCACAGGTGCCACTCGGCGTTGAGGTTGGGCAGGTAGTGTACGGGTGAATTGAAGTACACGTTGTCGTCATGGTAGCCCTGGGTATAAACGGTTAAGTCATAGCACCCGCTCATAGCAATGATGCCATTGACCAGATCAGGATGCTTAAAAAATAGGTTAGCCGCGTGCAGGGCACCAAACGAAGCTCCACCAGCTATGATAGGGGTTTCCTCACTGGTTTTTTCCTTGACAAAAGGAATTACCTCTCTGAATATGTAATCATTGTAGTGTTGGTGCCGGATGGCTTTGTCCCTGCCCTCCATGTAGTGGTTCATCCAGCTCTCAGCGTTAATGCTTCCGATACAAAACACCTTCAGCAGACCAGCGTCGATAAAGGGCTGGATGCTCTCGATAAGACCATGCCGCTCATACTCCATAAAATCAGAGTCAGCCGTAGGGATCATCAACAGCGCAAACCCGTAGTGACCATATACGGCCACATCCATGTATTTATCAAGTGCCGGGCTGAACCAGCCTGTTACCTCACGTTGCATAGGTATACTTCCTTTCTATAGTAATGGTGTTTACTGATGAACAAGGGTACTATTATACTACTAATTACACCCCTATTTGTTCAGACTTTTAAAGGAAGAAATGCCCTCTACATAGCTGTACAGGCGGTTTGTATAACAACTAATATACTATATACGCATTTAAAATAAATGTAGCTACCAGACTATACGTCAGGAAGGCTACTGGGGAGCCTCTTCCCTACTGTCCCTTTTTATCTATCATTCTGACTAACAAGCTATGACGCTTTGTCATTAAAGCTATCAGTATCTCTATAAACACCGCCATTTTAACAGGTTTTAGCCTTAGGTACATAGTTTGATAGTATATACCTATAATAGCAACCAAAACCAATAAGCCATGAATTTTAATCAGTATACCATTAAAGCGCAGGAGGTGATCCAGCAGGGTGCTCAGATTGCCCAAGGCAATCAGCAGCAGGCCATCGAAACGGGTCACATTCTGAAAGCAATATTAGAAGAAGACGGAAATACGTCGGGCTTCCTGATGAAGAAGCTCAACGTGAATCAGCTACGCCTCCAGCAGGCTCTGGACGCCATCATAAGCGGATATCCTAAGGTATCAAGTTCACAGGTTTTCCTGGGGAACGACCTGTCGACCGCGCTGACCAAGGCACAGAGCTACCTGAAAGAGTTCAATGATGAGTTTGTAAGTATTGAACTAATACTACTGGGCTTAGTCGGCGGAAAGGACTCCGTCGCTCAGTTGATGAAGGACGCTGGTTTTAGAGAAAAAGAACTGAAAGAAGCTATCAAGGAACTAAGAGGTAAAAATAATCCCGTGAAAGATCAGAACGCAGAAGCCAAGTACCGTTCGCTGGAACGCTACAGCAAAAACCTGAACGAACTTGCCCGCGCCGGTAAGATCGACCCCGTGATCGGTCGTGACGAAGAGATCCGCCGGGTACTACAGATCCTGAGCCGCCGCACCAAGAACAACCCCATCCTACTAGGTGAGCCGGGGGTAGGTAAGACGGCCATCGTGGAAGGTCTGGCCCAGCGCATCGAGCAGGGCGACGTTCCCGAAAACCTGAAATCCAAGATTATCGTATCGCTGGACATGGGTCTGCTTATAGCGGGTGCCAAGTACAAGGGTGAGTTTGAGGAGCGCCTGAAGGCGGTGATCAAAGAGGTGACCGACTCCGAAGGTGAGATCATCCTCTTCATCGACGAGATCCATACCCTCATCGGAGCCGGTGCCGGTGGTGAGGGCGCAATGGACGCCGCTAACCTGCTGAAACCCGCGCTGGCGCGTGGCGAGCTGCACGCGATCGGTGCCACTACGCTGAAAGAGTACCAGAAATATATTGAGAAGGATAAGGCCCTCGAGCGTCGCTTCCAGGCAGTCATGGTCGACGAGCCGGACGTAGCGGATGCCATCAGTATCTTGCGGGGTATCAAAGAGAAGTACGAACTCCACCACGGGGTACGTATTCAGGATGATGCCGTGATCGCGGCCGTAGAGCTGTCAAACCGCTACATTACGGACCGCTTCCTGCCCGACAAGGCAATTGACCTGATGGACGAAGCGGCTTCCAAGCTGCGTCTGGAAATGGACAGTGTTCCCGAGGAACTGGACGAACTGAACCGCCGGATCATGCAACTGGAAATTGAGCGCGAAGCTATCCGCCGGGAAAATAACCATGAAAAAGAAATGGTACTGAATAAAGAAATTGCGGACCTCAGTGAGCAGCGTAATACTCTAAGAGCCCAGTGGGAAACCGAAAAGGGTATAGTGAACGAAATCCGTACGCTGAAAGAGCAGGCTGACCAGCTACGTTTTGAAGCTGAGCAGGCCGAACGTGCCGGTGATTTCGGTAAAGTAGCCGAAATTCGGTACGGCCGTATCCCGGAGGCTCAGAAAAAGCTGGAAGAGCTACAGAAGTCGGAAGGAGAGCGCAAGCTGATGCAGGAAGAAATTACTTCGGAAGAAATTGCCGAGATAGTAGCCAAGTGGACAGGTATACCGGTTAGCAAGATGCTGCAGAGCGAGCGCGAAAAGCTGCTCAACTTGGAAGATGAGCTGCATCGCCGCGTAGCCGGTCAGAACGAGGCCATTCAGGTAGTAGCCGATGCGGTACGCCGCAGCCGGGCCGGCCTGCAGGACCCCAAGCGCCCGATTGGTAGCTTCCTGTTCCTCGGACCAACTGGTGTCGGTAAGACCGAGCTGGCCAAGACCCTGGCTCAGTACCTCTTCAACGATGAGAATGCCGTAGTACGTATCGATATGAGTGAGTACCAGGAGCGTCATGCGGTAAGCCGTCTGGTAGGAGCGCCTCCGGGCTACGTAGGCTACGACGAGGGGGGTCAGCTGACCGAAGCTGTACGCCGCAAGCCCTACAGTGTAGTACTGCTCGACGAGATCGAAAAGGCGCATCCTGACGTATGGAATATCCTGCTGCAGGTACTGGACGAAGGACGACTGACCGATAACAAGGGTCGAGTGGCTAACTTCAAGAACACGATCATCATCATGACGTCCAACATCGGTAGCCATATCATTCAGGAGAAGTACGCGGAAGACGAAGGCTGGAACCACTCCCTCATTATGGAGGAGGCCAAGCAGGCCGTACTTGACCTGCTGAAAGCCTCGGTAAGGCCGGAATTCCTGAACCGTATTGACGAGATCGTACTCTTCGAGCCACTGACTCAGGGCAACATCCGAAAGATCGTGGATATCCAGTTCCGTCAGATTCAACGTACGCTCCTCGAGCAGAGTATCACGCTGGATGCTACCGATGAAGCGTTGACCAAGCTGGGTGAGGAAGGTTTCGATCCGGCCTTTGGTGCCCGCCCGCTGAAGCGAGTCCTGCAGCGTCGGATACTCAACGAGCTATCCAAGGGTATCCTAAGCGGCCAGATCGCTAAAGATGCCGTGATCATGATGGAGGTCAATGACGACGGTGAGATCGCCTTCGAGAACGTCGGCGGTGGTGTCGAAATCTAATAAATAGTACCTGCTATATATGCATAAGAGGTGCAGCCTACGGGTTGCACCTCTTTTTTTGTTCTGCGTGAATAGCTATTTTACCTATATCTTTTTGGCTAAAAACACCCGATGTCACGCAACCCGATTGTAAATCGGGTTGCTATCACATTTGCATTTTAAACCGGGACACGTAGTTGCAGCAAGATAGCTAAAAGCTACTACCTCTATTTAAAGTCCCGTAGCTCTTTTAGCATTTGCTCCATTGTCATAATTTTTAGTTTGGGATCAATCTGAAAAAGCTCATCAGGCAGGGGCTGGGATGTCACGGATTCCAACGTATATCGCACCAGCCATCCGTACTGTGATTCAGTAAACTGTAAAGGCGTACCTTCAACACCTTGAAGGTGTTCAAAAAACTGCTTTACCGGAACATCCAGAGCCTTAGTCACCTGAGCTTCCAGGGGTTGACTTTTGTCTGAACTCATAATAATCACCTCCTCCACAGGCATGGACAGAATGGTTGATCTTGAGCCTGTCTTCCTGCTCGTATAGCTCTTTACCAGTCCTTGTGATGCAGCCTTGGATTTATTTATCCTTTCTTCATCATACGACATAAACATAGCTACCGGGGGTGCCGAGATAAACTTTGACTCTCCCGTAATGTAGACTCCTTTCTTGTTTCTTATCTGGGTACTTACTTCTTTGGTAGCAGGCCTGTATTGATTAACCCTCGTACTTTCAATACGTATCAGATCTCCTTTCTTGTAAAGCTTAAACTGAGCCCCTATAAAAGCGGACGGATGTCTTTGAAGACTGCGTATTGTATCTACACGATAAATGAGTGTACCTTCTTCAAAGACAGTCTGAGCATGAGTCTTGCTGATCTGAATTCCTGATAGCAGAAGTATCGGAATAAGTATCCGAAAAAGCATTATTAGTGATTATGAACGAGGAGGGTTTACAATAATAGACTTACGTGGGCAAGTTAGGGCCAAGCCTGCGCTATTCCATACAACGCTCTAGTATTTTATCCAACGGTCTTACTAATTGCCCGCCTCCCCTACTCGTCCACACTCAGCTGCCCCCGTATTTCACCGCCTTTATAAGTAGCTGAGTGAATATTGACGTAGTACATTCCCGCTTTCAGGTCGGCTTCCTGCTCTTCGGTCAGGGTTGTGGTGTAGTTGTAAGGAGAAGTAAAGGTGTTTCCAAAGTCAAAAAGTACTCCTCCGTTGGTACCGGCCGCAGCCTTGTGGATGTGCCAGGCTGTGGGGGTAACGCCCTGGTAGGTGATTGTAAGCTTCAGCTCGTTGGTGTCGTTGTTGTAAGTACCCTCGGCCTTGCCGGTAGCGGTTGAGGGATTTGCGGGTACTTCAGAGGCCCCCGCTAAGGTTGCCATTACCGGCACCTCCGGCGATACTTCCTCTTCCTTGTCCTTACAGCTCACTGTCAGCAGCAACAGGCTTACCATCCATAGTAACATGGGCTTTTTCATCGTATTCAGATGTTTAAGTAAAAATTAGACCTTATCATTCACCATGAATACGTAGTAACTTAATCAGAGGTTGCTTCACCTACTAAATTAATACCGGACTGTATGAAAAGGCCAGGAAAATCAGCAGCAGGCACGCAATTTTTAGAAGAGCCACAGAAAGACAAACCGGTACCTGAGGTACCCCAAACACAGAAAGTACATGGCTTATTCATTTGAAATACCATTCAGTGATGATCCTAACTCAATCATCAACCGGGCCCGTAATACCATACAGGGAGCACAGGGTTCTTTTACAGGAGATACCAATACAGGAGAATTCGCGGTACCGGCCAAGATCGGAACCGTAGAAGGCAACTACGCTATCCAGAACAATGTGCTGCGGGTCACCATCACCAAAAAGCCTTTTATTGCTCCCTATTCCATGATCGAAGATGCCTTACGAAAGTACCTGGCCTAGGCGGGATTTTCTGTTATGGCTAGGCTAGAAGGAAGTACACAGAGATCTGCCGGAGGGTGGATCTTTTTTCTGTGAAATATCCTCTCAGTAGGTGCATTAAATCCCCGCTATAACGCTCATTACACTTTAAATAGCTTTGGAATAATCTTTTTTCTATCTACTGTACATATAGTAGAAATTTAAAGTAAATGTGAGTCATGGAAATGAAGTTGAAAGGAAAAAAGGTAGCGATACTGGCTACGGATGGATTTGAGCAAGTAGAATTGACCGAACCAAGAAAAGCTCTTGACGAACAGGGAGCCGAAACATATATAATCAGTCCCGAAAAGGGTACCATCAAAGGCTGGGATAAGACCAACTGGGGTGACTCGTTTGAGGTAGACAAGTCAATCGATGAGGTAAATGTCGATGAGTATGACGCCTTGCTACTACCCGGAGGAGTACTTAATCCCGACCAGCTCCGTACCAACGAAAAGGCGGTGCAGTTTGTCCGGGAATTTTTCGATGCCGGCAAGCCCGTAGCGGCCATTTGCCACGGCCCTCAGATGCTGATCGAGGCCGATGTAGTTCGGGGCCGAAAACTGACCTCTTACCCATCTGTCAGGACGGACCTGCAGAATGCCGGAGCCAACTGGGTAGATGCCGAGGTAGTAACCGATCATGGCCTGGTGACCAGCCGTAAGCCGGATGACATACCTGCCTTTAACCGCAAGATGGTAGAGGAGTTCCGGGAAGGTGTACATGAGCAGCAACACGCCTGATCCAGCTTACTCAGGTATCTGTCATTGTATATAGATCAGCAGAGGAAGAGCGTAGCCCAACCGGGATACCTCTTCCTCTTTTTTTATCTTACCCCTCAATCTGCCCTTGGCTTTTTCACTACTAAAAATATTTTAGGAACAACAACAGTAGTTACGTACGTACTGGTACATTTTTTATATAAAATAAGATTTTATCATTCCTCGTAAAATCAAAAACTGATGAAAGTACCAGCCAATTTAAAAGGCACACGTATTGCCATCCTGGTTGCCGATGGGTTTGAGCAGGTAGAGATGACCGAACCCCGAAAAGCACTGGATATGTGTGGAGCGACCACGCATATTATCTCCCCCAACAAGGATACCGTCAAAGGCTGGAATCAGATTGAGTGGGGAGAAACTTTTGAAGTGAATGTACCCCTGGAACAGGCAAGGGCCTGCTACTACGACGCCCTGCTGCTACCGGGAGGAGTAATGAATCCGGATACACTGCGTATCAACGCGCGGGCGGTTGAGTTTGTGCGTTCCTTTTTTTTGAATCAAAAACCCGTTGCTGCTTTATGCCACAGCTTGCATCTGCTCATTGAGGCCGATGTAGTACGTGACCGCACGCTTACCTCCTACCCTTCATTACGCAAGGACCTGGAAAATGCCGGTGCCCGCTGGGTGGACCGGGAGGTAGTAGTGGATCAGGGGTTGGTAAGCAGCCGCAAGCCCGACGACATACCCGCTTTTAACGAGAAGATGATCAAGGAGATAGCCGAAGGTATCAATTGCAGGCAGCACGCCTGATGTACTGTAGAATCAATACACTAATTGTATAATACAAGAGGGAGCCGGCGTACCGGCTCCCTCTTGTATTATACATTCTCTACTTTCGCTTTGATAAGGTACTGCGACATTACCTGGTATAGTTGTCTGACGGCGTAGGGCTTAGGCAGGTACCCATTCATCCCAACTTCTCGGGTGAGTCGGGCCGTCTCGGGACTATGATCGGCCGAGAGAGCCACTATGGGTACCTCCTCATCTAATTTTCTGATTTCGGTACTTAATACAAATCCGCTCATACCCGGCATCTGAAGATCCATCAGGATGAGGTCATACCTTGACTCCCGGGCCGCCTCCAGCGCCTTAAGGGGGGATGAAAACAGTTCATACCTGATACCCTTTCGGCCCAGTGAGTGGGCGATCAGCTTGAGGTTAAGCTCACTGTCATCCACAACCATGACCTTAAATCCAGAGAAGTCGTAATCCTGTTGTTCCTCATCAACGGCCACTTTGCCTCTTGCTTTTCGGAAGGCTATTTCAAAGGTAAAAGTCGAGCCTTTGCCTACTTCACTGTTCACCCGGATCGAGCTGTCAAACAAGCTCAGCAACTTTTGGGTAATAGACAGCCCTAGCCCGGTGCCGCCATAGTTACGGGTAATCTCAGCGGAGGCCTGCGTATATTCATTAAAGATAACCGCAAGTACCTCCGAAGACATACCTATACCGGTATCAGCTATCTGAAAATGAACAGTTATCTGATCACTGGTATCATCGGGCACAGTGATGAGCTTAATCTGGATCAGTCCTTTCTCAGTAAACTTGATACTGTTAGATACCAGGTTATTCAATATCTGAAGCAGCCGTGTAGGATCGCCCAACAGGCAGGTCGGCAAGGTAGGGTCTGATACTATTTCAATGTGGTTGCCCCTTTTGCTGGCCCGGTGCAGGTTTGACTGCACCACATTATTGACCAGTTCTACCAGATTGAAAGGAATGGATTCCAGCTCGACTTTGCTTGCTTCCAGCTTGCCCAGATCCAGAATATCGTTGACCAGCGAAAGCAAAGTTTCGGCCGAGAAGCGCAGTGCCTTGAGGGGCGGCTGCTGGTCGGCCCGTGGGGTTTCTTCGATCAATAGATTGGTATAGCCTACAATCGAATGAAGTGGATTCCGGATCTCATGGCTCATCACCGACAGAAAATCGCTTTTGGCCTTACTGGCCTGTTCGGCCTTTAGCTTCGCCTCCATCATTTCCAGGTTGGTAGCTTCGAGCTGTTTCTTTATAATCTCCAGCTCCTCCGCTTTTTTGCGCAGCTCCAGCTGGTGCATGACCTGATTGGCCAGTGCCAGCAGGGACAGCCTTTGCTTTTCAGTAAGCTCTTTGGGTTTTTGATCTATGACACATAGTGTACCCAGCGCGTGGCCCTCAGATGTAGTAAGCGGTGCCCCGGCATAAAATCGCACATAGGGATCACCGGTCGTAAAGGGATTATCAAAGAAGCGGTCATCCGAAAGGGTATCAGGTATCTCCAGGATTTCCTGCGGATTCAGAATGGCATGGGCACAAAATGCATAGTCGCGGTGGGTTTCGGAGGCATTCAGCCCATGAGCTGACTTAAACCACTGACGTTCTTCGTCAACCAGTGAAATCAGAGAAATAGGAGTACCACAAATCTCAGAAGCAATCAGGGTAATATCGTCAAAGTCCTTTTCAGGGAGAGTGTCCAGGATATTATACTCCTGTAACACTTTAAGTCTTTCCGGTTCATCAGAAGGTATCAATGCTGACTTCATGCAAGCTATTGTTATTCGTACAAGTCTACCACACAATAAGTTATTTCATCTTTCCGGCGCACCATTATACATGCCTACTACTGCTTTACTCCCCTCCAGCTAATCAGGGTCGTATTTCTGAATAATAGTATGCACAATAACGACAAAGTGTGTGTAGAACCCAAATCAACAGCCCATAAAAATACGTATTATTACGTATTGTATTTGCAGAAACTACCTACTTAGTACAATTATAATACCAAAGTGATTACTTAGATACATCTTCTGTAAATTCTCCTCCTGAATAAATCTTTACCGCTCACTGGTACTAGTACAGGCGTACATCAACTGCCACAATCCATTGACACTCTGCCTTTATCTTGAAATATCCCCATTCTCCTTTTCACTTCCATAAACCGCTTTCACTTTACCGTTCACTAAATAGGCCGCTCCCAATCATATACATTCTTAGAAGCCGCGAAGCTTAACCTTCCATTAAATATCTTACTATCAACCTATTAAAATATACTAGACTAAATATTGCCGTTCGCTCAATGGCCTAACTCTCCAAAAATATAGCGCACCATCTCTCGTTCTCTTCCTGAAAGCCCATGTAAGCTACGTAGACAATATTACTAAAATACAATTTGCCAGTATATGTTAAAACCTTTACCCATGATGTACCCCACTTCATGAATTATGTTCAACTCAAATCACTTTTAATGTATGTTAATTAAAAAACTCAAGTGGACAGCCTTAGGATTTATCAGTGTACTGGCAATCAACGCGTGTGACATGGAGGACGACACCACAATTGATCCCTCGGGTACCGGTGGCCGTCTGAAAGTCGAAATGACCGATGCTCCCATTGATGAGGCCTCAGTACAGGGTGTATTCGTGACCGTAACCGAAATCAGGATCGACGGTAAGAAATGGGAAGCCTTTCAGGGTCCTAAGACAGTCAACCTACTGGAACTACAGGGCGGCAAAACCGTAACACTGACCGAAGGGGATGTATCAGTAGGTTCTTTTGACAAAATGACCCTGGTACTAGACTACGAGCGCGACGCCAGTGGCAACGCCCCCGGTTGCTACATCCTGCGTCAGGATGGCACTAAGAATAAACTGGTGGTATCGGGTAATGCTCGTACAGACATTGAAATCAAAGGCTCTAAGGTAGATATAGCCGAAGGACAAACCCAGACCCTGGTGATGGACTTTGACCTGAGAAAAGCCATCAAAGAACAGGGTGGTGCTTCAAAAGACTATGCCTTTGTTACTTACGGAGAGCTTCAGTCCTCTATCCGATTCGTCAAAAAGGAAAACACCGGCTCAATCACCGGCAAGCTGAGCAACTACAACCCTTCCACCAATGGCAAGGCTGTCGCTTACGTTTATACGAAGGGGTCATTCAAGCAAAATACCGAAACCGGCGGTCAGGGTGAAAGCCAGGTCAAGTTTAAGAATGCCGTTACCAGCGCCAAGGTAAACAGCGACGGTAGCTTTACGGCTGCTTTTATTCCCGAAGGTGAATACGAGCTACACGTAGCCACCTACCGTCAGGAAGGGGCCGGAGGGCTGAGCCTGAATACGTTCCTTGACCTGAACAGCGAAACCAACCTCAACGCGATTTCGGTAAAGGCCAACGCACAAACCAGCCTTTCGCTCTATATCAAGGGTATACTGGGAGGTATTTTATAAATCTCTTTTATAAAAGCAGAAGTCTGGATGTAAAATAAGAGCAGCAGGTATTGGATACCTGCTGCTCTTACTTTAGGACTTATGTGAGAAGTTAACTTTAGTCATCATCTGCTTCATTATCGGTAAGCTGCCCGCGGATCTCACCGTCGGGGTACTCAGCCGAGTGGATGTCGATATAGTACATACCATCATCAAGTTTCTCTTCCTGCTCCTCCGTAAGGGTGATTGTTGTTTCGTACGGAGACATAAAATTGGTACCCAAGTCAAACACGACCGGTCCCTTCTCCCCAAACTCGGCCCGGTGAATGTGCCAGGCAGTAGGATTGATACGTTCATAGGTCACCATCAACCGGAGCTGATTTGATTCAGAATTATAGATAGCATCCGTAGTTCCGGTGGCTGAGGTGTTGTTGGTAGGTACTGTGGTAGCTCCGGATAGTATAGCCAGGTAGGACTCCTCAGGAGTAACATCATCATCGTCATTGTCGCAACCAGTTGCCAGGAACAACAGGCAGGTTGCCATGCATAAGTACTTTTTCATAGCTTCAGTAGGTTAAATTAAACATCCGAGAAGAGACTTTCTCTTACTATACCATTGATTGTCAAAAAGTTATTCCTAACGAACTAAACTACTACGATTTTTTAAGTAGAGCTCTTAATGAAACTTTCTCAGCAACATGATCCTTATACCAGTAAGAATGTTCATAGATCGCTGTATATCAAAAGCTTATGCTACTGTACTTTACCAGATGGGTGCAGTAGTAAGGGAAAGATCTAGGTTCATGGCAGGCTGACCCAGCTACTTCAAGGTGGGCAAGTACCTCTACGTGGAGATTAATAGACTGTATTATAGGCCACTAGCCTTGGTATGGCCCATCAAAAAAGCGGCATAGCCGGGTTTTACTTCTTAAGTATTCGAATGCAAAGTGTAACTTTGTCGACCTTTTTCCTTATTTACATAGTATTATGAAAAGAGTCCTCCATCAAATTTTTATTTTAGCCCTCACCGTTACTAACACCTTTGCCCAAACCGTCACGCAGGTAGCTGACCCGACCGAGTGGGTCAATCCGCTGATGGGTTCGCAGTCCAAGTTCAGCCTGTCGGCTGGCAATACCTATCCGGCCATAGCGCTACCCTGGGGGATGAATTTCTGGATGCCCCAAACGGGTAAGATGGGCGATGGCTGGGGATATACCTACGACGCCGAGAAGATCAGGGGCTTTAAGCAGACCCACCAGCCCAGCCCCTGGATCAACGACTACGGACAGTTTTCGATCATGCCTGTAACCGGCAAGCTCAAGTTTGATGAAAACAGCCGCTCGAGCTGGTTTTCGCACAAAGCCGAGACCGTGAGGCCCCACTACTACAAGGTATACCTGGCCGACTACGACGTCACGACCGAGATCACGCCCACCGAGCGCGCGGCTCAGTTCCGTATTACCTTCCCCAAGACAGACAGCGCCTATGTGGTACTTGATGCCTTTGACAAAGGCTCGTATGTAAAGGTGATCCCGTCGGAGCGCAAGATCATTGGCTACACCACCAAGAACAGCGGTGGCGTACCTGCTAACTTTAAAAACTACTTCGTATTGGTATTTGACAAGCCATTTAACCTCTCGGCTACCTGGCACGGCAAACAACTGGCTAAGGATACCTTAGAGTACAAGGCCGACCACGTAGGAGCCGTAGTAGGTTTCAAGACCCGCCAGGGTGAGCAGGTAGGCATCAAGGTAGCCTCGTCGTTTATCAGCTACGATCAGGCCGAACTGAACCTGCGCCGCGAACTGGCCAACGATACTTTTGAAACGACCAGGCAGAAGGGACATGCTATCTGGAACAAGGAGCTCTCCCGCATAGCCGTGGAGGGTGGAAGCCGCGAACAGACGCAGACCTTCTACTCCTGCCTGTACCGGGTGATGTTGTTCCCCCGGAAGTTTTACGAGCTGGATGCTAAAAATCAGGTGGTACATTACAGTCCGTTCAACGGGGAGGTACTGCCGGGTTATATGTTTACGGACAATGGCTACTGGGATACCTTCCGGGCCGTGTTTCCGTTTTTCACGCTCATGTACCCCACTCTCAACGCCCAGATTATGGAGGGCCTGGTCAACACCTATAAGGAGAGCGGCTTTTTGCCTGAGTGGGCCAGCCCCGGTCACCGCGACTGTATGATCGGTTCCAACTCGGCCTCCCTCATCGCCGACTCCTACATGAAGGGCATCCGTGGCTATGATATCAATACCCTGTACGAAGCCGTCCTGAAGAATACCGAGAATGCCGGACCGGTAAGCTCGGTAGGTCGCTTCGGACATGAATACTACAACGAGCTGGGTTATGTACCCTACGATGTAAAGATCCGGGAGAATGCGGCCCGTACCCTTGAGTACGCCTACGCCGACTTCTGTATAGCCCAGGTAGCTAAAGAACTAAAGCGTCCGCAGGCCGAGATAGATCTGTATACCAAGCGTGCCCAGAACTACCGTAACCTGTTTGATCCCGAAACGGGCCTCATGCGGGGTAAGAATCAGGATGGTCAGTTCCAGAAGCCATTCAACCCATTCAAGTGGGGCGATGCCTTTACCGAAGGCAACAGCTGGCACTATACCTGGTCGGTATTCCAGGATGTGCAGGGACTGGTGGAACTGATGGGTGGCCGCGAAGCCTTCGTGCAGAAGCTGGACACCGTATTTGCCATGCCCCCGGTGTACGACGATAGCTACTACGGCTTCCCCATCCACGAGATCCGGGAGATGCAGATCATGAACATGGGACAGTACGCCCACGGCAACCAGCCCATCCAGCACATGATCTACCTGTACAACTACGCCGGAGCCCCTGCCAAGGCGCAGTACTGGCTGCGTCAGGTGATGCAGCGCCTTTACCAACCTACGCCCGACGGCTACTGTGGCGACGAAGACAACGGTCAGACCTCAGCCTGGTACGTGTTCTCTTCGCTGGGCTTCTACCCTGTGACGCCCGGTACTACTCAATATGTTATAGGTACTCCCCTGTTCAAGAAGGCTACCATGACTCTCGAAAATGGGAAGAAGTTTGTAGTACAGGCTCCCGCCACCAGCGACCAGAACCTGTACATCCAGAAGGCTACGCTCAATGGCAAGGCTTACACGCCTACCTACCTCGACCATTTTGACATTCTGAAAGGGGGTACCCTTATTTTTGACATGGGTAGTCAGCCCAGCAAGACCTGGGGTACCAGTAAGAAGGATGCGCCCTGGTCATACACGGCGGTCAAATAGTTGAGTGAAGTAACAACCAATGGAACAGCAGCACCTTCAACTCTGTTGTGAAAGGGAGTTAATAATTAGTACCTGTTTTAGGATTTGCATCAATTAATTAGTACTTACTAAATATATGAAACTAGCTTTTGTAGCCCTGACCGGAGCCCTTTTTTATTCGGCGGTACTTCCCGGACAGGACGATGAACTTCAAAAGAGCATAGCCCGTGGCAAGGAAGTGTATACCAACAACTGCGTAGCCTGCCACCAAGCCACAGGTGAAGGAGTCGAAGGGGTATTCCCTCCGCTGGCCAAGTCAGACTACCTCATAAAGACTCCCGAAAAGGCTATCCATGCTATTAAATTTGGATTGCAGGGAGCTATTGAGGTAAATGGAGTCGAGTATGACAACATGATGCCCGAGCCGGGACTAAGCCAGGCAGAAGTGGCTGATGTGATGAACTACATTATGAACTCCTGGGGTAACTCGTCCAACAAGAAGATGATTACCGTGAAAATGGTAGAGTCGGTAAAACAGGAAGAGGAAAAGTAAGCCGTACAGCTGTAAAGCAAAAGAGCAGGGTGGATGCCCTGCTCTTTTGCTTTATGTAATACTATGTAATTACTCAGCAGAAGGTACTCTTTCTTTGTGTACCTGATCCAGCAGGAGTTGCGCCATCTGGTTGAAATTATCGGAGACTCCGGCATAGGCCCGGTGCGCGGTAGCATTAGGCTCTACTACCTGCTCAACAGGTGTAAATAACGGTACCTCGGCGTAGTCTTTGATAAGGCCAAGGGCTTTGAGTCCTACCATGGCCGCGCCTACCGAGCCCGTGTCGACCGTATCGTTGAGGCGGACAGGGATGCCAAATACATCGGCCAGCATCTGTACCCATACCGGGCTACGCGCAAAACCGCCGTTGGCGTAGATAGATGTTACGGAGCGGTCCTCCATGAGTACCTTTCCGATGCTGTACAGATTCAGCAGAATTCCCTCCATCACCGCCCGAGCAAAGTGAGCCTTGGTATGCTTGATGTCCAGCCCCGTAAAACCACCCCGCACGGCAGAGTTCCAGAGGGGCGCGCGCTCACCCAGCAGGTAGGGCAGAAACAGGAGCCCATCCGCACCGGGAGCTATCTGGGCCGCAGCCCCAAACAGCGTATCGTAGTCCCATTCGGCAAAGAGAGCGTCTTTCAGCCATTGGAATATTACACCTCCATTGTTGGTAGCCCCTCCCACTATGTATGTTTTCTCATCCAGCAGGTAGCAGAAGGTACGCATCTGCTCATCGGTATAGGGGCTTCTAGAAATAACCCGGGCCGCCCCGCTGGTACCAATGGTAACAGCCATCGAATCGGGTGTCATAGCCCCGCTACCCAGGTTGGCCAGGCAGCCGTCACTGGCCCCCATGATCAGGGGTGTACCGGCAGGCAATCCCATCCCGTTATCGGCGGCTAGTTCTTCTATATGAAAGGGCGATACAGCTTGCGGGAGTTGCGCCTCGTCAAGATGCAGGAAGTTGAGCGTCCAGTTGTCCCAGCGGAGCCGGCGTATGTTGAACAGCCCCGTAGCCGAGGCCAGCGAATAATCGGCCAGGTACTTACCGGTAAGCTTATATAGGATGTACTCTTTGATCCCTACGTACATGGGTGCCCGTGCGAATAAATCGGGCTGGTGCTGACGCAGCCACATCAGCTTACAGGCGGGAGTCATGGCGTGAATGGGAGTACCATTGCGGTGGTACAACAGGCGACCATCTGCAGAATGCCGCAGCGCATCCGCTATGTCGGCACTGCGATTATCTGCCCAGATGATGGACCTGGTAAGCGGCCGTCCCTGCTCATCAAGTGCAATAAGGCTATGCATGGCCGCGCTGAATGCTATTCCTTTCAGCTCGCCCTGCTTCTTGCACATTTCATATACAGTCTTAATACTTTCCAGCGTAGCCCTCAGCATCTCATCCGGATCCTGCTCGCTCCAGTCGGTCTGGGGGTAGTAGATGGGGTACCCTACACTATGTGAAGCCAGTATATTGCCTGATAGGTCAAAAGCAACGGATTTTACGTTTGTGGTCCCGATATCGGCTCCAATTATGAACGGCATTGTAGTTTTTTTATGGATAAGGTGGGAAGGAAAGACAAACATTACGCTGTGAAGTAATAGCATTCCACCCAACCATCAAAATATATTCCCCTGGGCTCCCTCCTTCTATTGTACAATTTGTAGATAATGCCTGACAAAACTTCCTGACGAGGTGGAACAGATTTTGTAAAATAGGCTAAACCGGAAACTCAGAACAAGGCCGGGGTGATCTGTGCCGTTTGCTTTACTTTAATAGTAAAGGTTCTGTATCATATTAGTTTATTTATTATTTTCGCCCCCATATTTAATGCTATTCTAACTTTAATCGACTTATGACTGTTACAGATACCAAAAATGCATCGCCTGATCTGCCAAACTGGGCCAATATATCCATCTATATTCTCCTGCTGATCATCCTGGCTGTCTTTGGTGATTTGCTGGTTTTTATTGTGGGCTTTTTAGGAATAACTATTGCTTTTGCCTCTTACTACAGTGGCAGAACATCTGAGCACGAACTGCACGATTCAGATCACACTCTTCACTAATACTACCAGTATAAAGGGATTGTCTTACACGACCAGCTCAGGCAGGACATGCGTCACGTCCCAACTGAGCTGGCCGTTTTGTATATCTACCAGCCATTCCTCTTCCATTACCCGGTTATCCTCCAGGTCGCGGTATTCGGCTACCAGCTTATTCTCCCTGAGGTGTAGCATCACAAACCCATTATACCCCACCGAGTGGCGGCCGATCTGCTTCCGGATACGGCGGTCGTAGTACAGCATCCGGTCCTGCTCCTGCTTGGTTTTGGGCATTTTGATCTCTACGGGCATACCACTGTGTCCTATACAGCGGCCGTAGGCCTTGGGCCCTTCCCGGTTTTGTTCCTGATGGTATACCACCAGCCGATGGTCGTGTCCCCAGAACCACACCAGAGGCCGGTCTGCCTCACCCAGCAGCTCGCAGATCTGTTCGCCCGGCTTGAAATAATCATCTCGAAAAGAAGATATGTTAGGATGGTGGCTCATTAGCACGATACCCCGCTTATCGTTGGGATCTCCGAGGCGTACTATATCCCGCAGCCAGTCGACCTGCTCCTTACGCAGGTGGCAGTCGGGCGGTGAGATCACCTCCATAAAAGGACGCCCTACCGAGGTATAGCCGGTATCCAGCCCGATAATCCGCCAGTGGTCATTTTCAAGACAGAAAAAACCGGCCTGCTGGGTTTTACGCTCCTCTCCCTCATATACGTACATAGCCGGCAGCAGATTCTGAAAATAGGCATCGCCGTTGGAGTACATTTCGTGGTTACCGGCCAGAGCCAGACTGCCCGATGCTCCGTAGTACCATGAGGCATGGGGAGAGGTAAAGTTTTCTTCTACCTCCTGGGGAGTACCCACAAAATATATGTCGCCCAGATGTATAGTATAGTCAGGAGCGTAACGTGCTACCAGGTGCGCTACGGCATCGGATTCATCGGTATCACTACCCCAATCGCTCATCAAAGCCAGGGTAATAGATTCACGCGAGGGAATGGATGACTGTAACCTGTACACCCCGGAGTCCCCAAAACGGGGATAGGCCTGGTACGGGTGCCGGGGGCCAAACCGGCTACGCATGTAGTGGTACGTAAAGCCAAAAATATTCGTCTTGAAGAATTCGGAAATAACCCGGGTTACTACGGTCGATCGCGCGACGTGTTCCTCATATTGCTTTTGCTGGGCCCTGGCGTGATTTTCAACTTCTGAATGACCCAGTTCCAGGTACTTCTCCGCTTTCTTATCGGAAGTTTCGGGCATAGTGTAAGGTTTAGTAGAGATCAATTTTAATAATCGAATAGGGCCCTTTTTTGTTTAAGGTAGTAATTGATCATAAAATAGGTCACTGCTGCTGTGGCATGATACTTTTGATCACCTTTTTACCTAATTTACATATAAAGCACTCATTAGCTCATACTCTCATGATAGGTTTGTACATTGTGTATGCCGTTGGCGGATTCGTGTTAATTGCCTCGCTGCTTCCTATGGTCCGGGCCGATTATTGGATTTTCAGAGTTTTCGAATACCCCCGTTTACAGAAATGGGTCCTGGTTGCTCTTGTCCTGCTTCTATTTATTATTATTGATGATTTTACTGAATGGTACGAATGGGCCTTTGGCGGGGCACTCCTGCTCAACCTGGGGTACCTGAGTTATCAGATCCTCCCCTTCCTGCCTTTTTCGAACATCCAGTTGCTCAATGCCAGTACGTTTGACAGGGACCGCACCATCGGGATCATGATTGCTAACGTATACCAGTACAATACACTTTTTGACCGGTTACTAAAACTTATTGAATCCTGTGATCCGGATGTACTGGTCCTGTCCGAAACCGACATGGCCTGGGCAGAAGCCATGTCACCCCTGCACGACAACTATCCCTACCGGATCGAAGAACCACTTGACAATACGTACGGGCTACTGGTATTCTCGCGCTACGAACTGCAGGATAGCTCCGTAAACTACCTGGTCGAAGACGACATACCTTCTATATTCACCAAAGTCAAACTGCCCTCGGGCGAGCTCCTGCAGCTTTACTGTGTACATCCGACACCACCCGTTCCACAGGAAAATCCGCGTTCGACCGAGCGTGACAAAGAAATACTCATCGTAGGCAAACTGGCCAAGGCAGCAAAGTACCCGGTTATAGTAGCCGGCGACCTCAACGACGTAGCCTGGAGCTACACTACCGGATTATTCCAGCGGATTAGCGGCCTGCTTGATCCCCGCCGGGGTCGCGGCTTCTTCAATACCTTTCACGCTAAGTACCCATTTATCCGCTTTCCGCTCGATCATATTTTCTGCTCCAGGGAGTTCAGGCTGATAGATATCAAGCGGCTCCCGTATTTCGGATCTGATCACTTCCCCATGTGGGTGCAGCTTGAGTATGAGCCAGAAGGAAAAAGCCAACAGGAAAAGCCTATACCTGATGAGGAGGACCTGGAAATAGCCGACGAAAAAATCAAGGAAGAGACCCGCGACGAAAAACAAAAGAAAGAGGAGTAGCTGGCCAGCTACCTGATAATCCATGCGGTACTACCCTGGTAGGTGGTATCGGCTTCCAGGTGTGAGCCCCCATAGGGCTGAGTATTTCTTTATAATACCCATACCGGTCCATTGAACAGTGCAGCTGTATGATCGTATCCCAGATCATTACTTATGATCCGAATTGCTTGAGATCAGATTAAAAGTCCAGAGAAGATTTGGAATCTATGAAGTCTAATTTATGGCCCTTAGTACCTAAGGCTCTGTTACCGCGCGTCTGCGCTCCTACAGTATCCCTATTCTCGCAGTTCCTGTTAGATTCGCTATACAATGAAATAGTACTATATAAGCTATCGTTGTACCCGACAGCTCCGTGTTGCCAGCCCTTATCTTCGACTATTTGGTAACAGTATCCTCCTATTGCCGTTGTAGAACCTAGTAGACTATTGTCCGCACAGTATTGCTAGCACAGAGTTTACTGCGCAGGCAGCAATACTGCATACCTAATAGTAATTATACACGATGCAACACGTATATAGTATAAGGAAAGTGAGGATGCGGATGTACTACTGCGGATCTTGACCATCCCTATTCATTTAGTTAATAATAGCAACCAGCATGACTTTGAAGACATTACCATCAAAACCAATGTTTCGCAGCCCCGAGCTGTTCAAGCAATTTCCCGAATTAGTTGCCGCTGAAAGCACCCGACATGGTGGTGTTAGCCCTGCCCCCTATTCATCCCTCAACCTCGGCGGCTCCACCGCCGACTCCGCTGATAACATTGAGGAAAACCGCCGCCGTTTCTGGCAGGCCCTTCATATATCTGCCAGTCAGGTAGCTTCATCGCACCAGGTTCATGGCTCCGAAGTGCTCGTGGTCACCCGACCCGGTCGCTTTGAAGGATATGATGCACTTGTCACCAATCAGTCAAATATCGTACTAGCTGTGACCGTAGCTGATTGCACACCAATACTCATCTACGACCCGGTCCGGAAGGCCGTAGCTGCTATCCATGCGGGCTGGCGGGGTACAGTACAGCAGATAGCTATCAAAGCCATCCAAAAAATGCAGGAAGAGTATGGTACCAATCCGGCCGACTGCTACGCGTACATCGGTACCTGTATTGACGAATGTTCCTTTGAAGTAGGTGAAGAGGTAGCCGCGCACTTTGACGGTGAGCACAAGCGGTATGACAGTCAGCTGCAGAAGTATTTTGTTGACCTTAAAGCAACCAATCTTAATCAGCTAAGACAGACAGGCCTACCTAAAAATTACATAGAAATTTCTGCTTATTCAACTGTCCTGCACAATGACGACTATTACTCCTACCGGCTGGAGAAAGGCCTGACGGGCAGGTTACTTGCCGTAGTCGGATTATGTAACCGGTAATTACATAACTGAAAACTACCCTCATTTTCTTCAAATTAGGCCTTTTTGGACTATATGATTTAAATTTTTCATTTTTCTTTTAGCCTGCTTTGCACTTTATTACCTAAAAATTTACTTATTTTGTTCAGTAGAATAATCAAAATTCTACCTTAAAAGTGTAGTTCGGAAAACTGCCCTGTTCATCCATAGTTAGTTAGCAGCCTCTATTGGATACTTCAGAAGTACTTTTTCGGGTTACGATTTAATTCACTTAACCAATCAATCTTTTTTATGAAAACAAAAATCTACTGGTTGTTACGTAGTACCCTTTTGGTACTGCTTATTACAGTAGCTTTTCAGGACTTGGCTATGGCCCAGTCCCGCAGAGTTACGGGTAAGGTAGTAGGGGCGAGCGACGGACAAGGCGTACCAGGCGCCACGATTGTTGTAAAAGGTACTCAAAAAGGTACCACGACGGATGGTGAAGGTAACTTTGCCATCGATGTAGAATCTGCCAACCCTGTTTTAGTAATCAGCTTTGTGGGTTACCGTACTCAGGAAGTTACCGTAGGCAACCAGAGCAATGTTACTGTTAACTTACAGGATGATGTTTCAAACCTGGAAGAAGTAATTGTTACGGGTTACTCTATTGACAGCCGCCGCGAAACAACCGGTTCGGTATCAACAGTAAAGCCTAAAGACCTTACTGTGACTCCATCTGGTAACGTAGAGCAGCAGCTGCAGGGACGTGTAGCTGGTGTGACCGTTATTACCAACGGACAGCCCGGTACTGCCAGCCAGATCCGCGTACGTGGATTTGGTGCATTCGGTGGTAACGAGCCTCTGTACGTAGTAGATGGTATTCCGGTTGGTTCTACCGACTTCCTGAACCCTGATGATATCGAGTCTACTACTGTACTGAAAGATGCCGCTGCGGCTTCTATCTACGGTGCCCGTGCTGCTAACGGTGTAATCGTATATACTACTAAGAAAGGAACAAAAAGCGCTAAGAAACTAACTGTTTCGTATGATGGTATGTACGGTGTTACTGATCCGGGTCGTGGCCAGGAAATGCTAAACCCACAGGAGTTTGCTGAGTGGACCTGGCAGGCTGAGCGCAATCAGGCTATGCAGGAAGGAAGAGCCCCTGTTTTCAACCACCCACAGTTCGGAACAGGTGCAACTCCGGTTATTCCTGACTATATCCGCGTTGGTACCCGTTCAGGTGTAATTGGTTCTGTTGATTTGGCTGCTGAGCAGGCAAAATACAACGTTGACCCCAGAGCCGGTGCTATCTATCAGGTTGTACGGGCCAACAAAGAAGGTACCGACTGGTACGATGCTATTACTCGTGTAGCTCCGCTGCAGCGTCACACACTGGGCTTCTCCGGTGGTGGTGATAACAGCCGTTTCTATTTTGGTTTTGGTGCTCAGGATCAGCAGGGTATCCTACTGTACAACAGCTTTAAGCGTTACACGTTCCGTGCTAACTCAGAGTTCAATATCCTTAAGAACCTTCGTTTTGGTGAAAACATCCAGCTGACTTACCGTCAGGTACTTGGCCAGGGTGGTGGTGCAGGTGGTAACGGTGTAGCTGCTGATGAAAACAGTATTTTGGGTGCATTCCGTATGCCATCTATCATTCCTATATATGACGAGTTTGGTGGATACGCCGGTACTGCAGCCTCTGGATTTAACAACCCACGTAACCCCGTAGCTGAGCGCGATGGTCTACGCAACAACCGTGGATTTGGTACTAATGCTACTGGAAACATTTATCTGGAGTTTGATCCTATTCCCGGTTTGACTCTACGTACAAGCTTAGGTGGTAACTACGGTAACTTCTATAACTGGGGATATAGCCGTCTGCAGTATGAAAACTCCGAGAACAACTCAGCCTTTGGATATAACGAAGGATCTGGTCAAAACTTCGGCTGGACATTTACCAACACAGCTACCTATAAGAAGCAGTTTGGAATTCATAACGTTGAAGTACTGGTAGGTCAGGAAGCCCTTAACACCGGCTACGGCCGCAACATGAATGGTAACGGTTTGAACCCATTCTCTCAGGACATTGACTACGTTACTCTTACTACAGTAGCCGGTAGCGGTAAGCAGGTGAACAGTAACCTGTTTAAAGGAGTTAACTTCTACTCATTGTTTGCCCGCGCCAACTATATCTTCAACGACAAGTACATCCTGACCGGGGTTATTCGTCGTGATGGTTCGTCACGCTTTGGTATCAACAATCGCTACGGGGTATTCCCAGCGTTCTCGGCGGCCTGGCGTGTGTCGTCTGAGGAGTTCATGAAGCCTCTGACCTGGATCACCGACCTGAAAATCCGCGGTGGTTACGGTGCCATGGGTAACTCTAACAACGTAGATCCTAACAACCAGTATAGCTTGTACGGAACCAGCCTTGGCGAATCTGTATACGATATCAACGGAACCAACTCAACCGCAGCTGAAGGTTTCTACCGGACTCGTATCGGTAACCCTAATGCGAAGTGGGAAACTTCAATCACCAAGAACATTGGTATTGATGGTACCTTCTTCAATGGTAAACTGGACGTAATCCTTGATTTGTGGCAGAAAGATACCCGCGACCTGTTGTTCCAGGTGCCCATCACCCAGACAGCCGGTTACCGTGCCTCAGCTCCTTCGGTTAACGTAGGTGAGATGTTGAACAGAGGTATTGACCTTCAGATCGTGAACCGCGGCCGATTCAGTGAAGACCTAGGTTATGAACTGAACACTACCTTCACTATTCTGGAGAATAAAATTCAAGCACTGGCTCCTGGTCTGACGTACCTGACAACAGTTAACCCTGGCTTCCGTGGTATTAACCCTATCCGTAACCAGCTTGGCTACTCCCTGTCTTCTTTCTACGGCTATCAGGTACTGGGTCTGTTCCAGAATGCTGAAGAAGTTCGTAACGCTCCTACTCAGGCAGGTGCCGCTCCGGGTCGTTTCCGCTATGCCGATCTTAACGGCGATGGCGAAATTACTCCTGATGACCGTACTTACCTGGGCAGCCCTGTACCTAAGTATACAGGTGGTCTTAACTTCACTCTGACATACAAGAATTTCGACCTTGCTACTTATATGTATGCATCGATCGGTAACAAGATCTTCAACGTGTCAAAGTGGTTTACCGACTTCTATCCTTCATTTGCCGGTGCCGCTATCAGCGAACGTGTGAAAGACTCTTGGACTCCTGAGAACACTGATACAGATCAGCCAATATTTGAGAAAGCTTCTAACTTTAGCACCAACACCCAGGCTAACTCCTGGTACGTAGAGGATGGATCATACCTGCGTCTGCAGAACATCTCACTTGGTTATACACTACCAGGTAATCTGCTGAACAGAGCTGGTCTGTCACGACTACGGGTGTTTGTTTCAACTAACAACGTATTTACCATCACCAAATACAAGGGTCTTGACCCATCAGTTGGTGGTAACGCGGATACTAACTTTGGTATCGACGTTGGAAACTACCCCATCACAAGAAGCGTAACAGGTGGTATCAACCTGAGCTTCTAACAAGCACAACGCCAGGAGCAACAGCCAAAATATGACCAGCTGCTCCTGGCGAAATAAAACAACTACACTAGTCGTTTTAGAACATAATTTCTTAAAAACTTACTATGAAAAAACTAATTACAAAAGGAGCCGTAGCGACCACCATGTCGTTAATGCTTCTTGCAGTATCATGTAATGAAGACTTTCTTGTTATCACACCTACGGGTCAGTTGGGCCAGGCTCAGCTAGCCAGTAAGAATGGTCTGGAGGGAGCTTTGATAGCCGCTTATTCTCAGTTAAATGGTCGTGCCAACCGTATGGCCAGTGCAAACAACTGGGTATTTGGTACAATTCGCGGAGGTGAAACCAACAAGGGTACTGACCCTGGTGACTTTTCTGACATCAACCCTATTCAGCGCTATGAGTACCAAACTACTCAGGGTGTAATCGCTGACTCATGGGGTGGTTTGTACGAAGGGGTAGCCCGCTCTAACAACGTGCTTAACCTGCTGACAATGGCACAGCCCGAAGTGACCGACGCTGAGAAAACTCGTATTGGTGCTGAGGCTCGGTTTTTACGCGCGCACTACTACTTTGAGCTCCGTCGTAACTTCAAAAATGTTCCTTACGTAGACGAAACAGTAGATGTAGGTACAGGTATCGAAGCGATCAAGAACGATCAGGACATATGGCCTAAGATCGAAGCTGATGCGAAGCATGCTTTCGATAACCTACCTGAAACTCAAGGTGCAGTAGGTCGTGTAAATAAGTGGGCTGCGGCTGCTTTCCTGGGTAAAATTTATCTGTATCAGAACAAGTTTGCTGAAGCCAAAGCTATGTTTGACCAGGTAATTGCTAACGGAAAAACTTCTGATGGCAAAAAATACGCTCTGGTACCTCGTTATGCTGATATCTTTAAGGCATCTAACGATAACAATGCTGAGTCAATCTTTGCGATTCAGGCAGCGGCTAACACGGGAAGTGTAAACAACGCTAACCCTCAGTTTGACCTGAACTTCCCGTACAACACCGGTCCTAACGGTCCAGGTAACTGCTGCGGATTTAATCAGCCAAGCTTTGACCTCGCTAACTCATTCCGTACCGAAAATGGTCTACCTCTGTTGGACAACTCGTACCGCCAGCCTTCCAATGAGCTGAAAACGGATATGGGTATTACAGCTGACCAGGCTTTCACACCTGATACCAAACCAGTGGATCCACGTCTTGATCACACAGTAGGTCGTCGTGGTATTCAGTACCTTGACTGGGGTCTGCACCCGGGTATCTCCTGGATTCGTAACCAGGTTAACGGTGGTCCTTACTCGCCTAAGAAGTTTACCTACTACAAATCAGACATAGGTTCTCTACAGGATAACAGCTCATGGACACCTGGCTATACTGCTCTTAACGTACCTATCATTCGCTTTGCTGATGTACTATTGATGGCCGCTGAAGCGGAGATTGAAGTAGGTAGCCTGACTAAAGCACTGGAGTATGTTAACATGGTACGTGCTCGTGCTGCTAACCCTGCTGGCTTTGTAACAATCAATGGTACTCCTGCTGCTAACTACATGATCAATCAGTATACTGCTGCGCAGTTCGCTTCCAAAGACGCAGCTCGCAATGCGGTTCGTTTTGAGCGTAAGCTGGAGCTTGCAGATGAAGGGCACCGCTTCTATGACCTGGTTCGCTGGGGAATTGCTGAGCCTTATCTGAACAGCTACCTGCAGTATGAGAGCAAGTACCTGCCAAACGCATTGGGTGGAGCAAAATATACAGGACCAGCTGATGATTATCTGCCAATCCCTCAGGCTCAGATTGACCTTCTGGGAGCGGATGTTCTGAAGCAGAACCCTATTCAGTAGTCAATAATTTAAATTAATACTGAACGTTTTAAAAGAGATGGTATTAATTTACCATCTCTTTTTTAATTACCCTTACTTGAACAAGTTATGTGCAGGCTTACCCCCTATCTGTTAGTACTTATCACAGGACTTTTAGTGGCTTCGTGTAAGAATAACGACACGCTGTTTACCTCATTATCACCAGATGACACCGGTATCCGGTTTGCCAACCGCATCGCCGAAAACGATACCATGAATATTCTTTCGTTCGAGTATGTATACAATGGCGGAGGTGTAGCCCTGGGAGACTTTAATAATGATAGTCTGACGGACGTCTACTTTACCGGAAATACTACCGGTAACAAGCTGTACCTGAACAAGGGTGATTTTAAGTTTGAGGATATTACCGATAAAGCCGGTGTAGGCGCCGAGAAGAATTGGTCGTCGGGGGTAGCTCTCATTGATATTAACAACGACGGTCTGCTTGATATCTATGTTTGTGCTACGGCCCGGAAAGGTGCACAGGACCGCACCAATATGCTATTTGTGAACCAGGGAGCCGGTAGCGACCGGACACCAACCTTCAAGGAAATGGCTCAGGAATATGGGGTAGCTGATACCACGCATACTACTACAGCCGCTTTCTTTGACTATGACAACGACGGAGATGCTGATCTGTTCCTGGTGGTAAATGAGATGGACGACCGCAACTTCCCGAACAAGTACCACGAGAAAATCCGGGATGGCTCCTCCAAGCGTACCGACCGCCTCTACCGCAACGACTGGAATGAAGCCCTTGGACATCCTGTATTTACCAACGTCTCCAAAGAAGCAGGCATACTCATAGAAGGCTATGGCCTGGGAGTTAACATTACCGACATCAACCAGGATGGCTGGAAGGATATCTACGTGACCAACGACTACCTGACCAACGACCTGCTGTATATTAATAACCGTAACGGTACCTTTACGGATCAGGCCGCTGCGTACTTTAAGCATACTTCCCACTCGGCTATGGGTAACGACATCAGTGACATTAATAACGATGGACTGGTGGATGTGGTAGCGCTGGACATGATGCCGGCGACCAACTACCGCAAAAAAATGATGACCCCGGCCAGTAGCTACATTACGTACCAGAACAACGACAAATTTGGCTACCAGCACCAGTACGCCCGTAATACGCTGCAGCTCAACCAGGGTATAGACCCCGTTAGCGGTCACCCGGTATTCAGCGATGTTGGCTTGCTATCAGGTATTGCCGAGACTGACTGGAGCTGGGCCCCAATGGTCACTGACTTTGACAACGATGGCAAGCGGGATATGATCATCACCAACGGCTTTCCGAGGGATATAACCGATCTGGATTTTATTGCTTACCGGGCGGAAGTAGCAAGCCTGATGCCGAAAATGGAAATGGTCCAGTACATCCCATCGGTCAAACTTAAAAACTTTGCCTATCATAATAAGGGGGACTTGCAGTTCGAAGATGTAACGGATCAGTGGGGTATCACAGAGCCCAGCTTCTCTAATGGAGCTGCCTATGCCGACCTTGATAATGACGGTGACCTGGACTACATCGTCAACAACATTAACGACTCTGCCTCGGTATACCGTAACAATCTGGTGCAGCAAAAGCCGGAAGAAAGTAACTACCTGCGGGTAAAGCTGAAGGGCAGCAAGACCAACCCCATGGGTCTGGGAGCCTGGATAGAGATCCAGTACCAGGGTGGCCAAAAGCAGGTGTATGACTTTACCCCTTACCGTGGCTATCTCTCGACAGTAGAGCAGGCCGCACACTTTGGACTAGGTAAGGTACAAAAGGTAGATCAGCTGAAAATAGTATGGCAGGGTGGAAAAACCCAGATCATCAAAGATGTAAAGGCCAATCAGGTACTGGTACTTGACGAAAAGAACGCCGCTACAGACACCAGCCAGGCCATAGCGGGTACAGCCCCTTCTGCCCTTTTCAATGATATTACCAATACGCTTAATGTAGGCTACAAGCACGAGGAAATGGACGTGATAGACTTCAACGTCCAGAAACTGCTCCCCCATAAGCTATCGCAGTTCGGACCAGCACTGGCCGTTGGCGATGTCAATGGTGATGGTCTGGAGGATATCTTCGTGGGTGGCTCGTACCAGCATAAGGGACGCTTTATGATCCAGAATACATCAGGCCAGTTTGCCGTAAAGGATCTCCTGCCGGGTACAGACGGTATTGAAAAGATTTCGGAAGACATGGGCGTAGTACTCTTTGACGTAGAGAATGATGGCGACCTGGACCTGTACATAGTTAGTGGTAGCTATGAGCATCAGGCCAACTCCCCTGCCCTGCTCGACCGATTATACCTCAACGATGGCAAAGGCAACTTCCAAATGGCTAACCAGGCCCTACCGCAGTTCCTGAGTAGTGGCTCCTGCGTCAAAGCGGCCGACTACGACCGGGATGGCGACCTGGACCTGTTTGTGGGTGGCCGGTTAGAACCGGGGGCCTATCCCAAGCCGGTATCCAGCTACATCCTCCGCAATGATTCGTCCAAAGGCCAGGCTAAATTCACCGACGTCAGCACACAGGTAGCTCAGAACCTGAACGGAATCGGACTGATCTGTGATGCGTTGTGGACCGACTACGACAACGACGGCTGGATAGACCTGCTACTGGCGGGGGAATGGATGCCGCTGACTTTCCTGAAAAATAATAATGGCAAGCTGCAGCCCGTAACCAGCGGCCTGGAGTCGTATAAGGGGTGGTGGAACAGCCTGTCCGCCGGTGACTTTGACAACGATGGCGATATTGACTACATAGCCGGTAACTTAGGTACCAATACGCTCAACCGGGCCAATGACCGTCAGCCGATTAGTATGTACGCCAAGGACTTTAACAACGATGGGTTCTTTGACGCTATTCCGACTGTCTACTACAAGGCTCAGGATGACACGTATAAAGAATTCCCGTACAACACCCGTGACGAACTAGGTAAGCAGATTATCCAGGCTCGCCAGCGCTACCAGGAGTATGGCAAGTTTTCACAGGCTACCATTAACGAGATTCTGAAACCGGAGGAACTGAAAGATGCCCTAGTTCTGAGAGCCAACTGGATGAAGAGCAGCTACCTCGAAAATCAGGGGGATGGTACATTTAAAGTCAAAGAACTACCTATACAGGCTCAACTTGCCCCGCTATTTGGTATGGTGACTGAGGACGTGGATCAGGATGGTAATCTGGACGTAGTACTAACCGGTAACAACTATGGTTCTGAAACCTCCATTGGCCGGTACGATGCCTTCTACGGACTGGTGCTGAAAGGTGATGGCAAGGGCGGTTTCCAGCCTCTCCTCCCCCAGCAAAGTGGTTTCTGTATAGGTGGAGATGCTAAAGGAGCGGTACGATTGGCCGATGCCAAAGGACAGCTGATGATCACAGCCTCCCAAAACCGTGACCAGCTGAAATTCTTCATTGGTACTATTCCAGTTAAACGGGTACAACTCAACCCCATGGAAACTACCGCGCTCATCCGCCTGAAAAACGGACAGACCCGCAGAGAAGAAGTTGGATACGGTTCTTCGTTCCTGTCCCAGTCCTCGCATTCACTCTTACTAGGCAAGGATGTAGTCAGTGTAGAGGTCATTGACCATAAAGGAAAAAAACGAAAAGTAACGTTATAAGCAGCAGAGGGAGCTAATAGCTCCCTCTGCTTTTTTATGGTAGTAGGTAGAAGGTTGAACGCAAACTATTAAGGAGTTAGGATATATAGAAAAACTTTCCTCCTCTCCTCCCTTCCTCCTTTTCTTCTTCCCCTTTCATCTACCTCCTCACTACCACCACCCGCTTTTTGTACTGCCGGGTATTGCCAGTGGCGTCGAAGGTATCGATCAGCAGCAGGTAGTAGCCCATACGTACAGCTTCACCTCGCTCGTTGGTTCCGTCCCAGCGTACATCTCCATAAGTACCTATCAACTGATTCTGCACCAGATTTTTTATAAGCCGGCCGCTCAGGTCAAAGATACGGATAGTAGCTACCTGCCCGGCGGCAGAAAGTGTGTAACTAATGGCTACGTAATCGTCCATACCGTCACCATCGGGAGTGAAAGCCTCGGGCTCTACCACAAAACCATCCTGTGCCTCCTCCCGTACTCCCTGCGAATTGGCATAACCCGGAGTAGCGTACCCTACCGTGGAGGCGGCTGAATGCCAGTTGGAAGGCGTATTGGCCGGACGGTCATAGTACATACGTTCCAGAGACACCCCCTCTCGGCTGCCCAGCAGCGGTGAGTGATAGTTTTCTTGGTAGTCAAACCGATCAAACAGCCGCCCCTCCTGATCCAGTAGTACTACCCCACCCTCCGTATTAGGGAATGATGGCAATGAAGGTACGCGTAGCAGCCTCCGCGGCCTGTCCGACGGATAATGTTCCTGTACCAGAGCGGGATCGGTCGTAAAGGCCAGGTACTCATTGGGCGCAAGCAGCAGGTCATCCGTGGTCAGAGGACGAAGGGTAGCCGGCTGGCCAGCACTACTATTTCCCAACGCCCAGTTTTTGAGATTGAAGTAGCTGGATGTACGATTGTATATCTCCACAAAATCCACTCCACCGGATCGGGGATTGAACAGAATTTCGCTCAGCACCACATCGCCCGAGTCCGCCCGGGTAGGCAGTCCCAGCGTACGCCTTTCCTCCCGCAGCAGATTACCCGCACAGTCGGCTATGTTACGCACCGTTAGTTCATACGACTGCTGCTCCTGCAAGGGAGCATCCAACGTAAGCGTTACTTTACAAAAATCGGGAGTATCCAGGGTACGGTCTATAATCTGCCTTCCTGATAATGTAAATGCAGCCGCTTGAATGGTACTTAAACTATCCAGCCGCTCACTGAACTGAATAGTTATCTGGCTGACAGTAGCTATATCTACCCGCTCGATGGTTGGCGGTCGTAGATCCGGATTAGACGCTTTTACCGAGTTAGTAGTTCCCGGAGTACCTCCTCTTGGATCAGACGATACCCGCCAGTTATTAACCTCTCCGCAGGGATTATCCTTATCTACCATTTCGATAGCATACCCTCCCTGCCGCCGGTCTGAAGGCCACCAGTTGAGCGAATAAGTGACAGCATAGACCAGTTGCCCTTGGGCGTTTCGTAAAGCCAGCGTAGCCCCATCGTTGGGCAGAGTGACCGAGCTCAAAGCAATGGTTTTGCCGTAGGTACTTAGCAGGGAGAGGGAGGCGCGGCCACACACAACAGCGTACTGACCGGGTGCCAGTACGGAATCAGGAAAAACCGCGGATCGATTGCCCATGATGAGCCGCCAGCCGCGCAATAATAGGGGCTGCTGACTACGATTATACAGCTCGATGTATTCGGCATCGGGCAGTCCCACTACCGGAGTCGGATCAGCCATCACTTCACTGACTACCACACTGTTGTAGCCCTGCCCATAGGCATACGGGAGTATCACCGTCAGTAGCAGTACTGGTAGTAGTCTCTTGATCATGGTGTGTGTTTGAAACCAAAAGATGCAGACTCCCCACGAAATCTGCATCTTCTGTTTATTACTGTTATTCAGTTCCTGTCAGTCCTCTCGATGTACCGAATCCGGCGAAAAGGCCGGTACGCACAGTGACCAGTACTCGGTGGGCTCATCGAAAGGATTGGAGTATCGTACCCGCGTCCCGCGCTGGATCAGGATTGTCTCACCAGCTTGCAGTATAATCGTTTCTCCGTCCACCTCTACCTGTTTCTGACCCTTAACCAGGATGGTTACCTCATCGAACTCGGGGGCCTGAAAAGGCTCGCTCCAGCCCGGTGGGGCTACCATATGCGCTACGCTGAATGCGCCTCCATGTGCCGAAGCATGACCATAATGTTCCTCGATCAGTTTCCCGTCGGTAGTAGGTACTACGATTGGCTTTGTTTGCTTGATATAGGGCACTGTACGTAGGTTGGTTACTATTGTTCAGTATGATTCACCTGCTTATCCGTCTGCTCGTCAGTTGTTGCTTCCCCATTGGCACCGGCAGTTGACTTGCGGGCACGTCCGGTGCTTGGTTTACGTCCCCGGGTAGCAGTCGGCGTCGACTTAGAGGCACCTGCTTTTGCTGCCCTGCCGGGTGACGCAGCGGTAGCCGACTCGGCCGCCAGTGTCACTGCTGCGGGTGATCCTTCCGCTTCACGCTTTTTAGCCAGCTTACCGGCTGCACGTGCGGCGTTCTTCTGAACCTTAGCTTCTCTCTTGGCAGCTTTCTTCTGACCTTTCTTATCCTTTTCCTCTTCTTTCTTTTTAGACTTCTTCTGATCTTTCTCCTTCTCTTTTTCCTCTTCTTTCTTCAGCTTAAGTACCTTCTTGGCTAGCTTGTCAGCTGCTTTCTCAACCGCTTTCTTTACTTTTTTAGCATTGGTGTCTATTTCACCGAGCTTGCCTTCCAGAGCGCTGGCGATCTCAGCGGCTAATTTTTTCTTGGTAGATTTCATAAAAGTGATTTGTAAAAAAGAATAGTTGGTCTACGTACGAGAATTTCCGGTTACAGCAACGGAAAATGTTAAAAGTACTTGCCCGATGACTGAAATTCAAATGAGGGTAGGTTAAGAAATTATTAATTGTTGTTTAACAAATTCCCACAATACAATACCTGCAGAAACCGATACATTGAAAGAATGTTTTGTTCCGAACTGAGGAATCTCTAAGCAGGTATCAGCCAGTGCTATCACTTCATCGGCTACCCCTTCTACCTCATTACCAAATACAAAGGCGTATGGCACGTCCTTTTCGGCCTGAAAGTCCTGCAGGAGCTGACTGCCCTCGGCCTGTTCGACGGCCACGATCCGGTAACCTTCTGCTTTCAAACGTTGTACAGCGCCCAGGGTATTTTCTACTTTTTCCCAATCCACCGACAGCTCGGCTCCCAGCGCACTGCGGGTAATTTCGCGGTGGGGAGGGCTCTGGGTAAATCCACAGAGGTAAATCTTCTGCGCCCGGAAGGCATCACCCGTCCGGAAAAACGAACCTACGTTATTTAGACTCCTGATGTTGTCCAGTACGATCACAAACGGAAACTTGTCGGCCGTCTTGAACTGATCCACCGACAACCGATCCATTTCTTCAATTGATAATTTACGCATTAAATAGTACAGTCAAAATATTTTTATCTGCTTTCACTCCCCAAACCTACGACGAAAGTAGTATACATAGAAACATCCGTGCCGGATCCACGCCCTATTGACGGAGTGTTTGCATCGCTATCGGGCTTTTGCTCGTATATTTAACCACACTTATTACCAACCCGGTTTTGCTGCTATGCGGTCTGTATGTACCTTTCTGTTTCTGCTATACCTCTTGACTATCCCTGCCTGGGGCCAGGTAGAGACTCCTCGTGATCCGGCAGAAATATGCGGTACACCTGCTATTTCTGAGCAGGATCGACAGACGTATCTGAGCGCCTATCAACAGTTTAGCCAGAGGCAGCAGGTTACGGCGCGTCGGCAGGCTACTCAGATAGCCATTAAAGTACATAATGTACTGACGGCGCAGGGTGTAGGTGATGCTTCACCCTATCTTGAGCAGGTCTTTGCGGTGCTGAATGCTAAGTTCGCTCCCATGGGTATCAGCTTTTTTCAGTTGGGAGAAGTAAACTTCATCCGGAACGACAACTTCTATAATCTGGCTATGAGTAGGGACCACGAGCTTACCTCCGCCCACAGTGTCCAGAATGCCATAAACCTGTACTTTGTGGGTAGTGCCGATGGATCTAATGGCTATGCTTATCCGCCTAACCTTGACTCAACCCGTAACACCCGCTCCTGGAATGCCCTGTTTATATCAACGAATCTGAATGTATCTACCACTCAGATTATCAATGAGGTGATTCCGCACGAGATGGGGCATTACTTTGGCCTGTTGCACACCCACGAGCACGGCAGCTCCGGCAATCTGGATCCTGCGACGAGAGAGTACGTAACCCGCGGTGCCGGTGCCAACTGTACTTACGCCGGTGACCAGATCTGCGACACCCCCGCTGACCCGTACCTGCTATTGATCACTTCGGACCGGCAACTGGCTCAGTCATCCTGCTCGTCGGGATTTATGAGTACGATGGACCCGCAACGTGAAGTGTACCGCCCCGATGTTACCAACCTGATGTCGTACTACCGGGGCTGCCGTACCAGCCTGACCCCGCAGCAGTACGACCGCATGAAATGGGGGCTATCGCTACGTAATCAGGTCAACCCGGACCCATCGGACCGGTACTACATAGATGGCCAGGTGAGGCTCCTGCACCAGCCCGTTGCTACCAGATACTGCGCCGGTGCGGCCATGGAAGTGGCTTTGTGGCAGTACGGACAACTCCAAAGTGGCAGCCAGCTTCGCCTCCGGCTCACCAGGGCAGACGGTAGTAGCCCGGTAGAGCTTCCCGCTACCTCAGTGGAGGGTAGCAGGCTACGTGTCACACTACCAAACAGACTCGCCTCGGGCTCCTATAAAGTACAGGTCATAGCTACCAACTCAGCGGTGGCATCGGCGGCAACTAGTCTAGTTATTGTTGGGAAGCCGACCATAACGGTACAGCAGACAGGCGGTAAGCTGATGCTGCAATCCAGCAGTACCGGTACCAATCAGTGGTACCTTAATGGGGTGGCGCTGAAAGATTCAGTACGTCAGCAGCTTTACCCCACCGAAGCGGGCACCTATACTGTACAGGCTACCGAAGCCGGTTGTACGCAGGCATCAGAGCCCTTCGTAATCACATCAACCGAGCCGACGGATAAGCCATCGGTAGTCCTTTATCCCAATCCCAATAGGGGCTCTTTTTGGGTGGAGCTCCCCTCCCATTCGGGGCCATGGCAGGCGGATGTTTTTTCGATGAATGGCCAGCCTATCTCTCAGACAAGATCTATACCCGAAGTACCTGGACGACGCTCAGTAGCTGTCAAAGCCCCTCCTGGCACGTACCTGTTACGGATCACAGCAGGTGGGAAGAGTACGCAGGTAAAGTTTGTGGTTGAATAAGCCGGTTCCCCTTTTATTTGCCTTGTCAAACCATTTAGAAGGGTTAAATTTGTAGAACGGCTCCTGATGATTGATCTGGGAGCTGCAGCTATTCAGGCTTGTTTAGATATCACGTACTTGTACTAATTCCCATATAGTTTTGGCAAAGTCACCAACGAAGGAAACCCCTCTCAGCAAACAATATAACCAGATAAAGGCGAAGTACCCGGGCGCGCTCCTACTCTTCCGGGTAGGTGATTTTTATGAAACTTTCGGAGAAGATGCCATCCGGGCCTCGCGTATACTTGGCATCGTTCTGACCAGACGGAATAACGGGGGTGCACATGAAGAACTGGCGGGCTTTCCGCACCACTCCCTGGACAACTACCTGCCCAAACTGGTACGGGCGGGTGAGCGCGTTGCTATCTGCGATCAGCTGGAAGACCCGGCTACGGCCAAGGGCATCGTAAAGCGTGGTGTTACCGAACTCGTTACGCCCGGTGTATCGCTGAATGACAACGTACTGGACATTCGCCGGAACAACTATCTGGCGGCGGTACACTTTGGCAAGGATGATCTGCATGGGATGTCTTTTCTGGATATATCAACGGGTGAATTTCTGACTACACAGGGCAGTGCGGCCTACGTGGATAAAATGCTGCAGGGCTTCTCCCCCTCAGAGGTACTATTCTGCAAAAAGGAAAAGCAACAGTTTGTGGAGCGCTTTGGTGACAAGTTCCATACTTTCCAGCTGGAAGACTGGTGCTTCGGCTACGACTTTGCCTACGAGCAGCTTACCACGCATTTCAAGACGACTACACTGAAAGGTTTCGGTATCGAAAATCTGCCGCTGGGTATCACGGCGGCGGGTGTAATCCTGCACTACTTACAGGAAACCGAGCATAAGGAAACCAGCCATATCAACCGCATTACGCGACTGGAAGAGGAAAAGTACGTATGGCTGGACCGCTTTACGGTCCGGAACCTTGAGCTCGTATACCCCCAGCAGGAAGGGGGTGTGCCCCTGATCCAGATCATGGACCAAACCGTAACTCCCATGGGGGCACGTCTGCTGCGCAAATGGATCGTACTGCCCCTGAAAGAGAAGTCGCCCATCGAAGAGCGGCTCAATACGGTAGAACTGCTGCTGGAAGACGAAGAGCTGCACGAAACGCTCACGAACCATCTTCGGCAGATAGGCGATCTTGAGCGGCTTATTTCCAAAGTGGCCGTGCGTCGGATTAGTCCCCGCGAGATGGTACAGCTCAAAAAGTCGCTGAAGCAGATAGCGCCGATCAAGGAGCTACTGGCTACCTACGCCACCAAAAACGGAGCTTTCAGAAAACACGCCGATCAACTCAACTCCTGTGAATACCTGCTGGAAAGGATTGAAACAGAACTGCGTGAAGATGCCCCTATCGTCACCAACCAGGGCGGCATGATCAAGAGTGGTATAGATGCGGACCTGGACGAACTGCACGCTATTGCCTACGCAGGTAAAGACTACCTGCTCAAGCTACAGAACCGCGAAATGGAGCGCACGGGTATCCCGTCGCTGAAGATTGCCTACAACAAGGTATTTGGCTACTACCTGGAAGTAACCAACGCCCATAAAAATAAAGTACCCAACGACTGGATCCGTAAGCAGACCCTGGTCAATGCGGAGCGGTATATCACACCTGAACTGAAAGAGTACGAGGAGAAAATACTAAGTGCGGAAGATAAGATATTTGCCATTGAGCAACGTATTTTCAACGATCTGATCCTGGCGGTGTCGGAGTACCTGGCGGCCATTCAGCAGAATGCCCGCATCGTGTCGGTACTGGATGTCCTGGGCTCATTCGCCGAAGTAGCCCGTAAGCAGAATTACGTACGTCCGGTTATCAGCGAAGGAAAGGAACTGGACATCAAAGAAGGTCGCCACCCGGTCATCGAGCAGCAGCTCCCGTTGGGCGAAAGCTATGTACCTAACGACCTGTTCCTCGACGACCAGACCCAGCAAATCATCATCATCACAGGCCCCAATATGGCAGGTAAATCCGCCCTGCTTCGCCAGACGGCTCTCATCGTACTCATGGCCCAGATGGGCTGCTATGTGCCGGCCCGCTCAGCCACCGTCGGGCTGGTTGATAAGATCTTTACCCGGGTGGGAGCCAGTGATAACCTGAGCCGGGGTGAGAGTACCTTCATGGTAGAGATGACCGAAACGGCCAGTATCCTCAACAACCTGAGTGACCGAAGCCTAGTACTTATGGATGAGATCGGGCGGGGTACCAGTACATACGACGGGGTATCGATCGCCTGGGCCATCGCGGAGTACCTGCACAACCATCCCAACTCACATCCTAAAACCCTTTTTGCCACACACTACCACGAACTCAACCAGTTGGCAGAGGATTTTCCCCGCATAAAGAACTATAATGTAGCCGTCAAAGAGGTAGATAATAAGGTTATTTTCCTAAGGAAACTGAAGCCGGGCGGCAGCGAACACAGCTTTGGTATTCACGTAGCCCAGATTGCCGGTATGCCTCAGCCCATCGTGCTGCGGGCCAGTGAGATCATGCAACACCTGGAAAAGGACCACGTACCGGAGAGTCGTCAGCAAAAGGTGCGGGAGATGCCTAAAAACAACTTCCAGCTCAGCATTTTTGAACCCGCCGACCCAAGGCTGGAAGAGGTAAAAGAGAAACTATCGAGCATTGATGTAAATACGCTATCACCAATTGAAGCACTACTGAAGCTGAATGAGCTGAAGAAGCTGGTATCGTAGCCCCTTTTTACAATACGCATAGAGGTTCGTAAATGAGTAAGTAAACAGATAGAAAAACGCCCTTTTTGAATATATCTGTTTTATACTCATTTACCTTCTACCCATGAACCGAAGACATTTTCTCGAACAAAGTACCCTTGCCGCCGGAGCTATGCTACTGGTACCTGATTTGAGCAGAGCTGAGCGGGTGCGCCCGTCTGCAAACGAGAAAATAGTAGTAGGGCTGATTGGCTGCAACAGCATGGGCTACGGCATTCTTAATCATGCTCTAAATCAGCCCAATGTAGAGTGCGCCGCTCTTTGTGATATTGATGAGAATGTACTCAACCGTCGGGCGGAAGATGTACTGAAAAAGCAGGGCAAAAAGCCCCAGCTCTACGGCGACTTCAGGAAGCTACTCGATAATAAAGATATAGACGCGGTGATAGTAGGTACTCCTGACCACTGGCACTGCCTGGCCATGACCTACGCCTGCGAAGCGGGTAAAGACGTATACGTCGAGAAGCCCATGGCCAACTCTATTGGTGAATGTAACGCCATGGTGAGGGCCGCCCGACACTATAACCGCGTGGTGCAGGTAGGCCAGCAGCAGCGGAGTGGCGAGCTGTGGCAGAATGCCATCGGATTCATGCAGGCCGGTGGCCTGGGCCCCATCCGCAAGGTACATAGCTGGGCCAACTTCAACTATGCCGCCGGACGCCCTAAGGTACCTGACCAACCCGTACCCGCTGGCGTGGACTTTAACCAGTGGCTGGGCCCGGCTCCGCAGCGAACCTTCAACCCGAGCCGGTTCCATGGTTCGTGGCGGATGTTCTGGGACTACGGTGGGGGCCTCATGACCGATTGGGGCGCACACCTGCTGGATATAGCCCTGTGGGCAAAGGATGTAAAAACCGCCCCTCTCTCAGTATCAGCCTCGGGTGGTAATTTTTATAATCCTGAATTTAACCACGAAACCTTCGACACCCTCAGCGTACTATACCAGCTCCCCGACTACACCATTACCTGGGAGCACTCGGCTGGTCTACAAAAAGGTCCCTACGGCCGCTCGTACGGACTCGCCTTTATTGGGAACGATGCTACGATGGTCATCGACCGCAACAGTTGGGAGGTATTTGCTGAATCAGATAAGGGTACTTTTAAAGCGCCTGAGATGGCTCAGAAAGGCTGGAAAGAAAGCCACGACCGCCACGTACAAAACTGGTTTGAATGCATCCGGGAACGTAAGGAGCCTAACTGCCCCGTCGAAACGGGTCGGCTGGTAGCCATGTACGCACATATGGGTAATATAGCCCTGCGTACCGACAGTAAGCTGGTATGGGACGAGCGAAGCCAGTCGTTTGGGAAGAATAAAGCAGCTAACGCCCTCATCACGCCCAATTACCGGAAGCCCTGGGTACTACCTAAGGTATAAGAGTAGTACTTAAAAATCTGATAATCTATAAGAACGCTGAGAAAAGAATAGCTACTTAGAATGAGAGCAAACCCATTTATTCTAAAAAAGAAGATTCTTCTTACAACCATTTTCTTGTGGTATGAATCTTATTGGTGTATTCTCAATTATAGATTCAACACGTTGTAACGAAGGAGTAGCTATGAAAAAAGTGTTTTTAGTTCTGAGCCTGGGATTGCTGTTCATGATGGGTATAGCCTGTCAACCTGAAAGCGTCGATGCCGATGCTCAAAAGAGTGAACGACTCTCTGCCAATGCTAATCTTACGGGTACCTGGAAGTTTAAGCACTTCGGTGATAAGGCCGAGTCTCCCTATGAAGTTACTCTGGAATTTAAGGGGCAGGCTGATGAAAATGGGAAGCTGATGCTTTCAGGTCGTTCGTCGGTTAACCATTACTTTGCAGCTTATCAGGCCGACGCTTCCAAAAACAAATTAAATATAGCCGACCTGGGAAGTACCAGGATGGCAGGTTCGCCCGAAGCTATGCAGTTTGAGCAGCGGTACTTTGAGCTCCTGAAAAATGCAGCCTCTTATGAGATAAAAGATGGGGGCCAGACCCTGATTATCATGACTAACGGACTTTCATCTACAGGTCTGTACTACGAGCGGGTCAAGTAATTTAACATCTAGAAAAGCAGAAGCGGGAGGCCTAAGGTCTCCCGCTTCTGCTTTTCTAGCTCTTGCCCGTTTTCTTCTGGGCACTAGCCACCATATCGTTGAATATTTTCTTCTGCTCTTTCATCGCCTGTACCTTATCGGCGGGGTCGGTGCGGCATTCGAGCAGGATCCATCCATCATAGTTCATACCTACGAAAAGATCCATAAGCTGCTGGTACGGATAGCTGGTATCGTTCAGCTCACGCACGTGTACGATATCACCAAAGCGGTCTTTGACCAGGTTGAAGTTATGTACCAGTCCTCCGTCTTTCAGGTCTTCGGGGTTGCAGTTCCAGCAGACGGTGGCGTTGGGGTGGGTGGCCACATCCATCATAGCCTTAATATTGGGGAGGTCCTGGGTTTCGTTGCCGTGTACTTCCAGCCTGATCTGCTGTCCGTAATCAGCGGCGTACTTAGCCAGCTCATTCAAGGCTTTACCGATCTGCTCAATGGTCTGCTCGTGCGGTACCCCCTTATGAAACTGATTGGGCTTTACCTTTACACCCGAGCCTCCTATATCAGCACTCAGCCGGACAAACTCCTTCGTTTTCTCGATAGAATCCCTCAGTTTGACCTGATCGGGGGAGTCGTACTGCTGATTGGTACCCATACCTACTATTTTTACGGGGCTGTCCGCAAACTTCTTCTTTACCTCCTTACGCTCCGCCGCCGACAGGCCAGGCATCACCCCGTGGGCGTGGTCCACACGTAGTTCTACCCCGCCGATACCTGACGCCGAACAACTTTTGATCAACGTAGGTACATCCATATCTTTACCCCAGAGGTAGGTCACCATACCCAGCTTCATCCGGCTGGCTTTCAGATAGGTATCGGAGGCCTGAGAAAAACCTGGAATAGCCGCCAGCCCTGCCAGCAGCGACAGGTCTTTGAGGAACTCATTTCTACTGATGTTTTTCATGGATACTAGATTTAGGATGTATAGTCGTTAGGTACATTCAGAAATAACTTACCGCTAACTAACATAAACGCCATCCGGTCTGATATCTACTTAAAAGACTCCCCTACTACCAGTTTGGATACACCTATTTAATTAAGGCGGGTAAAAGTACAGGCTAATTCACGCTCAAAACGAGGCATCATGTAAGGAGCCAGAGCTACTTCGCGATCATGTACTTGTATGTCAAAGCGCTGAAGTACCACATTCAGCACCAGTACAAAATTGAGCTCGGCCAGATGACGTCCAATGCAGTGCCGGGGCCCTTTCAGGAAGGGAACGTAAGCGTAGGGTACCCGTGGCTCCTCTTTCCATCGGTCCGGATTGAAGACGTCGGGCTGATCCCAGTAGTCGGGATGGTGGTGCAATGCGTGCAGCAGGACCAATACTTCCTGACCCGCCGGTAGCGTAAGCTCCCCTACCCTTAGCTCTTCGCCGGTTCGCCGCGATACCCCCATTGACACCGGATAGCAGCGGAACACCTCTTTCATAAAGCGGAGCGTGTGAGGAAGTGCCTGAAAGGTATCGCGTGTGGGATACCCCTCCGGACCAAGTACCTCTGATAGCTCGTTACGCAAAAGTACCGTCCACTCCGGATGCTTGCCCAGTTCATAGAAGGCACCTGTGATGGCGTAATCCAGCGCATTGTAGGCTCCGTACAAGTGATTTACCTCGTTGGTTACCTCCTCATTAGAAAATCCCGCCTCACGTAAGGTCTGGAGCCAGTTAAGTCCCTGGGCGCACCGGTTGTCGACTTTTACCGTTTCTACCACCTTACGCAATTGCCGCACTTTTTGCCGCCGTCGCCACTGCGCCTTCACGAATTGGGGCAGGCGCCAGAGCTGCTTTTCCGAAAAGCCAAACCAGTCCAGCCGGGCATTGGGGTCCATCAGATCAAATTTATAGTCGATCAGTGCCTTTCCCAGCTCCCGTGCGCACTCCGTCTGTATATCAAGTCCCAAACCCGCTCTGAACAGGTGCTCGGCATTCAGGTGTACCATTTCACAATACAGATCAGGGATAGTTGTAGTAGTTCCCCATTGCTCTACATACCTGACTATACAGTCGTGCATGTAGCCAGCGTAGGTATCGACCCTGGCTTTGGTGAAGGCAGGCATAATAGCCTGCAGGCGGCGCTGCCACGGCTCTTCGTCCATGAAAAGCAGTCCCGGAGCCAGGGGGATAATCTGGTTTAGTTTTTTGTAAACCAGGGAGCGCGTACGGGTATGTACCCGCTGCATCAGTAGCTGCTCTACCAGTTGGGCATCGCAGGTTACCAGGGTACCCTGGTAGTAGAAGCTCTTACCGTACCGTTGTACCAGCTCCGTCCAGGCTCCGTTCTTATGCGATTGTATCAGCCGTTGTGCCTCCTGCACGCCAGGCCCCTTAGGCTTTGCGGACAGTGGGCTCGGCATGGGGCTGTAAAGTATGCATCTGGAACGGAATGGCTTTGGCAAATCGGGGAATCAGGTATGGGAGCAGTGGCACGTCATGGTCCAGTACCTGTATATCGGCGTGCCGGAGGATAGCGTTAAGTGTCACAACAAAGTGCAGCTCAGCCAGGTGTCGCCCGATGCACTGACGCGGCCCGGTTAGGAAAGGAATGTACGCCTGGGGTTCACGCAGGGGATGGCGCCAGCGATCCGGATTGAATACCTCGGGCTCGTCCCAGTAGTCGGGATGGTGGTGCATAGATTGCAGTAGTATAAGTACCTCCTGGTCAGTTGGCCATTCGCCCCCCTCTACCGGTAAAGGCTCGCCGGTACGACGCATCACCGCTATAGCTACCGGATAGTACCGGAATACTTCCTTCATGAAGTGGATGGTATCGGGTAGCTGATCGAAATCATCCCGCGTAGGGTAGTCTCTATCTCCTAATACACTATTCAGCTCATCCCGGATACGCTTAGCCCAATCAGGCTGTTTACTAATCTCATACAACCCGCAGGTAATGGCGTAGTCGATGGCATTGAAGGCGCCGTAGATGTGGTTTAACTCATCAGTCACTTCCGATAGGGAAAAACCGCCTTTAGACATGAGTGATATCCAGTCGTGTCCCTGGTGGTTGTTCTGCCGCCGTTCCTCCATGATCTGCGTTACCAGCCCCTGCTGTCGGTTCACTTGCTTCCGTAGTTCCCGCCTTTCCCTGATAAAGGCAGGTAGCTGACTTAACTGATCCCATGAGAAGCCAAATTCATCCAATCGGGCGGTAGCGGTCATAGTCTTCCGTTTGTAATCCATGAATTCATACCCAAAACGGGCTGCTACCTCCTGGTCAGGGTCCAGACCGTAGCCAACTTTAAGCACCACCCGAAGCCCTATTTCTGTAACAGCCTGAAACAGGTCATGCAACGGTTGGCCATCCGGCCAATCCTGCACGCGAGTCATCACCGTTTCATGAATGGTACGGGCCTGGGCCTCTACGTGCGCTTTGGTAAATACCGGCATCACGGCCTGCACGTGCTTATGCCACTCTTTGCCATCCATAAACAATACCCCCGGAGCGCCCGGTATAATCCGGGACATCAACTTATAAACGGCGGAGCGCTTCCGGGTGTGGGACCGGTTCATCAACAGTTTCTGTACCACCACCGGATCACAGGTGGCCAGACTTCCCTGGTATACAAATGTCTTACCGTACTTCTGTACCAGTTCCACCCAGCCTTGCTGAGGACTATTTTTTAGTAATTCCTTAGTCTCACGGGTACCGGGACTTTGTAGGGAGGGCTTTTTACTCATATATTTTTATGATTCAGTAGTAAGGCCCTGCTGGCTAATCAGCTCCAAGGCCAAACCGCTCTATGTACTTTTGAAAGTATGATTAATCAATGCGGCGGGCATACAGGGTGTGGATGCGCATAAGCCGATGCAGACTCCAATCTTCCTGATCGACGATGACTTCGTAGCCCCGGGTCTGCAGGAAATCCGTCATGTCTGCCACGCGGTTGTGCAGGTCGTGTACCTCAATGACGAGCTGCCGCAGGCGGGGCCAGTCGTCGTCGTGCACGCCACGCAGTACATCCCATTCGCCCCCTTCTACATCAATCTTCACCAGATCTACCCGAGCGACTTGCTGCTCGCGCAGTACCTCAGACAGGGTGCGCAACTGGCAGGCCACCTGCCTGGTGCTACGCTTGAGGTACCCCAGGAGCAGCACTAGCGGCACCGACAGCAGCACCAACACCGGCAGACGAAGTCCCGGCGTGGTCAACAGTCGATTCAGGCCCCGCGCGGCCCGGGCGTTGAGCTGCCCGGATCGGGCCGCGTCAGCCACCATGGCCTGTACCCAGGCATAAGCCGAAGCCTGTCGGTCGACACCAGCCTCCAGCTCCTTGGAGTACATACCTGCCGTCATGCTCAGCGTACGGTTGAAAGCAAACGTGGCAGTGCGGGAGGTATCAGAGAGGCCAATGTTCAGCAGGTACGAGGTGGCAGCCGGGGCTACGTGGCGGGCCGCGTTGTGGCGCAGCAGCTCAAACATAGCGGGCACCGGCTCAACGGAGTAAATGGTGAGGTCTGGGTAGTGCTGGGCGAGGTAGATGGAAAACAAACCCAGGTTGGCCCCCACATCAAACACGCAGTCGCCAGGCTGCACTACGATACCGTGCTTGGCGTAGGCTTCGGTGGCGAATATTTCATGATAGAGCACCTGCGGCTCCAGCCGGTTGAAGGCTTGAACGGATAAGCCATTTGGCAAAACAACTGATTTCATAAGCGGTTCCGGGTGTTAAACGTAGGTGCGTTGGTCGATGGGCTCTTCGATTACCCACTCGCCGTTATCAGGCTGTCGGTGCATGCGGGGCCAGTTCTCTTCACCCATACCCCTAAACTGTTCACTCAGGAACGGAATCAGCCGGACGAAGCCGGGAATTACCTCTTCGGTATAGTCGGGCTGTACCTGACGCAGCCAGCGCAGCTTACGGGCGTGGAATACCTGCGTGTCGAACCGGAAAATGGCATTAAAGTAAAAACCGTCCTGAGGCGTAAAATCAGCCAGATGGTCTAGGGCTACCTCCGGGTGAAGAAGTACCTGCTCATACGTCTCCCTGCCCTTGCCCACAACGTGGTTCAGAAACAGGCCAAAGTGGAAGTAGGTCTCTATCTTCAGCTGAGGCTCCTGCTGCCCCAGGTAGTAGAGCTCCAGCCGTGCGGCCAGCATAAGCACCAGCTGATTCCAGAAAATCTCCAGGTTCCGTAGCTGGTCAAAGCTGTACTCTTCTTTGAGCTGCTCCACTACCTCCGGTAGCTCCTCCCAGCTACGTCCATCGGACCGTAGGCCCGGCAGAAACTTGTTCCAGAAGTAGTCTGCGGATAGGCTTAGTCCCTCTTCGGCGGTAGCCTGTACCAGTTCGGGTAAGGCTGCCCTTCCTATCCGATCCAGCTCCTGCATACGCGGACTCCACCGACGCCAGTATACCGCATCAAAATGAAAGAGCTCCGGCTGTGTAGATCGCTTTTTCTGCATATCAGTGTCCAGGCTGCGCGGGGACAGGTGGAGGCCAGCTACCTGCTTCACCCACCACTGCCCGGTGCTCCTACGCTCCGCCGGGGTAGTCGGTTGAAATCGGTACAGCATGACCCGCACGCTCTGAGGCGGCTCCGAAGCCGGGAAAGGTACCTTCCGGAAAATTTTATATACTTCTCTATTCCCCTCAAGAACTTTCTGCAGTACCCCTTCCAGGGAGGAAGCATGTGTAAAATCATAGGGATTGCCGGTACCTACTACTCCCCACATATAGTTGGCGTCGTTGGTACCAAAGGCGTCGTAGAAGATAGCATGGTCCCAGCGGGGATGGTAAGGAGCCACAAAGCGGGGCGGGGTACTCTCGGAGGTGGTAATGTACTGGTACTCGTACGGCTCCCAGGTTACGCCGTCGCGGCTCCCTTCAATGACGGGCACCAGCTTAATGGGTGGCGAACTGTAAGAGGGAAACACCCCGTACGAATGGGTAACCCGAAAACGGACAAGTACCCGGTAAAAGCTCAGCAGCCCTGCCATAAAGCGCGATTTGATAAAGAGCGCCGTGGGCCAGTGCATCCAGGTAAAGGTACACCAGGTATTGAAGAAGAAATTGAGGAAGCCGCCCGTTACCAGTACAAGCATGACTACACTGGTCAGTACATGACCCGGTGTCGCATATAGATCCTGAGCCTGTAAGTCAAAGATAGATGATTGCACATCCAACAGGGGCAGACACAGTACGATGGTCAGTATATTAAAAAAGCCAAAGTTACTGATGCCCTGGATACCTACCATGAGCAGGCTGATAAGCAGTGCCGCCACCAGGCGAAGCTCGCTACTGGAGAAGATAAAAAAAGGCGCTATGACCTCTACGACAAAGCTAAAGGTAAGGATAGCCTGAAAAAACCAACCCGGCAGACGGTACAGGTACCAGGCCGGATAAGCAGGCAGCGGAATATTGACCATGAAAGCCCGAAAGTACCCGGTATCGCGCAGATTAGACTTCCAGAACTTGAACTTCCCAAATCCAAATATCAGCCGGAACATCAACAGACGGAAGCCCCAGGCTACCAGCGGGTGCGGCAACACCGTCACCGATACATCAGGGAAATGATGTAATTCCGGCAGGAACAGGGCCAGAAAGCCCGCCTCCAGCAGCACACTGTCCCAGGGGTACGAAAGTGAAAGTGGCAGGTCAAACGACAGGTACACCAGCCAGCATACCAGCAGCGCCAGACCCGCGAATGGTCCGCCGTACATCACCACCAGCGCCGATACGCTTCCCAGTACCACCAGTCCTTTAAGAAAACGGTCACTGTGGTCCAGCCAAAGCAGCGTCGGGAAGTACAGCCACTTGCGCCAGCCGGGGTAGTCAAGCCGGATTTGAGCCAGCTTCGGCCCGATGGGCGAGGCACCCATCGAGCCGGCTAGCGGTAGTACCTGGTGGTACAACTGCACAATGGCAATAAAATAGATCAGACCCAGCCCCCGGAGCAATAGCCCCCATACGGTAGCCGGGTCCAGCAGAGCAGCCGGTAAAAAGTCCATAGCTTGGGAGCAACTCTTAGTAGTGGCGGTTGAGTACGTACCAGCTAAAGGCCCGGAGGCGGATCTTTACGGCCGAGTCAGGTACCAGTCCATCCAGCCTCTTCCAGGCTTCCTCGACCAGATCTTCGGCCTGCTGCTGACAGGCATCAATGGCTCCGCAGGCTTCCAGCTTTTCGATCACCGCACCAATGGTTGCACGATCTGCTGGCATGGAGCTTACCGTCAGCCACAGCCACTTCCGGTCCGGCTCGGACAGATAACTCATAGCCTTGGCCACGGGCATAGTTATCTTCCCGGCGGTGATATCTTCTCCCTTATCTTTAAGGTCATTCTTGAAGCCACGCAGGTTCAATACATCGTCAATAATCTGAAAGGCCAGTCCCAGGGCTTCAAAAAAGTCACCCAGACCGGCTATCTGTTCCTTTGTTCCTCCTCCCTGCATAGCACCCAGCTCGGCCAGCATACTAGCCGGCACGGCTGATTTCAGGCGATGAACCGCCAGAATACGCTTTTCCAGTTCCTGACTTTTTCCACTCGCTACCACTCCGGGCATAAGGTCATAAAAGCCACTGATATCAATGGACTGTCCGGCGTGAGCGGCCCGCATGGTCTCAAAGTACAGCTCGTACACTTTGAGCTTCAGCTCCGGCGTCAGGCGGTCGTCCAGCATGAGTATCTGCCCAATAAAGTAACAGGCGTTACCGGCGTTGATAGCCAGCGCCTCACCGTGCACTTCGTGGCAGGAAAGACCTCCCCGACGAATGGTCGAGCGGTCCTGTACATCGTCGATGATCAGGGAGCCAGTATGCAGCAACTCAGGCCATACCAGCCAATCCATAAAATTCTGCGAGTTGCCACCCACTACGTCCATACAGGCAAGTACTGCGTACGAGCGCCAGCACTTGCCCCCCCGGTCAATGATCTCGCGGATGGGTCGAATTACCCGCTCCACGTACCGCTCCTTGTCCAGGCCATTAAGGAAATGTTTGTTGGGTTCGCTGGCCACCAGCCGCAGAAACTGCTCATCGGTAGGCTCCAGCGGCAGCATAGCTTCCACGGATTTGCGGGTTTCCCGGGTGACGGCTTTGAAAAAGTCTTCCAGCTTCTCCACGTTGGCAAAACCACTTCTTTCAATAAATCCAATACCTGTGATAGCAGTCTCTCCGAAAGTACCCTCCGTCCGGATACGTCCTTCCCAGAAGGCTGGTTTTGATATGATGGTCATAAACTCCTGCTCCGGAAACTCCGCCTGAATCTGCAGGTCCACCCCCAGTTCGGGAATCTGGAGCTGCCAGTGGATGGGGTACCGGGTGAAGGTACGTGAGCTGGTCCAGATCCTGGTAGGTGTAAAGCTAAAGTCGGTGATGTTACGGCTGTTACCCTCCGGGTCAATGATGATAGCCCAGCGCCCGCAGCCTTCGCCCCCTTTGGTGTTGTCAAATAAGTCATAGCCCGATAGCTGATAGCCGTTGCTTAGCTGCAGGGATACCCAGTTCCAGGCGATGTCGTGGTGAATATCTACGTCAGGGCTTTCGCTGGTAGGCTTGCCAAACTCGTGGTCGTACCAGCCGCTACCTTCCACCTCATGTACCTGCTGGTCGGGGGTAGTAATGGTACCGTGTACCTCGCACTGCGGAATAAAGTAGTAGAACATGTCTTCTCCACCAGTACCTTTTACTACGCCATCGTCTCCGTGGCGTACCGGGTTGATCAGCGGTGTGAATATCAACTCGCCCGCAACGCCCTGCTCCGGATGATCCAGAATCAGCTGATAGGTACCGTCGTCCAGCTTCCTGAACCGGTTGGTATCATACACCAGGTCCAGCGTTTCTTTACTAACCTGAGCCTGCGCTTGCAGCATACGGTCCGGCAGTGGTACGTTACCCTTTTCAAATACTTCCTTCAGCGCCCGTTGCAGCAGCTTATCGGACGTATCTTTTCCTCTCTCTATCATTTTCAAGCCCTCCACCGGCGCCACCTGGTCCACTACTGAATCCATCAGATAGGTCTTTTTGTCTACATCTACCAGCGCCCAGGTAATGGAGTGCGCATAGGTAAATTGCTTCGTAACTTCATCCCTGCCAATGGCCATTCTGAAAAAGGAGGCAAAGAGGGAGAAGGTACGCCCCGTGGTACTGGCTACGTGGGCATTCTGGTACCACCACTCAATCGTGGACGAGTCATGGGGAAGGTCATGTACCTGCAGATCAATCGGGCCACTATCGGGCCAGTCGCTGGGATACGAATCAATTACGGGTGTAACTTGTACTTCGGTACTCTGAGGAGGGTTTACGGGAACAGACATAGTAGTAGAAATATTATATAGTATAGGGTTCTTTTAGTTGCATGATCAGGTCTATCTTATTGACAGCTTCCAGAATGGCTGTATGCCGGTGGCGTTGAATAGCACTGTGGATGGAGGGGTCACTGAGTACGTCCCGGATAGCCGGTACCAGGTCCTGCACCCGCTTCACTACTCTACCGGTACCTGATTGCCTGATCCACTCTTCGTTTCCTTTCTGTACCGGCTTCATTCCCCGGCTCTCAATAGCCAGCATGGGCGTATGAGTGATCAGTGCTTCGGTGATGGTCATGGCGCCGGGCTTACCCACGGCAAAATCAGCCAGATGCTGGTAGTGAATGGGCGTTTCTTTGAGGTAACTAAATACTACTTTGGGGTACGGTGTGTCGAGAGCAGATAGCTGCTGGTACAGCTTTTCGTTCTTTCCACACATAAACAGGATATTGGCCTGCAGCCGCTGCCGGGCCATCTCTCTGGCAATATCCAGCACGATGGCAGAGCCCTGCCCTCCGAAGGATACAAATCCTGTCGGCAGGTTTTCATCGAGTTCCAGGCGTCGTAGCTCGGCTTTTTTATCCAGATGGCTCTCCTGGTAGGATTCCGGGTCGGCTATCATGCCGCTGATGGAGTGTATGTACTGCTCGGGTATACCGGCCGCCCGGGCCTGCTCCGACAGGCGGGGAGTAGCATTGAGGTAGTGCTGCTCGACCAGCGGCGTAAACCAGTACCGGGGCTTAGCCTCTTCAAAATCTACCGGTATGGTTACACACTGTACCTCGGGATTGACCAGTCGGGCGCTGCGGTATAGTACCGGGTTGTACATGGGCGTTACGGATACAACCACATCGGGCACAAAACCCTTCCAGTACCCACTGATCCGTTCCAGCCCTTTCGGTCCCACCAGGTCATGACACAGCAGCGACAGATTGATCAGTCCTTTCAGATCAAATACTTTGTCCCGCCTGATCATCCAGTTAAAGTAGTTGATACCCTTGTGCACGATGCGTCCGAATGGCGGGTGGTAATCAAATATTTGGGTGATGTTGATAATGCGGGCGTTCCAATCAGGATGCCGCTGCCGGATTGCTTTCTCCAGAGCTACCGCCGAGGAACGATGTCCTGACGCTGCGTCAAAGAATACAATGGCAACGTTTTTACGATTGCTCATACAGGTACTAAATAGTCAAAATAGTAAAGTCAGGAAGTGGTGATAAGCAAGGGATGCTCGCTGAATTAAAAGTGCCGGCTGAGTACGAAGTACAAAGCGTGAAGTGTGTATAGACTGAAAGCAGAATCATTATATTAACTTATTTTCCAGACGGGCACAAGCTATCCAGTCTTACTGATTAGTCAGAAACGGGAAAGCCTTTGGAACGATTATCTTATGCCCAACAGGATAATATAATAATGTCAGTGGGGATAACAGGAAGTTGATGGAAGGGCCACATTGCACGGAAGTCAGCTACATGTAGTAGCTCTCCCTATCTCTACATATTCAGTATTTCATCAAGCGTTCTGCTACGCTACTGGCAAAATAATCCCATAATTAAATAAAATTACCCACATTTGAAAACCTTTCGATAATAAGATATTGGCTTTTAACAAACCAAACGGTGACCATAGCTCAACAAAAAAAGAGGCTTATAACCTGTATTCTAACAGGTTATAAGCCTCCCGCATCTACGACTAACTTTTCAAAAATATAAAGTCAATTCTTTATACAGGTACAGTAAGCAGGCTTGGCTACAGCATTACTAGCCGTTGTCCCTAAGCATCCGGATAAAAGCCTCATCGTATTCTTTGATGGCTTTCAGTAGTTCGTCCAGCTCTTTCTTCTCGGGCGTACCCGGCTTGGCGTTATAGATCTCCTCGACCCGCTCAGAGGCCTTTTCGTATTCGCTTTCGTTATTGATCTTGATCATGACAGGTCGTATTTTTTGTATAGTCTTATTCACCCGCTTCTCCACTAGCTCAGGACCACTGCCTGGCATGTAGTCCCTGCAGGGAAAGCTGTAAATTTAATACCTGAGTCAGAAAAAGATGACCTTTTTAGCTTCAACAGGTGTAAAAAATAAAAGCCCCGGCGAGCGGGGCTTTCTGATACCTACTGGTTAAAAGTTGGTATCAGCTTGTTTCAGATCCAGCTCTTTGATCCAGATGTTGCGGTAGAGCACGTTGTGGCCTTCGGCCTGTAACTTGATTCCACCGGGCGTGTCCGTGATACCCTTACCTCCGTCGTTGCCTCCGTCAATACCTGAGTTAGGCCCGCCCCATACCTGGTTGATGGTTTGGTTGGTATGAACCTTCTTGCCGTTAAAGTACATGGTCACCATGGCTTTCTCAGTGCGTTTGCCGTTCTCAAAGCGAGCCGCTCTAAACACGATGTCGTAGGCATTCCACTTGCCCAGGCCATTGTAGGCATGATAAGGCGATGGTGATTCGTTGATAACGGCCGCCATACCGTGCGAGGTAGTATCTCCATCAAGTACCTGTATTTCGTAGCGGTTCTGGAGGTATACTCCACTATTGCCGCCTGCCTCGGGGATATAGAACTCTACGTGCAGCCGGAAGTCCCGGAACTTCTCTTTGGTCACTATGTCAGCGGCACCGTACTTACCACCGGCTCCGGCGGGATCGTTGCTGTTGAGAGCCATGCCCTTCCCGGTCGGATCATTCACCACCGTCCACTTGATCGGCAGCGTAGCCGCCAGGCGGGGTCCTTCCCAGTAGGTCCACTTTTCGTCGAGCATCTTGCGGGAGCCGTCAAAGAGTACTTCTGCTCCCTTGACAGGCTTGGTACCCACTCCTACCTGGGCCTGTACATAGGTAATCATTCCCAGCCCTAGTATCAGGGCGGAAAACAGGGCAATTGCTTTCAAGATTGATTTTTTCATTGGTTTTTATTGGTAGAGTAATGAGTAGTTTGAATGTAGTGGGGCTGTATGTGGCTACACAGCTATTCCTTCTTTTTCTCCTATGGATCGTACATAGGTAGCCGCCTGCCGGTACTCCTCCTGCGTACGCAGGTGCTCAAGCATCAGAGGAATATTAGGAAGCTTACTCAGTTCGCTCAGGAAAACTCCATAATCAAGACTGCCCAGGCCCGGCTGACATTCGAAAAGCTGCGGTGTATAGGCATCTTCCTTAAGTATGATATCTTTTCCGTGGCAACTGCGGATATGCGGCCCCAGTTTCTTAAAGCACTCTTTGATCAGTTCGCCATTGCCATAGAAGGTTCGGGGGCTAACTACCAGGTTCATAGGGTCCATGTGTACCCCGAAGCGCTTGTGGTTGATGGCTTTGATGAGCCGCAGGTACGAATCGGCCGAGTCAGGGTAGGTCCAGGGCATGGGTTCCAGGGCGAAGTAGGTGCGCGTAGGCTTGACTTCGTTCAGGACCTTTCGGGTTACCTCTACGATCTCATCAAAGGTACCCTGCGTTATATTGTCTTTATGCGGCCCAGCCCACTGGACTGGATTTTTAGATCCGCTGATATTGACGCAGCAGTTGGCTCCTATGGCTTCCGCCAGGGCCAGTGAGTCCACGCATTTCTTAAAGGCCTCCTGCGCCATCTTCGGATCAGTACTTATAGGATTGCTCCACGCGCCGACCTCTGAGATGACGATGTCCGCCTTTTTGGCCGCCTGCTCATAGGCTCTGATCTCATCGGCCGGTGCCCCCGGCTGTACCGGACAGTAAGCGGCCCGGTACCCCTCATTTTTCAGAGCGGCTACCCACTCGTCAGGACTTTTGTACTTGTCAAATACGGGTCCACCCAGCCGGACAAACGATTTGGCACCAGCCACTGAAAGCCCCGGAATAGAAGAAGCCACACCGGCTAAGGCAGCCGTCTGAAGAGCTTTTTTAGTAAAAGTTCGGCGGTTCATAAGCAATGGGGGTAGAGAGTATTTCCTCTTAAAAGCAGCAACAGCTGTAAAGATACTTGTACCCATACTACAGTCCGAAGTTAGTCTATTTAGTAGTAGGTGCTACCTGTTCCGGCCTCGTTCACTATTTTTGCGGGATTAGCACAACATATCGATCCGGTTAGTGGTTGCTCTGTTATCCGATGTACCTTTATATTGACTTAACAGCTTCCTTATAAAGTCCCAGCCATCAGCCGTACCTGTTATAGCGCTTGCCTCTATTACTACTTTACGAATTAAATGGATCAAAAGGCCCTCTCTCTCATCATGCAACTCCCGATAGCCGTGGGGGTATTTCGCGGTAAGGAATATACCATTGAACTAGCCAATGATTTAGCGCTTGAACTTTGGGGAAAGACCAGAGAAGAAGTCATGGTCAGACCTGTTTTTGAGGTTTTCCCCGAACTGGTAAGTCAGGGCTTTGAAGAGATACTACAACAGGTAGTATACGAAGGCATACCTTTCAAGGCCAAAGAGCATCCCGTTGAACTGGTACGTAATGGCACCAGAGAAACAGTGTATATCAACCTCTCGTACGATCCGCTGCGCAATGACCAGGGAGCAATAGTAGGATTTATCGGAACGGGCACTGATGTGACCGAGCTTATACTGGCCCGCAAATACCGGGACGAAGCGTACTCTCAGCTACGCTTGCGCGATAGTATTGAAAGCGAAAAGCAGGAGTTCATGCAGCGTACGATTCTGGAGTCATTTCCCCTGATGGCCTGGACTACCCGGCCCGACGGTGTGGTAGACTACCTCAACAAACGCTGGTACGAGTATACCGGTCAGACCGAACAGGAGGCTCTGGGGAACGGCTGGGCCAATGTGCTGTCACCCCGAGTAGACGCCGAAGTTCTCGAAAAGTGGAAGCATAGTCTGAAGCATGGTGTCCCCTATGAGGCAGAGCTCCAGTACCGCCGCCACGATGGAGAGTACCGCTGGCACATCACGCGCGCCATACCGATCCGGGAAGGCAACGACATAGTTCAGTGGGTAGGTACCTGTACAGACATCCATGAGTTTATAGAGTTACAGAACTCCCTGAAGCTACAGTCCAGAGTACTCGATAGTATGGACGAAGGAGTATCCGTATCCGATGAGAATGGCTATATTCTGTTCACCAACAGAGCCGAAGACCGCATATTTGGGTACAGACCGGGAGAACTTGTAGGGAAGCACGTAACCGTTCAGAATGCTTATAGCCCGGAGGAGAACCAGCAAAAAGTAGCCTATGTCATAGAGCATATCCAAAAAAACGGCTACTGGAACGGTGAGTGGCACAACCGACGCAAAGACGGCACTGACTTTTATACCTACTCCCACATTACTTCCATCCAAAACGGTGGGAAAACCATGCTGGTGTGCGTACAGCGGGATATCACCGAAGAAAAACGCCGCAAGGAGGCGATTGACTACCAGAACCTCCTGTTTCGCACCATGACTGACAATGCGACGGCTACCCTGTTCATGATGGATAAGACCGGGCACTGTACATTTATGAATGTGGGGGGAGAAAAGATGTTCGGCTATACTCAGGAAGAGATCCGGCAGAAGCCCCTGCACTACCTCATTCACCACCACCGCCCCGACGGCTCCTTCTATCCCATGCATGAGTGTCCCATCGACCGGGCCTTACCCGAAAACTTTGATGTGCGGGCCCACCGGGACTTGTTCTTCCGGAAAAATGGTACATCACTCCCGGTCACCTGTGCCGCCAGCCCTATTTTCGATGAGCATGGTGTACCCATCTCAACGGTTATCGAAGTACGGGATATTACGCTGGAAATTGAGGCCGAACAAGCCCTGCGCCGAAGCGCCGAAGAACTGGAGCAGCTGGTTCAGAAACGGACCGAAGAGCTACGTGTAGTCAACGAACAGCTAAAGCAGTTTGCCTACGCCGCCTCCCATGATCTCCAGGAGCCCCTGCGTAAGATCAGTTTCTTCATTGACATGCTGCAGAACAATCTGGGGGATTCGCTGGATGAGCGTAATAGTCAGATCATCGATCGTGTTCAGGCTACTACCGGTCGGATGCGTGCGCTGATCCATAATCTGCTGGATTACTCCAACGCTACCCTGGGTACTACTGCCTTCGAGGAGGTAAATATAAATCAGCTGGTCGAGGGAGTAGTCAGTGATATGGAGGCTACCATTATCGAAAAGAACGCCCTCCTGGACATCCAGAAGTTACCTGTCATGAAGGGAGATGAACGGCAGCTACGACAGCTATTTCATAATCTGATTAGCAACGCACTGAAGTACAGCAAGCCTGGTGTCTCACCTAAAGTCTCGGTGAGCTGTAACACTATACCCGGAAAAGAAACAGGACTACCCGTGTCCGCCGAAGAGATGCAGAAGAAGTTTTACTTCATAACCGTTAGTGATAACGGCATCGGTTTTGAGCAAAAGGATGCGGATAAAATATTTAATGTATTTACGCGCCTGCACAGCAAAATGGAATACAAAGGTACCGGAGTAGGGCTATCAATAGTACGGAAAGTGGTTGATAACCATAGAGGGTACATAACTGCTGAGGGGCACCCGGATCAGGGAGCTACTTTCAAGGTGTACTTACCAACGTACTGACCCTACTGCTTATCCGGTCTCTGTCACTTTTATGTTTGTAACCAAAACATTCGTTAGCATATAATGATTATTTAAGTCCCCAATTATAATAAGTAATATATTATTTCAGTGATAGAGACCTCGGTAGATTTCAGGGCTGCTTTCGAAGCTATGCCTGGCATTAGTACCCTTTTACGGGCCAACTCCCCCTACTTTACGATACTGGCCGTTACCGACGGAGTTGTAACTTCAACGGGGATACAAAGAGAGGATTTGATAGGCAAAAATCTTTTTGAAGCTTTTCCGGGCGACCCGGGTGATCCTACCGGTGAGCAAGAAGCCCGTGCGTCGCTGGAATACGTGCTGGCGCATAAGCAGCCGCATGAGTTGCCCATACTTCGTTATGATATCCCCGAAGGGGATGGTTCCTACAAAGAGCGGTATTGGAAAGTATATCGCAAACCAGTCCTGAATAGCCAGGGCGAAGTACTCTACATCATCCATACAACCGATGACGTAACCGAGCAGGTGAAAGCCGAGCAGCGGGAAGCCAAGATCAAGGACATTGAGCGGGTCTACAATTTCTTTATGCAGGCCCCGGTCATTATAGCCATTGTCAGAGGGCCTGAATATACCATTGAGCTGGCTAATAAAGATATGCTCCACCTATGGGGACGGGGCCCCGAGGTCATAGGCAAGCCACTACTCGAGGCTATTCCCGAGCTGGAGCACCAGGGCTTTATCCCCCTGCTGGACCAGGTACGATTGACGGGCGAGCCGTATTATGCCTACGAAAGCCCCTCAACACTTATCCACGACGGAAAAGAAGAGGTACGTTACCTGGACTTTGTGTACCAGCCCTACTACGACGATCCATCCGAGCCTGTAGCCGCGGGAGTGATCGGGATGGCGCACGACGTGACTGAGCAGGTACTGGCCCGGCAACGGGTTGAAGAAGTAAATGAGCGACTGGACTTTCGTAATGCGCTTTTTGAAGCTGAGAACGAAGTCACACCCGACGGAGTACTTATCGTAGATCCCCAGGGAAACATGGTCCTGCACAACCGGCGGTTTGCCGATATATGGAACCTCCCACAGGATGTAACTGATAACAAAGATCGGGAAGCGGCCCTACGCCATGCCTTAACTATGGTGGCCGATCCGGCGAAATTCATTGCCAGTAATGAGCAGATGTACTCTAATAATGGTAAAAAAGCCTACGATGAAATACTCCTCAAAGATGGCCGGGTGATTGAGCGCCGGGGTACACCCATAATTGCCGAAAGTGGAAGCAACTACGGTTGGGCGTGGTACTTCCGGGATATTACTGACCGCATAAAGCAGGAACAGAAGTTCCGGAACGTGGTAGAGCAGGCTTCAGACCCTATACTTATTCTTAAAGGTGAAGATCTGATACTCGAAGTAGCCAATCAGGCTCTGTTTGAACTTTGGCAGGTGGGACCTGAGGTGATCAATAAGCCATTTCTGGAGATCCTGCCGGAGATGAAAGACCAGGTGTTTGTGGGGCTGCTTCTTAATGTATTACGTACCGGCGAGCCTTTCTATGGCAATGAGGTTCCGGCTGTTTTCAAGCGTAAAAATGGCGATATGGAAACCCGCTACGTCAATTTCAGCTATAACCCTTACCGTGAGGCCGATGGAACCATAACGGGAGTACTGGTGATGGCCAATGATGTAACCGGGCAGGTAATGGCCAAGCAGCAGCTTGTGGAGAGCGAAAGGAACTTCCGTAATATGATTCTGCAGTCGCCGGTAGCCATGTGTATACTCAAAGGTGCCAACTTTACGGTAGAGATCGCCAACGACCGCATGTATGAACTGTGGGGTCGGGGTGCCGACGAGCTCCTACGTAAACCTATCTTTGAAGGTCTACCCGAAATTAGGAAGCAGGGACTGGAAGACTTACTTACCCAAGTCTATACCACGGGTGAAACCTTCTGGGCCAGTGAACGGCCGATTAATCTACCCAGAGGCGGAAAGACAGAAACACTGTTTATCAACTTTGTATATGAACCTTTACGTGAAGGTGATGGTAGCATTGCAGGTATCATGGTCGTAGCCACGGATGTCACAGAACAGGTTCTGGCCCGGCATGAGATAGAAATAACAAATAAGGAACTGCAGTTTGTACTGGAATTCATGCCTCATCTGTTATGGCATAGCCTACCCGATGGTACCGTCAACTTTTTCAACCAGACTTACCTCGACTACACCGGTCAGTCTATGGAGCAGCTTTTGGGCAACGGCTGGTTTGACTTTATACACCCGGACGACCGGGAGACTACTAACCAGGCCTGGCAGAATGCCCTGGCGGGTAGGGGCAAGTATGTAATCGAGCACCGCCTGCGCGGCAGAGATGGCTCCTACCACTGGTTCCTGTCGCGGGGAGTACCCCTCCGGGACGAAGAGGGCAAGATCATCAAGTGGTACGGGACCTCGACTGATATACAGGACCAGAAGACGGTAGCTGAACTATTGGAAAGCCGGGTTGAAGAACGCACCCGCGAGCTGCTGGAAGTAAACAATACCCTGCGGCGAATCAATGCTGAACTGGAGCAGTTTACCTACGTGTCACACCATGACCTGCAGGAGCCCATCCGGAAGATTCAGATCTTTACCGAAATGGTAAAGTCAGATAGCTACGATAAGCTTACCGAAGCCTCCCAGAAGCGTCTGGACCGGGTATCAGCCGCGGCCGAACGAATGAGTGCTGCTCTGAAAGATGTCCTCAACTACGCCAGCCTCAACAAAGAGGAACAACCTGACCTCGTAGACCTGAATGAGGTACTGGAGGCCGTACAAACAGATCTGGAAGTAGTCATTAGTGAGAAGCAGGCTACTGTCTCGGTGTCTGCTCTTCCGACCATCCAGGCCGTACCCCGGCAAATGCACCAGCTATTCTATAACCTGCTGAACAATGCCCTTAAATTTTCCAAACCGGACTCCCTGCCCCTGATATCTATTTCCAGCCGCAGAGCGTATCCTTCCCAGCTCCCGGAACAGCCGGATCTGGATAGCAGCAAAGACTACTACGAGATCTCCGTCAGGGACAATGGTATAGGTTTTGATCAGGATTACGAAAGCAAAATATTCCTCATGTTCCAGCGGCTCCACAGCAAAGATACCTACTCAGGTACCGGTATCGGGCTGGCGCTGGCCAAGAAAGTAGCCCTTAAACACGGCGGAAAGATATGGGCCGAGAGCAAGACGGGGGAAGGAGCTGTGTTTAAGGTATTATTACCCGCTAATTCATAACAACATAGATACGAATGGGTTAATTCTCTTTATCAAGAGGCAACTACCCATTGATGATAGTATCGGTTAAGAGTATGAAAGAGGCCCCCCTTTACGTTTATTATCTTTGTTACAACAGTACCTTATAAGGCACATACCTCATTAATAGATATGTACCGGCAGTAGTTATGTTTTGCTGATTTTCCCCGTATGAGTTTCGAAAATTCCGATTCAGCCATCAAGCCTTCTGTAGATTTCAGAGCTGCTTTTGAAGTAATGCCTGGTAATAGCGCATTACTACTGGCCAATCCGCCTACCTATACTATTCTGGCTGTAACCGAAGACTTCGTCCGTACTACTCATATGCAGCGGGAAGACCTGATGGGAAAGGGCTTTTTTGAACCATTTCCCGAGAGCCCGGACGATCCCAATTCCACCGGTGAGAAAAATATACGTGCTTCTCTGGACTATGTCATCAGCCATAAAGTACCCCATCAGCTAGCTGTCCAGCGATACGATATACCTAACAGCGATGGTACCTTCACGGAACACTACTGGCGGCCGGAGCACAGGCCGGTCCTGAATCAGGAAGGAGAAGTTGCTTATATCATTCAAACATCCGTAGAGATTACGGATCAGGTCAAGGCGAAACAGCGGGAAGCTAGAATCAGGGATATTGAGAAGGCCTACAACCTCTTCATGCAGACCCCGGTTATTATCGGTATCGTAAAGGGCGATAAATATGTAATAGAACTGGCTAATGAAGAGCTGCTCCTCGTCTGGGACCGCACCAATGAGGTAGTGGGCAAGCCCTTGTTTGAAGCGCTACCGGAGCTACAGGAGCAGGGGTTCAAAGCCCTTCTGGATCAGGTACGTATAACGGGAGAACCTTTCTATGCCAATGAATTCCCCATTGATCTGGTCCGCAACGGCAAGCGGGAGTTACGCTACCTGGACTTTGTCTATAAGCCTTTCTACGAATCTTCAACGGACACGGTAGCCAGCGGCGTTTTTGCGCTGGGGCACGATATAACTGAGCAGGTCCTGGCCCGTCAGAAAATAAAGGAAAGCGAAGAGGAGCTACGCCTGGCCGTAGAAGCAGCAGAGTTAGGTACATTCAGGCTGGATCTTCAGCTTAATAAGGGTACCACTTCAGATCGTATTGATGAGTGGTTTGGACATAAAGTACAGGGATTTAGCCGTGAGGAAGGCTTCAATCCTATTCATCCTGATGACCGGTCTCTTGTAGATCAGGCCATTGATCAAACGCTCCTATCCGAATCGAACAGCCGCCATGATGTTACCTATCGGGTTATTCACCCTACTACCGGTACCATTCAACACCTGCGTTCATTTGGGAAAACGCTCTTCAATAACGAAGGCAAGCCCTACCTGATCCTGGGCATTATTCAGAATATAACACCTCAGATTCTTTATCAGAAGCAGATAGAGGAAAGCCAGGAAGCGATGAAGCGGTTTAAGTACATGGCTGATCATGCGCAGGACCCCTTTATCCTGATGCGCGAAGACGGCACCTTTGCCTACCTCAACCATAAAGCCCTCGATGCCTGGGGCTATACCGAAGAAGAAGCCCGGCATTTACGCGTCCCTGACGTTGATTTAATTTTTCATGACGAAAAATTCAATGAGGCATTTGCCCTGGCCCAAAGAGAGATTATCCCTCAGTTTGAAACCTTGCACAAGCGCAAAGATGGGTATATATACACCGTTGAGGTTAATATGGGTGGGCTGACTCTGGCCGGAAAACCACATCTGTTCGCTATCGCGCGGGATATAAGTACCCGAAAACAGACTGAGGAGGCCCTCAGGCAGAGCAATAAGCGCTTTGAACTGGTTTCCAGGGCTACCCAGGACTCTATCTGGGACTGGGATATCACCACCGGCCAGACCTACCGGGGCGAAGGGTTTGAAGAAATTATGGACTTTAAACAAACGGAAACACCTTCTAACCCGGACTTCTGGCATTCCTTTGTACACCCTGACGACGCCCAGCGTATTTATGAAAGTATACAGGACACACTGCAAAGTCAGGCAACCCATTGGGAGCAGGAATACCGCATCCAAAAGAGAAACGGTGAGTATGCGTACGTAAAAGACAGAGGGCTGGTAGTAAGAGATACCGAAGGGAAAGCCCTCCGAATGATAGGTGCGATGAGGGACATCTCCGAACACCACTACTACCTGGCACTTGAAAAGCTGGAAAGGGAGATTCTGCGGATGAATGTAGTGAAGGAAACAAACCTTCAGAAAATTGCTGAATACTACTTACTCCAGATCGAAGGACTGCATCCCGGAATGCTTTGCTCGATCCTGGAAGTAAAGAACAACAGAGTTTATAATCTGGCTTCCCCTAATCTGTCTCCGGACTACCTCAACTCTATTGAAGGGGCAGAAATAGGAGAATACGCAGGTTCCTGCGGTACAGCCGCCTATCTGAAAGAAAAAGTCATTGTCACGGATATACAAACCGATGTCCGGTGGACTGGCTATCATGACCTGGCAGCGAAGCACAATCTGGAAGCCTGCTGGTCACACCCCATACTGGACGCTAACGGAGCCGTGATCGCTACCTTTGCCTGCTACTACCGCGAACCCAAATCGCCTTCTGTACTGGAAGAGAATACCATCAAGCGGACCGGAAACATCCTGCGGGTGCTTCTGGAAAGCTACCGAAAAGAAAAAGCCCTCAGTGAAAGTAACAAACGCTACGAGCTGGTAACCAGGGCCACCAGTGATGCCATCTGGGACTGGAACATACCCGAGGACAAGGTTTACTTTAACGATGCTTACACGCAGCTTTTTGGGTATGATAACTCAATTCTGTCAATAGATATAGCCTGGAGTAGCCATATTCATGATGAAGATAAACAAAGGGTAACGGACAGCTTTCAGACGGCCTTTGCGGACTCATCGGTACTTGCCTGGCAGGACGAGTATCGCTTTGTCAGGGCCGATGGTACCATCGCCTATGTACACGACCGGGGTATTATTATTCGTGACGCGGAAGGACGTGCCACACAGATGGTAGGAGCTATGCTGGACATTACTGAAAGAAAACAGTTTGAAGCGACCCTGGCCCAGCGTGAAGAGCAGTTTCGGACCCTGGCCAACTCTATATTCCAGCTGGCCTGGATGGCCGACGCTGATGGCTGGATCCATTGGTACAACGACCGGTGGTATGAATACACCGGCACCACCCTGGAGGAAATGGAGGGCTGGGGCTGGGAAAAAGTACACCACCCCGACCATATCGAACGGGTAGTAGCTTTTGCCAAAGAAGCCTGGCCGAAGGGAGAGCCCTGGGAGCTTACCTTCCCATTACGCGGAAAGGACGGTACCTACCGCTGGTTCCTGACCCGTGGGGTACCTGTTAAAGACAAAGAAGGCAAAGTAACCCAGTGGATAGGTACCAATACCGACATTGACGCTCAAAAACAGGCTGAGGTACTCCTGGAAGAGAAGGTAAAAGAACGAACCCTGGAACTGGAGACTAAAACCCGGGAGCTGGAGCAATTTACGTACGTATCGCACCATGACCTGAAGGAGCCCATACGTAAGATCCAGATCTTCACCGAAATGATACGATCTGACAGCTATGATAAACTATCGGAAGCTTCGAAGAAGCGGTTGGATAGGGTAACTGACTCGGCCCAGCGAATGAATGCAGCCCTGACTGATGTGCTGAACTTCGCCAGCCTTAACCAGGAGGAACAACCCAGGCAGGTGGATATAGGAGTGGTACTGACGGCAGTACAAACTGACCTCGAACTGTTGATTTCGGAGAAGAACGCTTCAATTACAGTTTCGGATCTGCCTACGATTGAGGCAGTCCACCGGCAGATTCACCAGCTGTTTTATAACCTGCTGAGTAATGCCCTCAAATTTTCGAAGCCTGGTGTACCACCCGTTATCTCGGTTACCTGCCAGAAGTTAAACAGGGATCTGGTAGCCCAACACCCGGATCTTGATAACCGGAGGAGCTACTACGAGTTTGAGGTGAAGGACAATGGTATTGGATTTGGGCAAAACTATGCGGATAAGATTTTTGTCATATTCCAGCGCCTGCATAGTAAGGATGCGTATTCAGGTACCGGTATAGGACTGGCACTGGCCAAAAAAGTAGTTATGAAGCACGGTGGAAAGATCTGGGCTGAAAGCCGGGAAGGCGAAGGAGCTACTTTTAAGATCATACTCCCCTCCAATTGGTAAGTACAATACAGCTATAAACAACAAGAGCGGAGGACTTTATCCTCCGCTCTTGTTGTTTATAGTCAATACTCCTTTTTTAAATAAGGCTTTGGTCTCAGGAGTAGCCCTTTTATTATAAGCCTCCTTTTCTGAGCCGGCACTGCTTCCAGCGAAAACAGAAGTACTACTACCGCCACTACTATATTCCTTTCATAAGGATACTACAGATTCACTATTATAGCTACTTTAAAAATAAGCGTAATACGAAGCAGCTATCTGTTTAAATAAAATTTCATATCCGCTTCTGTTAAAATAGTATCAGATTAGTCTTTACATCTTAGACTATTCAATAAAATATAGAACGCACCGGGATAGTCACCATACGTTTACTTGTATTTCTACCCTTTCCGGTTAATATTTGTCCTACTACCAATTATACCTATGCTCCGACGCCTCTTCCTCCAAACCCTCGGTACTTCCGGCCTTCTGGGCGCTAGTCATCTGCAGGCTTTTTCTTCCCCTCCCGTCCCTTCTGATCGTACCTTATGGCTGGCTCATCTGGACAAGCTGGCAAAGCCGGTACTAGGTAATCTGGCTAATGATACTCTCAAGGCCAATATGCCCGTTGAAGGTAAAACAGATGACCGCCCCCAGTATACGCATCTCGAAGCTTTTGGGCGGCTGATGGCAGGCATAGGCCCCTGGCTTAATCTCAGTACTATATCCGACCCCGAAGAAAAGAAACTACATACTACCTACTTCCGGCTGGCCCAGCAGGCCCTTAGCAACGCGACCAATCCTTCGGCCAAAGATTTCCTGAACTTCAATAAGGGAGGCCAACCTCTGGTAGATGCCGCTTTCCTCGCACACAGCCTGGTCCGGTGCCCAGCCTTGTGGAACAGCTTATCTGACGAAGTAAAGGCCAATGTGGTAAAGGCTTTCCAGAGCAGCCGCGTGATCCGCCCCGGGTTCAGTAACTGGCTTCTTTTTAGCGGTATGATAGAGGCCTTCTTTGCCAAATATGGTTACGAGTACGACAAGATGCGGCTCGACTACGCCATTCGCCAGCACGAGCAGTGGTACAAGGGGGATGGTATGTACGGTGACGGCCCAAACTTTCACTGGGACTATTACAATAGCTACGTTATTCAGCCCTTCCTTGTCGATATACTGGCTGTCATAGCCCCCATGGATAGAACCTACCAGAGCATCCATGAGAACGTGACCAAACGAGCGGTGCGTTACGCGGCTATTCAGGAGCGCCTGATTGCTCCCGATGGTACCTTCCCCATCATTGGTCGCTCGATAGCCTACCGCGCGGGGGCCTTCCAGCACCTGGCCAATATGGCGCTCCTGGGGCAACTTCCTGAAGGGGTATCGCCCGCTCAGGTACGTTCAGCCCTTACGGCCGTCATTCGTAAAACCATGGAGCATCCGGATACCTTTGATGCCAAAGGCTGGTTGCAGATTGGGATGTATGGGCATCAGCCGGCCCTGGGAGAGCGGTACATCTCTACCGGTAGTCTATACCTGTGTGCCGAGGTACTGCTCCCGCTTGGGTTGCCCCAGTCGCACGAATTCTGGTCAGCTCCGGCGGCAGACTGGACATCCCGCAAAGTCTGGGGTGGTACGGATATTCCCGCTGACCATGCCATTTAGAGGCTAAAAAGAGAGATAATGACTTTTTAAAATTTTTACATTAATATCTTATAGTGTACTTTTAACGTTACCATAAAACTAAAACCCCTTCTTTTCTTTTCACTATATGAAAACCAGCGTTCGCATTCAGTTGATGGTCATGATGTTTCTCCAGTTCTTTGTCTGGGGAGCCTGGTATGGCCAAATGAGTAAGTACATGTTTACACAACTCGGTGCCACGGGCGGACAGGTAGGTAATGCCTACGCTGCTTTCTCTCTGGCTATGATTGTGGCTCCATTTTTTGTAGGGATGATTGCGGACCGCTACTTTGCTGCTCAGAAAGTACTGGGTGTGCTGAATCTGGCCGGAGCCGCGGTACTGTTTTTCCTGATCCAGACCCGGGATGCCGATACTTTCTTCTGGATGATCCTGACCTACTGTCTGACCTTTGCTCCTACTCTGGCGCTGACCAGCTCTATCGCCATGCAGCAGATGAGGAACTCCGAAACCGAGTTCCCTCCTATTCGGGTAATGGGTACGGTTGCCTGGATCGTGGTAACCAATATCGTAGGGTACTATGCTATAGGTGATAACGTAGCGATCTTCCAGCTTTCAATGTACTCGGCTCTAATCCTGGGTATCTTCTCATTCTTCCTGCCCAACACGCCTCCCAAGCCATCGGAGGGTACTTCGTTTTCCGAAGTGGCCGGTCTGGATGCGTTCAGGCTGTTCAAGGATCGTTCTTTTGCCGTATTCTTCATCTCATCGGTACTGATCTGTATTCCTCTTTCCTTCTACTACGCCATGGCGAACCCTTCTCTGACCGACTCGGGTATGGCTAACGTAGAAAACAAAATGTCATTGGGACAGGCTTCTGAGTTCTTTTTCATGCTTCTGATCCCGGTAGCTTTTACCCGCCTGGGTGTGAAGTGGATGCTGGTAGTAGGCCTGATTGCCTGGATCCTGCGCTTTATTTTCTTTGGCTACGGCGATGCGGGCTCGGGCGAATGGATGTTCTACCTGGCTATTATTCTGCACGGTGTATGCTACGACTTCTTCTTTGTAACGGGACAGATCTATACAGACAACAAAGCGGGCGATAAGATCAAATCATCCGCTCAGGGACTTATCACCCTGGCTACCTATGGTATCGGTATGGGTATCGGCTCATGGCTGTCGGGTGTCACTGCTGACTACTATACTCAGGATGGTCTGAAAGACTGGACCGCCATCTGGATGGTACCTGCGGCTATTGCGGTAGTAGTACTGCTCCTGTTTATCCTGTTCTTTAAGGATAACAAGACTAAAGCCCCGGTAAAGGAAGGCGAAGTAGCAGTAGCCTAACCGGCTTCTGATATATACTAAAAAACCTCCCGGCCCCTTATGGTTCGGGAGGTTTTTTAGTATGGGTGCTAGGGTTTAGTTTAGTAGGTATTAGCTTTGCAGCCTAATTAAAATGTAGTGCTTCGATAGTCCTTTACTCATGAAATCAGCGGTACATGCCCTAAGAGACTTTAGTATTTTACCTAATCCCTACTAGCTACTACCCATGCAGATCCTCTCTTATAATGTGAATGGCATCAGGGCGGCAATCAAGAATGGCCTGCTCGACTGGCTCAGCGATAAATCTTATGATGTACTGTGCTTTCAGGAAGTAAAAGCGACCCAGGATCAGGTAGACCTATCAGGATTTGAGGCCTTAGGATATCAGGTCAGAGGCTGGCACGCGGCCGAGAAAAAAGGATACAGCGGAGTAGCCATACTCTCCCGTCCTACGCCTGATCTAATGGTTGATGGGTGTGGACTCTCTATCTATGATTGCGAAGGACGCGTCATACGGGCTGATTACGGAGACATTACCGTTCTGAACTGCTACTTCCCCTCTGGTACCAGCGGCGATGTCCGACAGGACCTAAAAATGCGCTTTTTGGACGATTTCTTTGAGTACGCTCATACCCTACGCCAGACACGCCCGAATCTGATCATCTGCGGAGACTATAATATAGCTCATACGCCCAATGATATTCATGATCCGGTTCGTAATAAGAATACTACCGGCTTCCTGCCCGAAGAGCGCGAATGGATGACAAAATGGTTCGATAGTGGCTTTACGGATGCATTCCGGCACTTAAATCCGGAACTTACTGAATATAGCTGGTGGAGCTATCGGGCGGGTGCCCGGGTGAATAACAAAGGCTGGCGGATCGACTATCAGTCTGTGACAAACACATTGCGAGATCGTTTGGTCAACTGCCGCCAGATCTGCGACGCCGTTCATTCCGACCACTGCCCCGTCTGGCTAGAAATTAGCTAGTTGGAAGCCGAATAACATCGCTCTATACCCAAAGTTAGTACAGGTAGTACCAGGCCGGATTCGTTTAACTTTTTATACAACTACTTTGCACCGTTACTTTTTGATTTACAAACCCTACGGGATGCTTTCCCAGTTTAGCCGGGAAGGTGATAAACCTACGCTGGCTGATCTGGACTTTACGTTTCCAAAAGATATATATCCCGTAGGTCGTCTGGATGCAGACAGTGAAGGGCTGCTACTACTTACGAATGACAATCATCTGAAGACCAGGCTGCTCGAACCGCGTAACCGACACTACCGCACCTACTATGTACAGGTAGAGGGACTTATTACAGAAGAAGCCTGCGAAAAGTTATCACAGGGCGTAAGTATATCAATAAATGGGAAAACCTACCAGACCCTACCCGCCCGTGCTGTTGTCATTGAAGAGCCGCAGTTGCCCGAGAGGAATCCACCAATCCGCTTCCGGCAGAATATTCCTACCTCTTGGGTCTCTCTCTCACTATACGAAGGAAAAAACCGTCAGGTACGACGCATGACAGCCGCCGTAGGTTTTCCTACGCTACGGCTGGTACGCTGGGCCATAGGTAACACACTCCTGGATACAATGCAGCCCGGTGAGGTCAAAGAGGTGGAAGGAAAAGACCTGATAAAGAAGATCCTTTAAGTTTAGGCTTCGTCCGACTGCTCATTGATCATAGCGTCAGGATCAAAATCATCCGCTATAAGGTGTCTATACTGCTGAGCATGGGCATGAATATATTCTTCCATAAACAGGCAGTAGGGTCTGATTTTGATCCCTTCCTTGTCTGCATATTCAAGGGTATACTTAGCTAGAGCGGTCCCGTATCCTTTACCTTCTAACTCTACCGGGACCTCCGTATGATTAATAGCCATATCTCCCTTTTCCCACTCATACATCTGAACCGCATCTCCGTACTCTGTATGGATTACAAATTGCAACTTATCAGGTTCATGTATTACAGTATGATTACTTGCCATAGATTCTTACACAATATGTATTCCAGATCTTTTAAGTACTACACCTACTTTTCTTCCTCAAGAGCCATGAAGTTTACCAGTTCCTGCCGCTTATTAAAAATAGGCAGAATATGAACATCACAGGTATAGAACTGACCGGACTTGCGGTAGTTAATGATACTACCTTTAAATACTTCCTGCTCGGTCAGGCATTCCCTGATCTTGCTTCTAATCTCTGGCTGGGTCTTTTCACCCTGTAGAAAAGAAGGTCGCTTGTGGTACACCTCACAAAAAGTATACCCGGTCATGCGGGTAAAACCTAAGCTTGTCCAGATAATCTGCTGCGAAGAGTCCGTCACCACAATAGCTTTCTTTCTACCTCTCAGATAAGATTTAGCTTGATCTAAGTCATAAAGCCAATCTCTTTCCATCTGCATTGCCTGTAACTCTTCCCACTCATCCTGCCTGGTAGGCTTACTAAAAAACTCCATCCCCAGCAGTAAAGGAGTCGTTGTTCTGATACCGGTGAAGGTATCGCAGTTGGTTTTTGGTGAAAGATCTAGCATAGGTCAGAAGTATTTTTAAAGGTACCGTAGTAGTTTTCTACAAAGCATAGAAGAGTGTCTACAAATTGCACAACAACCTGTATATACCTTTTGTTAAAGGCAAGTTAAACAAGAAGGGCAAATTTTAGTTACTTCCTGAAAGTTTTCTAGCAAATGGTAGTGATAAGGGCTAAAAAAATCTGAATAGATGATACAGAAGCACCATAAAGCAAGAGCCCCGCTGGTAGACAGGGCTCTCTTTGTTGTTGCTGAAGAGTAGTAGTAGGCAGGTGTATAAACAGCAAAGGAGCCGCAGCGTTAGCTGTGGCTCCTGTCTTGCTTTGTGGGTTGTGGCGGCTTCCTACTTTACCGGGCGAAGACCCAGTATCATCGGCGGTGCGGGGCTTAACTTCTCTGTTCGGGATGGGAAGAGGTGATCACCCGCCCCATAGCCACCATCAGGCTCTGGGGTTGCATTGGCAGTGGGCTGGTCTTACCCAGCATCGCACATCCGTTGCACCATCATTGTTTCATGTACATGCAGAAGAAAGAAGAATAGAAAGAATAATATAGACAAGCTCTTGGGTGATTAGTACCACTCAGCTAAACGCCT
>NZ_JAFIQT010000024.1 GCF_017355935.1 Telluribacter humicola | reverse complement strand
GCATGATCATCAAGACCTCTGTATTACTAGCCCTCTACATAATTCCTTTTATTCTTTTGCTAACCTTGCAGCCTCCCTTCTGGGCTAGTCTGATTTTGTGGCTATTGATGGGACTTGGCATTTCAGGTATAGGTATGAGTGTAATGCATGATGCTAATCATGGAGCCTATTCTAAAAATCCCTCTATTAATAAATGGATGGGATACACGATCAACCTGGCCGGAGCGGGTGTAGATAACTGGAAATTTCAGCATAATATACTCCATCATACCTACACCAATATTGTTCCTATGGATGAAGATATTCGGGATCGAGGCATTGTAAAACTGTCCCCACATCACGAAGCTAAGAGAGTGCACCGGTTTCAATACCTCTACGCCTTTGGATTTTATGGGATACTTACCCTTTACTGGGTGCTGCTCAAGGACTTTATCCAGTACCAGGGTTTCATAAAATCAGGAGTCAACCGAAAGTC
>NZ_JAFIQT010000023.1 GCF_017355935.1 Telluribacter humicola | reverse complement strand
ACTACCTTCATTGGCTTTGGTGTATTCTGCTTCACCGGTAGTGCCTTCCTGTCTGAATTTGGGTTGGTATCATCCTTGTCGGTCATGATTACCTACGCCCTGTCCATGATCATGATTCCTATTATTTTCAGCATACTCCCTCCCCCTTCAGCGCGCCAGATGGGGCACCTGGAATCGCGCCGGATCAATGCCTTCCTGTCGCTGGTTGGGAGTATCGTACGGGATAGACGGCCTGTTATATATACCCTGGTAAGCCTACTGGTGCTAACCTCTCTTTATGGCATGACCCGCATCACCGCGGTGGGCTATGTGGTAGATGACCTGCCGCAAAACGACCCCATCTTTACCGATCTGAAATTCTTCGAAAAGCACTTTAAAGGTGTTATGCCCTTTGAGGTAGCCATCGATACTCAGCGTCCGGGGGGAGTACTGGACCCACGGACACTGACCAAGATCCGCGTCATGCAGCGCGAATTTGAGAAGTACCCCGAAATCACCCGGCCACTCTCGCTGGTGGAGGCCATCAAGTTTTTCTACCAGTCGTACCGCGGAGGTGATCC
>NZ_JAFIQT010000022.1 GCF_017355935.1 Telluribacter humicola | reverse complement strand
TATGGTGCTCCCCAACTGTTGGACAGATTTGGCATCAAATTAAGAAGTAGTCCTTCTATTCAGAAATTGCATTATTATCTTTTTCCCTCATTTCCACATACCATTGAGCGGGTGTTTGATAGCCCAGTGATTGGTGCTTTCGTCCATAATTGTAAAAGTGGAAGTACTGTGCCAGACCTCGATACAGAGACAGTCCGTCCCGATAGGCATGTAAATATACATGCTCGTACTTGACAGTCCTCCATAGGCGCTCCACGAAGATATTGTCCAGGGCTCGCCCCTTCGAGTCCATGCTTATCTGGACCTCGGCACTTCTCAAAGGGTCAAGGAAACGCGCACTGGTGAATTGACTTCCTTGATCAGTGTTGAATATTTGCGGCTTGCCCCATTTTCCGAGAGCCTCCTCCAAGGCGTCGACACAAAAGTCTACCAATAAGGTGTTCGATAATCGCCAGCTCAACACAAACCTGCTGTGCCAGTCGATGACCGCGCACAAGTACAGGAATCCGTTCGCCATGGGAATGTACGTTATATCGGTGGACCAGACATGATTCCGCTCTTCAACAGCCAATCCGCGCAGCAGATAGGGATAGACACGGTGCTCCGAAGAAGCTTTTGACAAGTTGGGCTTGGGGTACACGGCTTCCAGCCCCATCAGGCGCATCAGCCTACGTATACGCTTAATGTTTATCGCGCTGCCAGGAGCGGTCAATTCCTGATGCATGCGGCGAACGCCCAACTCAGGGCGGTCTGTAAAGATGCGGTCAATATGTCTCATCAAGGCTAAGTTCTCTGCCGATTCTCCCACAGGCTGGTAATAGTAACTCGATCTGGGCAGCCCAAGCAGCTCGCACTGTCGAGTTATACTCAGATGTGAATGGTTGAGTTCAATCAAATCACGCGGATCTGCTGTTAAATCGTCTTTAATTTTTTTTTGAGGTAGTCGTTCTCCACCTTCAATTGGCCGATCTGCTGAAAAAGAGGCGCTTCGATTTCCTCGCGGACTCCAGGGGATAGCTCCGGGGTCGATTTGCCATTGAAAAGCGAGGGCATGCCTTCCAGAGCCTGCTGTTTCCAGGCCGTGATTTGAGTGGCATGTATGCCGTAGTCGCTGCTGAGTTGAGCGAGCGTCTTGTGACCTTTGAGGGCTTCGAGAACTACCTTGGTCTTGAAATTGGCGTCGTGGACGCGGCGGGTCGATTTGGCCATAATTGGACATCTTGTAGATCTAAGTTAATGATTTTAAACTTTAAACTACTGTCCAGTTTTTGGGGAGCATTATA
>NZ_JAFIQT010000021.1 GCF_017355935.1 Telluribacter humicola | reverse complement strand
ATACAGTGATATTTACAGTGTTTCTACTACAACCACAGGGTGGCTCAGTTTACTCCGAAATGGGTGGCTCAATTTCACCGGAATTTACAGGTAAGCCGCCAGGGTGGCCGGCGTCAGGGGCAAGTCGGCCAGCTCCCGCTGCTGCAGCCACTGCCGTAGCTGGTTGAGGTCCGAGCGGTAGGCCAGTTGGGTGTTGAGGGCCCCTTCGAGTCCCCGGTTGAAAAAAGCCGCGGTCTGTTGGGCCAGCTCCTCGTGGGTGGCCAGCCTGAGCGCTCGTCCGGAGACCTGGGATGCTAGAAGTGTCATGGAGAAAAAGTCAAATAGGGAGGCAAAATAGCAAAATTCTAGTTATGTCCAATAAATAAAGATTATTGGACATAATAATAAAATCCGTTTACCTGCTTCCTTTACACATCGTGGCTAAAAAGGTGGCACTGAGATTTCACTGTATAGAATTCCTGTTGGTCTAAGGATGCTACACGCAAATCTCGATTCGCTGAATCAGTCGATATTAGAAACCGGAGGTCAGCCCATCCTCTGCTAAAATGTATGTAAATTAGGATCCTTCAAGTTAACGGATTTTTTTGGTGAGCTACTGTGTGCTTAACCATGCATAGACTTATGCTAGTAAATGGACCGCGATTGCTGTCGTTAAATTATTTCTATGAGTAATTCTGATTCTCAGCGCGGTTCCTTTCATTCAGCTTTATCCTTCCCTAGTATGATATAAAAGCTTTTTTATAATGTGAAGCTGGGTAAGAAAATTATTAAAAGTTGGGCATTCCCCTTCGGGTCGGGCTATCCGTTCCAAGTCCTCACTCGTACCTCGCTCCGGGCTTTCCACTGCTATCCCTAACGCGATACTATATAAGTTTTTTCTTCCCTTCTATTCTTTCAGATGAATAGATTGACACCTGTAGTCGTAAGCAAAAGGCCTTTAAAAATTAAATATTCTTAGCTTTCCCTTTATAGTTGAATACACTCTGCGCAACATAGGCTTCTGGATTAACATCTGCGTATCCATAGTCTACGTACAGGTCAGCACGCAGGAAAGCTTTCAATTTTTCAGTATCCGAAAGGATCGCCTTTTTTTGCTGCTGAGAGAAGGAAGGATAGAATTGACTTAGTTTGTTAGAGGCATATGCTACTACTTCTGCTATGTCTGATTGGAACATCGCCTCCAATCGTTGATTCATTTCTTCTTTCTTTTCCTCTTTTTCCAGTTCCTCCGGTAGTATTTTTGATTGGATTCTGAATTCTATACCAATAGTAGCCCGCCCCTTCATCATTGGCACATAAGTGACTGATAAACTGGTGTGTTCGTTAATTTGCTCAAGCGAGAGGTCAATCACCCGCTGCCGCAGAGCAGAATAATTGTCATACGATTTATCCATTGCCCCAACTGATTTGCGAAGCTGGTCTAGTGTTACCCGCCATACTCCTGTCCCCCTAAACCGGGCCAGGTTAGAAAACAGCAGTTGTGCATACTTGCTACTGAGGATAAGTGCATCTTCGTAACCATATTGTGCATAACCGCTACCCAGAAACAGGAAAACTGGAATTGCTGCATGATACATGGTCAACTCAATAACGCCTTTATTGGGCCAGTACTCGGCCATGGGGAACACAACTATATTTGAATGCTTGCCATTTTCATCTTCCCAACTTATGGTGCGTTTTTGGATCAGGTCAATAGCAGACTGGATATTGGAGTTTGGGTGCCCTTTGATTATTTCCGAGTAATGAAAACGAAACCTAAGTTCCTCATAAGGCTTGATTTTGAATTTATCAATGACCTGGATGTTTCGAATTTCCCGCAGCACCAGCCAATATAATCTCCGCTCGAAGAAACCAAAGTCAGTAGTACTGGTCAGTAGTTTTAATGGCTCACGGATGAGAACCTTCTTGTTGTTTGTCGTGCGGAGTACAATGGTCTCTGGATTTGTTGCTACAGGAGACGTAATGGTAGTACTCTCAAATATTAGCGAAAGCTGGTTATTTGAGATCTGAAGCGACTGGTTGGATTTCGATAATGTTCCCATTCCCTAACATATAATAGCAACTGCAATTTAATGGCTTATTTATCCCTAACAAACAAATACTACTTTGTTATTGATAACTGGATATAAAGCAATAATATACTATAATATTACAATCAATTCCACTTCCTTGATCTAATTATAAAGTTTTCGACTATTATCTGTTAGGGTAAAGTGGCTGCTCCTATGGATCGAAGCATTTTCAGGCGGTTTTTCGACTATTATCTGTTAGGGTAAAGTGGCTGCTCCTATGGATCGAAGCATTTTCAGGCGGTTTTTCGACTATTATCTGTTAGGGTAAAGTGGCTGTTCCTATGGATCGAAGCATTTTCAGGCGGTTTTTCGACTATTATCTGTTAGGGTAAAGTGGCTGTTCCTATGGATCGAAGCATTTTCAGGCGGTTTTTTCGACTATTATCTGTTAGGGTAAAGTGGCTGTTCCTATGGATCGAAGCATTTTCAGGCGGTTTTTTCGACTATTATCTGTTAGGGTGAAGTGGCTGTTCCTATGGATCGAA
>NZ_JAFIQT010000020.1 GCF_017355935.1 Telluribacter humicola | reverse complement strand
TGTATATTCCGGAGTAAACTGAGCCACTATTTCGGTACAAACTGAGCCAGCATTTCGGAGCAAATTGAGCCACTTGGGATGTTTGATTTTTCCGGTATTCCGGTCAAACTGAGCCATTAGGACTGGGGCTAAAACCCTGCCATTCCGGCATAACTGAGCCACCCCGTTGTAAGATCGTAGAAGCGTAGATCGTCTTACCTGGTCATGTTTTAGGATAGAAACCTAATGCCATGGCCAATACCCCCAAGACAATGCAGCAGATACGCATGATGTTACAGCAACTTCATAAAGGGATATCGCACCGGCGGATCGCCCGGTCGTTGAATATCTCACGCAATACGGTCAAGCAGTATGTTGACCGCTTTTTAGCCAGCACACTCAGCTTTGAGGAGTTGTTGGGATTAGAGGATGAGGCTTTATCAACGTTGGTCTACAGGCCGGAAGACCGCATGGCTGCATCCGAAGTGGCGACTGCCGCGCTGGGGTACCCCAGCGCGGCAGTCGCCACTGATCGTCGTTCTGACTTTGAAAACAGAGTTCCCTATTTTTTGAAAGAACTCGGCCGTAAAGGAGTTACCCGGATGCTCTTATGGCAGGAATATATCGGCCAAAACCCGGATGGCTACCGCTATACCCAGTTCTGTGAACGCTTGTCGCGGCATCAGCAATTGCGGCAGGCCAGTATGCATTTTGAACACCAGCCCGGGCAGGTTCTTATGGTCGATTTTGCCGGTGATATGCTGGGATACGTAAATCCTGATACTGGTGAATGGATCCGCTGCCCTGTATTTGTGGCTGTACTGCCTTTTAGCGGGTACGGGTATGTTTGCGCGCTGGCTAACGCGACCACCCCGCAGGTGGTATCCGCCCTGAATCAATGCCTGACGTTCTTTGACGGCGTTCCCCAGGCGGTCAAGTGTGACAACATGCGGCAGATGGTTAGCAAGAGCTGCCGCTACGAGCCAGTTTTCACAGAAGTGTTTAATCAATGGGCCCTGCATTACAATATTGCCCTGACCGCTGCTCGGGTAGGAAAACCCAAAGACAAGGCCCATGTCGAAAACTTGGTCAGGATTACGTATCAGCGTATTTATGCCCCCTTGCGCAACCAGACCTTCAAAAGCCTGGAGGAGCTTAACCGGGGCATCCGTCATCAGTTGGGCCTGCACCACCAGGCGTTGTTACAGCGAAAAGACTACAGCCGGAGCCAATGTTTTATGCTTCATGAACAGCCCGTGTTATCAGCGCTACCGGCTGGCCCGTTCCAGCTCCGGCACAGCGTACAGGCCAAGGTGCAAAAGAACTACCACGTCACATTAGGAGAAGACTGGCACCACTACAGCGTACCTTACCACTACATCGGTAAAACCCTTCAGGTCAACTACGATACCGATGTGGTGGAGATCTTCCACCAGCACCAACGGGTAGCTTTACACACCAGGAGCTTTAAGAAGCACGGCTACACGACCGTGAAGGAGCACATGCCGGAAGGCCATCAGAAGTTCTTTGAAACCAGGGGCTGGGACCAGGATTATTTCTTGGCCCAGGCGCAAAAAATCGGCCCGTCCGTACATCAATACCTCTCGCTGGTATTGGGGGCCAGGCTTTTTACCGAACAGACCTACAACACTTGCCTGGGCCTGATCAGGTTGGGAAAGACCTACGGCCCCGTACGCCTGGAAAATGCCTGCAAAAGGGCCCTGTCGGGCAACCGGTATACCTACCGGGTTGTAGCGGATATCCTGGCTAACAATCTGGACCAACAGCCGCTTCAGCAGCAAGCTGAACTGTTCCGCACTCCGGAACACAGCAATATCCGTGGAAAAGAGAATTATCAATAACCAATAAAAATGTATGGATACCATTAAAACACTCGAACAGCTCCAGCAGCTACGGCTACAAGGCATGGCCAACCGTTACAAGGACATCCTGGACCTGCCCCTGCAACAACAGCCGGAGGCCCACCAGATGCTGGCATGGCTCGCTGAGGCCGAAGGCCTCTACCGCAATCATCAGCGTACACAGCTGTACCTGCGCCTGTCCAAACTGCGTTATCACGCTACGTTAGAACAGGTTCATTGCTCCGCCAGCAGGGGCCTCACCCAGGAACAGCTGTTACTGCTGGGGGACGGCATGTTTATTCAAAAAGCAGAAAATGTGATCCTAACCGGGGCTACCGGATGTGGAAAAAGCTATTTAGCCTGCGCCTTGGGAAGGCGTGCCTGTATGCTAGGGTACCGAACCCTCTACTTCTCCATGAACCGATTCATCGAAGCGCTGGCTGCCGCCAGGATTGACGGATCCTACATCAAATGGCTCAACCAGATAGCCAAAACGCCGCTACTAATCCTGGATGACTTTGGCTTGCAGCCGCTATTTCACGATATGAAGCTGACATTACTTCAAATCCTGGAGGATCGCTACGCGACAGGGGCTACCATCATCACCTCCCAGTTACCCTTCTCTAACTGGTATGATTATCTGGATGACCCCACTCTAGCCGATGCCATTATGGACAGAATGTCAGCTTCCGCCCATAAAATACAACTCGCAGGACAGTCTTTGAGAAATAAGAAAATACAGTGATATTTACAGTGTTTCTACTACAACCACAGGGTGGCTCAGTTTACTCCGAAATGGGTGGCTCAATTTCACCGGAATTTACA
>NZ_JAFIQT010000001.1 GCF_017355935.1 Telluribacter humicola | reverse complement strand
TTTTATGGGATACTTACCCTTTACTGGGTGCTGCTCAAGGACTTTATCCAGTACCAGGGTTTCATAAAATCAGGAGTCAACCGAAAGTCAATCCATGAAAACAGAAGAATGTTGCTGGGATTAATTCTTATGAAATCGGTATACTTACTAGCATTTTTTGGAGTTCCAATCTTTCTGTTTCAACTACCCTGGCTGGAAGTAGTAGCAGGCTTCCTCTTGATGCATTTTACAGCGGGTACTGTCTTGACCGTAATATTTCAGCTGGCGCATACGGTGGAGGGCACTTCACATCCTATTGCTAATGAGCAGGGCATAATTGAGAAGGACTGGGCTATCCATCAACTGGAAACTACCGTTAACTTTTCACCCCGGAATAAATGGCTATCCTGGTATATCGGCGGGTTAAACTTCCAGATCGAACATCACCTGTTTCCTAAGATCTGTCATGTCCATTATCCAAAGATAGCTCCTATCGTGAAGAAAACAGCCCTTGAATTTGGGCTAGAGTATCAGGAGAATGCTACCTTTATGCAGGCTTTACGTTCGCATATTATAACCTTACGCCGCTTTGGAAGCCTAAATGACCTGAATGAGGCTATTGGTTAGCAGGTATGTATCCATGCCATGCTACTAATTACCTGGTGCTACCAGTGCTTCGGGTCAATATGAATCAGGATATAAAGTAGGAGGGTCGGGACCAGGTTCAGGTTCTTGATGATCCACAAAACACTAATTTTCTTCTTCGCCTGAAACAGCAAGTACCCGAACAGACTGTTTTTGCTGCCTCTGATCTTACCAGCACTAAATAGCAATGCTGGTGTACTTGTGAAAGAATATCACTACCAGCTAAATGAGGAGTATCATGCCCCTTTTTCTGGTAGTGATTATACTGAGTTATGAACAAGATTATCCTATAATTTATAGGCACTCCCATTCGACCTTACCTTTGGTGTTCTTCTTGTTCATGTCAAACTCAATAACACGATCTCTGACTTTGACGTCCTTGAATTCAAAAGTTGTTTTATAATCTAACAAAAATCATATTTCTTACCTATAATATACCACCTGCTTATTTTTCTTTGCAACTCCCTGATTATCCTCTTATACTTGATCGAACTGTTGATATCATACCTTAAAAGGTCTGATAAAAATGGATGGATATATACTTGTCGATCAGCCTACGGATACTTATCTGTAGGCTGATTATTATTTTTATTGGATCAGGAACAGGCCTCCTCCGGCCGATGTCAGTGCCTTTCCACCCAGCCTAGAAGGACTATGAAAATAACCGGTAAGGTACACATTTGCATCAGAATCTGTTGCAATTCCATATGCCACTTCATCTCTGGCACCACCGTCACGTAGCAGGCTGATCAGAGTTCCACTGCTGTTAAGCTTAGCCAGGAACAGGTCCAGCCCTCCCTCAGCAGTTATAGTTTGCTCCCCTGGTATCAATGTACTCCTGCAGGCATCGGTGACTAACACATCTACCTGCGCATCAGTCGCTGTATCAGACCCATAGTACGTGTCTCTACCTTAAAAACCTGGCTCCACAAAATAGTACTATTTTCACTATTTACTTTCTTTATAGCCTTATTCCCTACTATGCAGGCATTTCCATTTCCACAGCCTTCAGAGCTATACCACACCCCAGCCAGTTCCTACATTTATAACCCACACCAGTTCACCATTCTGACCACAATATTTAGCCATAAAGGGATTTTGCTCAGCTCCACCAGCGGCAGTAAGGCTGGTACCGCTAAAGGTGGCAGTAGAAGATCGACTGCAGTAGCATAGCCTATCGCAAAGCCGGGCCATCTGTACCCCAGACAGTACTTGCTGCCTGGAGTTCGTTCAATGGGTTAGTAATAATATGACCAATGCAGGCCGGGAATAAGGCTCCCGAGATACCTATCAGTGCTAAGGCTTATTTCCTCAATTATATGTCCGTTCAATCATCCATTAAAAAATGTAACAATCTATCAACCAGTTCACCTACTACTTAATGTATGATCTGAACTCTAGTAGTTTGGTGGAGGGATCTACCCCCTGTTGCGCCAGGTCAAGTACGTCTTTCGAAAACTGGGGGGAACAGTGGAATGTCACCTTGTAAATTTCGAGTACGTTTTTTAAGGACGACAGATCTCCGACTTCGTAGGAGCACCGGGCCCATTCATAAAGTACCTGGGGCTTCATTCGGGACTCGGTATGGTAAGCCCCCTTCCACATCCAGACCAGGTATTCCCGCATTTTGCCGGATTCTCTGAAAATGGTACTTACAAGGTGAGCGTGGTCTACCAGTCGTTCGCCTGATATCTTTTTCAATTCACCTGCAACATCATATCCTGCATCCACCATAGGCATAGTTCTGATTTTCATCAGCTTGGCTTCGGTCAGTTCGGGAGATACCTCCGCCGCTTTATTGAAATATTCAAGGGCCTCTCTATGCTGCTTCCTTGCAAAGTACAGATAGCCTATCCGGAGGTAAGCCATAGCAAAAACAGGATTAACCCGTAGTACTTCCCTGAGTGACTTGATAGCCTCCCCGTCCCTGGCAAGCAAGGTTGACAGATCTGCTTTTTTTAGTAACAGGTATAAAGAAGGAGGTCTTTTTGCAGATTCATCTAGAATGAAGCGGTAAGCTAGCTGACTATATTCATGCTTAACCTTATCTGAAACATCACTATGTAGTACTGTGTAGGTATAATCTGCTACACTCCCGGCCAGGTTGTAATTAGATGGAAAACCTCTGTCTAACATATCCCTGATAAGTAGCATCTTCTCTTCCGGACTATAAGAGAAGGCATACTTCCGGGCCAATAGGTAAGCATAGGTAGTGGGCAATAGGCTATACTTAATGATGCAGAGTCCGGCCAGTACATAGGCCAGGGAAATGATACGAATAGCTTTGGGGTTTGTTACTACTCTTAGCTGCCCCTCCGGAAGGTGATTCAGTACATAGAAGGTCACAAGTAGTAGAAGAATCCAGTTGGGCAGGTTGTCGATGTTAAAGGCCAGATAAAAGACAGATACAACCCACCAGGAGGTTAGCAGGGATTTACGAAAGGCCGATAAGCTGGTTTTCCAGATATACCAAAGGAGCAGGCCCCAAATAGCCAGGTAGAGCAGCCCCGAAAGCAGACCTCCGTTGATAAACCAGTCTAGAAACACATTGTGGCTCCTGTCGTACCATACCTTCTGTAAGGCCATGGACTTCCGCATGTACTTTTGGTATACATACGGAAAGTTGTCGGTGCCCCACCCCAGCAAGGGCCTTTGCTGAATACCCTGCCAGGCGATCCGCCATAATCTGAACCGGTCCTGTACCGTATTGGTATTAACTACTGAATAAGCAAGACGCTCGAAATGGTAAATACAAAAACCTACAATCAGCAAAACCAAGGGGAAAATAACTGTTGCTAACTTTTTGATTTTACTTATAGATACAAAACGTAGATGTCTGCCTTGCAGGATAAGGAAGGTAAGCCCTCCCAGCATCAGTCCAATATAGGTAGTACGGGTGAAGGTAAAGAAGATACCAGCCAGTAGTACACCCGCTCCCCCCGCAAACAACATGAAGTACTTTCTAATGTTACTGGCATCAGCTACCAAGCCAAGTAAGATAAAGCTACTGAGTAAATAATGAGCCAGATAGGATGGATTGCCCAAAGTAGAGGCTATCCGGTATTCATTGCCTTTCTCTATTTCAAAAAAGAGTCCACCAAGGGCAACTAAATCCGCCACCACTACCCAGGTACCCAGCAGGCGGTACCAGTCGGCCTGGCTAAACCGAATGGTACTTAACATACAAAGTAGTAGCATCAGCACGGCGTAATACCAAAGGCCCTCCATACGCTCAAAGGTGGAATACAAGCTCATGTATGGATCATGAGCGGTAAACTGAGCAATGCTGATCGAACAAAAGAACAACAGATAGCATAAAGTGAGCGCATTATACCTGATACTCCATATAGCTGGTCTTAACACAAGTACAAGGGCACTAAGAACGACGACCAGACCCGTGAAGTAGATATAGCGGGGAACTCTGAAGCCATAATCCATCCGTGAGTCAGCGATCAGCGGAGTAAGGATAATCAGCACCAGGATACTGCGTACTACCTTCCTATGATTATTCCCTGCTGTATGATTGGAGATACCTGTACTCATAACGAAGTGGTAGAAAGTGCAATGACCATCAGGCTCAAATGGGGTACGAACCAAAAAAAGTACAGGATATGAAGACTCATCATATCCTGTACTTTTTTTACTCGATTTTCAATATAGTGTGTGTACGTGTGAAAGCTTATTCAGGAGTTGAAGTCATATCACAGCCTCCCATCATATCTCCGTGCGCCTCGTGAGCTGGCCAGGCATTGATACTGATACTTAAAGAATGCGAAGAGCCATTTCCGGTTTGGTGACAGATAGTAACCTTCTCAGAACCATTCTTGGCATTTGCCATATTCTTCTGGGGACCATTCATAGGCGACAGTGCATTTCCATCTTTCTCACAGGCAATAAAAGCTACGGATGCCAGTGCTGCAAAACATAGTGTGCTAATAGTCTTTTTCATAGTACTTAGTGTTGTGGATATTTCTTACTCATAAGGCTTTTCAGAATTACGCCCCTGTTTTTAGGTTGGCTCAGGACTCCAACATGATTCAGCGGTTATTGATATGTCGCTCCTACTATTGAATACGCTCTTTGGGTTACATCGGTTACTATTTAACAAATTTTGTATTCAATATATTTTTAAGCGTATTTATACTTATATAACTATCATACCCATTGCTCTTGGTAGGTATTTTTACGTAGTAGAAGAAGAGTCAACTGTCAGTCTAATACACTGATTAACAGTCATCTACAATAAATACAAAAAATTACTTTTCACTAAATCAGAAATACTGATGTGTATAACCGTATACACACATAACCAATGCCCATTGATTATTCCACAACTATACTTCCACAGTTATTTTGAGGCACAAAAAAAGGCCCCACAGCATGCTGCAGAGCCTTTTTCATATATATACTATATTCTTAACTATAATAGCGGCATTTGCTTATCCCATCTTACCTCATACTTTTTTCTAACCGGAAGCAAATGCTATCAGCTACACCTGTACTTGTCAGGTCATCTTCGAAACGGAATCGTACTATCAGTAACAGTATAGGTTATTATTCATGACTATGTCTGTAACTTGTTTTTAAGCAACCTCACTACCAGCAGTTCTCGTACCAAATGCTGTACGTATAATCGTTATCAAACCAGGCTGGGTTGGCACATAGCAAAAATGCCGGTCAGGCTCTGTCATCTGATCATAGTATAGTGGTACGTTACTATACATATGTTCACTGGTAGCAATCAAGCTGTTGAGGCCAGTGGCAACTACTTTCCATAGTTTTACGTCTTCACCAATACTATGGCGATAGTAAAAGCGGTCGCCGGGTTGGAGTTCGTGAGGTAACTTCATTTTGCTTTTTGTTTTGTGTGGATATTTTTATATTGTTCTTTCTATCGATTCACAAAGCAGAAAGGTCCATCACCCCTTCCAAAAGACTTACAGTTGTTTCCGCACTACCTACTTCTTTCAACACATGTACAGCTTTGGGTATAGAACTATTCTGTATATGTAGTATATAAAATAAATATACCAATTCACGGCACTTACCAGAATAAGGCCATATAAAATTTGAATAATAAGCTGTTCTTTAAGGCTTTAAATCCGAGAAATGCATAGTTCCCCTTTCTGGTACGTCAGAACCAGGAAGCTGATAAACCAGGTGCTGCACCTGATTTCTGTTGTCGGTACATTAAAAAACGTTGATTAAAATCAACACTTTAGTTAGCCTGTTTCAAAACTGAAAGGAGTATTCAATCTAACGTGAAAGAATTTTGCGGGCATTGGTGCTGTATATCTTGCGAAGTGTAGCGCTGGAAAGTGCCAGGCCATACAGAGGCCAGTGGTAGCCAAATCGGTCATGCTCGTAGAAGTGCTCATCAGCTGACTCCAGTATCCGGAAGGTAGTATGGTACATACCGGGTGCCGTGCCCATATCAGTACCGTACACAATGCGGTCGCTGTACTTTTCCATAAAGGCTCCGGCAAATCGGGGTATGGGAGCAAACTCACCGTAGCGGGCGGATATGTCAGCGTATAGGTTGGGGTACTTATCAAAAAGGCGCCCCAGCATAGTCAGGTCGGAGTTGCAGTTGGCCAGGTGGCAGGCGATAAAAGTAGTCTTGGGGTTGTTACGTACGGCGTTTTCCAGCGTACCTACCAGCTGGTCATGATCCAGTATACCTGGCTTTGTCATGTCTACATTCCACTTCGCCGAGTTCATCAGTCCATCGTTGGTGGAGTCAGGCTTTTCGTACATCCAGGCATCTTCGGCTACATGGATGCTTACGGGCATACGCAGTTCCGCACACTTGGCCAGCAGGGGCTTCATGCGGGGATCATCTATGTGCATACCATAACCCGGTGTAGGTTTGGAATAGAGTTCGCCCAGGCCCTTATCTCCCAGCTCTCCTACCCCACGGGCTCCCATCTTATAGCAACGCTCCAGTTCCGCTACGGCCCGCTGCGCCCAGTCTGTCTGATCCATTCCGGTATAGTCAAAGCCACACCATACCTCAAAGCGGTCGGGATAGCGGGCATATTTTTGGGCAATAGCATCAAACGCCTCCCCCGTCGCATAGGCCAGTACTACCGACTTGGCTATGCCAGCGGCATCCATGGTTTTGACCCAGGTATCCACCTCCGCGTCGGTTTTGGCATAGTCATGGGCGTGGAGGTCCACGGCGGGGTACTTCGCCTTCTGGATCTTTGACTGAGGTACTTTGTAAATGGAGACGGGTCGAAAGTCTTTCAGCTTAAGATCCTGCACCCCCTGCGCCTGTGCAGTATACACGGAGCTCAGGGTAGATAGTAGTAGAAAGGAGGATAAAAAGCCGGAGGCGGCGGCGCCACTAGTTGTCATAGCTTACTGGAAAAAGGTGCTGATACTTATACATCTAAAGCCAACGATCCGGTAGACTACTTGCCTGTGTTTATCAAAAGATCATTGCTCCTCCCCTGGCAACAGCACCAGACTCACCGAATTGATACAGTACCGCAAGCCACTCGGTTCGGGACCGTCGGGAAATACATGGCCCAGATGGCAGTCGCACCTGTTACAGAGTACCTCAATCCGCTCCATACGGTGGCTAAAGTCATAGGCATATCGGATGACAGCACGGGAAACAGGTTGGGTAAAGCTGGGCCAGCCAGATATGGCGTAGTACTTGGTAGCAGAGTCGAAGAGTAGCTGTCCGCAGCCCGCACAGGCATAACGGCCCGGATCGTAGGAGCGGCAGTAGGCATTGCGGTAGGGCGGCTCGGTCCCCTTCTCCCGCATGACCTGGTACTGGGCGGGAGTGAGCTGCTGCCTCCACTCCTCCTCCGTCTTCTCGATCCGGCAGGGCGGTTCCGGATTACTGTACTTGGCGTACTTGATGACATCGATCCAATGTAGCATAGGTAGAGTATGAGTTAAAAGCCCGCCGAAGCGTCATCACCTCTGGGATCAGCGCCTCCCTCTAGCCGTCCATCCGGCAGTACCAATATACCGGAAGCGCGGCCAATGGTGCCGTTAACGTAGGGCGCAATTTTATGGCCCATCAGCCACAGGCGCAGTCCGGTACCAAAGCCCAGTGCCCCCCATTCAGACAAGACCCAGTCGGGTCGCCACTGGTGGTGAAAACGGCCCGCGTTGACAGCCCCCTGCATGGGCATCCCATGCGCTATTACATTGAGGATGATCTGGTATACCGTAGTAATAATGGTAGAGCCACCCATACTACCTACTACCATATAGAGCTTTCCGTTCTTTTCGAGGATGGTAGGTGTCATAGAGCTGAGCATACGCTTGCCGGGAGCAATGGCGTTGGCCTCGCCTCCCACGAGCCTGTACGAGTTAGGCGCTCCGGGCTTTACGCTGAAGTCATCCATCTCGTTGTTGAGCAAGAATCCCGCTCCCGCTACGAACACCTTCGACCCAAAGCTACTGTTAAGGGTAGTCGTCACCGACACGGCATTTCCCTGGACATCAACAATGGAGTAGTGGGTCGTATTGGGACTTTCGGGAGGAGCCGGCGTTCCCGCCGATACATCATCGCTATCCGTAGCTTTGCCTGGGGTGAAGTTTGTCATACGCCCTTTGATATAGCTGGTATCCAGCAGCCCCTCTACGGGTACTTTATGGAAGTCAGGATCACCCAGGTGCACCGCGCGATCAGCGTACACCCGTCTTTCAGCCTCGATCATCAGGTGGGTCGTCTTGACGGTTTTGTACCCCCACTCCCCTAACGGATAACCGGATGAAATAGTTAGCAGCTGCACCAGGGCTATCCCGCCACTAGAAGGAGGCGGCATGGAGATGATCCTGTATTCACCTACATGAGCCGTGATGGGCTTTCGCCAGACGGACTGGTAGGAGGCCAGGTCCTGGTGGGAGATCAGCCCTCCTCCCCGCTTCATCTCGGCTACGATACTGTCTGCAACCGCTCCTTCGTAAAATCCACTCCTCCCCCTGTCTCTGATCTGCGTAAGGGCAAAGGCCAGTTCCTTCATCCTAATGGTATCTCCCTCCTTCCAATGGTCTTTGAGTATAAACTCCGGTCGCCGGGTGTTGTACTTCAGAAAGTCCTTACGTTCCTCATTGAGCTTTTTTGCCTCTTTTTTGGTTAGCGGAAAGCCATTAGCTGCCAGCAGTACCGCCGGTTGCACCAATTCGGCCCAGGGCAGGCTTCCGTATTTTTTATGGGCTACTACCATGCCATCCACAGTACCCGGCACTCCCGCAGCCAAGTGTCCTTTCAGGCTTAGCTCTTCGATCACCTCCCCCCTCTCATCCAGGTACATATTACGATGGGCAGCAGCCGGTGCTTTCTCCCTATAATCAAGGGCATCAATATGGCCGTCTTTCTGCCTGAACACCAGAAATCCTCCTCCACCTATATTCCCGGCGTCAGGGTATACTACGGCCAGCGCAAACTGTACCGCCACGGCCGCATCTACGGCATTTCCTCCTCTTTTGAGTACTTTAGTACCTACCGCCGAAGCCAGCGGGTGGGCCGATACCACCATAGCCTGCCTGGTGATAAGTCCTGTTTCACGAATGCTCCGGTTAGAGCAGCCAAGGGTGCAAAAAAGTACTATAAAAACCGTTAATCTCCTGAACATCAATAAGTATTTTGGTTATTAATTAATGCCTACTAAGAACCGGCATCTACCCGAAGCCCTGCCGCTCTATCTAGATCTGCTTATGCTTCAGGTATTATTTTTTTTATACAGATACACTGGAGAAAGCAGGTGGTATCTCTATCAGGAGCTATGAAAGAATGGCTTCATTACCTGAACGGCCTCCAACAGCAAATGTTTACATCAATAACTATCCATATATAATTTATGCAGTTCAGACAACCATCCTTATTGTATAATGAAAAAGGAAACGTACGTACAGTTGGCTATGAGCTGGAGTTTTCTAATGTGAGTATCAAGGATGCAGTACAGATCATTCAGGATCTATACGGAGGTGAAGTACAGCCCGTGGGAAGGTTTAAACAGAAAGTGGTAAACACTACCATCGGGGATTTTACGGTAGAGTTTGACTCTACATTGCTCACCGAAAAGCGCTATAAGAAAGTCTTCGATACATTTAATATTAAGCCGGAAGAGATAATGATGGGGGCTAATACCCTGGAGAATGAAGTAGAAACGGCCCTTGAAAGCATAGTAGGTAAGATAATGCCCTACGAAATAGCTTGCCCCCCCGTACCTATCCCGGACCTGGAACAGCTTGAAAAACTCAGGATCGAACTTTATAAACAGGGGGCAGAAGGCACACACGCGTTCATTACCAATGCCTATGGCACCCACATCAACATTGAGGTACCTGATACCAGTCCTCAGTCGCTACTTAACTACATCAGGGCGCTGATCCTGCTACATCCGTGGCTCCTGGAGGCCGGCCATACTGACCTGGCCCGTAAAATGAGTCCTTTTATTGATCCTTTTCCGGCCTTATACGCTGAGTTGGTACTGGTTCCCGGCTACCAGCCCGACCTGGATACACTGATCCGGGACTACCACACGTACAATCCGGACCGCAACCGACCTTTGGATATGTACCCAGTATTTGCCTCCCTCAACAATGAGGTGGTATCTCAGTTCAGTGACCTGGGTAAGGTAAAGCCCCGGAATACCTTCCACTACCGGCTGCCCAACAGCTCTATATCACAGCCAGACTGGTCACTAGCCCAGGAATGGAACCTATGGGTACAGGTAGATGAGCTGGCTAATGACCCGAATAAACTTACACAGATGAGCCGGGAGTACCTAATCCTGAAAGCACACACACTACTTGGTTTTGATACCAAATGGACAAAAATCACTGAAGAATGGCTATCCTGAAAAATAAGTTTAAAATTAATCGTGACCGACCTACTATAGGTATCACCGGCCCTGACCGGGGAGGAGGTACCGCCTGGTTTTTTACGGCGCTGGGGGTACGACTGGCGGGTGGTAAGCCCGTCCGTATTACTCCCTCCAATCCCCGTACTGCGGATGGACTGCAAGGCCTGATCATTGGGGGCGGAGCTGACGTGGACCCTAGTACCTACGAGCAGGACTACGTTATAGATGAGTACCTCCGGCAGACAATCAGACATCCCCGTTTGACCTTTTTCCAGCGTATCGGCCGGTTTGCCACAAAACTGTACTACCCGGCCTTGTTCTTTGTCCGGAAACTATTCAGCCGGAAGCTGGCTTTTGGTCTGGATCGTGAGCGTGACCACCTGGAGTTCCAGCTGATTCACCAGGCTGCCACGAAAGGATTGCCCGTATTGGGGATCTGTCGCGGCTCGCAGTTGATGAATGTGTACTTCGGGGGTACCCTCTATAAGAGCATTTCTACCTTTTACACAGAGGAGCCCAATCCGGCTAGTATTTTCCCGGTAAAAGAGGTCTATATAAAGCCGGGCAGCAAACTGGAACAAATACTGGGCGTAAGGCAGCTGGAAGTTAATGCGCTCCATAACCAGGCCGTCAAAGATCCCGGCGAAGCCATAGATATTGTGGCTCAAGAAGAGAATCATGTTGTACAGGCTATTGAGAGCTCCGCCCATGAATATATGGTGGGGGTACAGTGGCACCCCGAGTACCTGCCTCAGATCAAGTGGCACAGGCGGATCTTTCAGTCGCTGGTACAGCATGCCCGTGAGGTAAATCAGCAGATTGAAGACCATGATATGGAAGAAGCGATCAATAGTCCCAAAGCCGAAGTACTCCGGGAAATGGATGAGCAGTATAGGGAAGGCTATTAAACATAGCCTATCCTATACCTCCTCTTATAAACCATTCAATACTCTTTTTAGAGATATTATGTGGTATTTCGTGCTCTCCGTCAAACTCAATGTAGCTGGTATCATAGCCTTGTCGCCTTAGCTGAGGTACGATATGTCTGCTGCATGGTTCAATGGGTAGTATGGGGTCCTTGGTACCGTGAGCTATAAATACAGAAGGCTGACCGACTTTCTCTTTAGTATGAACAAATCCGGGAGAGAAGGCTAAGATATGCGTAAACAGATCGCCATTGGTCAGTCCAAGGCTAAGGGCGTAAGAGGCTCCATCTGAAAATCCACTAATGGCAATATGCTCAGGATTGATGGCATAGCGCTCAAATACTAGAGCCATCGCCTGATCAATAAAAAGAACATCAGGGCCAAAGGTATTGAATGAGATAATGTCCCAGGTCGAAGATCGCGATGCCGGAGCCAGTAGCAGAATGTTGTTGTCATCAGCATACTCCCTCAGATAAGACATTCCATGCCCGGCTACACCACCCGCTCCGTGCAGCATGAGTGCCAGAGCAGCCGGACGACCAGGCTTGTAGTTCTTAGGTATGTAGATAAGCCCATCCCTATCTCCATCCAGATTAAGGGAATGTTCTCCCACCGGCAAGGTATCGGTAGCAGTGGTCTGGGCTGGCCTCGCCATTAGCCGCCCCGTGGTGTATGTATCGAGGTTGGTGATCATAGCTTCTCCTTTCCTGGTTATTCTGATACCATACTATTTCTATAATTCTAATGCCAGTCAAGCCACTACTTCTGTCTTTCGACCAGCTTATAGTAGATACTATACGTCCATTAAATCTTTATAGCAGAATTGGTGTTAGATAGTAGGTGGATAGGGTAGATAAATAGCTCCTATACCATACATACTAACTAAATCAACTGATGCAGAATCTTGTTTCGACTTCATATAAAAAAGAATTTGTAGATACCTTTCCCGGTGACGAAAGTGGCGATCTGCGCCCGCGTCAAACACCGGATGTACTATACAGCAAGGCTGTACCTACTCCCGTTAGCGTCCCTAAATTGCTGGCCTGGTCGGACGAACTGGCTCAGGAACTGGATATTGAAAAACCGACCACGGAGGAAGAAGTAGCCATACTGTCCGGTAACCTGGTTACCCCTACTATGTACCCCTACGCCGCCTGCTATGCGGGACACCAGTTTGGTAACTGGGCCGGACAATTGGGTGATGGACGGGCGATTACACTCGGCGAATGGGTAGCTCCTAGTGGCTCTTCGTACGAGCTTCAGCTAAAAGGGGCTGGACCTACCCCCTACTCCCGTCGGGCCGATGGCCGGGCGGTACTGCGCTCGTCGGTGCGGGAGTACCTCATGAGTGAGGCGATGTACCGTCTGGGGGTACCCACCACACGGGCGCTTAGTCTGGTAAGCACAGGTGATCAGGTACTGCGGGATATGTTCTATAACGGCAATGCGGCCATGGAACCGGGCGCCATCGTGATGCGGGTGGCACCGAGCCTCCTGCGCTTCGGCAACTTTGAGATGCTGGCCGCCCGGCAGGAAGATGAGAATCTGGAAAAGCTGGTAGGCTGGACCATCAGCCGCTACTACCCGCACATTCAGGGTGAAGGCATTGAGCGCGTCACTACCTGGTTCAAAGAAGTAGTGGAGCGTACCGCCAGCCTGATGGTGGAGTGGCTACGGGTAGGCTTTGTACATGGGGTAATGAACACCGACAACATGTCCATCCTGGGACTAACCATTGATTACGGCCCGTACTCATTCCTGGACGACTACGATCCTAACTTTACTCCTAACACCACCGACCTGCCGGGCCGTCGTTACGCCTTTGGCCGTCAGCATACTATCGCTTACTGGAACCTTGGCTGTCTGGCGAGTGCCATTGCCCCGCTGTACCAGGATAATACTCAGCCCTTGCAAGAAGTCCTGGATGCGTACCGGGACCTCTTCTACGACAAGTTCTACGTCATGATGGGTAATAAGCTGGGACTAGATGAGCTTCGTGAGGAAGATAAAGAGCTTATTGGCGAGGTAGAGAAAGTATTGACTACGATCAAACCCGACATGACTATCTTCTTCCAGTTGCTCATGGATCTTAATGAGGTGGAATCGGAGCAACAGGTGGTGGAGCATTTCAGGGAGAGCTACTACCGCGAGCCTTCGTCCACTGATCGGGAGCTTCTGTTTAACACCTTAAATGTATACTGGGAGCGGATACGGGCTAATACTTTCAGCCGTGAAGAATCGCTGGAACTGATGCGGAAGAGTAACCCGCGCTTCATCCTTCGCAACTACCTGCTCCACCAGGCTATTGAAGGATTAGAAAAAGGAGATGATCAACTGTTTGTCAAGTTACAGCAGGCCATGAAGGAACCTTACTCCCGAAACTTCAATGAGTTTTTAGCCAAGCGCCCCGACTGGGCCAGCCAGAAGGCAGGCTGCTCTATGCTATCTTGTAGTTCATAGAATAGCTTTAACCACAGAGTTAAATGGAGTTTTAGCACAGAGGACACAGAGTTTTTGTGACTCTATGAAACTCCGTGCCTAACTCTTTTTGCCTCTGTGGTTAAACAAAAAACCTCACGCCAGCACCACCGGCTTCTCTACCACCGTCAGCAGCTTCACCGGACCTACCAGTCCAGACTCCAGCAGAGGTGAATCTTTAGTATAGTGCTTCCAGGTAGTGAAGGCTACCCGGCCGTTATTGGGTTTGGGCTTGCCCTGCTTGTACCAGTCCGGTAACTCCTGAATGGCTCCGCTTGACAAGGCTCCAAATGGCCCCGCCCCACCCGATGTGTACTTCACCGTGTCGGGTTGCTGTTCGTCACCAATCAGTCGGTTGGGCCACTGGTTGGTTACTTTGATCTCCACGTTGTTAGAGCCGGCTTTTATCGCATCTGTTATATCCACGCGATAAGGTCTGGTCCAGAGGGTACCCATGTCACGTCCATTTACCGTTACTTCGGCGATGACCTCTACCTGGCCCAGATCCAGAAACACCCTCCGCTTCTCGTTCGTACCAGCCACCAGCGTACTGGCCGGTATATCAAATTGCTTGGTATAGGTAGCCGTCCCGGAGAAGTACTTCACCCCCGGCTGCTCGTGTTTATGGAGCGATTGCAGCTCGGGTAAAGTAATCTGGGCAGGTGCTCCCAGATCAGGCGGAAAGTTCACCCGCCAAGGCCCCGCTAGCTCCTGCGGCTGCGGGAGCGCTTTAATATGGACCGAACTTCGCTGCCCGGTATTACTACGGAGTGTGTACAACCCATCCTGCCAGAACAGCAGCGAAGGTCTGGTACTTCCACTCACTTCCACCACGGGCAACTCATGCCGAACGGGTGGTTGCTGAGCGGCCAGTTGTCGGAGTTCAGCCTCACCCAGGGCTTTTGCATTGAGCTCCGGCTCACTCATATCTCCGTTGTAGTACGAGGCTCCTTCGGCTTGCAAAGCCAGCCCCATACCCGGTACTACATTACTTTCACTCTTTTTCCCTTTCTCAATTAACCTGCCGTTGACATACACTGAAGGTACTCCCTCCAAATACACTAGGGCTATGTGACTCCATCCGGTGATGGACGCCGGAGCCGCCAGCGCAAAAACCGGTGTGCCTGCCTTATTCTCCCAAACAGCCACTCCGTTTCGACCAACAGCCAGACCAGCCGTGGCAAAATCTTTCCCGTAGAGTTCTTCACCCGCCGCGGGGTAAACCGCGTAGTAGTCGGTCCAGGTGCTGGAAATACCTTCCATTAAGCCACGGGCACTGAGCATGGCGTTGAACTCTGGCTTCGCCCAGAAGTGCATGGTAAACGTGTTGGCAGCCTCATGATTGAGCTGCCGGGGTACGTGGGGGAACGGACTAGTCCCCAATGCAGGTACCTTGTCTGTATTCTGCTGCACCGATTGGAGGTAACTAGCCGGAACCGGTGAACGGAACACCACAAAGGCTGACCCGTAGGGCCCCAGCTGTAAGGGTACACTAGTCTCTCCCTCTTTCTGCTCAAAAACGCTCATTCGGATCATGGTACCTTTATCAGCATCCCATAGTTCGGGCTGTCTGCCTGCTACCCTGAATGAGCATACGAGGTCTTCCTGACTACGACGTTGATTTGCTATAAAATATACCTCCGCATCGCCGATTCGACGGTGGATGTACGAGATGGGAGCATCTCCGGAGCGGGACGAGTAGGTAAAGTCAGGCTTGAGACCCACGGCATACAGTACCGACTGAATCGGCTGTCCCCAGAATACCCGTCCGTTCCCTACAGAGTGCCCCTGCGTAGTAGGGCCTGCGTCAGAGCCCCACAGCTCAGCCGTAAGCCGGTCGTAAGTAGATCTATCCTCAGCCGAGGCTCCTTTCAGCCCCAGCAGGTGTCCGGGCTTAGGTCCGTATAGTACCAAGCCCTGCTGTACCATATCCCACAGTTTTTGCAGCAGTTCCAGCCGTATGCCCTTGTCATTCTGTACTATTAGTATCCGGTAGCTCATGCCGTCGGGAAGAGTAAGGCGCCCATCCTTCACACTGCCACGTCGCATAATCGCCTCTGTATTGATGACATCGTAATCAAATCCGGCCAATGGTTTGGGATTCAGCTCTTCCGGACTCACCTCCGTATAACCTCCAGGATGCTCACCCGTGTAGTAAGCCAGGTCTGCAACGAACAAGCCCTGCTGCAGCAGGCTCTGACAGCGGGTCAGGTACTGCATCCAGGCTTTGCCCGGCTCCCACCAGGTATTGGTGCGGTCGAAGTGGATACCCCAGGGACCCATGGTCATACCGGGCTTTGCGGTTGGGTGCGGCTGGTGCGCAAAGCGATGGAAGATAAAGCGGTTAAGCCCTTCGGTCATTTTTTTATCTCCCAGGCCTTTAAGGGCGAAAGGGTACTCCTGCCAGCGTGCCGACTCGGGCTCACCCGTAAAGGATTCGGCTCCCACTACTTTTTGACCGTTAACGTGGGCAATAGAGGCCGACAGCTTCATGGTCCGACGCATGGTCCAGTTGTTCTGGAATATGGCCGAAAGGCTGTTCCAGAACTCCCCCACCATGGTATCAATCCGGGAACCTATCTGCATTTCCTCCATCGGTCCGCGGTCGTAGGGCTGCGTGTAGGAGATGATGTTATTCTTATGGCACAAGTCGGTGAACTTTCCGTAGTAGTTGTCAGCCATCAGGTCAGCCTGGGCGCGGCGCAGGTCCCACAGGAAGCGGTTAGACTGATCTACACTACCTACGATGCGTCCCGTCATAGCGGGCAGGTACTTGATGAGGTCATAACCCATACGCCGCTGGAATTCGGGGCGAAACTGGGGCGTCCAGTTCTGCATCCCTACTTCGTAGCTATCTATCAATAAACCTACTTTACCCTTGGCTCCCAGCGGGCGCAGCGTGGGCAGCAGGCTCTCCATCATTTTGTTAAAATGAAACTCAATGGCCTCCGCGCTGTACTTATCACATTCAAGTCCTACACCCGTATCGGGAGCAGAGCGGTTGAGGGTACCCATGGAAGTATAGCCTATGCGCATCACGGTCCAGTCCCCGGCGGGAGCCTTCCAGTTGAGTACGCCATTTTTATCCATGTACTGCGTGACGTCTATAATGGTTTCCGGCCTGATCACCGAACCGGCTACCTCAGCACCATCCCCCAATTTCTCGGTTACACCACTACCCGTAAAGCGGTAGTTGGCTTTTTTCATCCAGTCGTCCAGACGGGCCGCCCCCGAGAAGCGTATCTGCCGGTACTGCTTCTCATCCGGTGCCGACAGACGGAAAAACCTGGCTTTGGTAGCCGGAACTTCCGCCGCAAAAAAGGCCTCGCCAGTGGCGCGAAGTACCTGCTGACCGTTAGAGATAGTAGTGACTTTATTGAACTGGGTACCATTGTCAGAAGCTTCCAATGTGACACCGCCTGCGGGGCCTCCAAAACCACCGCCCCCCGCTACAGAAGCTATAAATGACAGGGAACGAAGTTCGTATGGTTCCTTAAACTCCAGCAGTATATAGCCAGGCTGTTCTGCTGATCCTTTGGGAACGGCTATACCCTGCTGATCCAGATCAGCCCATTGTTTCAGGTTAAGGGCTCCCTTACTGCTACTGGCACTCTTCAACTGAGTAGCCAGGTCCGCATCGCCCTTCAAGGTTGGAAATGCCAGTACGGCAATATCCCGGTAAAAGTTGAGATTTGTGAAGGGCTGCGGCAAACTTAACTTGGTTGTACCTCCTCCTTTCACCCCGGCTTCGCTCCATGTAATCTGCTGCATGGATAGCTCGGGCGTAATCCAGGGACCACCACTCGACGACCAGCCGGGGCAGTTGTGCATGGTAAACTCTAGTCCAAGGCGATCGGCCTCCCGGATAGCGTGCTTCTTCAATTCCAGCCATTCAGGGCTCAGATACTTGATAGGGCCTTCGGGTATACCGGTACCGGCGTCAAAGTTCTGGAAGCCTCCGATGCCTACGCGCTGCATGGCTTCGAGGTCAAGGGTGATACCCTCCTTTGTTACGTTACCATTCATCCAGTGCCACCAGGTTTGAGGCCGGGCCGAAGCGGGTGGTTTAACGAAACTCTCTTCCAGACCAACGACTGCTTTATGGCGAAGGGTCTGAAATATACCGGCCGGAGTGACCAGCGTTAGTAAGCCGGCGGCACTTGTATTTTTGAGGAATTGTCTTCTTTTCATTTTTAGCTTTTAGCGATTAGCTGGTTAGCCGTTAGCTTTTCTCTTTTTGAGTCCGTACAAGGTTTTCAATACGCTCCTTGTAACCATAACCACAGAGTTACTTTGAGTTCTTCTCAGAGTAGCACAGAGTCTTTAAAAACTCCTTTTCACTCTAAGCTATACCTCTTTTACCTCTGTGGTTTAAAATACAGTTATTGAACAGCAACGCCGTTTGCTTTGAGAATTTTGTTAAAAAACATCAATTGGAATGGCAGCGCATTTTCCCAGTATTCCCAGGTATGGGCACCGGGGCGCTCAATATAATCGTGGGGGACTCCATTCGCCAGCAGTCGGGCGTGCAGATCACGATTGGTATCGATCAAAAAGTCATCTACACCAATGTCCAGGATGAATGGCAGACTATTGGCTTTGAGGCGATCCACCAGGGAGACCATTGTGTAGCCGGGATGTGGGTGCTCCCCCTCCTTGCGTTCACCCAGCAGTTTCACAAAATTATCAGCCCGGGACTTGGCAAATTCAGCGGGTACTCTCCAGGTAGCGGTGTTGATGTTCATTACCCCACTCATACTTCCGGCTGCTGCATATAATTCAGGGTGGCGGCTGGATAGGTACATTGCTCCGTGGCCTCCCATTGAAAGTCCGGCTATCAACCGTCCTTTCTTGTCCTTCACCGTACGATAGCTCTTATCAATCTTTTCGACCAGCTCTTTGGTAATAAAGGTTTCAAACTGGCTCTCTTTTACCAGAGGACTATCAAAGTAGTAGCTGGTGGGGTCTCCATCGGGTGTTACAATGATAATATTATATTGATCGGCCATCCGGTGCAGCAGCGTCTTATCGGGCACTTTGGTGAGCCAGTCGCGGAATCCTCCGGTACCCCCGTGAAGCAGGTACAGCACCGGGTAAGGCTTACTGGCTTTTTGGTAACTCTCGGGCAGTACCACGGCCGCCTTAAGCGTTCGGTTCATTTTTGGGCTTTGGATGCTAAGTGTATCTACTTTCGCCGCCATCGTACTTAGCGAAAGGAGGCAAGCAAAAATTAAGTTAATATAAAGCACGTTTCTCATTTTAGATTGTCTTTAAATATAGATGTCGCCCTGCTAGGGCTAAAAAGGTTGTTCTTCTATTTTGCTACTAAAGTGCCGCCACTCTGTGGCTAATAAATATGCATATAGCTTAAAGCTTACTGCCTACAGCTCTACTTCCATTCCCAGCAGGGCATAGCTCAGGCTCTTGCCGTGGGTATCCATAGCCAGGGAAGTAGTGACCCCACCCAGCAACGCCTGCCTACACACAAACTGAAGCGCGGGCAGGTTGGGGAGTTCATAACGTTCTACTTCGCCTGCTACGATATCCTTGAGGTGCGACTTTACAGCTTCGGCCGTTACCTTCTCTTTGAGTAATGGGTAATCCTCCTCCTTGTAAGGGATCAGGGAAAGAACCAACGTATTACCCTTATCACCGGCGCGGCTGTGGGCTATATCATAGAGTTTCCTTTTCATGCTTTTCGGATGGTTACGGCTGACTGTACTTTCTCGCGTGGCAGTAGGGTTGATACTATACCCACCACTTCATAGACATACTTACGGGCTCCACCCCCACCGGCCGGGCCGTTGGTGTACAGGGCTTCCACTTCTTCGCCCACCAGAGCAGCCTCGGCAGCCGTAGCGGCTCTACCCGCTACCCTAAGGCGAATTTCGTAAGGCTCCGGCCAGGTACCTAGCTGAGTCCGGTGTACCGAAGTACTTCCAATATAATCCACTCGCAGGTTGGTAAAGCGGTCCCTTAGTCGTTCTTCGATTATACTTCCGGCCAGTTGGGCTCTCCCCAGGGCGTTAGATCCGGCGTAGGATATTTCGCCTTCGCCGATGTACCCGGCGTGGTAGCCAACGCTTACTTTTAGCTTATCTGGCTTGGCCTGTCCCCGGCCGCCGGTGGCTTCTATCTGGTCTGGACCAACTTCTTTCAAAGTAACCCCTGTAAAATCAGCCACTACATCGGGCGTAAAGTACTGGCTCGGGTCCATTACCTCGTAAAGGAGTTGCTCTTTAGCCGTTTCGAGTCGGATAGCTCCGCCGGTACCTGCCACCTTTCCAAATACTGCTCTGCCATCCTGACTCACATCCACAAAGGGATGCCCCAGATTAGCCATATCAGGAATATCTTTCTTTCCCGGATCGGCAAAGTACCCACCCGTCAACTGACCGGCACACTCCATCAGGTGACCAATGACTGTAGCCTGCCCCATCTGGTCCGGATCATCCAGCGACCAGCCCAGCTCATGCACCAGCGGTGCTACAAATAGGGATGGATCGGCAACCCGGCCGGTAATGACCACGTCGGCGCCTGATTCCAGGGCAGGTAGTATGGCATCAGTACCCATGTAGGCATTGGCTGAAATGAGCTGACCCGAATCAGCTATAGGCTGACCCGTTTCCATGGCAGTCTCTTCCCCCGTCAACTGTCTAAATACATCATCGCCGGTTATGGCTGCTACGGTCACGGAGAGGTTGAGACGATTCGCGATCTCACAGACTTTTTCAGCCGCTGCTACCGGATTAGCCGCCCCCATATTGGTGATGAGCCGAACTCCATTCTTTTTGAGTATCGGCAGCAACTGCTCTATTCGACGCTCAAGTAGAGGATCATATCCTTTTGTAGCATCCTCCCTTTTCCGCTTTTGAGCTAAGGCAATGGTACGCTCAGCCAGACATTCCAGTACCAGGTAGTCCAGTTCACCCCTTTCGGCAAGTATTACGGCCGGCTCCAGCCGGTCTCCCGAAAATCCGGCTCCGCAACCAATCCTGATTGTATCTTTCATTTTTAGTTGTTAGCTACTAGTTGTTAGTTGTTGGTTATTAGCTCTTCACTTGATTGATAAAATGATTATCTATTTTCAACTAGCTCGTTAGAAACTTCATATAATCCACTATTGAATTCCCACTTCAGCCATCTCCTCCTAACCCTTAATTACCCACAATCTGAACAAGCTAATAGCTCCTAAAAGCTAATAGCTCCCACAAGTACAGCCACAAGTAACATTACCAGTGTGACCAGAAAAGCTAACGGGATAGTCTTTCGTTGGTGGTCGCCCAAATCCACCCCCGTCAGCCCTATGAGCAGAAAGGTAGCACCGGTTAGCGGGCTTACCGGGAAGCCGGTGGTCATCTGTCCCAGGATCGCGGCCATTCCTACTTCCAGTGCACTGCCCTGAAAGTGGGTAGCGGTAGTACCTAGCAGAGGCAGGATGCCAAAGTAGAAGGAGTCCGGGTCAAACAAGAGGCTAGCCGGCATGGCTACCAACCCTGTAATCAGAGCCAGATGATTCCCCACCGAGGCGGGTATGTAAGCAACGGCCGCCTCAGCCATAGCTCCTATCATGCCCGATCCTTTGAGAATACCGGTAAAGCACCCGGCCGCAAAAAGAATACTGGCCATCAGTAGGGCCGCTTTGGCATGGGCATCAATCCGCTCACGCTGTATAGTCAGGTCCGGATAGTTGACCGTGATGGCCACGGCGAAGGCTACCATAAAGATAACATGTGGTGGAGCCAGCGCGGAAATAAGTACCGCAATGGACCCAATGACCAACAGCAGGTTAAACCACAGCAACCGGGGTCTTTCCAAATTACTACCCGGCTGCTCCGCATATGAGTCTGTTGCGGGAGAAGTCTGCGCGGGTACTTTTACAAGCGGTCTTTCCTTTACGCCCAGTACATATGCGATGACCAGAACTGTCAACAACCCACACATGACCGGAACCAGCAAAGGGTTGAATAGCTCCGTTACCGGTACCTCCAGCGCAGTAGCCGCCCGGATGGTGGGTCCGCCCCAGGGGAGGATATTCATGGTACCGGCCGCCAGTGCTACGGTAGTTGCCAGCGTAGTCCTGCGCATACCCAAGGCGTCATACAAGGGCAGCAGGGCCGGTATAGTCACCAGAAAGGTAACTGCTCCCGAGCCATCCAGATGTACGATCATAGCGAGTACGGCCGTAACTACCGTTATACGGGCAGGGTCATTCCCGGCCACTTTTAGCAGCCAGGTTATTATGGGCTTAAAAGTACCGGCATCCATCAGGATGCCAAAGAAAAGGATGGCAAAGACAAACATCACGGCCGTAGTGGCGATGGACTGAATACCATCCGTGATGAACTTTACTATCTCTGATGTAAAACCTCCCAGCAGTGCCGTTACTATGGGGACTACAATCAGGGCGACAACGGGCGAAACCCTTTTTGTCATGACCAACACAAGCAATAAAACAATGGTCAGCAGACCCAGGAATGCCAGCATGAGGTAAAACTAACTATTGATTGCCCGACATTTTCGAAAACAGAAAGTCCAGAGCGGCCTGATCAGGTATAGGTTTGGCTTCAGGCTTTTTACCCAGCTCCATAATCTGCTTCTCCTTTATAGTATACGCTGGCCAGGCAGGTACTCCTTTACCATTAGGATTACCCGTTTTGATAAAGTTGGCCCAGTAGGTCGACATAGTCTGTGCCAGTTCCCGGTCCACCGGCTCCCAGGGACGATCCACAAATTTAAGATTGTCGTAGGTATAGGGTACCTCTCCGGTATGGAAGGCACCGTACTTAACGTATTCGCCGGTAGCGGGTACTATGCGGGTAAAGCGGTAGACGTACACTTTTGACTTGTTCTGAGTAGCCTGCACATTAGCCCAGATATAGTTCTGAGTCCCGAATGTCTGGTCTCTGGATAAATTGAGTTGCGATTTGGAAGCCTCCTCATCGGTACCAGCCGGGTAGTACTTCAGGAAGGTAGGGGCATCGGCCCCGTATTGTTGTTCAGCTTGTTTCCGGAAATCAGCAGCAGTCTTGACCGGACCAAATAGCAATCCCTCGTCCTGATTCCAACCGGTCAGAAGTGTTACGTCATTTTGCATTCCGGCTGCGAATATATCGGCTACCTTGTTGGGTAATACGTAGCCATCAATGATTACCCGCATGCCCTGCCCTTTTTTTAGCAGTTCCTCAGCAGGTACATCCCGGAGTTCTTTCAATGAAGCTGTATTCAGGCTTTTTGCTACCCGCTCCCCATCCCGCTCGGCCTGCTCGAGGACCGGCATAGTGCGGCCAAAAATGGCTCCGCTCTGCGCAATGGCTTTGTTAAATAATCCTTTGGCCAGGGGTGAAGCTACCAGACAACTGACACTCATCGAACCCGCCGACTGACCGGCTATGGTCACATTGTTAGGATCGCCGCCAAAGGCCGCGATGTTTTTCTTTACCCATTGTAGGGCCGCGATCTGATCCATCAGGCCGTAGTTGCCGGAGGCATTAGTACCTGACTCCTTCGTCAGTTCCGGATGAGCAAAGAAGCCGAACGGTCCTACGCGGTAATTGGCACTAACAAATATAATTCCCTTGCGAGCCATGGCTTCCCCGTCATAGATAGGTACGGCAGTGCCTCCGCTATTAAACCCACCTCCGTAGATCCATACTAATACCGGCCTTTTTTCCTGTGCGGATTTAGCCCCGGACCAGACATTGAGGTACAGACAGTCTTCACTGATAGGCTCTTTGGGAATCAAGAATTCGGCTGACCACATGCTGAATGGGGCCGGAGTACCTTGCATCGGGCTGGGTCCAAATTGATCGGCATTAAGTATCCCCGACCAAGGCTTTACGGGCTGAGGCGCTTTCCAGCGTAGGTCACCCACCGGGGGAGCCGCGAAGGGTATGCCCCTGTATATAGCGATGCTGCCATCGGTACTTTTGGAACCTGATACCTGCCCCGCCTCCGTCTTTACTACATCCAGAGGTAAGGTTTGTGAATGAATAGCTGCCAGGGAAATTATGGTCAGACTGAGTAATGCCGGAATTCGCAAAAAGGTGAGCATAGGTGAATAGGGCTGATCAGGATTCGTTAAAACAGAATGTACCAGTCAAAAGCCTCTGACTGGTACATTCTATTGTTCTGGCTTAAAGGGAAGTCTTCGAAGCTATTTCCAGTACCTCCTTATCGTGGTGGTTTTTTACGACGCTTACATTATCGAAGATCATATTGGCACCATTTTCGGCGGTGTACTGAGGCCAGGTAGGCAGCCCCTTGTGGTTAGGGTTGCCGGTCTTGGCAAACTGGATCCAGGCCTGGCTCATTTTGTCGGCCAGAGCATGAGCCTCCTTGCCACCTCCGGTCATTTCTTCACAGCGGCTGATGTTGTCAAATACAAATGGCAGCTCCATACAGTGCATGGATTTGAAAGCGCCATCCATCACCGGTGAGTTCCAGGTAAAGAGGTACATGTACACCGGAGCAGCACCCGGTACGGCCTTCTGGCTGGCCTGACGGATAGCACCCGCCCGGAATCCTATATCAACCGATACGTAATCAGATGGTGCCTGTGCTTCGGGATACGCCTTTTTGTAAGCGGTCATATACGAGTCGGCTTTTTCACTATACATTTTCTGGAGGCTGGTTTTGGCCTCGTCCATTGTTTTTATACGTGATCCGGGACGAAAGGGAGCAAACTCGGTCTTGGTAGAGCCTACCAGCAGGGGTATATTTTTAGAAAGCGCCTGAGCCGCTGCCTCCGAAGGCTGGTACGGCAGGAAGTGACCATCCAGCGTAGGTCCCCAGCCTAGTCCCATGGCCGGTTTGCCTTCGGCTTTGAGTTGCTCACCTACCTTACGCATAGCTACTTTGCTGGCCGCATTGAGGTGCTCGTAAGAGATCTTCTGCAGCGAATCAGCCTGATTAGGCTTTAGTCCCAGTTCTTCCAGCATAGCCGCGCTCACACGCTGCCCCATAGCCGGCTCATTGAAGTTCTGGATGTAGCTACCACTCTGCACGATGGCTTTATGGAACAGTCCTTTGGCCGAGGGCGCGTTCATCAGGGAAGTTACTTTTCCTCCCCCACCCGACTGACCAAAGATGGTCACGTTGTTGGGGTCTCCGCCAAACTGAGCAATATTATTCTTCACCCATTCCAGCGAAGCTACCAGGTCCATCAGACCCGCGTTAGCTGAGTTTTTGTACTTATCACCATAGGCTGACATATCCAGGAAGCCCAGCAGGTTGAGGCGGTGGTTTACGGTCACGACTACCACGTCACCTTTGCGGGTCAGGTTAGCACCATCGTAGGATGGCAGCTCAACGGATGACCCCGCCGAAAATCCTCCACCATGGAACCACACCATCACGGGACGTTTCTTACTATCATTGATACCCGGCGACCATACATTCAGGCTCAGGCAGTTTTCGTTGGTATAGCCCCAGTTGTGCTGGAACACGAATTCAAATTCGTCATTGACGGTAGTAGTCACATCGGTCGGACAAACCGGCCCGTACGAAAGCGAACTACGTACACCCTGCCATGCATCGGGCTTTTGAGGAGCCCTGAACCGCTCCGCCTTGGCGTAGGGAATCCCTTTGAAGGTATAGGTACCGTTTTGCTGGTAGCCACGGAGCTTACCATACTCGGTAGTAACAATGGCTTGCTCGGCACTGACCTGGATGGGTGACGAAGATGTAGCGGGCTTCTGAGCCACACTTGCCAGGGGTACCATCAGTACCATCATAGCCATAAGGGATTGTCTGCTTGTCATGAATATGGGATAAGAGTTATAGAAACAGTTGGTACCATTAAATATAGTACTATTGCTACATTTAATGTAATATATACGCAATGATACTACTATTATACATTATGTCAAATTAACACACAGCATTTGTTGAATTTTTTATTTCATCTGTCGACTGTTTTCCAATTCAAGACTCAAGCCTTGTAGCAGTAGAAACAACAGAAAGCGCGTAGCCCCTGCTACGCGCTTTCTGTTGTTTGTCTCGTACTTGAATAAGAGCTCTTTAAGTTGCTGTAATACTACTACAACTTAGCAGACTACGCTCTATCTCATTAATTCAGGAAATACACAAATGTCGAGAAAGAAGGATTCTCGAGTAGGTGGTCCAGCAGATTCCTCTGCTTTGGAAGGCAAACCAACTGTACTACTTTTCGATGCCGGGTTACAATACCGTGCATACTTCTACTTGATTCGCCCGACAATACACAGTCGCGGGTTAACAAAGGGCGCTTCATACTTTTTTAAGATAAAGGAGGATTAACGTATTATGGGTACTAAATTATTTATAAATTATGAATATCCTATCAAACGCAAATTATAATTTTTCTAATACATAAGTTCAAAGAACATTATGGTAAGAAATCTTTAATAAGCAATATATTTCATATTTTATTTACAAATATTCTCTGTACCTGTCATAAAAAAAGCGGAGCCTCCTTGTACAAGGAGGCTCCGCTTTTACAGTTGTTTCTAAATTTATGAAATTCTCGGTTCCCAGCCCTGGGCATACTCACGCCCCCACAGCTTCATAGCTTCCTTATCAGCTATACGTCCCGTCTTGGTATCTACTTTGAATTCTTTACCCGTACGAGCCGAGATATTAGCCAGGTGGCACAGGTGCGTACTCTTGGCTCCCTCGTCGATGGGTGAATTAAGCTTAGCCTTTCCCCGAATAGCGTCAAAAAAGTTTACTACGTGCAGGGTCGACATATCACCGCCACCACCCAAGGCAGTACCGGCTTCTTCACCTTTTGACTTATTACTCTTAATGAGCTTGCCACCGCGGTCATACAGTTTATAGCCACCGCGATCTACATAGACAGTACCGTTGGTACCGTAGATGATGGTCCCCCGGTCGCTGCCGTAGGTATTGTAGGAGTTGCGGCTCTTGCCATCCCACTGGATGATCTTGTTCTCGGGGAATTTGAAAGTCGCCAGCATGGTATCGTACATGGTCCAGCCGTCATTGGGGAAATAACGCTTATCAGCCTCTACTGTGACGAACTCAGGATAGTCCTCCTGCAGAGCCCAGCGCGCTACGTCCAGCTCGTGGGTCGCATTGTTACCGGCTTCGGCGGTACCGTAGTCCCAGCCGTACCAGTGCCAGTTGTAGTCCCAGGTCTCACTGGTATAGTCGCGGCGCGGAGCCGGTCCCTGCCACAGTGCCCAGTCCAACCCTTCGGGTACGGGCGCTTTCTGTTGCTGAGGTACTTCACCCCGACCGCTTGAATAAAACGCGATGGCCTTGAAGGGCTTTCCAATGACACCGTTATGGATTTCTTTGACAATTTCGATGGACTCAGGAGCCGAACGCTGCTGATTTCCCATCTGAACTACCTTATTATATTTCTTCTGAAAATCTACCAGCATTTCACCCTCTTTAGGGTTATGGCTGCAGGGTTTCTCTACGTATACATGCTGCCCCGCCTGCATAGCCAGACAGGCCCCCGGGGTATGCCAGTGGTCGGGCGTAGCGTTAAATAGTGCGTCTACCTGTTTATCGGCAATTACTTTACGAATATCATTCTCAAGCTTTGGCGTATTATCGACCATCTTGGACAACTTCTTACCGGCAGCATCGCGCTGTTTTTTCATCACATCGCACAGGTACACCAGTTCCACATTATTGGGTTTATGAGCGATGGCTTCGAGATACGCTCCGTAGCGACGACCCAGACCGGCAATGGCTACTCCTATACGATCATTGGCTCCAATGATTTTTGTATAACTTTTAGCGGACATACCGGCGGTGGCGGGTATTCGGTTGGCCATACTATTAACAAGGCTTCCGCTTACCGCTACACCGGCAGTACCCAATGCCAGATCTTTAATAAACTTCCTTCTGTTGTCTTTCATTTTGTATAGAATAGGTAGTAACTTTTAACATTCGTCAAAGGCTGCTCCGTCCATTATTAGATGGATAGTATAAGCACCTTTATACTATAAAGACGAAATGTACACTTTTTACCACCCTTCGGGAAGTTTATTTTTAATAAGTCACCCCTACTTAGTAGTGTTTCCAGGCCTTGCGGTATTTGGAGATATCATGCAGATCCTCTTTAGAGATCTCGTCACGCTTGAAACCTGGCATCACTCCCAGGCCGTGTCGCATCTGGAACCGCTTGATAAACTGGGGTGCCGGAACGGCATTCAGTGAGGGTCCCAGACCGGCTTCACCGGACGGATGACACTTCTGACAGTTGGCCATATATACCCGCTCGCCATTGGCGATACTGGCGTTGGTTGGTTTAAAGAATTCATTTTTGATGGGCTCGGACTTACGGGCCGCACAACCGGCAACCACTACACACCATACTACCAAAGCCACGCCCAGGGCTACTAATCTTATATTCATTTTCATAATTACTTCCGGGTTATTTTCCAGATTACGCCACTGCCGGGCTTAGGCTCTGATCCTGCCTTCGTTACTTTCATTACACCAAAGTCTACCAGGTACAGAGTATTCCCGCTAGGGTCAAACTTGGCCGAAACGGGTCTTTCCAGTCCGCCGCTTTCGAGCCAGCTAGCCGGACCGTTACGTTTGCCTTTGTTAACAGCAAAGTCTCTGATAACACCGTTCTGAACATCTACCCGCACTAGTTTATACCCCACCGGTGCCAGTACTTTACCGACCTCTGGAGCCATATCACCAAACTGTGCTACAAAGGCTTCGCCTTCAAACCCAAAGGTGGAACTCCGGGAAAAATCAAACCCAATGGAGGAGGAATGAACGCCGAGTATAGCGGCTGGCTTGGGAGGCTGATTGGGATAGCGTTGCAGGATAGGTTTAACCTGTCCCTGACCCGGTGGCGCAAATTCTTCGTCGTCGCGGATTGGTTTACCGGCGGAGAAGTCGGGCCAGCCGTACCACATACCTTCTTTAATCTCCCAGAGTACATCACCACTCCCCCATACAGGTCGGCTTCCCCTGACGTCGTAGTTATTTTCGGTGATGTATAGCCTGCCATCATTTGAGAAAGCCAGTCCAAAGGGATTGCGGAGTCCCCAGGCTACGAGTTCCATCTTGCCTCCGGCGACGGGTACCCGCATGATAGCTCCCGAACAGGGAATACTGCCTTTGATGATCTGGCCGGGGTACGTTGTGGTATTATAGGGTGAATAAGCTCCGGTTGTGGCTTTGGTGGTGGAATCTTTCAGGACGTTGGGTGTTTCGAAGTTGAGACCACTCAGTACCACATCCTGGCAGGGTATATCGTGAAAGCGGGGCTCGCGCTTGAGCCAGCCATACTTGTAGTTATCTACCCCTACTACTCCCGAGTTGGTAGCCGTTCCCAGCCCAAAGTACACATACCCATCCCTGATTACCGGGCCATTAGTATGGTGGTCACCCAGGGTAGGTAACTTATCTACCAGGGTAGCGATGGCTCCGTCGGGTGCTATACGCAGGATCTTACCCCCTTCCATGGTACCCCCCTCGGCTACATAAAAGTTGCCATCGTGGTAGGAAATACCGGACCAGGGGCCATTGCGCGTACCGGTAGCGACTACCGTGCGGGTACCATTGTTATCAATCCGGATCAGCTTGGGTTCGGTCCATACTTCACCGTAGGAGTACCCCGACTCAAGGACGTGTAGTCGGTTCTGGCTGTCAAAGGCTACGGCGGTGGGAAAGGTAAAATCGCGGGCTACGGCCTCAATGGTATAGCCGGGGGGAAGCAATACATCAGCCGGATTGATGTTTCTTTCCTGAGTAATAGATTTGATTTGTCCGCCTCCGTTGGAAGGCCTCATACTGTAACAACCGGTAAGTACTGAAAATATAGCGGCTGGTAATGCCAGGCGAAGGAAATACTTTCTCATTATCAATATGATGAAATAAAACTTTGTTTACTTCATCCTCCACAAAAGCATGCCAGCCTACCAATTAGTTAATCCTTTACACTTAATCTTTTCTCCATGACTTACTCACCAGGTACCTGACGAACAGGCATCAATAAGTCATAAACTACAGTAGTAGTAAGTACTAATACTATGTATAAAAAAAAGCCAAAGCCCCGGATGGAGCTCTGGCTTTGAAAGGATATTTTTTTAAAGATTAGAGCGGAAGATTATATGCTTTGGCTACTTCCAGATAATTTTTGTAGTCAACATCGGCGCTCAGGCGGGCATTCTGCGCCGGTACCAGTACTACGCGGATATCAGTAGCCGTTTCTTTTCCTTTCATGTCAGCCGAGTACACGACTACCTTCATTTGTTTGCCTTCCATCCGATAAGCAAATAACATAGTACCCAGTCGGCCATTGTTGAGAGGTACCACACCCGGTACCGGAAACCAGAAGTCAGCGCTCTTATAGTAGCAAAGTACCATCCCTTTTTCTACGGAGGCCAGGTTAGCTACTGACGAAAGATCAAAACTCAGGTTGAAATGAAGTTCATTATCTGACTCTACCTGCCCTACACTAAACTGCATGGCTCCTGCAGTATCTCCCTTATCACCTTTTGCACCAGTGGCTCCGGTAGCACCCGTAGCTCCGGTGTCGCCCTTCTCGCCTTTGTCGCCTTTGTCTCCCTTGGTACCAGCAGGACCGGCAGGACCCGCCACACCGGCTACGCCCTGAGGGCCTATTTCACCTTGCTTGCCCTTACAGGAGGCCATAACCACAAGTGCAGATAATAATACAGAATAGAGGATTGGTTTTAACATAAAGTGTAGTGTTTAGTGAGAAGGATATATAAGTAAGATTTACTAGCAAATACCACACCGGGATTTGCAGTTGCAGCAAATTTTACCAAATTCGCTCCCTGAAATCAAAGCCATGTATCTTTAACCTCTATCTTACAGATGACTACACCAGTACCTCGTCCATTTTTTACTTTTTTACAGTGCTTTTCCACCTGTTTGCTACTCCTGTTGTCTGGTGCTGTTCTAGGTCAGGGAGGTGATCTGGTCCGTCATCTGGAAGAGCTGAAAAAGCAGTTGGGAGAAGTAAAAGCCGACAAGAAGACTTATCGGCAGGAAGTCAGCTATACCCCTGAACAGCCTTATCGACTGAATATACTGACCGAAGAAACCGACAGCAAAGGAAAAAGCATCAAAAGGAGAGCGGTACTGAACCTGGGTGCGATGGACAAAAATCTGGTGGGGCGCGAAAACTCCAAAGATCTCATGTGGGTCAGTGCCCGTTCGGGTAGCCTGCCGGTTATCAAAACGTACGAAGATGAAGTTCTGGGTGACTACTCCAGCGTTCTGGAACTGTATTGCAAAGATGTGGACAATGCCCGTGCCGTTGAAGAGGCCCTTAAGGCTGCCATTCCGCTGGCCGATGCGGCCTGGCGCAAAACCATTTCACTCCCAACCGAACTACCGGCTCTACGTAGCTGGCTAGTAGCTCATGTACAGAATATAGACGCGGGAGATGTAACCCTCAAGCAGGCACTCGTACTTGACGACAAGCACCCCGCCCAAACCTGGCTTACTTTCGAAGAGTATGACAAGAAGGGGTTAAAGAAGGCGGAGAAGTTTGGCTGGGACCTGGGCGATCTGCACGAGCCGTCGGTAAAAGCTCAGGTACGCCGCAAGCAGGTTATGGTAGAGGCTGACATACGGCAAAAGCAGGAATTCGTTAGTGTGGAGCAGGATGGTAAGAAGAATGGCTTCGCGCGTACAGTATCCATAGCTACCGAAGATGTAGACCAGGCACAACTCTTGGTACTGGCTCTGCAAACCGCCATCCCACTGGCCCGTACTGCCTCCGAGCATACCCTTCCCAAGGCCACCAGCCTGCAGGATGGACTGCACAAACTGAGCCAGTTGGTCCAGAACTTCACCATCAATCAGGAGAATCACGAGCAGTCGCTTACGGCCGCCCAGGTAGCTACCTACTCGCACCGTACCGCCAAGGAAAAAGGCACAACCGAAGAGCAGTACATCTTCAACTTCGCGGATCTGTCGGAGCCATCGGTATCGATTGAAACTTCTAAACAGGTATTTCTGGTGGAGGCCACTACCGCCGGTAAGCAATCACTCATTGAAGTACGTAAGGACGGGGAGCAGCAAAACTACACCCAGAAACTGGCCCTGCAGGCACCTGATCTGGCCACCGCCAAGCAGATGCAGCACCTGTTGAGGTATATTATTAAGTCTTCTTCTAACAAAGAGGCACCGCACGACCTGGCGTGGCTACGTACCTCATTGGCAGGATTTGACGAACGTCAGGTAGGGGTACAGCAAAAGCTGGAAATCCGGGAAGGAAGTACCTGCAAAGTGGCCCTCTCTGTCCGTAAAGAGAGCAACAAGAAAGTAGATGAGTACCTGTATGAATTTAATCTGTACGATATAGATGCGGACAAAGTTTCGCTGAAGGTGAAAGGCAAAAATGTAGAGGTGGCTGTTCCGACCCGCTTCGGAGAAGAACTGATCAAGGAATACACCAACGGCGACAAAATCAAATACGCGAAGGAAACAACCTTTGCCGTACCCGGAATCGCAACCGGTAAGTCTGTAGTAGCTACCCTCCAGAAACTAGTACGTGACTGTCCCAAGAAGTAACGGTTTAAGCATATACCAGTATTCTCTACCCCGCCTTAAAGCAAGCGGCAGATCTTCCGATCTGCCGCTTTTTCTTTTATCAATCCATAACCATAATCTACATCAGGCGGTTAGCTACTCAACTGATTTATTCAACATCTATTATATACCATCATGAACTTATCGATTTCAGGAAGAACGGCAGTGATTACGGGAGGTGACTCAGGTATAGGCCTGGCTACCGCTAAGATACTAGCCGACGAGGGGGTAAATATAGTACTCACAGACAAAACGCAGGACAAACTGGATAAGGCTTCCGAGGAGTTGAAGGCTCACACCAAGGGTCGCAGTAAAGTAGTGGCTATAACGGCGGACCTGACCAAAAACGAGGAGGTACTCCAACTGGCTGCCCAGGTGCAGGAACAGTTTGGCGGAGTAGATATTCTTATCAACTGCGCCGGAGCCAGGGGTGCCGCCGGCGATTTTATCAGTCTCAGCGATGACGACTGGCTGAAAACCATTGATATAGATCTGATGGGAGCGATACGGGTATGCCGGGCTTTTATCCCCCAGATGCAAGCCCGGGGCTGGGGTCGTGTGGTACTGGTATCTTCCGAAAACGCCTTACAACCCTACGAAGAAGAAAGCCCCTACAACGCCTGCAAGGCTGCCATTATCAACCTCACCAAGTGCCTCTCCCGGGCTTACTCCTACGATGGTCTGCTGATCAACTGCGTATCGCCCGCTTACGTGGAGACTCCCATGACCAACGCCATGATGGAAGAACTGGCCAAGGAACGAAACTCCTCCGTAGAAGAAGTAGTAGACTGGTTTCTGAAAAACAAACGCCCCCACATAGCGGTACACCGGCGCGGACAGCCCGAGGAGGTAGCCGCAGTGATTGCCTTCCTTAGTTCTGAGCTGGCCAGCTACGTCAACGGCAGTAACTACCGAGTAGACGGCGGCTCGGTGGAGTCAGCCTTTGGCTAAGTAATAGCGGAGAATTAGGGACCAGTAGCAGGAATATTGGGCTAATCCATTAATTTGAGCCGCTAATCCTCTATCAGCTCAACGTATGAAAACCCAACTGCTACTGCCCCTGCTAGTCTCCGTGCAACTGTTCGTGAGTTCCGCCTCCACCCATTCTGCTCTATCAGTGTCCGGGGCCGACTGTCCGGGCATCGAAACCACTACCTCCGAAGGCTCTACGATTACCCATTCGCCCATTGAGGAATCGATGTACCTTGCGCGGGTGATCAAGGGGAAAGATACCACCTACGTGACTACCATCCGGGTAGCAGGAGCGAAGGCTCTCAGAAAACCCAAAGTAGCCAAACTATATCTGCATGATCATAAGCCGCTCCGGCTGGATGGCGAACTTGACTACCACATCCAGGATGGCAGGCATGTATACACCTACACAGCCTTATTAGACCGCGGTACAGTGGCTCTGTTGGGTACTAACCCAATCAAAGCCCTGGAAATCGATGACTATAAGGAAGATATTGTAAAAAAGAAATCGGAAAGGTTTCAGGAGTATGCCAAGTGCTTATTCTAACCTAACTAACGAATAAACAGCTGATGTACTGCTCCTGATAAAGCTTTGTACTCTAGTTTCCGTTTGAGCCGTTAGACTTGGTGATATCCCCGGAGCGAATAAATCTTCCTTCCGGAAAGGTATCAGCCAACAACTCCGAGAAATGCTTTGCTTTTAACAGGTTATATACCGCGTCTCTTTCTTTTTTAGATTCAAATGACCACGATGCTACCTGCGTCGGAATCTGCACCATGATTTTTTTGTAGAATTCGATGCAGTACTGGTGATTGTTGGTATCAATCAGCGTGATGGTATCAACGCTATCCAGATTCACTGCTTGATTTTGGCCGGGGCAACTAACAAATGTAGCCATACGACAGGTATTCTTAGTTGTACTTATGTTTGGAATAAAATGGAACCTCAAATATAAATTTCAACTCATTTCATCGCAATACTAAATGCCTTGACAGGTATGTTTAACTTTTTATAATATAAAATAAAGAAGGATTAGTCCAACCTGAGAACTTCACAACTTTAAGCATAAACTATACCATTTTTCATACAACTACCTCTTAAAAAAAATGTTTGTATACTCCGCTATGTGTCAACAAGATACCAAGCATAAAGCCTGAGCTAACCGCTCAGGCTTTATCTGTTTCAAACCGTCCAACTACACCTTTACTGATGGTTAGAAGGGAAGCTTTCCGAGGTCAACATTTCCCCCTGTCAGTACTATACCTACCTTCTTACCGGCAAACAAGTCTTTATGCTTCATCAAGGCAGCGAAGGGTACGGCTCCCGAGGGCTCAACCACGATCTTCATACGCTCCCAAAGCAGGCGCATGGCTGCCACGATCTCCTCGTCCGACACGATCAGTATCTCCTTTACGTGCTCTCTGATGATGGCCAGGGTCTTGTCACCAAGCGGGGTCAGCAACCCGTCCGCGATGGTTTTCACAAAGGGTGCCCGCTCTATTTGTCCCGATTTGAAGGAAAGAATGGCATCAGCCGCTCCTTCGGGCTCACCGGCGATCACCTCAGTTGTGGGCGAGAAGTAGTGCGCAGACAGGGCCGTTCCACTCAGGAGCCCTCCACCACCCACGGGTGCCATCAGTACATCCAGGGTATCCTCTACCTGTTCCAGTAGTTCCTTAGCGGCAGTAGCCTGTCCAGCTATAACCCGGTAGTCATTAAACGGGTGAATAAAAGTCGCGCCCGTATGCGCTACGATCTTCTGCACGGCTGCCTCCCGGTCTTCGGGGGTGTTGGGGCAGAAGGTGATCTCAGCACCATAGCCCAGTACAGCGTTGATCTTTACTTTGGGCGAGTTGTCAGGCATCACGATGTATGCTTTGGCCCCCACCTGACGGGCCGCGTAAGCAATAGCCTGCGCATGGTTACCCGACGAATGAGTAGTAATGCCGTTGGTGCGTTCGGATTCCTGTAGCGAGAGCACTGCGTTGATTCCCCCGCGTGCTTTGAAAGCACCGATCTTCTGAAAATTCTCACACTTAAAGTAGACTTCCACGCCACACTGCTGGTTGATGGTGCTATTGGTGAACACAGGGGTGCGATGAATGTAGTGGCGAATCAGCTCATGAGTTTGCTCTATAATGGCCTGCGAAGGAAAGGTTTCAGGAGTCATAATGGTAATATAAATAGAATTAAAAGTATTTTAGCTACTGTCCGTCTGCTGCCTGTCTGGAAGTACTGGTTGCAGACAAAATAAGCTGAACCAGACCGGCTTCCAGCCGGGAGCACGGGCCATCAGGGACGCAAGTATAGGTAATAAATTAGCTATTTAAGAAAACCAAATCCTTTAAAAGCTATTACAACATATACCTTCTTAGTTATTCACCCTTAATGTACTGATGTATGATCCAAACCAAACTGATACCCCGTACCGAATCAGCCTATGAGCAGCCCCTGCTGATCAAGACCATACTGGCTCAGAGCCTGCGCTACAATCCCCAGCGCCGCATCGTGTACCGCGATTTGTTCTGGATGGATTATATTGAATTTAATAAGCGGGTACGCCGGCTGGCTCATGTACTTGAGGAGCTGGGCGTACAACCGGGCGAAACCGTAGCCGTCATGGACTGGGACAGTCACCGCTACCTGGAGAGCTTCTTTGCCGTCCCCTGCTATGGCGCAGTACTCCATACCATTAATGTGCGCCTCTCACCCGCTCAGATCCTCTATACCATCAACCACGCCGAAGATAAGGTGCTGCTGGTACACGAAGATTTCCTGCCCATTATGGAAGCCATCAAAGATCAGATCACTACGGTGCAGAAGTTTGTCATCCTGAGCGATAAGGTATACGGCTCTGAAAAACCGCCCCTGCCCACTACCTCGTTTGAGGTGGCCGGCGAGTACGAACAGCTCCTGAAAGGGGCTTCTGACCAGTACGACTTTCCGGATTTCGATGAGAATACCATGGCTACAACTTTCTATACAACCGGCACGACGGGTAACCCCAAAGGGGTGTACTTCTCGCACCGGCAGTTGTTTATGCACACCATGGGACTGGTCACGTTCTTTTGTGGGTACCAGGCACTACCCTTCACCCATCAGGATGTATACATGCCCATTACGCCCCTGTTCCATGTACACGCCTGGGGCTTCCCCTACGCAGCCACCATGCTCAATAATAAGCAGGTATACCCGGGCCGGTACGAACCGGAGATGCTCCTGAAACTGCTCATCAAGGAGGAAGTAACGCTGTCGCACTGTGTACCTACCATCCTGAATATGCTGGTCAATAGTCCGGTGGTACAGCAGGTAGACCTCAGCCGCTGGAAGGTGATCATCGGGGGCTCGGCCCTTACCCGGGGCCTGGCCAAAGCAGCCCTTAAGCTGGGTATCAATGTATCGCAGGGATACGGTATGTCCGAAACGGCTCCGATCATGTCGGTAGTACATCTCAACGACGAGCAACTGGATCTATCGATGGATGACCAGCTAGACTACCGTACCAAGGCCGGTAAGATAGCTCCCTTTGTGGACCTGCACCTGGTGGACGAGCAAGACAACTTCCTGCCTCACGATGGGCACACGCTGGGTGAAGTAGTGGCCCGCGGCCCCTGGATGACTCAGGGCTACTACAAAGAGCCGGAAAATTCGGAAAAGCTCTGGCGAAACGGCTGGCTCCATACCGGCGACGTGGCCACTATCGGTCCCGACTACTACGTGGCTATTGCCGACCGGGTCAAGGATGTGATCAAATCAGGAGGGGAATGGGTGTCTTCACTTGATATAGAAAATCTGATATCTCAGGTCGAGGGGGTGGTCGAAGTAGCCGTAGTAGGCCTACCCGATACACGATGGGGTGAGCGTCCCCACGCGCTGGTGGTGGTAAAACCGGGCTATACCGATGAGGTTACTCCCGATAGTATCAAAGACTCCATTCAGGACCGGGTAGAATCCGGCGAACTGAATAAGTGGTACGTGCCGGATCGGATCGTATTTGTCAAAGAAATACCGAAGACCAGCGTCGGAAAGATCGACAAGAAAAAAATTCGAAGCGAGATGCAGGATACAATCAATGGCACTTCTCACTAAAAGGAACAGCCCACGACTAAGGACGTGGGCTGTTTTGGTTAATCTAACTGGGTGATAGCCTGATAGACCAGTACCCTGAACTTCTCCCCCAGATCCACATAGGGATTGGGGTACTTCTGAGTCATCATTACCGCTACAATTCCCTGCTCCGGATCAGCCCAAAAAGTAGTACCGTAGATACCGTTCCAGTCGAGCGAACCGGCCGAGGGTGGTAACCGGACGGCCTCCCGCTCGGTAGCTATCGAAAATCCCAGGCCAAATTTCTTATAGATCAGGTTCATATCTCCAATCTGATTGGAGGTCATCAGCTTTACGGTCACCGGTCCCAAAACACGTTTCCCGTTGAACTCTCCTCCGTTCAGGATCATCTGCAGAAAGATCGCATAATCATAAGCGGTAGAGACCAACCCGGCCCCACCGGAGTAGTAAGTACTTTTTTCCAAAGGGAAGTTGGGATAGAAGCCGTAGCCGGTTTCGGCAAGGGTAGTACCTCCTTCGTCATATTCGGCAAAAAGGGTGCTCAGCCGCGAAGCTTTATCTTCGGCTAGATAAAAGCCGGTATCCTTCATTCCCAATGGCTCAAAGATACGCTCCCGCATAAACTGGTCCAGTGGCTTCCCCGATACTACCTCCACCAGGAACCCCAGTACGTCGGTGTTGAGGCCATAGGTAAATCGCTTGCCCGGCTGGTGCATGAGAGGCAGCGTAGCTAGTCGGTTAATTACATCCTTAAGCTTGTAATGCGGAGTACCTATACCGCTGGGTATATCATGTTTGGCATAAATTGCAATGGCCTCCACCCTGCCGATTTCGGGATAACTCAATCCCGAGGTATGCGTCAGCAGGTCACGGATGGTAATCTCACGGCTGGCAGGTACCGTAGTATAGGTCGTATCAGCCGCATTAAAAGTATCCAGTACTTTGGGCTGCTTGAATGCTGGGATGTACTTCGACACCGGATCATCCAGAAGAAACTTCCCCTCTTCGTGCAGCATCATGACAGCCGTACTCGTAATAGCTTTGCTCATTGAAGCGATCCGAACTATCGCATCCTTTGGCAACCTCACTTTTCTTTCCAGATCATTATAGCCAAAACTTTTATGATACACCAGCTTCCCATGCCGCATCACCAGTACCACCGCCCCCGGATAAAGTTGCTTCTCTACGTACTCCTTCATCACTGTATCAATACGCTGCAATCTGTCGGTGCTCATCCCTACACTTTCGGGCGAAGCCTCATCCAGGGGCTGGTCCGATACTACGTAGTACAAGGCAATGCCCAACGCCAGCAAAAAAAACAGCAACAGACTTCTACGCGGAGTAAGACTATACTTCATAAAGGGTGGGTACTACTACTGGGGATTCTTTTTGGTGATAGCCTGGTACACCAGTACTTTGAATTTATCACTCAGGTCACCGTAGGAGTTGGGGTACTTCTGGGTCATGATCAGCGCGGCGATGCCTTCCTTCGGATCGGCCCAATAAGTAGTGCCGAATATACCGCCCCACTCAAATGTACCAACGGATATAGGCAGTCGGGCGGCTTCCTTCTCGGTAGCAATCGCGAAGCCGAGTCCGAATTTTCTGGCTCCTACGTTGATGTCACCAATCTGGTTGGCTGTCATCATATCTATGGTAATAGGGCTCAGGATGCGCTTACCACCGTACTGCCCTCCATTGAGCATGGCCTGCAGAAAGATCACGTAGTCATAGGCGGTAGATGAAAGACCCGCTCCTCCCGAAAAGAAAGTACCTCCTTCCTTCGGAAAATCAGGTGATGAACCTCCCTGAGCGACTCTCTTGATCGTTGCACCTTCGCGGGTCTGGGTGTACAGGGTAGTGAGTCGGGGGGCCTTACTGGCAGGCAGGTAGAAGTAGGTATCTTTCATACCTAAGGGTTCAAAAATGCGCTGACGGAAAAACTCATCCAGTGATTTGCCCGATACAACCTCTACCACGTACCCCAGTACATCGGTGTTGAGTCCGTACGAGAATTTCTCGCCCGGCTGGTGGATCAGTGGCATCGTACCCAGCAGATTGATGGCATCGGAAAGTTTATGATTAGGAGTACCGATGCCGCTTGGGATTTTGTATTTGGCGTAAATGGCGTTGGCCTCTTTGGTACCTATACCCGCGTAGCTGATGCCGGAAGTATGGGTGAGCAGGTCGCGGATGGTGATCTCACGCTTTGCGGGTATCGTAGTAAAACTGCTGTCTTTTTCATTGAACGTTGCCAGTACTTTGGGCTGCTTAAATGAAGGAATATACTTCGATACCGGTTCATCCAGCAGGATTTTGCCTTCTTCATATAGCATCATGATAGCCGTACTGGTAATGGCTTTGGTCTGCGAGGCAATGCGGAAAATAGCGTCCCGCTTCAGCGGCGACTTGGTGTCCATATCATCGTAGCCGATGCCTTTGTAGTACACGATCTTCCCGTTGCGTACCACCAGGGCTACGGCACCTGCAATCCGTTGCTGATTTACATAATCCTGAACGACGCTCTCGATTCGCTGCAACCGTTCGGTGCTCATACCGACACTTTCGGGGGAAGCTTCGGTCAGGGTCTGGGCAAAGAGTGGTAAGATAGATAAGCCCAAAAGGAGGCTAAGGAGGAGTAGTCTGTTAGAACAGGCAGGAAAAAGTCTTTGCATAGAGAAATAGTTAAATATCAATTTTCATTAGTACATATACCAGCTAAAAATGGAAGAAGTTTTTGATTTTTTTCTACCTTCCCAAAAATAAAACATAAGAAGTATGCTATCCCGACGTGACTTTTTATTAACCTGCGCAGCCACTCCACTCTGTCTTACAAGCTTTTCCGACAAATCAGAAGTCCTCCATACCGTCAATGGTCCCATTTACTCTTCGTCGTTGGGCATGACGCTCATCCACGAACATTTTCTGGTGGATTTTATCGGGGCTGATAACTTCAGTATGGATCGCTGGAACCGTGAAGAGGTGGTAAAAAAGGTATTGCCATATCTGATGGAAGTGAAAGCGAAGGGGGTAAAAAGCATATTGGAATGTACACCGGTTTTTCTGGGACGTGATGTGCAGCTGCTAAAAATGCTGGCGGAGCAGAGCGGTTTACAGATCCTGACCAATACCGGCTACTACGGTGCCTCAGATAACAAGTACCTGCCACCCTGGACCCAGACCGAATCAGCCGAGCAACTGGCCGCCCGCTGGATCAGAGAAAGCTTTAATGGTATAGGCTATACAGGTATCAAACCGGGCTTCATAAAAATTGGGGTCAACAGCGGCCCTCTCTCCAAGCTACACCGCAAATTAATTACCGCGGCCGCGCTGACCCATCTGGAAGCTGGACTCACTATCTGCTCCCATACCGGCCCGGCCCAAACCGCTTTTGAAGAGATAGAAATACTCAAAAAGCAGGGGGTACATCCATCAGCCTTTGTGTGGGTACACGCCCAGAGCGAATCAGATAAGTCAACGTATAGTAAGGCCGCCCAGCAGGGAGCCTGGATCAGTCTGGACGGTATTGGTGCCGGCAATCATGAGCAGTACGCCGAGTGGATCAAAACCATGAAGGACAAGGGCCACCTCAACCGGGTACTGATTTCGCACGATGCCGGCTGGTACCGCCCCGGCGAACCCAACGGAGGAGATTTTGTGGGCTTCACGGGTATTTTTGACAAGCTGTTCCCCCTACTGCAGAAGGAGGGATTTACCGATACAGATTTTGAACAACTACTGGTCCGGAATCCGGCGGAAGCATTTACCATCCGGGTTCGTAAGAGCTAGATTTGTTCTACCATCTGCCTTATCAGTACATCTAGCAACTTATATAGCTGCTCTACCAGTAAGTATAAAAAAAGCCCGTCAGCGATGCTGACGGGCCTACTATTATGGTCAAAAAGAGATATTATATCTTCTGATTATTTACCAGCCTGTGGAGTATACAGGTTGAAGTACTGATCCAATTTAGGAGTGATGATGATCTCAGTACGACGGTTCTGGCTGCGGTTCTCTTTGCTTTCGTTACCAGCCTTAGGCAGGTACTCACCACGTCCACCAGCGATCATACGAGACGGTGCAACACCGTATTTCTCCTGAAGAGTACGTACAACCGAAGTAGCACGCTTCACGCTAAGATCCCAGTTATCAACCAGGTTGTCATTGCGATAAGGTACATTGTCAGTATGACCTTCTACCAGGATTTCGATCTCTTTGTAATCATTCAGAATCTTGGCTACTTTGCTCAGCACGTTTTCGGCTCTTGAAGTAATCATGTAGCTACCTGAGTGGAACAGCATCTTGTCAGACAGGGATACATATACTACACCCTTCTTCACTTCGATCTGTACATCCTCGTCGCTAACGTCCTGGAGTGAGCGCTTCAGGTTCATCACCAGCGCCATGTTCAGGGAGTCCTTACGCTGGATGCTTGTGTTCAGGTTCTGGATGTACTTACCCTGCAGGTTCATAGTCTCCATTGACTTACGGATACTCTCAGCACCTTCTTTAGTAACAATCGAAAGATCAGCCATACGATCCAGTAGCTGGTTGTTGTTCTTCTTCAGGAACTCCATCTGATCTTCCAGTTCTTTTACGCGGGCACTACGGCTGGCCAGTTCGTCTTCTCTGGTTTTCAGCTTTTCGTTCAAACCAGCCGTCCGGGTGTCACAGTCGTTCAGGTCAGCACGCGCCTTGTCAAGTTGTAGTTGAATTTCATTAGCTTTTGTTTCCATAGCAAGCATCTTCTTTTTACTTGCACAGGAGCCGAGGGTTAGGACCACTGCAATCGCAATAATTATTTTTTGCATGGGATCAGGAGGTTTTATAAATAGTTATTAGATTGAAAAAATTGGTTTTCTACAAAAAAGCACCAGGTTGTTTTATAATCTGCTTCTATCATTCACCAGCTAATCTGGTGACGTTTGGGCAATACAAATTTAATGTACCTTCTTCAAAAAAGAAGTATTACTTCTGCAACTACCCTAAAATTCTTCTGATATTACATAAAAAAACTCCTAATTTTCAACTTATAACCTGCCTGTAAAGTTCCTTTGCTCTTTGTAAATTAATATTGATTATCAATTTATTAGCTTACCTGTATTAGCACTTTAGGCTTAATAAGTCTCTGAATTTTAGTTAGTAAAGGCCTCGAGCTCAAGATAAAATTCTAATTTATTTATAATACCATTTTCTATACAAAGCCTATTCATCACAGCGGCCTCAGCTCTTAGTGTATAAATAACACAAAAAAGGACTCTCCCGAAGGAGAGCCCTTTTTAAATGCCTTTATGTAAGACCTGTCAGTAACGTATAGCCCAGTAAGGATTTCGGTGCGATTTGATACTGTCGCGGATATGGGTGGATATGATTTTGTCATAGTCACTATCCGAGATCTTGCGGCCTTTCAGCTTTTTGGGCAGCTTCAGCTCTTCGGCCACCGGTTTGAGTTCAACATTGGTGGCTGTGATGATGACATCACCATCGTTAATGTTTAGCTCCATAATCAGCCCAGGTAGTCCGTAATATCGCTCAGGTCCAGCCTGTACGGGTATATCATCGGCAAACCAGGCCGTAATCTTCTGGTTGCGGATAGTATCTTCCGTAACGGCCATCATACATACATGCCCGTTTATGTCCTTGATCTGATTCATGATCTTCCAGCGGGGCATGTTCAGCGAATCCTCCAATACGTAAGTCCGGCCGAGCATTTCGATGATCTCCGTCTTTTTCTCTTTCTCAAAATCCCGGTAGATCTCAAACTCATCCTGCCGCCACGAGTAGTTACCATCTTCGGTTTGTCCCTGCGTATTGAAGTAGGTATACTTACTCTGGGTAGGGCTGAAGAACAGTTTCATCTTGGTCTTCCACTCATCATCATTGCCCCAGGTCATTTTAATCCGGTCTTTCTCTTCCTGACTCAGAAACGTCAGGCGGGAGTAGATTTTGGTTTGGTACTGCACCCGCTCGTAGGTAACTACCCCCTCCATCTTCTGTGCCCACGACGGCGTAGTGAGCAGTACCAGTAGTAGTGTCTTTATGTATTTCATTGTAAGTTATTAGCTGATAGCTGTTAGGTTTTAGCTTTAATTACTATATGGTATTACTGAGGTGAATGAGCGAATGAATTTTTTAAGATTCATTCGCTCATTCACCATCAAAAGAATCCTCTCCGGCGTACGCTACCGGTCACACCACGCATATTATAGGTAAAGCTCAGCATGTAATACCGCGCGAGCGTCTGAACCTGCTCGGTAGATACGAAGTTCTGGCTTGCAAACTGCGTAATGCCCCGGTTCTGGTTAAATACGTCGTAGGCCGTAAAGCGCACCTCCCCTTTCTTGTTTTTCAGGACGATCTTGTACACCGACAGGTTCAGGATAGGCTGCCGCTGGTCAAAACCGAACCGCTTGTTTACGTAACTCCGGTAGCTGAAGCGTCCGTTGAAGAACATTTCGGCGGGCAGCTTCACGTTCATCTCGGCATTATAGGTACCGTTTACGATCTTCTGATTCTGGGCGGAGTTGATTGAGTAGCTGGTATTGCTCAGGTTCCAGTTAGCCGATGGATAGAATGTAAACTTATCGCTGGGCGTCAGGTCCATACGTACCCCAAAATTGTAGCTGTTGGTACTGGTCTCGTTCAGGACGTTGTTGATATAGGTCAGGTTATTGGATCGGTTTACCCCTCCGTTCATATTCAGGGTGGCTTTGGTCTTCTTCAGCGGAAAGCCAAATCCCATGTATGATCCCATCCAATTCCCGCCGGAGATGTTGATAGGCCGGGTGCGGGTGATGAAGTTCTCATCTACCTGCTGTGTATATACAATCTGATTGACGAAGTAGTTGTAGTTAAGTCCAATGTACAGCTGAGTAAAGCTACCCGGATTGAAGTAGTTGAACCCGGCGTTGAGGCTATGGCTGGACTGCGGTAGCAGGTCCGGATTACCCTCACGGATATACAATGGATTGCTGTTGTCTACGATGGGCTGCAGGTCGCGGATGTTAGGCTCGTTGACATTCAGGTTGTAGTTGGCGTACAGGTATCGGTTGTTCTTCAGGTCGTAGTTGAGTGATAAGTTAGGTGCCCAGGTAAAGTACTTACGGTCTACCCGTCCAGACTGCGCAGCTGTCTGGTCACTGGCAAACATACCCTGCAAATCAAACTGGATAGCCGCCAGACCTACAGTCAGGTTCAGGCCATTGAACGAGTACCTCACGCTGCTTCCCAGGCGGTTGTATATAAACTCGTTGGTGTAGTAGCGGCTCAGCTGTTCGTTCCGAAACTCATTCTCGGACCTGCGGTCGTATACATCGCGGTCTACCTCGTCGTTGCGGAGGCTAAAGTTATAGAAGGTCTCCCAGAAAAACTTCTTGGCAAATGGCTCTACGTACAGGAGGCTTCCCTTAAACTGAGTACGTAAGCTTTGGGTCTGGTTGTACTGGTTAATGGTTATCGACTCTGTTGAATCTTGACCGGCCCTTTGATAAAACTCATTGACCGATTTCTGTTCAGCATTGCCATTCGAGTTATTGATGTTATACCCGAGGCTGGCCGCGAAGTTACGTCCTTTCTTCCTGAACTTGTGGCGATAGATTGCCGTATTGCCCATTGAGAAGGAGTTGAAGCGGTTGATGTTGTTCAGGATGGATTGGTTGGTAAGGGTGTTGCCTTCGCGAAAAAACTGCTGAAAGCTGCTAAACGAGTTATTGCCCTGTCCCAACCGGGAGTTGCTAATAAGTACCAGGGTATTCAGTGAGTCAAGGTTTTTTTCGAAGCGCAGACTCCCCCGGTGGTTGCCGTTGAAGTTGAGGCGGAGGTTGTCATCCTGACTTAGGAACGAAGTACTGTTAAGGAAGTTTTCTCGGCTCGAGAAGGCATCAAGTGTCTGGTCGGTCTGGTTATAGAAGTAGCTGCTGCTAAACTTGGTTTTCTTGGTATCGTAGTTGTAGTTGGCACCACCGGCGAAGTTCTTGGTAAAGCCCCGGTCCTGGCCTCCGCGCCCGCCCTGGATGGTGAGGCTTTCTTCGTCCCCATCACCACCACTGATAAATCGAATGCCTCCCCCACTGCTGAATCCAAAGTCGCCGTCATCGCCCCAGTTGAACGATTGACTCCCCCGGAAGTCCTGGAAATCATCCCATGACATGCCGCTCTGGTTGGTGTTGTTGCCCAGACCAAAGAAGGCGAGTTGTTGCTTATCGTTGAAGCGGTTGTAGCTGACCTTGCCTTCCATCCGTGAGTCGGTTCCGACCCCAAGGGTAGCCTTACCAAAACCGCCCTTCTTATGGCTGTCTTTGAGCTCGAGGTTTACGGTCTTTTCCTGTTTCCCGTCATCTACTCCCGTAATGCGTGACTGCTCCGTTTTCCCATTAAATACCTGTACTTTGGAGATGGCTTCGGCTGGTAGGTTCTTGGTAGCCATCTTGGGATCGTCTCCAAAGAAACGCTTTCCGTCTACCGTTACACGCTTGACCTCCTGCCCCTGTGCCCGGATGGTACCATCCTGCTCGATCTGCATACCCGGCAGGCGTCGCAGCAGGTCCTCTACCGAAGAGCCGGGTGGTACCTTAAACGAAGCTGCGTTATACTCCACCGTATCCCCCCGTATACTCAATGGAGCCCGGGCCGTCTTGACTACTACCTCAAACAAGTCCTGATTCAGGATTTTCATGGATATGGTACCTATGTCGGTTACGGGTCCATCGGCTGGCTCTACTACCTGCTGGTAAGGCAAGTACCCAACGTAGTTGACCTTGAGCAGGTACTTGCTGCGCTTAAGATTCTTAAATTCCAGAATACCGTCATCGTTGGTTCGGCCATAGTTAACCAGGGATGAATCCTGTGGTTGCAGCAGCATGACGGTGGCAAAAGGTAGCTTTACACCGGCTGAATCAACGACAGTACCCTTTATACTGAATCGTCCGGTGTTTTGTGCAAAGGAGACCCCGCTTATGATACATAAGCACAGGAGAAGGAGATTTTTTTTCAAGAGTGGATGGTTTAGAGCGGTGTATAATGGCTAAAAGTCGGCATTAACTTACTAATCGTTGCAATCCAGTGTGTTAATTTTTCTTAAATTTAACTAAAATTTTAGTTAACGGTCAAGAGAACACCAAAAAATATTTAGTTTTCTTTTATATTAAATAACTTAATAGTAAATTGAGAGGAGCGAATCCTGTAGCTAAGTAGCTACTCCAGCTCAGGCTAATCATTGATACTTACACCTAACTTTGTATGCACACACTAATACTAAACCTACTCTTCCTTCTCGTTGCAGTGACTGACCCGCTGGACCGGACGTACTGCGAGAAGACGCTTGCAACAGATTTGCAGGCCATCCTGCTTGCCGATACACCTGACTCTACTGCCTATAAGGCCATCACGCAGTACCTGCTGCTCATGTCATTTACGGAGGAGAAACTGGAAGGAAAAACCTACCGCCAGTTTTGGGAAGAGTACCAGTTGTGGGAGATTCAGGACAAAGCCCGTCAGGCCCGGGAGGAGGAACAGGCCGCGCTGGAAGCGGAGGCTGAGCAAAAGCGTACCGAAGAACTTGCGAAAGTAGTGGATGTACAACTGCGGGATATCACGGCCCAGTACAGCGACTCTACTGTACAGGTCTACTACTCAATAAGTATTACCAATAGATCAGAGCAGAACGTGAAGTCTGTTATCGGGTTTCTGCACCATTCGGATTCCACCGGAGGCAGCGTTATCTACATAGCACTCACGTTCACAGAGCCACTCCTGCCCCGGACCACCCGTAGCGAAACAATTACTTCTACCTATACCTATAACTCTCATACAGACTTCACCCAAGATTGGGCACAACTGGACAAAGCCAAAGTGGTGTGGAAGCCGGATGAAGTAAGGTATTGAAGGAGGCCTTGCGGCAGGTAAAAAGGACTGGTTATTGTCACCCCGTATTTTCTTCAAAACCATTACCTGTAACACTTTCCCTGCGCATTTATAGGTAACGACCACCCATTTACTCACCCAATACCTGCACCTATGAAAAAGTCATTAGCCTTGCTTATCGGATGTACCATCGTGATTTGCCTCACCCATCTACATGGTACCTGCTCCAATCTGATTGTAGTTACCGATACCCTATCCAATGAAGAAATAGACTTAGAAGGTTTGTTTCTGAGTTTACAATTTGAATATGATAAGGATAATGAAGTAAGATCAGATTCCCTGATGCAAGACCAGATCAGATTTCTGAAAAGCGTAGGATTACCATCTAATGGTGTAGAAGAAATACAGGGCACTTATAGCCAGGATAAAGTCCTACTGGATAAAGAGTATAACTCGAACCTGAAAAAAATCAATGGTGAAATCAATATAAAGCTATACAGGCAGGTAGCGTCTCAGGTACTGATAAAGCATATTTGTTTATCGCCCGCATTGTATTCATCAACGCGAGAAAGAGACCGAAAATTAGTATACTATCTGAGCGAAATGAAAGAGGGAGGTGGCTTAAATATCGAATTAATTTGTACTTCTTTTACCCTGCTTCAGGAGAGCAGGGAGAAAGGCCAGGTCTGCAAATCCTTACAATCTTTAATACCTAACTGTCGACGAATAGTCAGCGATCAGGAGCGGGATATAAACCATCTACAACAAGCTCTCAAAATAGACCCTAATCCGGTTGAACAGTTTATTTTTGAGGATATATCCAAACGGATTTCCAAGAATAAAAAAAACATTAAATACCTGACTAAGCTCCAGCGTACCACCTGTATTACGGGACGAGAATGAAGATTACGGAAGCTGCTTTATGACCTTGAAGAGATAGCCCCTTACCTGCTAGCCGTTCCTTCCCTCAGCTTAAACTGCAGCCCAATCCCGATTATCTCGGACTCTACCTTGTGGCACTGGCCCTGCCGGTAGTGGTAGGTGGCTTTTTTGCCGTCGGGCATGGTGACTTCGTATAGTCCGGCCGCTACTTTACGAACAGGGCACATCTTGCCAAAACGCTCGGAATAGACATGCCGGAAATTGACCGGCTCGCGGTAATAAAGGCTGGTAACGGTATGATTGATGGGATGAGGAAGCTGCGGCGATCTGTTCTGAGTGGACTTGGCATCGGCAAATACTACCTGATAGCTGCCTTGTGACTGTATGGTTTTGGTCTTTTCCTTCATCCGTCCATTCACCTCCTGGCTTGATAAGGAAGTTTTAAGAATACCTTTTTCAAACAGATTCTCTCCCACGTAAACCACATCGTATAAGAAGGTATTAATGGCGCCCTCCACGCGCAGGCTCTCACTGGTACTGTTGCCCTCGGCCGGAGCAATCTTCAGTTCGCCTACGTCACGCCCCGCCAGCAGTATATCATATACCAGCGGCTGCCCCACAACAGGGGCCTGACTTACTACAAATAGTACTGACAACAACAGAATCAATATTTTCATGAGCTAATTACAATTAGTACTTAATAGGTTATTCTCCCTCTACCTTTTCCCGCTGATCATACTATGATACAACTAACTGCCCACCTTCCCGGAGGTTCGCATTGATTATCAGCACAGATAATGAAACGAACAGATGGACAAACTCTTATGTATCCGTAAATGATAAATGATTTATTAGGGAATATCTTCAGGGGCCAGCCTATCCTGCTCCCTATGTTCTTATGACAGCTATCCTGCCCTTTACCACTATCCTTACCAACTATCAGACTACAAAATGGTTAGTATTTTGCTGGTATTCGTCTCTTTAATAAAAGCCCAAATAGTAGTCAGCAGTAGGATCTGCTGCATTATGATTTTGTTAATTAAACCCTAAACAACCTTAAAAGCTATCTGGTCCCTATGCGTTACTCCATGTATATACTTTCTATTTGCTGCCTGCTGCTGGCAAGTACTACCTTGCAGGCCCAGAAAGATATAGCTCCCTTTTACCCCCCCACCGAGCAGGGCGAATACCTCAATGTAGTACAGGAAAAGACCTTCCGGTACTTCTGGGACTTTGCTCATCCCGTGTCAGGCCTGATACCTGAGCGTACAGCCACGCCCAATATCGTCACCAGTGGCGGGACGGGCTTCGGGATCATGGCGCTGGTGGTAGGTACCTACCGGCAGTGGATCACCCGGCAGCAGGCTGTTGAAAGAATGCTGAAGATAACCCGTTTTCTGGAGAAAGCGGATCGCTTCCACGGAGCCTGGTCGCACTGGCTCGACGGCCGCACCGGAAAGGTAGTCCCCTTCAGCCGGTACGACGACGGCGGCGACCTGGTCGAAACGGCCTACCTGATCAACGGACTGCTGGTAGCCCGCGAGTACTTCGATGGCAAATCGGCCCAGGAAGTTGAACTACGGCAGCGTATTGATCGCCTGTGGCGGAGCGTCGAGTGGAACTGGTATGTGCACGATGGCAAGCTGCTGTGGCACTGGTCGCCCAACTACGGCTGGCAGATGAACCACGCCATCGGCGGCTACAATGAGTGCTTTATTACCTACGTACTGGCGCTGGCTTCGCCTACCCATCCCATTACACCTGAGGTGTACGTCAATACCTGGAAGAAAGCGGAACCCTGGCACTACATCAACGGCAAGGAGTTCGTAGGCTACCGACTCCCCATCGGCTTCGACTACGGCGGGCCGCTGTTCTTTGCCCACTACTCGTACCTGAGCCTCGACCCCAGGTGGATGCAGGATGAAGATGTCAACTACTGGGACCTGAACGTCAAGCACACGCTGATCAACCGCGCGTACTGTATCTACGAAGCCCCTAAGGAGTATGGCTACTCCGAAGAAAACTGGGGACTCACCGCCAGCGACAACCACCAATTCTACGGGGCTCACAACCCAAAAGAAGACAACGGTACCATTACGCCCACGGCGGCCCTCTCATCATTCCCATACACCCCGGCTTTCTCCATGCAGGTACTGATGCACCTGTATCGGCGTGAAGGTAACCGGCTGTTTGGTGACTACGGATTCTTCGATGCCTACAACAAGCACAAGGGCTGGTACTCCAACCAGTATCTGGCTATTGATCAGGGACCTATCGTCATTATGATCGAAAATTACCGCTCCGGATTACTGTGGAAGCTGGGAGAAAAGATTAAAGAGATGCAGCAGGCATTACCCAAAATGGGAATCCGAAATCCTGACTACCCGACGGGCTACTATATGTATATCGTTGATAAACAGACCCAAAGGGTACCTTTACTGAAACATCCGGATTTGGGGAAATACGTACTCGACTACTATATAGCAACCCCACAAACGGTCAGTATCGAGTTGCAGGACAAGGCAGGTAAAACTACCAAACTCCTTACTAATCAGGCGCAAACCAAAGGCCCACAGCAGCTAACTTTCCTAACCGACCCAGGCGAATATACCATCCGGCTACTAACCACCGAAGGCACAAAAGAGCTACCGTTCAGGTTGTATTGAGTGAATAATGAATTAGTGATTGAGTGAATGAACTATCTTTTAAATCCACTCAATCACTAACATATTAAATCACCGCGGCGGCGGAAGAAGCTCCTCTGGCCGCTCATTCAAAATCACTCAATCAATAATGGGATTACCACCGTATCAGCGCCGATCCCCAGGTAAAGCCGCTGCCGAAGGCAGCCAGACATACTAGGTCTCCTTCTTTGATCTTTCCGGCTTCCCATGCCTCACAGAGAGCAATTGGTATAGAAGCAGCGGTGGTGTTGCCGTACTTCTGGATATTATTCCAAACCTGATCGTCGCGCAGCCCCAGTTTACCCTGGATAAACTGGCTGATGCGGAGGTTGGCCTGGTGAGGTACCAGCATATCTATGTCCGAAGCCTGGAGGCCTGTCTTCTGAAGAGCCTCATTTATCACTTCCGGAAACTTCTGCACAGCATTCTTGAATACCAACTGACCGTCCATATTAGGGTAGTAGCTATTATTGTCTATCAGGTTGGGGTAGATAAACAGCTCACCGTACTCCACATCCGGAAATCCGAAGTTCTCCTTACCCAGGTGATAACCACCGTGGCTACCCGGACTGATCATGGCCAGTTGCTCGGCATGGGTACCGTCCGAGTGTAGGTGCGTAGTCAGGATACCCTGATCTTCCTTTTCTGTCGGTTGCAGCACCACGGCTCCGGCTCCGTCACCAAAGATTACCGTCACGTTACGCCCCTTAGTACTAAACTCCAGTCCCATAGAGTGCATCTCAGAGCCCACCAGCAGGATATTTTTGTATATGCCGGTCTTGATGAACTGGTCAGCGATAGAGAGACCATAGATAAAGCCCGAGCACTGGTTACGGATATCGAGAGCGCCTATTTCAGTTTTGGTAATGCCCAGTTCCCGCTGCAGCAGCACGCCACAACCCGGAAAGTAGTAGTCGGGACTAAGGGTGGCGAAGATGATAAAGTCTACGTCTTCTTTCTGGATACCGGCCCGCTCGATGGCTATCTCGGCCGCACGGGTACCCATCGTGGTCGTAGTCTCTTCGTGTTTTTTGGCGTAGCGACGCTCTTTGATTCCCGTCCGCTCCTGAATCCATTCGTCAGAGGTATCCATGAGCTTCGTGAGATCGTGGTTAGTTACTACCTGCTCAGGTACATAGCGGCCGATACCGGCTATTTTAGAACGTATCATTCGTTTTAGTCTGGTTTTGATAAAGAGATGCAATCTGATTACTTTGTAGGTAAACAGGATACTATGTAACGACCAAAGTTGCGACTATTGTTCTGAACATCCAACAGTTTCTACGAAATATATAATTTTCATTTAATACCACGCATGCTAAAAATAGGACTCTTATCTGATACTCACGGCTACCTCGACGAGCGACTGTACGAGCACTTTGCCGACTGTGACGAAATATGGCATGCCGGGGATGTAGGGGACGCCAAAATCATCATTGATCTGCAGGCCTTTAAGACTCTCAGGGTTGTATCGGGTAATATTGACGGGCGGGAGGTACGGGCACTTGCAGCCGAAAACCTCTACTATGACCTGGAAGGATTCCGGGTATGGATGACGCATATAGGCGGAGCTCCTCCTAAATACAACCCACAGGTAAAACCCGCGCTGCAGGCCGATCCCCCCAATATATTTGTCTGCGGCCACTCCCATATCCTGCGCGTCATGCGTGACCCCAAGCTCCGCAATATGCTATACATCAATCCCGGAGCAGCCGGAAGGGAGGGATTTCACAAGATTCGTACGGCGCTCAGGTTTACCCTCGATAATGGCAAAATACCTGGAATGGAAGTGATCGAATTAGGAAAAAGAGGTGCCCTCCAGTAATACCGGCTTCTATTCCTTAGCTTTGTATACTGAAGTCACTTCCAGACTGGAAGCGTCAGTCAAATTGTTTTTTTAAAGAATCCTCCTTTGGATATCAGCCTACCTACCATGCTCTGCCTGATCTGGTACAGGACTGATGTGTTGAATGAATACAAACATGTATAAATATTTACTTCTGTCCGGCCTGCTTATAGTACCCTTCTTGGCAAGTGCGCAGACGCTCGAAAAGGACACCCTCCAACTTAATGAGCTGGTGGTAACGGCCGGCAAATTTGCTTCCCAAAAGCGAACTCTCCCTTTTCAGATTACCCAGATCCAAGCACCCGAACTAGCCTTCCGCAATAGCCAGACCTCGGCCGATGTACTGATGCAGAGCGGGGACGTATTCGTCCAGAAGAGCCAGGGCGGTGGGGGCAGTCCGGTACTTCGTGGCTTTGAGGCCAATCGGGTACTCATCGTGGTGGATGGGGTGCGCATGAACAACGCCATCTACCGGGGAGGACACCTTCAGAACATCCTCCGTATTGACAATAACGCGCTCGATAAGGTGGAGGTACTATTTGGCCCCAGTTCGGTCCTGTATGGCAGTGATGCCCTCGGTGGCGTAATCAGTTTCCAAACCCGTAAACCTACCCTATCCACCGACGACAGACTACTACTCAAGACTTCTCTTTTGACCCGTTTTTCGAGCGCGAACAAAGAGACTACCCAGCATGGTACCGTGAGTATAGGCGGGAAAAAGTTTGGCTCCTTCACCAGCGTCACCCTATCCGAGTTTGGTGATATCAAGCAGGGAAAAAACCGGCTGGACCGCTATCCTGACTTTGGAAAACGGTCCTTTTACGTGGAGCGGGAGAATAATGCGGATGTAGTAAGAACCAACGCAAATCCCAACGTGCAGGTAGGTACGGCGTACCGGCAGCACGATATACTGCAGAAGTTCCTGTTCAAGCCATCGGATCGGGTCGAGCATGTGGTGAATGTGCAGTTCTCCACCACGGGGAACGTGTCCCGCTACGACCGCCTGACTCAAGTCAGCAACAGCAATGGCTCTCCTGCCTTTGCCGAATGGTACTACGGCCCCGAAAAACGCTTCCTGGCCAGCTACCAACTTAACCTCAAAAGCAAGACTTTCTATGATAACCTGATGGTAATGGGGGCCTTTCAGGGTATACAGGAGAGCCGGAACAGTCGTCGGTTGAATAGCAACAACCTGAAGTCGCAGGTTGAGAATGTAGATGTGTACAGCCTCAACGCGGATGCTCAGAAGACAGTGAGATCACATACCTGGCGCTACGGACTGGAACTGGTCTCTAATCAGGTCTTATCGACAGCCACCAGCCGTAATATCGTCACCAACGCCATAGTACCCACAGATACCCGCTACCCCGACGGTGGCAGCACCATGGACTGGATGGCAGCCTACCTGACAGATCAGTGGGCGGTATCGGAGCAGTTTTACCTTAATGCGGGACTGCGGTATTCGCTCGTTAAGCTGGACGCGCAGTTCAGAAGCAAGGAATTCTTTCCTTTTCCCTACGACGAGGCTCATCAGCAATCGGGTAACCTAACAGGAAACCTGGGGGCGGTATGGCTCCCTTCCGCAGGTACCAAGCTAAGCCTGCTCGGCTCTACCGGATTCCGCAGTCCTAATGTAGATGACCTCGGAAAAGTATTTGATTCGCAACCGGGTCTGGTGGTAGTACCTAATCCCGGTCTTCGTCCTGAGTACACCTATAATCTGGAAGTGTCGGGGAACCAGCGCATAGGTAGTAGCATCTGGCTGGAAGCCACCGCCTACCAAACCTGGCTCCGTGATGCTATCGTAACGGATGCATTTAGATTCAGTGGCCAATCCCTAATCGAATACGATGGTGTACTTAGCCGCGTAACGGCCAATCAGAACAAGCAGCAGGCGTATGTACAGGGCTATAATCTGGGCGTCCTAGTTAAAATAGGTCAGGACCTAAATCTGCGAAATACCTACAACTACACCTACGGACGAGTCTTGGAGGAAAACGGTGCCACCACGCCCCTGGATCATATCCCACCCCGCTTTGGCAGGACCAGCCTCCAGTACGAGCGGTCGGCACTACGGGCGGAGCTTTTTGCCCTGTACAATGGCTGGAAGCGGATCAAGGATTATCGGCTGGGAGCGGAAGATAATGAAGCCTTTGCCACCCCGCAGGGAACGCCCGCCTGGTGGACACTCAACCTTCGCACCTCATACAAGGTCAGTCAGTTCCTGACGATGCAACTAGCCTGTGAGAATATCCTTGACCGCAACTATCGCTACTTCGCCAGCGGTGTCAGCGCCCCCAGCCGTAACTTCATCCTGGCGGTCAGAGGCCACTTTTAGAAGAGTATGAGTAGGAAGTATATGAGTTTATGAGCAAAAAAAAGACCGGACTGATTAACAGTCCGGTCTTTTTTGCTTGCAGGAAATAGCTACTGCTAATTGCTGGCGGCTTGCAACCGCATCTACAAAGACACGATTACCTTCTCGATGCCTTTCTGCTTGGCCAGGGTATTAAAAGCGGCTACCTCCTTGTTCACTATCCCGTTCATTTCAGTTTTCAGCTTCTGCCACTGGGCATCCAGCTCGGCTACCCTCTGCTTCTGTCCGTTGGTAACGAAAGGTACATTGGTATCCAATTCACCCCGCACAAATATATAATCGGCGCTGAGCATGTTCAGGAAGTTGATCACGTCATCATTCGACTGTGACTTGTTCTGCACCAGCTTCTCTTCCCAGGTGTTTAGTTTCTTCACCAGAGCCTTACCCTGATCGGTTACGTCCTTCATGTCTGCTTTGTTTTTCAGCAGATCTACCACCTCACTCACCTGCTTGCGTACTTTACGCATTTTCAGCACCGACTCGTGGATGTCTTTCACGCCATTTTCGATAGCCATCATAGTCTTCTGCTGGTCTTCGTAATCCGCGGCAGTGGCGTTGATACGTGGATCAGGCAGCACATTGAAAGTGACAGTCTGGCTCTGCTTGTTGTAAGTAAATCGGGCCTTGTAGGCACCGGGAGCCATCTTGCGGCCGTCGTAGCTGCCTTCGATGAATACCTTAGGTACACCCGGAAGTGTCTCCGCCCGCAAATCCCACACAAAGCGGTTCAGGCCGGCTTTCATAGGCAAAGTAGGATCAGGGGAAGGTCCACCGGGGTACTCTTCAAACTCCTCATCTTTCTTGCTGCTGTACTCGCGTACTACCACACCCTTCGCATCTAATACCTCTATGGTCAGGGTCAGGCTGGTATCTACTTTGGCGGGCAACTGGTAGTAAAGGACTACTCCTGTGGCCGGATTGGTACCCACCGAGCCGGAGCTACCTACTCCAATCGAAGCATCCTCACCCTCCTCTACTTTATCCAGCGTACTACGACCTGACACCCGGTAGGTATCCTCCGGGGTATATACCATCAGGCTTTCCTTCGATTGCTTTTCATTGTATTGACGGAATGGGGCCAGATCATCCAGTATCCAGAATGATCGTCCCGAAGTAGCCGCAATCAGATCATTCTGATGTACTTTCAAGTCGGTGATAGGCGTAACGGGCAGGTTCAGCTGCATGGGCGCCCACTGAGTACCTCCATTGAAAGATACATAGAGACCTGTTTCGGTACCGGCGAAGAGCAGGTCTTTACGCTGCGTATCTTCACGTACTACCCGGGTGAATGCTCCGTCCGGGATACCGTTCGTGAGCTTGGTCCAGGTCTTGCCGTAGTCGGTGGTTTTGTAAATAGATGGTCTGAAATCATTGACCTTATAGCGGGTGGTCGCGATGTAAGCGGTAGCCTTGTCGTGCGGAGATACCTCGATGCTGTTGATCAGGGTTTCTTCCAGCCCTACCGGTGTTACATTGGTCCAGGTCTTTCCGCCATCACGTGTTATATGTACCAGTCCATCGTCACTACCTGCCCACATGACACCCGCTTCCTGCGGTGACTCCAGCAGGTACGAGATAGTAGCATAGTTTTCACCACCGGCTCCTTCATTAGTATACGGAGCACCGCCCAGTCCCAGCTTAGTTGTGTCTCCACGGGTCAGGTCGGGAGAGATGGGTGCCCAGGTCTTACCCATGTCAGTAGTTTTGAACACAACGTTACCGGCGTGGTAGTAGGCCTTTTCGCGTTGGGAGTAAATGATCGGGGCATTCCAGTTGAAGCGGTACTTCATGTCCTTCGCCTTGACCGACTGGTACTGGATCGGAGACACCATTACGCCTTTGCCCTCCTTATTCTGCAGGTCCAGCAATTCAATGGTACCCTGGTAACTGCCTCCCATCACGTAGCGGGGCGCATCCGGATCAAACGCCAGAAACGCACTCTCACCACCGGCCGAAGCCTCCCAGTCCTTGTCGGTAATACCGCTCCCGTTAGTGGTGCGGCTGGTGATCATGACCGAGGTATTATCCTGCTGACCAGCGTACACCCGGTACGGGAACAGATTATCGGCACTGATGCGGTAAAACTGCGCCGTTGGCATTCCATTCTGTAAGGAGAAAGATTGCCCCCCGTTGAAGGAAACCGCCGCTCCGCCGTCATTGGCACTTACCAGGTTTTTGCTGTTCTTAGGGTTGATCCAGAGGTCGTGGTAGTCGCCGTGGGTTGTTGTAAATACGCGACTAAATGTCTTACCGCCATCAATCGATTTAAGGGCGGGTGAATTCATCACGTACACTACATCCTCATTATTAGGGTCAGCAAATATCTCGATATAGTACCATGCACGCTGTACGGTGCGGTGGTCTTTGCTGATTAGGGTCCAGCTTTTGCCGGCATCATCCGAACGGAACACTCCCCCCTGCTCTTTTTCAGTATCGGATTCCACCACGGCATATACCCGCTCCGGATTGGCCCGTGATACCGAGATGCCCATTTTACCCAGTTCCTTGGGCAGTCCTTTCTGGATAGGAGTCCAGGTTTCGCCGCCGTCGGTTGATTTGTACATACCACTTCCTTTGCCACCACTAACCATCTGCCAGGGCAGACGACGGTGATCCCACATAGCTGCGTACAGGATACGAGGATTGGTCATATCCATGCTCAGGTCCGCGCAACCAGTGTTCTCGTCTACGTAGAAAACCTTCTTCCAGGTTTTGCCACCGTCGACCGATTTGTAAATACCACGCTCCTGCGAAGGCCCGTGCAGCGCCCCCTGCGCCGCCACATATACGATATCCGGATTGGTAGGATGTACGCTGATGCGGGCAATGTGGCGGGTCAAGTCCAGGCCCAGTTTTGTCCAGGTTTTACCGGCATCGGTTGATTTATAGACGCCATCCCCATGGGAGGTCATTACTCCGCGCGGAGCGTGTTCACCCATCCCTACGTACACTACATTCGGGTCTGACTCGGACACTGTCACCGCTCCGACAGAACCCGTCTTGAAAAAACCATCTGAGATATTCTGCCAGGAAACGCCGGCATCGGTGGTTTTCCAGAGGCCGCCACCTGTGGTACCCATGTAGTACGTCAGCGGATCACCAATGACTCCACTAGCCGCTACCGAACGACCTCCTCGGTATGGACCAATGTTACGCCATTTTACAGCTTTGAAAAGCGTGTCATAATTAGCAACGGAAGGGCTGGTCGTAGTAGTTGTACCAGTTGGTGTCTTTGCTTTTTTCTTCTGAGCACTAAGCCCCAGAGGCAGAGCCGCCAGTCCCAGAAAGAGGAGCGTTTTTTTCATGTAATGGATAGAAGTATTGTTAGTAGGGCAAGAATTTTCCTACCAAAGTAAACAATTTACCCGAAGTACTGACTGGTCAGTAGATGATGTCACAGTTATTCCTTCGAAAAGAATACAGCTCCTTTGAGTGGCTCAACCAGTCAATTCCTATTAAAAAATTAGCCCTTACTCCAATACATATGTAGCCACCGCTCCAGCCGGTAACGTGGCGGATATGGCTTTACCTCCGGATTTGATAGCGAATGTCTGGCTGGTTTGCCCTTCGTTCAGCACGACCAGTACTTTCTTTCCATCCGGAGTTCGGAAGGCTACATTGGGTAGCTGAGCAGGTACATTGGACCCAAGCCGGACGGAGCCAGGCCGTACCCATTTGGAGGCATGCGCTATGACGTAGTAAGCGGGATTGCGAACTACTTCATCGTTGGGAGCAATGGTAATGGCTCCCAGGCACTGGTCGCAGCCTCCTTCGGTATGCGGCTGTTGGTGGGGGTCAGAAGCCAGATTCCACTCAAGTACCGTTCGTGACCAGTTGCGGGTAGCGCCTATGATCAGGTTCTTGACGTGCCAGGGCAGGTCACCCGCCAGGTTGCCCGGCGCCCCTACCCACTGCTCAGTAAAGTAGATAGCCTTGTCAGGGTAGGCACGATGTACTTCCGAAAGCGCTTCGATGGAACCACCGTACAGATGAAAAGCTGAGCCATGTACATACTTCCGGGCATCCGGATCATTGAGGATAGTAATGGGATAGTCGGGGCGGTCGGCGTTGTGGTCGTAGATAAGGATCTTAGTTTTGAGGCCCGCTTCCGAAAAGACCGGTCCCATGCTGCGCTTGATAAAGGCGGCCTGCTCCTCCGGCAGCATTAGCAGGCTGGGGTTATTGCCGGGGTGCAGGGGTTCGTTCTGAATGGTGATGGCATCTATGTGTACTCCCTCCTTCTGCATTTCCTGTATGTACTTCACCAGGTACTTCGCGTAGGCATCGTAGAACTCGGGCTTCAGACTCCCGCCTTTGGAACTGCCATTAGTCTTCATCCAGACGGGCGGCGACCAGGGCGACGCCATTATTTTTATGTCCGGATTGATAGCCAGTATCTGCTTCAGTACGGGCAATAGATCCTTCCGCTCCGGTTCCAGGCTGAACCGGGTCATATCCGGGTCAGTTTGTCCGGCTGGTAAGTCGTTATAGCTGAATACCCGATCACTCAGATCAGATGCTCCGATGCTCAACCGCAGGTAGCTGACGCCAATCCCATTCCCTGAGGTACTGAACAGCTCCCTGAGCAGGGCCTCCCGGGCTGCGGGTTTCATCCGGTTGAGGAGGATGGCACTGCCTCCCGTAAAGGTATAGCCAAAGCCCTCAATGGGTTGAAAGGTCTGGCTGCCGTCTATCGTGATAGTGGGAACTCCACCGGCACCAGCAGTAGCTTCCCCTCCTGATAGCTCCTGTTTCTGAAATAAGACCTGCCCGGCCGGATGAGTCATCCATACCTGACGTGTATTTGTATCAGTTGCCTGGGGTGTGGTATACTTTTTATTGCATGAATAGAGGATCAGCAACAAAGGCAGGAGCCAGGCTGAAATAGTAAGATTTATTCGCATAGAGGTAAGGGTAAACGGTGGCGCAGCAGGTCTTCCAAATATTGTAAATACCTGCTGATTCTATCTAATACAAAAAAAGCTACATTTACAGAAAAAAACATATCTAGCTAACTACAAACTACAAATGGACATCTTTGTGGGCAGCCTTCCCTTCAAAATAAAGGAAAGAGAATTGCAGGAGATCTTTGAAAAGTACGGAGAAGTATCCTCTGTAAAGATCATCATCGACCATGAAACCCGACAGAATAAAGGGTTCGGCTTCGTTAAAATGCCCGACGAACAGCAGGCTTTACACGCCATTTCTGAATTGAATGGTGTAGAGATAGACGGGCGTCCGCTCGTTGTGAATGAATCAAAATTCAGAAAAGAACCGGGTCGTACCGGTGGCGGCGATAGTCGCCCGGAAAGAAGTGGACCTCGTCCGCAAGGAAGCGGTCCGCGCCCACAGGGAAGTGGCCCACGTCCTGATAGCGGCAGTAGCCGCCCGGATAGCGGGTATAACCGTCCTGACAGCAGTCGCTCAGACAGTAGTCGCTCTGACAGCAGTCGCTCAGACAACGGTAACTTTAAGAAAGGTAGTGGCGACTACCAGGGAAGAACGTTTGACCGTAACAGCGGCAGCGGCTCCCAGGGAGGCGGTGGACAAAGCTCCGGAAATAACTTCAACTGGGGTGGAAGCTCCCAGAAAGGTCCCGCCAGAAAGGGTGGCGACTTCCGGAAGGATGGTGGCTTTGACCGCGGTAAAGGCGGCAAGGGCAGCTTTGACCGGAATAAAGGCAAAAAAGGTGGAAATCGTTGGGATTGGGATAATGATGAAGATTAAGCTTCTTCAGATCCATAGCAATCCTACTTATTAGCATACATGCATACAATTGAGAACAACCTGCTCAGGATTACTGTCAAGGAAATCGGAGCTGAACTAAGCCGCATCCAGTCGGTGACTACCGGAATGGATTACCTGTGGGATGGCAACCCGGATATCTGGCCCAGCCATGCCCCGGTACTGTTCCCCATCATAGGTGAACTAAAAGAAGGTACTTACCACTATAAGGGCAACAGCTATCAGCTAAACCGGCACGGTTTCGTCCGGAACAACCCAAAGGTAAAGCTAACCGACAGTAGCGATAACAGTCTGCGCTTCACGCTGAGCTACGACGAAGACTTGCTGCTGGCGTACCCGTTCCGGTTTGAGTTCAACATCAGTTATACCCTGGAAGAGAACCGCATTATTGTACACCATGAGGTAAAAAACCTGGGAGACGATACGATGCTGTTCTCGATAGGTGGTCATCCAGCTTTCAGGTGTCCGCGTCAGAGTGGCGAGAGCTACGATGACTTCTACCTGGAATTTGATCAGAGGGAAAGTGTATCTCGCTGGATGCTGACTGATAAAGGACTGCTAAGCGGCGAAACCGAACAGGTACTGAAGGATACCAAGAATCTGCCTATATTCCACAGGTTATTTGATCAGGATGCACTGGTATTCAAAGATTTAAAATCCACTAAGGTTAGTCTTAAGAGCAGGAAATCGGATCAGGTGGTGGCCCTGTATTTCAGTGACTTCCCCTACCTAGGTATCTGGGCCAAGCCCAAAGGTGACTATGTATGCCTGGAGCCCTGGCACGGTGTGGCCGACAGCCATGACACCGATCAGAACCTCGAAACCAAAGAAGGCATCATCAGGCTCCAGGGCGGTGGTACTTTTACGGCTTCCTATACCATAGAGATTACCGAATAGTATATAAGGTCAGCTATTCAAAAGCCCCCGCCAGAAATCTGGTCGGGGGCTTTTTAGTTGAAATGAGCAATCAACTAGTATCAGGGTTTCAGTACCACCTTCACGCAGTCATCCTGCTTATGCTTGAATATATCATATCCATGTGAAGCTTCGATCAGGGGAATTTCGTGGGTGATAATATCATTCAGGACTACTTTCTCATTCTTCACCAGATCAAACAGGTGGTCGATATAACGCTGTACCATAGCCTGTCCCATCTTGATGGTTAGCCCTTTGTCAAAGATCCGGTGAACGGGGAAGTTATTATACGGGCTACCGTACACGCCTACTACGGTAACGGTACCTCCGCGGCGTACCGCCTCAAAGCACATTTCCATTACCTTATTGGTGCCCTTCTCCATCAGCAGGGTAGCCTTAACTTTGTCCATGGTACTGCGCTCGGCTTCGGTACCTACGGCATCCACGCATACATCAGCTCCCCTACCGGAGGTCATCTCCCGGATGGCTTCGATCACATCCACCTTATGCGGGTTCAGCGTTTCTACGTTGTTGTTTTTCTTAGCCATATCCAGACGGTAGTCCAGCGGATCAATGGCGATCACACGCTTAGCACCCTGCAGCCAGGCAGCCTTCTGCGCCATCAGCCCTACGGGCCCAGAACCAAATATAGCTACCGTTTCGCCGCCTTTCAGGTTAGCCCAGTCGATCGCCGCCCAACCCGTGGGGAATATATCGGTCAGGAACAAAACCTGCTCGTCGGTCATGCCTTCGGGCACCTTACGTACGTTGAATTCAGAGTACTGAACACGGGCGTACTCGGCCTGTCCGCCGGCGTAGCCTCCGTAGAGATCTGTATATCCGTATAAGCCAGCTCCTTTTCCATTCAGCATATTCCCTTCGGGACCATAGAACTCAGGATTGGAGTTTTCACAATGGGTATGCAAGTCATTGTTACAAAAGAAACATCCCCCGCAGGCAACCGGAAAAGGTACTACTACCCTATCTCCCTTTTTCAAATCTTTTACGTTTGGACCTACCTCCTCTACTACTCCCATGAACTCATGGCCCAGTATCTGATTGCGCAGTTGGGGAAAGAATCCGTCATAAATGTGCAGGTCAGAGCCACAAATGGCGGTAGACGTTACTTTCAGAATAACATCGCCTTTCATTTCAATGCGCGGATCGTCGACGGTGTCTACTCTGATATCACCAATCTTGTGGAAAACGGCTGCTTTCATAGTGGTTTGCTTGAAGTGTGAAAAATATTTTGAACATCAGTATCTGCAAAAAAATCAAGCCAGTCTCTTCCTTTTCCGGGAACTCTCAACGGATCAGGAACCTCAGTATCAAAAACTAACGTTACCTTTGCAACCGAATCACAGCAGAATGAGTAGCGCCTTGAAACAGAAGATCTTATTTATTACCCCTCCGTTTACCCAACTCAATACCCCCTACCCGGCCACGGCCTATCTCAAAGGCTTTCTGAACACCAAAGGCTACGAGTCACACCAAGCCGATCTGGGTATAGAGGTGATCCTGAAGCTGTTTTCTTCCAAAGGGTTACGACGCATGTTTGAGGATCTGGAAGCTTCGGATATCGAACTATCTGATAACAGCTACCGCATCTACGCCTTGCGCGACGAGTACATGAGTACCATTGATCCGGTGGTTCGTTTTCTGCAGAATAAAAACGCTACGTTGGCCCACAGCATCTGTGACCGGAGCTACCTGCCTGAGGCTTCGCGCTTCGAACAGCTCGATGAGCTGGATTGGGCCTTTGGTACTATGGGAATTCAGGATAAAGCACGTCACCTGGCTACACTGTATCTAGAGGACCTTGGGGATTTGATTCAGGAAGCCATAGATCCTCACTTTGGATTCAGCCGCTACGCCGAGAGGCTGGGGCGTACCGCTACACATTTTGATGAGATTGAAGCTACTTTACAGGCATCTGATACACTCATCTCCTCCATCTTAGTGGACCTGCTCGAACAAAAAGTCCAGCAGTGGCAGCCTATGGTGGTATGCCTGACGGTACCCTTTCCGGGCAACCTGTACGGGGCTTTCAAATGTGGACAGTACCTCAAGCGACACTACCCCGATATAGCGGTAGTAATGGGGGGTGGCTACGCCAATACTGAACTACGTACCCTGCGCGAACCACGGGTATTTGATTATATAGATTACATCAGCCTCGACGATGGCGAAGCGCCGCTCATCAATCTGCTGGAGTACGTGTCGGGCCAGCGGGAACAGAGTGAGCTCAAACGGGTATTTGCCCGTACCGACGGAAAGGTCATCTACTACAACGGAGCCAAAGAAAAGGATGTGGCCCAGCGCGACACGGGTACCCCCGACTATAGCGATCTGCCGCTGCCCGACTACCTATCGGTGATCGAAATCGTCAACCCTATGCACCGGCTGTGGAGTGATGGCCGCTGGAACAAGCTGACCCTGGCCCACGGCTGCTACTGGGGCAAGTGCTCTTTCTGTGACATATCGCTGGACTATATCAAACGTTACGAACCCGTTACGGCCTCCCTCCTATGCGACCGCATCGAAGAGATCATTGAGCAAACAGGGCAGAATGGGTTTCATTTTGTGGACGAAGCCGCGCCTCCGGCCCTGCTCCGTGACCTGGCGCTGGAGATCATCCGACGTAAGCTGACGGTAGTATGGTGGACCAATATCCGCTTTGAGAAGAATTTTACGGCTGACCTGTGCCAGCTCCTGAAAGCCTCCGGCTGCATAGCCGTATCGGGCGGACTGGAAGTAGCCTCGGACCGCCTGCTCGAGCGGATGAAAAAGGGAGTAACCGTAGCGCAGGTAGCCCGTGTGGCCGATGGATTCACGCAGGCGGGCATCATGGTACATGCCTACCTAATGTATGGATTCCCTACCCAGACCGCGCAAGAAACCATAGACTCGTTGGAAATGGTACGTCAGCTATTCCAACTGGGAGTAGTGCAATCAGGATTCTGGCACCGCTTTGCCATGACCGCCCACAGTCCTGTGGGGCTACATCCGGCGGAGTTTGATGTAATGCGCATAGGCCCCGACTTTGGCGGCTTTGCCGATAACGACCTTTTCCACGACGACCCAACGGGGGCTGATCATGACCTGTTTGCCGAAGGCCTCCGCAAGTCCCTCTTCAACTACATGCACGGGGTAGGTTTTGATATGCCGCTTAAGAAATGGTTTGATTTCAAAGTACCTCCTACCTCCATACCACCCAACTACATTGAGCGTTGTATCAGCGACGCTACAGATGGACAGGCACGCCCCAATGCGTTGGCCGTATGGCTGGGAGGACAGCCCTCATTGTCGGTATTTGAGCAAAAGCAGGGGAAACAGGTAGTGGAGATAGCGGAACTTGAATTTTACAGCAAGAAAAATCACTGGGGACTCACTACTAACGTGCTACTAGCCGACTGGCTGGTAGAGATACTGCCGCAGTTAGCCATTGGACAGCACGAGCCCCTGTCGCTACAGCAGTTAAAGGCCCGCTATGAACAGGCCGGACTCGGCAACTTTGATGATTTGAAACAATCTTACGTCTGGAAGGAACTGCGGGATAACGGGCTACTGATCGTATAGATAAAGCCATTCATTTTATACATAAAAAACGAGGAGCCGGCATGAATGCCGGCTCCTCGTTTTTTATTCAGGCTCTTGTCTATTCCAGCATACCTTCGTCTGTACCGTCTACATTATTCAGGGTAAGGGTCTCACCAGTTTCCATATAAGCTTTGAAGTTCAGAACGTCGTCCTTCACGATCTCCTCAAACATGGGGTTCAGCAGACGGGCCAATTCTTTGCCGGGTACTCCCAGTGGTGCCTTGTAGGTGATTACTACGTGCAGAGTAGTACCCAGGGCTCCCTCATCCAGAAACTCTACCTTTCCGGCGTTCTCGATGGTGGAGTCAGGTAAGGAGCGCCAGCTTAACAGGCGGCCCGGCTCGTCTTTTACGATCTCGGCCTTCCAGCTTACGCTACCGATACCACCCGGTCCCTTGGCAGTCCATTCGGAATTGATTTTGTCCAGCTCATTTACCTTCTTGATATGGCTCATAAAGAGTGGCAGGTTTTCGAGCTTGCGCCAGAAGTTATAGACGTCCATGCGGTTGCGATTGACCGTCATGTTGACGCGGATGTTGATATTCTGGCTGTGCTCCTGCGCCGGACGATCTTCGATCATACCGTGTACCGGGCAGTATCCCGTGGTACCCCTGAACAGCAGGTACCCTCCTAACAGAGCCTCGGTTATACTGGATTTTCCGCTGGTAAGGGCATCGTACAGCATGTACGAACCACCCAGTACGGACAGGATACGCTCCGTAGAGCCAACATTGATTTTCTGGTTTCGCAGGATCGGACTATAGGCGTCTTTCATAATAGGTATCTACTTTGTGTGGTGCAGTTATAACCAGGAGTAGGTAAATGTTGTTTGCCCTGGGCACATCCGATGTGCCTTTTGAGTACAGGTAGCTGGCGGTGGTACCTAAAACTGTCTCCTGTAAAAACTAGAACACCGGCTTGGGATCTGCCGGTGTTCTATATACTTACATCTAAGAATAGACCTAAGCTTTACTTCTAACCAGGCAGCGGCTTATCTCTTCCCCTATTTTCATCAGCTCACTTACCTCTTCCTCCGTAAAGTCGTAGGGAAAGGGCTTGGCTATACCTATCACCCCATGCAGCTCACCATCCAGCATCATGGGTGCCGCTATGGAGCCCTCTACTTTGGTTTCGCGGGCGGCGGGCCGTGCTACTCCTGATTCATCAGTCTGGAGGTTACACATCTCTACAGGCTGACGACGTTCGGCGGCGATGCCGGCCATACCTTTGCCAATGGGTATTGCCTCCATCTTGGGCAGCAGAAACTCAGGAATCCCCTGCTGCGCCTGCAACTTGAGGAGCTGGCTCCTCTCGTCCAGAAAGTGAATGGTACCGGTGGTACAATCAAAGGCCTCAATCACATCCTTCAGGAGTTGCTGCCAGTCAACCGCCGAAGGCTGTGCTTGTAATGTATCAAAGATGGATGAAGTGTTACTTCTCATACTAGACGAATTAGAGTGATACTATAAATCATGAATGCAGTTGCCTGCTTTATGCCCGGCAATTTAGCAAAGCAATCAGCACTTTCTACTGCCCAAAAATACAGTACCAGTAAGTATTAATTACTTTTTGCGGAATAGACTTTAAGTTGAAATATTAACTTAAAGTCTATTCCATTTAGTCTGTTTCAGCTTTAATTGTACTTAGTACAGGCTTGAAAGAAGAGAACCTGCAGTGTACCTACCTGGTCATGAATAAGTGCGGATCGATCAGATTGCTACTTTTTCACCAACACGACCTGGTTCTTGTCGGCTTTGGCTATCTTTTTAAGGAAGTCCACCCAGGCACTGTATTCAGCTGCGGGATAGCGCCCCTTCTTCATCACAACCCGACGCACATAGGTAATCGTATTACCGGACTGGATCACCGAAGACTCATAGCTGCCAAAACCGGACTCTATCTTTACAGGTTGAGGTAAGTACTCACTTGCATAGCCTTCGGACAGCTCAAACTGTATACTATCCTCATCGGTGTAATGAAGGGGCTGTTCAAAATCGAATTTACGATCAGTATTGGGAGCTGGGGTACTCCTGACCTGGTTGAGTAAGTTGGGGGTCAGGAAGAGTCGGGTTCCGCTTCGGGTACAGACATTTCGTACAAACAGATTCAGATTTTCCTCGACTACCGGCATTCCTTTCCGGCTTTCTTTCAACTCAAAGTTCCTGATCTCAACACTGGGCAGACTGAGCCTCTTTAAGATCCACTTTTTCTGATCTTCGGCTCCCAGCGCGTGTAGTACACCCGCACGCTCATCGTGCTGCAGGCCCGTGTACAGGGTGTTCATGATAACGGTGGCTTCGCCGTTATCAGATAGTTTGACCCGAGCCTGGCGCTGCTGCAGGTTGTCAGAGGGTTGATAAGTCGGCGTTCGTACCAGTTTACCTCCCTCTTCCGTGATCAGAAGCACCTGGCGATCGGAAGTAAAGCTACCCAAATAGCCCAGGGGATTAGTCTGGCTGGTACACTCAATCCAGAGGGTATCTTTAGCGGCAGGTACACACAAGATGACGTGGTTGAACTGAAACGAAGGAAAATCAGCCCTTATCTCATCTTCATCCTCACCGGCACGTACCAGGGCGGGATACGACTTAATGCCTGCTGCCTGTAGCATAGCTCCCATGTAGGTAGTCAGGCCTTTACAGTCACCGTAGCCTTTGGCTGCGACCTCCTCTGCCCGCATCGACTGCCACCCTCCTATTCCTAATTGTATACTGACATAGCGGGTATGCAACTGCAGATACTCATAGATCTTCTCTACTTTCTCATGGGGTGTAGTAGCTCCTTGTGTAACATCCTGAATGGTAGTGGCCAGGGTAGTTGGTAACGTCTGGCGATCCTTATTCAGCTCCCGATAAAAAGTACCAACATCTTTCCAGGTAGTCAATTTGCCCTTGTACAGCTCCACTTCAAAATCTGTTGGGCCTGTATAGACCATTGGTAGCGACAGCTCTATGTTAGGTGCGTAGGGTTCCGTCTCGAAAGGCCGTAGGTTGGCTACCTCCCAGCTGTATACCTTTCGGCCATCCTTCTCAGACACGACAGCCGGCTGGGGCATGTTCTGTTCCCGGTAGCGAAGTGCCAGTCCGGCGGGCATGGATACGACAAAAGAGCTTCTTTGGACAGAGGTACCTTTCAGCGAATACGGATAGGCCTTCCAGATGGGATAAAACATCATGTTGCGGGTAGTGTACTCGTAGGAGTACACTACGGTATACGGATAGTGCGTATGCTTCAATACCGCCGCTTTAACGTAGCTATCGTCAATGGTATTATTACCAGAGTTGGTCCTGTAGCTCTCGATATCACTCCGCTTGAGTCGCTTCACCCGCTGACCGTTGACGTCATAGAGCTCGGCTTCCATGTCTGTAATCTTAATGAACTTGCTGTAGGGGATAGCCAGCGTGGCGTAGACCTCCCCCTGCTCGTCCAGGATCGTAACCGCCCCTTTTACCCGGGTTACGGCCTCACCCGCGTTCCTGACGTGAAACTCGGTATCCTGATAACGTACTACCGCATGGGCATCAATCTGTAACGCAGTGGGTATGGATAAGGCAGAATAATTCTGTGCTACCGTAACAGAGCGGGTTATAATCAGAAGGAGTATTGGTAATAGGTACTGTCGCATAGCGTGGAGTGATAGAGGTATATTAGTTAGCTTTCTTGAGGACGATCTGCTCATTATGCTTGGCGATGATCTGATCGTAAAACATTTTCAGCATACTGTACTCTTCAGCCCAGAAAACAGCCTTTCTTACATGAATGCGGCTTGTTACCGTGACCTGCTTGTCATCTACGTTCACAGCGTACAAAAAGCGTCCACCGTTGTTGGGTAGGTTTACGACAACAGGCTTGGGTTGCTCCAGAACCTTATACCCGGCAGGTAGCCGGTAGGTAGCCACAAATACTTCTTCCATAGGATAGGCGAAGTCTACCGGATAGGCACGCGTTTCCGCTTTCAGTAGATTCTCGGTGTAGCCTTCGGAGAGCATGGGTTTCAGGTACAGCATATCTCCGGCCTGCGTCACGTAATCGGTCATACTCAGCTCGTAGGTCGCATCCATACTCAGGTTAACGGACTCCTGATTGATGATGGTAGTCCTGGTGATGTCCCAGGAGGGCCTTGCTTCTTTGACTGATGTCAAAAATTTAGCTTCCCCCTCTGCCTTGTACTTCTTTCGGGCGTTCCAGCCGCCGTAGCCTCCGTACGACCTGGTGAAGGTACCCTTTAGTTCGCCGTCTTCCCCTATGGTCAGTTCTGCCTTCTCGAACTCCCGGTCCAGTTCGGTCGGTTTGATGGCAACAAAGCGGGCATTTTTCGGATGCAGCAGCCAGCCTACCTGGTTGAGACAGTAGTCGGGTAGCATACCTACTTTCAGAAACTCATCCGTACCATCCAGCAGTACATCTTTGCCTTTAAGTGACACGTGAGCAACCAGAGCATTGAACTGCCTGATCATCGCAAAGGTACTGTCAACCCGTCCGTGCTGGCGGGTACTCAGTATAACCGGATGCGCATCGTAGCCCATCTCTCTTAGCAGAGCCGTCAATAGCAGGTTAATATCCCCCGAGTCGCCTTCCCGTTTTTCAAGTATTTTTTTCAGGCTTCTGGAGTAGATACTGGTTTCACCATTCCATCTGACATTTTGCTGAAGGTATTTCATTGCTGCAGCCAGCTGAGCGGTGGTATCTGTCGTCTGCGCTTTAATAGTGTTGGCTGCGTCTTTAAGAAAGCCCGTTCGTTCGAGTTGTCCGCCCAGCTGCTCGCTGCTCAGCAGGGTACTGTTCAGGTCCTCCCAACTTAATGACAAGTTTTTGATCAGGACACCTGGTGCATCAACGCGAGCCAGTTCAAAATTAATCCTTGATATATAGTCAGAGTAAGTAGTAATATAAGATTCGTTCCGAAAGGCAGGTACATTCTTTACGACAAAGCGGTAGCTGGTTGCCCGGGAGCCCAGCCTTTGCAGATCTATATTCACCGGTTGATTTTCGCTAATGTCCAGGGGCAGGTAGCCCGACATGAGCATGCGGTAGTAGAGGGTCTGCGGAATAGTGATACGGTACTCGCTCCACTCTACAGGCAAGCTGCTTTGAAAATTCCAGGTCTTAGGATTATTGGCAATAGTCCACGGAGTCATGAACTCGTAGGTATACTCTATAACCGCCCCTTCCTTTACGTTCGGCAGAGTGAACTTTCGTGAAGACAAGCCTTCAGAAGATCTCTCATCAAAGATCATATCTTTGGTCAGACCCTCCTGTTTGACTACTCCCCCCTCAAGGTTGTAGGTATAGCCCTTGATGTTAGTTATAATCTCTGTTTTGTTGTTTCCACCCCAATAGTACTGCAGATGTACATTAGCCCGGTCATACGCTGACTTCTTCAGGATCTTGATACGCTCGTGGTAGGTAGTCCGGATATAAAGTTCGTTTCCTACAATTGTGAAGTCTGTTTCGCCAAAGTCATACAGAACTACCGCATCGGCTGACGAGTCTTTGGGATATACCTTCAGATGAAGGTCTTCCGGTTTGATCTTACCAAATTCTACGGTTTGTTTCTGGGCTAATGAAGCAAATGACAGGAGGCAAAGCCCCCAATAAAGGATCAAGGTACGCATGTGCAGATAGGGAGTAGTTGTGTTGAATCAGAGGGTACAAGTTACTTAGTTACTTTTCAGTACATTCAGCAGCACCGAGGCCAATCATAATCTGGCTTGGCTCGCCTCTGCTTAGCCGCAATATATATGCCATATCATCTCAAACAAATAGGCCTATCGCAGATTAAGGAGTAGAGATTCCTACTAAATAGCTCACCTAATGTAGGATCCGCTCATCGTGCTCCAGCCAAAACACTGGGATAAATATCTGTTTTTTTATCTAACGATCTACCCTAAACTACACAACGCGTGTACATTCCCTTGCCCTGCCTGCTGGTATATCATTTTCGAAGTTCAGTGTTTACTTCACTTCCTCTTGTTACCGATCTGATGAGTTTTGAAAACTTCTAATGATCAAACCCAAATTACCTACTACGCATGAAGTAGTATTTTTTCACTACTTTCGTGGTTATTTCCAGTTGCAGTGCTTTACAGAATTGCACTTTGGAAATCTAAACACAACTTGACACCCATATAAGAATTGTTTCTGATGAATGTAAGATTACTTTCAGTAGCCTTGCTGCTAGTCCCCCTATTGGGGTACTCCCAAAGTGACTCAACGAGTACACAGCCCCCTCCCCCCCAACCTGTCGTACCGGCCGCTCCTAAAAAATGGTTTGAAACAATTCAGATCAGAGGCTATGCCCAGGTACGGTACAACGGCCTTTTCGAAACCAACCCCGACCTGGGTTGTGAACAGTGTGACCGATCCTGGGGTGGCAATGGTGGATTTTTTATTAGACGTACCCGGGTTATTTTCTTTGGTCAGATCCACAAACGGATATACTTCTACATACAACCCGACTTTGCCAATAGTCCCTCTTCTGACCGGCTACACTTTGCACAATTAAGAGATATGTACTTTGACCTGGGGCTGGATGATGACAATGAGTTTCGATTCCGGATCGGGCAAAGTAAGATACCTTTTGGTTTCGAAAACATGCAGTCGAGCCAGAACCGGATACCACTTGACCGGAACGATGCCCTTAATAGTGCCATAGCCAATGAGCGGGATCTGGGGGTCATGTTTTACTGGGCGCCCAAGCGGATCAGAAGAATATTTTCGGAACTGGTCAGTACCGGTCTCAAAGGAAGCGGCGACTACGGGATGTTCGGCCTTGGTATCTACAATGGACAGACCGCCAATACACCGGAACTGAACAAAAATCGTCACGTGGTAGCACGGTTTACCTATCCTTTTACAGTAGGAAACCAAATCATTGAAACTGGGATTCAGGGATATACCGGTAAGTACGCCATACCCAGAGCAAATGTAAGCCAGGGGGTTAAGTTTGTAGAGGACCTTAACTATATCGATCAACGGGTAGCGGCTACCTTTGTCCTGTACCCAAAGCCCTTTGGTATCCAGACGGAGTACAACATTGGTCGTGGACCGGAATTTAACAAAGCAACGGAGACCATTGAAGTTCAGAAACTGACGGGTGGGTACGTGCTATTCAACTACAAAACCAACATTGGAGATCAGCTCCTGTACCCATTCATCAGGGCTCAGTACTACGACGGCGGTAAGAAGCACGAACGGGATGCCCGCAGCTACCTGGTACGTGAACTGGAAATTGGCGTGGAGTGGCAGCCCATCAAGAATTTTGAACTGGTACCCATGTACACCATCTCAAGCCGCCGCTACGAAGATTTTCAAAAGCAGAACAACTTCCAGACAGGAAGCCTCCTGCGACTACAGGCTCAGCTCAATTTTTAAGCTAATAGGTTATACAGTACTCCCGCCAGGGCCTCCCTTCGTGACGATGGGAGGCTTTTTTGTGCAGGAACAGATAGTATAAAAGGAGCGTACTGACATTTTAAGGGTAGTCCTTTTCTACTTTTCCTAACCATGCACTCCAACTCCTTCCTCCCTATCCGCCTGTTACCGGCTCTTTTTCTACTCCTGCTTGCCAACGTCAGCCGGGCCCAAAGCACCGCTTCCGCAGCTGTTCCCATCCGGGTTGATCTCACTAAAGAACTGGGCGATGCTAAACCGATCTGGGCGTGGTTTGGCTACGATGAGCCTAACTATACCTACATGAAGGATGGAAAGAAGCTGCTCAGCGAAATTTCCCAGCTTAGCAAAGTACCTGTATTTGTGAGGACGCATGGTCTGCTGGTAACAGGCGACGGGGAGGCGGCGCTGAAGTGGGGCTCCACCAACGCCTATACCGAAGATGCCAACGGAAAGCCCATCTACAATTGGACCATCGTTGACAAGATTTTTGACACGTACATAGAGCGGGGCATGAAACCCATGGCGCAAATTGGGTTTATGCCTGAGGCCCTATCAACAAACCCCCAGCCCTACCGGCACTACTGGAAGCCTGGCGACAACTACAACGATATCTATACCGGCTGGGCCCACCCGCCAAAAGACTACGATAAATTTGCGGAACTGGTGTACCAGTGGGTCAGGCATTCGGTGGAGCGGTACGGGAAGCAGGAAGTGGAGTCGTGGTACTGGGAGCTCTGGAATGAGCCGAACATCGGGTACTGGAAAGGCACGACCGAAGAGTACATCAAGCTGTACGACTATACCGCCGATGCCGTCAAGCGTGCTCTGCCAACGGCCAAGATTGGTGGCCCCGAAGTAACAGGGCCTAATTGGGATGTATCGGCCAAATTTTTGAAAGCCTTTCTGGACCATGTCGTTAGCGGGAAGAACTACGTGACCGGCAAAACCGGCTCTCCCCTGGACTTCATCACCTTCCACGCCAAGGGTTCGCCCAAGGTAGTAGACGGCATTGTACAGATGAACATGGGGACGCAGCTACGTGACATTGATAAGGGATTTGAGATTATAGCCTCCTACCCTACGCTAAAAAAACTACCTATCATCATTGGCGAGTCTGACCCGGAAGGCTGCGCGGCCTGCTCCGAAGACCTTCACCCGCAGAACGCCTACCGCAACGGTACCATGTACTCCAGCTATACGGCGGCTTCTTTTGCCCGTAAGCACGAGCTGGCCGATGCCCGGGGTGTCAATCTGCTGGGAGCCGTTACCTGGGCCTTTGAGTTTGAGGATCAGCCTTGGTTTCGGGGCTTCAGGGATCTGGCTACCAATGGGGTGGATAAACCCGTGCTCAACGTGTTCAGGATGTTTGGGATGATGTCCGGCAAGCGGGTGCAGGTACAGCAGGATCTGACATATAACGCCCAAAAGCTGAAAACGGTAAGTGTACGGGGCGAAGCCGACATCAATGCCTACGCAACCAAGGGGGCTCAGGAAGCAGCCGTGATGGTATGGCACTACCACGACGACAATAAGCTTGAACCTACGGCTCCGGTTTCCGTTCAGCTCAAAGGCGTACCCGCCCGACGAGTCCTGGTGCATCACTACCGAATTGATCAACAGTATAGCAACTCCTACGAAGTCTGGAAAAGAATGGGCTCTCCCCAGAACCCCACAGCCGAGCAAATAGCCACTCTGGAAAAGGCAGGCCAACTCCAGACCTTTGCTTCCCCGACCCAGATGGATGTCAGGAACGGTCAACTACAAATGGATTTTCAGCTGCCCCGCCAGGGCGTGTCGCTGATCAAGGTTACGTGGTAAGTACCTGCTAAGCTACCGGTTGGCAAACTCCGGCCGCCCTTGTACCTCAGCCGGCGGCCGGGTTTCGATCCACCAGATCTGCTTGAGGTTGCGGTCGTAGTAGCGGGCCAGGGCTCCTTTAAGTATAGCCACTCTCTTGATCTCCTCCTTCAGGGGCACCAGGTTACTACCCACGCCATAGACCTGGCGGAATCCGTCCAGCAGGTAGGGTTCGTTTTCAAGCTTAGCTACATCAAACTCTTCTACATCTACCCATTCCACCCTCCGGTCCGACACGAGAGCAGGTGGGGGCGAATCTCTGAATAGCGGGAAGGTCAGGTAGACCATTTTGTCATTTATACCATACGGATTTTTATAGTCTTTGTAAGCTACCTCCGCTGTCCTGCTCCTAAATGCCTTATTGATAGCCTGATACGATACCTTTTCACCATCCAGGTAAAATTCGGTAACTGATTCATACCCTACCAACTCCCTTTTCCGATCGAAATAGCCAGTTCTGAATTTTGTTATTACATCTTTTGGCCTTTTGTATTCGCTTCTGAAATCCCGTTTTAGTTTATTCTCTGCTATGAACCGGGGCAGGTGCTGCATCATCAACTGCTTCAACTCTTCTTTGGAGTTAGCAGTCCAGTTAATCGCTGCCGGATCAAAAGAAAACCTATACCACTCATTGCGGGACTCTTTTCCTAACTTTCCTCCGAGAAATACAATATCCATATGGTGATTACGTAATTCCTTGATTCTTCCTAAGGTAGAAGCAGTACCGAATTCTCTATACGGACTGTTTTCATTGGTTAGCATGTAAGGAATCTCTTCACCCTCGTTTACCTCGTACTCCACAACATAAAAACCATCTTTGTCCGTCATTATTGTTCCCTTATCCTCTTTGTTAATCGTAACAGAAATGGGAAAATCAGGAATAGGTTTACCGGTAGTACCATCCCGTAGTAAGCCGGCTATGTACATGGTACTGTCGTTATTTTGCTGTCCATGGCTGGCTGAAGCCTGTGGCTGAGTCGCCTGCCTGGGTGTAGCCAGTTCTCCTATATCGGTACGGAAGGCTACCAGCAGTACGGATAGCAGGGGGAGCACAAACAGGAAACGTATTACCTGTATACGAGCTGTTTTCATACGGTTCATCATCTTGATTCGCTGTTTAAGGGAAGACAAATTGAACTGAATGGCAATTCTGAAATCAGGTACTCCTACCACTTTCAGGAGCAGGTACTGGTATTCTTTGGGATCAACGCCCTGCTCTAATACCCGGCGGTCGGCTATAAATTCGAGGTTCTGACGGATGGCATGGCGAAGCATCCAGGCGAAGGGGTTGTACCAGTTGAGAATGCAGAGCAGCTCCGACCAGATTACATCCAGCGTATGCTTCTGTTTTACGTGTACGATCTCATGCAGCAGTACCTCCCGCAGCTCGTTTTCCCGGTGCAGATTGGGGTTGAAAAAGATGGCATTGCCAAAAGAGAAGGGAACAATATCTTTGGCTACGTGGTAGATCTTCACTCCCTCATCCCGGACCAGACGAGCCCCATTCCTGATCCTGATATAAGAGAACAGAAGTACCCCCAACCGAACCACCATCAGGATACAACCCACGACAAAAAGGATAAGTACATACTCATCTGGACCCAGGGGCGTGGCTGCTTTTTCACTCGCGGCAGCCAACAGCTCGGGTGACGCAATCTGTTGAATAGTAGGAATAGACTGAATGACCGGGTGTGTGAGTAGCTCCGTCTGCTGGATGGCTGGATTAAGATCAATGGCTGGAATCAAGAAAGCAAGTGCTGAATAGAACAGCAGGTACCACCGGTTCCAGTTAAAGAACGTATACCGGCGCAGTACAAATTGGTAAAACAGGCTGATGGCCGCCAGACTAACAGCCAGCTTGACTTGGTACTCCAGGAATGGTGACATAGTATGTGGTGTGGATAGGGCCGTTATTTTTTACCTTCGATCAGGTTGATGATCTCCTTCAGCTCGTGGGTGGAGATCTTCTTTTTCTGGACAAAGAAGTTGACCAGCTCCTTATAGGAGTTTTCGAAATAGTCCTTCACCACCGCCCCCATAAACTTCTGTTTATAGGCTTCTTCGGTGACGGTTGGGGCGTATAGCAGGGTGTTGCCAATCTTCCTGCTTTGCAGGTACCCTTTCTTTTCCAGATTCTTGATGGTAGAGGCCAGCGTGGTGTACGGTGGACGTGGCTCCTCAATGGATTCCAGAAATGTTTTTACACTACCTTCTCCCGCCTTCCATACGGCCAGCAGTGCCTCTTCTTCCTGTGGGGTAAGCTTTTCCATATCTACGACTTTTTCGTAATACTACGAAACATTCGTAGATACTACAAGCTTTTATCCTAACTTTTTCATTCTTACTTAAATATAATTTACTTCCCTAACTAAAATGTGAGCCAGAAGATAGTAAAAAGGGCGCTGGATCTGATTTTAAGTACAGACCGTTTCACTCACTCCCCCATGGAAGCTACAACTTCTGCCCATACCATAGCCCCCTCCCGCTGGTACCGCCTGATTCCGATTGCCTTTATCACGTATAGCCTGGCTTACCTCGACCGGGCCAATTATGGTTTTGGTGCCGCAGGGGGTATGGCCGAGGACCTGGGCGTTACGCCCGCTATGTCCTCGCTACTGGCGTCGCTGTTTTTTCTGGGGTACTTCTTCTTTCAGGTACCGGGGGCCATTTATGCCGAAAAGCGTAGCGCCCGTACCCTTATATTCTGGTCGCTGATCCTGTGGGGCGGGCTGGCCACGGCTACCGGTATGGTCAGTAATGTCAACTGGCTGATCGTGATCCGGTTTATGCTGGGCGTGGTAGAGAGCGCCGTGATGCCGGCCATGCTGCTGTTTCTGAGCCGGTGGTTTACCAGGTCCGAACGCTCCCGCGCCAACACCTTCCTGATCCTGGGCAATCCGGCTACCATCCTGTGGATGTCGGTCTTGTCGGGCTACCTGATTGAGGCGGTAGGCTGGCGGTGGATGTTCATCCTGGAGGGACTCCCGGCCGTAGTCTGGGCCTTTTTCTGGTGGCGACTGGTTGATGACCGTCCCAAAGATGCTAACTGGCTCTCGGTAGATGAGAAGCTGGCGCTGGAAGAAAAGCTCCAGCAGGAGCAGCAGGGTATACGGCCGGTGCGGAACTACGGGGAAGCGTTCCGGTCGCGGATCGTGCTGTGGCTGTGCCTGCAGTATGCCCTGTGGAGCATTGGGGTGTATGGCTTTGTAATGTGGCTCCCCTCCATCCTGAATGCCGCCCCGGATATGAATATCGTGAAGACTGGCTGGCTGTCGGCGGTCCCCTACGTGCTGGCTATCATCGGGATGCTGGCCGCCTCCCACTACTCCGACAAGACCCTCAACCGGAAGGCATTCGTCTGGCCTTTTCTGCTCATTGGAGCCCTGGCCTTCTATGGTTCGTACCTGCTCGGCACCGATTATTTCTGGCTGTCTTTTGTGTTGCTGGTCGTTGCGGGCGGGGCCATGTACGCCCCTTACGGCCCCTTCTTTGCTATTATTCCTGACCTGCTCCCCCGCAACGTGGCCGGTGGCGCCATGGCACTTATCAATAGCTTTGGGGCGTTGGGCTCTTTTGTGGGTGCTTATATAGTTGGCTACCTCAACGGCACGACGGGAGACTTTGGTGCTTCCTACCTGTTTATGGCGGGGTCGTTGCTACTATCGGGGCTAATCACGCTGTACGCAATTAAAAAGTAGGTGGTGCGTTATCGGTTTATAGTTCACCCACGCGTTACTCCACTCACTTCCCATGCAGCACCTCTTCCGGCTTATACTCGGCCTGTTCGTCCTATTTTCTATGCAGGCATTTAGCCAAAGCAGACCCACCGAATGGTACCTTACTCCCAATGCTAACCTGTACCTTCCGGGTCCGTTTTCTCACAAAGACATCTATCCCCTCCTATGGCACAATCAGAATCGTAGTCCCCGGGTGCAAGTAGGCGGCTTTGGCATCGGCACCACTGCCCTCACCTCCTTGCCCCGTTCCCTTAGTCTGAAAACCCAGGCTAATCTGTCCCGAAGTACCTACTGGGATTCACCATTTGATGTCAGGGATCAGGACGGAAGAGCAAGAGGATTTTTTCAGGGGGCTGCCTCCGACTATACCCTGGGCCTTACCAGTACCTTACAGCTTAGCCTAACCAAAGGGCTCTCGGTGGGAACCGGATTGGGGGGACGGATGCTACTAGTGTCACAGACCCGTTTGTGGGACTTTGACAATAGCGCAGAACTGACTCCTGGAAAGCTACATAGAAACCAGCAGTACCGTCGCTTCATGCCGGTAATACCGGCTGAGGTTATGTGGAAGGCTGGTCGGGTGATGCTCAACGCCCGCTACGAATGGAGCCTGCTCGGTGACTGGAAGAGTATATATCCAATGTCCCAATCCGAAAAGCATAATCTACTGGTAGTAGAAGTAGGTATACCCCTGAACCGTCAATAGCACAACTGTAGTGTCAAACTGCGGCAGCCACCGAATTTTTCTGCTTCCTGATCCTCTTTGGATTGTACCACAGCCAAAAGCCACTGAAAGACAGCAGGATCAGCCCCAGACCCAGGATAGAGGTGTACGTAATCTTTACCTGCTCCCCATCCTGGCCGATCCAATAGTCCAAAATGGAGCCATCGTGAATCTTCTCAATGATATCGGAGGTGCGGGTATGTATGCTGAGGATCTCGCCGGTGGTGCAGTCGATCTGTAATTCGGTGAAGTGTTGCGTAAAGACAATCTTGGCTACGCCCTTTTGCGGCCGGACGTCGATGCGGTCAATCTCATCGGGCAGTCCCAGTTCTGTGCGGGAGTAAGCCTGAGCTACCCGCTGAGTGCTATCAAGGCTGATCCACTTGCCACTTTCGGAAGTAGTACCTTTGGTGGTTTTGGGCAGTAACTGCGTCTGTTTCTTCCAGCCTAGTAGTAGTCCGGTCCCTCCCACCAGGATCATAAACAGAAACAGCGGCACCGCTAGCCACTTATGCAGCTTTCGGTACAGGCGGGTCGACTGAGCTATCTTTTGGGAGGGAGGGAGGGTTGGCATACACGAAGGGTAATAGGTGTCAGGTTCAATGTAACTTCAAAATAAAGTATTGGGATCATCAATACCAGAAATATTACAGACTTAACCTGCTTCAGCAGTTTCAGAACCTCACATATAAAGCTCCGCCGGCAGGCGTTTGAGAAGATAATCCCACATGCAGACTGACCCGTTTCGGAGGTAGAGCATACTGATCGTTGTACAGGTTGACCCCCTTCCGCAGCTGACGAAAGGAAACAACCCGGGCTATTTGACCGATGCCCAACAGGCCCCCTCCGATGATAAGCTTGTTAGTAGCCGCTGATAGATTGGCAGGTCGGAAAATGGATACAAACAACTGAGCGAAGCCTACTGCCCCTACAACCACCCCTCCAGCCGTACCCGTATACCAGACCGTGCGGTTGTTCCGGTGCCGTTGGTACATATTAAGGAGGTACTGGTCCTGCGTAGCTGCAAAGTAGGGTAATACAGCTTTGGAGGTGAACCTGGTCTGACCCTGTATGGTATAGGCGTGCCACCCCAGAAAAAGTCCGGTACCGGGCACAATCGGTAAGAATATGGAGGCCAGGGACAATATAATCCGGCTCGGCATCACCCTCATATAAATACGGGGAAGCGAATCGGCATGTGCGGGAGGGACCGGTATCTTATCCGTCAGTACTGGATTAACAGAAGTACTGTCAGATATACCGGAATCTACTTGGGATATGTGCATTCCCTGAGCCGCAGCCACCTGGAACAAAAGACAAAGCCCGAACGTGAATAGGTACTTATACATGCAAAAGGGTGAGGAAATGGAAGTACAAAAGTACGGCCTTCTCTCCTAATACCATGTCTCGCTTATTTGAAATCTGAAAGGAGACAAAGGGGAAGCGCCCGATCTGTGACAGTTTGCGCCCCCCTTACCCGGTTATTTTGGACAAACTTTCCCCCGGTGCACCCACCGGAGTAACAGGAAAACCGTCGAAATAGAATGCTTCACCTTTTTCAGAATCTTAGGTACAGAGCTCCACCGGCTGGTGTTCGGGAGGGAAAACCCAGGTACAGGCTTACTTCTCTGGAAGGAGTGGCATATTGATAATTATATAAATCAACTGCCTGTTTGAGCCTCCGGAACGTAACTACCCTTGCAACCTGCCCCCATACCGTAAGACCTGCTCCCAATAGAAGTTTGGTAGCGGCACCTTCTCCTTCCGAAGGGTCAAATATGGAAACAATAAGCTGCGCAAAGCCATAGGTAAATAGCACCAGACCGCCCGTAGTAGCGGTGTACCAGATCACCCGTTGTACCTGGTGCTGATTGTATAGCTGCATGAGTTGGGCATCTCTGGTAGCCTTAAAATACGGAAGTACAGCTCTTTGATTTAACCTCTTCCTATCATTGATTGTGTAAGAATGGTACCCCATGTAGAAGTAGGCAGGAAAACCCACTACCCCCGCAACAATAGATACAGCCACCAGGCCCGGCTCCACCTTCATGGTGATTGATGAAAGGGTGTCAGAAGATGGTTTTGGTACTTCGGACAGGCTGTCCGTGGATGGTACTTCAACCTGGGGGATAGGTAAATCCTGGGCACTGGCTATCAGGCTCAGCAGGCAAAGCCCCAGGCAAAGAAGAAGAAAACGCATGATTAACAGATAGAGGGTGGTAAAAGCCTAAAAGTAGAGGCTTACCGCAATCCATTCAAAAGAATCCATGTAATTTTATTTAACGGCACCAGCTTTCTAAATTTAGTACAAGTCAAGACACGTTTAATAAAGAATCCTCAGAACTGGTAAGTCAGGTGTTTCTTCACTCCATCTATTGTTACTTCCAGTTCCATGTGAGAGGTACCTACTGGCGGCTGTCCGACTATACGGGCACTCACATTAGGTCGGGAGCCGGTATAAGGTACTACGACGGTAACAAAACGGAGCCCGTTCTCTGTGGTAGCCTTATGTATCCGGTACCTGAAGGCAGGGCGCGGCTCCTTTTTGGTATAAATAAATGACACCTGCCCTTCCTCCGCTTCCAGCTTCATCCCCAGCTGCTCCACAGTCTGTACCAGTACATTCCAGCCTTCTTTAAAATCTGAGCGCACCGAATGGGTATTCTGATCAAAAACAGCATCACCCGGAGCCAGCTGGAAATGCAGATCTACGTCGCCGGTGCCCTCTCCTATGGCTTCGTCAACAAGCACAAAGTATTTCCTGTCGACAAACAGTACAGCCCGCCGGTGGGTCAGATCCGGGTAGCTCTTATTTTCAACTACCAGTACATCCATATCCGGACCTGGTTTCCATAGCCGCAGGCTCGGTGCGTAAGCCGAGTTTGCTTCATTCAGTGTAAGGGTCTGGTGTACCTTGGTCTGGCGAAACCACCGGCGGCCTTCGGGGTCTCCGCTGTAGATGTAGCTACCCGCATCAGGCATCAGGTGGCGGCCCCCTGCGTACAACTCAAAGGTACCGTTGTCGGGTTGGCTGTGGCCCCCTCCATCAGGTCCACACTTAAGTACCAGACTAATGGCATCCTTGTCCCAGCTGCTGCGTAGGGAGTATAGTCCGCTTTTATCATAGGCAAAGGCAGTAGCCTCGGGTCGGGAACCTTCTTTACCCTCGGTAGCCACGTACAGGAAGTCAGGGCGATTGAATAGCTTCGCCCACTCCCGGAGTTGCTTGTAATACTGACCGGGAGTACCTGACCAGGCATCACCAAACTGCGGAGTAGTACCATCCGGGAAGCTGAGCTTCATAGGTACCTCACACATTTTTTCGATGATCTTTGTATACGAGTCTGAAAAAGCATCCGTCTGCCCGTTCAATTTGGCTAATTCATAGGTATGCATAAACCACCCGATGCAGCCCATATGGTAGCCAAAGGCCAGTTCGCGCTGGTGTCCGTCCGGATATACCTGATTAGTAATTTCCTGGTTCAGCCGCTGGATGGCCTCCTCCTTCCATTGTTGTGACTCCCTAAACTCCGGAAAGGACATAGCGATAAAGGCCATGCCCTCCGCTTCCATCAGGCCCCAGTTACTTCCCTTGGTGTAGCGGGTCATCAGGTATGTGCTATGATCATAGCAGCTATTGAGAAAAGCTACCAGCACGTCAGGTGTGAAATGAGGCGAATCAATAAAATACTGAAATAACCCTGTCCAACGATAGCCACGTATACCGGCTTCAATGGAGCGCCAGGCGTACTGGTGCTGGTCGTCGCGTGGGTTTTTGCGGGTCCAGTCTACAACCTGCACGCACCACTCTCGGGCATACTTCTCATCTCCGGTATGCCAGTAAGCGCGTGCCATGGCATCCCAAAAGCTCATTCGGTTCAGCTGCCACACCCATTCCTTATCCGGGTAAGGATTGGTAGCCCAGTAAATATTTTCACCACAGAAATGGGATGAGTAAGCTGGCTGCCCCACGAACACATGTTTTAGCGCATCATTGGCTACCTGAATATCTTTCTCGCTGGCGCTATTCCCCCGCCTAGGGGCTTTCAGTTGCCGGTCCACAGGATGCTTCACCGAAGTACGAGCCCGGTAGTAAGTCAGTAGTTCTCTGGCTGCCAGCTCGGGCGTATGGGCGGCAGCTTTTACACCCGCGAGCCCCGGCGCATCCAGATTCAGCCTTGCCAGTAGCTTGCTGATCTCAGCAATTGGCTCCACGTTTTCATGATTACCCTCACCACGAGCAGGTCCCATTCCAGCTAGCAGAAAAATGAACAGCAGTACATAGCAAATATAGCCTGTGAGTGACCATAGGTACCGGAAGAGTAACAGCTTTTTGTCCATTTTTTCAGGAGATAGTATTGATTGAATAAGCATACATTGAATCTAACCTACTTACTCAATACTGGCACACAACTACCAAAAGGTATTCTTGTAAAAAAGCAGACGCCTCTTTTCTGAAAGAGGCGTCTGGTACTCTGTGAACAATAAAGGGTGTGGATATAGGTTCCGCTGACGCGGCTTAAAGATTCTTAGGCTGCGGCATGGGCTTGACGGGTACCTGTACAGTAAGGCCCTGCCAGACCGCTGATAGGATATCCGCTGTCTTTGTGACCTTTACCTCTTTCAGGTTGCTCGATTTGGTGTCGGTCAGGTGGAATCTGAAACCAAGTACCGCTTCGTTGAGGGCCGCCAGATCCAGGTCTTTTTCGGCTCCCGAGTAGATGACGTAATCTATCCAGGCAGCCTTATCGTCCCCACCTTTTTCCCAGTACCCTTTCTGATCGCCAAAAGCGGCGTGGAAAAGCTGGATTCCGAAAGTCAGATTATCCAATTGCTGGAAGTGGAATTCATTAACAGCTTTGGGTAGCGCGAGCTGATCGGCCTGTACATTCCCGAACTCAAACCGCAGCCGCAAGTCATTGGCCCTGAACTTACCGTCCTTCAACCGATCGATACTGATGTGTTTGTCGCCGCCGTTGGTCAGGAAGTTGATGGCTGCCAGGACGATGTTTTCTTTCTGATCGCTGTAAAAGCTGGCTGAGCTGAAGTCGTACAGATCGTGCAGGAAGCGTACCTGCAGGTAGTGCGGCTGCGCGGGAGTACCCCAGTACGCCAGGAATGGCCGCCGCTGGTTCCAGAGGCTGGACCGGTTGGCCGTAGACAATGCGTACTTGTCTGTAAGGTAGGTAGTACCTATTACCTGTGGATCATCAATGGCCAGTACATCACGCTGGGTACGTGGGTACTGGGGCGACAGGAAGTAGGGCATCAGGTGCTCCGGGATCTGGTGACTGATCTTGACATCGTTGCGGGCCGTAGCTCCCGGCAGATCTATCTGTCCCCCCGAGGCTTGTTTGAGTATACCATAAATCGAAGGCGTCAGAAAGGAGTTGTATGCCCGGCTGTGCGGGCCGGCCCACTGGCCCGAAGGTTTGTGGTAGTGTTTGGCCACTACCTCCCACGCCATCGTATACAGAGAATCCACTTTGGGTTTGGCGTCTTTGTCTACGATGTGACGCTTCATCCGGTCCAGCTCATCCAGGGCCACAATGGTGTAGGTAGGGCTGTTGTATTCGGTAAAGCCGCGCTTGAGGGTATAGTCGTAGAAGTTGTTGAGCCGGTTGTTGGCGTAAACCTTCATCTCAGGCAGGTCAAACAGGTGCGACGTCATAAAGGTCACGTAGGTACCCATGATGGCGATGTTGGTATAGCCGGGCTGTACATTCCGCTTCTGGATGGATCGGGCCGCATAGATCAGAGAAGTCCTGATTATGGATTTCAGATCCTCCGGCAGTCGTGCCTGATGCCCCATGTAGATATCCAGCAGGCTCACCCCGTTGAAGTCGGCCCAGTTCCAGTCGGCGGGTGACTTCTTAGTAGCCAGGGGCTCTTCCAGGTAGTAGGGCCAAATACCGCTGGTCTTGTTGGCACTGATGGTATCCTGCAGGCTGATTACCTTTCTGATGATGTCAAAGGCTCTTTGCTTGTACTGCTCCTCCCCCAGGTCCAGCAGCCCGACTGCGTAGTTGAGTGAGCTGCGTACTTCGTGGTACAGGCCACTTTCGGCATCAGTATGGTAATTCCATCCGGTGAGCTGCTTGGTAAGCATTTTCTCCTTCGGGTCATACCGATCGTGCAGCTTACTCATCGACTCCCGCAGTACCTGCTTTTCGGCCTCCGTCAGTTGTACCGGCTCGTATTGGATGTAGGCATCCTTATACCCGGTAGCGTATAAAGAGGCGGTCACTCCTACTATCAGCAGTAAGCATAGGATAAGTCTGGTGCTCATAGTGGTAAGGGTTTAGGAATAGGTAAATGGGAATTGACCCAGGCCATTGAATATTTTCCAATGGCCTGGGGAGTATGACTTAGTAGCCCGGATTTTGCCAGAGTACCTGCTCATCCGCGTAACGCGTCAATTCATCAAACGGGAGGGGGAATATCTTCTGGTGAGGCTTCATGGAGTAGATGCCCCCTCCTTCCAGAGGTTGTGCCAGAAACGTATTCATGGTTTCCTCGGCAATATTCCAGCGAACAAGATCCAGCCACCTCAATCCTTCAAAGGCCAATTCTATTTTACGCTCTTTTCGTAGCGCCTCGCGGAAAGCCGCCTGCGTGGGCAGATCGGTCACGGTAAGTGCCGGTAATCCGGCCCGCTTACGGATTTCATTCAGAGCGGCAAAGGCTTCACCACCCGCTTCGTACCCAAGCTCATTCAGGGCCTCAGCGTACATCAGCTTTACATCCGCGTAGCGAAGTATAGGTATGTTGTTGGCCCAGTCATTTTGCATTTTGGGTACATAGGTATGGGGATGGTACTTCTTCACAAACATGGACACGGTGTCCTTCACTCCGGTCATACTTACCCAGCCTTTCAGGATAGATAAGTCCCTGCGCAGGTCTCCCTTCTCGTAGCTCTCATAGAGGGCCGGCGATACCCGCATAGCCGTTGAATAGCCCGAAAATGGCATGATGGTACGGTCATTGAATCCTTCGGGGAGTAATCCCGTGGTGAAGGCCTGTCCCTCGCCGTTCTGTCCTCCGGTAAACTGTACCTCCCACACCCTTTCCTTCCCATTGTCAAAGCCATCGTTGAACGCGTTGCTGTAGGTAGCTTCAAGACTGTACTTGTCTGAGTTGATAACTTCGACGAGCAGTGGCTTGGCCAGGTCAAACTTTGACCGGAACATGTACAGGCGAGCCAGCATACCCTGAGCGGCGTATTTGGTAGCCCTGCCTTTGTTGGCACCAGCCCAGTCGGCGGGTAGCAGCTCAATGGCTTTTTTATATTCAGCTTCGGCAAAGGCAAAGGTTTCTTCCTGTGTACCACGCTTTACCTTTTTTACCTCTTCTATCGACATGGACTTATCCAGGATGGGCACTCCTCCAAAGAGCGTTCCGAGGGTCCAGTACGAATAAGCCCGGAACATATGCGCCTCCCCCTTGATATAGTCGCGCATCTTAGAGTCGGTAAATTCCCCCTGATCTATTTTTTCGAGAATCAGGTTGCTTAGTTGGATCATGCGATAGTAACCGTTCCAGGAGGTACTCAACCAGGGATTAGTAGCATTCTCGATAAACTGATCCAGCCCTTCCATGTAGGTAGCGCCGGTACTGATCTCGTCGGAGCGGGAAATAAGCCCCCGGAACCAGCTGGCGTTGGACGAGTACAGCCCCTGCTGAGCAGAATACACCCCCGCAATGGCCTGCTGAAAATCGTTTTGGGTCTTGTAGGCTCCTGCTACGCTGTACTCCGACTCCGGAGTCATCTCGAGAAACTTGGTACATGCTGTAAGAGCAACACTCACTATCAGCAAGGAAGAATATATGAGTTTTTTCATGTCGGGCTTGTTAGAAGGTAACATTTATTCCGAATGTAAATTTCTTGGACAAAGGATAGGTACTATAGTCAACCCCCTGTTGGGTAGTGGCATTGCCGAAGCTATTGGTTTCGGGAGTGACACCAGGGTAGTTGTCGAAGGTCTTCAGGTTATCCACCGATACGTACACCCGCGCTCCTTTGTAGAAACTCCGCCCACCGATGCTCTTGGGCAGCGTATAGTTGAGAGCAATGTTACGGATCCGGAAGAAGGTAGCATCGTAAATACGGAAGTCACTGTTGTTGTCAGACTTCTTACCCTTAGTATACGGAGTTTCACCGTCCCATGACATATCCACGCCCAGGTCAGGTATCGGGTTTTCGCCGGGACCGTACTTGGCTTCGTAGTCAGGTTTCCAGGCGCGTACCCAGCGGGAAAAGTTGTTGACGTTGGTATTTCCGTTATCCAGCTGGCGCTGACCCAGGAAGAGAACATCGCCGCCAAACTGCCCCTGCAGCAGTACATTCAGTTCTAAGTTTTTCCATTTGAAACGGTTGGTAAATCCGTAGATCATATCCGGCAGCGGATTGCCGTAAGGTACCAGATCCTGCGCGTTGATCTGTCCATCGCCGTTCTGGTCGATGTACTTCACGTTGCCCTGCTCCTGACCGGGGAATATGGGTACCCGGGCTTTGCCGGCATCGTCAAAGTCTTCGCGGTTCAGGATACCATTGGTACGGTACACGTAGAACTGTGAAACCGGACCACCCACCCGCGTAATAAACTGAGCATCCCAGCTGGTACTGGTAAACTGGCTGATATTACCCATGTCCAATACTTTGTTCTGATTAGTCGACAGGTTCAGGGACGAAGTCCAGCGAACGGCTCCGGCGGTATTCACCGTAGTCAGATCCACTTCCCATCCCTGGTTCTGGATACTACCAATGTTCGTTCTGAAACTACCAAAGCCGGTACTGTTGGGAATGGGGAGGTTGAACAGCAGGTTGTTGGTACGGTTGACGTAGTAATCCAGACTCACCTGTACGCGGTTATTGAAGGCCGATATGTCCAATCCTAAATCCTTGCTTGTGGTAGACTCCCACTTCAGATCAGGGTTCTCTATATTGGAAGGTACCAGACCCGCCACGATGGCATCGCCCCAGGTCGTATTGCTGATGGCCAGTTTGGACATGTAGTCGTAGTTACCAATGCGGTCATTGCCTGAGGTTCCGATCGAAGCGCGCAGCTTCAACAGGGACAGCCAGTTTACATTCTGCAGGAAAGCTTCTTCGTTGAGCTTCCAACCTACCGATACCGCCGGGAATATCCCCCACTTATGATTAGATCCGAAACGGGAGGATCCATCGCGACGAATAGTCGCATTGATCAGGTACTTCTCCCGGAAGTTATAGCCCGCCCGCCCAAAGAAGGAGGAGATGCGGGAGCCGTTTCTATCCGTGGAAGCACGCGTAGGTGTAGTAGCGACATTCAGGGTTTCGATGATTTCGTTAGGCCAGCCGCTTGCTATCGCCTGGATCTGGTAAAAGCTACGGTCTTCGGCGCTTTGACCGGCTAACAGATTGATGTTATGATCACCAAAGTTTTTCTCGTACGACAGCGTGTTCTGAATGGACCAGTCCCTCATCATCTGAGAACTGCTATTACCCAGCGTCACAAAACCATTGCTGTAGGTAATGTTACCTGGCTGGAAGAACTCGTACAAGTTCTGGTTGTAGTTATAGCCAAACTGGGACTTGAAGGTAAGGCCGGGAATAAGCTCGTACTGCCCCCAAACCACCGAGGTAAACCTGCTCTTGTTGGTACGGTCGGTGGTGTATTTCAGGCGCTCCAGCGGGTTGGGGTACACCTGTCCGATACCTACCGGATAGCCCCAGTCACGGGTAGCCTCGTTGAGCCTGACCAGCGGCGACTGCGCCATGGCGTGGTGGATGACGGTTTCCTTTCCCTGCGTTTCGCGATCATCCTGTACCGAGAACGACGGCGACAGGTTCATACCTACCTGAAACCGCTTGGTCACGTTCAGGGTACCATTGAACCGGAAGTTCATACGGCGGTAGTAGGTGTTGTAGATCACCCCATCCTGGTCAAAGTACCCACCCGACATGTACACGCTTCCCATATCATTTTTGCCGGATACTGCTACCTGATAACTCTGAATGGGAGCATCCGCAAATATAGCCCGCTGCCAGTCTGTTCCGGTGTTGCTTGGGTCAAGCCATTGCTCGGGTACCTGCAGGTTGGCCGGACGGGCCGACATGGGGTCTTTCATGGAGCCGCCCTGGCGCAGCCAGGTTTCGTTGCGGTCCCAGATGTTATAAGCCAGCCACTCCTGCTTGTTCATCATACCTACTAGCTTCTCGGGGCTTTGGATACCATAGAAAGCATCAAACGTCACGGATGGGCGGCCAGATCCCTGCTTGGTTTCAATCAGTACTACCCCGTTGGCTCCGCGCGCTCCGTAGATAGCGGTAGCCGAAGCATCTTTCAGGATTTGAATGGAAGCTACATCGGCAGGGTTGATATCATTCATATCATCACGCGGTACACCATCTATCACATAAAGCGGGCTACTGTTTCCATTGATTGTGTTGACGCCCCGGATCCGGATCTGGAGCTCCTGTCCGGGTATACCCGATACACTCTGCGCCCGTACCCCCGCCAGCTGACCGGCAAAGGCATCACTCAGGGTAGTCAGGGGTCGGCTCTCGATGGCATCCGTACCAATCTTAGATACTGAACTGGTAAGGTTTTCCTTTTTGACGCTACCGTATCCTACCACTATGACTTCAGACAGGGCTTTGGTATCGGTCTGTAAGGATACCTCAACCGATGACTGATTCCCTACCCGAACCTCCCGGGGAGAATACCCTACGAATGAAAACACCAACACCGCATCTGCGTCCGGTACGTCAATGGAGAATTTTCCATCCTGATCCGAAACCGTACCGCGCTGAGTACCTTTGACGATGATACTTACACCGGGTAGGGGATCATTATTTTCATCTTTGACTACCCCCGTCACCGCCCGTAGTACCTGCGCTCTCACGGCAACATTGGGTAATAAACGGGACGCTTCTTCATTGGGAGTAGGTAAACGGTCACTATTATACGTTGACAACTTTTTGGCTTCAGCTTTTCTCTTCAGCAGGATATGTTTACCATCTACCTGCCACAGAATCTCTGAGTCTCTAAACAGCTCATTCAGGACTTCCGCCAGATTACCACTCTGAGTGATACTTACTTTCTTTTTGGTATCAATCTGGCTTGAGCTGTAAAAAAAGCTCATTTTGCTCTGACGTTCAAGCTCGTACAGTACCTGCCGCAACGTCGTCTCCCGGAGATTTAAAGATACTTTGGGCTCCCTTGCAGGTGCATATCCCTGCACCTGCATTATATTCATCAGTAGTACCACTAATGCTACCATAGGGATCGTCTTAATTTTTTGCTTACTACTTCGTTTGAATAGGCAATAGGCTGGTAATAAAGTATTTTTCATACTTTTGTTATGGTTAAGTAAAACAACAGGTTTGCTTAAACCCGGATGCTATCTGGTTAATCTTTGGCGAGATAGGATAGCATCCGAACTTTTCTACCGGAACAAACTCCCTGTTCGCAGGTACCTTCGGAATATTTTCTGCTCAATAGGCACTTCGTGGTTTAGTTAGGTCTATTAGTATCGCATAGCTTTCCTTTGAGAGTGACCTGGTTTCCGCTGATGATGGGGCGGACGCCGGTCAGGCTCTCAAAAAGCCGGAGTACATCCGGTAGCGTTTCTTTTTCTACGTTCAGGTGAAAACGGCAATCCTTCGAAGCTTCCTCAATTTCAATCTGTACATTGTACCATTTTTCCAGTTCCTCTGCGATAACCTGGATGGGCTCATCCTCAAATACCAGCTGCCCTTTTTGCCAATAGCTAGCCGGCTCGGGCTCCGCTTTGGTTGTTTTTATCCGGGCCAGTTCGTTACTCAGTACAGCTTTCTCGTTGGGTTTCAGTACCGTTTCCGGCCTTTCCGGGGCACATAGATCTTTCACCACTACTTTACCCCGAATGAGGGTGGTTTCGAAAGTATTAGAGCTGCTGCTGGATCGCACGTTGAAGGCAGTACCCAGTACTTTGATCTCGGCGCGCGCCGTTTTTACATAAAAGGGACGCTCTCTATCATGCTTCACATCAAAGAAAGCCTCTCCTTCCAGCTCCACCCGACGGGCCTCCTCTCCCAGCCACTGGGTTGTGTAGGTTATCATTGAACTCGAATTAAGGATTACCCGCGAACCATCCGGCAAGAGTACCGTCCGCTTCTGACTTACCTCCGTGGTATAGGTCTGCTTACCGGTTTGATCAAGCGCATACATACCTACACCTACCAGCAGCAGCAGCCCTACAAAGGCAGCCGCCAGTTGCCAGAAGCTTCTACGCTGGTAAATGGGTAACCGGTACACTGGCGCCGGAACCTCTGCCTGTTCGATACTCTGCATGAGTCGGCTATGCATCCGATCCGATACGTCGGGCCGTACTTCCAGGTTAAGTACCTCCAGCTGTGCAGCCTCCTCGTCCATTATCTCTGCCAGTACCTGCTTCCCCTCCGGACTCTCCAGACAGGCTAGTAACTCTTTAATTTCTGCTTCGGTACATTCTTTCGCCAGGTACTTATCCAGCAGTCTCTTAATGTAGAGCTCGTCCTTCATGATGCTTAGTTTATATTACTAATACCAAGAATCAGGTAGGCAGACATGCTCTCCTTCAAAAAAATATTTATTTAATGCTAAAATATAGCTGAAATGGCCCCGGAAGCAGGGAGATAGGAAAGATGGAAATCAGATAAATGGTTATTTGACGATTAAAAGCTCAGCAACGCCAGTAGCAGTAACGAAACATCCTGAGGGATGTGCGTAGCAGTAGTTAGGTACTTACGGAGAAAACGGTTAGCCTTCAGCAGGTGGTCCTTGACGGTACCCCGGGAGATATCCAGTTCAGTAGCTATCTCGTCCGTATTCATATTGTCAAACCGGTACATCCGGAATATCTTTTGCCGCTGGGCCGGAAGCTGAGAAATAAGATGGTCTACGTGTACTTCCAGATCAGCCGCCACGATAGCGTCTTCGGTTTCGTTATGTCCGGTCAGTGCCGAGCGCATAATCTCTTCCATAATGGCTTGCTCCCGGTTGGCTCTTTGCAGCAGATTCAGTACCTGGTTCTTGCAGATCTTGATCAGGTACCCTTTCAGCGACAGCTCTGCGTTGAGTCCCTGGCGATTCTCCCACACTTTCAGGAACACATCATGAACTACTTCTTCAGCCAGCTGGGTAGAGCTTAAAAATTTAAGAGAGAAATGAAAAAGGTAACGATGATACTCATGATAGACCGCCGTGAAAGCCTGTAAGTCTCCTTCCCTGATACTTTCAACCGCAGCCCTATCGTCAAAGGATACCTTTTTCATGGTGGAGAAATACTGTGTAGAGTAAAAAATTCAATAAATATATAATAATGTAACAATAAAATTAAATTATCCGGAGATACTCTCCAAAAGGACGATTGGATCGCCTGATATCCCTGACAGCCTGTGTACGTTCCCCCTTCCACACTAAAAGCAGCGTCAGTAAACAACCTACTAACTCCCTGAATGGCTGGGAGACACACTATGCCTACATGCATCATCACCTGCCCGTATTGGTAGATTCCCCTCTCCTCCCCCTTTTAGCTATAAACCTAAGCCCCTATGCATTCAACCTTTACCTCCTCCGATGAGCCCACCGGCTCCTCCCGTCGCGATATACTCAAAAAGTTAAGTCTGGGCTCGGCTGCCGGCATCCTCGGATTGTTGAATACCCCTGCCGAAGCCCGTGAACACGCAACTACTCCGGCCTATGCTAAAGGTATGGCGCCGGTTAAAATTAAAAATATCAAGGCCATTGCTACCGCCCCGCAGGGCTCTAACCTCATCGTCGTAAAGGTGGAGACTACCGAACCGGGCCTATACGGCCTGGGCTGCGCTACCTTCACCCAGCGGGCCGCTGCCGTAGTAACGGCTATTAACAGCTACCTGCCTGACCTGGTCATTGGTAAAGACGTCGATAACATTGAAGATATCTGGCAGTCTGTGTACGTGAGCTCCTACTGGCGCAACGGCCCCGTACTCAACAACGCCCTCAGCGGGTTGGACGAGGCACTTTGGGACATCAAGGGCAAGCGGGCCAACATGCCCGTGTACCAGCTCCTGGGCGGTAAAGCCCGATTCGCCATTCCCTGCTATACCCACGCTGGCGGAAAAACGCCCGAAGAAGTAGCCGAAAGTGCGCAGAGCATCATAGACCGGGGCTTCAAGTACGTACGCATCCAGCAGGGCGGTTATGGAGCCGTAGGTAGTATCAACCAGCAGCCCGATTTTAAAACAGCGGGTTTTGGGGGTGAAACTGACAACTACATGAACGAGCGGGTGTACCTCAAATCAGTACCCAAGATGTTCGACGTAGTGCGGAAGCGGTGCGGCGATGAAGTCGAGCTACTACACGACATCCACGAGCGGGTACAGCCCATGGATGCTATTAACCTCATCAAGCAGGTAGAACAGTACCAGCCATTCTTTATTGAAGATCCCTTCTCCCCTGAGAACATGAGCTGGTTCCGGCAATTGCGTCAAACGACTACGGTACCTATAGCTATGGGTGAGCTGTTCAACAACATCAATGAGTTCAAAGAACCCATGGTGCAACACCTGTTCGACTACATCCGCTGTCACGTATCGCAGATTGGTGGGATTACACCTGCTATGAAGATAGCCCGGCTGGGCGAGTGGTTTAATGTACGTACTGCCTGGCACGGACCGGGTGATGTGTCGCCAGTAGGGCACGCGGCGCACGCCCATATTGACCTGGCCGTCTGGAACTTTGGGATACAGGAGGCGGTGAGCTTTTCGGATAAAATGATGGCGGTATTCAGCGGCTGCCCTACCATGAACAAAGGCTACATGTCGGTCAATGAAGTACCGGGGCTGGGTGTAGATATTAATGAAAAAGAGGCGGCTAAGTACCCGATCACTACCAAGTCGAACTGGCAGGTCCGGAAAGATGATGGTACCATCATCCGGCCTTAGTAAAAAAATATAAAGTACAACTAACCTACCTGATCATGCGCTTCCCGGGGATCATCCTCTTATTGCTGCTTGCTACCGGAGCCCTGGCTCAGCAAACCCGCTGGTACAAAGGCAACACCCATACCCACTCGTACTGGAGCGACGGTGATGACTTCCCCGAGATGATCCTGGACTGGTACAAGACCCGCGGCTATGATTTCATAGCCCTCTCGGATCACAATGTACTGGCCGATAAAGAGTACTGGAAGCAGATCCCTACCCACCCGTTTCGTCAGCGTCGCTTCCGGGAGTACCTGGAGAAGTACGGTGATCAATGGGTCAATTACCGGACGGATTCGGCGGGACGTACCAGTGTAAAGCTGAAAAAGCTGGATGAATTCAGGCCACTGTTTGAGGAGAAGGGTAAGTTTTTGATCATCAAAGCAGAAGAGATTACAGATGGGTATCTTGGAAAGCCTATCCATATGAACGCCATCAACGTACAGGAACTTGTGAAGCCACGGGGTGGTAATAGCGTCGCCGAAGTCATGCAGAACAATCTGGATGCGGTGTACGAACAGCGGGAGCAGACGGGACAGCCCATGTTTCCGCACATCAACCACCCCAATTTCGGCTGGGCCATCAAGGCCGAAGATATGATGCAGCTACGGGGGGAGCGGTTCTTTGAGGTGTACAACGGCCACCCGCACGTGCATAATTATGGCGACTCGGTCACGGTCGGGATGGAAGAGCTATGGGACCAGCTGCTAGTCCGGTACCTCGAAGATGGCAAACCTCCCCTGTATGGGCTGGCTACCGACGACTCGCACAACTACCTCGAGTACAAGGTGGGCCTCAGCAACCCCGGCCGGGGCTGGATCATGGTTAGAGCAACTGAGCTATCGCCGGACTCCCTCATAGCTGCCATGGAAAGAGGTGATTTCTACGCTACTACGGGGGTGACTCTTAAAGATATTCATACTGATCATAATACGCTTAGCGTGAAAGTAGCTCCCGAAGCCCGTACCCGTTACAAGATCCAGTTTTGGGGAGCACGACCACTGGGCGCGGGTACATCGGCTACCGTACAGGCCCGTGAGCGGGTACTTCTAAAGGAGGTGAAAGGTACCCGCGCCAGTTATACCCTTTCTCCAAAAGACCTGTACGTACGCGCCAGGATCATCTCCACCCAGGTACAGGAAAATCCATTTCAGGAAGGTGACCTGGAAACTGCCTGGACGCAACCGCTTGTAAGAAAGGAGGATAAGTAGGTAAATCATCTCCCATCCATCTGCGTATGTACTTATTGTAGGCGCTGCGGGTGCAGTCGGGTACAAAGCCGCTCCATGGCTGCTGGATGTGGGTGCCCCGTACGACCACTTCCATTCACTTCTATGTAATACATTCTCGGAGCTTATCACTCTGACACCTTCTTCAATAGGTCCCTTAATAGTCCTAAGGCGGCAATACATCTTGCCCGCATAAGCTTGTACAGCTGGTACTCTCCTGAAAATAACATGTTGACGGCAATACAGCAGAGAAGACACACATACTGTTACTCACTGTATGACAACTACTTACACCTTCCACACCTAAACAGGGGATTATGCAGGACAAAGTGCCGATAAACCACCTGTTGACTTTTCTCAACAATTTACTCCCAGACACTTATTCTCCCTGCGTAGCATTACCTGTTTAGGCAGGTATTCTTGTGTAATCTTAAAGCCTTGTCTTTAAATGGCATAATTATTTACCGGGTAGGTGCTGTATTGTACCAATATATGTGCATACAAGTATCTATTACTCAATTTAATGTTAACCTTTATGAGAAAGCTTAAGTGGAATCTATTGCTCTTGGCAGGTATGTTTATGGCCGTATCGTGTAACAACGATAATGACGACGATAACATGGTTGCTGAGGTGGACAGGGAGTTTGCAGTGGCAGCAGCAGAATCCAACCTAATGGGAGTACGTACCGGACAATTAGTACAAGCTAATGCTATGTCTCAGGATGTCAAAGATTATTCGACTGCGATGGCTGAGTACTATAATACAGCAACCACAGATCTGGCTGACCTGGCTGGTCGGAGAAATATTTCTCTTCCTACTACCCTGGGTACTATGAATCAGCAGGACTATGACCGACTAGCTGCTCTGCAGGGTGCTGATTTCGATTCTGCCTATGTTGACTGGGCTGTTCGTTCCAATCAGCAAAGCATAGATATGCTTCGTGCGCATATGGATGCTACCAGTGATGCCGAATTCCGGAATTGGGCATCCAGCCGAATTACTACCCTGGAGCAAAACCAGCAGATGGTAGAGTCAATTCAGGAAACTATGAATGAAGAAATGACTGAACAATAAAACTGAGTTACGTTTTATTCATCAAAAAGGTCGGCTACAGTAGCCGACCTTTTTGATGATTATACCTATATATTACCCCTGCCTCAGTAACTGCTAACCATACACCTGTTGACATCTCCCCGCAACATGCTGAAATAATGGGACTTATATTTCTGTTTAATAATATTAAAACAAATCAGGTACTTGTATTTTCCGGTGCTTATCTTGCATAAAATGAGAAATTACCTTTCAAATAACAGTCTGGGAGCATATACATACAGAGAGGCTACAAGCAGGTACAGTTTTAGGTATAAGATAGTAAGATACACACACTAAGGCTAGGTATCTTTTTACCTAAAATGATTGATAGCTATGAAGAGGAAGTTAACTTATTTGATGATGCTGGCAGGGTTGATCGCAACAGTCGCCTGTACCCCAATGGATGATAATGTTGTGGCAGCTACTGACCGTCAGTTTCTGGAAAATGCCGTACTACGAAATCAACTGGACATGCAGATAGGTCAGGTTGCCAGAACGCGGGCGACTACTGACGAAGTACGTCGTTTTGGCGAAATCCTTCTTAGAAATGGGAACAGTATCTCCGAAGAACTTAACGCCCTCGTTGAGAAAAAAAAGCTGACTCTGCCTGCAATGGAAGCTCTTACTTCCCAACCAGAGGTAGATCAGCTGCTCAATGCAACTGAAGCGAATTTTAACCAGAAGTTTATTTCGACTATTATAGATTCCCGGCGTAGAACGTTGGATATATTCGAACAACAGGTACGAAAAGGACAGGATAATGAGCTCCGCTCCTGGGCATCCAGCAAGCTTCCCATACTACGTCAGGAACTGGAAAGAGCGCAGACAATCCGGGCAGCTATGAACTAGCTGGCTTTCTCAAACATCTATACTTAGATAGTAGATTCATAGGATCAGGGGCAGCCATCGGGGCTGCCCCTGACTGCTTAAGTACCATACCTGGTGGTACAGTTATTTGATAGTTTGCTACTGATATATCTCTTGTATCAAACAAAATGATTTATAACTACTGAAATAACTGTATGAAATATTTAAAATGGAATTTACTGCTTTGGGCTGGATTGTGGATCGTTACATCATGTAGAAATGATAGCGATACTACTGGTGTAGTAGCTGGGGTGGATAGAGACTTTGCAGTAGCGGCCGCCCAAACTAACCTGATGGGACTGCGACTGGGACAGTTGGTTCAAAACAACGCCCAGTCACAGGATGTGAAAGAGTACTCCAGAACAATGTCAGAATATTTTAATCAGGCCTCCACTGATCTCATTCGTTTAGCCAACCAGAAGAAGATACCCCTACCGTCGGCACTGAGTACGATCAATAAAGCGGACTATGATCGCTTGTCAGCCCTTACTGGTGCTGCTTTTGATAGGGCCTACATCGACTGGAGCATTCAATCGCACCAGCGGACGATCGAACAACTGAGGCAGCATGCCATGGATAGTTCCGACCAGGAGCTTATTAACTGGGCTTCCTCCCGAATAGCTACGATGGAACAACAACTTAACCGGGCACAGACTATTCAGCAATCTTTTGATACTACCATGTAGTACTTCGGTAACCCGGATACCAACAGAAAAGGCCAGCTCTCAGCTGGCCTTTTCTGTTGTACTGAATCAGGATAAATCAGGCATCCAGACGGACTACTTCACCGGTACGAACTGACTCGTCGCAGGCAAAAGCAATCAGAAGGCTATTAACAGCATCCTGCATGTGATCCGTCAGATCCACATTCTCCTGGATAGCTTTCAGGAAGTACCGCTGCTCCCGGTTGCAAAGCTCCTGGTGGTCCGGCTCGTCGGTCAGGTTGATCCACTCATCTTCCTGTACAAACTGGTTGTCTCCATTCAGGTCCGCCTTATGTACACGCAGCGACTCGGTCTTGGTGTGCGAGTCTACGTTATCAGACTTTCCGGCTCCACCTGCTTCCTTGGCTACTATAGATACACAGCCCTTAGGCCCAATCACATCTTTCACAAAGAAGGCCGTTTCGCTCATCATAGGGCCCCAGCCGGCCTCATACCAGCCTACCGATCCATCTTCAAAACGAATCTGAAGCTGACCGTAATTGTAGTTGTCTGAAGGAATATCATTGGTAAGGCGCGCTCCGATGGCACTTACCTGAACCGGCTTCGAACGGGTCATCTGGCACATAACATCAATGTAGTGGACGCCGCAGTCTACGATTGGGCTCAGGCTCTTCATGAGGTTACGGTGTACATTCCACATGATGCCGTGGCTCTGCTGGTTCAGGTTCATCCGCATCACCAGCGGCTTGCCCAGATCCTGAGCTATTTCCACAAACTTTTCCCAGGAAGGATGATGGCGCAGGATATACCCTACCACCAGCTTCTTATCCGCTTTATGGGCGGCTTCTACTACCCGTTTGGCACCTTCCACGGTATCAGCAATGGGTTTTTCGATGAATACATGACAGCCTTGTTCCAGCGCCATCACCGCGTAGGCTTCGTGTGTATCGGGATAAGTTGAAATACAAACCGCATCAGGCTTGGTAGCTTTCAATGCCTCTTCGTAATCTGAGAAAAGCTCATAACCGCCGCCCAGTTTCTCATTGAGAACTTCCTTGCTTTTCCCGGTGGATACAATTCCACAGATCTCAAAACCTTCGATTGATTTATAGGCCTGTGCGTGAGAGGCACCCATGTTGCCGCATCCTACTACCAGGACACGTACAGTTTGGTTGACATTAGACATGACTATTAGTTAAAATGGTATTAAGGGTTACACTTATAGCTTAGAGTACAATTTTACTCTATTTTTTTAAGCAATCGGGCGTGTGGCTGCCATTCTTTATTAAATATTTTAAAAAATCTAAATCAATTTACGACTACGCCCAGTTATTGTTTTACCAGATTACTACCCATGTACTACCCGATAGGTAGGTGAGCCAGTACCTGATTGACAGGCTGATAAAGTATAGACATAACTACCGATAAAGGTATCATAACAAACAGCATAAGGCTATGAAAACAGCAGCATTCCCCCCCACTACCCCCAGTATACCTACGCCCGGAGCACCGCCCGAAACGCCTCCTTTTGCACCGGCTCCAGAGATACCGGCACCGGATATCCCGAGAGAAAATCCAACCTGGGATCCTGATCCAGGTATATCCCCCATTGAACCAATACCTACCCAGCCGGACCAGAATCCGGAGCCTGAGATACCGGTCCCGGGTGAGAGACCATCTTAGACCTGGGAAAAGATTCTTAACAAAAAGGCCACCCGATCGGGTGGCCTTTTTGTTATCCGTAGATCTCGTTGAGAAGACCTGCCAGATGTACACCCGCCTGCAGCAGGCATATCTGTACGGTATCGAAGTTTTCGTAGGAGTACCGATAGCCCAGGCGACCATCTTTAGGAATATTGTATACCTGTGGAGCCCGACTTTGTGAGGCATACGCCCAGTCACGAATCGACAGCGACTGCCACTCTTTGATCTGGGTTTTGCTAGGCTGTCCCAGGAAGCCCGCGAGTTCGGTGTAGCTCAGGTTCTTGCCGTCGATCATATCGCTGTCCCATACCCGGTGCAGGTTAGAGGGCTGTCCAAACCACTGTACCTTTACGGCATTACCTCCGGTATCGTTCTTACCGCCTACGTGCAGTGGCTGGTGCAGGTCGCCAACCAGGTGCACCATGTACTTAAGGTACTCCTGCTCTGTAGCGGCGGGCAGGTTACCGGCTTTGAGCGCGGCTACAATCTCTTCCAGCTTCATGATGATATCTCCCTTTGGATTCTTCTCCGTCTGCTCGTACATAGTTCCCTCCGGGATCGTCACCCAGTGCCAGTCATGGGTATGATTATAAGCGGTATCTGACTTAATATCATCCATCCAGTTAGATACCTCAGCCAGGGAATTAAAATTCAGGATCTGGTTGACCTTCTTGCGGGCGCTGTTTTTGAGGTGATGCTGTGCTACAAAGCCTACGACACGGTGGCCGGTCTGGCCCCAGGCCCAGGCCTCTCCAATAAACAAGGGTATTAATAAACAAAGACTTACCAGTTTTTTCATTGTTGTGATGATGTAATTGGGATGTTGAAATCAAAGCGTCTGCTTCGCTGTGTCGCCACAAAGGTAACAGACAAAAAGGGCTCAAGGCATAATTTTTTAGCTTTAGCCTGTATTTGTTAATCTTAAAATAATACTCCTATGTATATCCCATTAATAGCAATTGCCATCGTAGCTGCCGTACTGGCTTACCTGTACTTTCAGGGACAACAGAAAAAGAAGAATAACGAAGAAGTATAGACAGATCTGCAACTGGTAAAGTGGCTAAAACCATTTGGTTATAGAATAATTGGTAACTTATTCGTACTAACAGGAGCGGATGGAAGTACTTGAAAAAGTCCGACACTATGCCGCGGAGGCTCACGGCGAACAAACCCGGAAGTACAGCGGGCTTCCTTACATTGTTCATCCGGTAGCGGTCATGAACCTGTGCAGGGAATACACCGATAACAACGCGGTACTGGCGGCAGCCCTGTTGCATGATGTTCTCGAAGATACGCCCGTTACTCCCCACCAACTTATGGAGTACCTGCACACCGTGATGGACAAACAGGAAGCAGACCTGACCTACCGGCTGGTGAAAGACCTGACGGATGAGTTTACAAAGGAGGCCTATCCACACCTGAACCGCAAGAAGCGACGCCACCGCGAAGCCGAACGATTAGGAAAAGCCGATCCGCTGGCTCAGACTATCAAGTACGCCGACCTGATCGACAACTGCCTGGATATCGTGCAGCATGACAAGCCGTTCGGGAAGATATTCGTACATGAGAGTGCCACTCTCCTTGAACATATGAAGAATGGTGATCAACAACTTTATCAGCGAGCCTGCGAAGCGGTAGCCGAAAGTAAAAAAGTACTCAAAGACTACTACAACCAACGGTCCGCCAGCAACACCTGATTTAGTCAAACCTACGGCTACCACAACCCGTTGTACAGCAGTAGTACCCACACAAAAAGAGAATGATATGCGAATAGGTTATGCCTGTATAAACATGTACTTAGCTGAGAAGAAGGTCCAGGTCAGTCGTCAGATGATCAAAAAAACCTTTCAGGAAAAAGGTATAACCTATGCTTCGGAGCTGTCGCTCAAGAATGTCCAGGACCTGGAACAGGTTATCGACTGGAACATTGAGAACCATATCCTGCTGTACCGAATGAGCAGTAACATGTTCCCCTGGATGAGCGAGTACGAGTTTGAAGACATGCCCGATATCGCAGAGATAAAGACTGTACTGGCGCGAGTTGGTGAAAGAGCAAAACAGCACGACCTGCGTCTCACTTATCATCCCGGTCCATTTAATGTACTGGCGACTAAAGATGCCAGTGTACTCGAAAAAACCATAAAGGAGCTACGTCAGCACGGGGAAGTCATGGATATGATCGGGCTGCCGCGTACCCCCTTTGCCAAAATCAATCTGCACGTAGGAGGAGCCTACGGCGATAAGCCTTCGGCCATTGATCGTTTTTGTCAGAACTACCTGCAACTACCCGACACCGCCCGTACCCGCCTGACCGTCGAAAACGACGACAAGGGTAATATGTTCTCTACCCGCGACCTGCTGGAAATTCATCAGCGCACGGGTATACCGTTGGTATTTGACTACCTCCATCATCAGTTGTGTACCGGTGGGTGGAGCGAAGAGGAAGCCATGCTCACGGCTGCCAGTACCTGGCCCAAAGACATCCGTCCCGTAGTGCACTACTCGAGTTCACGAAAGAAGTTTGAAGACCAACTGGTAAGCGAAGTTGCCCATGCCGACTACGTATACCAGTACATTGATCTCTACGGACAGGACGTCGATGTGATGCTGGAAGCCAAAGCCAAAGAACGAGCTGTACTCCGCTACCTGGAAGAGTTTTCGATAATTGTATAGGTGGACGACTAGCAACCTCATCCCCCCCCTGCGTCTCGACCGGCCCTCTCTCATACATTTCAATAGCCACAACTACTGTGGCAGCAACGGGATGGCATACTTTTTTAACTTCTGTTATCTATATACGAAACGTTGTACAAAATGTAAATGCAGAACTATGGAGCAAGAGATGACGGCTTCGAAAGAAGCTTACTTTGAAGTAGCAGATGGCATCTGGGGATTGAAAGATTACTTTGTCAATGTCTATATGATCCAGAACCAGTATGATAAAAGCTGGGTACTGGTGGATGCAGGTCTTAAAACATCAGCTTCCAAAATCAAAAAAATGGCCCGGAAGCTGTTCGGCGAAGATAGCCGCCCGGAAGCCATTGTACTTACCCACGGTCACTTTGATCATGTAGGTTCTCTGAAAGAACTAGCCGAACAATGGGATGTAAAGGTGTACGCTCACGAGATGGAGGTACCTTACCTGACCGGCAAATCATCTTACCCACCACCAGACCCTACCGTGGGCGGTGGTATGATGGCCTGGATGGCTGATCTTTATCCCAAAGCTCCTATCAATATAAAACACCGGCTGGAACAGCTACCCAATAATGACAAGGTACCCGGGCTACAAGGCTGGCGCTATATACATACACCAGGTCACGCACCGGGACACATTAGCCTGTGGCGCGAAAAGGATAAAGTACTCATAGCGGGTGATGCTTTTGTGACCACCAAGCAGGAGTCAGCCTTATCGGTACTCATGCAGACAGAGTGCATTTCAGGACCACCGGCTTACTTTACCTATGACTGGACTGCCTCGGAACATTCTGTTAATAAACTGGCCGACCTGAAACCTGAAGTAGTAGCAACCGGACATGGTAAACCCATGCGCGGCGAAGCTATGCAGGAACAGCTCACTGAACTGGCCAATGACTTTGCCGTTAAGACCAGACCTACCAAAGGTCGCTACAAGGATCGTCCGGCCATTGTTAATTCCAACGGAGTAGTATTTGTACCACCCAAGGAAGAAACCGAGGATGAGAAAACCACCCGACTGGTAGGTTTAGCCGGTATTGTGGGCCTGGTAGCCCTTGGCCTGGTTTTATACACGCAGCGAAAGCGACTTTTCGTTTGAGGGTGAATTATAAAGCGAGACAGCCTACATAATAGGCTGTCTCGTATTTTTTTATCTGTAGTTGAATATAAATTATTAGCTACGCCATGAAGATAGGAGCCAAGCTGCAAAAACAGTTGGATAAGAAGTACGCCCCCTCCAGTACCATTGCCGCCCGGTTTGAGAGATATGATGTTACCATGGTGACTGATGAAGAGGGTAATCCTACCCTACTGTACATAGGTGACCGGGGTGAAGATGGTACCATCAAAAAAGGCTACCGCTTTACCCGCACCCTCATCAAAGACCCGAACGGAAAGGTCATCAAAGATCACTGGGACAATCACGGAAAGATATAGACAAGGAGATAAGCCTACCGATGAAGCAGGATTTTGATCTGAATATTGTACTACAGCGCATTGAAGAGGCCATACGACCCTTTCCGAAGGCGGCTATGTTCGATCTGTTCGAGCGTGGCTATTCGTCGCTGTTCGAGCAGCTCATCTCCTGTGTTATTTCTATACGTACCCTTGACGAAACCACCATTCCGGTTTCACTCCGGTTATTTGCCAAGGCACGTACCCCACAGGAGTTGCTCACCCTAAGTCCGGAGCAACTGACTGAGCTACTTTACGGAAGTACCTATCCCGAACAAAAAGCTCATACCATGCTGGGGATTGCCAAAGCGGCCTTAGAGCAGTATGACAATGAACTTCCCGCTGACTTTGATAAGCTTAAGGCTCTTAAGGGAGTAGGCCCCAAGTGTGCCAACTTGGCGCTGGGCGTAGCCAGCCAGCAGGCCGCCATCAGTGTGGATGTACACGTACACCGGGTTGTAAACCGCTGGGGGTACGTCCTTACGAAGCAACCGGAACAAACATTGAAAGTACTGGAAGAGAAAGTACCTCAGACGCAATGGGTCCATATTAATCGCCTGCTGATGCCATTCGGGAAACATATCTGCACGGGTACACTCCCTCACTGTTCCACCTGCCCCGTATTGCAGTGGTGCGATCAGGTAGATGTTACCCGACACCGGTAGCCGGTTAGTAGTTGAAAGACCTCTTTTTAAATAATAACCTATCCCTGACATGGCCCAACACCTTGATCTTCACTCCTGGGACGTAACTCCCGCCGAAGCGGTAGAGCTACAGCAACAGCTCCGTAAACAAATCCGGATTCAACCGCTCGCCTCTCCGGCCCAGACCATAGCGGGATGCGATATATCTTTCAATAAGTTTGAGGAGACGGTCTATGCCGGTATCGTGGTACTGCGCCTGGATACACTGGAAGTAGTGGAAAAAGTCGGGGTAGTCAGTTCAGCGCCATTTCCGTACATACCGGGGCTACTGACCTTCCGCGAGGGACCTGCCCTGCTCGAAGCCTGGCAACAACTGCAGACCGAGCCTGATGTGGTCATGTTTGACGGACATGGTACTGCCCATCCCAGGCGTATGGGTATAGCCGCGCACATGGGACTCTGGCTCAACCGGCCCACCTTTGGCTGTGGCAAGTCGGTACTAGCCGGTAAATTTGATCCGCCTGCCCCTACCCGTGGCGCCTGGTCCCCGATGGTCCATCGGGGTGAAACCATTGGAGCTGCCCTGCGTACGAAAAATAAGGTCAATCCGGTATTCATCTCCCCCGGCAATCTCATTGATCTCCCTACTGCTCTGGATCTGACCCTGCAGTGTGACGGAGGCTATCGCTTACCTGAGCCTACCCGCCACGCACACCTCCATGTCAATGCCCTGCGGCGTGAGTATTTGCAGTCATCTTCCCAATGAGGATCGCCCTCAGCTAGTCAGGTACTAGTAGCTTTCCTTCTCAAAGTACCGGTCCATTTGGTTCCTGTCGTTTTGACTACGGTTCATCTGGTGCGTATAGGTAAAAGGCGTTAGCTGAGCCTGCAGAAACTGCTCGCCTCCTTCCCGCTTGCTGATCTTAATGCCACGACGCCCCATATTGCTGCCTACCGCTCCTACAAAGGACCCCAAAGCAGCACCACCACCGGCTGCTAACAAGAGAGTTACCCCCGTTATTGCAGGGCTACGAAGCGGCGACTTCTGCAATGACTTCAACGCCAGGAACGTAATCCCAGCGGCTCCGATAATAGCCCCTTCTATAGTCCCGGCTCTTTTATTTCCAACATACAATTTTACGCGTCTGATGTCGCGCAGGGGAATCCTGGCTATACCCGCCCCTATATCCATGGAGGTACGGGTACCGGAGTATATAAGCTGTGTACTGTTCACATCATACAGATACCCACTAAACTTCCTTCCAAAATTGGTAACAACCGTTACCTGGTATATCTGGACAGATTCGGTCTGAGCCCGTTCATCCTGCATAGGTACCGGTTGAACAGGCCTGGACTGAGCCAGCAGTTTCACCGGTAAACATATCGTTACAATAAGCAGGTAAATTATTTTTTTCATACTGTTTCAATTCCCCCCTCGCTACTTCTTATAAGCCAATTAGCATATTTTATATACTCTTCACCAGATGCAGTCTGATTTTCAACCTAGTAACCTGTATTGGTTTATAATTCTTTAATTACATCCAGCTTAAAGTTGACTATTTAGCAACCTGGCTTACTTGTTTATCACTCTAAAACAGACGCTACTGGCACATTATTTATATAAAAATAAGTACTCTTTCTCATTAACAGATAGATTACCTGGTGACTTTTTAAAACTTATTTTGTAACTTCAAGAGAAGTTCTTTACAAAAGTTACACCCTGAAAAAATTCAATATTTCCAAGATTGAATTAAAAGATACTTGGTACTAATATTGCTGTTCGCTTGTCTCTATTGATTTAAACTATTGATACATATCTACCTATTATAATCGGAAAATGAAAAAGGAGTTTTTTATTTTCGCTTTCGACACCATCTCCCCGCGAGGAGGTATGAATGACTTTAAATTTAAGGCTAGTTCGCTCGAAGAAATCAGACAGAACATCACTCAGGGTGATGAATGGAGTGAGTTTCGAATTGGAGAGGAAGAGTTTAATCACATTCAGGTTGCAAAGCTGGAAACCGGCGAATTTATTCAGATAAGCCGTTACGAAGATCTGGATCAGGTGGTTCCGTTCCTGAAGTCTATGAAGCTTATTATCAATCTGGAGTCCAACTACCAGGCCAAAATGTGGGGAAAACTTCACTTCGGCAAAGATCTGGTTACGACTGCCGGAGATTCGGAACAGGAGGTACTCAGCAATATGCGCAAGCGTCTGCTGAGCCTGCGTCTTATTTCGGACGAAGAGGTTGATCTGATTGAGTTCACGATTGACCCTAATCGCCGATAACTATTGTACAATTTCTAGTCGTCCCTATACTCCAAAATGTAACCTCCACAGGCTCACCATTTTGGAGTATATAAGAAGGCTACAACCGTACCGCTCGCCCTGGCTGAGTTTTTATCTGCTCAACCAGATGATTTATGTCCCTTTCTTTTATCCTTTACCAATTAAGTATCCTTTCTACCGGTTCTGCCACTCCATGCTATTCCCTCCTATTGGGCAGTTGGTTATTGGCAGGTTGTGAGCTTTTCCTTACATTGTGAGATTGATCACCCAATCCTCATATGTGCCTTGAAAAATATCTTTATTAGCCTGCTCACCCTTTGTGTGTTTGGAATAGGTTGCCAGACACAGACACTACCCAGCGATACCCTTAATCAAATAGCCACCCGCTATGTCCGTCTGGGCCTGACCATCGGACAATACGACCCTGCTTTTGTTGATGCCTACTACGGGCCGGATTCGCTTCAACCCAAAGGGGAGAAAAGGGGCGAATTTCCTAAAGACAGCCTGCTGGGAGCAGTAGATAGTCTGCTCACTGACCTCAAACCCTTTACAGAAGGTACCTCTACACCGGATAGCTTACGTGTACGGGCTGAGTGGATGACGAAGCAGCTGAGAGCCTTTAGCCGCCGGATCAGGATTGCAACGGGAGAATACGCCTCTTTTGATGAGGAGTCAGAAGACCTGTTCGGAGTAAAAGCACCGGTATATTCGGAAGCGCATTTCAAGACGCTGATCGCCCGGCTCGACAGCCTGCTACCCGGTCAGGGCAGCGTGCAGGCGCGGGTACAGGCTCTGTCGGATCAGTATAAGATTCCCCAGAACAGGATCGATACCGTGTTCAGAGCCGCCATTGAGGAAGCCCGGCGTCGTACTAGTGCCAACTTTAAAATGCCTCCCAGTGAGTCGTTCCGGCTTGAGTACGTCCGGGACAAGCCCTGGTCGGGCTATAACTGGTACCAGGGACAGTACAACAGCCTGATCCAGATCAATACTGATATGCCTATCTACATAGAGCGGGCCATCGATCTGGCCTGCCACGAAGGGTACCCCGGTCACCATGTTTATAATCTGCTCCTGGAGAAGAACCTCTACCGCGACAAGGGCTGGGTAGAGATATCACTGTACCCGCTGTTTAGCCCACAGTCGCTCATTGCGGAAGGCAGCGCCAACTACGGTATTGATGTCGCCTTTCCGGGAGACGAAAGAGTCCGGTTCGCGAAGGAGGTACTTATACCACTGGCAGGACTGGACGCTTCTAAAACTGACCTGTACTTTAACATGCTGGCCCTGCGCTCTGAGCTGAACTATGCCCGAAATGAGGCTGCCCGTGGCCTGGTCAATGGTACCATGACGGAACAGGAAGCCCACCGCTGGCTTACCGACTACTGTCTCTTCAGCCCCGAAGTAGCCGCTAATTCTATCCGATTTATCCGTAATTACCGCAGCTACGTAATCTGCTATAACTACGGCCAGGACCTAGTAAAGAATTACATAGAAGCCAATGGTGGAGTGGCCTCCGCTCCTGATAAGCGCTGGGCGCTATTTGGTGAGCTACTCAGCAGCCCAATTACACCAACTGACCTACAGGCAGCCACCAAATAGCCTTACTGGTATTACAACTGCCAGCTACACCTGCATATGCTGCACCACGCGGGCTGTCACCAGCAACTGCCCGACGTGGCGCTGCGTATGCTCGGCTGCGTGTACCAGTAGTCCCAGTACCGTAGAGGGTATCTGAGAGCGACCTACCCCGCGTACTTCTGTCAGTGTTTGCTCGTCTGTCATACGGAGCTGTTCCAGTGCCCTGTCTACCTGCTTGTCGAAATTCTGCACCAGTTCGGGTACCGTAGTACCCGTTTCCGAGGGTTTGCCTTCGCCTTTCAGCCATTCCATTTGCCCGGTGGAGAGGGATTCGCTACGGGCGTAGGTAAGCAGGCGATCCAGCACACCAGTTAGGTGCTGCAGATGAAAACCTACCGATGCCACGCCCGCCGGGCGCTTCCATAAGTCGTCTTCATCGAAGCCACTCATCAGGTCCTGTACCTCTTCCCGGGCCTGTAACAGAGCATGGGCAACGGGTTGTAGTAAAGGTGGCATATCGGGTAGTGGTCCCCGCAGCCATACCTCTGGTTTGGGTTGTTGTGTCATTAGTCTGATGTACTATTTACAAAGGTTCAGTTGGTAAACTTTCTCTTTTTTCGCCTTGTTGAATAATGGCAAATAAAACATAGTATCTGATATATAGTACCAGCGGGGAGCATTTCTATAATGCTCCACCAGATTTTCAGGTTTAACAAGTAGATAACACCATCATACATTGGCACTATGGACTATATTGATTACTATCAAATACTGGGGGTAGACAAGAACGCTACCGAAAAAGATATTAAGAATGCCTATCGTAAGCTGGCTCGCAAGTACCACCCTGACCTCAACCCGAATGATGATGCAGCCAAGCAGAAGTTTCAGCAGATCAATGAGGCCAATGAAGTACTGAGTGACCCGGAAAAGCGTAAGAAGTACGACCAGTATGGTAAGGACTGGGAGCATGCGGAAGAATTTGAGAAAGCGCGGCAGGCCCGGTCTGGACAGGCTCGTGGGGGTCGCGGACAATGGTACTCGGGAGCGGGTCCCCAGGGTGACTTCTCCGATTTCTCCGACTTCTTTGAATCCATGTTTGGAGCCGGTGAAAGTAACTACCGGAGCAGAGGCCGGTTCAGGGGACAGGACTTATCGGCTTCGCTGCAGCTTAGTCTGGAAGATTCATATAAGACCCATAAACAAACGCTAACGGTTAACGGGAAGAATATCAGGATAACGATACCGGCCGGTATCGAAGACGGCCAAACCATCAAGATAGCTGGTCACGGAGGACCCGGAGCCAATGGTGGTCCTGCTGGAGACCTGTACATTACTTTTTCTATTGCGGAGCACCCGCGATTTAAGCGCTCGGGTAATGATCTGTACCTGACGACTGAACTGGACCTGTATACGGCCGTACTCGGTGGAGAGATAGTACTGGATACGCTGGATGGAAAAGTGAAGCTACCCGTAAAGTCCGAAACCCAGAATGGTACCAAAGTAAGGCTCAAGGGCAAAGGCTTCCCCATATACAAGAAAGATGGGCAATTTGGTGATCTGTACGTTACCTTTGATGTAAAGCTACCTACTAACCTGACTGAACGACAAAAAGAACTATTCAGAGAGTTATCACAATCCTAAACCCCTGAGATCATGGAAACTGAAGAGCTGATCAAAGCGGATGATTTCTGCACTCACTATGAAGTTGACTATTCCCTGATTGAATCCCTGCAAGACACGGGCTTTATTGAAGTGGTCTTTATTGAAGAAACGTACTACCTGCACAGCAGCCAGTTAAGACTGCTGGAGAAATTAGTGCGCCTGCACCAGGAACTGGGCATTAACCTGGCGGGTATTGAGGCCATTACTTACCTGCTCGAACGCCACGAGGCCATGCAGTCCGAACTAAGATCTCTCCGGAACCGGCTGCGCCTCTATGAGAGTAATCTATAAAAAAGCTCCCGGTGGTACGTTCAACATCACCGTAGTGAACTGGTTGAACATACCACCGGGAGCCATACTTTATCAGGTACAGATTATACCCGACGATTCTGATACAGGTTTTCTTCCTTAAAACAATCCTGATTATAGAAGGTGTCGTCATCCTTACTGTCGTAAGCAACAATGGGATCATCCTTACTACTACCTGCGGCTTGATTGTGAGTATGCGTTGTAGTTGTATACTCCTCGTTAGTACCTGTATATAAGGTAGATCGGTTGTGATAGTTGACCACCGCTTCTTCGTGCTCTCGTGTTATAACTCTGCCCGACTGACGCGGATAATGCTGCAGCTCGTCATCCGTTACGATCCGGTCTATGTATATAAATGTATCCTGATCATCCATACGGGCCGCCCCTATGGGTACCAGTAAGTGGATATTGGTGTGGTCGCTGTCGGCCATAAAATCATCCTCCAGCTCCATATCAAAATAGCGTGCTTTCTCGGCTACCTTATCCACTACCAAATCTATAACAGTACCGATAATCTTACCATCACGGCTTTTGACCTGCATGCCTCTGATATCAGGGCTATGGTCAGCAACCTTATAGTCACTCAATTCATTGAGCCGGTACAGCGTAGTATCCTTTACGTGAGTATCATTTCCATTATTCCAATTTCTATCTTCAGTCATAATTATTCGTGTTTAGTGGTTTTACATTTAAATCAATGATCCTGTATTAGCTAGCCCGGTTCTGCTCCATCTTTTGTAGCACATCCGCAGCTTGTCTGAATACATCCTTCACCTTGCTTTTTTGCTCAAGGGTCATAGTACTGGTATCCATCTCCTGGATCTCATTTTTAAGCCCTTGTACATCCTGTTGCATGTTCTGAAAAGACGTACGCTGAATTTCGGCAAACACGTCAGCACTAGCCTGAAACGCATCTTTGATCTTATTTGCATGGCTGGTACTTTCCCAGTTGTTAGTGATAGCATTTGCCTTGTTCCGCATGGTATTCAGCTTATTATTAAACTGATCCCGGTTCACATTAGGAGTCCGTTCCGCCACCGCAGCCAGAGCATCGGCCATATTCATCAGTCCATTTTTAGTAAACTCATGATCAACTCCCATTTCATTCTGGGAGATATTATTGGCCCATTGCACGTACGAGCTTACGGGCTGAGACATGGCGTTATTATCACTAGCTGTCCGGTCATCGGCTGCGTAGTTATCATCAGTAGCCGCCATTTCTTCCGTTGTGGCTAGTCCCACCACATCATCCTGCTCATCACTTATATCCTTTGGCCAGAATAAAAATCCTAATACAGCAATCAACAAGATTAAACCTAGAATGTACAACCAGGAAAACCCTCTTTTCTTCTTTTCAATATCTATATTGTCCATAATTTTTTAGTGTGTTAAAGGTTAATAAATATATTTATTTTGTACCACGCTATATATAGTAAATACAATATACTACTCATATTGTTTAGCCGTATGTAACTCTTCATCTACATAGCGTAGCCACTATATATGCTTAAAATACCGTACCTTTACCCCCAATTCCGGAATAAAAAACAATAAAATCGCAGCGATTGGCTCTTTTTGACGAACCTATGAATGCCGAACAACCCAATAATCCTCTGCATGGCAAGACTCTGGAGATGATTCTGAACGAACTGGTGGATTACTACGGATGGGAGCAGTTGGGGTACTATGTCAATATCAATAGCTTTAACCACGACCCCAGTATCAAGAGTAGTCTGAAGTTTCTGAGAAAGACTCCCTGGGCGCGCAAGAAAGTAGAAGACCTGTACCTCCGCATGCTGGATCGGCGGTAGGAATTAGTAATAAAAAACCTCCGGACCTATTCTTATGAAAAGTCCGGAGGTGTTGGTTTCACGATTACTCTAGATCCGTTAATAGTCTTTTTTGCTATCTCGTTTGGCCTTTTTCTCAGCCCGCTTTTCCTTAAGTGTTTTTTCTGACTCCTTCTTAGGAGAATTTGTGGAAGGATTCTTTCCTTTTGCCATGACGATGTCTTTTATAGTTCCAACAGAAATATACGCTGTAAATTTGTATAAATACCAGATCTTGACCTGTTATGTTTTGTTCATAGGTCTATTTATTCCTATCGGATAGATTCTGTATCATTCCATTATCTTTGTGCCTTTAACCAGACTACCCAATAAGATAGCTACTATGTCCTATCTGCAGAGAAAATTAGCCGACCTGCTCAAAAAACCCACCAGCCTGTACCAGCTCAGTACATACGACCAAAGCAAGCCTATCAAAGTAGTGATAGGCTCGGGCTATACTACCTACACCGGCTGGGTACATACCGACATCGAAACGCTTAACATCTTGAAAGCCGAAGACTGGCGCCAGTACTTCAGGGAAAGCTCCATCAGCCGTATTCTGGCGGAGCACGTATGGGAGCACTTCACCGAACAGGATGGCAAAACCGCCTTTGCAAACTGCCACACGTTTCTGAAGCCGGGGGGATTTTTGCGGGTAGCGGTTCCCGATGGCTTTCATCCCGATGCGGAGTATGTCAGTATGGTAAGACCGGGAGGTACCGGTGAAGGAGCGGATGATCATAAGATCCTCTACAACTACCGGATCATGACGGAGTTTCTGGAAGGCCTGGGCTATAAGGTAAGGCTAGTCGAGTACTTTGACGAGCAGGGCCAGTTTCATAAAGCTGACTGGAGCCCCGAAGACGGTCTCATTATGCGCTCCGCCGATAACGATAAGCGTAATCAGGGCGGCAAGCTGGTGTACACCTCTCTGATTGTTGATGCGATAAAGCAGTAACATAACTAAGAGGAGCTGCTACCTCCATATCGGTAACAGCTCCTTTTAGCTAGATATACTAAGTACCTGGTCAGAAAGTTACTTTTAGTATCTTCTTATCAGTACCACGTTGTACTTCTACTTCGGAAGTCTGCCCTTTCTCAAATTTTCCCAGCGCTTTCATGTAGTCTTGTATGTCATTGATGGGGTACTCTCCCATTCTGACTACTACATCTCCGGCTTTTATCCCGGCGGTTTCGGCGGTTCGTTTCTCAATTACCCCATCTATCTTGAGGCCTTTGCCGCTGTACGCGTAGTCGGGCATGACGCCCAGCGTGACCTTGAAGGTACTCTGGGTCATACCGCTGTGCGGGTTTCCGGCGGTGGTATATGCCGGCTCTGTTTTCTCCTCCTCTACTTTCTGGATCAGGTTTGTGATCAGTCGGAGTACGCTGGCGGTTCCGTCCACATTAATCTTATCGGTGTCGTCGCTGGGCTTGTGGTAGTCGCTGTGGACACCCGTAAAAAAGAATAAGACCGGAATTTGCTTCAGATAAAAAGAAGTATGATCGGAAGCACCTACTCCCGACGAATCAATACCGTATTTTACCTTTTCTTTCGTGGCGATATCAGGCATTAGCTTGCCCCAGGCCGGGCTAGTCCCCCAGCCACCAATCGTAAGGCCCTTCCGGGTATCTAACCGACCGATCATATCGAGGTTGATCATGAAGGAGACATTGTTGAGAGGTATGGTGGGGTTATCGACAAAATACTTTGACCCCAGCAGCCCCAGCTCTTCTCCCGAAAAAGCGATAAACAGGAAGTTATGCCGCTCCTTAATGCCATTACCGGCCAGGTACCGGGCCAGTTCCATCATACCTGCCGTACCCGAAGCGTTATCGTCGGCACCGTTATGGATCACGCCCTTGCCCTGCGGAGCCAGTGATCCCGACTGGTAGCCACGCCCCAGGTGGTCATAGTGGGCACCTATCACGATTGTTTTATCGGCTCCGTTATCCAGGTAGCCTACTACGTTACGCGCTGCTGCCCGATGAGGTACTCCTTCAAAAGAGAGTGTCAGCCCGAATGGTTGAAAGTAGCCCTCTTCATCACCCTTTGGTATCAGTCCATACTTTCTGAAGTGGTCGGCTATGTAGTTGGCAGCTTTGATCTCCCCGAGGGTTGCCGTCCCACGTCCTTCCAGCGAATCGGCTGCCAGTACCTCTACATGTTTTTGCAGATCAGGGGTATTAATAGACTGGGCCAAGCCCGCCTGTATGGGTAGTACTGTAAGCAGTAACGGCAGTAGCTTCTTCATAAAGTATGTACTTGATTAATAGTCACAGCTATAACTACTACCTGTCTGATTTTGATTTGGTAATACCGTTAACACCCCTTATCTCGGGCTTACATATTTTCTTTCAGCTCTACCAGGAAGTCACGGAGGCGGGTCAGGCGGTGGATCAGGTTCTGGGCTGTTTCGCGGTGGTTGAGCTGCTCGCGGGTACCTTTGAGCGTACGGCCCTGCTTTTCTTTCTGGTACATGATCTTACGGACTACCTCTATATCGGCCTCGGTGTACCGGCGCCGGTTGCGCGAGTCGCGCTTGGGATTCAGATGCGGAAACTTCTTCTCCCAGAAACGCAGCGCGGATGGTTCGCAGCCTACCATTTCGGCTACTTCATTCGTATCGTAGTATAATTTGGTTGGTTTGCTCATGGGATCTTGATGCTATATCTACAAAGATAGCAAGGTTCCTAACTTCTCGTTTCACCAATCAGGCAGGAATTTTAAAACGCACTATACTACCTGCCACCGGTTAGCCTGTCTATTTACAGAGGATACCTAAGTAGTAAACTTCCCTCCCCTACTACCTGATCGTATGTACTTCTGCTTTCCCACAATAAAAAACGGAGGTACCCTGGGGTACCTCCGTCCGTGTAGTAGCTCCGGCTCCTACCAGTTGGGATTCTGCATCTGCTGCTTTTCTTCGTTGGTAAGCGGTCGACCGTCTTTCTGAATGGCATCCAGGAAGGTCTGGGGAATGGGCCGCAGGTAGTGCTTGTCGGGCAGCGGCTTGGCTTCGTCATTGAAAGCCGTAGCGCGTGACACCAGCGTCTTGGTGCGGGCCAGGTCTTCCCAGCGCATCAACTCGCCCATCAGCTCCCGCGAACGCTCGTTCAGAATAAAATGAATAAACTTACTCTCCTCGGTAGTAGCGCCCACTTTATCGTAAAACTGGTCCTTAGCGCTGAAGATATCACTGATACTGTTCAGGTGCATATCGCTCAGGGTACTTTCGGTCGTCACCTCTATGTTATTGGACTCATAATACGTGTTCTTGTCTGAGTACGAGGAAAAGGCAGCCGTGTTGGCGGCAGGGTTATTCTTATAGGATATCCCACCGTCGACGTAGGTAGAACGGTTTTCCCCGGCTTTGTAAGCTGCCCGGTCACATACCTTGTTGATGTAGTTGAGTGCCTGATCGTACTGCTTCAGGCGTCCATAGGCTTCGGCCGCGATCAGGTAGGTTTCAGCCAAGCGGGCCAGTATACCATCGCGCTGTCCAAACTGAGAAGCTACGGATATGCGTGAACTATCGGCAAATTTGGAAAGGGCTACGTACCGGCTGGCCTGGAAGTTGCCATGTCCACCCAGCATATTTTCAGCTTCTCCGCTAAAGTACCTTACAAACATGTGCGGAGCCCGCTTCATGATACTGGTAGGTGTATAGCGTGTATCGCCGGCGTCATTGACTATGTACAGGATGGACTCCTCACCGCCGGTAAACTTGCGCTTACCAACCAGATCAGGACTGGGAGCATTTTCGGCAGTCCAGGTGGGGGCCCCGTTCGAGTTGTTGCTCAGGTACCGGGTCTTGAAGCTTTTCCAGAACCGGCTATCGTTAACACGGTCAAATACAACAAGCGCGTAATCCGTTGAGCGCAGACGCTGAAACTCACGACCGCCCGCAATATCCCGCTGCATACCCGGCAGGTTCTGGTACACTGAGGGGTAATGAAGGTGCAACTGGTTGCCGTAGCGTCCCTGCGTTGATGTGTTATTGGAGAACTGGGCCGACAGGATAATCTCAGGCAGCCGCTCCGAAGGACCATCTACAGTAGTATAATTCCAGAGGTCACTATAGTTGGGAGCCAGAGAGTGGGCACCGCTGTTGATCACCAGATTGGCGTACTCGATGGCCTTCTCGAGGTCAGCCTGCCGGGTGGCTCCGTTCCACTCGCTATACAGTTCGCTGGCTCTGAACAAATACGCTTTGGCCAGAAAGTGAGCGGCCGCCCACTTGGTTATGCGTCCGGTCTGGGCGGGGACAGCGGGCAGTAGTTCGTAGGCCTGAGTAAGGTCACTGATAATCATATCGTATACTCCCTTAGCACTGTTGCGCGTAAACTCTAGCTCCACGGTGGTAGAAGGCTCAAGCTTCAAGGGTACCCCTCCGTACTGCCGGACGAGCTTGAAGTAGTCAAAGCCCCGCATGAAGTACCCTTCTCCAAGGCGCGTGCTACGGTTGGTCCCCTCGCCGTAGTAAAGCGGAACGTTTTTGATAACAATATTGGCCGAGTTGATATTGCCGTACATGTTATTCCAGATGGTAGCTACGTCGCCCGTCAGTGAGTTCAGGTTGGCATCGTACGAGTTCCACATCTGCATGGTACGGTCACCGCCTACGGCAAATTCATCCACTCCGTAGTTGGTAGTGGCATACGCCCATTCGTAGTTAAAATGAAACTTGAGGCTCTGGTACATCCCTGTTACCAGGCCGTCAAGGCCATTGGGCGTTTTAAAAATCCTGAGTACTGCGGGCGGTGATCAGGTCTTCTTTCAGGAAATCTTCATTACAAGCCATCGGAAGCGTCAGCAGTACCGAGGCCAGGCCCAACCGGGCAGCTATTTCTTTTATATTTTTCATACGTACGTGTCTCAAAAAAAATGTGATTAATAACAGCTGTGGTTTAAAATCCGACGTTCAGGCCAACGACTACACCCCGGTTAAAGGTAGAGCCACCCAAATCCGGATCGAGCCACGACACACCGGAGTACACCAGGCCAGGATTCTGCATCTGTGCGTACACGCGGCAGTTGGACCTATGCAGCTTATTGGTGACAGAAGCGGGCAGATTGTAGCCCAGCGATAAGTTTCTGATTTTGACAAATGAACCATCCTGGTAGTTCATAGCACTACGGAATGGATCACCGGCGGCGCTGTTATAGTTGGGCGATGGATACTCGTTGGTAGGATTCTCCGGGCTCCAGTAGTTTACGACACGCTGCGCAAAGCGTCCCTGAAGCGCCTCGGAGCCCGCTGCTACCGTAAAGCCAAAGCGACCAAACACAAAGACGGCCAGATCCCAGTTCTTGTAGGTAAAGGTGTTGTTAAAACCGAACGTCCACTTCGGGCTGGAATGACCGATAATCTGCCGGTCGTTGTTGGCATCAATGCGGTAATCTCCGTTGAGGTCTGTCACCTTGATATCTCCCGGACGGAACTTGTGGCCGTTGGCGTTGAATTTCTCCATCTCGGCCAGGTCTTCTGTGGTGTTCTGCCAGATACGATCCTTAACGTAGTCGTAGTAGACCGCCAGCCGCTGTCCGATAAACCAGAGGTTGGCCAGGTCATCGTTGGTACCGTTAGCCAGGCTTGTTATACGATCCCGATTGGTAGAAAAGTTAAGAGTAGACGCCCACTCAAAATCACGCGTCTGGACGTTAGTACTATTTAGTGTCAGATCAATTCCTTTGTTGGATGTAGCTCCAATATTATCCCAGGTCGTGACGTACCCAACAATGGAAGGAATGCTCCGGCGCAGCAGCAGGTCCGTCGTACGGGATGTGTACAGATCCACCGAGCCACTCAGCTTCCGGTTGAATAGTACAAAGTCAACTCCCAGGTTCCACTGGGTCGTGTGCTCCCAGCCCAGATCGAGGTTAGCCATAGGAACAGGGGTAGCCAGTGAGGCATCCGAAGACACATAGCCGGCCTCGACCCGGTCGCCCCAGGCATAGTAGAGCGTTTCGACGGCTTCTTTGGTCTGATAAGGCGAAATAGCGGCGCTACCCGTACTACCAAATCCAATCCGGGTTTTGAGTTGTGAAACCCAGTTTACTGATTTCAGGAAATCTTCCTGGTCCAGGTTCCAGGCGAGAGCCGCCGAGGGGAATACATCCCACTTGTTGCCGTCAGCCAGCTGGGAGGCCCCATCCCACCGCAGCGAGGCAGTCAGGAGGTACTTGTTGTTAAAGCCGTAGTTAAAGCGCCCATGTACGACATCAGTTGCGACTCACTCAGACCTGTGCCGAAGCCATCCAGTTGGCTTACCGAGTTGAGCTGATGCCACCGCTGGCTGTTCCAGGGTAGGGCCGTTGCCGTCATGGCGCTGGTTTCGGTCAGGTTGGAAGAAGCGCTCTGCAGGAGCGTTATCCCAAGGGTATGCTCATCTCCAAAGGTGCGGTCGTAGTACAGGAGGTTATCCAGCGTCCAGGAGAAGCGCTGGGTCTGATTGAGCTGGGCGTAGTTAGTAGATCCCGGCTCACCACCTCCCCGGTTGATGGAGTTCTGATCCATCCAGCGCCCGTTGCGCAGGTTGTAGAAATCCGGTCCGAAGTATCAACGGTACTTCAGTCCTTTGATAATATCGACCTCCGCAAAAAGCACACCCAGCGTGCGGAGTACCTTGCGTTCGTTGATGTTGTACTGGTCCTCACCGATGGGATTGAGGATATTAATGTCCCCTCCGGGCAGGTTGATACGGTTACCGTTGGCATCAAAAGGTACGGCGTAGGGTAGCATCCCTTGCGCCGCAAAGTACAGGTTACCGGGGCCGGTCGCATTGGTAGTCGCGTAGCCGTAGTTCTGCAGGCTGAAGGTACCGTTGATACTTCCGCCAAAGCGCAGCCATTTTACGGGGTTCAGCTCCACGCTTACCTTGGTATTAAAGCGCTCAAAGTCCTGCCCCAGTTGGGTACCATCCTGAACCAGGTACCCCAGCGAAGCATAAGCTTTCATTTTGTCGGTACCGCCGCTAAGGCTTACCGTATGATCGTGGGATATACCTGTCTTGAGCACCATGTCGGTCCAGTTGGTAGTAGGTACCTGGCTGCCGTTCCAGGTACCGCCTTCCCAGCCTTTCTGGACGTTAGCCCAGGCGTACTGGTCACCCCCAAATATACGCTCATCGTCCTGTAAGGTAGGTACTGTCGGGTAGGTTCCTGCGCGTCGGTAGGCGTCTCTCCGGAAGTCAATGTACTGCTCCGAATTCATCATATCGATGCGGTCGTACATTTTTTCGACCAGCGTGGTACCGATGTAGTTGAGCGAAAGTTTGCCGCTGCGTCCCTGCTTGGTAGTCACCAGCACTACCCCGTTGGCCCCACGGGAGCCATATACAGCGGTAGCCGAAGCGTCTTTTAGTATATCAATGGATTCAATATCATTGGGGTTGATGGATTCGATACCTCCCGCGGCCAGGGGTATCCCATCCACTACGTACAGGGGGAGTTGCTGGCGCTCAGCGAGCGGTTACCCTGATCCGGATACTCCCCATTTCGACTGGACGCTCGTTGGAAGTAACGTTTACCCCCGCGGCTCTACCCTGTATAGCCTGCAATACGTTGGCTACCGGCCGCTTCCGGATCTCGTCAGCACCTACCCGAATCACCGAGCCCGTCAGGTCACTTTTCTTTACCCGGTTGTACCCTATCACCACCACTTCATCCAGAACTTTGCTATCTACCGCCAGAGTTATGTTGATAGCCGATTGGTTACGCACCTGTACCTCCTGCGACGCGTATCCCACAAAAGAGAAAATAAGTACATTGGTACCATCGGACAGGTCGATAGCATACTTACCGTCCGGACCCGTAGCGGTACCCCGCGTAGTACCCTTTACCACAATGCTTACGCCCGGCAGGGGCTCTCCGTTTTCGTCCTGCACCAGGCCCGTTACTCTGCGATCCGCTACCGTAGCGGCCGCAGGCACTTCGAGGCTAGTCTGTTGATTATCTTCCGCTTTCCGAAGTACAATCTGCTTGTTCATGATCACGTACGATACCCCGGCTGGCTGCAGAATCCGGTTCAGCACTACCTCGAGGCGCTCGTCGTTAGCAAAGAGCACCACCGGCTGGCCTTTGGGTATCAGTTGTGAATTATACGAGATCCTTACTTTGGCAGCCTTACTCACCTGATCCAACGCCTGTCGCAGCTCGGTTTGCTCACGCGGAAGGGATATGCGGATGTTAAGCAGCTCTTGCGCTACTCCGGCCCAGGACACTCCCAAGAGCAATATTGTCATGAAAACCTGTACGGCTGTAAGTTTCATAATCCTTAACCACAGATTAACGTAGTGTTGATTTTTTTGCATAGATTTAAATGTTTTTGTGATTGGAAAAGGCAAAAACGTCTCCCCCCTGCTCCCTGGCCGGGGAGCAGCTTGATACCATCAAGTCGGGGATGTAAGCCGGTTATGGGGCAAACATAACCGGCTTTTTTATGGTCGTCAGGTTGACGAAAACAGAGAAAAAGGCATAATCATGTTCATACGTATAGGTTGACTGGTTATAGATTGCATCCTTTGGAAATTATCCGTATCCGACCTTCTTCAACTACATAGCTGGTACCGGGTCCCACGGCATTGCAGACTATATTCAACTTCTCGAACAGGGGCTCGTCGGTTAGGTTGGACGTTAGCTCACAGCCGTTAAACAGGGACTCTTCCATATCTATCTTAAGGCCATACGATTTGCCGATCTGCTGAAACACCGTCGCTACCGGCGTATCCTCAAACTTATAGCTTGCTTCAATGGTAGGTACGTAGTTCAGGATTTCTCTGGAGTTGATATCTAACCGCTTAAAAAGAGCCTTCTCGCGGTTAAATATGAGCATTTCGTTCGGGACAAGGTTGAAGGTTGTAGTCTCTGAAGCTTCGTTACCGGTTTTGACCACTACTGAATAATCAGTATCGCCAGAATAGGCGGTAATGGTGAAGCTGGCGCCAACGACACGGGTGACCAACTCGCCTGAGTGTACACAAACAGTTGGCTGGGATCTTAGACTACTTCAAAAAAGGCCTTTCCGACCAGATGGACTTCCCGGTTCTGACCAGGTACATGTGAGTAGGTAAGCGAGCTACCCGGATATAGCAGTATTGAGCTTCCATCGGGCAAGGCTACCGGCACGATAGCGTTGTTCGTATTGTCTTTCTCTAGGCGGACGGGCTCGACCGGGGTCGAAGCTAGTTGCTCGCCGGCCAGTGTAGTTACCTGCTTTTGATTCCAGACGGCCCATACTCCTAGGCCTACCAGCAGCACCACTGCCGCTGCTGCCCGCCACGTCCAGAGCGGTCGGGGCTGTTTCTGGTCCCGGATGGCGGCAAGGGTTCCCTGGCTTATGGATTCAAAGTACCCTTCCGCGAAAGGTTCTTCTTTCAGGGTAGTAGCCAGGATAATTTCCCGGGCCCGCTGCGCATCCTCCCTGAGTGAAGGATAGTGACTGAGTCGCTGGCTCCAAACCCAACCGGCATCCGCCTCCCCTCCGCTCAGTATCCAATTTCGAAAACTTTCATCCGTCAGAAAGTCTTCCAGTTGGTATTGGGAATAGTTTTTCATGGAATCGTACTATTGCTTTTTATAAGCAGTAGCGGGCCTGTTCCATTTTTATACTGGTCAGGAGGAAAAATTTTTCAAAAAATTCTCAAATGGAGTCTAACCGCAGGAAAATCAGGAGAGTAGTAAGGGAGCTAAGCGAAAAAGATTCACGGAGAGAGGACAAGGCCTCATGAATAAGATTAGTAGCGGTCTGGTATTTGACGCGCATCACCGTAGCAATTTCTTCGTTACTCATATTCTCGAAGTACCGCAGGTAGACGGCTTCCTTCTGGCGTTTGGACAACTGATTAATGTGGCTATTGATGAGCTAAACGCGGGCTGCTTCGCTCTCGGACTGTATCCAGCGCTCTTCAATAGAAAACTCAGCCAGGAAGGGAAGCTCTTCGTCCTGCTCAGCAAATACAAAGTCCCGCTCCCGCTTAAGGGCCGCAAAATCTTATGACGCAGGCATGTAAACAGGTACGGTTTGATTTCGGTCACCTGCTGCAGGTTACTACGGTATTGCCACAACTGGATATAATCCTCCTGGATACAGTCCTGTATCAGGAGATCATCTTTTACCAGTTTGCGGCCGTACAACGCCAGGGACTTACTGAATATGCGAATGAGCTCTTCCAACGCTTTTTCGTTGCCAATGGTAAAATGCTTCCACAATTGCTCTTGCTCTACCATACTTGTGTAGCTTACCTACGTACGTTTGAGCCTTCTATAACTAATCAGGGCTCACTGAATAATAAAATTTTATCCTTCAATACTAACAGTACTAGGATGATATATCACCTTTTTCTATCAAAAACTTACAGAATGGACTCAGCTACCACGGGTTTCAACCAGATCCTTTATTCACTACCTCTCACAGGAGGGTAGCCACAGCTAAGACGACTATTTTCTGCCTCCTCCCCTAACAGCACCGAACCAACCCGAACGAAATAAGGAAGATAAACTACCCTTATGGGCTGAAACTTCAACCTGCATCGTCTATTTTTTCACTAACTTTGCGGGAATTTTCAACCTCCTTTTCCAAAGGTTTCGCCTTTTAGCAGGCTTTCTAATTGGAGAACAGGAAGTAAATACGGACTCATATACCAATCGTACATACAATGACCTCGCATCAGATCCGACAGGCGTTCCTGGATTTTTTCCGCAGCAAAGAACACATCATCGTTCCCTCGGCGCCGCTGGTAGCCAAAAACGACCCCACCCTTATGTTCAACAACTCGGGGATGGCGCAGTTCAAGGACTTCTTTCTGGGAAATGGTACCCCTCCCTCCCGCCGTATTGCCGATACGCAGAAGTGTCTGCGGGTATCGGGTAAGCACAATGACCTCGAAGAAGTAGGCTTTGACACCTACCACCACACCATGTTTGAGATGCTGGGTAACTGGTCGTTTGGTGACTATTTCAAGAAGGAAGCCATTACCTGGGCGTGGGAGCTGCTGACTGACGTGTACCAGCTACCTAAAGACCGGCTGTACGTATCGGTATTTGAAGGAAACGAGCAGGAAGGCGTAGCCTTTGACCAGGAGGCCTGGGACCTGTGGAAACCCATTGTCGGTGAAGACCGTATTATATTAGGTAATAAGAAAGATAACTTCTGGGAAATGGGTGATACCGGCCCATGTGGTCCCTGCTCGGAGATCCACGTGGACCTACGCACACCGGAAGAAGTAGAGCGGGTACCGGGCAAAGAGCTCGTTAACCGTGATCATCCGCAGGTTGTGGAGATCTGGAACCTGGTATTCATGCAGTTTGAGCGCAAGGCTGACGGCTCGCTTATCCCCCTACCGGCCCGCCACGTCGATACAGGTATGGGCTTCGAGCGTCTGTGTATGGCCATCCAGCAGAAGACCTCCAACTACGATACCGACGTATTCCAGAATACGATTAAAGTACTGGAAGAACTATCGGATAAGACTTACAGCCAGGAAGAAACCAACAGCAACCGGATGTCCAATGTAGCCATGCGTGTGATCGCTGACCACATCCGAGCCGTGTCATTTGCCATTACCGACGGACAACTTCCTTCCAACGTCAAGGCCGGTTACGTGATCCGTCGCATCCTGCGCCGGGCGGTACGCTACGGCTACTCATACCTGGGCCTCCAGGAGCCATTCCTGAACCGCCTCATCCCTACCCTGGCTGAGCAGTTCAAGGATGTATTCCCCGAATTGAAAGCGCAGGAAGAGTTTGTATCACGGGTAATTCTGGAAGAAGAGAAGAGCTTCCTCCGTACCCTCGAAGCGGGTCTGAAGCGTCTGGACATGATCACAGCCAATCTGGCCGAGAAAGGACAGAACACCTTGCCGGGTGATGCCGTGTTTGAACTGAGCGATACATTTGGTTTCCCCGTGGACCTGACGGCGCTGATCGCCCGTGAGAAAGGATTCAGGATCGACGAAGAAGGTTTCCAAAAGGCATTGGCCGAGCAGAAGGCCCGCTCCCGTACCGACGCCGCCAAGGAAGCTACCGACTGGGTAGAGTTGCGCGAATCTGAGGGCGTAGAGTTTCTGGGCTACGACTTCACCGAGACCCAGAGCTACATCGTGAAGTACCGTAAGGTCAAAGTCAAAGCCGGTGAAGAGTACCATATCGTACTGGACCGCACCCCCTTCTATGCCGAAATGGGTGGTCAGGTAGGTGACAAGGGAGTACTTGAGTTTGAAGTAAACGGGCAGAAAAAGACCATACATATAGTAGATACCCGCAAGGAGAACGATCTCTTTGTACATATCTCACAGGATAAAAACATTGACGAAGCCTTACAGCAGGCCGATGTAGTGACTGCCCGTATCAACGAGGCCCGTCGCCGCAAGATCATGGCTAACCACACGGCCACGCATCTGATGCTGTCATCGATGCGTAAGGTACTGGGTAGCCACGTATCACAGAAAGGATCTTATCTCAACGACGAGGTACTTCGCTTTGACTTCTCGCACTTCGCTAAGGTAACGGACGAAGAGCTGCAGCAGATTGAGGATATGGTTAACGAGAAGATCCGGGCGAATATCCCGCTGGATGAGAAGCGTAATGTACCTATTCAGCAGGCCCTGGAAATGGGTGCTACGGCTACCTTTGGTGAGAAGTACGGCGACTTTGTACGGGTGATTACGTTTGATCCTGTATTCTCTCTGGAATTATGCGGAGGTACCCATGCTCCTTCTACCGGGGAGATCGGCCTTTTCAAATTCACCAACGAAGGTTCCGTATCCGCCGGGGTACGTCGGGTAGAAGCCATCACGGGTGAAAAAGCCCTGGAGCAGATGCGTCAACAGGAAGCTACCCTGGACCAGCTCAAGGACATGCTTAAAGCCCCTAAAGATCTGGTGAAAGCCGTAGAGAGCCTGCTGGAAGAACGTAACTCCCTGCAGAAGCGCATTGAAGCCCTTGAGAATGAAAAAGTACAGGCTCTGAAAGAGCAACTGGCAACCCGTGTACAGGCCAACAATGGCTTTAATCTGCTCGTAGAAAGAGTCGAGGTGCCAAATGTGGAAGCCCTGAAGCAGCTATCGTATGAGCTGCGCCAGCAGGTTGATAACCTGATCGCGGTACTGGGTACCGAACTTAATGGCAAGCCTCAACTATCGGTATTCATTGCCGAAGAACTGGTGAAAGAGAAGGGGCTGAACGCCGGACAAATTGTGAAAGAACTGGCGAAAGAAATCCGCGGAGGCGGAGGTGGACAGCCTTTCTTCGCTACGGCCGGAGGTTCTAATCCCGAAGGACTGGATCAGGCACTGGAAAAAGCGAAAAGCATATTCTAAAAATTTGGATTATAAACCTGCTAAAAGCGCAGCCTTATCTATATAAGGCTGCGCTTTTTGTATTATTTGACCATTGCCCAATTCCTCATACTAGCCATATTAAGCAATTATTATGTAGATATTTTACCACACCTTTTTACCTCTAAATTTTCTGGGATACAGTTTGTATTTGTCTGTAAAGTGTTGAATTACAGTTAAATAAGCAAATTAATAAGCTTCTTCAGCATCTTAGGAATATAATTTTGAACTCTGCCTGTAAACGTCGCCGTAATAGGTATAGAGATTATGAACGCTAAACAACTTTTTGCCATTGTACTGACTATCCTTGGGATCGGGGCTCTAGTCTATACCGCCATCCAGCTCCTGGATAACCGCTCAGATAGTTTCAAGAATTTAATGGTATTTGGAATTCTTGGGTTTATCTTTTTCTCGTCGGGAGTTAAGCTCCTGCGTACAATGAGGGACACATAGCAACCATTTTTTATTCACTTAAACATACACTCAGAGATTTGAAAACAACAGTTCATTTCCAATTAACTCATCCTAAAAAAGCTATGAAGAAAATCATCTTATTATCTACCGCTGTTCTGTTCTTTGCGGCTCAGGCTATAGCACAGGAAAACATTTCCATTGGACCCATGGTGGGAGTATCAATATCCAATTTTCGGGGAGACATTGCCAATAACGACTGGAAGCCAGGTGCAACAGTAGGTGGTTTCTTTAACTACAGCGCCGAGAGCGGATTCGGCTTCACTGGTAACCTGCTTTATACCCAACTAGGAGCCAAAACCAACAACAAGTCGAATGAGATTAATATGAACTACATTCAGGTACCTTTGCTCCTAACCTACTACCTGGGCGAACGAGGCAATTCAGTACGACCTAAGTTGTTTATAGGGCCTAACCTTAACTTCCTGGTAGGTGTCAAAGATGTTGATGGAAATAATCTGAATGGTGACGCTAACAACCGGGTGTACAATGGTTTTGACCTAGGTGCCACACTCGGTGCCGGATTGAATGTACGCGTTGGCCAGAAGCTATGGCTAAACACTGATGTACGCTACGGACTTGGTTTCCTTGATATTTCAAAGATCGATTCCCGCGTTTGGAAAAATCAGAACTGGGGGATAAATCTAGGACTCAGCTTCCCATTCGGTACATATAATTCACGTTCGGGATCTCTGGAGACCAGATAATATTGCTGGCATAGGAAATTAGATATGTTCAATATATAAACAACAAGAAAGGCACCTGCGATGCAGGTGCCTTTCTTGTTGGGAACAGTCTCTCTAAATCAATCAGATGGAGCTTTCTCAATAACTCTTCTTAAAAAATAAAAAGGGCACCCGTAAAACAGGTACCCTTTTTCATTATCCGTTCTATTATCATGTATCAAGCGTAAGTATCATTAGCCCGGTGCTCTGATTACTCTATCGGTGAGGTTTATAATTACCGGTTATATGTACAATATTACTCCACTAAATCCTATAATTCAAACTGATATTTTCTATATTTACATAGACACTATCTATAATCAATGAATATACAGCAGTTAGAATACATTATTGCCGTGGACCAGCTACGCCATTTTGTGCAGGCGGCTGATCAGTGCTGTGTGACACAGCCTACCCTATCTATGATGATCAAAAAGCTGGAAGACGAGCTGAACATAAAAATCTTTGACCGGACCAAGCAGCCCATTGTACCTACGGCCATTGGCAGGCAGATCATTGACCAGGCCCGGGTAGTACTGCGGGAGGCAGGAAGACTTACTGAGATGGCTCAACACTATAACGGTGACCTGTCGGGGGAGCTGCGGGTAGGTATTATCCCCACTATTGCTCCTTACCTGCTGCCGCTATTTGTAAATACATTCACGGAAAGCTACCCCCAGATTCGTCTCCAGGTATTTGAGATGATCACCGAAAAGATCCTGGCGGAACTGAAACATGGCAATATAGACGTGGGTTTGGTAGCAACCAGCTCCGACGACAGTTCACTGAGCGAAACCCTGCTGTACCACGAGCGATTCTATGTATATGCTTCAGGTACCTCCGAACTCTACCGCATGAAGTACATACTTCCCGAAGCCATTGACCCGAGGGAGTTATGGCTGCTGGAAGAAGGCCACTGCTTTCGTACCCAGATTCAGAAACTGTGCGAGCTACGACGCAACAGCCAGTCGCAAAGCTTCCAGTACCGGTCAGGTAGCATCGAAACGCTCATCCGGATGGTGGACCGCAGTGGAGGGATCACGATCTTACCCGAGATGGCCATGATGGAACTTCCGGCCGACCGCCAGCCCAACATACGTCATTTTCAGGCTCCCGTACCAGCCCGGCAAGTATGTCTGGTAGTGAATCGTGAACAGGTAAAAAGCCATCTGATTGAGGCACTACGTAGTACCATCATTGAAATTATTCCTGATTCATTACGTACTCAGGCTGATGACGTAGCGGTACTTTGATCGTATGCCATTAGATTTGCCTAATCTACTATAACACACTTATACACTACTCTATGCCTACCCTATCCCAAGTCCCCATTTCCACCGTTCATCTTTTTCCACAACTTGACCGGCTACTGATCAAGCTTTTAAGGTCCCTTACTCCCGAAGAGTGGGCGGAGCCAACCATTGCCCGACTTTGGAAAGTGAAGGACATAGCGGCTCACCTGCTGGACGGGAACATCCGTATGCTATCTATGTCGAGGGACGGTTTCTTTGGGGAGCAGCCGGATGCTATCAACTCCTACCAGGATCTGGTCAACTACCTCAACCAGTTGAATGCAGACTGGGTAAAAGCTACCCGACGTATGAGTCCACCCGTATTAGTTGAACTGCTGGAACTGACCGGACAGCAATGCTCCGAGTACCTCACTACCCTGGACCTGATGGCTCCGGCCTTGTTTTCGGTAGCCTGGGCGGGCGAGCAGCAATCCGCCAACTGGTTTCATGTAGCGAGGGAGTATACCGAGAAGTGGCACCACCAGCAGCAGATCCGGGAGGCAGTAGGCAAGCCCGGCCTCATGACGCGCGAGCTATTCTATCCGTTCATAGATACCTTCATGCGTGGTCTTCCCCATGCCTACCGTGATACTACCGCCGCCCCGGGCACTACTATTAAGGTCACTATTACGACTGACATCGGGGGCGACTGGTACCTGGTACGTACTGATGATCAATGGCAGCTTCGTAATGAGGCTACAACTACCCCGGAGGCAGAAGTAGATATCGCACCAGAGATAGCCTGGAAGCTCTTTACCAAAGGTTTATCCCCCGATAAAGCCCGAGCTCAGATTGACATCAAAGGAGATGAAGCACTAGGCGAAACAGTACTTTCTATGGTAGCGGTCATGGCCTGATAGGCTTACCGACTTTACCCTGACCCCAATATTACTGATATCTACCCGAAACAAATCTGCTTATACAATTGTACATACCTCAGTAGTTCAGGCATAAAGGTGATCTAATATCCTGACCTTGTGCCTGAATTAACACCCGTAACAACCACACCATGTCGACTGAGTCCGAGAAGCTGATAAACAGGGATCTGCTCATAAAACGAACGGCCCAGATCGGACTCATTGCCAATGGGATCGTTTACTCACTGATAGGGCTGATTACCTTTGGCGCCGCGTTCGAATTCAGCTACCGGCAGGGAGGGCGTTTTGAGGTATTGGACTGGCTGTACCAGCTCCCCTACGGTGAAGCCATTCTGAGCATAGTCACAGTAGGGCTCCTCTGCTACGCAGCCTGGCGATTTATACAAGGCGTGATGGACACCGAAAAAAACGGAAAAACCCTGATAGGGATAGCTAACCGGATAGGTTATCTGTTTACCGGCTTTGTGTACATCGCGTTTGCCTACCACGCCATTAAGCTTACCGCCGGAATTACCATTGATAAAAATGACGAGATATCCAGGCAAACAGTAGTCGAAGCTCTGCTCATGCACCCCTACGGCCGATGGATGGTAGGGGCCATTGCTGTGGCTACTATGAGTATTGGCGTGTTTCAGGCCTACCACGCCCTATCAGGTGGTTACCGAAATCATGTGGAGGAATGTAAGTTACGGGAGGAGAACAAAATAATCCTGATCAAAACCGGCTACTGGGGCTTTCTGGCCGTGGGAGTAGTGTGGCTGATTCTGGGGTATATGTTGCTAAGAGCGGCTATCTACTTCAATCCCACCGAAGCCGGTGACGATACTTCAGCCTTTTATTTCATGGAATACTTCTTTGGCCCAAAGCTGGGTTCGGCCATCTTAGGACTGGTGGCAGCGGGTCTGCTTTGCTTTGGACTCTTCAACTTCGTGAGGGCTCAGTACGAGTACATCAAGACGCCGGATTAGTCCCACTTCAGTATCGTCTTTTTTTGTGAACTGCTACCACTTGATCTGCTTGCTTAGCTAGTTGTGAAGTGACTGCTGGTATAATTTTGGTATAGTTGTGAATAGGAGCTTACAAAGTACTTATAACTATACTATCACTTACTCACATACACAACCATGGCATACACATTAACGCACAGATCGCAGGATAAGTGGATTGAGACAGCCGCCCGTGTAGGTCTTACCGCTAAGGGAGTTGTATACTCATTAGTTGGTATTCTGACCTTTGCCGCGGCGTTTGAACTGGGAGGCAGCAGCGGTAGCAGTAGCAGCCAGGGAAGCAAAATGCAGATATTACAGTGGATTCAGAACCAGCCGTTTGGACAGATCCTACTCGGACTCATCGCCTTCGGATTGCTTTGTTACGCTATATGGCGTATCATTGAAGCAGTAAGAGACACTGAGCGTAAAGGAGATGATTCCAAGGGACTGGCCATACGAGCAGCTTTCTTTACCAGTGGACTTTTATACGGAGCACTGGCCTTTTTTGCAGGGCGAATGCTATTTGGAAACAGTGGCGGATCAGGAGGTAACAGCCGCCAGACCCTGGTTCAGAAACTACTCGAACAGCCCTTTGGACAATGGCTGGTGGGTATTGTAGCCCTTGTTATCATTGGCATTGGCCTCTACCAGATCTACCGTGCCATATCCGGCAAGTACCGCGAAAAAGTACAGCGAGCCCGGCTGGATAGTGAGGTGAAGGAAACACTCATCAAAACGGGTAAAGCCGGATATATAGCCCGCGGAATCGTGTGGTCTATCATTGGATACCTGTTCCTGCAGGCTGCCATGCAGTCTGATTCCAGCGAAGTAGGTGGCACCAGCTCAGCTTTTAGTTTCCTCGAAAAAAACTATGGTTCCTGGATATTGGGTGTTGTGGCATTAGGCCTTCTTTGCTACGGTATATTCATGTTCCTGCGAGCCCGTTATCAACCCATCCATACACGCTAGTACATACTAGTTTCTAAGGTTGTTCTTCCCCTGCCCCCAATGGTGGCAGGGGTTCTTTTTTATTCACCAGTACTGCCTGTTACCTCTATTACCCGTACTTACTGCTGAATAAGGTATATTTGTGGACTACGAACAAAGCAGAGTATGAAATTTGAAGAATACCGTATCGCGCCGGAGATCAAGCGCAGCCTCGAAAAGCTTGGCTTCAAGCGCCCTACCGATATACAGTATAAGTCCATACCGCCGATTCTGAAAGGAGAAGATGTACTGGCTATTGCCCAGACCGGTACGGGCAAGACGGCCGCTTTTGCTATACCGGTTCTCCAGCTACTCCACGAACGTAAAAATGCCGGTCGTGCCGACGGGGTCAAATGCCTGGTAATGGTACCTACGCGTGAGCTGGCGGTACAGATTACGGAAGTATTTGAGCAGTTGGGGAAATACACAAAGGTAAAGACCTACAGCATACACGGAGGTGTGGAACAAGACCCCCAGATTGCCCGTCTTGAGAAAGGCATAGATATACTGGTAGCCACTCCGGGCCGTATGTTTGATCTGGTAAGTCAGGGGCACCTGCGCCTGGAACGGGTAGAAGTCCTCATCCTGGACGAGGCGGACCACATGCTGGACCTGGGCTTTATTAAAGATATACAGGACCTGATCAAGCGCCTGCCCCGCAAGCGTCAGACGCTCTTCTTTTCGGCCACAATTGACGAAAAAATCAAGAAGCTGGCTTATTCACTAGTGCATAGTCATGCTATCCGGATACAGATTTCACCGGAAAATCGAGTAGCCAGAAACGTTAATCATTCAGTAGCCTTCATTGCCATGGATGATAAGCGATTCTTTCTCGAACGTATCGTAAATCAAAATCCAGAGAGTAAGATACTGGTATTTGTAAGGACCAAGGTCCGGGCCGAACGGGTAGCGAAGGCGCTTGAGCGAATGGGCATTACCAGCCAGACCATCCATGGGGATAAAGAGCAGCAGGACCGTACTACTGCAATGAACCAGTTCCGGACGGGGGAGGTAAAGATACTGATCGCTACCGACGTCAGCGCCCGGGGAATCGATATTCCACTGGTCGACTTTGTAGTCAACTATGACCTGCCCGAACAACCCGAAAACTACGTTCACCGCGTAGGTCGTACCGGTCGGGGTACCCAGAAAGGACAGGCGGTTTCATTCTGTAGTGAAGAAGAAAAAGAGCAGTTGAAGGAAATAGAAGACTACCTGGGTAAGCCGGTTAACATCCTGGAAATAAATAAGGAAATATACACCGAAACCATCGAGTTTACGAGTGATACCAACTACGACCTCAAAGCCCTGATGCGGGAAGCGGAGGAATTTGAAAACCGGAAGAAGAAAAAGAAAAAGTAGTTGTACTTACTTCAAAGTCTGCAGTGAATAGGCGTTGGCTTCATAGAAAAACCGATCCAAAGCATTATCAAGAGAGGGGAGCTGGGCTCCCTTTTCGCTTTTAAGGACACTGTACTGTGGTCGGGGTGCGATCCACTGCATCTGGCTTTGAGGCACGGCTCTGATGAGCGAACTATCCTCTCCTATGCGCTCAGCTACCTGCCGGGCCAGATCCGCCCAGGTAGACTGTCCGGTGTTGCTCAGGTGCCATATACCTTCCTCGTCATCCTGCATCAGATCCAGGCTCATATTCACCAGATCGGGTACATACGTAGGCGAAATAAATACATCTCCGGCTGCCACCATTTCTTCTCCCTTTTGTAGCTGATTCAGGACCTGCACCACAAAATTTGACTGATCCCACGGCCCAAAAAACTGGCTGGTGCGGACAATGAGGGAACTGGGGTTATGAGCCAGCAGATTTTGCTCAGCCAGTACTTTGCTTCGGCCGTACACGCTCAGAGGAGCTACGCGATCACTTTCCACATAGGGCTGTCTCTTCTCCCCGTCAAATACCAGATCGGTTGAGAAGCTGAGCAGCTTAATACCCCTCCGCTCACAAAGCTGAGCCAGGTAAGCCGGTCCGGTAGCGTTACAACCAATGCAGTTGTCCTCGTCGGTTTCTGCCTCATCTACCTTCACATAGCCAGTCGCGTTGACAATAGCCCAGGGATTCAGCTCATCAACTATTCTTTCTACCTGAGTTTGATTGGTGATATCCAGCTGACAGCGGTCAAAGTTCCGGTAGTTGAGCCCCCTAAGGTCACAGATGCGGGCAAAGGCCGTACCCAAAGTACCTGTTTTGCCAAGTATCAATAATGGTCGGGTAAAGGCATTTGTTGTTTGGGACGAACGATTCATACCGGACTCCGCGGGATAAAGTATTCTTCTGTCACACTGCCACCAGCCTTTGCCTTCTATCATTGGATGATCGAACGTCTGCTGCCGCGTGAGCGACTTGATAAGCCGGGTCAGAGCCGTTGGCTGTAGCTGGTTATTAGCGATCTTGAATACACCCGGCTCATAGATACCATAGGGCTCGGTCAGCAGCCGGTCCCAGCCAAATGATCCGAATAAGGCCCAGGCAGTTATGGCTCTCACATCTACCCCGTCCTTTTTTAGCTTATTGGCTGTCTGCCATATACCATAGAACCATCTCACCTGCTCTTCGCGGGTACAATGCAGATGTACTTCGGTAATAGCCAGGGGTATCCGGTACTGGTTCCATATTTCACTGACCAGCTCATAGGGCCCCGTGGGTTCATCCAGTTGTACCCTCACGGCCTCTACATCGACATAGTTGTGCCTGCCGTTGCCTCCGTGGGTATAGGCCGGATATACTTCCAGGTTTTCATCCAGGTACCGTTCCGAGGTGGCGTAGTAGTTAAGCCCCAGCATATCCGGTGGACAAGGATGGTTCAGGAAATAGTAGAGATCCTCCTCGTTAATGCCGGATTTGAGTATAAATTCCCAAAGGGGATGTTCAATAGAAACCCTCCCCATAAGCAGGTCATAGGAGAGCCACCTCCGCCAGTTTTCAAATTCGGCCTGGTAGCGCAGCATCGGGGTACTGTAAATCTTACCCAGATCCTCGGTCTGGATCAACTGGGCCGCCGGGTTGACTTCACGAATGGCCTGCATAGCCATACACGTAGCTTTACATTCGCTCAGAAGTACTTTCAGAAAATGGTAATCATCACGCCCGTGGGGGTACCACAGACCGTATAAACCACAAAAACGAGCCGTAGTGAGCGGCTCATTTACAGGCGTATAATAGGTTACCCAGGGAAACTGCTGAGCAATCTGACGTGCATATATGGCCAGTCCCTGCTCAAAACTTCCGTCAAAAAAATTAACGTAAGAGGGGCCGCTTCCGTGGTGTACCAGCCCCACTATGGGTTCTACATCCTTTTCTTTTAGCTTATTGAGACTCAGCTCCGCATAGCTCCAGTCGGGACAAGTATCAGTAGTAGGCTTATGTTTTTCCCATAATACAGGAAAGCGTATAGCCTGAATACCAAGGTCTGCCACCTGATCCAGATCGGTAGGACGATTGTAATGACCAGCGTATTCCAGCTGATCAAAATACTGATTATGTACGCGGTTGATCGTACATTCGATGCCGCCCCAGATATGTAAAGTGTGGTGCTTCACTCAGTATGGTCCTTTTTTTCCAAAACATTCCCTGATTCTGCTGATCATTGATTCAACAGTGGCATCCCAGGAATTTTCGGCCAAAAAGCAATCCACTTTTTTTAACCAGTTGTCCTTATCCATTGAACTACTAAATAATATCTCTTCGGCCGCGGCTATGAATTCATCCGAATCCTTTACAATATGTACCAGTCCTTCCTCACCATACGGATTGATGACATCCTGAATAGGTGTAGAAATAACCGGAATACCAGCGCTCAGGTACTCTGGAGTCTTGGTCGGACTGATAAAACGAGTCGATTCGTTGAGTTGGAAGGGTACCAGGGCTATGTCCCAGCCTGCCAGATACTCGGGAAGCTCCTCGTATCCTTTTCCTCCCAGGTAGTGAATATTGTCCAGGCGGGGCAGCGAGGCCGGATCTATTTTTACCACCGGGCCTATCATCACCATCTGCCACTCGGGGCGCTTACGGGCCACCTGCTCGATCAGATCGATGTCAAAGCGCTCGTCGATCACACCATAGAATCCCATACGCGGATGGGGAATAGCTACCTGATCCCAGGGCTCACTTACCTGTCCCCGAGCTTTGGAAAAGTGTACCTTATCAATACTACTCGGGAAGGGATAAATCGTATGATGCTTGTCTTTCTTGGCTTTGTATAGTGAATGACCTCCCGTGAATACAATATCAGATCTTTTCAACAGCTCTTTTTCCAGGATCTGAAGCTGCGTAGGAGCAAACTTGAATGCCGACAGCTCATCCATGCAGTCGTAGAGTGTCATGGCGGGTACGTAGTGATGGCTAAACGTAAGCGCCATAGGTGTATAGTACCAGAATGCGTAGTCAGTCAGGTCTTTCTCGGCCAAGAACTTATCCAGTAGCGTAGCCTGCGCCTTTACAACTTGATCTTCGCTCATACCCGGCACCAGATGCGGTACTACTATGGTCAAGTTCGCCAATTTTTGTGTAAAGCTCAGATATGGAGAGTCCGCATCGAATATAGGCTCTTCAATGAAATGAATAGTAAAATGCTGGCAGAATCGGGTAAGTAGGTGCTGGGGTCTCTGAAAAACAAAATCCCATCTTAGGTGCGAAAAACAAACTAAATTTTTTGGTAGCTGTACCTCCTTCTTTTTCTTGCTCACAGTCTCACTGATACCGTAACCAATTTTATCATGTTGAATCATCATACGTTGTTTCTCCTGGTTAAATTTTTCAATCATAGTATTAAAGGTATGCCAGTTAGTGTGAGAATCGAAAGGTATAACCACAACGTATACCTACCCATGTTACTCTAAGTAACCTTTGCAATTATCAAGTAACTAATTTGCATTTGCTCTAATAGTAACCAGACTTGTAGAATTAAGTTTGGAGAAGTGACGTATGTACAAAAGGATACATAGTCAGAACCGGCTCATGCTGATAATGATGCCCATGATGTAGCTGCTACTACACAACAAGAAGCTTAGCTAAGTACACTCTGAATCAGGAGCGAAAGCCAATAAAAAAGCGGAAAGAGTCGCCTCCTTCCGCTTTTTTATTTTTGATCGTGTTTATAACTTCATACTTAGCGCGATACGCTTTCGTGCCAGGTCTACCTCTACCACCTTTACTGTAACGACCTGTTGTAGCTTTACTACCTCATTGGGGTCTTTGATGAAGCGATTGGCCATTTGGGAAACATGTACTAATCCATCCTGCTTTACCCCTACATCCACAAAAGCGCCAAATGCAGTAATATTAGTCACAATACCCGGCAGTACCATGCCTTCGCGCAGGTCCTCGACCTTCCGGACACTCTTTTCAAACTCAAACTGCTGCATGGGCGGGCGCGGGTCACGCGATGGTTTCTCCAGCTCTTTTAGGATATCCTGCAGGGTAGGCAACCCTACTAAGTCGCTCACATAGCGCTTCAGGTCTATCTGCTTGCGCAGTTCGGACTTCTGCATCAGGTCGGCCACGGTAGCACCCAGGTCACGCGCCATCCGTTCTACGATCTCGTACCGTTCGGGATGCACCGCGCTATTGTCGAGCGGATTTTTAGGATTATCTATACGGAGGAATCCGGCACTCTGCTCAAAGGCTTTGGCGCCCAGACGAGGTACCTTCAGGAGTTGCTGCCGCGTCTTGAAGTTACCATTGGCGGCGCGGTAGTCCACAATGTTCTGAGCCAGGGCCGGGCCCAGTCCGGATACGTAACGGAGCAGGTGTTTGCTGGCGGTGTTGAGATTTACCCCCACCTGGTTTACACAGCTTTCCACAACTGTATCAAGCGCACCTTTGAGCGCCCCCTGATCTACATCATGTTGGTACTGTCCTACCCCAATAGATTTTGGATCAATCTTCACCAGCTCAGCCAGTGGGTCCATGAGCCGGCGGCCGATGGATATGGCTCCCCGCACGGTTACGTCCTTCTGCGGAAACTCCTCGCGGGCTACTTCCGAAGCCGAGTAAATAGATGCTCCCTGCTCGCTCACCATGAATATACCGCCCTGTACATCGGGTAGTACCTTCTTGAGGAAGTCTTCGGTTTCGCGGCCGGCGGTACCGTTACCCACGGCATAGGCTTCGATCTTATACTTATCGGCCAGGGTACGGATGGTATTTTGTGCTTCTACGGGTTTGTCAAATGGATAAATAACGGTATCCGTTACCAGTGAACCCCGCTCGTCCAGGACTACGGTTTTACAGCCGGTACGGTAGCCGGGATCAACGGCCAGTACCCGCTTTTGTCCCAGGGGCGACGCCAGCAGGAGCTGACGCAGGTTTTCCGTGAATATCTGGATGGCGTACTGGTCAGCTTTCTCTTTGGAGAGCTTCGAGAACTCCGTCTCTATACTTGGCTTCAGCAGACGCTTGTAGCTGTCCTTCACCGCCAGCTCAATCTGTCCCTGACTCCCCGACAGTCCCCGCACAAACTGGCGGTTGAGGTGGGTAATGGCCTGGTCTTCGTCGGGGGAAATATCCACGCTCAGGATCCCCTCCTCCTCTCCGCGGCGGATGGCCAGCAGACGGTGCGAAGGTATCTTCGAAAGCGGCTCCGAGAAGTCGAAGTAGTCGCGGTACTTGGCGCCTTCCTCCTCTTTTTTCTTCTTGACTTTGGAGGTCACAATGGCTCCACGCTCGAAGGTGGTGCGAACCTTATTACGGGCGTCGGTATTCTCACTAATCCACTCGGCCATGATATCGCGGGCACCCTGCAGGGCCTCCTCCACGTTGGCAACCTGACTATTCAGGAAGGCCACTGCCTTGCGCTCCGCATCGGCTTCCTTCCCGCCAAACAGCGCCTGCGCCAGGGGCTCCAGCCCCTTCTCGATGGCCATGGTAGCCCGCGTCTTGCGCTTTTGCTTGTAGGGCAGGTACAGATCCTCCAATTCAATCAGCGTAAATACACTTTCAATCTGCTTGCGGAGCTGTGGAGTCAGTTTGCCCTGCTCGTCTATGCTTTTCAGGATGGCTTCGCGGCGCTTCTCTACTTCCTGCTGCTTCTGGTAAACATCTTTGATAGCTCCGATCAGTACCTCGTCCAGTCCGCCGGTAGCTTCTTTGCGGTAGCGGGAGATAAAGGGTACCGTGGCTCCTTCATCCAGTAGTTGTATGGTATTGCGTACCTGACGTTCCGAAACGCCCGTCTGGGTAGCTATAAGAGGGTAATTCATTTTTAGTAGCTTTTAGGGATTAGTTTTTAGGTGTTAGCTTTTCCACTTCCACTTTTTGATACTTTCAGGAACAGCAATAAGCAGAAGCAGGCGGAGCTTTACTAGCTAATCTTAGTATTAATGGGCTACAAAAAAAGGGAGAGAAACGGTACCGAACAAGTGGAACCGGAGGTACCTGTATGGGATATACAGGGCGTCAAAGGATTGAGAGAAGATTAATTTATCGGAGAAGGTCTTCGCATGATAATGTCCGAGCCCCGGGCCAGCATCACCGAGTGGGGCGACTTCAGTAAGTACGGTTCAAACTCATTGCCGTAAACATCCGCTATTTTACAGTTAAACTCCCACTGCCGGATCGGGTACACCTTCCAGTACGGATGCTCCACCTCGTACTCCACGGTAGTACGCTCGGTGTACTTGTTATAGCCCCGGTAGTTGATCATGAAGAATTCCTCTTCGCTGCCGGGCGTGATTTCCTGCGCCGTCAGGTCAGCCTGCACCGCCATCCGGTTCCAGCCCGCATCCGACTCCCATTCGTAGTTGACACCCAATGAGTCAGTATCCTCAATGATGGCGTGGCGCACGGGCATGTAGGTGTAGTTTTCGTGCAGGAGCGTGTTAGCCACCAGGGTTAACGTAGGTCGGGGTACTATCTGGGATATAAATACTACGCCGCGTTTCCACTGCTTTCCGTCAAAGTACCTGACATAGAAGCGGAGGTTGATCTCCTCAAAGTTGACGTGCAGCGGCCACTTGATGCCCAGCACCTTGATGTTATTAAACTGGAAGCCCACTACACTAACCAGCGTCTTGCCTTGCCAGGTTTCGATCTGGGTGTCCCGGGGGAGATACGGCAGCAGAAGGACCGGATCAACCTCATAGTTAAGAAACAGCAGGTAATCCCAGCGTGCCGAAATGACTACGCTATTTTTATCCTCTCCCATGTCTGAACAGCTTTTGTTTTAGATCCGTATCTATATGAAGCAACAGGAAACGTATAGCCCTGTTACTTCATATACCACCCTAACAAAGAATTGTTAACCGGGTTTGGGATAAACAAGAGTACTCTTATTTCAACCGATCCAAAAACTTTTGCTTTAGCCTGAACTCTTCTATCATCTCATAGCTCATTCGATAGCTCAGACCCAGCTCAAACATCCCACCGGTAGCTTCCTTCAGCGACAGGAATAGCTGCCTTACCCCAACATGAAGGTTGAGATTATGATTAAAAATGCTTGGAGCCCCGTAGTTGTAGAAGATTTTATCCTTACCTAACTTAATAGGGTAGTTTACAACCAGCCCCGGGCTCCAGCCGGTTAGTTGTACCCAGTCCGGGTCATTTCCACCCTTATTTTCGGTAATATTCTGTACGGCCGTTCCAAGCTCAAGCTGAGCATTCACTTTATTAAACCATTTCCCGAATACTAACCCAATTACAGCGGTGGGGGGAGCCGGAAACTGGTTTCTATTCACATAAATAGGATACACCTGCTTGAATTTGTTCCCATATATACTCATAGTAAGGCCGTACATGAGCAGGTTCTTTGCCGTATAGGTAACATCTACTTTCATTCCTCCACCAGGACGTAAATACAATGACGGATTACCCAGAAACTGATTGTATACCCCTCCAAAAAGTACTTCCATGCGTTGATTGGACTTTTTGATGTATTCAAAATCATCAAGCTTAGCTTCATTGTACAAATACGGTTGGATCATCGCCAGTCGGCTATTCGTCATTTGATAAGAAGGAAACGTTAGCTTCATGAAGTACAGCGAAGGTTGCGGAGTACCATTAACAACCTGAGGGCTAAACCGGGGTAGCGTCAGGGTTCTGTTCTTCAGACTATCCACAATATCTTTGTCATTGATGCCATTTACTTCCTCTAAGGCCAGAGCTCCCGATTCATCAATCTGATAGATAAATTCCAGTTCAACATCTTTCAGCCTTTGCCGCTGCTCCTTGGTGAAGTCAATGCGATAGTAATGTAGGGCCAAAGCATTAAGTCCACCTTTAGGAGAAACATTCTGATTTAGTGAGTCTGAGGTCTGGGCTCTAGCCTGTGTAGCAACAAAAAGAAGAATTAATAGCAGATAGAGGTTCTTCATAAGTACTTAGTTCTGGTATACGCACTAAAAAAGTACTCCCTTGTGAGAAGAGTACCAGTGATTACTAGCGCAAAGTTTATAGCAAAATAAGTGCCTGTTTTACCGTGACCCACTAGGCAGCATATTCCGGATGGCGGTGATTTTCCAGTTACCTTTCTGACTAACCACTACAAAGGTACTCCACATCTGTCGGGCAGTACCATCCGGGTTCTGAATCGTATACCGGGCATCCACTACGGCAGTTTCGGGGTTCAGGAACCGTATCTTTTTTACGTTCAGCGTTCGGGTTCCCGGATTAGTCTCTGTACTGCGAGCCATGCCGGTCATGGCCCCTTTCATTCCCTCCCGCCACTCACCCGAAGACACCAGTTGATCTATGTCGGGAGTTAAAATACTTCTTAGAAGTACCGTATCCTGTGTTTCACGGGCCTTAGAGTAATTATCGATTAGCATATGGATTGCCTGCTCTGCTTTTTTAGTGCCCTGACCATGTACAGAAGTGACTACTAGTACCATAAGCAACACGGGAAGGAAGAAGCTTTTCATAATGTGGTAGTTTTTGGTTGAAGTATAAATAAAACTAGGCCGCTATTCATACTTTATACAAAGTACTATTATTCCGAATAAACTCAACCAGTCAGCAGATGGTACAAAAAAAGCCCCTCGTGTCCGAGGGGCTTTCCAATTAACCTTTGCTTGGATCCAATATTTTGTCAATCCGCACCAGGGCATCCTGTACGTGGTACTTCGAAAGATCATCGGTGTAGCGGCTTTGGGTACTTTTCAACTGCTGTTGCAGCTTCAGGAGCTCTCCCCGCACGATTGAGCGGATATCCGACTGGCTGATTTCGACCGGTGTGCTGCTACGGCTCGTGGCCTGCTTCTCATTGAGCAGGTAGTTCATACGGTCCAGGTAGGCCTTCTGGAGGTTGCGGCGGTAGATATCTATTTTGCCACCGCTGTATGCTTCCTTCCAGATGCCACGCTGTAGCTGACGCACCATATCCAGCGCGGTGTAGGAAACACCATTCACCTCATTCTCCATTAGACGAGCCATGCGGTCAGGCGATAGCAGACTGTTGAGATGACGTACCTGCAGGCTACGGATACTCTCTACGTAGTTGGCATGGTGGATGTTGCGCGAGATCTTTGACTCGTGCAGCCACTCCGGCGACGAGAAGGCATTCGTCAGCAGCCAATCCATGGAACCCACTTGTGCTTTGGCGGCCACCGGCGTAAATATATATCCTTCCTGATTGGGCTTCAGACGTTTTTCGTGCACCCCACCCACGTTCGTCACCACGTGGCCGATGTACCGGCTCCATACACCCAGTAACTCACCGTAGAGTTCCTCCAGGTCGTCATAGTCGTTGGTTTGAGCTGCGGTCCAGTCGTATAGTTTAGGAGCTACGAGTTTCAGGTTTTTCAGGCCGTAGGTACTGGCCTGTACCACATCCGAACCGATGCCTTCGGTCTGGCTTTCGGGATCGTAGCCACCGCTGCCACTACCAAACTGGTAGATAGGGTCGCCGGTCTTTTCGTTGATCCATTTGGATAAGGTAGGTACCTCGGCCTCGGCACTCCTTGCATCCGGCAGGTACCGGTAGCCCCAGTTGATGACGTAATGATCATAGGGTCCCAACTGGCGCACAAAGCGAATGCCCTTATCACCCGGCTGTGCCACGTAGTTGTAGCGGGCATAGTCCATGATGGTGGCCGCGATGCCATACTGTTGCGTAAACTTACCCGAGCGCAGCGAGTCGGTAGGATACGCGGCGCTGGCCTTCATGTTGTGCGGCAGACCGAGCGCGTGACCTACTTCGTGCGTTATTACCTCCTTCATCATCTCCCCCAGGTCTTCGATGGGCGTGTCGAGGGTACGGGCTCCCGGATTGGCAGCTCCTGTTTCCAGCAGGTAGCGGTTGCGATACGAGCGCAGGTGATTGTGGTACCAGATGATATCACTCTCGATGATCTCACCCGAGCGTGGATCGGATACGCTGGGTCCAACGGCATTGCGGGTAGTACTGGCTACGTACCGGATTACCGAATAGCGTACATCCTCCGGACTAAAATCAGGGTCCTCTTCCGGGGTAGGTGGATCTTTGGCGATGATGGCATTCTTGAAGCCAGCCGTTTCAAAAGCCTGCTGCCACTGCTCCACCCCCGCCTTAATGTAGGGCCGTAGCTTGGCCGGAGTGGCCGGATCGAGGTAGTATACGATAGGCTTTACCGGCTCTACCAGTTCGCCCCGCTTGTAGGCTGCAATGTCTTTGGGTACCAGCTTCCAGCGGCGGATGTAGGATTTTTCATCGGCTTTGAGGGCTTCGGAGCCGTAGTCAAGCTGCCGGATGTTGAAGTACCCTACGCGGTAGTCGTTGATGCGGGGCTGCATCGGTACTTTGGGCAGCAGCACCATCGACTGGTTCATCAGCACACTGATGGCCCCCGTAGCCGAGTTGGAAGGAGGCTCGGTCGCATCGTAGGTAAAGTCCTGCTTCACCTCAATATTCAACGGGAAGCTTTTAGTACTATAAATAAAGCTACGGCTTTCGTCGAGCCGGGTCACCTTATAGTTTTTGCGCATGTCAGCATCCAGTCCGCTGAACGCTTTGACATCACTGGTAAAAAACTTCGTGACGTCGATCACATACCCGGATGAATCTTTGGAAAGCGCCGCGATATCAAACGCGTAAATGGTAGGCTGGTAGTTGTTGGCCCGCACCGACAGACTGATTGGCAGCGAGTCGGCCGCTACCGAGTTGTAAGATTTGGCTTTGAGCAGGATCTTTTCGCCAAACTTCTGCCACTCCACCATCTGCTCATTGACCGAGGACCCGGCATTTACATAGCCCCCACCCAGGCCCGAGGGCAGACTGGCAAAGCGGCTGATCCAGAGGAAATCCCGCTTGAGCAAGGAGTCAGGTATTTCGTAGTAGTATTTATCCCCTACCTTATGTACCGTGAACACTCCCTGGTCAGACTCCGCCTCTTTGGTGATGATTTCACCGTAGCTCTTCATGCCCACTTTGGCGGCGGTTTTGGGCTTTTCGCCCGCTTCAGCTTTGGCGGCAGTAGCTGCCGGTTGCTGGGTTGTTGATGAAGTTTGCGGGACTTTGGAACTCGAACAACCGGTCTGTATGACGGCCAGCAAACAGGCAAGTCCTAGTGCCTGATAACTATTTGACATTGATCGTTACGTTTAATGAAAAGAAATAGGGTAGTAAACTCTGTTTAAATATAGGGCTAAATCCTGAATCAACCCTACAAATAAGTAGGAGAGCGGTGCATAAGCTCTTTGGTAGGATATCCATTTACCCCGGCTCCTATGTTACTACGCTCTACGAACTCTGCCAAGCTCCTCCTGCTTTCCCTCCTGCTCTTCTCCTTCGTGGCGAGCGCCCAGTACTCCCAGGTGCCATCTGTGGTCTATCGCTGGGATGAGGCACCCCTTTCCAGAAAAGCAGGTTCAGTACAACGGGTGCTACTGGAAGGAGCTACCCCGCACTTTACCCACCTGAAGATCCACGCTACCACCGTGGAGGCCGGCCAGGCTCCCCATGAAGCGCACGATCATCCCGACGAGGAACTGGTTATTGTCAAAGAAGGTGAGCTCACTGTAACTTATAATGGAAAAACCGAATTGCTCGAAGCCGGCAGCATAGCCCTGTTCATGCCCGGTGACAGGCACGGCTTTGAGAACAGAAGCACCGGCCCGGTCACCTACTACATCATGCGGTACGAGGCGGCGGGGCCTCAGCCGGAACGGGGTACCAAAGCCGGTGGATCATTTGTAAAACACTGGAAGGAGCTGGACTACCGGACACACGACAAAGGCGGGCGCCGCGATGTATTTGACCGGGCTACGGCGCACTCGGAGCGGTTTGAGATGCACATCACCACACTCAATGAGGGCCAGATGAGTCACCCGCCCCACACGCATAAGGCCGCTGAAATACTGCTACTGATCGAAGGTCAGGCCGAAGAGAGCATCGATGGCAAGTGGATACCCGCCGGTGTTGGTGATATTATTTTCCTGCAGTCCAACGTACCTCACGCCATTCGTAATACCGGAAAGGAGCCCTGCACCTACTTTGCTTTTCAGTTTGAATAGAAGGGGGAATAAATTATGAATTCTTAATGTCTGAATCAGTAGCGAACGAAAGAATTATAAATGTTGCATAAGTGGCCCCAGAGACGGTCGGTCGTTGCCGGGCTATACCTTAGTAGAAGAATAACATTTATGAGCGTTATTAGCCCCAGCGGGGCGGCACATATAAAGTCAGGTATCGCCCTGCTTTGCTAAACCATTTCTTCTGAGCTTCCGCCTAGCAGCGGCCGCTCGACGCTGGGGCTAAAATAAAATTCCAACCCCCTCTTTAATTTTGATATAAACTTACTTTAAAAGTCGCTATCCAACCCGATTGCCTCTCCCTGCAACTGCTTCTCCGCCTCGGGCAGGATTTCGCAGTTATCCCAGATACCGGTCAGCAGGGTGCGGGCGTAGGAGTCGGGCAACTGATGCTGCATCATGAGCTGGTTGGCCAATCTATTGTTGTATTCGAAAGACCTGAAGGTATAGGTAAAGTGGCCGTCGGCATCATCCAGCAGCAGGTACCATACGCGTGGCGTACCATCGTTAGCGGGCATCCCGATCACACCGGCATTGAGCCAGTAAAGGTCCTGCTGTACTTCCGCGAAGGGCAATCCGGCATGTCCCGCCAGTACTACTTCAGCGCCGGTAGCCCGGAAGGTTTCCTCCTTCACCGACCAGGGAGTTGATTTAAAAACAAATTGGGAGATATGTTGAGCTGAGCCGTGTACTACAGCTACGGACCTGCCGGCGTAGCGAAAGGTCAGGTGAAGGGGTAGTGTGGTGAGCCACTCTTTAGAGGCGGCGGATACCGAGCTGACCGCATAAGGAAACCAGGTACGGGAAAACAAGTCACAGCGGCTGCCTTCGGTAAAGTTACAACCACAGCTATCTTCCCCTTCTATAATATTCTGCTCCACATTACCCTGTATACAGTGGATACCCCAACTCTTTACCAGTTGTACCGTTTCCTCGGGTTGGGCACAGTACCCGATTATATCACCCGTACAAATGATACTTTGGGGTGGAATCTCGTGCTCATTAGCCATGCGTTTCAGTTCTTCCAACGCCTGAAGATTGGAATACGGGCCACCAAATACCAGAAGCTTTCCCTTCAGGTCGCCGAGGCCCAATATATCAGAGCTACTATTCATAGGCTTTTTTTACAAACATAGTACTCCCCAGGTACACCAGAAAACAGTATACGCTGGTAATGATATTGACACTTAGCAGCTGGGCGTACTTCCCCTCAGTTAAAAGCAGGGAATCGGGTAAAGGATAAAACGATAGCGCCGCTCCGATCAGCAGTCCGCCCACCACCGAAAGGTAGAAAGCGGAGCGGGGTACCCGACGGTTCCAGAACAGGAATACGGGTGCCAGCCCCAGTACTACGGTACCGCTGATGGTAGTAGCCGATAGAATAGCCGGATTGAAGAAGACCGGTATGGTCCCCAGCACGGTCAGCCCCACCATCGCGATACGCCCGGTGGATACCTTAGGAGTGGTAGCTTTGCTCAGATCAATGCTGACCAGCTTGGAAAAAGAAGCCAGGGCGGAGTCCAGCGTAGAAGAGGCTGATGTGACCATGATCAGGTTCATGAGCAAGAGCATGGGCGCCCCGAAGTACCGGGCCGCGGCCACCGGGGCCTCCCCTTCCAGTCCGGACAGACGGGTAAAGATGCCTACGAAGCTGAAAAATATTATACACAAGGCTCCTATCACCGCAGCCGCAAAGTAAGACTTCAGGGTAGTACCCGTATCGGATATAAAGCCCCTATCGGTCAGTACCGGATCATGAAACGGATAGCTGAAACACTGGATAAGGGCTACCAGCAGCAGGTCAAGCCCCTGTCCCAACTTCCAGCTACCGCTACTCAGGAAGGGCTGAACGCTCCCCTGCTCCGGTAGTATAAACCCCAGGATAATGCCCAGCAACACGACAAAGAGCGCCATCTGGATCACATCCGTCATAATAGAGCTGCTCATCCCGCCCTTGAGGGTATACGCCAGGGTGAGTAATGTAAATACCAGTATGGCAGCGTAATACTCGGTAGTACCCGTATCGCCGAAGTACGAACCGATAACGATGGTATTGGACCATACCTCGTTGTAAAGCCGGATCAGGATCAGAAAGGTAAACACCACCACCGCACCCCGGCCAAACTTCGATTCCAGAAAGTGGTGAATACTGCGATAGCCTCCCCGGGTCCGTAACGACACCAGTACCAATCCTGCTACGATAAAGGATACATAGTACCCGGCGTAGGCCACGCCCCCAACCAGCCCAAAACTCTGCCCCAGATTGGCCGCGTTGGTAATCGACTTAGCAAACAGCCAGGATATGACCAGACTACTGGTCAGCAGGACCACATTGGGAGATCGCTCTTTACGGGCACCCTTAAAAAATTCGGAGGCAGTGCGGGACAAAGGTGATACCAGGTATAGTCCTACGCTGGAAGCCACCACCAATACCCATTGTAATACGGTAATCGTCATTCGGGACCAGTTAGTTTACGTCCCACCATACCGGCACATTGACACTGTTGCCCTGGGTGCGGTCGGCGGCTTTTTGGAATTGCTCTCCGTTCAGAGCACTTTCACTATTTGGGTACGGCATGCGTATCGGTATCAGGCCGTTGTTCAGGCTGGCTGATATGGTTTTGAGCCGGGGGAATCCCGTGCGGCGGTACTCGATCCAGCCCTCGTACCCGTTGTTCAGGTTAGCCAGCCACTTCTGGGTCAGGATCTGCTCCAATGCACCCACTCCACTACTGCCGTAGGCTACCCGTTCGCTCGTCAGGTAGTTGGCTGGCAGCGGGGTTTGCCAATACTCAAAGGCCTGGGTGATCCCCCTCTCGTACCAGTCCTTAGCCGCGCCCGCAATCAGTCCCTTCTCCGCTGCTTCGGCCAGGAGGAAGCTCGTTTCCGCAGCCGTCATGTAGTTGGCAAAGAGCTTATCAGAATTCTCCCTGAATATAGATCCGGTTAGTGAATAGTTAGCTACTGTAATGGAAAGTTTGGAGGCATCGGGTCCATTCAAGAGTCCCTTGTATACGGCTGGATTGGAGCCAGTAGGCCGGAAGTACACCTTCACCCGCGGATCCTGTAAGGAGGAAAGTACCTCTTCGATGGTTCTGGACATAATGAAAAGATTGTAGTCCCCCACCCGGGCCGTAGCCATCCGGAAATTGTTGGGCTGGCTGGCGGTAAACCGGAACACCGCATTGTCCGTATTCGATTTGATGTACGCTCCTTCCTCTACCACCTTCTGCAGTTGAGCTTTTACATCCACCTTACCCGATATGCGCATCAGGTACTTAATCTTTAACGAATTGGCAAACAAGACCCACTTCGTCAGATTGCCGTTGAAGAGGATATCACCCTGCAGGGGCGTAGCTCCTTTGTAGTTTCGGATAGAGGCGATGCCCTTTTCCAGATTATCCAAGACCCCACCCGGACCGGTATAGATGGCTTCCTGAGTATCATAAGCGGGGGTGATTACCCCGGTTTTGCCCTGTAAGGCTTCGCTATACGGTACATCCCCGTACAGGTCCGTCAGGGCGGCCGCCATGTAGGCTTTTATGATCAGTGCAGGCCCCTCGTATACCGCAAAGGCCGGATTGGCGCGGGACTTTTGCAGGAGAATTTCGTTGTCCCGCAGATTGGTGTAGATAAAGGGCCAGGGATTGCCTCCGTACTGAGGCTCAGTAAGGCTGTGCCGGTCAAAGAGGTTGAAGTCAATGGCCGTAAAATATTGCCCCAGCAGGTTACCCGCTACAAAGGCCTCGTACGACATCTGCTCCCCGTAGTCAAACAAGACCTTCCGGAACAACAAAGACGGCTGCACGTCCACGGGCGCGTTAGGATTGGTATTAATTTCTTTGAATCCTTCGGTACAACTCAGGAGGCTACCGATCAGGACTATGATGAGGATTCTAGTATATAGGTTTCTTTTCATTGATCTATTTTTTACTGCACCGGCAGCCCGGCACAGAGTCTAAAAGAGTTACTTGCACAGAAGCCACAGAGGTAAAACTTCGTGGAACTCAATTTCTTAACTCTTCTAAACTCTGTGTCTAATTTTCTTAAAAATTCACACTCAACTTCACCCCTACATTCCGGCTGGTCGGATAGGTCATATCCTCTACCCCGCTTTGCAGTTGCTGCCCCTGGAAGGAAGTCTGCTCCGGGTCAAAATGAGGGATATCCGAAAGAGCCAGCAGGTTGCGCCCCACCAGCGCTACCGTCAGACGCTGCATGCGCAGCTTCCGCAGCAGTCCGGCCGTTTCGGGCAGGGTATAGCCAATACTCATTTCCCGCAGCTTGACGTAGGAGGCATCGTAGGTGTTGTTCTCTTCGTGGTTGCGGTCGTAGTACATGCGGTAGTAGGTCTCAGCCGGTATGGCTTTGGTATTGGGCTGGTAGCTGGGATTCTCGGCGGTGCCCGAATTCACCACGCCTGGCGCTACGATACCCGCTGCGGGTCGGTCCGCCGTTTCGATCAACTGCCCGGCAACCGCGGCCAGGGACAAAGTACGTGACACCAGTATACCTCCCTGCCGCCAGTCGAGCAGAAAGCCCAGATTCCAGTTCTTCACGGTTAGCTGGTTGTAAAGTCCCATCATAAAGTCAGGATTATAGTTGCCCAGCTTCTTGAGGGTATTATCTACAATGTACTGCCCGTTGGCCCCTACGACGAATTCACCCTGCGGGTTGCGCAGGTAGCCTGTTCCCCACATATCTCCCATACGATCACCCTCGCGTACCTGGTACCACACCGTCTGGTTGACGTTGTCGTACACGCGGTTGTATCCGAGGGTGAGCGTACCGGCCTCATCAGGCAGCGATACGACGGTAGTACGGTTGCGGGTGAAGTTCAGGCTGATGTTCCACCGTACATCCTGCGTCCGGACGGGGGCATAGTTGACCACGGCCTCTACTCCCCGAGCCCGTAACGCTCCACCGTTAATAACCCGCTCGCCGTAGCCCGTAGATATCGCAATCGGCAGAGAGAGGATCTGATTGCTGGTGAGCGCGTCGTAGTAGGTAAGGTCAAAGCCCAGCCGGTCGTCGAACAGGCGAAGGTCAGCACCTACCTCCACCGACGTAGTAGACTCAGGTTTCAGGTTGGCGTTGGCAATGGTATTCTGATCGCTGAACGTAGGCTGCGAAAATACCGGCGTACGGGCATTAAATACACCGGTAGTTTGGTAAGGATTGGTGTCGTTGCCCACATTGGCGATACTCCCCCGGAGCTTGGCAAATGAAATGACGTACGGCAAACTAAACTGGTTGGATAGGACCCAGCTGGCCGACATCGATGGATAAAAGAAAGAAGTATTGGCCGTGGAAGTAGGCGTAGCCAAGGCACTGGACCAGTCGTTACGGCCGGTAATATCCACGAAAAGCACATCCTTGTATCCCAGCTTGGCTATACCATAGAGGCTGTTGATGCGCTTGGTAGCTGCCTGTTGGTACACTTCCACTGGCGAGGCGGCGTTGTTCAGCTTGAATACACCCGGCTGCGCCAGCGACAGGGCCTGGTACTGGTCAAAGTGGGCCTGCTGGTCCATGCGGTTTCCTCCGGTAGATATATCCAGCGTCAGGTTACCAAAACTCCGGGTGTAGTTGAGCAGGAAATCCGTATTGACCTCCCGGAAGAACAGGGAGTTTTCGGCGTAGGCGCCATTCTTGAACCGGTTGCTGCTGTACGCCCTCCTGAACTGGCGAGCCTCCGTCGAGTAGTCCATGCCGCTGCGTACCATCAGTTGCAAATGATCCGCCAGGTCGGCCGTCACGGCCACATTACCAATCAGCCGGTCACGGTTGAATGAGTTCCGGTTTTCGTATAGGGTAAAGTACGGGTTATCAAAGTAGGTGTAGTTGTAGGAGTAATGCTGTAGCCCTTCGAGCCCCGGCTGCCAGTACTGCTTCATGGGCTCCACGTTAGTCTGGCGGCCCAGCCACGCGCTTAGGGCGTAGTTGATATTTTCGGAGCCGTACTTGGTGGCGGGCCGGTTGTCGCTGTTGGAGTTGATGTAGTTGATGGAAGAGCTTACCCTGATCCGCTTCACCGGCTCAAACAGCAGCCGCGCCGCCAGAGTCTTCCGCTTAAGATTCACCCCCGGTATGGTCGACTCGCTGTTCAGGTCCGTGTAGGAAAGGCGGTAATTGCCCTTGGTGTATCCTCCCGCAATGGCCAGGTTATTGATAGCGGTGTGACCGGTTTCGTAGAAGTTCTTCAGGTTGTCGGGATGCGATACAAAGGGCGTGGGCGTAATGGGCAATCCTCCGTGTACATAGATGTCGCCGCCGCGTACCGTACGGCCATCGGGAAGCTGTACCGGACTATCGTACTGGGGGATATGTTGCCCTTCCATACGGGGGCCGTAGCTGTACGAAATATTATCATTGATTCCCCCACTCAGACCATCAACATACTTGAAGGCACCACTGTTGCCCTGTCCGTAGAGGTTCTGAAAGCGGGGCAACTGAAAGGGGCGTTCGGCAAAGAAGGTACTGTTAAAGCTTATGCCTAATCCTTCCGTACGCGATCCGTCTTTAGTATTAATCAGAATAACCCCGTTGGAGGCCCGCGTTCCGTAGAGGGCGGCCGCGCCGGGACCTTTCAGCACCGACACCGAGGCTATATCATCCGGATTGATCTCCATAGCGCCATTGCCGAAATCTATTTCCTGAAAACCGTTGGCGTCGTCGTTCACCACGTTGACGATGGTGGAGTTATTAATGGGTATACCATCTACGACAAAGAGCGGATTATTACTGGTAAAGGAGGATTCGCCCCGGATGGTGATGCGTGAGGAAGAGCCTACGCCCGTGGAGCCCCCGGTGATGGTAACGCCCGCTACCTTACCTGCCAGGTTGTCCAGGAAGTTAGGAGCCTTGACGTCGTTGATCTGTCGCCCCTCCACCTTCTGGATCGCGTAGCCCAGGCTTCTGGAACTACGCTCCAGCCCCAGCGCCGTTACTACTACCTCATTCAGCGATACCCCCTCCTGGAGGGTTACCGTCAGGGTGGATTGTCCGGTGTAGGTTACTTCCTGGCTGCGGTAGCCAATAAATGAAAACACCAGCACGCTGTTCGGACTCAGGTTGGAAAGGCTAAAATTTCCGTTGGCATCGGTGAGGGTACCCGATTGGGTAGATCTGACCTGAACGCTTACTCCCGCCAGTGGCTGATCAGTAGCCTGGTCCCGGACCTGTCCGGTTAGCTGCTGAGCCCATAGGGGGAGGTACAAAACCGTCAGGACGACAGCAAGTAGCAGTTTTCTCATGTAGTAATAAGGCAAAGTAAAAAGTGGGGTTATACTTGGAATTTGACAGACTTACGCCGCTTCCGGATCTTTGGATGTATGCACACCTTGCCCTACTACAATTTGATTACCCTTTTAGTTTAGTCACCTTTTGTACCTACACCCACTCCACCTCCTTGTTTTCCAGCGTTACCACTACCCCCTTTACCTGGGTTTGTCCCATGTCCTGGTAGGCCTGTACCAGTTTGCGCATCTGACGGCGGGCATCAGTATTACCGGCACCAGCCACAAAGTTGGCGAGTACGCAGGTACCATCGGGCAGGGTTACGGCGCGGTCGGCGCAGAGCATGCGGCCACCCGGCAGGAGTAGTTCGCGGCGCATCAGTACCGTGGCCTCCCTGTCAAAGCACTCGCGTAGTTGATCCATATCCAGTACTTCCTGTAGGGAGCGGCGCAGGTACTCAGCATCTACCGACTCTATGATTCCCTCCGTGGTCAGCTTACGCAGTACCGCGGGGAGTTCGTCGGGCGTCTGCAGGTACGACAGGGCGTGTTTCAATTTCTGCAGCCAGTCGTTCTTTTTCTCAAAGGTCTCCGTATCAAATATGCGGTCGGCCAGGCGGCGCAGCCGCAGCGACTTGGTCCGGTCGGTACTGATAATGTGGCTCAGGCGGTGCGGGATGGCACTTTGGCTCCCGTGGGCGTGGCGGCACTCACCCGCCCCCTCCGACAGCACGTACACCGACTGCCCTTCCTGCCAGCCCGGCTGGGCGTCCGGGCGATTGAGGTAGTTGTACAGCCAGGAGCTGACCCGATCGGAGGTCTTGCCTTTGTCCCAGTTGGTATCGTACTGCGCCAGGATGTACATGCGCTGCACCGGCCGCGTAAAGGCCACGTACAGCAGGTTCAGGTTTTCGAGCAGGGTACGGGTACCTTCCTCTTTGTACTGCTCAGCCAGCGGCGTTTTCGCCAGATCGCTCACCACCGACACCACGGAGCTGAGCAACCGCTTGGGTAACTGCTCCTCCCCTTCGCCCGACGGCATCAGGCACAGCTCCTGGTGATCCAGCCGGTCCAGATCCACCCACAGACGATCCAGGAACGGGTTCGACCGGTAGCTCCAGTTGGTGTAGGGAATGATTACGACCGGGTACTCCAGCCCCTTGGAGCGGTGGATGGTGGTGATGCGCAGGGCGTCGGCGTTGGCCGGTATGGTGATCGACAGCTTGTTTTTCGCTCCCTCCCAGTAGTTCAGAAAATCGGCCAGGTGGTTGCTGCGGCGGGTACCAAACTCCAGTACCACATCCAGGAACCGGAACAGGTATTCCGAGTCGGTTTTGGTATCGAACAGGCGGAAGGCCGTGATGAGCTGCTCGCACAGTTCGTACACGCTCAGCTGGCGCAGCCGGAAGGCATTCAGCTCCACACCCTCCTGCCCAAAGTAGGCCAGGAAGGAGGCCAACCCCTTCTCGCCGCACATGCTGCGGATCAGCTCGTGCTGGGTTGCCGACGGTACCTCGCGGGCTATGACGCGGTGAAACAGGTAGGCCGCCTCGTAGCGGGCCAGGCGGTTGTCGGGCGTGTGTAGTACCTGCATAAAGGCCACCAGCAGGTTGACCGGGCGCGCAAAGGCCAGCGACAGCGAGTCTTCAGATATGAGCGGGAAGCCCCGCTCCTTCAGGGCGCTGGCCAGGTTGGCGGCTTCTTTTTTCTTGCGGCACAGGATAGCGATGTCGCGCCAGTGGTAGCCCTGCTCCCGTAGCTCTTCGATCAGCTGCAGGGTACGCGCTACCATAGCATCCAGTTCCTGTCCCCCCTCAGTGGTGGCGTCGTCCTCGTCCTTCATGGTCACAAACTCCACCTGTACGTGCCCCCCGCTCTTTACTTCGGGTAGTATCTTCTGCTGGAATTCCTCATCAAATACCGCGCTCACCATCCGCTCGCTCTGTCCCAGGGTCTTCGACAGGTACCCAAAGAACCAGTTGTTAAACTCGGTGACCTCGCGGTAGCTCCGGCGGTTTTCGCGCAGGGAGCTTTTGTGCAGGAAGCGGTCTATGCCCAGCAGGCGCTCGTGGGCAAATGGATTATCCCCAAGTAGGGAGGCCAGCTCCATGGCCTGGTTTTGCGACAGGTGCAGGATCAGGTCCATGTCGCCCCCGCGGAAACGGTAGATGGATTGCTTGGCGTCCCCCACGACCAGATTCATGTACCCGGACGCCAGGGCGTTGTCAATCAGGGGCAGCAGGTTGGCAAACTGTAGCTTCGAGGTATCCTGAAACTCATCCACCAGGATGTGGTTGTACTTCTCCCCCAGCCTCTCGAATATAAAGGGAACCGGCTCGCGCGCTACGATCTCGAGCACGCGGCGGTTAAACTCCGAGATATGTACCTGGTTGTTCTGCCGGAGCAGTGAGTCAAACTCCTTCCGGATCTCGCCCAGCAGCGACAGGTTGTAGAGGTGCTTTTCGAGCTGCTTAAACAGGAAGTACCGCTCGCGGTGCTTGACCTGGTGCGCCTGTATGCACTCATACAGCTCCTTCAGCTTATGACTCAGTTCATCTATCCTGGCCTGCGTAGTCTTGGAGGCTTTGCTGCCGTACCATTTCTGCTCATCCAGATTCTTCACCACGGTAGCGGTCGCTTCCAGCTTCCACCATTCTACCGGCTCCTCATCCTCCGGCTTGAATTTATTAAAATGCCCGATGAGGCCATTCTTCCCCCCGGCAAAGTCGCCGCTATCTAACCCATTCTGCTGGATCAGAGCGATGGCTTCGCGGGCAATAACCTTACAGTAGCTGTCTTTGATGATCGTATTCAGTGACTCCTTGAGCTGGTTACGGATCGCCACCCAGTCTTCCATGGTCAGGTCCTGTACCTTCAGCATGGCCAGGTAGCTCTTCTCGCTCAACAGGTCACCGGCGGCTTCCCGGATCTGGGCGGGCAGCGAGCCCCAGCTCTTGCCGTCCTCGGCGCTCTCGCGGTAGTAGGTTTCGACAATGCGCGTCAGGGTATCCTCCCCCTCCTGTCCGATGCGTGCCAGCAGCCGGTCCACGGCCGAAGCCAGCAGGTCGCTATCTACCTCGGTCTCAAAACCAAACGGTATACCCAGCTCATCCGTAAAGCTGCTCACCAGCCGCTGCGTAAACTTATCGATGGTCATCACCGAGAAGTCGGAGTAGCGGTGCAAGAGCTTCACGAACACCCGCTGCGCCCGTAGCCCGATCAGCTCACAGCCTTCCTCGAAAGTACCTTCGCCCCCTTGGATGGCCTCCCCGTACAGCTCCGTCACGATGTCCCGCATCATGGGGTGGCGCTTCCCTTCCTCCGTCCCGAACAGCCGCAGCATGCTCAGGATACGGTCCTTCATTTCGTTGGCGGCGGCATTGGTAAAGGTAACGGCCAGGATCTGACGGAAATAGGTATCGCTGTTGCTGTGCAGGGCCAGCTTGATGTACTCCTTGGTAAGGGTGTAGGTCTTGCCCGACCCGGCGGATGAACTATATATCTTAAACACGGAGAATCTGGGGTTGAATGGTACGGAGGGTTAAAGTTAAGGGTAATCAAATTAAACTAAAAGCTTTCAGAGGGTGTCCCAAAACAAAGAATTAGTGTATAAGTCTTTTAAAAAATACTTATCGCTATTGTTACCAAGACATCACAGTTAGCCACAAATGTGATGTTTATATTGCAAAAGCTTCGTAAACCATCTATAATAAAAACAATATACCGTTAGATAAATATTTTATATATATACATTTCAACCTAAGGTTTATTTATTACATTGTGCTCCTATAAAAGAGTATAAAACACAAGTGCTATTTAGCTCAACGATTATAAGGTAATGCAATTACTACTTCCAAATCCATCATTCGATTAATAATATTATGGAACTAAAATCTACTTCAGGCAATACAGAGGATTTAAAACTACCAATAGATAAAAATCCATCAATACAAATTAATAAAACAAATATGATTTCTGATGAATATAACGATTCTGAAATCATTATTGGACTGGTAGGAGCCATTGGAGTTGAATATAAAGAAGTTAAAACACGAATTAAAGATAGGCTTATAAATTACTTCAATTACGAAGTCGAAGAAATTAGAATATCAACTAATGTCATCGAGGGGTTACCTATATTTTCCATACTAAATGAAAGTGGTCACTACAACCGTATCAATCACTTCATGAATATTGGTAACCAAGCACGTGAAAATTATAAAGACAACTCTATACTTGCGCTAGGCGCTTCTAAAATTATAAATTCAAAAAGAGAAAAAGGTAAATTCAGAAAAGCATATATAATTGACTCTTTGAAGCACCCTGACGAAGTTAAGCTGTTAAGAGAAGTTTATGGACAAGGATTTTACCTTGTTGGGGTCTTTTCTGATTTCATCAATCGCACCAACTATTTAATGAAAGAGTTATCAATGACTTCGGAAGAAGCCAAGAACTTAATTCAAAGAGATGAGAATGATTCTATTGGTGGGCATGGGCAACATACAAGCGACACTTATCACTTATCTGACTTCTTTGTACAAGTTGATTCCAATAGAGATAAATTGAAGGCTTCAATATTTAGATTCTTGGATATTATATTTGGAAAACCGACTATTACTCCTTTGTTTGAAGAGTTTGCAATGTTTATGGCTTTTACATCATCTTTAAGATCAGCAGATTTATCTAGGCAAGTAGGTGCTGTCCTTACAAAAGGAGATGAAATTATCGCAACTGGAGCAAATGATGCACCAAAATTTGGTGGTGGGCTATACTGGCCATACATTGACACTGAAACTAATGAATATAAAGATGTTGAACAAGGACGTGATTATACAAGAGGTGAAGATTCAAACGTCATAGAGAGGCTAGCTATCATAGATGAGATATTAGAAAAAGCAAGCTTAGCAGACATTGAAAAAGATACGCTTCGAGAAATCTTACATTCAAGTAGACTTAAAGACTTAATTGAATTCGGAAGGGCTGTACATGCCGAGATGGAAGTCCTTATGGTATGTTCACGAAATAATACTTCTACAAAAAGCGGAACCTTATATTGCACAACGTTTCCATGTCACAACTGCGCAAAGCATATAATTGCAGCCGGTATTGAAAAAGTAGTTTATATAGAGCCATACCCAAAGTCAAAAGCCTTAGACTTCCACTCGGAATCTATTCGAATAGGCATAAAGAGCAACAATAAGGAAGAATTCACATTTTTCGAGCCCTTTATTGGAATCGGCCCCAGAAAGTTTTTTGATTTATTCTCTATGAACCTTGGATCAGGAAGAACAATAAAACGAAAAGACAAAGAAGGAAAGTTACTAAACTGGGACCCGAAAACTTCCAAACCAAGAGTTCAACTCTTTCCAATCAGTTATCTTGATAGAGAAATTAAAGCTACAGATATATTTGACCAGTTGATTAAGGCTCAGAATTAATATATTATTAGCCGTATGTTGGTGATTTCACCAACATACATTCTTTCCATTACAACTACTCTTTCCTCAACTTTCTCATGCCCAACCCAAACCTCTCTCTACAACAGTTCCGCGAGCAATTACAGCCACTCATGACCGACTCTAAGTCTAGGCCCTTTGTCTGCAATGGTTCACCTTTATCCTGTGAAGTATTTATAGTTGGCTTCAATCCTGCTACGGAGATGGACAAGCCATTCTGGTCGTATTGGAGCGATACTGAAGGTTTCGATAAATGTACTTTCATGGAAGATTATCGATTAAAGCGTGGTTTGCAAGAACCTATTGGTGTAAGGGCCCGTATAGAACGGATCGTTAATCGTATCCCAAATCTATCCTGCCTCGAAACCAACATCTGCTCAAAGCCTGCTAAAACAGCCGCAGGATTAGCTTCTACCGATCGTAAAACAGAGATTTTCCGTTCCCTGCTCGAGTCCATCCGTCCTAGCCTGGTGTATGTACATAGCAATGAACCTATTAAGTACTTCCGTACCCTCACCGGTCTTAAAGACTTCCAAGCCGGAAGCCCTATACTGGCAACCGTTGGAGATCATCAGTTTATGCTGCTCGGCACAAGCGGTCCCCTGTACCAGATGGGTTATGATGACGCCGAAAAGTTGGGTGACCAAATTGGCACACTACTACAGAGCCAACGCGAAGTTAAAAGTCTGGCTTAAATAGGTTATCGACAGGGATAAGGTTATAAGTTATTGGAATTGTGGACAGTAGTAGTATTGTATAAAACTAGCTTCAGCTGACTTTACTTCAATTTTCAATGACCTCTTTACGATGAGCCAAACCCCAGAAGTGAAGTTCGTCCAGGACCTTTTCAAGCGATAAACCGTGTGGGGTTATGGTATATTCGACGGTTGGCGGGAAAGTGTCGTACACATCTCTACGGATAAGTTTATTGACTTCCAGGCTTTTCAATTCCTTTGACAGCGTTTTATCTGTTATTCCGCTCACTTCTTTTGCTATCTGCTTAAATCGCTTTGGCTTTTCAGACAACGCAAACAGAATAAGCAACTTCCATCTTCCTTCAACGGCTTCCAGTGCGTCTTGTATTGACAGCATTGTTTTGGGGCAACCTGCTTTTGACAACATTTCTTTCGCTTTTATCAATACTTCCCGTTTGGATAGCGCTATCCAAACGGGAAGCAATATCATTTGGATAGCAAAGGTACTTTAAATTGCTGCCTTACTAAAAATAGAATATGGCAGCAGCACAAAAAACAATGAACATTGTCCTTTGGATGGCACAAGGACTTATAGCACTCGTATTTATCTGGGCTGGACTGATGAAACTATTCCAATCCGAACAGTTACCATTTCCCTGGATTAAGGACAGTGGTACCCTTGTTTTACTTACAGGTATCGTTGATTTAGTAGCAGGCGTTGGCATTGTGTTACCCGCTTTACTTCGTACTCTACCTAAACTGACTATTTATGCAGCGTACGGAATTGTTGTTTTAATGACAGCAGCAAGTGCTTTTCATATTGCAAGAGGTGAAGCAAAAGACATCGGCTTTAACATTTTCGTGGCTCTACTCGCTGTATTTGTAGCCTGGTGCAGACAAACAAAAGCACCCATAACAGCCAAATACCAATAGCGGACAGTTACACCCTTGGCAGCAATGGAATAAGCGCAAACTAGTATATTTTGCAGGAAAAATACTCCGGCACCAACTCTTGATTAAAAATCGCTTTGTAAAGTAATGGGTTGAGCTGAATAATAGTGTACTTAATTAGTACAGGTAATCATATCCAAGTGGCACAGCAAAAGGACATCATAGTAAAAGATCTGCATGAGCTGTACGAGCTCATGGAGCTGCCTGATATTGGTGACAGTTCGGGCTTTACGATCAACTATCTGCAGGATATCTTTAAACAGCTGCCTTTCAGATCAGTATCCTTCCGCCCCAACTTCTTTAGCTTCCTATTTATCCAGGAGGCCTTTGGCAACTATACCATCGACGACTTGCAGTTCCCTATCCAGCCGGGCACCGTGTACTTTACGAACCCCGGTAACTTCCGGATCTTTGAATGGCATAGCATTACAGAGGCTTGCCTGATCACCTTCAACGAATCGTACCTAAAAGAATACGTACATTCGGATGTGTACCGGGAATTTTCGTTTCTGCTGACCGAGACGGTAGAGCCCCGGGTACTTAGTGATGAGCAGTTTGAGGTACTGGAGCAACTATACCGGCAGATCCACCGGGAGCATCTGGGAGGTTCGCCGTATAAAAACCAGCTCATTGGTACCCTGATGGTCGTGCTCCTGCTGAAGATCAAAGAGTACTTCTTTCAGGACTATAACCCCATTGTGGAGGGTACCCGCAGCTCCCGGATCGTGAAAGAGTTCAAGCTCAACCTGGAAAACCACATCCGGGAACTGCTCAGCGGGAAAGTACAACAGCAAATGAGGGTACAGGACTTTGCCGACCGGCAGCTGCTGCACCCCACGTACCTATCCCAGGTGATCAAGAGTAAAACCGGCAAAAGCATCAGTACCTGGATTGCCGATAAGCTGGTCACCGAAGCCAGGGTACTACTGCAGGACCAGGACCTTTCAGTGAAGGAGATCGCCAACCGGCTGGGTTTTCTGGAAGCTCCGCATTTCAGCAACTACTTCAAAAAACACACCTCCCTGAGCCCGGCAGACTACCGAAAACAGCTCCTTCAGTAGTCTACCTTAGATATTTGTACGTCTTGCTGTAATCCTTGTACGCCCGAGGAGGTATGGATCGGCCATCTTTGTATCGAAACAAAAAGATACAAAGTCATGAATAATCTCACTGGAAAAGTAGCGCTCGTCACCGGTTCATCACGGGGTATCGGGGCAGAGATAGCCAAAGCGCTGGCGAAGGCCGGAGCGCAGGTGGTCGTAAACTACGCCGGCAACAAGGCCGCCGCCGAACTGGTAGTACAGGAGATCAGGGAGCAGGGCAGGGAAGCCTTAGCCGTCCAGGCCGATGTAAGTAAACCCGATCAAGTAGCCGCCCTTTTTGATCAGGCCATCGCCCAGTACGGTAAGGTCGACACCCTGGTAAATAATGCCGGAGTCATCCTCTACAAACTTATCCAGGACACCACGGAGGAGGACCTGACCCGGATCCTGGATGTAAACATCAAGGGGGTATTCAATACCCTACGGGAAGCCGCCACCCGACTGGCTGACCACGGTAGTATTATCAACTTCTCCACCTCCGTCACCCGCCTCATGTTGCCCACCTACGGGGCATACGCTGCCTCCAAAGCAGCGGTGGAACAACTCACCCGCATCTTTGCCAAAGAGATGGGGAGCCGGGGTATTAATGTCAATGTCGTGTCTCCCGGTCCTACCCGTACCGAATTATTCCTGGAAGGCAAATCAGCAGAAACGGTTGCCCGCCTGGCCTCGCTCTCCGCTTTCAACCGCATCGGCGAGCCACAGGATATCGCCCAGGTGGTGGTGTTCCTTGCCAGTGATGAGGCCAAGTGGATCTCCGCCCAGAACATCGGAGCCAACGGTGCTATGGCGTAAGGAGTATATAAATATCAGGGTAATAACCCTGGCTGGTGAATGACTGGCATTATCTGAATAAACAATCATGACATATACTCAAATGGAAAATCAACGAATCAAAGGAAAAGTAGTAGCCATTACAGGAGCAAGCAGCGGTATTGGTGAAGCAATCGCCAGGCACCTGGCCGCCAAAGGGGCAAAAGTGGTACTAGGAGCCAGAAGAACCCATAAACTGGAACAGGTGGTAAAAGAAATCCAAAATAGTGGTGGCGAGGCCGCATTCACCTCGTTGGATGTAACTAGTCCTGACCATGTAAAAGAGTTTGTACAGTTTGCGCTGGATACTTATCAGGATCTGGATGTATGGATTAACAATGCCGGTGTGATGCCCCTCTCCTACCTCAATCAGTATAAAGTAAAGGAATGGGAACGTATGGTTGACGTCAATGTAAAAGGCGTGCTGTACGGCATAGCCGCGGCCCTGCCGGTATTTGAGAAAAAGGACCGCGGCCAGTTTATTAACATTACCTCCGTGGGCGACCGGTGGGTGGGTCCTACATCGACCGTATACAGTGCTACCAAGTTTGCGGTACGTGCCATTACCGATGGACTCAGGCAGGAAGTGAGCCAACATATCCGGGTTGGTCTTATTGCTCCGGGTGCCACCGAATCCGAATTGGCTGATAGCATCTCAGATCCGCAATTGAAAAAGCTGGCGATCGAACAGTTCAGGGTAGATACCATCTCTGCCGATGCCATTGCACGGGCCACCGCTTATGCCATAGAACAGCCGGATGATGTGGATGTCAATGAGATCGTAGTACGGCCCACGGCACAAAAGTCATTTTGAGAGGCGGTAGAGTGCCTTTACCGGAAGGTACTAGTGGAATAAGGAGCACTGGTTATATAGGTGATAGCTCAGGTATTCTAAACAGAAATAAGAGGTGGTTTGGAATAGACTGCCTCCTTTTTTTATTTTGTGCCCATTGCCACGGATAGTACCTCTATGCTACCCCAGCGCTCTCCTGATAGCAACCTAAACGTACATGATACCTATGACTGAGAGTATTAAAGCCATACTAGAAAAGGCAAACGCGGCGATCATTGAAGGCGACCATGAAGGGTTTCTGGCTTTCTGCACCGACGATACGGAATGGACATTTATTGGAGACATCACCCTGCGAGGAAAGGAAGCGGTTCGGCAATGGATGGCAACGGCTTATGTGGAGCCACCCAAGTTCAACGTCGAAAACCTGATTGCCGGAGGTGATTATGTGACGGCCCTCGGCACAATCAGCATGAAGGACGAAAACGGAAAAGAGGCTGATTACTCCTACTGTGACGTCTGGCGGATTCGCGACGGGAAGATGGCAGAGCTAAAGGCTTTTGTTATTAAGCTATAAATCAAAAGACCTCTACCTACTCCCCTCTACCCTTATTTGTGCCAGGGGCCGGTAATAGCGATAGTGAGACCTGCTCCCTGCATGTTAAAGAAGTACGTTTCGCCTGTCGGTGAGAAAACACCCCCGGCTAATTCGGTCTTGTGGGCTACGTTTTCGGCCAGTCGGTAGAGTTCTCCTTTGGGTGTAACGCCGACCAGAAACGGGTGGTCATTGTCTTCACAAAGTATCACATCGCCCCAGGGTGCTACGGTCAGGTTATCACAGTTCTGCAATAACTCAATGCTGTTGGACTCAATGAAGAGCTCAAGTTTACCGGGAGAGGTCTTTTCCTGAGGCTTTCCCTCCTGGGCGCTGGGTATGTACCTGAATACCTGTCCCAGTTGGCTTTTGCCCCCATTGGTACAGGCAAAGAATACCTCATTGTTACCAAACCACATACCTTCTGCCCGGGCAAAGCGGGCGGCGCCTTTGTCATAGCCCTGATAGCGTAGGTTATCGTCGGGCGACTCGACCTCTTCCAGATCCACCCACGCCACCTCAAAAAGTTGCCGGGCCGGAAAGGCAGAGGTTTTCAGTGAGGGCCAGTTGCGGGTATCCGCACTGCTCTGGTCCCTGATCATGAGCGCCTGCAGGGCACCTCCCTTATGCAGTTGTCCGGGTACCTTGGGTATATAGCGGTAAATAAGGCCATCAGGGACATCTTCGGTCAGGTACACAATACCCGAACGCGGGTCTACGGCCACGGCCTCATGATTCATGCGCCCCATGGCCTTAATGGGAACCGCCGCATGGAGTTTGACGTAGTCGGTGGCGGGTACTTCGAACACAAAGCCATGGTCTTTCTGACTACCATCAAAGCCGGCCCGCTTGGTGGTCTCCTCGCAGGTGAGCCAGGTGTTCCAGGGAGTAGGTCCTCCGGCACAGTTGCGGGCGGTACCAGCCAGACTCAAAAACTGCGTTTCTACCTTGCCCGTAGCCGGGTTATAGATTAGCGTAGTGGTGCCGCCCAGATCTGGTCTGCCTCCACTCCCCGCATCGTACAGAAGGGAACGATCTATCTTAGAGGCCAACGCGCCATCCAACCCATACGGACTCCCCCAAATCGGGTCCGGACTCATTTCGTGGTTACGGACTAGAATAGTTTTGCCGTTGCCGCCCCGGAAGGTACCCATTCCGTCCGGCAGCCCCGGTACTAGTAGCCCGTCGCTCATGGTTTCGCCCTGTCGCGATATGATCTGGTAGGAAAAGCCCTTGGGCAGATTGAGCAAACCAGCCGGATCGGGCAGCAGGGGTCCATACCCTACGGGTCGGGTTGGGATGGGAGTAGGTACTACGGTGTCAATATCGCGGACGCAGGAAAAGAGCCCTGCAAAACCTAAGGAGGCACTGGCGGAGAATTTAAGAAAGTCCCGCCGACTATGAAAAGAACTATTTTCCATCAGGTAAAAATATAAATCAACCTATACTTTCATGGCTACTTCCAGGAACTATTGGAATGCTTAAGCAGAGGAGCTAAATGTATAACAATCCTGATACAAAAGTCATTCATACGCACAGTAAAAGCTATATGGATTATGTAAAGGATAGAAAATAGATTCTTAGTATATTTCTGAGGTTTTAGCTCAAACAGAAGAATTTTGTACTGAACTGAAAGCAAGACTACAACATAATCCAATAACCTACAACTAATCAAATCTCTTTATCCGATGCCTCTATTAGCGTACCTCATCCTGCCCTTCCTGTTTTTTGGTTTCATAGGTACATCTTCCGGTCAGGACAAACCGGTGTACCAATCAGAAAATCTGGTTGTACAGAAAGTGGCCGACCATGTGTACCAGCATATCTCGTACCTACAGACTCAGAGCTTCGGCAAAGTGGAGTGCAACGGCATGGTAGTCGTGAATAATAAGGAAGCGCTGGTCTTTGATACGCCCAGCAACGCGAAGGCTACCCAAGAACTGATCAAATGGGTGCAGGATGGGCTCCACTGCCAAATCAAGGCCGTAGTACCTACCCACTTCCATGACGACTGCCTTGGCGGACTGGACGAGTTTCACAAGCAGCAGGTCCCCTCCTACGCCAGCCAGCGCACCATCGAACTGACCAAGGCCAATAGCCTGCCCGTACCCCAGCATGGCTTTGATACGGTTCAGGAACTCAAAGTAGGCTCGAAGAAAGTGGTGGTAGAGTACTTCGGCGAGGGACATACGCGTGACAATGTAGTAGCGTATTATCCGGCGGAGAAGGTACTCTTTGGCGGCTGCCTGATCAAAGAGACCGGAGCTACCAAGGGATACCTCGGAGACGCTAATACAAACGAGTGGTCCGCCACGGTAACAAAGCTGAAACAAAAGTACCCGGAAATAAAGAAAGTGATACCCGGTCACGGCAAACCCGGCGGCACCGAACTGCTTGACTATACCATCGGTCTTTTCAGACCAGAATAATCTGACTAAGCAATGCCACTGGCACCGGGCGATTGGGAAAGTCAGGGTATCTTTCTAACTTGACCAGGTCTATCCACCCTGACATGCCACCTATGAGAAAGTACTTTAATCTGATAATCCCGTTTCTATTTATTATTTACATCTCCAATGAGCTCCGGCTGGCCAGTAAGCATCCCGATGGAGATAAAGGCAATTTTTATTTGCAGGTTGGGGTATTGGTATTCGCTATCGGGATTTTCATTTATCGGTTAGTGATGTTGGGTAAAAAGCCCAATAGTTGATTCACCTTAAGGCTACGTTTACACCTACCAGCTGTTGAAGTTGCAGCTGGCGCCCGTAAAGAATAGCCAAGTCGCCCTATAGTACTTCCAAAGCCGCTCATCACATACTGGTGTACTTCTTAAGAATTATTGCTGTACTTACCCGCATTCTAACGACTCTGTTTATTCCCATGTAAACAGAGTCGCTATTTGTATGTCCATCTACTACCCTGCTGTTTCTGATTATTGCTAGGTTAAGCCGGGCCCTTACCAGTCAGGGTTTAGAACCTGATACCCGGTAGCCCGCTGTGATTATATAGTACTGTTACATTCGTTCAACAATTCATTCGCTATTTTATGAAAACATGTAAGGTACCTATGCTCTTTCTGGGACTGCTTTTATCCGGCAGTATGCCGCTCATGCCCCAGTCAAATCCATCGTACAGCCCTGAGGTAGAGGCCCGGATCAAACAGGTGGAACAAAACCTGGGAGAGGCCGTCCGGATCGACGATAAACCACTGGTACTGCAGGAACGCATGAAGCAGCTCAGGATTCCGGGGGTGAGTATTGCAGTCATCAAAGACCACCAGCTTGAATGGGCGCGGGGCTACGGCCTCGCTGACCAGGAGAGTAACACACCCGTAACAGCCCAGACCCTGTTTCAGGCGGCCTCAATCAGCAAGTCGCTGAACGCGGTGGGGGTACTGAGGCTGGTACAGGACCGGAAGGCCGATCTGGACCAGGATATTAATACCTACCTCCGGAGCTGGAAGTTTCCGTACGACAGCAGCAAGAATAAAAAGCCCATAACGCTTCGGCATCTGCTGAGCCACACGGCCGGTACATCGGTCCACGGGTTCAGGGGCTACTCGGCGGGGCAGCCGGTCCCGACGGTGATCCAGGTACTTAACGGGGATAAACCGGCCAACAGCCAGCCCATCCGGTCGCTTTTTGAGGCGGGCACCAAGACGCAGTACTCGGGCGGCGGTACTACTATTACACAACTGGTGGTAATGGACCTGACGGGTCTGCCTTACGACCGGTATGCCCAACAGCGGGTACTGGATCCGCTGGGAATGACGAACAGCTTCTATACCATACCGCCACCGGCCAACCGGGTCACCCTGCTGGCGACGGGCTATCGGGGCAACGGCACACCCGTAGAGGGTAAGTACCACCAGTACCCCGAGCAGGCCGCTGCCTCCCTCTGGACCAATCCGACTGAGCTCAGCCGCTATATCATCGAGATACAACGGGCTTACGCGGGGAAGTCAGATAAGGTACTTACGCAGGAAATGGCCCGGACCATGCTCACGCCCGTAATGCAGGAAGCGGGGCTGGGGGTATTTAACAAGACGGCCGGTCCTGACCGGTATTTTACACACGGCGGTGCCAACGAAGGCTTCCGGTGCTTGTACCTGGGCAGCCTGGAAGGCGGCAACGGCGCGGTGGTGATGGTCAACTCGGACAATGGCCAGATCCTGGAAGAAATCGTCAATAGCATCGCTACGGTGTACGGCTGGAAAGAATTTTATAAACCCGTGATCAGACGGGTGGTACAGGTACCTGACGAGATCCTGGATACCTACGTAGGCGAGTACGAGCTGACTCCTGACTTTAAAGTCAATATCCGGCGGGAGGGGCACGGCCTGAAAGCCAAGGCTACCAATCAGCCTGCATTCGACCTGTTTGCCGAAGCTCAAGATAAGTTTTTCCTGAAGGCTTTTGATGCGCAGATTGAATTCGTAAGAGATAGTATTGATAAAATCAGTTCAATCATCATGCACCAGAACGGACACGCCCGAACAGCCCGACGCATCAGGTAAAAACCACTATCCGGCTCATGACTCTACTATTGTACCCGGGCCCAACAGGCTGGGGTAAGGAGGTACTTTGACTAAATCAAAAGAAACCGAAAGCAGGGAAAGTCCTACTCTACCAAAGCAAAACTGGCGGTTGGGAGTTGCCTGACTTCATCTACCTATCTGTCGCGCAACAATCCAGATACTCCATTAATTTATAGAATACATAACGGCAAGTCCTCAACTTTCTAAAAATTGCGTATGAAGATTGCAAAATGGACCCGCACCATTTTTATGGTATCCGGAGGAATCTTTTTTCTCCTTGTTACTTACGGCATGTACAGCCTTGATCAAAAAATAGCTTATGTTCAGCAGCACAGCCCCTTGGTAAAGATGCCCATCATCGGCAGGTATAACGGGTTGGGTACTGTGCGCATGCCTAACGAAATATATGTCTGGCACGAAGGGAAAAAGTATACCGTAACCAGCCCCAACCGGCACTTCAGGAGAACAGCCAAAGCAGACAGCATTGCGGTGCATTTCAATGCGGAACAGAATATAGCAGTACTGCCGGATATTAATGTCACAGATCCCTATTTCCTGTATGCGGTTCTGGCAGGGATAGGAATATACATGATCATACATGCTTTGGTGGAGTTAAGGAAAACGGCTTAACCCTTCTCCCCCGCTCCACTGAGTAACTGAACCATCAGAAACCTGTAAGTAAATCCTGCTTAATACATTCTTATAGTGCTATCTAACTGCATATACTATGGATGTACAAGCAGCACCCGCTTTTCTGTTGAGAGCAGGCGAAGGGAAAAAACTATATTTTGGTGGCGCAGAGCTTTCGGTCATTGCTTCACCTGAACAAACCAACGAACTGCTTGAAATAGTAGAGGTATATGCATCAGGTACCTTCACCTTCCCGGCCCACCTGCACCGACACACCCACAAGGGCATTTATGTATTGTCGGGAGAATTGCTGCTTTCTTTCAAAGACAAGACCTACCACCTCAAAAAGGGCGACTACGGACATATACCCCGTGGCGTTGCGCATACCTACCGCACCATTGAACCTAACACCCGGCTGCTATGCCTGACGGGGCCTGGTGGAGTGGTTTCGTTGTATACCCAGCTATCCATTAACCAGTCATTCCAAATGGAGCCCCTCTACGAGGTACCTGATCAAGTGGACTTTGAACTGGTGGAGAGCTTCACGCCGGCCCAACACATACAGGAAGTGGAGAATATGGACCGCCCCGATGGTACCAAGCCGTACGTGATCCGAAATGGAGGCGGCGAACACTTCGTTGTGGAAGACCAGTTGTTTAGCTTTCTGGCCCGGCAGAACAACACGGATGGTCAGTTTCTGGTGCTGATGACGGATGGTCCTAAGGGCAACGCCATTATCCAGCACTACCACAAGCGGCACACCGAATGCTTCTACTGTCTGGAAGGCAGCATGACCATGTGGAACGAAGGGCAGGCCGTAGCTCTCAATCCCAGAGACTTCCTGCATATACCGGCTAATACCAAACATACCTACCGACTGGATAGCCCCAACACCAAATTTATTGGTTTTCTGACTCCCGGTCTGTTCGAGCCTTTTTTTGATGCGCTGGGGACTCCCTACTATTCGCACCAGGTACCCACCAAGCCCGGACCTGCACGCATTGACCGGGTACTCAAAAACTATGACAAGCTGGATCTGTATTTTGTGTCTCCGCCACCCGATGGTTCCATGCATCCCATTCAGGCCGCTATGGTATCATTCTCGTTCTGGTTATCCGGCAAGCTCACTGCCAAGAAATAGGGTAAGTATTAGAAGGAGGATGACCTTTCACTGATGCTGCCTTAGTCAGATGCTTTTGTCCTAGTGTCAATAGTGACCAGTCGCCCGTGACTGTACAGTAGCACTTCATACTGGACATAAACCTCTCGTCAAATCATTGATTTACGAAAGAGTATTGCCTGGTATCTTTACCTGCCAGAACTGCTACTCTATATAGTTCATGTTATCTGAGATATACGTACCCAAAACCCAACTGGCCGAAGCCGTAGATTGCATCTATATCAACTGGGCTGAAAGCTTTGAGACCCGTAGCTGGGCTATGCCACTGCTACATCAGGAGGTGTTTTTTAATCTGGGTGACGTTTTTGATGTCAGTGATCCGATGAGTAGCGATACCTCGCAGAGGGATTCGTGGGTGAGTGGCATATATACAAGGCCTCTGCGCGTACTAACCCAGGGGAAGCACCTGACGGTAGGTATCCTGTTTAAGCCCTGGGGCTTGTATCAGACCTTCGGGATCAACGCGCAGGACCTGTCCAACTATTCTATTGACACCCGCACTATCCTCAATAATTCGCTGGAATCATTCGTCAGAGAGAATGCCCAGAAGCTTCCGCCCCGGGAGTTGCTGTCCAGCCTGGAGAGGTACCTACTCCCCTCCTACCAGGCGAAGCCAGTCAAAAGGCAGGTACTGCAACAGGTCGAGCAATTAGACCTAACCGGATTTGAGAAAGGTAAGATGAGGCAACTGGCCCACGGACTCGGCCTGTCGTCCAAGACTCTGATTGACTACTTCAATACCACCATCGGCATCAGCCCGGTTAAGTACTTTCATCTGAGGGTGGTGAATCGGGCGCTCCGACAGATCAGGCTACACCCAACTAAAAGCCTGACGGAAATAGGGCTGGAACTGGGTTTCTACGACCAGGCTCACTTTATCCGGGTCTTCCGATCTTTCTGTGGCATGTCGCCCCGCGAGTACCGGAAGAGCTTACAGGTACTCGCGTAAATTTTGTACAATTTCTTCCTTTACAGACCTTCCATCTTTACGGTGCACTAACACTAAAAAGGAAGAGTATGAGAAAGGTAATCCTCTACATCGCCACCAGCCTGGATGGCTACATTGCCCAACCCAACGATGATCTGAGTTTTCTGGCGCGGGTACAACAACCGGATGAAGACTACGGCTACGCCGACTTCATCACCAGCGTAGATACCGTGATCATGGGCCGTAAGACCTACGACTGGGTTATGAACAAGGTACCGGAGTTCCCGCACGCGGACAAAGCCGCCTATATCATCACCCGCACCAAACGTCCCTCCCTCGGTAATACCACCTTCTATACCGGCCCACTCAAAGACCTGGTACTGCGCCTGAAAGGGGAAGAGGGCAAGCATATATTCTGTGACGGGGGCGCCGAAGTGGTCAACGAACTACTAATGGACGGACTCATTGACGAGCTGATTATTTCCATCGTCCCTACGCTGGTCGGCAGTGGTACACGGTTATTCAAAGATGGCAGACCCGAGCAGAAGTTTGAGCTGGTTTCAGCAAAGGCCTTTGATACAGGGCTTACACAGCTCCATTACAGACTGGAGATAGTAGACTAAGTTTGTTATAAATAGGAGCCTGTTCATTCCAAAGGGGGATTATAACCCTTCATGGCTCATTTCAGACTGTCCATACAATCTGGCTAAGGCCAGGGTAGTAGTTAGTAGTATACTTGAAGGCTAAATTAACTTTAAACCCTATGTCTAAGACTACTATTACTACCCGCCTTACCGAAACGTATAACGTTATCTATCCCTTTGCATCGGCCGGAATGGCCTTTGCCGGCACCTCACCCGACCTGGCTATTGCCGTATGCAAGGCCGGCGGTATCGGCGCCATTGCTATGGGACCGCTGCCCGCCGAAGCAGTCCGGTTTCTGATTCGTGAGGTAAAAAAAGCAACGGATCGCCCCTTTCATGTCAACTTCATTACGTTCCTGACCGACGAGGAAAAGATTCAGGTGTGCGTAGAAGAGCAGGTACCGATTGTCTCCTTTCACTGGGGACATCCTCCCAAGGAGTACATTGACAGGCTGCATGAAGCTCATATAAAAGTATGGGAGCAGGTTGGTTCGGTAGCGGACGCCCGCAAAGCGGTCGAGGATGGTATTGACCTGATCATAGCGCAGGGCGCCGAAGCGGGAGGTCATAACTACGGCACCTTGCCTACCTTCGTGCTGGTACCTGAGGTAGTGGAAGCCGTCAAACCCACACCGGTACTGGCAGCTGGTGGTATCACCACGGGCAGGCAGGTAGCGGCGGCCCTCTGTCTGGGTGCCGTAGGCGTATGGGTAGGTACGCGTCTGTTAGCCAGCCATGAGGCATTTATCCACCCTGATTACAAAAGCCGCCTGACCGAAGCCACCGGCATCGACACCTGCCTGACCTCCATCTTCGGGCCGGAAATGGTTGACTTCAATCCGATGCGCGTCCTGAAAAACAGCGTTGTCACGGAGTTCCAGGGCAGGGAGCATCTGGTACCTGCTACTACAGAAAACGAACCTGTGATTGGCAAAACCTCACTATTCGGACAGGAGCAGACGCTGAAACGATTCTCCAGCTTTGTACCTATGCCAACCACCGAAGGTGACCTGGAAGAAATGGCACTCCTGGCTGGACAGGGCGTAGGGCTGGTGCAGGATATTCAACCAGTTGAGAGCATCATCACAACCATGATGGAGGAAGCCGCCCAGACTATTTCCTCTGTTGCGGTAAAGTAAGTCTGACTAGCGTTGAGTCGAAATATATATTCTTATAAATACTAAAAAAGAAGGGACCCACTTTGGGGTCCCTTCTTAGTGGAAAACAGATGTGTGGCTTATGGTATTAGCGTCTTCCTACCCGGCCTGACCGATCGTCATAGCTGTCAACTGTAATACGGCGCGACAGCGTTTCGAGGTCATACATGAGGTCACGGGTTTCGCGGTTGTTGAGCCTGCCGTTGGCGAGGTACTGGCGCTCGCGCTGCTGAATACGCTGGTACTCGTTAAGCATGCGCATAGCTTCGGTTGTGCTGATCATTTCTCTGTCGAGGCCGCGGGCAATCTTGGTACGTACTTCCTGGTCCAGTTGCTGGATCTGAGCTATGGCCTGACGATCACTGGGCAGGGTACGGTTAGATCTGGCATTCATGCTTTGGGCAGAGACACCCAGGCTGGCAACTACGTACAGGGCGAATAGAATAAGGGTCTTTTTCATGGCTAACAGATGTAGTGGCTAATAGATGCTTTGTGTTTTGTTGGTTAGAGGACTATCAGCCGCAATGGTTTAATGGCTATTCTGAACATAGTAGCTCAACAGAAGAAGTCATAGACATAGAAGCTTGTGTATCAGACGTATCTGCCCTTAAATTTTTTATAGAAATTTTTAAAGTAAACAGTGTCCAGAACTCAGGCTTCCCTAACAACACCACCAACGCCAGCCAAATACGCCCTGCCCTCATCCTGCTACCATTTGATAAAAATACTTCTGGATGCCGATGAGAGGATATAGATAATGGCTACTTTTGGTTGAAACCTATAACACAGAATCCACCCTAATTTGGGGCAATTTTCTTTCCGACACATCATCCTTTCACTTCCACTATAACATACGACTATGCAGGTAGGTACCATAGAATCTCTTTGGCGTTTCCCGGTCAAATCATTTCAGGGTGAGCAACTGGATCAGGTAGAGTTAGATAAAAATGGGGTACTGGGCGACCGGGCCTATGCCCTCGTCGAGAAAGAAAGCGGAAAGGTCGTGACGGCGAAAAGCGTGCGGCAATTTCCGGACCTGCTGATGTGCAAAGCTCGCTTTGTAAGCCCGCCGCAACCCGGGCAGGAGATTCCTCCCGTAGAGATTACCCTGCCCAATGGTACTCAATTACGAAGCGATTTGTCCGAGGTAGACCAGGTGCTTTCGGAATATTTTGGTAAGGCTGTTACGCTGGCCCGTATGGCTCCTGAAGACTATACAATAGATCAGTATCACCCGGATGTGGAACATCTAAATCCGTTCGGTCAGCGCGATACTTATGTGGAGCAGAAGCTGGGTTGGGCTCTGTTCAACGAAATGGGAGCCCCTTCGCCCGTGTCGGCCGGTTCTTTCATGGATGTATTTCCGGCCTCGGTCATGACTACCTCTACCCTCTCCCGCCTGCAGGAACTACGCCCGGAGACCCGGTTTGACGAGAGAAGGTTCCGGATGAATATCATCATAAAAACCACTGAAAGCGGCTTTATAGAAAACGATTGGTTGGACAAGTCCATCACCATACAGAACAACGTCAGACTCATGGTCACCATGCCCGACCCGCGCTGTGTCATGACTACCCTCGCTCAGGAGGGATTACCAAAAGATACGCATGTACTAAAAACCCTGGTTGACCATAACCGGTTACCCATTATGGGAGAAGGATTATATCCCTGCGCCGGTGTGTATGCCATTATTCTGAAAGAGGGGGTAGTACGGGTCAATGATACTGTGGAGATCGGCTAAAATTATAACCACTCCCTACTTTATCAGGTATCCAACTGCTTACCCACGATCAACACCGGTAGATGGTTTACTTGAGAGTTAATAAAGTACATTACCTTAAATTATATTCGATGGAGCTGCAAGCAGTCACTACCTCATTTGGCAAGTACTTTGGACAGATTACCTGGGTGGTTCCGGATATACAGGCCACAGAAAACCACTTTCGTACTATACTGGGCATATCGCATTTTGTAAGGCTGGAAAATCTACAATCGGAAGACCTTGAAGGTACCTATCGTGGTAAGACGGACAATCATGTTTTTCACCTGTCTATGGCTTATTCGGGTGAGTCTGTGATCGAGTTGATTCAGCCAGTGTCCGGGCCAAGTATATTTCGGGAGTACCTGGATAAACATCCTCAGGGCGGGGTTCAGCATGTGGCTTTTATTGTTCCTGATAGCCAACTGGAAGAGGCCATCTCTGAATTCAAGGACAAAGGCTATTCCAAAGTACAGAGTCTTACTCTTCCCTTCGCTCGTGTCGCCTACTTTGATACCAGCAAAGAACTGGGAGTAATGACTGAGATCATTGGCGTGACGGAGGCAGGGATTGATTTTGTGGAGCAACTGAGAAGCGAATCGGCCTGATCTAATACAGGTAAGTATCATTCACATATAGCTAGTCTGAGCTTAACACTACCGACCTTAATTTGTTATAAAGGCAACAAGGGCCTTTACTGATCAACTGGTACATCTATATGCCGAAAAACGCCTTCAACTATACCCTGGACTTTACTACTACCGATTTCAGGCAGCACCCGGAGTTGTATCGAATAGGCGTGGGTGAACAGGGAGTACTGATGGTGCAGCCGTATAAGTCGGAGATACTCCCCTACTGGAAGTTCAGGACCGAGGAGGTGGCCCGGGAGTCGGCCCTGAAAATCTATGAACTCTTTGAACAGTACCTCAAAGATAATGACTTTGTAGGGGCTGATATGGCCCGTAAGTACCTGCAGATGGGTTTTACGAGAGCCCGGCGCTACGCCAACCATAAAAGTGGCCGCAAGTACAGCATCGGTGAAGAGGACAAAACCGATGGCCTGGAGTATCCTTACTCTTCAGGTAGTAAGAACAAAGGCAATCCCTTGCTGAAACAGGAAGAAGATGCCCTTACCAATGAGAAGGCAAGAGCCGCGGAAGTATTCAAGACTTATTGGTTTAAAGCTAAAGATCATCCTGACTACCAAAAACAAAAAGCGGAGTTCAGGAAGAAATACTACAAGTAGTACTCTCAACTCCGTTAATACCGCAGTACCGCCTACTAGTCATTTATCACTGGCGAAGCGAACGATCCCTCCTACTCCTTCCATACTATTCTATATACCAACATCAACATACTGCTTAAGGATTGCATCCGCCGGGTGCTGTACATCCTCCTGCTTACTCATATTCATTTGTACGACAAGGGCAGCTCCGCCAACCACTCTGGCTTTACCGGTTACCTCTTCAGCAGGTCAGTATAGTTAGTATCAATCCTGGTGCACCCCGATCAGGTACCTGCTTCTTTTAAGAGTCATAAAGTGACATCATAAATAGGCTTAATGCTGACAATGCCAGATGTAACTTTTTGTACACTAGCCAATTACGCAGTTATCATTGTTTCTTCATACGACAACTACCTCGTTTTCAACGTTCTTCACCCATTTACGTAATATACCGTCTGCTCATTTTTTTGTATACTTCTGTTACCTTTTTGTTAACTTATTTGATGAATGTAATTCAATACCAAGGACTTTAATCATCAAATTCATCACTATGCACCATACTAAAGCTTACATCAATTTACACCATACTGTCAGTAGATATCCATGCTTTAAGCAGTAGGAAGCAGACTGAGTAGCTAACATTTTTTTCTTACACCCCAACATGTAAAGTCCTATGGAAAAAACTTTAAATTCAACGAACGCGGTCTCTCACACGGTCTCAATTAATCCTGGAAGAGTTGTGAAGTATCTGGTACTGGCTATAGCCCTTCTCCTGATAGCCAATATCATTAACATCATTGCGCAGAACTCTCCTTTTTATGACACCCTGCCGGTAAGGATTCTCAATAAGTACTTTGATTTCAATGGTGAAAATAACTTTCCTGCGTTCTTCTCCACGCTATTAATGCTTTCAGCAAGTCTGATTTTGTACTTCATTTATAAGCAGACACAACTCATCAACCATTACGGTAAAGAGAAAAAGCAATGGCTCATTCTAAGCGTAATTTTCTTCTTTCTTGCTCTGGACGAAAATCTACAAATCCATGAAGCTTCTTCTAATCAAGTAAGACCTTTTATCACCAATGATTTCGCGGGTCTGCTTCACTGGGCCTGGATCATTCCCTACTTTATGCTCTTTTTAGCAGTTGCGGCTTACATGTTCCGGTTTGTTATATCTCTGCCAGTGATCACCAGAAACTTATTCTTCCTGTCAGCCGCATTATTCGTGGAAGGCGCGGCTGGTCTTGAGATGTTTGAGGGGTACTTTTATAAAATGTACAGCATTGACCATTTTTATAATCAGTTGCTGTACTGCCTTGAAGAGTTGATGGAAATGGCGGGTGTAACCACCTTTATTTACGCACTGCTTCACTATCTCAATACTTACGTGGCCCCGAGTTATACAAAGAATACCACTAAGCTAGAGAAGCAATTAGCTTGAATACACGATATCAACGCCTGCACCGGTAGGTAAAGCCTACGGTGTAAGATTAGGTATAGCCAGCTCTTCCGGGCTTATGAGTCAAAACCAAACGTGATGCTGCACCTGGGGCATACGTTTGGTTTTTGCTATAATAGCCCTGTCCGAAAATTATTCAACTTTAATGAGGTAAACCATACAACTAGCTGGACTACAACTCTATTTAGTATTCTCAATCTTCCACAAACCTCACTACATTAACTTCCCAGCAGCCTGAAAGACTTCGGGCTATCTACCTAGGCGTTTAGGAGTAAAACTTCGTGTTTTATTCACTGATTATGTCGCAATCCACCCGCAAAGTGGCTCTTTTACACCCTATCAATCAGCGACGTAACTCCTACATTTGTATATACTTAATCCTTGACTTAACTACTATGCAAAAGATTACAACATTTCTGACCTTTAACGACCAGGCAGAGGAAGCGGTAAACCTGTACACCTTCCTGTTCAAAAATTCTAATATCACGAAGACCATTCGCTATGGAGAAGGTGGCCACTTGCCAGAAGGGACTGTTATGTCTATCATTTTCCAGCTGGAAGGGCAAGGGTTTATGGCACTAAACGGCGGGCCTTACTTCAGCTTTTCAAATGGTACATCGCTCTTTGTACACTGTGACACACAGCAGGAAGTAGATGAACTGTGGGACAAGCTGTCGTATGGGGGAGAAAAGGGCCGGTGCGGCTGGCTCAAAGATAAATTTGGGATGTCATGGCAAATCATACCGGCAGCTCTGGGTAAGTACTTACATAGCGAAGACGCAGAAAAGGCAAAAAGAGCTATGAATGCTATGATGCAGATGGGTAAGATCGATATTGAAGCCATATCCCTTGCTTATCATGGACAGGAAATGTACCAGCCTTAACTGGTATCAGGCTAGTACATACAAAAAAGCACAAAGTTTGACTTTGTGCTTTTTTGTAATCTATATTGAATATTGTCAGAGATTTAATCGTATTCCTCCGGATATATTCGGGCTGATGAACAGGGGCCTGGGAAGTACTTCGGCATAAGCTCCCCCTTCCAGAAAGACCGACAGGCGGCCATCGGGGAGATAGTACTCGAGACCTCCAATACCGGAGCCACCCAATGAAATGGTATTCTCATAACCTCCACTCAGGCGGTTGGGATAGTACCGACGGCTGTTGACTTGTCCCCCAAAACCATAGTAGATGTGTACTAGTTCGGAGTTGAGCAGGGGGTAATGCCACAGGTAATGAGCCTGTACCGAAAGTCCGGCGTTTCGGTAGAATCCCTGGCGGTAGTCCCGGTTATTACCTACGATGCCTCCGTAAGTACCTATAGTGACGTCAAAGGCATTGATATTATTGAAGTACTTACGTATGTTCAGTCCCGTAGGTTCGCCCAGCTTGAATCCAACGGCCCAGTTGTCATACTGAGCGTGTGCCAGGTTGATAATAAATAGGCCTATGAGGGTAAATAATACTTTTTTCATGATCTGTTTGGTTCAGTACTGTTTACACTAAGACATTCATTCCTCACTTCACCACTACGCCACTACCGTATTCTGCTGGTATTTTTTGAGTGCGCCTACCACGGCCACATTTTCATCGTTGGTACCTACTGTAATACGCAGGCATCCGTCACATAATATAACACGTGACCGGTCGCGCACAATGATCTTTTCGCTCAGCAGGTAATCCATCACAGACCTGGCCTCTTCAAACTGCACCAACAGGAAGTTAGCATCCGACGGATAGATCTTCTTTACTAACGAAAGATCGTTCAGCATCGCATGCAGGTTATCGCGTTCCCGCATGATATCCGCTACCATCTGGTTCTTGGCCTCTTCTTCGTTCAGCGCATTCAGAAGTAGCTGTTGGGTAGGTCCACTGATATTATAGGGCGGCTTGATCTTATTCAGGATCCTGATCAGTTCTTCCGAAGCAAAGCACATTCCCAGTCGCAGCGAAGCCAGTCCCCAGGCTTTGGAGAACGTCTGCAATACTACAAGATTTGGGTATTGATCCAGTTGCTGCGTCCATGATTCGGTATCAGCAAAATCTATGTAGGCTTCATCGACTACTACCAGCCCATCAAACTGCTCAAGTAGTGTCTGAATAGCTAATGCCTGAACCAGGTTACCGGAGGGATTATTGGGCGAACATACCCATATGATCTTAGTATCAGGTGTAATGGCCGCCAGTACCGCATCGGTATCTATCTGGAAGTCGGGAGTCAGAGGTACTTTGATCAGGGGTACATCATTGATAGAAGCACTTACCTCGTACATACCGTAGGTAGGTGGCATTATCAGAATGGAGTCCTTACCTGGTGTACAGGTAGCCCGTACCAGCAGGTCAATGGGTTCGTCGCTTCCGTTGCCCAGAAATATCTGACTTTGCCTCACTCCTTTGATGGGAGCCAGCTTCTCCTTGATCGCCGACTGATACGGATCAGGATAGCGGTTATATGCGTCCTGTACTACCGAACCATACGGATTTTCATTAGCATCCAGAAATATTCCCTCTTTGCCCGTATACTCATCCCGAGCGGACGAATAGGGTGTGAGGGTCTGAATATGTGGTCTGATGATAGTACTGAGGCTAAACTTGTTATTCATAGATACACAAACGTTCGTCAATAGTGAAGGGCTCTATGCCAACTATTTTAACTGATTTCATATCCTCGTGTAGGGGATTAATGATATAGTTGTATTCCAAAGGTACAACAACCGAGGGTACTTTCAGAAGAAGTGACTTATTTTCATCCAGCCACCGGTTGCCGGCATCTTCGGTCCAGGAGCGCTGACTGGGCCAGTCTGCTGGTAAGTCTTCCAACTGGCGGTAGGTCACTTCGTCGGGCACGTGTATCACTACCATCACATAGTCACTGGGCGGAGGTGTTTCTTCCAGATGTACCAGTTTTTCTAATAACGCCAGCGACCGGCACGAGGCGGAGTAGAGGGCATGCCTGCCCTCGGTATTCCAGCGCCCTCCGCTCTTAAATGCTTCCGTTCCCGTCAGGTCATCCCGGTGACGATACCGTGTAATTCTGTATAGCTCCATAGGCTGCAATTGCGGCCATTGGTGCTACTACATTTCGTCCAGAGCCTTCAGCCTGATACTCACGGCTCGCTTATGAGCGTGCAGTGATTCGGCCTCCGCCATGGCTTCTACGGTAGGTCCAATGGCACGGATACCTTCTTGAGTGATATGTTGTACCGTTATTTTCTTTACAAAACTATCCAGCGATACGCCACTGTACGCTCTTGCAAACCCGTTGGTTGGCAAGGTATGGTTGGTACCGGAGGCATAGTCCCCGCATGACTCGGGTGTATAGTGACCTAAAAAAATCGAACCCGCATTGATCACGCGCTCTGATACCTCCTCCGCATTCCTGATGCTCAGGATCAGGTGCTCGGCAGCGTACTCATTAAGCAGATCAATGGCTTCATCCTCATTGTCAACCAGGATGGCTTTGCTGTTTTCGATGGCCTTACGGGCTATGTCACGGCGTGGCAGCTCCTCAAGCTGGGTAGTCAGCGCCATATTCACGCAGTTGACGAGCTTCTTGCTGGTAGTTACCAGTAGTACCTGGCTATCGGTACCATGCTCGGCCTGTGACAGGAGATCAGCCGCGACAAAAGCGGGTTGGGCAGTATCGTCGGCATACACAGCCACTTCGGACGGACCGGCCGGCATATCGATGGCTACGCCCTCCTTACTGACCAGCATCTTGGCCGCCACTACGTACTGGTTGCCCGGTCCAAATATCTTATATACTCTGGGTACAGACTCGGTACCATATGCCATGGCGGCAATGGCCTGAGCCCCTCCAATCTGGAAAGCTTTGGTCACACCTACCAGCTTGGCCGCGTACAAGATAGCCGGATGGTCACTGGGGGTACATAGTACGATATCACGGCAACCAGCCAGCTGAGCCGGTATACCCAGCATCAGTACTGTACTGAACAGCGGAGCCGTTCCTCCCGGAATATAGATACCTACCTTCTCGATTCCGACGCTGCGTCGCCAGCAGGTAACGCCCGGCATGGTTTCAACCTTTTCGATGGGTTGGTACTGGGCCTCGTGGAAACGGCGAATGTTGCTGTATGCTTGCTGAATAGCCCCTTTCAGCGTATCATCCAGCCTGGCTTCGGCCTGATCGAATGCCTCGGGAGCAAACGCCAGATCCTGTAACTCTACCTTATCAAACTTTTGAGCCAGTTCACGAAGGGCGGCATCACCCTTTTCCTTAACCTGCTGCAGTATAGGCTCTACTACTTTTTCGATATTACCCGATTCGTGTTCGGGGCGAGCCAGTAACTCCGGCCACTGGCTGCGTTCAGGAAAACTTATGATTTTCATACTCTGAAATACTAATGGTTAGGAATAACAGATCCTCTCAAGGATCTCATCCAAACAATATTTACTGGATCATTTTCTCGATAGGAATGACCAGTATTCCTTCGGCTCCTGCCTGACGTATCTTCTCGATGTTTTCCCAGAAATCGTTCTCAGTAATAACCGAATGCAGGGAGCACCAGCCTTCGGTGGCCAATGGCAGTACCGACGGAGCCCGCATACCGGGCAGGTACTTGGTGATCTCGTCTACGGCCGAAGTGGGGCAATTGAGCAGGATATACTTGTTGTTCTTGGCCTGTTGTACCGACTTGATACGGAACAGTAGCTGGTCCAGCAAATCTTTCTGACCGGCTGTCAGGGTACGACTCGCGATCATCACCGCCTCGGAGCGGTAGATAACCTCCACCTCTTTCAGTCCATTGCTCAGTAGGGTACTACCCGAGCTTACTATATCACACACGGCATCGGCCAGTCCGATACTTGGGGCTATTTCTACCGAACCACTGATCTCGTGGATCTGAGCAGTTACGCCATGTTCAGCCAGGTAGTTACCCAGCAGGCGCGGATACGAAGTAGCTATACTCTTGCCTTCCAGGTCCTGTACCCCCCCATATTCTACGCCTCTTGGTATACCTATCGACAACCGGCACTTCGAAAAGCCCAGTTTATGTACAGTATCTACATCGCGGTTGGTCTCATCAGCTACATTTTCGCCAACGATTCCCAGATGAGCAACTCCGTCCGCTACATAACCAGGTATATCATCGTCGCGCAGAAACAGGAACTCTGCCGGGAAGTTGGTAGCGGCTGTTTTTAGTTTGCCGGCTCCGTTATCAAACCGGATGCCGCACTCTTTGATCAGTTTGAGAGAATCCTCACTGAGCCGACCAGACTTCTGTACCGCTATGCGTAGTATTTCATTCATGGATTAGATGTATATAGTACTCTCTATGCTTGTATGATTGCTGTAAGTTCTTCCAGGGTTCCGGTCTGCTGCTCACCGGTCCGCATGTTTTTCAAGGTCAGACGTCCCGATGCCATCTCCTCAGATCCGATCAGAATCACGAAGGGGATCTGCTTCCGGTCAGCGTAGTCGAGCTGCTTTTTCAGCTTCACTGAATCGGGGTACATTTCGGCATTCAGCCCGGCCTGACGTAACCTATAAAGTACACCCAGACCATAGTTGGCAGCCTGAGCATCGAAGTTAGTCAGCATGACACGGGTCGTGATGGTCTGGTCTTTGGGGAACAGGTCCAGCTCTTCCATCACATCGTAGATACGATCTACGCCCAGTGATATTCCTACGCCTGATAGTCCCGGTACTCCGAAGGTACCAGTCAGGTTATCGTAGCGACCGCCACCGCTGATGCTGCCTATTTGAACATTATTAACCTTCACTTCAAAGATAGCTCCCGTATAATACGACAGACCACGCGCCAGAGTTACGTCCAGTTGGGTGCGGGCATTCTGCAGGCCAAAGCCTTCTACCATGCGCCACACCTGTTCCAGCTCATCGATCCCTTTCAGAGCCGTTTCTGATCCGGCCAGCCACTCGCGCAGTTGAGCAAAGGGAGCTGCTTCGGATGCCAGGTCAAACATGGGCTCCAGACTAAAAGTATTCTCTTCGCTGAATCCCCGCTCGTGTAGCTCGGCCAGTACCTTATCTTTCCCAATCTTATCCAGCTTATCAACGGCTACGCATAAGGGTCCCTCCTGCCCCGCAGCTCCGATGGCCTCGGCAATACCGGTCAGGATCTTGCGGTTGTTGATTTTGATGGTAAAATCTGTGATACCTAATTCATGGAGAATGGTATGCAGCATCATCACGATTTCGGCTTCGCACAGCAGCGAGTCGGTACCTACTACATCAGCATCGCACTGGTAAAACTCACGGTAACGGCCTTTCTGCGGACGGTCGGCCCGCCACACGGGCTGCAGCTGGTACCGCTTGAAGGGCATGGTAAGGGTACCTCGGTTCATAACTACGTATCGGGCGAAGGGTACCGTCAGATCGTAACGAAGTCCTTTTTCTGAAATCTTAGTAGTGAGCTGTTTAGGATCCAGCTGCCAGTCCTGCCCGGTGAGCTTTTCGTTGTAGTTGCCAGAGTTGAGGATCTTGAAAAGAAGCTGATCCCCCTCATCCCCGTACTTTCCCATCAGTACCGACAGGTTTTCGATAGCAGGGGTTTCAAGGGGCTGGAAGCCATACCGCTGGAACGTACGCCGGATGGTATCAAAGATAAATGTGCGCTTTACCATCTGGTCGGGACCAAAGTCGCGCGTTCCGCGGGCAAGGGATGGTTTACTCATATTTTAATATTCACTGTATCCAGATATGTACCGCCTATGGCCTCAGATCGCAGATCTGATATAGCCGGCAGAACTATCGGTATAAAAATCACTACGTTAAACTATTGGGTAAATTAGTGAGTGCAGAGTCAGAAAGCCCCGCTACTCTACCACAAAGGTAGGGCAGCCACTGCAATTTTTAGGTCTTATTTTTTACTTTTTTCGTAAATAAACGCTATTTTTGCGCCTCTTTAACAAAACTATTATAAGACAATGGGAGTAACGGAATTGAAACGTAAGGGACGTAGAAATAAAGCCACCTCTAAGAATCGTGTGGCTCGTATCAAGAATCTACTACGTCACCCTGAGATCAAGAACGTGGACGTAGAGGCTATCAAGGCCGAGTTCGAAGCTAATAAGAAGTAAGCACGAACGGGTTAATCCCCAAGCGATACACGTATTCAAAAAGGCCCTGTCAATTCGTTTTGGTAGGGCTTTTGGATTTTTTACGGGTCTTCCTTCTTACATCCATCTGCTTCTCCAGCTTACGGTTATTGCGTCGAATGGTCTGGCGGACATCAATCATTACCCTAATTCGGACTGCTTGTCCAAACAAAGCAATTCCACTATTGATAAGTACAAGACTGTAGGTACCCAGCAACACCCACTTCACCGTCGGCTCGCCTGTATGCTTAAGATTCGCGGCTTCGCTGAATACACACAGCCCATAGCCGATCAGCATCAGGCTGAACGTTGACAGCAAAAGCCACTTGGTGTGGGCCGACATTTTCTTAAGAAGCCTCTTGCCGGGGGGCTTAGCTTCAGCTTTGGGTACTATCATGGCAAAGTCTAATTTATTCCTATCTCAAAAATAATCATATTTATTATCATATTTGAATAATTCAATGTCTTTTCGGGGGCTGTAAAGTACTATTTCCGGTGCATCCTGTACATTTGCAGTCTGATTCAGACCTTTTATTCATATTACAAGTTTCGTTTCCCTGATCTTCTTCCATGAAATCACTATTTAGCCTGGTGCTACGGCATGTTCCCCGCCCATATCTTCAACTGGTAGGCCATTGGGCGGCCCGGGCATTTGGTGTGTTTTACACCGGTCGTAACGTCGAATGCCCCGTTTGTGACCATCAGTATCGTGAGTTCCTGCCCTACGGTCGTTCCGGCCGTGACAATGCCCTGTGTCCCAACTGCCTGGCCCTGGAGCGTCACCGCCTCATGTACCTATACCTGAAGCGTAAGACTAATTTCTTCCGTGATAACCTGAAGGTACTGCACGTAGCTCCCGAGTACTGCTTTATCAACCGGTTTGAGTCTATGAAGAATCTGGACTACATCACAGCCGATATAGAATCACCGCTGGCTAAGGTCAAAATGGATATTCACTCCATCCCTTTTGAAGCCAATACCTTTGATGTAGCTATCTGTAACCACGTGATGGAGCACGTAGATGACTACGTCAGGGCCATGAGCGAACTCCATCGTGTACTACGCCCCGGTGGTTGGGCAATCATCCAGTCACCCCAGGACTTTTCGCGGGCTACTACCTACGAAGATCCTAGCATTACGGACCCGCGCGAACGGGAGAAGCACTTCTGGCAGAATGACCACCTCCGCCTGTTTGGCCGTGACTATGGACGTGAGCTGGAGAAAGGTGGCTTTATGGTAAAGGAGGATCGCTTTGTAATGGACGAACTGTCCAAAGAGGAAGTAAAGCGCTTTGCGCTTCCGGCCGGTGAGATAGTTTACTTCTGCGAAAAAAAGTAACAGCTTAACATCTTATAAAAGATTATTCTGCTTCAACAAAAGACCGTGTCACTGATTGGCACGGTCTTTTGATTTTTCATCTGTAGATCATTAGAGAGTTTGATCTAAGTACTAGTTTCACACTAATACTTAGGTGTTCGTCTACCAGCAGTAGTACCAGTTGGTAAGCACCCGGATTAAGTGAGCGAATGAGCTTAGTATCGTGTTGACTCTCTACCCTAATACCCTGAAAAGTAGGTAAACCTTTAACGTTGACAGCTATGCAAGCCCATCAGATAGATCAACTGAAGAATTGGTTGGCAAAGGAGACTACCATGCCCGTAGAGCAGTTGGAAACGCACATTTCCTGGGTATTACTCACCGACTCGCTAGCCTACAAAATTAAGAAACCGGTACGGTACCAGTTTCTGGACTTCACCGACCAGGAGGTACGTCATGACCTTTGCCGGCGCGAATTAGCCCTTAACCAACGCTTATCTCCGGATGTGTACCTGGCCGTATCACCCATAGTCAATAAGGAAGGATCAGTGTGTATAGGCAGTGAGGGTGAAGTAGTAGACTATGCTGTGGTAATGAAGCGGCTGGACAATGAATATTTGCTGAATCATCAGCTAGCCTATGGGCACGTAACTGTTCCCTCAGTACAGAAGTTAGCAATTAAGCTGGCTGGCTTTCATATGGCCTCTCCTCCTACCCATGCTCCTGTTGATATAGAACGGAAAAAAGCTGATTTTCTGGAGATCCTTGAGCAGAGAGACTGGATGTCTATTCATCTGGGGACGGAGTGGCAGTCAAAGGTACAGGAATGGACCCGACTGGCTCACTGGGTGATTGATCATTTTGCGCGGCGAATGTTGGAGCGTATGGAGCAGGGCTTCCAGCGGGACGGGCACGGCGATCTCCACTCGGGGAATATATTCATGTACGAAGATAATCCTGTTATATTCGACTGTTTGGAATATGATGAGGCCTACCGCCGTATTGACGTTCTGAACGAGATTGCCTTTCTCTGTATTGATATGGACCTATATCAGCAGCCGCAACTTCGTAAAGCCTTTATGGAGGCTTACAACGAGCAGTTCCAAGTGATCCATACACAGGAGGATGTCATCCTGTTCAAGTACTACTGCCTGCACCGGGCCTGCACCCGCCTAAAAGTAGAGATACTAAAGGCACGGGCAGATGCGATGCACGTGGACGAAACCTCAGCAGCACAGTATGCTCAACTAACCGATACCTATGCCGATCAGCTCCAGACTCTACTGGAACATTATATTCACTACGAGCGTGATGTAGCGATACCTTCACCGGTAGCTGGTAAATAATCAGCTACCGGTCAACCGGTTGCAGGTACTATTTCCTTAGTAGCTTTCTGGTACCTTCCTGTATAAAGCCTAACCCATACCCAAATAGCTGCACAAAAGCGGCCACTATACTGAGCAATCCTACCTTTAGGCTTTTGGTACGGACGGTAGCATCCAGTAGAATCAATACTATAAACAGAGCCAGCCCCGCCAGCGACAACCAAAAAAAGGGCTCAAATACGAAGTACCAGACCGGAATGAGCAGACAAAACAGCACAAATGCCGATGGAAAGGCGTGTACCGGCTTTATCAGTTCCAGAGCGGGGTGAAGTTTATCCAAGACAAAACGCGTGCGTCCAAAGGAATGGACCTGACGGTAGAAGTCAGTGAAGTTGCCGCGGCGCTTGTGGTATACAAAGGCCTCAGGTATAAGTCCCATGCGGTAGTTGTGATTCTTCAGACGAATACCCAGCTCAATATCTTCCCCCATATCCCGCTTAGCGAATCCACCAGTTTCCCGATATACTCTCCTCGAGATACCCATATTGAAACTTCGCGGTTGAAAGGCCCCACCGGCGTTGTTTTTCTTACCCCGTATGCCCCCCGTAGTGAATACCGAAGTCATGGAGTAGCTAATGGCTTTCTGCAGGTCCGAGAAGTTTTCATCCGCCGCATCCGGCCCGCCATAGGCATCCAGGAAGTCTTCGCTAAGACGTTTATTGACTACCTCCATGTAGCAGGGCGGAATGATCGTATCGGAGTCAAATACAATGAAGTAGTCTCCGCAGGCTTTTTCAAAGCCAAAGTTACGGGCAAAGCCCTGCCCCCGGTTTTCTATTTCAAAATACTTAAGAGATAGGCGGTCCTGATACCGCTCCACCACCTGATCGGATTTCTTTGCCGATCCATCTTCCACAACTATGACTTCAAAGTGGGTGTAAGTCTGTCGGGTCAGGCTGTCCAGAAGCTCTTCCAGCTCATCCGGACGGTTATATACTGGTATTATTATAGAATACTTACGCATGAAAAAACATTAGAAAAGGCTCATCAACCCGATTGGGGACGAGCTGGTAGCTACCGGAGCTTACCTGATTCTTAAAAGGGAAGCAAGGTAAATAAAAAAACCGCCCTCCTGCAAACAGAGGGCGGTCTGGTATTACTAATTGTGTATGAATACTATCCTTGAGCGATAATTTCTTTCATGGCTTCTTCATTGGCTTTGATGATCTTATCTATGTGTGGATTTTCCAGCGCCACCGACAGAAACAGACTCTCAAACTGAGAAGGAGCTATATACACCCCCCGCTCCAGCATAGCGTGGAAGTACCGGCCAAAAAGGGGCAGATCTGAGCTTTTAGCTCCAGGAAAGTCCGTCACGGTCTGATCAGTAAAGAAAAGCGTGAACATGGACCCGATGTGGTTGATGGTATAATTTAGGCCCAGTTTGTTCAGCGAATCTCTGAAGCCTCCTACAATCTTATTACCAATGGTTTCCAGTCTGGTATATACATCATGGTTATCGTTAAGGTAGTGCAGCATAGCCAGACCCGCCGACATCGCAATAGGATTCCCCGAAAGCGTACCGGCCTGGTACACCGGTCCGGCCGGAGATACGCAGTCCATGATTTCTTTACGACCACCATAGGCACCTACGGGCATACCGCCGCCAATGATCTTACCGAGGGTAGTCATGTCAGGTATCACGCCAAAGCGCTCCTGAGCTCCCCCTTTGGCCAGGCGGAAGCCTGTCATTACTTCGTCGAATATAAGTACTATACCTTCCTTGTCACAAATACTGCGTAGCCCCTTTAGGAAGCCATCGGCGGGCAGCACACATCCCATATTCCCTACTACAGGTTCGAGTATAATAGCAGCAATGGCTCCCTTATTGGCATCAACGAGTTGCTGAACGGCAGCCAGGTCATTATAAGGTGCAGTCAGCGTATCGTTGGCTACTCCTTTGGTCACTCCCGGACTGTCGGGTGTACCAAAAGTAACAGCGCCACTTCCAGCCGCGATCAGGAAGCTGTCGCCGTGGCCGTGGTAGCATCCTTCAAACTTGATGATCTTATCCCGTCCGGTAAAACCACGGGCTACCCGAACAGCTGACATAGTAGCTTCGGTTCCCGAGTTTACCATACGTACCTTCTCCACCGATGGTACCATACTCACGATCAGTTCGGCAATTTCTACTTCCTTACGGGTAGGTGCTCCGAATGAGAAGGAGTGGCGGACGGCGTCTGACACGGCCTTTTCGACCAACTCGTGCGCATGCCCCAGGATCATTGGTCCCCAGGAATTGATCAGCTCCAGGTAGCGATTACCGTCCTCATCGTACAGGTAAGCTCCCTTAGCTGATTTAATAAACAAAGGTGAGCCTCCTACGGCCTTGAAGGCTCTTACGGGTGAATTTACCCCGCCGGGGATGTACTGCTGAGCTTTTTTAAATAATTGCTGACTTTCTATATTATTCATTATAGGAGGTGTTATGGCCTATATAATTGATGTAAAAGATTTCTTGTCTTACTTGTATGCTTACCTCACCGGTACCCAGCGGGAGCCTTCGTGCCGCAGGATCGGTGGAATCTGATTCTCACGTGATTTTGTAAAATCAAAGCCTGAGAGCAGGTAGCCTTCTTCCTGCTGACGTCTCTTCAGCCCCTCCGCCAGACGGTCCTTGTACTGGGCCATCATACGCCCCAGGAACAGCATCTGGTCATAGCCCAGGTACGAGTACACCGAGGGTAGTGTCTCGGTCTGCTCGTAGTAGGACAGCCGGAAATTACGTACTCCTTCTTTGAACAGATCAATATAGTCCGTTTCGATCAGGTAGAGCCGGCCACCGTAGTTGTGAGGACGTGACTTTTGAAAGTCAAAACTGGTACCTGTAGCGATTACCGGCACGGCATTGAGCTTGCGGCTATTCAGAACCGAAAACAACGCGGGTCCGGTCTGCGGATCAGTAGAAGCCAGTATTATATGCGTAGGCTGCTCATTTACGAACTGAGACATACGCGAGTCAATGTAATCTTTCTGATCATTGATACGTACCATTTCAAGTACTTTTCCGCCACGGGTTTTCATCTCTTCGGCATAGGCCGCAGCCATCGCCGAGTCTTTGGCGCTCCCTCCGTAGTAGATGGCCGCCAGGAGTCGCGGATTCAGCCGGCTGGCTAGTTGGGCTGCCTGCTTCATCTGGTACTCCACGGATGGGCGAGCCAGGTAAGTATTGTTGCTGTTGCTAAGCAGACTTCCATCCGTTGAAAGCGGGTTGAACAGCACTACATCCTGATCCGTCGCAAACTGTGAAGCTATTTCGTAAGTCTTTGGATATAGAGGACCAATCAAAAGATCCGACTGACGAAACTGGTTGTTATTGACCAGGTCCCGCATTGCAGCTTCTTCGTTGCTGATGTCGTAGGACTGCAGATTGATCAGTATGCCTTCGTCTTTTAGCTGCTTTCTGGCCAGCAGCATACCCTGGTAGTAATCGTAGGCGAACTGGTTGGAACGCGACCGGCGCGACGACTGATACTCTTCCAGCCGGAAGGGAAGCATCACCGCTACATTGTAGAAGCCTTTATCCCAGTTGCGGGTAGTCTTTGGACCGGGAGTACGGCTGGGGGGCGTATTGCTCACTGTGGCCACATCCCCACCAAATCGGTTGGTCAGCCGATCCGACAGTTCCAGATCGGCCCGGTCGGTAGATGTTTTCTGGATAAGTCTTACCAGGGCTACCGCTACTTCCTTGTCCGTAGGGTATTGCCTCTGCAGGTTTTTCAGCAGGTTCAGGTCTTTGATCTGTGCAAGATATTGTTGCTTTAACCCCTGCACATCCTTGTTCAGAGCCGGATCATTGATGAGCTGAAGGTTTTCGAGGCCTTTGTCGTAGTTGCCCATCGCCATATTAAGCGCTCCCATCAGGTAGTAGGCATCATCCGTTTTTTCCCAGTTGGGGTAGCGACTGAGCAACTGCCGGAGCATCAGATAGCCATCATTGTATTTTTTTAGCCGGTAGGCAGCCAGTGCATAGTAGTAGTGGCTATAAGGTCCGTAGGCGGAGTTAGTCTGGGTAGTCAGGGGCGAAAACCGGCTCATAGCCTGCTCATACCTGCCCTGTTTGAAGTAGCTGACTGCTTCCCTGTATTTCTTTTCGCTCTGGTCAAAGAGTTGCGCATTGGAAATACTCGTTCCGTACAGGCCCCATAGGATCAGTAGTAAGAGTATTTTTTTCATAAATATGTGGATTAGTTTAGATCAGTAAATTAAAATACAAAAATCATGCTTACCAATAAATAAGGGTAACGCTCCACGACCGGAAACGCTACCCTTACCATATACATTCAGTGTTGCGTAATAAGCATATTACTTACGCTTTCCTGGACGCTTTTCCAGATCGGCTTGCTTCTTTTTTGCCTCTTCGGCCTGTTGTAGAGACTTTTCGAGGTACTGCTGAAACTTAGACTGCTTCTTAGGCTTATCAGCGTTCTTAATGCGATTTTCGTCCAGAATCCGTTTGATCTTGGCTTCATCCACAAACTTCCGGATTGTAAGCTGCTGAGCAATGGTCACCACGTTGGATACAAAGTAGTAGAACGTCAGACCAGCGGGGAATGAATTCAGCACAAACATGAACATCAGGGGCATCACGTAGCTCATGAACTTCATGTTGACCGGTCCCGGCTGGGTAGGTGTCATCTGATTGTTGTAGTACGCGTAGGCAATACTCGATATGGTCATCAGGATGGTGAACAAACTCACGTGATCACCGTAGAACGGAATCCGGAACGGCAGTTGCATGACTGAGTCATACGTCGAAAGGTCTTTGGCCCAGAGGAATGATTCCTGACGGAGCTCAATTAGGTTCGGAAACAGGAAGAACAGCGAGAACAGGATAGGCATCGTAGCCAGTACAGGGATACAGCCACTCAGAGGACTTACACCTACCTGCTGGTACAGCTTCATTTGCTCCTGCTGCTGCTTGGCCATATCATCGGGATTCTGCTTACGAATCTCTTCCAGATCCGGCGCCAGCACCCGCATCTTGGCCATACTTACATACGACTTATAGGTAAGAGGCGTCAGGATCAGCTTCACGATCAGTACCAGACAGATGATCAGGATACCGTAGTTAGAGATAAACCCTTCCAGGAAGTTGAACAACGGTACCAGGAAGTACTTGTTGATAGGCTTAAGGAAAGCATATCCCAGGTATACGTTCTCATCGAAGTTTTCGGCTGCTACTTCACTTACTATGTGGTAGTCGTTTGGCCCCATGAAGTACTTAAAGCTGGTTCCCTGCTGCAGTGTCGCTGCGGGTATACTGGCTAGTACTTCCATGGTCTTTACAACGTTTGAATCAGCCGCATTAACCAGCGATTTCATCGTTACATTCTGCAGGGGCTGCTGATTGGCGATCAGTCCGGTCAGGAAGTACTTATGTTTCATCGTAAACCACTGTACTGGTTGCTCGGCTACAGCCTCCGTATTTCCTTCGGGGCTCTGGCTCAGGCTGTTCAGTTCATCGGTATAGTAGTTAATTGTTACCGCCTTGCGGTTTTCGTCCATGTTGTTCTCAAACTGGAGCATATCATTGCGCCAGCCAAACTGTACAGGCTTGCCGGTTGTACCCACACCGTTAGCACGGATACCATAATCGATCACATACCCGGTACCACGTACTACATAGGTCTGCTCCACAAACTGGTTGTCAGACAGAGCCATCCGGTAGGTAATAACCGCCGAATCGTTCTCAGCCAGAGTGCGGTTGGTAGCACTGGTAGTAAAGTACAGATCAGTTAGATCTATGTTACCCCGCTGGGTAGGCAGCTCCAGGCTGAATTCGTTATGGTTGCTCGATATGAGGTAGAGAGGTTCCTGATCGTACGTTTTGTACTTTTTCAGAAGCAACTCTTTTATGACACCTCCCTGGTTAGAGAAGGTTACACGTACATCGTTCGTCTCAATCACTACGTCCTGAGCCTGCCCCTGAGCTGCTGATGCAAAATCACCATACTGTGCCTTGATCTGATTAGAGTCGGGTTGCGTAGCGGCGGCCGCCGGAGTTGTAGTGGAGGGGGTTGTAGTTTGTTGTTGAGCTACCGGATCTGGTTCAACGGGCTTTGGAACCAGCAGTTGGTAACCTACCAGCATTAGTAGGATAAGTACTAAGCCAATTACCTGATTTCTTTCCATTCTAAACTTTAAAAAGTAGTAAAAGTAAGTCCCGTATCATGTACACGATACGGGACTGCAAAGGTAATGAAGATTTTTGGGATTGGGTTCCTAACAGAGGATGAATGGTTAAATCAATGCATAACCGCCCGCTTTTGTAATGAATAGGCCAAAGCCGATTTTACAAAATGCACAAATAGCGGATGCGGATTCATCACGGTACTCTTAAGCTCAGGGTGGAACTGTACACCCATGAAGTAAGGATGCCCCGGTATCTCTACCATCTCTACCAGATTGTTCTCGGGGTTGATACCGGTTGCCAGCATTCCCCCTTTCTCAAACTGCTGTAGATAGTCATTGTTAAACTCATAGCGGTGGCGGTGACGCTCGCTAATATTCAGACGACCGTATATCTTGTGAGCCAGCGTGTCTTTTTTGATGCGGCAGGCATAGGCTCCCAGACGCATGGTACCTCCTTTGTTGGTGATATCCTTCTGATCGGCCATCAGGTTGATAACCGGATGCGGCGTATCAGGATTCATCTCTACCGAGTGGGCTCCTTCCAGACCCAGTACGTTACGTGCGTACTCGATCACGGCCATCTGCATACCCAGGCATATACCAAAGAACGGGATACCATTTTCACGAACAAAGCGAATGGCTGAGATCTTACCCTCGATACCACGCTCACCAAAGCCCGGAGCTACCAGCACACCATCCAGGTCACGTAGTTTATCCTCCGCGTTTTCAGGGGTGAGTGACTCCGAATGAATCCATTCGATATGTACTTTACACTCGTTCTCAGCACCGGCATGGATAAATGACTCCACGATAGACTTATACGCATCGTGCAGCTCCACGTACTTACCGACCAGACCAATACGTACAGAATCCGATGGATTCTTCAGTCGGGACAGGAAGTTCTTCCAGGCGTCGAGGTCGGCATCCTGATCGTTGTAGATGTCCAGCATGTACAGGGCCCGCTGATCCAACCGCTCTTTACGCATCAGGATGGGTACATCGTAGATAGTTTCCGCATCCATCGCTTCGATCACCGAGCTGGTCTGTACGTTACAGAACAAGGCTATTTTCTTACGAAGATCCATCGGAAGTGGGTGCTCGGTCCGGCATACCAATATATCCGGCTGCACGCCTGACTCCTGCAGCTCCTTTACCGAGTGCTGGGTAGGCTTGGTCTTTAGCTCACCAGCTGAGCTGAGGTAAGGGATCAGGGTCAGGTGAATGACCAGTGTATCGTTTTCGCCCAGTTCAAACTTGATCTGGCGTACTGCTTCAATAAAGGGAAGAGACTCTATATCACCCACACAACCACCTATCTCGGTGATTACTACGTCATACTCGCCCGTCTGCCCCAGCAGCAGCATGTTGTTTTTGATCTCATCCGTGATATGCGGTACTACCTGAACGGTCTTGCCAAGGAAATCGCCCCGGCGCTCCCGCATGATAACGTTGTAATAGATACGTCCGGTCGTAATGTTGTTAGCCTGCGAAGTACGTACGTTCAGGTAACGCTCGTAGTGCCCCAGGTCAAGGTCAGTCTCGGCACCATCGTCCGTTACATAACACTCGCCGTGCTCATACGGATTAAGCGTACCGGGATCCACATTAATATAGGGATCAAATTTCTGAATGGTGACTGATAGTCCTCTGGATTGTAAAAGTTTGGCCAGTGAGGAGGCTATGATGCCTTTGCCAAGTGATGAAGTAACGCCGCCCGTAACAAAAATGTACTTAGCGGTCTTTTGCCCTGTAGAAGCCATAAGACTATGCTATTTTACTATGATTACGGGATACAAAGATACAAAAAGGCGGAAGAGTTCCTGCCCTTCCGCCTAAAAATAAATTATTTTAAAAATCCCTATACAGCGGAACTTTTCCTTGCTCAGGATAATCTGTCTTTGAAGCTCTCGTATCCGTACGAGCGCACTAGTTGAAAGCTCTCATCCTTCTTCCAGATCCCGATCGCAGGCAAATTGACTCCGTTAAAAGTTGTAGTCTTCACCATCGTATAGTGGATCATATCTTCGAATACGATCAGGTCGCCAATCTGCAGGGGCTGGTCGAAGGAGTAGTCGCCCATGAAGTCACCAGCCAGACAGGTCATACCGCCCAGACGGTAGGTAGGCTTGCCGGCCTGCGGTTCATGATAGGCTCCATGGATGTAAGGCTTATAGGGCATCTCCAGCGTATCAGGCATGTGGGCCGCAAAGGATGTATCCAGTATGGCTACCTGTATCCCCTGGCTATCCAGAATATCCAACACGCTACTCACAAGTACTCCGGTTCGCCAGGCGATGGCCGAGCCCGGTTCCAGAATTACATCTAAATTATATTTCTCTCGAATGCGCTTCACCAGTTCGATCAGCAACTCGATGTTATAGCCCTCACGGGTCATCAGGTGCCCTCCCCCCATATTAAGCCACTTTGCCTGGTGGAGCAGGTCGCCGAAGCGTGCTTCAAGAGCTTCCAGGGTGCGCTCCAGGGTAGTAGAGTCATTCTCACAAAGGGTATGGAAGTGGATACCTTCTATTCCCTCCGGCAGCTGATCGGGTAGCTGGTTGCGCGTGACGCCCAGGCGCGATCCCGGTACGCAGGGGTTGTACATATCGGTAGCTACCTCGGAGTACTGCGGATTGACCCGGATGCCGCAGGAAATCAGGCGGTCGGGGTTTTGTGCATTGAAAGCCTCTACCCGCTCCCGGAACCGCTCCCACTGCCCCATCGAGTTGAAGGTAATATGACTGCTCCGCTCCATCACCTCCCCAAACTCATGGTCGAGGTAGGCGGGCGCGTAGGTATGCGAACGGTAGCCGAAGTAGTCATTAATTAGTTTTACCTCATTCAGCGAGCTAGCCGTAGCCCCGCTCAGGTACTCCTTCACGATGGGGAATGCGCTGAACATCGAAAAGCCTTTTAGAGCCAGGATGATCTTGCATCCCGCGGCTTTTTGTACGCTGTCGATGAGTTGGAGGTTATTGCGCAGAAGCTGCTCTTCCAGTACGTAGCAAGGTGATGGCACCCTGGTAAAGTCAATGGGCATTTTTATATCTATTTTATAGAAATGTGTAATCGGATGTCTTAGATTTGTCTGCAAAGTAACGCAATAGTCACTCAACAAATTCACCCCTCCATGCCTTTCCTTGTACTTGACATAGAAATGACCGGCCCCGATCCCGGCTGGAACGAGATTATACAAATCGGTGCCGAACTCTTCGACGACCACTGGAACTCGCTGGGTACCTACCTGCAAAATGTATACCCGGAGAACGAGGAAGCATTCACGGCCAAATCCGAAGAAGTACACGGGCTTTCACTCGATGACCTTGAAGATGCTCCCATGATCTATGATGTACTACCTGAGTTTGAGGTGTGGGTGCAAAAGAAGCTGGGACGAAAAGCTTCGCCCGGACACAGCTCTCCCAATTTATCGGATGTAGTAGTCTGCGGTCAGAGTGTGATCTATGATATCAACTTCCTACGCTACGCCTACCGGCAGGAAAAATTGAAGTGGCCCTACTCCAACAAGCTGGTTGACCTGCATACGGTATCGTACCTGTTTTTTATGATCCTGGAAAAGAACGGGCAGTCGGTTCCCCGAAACCTGAGCCTGGGCGTCGTGGCCAAGTACTTTGGCTTTGACCGGGAAGAAGACACCCATAATGCTCTGGAGGACGCCCAACTGACCGCCCGCTGCTTCAGGGAGTTCTTTAAACTGGTGGATAAAGTAAAACTGATATGATCAACTACAATCCGAAGGAATGGTGGGGCTTTATATTTGGCTTACATAAGGCGGATACTGTTCGTAAGCTGGCTCCCCTGTTGTTGGCTATAGCGGCTTACTCTACCCTGATAGCATATCTGATCGTAGACTACTGGGAGCTGGAATCTACCTCTGATCTGAAGAATATCTCCCTGATGCATTCCCTGCTCGGATTTGTAATATCCATGCTGCTGGTGTTCCGTACTAATACGGCCTACGATCGTTGGTGGGAAGGGCGCAAGCAGTGGGGAGGCCTGGTCAATAGTAGCCGCAACCTGGCCCTGAAGATCAACGGCCTGCTCGATCCTGAACATACTGAATACCGGGAGTTCTTCCGTACTATGATCCCTAATTTCGCCTTCTCCCTCAAAAATCATCTGCGGGGCAAGTACCTGGGCGAGGAACTAGAATCAGCCTCTCTATTTTCTACGGATTACCTGCGTAAGGAGGAGCACGTACCTAATCAGATAGCAGGGCTTATTATCTCCAAAGTATTTGAACTCCAGCGCCGGGGCATCCTGCTCCCCGAACACATGCTGCTACTGAATGATGAGCTTCAGTCCCTTACCAACATCAGCGGAGCCTGCGAGCGAATCAAGAATACCCCCATCCCCTTTTCATACAGCTCGTTTCTGAAAAAATTCATCTTTACCTACTGCGTGACCCTGCCTCTGGGGTACGTCTTTAACCTCAATTACCTGGTTGTACCGTTTGTAGTATTCGTATTCTATATACTGGGTAGCCTGGAGGTGATTGCCGAAGAAATTGAAGACCCTTTCGGAGAGGATTCCAATGACTTGCCTACTGATACCATCTGTATTAATATTCGTAAAGCAGTCAAAGATATCTTCAACACCGAAGTAGCGTATCCGGTCTAGCCATCAGGCCAGCCTTAGCAAGTTAGTTTTTGTAAAAATCAGCCAGGGTTTGTTCGGCGGGGCGGTGTTGGGGCGAGTACCAGTCACGCGCCTTCCGGCCTTTTTCCAGTCCCGGAAACCACTTCCACACAAATCCTCCGGCCAGCCAATCGCGGCTCCATACCTCTTCAAAAAAGGCCCGGTACGCATCTACCTGCACCTGTTCGTTTTCGGGGTGATCCGGGTTGGTTTCCCAAGGTTTATGTGCCGTAAAGTCGGCACTGCGGTAGCCATATTCGGTAAACAGTACCGGCTTCTGGTGCTCACCGGCGTAGGCCGACAGGGCTTTAAGATGGGATTGCCAGCCTTTCTTTAATTCTGCTACCGAAGGGTGCTGTTTTTCAGACAGCGGAAAGTACGCATCCACCCCTATATAGTCCAGTTCATCCCAGAAAGGTACATCCTGATAGGTATCCCAGTTTTCGGCGTAGGTAAGCTGGCCTTTGTAGATCCCTTTGATCTCTTTGATGATCCGGTGCCAGAACTGGGGCCGCTTGGCGACGAAGTTCTGCATTTCGGTAGCGATGCAGTAGATCTCTACATCGGAAGAATCAGCTACCCTCGCAAATTCTAACAGGTACTCACCGTACTCTTTTTCAAAAACCAGCCAGTCCGCTTCGGTGGTAAAAGTCAGGTGTCCCGTAAACCCGCCCCGGCCTATCCAGACGTGTGGCTTGAGCATCACTTTGAGCCCGTGCTGGTGCGCCATCCGGATGGTTTCGGCCGTTCCCTGCGGAGTTTCACCCCACCATTTCCACTCGCCGCTCTTACCCGCGTAGTGGAAGTTGGGCTTCCCTTCCTCCACAAATCCATACGGCATTACCGATACCCACTCAGCATTCACGTTCCGTACCGGTATGAATACACTATCCGTCACCGGTTCCCTGGGGGCTACCAGCGACACCCCCTTTATCTTTTCACCCGAGTACTTATAAGGAGTTCCCGTTGTGAAGTGACTACATCCGCTAAACAGGCCCGGAAAGAGGAGCAGCAGCAGTAGCCACTTATAACTACATACATGTGTATAAATCCGAAAAAAAAAGTCTAAAAGTATCTTTCCGTTAAAAATCATAGTGGTTTCTGACTATATGGCAATAATTTCTCAAAAAGTGTCGTAAAATCAATTGCCTAAGCAACGGTATTACTAGTTTCTGCTAAAATCGCTAAATAATTTATACTAATTCTGCCAAAAATTGTAAAAATACCAGTTGGAACAAATCTTTTACATTTATACTTATCATGTAGACGGGCAAAAATATGCCTATTTTTTAACGAAATATTCATAAAAATATATGAAAAGTACATCATTCAAAGTAGTATTTGCCGCAGTATTTGCTCTGGTAACTACTAGTGCCTTTGCTCAGAGCAAGGTACAGGTTGATCCGGGTGTGTCGGTTCATAACTATAAGCATCCCAATAAAGCCCAGAAGGCCAAACAACTTAACGATGACCGAACTACTGTAGAGGTACCCAGCGTTGGACTGGTTGAGCGGGTTACTACGGCTCGCCAGCGCGGTAAGGTTCGTCACACGCCTAAGTACGCCAATCGTCCGGCTTCCCTGGTAGTACCCGTGGATGGCACAAAGGATGATTCGCAGATCAACCCGCTGAATTCACCGGGCAACTATAAAACAAATCCTGTTTCCAAGCCTTCTAATACCAAAAACAGCGTAGCTGACCTACCCAAAGCTGGCAAGCAAAGCCAGACCGGTAACTAGTGTACAGCACGCATTAATTATCAAAAGAGGGAAGCCAGTGGCTTCCCTCTTTTAGTTTACTCCCCCAGAAACTGCCGCAGGTAGTTGCGGCTAGTCAGGATCGCGCTCTTCACATCTTCTATATTCCCTTCGTATGCCTTGTCCTCTACTTCGATCACCACCGGTCCGCGGTAGCGTACATCGGTAAGGGCGGCGAAGAAACCCCGCCAGTTGACATCGCCCAGTCCCGGCAGCTTCGGCGAATGGTACTCCAGCGGATTAGCCAGGATACCCACCCGGTCCAGCTTGTCACGGTATAGTTTTACATCTTTGAGGTGAATGTGGTGCAGGCGGTCCTTGTACTGGTAGATGGGCTTGATCTCATCCATCATCTGCCATATCATGTGCGACGGGTCATAGTTAAGCCCAAAAGCCCGACTGGGTATAATCTCGAACATCCGATCCCACACAGCGGGACTAATGGCCAGGTTCTTGCCGCCGGGCCACTCGTCGTTGGTAAAGAACATGGGGCAGTTCTCGATGCCTATCTTAATGTTATTCTCCTCAGCCACTTTCACGATCCCCGGCCATACGTCTGCAAACTGCTTGAGGTTGTCCTGGATATTTTTGGCCGGATCACGCCCGATGAAGGTATTGACTACGGGTACCCCCAGACGGGCCGCTCCCCGGATTACGTGCTTGATGTGCTCAACGTAGAACTCAGCCTTGGCCTGATCGGGGTCAAGCGGGTTGGGATAGTACCCCAGGCCCGATATGGTCACTTTGGCTTCTTTGAGCGTGTAGCGGATATCAGATACCTTCTGATCGGTCAGATTATCTACATCTATATGGGTTACTCCGGCGTAGCGGCGGTTGTCGGCATTGCCACTGGGCCAGCACATGACCTCTACGCACGAAAATCCGTGGTTGGCCGCAAAACTGATGACATGTTCAAAACCAAAATCGGCCAGAATAGCACTTACAAATCCTAATTTGAGCATACGTGTTATGAGTTAGTAAATCCGGTTAATAGTCCGGTTCAAAGTAATACATCTTTCTCTAAAAGTAGATCGGCGGCCGGATTTCCTGCCCTAAACTTAACCTTTATTGCGTTGGTTAGTACTATAAGCCAACTGGGAACACCTACCTTTGCCGTTGAGAAATGAGTATTACATACAGATCCAGGTCACGGATGAGCAGAAAGCCTACGCCCGAAAGCTGGTGGAGTACTCGCTGCGCCACCACCAAGTAGCCAATGTCTGGGACGCCCACGCCAGCAAGCCCATCCATACGCGGATGCTGCGCTACACGGGTAGCCTCGGTGAAGTAGTATTTGCAGATATCTACCGGCTTACCCGGCCTCAGAGAGCCTTTGGAGCGGTCAACGGGCAGGACTGGGGGCAGGATTTTGTACTTCAGTCAGAAGATAGTATCTTCAGCCTGGACGTGAAAGCCATGAAGCGGCAGACGGGGCGATTAGGAGCCGATTATGTACTAAATATTCCCTCCTCGCAACTTCAAAAGCCGGGCTCGCGTACTTCGCACTATTTTTGCTTGTCATTTCATCAATCCGAGCGGCGGGGCACAATAGCCTCACTTTTGGGATTTATAGATAAAAAGGCCGTGGAGGAAAGAGAGCTGGGTAGGCTGTACCCGGCCGGGACCGAACGCCTCCGGGCCGACCGTACTACCTTTCGCTTTGAGGAAGATACCTACGAAATCCTGTTTGGAGACATTAGTTCACCCCTGCTCACTGAGCGGATCAAGCAGTGGCCGGGTTTCCGAAAGTGTACGCTGCTAAAAACAAAAGAATAAGATTGACTATTATTTATTTACCATTTTTAATTACCAGTTACCGACCTCATGGCATCCTTAGTGCGCACATACCAGAAGAAAAAACTACTTGGTCAAATATATACCCCTGCGCACATCGTTGAGAAAATACTGGATGAGGTCCATTTCAAAGCCGAAGCCGTAACCGGCAAAACCATCCTGGATCCGGCCTGCGGTGACGGGCGCTTTCTGGTTGCCGTTGTACAACGTATCATTCAATATTCCCCGGCTCACTCGCTGTCGGATAATCTGCATAAAGTATACGGCTGGGATATAGACGCGGAAGCGCTGGCTCTGTGCCGCGAAGCGCTGGACGAACTGGTTGTACCACTTGGTCTACGGATCAAGTGGCAACTGTACCAGCTCAATGCCTTTGATCAGGTATACAGTCGTCAGCAATTTGATATTATAGTTGGTAATCCGCCTTACATACGCATTCAACACCTGCCCGCTCAGCAGCGGGCCTGGCTTCAGCAACAGTACACCTTTTGCCGGTCCGGCTCTACCGATGCTTACGTGGCCTTTTTTGAATTGGCGGCGCGCCTGCTGGCCCCGGATGGGATTTGTGGTTACATCACACCCAACTCGTACTTTACGTCCGATACGGCCCGCCCGCTCCGGCAGTACTTCACCGATCACCAAAACCTGCGGCTCATTACCAACTATGGTTCCGTACGGGTATTTGAGAGTGCAGGTACTTACGCGGCCATTACCGTATTTGGCACCCGGCAACAGCAGCAATTCAGGTATGAGCTGAGCAACGAGCGATTTGAGTACCGAGGCCGGTCTATATCATTTGATGAGCTGAAGCAATGCGATCTGTGGCAGCTATCGGTCGTTCCTCAGAAACATATCATGGGTACCCGGTTGGGTGAATTGTGTAAAATTTCGGTCGGCCTGACTACCCTTTGTGATAGCATATACCTGCTCAAGGTAGACAACATGGACAAGGAAGTGGTAGAGGCTACTAGTAAGAAAGGGGAACGGTTTAAGATTGAGAGATCCATCCTGAAGCCTGTAGTAAAAGCATCCCGCCTGAAAGGAACAGATGATCCTATCCGGGAGTACATCCTGTTTCCCTACCGGGAAGATACCTACGGCAAGAATGAAATCATACCGGAAGCTGAGCTGAAAGCGTACTACCCCTATGCATACAAGTACCTGCTCCGAAACCGACCTACCCTGGACCGCCGCGACAATGGCAAGCCCAACCTCATAGCCTGGTACGCCTTTGGACGCTCCCAGAGCCTCGACCATTCCTTTGGTCCTAAGATTATATTCTCGCCCATGAACCGGGAGCCCAACTTTGTCTGGTATCCCAATCCCGACTGTACGGTGTACTCGGGCTACTATATCAAATTTGAGGGAGATGGAGCCACGCTGGCCAGGATTCTGAACTCGCCCCTGATGGCCGATTACATGACCATAGCCGGACGTGACTTCCGTGGGGGCTGGAAGGGATACAGCAAGAAAATCGTGGAAAATTTTATAGTACCCGCCACTGAACTGGCGCGGCTGCATCCCAAACTGCCCTAGCTTTCGATAGGATAACGGCTACTTCTAAGCGTCAAAAATAGTATCTCATAAAGCAGTTGTAAGGATAAAAGTTAAACCTTTTACCACTACAGCTGCTTTAAAAAGGATATAACCACACTAAGAAGTATTGACGATGGAAGAAGCTATTGAAACCAACTGGGATAAATTCTACGCTGCCCTGGATGGCTACTGGGACGCACTTATAGCCGCCATTCCCCGTATTGGCCTGGCCGTTCTGATCATAGTGCTGGGAATAATAATTGCCGGTGCCATTGGACGATTTACCCGTAGCCGCATGCAAGCCCGTACTGAGGACCCTCTCATGAGTACCTTCGTGGGCAACACCATCAAGACCATCCTGATCGTTATCTGTTTCATGCTGGCCCTCCAGACGGCGGGTCTGAGTGGCATCGCAGGTGGTATACTGGCTACCGCCGGAGCCTCGGCCGTAGTACTGGGCTTTGCCTTTAAGGACATTGGGGAGAACTTCATAGCCGGTATCATACTGGCATTTAACCGCCCCTTCAATGTTAATGATACCATTAAGGTAGGTGAAATCATGGGTAAGGTAAAGACCCTGCAGTTCAGATACACTCATATCAAGACTTTTAATGGACAGGATGTATATATTCCTAACTCGGATGTACTTACCGACCCGGTGACCAACTACACGGAAGATGGCTTTTTTCGCTGGGACTTTGTGGTTGGTATCGCCTACGAAGATGATATCAACGGAGCGAAGGAAATTATCCAGCGTATCCTGGATACCCATAAGCATGTTGTCCATGACGACGTACACGAAAATTTTGTGGCGGAGGATGAACTGGCTGCCAGTACCGTGAATCTGAAAGTGTATTTTTGGGTAGAAACTGATGACTTCCGACGAGCGGCACTTATTACTAAGGGTGAAGTGATCAGGGATGTAAAAGTAACGCTGGAAAAAGAAGGTTACAGCCTGCCAGCCGATATCCGCGAGATAAAGCTATATGGCAAAGAGAAAGACTTCCCGGTTACTTTATTCAATAAGGATGGACAGAACAACGACCGTTAAAACAGTCGAATATGTACAAACAAAGAAAGAGGTTGGCACCACTGCCAACCTCTTTCTTTATATCCATTATGTTATTTTGATTTGTCGGGGCGCTTTGGGTTTCGCCTCCTCCTTCTTTGGTACGGTCAGGTGCAGTATCCCATCGGTATAGCGGGCTTCTATGCGTTCCTGCTCACAGGTGTCCGGCAGCCAGAACGACCGCGAGAAAGCGTGATAGCTGAACTCCCGCTTCATGAAGCGCTTCTGCTCATCCTTCTCTTCATTCTCTTCACGTTTCTCGCTATAGATGGTCAGCCGACCATTGTCCAGAACTACGTTGAAGTCCTTCTTCTTCATGCCGGGTGCGGCTACTTCCAGATAGAAGTTGTCGTTGTCTTCCCGGATATTCACCGAAGGCACCACACTACCTACACGCGAACGGCTCATCGCGGGCCAGCTCCAGCTGTGTAGTCCTTCCATGTCTTTGCCAACAAATTCATCCAGCAGACTTGGAAGAGTTCCATTTCCATTGAACTTTGTAAGTGACATAGCTACCTCCATTTTTAAAGGTTTGACATGTTTAACTTTTCGATAGACTAAAAGCAAACTATATACCACTACCTCCCAAAGGCTACAAAATGGCAAGAGAGCTGTCAAATTGACATTAACCTGCTTACATTCTGTCACTTAGCTACTGAATAATTCAGTTGATCTTCATACAAAAAAGAGCCTCTGACCCGGTGTTGGGTCAGAGGCTTCCCTGATTTTTAGCTTGCTACCAAGCTACCTCATCAGGCGGGTACCATCGTTTTTTCTTCGCGGTCCCAGTGCCGGTGTTTCTTAATTGCATCAATGAAGGATGCCACAAAGTCCATCGCTCGTGCCTCGTTCCCTGCGGTTACGACGCCTTTACTTGTAACGATCTTAGTACCTTCCTTGTCGGCAAAGTCTACCCCCAGTACCACCGCTTTCTGTAACAGGTAGATGCCATTTCCGGACGTAGCGATGGCCTTGCCGTGCTTGAAGGCTTCGTTGATGAAATGGATGGCGTCCCCCTCATTTAACATGGCTTCGTTACTCTCCTTTCCGTCGGGGATGTAGAGGGCATCGTACATGATAGAGGCAGTGGTGATGTGGCTCTTGTCCGTTTCGATCTCATCGCCATTGGTGGCCTTACGCTTACCATGAAACTTAGATACGAATTTGACGCGGGCACCGGCTTCCATCAGGGCTCGTTTCACCTGCATCACTTCGTCGTACTTAAAGCCATCTTCCAGCAGTATAGCCACCTGTCGTGACTTCGCCGTTTCGATCTTGTTCTTTTCCATGCTGACCCGATCCGACGTCTTTACCGACTTTCCTTTCTTCATCTGCTTTGACGCTTCGTTGTCTTCGTAGTTGCCGGTCGACTTCTGATCAAAATTTTTGGGTATATCCACACCAATTCCTTTGGCAACTCGCTCGGCAAATTCATTTGAAATCTTCGAGAAGTGTCCCAGCATACGTACCCGAATCTCCTTGGACTCTACCTTACCCAGCTCAAAGTGAGCCGCCTGTACGATATGCTTCTTCTCGGGCTCGGTCATGGAGTTCCAGAACAGGGTAGCCTGGCTGTAATGGTCGTTGAAGCTCTCGCTACGGGCCCGGATCTTATGACCATCTATTTTCTCCATGTAGTGTACATAGCCACCTTCACTCTCGGATGCCATCTTTGGCTCGCCTCCTCCCAGCGAGTTGGGCCAGTAGTTGACCTTGCCTTTATTGACAGTCTGCCGCATAAAGCCTGCGCCATGGTGGTTGTGTACCGGGCACACCGGCCGGTTGATGGGTACTTCGGTGAAGTTAGAGCTATTGAATCGGTTGAGCTGAGTATCTAGGTACGAAAAGAGGCGGCCCTGTAAGAGCGGGTCATTGGTCACATCAATACCGGGTACCAGGTTACCGGGGTGGAAAGCCACCTGCTCGGTTTCGGCGAAGAAGTTGTCCGGGTTGCGGTTCAGTACCATCTTCCCTACCGGCCGCAGCGGTACCAGTTCTTCGGGGATTATCTTGGTCGCATCCAGCAGGTCAAAATCATATTTGAATTCATCCTCTTCGGGTACTATCTGCACGCATAGCTCAAACTCAGGATAATCGCCCATATCGATGGCATTCCAAAGGTCACGTCGCAGCCAGTCAGGGTCCTTACCTCCCAGCTTTTGGGCCTCGTCCCATACCAGTGAGTGGGCACCAAGGGTCGAGCGCCAGTGGAACTTCACAAAGCTGGCCTTACCGGCCTCATTGATCAGTCGGAAGGTATGTACGCCAAAGCCATCCATCATCCGAAAGCTGCGCGGAATAGCCCGATCGGAAAGGACCCACATGATCATGTGCATACTCTCCGGCATGAGCGATATAAAGTCCCAGAAAGTATCATGAGCCGCCGAGGCCTGGGGCATTTCGTTGTCGGGGTCAGGCTTGATGGAGTGCACCAGATCCGCAAATTTGTTGGCATCCTGAATAAAGAAAACCGGGATATTATTACCTACCAGATCGTAGTTGCCCTCTTCGGTATAAAACTTGGCAGCAAAACCCCGCACATCACGAACGGTATCCGCTGATCCCCTGGAACCTACTACGGTCGAGAACCTCACAAAAACGGGTGTCCTGGTATTTGGGTTAGTCAGGAACTTAGCCTTGGTGAATTCTTTCAGCGTGTCATCGTAGGGCTGAAAGTACCCGTGTGCTCCCGAACCTCTGGCATGTACCACCCGTTCCGGGATGGACTCGTGGTCGAGGTGAGTCATTTTTTCACGAAAATGGAAGTCTTCCATGAGGGTTGGTCCACGCGAACCAGCCTTAAGGGAATCATCGGTATGGCTAATTCGCACCCCCTGATCCGTAGTCATGTACTGATCTTTGGGGTCTTCCCTGAAATGCTCCAGCTGCTCGTTTTTAGTGTTTTCATTCACGTTGACGTCCGACTGGGCATTGTGTTTTTTGTTTTCTTCCATTGTCTTAGATAAGATAGGTGTAGAATGACTTGAACAGTGAAATGGAGTAAGCAGCATAAACCCCTAAAATTTCAACCCGAACACTGTTAGCAGCAGAAACAGGAAAACAGGAGTTAACCTGCCCCGGAGCAGGCAGAAGTACTTTAAAGGGCAATTTGGAGGAAGCCTACCGGCTTCGACAGTTGTTTAATAAGGTTTAAATAGGCATTTATTGAAATGGATGCCTCAGGGAATTTATGTCCCTCCCTATGAAAATATTTCTACACCCACTCTTCAAAGTGGGGTAATACCAATAGGTGGCTAAAAAGCATTAGAAAAATATTAATTCGTCCCAAAAGGAGTCTCTCCTGCTGCCACTATTAAACTGAGACCTGGATACCACCACTACTCTGTAAGTACTTTATGCGAAGATTCATAACCAATGGGGAGTGATCGGGTTGATATACAATAAAAGTATACGAACCTCCCTTTGGATTATGAAGTCTGTCAAGCTATTCATACAAAATAAAGAGGGCGAACCGCTGTCGGCTCGTCTGGAACTGCCTGCATCCGGCAGCCCCCACTCCTACGCTATTTTTGCCCACTGTTTTACCTGTAGTAAAGACCTGCATGCTGTACGGAATATCTGCCTGGCCCTTACCAGCCGGGGATTCGCGGTAGTGCGCTTTGACTTTACAGGGCTGGGTGAAAGTGGAGGAGACTTTTCAGAGACGAATTTCTCGCACAATATAGAAGACCTGATCGTGGTAGGTGAGTACCTGGAAAAAAACTACCAAGCTCCCAGCCTGCTGGTTGGCCACTCGCTGGGCGGAGCGGCGGCGATCGTAGCGGGTTCTAAAATGGAATCTATCAAGGCCATCGCTACCATTGGTGCTCCCTCCACAATTTCGCACGTGACGCACCTCTTCAAAGATGACCTGAGTACCATCGAGGCCGAAGGCTACGCCGAGGTGTCGATCGGGGGGCGGCCGTTTACCATTAAAAAACACTTTGTAGATTCGCTCGATCTCAAGGATCTTTCTTCTATTGTAAAAAAGATGAGGAAGCCCCTCCTGATCGCGCACTCCCCGCAGGACCGGATCGTTCACATCCGCAACGCGGCCGAACTCTATAAGGCAGCCCGCCATCCCAAGAGCTTCCTGTCGCTGGACCGGGCGGACCATTTGCTCTCCGACGAAGAGGACTCCCACTACGTAGGGGACGTACTAAGTAGCTGGGCCAAGCGGTACATAGATTTCAAACCCGTTGAACGGGCAGACTCAGAATCGCAGGTAGTAGCCCAGATTGCTGGTGATGACTACACCACCCAGATCCAGACCCGCCATCATACACTCATCGCTGACGAACCTACCAGTCTGGGCGGAAACGATTTAGGTCCCAGCCCTTATGAGTTGCTTTCAGCCGGACTGGGTGCCTGTACAGCTATTACCCTGAAAATGTACGCCAACCGCAAGAAGTGGGACCTGCAGGAAGTACTGGTACACTTGGACCACGGGAAGGTACACGCCGAAGACTCGGCCCATACCGAAGTAAACAACACGCAGAAGATCGACCAGTTCACAAGAGATATAGAACTGGTAGGTAACCTGGACGATACACAGCGGGCCCGTCTGCTCGAAATCGCTAATATGTGCCCGGTACACAAGACCCTGCACAACAAGATCGTCATAAAAACCACCCTACGTAAGTAAGTACCTATACATGCTCCAGCTCCGGCCTGCCACTTCCAACGATATACCAGCTCTGCAAGGCCTGATCCTTGACCATGGTGCCAATGAATGGAACCACCTCCCCGAGGAGGAAGTAAAAGCGCATCTGGCCGCCATAGACGATAGTTCGGTGCGGGGTATCGTAGCGCAGGAAGCGGGAGAAGTAGTGGGAATCATGACGTATGAAATAGGTACCTTTTATCCGGAGTTTGAAGATTCACCCGATATTATTCATGGCTACGTGGCCGAAGGAGTGGTACATCGCAGCCTGACAGGTCGCGGCATCGGGGTACAGCTCATGGAGGAGGTCATTAGAGTTCTAGCCGGTGAGGGTATCCGGCACATCTACGCCAAGCGGCACGAGGAGAATCCTTTTTCTAAAAGGCTCCTTGAAAAGACGGGTTTTGAAGTAGTAGCCACCTTCGATGACCCGTTCATCCGCCCTACCGGCTCCCGCCGGACTACCGTGTGCCGTTATGTTGTAAAATAGCTGCATCTACTCCTAAAAATGGGCTGTAAGTCAGCCGCTTCTTTTGTTTTATTCTGGATAGCCGAAGTATATTTGCTTTTTACTTCAGAACCAGATGAAGCAAATTTCCCGAAACACCTTTCTTTTCAATTCATTAACAAATCTGACATGCTAAGAAGCGTACTGATGTACAGCCTGCTGGCGGTAGCCCCTGCCTTTGGCCATACATCACCTCCTCTCACTATGCCCGCCAAAGCGGATACCGCCAAGGCAGATTCGGTGGCTAAGCCGAAGGGCAAAGAAGCCCCGCTCCCCCTCAAAGCCGAACGTTCCATCGAATTCACCGCCCGCGAAGGTACCTGGATGTCGCTGGACGTAAGTCCGGATGGTAAGACAGTCCTATTCGATCTTTTAGGTGATATCTACACCCTACCTATCACCGGCGGCAAAGCTACCAAGGTAACCTCCGGCATGGCCTTCGATACGCACCCGCGTTTCAGCCCCGATGGCAAGAAAATCCTGTTCACCTCGGACCGCAGCGGTGCCGAAAATATCTGGTGGATCGACCGCGAGAAGCAGGATACCGTGCAGGTCACCAAGGACAAAGATCAGAACTTCTTTGCCGCTACCTGGACGCCCGACGGGGAGTATATTGTAGGGGCACGTGGCCGTCGTAATATCAAGCTATACCTCTACCACCGTAATGGTGGCGCGGGTATTGAGATGATCGAGAAGCCCGAAAAGCTTAAAGCCATCGACCCGGCGGTGAGTCCGGATGGCCGCTACATCTACTACTCAGAGCGAACAGGAGGCTGGAACTACAACGCCCAGCTTCCCCAGTACCAGATCGGCGTGTATGACCGCGAGAATGGCAAGATGCGCACCATCACCTCCCGCTACGGCTCGGCCTTTACCCCTACCTTGTCCAGGGATGGCAAGTGGATGGTATACGGTACCCGCTTTGAAGATAAAACCGGTCTGCTGATCCGCGACCTGCAGTCGGGTGACGAGCGCTGGCTGGCCTACCCCGTACAGCGCGACGAGCAGGAGTCTATCGCCCCCATGGGTGTATTACCTGCCATGTGCTTCACACCCGATAATAAGGCGGTGATAGCCTCCTATGGTGGAAAGATTTACAGCATCCCGGTCAATGGTGGCAATGCTACCGAGATACCCTTCCAGGCCGATGTAAAGCTGGAACTGGGACCGCAGCTATCCTTTAAGTACCCCATCGAGGACGTAAAAGAATTGGTAGCTACCCAGATCCGTGACGCGGTACCTTCCCCCGATGGCAAGAAGCTAGCCTTCACCGTCCTGAACCGCCTCTACGTGATGGATCTGCCCAAGGGTACGCCCCGTCGCCTGACCAACTTTACATTCACCGAAGCACAGCCTGCCTGGTCACCCGATGGAGGTTCTATTGTATTCACCACCTGGAAAAGCGAAGAGGGCGGACACCTGTACAAGGTAGCCGTGGGTGGCAAAAGCACCCAGCCCCAGCGCCTGACCAAAGTACCTGCCGTCTATACCAATCCGGCCTGGTCGTATAAGCAGGACCGCATTGTATTTATGCGCGGTAGCAGCGACAACTACAAAAACTCGGTATCAGCGGGCGCAGCCGGCGACACCGAAGATATAGCCTGGATACCTGCCAACGGCGGTGACGTGACCGCGATTGAAAAAGCTTACGGCCGCCGCCTCCCGCATTTTACCAAGTCCGAAGACCGCATCTACCTCAACAGCGACGAAGGACTGGTATCCATCCGCTGGGACGGTACCGACGAGAAGACCCACCTGAAACTGACCGGGATCACTACCTTCGGTACTTCGTTTCAGGAAGGTACCCACTGTATGCTCCCTGACCACCTCAACGATGCCCCCGAAACGACCAAACCCAGTACCCCTTCTATCATCCTGATGGCTCCGGAAGGAAACAAGGTAGTCGCCAAGATTACCAACGAGGTATACGTGGTGAATGTACCTAAAGCCGGTAAAACGCCTACTATCTCGGTATCAGATCCGAAGAGCTCGGCTTTCCCGGCTCGTAAGATTACGGAGCTGGGTGGTGAGTTTCCGGCCTGGTCGTCCGATGGCAAGCAGGTGTACTACTCGCTCGGACGCAACTACTTCATCTATGATCTCACCAAGGCCGACACCTACGACGACAGCCTCAAGATAGCTCTGCGTGAGAAAGCCAAGGCTCCTAAGGACTCTACCGCCAAGGCCGAAAAAGCCAAAGAGGACCCAGACCCGCACTACGTAGCACAGGAGTTTGAGGTAACGGTGAAGTTCCCTAAGGATCAGCCTACCGGAACGGCTCTGCTCAAAGGCGCCCGCATCATTACCATGAAAGGTGACGAAGTGATCGAGAACGGCGATATTCTGATCGAAAACAACCGCATCAAGGCCGTAGGTGCCAGCGGTAGCCTGGCAGTACCCAAGGGAGCGCAGGTTGTAGACGTAGCCGGTAAGACCATCGTACCGGGCTTCGTGGATACCCACGCCCACATGTGGCCCAACTGGGGTCTGCACAAAAACCAGGTGTGGATCTACGCCGCTAACCTGGCCTACGGTGTGACCACTACCCGCGACCCGCAGACTGCCACTACAGATGTACTTACGTACAGCGACCTCGTGGAGTCGGGCCAGATTGTTGGTCCGCGCGTGTACTCGACCGGACCGGGTGTAGGCTTCTGGACCTATAATCTCAAAGACCTCGATCATACCCGCAAGGTACTGCAGCAGTACAGCAAGTACTACAACACCAAGACCATCAAGATGTACCTCGTCGGTAACCGTCAGCACCGCCAGTGGATCATTATGGCCGCTAAGGAACAGAAGCTGATGCCTACTACCGAGGGCGGTCTGGATTTCAAACTGAACATGACGCAGCTCATTGATGGGTACCCCGGTCACGAGCACTCCATACCCATCTATCCGCTGTACAATGATGTGATCAAATCCATCGCTGACGCCAAGATGGCCGTTACGCCTACCCTGCTGGTATCGTACGGCGGACCCTGGGCCGAAAACTACTACTACGCCACCGAAAAGCCCTACAATGATCCGAAGATGCAGCGCTTTACGCCCTACGAAGAACTGGCCGAGAAAGCGCGTCGTCGGGGTGCCTGGTTTATGGATGAAGAACATGTGTTCAAGAAGCATGCCGAGTCGATGAAGAAACTGGTGGAAGCCGGTGGACTCTCGGGCGTAGGTAGCCACGGACAGCTACAGGGACTGGGCTACCACTGGGAGCTGTGGTCGATCCAGTCGGGTGGTATGAAAGCGCACGATGCTCTGCGGGTAGCTACCCTGACGGGCGCTACGGCGCTGGGTCTGGATAAAGATCTGGGATCTATCGAAGGCGGTAAACTGGCCGACCTGGTGATCCTGGACAAAAACCCGCTGGAAAACATCCGGAACACCAACAGCATCAAGTACGTCATGAAGGATGGCCGCCTATACGAAGGAGATTCGCTCAACGAAATCTACCCCCGCAAGCAAGCCCTCGACAACACCGAGTGGAAAGCCAAGCAGCCGGGCAACGTACCGGGGCTGAATTAACCAAAACTTTTTGTATATTAAGGGCTAGCCAAATGGCTAGCCTTTTGTGTATAAGAGTAGTTTCTATTAATGTTTGGACTGATTCAATCAAATTACAAAAAACGATCTTATTGAGATGATATGTACTATTACAGCATTACCTGTTAGATGTGGTGATTGTATATTTGTGAATTTTACTGATGTAAATAACAAGGAACATAGTATATTAATAGATACTGGATACGCTGATACTTTTAATCGTACAATTAAGCTAATTATAGATGACCTGCAATCTAAAGATAATAATTTAGATCTTTTAGTACTCACGCATACAGATGGGGACCACATAGGAGGGGTTAAGCGATTATTGAAAGAGTATGGATTATCTTCTTTTAAAGAAGTATGGTTCAACTATTCACCAATACCTTATAGTGTAGGTAATGATTCTAATGATATTAGTATAAAACAGGGGATTTGGCTTAGAGATTTACTGTTGAGTAGTGGAATAGTAAATGAAGGGCCAATTATGGCAACCCAAGTCCACACAATAAGTGAAGCTATTCTTACAGTTATATCTCCAGACAATGAACAATTTGACTGCTTTATTGAAGAATGGAGCAAAGAAGAAAAAAGTATTAATACCCCTAACGAAGGCTCAGTTGGTACTTTAGAAACAGACTATGATGTTCCGATAATTGAGTTAGCTAAGAAAAATTTTGAAAAAGATTCATCATTAAGCAATAGAAGCAGCATAGCTTTTATATTAAACATAGGCACTTTCAAAGCTCTTTTTACTGGTGACTCACATCCTGATGTGTTAAAAAATTCCTTACACAGTTTAGGTTATTCACCAACAAACCCCATCAGTTTAAATCTTGTAAAGATATCGCAACATGGATCGAAAGGTAATACAAACGATGATATTATGGATATTATAGATTGTCAACATTTCTTGATAAGTACAAATTCAGCTAACAAGCACAAATTTCCTCACAAAGAAGCATTATCCCGTATAGTAATTTCATGTCATAATAGACACCCAAATAGTTTCATCCACTTTTACTTTACATATCAAAGCACGGCATTTGACGTAATATTCACAGATGACGAATATAAACTTTTCAATATCATATGCCATTTCCCAGAAATAGACACTGGTGGTATTACTTTAACCTTTTCAACAAATGAGTAGCTCTACCCGAGATAGTTTATCTAATCATTGTGTTCGACTTTCGGTAAATAAAAAACCTGTTGGAAGCGGTTTTATATTAAAGGCTGATAATCCAGAGCGCTGTTATGTTCTAACTGCACGCCATTGTATTATAAAATATTCTAAGGACCAGCCAATATCAATCGACTTCTATGACTACGACAGTTGTAGTTTTACAACATCACTATCTGTAATAGAGCGCTTCTACCTTGAAGCAAGTGTTGAAAACAAATATGATATAGCAATTTTACCAATAGAACTAAGACTTATACCATTCTCACTAACCGACTGCTCTCTAATATCTAGTACTCCTAAATTAACAAGATTAACTTTTAGAGGTTTCCCCAATGCAAACAAATCTTTTAGTCCCGAAGAGATTGTAGTCGAATCCTCTCTTTCTAGTGGGGCAACTGTATCTCTTAATACTATAGTCAGACCCGAAGACCATGACACATCAGCGTTAGAAAACGTTACTGGCTTTTCAGGCAGTGGTCTTGTTAAAGAGGAAAATGGCAATTTTGACCTGCATGGAATCATAATTAAGTATGATCCTATATTCAATAAATATACAGCTCAGGATCTTTCTAGAATTAATTATTTATTAAATCAGCATGGACACAGATCTTTACCGATACTAGAAACTCCCTTAAAGACTTTAAGCAGCAACAACAGCATAGAACCATCATTTATAGAACTAATAAAGCTAAATTTAACAAAAGCAGAAAACTTTTGGAAAGACCTTCAACCAAGACAAGCTTTAACACTAGTAGAATCTGCAATAGAAAGTTTAGAGGGATCCAGTCTACTCACAGCTTATAGAAACCCATTACTTGCAAGATCTTACTTCATAAAAGCTTTGGCAGTAGGCGATCTAGATTCAAGTGATGAGTGCTATAATATATTTATAAAAGCATATTTATTAGATAAAGAAAAAATTAAATATAAAGAACGAGCAGCGGTAGCATACTATTATGGGAAAAATATGACTAAAGCTTATGAAATTGCAGAAAGTATATTAAATGATGATGAAGAGAATGCCCGTGCTTGGCTTGTTATAAATCAGCTTAATCCCGATCTATCTCCCCCCGATAGCGTTACTTCCTCAGAACAATATAAAGTTGGCAAAATCATCGCATTATCTAAAACTAACCCAAACGTATCTGCTAATGACCTATTCAACATTTTTCGTGATGATCTACATAACATGCCTAATGTATTTAGCTTTAACCGCTTAAATATATATTACTGGACTTACCTTGCATTAACAGCATTACATCATTCTTTTATAGAAAACTCACACGAAATAAGCTCTCATAAAAACACAAACATTAAGTTTAGTACTCTATTTCAGTATTCCATAAGTATACTTTCAAAAATAATAAGTTATACATCCAAGACTGAATTTCATAAAAAAGAATCGTTTAGATCAGCTAGATATTTTGAACTAATCGGCAAATATTACCTCACAAGTGATCCATGCGAAGAAGATTTATTAATAAATGAACTATATAAAATATTTACAGGAGAAAAATCACATATAGACAAAACGCAAGACGATCTACTACCAATTGCGGAAGTCCTACCCGACCGGATTATTGAAATCCTTACAATTTTCATACAAAGCAAAAAACCTCAACTAGTTTTAAATACTGTCGAAAAAGTTTCATACAAAGATATCGCGGAAGTACATTTGATAATTGGCATAGCTCATGAGATGTTAAATCAAAAAGATGAAATGATTCAATCATTTCGTAATTATTTATCATTAATCAGTGTGATCAAGCAACATGAAGCTAAGAACTGTTTACATATTATTCAATGCTTTATTATCAAAGGAGAGAACCCAAAAGACATATACAGTTGGATTTCCGAGGGAAAGACATTCGAATTCGGTTATATAAAACCACTCATAGAAGCATTCTGTCTAAGCGCATCCACAGAATATCATATCGATGCTAAAAGAGCTGCAGACAATGTAAAGCCGTTCTGGAACAAGTTAGAAAATCAGCTACAAAAAGCCTTAGCAGCTATTTATTCTGATTTAAAAGAATGGAGTACAGCGAAAGAGCTTTGGCGAGATTTAATAGGTAATGGCACAGAAGAGTCAGATGAGTTAAAGGCTTATATAATAACATTATTTGAAGAGCATAAAGATTTTGATGAGCTATTCGCTAGATTAGCTTTTTGGCGACAGCATTTCACACCTAACCTTGATTTGACATTTCGTGAAATAGATTTATATAGGCGATTAAACTATTATTCAAAACAAGCTGAGGTTGCAGAGTATGGTATGACACACTTTCCTGATGTCATCTCTTTTTGGGTTGATCGAGTTCGGGCTCTATATCGATTAAGAGATATAGACAACTTAAACCCCCTATTGGATGATCGCATATTAACTGCAAAATTATCTTATAATGTCCGTTTTAGTATCGCCCACATATACTTTGTTAATAATAAGGTAAACATAGCTCAAGAGGCATGTTATCAGGTTTTAAAGGAGAACTGGTCGAACCCAATTGTTAAAACTGCATACTTTTCATTAACAACGCAATATAAGTCCATTTATGAGGCCCCTCTACCTCAGGTTGCTCAAATACATATGGTTGTACGTATCGTAGGTGACCAACAGAGTCAATTGATAGAATTAACACCAGAAGAGGTAAAGCACAATCAAATTGCAAAAAGAATAATAGGGTTAAAAGTAAATGACACGTTTCAGCTAGTTAAACCTGTAGTAAATTCACGAATCACGTATAAAATAGAACAAATATTAGACAAGTATCAAGGCCAGTCGGCACTGATTGCAGAAGAAATCGCAACAAAGCCTTTTACAGGCATGCCAATTCAATCCTTCACAACGACATCTGATGCACCTCCAGAAGCATTACTTAATCAGTTAATAGATGTTTTTGCTCCACAAGAAGCGAAGCGAAAACTATATATTGAAGAAGCTAAACGTAAATTTGCGGATTATAGTATTGGCTTTACTGAGTTAACACAACATGGATTTGGTGGCAGTCCTGTCGCGGCGTGGGAGTATTCTACATCCAATTATCATGATGGCTTCCCTATATTCCCTAAAAGCCTACTAGAGAAACGTTTACCTGACAATTGGATAAGTAAAGAAACTGAATTTGTCTTAGATTTCTCTTCATTATTAACAATCTATCATATTTCAAAAAATGAAACAAACCTATATAACAGCAAAAAGTTTATAATATCTCAATATACTTTTGACTATATTTTCTTTGAGCTGGAAAAAGTTCAAAATCAACAAGAAAGTAAATTATCATTTAATATTATAGGTGAACAAATTGTTCCATATTTCCATCCAGAGGACTTACATACTCGTAGAATCAGATTTTGGATAGGCTTATATGAATGGATAAATCAGTTTTGCCAAACTGACTATGTTCCAGATAGGTTAACTTGGGATTGGCAAAGGGATGACAGTAATTCAGAACCAATATTTTCTGATAAAAATATGTTTACGTCTAGCTTTACCGATTCAATGTTATTAGCAATGCGTCCTCAACGTGTGTTAATTACCGATGATGCTTTTTTCTATACAAAGCTTCAACATAATTTACTTATACCAATTACAACTGAAACATATTTTTACAATATACATAATAGTAAATATAATGACTCTATTTGGCTAGATCTTGTTAGGCTAAATATGAGAGGTCTTACAATAACAGGATTACAACTATATACAGCATTTTCTAATAATAAAATGATTGTATCACATAATAGTGATTACTTGAAAGCTATATTAAGTTACTCCCCGAACTATAACCCTAGCTCTATAAACTTATTAAGTGCAATTACATTCTTAAAATGTTTATATGCCGATAATTTATTAATAGATTACAAGCGTCGTATATCTAGGATACTACTACAAACTACTTTATCTGGCTCCCAGTATATTAACGAAAGGACCATCAAAACTATATTATCTAAAATTGATATTGAATTCAACTTATTAGGCGAATATGGAGACTTTGTTAAGGAGGATCTACTTCATACATTAGAAACTTTAAATCTTAGTGACCAATAGCTTGTTATAAATAGCACAAGAACTGCTACTAGCTTTTTTATCATTATTCACTTTTAAATTATCCTCGTTCATCTTAGTTATCAACCCGAGTATTTCTAACCAACTTCTTCAACCTGATGTCATTAAAATAATGTTAAAATGCCCTACAACAAGATCATAGCTGACAGAGTACGTGAGCAACTAGCTTCCCTTACCAGTGTAGAAGAAAAGGAAATGATGGGGGGCCTGATATTCATGTACAAGGAGAAAATGTGTGTCGGAGTCATGGGGGACAGTCTCCTGTGCCGGATTGATCCAGTCTTGTACGAGGAAGTCATTGAAAGGAATGGCTGTCGCCCCATGGATTCTACGGGTCGGTCTATGAAAGGATGGATTCTGGTGGATCAGGAAGCCATCAAATCCAGAACAGACCTGGTATACTGGATGGACCTGGCCTTTGACTACAACAGCCGGGCTAAAAAATCCAAAAAGAAATAGTACCTCACTACCTCATCCTCAGACCACTATCTCCTTTCTACTAGTTCTTCAACCAAGCCACAATGGCTTCATAGCCTGATCTGTTAGCTAACGGAAGCTCAATTGGCACGTTCCTTGCGTTATTGAGCGAGTACTAGTCATCTAATATGAAGAATAGTACTTAATTCCTTTTTTAGCCAATCAATCAGCCCTCCTCATCAATAGTATGAATCGAATCAGTACCCTGTGCTTTTGTTGCCTCCTTTGCGTTTCATTTAATGCCCTTTGTCAAACCGATACCCTTCATTTCGTTTACCACAGCGAATGGTATGATAGTGACTGGAAGCAAATCGCTGATAGTTCTAAGGCTGAATACAAAAGAGTGGTCTACAATTATGAAAATAAGTACTGGCATGTGATTGACTACTACAAAACTGGGCAGGTCTGTAAGCAAGGCAGATATCTGGAAGAAGGTCTTAGGAAACCACACGGTATTTTTGAAGAGTACTATCCGAGCGGACAGTTGGAAGCCAAAAAGACGTTTTTGGCTGGCCGACCGATTAATGAAGCGATCGTTTACTACGAAAATGGACAGATTGATATTTACAGGAAGTACAACAACATTGGAAGCCTGCTAGAAGAAAGGTACTACAAGGAGGATGGCAGTGAGAGTATTGTAGAAAAGCCGGAATTTCCCGGAGGTATTCCCGCTATGTATAACTACTTATCTGCCAATATCAAGTACCCAAAATCGCTTGGAAAGAAAAATATCATGGGCAGAGTCGTAGTAACCTTTGTTATCGATACCGATGGTTCCTTACAAGATGTAGCTATACGTGAATCTCCGCATGATGCTTTTTCAAAGGAAGCCTTGCGAGTGGTTAAGTCTATGCCCCAATGGAAACCAGGAGCAAGAGATCAAAAAGCTGTACAGGTAAAGTTTAATCTTCCGGTTAATTTCTCATTACAATAAGAATTCTAACTATCATATAGTACCCTACTATTCCTCGCTGCAAGCCTTAGCTACCTTCAGGAGCCACTATGCCCTTGTAGTTTCCGAGCTGATACTTTTTCCTTTATGTTAAATATCACTAGTAAAAAGGCACCGCTTTGGTTGCTCACCATCCTGATGGTTACTATCCTATTCCGTCAGATTGGCTTTTTGCTGCTGTCCGATATAGCTATCGTGCTCCATACTATTATATTACTCCTGTTCTCGCTCCTGGCCGGACACTTCTATTCAAAAAGCAAAACCATCACAAAATCCGACGTTCTTAGCATCCTGGGTATCGCCTTCTCCTCCTTGTTTCTGCTGTGGGATACGATTAGTCTGATACTACTAACGGTATTACTCCTCTTTATTATCCCTGCCGTTTCAAAGTACAGAGATAATAAATACACAAGGGTGGCTGTCCGCTTCTTATCAATTCTATCATTAGCCCCTTGCATCTTATTTCTATTGCTTTCTCTGATCTTTACAGGCTTCGGAGCAACCAGCATAACTCAAACCCTACCTTCGCCTGATGGGAAGTTTCTGCTGACAATTGAAAAACATGACGCAGGGGCAACCGGAGGAAGTACCGAAGTAAGTGTTATGCGTACCTTTGGCGGGCAAGTCCAGTGGAAAAGGCGCCTCTATGTAGGCAGGTGGAGTGATGAACCGACTATTCAATGGATTGACGCGCAATCAGTAAAAATCAATAATACAGACTGCTCTATTTTCTTTGGGGACGCAATGGAATAAAACTATTACCAATCCTCTTGATCCACCACTCATGGAGTAACGTCGCCGTTACGCCAGTACTATTCCCTGGTGTATAATCGATTACCTATATTGAAAGTTTTATTACCTAATACCTCCTCAGACACCATAGCTCTAAAATGTGTTATCCAGCATGAAACAGAGGTACTCATTCGGAAGAAGCTACGGGATGGATCAGGCTCGTGGTATTCATCCAGGGTATCCCTAATGGACAAATCCCCCTGCTCAAAACATACAACAAACCAGAAGAATACGATTGAAAACCAATAGTATGCCCCCCATAGATCTGCCGGCCATCAGAGATTTGATGGTGGAAATACCGGAAGGGTACGTGGAAATGAGAGACGACCGCACCAAAACCAAGTGGACGGCTCAGGTACGTGCATTTTTCCTAGCGAAGTACCCGGTGACTCAGGAATTTTATCATAAGATTACCTATGAAAGCCCCAGCAGTTTCAAAGGTAGCCACCGCCCGGTAGAGACGGTCAGCTGGAAGGATGCTGTGGTGTTTTGCAATACATTATCCAGCCTTACGGAGCTCACCCCCTGCTATACCCTACTGCCTAACGAGGACAAAATCACTTTTGACCCAACCGCGAATGGATTCCGGCTCCCTACCGAGGCCGAATGGCAGTATGCCTGCCAGGCCGGTACCCGCGCCATCACCTACGGTGAACTGGACCAGATAGCCTGGTACAAAGCCAACTCCAGCCAGCAAACTCAGGACGTGGGCCAGAAACAACCTAACGCCTGGGGACTCTATGACATGCTGGGCAATGTTTGGGAATGGTGCTCAGACATATATGATGAAGAAGTGTATGGCTCGTACCGGGTTTTCAGAGGGGGCGGCTGGTACGACGAAGAACGCAGTGTGATGGCAACCACCAGAAGACGAAGTCATCCTATTTCGTTCCGGATCGACGACCTAGGGTTCAGAATCGCCAGAAATAGTAGTTAGCCCAGGTGCTGTACCTTTTAGGTAACCATCAGGTATGCCGCATGCTGATACTTCAAACCCATTACTAGTACCTGTCTACTACCAGACCACCACAAGCATGGAACCATCCATTGTACCCCTAACCGAAAAGAAACTAGTAGGTAATAGGCTAAGAATGTCTCTAACTGACAACCGTACTGGTGAACTATGGCGAGGCTTCCTGCCCCGACGAAAGGACGTACACAACCAGATCAGCTCGGAGCTGTACTCCATACAGGAATATGAACCTGGCTATTTCAAGTCTTTCAGTCCCGATAAGGAATTTGATAAGTGGGCGGCCGTAGAGGTGACCGACTTTGAGGCCGTACCTGATGATATGGAAACATTCATATTACCCACTGGCCTTTATGCTGTTTTTCATTACAAAGGCCTTAGTACTGACACCAGCGTGTACCAGTACATCTATACCACCTGGCTACCAGCCTCTGAGTACCAGCTAGACCACCGCCCCCACTTTGAGGTACTGGGTGACAAGTACAAGAATAATGATCCTGCCTCGGAAGAAGATATCTGGATACCCATTAAGCCTAGGCAATAGCATTGGCTTTATAAAGAGTTTTGCTTCTCCACGCCACGTTGGTCTGTTTCCCCACAGACCTAACAAATTAACCTACAAAACAAAAGACCTGTGTCTCCACAGGCCTTGGTTAAGATACAAGTTGTGGATTAGTTTAACTCCCCTACCTTCTTCGCTGCCTCCGCCAACTGTACTTTCTCGCCGTTGATAGTAAGATTGGTCGCATGAATGTCCTTGACGTGGGAGAACTTATAAGGCTGCTCGACACCTTCGATAATTACATTGGTGAGGCGGACATTCTGGATGGGGGACTCGGGGTAACCTTCCAGCAGTACGCCCGTTTTGCCGCCTTTCTTTACGGTCATGTTGCGTACGTCAATATTGCGGATGATAGGCATGTGATTGCCGGTGTCTTCGTAGTACATGGTAGCGATGATGGTCTGCTCCTTCACCTGCCCTACCTCGATGTTCCTCATGTAGATATTCTCGATAATACCTCCGCGGGCGGTGTTGGTCTTTATGCGGAGCACGCGGTCCAGCTCGGGACTGTTCTTCTTGCAATCTTCGGCAAAGACATTGCGGACACCACCCGATATTTCACTACCGATCACCACACCGCCGTGGCCGCTGGCCATAGTGCAGTTCTGAACGATGATATTCTCACTAGGTACATTGAGACGTCGGCCATCGGCGTTCCGGCCCGACTTGATAGCGATACAGTCATCACCAGTATTGAAGTAGCAGTCTTTGATCAGTACATTCTTGCAGGACTCGGGGTCACAGCCGTCGTTATTGGGGCCGTCGCTGGTTACGGTCACCTTTTCGATCGTCACATTGGTACATAGCACGGGGTTCAGTATCCACATAGGCGAGTTGATAAAGGTAACGCCTTCAATCAGGACGTTTTCGCATCGGTAGGGCTGCACAAACTGCGGGCGCAGGTACGACCCGGTGCCAAACTTCCGGTCCTGCACAGGTACGCCCCGCTCGGCCAAATCGAATAGTGCCTTGCGCTTGTCCGGGTCCACCTGACTAGGCTGCCCTTTCTTGAACCCGTAGTGCGCATTGCCTTTCCAGGGCCACCAGTTGGTAGCATTGGCGCGGCCATCGAGGGTACCTTCACCGGTTATGGCTATATTCTTTTGCTCAAAGGCGTAGATCAGCGGCGAGTAGCCCATCATCTCCACTCCTTCCCAGCGGGTAAATACCAGCGGCAGGTAATCGTCGGGGCGGGTCGAGAAGGAAATCGTAGCCTCTTTCACGACGTGCAGGTTGACGTTGCTCTTTAGGTGAATAGGCCCGGTATAAAAATTACCGGCAGGTACTACCACTCGTCCGCCGCCTTCGCGGTGGCAGGCTTCGATGGCTTTTCGGAAGGAGTCGGTACAATCGGTAGTACCATCGCCTATCGCGCCGTATTGGGTAATGGGGTAGTCTTTCTGTCGAAAATCAGGTTTTCGGATCTGCGCAAGCAGGGCAGGTAGCTCCTGCCAGGGGTCGGTTTCGGCTTTCATTCGTGTGGTAGAGGTACTTGTCTTGCAACTTGCTATGCACATGGCAGCCCCCAGTAGGATCAGGAGAGCGTGAAAAAGTTTATTTTTGGTCATATACCGTGTAGTTAAACAGATCGGGAGGCTGAGTGTTCAGGAATTGTGGGAACCAGGCTCCGTGGAAACTTAGACGAAGAATAGGTACAACTCCCCCCTCTCCTTGCAGATATATTCTCTCTCATCGCCCTATACTGCCCACTTTTCATTATTCAATTCTCACTTTTCACTTGCCTCCTTTCGCTTTTCCCTCCCAATTCCCCAACTTTGCAGCACAGATGCAAAGGCGTCTGCCATTGACCGGTTCCCCTACATGAAAAAAGTACTATTCATTGACCGCGACGGTACGATTATCGTCGAACCCCCTACCGATTTTCAGGTTGACTCTCTCGAAAAACTCGAGTACCTGCCCAAGGCCCTGTCTAACCTCCGCCGCATTGCTGAAGAAACCGACTACGAGCTCGTGATGGTAACCAATCAGGATGGGTTGGGTACAGACTCCTTCCCCGAAGATACCTTCTGGCCGGCCCATAACAAGATGATGAAGACGCTTGAAGGAGAGGGTATTCAGTTTGCAGCCGTTCATATCGACCGTTCTTTCCCCCACGAAAACGCATCTACCCGCAAGCCCGCTACCGGACTGCTGACGCAGTACTTCAGCGAGGAGTACGACCTGGCCAACAGCTACGTGATCGGTGACCGCTTTACGGATGTACAACTGGCGGTGAACCTGGGAAGTAAGGCTATCCTGATCGCACCCAAGGTACCTACCGAGGGCCTAAGCGACGAGCAGAAGCAGGTTACCGCGCTGGTAACGGACAACTGGGACCTGATCTTTGAACATCTGAAGCTACCCTCCCGTACCGCCTCGGTAGAGCGCAATACCAAAGAGACTAAGATTAGAATCCAACTGAACCTGGATGGCAGCGGCCGCTCCGACATCCATACCGGACTAGGCTTCTTTGACCACATGCTTGACCAGCTGGCCCGCCACTCGGGTGCAGACCTGACCATCAAGGTAGACGGTGATCTGCACATCGATGAGCACCATACCATCGAAGATACCGGGCTGGCTCTGGGCGAAGCGTATCGACAGGCCCTGGGCGATAAGCGGGGAATCTACCGCTATGGCTTCCTGCTGCCGATGGATGAAGCGCTGGCTCAGGTAGCTATTGACTTTTCGGGACGTCCCTGGCTGGTGTGGGAGGCGGAGTTTAAGCGGGAGAAGATTGGCGACATGCCTACCGAGATGTTCCACCACTTTTTCAAGAGCTTTACGGATACGTCACTGTCTAACCTGAACATCAAGGTAGAGGGTCAGAACGAACACCACAAGATAGAATCCATCTTCAAGGCCTTTGCCAAGGCGATCAAGATGGCCGTTCGTCGTGATATGAAAGCACTGGATGTACTACCTTCCACCAAGGGAGTTTTATAATTTTTTGTAATAAGATTCGGGAAGATTCAATTCCCTCTTTATTTTTGCAGCAGTCTTTACCGGAAATCTAAAATATTCAGACATATGTTGACGGACATACTCACCATATTATTCTTCGTTGTTCTGTTAGGGACAGCATTTGTAGTTGGGCGCTGGCTCGAAAATCACGAAAGAGGCTACAAGCGATAAGATTTCAACAAAAAGGGGACCTATTGACGTCCCCTTTTTTATTGAGGTCCTATAACTCAGGCTTCTTCACTTATAATCAGTAGCTTTCAATTCTTTACACAGAAATATGTATGTCAAAACTACTTTTATAGTACATTTTTGAGTATTTTTGACATGAACCTGTTTTATAGAAATAAGGAATCAAACCCGATCAAACAGGTAAATTGGAGCTTAGTAATGAACTACCGGCAGGTATGTTAGCGTTAGACTAAGGTAAAGCCATTAACCTAAACAAAGAAACACTTTGCTAAAGCGACTGTTCTTCATACTGGCAACCATCTATTTCATTGGTAGTGCGACCAATGTTATAGATACTTTTTTTGTCGGTGATGAAACAGCCATAGAATGCACGGGTGAGTGTGAAAACGGACAGGAGGAGGCAAAGGAAGCCAGCTATTTAGACAAGCATTTTTCCAGCTTTGAAGTCTTCTTTCATAGGAACTCTACGCCTGCTCCCATTCAGATAACCTACTACTTCAGATCCAAACTGATTGCATCAATACATTCCAATCAGTTCTCCCCTCCACCGGAACGAGTATAATTTCCTTCTATATTTTATTTGCGCTGATCAACAAATGCTGTATGCATTGGTTTTTTGTGTGCGTATAAAACCGTAAGTAGCTTTTGGTAGTTATTGCCAATGCTTTCATTTACCTCATTTTAGAATCAATATCATTCAACAGGATCTCTTTACATCCTGTTGTTACATATACTAATTACATCTCATAATCCTAACTTATTATAGCAATGGCTTTAGCATACGAAAAACTATTCGAACAGAACAAGAAGTGGGTTGAAGATATGAACCGTGATAACCCTGGTTTCTTTGAAACATTGGCCAAGGGTCAGAGTCCTCAGTTCTTATGGATTGGCTGCTCGGACAGTCGGGTTCCGGCCAACGAGATCACCGGTACACTACCCGGTGATATTTTTGTGCACCGTAATATCGCCAACATGGTCATACATACCGATATGAACATGCTAAGCGTACTTGACTACTCGGTAAATGTACTGGGCGTAAGACACATTATCGTATGTGGACACTATGGTTGCGGTGGAGTAGCCGCAGCATTAGGTAACAAGCAGGTAGGACTGATTGATAACTGGCTGCGCCATATCAAGGATGTATACCGCCTGCACAAAGATGAGCTGGAAGCTATCGAAGACCAGAAAACAAAAACGGACAGACTGGTTGAGTTGAATGTACATGAGCAGGTATATGACTTGTCCAAGACATCCATCGTTCAGAATGCCTGGGCCCGTGGCCAGTTCCTACACCTGCACGGCCTGGTGTATGATATAGCCAATGGCTTACTGAAAGACCTGAACGTGACTGTCAGAGATAACACTGAAATCGACAGCGTCTATAAGTTTGACACGGGAGTGTTAAACTAACATTCCCCAATACTATTTTAAAAAAGACTAGCGATATGTTAGATAATAATAAAGGCTTTTTCGCCAACATTAAATCAGACTTACCCGCCGGTCTGGTAGTTTATCTTGTTGCCTTGCCCCTGTGTCTGGGTATTGCACTTGCCTCAACCGGACGGCCTGATTTATTGTTTTCCGGTGTCATAGCCGGTATAATCGGGGGTATAGTAGTGGGCTCATTTAGTGGGTCACCGCTGGGTGTGTCCGGTCCGGCTGCGGGTCTGGTCGTTATCGTTGTCAATGCGATCAGTTCGCTTGGCAGCTTTGAAGCTTTCCTGACCGCGGTTTGTCTGGCCGGTATTATTCAATTAGTTGCCGGATTCCTGAAGGCTGGTGTATTTGGGTACTATTTCCCTTCATCGGTCATCAAAGGCATGCTGGCTGCAATTGGTATCACGCTGATCCTGAAAGAGATTCCTCATGCACTTGGCTACGACGAAGACTTTATCGGAGACGAAGCCTTCACTCAGCTGGATGGACATAATACCTTCACCGAGATCTACTACGCGTTCAGGTACAACAGTACAGGGGCTATCATTATTTCAGCTATCTCACTGGGTCTGCTGCTCCTGTTTGAGCAGCCTTTCATGAAGCGTATCCAACTGTTCAAGTTCGTACCTGGTGCCTTGTTTGTAGTAGTTCTGGGTATTCTGATCAACCTGTTCTTTATCACTTCCATGCCTGAGTGGGCACTTACCGGAAAGCACATGGTACAGCTGCCGGTAGCCGGAAGTGCCAGTGAGTTCCTGAGCTTTTTCAAGTTTCCTGACTTATCGGCGCTTTCTAACCCAGATGTATATGCAGTAGCCTTCACGCTGGCCATTGTTGCCAGTATCGAAACTCTGCTGTGTGTAGAAGCGACGGATAAACTGGACCCCTTCAAGCGCTCTACCCCTACTAACCGTGAGCTAAAAGCGCAGGGTATTGGTAACCTGGTGTCCGGATTGATCGGTGGTCTGCCTATTACGCAGGTAATCGTACGAAGCTCGGCAAATATCGCCTCAGGTGGTAGGACCAAGGCTTCAACGATCATACATGGCTGTATCCTGTTACTTTCGGCTATGTTTATCCCTACTATCCTGAACTACATTCCATTGGCTTCGCTGGCGGCTATTCTGCTGATAGTAGGTTACAAGCTATCCAAGTTCAGCCTGTACCAGGGTATGTATAAGCTAGGCTGGAATCAGTTTATTCCGTTTATCGTGACGGTAATCGCGATCCTCAGCACCGACCTGCTCAAAGGAATCGCGATCGGAATGGCAGTGGCCATCTACTTTATCCTTCGTAAGAATTACGAGCACTCGCACCATTATGTAAAAGAGGAGCAATCCAATGGAAATGTGGTGAAGCTAATCCTTTCAGAAGAGGTAACCTTCCTGAACAAAGGAAGTATTAACCATACGCTGGAGGATCTTCCCGAAAACTCAACCATCATCATTGATGGCTCTAAATCGGTAGCGATCGATTATGATGTACTCGAGATCATTGAAAACTTCAAGAAGCATACAGCACCTCTCAAGAACATCACAGTTGAAACGATAGCTATACCCGAGGTATCAAAGGTAGAAGCTCATTAATAGTATAAGCATAAAACAAAAGAGCCACAGCTTTGTGCTGTGGCTCTTTTGTTTTATAGACTCTCTGGTCTTACATGTTCCGTCGGTACTGACCACCTACCTGATACAGGGCCGATGAAAGCTGACCCAATGTACATACCTTAGTGGCTTCCATCAGCCCTTTGAACACATTGCCATTGGCCAGGGCTATCCGTTGGAGCTCTTTCAGCGTTGCCTCTGCCTCCTCCCGATTCCGCTCCTGGAATGCTTTACGTGATGTCACGGCATACTGCTTTTCCTCCTCCGAAGCCCGTATCACCTCCCGGGGGGTAATGGTAGGCGATCCCTCCGGATCCAGGAACGTATTAACTCCAATGATGGGTAGTGCTCCGGTATGCTTCTGCATTTCGTAGTACATAGATTCATCCTGAATCTTGCCACGCTGGTACATCCGCTCCATAGCCCCGAGTACCCCTCCCCGCTCATTGAGGCTCAGGAACTCCTGGTACACCGCCTCCTCAACCAGATCCGTCATTTCTTCCACGATGAAAGAGCCCTGCAGGGGATTTTCGTTTTTGGTCAGGCCAAACTCCTTGTTGATGATAAGCTGTATGGCCATGGCCCGTCTTACGCTCTCTTCGGTAGGCGTAGTGATGGCTTCGTCGTAGGCGTTGGTATGGAGTGAATTGCAGTTGTCGTAGATAGCCAGCAGGGCCTGCAGCGTAGTACGTATGTCATTGAAGGCAATCTCCTGCGCGTGCAGACTACGCCCGGAGGTCTGGATGTGGTACTTCAGCTTCTGGCTGCGGTCATTGCCCTTGTACTTATGCCTCATGGCTTTGGCCCATATTCGCCGCGCTACGCGCCCCAGTACGGTATACTCAGGGTCCATGCCGTTGGAGAAGAAAAAGGAAAGATTAGGTGCAAAGTCGTCGATGTGCATACCCCGCGACAGATAGTACTCGACAAATGTAAAGCCGTTGGACAGCGTGAAGGCTAGCTGCGAGATAGGATTGGCTCCAGCTTCGGCTATATGATAACCTGAAATAGATACCGAATAGAAGTTACGGACCTGCTGCTGGATAAAGTACTCCTGAATATCTCCCATCATCCGCAGGGCAAACTCGGTAGAGAATATGCAGGTATTCTGGGCCTGGTCTTCTTTCAGTATGTCGGCCTGTACAGTACCCCGTACCTGTTTCAGTGTATTAGCTTTGATTTTCTGATATACTTCGGCGGGTAGTACCTTGTCTCCGGTAGTTCCCAGCAGCATTAGCCCCAGGCCATTATTCCCGTCGGGTATATTACCCCGATACTGCGCTGACTCAGGTACCTCGAAGGGTTGGAGCCAGCCTTCCCGTATACCCTGCTCTTTCCCACCCCGCTCATTGATATACAACTCGCACTGCTGATCGATGGCAGCATTCAGGAAGAATCCCAGTAGCATCGGAGCCGGACCGTTGATGGTCATGGATACCGACGTAGCCGGATCGCACAGGTTAAAGCCACTGTACAGTTTCTTGGCATCATCCAGAGTACAGATACTCACACCCGAGTTACCTACTTTACCGTATATGTCAGGGCGGTAGTCGGGATCTTCACCATAGAGTGTGACCGAATCAAAGGCCGTAGACAGGCGCTTAGCGGGCATTTCTTTGGATACGTAATGGAAGCGTCGGTTGGTGCGCTCCGGGCCGCCCTCGCCCGCAAACATACGGGTAGGATCTTCGCTGGCCCGTTTCAGGGGAAACACTCCAGCCGTATACGGAAACTCCCCAGGTACATTCTCAGTCAGTAGCCAGCGCAGCAGGTCGCCCCAGTCGGTGTAGCGGGGCAGCGCTACCTTAGGTACCCGTAGCTTCGAAAGTGTCTGTACGTACAGGTCCTGCTCAATGACTTTATCCCGCACATGGTATTGGTATTTGTCCTGTTTATATTTAGTGACCATAGCAGGCCATTCCTGGAGTAGCCGGCCGCATTCGTGGTGCAGGCGATTTTCCAGCTCTGTCCGCACTTTTTGTAGTTCCGCCAGTATATCATCCTTTCCCGTTTTTTCTATGATCTTCAGCGATCCGTCCAGCTGATACAGTTGCCGGGCCAGGGTGGTCTGCTCTTCGACAAATTGCTGATAGCTGCGGGCGTTCTCTACGATTTCGGCCAGATACCTGACCCGGTCCGGTGCGATGATCGAAGCCTGACTGTATGAGGTGGCAGATGCTGATGTACTATCGCCTACCATTCTACCCTCTAGCCAGCCTTCCTGCCCGGCCTTTTTGGCTACCAGCTCCATGAGTTTCCGGTACAGGGCATTCATCCCGCTGTCGTTGAACTGTGCAGCTACTGTACCGTATATGGGAAGCTCTTCGTCGTTTCCTTCCCACACGGTATGGTTGCGCCGGTACTGCTTTCGTACATCACGCAAGGCATCCAGCGATCCACGCTTATCGAATTTGTTGATAGCGATCAGGTCCGCGAAGTCCAGCATATCGATCTTTTCCAGTTGCGTAGCGGCTCCGTACTCGGCTGTCATCACGTACAGACAAAGGTCCGCGTATTCGGTGATCTCGGTATCGGACTGACCTATACCTGATGACTCCAGCAGGATCAGATCAAAGTGGGCCAGTTTACAGACATCAATGGCATCACGTACGTGTCGGCTCAGGCTCCGGTTGCCTCCGCGCGTTGCCAGCGAGCGCATGTACACCCGCCCCCCGTGAAACTCCGGGTTCAGCGAGTTCATCCGGATACGATCCCCCAGCAGAGCTCCGCCCGAACGGCGCTTGGTCGGATCAACGGAAATGATGGCTACGGTTTTGTCACTAAAATCCATCAGAAAGCGCCGGATTAACTCATCCACCAGTGACGATTTGCCGGCCCCACCGGTTCCGGTGATTCCAATGACGGGAACCTGACAGGCAGCCAGCAGGCTGTTGCTGATCCTACTGAACTCCGGTGAACCATTCTCGGCTTCGGAAATTAGTCGGGCGATGAGCTTTGTATCTTTGGTCTCAGGTAGCCTTTTGAGCTGACCGTTCAGCTCCCAGAGGCGGGTCGGGAAGTCACACTGTTGTACCAGGTCATTGATCATCCCTTGCAGGCCCATGCTGCGGCCATCGTCGGGTGAATAGATCCGTGTGATCCCATGGGCGTGTAGTTCCTCTATTTCGGCAGGAAGTATAGTACCTCCTCCCCCGCCAAAGAGCTTGATATGACCGGCATCCCGCTCCTGCAGCAGGTCGTACATGTACTTAAAAAACTCCACATGCCCGCCCTGGTAACTGGTAACGGCTATCCCCTGTACGTCTTCCTGTATAGCTGTTTCAACGATTTCCTGTACCGACCGGTTATGGCCCAGATGTATCACCTCTACCCCTGAAGCCTGCATCAGGCGCCGCATGATATTGATGGCCGCGTCGTGCCCATCAAACAGGCTTCCGGCCGTCACCACACGGATAGGGAATGTAGGTGTATAGGGTATAGTTTGGGTAGGATCCATATATCTTATTTGTAATAAAATTAGAGTCGATAGAATACTTATTATCTAATAAAAAGATTCTTTATCTTGGAAAGAATATAAACGTATGATTTTAGTCAAATTGTTATTTAACTATTGATTTAAGCACGTTTATTGCTCCCTCAAAAGTACACCACTATTTACCTCTCTATCACCTTATGAACAAGATTGACTTTAACCCTAAAATAAAACAGCTCAAGAAGAAAGCTCGCAAAAGAAGCTTACTTGAAACATTTGAAACAGAATTACCCACTTTTGTAGATATTGACGAGCTGATAGATGGAGCAGCCATCGATTACTCCGTTGAAGAGAAGAAGGATATCAGGCACCTCAAAGGCAAGTACGAGCGCTACTGGCTCGACAGCACCAAGAATGTCGTGTACAAGGATGTTGTGAATATCCAGCCCGACGGGAAGGTAGTAATCCGTTCTTTTAAGAACCTCTACTCGGGCATAGCCACCTATATCCTCAACACTACTCTGCAGATCAATATAACTATGCAGAATGAGGATACCCCCATTGCAATGAATATGATCATGTTTGTGGGGCGGAATGAGAAGGAAGATATTGAATGCCTGCACGCCCTGTGTCTGTCAACCAATGCCGACAACCAGGCCTCCGTACAGCACGAAATACTGATCCCGGTCTTAAAGCAGGAAACGACAACACTGCCGCAGCGTATTGTCGTCGATTCCCTTGAATTCTTTAAGTTAAACTATCGCCTTCCTGAACTGATGCGCAATCTGCAGCAAAGGGCGATGTCGGCTCCCAGTCGGGTAAAATGGTAGGTATTACCTATATAACCGGTTAGTCGTCGCCGTTCTTTTTAAGGCGCTGCAGCAGCATGTCATTAAAGGTCCGTTCGGCTTTGTAAAGCTCGCCCAGCTGACTTGCTGAAATAACTTTCAGGAACCTGGACTGGTAATCTTTTTCCAGATCCAGTTCTTTCTGCTTCAGGTCCTGTACTTCCTTGAGGTTGGCCAGTACAGCCTCATCGGTAGTACCGGACTGCCTTTTCTCCACGATGATTTTCCGCTGCTGGCGGTGAATGTCGCGGCGCTTCTGCGAGTACTCGTTATAAACAGGCCAGAATCCGGTGGCCTGCTCCGGGCTCAGACTCAGTCGATTGGTTATGATGGCTATCTTGGCATCCTGAATACGCTGCATCTCTTCCCTGTCAGGGCGCTGTGCCCAGGAAGACGTAGCAGTAGCCAGGAGAACAAATCCTATCAGAAAGAATCGGCCCCAAATCGTATTTAGGCTTGATGATTTCATTGTTTCGATTTAGTTGTTGTGGGTTAAATAGTCTCTAGTACGGGTGTGTTATCAATTATTTGCTGACGAATCACCTCTTCATCCAGTCCGTCCAGATAGTGCATGACCGTGGAGTCTGTCGCGAAAGCTCCCTGTACTACCTGATGCTCACTTAGGTCATAGTAGCTTATGTTCTGCTCTTCGAGGTACTGAATGATGGCCTCATCGCTTACCTGGCTAAGCGGCTCCTGTCCCAATGGTCCCTGGGTTTCCGGGTACGTTACCCACACAAGTACCAAAAGCAGACTCAATGCCGCTGCCAATCCTACCGAACGCTGCCACGACCAGCTGATTAAAGGCTTGGCGTGCTCCTGGTGTACAGGTATACGTGCCTGTATTTCCGAGGGCAGTCGGTCGAAGTATCCTTCCGGTACTTCGAAAGGGACTTTACGTTCCACATCTTCCAGTCGTATCCGATTGTTATTCATGACTTTACTTTAATTGCTTTCTTTATAGGTAAGACATAGTAAGGTATCCAAAAGTTTAATCGGTACCGTTCAAAAAGTCTTCTATTTTTTTCACGGCCCAGTGGTAGGAGGCTTTCAGGGCTCCTACGGATGTACCCGTGATCTCAGAAATTTCTTCGTAAGGCAGGTCTTCGTAGTACTTAAGGTTAAATACCAGGCGCTGCTTTTCAGGTAGTTTAAGAATAGCTTTCTGCAGTTTCAACTGCACTTCGTCGCCGCTCACCACCGGATCAGATTCCAGTTTTTCGCTCAGCTCGCCTTCTACGTCATGTATAGGTACAAAGAAGCGGCGGCGCTTTTTATTCAGAAAGTTGATGGCTTCGTTGCTGGCAATGCGATACAGCCAGGTGTAGAGTTTGGCATCGCCCCGGAAATTTTCGAGGGCCGTCCAGGCTTTAATGAATACTTCCTGGGTAATGTCGTTGGCATCATCGTGGTCAACGACCATCTTCCGTACCAACCAATATACTTTTTGCTGGTACTTACGTACCAACTGGTTAAACGCGTTTCTACGCGTATCCGGATCTCTATATAATTCTAATAACTCTTCGTCGGACATTCTATCAGCAAGCTGAGCTATCTGGTTGAAAGTAAATAGTAGGTGGTGAATTGAATATTGGTATAACTACCCTGGTCGGTACCGACATCAGATTTTTGAAGACCTGAACCAGGTAATCCGGGATATAAATTATACCAACTCGCTTTTCATCCCTCTTGTTTAAAAGACGGTTGTCTGCCGGCTACTCGCATCCACCACCTACCATTGCTTTCTATTTGCGTGCGATAGCCCGCTTGGCGGCAGCGACGATATCTTTGGCCGTCAGACCGTACTTTTCCATTAGTTGAGCGGGGGTACCACTCTCGCCGAAGCTATCGTCAACGGCTATGTATTCCTGAGGTACCAGCTGGTTTTTAATCAATACCTGTGCCACGCTGTCACCCAGTCCACCAATGCGGTTATGCTCCTCAGCAGTCACAGCACAACCGGTCTTGGCTACTGACTTTAGGATCGCTTCTTCGTCCAAAGGCTTAATGGTATGTATATTGATGATCTCGGCGCTGATGCCTTCGGCTTCCAGCTGCTCACCCGCCTGAATGGCTTCCCATACCAGGTGACCTGTAGCAAAGATACTTACGTCGGTACCTTCGCTTACCATCCAGGCCTTACCGATTTCAAACTTCTGGTCAGGATCGGTAAAGATAGGTACTACCGGGCGTCCGAAACGCAGGTACACCGGGCCATCATACTCGGCAATGGCGATGGTAGCCGCCTTGGTCTGGTTGAAGTCACATGGGTTGATCACCGTCATACCGGGCAGCATCTTCATCATGCCAAGGTCTTCCAGGATCTGGTGGGTAGCTCCGTCTTCACCCAGGGTCAGACCGGCGTGCGAAGCACAGATCTTCACGTTTTTGCCCGAGTAAGCTACACTCTGACGGATCTGGTCGTATACGCGACCCGTAGCGAAGTTTGCAAAGGTAGTCGCGAAAGGGATCTTGCCGCCTATGGTCAGACCAGCCGACACTCCGATCATGTTTGCTTCGGAAATACCACACTGAATAAAGCGCTCAGGGTTTTCTTTGATGAACGCATCCAGTTTCAGGGAGCCAACCAGGTCGGCACAAAGGGCAACTACATCAGGATTTTGCTGACCCAGCACCTGCATGCCGGCTCCGAATCCCGAACGGGTATCTTTCTTTTCGGTAAATGTATATTTTTTCATTATGAACAGTCTTTGGATAGTAAGGTATTCGATACCACGGCTCCCAGGAGAGCCGGAAGCTTATTTGAGTATAGATTAATAGTCACCCAGGCTCTCTTCCAGTTGGGCCAGCGCGGCAGCCAGCTGCTCATCGTTAGGAGCTACACCGTGCCACTTGTGGCTACCCATCATGAAGTCTACGCCGTAACCCATACCGGTATTCAGCAGTACCATCACGGGCTTACCGTGACCGGCCTTGCTCTTGGCTTCTTTCAGACCTTTGATTACCGAGGCCATATCGTTACCCTCTTTCACTTCCATTACCTCCCAGCCAAAGGCTTCGTACTTGGCACCCAGATCGCGGTTGTTCATTACCTTTACGGTAGGACCGTCGATCTGCTGGCCGTTCAGGTCAATGAAGGCAATGAGGTTGTCGACCATGTGGTGAGGAGCAAACGTAGCTGCTTCCCAAACCTGGCCTTCCTGCTGCTCACCATCCCCCATCAGACAGTACACAAAACGATCATCACCATTTAGTTTCTTGGCCATAGCCGCACCGATAGCTACCGATAGGCCCTGTCCTAACGAACCGGAGGCGATACGAATACCGGGCAGATCTTCGTGGGTAGTAGGGTGACCCTGCAGGCGTGAATCCAGCTTACGGAAAGTAGCCATTTCTTCTACCGGGAAGTACCCCTTACGAGCCAGCACACTATACCATACCGGAGAGATATGTCCATTGGAAAGGAAGAAGAGGTCTTCGCCCGTACCGTTCATATCAAAGACAGCCTTACCGTCTTCTTCTTTGATCAGCATGTGATCAAAATAAAGACCTACGAGCAGATCAGCACAACCCAGCGATCCGCCGGGATGGCCTGACTGACAACCGTGTACCATCCGGACGATGTCACGACGAACCTGTGAGGCTACTTTTTCTAGTTGTTCAATTTCCATTTCGTCAAAAAAGAAAGTTAATAAATAGTAGGATTAGAGTATGAGTGGGCCGTGGGTATTGATTCGCTGAGGTTACTCCCCCAGGATCTGGGTAGCGTGATTTTTAGTATCTACTTTCTGTATGATTTCCTCTATAGTACCCTTTTCATCAATGACAAAAGTGGTACGGGCTATGCCCATGTAGGTGCGGCCGTACATATTTTTTTCAACCCATACACCATAGTCTTCCACCAGCTTGTGGTCCGTATCGGCCAGCAGCGGAAAAGGCAGATTATACTTATCGGCGAACTTGCGGTGCGACTTCTCGTCGTCCACGCTTACACCGAGCACAGCATACCCACGCGACAGCATGGCTTCGTAGTTATCACGCAGGCTACAGGCCTGGGCGGTACAGCCGGGGGTGTCATCTTTGGGATAGAAATACAGGACTATTTTTTTGCCGGCAAAGTCAGAAAGTTTTACGTTGTTGCCATTCTGATCTTTGGCTTCGAAAGCCGGGGCCGGATCACCTTGTTGAAGTGCCATAGCTATCTTCTTCTTTTACGGGTTGGAGCTTTTCTTACCACTGGTTCAGCAATATCGGTGCGCAAGATAGTACTATTTCCTGCTTTGTCCTTCACTTCCAGCACCAACTCTCCTTCAAAGGGCTGGCTGTCGTCCAGTTTTTCTGACCAGATATAGCGGCTCTTGTACTCGTAGTTCATCAGTACCCACTCGCCATTGACCATGGCTCTGAACGAATCTATACCCGACATGCCATCGCTGATGTAGGCCCGGATCTGCTTTTTACTGTGCTCTACCAGTTTTACACTGGGCGGAGTCGTGTCAGTCTGCAGGATAAAGGTACCCAGTTCACGGGTGCTGAAGGTAAGGCGGTCATCCTGCCAGGTACCACCCACAAAGCTATAGCCGCCCCGGTTGTACCGATACACGTTGGTCCGCTCCTTGTTCATGACGGGCCCTTCGGGACGGTACGTCACATCTATGTAGTAGCGGAGGGGAATCTCCGGCTCGTTGATGGTAAGGGTATTGAGGTTCTGGCGGATGGCCAGGTGCAGTGTATCGAACAGGCTTGTTGTATCAAATTTGATGGTCCAGCGATCCGACTTGTAGGTAAAGGGCCGAGCCGGAGGTATGCTGGCCTTGTACGATAGCGGCGCTACTCTCCCTCCTACCTGTACCGAGTCAGGAAGGTAGGTGCGCAGGTCGGTCAGGAACACAGGTGAACCGTTCTCATAGTAAGCCGGATCTTCCTGCACCCGACGGCGCTCAGTAAAGTAGTTGGCAAATGGCTCGGGACTGCGGTACCCCTGGGCTGTTACCTTCAGAATATTTTCCTGAACGTCGCTCAGTAGTACCTGAGGGCTGGTTTCGGTCGTAGCCGTCGGTACTTCCTCGCCAGAGGTTTCTCCCCGTACCGTAAACAACAATTGAGATGAATTTTCGAATGAGTCGAATACTTTGATACTCACCTCGTGTACCAGCGTATCCCTGATCTGGAGCTTGCCCTGGTAGTTATCTGTTTTGAAGATCTCGAATATATTTCCGTCGGGGTTGTAGAGCTTGTAAAAACGGGCTCCGGATTCCTGTTCGGTGCGGTAGTCGATGAGGTTGTTGTAGTCGCGGGTAGAGAGGCTCGGAAACTTCTCCATGTTGTACACAAAGATCTCCTTACCGTCCAGCTTTACTTCGATGCAGTGCAGTCCGTAGCGAAAACCCGTACCCGTCATGAAGTCGTAGGCCTGTAGCTCCAGCCCTACTTCACCCGTAGCCCGGATCGTCTGGGGGATGCGGTAGCTGCCGTTGCTTTGCCGAACCGGCTTATAGGTCTGGCGGTTAAAGCGCCCGTTCACCCTCGATTCGATGGTCATGGGGCGCAGGGCCAGGTTCAGGAAGGCGGGGGCGGTATTGTCCCGAATCTCACGGAAGCCGAAGAACAGCGGATTGAGGTAGTTGTTCTGCGAATCCCGGATTTCGAAGTGCAGGTGCGGACCTCCCGAACCACCCGTATTGCCGGACAGCGCCATTACTTCACCTTTCTTATACGTAAACTGTCCCGGTTCGGGATAGAGATCAATGGCAAAGCTTTGCTTTTGGTACTGTTGCTCGCGTACATAGTCGCCGAGCTTACCCCCAAACTTCTGAAGGTGGCCGTATACGGTAGTAAGGCCATTGGGGTGACGGAGGTAGATAACATTGCCGTAGCCCGTCCCCTGCACGGCTACGCGGTATACGTACCCTTCGGCTGCCGCGTGTACAGATAGTCCCTCCCGCTGCTGGGTACGGATGTCAAGGCCACCGTGGTAATGGTTGGTCCGCAGATCGCCCAGTACCCCCGCCAGGCTATTGGATTGACCGGGCATAATTGGGAACATGAAATAGTCCTTGGAATAGGACTGTTTCGGGGTGTTCTGAGCGAACAGGGTAAAAGGAACTAAACAAACTAGTGCTACTAAAAAAGCAAATCTCCTCACGAACCAATTTCTATTATATATCCTGAAAAATTACGTCTTATCAATCTATCTAAACTACTACTTCACGTCCAGTTCCAGCATGGTTTTTCCTTCAACAGAAGCCACCAGACGGTCACCGGGCTTGACGGCAGCTACGCCCTTGGGGGTACCCGTAAAGATGAGGTCGCCGGTCTTGAGGGTAAAGTACTGCGACACGAACGAGATCAGGTAGTCGATCCTATACAGCATCATAGATGTATTACCCTCCTGCCGCGTCTCGCCATTCACTTCCAGCTTAAAGTTGAGGTCCTGTAGGTCGGCATAGTCAGCCTTGGACACAAAATCCGATACTGGAGCTGAGCCGTTAAATGCTTTGGCAAGCTCCCAGGGCAGCCCCTTGCTTTTCAACTTTGACTGAACATCTCGGGCCGTAAAATCAATACCTATACCAATCTCGTCGTAGTACTTATGAGCAAATTTCTCCTCAATAAACTTGCCCATTTTATTAATCTTCACGACTACCTCCACCTCATGATGCACATCCTCCGAAAACTCGGGATAGTAGAATATTTCACCGGGACGGAGTAACGCCGTATCGGGCTTCATGAATATAACGGGAGCATCTGGTCGTTCGTTGTTCAGTTCCTGAATATGTTCGGCGTAATTACGTCCTACGCAAATGATTTTCATAGGGATGCTTTTAGGATTATACGGAGTGAAATTTACCAGGCTTAACCTATGGGCAAAGCTACTTACGATTACCCACAGTGGCATAATTATTTTTATTTTTCTTGACTTAAGAATTGCCATTACAAGTAATATTGGCCACTATCATTCCATTTTTTTCAGATAATCACTCAAAAACATGAAAAGAATCTTTTTTGCCGCTTTAGCTTCCCTGCTCTTTGTAGCAGGATGTCAGCGGGTACCCCTTACAGGTCGAAACCAACTCATGCTGGTCAGCAGCAAGGAATTACTTCCCATGAGCTTTCAGAGCTACCGCCAACTACTTGACACCAGCCAGGTAGTAAGAGGAGGTGCAAGTGTGGAGTCGGTTCGCGAGGTAGGGGTAAAAATACAGCGAGCCGTAGAAGACTATCTGAGAGATAATAATCAACTTGGGCTCATTGAAGGGTTTCAGTGGGAGTACAACGTAGTGAACAGTCCGCAGATCAACGCCTTTTGTATGCCCGGTGGTAAGGTAGTGTTCTATACCGGCATACTTCCCATTTGCCAGAATGAAGAAGGTATAGCGGTAGTAATGGGCCACGAAATCGCCCACGCCATTGCCAGCCATGGTGCCGAACGCATGAGTCAGGGTCTCCTGTCGCAAGGTGTACTTACCGCCGGACAAGTAGGACTTGGGGTAGCTATGTCTAACAAGCCACAGCAAACTCAGCAGATCTATAACAGCGTGTATGGAGTGGCAGCACCGGCCGCTGCTGCCATTGGATACATACTACCTAACAGCCGGAATCAGGAATCAGAAGCTGACCATCTGGGACTGATATTTATGGCTAAGGCCGGATATAATCCGCAGGCGGCAGTAGATTTCTGGCAACGGATGGCGGCGGCAGCCAAGGGACCAGGTACCCCGGAGTTTCTCTCAACGCACCCCTCTGAAGGTACTCGTATCCGTAACCTGAACCGACTGGTTCCCAAAGCGATGGAGTACTACAATGGACAGGGAGGCCGCAGATAACAGGCTCAGTTTAGAATAAACTAGTAAGCTGAATAAAGGGGCTGCTTGAAAAAGCAGCCTTTTTTATGCGTCTAAGGTTACAATAAATGGGGCTGGGTTCGTTATTTTTGAAACAAACCACCCTAGCCGCCGATGAGAAAATTTACAGTTGTACCTTCTATTCTGCTAGCATCCCTCGTTTTTTTCTCCTGCGAAACGCTTCGCAAAACCCCGGCTTCCAGGACCACCCGACGTCCCGCCACTACCTCAACGGCCCGCAAGCCAGCCCCTGCCAAGCCAGCCCCAAGACCTGCCAATACTCCTCCATATAGCCGGCCCTCCGGTCCTTACGAAAAACGCGTCAACGAAGTAGTACGGGTAGCCCGTACCTTCACCGGTACTCCCTACCGATCGGGAGGCAATGACAAGCGCGGCATTGACTGTTCTGGTTTGATCTGCTCGGTGTATTCGGAGGTAGGCTACAAGGTACCTCGTGTTTCGTGGCAGCAATCGGAGTTTGGCCGGGAGGTTGCGCGCGTGGAAGACATTCAGCCCGGCGACTGGCTGTTTTTTGTACCCGATGCCGGTAAGGAAGGGTATGTATCCCATGCGGGTATAGTGACAGAGGTCAGAGGGCGACAGGAAGTCTTTTTTATCCATGCTTCTACCTCCCGCGGCGTCCGCGAAGACAATCTCTATTCGAATTACTTCAAAAATCGCTTTGTGAAGGCTATGCGGCCGTTTTAAGCCAGTAGCTGTAAGCTAATTGCGCCATTCCAATTTCATCCCGTCATTACTGATATAGCCACTACCAGGTACCTGAAAGATCAGGTACCTACTGCATCCGGTGTGCTTTCGGAAGAGTATCAAGACATACGCTTCCAACTCCTCTTCACTTAGCTATAGCTCTCCTTTCTATAGTTCTATAATTCACATTATATTTACAAAATCCATAGGGGATAATGCTTTTCGGCTTGTCTTTATCAGGATTAGAGCACTTACCACTAAACACCACCTTGCCTTCATGGATCAATCACTAAACCCTACCTGGGTATCTACCCAGCCCGTGGCCTCCGACACCACGCGCCGTCTGGGGATTCCATCGTACGTGTATGCCGTCGTCTTTTCTTCCTTCTGCGTCATGACGGGCATTATCTGGGATATTTGCTGGCACCAGAGTATCGGTCGCGACGGGTTGTTTTCGCCCCCGCACATCCTGGTGTACGTGGGTGCCGTGGTAGCCGGATTATTCTCAGGCTTTCAGGTACTGCGTACCACCTTCGCGGGCAGCGAAACTCAGAAATCCCAGAGCGTTAAGATTTGGGGCTTTTTCTACAGCTCCCTTGGCGCTATTTTCTGTATCTGGGGAGCCATAGCCATGCTTACCTCCGCTCCCTTCGACGACTGGTGGCATAATACCTACGGCCTAGACGTGACGATCCTGTCCCCTCCGCATACTGTACTGGCGCTGGGTATCATCGGCGTGCAGTTCGGGGCGATGGTTACGGTACTGGCCCTGCGCAACCAGACCAAACAATACACCCACTTTACCACCGACGAACGTGCCAAACGCGATACCCGCATCTACTGGATGTTTGCGCTGTCGGCAGGTTTCCTGCTGTCGATGTGGTTTACGCTGCTCTCCGAGCAAATGGATAAATGGAACTCCCATCACTCCAGCTACTACCAGTTTGCCTGCGCGGCCTTCCCAATCTTCCTGCTGGCCTTTGGCCGGGCCATCCCCAACCGCTGGACCATCACGGCCTCCACGGGAGTCTACACGGCTATGCTGTGCCTCACCCTCTGGATCATCCCCCTGTTCCCGGCCGAACCCAAACTGGGCCCTATCCTGTACCACATCGACCACTACCAGGGGTTTGCGTTTCCGCTGCTGCTGATCGTACCTGCCCTGGCGATGGACTGGCTGCTCATGCGCTATACAAAGATGAATGACTGGCTGCTGACCCTGGTTGTGGGGGTGGTGTTCTTTGCCGTATTCCTGGTGGTACAATGGTACTTTGGTGCATTCCAGATGGAGTCACCCTACGCACGTAACTGGTTCTTTGGCAGCCACTACTGGTACTTTGGCAACGATCCCAACTGGGAGTACCGCTACAAGTTTGGCCCATGGTCGCTGCAGTCCATGCCTGACCTGCTCCAGGGGCTGGGAATAGCGCTGGTATTAAGTTTGATATCTTCCCGGATTGGTCTGGCTTGGGGTAACTGGATGAATAAGATACAACGATGAGAAAGCTTCTTTTCATAGTAGGTTTGCTCCTGAGTGCGGTTGCCGCACAGGCCCACGTAGGTAGTTCGGGAGTACTTTTTCAGGGACAGGCCGGGCCTTATAAGGTCCTGGTCAATGTACAGCCGCCGGATGTGATACCCGGTACGGCTCAAATCAGTGTCTATTCAGAAAGTGAAGGCATCACTTCGGTACAGGCGCGGCCTATCTACTTCCGCTCCGGTGACGAAGGGGCTCCCTCCCCCGACGATATAGTACCCGTAGCCGGACAGCCGGGACAGTTTCAGGGTATTGTGTGGCTGATGGAATGGGGCTCGTCCAGCGTGCAGATCGAACTGGATGGCAAGCTGGGCAAAGGGCAACTGGTGGTACCCATCGTGGCCGTATCCACTGCCGAGCGCGACATGCCCGCCGGACTGGGCTGGCTCCTGACGGGGCTGGGGCTGTTCCTGGTACTACTGATGGTAACTGCCATTGGTGCTAGCGTCAGCGACGGCATCATGAAACCCGGACAGGTACTTACGGCGCCACAGAAGCGCAAACGCTGGATGAACATGGGGATTGCTACGGTGGTGTGTGCCGTGATCCTCTACGGGGGTAGCAGCTGGTGGGATAGCTGGGCCGCCGACTACCGCCAGTGGATCTATAAGCCCCTGCAGGGTACTTCAAAAATCATCAACGAAGACGGTCAGCGCCTATTCAGCCTGCAGATCGATACTACCGGCTGGGCTGCCCGGCGCCGGGGCAGTATGCTGAGTACCCTCGTACCCGACCACGGTAAGCTGATGCATCTCTTCCTGGTGCGCACTCCGGGGCTGGATGCCTTCGCGCACCTTCACCCCGAGCGCCGCGACAGTACTACCTTCCAGGCTTACGTACCCAAACTACCTCCGGGCAAGTACCTGGTCTACGCGGATATTGTGCAGCTATCGGGCTTTGCCGAAACCATCGTAGACACGGTAGAGATACCCGAACTGGCTGCTACTACTACCGCGCTCAAACGCACCGACGAGGAAGATACCTACGTCGTAACCGACCCATTGAATAATCCAAAACAGGTACCGTTGGATGAAAACGTGGTAGTGTGTGGTACGCCAGGTACCAGGACCAAACTTAAAGACGGCTCCTATGTAGTATGGGAAGGTACTTCAGGCAATACCTTCGAAGCTGGTAAGCCTTACCAACTGGCCTTTGAGGTATTCAATCCCGATGGTACACCGGCCAGGCTAGAGCCTTATTTGGGTATGCCGGGGCACGCGGCTATTGTCCGATCCGACGGCTCGGTGTACATTCACCTGCACCCGGTTGGCACCTTCGCCATGGCCGCCGAGCAGACGCTCAAAGGCCGCATTGCCGATACCACCCGTATCTACAAGCGCCCCAATCCGCAGGTATTCCGCGACAGCATAGACCGGTACCTGGCCCGCCTCAAGACCATGTCTTCGGCCGAGCGCGAAACCTTTCTGATGAAAGAAATGGGTATGGAAATGAAGGGCAGTACCCACAATGGCGAAGAGCATACCAACCGCATCACCTTCCCCTACTCCTTCCCCAAGGATGGCCAGTACCGCATTTTCTTACAGATCAAGCGGAATGGGCAGGTGATCACGGGGGTGTTTGATGCGAAGGTGAAGGATACGACTACGTTGTAAATTGCCTGTATTATCAACAACTACTTACTACTAACTACTATGAAAAATCTACTGTCGTGCCTGTTTCTGCTTGCTGTTTTAGGAACTTTCTCCTTTACAACTGCTCCAAAGTACCTGGTTACTAGTGCCCCGGAAGAGTATGCAGGTACCTATCAGTTTAAGAATACTGAGTTCATCACCAACTTTGTGGTAAAGGTGTCAGATGGTGCCTTATACGGCGAAGCCGATAGTCATGGTTCCAATAAACTCCTCCCCCAGGACAAGCCCGACGTTTTCAAATCTACCAGCCAGTACGGCTCTCTGGTTACCTTCAAACGCGACCCATCCACCCGCAAGGTAGTGGGCCTGGTACTCCATATTATGGATACCGACATGGAAGCGGTACGAAAAGAGTAGTTTTAGGCGACCACTATCTATGAGCTAGTTAGTAGTATACCTTAATAAGCTATTAAGTTCTATTTTAGCAGGTTTTAGCAGGCGCGTTATCAGGGGGTTGTGTCTTCACAACCTTCGGATAGTGGTATTCTATTCTATACGTGGTCTGTGTCCCCACAGACCTACTATGGTACCTCGAGGAAATAGTTCCTTAGCCAATCAAAAATCTGCTAACAGACGCTTTAGCACTACCTCCACCCACATCCGGAATTATAGTGAGCTCCACTACCTTTACCTCTTCCAGGTTGACGGTATAGGTTTCCTGTTCCTCGGTAGAGGAGTCGGGGCTGAAGTTGTACTGCTGCCGTACATTCTCCCGCAGGGGTTGCCCCTCATCCGGTGACCACCGTAGCAGAAACTCCTGGGTCCGGGCGTGTTGCTCCTCCTGAAAGTAGAGGTGAATGGTATGTATTCGCTGTGGTTCATCAAAGATAACCCGGATGGTCTGCTTGCCCGGCTCGGATGCCCGCCAGCCCGATGAACCATCGTACGTCTCAAATGCATCCTCGATAGGAAAGGCTTCATCCTCTGAAGTCACTTCTACCTGAGCCAGGTCTTTTACATCCAGCCACTTTCCCTCCGCAGCAGATGCTTTTCCCGGGTCCTGATCTATAATTCTTTTCCGCATCATCTCTAAAATGGTTGGTTGTCCTGGTAGCCATACCTGGCTACATACATGTAAAGCCGGAAAAGGCAAAATAGTTATGAAAAACAGCAACTTACCATCAACCAATCCCCCTGTACCGGTCACTAAAATCTTAGGTTCCGTATCCAAAACCTCCGTATCTTTATTAGACAATCACAACCGCCCAGGCCACTGACATAGAACCTAGTAGTACAGGCATCCAGATTGATAAAGGACACTTTTATGTAGTAGCAGGATTGGCTCAGGGCCTGGTTGGATCATGTATTCGATCGTTGTATTCACTTACTCAGGGGAAAGCTATGACTGATCAAACACTTCATCCTGAAGAGGGGTCCCACAAAGACCACCACTCGGCCACCAAGAACTTACCACGTAAGAGGAAGTGGCCTATTCCCCCGCCTCCCAGCTGTCCGATCGGATGGCAACCCAATGCTCTGACTCCTGTCTTCTACGGGCACCGGGACTACACAACTAACCAGGGTACACCGGCCAACCTGCGGGTCTTCTTTCCGAGTCTGGATGGCTCTCCCGCCTCGGGGGCTCTCCTGGCGGGCTGTGGGCGTTATCCCCTTGTCCTGTTTATACACGGTAGTTGTCCCGGCGCGGTAGAGCATTATAAGGTATGGCTAAGGTTGCCCGCTCAGTTAGCCCGGGCAGGCTATGTGGTAGCTGCACTGGATGTACCCGAAAGTGGAACTGATCCGGCTACGCCTAATCACCCGGCCCTACCCGCGATAGCGGCTACCCTCACCTGGATGCGCCAGACGTGGGAGTACCGGGAGGTACTTATGGCCCCCCCGGCTACGGCAATCATCGGCCACTCCTACGGAGCTCTGCTTTCCGGCCGCTTTGCTTTGCAGAACGATCTGTCAGCTTATGTATCGCTCAGTGGGGTGTGGGGCAACTGGGACATCCAGGCGGGTGGTCCCAAACCCATTGATGCCCTGGGCATCCCGATGCTGTTTATCCACGGTGGTTCTGATTTACTGACGACTATGTTTGGCCATGGGCAGTGGGAGAAGCTGAACACGCCCAAGCACCGCATTATTTTTGAAAATGGAATGCACTGGGACTACCTACCCGAAGGAACAACTCCCTGTGATCGGACACGCGGAACCTGTAAGCTGGTGGATGAAGCCACGGCTGACTTTGTGACGATGTTTCTGGCCAGGTACCTGCCCCCGGAACTGGCCCCGCACCTACCCGACCAGATACCGGATAGCCTCACGCCGCCACCATTGGTACTTACGCCGGAGCAGGAGTTCTACGCAGGCAGCTACCTCAACGGAGTAGCTGGATTATCCGGTAACAATAAATGTGGCTTCACGCAGGAGTCGGAAACGGATCCCTCCCGATTTATCATCAATAATTTTGGTTATGAGCAGGGATGGCGGGTAGATCAACACCCCCGGTTCGTCACGGATCTGACCGGAGACCGACGTTCCGATATAGTAGGCTTTGGCGATGACGGCGTTTGGACATCGCTAAATAATGGAAATGGCAGCTTCCAACCTCCCCGTTTTGTACTGGCCAATTTTGGATATAAGGCTGGCAACTGGCGTGTGGATAAGCATCTCAGGCTCATGGCGAACCTGACCCGTGATGAGAGAGCTGATATTGTGGGCTTTGGCGACGACGGTGTCTGGACGGCTCTCAACGGGGGTAATGGCACCTTCCAAGCGGCCCGATTGGTTATTAACGACTTTGGCTACAACCAGGGTTGGCGGGTAGACAAGCATCCGCGCCTGATGGTGGACCTCAACGGTGACTTCCGGGATGACTTCGTTGGCTTTGGTAACCACGGAGTATGGATCGCGATCAGCAACAGCGATGGTACCTTTCAGCCTACTCAACTGGTACTTCAAAACTTTGGCTTCAATCAGGGCTGGCGGGTAGACAAACACCCACGCTTTGTGGCTAAGATAACCGGAGACTTTCCGACTGATATTGTAGGGTTCTTTGACGATGGCGTCTGGCTGGCTACTGGCAACGGCAATGGCAACTTTCAACCGGCCCGCCGTGTCATCAATAATTTTGGCTATAACCAGGGCTGGCGGGTCAACCAGCATCCCCGCTTCCTGGCAGACCTAACCGGTGAAGGCCGGGCTGATGTAGTAGGTTTCGGCAATGACGGTGTATGGACCTGCGTTAGCGCAGGCAATGGCAACTTCCAGCCTCCCCGCTTGGTACTTAATGAGTTTGGCTTCAATCAGGGCTGGCGCGTAGACCGTCATCCCCGCTTTCTGGTGGATCTGACGGGCGACAGAACAGCCGATATCATAGGCTTTGGTGATGATGGGGTTTATGTAGCTATGAGCAGGGGCGATGGTACCTTTCATCCGGCCCGCCGGGTAATTAAGAACTTCAGCATCAATGAAGGCGGCTGGCGGGTAGATCGTCACCCCCGATTCGTGGCTAATCTCACTACGGACAGAGCCGCTGATATTATTGGCTTTGGCGATCAGGGCGTTTGGATAGCCCTTAACAAAGGGAATGGTACCTTCTAAATATAGAGCTCTTCATATTAAATTAATATTGAATAAAATGGGCGACAGGCTACTCAGGTAGTGTGACTATTGCATAGCTTTACTGCCAGAAAAGAAACTACCACAGCCCTCTCATGAAGCGCATACACCTATTTGAATTTGAAGATTTCGCCTGGTTTCCCCACTGGCTTCGGACCAGTCTAACGCGGCTGATCGTAGTCATGCACCGCCTGCTTGGATCAGGAGACGAACTGGCAGGACTGATCCACCGGGCGCTTAAGCATACTACTACACCGGCTATCGTTGACCTTTGCTCGGGCAGCGGCGGGCCGATGATAGAGGTAGTGGATACCATCCGACAGAAGCACCGGATACAGAATCTAACCCTGACACTCAGCGACCTGTACCCCAACCTCGAGCTGGCCCAACAGATCAATAATAAGCCGAACCAGCCCGTCAGGTACCTGACTACCCCCGTCGACGCCACGGATGTGAATCCGGCCATGAAAGGGGTACGGACTATGGTCGGCAGTATGCACCACATGCGGCCGGAGGTAGCGAAGGGTATACTGAGAGATGCTAAAGAGCAGAAACAACCTATCTGTATATTCGAGATCAGCGATAACAGCTTTCCCATCTGGTTGTGGTGGATTGCGCTTCCGCTCAACTTCCTGATTCCCTTCTTCATTACGCCGCTGGTCCGGCCGCTGACCTGGCAGCAGATCGTATTTACGTACCTGATCCCCATCATTCCCCTCTTCTTTGCCTGGGATGGTGCTGTATCCAACACCCGGACCTACACGCTGGAAGACCTGGACCTGCTGCTCGACGGATTAGCCTCCGACGATTACTACTGGGAGAAAGGCCGGCTAGTCGGAAAAGCAAAGAAATTGTACTTACTTGGACTCCCGGTTTTGAAACAGTAGTACCCCCTCCACAGATTTAGTGAGTCCTATTATGTTTACTTTCAGGAAGAAGTATGTCCTGTGGGCGATAGCCCTCTTTATCATTGAAGTAATAATAGCGAAGTACCTGAAGGACCCGATCATCCGGCCCTGCGGCGGTGATTTTCTAGTGGTGATCCTGGTGTATTGCGTGGTCAGAGGCTTCATCAATGTACCGGTACTGCCGGCTGCCATTGGGTCATTAGGCTTCGCGTACCTAGTAGAGTCCCTGCAATATGGAAATCTGGTGGAGCAACTGGGGATACAGCACCATCGGCTGGCTCTGTTGGTACTTGGGCACCAGTTTGAGTGGCTGGATATGCTGGCCTATACACTGGGTACTGCCCTGGTGCTGGTACTGGAAAGGCCTTGGCGACAGCCAAAGGTAACTTTACATTAAGAGGTACAGTCGTACCCAAAGGATCTACACTCAGGAATACTTATTTATAACCAAATAAGTATATCTAACCTACTACACCATGATTGATACGTATGACCTAGATCGTTTCCTGGAAGCGCAGGAACAAGTATATTCCGATGCCCTGAGGGAAATTCGTAATGGGCGAAAGCAGAGCCACTGGATGTGGTTTATCTTTCCGCAGGTCCTCGGATTAGGGCAAACCGAAACCTCCCGCTACTACGCCATCAAATCCAGAGAAGAGGCCGCTGCCTACCTCTCCCACCCCACACTCGGTAGTCGTCTACTGGAAGTATCCGAAGCCCTGCTGTCGGTCCGGAACAAGTCGGCGCGGGAGATCATGGGTACGCCGGATGATCTTAAACTAAAATCCTGCATGACCTTATTTGGTCAGGTTAGCGACAATCAGGTATTTGGGCAGGTACTAGACCACTACTTCAACGGGGAGAAAGACACCCGAACTATCCAGATCCTGGGTGAGTTGGGAGAAAAGTAATCGCACTTTTTTTCGTCTGATGCTATTGACATTCTGAAAATTCATTTTAACTTTGAATCACAAAGTACTTTGATATGACTGAGCAACACGAACAACTCGCCGCCCTACGTGAGATCCGTACTATAATGGATCGTTCCTCCCGCTTTATTTCCCTGAGCGGACTATCCGGTATAGGTGCCGGTCTGTCGGCGCTGGCGGGTGCCGCCGCTATTCAGTGGCATCTGAGTAGTCGTGACTTACAGTACCAGGACTTGTACAAAGGAGTGGCTAAGCAGGAGACGGGGTTGTTCCTGGCCTCAGTAGCCGTGTTGGTCCTGATACTGGCTATCAGTACGGCCGTTTACTTTACTACTCGTAATGCCCATAAGGTAAAGCAGTCGGTCTGGAATAACCAGGCTCAGCGGGTGGTCGTAAACCTGAGTATACCGCTAGCGGCCGGTGGCGTTTTCTGTCTGGTACTGCTGTACCACCAGTATTACCCACTGATCGCGCCATCGATGCTGGTGTTTTATGGCCTGGCCCTCATCAACTGCGGCAAGTACACCTACCGCGACATACGGTCCCTGGGCTTTTTTGAATTGGCACTAGGCTTACTTACCTGCTTCTTCGTGGAGTTTGGATTTATAGCCTGGACCTTCGGCTTTGGGATACTGCATGTAGTATACGGTATTGTCATGTACTACAAGTACGAACGGTCACCCCAACAGGTACTTAACTAAGTACCCTGATTTTATTTTGAGAGTAAGGCCTAACGGATGCCCTATATGGAGAATGTGAAGGAATACCTAAAAGATATCAACAAGGATTTTGAGAGCCGGGCACGGCTTGGAATAATGTCGGTACTGATGGTAGAGGAAAGTGTAGATTTTAATTTTCTGAAAGAAACCCTGCAGCTGACAGATGGTAATCTGGCCAGCCACCTGCGTGCGCTCGAAGAGGCGGCCTACCTGCGGGTAGAGAAGCAGTTTGTGGGACGGAAGCCCAATACCCGTTACCATGCTACGCTGGCCGGTAAAGAAGCTTTTAAGAACCACCTGGATGCCCTCGAACGCCTGATCCTGGACAACCGAAATCCGTAGTCCATTTTTTTTGCCCACTTACTTTGAATTTCAAAGTACTTTACAAAAGTGTATCTAAGCTATAAAACGGTAATGACCATGACAACCAAAAGCGCCTCTGCCAACACCCCCATTCACCTCAGGCCGCTACGGTCCCGCATGCTACTGGGAGCGGGTATTGCTACTACTCTACTACTGATCTTCATGATTATTGGGGGCAAGCCAAATCCCGGCCCCAAGACCTGGATGATACTCCCCTTCCTCACGGTACCCTTCGGAGGTGCGTTGGGAGGATTAGTGTACTACCTGTTGGATTTCATGCGGTATCAGGGTGGCTGGCGAAAGAGCCTGGCCAATGTACTGAGCCTGCTGATCTATATACTGCTGCTGGCAGCTACCCTCATCGTGGGCCTGAACGGACCTGATTAATCACTTACTGATTTCTTCTATAAGCTATACAAACCCGTAAGTCCTCTTTCCCCAAACTCGAAGCTATTAACACCCAACGCTATGACACTCCAAATTTCCAACATCTCCAAGAGCTATCCGACCGGCCGGTCCACGCGTGTGGTACAGGCGCTGAAAAACGTGACCCTCTCTATTCCTAATGGTATGTACGGTCTACTGGGGCCTAACGGGGCCGGGAAGTCCACGCTGATGCGCATTCTGGCTACCCTACAGGAGCCGGACACAGGCAGCATCCGCCTTGGAGACCCATCGACAGGCCCTGTCATAGACGTACTGAAGCAGAAGGACGAAGTGCGCCAGACACTGGGCTACCTGCCGCAGGAGTTTGGTGTGTATCCGAAGGCCAGGGCGGAGGATCTGCTCGATTACTTCGCCATACTTAAAGGCATTACCGGACGGCAAGCGCGAAAGGAGGTAGTGGAAGCCTTGCTCCGGCAAACGAACCTGTGGGATGTACGCAGGCAAAAGCTAGGAGGGTTCTCAGGGGGAATGCGGCAGCGCTTTGGTGTAGCGGTGGCCCTGCTGGGCAACCCGAAACTGATGATCGTAGATGAGCCCACCGCGGGACTGGACCCCGCCGAACGGGTGCGTTTCCTGAACCTACTCAGTGAACTGGGTGAAAACAGTGTCGTAATTCTTTCTACCCACATTGTTGAAGATGTAAGCGAACTCTGTACCCGAATGGCAATCATTAATAAGGGCGAAATCCTGCTCGAGGCGGAGCCGCTCAAGGCTATAGATGGGCTTCAGAGCCGTATCTGGCGCCGGATAGTCGAGAAGAGTGCACTAGCCCAGCTGGAGCGTGAGCATAAAATCATATCGACCAAACTACTGAGCGGACGTACGGTCGTCCATATCTACAACGAGGAAGATCCCGGTAATGGCTTTGAGCCCGTAACTCCTGATCTGGAAGATGTGTACTTCAGTACGATGGCTGGTCATATTGGCAACCGCAAACCACAGGTCGCCCTATGAAGTTCAGGGAGATATTTCGATTTGAATTTGCTTACCAGGTACGCCGACCCTGGCCGTGGCTCTTCGTCATTGTCCTACTCGTACTGGACTTTTTAATGACCAGAGATGGCTCTGTATCGGAGGTACTCTATTCTGAATTCTTTCTTAACTCACCTTTCGGAATTGCGAAGACCACCGTTTTTGGTAGCCTGATCTGGCTGGTGTTGGCTGCGCCCATCGCCGGAGATGCGGCAGCGCGGGACGTGGCTACGGGCATGTATCCGCTCATTTATACAACCTCCATTAGTAAGGCTGAGTACTTGGGGGGACGCTTTCTGGCAGCCCTTGTTCTTAATGCTTTGATCCTGCTCGCCGTGCAGGCAGGTATCCTGCTGGGCGTATACCTGCCCGGCGTTGATGCCGAGTTGATCGGTCCGTTTCGACCGGCAGCCTTTCTTACGGCCTACGCCTACATTGCGCTCCCGACCGCCTTTGCTGCTACCGCCATCCAGTTTTTTATGGCTGCAAGAAGTGGCCGTGCCATGGGTGCTTACTTTGGAAGCTTCCTGATCGTGTTCATGAGCTTCTTTGTAGCCTCCTTTCTGCTTTTTGGAAAGGGCCTTGGCACCTTGCTGGATCCGATCGGTATCCGTTTCGTAGTTGAAGATATCGCGCATATGTGGACGCCGATCGAGAAGAACCGGCGCCTGATCGGGTTGGAGGGTATTGTATTGACAAACCGTCTCCTGTGGATCATCATCGGCCTGCTAGGGCTTATAATCACCTATCTGAGCTTTAGATTCGCCCATCGCACGGGCATTACCTCGTGGAGGCGCATAAGGCAGCTTTTCACTCCTTCTAAGTCAGCCACAGCGAAAGTACAAACACCAATACCTGCCGCTCCCGGCATTCTTGCAATCAAACCAGTCTCCGTCCCACAGGTGCAGAGGAGCTCCAATTTTATCACCGATACCCATCAGATGTTCGCCATCGCGTGGGCATCGTTCCTATCAATCGTGACGAGTTGGGCCGGGCTTTTCCTGCTGGCATTTATCCCGCTCCTCACTATCCCGGTGGTACTCGATCAGATGGAATCCAAAAGTAATCCGCTGGTACCTACTACCATCCGGGTCATCTCCGAACTAACAGCCTCTCTGGCCGATGAACTGAGCCGCTGGGTGATCATCCCGTTCCTCATTGTTTTCTTCGCCGGAGAGCTAGTCTGGCGGGAACGGGAAGCTAGAATGGGAGAAATCACCGATACAATGCCCGGCTCAGCCTGGGCTCCTTTCCTGGGTAAGTTCCTGGGACTGGCTCTCCTGCTCGTCGTGTTCCTCACCCTCCAGATTGGGGCTGGCATGGTCGCCCAGGTGATAATGGGGTATCATAACTTCGAGATCGGACTGTACCTGAAAATCATGTTTGGGCTTCAGCTTACCGATTACCTCCTCTTCGCGCTGCTTGGCCTTGTGGTACACGTGGTGGTAAACCAGAAATACATTGGTCACCTGGTGGCGATCATTGCCTTTGTATTTATCGCCCTAGCTTCCTTGTTTGGTGTTGAGCATAACATGCTCATCTACGGTGCAAGTCCGGGATGGTCCTATACAGAGATGCGCGGCTTCGAACCCTCCATCGGCCCCTGGTTGTGGTTCAAAAGCTACTGGGTAGCATGGGCTCTGCTACTTGCAGTAACAGCGAGACTGCTTTGGGTACGTGGCAGGGAGACTAGTTTCCCTGTGAGACTCCGGCTGGCGCGGCAGCGGCTCACACGCACGACGGTTTGGACTGCCGGATTGGCAGTAGGGCTCATCCTGACGCTGGGCGGTTTTATTTTCTACAACACCAATGTTTTAAACGAATACCACACCGCGTCCGAGATGAAGGAGCGGGCCGCTGCCTACGAGCAAAGCTATGGGCAGTACTCAGATACCCCTCAGCCCCAGCTGGCAGCTACCAAACTAAACATCGAAATTTATCCAGAGCGGCGGGCAGTTGACATTATAGGTACCTACCACCTGGTGAACCACAACAAGAAAGCAATTGACTCCATCCATGTGACTACGGTGCCCGGAGTCGAAACAGTAAGCATTGAGTTTGATCGGCCAGCTAAGCAAGTACTCACTGACGAGAGATATTACCACAGGACCTATGCGCTGGATAAGCCGCTCATGCCCGGCGACACGGTGCAGCTTACTTTCCAGGTGAAAGTCGAGCCACGTGGCTTCCGCGAGAACGGAATCGACGCCTTGGTGGTCGCGAACGGTACCCGCTTCACGAACAGCTGGCTACCCGCTATTGGCTACCAAAAGAGCCGCGAGCTGATCCACGCCAGCGACCGGCGGGAGTACGGGTTTGAACCACGCCCGGTGATCGCTTCCCTGTACGATCGCAAAGCCAGAGAGGATAAGGGCACCGGGGGTGGCACCCTTGAAGCGGTAATAGGCACTGCTTCTGATCAGGTAGCCGTTGCACCGGGGGCGCTCCGCCGTACCTGGACGAAAGCCCCTCAATCAGGCTCAGGACAAGTACGCCGTTACTTCCATTACTCCACTGATGGATCAGCCGGGGGTGAGTGGGGCTTCTTCTCTGCCAACTATACGGTACTTAAGGAGCAATGGAAAGCTCCGGATAGCTCTGGCCTGCCTGTAACCATACAGATTTTCCATAACCCACAGCACGCAGCACACCTGGACCGAATGGTCAGGAGCATCCGAAACTCCCTCGAATACTACACCAGGGAGTTTGGCCCCTACCCTCGCGGTTACCTAAGTGTGGTTGAGGGTGCAGGCAACGGCACGGGAATGCACGCCGAAGGGGGTATGCTCACCTATGCGGAGGGATTTGCCCTCTGGCACCCCAAGGATACTCCGGAGAGTCTGGATTTCCCTTCCGCCGTAGTGGCGCACGAAATGGCTCACCAGTGGACGGTACCTTATGCTAACGTCGAGGGAGCCCCGGTGATGTCTGAGAGCCTCGCCTGGTACTATGCGATAAAAGCCGTGGAGAACGCCAGAGGACACGAGGAGCGCCAGCGACTTTTAGATTTCCTGCGAGTGTCTCAAATACGCCCGGAGATCCGCCGGGGCGAACCGCTGCTCCGGGGGCTCGACCCGTACATGTCTTACCGAAAGGGGCCTTTCGCGCTGTACACGCTGAGCGAGTACCTAGGCGAGAAAAAGGTCAATGGGGCGCTGCGGCGTCTGGTGGAAAATCATCGAAAGCAGGGGGCTCCCCTGGCTACAACCCTGGATCTCTATCGGGAGCTTAAGGCGGTAACGCCAGATTCATTGCAGTACCTCCTGCACGACCTGTTTGAGGTGAACACGTACTGGGAGTTCAAGATAGATGGAGCTACGGCGAAGCAAACAGTGGCAGGCTCCTGGGAGGTGACACTCGACCTGCAGGCACGCAAACTGGTGGCAGACAGCGCGGGCGTTGAGAAGGAAATTCCTACGAATGATTGGGTGGAAATAGGGATTAGAGAGCAAGGCAAAGAATCTGGCAAGCCGCTCTACCGTCAAAAGCACCGCATCCGCTCTGGTAAGCAGACTCTTACCCTCAAGGTACCTCACAAGCCCGACTTGATTGTAATCGACCCCCGCCAACTGCTCATTGAAGAAAAAACAGATGATAACAGGAAGGAGATAAAGCTATGAAGTTCCATACCATCTTTCGCTATGAATTTCGCTATCAATTAAGTCATGTCTCGACATGGCTCCTGTTTATGGTGTTCCTCTTGTTCGGTTTTTTAATCCTGAGAATGGTCAGGCTTGAAGACGGAGTCTACCTGAATGCACCCGGTACCATTGCTTTCTATACGGTCTTTGGCAGTGTAATATGGGTAGTCATTGGTGGACTTTTTACCGGCGATGCGGCAACCCGGGACAGGCAGACGCGTATGCACCCGCTTACCTATACCTTACCCGTAAGCAAGCTGAGCTACCAGGGGGCTCGAGTCCTGGCGGCTCTGTCCCTGCATGTCCTGATTATGCTGGCCCTTTACGCCGGAATGCTACTCTCCTTCTACGGCCCCGGTGCTAAGCCTCAGTTGCTGGGCCCATTCCGCCTCGCCTCCTATCTGACTAATTTTGGCTTCATTGCCTTGCCTACTGTATTAGCAGTTACAGCCATCCAGTTTTTGTTCGCTACATTGAGCGGTAGGGCTATTGCCAGCTATATCGCCAGCTTGGTCATCATCCTATTTTCTCAGTTTGGCGGTACTACGGTCCGGTACGCGCTTGAGTGGAAAGTACTTGGCAGTCTGATGGACCTCCTCGGCACCAGCATCATTGTAGAGATGGAAGGCTGGACACCCATCGAGAATAATACACGGCTGATCCTGCTGGAAGGTACCTGGCTTTGGAACCGTATTGTATGGTTTGGCATTGCGGTGGCCGCGCTCCTGTTCACGTACATCAGGTTCCAGTTGGCCCACGTTACGTCCGGCGCTACATGGTCAGATCTTTTGGGAAAAAGTAAAGCTTCTGTGCGTCCCGTCGCACAGACACAAGAAGAAGCATCCCGCATACGCAACCATTCCACCAGTCGGACTACCATACCGAACGTCACGCGCAATTTTGTTTTCTCCACCTATGTACTTCAAACAGTAGCCATTGGCTGGGCCTCATTCAAGGCTATTGCTGGCAGTAGGGCTGGACTCACCCTTGTAGCCATTCTCTCCATCGGTACAGGACTTTTTGCCACTGAGTACATGGAGTGGTTTGGCGTTCCGCTCTTTGCCCGTACGCAGGAGGTACTACGAATACTGGCCCCACCGCTGAGCAGCTACCAGACCCAGTGGATCATCATTCCCTTACTCACTATTTTCTACGCCGGCGAGCTGGTCTGGCGGGAGCGCGAGGCAGGACTTTATGAACTTTCCGATACCACACCGGTACCCGAGTCGGTCCTGTTCGTGGGCAAGTACATAGGACTGGCACTCATTATCACTACCTGGATGGCCTTCCTGGTGGTAGCCGGAATCATTAATCAGCTCGTCATGGATTATTACCAGTTCGAGCTCGACGTGTACATCAGGGCACTTTTGGGCATTCAGCTTACCAACTACCTCCTCTTCGCGCTGCTCGTCTTTGTCATCCATGTCGTAGTGAATCAAAAGTACATGGGTCTCCTGGTAGCATTAGGCGCGTATGGTTACATACTCTTTGCTTCCATGCTTGGGGTTGAGCACAAAATGCTGGTATTTGCCTCGGACACGGGCTGGTCGTACAGTGACATGAGCGGCTTCGGGCCTTTCATCAGACCGTGGCTGTGGTTCAAGTTCTATTGGGCATCGTGGGGCCTCTTACTGGCTGTAATAGCTATCCTATTCTGGGTGCGAAGCAAAGAAGGTGGATTCCGAACGCGGCTCCAGCTGGCACAGCACCGGTTCGCGCAGCATCAAGGGGCTTTGTATACAGCTCTGGCTCTAGTACTCGTATCCGGTGGCTTCATTTTCTATAATACCAATATACTGAATGAATATACTACTAATGAGGCGAAGATGGAGATGCGCGCGGAGTACGAGCGGCGCTACGGGAAGTACGAGCACACCGCTCAACCAGCACTGGCCCGTACCCAGGTAAAGGCTGAGCTATATCCTGACGAGGGAGCGGCCGATCTGCAAGCCACGTACTATCTCGTAAATCGCAGTAAGGTCGCCATCGACTCCATCCATCTTTCTATCGTTCCAGACCTCACTATCACAGGCTTTACATTCAATCGCACGGCTACTCCAGTCATTCTGGACGAAGAGCTGGGGTACAGGATCTATTCCCTGCAAAAACCGCTGGCGCCCGGCGATTCGGTGCAAATGAGCTTTCAAATGCGTATCGGTTCCCGTGGCTTCAGCAATGCAGGGGTAGATGCCTCGGTCGTCTCGAATGGTAGTCATATAGACAGTGATGACTGGATGCCTGTCATCGGCTATCAAGAAAACCGACGTCTGCGCGACGAGCGTGATCGACAAACGTATGGACTCGCTTCGCGTCCGGAGCGGCCTTCTCTTTACGATGAGGCCGCGCGCTTCGACACCCGTCACGCTGATCCGATGGATTTTGAAGCAGTAGTAGGTACCTCTAAGGATCAGATTGCCGTGGCTCCCGGAGCCCTTCACCGTACCTGGACAGAAGCTCCTTCGTCAGGCTCAGGACAGGAGCGCCGTTACTTCCACTACGTTACCAATGCACCTATTAGCCATGAATATGCCATCTTCTCAGCCAGGTATGCGGTACGCGAAGCCCAGTGGATTCCAGCCGTTACAGCGGGTTCTGACAGCACCGCAAAACCGGTAACCATTCAGATCTTTCACCACCCCACCCACGACGCCAACGTGGAACGTATGGTGAAGAGCGTCCAGGTTTCGCTGGCGTACTACTCGCAGGAGTTCGGTCCTTACCCGTACACCTACTTTAGGGTACTGGAGCGGCCAGGTCCCGGCCGGGGCATGCACGCTGAGGCGATGACGATTGACTACCCGGAAGGGTACTCTCTGATGAAACCAGATCCGGGAGGGCTCGACCTTCCGTACCACATCATGGCCCACGAGGTGGCGCACCAGTGGTGGGGCTTTCGTCTGGCTCCTGCTGCAGTCGAAGGAACTGGTCTACTCGTAGAAAGCTTCGCTACCTACTCGGCTATGCAGGTAGTGGAAGAAACACTGGGTTACGAGCATCTGCTCAAATATCTATCCCAGATGCGGCAGGAGTATGAGGTACCCCGCTCGCGGGCGGCTCCTCCCCTGCTCAGGTCTAATAACAGGTTCATGAACTATCGCAAGGGGCCTTTCGCGCTCTTCGCATTGAGGCATTACATTGGAAAAGAAAGAGTCAACAACGCGCTTAGGGGCATGTTAAAGGAAATCCCCGCCGAACCACCCCTGTTGACGACTCTGGATTTCTATCGGGAGCTGCAGGCGGTAACGCCGGACTCACTGCACTACCTGGTGCACGACCTCTTTGCGGCCAACACCTTTTGGGAGCTCAAAACAGAGAACGCTACCGCGAAGCAAACCCCGGCAGGAACCTGGCAGGTAGAGCTGGATGTGGAAGCATGGAAGGTAACCGTCGACAGCGTAGGCAGGGAGACAAACATCCCTATACAAGACTGGATTGAAATCGGAGTCTATGCCCCGCGTGCAGAAGGTGAGCCATCGGCAAAAGTACTCCACCTGCAGAAGCACCGCATCCGCTCCGGTAAGCAGACATTTATTCTCAACGTACCTGAACAGCCCGCCCGTGCCGGTATTGATCCCAATCACCTGCTGATTGATCTGGAAATGAGCGATAACGTGCAGAAGGTAGATATATAGAAAATTCTATTTTAAACTACTTAAAGAGATAGAAACATGAAGTCACAGCTTAACATACCGGACATCATCAGTTGGTCATTTGGCTTCCTGTTTTTTGCCATCGGCGTCATCAATACTTTTTGGGGTAATGATCCCCTCTTTGGAGTCTTTATTGTGCTTCTTTCATTCATCTATTTTCCACCTGTTGCTGCCCTAATTAGGGAGAAGACCGGGATTTCAATTCCTGGATTCCTGAAAATCCTTCTGGGCTTTTTTATTATCTGGGCAGCGCTGGGCGTGGGTGAATTGGCCGATAAGATAGCCCTCATGATGGAGGACTTAGCGTAGTCCAACCGTAAGCTTTGCAGCAAACATATCACTACTTATAAAAACATTTAACCAGACTAAACCTACTATGAAAAACGAGATCATTGCCAACCTGGACAATCCCCGTCAGTTGGAAAAACTGTACCGGAACAACAAGCCAATATTTAAGCGGGAGTTCAACGACCTATACCCACAGTTGAGCCAAAATCCATACGCCAATTTCTGGAACGCACGCCTAAACTACGATGAGGAAGGTCTGTCGTGGGGAGGCGGCAAAGATTTGCTGTTCATACTGGTAGTGTCACTGATGGCGGGTACCGTGGCTAAGTTGCCAGAGATCCTGTCCATTCCGGAAGAGTTCTTTTATACCCGCAACGTAGGCTTCATCGTATTCCCATTCCTGATCGCCTACTTTGTCTGGAAACGAAACGCAGACTCACAAAGCCTACTTCTGCTGGTTGGAGCACTGCTCGGTGCCCTGGTTTTTATTAACCTGCTTCCGGGTACAGACAAGAGCGATACGCTGATCCTGTCCCGACTGCACATGCCCCTGTTCCTCTGGTCGCTGTTGTGTGTAGCCTTTGCGGGTGGCTTCCGCCACGACCTCCGCCAACGACTCGACTACCTCAGTTTTAATGGCGAGCTGATTATCATGACCGGTTTGATCTTACTGGCAGGTGGAGTACTGACCGGGATTACCATTAATCTTTTCGCCTTGATTGGCCTCAGGATAGAAGAGTTCTACGTTCAGTACGTGGTAATATTTGGTCTTCCCGCGGCTCCCCTGCTGGGCACCTACCTCACCCAGACCAACCCTCAACTGGTCAATAAGGTATCGCCCGTCATTGCCCGGATCTTTTGCCCTCTGGTGCTGGTGACCCTGGTCGCTTACCTGATCGCTATTCTCATGTACCAGAAAGACCCCTACAACGACCGGGAGTTTCTGCTCCTGTTCAATGCTCTGCTCGTGGGGGTCATGGCTATTATTTTCTTCTCCATCACCGAAAGTACCCGCTCCGAAGTCTACCGGTTCGAAATTCTGCTACTGTTTCTGCTTTCGGCGGTGACCATCATCGTCAACGGCATTGCAATTTCTGCCATCCTGTTCCGGATTTCAGAATGGGGTTTTACGCCCAACCGTACGGTAGTACTGGGTAGTAATCTTCTGATCCTGGTGAATCTGGCACTGGTAACCTTAAAGCTCTTTCGCGTGTTAACCCGTCGAGGAGATATAGCCGAAGTGGGTCGGGTTATGGCGGCCTATCTACCCATCTATTTTTTATGGGCGGCTATTGTTACTTTCCTGTTTCCGTTTTTATTTGGATTCAGATAAGCAACGAAAAGAAACACCATGGCTATAACGTATCATACCGACCGCAAACCAACTCCCGAAGAGGTCATTTTTCTTTACGAGGAGGCTTCCCTACCCCGCCCAACGCACGACGAAGAACGGATCAGGCAGATGTACCAAAACTCCGACCTGGTCATCACGGCCTGGGATGGTGAGCTGTTGGTAGGAGTAGCACGCTCCATCACCGACTGGGTGTGGAGCTGCTACCTGGCGGATCTGGCCGTACGTACCGCTTATCAGAAGATGGGCATTGGTAAGCGCCTCATCCAAATGACCAAAGAGCAGGTCGGCGAGCAGTCCATGGTACTTCTGCTGTCGGTACCGGCTGCTATGGAGTACTACCCCAAGGTAGGCTTTGCCCGGCAGGAAAGTAGCTTTATTATCAACCGGGACCGTTAAGGGACAACTTATTTAAGTAGTGCTTCCAACCCTATCTGGAGGAAGGTAGTCTATAAGATATAACCTAACTAAACCTACAACGATGAAGACTTCTTTACCTCTGAAAATACTCATGCTGGGTGCGTGGCTGTTACTAATCAGTAGCTGCACCACCGATACGGTTACGCCTGCCTCCCTTCGGGGTACCTGGGTGGAGCGCACCGTCCGGCAGGATACCCTTATTATCAATAAAGATGGAATAAATGTACGAAGAGGCAAGGCTCCCAACGCCAGCGGGTACCTGATTCCAAAAATAGGTAGTGGCTTTTATAGCTATGAACTGAAGGGCGGCTCCATCTTTATCTCCCGGTCTATGTTCAGCAGTAGTATGCCTACTCTATTTGAATATCCGGTGGAGATATCCGGGAAGAAACTCACGCTCCCCAACTTCTATGAATTACAGCACCACTACTTTGGAGAAGAAGACCGTAGTGGACAGAAAACGCTAAGATTTGAAAGGCTATGACCTTCTGCTCCCAAAGCAATCATTTAGTGACAATTAAGTAAATACTCTCTTTCATTCGATAATTTAATTGAACTACTTCAGGCGTCTAAAAAATAATATCTCCCCATAAATGCAACATCGTTGCATTTATGGGGAGATATTACCTACATTTGTTTAACTCAATGCTTTTGAATCTACCAATTCAATAGAAACAATGAAAGACAGAACAACGGATTATGATGTAGTAATAGTAGGTGGTAGCTTCGCCGGACTTTCCGCCGCCATGGCCTTAGGGCGCTCATTACGCAAGGTACTTCTGATTGATAGCGGTAGCCCCTGCAATATCCAGACCCCACATTCACACAACTTTATTACGCAGGATGGAGAAACACCACAGGCCATTCGGGACAAAGCCATCAGTCAGGTACTTAGTTACCCGACCGTTACCTTTCGCGACTCGGTTGTAAATAAGGTAAGCCGGGAGGCAGATAAATTCTTAGTAGAAATTACTGAGAGTGAATCCTTTACCGCTAAGAAACTCCTGTTAGCCACCGGTGTCAGAGATCTCATGCCTGATATAGAAGGGTTCGCCGCCTGCTGGGGTATATCGATACTACACTGTCCCTACTGCCATGGCTATGAAGTACGCCACAAGAAGATCGGCTTGCTGGGCAACGGAGACATGGGTTATGAATTTGTTAAACTCCTGAGTAACTGGAGTCAGGATCTGGTACTTTTTACCAATGGTACTTCTACACTGACCGAAGAGCAAATCCAGACGCTGAGAAGTAAAGAGGTTGAGATTGTTGAAGAGGAGATCCTGCAGATAGAACATGAACAGGGTATTATCCAAAATCTGGTACTGAAGGGTGGCACCAGCTACTTTGTTTCAGCCCTGTTCGCCCGGGTCCCCTTTGAGCTACACAGTACTATTCCGGTGGAACTTGGATGCGAGCTCACGGATCATGGACTCATCAAAGTAGATGAATTTCAGCGAACTACTGTAAAGGGTATATATGCCGCTGGTGATAACGCGTATCCCATGCGGTCGGTGGCCTCCGCCGTGGCCGCGGGTAATAAAGCGGGAGCCGTCATGAATAAAGAGCTCATTGACGAGGAGTTCTAATTGTAAGTCAGTAACTGATATACAAAGAGTAGTATGAAAATAAAGAAGCCCGGTCTGAAATAGAGTCGGGCTTCTTTATTTGTCGTGTTGAAAACGGACTTAGCTAACCCCAATTTATAATTGGGTGTTGCATTATATAGCGTCTGCGACGCGATGTAGTTTCTTCCACGTTGAAAACGCTGGAAGAGAGCCTCTTGCCGGGCGGAGCCTGATTGCAAATCAGGGCTAGCGGAGCGCGGGCAGAACTTAGAACAGCTCCTTTACCTTCGCAAACGACATCTCGTTATAGTTCTCAATATATAGGTTACAGGGAGGCAGCTCTTCGCGCGTGTGGGAGGTAAGTACTCCCACTACCTTCATACCCGCATTAAGGGCCGCCGAAACACCCGAATACGAATCTTCAAATACCACGCACTGCTTTGGCTCCACTCCCAGGTTCCGGGCTGAGGTCAGGTACACCTCCGGATCGGGCTTGTGCTTCTTTACGTCTTCGCTGGCCAGGATAGACTCCATCTGCTTTCGCAGGTCCAGCTTAGTGATGATCAGTTCCAGATTGGCATAGGGAGCCGAGGTGGCCACCCCGGTTTTGACGCCGTTATTTTTAAGATCACCAATGAATTCCAGCAACCCGCCAATGGGCTCTATGTGAGGCTCGTAGATGGTACGGAACAGGCTTTCTTTTTCGTCTTCCAGTTGCTTAAACTCCTCACCTACTACCTCTCTCTGCAGGAAGTGGCTTAATATGTAGCTATTGCTTTTGCCAAACATGTGTTGGGCAAACTCCTCATCGGTAGGTGACAGGTCACGCTTAGCAAAAAACTCACGGAATGCCTTCGAATGGTACGGATTGGTATGGCAGATAACGCCATCCATGTCAAATATGACAGCTATTGTGTTTTCCATGGTACAAATGTACACTAAAAAATAGGGCAGGTCTAGCCTGCCCATTGGATGAAATAAGTATTGATTTAGATGATATCAGGAAGATTACTCCCAGGCCACCTCTATCACCTGATCTTTCAGGTCAATGGTCGTGTACTCCTCACCGTTCTGGCGCTTCAGGGATACCACGCCGTTCTGCACCCTGGCCACCTGCTGAGTAATCACATCCTTCTTATTCTTCTTACGATAAACAACCGCCATATTCTCACTGGTATTGACCGGCACATCTATGTTCTTTCCGCTGGCTTTGACGGTAGTACCATTAGAGGGCATATAGGGAGCCTTCGCCAGCGCCAGCGCCCGGGTAGCCATAGGTACACCATAGCCCACGTAGTTATTGCCATAAGGATACAGATGCGCCGACTTCTCAATCAGTTCCATCAGTTCCTTATTATTCAGCTCGGGGTGAGCCTGCATCAGACAGGCCGCAAAGCCCGTAATGACCGGTGCCGACAGCGAAGTACCATAAAGCGAGAAGCAGGAAACATTAGGCTTGAGGTACGGCAAAAACTCCGGTCCTACACTACTGTACCCGATCTTGTTCCAGAGCCGCTGGTTGGTAGCCCCGATAGAAAGTACCCCCTTGGCATCCGCGGGAGTCGAAATAATACGCCAGTTTTTGTCTTCGCCTTCGTTACCGGCCGATACTATAATCAGCATGCCCTTCTTGTCCGAAGCCATCTGGGCCGCACGGCTGATGGCGCTGGTCTTGCCATCCATCTGCTTGGTTTCGTAATTTTCTTTGGGGTCCGAAAATCCGCGGGCGTAACCCAGTGAAGTATTGATCAGGCGCACCCCCAGGCTGTCCATCCACTCCATGGCGGCGATCCAGTTGTCCTCTTCGCCCCGCCACTCACGCAACGAGTAGTCGGTACGGGCCAGGTAAAACTTGGCATCCATGGCCATACCGTACTGGATGTTGTCATTCTTGTCCATACCACCAATGGCGGCCATTACTTCGGTACCGTGTACATCCGAGAATGACTCGGCCGTCGTGTACAGCAGTGAAGCCGGGCGGTCACGCTTGACGTAGTCACGAATACCAAGAATACGCTTGCCGGTAAAAATATCACGCAGGGCATAGGACGAATCAGCTCCGTAAAAACCCGCGTCGATCACACCGATGGTCACCCCCTTGCCGGTATAGCCCGATTGTAGAAATGCCTCGGACTGTACCTGCGCCATTACCGGTGCCAGTTGCGCTTTATCCACGGGTTGGGTACGGGCTATGTAGAAGCCGGAGGTCATAGGTACTACGTCGGTTACGAAGGGGAGCTTCGACACTCGGAACGCCTGCTCGGGCGTGAGGGTAGCCGACACGGCATTCAGCCACTTGGAGCGATTGATGATCGTAACGGAAGTCTGAGTGAGCTCCTTTTCGTAGGCAGCCTGCACCGGCAGGTCCGTCTCGTCAAATAGGGCCAACCCCAACATCTTCCGGTTCTGCATGGTAGTTTCGGAGATGGCTGGTTGGTCGGCCGCGTTCTTGTCTTTCAGGTATATCCAGTACTTGGGTTGGGCAGAAAGGAATAGGGGTAGAAAAAGCAGTATACCGAGAAGTCTGGCTTTCATACAATCAGGGAAAATTAGTTTGGTAATGTTTTGTAATTTTGGTCAATCAATAGCTTTAAGCTGTAAAATTATAGTGCCTGACTTGCTGTAGTATTCCACTTTTCTGGTGATCTATCCGAAACCCGACAAGACTATAGGGAGTTAAACGTAATTAATTAATTGATTCGTCAAAAGTGTTCCTCATAAATAAACTACCATGCGCTATCTACCTATTGATAAAACCCTCTTTGTAGAAAACCGTCGCCGATTAGCAAGTATCCTGAAACCCAAGTCAATGGTCATCCTGAATGCCAATGACATCATGCCTACCAATGCCGACGGTTCGATGGGCTTCCGGCAAAGTACTGACCTGTTTTACCTCACGGGTGTAGATCAGGAGGAAACAAGGCTGGTCTTATTCCCTGAGCATCCCGATGAGAAAATGCGGGAGGTCCTGTTTCTGCGTGAAACCAATGAGTACATAGCCGTGTGGGAGGGTGAAAAACTGACCAAGGAGCAAGCCCGTGAAGTATCAGGGATCCAGACTATATTCTGGACCCATCAGTTCGAACAGGTATTTCGTAACATTGTTTTCGAAGCCGAGCGTGTGTACCTCAATACCAACGAGCATACCCGCAACGACTCCCCCGTTCAGACCCGCGAAGCGCGTTACGTTCAGGAGTTTCGTGAGAAGTACCCCCTCCACCAGCTGGACCGTCTGGCTCCGCTTATGCACTACCTGCGTGCCATTAAGCAGCCTCAGGAACTGGCTCTCCTGCAGGAGGCCTGTGACATTACCCGTGCCGGATTCCATCGCCTGCTGAAGTTTGTGAAGCCGGGCGTAATGGAATACGAAGTAGAGGCCGAACTGCTGCACGAGTTTGTCAGGAGCCGTTCGCGTGGGTTTGCGTACCAGCCCATTATCGCATCGGGGGCCAACGCCTGTGTACTCCACTACCTTCAGAACAACCAACCCTGCAAGGACGGTGATATCCTGCTGCTCGACGTAGCGGCCGAGTACGCCAACTACAATGCCGACCTGACCCGTTCCATCCCGGTTAATGGTCGCTTTACGGAGCGGCAGCGGCAGGTATATGACGCGGTACTGCGGGTATTCAAAGCTGCCAAATCCATGCTGGTACCCGGCAACATCTGGGACGACTATCATGTAGAGATAGGTAAGGTGATGGAGAATGAGCTGATCGGACTGGGACTAATCACCAAAGAAGATATCGCAAAGCAAGACCCCGAGCTACCGGCTTACAAGAAGTACTTCCCGCACGGTACCTCCCACTTCCTGGGCCTCGACGTGCACGACGTAGGCAACAAGTACCGTCGCTTCGAGCCGGGGATGGTATTCACCTGCGAGCCGGGTATCTACATCCGCGAAGAAGGCCTGGGTATTCGTCTGGAGAATGATATCCTCATCACCGCCGACGGTAACAAAGACCTCATGGCGGATATACCCATTGAAGCTGAGGAAATTGAAGAGCTGATGAATAGCTAAAACAGCAATAGGTATATTTTTTTAGTTATATAACTCCGGCCAGGTACCATTGGGAACTTGGCCGGAGCTTTATGTACTTATCATCCCCTAACTCAACCTATGTATCTGTCACCGGAAGATCTCATAAAACTTCTATTAGCATTTGTCATTGGTGCCATAGTTGGTCTGGAACGGGAATACCGGAGCAAATCGGCTGGCCTACGCACTATGATCCTGATATCTCTGGGGTCCACCTTATTCACGCTACTATCGATCAAAGTCAGTCTGGATGCCGGTCGTATAGCCGCCAATGTTATCACGGGTATTGGCTTTATTGGCGGTGGAATCATATTCAGGGAGCAAAATCAGGTAGTAGGACTTACCACGGCGGCGGCCGTGTGGGTAACGGCCGCAATGGGCATGGCCATCGGCGCGGGCTACTACGAAATGGCCTTTTTCACCTTCGCCCTCGTCATCCTGTCACTGGTTGCCCTGATACCACTGCAAAGCTTCATGAAGAACCGGAATCAGATCCGGAACTATCGCATCGTAACCAGGTACCAGCAAAAAACCCTCAAACGCTACGAAGAGCTGTTCCGTGAATATAATCTAGGTGTGATGCGGGGTAAGCAGAACCGCACTGGTGACCGCATCAGTGGCAACTGGACCCTTCAGGGAAGCGAAAAACAACACGAAAAGCTCACGAAGTATTTGCTGAATGACTCTGAGGTTGTGGAATTTGACTTTTAGTATGAGTAAGGTCATTTTTTGTACACTCCAGAAAAGCAGAAATGGGTGTAAATTGCAGCCTCTGGAAACGCATCTATTTCTAAATTCGTTACTAGAATATAGTCCTAAATCCCAATATTAATTGTATTACATTTTGTGCCACCACTATGCCTGGTCTACTAATAAATGATCTACTCTGGGAGGTTCTTAAGCAAAACCTGACTACCACCGAGCAGCAATGGCTGAATGAAAAAAGTCTGGCTCAGCCTCGCGAATTAATGACTGCCTTTGTGGCCGCTCCCCGGATTCTGTCCAAACGTGTGGTTGACATGGATGTAGCCCACAGCCTCGAGATCAGCAAGCTGCTGCCCGGATTTTCTATTGAAGGCTGGACGGTAGTACGTTTAGGCAGAGTGTGGTTGCTTACTTGCCTGGATGCTTCAGGGAAAGAAGAATATACGAGGTATATAGATACTCTTTTTGATACGGCCGAAATGAACGAACTCGTAGCCCTGTACTCGGCCCTGCCCCTGCTGGAATACCCTGAGCAGTGGCTCTTCCGGGCTACGGATGCCGTACGATCTAATATGGGGGTGGTACTGGATGCCATCGCCCTGCACAACCCCTACCCGTCCCGACACTTTACCGACCCCGCCTGGAATCAGCTGGTCCTGAAAGTAATCTTTAACGACAAGCCTATACACTACATAGTAGGGCTGGACGAAAGGGCCAATGAACCGCTGGCGCGTACCTTATCGGACTTTGCTCACGAGCGCTGGGCCGCCGGCCGTAAGGTGGCTCCTCAGGTATGGCGGCTGGTGAGTAAATTTATGGACGATGCACTTTTAAAAGATATGGAGCATCTGTTTAGATCCAGCCAGCCCTACGACCGCGAATCGGCAGCCCTTGCCTGTCATCACGCCCACTATGAGCCGGCGCATCAGCTACTGGCCTCCCACCCTGATCTGGAAAAAGCCGTACAGCACGGTACCCTGACCTGGGCCCAACTTGAATTTACAGACCTAAACACGTATGTGTAACCATAACGAATTACAACAGAACCCCTCGCACTTTGAAGAAAGCGATCAGGTAGGCACGCACCGCGACATGAACTGGAGTGAATACCAGGAGCTTATCCGGGGCATGCGCTTCTTTGATCCACACATTCACATGACCTCCCGTACTACCGATGACTACCAGGCCATGGCTGATGCGGGGATTGTGGCTATCATTGAGCCCGCCTTCTGGCTGGGACAGCCGCGGACCGGCCTTTCATCCTTTAAAGATTACTACAGCAGCCTCGTAGGGTGGGAGCGCTTCCGGTCATCGCAGTTTGGTATCAAGCATTACTGCACCATCGGACTCAATTCCCGTGAAGCCAATAATGAGCCCCTGGCCGAGCGGGTCATGGAGATCCTCCCCCTGTTCCTGTACAAGGAAGGCGTGGTAGGTGTGGGTGAAATAGGCTTTGATGACCAGACGGCCGCCGAAGAAAAATACTACCGGGCGCAACTTGAACTGGCTAAAGAAGCCAGGCTACCCGTACAGGTACATACCCCCCACCGTGACAAGAAAAAAGGTACCGAGCGCAGCATGGCCATAGCGCTGGAGCACGGACTGGACCCGTCGTGGGTGACCATAGATCACAACAACGAAGAGACCGTAAAGAGCGTACTGGATCAGGGCTTCTATGCCGCTTTTACTATTTATCCGTTTACTAAGATGGGTAACGAACGGATGGTAAAAGTAGTAGAGCAGTACGGTCCTGAGCGCATCATGGTCAACTCCGCCGCCGACTGGGGTATTTCTGATCCGCTGGCTATACCCAAGACGGCCGCCCTGATGAAGATGAGCGGTATCTCCGACGAAGCCATCCGGAAGGTGACCTACCAGAACGCCATCGACGCCTTCGGCCTGAGTGGTCAGATCGACGTAGCAGATTTTGAGAATGGAGTATCCGTAGACCAAAGCCAGAAGTTCAACGGCAATACCATCCTGCGGGGCGGACAGCAACCGCGGGTTGCCAAAGACTCACTCGTAATTCGTTAACGTGAGCAAACTTAAAGCCTATCTACAGCTAACACGTCCGGCCAATCTGGTTACTGCTCTGGCCGATATACTGGCCGGAGTAGCCATTGCGCAGTTTACTTACTACTCCAACTATATTGCCCCCGGCACGCTCCTGCTGGCTACACTCGGCCTGTATGGTGGTGGTGTGGTGATGAATGATGTGTTTGACGCCGATCTGGATGCTGTCGAACGTCCCGAGCGCCCAATCCCGAGTGGCAGGGTAAGCCGGAGTTCAGCCACTACGTTTGGAGTACTGCTCCTGGTACTTGGTATCGCATTTGCCGGTATGTATAGTACGCTCAGTGCCTCCATCGCTACGCTGGTTGCTATTGGTGCCCTGGTATATGACAAGTGGGCGAAGCATTATACCGTATTCGGGCCGCTGCTAATGGGACTATGCCGGGGCGGCAACCTGCTACTGGGTATGAGTTCGATCCCCCAGACGTTACACGACTGGGGCTATTTGGCGCTTATACCGGTGGCTTACATTGGAGCCATTACTCTCATTAGTCAGGACGAAGTACACGGTGGCAAGCGCCGCACGTTATATATAGCCGCTGCTCTCTATTTGCTGGTTCACATAGTTCAGCTGGTGGTGGCCTTTATGAATGGAAATGGTCCGTTGGCCTTACCTCTGGTAGTTTCCCATGCCTGGATGGTGGGGCGTCCCTTACTGGATGCCATTAATAATCCAATCGGGCCTATGATAGGAAAAGCAGTAAAAGCGGGCGTTATTTCGCTCATTATTATGAATGCAGCCTGGTGCATGGCCTTCGGGAACTGGCACCTGGCGCTGATTGTAGTAGTACTATTGCCCATTTCCCTAAAATTAGCCCGTATTTTTGCAGTGACATAGTGTCTGATACCCAATATATGCAACCCCTACATCAACGATTTCAGGTAGAATTTAACTACTCAATATTCTTTACTCAGGGAGTATTTTCTCCTCAAAATACCACTTTGAGCGACTTCCTGCGCGCTTACGGTGAAGCCGGTTTTAAGCGTAAGGCTATGTTCGTAGTGGACGATGGCCTGGTAGATCACTATCCAGATCTGGTAGATGATATTACCAATTACTTCGCTCCGCTGGCCGATGAGGTACAACTGGTACAATCGATCATGATATTACCCGGCGGCGAAGCTTGCAAAAATGACCCATCGCTTTTCGAACGCATTGTACAAGCCGTAGATACTTCCGGCATTGACCGGCACTCGTTCGTCATAGCCGTGGGAGGTGGTGCCATGCTTGACTTAGTGGGGTACGCTGCGGCGGTATCCCACCGGGGCGTCAAGCATATTCGTATCCCGACTACCGTGCTCTCACAGAATGACTCGGGGGTAGGTGTTAAAAATGGGATCAACTACCACGGCAAAAAGAACTTTCTGGGTTCATTTGCCCCTCCGGTAGCCGTATTTAACGACAGCGACTTCCTCAAAAGCCTCGACGACCGTGACTGGCGGGCGGGCATGTCCGAAGCCATCAAAGTAGCCCTGATCAAGGACAGGAGCTTTTTTGAATGGATGGAGCAGAATGCAGAAGCGCTGGCACAGCGGGACCAGGCTACCATGGACTACCTTATCCACCGTTGTGCTGAGATGCACGTAGAGCATATTCGCAGCGGCGATCCGTTTGAGTTTGGTTCATCACGCCCGCTGGACTTTGGTCACTGGGCGGCGCACAAGCTCGAGTACCTCACTAACTTCTCCATCCGTCACGGCGAGGCCGTAGCGATTGGAATCGCGTTGGATAGTGTGTATTCGGTGAAAGTGGGGCTGCTATCCGAAGAAGGTCTTCAGCGTATACTGAATCTGATGAACCGGCTGGGCTTTGAACTATATCACCCGGCTCTATCCGAGAATGATAAAGAGCTGCTGCGGGGTGGTTTGCACGAGTTCCAGGAGCACCTGGGCGGTCGCCTGACGATCATGCTCCTGCAGGAGATAGGTAGAGGAGTGGAAGTGCACGAAATGGACGCCGAACTCATCGCCGAATCGGTAGACTACCTCGAAACTTTCAACTCCTCGCTTGTATGAAAACACCCCACGGACACTTGACCTATTGCAGTAACATTCATCCCGGCGAGCAATGGAACGACCATTTCCAGGCGTTGCGGGAGAATATCCCCTTTATCCGTCAGCAACTCGCTCCCGGCCAACCTTTTGCCCTGGGACTCCGACTGGCCAATGACGCTTCCATCGAACTGAGTGATCCGGATCGGCTGGCTGAGTTTCAAGCCTGGATGCGGGAGCAGGACGTGTACGTATTCAACATGAACGGCTTTCCTTACGGGGGCTTTCATAATACCCGGGTGAAGGACGATGTACATAGCCCCGACTGGACTACCACCGACCGTACCCTTTATACCCAGCGGCTGTTCAATATTTTGGCTCAGATCCTGCCCAATGGCATGGATGGTGGTGTATCTACCTCTCCCCTTTCCTACCGCTTCTGGTGGAAGGATGAGGCGGCTACTAAATCTGCCATGCAAACGGCCACCAATAACATTATCCTGGTTGCGGATACACTCGTAGAACTGAAAAGAGAAACGGGTAAAACCATGCACCTGGACATAGAACCGGAGCCGGACGGACTGCTCGAAAACTCCGAGGAGTTTGTAGACTGGTACCGTGACTACCTGCTGCCCCAGGGTATCCCCTACCTGCAGCAGAAGTACGGATTCCGGGAAGAGGAAGCTCGCGAAGCTATACTCACCCACATACAGCTATGCTTTGATGTGTGTCACTTCGCCGTAGGCTACGAAGAGCCTCAGGATGTATTGGACCGCCTCGATACTGTAGGAATACAGGTAGGTCGTATCCAAATCAGTTCGGCAGTACGGATGGATCTTAGTAAGGATGCCGACGAGAAAATAAAAGCGATCCGTCAATTCGATGAACCCGTTTACCTCCACCAGGTAGTGGCACGTAACGGGGATGGCAGCTTCCAGAAGTACCCTGATCTACCGGAGGCTCTGGCCGACTGGAAAGGACAGCATAGTGAGTGGCGGATTCACTTCCACGTACCTCTATTTATAAATACCTATGGTTCGCTGGACTCGACGCAGTACGACATTGTAAAGACACTGGCCATCCAGAAGCAGTACCCATTCACCCGACACCTCGAAGTAGAAACCTACACCTGGGGGGTACTCCCGTCCGAAATTCAAAAACCAATTGGCGAATCCATAGTTCGTGAAGTAGCATGGGTAGTCAATCAGTTGAACGAGGATTAATATAGAATGCAAAAGACAGTTGTAATAGATATTGTTGGTCTGAGTGCCAATCTTATTGGAGAGCATACTCCTTTCCTGAAAGGGTATCTCCAGGGGCGGCACCTGACCCCTATCAAGCCGGTACTTCCGGCCGTTACTACCACCAGCCAGAGCTGCTACGTAACGGGCAAATGGCCCTCTGATCACGGCATCGTAGGTAACGGCTGGTACGATCGGGAAGATTCAGAGGTAAAATTCTGGAAGCAGTCCAACAAGCTGGTACAGGCTGAGAAGATCTGGGATGCGGCCCGCAAACAAGACCCGACCTTTACCTGCTCCAAGATGTTCTGGTGGTACAATATGTACTCCACCGCTGACTACTCCGTCACGCCCCGCCCCCAGTACCATGCTGATGGGGTAAAAGCACCGGACTGCTATGCCTATCCGCCCAGCCTGCGGGATGAACTGCAACAGGAGCTCGGCCAGTTTCCGCTGTTCAACTTCTGGGGGCCCAACGCCAACATCAAGTCATCCAAATGGATTGCAGATGCATCGGTGTGGGTGGATAAGAAATATGACCCTACGCTTACGCTCATCTACCTGCCCCACCTGGACTACTGCCTGCAGAAATTCGGAGATGATTTTTCTAAAATTCATAAAGAACTGGGTGAAGTAGACGAACTGGTTGCCGGGCTGGTGCGCCACTACGAAACCAAGAACGCCCGCATCATCCTGCTGTCTGAGTACGGGATTAATCCGGTCAATCACCCTATCCACATCAACCGCATCTTACGTGAGGAGGGTACTATCGCTGTCCGAACCGAGCGCTGGTATGAGTTGCTGGATGCGGGTGCATCCCAAGCCTTCGCTACCGCCGATCACCAGATTGCCCACGTGTACATCAACGAACCCTCGGTTAAAGAAAGGGTAAAGAAACGCCTAGAGCAAGAGCCGGGCATAGCCCTGGTACTTGACGAGGAAGGAAAGCGGGCGCATCATATAGATCACGATCGTGCCGGTGACCTGGTAGTCGTGGCCGAAGCCGATAGCTGGTTTACCTACTACTACTGGCTTGACGATGCCAAAGCTCCTGACTATGCTAAGCTGGTGGATATTCACCGCAAGCCCGGTTATGATCCCGTGGAGATGTTTATGGACCCTAAGAATCCCCTCATCAAGCTACGCGCCGGGTATAAGCTGGGACGCAAGCTTATGGGCTTCCGCTACCTGATGGATGTGATTCCGCTGGATGCTACGCTGGTAAAGGGTTCTCACGGTAGCCCTCTGGTGCCTCGCCAGTACTACCCGATCTGTATCACTGACCAACCGCTGCCCCAGTCTGAACTGGAAGCGACGGAGGTATACGATGTGATCTGGAAGCATCTTCAGTAGGTAGTGGTGTTGCTATCTGAAAAATACTGAAAAAGCTCCACTGCGGCATAGCCGATCATAATCAGGCAGAGCAGCACTTCCATGACCATCCCGGTCAGGAAACCCAGAAATGACCCGAAGGCCGCTTTCATAGCTACCTTTCGGGTTGAGCCTCCGATCAGTTCACCAATAAGTGCCCCCAAGAAGGCTCCGATAAAAATTCCGAAGCCGGGTATTATAAAAAATCCAATGATCAACCCTAGTGTGGCACCGATGGCGCCATAGCGGGTACCGCCAAACTTCTTAGCTCCCCAGATAGGGATAAAGTAGTCCAATACCACCATGAGGGCGGTCAGCAGCCCCAGGCCTACCAACACTACGGTGCTAAATTCGGCGTAACTACTGAAATGCAGCATCAGGAGCCCACCAAAACTAAGGGATGGCCCCGGGGTGGGTAATACAGCTCCGGCCAGTCCGGCCACTAAACAAATCACTCCCAGAATGAGTAATATAGTATCCATGGTTTAAAGGTTTTTATTGAATTTGAAGTACTAAAAAAACCATGCGTCATTCTATCTTTGCGCCGCTAATAGAGAAGACTCTTCGGTCGGGCCGATAGAAAACCAGAAGTTTTTCATTTAAAATTCACTCAATACAACGATCATGTCCAAAGTACTCATTATAGGAGCCGGTGGAGTCGGAAGCGTGGTAGCACACAAGTGTGCCATGAACAGCTACGTATTTACCAGTATCATGCTGGCCAGCCGGACCAAATCCAAATGTGATAAAATAGCCGCTGAGATCAAAGAGATGCACGGCGTAGATATAGCCACGGCTCAGGTTGATGCCGACGTAGTAGCCGAGACAGTTATGCTGATCAAGCAGTTTCAGCCCACTATGGTCATTAACGTGGCCCTGCCCTACCAGGATCTGGCCATTATGGATGCCTGTCTGGCTACGGGAGTTCACTACCTCGATACTGCCAACTACGAGCCTAAAGATGTGGCCAAGTTTGAGTACAGCTGGCAGTGGGCCTACCAGGATAAATTCATAGAGGCGGGCCTGATGGCTCTGCTGGGTTGTGGATTTGACCCCGGTGTGACGCAGGTATTCACCTCCTACGCGGCCAAGCACCACTTCGACGAGATGCACTACCTCGACATCGTGGACTGTAACGCCGGTGACCATGGTAAAGCGTTTGCTACCAACTTCAACCCTGAAATCAATATCCGCGAGATTACCCAGCCCGGTCGTTACTGGGAGAATGGCGAATGGGTAGAGATCCCGGCCATGTCCATCCACAAGCCGATTGACTACCCCGGTATCGGAGATAAGGAGAGCTACGTACTGTACCACGAGGAACTGGAGTCACTGGTGAAGCACTTCCCTACCCTGAAGCGGGCCCGCTTCTGGATGACTTTTGGACAGCAGTACATCACGCACCTGAATGTACTTCAGAACGTAGGTATGACCAGCATCCAGCCTATCAAATTCCAGGGCGTTGATATCGTACCTCTGGAATTCCTTAAGGCAGTACTTCCGGCTCCTGAGTCCCTAGGCGAAAATTACAAGGGCCAGACCTCCATCGGCTGCCAGATCAAAGGGATTAAGGATGGTGAGGAGAAAACCTACTACGTATGGAATAACTGCGACCACGCCGAGTGCTGGCGCGAAGTACGGTCGCAGGCGGTGAGCTACACCACCGGTGTACCGGCTATGATTGGTGCCATGCTCATGCTAACCAACCCTGATTGGATGAAGCCCGGCGTATGGAACTGCGAGCAGCTGAATCCGGATCCATTCATGGAGCTACTGATCATGCACGGTCTCCCCTGGAACGAGCGCATCAACATGCCGCTCCCCCACGAGTACCCTGCTTAATAGCAAATACCTGTACAGAAAAGCCCCGGCCGTGGCCGGGGCTTTTTACTGAGTTAACCAATATACTTCATTCTCTCTTTACGACTAAAAATGAGTAAACACTATACAGAAGGGCAGGGCTACCAAAATGAGAACTACGCTGAAGGGGCCTTACCCAAAGGTGAATACGAAAACTGTACGTTTACCGCCTGTACCTTCGCCAACACCGACCTGTCCGGCTACCACTTTGTAGAATGTGTCTTTGAGAATTGTGATATGAGTATGGCCAAACTGAGAGGTACTGTATTCAAAGATGTACTCTTTAAGGGCAGTAAGCTGCTGGGGCTGCACTTCAATGACTGCAATGGCTTTATCATTACCTTCCGGTTCGAAAGCTGCCTGCTTAACTTTTCTTCCTTTTACAGACTGAAGCTCAAGAATATCCGCTTTACGGACTGCCGGCTCGAAGAGGTAGATTTTGTGGAGGCTGATCTGACCAACGCCGTCTTCCTCAACTGTGACCTCAACCGGGCCGTATTCAGGAGTACCATCCTCGAAGGAGCCGACTTTCGCTCCTCCTACCACTTCTCCATTGACCCCGAAGCCAACCGGATCAGTAAAGCCCGCTTCGCGCTGCATAGCGTGTCGGGGCTACTGGATAAGTACAAGATCAGTATTGAGTAATCTGGATACAAGAAGAGCCCGGCTTGTTGCCGGGCTCTTCCTATTTGTTCTAAGTCATTTCAAGTTCTAAACTGTTTAGGCTTCTGCTTCTGGCCTGCCAGTTCAGCTACTTCGTTGATTCGGTTCTGTCTGGTTTCAGGTCGTTTGGCCAGGACTATCCAATGCAGAATACTTTTTCGGACTGATTTGCTCAAACTTAGAAAGTAGGCTTCTGAACCCGGTAAGGCTTCGAATGCCTGCGTTAGATCAGTGGGTACCTTCAACTCTTCTACATCGTCCAGCGTTTCCCAGGAGCCATTCTGCCTGGCAGTAGCGATACTTTCGTAGCCTGCCGGGGTCATCAATCCTTCCTCTATCAGCCGCTGTACCTTTTCCTTATTAACTTTTGACCAACCACTCTTCGGTTTTCGCCAGCAGAAGAACTGCAAAAACTTCTCATTATCAATAGATCTTCGTGTGCTGTCAATCCAGCCAAAGCAAAGCGCTTCGTCAACCGCCTCACTCCATGAGAGGGTTGGTACACCCGACTTCGCTTTGAAGAAAATAAGCCATATTGATTGCTTAGACCTATGATTTTCTTCCAGCCACTGTCTCCAGTCGTGCCGGCTCGTGGGGCAGAAAGTTTCTATTTCTTTGTTCTGCATTATTAGTGTATTATCAGATGACAACTATAATAATGCTCAAACAAAGCTTTCGCAGCCAATGCGAGTAACAGGCTAAGCCAGTTAAAGGAGATCAGTTGACCAATCATGTTGTAGTTGTTATAGGTGAACACTACAAAGCTAGATCGGTCAACTGACAACCTTATGTCAGGAGTACTTCAGGAGTTAGCAGTATTTTCAAGATAGTCCTGATAAATCATCCTGCATGGTCTAATCCAAAAGTACTATCTGCTTATTACTTGTTATAAGCAATCCGGTAGATGGTACCGTTCATGTCATCGGACACATATAGCGAACCATCAGGTCCCTGAGCCAAACCGCAGGGACGGTGCTGTACTGGGCCGCTGGGCTTCGCCAGATCTATACCCGCGAAATTATCCGCGAATACTTCCCACTGGCCCGAAGGCTTTCCATTTTTGAAAGGCACAAAGGCCACAAAGTACCCCTGCTTCAGCTCCGAGTTCTGACCGTGGAAGGCTACGAAAGCACCATCCTTGTACCTGGCCGGGAACATGTTGCCGGTATAAAACAACATTCCGTTAGGACCCAGGTGCGCCGGGAAGCCTACTACGGGATTAATAGCATTTTTACCACCTGTTTTCTTGCCGTCTCCACCGTATTCCGGTGCCAGCATTTTCTTTTTCTGAATGTGATCGTAGTAGATGTACGGCCAGCCCGCATCATCCCCTTCGTGCAGCTCGTACATGGCTTCGGAAGGAAGCAGGGCGCTGTGCTTGGGGGTATAGTACTGCGGATAAAAATCATGGAACTGACCCCGGCCGTGGTGCAACACAAACAGCGAGCTGGTCTTCCGGTTCCAGTCGAGCCCGACAGTATTTTTCAGACCTGTCGCAAAGCGTACGCCATCTTTCTGGGTCTGGTTCTTCACGTCGGCCTTGAAGCGCCAGATACCTCCTACGGTATCAAGCAGGGTACAGGGCATCATACCCTTACCGGTACCCGCTTCGCGGCAGGCATCGTTTGACGAACCAATATTCACGTAGATATTCCCTTTGTCATCCAATGCAATGGACTTGGAGTTATCACGACCGGTATCTACCATACCCGTTACAATGGTCTCGGGCTGGTCCGGATTGATGATCTCTTCTTTTTCGTTGAGCTTATAGCGGTAGATCGCGCTATTAGATGTAGCGTACAGGTAGCCATCCTTGATGGTTATACCTGTGCCTTTGTAGTCGCCAAAGCTGGTTACCTCTTCGGGTACTCCGTCTTTATTGGCGTCACGAAGGCGGTATACGCCTTTGCCGTCTTTGAGTTTTGAAAGCTTCACGTACAGATCCCCGCTTTTGGACACTACCATATGCCGGGCTCCTACCAGGTCCTCGGCCACAATAGTGGTTATAAAGCCCTGAGGTACTTTGATGGAGGTAGCTAATTTGGGAGTGTCGGCTTTGGGTTTGAGGGCAGATATATCACCGGTAAAAGCCAATAGGGAGCTGATGCCTGCCACGGCGGCAGTCATACAGGCAGGACGAAACAACTTGTGCATGTAGGGGATTGATAAGTATAAATAAGTAACAGACGTAAATTAAAGCAAAAAAGACACCTACTTTACTTATCCTTCGGACTTAAAATACACCTCTACAAACATCATAGGGGAAGCAATAGCCGGAAGGTAGCTCCCGCGTTGGGTCTTCCCTCAGCCGTAAGGTAGCCTTTATGGTTTTCGATTACCTTCTGTACGATGGCTAGTCCGATACCCGTCCCGGGGTATTCGGATCGTCCGTGCAGCCGCTGGAATACCTGAAAAATGCGCTCCGTATACTTAGGGTCAAAGCCAATGCCGTTATCCCTGATCTCAATCTGAGCGAAAGACTTGTCCGCTTCGGAGGAAGGCACGATTCCGCCCGTGGTACGTCCTGTTACTTTTTTACTGGAAATCTCAATGCGCAGCTGTCGCTCCTGGCTCGTAAACTTCAGCGAGTTGCTCAGGAGGTTCTGGAAGAGTTGCCGTAGTTGGGTAAGCTCTCCCGTAATTACAGGCAGCTCCTCAACCTGCACTACCGCATTCTTTTCCTGTATAACAGTATCGAAATCAACGAGCAGGTCATTCACCAGCCGGTTCAGATCTATAACCTGGGTGCGGGTCCTGTTTGAAGATACGCGTGAGTAAGTCAGGAGGTCAGTAATGAGGGTTTGCATTCGGTCGGCTGACTTCTGCATCCGGCGAATCAGATCAACACCGCTTTCGTCCAGACTGGTCGCGTGTTTCTTTTGCAGGATTTCTCCGAAGGCCTGTATCTTACGTAGAGGCTCCTGAAGGTCATGGGAGGCCACGTAGGCAAACTTCTCCAGGTTATTGTTGGATTTGCGAAGATCCTCCACCAGTTCCTCGGCCTGTAACTGCACCTGCTTCAGACGGGTGTAGTTGGTACCCGTTATCAGCAGAAAATCACTGATCTTAGTTGCCTTCACATCCACCCAATCGTCGAAGCCATCGTTGTGGTAATGAAAGTCAAACTGGCGCCCCTCCCCAGTTAGGTATACGTCCCGATAGGCCTCAAAAAGGCCATTGGACAGGTACCCGGGTATCCATTGACTAAGTTTGGTATTGATGATATCAGTACGGGGCTGCCCCAGAGCGGCAGCATACGCCTGGTTGGCGGTTCTGAACCAGAAGTCTACCAGCTCATTCTTCTCATTATATAGAGGACTTAGTAAGCCCACCGAAATCTGTACGGTATCAATAATAGTCTGCAGCCGCTCTTCCGAATCTTTGATGTGCTGTTCGTTTCGCTTGGCTTCTGTCACATTATCAAAGGAGACAATCAAGCCATCACCATACTTAGACGCAGCCATGTTAATCCAGGCCCTGTTTTTGCCTTTGTATGTATAGACAAACTCGCCCTGTATGAACGGAGTAAAGTACATTACCTGCTGGAAGGCACCAAAAATCGCAGTCTTGCGATAATCTGGCAGCAAGGTACTAAGGAACTTATCAGTAGCATTCTCAGGGTCAATGCCTATCTGACGTAAAGAAGCTTTACTGACCTGCTTTACCACAAAGTCCGTTACCCGGCCCTTACTATCCTGTACCGGTTGCAGATGGGCGATACCCGAAGGAATCAGGTCGAAAATACACTGTATAAATTCGGCCTGCTGCTCCACGGTCTGAGTGGCTTGCCTGCTTTCGGTGATGTCGTTAAATGATAGCAGGATACGCTCATCCAGGCGGCTGGCTCTGATCTTATACCACCTCCTCTCCTCATGCCGGCTCATTTGTGCGAATACTTCATCCTGAAGGGGCGTACCCGTGTTCACTATTTCACATAACTCTTCGAAGACAGTACCTCCTACCGATGGGATATCTATTTTCTGAAAGTCCGGAAATAGTCCCAGTAGAGTAGATTGGGGCAGGTGATAGTCCGGGTAGCCAGTGATAGCCGAGGCCTCCTGGTTAGCCATACCAATCCTGAAATCTCTTATCTCACCCTGCGCGGTGCGAACCGGCTCACAAACCAGCATTGCACTCAGTGCCCCCTCCAGAATATCCTGTAACTGGGTTGGCTGCATCACACTACCTGCCTCAGCGTTTTGTAGTCGTATGTCAGCGTTTTGCCCTACCTGTAACACCATTAGGTTTTCCGGATTGGATTGAGCCAGGGTATCGGTCCAGGCCAGAGAAGCCTGATGGGAAGTACCCATAGGTTCAGCAGCATGGCCATTATCAGGCATACAACTTTTCAATTCGGTAGCCATTAATAGCACACTTTCCACACCGCTGGCTGCGCCCATAAGTGGCTGGAATGTTAACTGAAAGTACCCTACTTCGTGTTTGCTATCACTCTTTATAGGTAGGGGCTGGTTGTCCAGGACGAGTACTTGCCCTGAACCAACTACCTGGTTTACATTCATTTCAAAGAGTTTGCCACTGACAAGGTCAGGATGGGGGTATTGATTCGAGCCAGTGGGTTTTTCGCCAAAAGTCTCTCTGTATTTTTCATTAACAAATTCTGCCTGACAGTCAGTTGCTCTAAAAACAGCCATTGCTGCGGGAGCTTGCCTGAAGATGTCATAAAACCGATTTATCGAAGGTCCCACAACCATACTATAAGTCTGTTACGGTACTACTATTACATGTACACCATTGAATATAAAGCATCCCCGGCTTGAGCACCAGCCCTACTACTGCCTGAGTCCCTTTCAGTCCCTACTGCACCGTTATCAATGTGCACTCCGAGAAAAACTACCACTTGTAAAGCTACTTTTGTTAGAGAATACTTCCACACATTTTCTTACAAATGGTTTAAATATAGTTTAAAATCGCAGACCTTCTCCAGCTCCTGCACCTTTAATTATTTGGTACAGCAAAAAACCATTAGATTCCTCTCCCGGGCTACTTAGTCAGGAATTACATACTTAATTCATATTCCTATAAATCAATTTTCTATCCATGAAGCTACGCTTAATTATCCTGTTTTTCAGCTTACTCCCCTATTATCTTTTTGCCCAGCAAAGTACTGTTTTTGATAATCTTAGCCTGCAGAGTTCTATTCTTAAGAGAGAAAAGAAATTTGGACTGTACCTACCGGCAGGTTACGAGACCTCCAAACGCCGCTATCCGGTGGTGTACCTGCTGCATGGTGGTGGCGATGATCAGACGGGATGGATACAGTTTGGAGAGATGCAGCGCATCGTTGATAAAGGTATTCAGGAAGGTACCATAGCTCCCATGATCGTCGTAATGCCCGATGCCGAAATGACCTACTACCTCAACAATCGCGAAGGCAAGTACCAGTTTGAAGACTTTTTCATAAAAGAGCTCATTCCTCACATCGAAAAGAACTACCGCTGCCTCAGCAAGAAAGAATACCGGGCGGTGGCGGGCTTGTCGATGGGGGGCTTTGGCTCACTGTTGTACTCGCTGCACCACCCCGACCTATTTGCTGCCTGTGCGGCCATGAGCGCGGCCGTACGTACCGACGAAGAGATCAATGCCCTCACGCACCCCGAGTTTCTGAGAAGGTACCGCATGGCGCTGGAAGAAGTGAAGGAAGGCGAAAACCGCATTTCCGACTATTGGAATCAGAACAGTATTCTGTACCTGATGCAGCAGTTGCCCGAGGAGCGGAAGAAGGATGTACGGTTTTATCTGGACTGTGGCGATGATGATTTCTTGTACAAAGGCAATTCCACGTTGCACATTTTAATGAAAGACCGGAACGTTCCGCACGAATATAGGGTTAGAAATGGAGGACATACCTGGGAATACTGGCGTACCGGACTACCCGAAGCGCTGGCATTTATCAGTCAGAGTTTTCACCGGTGAGCTGATTCACCCCTAAAACCTCCCGTTACCTCCTCCCTGAGGAGGTAGCCCTTATATGCTTATGAAATACTCAATTTGGATTGTGGCGCTGGGATTAGTATCTGCATGTAATCAGCAGACAACAGATACCCGGCAGGAAGAGAAAATGAGTAGTGTCAGTCAGGCCTCCTTGTATACTACTACTATGACCGAAACCTCAGGATCAGGTGATACCGACCCGGAGGAAGTAGTCGATTACGCTAAGCTTTTTTACGGAGTACCGTACAAGTATGGCTCTACCGATCCGGAAGTAGGCTTTGACTGCTCCGGCTTTATCAACTATGTCTATAACCACTTCGACATAGATGTGCCCCGTTCTTCCGTTGATTTTACGGATGTGGGTACCCCCGTTCAGCTCGCCAGGGCTACACCTGGTGACCTTATACTCTTTACAGGTACCGACCCTTCTACCCGCACGGTAGGCCATATCGGAATCGTTGTCAAAAACGATGATTCAGGTCTTGAATTTATCCATTCTTCATCGGGTAAGCAGTCTGCTGTCACCATCACTCCCCTGAATGATTACTACGAGCAGCGGTTCGTGAAGGTAGTGCGCCTACTGTAAACAGTAGTAACTGACAGAGTACTCACCAGCAAAATAAATAAAACAAAACCCGGCTTAAATCCGTAGTTGGAAGGGAAAGCGAGAAGTACACCTATCAACTAGTTGCAATGATCTAATTGAAATTGTATGGATTTACAGCACCCCAATTTTGGCATTACTGAAGGAGTAGAAGCAGCCCCCGTTAGTGAGAAATTCATTAATCCATTACCGAGGGCTGTATTACGCCCCAATACGTACATACTACTGGACGGGGAGTGGCGCTTTGAGTTGGACAACGATGACCGTGGTCTGAACGAAGGCTGGCACCTGGGGCACCAGTTCCAACATAATGCACAGTGGCCCGGCTCGGTAGAAGAGCATCTGATCCAGGCGAAGGGCCTTCAGAAAGACTCCCCCACCTGGCACGATAAGGTCATAGTCTGGTATGAACGGGAATTCCCTCTACCCAAGCGTGACAAGAGCCTTGGCCACTCCATGTTTCAGCTGACGTTTGGGGCCTGCGGGTACGAAACCCGCGTCTGGCTGAATGGTCGACCACTTACGACCGTTGAAGGGGAAGAAATCCACTTCGGTGAGTATACCTCTTTTTCTTACGAGCTGAACGAAGAGTACCTCCAGCCGGTCAACCGCCTGACGGTACGCATCGCTGACTCCATGGATGCCGATATTCCCCGCGGAAAACAGGAATCGCATGTCTATAAACGGGGAGGAATCTGGTACCAGACTTATACCGGAGCCGTGCGCAGTGTGTGGCTTGAAGCCGTTGAACGCAATCGCCTGCGCTCCCGCGTCGGAGTAGTGAGTCATGTAGAAGATTCCCTGGTACGATTTAATATCACTACCCGCATTCATGATCCGGGACAGTACATCCTGCGACTGAACGTGTACGAGCGTGACCAGCGTAGCGGCGATCCCATTGCCACCTCTGACTATCCTCTCAAGCTAGAAGCCGGACAGAAAATGCAGCGGGTGGTACTGGAAGTACCTGACGCCCAGCTCTGGAGCCCCGAAAATCCGGCGCTGTACCGGTTGGTGGCCCAACTTATAGACACTGAAGGCTATGCCGCCGAAATCGAAGCTCACTTTGGCCTTCGTAAGATCGAAGCGAGAGGACGCTACGTGTATCTGAATAACAAGCCTATATACCTTGATGGTATCCTGTACCAGCCCGGTACGGCTACCTACGAAGAAATGAAGCTGCACATGCACGCCATGAAAGAACTGGGCTGTAACCTGGTGCGTGTGCATATAGCCGGAGTTGATCCCCGTATATATAACCTGGCTGATGAACTGGGACTACTGCTATGGGTAGAGGTACCCAGTCCGCACAGTAGTACCAACCTGAGTCGTGAAAATCACAAGGCTGAGCTTTTCCGGATGCTTGCCCTGCTCGAGACCAACCCCTCGGTAGTTATCTGGAGCCTTTATAATGAAGACTGGGGGGCTCAGGATATCGCGACCAATCCTGAAACGCGCAAGTACATTATTGACATGTACCACTACATGCACATCGCCTACCCACAGTTCCTGGTGGTGGACAACGACGGCTGGCAGCATATCTCATACCTGGGACGTCTGAAGTCTGACCTGCTGACCGCTCACCTGTACACGCCGGACCTGACCCGCTGGAAGGAGCTGCTGGATATGCTAGTCAGGGGCGAAACCGAAGGTGTCGCTGCTTTTCCGCTTGTAGTAGGTGATCCTTTCTTCTACCGCAAGCAAATACCACTTATAGTAAGTGAATGGGGAGGCTTTGGGTTTTCGGATTATGGTGGTCCCGATGATCTGGAAGTCAGGGCGGAGCGCATCCGACAATTCAAACAGGAGCTGCGCAAGCGACCCATCGCGGGTGATATCTATACCCAGGCCACCAATATTGAGGACGAGCGGAACGGACTGCTGGATATACATACCGGCGAGCTATTCGTCCCCGCAGATATACTGGCTTCACCCAAAGATATTGAATAACAATCAGTACCTATTCAACGACAAAGCCCCGGAACTACCGGGGCTTTGTCGTTAGTGATAGTAACTTATAGGATTTATTCTGGCAAAGGTCTTACCATGATATCCTTGAAGTAAACAACGCTCTTGGGATCGTGGCCCTGCAGGGCAAATGTTCCCTTATCAATGAGGCGCTTTTCGTTGCCTTTGGTACGCTCCACACCTTCGGGCTCAGTATATTCGACTACCGTCTTGTCGTTGATCTTGATGGTAACTTTGTTGCCCTGTACGATAATGTGCTCGGTGTACCATTCATTATCTTTGACGTGTACCTCCTTCACATCATCGAAAGCGTACAGGGAGCCGGTACGGCGCCAGTCCGTGTGAGAGTTATTCACCTGTACCTCGTATCCTTTGGCTGGCCATCCGTCTTCCTGATAGTCAGTATGGAAGTAAATACCGGAATTGGAGCCCGGAGTAGTCATGACCTGGGTCTTTAGCTCGAAATTTTTGAAGGAATGGTTATTAACGGGACCGTCATAGAACAGGTGCGCCCGTGGGCCGGCCACCATAATGGCTCCATCTTTTACACTGAATGTACTTCCATTAGCTCCAACTTTCCATCCGTTCAGGGATTTTCCGTCAAAGAGTGGAATCCAGCCATCTTTTTGTTTTTTTTGTGCAAAGGATACGCTGGCTGCCAGTAGCAACATCAGCACACCCTGAAACAAGGTTCTTCGCATGGTGGTAAGGGTATTGTTTGTAGTTTGGTTTGAGTACCTGCCAGGCATACTGCCCGGTAAGCTATAAAAACATCTGCTCTCCAAAAGCTACTGTTATATTTAGACAGAAATATAGTATCTGCTGACTCCTGTGTACTTTGGACATAGCAGGTACTGGTTTTCAGTAAACGCTGACCTGAATATTTTGATGATTACAGAAATCGAAAAGCACTTTCCTACCCAGTCCCGGCTCTCTGTCAAGAGTGGCTGGATGGCCATAGCAGGAGGTATCCTATATAATGCCCGCTGGCTGTGGGAGCTGTCGGAAGGCCGGGTAAAGCACATAATTTATCCCCCCACTGCTGCCACCCAGTACTTCTTTATCGTGCAACTCCTTTTTCTGGTTGTACTGGTCAGCCTGTACCGAAACTTCCGTGAAGACCGACCCGTGCGTACTGGTACGCTGGTTGCCTCGGTGGGGCTGGTCTGGTCGTCGCTCGTTACTCTGCCTGAAGCCTGGGGTATTCCCGGAGATTGGAGTCTTTACAGCTTACCCGGTTTGGCCGCCTTCGTCGTGGGTACACTTCTGGCGGGTGTAGGGTTAAAAAAAGTACCCACTGCCTACCCCCACGGAGTGATGCTCCTGTGGATAGGTGTACTACGTGGGCTGGCAGTTTTAGCTTCTATTCTCCTATTCGACCAACTAGGACGCGGCCTGGCTGCCAGGCAGATCGCTTCCCTGGCCAGTAACTTTTTACTTCTGGCTGAAGGCATGGGCTGGATCTACCTCGGCGTTTATCTTTTACGTGGATACAAGCCTCTCCACCGTTCTGACTTATAACTATTCACTTTGCCATTTAGAACAACCTGTACCATATAATGAAAAAAACGCTCACCTGTACCCTACTTTCCATTGCTCTGGCCGCCCCTTTGGCTCATAGCCAGTCCCAACAGAAGAAAACCTCCGCTCCCCGAAAAAGCAGCGAAGCCCCTACCTCCGGCAACCCTATATTTCCGGGCTGGTACGCCGATCCGGAAGGCATTATCTTTGGCAACAAGTACTGGATCTACCCTACCTTTTCAGCCCCCTATGATAAGCAGGTCCACATGGATGCCTTCTCCTCCACGGACCTGATCAACTGGACCAAGCACAACCGCATCATTGACACCACCAGCATCAAATGGGCCAAGCGTGCCATGTGGGCACCGGCCGTTATTCAGAAAGACAACAAGTACTACCTGTTTTTCGGAGCCAACGATATCCAGAGCAACGCAGAGCTGGGCGGAATAGGCGTAGCCGTAGCTGATAATCCGGCGGGCCCTTTTAAAGACCACCTGGGTAAGCCACTCATTGATAAGTTTCACAACGGCGCGCAGCCCATTGATCAGTTTGTATTTAAAGACAAAGACGGACAATACTATATGATGTACGGCGGCTGGCGCCACTGCAACATTGCCAAACTGAATAATGACTTTACGGGCTTCGTCCCCTTTGAGGACGGTACCACGTTCAAAGAAATTACGCCTGAAGGTTACGTAGAAGGGCCCTTCATGTTTATGCGCAATGGCAAGTACTACTTTATGTGGTCAGAAGGCGGCTGGACCGGCCCCAACTACTCGGTAGCCTACGCCATCGCCGACTCACCGTTTGGCCCCTTCAGGCGCATCGGCAAGATACTCCAGCAGGACCCCAAAATTGCCACCGGTGCCGGTCACCATTCGGTCATTCAAGTACCTGGGAAGGACCAATGGTACATTGTGTACCACCGCCGCCCCCTTACCGAAACCGATGCCAACCACCGGGTCACCTGTATGGATGAGATGACCTTCGACAGCAATGGACACATCAACCCGGTAGTCATCACAAATGAGGGAGTAAAAAAGCAGACGTTGAAGCAAGCTTCTACAAAATAGTGAACAATAGCATACTTAGTGGGTTAATAAACAGGTATTAACTACTTGTACTAATCCACAAAGACATGAACTATTCACACCTCACAATCACCTGCCTTTGCGTGGTACTGGGCCTGTATGGCTGCAACAATAAAAAAGAAGAACAGCAGGAAGCGGCCAGCAGCGGGACAGATGTTGTTGAGACGGCCGTAGGTACTCTCACCCTCCCACCGCCCTATGCTACCGAGTCGGTCAGCAACAACCCGGATGTAGTGGGCTGGTCAGAAGCTCAGAAGCCTACCGCTCCGGCAGGATTTGTAGTAACTAAATATGCCGATAACCTCAAGCATCCCCGCTGGTCGTACGTAGCGCCCAATGGGGATGTACTGGTGGTAGAATCGGACGACAAAAAAAAGAGCGCTAATCAGATCACGCTGTTCCGGGATCAAAACAACGACGGTACGCCCGATATGCGTCAGGTATTTATGGAGGGGCTTAGCCAACCCTTCGGGATGCTGGTACTGAACGACTATTTCTACGTAGCCAACACCGACGGTCTGATGCGCTACCCGTACAAAAAGGGCCAGACCAGAATAGACGCCAAAGGAGAAAAGATACTGGAGCTGCCCGCCGGTGGCTATAACCACCACTGGACCCGCAACATCATCGCCAGTCCCGATGGCTCCAAGATTTATGTTTCCGTAGGCTCGGCCAGTAACGTGGGAGAATACGGCATGGACGAAGAAAAACGCCGCGCCAATATCCTGCAGATCAACCCGGACGGCAGCGGTGAACAGATCTACGCCAGTGGCCTGCGCAATCCTGTTGGGATGGACTGGGCACCCGGCACGAATGTACTCTGGACAGCCGTCAACGAGCGCGACGAGCTGGGCGACAACCTGGTACCTGACTACCTCACTAGTGTAAAGGAAGGCGGCTTTTACGGCTGGCCTTACTCCTACTTCGGACAGAACGTTGACCCCCGCCGGAAGGGAGAACGCCCTGAACTGGTAGAAAAGGCCATTGTCCCCGAAGTACCGCTGGGTTCGCACACGGCCTCGCTAGGACTCACCTTCTACGACAAGGAGAGTTTTCCTGCCCAATACCGAAACGGAGCTTTTATTGGCCAGCATGGCTCCTGGAACAGCTCCAACCCCGTTGGTTACAAGGTGGTATTTGTACCTTTCAGCAACGGCAAACCCACGGGTCCGGCCCAGGATTTCCTGACGGGTTTTGTATCCAACCCACAGGAGCCCGAAGTATACGGACGTCCCGTTGGGGTGGCGGTACTACCGGATGGCTCGCTGCTGATCAATGATGATGCCGGCAACACCCTCTGGCGCGTCAGTCCCCAATAAAGTATTTACCTACCAGTAACAAGAGAGGCTACTCCCGCGGGAGTAGCCTCTCTTGTTTATCCACTAGTTGGACGGTTAGCATGTATCTTACGAAGATTTCAAGAAAAAGCAGACTTACGTATAGTTTGTTTGGCAGCAGCAGCTATTACCTCCATTTCCTTGACAAATTGTTTGTATTTTTAGGCAATTATTACGCTACTAACAATTCAACTTAACCAAACCCAAGCACTTCATGAGAAAACTGGTATGGACGTTGGCGGCATGGCTGACCTTCGGGACGCTAGGCTATGCGCAGCAGACGTTCCCCCGCAATGGTGCCTACGATGAGCGTTCGGGGCGATATGCCTTTACCAACGCCACCATTGTCGTAGACCCGCAAACTACGCTGCAAAAAGGAACCCTCCTGATCGAAAATGGCCTGATCAAAGAGGTAGGTACTAATGTAAAGATACCCGCCGGTACGGTAGTCACTGACCTCAAAGGCAAGTACATCTACCCATCCCTACTGGATCTGGAGTCGGACTACGGTATGCCCGAGGTAAAAAAGGCCCGACAGTCTTTCCGCTCGGCTCCCCAGCTCGAATCCAACAAGAAAGGAGCTTACGGCTGGAACCAGGCCATACAGCCCGAAAATGAAGCCTCTACCTTATTTACCGTAGATAACAAAGGAGCCGACGAACTTCGTAAGATCGGATTCGGTACGGTACTCACCCACCACCACGATGGCATCGTACGCGGAAGTGGTGCTCTTATAGCGCTTACCAACGAATCGGCTAATCAGGCCTTGCTTCGAGGTGCAGCCTCAGCTCACTACTCGCTGGATAAAGGCAGCTCTACTCAGAACTACCCCAACTCCCTGATGGGTGCCGTAGCCCTGCTCCGCCAGAGCTACTACGATGCCGACTGGTTTGCCAAAGGCGGAAGCAATCAGGAAAACAACCTGTCCATGAAGGCATTCGGTCAGCTCAAGGCCCTGCCTGCCTTCTTTGAGACTACCGACAAACTGGGCGTACTGCGCGCCGACAAGATCGGGGACGAGTTTGGTGTACAGTACATCATCAGGAGCGGTGGTGACGAGTACCAGCGCATTGATGAGGTAAAAGCTACCGGTGCTACACTCATAGTGCCTCTGGCCTTCCCGGATGCTTTTGATGTGAATGATCCCTGGGATGCGGATGCCGTAACTCTGGCCGAACTCAAGCACTGGGAAATGGCTCCCGGTAATCCTGCTGCCCTGGCTAAAGCCAACGTACCCTTTGCTCTGACCGCCTCCGGCCTCAAAAATAAAGCCGACTTCTGGACCCGCCTGCGTACCGCCGTTGAGTTTGGACTCCCCAAAGAGAAAGCCCTGGAAGCGCTTACTACCCTGCCTGCCCGCCTGATCAAGGCCGACAACCAGGTAGGTGCCCTCAAGAAAGGCATGCTGGCTAACTTCCTGATCACTTCTGACGACCTGTTCAAAAACGGTAGCGAGATCTACGAAAACTGGGTACAAGGCAAAGCGTATATTATCAAGGAGATGAATGCTCCCGACCTGCGTGGTACCTACGACCTGAGTTTTGCCGGTAAGCCCGGTGGTAAGCTGAAAATAACGGGTACCCCTTCTAAGCCTGAGTACCAGTTGGTGATGAACGACTCGGTAACCATTACTCCTAAGGTAAGCCTGACTAACCAGCTGATGACCGTTACCTACCAGCCCGATAAAAAGAATCCTGGTACGGTACGTTTGACCGGATGGCTGTCGGCCCGTGAGCTCCAGGGCGAAGGTACCCTACCCGACGGGATGCCTATGAACTGGAAAGCTACCCTGGCCGAAGCTTATACAGAGCCGGTTGCCAAGGCTGATACTACCGTACGCAAGCCCAAAGAGCTGGGTAAGCTGATCTATCCATTTGCCGGATTTGGAAACGAAACAAAGCCAAAGGCGGAGACTATCCTGGTAAAGAATACTACTATATGGACCAACGAAGCCGAAGGTATCATGCAAAATGCCGATGTACTGATCCAGAATGGTAAGATTGCCCGCGTTGGCAAAGGCCTGACCGCCCCGGCGGGTGCCCGCACCATCGACGGTACCGGCAAGCACCTGACCAACGGTATTATCGATGAACACTCGCACATTGCTCTTTTTGCCGTAAACGAAGGCTCGCAGACCAGCACGGCTGAAGTACGCATGAGCGATGCCATCAACTCCGAAGATGTCAACATATACCGACAGTTGGCCGGTGGGGTTACTACCTCGCAACTACTGCATGGCTCGGCCAACGCCATCGGTGGACAAAGCGCCGTGATCAAGTTGAAATGGGGAGCTACTCCTACTGAGATGTGGTTGCCCGAGGCGAAGTACATCAAGTTTGCCCTCGGTGAAAACGTAAAACAGGCGAACTGGGGAGATGTAGCCCGCGTACGCTTCCCACAAACCCGTATGGGGGTAGAACAGGTGTACTATGACCACTTTATCCGAGCCAAAGAATACGCCAAAGCCTGGCAGGAGTACAATGCCCTCAAGAACAAGTCGGGCGTGACTGCTCCCCGTCGTGATCTTGAACTGGATGCCCTGGCTGAGATCCTCAAAAATGAGCGCTTTATTACCTGCCACTCCTATGTACAGTCGGAGATCAACATGCTGCTGCACGTAGCCGATTCACTGGGCTTCAAGGTGAATACGCTGACCCATATTCTGGAAGGCTATAAGCTAGCCGACAAGATGGCCGAGCGTGGCGTAGGTGGATCTACCTTTGCGGACTGGTGGGCGTACAAGATGGAGGTAGAAGAAGCCATCCCGTACAACGCCGCCCTCATGAGCCGCGAAGGAGTAACGGTTGCGATCAACTCCGACGACGCCGAAATGGCCCGCCGCCTCAACCAGGAAGCCGCCAAAACTGTCGAGTTTGGAGGTATCTCTGAAATCGAAGCCTGGAAAATGGTGACCCTGAACCCCGCTAAACTCCTGCACCTCGATAACCGCCTCGGTAGTATCAAGGCCGGCAAGGATGCTGATCTGGTACTCTGGAACAACCACCCGCTCTCGATCTACGCACGTCCTGACTTCACCATGATCGAAGGTACTATCTACTTTGACTATCAGGAAGACCAGAAAAAGCAGGAAGCTATTGCCAAGGAAAAGGCTCGCCTGATCCAGAAGTCCATGGAAGCCAAAGCAGGTGGTGCTTCCACCCAGGCTCCGCAGACCCGTCGTACCCGTATGTGGCACTGCGAAGATGTGATAGGTATTCATGCTGAGCACGGCGAAAAAGAGTAAGCTAACTTCTGAACGGAAACATCAACTATGAAAAAGATATTTTTAGCCCTGCTGGCACTCGTTCCGCTGTCCATGCAGGCCCAGAATCCGGCTCCGGCCAAGCCACAGGCCAAACCCATTGCGCTGACGGGGGCTACCATCCACGTTGGTAATGGCCAGGTGATCGAGAACGGAACCATTGTATTTGATAAGGGTGTCATCACGGCCGTAGGCGGCTCCGCTACTACCTTCGACCGCAACGCTACTGAGGTAGTCAATGTGGCTGGTAAGCATATCTTCCCCGGACTCATCGCCATGGGTACTACGGTAGGTCTGCAGGAAGTAGCTTCGGTACGTGCCACTCTAGACTATCAGGAAGTAGGTGATATCAACCCCCACGTACGGACGCTCATTGCCTACAACACCGACTCCGAGATCATCCCCACCATCCGTAACACGGGGGTATTGATGGCTCAGGCCGTACCTCAGGGAGGCATGGTATCGGGTTCATCATCGGTATTCAATACCGACGGCTGGAATTGGGAAGATGCCGTACTTCGCAAGGACGATGGGATCTGGGTCAACTGGCCTGCTTTCCTGGCTCGTAGCTTCAGCCAGGAAGACTTCTCGATTACTATAAAGCGCAACGAGAAGCGTCAGGAAATAATCAATGAACTACGCCGTCACCTGGTGGAAGCCAAAGCTTACTCGGAAGACAAAGCCCCTACCCCCGTTAACCTGCGCCTTGCTTCCATGAAAGGCCTCTTTGACGGTAGCTCCAACCTGTACGTACGGGCCGGCTACGCCAAGGACATCGTTGAATCCATCCAGTTTGCTCAGGAGCTGGGGGTAAAGAAGGTCGTGATTGTGGGCGGTGACGAAGCCTACAAAGTAGCCTCTTACCTTAAGGACCACAACGTACCGGTAGTACTGGATCCCATTCACCGTCTGCCCAGCCGCGCCGACGATGACGTATACCTGCCCTATGAGCAACCAGCCCGTCTGCACAAGGCCGGGGTGAAGGTAGCGCTCAGCTATAACGACGAATGGTGGCGCACCCGTAACCTGGCCTTCCTGGCGGGTACTGCGGCCGGCTTCGGTGAAATCAACAAGGAAGAAGCTCTCCAACTGATTACGCTGATGCCCGCTCAGATCATGGGTATCGACAAGCAGGTAGGTTCGCTGGAAAAAGGCAAACTGGCTACCCTCGTCGTGGCAAAAGGTGATATACTCGACATGCGTACCAACGTGGTAGAGCAGGCCTATATCAAAGGAGCCAAAGTAGATCTGGATGATAAACACAAGCGCCTGTACCAGAAGTACAAGGACAAGTACGGTCAGGAAGATCTTGGCAAGTAGCTTTGTACCATAATACGCTGTAAGCAGTAGACTTTAAGCTATAAGGAAAAAGGAGAAATGCGATACTTGCATTTCTCCTTTTTTATGATTAGCTATAAGCTTGAATAATTTGCTCTTTTAGATCGTATCAATCTTCTGAAACAAGACGGATACCATTATCCTGAATCTGGATCTGGCCCTGCTTATAAAGACCTCCGATGGCTTTTTTGAATGTCTTCTTACTCATTTCCAGCCGTCGCTTGATTTCCTCCGGCGAGCTGTTATCTGACAGATTCAGGAAGCCTCCTTCTCTTTTGAGTACATCCAGGATACGCTGGGCATTAGGTTCAACGCTTTCGTACCCCTGTTTCTCTAGACTTATGTCCAGCTTATTTTCTTCACGAACGCGTTTAACGTACGCCTTCATTTGATCCCCGATATCTACCTGCTTAAATAGCTCATTCTCATAAATGAGTCCCTTATGGAAGTGGTTCACGATGACATTGTAGCCCAAGTCAGTGCGTTCCCAGATGATGATATCTACCTCATCCCCTTCGTCTACGATCAAGCGGCTATTATCCAGGAACTTGTTGATCTTAGCCGAAGCCGACAAGCGAGAGGTCTTGTGGTCGAGGTACAGGTACACCACGTGCCACTCACCTACCCGCATGGAACCATTCTGCTCCCTAAAAGGTACGAACAAGTCCTTTTCCAGCCCCCAGTCCAGAAAAGCTCCGTATTCATTAACATCCTTCACTTCCAGAAACGCAAACTCATTACGAACTACTTTGGGCGTCTCGGTGGTAGCGACCGGGCGATCTTCCGAATCATTGTATACAAATACCCTGACGTCTTCGTCCACCTCCATGTCATCGGTGATGTACTTGTTGGGCAGCAGTACTTCCTCCCCCTCCACATCGCCCAGAAACAGTCCGACACTGGTCCGGCGCAATACGGTGAGAGTATTATATTTTCCTATAAACAGCATATTCCTTGTAAGATTAATTAGCCACAAAGATAGCCGACTATTCTTGTAAATAGTCGTGTGGTACTACCGGATGAATCCTGCAGAGGATCAGGGAGTGACTACCTTCTTCTTCGGGGCGGGTTGATCAGGGAGTCTACGGAGTACTTTCCTCCGCCCAGGATAAGCAGCGTCAGGTAGATAAGTATGTACAACAGCAGCATCTCCTTGGCGCTAAAAGGATCATCACGGTGTTGTATAAAGGCAGCGACCGAGCAACTGATAATTAGGGGAATGGCAGCCAGCCGGGTACCCAGTCCTAAGAATATCAATATGGAACAGATGGCCTCCGAGAAGGTAACCAGGATGAGTGAAATCTCCGGCCCAATCCCCAGAGGATCGCCAAACTGCATATCGCCATTTATCACCTTCATCAGTTTGGGAATACCATGGGTAAGCATCAGAGCCGCTACACCTATTCTGAGGAAAGCCAGCCATACATGCGCAGCTTCGTAGCCGAAGTCTGTTGAGAATAATCTTTTCATGAGTCTTTTTGGAGTTATAGGTAAACAAACTACTTATATCCAATCTATTCTGTACTAACACCTCTATCCAGTCGTCACTCTTATTACTTCATTACCCGCCGTTTAGTTTTAGAATTACTAATCTTTACCCGAAAAAGTATAAGATTCTACGTATTTACTTTGTTTAGAAATATCAACAGACAGCATGAATCGTCGCCAATTTTTAGTACTTACCACCGCCGCGGCCAGTTTACCGGCACTGGGTCAGGCCCAGCCCAAGCCTTCCCGGCTTCCGGTCTGGCGGGGTGTAAATTTATTAGAGAAATTCAATCCCAGTCAGAACCGTCCCTACCAGGAGCGCCATTTCCGATGGCTACGCGACTGGGGTTTTAACTTTGTGCGGCTGCCGATGTCGTACCAGTGCTGGTCCAAACCCGATCCGGCCGTATGGATGCAGATGGATGAGCAGGTACTCCGCGAGATAGATCAGGCCGTAGCGTGGGGAAAGAAGTACAACATCCACGTCAACCTGAACCTGCACCGCCTGCCCGGCTACTGCGTCAACCCACCGGCCGAGCCGCTTAACCTCTGGAAGGATGAGCAGGCTCAGACAGCAGCCATTCACCACTGGAAGACGCTGGCCCGCCGGTACCGCAAATTGTCCAACAAGGATGTAAGCTTTGACCTCATCAACGAGCCCCCCAACATACCCGAAGAGGACTACGCCCATGTGATCCGGATGCTCGTAAAAGGAATACGCGAGGTCACACCGAAGCGACTCATTATCGCCGACGGTATCCGCTGGGGTACCGGGCCGGTTCACAGTATTGCTAATCTGAACGTCGGGCAGAGTACCCGTGGCTATAATCCTATGCAAGTCAGTCACTACCACGCCAACTGGGTAAACGGCAGCGACAAATACCCTACTCCGCAGTGGCCCATGGCTATTGGCGAGACCCAATGGGATAAAGACCTGCTCCGCGAGCGCTACATCAAGCCCTGGAAAGAACTGGAAGCGAAAGGCGTAGGCATACACGTGGGCGAATGGGGCGCTTATAATCGCACACCGCACGACGTGGCCCTGAAATGGATGGAAGACAACCTGCAACTCTGGAAGGAAGCCGGCTGGGGCTGGGCCCTCTGGAACCTGGATGGCTCCTTTGGCTTTATAAACAGCGGGCGTACCGATGTGGCCTACGAAACCTTTGAAGGAGAAAAGCTGGACCGGAAAATGCTGGAGCTCCTGCAGAGATATTAATAACAAAGAAGGGTACTTTGACTAGTCAAAGTACCCTTCTTTGTTATACTTCCAATCGTATTTAAGCTTCGGGAGCAAGTACTCTCAGCAGCGTCTGACATTTCAGTTCAGTTTCTTCCCATTCCCGCTGTGGGTCGGAGTCTTCGGTAATACCCGCACCGGCATATACCGTAGCTATACCATCCGCGAGACGCATGGAACGCAGGTTCACAAACAGATGCGACTCCTGCTCTACATTAACAGGGCCCAGGTACCCGCTGTAAAAGGTACGGTCGTACCCTTCCACCTCAGTCAGGAATCGTAACGCGGGCTCTTTGGGCATTCCACAAACCGCCGAGGTTGGGTGCAACAGGCGTAGCATCACACTGTCAAGCCCCTGAAAATTTACTGCCTGAGTATCTACCTCAAAATCTGTACGGAGGTGGTACAGGTTACCAGCCTGGACGGTTTTCGGACCTTTCTCGAGGTACTCCCGCAGACGGATCTTCTTAAAGCATTCGACAATATAGCGACTCACCAACGCCTGCTCTTCTATCTCCTTCTGTCCCCAGCGTACTTCCGCCTTCGGCAGTGGTTCGCCGGATGCCGTACGGGCTACCTGCGTACCGGCGAGCGAGGCCGTACGGAATATCCCCTGCGCATCGGTTGATACCAGGGTTTCGGGTGAAGCTCCCAGCCAGGTTTCTTTTTGCTCGGGTAAGTACACCAGCGAAATAAAAGCAGAAGGATAGGTAGCCGCTAGTTTGGTGAAAGCCTTGATTGGACGAAAATCCTCATTATAGGTCAATTCTCTCGTACGTGAGAGCACCACCTTATCGAATTGCTCCTCTCGAATAGCCTCAATGGCCAACTCGACACCTCTTTTAAATCTTTCCTGCTGGTCAGTTCGGTTAGTGGCTAGTGGATAAAGTCCGGTACTAAGGGAGGCTGGCGCAGTATCTAATCTCTTCAACTGGATCTCATGAGCCGTTTTCAATAGCTGCTTTACTGACGGATGCTCCTCTCCCAATTTGGATTCTACCTCTTTTACCTGCTCATCAGGTAAGATGGTAAAAAGGATATCTCCTTCCAAAAACAAGACCTCATTGGTATCCGGTACCAGGAAGGGACTGACTATAAATCCGGCCGGAAGAGCTTCCAGGTCAGGCTGGCGTCGGCTCACTCCCTCTGTCACAGCAATCAGCAAACGGATCTGCTCCTGATGCGGGAGACGCCATACAGCCGCCGGAAATCCCAGATTCTGAGCCGCTTCCCAAAGGGCTTCGGCCCGAAGGCTCACCCCCGTTGTTGTGTTACTAGTTATACGATTACTATCAATCATCAGTGACTATGTCAATCCAGTGCGTAAAGAGGGCTTACCAAGTAGTTCAGATTGTACATTTACCAGTAAAGATACCCGCTTTCTGTTTACAGATATAACATTTTGTGGAGAGTATTTTGTTTCATCTTATCCGCGATTTGCATCCACTACGGCTACCGTCAGGCGACTAATGCAGACCAGCTTATTTTCCTCGTTCATAATCCGGATCTCCCACAGTTGGGTCGTGCGCCCCACGTGTATAGGTGTTACCTTGCCGTACACGTAGCCCGATTTGACCGGCCGTACATGGTTGGCGTTGATCTCCAGACCAACGGCCCGCTGGTTCTCCGGGTCTTTCAGCGTCAGGTACGAAGCTACACTTCCCAGCGACTCCGCCAGTACGACCGAAGCCCCACCATGCAGGATTCCGAACGGCTGGTGCGTGCGGTGATCCACCGGCATCCGGGCCACGATGTAGTCCTCTCCCACCTCCAGATATTCAATACCCAGATGTCGCGCAATGGTATCTTTATCCATCGATTGCAGGAAATCTATTGATACAGAAGTATTAAACATATCTAAAAATTATCTAAATTTGTATTTGCCAAGTAAGTAAAGAAACAGGTTTTAAACAACCCACTCCTTTAAATATTACAAAATTTTGAAAAATAAGTCCATATATCTGATCCGCCACGGAGAGACCGACTATAACCGAAATGGAGTGGTACAGGGTAGCCTCATCGATGCTGACCTGAATAGCTGGGGAAGAGCGCAGGCTCAGGCTTTTTTCGATGCCTACCAGCATGTACCATTTGATAAGATTTATACCTCGGCCCTCAAACGTACCCACCAGTCTGTGCAGGGGTTCATTGATATGGGCATACCCTACGAAGCACACGCTGGCCTCAATGAGATCAGCTGGGGCAACCGTGAAGGACGTACTCCCAACACCATGGATAACGAGTACTACCGCAACCTGGTACTGGCGTGGCGCAACGGAGATGTGGACCTGCCTGCCGAAGAGGGCGAAAGCCCGGTGCAGGTACGGGAGCGGCAGATTCCGGTGATTGATCTTATTCTGTCACGTCCGGAAGAGCGCATTGTACTCGTAGCTATGCACGGCCGGGCGATCCGTATACTGCTTACTACCTTATTTGATGAGCCGCTCAGCGAAATGGATCGCTACGAGCACAGCAATCTGTGCCTGTATAAGCTTAATTATTCGTACAAAGAGCAGCGTTTTTCGCTGGAGCTTTCCAACGACATTACCCACCTGCTGACGCTCGAAATTCCTAATAACTTCTAGTAACCGTCTGTGGACGGTGGCTCCCTTTGGTGTAAATAATCCTACTGCTACAGTGGGATTATTTACTTTGGTCAAATATTTATTATTTTAGAGTACCCGCAGCAGACAGGCTTAAGCCTGCTCCTGTCTACGTAAAGCAACTATTCGTGGCGAATTCAATGTCCAAAACCCGCATATACTGGACACTTCAAATCTCCGGCTGGACGGCCCTGGTCATGTACGAGTTTCTGCTCTACTCGGTAGAGTATGGCTTTGACTCAAAAACTCTTTTTCTGGCCATTGCCAATATTCTTCTGGGTATCACCCTGACCCATACCTACCGGCTGGTGATCCGCCGCTGGAACTGGTCAGCCCTTCCTATGCATAAGCTGGTGTTCCGGGTGGCCCTTTCGGTACTGATCCTGGGTTTTATCATGACCATCGTCAACCTGCCCCTGGACCGGGAGATACTGGCCGAACAGCTCGTCAACCAGCCGTTTGTATTCTGGGGATACCTGTCTACCTGGTGTAAAAATCTGCTGGCCTGGATACTCTCCTATACGGTGTACCACTACGTCGAGCAGAACCGCCTGACTGAGCTCGAGAAGATCATGCTCAAGACATCCATGCGCGAAGCTGAGGCTAAAGTACTCCGCTCCCAGCTCAACCCCCACTTCACCTTCAATGCCCTCAACAGTATCAGGGCGTTAGTTTCCGAAAATCCGGCCAAAGCGCAGCACAGCATAACGCAGTTATCCAATATTTTACGAAATTCGCTGCTGGCTGACCGCCGCAAGACCGTGGAGCTACGCGAGGAGCTGAAAACCGTAGCCGATTACCTCGAACTGGAAAAGGTACGGTACGAAGAGCGACTCCGCTACGCCATCCATACCGATCCACAGACAGTATACTGGCAGGTACCTCCTATGATGCTGCAGACCCTGGTCGAAAACGGTATCAAACACGGAGTATCCAAGGTAATGGGGGGCGGCATACTGGAGGTCACCACCAGTATGGAGAATCAACTGCTCGTGATCCGGATCCGGAATACGGGTACGCTATGTGAAAAGAAGACAGACGATCAGAGTGGTGGAGTTGGCCTGCAGAATACAGCGGAGCGCCTGTCGATCCTGTACGGGAAAGAAGCCAGTTTCCGGCTGTTTCAGGAAGAGGAAAAAACCGTTTGTGCAGAGATCACCATACCTATGCTATCGGATGGCCTGCAGCGCTACTCGGATGAAAAAGCCCCGGTCCCTCAGGAGACAATAAAATAGTAAAAACACCCTAAACACATACACGAACCTAATCGTACTGCCATGAAGACGCTTATCGTTGACGACGAACGCCTAGCCCGTAATGAACTCAAACGTTTACTTGAAAGTCACTCTAAAATTGAAATAGTCGGGGAAGCCTCCAACGCCGACGAAGCTCTGGACCTGATCGATGAGCTACAGCCCGAATTACTTTTTCTGGACATACAGATGCCCGGTAAAAATGGCTTCGAACTTCTCTCTTCCATCGAGGGAAAAGCCCCTGAGGTAATATTTACGACGGCCTACGACGAGTACGCCATCAAAGCCTTTGAATTTAATGCTCTTGACTACCTGCTCAAGCCAATAGATGCTGACCGGCTCCGGGATGCTATCAATAGAGTAGAAGAAAATCAGGCCCCGGTAGATGTATCCGATGTGCCTCACGAGCGTACAGAGAAGGTATTAGGCGAAAATGACCAGGTGTTTGTTAAGGACGGTGAAAAGTGTTGGTTTGTTAAGTTAAGTAAAATTCGTTTATTTGAGTCCATGGGTAACTATGTTCGCCTGCACTTTGATGACCAAAAGCCATTGGTACTCAAATCGTTGAATAGCCTTGAGGAGCGACTGGACCCTAATACGTACTTCAGAGCCAACCGAAAGCACATTATCAACCTGCAGTGGATCGAAAAAATAGAACCATGGTTTAGTGGTGGACTGCTTGTAACTTTACAGGGCGGCGACCGCATTGAAATCTCTCGCCGGCAGGCCATACGGTTCAAAGAACTGATGAGTTTGTAAGGTGTAGAGAGAATGTGTGAAGGAAAACGTGACTAATGAAAAATACCGGAATCTATATATATTCTCTTTTTGTAATATTACTGGCGGCATGTACTACCACCTATACTGAAAATACTGCGCAGTACCCGGATACAGAAGGGCTGAACTTTGAGAACTCGACCTACTACCAATCCAGTCTGGGTGAATGTGACACTACTGGCAGAGGAGGTGTGACCGCCGATATCAAGTACCTGGAGCCTGCTGTAACGGAAGAAAGTGATAGTCAGGATGCGCCAAAGAACCTGAATAACTTTATTCGGGGTTCCGTGGTGAAGCTCATCAATTCCTTTACAGATAGTACGTACATCGAAGCCGACAAGCGGGCGACTACCCATATACCGGAGGCCTATGAGGCTTTTGCCAATACCTACCGTGACTTCAAAAAGGATTTTCCAGAGTCTACCGGTTGCTGGGCGGTCGAACTGGAAGGAGATACCGTAATGACTACTCCCAAAGTAGTTGTCTACCGCCTCGATCAGTATTCGTTCACCGGTGGTGCTCACCCTAACACCCACACGGGCTACTATATCTTTGACCGTCGAAATGGTCGTTCAAAGCAAATAAACACGTTTATCCGGGACTCAACAGAACTACTCAGGAAGGTTGAACTGGCGTTTCGCAAACACGAAAAACTACCGTCAAAAGCTACCCTCCAGGAGTATGGCTATTTCCTGCCCGGCAATCAGTTTTTCCTGCCGGCCAACATAGCCTTCAGCCACAAGGGCATGGTGTTTCTGTACAATCCTTACGAAATAGCCGCGTATGCGCGCGGTCCCATTGAGTTTACCATTCCGTACTCCGAGGTAGAAGAAATGATCCGTCGTGAGCAGATTTTCTAGCCTTTACAGGAGGCCCTCATCGGCAAAGCTGTAATAGCTGCTATCCGTAAATATCAAATGGTCCAGCACGGGCAGGTCGAGTACTCGGCCTGCCTCTTTTAGTTTTCGGGTCAGGTCTTTATCTGCCTGGCTGGGGGTAAGGTTGCCGGAAGGGTGGTTATGAAACAGAATCATCGAACTCGCCAGGTGCTCAAGAGCATGTTTGAATATAAGCTTGGGATCAGCCACCGTACCCGCTACCCCACCGGTACTGATCTGCACAGGCCGGAGGACTTCGTTGGCCCGATTAAGCAGCAGGATCCAGAACTCCTCGTGGGGTTTATCGAGCAGGTAGGGCTTTATCTCCTCGTAGGCGTCGTTGGAGCTGGTAATACGCCTGCGGCGCGGAGTCTCACTTTCCTTCCGGCGTCGCCCCAGCTCGAGTGCTGCCACAATAGTGATGGCTTTGGCTTCGCCGATACCTTTTATCTTCTTCAGGTCGTTGAGGCCCAACCGGGCCAACTCGTTAAGGTTGTTGTTGGCCGAGCCCAGTATCAGCTTGGCAACATCCACCGCCGACTGATCCACAGTACCTGACCCGATCAGGATGGCAATGAGTTCGGCATCGGTCAGGGCGGCCTTACCCCGCTGCAGTAGCTTCTCACGCGGACGATCCTCCTCCGCCCAACTCAGGATCTTGCGGGAAGGCTGGTAGCTATCCTTTGACATAATCTTCCTCCTTTCAATGGTGTGTCTTTTTTTACGGACTACACACCCAGTTCGGTCAGGGCAGCCCGGGCTTTGTTATCAATACTATTTTTGTACTCGTGCTTCTTGTAAGTCATCGCCAGCCGGAACGACGCGATCGCCTGATCCTTCTGACGCTTCTCCCGGTATATGTACCCCAACTGCAGGGCCGACGAGGCTCCAAAGTACAGGTTTGTATTCCGGGTTAGCTCTACACACCGGTTAAAGTATGGAACGGCCTGCTGCTCCTGTCCCATCTTCTGAAGGATGCGGCCTTTCCGGTAGTTAAACTCCGCCCGGTCACTAGTGGCACTGAACGTGGTTTCACGGTAGTTGTCCAGTTCATTCAGGGCTTCACTAAGGTACCCCCCGTCGGTAGCATACCGGGCTTTCAGGAGTACTTTCTGCTGATCGCTGATACTTCCGGCGGTGTAACGCTCCGCAAACCGCATCGCGTACTGGTCCGACTCCACAATGGTACCTCCTACTTTTTTGACTCTGGCCAGCCTCTCCTCCGCACCATTCTCATCGTTAGATAACCACCGACAGAGAAATTGTTTGAAATAGCTGTCCTTTATAAAGTTAACGCCCTTGAACTCCCGCTGAAAGCGGCTATACATGGCAAAGGCTTCACGGTACTGTCCTTTTTGCAGCAGGATCTCCCCCCGCATGTAGTTCAGAAACGGAAACGCTACATACTCATCATCAGAAGGTGCCTTATTCAGTATAGCAAGGGCATCCTCACTACGACCTTCTTTCATAAGTACGGAGGCACCAAAGAAGTGCAGCAGCAGGTTGTCGGGCTGGCGAGTGGGCAACTGCCGGAGTGTCTGCAACTGAGCCGGGCTTAGCTGCAGGGTAAAGGCATGAAGTAGTAAGTCGATCAGCTGGGTTTCCTGCCGAAAAAATTCATCCTTTTGCTGGACCATCTGCAACTCCCGCAAGCCTTCCTTTACACTTCCCTTTAGACCCAGGATACGCGTTACCCAGGCGTAGTTTTCCGGCACCGATCCGATCAGAACGTGCAGCAGTCCCAGCGATTTGTAGGTAGGTACAAAGTTGGGAAACTTCTTACTGTTTTCGTCCAGCAGGCGGTAGGCTTTGATAATGTCCCAGCAGGCACTCACTTCGTTCCCCATCTTGAGCTTGGCAAACGCCCAGTGCAAACGTACCTCCGCCATGAGCAACCGCTGAAAGGGAGATGAATCCGGCAACCGCGACAGGGCCGTTAGCCGCGCATCTTCCTGCGGTAGCAGCCGGTTATAGGCCGCCTTGTCCTCTGATATGAGCAGGTAGTACATATCAGCGTAGTTGTCGAGGTAGAGGAGTACCCCATTGCCGGGGTGCAGGCTGCGTTCCTGCGCAATCAGGCTACGGCCGGCATCCAACCTTAGCTTCTGGATTTCAAAGTAGGCCAGCTGCAGACGGGGGGTAAACGCAAAAGCCTGATCCGCCGCTTCATTTTCGGCACGGACCGCTCCTCCCCTGCTTATAAGTAGTGGTACAAAAGTAAATAGTATAAAGAGGTACTTTCTCATGCGTTCAATCAGGCCGTTAATGCACTATATACGCCATATGGGATGAATAGGTTTAGAATATCCCGGCCTATAAATGCAAAAAGGCTGCCTGAAGGCAACCTTTTCAAGTAGTATAGCTCGTTAAATTAGCGACGGCCTGATACCGGCTCAACGCTCTCCACATCGGCAAAGATACGTCCGCAGTGCTCACACACGATGATTTTCTTGTGCTCACGGATATCCGCCTGGCGCTGGGGAGGTACGATATTAAAGCAACCTCCGCAGGCTCCGCGTGATACGGGTACTACGGCTAAGCCGTTCATCGAGTTGCCACGGATACGGTCGTACGAACGCAGCAGACGCTCTTCAATTTTCTTTATATGCTTCTCACGATCAGCAATCAGACGATTCTCTTCTTCCTGGCTCTCACCTGTGATTACCGATAGCTCCTGCTTCTTGGCCTTAAGGTCTTCCTGACGCTCGTTCAGAGTAGCTCTGGTACGATCAGCATCCTCCTCGATGAGGCGGATACGGGCCTTGGCTTCATTAATCTTCTTATCCGCCAGTTGCATGTCCAGCTCCTGCAGTTCGATCTCCTTGGTAATGGCATCGTACTCGCGGTTGTTACGGACATTCATCTGCTGATCCTTATACTTTGCGATCAGCTTTTCAGCATCCTTCTGTGCATTCTTTAGGCCATCAATCTCCGCGTTAAGAGCGTCAATCTCGTTTTTGAATTTTGACATCCGGGTTTCGAAACCTACAATTTCATCTTCCAGGTCACGAACTTCTTCGGGCAGGTCACCACGAATTTTTAAAATTTCGTCAAGCTTTGAATCGATCTCCTGAAGCTTTACGAGAGCGTCTAATTTTTGGGCGATTGTGTTTTCCATGTATGTCGTTAACGGACTGTTTCGGTAGTACTCTGGGCGGAATAAATAGATCAACCGGTAAGTTTATATAAAATACCTCACCGGATTGGTATTTACTTCCGACAAACAGAGTGCAAAATTACCAAATTTTTCTGATAAATATTGGCAAAGAACTTCTTTCGTGTACACTTCACTCTCATAATGTCCGATATCACAGATTAATATCCGGTTTTCGGCATCAAAAAATTCGTGATACTTGTAGTCAGCCGTTACAAAAACATCCGCTCTTGAGCGCAGGGCATCCGGTAACAGGAAGCTGCCTACCCCTCCACATACGGCTACCCGGCGTATGGTATCGTGTATCGGAGGCGAATGCTTGATGACGGGCGTATGCATGTTCTTTTTGAGCATGATCAGAAACTCAGCCGTTGTGAGCGGCTCGGGCAGGTCTCCCACGGCTCCGGAGCCTATCTCCTGATTTTCGTTTTCCAGCGAGTTGATATAGTACGACACCTCCTCGTACGGGTGTGCCTGGCGTAACGCTTGTAGTACCGGCTTTTCCAGGAATACGGGCAGCATTACCTCCACGCGGTTTTCCTGTACCTCCTCATCCTCTCCCCGCTCCCCGATGGTAGGGTTAGCGTTCACACCAGGCCGAAAGGCTCCCGTACCTGTAACCCGGAAGCTGCAGCGTGAATAGTCGCCGATCTTTCCGGCACCGGCCTTGAATATCGCATCCAGTACCTTCTGGGTATCATCGACAGGCACAAAGAAGGTCAGCTTCATCAGTTGCTGCCGCTTGGGGGCCAGTACCCGGATATTCTGTAGTCCGAGCCGTCTGGCAATCATCCAGTTGATGCCATTGACTACATTATCAAGGTTGGTATGGCAGGCGTATATAGCTATATCGTGTTTGATGGCCTTAATGACAGTACGCTCTATGTAGGTGCGCCCGGTAAGCTTTTTTAGTCCCTTGAATATAATGGGATGGTGCGCAATGATGACATTACAGCCGCGCTGTATGGCCTCGTCCACGACAGCCTCGGTAGAATCCAGTGTAAAAAGAACTCCTTTTACCTCCGTATCAGGGTCGCCTAGTATAAGTCCTGCATTGTCATAATATTCCTGATATACGGTTGGAGCCAATGCTTCGAGTTCCCTGATGATATCTTTGAGTTGAGTCATAATGTAGGTAATGATATGGGGCAAAAATAAAAAACCGCAGCCCACAAAAAAAATGACACCTGAATATCAACCCATTCGAAAATAATCGTCTTTTTTTTCGGAAGAGGCTTGCGTAGTATACTTCAACCACATACTTTTGCACCACGATTTTACTGAAACAGCAGCAGAATCGCAGAAATACATACTCTGGTCCGGTAGTTCAGTTGGTTAGAATACATGCCTGTCACGCATGGGGTCGCGGGTTCGAGTCCCGTCCGGACCGCCAGAGAAGAAAGCGCTTAGCATCAACAGCTACGCGCTTTTTTATCCTGAAACAAAGTTGAATGAGTCTATATTTCTGGTCCGGTAGTTCAGTTGGTTAGAATACATGCCTGTCACGCATGGGGTCGCGGGTTCGAGTCCCGTCCGGACCGCCAGAAAAATAGAGCCTGATAATCGAAAGATTGTCAGGCTTTTTTTGTTGTTTCATAATTTGAAACTATAAACATCGTCACCACGCATGACTCCACATTATAGTACAGTTAGAAACTGCATGCCATAAGCAGCCCTACTTCAGGGTGGTAATCTTAGATTCAATAAAGTATGTTCCTGTCCTCATCATATCGCACACTATCAAAACCGTTAAACACTAACTGCCTAAAGGAGAGGCTTTGTACATTAGTGATCTAATAAAAATGCTCCCTATCAGTGGTCTAGTATAGAACAGGATTAGAACATGATATAAAACAAAAACATACAGCATGGCAGATGATTTCAGCTGACTGTTAAATAAACTCCCAGATCTGATAGAAAGCACAGTGCAAATGCACGAAGCGAATTCTCCTATCAAGATTTTTGAGGGAGTATTCAATCTTAAAAATGATATGATCCAGGTAGAACTCTCTGGCAGTATATCATTTACCTGGTTTGTAGAATCTGGAGCTCATTTCTCAGGTAGCACAAATCTAGATAGAAGAAGCCTTATGGCTGCATTTGATGAGAAGAATGAATACACTCTTACAGCAAATGGAATAGAGATGGGTCAATGCTATATATCAAATATAATATTTGGGCTAGAAGTAAATTCTGTTTCCATTTTAGAAGGCGTATTTACTCAGCAAGTTATCTCTGGCGATAAGTCTATCAAGGTAGAAAAAGTTATTTTTTCGGTCCCTAATCTCAGGGAATTTCATGGAGCGTCAGTGAAATGGATAAAAGAAGAAAGGCATGGATTTACTCGTGGCAGGTTACATCTTGAAGATGACCTTTTTGAAATAAATATTAATAAATGTCTTAATTACAAAGAATTATATAAGTCTTTATCGGTAAAGGGAGGATATGCTATCCTTTATCAGGGTGAATTGAAAAAGAAAAGCGCGGGTATAAGTCATGAAGAAGCTACTGAGGTTCTTTTATGTCTTAATTGCTTTTTATCATTCATTAATGGAAGGCGAATATCAGCTCTTTTTATTCAGGGTATTTTTGACAATGAAGAAAAATGGTGCGATTATACTGACTACCAAGTAGATATCTATAAATCAGCACAAACTTGGACAACGCTAACAGGAGTAAGTTTTGATGAATTATGGAAAGCTTTCAGGAACATATGGAAAGAAGATAAAGACTTCTTGATTTCAACTATACATTGGTACGTTGAATCTAATAGTAATTCAGGGTTTACAGATGGCTCAATAATGATGGCTCAAACAGCTATTGAGTTATTGTATAACTGGTGGATAGTTGAAAGAAAAAAGATGATATTAGGAAAAGATTCTGCAAGTATAACTGCGTCTAATAAAATCAGGTTGCTCCTTTCACAAATAAACCTATCAAATGGAGTACCTTCCTCACTGACACATTTGTCTAAACTTATAAAACCTTCTGAATCAATTGATGCACCCGATGCGATTGTCCAGATAAGAAACTCAATCGTTCATTCTCAAGAAGAAAAAAGGAAAAAGCTAACTAATATAGATCCAAAAGCAAAGTTTGAGGCATTACAACTTTCTCTATGGTATATTGAGATGGCTCTGCTACGCATCCTTGAGTATAAAGGTAAGTTCAATAACAGAGTTAATGTTGAATAACTTCTAATATATACTTATTCACAAAAGAGACAATAAGAATGTACTTATTATCTCAGCTGAAGTTTAAACCGATAAACCATAGTTCTTATAGAACTAATGAATTAGTATCGTTGAAATCTTTGCCAATATAGTTCGGACATAGGCTTTCAGGGAAATTACATTTTCTTTACCCAAACAAAAAAGAAGTACCAACTTACTACAGCCGGTACCTCTGGAAAATCAAATCAGAAAGAAACTTAGTTGCTCGTGGATGCCTGCGGACTAGGCTCCAGCGTTACCTTATAAAGCAGCTGATCGTACTTCATCATGGCCCCGGTTACGGCATCAATAGCAAATCCCGGCCAGAAAAATATGTTGAGAATGCTTACTACGTCAAAGGTCGACGTAGGAGAAAATACTTTGGACTGATACCCTTCTTTAGTCAGGACCACCGAAGGTTGACTTATGTTTTTCTTCATCGGAACGGTAGCAGGAGTAACACCGTGAGAAACGCCGTTTATTTCTACCAGGGCTCCCGGAGGGCTGGATTCAACACGAACGACCTGAGTGGTACCGGAAAATATAGTTGCACAACCAGACAGGGAAAACAGAGCCAGCACAGGGGCAAGCAGGAGTAGTAACTTTTTCATGTAGTGGAATAGAGGTGAATTAGTATCCGCAAGTATATACGTCTTCGTCCATTTAAACAATGTACTACCCGCTTTTTAGAAGAAGATGTTGATTAACAAATCATGAAGGACCTGCACAGCCACCTCAATTAGCTCTCACAATATATCTATTCTGCTAAACAGGAATATACTATCTACCTTCCCCCATACCCTACTTACATCAGCCTGATACCCCTGGGTGATACCCGCTAAGCCCTGCTCAACGAAGCCCTGTACCAGATTGCGGGTACCGCGCCAGCCGGTCGAAGGGGAGTAGCCGAAGCGTACCCGCTGACCTCACTGGGTTCCTCCATCCAGCGTAAATCAGCTACCGGCCGCATGATCAAGTCTATTAATACCCCTACCTGGTAGGCGCTATTTGCCCTATCTGTAATTAATTTTTAGTACCATTTTATACAACTACATGCTTTCTCTCTTTTATTACTTCTAAGCTAGTACGCAGTCAATCAGCAAATGCTTCCTAGCTAGCTGGTAGATCTGGTTCGTCACCTACCTGTTCATCAACTCCAGCTTCGCAAAAAAGTCATTGAACATCATGTCGATGTCCAGGCGGGTGTACACCCGGATTGGTCGCCCCCCGTGATTGTACTCATAGTCGCCCCGCTCGCTGATCCGGGGAGACATCCGTACTACATAGTCACTGGACGACGGATCGGCCTCAAACGAAGACTGTAGCGCCGTGAGCTGCACCAACGGGCTGTCACCCATGACGTAGGTCTCGCCTATATTCAGCCCATACTTCGTCAGACGGGTCATCAGGCTTTCGATTACTTCGGTCAGGTAACCACCTACTTTACCGTGGGGCTTCACCTTAAGTAAGAGCTGCGAATAAGGCAGCAGAGCCTGCCGGTAAGCATTCCGTGGCATTTGCCACATCGGCACCGCCGACCGGTTAAATACGGCCCGGGCGGCCGGAATGTCGATATTCAGATTGTACTCCGGACTGGAATAATTCGGTGGCGGAAAGGCCAGATCACTATACTCCGGCCCGCCAATCCAGACCACCGTTAGTTTGCTGGCGATCTGGGGGGATGTCAGCAGAGCTGACGCTATCTCGGTAAGGCCCGCTCCACACAGTACGTACAAGGGTTGTTTAGTATCGGTCCGTAGAGCTTCTTTAATGATGAAGTTAACCGCTTCGCTCTTTACCGGAGTACTGTCATTGGTCATGCCCGTATTGGACCCGGCTATAATAGGGATGCTACTATTAACGCCCATCAGCTCTACCAGCTCTCTGGCTTTTTTGGCCGCATTGTCAGCCTGTACTTTAGACGGATCAAATCCATCTCCCACCTTCAGGTGCGAACCAACGATAGCTCTCACCTCCACCGAGGGAGACAGCAACAGGTGCGCCAGTTGGAACAAACCATCCGGATCACCACTAAAATCATTGTCTATGATCACCCGCATCCGGGGCGTAATCATACTGCCCATACCAACCTGCTGCCCCTGTGCAGAGATGGGCTGAGTAAGCAGTAAAACCAAACCAATCAGGCAGTAATAATTTTTTTTCATATTGTATTTGTCTATTTTCTTTATACTCCACTCTCGTGAGCAGTTAAACAATGTGTTAAATATACACAAAGTAGTCGAATCAGGTGAAGTATCACTCACCGAAGTGGTGTAGCCCCTGTCAATATCATACTTATCGATCAGTTCCCAATGATCCTGTACCGGTAAATTTCTATACTACTTGAACCATGTATCAGATACTACCCCACTGATAATTCAGGTCATCTAAACCGTATAATCCCGAAATACAATGAGGGAAAATGTTGTAGTGAGGGCGTGATCTTTCACGCTTATCAACTCTGACCTGTATTTACCTAGAAAGTCTCCCCTTGCACTAAGCACAGAAACACATAAAGTGCTCTGTATCACTAAAGTTATAATCTTACTCGTACTCAAAAACCCTCAAATAGCATCTAATTGAGGGTATAGTAAAAGTAACCACTAGATAAATATCTACGAATTTCTTAGAATACTGCTACTATTCCTGATAAGTTTGGGAAAGTGGAGTCCAGTCACCACACAAACGGGGCGTTGCCGAAAAGCCATACGAGTAGGTCCATACCATAACCACTAGTTTCATGTTAAAAGTATCTTCCCTAGTAAGCTGCGCCTTAGCCGTATCCATAGCCATGTGGGGCTGTCAACCAGAGTCTGGTCTGCCTGTACCACAAGATGGTCCGCTTAAGGCAGCCAAAAAAGGACCAGTGAATGAAAAAGTGAATGTTGCCCATCTTGACGAGAATGGTCAATACAAAGTAATTTCAGTAAATGCCAATGCCGTGGCTACCCACCTGTCGCATAGTGATTTTCTGGCGACCAACTTTGAAACCTTCTACATCAGAAACAACAACAGTACGATCACTGCACCCTGGGACAATGATATAGTGCTGTCAGAAAATCCGGAAGGTGACGGCTTTACAGCCCGTACCCCCCGTGGTGGCCAAAAAGTTGGCTATGGAACCAGTGCTCTCGACGGAATACAGATCAATAAACTTGAAACTGTAAACTGGGAGCGTGTGAGTGGCATGAGTAATGGTGGCCTGGTTTCGTATCTGAATATCTGGGTTACAGATGGTAACAACTATGCCGTTATCGCTTCCGAAAACAACTACTTGGGTACCAACTTCGCCACCCGGCAAGAGTGGAAAGTATTTGAGTACTCAGGTACTAACCTAAACTGGCTGTTTGATGGCGGCACCGGAGCTCGTGATGGCTCGCAGTATCTGACCCTGGATGGCACAAGAGTAAAACTCTCTCAGCTTTCTAATAGAATCACTATCATGTCTCCCCAGGCTCCCTATCCCGGCTATGTCGGTACCGGAGCTCCACGGGGTGGCTATGGATTTAACCTGATCTGGGGTGACACTCAGGCAAACTTCACGGCCGGTACCATTCCAAATCAACTCAAAAATCTGACGTATACTGTAAATGGAGAAACCTACCGTGCAATCAATTTCTAACTGGTAATTTCTCTGTTATATAAACCGGCAAAGCCACCTGTACAGGTGGCTTTGCCGGTTTATAGGTGTTTGCATCATACTATTCATATAAGGCTAAGATTTCTCTCACGGTTCCCATAGCTTATTCTAATCAGAATATGCAGGCCTTAGTAACAGACATTCCTCCACTAATGCTTTGATTATCAACCAAAAGCAGCAGCAGCTAAGTAAGTGACCGTTGGATAAAATTAGTAAAAAGATATTATGCAACTGTTGCTCTTCTAACGATAAGTTACCTTATTTACAGCTTCTTATCCGGCCTGCTTGCTTCGTATGAGGCATAAAGCAGGCCGGTTTCCAGTATCCCTCCCTTTTACTATTCCTAAGTCTGACTTCGTACAACAGGCTTCTGATAGTTCTATCTGTCATGTATAGGTAACCAAGTCCGAAAGTCAGAAACCTAGCTTTCGGCTCCACGCTATGCATTATTCCAAACTTACCGGCCCTGACAACACACTTAACATTAATAAATTTAACTGCACAATTATGAATAAAGTCTCGATTCTACTGATCTCCACGTTACTAGTATTTCTGATTGCCTGCCAGGATCATAACCTTGAACCCACCCCCAACAATCCGCCTACCGGTGGTATGGCCTGGAAAGCCGGAGGCCCGATCAATGAGATTGCAGACTTTGCTATTGACAAAAATGGTAATTCATATACCGCCGGGAGCTTTCAGGGTTCGGCTACTTTTGGATCAATTACTATCACCGGATCCAGTCAACGCAGGAGTCCCTTCATAGTAAAATATGCTGCTACCGGCGAAGTGCAGTGGGTGCAGAATATTGAGACCGATAACTCGGCCTTTGTATATGGCATAGCCGTAGATGGAAATAATAATGTATATGCAACCGGTGGCTTTTACAACTCAGTGACCATTGGGGGAACTACCCTAACGGGTAGAGGTATATTCATTGCCAAATTCAGTACCGACGGGCAGTTGATTTGGGTACAGCAGGTAGAGTCACCGCATTCAGTGTTCAATGTAAGTCCGGCCTTCGATATTGACGCAGATGCCAGCGGCAACCTATACCTGACGGGGACTTTTGAGGGTACAGTAGTATTCGGTAACATATCTCTTACGGCCACTCCCAGTGAGGTTAAGATAGGCGGGCGCGAAGACGCATTTATAGCCAAGCTGAATACCGATGGCGTTTTTTTGTGGGCCAGAAAAGTAGGAGGTGCTCAGATAGATATTGGCAACAGTGTCGCAGTAGATAACTCCGGTCATGTATACACTTCGGGCTACTCCACCTCTCATCCCGCCCGCTTTGGCGACATTCAGTTTTACTTTTCAAATGATTCGTACGCCACCAGGTTTGCTTCGGATGGTACCCTGCAGTGGGCCATCGGAGTACGACGGGGCTCGCCCCTGCGGGGAGATAAAATTACGGTGGATGAGGCTGGTAACTCTTTTGTCAAGTCGGGAAACATCATCTCCAGGATCAACAGCAACGGAGTAGTACAATGGAACAAACAGCTTGGGAATGCCACTATTCAGGATATTAAAGCCAGTGCCGATGGATATGTGTACGTAACGGGAAGTTTTGAAGGAACCCTAACCGTTGAAGGCAACTCGCTGACCTCCACCGGCGGTACGGATGTCTTCCTGGCCAAGCTCGACCAGAATGGCAGTCTCCTCTGGATGAAACGGGACGGAGGTACTGAGAATGAATATGGTAGTCGTCTGGGACTGGGACCCGGAGGGACGCTGTATGTTACCGGCACCTTTAGTGGCTCTACTACCCTGGCTGGCACCTCTCTGAATTCTATGGGAGGTTTGGAGTTGTTTATCGTCAGATATAATCAATAATACTTAGAAGCGGCAAGTGTACTACCAGTTAAAGTAGACTTGCCGCTTTTCTGTTAATGCATACTTTACTACCACATCCTGCATTTTATTCCATGTTTTACATCCAGTTACACTTTCTACACCATGAAAAAAGCAACCATCTTACTAACCTCTTTACTCGTAGCCTTTGTGACAGGCTGCCAGGATCATAATCTGGAACCTCATCCTGAAGACGTCATAGCCTGGCGGGCGGGCGGCCCTACCGCAGATGCAGGACTAGATATTGCCGTAGATCAGAGCGGCAATACCTATGTTACAGGGTACTTTACCGGTACCGCTACTTTTGGCTCTACTACCCTTACCTCCAATGGTGCATCAGATATATTCATCGTCAAGTACAACAACAAAGGTGAAGTCTTGTGGGCACACAGAGCCGGAGGACCTCTCGATGATGGGGGATATGGTATTGCGATGGATGAGCAGGGAAACATCTATGTAACAGGGTACATCACAGGTACAGCCACCTTTGGCCCCCAATCCCTTACCTCTGCTGGAAGCTCAGATATCTTCATTAGTAAGTACAACAGCAATGGGGAGGTACAATGGGTAAGAAGCGCAGGAGGCAGTGGTAGTGAACAGGGGCTTGACATTGCCGTGGATAAGAGCGGTAACCCATACGTCACGGGCAGCTTCATTGGTACCGCCACCTTTGGCTCCACCTCCCTTACCTCCCGAGGTAGCAGTGATGCATTCATTGCCAGGTACAACAGCAATGGGGATGTACTATGGGCCCAGCAGGCAGGAGGAACAAGTTTCGATAGCGGTGGTGGTGTTGCCGTAGATGAAAGCGGTAACGCCTATATAGTAGGGACCTTCACAGGAACTGCCACCTTTGGCGCATTTACACTTACTGCAGTAGCAAATTCCAGAGCTACCGATTCTAATTTATTCGTTGTTAAATATAGCAATACCGGAGAGGCACTTTGGGCCCGGCAAGAGGGTGGTATGGGTAGTTACGGGTCCGGAATCGCAGTAGATGGAAGTGGGAATGTCTATGTTACGGGAGCTATTTACATAGGTGCGTTCAATTCTGAAATACATTTTGCTAAATATACTACTAACGGTGAAATGCAATGGTCCAGATTCATAGGCACAATGGGTGGAACCGAATATGGATCAGATATAGCCGTAGATATAAGTGGGAATGTATATCTGATAGGTAGAACCGAGAGTTCACGAATCAGCATCTCTCCAATTTCAAGTTCAGCAGTGGGACTTGAAATTGACCTAATTCATTATGGCAGTTACGATATTTTTGTAGCTAAGTTCGAAAATAATGGAGATCTGAACTGGGCCAGAAGTGCCGGAGGGTCTGGTAACGACCATGGATCAGGAATTGCCGTAGATGAACACGGTGCGGCGTACACAACAGGAAGCTTCCTGGGGACGGCTACCTTTGGTACCACTACCCTTACCTCAAGTGGTGATACCGATGTATTTGTAGCCAAGTTTAAGTAATAGTAAGAGCGCGGCCGCTACTTTAACTAGTAGCAGCCGCGCTCTTTTTCTAACCAAGTCATGCTTGATGAAGCATGGAACATCCAATACTCCATCCACACTTACACAACTACACCATGAAAAAAGGAGCTATTTTACTGACCTCACTACTCATAGCCTTTGTAACAGGCTGTCAGGATCACAATCTGGAACCTCATCCCGACGAGGACGTCATGGCCTGGCGGGCGGGTGGAACAGAGGAAGATCTGGGACACAGTATTGCCGTTGATATGAGCGGTAACACCTATGTTACCGGATTCTTCCATGGTACAGCCACTTTCGGAAACAGTACACTTACCAGCACCGGCAACCGGGATATCTTTATCGTAAAGTACGATCGCAAAGGAGAAGTACTATGGGCTCATAAGGCCGGTGGTAATGGCCGGGATGAAGGTAGAGATATAGCCGTGGATAGGAATGGCAATGTATACATAACCGGATACTTTGAGAATATTATCACATTTGGCTCCACCTCGCTTGCATCCAATGGCAACGATGATATGTTCCTGGTCAAGTACAGTAGTAATGGCGATGTACTTTGGGCTCAGAAAACAGGAGGAACAGAACTTGATCAGGGATTCGGTGTAGCCGTGGATATGAATGGCTTTGTGTACGTGACCGGGTACTTCAGTAGCACAGCCAGCTTTGGCTCTAACTCACTCGTGTCCAGTGGCGACTTTGACATATTTATAGCCAAGTACAACAGCAATGGCGATGTACAGTGGGCTCAGAAAGCTGGGGGTGTCAGTGCTGATCAGGGATCTGCCATCACCGTAGATGAGAGTGGTACTATATATGTCACAGGTACCTTCTCAGTAACTGCTACCTTTGGTACAGTCACTCATTCATCTATTACTTCCAGTGTAAGTTCAGATGTGTTTGTGGCCAGGTACAGTAGTTCAGGTGAAGCTCTTTGGGTTAGGAGTGCGGGAAGTTACAGATCAGACTTTACACACAGTATCGCAGTGGATAAAGCAGGTAACATATATATAGTAGGGTCGTTTAGGGATTCATTTTTTATTGGCTCCATAAGACTTCAGGCAGGAATAGCCACATCTGATGCATTTCTGGCTAAGTTCAATAATAGTGGTGAAGTACAGTGGGCACAGAATATTGGAGGTGGTTATGAGAATCAACTAGATGATGGAGGGCACGACATTGCCGTTAATGAAACTGGCGACATATATGTTACGGGCTATATCAGAGGTACACCTGTCTACTTCGGCGCAGTGCCACCAAATCTAAGCGACCCGCAAATTACCCTTAGCTCTAAAGGCTCAGATGATGTATTTATAGCCAGGTACGGCAGCGATGGCAAAGTACACTGGGCCCGCAATGAAGGAGGTACTGATACAGAGGCTGGCCAAAGCATTGCCGTAGACCAGAGCGGTAATGTATATATTACAGGCAGCTTTAATGGTACCACTATCTTAGGTGCCACTACCCTTACATCCGGTGGTGGTAGTGACATTTTCGTAGCAAAGTTTAAGTAGCTATAAAAGTCCGGCAACTACTACAAGTAGTAGCCGGACTTTTTCTGAATGTCCAATCATGTCTGAAGAAGCATTCTTCAGTCAATACTCTATTCACACTTACACATCTACACCATGAAAAGAGTTGCTATTCTACTAACCTCAGTCCTCATAGCCCTTATAACAGGCTGTCAGGATCACAATCTGGAACCGCATCCGGAAGACGCCATGGCCTGGCGGGCGGGAGGACCTGCCGGAGATTCAGGACAAGATATTGCCGTAGATCAGAGCAGCAATACCTATGTTACAGGGTACTTTACCGGTACCGCTACTTTTGGCTCTACTACCCTTACCTCCAATGGTACATCAGATATTTTCATCGTCAAGTACAACAACAAAGGTGAAGTCTTGTGGGCACACAGAGCCGGAGGACCTCTCGATGATCAGGGACATAGTATTGCATTAGATGAGCAGGGTAACATCTATATTACTGGATACATCTCAGGTACAGCTACCTTTGGTTCCCAATCGCTTACCTCTGCTGGAAGCTCAGATATATTCATTGGCAAGTACAACAGCAACGGAGAGGTGCAATGGGTAAGAAGCGCAGGAGGTACTGGTGGTGATCAGGGTACAGACGTTGCCGTGGATAAGAGCGGGAACCCCTATGTTACAGGTAGCTTTTATAGTACAGTTACCTTTGGCTCCACTTCCCTTACTTCCCGAGGCAGCGGTGATTTACACACGGATGTATTTATTGCCAAGTATAGCAGCAATGGTGACGTACTATGGGTCCAGCAGGCAGGAGGAACAAACTCAGATAGCGGAAATAGTATAGCCGTAGATGAAAACGGTAACGCTTATGTAACAGGATACTACTTTGGATCCGCTGACTTTGGCACCACTACACTTCCCAGATCAGGAACCAGGATAGATGATCAATTCATTGCCAAATACAGTAGCACCGGAGAATTTGTTTGGGCTCGACGTGGTGTTCGAGGATATAGGTATGCTATTGCAGTAGATGAGAGTGGGAATATCTATACTACGGGTGAGAATTACCTAGGTGGGTTCAATCCTGATGCCATATACGTTTCTAAACTTGATACGAATGGAGAAGTGCAGTGGTCTTGGGTTATAGGCAGTATGGGTAGGACTAATAGAGGGCTGGATATAGCAGTAGACAAAAGTAGAAATGTTTATATAGTAGGCACTACTTCAGTTTCACAACTCGATTATAATTTATCGTCACCAGGAGCACCAGCAGGAGAATGGGTTAGACTTAACCTGGTTCATTATGGTGGCGACGATATCTTCGTGGCGAAGTTCGATAACAATGGAAATCTGCAATGGACTCAAAAGGCCGGAGGGGCCGGTGACGATTCAGGGGAAGGTATTGCCGTAGATGAACACGGTATGGCGTACACAACCGGATACTTCTCAGGTACCGCTACCTTTGGCACCACTATCCTTACATCCAGTGGGGGTAATGATGTGTTCGTAGCTAAATTTAAGTAGTACAGAAAAAGTCCGGCAGCTATCTTAAGCAGTAGCTTCCGGGCTTTTTCTGTTATCTCCCACCATACTTAGAGTGATATTCTTTACATGTAATTATTCATATTTTCCTATCTACATCATGAAAAAAGTCGTACTTCTACTGACCTCGTTAACGGTGGCTCTCGTATCAGGCTGCCAGGATCACGTTTTTGAGCCAGATCCAAATAATCCACCACTAGGCGAAACTGCCTGGCTTGGAGGAGGCCCTATTTCTTATGCATATGACATTTATAGCGACAAAGACGGAAGTGTATATGTGGCTGGTGTATATAGCAATACGGCCACCTTTGGCAGTGTAACACTTACTGGTCCGGAATCATCTAATTTTATTAATTCCTATCTTGTTAAATACAACTCATCAGGAGAAGTATTGTGGGCCCAAAAGGTAGGAGGTGATGGGTATAATTATTTTTATCGCATAGCTGTCGACAGCCATGGCAATGTATACGCTGCGGGTAAGATTACCCATACCGCCACTATTGGTGGGACAACAATTAATGGCAGTGGCTTTATTGTCGTAAAATACTCGAGTCAAGGAGAAATTCAATGGATAAAACTGGATGAAACATTGAGTAGTGATAGTGAAATATTAGCGATTGCTATAGACCAGTCTGACAATATTTATATCGCAGGATCTTTTAGATTCAATGCTACAATGGTGAACGGAGTTAGAATGACTCCCCGAAGCAGTGATAACCCCCGCCTAACTACACATGACTTTTTCATCGCCAGACTTAATACGAATGGTGAGTATCAATGGGTCAGGCAGGTTGGTAAAAGCGGGATCGATGTGGCCGTTAATATGACAACAGATAAGGAGGGAAACTTCTACATAACTGGAACAATAGCAGAGGACAATGGTGCCGGAAATATTGCAAAGTACAACCCCCAGGGCGCCTTACAGTGGATAACGACATTAGGAACAGGCTGGGGGCAGAGTGTAGAAGTGGATGATGCAGGAAATGTTTATGTTGACTCAGACTATAGTATAGGTAAAATCAATAGCAACGGCACTGTCCAATGGATACATCAAATTTCTGCCGCAGATATAGCAGCCAATGCGCAGGGCGAAGTATTTATAACCGGTAACTTTAATGGTACAGTAAACATTCTCGGACAAACCCTTACATCCAGTGGAGGATCAGATATCTACATAGCTAAACTGGCCAGTGATGGTACGCTTAAATGGATTAGAACGGATGGAACCTCTTCCAGTGAAAGTGCCTACGGTATAACTCTAAGTCCTGCTGGTAATATATATGTATACGGCTCATTTTTTAACAATACTACCCTTGCTGGCCAAACCTTTTCCGCAAGTGGAGGAAATCTATTTATAGCCCGATATAAAGAATAATGAAAGCCCGGTAGCTACCTCAACCAGTAGCTGCTGGGCTTTTTCTGTCATATCCGATCGTGTTTATCCATTCACACTAACACATCTACACCATGAAAAGAGTAACTATTCTACTAACCTCACTTCTTTTAGCCTTCGTATTAGGCTGCCGGGATCATAACCTGGAACCACATCCTGAAGATGTCATGGCTTGGCGGGCGGGTGGGCCTGCCTTTGATCAGGGCGAGCATATTGCCACCGATCATAGTGGCAACGTATATGTAGCAGGGTACTTCACCCAGTCGGCCACCTTTGGCTCCAAATCCCTCACCTCACCAGCCGGTGGTGTCACTATTTTCATAGCCAAGTACAGTCCCACCGGCGATATACTGTGGGTCCAGCAACCGACAGCTACCAATTCATCCAGTATTGGAGGCATGGCGGTCGACGCCAGTGGCAATGTGTACCTCACCGGGAGTTTCCGGGGCAGGATCACCTTTGGTACAGCCCTACTTACGTCAAGCGGTGCCAATGATGTTTTTACCTTTAAATTCAACCCCCATGGCGAAGTACAGTGGGCCCGCAATACAGGTGGCCCCTCATCCAACAGCATATCGGGAGAGATTGCTAGTGGTATTGCCGTAGACGAATCTGGTAACGTATACGTGACGGGTAGCTTTGAAGGGACCGGCACTTTCGGCTCAACCAGTTACGGTGCATCGGGTGTAAATGATACCTTTTTGATCAAATACACTAGTAATGGAGACCTCCAGTGGGCAAGAAGTCTTGGATTTTCTCCTTCCCTGGAAGTAAGTACAGACCTTGCTGTAGACAAGCAGGGCAATGCCTATATTACCGGCTACTTCCAGAACTTCCTAAATAATTTTGATGTATTCATCACCAAATACAATAGTCAGGGAGACCATCAGTGGTCGCAATGGGCGGGGCTAACCAGTAAAGACGAGGCCTATGGAATTGCTGTAGATGGAGACGGCAACGTATTTATTACGGGAGTATTCTCCGGTATGATCACCTTTGGCACTACTACCCTTACTTCCGAAGGTGCAGGAGACATCTTTCTTACTAAGTACGACACAAATGGTACCTTTCAATGGGCCAAGCGAGCCGGTGGCAACCAGCCCGATGGCGGAAATGACATAGCCGTAGATCCCATCGGTCATGTGTATCTCATCGGAGATTTTAATGGCACAGCTACTTTTGGCACCACCTCTTTTACCTCCAGCGGCGGTACGGATGTCGCCATTGCTAAATACACCAACCAGGGTGATTTTCAATGGGCTCAAAAGCTAGGAGGCCCCGGAGCCGACCGGGGGTTAAGCATTGTGGCAGGAAGCAACCACAAGGTCCTTGCAACAGGATCATTTACCAACACAGCACTTTTTGGCTCCACTACCCTCACCTCTGCCGGCCAGCCGGATATTTATGTAGCATCCTTTAATCAGTAAGGAAAACCAGGTGGCTGAAGCGTACAGCGACAGCCACCTGGTTTTAGTTTCGAACTATTCTCATATTCAATTTCCTTATCCATACCATGAAACAAGCTGCAATTCTACTAACCTCACTACTCATAGCCTTTGTAACAGGCTGCCAGGATCACGTTTTTGAACCAGATCCAAACAATCCACCATTGGAAGAGACTGCCTGGAGCACAGGCGGACCAACAGAAGATCGAGGATATGCCACAACGGTAGACAATAGCGGGAATGTGTATGCCACAGGCTCCTTCACCGGCACAGTTACCTTTGGCTCTATAACGCTTACATCTACCGGCAGTAGTGACGTATTTATTGTCAAATACAGCAGCAATGGCGATGTTTTATGGGCATTCAAAGCCGGGGGGACTAATAATGATCAGGGAAATGATATAGCAGTTGATGGTAATGGCAATGTATATATCATTGGAACATTTGTTGGTACATCCACATTCGGAGAAACAACTTTTACATCCATTATTACTGATGTATTTATTCTTAAGCTGGATGGCAACGGTAGTATTTTATGGGTGCAAAGAGGTACTGGAGAGATAAATGAATATGGCTCTGGTATAGCCGTAGATGGCGTTGGTAATGTATTTATCACAGGTACTTTCGATAATACAGTAACTTTTGGCAACTTCAATCTAAACAACTCCCAAGGAACCCGCTATATCAATAATACAGAGATCTTCGTAGCCAAGCTTAACCCTGATGGTATATTTCAGTGGGCACAAAGTGCTGGGGGAATACATTGGGATACCGGAAATGATATAGCCATAGATATTGACGGTAATGTATATGTAACAGGTAAAGTAGCTACCTCAGGCTTTGGTGGAGTGTCTTTTGGTAATATAACTATTACTTCTAATCTTGGTTTGGATGAAGTCTTCATTGCAAAATACGATAACAATGGGGTTGCCCAGTGGGTAAAAACAACTCAAGGAAGTACCGGTACGTATGGGCAAAGTATAACTATTGATGAGGACAAGAATATTTACGTAGCGGGAGCAGTAGGTGGAGAAACAGTGGCGTTTGGGGAAACTGCCTTATCAGCTTCTTCCGGGGCTACATACATTACAAAAATAACTGGCAGTGGCACCTTCGTTTGGACAAAAAAAATTGGTGAATTCCTTGGCTTTGCTTACGGAGTGGCCGTAAATAAGAATAGTGATGTATTTGTGACTGGATCGTTTTTAAACTCAATAACCATAGGAGGACACGCTTTAGCCTCTAATGGTGAAAGAGATATATTTATAACCAAGTATAATAGAGACGGCCAAGTTCAGTGGTCGCTTAGGGACGGAGGTACAAAGGAAGATGTTGCGCATGGATTAGCGCTGAGTCCTGCCGGATATTTATTTGTTATAGGGTATTATTCTAATAGTACCACACTAGCCGGTAGAACACTTACCGCAGCCGGTGATACTGACATCTTCTTAGCCCGCTATAAAGAATAATATTAACCCGGCAGCTATCTCAACCAATAACTGCCTGGCTTTTTCTGTCAAAACAGATCACACTTAAAAAATTCATATCCAAATCAATATATTCACACTTACACAACTACATCATGAAAAGAATAGCTATTCTACTAACTTCACTCTTGATAGCCTTTGTAACAGGCTGTCAGGATCATAATCTGGAACCTCTACCCGAAGATGTAATGGCATGGAGTGAAGGTGGCTCTGGTCATGACGAAGGTTTGGGAGTAGCTGTGGACAAAAACGGCAACACATATGTAACTGGATTCTTCTATGACAAGGCAAATTTCGGAACAACTACACTTTCTGGCAGTGGATATAATGATATGTTTGTTGTTAAATATAATAGCAACGGCGAAGTAGAGTGGGCCAAAAATGGAGGAGGATCAGGTTCCGACAATGGACAAGCTATTGCTGTAGATATTCAGGGTAATGTATATGTTACTGGACGCTTTCAGCATTCGGCTACATTTGGCTCCACTACAATTGTTTCCAATGGCTCAAATCATATTGCTACTGTCTATGATGCATTCATAGTCAAATATAGTAGCAGTGGAGAGGTACAATGGGTTCAGCAAATAGGAGGTGCAGGCAATGATTTCGGGCGTAGTATTACAGTCGATGAAAGTGGTAATGTATATGTGACAGGTAATTTCGATGAAAAAATAGTTGTTGGCGCAACTACACTTACTTCCAGTGACGTAAGTGATATTTTTATTGCCAAATATAATACAAATGGAGAGGGGCAGTGGGTCCAAAAAGCCACAAGTATCATAGGAAGCTTTGGTGAAATTGATCAAGGTAATGGAATAGTAGTAGATAAAAGCGGAAATGTATATGTAACTGGATTATTCAATGGGAGAGCTATCTTTAATACAACTACTCTCACTTCAAGTGGTCTTGCTGACATTTTTATTGCTAAATATAATCAACATGGTCAACTTCAGTGGGTACAGAAAGCGGGAGGCCCTCAACACGATGACGGGGGTAGTATTGTTACGGATAAAAATGGTGATGTATATTTAACTGGATCCTTTACTGATACTGCCACATTTGGTACACATGTGCTTTCTGGCACAAGATGGATGGACGTCTTTTTAACCAAATATAGCAGTAATGGAGAAGTCCTGTGGGCAAGAAGAGGAGGAGGAACAGGTTTTGATCTTGGATTTAGTATTTCTGCAGATGATAATGGCTATGTATATGTTACCGGGACTTATTCTGATGTCGCAACTTTTGGAACTACAACGCTTACTACTGGAGGACTTTTCGATAGAGATATTTTTATCATGAAATATACTTCTACTGGGACTTTCGTTTGGGCGGAGAAAGCGGGAGCAACGGGTGGCATTGATGAAGGTCATGGCATTGCTGTTGATGCACTAGGAAATATGACGGTGACCGGATCATTTCTTGGTAGTGCTACATTCGGAACAACTACGCTTACCTCCCATTCTAATGACATTTTCGTTGCTAAATACAAGCACTAATCTTTGATCTCCATATACACAGAGAGCCTGTCAGTAACTGACAGGCTCTCTGTGTATTAATATATAATTATACTACCCTACCATTTCCAAACCGAGTACTTCGCTGGTGTAGTTGCGTATTTCGCGGCAGAGCTGGGCATCTTTGGCCAGGAACCTTCTATTAGGATGCGATCCAAAGAGATACCGTTGAATAAATTTAATAAAAAGTTATTGTATAAATTTTGCTCCTCAGGGCTAAATGATGCACATTTGCCTTCTCACAGCTCAACCACTACCTGATGAGTTACTATACAACTCACTAACTAGTCTTTTCCGAATCTATGATTCAAAGCATCAGGCTCCTGATTTAGTATATCCATTTATAAGTGGTACTTGTAGATGGATATTTTTTAATGACTATCCGCTCTGATTGATGAGTATGTCCCGAAATTAAAAAACAGTAAAAATTGAGTTCAATATAATACACCTATCCAACATGAAAAAAATCACTATTCTGACAACCCTTTTAACTGTATCACTACTGACGGGCTGTCAGGATCACGAATTAGAGCCATCCCCCTCCACTTTACCTCAAGCATTAGGAGCTTGGCGAACAGGGGGGACAGGATCTGATGATATATACAGCCTTGCACGGGACCCGCAGGGCGATCTGTTAATGATGGGAAATCAGGATGGACATTTCATTGCAAAATATACCAATAGCGGAGTGATACAATGGAAGAATGATCTGAAACAAATTGCTGATCCTTCAAACAAGTTGGTGGCTGTAGATGCGACAGGTACTATTTATATAGCCCACGGGAACTTAGGTAGTAGGGATGACTTTGGACAATCCGGGGAGGGTGCGGTGTACCTCGCTAGCTATACCAAGGACGGCACTTTCCGGTGGATTCTATCTAAAACAGGTTCTGGCAGTTTGCTCCCAGTTAATATTGTTACTGATGAGGCTGGAAACACCTATATGACCGGCTGGTTTTCTGGCACTGTCAACTTTGGTTCAACTGAGCTAACTTCAAAATCACCGGATGTAAAATTGGGAGGCAGAGAGGATATCTTTCTGCTCAAGGTGACCAAAGAAGGTACCCTACAATGGGTCAAGCAGCTAGGAGGAAACAGTGCGGATTTTGGCTTTGGATTAGCCCTTGATCAGGCAGGTAACGTATTTATGTCCGGCTTTACTGCTTCAGGCCCTACGTTCGAGGGTATAGATGTTAATGGATATACCTCCTTTGCAGTAAAATATACTCCCGACGGTACACAGCAGTGGATAGACGCGGTACGCCAGGCTAATTGGGGAGAGGGGAGGCATATAGGAGTAGATGGCGCTGGTAACAGCTATGTTCAGACCGGAGCTGTAACTACAAAACTAAACAGTAATGGAGGGATAGAATGGCACAAGGAAACGTCTACCGTAAGTGATATAGTTGTTAGTTTAAATGGAGATTTCTATTTAGCTGCTACTTTTAGTGGTACCAAAACTATTGAGGGACAAACGCTTACTTCCAGTGGAGGTACCGATGTGATGATAGCAAAGTATGATAAAAACGGCTCTCTGAAATGGGTAATACGCGAAGGAGGTCTCCAGAATGAAGCAGTTAGAAAGATTGTGCTGGGTAAAGGCGGCATCATCCACCTCCTGGGTACCTTCGAAGGTACTCCCACTATAGCAGGCACCAACCTGACCTCCGCGGGACAAACAGATAATTTTGTTGCTACGTACAAAGAGTAAGGTACAGGCTAGGCTACTTTCGGAACAACTACCCTTATATCCCGTTCGAATGATATTTTTGTAGCTAAACAAAAGCACTAAGCTTTGATCTCCATAAACACAGAGAGCCTGTCAGCAACTGACAGGCTCTCTGTGTTTATAAACTAAACTTAAACTAGCCACTACCCTACCATTTCCAGGCCGAGTACTTCGCTGGTGTAGTCACGTATTTCGCGGCAGAGCTGGGCATCTTTGGCTAGAGACTTTCCGTGGGACGGTATCATGTCTCTGAGCTTTTGCTGCCAGGCCTCCGACTGGAGCTGATTGGGGAAGCAACGCTCCAGCAGGGTCAGCATGATGGACACGGCCGTAGAGGCACCCGGTGAGGCACCTAACAGGGCTGCAATGCTACCATCGGCGGCGCTTACTACCTCGGTACCAAACTCCAGTACACCACCGCCTTTCTGATCCTTCTTGATTACCTGTACCCGTTTTCCGGCTACTTCCAGTTCCCAGTCCTCCATGCGGGCTTCGGGGAAGTACTCTTTCAGGGCCTCAAACTTGTCTTCGGGCGACTGGCGTACCTGGTCAATGAGATACCGGGTAAGGGGAATATTGTGCAGACCCGCCGAGATCATGGGGCGGATGTTCTGCAGCTTCACCGAAAGCGGCAGGTCAAAGTACGAGCCCTGCTTGAGGAACTTGGTCGTAAAGCCCGCGTAAGGGCCAAACAACAGCTCCTGCTTTCCTTTGATCATGCGGGTATCCAGGTGAGGTACCGACATCGGTGGTGAGCCTACCGAAGCTTTACCGTATACTTTGGCATGGTGACGATTGATCACCTCCGGATTGGTACAACGTAGCCACTGACCACTTACCGGGAATCCACCGAAACCTTTTCCTTCGGGGATACCGGATTTCAGCAGCAGCGGCAATGAGCCACCACCCGCACCGATAAACACGAACTTGGCCCGTATCTTTCTTTTCTTATCCGTCCTTGTATCCTTAACACGTATTTCCCAGCCATTCTTATTGCGATCCAGGTCATTTACCTCCTGGTCGAAGTGCAGGGTTACTCCTTCCATCTGCTGCAGACTTTCAAACATACTGCGGGTCAGGGCTCCGAAGTTTACGTCGGTACCGATAGGCATATAGGTAGCAGCAACCTTCTGGTTGGGGTCACGTCCTTCCATCACCAGGGGCATCCACTCTTTGAGCTGACGGGGATCTTCCGAGTACTCCATATCTTCAAACAAGTGGCACTCCCGCATGGCTTCGTACCGCTTCCTCAGATAATCTACGTTTTCATCCCCCCATACAAAACTCATGTGGGGCAGTCTCCGGATAAATGAATCGGGCAACTGCACGAGCTCCTTCTGAATAAGATAGGCCCAGAATTGCCGTGACACCTCAAACGACTCTGCGATCTTGACCGCTTTGGAGGTATCAACGGACCCATCAGCACGCTGGGGTGTATAGTTAAGTTCGCAGAAAGCCGCGTGGCCGGTGCCGGCATTGTTCCAGGCATCGGAACTCTCAGCGGCGGCTACGTCAAGTCTTTCAATAATCTCAATGGTCAGATCAGGCTGTAACTCTTTAAGTAGCATACCAAGAGTAGCACTCATGATTCCCGCACCGATCAAAACCACATCGGGATTTGTACCTTTTATGGATTTACTTTGGGCTGTCATTCTATTGTATATTTAACAATTGTCTATCTCATTCAAACTTATGAGCTACCTAAAGGTTCAGGCCAGCTACCGTTATCACATTACAAATCCTGTTCCCAAAGGGAGCTTCTGACTGATATTTGGTGCAAAGGAATATAATTATAGAATACCCGACACTACTTCCTAAGTAGTTAGTTTGCTTCATCATTTAAATTGTAGGTTTCTTCCTTTTTTCTAGCCATTTCATCCAATTTTATTGGATTTTACTAATCTCCCCCCTGTACCTTTGACTATCAGTTTTACGGTCTGATACCATTCTAATACCTGTCATAATCTATTAATCCTCATAATCTTTACGCGCTATGTTTATTGGACATTTTGGGGTAGGTTTCGGAGCCAAGTCAGTCCGGCCTGCCATTTCGCTGGGTACTCTGTTTCTGGCCTCTCAGCTACTCGATCTGCTCTGGCCGACTTTTCTGCTCCTGGGGCTGGAAGAGGTAACCATCCAACCTGGTATTACTGAGGTTACCCCCCTTGACTTTACCCACTACCCCATCTCCCATAGTCTGCTGGTGGTGCTGGGCTGGAGCCTGTTGGCAGGAGTCCTGTACTGGATTATCAGAAGAAAAAGGGAAGGAGCCATACAGGATGCTCTAATTATTGGGTTCTGTGTGCTGAGTCACTGGTTGCTGGATGTCATCATGCACCGTCCTGACCTGCCGCTGTACCCCGGTGACTCTCCTATGGTAGGGCTAGGCTTGTGGAACTCACTGGCAGGTAGCGTGGCCGTAGAGAGTATACTGTTCATTACCGGAGTGGTCTTGTATGTACGCAGTACCACTGCACTGGACAAGGTGGGCAGCATTGGCTTCTGGTCACTGGTTGGGTTTCTGGCCCTTATCCACCTGGGTAATCTTTTTGGTCCGCCTCCTACTAATGTTATGGATATTGCATGGGCCGGGCAACTGCAGTGGATCCTGGTCCTGTGGGCATACTGGGTTGATAAACACCGGGTACCCGCCAGCGGTGCCATTCGCCTGGCCTGAGCAGATACATAGTCTATTGTATCTGTAGTTACCTACTAATAGATTTATTTATCAACGGCTTTGGAAAGGATACGAATTGTTGTGGGTAGTTCTGCCTGCGTAATAATTTTCTCATCGTGGGAATCCTTCCTAAGCTAGTATATTCAGGAATAGCTGCTGCATTTTCTAAGCATTCTGCTGATAAACCTATATTCGGGAAGGCTGTAATTTGCTACTGGCCTAATGCGGGTATAAAAAACGTATTTAGAAGTTGTCCCTTACTAACCAGCCCCGCGCAAGAGAGCTCCTGTGCGGGGCTGGTTATATGATCTAAACCATTGGTTATTGACTTTGAATCATACTAGTAGTATGGGTACAACCTCCCTCAGGAAAGTGAATTATATCTGGCGCGGGGTTGTAAAGCTTTTCCTATCACTTCAATCAATTCGGGATTGACAAAATCCTCATCTACTACTTCCCAATCGCCATCTTTTTGTACCATCACAAACGAATCTTTATTGGGATATACTATTCGAACCCCCTGCTCACCATTGTAGTCTTCGGGTTCAACTGACAGTCTTAGTTCGGCGTCGTTATGTGGGTCTTTTATGAGTAGTTCCATTGTACTTCGGTTTAGTTGAAAAATCAATCTCCTCATTCGCTGGTCAAATTCAGCACCTGTTATTCAGGCAATGTCTGACCTTTATTCAACTATACGTCTTAAAAATTGTACCAGACCACCCCTTTTTAAGTCAGCAACTTCACACGCAGGATAGGTCATTGGCTCTCTATTTATAATCAAGATTAAATTTTTATTAAAGCTACTCTGTTTCGCTTTTTGTAACTACATTTACCTCTACGCATACACTATACCCTCTATCATCCTGATGAACAACTTCAACAATTCTTTTGCTCTGGCCGAAGAACTCGTAGAATACTTCAATTCAGAAGTAGCCCATTCTTTACAATTCAGAGTTATCAATAATCAGATCGGCACCATTGCTATTTATCTATACCAGGCCGACTACTATACAATGGCGCTTTTCTTTGGAGTCCCGTTCGTTGAGGAGGTGATCAAATTTTTTGAAACAAAAGAAGAGTACGAGCAATGTGCTCTCATAATGCAACAACTAAAAAGACTGTCAAAGGCGGTACCGGAACATCACGAGATGCTAGCGTATTGAGCAGAACACCCAACCTACATCTCTAACCAGACTTGTAGTAAGGTAGTTGACCATAAAAAAACACCTGGCCGGAAAGCTCCTACCAGGTGTCTGACACTATACACACACTATTTGTGTCAAAAATAAGATGTGTAAATCATATATACATACCGTTCACAAAATAAAATTTGATTTTTATAATAAATGTATGAATAGCTCCCCATAGATTTTCTCAACTGTTTACTATTCAACCTCGTTTATCATAAGATCATAATTTGCTGTTGTAGTACTCAAAAACCCGGATCAGGTCAGCCCTATTTTTAAGGTCCAGTTCATTGGCTTTTAAGAAGCTACTCATTTCCTCAGACTGATCTCCCATGGCTTGCAGTAGCCCCTTTTTGTTCAGGTTCAGCTTATTGATCGTACCTCCACGCAGTACATAGTAGTCACTGTTCAGGGCAATGCGTTCGTTTTTATCTCCAACGTCAAGGGCAGCGTTATAGGTAGGCTTCCGTACTGTGGTGCGCTGGTTATGGAGCAACTGTACCTTGCCCGGCACCAGTACCTCATAAAATCCCTTTGTGGGCTTTTCGGATTTAAATTCCTGTGTATTGACAAAAAGTACCGAACGGCCATCTTTCTCAAGGGAGAAGTTTTTGATACGGGCTCCTTCGATGGATTTGATATCCTTATACGAATTAAGCATTACTTCCAGCTCATTGAAATGGACATTATAGCGCAGGGCCAGCCCCAGGATACTATCGACAGGCTCCCCTCCTACCGGCTGAATGCTTTTGTAAAACTTGATGTTGCCCTTGGCCCACACGGAATCGTGATAGGTTTCGCCAAGCACCTCTCCTTTTGAGGAAGAAGCCACCGCCCAAATTACTCCCGCGGGGTGTAACGACATACCGTTGGAGCTAATCCAATCCTTGGTGGTATTGGACATAGTGGTGGATGTTTGTGCCCAGGCTGCGGAAGATGATAACAGCAGAAGGCTCAGAAAAATACGCTTCATAAGAGCTTTTTTTTGTACAGAAATAAAGTAGTGATGGATAATGCCAATGTAAGAAATTTTGGAGTGCGTTTCTTCATTGTTGGGTATAAAGACCCATTTTTACCCTTTCCGTTGTAATATTTCTAAAAACAACTAACTAGTACAGCAGGCTCTGTAACATCCCCGGCAGGTATACTTCCTATAACAGATGGGATACGGTACCGGGCCATCCAGACCTGCAAAAAACGCTTTCCCCCATGAATCATTACCTGAAGGCTTTTCTTTTTAGTCTGAGTCTGCTGATGGGCTTCAATGCCCAGGCACAGCGGTACAGTGTCATACTGGATACGGACATCGACTCCGACGTGGATGATGTAGAAGCCCTGGCCATGCTGCATACCCTGGCTGACCAGAAGAAGATCCACTTCAAAGGGGTCATCGTGACCAGTGATGATCCATATGCGCCTACCTGTACCGCTGTCATCAATCAGTACTACGGCCGTCCTAATCTACCGGTAGGCTTTCTGAAAAACCAGCCTGCGCTTAAGAACCATTCAAAATATACCCGACAACTCAGTGAGGAATACCCCCACTCGCTTGACTCACAAGAGAAAACTCAGGATGCTACCGAACTGTATCGTCAGCTACTCAGTAAAAGTCCGGATGGCTCGGTAGTGATCATTACGGTAGGGCACCTGACCAACCTGCAGAACCTGCTCCAGTCAGGCAGTGACAAGTACTCACCCCTGAGTGGCAAAGAACTGGTGCAGAATAAGGTGGCCAGGTGGCTCTGCATGGGAGGTACCTACCCCGAAGGTAAGGAAGCCAACTTCTACCGTCCCGATCCGGGCTCAACCGTCTATTGCCTGCAGGAGTGGAAGAAGCCGGTAGTATTTGCCGGCTGGGAAGTAGGTGACAAGATAAAGACCGGTGGCGCTTATCTCAAGAGTAAACTTACTACCAGCAGTCCGGTGTACCGGGCCTACGAGCTGTACAATAGCTTTCAGGGGCGGGCTAGTTGGGATCAGGTGGCAGTGTTTCTGCTGATGGATGCGTCAAAGAAGTACTTTGATACCGTTAAAGAGGGCTACTGTCACGTCAATGAAGACGGCAGCAACCAGTGGCGCACTGACCGGGATAGTCTGCATGAGTACGTCATCCTGAAGCCCGGTGCTGACGTTAACGAAATAGCCCGCCTGATGGACCAGATGGCCATCCGTTAACTTTGCCACAATCCTAGCTATTCTACTACGACTAAACCTATCTACCTACCTCACCTATGCTAGCCCCTTTTACTGCCCGCGCCTTTCGTCAGGAACTGGTCAACATTCTGGATTACTGGGAAAAATATACACCCGATGGACAGCAAGGCTTCCACGGACGCGTCAACTACAGCAACCAACCTGTAGCGGACTCTCCCCGCTCGGTGGTAGTTACCAGCCGCATCCTGTGGACCTACGCAATGGCCAATCAGTACCTGCACAAGTCAAGGTATCTTACCCATGCGGCAAATGCCTACCAGTACCTGACCAACCATTTTATGGACAAGCAGCATGGCGGGGTATACTGGTCAGTAAAGGCCGATGGCTCACCGCTTGATACGAAGAAGCAGATCTATGGCCAGGCCTTTGCCATATACGGTCTGAGCGAATACTACCTCGCCAGCAACCATGCCCCCGCCCTGGCCGAAGCCAGGAAGCTGTACGAACTGGTAGAAAAGTACTCGTTCGACCCAAAGCAGGGCGGCTACCGGGAGGCATTCGCGCAGGACTGGAGCGAGACCGACGACTACATCCTGAGCAAGGCGCCCTGGAACAAGAGCATGAACACGCACCTGCACCTGATCGAAGCCTATACCAATCTGTACCGCGCCTGGCCCGACGCCAAGCTAAAGGAGCAGATCAAAGGCATGATGGACCAGATACTGACCCACATCGTGAGTGACAAGACCCACCGGATGCGGCTCTTCTTCAACACCGACTGGCAGCCTAAGGACCAGATCATCTCGTATGGTCATGACATCGAGGCATCATGGCTGTTGTACGAAACCGCCGAAGTACTGCACGACGAAGCCATGACGGCCCGCGTACGGGAACGGGCTATCAAGATGGCGGAAGCCGCGGCTACGGGACTGGGCAAAGATGGCGCTCTCCACTACGAATACGACCCTTCTACCGGACATACGCAGTACGACCGGAGCTGGTGGGTAGCAGCCGAACAACTGGTGGGATTCTACAATGCCTTCCAGCTAACCCGAGAGAACCACTTCCTGGACAAGGCCAAAAAGAGCTGGGACTATATACAGGCCCACTTTATAGACAAAGAAAAAGGCGAATGGTACAGCACTGTGACCTACGACGAAGCAACGGGCACAGGCTCACCGGTCAAGGGAGATAAGGTCCACTTCTGGAAAGGTCCCTACCACAATGCCCGCGCCTGCGCTGAGATGTGGCGTCGCATGGGTGGAGCTTAATCAGGTAGCTATAAAACAGCAAAAGGGGCGGTTACCGCCCCTTTTGCTTTATGTACTATACCATGTTATTTAACATTATTGGCTTCTCTGGCTCCCGGAGGGCAGTGCTCTTTCAGGAACTTCGTGAATAACGTAGCTAGGTGCAGACTGGTACCTTCCCCTTCCCGTATGCCGTGGGTGCGGTTGGGGTACGCCATAAACTGGAACTGCTTGTTATGCTTTACCAGCTCGTTGACCAGTATCTCGGCGTTCTGGTAGTGTACGTTATCATCACCGGTACCGTGGATGTACAGCAGGTTTCCACGCAGGTTCTTGGCGTGGGTCACCGGAGAGCCTTTGACGAAGTCCTCGAGGTTTTCCTGGGGCAAGCCCATGTACCGCTCCTGATAGATGTTGTCGTAGGTCAGCTGGTTAGTAATGGCCGCTACGGCAATTCCCGTTTGATAAATATCGGGGTACTGGAACATCAGGTTCAACGTAGAGGCACCTCCCCCGCTCCATCCGTGTACGGCTACCCGGCTGGTATCGATAAATTGGTACTTCTGGAACATAGCCTTGGTACCTTCGGCGTAGTCACGGATATTGATCATACCGATCTTCCGGTAGATGGCCTTACGCCATTCTCTTCCTTTGGGCGCTGGAGTACCTCGGTTATCCAGCGAGGCATAGATGTAGCCATCATTGGCCATATTCCCTACGTACAACCGGTTTCGTCCGGTACCGTAGCGATCTACGATGGTACTTGAAGCAGGCTCACCGTATACAAAGTACACGATCGGGTACTTCTTAGTCGGGTCAAAGTTCTGGGGCTTTACCATCCAGCCATCCAGTTCAACACCTTCGGCAGTAGTTACCTTGAAAAACTCAATATTAATATCGGGAGCTCCCTGATTAGCCAGTACCTTACTTACCCCTGAGTTAGGATCAAGTGACTTGTGGTCGGGCAGGGTGATCCACTCCATGATGGGACGCGTTTGGGCGTTTGAGAACTGGTGACGGGCGTACTTGGCCTGGGGCGAAACATCGTATACATGGGTACCTTTCTGATCTTCCGGACTCAGGCGTTCGGCCTGTCCTTTGCCATCCAGCCGGGTGCGGAACAGGTAGGCCTGGGTAGCGTTGTTGGGAGAAGCCGTAAAGTAGTAGTAGCCGTTCTTCTCATCCACCCGCACCGGATTGATGATGTCGTAATCTCCCTTGGTAATCAGAGTCTCTTTTTTACCATCACGGCTAATACGGTAAGCGTGGCGCCAGCCATCCTTCTCGCTCACCCACAGAAACTCCTTGCCGTTATTGAGCCAGGTCCAGCCTTCGGGCGTATCCTCCCAGCGGCTCTTGATATCAATCCAGGCCGCGTCGGTTTCGGTATAGAAGAGATCGGCGTTGCCATTCTTCGTATTAAGGTACATCAGGCGGCTCTCGTTCTGCTTGCGGTTCAACTGCTGGATCACCAGCTCCTGAGCATTACCAGCCCACTCCATGCGGGGCACGTAGGTATTTTTGGGATCGCCGGGTATATTCATCCATTTGGTAGTTGCCGAAGCGATATCCACCACACCAATTTTATACGGCGAAGGAGTTTGACCTACCTTAGGGTACTCCACAGGTACATTGTACGCGTAGATAGAGTCCGTGTTATTAATCATCAGAAAGTTGCGGATCTGACGGGCGTCGATCTGCCAGTAGGCAACAGACTTGCTGTCGGGGCTCCACCGGAAACCATCCCGATCATCAAATTCCTCCTCATATACCCAGTCGAAGGTACCGTTGATAACACGGTCGGTCCCGTCGGTAGTAAGGGCTTTTACTTCGCCCGAAGCCAGATCTTCTACGTACACGTTGTGTTCGCTGACATACGCTACCTTGTTTCCATCAGGCGAAAACTTGGCAAACATCAGGGACGATTCCGGACGTCCTCTGCCCAGTTTCTTGAGGGTGTTGTTGGTACGATTGTACAGCCAGTAGTCACCCCGGGTATCGTAGCGCCATACCCGCTGGGTATTAGTATAGATCAGGATTTTATCCCCCTGCTCCGACATAGTATAGCTACGGATATCAAGTGGGGCCTGGGCACCGGCCGGAGTGAGTTGCCGCCGGGTAACGATGCTTTTCTGCGTACGTCCAGGCAGGGTTACTTCCAGGATCTCGTTATTATCGGCATCCCGAAAGCCACTCCCATCCGGCAACCACTGGAAGGTATCCGGTATCTGAGCGTATAGCTGTACCGATATAAAGAAGAGAAATACTATTCTAAGCGTTTGCTTCATGGTGGTTAGGTTAAAGAATTGGTTTAAAGTGTTGATAGCTATGGTAAAAGTGTAATGGTAGTTAAACGATTAATTCTATCTTTTTGATTCACGGCGAGTCTTCGCCTTTCTTACTCCTGCTAGTATTCAGGAGGAGCTTATAGCCAATCCGCCAACGCTGGCACCTAAAAATATACCCTGACTACAACTTCTGAAAGCCGCTATCGGATAGATAACTCCAGCATGCAGCCCCGAAAATAGTAAAAACTTTTTCCTAAAAATTAAGTGTAAGCTGTTTTCCCTCGTAGGGCTGCGTATCTTCCAGGTTAGAGATGGATACGCCTAGTAGACGTACGGGCCTGGGAGTAGGAAAATTCTCTTCGAGCAGATCGTAAGCCATCTGCTCAATGAAGGCGTAATCTTTGATGGGTAAGAGAGAGGATCGGCTGCGGGTCAGATTCTGAAAGTCGTTGAGTTTGATCTTCACCGTAACCGTACGACCGAAGATACGTGTCCGCTCACACCACTTCCATACATCATCAATCAGCGGAGCCAGACCAAGCTGCATCTCGGCCAGCGTTTCCAGATCGCGTTCAAATGTATTTTCTGATCCTACCGATTTCCGGACCCGGTCCGGCTCTACGGGACGATCGTCCTGCCCGCGCGAAATTTTGTAGTAGTGGCCTCCGGCTTTGCCAAAGTGCTTCCGAAGAAAATCCTCCGTCTGGGCCCGCAGGTCTAGCCCGGTGCGGATACCCAGTTGGTGCATCCGTTCGGCCGTTACCCTACCTATACCATGAAACTGCTCCACAGGCAGGTTAGCCACGAAGGCCTCCCCTTCGCCCGGCTTGACCACAAACAGCCCATCCGGCTTACGATGGTCAGAGGCGAGCTTAGCCAGAAATTTATTGTAGGATACTCCCGCCGAAGCGGTCAGTGAAGTAGCTTTCTTTATCTTGTACTTGATCTCCTGCGCTATATGCGTAGCCGAACGCATGCCTTTCAGGTTCTCGGTTACGTCCAGGTAAGCTTCATCAAGCGAGAGAGGCTCGATGAGCGGGGTGTACTCGGCGAATATTTCACGGATCTGCCCCGACACGTACTTATACACCTCAAACCGGTGCTTCACAAAAATCAGATGGGGACACTTGCGCTTGGCTATTCGAGATGACATAGCTGATCGTACCCCATAGCGACGGGCCTCGTAGCTGGCTGCGGCTACTACGCCTCGCTCACTACCGCCTCCTACGGCTACGGGTTTGCCGCGCAGTTCGGGATTGTCACGCTGCTCGACTGACGCAAAAAAAGCATCCATGTCGATATGGATGATCTTACGGCTGTATTCTTTGTCAGGTCCAGCCTCCATAGTCCCGATTACTCCCAGGTAGTAAGGTGCCAGTGGTTGTTCCAGGGGTCCAGCAGCAGCGAGTCACTGGAGCCATTATTCTGTCGCGTTGGCTCCGTGACGGGTCGGGCTCCTGCTGCCACCATATTGGCGTAGTGTAGTTCTACGTCGTCAACCGGCAGGTGCATAAAGATGGATTTGGGGGGATGTTTGGCGCTGGCGTCGCAGATTTCGATGAGTATGTCCGTTAAGAGTACCAGCGCATTGTCAATAGTACCATCCAAACGACGCTCACAGAACTCTACCTTAGCACCAAATGCCTCTTTGAGAAAACAGATAAATTCGTCTGCTTCTTTGACGGTGAAGTAAGGAGTAATGATCCTGAAGTCCTGGAGAACTAAATCAACTTTTTTCATAACCAAGTGTATAAATGAACCATATATATTCAGTCAGACCCAAAAGCACAGTAAACTCAGGACGCCGGAAACTCCCGGTCAAAATAGCCGGCAAACTGCCATACCTCCAGTATATCCTCCTTACGTACCGGATACGGAGCATAGCGCTCATTCAATGATTTCAGTACCAGCACTCCTTTTTCTTCCAGGTAGTTAAATACCTTTTTGAGCACCACCCCTTCATCTTTGGTTACAACCAGACACAGGGTACCACTCTTTACTTTTTCCCAATACTCCACATACTCACCAAATACTATGGCTCCCTCCCGCATGGGGGGCATCGAATCGCCCTCATAGGGGAACGCGCGGTACTTGCGGTCATTAGATAGGAACGGGAGATTGAAGATGGGTAGCTGGGCTACGTAGTCTACATCACCATATCCTTCGGGGTATCCACCAATGGCTTTGACCGGTACAAACTCTATGTTCTCCCGGTTGTCCTGTGCCACGGTTGTTACCAGTACCCGCAGGTTTTCTTCCTTCATCCAGGGACGCACCTGCTTCTCGATCAGGTTCTTCTTCAGTAGGTCGTCCGTTGATACGCCAAAATACTCCGCCAGTCGCAGCAGGTCTTCAAAAGAGGGCTTGGCGCGTCCGGATTCCCAGGCTGCCAGCGTTGACTTCTTATAACCTAGTACATCAGCCAGCTTTTGCTGGGATGGACGTTCCGGATGCTGCGAACGAAGGAAGATGATATTTTGAGCAAAATACATAGACAGTACGGGTGATTTGCTTTGTCGTTGAGTAAATATAGTAATCACAAATCAAAAATACCACCCGAAACCCTAAAAAATGTGTTAAATTTTTGGCCGGTTACTATACCTGTCTCTCTACGTTGCTCACTTCCACTTATTTGCATCCTGCTCCGTTTTGTTAGAGGGGAATAACGTAACCAGCCTGCCTGTCAATTGGTTTTAAATAGTTACTCCTTATTTTTGGCGATACGGTTTTGACTTAGTAAACGGATTTAACTAACCTACCCATGACCTACGATCAATTTGTAGCCTCACTTGAACAACCCACCCCTCCCGCGCAGGTGTCCGAAGTAGTAGCTGCCCTGTGGCACGATGCGAACGGCGACTGGACCGCCGCCCACGAAATAGCCCAAAGCCGCGAAGGTACCCGCGACTATGACCTACTGCACGCCTACCTGCACCGGGTAGAGGGAGATACCTGGAATGCCAACTACTGGTACCGCCGGGCCGGAGCCACCATGCCGGACAAAACGCTAAAGGAAGAGTGGGAAGCGCTGGTAAAAAGATGGCTGTAAAAGTTTTTTTGTAACCCTATTAAACCTTCCTGCTTTCCCATTATCTAACCCCTGTAAACTATAACAAACCCGGATAATGAAGACAGTAATGTTAGCCATGATGCTGGCTCTTTCCAGCATGACAGTTTTCGCTCAGCGTGGCGGTGACAGACCTACCCCCGAGCAGCGTGCCGAGAACCAGACAAAGTTTATGACCGAAAAACTGGAACTTAGTGATAAGCAACAAAAGCAGGTATACGCGCTGAATATAAGCCGCATGCAGAAAATGCAGGACCTACGGAAGAATGAGGATCGTGAAGGGATGAAGGCCGCCCATGAGAGCTACCAGAAAGAGCTTTCGGCTATTCTGACTCCGGCCCAGCAGGACAAGTATAAGACCCTGCGCCAGGAAATGCGTCAGCGTGGTAATGTACAAAGAGGCCGTAATTACCATGGTCAGAAGAAAGACCACCCAAAGCACCAGTCAGGTCAGCAGGGCGAAAAAGCGCTGAAAAGCAAAGATGCCCGTAAGTAATTAATAAGTGGTTATAAGTGAAGGTTGTGAATACAAAAAGTCCGGTCGGAGATCCGACCGGACTTTTTTATAGATCTGTTATGCCCAGATGGACTAAACGACACTCTCGGTTTTGAATTCAGAGGTAAAGTGGAACTGAATATCCGGATTGTTGTCGCGGTTCATCCGAATCATCCACTCCGACTCCGCCAGGAACACCGGGTTGCGGTCTTTATCGTAGCCAATCTGGTTACCCTTCAGACGGATAAATTCATCCAGCTTACGCTTATCATCCGATGTAATCCAGCAGGCACGGGCGGTATTAATAGGTACCCAGCGACACTTGGCCCCGTATTCATGCTCAAGGCGGTACTGGATTACATCAAATTGTAGTTCACCCACGGTACCTACGATCTTACGGTTACCCAAATCAAGTGTAAATAGCTGCGCTACCCCCTCATCTGTCAACTGCTGTATCCCCTTCTCCAATTGCTTGGATTTCATAGGGTCCAGGTTGATTAGCTCTTTGAAAATCTCAGGTGAGAAGCTTGGGATACCCGAGAACATCAGGTCTTCGCCTTCGGTCAGGGTATCACCTATCTTGAAATTACCGGTATCATATAGACCTACCACGTCACCGGGGAAGCCTTCATCCATCACACTCTTGGCAGAAGCCATAAAGCTGAACGGGCTCGCAAAGCGAACGTCTTTGTCCAGACGGACATGGTGATAGAACTTATTCCGCTCAAACTTACCCGAACATATACGCAGGAACGCGATCCGGTCGCGGTGGCGCGGGTCCAGGTTGGCGTGTATCTTGAATATAAATCCGCTGAACTTAGGCTCGGTAGGCTCTACCTTGCGGGCGTCGGTTGGGCGCGGCTGCGGCGTAGGCGAAATCTGGCAGAATGTATCCAACAGCTCCTTTACCCCGAAGTTATTAATGGCACTACCGAAGAATACCGGAGCCAGCTCCCCTTTCTGATACGCGTCCTCCGAGAAGGGATCGTATACCCCCTCTACCAATTCAACGTCTTCACGCAATTGATACGCGTCGCGCTCCCCTACCAGCGATTCCAGATTTTCATCGTCCAGACTTACCTCAGCTACGTCGCTTTCTATTTTGGTCTTGTTGATCTTAAAGAAATACAGTTTCTGTTCGTACAGACTATATACGCCTTTGAAGTCAGAGCCCATATTGATAGGCCAGGTCAACGGACGTACCCGGATGTTCAGCTTGGTCTCGAGCTCATCCAGCAGGTCGAAGGGATTCTGTCCTTCGCGGTCCAGCTTATTGATGAATATGATCACAGGCGTATTACGCATCCGGCATACTTCCATCAGGCGCTCGGTCTGCTCCTCTACCCCTTTCACACAGTCAATCACCAGGATAACGCTATCCACCGCCGTGAGGGTACGATAGGTATCTTCGGCAAAGTCTTTGTGACCGGGCGTATCCAGAATATTGATAAGCAGGTCTTTGTACTCAAACGTCATCACGGACGTAGCCACCGATATACCCCGCTGTTTCTCAATCTCCATGAAGTCAGACGTAGCTGTCTTCTTGATCTTGTTGGATTTTACGGCACCGGCGGTCTGGATAGCTCCACCAAAAAGCAGCAGCTTCTCAGTCAGGGTTGTCTTACCGGCATCGGGGTGGCTAATGATCGCAAACGTGCGACGCTTTTTTATTTCCTGAATGTTACTCATCTTTTTCGACAAATTGGGCGATTGGTGATTGAGCGGCTAAGCGATACTCGTTATTAATAGACTCATAACCAGCTAATCACTACGTATCTAACACCTATTCGCTTCTAAAAATTTCCGCAAAGATAGGCATAAAAAATGGCTCTGCCGAGGGCAGAGCCATTCCATTCATACCGATCTAAGGATCAATAAAAGTTCTGCTTGTAATCTTCAACCGAAGTACGGATTACTTCCAGCGCTTCCTCGCGGCCGTATACATTGGTAATTTCGATTTTGGCTTCCTCACCGGGCAGGTTCTTGTAGGTCAGGAAGTAGTGCTTCAGACGCTCTACCACGTTGGCAGGTACTTCGTGCAGGTCATTGTAGGCCCCGTACACTTCGTCACCTTTCAGTACGGCGATGATTTTGTCATCCGCTTCACCACCGTCGATCAGGCGAATACCACCGATAGGGCGGGCTTCGCAGATGATATTTCCGTGTGAAATAATCTTTTCGCACAGTACACAGATATCCAGTGGGTCACCATCGCCCTCCGTAATATCACGGCCCGAACGCTCTCTGGCTAACTGAGCGATCAGCTCGCTGCAGTAGGTCTTGGGGATAAAACCGTAAAGGGCAGGAACAATATTGGAGTACTTCTGCGGACGGTCAATCTTCAGATAACCAGTCTGCTTATCGATTTCATACTTAACGGTGTCGGTGGGTACAATTTCAATGAAGGTCGTTACGATATCCGGAGCTTTATCTCCGATGGGGATACCGTGCCAGGGGTGTGCTTTGTGTACGTTTGCGTTCATATTCTCATCAAGAATGGGAGACTCCATCTCTCACATTGTTACGTAAAATTGAATTTTCGGCCGAAATTACACAATATGCCCGCAGCAACTCATTATTTTATTGTAAAATATTTAGGTACCTAAAGTCTTATAATCTTAATAGAGGTAGCCAGAAGTGTAACTTCCGATCCGCCTTCATTCATAATCAGCCCATTAGCCCGTTCTTCAAAATTCACCAGAATGGCCATGCGCTCACCTTTCTCATTTTCCAGAACAAGCCCATCTACCCGCAACGATTGACCGCTACGGCTGTCTATAATCCAGCGGGGACCGAAGTCTTTCAGCGCTTTGAGGTACTGGTATAGGGGCGAAGCCGGTGCCCCGTCTTCCACGATATCAGAGGGGAGTACTCCTTTGGTGCCTACCGTCTCAAAATACGTGATCTGATCAGCGCCGCTCAGATAGCGAATGCTTAATAAGGTCCAAGCTACCGCCAATTCGGTAAACTGTCGCTCATCAGCCGAGGGGGGCAGTCCGGTACCGGTATGGTTCTCTTCACCCGGGTACTGCCGTAGCTTTAAGGTAACGGGTGATACATGGATGGACTTCCCCGGCGCAAATAGACTAGCCGTAGCAATGGTATACTGCTGCGCGCTTACATTCTCAATCAGCGAGCGGGCATCCGTAGCATGTACCTGCGGATTGAGGGAGTAGCTGACAAAGTCGTACAGGTCAGTAGCAGGTCGGTTGCGATTGAGTTCGGTAAAAAACTCATTGGTACCGTAGCCGATACGAACCCCGGGAAAGGCATCTTTCAACGGAGCATATACCTTTCGCAACAGATCTTCGGGAGTACGGGGAGAATCCAGATGCAACACCAGTATGGATTCTACGATCACACTTTGTTCCCTAATTCCTGCCAGAATCCGGGGGAGTTGTTCGGCTGCTTCATTATTGAAATAGGCAATCAGCTCAATAGGTACCTGCAACCTTTGCGCCTCTCTTGCTGCCTGCAGAAAACTTTTCTCCCACTCCTCGTACAGCTTTACCTCTACCCGGTAATGATCAAAGGGGAGCTCCCGCAGCAACTCTACCTGGCTATCAGTCAGCCCCTCCTGTGTGGTAGACCTGGCGTAACCCAGGCGGGGGAATGGCTTTCTCTCCTCTCCCAGATCAAAGGATATAGCATCATCAACCTCTCCTACTGGTGCCCCTGCAGATAATACAACCTGTAGCGTCACCTGTTGACTGATGGTATCTCCTGTGTATATCTGTACCGGCTTGGGTAGGGTCAGAGGGGTACTGTAGGTCTTGTAGGAGGCATCAGTCCAGTTGCGCTGGTCTTCAGTTTCGAAGATATCTCCTTCAAATAAGACCCTTGCCTCTACTCCGTCCGTGACCGGCCAGGCCATTTGTACGATATCCAGGAAGGGCTGGTGAGGGCTAATGGCATCGGGGAAACGGGCCTCTTCTGTACTGGTATCGGGATGGGTGATCTGCACGGGCTTTCCCTGACACTCCACAATAGGATGCAGTACGCATATCCCGATCCGGTTTCGCTTGAAGGGGCTTAGCGCCTCCCCCTCCATCCGGAAGGTAATGCTGCTGTCCGCCCTGCCTTCTATCAGGAAGGTGCCTTTAAAATTGACCTCCCCCATTTCATAGCGGGCGGTGTAGGTAATCCGGAAGCTATCGGGTTGCTCCTCCACTACCTCATTTTCAATCCTGTACGGAGCCGTCTGCCAGTCGGCATCGCGTACGGCCGAATAGATCATCCGCAGTACCTCAGCCTGTCCGATCCGGATGTAGCGGAGGTTACCGTGCTCGTACAGACACGTGAGTTGTCCGGCTTTTAGCGTTCTATGGGGTGGTAGGGGCTGATTGGTTCCAAAGTAGGTAGTATGTTCCATGGTACTGATAGCTGGTTATAATGCCCGTGGCACGGTTTGAAACCGTGCCACAGGTGCCTAAGTAAGGAGTTTTAGGGATAAACAGGAAATTATAACCTACTGTTGTTGGGTCAACAGGAATATATCGACGTTGTTTTTGTCAATCTCAATAGAGCCGGTGGTGACGGTGGAAGGAATAGGTACCACGCCCGCCCGGGAGTCATTGGCCGAGAGCTGTACCGTTTTGTGACGCATGTCGAAGAGCATCTGAGCGCCCAGGTAGGTGAATAGCTCGCGCTTCTGCCCCACCAGGTAGTGGATGACGCCTTCCTTTACCAGTCGCAGGTGCTCGGGTTCGGCGTCAACGGTGGTGAGTTTGATTTTGCCTACTTTATTAGCCTCCTTCACCGCCAGGGCCATACCCGGCCCGGAGTTGGAGTCAAAGCCACCCATCCCGGCCAGATCCGGATTAGCCGCGATGATGTCGGCGGCTATTTTGGCGGCGGTTTCTACGTTAGCTTTATCATCATATTTACCCAGAAATATAATACCCGGATGTTTGGCAATGGCATCCTGAAAGCCCTTGAATCCAGCTTCCATGTTTTCCATGCCTAAAATACCCATCACGGCTACCTTGCCCTTTCCACCAATGAGCTTCGCCATGCGCTCCCCCTGCAGGCGCCCCATCTCGTACCAATTGCTACCGATGAAGGAGTGGCGTCGGGAGTTGGAGATTTCTGAGTCATATACCACCGTTGGGATGCCCGCTTCAACGGCTTTGTTGATAGCCTGAGCTATCCCCGGATCAGTCCCGTTGATGAGCAGACCGGCCGGTTTGGACGGAATAACCTGTTCAATGGTGGCAATCTGAGCGGGCACATCCCACTCCGAAGGACCGAGGATAGTCGTACGTACGCCCATCTTCTTGCCCCATTCCAGAAAGGCCGCCTGGTCATGGTTCACAAACAGCGGCAGGTTAATGGCTGTAGTGACCATCACGTACTCTTCGTTGGGCATCACTTCATCGGCCGTAATAAATTGCTCCGCCCCCAGCGTATCCGACGAAGCTACTGACCCCGCCCGCGGCGGCGGTTCACAGCCGGTGAGGGTAGTTAGGATTGCGGCTATGGCAAATAAATTTTTCATCTACATTAAGAAAATAGCTATTAAATATTCTGGCAAAAAGGGTGTCGCCCCGCTGGGGCTAATGGGGATGTCTATTCTACTTCTGCTATTACTACTAAAGTACCGCCCCTACGGGGCTGGAATCGGCTCCACTCCTCCTCCGCGTACCTCCGCGTTTAAACAAAACGCAACAATCTCCAATCGCGGCGGCGAACCGTCGCAACTCGACAATCCACTACCCCTTCACCCGCTCCGAACGCCGGATCAGCCACTGGTCAATCCCCACGGCTGCAATCAGGATCACGCCCAGGATTACCTCCTGCCAATACCCTGACACCCGCCCGATGATCAGCGCATTGTTAACGATAGCCATGAAGAGGGCTCCCAGGAAAGCTCCCAAGATCTTCCCGTAGCCACCGGACAAACTAGCACCTCCCAGGATTACGGCGGTAATTACCCGCAGCTCCAGCCCCCGACCCGAAGTAGAAAGGGCTGCGCCTAAGCGAGAAGCCAGCAGGATACCCGCTATACCCGCCAGAGTAGCCGAGATAACAAAGGCCCATATCTTCATCTTCTGAACGTTGATCCCCGACAATTCAGCCGCTTTTTCGTTGCCGCCGATGAAATAGTACTTGCGAAAAAAGGTAGTGCGGTTGACCAGAAAACTAAACAGCAGCACCGTCGCCAGCATGTACCAGATCGGAGCCTGCAGGCCCAGTAGCTTGGACTGCCCGATGTAGATAAACTCGTAGGGGAAGTTCTGGATACCGGCACCGCTCAGCATCAGGGCAAAGCCCCGTACGATGCCCATCATGGCCAGCGTCTGGATCATGGGGTTGATGCGCGCCCTAGCGATGAGCCAGCCGTTGATCACCCCCACCATTACCGCTCCCACCAGTCCCGCCAGTATTGCCAGCAGAAAATTGGTATTGTGGTAGTACATGAGGTACCCGGCCATACCTCCCGAGAAGGCCACGACCGAGCCCACCGACAGGTCAAACATACCCGCGATCATCAACACCATCATCCCGACGGCCACGATGGTATCAACGGACAGGTTGAGCAGGAGCTGCGACAGGTTCTCGACCCGTGGAAACTGGTCAGGGAACACGACTGACATACCTATGCATAGCAGCAGGGTCGTCACGCCCAGCGTAAAAACACGGTCCTGCAGGCGCTCGGCCATCAGACTATTTCCGGCACCGGAGGTACCGGCAGTACTCTTCTTGACAGATACACTTGGTTCCAGTTGTTCCATCGGGTTATAAGGTTTGCCCGGAGGCGATTTGAATAATCAGTTCTTCGGAGGCTTCATCTTTATTGAGTATCCGCACCAGTCGTCCTTCGTGCATGACCGCGATACGATCCGCCAGCGTGAGTAGTTCGGGTAGTTCGCTGGATATCACGATCACGCTTTTGCCTTCGGCGGTTAATTTTTTGAGTATGTCGTATATTTCACTCTTGGCTCCCACGTCCACTCCGTGCGTAGGTTCATCCACGATCAGGATGTCCGGCCGGGTATTCAGCCACTTGGCCAGTACTACCTTCTGCTGATTACCACCACTTAATTTGATGACCTTGTTCTTCACGGAAGGTGTACGGATGCCCAACTGCTGTTGCAACTGCTGGGCTGTATGTACCGTAGCTTCCTCTTCGTAAAACAAGTCTTGCAGGCGGGCTGAAGCTATATTTTCAGCGATGGTTTTATCCAGAAAGAGTCCCGACTGCTTACGGTCTTCGGGTACGTAGGCAATACCCAGCCCAATGGCCTGGGACGGATGCGTAAGCTGTACCGCTTGCTCACGTAATACTACTTCTCCCTCACTGACAGGATTGGCTCCGAAGATAGCCTTGGCCACCTCGGTTCGGCCCGCTCCCATCAGACCGGCAAAGCCCAGTATCTCCCCTTTATGCAGTTGAAAGCTTACATTCCGAAATCCCCTGCCCGACAGGTTTCGTACCGACAGTACTACCTCTTCACCGGCATCAGAGGCGTAGGCCTTGTGCGTCATGTCACGACCTACCATCATCCGGATAATGGTATCAATAGTAGTGTCTCTTGCCTCTACGGTTCCCTGGTGCCTGCCGTCTTTCAGGACCGACACCCGGTCGGCCACCTCCTTGATTTCGGCCATACGGTGGGAGATGTAGATAATAGCTACGCCCTCTTCTTTCAGCCTACGGATAATCCTAAAGAGGAGTTTGGTTTCGCGCTCGGTAATGGAGGCCGTAGGTTCATCCAGGATCAGGAGTTTGGGGCCGGTGGCCAGGGCTTTGGCTATTTCAACCATCTGTTTCTGCGCCGATGATAGCAGGGATACGGGTGTGCGGGGAGAGAACTCTGTCAGTTGCAACTGGTCGAGAAGCTGCTGGGTGTTTTGGTAAAGGGCAGAATAGTTGATAATGCCCCAGCGGTACCGGGGCTTATTGATGGGGTAAATATTTTCGGCTACGCTCAGCGAGTCCACCAGGCTTCGTTCCTGATATACGATACTGATGCCGAGGCGCTGGGCGTGCTGTACGTTGGGAATGGAAATCTCATGCCCGTTCCATACCAGTCGTCCCTGATCCGGCTGATAGTTGCCGGTAATGATGTTCATGAGAGTACTTTTGCCAGCACCGTTCTCCCCGCAAACGGCATGTACCTCTCCGGCCCGAAACTCCAGCGAAACCTCATCCAGCGCCTTGACGCCGGGAAAGCTTTTCGATATGTTTTCCAGCCGGAGCATTGGTAGCCGATAGCTTTTAGTTAATTTTATTTTTCTACCACAGAGTTAAAAAGGGTAAAGCACAGAGGACACAGCGAAAAACTCATTTCCCTCTATGGTTTAGATAAATTCATAGCATAAGTACCCTACCCTCCGCCGCGGACTGGTAGCTTCCCCACACGAGCTGCATGGTCTTAAAGTTGTCCTCGCCGGTGGTTTCGGCCTGACCGCCCTGTAAACCTCTCAGGATATCGCGGTTGCAGTCGACGATGCTCGAGTGTACCACGGCATAATCCATATCTACCCAGGAGTACAGGTCCGGCTTAATGAACTCCGAAGTAGTACCTTCGCGTGTCTTGCCAGACCGGGTCGTTATCTTCAACTCAAAATCATTGGTTAGCCAGATGGAGCCCTTTTCTCCTTCTACCAGTACCAGCGTTTGGGGGAAGGCTTCTTTTTCAAGAATGGAGGCGTAGGACATTTCGGCGTAGCAGTGCAGGCCACTCTCCATTTCCATCAGCACATTAGCGACATCTTCGCCCTTGATCTTCGGATTGACCCGACGGGCCAGACAGTACAGGCTCCGGGCCTCGCCAAACAGGAAGCGGCATACGTCCAGTACGTGCGAACCAATATCCGTCAGGATAAACTGCTCCAGTTCGGCCAGGAAGGGCTGGTTGTCAAATACAGGAAAGCCCGAGCAGAAGGTCACCCGCGCCTTAAAAGGCTCACCGATCACTCCCGAGTCCAGGGCTTTCTTAACGGCCCGAATGGGCGCCTGCCAGCGGAAGTTTTCGTGAATAAAGAACTTTACTCCCGCCTGCTGACATACATCCACCATCGCCTGGGCCTGAGCCAGCGACGAGGCCATAGGCTTCTGACAGATTACATCCAGTCCATGCTCAGCGGCCAGCTTCACGAATACCGGATGTGTATCTACGTCCGTAATAATATCTACAAAATCCAGCTCCTCCTGTTTCAGCAGCTCATTCACATCGTCATAGACGCCGGGTACGCCAAAGCGTTTAGCTATGGCCTCGGCTTTGGAGCGGGTGCGGTTGTACACGGCTACCAGCTCCACGCCTTCCAGTTCCTGCCAGGCAGGGATCTGGTAGTTGGCCCAGAAGCCGGTTCCTAGTACCGCAAAGCGCAATTTCTTCATGAAAGTGAATCAGTCAACCTATTTGTAAGGAGTCTTGTCAGGATAAAAGAGAAAGGGACAGACCGTTTACCCATTGGATCCACAGCCTGCCCCTTTTTGGAAGTACTTAGGGCTTAGGATAATTTCTGGAGGCATCGTCCAGTACCAGTACCCAATCGTGGCCGTAGCCGTTGCTGGGCGGGGTAAATTTCTTTTGTCCCTTGTTCTCTACTGACTCTCCCTCTTTGGTTTCACCATTTTTGGGGTTGTACCAGGTAGCCTTTAGGTTCTGTCCGGATATCTTACCCATATTCACCGTAAAGTCTTTGCCTTGCGTGGTGTACACAAATAGGTAATCTTTACCACGCGTAGCCTGGATGCGGTCGTGCGCTTCGCGGGCGTTGGTGATCAGGCACTGGTCGGGTACGCGGTCCAGCATGGGTCGAGACTCCATCAGACGACGCACGTAAGTCATCTGGGTAGCTCCAGGCAGGTCCAGCGCATCGTACCAGTAGAAGTGCGGACCATTGACGGGCTGACGACCGGGACCGTACATCTGCCATACCGGATGGCAGCCGTAGGTATGTCCGAAGGCACCGGCAAACAGGTCTAGATAAGCGTGCTTGCGGATATCGTAGGCACTGGAGGTACCCAGATCCTTCGCATTGAAGCATACCGGATGGTCTTCGTACAGGGTTTCACCATCCAGGACGGGCTTAATGGGCGTCTTGTTGTAGGCTACCTGCACGCGGTCCCACACGTTGTTTTCGCGGCAGTGGCCGGTCTGGAACATATTGAAATCCAGCCAGGCATCGTTATGAAACCACTTGGCTGAGCCCGCGTCTTCCAGACTATTAGGCTGCGGGTGGTACGACATCAGCGCGGCATTGGGACTACCTACGCCTTCGGTTACACCGGCGGCCATGGCCCGCCATACCTCCACATCCTGGCTGTTATCGCGGGGATTCCGGTCGCCGCCCATGATCCAGATGATATTCTTCCTATTCTTATAGCGGTTGCCCAGGTACTTCCCGAAGGCGCGGGCATTGCTGGTAGTGAATATTTCAGGTCCTGCTCCCCACGTACTTTTATTCAACTTGTCGCCCCAGGTAGGAAGCAGCGCAATGTGCAGACCCAGCGAAGCCGCTTTGTCTACAATATAATCGACATGCTGAAAGTATGCTTCGCGTGGTTTAGTAGGATCGTCGTTTTCAAGAGGTACCTCGCCATAGGGGTTGGGGGTATGCAATCCATCCAGCTCGGCCAGTGCTACCGCCTGTATGACCGTAAATCCTTTATCGGCCCGGTTCTTCAGGTACCGGTCGGCATCCTCGCGGTTCAGTCGGTGAAACAGTTCCCAGGCCGTATCACCCAGCCAGAAGAAAGGCTTGCCATCCTGCGTCACCAGGTACCGTTTGTTATCACTGACTTTGAGTTGGCCAAAGCAAGGCAGAGCCAGCCAACTGCAAAGGAGTAGTAGAGAAATTATTCGTTTCATGATTTTGAAATAGAGATTAATTCAAGTGAAATGGTACCAAGCCCGGCTCAAGCTGATAAGACGAAACTAGTGGCTAATAGCTATTAGCTAACTCCTAAAACCTACTTATTCGTAATATCCCGCACCTGCTCTTTGATATCATCCATCTCGAATATCTTCTGCCAGCCATCGCGGAACAGCAGCGGCTTGGCGCGCTTGCTGATCTTGTAGGCCGCATCGGAGAAGGTACCGTTTACTTCCTTGAAGAGTACCGCGATCTGGATACGCAGGTGACCCAGTACAAAGTCACGGGCGGCTGCCTCAGGTACCCCCAGCTCTACAATACGATCATAGCCTTCCTTCACTACTTCCATGCAGGTTTGCGCCAGCGTCTCAACCATCGCCGGTTCCAGGATCGCCATCTGCTCCAGCGTAATGCGGTGCGTGTCCTTGATAGGGGCGTACATATCCTGCGCTACCTGCTCGCCCAGCCCGTAATGCTCCTCGCTGCCGTGCATGAGGGCTACCACAATGGACTGTTTGGCCGAAATACCGCCATAAAAATCCCGGAAGGCCTCTTCAGTAGGCTCCCAGTTGAAGATGGACGGGTGGCAAGGGTGCGCGATCACGTAGCCCAGGTCGTCGCGGTGGGCGATCACGCCATCCAGCGGAGCGGCCGGGTCCAGGGTCATCACCAGCGCGTTGGGTTTCATCCGGGGAATGATCTCCTGGGAAATCTGCCCGATGGTCACATCAGGTACAGCCAGGATTACTACGTCGGCTTCGGGTACCGTTACCTCTGCCCCGGTAGTCAGTACGCCCCGCTGGGCCAGGTTCTCGATGCCCCGCTCGCCTATCTCCACGCAGTCAACCTGGTACTGGTCGTATTTCAGGAAGTTGTCAACCAGCCGGCATCCCATTTTACCTCCGGCTCCTATCAGGGCTACTTTTGTCTTGCTCATTTTTTAGATGTTAGTTTTTAGCTAGTAGGTGTTAGCTCTTTTGTGTTATGCTTTTTCTAAATGAAGATTTTTGTCGGGACACGCTACGACATGTCAGTATCTGCCTGCCCCATCACGTACTGCAGATAGGCAATGCTTTCTTCTACCCAGCTGGCTTCCTTGGCCAGGGTACCGTACAGGGTACTTTCAGGGTGTGACCATACTTCCAGCGTAGCGGTTCGGCAGCAGTTGTGCTGGCTAAGTTGTTCCACGATCCAGGGGATGGGCAGCATACCTTTTCCGGCGGCACAGCCGTCTACCTCGAAGCCCATTTTGTGACTAACGCGGCGGATCGTAATGTCTTTGATATGCAGATTAACAGTATAGGGGGCCAGTACCTCCACCACCTCCCGCACGCCTTCCCCGGCTCCCAGTGAGTTGGCTGTATCCAGGCATACGCCTACCCATTGGGTACTTGTAGCCAGTATGATCTCCTCGATCTGACGCACCGGAAAACGGTCGTGGTTTTCGATGGCCAGTACGACTCCGTTCGCCTGCAAGTCAGGCAACAGAGAGTTGATAATCCGGATTACCTCATCTTTACCGGGCTTAAAGCAGTTGTCATCAATCACCACCCGCAGAAAGGGTGAACCGCAACGCCCAGCCAGACCCAGGTATTGGGTGATGTGCTCCTTTGTCAGCCGGCGCGTACCTACTTCCAGATTGACTCCTGACGCGGACGCGGCCGCCAGCAGTTCCGTTAACTCCTCCTCCGAAAGCTGGTGCAGGGGAAGGTTGTCCCCGAACTGCAGGTGATGCAGCCCGTGATTGGCCGTCTGGTGTACCAGCTCCACCGGCGTAATCGGACGCTCCGGCTTCGAACCGGGTATTCCTACCGCCCACGGAAAGGAATACGTACTAAGGCCTAAATCCAAAATATTCTATCTATTTTTATGCAAATATCCACTACCGTTAGTTCAGACGCTACCAGTTTTCTTACTGATAGTTGAAGTATTTTAGCAAGGTGTGGTGCTTTTATGAACGTTCACGTCATAATATTACTAACGTATACCAATGGTATCGCCATCTTACCGCCTGATCAACCCGCAAGCGAATCGTTCTTTTATATTTAAATGGGAGCCCTTTGACCTAACCACGCGCTGGCACTACCACCCGGAGCTGGAACTGATCTACTTCATCGAGGGAAAAGTAAGCGGCGTCATGGGGGATGGATTCAGGGAGTTTGACGAAGGGGAGGTGGTCTTACTGGGAGCTAACTTTCCGCACGTACTGCAGCCTCACAGCGAGTACACGCAGCAGTACCCTACCGCCCGTCCCTTTGGGTTGATCATCCAGTTTACCGACTGTTTTCTGGGGGAGGCTTTTATCAACTGTCCTGAGCTACAGGGCATGAAGCAGCTCTTTGAGCGGGCCCGCCGGGGCATCCGGTTTGGCAGACAGGCCAGCCAGAAGGTAGCCCACGTACTCAACGAGATGCCCGGCCAGCCCGACAGCCGCAAACTGATGGGTATCCTGCATGTACTCTTGACCCTGTCCGAAACCGTCGACTACGACTACCTCACCCACCAGGGCTACCACTTTGACCACAGCCGCGACGAGGAGCGCATGTGGCAGATCAACCAGTACGTGTACCGGCACTTTACGGAGCGCATCACCATTGCCGACGTGGCCGCCATCGCCAACATGAGCGAAACAGCCTTCTGTAGGTACTTCAAGAGCCGCACACTCAAGCACTTTACCCGCTACCTCAATGAGATCCGCATCGCCTACGCCTGTAAGCTCCTGCAGAAGCCCAACTACACCGTCACCGAAGCCTGCTTCGAAGCGGGTTTCAACAGCCTCTCGTACTTCAACCGGCAGTTCAAGGAAATCATGCAGCTATCGCCACAGAAGTACCGGCAGTGGGCGGCGGCAAAGAAGTAGAAACAATTAGTACTACTTCCGAATTTTACAGTATTCGGATCAATGACCAATGGAGAATAATCTTCCAGTGAAACGATGGGCAAGCTTCTGAGGTAGAAATCATAGATTATCATTGACCACTAAGACGGCTTATGGAAAAATTACCAAACATACATCCGGGCGAAGTACTTCAGGAGGAGTTTCTTGTGCCTTTGCAAATCACCGCCTATCGGCTCGCCAAAGCTATCGGTATTCCCCAAACCCGGGTATCCGAGATCCTGAAAGAAAAGCGGCGTATTACGGCAGATACCGCCCTGCGGTTGAGTTACTATTTCGGAAATTCCCCCAAGTTCTGGTTAGGGTTGCAGGATGACTATGATATTGAAGAAGAATTGACGAACAAGCAGGTAGCTCTTGAAAATATCAGGCATTTTGAAAGTAATGCAGCCTGATATATCTTTCAACTTTGGGATTCAGGTGGGATTTCCTAGTTGTTACTAGTGACCAGTGTTCGTTATAATGTAGCATAGCACCTATCGCGTTACAAACGCTACCTGATTTTGCCCCGATTGCAAATCGGGGTTAGCGGAGGTAACTCATCTTGTTTAAGCTGATAACTTATATTAAAAATGTACAAGGCTATACCTGAAATTCTTCCAAGGGAGATAAGTGACGAACAACAACATAAAATTCTTCAAGTATTTTCTAATACACTTGAAGAATTTGTAAACTTTGGTACTCATATTCTTGATTGGGACTTAAATCATGCAAGGGGTGGTGATGAACAATTACCCCCTATGTTACTATTTAGAAACTTCCTTGAGCTAATAGACTCTATATCAATATTAATAAAAAATTCATCAATTGATCCAAGTAAAATAATCCTTCGCACAGCCTTAGAAACTTCATTTGGTTTAGAGTATATGCTTAGAGAAAATACAGAAGATCGATCTATGGCTTTTTTAGTATGCCAAATTCATAAAGAAATTAAAGACCTTAAGAAACATGATCCTAATAGCGAAGTTGGAAAAAGATTTAGATTAATATTTAAAAAAGATGTCAATACAAAAGGAGTGAACCTCCCAACCCCTGATGACCTTGAATATAAAATAAAATACAAGGAGGACTTGTTACTGACGCCAAAATACATCAAAGCCGAAAACGAATACCAAATTCTTTATAAGAATAAGGAAAGGAATCCAAATTGGTATCGCTTATTTTCAGGCCCGAGCGACGTGGAACGTCTATGTGACACACTTGAAATACCAACCCTTTATGAAGTGTTTTATAGAAACTTATCTAATTCTATACACGGTAACGATATACTTCATGGTAAAATCGTAGAAGGAGCTAATGGAAAATGTGAGATCTATCAGATAAGATTTCCAAAAGAGGCTCAATCCGTTACTAGTACTTCAATAGTTATTTCAATGAGAACTTTTGATTATTATATTCAGAAAAGAGCCCCTCAGCTCAATAATAATTTTATAGAATGGCGCAAAACTGTACAAAATAGACTTGAATATATTTGTGGTCATGAACAAATAATGATAATAGAATAATCTTATACAGCTATTTTCCTAGCATACAATCAGTTTTATCCATACCAAAAGGTGTTGCCCAAAGTTGGGTAATACCTTTTTTACGTTATCAACATTCAGAAAAAATCTCATAAATGGAAAGTACCTGGATCAACTGAATCATCAGATCAATTCTAGAAAAAACCGGAGCAGGAAATAATGGACCGCTACTGAAAGATATTCATGTGGCGGTTTTAAGTACCCTCTCGCTAGCCCTGATTTGCAACCAAGTTGGCCCGCCGCAGCGGTATAGTATATCCAACTCCTTAGAGGCCAAAATCCATAGCAGTCTGTAAAAGCTGCTTTTACGCTTCGTTAACATTCTTTTACAGGGCATTAACAGATAACAGGATAGAAACGTTTAGCTTTACGGCCCACCGCTGTGGATGAAATTCTATAAACGGATTTGATTTTTCAGGACAGAGATTTATCCTAGATAAACCTACAAAAAATATGAAAAAGATCATTTATTCACTGATCATACCGCTGGTTGTGGTAAGCGGACTGGTATTTGCTAATCGTGAAATTAAAAATGAAGCTTCTAAAAAGTCAACACCAAAGCCACTCTCTGCTACTGAAAGGAAAGCTGAATTGAAAAAATGGGAGGCTACCCCTGATGGTATGATGTTCACAGAATGGAAAGCGTCTCCTGCGGGCAAAAAAGTGTATGCCAGTGAAGCTAAAATAAGGAAGCATTTAAATGCTTTTACCAATATGGAGGCTGTTGTAACCTCTCTTTCTCTTCCGTCAGGATCAAGATTAGGTTTCGGAGTAATGGTCAGGATTAATGGTGACGATTATATTCTTGCTTTTGGGTCAGAAAAGTCTGGCAAGAATAGTTTGAATGGTAACAATGAATTTGAGCAATTACATAGCCTGAAAGTTAACGACAAGATAATTATAAGAAGTCATAACGTATCGCACGCGCCCAAGTATTCATATCTAGTAATAGCGGGCGACTATGTAGAACGCGATAGTAAAATAATTTATAAGCGTGCCCCTCGCAAAGGCGGTTGCTAAGTAGATTATAAAATATCTCGCTAGCTCTCGCTAACTCCAATTTGTAATTGGGGTTAGCGAGAGCTAGCGTTTTCAACACGAGCAAAGTACCACTGATACTTAATATTTATTTCCTCACCACAACTCCTCTACTATCCCGGTAAGGCACCATCATCTTCCAGGTTTTGCCGTTGGTACTTACCTCCACCTCTACTCCTTCCTCATTTTCAGCCAGCAGCCGGGCTTTTACAAGGGGCATTTGGCCTTCGGAGGGGAACAGTAGCCACACAAAAGTCTGGTCCTGCGTGATGTTGGTGCTGTAAATGGCGGTGGTGTTGGGGGAATAGACATTGTATTCCGGACTGTACCAGCCTTGTATGTCCGGTTGCTCCTGTCCCTTCACAAAGCGAACCTCCATTTTCTGGTTTCCAACCAGATTTCCAACCGGCACTACCGCCAGGTTTCCTTTGGGATTGGTAGTCTTTACAGTAGTACCGGCCTGGGTTACGGGGCAGTCGGGGTGCCAGTGCCACAGCGTCTCTATTTTTCGGGGCTTGTCGGTCTGGATGCGGTCTACTACTACCCAGAATTCTCCCCGTATATACAGCAACGCTCGGGTATGGCTGGCGGTACCTTCTACATTTTTGAAGTCGGAAAAGCGGTTGGTGGCGTAATCAAATTCGGGGGTGATCCTGATATAGCTACTATCCACCGGAGCATCGGCCAGTTTGGGACCCGGGTTTTGTCCGTTGCCATCGATCAAAATCAGGTTGTGCCCGGCGCTGCCGGTGGCGTAGGGGCGAAATTTACGGGCTACCTCTCCGGTATAAGCAAATCGCCCGGCATCCACGAGCAGATCTCGCCCGTAGGCGGAGATGGAGATGTGCAACTTATCGTTGTGCTGGTGCCCACTTCCCCAGGGGCCGATGTCAAAATACGACCAGTGCGCCTGGGCATCGTAGCCGCTGCGGGACACCAACTGACCTCCCCAAGGGAAAAAGTACGACGGACCCTGTGCTGGTTTGGTACCTTTCTTTCCGTTGGAAGCCAGGTAGGCCCACTCGGGCTTGCTGTATTTCTGGGCCGCCTTCAGGAGCAATTCACGGTCGCTGCCCCGGTCGCCGTCGTTGTTCAGGATCCGATGCCCGTCCGGACGTACCGCCCGGGCGATGTAGTCGTACATGCCTACGATGGTCTGGTTGAAAAAATCGGGTAGGGGTCGGTTGGCCCGGTCACAGATCTCTTTGAACAATTCAAAATTAGCCAGCGACACGTTGTGGTAGTGCGAGGTGAGTTCGGTCTGGATGCCGTCGGGATATACTTGCCCCTTCATGCTTTCGGTCATGGTACCTATGGCGTAGGTGAGCCATTCATCGGCCTGTTTGTATTCCGGGAAGTTGGTGGCGGCCGTAGCTAGCGCCGAGATCTCCATCGTCAGCCAGTTGTTACCGGCGTGAAAGTACCGGTTGTAATGCGCGTGATCGGGCATACTGCTCAGGACCAACAGCTGCGTAGCCGGGGATAGGTAGGGGCTGTTGATCATGCCGTAGAATATCCGTGACCACGTCTTGACCCGGGCGGCTACTTCCAGCCCGCGCCATACCGGCGTACTGCTTTTGGCGCCGGGATACGGCATGCTTTTGATAATGAAATCCCGCAGAAACTCATCCATGTACTGAGCGTACTTCGGGTTACCGGTTTCCATATACGCGTTGTATACCTCCCCCAACTGAGAATGCCGGTTAGATAACCAGGCCCACTCCTTGTCATTGTTGGGACCCTGGTAGTGCCAGTCGCGGTGCCCATCGGTCAGGAGGGGTACTTGGCCCCGCACATTCTGGACATAAAATACGTAATTCAGTACTGTATCCGCCTCCGCTACGGTTTTGATAGAGGCTGTCGGCTGAGTCTTCCGCAGGTAGGAAGCTGTATTCCCGTTCCGGTAATAGACCAGCAACTCTTTGCAAGCTTGCACCAGATCCCCGTTTGTATAGGCCTGCTTCACCTTTTCCATCCCCGGTGTTTCCAGATTAAACTGGTCCAGCATCGTCTTCATTGTTTCGGGCATGTAGGTACATATATCCTCCACGGTAGTAAGTTCCTGCCACTTTTTCTGAGCAAAAGCGTGCGGAGAAACCGAGACAAAAAAGAGGAAGAGCAGGAGCAGGTTGAGCGGCCTCATGGGGATTGGGTCTTAACGGTGGATCTATTCAGTAAAAGGATTTTTTATCCGAGCCTACTGTTTATGGGCTGGCCATTGCCCCGTCACAGGTAAACCTATACGAGTATTCTATTTTTATCTGTAAATTGTGGCCTTTCCATTCTACGAATCATTATGAACAGATTATTCCAAACCAAACCTTACTCCATTTACAGGTACTTTTCGCTATCGGCCCTTATGCTGCTGCTGGCAGTACTTACCATTAATTCCTATGCCAAACCGCTGGCTTCCCCGCTGGAAGGCCGTTGGGATATTACGGTGGATATGAACGGCAAGCCAGCTCCGTCATGGCTGGAAGTCAGACACTCCGGCAACAAGACCCTGATAGGTCAGTTTACGTCGGTATCGGGTAGCGCCCGTCCTATTTCGGAGGTACACTTTAAAGATGGTAAGTTCAACTTCACCATCCCGCCGCAATGGGAACAGGGCGACGGAGACTTCTCGCTGGAAGGTACCTTACAGGGTGACAAGATAAGCGGTACGGTAAAAGTACCCGACGGAAAAACCTACAATTGGACCGGTGTACGGGCGCCTTCCCTCCGCAGAACGACTCAGCCTACCTGGGGTAAGCCGATCAAGTTAACCGAAGGCAATACCATCAAAGGCTGGCATACCGAAGGGACTAACCAGTGGATGATCCAGAATGGTGTACTGAAAAGCGAGAAATCTGGTGCGAACCTGATCACCGACCAGAAATTCGATGACTTCAAACTGCACGCGGAGTTCCGGATACCGAAGGGAAGCAACAGCGGTCTGTACCTGCGCGGACGTTACGAAGTACAGGTAACGGATAGCAAAGGCATGGAGCCATCATTGGATCAGTTGGGAGCCGTGTATGGCTTTATTGTTCCCAGCGAAATGGTAGCGAAGGAGCCCGGCGAATGGCAGACATTTGACGTGACGCTGGTTGGTCGTATGATCACGCTGGATGTCAATGGCAAGCGGGTCATTACCAATCAGGAGATTCCGGGTATTACCGGCGGAGCCCTCGACAGCAACGAAGGCGAGCCCGGCCCTATATATATCCAGGGTGACCACGGTCCGGTGGAGTACCGCAATATCATCATTACGCCTGCGGCGAAGTAATGTTATTAGCTGCTCGTACAAAACACCTATCTCCTTCGGGGGTAGGTGTTTTGCTTTATGTATTGTAGCCATTTTCTCCCTACCTTGCTTATTCATAAACCATCCTACTCCTGAATCCCTCTTTACTATGAAGCGTACACCTACCTACGTTGTTTTTCTATTTACCAGCCTGCTGTTTTCCTGCAATCCCAAATCGGACCAGCTTCCCATCGAAGGTACCTGGGAGCTAGTCTCGGCCACAACCATACAAGGAGACACCTCTTTTTCGACCTTCGATGCCGGGCGCAGTATGATCAAGATACTAAACAAGTCGCACTTCGCTTTCCTGAATCACGCGTTGAAGGCTAAAAAGGATTCCACGGCAGCCGCATCCACGGCGGCCCCCTATTCGGCCGGGGGAGGTACTTATACGCTGGTGGATAGTACCTATACGGAGAACCTGAATTACTACAGTGACCCCGCCTGGGAAAATCACTCCTTCGAGTTTGTGGTCAAAATCCAGAACGATACCCTGATCCAGAAAGGTGTGGAAAAAATAGAGGAGCTGGGTATTGACCGAATTATCGTAGAGAAGTACAAGCGGGTAAAGGCCGAGCCAAAGCCCTGATTTTAGTAGGATCATTTTCTAAACATACTATCCAGAAAAAGGTGGTAGTAGAGCAAAGGGTGCAGTCAATAGAAGATTGCACCCTTTTTTATTGATGACTTGCGTAAGTATCTGGACAACAGACCCGCTCGCCTTCACTGATACCATTTTTAGCCCATCAAATACCCCTAATTAACCACTCGTCCCGAAGTAGCCCGGGGCCTTCCTTATATCCATTACTTTTGCAGCGTACCTGCCTGGCGATGAGAAGGATATGCTTCACTCCTGTCAACAGGTACGTACATCAGATCAAAATACTATCAAGCCATGAAAAAGAACAGTACATCCATGAACGCTGACCAACTTATTGTCGTAACCGGTGCCACTGGCAAACAGGGTGGAGCCGTAGCAGACCAACTTCTTAAAGCGGGTTTTAAGGTGCGGGCCATTACCCGAAATCCGGCCAGTGCCGCGGCCGAAAAGCTGAAGCAAAAGGGAGCCGAACTCGTGACCGCTGATATGGAAGACAAAAACTCTCTGGTTAAAGCGCTGGCAGGTGCCTACGGAGTGTTCTCGGTCCAGAATTACTGGGAAAAAGGTGTTGGGTACGAGGGCGAAGTCAGACAGGGTAAAAACCTGATAGCTGCCGCCCGGGAAGCCGGCATACGGCATTTTGTGCAGGCCTCGGTGGCAGACGCGGAGAAGGCTCCGGGCGTGAAGCATTTTGAATGCAAGGCCGTACTGGAAAAAGCCCTAAAGGAGTCAGAACTAGGTACTACTATTCTGGGTGAGACCTTTTTTATGGAAAACTTCTTTGATCCTAACTACGGCTCCATGATGTTTCCAATGCTTGGGGGCTACTTTGGGTTAGAGACCCGTTTTCATATGGTGTCAGTAAAAGATATCGGTGCCATCGCCACCACAATTTTTCAAAATCCTGACCTGTACATCGGCCAAAAGATCAATATAGCCGGCGACTGCCTTACCCTTCCCGAAATGAAGGATATCTATAACCGGGTGATGCCCAAAAAAGCTCCCGGCTACTCGATACCTTCCTGGCTGTCGGGTCTGCTGAACGCGGAGATGTCCCGGCAGCTCAAATGGAATAGGAGTCAGGGCTGGCACTTCGGATTGGACGAAGTTAGGAAAGTAAATCCTCAGCTAACTAGTTTTGAACAGTTTCTGCAGAACCATCAGTAGCTTCATCGAGTTCTACTACCCGGCTTCCTATTCGACCGAAGAGCCGGGTAGTTTCCTATTTACCTGAGGTACTTAGCCCCACCAACCCCTTCCTATTGACCACTCATCCCGAAAGGGTTTGGGTACTGGTACCAGTACACTACATTAGACTGATACCTGTCCTGCTACTTCATGAGAACACTACCCCTCAACCGGGATTTCTACCTCTTTGCCAACGTATTTATGGGTGTGTCCGTAGTGGCGGGTTTGCTGCAGGGGGTGCTGAGTATGTGGGCGGGGCCTCATTTTTTGTCACTACCTTCCCTGACGGTATGGCTATCGGGCATGTACATCCTAACGCTGGTGACCTTACTGCTTCTAATAAACTACTATTACGCAAGGGGGTACCGCTTTGCTTTTACGACGGGGGCAGGTCTTCTACTGGCTACCACCTTCCAGGTTGGCGTTATGCTGGCGGTACGGATACAGGGGGAACTACGAGGGTTGTTTATACCGGCTACGCTGCTGGCCGTAGGGGCGGGTCTGCTGCATGGAAGTAGTCTGCTGGCGTCCCCGGCGAGGGAGAAAAGCTGGCTCAGGGGAGCCGGGATAGGTATGCTTCTTATGTATACCATCTTAGTCGCAACCTTTATCGGGGCGATCAGCACTTGGGATGTAGCCATGCAGGGGACCTGGCGAAGAATTTCTGAATGGGCTTCCTTAATCAATTGTATGGTTCCCCTCCTGTTTATCCTGAACTTCCGGGAGGAGGTCCGGCATCTGCCCACCCGGGAGGTACTCCCCCCTTTTCCTAAGGCAGCAGGTGGTATGCTGGGATTTCTGACGGTAGCCTCCATTGGGTTTACGCTGCTTTTTGGCCTCCGGCTAGCTACCGCCACCTATCAGAATATGCACGCCTCGCCCGCAGGCAAAGCCCTGGCCCGAACCTTTGAAGCCCATACCTTCCTGAACACCCGGGGCGAAGAGCTACGGTACCGCCTCCTGAAACCGCTGGATTATGACCCGACCAGGAAGTACCCGCTGGTGGTATGCCTGCACGGGGGCGGTGGCTGGGGTACCGACAACATCCGGCAGGTAGATGGGTCGTGGGAGGCGAAGACGCTGTCCGAACCGGCCAACCGCCAGAAGTACCGGGCTTTTCTGTTTGTGCCCCAGTGTCCGCCCAATGCGAGTTGGGGTGGCCTGCCTGGACGACCAGCCATAGACTCTCTGGTATTCGAAACCATACACGCTCTGGAACAGGAGTACTCCATTGACGAAACGAGGAGGTACGTAGGGGGTGGGTCACTCGGGGGCTATGGTGCCTGGCATTTTGCGGGTACCCGTCCGGAGCTGTTTGCCGCTGCGCTGCCTATCTGTGGTGAAGGCAATCCGGCCCTGGCCACTAACCTGGTAGATGTACCCATCTGGGCCTTCCACGGTCGGCTGGACAAGAACGTACCCGTCAGCGGCTCCCGTGATGTGATAGAGGCTATCCGAAAAGCAGGAGGTACACCCCGCTACACCGAGTTCCCGGACCGGGGCCACGACATCTGGAAGCAGATCAACGAGACACCGGGGGTACTTGACTGGCTGTTTGCCCAGCAACGGAAGTAAGTACCTAAACCACCTTTGTAAGTACCTCTCGCTCTTACAGAAAGTGACTCTCGTCACTGTCGTAAACAACCCTTTAATTGTCGTTATTCTCCCCCAAATCTGATCCTGTTTCCCGTACTTTTACCACTGTAACCTTTAACTGGTAGTAGTATGAAAACTTACAAATTTTCTGTTCAGATTGAGGCTCCCCGGGAAAAAGTGTGGGAGCAGTTGTGGAGTGATGCGGGGTACCGGCAGTGGACCTCCGCTTTTTGTGAAGGCTCCTACGTCGAAAGTGATTGGGAAGAAGGCAGTACGATCCTGTTTCTTTCGCCCGAAGGAGACGGTATGTTTGGAGTCATTGAGAAAAAAGTACCTCTGGAAGTGATGACCTTCAAACACCTGGGTGAATTAAAAAACGGCCAGCAGGAAACCAAAGACTGGGCCGGAGCCCGCGAGAGTTATGCCCTGAAAGCAGTAACTGACCATACTATAGAAGTAGAGGTGGAACTTGATGCTACGGATGAGTTTCAGGGGTATTTTCAGGATACCTTCCCGAAGGCTTTACACATCCTGAAACAGATTTCAGAGCAATAATCCTACAAGTACTTACCCATTCTACCCAAAACCAACTATGACCCAAACCCAATATACCAAAAGCCCCGACAATAAGATCTTGTATGTGACCCGTGAGTTTGCAGCAGCACCGGAACAGGTATGGCACGCCTGGACCGACAGCCAGCTTCTGGACCAGTGGTGGGCTCCCAAACCCTGGAAAGCTCAAACCAAAACGATGCAGTTTGAGGAAGGTGGTACCTGGTTGTATTGTATGGAAGGACCTGAAGGCGAAAAATCATGGAACCAGGCAGATTTTAAAAACATACAACCGCAAACGAGCTATGAAACGGTGGATAGCTTTTGTGATGAGGAGGGCAATGTCAATCCGGATTTCCCACGCATGTACTGGACAACTACCTTTACCCCAAGTAATGCCGGTACCCGGGTAGATATCGGGATCACATTTCCGACCCAGGCCGACCTGGAAAAAATAGTTGAAATGGGATTTGAAACCGGTTTTGCGGCTGCGCACGAAAACCTGGATGCGCTACTGAAATAACTATATAAAACAAAAACGCCCGGCCGAGGCCGGGCGTTAAATAGTTGCTATTTACACCAATTGATTACCGCTGCCGCTCAAAGTCCTTCTCAGTAGCTCCGCCGCTGAAATGCCGCAGATTATAGGTAAAGGTTAGCATGAAGTAGCGCTGTAGTACATTGGACTGTACATCCTCCACGTAGATATCCGTCACATTGCGGCGGATACTGACGTTCTGCTTTAGAAGGTCATACACACTCAGGCTAATCTCGCCGCGCTGATTAGCAAACACCTTCTTACCGATGCTCATGTTCCAGATCATGTAGTTGGTATTGAATCCTGCCGATAGACCCGTGTTGAGCTGGTGAATGAGGTCGGTACGGTACACAAAGCCCTTCCAGGCCACCCAGGTCAATCGCATCCGGGTACTTTGGTTGAAGTAGTTTTCGGTGGTTTGCCGAAGTGACCGATTCACGATATTATAGCCCGACCGGGTGCTTACATAGAAATCCAGCGATTCGCTGATATTGCTGCTCAGCGATACGCCCAGCCGGAAATTGGTCGTAGAGGTGTAGTTGGTCAGGGAATCGATCAGGCTGGGAAGCCGGGTGTGATTGATAAAGCCAAACAAGCTCAGTTTGGACTTAACAAAGTTAATCGGTTGTCCGTAATTCATAAAGGTACGGATGGTCCAGTAGCCGTCCAGGTTGACAGGGCGGGAAAGTTGTGAACCGATCTGAAGAGTATCTATCACTGTCAGAGGGATGGGACGTCGGGCGGTGATGGTACTGGTACCTATGTAATTAGGCACCACCGACGACTCTACCATAGCAAAGAAGGTATGGTTGTTTTCGGGATTCTGCGCCCGGTACCGGCCCCGGAACCGGTTCTGGACCGCCTGCACCAGATTGGGATTACCCGTCCTGACGTACAGCGGATTTGAGATATTAAATACACTCTGCAACTGGCTGATAGATGGGGCGTCGGTCCAGGTGCGGTAGTCGAGCTCGATGTTATTGGTCTTGGAGAACTTGTACTCAAACCGGGCCGAGGGCAGGAAGTTTTTGAAGGTCCTGTTCATGTCAAACTCACTTGGATACAACTGATCGTTCTCTAACTTAGCCCGCTGGTACTCCCCCTCCACCTGAAACCTGACCTTATCGGTACGGTACTGATAGCTTAGTCCGGTCTCTTCAGTTAGGTACTCGCTCTTGAATGAATTACTCAGGCCCACGTTCAGATACGAATAGTTACCGGTCAGCTCATCGTAATCGTACAACCGTCGGTCAGAATCATCAAAGCGGTTACCCCGCTCGTGTTCCAGCTCAATGCGACCGTTTTTGCCGATGGGCTCGGTGTAGGATAGTTCTGCTTCCCACGAATAGCCGGTCCGGTTGTAATCCGTGTACTGGTTAAGTACCTTGCTCCGATCTGGCTCCCGGAAGTAGACATTGTCGGCCAGGCGGAAATTCTCGTTATTGTCGGTACTGTATCCGGTATTTAATCGTATCGTAGCGCTACGCCCCGGCTTGCCAAACCGGTGGCTGTACAAGAGCATGTTTCGGAAGTTAAAGCTGGCATTGTCGGAGTTGGACGTATTCTCCGTCTGATTCAGAGGACTGACTATATTTTCGGTACGTCCCAGGAAATAAGCGAAGTTATCCTCCCCCTGAATAGTCAGGTTGGGGCGGATCAGGATTCGGTTATTCTCATTGATCTTGTAGTCTATCCGCATGTTGGCGCGGTGCGTGGCATCTTTATCCAGGGTCTGGCTATTCTCCCTATAAAACCGTCCGGAATCAGCCGGACTCACAAAATCCTGAAAGCGGGACTGTACCCCAAAATTCTGCTGATTGTTATAGGTATAGCTACCGCTGGCTTCCACTTTGGAGCCCCACATATCCGAGTAATTCACCCCGATCAGATTGGTTTTTATTATCCCATTGCGGGGCCGGTCGCCTCCCTGAGTACTCTGATCGCTCGTGAAGTTAGTAGTATTGATGTTATTGCTCAGCCCGGTAATGGTGAACCGGCGGTCTTCGTTGAACAGGTTGACACTAGCTCCCAGCATATAGCGGTCGTTGGTACCATACCCGGCCGTTGTTTTGCCAAACTGCCCCTTGCGCCGGTTGGGCTTGGTAACAATATTGATGGTTTTGAGCTGCTCATTATCATCAAATCCGCTTAGTTCGGCTTTGTCACTCTTCTTATCAAATATCTGAATATTGGCTATTACCTCCGCCGGCAGACTCTGCAAAGCCTTCGCTACATCCGTACCAAAGTAGGGTTTTCCATCGATCAGGATCTGCTGTACGTCTTCGCCCTGCGCCTGTACTTTGCCATCTTCCATCGTAACGCCGGGGAGCTTCTGAATTAACTCCTGCGCGCTGGCGTCCACGGCCGTTTTGAAAGCGGCGGCATTAAACTGGGTGGTATCCCCCCGCTGCACTCCGGTGGCTACCTGCCCTACTACCTGTACTTCCAGCAGGTCATTCGCATCTTCTACCAATAGCAATACGCCCAGGTCAATGGATTCATCCTCCACATCTACCGACCGGGAAAGAGCTTTGAAGCCCAGGTAGTTTATTTTTACGAGGTATTGCCCGGGTGCTATTTTATCAAACTTAAAATCACCATTGCCATCGGTCATCACACCATTGGTAGCTTTTTCTTCGGTAGCTTTCTGAATAGTAATGATTGCGCCCGGCATCATGGACTTGTCCGAAGCGTTCTGAACGGAGCCTTGTATAGTTACACCTTGTGAGAATGACTGGAAAGAAAGGAGACTCAAACAAAGTAACCCCAACAGGTTACCATATACTTTCTTTACTTCTCTTTTTCTTTCTCTCGGAGTGAACATGACGATACCAGTAAATGAATAAAATAAGTTACCTGTTTATACAAAGGGGTCTGCTAAGCAGTCATACCTGAAAAAATTCACATTTACTCCCGAACGTAGGCAGGCTTAGAGAATATGTTACTATTTCAAGATTAAACAAGAACAAATACCCTCAAAAAGTGGGTTAAGAGTATACCAGCAAAAGACTTGATCCTATTCAGTATATGAGTCAGTACAAGTACCAGTCCACTTCCTGATTCAGAGCAGTACATTATTTATTGTTATCAGCCTGACCGCCGCGAGCAGCAATGGGTGACTCTCTTATCTTTGTACCTATATAACATCCACTATGAAATACGTCTACTCCCTACTGCTTATACTACTCTGCCTTTCGGCCCGGTCACAGACCAAAAAGATCATTGAGCAGGTACCTATTACCCTCTCCACTAAAAGCATAGATAGCCTGGCGAAGATCGCTCCCCGTATCAGGTCTATACTTTCCACCGTCGACTTCTACCATATTACGTACCTCTCAGATGGACTGAAGGTGAAGGGGTATCTGGCGGTGCCCAGACAGGCGGGTACCTACCCAGGTATTATTTATAACAGGGGCGGCAACAAAGAGTTTGGCAAGATTACAGACGAAAGCTTTATCCTGCGAGGCCTGGGGGATCTGAGTAGTAAGGGGTATGTGATCATAGCCAGCCAGTACAGGGGAAATGATGGCGGCGAAGGCAAAGAAGAGTTTGGCGGAAAAGATGTGAATGATATACTAAACCTGATACCGGCACTCGCGGAAGTACCCAAGGCCGATACCTCCCGCATCGGGATGTTTGGTTGGAGCCGGGGGGGCATGATGACCTACCTGGCCCTTACCCGTACTTCCAAAATCAAAGCCGCCGTGGTAGGCAGTGGGATTACTGATCTGGTCAAACTCATGGAAAGCCGCCCCGACTTTGATGAAGTATACAAAGACCTCATACCCGGCTATACCGATATACACTCACCCGTCCTGAAAGAGCGCTCCGCGGTGTATGTAGCGGAGAAGATCAGCAAGGCAACCCCGATCCTGATGCTTCAGGGCACGGCCGACTGGCGGGTACCTACCGATCAGGTACTGGATCTTGTCCACAAGTTTCACCAGATCAAGCAACCGTTCAGGTTCATTCTGTACGAAGGTGGACAGCACTCGCTCATCGAACATCGAGCCGACTACTTACAGCAAACCATCAACTGGTTTGACACCTACCTCCGGGACCGCAAAACCTGGCCCAACCTGGAGAACCATGGTGGTTGAAAAGTGATATAGTTGCTGATAAAGATTCCACAGCTAAGTACCTTTCGAAAAATAGTGACTATGTTAGATAGCAGTGAGTACATAGCCAGCTTCTTGAAATGGCTGGATCAACCGGGAAAAAACCCCTGGGAAATCATATCGGAGATTACGCACCTGATAGAGGACATCATTCCCACACTTGATGAGGATTTTGTCATAGACGGTTCTGTTGCCATTCATAAAACAGCCGTGGTGGAACCCAACGTGGTACTGAAGCCGCCGGTCATAGTCGGGAAAAACTGCTTTATTGGCGCTAACTCGTACCTGCGCAATGGAGTATACCTGACCGAAAACGTTAAGATTGGGGCAGGTTGTGAGATCAAATCAGCAGTTCTATTTGAAAACAGCGCCATCGCTCACTTCAACTTTATCGGCGACAGCCTGATCGGCAGTAACGTAAACTTTGAAGCAGGTTCGGTCACCGCCAACCACTACAATGAACGAGAGAATAAGGCTATCTTTGTCCTCATCAACTCCGAACCCATCGACACAAAAGTGACTAAGTTTGGGTCTCTGGTAGGAGACAATTCCAAGATCGGAGCCAACGCCGTTCTGTCACCAGGTACTCTCTTAGCGAAGGGAAGTATTGTAAAAAGACTGGAACTGGTAGAGCAGGTAAAAGAATAGAATCAGGATCTTGGTCGGAGAACAGGTACTTCTGGGTGTAGTAACCCGGATATAGTGGAGCAGATAGCACCAGACTAGTAAATTGAGTAAATGATGTTAGCAATGGATCACCCCCGTTTTTATTACCGGAAAAGCGTCAATGACGTCAAGCTCTTCCTGGTCCTGATTCCGCTCATCAACTCCCTGAATTTCTACCTTACCTACGATACCATCTCGCTTAGCTGGTTTTACGTCGCTACCTTTTGTATCGATACACTGGAAGGCTACGCTGCCTGGGGGGCTATTCGCAGCATCATTCGCTACCTGGACGATGCCCTACCCTACACCGAAGCGCCCCTCAAACGAATCCTGCTCCAGCTTATAGGTACCTCGCTGTCTACCGTGGTGGTCCTGTCGTTCCTTACCGAGCTGGTCAACTGGCTGGCCGGAGGAGATCCTATTCCGCTGGGCTTCTACACCAAGACCATGTTTCTCTTTGTGATCTGGAACTTCGTGGTCAATGGCATATACATTGGTTTCTTCTTCTATGACCTATGGCAACAGGCAGAAGAGCAAAGAGCCCCGGTACCTGTCGTAGAAGAACCAAAGCCGGACCAGACGGGGCTGATGGTACGATTCGGTAAGAAGGACCTCCTCCTCCACTTTGAAGAGATCTCAGGCTTTTATGTAGATGGTGAATATACGGTAGTCTGCAATGGGACCGGCGAAAAGTACCTCCTGGACCAGTCGCTGGACAAGGTAGAAGAGCAACTACCCAGACACTCTTTCTTCCGAATCAACCGGCAGTACATTATCCATCGCGGTATGATCCGCGGCTTCGAGCGGGCCGACCACAGCAAGATCCATGTACTGCTACTCCCCTCGCCAACACTCCCGGATTCTGTGACGGCCAGTCGTCTGAAAGCTCCTGCTTTCAAGGAATGGTTTGCACTTTCGTAGTCTGCTGGACTGCATTACATGGGAATAAATGCTGCATTTCGCCGGATTTGGCGCTTCATGGCTTGTTTTGAGCCCTAAGTGGCAGGTAAGTTTGCCAGATCAAAACTTTATAGCCATGAAAAAATTTATTCTTCTTAGCTTCTGCCTTTGGGCTACCACCTGCGCTTTAGCACAGGAAAAATACTCTCCCACCTACCGCAACTTCCCCTTAACGGTAGGTATACAGTTTCACTCCCTGGCCCTCCCGCTCCGGGACGTCAGGAGCAGCTTTTCGAATGTAGGGGTATTTGTCGGAACCGAGCTTCGCCTAAACCGAAAGAGTACCCTCGTACAACAGCTGAGCGTGGGATGGCAAAGCAACCGTCCGGTGGGCAGCGGTATGATCGTCATGACACAAACCGCCTGGTGCCCCCACATAGCCGGTGCCCTTTACACGGAGGTGAAAGCAGGTATAGGTAGCTGGTACATCCACCACCCAACCGATAGCTGGCGCCCTGCCAACGGAGAGTGGGTGCAGGCCAGGAACAGCGGCAAGTGGCTTCCCGTAGTGCCGGTAGGTATTTCGGTAGGTTTGAATCCTTCCAGAGGTTTGCCTATTTCTCCCTTTATCAGCTACCAGTTGTTCGTAGCGGGCGGCTACAACCCGTCGGCCCCCCTTATTCCTAACCAACTCCTACAGGCCGGATCCAGAATCCATTTTTAACTCTCTACCTACTACTCATTAGCCATGAAACATATCTTAATTTTAAGCCTACTGGTGCTACTGGCCAAAGGCTGTACGCCCGAACAATTCAGTGAACCCGTCGAATCGGTCTGCGTCAGTAACGATCCGATCAACAGCGGGTACTCAGGCAGCGAAGCCCTCCAGAACCTAATGAACAAGTACACCCGTCTGGGCTTGCCCGGCGTAGCAATGGCTGTTTATTCTCCTCAGGAAGGTTTCTGGGCAGGTAGCTCGGGCTTCGCTAAAATAGAGGATAAGACTCCCATGCAGATCTGTCAGCTGCAGTACCTGCAAAGTGTAAGCAAAACGTACATGGCCGTAGCGGTACTGCAACTGTACGAAGCGGGCAAGATAGATCTGGACCAATCCATCAGCAGCTACTTACCTCTGCCCTACAAAGGGTACCCGACGGATGGAGAAAAGATCACCGTGAGGATGCTGCTAAATCATACCTCCGGCGTCACCGAGTACACCGAAGATCCGAGCTATGTAACGTACCTGCTGCAGCACCCCAGACATACGTTTTCGAAGGAAGAACTGCTCGGCTTTATCAAAGGAAAACCCCTGCAGTATGAGCCGGGGGCAAAGTACCAGTACACCAACACCAACTACATGCTGCTGGCTCTGGCTGTTGATGCCATTACCGACGACCACGCCGCCTATATCCGGCAGAACATCCTGGCCCCACTCCACCTGGACAATACCCTGTACTACAACACGCCTAACTATTTACAGGCTCCCAGGCTGGTCAATACCTACTGGGACCGGTTTGGAACGGGTACTTTGGAGAATAACTCAGCCATGCAGAAGGCGAATGTGAGCTCCATGATCGGGGATGATGGAATGGTAGCGACGCCCCTGGATGTGGTTAAATTCAATAAAGCTCTGATGGAAGGGAAATTGCTGAAGCCCTCATCCCTGGCGCTGATGAAAACCTGGGTCAACGACAAGAACGGCAAGCCTACCTACGGCATGGGGATGTTTCATATTGAGCTAGGCAGACACGTCGCCTATGGTCACGGTGGAGCCGGACTGGGAGCCGGGTGTGCTATGCTCTACTTCCCCGAGCACGACCTGTACCTGTTCCTGGCCACTAATGTAGGCACCGTAACCGAAAGCCAATTTGTAGGACTGACTGAGAACCTAAAAGATGAGGTAATAGAAGCCCTGCTTCATTAAAAGAATACTTTCTGCTATATCCACACTAATAAGAAAGCGCAGACTTCCGGGAAGACTGCGCTTTCTTGATATATAGTCAGTACTATTATTGAATACTGCTTACTGATTCTGCTCTTCGCCAACGATGTCAGCAATCACATAATCCCCCGACTTCTTGACGGATTGCTTAACGAATAACTCGCCGATAAAGCCTCCCAGGAAGAACTGAGTCCCCAGGATGATCACGACCAGCGCCAGGAAAAACAGCGGGTTGTCGGTAACGTTTCGGTAAGGCTGCAGCATGTATATCTTCCAGAGCTTCTCACCAATGAGCCACACAGTGATCAGTGACCCGAAGAAGAACATCAGGATGCCCATGCTACCAAAGAAGTGCATCGGACGACGGCCAAACTTATTGACAAAGGCAATAGACAGCAGGTCCAGAAAGCCGTAGATAAAGCGCTCTAATCCGAACTTGGTGGTACCGTACTTGCGGGCTCGGTGCTGTACTACCTTTTCGCCGATGCGGTCGTAGCCATTCCACTTGGCTATTACGGGTATGTAGCGGTGCATCTCCCCATAGATGATCATATTCTTGACCACTTCGCAGCGGTAGGCTTTGAGGCCGCAGTTAAAGTCATGCAGATGTACATCCGAAATAGCCCGCGTAGCAGCGTTGAATAGCTTGGTCGGAATGGTTTTGCTCAGGGGGTCGTAGCGTTTCTTTTTCCAGCCCGATACCAGGTCATAGCCTTCCTCAGTAATCATCTTGTACAGGCCCGGTATCTCGTCAGGACTGTCCTGCATGTCAGCATCCATAGTAATGACCACTCTGCCGTTGATGGTCTGAAAGCCAGTCTGCAGAGCAGCAGTTTTGCCATAGTTACGGGAGAAACGGATACCACGCACGTGCGGATTCCGGGCTGATAGCGCTTCAACAACACTCCATGAGCGGTCGCGGCTGCCATCGTCAATGAACAGGATTTCGTAGGTATACCCGTTTTCTTTCATGACCCGCACGATCCAATCGTGAAGTTCAGGCAATGACTCATCCTCATTGTAGAGAGGCACCACTACCGATACCTGAACGGATGGTTCGGATTTGGACGGGCGGATACTGGTATTGGGTTGCCGTAGCGATATGGATTCTCTTTCGGACACGGAAATATCTTTATTCAGAAAATAATGTAAAACTCTTTCAACAGCTCACGAAACTCCGGGGAGTAGGTCCGGCCATCGGTTTCGTAAATAAACAATTCTTTTTTCATATTAGTTACAGCCCCCCGTTCATTATGCACGTAGGTACTCAGCATCCTGAATGGCTTCCGGCCCGGCTGGTGAGTAAGCAGTAGCTGGTGCCTGGGTACCCAGCCCTTTGCCTCTGCCAGTTGCTGTAACAGATCACTCTCCTCCACCGGTAGCAGCACATTCCATACGCCACTCTTTTTCAGGAGCCTGTCTATGGCTAGTAGCAGTTCGGCAAAGGTTAGGTCCTGCGCGTGGTGCGCCTGATTGACACCCGCGTCGGGTGAACGAAGATCAGCCTGATAGAAGGGTGGATTGGTAATAATGCAGTCGTAAAGCTCCCCCGGCCGGTACTGCTGAATAGCGGTAGGAATGACCTGTATCCGTTCGGCAAAAGGGCTCTTGGCTACATTATTGTGGGCTTGTTGCGCGGCGGCTCCATCCAGCTCGATGGCATCAATCCGGGCGGAGGTGGTACGCTTCGCTACCATCAGGGATAGCAGTCCGGTCCCGGTGCCAATGTCCAGGATTTTTTGGGCCCCATCTACCTCCGCCCACGCCCCCAGCACGCAGGCATCGGTGCATACCTTCATGGCGCACAGGTCCTGCTGTACGGTAAACTGCTTGAATCGGAAGGAATGGTTACGCGGCATTTTTGTCGGAGTACCCGTAGCACGGTTTTGAACCGTGCCACGGGTTGTTGATATTATTTTCGGCCAAAGTCAGCAGGATTCTCCCCCCAGTACTCGGTCTCCCATTTCAATATCTGGTTTGAGTACTTGTTGTCGGCCAGCCACCGCTCGGCGCGTTGCAGTAGTTCAAACACCGGCTTGTTGCGGGGAGTAAGTACCAGTTTGGTATTGGCGTGCTTCTTCTTTACCCAGCTTATGGCAGTTTTGGAATCAGAGTAGATCGGCAGATTGGAGTTATGCTTCTGCAGGTAGGCTAAGCCGTGTACTATGGCCAGAAACTCCCCAATATTGTTGGTACCATCCTGAAAAGGCCCCTGTAAAAATATCCGCTCGCCTGTACGCAGGTACACGCCCTGGTACTCCATGTCGCCGGTAGCGGTATTCCAGGCCGCATCTACGGCTATGCTCTCCTTAATGGGTTGCCCTATATTGGCGGGTGCATCTTTTACGGTGGTTGTCGTTTCTTTTTTGGATACAAACTCCCAGTAATTGCGCTGAATGGCCGCCTCAGCCTCTTTCAGCGAATCAAATGATTTATAACGCGCATCCTGAAATCCTTTGATCTGGGCCTCGCACTCCTTCCAATCGGTGAATACCCCCGTCTGACGCCCCTGCCAGACCACATAGTACTTTTGCTTCTTTGACATATTACCGCAAATAAAACACTCCTACGGGTTTTTCGGTAGTTTATACAGATATTTGCTTACCAAGCCCCAAACCTTACACACTCTACTCCTCATGAAAACTGAATTCAAATACGCTGCTATTCTGACCGCTATCCTGTTTCTCTGGCTATGTCTCGAATTCTGGCTGGGTTTTCACGACGCGATGGTCGACTACCTGCCCCTCACCTCCCTACTGACCGTAGTAATATGGGGACTCGTACTAAACCGGGAAATAAAGGAGAAGCGAACCCTACCTACCACCACCTTCTGGAACTACGGCCGCGGCTTCCGTACGGCTATGCTGACAACCGTGCTGGCCCTGCCGATGCTCGTCCTGTCGCGCTGGCTGTTTTATGACCTGATCAATCCTGACTTCTTCAACAACATCATGATCAAAGGCCGGGAGTGGCTAACCGTCTCGGCGACTACCGAGGATAATTTTAATAACTCTATAAAAATGATGGAAGACTACTTCCAGATGAAGTCGTACCAAACCGTGGTGCTGGTATTTAACGTCGTCACCGGCCTCATATTCTCGGCTATTCTGCCCCTATTTCACAAAAAGAATTAGTCCCTCAGGGTTATACCGTCTTCTCTTCCCACACCTGTGCCAGGTGGACTATGACGTCTACCGCTTTTTCCATGTCCTGTACGGATACCCACTCCAGACGGGAATGAAACGCATGCTCCCCCGCGAAGATATTAGGGCAGGGCAGGCCCATAAACGACAGGCGCGAGCCATCGGTACCCCCACGGATGCTGCGGCGCTCCGGCTCCATACCCGCCCGACGGATAGCCTCCAGGGCATAGTCCACTACCTCAGGGTGCTTATTCAGTACCACCTTCATATTACGGTACTGCTCCTTTACTGTCAGGGTAGCCTTGGAGTAGGGATACTGTGTGAGTACCTTCTCCATGGTCGAGCGTAGAAAGTCTCTTTTTTCTTTCAACCCTTCCTCCCTGAAGTCACGGATAATAAACTCAATAGTAGCCTTCTCCTGAATACCTTCCAGATGCACTGGATGGATGAAGCCCTCCATGCCTTCGGTCGTTTCGGGCGAAAGCTGGTCTTTGGGTAAGGCCGCCAGTATCTCCGCCGCTATTTTCAGCGCATTCTCCAGCTTACCCTTGGCAAAGCCCGGATGGGTACTTACACCCTCGATCGTAATGACCGCTCCGTCGGCTGAGAAGGTTTCGTCTTCCAGCGTACCTACGGTTTCGCCATCCATGGTATAGCCGTAGTCGGCACCCAGTTTTTCTATATCTACTTTTTCGGTCCCCCGACCTACTTCTTCATCGGGCGTAAACAGGATCTTGATCGCACCGTGCTTGATCTCGGGATGGCGGATCAGGTACTCGGCGGCGGCCATAATCTCGGCTACACCGGCCTTGTTGTCAGCACCAAGCAGCGTATTACCACTGGCCGTGACGATATCGTTACCAATCTGTGCTTCCAGATCCGGATGTTCCCTACGGCGGATCACCTGATTTTTATCCATCGGAAGTACTATATCGCTGCCGTCCCAGTTATGGTGCACAATCGGCTCTACTCCGGCTCCCGTCACGTCGGGTGAGGTATCTACGTGCGAGCAGAAGCAGATCACGGGTACATTGTCCTTGGTAGTCGTAGCCGGAATGGTAGCGTAGACGTAGCCATGCTCATCCAGATGAGCATCATCTATACCCAGCTCCTGCAACTCCGCCACCAGCAACTGACTTAGCTTTCGTTGCTTTTCGGTGGATGGAAAACTGGTCGAATGGGGGTCCGACTGGGTATCGATCTGTACGTATTTCAGGAAGCGTTCGAGTACGGAAGACATGGCGTGATTTGTTAATTGATAATGTATAATTAAGAATTAATAATGAAGGTTGGGTAGCATTATCCCGCCCTACATTATACATTATACATTTTACATTATTCATTCTGCATTACTTACTATCCCAGTAAACCAGACAAGTTAGCGGGTGAATAGTTTACGTTTTTGAGGGTTTTGTTGTCGATGGTGCGATACACCAGGTACTTGCCGTTGTCCTCCTTGTAGTAGCATTCGGTACCCTGCGCCTGATAGTGGGCTACGGTAGCTTCGGCTTCCTCCACGGTGTTACAGGCTTTGGACATATTGGACCGCTGTACCTCGTCAAACAACTCCCGGAACTTCTCCCCTAGTCCAAACTCAAGTACCGCTCCCGACAGTACGTACTGCAGGTCACAAAGGGCATCCGCTACCTCCACGATGTCTTTTTCCAGAATGGCTACTTCCAGTTCTTTCAGCTCTTCGGCCAGCAGGGCCACCCGCAGACGGCAACGCTCTTCGGAAGGGATCTGGGGTGAGTCAAGTATGGGGTGTTTGAATGTACGGTGAAAATCGGCTACCTGGTTAAGGCTATCTAATTGTTGCATGGGTAGTAGTTTGTTAGCTGGTAAGGAATCAGGTGGTAGATTAGTAGCGACTCCGCTAGGCAGGTCTGCGCTTTTATCATCACCCTGAATTGCAAAATAAAGGGAATTTGTCGTACTCTCCCTTCTCCTACGTAGCCTATTATTTACAGAGCGGTCAAAGCATAGGCTAAGTACCTAAGGCCTAAATGCCTCCTATTATCAAGTGTGTTTTGAAGATTTTGATGGAGATAGCCAACAGGATAATCCCAAACACCCGACGGAGAATATCCGACCCAGCCTGTCCCAGTTTTCGTTCGAGCCAGTTGGATGACTTCAGTACAATATATACAAAGACGAGATTGGCAACTATACCTATCAGAATATTGGGGATGGCATAGGCGGCCCGCAGGGTGATGAGGGTAGTCATGGTACCGGCCCCGGCTATAAGCGGAAAAGCAATGGGTACGATGGAGGCTGTACCTGTATCGATGTTGTCATGGCGGAAGATGCTTCGTCCCAGGATCATCTCAAGACCAATCAGAAAGAGGATCAAGGCACCCGCTACGGCAAAGGAAGATACATCTACCCCGAACAGGCTCAGGATGCGCTCGCCCAGAAACAGGAAGACGATCATGATCATACCGGCTACCAGTGTGGCCTTCTCCGACTGGACGTGGCCCGTCTTCTTACGCAGGTCCACAATCAGGGGAATGGAGCCGATGATATCAATAACGGAGAATAAAATGAGCGTTACCGAAAGGATTTCTTTAAAACTAAACATACAGCGGAAGGATAGATTATCTCCGCAAAGTTTGAGAAAGGTAAGACAGGAAGAAAGCCCCAAAAGGAGGAAATTTTATTTGGCAGTAAGAATATTCATTAAATACCAGATAGACCCTCTATCCTCCCATAATTCCTCTCCTCTTGCACCAGTGGCCTCCCCTTCACCATTAGTTGCTTGATATGAAATTAAGGAAGGAGTTAAACTGCTGCTGGTACCGGGTGTTGTCCACGATGTACAGATACGCTCCCTTTTTAGAAAAGCCTTTCTGCTTTTCGTCGAGCTTGATGAGCAGGTTGGTCGAAAGGATTTTCCGGCTAAAATTGCGCTTATCAAAGGTAGTAGCAAATATGGCTTCGTAGAGCTTCTGTAACTGCGGGATCGTAAATTTCTCAGGCAGTAGCTCGAAGCCAATCGGATGCTGAGTAGCCTTGTACCGGAGCTGGCGGATGGCCATGTCCACCATCTGGCGGTGGTCAAAAAGCAGATTGGGCAACTCGTGCATTGAAAACCACTGCGCTTCGTACGAGTCAGATATTTTTTCCTGGTAGTCGTTGACGTTGATCAGCGCGAAGTAGGCCACGGCTACGGTACGCTCCACCGGATCGCGCTGGGGTGCACCAAAGCTATAGAGCTGCTCGAGGTATATATTGGTAAGGCCGGTGAGCTGGAAGAGGATGCGGGCGGCCGACTCTTCAAGGCCTTCATCAGGGCGTAGCCATCCCCCCATGAGCGACCAGGTCACGTCATTTTCTTCAATGCCCCTTTTTACAAGTAATAATTTTAACTCATCCCCATCAAATCCAAAAATGATGGAATCGAGGGCTACCAGGCATTTTACTTGTGCCTGATACTGCTCTAACATCCTGGTAGTCACGTAGTAATAAAAGAGAGTAGTTACGTTTTTAATGTACAAAAGACACTATGAGATAGAATACTACTCTTTGTATGATTTTGAATACTTCCGGAGGAAATCTTTCAGACGGTCGATTTCAACGGATTCTATCGCCGGAAAATTTGCTATCCTGAAGGTGGTTTCCTTCCAAGGACCGTAGCCGCTGCCAAGCAGGATGCCTGCCTCCAGTGCCTCTTTTTTTAAGGATTTTATCTCCTCTTTGGTTCCTTCGACCGCGATGACGGTGCTTGAGCGTACCGCCTCCTCCTTTACCAGCAGACTATACCGGCTCCTTTCTATGAATCGGTACCAGTCATCGGCACGGGCTTCGGTCACGGCGTTAACTTCCTGTATGGGAGCCACCTGCTCCATAACCCGCCCCAGCAGGTATATACCCAAGGTATTGGGTGTATGCGGACTCTGATGTTTCTGAAAATTCTCCCGGATGTACAGCAGGCTGTTGTAGTGGTTACGTGAGCCCAGCTCCTCCGCCCGCTGGATAGCCCGTGGCGACACGATCATCACCCCCAGCCCCGGTGGTAGCCCAAAGCACTTTTGCACCGAAGCATACCACACATCAGCAGCCTCCCAATCCATCTCAACGCCCCCCATGGACGAGGTAGCATCCACCGCTATAATCTGATCCGTCTGTTCACGTAGCTCGCGCAGAAACGACATGGGTATCATGGTAGCGTTGGAGGTTTCGCTATGGGTCAGGCATATAACCTCGGCTCCTTCCAATACGGCTCCCAGTGAAGTCGGCGCAGGTAGGTTATTGAGGTCAAATTCATAAGGTTGGGCCTCGGAGCACAGCCGGTGGGTGTACTCGTACCACTTCTTCCCGAAAGCTCCGTTGTACAGGTGCAGGCTCCTGCACTTGATCAGGGACTGAGCTATGATCTCCCAACACTCGGTAGCGGAGGAGGTGAAGTAGATCTCGTACCCATCGGGAAGCCCTAATTTGAGGTGCATCTGCCTAAATACATTCTCCAGCATCGACATGAAGGCCTCGCTGCGGTGGTTCATGCTCAGGATACCTGACTGGTAAGCCTCCGTCAGGTACTGCTCCACCTGCGGATATATCTTGGACGGGCCGGGATAGAAGGTAATCATAGTTTGGGCCATAGTTAGTTGCCCAAAGATAACCCGTCTTTGTCAAAAGGTATGTCTTTCCACTCGTTCTGTACCAGTACCCGTACCATTTTGTAGCCAATCTGGCGGAGTTGATGGGCAGTATCAACAAAGGCCAGGGTAATCTCAGCGGGGGTATGGCTGTCGGAGTTGATCATGATGGGGATATCTCTTTCCCGCATCCTTTTCAGGATAGCCTCTGATGGGTAAATGTCCAGCGTTTTTTTGTACACACCCCGCGTATTCACCTCCACGATACATCCGGCTTCCGCAATAGCATCCAGTGTTTGGTCTATCTCCGCCTTGTACCAGTCCGACTCTTCATCGTACAGGCTACCCTGAATATTGTGGATCTTGATCTTATCCAGGTGCCCCACTACATCCGGCCGGTCCTGCTGGACCATCTGTCGAAGGAGGGCATAGTACTGACGGAGTACACCCTCTATATCCCCATCGTGTACCTCCACCAATCCTTTCATGAATCCTTCGGTAGCGCCGTCTATTTCCCAGGGCTCCCCATTCCAGTTGGTACCCAGGTAATGTACCGAGCCAATGGTATAGTCGAGCTGATCGGCAAAGTCAGCTGGACCACATACTCCCGGGATATAATCAATTTCCAGACCTACATACAGCTCGATGCTACCTCTGTACTTCTCTTTAAGAGCCCGTGCTTCAGACAGGTACTCATCCAACCTATCCCGCTTCATACTCCACCCATTCGTAAAAGGGACCGGACAGTGGGAAGAAAATCCGAAGGTCTGTACGCCCTGCTGTATGGCCGCCTGCACCTGCGCCTCCGGCGACTCGACTCCATCGCAGTAGTAGTTGTGACTATGGTAGTTGGTCCAGAAGTGGCTCATAGGGTATGGAGTAGATTAGTAATAGAGACTAGGGACAAAAGTACTGTACCTGCTTATAGAAAATACAGGATTTGGGGTAAAGTTAAACAAGCTACCGTAGGGGAATACTCCACCACAGTTGTCATGGGGATATAAAATTTATCAACTATGAAAAATAGAGCTATACTAATCATCCTGTCCCTGCTGCTTTTTATTATAGTCACTCCGAGCCAGGCACAGACCTACCAGACTGGGTCCTACCAGACAGGGGTAGGTATCCGGATGGGTAACACCGGAGGTATATCTGTCAAACACTTTATGGATGGACGCCACGCCGTAGAAGGCATACTAAGCGCCCGCTGGGGTGGCATAGGCGTAACCGGACTGATGGAGTGGCACAAAGAGGCTTTCCGAACCGAAGGACTAAACTTCTACTACGGCTTCGGCGGACACCTGTACCTGGGACGCTACCAGCGGTACCGGCGCAACTACTATTACGAAAGCCGCGGTGCTATCGGCATTGATGGTATACTTGGCCTTGAGTACCACCTGCCACGAGCCCCCATCACGGGTAGCCTTGACTGGAAGCCCGCCATCAACCTGATCGGACGGACCGGCTACCATGAAGGAGGCCTGGCGCTTACCGTACGGTATACGTTCTAAAATTATGAATGAGCGATTTAGTGAATTGTGATTTAGTGACTACCGTAGTGGTGATTGAGTACTGGTGGGTATTTGAGGAAAGGTAGCCTGAATAGTCGACATGGTCACTTTCCTCCTTTTCTCCTTACAACGCTCTTTCGCTCATTCACCACTCTCTCATTCACCCAATAGATACCTCACCGCTAGTTCGTACCCTTTGAGGCCCAGGCCGCAGATCATCCCTTTGCAGCGGCTGGTCAGGTAGCTGTGGTGACGGAAGGTCTCACGAGCGTGAATGTTGGAGATATGTACTTCCACAGCCGGTGTTGTGACGGCCGACAGCGCATCGGCCAGGGCTACGGATGTATGCGTATAGCCACCGGCATTGATTACAATGCCATCGAACGTAAATCCTACCTCGTGGATCTTGTCAATCATGGCTCCTTCGTGGTTAGACTGGAAGTAATGCAGCTGTACCTCGGGGAACTGTGATTTCAGCGACTCGAAGTACCCTTCAAAAGTCTGATTGCCGTATACAGTAGGCTCGCGCTTACCTAGGAGGTTGAGGTTAGGTCCGTTCAGGATTAATATCTGCTTCATCGGTAGTTGTTAGGTATTAGCTTTTAGCTATTAGCTTTGTAATTCTGGTGCAGGAATGAATCCATTTTGCTACTTTCCATCACACTTGGTGGCAGACCAATCAGCTAACTCAGCTAACTACTAACACCTAAAAGCTAACAGCTCTCATGTGGCAAAGCTACATCAAACATTTTAAAAATTACCTCCGGCTTGAGCGCTCCCTGTCGGACAATTCGGTGCAGGCCTATGTACACGATGCCGAAAAGTTGAGTGAGTACGCCGAGCTGACGGGAGTGGCCACCTCCCCTAAGGATATCACAGAAGAACACCTGCTGGGTTTCCTTAAGTACCTTACCGAACTGGGTCTTTCGGCCCATTCACAGGCCAGGTTACTATCAGGCATTAAGGCCTTCTTTAAGTACCTGATGGTAGAGAACGCCATTACCCAAGACCCGACGGAACTGATCGAGTCACCCCGCCTGCCCCGCAAGCTACCCGATGTATTAAGCTATCCGGAGATCGAGCGGATGCTGGAAGCCATTGACCACTCTACCCCCGAAGGTACCCGCAACCGCGCCATGCTGGAAGTACTGTACAGTTGTGGTCTGCGGGTGTCGGAACTGGTCAACCTGCAACTGACCAACTGCCACTTCGACGTGGGCTTTTTGCGTATACTGGGTAAAGGCGATAAGGTACGGTTGGTACCCATTGGCCGTGATGCCATCAAGTACACCCAGCTCTACCTCGACCACGTACGATCGCACCTGGACGTCAAGAAGGACAGCGAAGATATCCTGTTCCTAAATAAACGGGGCGGGCAGTTATCACGCGTCATGGTGTTCATGATTATCAAAGATATAGCAGCAGTGGCGGGTATCAGTAAGAACGTCAGCCCTCATACCTTCCGTCATTCATTTGCTACTCACCTGGTAGAGGGTGGCGCCAGCCTGCGGGCAGTGCAGGAGATGCTGGGCCACGAGTCCATCACCACTACGGAAATCTACACCCACCTCGACCGCGACTACCTCCGTCAAGTCATCACCGAATTCCATCCAAGGGCTTAGTAGAGGAGGAAAGGATTTAAGGAGGAAGGGAGGAAAGTAAAGGGGCAGGGAGAGCCTAAATCGCCACTACGGTGGCCGCTCATTGGTCACTGAACATTGGTCACTGCCCCTTGGTACGTGTTTTTTATGATAGTCAAGGTTGTACGAAAATTATAATTCTAAACCTTAGACTACTCATGAACTTACCAGAAGAAGTGAAAGGACAGACGCAGTCCAAACAACCCGGTATTGAAGCGCAGATGGATCCCCAACCGGTTGTGATACGGGACAGCTACCGGGGAAGTGGAAAACTGGAAGGAAAAGTAGCCCTGATTACGGGTGGTGATAGTGGAATTGGTCGGTCAGTAGCGGTACATTTTGCCCGCGAAGGCGCTGATGTAGCCATTGTGTACCTGGAGGAAGATCAGGACGCCCAAAAAACAAAGCAGATGGTAGAAGCCGAAGGCCGGAAGTGCCTGCTGCTACCCGGCGATATCAGGAATGAATCATTCTGTAAAGAATCTGTACAAAGAACGGTACAGGAGTTTGGTAAGTTGAATATTCTAGTGAATAATGCCGCAGAGCAACATCCCAAAGAAGAACTAGAAGAGATTACTGCCGAACAGCTGACTGCTACCTTTACCACGAACATATTCTCGTTCTTCCACTTTACACAAGCCGCTTTAAAGCACATGCAGGAAGGGGATAATGTTATCAATACTACGTCTGTTACCGCTTATGAAGGTAGTCCTCAGCTACTGGACTACTCCTCCACCAAGGGAGCGATCGTAGCCTTTACCCGTTCACTATCGAAAAATCTGGCCGAAAAAGGTATACGTATCAATGCCGTAGCTCCGGGTCCCATCTGGACGCCTCTGATCCCGGCTACCTTTAACGAGGAAAAGGTAGCCAGCTTTGGACAGAACACTCCGCTCGGACGCCCCGGACAACCCTGCGAAGTAGCTACCTGCTACGTATTCCTGGCCAGTGAGGATGCCTCGTACATGACCGGTCAGGTACTTCACCCCAATGGTGGCCGGGTTGTGAATGGGTAATCTGGTATCTAACCATATCAAAGCCCCACATCCGGCAGGATATGGGGCTTTTTTGTAAGAGATTAGCGCGTAAGGTAGTATCAGCTATCCTTTATGTTATCGCCACCCAGTATAGAATCAAGCAGGATAGTATCCGAAGAAGGCAGAGCTCCCGGTAGGGCCCGTTCCAGTTGCTTTGGTTTGTTCCAGGGTGCTGTAGTCCTTCGTGCCATATCGATGGTAAGCAAAGCTATCAGCAGCGTAAATACTATAAAAACGGCAATGAATATCTTACGGTTACGGTTAGGTTCAGCCATACCTTAATGCTTATCTCTGAATTGTTTAGGAGATTCGTATCTCACAAAGGTACCTGTTTTGCCGGACACCTCTGCCCAGTTCAGATCTTCAAATTCAAAAATCGCCACACTTCCCTTCTCCATGGACCCTACATCCGAGCGGGTGAGATATTCTGCAAAATACGATATGTCCGGATTGTGCCCACACAACATCAGCCACTGACAGTCTTCGGGAGTGGCGTTGATTGCCTTGAGGTACGCCTGGGGGCCGCCATCATACAGGTTATCCCAACTTTCGATGGCATCCACATCAAAATGCAGCTGCTCGGCCATGACCTTGGCCGTTTGGTAAGCCCGTACGGCGCTACTGGTCACGATCCTATTGACGGTTATTTCCTGTTGAGCCAGATGTCGGCCCATTCTTGCTGCGTCCATTACTCCCCTACCGGTCAGCTCACGTTCAAAATCCTTGAACATGGGAGCACGATCTTCTGTATGCGCATGACGAACTAAGTAAAGCGTTTTCTTCATAGATAATTTTTTGGCAATTATACAACAAATCTATACACGTAAAGTTATCCTGTACCGGATCTAAATCAGCTTTAAGTATACTGGTACTTCTATTTTACCGCTTGTAACTCTTTATAAACCTTTGCCTAAATTCTAACTCATTTAGGGAGGAATTAATTACTATTTTTGTTCAATTACTATACCAAATAAAAACTATCCTTTAGTACAGACTTAGTTATGTTACAATTTCTGAAGTACGTACTCGCTACCGTAGTGGGTATCTTTCTTTTTTCTTTCTTATCCCTCTTCCTGCTGATTGGTATAGGTTCGCTGTTTTCATCGGATGATAAAGTTGTCATAAATGACAATTCTGTTCTGAAAATTGATCTGAATAAACCCGTTCAGGAAGTCGGCGTTGAGAATCCATTTTCTGACTTCGGCGGTCCTTTCTTCAATCCAAAGGATGTTATAGGGCTCAAAGATATACGTGCCGCTCTTACCTACGCTCGTGAAGATGATAATGTAAAAGGGGTATACCTCAAAGTAGAGTCTCCTACCGCCGGCTGGGCTACCCTGGAAGAGATCCGGAACGAACTCATTGAGTTTAAGAAATCAAATAAGTTTGTATATACTTATGGTGAGTACTACAGCGAAAAGGGGTACTACCTGGCCTCAGTAGCTGATAAGATCTACCTCAACCCGGCCGGAGCCATGGAGTGGAACGGTCTGTCGGCGGAATATGAATTCTACAAGGGGACTTTCGATAAGCTGGACATTAAGCCAGTTGTATTCAGAGTAGGTGAGTTCAAGAGCGCCATAGAGATGTTCTCACGCAAAGACATGAGCGAAGCCAGCAAAAAGCAAACAGCCGAGCTCTTACAGGCGATCAATGGTCATTTTATCAATAATATAGCCACAGCCCGTAAGCTCTCCCCCACCCGCCTGCTTGATCTGGCGGATTCGCTGAGCATTCGTAATCCTACATCGGCGCTTGAAACCAAGCTGGTTACTCACCTGGGCTACCAGGATGAATTTGAAACTGCGTTGCGCCGGGAAATAAAGCTGGATGACAAAAAAGATATCAGCTACGTATCCATCGATAAGTACCTTAAAGCCGACCACAAAGCCCAGCCGGGTGATTTCAATAATCGTATCGCTGTACTGGTGGCCGAAGGAGAGATCGTATCCGGTGAAGGTAGCGAAGGTGTAATCAGTTCTGAAAAGCTGGTCAAAGAGCTTAAAAAAGCGCGTGAAAACGATAAGATAAAAGCGGTCGTACTACGGATCAACTCACCCGGAGGTAGTTCACTGGCCTCGGATGTGATATGGCGTGAAGTACAGCTTACGGCTAAGAAAAAGCCCGTCATAGCTTCTATGTCCGACATGGCTGCCTCGGGAGGCTACTACATAGCTATGGCCTGCGATACCATTGTAGCCCAGCCTAATACCATCACTGGGTCTATTGGTATATTCGCACTGCTCTTCAACGTGGAAGACTTTATGAATAACAAGTTGGGGGTTACTTTTGACCGCGTCAAGACCAACAAGCACGCCGACTGGCCTACCGTTACGCGTGAAATGACTGAGTTTGAAAAGGACATGTTCCAGAAGAGCGTTAACGAAGGCTACTATACCTTTACCCGCAAAGCTGCCGAAGGCCGTAACATGCCGGTTGAGAGGCTGCGCGAACTGGCTCAGGGCCGTGTATGGTCCGGAGTTGAAGCCAAGGCAAACGGTCTGGTAGATGTACTGGGAGGTCTGGATGAAGCAATTCAGATAGCTGCCAAATCGGCTAAACTCACAGAGGGAGATTACCGCGTTCGTTTCTATCCTGAAAAGATCAATCCATTCGAAGATATCCTGGGTAAACTTACTGGCAATTCAGAAGAAAAAGTACTGGCCAAACACCTGGGAGAACTGGCACCGTATGTTAAGATGTACCAGCAGGTGATGCGTATGGAAGGTATGCAGGCACGCCTGCCTTATGAATTAAAGATTCAGTAATATCTGATAAATAATTAAAGTAAAAAAGCCTCCTGCGATTAGTCGTAGGAGGCTTTTTTATACTACTGTTCCTGATTCTTTACATCAGAATACCAGCCAGGGTAGCTGACATATAAGAGGCCAGTGTACCGCATATCAAAGCCTTAAAGCCCAGACGTGCCAGATCAGAACGACGTGAAGGGGCCAGCTCGCCAATACCTCCTACCTGAATCGCGATTGAACTGAAGTTGGCAAATCCACAAAGGGCAAAACTGGTAATGACAAGGGTCTTTGGGTCTAGTGTTTCTTTCACTTTAACAAGATCCAGGTAAGCCACAAACTCATTGATTACCATCTTGGTACCCATCAGAGCGCCAGCTACTTCCACGTCCTTAGAAGGCACACCCATTGCCCATGCAAATACAGAAAATACCTTACCCAGTAAGTAGTTCATGCTTAGTTCAGGGAACGAAAACCAACCTCCTACCAGTCCAAGTATGTAATCAAACAGGGCTACCAAGGCGATAAAACCAATCAGCATTGCTATCACGTTAAATCCTACTTTCAGACCTTCACTGGCACCGGCGGCGATCGCGTCGAGCAGGTTGGCGTGCGTTTTCTTGATCTCTAGTTTTACAGCGCCTTTTGTCTCAGACACTTCTGTTTCGGGATAAACAATTTTGGAAATAACCAACGCTCCCGGAGCCGCCATTAAGCTAGCCGCTATCAGGTAGGGTGCAGGTACTCCCAGAGAGATATATACGGCCATCACCCCACCGGCAATACAGGCAAAACTACCTGACATCGATGCCATTAGTTCGGAGTTTGTCATCCCTTTCAGGTACGGCTTGATCATGATCTGCGCCTCTACCTGCCCCACAAATGTACTGGCTACGTTGGAAAGGGCCTCGGCACCACTAACACCCATCAACCAGTATACACCTCTGGCGATGACACCAATCACACGCTGCATGATACCAATGTGATACAACATGTTGACCAGTACTGCCACGAAAATAATAGTAGGTATTACCTTGAAGAAAAATATATAATCATTCCCCTCACCAAAGGCTCTGCGCATCTGATCGCTGCGAACCAATGTACCAAATACGAAGTCCGCTCCCTGATCGGAGAAAGAGAGCAGTTTTTGTACTTTTTCGCCCAACCACTTAAAAACTGCCTGTCCTGTTTCTGTTCTTAGAATAAATACTGCCAATCCAAACTGAAGCCCTAATCCAACACCAACTGTTCTGAAATTTATTGCTTTACGATTATTCGATAACGCATAAGCTATTCCCAAAATAAGTACTACACCAATTAACCCGGTTAATCTTTCCATCAATGATCAGTTATTAAAAGCCACGAAGCCGCAAAATTAGGCAATTTTGACCTATCTATCTGAATTTGTGTTATATCATTTTCTTTGTATATTTCAATATGCTCACTAAACCTTTAACTAATTCATACTCATGGAAAACCAGCCGTATTCGTCCTCTACGCCTCATGAAAGCAGCTCCGACGATCATTCCCTAGGTATGTGGATGCATCTGGGCCCTTTACTGGCTATTTTGCTCAATGTTTTTATACCTATTCCTTTCCTGAGTCTCATAGTAGCAGTAGGCTTGTACTACATGTATCGTGACAAAAGTACCTTTGCTAGAGCCAACGGCATTGAATCTATCAATTTCCAGATTACCCTTACTATACTCGGTTTTGCCATCCTTATTATTTCCATGTTTTTCTTTGGAGGGTCAATGATTAGTATGCTGATGGGAAGCACTACTGGCAACGAAGCGGCATCCGGTGCGGGTGTAATGGGTATGGTAGGTACCGGTATTATAGTAGGTGTGGTTTACTTTCTGATTATGCTGGTGGCCATTATTCTCATGATCGTTGGTAGTGTGAGGGCAAACAATGGCAGTGTATACCGCTACCCTTTTTCATTCCGATTTATGAAGTAGACATACTACCAATAAAAAGGCCAGCAGGAATACTCCCTGCTGGCCTTTTTATTGGTATATATTTATATGCTTTTCCTATTCCTCTTTCTCAGTAGCAATATTACATACGGTGTCCGTTGGGTCGGCAATATCAGGTCCAAAAAGCCTGGCCTCCATCACTTCCTCCATCGTAACATTGAAGAACTCCTTGTGAATATTAAATGGATTGTTCTGGCTGTCTTCGGTACACTTTATGTACGAGCCATCTTCTTTAAGCTCATAGGCATTGACGTTGTCGCGCAGGTTGTAGGCCAGCATATGAATGGCCTCCTGCCGCACACGCTCATCCACCAGAGCAAACAGCGACTCTATACGCCGGTCAAAGCTACGAACCATGACGTCGGCACTACCACCGTACACCAGCGGATTACCATTATTGTGGAAGTAAAACAGGCGCGAATGTTCCAGAAAATCACCTACGATGGAGCGTACCGTAATGTTTTCGCTTAGTCCATTGCGACCTGGCCGCAGACAGCAGATTCCTCTTACGATAAGCCGTATTTTTACTCCGGCCTGCGAGGCTTTGTATAGCTCTTCGATCACCTCGCGGTCTTCCAGCGAATTGATCTTGATACATATACCACTGTCAAGTCCCTGCCGGGCATTGTCAGCTTCGCAGGTAATCAGTTCAATGAGCTTTTTGCGCATATCCCGGGGAGCCGTGATCAGGTTCCGGTATTCGCTGGGCAACGAATGGCCGGTGATAACGTTAAAAAACTCGGAGATATCATGGGTATACTCTTCGTTGGTGGTCAGGATACCTATATCGGTATAGAGGCGGGAGGTTTCTTCATTATAATTCCCGCTGGACATATGCGCATAGCGCACTACCCGGTCCCCTTCGTTGCGGACGATGAGCAGCAGCTTGGTATGTGTTTTCAGGAGCCCAATACCATAGATCACAAAACAGCCAGCCTTCTGCAGACGCTGCGCCTCCCGGATATTATTTTCCTCGTCAAAGCGTGCTTTTACTTCAAAGAGTACCGCTACGTGCTTGCCGTTTTCGGCAGCCCGCAGCAGGGCCTCAGTTACCCGTGACTTCTTGGCCAGCCGGTAAATAGTCAGTTTGATAGAAAGAACGTTAGGATCTTCGGCAGCCTGCTCCAGGAGCTGCAGTACCGGTTCGAAGTTGTTGTAGGGATGGTGCAGCATAATGTCCCGCTCCCGCATAACTTCGAATATATCGTTATTTCGCTCCTTGCCCAGTCCCAGAGGTGGTACCGGAGGATGGATAGGTGGAATCTGATCTTTGAACTCCGGATGTTTAATAATCTGCCAGAAAGCCGTGTAGTCCAGGAATCCATCCGTTCTGAACACGTTGTAGTCATCAATCTCCCAGCGCTTCTTGAGCAGGTTAAGGAGTTCATTATCCAGTCCGGGTTCTATCTCGACCCGAACTACTCTACCCAGCCGGCGATTCTTGATTTTCTGCTTTATTTCATCGATCAATCCGGCTTCGATATCATCGCTTTCATCGAGTGAAAAATCACCATTCCGCATGATCCGGAACAGATTCACCGATACAATATCAACATTGCGGTACAGCTTAGTGATGTACTCCCGCACGATGTTCTCGATGGGCAGGAAGAGGATCTCCTCGTCACGCTCGATAACGTAGAACCGAGGCAGGTTGGGAGGCAACTGCACAAACGATAGCTTGCGATCGTCGGCGGAGGTAGTTTCAGCAGTCTGTGTGATGACTCCAAAGATAAGTACCTTGGCCAGCAGTACCGGAAACACGTGCGTATAATCGTACAGCATGGGCGTCAGCATCGGGTATACCGTTCGATCAAAGTAGTCGGATACCTTTTGCTGTTCTTCTCCATCCAGATCTGCAATGTTAGCCAGACGAAAGCGGTGCTCCTCAAACAAAGGCACCAGTTGCTGATTGTAACAGTCGTGTTGCTCTTTGACAAACTGCTGAGCCGCCTTGAAGAGCGTTTTACGAAAGGGTACCTCACGCAGACTTGAGTAGTCTACCCGCTCCTTTCCGTAATCTAGATAATTATACAGACTACCTATCCGGATGGTGAAGAATTCGTCAAGATTAGATGAAGTAATAGCCAGGAACTTGAGGCGGTCAAACACATTACGCTCCGGGTTCTGGGCCTGATCCAGCACCCGTTCGTTGAATCGCAGCCAGCTAAGGTCCCGGCTGATAAAATCGCTCTGCTCAATGACGTTATTTACTTTCTCATCAGAGCGCATAAACCTGCCTTCTTCATGGCTGTCGCGGCGGTCACTAAAAAAGGATAGCAGATTAGAAAATGTATGTTTTTTTTCACTGCTGGATATATGATCAGAATCGTTATTCATAGGCTAAAGGGTATATTCTCAATTGTACATATAACTAAAAAAAGGGGTACTGGTTACAGGACCAGTCAGGTACTTTATCGGAAAACGATGCGTCAATCCTATTCATTATTGGTTATCATAAAAAACAGGACTTCTTTCCAGCTACCATGCGCCAGCCTCCCACCTTCTTTACTACCCGAAAACTACCATCCTCGTTGGGTATACTACAACAGTACTTCCAAAAAATGTAGCTGCCGGACTTCTTTAGCTAACGCAATTGTATACTCTCTCCTTCCAATAAAATTCCACAAAAAACGGATGGCCGAACTACATTCAGCCATCCGTTCAGTATTGTTTACTCAAGATGTGTACGATCAAAAAAAGAGCTTCTACACATCTACACGAGCATACTTGGCATTTTTTTCAATAAACTCGCGGCGAGGGCCTACCTCATCACCCATCAGCATCGAGAACAGGTGATCAGCCTCAGCAGCTGACTCCACAGTTACCTGCTTAAGGCTGCGGTTCTCAGGGTTCATGGTAGTCTGCCATAGCTGTTCGGCATTCATCTCTCCAAGACCCTTGTAGCGCTGTATGTGTACTGACTCTTCGCGTCCGGCACCCATCTCGCGTACGGCAGCTTCGCGCTGAGCTTCGGTCCAGCAGTAACGCTCTTCGCGGCCCTTCTTGATCAGGTACAGAGGTGGCTGGGCGATGTACACGTAACCATTGTCGATCAGGAGCTTCATATAACGGAAGAAGAACGTCAGGATCAGTGTACGGATGTGGCTACCGTCAATATCAGCATCAGTCATGATGATGATCTTGTGGTAACGCAGCTTGTCGATATTCAGCGCCCGCTCATCCCCATCCTTACCGATCTGTACACCCATTGCGGTGAACATGTTCTTGATCTCTTCGTTCTCATAGATGCGGTACTCCTGGGCTTTCTCTACGTTCAGGATTTTACCACGGAGCGGCAGAATCGCCTGAAATGCCCGGTTACGTCCCTGCTTGGCTGTACCACCCGCCGAGTCCCCCTCCACGAGGTATAGCTCACACAGGTTAGGATCTGTTTCGGAGCAGTCGGCCAGCTTACCGGGTAGTCCGGTACCGGTCAGTACGTTCTTGCGCTGTACCATTTCGCGAGCCTTACGGGCTGCGATACGGGCTTTGGCCGCCAGTACAACCTTATCTACGATAATCCTGGCCTCCTTTGGATGCTCTTCCAGATAGTTCTCGAGCATTTCTGATACAACCTGGCTCACTGCACCGGCTACATCTGAGTTACCCAGCTTGGTCTTAGTCTGTCCTTCAAACTGCGGCTCGGCTACTTTTACCGATATTACCGCCGTTAATCCTTCCCGGAAGTCATCGCCGCTGATTTCAATTTTCTCCTTGGCCAGGATTCCTGACTTATCCGCGTAGCCTTTTAGCGTACGGGTCAGAGCGGCCCGAAAACCGGATACGTGGGTACCTCCTTCGATCGTATTGATATTGTTTACATACGAGAACACGTTCTCGCTGTACGAAGTATTATAAATCATCGATACCTCCACAGGTACTACTCCCTTATCATTCTCCATGTGGATTGGATCAGGGATCAGCGGAGGACGGGTAGCATCCAGGTAGCTTACAAACTCTACCAGACCACCCTGTGACAAGAACTCTTCATGACGGGGTACTCCATTCTCATCCAGCTCCCGATCATCCGTCAGGGTAAGCTTGATACCTTTGTTCAGGAATGAAAGCTCACGCAGACGGGTCGCTACAGTATCATACTTGTATTCCGTAACAGTGAATATGGTATCGTCCGGCTTGAAGTGAATGATCGTACCGGTACGGTCCGAATCACCAATTACACGCACCGGATAGAGAGGATGTCCTTTCTGGTACTCCTGCTCAAACACTTTACCCTCGCGGTGTACTTCGGCCCGCAGGTCGGTAGAAAGCGCATTTACACAGGATACCCCTACCCCGTGCAGACCACCCGATACCTTATAGGTATCTTTGTCAAACTTACCTCCAGCGTGAAGTACAGTCATAACCACTTCGAGCGCGGAGCGTTTCTCCTTTGTATGTATTCCGGTAGGGATACCCCGACCGTTATCTTTTACTGTAATTGAATTATCTTCACGAATGATGACGTCAATGGTGTCACAATAGCCAGCCATCGCTTCGTCGATGGAGTTATCTACTACCTCCCATATCAGGTGGTGAACTCCTTTGAAACCAGTATCGCCAATGTACATCGCCGGGCGCTTACGCACGGCCTCCAGGCCTTCCAGTACTTGAATGTTATCAGCTAGATAATTACTTACTTCCAGCGTTGCTTCGTTTGCCATATAGGTTATTTTACACTAAAATATAAAGCACCCGTTTTATGGGTTTTTTAATCGTGTAAATATACAATTTTTTAGCCGTTTTTCCTACCTCTTTTTCACTATTTGAAGGCTTTTTATAGGTAAATCGTTTCTACCCACCAGTATCACAAAATCCTGCGAACGACTCAGGACTACCAGGCTTCGTACATCACCCGTCACATAGAGCCCACTACGCGCCTGAGAAAGGTATTGAAAGCCACTCTTTCCTTTATTCAGAAACACCTGCAACAGATTAGCATCGTTTCGGCCCAGCCTGACCCGTACCTTAGTCTGGTTTCCTCCCAATAGGATATCCTTGCTACCGTCACCATTCAGATCTACTAACAACACCGCGTGTACGGGTGAAAACTGAGCCTGAATGGGCAGGGGTCTGAAGATGAGCTTCCCATTAGTATTCTCCAATATTCCGCTCCTGAATTCGGCTACTTCCCGGGGGTGCATTTTCTGCAGCTGATCGGCAGAATAAAGATCCTGCAGGGAAGCGTTGGAATAGCTTACATAATCCGTAAACTTCTTCTTCAGACCAGGTACCTGATCCAGGAGTTCATCACGGCTGGCGTAAGGGTACTCTTTGCCGTCAGCCCGCATGGTTACTACCGGGACCGTACGCTCCGACGACTCATCCGTATAGAGTTTTAAGCCCTGCGGAGCCGTCAGATTCCACTGCCAGTTAGTGCCCATGTTACCAACTACAAAGTCCACGTCGCCATCTCCATCCAGATCGGCCGGTTCCAGTGCTGTCCAGCAGCCGGTCAGCGAGGTAGTACCCCACTTTTGGCTGGTGTTCTGCCATACGCCTTTGCTATCTCTCTCCCACACCTGTATGCCTCCCCAGTCACTTGTTGTGACCAGTTCGGGTACTTTATTAGTATTTAGATCCTGAAAGCTGGCTCCAGTAACCATCCCCAGCGACTCATGCCCCGGCAGAAGCTGAGTAGTCCTGTCGGTGAATCTGCCCTTGCCATCGTTGAGCAGCAGGTAGCCACCCCGGCTGTGCGGGAAACGCCCCGGCGACACTCGTTCACCAATAAACAGATCCAGATCCTTGTCCCCATCCAGGTCGGCTACCGCCACACAGGAAGCATTTACAGACAAAGCCGGAAAGGCGGCTCTAGTCCACCGGCTGCCCTCATTCAGGTACAGCCGGGGGTGAAGCAGCGTATCCGTCGGATTCAGCTCATAGCCTGCGCTTGTCACAAGCAGGTCGGGGTCACTATCGCCATCGGCGTCAAAGAAAGCGGCATCCGAATCTTCAAAAAGGGCATCACTCACGAAGGCCGGTACCGAAGCCGACTTGTAACTACCGCCCTGACTTAGGAATAGCTCAGCGGCCTGCCCTCTCGCTCCTCCCACGTACACGTCGGGTATACCATCCTGGTTCAGGTCTGCCTGGGCCATAGCGGGCCCCTGGAACGACTGCATGGTCGGAAGCAGGGTCTGCATCCTAAAGTCATTGTGTTTGTCCTCACGGTGGATAAAGGGAAGGGATGCTACCTCCTGCAAAAGAGGTTCAACCTCTGCCTCGGGTAGTCCGGAAGTAGTAGCATTTTTATAGTAAACAACTACGCTTTTACCAGCTGTCACCCCCGTTAGCGTCTGGGCCTTTCCATCTGCCCAGGTTATCCGGATGGAATCAATGGTAGTGGTACTTTTTAGGCCAAAGTGCACCGGTCCCCACATGGCTGACTGAAATCCCCGCACCGGCATAAAATCCTGCATCTGTACCGCTCCTCCCGATTCATAAAGTACTACCCTGGCTCCCGCCTTCTGCGCGAAGCGGGGGGCCTGCAACTGTAGGGCTACGTACTTGTTGGAATCACTCTTTTCGCTGTTGTTCTGGTAGATAAAAGCCTTTTCGTTCACGTTGCTTGTGACTATGTCCAGATCACCGTCCCCATCCAAATCAGCGTATACGGCACCGTTGGACTGGCTGTTTTTGTCAAAGCCCCAGTCTTCAATCTTTTTAGTAAAGCTCAGATTTCCCTCGTTTCGGAAGATATAGTTGGGTTGATTAATGGGGGGCATCTCAGCAATGATATCCATCTGCTCCGGCGTCTTGCCCGAGGTACGTGAGTTGAGCTGAACATCCGTGGAATATTTCAAGAACTCCATGTTGGTATAGTCACGGGCGTAGCCGTTTGTCACGAACAGGTCCTTAAAGCCATCGTTGTCAAAATCGGCCATCAGCGCCGACCAGCTCCAGTCGGTGTTGGAGATACCCGCCAGCTGCCCCACTTCGCTGAATACCGGTACTCCTTCGGCGTTGGTCCCGTTGTTGAGCTGGAGCATATTGCGCATGGTCTGGTCGTGGAAGCCCGCCATCAGCAGTTGCTGGTACTTGTCGTAGTTATCATCTCCCGCGGTAAGCTTGATCCGGTCGTTGGTGGCGGGCAGCATATCCAGCGTGACTATATCTGACCAGCCATCGTTGTTCAGGTCAGCGGCATCGGTACCCATGGAGTAGAGCGAAACATGCCCGGTAGCCTGCCGTATGACCTCCTTAAAGGTACCATCCTTCTGGTTGAGGTACAGGTAGTCGTTTTCGTTATAATCGTTGGCTATATAAAGATCCGACCAGCCGTCGTTGTTAAAATCATTGACGTTGATGCCCAGGCCAAAGCTAAGTACATTGGATACGATGCCCGATGCATCCGTTCTATCCACAAACTTCCCGCCTTCGTTACGAAGTAGCTTATTGCCATAGGCAGGGTTGTGTTGCTGCCGATAGCTGCTCAGGAGATTGCTGAAGCCGGCATAATCCTGCACCGAGTGATTCAGCAGAAAGCAATCCGTGTCACCGTCTTTGTCATAGTCAAAGAAAGCGGCCTGCGTGGTATATGATGGGTCATCCAGCCCGTACTCAGCCGCCTTTTCGGTGAAGGTGGGGATGCCGTCAGCGGTTTTTCCGTTATTTACATAGAGCAGGTTACGACGTAGCGCCGGATTGGACGCTCCGGATCGGCAGACGTACAGGTCTATCCAGCCATCGTCATTGATATCTACTAGTGATACACCCGTCTTCCATCCTTCATTCAAGGCTACTCCCGCTTGTTCAGAGACGTCGTTAAACTTCATCTCGCCCTGATTCAGGTACAGCTTATTGGCCACCATGTTCCCGGTGAAGTACAAATCCACCCGCCCGTCATTGTTGAAGTCAGCGGCCGCTACCCCACCCCCATTATAAAAATAGCCGTATTCTAGTACGTTATTCTCGGCATCTTCGTCAATGAAGTTGTTGAATTCAACACCGGTATCGTCCGGATCAAGCAGGGTAAAGAGCGTGTCTTTATTTTGACAGCCTGTGGTGAGTAAGGCAAAGAGTAAGAGGAGTGTAATTCGGTTCATGCCACTAGGAAGAGGGAGTATTTGGTAATGCAATTTACAAAGAAAGGCAGACTAATTGCCTGCCTTTCTTGCTATAAATCCTTGTTGATAAGTAGGCTGTTAGTTCTTATCCCACCACAAAGGCGTACTGGCCTTGTCGGGTCCGTTCAGCAGACCTTCGGCCGCCTTCACCGCATCACCATTCGTCTGTTTTTCAAGATCCAGGAACGGAATACGACGAATAAAGCTGCCAGCTGGCAGATCGGCGTTATCTGAACTTACGACAGGGTACAGCTTGGGATAGCGGGTACGACGGAACTCAGCCCAGGCTTCGATACCATCCGGGTACAGTGCCAGCCACTTCTGCGTACCGATCTGCTCACGCTTCACGGCTTCGGTTGAGGCCGGATCCCATTTCACTGGTATGTTGGACAGAGCCGGGGAGTTCAAAGGATCGCCGGGAGCAACGGGGGTTTTAGAGCTATTAATGTACGCCTGAATAGCCGCATCGTTAGTAATACCCCACTGACGCATCGACATCTCGATTCCCTCCTCGTACAGCTCCTGAGCAGTACCACCCATGTTCCAGCCGTTCAGGGCTCCTTCGGCCCGCAGGAAATACGCTTCTGAGGTATGTATGATATCCTGAGGTACAGTGAGCTGGCTGGTCCAAGCGGCACCGCTACCGGTAGCCCAGCGGGTACCTACGTTAGAGTTATCATTATTGCCGTTACCAGCCTGGTTGAGCTGAGCGGGAAGTAAGCCATTACGCAACCCTTCATAGGTACCGGTAGCCGTAGCAGGCTGGAAGTAGATACCAATCCGGGGATCATCGTAGCCTTTCAGTACTGACTCCATGGAAGCACTCATCCGGAACTCATTCCAGATAGCGATTCGCCCCAGACCGTTGTGGTCGTCTCCAGCCAGATTTTTCACCATGAAAGCGGCATCAGCCATGTCTGTCATTACGCCACCCGCGTAGGCTGCCTCAGCTTGTTTCTTAGCCTCAGCCGGATTCACTTTAGAGATACGCAGAGCCAGACGCAGACGAAGCGTATTGGCAAATTTGATCCACTTGTTGACGTCGCCGCCGTAGATCAGATCAAAGTTACCGTAAGGCTTCTCGGCTGTTTTACCTTTCAGTATGGTAGTAGCCGCATCCAGGCGCTTAAAGAAGTCTTCGTAGATCTTATCCTGTGGGTCGTACTTGACGGAGCGGGCAGGCTCACCGGCATCGAAGTAAGGGATGGGACCGTAGTAGTCAGTCAGGCGGTGGAACGCGAATACCCACATGATGTCAGTGAGTGCATACTCCGCAGAAGTCGGCTCTACCGAACTCATGATGGTTTTGAGCTGAGGTACTACCTGCGTATAGATCGGGTTCCAGTGACCAGTGAGCCAGTCAAAGCGCATTACGTAGCGGTCCGAGGGGAAGTAGGTAGCGGAAGTCGCAAAGTACTGCGCGTACAGATCAGCGAACAGGTTCTGGGCAATCTGATAGGTACCTCCGGCGTAAGAGGCCTGCTGCTCCGCCCGTGAAAACAGGAAGGGTAGCTCATCTTTACCCAGCGAAGTCAGCTTGGTCTTGCTGGTATTCATTTCCTCAAAATGCTCTGTACAGCCCCACCAGAGTCCGGCAGAGCTCACCATTAGGCCCATGGCTGCTATTTTGAGAAAGCTTTTCTTATGTAGTAGTTTCATAAAACTCTTTATTGACAATGTTTTGGCACAGATAGATAATTAGAACCCTAGCTTCAGGTTAAGACCCACGGTACGCGAGGAAGGCAGGTTACCGTACTCAACTCCCTGGAAGTTACCGGCACCGATGTTCACATCCGGATCAAACGGTAGCTTACGCTTCTCAACACCCGGGATGTCCAGGGTAGCATAGCCACGGTACAGGAAGAACAGGTTGCGCGCTACCAGCGACAGGCGGGCATTCTTGATGAAGAAGTTGTCTGGCGTTCTGAACGAATAACCTACCGACAACTCTCTCAGACGAACGTTGGAAGTTGAGTAGGTAAAGAACTCACCCCACGAGTAACGACCACCCGATACCGTAGTCCAGAAGGTCTCAGCATCAATGGCCTTGGTATTGGTTTCGCCCGATGCGGTCACGGCTGGCAGTACCCAACCTCCCTCACGGTTGGCCAGGGTATAGTCAGCATTACCGTCAAAAGCCAGGTTAGCCTGGGTACCTGAGGTCATCACCCCACCAAAGCGACCATCGATCAGGAAGCTGGCGACGAAGTTTTTGTAGCTGAATGAGTTGTTGAAGCCCAGGGTAAACTTAGGGTTAAAGTTTCCAATCTTCTCGTTGGAAGTAGCTACGGGCTTACCGTTAGCATCCACCACAAAACGTCCCTGTTCATCACGCTTCCAGCGCTGCGCGTACAGATCACCGTATGACCCCCCCTCCGCTACTACCGGACCAGCCGTACGACCGAATCCACCGGCCAGGAATGCAACTTTAATATCAGGATGCAGCTCGACGATGGTGTTGACGTTACGGGCGTAGTTCAGGGTCATGTCCCAGTTGAGATCGTTACTCCGCAAAGGCTTACCGGTGATGGTAAACTCAAGACCTTTGTTATTGATCTTTCCGGCGTTAATAAACTGGTTAGAGAAACCTGAGGCAGGCGCCAGACCTAGTGTCAGTAGCTGGTTCACGGTGTTGCTGTTGTAGTAGGTAGCATCAATACCCAGACGGCCACCAAAGAAGCGCAGGTCTACCCCAAACTCAGTTGATGACGATATTTCAGGCTTAAGGCTAGTTGCAGGCTGTGTCGGGTCTCTTGAAATAAAACCTCCTGTACCACCCTGTGAGAATGAGTAAGTCTGGGCGATCAGATACGGATCTGTATCGTTACCTACCTGAGCCCATGAACCACGTACCTTGGCAAAGCTTACCCAATCCGGCATTTGCATAGCATCCGACAGGATGAAGTTAGCACCAAAGGCAGGATAGAAATACGAGTGAGGAGCAGGCAGGGTCGACGACCAGTCGTTACGGGCCGACATATCCAGCGTCAGGTAGTCTCTGTACGTGAACGTAGCCGTACCAAATACGTACTGCAACTCCTTTTCGGAGAAGCCGGCAATCTGGCTAAGCGCTCTCGCAAAAGACAAGTCAAACTTATTAGGTACCAGCAGACCATTGGCGTTGGCTCCTACCTGCGAGAACTTCTTGTAAGTCTGACCCGCACCGAAGTTATACGAGATGTTGATATCCTGACCAATATTGTTGTTACCGGATACGATTACGTCCATGTTACGTTCCAGTACATCGTTGGTAAAATCCTGGTACGACCCACCGGGTCCGGCAAAGAGAAGGGTACGGTCAGACCAGCTGCGGTTATAGCGGTCGTCGTAGCGGTCGAAGCTTACCCGTCCCTGGACATTCAGCCAGTCAGTCAGCTGGTACTTGGCCGATCCCAACAGGATGGTACGGTTACGACGCTCCAGATCTGAGGTTTTGTTGGTGGTCCAGTAAGGGTTCATGTAGATAGATGAGGTGGTCCAGTAAGTCGGATTGCCATTCTCATCCTGGAAATTCTGGTACTGGTTCAGATCTACACTGCGGGGTATCTTGTACAGGTTCATTACTACCGCGCTCTCTTCACCCGAACGGGGCTTGTTATTGATCACCTGATTGGTGTAGGTGATCTTGGCATCTGTAGATAGACGCTTCGAGATCTGTGAATTGATACGCAGGTTCAGCGTATGACGCGACAGATCATTATTGGGAAGTAGACCCTGGTTGTAGTTGTTGGTGTACGACAGGTAGGTCTGTACATTGTCAGTACCACCCGCTACTCCTATGGAGTTATTGGTCGAAATAGCGTTCCGGAAGAAGTCGCTGATGTTATTAGGATAGGTAGTACCTCTGGCTCCCCAGCTGCCGCTGGCTCTGTCGCTGGTTACCCCGCCATTACCCTGGCCATACGTATTCTGAAGCGCCGGCAACAGGAAGGGTGATTCTACTACTACCCCTGAGTTGATGTCGGCGGATACTCGTCCGGCCTTACCTTTCTTGGTTGTAATCATGATCACACCATTGGCAGCCCGGCTACCGTAAAGCGCAGCCGCGGCCGCTCCTTTCAGTACGTTCATCGACTCGATGTCGTCCGGGTTGATGTTGGCTGCTCCATCACTACCGTTAATTCCTCCGAAGTCACTACCTACCTGCCCCTGTACGGTGTTATCGATAGGTACTCCATCTACTACAAACAGGGCGTTGTTGTTACCACTTATTGAGCGGTTGCCACGCAGCGTTACGCGGGTAGCTGAGCCGGGGCCGGAAGCTCCCTGTGTGATCACCACCCCGGCGATTTTACCGGAAAGCGTATTCACAAAGTTAGCATCACGTACATCAGTAAGCTGCTTTCCACTTATCTGCTGGGTTGAGTAGGTCAGTGTTTTGGCACTACGTTCGATACCAAGAGCCGTTACTACTACCTCACCCAGATTCCTTACATCCGGTGACATGGTCACGTTCAGAGTAGAGGTCGAAGCTGTGACGGGTACTTCTTTGGTTTCATACCCAACCGATGAAAAAACCAGAGTAGCGGAGCTACCAGCTACCCCAATTGTGAAATTACCATCTGCATCAGAAGTAGTACCTCGGTTGGTACCCTTTACAAGTACGCTCACACCCGGCATACCGGAGCCACCCTCATCCCGGATCTGTCCAGCGATCTGTCGATCCTGGGCAAATAGATGAGTAACAAAAAAGGTTGCCCATAGACATAAGAGCAACCTTAGAGGTAGTTTTTTGGACATAGATATTCGAAGGATTTGTTAAGACTGGTATGAAAATTAAATATTTACATAACCAGTTACAACAAATTAATTTTTATTACAAATCATTCGTGTTTTAGTAACACATTGAGCGCAATATCACTTCGAATAATACAATTTATTTAACATTAGCTTCAAAACGCAAAGGAGCAGCATCTTCATCAGCAGCCAAATGAGTCACTAGATATTTTAGGTAACACAGTAAGAGCAAGTCACTCTATCTAATCAAGAACAGAATAAAATTTTACAGATCTTAGATAGTACCTTTTTTTATTAAAACACTTTTATCCGCCTGAATAACTACTCTCGAATCAGTCCAGTAAAAAGTGTTTCCAACCAATACTCCTATACGATATTCAGCCGGGGCTAAGTTCTCCGGTAATAGGTCCGTAATAAAGCCGGGTTTGTAGTGGCTACCGGTGGTCAGGAAGTTCATAACAGAAGTCCTATACTTCTGTACGGGCACCCAGTACTCCTTCCGGTTATTAGACTTGAAGCAAAGAAAAACATGGTCTGCCTCCAGGGTGGTGTTGGTAATTCGCAGATTCTGATGCTCTTCGCGCCAGTCTGCCGCTTCCATCACAAACTCATTGGTTGAAAAATCAATGGGCACTACCCTACTCCCCAGGTTATACGTACCGAGTGGCTTGAAGTGACTCCTGGTCGTACAGATGCCCCGGGACTGGGCCTGACTGTACTCATTGATGACGTTATCATTGAAGAAATCATTGTACTGCAGAAACCGCTTATGGTTGGTCCAGTTGGTATCATCAGCCAGCAACCAATTACGACGAAGTTTGATCTCCTGATCATATACAAAGTAGGCTAATCCATTAAACGCTATACCTCCCAGCAAGAACACCAGCCCCACAGCATTGCGGAGATATCCTGCGGTAAGCCTGACCAACACCAGGTACGTCCAGGCACTCACGTAGGGCGAGTAGTGCTGGTACCGGGGAGCTATAATTGTCTCAATGCCTCCCCAGCTTCTGGACACACTCACCAGGGCACCGGTAATAGCCAGGAACAGCAGGTTACCCAGCAGGATCTTATCAAAGAAGGTAAGGGACAGCGGCTTTCGAAATACTGTAAAAAATCGGGGCAAAAGGTACAAGGCCGGGATCAGGAACAGTACCGCCCCCAGTGCTGCGGCATAGAGCGGATTGGCAAGGAGTACCTTGGTCATGGTACCAAAGAAGGCGAAGAACGAAGCCACCAGACGTACCGGATTGGAAAGGCTGCGCATGAAGTCGGCATTAGGACCTTTCCCGAAATCCCAGAAATAGTGCAGAGCTACCAGTACCATCACCACAAAGCAGATGATGGCTTCTTTCCACTTGCGCTCAAGTACTATTATGGCGCCTATCACCACAAAGCTAAATATACCATTGCCATGCGTAAAAGTCGCCAATACCGCTACGGCCACGGCCCAGCGGTACTTGCCCTGTGCGCATAGAAAAGCAATCAGACTAAACCAGAACACAATCACCGACTGCTGCAGGATACTGATGGTCCAGGTAACATTATCATAGTACTGTGGCTGGAACAGGATCCAGGGCAGGGGGATAAACAACCAGTAGGGTACATCTAATGCCTTAAAGGCCCTCCAGAAAAACCAGAGGGTACCGATCCAGAGGAGATTACCAAATACAATTAGGCTTACCCAGTTGATACTCCCCTCCAGCAGGTAGTCCACCCAGGTGAGCAGGCGGGGAATCAGGATACGGTGCTCGTTGTGCTGCTGGATCAGCAGCATGTATTTTTCAGAAAGGGTTGGAGCTTCCTGCCCCCATACTATGGTTTTTAACAGGTGAAAATCATCCGCGAAGAAGACCGGAACGGCGTTGGCAATAACATAGATGAGGTAAATAACAACAGGAAACAGTATGGCAATGGAAAGAAGGAAAGATTTGGGTTTACTATTCATTGTATTTCCTTTTAGGATCAAAGTCGATAAAGTGTTTAGTAGCTATTAATAATAATCAATCTGGTCCGGCAAGAGCTTTCCTTCTTCATTCTGCCCCTCTCTCCCCTCTTATTGTACCTTGCTGTATTTACATCTTACCTATGTACCTGCAAAGGTAAGCTGTATGGGATAGATATGGTATAGGTAATGGTACTCACTAAAAAAGCAGATACATACTGTATCTGCCTTAGAGTGATTTCGTCTGAATGATCATACCTATTTATAATATAACAAGATCTGTCGCCTGCTAATCTTCCGGATACGGAACAAAGATAAAACCGGCAAAGTCGCCATTGACTACAAAGAGGCAACAATATTCATCAGCATTCCTGTAATTTTCTTTGAATAACTCTTCGGACTCTTTCCCAACCAGATTACGGTCAATGAACTCCTGCAAAAAGCTGGCGCGGTAGTTCCACTGATTGGTAAGGTCATTCGCCCCGAGCAGCAGGACACCCAGTTCCATTTGGTCCCTGGACGTTACAAATACAGGATGTTCCGAAAAACCTCGTTTCCTGATCTGATAAGAAGCCTCTTTTAGCTGATCGGCCACTTTCACAAAATCCTCCGATACCATCCCCAGAAGCCGTTTGTTTACTTCCGGCGAGTTGGCATCATCCATCAATACATTTTCGTTGCTATGGTTAATCATAGTGTTAGCTTATGTTTAGAGCACCTGCTAAGTACCTTTCATTATTTACATGCGGGCTGCCAGCAATAGGGTCAGGTCCTTGTAACGCATGTTGTACTTACGTGCTATGGATGAATTAGTAAGGGTTCCTTTGTGACTGTACACCCCTTTCATAAACCATCTATTGGCATAAATCATTTCCTCAATCCCTCCTATAGTACCTGTCTGCAGTAAAAAAGGTAAGAATATATTACTCAGAGCGGCACTGGCCGTATGCGCTACCCGTGAGGGAATATTAGGTACACAGTAGTGGACTATACCATGGTGACGAAAAACCGGCTGCCGGTGCGTCGTCATACGGGATGATTCAAAACAGCCTCCCTGGTCAATACTGACATCTATAATGATAGAGCCCGGTTTCATTCGTGACACCATCTCATCTGTGACCACACAGGGGCTCCATCCATCCTCCCCTCGCATAGCTCCTATCACCACATCGGCCCGGCTGATAGCCTCGGTCAGGGTATCGGAGTCAATGATAGAGGTATACAGGTTCTGCCCTACGGCGTACTTCAGACGCTGAAGCCGGTATATATGCTTGTCAAATACCTTAATATCAGCTCCCAGACCCAGAGCTGCCCGGGCGGCGTATTCGGCTACCGTACCGGCACCCAGTATAACTACCTTGGTGGGTGGTACTCCTGTAATACCTCCCAGCGTTACACCGCGTCCACCGTTTACATTGCTCAGGTATTCGGCTGCAATAAGCAGTACTGCACTCCCCGCAATTTCACTCATAGCCCGGATTACGGGCATACCTCCCACCTGATCTTCTATGATTTCGTACCCGATGGCGGTAATCTTATTCTGGTTCAACTTCTCGAAATACCCCCTTTCAAGACTGGGCAGATTAAGCGCCGAGATTACGGTCGAACCGGACTTTATATACTTGAACTCCTCTTCAACCAGGGGCTCTACTTTCAGAATAAGGCTGGACTTGTACACATCTTCGGGACCCGGTACGATCAGGGCTCCGGCCTCACTATACTCGTGGTCGGGATAATTGGCTTCTTCACCGGCTCCTTTTTCTACCCATACATCGTGCCCGTTCCTGACCAGAATTGACACCGCGTCGGGAGTCAGAGCAATCCGGTTTTCTTGCAGAGATATTTCGCGGGGGAGTCCGATGTGCAGCGAGTTATTATTGGTCTTAACCGCCGCCAGCGACTCCTGAGGGTACAGGACAGTTTGTTTGGCTAATTCTTCAAAACCTGTTACCTGAGGCTGTCCCATTGCGTAGCATTTAATTCGTTAGAAATGATAGTGGCTTGTACGGTACGTTCTCCGTCTTCGTCGGAAGTGACATCAACAAGCATATAGCTGGATGGCCATAGGGAAGCAATTTTTCCGGGCCACTCCACAAAACAAAAATCACCAGAATAGAAATATTCTTCAACTCCCATATCAAGAGCTTCTTCCTCGTTTTTGATCCGATAAAAATCGAAGTGATAGATTACTCTTTCCTGATCCGTCACGTATTCATTAACCAAAGCGAAAGTAGGGCTTTGTACAATTGAAACAACCCCTAACTGACTACAAAGTTTTTTAATAATGGTAGTTTTTCCGGCTCCCATGGTCCCCTCAAATAGCCACACAGGTACCTCATTCCCTACCGCTAGTAGCTGGGAAGCAACAGAATCTAACTCAGACAGATCCTTGAACCGGATAGTGACGTCAGGGGCTTTCATAGCGCAAAAGTATGATTTTTTTGCCACGAAAGCTCTACCCCTTGTAACTGATCCAGCATATGGCCTGATTAGGCTACCAGTACCCTAAACAACTTCAGCAGTATTGCCTTTAAAAATAACGTTTGATGACCTCCTGAAGAAGCAGTAGTACACTTCGAACCATAGCATTACACCTACCTATTTATAGTGGAAGAGCTCGCTGTAATTCCATAATTCCCGTAGTTTTACGGGCAAGGCACTGTTATATGCAGGGTAGTACCTGCTTTATCAACTGTACCACTCACTAACTCATACTAACCTATACTATAAAATGTCAGACAGAATACTACAAGTTGGCCTTATCGGCTTTGGTCTATCGGGGCGCTACTTTCATGCTCCCTTTCTTTCGGTAAATCCTCGTTTCCGGTTAAAAAAAGTAGTGGAGCGAAGTAAGAATGAGGCTCAGGAGTTTGACTCATCCATAGAAACGGTACGGTCGGTAGATGAGCTACTGGCCGACGAGGCCATAGATCTGGTATTTATCTGTACCCCCAACGACACCCACTTTGACTACGCTAAAGCTGCGCTTGAAAAAGGTAAGCACGTGGTGATCGAGAAGCCATTTGCCAATACTGAGCAGGAAGCACGCGAACTGGTTGAACTAGCCGCTCAGAAAGGCCTCATGATCACTGCCTACCAGAACCGCCGCTGGGATTCGGACTTCCTGACCATCAAGCAGATCATTGACGAGGGTACTATTGGCCGAATTGTTGAATTTGAAAGCCGCTACGACCGCTACCGTCCCGTTCCGGTTACCAATACCTGGAAGGAGCAATCGGGTGACGGAGGTGGAAACCTGTATAATCTGGGACCACACCTGGTTGACCAGGCCCTGGCGCTATTTGGAAAACCCGAAGCAGTATCGGCTGAGATAAAAACCCTGCGTGATGGTAGCCTGATTGATGATTTCTTCTCGATTCGACTGCACTACTCTGATAAGAGCGTACAGCTGAAGTCCAGCCTGATGGTTTATGACAATAGCTTACGCTACACCTTACACGGAACCGCCGGCTCATTTATTAAAACCGGACTGGATGTACAGGAGGAAACGCTGCGTAAGGATGTACTACCCGACACTACTCCCTGGGGTGAAGAGCCCGAGGATCGCTGGGGACACCTCTCTTCCGAAGATTATACCGGCGTACACAAGAGCCTGCCCGGCAACTATATGCCCTACTACGACAACCTATATGATGTAATCGTGAATAAATCTGAACCTGCCGTAAAGCCGGAAGAGGTACTCCTCACCACCCGGGTAATAGACCTGGCCTGGCAAAGCAGCCGCGACAGAACGATTTTGCCTGTATAAAATAAAAAAAATCCTCCGGGGCCAATACCCCGGAGGACTAATCTATTCGAGCGGGATTGGACTGTTATTGTAGCCCCAGCTCTTCGCCAATTGATTTTACCTTTTGCTTAAGGCTATCGTATACGGCATCAAAGTCTTCGTTGCTTTCTAATGCGGCACGTACTCCCACGTAGAACTTGATCTTAGGCTCAGTACCTGACGGACGACATGTAAACTTGGTACCGTCGGCAGTAAAGAACTGGAGTACGTTTGAAGGCTCAATACCCATCTCTCCGGAAGGTATTTCCTCTCTGTTACCCGTACGAAGATCGGTCGTAGTAAGTGCTTTGTAATCATCCATACGGATCACTTCCGAACCGGCCAGCGTCTTGGGAGGACTAGTGCGGAAATCAGCCATCATCTGCTGGATTTCATCCGCTCCTGACTTACCCTTCTTGGTCAGCGAGATCAAGCCTTCGTAGTAGAACCCGAACTGCTTGTAGATTTCCATGAGCATATCGAACAGGCTCAGGCCTTTATCCTTGGCATAAGCCGTTAGCTCAGCGATCATTCCGCAGGAAGCAATGGCATCTTTGTCCCGAACGGCATCACCGATCAGGTAGCCGTAGCTCTCTTCACCACCACCAATGAATTGCTCTATTCCTTCCTTCTCACGGATCACCTGCGCGATGTACTTAAAGCCGGTCAGAGTGTTGTAGCACTTCACCCCGTAAGCCTCAGCCATACGATCAATCAGGTCAGTAGTTACAATGGTTTTACAAACGAATTGAGTACCGGTTAGTTTGCCCGCATCTTTCCAGGCATTTAGCAGGTAGTAGATGAGCAGGCTGGCGGTCTGGTTACCATTAAGTAGTTGCAGCTCGCCATGTTGGTTCTTGGCACCGATCCCTACGCGGTCTGAGTCAGGGTCAGTCCCCATGATCAGATCAGCGTCTATCTCACGGGCTTTTTCCATAGCCATGCTCATAGCTTCGGTCTCTTCCGGATTAGGATATACTACAGTCGGGAACTGACCATTACCCTGTGGCTCGGCCTGCTCTTCGATTACCGTTACATTTTCAAAACCCATACGCTGCAGCAACTGTGGCACCAGCGTAATACCTGTACCGTGAATGGGAGTATATACGATTTTCAAAGCCTTCTGACGGCTGATCGCATCTTTGGAAATCGATAGTGACAGGAGTTGGTCCAGGTACTTTTCATCAACATTCTTACCGACGATTTCAATCAGTGAATCATCACCATCAAAATTGATATCATCCACTGAAGTAATAGCATTTACTTCATCGATGATATTCTTGTCGTGCGGAGCTACTACCTGTGAGCCATCTACCCAGTAGGCTTTGTAGCCATTGTACTCCTTGGGATTGTGCGAAGCAGTCACCACTACACCACTGTGACAGCCCAGTAGCCGAATGGCAAAAGACAGCTCAGGCGTAGGACGCAGTGATTCAAAAAGGTATACTTTGATGCCATTGGCCGAGAAGATATCCGCCGTGATACGCGAGAATTCATCGGACTTGATACGGCTGTCGTACGCGATGGCTACTTTGATCATTTCGCCGGCAAATGTTTTGTTGAGGTAGTTGGCAAGCCCCTGCGTAGCCGCTCCGATGGTATAGCGGTTCATGCGGTTGGACCCAATGCCGATCAGCCCCCTCAAACCACCAGTGCCAAATTCAAGATCTTTATAGAAAGCGTCGGTGAGTTCAGTCGTCTTTTCATTATCAATCAAATCCTGGATTTCGGCCTTGGTATCAATATCATAATTACCATTAAGCCAGGAATTTACTTTATCCAGAACATTACTTTCAAGTTGTACGGCCATGTGATCGGAAGATGTGTTATGAGTGTATGCGTTATGGTTGGATATTTAAACCGGGTAAAGAAACTTAATATTTAATGTTTGTCCAACATCATCTCAGATTTTGGCTGTGAAATCTCCCCGGAACGCGCTACCTGCAGGATCAGCTCAGCTACCAGCCCCGTCCAGCCGGTCTGGTGACTGGCTCCACAGCCTCGCCCGTTGTCTCCGTGGAAGTACTCATAGAACAGGATGTGATCGCGGAAGTGAGGATCATTCTGAAGCTTTTCACAATCACCATAAACAGCCCGGCGATCATTTTCATCACGTCTGAAAATATTGATCAGGCGGTCGGCAATACCCATGGCCGCCTTATTAATAGTAGTCAGGTTGCCTGAATTGGTAGGGTACTCTACCTCAAAGTCATCCCCGTAGTAGGAGTGGAATTTGAGCAGGGAGTCAAAGATCAGGTAGTTCAGGGGGAACCAGATGGGCCCCCGCCAGTTGGAGTTACCACCCATAATATCGGTCAGGGCTTCGGCCGGGGTATACTCCACCTCCAGTACCTCACCATTAATAAAGAACTTGTAAGGATTATCCTTATGGTACTTGGAGAGCGCCCGTACACCATAGTCCGAAAGGAACTCCTGCTCGTCGAGCATCCGCTTCAGCATCATCTTCATGCGGTGTCCCCGCAAGATCGAAAGCAGACGGTTCTCCCCTTTACCGGACTCAAACCATCGCGATATCAGGCGCGCCAGATCGGGTCGGTTGGCTATTACCCACTCTACCCTGCGTTTGAATACAGGTAGTTTGTCAAGCATCTGCGGATCCAGGATCTCAACGGCAAAGAGCGGAATAAGTCCTACGATAGAACGTACCTTGAGCAGGATACTTTGTCCGTTGGGAATGTGAATGACGTCGTGGTAGAACTGGTCTTCCTCGTCCCACAGGCTGATGGTAAGATTTTCGCCCCCCATTGATTCCATGGCACCGGCTATGTGCAGGAAGTGCTCAAAGAACTTAGAGGCCATGTCCTGGTACACAGGCTGCTTCAGCGATATCTCTACCGCGATACGCAGCATGTTAAGGGTATACATGGCCATCCAGCCGGTCGCGTCGGCCTGCTCCAGCTTCCCACCAAAAGGCATGGGCGTAGAGCGGTCAAATACCCCGATGTTATCAAGCCCAAGGAAGCCACCACTGAATATGTTGTTGCCTGTCTCGTCTTTCTGGTTGACCCACCAGGTGAAGTTCAGCAGGAGCTTATGGAATATCTTTTCCAGGAATTCTATGTCCCCTACTCCCCCATTCTGCTCGCGGTCTATCTCGTACACCTTCCAGGTAGCCCAGGCATGTACGGGCGGATTTACATCCGAAAAATTCCACTCGTAGGCCGGTATCTGCCCGTTGGGATGCATGTAGTACTCACGGAGCAGGATTTCGAGCTGGCGTTTAGCGAAGTCCGCATCTACCCGCGCCAGAGGTATACAATGGAAAGCCAGATCCCAGGCCGCAAACCACGGGTACTCCCACTTATCGGGCATCGAGATCAAGTTCGCCGCATACAGGTGCCGCCAGGATGAGTTACGTGCCCAATTGCGCGAGGGGTGCGGCTCCGGCTGCGAAGGGTCGCCTTTCAGCCACTCGTATACATTGTAGTAGTAAAACTGCTTGCTCCATAGCATACCCGCGTAGGCCTGCCGCTGAATAGAACACAGCTCTATATCATCTACATCTTTCTGCAGATCGCCATAAAATTCATCCGCCTCCCGGATACGTTTGGCAAAAATATCATCAAATCCACTGAAAGGTTCCGACTTGGTCTGATTCACCAACCGAATACGAATCGTTACGCTTTCTCCGGCTGGCACCATTCGGGTAAAACTACCCGCCGCCTTGGTACCTATCTGATTCGGATTAACGGTAGCTGTTTTCCGGCCACTGATTATGTAGTCATTGATGCCATCCTTTGGATAGGCAGTCGTATTATTAGTACCGTAGAGCTTCTTGAAGTTGGTCTCGTTTTCGCAGAAAAGGAGCTGGTCAGCATCCTCCAGGTAGAGGTTAAACTTACCATGCTTGCGGTGCGTCACCTCGATCAGCCGGTTAGAGATACCGTTCATCATGGGCTTGTAGTTGAAGGCCTCATAGCCCCACGACCAGGTATTGCGGAACCATATGGTAGGCAGCACCGTGATGGGAGCGTCCTTTGGCCCGCGGTTATGCACCGTCACCCGCATCAGAAGATCCTCCTGATCGGCTTTGGCGTATTCCATAAATATATCGAAGTAGTCATCCTCATCGAATACACCGGTATCCATGATCTCATACTCCTGATCGGCTTTGCCACGTCGAGCGTTTTCCTGGCGCAACTTATCATAAGGGAAGGCCTGCTGAGGGTACTTATAGAGCATTTTCATGTACGAATGCGTAGGAGTACTATCCAGGTAGTAGTACATCTCCTTTACATCTTCGCCATGATTGGACTCGCGGTTGGTAAGGCCGAATAGACGTTCTTTAAGAAACTTATCCCGGTGGTTCCAGAACGCAAACCCCATGCATATATGTTGCTTGTTATCCGAGAAACCACCAATTCCTTCTTCACCCCATCGGTAGGCCTTGGAGCGAGCCATTTCATGTGTAATGTAGCTCCAGGCGTCGCCATTGCCACTGTAGTCTTCCCGTACGGTACTCCATTGGCGTTCGGATAAGTAGGGACCCCATTTTTTCCAACCCTTATTCTCCTTCTGTAGAGCTAGCCTTACTTTTTCTGCGCCATTAGCCATATTGCGTTTGGTTATTCCTATTCCTGTTAATAACTAAATTTCACCCACTCTTTCCTTGCCCTCAGTCACAAATATAAAAAAATAGCAATGGGAACCTCATAAAAAAAGAGCCTATGCAGCTCTTTTTCTGGTTTATATATCCTATAAGTAATTTAAATCTTTTCGCTCCCCAGAACAATCCAATCTTCTATGGGAGTGATGCTATCAAGGCTACTATACGTTTTTATGCCATACTCAACCATACCGGCGTAGAAAGCAGTGAGTGGGGCAGCCTGCTCCGAGGTTTCCACCAGAAGTGGGTCACGCTCCTCGCTAACCAGTGCCAGTAAGTCCTCTACGTAGTCTTTGAACATCAGTTGTACGGGTAGCTGATAGTACGTAGTATCAGCTACTTTCAGTATCGGCACAGGCGTGCATTTACCTTCGGCATTGTACTTCCCGAAACACTGGCGGGCCCTGGCGTACTGCTCATCGGTCGCTTCAAAGAGTATGCCTTTGGCCGGTCGGCTAACAGCTTGCTGCGAACTGATCTTATCATCCAGCTTTTGAAGTAGTTGCCGCAGGTGCCAGGTATCCTTGCCGCTACGGATACGCTCCCGGATTGACTGCCTGATAAAGTAAGTAATAGCCTGGGTAACATTCAGCCCTATCTCAGCCATCTGCTTAAAGATAAGTGACGTAGGCGACATACCCGGAATGGTATTCGGATCGTGAAGAAGAACCTCCCCCTCCGGCGTCAGGAAGCCGTCAATACGGGCGCATACGTTAATACCTAATCGCTGGAACACCAGGCCGATGTTGTACTGGATCTTCTGGTTATTAGCCAGGGTAGTAGTAACAGGAATACGCTTACGGGTTGCTCCGGGCTTATATTTTGAGTTAAAATCAAATACCTCTACTACTTTGATGATCTCGGTTGGGGGCAGTACCAGCGTAGATCCGTCGTCGTGCTGAATACACCCGCACGAAAATTCCTGCCCGCTTACGTAGGTCTCAAGCAGTACCTGGTCTTCGGCGTTAGTACTGGATAGCGTAAGCGTATTGCTGGATGTTGCGAAGGCCTGATTCAGGTAGGTAAATAGTTCTTTGGGATGGTAAAGGAATATATCATTCACTACCACCGGAAAGCCGATCCCCTCGTCCAGATTAGCGATGCGCTGCGCCCAGGCCTGCTTCGCCTCCTGGTCCATAGCCTGCCACTGGTCAGCCGCTACTTCCATCTGGAAAAAGCACTGATTAAGAGCGATCACAAATTCATCGTAGCTATCCTGCCGGACTATGGCTACCCCAATGGAAGACCCCTGGTGAGGCGCCTTCACGACTATAGGTACTCCCAGCTTTTGCTTTACCTCTTCAAATAGTTGCTGACGGTCCTGCTGTTGCCACTGGTCGTACCGTACTACCATCATGCGCTTGTCCTGTCCGTTGGCCAGGGCGATCATCTCGTTCTGAAGTACCTTGTCGATACCTACCGCCGAGCCCATCAGTCCCGGTCCGCTGTACGGGATACGGTACCACTCCAGTAGTCCCTGAATGGCTCCGTCTTCGCAGTCAGGACCGTGCATGGCCAGCATGGCAAAGTCAAAATGATCGCTGAATCTATCGGGGGTAATCAGTTCACCTATCTCGGGTGAAACCGCTACGTGCGCCAGGTGGGGTAATGATTCGATATAAACGCGATACCCATCCGTCTGCTGAACCGGGCTCGGGAAAAAATCACGGATGCTGGCCTCGTACATCCATCGGGGGTCCAGCTTAATGAAACGCCCAAAGCTATCTACAAATACCGGAACCGGTTCAAATAGTTGTTTATCCAGGTGTTCAAAGGCGGTTTTACCACCGGCAAAAGAAATCTCACGCTCACGGGAAGGTCCCCCGAAGAAAATGCCAATACGCATGACGTAACCAATGTTTTATGAGGAGGGCGCAAGATAGGGATTGACGGGGTAATTGAAAAGCACCACCGTAAGTTCATTGGACCTGTGGATTTAGGCCGACCAAATTATGCAACCTGGCCCCCTTAAAACACAATATGCCGGCTGTACACATACTAGTTGTGTACAGCCGGCATTTATGAATAGTAAATCTTTACGTAGGTAAACCTGCTATTGAATGATAGTATATCAGGCTAAGGCCGGAACATTCACGGCTTCTACCTTCTGCACTTGTGGCACTGCCTTACGAACGGCTTCTTCGAGGCCGGCGCGGAAGGTCATAGCATTCATGGGGCACGTCTGACACGAACCGGTCAATTCCAGGCGCACTATAAAGTCATCTGTGAGTTCAGCCAGCTTCACGTTGCCACCATCCGCTATCAGATAGGGACGTACCGAATCGAGTGCCTGCTCGATCAGTCCCATTGTCTTTTCTTTTTCGATTGTGTTCATTGTATCAGTATATGCGCTAAAATGCAACATTTCTACGAAATAATCAAACGGACCCGTTAATTCTTAAACGCGCACTTCTACTACTTTGGTCTTATCGGCCGAGGCATTCCGGATAGAAACGTACTGAGCCAGTACAGCAGCGACCTCCTTGAATGCACCACTGGTTACCGGTTCGTCATTCATCACGACCGGACGACCTTCATCCCCGGCTTCCCGAATGCTCTGTACCAGAGGAATCTGCCCCAGGAAGGGTACCTCATGGCGCTCGGCCAGTTGTTGACCTCCTCCTTTACCAAATATATAGTACTTATGATCAGGTAGCTCCTCCGGAGTGAAGTAGGCCATGTTCTCAATCACACCCAGTACAGGTACATTGATCTGGGGCTGCTTGAACATGGCCAGACCTTTATTCGCGTCAGCCAGAGCTACTTTCTGAGGTGTCGTTACGATCACAGCACCAGTCACGGGTACCGTCTGAACAAGGGTCAGGTGAATATCGCTGGTTCCCGGAGGCAGGTCTATAAGCAGGTAATCCAGTTCGCCCCAGTGCGTATCAGCAAAGAACTGACGCAGTGCCTGGCTCGCCATCGGACCACGCCATACTACCGCGCTATCGGGCGGAGTCAGGAAGCCAATGGAGATCATCTTGATTCCGTACTGGCTGATCGGGTTGATAAAGTTTTTACCGTCGCGTGGCGTAATAGTAGGCTGCATATCCTCCGCACCGAACATAACCGGTATTGAGGGGCCGTATATATCAGCATCAATGATACCTACCTTCGCACCCGATCGGTGCAGTGCCATGGCGAGGTTAGCAGTTACTGTAGACTTACCTACACCACCTTTACCGGAGGCTACGGCTATGACATTTTTTACTCCCGGTATCATCACCGCTCCCTGACGACTGGATGTCACATCGGCAGTCAGATTAACGATTACTTCGATATCAGGACTGATGTGCGTATGAATGGCCGTAACGCAACGCTGACGAATCAGTTCTTTGAGCGGACAGGCAGGTGTAGTCAATACGACCGTAAAACTCACCTGATCGACGCCCACTTCAATATCCTTCACCATCCCAAGGGTTACCAGATCTTTTTTCAGATCGGGCTCCTCTACGGTGCTGAGGGCCTTCAGTACTTTTTCTTTATTGACAGTAAATTCTCCCATTGTAACTAATCAGCCGGGGCTGAGGTAAGCGTAGTTGAGGTATAGATTAATTAATAATATCTGGTTGGGTCCACTACTGACAACACCTATCTTTTCAAATGAGTTTACTCCGGGGCCGGAAAGTTGCGTAGCTCCGTTTCTACCTCCATGAGTTCCTGCTGCACATCCATTTGCCCGCTCAAATTTTGCAGTCGCTCGGACAGATTCAGCAGTAATTTCCGGTGTGCTTCGGTCATACCATGCTGAGGCCGGTGTTGCCGCATGCGCTGTATGGCATCCCACTCTTCGATCAATTCAAGCGTAGTGGCTTCCATAAATGACTCAGCAAAAGTACGAAAGATATGGTCTTGGGCCACCTCATTGGGGTGAATTAGATCAGGCTCGTAGAAGCGGTAGTCGCGCAGGTCGTCGATCATAATCTCGTAGCTGGGGAAGTAGGTCACGTGCTCATGTGCCTCCGACAGCATATGACAGGCCACCCGCAGGATAGACTTACTAACCTGATTAAGAGGTAGCGTATCCCGGGTATGCCGGACCGGACTTACGGTCAGGATCAGGCGCAGGTTAGGGTTATAGCTTTTTAGCATAGCTACCAGCGTTTCCAGCTCCCGGTTGATGACATCCAGTGACAGAAGCTCTTTCCTGAATAAGTTTGAAGGTATTTTATGGCAGTTGGTCACAAATTCATCCGTCCGGACTGATCTGTACACGAAGGAAGTACCCAAAGTAAGTACCAGCGTATCGGTCTGTAGCAAGTACTGTTTTACTTCTGCCATCCGGGTACGTAGCTTTACGTCGAGGGTCTGGGAGTCGGGGGCCCAGAGTGACGAGTGAAAGTCGTGGTGGAGGCAGATGCCGTCATTGTTTATCACGAAATGCCCCATAAGCGGCAATTCTTCGTTTAATGACATACGCACCAGCTTAACTACCGAAACCGGGTTGAAAACAGTACCAAAAGGATTTGATAGTACGTTGAACTTATAATTTTTTAACTGTGTACCCAGTACTTCCGCAAAACAGGAACCCATGGTCAGAATAGCCGACTGCTTGCTGAGTTTCCACTCCGATGGCTTTATGCTTACTTCGGTCCGAAGTTGTAATGACTTCATTATATTTCTGATTAATCTTCTTTATTAGTAACACCAACTCACCCTTTATCCCTATGAAACGAACAATAGTAGTAGTAAGTGGCGCATTTTCTTTACTATCTATACTCCTGGCCTTCCGCGGAAAGGAAACAAATACCTTACCATCCTCCTTAGTCAATCCTGGTCCGGTCAAAGAATATACTTTTAGTACTACACCTACGTGGAGCGACGAGTTCAGCTATACAGGGAAGCCCAATCCGGAAAAGTGGAGCTACGACCTGGGCGGACACGGCTGGGGCAACAACGAGTTACAAAACTACACCGATAGATTGGAAAATGCCCGGGTCGAAGATGGAATGCTGATTATTGAAGCCCGCAAGGAAGCCTCTGCCAACAGACAATACAGCTCAGCCCGCCTGGTCACCAAGGGTAAAGGCGACTTCACCTACGGGAAATTTGAAGTTCGGGCCAAACTGCCGAGCGGCCGGGGTACCTGGCCAGCCATCTGGACCCTGGCCAGCCAGAATACCTACGGGGACAAATTCTGGCCCGATAACGGCGAGATCGATATTATGGAGCACGTAGGCTATGATCAAAACCGGGTACATGGCAACATCCACACCAAGGCCTTTAACCACTCCATCAAAACCAACAAGGGCAACAACATAATGGTAGAGGGAGCTTCTGAAGACTTTCATATATACAGCTGTGAATGGACACCGGAGCGGGTAACCATACTGGTAGACGGCAAAGACTACTTTACCTTCCGGAAGGAGGCCCAGTACGGCTGGCAGGAGTGGCCCTTTGACAAGCCTTTTCACCTGCTCCTGAACATAGCTGTTGGTGGTAACTGGGGCGGACAAAAAGGGATAGACGAAACGGTATACCCTCAAAAAATGCTCGTGGACTATGTGCGGGTTTATGAGCTGGTAGAGAAGCAGTATAGGTAGCATCTGGATCAGATACATACGGCTCTAATCCCTAATAATTTAATTAAATCTATAACATGGCACGATTAGTGGTACAGTAACTATAAGGAGCACTTTGTTCCATTAGAAACATCTGTACCACTCACTCTATTCAATGAAGATTACCCCCCTACTCTACCCCTGCTTCCTGGCTTTCTTATTTATATCATGCAAAGAGAAAGAAATCGACAGTTCATCCAATTATTCATTTGGTAGTACGCCCTCGTGGAGCGAGGAGTTCAGCTATACGGGTAAGCCTGATGCGGAGAAGTGGAGCTACGAGCTGGGCGGACACGGCTGGGGCAACAACGAGCTACAGAACTACACCGATAGATTGGAAAATGCCCGGGTCGAAGATGGCATGCTGATTATCACAGCCCGCAAGGAGGCCTCTGCCAACAGGCAGTACAGCTCGGCACGACTAGTGACTAAGGACAAAGCGGATTTTACCTACGGAAAGGTAGAGGTACGGGCCAAACTGCCTAGTGGCCGGGGTACCTGGCCATCTATCTGGGCTCTAGCTAGTCAGAATACCTATGGTACGGAGTTCTGGCCCGATAACGGGGGCATAGACCTGGTGGCACACGCTGGTTTTGACCAGAACCGGGTGTACAGCAATATTCATAATAAAGCCTTTTCTCAGAAAGGCAACAGCATGGTCATCAAGAGCGCCTCCTCTGATTTTCATACCTATACCTGCGAATGGACTCCTGAAAGGATAACGCTTAAAGTAGATGGCAAGACGAATTTTACGTATAAGCGGGAAGACAAATATACCTGGCGGGAGTGGCCCTTTGACCAGCCGTTTCATCTGATCCTGAATGTAGCCATTGGAGGTACCTGGGGAGGTGAAAAGGGAGTGGATGACAGTATTTTCCCCCAGAAAATGGTCGTGGATTACGTCCGGATTTATGAGCTGATCGATAACAATCCGCTTTGAAAATCCGCGGCGCGGCAGTAACTTGCACCCATGGAGCATTTTGTCGTATCGGCACGAAAATACCGCCCGGTCACCTTTGATTCGGTGGTGGGGCAATCACATATCACTACTACTTTAAAGAACGCAATACGTACCAATCACCTGGCGCAGGCTTTCCTATTCTGCGGTCCGCGTGGGGTTGGTAAGACTACCTGTGCCCGTATTCTGGCCAAGACTATCAACTGCCAGAACCTGGGTGATGACGTAGAACCATGCGGTCAGTGTGAATCATGTGTAAGCTTTCAGAACAATGCTTCCTTCAATATTCACGAACTTGACGCGGCGTCAAACAACTCTGTAGAAGATATCCGTAACCTCATTGACCAGGTCAGGTACCCACCCCATACCGGCTCGTACAAGATCTACATCATAGATGAGGTGCACATGCTGTCGCAGGCGGCTTTCAACGCGTTTCTGAAAACATTGGAAGAGCCCCCCAGCTATGCTATATTCATCCTGGCTACTACCGAGAAGCACAAGATACTGCCCACGATCCTGTCGCGCTGTCAGATCTTTGACTTCAACCGCATCCGATCTGTTGACATCGCTGACCATCTGGATAATATCGCTGGAAAGGAAGGCATTGATGCCGAACGAGAAGCACTGGAGTTGATTGGTCAGAAGGCCGATGGAGGATTAAGGGATGCTCTCTCAATGTTCGACCTGAACGTGACCTTCTCAAGCGGCAATCAGCTTACCTATCAGGCAGTACTCGAAAACCTGCACATACTCGACTATGACTACTATTTCCGGGTTACAGATGCCCTGATGGAAGGAAATGTAGCGCAGTCGCTGGTCCTGTTTGATGAAATAGTGCGCAAGGGCTTCGACGGACACCTGTTTGTGGTGGGCCTGCTGGAACACTTCCGCAACCTGCTCGTGTGCAAAGATCCGGCTACCATACCACTCCTGCAGGTATCAACGACCGCTCACCAGAAGTACCTGTCGCAGTCGGCCCAGGCACCGATGAGCTTCCTGCTGTCGGCATTGAGCGTGGGCAGCCAGTGTGACATCAACTACAAAGCGGCCAAGAACCAGCGCCTGCACGTGGAGCTGTGCCTGATGAAGCTCGCTAACTTAAGCCATGTACTTAATCTTGACCACCTGATAGCCGTAGATGATACGGCAAAAAAAAAAGATGAGCCTCGCCAGCCGGTAACTACCGAGCCAGCCTCCCCCACCTACGCCAAAAGCAATGGTATAATGAACGGGACGCCACCTCCCGTAGCTCCCCATCACCCTCCCGCTCCCACGGGTATTCCTGTTCCCGTAGCAGCGGTGTCAGAGCCTGCCGTTCAGGGCGTAGCTACTGCAGCCCCTCCACGGCCGGCTGTGAGCAAGCTCCGGAGTACCATGCAACTACTTACCCCTACCCTTTCCGAAGATCATATACGGGAAACAGCTCCCGTTAAGGAAAACAGCAAACCGCAGCACTATCATCCAGAAAAGGCCACTCCGCTTACCGTAGAAAATCTGAATGCAGCCTGGAAGGAGTTTATTGAGATTCGTAAGCAGGAACGTGACTCCATTACCGAAGAAGTAACTCTGAACCGGGAGGTAGAGCTGGATGGTACTACCATACGTATGGCACTGGATAATGATCTGCAGAAAGAAACTATACAGGCTCTCAGGGGAGACTTGCTGACTTTCCTGCGTCAGCGCTTTCAGGAATCATCGCTCAATATAGAGCCGCGTGTAGCCCCGCAGGAAGTAAAGCGTATGCCTTATACGCCACAGGAAAAATTCAACTACATGGCTGAGAAAAACCCCTACCTGCGGGAGTTGCAGCAGTCACTGGGGCTGGATGTCGATTTCTAAGAGAGTAGACTACAAGCTCCGCTTTTCCAGAATGAGTTGATGTAGATAGAGTACCTGAGGGATCAGGGCGGATGACTCGTCGTTGTAAATAACGAAGTCAGCAATTTTTAATCGCTCCTCATCGGGTACCTGTCGCTGCATAATGGCCCGGATCTCTTCATCCGTGCGTTGCGGATCGCGCTTGCGGGTGCGCTCAAAACGAAGTTGTACCGGCGCATTCACCACCACTACATAATCAAGGTTATTTTTCTGTCCGGCTTTATTCATGAGAGCCGCCTCACGAACTACGTAGGGTACGTGTGCGTAGCGAGCAATCCAACGATCTGAGTCAGCAAAAACGCGGGGATGTACGATATGATTGAGCTTTTCCAGCAGTACCGGATCACTGAATACACGGGAAGCTACGTACGCGCGGTCGTAGGCGCCAACCGCATTATAGGCCTGCGGCCCCAGTAGCTCTACTACTTCTTTACGAAGCTGAGGATCGTGATTAGTAAGCCACTTGGCCCGCTCGTCTGCCTCGTAGATAGGTACCCCCAAACAGGCCAGGATCCGGCAAACGACACTTTTGCCGGATCCAATCCCTCCCGTGATACCTATCTGCAGAGGTCTGTCCATAGCCGCTAGCGCGTAGGCATGGGTCGGAGCAACTGAGCTACTTCAAAGCTTACCAGCACGCCTTGCTCACTGACCGTAACCAGAGGATGAGAAGGCAGCGGGACAGGTAACCTTTCGTCGTAGTTATTCTGGATACGACGAGCAGGTACCTCCAGAATGATGGAATCAGGGTACTGCCGAATGACTGAGGCCGGTCCACTTACAGTAATTTGTGACGGCGACAGGTTAATGAAGCTTGAAATGACGTAGCCATCGTTCATGCTGATAGCTGCGCTATCCACCAGAACAGGAATGGTACGGCTGATCTTCCGCTCAAAACCAATCTCGAAGGTATCAGCCACCACGTAGTTGACCCGCATGCCGGGAAACTGCTCGATGAGCTGATCTGTAAGCGATGTGGAGTTGATAAAGCTGGCCGTCAGAGGATTGGTCACCCTATACTCTACCGGACGCGCATTGAAGTTAAACCATGATTTTCGGAGCAGATTCCAGCCATCTCCTGATACATTTACCGAAACGGTATTGGGGAGTGGCTGCACAGGAATAAAGGCAGAGTCGTTATAGACAAAGTTGATAGGATAGCTGAGGCGCAGGGAGTAATTATCCTTATTGAGCGCATTCATCAACCAGAAAAAAGTAGCGGCCAGAAGGCACACTACAATTGTCTTTAACTTGCCAGTCCGTGAAGTAGGATTGTTCAAAACTTCTTAAGATATAGTACCAACGGGGGTTGGAGAAGGGTGAATCTAATGTATCCTTAAAAGTCCGGTCAGGCGGCGGTAACCGTACGAGCGATGGCAGATTTTTCAAAGGTCATTTTAACCCCTTTATCCAGTTCAAGGGTGACGGTAGTGGCTTCTACAGTATATATTTTACCGTGCAGGCCTCCTATGGTCACGACGCTATCACCCTTTTTCAGGTTTTCCAGCAGTTGTTTTTGATCTTTTTGCTTTTTCTGCTGCGGACGTATCATGAAAAAGTAAAACACACCGATAATACCTACCCACATAACGATCTGATAGATCATAGCCTGTGAGCCACCGGGTTGTGCCTGAGCCAGAAGTGAAAGTTGCATAGTACGATTAATTAACTCTAGTCGTTGTTTCGGATGATTAAATAATAATTTACTGCTGAGCCAGCGTGGAATCCGGCACACTCTCCACAATACCCTGCAGTCGCAGCTCAGATATAGCCGGTTCTGTATTGGCATAGACGGTCACCGTCTTGACCTGAGGTCCGGGCTTGCCTTTGCTGTTAAAACGCACCATGATGCTTGACTCCTCGTTGGGAGCAATGGGGTCGCGTGGCCACTCCGGAATGGTACATCCGCAGGAGGCGGTTACGTTGTTAATGATCAGAGGAAACTCACCCGTATTACGGAAGCTGAATTTTTTCTCTACTATTTCCCCCTCCTTGATAGTACCGAAGTTATAGGCGGCACTATCCTGCAGGGCCAGAACCGGCATTTTATCCCGTAGTTCGTTACTACCTCCCTTGCTATCACTACCTCCACACGATACCACTGATCCACCCAGGCCCAGGGCCACTATGGCAACTAGTATTTTTTTCATAAATCAGCTAAGATCAATGGTTTTGACTTTTTATCTGGGCCATCAGCCGGTCCACATCCTCAAGCAGTCGCTCTGCCTTTTCGCGGGCATCGCTTACGACGCGTTCGCCTTCAACTTTGGCAAGACTTTCAGGAAGATTTTTTCCTTCAATCAGGTCCGCAATCAGTTGCTCGAGCTCCTCCCGGTATTTGGAGAGGCGATATGATAGTCGGTCACGCATTACTTCTCCTTTATCAGGAGCATATAGTAGACCCAGCACGGCGCCTGTAGCGCAGCCGGTCAGGAATGCCAGTAGTGTACGGCTAGTTGAACTCATGGTTATATTGATTACAGTTTTTAGTTCGCTGCTATAAATTAACAATACTCTTCCCAATGTTCCAATTCGGAAGAGTACTCTTACTTATTATCAATCAGTCCTCGTCCGCTCTTCTTAATGATACCCTGGGCTTTTAGTTTTTCGGCCAGTACATCCAGTACCCCGTTTACAAACTTTCCGCTCTTGGGAGTACTGTACCGCTTAGCTATCTCGATGTACTCATTGATAGATACCTTTACCGGTATACCAGGGAAGTAAATCAGCTCAGCCAGAGCGGTTTTCATGATGATCATATCCACCAGGGCTATGCGCTCCAGGTCCCAGTTTTTCAACTGATCATTAAGATAGGCTTCATACTGCTCATCATTCTCGATTACCCGGCGGAAAAGTTCTTCCACAAAGTAGCGATCTCCCTCCCAATCGTCGGTTAGAGTGGCCAGTTGAAGCTCTCCGTTCTTTTCGGCTGATTTTAATGTTTTGATAGCAAGGCTACGAATGAGCTCACTGTGGTCTACCCAGTACAGGTCACGCTGTTCGAAGAATTCAACGGGTATTTCATGCTTAAGGATAATCTTACGCAACACATGCTGGGCCATTTGCTCATCCTCCTCTGCTGTGTGCTTGTTCTTCTTGCAGTACTCTATGTAGTCTTCGTCATTACGAAGGGCTTCGCGATACGTTTTACGTACAATCGCCATATCATTCCCCCAGCTGATGCCGCGCCGGATTACTTCCTGCTGCAGGGGCTCATGGTTCTGTAGTTTCAGGATTACCACATTGTTATCCAGGCCTGACTCCCTCGGGAAATCTGATTCCGGATCGACAAACTCCCGTTCACGGTCTATTTTGGACTGATGCCCCAACTCAACCATCAGAAGAAGTACGTTCAGAAACTCGTCGTAGATCGCCTCCGTTTCGTCCAGTACCCGGCGTACCATTTTCTGACGATCCAGTTCAGTCTGTTTCTTGTATCCGTTGAAGAAAGGATAGATACCCGCTATTTTGTCACGCTTGGGATCAAGCTTTTTTTCGTATCCATTGAACACCTTGCGGGCCGTCTGAATGACTTCGAAAGGAATATCTTCGTCCTCATTGGGTTTGCCATTCTTGATGATCTCATCAAAGGTCATAACGGCAAGTCGCTTCAGACCTTCCAGTTTCTCGCGATTCTGGGGCTCCATGGAGTTAAGGTCGGGAGCATACACTTCGGCAATATCATCAATGGCTACCAGACGGTTGGCATCAGCCGCTAAACGGCTGGCGTACAGGGCCTGTACAGCCTTGGTTCTTAATAATCTTCTATTCAGCATCTAACCGGACTACTATTGGTAATTGAATGTGGCAGTAAAGCAAAGAACGATGTATGTTTTAAAAAAAGTAGTTCACAATTCCTTACTTCACTTGTACCTTTACTGTGAACAAAACACAGGCAACGACAGATTGGTTACTAAAGAACCCCCAATTGCCTGAATACTTCAGATAATTTTATTTATCTGCAAAATTAGATTTTTTTGTTCACAATCGGAAGATACTCCCACTCTATGGGGGTTATTTTTGCAACGATTTAGGATTTATCTGTGTTAGAAACCTGTTAAAGGGTAGGCTGAATTCTTCCCTGTTCCTCAAATACTGTTCACGTGAAAGCACTGGCGTACCTCAACAAATACCTTATTAGATACAAGTGGTACCTGATATTAGGCACTGTATTTACCATTATCTCCAACCTCTTTGGAATTATACCAGCTCAGTTGGTACGCTATGCGCTGGACCTGGTACGCGAAACACTGGATATTTATTACCTTTTTGATGGAGCAGCCATCCAGGGCCGGATGTACGATGTATTCCAAAACGCTATCCTGCTGTACGGTCTTCTGATCCTGCTCATGGCGCTGCTCAAAGGGATCTTCCTCTTCCTGGTACGTCAGACCATTATTGTGATGTCGCGGCATATCGAGTATGATCTGAAGAACGACATCTACGAGCACTACCAGTCGCTACCGATGAGCTTCTACCGCCGTCACAACACGGGAGACCTTATGGCGCGAATTTCGGAAGATGTCAGTAAAGTGCGGATGTATGTGGGACCTTCGCTGATGTACGGCATGAACCTGATCGTACTGTTTATACTGGTGATCACCTACATGCTAACAGTAAGTACTAAGCTGACTTTTTATGTGCTGCTGCCCCTGCCCCTGCTTTCAGTAAGTATCTATATTGTTAATAGTATTATTATAAAGCGGTCAGAGGAGATTCAGCGTCAGCTCTCCAACCTCTCTACCTACGTACAGGAAGCTTTCTCGGGTATACGGGTTATAAAAGCCTTTGTGCAGGAGAAGCACTCTATTAATAATTTTAAGAGGGAGACCAAAGACTTCAAGGATAAATCACTTCGCCTGAACAAGGTAGATGCACTGTTCTACCCCCTGGTACTGCTACTGGTAGGATTGAGCAACGTCCTGGTAGTGTATGTGGGTGGTCAGGAGATCATCAACGGCAACCTGACCCCCGGTAATATTACGGAGTTTATCCTGTACGTCAACATGCTGACCTGGCCTGTGATGGCTCTGGGCTGGACCACCAGCCAGATTCAGCGGGCGGCTGCTTCCCAGGCACGTATCAATGAGTTCATGGAAGAGAAAAACCACCTGGTTTCCGATAAGAATCTGCGTACTCCGGTGCAGGGAGCTGTTAACTTCCAGCATGTAGGCTTTATTTATCCTGATTCCGGTATCCGGGCACTACATGATTTTAACCTGGATATAGCAGCCGGTGAAACAGTAGCCATACTGGGTACTACCGGCTCGGGCAAGAGTACCCTGGCTACGCTAGTCACCCGCCTGTACGATCCTACCGAGGGTCAAATCCTGATCGACGGACAGCCTATCAGGGACTACGATGTGCAGTACCTGCGTCAGCAGATGGGCTACGTACCACAGGATGTGTTCTTATTCTCGGATACAATTACCAACAACGTCCGTTTTGGTTCTCCGGACATTTCGGAAGATAAAATAGAGCAGGCAGTTAAGGACGCTGACCTCTACCAGAATATCGTAGACCTGCCCAAGGGCTTTGACACCCGACTGGGCGAGCGGGGTATTACACTCTCCGGTGGGCAGAAGCAGCGTCTTTCGATTGCCCGCGCCATTGCCCGCGATCCGAAGATCCTGATCCTGGATGACTGTCTTTCGGCGGTAGATACCAATACCGAAAACATCATCCTGAACAACCTGAAGCGGATCATGGACCACCGTACGTCCCTGATCATCTCGCACCGGGTGTCCTCCGCCAAACTGGCCGACCGGATCATAGTGCTGGATGATGGGAAGATCGTAGAGCAGGGGACTCATACCGAACTCATGGAAAAGAACGGCGCCTACCGCGAGCTTTACGAAAAACAGCTTCAGACCGAAGAGGTATAACCAGCCAGGTAAAGCCTGCTACTTTATCTCCACCCGCTCCATCCGGCTCAGGTACTTATCATCCAGATCAGCCCCGTGACCGGGGGACTCGGGTAATTCCAGCCGGTAATGGTTGTGGTACTGGGCTCCGCCCAGAACGGGGTCCACCGCATGCTCGAAAGCGGAATCCAGGTCGTAAAAACGGATATTGGTACGGGCGGAGGCCAGATGCGCGTTAGCCGTGATGGCCAGGCGGCTCTCAGACATACAGCCGATCATACAGGAGATACCCGCCGCCTCGGCGATTGCATTGATCTTCAGGGCATTGTTGATGCCTCCACTCTTGGAAAGCTTGATATTAAAGTAGTCCACAGCCCCCATCTGAGCCAGACGGAAGGCATCGGTATGCGTAAAGAGGGATTCGTCAGCACAGATCGGTACGGGTGAATTATGCCGTACCCGCGCCATGTCTTCGTAGTTCCAGTGCTTCACGGGTTGCTCGCAGTACTCCACATTGAGGTCGGCTACGGCCTTAAGTACCTTCACGGCTGATACGTAATCCCAGCCCTGATTCGCATCCACCCGTATAGGTAGTTCCGCTCCGATGGCTTCGCGGATAGCCTTTACCCGCCGGATGTCATCCGGGGCATTGGTACCCAGCTTGACTTTGATGGCCTCCGAGCCGCGTGCTTTGATTTGCACCGCATCAGCGGCCATAGCTTCCGGTGTACCTATGTATATGGTCTCGTCGGTGGTGATGCTGCGTTTTTCCCCTCCCAGGTACTGATACAAGGGCATTCGGGCCTGCTTGGCCGCCAGATCATACAGGGCCATATCAAAGGCGCTTTTGCAGGTGTAGTTTCGGGTCAGGTACCGGTCCAGGGCGGCAAGACAACCCTCTATATCCAAAGCGTTACGTCCAATGAGCAGGCGCGCGAAATCCTGAGCAGCGGCAAAGCAAGTCTCCTGCGTTTCACCCACGATCATCCAGAAGGGCGAGCCCTCTCCTATCCCGTAGATACCGTCCTCAGTATGGATTTTTACTACTATATTCCGGGACTCCTCAATGGTACCAATGGCAATGGTTACGGGTGCCTTGAGCGGGATGCTGAGCTTAAATATTTCAACGCGAGTGATAGTCATTGGGTAAGAAATGAAGGTTGAAGAGTTTTTCAAAAGGGGTGCCACAGGAACCGTGTACAAAGCCAAAAATAAAACCTCTGACCAGACATTTTCAAAAATCCAGCTCAACATTATCGCTTCTTATGCTGAGATGAGATCGCTCCCCGGCCCCAGCGGGGCCAGATCTTAGTAGAAGAAAAAGCTATAAAAAAAGTAAAGCTCTGTAGGGGCGACACCTTGTAGTGAATCGTCCTTACAGAGCTTTTTTGCAACCCGTTCTATTTAATCATAGGTAAGTACTGCTTGTCTCTGCTAGCTTACTACCTGCCTATTTAATTCGGGAACTGAGACTTATCTAATCCGGGGATGATCTTCAGGGCATTCTTATAGTAGACCTTTTTCAGGACATCATCCGAAAGACCTAAGCCGTACATACGCCAGAACGCGTGGTACTTTTTGTGGTAGGGGAAGTACTCATCTTCGGTCTCGAGTACCCGGAAGTAGGTAGTGTACTCCGCTGGTACCCAGCTATCCTTACCAAACAGGATGCGGTCCTGCCACTTGTCGAAAAATTTCTTACCGCTGCGAGGCTGACGGCCCAGTTCGGCTATTACCGCTCCGATTTCCACGTACATATTTGGGAATACCTGCATGAGGCTATCCAGCTTACGGAGGTCGTTGGCGTACCAGCCCATGTGGGCGTTGACAAAGGTAGTATTAGGATGCTTGCGGAATACGTCGTGCTGCTCCCCGATCAGGTCTTCAAATGGAGCCGGATCATTGGCATCACGCTTGCGGTTGGGGTGCGTCTTTAGCTCAAGCCAACGCTCATTGTAGCGGTCCAGCGGGTCCCAGAACGAAGGTACATCGGCCGTATGGATCAGCACAGGTATACCCAGTTGGCCACACTTGGCCCATACCGGGTCCAGACGCGGGTCATTCACCTTTACACGTTTGCCTTTGTCATCCCTGATCCCGCTAAAGCCCAGGCTCTTGTATATTTTTAGGCCCTTAGCGCCCATTTTCACATCCTCTTCGAGCTGCTTCACGGCATTAGCCGTCCAATTGGGCTCGCCGAAGCCCTTGAACTGAAGGTTGGTAAAAACGGTCAGTCGCTTGGCCTGGTTGTTCTTCTTTACGTTGTCTAATGAGCCTTTCAGGTGGGCAGTACCTTCGTTCCATTCCTGGTACCAGCCCCGGCCACTCAGGTTTACCATCACAGCCATATTCATACTATCCATCTGCGCCACCAGGTGGTTCACATCCTGATCAGCCATGCGCATCTGGTGGTTATGCACATCTATAAAAGGGAACTTAGCCTTACGGACTACGTGCTCCTCTACTTTCAGGGTAGAAACGGGATCGTACTCTTCAAAGCCCAGGGGTTGTTCAGGAACAGTACCGGTCTGCGCTGCGACCCCTTGTACTACTCCCAGAGCAAGCGACAAAAACAATAGTTTTTTCATGTCGTAAAAAAGGAAAGGTTATGGTGGTATTGTAATATTCTTAACTAGGGTCGGTAAATCAGAGCCACGCAATGAGCAGCAATACCTTCCTCCCGGCCCACAAATCCCAGGTGTTCCGAGGTAGTAGCCTTGATAGAGATAGCCTCTTCATCTACACCCATTACCCCCGCCAGGCACGCCTTCATAGCGGGTATGTGCGGGTTCAGCTTAGGCTGCTGCAGTACTACCGTTACATCTACATTGCCTACTTCGTAGCCTTTGTCACGGATCATCTCGAGTACTTTGGTCAGTAGCAGCTTGCTATCTACTCCCTTCCACTGTGGGTCCTTGTCGGAGAAGTGGTACCCGATGTTCCGCATATTGGCGGCCCCCAGTAGGGCATCACACAGTACATGACACACCACATCCGCATCGGAGTGTCCCTTAGCACCGTGGGTATGGGGAATAAGTATACCTCCCAGCCAGAAAGGGCGGCCTTCTTCAAACTGATGTACATCGTAGCCTAGCCCTACGCGGAAAGGAATCATACTATAAGATTAAACGGTAAAGAATGGGACTGAGATGTAGAACCGGCTCTTACCGGAAAGGGCACAGTCAGGAAATCTACTCTGCAAATTGGGAAGATCCAACTGAAAAGACAACAGCCGGAGGTAGTATGTGAGGCAGGAGGCTATAAAAAGCAGCAACTACCGGCTCAGAGGTACCGGTAGTTGCTGCTTTCTACTTTAAGAATGTAGGCTCTTAGTTAGCTTCGGCCCGGTAGTACAGCGTTGAGCAGTTTTCAGGGCGAAGTATCGTACGGGCCGCCTGGTAGATAGCCTCGGCATCTACCGCCCGGATTTTGTCAGCATCTTCGTTGACCCATTCGGCATTACCGGCGTTGGCCGCGAAGGCCAGGTTCATCGCGCGGTTGAGTAGCTCTACTTCCGAAAATGCCAGGGTAGCCTCCGACTGATTTTTCACTTTACTTACCTCATCAGACGTTGCTCCGTTCTGTACCAGGTCAGCGATCAGCTCATTGACGGCCGCATCGGCTTCTTCCAGCGTAACACCGGGATTCAGGAAACCACGCACCAAAAACAGTCCCGGATCCAAAGAAGAGGTAATACTGGCGCTCACGCTATTAAATAGCGGCTTTTCTTTCAACAGGTGGCGGTACAACCGCGACGACTTTCCTCTACCTAATATATCACTTAGCAGATCACCCGCAAAGAAACCCTCCTCAAAGCGTCCGGGCATGTGCCAGGCCTTGATTAGTCCATTGAGAGGTACCTGGGCGGAAGTTTCCAGGAAGCGTGGCTCATTTTGAACCGGCTCATTGGGCAACTGACGCACGTTTGGTTCACCGGCCGGAATAGGACCAAACCATTTCTCCACCAACTGCTTTACCTGCTCTGGATTAACAGCACCGGCAACTACCAGTATGGCATTATTGGGGCGGTAAAAGCGGAAGAAGAAATCCTGCACATCTTCCATAACGGCCTCTTCAATATGAGTAATATCTTTGCCGATCGTAGCCCAGCGGTAGGGATGTACCTTGTAGGCCAGCGGACGAAGCTTCAGCCAGATATCACCGTAGGGCTGATTGAGGTACCGCTGCTTAAACTCCTCTATCACTACTTTCCGCTGTACTTCCAGCACCTTAGGGTCGAAGGAAAGACTCAGCATCCGGTCTGACTCCAGCCAGAGGGCCGTTTCGAGGTTATCAGCGGGGAGAGTGATGTAGTAATTGGTGATGTCAGGGGATGTAAAGGCATTGTTCTCCCCCCCCACTTTCTGTACGGGTTCGTCGTAGCTGGGGATGTGCTGTGAGCCACCAAACATCAGGTGCTCAAACAGGTGCGCAAATCCGGTGCGCTTTTCATCTTCATCCCGTGAGCCTACATTATATAGTATATTCACCGCGGCCATCGGTGTAGAATGGTCTTCGTGTACATACACACGCAAGCCATTACTTAAAACAAAATGTTCGTATCTGATCATATATCGTAGTAGTAAATAATAAGCCTGAGAAACGCAGACTCTATTTTTAACGTTATCAACAAAGCTAATGTTCCGGCTGTAATCAGCCAAATCTCAATACCGCATTAATCATAGCCATGAAGAAAACCCTCTACTCCATTTTACTTTTCCTCTTCTATCTCACAGTTCCTCCAACGGCCCAGGCACAGCTACTCAATGATCCGGCCGGTATGAAACTTATTCAGGAAAGCATTGACCATATCTACAACTACGACTTTGAAGAAGCTAACAAGATCAGCCAGCAGGTCAGGGCCCGCTACCCCAATCATCCCGTCACTCACCTACTGAAGGCTTTTCAGATGTACTGGCAGTACCTACCCATCCAGAACAACAAAGCGAAGTCGCAGGAGTACATCGCTACCCTTAATCAATGCCTGGCAGCGGTAGATAAGCAGTACGGTAGGGAAAGTACCAACCCCGAGGCTGTGTTTTTTACCATGGCGGCGCATGGCTTCCGCGCACTGATGTATAATTACCAAAGGGAATTGATCAAAGCAGCGACCGAAGCCAAAAGTGCTTATAATGCCCTCATGGCCGGCATGAAACTCACTGACAAGAACCCTGAGTTCTTCTTCACCACCGGCATGTACAACTACTACGTAGAGGTGTACCCCAACGACCACCCTATAGTCAAGCCCGTCATGTTCTTTTTTAAGAGTGGTAATAAAGCATTAGGCATCAAGCAGGTCGATACCGCCACCCGCGTTGGGGTAATCACCCGCGCCGAAGCCAGCTATTACCTTGCACGTATCTACCTCGAGCAAGAGTCCCGACCTGACCAGGCCACGGTATATAGCAGTAAGCTCAATAGCTGGTACCCGCAGAACCCCGTGTACAAAATGGTATATGCCGAGTCTTTGATACAAGCCGGACGATACGACGAGGCTACCGATGAAATTAACTTTCTTAAACGCTACACCGGCGGATTTTATCCGATAGCCTGGCGCACTTTTCAGGGGCTGGTGGAAGAAAAAAAGGAGAAAGATGATGCCCAGGCCCAGCGGGAGTACCTGGCTGCCCTGCGTACACCTTACGATGAGCAGTTTACGCGGGAGTACCACGCGATGGCCTACGCGGGACTGGCCCGCATCGCTGACCGGGCCGGTAACAAGTCTCAGGCCAGAGACTACTATAAGAAAAGTCTGGATATCACCTATTATAAATCCATTATCAAAGAAGCCAAAGGGTACTTGAATAAGTAAGTAACTTGTAATCAATATAAAGCTTATGGAAGCAAACAACAAGTTCGATAAGATCATAGAGGCCCGGATGAAGCTGAAAGCCCGGTTTGAGGAGAAGATGAAAGCTACCCCTTCCGTGGCTGATGATCGTCCCCTGGGTACCGGACCTGCTAATCGGCATGGTATGCCTAAGCTGCCGGTAGGTCAGTACCTGACCCAGAAGTGGCCCGTGCTGGACCTTGGCTATCACCCGGACGTATCGCTGGAACGCTGGCGGCTGACCATTAGAGGCGAGGTGGAAAACCCGGTCATACTCACATGGGATGATTTCATGGCAATGCCCCAGACGGAAGATGTCAGTGACTTTCACTGCGTCACCACCTGGTCGCGTATGGATGTACCTTGGGTAGGTGTCCGGCTCATGGACCTGGCAGCGCTGGTGCAGCCTAAGGAGACGGCTACCCATATCATGTGCTATGGCTACGATACCTACACCACCAACATCTCCCTCGAAGAAGCCCTGAAACCGGATGTACTGCTGGTACATACGGCCGATGGAGCGCCTCTTTCCTTAGAGCACGGTGGACCGGTACGGATGATTGTCCCCCAATTGTACGCCTGGAAAGGCTCCAAGTGGATAAAAAGAATAGAATTCATGAGTGAAGATAAACCTGGCTTCTGGGAAGACCGAGGCTACTCCAACACCGCCTACCCCTGGCGAAATGACCGGTACAGCGACAACGATGAATAATAAAACAGCCAGGGTGTCCAACGCCTTGGCTGTTTTAAATAGGTATAATAAGCTTCTGACTTACTGCTGCATCAGATGGAATCCTCCTACCGGTAGCAGGTGCAGGTCCACACGCTTCTCCTCAGCCAGCTTCACAGCCGCTTCTTTATCTATCTTGATGTAGGGGAATGTATCATAGTGCATACCAAATACCTTATCAGTATCCAGCAGTTTGGTAGCCCGCAGGGCATCGTGTATATCCATGGTAAAATTGCTGCCAATGGGCAGGAATGCAAAATCCAGATTGTACTGTTCCCCGATTAGCCGCATATCTGAATACAACGCAGTGTCACCGGCAAAGTAAAAGCTATACCCACCTAGTTGTATCACATATCCAATCGGACTGCCTCCGTAGCTGCCGTCGGGCAGGCTGCTCGAATGAAAAGCAGGCACCATCTGCACCATCCCAAAATCAAACGTCCACTTGCCTCCCGTGTTCATGGGATGTACCTTATCCACCCCCTGCTTACCCAGCCACTGCGTTATCTCGAAGGCAGCCACTACGGTAGCCCCCGTCCGTTTGGCTATATGTACGGCATCGGCTACGTGGTCTTCGTGTCCGTGGGAGATAAAGATATAGTCGGCCTCAATATCGTCTACGCTTATGTTAGCCGCCAGCTGGTTAGGAGTAATGAACGGATCGAACAAGAGCTTAACGTGGGAGGTTTCGACCCCAAAGCAGGAGTGTCCGAAATAGGTAATTTTCATGATGAAGTTATTTAGGGGATTTATAAGATAGTATCAATAATACAAACTGACGTATACTCAATAAATAAACGTGGTTATTTACAAACAGTTTTTGATATTTACACCAAAGTGCGCCAATCACCTGAACATCAGACAACTTACCTCACTTTCGGCCACCTATGAATATACAGCAATTACTATCGGAACTGGAACAAAAGCAGCATATTGAGTCGGGGCAAAAGCAACTCCTGAGCCAGTATGAGCAACAGAAGCCCGTTTCCCTATTTGGGTTTCTGCGCATGCTGCTGTACGTGTCGTTAAGTGCTTTCGTGACAGGCGCGGGAGTACTTATTTACCAGAATATCGATACCCTGGGCCATACCGTACTAATGGCATTACTGGCCATGCTGACAGCCGCCTGCTTCGTCTATGTTTTCAAAAAAGGTGAATCGTTCAGCTTCGGAAAAGTAGTACATAGCTCGTCCTTTGTCGAGGTAGTTCTGCTGCTGGGGTGTCTGCTCTTCCTGGCGCTGGAGGGCTACGCGCAATACCAGTACGGCCTGTTTGGTACCCGCTACGGACTGGCGGTTTTCCTGCCCGCCCTGTTCTTTCTCTTTCTGGCCTACCGCTTCGACCATCAGGGGGTACTTTCGCTGGGGCTTACGGCGCTGGCCTCGTGGGTGGGGCTTACGGCCACGCCCGATCAGGTACTGGTCAAAAATGATTTTTCTGACCCGGCGGTGATTCAAACGGCCCTTGCTTTCGGACTGTTGGTAGTGGCTCTCAGCTGGCTCCTGGAAAAGCGGGGGATCAAGCGGCATTTTTCTTATACCTACCTGCTGGTAGCTGGTACCCTCTATCTGGTTGCTTGCCTTGGAGGTATGTTTACCATGGATGCATGGCAGGCGGTATTTGCTTTGCTGCTGGGGATAGGGTGCTGGTATTTTTTTCAGAATGCCCGGGAAGAGAGTTCACTCCTGTTTCTGCTGATCAGCGTACTTTTTGGCTATATCGGATTCACCTACCTGCTTTTTACTAATTTACCCGCCGAGATCGGTGTCTTTCTGGGTTCTCTGTACTTTATGCTGAGCGCTGGCGGGGTGATCTGGTTCTTTCTGAATTTTAAGAAATTACTTCGTAAACCTTCCCCCCAATCCCATGAAAGCCTACAATGAAGTGCTTCTGAAAAATAGATGGGTCCGGAAACGGGTCCGCGACTGGACAGCCAAAAATTTAATATCCGAAGAGGCAGAACGGTCCATTACCAGGGAATACACCGAAGTACCTTACATCCCCCACTGGTTTGTCTGGATTGGGTTGTTCGTGTTTTCGCTCATCAGTATTTCGGCAGGAGCCATTTTTTTTCTTCCCTTCGCCGACCTGCCCGGTTCCGAAAACTACTTCCCGCCTCTGTACGGCCTGGGGCTTTTCTACTTTCTCAACTACCTGATTAAAGACCGTAAGCTCTATTTTTCGGGTATCGACAACGCCCTGCTGTACGCCATTGTACTTTCCTTTTTACCACCGGTTCTTGACATTACGTCCGCGTTTGATACCCCTCCCTGGCTTGTGGCCCTGCTGTACCTGCCCTTTCCCGTCTTCTTTACCTACCGCTATGGCGAACCGGTCATCGCCCTGGGTACTTATCTGACGGGTCTTTATGTACTTGCATCGCTGGCTATGGAAAGCCCGTGGGGTAAGCTGCTGTTACCTTTTCTGGTCATGATCTACGCCGGGCTAGTCTGGTTGTATGTACATCGGTTCCGGAAACGTGATGAAAGCTTTTACTGGAAAGTTAGCCTCAACTGGGTACACATGGCCACTTTGATCCTATTTTATGCGGCGGGCAACTACCTGGTAGTGCGGGAGGGCAACGCCATGATTAACTCCATCTATGGCCCTTCTCCGCAGATTGCCTTCGCCGGCTTGTTCTGGCTCCTGACCTTTACCATTCCCGTACTTTACCTGTTCGCGGCTCTGCGCTGGAAGAAGCTTTCTTTTTTGGTGGTAGGTAGCCTGGCTTTGGTCGCCTCTCTGGGTACGTTGCACCACTACCACCCCATCCTACCCGGCGAGTGGGCGCTTCCCCTGCTGGGTTTGGTAGGGTTTGGTACTGCCATATCCCTGATGCGCTGGCTGAAAGTACCCAGAAACGGATTTATATACGCATTGGAGAAAGACCTGGAAATAGCGGTACTGACCAGAAACATCGTAGCAATGCAGGTAGCCGGTGACCTCCCCCAGCCGCAGTCAGGTCCGGAATTCGGCGGCGGAGACTTTGGGGGCGGAGGTAGTGGCGCGGCGTACTAATAGGTATTATTTCATTATCTGACAACAGCCCTACTCGTCGCGCCAGCCTTCGGGCTTAAACGGAGTACTTGTATTGCTGTACTCACAAATAGCCGTAGGTACACGGGGCGGACCTCCGTATATATTGATTGCAGGCGGATCGGGGGGTGTCGGTTCGGGAGTAGGACGACGGCCAATAAGGGCATAAAACAGCTCTTCGTCCCAGTTCAGAATTTCACCGTTTTCATCATAAGCTCCAATGGGTAAGCCAGTAGCGTCCTTTCGGTCGAGCCAGTAGCGTAATTCCGTAACCGAAGAAGCCGAGAAAAAACCGACTACTATTTCCTTCGGATTGGCCGCGTTCCGGATGTTTCCGATAGGAGCCGTGGGTGGCGTGTCCGCCAGGCCACCCGAGTTCTGGGTCTGGGTTTCGACCAAGGTAAAAAACGCGTGGGCTTCCGGAGTAATGCCTGACTGCCGGATGACCACCAAACCCGGCAACCGTTGGTAGTAGGGCACCACGCCTACTTTTCGTAGCTGTATGTGGCCCCCGTTACTCAGGGCATCATTAAAAAGATTCAGGTTGTAGTTGTGAATAATCTGCCAGCAGCGGGTTCGGCAGCGGTAGTCGTACACCCAGTACCTACTCGGAACCGAAGGTACATCGCCACTACCACTGGGTACAGGGGAAGGTATAAAACAGTCTTCAAATAGCTCGTTCCCCGATACAAACATCTTGTGAAAGTAATAGTTGGGCAGGATATTGTAAACCGCATAAACGCCATTTGCGCAGCTTTTGCACCACTCCTTCCTCTCGTAGAGCGTCCAGTCCCATTTGTAGTAGTTGTGCTGACTTTCGGGGTCCTGCATGTCCAGATAGAACTCATGGGCACCCATGGTGTGAATGCTATGATTCGGTCGTGGTACTCGCGGGTTAAACTCCACCTGCACCCGTTCGATGGGTGATACTGAAGGCATTATCTGCTGGGAAGACAGGTAGGTAGTGCCATCTGTGAGCCGGATTCGCAGCTGATAGGCACGTCCCACCTGCCCCCGGAAGTCACTGGGGAGCCGGTAGCTACCAGCCACGGTTTCATGAGCGGCTACCACCTGTGCCGAATCGACAACTACCTCCACAGTAGCATCCGTAATGGGAGCCGTACCAAAGCGACCGGTGACCGGATCAGCGCGGGAGCGGTTGAGGCGGATAATCTGCGGCTCGGGCAGGTTAGTAATCATACCATCTACCACCAGTACATCCACCGTAGCTTTTACCTGTGGATCAAAAGCATCTACACAACCCGCCAGCACAAGACATATGGCCATCACGACCACCCATGCCTTTTCTTTTAAGTTTAACAGGAGCTTTTTCATCTACTCAAACTTAACATTATAGGTTAGGCTCGGAATGGGGGCGGCAAAGATAGCCAGCCGGTAGGGGTTGGTCGCCTGCCCCTCGGTGCGGTAGTAGATCGAGTAGGCGTTCTTGCGACCGTACAGGTTGTAGACCGTGAAGGTCCAGTGGCTCTGCCAGCGCTTAGAGCGCATGCTGGGGTTATAGATGTTCCAGGCGAAGTCCAGGCGGTGGTAGTCGGGCAGCCGTTGCATGTTGCGCCGGTTGTAGAAGGGATAGGTCCTGTCCTGGTAGCGGATAAAACCCTCGGGTGCCGTGTAGGGACGGCCCGTGCTGTAAGCGATGTTGAATGAAAAGCTGTGGTGCTTGCCCTGGTTGATCGTCAGGCTGGCGTTGAGGCTGTGGGGGCGGTCATAGTTGGCACGGTACCAGTCGCCGCCGTTGATCCGCTGGTGGAAGTCCGCTCCGGTCACCACCTGGTTGAAGGTGCGGGCGTAGGTGTAGTTGACCCAGCCGGTCAGCTCCCCCTTCTTCTTGGTCAGCATGGTCTCCAGCCCGTAGGCCCGGCTGCGGCCCGAGAGCAGGCTGGTCTCCGGGTAGGGGTCCAGCAGGAAGTTAGCTCCCGGCTTGTAGTCCAGCACGTGCCGGGTAGTGCGCCAGTACACCTCCGCCGACAGCTCCAGGATACTGTTTTTTGAATTGAAGAAGTAGCCCGCTGACAACAGCTGGCTCACCTGCGGCTGGATATGAGCATCGGAGGTTTTCCAGCGGGAGGTAGGCAGCGGTGTAGTGGTATTGGAGACCACCTGCAGGTACTGCCGCATCAGGTTGTAGCCTACCTTTAGTGAGGCATTGGCCCCCAGCGCGTAGCGCAGACCCAGCCGCGGCTCAAAGCCCCCGTACTGCGCCGTCACCTTACCGGCTCCGTAGCGCACCGAGTCCACTACCGTCGTTACGTCCACGATCTCTCCGGTGGTGTAGCGTCGCACTACCGATGGTCCCAGGTTCTGAAAGTGCGAGTAACGTACCCCCGCCGACACGGCCAGCTGCTCGGTCAGGCTGATCTCGTCTTCCAGGTGAATGGCCAGCTCCAGCCCCTGCTCCGGGGGCGTGCGCTGGTACCTGACCGCCGGACTCTGGTTAGGGATCAGCTCCCCCGGATTGAGCCCGTAGTGGGTGCTGCTCAGCCCCAGCTCGATCTTCTGGTTTTCGAGCTGGTAGTTCAGGTTGGTTTTGAGCTGCCGCTGCAGCAGCGCCTGCTTGAGTACCACTTCATTGTTGGTACTATCCTCAATGGAGAGGATGCTGGGTACGTACTGCGCCACCAGAGCCGTCGTCTGCAGGTTGAGCCGGGGCGAGAAAGCGTGGAACCAGCGTACCATGGCGTTAGCGGTCTTGTGCTCATACTTGGTAGCTACCGAGTTGACATTGGCCAGGCTCCCCAGCAGATTGGTCTGGAACAGATCATAGCTCAGGTAGCCCATAGCTGTGACGGTATTGCGGTCGTTGACCCGCCAGAAGAGCTTGGTGGTCCCGTCGCCGAACTTGGCCCGGATGTGGTCAAAGCGGGGCGAAAGCATCCGCAGCAGGTAGTCGTTGAAGGCGCCGCGTCCCGATACCAGCAAGCCCAGCTTGCCCTTGATCAGGGGCGTCTCCAGCGTGAGCCGGTTGGCGACCAGGCTGATTCCCCCGTTGAAGCGGGTCTGCTCCAGGTCGGGGTACTTGAGGCTGATGTCCAGCACCGAGGCGGCCCTTCCGCCGTAGCGGGCGGGCACGTTGCCCTTGTAGAGGTCCAGACCGCTGACGGCATCGGGCGGAAACACCGAGAACATGCCGAACATGTGGGTGGGGTTGAAGATGGGGGTATCGTCCAGCAGAATCAGGTTCTGGTCGGTGGTACCACCGCGGATATTCACTCCGTTGGCGGCTTCGCCCACGCTGGTCACGCCCGGTAGCATCTGCAGGCTGCGCAGGATATCTACCTCCCCCAGGGCGGCAGGCATGCGTTTGAGAGTGGCGATGTTGATCTGGGTGACGCCCAGCAGGGGCTGGCGTACGGTGCGGTCGTAGGCTTTGGAGGTCACTACTACTTCTTCGAGCTGGCTGGCCACGCTGGGCAGATTTACATCGTAGCGGGTGTCGCCGGTGACGCGGATGGTGGTGCGGAAGGGGACGTAGCCAACATAGCGTACCACCAGGATGCGCTGTCCGGCGGGTACTTTGATGGCGTAGTGGCCGTCGTTGTCGGTGTAGGTACCAGTAGTGGTCCTCTCGTAATCAATGATGATAGCGGCGCGCATCAGCGGGCGCCCCGAAGCCGAGTCACGGACGGTACCCGAGAGGGTGTGGCTCAGCTGGGCCAGTGCCGGAATGGTCAATAGGAAGAGGAAAGACAGCAGCAGGTACAGTCGGGTCATAGTGTGGTGGTGAGGGTAGGAAGGAACCGTAGTGTAATAAGGTGAAGAAATATAATTAAACTTTTATTTACTACTGAAAATTTTTACCTTTTTAGCACCAATTATTTCCCACCATCTACCTCACTCTATGTCTTCCAGGGCCATTTTACCTCTACTTCTGACTTTGCTCCTGCTTTCCGGCTGCGTAGATAGTTACGATCCGCAACTACCAGGTAATCTGAATGTTGTTATTGTAGATGGTACCATCACCAATCTGCCCGAGCCGCAGATCATCCGGCTCAACCGCTCCAAGAGTGACCCCGTTACTGGCCGGCCCGGCTTTATGGCTCTTACCAAGGCTAAAGTACAGGTTGTGGTAGATTCTTCGCAAGTCATTGAAGCCCACGAAACATACGATGGCGTGTACGCCCTTCCCGCTGATGTTCGGGGGCAGGTGGGCCATGCCTACCAGCTACGATTCACCCTCAGTGATGGTGATGGTACTTCCTACCAGTCCACGCAACAGATCATGCCCGATGTACCCTCCATCGGACAGGTGCGGGCCGAATTCAACCCCAACAGCCTCTCTCCTACACTATTGAACGGCTACCGTGCGGCACACGATTTCTACATTGATACGCAGGACCCGGAGGGGCAGCCTAACTACTACAAGTGGGATTGGAAGCTATGGGAAAAGCAGGAATGGTGCAGAACCTGCGAGAGAGGGTTATATTCTATAAATAACGTTATCGTAAAATACGATCCTAATGGCTATTGGTACTTTATATTAGGCGATTCTATTCTGGAAGATTGTTATTATCCACCACCTCCACCACCACAATATAATGGGGGAGTATTACCATATTGGGTATATGATTATCGCTGCCGGACCAAGTGTTGGGCTATCTTTTTTAATAATGAACTTAACATATTTGCTGACGGCTATACAGACGGAGCTCCCATTGCTAACCATATTGCAGCCAAGATTCCATTCTACCAACAACACGGTTCTCTGGTAGAGCTACGGCAGTCTAGTCTGACGTCCTCTGCTTATCGCTTTTTCAAAGAGTTGCAGGAGCAGACCCAGAACAATGGAGGTGTGGCCGATCTACCTCCCACCGCTTCTGTCGGCAATGTGCAGAATGGGGCAGATCCTCAGGAACTAGTAGTGGGCTTATTTACGGCTTCTGCCGTCTCGACGAAGAGATACTGGCTAGATCGTAAAGATACTAGTGGTATCCCCTATGGAGGAGGAGTGGACGAAAGCGGCAATATGATATCGGGAGTGGACCAGATATTCTATGCTATGTTCCGTCGGCTGCCTAACCCCGAACCCTCTCCCTTGGACCCGGTATCCCCTATGATTGAAATACTAGACCCTTCCTCTCGCAGTCGTCCCTACACGGCTATCTGCCTGGATACCGAGAAGCAAACCTCGGCCATGCCGGTAGGGTGGCGCGAGTAAAGAAGAGTTAGATCAAGACTAAGAGCGAACCATGCACACGGCTACTACTACTTACCTGACACCACTGCAGGTACTACTACAGCAGCCTTTGTTGTAAAGCATCACTTACAAAAACGGGCGTATTTCAATGTTGAGTACAATATCCGTTCAAGAGCAGCTCGGTTAGGGTAGATCCTGAACATAGGCGGTATAATGACCGTTAGATAAAAAAACTAAGAAATTAGTTCTAATTTATACTGCTAAGGAAGTCAATCTCCGTTCTTTGGAAAGAGTGTGTTATCCCCTCTCCATAACTTCTACTGCATCCTAATCTCCATTCGCAAAAGCCTTGGTTAAACTTTATGAACCTGCCACACAACTTCAAAAAAGCTATCTGACTATGCAGCCTCTAGCACTTTGCTTTTTCAATTTAACCCAGATACTTATTTTCATTCTTCTTCTTGGTTGTACGAAGCATTCCCAGGAACATGTTGCCACTACAGCAGCCACTGAAAGTAGCGATGAAAGGACTGGACCCGGCGTTATTCATATCCAGTTCGTTGACAAGCCGGAGTTCAACAGTATGTTAAAGACCAAAACTAATTCCAATAGAGGAAGGCTTGAATATATCGCTTTATATGACAGTTTTGATCGAATAGATTTTCGATTTAATGAAATAGCAAAAAACAAGGTAGCAACTTATTCGACCCAGTCCGATTGGGTAATGGTCCGACGCTATCTAAGCTTCTTCGAATTTCAGGACTTTCTGGTACATAAGGGTGACTCATTGGTTATGAGTTTCGATCCAGGCAAACCCGTTGTCGTCAAACATTCAACCGTTACCTATGCTCCGCAGGACTTAAATGTAGAAGCCCTGTTCAATACAAAACATCCGGGTACTTGCCTGACTGCTGGCATGGCCGATAACACCCGCATGGCAGCCTTCAAGCACTTTTTCGATGATCCCAAAGAGAACGAACGGCAACTCGCAAGGAAAGGGTATGAAAAAGGATTGTACCTGGAAGAACTTGAAAACAAAGTGGGAAGCGAACTGCTAGCTTCTACTAAAAACATACAGAGTTACAGCCAGCAGATTCTCGACTCACTACGTAACCACGAACAGGTTTCAGAGGCTACATACAACTTTTATCAACAAAAGTATTCAAACCTGCTACTAAAGCTGGAAATCATGTCGGGCTCGCTCGATTCAGCTCAGGCGGCCAGCGAGCTCAACAGTAGATTCAGGAAGCAGCGTTTTCAGGATGAATATTTTAATCAGTGTCTGGACAACTTTGAGAAGAAATACATCACATCCAGAGCCAAATGGACCGTAGCCAACCAGTTTCATCTAAGAGATCCTAGGGAAAGTTTCACTAAGGCAACTAATTCTTCCCTGCTGTGCCCTGCGGTGAAAGATCAGATGCTCTTCACCAGTCTTAATAAGATTGACCTGTATTTCCCAGACGAAATAGATACTTACCTGAAGAGATTTGTGGGTCTGGTTAAGGATTCTACGCTCGTTCGGCAAGCACAGGCGAAATACCAGAAAGATGAACTGCTCAGCCGAAAACCCTCGAATCTACACCTACTGACATACAACCGGGAGCAAATAACCATTGAAGAACTTTTGGCAAGTAAAAAAGGAAAAGTGGTTTTCCTGGACTTTTGGGCCAGTTGGTGTGCCCCCTGTATTGAAGAGATGCCCCACTCCAAAAGCCTTCTGCATGACTATGAAAAGAAAGGGTTGGAAGTGGTGTTTTTATCCATGGATGATACTTATATGAAGTGGAGTAAAGCTTCCGAGCGCTTAGAAGTTAATCTTGCCATGAACAGTTTCAAAGTCCTTAAACCCGAGACATCAAAGTTTCTTCAGGAACACAAGCTTAAATCCATCCCTCGCTACATGGTGATTGGTAAAGATGGTAAAGTGATCAATGCGGATGCGCCACGCCCAGGTGATCCAAGAGTACGGCAGGTGCTGGACCGGGCACTGGCGGAATGAGGTAAGGTGCTAAATACTGGATAGGGTTCTAATTCCTCAATACGACCTGTTGACTCAGAGCTATTCATCTTAACTCATGAAAATCTGTAACATTATGAAATGCTATAAAATACGATATGCATTGGTTGTCGTCATCACTATGGTAGTAGCCAATTCAGGCTTCTGCCAAAACTTTATACTTACTGGTAAATTTGACGGATCCGAAGTTCCCACAAGCCTGAACCTGTATAAATATAATAATTATTTTGATTCTCAGTTCGTCGCCACTATTCCGGTAGAAGGTGATAGCTTCTTCTATAACAACTCCAAAATCAAAGAAACAGATGCTTACTACTTAGCAGATGCTCATAATAGTGATAAATCGTACTGGTTCTTTTGGGAAGGGGAAAACGAATTGCTAATCAATACAGAAGACTATTCTAAATCAATGGTCAAGAATTCTCCACTTACCGAAGAAAGAGATCGATACGAAAGGATAGTATTTGACAAGTTTCATGCCGAAATTAAAACTATTGATAAGCAACTATCTGAGTTGAAGAAAGATGTTACGAAGAACCAGGTAAAAATAGATAAACTAACTATGGTTCGGTCTCAGAAATGGGATCAAGGGACAAAAGATCAGGCTACATTTGAAAGGAACTATATCCTTGAAAATGTCAATTCGATATTTAGTCTATATCTACTAACCTGCATAGGTATTGAAATGGTAAATGAAGATTCCAGGCAATTATTTAACAGTCTTAATGAAAGCGTGAAACGTCACAGTCGGGGTAAGATCTTTATGGAATAGCTGCATTTTATTCTTATTAACAGGTGAATTAGAACATGTTTGGGAATTGAAATAACTGAGAGTCGTGCCAACTTTGTATCGACCAAAATGCAAAGCTATGACCAAACAGTGGCAACCACTGACCGACTCCCAATGGGCTGCAATTTCGCCTTTCTTTGATCTAAATCGCAAGCGAAAGCATGATTTACGGCAAATTATTGACATCATTCTATGGCTGCTACGAACTGGCTGCTAGTGGCGCAACCTGCCGCACTGCTGGCCCCCCTGGCAGGCAATCTACTACTATTTTGATGTATGGAAGCGCGAGGGTACGTTTGAGCGAATCAATGCGGCACTCAATGAGATTGACCGGAAGCGGTTTGGCAGAATGCCTACCCCATCATTAGTATGTGTTGACTCGCAGAGTGTTAAGCTAGGGCCAATGATTTGTGAAGAGCGTGGGCTTGACCCAAACAAACGCGTCAATGGACGTAAAAGACAATTCGTTGTCGATACACAGGGGCGTCTATGGGTAGCCCATGTTCATTCCGCCAACCAAGCGGATGGGCCTACTAGCTGCACACTGATTGGCGATGTACTATGGCGGATGGGCGAGCGGTTGGAGAAAGTACTGGGAGATCAGGCTTACAATGGTGTTTTCGCTGCCGAGTTGGCTCGTTGGAGCATTGATTTTCAGAAAGCATCCCGACCTGAGTCAGTGCTGGGTTTTGTACCAGTAGCCAAGCGCTGGCCGGGCCGCCTGGCGGTAGTTGAACGGACGATTGGGTGGACAAATTTTTTCCGGCGGATAGTCAAGGATTATGAACACACAGTATGCTCTTCGGTGAGCTGGCTCTATTTGTCCAACATTCAGATCATGTTGCAAAGAATTCTGAATTAGTACCAATTATAATTTCCCAACATGTTCTAATTTTCAGGTCCCTTGTATTTATGAAGATAAATCAGGCAATATCTGGTTTGGAACTCCAAGCGGAGCAAGCCGGTATGATGGAAAATTCTTTCAAACTTATAAAATGAATGAAGGATTAACAGTCCCCCTGATAGTGATAATAATGTTGTTTATTCAATCATTGAAGACAATACAGGTAAATTCTGGTTTGGCACAAAAGGCAAGGCCTTCGTTTATGATGGAAAAACGTTTACCACTTTAACCCATAACGGCGAAACTTTTACGAATGTCCGTACTATGATTGAAGATAAAAAAGGCAATGTATGGCTTGGTGGAACTGATGGTCTTTGGCGTTATGACGGCAGTACGTTTACCAATATCACCGAGGATTTTGTTGGGAATGTTTACGAAGACAAGAGAGGTAACATTTGGACAAGTTCACAAGGTGCTGGTGGAAGATGGGCACTTTCCCGTTATGATGAAAAGTCGTTGTCTGATAAAAAGCCAATTAAAACCGATATAATATCAAAAGATGAAGATAATAGAGGAATGATTTTCGGAATTTTAGAAGCTAAGGATGGCAGTATTTGGTATGGTACTATAGACGGAGTATATCGTTATGATGGAAATACCCATTACCGGCTTTAAAGAGTAAAGAGAGTGTGAAGTAATATATAGCCAAAAAATTTAAGATAGCCTTGTGCTAACGATGGCTTAAATAATTTGTTAGTAAAAAATCCAGTATTCATATAATGATTTACGTCGCCCTATTCCTATCGGTCATATTTACGTCTATTGGATTTATAGTAACCAGAAAAAACGCGAAGTACATACTATCAGGTTACAACACGATGTCAGATGCAGAAAGGGCGAATGTCGATATCAATGGGTACCTGAATTACTTTAAGCTGTTCCATATTATACTAGGAGTGTCCCTTTTTGTAGAGACTTGGGTGATTAGTTTGATCAATACCAATTGGGCCAGCCTATTCATGATCACCTATCCTTTGGTTGCCTATTCCTGGATGGTTATTCAAAGCACGTCCTATACAAAGGCATTTGGCGGCAAAAGGTTAATATCTTATATCACAGGAGGCATTTTACTACTTATAGCCGTCTTTATAGGATTGGAAACGCTAAATGATTTTCAGAGCAATGAGCTTATTCTGAACGAAGACTCCATTGAGATCAAAGGTTCTTACGGAATGACAATCCAAAAACAGGATGTAGTAGCCTTGAGGCTGGTCAAAAGCCTACCACCAACTTCTTATAAATTGAATGGATTTGCTGCCGGCGACTACGCAAAGGGGACCTTCAAACTTAAGAATGGCCAGGTTGTGCGAATGTTCGTAAACAAGAGAGGGCATCAGTTTTTGTTAATAAATACTACTGATGGCGATGTATATTACAATTCAGATCAGATATACATACCTGAACTGGAGAGAAAACTATTGCGGTGGAAAGGTATAAACTGAGATTATCACCGCTCGCAACGATGTATATTTGGTGCGTCATATCCTGACGGTTGTAAAGCGAATAAGTTAGCAGCGGCTCTTGCCATACCTTCTCTTGTTTTACTAACTTTTTCGTATTTTCGTCGGCTGCAACCCCATCAATACTTAGATTTACGTAACTACATGCAAAAAACTACAAAGCGCCTCCTGCTGGGCGCCGGATTTCTGGGCAGCTTTACCCTCGGCTCTTTCCTGACGGTACATCCGCCCCGCCCCATTACCACCGATTTGGTCAATCAGGCCTCTGAACTATTTGGTTTGTCGTTTACCGAGGCTGAGCGGGACTCAATGCTTACCGAACTCACCGACGCACGGGAAAGCTACGAGAAGATACGAAAGGTTGAGCTCACCAATGATGTAGCGCCCGCACTGGAGTTCAATCCTATACCTACCGGCTTCACCATCGACCAGACACGCAAGCCGTTTCGTCGCAGTCCCGCCGGAAAGGTAGTACTACCCAAAAACAGTGAAGAGTTGGCGTTCTATACGGTATCTGAATTGTCAGAACTAATCCGTACAAAACAGATCAGCTCCGAGGATCTTACGAAGTTCTACATCGCACGTCTCAAAAAGTACGATCCCAAGCTACACTGCGTCATTACCCTAACTGAAGACCTGGCCCTGGCTCAGGCCCGCAAGGCCGACGCGGAGATCAAGGCCGGGAAGTACCGCGGACCGCTGCACGGTATCCCCTACGGAGCCAAAGACCTGTTAGCCAAGCAAGGCTATAAAACAACCTGGGGTGCTATGCCGTACAAAGACCAGACCCTGGATCTGGATGCTACCGTAATCAAGCGACTGGAAGAGGCCGGCGCGGTACTATGTGCCAAGCTGACGCTGGGTGCGCTGGCCTGGGGTGATGTCTGGTTTGGTGGTATGACGCGCAACCCATGGGATATGGAAGCTGGCTCGAGTGGCTCATCGGCTGGTTCGGCCTCAGCGGTATCGGCAGGTCTGGTACCCTTTGCCATCGGTACCGAAACCCTCGGTTCTATCGTATCACCTTCAACGGTATGTGGTACTACCGGCCTGCGGCCTACCTACGGCCGGGTGAGTCGCCACGGAGCCATGGCCCTGAGCTGGAGCATGGACAAGATTGGGCCCATTACCCGCTCGGTAGAAGACTGCGCCTACGTATTCAACGCCATCTACGGCCCCGATGGGCTGGATGCTACGATTATTGAGGCACCATTTAACTATGCTCCTTTACAAAACTTGAAAGGTACCCGCATTGGCTACCTGAAAAAAGCTTTTGAAGCGGATTACCCTAACAAGGCCAACGACCAGGCTACGCTCGAAACACTCCGCAAACTAGGGGCTGAACTGGTACCGATGGAGCTACCCGCTGGCTATCCGGCCGGTGATATGACCATTATCCTGTCGGCCGAAGCCGCGGCGGCTTTTGACGATCTCACCCGCTCCAACCGTGACGACCTGATGGTACGTCAGATCAAGAATGCCTGGCCGAATGTGTTCCGGGCGGCCCGGTTTATACCGGCCGTTGAGTACATCCAGGCTAACCGGCTCAGGACAAAGCTCATCCAGGATATGTACCAGACGCTCAAGACAGCCAACGTAGTCGTATACCTGTCACCGACCTACGGCGGGGGGAACCTTACCATCACCAATCTGACGGGACATCCGTGCGTAGTACTGCCTAACGGATTCACTCAGAAGGGCACCCCTACCAGCATTACCTTTATGGGGCAGCTGATGAAGGAAGATAAGGTACTGGCCGTTGCCAAGGCCTACCAGGATGCTACTGATCACCACCGCAAGCACCCTAGCCTCGATTAATTTTGTTTCTGATCTATCTGTTCCAGGCACAATAATTTCATACTGTAGCGGTACTAACCCACTACAGTATGAAATTATTTTACCTGGTCTTATTGCTTCTATTTAGTACCAGTATTCTCCAGAGTACCTACGCTCAGTATCTGGCTCCTCCGAGAGTCTATCTCAATTGTACCACCAATTGCCACAGTGACTACGTCCGTTCAGAGCTTACTTTTTTTGACTTTGTACGGGACCGTTACGTAGCCGATGTTGAGATTATGGTCAACGGCATGCCTACCGGCTCCGGTGGATTTGAATATACATTGACCTTTATCGGACATAACAGCTACGCCAGTATTGGTGACACCATACAATTTGCTACTCAATTAGCTGATACAAAGGATATCATCCGGAAGGCCCTTGTCAAAAACATCAAGATGGGCCTGGTCAGATACATACTGGATTCGGAACTGATGAAGTCAGTATCCATAGACTTTCCGGAAAGAAAAGCCGTAGCAGACGCTCCGGTTGAAGACAAGTGGAATTTTTGGGTATTCAGGCTGGGAGGCAGCGGTTCGTATAACAGCGAGAGTAACAAGAAGAACACCTCTATCCACACCGAACTAAGCATCAACCGGGTGACCGAAGCATCAAAGTTCTCCCTATATAGCTACCATAACCAGTACTTTAACCGTTACGTGGTAGATGGAGAAGAAGTAAGCGCACGCAATACCAACTACGGGCTATCTGCTCTTTACGTCAAAAGCTTTTCTGATCACTGGGCGGCGGGGGGCTTCTACAAAGGATTCCACTCGGTATACCAGAATATTGACTTTTCGCATAGCGTAGCTCCAGCGATCGAGTACAGCTTTTATCCGGTCTCGGAGGTCATGCGGCGTCAGTTCCGGTGTATTTACCAAACCGGATTTCGCAGGCTCAACTACCTCGAAACAACTATCTACGATAAGCAGAATGAAACACTACCTTACCACCAGATAACGGGTATCATGGGTATCACTGAGCCCTGGGGGACCTTTAATGCTGAACTGAACGGCTACCAGTACCTGCACGACATGAGCAAAAACAGCCTGAGCCTGGGCCTTAACCTCAACTGGCGGGTGATTCAGGGGCTTTCGGTATGGCTACACAGCAATTTCAGCCTGATCAACAACCAGATATCCCTGGCCAAAAGTGAAGGTGATGCCAGCGAAATCCTGCTCAACAACCGGCAGTTACCTACCAACTTTCGCTTCGGGTCCTCATTCGGGATGTCATATACATTCGGCTCGATTAGTAATAATGTAATAAATCCGCGATTTTCGGGGGTAAATTAACCCTCAGTCCCATGCTTGAACGCTACTTTGCCCTCTCACGTAACGGCACCAGCGTACGAACCGAACTCATAGCCGGTCTATCGTCTTTCCTGGCTACGATGTATATTATTGTGGTCAATCCGGCTATACTGAGCCAGACCGGAATGCCCTTCAGCGGGGTACTTACAGCTACGGTTCTGCTGTCATTTTTCAGTAGCCTGATGATGGGACTCTACGCCCGTAACCCACTCATCGTAGCACCGGGTATGGGGCTCAATGCCTTCTTTACCTTTACGGCGGTAAAAGGAATGGGACTTGCCTGGGAGACAGCTTTGGGTACTGTGTTCTGGGCGGGGATAATTTTCCTCCTACTGTCCATTTTCAAGGTCAGAACGTTGCTGCTCAGGGCTATACCTCAACCGCTTCGCCACTCCATAGCCGCCGGCATCGGCTTCTTTATCGCCCTGATCGGATTTACCAATGCCGGATTTATCGTTGATAATCCTGCTACGCTGGTAGGTATAGCCCCGGTCAACAATGCCATTACGGCTACCTTTATCGTTGGGCTTTTTCTGACGGCTGCCTTAGTAGTCTGGGAGGTCAAAGGCGCCATTATCATAGGTATCACTACTACTACCCTGCTGGCTGCCCTTATCGGCAGAGTATGGGGTGGAGCGGTACCTCTTATCAGTTGGGGTGGATGGATATCATCACCCGATTTCAGCCTACTTTTCCGGTTGGATCTGGTGGGTTCACTGCAGTGGTCACTCTGGCCGGTTATCTTTGCCTTTGTGTTTACTGACCTGTTCGATAGCCTGTCTACCTTTGTGGGAGTAGCCGAGGCCGCAAACCTGAAAGATGCCAGCGGAGAGCCGCAGAATGTCAACGAAGCCCTGCTGACCGATGCCGTAGCTACTACACTGGGTGGCCTACTGGGCAGTAGCCCCGGTACGGCTTATATAGAGTCGGCCGTAGGGATAGAACAGGGCGGGCGAACGGGCTTAACGGCCGTTTTTGCGGCCTTGTGCTTTCTGCCTTTTATGTTTCTGTCCCCACTGCTGTCGGTAATACCGGCTATTGCCACGGCTCCGGCGCTGGTCATAGTGGGCGCTTACATGATCCGACCCGTTGTACGCATCAACTGGCTGGCTATGGATGAAGCCATACCGGCCTTTATAGCCATGCTGCTGATCCCATTCAGCTACTCTATTACACAGGGGATTATCTGGGGCTTCCTGAGCTGGACTGCTCTGAAACTTGCCACCGGTAAGTACCGTGAACTGTCACCGACGCTACTGGTGATTGACGCTTTTGCCATCCTATCTTTACTTACAGTAAGTCATTAATTTAAGTACCATGTATATTTTTACAAAACGCCCCCTACTCGTATTTCTCGTCCTGTTTATTGTTGGAATTCCTGCGGTATCTAATGCCCAGATCTATAAGTCCCGCCCCGTCACGGCCTTGCTGGGTGCCTTTGATGATGAAGTGAAGCTATTGGAACAATCGGTCAAAAAAGCGAAGAAGCATACTATTCATGGTATCCAGTTTACGACGGGTGAGCTCAACGGAAGACAAGTAGTGATAGCCCTGACCGGAGTAGGCAAAGTAAACGCTGCCATGACTACCACCCTGGCTCTACAGACTTTCAAACCCTCCGAAGTAATATTTACCGGTATAGCCGGTGGTATCAATCCGGAGCTGTTGCCGGGGGATATTGTGATAGGCAAAGAGACCAGCCACCATGACTTTGGCTATATTACGTTTCAGAAGCAGGCTACCCGTCAGACCCGGAATCCTATTACCGGTGAGTTCAATCCTGACTTCTTCCCCGCTGATTCTTCTCTGTTAAATAAAACGCTGACGGCCGTAAGCAAGGTAACGCTGCAACCGACCTCAGCCAGCCGCCGGGTTCCCAGGGTTATTACAGGACGTATTGTGACGGGCGATGTATTTGTATCATCAGCCGAAAAAGTAGAGCAGTTACGCAGAGATTTTGGGGCAGACGCCACCGAAATGGAGGGTGCCGCGGTAGCTCAGGTATGCTGGCAACAGCAGGTACCCTGCATCGTGATCCGCAGCCTGAGCGACAAAGCCGACGGCAATGCCCGTGAAGACATGCTTAACTTTGTAAAAGTAGCCGCCCGTAATTCCGCAGCCTTAGTAGTTGAGCTCGTAGGCTTACTTAAATAAGATCTGGTACTCATTCTGTGCCGCTTTGCCGGCACAGTATATTCCGAGTGCTATCAGGTAGTGATTAATATCGATCGGATGCAAAGGCAGCGACAAGCTGGTCACCTTGGCCGCCAAAGCCAGTAGCGTCATTGAAAATACCACCCATAGCGCGCTCTTTTGCTTACGGAGCAGCCCCCAGCACGCAATGATCAGGGTGATGACCAGGCAAAGTGGCTGTACTACCTGTACCATAGCTACCAGATTGAACCACTGCAACCCGAAGAAGATGCCACTGCCTGCCCCGATGGTCCCCCAGAAGGTAAGCCGTCCCGTTTCGGTGAGCATAATCAGTCCCCACGACGCCACAACCATACATACTGCGCCCAGGGTTGACTCCAGCCTCTGGAGTGAGTTATGGATTGGCTCCAGCGTATCAAACCCGGCGAATAGGAATGCACCCACCAGGGATGTCATGGCAATACTCAGGATAAATATCCCCCACAGCAATCTATTGTAGATGGATTGTTTTTGAAAGAAAACCACAAACACTACGAGGCCTGTAATGAATAGAATGAAGTCAGATATTATGTGTGTAATCATCGTTGAAGGTCTTTCTATTAAACAAGGATACATTAAAGCAATTTACAAAATCTAAGGACAATTATAACCACGTTTTGCTACTTAGGGCTTTTCGTTCTACTTTTACCAAAAAAACCGATCTATAACATGAGCGTTTTAGTAAATAAAAATTCAAAGGTTATTGTACAAGGATTTACTGGTTCAGAGGGTTCTTTTCATGCCCAGCAAATGATTGAATACGGTACCAACCTCGTCGGTGGAGTAACACCTGGCAAGGGAGGCCAAAGTCACCTCGAGCGCCCGGTTTTCAATACAGTGGATCAGGCAGTACGTTCGACTGGTGCTGATGTATCTATTATTTTTGTGCCGCCCGCATTTGCAGGTGACGCTATTATGGAAGCCGCTGACGCGGGCATCGGTGTAATCGTATGTATTACCGAAGGTATCCCTACCAAAGATATGATGATGGCCAAAAATTATCTCAAAGGCAAGAACGTCCGTCTGATTGGACCTAACTGCCCTGGTATCATCACCGCTGAAGAATGTAAAGTGGGTATCATGCCTGGTTTTATATTCAAAAAGGGTACTATCGGTCTGGTTTCAAAATCAGGTACACTTACCTACGAAGCAGTAGACCAGCTAACTCGCGCCGGACTTGGACAAACTACCGCTATCGGTATCGGAGGTGACCCTATCATTGGTACTACCACCAAAGAAGCCGTAGAACTCCTTATGAACGACCCCGAAACAGAAGCTATTGTTATGATCGGTGAAATCGGGGGTAGCATGGAAGCAGACGCGGCCCGTTTCGTACAGGAAAATGGTAACAAAAAGCCAGTAGTTGGTTTCATCGCCGGACAGACTGCTCCTAAGGGTCGTCGGATGGGACATGCCGGTGCTATTATCGGAGGTGCTGACGATACAGCCGAAGCTAAAATGCGGATTATGCGCGAGTGTGGTATCTTCGTAGCCGAATCACCTGCCGTTATTGGTGAGACCATGCTGGTTGCTCTGGGCAAGAAATAATTACTTCTACTATATATTTTCGAAAAGGGCTGGGGAAACTCCGCCCTTTCTTTCTAGCAATGAAAATTTTTCATTCACTGCTTTTGCTGGTACTTACTGTCATCGGACTAGTACTCCCTAATTCCGCCAAGGCAGTAAATGAGGTGGGGCCTGATAAGAAGTACTTCCTGGTATACGACTACCAAAACGACTGGCTGGTATATAGCACACGCTACCAAAACTACGTACCCTATACCCGCTCGCTACACGAAGAAGCGCTGTCGGTCAGCCTGCTGGTTGACCTGCTGAAAAACCGTCACTATACCCTGCTTATTCAGACTCAGAAGCAGAACTACCTCTTTGTAGAAGGAGCGCTTCAAAAAAAAGCAGAAGAAGGTCAGTGGCTAACCCTAAGCATCGATAGCTTGTACCGTACCTATCGAAAAGATGAAATCCTGCTTACCCTGTACGGGTCCAGTGGCATTGATGGCCGAAAAGTACTGGTAGCCAATCTCAAAACGGCCAGCCCTGTGGTGCTGAATGACCGGGCTACTCCTACCTCTCTCATCAATATCAAGCCCAAGCCCTCAAATCCGTTCAGTGACTTTTCGGCCCTGGTGATGCTGATCATCCTGGTCATGAACGTACTGGCTTACAATTCGCACCCCCTTGCTTTTGGTCGGTTTATCAACCCACTGGATTTTCTGGACCGCGACGACCGGGAGGATATTAATAAGCTGAACAAGCCCTACAGCAGTCAGATGATCCTGTTTACGATCCTGCTCTGTCTGGTGATCAGTTATATGCTGGTAGTATTTACCTACAACGGGGTCAACCTGTTTAATTCAGGTACCATTCTATCCGGAGGTACCGACCTGGGCGAACTGACTACCGACTACTTCAAGTTGTTTGGTATCAGCTTCCTGCTATTTTATCTCAAGTACATCTATATGTCACTGGTCGGTGGTATGCTCAATCTGGATAAGGTGGTCACTATACACTACTATAAGGCATTACAGATCACGTACCTGTTCATTGGACTATTTGCCATTTTTACTTTTTCGTATTCATTGTACAGTCCGGTATGGGCAATAGATTTTGAAAAGTCTGTCATTGTTCCCTTCATCATATTTTACCTGCTGCGATTCATTTCGCTGTACATTCTAATCAAGCCTAGCGGCTCTTTTATAAATCTGTATTTATTTTCGTACCTTTGCGTCATCGAAATAATCCCCCTCATCATAGGTGTAAAGTTTGCCCTTTGATCAGATGGCGCTATTTCGAAGGGATATTTAATGCTGAAAAATAAATGAGTGAGACCATCAAATTTGATCAGGATCGGCTCAATAGGGTGACAAGCATCCTAGTAAGCCAGTCGAGGCCTGCCGATGAAAATTCCCCCTACTATGAGTTAGCCCGGAAGTATGGTATAAAAGTTGATTTTAGGCCCTTTATTCAGGTGGACGGTATTTCGTTCAAGGAATTTCGTAAGCAGAAGGTCAACATCCTTGATCATACGGCTATTATTTTCACCAGCCGCAATGCTATTGACCATTTCTTTCGTATCTGTACCGAAGGAAGAATTGAAGTACCGGCCGACATGAAGTATTTCTGCATTTCGGAGCAGACTGCCAATTACTTACAGAAGTACATTGTTATTCGCAAGCGTAAGATATTTTCGGGAACAAAGACCGCCGCTGAGCTCATTGAGCTGATTCGTAAGCACAAAAACGAGAAGTTTCTGTACCCCTGCTCGGACGTTCGTAAAAACGACATTCCCGAATTTGCTGATACCGAAGACCTTCACTTTACGGAAGCCACCATGTACCAGACGGTGTCCTCAGACCTGTCGGATCTTGAAGATGTGTACTATGATATCATTGCGTTTTTTAGTCCATCCGGAATAAAGTCGCTGTTTGACAACTTCCCGGACTTCAAACAAAATAAGACCCGTATCGCTGCCTTCGGACCTACAACGGCCAAGGCGGTTGAAGAAGCTGGTCTGTTTCTGGACATCCAGGCCCCCCTTCCCAACGCTCCCTCCATGACCGGAGCCCTGGAACTTTACATTCGAAAAGCGAATAATATCCAGTAACATTTTGATACGCAAAAGGCCGGGAAAATTTTCCCGGCCTTTTGCGTATTTCTCAATTTTTTTCCTGATTATGCGTTATTCTCTAAACTTTTGGGCAGTGGAGCAGTATTTTACAGAGAAAATGTCCCGATATGACCTTAACCTTTATGATGCGCACGTTTACTTCACGCACACTGGCGGTAGCCCTGCTGCTACTTACACACTGGGCCTTTGGACAGCAGGATCCACAGTTTAGCTTATTCTCCTTAAATCAAATCTACTACAACCCAGCCGCATCCGGTGCCGACGGACTTACCCGCTTTCAGCTCACACACCGTTCACAGTACGCTGGTTATCAGGGCACTTTTGACGATGGAGGCGCCGCCTCTACCCAGTTATTTTCCCTTAGTGTTCCCATCAAAAATATAGGCATAGGCTTCTATGCCCTCAACGACCGCCTCGGTCCGCTTACCAATCAAGACTTTCAGCTTTCGGCTGCCTATCGCATTCCTCTTACCAACGGCAACTTTGCAGTAGGTGCCCGCGCCGGTATGTACCGCCGCGCCATTGACTACAACCGCCTTCGCCCCGGTGAGCCGGGTGACCCCCTTATTCAAACCGGCGTAGTATCCGAAATTCACCCGGATGCTTCGGTGGGTGTACGTTACGAAACCAGCGCCTACTATGTGGGACTGTCGGCCACACACCTGCTCAGAGCAAAATATAAACTAGGGTCAGAAACTGCTACCAATCCCCTGGTACCTACCTACTACCTCAATGCCGGTATGCTCCTGGAATTCGGGTACCTGCTGGATATTCAGCCTATTTTTCTCGTCAAGACGGACCTGAACGAATTTTCGGTAGAGGGTGGCGCAATGGCAACCTATAACGAACGTTATTGGGGAGGAGTAACCTATCGTCATCAGGATGCCATCATAGTAATGGCAGGTATTAACCTGATGCGGGACCAGTCCCTGCGACTATCCGGGGCTTATGACATAGTAGTAGGTGGCACCACCGTCAAAACGCCCACGTCTTACGAAGTGCTGCTATCCTACGCTCTGCCGGCTCCCAAAATGGGCAAAAAAACTATTGTACGTACCCCCAGATTCCGTTTTTAAAGTATTAGGAGTAGAAGGCGTACTTTTTTGAGGGTTTGGTCTAATTGTTGTTAGACAGTTTGCAAAGCTTAATTTATATTTGTGGCTTTTACTAAGAAATCCGGGGCTGATATACGAAACATGTATAGGTTTCGTTAGGACGAGTAGAAGTAGAAATTTATTACAGGAGAAAATAAGGCAACAAATAGTGTATACTATTCAATTACAGGTTAACGTTTTTAGAACTGACATTAATTATACAAAATAGCAAAAGCCACATGAATGTAAACATGTTCTATCGGAACGGAGTCAAAAGTTTGCTTGTGATAGCCTCGCTCGTACTTATGCAGAGTTGTGGCTTTATCAAAGAGCGCTTTGGCGGAGGAAAAGGTGAAGAGAGTGGAGTCACAAATGGAGAAATTACTGCAACTGCCCGTAAAGGTTATCGTCAGACTACACCGGCAGGGATGGTAGCAGTTCCATCTGGATCTTTTGTGATGGGACAGGCCGACGAAGATCTGGCAGCCACTATGGTAAATATGAACCGTCGTGTTACGATTAGTTCATTTTATATGGATGATACTGAGATTACCAACCACGAGTACCGTCAGTTTATAGACGCTCTTATGGTTGACTCGATATCTGTACTGGGTGAAGAAGAGATTAAAACCAAGTACTATCCTGATACTACCGTGTGGAAGAAGGACTTTGCCTACTCCAATGGTGACCCGATGGTAGAGTACTACTATATGCACCCTGCCTTTGATACCTATCCGGTAGTAGGTGTAAACTGGGTCGCTGCTCAGTATTTCAGTAAGTGGCGTACTAATCTTTACAATGACTTCCGCAGTAAAGAAGGTATGTTCTATTCGCCGTCTTTCCGTCTGCCAACCGAAGCGGAGTGGGAATGGGCAGCTCGTGGTGGTCGTGCCAGTGCCAAGTACCCCTGGGGTAACCCCTATACCATGAACGGTAAGGGATGCTTCCTGGCTAACTTTAAGCCACAGCGTGGTAACTACGACGCGGATGGATACCCTTACACAGCTCCGGCTAATGCTTACAATCCGAACGAATACGGCTTATATAATATGGCTGGTAACGTAGCTGAATGGACACTGGATGCCTTTGCTGACAATGCCAATGCTATCATGTGGGATATGAACCCTAAGAACGACGACCCTTCAGAGCCACGTAAGGTGATCAAAGGTGGTTCGTGGAAAGATGTAGCCTACTACCTGCAGACAGGTACCCGTAGCTATGAATTCGAAACCGAGCGTCGTGCATTCATTGGCTTCCGTTGCGTTATGGATAATGTAGATGGGCGCCGAGGTGCCAGCGCGGGTCGCGGTCGCGGGCTTCGCTAACCAAACACGAAAAAATAAGAAGCAGCGAAAAGCTGCTTCTTTTGTAAATACTTCTTCTAAACTTTTCATTCACAACCTATAATAATTGTAAACAATCCGAATTAGTATGGCTAAGAACAACGGTTCCAGTTTTTTCTTCGATAAAGTACTACCTACATTGTACAGTGCCGGTGCCGCAGTAGTAGTACTTGGTGCCCTCTTCAAAATTCAACACTGGGAAGGTGGTAGCGAGATGCTAACCATCGGTCTGGGTACCGAAGCAGTAATTTTTGCTCTGTATGCTTTACAGACATTTGCACAACCCGTTCAGAAAGATCCAGATTGGTCTCGCGTATATCCTGAACTCGCTGATGACTACGCAGGCGCAGGTGTAACTACCGGCAGAACAGTAGCCGTAGGTACCGGAAATGGTCTGACTGCCGGTATGGATAAAATGCTTTCTGATGCCAAGATTTCTCCTGAGATATTTGAGAATCTGGGTAAGGGTTTCCGTAATCTATCTGATACAGTAAGCCGCATGTCAGACCTGACTGACGCTACAGTAGCTACTAACGAATACGCACATAATGTAAAGTCCGCTTCTGTTGCTATCAATGACATGAACAAGTCATATGGTGTTGCGATCAGTGCTATGTCATCCATGGCTGATGCTACCCGTGACGCCCAGTCATACCGTGAGCAGTTCCAGTTGATCACTAAGAACATGGGTGCTCTTAACGCCGTATATGAATTAGAGTTGCAGGATACTACCAAGCACCTGAAGGCCATGAACGCTTTCTACGGCAACCTTACAGCGGCCATGGAAAACATGGCAGATGCTACCAAAGAATCGCAGGTATTCAAGAATGAAATGTCAAAACTGACAACTAACATTTCATCTCTGAACAACATCTATGGCAATATGCTGACTGCAATGCGCGGTAACGCTTGATATTTGCACGACCCCACTAATTAATCAACCTTTCACTGAAAACTGATCACTGAACCATATGGCAGGTGGAAAAGAATCTCCCCGTCAGAAGATGATCGGAATGATGTATCTGGTACTGACTGCAATGCTTGCTCTGCAAGTAAGTTCGGCTATCATCGAGAAATTCATTCTACTCAACAATTCACTCGAATTATCTTCTGGGGCAGCTAATAAGATAAATCAAGAAACCGTACTAAGAATTAAAGCCGCTGTTGAGAAATCGGGTAACCGCGCTTCCGACGTAACGGTAATGAAACAGGCTGATGAAGTACGTAAAGCGTCAGCTGATGTTATAAACGAAATCAATGGTCTGAAGCAACAGATCATTCAGGAAGCCGGTGGTGGAATGAATGAACAAGGTGCCATCAAAAACCCTGCGGAAGAAGAAAAAGTAGCTCAGATGATGATTGGCGCCAACAAGAATGGTAAAGCCTATGCTCTGAAGCAGCGTCTGAACAACTATGTAAACAGCCTGAGTAACTACGGCAATCAGAAGTTTCAGCCTTTGGCATTGGATGGTAGCCAGGATCCGGTTGCCAGCACCAACCCAGACCAGCGTAACAAAGACTTTGCTGAACTGAACTTTGCACAGACTCCCGTAGCAGCAGCTCTGGCGGTACTTAGCCAGAAGCAAACTGACGTTCGTCGTATGGAAGGTGAGGTACTTACGTATCTGGCCAGCAAAGTGGGAGCCGCGGATATCAAATTTGACCGGATTTTGGCTATGATCAGCTCTGAATCCAAAGTGGTAGCAGCAGGCGCCAAGTACCGTGGAGAAATGTTTATTGCGGCTTCGGCCAGCGGTATTACTCCCCGTATGAGTCTGAACGGTTCACCGGTTCGGGTTGAGAATGGTAAAGGTATCATCGAATTTACGGCACAGGGTGGTGGCTATAACGCCGAAGGTCTGGCTCGCCGGGTACTGACAGGTACTATCTCCTTCCCTACCCCATCAGGTCGTGATACTACGGTTCGTCTGGAGCATGAGTACTTCGTAGCGAAGCCTACGTACCAGATCGAAACCGGTACGCTGCCTCCTTTGTACCTGGGTTGCTCTAACAAGCTAAGTATTCAGAGCCCTTCACTGGGTGCGCTTTGGGCCCCAACCTTCACCGCCGACGGAGCCGAAATCATCCCTAGCGGTCAGAAAGGACGTATCACTATTGTACCTAATAGGGCTCAGGTAATTCTGAATGTAAACAACCAAGGCAACCTGCTGGGTAAAGAGAATTTCCGCGTGTCGCGGGTACCCAAGCCATCTCTTGAAGTGCGGGTGAACGGTGCAGCGCTGGATGAGCGTCGCGGTGTACCGGCATCAGGTGCCCGTAGCCTTCAGGTACTTGCTATTGCGGATGAGAGTTTCAAGAATTTCTCTCCTGAAGATGCACAGTTCCGCGTAAATCAGATCCAGGTTTCTCTGGCTCGTGGTAATCGTCGTGTAGCAGGACCGATAACGCTGAATGGTGGGGGTTCTATTTCTTCTCTGGCTCAGCAGGCCGAGTCTGGTGACCGTTATGTAGTAGAGATTCTGGGTGTACAGCGCCGGAATTTCCGCGGAAATATCAGCGATGTTGAAATGGGGAACCAAACTCGTATCATTCCGTTATACTGATTTAGGTTTTATATCGTTATAAAGAAAAATCAAAAAAGACATCAGTGGCTATGAGAATGAATGGTAAAGTTATAGCATGGTCTATCCTTTCACTGACAATGGGTACTACGGTAGCTAATGCTCAGGAGAGAGATGAGTCGAAAGACAATCAGCTGTCGGCACGCCCCATTGATCAGAATGATATAATGATGAAGCGTACGCTTTGGCGTAGAGTTGACCTGAAAGAGAAGCAAAATCTCCCGATGTTTTCATCGAACAATGAGATTACCCGCTATCTTCTGGAAGCTGCCAAAGCGGGTCTTATCCCTGCTTACGCTACGGATTCGTGCGTGACGGAGCTTACTACGGATCAACTGCGGAAGAAACTGCTGATGCCTAACCAGACAGTAGGGCTGTCAGCTGAGGAAATCGCGGCCGGTTTTGGTAAGCCACAACCAGCGGATGGAGGAGGTTGGGATGCTAAGCCTGCTGACGCTACCAAGTCTTCTGAAAAACCAGCTGATGATGGCTGGGGGACCCCTAAGAAGGATACTAAGAAGACTGCCGCTGTGGAGGATGACGGATGGGGAGCACCAGCTCCAAAGAAGTCTACTACTACCGCAAAGGGTAAAAAAGGAGCAGCAGCGAAAGAAGAGAAGCCCGTCGAAGAGGTTAAGCCCGCCGATGACTTCCAGCAGGATGTAATGATGGCAGCTACCGAAGAGGAGTTCTTCCCGGATCAGCTAAGTCTGCTTGAAATGAAAGAAGAGTGGACTTTCGACAAGAAGCGCTCGCGCCTGTACATGGATATTCAGAGTATTGGTATTCTACTTCCAGCCGAGCAGAACACAGCAACCGGTATGGAGATACCTGTTGCTTACTTCAAGTACAAGGATATAGATCGTCTGTTCAGAAGCGATCAGAAGAAGTACATCTGGTATAACACCCAGAACCAGGCTCAGCACAAAAATCTGGCTGATGCACTTGATCTTCGTTTATTCTACGGACGTGTTATCAAGTACTCTAACCCTAACAACAAAGATTTCCTGTCAATCTACAAGAATGACAAAGAAGCTTTGCTGAAATCTCTACAGTACGAGCAGGAGCTTATGGAGCTTGAGCACGGTCTGTGGGAGTACTAGTAGGATTGAGTATTCGAAAATAGAAAAGGAGTGGCCATATGGCCACTCCTTTTGCTTTATAGGGCTTTTCAATATTTTGATAGACCTACGACTGTTCTATTGTATCAAAGTAGGCTCTTACCTTTTGAGCCCGGTCACTACCTACTACTACCGCCAGTTGCTCAGCGGAACTCTCCCGAATGGCCCGTAAGGTCTTGAAGTACTTCAGCAGCTTAGCCGCCGTTACTTTACCAATGCCTTCTACATTTTCCAACTCACTCACTAGACTATTACGGCTACGCTTATCACGGTGGTAGGTAATCGCGAAGCGGTGGGCTTCATCCCTGATCTGTTGAATCAGTTTGAGTGACTCTGACTTCTTATCAATATACAAGGGCAATGAATCCTCCGGGAAGTAGATTTCTTCCAGACGCTTGGCTATTCCAATTATAGGTACCTGACCATAAAGTCCCAGTTCCTTCAAAGCATCACAGGCTGCACTAAGCTGCCCTTTTCCACCATCCACAACGATAAGGTCAGGTAGCTGATCGCCCTCACTCAGTACCCGACTGTAACGCCGTCCTACTACCTCACGCATGGAGGCAAAGTCATTAGGGCCCACTACGGTCTTGATGGTAAAATGGCGATAGTCTTTCTTAGAAGGTTTGCCATCCACAAAACATACCATAGCTGCCACCGGATTTGTACCCTGGATGTTGGAGTTATCAAAGCACTCGATCCTGTGGGGCAAAGATTTGATCTGTAAGTCAGCTTTCAGCTTTATAAGTACCCGATCCTTACGTGAGGTGGTGGCCGAGGCCTCTACGGCTTTGCGTTCTGCTTTTTCACGCCGGAAGTACATTACATTCTTCATCGACATATCCAGCAGCTTTTTCTTATCCCCGATCTGTGGAATGGTAATATCTAACTTTAGATCAATATCCGGCTTCAGATTAGAGATAAGTTCTTTGGCCTGGGTACCGTATTGCTCCCGCATTTCCACGATCATCATCGCCAGCAGGTCCTCATCACTTTCATCGAGCTTTTTCTTTATTTCAAACGTCTGCGTAGCTACTACGTAGCCGTTGGTGATCTTCATGAAGTTGAGGTAAGCCGCATCTTCATCGGAAACAATAGTAAGTACATCTACATCACCAATACGCGGATTCACTACCGTCGCTTTACTCTTGAAGTCATCCAGCAGTTCAATCTTCGTTTTCCATTCGTGGGCCTGCTCAAAAGCCATTTGCTCGGCTGCATCCAGCATCTGTTGTTTAAAGTACTGCTGCGGCAGGGATAGATTACCTTTTAGGATATGGTTGATCTGGTCAATCTGTACGTTGTACTCCTCTTCCGTAATCTTAGCTTCACAGGGACCTTTGCAGTTGCCGATATGGTACTCCAGACACACCTTGAACTTACCCGCTTCTACGTTCTCTTTCGAGAGGTTCAGGTGACACGACCGGAGGTTATACAAAGACTTAAACATATCCAGCAGCGCGTACATAGCCCTCAGGTTAGCAAAAGGCCCATAGTAGGTACCGGCTGTACGATCGATCCGTCGGGTGGTCATTACCCGGGGAAACCGCTCATTGGTAATCAGGATAAAGGGGTACGTCTTGTCGTCGCGCAGGAGTATGTTGAACCGGGGCTGGAAGCGCTTGATCAGCTGATTCTCCAGTAGTAGCGCATCCCACTCCGTGGGTACTATCGTAAATTCAATCCGGCGAATCTGACTCACAAGTCGCTTGGTCTTGCGGTCGTGCTGGTTAGACTTCACAAAGTAGCTACTCACGCGGTTTTTCAGATTCTTGGCTTTACCCACGTAGATTACCTCATCCTTATCATCAAAATACCTGTACACACCCGGATCGGACGGTATTCTGGCAAGCTCTGCTTTATAATTAAAATCAGCCATTAGCAACAAATAAAACCAAGAGGTAGATATAAAACTATCACAAAAAGAAGGGAAGCTATCTGCCTACACAATTGTAGCAGATAGAACAAAGCATTTGTAAGTAGAGGGATGGACGATAGTGCATAAACTACCCTGAATTTGCTCTTACTACCCTCTCTTCATCCCAGAATAAAACAACCGTACCAAATGAAAAGTTGCTTCCCGCACCCGCTCAAAGGCTACGGATTGGGCTGCTTCCAGGCTCTGTGGCCGGTTAAGTACGGATACTGCATAGGTGATACCGGCTTCCTGAGCTTCAGCCGGTGAGATAAGCAGGGTACCACATACTACTGCCAGGGGTACCTGCTTCTCCTGACACAGATCAGCTAGTCCTTTTACCAGCTTACCACTGAGTGTCTGTTGATCTACCTTTCCTTCCCCGGTTATAACCAGATCGGCCTGCTCGATTTTCTCAGCCAGCCGGGTCTGCTCCATTACGATCCTGACACCTTCCCGTAGTTTAGCGTTCAGAAACCACAGTGCACCGGCTCCTACCCCACCCGCTGCGCCCGCTCCAGGCATTTGACTTATATCCTCTTCAAAGGTAGTAGCGGCCACCTGAGCCAGATTGCGCAGCCCGGCATCGAGCTGCCTTACCATGGCCTCATCAGCCCCCTTCTGTGGCCCGTAGATGTAGGCGGCTCCCCGCTCCCCGTAAAGCGGATTAGTCACGTCACAGGCTACAACAACAGAAACCTGTCGCAGGCGGGTATCTACTTCGGAAGAATCAATAGAGGCAATAGCTGACATAGAGTTACCTATGGGAGGAAGTACGGCTCCTGCACCATCAAGGAATTTATAGCCAAGAGCAGCGGCCATTCCGATTCCTCCGTCGGTAGTAGCACTTCCTCCTATACCAAGTATAATCGTGCGCACACCCCTGTCCAGCGCGTGCCTGAGTAGTTCGCCGGTACCGTAGGTGGTAGTATGCAGTGGATTATACTCCTGTGGAGCCAGTAAGCGCAAACCGGAGGCCGATGCCATTTCCAGATAAGCCGTAGCCCCATCCGCTGATATACCATACTCGGCACTGATAGATCTTCCCAGAGGATCACTGACCTGCGCGGCTACCAGCGTACCTCCGGCGTTGCGAGTAAGTACCGAAGTAGTACCTTCGCCCCCATCAGCCATCGGGACAGTCGTTACCTCTGCCTCAGGATAAGCCAGCAGTATACCTTCCTTAGCTGCCTGACAGACTTCTTCGGCTTCCAAGGAGCCACGAAATTTGTCGGGAGCGATGAGTATGTGCATAGCTGTAGGTTTAGGATTGGTAGTGAGATATACTAAAGAATATGCCGGAAGACTTCTCCTCCGGCATACACTATCTTTTCTATTTAATCTGGACTAGAACAAGGCTCCTTCGTCATCAGATACTGATGGCGGTACGTAGGTATCATTTGGATCGAAATAAACGCCTCCGCAATCCAACTTATAATCAGCAGGCTTGTTGAATGCCCCCTTCTGGTACTGTACCAGCGTAGGATCAGCGTATACCTTCTGCATGTACATGGCCCAGGCGGGCATAGCTATACGCGCTCCCTGGCCATAAGCCATGGTCCGAAAGTGGATACTACGATCCTCTCCACCAACCCACAGGCCCGATACCAGGTTGTGGGTCATACCCATAAACCAACCGTCGGAATAGTTAGAGGTAGTACCGGTTTTGGCTGCTATCTCATTATCCTTAGTGATACCGTAGCTGTGCAGGCGCTGGGAGGTTCCTCCCGGATCTTCCACGGCCCCACGCATCAGGTACAGCATATTATAGGCTACTGTCGAGCTAAGCTCCTGATTAGCCTTAGGAAAAAACTCCTGTAGAAGATTGCCATATCGATCTTCAATGCGCAATACGGTCATGGGCTCAGTACGGTACCCGCCATTTACAAATGCACAGTAGGCTCCTACCATTTCGAATACGGACACATCACTGGTACCCAGGCAAAGAGCAGGTACTGCATCAAGTTCACTGGTAATACCCAGTTTATGAGCATATTCAACTACTGTTTTAGGCTTCACCTGCTTCATGATAAAAGCACTCACTGTATTGACCGACTTACCGATGGCCTGCCGAAGTGATAGCGACTGGTACGAATACTTACTATTTGAATTTTTGGGGGTCCAGCTACCACCAGGTACTCCGTCCGCCAAAGTAAATGTAACAGGCTGGTCAGTAACGTGGGAGCAGGGTGTCAGGAAGTTCTTATCCAAGGCCGACACGTACACAAAAGGCTTGAATGTAGAACCCGGCTGGCGCTTACCTTGTCGTACGTGGTCATACTTAAAGTGACGGAAGTTGATACCACCTACCCAGGCCTTCACGTGACCATTGCGGGGATCCATGGACATAAAGCCGGTACGCAGGAAGTGCTTATAGTACCTGATGGAATCAACAGGACTCATCGTTACTTCCTTCTCACCATCCCACGAGAATACCTTCATTTTATAAGGAGTCCGCATCACCTTAATCGCTTCTTCTTCACCTAGCTCCCTCTTAAGACTGATGTAGCGGGGCGATACACGAACTGCTCTCTCCATAAAGTTCTTCATGGGCTTTCCGTTATCATCAATCCAGGGATCACGGCCTTTCCAGTGCTCAAAAAACAGCTGTTGCTGCTGCTTCATATGCTCCTTCACAGCCTCCTCAGCGTAGCGCTGCATCCGCGAATCAATGCTTGTATAAATACGTAGCCCGCTGGTATACAAGTCGTAGTCGGTGTTGTTATCTTCGTTGTACTGCTCTACCCAGGTTTTAAGGATAGGTTTCATAGATTCCCGGAAATAAGGAGCAGGACCGGTATTATGGCTTTCCAGGGTAAAATTAATTTCCAGAGGCTTGGCCTTGTAGTTCTGAAACTGCTCTTCGCCCAGAAAATTATATTTTACCATCTGTGCCAGTACGGTATTACGACGCAAAAGGGCCCGCTCGGGGAATCGCAAAGGGTTCCAGAAAGTAGGATTCTGCAGCATACCTACCAGTAGGGCCGCTTCGTGTACATCCAGGTTCCAGGCTTCTTTATTGAAATAGGTTTTAGCGGCTACCTTTATACCATACGTATTATTACCAAATGAGTTTGTGTTGAGGTACATCATCAGGATCTCGCGCTTGGTATACTTCCGCTCGAGGATCACTGACAGAATCCACTCTTTTGTTTTGGCAATCACGGTACGTACCAGAGGTACATTACCCAGGTGACCGCGGTACTTTTCGGTACGGGTCTCAAATAAGTTCTTGGCGGTTTGCTGAGTTAAGGTACTACCTCCACCGGAACTGGACCTACCGGTCACTACCCCGGTTACAGCACGTCCCAGGCTTCGTACATCTATACCGGAATGCTTAATAAAACGGGCATCTTCGGTAGCCAGCAAAGCTTCAATGAGCCGGGGCGACACTTGATCGAACTCAATCAGAGCACGGTTTTCGATAATATACTTCCCTATTGACTTGCCATCTTCCGATATCAGTTCGGAAGCAAGTTCAAATTTTGGATTCTCAAGCGTTTTCAGGTCTGGCATTCCTCCGAACAACCAGAATAGGTTAACGCTGACAGCAAAAATATAAAATGCGATAAGAGCCAGGCTAATAGCTGCCAAACGCCAGATAGTAACTATGATTCGCTGGTACTTTCCCCGCTGTAAATCAATCATCTTTATGTTTTTAATTATTATTTGAGGGTTTGAGCTTCAATCGGAATGTATACTTCTACTTAATAGAACGTACCGGAAGCTATTTCTCTTATCAAATAAGGCAATGCAAAGATAGCATTTTCAAAACTTCCGGCGTACCGATGCCTGCCCGGTCACTTCGAGCATCTCCTGTACCCGTGGTAGTAATGCACTATCAGGATACAAGCGGATAAACTCATTGATTGCCTGCAGATAAGCATCTCGTCCCCGAACTTTACCAACCAGGAATATTCGTAGAAGAGCAAATTTATCTTCCAACGGCCCGCCCTGATGCTTTGTAAGTGCATCTTCCACCTGGGCCAGACCTTCGGAATAATTACCTGCTACATATAGTTCGTACACTTTATCGTAAGACTTAGTCGGCGCCGTTGAAGCGGTACCTGTACCATCTTCGGTAGCCTTGGGAGCCTGATTTAGCAAACGAGCGTAGGTAGAACCCGGATATTCCGATAAAAGTTTATCCTTCCACTGGGAGCGGGTTTTATCCTGCTCCGGCATAGACAGGTACAGCAAGTAGTACAACTCCTCACGGTACTCCGTCTTGGGATAGTCTTTAAGCAAACGACTAAAAGCAGTTACTGCCTTATCCGACTCTTTCAGGTCAAACCGGTATATCTTTCCCAGGCGGTAGAGGGCATCTTCTTCCCGTTTCATGGACGCTGCCAGAGCCGCATCACCAACCGGAATCTGACGCAGCAGTTCATCCCGACGGGCCTGCCACTCAGCTGACCCTTTGGTCATAGCCGCCGAAGCCGACGGACTATTCTGAGGCTGTCCCGGACCGGCCAGCGCTTCCTGCCCCTGCCCCGCCGGAGCAAATGAACGTGTATCCTTAGTTGAGCGGCGCCAGTCATCCTCTAATGGGCGGCTCCCCCACAACCGGCGAAACTCCATCCGTCCCTGATTGACCAACACCGGATCATAAAGCTCCCATCGCCGCTCATTACCGGCGGCCAATGGCACACCTGCATTGGCGGTGTTGTTAGATGCGGCCAGAGCCTCCTGAGCTTTACGTAGCAACTGCTGCTTATGCTTCTCCTCTGCTTCTATAATAGCGTCGATTTTTCGATCCAGGGCCAAAGGATTCATCTGGGCCAACTGCTGCAGACTATCCTCTGTACGCACGATAGTTAGCTGCGTCACAAACTCATCAAGGGCTTTCTTCCGGTCCGAAACCAACCGGTACTCACCAGCCTCTTTGGGTAGTATTACCAACGCGCTATCATAGTAAGCCTTAGCCGCTTCGTAGTTATCCAGGCGATCATAGTTGATACGGGCCAGCTCCAGGTAGGTATAAGGTACCTGCTGGGTATTGGCCCCCGCAACCGTTATGGACTTACGCAGGTAGTCCAGCGCCTGAGGATATTGTTCCCGCCGCTCGGCGAGTAGTCCCATAGTATAGTAGATCCGGTCACGCAGGTCGGTGTTCTTACGGTCACGCAGCATCCTGTCAAATCCAACCGTAGAGAGGTCCGTCTTTGGGTTAAGCAGTACCTGGTTCTGCAGCGAATTCATGCTGGCATTGAACGCCAGATCATAGGAAGAGCGATTGCGGTTAACGCTCTGGTAGTGCTCATTAGCCAGGGCGAATTGACCAATGCGGTCATAGAGCTGGCCGGCTACATAGTGAAGACGGGCAGTTGAGAGCGATTTCTTTAGCAACGGAAATGCCTGCTCAAGAATGGCTACCGCGGTAAGGTGCTCACCGCGCTGCTGATGTAAGTAGGCCTTCGCCAGATAAAAATCACGGGTAGCCTCTTTGGTCATTGATTGCTGACGCAGGTATTCAGATACATTAAGAGCATTTGAAAAATCGTTGCGCGCTATGTAGGCACGCATGAGCCAGATGAGGGCCTCATTCTTATCATCTTCGTCCCGGCCGTTAGCAAATACATACCGCAGGGCTTCCTGACCATCTTCCCACTGACCCAGGTACAACCTTGATTTACCAATAAGTGTATAGCTATTGTCCAGCCACTTACTATTCTGATGGCGTTCGGCTACTATAGATGCTTTCTTAATAGCATCTTCCAGTTGAGGTTTTACTTTTACGGCCAGCGTCGAATCAAAAGGCAACAGTATGGGCAGCAATTGGTTATAATCTTCACGGTACGCTTTTTGGATTTCCCGCTCCGCTTCGTTCAGATCGGTACGTGCTATGTAGTAGGCATTGTACTTGGCGGTAAGATTATGAAAAGCCACGCTACCGGTTCGGTTGCTGTACTGGGAGCATCCGGTAAGTGCACCAATCAGTGCAGCCATGGTTCCCAGGCGCCTAAGAAACGAGAAAGTATACTGGATCACAGACACGTGATTTCTAAGATTTAACTAAAGTATCTGGCTCTATTAAGAACGCAAAATCTGATAATTACGTATCGAAGATAATGCCAATTCCGAAAATAGAGGCAACTTTACCTTTTATTTCCACCAGGCCTAGACCAAAGGTATCATGAGCGATCCAAAACAAGAGAACTGGGATAAGACACGCCAACGTACCAACTACTACGCACGGTACTCAAGCCTGGCCTTTCAGATGCTCGGCACTATCCTGCTGTTTACTTACGCCGGCTATAAACTTGACGAGTGGCAGCAAAATAAAGTTCCGGTCTGGACGCTGATCCTGTCACTGCTATCTATCGGTGGTTCTTTATATATGTTCATACGGGGACTTCCCAAAAATTAACTACTTATCTCTCCATGCTGAGAAGCATTATTGTAACAGCCCTTCTGGGAATTGTATTTTTTTTAGCTCAAAAAACTGAACTCGGCCGATTTATTCACCAGTGGATCTGGTATATACTAGCATTTTTTCTAGGAGTTTCGGTGCTGATTCACCGGCTTATGGAAATCGGTTTTCGGAATAAGCGTGAAAATTTCGTCCCCTTCTACATTTCTACTATAGTAGTCCGGCTTCTGCTATGTATGATTTTCGTAGCCTTCTTTCTGTACAGAGGCGTACCCGATCAAAAGATCTTCATAATTAACTTTCTTGTACTCTATTTATTTTATACAAGTTTTGAAATATATGGTTTGTATAGTAACTTGCGCCGCGATTTATAATGCATAGTCATAACAAGCTTTATGTTAATTCATATCCGCAGGTATTTAAAGGTTGCTTTAGTCGCAACCCTATTAGTTTCCAATCCGTTATGGGCTCAGCACAACGATAGCCCCGGACCTCATGGTGAAGTTGTTGATGAGATCGAACAGTCCGGTCATGAGGATACAACTTCGCAAGAAGGACATGAGGAAGAAGAATTCAACATTGGTGAAATGATCATGCACCACATTGCCGACTCTCACGAATGGGAGTATGCGCACGGGCTGGTTATTCCGCTGCCGGTTATCCTTTACTCACAGGATCGTGGTGTGGAGGCTTTTATGTCCAGCAAGTTTCATAACCCACAGCACGAGTACAACGGTTACCTTCTTACTCATGACGACAAAGAGGTAATCGTACCGGTTGATGAGTCACGTACAGTTTATGATTTTTCCATTACCAAGAACGTAGCCTCGATGCTGCTCAGCGCTATCATACTGATCCTGATCTTCGGAACAGTAGCAGGTGCTTACAAGAGCCGTCCCGGCAAAGCTCCACGCGGCTTCCAGTCAGCCATGGAAATCATCATCCTTTTCATTCGTGATGAGGTAGTTAAGCCTAACATCGGCCCTACCTATGAGAAGTACCTCCCTTATATGCTGACGTTGTTCTTCTTTATCCTGATCAACAACCTGCTGGGACTTCTGCCAGGTGCGGCTAACCTTACCGGTAACATCGCCATTACTCTGACACTGGCCGTACTGACCTTTGTTATCGTGCATATCAATGCTAACAAGCATTACTATATGCACCTTTTTAAACCAACCGGTGTACCCGTAGCTCTACTACCCGTTATGGTTCCGGTTGAGATCGTAGGTGTATTCATGAAGCCTTTCTCGCTCATGGTTCGTCTTTTTGCAAACATCACTGCGGGTCACATTATCCTATTGAGCTTGTTCGGTCTGATTTTCATCTTTAAAAGTATCTACCTGGCGCCGGTGGTATCGTTGTTTGCCCTGTTCATGAACTTCATCGAGATCATGGTAGCCTTTATCCAGGCGTTTATCTTCACCCTGCTGTCGTGCATGTACATCGGTAGCGCCATTGAAGATAACCACGAAGCCGACCACGGCATCGGTCATTAATCTGTAATCTTTTGTTTTTTAATTAATATATCTCTCTAAACGAACACAATTATGTTGCTTCAAATTTTGCTTCAAGCTGCTGAGCAGAACGGTGTAGGTCTTGCTGTAATGGGTGCTGGTCTTGGTGCTGGTCTTGCTGTATTGGGTGCTGGTCTTGGTATCGGTCGCATCGGTGGTAGCGCTATGGAAGGTATCGCCCGTCAGCCTGAGGCTGCTGGTCGTATCCAGACTGCTATGCTTGTAATCGCAGCTCTTATTGAGGCGGTGGCTCTGTTTGCAGCCGTTATCTGTCTGCTTATCTCTTTCAATCTGTAATAACAGATCAAGAGGCCTGAGCTTCATCTGCATTAGGCGATGAAGTGGCAAAAAACATTCCGTGGGGGCATTAGGCCCTCACGGACTTATTTAAAAACAAAAGGTTAGGAATACTCAGCGGTCGACAGGGTGTAACCTGTACTTTTCACTCTTATAGAGTAACTACCTGGTCCCCGCCTGCCAAATAATATAACTTTACACTTTAAAATCCTTAAAAGCTATGTCATTGCTTACCCCCGCCATTGGTCTTTTGTTCTGGATGCTGGTGGTATTTCTGTTGCTGGTAGTGGTTCTTCGTGCGTATGCCTGGAAACCCATTATTGCCGGACTCAAAGACCGTGAACACGAAATACAGAGTGCCCTAGACCTGGCTCAACAAACCAAAGCCGAGATGGTTAAGCTGCAGGCTGATAACGCCAAGCAGTTGGCCGAAGCAAACGCTGCCCGTGACCGTATTATCCGGGAGGCTAAAGATGCCGCTGACCATATGATTGCCGAAGCTCGTGAAAAAGCAACTGTGGAAGGTCAGAAAGTACTTGAAAGCGCCCGCGAAACAATTCGTAATGAGCAGCAGGCCGCTATCAGCCAGATGAAGAAAGAGGTGGCAACCCTTTCCCTTCAGATTGCTGAGCAGGTTCTGCGTCGCGAATTGAGCGATAAGGCTTCACAGGAAAAACTGGTAGCTGAACTGGCTTCTAACGCCCGTATGAACTAAGATTCCCCTGCCCCCGAAAGGCGAAATGTATACAACCAAACTACGTGAAGTACGACCCGTACCTTCATTCAAAAATAAAATAAGATGTCAATAGCTGCCGTTGCAACACGATACGCTCAATCACTGATCGACCTGGCCCAGGAAAAAGGTGTTATAGAGACTGTGTATAAGGATATGCAGCTTTTCAGGAATACCGCCAATGAGAACAGAGCGCTCATGCTTGCCCTAAGTAGCCCGGTGGTACGTCACGAAAAGAAGCTGGGTATTCTGAAAGGTTTGTTCCAGGACAAGGTTGATCCGGTTTCATTTACTATCTTCAAGATCATTACCCAGAAGAACCGGGAATCTATTCTTGATGCTATAGCCGATGAGTATATCAATATATATAACCAGTATAAGGGAATACAGAGAGCCACAGTAATAACTACTACTCCCCTTACAGCCGAGCTGCGTCAGCAATTCAATCAGATAGTTGCAGAAGCTACTGGTAAGACCGTTGAACTGGAAGAAAAAATTGATCCACAACTAATTGGAGGATATGTTCTCCGGGTTGGAGACCGTCAGATTGATGCTTCAATCCGCAGCCGACTCAACAATCTGAAACTAGAGCTTATAGGCTAAAAATTTCATTTTTTATCTGTATAATTTGGAAAGACCCTGCTGCTTTGCGGCAGGGTCTTTTTTTGTGATGTCTGTTGACCTACTTCCTGAAAAGGAGCCAGCCTACCTTACATCCTAAAGCCGGATAGATATTTGTATACTTACCCGGACCTTGTGCAAACATTCCTCCATTGTAGTGGACGTGCCGCCCTCCGGTACCCTCGTTCCAGGCAGCAATACGACGTACTCCAAAGCCAATAAATATATCCCATACCCAGACGACTCCCATCCGCTGCAAGCCTGCCTTTGCCCTTAAATCATACACTTCTCTGCGCAAAGAATAATTAAATGATTCCTCCTCGACGCCTGCTCCAAAGGGCGATTGCATTCTGAACTCATTGGAATTCTTCTGAAGTAATTCGACAGCGCCATATCCCCTTACTTTCCTGGAAAAATGGGGTCGGCTATAATGTCGTGCTTCAACCCGGTAGAGCCAGGTCTTTTTTTGGGCTCCTATCTCGGCCATAAAAGAGGGGTACCCCAGTCCAAACTCTCCCTGTACACCAAACCTACTCGCCAGTAGTAACTCTGTCCCAAGTGTGATGGTAGGGTATTGATTGATCAGGTACTCCATAGGTGCTACCTTCAGTACAACTCCACGTAACTTAGGGTGGCGGGTACTATCGCTTAGATCAAGAGCTGCGCCGGGGACGATAAACCAGCCGGAGAAGAGAATCAGGAAGAAGATATTTTTCATTGAGAATGATATAAGCACTTGTCTACAAATTGGATATAAGTTACTCAGAATAAATTAAATATATCTTTACTATGGGGTAAAATGCAGTTACGTATATGTGAATACTACTCCACAGAAGTATAGTAAAACATGCCTCCTACTACAATATAGGTAACTAAAGCATGATACTCAGATAACCCTTATGTCTATGAAGAGTTACACTTACTTTATATTTTGGAAAGTACATATATGATTATACAGTGAAATGCAGATGGAGCTCCAATTTCTGGCTCATTTATTTGAAACTACTAAGTATATGAAAAATATAGATATATGAAGAAAGAAGAAATTCATCTTGGTGATATAAAACGCTGGCTTATTGGACAAACTACGCCAGAGTTTATGATTGAAGTAGTAATACGAACCGTCCTTATATACTTGTTTTTGCTGCTAGCCGTCAGGTTGATGGGGAAAAGGATGTCAGGCCAGATAACACTTACTGAAATGGCCGTCCTGATTTCGCTTGGTGCTATTGTTTCACCCATCATGCAGCTTCCTGACAGGGGTATTCTTTTTGGTGTACTTGCCCTGATTTGCGCTCTGGCTTTTCAGCGGCTGTTTAACCTTTGGACAGTTAAAAATCATCGGATTGAAGAGGTGACACAAGGTAAGATGTCCATGCTTGTGAAAGATGGGAAAATAGTCGTTGAAGAGCTTGAAAAAAACCTGATATCACATCAGCAGTTGTACGCCCTGCTTCGCCAGAAAGACATTAACAACCTCGGCAAAGTGAAGCGAGCCTACCTGGAAGGATGTGGTGCCCTCACCGTATTTAAAGAAGCTGATGACAAACCAGGTTTGCCTCTGTTTCCCCAGTTTGATCAATCTATTAAAGAAATCTATACGGAGCTTGATGACCCTCTGAAAGCCTGTTGCAATTGTGGTCATGTACAGGAGGTTATGGATGCTCATGAACAGTGTGACAATTGCAGAAAGACTGACTGGAGCAAAGCCTATCATACCAGTAAAAAAGTGGAACAAGTTAATGCCTGAAATATATGATGCCAGATAATATAAGCCTCAGTGACTGGGGCAGGATTATAATGGGTGAAGTACCCGCTGTATTTTATATAGAAATAGTGATACGTACCTTCCTTGTGTACATACTCCTGATGGTGTGTATGCGGGCATTAGGTAAAAGAATGTCAAAGCAGATCAGCCGGTTGGAAATGAGTGCTATGGTCGCGCTGGCTTCTGCCATCGGGGTTCCGATATTGGTCGCAGACAGAGGGATGCTACCTGCTTTTATTTGTGCCGCCGTGGTAGTAGGAATCACCAGACTTATTGCCAAGTATAGCCTGCATCACCAGCACTTCGAGCAAATCACTCAAGGGGTCATTGATATACTTGTAGATGAGTCTGTCATGAACATAGATAGTATGGAAAAGGTACTGATTAGCCGGGAAAGACTCTTTACCGAGTTGCGCTCCAAAAACCTGCCCCACTTGGGCTATTTAAAGAGGATGTACCTTGAGGCAGATGGTAATTTCTCCACTATCATGCACGACAAACCGGTGCCGGGCCTGGTAGCCCTTCCGTTCTGGGACAAGGAGTTTATAAATGAGAAGCTGAACCAACGGATATCACTATTTGCAGTGTCTGCGGTGCAGGAATGCCGGATAACAGTACATCCAATGGCCACACCCGTTGTCCCAACTGTGGAAAGACTGAATGGACTAAGGCACATATAGACCGATAGCCTCAGTCCCAATTTATAGATTAAAAGACCAACGCATATATAAGCCATGTCATTGAAGAATTATAGAATAAGTATAATAGCTCTGTTTGCTCTACTACAAGTAGTACTCACTAGCTGTCAGCCATCAGATGCGGATCTTAAAGCAGATCTGATCGCTAAATCACAAAGGGATAGAAGCTTTCATGGGGTGTCCTTTATAGTGGAAGAGGGTATTGTTACCATCAATGGTATCTGCCCGTCCGATAAAGCCAGACAGACCGTAGAAGATGCTGTAAAAGGTGTGCATGGTGTAAAGGACATCGTTAGTCATATATCTATAGGACCGGTTGTAATAGGTACTGATCATCAGTTGAAGACAAGCGTGGATAGCGTATTGAAGAAGTACCCGGCCGTAGAGGCCTATGTGATGGATAGTATAGTGACGCTGAGTGGCAAAGCCAAAGACAACAAAAAGTTGGAAGAGTTACTAACCGCCATTAAGGGCCTTAAACCCAGAAACATTATCTTCCAGGTGACTACACTGTAAATGTTTCTGAGGTACCTCTTAACAACTTATAACAAGACCTATGTCGTGATGGCGTAGGTCTCTCTTTTTGGGGTGAAAGCATCTATCTTGTGGAGCAAGGGCTATTTTTAGTACCTTAGTCTTTATGAATATTCTGGAAGAAGTACGCAAAGTAGATCTGCTGCGGGTGGTGCAGGACCTGGGTATGGAGGTACATCTGCACCGTAAGATTGTATGTCCCTTTCACGACGAAAAGACGCCTTCGCTCGTCCTGTATCCACAGACCAATACCTACTATTGCTTTGGTTGCGGAAAACGCGGCGACGTTATCCACTTCTACGCCGGCTATACCCAGCTAGAGTACAAGGCGGCTATGCACGAACTGGCCTACCAATATGTATCGGGCTATGTACGCAGAGGTACTCCCCCACCTCGGCGTACCCCTCCCCGCCCCCAGATTCCCGCTGACCACATACCCGATACGAAGGTGTATGTATACCAGCCACAGCATACCGAAATATTCGAACTATTTAAGAAATACTGCGAAGAACAACCCGAAACAGATATATCCAGGCAAGCCTACGCCTACCTCCACAGCCGGGGCTTTACGGACTATACACTACGTCGTTTTGGCATATTCGTCATCAAAGACTACCACGCGGCCAGCTACTACCTACGCTCACAGTACGCCATGGTTGACCTACGTGAGTGTGGGCTGTATAACGAAAAAGACAACCTGATTTTTTACAAGCACTGCATCATTATCCCATACTACCAGAAAGAAAAGCTTGTCTACCTACAGGGGCGTATTATAGGCTCATCTATTGACAAAACTCCCCGCTACCAGTTCCTCAACGGAGTGCCTATCACGCTGTTCAATGGGGATATGCTGCGCAAAGTCAGGACGGGCCAGACCATCTACCTGACCGAAGGGGCCTTCGACTGCATGACGCTGGTCCAGCAGGGGCACCCGGCCGTCAGCCTGGGGAGTGTAACTATGTTTAAGAGGGAATGGGCAAAGCTGTTTCAGCGGTTTGAGGTATGCTTCTGGTTTGATAATGATCCGGCCGGGCAGCACGCCGCCAAAGCCTACCACGACATCTTCCAGTCATCAGGCATCAGTACCCACTCCCGTTCGGTCAAAGAAGGCTTCAAGGACGTAAATGAGTACTTTACCCGCAGGGATGAAGAATAGCTACTTGGCCAGTATTCGTTTTAGCTCCTTTACATTACCGATCAGGATCAGGTGGTCGCCGGGCTTAAGCTCCTTGTCCGGGTGTACATCCAGTTCCAGCTTCTTGACCTTACGCGCGTGTCCCAGAAGGCTCTTTTCATTCTCTACGTGGACATAGGCCACCACTTTCAGATTGCTGGAACGGGTAAAGCCAGTCTCGGACAGTCGCTGGTAGTAAAAACGCTGTGGTATCCGTAGTTCGAGCATAGCCGATTCATCGCAAATCTCGTAGGAGTTTTCTACCATAGGGATGGTCAACCGTTTGGCTACCTTCTCGGCCGAGTCCTGCTCGGGCAGCAGTAACTCATCCACTCCCAGGGCCTCTATTACTGTCCGGTGTGTATCGTTGATGGCCCTTCCGATCAGCTTCTTGACCTTCGACTGCTTCAGGAGAGCCGTCACCAGTACCGAAGCCGCAAAGTCCTCCCCAATGGCTACTACTACCACATCCATTTCTTTAAGGGGAAGGGAATTAAGATTCTGCAAGTCGGTAAGGTCCATGGCTACCGTATGGGTAATCTTGTCCTTGAGAGCCTCGACTTTACTCATGTTAATATCGACCCCTATTACTTCATGCCCCATCGAAGTAAGCTTCATGGACAGGGCGGCCCCGAAGTTACCGAGGCCCACTACTAGAAATTTCATATTCGTATTGTCAATATAAAAGCCAGGATATGCCGAATGGCATCCTGCATTACTACTAAAACGCCCCTGCTCCCCATACTGTTATTAGCTTATAAAAATGGTCTCCTTGGGGTAATGATAGTTCTTAGCCAGAGTCCTTCTCGAGAAGGCTACAAATAAGGTAAAAGTACCCACCCGCCCGATAAACATAACTACCACCAGGACAATCTTAGCCGTATCGGACAGCAGTGGCGTGATGCCCAGCGTAAGCCCAACGGTACTGAAAGCCGAAAAACATTCAAAAGCTACGTTGATCAGCAGTTTTTCCGGCTCCAGCACGGTAATGATCAGGATAGCCGGACCTATGACCAGTAAGGACAGAGCTATGATAGCAAACGCCCGACGTACTGATTCATTGGCTATTTCGCGGCGACGTATCTCTACCCGGTCTTTTCCCTTAGCCAGACTCAATATATTCAGTACCGCTATGGCAAAAGTAGACGTTTTGACCCCGCCACCCGTAGAGGCCGGCGAAGCACCGATCCACATCAGGAGCAGGTACACCAGTATAGTAGCCGGCTGCATCAGGCTCAAATCAAAGGTATTAAAACCAGCCGTACGGGGCGTAACGGCTCCAAAAAATGCAGTAGTGAGCTTCCCTTCCAACGTCTCATGGTCATAGAGTATACCGTAGTACTCTGTGATAAAAAAAGTAATGAATCCGCCTATCAGTAGTATGATCGTCGTCTTGATTACAATTGCGGTATTTGCACTGACCGTACGCGGAAGGTGGCTGATAGACCTTCCAAACCTGATCCAGCTATATGTCTGCGACACATAGTGCCTGGTGTATTTATAAAAATCAACGATGATCGGGTACCCAATACCACCTATTATGACTAATGCACAGATGATAAGCTGAAAATCATAATCCGAACTCAAAGCCGGGTTAAAGAGTCCACTGGGAGTTGTAGAAAAACCCGCGTTACAAAAGGCTGACACAGAATGAAATATCGAAAATCTAACCTGCTCGCCCGTTGTATCGAATAGTGACGTATCTACGGTTAGAAAGATACCCAAAGCCCCCAGTGCTTCTACCAGCAACGTGATAACAATGACTTGCGAAAGCGACCTGAATGTATCGCTTACCTTCTCAGCCGTCACGTACTCCCGGAGAAAGAGTTGATTCTGCAGTGAAAATCCACCCTTATAGAGATAGCCCAGAAAACTTGTAAATGAGAGGATTCCTAGACCGCCCAACTGAATCAGGCACAGGATAAAAAACTTACCAAGCCGTGTAAACTCCGTAGCAGTGTCCAGGGTAGTCAGTCCAGTCACGCATACGGCGCTGACCGACGTAAACAAGGCATCCGTAAATGAAATACCGTGTACAGTAGCTCTGGGCAGGAGCAGTAACCCACATCCCATGAAGGACAGCAGGATAAAACTCAGCACGAAAGCCAGCGCCGGATTGAAGCCTAGTGTATACACCGCCAGTACCTTACGGGAGGAGTCCAGCAGGATCAAAACAAAACATAGCAGCAAGCCCCCATAGTAGCTCAGGGAGTTGAAGTCAGGACTGCTCTGAATGATGCTGTACTTATAAATACAGAAACAGGCCAGCAGAAAATTAAGGAACCACAGCGCCCGACGGGTAGATCTCCTTTCAGGAGGGTAACGGATTGTACGCAGTGCTGAGGTGATGGTAAAACTGACCAGGTACAACAGATAGAGGCTAGCAAAATATATATACCCGATTACATGCGCAAAACCTACATCATAAACAATGAGCAGGAATACGAATATGCTTATATAGAAAGTAATATCTTCAAAAAGGTTGTGAAACCTTTTTAACGCTCTGTTCGCAAAATTTTTAATATTCCAGTATATACGCCTTGATAACATAAATAAAAGTTACACAGTCGTGCTGGTATAGTTTAAGTCTGTTAATGTATAACCCGCCATTGGTACCCTATTGTTACCACCACTTGTCATACCCCTGTGGTGGTTGCCAGGTACTCTGCGGCTCAAAATGCTTCCAGACCGTAGCCGAAATAGTCCGTAACAGCTCATATCCGGCATTGGTACGCACCCATCTTTCATCCTTCTGATTTTTTGTGGTGACGCAGAGCACATAGTCACCATGAGGAGCATGTACCAGTACTACTTCCGATTTGGCCTGACTGACGGTTCCATTCTTAGAGGCTACCTTCACATCCGAAGGGATCTGTGACAGTGATTCACCATCCCAGAACTGCCGCCCCAGGTAGCGGTACATCCGGTCGCTGATATCGGGGCTAATGGCTCTGCCCTGCCTGATCATAACCATCAGTTCGGCCATTTCGCAGGCTGTTGTCTGTCCCCACCCATAACGCGTACGGGCTGCTTCACGCCCGGGAGTACGCGAGTTGACCCGGGTATAGGTAAAACCATTTTTATCAAGCCACTGGTTAATAGTGGCACCACCACCCGCCATGGCCTGCAGCCACAGGCTACCGGTATTGTCACTCAGGGTAGTCATAAGCATAATGACATAACTAAGCGGAATTTGGGCGCTGTCTCTCAATGATCCTACTATGCCATCGTCATAGTGCAGCGAGTCCCGGTATGTGAGAGTCTGCTGGTAGCTGATCTTACCCTGGTGTATCTTGTCAAACAATCCACACAAAATTGGAATCTTGACCATACTCGCCGTCGGGAACACCGTATCAGCCTTGATCTCCACCACCCGCCCCGTCTTCAGGTGGCGTACGTACACGCCTACTACCCCCTCGAAGCCCCGCATGGCAGCTTCTATTTTTTTGGTCAGTTCCTTATCGGTACGGGTCTTGCCTACCAATGAAGGCTGCGCTATAGCATAGGTACTTACAACCAGTAAGAGAAGCAGAAGGATTTTTTTCATAAGGTACTCTATAATTCGCGTTCGAAGTACAATACTCCCTCGTAGGGGTTAAAATTATAAGGAACCGTCTCACGGAAGCCATAGGATTTGTAGAGGCCAACCGCGTTCGGCATCTTGTACCCGATGGTATCCAGCTTGATGGTCTTGTAGTTCATTTCACGAGCAGCATCAATCAATTTTGTCATCAGGGTCTTGCCAATGCCCGTACCCCGGTATTCCGGTCGAATGTACATACGCTTTATTTCGCAGGTCCACTCGTTCTCAATGCGGCGCAGCCCTACACAACCTACGTATTCACCCTGATCCTCTACCAGATAGAGTCGCCCCACCGGAGGTCCGTACATAGTAGACAGGATGGATAGTTCTCCGTCAAAATTCTGAAACTGCAGATCAAAGTCCAGCGAAGCGGCGTATTCTTTAAAGAGTGCAATGGCAGCCAGGTATTGCTCCTCGGTATTGGCTTCTGTGATAGTCCAGGTCATCATTCAAAAAAATTATACTATAATTTGGAGTTGTAAAGGTACCTTCTCTGCTTTTAGATAGAGAATAATCACAAAAATAATATCATGAGAAAACTCCATCTCCTTCTTTTATTCATACTCTTTACTGCCACCTCCCAGGCTCAGACCAGTGCGCCCGGACGATGGGACGCCAACAAAGCCGCTGCCTGGTATAAGAAGCAACCCTGGTTATTTGGGTCTAACTACAATCCGGCCAATGCGATTAATCAACTGGAAATGTTCCAGGCAGATAGCTTTGATCCCACTACGATTGACAAGGAACTGGCCTGGGCCGAGTCAATGGGTGTCAATACAGCCCGGGTGTACCTCCATGACCTGCTATGGCAGGATCCGGCTGGTTTTACCAAACGTCTTGATCAGTTTCTGAGTATCTGCGCCAAGCACAAGATCCGTCCCATGCTGGTCTTATTTGACTCCTGCTGGGACCCTCATCCTGCCCTGGGAAAGCAGCGCGGTCCGCAGCCTGGTATCCATAATTCGGGCTGGATGCAGAGTCCGGGTGCAGACGCCCTTACGGATGTATCGCAGTACCCACGCCTGGAAGCTTACGTGAAAGGTGTTGTGGGAGCCTTCAAAAATGATCCCAGAATATTGATGTGGGATGTTTGGAATGAGCCTGATAATACCAACGGCAACAGCTACGGAAAGAACCACCTCAACCAGGAGCCTGCCAACAAGGTAGCGATTGTGACGAAACTACTGCCAGATGTATTTAAGTGGGCACGCTCCGTCAATCCTACTCAGCCCCTGTCATCAGGCGTGTGGATATTCAGCAAGGACCGTGACATGAGCAAGCCCGAGAACTGGAGCCCCATGGAGAAGGTACAGTTTGTCAACTCCGACATCATTACCTTCCACCACTACTCCGATGTAGAGTCGTTTGAGCGGGTTATTAAGGAGCTTAAAGCGCAGGGACGTCCGCTGATCTGTACGGAGTTTATGGCGCGTGGAGCCAACAGCAAGTTTCAGACGCACCTCCCGGTCGCCAAAAAGTACGACGTGGGCATGATCAACTGGGGCTTTGTAGCTGGCAAAACCCAAACCTACCTCCCCTGGGATAGCTGGCAGAAGCCTTACGTCAACGGACATGAGCCAGCGGTGTGGTTCCACGAAATCCTCAAAGAGGATGGTACTCCTATAGACGAGGAAGAAGTTGCCGCTATCAAAGCCGCTACCGGAAAGGCAAAGAAAGCAGCAGCAGTCAACTAAGTACGTACTTATCATAGAAAGGAGCGGCTCACCATCTGGTGAGCCGCTCCTTTTTATAGTCTTATTGAGAATCTGTTACCGGCTGATCCAGCTGAACTCATACTCCAGCTCAGGTACCCGGGTACGATCCGCTACGCGGCGCAGACGGGCAGGCAGAGCCATCAGGTAATCACGAGCCCGCTCGGCGGTTGCGTTTAGGTCTTTTACCTTATCGATCTCCCAGTCTTTCAGCAGCGAATCAAAGATATCAATGTAGTCATTAGTAGTATACACTCCCAAACGCTGAGCGGCATCGGAGAAGTGTGAGAAGGTCTGTCCGATCTTTACTCCTGACTCGCGCAGGAAGTGGGCCGGCATTACGATCTTCTTCTTCATCATATCTTCCAGCGCCAGCATCATCTCCGAGGGGTCTACCTCAAATATCCGGCTTACAAACGCTTTATAGGCTTTGGCATGGCGCATTTCATCCGAGGCGATGACACCACATATCTTGGACAGGTGCGGGTTGCCAAACTTCTTGGCCAGCGTAGCCGTACGACGGTGTGACACGTTGGTAGCCAGCTCCTGGAATGAAGTATAAACAAAGTTACGGTATGGGTCACGACCCGTCTGGATGTCGAATCCATCGGATATGAGGTACTGTGTAGATACCTCCATGGCGTGCATATCCACCCGACCAGACAGGTACAGGTACTTGTTGAGCAGGTCACCGTGACGGTTTTCCTCGGCGGTCCAGGCCCGTACCCACTTTACCCAACCGCTTTCGGGGTTGCCGATCTGGTCTACCCCTACTACATCCATCAGCCATGATTCGTAGGTTGGTAGTGCCTCTTCGGTAATGGTATCTCCTATCAAAACAGCCAGATAGTCATACGGAAGATCACGACAACTTTCCTGAAGTAGCTTTACTTCATTGAAGAAATCCTCTCTGGTTGAATCAGGCAAAAAATCCGATGGTTGCCAGTATTCTTCTACAGGCCTGAGGTATTCATCTATGAGCTCATCCAGCCTGGTGCCAATGAACCGCATTACCTCTAAGCGTGAAGCTGATAGTTCCGTCTGCATACAATATCAAATTATGAAAATGGTAATAGTCCTACAAATAACGCTATTTATACTTATAAGTATAGCAATATTTATAGTATTTAGTAATACAACACCTTTTCCAGTATTTTCGCACAAAAAATATTGAAGAATGAAAAAAATACTGGACTACCTACTTGGTAGTATCTATTTACTCTACTTTGGGTTACAACTTTTACTGTTTCATGTATATCAGGTAGTTGCCTATAATATCTTTGGCAAAAAAGTCCATAAAGTATCCGTTGATCATCTCAACTTCATGCTCACATACGGATTGTACCTGACCGGAGCCAGTATCAAATTTGACCGGCGTACTGATCTTCCTACCGACCGTCCTATCATTTTTACGGCCAACCACCAGAGTACGTTTGATATTCCGGCTATCATCTGGTTTCTGCGCAGGTACCGGCCCATTTTTGTTTCTAAAATAGAACTGGCAAAGGGTATACCCAGTATCTCCTACAACCTACGCAAAAGTGGTGCCGCTTTGATCAACCGTAAGGATGGCAAGCAGGCCATCGTGGAAATAGCCCGACTCGGCAAACATATACAAGATAATAATTATTCCGCTGTCATATTCCCGGAAGGTACCCGTACTGCCTCAGGCCAGATGCGGCCCTTCGCCGCTGGTGGACTAGCGGCTCTGCTCAAGAAAGCCCCTAATGCCCTCGTAGTTCCTGTAGCCATACAGGGTACCGGTAAATTTAATCCAACTAAGGGTGTATTTCCCCTTGTTTCTTTTTCAAAACTCTCCTGGACGGTACTGCCCGGTATAGAACCGGCAGGTAAAAAACCCGAAGAGATAGCTCAGCTGGCCCAGGCTGCTATTCAGGAGGTACTGGATGAGGGAAACCAGTAATTAGTCAACACATCTCTGTTACGTCATTGTGCTTTCAAGCGGCTACACCGCTTGCCGCTCTTCCTATGCCTACTAATTTATGATTTTCTTCACCCATTAACATCTATTAACAAAGCTGCATTAAACCTTTCCTGCTCATGGCTCTCTAACCCACAAAACCCATAATATATATTAGCCATGAAAAAAACTCTCATTCTCTCCGCTTTGTTTCTCCTAACTTTTGTCGGTGCCTTTGCCCAACGTTATGAGTACCCCGGCCAGCGCTATCCGGCTGCCGACAATGACCGCCGTGAAAGCTATGCCATCAATGACATGCAACGCGAAGCCCGCCGCCGTATAGCCGTGGGTATCGAGAATCAATCGCTCACTCCGACCGAAGCCATCCGACTTCTGGACGAGTACGATCGAATTCAGCTCCGCGAGCGCCGGTTCCGCTCCAACCGTAATCTGACTAATCGGGAGACACGGGAGCTGACTAATGACCTTGAGAATCTGATCCGTAAGATTCGCTACGAAAACCGCGACGGAGAGCGTGCCGGATACGATCGTCCACGGTCCCCGGGTAATTACGACCAACGTCGCGGCTGGTGATCATAGTTTAGTTGAAGGTTTAGGGTAGTTCAGAAAGCGTACGGCAGTTGCCGTACGCTTTTTTATGTAGTAGGTACTATCAGAGCTTCCGAATCAGCTTATAATGGGTCTTCTTGAATCCTTCCCTTTCGTAGAAGCGGTGCGTATCCTGCCGGAGCTGGTTGGAGGTGACTTCCAGGTGGACAGCTCCTCTGCTCCTGGCGAAGTCGACCAGGGCATCTACCAGCTTCTGGCCTATCCCCTGCGAGCGCAACGCCGGGTCTACGTACATCTCCTGAATCTCCCCGACCAGCGCGGCATGGTGCAACAGGGGCTGCACGTGGCAACTGGCCATACCTACTACCACTCCGTCCCATTCAGCCACGAGGTACGCTATATCCTGATTTGATAGATTGTGCTGAAAGACTTGTGTAAAGGCTGATAGGTCCAGTATTTCATTTTCCAGGTCACATAGCATCTGGTACAGGAGTTCTTCGTCAGAAGCCGTAGCGGTACGAATATGCAGCATGAGAGGGAAGAGGTTAGTACTTCTGTAGTTCGCCTGATTCGTATACAAATACCCCTGCCTCCGGCTTTTGAGCCAGCTCTACCATGGCACGAGCCACCTTGCCCGAATCAATGGCCCGGTACTTTTGCAGGGGGCCAATCATCAGAGGCTTGAAAAGTGCAGCTAGTCCCTCACCTATTTTCTCTCCCAGTCGGGTGTCCTGACGGTCGCCCAGCAGCAACGAGGGCTGGAAAATGCGAAGCGTAGAAAACTGCAGGGATTTCAGCTCTTCCTGTACATCCCCTTTGACCTGATTATAAAAGAACATTGAGTCCGAATCAGCTCCCATAGCTGTTACGATCAGGTACTGCCGGGCACCATTCTGTTTAGCTAATCTAGCTATCTGTAAAGGGTACTCCAGGTCGACTTTGCGGAAGGCCTCCTTCGATCCGGCCTTTTTCATGGTAGTACCCAGGCAGCAGAATACATCATCGCCCTGTACCACCGCCGGATCCGGATTATTGAAATCATACTTTATCTCTTTCAGCTTAGTATTTGAAATCCCCAAAGAATGGCGCACCAGGACCCGCACTTCCGAATAAGCGGGTGAACTTAACAGATACTGTACTATCTGCTTTCCGATAAGGCCGGTGGCCCCAATGACAAGAGCAGTTTTGACGGGATAGTTAGACATTGCAGAGTGATTAGCAGGTTAGGTTTAGTTTTCCAAGTTACTACTTTATTCCTTCAAGAGGTAAATTTCGTGCCTGCCGTAGTGGTTCAGGAACTTTACCAGCAGAAATTAGCTATCATTATCGTTACTATTTTAATTATTTATATAACCGTAACCCATGTTAAAACCCATTCCGTTACTTCTGGCCCTGGCACTACTTACAGCCAATGGTGCCATGGCTCAGAAAAAGAAGAAGAAAGAAGAGGAGAAACCGGCTGCTGCCGCAACAACGCCAGCCAAGCCTGCCTCTAACCCGAAAAGTACTCCTATTAAACCTTACAGCGAAGTAATCACCCCAAAGGCCAAAACCGACGAGGGGCTGTTTAAGGTACACAAGGTAGATGATAGCTACTACTACGAAATACCAGACTCCCTGATGGAGCGGGAAATGCTACTGGTTACACGCGTCGCCAAAACTGCCGACAACATTGGCTACGGGGGCGAAGAGCTGAACACATCCATGGTACGCTGGGAGATTAAGGATAAAAAAGTACTGCTACGGGTGGTATCGTACCGAAACGTAGCCAGTGAGGAGCTACCCATCTACCAGGCGGTCAGGAACTCCAACTTTGAGCCTATTGTAGCAGCTTTTGATATAAAAGCCCTCAGTTCAGAAAGCAACGGGACGGTGATTGAGGTCAATGAGCTATTCACAACTGATGTGAAGCTACTGGGACTGGACCAGCCCCGGCGTACCCGCTATAAAGTATCGGCGCTGGACACTAAGCGTACCTACCTGGATAGCATACGCAGCTACCCGCTCAACATCGAGGCCCGTAACATACTTACCTACAATGCTTCGGAAGCACCATCCATAGCCGAAACGGGTTCTATATCGCTGGAGATGAACCACTCCATGATCCTGCTTCCCAAAAAGCCCATGATGCCCCGACTAAAAGACCAGCGCGTTGGGTACTTTTCGGTACGTCATAATGACTATGGTCTGGATGCTCAGAAGGCCGATAAGCGGGAGTACATCGTCCGCTGGCGGCTGGAACCTAAAGATACCGTAGCCTTTATGCGTGGTGAACTGGTAGAACCGGTAAAACCCATCGTCTACTACATTGACCCTGCTACGCCTGAAAAGTGGCGCCCGTTCATCAAGCAGGGAGTAGAAGACTGGCAGGTAGCGTTCGAAAAGGCCGGCTTCAAGAATGCCATTATATGCAAATATCCACCTACCGCAGCTGAAGATCCGGATTTCAGCCCCGAAGACGTACGCTACTCGGTAGTCAGGTACTTTGCTTCTGATGTACAAAATGCCTACGGCCCTAATGTACACGACCCCCGCTCCGGCGAAATCCTGGAGAGCGACATTGGCTGGTACCACAACGTCATGAACCTGCTCCGCAACTGGTACTTTATCCAGACGGCCGCCATCAATCCAGATGCCCGCACGCCCCGATTCAAGGATGAGGTAATGGGTAAGCTGATCCGGTTTGTAGCCGCTCACGAGGTAGGTCATACCCTGGGTCTCCCCCACAACATGGGCGCTAGTGCCTCCTACCCCGTTGACTCGCTGCGCTCTGCTTCATTTACCAGCCGGATGAACGTGTCGCCTTCGATCATGGACTACGCCCGCTTCAACTACGTAGCACAGCCCGAAGACCAGGGTGTCAACTTCATGCCCAATATCGGGCTTTATGACAAGTACTCTATCGAGTGGGGCTACCGCCCCATACCCGGTGCCCGTACCCCCGAGGCTGAGAAAAAGATCCTGGACGCTATGATCCGGGAACATGCCGGTGACCCTATGTACCGCTACGGCCGTCAGACCATGAACCCGGTTGATCCCCGCTCCCAGACGGAAGATATCGGTGACGACGCCATGAAAGCCAGTGAGTACGGTATTAAGAACCTGAAGCGTATCCTGCCCAATCTGATCGAATGGACCCGTGAGGAAGGAGCCCCTTACGAAAACCTGGAAGAAATGTACGGACAGGTACTGACCCAGTGGAACCGCTACCTTGGCCACGTGACCAGCAACATCGGGGGAATCTACGAAACCTACAAGACCTACGACGAAGAAGGGGCCGTATACGAGCCGGTACCGCTGGAAAAGCAGAAACGCGCCCTTGCCTTTATAATCAACCAGGCTTTTGTGACACCAACCTGGATGATCGATGACAATATCCTGCGTCGCTTTGAGGGCGTAGGTGTAGTAGAGCGTGTACGCAGTGCACAGGAGCGGGCACTCAACTCGGTACTTGAGCCCGGACGTATGGCCCGCCTCATCGAAAACCAGACCCTCAACGGCAACAAAGCCTACGGTCTGTTAGGTATGATGGGAGACCTGCGAGGAGGAATCTGGACGGAGCTGAAGACCAACAAGGTACCTGATACCTATCGCCGTAACCTGCAGCGCGCCTACCTCGATCGTATGGAGCACCTCATGACGCACGAGCCAGCCTCGGTATCGGTCAGTGCGCGTAGCTTTATCAACTATACGCCGGTCAAAGTAAGCCAGTCGGATATCCGGGCGGTAGTGCGGGGTGAGCTGCAGCAGCTGCAGTCAGATATCAGAAAGTCCATGCCTCTCGCCAAAGATACCATGACCAAGTACCACCTCAACGACAGCCTCGTCAGGATTGAGAAGATCCTGGATCCAAAGAAGTAGCCGTTATAATTCTCTTTAAAAAAGCTCTGACAGGAATGTACTGTCAGAGCTTTTTTTTCTCATACTACAGTCAGGCATACCAATGCCTTAATGGATCGCTTCAAATTATATAGAATGGTACGATGCTTTTAAACCTCTAGTGATCGTTGTAGTCCAAAGTAAAAAGAAACAATAAAACAGACGTCATGAAAAAAATAGCCATGTTGATGATGGTCCTGGGGCTGATGGTAAGTAGCTGTACGACCTCCTCTCCCACCGTAGCCACCAATCAGGACGACCGGACCCAAACCGAAGAGCAGCTTAATAACCGAAGGCTGGAACGTAATCTGGAACGATACGTCGAAGAACTGGACCTCAGCAAGCGTCAGGTCAGACGACTGAAGCAGATTGAGCGTAAGTACGACCGCAAGGAAAGACGAATGGCCACTAAAAGCGGCAACAAACGCAGAGCCAGGCGAGAATTGCAGGAAGAGAAAAACAGCGAACTTCTTAGTGTACTAAACGCCGAACAGCAGGAGAAACTCAAAGACCTTTCAAATACACGTCGCCCCCTGTTCAAAAGGAGAGGCTAATTAGCTGAATAATTATAATACAAAAGCGAAAAGCGCAGGTGGGGTCTGCGCTTTTCGCTTTTGTATGTCACATATTATTACTGACGGGTTCCGTCCTGCAGGATAGTACTGCTGAGTCGGAACAGCTCTATTTCGGCGAGCTTCGCGTTAAATTTGGCTTCGATCAGGCGCGTTTCGGCGGCTACTGTATTCCGTTGTACTTCCCGGAACTCGTAAGCGGTAGCATTACCTACCCGGTACCGCTCAAAAGCGATGTCTACGTTCTGACGGGCTATGCGGAAGTTCTGCTCTTCCAGCGCCACCAGTTGCAGGCTATTCTGATAGTTATTGTAGGTACGCTGCAAAGCTCCTACCAACTCAGTACGCAGGTTAGCCTCCTGATCCTCGTTGATAAGTACGTTGATCTTGGCATTCTGAATGCGGCGACGCTGGTTAAATCCATCAAAGATATTGACGGACACCCTTGCTCCGTAACTCCATATATCGTTACGAGCACTTCGTACCCCAAAACCTGCCTGGTTGTTGGTAGTATTATATCCGTAACCTCCCACCAGATCTACCTGCGGGTACATCTGTGCGGTGAGTGCCTTAATATCGAGCTGAGCCAAACGGCGCTGCTGAGCCGCGAACACCAGGTTAGGGTTTTGGTTCAGCATAGACTGCCGTAGCTGGTCAATAGATATGTTAGTCTGTAGGTAGATCGAATCTGCTACCGAGAAATCATTCAGGGGATCACGGGCCAGCAGTGTGTTCAGGTTAATCTTTGCATTATTGTACACCTGCACCTGAGCTATGTAGGCAGCCGTGTCACCGTTATAATCTACCTGAGCATTGATGTAGTCTACGCGTGAGCCTGCACCTACGTCATAGTTAGCCTTGGCCAGTTCCAGTCGGTCTACTGATATACCCAGAGCATTTTGCAGGGCACGTACCCGCTGACTTTCCCGAACGATCTGATAGTAAGCAGAGCTCACATCAGCTACCGTATTCTCTATAGTAATCTTGGCATTGGTCCGTCCGGCCTCTTCGAGCTGCTGCAGGCGCTCTTGCGCTACGAACATTCCCATTCCATCGAAGATGGTCCACACCAGGGAGGGACCGATGGCGGAGTTATTATTGTTAACACCCCGGCGATTCAGAGGGGGTTGCAGTTCATTAAAAAACTCCTGACGAAGGTGGCTGGATGAGTAGTTTTTTTGAGCTACGGCTGTAACAGTGGGCAGAAATCCGGCATTACCCAATGTATTATCATTCTCCGCTATATCAACCCTTCGTTCAGCAATCTTTATGGAGTAATTATTTTCAAGAGCAATCGCGATGGCCTTTTCAAGAGTAAGTCGTTCCTGAGCCATTACCTGTGTTGCAACTACCAGCATAGTACAAGCCACAGTCGCAATCCGTTTGTAAATCATAATTGGTGATAAATTAATTGAATGGGGGTATTTGTATTTGTACCGGGAAGCTCACTACTTTTAGTCCTTTTAATGTTGATTGGACATATTCTATAAATAACTTCAAAGCTACAACCTACTTGTGTGTATGTACAATATTTTTCGCCCTCTTCTAATAATTTTTCTGGCGTGTTGTATCGGATGTAAGAATCGTACAAATGTTGATTTGATTGTTCATAATGCGGTAGTCTATACAGCCGATTCTGCCTTTACCATTCATGAGGCTTTTGCGGTTAAAGATGGCGAATTTGTAGCGATAGGCACTACCTCCGACATACTAGACCGCTACGAATCTGACTCTACACTGGATGCCGGCGGGAAGGCTGTATATCCCGGTTTTTTTGACCCGCACAGCCACTTTGTTGGCTTAGGTCAAATGCTGGATATGGCTGACCTGGTAGGTACCTCTTCGTATCAGGAGATTATTTCTAAGTTAAGAGCCTTCCGTCAGCAGCACCCCGAGCAACCCTGGCTGATCGGGCGCGGCTGGGACCAGAACGACTGGGACAACAAGCAGTTCCCGGATAAAGCCCTGCTGGATGAAGCATTCCCCGATGTACCGGTATTTCTGACCCGTATCGACGGCCACGCGGCCCTCGTCAACTCCAAAGCACTTCGACTGGCCCGCGTTACTTCCGGTAGTAAGGTAGAAGGGGGCCTGGTGGAACTGAAAGGGGGCGAACCTACCGGCATACTGGTTGATAATGCCATGAGGCTGGTACGGATGGTGATACCCCGCCCCTCCGATGAAGAGAAACGGGCTCAACTTCAGAATGCTGAAAAAGCTTGCTTCGCAGTGGGTCTGACCTCCGTATCCGACGCGGGTATTGACCGGCCTGATATTGAGATGATCGATCAGATGCATAAGAATGGCTCCCTCCGGATCCGGGACTACGCCATGATCAGCGTCAGCCCCACTAACCTGGACTACTACCTGCCCAGGGGCCCTTACCAGTCGGACCGGCTGACGGTTCGCTCCTTTAAGATATACGCCGACGGAGCCCTGGGCTCACGGGGTGCCTGTCTGCTGAAGCCCTATGCCGATGCTCCAACCTCGGGCTTCCTGCTCACCTCTCCTAAAGAACTGGAAGATTTTATTTCCCGTATAGCCACAAGCAATTTTCAGGCTAATACCCACTGCATCGGCGATTCGGCCAACCGGCTGACCCTGAACCTCTACGGTAAGTACCTTGAAGGCGCCAACGACCGTCGCTGGCGCATCGAGCACGCTCAGGTGGTAGATACCAGTGATGTACTCAAATTTTCGGTATATAATGTCATTCCTTCGGTACAGCCTACCCACGCTACTTCCGATATGTACTGGGCTGATGAGCGGCTGGGCGACGAGCGGGTCAAAACTGCCTACGCCTTCAAAGACCTGATGAAACAAAATGGCCTGATCGCACTCGGAAGTGATTTTCCGGTCGAAGATATCAATCCGTTGTACGGCTTTCACTCGGCAGTAGCCCGGGTGGATGCCAAAGGTGTTCCGCCGGGAGGATTTCAGAAAGAGAATGCGCTGACCCGTGAAGAAGCCCTACGTGGTATGACTATATGGGCGGCTTACGCCAATTTTGAAGAGAAGAAACGTGGTAGTATACAGCCTGGAAAAGCAGCTGATTTTGTAATCCTGGAAAAGGACATTATGAAAGTACCCGAACCGGAACTGCGCGATACTAAAGTACTACGTACGGTACTAGGAGGAGAAACGGTATATAGACGCTCCAACTAACCTAAAACAGGCTGCCTCACCACGAGTTGTGAAGCAGCCTGTTTTTATATTTTTTATTAAGATGGCGGATTAACGCCCGCCGGATTGGCCTCGGTGTATTTAGTGATAGCCTCTTTGATACGCTGGTTCCGGTTGGCCGGGCTGGGGTGCGTACTCAGGAATTCCATTTGCCGCTGACCTCCGGCAGCCTTTTCCAGTACCCGCATCACATCCAGCAGCGCATTAGGGTCATAGCCAGTCTGGATCATGTACTTTACACCAAAGTCATCCGACTCCAGTTCATCCTCCCGGCCGTACTTCAGACCTACGATATTCGCGACATACTGCGCTATGTAAGCGCTGGTAGCCGGTGAAGATGGATCAGCCAGCGCTACGGTAGCCGCTCCGGCCAGTCCCTGCATAAGCTCCTGCTTGGCCATCTGCTCGGCCGAATGCCGCCCAATAATATGCCCAATCTCATGCCCTAGTACCCCTGCCAGTTGATCTTCGGTTTTTAGTCGTTTTAGAAGTCCCATGGTGATAAAGATCTGACCTCCGGGTAACGCGAAAGCGTTCACCGTATTGGGGTCGGCCAGTACATGAAAATTAAAAGTATAAGGTGAGCGGCTGGCATCCGATTGCTGTACCAGCCTTTGCCCAATCCTCTTAACGGTTTGCTGAACTTGTTCATCAGGGTGCAGCCCTCCAAACTGCGATGCCATCTCGGGAGCACTTTTTACTCCAAGTGTAACCTCCTCCTCTGCCGTCAGGCTTACCCTTTGCTTTTCCCCCGTTACCGGATTTACCTCCGTTTTTGTAAAATATCCCCATAGGGCTACCAGCACCATGATGAGTCCTATAAGTAGTCGTCCTAGTGTGCGCATGTGCTTATGATTTTGATATGCTTATTCCTGTATCAAACCCATTGCCGGTTTATGAACAGAGAGTCAAAAGCTATGCCACCACAGGGTCCATACTACAAAAAGAGGCCTGTACATAGTCATGTACAGGCCTCTTTTTACGCGGTGCTATATTTACTGAACCGAAAGCGGCTCCAGACGTCCCTTGCTTTCCTGCCAGGCTTTTATAACCTGTGATAGTTGCTTGTATTCAATCAGAAATCCATCATGCCCGTAGAGGGAGTCGATCTCCTGATAAACGGCATCTGGAATATGCCGGGCCTGGAACTGCTGCTCGGCCACCGGAAACAGAATATCAGATTTGATACCCAGTACTAGTGTACGGGCTTTGACCATACCCAACGCGTGTACAATACCGCCCCGGTTGCGCCCCACGTTGTGTGAATCCATCACCTTGGTGAGGGTCCAGTACGCAAAGGCATTAAACCGCCTCATGAACTTGTCCCCCTGGTACCGCTGGTACGACGAAGCCCGGAAATCGTCGGTCTGGTCGGGGTTATCACGGGCCTGGGTGAAGTTGTAGGTGTCGTAGTTGCGGTACGAAAGCAGGGCTATGGAACGAGCCACTTTCATACCGTGAGTACCCGCCTCTGGATTACGATCCTTCCAGCTGGGATCGCTTTCAATTGCCATCCGCTGCGATTCGTTGAAAGCCACTCCCCATGGCGAATGTACCGCATTGGAAGCGATCAGGATTAGTTCATCAAAAACATCAGGAGCCTGAATAGCCCACTCAAGAGCCTGCTGCCCGCCCAGTGATCCTCCTATGCACACGCTGATTCTGCGGATTTCCAGCTCCTGTCTCAGCAGATCCATTGTTCCCACAATATCACGGACGGTGATAACCGGAAACTCGTGGTAGTAGGGCTCGAACGTATCCGGATTGGTGGACAGGGCACTGGTAGAACCATACGTTGAGCCCAGTACATTGGCACATACGATGAAGTGACGGGCAGGATCGAAGTACTTTCCTTCTCCAATCAGTCCATCCCACCACTCGGCCGCATTGGCGCTACCGGTAAGGGCATGACATACCCACACTACATTACTGTCGTCCTCATTGCGGGTTCCGTAAGTAGTATAGGCCAGTTCAAAGCCATGAAGTTCGCGTCCCAGTTCCAGGGAATACGTATAGGGGTATTTGAATACCTTCTTTTCGGGTTGAATACGTGCCAAAGCACCAAAAGTTTAAATTTTTATAGTCGGCCGCCTACCATCAGCAGCCGACTACTACTAATACGGTATACTCTATTTACTACTAAGCTTCGGTCAATTGGTGGATCTGAGTAAATGCCTGCTCAAAATCCGCCTTGATATCATCAATGTGCTCAATACCTGCCGATATACGCAACTGGCCGGGAGCAACGCCCGCCGCAAACTGCTCTACCTCCGATAACTGTGAGTGGGTAGTACTGGCCGGATGGATGATAAGGGTTTTGGAATCTCCTACGTTGGCCAGGTGACTGAGCAGTTTCAGTGAGTTCACTAACCGATCAGCGGCTTCCTTACCAGCTTTCAGTTTAAAGGAGAGCACCGCTCCGGCACCACGGGTCAGGTACTTCTGGGCCAATTGGTTGTACTTGTTGCTGGCCAGGCCCGGATAGCTTACACTCTCTACTTCGGGATGCCCCTCCAGCCACTGAGCCAGTTTAAGAGCATTTTCGCAAGCCCGCTCTACGCGCAGCGTAAGCGTTTCAAGGCCTTGTATCAACAAGAATGAGTTGAATGGGCTCTGGCAGGGGCCCCAGTCACGAAGGCCTTCCACGCGGGCACGGATGATAAACTGTATGTTTCCAAACGGGCCATTCTTACCAAACACATCATTAAGTACCAGTCCGTGGTAGCTGGGTGAAGGCTCAGTAAACTGCGGATACTTGCCATTGCCCCAGTCGAAGGTACCAGCATCTACGATCACTCCGCCCATGGTAGTACCATGACCACCGATCCACTTGGTAGCTGACTCCACCACGATGTGGGCTCCCCACTTGATCGGCTGGCAGATAGCTCCGCCCGCTCCGAATGTATTATCTACTATAATAGGCAGGTCATATTTCTCGGCCAGTTTGGCAAAAGCTTCAAAGTCAGGGACGCTGTAGCTTGGGTTACCGATCGTCTCCAGGTATATGGCTTTGGTACGATCATCGATCAGCTTTTCGAAGCTGGACAAATCATCCCCATCGGCAAAGCGGGCCTCAACACCAATATTCTTAAAGGAATTCTTAAACTGATTGTAGCTACCGCCGTACAGGAAAGAAGTCGTCACGAAATTGTCACCTACGGTAGTAATGTTATTGATAGCCAAAAACTGAGCCGCATGCCCCGATGATACCGCCAGCGCAGCCACGCCCCCTTCCAATGCTGCGATGCGCTTCTCGAACACATCGTTAGTAGGGTTCATGATACGGGTATAGATATTACCAAACTCCTTCAGGGCAAACAGATTGGCGCCATGCTCGGAATCTTTGAATGCATACGAGGTGGTCTGATAAATGGGTACAGCCCGTGAGTTGGTGGTGGGGTCAATCTCCTGGCCGGCATGTAGCTGTAAGGTTTCGAAACGGTACGATTGGTCTGACATAACTTAAAGGTTTAGTGTAACTGGAGTATGTGATTAAGAGTAAAAGACATAGGAATTGCTAAACAGGCATGAAGAGAAAAGGCATAGCGAAGCCTATCCCCTAGCAGCGCATACAACAGCATACCGCTTTGCTGAAAGAGATAATAAATAGAGAAGTGGGTACAGAGACCACCCCTGATTCAGGATGTACGTTTTCTAGTTTCATGCGCGTTTGAGTTATATTTCCTAATTACTTAGGTGGGAGTTAGCACCTTGTCCCGGTTGCGCTTGGGGTAGGTTGCCAGAGGTTCGCAGAGCCCATTCTCTCGCCTCTTCTTTATAAATCAACCGCCGTATTAAAGTGGAGCAATTGACTTGATGTCGCAATATTAAGTGCCAGTCGTCTGAAATGCAAATTCGATCAGGAGTTTTCTTCTGTTTAGGCTGCTGCCCGTCTGCACCTCATCTTATTAGCCTACCTCCATTTTAAATTATTATCAGAGTTGTTCCCCTCTGATTACGCCCCTGCTATACCACTACTTGTCTGGTACTGATCAGGTTGCGGGTAAGCAGGATGTACCGTAGTAGCATGGTGCCTGTATTTTCCTATTTAAACGTTATCCAATGGTACCTGCACTGAAGGCCGTATTCGTTATATTTGTATACAGCTTATCCTCTGGTACCATGGCACAGTATTACAAATTTGACAAAGAAAAGTCTTCCCGCAAACCAGGCATTACCCCACTCAAAGAGGCGATAGAGCAAATGCTCAGCGCTTATAAGCTCAATACCGGTTTTAATGAAAGCTACCTGTCGGCACACTGGGACAAGATCATGGGCCATACCATTGCCTCCCGTACTACTAAGGTGTACGTCAAAGACCGGACGCTCTTCTTACAGATCGAGTCAGCACCCCTGCGTGATGAACTGGTCAGAGCCAAGAATAAGATTATAGAACTGATCAACCGCGAAATGAAGACTGACCTTATTGAAGAAGTGGTCTTTATATAAAGAACTTACCTACTAAAAGAGGCTGCGAATATCGCAGCCTCTTTTGATACCCCCTATCCATTCGCAGAAGGTCACGAATCTTTATGTATGTTTAGGCGTTGTTTGCGTAAGTAAATTGGTCCTATGGCACGAAAACTCTTCGCTCCTTCCCAAAGTACATTACTTAACGAGGAAGAAAACCGCAAAGACCTTGGATTCGGTCAGCGCATAACCGACCGGCAGAGCCGGCTAATCAACCGGGACGGCAGCTTCAATGTAGAGCGCCGGGGTACATCCTTTCTAAATAGTATCAACTGGTACCATCGGTTGGTAACCATCCCCTGGTGGCAGTTTTTCGGAGCCATCTTCCTGGCGTATCTGCTACTCAATTCCATATTCGCTTTGATATATCTCCTAATTGGCATACAACATCTCAAGGGCATAGAGCTGGATAGTTATCCTGTACATGCCGAATTTTGGGAGGCCTTCTTTTTCAGTGCTCAGACCCTCACTACCGTTGGGTATGGCAGGGTGAGTCCCCTAGGATTTATGGCCAATAGTGTGGCTTCCTTTGAAGCCCTCATGGGCCTGCTCTTATTTGTGATTGCCACGGGCCTGCTTTACGGGCGCTTTTCGAGACCGACACCCCGTATCCGGTTCAGCAAAAACGCGCTTATAGCCCCCTACCTGGATATCAATGGGTTTATGTTCCGGATTATCCACGAACGCGATAACGAGCTTATTGATCTGGAGGCCGAACTATCACTATCACGCCTGGAAGTACTCCCCAGCGGCGAAAGGGTACGTAAGTACTATGGGCTGGAACTGGAACGGAATCATGTTAATTTTTTTCCCCTGACCTGGACCCTAGTACATCCTATTACCAGCAAAAGCCCCCTGAGTGGAGCGACTCCGGAGAGCCTTATGGAGTCTGATACGGAGATACTGCTACTCCTGCGTGCCATCGACGAAACTTTCATGCAGCAGGTACACGTACGCTACTCGTATCGATACGAAGAGATACTATGGGGAGCTAAATTTGATCCGATGTTTAATAGTGCCACATCAAATAAGGTTGTGGTGAATGTGGAGGAAATCGATAACCATCATCCTGCCACCCTGAATACTTAAAATAGCTATGTCCCTAATCAATACCCAATCTAATACTTTATTGGTTATTCCTCCTTTTATTCAGCCCGGTGATACCGTAGGCGTACTGGCTCCGGCCAGTCGTATTAACTATGAGGACGTAAAGCCGGGCCTGGCGGTACTCAGGGAGCAGTGGAATCTTAATGTCATCGAAGGCCAGTCTCTGACTACCTCCCATTACCAGTTCTCAGGTACCGACGAATTACGGCTGCACGACCTGCAGACCATGCTAGATGATCCGAACGTAAAGGCTATTATTGCAGCCCGAGGCGGGTACGGCTGCTCCCGCTTGCTGGACAAACTTGAGTTTACAGCTTTCCGCCAGCACCCCAAATGGATCGTTGGATTCAGTGACCTGACGGCCCTCCTGTCGCACCTGCACGGGATGGGCTACGCGAGTCTGCATGCCCAGATGGCTAAGATCTTTACAAAGGAAGGAGGCGAAGAAGCCCTGGAATCACTTCGCCGGATGCTATTTGGCGAGGAGGTCAGATACTCCATCCCCCCCCATCCTTTTAATCATATCGGAGAAACTACCGCAGAGGTAGTAGGTGGAAACCTGTGCCTGCTGGCCCACCTGATGGGCTCCGGGTCTGAACTGGATACCTCCGGAAAGATACTCTTCATAGAAGACGTAGGGGAATACTTCTATAATCTGGATCGGATGATGATCCAGTTGAAGCGGGGTGGAAAGCTGGATCAACTGGCAGGACTTATAGTAGGTCAGTTTACGGATATGCGCGATAACAGCGATCCTACTTTCGGGAAGGGGGCTTACGAAATCATTCAGGAACACACCCGGGAGTACAACTACCCGATATGCTACGACTTCCCGACCGGACACGTAGCCGATAACCGGGCGCTGGGAGTTGGCTTGCCAGCCCGATTGAGCGTAAAGGAAGACGGCGTTTCCCTCCACTTTCTGCACTTGTCCAGCCAGCAGTCCTAAACCGTACCTACAACTATGGCTGATTTTAAAGATAAGGTAGTCTGGATCACAGGGGCCTCGTCGGGTATTGGTGAAGCCCTGGCGCTGGCGCTGGCCAAGGCTGGAGCCCAACTAGTACTTACCGCGCGCAGAGCCGAGGAACTGGAACGGGTAAAAAGGCTGACGGGCCTGCCGGAGCAGGACGTTATGGTACTGCCTATGGATGTCACGCAGTTTGATGAGGCGGCACCGGCGGCAGCAAAGGTAATTCAGCACTTCCAGCGCATTGACTACATGGTACACAATGCAGGCATCAGCCAGCGATCCTACGTGAAGGATACTTCGCTGGAGGTGTACCGTCGCCTGATGGATGTAGATTTTTTTAGTACCGTAGCCCTTACCAAAGCTGTACTTCCTTATATGCTACAACAGCAGGGGGGGCACTTCGTGGTAATCAGCAGCGTGGCCGGTAAAATAGGCACTCCCATGCGCTCCGGGTATAATGCCGCCAAGCATGCTCTGCACGGCTTTTATGATTCGCTCCGCGCTGAAAGCCACGACAGCCACATTAAGGTTACGCTTGTGTGCCCCGGCTATATCAAAACCAATGTCTCCGTCAATGCCCTGAACGAAACGGGTCAGAAACATGGAAAAATGGACGAAAATCAGGAGAAGGGGCTATCGGCACAGGAATGCGCTGCACGCATCGTGGAGGCGGTCAGACATGAAAAGAAGGAAGTATATATTGGTGGATTTACAGAAGTAGCCGCCGTATATCTGAAGCGGTTCTGGCCCGCACTCCTATATCGGATGGTGCGCAAACAGGCTCCGCAGTAGAGGCACTACGCTTACCTTTACAAATTAAAATGAGTAAGGGAGTACCTGTTAGTACTCCCTTACTCATTTTAATTAATTACTGTACCTTTTTGGAGGCATGCTTTTCCATGTAGTCTACTGCCAGACGGCTCAGTGACCGTACCCCCAGTACCATGCCGCTCTCATCGATATAGAAGTCAGGGGTATGGTGAGGGGCGGATTCGTGTCCACGTCTCCCCTTAGGCATTCCTCCCAGAAAGAAGAAAAAGCCGGGTACTTTCTGCTGAAAGAAAGAAAAGTCCTCTGCTCCGGTCTGAGCGGGTGTAATCACCACATTGTTTTTACCGGCCAGTGCTTCCAGTGAGGGTACCATTTCCTCCGTGAGTTGAGGATTATTATAGGTAACCGGGTACAACGTCTCAATTTTTACATCGGCTACCGCCCCGGCACTTTCGGCTATATTAGTAGCTACATCCTGGATGCGCTTATGTACCTGTTTGTGCATGTCCTCATCCAGCGTCCGGATGGTACCTATCATCTTTACCTCTTCCGGTATTATATTCTGTCTGATTCCCCCGTGTATGGCACCAATCGTTATCACGGCCGGGGCATTAGTAATATCCAGGCTACGACTCACTATCGTCTGCAGGCCCGTGATGATCTGGGCCGAAGTCACAATAGGATCTACACCTGACCAGGGAGCCGCGCCGTGGGTTTGCTTGCCCTTAACATCGATACTTAGCCAGTCGACGGCCGCCATTGTCGCTCCAGAACGGTACCGAATCGTACCTACTTCGGTCTGGGAATTGATGTGCAGGCCAAAAATGGCATCTACCTTCGGATGCTCCAGGACCCCCTCTTTCACCATCAGGTCGGCTCCGCCCTGCTCGCCGGTTGGAGCGCCCTCCTCAGCGGGCTGAAATATAAATTTAACGGTACCTTTCAACTCGTTCTTCATTGATACCAGTACCTCAGCTACCCCCATCAGCATCGCCACATGGGTGTCATGTCCACAGGCATGCATCACCCCCGTCTGCTGCCCATTGTATTCCGTAGTAACGGTCGACTTGAAAGGAACATTGACCCGCTCCGTGACGGGTAGTCCATCCATATCGGCTCGAAGGGCTACCACGGGTCCGAGCCTACCTCCCTTCAATATACCCACTACACCCGTATGAGCCACGCCGGTTTTTACTTCCATGCCGAGCTGACGCAGGTGATTCGCTACCTTTTCAGCGGTCCGGAACTCACGGTTCCCCAGCTCAGGATGCTGATGAATATCTCGACGCCACTCAATCACTTTTGCCTCGAGCGACTTAGCCTTCTGGTCAATCTGTGCATGCAAAGCAGGTTGAGCACTAGCCATCACCGCAGAGGCAGCATACGTTAAAACAGTAAAATAGAAGCTCCTTATCATACTTTTTCCAATCATCACTTGATAATAAATATCTAAAGTAAAATATTTCCTGTTCCCGCCTATATACTTTCTACTTCTGTTCCAATCAACAGTTGTGGCAGCTCTTTTTACTTTCTTCGTATATTCCTATTTAGATTAGAAATTTATTAGAATCACAGGCTCTCACAGATCTGGCTAATCCAAATTTCTCTACCGGACGTATATACCGTTTCACCTCCGATTCCTTTTATTATCAACTAGTTAATATACCTCCAACAGTACACGAGTAGTAGACGACTTCATCAAAAGGGTTACCTATAATTTATCATTGCTGTTATATAACTATTTTTAATTTCTACTTCTACACCTCCTGCCTCAGATCCTCCTCCAGTGCAGTGACTGTCTATATATAATTACTTTTTCTAAAGAAATGGGGGGTACATAATTGAAATATTTTAGGATAATGAGCGTAAACGGGGCTATTAGGATTAAAAATATATTACAATCCATAAGGATTTTCGTTGTTAGGGCAAATATTTCACTTGTGCACTCGTTTTATTGCAAATTAAATTTTTGTTAACGCTATATTTGCACCGAAAAACTATTTTCAACTTAACCAAACCAAATAATCATCGTATGAGAAAACTCCTACTATTGTTTTTGGGCGTATTACTTGCCATTGGTCAGACGTATGCTCAAAGCAAAACTGTATCCGGTAGAGTTACGGATACAGATGGTTCGCCTATACCGGGGGCCACAGTGGCCGTCAAAGGGGGAACCACAGGTACAACTACTGACAACACTGGTACCTACTCGTTATCAGTTCCTTCATCAGCAACATTGGTATTCAGCTTTGTAGGCTTCGAAAGCAAAGAAGTACAAGTTGGTAACCAAACAGTTATTAATGTTACCTTACAATCAGGTATCAATGAGCTCAATGAAGTAGTAGTAACTGCTCAGGGAATCGAAAGGGATCGCCGTTCCTTAGGATATGCTGTACAGTCTGTGAGCGGTGACGCTATCTCGCAGCGTTCTGAGCCTAACCTGCTTAACACGCTTCAGGGTAAACTGGCTGGTGTTAACATTGGTAGTGCTTCAGGTGCTGCGGGTGCCTCTACTAACATCAACATCCGTGGTATTACTTCATTCAACGGTAATAACCAGCCTCTGATCGTTGTAGATGGTATCATCTTCAACAACAACACTGACAATACCCAGAACACACTGTTCGGTTCACAGCCTTCTAACCGTCTGTCGGATATTGCTCCTGAGACGATTGAGTCTATCAACATCCTGAAAGGACCTGCTGCTGCTGTACTATATGGTTCAAGAGCTTCGGCTGGTGCAATCGTTATCACTACCAAGAGTGGCCGTACGCTGAAAGGCAAAACGGAGGTAACTGTAAACTCTTCGTATAACGTACAACAGGCTACTGGTCTTCCTTCCCTGCAGAATGAATACGGACAGGGAGTTAACAATGGCTACGTTCCTACATCTACTAACTCATGGGGTCCTCGTTTTGGCACACCAGGCTTTGAAACTGTAACTAACTCACAGGGTGAAACTGTACCTTACCAGGTATATCCTAACCACTTCGAGGAATTCTACCGTACCGGTAGCATCCTCCAGAATGGCGTAAGCATTGCTTCTGGTAACATTGATGATAATTACATTGCTACCATCAACTCTATGTTCCAGAATGGTGTAATTCCTAACAGTGAGTTTAACCGTCACAGTGTAGCCGTAGGTGGTAACAAGAAACTGACGAATGGTGTACGTGTAGGTGGTACTATTACATACGTAAAGTCTACCCAGCAGAATACAACCATGGGTAACGGTGGATCGGCCTTTGGTCAGATCACTCGTATTCCCCGTTCTTTTGACTTCGCTGGTCGTCCTTTCCAGAATGAGCTGGGCAGAAGTATCTACTACAACCCTGCTCAGAACCACCCTCTGTGGAGCGTGAACAACGAATTCCTAAGATCTAACGTAGACCGTGTATTTGGTAACCTGAAAGTTGGCTATGACATCACCAACTGGTTGAACGTAACCTACCGCGTAACGGCTGATACCTATATGGATCGTCGTAAACTGACTCTTCGCATTGGTTCGGCTCGTCAGACTCAGGGACAAATCATTGAAGATGCTACCTTTAACTCGGAGCTTAACGGAGACCTGTTGATCACCGCTCAGAAGAGCAACTTCCTGATGGAAGGTCTGGATGCTACTCTCCTATTGGGTCAGAACCTGAACCAGCGTGACTACCAGAACTCTACATTGAGTGCGGCTTCATTGACTATCCCAGGCTTCGACAACGTAAGTAACGGTTCAGTATTTACAGCTTCTGATGAAGAGCGTACCAGAAGAAGACTGGTAGGTCACTACGGTCAGCTATCACTGGGCTACAACCAGTACCTGTTCCTTGAGCTTTCAGGTCGTGTAGATAAATCTTCTACTCTGCCCAAAGGAAACAGCGCTTACTTCTACCCATCAGTAGCTGTGAGCTTTGTACCAACCGACGCGTTCAAGATCGAATCTGATGTACTGTCATACACTAAAGTAAGAGCCAGTGCAGCCCGCGTGGGTCGTGATGCAGATCCTTACCTGCTGCAGTCGGTATTTGTATCTACTACTTATGGTAATAACGTAGCTCAGGTAAACTTCCCATTATCCGTTGGTGGTGCCAGCATCCCTGGTTTTACTCCTTCAACCCGTATTGGTAGCAACAACCTGACACCTGAGTTTGTAACTTCGTACGAAGTTGGTTTGAACGTAGGCTTGTTCAGAAACCGCTTCGGCCTTGACCTGGCGTTGTTCGACACCCGCAGTACCAACCAGATCTTTAACGTAGCGGTTTCTAACGCTTCCGGATTTGACACCCGTACTACCAACATTGGTGAAATGACCAACAAAGGTATTGAGGCGGTACTAACTGCTACTGTTGTTAGAACTGGTGCTTTCAAATGGGATGTAGCGGCTAACTTTACCCGCATCCGTAACAAAGTAGTTTCGATTGCTCCTGGTGTAGATAACTCCGCGATCACTGGTAACCAGTTCACTGGAATCAACCCATCTATCAAGGAAGGATTCCCTTACGGTGTAATCATTGGTAGCAAAAACCAGCGCAACGAAGCTGGCGAACTGCTGGTTAACCCGGCTACTGGTACGTACCTGCCTGCAACTGCCGGTGAAGTGATTGCCAGTGTTCAGCCTAACTGGACAGGTGGTATTACCAATACTTTCAACTACAAAGGTCTGAACCTGAGCGTTCTGTTCGATACCCGTCAGGGTGGTCAGCTTTACTCATTCAGCATGGTTGATCTACGTACTGGTGGACACATCGATTTCACAGGAGTTGATCGTGGACTTCCCCGTGTACTACCCGGTGTGATTGCCAACGCTGATGGTACTTTCACTCCTAACAATATCCAGATCCCGGCTCAGACCTACTGGGGAGCTCTTGGTGGACTTGCTTCGGAAGGTGCTGTATTTGATGGTACAGTATATCGTCTGCGTGAGATCGCACTTAACTATAACCTGCCTGCCAACTGGTTGCGCAATACTCCATTCGGTGGTGCGTCAATTGGTGTAAGTGGCCGTAACCTGTGGTTCTTCGCTCCTGGCTTCCCCGGCGATCCTGAAATAAACACACAAGGTGCAGGTAACATCCAGGGGCTTGATCTGAATGGTGCTCCTCAGACCAAAAACTACGGTGTTAACTTAAGATTTACCTTCTAAAAAATCTCAACTGACTAAAATGAAAAAAGTAATCACATACATAGCGGGGGCCTTGCTGTTGACAGCCACCTCTTGTAATGATTTTCTGGATATCAACCAGACTCCGAACAATCCTACAAGTGTTCCCCCGGCAGTACTTTTGCCAACTGCCCTGACAGGTACGGCCTTTGCTACCAATAATGAACTGAACCGCTTCGCTTCTACTGTCATAAGCGTAACGGCTGGTGCTGGTGGTAACCCACAAGCCTATGATATCTATAACACCAATGGTGGAGATTTCCAGAACCAGTGGCGTTTTGAGATTTACGGCGGCGCTCTGGTTTCTTACAACAAGACCATCGAGTCAGCTGATGCTATCGGTGCTAAGGCCTACTCTGGTATCGCCAAGATCATGAAGGCGTATACCTTCTCGATTGCTACTGACGTATGGGGTGATGTACCCTACTCAGAAGCATTATTAGGTGATGCTAACACACAGCCTCGAGTTGACAAGCAGGAGGATATCTACAAAGGTACTGCTCAGATCCAAGGCTTGTTTGACCTGGTTAAAGAAGGCCTTGCTGACCTGGAAGCTCCTACGACTGTTAAGCCCGGAGCTGATGATCTGATCTACGGTGGAAACATCGAGAACTGGAAAAAAGCCGGTAACACTATCCTTCTGAAGTTCGCCAATACAATCTCTCGCAAAGAGCCTGCACTGGCCAAACAGATCATTGATCAGGTACTTGCTAACGGTACGTATATCAAGCAAAACTCAGAAAACCTGAGTGTTAAATTTGGTTCATCGGTAGGTAGTAAAGCTCCTGTTTTTGAGTGGGCAGCTCAGGAGGGTCAGTCCTTCAGAAATGAAGTGATCATCAGTACTCGTTTCGTAAACCTGCTGCAAGGCAAGAATGATCCTCGTCTGGAGAAGTTCGTAACGAAGCCGACTGGTAGCTACGTAACTATTGATAACGGCTTCCGTGGTACACTACCTCAGCCTCAGTCTTCATGGTCACGTTTCAGCTCTTACGTAACCGGTGCTGCCGGTGAAGGTCCCGTTCGTCTGGTTACCAATGCGCAGCGTGCATTTATCCTGGCGGAGTCAGCCATTACGCTGGGTACTGCCGGTGATGCCGAGGCGTTGTATCAGGAAGGTATTCGTGCTTCTATGCAACTGGCTGGTGTTACTGCAGCTGAGATTGATGCTTACTTTGCAGCCAATCCTACCGAAGTAGCACTGACAGGTACTGACGCTCAAAAAATTGAGAAGATCATCACTCAGAAGTATATTGCTGCGTTTGGAAACGGTCTGGAGCAGTGGAATGATTGGAGAAGAACCGGCTATCCTACTCTGGCAGCTCACCAGAATATCGTAGGTATAGATGGTACCCGTCCTGTGCGTGCACAGTACATCGATCAGGAGATTGCTCGTAATCCAAACTTCACACCCAATATTTACTCCAATGTGAAACTTTGGTGGGATGTTGACTAATTCAAACTACTCAATAGAAACAAACATGAAAAAACTTATCAATATAATTGGTCTATTTATCGCCCTGATCACGATCACTTCCTGCGAGAAGGACTATGGCGTGTTCAACAGCGACAACATAGCACCTATACCGGTTACGTTCACCAATGCGACTACGTACGGATTTGATCCTTTTTACCGCGTATCGCTGGCAGCCAATGATCCGATTCGTATTGAGTTGTCGATTCCTGAGTCATCAGGACGTACCATCAAAGAGATCTCTAAGGTCGCAGCTGGTGCCAACTCAATCAACGTAGGTACGCTGAATACAGGCGCTAACTATCTGTCGACTCCAATTGCGGGCGAGGGTACTAAGGCCGTGTTCACAACGACTATCCCAGAATTCCAGACTAAGCGCCGTACGGCTACTACTCCCGTAGCTGCAGGTCAGGAACTTGCTTTTATCTTCCTGGTTACGCTGGACGATAACACTCAGATTGTTACACAACGTGTACGGGTGAATGTTATTCAATAAAATAGTTACCTGTTAAGTAGTACTACTTAACAGGTACTGGAATACCGAAGAGGCCGCTTCCCATCGAGGGAAGCGGCCTCTTCATGTTTAAGCTGTCTATATGGTACTTTTCATTGATAGCCGCAAGCCAAAAAGTTAGAAGCGTCTTCCCTCTGTATATCATCTTACTCCTCTACCAGGACATATACTTTTTTCGGTATTTCAACAAAACATCCTGACAATCAGGGTAGTTCTTTATCTATAAAAACAAAATTTTTTGTATCCTGTTTCTACATAACGGTATACAAACCTATATTTTATTTGCACATTGTTTGTTTTTGCAGAATTTAATTCTGAACATTAAACCAATTGTCGTTGTATTGGTTTCACTAATAGTTACTTTTGCAACTTGTTAAACACATTTATCAACTAACCTAATCGTATGAGGAAGTTTCTATTCACTATTCTGGCGGGCTTCATGCTACTGGCAACCCAGGCCTACGCCCAGGAACGCACAGTGACCGGTAAGGTCACTGCTGAGGACGGTTCAGCCCTACCTGGTGTAAACGTTTCAATCAGGGGGACTACCCGTGGTACCACTACCAACAGTGAAGGTACCTACAGTATTGCTGTTGCGAATACTGAAGTGCTGGTATTTAGTTTTATCGGCTTTGATACCGAAGAAAGAGTTGTGGGAGGCGAATCGGTACTTAATGTAACCATGGTAAGTGATGTCAACCAACTACAGGAAGTAGTTGTGACTGCACTTGGTATTTCGCGTGAAAAGAAAGCCCTAGGCTACGCGGTGCAGGAGATCAAAGGGGAAGAGGTCAGCACCGTAAAACAACAAAACTTCGTTAACTCCCTGTCAGGCAAGATTGCAGGTATTCAGATCAGACAGAACAATACCTTTGGAGGTTCTACGAATGTACTGATCCGGGGGAATAACTCCTTAGCCGGAAACAACCAGCCACTATTTGTAGTGGATGGTGTGCCTATCTCCAACTACCAGGGCAACAGCCTCAACCAGACAAATGGTCGCCGGGGATATGACTACGGAAATGCTGCCTCGGATATTAACGCGGAGGATATCGAGTCAATCTCAATACTTAAGAGTGCTGCTGCAACCGCCTTGTATGGTTCACGGGGTTCTAATGGTGTAGTACTTATTACTACCAAGAAAGGTACCAAGCGCAAAGGAATAGGTGTGAGCATAAACTCTGGAGTAAACTTCGGACGTATTGATAAGTCAACTTTCCTTAAGTACCAGAAAGAGTATGGTGCCGGTTATTCACCCTGGTATGGTCCTACCAATCCTTATTTTGAGGATGCTGACATCAATGGAGATGGCGTTGTTGACCTTGTAAACCCAACGCGTGAAGATGGTTCTTACGGTGCTAAGTTTGACCCAAACCTGATGGTATATCAGTGGGAATCATTCGTTCCTGAGTCCGAGAACTTTGGCAAACCTATGCCATGGGTAGCTGCACAGAACGACCCCTCTACCTTTTTTGAACAGCAGGTTACGTTTAACAACTCTGTTGATTTGAGTGGAGGAAATGAAAAAGGTGCCTTCCGCCTGGGATACACTAACTTTAGCGATAAGGGAATCCTCCCTAACAGCTCCCAGAAACGTAATACCTTAACCTTCAGCGGATCTTTTGATCTTGGCACAAGGCTGAAAGCGGCTATTTCCGGTAACTATACCAATCAGGCTACTATCGGCCGTTTTTCAACAGGATACGGTGATAACCTCATGTCAAATTTCAGACAATGGTGGCAGACAAACGTTGATATTAAGCGCCAGAAGTACTTCTATGACCTGACAGGACGTAACGTTACCTGGAATATGAATGACCCCATTAGTGGTTCTACAGGTCCTATCTACTGGGACAACCCCTACTGGACGCGCTACGAAAACTACAACTCGGATAACCGGGGGCGCCTCTTCGGAAACATGAACCTGACTTACCAGGTTGCTGACTGGTTTAGCATACTGGGTCGCGTTTCGATGGATACGTATACTGAACTCAGAGAAGAGAGAAGAGCTGTCGGCTCCATTGCTACTGAATTCGGACTTCAGAACAACGAAGAGAAGTCTGGCTACCAGCGTACGGACATTGATTTTACCGAAACAAACTATGATCTTATTGGTAACTTCAATAGAAGCATTGGAAATGATTTCAGTATAAATGGTGTTGCGGGTATCAACATTCGCAGAGAAAGCAGGGAAACAATTATCCAGTCTACCTCAGGCGGTCTGGCGATCCCAGGCTTGTACGCCATCAGCAACTCGGTTAATACGACGCCTTTCCCAACTGAAACTCTTCTGGAAAAGCAGGTAAACGGCTACTACGCAAGCGCCTCTCTGGGGTACAAAGACACCTATTTCCTTGAACTTACAGACCGCATTGACGTATCGTCAGCACTTCCCAGAAGTAACAATACGTACAACTACTACTCTGCCTCAGGTAGCTATGTATTCTCCAATCATTTGAATTCTAACTGGCTGAGATTTGGTAAAGTAAGATTCGGCTATGCGGAAGTTGGAAATGATGCTCCTGCTCTGAGCGTTGGTGACGTGTACAACCGTATTGACAACTTCGGTTCTGCGGTTCTGACCTCCGTGCCCATTACCAAGAATAACCCTGACTTAAGGCCAGAAAGAACCAAAAGCTGGGAAGCAGGTCTTGAACTGAACACGCTGGAAGGTAGACTCGGTCTTGACCTGACATTATATAATGTTAATACCGTTGACCAGATTCTTCGGGTTACGCAGTCACTGGCTACCGGATATGGCTTCCGCTACGTAAATGCCGGTAACCTGACCAACAAAGGGGTAGAAATATCTCTGTTTGCTACTCCGATAAAAACAGAAGGATTTGAGTGGAGAACGGTGGTAAACTTTGCTAAAAACGTAAACCGTGTTGGTGACCTATACCAGGGCGTTGAGAACATTGTACTGGCAGAGTACCAGGGTGGAGTTACAGTAAATGCTACCAAAGGTGAGCGATACGGGACCCTCAGAGGTACCGGATTCCAGTACCTAAACGGCCAGCGCGTTGTTAATGCATCAGGGTACTATGTATCAAATCCTGATCAGGTTATTGGTATTGCCCAGCCCGACTGGACCGGTGGTATTACCAATAGCTTCAGCTACAAAGGATTTAACCTGAGCTTCCTGGTTGACGCTTCCAAAGGTGGTGATGTTTACTCACTGGATATGCACTATGGACAAGGTACAGGTCTTCCGTACTACACAGCTGGTTTGAACGAGCTTGGTAATGAGGTACGTTCTCCGGTATCAGAGGGAGGTGGACTCCTAAACGAAGGTGTTATGGCTGATGGTACACCCAACACTACCCGGACCCGGGCTGATGATTACAGTGGCTATTTCTACTGGGGAAATGCCGCCCGGAATCCAAGTGCCCTTACTACCTACGACGCTTCTTACGTGAAGCTACGTGAAGCGGCAATCAGCTACCGTGTACCAGGTTCCATCCTGAAAAATTTTGGTCAAAACCTGACGTTGTCCGTTGTCGGCAGAAACTTGTGGATCATCCATAAGAATGTACCTTTTGCCGATCCTGAGTCAGGCTTAGGTTCAGGAAACGCCCAGGGATATCTGGTTGGATCCTATCCAACAGTAAGAAATCTTGGATTCAGAGTACAACTTGATTTTTAAGTTGTCGTTTAATCTAAAAAAATTTATATATGAAAAAGATAATCTGTTTATTAATAGTAGGGCTGGTAGTAGGCTGTACCAATCACTTTGAAGAGCTCAATACGGATCAGAAAAATCCGGCGTCTGTTACGGGAGAATCTCTCTTCAATAATGGGACTGAGCGCTTTCACCATATACTTAACTCAGCCAGTGTAAATACAAATGTATTCCGGCTATATGCTCAGTACTGGGCTCAAACAACGTATCCGGAGGAAAGCCAGTACCAGCAGATTCAGCGAAACATTCCTGATAACTGGTATCAGCGTTTGTATCGTGATGCCTTGAAAGATTTGGACGAGGCTAAAAGACTGATCGCTGCGCAGGAAACCAATTCACAAACTGCGCCTATTCAGAAAAACAAGCTGGCGATCATCGAAATCACCGAAGCACACATCTATACTACGCTGGTCGATTTGTTCGGAAATGTTCCCTACTCAGAAGCCCTGGATTTTGCAAATCCGAATCCAAAGTATGACGATGCTAAAGAGATATACTACAGTGAAATTGACCAGTTGAATCAGGCCATAGCCAATCTGGAAGTTTCTGCTCCTAGCTTCGATCCTACCAGCGATCTTGTCAATCAGGGAGACACGGAGATGTGGCTAAAAAGCGCTAATTCTCTCAAACTGAGACTGGCCATGCGCCTGGCTGATGTAGATCCGGCCAAGTCCAAAGCGATGGCAGAATCAGCTGTAAGTTCAGGAGTATTTAATGATGTTTCTGAGAATCTGTCGGTAGAGTATACTAACAATGCGCCCTATACTTATCCGGCTTATGAAGATCTGGTACTTAGTGGACGTTCTGACTTTGTTGCTGCCAACACCATTGTTGAAGTAATGAATGACCTGGACGATCCAAGACGCAAGTACTACTTCCAGGAGAATCTGGGCAAAGGCGTCTTCGTAGGAGGAATATATGGCTCCGGAAATGCTTTCACCTCCTTCTCTTCACCAGGTACACGGATGTACACGGCTAACACCCCTGGTATTAACCTAAGCTACTCGGAGGTTCTGTTCCTGATGGCCGAAGCCGCACAACGGGGCTACGCAGTAGGTGGAACCGTGGAGGAATTTTATAACATGGCCATCACTGCTTCGATACTGGAGTGGGGAGGTACCGCAGCCGAAGCTATGGCCTATCTGGCGCAGCCAGATGTAGCCTGGGATACAGCGTCCGGCGACTGGAGACAAAAGCTCGGCCTCCAGAAATGGCTGTCTCTTTACAACAATGGGATTGAAGGCTGGACTACCTGGCGCTTACTTGACTTCGAAGGCTTCAAAGTACCCGAAGGCCTGACTGAAGAAGATATCCCTAATCGCTTGGTATATCCGGTTAATGAAGCAACCCTTAACGGTGCCAACCTAACGGCTGCAGCCACGGCCATTGGTGGCGATAATGTTCAAAGCAAAATATTCTGGGATGTGCGGTAGGAAACTGTTCTCCTGAATAAATTGTATTGTAAAAGTTACCCGTCTATGACGGGTAACTTTTTTCGTATCTGATGGTTATAAACCCATCTTCTATTCCTTCTTCCATTGTAAATTTGTTGGTGCAACTAGCGTTCATACATTTATCCTAATAATAACCTGATCTATTTTCCATTAAGCCCTCCATGAGCACTATAACCAAGCGACTCTTAACACTTCTGATTGTCCTACTGGCCCTCGGAATAGTCTTTTATCCCCGGCTAAAAGAGTATTTCGATACGCCTCCTCCTACCGAAGGAAAAGCGGCGGGCAATGCTCCCGCCGGTAACAAAGGTCCCGGTAAGGCTATTGTTTCGGTAATGGTAGTTGAGCCTACCAATTTAGATGATGTTGTAAAAACAACAGGTACTGTGCTGGCTAACGAAGAAGTTGAGATAAGAAGTGAAGTATCAGGTAAGATTATTAACCTGTACTTTAAGGAAGGGCAGTATGTACAGAGGGGGGCACTGCTCCTCCGGATCAATGATGATGATCTGCAGGCACAGCTTAAGAAATTTGAATACAACAAGAAACTAGCCGAAGATAATGAAGCGCGTCAGCGCCGGCTCCTGGAAATAGAAGCGATCAGTCAGCGGGAGTATGAGATTAGTCTTACATCGGTCAAAACCATCGAGGCCGACATTGAAAACATCAGGGCACAGATTGCCAAAACATCAGTACGGGCTCCTTTCTCCGGTAAGCTGGGTCTACGCTACGTAAGTGAAGGTAGCTATATCACCCCTACCACCCGTATCTCTACGCTGACGAATACCAATCCAGCCAAGGTGGAGTTTTCGGTACCGGCCAAATACGCCGATGCCATCCGCAACGGAAGCCGTATCGAGTTTCAGGTTGAGAGCTCAGAGCGTAAGCACGAGGGACAGGTATATGCCGTTGATCCTAAAATAGATCCACAAACACGTACGTTACAAATGAGGGCTACCAGCCCCAATCCCTCCGGTACTTTACTACCCGGCGCTTTTGCCCGTATTGAACTGGTGATCGGGAATAATGGGACTGCTATTACTATCCCCAACGAAGCTCTTATACCAGAGCAGCAGGGGCATAAGGTGTTTGTAGTCAAAAATGGAAAAGCTTCATCCCGCATGGTTGAGTTAGGAGCGCGTGGAGAGAGAAGTGTTGAGATAGTAAATGGATTAAGTTCAGGTGATACTTTGATTGTGACGGGTATCCTGCAGGTAAAGCCAGAAGGTCCGGTAGAAGTACGGGAAGTAATCAATCAGGATAATCTGAAACTGGCGCTAAAACCTTAATAGTAGTAGCTAAAAGTATAAAAGGTCCAATAGAAACATGGCAAGTCTTTCAGATGTAAGCATCAAACGCCCGGTACTAGCGATAGTGATGTCGCTGGTCATCATCCTGTTTGGGGTGATCGGCTACACCTATCTGGGTGTACGGGAGTTTCCGAGTGTTGACCCACCCGTAGTTACGGTAAGTACTACCTACACGGGAGCCAATGCCGAGATCATAGAATCACAGATAACCGAACCACTCGAAGAATCCATCAATGGTATCGCAGGTATCAAAACCCTGTCGTCATCCAGCCGGGACGGACGTAGTAGTATTACCGTGGAGTTTGACCTGGGGATAGATATGGAAACGGCCGCTAACGATGTGCGTGACCGCGTATCATCCGCTCAGCGTAACCTACCTCCGGATGTCGACCCTCCTATTGTAGCCAAGGCCGATGCCGACGCTTCGCCGATCTGGTATATCAACGTTAAGAGCCAGAAGCGCTCTCTGCTTGAACTTAATGATATAGTGACCCGGCAGTTTAAGGAGAAATTCCAGACCGTAGCGGGTGTAAGTAGTGTACAGATCTGGGGAGAAAAAAAATACTCCATGCGCCTGCGCATTGATCCGGCTCAACTGGCCGCCTACCAACTCACTTCCATTGATATATCGCAGGCCCTGGCCCGTCAAAATGTAGAGCTACCTTCAGGTAGTATCGAAGGCCAGACCATGGAACTATCGGTAAGGACTCTCGGCCGCCTCAGAACGGTAGAGGACTTCGATAATATGATCATCAAAGAAGAAGGAGCCCGCATTGTTCGCTTCAAAGATGTAGGGTACGCAGAGTTAGCCCCCGAAAACGAACGGACGCTTCTTAAAAGAGATGGTACTCCTATGATGGCCGTAGCTGTGATACCTCAGCCGGGTGCCAACCACATTGCCATTGTAACTTCGCTGGAAGCACGCCTGGCACAGATCAAGAAAGATTTACCTGACGACATCATAGTTGAACCCGGTTACGATAATACGCAGTTCGTACGCTCCTCCATCCATGAGGTGGTCGAAACCATCATCATCGCTTTCATCCTGGTAGCGCTGATTATTTTTGTATTCCTTCGTGACTGGCGTTCTACCCTCATCCCACTGACGGCTATTCCTATCTCGCTGATCGGAGCCTTCTTTATCATGTACATCTGTGGATTCTCTATCAATGTACTGACGCTATTAGGTATTGTATTGGCCATTGGTCTGGTAGTGGATGACGCCATCGTGGTACTTGAAAATATCTACGCCAAGATAGAAGAGGGTATGACTCCCTTCCAGGCGGCCTACTCAGGCTCACGTGAGATCTACTTCGCCGTTATTTCTACCACGGTTACGCTGGCGGCGGTGTTTCTTCCCGTAATATTTATGGAAGGGATTACCGGACGTCTGTTCCGTGAGTTTGGTATCGTAGTAGCCGGTTCGGTAATTATCTCCGCTTTTGTGTCATTAACACTTACTCCCATGCTGAGCTCCCGCCTTCTTAAGAAGCGGGCACGTCAGCCCTGGCTGTATCGTAAGACCGAGCCGTTCTTCGACCGGATGAACAAGGGCTACGAAAATTCACTGCAATCGTTTATGGGTATGCGCTGGATCGCCTGGGTTCTGGTAGTTGCATTTAGTGGTATTATCTTCCTGCTCATGACCAATAACCGCATTCCTTCGGAGCTGGCTCCCATGGAAGACCGCAGTAACTTCCGGATCAATGCTACCGCTCAGGAGGGAGCTACCTTTGAATACATGCAGAAGTACATGGATGAGGTAGGTCAGTTTGTATATAATCAGCTGGACTCTACCGAACGCAACGGGGTGGTAACCATTACCTCGCCTGGCTTTGGTTCCGCTGCTACTAACTCAGGTTTCGTACGCGTTGTATTGACTGACCCTACCAAGCGTCAGCGGAGTCAGCGGGAAATTGTGGAAGCCCTGACACCCAAGATTCGTCAGTTCTCAGGTGCCCGCGCCTTCTTCTTACAGGATCAGACTATTAACGCGGGTCGTTCGCGCGGCCAGCCTATCCAATACGTTATTCAGGCTCCCAACTTTGATAAGCTAAAAGAATCACTACCCGTATTCGTAGAGAAAGCACAGGCTAGTTCCAAGCTGGAAGGGGTGGATGTGAACCTTAAATTTACCAAACCCGAAATTCGTCTGGAGATCGACCGCGAAAAAGCACAGACGCTGGGAGTTTCTATTCAGGATATAGGCCAGACCCTACAGCTGGGCTTAAGCGGACGTCGCTTTGGCTACTTCATTCAGGATGGGAAGCAGTATCAGGTAATCGGTCAGATAGACCGGAATGAACGGAATGATATTCTGGACCTGAAATCACTGTATGTAAAGAGCAATACCGGCGAGCTGATCCAGCTCGATAACCTGGTAAAACTTACCGAGCAAAGTACACCGCCCCAGCTACTCCGCTTTAACCGGTACATATCGGCTACCGTTTCGGCCAACATGGCTAAAGGTGTCAGTATGGGAGAAGCGATTGATGAGATGGAGCGTATCGGTGACGAAGTGCTAGACGATACATTTAACACGGCTCTGGATGGTACCTCCCGGGAGTTTAGAGAGAGCTCAAACAGCCTCCTGTTCGCGTTCCTGCTTTCACTGGTACTTATCTTCCTGATCCTGGCGGCTCAGTTTGAAAGCTTTGTGGACCCCATCATCATTCTACTGACAGTACCCTTGGCGCTTTGTGGGGCACTGCTTTCGCTGTGGGACTTCGGTCAGACCATGAACATCTTCAGTCAGATTGGTATTATCGTACTGGTAGGTCTGGTAACCAAGAATGGTATCCTTATTGTGGAATTTGCCAACCAGCGCAAAGAAGCCGGTATATCCAAAATGCAGGCAGTACAGGAAGCAGCCGCTTCGCGCTTCCGTCCGATCCTGATGACCAGTCTTTGTACCATCCTGGGTATCCTACCGATAGCTCTGGCCCTGGGGGCCGGTGCCGAAAGCCGGGTATCTATGGGTATCGCGGTAGTAGGTGGTATGTTATTCTCTACACTGCTTACGCTGTACATCATTCCGGCGGTCTATTCTTATATGTCTCGCGATATCAAGCACCGTCCGGAAGAGGAAACTTCCCAACTGGAGCTGGCCGAGGCAGACTAATCTGGAATTGATTCTGATTTAAAAAACGACAAGCTAGGCTTGTCGTTTTTTTTATAAAATTTGAATCTTAAATCATATTAATACTCTGTATATTGCAGATTAGTTTGATACCTAATTAATCAAAAATGGAACTTGTCAAGGAATTAGATAAGCAGGGAAACTTCCTGTTTAAGTACCGTGGGATCCTCCCTCTCATTATCCTGGTAGTGGGTCTGGGGGTATATGCGTACGAAGTATGGGAAGCAGCCGGTGCGTACCGGATTAACTTTGAAGATAATGAATACGAATTCTTATGTCTGGCCGTCGCTCTACTGGGACTGGTTATACGCATTCTTACCGTTGGATTTACCCCCCGCAATACTTCAGGTCGTAATACCGAGCAACAGGTGGCAGACACCCTTAATACCTCCGGTATGTACTCTACCGTAAGGCATCCCCTCTACGTTGGCAATTTCTTTATGTGGTTAGGTGTTGCCATGCTTACCCAGCATACCTGGTTTATTGTAGCCTTTGTGTTGCTTTACTGGCTCTACTACGAGCGGATCATGTTTACGGAGGAGAAGTTTATATCATCCAAGTTTGGTACTAAGTTTTACGAATGGGCTGCCCGTACTCCGGCTATCATTCCCAACCCCTCCAAGTGGCGTAACCCGGATCTGCAATTCAACCTCAAGAAGGTACTGCGTCAGGAAAAAAATGGTCTGTTCGCTGTGTTCCTGCTATTCTTTGTATTCGACACTGTAGGTGAATACATTACCTACGGCGATGTCAGCTTCCGTAACTCTCACTGGCTGGTGCTATGTATTGCCAGTGGTGTGCTGTACCTGGTATTGAAACTTCTGAAGAACCATACACAGGTACTCAGGGACAGGGAATAATTCCTCCCTATCCCACTTGTATTATCCGAACCGCCGGGGCTCAAAGGCCTGACAGTCCATGCTGGCAGGCTGCCCCAACACCAGTTCAGATACAAGCTTACCCGTACCGGGCCCCAGGCTTACGCCCATCATACCGTGCCCGGTAGCCACTACTACATTGGTATACCCATCGACCCTTCCTATGTAAGGCAAACCATCCGGTGAACAAGGCCGTAGTCCCCGCCATACTTCTTCGGCCTGGGGCATTGCTACCTTCATACCAGGGTAGTAGTTGCTAATAGACTGCACAATTCCCCTTACCCGGTTCATATTGACACTCATATCAGTACCGGCTACTTCAAGGGTACCGGCAAAGCGCAGGCTGCTATCCATAGGAGTAGCCGTGGCTCGTGCTTCCAGCATGATAGCAGGTATCTTTATATTTTTAGCCATCCGGGGCAGTGTAAAACTGTACCCTTTGCCACCTTGCATCGGCAGCGCCATTCCCAGCTTACGGGTCAGTACCGGTGCCCAGGCTCCGGTTGCAATGACTACCTCATCAAATTGATAACTCCCGCTGTCGGTAATGACGCTTTCTACCTTACCGTTACGTACTTCAAGGTCCTGCACGGTATGGTTGTCGAGTATCTTAACACCCTGCCGCCGCAGATACCGGACCAGCTCTTTCATGAGTTGATTTGGTACAATATGCGCATCGCCGGGATAGTATACCGCTCCCCGTACATCTACTTCCACATCCGGTTCCAGCGCCTGTACTTCTTTTCCCGATAAGACCTGAGCTTCTATTCCAGCCCCATTGGCTACATCAGCTTCGTGCTGCATTTCCAGGGCCGCCTGCTCACTCTTAAACAGCATCAGTAGCCCCTTCTCCTGCCAGCCAAAGTCAATTTCAGCCTGCATAGCCAGCTCCTGATACAAGTCTTTGCTAAGAAGACTGATGTCACGCAGAACCGGGATTGAGCGTTTGACGTGAGCATCGGTAGAATGCTTCCAGAAAAGTGCTCCCCATTTTACCAGCTCCCAGTCCAGCCGGGGCTTAACATAAAAAGGACTGGTTGAACTCAGCATCCATTTTATACCACGGGCTATCATGCCCGGCTGTGCCAGCGGAATAATATGACTGGGAACGATCATACCGGCATTACCAAACGAGCAGCCGTCATCCAGTTGCCCTCTTTCGATAACTGTTACCTCACAGCCTGCTTTGCACAGATAGAATGCCGTAAACAGGCCACTGACGCCCCCACCTACTATGCCAACCTTTTTCATATGTTATTATTAAACTGTACCTTTAATTTGTAGTGAAATTAGTAGAAGGCATTATTAATCCGATAAAATTGTGAAAAAGATACTGATCGTTGAGGATGATCGGCGAATAGCTCAGAACATTTACCGCGGATTGCAGTCAGAGGGATTTGAAGTAGAAATAGCCAATGATGGTATATCAGGTAAACAACTAGCGCTTACCAAACCGTTTGATCTCGTGCTACTTGATCTGAATCTGCCGGGAATGAAAGGACTTGAAGTATGCCAGCAGGTAAGACAGATCAAACCCTTACTTCCGATCATCATACTGACTGCTTACGGTGAAATAGAAGATAAGGTGGAGGGCCTTGGCAAGGGAGCTGATGATTACATTATCAAACCTTTTGATTTTCGGGAGCTGTACGCCCGAGTGATGGCGGCATTGCGCCGATCGGATGTAGCTAGTCCGGCCAGTAAGAATGACCTGCTTCGTGTTGCGGATCTGGAAGTAGATACGGTCAAAAAGCAGGTAACCCGGGGAGGCAGGGCCATTGAGCTGACGGCCCGTGAATTTTCCCTCCTGGAGTACATGCTTCGTAACCGGGGCCGGGTCATATCCAAGATGGACCTGGCCGAGCACGTCTGGCATCTTAACTTCGATCCGGGTACTAATGTGGTGGAAGTATATATCAACTACCTGCGTCGGAAAGTAGACAAAGATTTTACACCCAAACTGATACATACCCGCCCCGGATTAGGCTACGTACTTAAAGAAGATTAAAGGCTAGGCTTCGGTACCCTATGAAGATAAAAGATAGAATTGCATTGCAATTCTCACTGATTGTAGCTTCCATTCTTGTTATTTTTTCGGTAGTCATCTATACGATCTCCTCCAACTATCGTCAGGAAGAGTTTTATGACCGCCTGATGAATAAGGCACGTACCACCGCACGCCTCCTAGTCAATGTAAAAGAAGTAGATAAAAATCTACTTAAGATCATTGATCGTAATACCCTTACTGCCCTGATAGATGAGAAGGTACTGGTATTCAACGAGCAGAATCAACTTATTTATGCCAGCGTAGATGATAAGCAGCTTACCTACCGCCCCAATCTGCTGGATGAGATTCGGGAGAAGAAAGAAGTAGAAACTACCGAGGGTGATAGTGAGGTCGTAGGCTTGCTATATAATGATGGAGAGGAAACTCTGGTTGTACTAGCCTCAGCCTATGACAGATTCGGACGAAGCAAGCTGGCCAACCTGCGTAATACCCTCCTGTATGGGTTGCTGGTAGGTATTAGTCTTACCGTAATACTTGGGATCTACTTTGCCGGCAACTCATTACGGCCTATCGCCCATATCAATAATCAGGTCTCCACTATTACAGAGAGAAATCTTAGACAGCGGCTGGATGAAGGCAACCGCCGCGACGAAATCGCTCAGTTAGCGATTAACTTCAATACGGTACTAGAGCGGCTGCACCAGGCATTTGAGCAGCAGCGCAGTTTCGTGTCACACGCTTCCCATGAGTTACGTACACCGCTGGCCGCTCTGAAGTCAGAGGTACAGTTGGCAGAGCGCTTTGCCAAGGACGATCCTGCCATACAGGAAGTACTACACAATCTTATGACTGATACGGAGCGCCTGATCAGCATTACCAACAGCTTGCTATTTCTGGCTCGCTCCTTCGAGAACATCAGCCAGATGACCACCACTAAGGTACGTATCGAGGATATTACGTTTTTTGCCAAGGATGAACTACTAACGGTACACCCTGAGTATCGTATCTTTATCGACTATGAGAATATCCCTTCTGATGAAACACACACAGTTATTCAGGGAAACGAAGAACTCCTGAAACGAGTCATCCTGAACCTGATTGATAACGCCTGTAAGTACTCAAGTGATAATACAGCCCGTATACTTTTTGCAACGGATGCTACGTATTGTATACTCAGAGTCATTGATTCGGGTATCGGAATAGACTCTGATGATCTGCCCTATATTTTTGATCCTTTCTACCGGGCCGCAAACGCCCGATCCTATTCCGGCTTTGGGATCGGACTTTCGATATGCCAGCGCATCATTGACATTCATGGTGGCACTCTGACGGTAAAGAGTAAAAAAGGACAGGGAAGTACCTTCACGGTCAAACTAAGGCATATCTGATACTTTAATTTTTTTTTAATTCTGTTCTAATCCCCCTGTAATAGTGCGAAGCTAGTATTGCATCCATAATATAATTGGTATGCGATATCTGGTAGTAACTCTTTTTTTACTTATTGCTTCTCCCCTGCTTGCACAGGATACCCTCCGAATCAATCTCCGGCAGGCAGATAGTCTTTTTGTACAAAACAATCTTCTTCTTCTGGCCGAAAGGTATCGTATAGATGCTTACAGAGCTTATGAACTCCAGGCCGTACTCTGGGAGAATCCTAATCTTCTGATAGAGGCAAGCTCATTCAACAGTGTCCGAAGCAGAGTACTGGACGTAGGAAGACAGGGACAGAAGATCATATCCGTTCAACAGCTACTATATACCGCTGGCAAACGCAACAAGCGTCTGGCGCTGGCCATGGAGTCTACGCACATGACCGAGCTGGAGTTTCATGACCTGCTCCGTACCCTGAAGTTCGAGCTCAGGGAGCGCTTCTTTGAATCCTACTTTCTGCGCAATACAGTCCGGCGTATAGATACCCAGATAGCTACCCTGCAGACGACCGTAGAGGCATTCGAGCGGGAGTATAACCGCAATAATATCTCCCTGAAAGAGGTACTTCGCCTCAAAGCTCTACTCTTCCAGCTTAACAACGACCGGGCCGAGATGCAGTACGAACTGGCAGACAATCAACTTCAGCTCAGGAATCTGCTGCAGCTGGATAATCTGATAGAGCCTGCCGTAGATACGGTTCGCCTCCGGAGGTACCAGCTAACCAGCATCGATGCCGCAAATCTGTATGAGAAGGCAACCCAGAGCCGGGCTGATCTGAAAATTGCCCAGTCACTGACTCGTCAGTCGGAGCTAAACTATACTTTACAGAAAGCACTAGCTGTACCCGACGTACGTATCGGTGCCACCTACGACCAGGCCGGTAGCTATATCAACAACTATCTGGGCTTATCTGTATCGGCCGATCTACCGGTATTCAACAAAAACCAGGGTAACATCAGAGCTGCCCGTAGTCAGATCAGGTACCAGAAAGTGTACGAGACGGCTAAGCAAAATTCACTACGCTACGAGGTGGACGCGGCTTTACAGAAGGTACGCGAAGCCGAGCGGGTATATGGCAGCGTAGAGAACCGCTTCATGCAGCAATTTGAGCTCCTGAATAAAGGCATCTACGACAACTTCCAGAAGCGCAACATCAGTCTGCTCGAATTCATTGACTTCATCGAAAGCTACAATGAGAGTATTAAAGAATTCAATCGCTTACAAGCCAACCGTATACGGGTGTACGAAGAACTCAACTATGTGGTAGGAGAAGAACTTTTCAACTAATAAAACCATGAAAAATATATTAATAAACTCACTGCTGGCGGCTCTGCTGGCCTCAGGAATAGCTGCCTGTGAAACAAAAGGTGGTGAGCCCGAAGAGGTCAAAGCTTTCATGCTATCGGATACCATGATGAGCCGCATAACCCTGGACGAGGTACGTACCGAAGCCGTTCGTAATGAACTAACCTTGGTTGGAAAGATCATTCCCGATGAAAACCGGGTCATTAAGGTGTTCCCACTGGTGGGGGGTAACGTGGAAGATGTCAATGCCGAACTGGGTGACTATGTTCGCAAGGGGCAGGTACTGGCTACGATTCGTTCCGGTGAAGTAGCCGATTTTGAACGTCAGATGATCCAGGCCCAGTCGGACCTGCTGGTGGCGCAGAAAAACCTCAACACAGCCCGTGACCTATTTGAGAGCAAACTGGCTCCTGAGCGCGATGTCATATCCGCCAAAAAAGATGTAGACATTGCCCAGGCCGAGCTGGAGCGCATCAAGGAGATATTCCGCATCTACGGGCTGGGCAAAAGCTCCAACTATGTCGTCCGCTCCCCAATTGATGGTTTTGTGATTCAGAAAAATGTAAACCGTGATATGCAACTTCGCCCGGACAATTCGGAAAGCCTGTTTACGGTAGGACAAATCTCTGATGTGTGGGTTATGGCTAATGTCAACGAAAGCGACATCCCCCGTATTAAGATGGGTATGGCGGCCGAAGTACGTACCATCAGCTATTCGGATGAGGTGTTCAAAGGAGTAGTGGATAAAATTTATAACGTACTGGATCCCGAAACCAAAGCCATGCGAATCCGCATCCGGCTCAGTAACTCTGGCTATAAGTTGAAGCCCGAAATGCACGCTACCGTCAATCTGAACTTTGAAGAAGGTGGTGAGATGACGGTGATTCCTTCGCAGGCGGTCATTTTTGACCGGAGCAAGTACTGGGTCATGGTGTTTAGAGGCCGATCGGATATCGAAACCCGCCCCGTAGATGTATACCGTACCCTCTCTGACCGTACCTATATTGGTAGTGGTCTTAAAGATGGCGAAAAGGTAATTTCGAAAAACCAGCTGCTGGTCTACGACGCTTTGAACGATTAGTCATAGCTCCTTGCTGAAAACCTACTCTTGCTCTGATATAGCAGTTACGTTATCAACCATTCTGTATGAATAAATTTATTCGGGGAATCGTCGGGTTCTCTCTAAAGAACCGCTTTTTCATTTTTTTCCTGACGGGCATCCTGGTGGTATCGGGTGTCGTCAGTTACCTCAATACCCCGCTAGAAGCATTTCCAGACGTTACCAACACACAGATCATCGTGGTGACCGAGTGGAATGGCCGTAGTGCTGAAGAGATTGAGCGCTTTGTAACGGTACCTATTGAGGTTGCTATGAACTCGGTGCAGCGCAAGACCAATGTGCGCAGTATTACTATGTTTGGTCTGTCCATTATCAAGATTATCTTTGAAGATGATGTGGATGACTTCTTTGCCCGACAACAGGTCAATAATCAGCTACGCACTGTATCACTACCCGATGGTGTAGATCCTGATGTACAGCCTCCGTATGGCCCCACCGGCGAGATATTCCGCTTCACCCTCGAAAGCCCCGACCGCGACAGTCGCAAACTGCTCACTATTCACAACTGGGTCATCGACCGTCAGCTCAGGAGCGTACCGGGAGTAGCCGATGTAGTAGCCTTCGGCGGGCGTGAAAAGACATTTGAAATTCAGGTTAACCCTACTCAGCTAGCCAAATATGACATTACTCCCCTGGAAGTATACCAGGCCGTAAACCGTAGTAATATCAACGTAGGTGGCGATGTCATAGAACGCAACGGTCAGGCCTACGTAGTACGTGGTATCGGTCTGCTAAATTCTATCTCAGATATTGAGAACATCATCGTCGAGTACATCAGCGGCAACCCGGTCCTGGTCAAAAACGTAGCCGATGTGAAAGAGTCTAATGTGCCCCGGGTAGGCCAGGTTGGGCTCAATGGCAACGATGATGTGGTGGAGGGAATAGTGGTGCAGCGCAAGGGCGAAAACCCCAGTGAAGTACTAGCGCGGGTTAAGGAAAAGATCGAAGAGCTGAACACACGCATCCTGCCTCCCGATGTCAAGATGGTTACTTTCTATGACCGCGACAACCTGATCAGCTTCTGTACCCGTACTGTGATGCACAACCTGCTCGAAGGAATCATCTTCGTGACGGTAATCGTGTTCCTGTTCATGGCTGACTGGCGTACTACATTCATCGTTTCGATCATCATACCGCTTGCGCTGCTGTTTGCCTTCATGTGCTTAAAGCTGAAGGGTATGTCGGCGAACCTGCTATCCATGGGAGCAGTTGATTTCGGTATAATTATAGACGGCGCGGTTGTGATGGTGGAAGGAGTCTTTGTGGCGCTGGATCATAAGGCCCATAAGGTTGGTATGGAACGCTACAACCGGCTGGCCAAGCTGGGCATGATCAAAAAAACCGGTGGCGAACTGGGTAAGGCTGTGTTCTTCTCCAAGCTGATCATCATTACCGCCCTTATCCCCATATTCAGCTTTCAAAAGGTAGAAGGAAAGATGTTCAGCCCGCTGGCCTATACGCTAGGCTTTGCCTTACTGGGCGCGTTAATCTTTACCCTTACCCTGGTACCGGTGCTGTGCTCAATCCTGCTGAATAAAAACGTGCGGGAAAAGAATAATCCCATCGTTAACTTCTTTGAACGTATTGTGATGCGAGGCTTTGAGTGGTGCTATGCCCGTAAGAAAGTAAGCGTGCTGGCCTCTTTGCTATTCCTGGGTACTACGCTTTTCTCAGCCTCTCTGCTAGGTACTGAGTTCCTGCCTCAGCTCAACGAGGGAGCCTTGTGGGTAGAAGCCAAACTACCGATGAGTAGCTCGCTAAATGAAACCGTAGATATGGTGAAGGTACTGCGGGCCAAACTGATGGAATTCCCAGAAGTGAACGGGGTACTGTCGCAAACCGGGCGCTCCAACGACGGTACCGACCCCTCGGGCTTTTACTACGTACAGATGCAGGTCAACCTCAAACCCCACGAAGAGTGGGAACGGAAGATTTCAGTAGATGACCTCATTGAAGAGATAGACGTCAAGCTAAAGCAGTTTCAGGGGATCAACTACAACTACTCCCAGCCAATCATCGACAACGTAGCCGAAGCTGTAGCCGGTATGAACGCCAGTAACGCAGTGAAGATCTTCGGCGATGACCTCGAAACGCTCAATGAGAATGCCAATAAAGTCATAGAGGCCATCAAGGATGTACCGGGAGTCAAAGACGTAGGCATCCTGCGCAACATCGGTCAGCCCGAAATGAGTGTCTTGTTTGATGAGAAAAAGATGGCACTCTACGGTGTGAGTACTGCCGACGCCCAGGCCGTAATAGAAATGGCGATTGGTGGCAAGACCGCCTCCATCCTGTACGAAGGTGAACGCAAATTTGAAATTAAGGTACGCTATCAGGAGCAGTACCGCCGAAGCGAGGATGACATTAGCCGCCTGATGGTACCCACCCTGACCGGTAGTAAGATTCCGCTGAAGGAAATCTCTACCATTCGCAAGGTAACCGGCCCCGCCTTTGTATACCGTGACAACAACAAACGCTTTATTGGGTAAAGTTCTCGGTACGCGAGCGTGATTTGGGTAGTACCATTGCCGATGCTCAGAACCGGGTCAAGCATATTGAGAAGGCGCTTCCCAAAGGGTACTCCATCAACTGGACCGGTGAGTTTGAGAACCAGGTACGCGCCACCAAACGACTGGGACAGGTAGTACCGATCAGTCTGGTAGCGATATTCATTCTGCTGTTCATCACCTTCGGCAATGGCAAAGATGCGGGACTGGTCCTCATTAATGTACCCTTTGCCCTCATTGGGGGTATCCTGGCCCTGCACTTCCGGAGTATGAACTTTGGTATTTCGGCGGGGGTAGGCTTTATAGCCTTATTTGGTATCTGCGTTCAGAATGGGGTAATCCTTATTTCAGTCTTTAACAAGAACCTGCAGGAGCGTATGGGGCTTGACGAGGCAATACGTGAGGGTGTAAAGTCAAGGATTCGTCCGGTAGTAATGACCGCTATGATGGCTGCCATTGGACTATTACCAGCGGCGGTATCTACGGGTATTGGCTCCGAAACGCAGAAACCACTGGCAACAGTTGTTATCGGTGGACTCATCACCGCAACTGTACTGACTTTACTGATCTTCCCGATTATTTATCGGTTTTTTAACAGAAAGAAAAAGAATACTCAGAAACCTCCCCGCCAGCTCATAGAGGAGTATGCATAGGTCTATTTCTAATGTATTTCTAATTGAAGTCAAAGCGTTACAGGATATAGATTTCTTATCTTTGATATAGCTACCACAAAGTAGCAGTTCCGTCAGAACTTCCTGTGGAATGGGTTGAAAAATTGTGTTTATAAAAAAGCCGGTTTCACTTGAAGCCGGCTTTTTAGTTATTTCACAATGTCTTACACTATATGACCTGGAACCCGTGTACGTACGGATCTTCTTCATCCAGTATTATATGATTATACCCATGTATAACCGCCCAACCTTCTATGCTGGGTACTATGGCGGCATGACCGGCCAGCTCTGTTTCGGCTTCGATACGTCCGGTGAACTTGGAACCGATGATACTCTCGTGTACAAAGACCTCACCCGGCTTGAGCCTGCCCTGCGCGTACCACTGCGCCATACGGGCGGAGGTACCCGTACCACAAGGCGAACGATCAATGGCCTTCTCTCCATAGAAAACAGCATTACGAGCGGTAGAGGCTCCGTCCAAAGGCTCCCCGGTCCAGAGTATATGGCTTAGTCCCTGAATGGAAGGATTCTCGGGATGTACAAAGGTATGTACCTGGTTGATTCGCTCCCGCAGGGTACGCGCCCAGGCAACCAGTTGCTCCGCTTTGAAGTGCTGCAGGCCGGGGAAGTTAGGCTGAGGGTCTACTATCGCATAGTAGTTTCCTCCGTAGGCCACATCCACGGTCAGCTTTCCTAACTCAGGGCATTCTACCTCAATACCCTCAGCTGCCAGATACGACTTTACATTTGTGATCTTGACGGATTTTACCTTCTTACCCTCCTGGCGGTACTCGGCCGTTACCAGTCCGGCGGGTACTTCCAGTTTGAGTAAACCCGGCTGCCTGGGTGTCACCAACCCCTGCTCTATTGCTACCGTTACGGTACCAATGGTGCCATGCCCGCACATGGGCAGGCAACCCGACGTTTCGATAAAAAGTACTCCTACATCGTTAGCGGGATCAGTAGGTGGATACAAGATACTGCCCGACATCATGTCGTGTCCGCGGGGCTCAAACATCAGGCTCTTGCGAATCCAGTCATACTCCCGCATGAAGTGGAGACGCTTTTCGCTCATAGAGGCTCCTTCCAGTGTAGGTATAGCGCCTCCTGTGACGACCCGAACCGGATTACCACAGGTATGGGCATCAATACAAAAGAAATGCTTATCGGCCATGGTATCAGAGTGCCAGGTAATCAGGTAAGGCAGGACGGGCAGCTAAGCCATCCGTAATAATCTTCTCAATGCGGCTACGCTCTTCTCCAACCAGGGTAAGGCGGGGAGCACGTACATGCTCTGAACCTATACCGGTATGCGTTTCGGCCAGCTTGATGTACTGTACCAGCTTGGGGTGCAGGTCCAGCTCCAGCAGCGGCATAAACCACCGGTAGATCTGGCGGGCTTCTTCCAGACGGCCGGCTTTGACCAGTCTGTATATCGCTACGGTCTCGCGGGGGAACGCACACACCAGTCCGGCTACCCAACCATCGGCTCCCATAACCAGCTCTTCCATAGCCAGGGTATCTACCCCACACAGGATGCTGAGCCGGTCGCCAAAGTGGTTACGCAGGCGGGTCACATTGGATATATCACGCGTTGACTCCTTTACGGCCTGTATAGTATCCAGTTTAAGCAGCTCTTCGAACATAGCCGGAGTTACTTCTATCTTATAGTCTACAGGATTGTTATAGATCATGATTGGTAGATCCGTAGCCTTCCCAATGGCTTTAAAGAATTCCGTTGTTTCGCGGTCGTCAGCTTTGTATCGCATAGGGGGAAGCGCCATTAGTCCTTTGGCCCCCCAGGCCGCAGCCTCTTCAGCGCGACGTATAGCTTCTTTGGTGGTACCTTCGGCAATGTTGAGCACCACAGGTACTTTGCCATCCAGGTACTCTACCGCGTACTTCACGAGTTGCTCTTTTTCCTGATTAGTAAGGGTACTTGCCTCACCCAGGGAGCCCCCTAGTATAACACCATCAACACCTGCTTCCAGCTGAGCGTCGAGGTTCTTTTGAAACATGGAAAGATCAAGGACATCGTCCTCTGTGAATTTTGTTGTAAGGGCCGGATATACCCCTTGCCAGTTAAGAGACATGAATAACAGCAGATAGGTTAAATAAGTAAAAAGGAAAGTAAGCAAAGGAATGCCGAATTTCCCAACATTTCTGCTGTATGGCTAAGAAGGAAGTGATAAATGTTACAAAAGTCAGCCCTGAAAGTGGCTACACCTCCAATCAGCTATCTATAAATCAGAAGAAAAATCGAGAAGTTACGGGAAGTAAACAGGTATAAGAAGTCGGAGCAGAATAGTAGTTACTATCCGCAATTGGTACTTTATAGTATCAAGTATATAGAAGTATGCACGGGTTCATAAGTTGCCTTACTTACTATCAAAAATGAATCTGACGAGCTTTTTTCTCGAATTGGCGCAGAGTCATTCGGAAGTCCGATGAAGGACGGTTAGTATTGAGCCGGCCGGGCTTCTTTGACATTTTCTCAACCCGATAGGCGGCCAGTACACCAATAATCATGGACAGTATAAACACAATCAGCATTTCCATTAGTCTATCATTTAGTCGTGTAGACTAAATGATAGACTAAAAGTATACCCGAGATGATTTGGGCTTCTGTGGCAGTAACCTGAATAAAACCTGTGGAATCAAATTCACAAATGAGTAGTAACTGTGGTCAACACAGTGGGTAAGACATTTAAAGCCAGTCCACTACCCTACTATAAAGAGAAGCTCATGGTAAATACAGTACCTACTCCTTCCTCCGACTGCACATCTATCCGCCCCCGGTGTGACTCTACAATGCTTAGTGTAGTAGCCAAGCCAATACCCATACCAGTTTTCTTACCAGTGAAGTAAGGCTCAAATATTTTGCGCATATTTTCTTCACTGATACCTGATCCGTTATCAGCAATCAGTACCTGTATATCCTGATCAGAGCGCCGGGTCGTAACTTTAAGCACACCCGTTCCTTCATCCATGGCCTCAATGGCATTATTGATGATATTGAGTATGGCTATCTGGAGGGAAGTTGAATCCAGAGCCAGTGTCAGATCCACAGAATCATACTCCTTATCTACCTGTATCTTCTTGAGCTGTAAACGGTCAAAGGCTGCTGCCAGCGCTTCGTCAAGTACCTGGTGAAGGTCCTGGGGTACAAGCGTTATTTCGGACGGACGTGCCGACTGCAGGAGCTGCGTGATCAGGTCATTGATCCGGGTACAGTTACGCTTGATAATCTGGGTGTAGAACTTCTGGTCTTCGCTTTCCAGCTCTGATTCCAGCTGCTCGGCCGACAGGTTAACGTTCGTGAGCGGATTACGTACCTCATGGGCCAGCATCCGGATCAGACGGCTCGTTACCGCCAGCTTCTCCGAAAATAATCTTTCCCGCTCTGACTGTTTACGCGAGGTAATATCGTGAAAACGCCCCTGTATGTACCTGGTCTCGAAGTCAACTTCCACCGAGGCCGACATCAGGCAGTACTTCTTTTCGCCACTCTTAGTCATCAACCTTACTTCCCGGTCGTGCAGGTCAGTACCCTCTTTTATTTCTTCCCAGATAGCCTTTAACTCCTGCCCATCCAGCATATCAGGCAGTGAATTATTCAGCAGTTCTGAGGTTTCGAATCCGGTAAGCTGTACGGCTGCCTGATTAAAATCCAGAACCTTGCCTTTAAGGTCACTGATAAAGAGCATATCTTTCGACTCCTCAAATACACGTCTGTAACGGCGCTCGCTTTGTCGTAGGGCTTTGAGTACGTTGGTGCGTTCCAGGGCATACCGGATACTACGCTCGAGTATCTGGGGTTCGAGTTCGCTTTTGATAAGGTAGTCAGCAGCCCCCAATCGTAGCGCCTCTACGGCTACTTTTTCATCCCCTTTACCAGTCAGTAGTATGATTGGCTCCTCACATTGATTCTCAAGAGCTTCACCAAGGAGGTCTATTCCGTTACGTTCACCAAGTAAAAAGTCAAATATATAGAGATCGTGCTTACAGGTTTTTAAATTATGTATGGCCTCCTGATACGTAGGGCACCAGGTAAGGCTAAAATTCCACTTGTCGAGGTCATTAAAGCAAGCACTTGTAAGAAGAAAATCGTCTTCATCGTCATCTACGAGCAAGACGTTAATAGGTTTATCTAACATTTTCAGAAGGGGTATAAAATCAAGACTGACTGATAGGAAGAACTATGGTAAAAGTCGCTCCCCCATCGGGTATGCCTCTTGCCTCAATAGTGCCTGAATGATTTTCAACTACTTTTTTACACACTGAAAGTCCAATACCGGCTCCTTCAAACTCGGAGCGTCCGCGTAGGCGCTGAAATAGCGTAAATATGCGATTGGCCTGCTCATTCTCAAATCCAATACCGTTATCGCATACAGTTAAACGTACGTAAGATTTATCTGGTATCAGTCCCTGCTTGATGACTTCATTGTTTTTCAGAAACTCAGCTTCGATCTTGATAATTGGCCTTACTTCCCGCTTTGTAAATTTCAGCGCGTTAGAAAGCAGATTCATGAAAAGCTGCGACATCTGAGACGGTATACTTTCAATTTCGGGTAGATCTCCAACCATTACCAGGGCGTTTTTTTGCTGAATTGTAATTTCAAGATCGCTGATAGTACTCTTAAGTATGGCGTTCAGGTCAGTCGGTACAAAGCCATCCTTGGTACGGGCTACCCGCGAGAACTCAAGCAGGTTGCTGATCATCTCCTGCATACGCCGGGTGGCGTTCAGGATACGATCCAGGTACAGCCGTTGCTCTTCGTTCAGAGCACCCCGGCTTCTGCTTTCCAGACGCTCTCCAAACGAAACGATCTTACGTAAAGGCTCCTGCAGGTCATGCGAGGCTACGTAAGCAAACTGTTCCAGATCCTCGTTGGATTTGTTCAGATCCTCTACCCTGCGCTCCAGTTCGTTCTGAATGACTTTTAGAGAAGTGATATCAAAGATATTTCCGATGTATACCACCCTGTTTTTCAATTCATCATTGATAAACTGCCCCCGGCTGATAACGTTTTTCTCTTCACCGGTAGCCGTAATAATCCGGTATTCCTCTGCAAAAGATTTTCGGTTTTTAACGGCTTCCCTGATGTTGGCATCCAGCGTTTCGAGGTCGTCAGGATGTACGTGCTGAAGAAAAAAGGAGTAGCTGATTGGTGCTGTGAGAGTTTCCTGCTTGTATCCCAGGAGGTAGTAAGTACCACTGGTCCAGCTAAGCGGGCCATCCGGTCCCTGGGAAATATCCCAGGTCCAGCTACCAAAACGCATGGTTAATTCAGCATCACTAAGAAGCCTGTCGTGATAATCATGCCTTACCTCCAGTTCTTTTCTTTTGGAAATATCATAGAGGGTACACAGAAAATAGTCGGAGTCGATAGGAGCATTGCTCACGCGGCACCACAAATCCGAATCATGAAAATATACTTCTGTCTCCGAATGCTCAATAGCATCCGTAACAGTGGCAGGAGCATGCTGCCCCATTATATCTTCCCAGGTTTTGCCCGTCAGTAAAGTTTTTCCAGTAAGTCGTTGTGCTGAAGCATTATCTGTAGTACAAAAAAACTGCTCTCTTCCATCATCTCCCGACCTTTCTTTCTTAAAAAGGATCAAGCCGCTGGCTGAAGCATTCAAAAGATCGTTAATTCCAAATGGATGAGATATCTTTTTTAAATCCGTCATTCCTATCCTTCCTATAAGAATTATTGCATATCAAACTGCTTCATCTTATTATAAAGCGTCTTGCGGTCAATGTTCAACAAGCGGGCTGCTTTACTTTTATTGAAGTTTACCTGACGAAGCACCTGCATAATCATATCGTACTCAGCTTCATTGGCAACTGTTTTAAGACTAGGCTTCTGCTCTGCCTCAGGTGTAGGCTCTATGGTGGTACTTATAGATCCAAATTCTGTATCAAGTTCTTTGAGCTTCTGATAATTTACAATTTCGAAGGGCAACGTTTTCTCTTCGATATACTCCCCATCCGAAAGAAGCGTGGCACGCTTGATCACATTTTTCAGCTCCCGAAGGTTACCCGGCCACTCGTAATTCATGAAGTCATTGATCACATCATCTGAGAATCCCTTCACCTGTTTGTTCAGCTCTTCGTTAGTAGAGTCCAGGAAGGCTTCGGCAAAGAGCATAATATCTTCTTTCCGATCACGTAAGGATGGAACAACAATCGTAAACTCATTGAAACGATAGTAAAGATCCTCACGGAACTTGCCTTTCTTGGCAGCATCCAGTAGGACTTCGTTACTTGCCACGATGATACGTACATCCAGATCTATCTCCTTATTTCCACCGATCCGGCGCATACGACGCTCCTGCACTACCCGCAGCAGAGCCATCTGAATTTCGTACGAGAGGTTAGCAACCTCATCCAGGAACAGGGTACCACCATTGGCCATTTCGAAGTGGCCAATCTTGGTTTGTAAAGCTCCCGTAAACGATCCTTTCTCGTGACCGAACAGTTCACTACCCGCAAGTTCTTTGGAGATGGCGCCACAGTCCATCGCTACGAATGGCTTGTTCTTACGGCTCGACCGATTATGTATTTCGTGAGCAATGGCTTCCTTACCAGAGCCACTTTCACCGTAGATAATCACACTATAATTGGTGGGGGCTACCAGGTCAATCTGGCGGTATAACTCTTCGGCTATCTTGCTCTGCCCCATGATGTAGCCTGACTTCAGTCGGAAAGGCATTTTACCCGGCGTAGTACTTGGAGTACTCGCCTTGGTTTCGCTTTCGGCCTGTGAGGCTTCCTCACCGGTGTTATTTTCGGCGTCTTTGAGAGCCTTATTAACTGTTACCAGAATCTCGTCCGGAAACAGCGGCTTGGTAATATAATCATATGCCCCCTGCTTCATTACATTCACAGCTATCTTGATATCAGAGTAGCCGGTTATAATAAGCACGGGTATATGCGGCAATTTGGACTTAATGTTAATCAGTAATTCGGACCCTGTAATGTCCCCTAACCGGAAGTCTGTCATCACGAGGTCTGGCTTGAACTCATCTACCAGTTGCAAGCCTCGTTTTCCGGTCTGGGCCGTTTCGACCTGAAAATCATTCTTGGTCAAAAAACGCTTGAGGAGCATACAGATGTCCGCTTCGTCATCAACCACTAGTATTTTTTTCATATAAGTATGGTAAGTAGGGTTTGCCTATATCACTACACGCAAGCGGGCAGTAGGTATATTTAGTTGTTCACGGTACTTAGCTACGGTGCGCCGTGCCACGTTGTATCCGCGATCGGCAAGCATATCGGTGATTTGTTGATCGTTCAAAGGATGACGCTTATCTTCTGCATCGACGATTTCACGAATAGCCTCCTGTATAGCCCGGTTAGAGACTTCGGTACCATCCTCACTAGCTACTCCTTCAGTAAATAAGTCTTTTAACAAAATAATGCCAAAGGGTGTCTGTACGTACTTATTGGTCGTCACCCTGGAGATCGTAGAGATATCCATATCGATCATTTCGGCAACATCTTTCAGGATCATGGGGCGTAGCTTCTTGATATCCCCCGTCTGAAAGTAATCGTACTGCAGCCTCACGATAGCCTTCAAGGTATTAAGCATCGTGGTTTCGCGCTGCTTAATGGCATCAATAAACCACTTAGCCGAATTGATCTTGTTCTTCAGGAACTGGTTTGTAGCCCGGTCGTTCTTCTTTTCGGCCATTTCTGTAAATAGCTTGCTCATTCGCAGAGCAGGGCTATTTCCCCAGGCTAGCTGTACTTCTATATCGCCGTCATCCGTATAGCGCAACAGGAAGTCAGGCTTGATACTATCATTGATCAGTGCGTCGTTCCGGAGGCTAGAGGCAGGTTTGGGATTAAGTGATGTAATCAGCTGAATAGCGTTTTTGAGCTCTTCTTCGCCAATTTCGAGCACCCGCATTATTTTATCATAATTGCGTGAGCCTAGTTCATCGAAGGTTTCTGACACTATTTTACGGCCTAATTCCCAATTTTCGCCTTTGTGGTTCATGCGGTCAAGCTGGATCAGGAGACACTCCTTTAAGTCCCGCGCGGCAATTCCAGCCGGATCCAGTTGCTGTATCATTCTCAGCATTGATTCCACCTCATCAGGATCCACAAATATGCTGTTGGCAAAGGAGATATCATCGGCCATGACATCACTTTCGCGGCGCAAAAATCCGTCCTCGTCAAGTGAATCTAAGATAAAGTCGGCTATAAGTTGCTGACGCTCATTCAGTCGGAGAAAGTGAACCTGTTCTTTAAGTTCATCTCTGAATGAAACCGTCTCGACCATCGGGCGGGTGTATAGCTCGTCATCAGCCGAGAAGTTATTGGCGTAGGTTTTATAATCAGGAATATCATCATCTCTGAATTCATCCCAATCGTAATAGTCCTGCATAACGGGCACTTCGTCATCGCCCACTCCTACCGTTTCACCCGGGTCCAGTAAATCCTCTACTTTTTCTTCTTCCGTTGAATTCTCATCCTTACCCTCTTCAAGCACAGGGTTTTCCTCCATCTCCTCCTTAATACGCTGCTCCAATTCCAAAGTGGTCAAATGCAAAAGATTGAGCATTTGAATTTGTAGCGGAGAGTATTTCAACGTTTGTCGTTGAACTTGGGTTTGTCGCTGCATACTTATTTAATAATATTTGTGTTAGCGTATCTCAAAATCTGATTCCACATTCGTTTAGGTCACTTGGTCTAAACTTCTTTTAGTAGAAGCCCCAACTTATAACCACTTAACTATCAATTTGACTAACATTCGTATAGCTTATTTTTTTATGTCTCAGGAATACCAAACTGGCACTGTAAATGTAACCATTTTTCGTGAGTAATTATTTCTACACTCTGTGTATTCTTATCCGATTTGTGTACTTTTTACTCAGTAGTCCTCTATAATGAATCTTACCTCTCTACGCTTATTAAACAGATCATTGGACGAGCGTCAGCTTACATGGGCTATCCGTTTTCTGTTTGGTATATCTATCCTGCTCATCATCGCTTTATCATATAGTTATCATAAAATCAATGAGGAGCTGATTTTCTACTCTGAACGGGTTGATCACACCCAGCAGATTATGAATACCCTCGAGAAAACTTCATCAAAATTTTATCAAACTGTCTATCATGGACGCACCTATCTGCTACTACGGGATGAAGCAAATAAACGAGCCATCCACAAGCACATAAGCGATCTGGACCCTCTGCTGAACCAGCTCGATTCACTCATTACCCCTCCTCCCCTCAATAAGCGGGTCAAGGAACTGGAGGCTACACTGGACGAGCTATACGAAAGAACTCACATATACTGGACCGATAGTACTTACACTGCCAACCGACAGGATCAGGAGGCACTACTACGGGATGCCTCCGTCCTGATAGCCGAGGCCAACCGCATTATGGATGACCTGAGTATAGCACAAACTAAATTGATGCATAACCGGATGCAAAGCCGGGATAACTACAAGAAGCAGGTATTCCGGTACAACTGGGTAATTATGCTGGTAGCTCTGGTGTTTTTAACCGCTTCGTTTATCCTGCTTGATCGGGAACTCCGTCGCAACAACCTGTATCGGATAGAACTGGAAAATAAAGTTGAGAACCTCAACCGCTCTAATAATGAACTTGAGCAGTTTGCGTACGTAGCTTCCCATGACCTTCAGGAGCCTTTACGTAAGATACAATCCTTCTCGGACCGTCTGCTGCTGAAGCACAGGCAGCAGCTCAAAGGCGATGCTCTGATCATGCTAGACAAAATTAACGATTCTGCTCAACGTATGCAACTGCTTATTAATGACTTACTTGCCTTTTCAAGACTTGTTAATCCGGGAGATAACGCGCAGGAGGTAGACCTCAATGAAATACTGAAAGAAGTAAAAAGTAACCTATCGGAAACTATTAAGGAGCGTAATGTTGTTATTGACTCGGCGTATTTGCCTGGCTTGGAAGCATATCCGGTGCAAATGATTCAGCTCTTTCAAAACCTTGTCTCTAATTCCATAAAATATAGTAAACCAGAGGTTATACCTCATATCACTATTTCTTATAAATTAGTGGGAGGCAGTGAGATACCTAACATTAAGCCCGCTCATAAAGAATTACAGTTTCACCGGATTGAATTTGCTGATAATGGCATTGGTTTCAGCCCCGAATATGCTGAAAAAATATTTGTCATATTTCAAAGATTACACGGCCGGGGTGAGTTTGAAGGAACAGGTATAGGCCTTGCCATATGTCGCCGGGTTATATCTAACCATAATGGCTATATTATTGCCGAAGGACAGGAAGGGAAAGGTGCTAAATTTTTTATATATTTGCCGATACAACCTTTTATTAGCTAGAAGAACATACCTCATGATTAATCAGAGCATATTAATGGCTGATGATGACGCTGATGACCGCTTTCTGGTACAGGCTGCATTTGAGGACAACAACATCCCACACCATATACTCTTCTTTGAGGATGGTGAACAGTTACTTAATCACCTAAGTACTACCTCGGGTGACAATGCTCCTTCTTTTATCCTGCTTGATCTGAATATGCCAAAACGGGATGGCCGTGAGGTATTAAAGGTATTGAAATCTGATAAGCAACTTCGTTCGATTCCAATTATTATTTTCAGCACTTCCAAAGCGCCAGATGATGTTAACTCATCGTATTTTCTGGGTGCCAATAGCTACGTTGTAAAGCCATCGAGTTATGAGCATCTGAAAGATGTCATTCAGAAAATCAGCGACTTTTGGTTAAATACAGCAATGATTCCCTCATAACTTATGAGGGAATCATTGTTTGTGGCGTGCTAGCATCAGTAGCTGGCAGCGCTGTATTATCATTATATGATGTAGTATAGGTAGTGTCAGTGGTCGTTGTGGCCACAGGGTATGTATATCTTTCCTCCGGTTTTTCTTCAGTAACATCTTTTAACCACCGCAATCCCATGATCAGCCACTTCTCTCCGTGGCGGTTGGTATAATTAACAATAGCATTGTTAATCATGTGGGGTACGATGTAGTTCAGAGGAGTAGGTAGCTTTCGTAGTACAGTTTTACCCATTACGGCAGTTACACCTGCCTGGATACTCTTGGCCATTACCCCCTGATAGCGGTTTTTGAATAAATCTCCCATCAGGAAGGTTACTCGCCGTACGGGTTCTGTTTCTCCAAGCCAGGTATCAGTATCTTCTTTGAGCTTGGATTTGGCTACCTCCAGGTCATTATGAGCCAGAGCACGCTGTGCCCGCAAATCATCTACTGTTTTTATCATTGTCATCTTTTTCTCGGTATAGGGATTCAAGGATAGAATTCATAAGTGGTAAAAAAATCCACTTCTTACGGTTACTGAACAGCACGCCTCCTACGATAGCATAGATCGCAGCTACGATCAAATAGCCAGCAGGAATGCTATCCAGCATATCACCTACCCACATGGCAATAGCAATACTCAGGAATACAAGAGATATAAGACCAATTACTGCCAGCGCCAGGCCGGTAATGATAGACGAGGCTACATTGGCGGTTTTCTCAGATATCTGCAGAGCAATTACATTCCAGCGAGCCTCTGCGTAGTCAATCAAATGACCAAAGGTTTCTTCAGCTTTAGTTTTGGCGTCTTGCAGTAACATAATATTCTTAGCTTAGGTAAAATAATAGTGTGTGTACAGATGCGGGTATAGGTATCACTATCACCATGTACAAGTAAGTGGGATAAGAGGTAATGCATATATGCCTTAGGCACTACCTCTTTTGATCAAGGCTTAAATACCTGTACTTGTTCCGGTAGAGCCAATAGTACCAGTCCCGGTAGTGCCGGTAGTAGTTCCAGTGGTTCCTGTTGTTCCAGTAGTACCGGTAGTTCTTGATCTATAAGCCAAATCTCTGTCAGAGTCCTGATCATTATCATCTGAGTTGTAGCGATCTCTTAATTCCTGGCTTTGGGTATTCAGTCGTGATGCAGCATCACGTACCTTTGTTTTACCCTGTTCCAGTTTATCAAGCATATCAGTGGCCCAGTCATTGGCTGAACGTTTGATTCTTCTGCGGGTGTTGGTACCTTCCTCGGGTGCGAATAGCATTCCGATAACAGCACCGGTTGCAGCGGCTGTAACAATTCCCCAAAATACTTTGCTGTTAGTCATGGTTTTTGTTTTTTTGGTTAACATTTAAAGTTGATGCTCATTTTGGTACTAAACCTAAAAAACCCCGTTCCATAGCATAATAGAGCCTTATTGAGATATTTTTAAGCTTATGTACTATCTTACCGAGAATAGCTTTCTACATGTTGTGGAATGAAGTTCCTGCACAGGAGTATCATCCAGAGGATAAGTAGAGTACACAGATGGCAAGATTATTTTAGTTTATTATCTAATGCTCAATTTTAATTGAGTAGTTTGGTTGTTACATTTGCAAATGATATCCTATACACAACAACCCACAGATTGGAGTTCGCTAATTAATATGCCCCATATGAATATTGTAATTATAGAAGACGAAGTAGATCTAGGCATATTGATTCAAAAGTTTTTACTCAGACAAGTAAAAACTAAATCCCCTGACACTACTATCAAAGTAGCTACTACGATCAGTGATGGCTTGACTTATGTGAATGAGTTAAAGCCACAGTGGGTATTTCTTGACAATAACTTACCGGACGGAAAAGGCATTAACGAGATTGAAGCTATCAAAGCAATGGGTATTCGGATTGTGATGATGAGCGCTATGTCAAACCTTCGGGACGAAGCATTGAAGAAAGGGGCTGATTATTTCCTGGATAAGCCTATCAGCTTTGTCGAAATTACCAAGATCATAAATAATCAGCATCCTACTAATGAATAGAGCTAAAAACCAGCTCCCGCCAATTTTCAGCTCCAATAGTATAGTAACCAGTATTATACCTATATCTTTAATCTAGTGACCTTCCCTGAAACCGTACCGGTTTCTAGTGCTTACCACTTATGCTACTTCATCAATCACCTGAGTAGATACTTTACCATTTAATTCCTTTCTGGCCCTGCTACTATCATCTTCATCACCGGCCGGAGCTACATTGTCTGATCCTAATGGTTCTCCAAGTATATATCCGAATGGTTTTAGACGTTCAGAGTGATCAAAAACTACCTTCAGGATGGCAATTAAAGGGAGCGCCAGGACCATACCCGGTATACCCCAGATAGTTCCTCCGAGTACCAGAGCTACAATTGCCATCATAGGATTAATACTGATCTTAGAGCCTACTATGTAGGGAGTAATAAAATTACCTTCTATAAACTGAATAAATACAAAGGCCCCCGCCACCCCAAGGGCATACATGGGTGAGTCTTTGGTGATTAAAGCCATCGCTATCGGCAGAAGCGACCCAATGATAACTCCTATGTAAGGAATGAGTAACAGCAAGGCCGCAAAGAAACCGAAGAACACCGCGTATTCAACATCCAGCACCAGCAGGCTGATTGTGTTAAGTGAACCTACTATAACCATCACAATGAATAGTCCGGCCAGGTAGTTGTGTACTACATCATAGATCCTTAGCAGGATGCGGTTGACGCGGCGTTTCTCCTCCCTGCCCAATAGCTTATACAGAAAGCTACAAAAGAAGTTGCGGTAGTAAAGCATGAAGAACATATATAAAGGTACCAGCAATGTGTCGGCTAGAGTCGCAGTGGTAGACATCAGAACTGCCGAGCCACTATCACTTATCATAGCCGCTGACATCTCCTGCAGCTTGTTCATCTGGCTGTTGGGCTGGAATCCGAAGGTACGGTACCCCATAAGTTGAAGCTCCCAGAGCCATTCTCTCCCTTTGCGTAAGAGCTCGGGCCAGATGGCAATCATCTCGGTGATCTGCATGGTGACGAAGTACAGTATACCAGCGATCAAACCTAAGAATAGTACAATCGTAACACTTATAGCACCAATGCGGGGTACTCCTTTCTCTTCTAGCTGAATAGTAATGGGTGAAACAAGTACTGACAGCAGACTAGCAACTAGTAAAGGAACGAGCAGCCCTTTTAAATAAATCATCCAATAGACACCTAGTGTCACCACAACCATTGTAGCTGCTATTCTAAGGATTTTGGGATATGGCTTTACGATATTCATTTGATAAACCGGATCAACTTGCCTCTAAACCGCCATACACAATAAGCCATTGTATATGCTATGCTTCTTCTTCCTACAATTCGTACGCCAGCAAGCCAGGGTACCTTTTCGGCTACCGTCTTTCTATAAACTGTTCTTTTTTGCGTACAATATTCCTCATAATGCTATCTCACTCCCCACCGTATCCATTACAGGGCTTAACAAAAAAAATAGTCAGGTCATGCGACCCGACTATTTTGCTTCCTTAACCATAAACCACCACATCGTATCATGAGTAATCTAACGCCTCTCCAATGTGTGCTTGCCGTAGATGCTAAAAAACCTGTGCCAAAAGCAGAATCCCGGTTATAGCGACTATTAAATCAAAATTGAACTTTTTGAGTACTTCCTTTCTCTCTTTCGTTGAATTACGGGCAGGAAATTCCACATCACCTGCTGGTATATACGCTTTTCCTGATTGGTATCCCTTTTTCTGTACAAACTGATACCAACGCCTTCTTTTGCGAAGGCTAACTTTTTGTTCACTAACATAACATCAACAAAAATGAAGAAGACATCATATGTGTTAGCTGCAATGCTGACAATGGGAACATTTGCTTTTACCGCCTGTTCGGACCGGACTCAAAATAACGCAGAGCAAACTGCTGAGTCAGCCGGAGACGACATGGAGCGTAATATGGAAACTGCTGAAGCTACCTGGGAAACTGAAAGAGAGGAAACCAGAAGAGAAATCACTGAAACAAGAACAGAGATTGACAGAGAGATAGAAGAAGCAGACAGAGAGATAGAAAGAGCCAGTGCTAATGAGAAAGCTCGCTGGCGCGATCGCAAACGTGCATTAGAAGATGAGCGTAAAGAACTGGATCGATCACTTGATCGTCTGGAAAAAGAAACCAAAGAAACCTGGCAGGATTTCAAGCAGGGAGTAGATAATACTATTACCGAGATCCGCAAAGAGATTAACAATACAGATAACGATTAATAATGGCTCATCTGGTTGACTAAATTCAAAAACGTCGCTCTCATTGAGAGTGACGTTTTTTATGGTACCTGTCTCAATGCACGCGAAGCGGAAACTACTAGTAGTTTCCGCTTCGCGTGCATTGATAGGAATGTGTAGTCTTAATTATCAATGGTGAGATTCCGCATTTCTCAATACTTTGATCCGGTCATAAGCCATCAGTATTTCATCGTATTGATTTTGAATCAGAGTTCTCATTTCCATCGGGATCACCATCTCTTCGGTGTTAAGTACTTTCTCGTAGCCTTCTCTAAGAACCTTATCGCCATGCTCACATTCATTCAGTACAGCTTCGCGGTCCCGGTCGGTCAGGGCTGATTTCAGATCCATCCAGGCTTTGTGCAGCTTACCGGCGAAGGTACTGTCTTCGGGTATCTTACCGTTATAGTTGATCAGCTCACTGTTCAGTTCTGACTTAAACTTCTTGCTTTGGGTTATGTAGTGGTCAAATAGCATGATCAGGTCACGATCACGATCTTCGGTATCTTCCTTGGCATGCTCATAGCCTTTAATACGATCAATATGTAGTTTTACGAGCGACTGCAGTGCGCCGTGAATTTTCTCATCATAATTAGCCATAATAGTGTTTGTTAAGGTTTCAAATGTGTTTTTATCTACTTGATTTTGTCCTGTGCTGAATAACCAGGGTAAGGGGTAAACAAAGGAGGGACAGCTTTTACCGTCCCTCCTGTATATATGAATCTATCCTTGTTAGTCAGCAATGGAGTGTAGCTGACGAATACGACTATAGGCTGACTTTATAGTCTCGTACTGCTTCTGTAAAACAGTACGAAGGGCCATCGGGATACGGGTATCATCTTCGTCGTACTTAAGCACATCTTCGTAAGCTCCTACAATAGTCTGCTCTCCAAACTCACATGAGCTCAGAACCGACTCCCGGTCATTTTTCGTAATGGCCGCTTTAAGATCCATCCATGCTTTATGCAGGTCACCCAGGAATTTGTTATCGTCGGGTACCTCACCACCGTATTTTACCATTTCGCTGCTAAGTTCATTCTTGAACTCCCGGCTTTGATTAGCATACGTAGTAAACAGCGATTTCAGATCAGCATCTTTTGTATCATCTTTCGCTCTCTCATAACCTTCAATCCGGTCGTAATGGAGCTTGATAAGGTTATTCAACTCTTTCTGAGCTTTTTCAATGCTATGTTCCATGAGTGTAAGTATTTATAGTATAACTCCATACGGGTAGTCAAAAAACTTTGCCAAGGTTCAGCACGATTGAGGCTTAGATGATCTGGGGAAAATAAAACCCTCGGAATAAGAGGTAGTGACAGAGGATGTATAGGCTTTTCTACAAAAAAAGGTGTCTGTACGCTCTACGTACAGACACCTTGCAATAGTTATACTATATAACGTACAGGGCTACTTAAGGGGCAGGTGCACCTCAGCCATCATGCAGCGTGCCGAGCCGCCGCCATTACCCTCAATCATAGACAGATCAGCATGTACTAACGATGCATAGTCATCAAGCGCGTCTATTTGCTGAGGTGTCAGTGATTCATACGCACTGGTCGACATCACCAGCAGCTTTTCATCCTTCTTATTACGCACCATCAGCATATTTCCGGCAAATTGACGTACCTGATCCAGCGTGATCTCAATAATATACTTACCAGTTTCTTCCAGTATAGAACGTACACTATGCCGCTGGTCAGGATCCTTGATCGCCTCCAGACATATTACGGCAAACACGTCTCCCACACACATCAGTACATTGGTATGGTAGACAGGTACATCGTTTTCGTCCGATGCTTCAAACTTAACAACTTCGTAGCCCGTAGCTTCAGCAAATGCATCCAGTACATCCGAATGAGTTCGTGGAGAGAGGCAGGCATAGGCTACCTTGTAACGACGATCCAGTACCATGCTACCGGTACCTTCCAGGTACTTCCCTTCGTTTTCAAAATGGGTAAGATCTATGATCTCTTCTACATGGAATGACTTTCTCAAGTCTTCGATGATATCCATGCGTCGCTCGGCCCGCCGGTTAGGGGCCATCATAGGATAAAGCACCACCTTTCCACTCTGGTGGAACGACACCCAGTTATTCGGAAAGATCGAGTCAGGCGTATAGGTACTGGCTGTATCATCATAGATTACCAGCTCCACCCCCGCCGACACCAGCTGAGTTGTTATCTGCTCAAACTCCTGAAGGGCCTTTTGCTGGGCTACTTTACGGTTCTCGTCGGCAAATTCGCGATCCTGAAACTCATTACTACCAGCAGTCTGCTCATTAAAGGCAAACTGTACCGGACGGACCATCAGGATACGGGAGGTAGCCTGTGGCTGCACCTGCGTGGATGTACGGATACTACGCATAGGCTGTGGTTGATTCAACGATTCGGTATTTGCGAATTTACTCATGAAATTATCTGATTGCAAGAAAGATGGCTCCATTATACACTACTATCACACCAGTTTTAAAGTTCGTCTCTGAATATAGGCATGCTCATACAGTGCGAACCACCGCGAGCGCGTGAAAGTTCGGAAGATGGAAGCATGATATAGGTGTCCGTTATAGTATCCGGCGAAAGCTCATCCTTTTCAAATTTTTCAAGCAGGTCAGCCGCTTTTATTACATTGAATCCGGCGCTTTTGAATGCCTCCAAAGTCTTGTCGTTCCGGTCATAGCCGATTACCACGCCGTCTTTCAGCGCCAGCAGATTACAGGAGTCCGTCCACTGCTCCCGCTCTCCGAACGGAAACTCATTATTACCCGAGTAAATGAACTTCACCTCTTCTTTGGCCCCAAGGTCATTCTGGCTAATGTCCGTCAGCAAGTCTTCCAGGTTTTCAATTTCAATAGGCTTGTGCTCGAGTCCTTTGTAGAACTGCAGGATCTTCATTTTCTTCTCGGTCATATCCTTAGGTGCGAAGAAGTGCAGTACATCTTTCTTCCTTGAATCATCCCCCTGCCGGGCCAGCGATCCCAGCAGTACCCACATGTTCTTTTTTACTTGGGTAAATACCGTGTCGATGTGCATATAGTCCCGCTTCTTGGGAATCTGCACTATGGTGATAGTATCTACTACATTCCGCTCAAAAAGCAGCCGCATGACCTGCTGAGCCGCGTATAGAGAAGTACGCTCACTGCAGCCAATCAGCAGGTGCCGGGGTGCCACCATCATGACATCTCCGCCTTCCAGCGTGGAGCGGTTGAAGTCATTTTGCTGCTCATCGTCGGGCAACAGGAAGTGGTGATCGTTATTGGGTATCTCTATGATATTGTCCCGGTACTTCCCAAACATCGGATGGTGGAAGAATATGTACTGCGCCAGCAGCGACTCCCGCGTACGTGCCGTCTTGGCGGGCTTATTGAGCAGGATATGGTCGTTGATAACAATACCAATATCCCGGGTAAATATCAGGTTAGGGAGCGGTGCGAATAGCATACGCTTGGTACCATCCGGCAATGATCCTGATATGAATATCTTTGCCAGCTCATTCGGATCGTACTCTTTCAAGTCCTGCTGCGTCTTGAAGGAGCACCGCTCTATGCCACAGATGGAAGCGATCAGCTGGCTACGTATCTCTTCGTCTTCCAGGATCTCGCACAGCAACCGCTGCAGATCAATTACACGGTCTGAATTAAAATAGCCATTAACGCCCGGCTTATAGAAATTCCGCTCCGGGTCACTGTCAATAGCACTGATATTCCCTTTGATTTTGTCAGGGTCCAGGAAGTAGAGCAGCAGCTTGACGTAGTAATCATACTCGTTGCGGCGCATCGTATCCAGGTGAACGATATCCTCAAACAGCCAGTCCTGCGCTTTAGAAGGAATTACCTTACCCAGACCTCGGTCGGGGCTATGTATTAGGAGTTTCCGCAGGCGACCTACTTCTGACGATACTTTTATGGTAGTAGAAAGAGGTTTACTATTCTTCATAAGTTGATGAAATGCTTCTGAACGCAAAGTAAGTTGAATATTTCTTAATAAAAAGCAGCCTTCCGCTCCCCTGCCTAACGCTCCGGATTGTGCCCGATTGTCTAAAATTCGTACAGCAATAAAGGCATACTGATGTCACAATAAATAGTTAACAATATATTTATAAGTCCCCGTTCCATCCTCTCAGAGTCCCTCTGGCATGTACTTATTGTCACTTAAATAGGAGGCAAAAGCTTATATAAATTACAGATTATGAATGAGTTCTAAAAAACTCGCCGTTGAGGAACATCCTCGCTTTAATAGGGGTTATAGATAACAGAAGGTTGTTGTTTAGAAACATTCTACTCCTATTTTCTTTAACCGCCAAAGCTTACTACTTTTGCGAATTAATAATTACTAATTAACTGCGTAAATCTGTTATGCTCAAAATCAATGACTTGCGAGCCTCAATCGAAGGCAAAGAGATATTAAAAGGAATAAATCTGGAGGTAAAACCCGGTGAAGTACACGCTATCATGGGCCCTAACGGTTCCGGAAAGAGTACACTAGCCTCGGTTCTGGCCGGACGTGAGGAGTACGAAGTTACCGGTGGAGCAGTGGAGTTTAGTGGAAAGGATTTGTTGGAAATGGCACCCGAAGTACGTGCTGCCGAAGGTATATTCCTGGCGTTTCAGTACCCCGTAGAGATACCCGGTGTTACGACCATTAACTTCCTGAAGACCGCAGTTAACGAAATTCGTAAGTACCAGGGCCTCGACCCGCTGGATGCTGCTCAGTTCCTGAAAATGGTTCGTGAAAAAGCTAAAATGGTTAATATGAACGATTCGCTGCTCAAGCGTGCCCTGAACGAAGGTTTCTCGGGTGGTGAGAAGAAGCGTAACGAAATATTCCAGATGGCGGTACTCGAGCCTAAGCTGGCGATCCTGGACGAAACTGATTCAGGACTTGATATTGACGCGCTTCGTATCGTATCCGAAGGGGTTAATAAACTGCGTACTCCTGAGCGTGCTACTATTGTTGTGACTCACTACCAGCGCTTACTTGACTATATTGTTCCTGATTACGTACACGTACTATACAAAGGTCGTATCGTGAAGTCAGGTCCGAAAGAGTTGGCTCTCGAGCTGGAAGAAAAAGGCTATGACTGGATCAAGGCCGAAGTAGAAGCTGAAACTGCCCAGTAATTGGTGCTGTTTTTCTTCATCATATTAAGTCAAATTACGCAATGAGTACAGAAACTATAGATCTGAAAACCCGTCTGGTCACCGACTTTTACGCTCGTGAAGCGGTGATGAACGGGGAAGCACAAAGTGAATTTCACCAGACCAAGCGTCAGGCGCTTGGAATATTTGAGGACAGGGGCTTCCCTACTCCCCGTAATGAGGAGTGGAAGTATAGCAACGTCCGTGACCTGATCAGCCATCAGTACCAGTTTGCCGGTGAGCATGCCGTTACCGAAGAGGTAATAGATTCGCTGCGCATCGCCAACCTGACCGGTAATATTCTTTATATCGTTAACGGCCGTTTCGAAGAAAAACTATCTACTATAGTATCACCGGCAGATCAGCTGCAGATCAAGCCCCTGCACGAGGCCATCAAAGAAAGACCCGAGTTGGTAAGTACCTATTTTGGTCAGTTGGCTAAGAGTGAGTCGGATTCATTCACCGCTCTTAATACTGCTTTTGCTCACGATGGCGTGTTCATACATGTACCTGCGGGTAAGGTAGTAGATCACCCTGTCATAATTCGTTTCATTTCGGATGCCCGCGCCGAGAACGTAGGTTCTAACCCACGCAATCTGTTCATCGTAGAGCAGAATGCGCAGGTAAAAATTGCTGAGTCTTACCGGACCATCGGTGAGGAGCGCTCATTTACCAATACCGTAACCGAAATCTTCGTAGCTGAAAGCGCTAACGTTGAGTACTACAAAGTACAGAACGAAGCTGAGAAGGCGTACCACGTAGGTACTACCCATGTACGTATTGTGGATAACAGCCACTTCTACTCGGCTACTGTTTCTTTGAACGGAGGCTTTATCCGCAACAACCTGAACATCGAACTGGATGGTCAGCACTGCGAAGCATTCATGTACGGCCTGTACTTCCCCGACGGAAAGCAGCACGTTGATAACCATACCCTGGCCGATCACCGCAAGCCTAACTCCTACAGCAACGAGTTGTACAAAGGGGTACTGCGTGACCGCTCAACGGGAGTATTCAACGGTAAGATCTTTGTTCGTCAGGATGCTCAGAAGACCAACGCTTACCAGTCGTGTAAGAATGTAGTACTCTCACCGGATGCTACCATGAATACTAAACCTCAGTTGGAAATCTATGCCGATGACGTGAAGTGTTCACACGGTACTACTACCGGTCAGCTAGACGAGGAGGCTCTGTTCTACATGCGTTCACGGGGTATCTCCAAGAATGAAGCTATGACTCTACTGATGTACGCGTTCTGTGAAGACGTAGTAAGTCAGATCAAAATAGATGCTATTCGTGAGCACCTCGAGGGTGTTATTACCGAGAAGCTGACGAAGAAGTAATACCGGTACCTGTCTGGCGTGTGCCCTGACAGGTACTTCAACTTATTACCCGACCTGTGAGTATGGTTGGGTATTTCTTTATAAAACCGCGCAACATGCCAACGATTCAAACAGATCTCAATATAGAGGCCATCCGCAATGACTTCCCGATCCTCAATGAGGTAGTCAACGGGAAGCAGCTGGTATACTTTGATAATGCGGCCACTACCCAGAAACCACGTGCAGTACTCGATGCTATCTCTGGCTACTACGAGCACTACAATGCTAATATACACCGGGGTATCCACCACCTGGCCGAAAAAGCTACGTCGGCTTTTGAAGCATCACGCCGCCGGATTCAGGAGTACATTAATGCCCCTCAGCACGAAGAGGTTATCTTCACCTACGGTACTACCGATGGGATCAACCTTGTAGCCCAGACCTACGGCCGGGCCTTCCTGAAAGAAGGAGACGAGATCCTCATCACTACCATGGAGCACCACTCCAACATCGTACCCTGGCAGATGCTCTGCGAGGAGAAGGGCTGTGTACTGAGGGTTATTCCTATCAATGACGCGGGTGAACTACTCATGGATGAGTACGAGAAGATGCTATCGGAGCGTACCAAGTTTGTCTCCGTTGTGCATGTTTCTAACTCACTGGGTACCATCAATCCGGTCGCTGAGATTATTGAAAAAGCCCATCAGGTAGGTGCCAAAGTACTTATTGATGGTGCTCAGGCTACCTCTCATCTCCATATAGATGTTCAGGCTCTGGACTGCGACTTCTTTACGTTCTCGCTGCACAAGATGTACGGACCTACCGGTATGGGGGTATTGTACGGCAAGAGAGAACTCCTGGAAGCCATGCCTCCGTTCCGTGGAGGTGGAGAGATGATCAAAGAGGTAACTTTTGAAAGGAGTACTTATAATGATCTTCCCTATAAGTTCGAGGCTGGTACTCCTAACATCGCTGATGTAGTAGCCGCCAAGTATGCCCTTGACTATGTAGCCTCACTGGGTAAGGATGCCATTGGTACCTACGAGCATGACCTGCTTACATATGCCACTGACGCTCTGCAAAGCATTGATGGCCTCAGAATCATAGGTACTGCCAAAGAAAAGATCAGTGTAATATCTTTTATACTGGATGGCGCTCATCACCAGGATACGGGCGTACTGCTGGATCAGCAGGGCATAGCTATCCGTACCGGTCACCACTGTACCCAACCCCTGATGCGCCGATTTGGTATTCCCGGAACCTCGAGGGCCTCTTTTGCGGTTTATAATACGACCGAAGAAATAGACCGTCTGGTGCAGGGTTTGCATAAGGTTAAGAAAATGCTAGGCTAATGAGTAATACGATAAACGAAATACAGGACGAACTCATCGAGGATTTTGAGTTGTTTGACGATTGGGAGAGTAAGTACGAGTACATAATAGATCTCGGCAAGCAGTTTCCCCCACTCGAAGAGCAGTACAAGACCGAAGAGAATATTATAAAAGGGTGTCAGTCCAAAGTATGGCTGCACGCCTTCATGGATGATAATAAGCTCCTATTCGAGGCAGACAGCGATGCTATCATAGTACGGGGTCTGGTGAGTATGCTGGTAAAGGTACTATCAGGTCATACTCCCGAAGAGATTGCCAAAAGTGACCTGTACTTTATGGAGCGCATTGGTCTGCACCAGCACCTGGCCCAGACCCGTTCTAACGGACTGGCCTCTATGCTAAAGCAGATGAAAGCGTACGCCATAGCCTATCAGGCTGTTAATAATTAGTAGATCTGAGCCGAAAGGATAACCTGTAATATTGCTACTACCATGACCGAAGCAGAACTAAGAGAAGATGTCGTAAAAGCCATTAAGTCCGTATATGACCCGGAGATACCGGTAGATGTGTACGAGCTGGGGCTTATCTACGACCTGAAAATATTCCCAGTGAATAATGTATACGTGCTGATGACGCTTACCTCCCCCTCCTGCCCCTCGGCTGGTACCATTCCCGCTGAGATTGAGCAGAAAATCCGGGAAGTAGAAGGCGTAAGTGATGTAAGCGTAGAGCTTACGTTCGATCCTCCGTATACAACTGAGATGATGTCTGAAGAAGCCAAGCTTGAGCTTGGTTTTATGTAAGCTTACTGACTGGTACTACCTGTTAGAGCTTGCTGTAATGAACTGAGTGAATTATACATTTTGAACATAAAAACCAATATACCTATGTACCCCCCACAATTAGTAGCTCCCATGAAGGCCGATCTGACTACTGTCGGATTTCAGGAATTGCTGTCTGCTGAGGATGTAGACAACTACATGCAGAATGCGAAAGGCACTACGCTGGTTATGATCAACTCCGTGTGTGGTTGTGCCGCCGGTGCTGCTCGTCCGGGTGTGAAAGCTGCTCTTCAGCGCAGCGAGATAAAGCCTGATAAACTGGTTACTGTATTCGCCGGTGTTGACAGAGACGCTACGGAGAAGATGCGAGAATATACGCTTCCTTATCCTCCCTCGTCACCTGCTATCGCCATCTTCAAGGATGACGAGCTGGTACACTTCATCGAACGTCACCATATCGAAGGTCGTTCGGCCGAAATGATTGCTCAGCACCTGCAAATGGCGTTTGAGGAATTTTGCGGAGAGAACGCTTAATAGCTCCTTTTTTTGTGAAGTAAATCCCTGCTGATTAAAATTTTCAGCAGGGATTTTTTGTTAAACTATCCTGCTCCTATTGACGTTGTGATAGGTATAAACCTCTATGTGCTATGCGCGGACATCATTTTTCTCAATATATACCCCAGGAACAAGGTGGCAACAGTAAGTTTGACCAGCTCCTGAACATCTTTCAGCAACTTCTGCTCATGACTTCCGGTGATGTATCACAGGCTATGTCATGGCTGAGCGAACTGGACCGTCAGTATGGCCTCACCAGCGACCAGTACGGCATTGGTGACTTCTTTGAAGACTTAAAGAAGAAGGGATACATCACTGAGGAAAACGAAGAAGGCCAGGTAGTGATGACGCCCAAGAGCGAGCAGAGCATCCGCCGGAGTGCACTGGAAGAAATATTCGGTAAACTGAAGCGCTCCAAGTCGGGTGGAAACCACCATACCCCCTACTCCGGTACGGGTGATGAGTTGAGTAGTGATATCCGTCCGTACCAGTTTGGAGACACGCTGGAGCAGATCTCCATGACTGAGTCCATCAAGAACGCCCAGGTCAACCACGGAATTGGTGATTTCAGGCTGATGGAAAATGACCTGGAAGTGGTGGAGAAAGAACAAAAGACGACTACCTCTACTGTGATGATGATTGACATTAGTCACTCCATGATCCTCTACGGGGAAGACCGCATCACTCCGGCCAAAAAGGTAGCCCTGGCGCTGGCGGAGCTGATCCGTACCAAGTACCCTAAAGACTCGCTGGATATCATTGTGTTTGGTAACGATGCCTGGCAGATCCAGATCAAGGACCTCCCCTACCTCGAAGTAGGACCTTACCATACCAATACCGTAGCCGGCCTGGAGCTGGCGATGGACCTGCTGCGCCGCCGCAAGACCCGCAACAAGCAGATATTCATGATTACGGACGGAAAGCCTACCTGCCTCAAGGAGGGTATCCGCTACTACAAAAATAGCTTCGGACTGGATCGCAAGATCATTAGCAAAACGCTGACGCTGGCTGCCCAGTGCCGCCGCCTGGATATACCCGTTACTACCTTTATGATTGCCTCAGACCCGTATCTGAAGCAGTTTGTGCAGGATTTTACTAAGGTCAATAATGGCCGGGCCTATTATAGCAATTTGCAGGGGTTGGGAGGCTTTGTACTGGAAGACTTCCAGCGCAACCGCCGCAAGAACATGAAATAATCTTAGTACTGTTCCTTCAAGGTTAGGTACGTATCGATACTGTTCTCAAGCCGGGGCTTTACAAACATCTTATCTACCTTATAGGAATGGCTCTTGGATATCAAGTCCAGTAACTGGTCATAAAACGCCTGTAATACCTTACGATGAGCTTGTCGCTCGGCATCATAATACGCCAGGGTCTTGATAGCCTGGCTAAGACTAAGTAATATCATGATGTCTCCGCTGCCGTAGATCTTGATGGGTTCAAAGGATTTGTAGAGTAATGATTCAAACGAAGTAACTTTCCACTTGAGTACTACCGGCCCTTTCTCATGGCAAGCCTGTCCCAGATCATCCCATTGCATCCGCAGACGAAACAAATCCGTTAAATAGTGAATACAAATCCGGGCAGTACCCGGATCATTAATACCGGGGCTCAAGGCCTTGATGGCAATCTCCATTAGCTGAGTAAAGCCATACGTATAGTTCTCATCAATATTTTCGCCGTGATAGTAGTGCAAATAGCTTAGTAGTTCCTCCTCAGCCTCCTCCGAAAGCTTATTTCTGACATCGAATATTTCCACAATGGGGATACCTGTAGGAATAAAATCGCCCACTTCTACTAAGATTCGTATCCTTATATTTTCCTTTTGAGCCAGTTTGATCAGCTCTTTTTTGTTGAATCGCTGTAAATAGCCTGACTGAACAGAAAGTATGATCTGCCCCTCTCCTTCATCCGGCCATTCTTTCTGCTGACCCGCTTCCTTACGATTTTCATCCACAAATACCTGCATATAGTGGAGAGTTCTCTTGTATGCCTGATAATGACTTCATTGGCCTGTATGGCCAGCGAGGCATTATGAATAAAAAATACAAACAGCACCAGACACCATAAGCCAAATATGATACTCATAAGTACTTCAGCACTTAGCAGTGGTATATCTTCTTCATTGTTGAAGTTGCCCAGGCTAACCATGCAGAAAAGGATAGATCCTAAATAGTTGCCCAACACTACCTGATTACTCTTATCACTGACAAGCCCTCTGAGTATCTTGGGTGAAAAACTACTGGATGCCTGACTTAGAACTACCATCACCATGGAGAAGCTGAGCACCATAAGGGAGATAATACTACCGATCAAAGTAGTAAGTATAGCCGTAGGTGTATCCAGACTTTCAAATGATAGCCAGGGGCGGTCAGCTAACCATTCTGATATGGCTGAATGCCTGGAATTAACCAGTACAATAGCAAAAACAAAATAAGCCAGACTAATCAGGGCAGGATAGAGTCCAATACTAGACCTTACCCCGCTCAGGAATTTATTTATATGCTCTCTTTTTCGCATAGTAAGTGATGTCACATGATCCGGTAAACCGGCATAACGTATGTATCACATATGTTCAGAATGCAAACAGCCGGAAACACACGTGTTCCGGCTAGTTTACATTGATTAGTCAGGTTCGAATACTATTAAAGAGCTGGTATCCGTAGTACCTGCCCGGGATATATCTCATCCGGATCTTTAAGCATAGGCTTGTTCGCTTCAAAAATGGCCGGGTACTTCATCATATCACCATAATACTGCTTAGCTATCTTTGACAGCGTATCCCCTTTTTCAACAGTATGGAATTTCGACTGCTCTTTGGGCTCGACAATATTCATCCGGTTGTCTACGGTGGCTACTCCCTCTACATTGCCAAGAGCCAGGGCTATTTTTTCCATGTCTTCCTGCTTGGCTACTTCACCTTCAAGGACCACCGTATCTCCCATTGTCTTTACAGTAAGCTTATTATAATTTAAGCCCAACTGCTTTACATAGTTAAGTAGTTCGCTGGCCCGCAGAGGCTCTACCTCGTTGGCCTTTTCGGGCGTTGGAGCGGCAACGTGTTCATTTTTTAATACTTTTTTACCTCCTCCTTTAAGAAATGAAAATAGTCCCATAGTAACAGTTTGGTAGTTTAGTGGACATTAAACAATATGAACCAGTTAGCTTTTACAACAGTAAACAGCTTCTGGCTTAATTGGTATAAAAATGTCGTGCCTGCTGCACCTTAAACTCACTACTCGGGGTATTCCCGGCCAGCGCCAGTACAGGTACCTGAGCTTCACAAACAAGCCTGCGGGTCAAGCTACGCCCGAGCAGTATATCCAGAAGAGCTTTATGGTGCGATATCATCACGAGCAGGTCCGAGGGATGTTTATCAAGGTAACTTAGGATTCCGGCGGCAGTATTTCGTTCTGTAATGAAGCACTGCCTGATTTGCTCGCCCCGGAAGTAGTTATTGTACTCCCCGATCCTATTTACCTTAAATGGTACCGGCGACTGCCCCGGCCCCATAACGGTAAGGCAGGTAATACGGGCACTGAACTTATGAGCCAGCTCAGTAATCTGCTTATATACCTTCATAGAACCGGATTCACTGTAATCCGTAGCGATGACTATTTCCCGGAGTTGTTGCTGTGGGGCGGGCAGAGGAACCGTAAGTACATGGTTGGACAACTTACGGATCAGAGCAGTAGCTACACTACCCACTACTGAGCTTTTGCCGGCTCTGGAGGTACCCAGTACCACCAGATCGAAGTGTTCAAGTTCACAGACCAGCTCTACCATTGCCACCACCGGTCCGGGTAGTACCCTTAGATCATACGTATGGGTAAGACGCCGGGAGGAATTCAGAAGGGGCTGCATGAATGCCTCTATCCGTGCCTGCGCCTTTTGGAAAGCATCCTCTTTTATAATATGATAAAGTGTATCCGGGGGAGGTGAGTAGCAGTGTAAAACGGTAAATTCGCAGAAGTCAGTGCTATACAGTGATGACACATAGGTAAAAGCATGAGCAGAAGCTTCTGAAAAATCTGTGAGTAGTAATATCTTTTTCATAATTTGGCTTAACGACATCTGTGTATTACAAACGTAATGATGCCAGCCAAACTAGATTATGATCGCTATCAAGGGCCATTATTGATATAAATCACCTTTTATGAAAGTAGCTGTTTTCAGTACCAAGAACTACGACCGCACGTACTTTGACCGTTATAATACGATTCATCAGTTTACATACTTTGACAATAAACTGGATGCCCGCTCGGCCTCTCTGGTAGCCGGCTCGGAGGCTGTATGTGCTTTTGTCAATGATACCCTCGACAGTAACGTACTGGAGATACTTTCGGAACATGGTATCAGAATCATAGCTTTACGGTCGGCCGGATTTAATAACGTAGATCTGGATGCAGCCAGACGCTTTGGTATAGCCGTAGTACGGGTACCGGCTTATTCACCCCATGCCGTAGCGGAGCATGCCGTAGCCCTGATCCTGACCCTCAACCGCAAGACACATAAGGCATACAACCGGGTGCGGGAGGGCAATTTCTCGCTGGAAAGACTGGAAGGCTTCGATCTGAACCAGAAGACGGTTGGTGTAGTAGGTACCGGCAAAATCGGACAGGTATTCATACAGATCATGCGTGGATTTGGCTGTAAAATACTGGCGTTTGATCCCTATCCCAATGAGCAGCTTATCAGGGAGGGTGTAGAGTATATATCCAAAGAATCTTTATTGAATCAATCCGACATCATATCGCTACACTGTCCGCTTACACCCGAAACGCATCATTTCATTAATGAAGAGGCTCTTAGGCACATAAAGCCGGGCATGATGCTCATCAATACCAGCCGGGGAGCACTCATAGACACCCAATCGGTTGTACATGCGCTAAAAAGCAAGCAGCTAGGGTATCTGGCTATAGATGTGTATGAGCAGGAAGCTGACTTCTTCTTCCGCGACCTCTCCGACTCCATCATCGATGACGACCTGCTGATGCGCCTGCTTACATTCCCCAATGTACTTATCACATCACACCAGGGCTTCTTCACGGACGAGGCACTCACCCAGATAGCCCAGACGACACTAGCCAATCTGACTGCTTACGAACAGGGAAATTATATAGATGCCAATACCCTCATCAGAGTCTAGTACCGATGCGGCCGAGTTTGCTGTACAGCCAGCCTCCCATACCAATCATAATCAGCATAATAAGGGCAGGGAATAATCCCCACTTGACTAGATTGGCAATTGAGGCAAGTTGAGCTATACCCTCATTTTGTGCAGGAAATCCGGATAGCATTGTTAGTATACCGATGTTTTCCAGGTAGTCGGCTAGCATTACCATCAGGGGTAGCAGGTTTAGCTTTCGCCAGATACTTCCTACCGGGAAAAGTCGCTCGAAGAAGCACGATATTAAAAGAACAGAGCTTGCGGTGTACACGATCGGATACAGACTATCGGCTAGTAGCTCGGTCCACCAGTACACCTGCCTGCCATTTTCTCCCAAAGCCAGCAGATATGCATAGGCTTCGCCGGGTGTAAACCCAAAGCGTATATCCAGCGGATCCAGTGCCGGTTCTACCTTCATTTGGCCCTGAAGCGCTGGAAAAACCCACCCAACAAATACAATAAATATCGTTAGAAATAAAAGTATACTACGTACCGTAGCTTTGTCATAGAACCACTTTGAAAGTAGAGAAAAGGTATACATAGGTCTGATAAGAGAAGTATGTTTTTGAGATAAAGAGGGTAGTAAAAACTCCAATTATACTTTTTATTGTAACTGCGCCTCCCTTTTATGTCAAAAATTTTATAATTAATTTATTATCAGAATGATCTCTACCATCAACGCTCCCCTCCCGACTGTTGTAAGCGGTAGCCAATATAAGCACACCCACCGTCCGCTCGTGGCTATTGACTGTATTGTGTTTGGGTACGACGAAGAAGTTGGGTTACAGCTATTGCTTGTAAAACGGCATCTTGATCCCGAAAAAGGCAGATGGGCTCTAATGGGAGGACTGCTGGATGATAATGAGAATCTGGATCAGGCGGCCCAGCGTATTCTGTACCGCCTCACCGGCATGACGAACGTATACCTGGAAGAACTGAAAGTATTCAGTCACAGTGACAGGGACCCCGTTGAGCGCACAATTTCGGTTACCTATACTGCCCTGGTCAATATACATAACTACGAGCACCAGATCACGGATGAGTTTGAAGCCCGGTGGTTTCCTACGTCCAGCTTTCCGGAGCTTATTTTTGACCATAACGAAATGGTACGCTTTGCCAAGCAACAACTAAAATACAAGGCAAACCTGCACCCCATCGGATTCGAACTACTACCCGAACGATTTACATTTACGCAGCTTCGCAAGCTGTACGATGCTATCTACGAAACGCAACTGGACAAGGGGAACTTCCGCCGGATGATGCTGGCTACCGGCCTGCTGGTCCGTCTCAAAGAGAAAGACAAAACCAGTTCGAAAAAGGGAGCCTACTTCTACCAGCTGGATACTGATAAGTACACAACGAAGCTGAACAACTTCTACCTATAGACTTATTACGAGTCGTCACTAACGCATTGACCTAATAGCAAAGCGTCCTGCCCTTCGATCGAGGTAGGACGTTTTTTTTATGCCTTTACCTACCTCATTTTAACCACATTAAAAAAATATTAAAAAAAGTTAATCTGACGCTTATTATAAAAAGTGCCTTTAACTCTTATTAGTATATATACTTTAGTTGAAAAGACTTAATGGTTGGTTAATCGGTAATATCCAGAAGGCTTCTGTACCTGCGGAAGCCTTCTGTAATAGCTTGAAAATAGATTCCTCACCAGCAAAAGCAGTTTTAAAAAGTCCGGATATGATTAACTATAAGGATACCCTGGATGATGTGTACCTGTGGAAAGAGTTTAAAAACAGCGATAGAAAAGCGTTTGGACTAATTTACAATCAATACAACTATACCCTCCTACAGTACGGCAAAAAGCTCGGGGCTGACAGTATGGTCGTGCAGGATGCCATACACGACTTGTTTGTAGATCTGTGGAAGATGCGTCAGAACCTGGCCGAAGAAGTAGCCGTACCCTATTACCTGTGCCGATCACTGCGCCGCCGACTACACCTACAGCAGAAAGGAGCTATGTCGGCCGTGGATGATCAGCTCGAACTTTCCTTGTTCTCAGTATGCCACGAGTCGGAGATCATCAACCGGGAAATATCCGAACGGCAAAGCCAGTTCCTGACCTCGGCCCTCTGCCTCTTGTCAAAGCGGGAGCGGGAAGTGGTTCAGCTCCGGTTCTTCCAGAATAAGTCGGTACGTGAGGTGGGAGAACTACTTTCAATCCGGGAGCAAACAGTACGCAACCTGATGCAGCGCGCCCTGATCAAGATACGCTCACGGGTACCTACTTCACTACTTGACTAAATGCGCGGATCATAATAGTACCTCCTCAAATGGGCTAGTACTTACAGGTGAGTTTTTAACAAGACGCAAAAAATGATAGTTTTGTGGAGGGTGTATCCCCGAACCTACCTGCAATTACCTACCAATGAACCGCTCCCAAAACCTGCACCGCTTACAAGAAGACCAGTTTGATATTTGTATTATTGGCGGTGGCGCCAGCGGTACGGGTTGCGCTCTGGATGCCGCCCTACGCGGTTATAAGGTAGCTCTGATCGAAAAGCAGGATTTCGCTTCCGAAACATCATCACGTTCTACCAAGCTGATCCACGGCGGAGTTCGTTATCTTGAGCAGGCCTTTCGCAACCTGGACCTGGCCCAGCTCAAGCAGGTACGCCACGGACTCGAAGAGCGTCATATTGTATTAAAAAACGCGCCTCACCTGGCTCGTCCGCTTGCCCTGCTTACACCCGTTTCGTCCTGGTTGGATGGCGTTTACTTCAGCATTGGCCTGAGGCTGTACGACCTGTTTGCCCAGCAGGACTCTTTACCCAAAAGTAGATGGTTGAGCAAGCAGGAGGTTATGAGGCGCATGCCTACCCTGGACCCAAACAAACTCCATAGTGCTGTACTCTACTACGACGGTCAACTGGACGATGCCCGTTACTGCCTGGCCTTGGCTCAGTCAGCCCAGGAGGCGGGAGCTACGGTAGTCAACCATACTTCGGTGCTGGGATTTGAAAAAGATAGTAAGGGCAACCTTACCGCCGCGCAGGTACATGATGAAATGGGGGGTACCAGGTATAGAGTAAAAGCTAAAATATTTGTCAACTGCACTGGTCCCTACGCTGACCATATTCGCCTGATGGCCAATGTAGCCCTCCCCAGACGCATCCGCCCTAGCAAGGGAGTACATATAGTACTACCCAAAGAGGTACTTCAGAGTGAAGATGCCATGCTGATCCCCAAGACCAGCGACGGCCGGGTGGTTTTTGCCATTCCCTTCGGAGATGAGCTGCTAGTAGGTACTACGGATACGGAGTACAATCAACTGGATAAAGAGCCACTCCTGAATAAAGCTGAGGTCGACTTCCTAATCAATACTCTTACTCCCTATCTGGCTACTACGCCCCGGCCGGATCAGGTAAAAGCGGGATTTGGAGGGTTGCGACCACTCCTGGCGGCTGATCCAAGCAAAGCCACCAAACGCCTGACCCGAGACCATGAAGTAGAGCACGACCCCGCCTCTAACCTAGTGAGTCTGCTGGGAGGCAAATGGACTACCTACCGCCTGATGGCAAAGGACACCATCGATGAAGTAGACCAGCTCTTGGGTCAGGAGCGGCTCTGCCGAACTGATGAGTATGTACTAGTAGGTGGAGAAGGCTATACGTCGGATAGCTGGCAAAAGCTCAAAGCTATATATGGACTACCTGATGAAACCTGTCAGCACCTATCCCACAGATACGGTGATCGTGCGGAGAAAGTAGCGGACCTGGTACAGGCTACCCCTTCCCTAGGTGAAAGATTACTCCCCAATTATCCCTTCATACAGGCAGAAGTAATCTACACCACGCAGGAAGAGATGGCTATTACCCCGCGTGATGTACTGGCCCGCCGTATGCGGCTGGAAATCATGAGCTGGAAAGATACCCTGGCTTGCCTTCCGGTAGTAGCTGGCCTGATGGCGCAGGTACTGGGGTGGAGCGACACGACCAGACAACAGATGATAGATAGCTACGCCACTCAGCTCACTACCTTTATAGAGGAAGCCAGCGCTTAGGCTGGCTTTACTCCTCCTCCATCAGCTCTTTCAGGATCTTCTGCGCAGCTATGGAAATAATAGTACCCGGTCCGAACACGCCTTTCACCCCGGCATCGTACAGGAACTGGTAGTCCTGCGCCGGTATGACGCCCCCGGCTATGACCATAATATCCTCCCGACCCAGTTTTTGGAGTTCTTCGATCAGTTGCGGCACGAGGGTCTTATGTCCGGCCGCCAGACTGGAGGCTCCTACTACGTGTACATCATTCTCGGCAGCCTGACGTGCTACCTCTTCCGGCGTCTGGAACAGTGGTCCCATGTCTACGTCAAAACCCAGATCGGCAAAACTGGTCGCAATAACCTTAGCTCCCCGATCATGCCCGTCCTGACCCATTTTGGCAACCATGATACGGGGACGGCGGCCTTCCATTCTGGCAAACTTGTCGGCCATCTCTTTAGCGAGACGGAAGTTTTCGTCATCCGACACTTCCGCTTTATATACTCCTGACACAGATCTTATAACAGCTTTATATCTTCCAAATACTTTCTCCATGGCATCCGATATCTCTCCCAGAGTAGCCCGCTTGCGAGCCGCATCGACAGCCAGCGCCAGCAGGTTGCTGTCCATATCGGTACCTCCCTGTTCGGTACAGGCCTGGGTAATAGCCGCCAGGGCAGCCTCTACCTCCAGCTGATTACGCTCCGCTCTTACCCTTTCTAGCCGGGCTATCTGGGATAAGCGTACTGCTTGGTTATCTATTTCCAGTATATCAATGGTTTCTTCCGACTCCGGCCGGTACTTATTCACTCCTACGATCACATCTTTTCCTGAGTCAATACGAGCCTGCTTCCGGGCCGCCGCCTCTTCGATCCGCATTTTGGGAAGACCCGTCTCGATAGCCTTCGTCATACCGCCCAGTTGCTCCACTTCCTCAATTAGTGCCCAGGCGCGCTCGGCCAGTTCTTTGGTCAGGTACTCAACGTAATACGAACCTCCCCAGGGGTCCACCACTCGGGTTATATCGGTTTCGTGCTGCAGAAAGAGTTGGGTGTTTCGGGCAATACGGGCCGAGAAATCGGTAGGGAGTGCAATGGCCTCGTCCAGCGAATTAGTATGCAGCGACTGTGTATGCCCCAGTACTGCTGCCATCGCCTCCACGCAGGTACGGGTGACGTTGTTGAATGGGTCCTGCTCGGTGAGGCTGTACCCGCTGGTCTGGCAGTGAGTCCGTAGCGCCATGGATTTGCTTTTCTTTGGCAGGAACTGCTGCACAATCTTAGCCCACAGCAGCCGCCCGGTCCGAAGCTTGGCGATCTCCATGAAGTGGTTCATACCAATCCCCCAGAAGAAGGACAGACGCGGGGCGAAGTCGTCTATATCCATCCCTGCGTTTAGTCCGGTACGTATGTACTCAAGTCCATCGGCCAGAGTGTAAGCTAGCTCGATGTGGGCAGGAGCTCCCGCCTCGTGCATATGGTACCCGCTGATACTTATTGAGTTAAAGCGGGGCATCAGACGTGAGGAGTAGGCAAAGATATCCCCCACGATACGCATAGACGGAGCGGGCGGATAAATATAAGTATTGCGTACCATGAACTCCTTCAGGATGTCATTCTGTATAGTACCCGACAGCTTCTCCGTGGATACGCCCTGCTCCTCAGCCGCAACAATGTAGAAGGCCATGATGGGTAGTACCGCTCCGTTCATAGTCATGGACACCGACATCTGATCCAGCGGAATCTGGTCGAAGAGAATCTTCATATCCTCCACGCTATCGATAGCTACCCCGGCTTTGCCGACATCGCCTACTACGCGAGGGTGATCCGAGTCGTAGCCCCGGTGCGTAGCCAGGTCAAAGGCTACGGAAAGGCCCTTCTGACCGGCCGCCAGGTTACGACGGTAGAAGGCATTTGACTCCTCAGCCGTCGAAAATCCGGCGTACTGCCGAATGGTCCATGGCTTCTGGACGTACATGGTACTATATGGTCCGCGCAGGAAAGGAGGGGTGCCGGCCGAATAGTGCAGATGAACGGCTTCGGCTATATGTTCAGGAGTATAGGCCGGTTGCAGTTTGATACCTTCGGCCGTAGGAAAAGGCTTACCGGAGGGACTTGCCGTCTTGGCAGTAGCTTGTTGTTGATGAAGTGGTATATCGGAAAAGTCAGGTTTCATCCTCTTAATTTTTAAAATAATGCCAACTTAAACGGAAGCATTGGCTAATTGACGCTTCACCAATAGCCTCAACCCGGAAGCCGTCGGGGGAGTATCAGTAAGGGCTTTAGTAGCGTTGCTTTCTCCTGGCTCATCGACACGGTACTTGTTTACTCCTACCATGATCTTTCCGCTTTTCAGTGATTGGCTCTTTGCCTCCCATGCTTTCTCTATCTCATCCTGAATCCATCCCTTTTCAAAAGCGGTAACTACGCCTCCCTCCTTCTCTACCTGCTGAAAAAGCGACCAAGCGGTATCAGCCAGTTGCAGGGTAAGTGTCTCAATGAAATAAGCCCCCGCTGCCGGATCGGCAACTTTATCAATATGCCCTTCCTCTTTCAAAATAAGGGAAACATTGCGGGCAATCCGCTCCGAAAAGTCACTGGGCTGACGAAATGTAGCGTCATACGCATGTATGGTCAGGGCGTCGCAGCCACCTACGGCGGCACTCATTGCCTCTGAGGTAGCCCGCAGCATATTAGTATGGGGTGTTACCGATGCATCATAAAAGGCTGAATTACGAGTATGAATGTAGGCCTGGGCTGATTCAACCGGAAGTTTATAAGCATCCGTCACCTTTCTGAACAGGTACCTGAGGGCTCTCAGTTTGGCAATCTCGGTTAGGTAATCAGTCCCAATTGAGAGGGAGAGATAGAGCTTGCTCACCACCTGCTGCGCCGACAGGCCAGCCTCCGTCAGCTGATCCAGGTACCACACCGCCGACGCCAGCGTATAGGCCAGCTCCTGCACTACGTTGGCTCCAGCCTCATGAAAGGCATGCCCACTGACCATGAGGGGGCGAAAAGCCGGCATATCTTTGGTAAGAGCGATGACTTCTGCCAGTTGCTCCACACCGGATAGGTAGTTCCTTCCAGTCTGCATCCAATTGGCTACCGCATCAGTTGCAATCCCTCCTTTCAGATGGTAGCCCGATACTTGAAGTAGTTCCTGGGTCAGGGGCAGTACCCCATCCTCTGTATCAAATACCACCGGGGTATCTGTGAGGCGGATATTGTGTAAGGTCTTATGCAAATCACTACCAGCTAGCTGTTGGCCTCTAACCAGCAGCCACACAGCATCAGCCCCGGCAGACAGGACTTTATGTATCTGACTATTAGTATCTTTTGGTGTAGAAAAATAGATGATCGGCTGCGTTACCCATCCGGGCAGGCGCTTCTGACTACGCTGTACATCCGCAATCCGCGGATCAGTCATATCGGAGGCTGTATAGTAAGGCTCCATGCTGATTGAGTCCGTCACCTTCCACTGCAAATCAGTGTAAGGAGTACCACCCAAGTCCTTCTCTACCTGTCTGCGCCAGTCCTCTTTGTTTGTCGGTTCGAATGATGAAAATAAAGATTGTTTCATGTTTATGGGCAGGGAAAAAATATGTTCCCTACTAAATATTTGTTTAACAAAGCTACAAATTAGAGATTACATTTTTTTAACAACTTAATACACAGAAGCAAAGCGTGCTTCCATACCGTAGGATTATTCCTTTAGTTTCAAAACCCCGCTTGTTTAAGCTATTTACTAATTGTAAATTCATCTCGCTTTATACTTCCAGCTGTATCTATTTTTTTATCTTTGCCCTCCCGAAAAAATATGACACCTGATTACGTAAGCTTTACTTTGGAAAAAGTTACCTCACATAGAGATGTAGACATGGTATGGGATAAGTGCCTACGGGTTATTCAGGAGAATATCCCGGACCAGAGCTATAAGACCTGGTTTGAGCCTATCCGCCCCCTACGTCTCCATGGCAAAGTACTTACGATCCAGGTACCCAGTCAATTTTTTTACGAATGGCTGGAAGATAACTACGTTCACCTGCTCCGCAAAGCACTGGACTACTCCATCGGTCGGGATGGTATGCTTGAGTACTCCATCATCGTTGATACCGGTAACGAAAAGCACCAGCCGCTGACGATGAACGTCCCGACGGCCAAGACACCCCAAACTGCCCGTCCGGATAACTTCGGTACCGATCTGCGTAATGCCAACAACCAGGTTAAAGATCAGGATTCGCTCCAGCTAGACACCTACCTCAATGGCAACTACTCCTTCGATAACTTTATAGAAGGAGACTGTAATCGTCTGGCTCGCTCAGCGGGCTTCGCGGTAGCCCAGCGACCTGGCCTTACTTCTTTTAACCCCCTTATGGTATATGGAGGTGTAGGACTGGGTAAGACGCACCTGGTACAGGCCATCGGTAACTACATCCGGAATCATTTCAACGATAAGCTGGTACTGTATGTTTCGTCGGAGAAGTTTACGAACCAGTTTATCAACTCCATCAGGAACAATACCCTGCAGGAGTTCACGGACTTCTACATGAAGGTAGATGTGCTGGTGATTGACGACGTGCAGTTCCTGTCAGGCAAAGAAAAGACACAAGATACCTTCTTCCATATATTTAACCACCTGCACCAGCTGGGCAAGCAGATCGTCATGACCAGTGACCGTCCGCCGCGCGAGCTGCAGGGCCTACAGGACCGCCTCTTGTCACGGTTTAAGTGGGGACTTACTGCCGATCTGCAGACACCTGACTTCGAAACGCGTATCGCCATTATCCAGAAGAAGCTTCAGTCTGAAGGAATAAATATTGATTATGATGTAATCGAGTACGTAGCGCATAGTGTTAACTCCAACGTACGTGAGTTGGAAGGAGTGATTATATCCCTGATGGCGCAGGCCTCGCTTACCCGCCGCGAAATAGACGTAGAGCTGGCTAAGAATACGCTCCGGAATATCGTGATGGACGAGGAGAAGGAAGTGACCATCGATACCATCCAGGAGATCGTAGCCGACTACTTCGAGATCAGTATCGCTGACCTTAAGAGCAAGAGCCGCAAAAAAGAAAACGTGTACCCCCGTCAGCTGGCGATGTTCCTGGCCAAAGAGTATACCGATCTACCTCTCAAATCCATCGGCTACCATTTTGGCGGTCGTGACCATAGTACGGTTATTCACTCCATCCAGAGTATCCACGAGCTCATGGGCAACGACTCTGACGTGGAGGAAACCGTTCAGAAACTACGCAGCTACTTCAAGTAGAAACCCCGGCCGGTGACTACTCCCCTACTACTTTGCCGCTCACAAATTGATACACAACGCTGGGATCAGCTTATAGCGCAGTCCCAGCAACAGGTCGTGTACGGGTACAGCTGGTACCTTGATGTAGTGTCACCCGGCTGGTCGGCGCTGGTGTGGCCTCAGGAGGGAGACTATCAGATAGTAATGCCCCTACCCATCCGGAAAAAGTGGGGCATGTTAGTTATCCAGCAGCCGTTCTTCTGTCAGTACCTGGGACTGTTTTCAGCCTCTCCTCTTTCCAAGGATGTTACTGACTCTTTTTTGCGGGCACTTGACCGGCACTTCCGCTACATCAGCAGCTACTCATTCCATCCTGACAACACACCTCTGCTTCCTGAATTACTCTCTGCCTATCCCAACTTCCACCCCCAGCCGCTTCATACGCACTGGCTATCGCTTAATCAGCCCTACTCTGCTATTAAAGATAATTACAGTCAGGACCGGAAAAAGAATCTGAAGCGCGCCAATAAAGTAAACTGGAAGATAACTGAGCAGAAAGATATAGTACCTTTGATAAATCTTTTCCGCAACTACCACGCGCAGCGCATACAGGGAGGCGTCAGTGAAAAGGCCTACGAACTGTTAAAATCCCTGTACACGGAGCTTCAAGAGAGAGGGTTGGCAAAGGTACTTTATGCCGGATCAGAGAGTGAGACGCATGCGGGAGTGATGCTGGTCGAAGAAGGGAATAAAGTCATCTACCTGTTCAATGCAGCAGACCCAACGGGAAGAAAACAAAATGCCCGCACGTACCTGCTGGATCAGTACCTGCGGGACAATGCAGACCGGGAAAGGGTATTTGATTTTGAAAGTCCATACGTACCTGGAATCGCTGACTACTACCGGAGCTTTGGCGCGGATGAAAAGGAATTCTACAGCATCAGGAAAAACAGGCTGCCTTTTCCGCTGCAGGAGATCCAGGAATGGCGTATCAGGCGAGCTACTACATCCAGTTAGGCTCCATTTTCAGGCCCTTATAGCTCTTAATGTCCATATCCAGCGAACCGATTACCAGTTCGACTTCTGCCTTAACGGGTATTTTATTGTCATCATCAGATACCCAAAGAGTCATGGGGTTCTCGCCCTTGAACAGCTTGTTATCCGGTATAAAGGGAACCAGTTTTAAAACCTTTATTTTACCAAACTTCGTCTTTACCTCACTTTTTCCCCCGTACCGTATCCGAAGTTTATATACCTCTCCATCAAAAAAGGTAGGTACCTCCACTACTTCACCCACGCCTATCCGGCTAAAATCCAGCGTACGCAGGAAGAAGTAGCCACTGATGATATCGTGGATATTGTTGGGTACTTTGTACGATTTTTGCTGGTCTTTGTCGAATGCCGTATTACTATTATGATTAAAAACCACCGTTTCTTCCTTGCGGTAGTTATTTTCCTGAATGTTACGGTAGAACATATGGGGCAGGATGGCCGACGTATCAATATAAGAACGCCACTGGTCACGCACCCGCGTAATCATATCGAAGGCACCGACGGTCTTGCCGGTTACGTTGACGCGGTAGCAGGGGCGGTTGTTCACTGAGACCACAGAGCGGGCTACCTCTACTTTTGCCTCGGCTGCATTAATAAAGCCGTAGTGGACACGGTAGTCAATCCTTTCGCCTTTTATAAAGCTTTCATTCTGAACGGCTTTATGTCCATTAAAAGGGGCAAAAGCTACGGTGGCTAAGGAAACTATGGTAAGTAGTACAATAATTTTCAGCTTATTCATGGCTCAATTTCAGTTGTTCACAACGACGGGTACTTCTCTTTCAGATAAGCCAAATACCTTTTAAAATCTCCACCAAATCGCTTCTCAAACTCCTCCTGGAAGGTATTCTGTTGGGACTTATACGTCTGGAACCCAATAAAATACGCGTTGTTAGGAAGTTTAGTTTCATCCCAACGCCTTTTTCTAGACAACGAACGGGGTCCACCAAGTAGTGTATCCAGGTCAAATACGATGTCTCTTATCAGCCGAAACTTGAGCGTATCCTTCTGCGCAGTAGGTTGCTGGTTAGGGAAAGTCGCGTAGAGACTATCCAGTCGCTTAGCTCCTCTGAGTATGTGCTGTGAGTAGGCATCATTGTACCGCTTGGAGTACTGGTACCTTTTAAGCTGCGGCGAATCTGGTCCGTACTTCTGGTTCAGGAAGCGCACCGCTCCCACGTCTCCCACGAAGGAGGCCAGGTTTTCATTCAGCTCAAGATTATTCTTTACAAACAAAGTACCATGTGTTAGTTCGTGCAGGATCAGGCTGGCCAGGCTCCCCTCTGTCCGGTTAAGCATACTGGAAAGAATCGGATCTTTGAGATATCCCAGCGTCGACCAGGCTGATACTTCTCCTATATCAGTATCCAAACCTTCCCTGATCATTTCAGCTTCTTCACGGGCGGCGCGGGTAGAGTCAAAGTAGCCTTTATAGGCAAAACTCCCAATGATTGGAAAGCTCCACTCCCGGGCGTTGAGCTTGTACCGGTCCGAAGCCGTCAGTACCCACAGGATGGGCTTTCCGCCCTGGTCATAAAAGGTAGTGTAATTTTCGGAAGGATTGAGGCCCAGGGAATCCACCCCAAACTGTTTGATCTCCTCGATCAATCGTATGCGGGCTTTTAGTGAATCCGGAAAGGAAGGGTCGCTAAGTACTTCCGACACATCCCGTACATTGGCCAGTATACTGAGCTGTCCTTTGGCCTGCATCCAGCCGTAGCTGACCAGATCACGGTAGTAGATTCCAAGGGCTAGAAGTATCAGTACAAGGGCCAGAAGTATTTTTTTGAACATGAAGGAATAGAGAGAGTGTTTCCCAAAATTTGTAAATACTAGCTTAACAACCAAAAAAAGAAGGTCCGGTTCAAAATCCGGACCTTTTGCCTGGCCTCATAGTAGTAACGAAACCCGCTCAAATGTGATTGCACCCATCTCCCTGCTACATGTAGTTCAGGTCGTTGTTAGGTTTTAACTTGATGATCTTTAAGGCATTCAGGAGCAGGATAAACGGGTACGTCGGATCAAACTCATGCCACTTAAAGCCAAAATTAGCACGTCCGCCGTACTTGTGGTGGTTGTTGTGGTACGACTCGCCCATCATCAGGAAGTCGAAGGGTAGCAGGTTTTTGGCGGTATCATTCACCTTAAAGTTGACATAACCGTAGCGGTGAGCGTACCAGTTGATAATAACACCGTGTACGGGCCCCATCAGGAAGTGGATGGGCAGCAGCAGGAACATCCACCACTCGGTAGCAAACTGAATATAAAACAGTGCATAGACTACACCCCAGCCGATCCGGGACAGCCAGGAGTCACCTATACGTTCCATAAATGCCCAGTGAGGTACTCCCTTCTTGAACTTGGCAGCAATGTTGTCACGACGGTGTACGATGTTGTTGTAGTAGTTTTTAGTCTTCAACATCATGTCAAAAATATTTTTGGAGAACTCGGGCGAGTGCGGATCATCTTCGGTATCGGCGTGGGCATGGTGCAGCCGGTGCATGACTCCATAAGCATAGGGACTTAAAAAGGACGATCCCTGGAAAATCCAAGTCAGCGTATAGAAAAACTTCTCCCAGCCCGGGCTCATCGTAAATATCTTATGAGCGGCGTAGCGGTGCAGAAAGAAGGTTTGCATGAGAAGAGAAAGGTACCAGTGGGCAATGAAGAAGATCAGTATTTCCATAGGAGGTTCTTACAAAAAGATAATTTAAAAAAGTACAGGACAAATGTAATGGTACCCCTTTCGGCAAAAGATGAGGAATGTCAGTTCTCTGCAACTTTTTTCGGTTTTTTGGGGTAGTACATAAGGGCAGACACAGCCTCCTGAGACCCTGGTTTTGCCGGTATTGCCGGACTTGGTCTGGCAACTCGCAAGAGTAGCATAAACAGCTATACAGAAGGACGGGATACGGGTTAAAAACACAACTTATCCCTGACACACTTACCCAATCACTACCTGTTGTAATACAGTCATTTACACAAAAATTATAGCCTTTATATAGTGCAATAGAAGGGGCTGGCAAACGCTTATAAATTGCTGGTAAAAAAAGGGTTAAAAATGTGCGGGAAGTAGCGGCAAAAGCATTGGTTTTCTCAGCGAAAAAATGTAAATTTACATCAGAAAAAGTAAGAGTAACAGGCGGTTCTGGAAGTACCCGTAGCCGCTTTTTTTATGCAACAAACAAATCTTTCACACATCCTTTATGGCACAATCCGTAGATAAGGACAGCAAGCTAAAAGCCTTGCAAACTACGCTCGAAAAATTAGACAAAACCTTCGGTAAAGGCACCGTCATGCGCCTCAGCGACAGTAAGGTGCTGGATATTCCCGTTATTTCCACCGGTTCATTAGGACTGGACCTAGCGCTGGGAATCGGCGGAGTACCCCGTGGCCGTATCGTTGAAGTATACGGTCCCGAATCATCAGGTAAAACTACCCTGGCTATGCACTGCATCGCCGAAGCCCAGAAGAATGGTGGCCTGGCCGCTATCGTGGATGCTGAGCATGCCTTTGATCGCTCCTACGCCGAGAAACTAGGTATAGATACAAAAAACCTCCTCATTTCACAGCCTGACAGTGGTGAGCAGGCACTGGAAATCGCTGAGCACCTGATTAGCAGCGGTGCCATTGATATTATCGTGATTGACTCCGTAGCGGCCCTCGTACCCCGCGCTGAATTGGAAGGCGAAATGGGTGATAGCAAGATGGGTCTCCAGGCACGTCTGATGTCACAGGCGCTGCGTAAGCTTACCGGTGTCATCAACAAAACCGGCTGCTGCTGTATCTTCATCAACCAGCTTCGTGAGAAGATCGGTGTGATGTTTGGTAACCCTGAGACTACCACGGGTGGTAACGCTCTTAAGTACTATGCTTCGGTTCGTCTGGATATCCGTCGTGTGGGTCAGATCAAAGAAAGTGCCGATAACATCCTGGGTAACCGCACCCGTGTGAAGGTAGTGAAGAATAAACTCGCACCTCCATTCAAGGTAATTGAGTTCGACATCATGTACGGGGAAGGTATCTCTAAGGCTGGTGAAGTGATTGACCTGGCCGTAGAACTTGACATCATCAAAAAGTCTGGCTCATGGTTCAGCTACGAAGGCAATCGTCTCGGTCAGGGTCGTGATGCAGTGAAGCAGTTGATCAAAGATAATCCTGAGCTGATGGAAGAGCTTGAGAAAAAGCTCCGTGCTAAGGTAAATAATGATACAGAAGCACTTGTTGATACTTCCGAGCCTAACCTGGTAGATGACGGGGCACCGGAATAATATTTTCCAATCTGAAATTTCAGAGCTAAAAAAGGGGAAACTTCCGGGTTTCTCCTTTTTTTTGTATCCTGTAACCTACTCCTTGTCCAGTACCTCCTCATGTTCGCAACGCACAAACATCGGCGCAAGCATTCCGTCTGCCCGAATTGCAATCATCTACTCCATCCAGAGGATAACTACTGCCCCAACTGCGGCCAGGAGAATCATGATCTGAAAATCCCACTGGGCCACCTGCTCTATGAGTTTGTAGAGAGCATCACCCACTTTGATACCAAGCTCTGGGAAACCAGCAAAGCTATATTTACCAGGCCCGGCAAAATCACCAAGGACTTCCTGGATGGAAAGAGGGCGCGCTACGTACCGCCCGCTCGTATGTATGTATTCGTCAGCTTTGTGTTCTTTCTGCTACTGAATACGGTCTTTGACCGCAGCATTCAGGAAGGCAAGACCATCGACTTCCGCTCCGTGGATGTACGAGTAGACAGTACAACTTACAATGTTAACCGTAATGATATACTGGCTTATCAGTACATGACTGAAGCCCAGCAGGACTCCCTGCTTAGTACCTTTGCTCCGACAGCGGATAGTACACAGCGGCAGAAACTCAGCGCTATGATTGCTCAACTGGACAGTACATCCGGTGATGAGTCGGGAAATCTGCTGGTAGATATTACAGGAGACAGCACCCTCCAGACACCAAAGGATGTGCAGAAATTCAGTACTATGACTGATGAAGAATTGGGAGCTTACCTCAAAGCACATGGCTCCTCAGACAACTTCCTCTACCGCCGGCTGCTGAAACAGTCACCGAAGTATGCCTTTCAGTTTAACGTTAAGGAATTTGTACGGAAGGTACTTAAGAGCCTCTCGGTCGTGATGTTTATCCTTATGCCCGTGGTAGCTTTACTGCTGCTTGCCCTGTATCGCAAAAAGCACTACTACTACGAACACCTGATCTTCTCCGTACATTTTCACACCATCGTTTTCATAGCCTACACCATAGCTATCCTGCTCGACTCTCTGGTTGGCAAAGACTACTTTCTGGTACTGACGACACTCCTGCTGTTTTTCTACCTGTACAAATCCATGCGACGTGTATACGGACAATCCAGAACGAAAACCTTAGCGAAGTACTTCCTTCTCACTTCTGCCTACGGACTAGTTGCACTGCTTTGCCTGGCAGGGGTTCTATTTTACAGCTTCCTGTACTTCTGATATACCTCAAGAAAAAGCCACCTGAGCACAAGTGCTCAGGTGGCCCAAATATCTATTGCTACAAGGCTACTGATTAGTACCGGTCGTCGTTATCATCGTCGTCAAAGTCGCCGTAGTCATCATCGTCATCGCGACCGGGGCCGGAGAACATACTGCTAACCAGATCCTTGAAGTGCGTTCCCCGATCCAGCGCCTGCTTACCGATCAGTGAGTACTCAGCCATACCATGCAGGGCAAACTCCATCATAAATAGCTTCTCTTCTTTGCTTAGTCGGGAAGTATATTCATCTACAAAGTCATCCAGGCCTTCAATGGTACCCAGGCGAGCCTGGTATTCACGGTCGGTCATATCGCTCATCAGGTCCATTTCGTGACCGGCACCAAACCACTCAATTACTTTACCAAATGGATTCCGCTTGTTCTTCTTGGCTTTTTCAGGATTAGGGAAGAAATTCAGGAATTGTGTACGGATTGCTTTGCCGATCAGGTTCTGAGCTACAATAACGGGCCCCTCTACCTCTCCTTCGTACACCAGCTCTACTTTACCACAGATGGCCGGTACTACGCCATATAGGTCTGAAATCCGGATGTAAGTAGACTTCTCCCCGTTAAGCAGGCAACGCCTTTCGGCGGCGCTGATCAGGCTCTCATAGGCCGAAATAGTCATACGGGCTGATACTCCACTTTTACTATCTACATATTCGCTTTCGCGGGCCTCCATAGCTATTTGCTCAATGAGGTCCTTGACTAGCTCATTGGTCCTGACCATGCCTTTCTGCTCGGTCTTGATGACGGCTTCCTGTTGCGTGATTTTCTTACCTACTTCGATGCTCTTCGGATAGTGCGTCACGATCTGGCTGTCGATCCGGTCTTTCAGAGGCGTCACGATACTTCCCCTGTTGGTATAGTCTTCGGGATTAGCGGTAAATACAAACTGTATGTCCAGGGGCAACCGGAGCTTAAAGCCCCGAATTTGTATATCTCCCTCCTGCAGGATATTGAATAAGGCTACCTGAATACGAGCCTGTAAGTCAGGAAGCTCATTGATAACAAATATGCCCCGGTGTGAGCGCGGAATAAGGCCAAAGTGAATAACCCGCTCATCGGAGTAAGGCAACTTAAGGGTAGCGGCCTTAATAGGATCTACGTCGCCAATCAGGTCAGCGACGGACACATCAGGTGTAGCAAGTTTTTCAGAATAGCGATCTTCCCGGTGTAGCCAGCCAATGGGAGTATTATCGCCCTGCTCGGCTATAATATCCCTGGCATTGCGCGAAAGTGGTTGTAGGGGGTCATCGTTCAGGTCGGTACCGGCTACCGTAGGCACATACTCATCTAGCAGGTTTACCATCATACGGGCTATACGGGTTTTGGCCTGTCCACGGAGTCCCAGCAGGTTGATATTATGCATGGAGAGGATGGCCCGTTCTACATCGGGAAGCACGGTATCTTCGTATCCCCAGATGCCAGGGAACACCTCTTCTTTTTTCTGTAATTTTTTGATAAGGTTATCACGCAACTCCTGCTTGATGGTACGGGAACGGTAGCCCATCGCTTTCAACTCGCCTAATGTCTTGATCTGCAGGAGTTGGTTGGTACTAAGGTCAGTGTAGTTCATGAGGGAAGATTGGATCAAAAAAGTAGTGTACCAATCACTAACAATCCAGCCTCAGAAATGGTTTTGATCTACATTCCATAAAAGCGAAGCAATATTCGCTCGAACACCCGTTGCGGTAAAACAGCCTTCAGCCCCACCGATACTTTCTGCATAAACGGCCCCACCTTATAGTGAAGATCAGGCTGCTTGTCTTCTATGATTTCGGCAATAGCTTTGGCAATAATGATGGGGTCGGCTGCACTGCTAACTTCGTGGTTGATCTGCTGGTGAATGCGGTCAAAGGCGGCTTTGTAGACTGACTCTGATGGTAGAGTAGCCACTAGTCGGTTCTGATTGATGCTCGTTGCTATATCGCCGGGTAGCACGCTGCATACCCGGATGTTCTGATCCTTTACCTCCATACTAAGCGACTCCGTCAGTACCTCTACGGCCGACTTACTGGCACTGTAAATACCCCGAAAAGGTAAGCCCATAGCTCCGGCTATAGAGCTGACATTAATAATTACTCCTCCCCTCTGCCGGCGCAGGTATGGCAGGCTAGCCCGGCATACGCGTAGCAGCCCGAAAACATTAGTCTGAAATACTTTCTGGATCAACTCATCAGAGGTTTCTTCCAGGGGGCCTACAATACCCAGACCGGCATTGTTGATGACCACATCCAGGCCACCGCCCCGCTGCCATACTTCGGCCAGCGCTGCCTGTACGGAGGCTTCGTCCGTGACATCCATCCGGACCCACTCAAAGAGAGCACCGTCGGGCTGGCTCCGGCTTCCGCCAAATACCCGATAGCCTTTACCGGTTAAATATTCAGCCGTACTACGGCCAATTCCGGATGAAGCTCCGGTGATAAGAACAACCTTTGATTGAGGAGACATTAGTTACATTTAGATCAGGCCGCTAAAGTAACAGGTACACGTACAAGGTCAAAAGCAATGAGGTTTGTTTTCGAACATAGCCGCCTGTATACGCAAAAAGGCCTGCGGTGGCAGGCCTTTTTGCGTGATTTGGTATATAGGCACCAACAGACTAGCGTGCGTAGGCTACGGAGCGCATTTCGCGAATCACCGTAATCTTGATCTGACCAGGGTACTGCATTTCTTTCTCGATCTTCTGTGAGATATCGAATGAAAGCATGCTTGCTTTTTCATCAGATACATTTTCGGCATCGATAATGACACGAAGCTCACGACCGGCCTGAATTGCGTAGCATTTTTCTACTCCATCAAACGACATGGCCATATTTTCGAGGTCACGCAGACGCTGGATGTACGACTCCATCATTTCGCGGCGCGCTCCCGGACGTGAACCTGAGATAGCATCACACACCTGGATAATGGGTGAAATAATGCTGGTCATCTCGATCTCGTCGTGGTGAGCACCGATGGCGTTACATACTTCCGGATGCTCTTTGTACTTCTTGGCAAGCTCCATACCCAGGATGGCGTGCGGCATTTCTGATTCTTCCGGCCATACTTTACCAATATCGTGGAGCAGACCGGCACGCTTGGCCAGCTTGGCGTTCAGACCCAGCTCAGAGGCCATAGTTGCACACAGTTTAGCTACCTCGCGGGAGTGCTGCAGCAGGTTCTGGCCGTACGACGAGCGGAAACGCATCCGTCCGATCATCTTGACCAGTTCGGGGTGCAGACCATGGATACCCAGGTCAATCACCGTACGCTCACCGATTTCGACAATTTCGTCTTCGATATTTTTGCGGGTTTTGCCTACTACCTCTTCGATACGGGCCGGGTGAATACGGCCATCCTGTACCAGACGATGGAGTGACAGACGGGCGATCTCGCGGCGAACCGGATCAAAGCCTGATATTACAATAGCTTCGGGAGTATCGTCAACAATAATCTCTACGCCGGTAGCAGCTTCCAGCGCACGGATGTTACGACCTTCGCGACCGATGATCTTACCCTTGATATCGTCATTCTCAATGTTGAATACCGATACACAGTTTTCAATGGCATGTTCAGCAGCAGTACGCTGAATGGTCTCAATTACAATCTTCTTAGCCTCTTTGGTAGCCGTCAGGCGGGCTTCCTCCATCACACTCTTGACGTAGGAGCCAGCTTTAGAGTCAGCTTCGGCCTTCAGGGCATCAATGAGTTGCTCACGGGCCTGCTCAGCCGTCAGGTTAGCAATTTTTTCGAGCTGGGTTACCTGCTGGTGGAGTAGCTTGTCGGCTTCTTCGCGGCGCTTTGTGGCCAGGTCTACCTGCTGATTCAGGTTGTTTTTCAGCGATTCGAGTTCATTCTCCCGACGCTTGTTCTGCTCAATGGTCTGGGCGATCTGCTGTTCGCGCTGCTTGAGTTTCTGCTCGTTAGTCTGAAGGATGTTGCGCTTCTTGTTGGCTTCCTCTTCAAACTCTGATTTGAGTTTCAGGTACTTTTCCTTGGCTTCAAGGATACGGTCTTTCTTGATATTTTCGGCGGTTATCTCAGCATTCTTTATAATCTCACTGGCGCGTTGCTGAGCTTCCTGCTCCTTTTTTTCTGATGATCGCTGGAAAATGATTTTTCCTACGAATATTCCGACTGCCAGCGCGATGACATCGGATAAAAACATGATTAAAAACTCTGACATAGTATATTCCTGTTTACAACTAGGGTTGGTCCCGCTGATTGACAGGCGATCTCTATACCGAACTATTCATCAAGATGTGGACACTAGTATAGATAGATTTATTTTTCGAGGGCTTTGGTTAAGGCAGAATCCAGATCATCCACTTTCTCCTCCAAAGCGGCGATCAGGCTCTCGAGCCGATCCTGGCTGCGCTGTAACGCAACCATACATTCTATTGAAGTTAGAGCTATTGCCTCAATATCGTCGTATCCTTTCCCTTTTGTTTTATGTTCCTCTACTCGATGCATGAATACCTCGTAGCCATCCCGGTAGTACTTCTCCTGGTCGGCAGGTACACTTAGGTTGAACCCTCTGTCAAGCAGTCTGATAAAAACCGCCGTATCCGGATTTGGCTTTATACTACCTTTCATAGGGTCTCTTCAAGCAATTCAATACACTTATCTATCTCTTCTATATATCGCTCAACCGATTCTTTCAGTTCGGACAAACCGCCTGTTGGTGTCAGCTTATTAGTGACAATCTTAGCAAAATTTTTGGATTTATTAAAGTCCTTCTGTAAAGAAATGTGTTTTTTCTTAACTTCTCTTAATTCTTCTGTTAAAGCGGCATTGACTTCCTTCAACTCTTTGTTCTCGCGCTGTAGCTCATTTAGCTTCCACATCAGCTGCTGCTTTGTGGAAATAAGGACCTTCAGCTTCTCCTCTACATCAATCAGTTTTCTGTTAATACTCCGTGTGGGTTGAGTAGCCATGCCTTTGTTCCTTTCCTACTTTCTGATAACTGCACCGAATTCTTTTTCAAATGACGACATCAGCCGCTGCATCGTCTTATCGATTACCTTATCAGTAAGCGTTTGCTGGTAGTCCTGCAGGATAAAGCTCAGCGCATAGGCTTTTTTACCGCCCAGATTCTCACCTTCGTACACATCAAACACGTTGACATCACGAAGTAGCTGTCGCTCAGTCTTATACGCCAGCTGCTTAAGCTGATCAAAACTTACCGAACGGTCCAGTACCAGCGACAGGTCACGACGTACTTCGGGGAAGCGTGATACTTCCTGATAAGCCACTGCAGAGCTATACTGACGGAGCAGGTAGTCCCAGTCAAAGTCGGCGTACAGTACCGGTACTTTTACATCTTCTTTCTTCGCCAGCTGCGGCCGTACCAGCCCCAGAGTTACTATAGGCTTACGATTGATGGTATAGGTAATCCCCTGCTGGAACAGGGCCTTATCGGCCTCAGCAGATTCTATGTTCTTAGCACGCATGGCCGTTAGTACCTTCCCTACTACCCCAGCCAGGTCATGGAATTGTACTTCGCGGGCCTTTTCAAACCAGGTCTCAGGCTGTATACTTCCCGTCATGAACAGCACCAGGTGGTTTTTTTCAACGTACTTGCCGTTGACCTTGTGGTAGGTCTTGCCGAATTCAAATAGCTTAAGGTCGCGCTGGCGGCGGTTGATGTTGTAGCTCAGCGTTTCCAGTCCGGTAAATAGCATGGTCTGACGCATCGCGGACAGGTCCTCACTCAGGTAGTTGAGTACAGGTACGCTCTCACCCAGCAGGCTTTCACCTATGGCTCCCTGGGGGCCGGGCTTGGTCAGCGAGTTGTTGATCATCTCGTTGAAGCCGCTGGCAGCAAGTAGTTCCGCCAATCGCAGACGCAGCCGGTCCGGATCATTAACCGGAAAATCCGAGAGGTAGTCCGAGCTGAGGTGGTCTGACAGCTCTACATTGTCAAATCCGTAAATCCTCAGTATCTCTTCAATCACATCCACCTCACGCTGTACATCGACCCGGTACGGAGGCACTACGGCCGTAAATCCTCCTTCGTGCTCCTCTTCCAGCCGGATGTCCAAGCTCTGCAGGGTAGTTTTAATAAGGCCACGATCCAGTACCTTACCGATCAGCCGGTCGACGTTGCGGTACTTAACAGGTACCCGGAAGTCCGCGATAGGTGCTGGGTATACATCTACTATTTCCGAAGAAACCTGGCCTCCTGCTACCTCTTGCAGCAGCAATACAGCCCGCTTGAGCGCGTACAACGGCATGTTAGGATCAGTTCCCCGCTCAAAACGGAACGAGGCATCAGTCTTGAGGCTGTGGTGCTGGGCAGTACGACGTACCCAGGCCGGCGAGAAGTAAGCCGACTCCAGGAATATAGCGGTAGTACTCTCCGTCACACCTGACCTGATACCACCAAATACCCCGGCTATACACATAGGCTCGCTGGCATTACAGATCATCAGGTCGTAGTCGGCTAGCTTACGCTCCTGCTCATCCAGGCTTGTAAATGGAGTACCGGCAGGGAGTGTTTTTACCACTACTTTATTACCGGCAATCTGTGCGGCATTAAACGCGTGCAGGGGCTGTCCCAGCTCGTGCAGGATGTAGTTGGTCACATCCACCACGTTATTGATCGGGCGCACACCAATGGCCTCCAAGCGTCCTTTCAGCCATTCGGGCGACTCTCCTACCTGCAATCCGGTAATAGTGACGCCACAGTACCGGGGACAAGCCTCGGTATTCTCTACGATGACTTCGATAGGCAGGTTGTGGTTATCTTCCTGGAAGGTTTCCACCTGGGGCAGCTTTATGTCGCGACCCAGTACGGCTTTGAGGTCACGGGCTACGCCGTAGTGCGAAGCGGCATCGGCCCGGTTAGGCGTGAGGCCAATCTCAATCACGTGCTCCGACTCAATATTAAAGTACTCGGCAGCCGGTGTACCATTGGGCAGGTCAGTGTCCAGCACCAGGATACCCGCGTGGGAAGTACCTATACCCAGTTCATCCTCGGCGCAGATCATCCCTTCGGATACGGCACCCCGGATCTTGGATTTTTTCATTACCAGCGGTTGCTCACTACCGGATGGGTAAAGCGTAGTACCTACCGTCGCAACGAGTACTTTCTGACCGGCGGCTACGTTAGGAGCACCACATACGATAGAAAGTGGCTCGGCTTGTCCTACATTAACGGTGGTAAGGCTCAGGCGATCGGCATCGGGATGCTTTTCGCAGGTGAGTACTTCTCCGATCACAACTCCCCGCAAACCTCCTTTTACTGTTTCTACTTCTTCGATTCCTTCAACTTCCAGTCCGGTGGCAGTCAGCAGTTTGCCTATTTCTTCCGGACTTTCCTGAATGTCAATCAGGTCCCTAAGCCATTTATATGAAATCTTCATGGAGGTTCTTACAAGTTAGTCAATGCAGCAAAAAGTAGTCTCTTTGCTAATGTATCAATCCGCAAATTTAATGTATTTCTGCATTATATTTTTCACCTGCCCGGATTGGCACCTTTAATGTATTCTCCGCCGGAGGTAGCGGACAGGCATAGGAAGGAGTATACGCACAGTAAGGATTGTAAGCCAGATTGAAATCAATCAGCAGCGAATCCCCCTTTACATCCTCCATTGAAAAGTCCAGGTAGCGTCCACCGCCGTAGGTTTCGTCACCCGTGGTACCATCTCTGAACAACAGTGAAATAGTACCATCGTGCTTGAGCAGGAGCAGTCGCTGCTGCAACCCTTCCATATTGAAGTTGGCCCAGGCGTAGCGCTCGTAGGTGTCGGAAGTACCATCGGTATAGGTAATCTTTAACTCCTTGTCATCGCCATCGTAGGGAGTCAGGGTGGCGTTGACGCGGTAGTCCAGGTCAGGAGCAAAGTAACTGAGAGCCTTAAAATGATTCTTATGCTCTATGGGTGAATCAGCCGAGGTACGGAACGTTTCGTCTTTTTCGGCACGTTGTTGATTGATCTGAGTGGCGTACTCTTCGGGACTAACCGCGGCAATGGCATCAAAACTTTTTCGCTCGGGGCCTGAGCTAAACGTCTCAATAAAGAAATAAGCCAGAATGGCCATTACCATTACTATGGTACTCCACCGGATGATTTTATTTTTGAACATGATAAATTGCGTTTATTTTGGCAAAAATCCGATGTTCAGGTGTCAGTAGCAAGCAAAAAAGCAGAAATGCGTGTAACCTGTGTAAAAACCGAACGCTAAGTATTTAATCATCAAAACCAGACGTATGTTTACCGGAATCATAGAAACCGTAGGAGAAGTAGTTGATATGGAAGCCGAAGGTACCAACCTGACCTTCAAGTTTCGTTCAGCACTGGCTCCCGAACTAAAAGTAGATCAAAGCCTGAGTCACAACGGGGTATGCCTGACCGTAACGGCCATTGAAGAGGATACCTACTACGTGACAGCCGTGGACGAAACCCTGAAAAAAACCAATCTGGGCAGGCTGCAGCCGGGACATAAAGTTAATCTGGAGCGCTGTATGTCGGCCAACGGCCGGTTTGACGGACACATCGTGCAAGGCCACGTAGACCAGACCGCCACATGTACCCGCGTGCAGGAGCTTGACGGCAGCTGGTTGTATGATTTCAGCTACGATCCCGCCCTCGGGAATATTACCGTCGAGAAAGGCTCTATTTGCATCAATGGGGTCAGCCTGACGGTCTTTAATTCGCAGCCTGACTCATTCAGGGTCACTATTATCCCCTATACCTACGAGCATACTAACTTCCACCAGTTGCAGGAAGGTGACATCGTTAACCTGGAATTTGATATACTCGGGAAGTACATTCAGCGAATTATGGGATTACAGCGGTAACCTGCAGTTGGCGGCCTGAAATATTCCTTCTATTTTTACCGTTTAGAAACGAAATGCCCAGTACATACCAGACCCATGGTTAAGATTAGCACGCAGTCCCGTAAAGACCTCTTTATTCATATTGGAATTATTATAGCGCTGATAGCCGCCTTATTCCTTGCTTTCTTCTTTATCTACTTACCACTAACCACTAATCATGGCGAGGCTATTACAGTCCCTGATCTGCGTAAGATGAATGTGGAGGAACTGGAGGACTTTCTGGATGAGCGTGACCTGCGCTACGAAGTAAGTGACTGTACCTTTGTGGCTAACATGGCCCCTCTGACCATTCTGTCGCAGTATCCTCAGCCCAACTCCAAGGTGAAGGAAGGTCGTAAGATCTATATTACGGTGGTATCGCGTACAGCTCCGCTGATCAAGATGCCTAAGTTAACTGACATGACGCTACGCAGTGCCCAGATGCTCATCAAGAGCATGGGACTCAACCTGGGTACGCTGCGCTACGTGCCCGACCTGGCCCACGGGGCCGTACTGAGGCAGTACTACAACGGGCAGGAGATTCTGCCGGGGCAGCCCGTAGCCAAGGGTTCTAAGATAGACCTGGAGGTGGGTGACGGATTGGGTAGTACTTCATTCCCGGTGCCATCAGTAGTTGACATGCCACTCGACGAAGCCAAGTTCCAGATTGTGGGTGCGGGTCTCAAAGTGGGTCAGGTGATAGTAGTGAACGACGATAGCAAGGAGGCGGGTACCGTTGTACGCCAAAATCCCGAATCAGGCAATAAAATCCGTATTGGTGACGTAATTGACCTATGGGTAGTAGGACCGCTCACTGACTCCTCGTCCGATTCGAATGAAGAACCCCAGCTGGATTAATTTATTGATCAATTTCCCCAAAAGAGGCATATACCTTGCGTGGCTGGTATGGCTGTGTTCGGTACCAGCCTGGGCACAGCTCGAACTGGTACCTATCATCCCACCGGCCGGTGCATCCGTCCAGCAGCCAATACCAAAGCAGGCTGCCCGTACGCAGGCGCTGAGGCTACCGGTTTTTGATGATTTCTCAACGACCTCGAATACATCTCCTGATCCGGCGATCTGGATGCCCGGTAGTGGGGTGTACATCAACAACGTCCTTACCACGACGCATCCTTCCATCAACATCGCTACCTTCGACGGGTTGAATGCTGCCGGGGCACCCTATAACTTCATCAATGAGCAGGCTCAGGGGGACACCGATACCCTTACCACCCAACCCATTGACCTGGCTGGCCTCTCGCCTGCCGACTCGGTGTACCTGAGTTTTTACTGGCAGGCCCGCGGACTCGGCGAACTGCCCGACGATGTAGATACCTTCCGGCTGGAATTCCTGAATCAGAAAGGAGACTGGATCAGTGTCTGGAAGCAATCGGGCGCTGTTTTTGACACGCTTTATAAGCATACCTTTATACCGGTTCGCGATGCGTCATTCCTGCACGCGGGCTTCCGGTTTCGTTTCCGGGGCTACGGCCGTTCGTCGGGAGCATTCGATAGCTGGCACCTGGACTACATCTATCTGAACCGGAACCGATCCATCAATGACCGCTTCATCAAGGATGTGGCCGTACGGCAACCATTGACGTCATTCTTGAAACGATACACGGCCATGCCGCTGGACCAGTACTGGCAGGCTCCCGCCGCCGAAACGGCCGACTCGATCCGGACAGACATCGTAAACCTGTTCAACAACTTTAACTTCACCTCCTATACCTTCACCATTCGTGACCAGCTGACCGGGCGCGAGATCCAAAGGTATCAGGAGCCGTTATCAGTATTTATTGGTCCGGGGCAAACTCAGAAAAAGGCGGTTAAAGTAACACCTATACCCCGGCAGGCCGGTGTAGAACGACTCAGACTCAAACTGAAATTTGACCTGCTCACTACAGATGATCAGAACCCCACTATCCCCTCTGTAAACCTGCGCCGCAACGATACCATCAGTACCATTACCGAACTAGCCGACTACTACGCCTATGACGACGGCTCGGCGGAGTTTGGAGTACGGATGAATCAGCGACTGGGACGTACGGTTGTACGGTTTGTAGTCAATCGACCTGACACCCTGGGTGGGGTACGGATGGCACTGGTACCTTTTCGCCGGAATCAGACCGGACAGGCCTTTACGATTCAGGTATGGAACAGCACCAACGGCAGACCCGATCGCGTCGTACACCAGCAGTCGGTACGCGCCTCGTACGGTACCACACGCAATGGCTACGTAGACTTCCCTTTTACCAACGGCGTGGCCGTGACGGATACCTTTTATGTAGGCTGGCTGCAGATCGGTGAAGATCCTCTGACCGTGGGCTTTGACCGTAACTCCCAGCTAGGAGCCGCACAGTTGTATACCAATCTCTCTAACGAATGGGCCGGGAATCTGGATCTGAAAGGAAGTGTGATGATTCGCCCTTACATGGGAGGAAAAGATGACGGCATTGTGACCGGCTCCGAGCCCCTGCCTAACTTACAGGTCAGCGTCTACCCCAATCCAACCAGCGGGAACATCCGGTGGGACAACGACCTGATCAAACAGATTGAAGTGTATTCAGTACAGGGTATACAGGTGAGGGTAATCTCCCCTGGTGAAGGGGTACGGGAAGCGTCCCTCAGCCATCTGTCCGAAGGGATGTACATTCTGCGTATTACAGACGGAAAACGAACAGCCGTCCAGAAGCTGGTCATCAAAAAGTAATCTAGTCAGCTTATAGCTGGTACTGCTACTTCTGAGGTACATTTTTGAACTCTATACGCTATTTTTGCCTTTCTAAAACATTGTTCATTCTTTACATATAACCATAGCTACTCATGGCAGATATTACGGTACAAGAACTAAAAGAGCGTCTGGATAAGGGTGAAAAGTTCAACTTCATTGACGTTCGCGAAGAATACGAATACGAGGCTGACAACCTGGGAGCACAACTGATCCCGCTGGGCGAATTACCTGATCACCTCGATGAGCTGGAACCACTGAAAGACGAAGAAATCGTTGTGCACTGCCGCTCCGGTGCCCGCTCGGGCAAGGCCCAGCAGTTTCTGGAAGCTAATGGATTTAACAATGTCCGCAATGTAACCGGAGGCATACTGGCTTATCGCGAAATGGAAGAGCAGGAAGGTTAATAGTGATACAAAACTACCAAGAGCCCCATCTGATATCAGATGGGGCTCCTTGTTTATATTGAATGAATTCTATATTAATTGATTCAAAGAAGACTGAATATGGCTTAAAACCCCATGGTAATCCTCCGCCTGAAACCACGCAAACTCCCCCTGATGCCGGAACCACGTCAACTGACGCTTGGCGTAGCGGCGGGAGTTCTGTTTGAGCAGGCGTACCATTTCCTCCTCCCCGTACTCCCCATCCAGGTACCCGTATACCTCTTTGTACCCTACAGTCTGCAGGGCGTGGTGGTGACGGTACTGGGCCACTAAGCGTGCCTCCTCTACCAATCCAGCCGCTAGCATGGTATCCATACGGGTGTTGATTCGCTGGTACAGCTCGTCCCGGTCCCGATCCAAGGCTATGAGTACCTGCCGGAAGGGACGTTGGGCTACTTGTTTTTTCTTAAAGGAAGAGATAGGCTGGCCGGTGGTATAGAATACTTCCAGCGCCCGCACTACCCGCTGCGGATTCTGGATTTCGGGCGTAGCCGCAAACTCCGGATCAACGTGCAGGGCATCGACCTGAAGTACTTCGAGCCCCTCCTCCTGCAGGCGCAGAGTCAGCTCTTCACGCAGGCCCGGCAGGGGCTGGGGCAGGTCGTCGAGGCCTTCGCATACCGCCTTGATATATAGTCCTGATCCCCCCGTCATAAGTACCACATCCCTCTCTCTGAATAGCTCATCCAGCAGCACCAGCGCATCCCGCTCAAAGTCACCGGCACTGTAAGGCTCCGCGATGGTATGAGAATTTATAAAGTAATGAGGTACCCGTGCGAGTTCGGCCTCGGTAGGCTTGGCTGTACCAATGGTAAGCTCCCGGAAAACCTGCCGTGAATCGGCAGAAACGATGACAGTCTGCAGCTCTTCGGCCAGCCGGAGGCACAGGTCTGTCTTTCCAACCGCCGTGGGTCCGGCTATAACAATCAGGTACTTATCAGCCACTTTTGGTATTATTCAGTTTATATACGCATATTAGAACCGCAAAAATAGACATCATGGACAGCAATAGTCTGGTTTTTTTTCTGCTTACACTACTATTGGGGGGACTGGTTGGCGCCGGAATCTACTACTTCTGGTCGGGCCGTAACCGCAAATCCTCTGAACCCAGCCGGGAAGCCACCATTCTGCTGGAACGGATAGAAAAGGTATTTAAGGTAGTTATGGCCGAAGGGTACTTTACCGAAATCTACAACTACCAGCAGAATAAAGACTACTGGCACCTGTTTAATGACCGCAAAAAGGCGCTGGTTATTGCCAAGGCCAAAGTTCTGGTTGGTTACGACTTCCGGAAGATGCGGTTCCGCCTCTCCGAAGACGACCGCCGGATGATTATCGAGTACTTTCCCGAGCCGGAAATTCTTTCCATGGATACCGACTACAAGTTCTACGACATAGAACAGGGCTGGATCAACCGCTTCCAGAGCGACGACTATACCAACATACTAACGGAGGCCAAGCAAACCATGAATGAAAAGGCCCTGCAGAGCGACCTCCCCCGCATTGCCAACAACCAGGTGCAGTTTATGATTTACCAGCTGGCGGCCCTGATGAACTGGAAAATTGATATGCAACTTTCAGAAGCCAACCGAAAAATGCTGGATTCGTACAGTAACTACCGCGATACCGAAGCTAGTATTGACCCGCTGCTGCCCCCGGATGAGGAGGAAAAGAAGAAGTAGGTTTAAATTATCTCGCTGATGTGCCCCCTCAACGCCCCCTACTCCTCATGATATACAGCACCCTCTTTTACCTGCTAGCCCATTGGTTTCCCAAAAGGGTACCTACCGTAGGGGTACCTACCTCACCAGTAAGGGTACAGGAGTGGGCTTTCACCTACTCCGTTGCTGACTCCACCTATCGTACACTCTACATACAGGGCTACAAAGTACTGGTCAGGGAAGATGCGTTTACTCATCCGGAAACGGAGGAAGCCATTGCGCTACTGGATACCAAACTCCTTGAAATAAATCATCTCATTAAGCCTGACCAGCTCATTCTCATAAAGCGGGTACCTATCTGGATGGAGTGGGACCTTGTACCTAAGGGAGCTATGTGGTACCATCGGTCGGGGGATTGGCTGAAGGCCAATGGGTACCTGCCCGAGAAGGCAAAGAGTGTGGAGGTAAGTAACATCCGAAACTTCGTGGAGTGGCAAAGGTTGAATCAGCCCTACATGGTACTGCACGAACTGGCTCACGCTTATTTTGACCAGACCATTCGTATCAAAACCAATGAAGTGGATAAAGCTTATCGAAAAGCTTTGAAAAGCAAGAAATACGAAGAAGTGGCCTATAACCTGGGTGGTACCCGCCGGGCCTACGCCCTTAACTCGGTGGACGAGTACTTTGCTGAGCTAAGTGAAGCCTACCTTGGAAAAAACGACTACTACCCCTTTACCCGGGAACAACTGCGGGCATTTGACCCCGAGGGATATGAGCTGATGAAAAAGTATTGGGATTAAAAAAGCTGCCCCTCCCGGTCCGGAAATCGGACGGGATGGGCAGCCTATATCAGAACAGCTAGTACTTAGTTTTTCAGGATTTTAACCATCTTCTGCTCTTTGATCGTTGATACCTGCAACAGCAGCATACCCGTAGCCTGGCGGCGTACATCAAACGAATGATGCTCTACCTCACCGGCCGATTCGATACGACGGGCTTCGATGATGCGTCCATTCAGATCAATCAGGTGCAGTTGCAGAGCCTGACCTTCGGCACCACGTACATCCACCGTCAACACATCCGTTACCGGATTTCCGAGTACCTGCAGAGTAAGCTCCGTAACCGTTTCGGGCTCAGAGATACCGATACGGGCAGCGGCATTACAAGCCGTAGGCGTGAAAGCTAACTCTACCTCATCATAGCCTCTTCCATCGCTGCGGCGCTGACGGGCGCGTAGTTTCAGGCTTCGGTTGATGTGCTTAGCTTCCAGTGTAAGGGTGGCCTGCGTAGTCCAGCCGGTCGTAACTGATGCTACCTGGTACTCTATCTCATTACCGTTACCAGCAATGGTACGGATGGTCAGGCGACCGGTGTTGCAGTCATAGTCAGGGACCAGCATCTTCAGCGGTCCGGCTACTACGGTTAGCGTAAAGCTGGCATTAGCCGAAAGACCTGCCGGATCGGTAGCTGTAACGGTTACCGCAAATTCGCCGGTAACAGCTGGCATACCGCTGATCACGCCATTGTTCAGGCTGAGTCCTGCCGGTAGGCCAGTGGCCGTGTAGGTAAGTGTTTCATTCTCCGGATCCTGGAATGCGGTTGTCACATCCAATTCAATAGCAAATCCAGCCGTAGCCGACTGATCTGCTATTGGCGAAGCTACCGGAGCCAGATTAGCCTGAATTACCGTAACGGTAACCGTCTTGGATAGGGTCTGCTTTTCAGGGTTGGTAGCGTCTGTCACTTTAACAGTAAACTCATGCACACCAGCCGACAGGTTTGAAACTGTGGCCGTAGCACTGGTCGCGTTGGTGATAGTACCGGGGCCGGTCCACTCGTAGGTGTAAGGCTCAGTACCACCCGACACCGTAGCCGTCAGACTGGTTGATTCGTTCGAAAGAATCTCGGCAGGAGTAGCAGTTACGGTAACAGCCAGTGGCGTAACCGGAGCAGGTAGTTGAGTAATATCAAAACGAGCCAGTACCGGATTGTGGTCAGACGTAGTATTGGCATAGTTAGGAATGCTCAACGGCTGCATTACATAGACTGATTTATCAAGGTAGGCGGTAGCCAGTTCACTCGAAAGGATCATATGATCAATAAAGCTGGCCGAAGGATTAAAAGTAGAGCATCCCTGGTTTTCGAGTGGCAGTGTGATGGCCGAGTAGTTAGACACATCCGATACAAACGGCAGGTACGACGAGGGCTGGTTGGCAGCGATAGAGCCATTCAGCTTATCATTATAGTCACCCAGTATGATGATGTTAGCTTCGGGGTATTCAGCATCCAGGGCGGTTTTGAGATCCTGAATATCCTGCTTACGGCGGTTGTAATCCGAAGTGGCACTACCTGACTTAGCGTGGATATCTACCACGTGTACACGACGGGTTTCTCCTTGTAAGGATACGTCAGCCACGAACATAAAAGGAAGACGTCCTGACGACCAGCCGTTACCCGAAGGATAGTTGTACTTATCAGCCAGCAGAGGCTTAGTTTCTTCTAGTACCGGCGTTACCGTAGCGGTATTATAAATGATACACACCTTCTGGGCCAACGAAGTAGGTCCAAATACGGTAGGCGGATTGCCCGTTGGTACCTGCTGACATTCATCCTGGAAGTAGTAAGAAAACTTGTCCGAACAGATATAGCTGTAGTTACCGCCGGGTATAGCTTTCACCGTAGCCTCCAGTCGATCCGTACTACTCATTTCCTGTACGGCGATAATATCCGCGTTCAGCTTCTCAATTACCTTGATAGCATTGGTCTGCTGCAGGTCTTCGTTGAGTGGTCCCATATCTTCATAGTTCAGGGGACCTTGTGGACAAGCGATAGTACCTGCATCAGCTCCAAAGAATTCCATGTTCCAGGTTGAGATATCCAGTGTCTGGTCACGCGTCAATGTAGTAGTGCCGCCCGGAGTTTCACATATATAGTCCTGAGCCGGAGTTGATCCGGGAATATCTTCCAGAATACGTGGCTGCAGCTGTAAACCATTGGTACCGGGGGTGGTTGATCCGGAAACAAAACGGTCGGCAATACCGGTCACGGTTACTGGGTTGGACGACCGTCCGGCTCCTGCCAGCGGTGAATTAGCGTTAATACGCAGTGTAGCCGACTGACCACCTGCTGTGATGGTATAGTTGGTATTACCGGCAAAGGTAGCTCCCTCAGGGCTGATGGAGGCATTTGTTACGGTAACAAGCTGTCCCTGGTAGTCAGACAACTGATCGAGGGTGATTACCTTTGGAGCCGGTATCTTTCTAGGTACATCCGCAACAACGGTAAAGTTATCAGTACCCGTTATTTCAGTAAATCCATTATATACTGATATAGGACCTGTAACCTGCACCAGGTCACCCAGCTCAACCATGGTAGAGAAATCAGGTCCAGAAGGGCCGCTATACACGACTATTCCCCCCGTTTCGTCCTGAATGTAGATCTGACGTGCCCCCAACTGGTCGGTCACCGTCACGCGGCCGATAATGGTAAAGATCTGGCCAATGCCAGCACGGGCAATGTTAATGGGTGTAAAAGGACTATCCGTATTGACAATACCACTCACGGGTACTTCCAGCGTAGCACCGCCACCCGTCAGGGTTATTGTACCCGAGTAAGTACCTGCTGACAAACCGGCTGCTAACTGCACGGTTACCTCAGCCCCCGAAACTCCTGAACCACTGAAAGAGATAGTAGTGGTCGATACTGTAAATACCGGATTGGATGAAACGACTGTAATTTCACCGGAAGCAGCAGACAAGTTTCTGGCTGTAACCGTGAAGGTTTTAGTGGCGGGGCCGTTTCCTTCTACATAATACAAGGCATCTGTCCCCGTCAGAGCAGCAGGATTCGTCTCGATAGCAGGTCCTACCGGAGTAGAGTTACGTGGATTGGGGGCTCCGGTCTCAAAGTCAGCCCGGTTATCATCGGTATCAACACTTCCGTTCGACTTGCGCAGAGCGGCGATTGAGCTGTTTAGCGTAGGTGTAGCACCAGTACCTTCAAAGCAGTTGGCCGAGCCAAATCCAACGAGGTCAACTATAAGTTCATCCGTAGGACATACACCGGATAGGGCCGTTGTGGACTTTACCAATGCTACTTTACCTGATGCAGCCGCCATTGCAATAGTACCAATGGCATCAGGAGCAGGAAGATCCGTAGTACCTGCCGACCCGGCAGCCTGCTGTATCAGGTAATAACCACCAGCCGGAATAGTGCCGCTCAGATTAGTACGCTGCCAGCTGGTTCCCGTAGAAGAAGCATACTGTACACTCCATCCGGTGAGGTCAACGGCCGAAGTACCCGGATTATATAGTTCTATGAAATCATTCTTGTAAGTAGCACCGGAGTTACCTCCACCGCCGTACACCTGGCTGATTACAACTGTACTTGTAGTGGGTGTAGGCGCCGTAACGGTACCGCTCACCTCTACACCAGCCGAAAGATCACCGCTTAAATGCGTGATGGTCCCGCTTACAGGTCCTGCTACGGCACCCGTCAGGCGGGCATAAAGTTGAGCCGAAGTAGTAGACTGAGGTAAAGTTAATGCAGAGCTAAAAGTAGTATTATCAGTACTTATTTCCACCCCAGCCGGAGCCGTAACAGTAACATCTCCTGATAGCTCAGTAGCCGTGAGCGAATAGCTTTGGCTGGCCGACGCGTTTCCCGGCGTAGTAGTGAAGCCGGATAATGTAGTAGGAGCCACGGCCAGGCTAGCCTGTGTTACAACGGAGTTGCGCGGATTAGGGGCACCCGTTTCAAAGTCGCCGCTGTTATTATTCGTATCAATGCTGCCGTTCGACTTGCGCAGAGCGGCCGTTGTGTTGCTTAGTGTAGGAGTAGCACCAGCACCTTCGAAGCAGTTGGCCGTAGTACCAAACCCTACAAAATCTACTGAACTTTCGCGTGGACATGCTCCCGACAAAGCCGTTGCAGAGCTCACCAGCGCAACTTTACCGGCTGTTCCTGACATGGCAATAGTACCCGTAGCATTGGGGGTGGGTAACTCTACGGTACCACCCGATCCCTGTGCCTGCTTGATCAGGTAGTAGCCCCCTGCGGGTATGGAGCCATTCAGAGGCGTCATCTGCCAGGTTGTACCGGTTGCACTGGCATACTGTACACTCCAGCCATCAAGGCTAACGGCTACGCTGCCGCGGTTGTAGAGTTCAATAAAGTCATTTTTGTAAGTAGCTCCGGAATTACCTCCTCCACCATACACCTGACTGATAACAACATCAGTTGCAGACTGCGCCCACGTCTCTCCCAACGGCACAAGCAGTAACAAGCTTAGCAACAGCCTGTAAAAAAATCGTAAATGTTGATGCATACTATTTAGTTTGAGTTTAGGACAAATTTAGGCAGGATTGAGCGGTGCTTTGATTAACAAATGGTTACCAACAGGTTTGGTGAATATTAATTCTGAATGTTGTTTGGGGCATTTAATCGCAACAGCAGCGAGAAAGATTGGACTTATCGGGGACAAGCTCTCACTAATTGACTGGCAATCAGCGAAGCTGATTTACCCGTAGTTGATCAGCCCGAGGTAACATTGGGGTAATACCGTTTACGAAGTCGGTCGAATAGTACCATTAGTACTTCCCAAGGTACTACCCCTACACGGCACAATACAGGTATAACTATGTCTGATTATTATGTATATTTCAGCAGTTAACTGATTATGTTATCTCTGTTTAACCCTACCCTATTCATTACTTCATGAACCAACTTGCCAAAGCTTACCCCCTCCTTTTTATGGCCCTGCTTACGGCCTGCAGTACCAGTGAAGGTGTCCTAGATAACAATGACGGATCGGCTACCCTCAGCGCAGACAGCCTCAAGAAGCACGTAGCGATACTGGCTTCCGATGATTTTATGGGCCGTAAGCCCTTTACAGAAGGCGAAACCAAAACTATTGAGTACCTGCAGCAGCAGTACAAGGCCGTGGGACTGGAGCCCGGCAACGGCGATAGCTATCTACAGGAGGTACCTATGGTCAATATTGAGGCTACTGCCGCGCCTACCATGCAGATCACTTCGCCTAAGGGTACCTTTTCACTAAGCGCCCCCGATGATTACGTCATCTGGACTGACCGTACCGAGCCCAACATCAGCCTCACTAACGATGAGCTGGTATTTGCTGGCTACGGCGTAGTCGCTCCCGAATACAACTGGAACGACTACGAAGGGCTGGATGTAAAAGGCAAGGTAGTGATGGTGATGGTCAATGACCCCGGCTTCTGGTCCGGCGACACAACCTTGTTCAAGGGAAAGGAGATGACCTACTACGGCCGCTGGACCTACAAGTTTGAAGAAGCCGCCCGGCAGGGCGCCAAAGGCTGCCTCATCATTCACCGTACCGAGGCGGCCGGATACCCCTTCGCCGTACAACAGAATAACTTTAACACCTCACGCCTGCAGCTGGACAACCGGGGCAAGAATATACCGAACTGTGACATAATAGGCTGGCTGCCCGAGACAGTAGCTACCCGCCTGATGCAGGTAGCCGGCTACGGAGCCGATCTGCTGACCAAAGCCGACCAGCGTGGGTTCAAAGCCATACCACTGGGTCTGAAGCTGAGTACGGCTATGAAGGTAAAGACCACCTACAACAAAACCCATAACGTCATTGGCAAGATTACGGGTACCAAGCGCCCCGACGAGGTAGTAATCTATACCGCTCACTGGGACCACCTGGGTATTGGTACGCCCGACGCCACCGGCGACTCCATTTATAACGGCGCCCTCGACAATGCCTCCGGAACCGCCGGGCTTATCGAACTGGCGCGTGCCTTCAAGAGCCTTGACAAGCAACCCGAGCGTACTATAGTGTTCCTGGCCGTCACCGCCGAGGAGCAGGGCTTGTGGGGATCGGCCTACTACGCCCAGAACCCGATCTACCCGGTCAACAAAACCGTTGCCAATATCAATATGGATGGTCTCAATCGTTTTGAACCTACCAAAGACATGGTACTGGTGGGCGAAGGGCAGTCGGAGCTCGAAGAGTATACTAAAGAAATAATAGAGGAAATGGGAGGCTATATCTCGGCCGAAACGCATCCCGAAGCGGGCTACTACTACCGCTCCGACCACTTCAACTTTGCCAAAGTAGGTATCCCGGCCCTGTACCTAGAGTCGGGTGTTGACGTGGTAGGAAAAGGTAAAGAGTACGGCGAAAAGTTACAGGATGAATACACCGAGAAAGACTACCATAAACCCTCCGACGAGTACAAGGCCGCCACCTGGACCATGGCGGGAGCTGTTAACGAGCTCAAGCTCCTCTTCCAGGTAGGTAAGCGCCTGGCTTTTGAAGAAAAGTGGCCCGTATGGAAAGAAGGCTCGGAGTTCAAAGCCATCCGGGAGAAGCAAAGAAAATAGATCCGGGTAGCGTACCACCAGGTAGCCTATTTCTGGATTGTAAATTATAAACAGGCTATGCTCCCAACAGAGGTTCAATTCTGCAGGGAGCATAGCCTGTTACTTTAGACATTACCTAATAGTTCCTATTCTTGGTTCTGAAGGTACTGGCCGGACCATAGTAGGTCATACCCGACTTGGTAATTACGTAGGCCCGTACGGTATACTCAGTATCAGGTTTCAGATTCTGAATGTATGAGGTAAACCGGTAGGGATGTCCATCACTGGCCGTTACGATACCGTTCTGCGTCTGACCGTCATAAGCGCCAAAATCAGGATGATCCGGTGGCAAATTTTTACCTTCATGCAGGATTGGATTTACCACCACGTTACTCCATACATGACCGTGTTCCACTATCGTCCTGCTTCCAACCACATCCAGTGTAGAGGCCACTCTGACAAAGCTTGAAGTAAGATTGTCCATCTCGTTGGCAGCACTACCAGCTTTGTTAAAAGCGGGCGCAAGCTGATGCACATTAAAGAGGACCTTCGAAATAACTCGCTTACCATTTACTGTCACCCCTAAATTGCAATTTTCGGCATCCTTGGGTACTCTCGCGATCAGGCAGGTGGCCGAAGCCGAATCCAGGTAGGCATCTACATTTCCGAATCGTACGGTGTTGTCGTTCAGGCTAGGCGAAAAACCGGTACCTGTAATCATTATTTTATCACCTGTACGTCCTTCACCCGGACTGATGGATGTAATGGTGATACCATTTGAATCACCAGGATTGGGTTCGTCGTTCTTGTCACAGTTGACAAGTGCTACGGCCAGTAAGGGTAGCAGCACTAGCGGATTGATTACTGTCTTTTTCATGGGTTAAGATGTTATTTGTGCATAGTGTTATTGGGACAATAGGTAAAGGCAGAGAGAGTCTGCTTCGGCAGGTGGAGGCACCAGCCGACAAAGGGCAAAAAGGCTGAAATATTTCGTTAAAATCTCGGGCAGTTCAGTCAACTACCGCCATCGGTCGGGGTATACTAGTAGGTAGTGTGGCATGGTGTGAAATGGCTAATAGATGCTTAGAAATTTACTTACTACCTGTTAGTCGCTTTATCCGCATCGGGGGGAAACATCAGATCAGCTTTTTTTAGAAAATTTTTGTTCTCTCCAGCCGATCTTGGCTGCATACTATGCGTACTGTACTTTCTGATCCTGACAGTGGTCACACAAACACTCCAGATGTCGTAGTACCTCCTTGCGTCTTCTGCGCGATATCGGTAAGGTAGTACCATTGACCAGGGTGATGTAGTAGCCATCGTAGCTTTCTATGTACGACTTGTTAATTAGTTCTGAACGGTTTACCCGTACGAACCCCTTCGGGCTGAGTCTGTCTGCCAGTATACCCAGGGTAGTGGCGACGATGATTCTTTTTTTTCTGACCAGGTGTACCTGGGTATAGTTGCAGTCAGCCCGGCAGAGGATAATCTCCCCGGCATCAACCAGTGTGTAGCCACCAATGTGTACACTGGATATGGGAAAAGTTGTGGATGTAGTGTTCATAGTTGATGTGGATACGTATGGCTGATGGAAGATTACTTACTAAGGGATGAATCGCTTATTGGGTATCAGCGATCAGTAATACATCCACAAAGCCCGAATAAGGGTCATCAATGCTACCACTACCATCCCGCAGGAGCAGGTTCACGCTGAAAGTAGCCGTACGATCACTAAATGTGATGGCATTAATATCCACCTTCTCCTGTAGCAGGTGGTGGTCGCCGTTGTTAAATCGCAGGTTAAACCCGTTGATAGCTGCTCCCACACTCCGGATACTACGGGTAAAAGTGGCCGATCGGTTGATGGTCTGTTCGGCATCCCTTCTGGAAGGGAAATCGATCCGGATGGTTTGGAATTCAAGTGCCATAGCTTTGAAAGGTTAAATGGTGAATGATAAAACAGCTGTGTTTCATCGGTTTTGAAATGAATTTCATTGGGAGGAAACCAACTGTGACTGCTTAGTCGGGAAGGGTACGAGAGCCGGAAACAAATCCGGCAATTTATTTTCAGAAAGTTGTTCTGCCGTTTCCCGACGGGCAGTCCGTTTGGTGTTCTTGTCGTAGTAGCTGTTCAGTACAGCCTTAGCGTATTCACGTCTGGATGATGCCGTCGACATCCGGTCAATGGGATAAAAAGCCATCACGAGTACCTCCTCCACCTGTAGGGTACTCTCCCCTTCCCGATGGATAATATATAGCGTGTCGCTACGTGTACCCTTTCCCGTTTTTACTTTAGAACCAAATGAATCACCCGTAGGCAGCACCCCCGGTATGGTATAGTAGACCGAATCCTGCGGCAACCGGACCTTCAGCAGCACCGAAAAGCCGGGCTTGTGCAACCCAATGTCACTCAAAGCGACTGCGTAAGTACCACCGGGTGCCAGTGGGGGTACTTTGGATAAATAAAAGGTAAGAAAATGAGACTGCGCGTACGTGGGCAGATAACCTAAGGTGGCACAGCAGGCCACCAACAGGGAAAGTATCCGGGTTTTCATGGGTCGCAAGGGTTAGGGATGAACATTAATGTGAGTTTGTCTGCCCCGTTAGTCGTATTGCGACGCACTAATGGTAACCGTTAAATCATATTTTTCTGATTTACAGTTACATTATGTATATTTATTTCTTCGAAAGACCCCACACCAGCGTATGGCTTTATTTTCCAGGACACCCCCTGATGATTCTATCATTCAGGGCATTTGTAGTGGCGGTGCAAAGCGACGCCAGTATGAAAGACAGCTTTATGAAAAATACGCGTATCTGATTAGGGAGGGTATGCGCAAGCACAACTTGTCGGAGCAGGATAGCTCCATAGCTTACTCGGACTCAGTACTAACGGTGATTGAGCACCTCGTTGCCGATCGCTTTCAGGGCAGATCCGAGCTCAAAACCTACCTCTACCAAATATTTTCTAATAAATGTGTTGACCTTATTCGTCGGAATACGACTAACAAAGCGCAGGTCCATCGTTCCGAAGGGCTGACCGAAGCCCTGAACATGCTGCCCGATGAGGCTCGATCAGTGGTGCAGGACCTCGTGATGCAGCAGGACATGGATCTGCTCCGGCACCGGCTCCGTTCGCTGGGCGATAAGTGCCAGCGTATACTGTGGGCGTGGGGTGAAGGCTATAAAGACGATGAGATTGCAACCCAGCTCGACTACCAGTCGGCAGCCGTGGCCAAAACCAGCCGCCTGCGCTGTCTGGAAAAGTTGCGGGAACTGTACCACACGGGTAGCAAAACCAATAAGTAGAAGCACAAGATCATGAACGAGCGCATAGAACAATATTTTAACCGGCAACTGCCGCCAACCGAGCAGGAACAGTTTGAACAGGAGCTGCTCCATAACACCCAACTGGCCGAGGAGGTAGCCATGTACCTCAGCGTAAAGCAGGCTCTGCGGACAGAAATCCTGGCTGAGCGCCACGCCGAATGGCAGCAATTAGCTCCGCTCCCTGCCAAAAATCAGCCCGTGGGCCGAGTAAAGGCCCTCCGCTCCTGGTACTCAGCCGCTGCCGCCGTACTTGTACTGGCCATAGGGGTAGTATGGTTCTGGCTTAACCCGCTAGCTCCTGATGTCCAGCAACTGGCCGATGCCTACGTGGAAGAGAACTTCACTACACTATCAGTACCCATGGATGGCGACATCGATAGTCTCAAGAGTGCCATTCAAAGCTACCACGACGGTGAGTACACCACCGCTAAGCTGATAGGGCAGGAAATGCTGCAACGGAACGCCAACAATGCCGATGTGCTGATATTAGTAGGAGTAACCGCCCTGCGCCAGAAAGAGTATGATCAGGCCATTACGTACTTCCATCGCCTCGCGGCCATACCTGACTTAAACGCCAACCCCGGTACCTTCTACGAAGCAATTGCCTACATCCAGCGGGGGCAGCCCTCGGATCTCGACAAGGCCAGGCAACTCCTGCAGACAGTAGTATCGCAGGAGTTGGAAGGTGAACGGGAAGCTAAAAAGTGGCTGGCTGAAATGGTAGATAACTAGCAGGTCAGGTACCTGACTTTGTAAAGCATAGAGTATTGCAGATACCAGTAGAAGTGCCCATACTTAGCCAGTACACTATCAATCCTATACCCACACTAACCTTGATAAGAGATGGTAAAAGACTTAGACAAACTCAGCGCAGAGGAACTTGCTGATCTGGCAATTTTCACGCCCGTACAAAAGAGAGTTGAAAAACTGGAAGGACGTCCCGATGATATTCCTGGCCATGGAAAACCAGATAACGCCTACAAGGGAAAGCCCGGAAACCCTAATGGTGGAAATGCTAATGAGCCTGAAAATGTCTACTATGTTATTCCCAACCAGAAAGTACTAACGCTTCATCCGAAAGATTTAAGAGAACTGGTATCTAAAAATGATAATGAGGTACACCATCAGGGACCTTCACAGAAAGATGATTCTCAGTTAACCGATTCGCTGAATACCGCACTTGACTACCTTAAGAGCCTCATTCAGTTTCTGGAAGCCAAAATAGACTGGGAGCTCAGGCACAGTGAAGAGGAAAAAGCTGGCTTAAAGAAAAAGCCGAAACGACCAGTACATGATAAAGAAATCACCTTCATTGGAAGGTTTAAATCCAATCCCAATAAGGAGGTACTATTCAGAGTTATTCGTATAAACGACTGCCTGAATGACATAGAAGAATTTGAATTAGGAAAGCCTAGTGTAAATATTCTTGTAGAATGGGATGAAGTATATGCCACTCCTCCGGGTGACATTGAGCTCTCATTTGTAAATGTGCAGGCTGATAATCTTCTATTAGTCAACCATGAGGTCAAATCCAAGCCAACTTATCCCCCACAGGCATCCGGAGAGGTAATTTACGCCTATGACTCAGACTTTAAACCATTTACGATCAGAGGGTCTTTGGCTACTAATGACAGCCAGTTCTATAGTGATTGGTTAGATACCCACAAACCAATCCGGCCTATTGTAGCCGTAATGGATACAGGACTAGCCTATAAATGGAATAGCATAGTATGCAGAAAGAGAAAGAAGGGTAGGTACTTTATCCATTTCGACAGGATCAAGCATCAAAGATATTTTCTTATAGCGAAGGCACGTAACAGCGAGTGCGTACCTGTCAAGAACTTTGGCTTTTGTGGCGTTACCGACTACTTACTCAAACCTGTCTACATTGAGCAGCTACGGGTTTTACGGCAGTACACGACCGCCCAGATTATGGCAAGTCCCTATGACGACAACCTTGTAGATGTTAAAGTGGAAGGTGACGTAGTGGTTAAAAAGGCCGGCAGACACGGCACTCTTGTATCTGCTATTATCAATTATCCCTATCCCAGGGTATCGGAGCCGGCGAATCAGGTACTGCCCGTTAAGGTTTTCAACTACGGGGGGGTGGGTACTTTATTTGATGTACTGAGTGGCTGCAATTACATCATAGCCAGCAAAAAAGCAGGTGTAGATATTAAGATCATAAATGCCAGCTTTAGCGGATCACTAAGTAATGCGGGGCGGTATATGCTTTACCAGAAGTTGAAGACTATTACTGAAACCCATAAAATATGGGTAGTAGCAGCAGCAGGCAATCAGGGGTGGGATCTTAATGAACGTCCGCTGTATCCGGCCAGCTTCGGGCTACCTGCTGAAAGAGGCGGCCTGGAGAGAGTAATCACGGTTACCTCAGCCTACAGTGCTGGGGACATCGTAGGCAATCGGGGCGATGCTGTTTCTATCAAGGCTCGTTCTGCGTTTCCCGATGGTTTCCTGTCAGTTCTTCTGATGGAAGGCGGTGCACGGCTCCAGGGTACCTCATTCGCGGTGCCTTACGCCGCCGCCGTGCTGGCTACCGCACCCAATACCATTACGACCAGATCCGATGCTATCGAGTATCTCTTAGCTCACCCTATTCCGGGAGTAGTATCGTTTGAACGTCCTTAACCCCTTCTGCCATGCGTACGCTGCTGATTAGTTTGGGTCTATTGTGTACGGTAGTGACGGGGCTGGCTCAATGCCCCTCCCGGCTGCAACTCCACACCGAGTTGCAGCCTCTCCTGCCCGACCGACAGGATAGTGCGTCGAGAGTACAGCAGCAAATACAACTACGTAGCTGGCTCGGCCGCTGGCAGCGCTGCCACGGCCGGGCCGATTCGAGCTACGTAGCCGCGCTCAACCAGCTGGCCTATACGCACATCCTATTCCATGACACCGCTCCTGCCATTCGCTATGTACAGGAGGTCATTGCCCTGTATAAAAAACCAAATTTGCGTCTCAAAACCAGCGCACTGGCTATGTCGTACTTCCGGCTGGGAGCCACTCTTAGCCACGCCAACGAAGAAGAGCAATCCATCCAATACCTACTAAAAGCTACCGAAATAGGCCAGCCTCACCCGGAGGCAAGGCGTTGGGCGGCCCTGGCGTACCCCTACATCATCTACTACTACTCCATAAAGGGTGATTACGAAAAATCGTTACTATACGCTGAACAGGGAGAGAAAATAGTGGTAGCAATGAGGAATGATATGGCCACCTTTGAACTTCTTCACCAGAAAAGTCAGGCCCTGACTGAGTTGCGACGGTATGAGGAAGCCAGACGGACTCTTGAACCTGCCATCGCACTGATTCGAAAATACCCCAAATCATATGAGGCGTATGCCTCTCAGGAGCGACTGATGGGACGTATTCTCAGAGAAATGGGACGAGCGGAGGAAGGCCTGAAACACTATCTTCTGGCTTATCACATAGCCCGGAAAAACGGCCACGAAGATCTTTCTGACTTTGCTAATTCACTGGGTGAGCATTACTATATGATCGGTCACAATAGCAAAGCGCTTACCTACTACCAGGAAGCCCTACGGCTCAACAAAAGTCAGTCCAGTACGAGTATCTTACTGGACAACATCGGCCTGACTTATAGCCGGATGAACCAGTTCGAGAGGGCCCTGCAGTACCACCAGCGTGGTCTTACCAAACTCTCCATCGCCTACACCGATACTCAACGCACCTCTCTGCCTTCCGCGCAGACTATCCGTTCTGAGTTCCAGAAGGAGTCTTTTCTGGTCAATGTTCAGGATAAGGCCGATACCTGGCTCCGGTATGCCCAATCGCAGCAGAATGATCGTACCAAACTGCGGCACGCGCTACGTACCTACATGCTGGCCGACAGCATGATTGACTACATGCGGTGGGAGCACACCCAGGAAGGCTCCAAGCTGTTCTGGCGGCAGAAAACCCGGAGCATGTACGAAAAAGCCATCCACACCTGTTACCTGCTCAATGATCCGGCGTCTGCACTGTACTTTTTTGAGAAAAGCCGGGCGGTACTCCTGAGCGACAAACTCAACGAACTGAATGCCAACCAGTTGCTCAAGCCCGAAGAACTGGAACAGGAAAAATGGTTACGGAAGCAGATCGCTTCTCTACAGATTCAGCTTAGCCAAAAGCCATCTTCGGACACATCACTGCCCAGGCTCCGTACTCAACTACTCGAAACCCAGAAAGAGCAGGACCTATTCATAAAAACCCTGGAAAGCAACAATCCTCAGTACTACCGCTACAAGTACGACCGTCACGTACCCGATCTGAATAGTCTGCGCCAACAGTTAACCGCTTCCGAAGGGGCCAGCCAGGCTTTTCTGACCTACTTTGCAGGCGATAGTGCTCTTTACGGGATCTACATCAGTCCGCAGCAGGTCACATTCAGGAAGCTAAACCAGAGTGAATACCTCCGGATCCAGCAGGAGCTAAGTGCATTGCTCGTTAGCCGGGAGCAACAGAACCGCCGCTTCAATCACTACCTGGAGGTGGCGCATGGTATGTACCGGCACCTGATAGCGCCCTTTGCTATACCAAAGGGTACCCGACTTATTATATCACCCGATGGCGACTTTATTCCGTTTGCCGCGCTGAGCCTTTCACCCCAGCAACCCGACTACCTCATCCGGCACCACGCCCTGAGCTATACCTACTCGGCTCGTTTTCTGGAAGCAGCTCCGGAACTCCGGTCCGGTTGGTGGAGCGACAAGACGTTCCTGGGCATGGCTCCGGTCGAGTACAAAAGGTTACAGCAGGCTACCTTACCCCGCTCCGACCTGGCCCTGGAAAAGATCCAGAAGCACTTCCTGTTTCCCCGAAGCCTGACCCGGCAGGCCGCTACCCGCCACGCCTTTGTGGAGCAGGCCCCCGATTACCGCATCGTGCAGCTATTCACCCACGCCGAGGCCGACAGTGCCCGCACACCGCAGCTCTACTTTGCCGACTCGGTGTTGAGTCTGCCCGATCTGGCGGCGGTTCGGGAGTTTCGTACGCGGCTCCTGGTACTTTCGGCCTGCAAAACCGGCATCGGCAAGCACCAGCGGGGCGAAGGCGTATTCAGCCTGGCACGGGGCTTTGCCAGCCTGGGCATCCCCACAACCCTTACTACCCTATGGAGCGTCGAAACCAAAGCCATGTACGGCCTAAACGAACTCTTTTACCAGTCCATAGCCGATGAACTCCCCCTGGACCTGGCCCTGCAGAAAGCTCAGGTCGAGTGGCTCGCCACCGCCAGTCAGGGCAACCAACACCCCTACGCTTGGGCGGGGGTAGTACTGGTAGGCCGCACCGACCCGATTCCAGTACATTCATACGCGACCGTAGGAGCAGCTACGCTGGTGTTGCTCTTATTGGTTGGTTTGATTGGGGTGCCCAGGTACTTCATGAAGAGAAAGCGAAGTTTGATGCCAAGGATCAGGCATTGAGACTATCTAATTTAGAATTTAAGAATTCATCGCAATGCATCAACATCTCCACAAGAAAACTCACTAGCTAATGAAGTAAAAGACTATTTAGTACCTACCCCTTCCCAAACCTTTACGAGGCTGTACAGTTTCATCTGCGGGCCAGGCTCTGACCGATCTATTCAGGTTGTGACGGTCAGGCTGTATACTCTTTTAGCAGACTGTATGATTATTTCTCTTTTTATAAGACATTTTAAAGTGTTCCGGGGTGACCATTTTATTCCCTTGTCGAGTGGTAGCGGGTTTTCGAGCATTATTGGTGATAACGGCGTGGGGAAGAGTACCATTCTGGAAGCACTGGATATTGCTTTTGACAGGAGGTTTTTTATTGACTGGCCCATCAACAACGAAGCCAAAGCAGAAGGCATCAGTGGCGACAACTTCCCCTACCTGGCCCCTGTATTCGCCATCCGGAAAGATTCCCTCCGTAAGAGTACCAAGGAAGAATCAGCACTTTACAAGAAAGCCAAAAAGCTTTCCGACTACTTGTGGAAGTCCGAGGCCCCGGAAGATGCAGAGGGAGTACTAGGGGCTTTTCAGCAGTATAAGCAGGAGCTAAGTACCCGGTTTGATCAGGAGGAGTACCTGCTGCTGATTATTGGCAAGAAGTTCGACGAGAACGAAATCTACTTCGGTCCTTTTCACCACAGCCTGGACTTTATTGGCGGCAAAGCCGATAAGGAGTTCAAGGAGGAAGACATTCAGACGTACTTCAGCGGCTTTTATGACTACATCAACAGCCATTACTCCTACATCTACATACCGGTAGAGACGGATGTCAATACCTACACCAAGCTGGAAACGCAGGACATGCAGAAGCTCATGGACCGCAATATCCAGAATGTAATTGTGAAGGCCATAAAACCCAGCACGCTCCGGCAGATCAACAATGACCTGGACGAGTTTATCAAAGATATTGAGGGGGTACTGGAAACCTATGAGTACAAAGGGCACTACAAGAATAGCCTGACGATGCCGGACCTGGTCTCGAAGATCATCGAGGCCTACTTCTCCATCAAGGTACTCAATAAGATTACTGAGGGCGGCACTGGACGCATACCTGTCAGTGAGCTGAGCTCCGGGGAAAAGCGGAAGGCCCTGATTGATATTGCGTACTCGTTCCTGGTAAAGAATACCGACCGGGACTCGAACCTGATCCTGGCCATTGACGAGCCGGAGGCTTCCCTGCATATATCCAACTGCTTTGAGCAATTTGAGAAGCTGATCGGCATCAGTAGACAGAACCACCAGATCCTGATTTCGACGCACTGGTACGGGTACCTGCCCATTGTGACCCACGGCAGCGCCACCTCGCTGAAATCAGGGACGGACAGTAGTGTGACCGTCAGCTTTTTTGACCTGTACAACTACCGGGAGGCTATCACCAACGCCCGTTCCCGGGTGAAAGGTCCACTGCCGGTCGACTACAACATCAAGAGTTATAATGACCTGGTACAGTCCATCGTATTTACGCTGCTACAGGAAGACCCGTACTACTGGATCATCTGCGAAGGCATTTCGGAGAAGATCTACTTTGAGTACTACTTTCAGGAGGAAATTCAGAGCAAAAGCCTCCGGATCCTGCCGGTTGGTGGATATCGCGAAGTCAAGAAAATATACGACTACCTCAAATTTCCGATGCAGGACCCGGACTACGCCATCCGGGGCAAAGTATACTGTCTCATAGACACCGACCAGGAGCGGGTGGAAGTAGACTACGCACGAAACAAAAATCTGTTCTTCGAGCGGTTACTGAACGTAGAGGGGAGCGGCACGGAGCTTGTCGACATCAACAGTAACCAGACAAGCCCCCCGACTGAAATCGAAGACTGCCTGGACCCGGTTATTTTTTACCAGACTCTGATGGAATTTTCGTCCGAAGATGAAAACCTGGCCAACATTCTGAAAGAGTACCCCCTGCTGGATGGAGCTCTTAGCTCATCCGACTTCCTGGACCTGCGCCGCACCGACCGCCAGTACATCAAAGATTTTTTTGACTCCAACTCCGGCTCCAATAAAGTATGGTTTGCCAAGAAGTACATTGAAATAGCTCAGCAGTCCTTATTCGCAGATAACCAGGAACCGGGCTGGATCTCGGACATCAAGAAAAAGCTCTATGGGGAGGGCGAGCAGCAGTAAAAGCACTGGGCCTTTCCTCTTTTGGTTTCACTGATTGGGGCTGATTACCTTTTGCAGGTACCAGGCCTGAGAATGACAAACAATCTTGCACCTGGAAGGGTTATACGTTTAACTATTCCCGCCAGAACTAAGATTTCATTAACAACAACTGACCAATAAGACTTTAAAGAACCGCTCTGATAGGGTGGTTCTTTATTTTTTACCCCTGTGGTTCCACCAGTACTACTTCTTCCTTGTCAACTATGACAGCTCCCTCGGCCAGCCCCTTGGGCTTGCGGACAAACTTCTTGGGCGTGACAATGACAGGACAAAGCGTATCGGTGCGTCGCTTGGAATACCAGGCGGCCAGTTGTGCGGCCCGCTCGATGACCGGTGCCGGAAAATTCTTACCCGCCTGGTGCTTGACTACCACGTGCGAGCCCGATACGTCGCGGGCGTGCAGCCACAGGTCTTCCTTATATGCGTACTGCCGCGTGAGCAGGTCGTTGTTCTTGGCGTTGCGTCCTATCAGTATAGTATAGCCCTGGTACTCAACCTTCTTAAAAAGATCTCCCTGCAACGGGGCATTGGTAGTTTGTTTGAGACTGTGTTTTTTGATGTAGGCCCGTAGCTCGCGTAACTGTTCCATACCCCCGATTGCTTCCAGGTGAATATGTAGTTGCTGGAGTTCCTGCTCGCGCGCTTCGGAGCTCTCCTGTAGCTTCGTTATTTCGATCTTCTCGTTCTTGGCCTTTCGATAGTACATCTCCGCGTTTTTCTGCGGCGACAGGTCCTTCTTGAGCTTGATTGTAATAGGCTGGTCGCGGTAGAAGTCGTACAGCTCCACCCGCTCGGCCCGCTCGGGTACCAGGTGCAGGTTGGCCATTAGTATATGGCCCATCTCTTCGTTCATTCCGCCTTCTTCCAGTTCTATGAGCTTTTGGAAGTTGTTCTCGAGGTACCTTTCGGTCTGCTGGAGCCGCTTGCGGAGCAGACGAACTATCTCCCCTTTCTCCCGCTCCACATTGCTCATCCGGACGTGGGCGTAGTAGTAGCGGTTCAGCGCTTCGAGAGGATCGGTATACGTATCCCGGACCTCTCCCATCGGCAGCAGCGACAGGAAAGGCGTATAGTTGAGAATAGTCAGGTAGTAGCCGTCTGGATTTTCGAGCTCACTTACCACCTGCTGGATAACCGCCCAGCGCTCTTTAGGCTCGGATATACCGGACATTTGCTCTTTCAGATACGCGTTTACTTCCTTCCCAAAGGTTGGGTACAGGACCTCATGTCGAAACTCCTGTTGCTCGTAGGCTTCGTAGCTTTGGTCCAACGGTCGGGTGAGCTGACTGTGCTGAATCTGCTGATCGGCTACCAGCTTGTTATTAAACAGGTCTACGGCCTGCCCTGCATTATCAAAATGAATAATATTGGAACGGTTACCAAAGAGCTTGAACACCAGTGCATCACCGCCTTCCAGTTCTATACCCAAAGCGCGCTCGTTCAGGTAAGACTTCACTTCAGTAACCGGCCGGTCGTACAAGTCCGTGAACAAATCTACACTATTGCGGCGGGCGCGATCAAACTGGTCAGGAAAAGTCAGACTGGCGAAGTCGGAGCGTAGCGACGCCTTGATGAAGAAGGGCTTGTAGTAGTTAAGCTTACCCCGCGCCTCGGCAAACACCAGGATGATCTCATCCTTTTCCTGGCTGAAAGCTTCCATAAAGCGCTTGCCACTGATCTCGTTGTGAAGACGGGGAGCCAGTTGACGTAGAAAGTAATAATTCTGATGCACGAGTTGTAGGTACCTGGGTTCAGCCGCAAAGGTAGGGGTTTTGATTTGAGCTCTAAGCTTTATGCCTTAAGCTATAAGTAAACGAGGCTCAGTTTCCTGCGCCTCGTCTAACTGAATTATTCATTGGTGGGAATGAAAAAAAAGAAAATATTCAAACATGACACTTTACTCCATTCCTTCTTTCCTCCCCTCCTCCTTTACTTATCACTCTGAGCAATCATCCGCTGAACGGCCTCTTCAATGGTGTACTCCAGTTTCTCCATCTTCTTAGGCAGTACACCTTCGGCTACAGACTTCAGCACTACCGAATTGTCATCGGCATCCACCATTTCGAGGGAAAGCCTGCCCATATCGTAGCGGCCTACTTCCTTCTCCTCTACCTGCCATCTCCAGCGGTACTGGCCCACGTAGCGTGGTGCACCATCGTTGGCAAAGTTAGTCTGGCGAGTCTGGATTTTCTCGTCTACAGCCAGGCTGATGTTGATTTTCAGAGCCGGATCGAGGCTTTGCTGCATCCCCTTGCTTCGCAGGTTACGCGCAATGGCATCCTTCATCATGTTGATGCTATTATTGAGTCGTACCTGGCCCGGCAGGGGAAGGCTATCGCCTTCAATGTTTATCTCACCAAACCCGAATGTTGGGTACTGAGCCGCGTTAAGCTCCTGGGCTTTATGGGCATCTACGACCCGCACCCGTGGGCTGCACGAGGCAACGGCCAGCATACTGATCAACGCAAATATATAAGTTGTTACTCCTCTCATCTTCTGCACGGTTATGTAATAAATAATAGTTGTTATTATAACGAAATAACATAAATACCAAGCATATAGTGCCCCATAGAAATCTCTATCGGCACCTAACCTGAGCAGTAAAAGAGTAAATTATTATACCTCCAGCGTAAGGCCATCAAAGGCCAGGCGGATGTGGGGAGGAAGCTCCGCCTCGACGGCCTCGTGCAGGCCCATGCGGTGGCTTAGGTGGGTAAGATAGGAAACGGGCACGTCCAGGCGGTTGATAAGCTCAATAGCCTGCGGAAGTGTAAAATGAGAAATGTGAGGCTCACGCTGAAGGGCATCCAGGACCAGTACTTTGGAACCTTTGACTTTTTCAAGTTCCTGCTCGGAGATGTAGTTGGCGTCGGTAATGTAGGTAAAGTCGCCAACCCGGAAGCCGTAAACAGGCAACCGGCCGTGCATAACCTCAATGGGTGTAAAAAGGACCCCTTCTATCTCAAAGGGCTGGTTTGTAATGGGGAGAAGATTCAGGTGAGGCACACCGGGGTAGCGGTCCTCCTCGAAGGCGTAGTAAAACTCACGCTCGATCTGGTTCAGTACCTCCTGCCGGCCGTAGAGTGGCATGTCCCTGCGCTGGCGGAAGTTAAAGGCTCGTACATCATCCAGACCGGCTACGTGATCCTTGTGCTGGTGGGTAAATACAACGGCATCCAGCGTACGGACCCTCGCCCGCAGCATCTGCTGCCGGAAGTCCGGACCGGTATCAATAACAAAGGACTTTCCCTGTACCTCCAGCCACACCGATACCCTCAACCGTTTGTCGCGGTAGTCTAGTGAACGACAAACGGCACAGTCGCAGGCGATAACAGGTACCCCCTGCGACGTACCGGTTCCAAGGAAAGTAACCCTCATGTAATCTGCTTACTTATCAGTATGATGCGCCACTACTTCAACCAGGCGGTCAAAGTTGAGTGGTTTCATGAGGGCATCGTTAAAGCCTGCCTCTTTGAAGTCTTCGTCGGAATAATTTTTGGCGTTACCGGTGATGGCAACGATTGGCGTCATAGCCTTTTGGGGATCACCAAGAGCACGAACAGCACGGGCACATTCCATACCATCCATGATCGGCATATTTATATCAAGAAGGATAATATCAAAGTTTTCTTTCTCAAGAAGCTGTAATACCTGCTCACCATTTTTAACGGCAGTGATCTCGTAATTCTGGAATTCAAGGATTTTACGAGCTAGATTTTGAATAACCGAGCTATCTTCGGCTATCAATACACGTTTGGTATAAGACATGTTGAATTGTCGGGTTTGTTTATACAATTGACATGGTGAATTTAGGTATATTTCGAATTAGTAAGCAAGTAAGCCAACCTTTATTGGTAAAATTCATCCGTTTTTTTGTGAACATTACCTGATATTCACGTACTTATTTATCCTGACAGAAACCCTTTCTATCACTGCTATCCAGAGTCTAATATAGTAACTTTTAACTATTTACAACCATACGGATCATCTCCCTGGCCAAGTCTCAACACCTGCTTTACAGGCATATCCTATCAACTTTACTATTTCGTTAATCTACTGCTATGCTACGCTACCTGTTCCTCTTTTTACTCTTATCCAGCCCTCTGTTTGCTCAAGACTACGAGGAGGACATCGCCGTCCACCGCGATGAGTACATGGAGGAATTCCTGACTACGCCTAACTCCCCCCTAAAAAAAGAAGACCTGGATGGGCTGCGCTTTTACAACCCCAATATAGCCTATCAGGTAGAGGCCCGCTTTGTCGCTACGCCCAAAAGCGAACCCTTCGAGATGCCCACCTACGACGGCAAGAAGAAGACCTATGTCAAATACGGTGAACTACACTTTCAGCTGGAGGGTAAGCCCCAGAAGCTGGCCGTGTACCAAAGCCTGAGCCTGCGTCAGCTACCGCAGTACCGCGACTACCTGTTTATCCCCTTCAAGGATATGACCAACGGCCAGAGTACCTACGGCGGAGGCCGTTATCTGGACCTCCGCCTCAAGGACATAAAGGAAAAACGCTTATTGCTGGACTTTAACAAGGCTTATAACCCCTACTGCGCGTACAGCGACGGGTACAGCTGCCCCATCCCACCGAAAGAAAACAACCTCAAGGTAGCGGTTGAGGCCGGCGAAAAGACCTACGGCAAAGCTCACTAATAGTCCCTAGGCCAGCCATTCATCCAGCTTCTGCTCAAAACAGCTCAGGAAGACCTGGAAGGCTTTCTGGAGCTGGGGCAGGGCTTCGGACAGGGTACTGGTATCATTGACCTTCAGCCGGCCTTCGGCCTCGCGGGCTATCTCGGCCACCTGCATGACACCTACCGTACCAGCGCTGCCTTTGAGCGTATGCAGGTTGCTCTTGACCGTAGGAATATCATCACGATCAAAGGCGCTGATGGCTTCATTGACCAGTTCCGTCGACTCGGATACAAACTCTTCGTAGATGGAACGTACCAGGTCGTCGCCGCCAATATTTTTCAACTGGTCCACGATGGTACGATCCAGCACCGGCAGCGCTATTTCCTGCGCTATCTCCTGCTGTTTATGTCCCAGCTTGCGGTTATTTGCCCCACCAATGACATCCTTTACCTTGCTCACCAGTTGCTGGGCCCGGATGGGTTTGGGTATATAGTCGTCCATTCCCTGGCTCATAAACCGGTCACGGTCCTCTTTCATGGAGTAGGCTGTCATGGCTATAATGGGCGGCAGCCTCTTGCCGAACATTTTCCGGAGCTCACGGGTCGTTTCGACTCCGTCCATATCGGGCATCTGAATATCCATGAACAGGATATCAAAGTAGCCGTCAGGCGTGGCGAATACCTCCTCCACCTTTCTGATGGCTTCAAATCCATCCTCGGCAGTAACTACGTCACAGCCTGCTTTTTTAAGGATTTCGCTGGCTACCTTCCGGTTGACCAGGTTATCATCCACCAGCAGGATACGTGGGTGATACTTACTAAATATATTGTTGAAAGATACTTCATCGTCCTTGTTCCCGACAGAAGCGGGTGAGATACTGGTTTCTTTGGTTTCAAACGTAAACCAGAACATGCTACCTTCTCCCACGTTGGATTCCACACCAATATCTCCGTTCATCAGCTGGCATAGCCGACGGGATATAGCCAGTCCCAGACCGGTACCACCGAACGTCTTCCGGGACGAATTATCCAACTGGGTAAATGAGGTAAAGAGCAGCCTCTGGTCTTCTTCCGAAATACCAATACCCGAGTCATATACCTCTACCTTGATCTTGTGGTGCTTGCCCCGGCTTTCTACCAGGCATACCTTGATACGTACCTCCCCGTTCTCTGTAAATTTCAGGGCGTTGGAAGTCAGGTTGGACAGGATCTGCAGCAGGCGGGTCTGGTCAGCTATGATGTACTTTGGTAGTTCCGGTGCCAGGTGGTAGGTCAAGGTATTGCCTTTGTTACGGGCCGTCTGTCCAAATAGCGCCACCATCTTTTCCAGGAGTTCCGCCAGTGACAGCGGTGCTTCGTGCAGTACCATTTTTCCGGCTTCGATCTTGGACAAGTCCAGGATGTCATTCAGGATGTGGAGCAGCGTTTCGGAAGAGCGTTTGATCGTCAATACATAGTCGCGCTGCTCTTCGTTGAGGCTGGTATTTACCAGCAGGTCTATCATTCCGATCACCCCGTTCATAGGTGTCCGGATTTCGTGGCTCATATTGGCCAGGAAGCCTTCCTTCACTTTCAGTGAGTGCTCGGCCTGCTCCTTAGCCTTGCGCAGCTCCTGCTCGTTTTTCTTCAATTCGGTTATATCACGGGCCAGTGCCGCTATTTCCAGCGGTTTGCCATTCTCATCGGGGAAGAGTAGCATGTTCAGCATAAACTGCCGCTCGGAGCCATCCTTGACCCGCAGGGGTACCTCAAAGTTGCGCAGACTTTTGTCGCGGCGCAGCCGGATCAGGGCCGCGTGGATCAGTTGCGGTTCAATGAAGAATTCGGATATATTGCGCCCCAGTACCTCCTGAGGTGTGTAGCCGGAACGCTTAAATACCGACGGACTTACCATGGTAATCAGTCCCTGGCGATCAATCCGGACGTAGATATCCTGCAGGTTTTCGAAAATACCCCGGAATACCTCCTCGCTCTGTCGCAGGTCTATTTCGGCCTTTTTTCTTCGTGTTATATCGCGGGCTATGCCGGATACCTCCTCTATCAACCCTCCTGTGTATAGAATAGGATTCAGATAAAACTCCAGCCAAAGGTCCCCGCCGCCCCGCTTATCGATTTTAAGCTCGAAGTACTGCGCTTCCCCCCTGAACGCCTGGCGGTAACGGTGCTCAAGGAGGCGGCGGTTTTCGGGTCCCATCATGCGCCAGCCCAGCTTCTCGGTACTTACGTTGAGCGAAGGAGGCATATTCAACTGTGCCTTGATCAGATCAGCGTAGTTACGGTTAAAGGAAGTCAACTGCAGGCTCTTATTGACCGACCAGATCAGGTGGGAGCTACTGTCAAAGATAGCATTGAGGCGGGCCGCGTACTTGGCCAGTTCCTCCTCACTTTGCTTCCGGGCTATAGCCAGCGCTACCTGACCCGATATAAACTCCAGCAGCTCCAGGTCACGGGCATCGTAAGTATTAGGGTTATCGTACGACTTAACCCCAATGATACCCGTCACCCGATCACCAATCCGCAGAGGTACACACAGCAGTACCTTAGGCGTTACCCCGTACAGGTACAGGCTATTGGTGGTAGCCAGCCGCTCGATATCTTCTTCGTACAGGAACAGAGGGCGGTTAGAGGCGATGGCAAATTCGGTCAGACCATTGCCCAGCTTGCGCTTGGTGAAACGCAAGTTGCCCTGGAAGTACTCATCCACATAGTACGGGAACGACAGAAAACTTTTGTGCTGGTCGTAAAGCGCAATAAAGAAGTTTTTAACATCAATGATCTTGCCTAGTTCCTCGTGGATGTTGTGGTACAGGTCGTCCAGATTCTGGGTACTGATGGTCCAGTTGGCAATGCTGTAGTACAGGCTCTGTGCTTTTTCGGCCCGAATCTTTTCGGTAAAGTCGTGCAGAATACAGCGAAAAGCCGTAGGCTTACCATTATCATAGCGGCAGTTGACACTACCCGTCAGGAATATCTTACGACCTTCCTTGCTGACAAATACCGTCTCAAAATCAGGCTTCGAATTACCCTCCTGAATGTACTTTAGCTGCTTCAGGGTCTCCTCCCGGAACTGCGGGTGCAGAATATCCGCAATGGTCATGGAGGCGATTTCCTCCAGGCCATAGCCCAGTACCTCCCGCCAGGCGCGGTTGACAAAGATAAATTTCCCTTCGAGGGTAATGAGCTGGATCAGGTCACTGGTGTTATCCACCAGGTCCTGTAGTTGCGAGTTGGATTTGGATAGCGCTGACTCCATCCGCCGCCGCCGGGTTATATCCTCACCTACTACCGTGATTGTTCCTGGCAAGCTATCCACCTCCTGCATCAGTACTGAGTTGACAGACATGGTGCGCGGGCTACCATTTTGACCCAGCATAGGTATCTCACGGCGCTCTATCTTGGCACCACGGAATATAGCATCTTCCAGCGTATCGCGTACCTCATCCTGATCCGCTTCCGGAATCAGCTTGTCAAACAGGCTGTACCCAACCAGATCAGATTCCAGCCATCCCGTCTTCTTGAGGGTGTACGGACTTACCGACTTAATCACCAGGTCAGGTGTCAGGGTAATCCCGATCAGACGGAGATGCTCGAGGGTACTATGTATGGATTGCCAGTCGGCAAATGATCGTATTGTTTCCATTATTGTCTTTTGAATCCTTAACCTGACTCAGGTTATATTCTTTAGTCGATAAATCTACGAATTTAGGCGTAATTTTAGGCGTTGTTACTGCATTATCAAAACCAGATTCTTTTGAAAGTACGAGCTAAAAAACACCTGGGTCAGCATTTCCTCCGCGACCTCCGCGCCGCGGAGCGTATCGTAGATAGCCTGACCCTGCACAAACAGTATACCCAGGTGCTGGAAATAGGCCCCGGGATGGGGGTACTTACCCAGTACCTCCTGACGCACAAGGAATATACTACCCATGTCATAGAGATTGATAGAGAATCTATCGAATACCTAAATAAGCACTATCCGTCGCTGGAAGATCGCATCATTGGCGGTGATTTCCTGCGGTGGAACAGCCAAACTGTTTTTCAGGAGCCTTTTGCCATTATTGGTAATTTCCCGTACAACATCTCCTCCCAGATTTTCTTCAGGGTGCTGGAGATACGGGACAGGATACCGGAGGTAGTCTGTATGCTGCAGAAAGAAGTAGCCCAGCGTATTGCCTCTCCCCCCTGTAGCAAGGACTATGGTATTCTGAGCGTGCTGCTACAGGCTTTCTACGATATTGAATACCTTTTTACTGTACCTCCGGGAGCTTTTGATCCGCCTCCCAAAGTACAATCGGGCATTATCCGTCTCCGCCGTAACGAAACCACGAATCTGGACTGCAATGAAAAGTTGTTTTTCAGCGTGGTAAAAACAGCCTTCAACCAGCGGCGCAAAACCCTGCGCAACGCACTGAAACCAATGGGAATATTTCCCGACCATCCGCTGCTTGACAAGCGGGCGGAGCAGCTGGGTGTGGCCCAATTTGTTGAGCTGACTCAGCTGATTGGTAGTGCCCAGCCGGGAGAAGATGGCTCCCCCGCTGTTACTAGTGAGTAAGCTTACCTGAGAATAGAGTACTATGACGTTTGAATTGACCAAAGAGTATGTAGAGCACATTCAGAATCTGATCGATAAGCAGGATGCTGCGAGCCTCAGAACTGAAATGGAAGAATTGTATCCTGCCGACGTAACAAGCCTGCTTTATGAACTTGATACGGAACCCGCGCGCTACTTACTCAACCAGCTGGATACCAAAGTCGGAGCCGAAATCCTGGCCGGTTTTGATCCCCACGACCGCCGCGACTTCCTTAAGCACTTTACCTCCGAAGAGATAGCCCGCTACGTCAACTTGTTTGACTCGGACGATGCGGTGGACTTGCTCAACGAGCAGCCTATCCGCATCCGGGAGGAAGTGATAGCCATGCTGGAAGACCGCGAACAGGCCCGCTTTATCCTGGACCTGCTGCACTACGATGAAGACGTAGCCGGTGGTCTGATGCAGAAGGAGCTGGTCAAGGCTAACGTCAACTGGACTGTAAATCAGTGCATCGAAGAGCTGCGCAAGCAGGCCGAAGATGTAGAGAAGGTATATGCCGTGTACGTAGTGGATGATACGGATCGCCTACTGGGAGTACTTTCGCTCAAGCGCATAGTACTGGCCCAGAAGTACACCAAAATCGAAAGCCTGTACGATAAAGACATCATCTTTGTCGAGACCTACCGCCCGGCCGAGGAAGTAGCCGAACTCATGCGGCGCTACGACATGGAATCGCTGCCGGTGGTGAATGTACAGGGACGGCTACTAGGCCGGATTACCATTGATGACGTAGTAGATATTATTACCGAGCAGGCCAGTTCGGACACTATGGCGATGGCGGGTATAACGGGAGAGGTGGAGGAAGATGACACCGTGTGGGAACAAACCCGGGCGCGTCTGCCCTGGCTCCTGGTAGGTATCATGGGGGGAATACTGGCGGCTAAATTTATCAGCTTCTTTGAGGGTGATCTGGTCATAGTACCTGCCATGGCGGCCTTTATTCCCATTATAGGCTCTACGGGAGGTAACGTTGGTATCCAGACCTCCTCCATCATCCTGCAAAGTCTGGCGGATAAGTCCGGATTGGATACGGGGGTGTGGCCCCGTCTGCTCCGGATGTTTACCGTCGCTCTTATCAACGGACTTATTATCAGTGTGATCGTATTCGGGTTTAACTTATTGATAGGCAATCAGGTGCAGCTAGCCATTGTGGTATCGTCGGCACTTATGTCAGTGGTATTCCTAGCCTCTTTTATGGGCACTGTTACGCCTATCCTTTTAGATAAGCTAGGTATTAATCCGGCCGTAGCCTCGGGGCCCTTCATCACCACCGCCAACGACCTGATCGGCTATGGCGTGTACTTTGGCCTGGCCCACCTGCTGTTGGATCTCTAGCTGGTAGCTGTTAGTTATTAGGTGTTAGCTTATAAATTTACTTTAACACTTAAGGGATACTTCACAAGCCAAACGCAAGAAAAAACTCACTACTATCTCAAAATTAGCGGCCTAACGCCTACTAGCTAATACCTAATATCAGACAACCCATGATTGCAGTATTACAACGCGTCACCGAAGCTTCTGTCACTATCGAAGGCACTATACACGGACAAATCGAGACCGGATTTCTGGTGCTGCTGGGTATCACCCATACCGATACCCGGGAAGATGTAGAGTGGCTGGGCAAGAAGATCATAGGTATGCGTGTGTTCTCAGATGAGGGCGGGAAGATGAATCTGGACTTGAAAGCGGTGGGAGGCAACATCCTGCTCATTAGCCAGTTTACCCTCCACGCCAGTACCAAAAAGGGCAACCGCCCCTCATTCATTGAAGCAGCCAAGCCCGAAGTAGCCATTCCCCTCTATGAGCAAATGATCCAATTCCTAAACCAGGAACTTGTCTCCCCCATCCAGACCGGCGAGTTCGGAGCGGATATGAAAGTCAGCCTCCTCAACGACGGTCCCGTTACCATTATCATTGATTCGAAAAATAGGATATAAAAGAGGAGGAAAGCGGCCGCCGCCTTTAGCTTTGGGGATAGTACAAAAGAAAGAATGGTAATACTTTTAAAAGAATACCGACTTAGGTGAACTATGGCCGCCGCTGGATAAGATCCACCCCGCGATTTAGTACCTAAGTCGGTTGATAAGGGCAAGCTTCAAATAGAAATTCAGGCTATAGGCCTATTAGCAAGGTTTTGAAAGTAGCCCTCTCACTTTTGTTTTATCCTTAAAAAGTGAAGTTATGAAATTTTCCTTTTTTATCGGTGTGGACATCAGTAAAAGAACGCTTGATTTCGCTGTTAGAGATGCTTCAAGGCTCTTATTTCACTTAAAAGTAGAGAACACAGCTTCCGGTTTAGCTGTGTTTAAAGCAAAATGTAAAGCCACAGAAGTTGATTTGAGACAAAGCTTGGTGTGCTGTGAGCACACAGGCCTTTACAGTCAGTGCTTACTTAATCTATTAAACAAAGAGTCATGTTCGCTATGGTTAGAATCATCTCTTAGAATTAAGCGCTCGATTGGCTTGCAGCGAGGTAAGAATGATAAAGTAGATGCTATCCGAATTAGTGACTATGCTTTTCGCTACGCTGATAAAGCCCGGCTCTGGCAACCGGAACGAGAGGTATTGCAGCAGTTAAAGCAACTGGTTTCTCTACGAAAAAGACTGCTTCTGGCCAAGAATATGCTCAAAGTACCAGTCGAAGAACTAGCTGCTCTGCCCAACAAGAACATGCAGAAGGCTCTAAAAAAACTTAATAAGGAGCCTGTGAATGCGCTGGAAAAGCAGCTTCTGATATTGGAAAAAAAGATTAGAGGTTTAGTAAAGGACGATGAAGTGCTTCATGAGTTATTTGTCTTAGTTACCTCAGTAGATGGAGTGGGCGAGGCGGCAGCCGCGCTGTAATCTTTTGGGAAATGATTCTGGTAACCAATGAGTTCAAGCTTTTTAGCAACCCTAGAAAGTTCGCCTGTTATGCAGGTGTATCTCCTTTTGAGAATTCTTCAGGAACAAGCCTAAGGGGAAAGGCCAGGGTGAGCCATTATGCTAATAAAAGAATGAAGAAGCTTTTTCATCTGGGTGCCATGGCTGCTATATGCAAAGACGGAGAACTTGCCCACTACTATCAAAGAAAAGTCAAAGAACCGGGCGCCCGGAGGCGGAAAAAGTAAAATGGCTGTATTAAACGCGGTCCGTAACAAGTCGCACCGGCGCCCCGGTCATTCACCGGATCTTTGCGTGCGTTAGAGACCATCGAAAATATGAAAAAAACTATCTCCCGGCTATTGCTTAATCCATAGAAATCGCGGGAGAAAAGCAGGAAAGTATTCTTAATTACGAATTTCGATTTCGGATTGTCGAGTAAGTTATAAATTAAGTAAATCGACATTCTGCAATCGCAACTCGACAATCCCCATTCATTAAATCACTCATTCACCCAATGACCCTAGACGAGGCACAACAACAAGTAGACGACTGGATCAAGACCTACGGCGTCCGGTACTTTTCGGAATTGACTAACATGGCTATCCTGACCGAAGAAGTAGGGGAACTGGCTCGTATTATGGCCCGCACCTACGGCGATCAGTCATTCAAAAAATCAGATCTGGGAAAAGACCTGGGGGACGAAATGGCGGATGTTCTGTGGGTACTGATGTGTCTGGCCAACCAGACCGGCGTCAACCTGACCGAAGCTCTGCAGAAGAATATCGAGAAGAAGACCCAGCGCGATAAAGACCGGCATAAGCAGAACCCGAAGCTTTGAACTTATGTACAAATAGAGCGGGGATGATTGATGGTGTCAATCATCCCCGCTCTATTTGTAGCGATCTGATTACAAACCGTACTTGTCCAGCAGGTACAGCATAGCCGCCATGGAGGCTGCCCCCATCTCAAGCTCCCGCCGGCTTACCGCGTCAAACGTATCCGAAGCCGCATGATGGTAGTCAAAGTAGCGTTGGGAATCAGGTACCAGTCCGATTAGTACAGTGCCCTGCTGCGCCAGCGGACCAATGTCGGCACCTCCCCCACCGGGGCCAATCTCATGCAGGCCATAGGGAGCCAGTAGCGGCTGCCATGCAACAACCTTTGCTTTTTTGGCAGCATCACCAACTACCCCAAATCCGCGGGGTACAAAACCGCCCCGATCAGACTCAATGGCGGCTACGTGCTTTTCATTTTTAGACTTGGCTGAGTCGGCGTAGGTAATTCCCCCTTTCAATCCGTTTTCTTCGTTCATGAACATCACCGCCCGCAGGGTACGCTTAGGCTGGTACCCCAAGGCTTTCAGCAACCGTAGCGCTTCGATAGCCTGTACACAACCGGTGCCGTCGTCGTGTGCTCCTTGTCCCATGTCCCATGAGTCCAGGTGGCCGCCTACAACCAGTATTTCATCAGGATTGGTAGCTCCTTTAAGCTCTCCAAGGACATTATGCGAAGGTGCATCGGGTAGCGTCTCTGGGTTTTGCTGGAAGAAGAACTCAAGGTCAGGGTTTGTCTTAAGCGTCTTGCTCAGGAGCTCCGCACCATTGGTACTAATACCGGCCGTTGGTATCAGAGGTACACCGGTACCATAGCGCATAGCACCCGTATGCGGAAAGTCATCCAGGCGTGGTGTCATCGAACGCACAATGGCTCCTACGGCTCCCAAACGGGCAGCCTCGGTAGCACCATTCCCCCGCTGGTCAACGGCTCCGCTGTATGCTTCAAACGTATTAAGCTTGGTAGGGTCCATGGGGCGATTAAAGAAAACAATCTTCCCCTGTACCTTTTCACGCCCCAGATCACGAAGCTCCTGAAAGTTCTTTACTTCGATGACTCGGGCCTTGATACCTGCCTTTGGTGTAGCAACCGAGCCACCCAGCGCGGCTATAGGTACCTCTGTCTTTTGCTTCCCTACCTGAATATACGCTTTTTCTTTTGCCCCCCGTACCCAGTGAGGTACCATTACATTCTGCAGGAATACGCGGTCAAAGCCCTCCTGCTCCATGACTTGCCGGGTATAGGTTACCGCTTTGGCGGCTCCTTCTGATCCGCTCAGCCGTGGGCCTATCTGCGTAGTCAGGTGACGAAGCCAGTCGTAGGATTTGCCATCGGTCAGAGCCTTATCAAAAAGTTGCCGAATGAATAGGGAATCTTTCTGGTAGTCAGATTGCGCCTGTACACGTACAGACAGCAGGAGTAACGCGAGAAGCGCGAGTTTAGGTTTTAATAACATAGAGGTAGTGTTGCTTTCTAACAAAAATAAAAATCCCGCGCATTGTAGCACGGGGACAACCTGATATTCCTGATATCTTACAAGCATTCATGCTCAAAGCCATATACCTGCATGATGTTTTGAAAAATCTTTCTCAACAAAAAAGCCCCTGAAAGATACCTCTCAGGGGCTTACTATATATCCAAATGCTATTATAGTTCCAGCAGCAGACGGGTTGGATCTTCCAGGAGTTGCTTAACACGTACCAGGAAGCTTACCGAGTCACGTCCATCGATGGTACGGTGATCGTATGACAGAGCCACGTACATGATCGGACGAACTACGATTTCACCGTTCACTACAACCGCACGCTCCACGATATTGTGCATACCCAGGATGGCCGACTGTGGTGCGTTGATGATAGGCGTAGACAGCATAGAACCGAAGATACCACCGTTGGTGATGGTAAAGGTTCCACCGGTCATTTCATCCATACCCAGCTTGCCATCACGGGCACGGACAGCCAGACGAATGATTTCTTTTTCAATAGCGGCAAATGACAAGGTTTCAGCATTGCGGATAACCGGTACTACTAGGCCGCGTGGCGTAGAAACCGCGATAGAAACATCACAGTGGTCGTTGTATACAATATCGTCACCGTCGATGTAAGCATTCACAACAGGGAAATCCTGAAGGGCTACACAAACAGCTTTGGTGAAGAACGACATGAATCCAAGACCTACTTCGTGCTTCTCCTTGAACTTGTCCTTGAACTTGGAACGCAGGTCCATGATTGGCTTCATATCTACCTCGTTGAAGGTAGTAAGCATGGCCGTCTCATTCTTCACAGATACCAGACGACGGGCAATGGTACGACGCAGCGAAGACATTTTCTCACGACGCTGACCACGTTCACCCGATACAGCAGGAGCCTGCGACTGTGCCGGAGCGGCTGCCTTAGCAGGCTCAGCGGCAGGTTTAGACTGCGACTTCTCGGCCTTCAGAGCGTCTTCCTTTGTGACGCGTCCGCCGGTACCGGTACCATTTACTTCTTTAGGATCGATGCCTTTTTCGGCCAGAATCTTAGCAGCTACCGGAGACACATGTCCGGCACCAAAGCTTTTCTCATCTTCCTGCTGAGCGGCTGGAGCTGGTGCAGCCGGGGCTGACGCCGGAGCGGCAGCGGCGGCACCTTCACCTACCTCGATGCGGCAGATTACCGCGCCGATAGCCAGGGTTTCGCCTTCACCCGCAACGATACGCAGTGTACCCGCTGCTTCGGCTGGTAGTTCGAAGGTAGCTTTGTCCGACTCGAGTTCGCACAGAACTTCGTCCAGTGTTACACGGTCGCCATCCTTCTTCACCCAGCTGGCTATGGTCACTTCGGTAATAGACTCCCCTACCGTAGGTACTTTCATCTCAACTACCTTAGCCTCCTGAGTAGCGGTAGCAGCAGCCGGCTTTGCCTCGGGCTGTGCCGGTCTGTCGCCGTATCCTGCTGCGGCAGTGGTAGCGGCAGCTTCGGCGGCTACAGAACTACCATTGCCTTGAGCGGCACCGTCGCCTGACTTATCAATCGTTGCGATCAGATCACCAATAGAGAGGGTATCACCTTCCTTGGCTTTAATATGTAGTATACCTTCTGCCTCGGCAGTCAGTTCAAAGGTTGCCTTATCAGAGTCCAGTCCGCAGATGACTTCATCCATTTTTACAAAGTCTCCTTCGTTTTTGAACCAGGTTCCGATAGTGACTTCGGTGATGGACTCCCCTACGGGTGGTACTTTTATTTCTATTTCAGCCATATTATCAACTTTCTTATGAAGATTAAGCGGTTAATATATACACGTTTGGAAATTATTCAAATGCCCGGCGGATGATCTCGGCCTGCTCCTGAGCGTGGATCTTGGCAAAGCCGGTTGAAGGCGAAGCACTCGAACGACGAGCAATAACCTCCAATGGCTGCTCAGAATACATACGCAGCATGAAGGTCCAGCCACCCATGTTGAACGGTTCTTCCTGCACCCAGTACACTTTTGCTTTCTTGTACTGTGCTATATGCGCGTCCAGTTGGGTTTTCGGGAAAGGATGCATCTGCTCTACCCGAATGATGGCTACATCATCACGCTTATCTGCCTGCTGTTTTTCCAACAACTCATAATATATCTTACCAGTACACAGCAGTACCTTCTTCACTTTTTTGGGATCGGCATAAGGGTCACCAATTGTTTCCTGGAACCGTCCGGTGGCCAGTTCATCCAGCGACGACACGCACAGCGGATGGCGCAGCATTGACTTAGGCGACATCACGATCAGAGGCTTCCGGAACGGGAAGGTCAACTGACGGCGCATCATGTGGAAGAAGTTGGCCGGTGTAGTTACGTTGGCTACAATGATGTTATTATTGGCCGATAGCTGCAGGTAGCGCTCAGGGCGAGCATTGGAGTGCTCAGGGCCCTGGCCCTCGTACCCGTGAGGCAGCAGCATGACCAATCCACACCAACGATCCCACTTGGTTTCGCTGGATGTAATAAACTGGTCAATCATGACCTGGGCTCCGTTGGCGAAATCACCAAACTGAGCTTCCCATATTACCAGCGCGTTGGGGTTAGCCATGGAGTAACCAAACTCGAATCCAAGTACTCCGTACTCTGAAAGCAGAGAGTTATAGATCATAAAGCTTCCCTGCTCATCCTGAATGTGATCCAGGTTGCTGTATGCTTCGTTGGTCTTGGCGTCGCGTAGTACGGCATGCCGGTGCGAGAAAGTACCCCGCTGTACGTCCTGTCCGCTTAATCGAACTACTTTACCTTCGGCCAGTATAGAACCGTACGCCAGTAGCTCGGCCGTAGCCCAGTTGACCCGCTTGGTATCAAAGATCATCTGTTTCCGATCCTTGAGCAGCTTATCAATCTGCTTCAGGGTAGTGAACCCTTCGGGAACATTTACTAAAGCCTGGCCTATTTTCTCAAGTACTTCGAGAGGAACACCTGTTTCGGGCGACTTCTCAAAATCCTCCGCAGTAGCATACCTGAGGTTACGCCATTCCTGCTCCAGTTTTGGCATCGCGTAAGGCAGTGATTTCTGCTTTACCATATCAAGACGCTCCTGCAGGAGCCCCTTAAACTCTCTATCCATATTGGCAGCCAGCTCAGCATCCACATCGCCCCGCTCTACCAGCACTTTCTGATAGATCTCGCGTGGGTTCTGGTGGTTTTCGATGTAGCTGTAGAGTACCGGCTGGGTAAACTTAGGCTCGTCTGACTCGTTATGACCGTGACGACGGTAACATACCATGTCAATAAAGATATCCTTATTGAACTTCTGACGATACTCCACCGCCAGTCGCATACAGAATACTACTGCCTCCGGATCATCACCGTTGACGTGCAGTACAGGAGCATCCACGATCTTGGCGATATCGGTACTGTATATACTCGAGCGGGCATCTTCGAAGTCAGTCGTAAAACCAACCTGATTATTAATAACAAAGTGAATGGTACCTCCGGTACAGTAGCCATCAAGACCTGACATCTGCGTTACTTCGTACACAATACCCTGTCCGGCTACGGCGGCATCCCCATGGATAAGTACAGGTAGCACACGATCATAGTCGCTGTTGTACATACCATCAGCGCGGGCACGGATAAAACCTTCCACGACGGGGTTTACGGCCTCGAGGTGCGAAGGGTTAGGAGCCAGCTTGAGGTACATCTGTTGTCCGGAAGTAGTTTCGATCTGGCTCGAGAAGCCCATGTGGTACTTCACGTCCCCATCACCCCATACCTGGTCGGGCAGGTTACCTTCAAATTCATTGAAGATCTGCTCGTAGGTCTTGCGCATGATGTTAGCCAGCACGTTCAGACGACCGCGGTGGGCCATACCGATCATTACTTCCTGTACGCCCATCTCACTGGCCTTATTAATCATGGCATCCAACGCGGGGATGGTGGTTTCGCCACCTTCCAGCGAGAATCGCTTCTGACCCAGGTACTTGGTATGGAGGAAGTTTTCAAATACTACGGCCTCATTGAGTTTCGACAGGATGTGCTTTTTCTCATCTATCGAAAAATTCATATTCAGCGCCTCTTTCTCGATCTTCTCGCGGAGCCAGTGTTTCTGCTCGCGGTCACGAATGTAGAGGTACTCGAATCCTATATTGCCGGTATAGATTTTCTTAAGGGCATCTACGATCTCCCGCAGCTTGGCCGGACGACCGAATACTTCAACTCCTGCTTCGAAGACCTGATCCAGGTCTGCTTCGGTCAGGTTGAAATCAGTCAGGTTAAGCATGGGCTTGCGATCCAGCCGCGGACGGATAGGATTGGTCGTAGCCAGCAGGTGACCGCGTGAGCGATATCCTCTGATCAGGTGTACGACTTCCATTTCCTTCCGAATCTGGGCAGGATCTGCTTTACCAGTGGTAGTTGCCTCTTTTGAAGCGACTCCATTGGCATGCCCGTTGACCGGATATTTCAATGAAAACTCGAAGCCTTCGAAAAATTTACGCCATCCCTCATCTACGGAGGAAGGGTCTTGCTTGTAGGAATTGTACAATTCCTCTATGTAAGCACCGTGTGAATTAGCTATATATGAATATTTATCCATCACAAATGTGATTTTTCTTTTGCGGGGCAAAGTTACGAGATGTTATCTAAACAAAACACAAAAAAAACTCCTTTTTACGGGATACATAACCAATTATCCTTTTGCCATTGTGCTGACTTAGTTCCGATGAAAACCAGATGGATTGGGCACAAACTTTAGCATAAGTTCATGCATACCTGCGGGCGCTGTGCTGGATGTCAAACTTCCCCTTTCTATTGCCTTCGAATTAAACATGTATCCTACTCTTACATTATTGGAAACCTGCGCCTCGGCAGAAAGTTGTAAATAATTTTGAATGGCGGTACGAAAAGAAGCACCCAGACCAATCTTTTCGTAGAACCAGGCACGCGCTCCGACATCTACCCGGAGACGGCTGCCGCTTTCCTGCACTACCAGTACCTGAGGTAGTACCATCACGTCAGCGGACAAGTCGTACTGACCACCTGCCAGCAGATAAAGAGGACGCCGGTACACAGAGGTAAACTGCCGGCTACCGTAGCCCTGGTCCAGTAACTCGGGCTTGGAGATACCCGCATAAAATCGGTCACTACGCAGCCAAAGCCCTACCCCAAAGCTTCCCAGAGCCCGGTTGACCGAGGTATTAGATGAAAAATCATAGACAGGCAGCACGTTTACTCCTCCCTGTACTCCCAGCGAAACCTTCATCGTACCGCTTGCCGCCAGGTGGTAGGCTACGGAGCCGTAAGCTCCCGTAGTACCATACACGCTCATGCGGTCGTTCAGTGCCTGCAGACCTATTCCTATCTTTCCATTGGCCAGCATGCCGTCGGTAGCGAAGGTCTGAGTAATGGGCGAATTGGGCAGGAAGAACCAGCGGCGCCGGAGTATGACCGTCATATTGAAATCTTCACGTACTCCCGTAAATGCCGGATTGATAGCCATGGGGTTTTGCTGATACTGCTCGTAAAGTACTTCCCGCTGCGCCAGTGACCAGGTCGCCGACCCCATTAGTAGCAGCATCGCCCAGCCTGCTCTGGAAGCAGCTTTCGTAAATCTATTTATCATTCCTCTGAAATTTGCTTCAAGTGTAGTCATCCTTTTGGTACAAAACAAAAAAGGGCGGGAGAAAACCGCTCCTGCCCTTTTGCCTGCCATACGTAACTATTGCAAGTCCAGTATCTTAATTTCGGTACGTCGATTTTGCTGATATTCCTGATCGGTACAGTCTACTCCGTCTTTACAATGATTCACCGGTCGGCTCTCTCCGTACCCCCGGGCATCTATTCGCTGGGAGGCGATACCTTTTGAAGTCAGGTATAGTTTGGCCGTACGCGCTCTGCGTTGTGACAGCGCCTTATTATAAAGGGCAGAAGCGCGGTTATCAGTGTGGGAACAAAGCTCTATTTTCATTTCCGGGTATTTCTTCATGGCGCTCACCAGCTTATCCAGTTCCAGTTTGGCCTCGGCCCGTAGTCCCCACTTATCCAGATCATAGTAGATATTATCTACCTGTACTACATCGCCTTTTTCAAACATCATGATATTGATCTCGGTCGTCTGGTCCGGCGAGAAGTTCAGCACCTTCTTCCCGAACGTTCCGTATTCACCATATACCGCATCCATGGTGTAGTTACGACCCGTGACAGCGTCAAATGTATAGGTACCATCCGGCCCGGTTTCAGTTTCCTGTACTACCCCGTCCAGATCGTCACGACGCGATACGAGTACGTCGGCCAGGGGCTTGTTTTTATGGGATAGTACTTTGCCCTTCATCATTACTATAGGACCAGCAGGCCTGCTGACCAGATCACGGACAAGTGGTATCTCAATCCTGGTGGATCGTATATCATCATACGCATTGACTGCAAACCCGAGGGTGTTACTGCCGTACCCCTGGTGGTTGGCTACGAAGGTAAATTCATTCTCCGCTTCCAGGCACAGTACCAGATTGCCAGTACTATCCGTCCTGAGCTGACGCGCGTCTCCTCCCCTTTTATTTACAACCTGGACCAGAGCCTTTGACAAAGGCTTCCTTGTAATAGCGTCAAAGACACTTACCGTCAGATCGCGGCAGGCATAGAGGGGGCCTTCTCTCAGGAAGCTGAAAATATCATCGTCGCTACCGCCATTACGACGGTTGCTACTAAAGTATCCCTTGGACCGCTCCCCGTCGGTAATGATACCAAAGTCGTCCTTACTAGAGTTGATAGGCGTTCCCAGGTTCAGACTCTTTTTAGCTTTATAGGGAGTTTCCATAACAGCGACAAACAAATCCAGATCACCCAGCCCCGGCCAACCGTCCGATGCGAAGTAGAGACTACCCTGATTATCTACAAAAGGAAACATCTCATTCCCCTTCGTATTTACTTCAGGGCCCATGTTTTTAGGCTCAGACCAGGTACCATTCCTGAACTCGGATACGTATATATCAGTACCTCCTAGTCCGCCCGGCTTATCTGAGACAAAGTACAGGATGGTGTTATCGGCATTCAGAGCAGGGTGACCAGTAGAGTACTCATCGCTATTGAAGGGTAACTCCTGAACCTTCGTCCAGCTTCCCCACTTAGATTCCGCAGTATAGAGTTTTAGCTTATTGATTCCATCTTTGCTTTCGCGGTACTTTCCATTGTTATAGTTGTTGCGCGTAAATATCACCCGGTTGCCATCCTTATAAAAGGTAGCCGGTCCCTCGTGGTACTTCGTGTTAATATTCTTCCCAAACCGCTCCGACTCGATCCGTGGACTTTCGGCATAGCCGGGGCTGGTATTGTAGCTGCTCCCGGCGTAGAAGCCTACTGTTCTTGTATCGTTGGCCGTTACGGCTGTGTAGGCGTCCCGGCCCAGTATTCCTCTTTTTTTTCGTCGCTGCAGTATCCTGGAATTAATGGAGCTACTGAGCGAAGACGAGGGGCGCTTCCGGAGTTCGTTCAGGTCATCGAGGTAGTATAAGTCCAGAAAGGGTGTTTCGTTCCAGTTGAATACCCGCCGGATGCTCATAGTTTTCTTACGCCCCGTGACGAATACCATTCCTTCCTTAAAATAGATGGGGCTGAATTCGGCTTCCGAACTATTAATATCCAGCAGATCTACCCGATAGGAGGAGGTGTTCCTGGTCATGGCTTCAGCATTTATAGCCAGGTTAGAGAAGCTCTTGCCCCGGTTATCCGCCTCCTCCAGGGCTGCGTATTTTCCGTATACCTCCTGGGCCTCCTTGTACTTTCCGTTACTGGCCAGGGCCTGCGCGTAGTACAGGTAGCACGGATAGTACTCCCTGGGAAGACTACTATACGAATGCACAATATCACCAAAGGCACGTTCGGCATTATTAGTGTCCTTAAGCTGGCGGTAGCTGTACCCAAGCTTAGCCTTGACTGATAACGTCTGCCCGGTGGTGAGGCCAGCCCCTTTGAGTGTTTGCTCGTAGAGGTTAGCTGCCTTCAGGTAGGCCAGCGATTCAAACTCGCGATCAGCTTGCTGTAATAAGGCCTGCCCGAAAGCAGTACAAAGAGGGTAAAAGAGTATAAACAGAAGTAGGGTAATGTACCGGAACATGTACAAGTCAATGAAGAGGGGTGTTCATAAAAAAAAGGTATATCCTCTCCAGAAAACTCATCAAGTGACAGGGAGAATATACCTTTGGGTACTTTGGGCAATCAGGGGCGTTAGAAGTAGCGCGGAGTCAGGATCTTGCTCTTGCTGAAACCAAACTCATAGCGAAGCATTACTTCGTGGCTACCGGAGTTGATGCTCAGGTTAGATTGTTTGAGTCCGTTAAGCATCATATCGTAAGCATATCCGATCCGGAACTGATCCGTAAGCTGCACCTCCAGCATCCCTACTACGGCATCACTGGTATACATCTCGGCGCTGTTCTGAAGGGTACTGTACTGGTTGCGACGGTACGAGGTACCTACTGCCAGACGGTCGTTGATCCACAGGTTGAGGTTTCCGTCAAATCCGAGCGGAGCGCCGTTGGCGTACTTCACCAGCATCGATGGCTTTAACTTCAGAGAGTTGCTCAGCCCCACCACAAAGCCAGCCATCATGTAGGCATGTCGCCGCTGCTTCGCCCGGTGCTCCCCTGAATCATAGTCAGTCAGATTGTTGACGATCAGCTGGGGTACCGACACACCAAAGTACGACTTGTCGTTGCTTACATATATACCGGTTCCAAAGTTGGGAAGTATCTTGGATACATTGGTAGCAAAGGCCGGGTCAACGGTTCCGCCAGGGTTAAGCCGCGCTTCAGCCAGGTCCCACCTGAAGCTAATGGCTCCGGCCTGTAGGCCCAGACCCAACGTAGAGCGCTCACCTACCTTGATACGAAACGCATAGGTTGCAAACACTCCGGTTTCGTTCTGCAGACCGATCTGGTCGTTGTACACCTGCAGGCCAAGCCCTACCCGCTCCTTATTGACAGGAGCATCCAGCGTAAAGGTCATGGTTTTGGGGGCACCGTCAACATTCACCCACTGGTTGCGGTAGAGTCCAGTGGCACTCAGTACATCACGGCTACCCGCATAGGCCGGGTTAAGCGCCATCATGTTAAACATGTACTGCGAGTACATCTTGTCCTGCTGAGCCAGCACTTCGGTACTGCCGACCCCAAGGGCCAGCAGTACCATCATTGTCATTTTTTTGATTCGGGCGTACTGTAACATCTTCTTATCTGCTTATTGTCAGGTATCTCACGAAGCGACGTCCATCGCTCAATTTGACTACGTAGAAGTAGGTACCATCAGGGAGTCCCTGTGTGGTGTTACCTACCCGAACACCGGTGTTTGGCGAACCATCCCAGTCATTCTTATAGTCGTCATTCTTATACACCAGGGTCATCCAGCGGTTGTATACCTCCAGGATCACCGTCTGCCCACCCGTGTTTCTGATCACGAACAGATCGTTGATGCCGTCACCGTTGGGTGAGAAACCTTCAGGTATGAATAGCTCAGTACCCGCCGGAATAATGATTGGTGTCGGTTCGCCTTCGGTCGCTTCGGTCGGATCGCTGTTGCCGTTGAGGTCAGGGATCATACCATTGGTAGATCGGTCAGCCACTTCGACATCACCGGCGCTGGCCGATGCGTATACCTGGTTGAGGTAAGGCACCTGACGACCATCCGTCGATACATTGATCGTGAATGACAGGGTATCAGCCGCAGCGGCAGCCAGGGTACTATTGGCCGCGATCAGGAGTTCCAAATCATTGATTCCGTCGAAGTCAGGGTTGATGGCCAGTGTGCTCTGGTTGCTCGCTACCGGAGTACCTACCTTGCGGAAGACCGCACCGGTCTGGGCGTTGAACACCTTCGCCAGCGTATCTACCAGTTGTACGTTGGTCATTACCTCGTTGCTGTAGTTTTTCACCACTACATGGTAGGTAATGTTGTAGCTGCCATCAGCCTGTCTGCTGGTATCCGCAATAGCCAGGGCTACACCTATGTACGGAGTGCCACTGTTGTTCAGATCGATCGGCGTTGGGGTGTTGTTGTTACCCGGATCCATATCATTGTCAGGATCCACATCGGTACCCAGCATTGATGAGTCAGATACCATTTGTCCTCCTCCCAGAGCCGTTCCGATTGCCGTGCTGACATACTGTCTGGCGGTGGCGGAACGTACATCGATTCGTGCAGTCAGGAAGATCTCACGCGTGAACGCCTTGGGCAGGCTGCTTTCAGTTTCAATCAACAACTGGGTAGCGGTACCCTGACCGGTGTACGATGGATTGACCGTCAGGCCGGCATCTGCACTTAGGGCAATACCGCCAGGTACTAACAGGGCTCCGTTGCCGAATGTAGCACCCAGATCAGCCACTACCTGTACTTTATCCAGGTTGTTCATACCCAGGTTGGTGAGTCGGATGGTATACGGTATATCGTAGATACCCGATTCGATCAGTATCGGCTTACCAGCCAGCATAGCCACTCCAAGGATATTTTGCTTATCAAAGCGTACCGGGGTCGGCATACTTCCCTCCGGTGCCGGGTTGAATCCGTTGTTAGATATATCCTGTACCACTTTTGTACCTGATTTACCCGAAGCTACTACTGAGCTATAGAATGGTCCGTTGCTGCCGTTTGGCTTCACTCGTACGTACAGAGTAACTGCTTCGGCCGCTCCCGCAGCAAGTGTGCTGTTGGTCAGCAGCAGATCCGCAATGTCCTTGCCATTGAAGGCCGGATTGACTACCAGCGAACTGCCGGCACTTACCTCAGCAGATCCCATCACCTGGAACTCTACCGGTTGCGGGAACGCTTTGGACAGAGTGTCTTTGAGCTGAACGTTGGTCAGAGATCTGGTACCGTGGTTCTTGAGGGTAATCCGGTAAGTAACTATATAGCTATCCTCAATCGATGGCTCGATATTCAAGATACCCATCGCTACCCCTATGCTCGTCGTACCTTTATCGGAATCTGTTACGTTGATATCAACCGACGACTCGTTGTTGGTCAGTACGGGGTCCACCTGATCCAGGCTCAGGATACGTACGGTGTTGGTAATACGGCCGGTATCCGTCACCAGCACACCACACGAGTGAATAATGCTGTCGTTCGGTGCCAGCTTAGGTATCATCGCCTTGATGATTTTACCATTGACCTCGAAACCTGTGCCGAGTATAAACTCCAGACCTTCCGGAAGAATGTCGATCAGGGTAACGTTGGTAGCGCTATCAGGTCCGTAGTTGCGGAGCTTGATGGTATATATCACGCTGTCACCAACCTGTACCTGTTTCTTGTTAACCATCTTGATGACCTCCAAATTGGCGCGAGGCGTATCAGTAGTACAGTTGTATACCTTCACCTCTACTTTGGCCGGTGCACTGTAGCAGCCGGTAGCCGATTTCTGGAATACGTAGTAAGCTCCTTCACCCACTGCCTGCGGTGTAGCCACCTGAGCCGAGGTTGGGCTCGGACCTACGCGGTACTCGAAGGTACCTCCAGGCATTACGGTGCTCATCACCGTCGAGGCGAGATCTACCGTAGTAGTCGGGCAGGTATTGCGCTTGTTTACGACCACCGGTGTTGGTACCTCGTCGCTTACAGTCACTACAACCTTAGCCGACGGTACAGATACACACGACGTGCTGTTGACCAGCATGACGTAGTAGGTACCACTTTGCTTCACTACGAAGCGGTTGCTGGTAGTAGTGGCGCCACCGTTCCACTTATACTTATAGGCATTGTTACTGGCATCCTTGATATTGGTCGCAGTAAGTACGACCGAATCGCCTGCGCAGATATTCAGGTGCGTCGGGATGGTATCCGTCTTGGCTACCCCGTTGATCGAGATATTAGGACGGAAGGAAATTGCCTGGATGGTCAGCTTCATTGCATCTTTACCTGGCTGGCAGACACCGGTTCCGTCAGGATCGTTGGTTGTCAGTGTGAGTGTTACAGAACCGCTGGCCAGATCTTCCATCGCTGGATAATACGTAGCGGTGAGTGAGTTGGCATTATCAAACGTACCCTTACCGCTGGTTGTCCATACGGCACTGGTAGCGGCACCACCGATGGTTCCTGACAGCTTATACGACAGGGCTGCACAAATGCTGGCGTCATTACCCGCGTTAGCCGTAGCCGGGTTAGTCTGGCAGGCCAGGCTCTGGTCGTTACAGTTGATAATGGTCACCACAATGGCGGCCGGTTCGCTGTAACATCCGGTGGTAGTCTTCTCAAACACATAGTACGTTCCGGAGGTACTTACCGCGGCCGGATTGCTTACTACCGGTGAGGTAGGTGTATTGCCGGTGCGGTATTCAAATACGCCACCGGTTGTAGTTAGCGTGCTGGTTACAGCAGTGGCCAGATTCACCGTAGCTACCGGACAAGTGTTGGTCAGCGTGGTGGTAACCGGCTTCACTACCTTAGGTCCTACCGTTACGGTAATCGCGTTGGAATCACCGCTCTTGCAGCTACCTGAGGCGAAGCACTTCGCGGTGAAGGTAGTGGTCACAGCCGGTGAGATGGTGATCGAGTTACCGGTCAGGCCATTCGACCAGATCACAGCACCATTGCTGCATCCGTTGGCTGTCAGCGTTACGTTGTTACCGAAGCAGACCGATGTAGCCGAAGCCTGGATGACCGGTGCCGGGGTAGACCCTACGGTGATAGTAGCCGGTGCGGATGCCGCGCTTTCGCAGGCTCCCAGCTTACAGGTAGCGGTATAAGATGTAGTAGCGGTTGGCTTCACAGAGATACTGGCTCCCGTCATACCATTAGACCATACTACATTGCCGCTGCAGCTCATGGCAGTGAGGGTTACTTCATCACCCGCGCATATATTCATTGAGCTCGCTGCCAGGGTCGGCGCATTGAGTTCAACCACACTTACTGTTACTGAGTTGGACACAGGGCTGATGCAGGCATCTACCTTACACACGGCGGTGAATGTGGTAGTGGCATTGACAGGGACAGTAATGCTGTTGCCGGTCTTACCACCCGACCAGGTTACCTGACCCGTGCAGTTGGCAGCGGTCAGGGTTACGTTACCACCCTTACATACGGTAGCGGTGCTGGCCGTGATAACCGGTGCTGTTGTGGTACAGTCGTATACATTGATCGCAATCTTGGCCGTATCGCTGGTACATTCGTTAACGGTACATACGGCACCGTAGGTAGTAGTAGCCGCAGGCGATACAGTGATGCTGCTGCCAACGGCACCGTTGGTCCACTTGATACTACCTCCTGTACAGCCGGCTGCCGTGATGGTCACTGGTACACCTTTCTGAATCTGAGTGGCCGAAGCAGTCAGCGTAGGCTTAGCCGGATCTACCACCGTAATGGTATAGTTTCCGGATACAGGGCTCTTACAGCCATTTACTACGCAGCGGGCGGTATAGCTGGTGGTGGCCATTGGTGTTACCGCGATGGCTTCACCGGTTTGGCCGGTTGACCACTCGGTGGTACCCGCGCAGCCTACAATCTGCAGGGTCACGCTACCACCCTTACAGACTACCTCTTTCGAGCATATTACCGTTGGTGCCGGTGGTGAAGTTACGTTGATGGTAACTTCGCCCTCCGCACTGGTACAGGTGCTGGATACGCAGGTTGCTTTGTAGCTAGTTGTCGCTGTAGGCTTCACCTTGATGCTGGCACCAGTCTGACCGGTTGACCAGGTAATGGTACCCGTACAGCCGGTAGCCGTCAGAGTTACCTCATCTCCTGCACAGATGCTGGTCTTGCTGGCCGCAATAACCGGTGCTGCTATCTGCCCCACATTGATCGTAATCTTGTTGGATGGTGCGCTCGAGCAGGTGGCGCTACCTTTACATACGGCGGTGTAGTCGGTAGTAGCGGTAGGCTTCACCTTAATGCTGGCGCCGGTCAGGCCGTTGGACCAGGTGACGGTACCAACACAGGCCGTAGCCGTTAGTATTACACTGTCACCGGTACAGATATTGGTCTTATTGGCGGCAATAACCGGAGCAGGACCTGATGTATTTACGTTGATTCGTACAGTATTCGAAACACCACTTGCACACGCGTCCACTTTACAGGTAGCGGTGTAGTCAGTGGTCGAAGTAGGCTTCACCATTATGCTTGAACCGGTCAGGCCGTTGGACCATGCCACGGTACCGTTACATCCAATAGCCGAAAGCTTCACACTATCACCCGAACAGATGATGGTTTTGTTAGCCGAGATGATCGGTGCGGCCGGTGAGGTAACGGTAACTGTTACAACATTGGACTCATTGCTCAGACAGGCGTCAGTCTTACAGGTAGCCGTAAAGCTCTGCGTCGCGTTCAGCATCACCACGATTGAGTTGCCGGTAGCTCCGTTCGACCATCTTACGATACCATTGGTACAACCAGTAGCCGTCAGGGTTACCGGAGTAGCCGGACATACCGTGGTCTTGTTGGCGGCTATAACCGGTGAAGTCGGCGTAGTTACCTTTATTTCGTGTTTCTCGGACTCCTTACTTACACAACCATTGACTACACACTTCGCCGAGTAAGCGGTCGTCGCGGTCGGATTAACCGTGATGGATGTACCCACCGCTCCGGTTGACCACTGCACCTGACCCGCACACTCGTGAGCCGTCAGCGTCACGCTCTCCCCCGGACAGATCTCCATCTTACCACAAGTCACGACAGGGGCCGGACCCGGTGTAGTTACATTTATGGCGATCGTAGCCGTTTCGCTGATGCAGTTATCCTGCTTGCAGTAGGCCGTATAGGTAGTAGTTTCGGTTGGTGTTACTACCAGGGGTGATCCCGTAGCGCCGTTAGACCAGATGATTGATCCGGTACAGTTGGAGGCCGTGAGGGTAGCACTACCACCTACACATACCGAAGTAACGTTGCTGGCCAGTATCGGCTTGGTCGGGTTGTTTACCTTTATAGTAATGACATTGGATGCCTCACTTACGCAGGATTCTTTCTTGCAGATGGCGGTAAAGGTGGTAGTCTGGGTCAGGCCAAATGTGATAGAAGCTCCCGTCATACCATTCGACCACTGTACCGAACCATCTTTGCAACCTACGGCGGTTAGGGTTACGCTTTCACCCACACAGATATTGGTAGTAGCACAGGCGATCACCGGCGCAGCCAGCGCAGGACAGCCAATGGATATCTCTACTTTCGAATCATCATCTTCCCCTTTTTCGTAGCCATTGCCCGGAGTAGAGTTCGGATCCGGCTGGTCTGACTTGGTAATCTGTGCCGTGTTGACCACATTACCATTGCCGGTCACCTTTGCCGTAAAGGTCAGGATCTTGGTTTCGTTGGCACCAATGCTAGCCAGGTTCCCTTTCAGGGTACTGCCAATCTTGGACATGTTAGTACTTGACACAAACTCCAGACCCGCTGGCAGAGGATCCGTCACCTCTACGTTGGTAGCTAGGGCAGGTCCATGGTTGGTAACCTCCAGGGTATAGGTGATTACCTCATTCAGGGCCGGGTTGGTCTTGGATACTTTCTTCGTCAGCATCAGATCCGCTACTGCAGTTACCGGTACAGTTACCTTAGAGGTATCGTTGGATGGCTTGGTAGGATCATTGTCTGGACTTTTGACGTATGCTACGTTCGTAATAGTATTGGTAGCCGTATTCTTGACCGTCGCATTGATAATCAGGGTACGGTTGGCCGTCGCGGTCATATCGCCAATGGCCCATACACCGGTCGTATTGTTGTACTCTCCGGCCGGTACCGCACTCGCGAAGGTCAGACTAGCCGGTAGCATATCATGTACCTTCACATCTTTGGCGTTGCCTACTCCATTATTCTTTACAGTAATGGCATAGGTAATCGTCTGACCAGGTATATACGGAGCCGGTGTTATGACGGTCTTGGTAACAGCCAGATCAGCATAGCAAGCCTGTACCGCTACAGTAACAGGGGTTCTTTCGCTGACGCAGCCCTTGTCGCTGGTGGCTTCGGCGTAGTAGGTCGTAGTAGTAGCAGGCGACACAGTAAGTTTACCTCCACTTACGGTAGTACCGATGGCGGTACCTCCGGTAGCCTGGGTGTACCACTTGATGGTCATATCCGGAGCGAAGCCGATCAGCTTGGTACTCTTACCCTGACAGATCAGCGTATCGTCACAGGCTACTCCGAATACCGGAGTCGGACGAGCATTGATAAGGATCTTGATGGCATCTATCTTAGGCTTACACAGGCCGGTTCCATCCGGATCATTGGTCGTAGCGGTCAGTACCACTAGCCCGGCGGCCACATCCGCTGCCGATGGTGTATACTTCGTCAGCAGGCTGGTGCTGCTTGTGAAGGTTCCCGTTCCGTTAGTAGTCCAGGTGACACCGGTAGCTACACCCGTAATGGTAGCCGTAGCCGATACGCTTTCACCCGCGCAAATTTCCTGATCCATACCAGCATCTACAGTAAACGCCAGCTGACAGTCACAGGCAGCTATGTTAACCGTAACTACCGCAGGGCTGCTGTAGCATCCGGTGGGAGATTTTTCAAACAGGTAGTAAGTACCATTGGCGGCCTTGGTTGGGTCTGCCACCTGAGCTGAGATTGGGCTTGAACCGGTACGCCACTCAAACACACCTCCTGCCACTGATGGCACCGGGTTGATGGATGTCAGATTTACTGTAGTCGCAGGACAGGTATTAGACAAAGTACCCGCAACGACCGGAGTAGCAGGTTTGGGATATACTATCAGGGTTACAGCAGTGCGGCCATCCGTCTTACATCCTTCGCTTGTCTCAGCATCTATAAAATAGGTAGTCGTGTTAGATGGTGTCAGCGTGAGCGCTTGTCCATTGGTAGTGGTTGCTATAGGGCTTCCACCGGTTGCCGTGTTATACCATTTTATGGTAGCCCCCGATAGGCTAGCCGTAGCAACAATTGCTACTGTTTCGCCTACACATATAGGATGGTTGCCGGTAACAGCAAGCGTAATTGTGGGACATTCCGGAGTTAGACCGGCATCAATGGTCATGTTATTCCGGAGCAGGTCATTAGCCGGCTTGGAGGTATCTATAGTTATAGCATGAGTCTTACCGCTAGTTCCTGCCTCTCCGGCATCACTATCTTTAGAAGGGTCACCTCCCTGATTGAACGGCGAGAAGAGTTTGCCCGCAGGTGCCGCAAACTTTACGAAGTAGGTCCCACTCATCAGTGAGTCAAACAAGTACTTACCGTTGGCATCAGTCTGAATAGTCCGTAGTACCGCTGAATTTTCATCCAGTAATTGTACAGTCATACCTCCAGTACCCGACTCACCATTTCCCTGGATACCATCTTTATTGGTATCGCCCCACACAATGTCTCCAATAGAGCCAAAAGGCCCGGGTACTACTTCGATGGCACAGCAGCCCGTAGCCGGACACGCGTACCCTACTAAAGAGGTAAACGTAAAAGAACCCGGACCTTTGATGGTCAGGGAGAGGTCTGCGTTTACTTCGGCGACGGTTCTGCCATTGACAACCGTGGAGCCTTTTATTTCGATACCATTGTAGTACCACTTGATCCCTTTATATCCGCTGGGTACTTCGACCAGAAACTCATCCCCCAGGTACCAGTCTATAGGTACCGAGAAGCAGGTAGTAGCTATATCATCCTGATCCAAAGCCCGATCACCCGGCCAGGAATCCTGATCTTCTTCGGTCACACTCTGTACTTCGGCCAGGTTGAAGAATACCCCCTGTGCCAGTACTCTGACCTTGATCTGTAATATGGCTGAGTCATTCGCCGCTACAGTACCTACGTTCCAGAGGCCTGTTCCAGCCAGGTAACTTACTCCACCCCGAACGAGAGTGTTAGAGACATACTCAACTCCTCCTAAGGGTAAGCTATCCCTGACGATCACATTGGTCGCCGGACGGGAGCTACTGTTCTTGACGGTGATGCTGTAAGTGATTGTTTGCCCGATAGCAGGCTTAGAGACATCTATGCTTTTTCCCAGACTAAGGTCAATCTGTGCAGAGGCAGTCGTAAAAGCCAGGAGCAAAACGGCAAGAGAAAGGAGAGAGCGAACTACGCGTCCCTTTGTCTGAATTGATAAAGCCCTGGTGGTATGGTCTTGTAGCAAAGAGAAGAAGTACCATGGACCTCCAGTCACCGATTGAGTACGATCAGTAGATGGCCTGGTTGGTGAAAATAGTGTGTTAAAAAAATTAGGTAGTAAAAGTTGACTCCTCATATAGGAAATTATTGTGTGTGAATCCAAGACGCGGATATTTGTCTGTTGAGTATTAGATCGGCTGTTCCCTACTCTTATCTTTCTGCATCACATCACCCCGCTTTCCCTCTTAGTGCGAGCCATCTATTGAAAAGTAATTTACTCCTGTAACTACTCCAAAGACCCAAGTCAGCCATTCCCACGTAGGGTAGTTCCGCTGATCGAAAATTAAATCTCATGCTATTGTATTAGAATTCTTTCAAAAAAAGCAGCCCTACCCACCTATTTTCAATAAAAATAGACAGGATTAGCCAGCCATTTTCTAACACAAATTATGCCAACAATTAGCCCTTTTAGCCATATTTGACTGAAAGCCAGCCACTATACTAGAAGTGAAGCCTTTAGGAGTGACAATATATTTTCGGGTCATAACTCTGTTCAGAATCATGACAAAATAAGGAAGCCTTTTTGGGATATTTACCTGATTGCCAAAAAAAATGCCAGAAATTGATACTCAGTTGAATAGCTGTACACGTACCCAGTTATTTACAGCCCATTACCCGCTTATTACGAAGCAAGCTAACTTTACACCAAACCTATACAAGCAGCAGGGGCACCCACTTGGGTGCCCCTGCTGCTTGTAGTAAGTACTCAGGACCAGGACTAGAAATCGTAGCCTAAAGTAATATAAGGTATAGCCTTGTTGGTCACGCCATTATCAACGCCCCAGGCATAGTCAAACTTCACGTAGAAACCGAACAGCATGGTACGGGCACCTACTCCGTAACCCATCAGGTATGGGTTACGGAAGTTAGTAACAGTAGCCCGGAAAGGATCAGACCCTCCCCCGATGATCTCAGTATTGAGGCTGTTTTCCTGGCTGAATGGACCTTTGCCCGTCCAGGCGGTACCTATATCCGTAAATCCGATTACCTGGAAGTTACGCAGGAAGTTGGAAGTGATAGGTCCGCGGTAGATGTACTTGATCAGGGGAATACGTAGCTCGAGATTAGTCAACACATAGCTGGTACCGGACAGACGATTGAGGTTGAAGCCCCGCAGGTTGGTAGCGAACTCCGAGAAGAATACGTCACGGTTATCAATGCCGGGGCCAAAGTTCAGCGGGTTGTTGGTCGTACGGTTTTCTTTACGGTTCAGGATCCAGTTTTCCATACCTCCCATGATCGACTGCTTGGGTGAGCGACCACCCGAGTGACTAAATGCGAGGCGGGCCGCCAGGATCAGGTCACGGTGGATCTTCTGGTAGCGACGCAGGTCAAGGCTGATGCGGTTGAAGCTTTCGGATACGTCAGAGACTCCTAACTGATTTTCGTACCGTATCTTGAATCGCGTACCCTCGATCATGTTCATACCGTTGATGCGCGAGTTATCAAATACAAACTCGGAGATGACACCTCCATACTGTGTCGACAAATCGGGCTCAGCATGCTGATATATATCAATCATGCGAGTGACGGTATAAGTCGGTGACACCGATACACGGGTATGTACTGAGAAAGGATAGGAAGCCGTCAGCCTCACCTGGTTGAACCGGTACTTCTGATTCGCATTTTCGGCATCCACATACAGGCTACGACGGTCTACCCGGGCGCCAAAGTCAATCCGGTAGGTGTTGTTGTTGTATTCGGCAAACAAGTCGCTGTTACGGAAGGTAGTCGACACAAAAAAGCCTGCCTTGATGACGTGGTTTTCGAGCAGGTCGTTCATCGAAATGGACTGGGCATACCCGAACCCTCGCAGCGGATCAATGCGCCAATCGGAAGTAGCATCATTGGCAATGAATAATCCGCGGTAGTCATAAGGACCTTTAACAGCGATATTCTCACGTCGACGCGACCTTGGAATTGAAGAGGGTGCATTGGCTACAGTACCTCTGCGCTGACGGTATTCAAATGTCTTCAGTACATCAGGATCAAACTGGTAGTTGTCTGTATCTACCTCTCCTTCTTTCAGCTCTATTTGTTTGGTTTCTGCCTGTAGGGTATCCGACGGCGTAGTAGTCTGAGCCGTTGCAGCCTGAGCTTTCTGGCTGGCAGTACCCGGCGTTCCTTTACGGGTCAGAGACGGCGTATTCAGGCTGGCGTTCAGATCCAGGCGATTGTGGTAGGCCATGACATATTCTCCATCCTGGAGCTTGGTATAAGCCAGGGCACCATTTCCCCGGGTTGTCATGTCGGCATTGCGTAAGCCTACTATATAGTTGGTGAGCTGAGAAGAAGTACCCGCTCCGCGGTCATACTTAAACAGGTTGGTAATGCCTTTTTCATCCGACAGGTAGTATATTGCCTCCTCGGTAGCATGTACAGGCTTGATCTGATTGCCCTGCGGCTCTATCAGTGTTACGACACTTTCAGCCCGGGGTGTACCATCGTGCTCGTAGATACCTAGCGAAGTATTGGCATTAGCGATGTTTTTAGCGTTTGCCTTTTCAATTGAAAGTGAGTCAGTAGTACGATTGGAAGCGAACACCACCCGACGGGCCGAGCCACTCACAAACCTGGGGGCTATATCATCGTAATGATCCGTTGTCAGAGGTATGGTAGAGGCCCTGGAAATACTAACAAGGTATATATCGTTCTGACCGCCCTTATCGGCACTCACCACCATCATGGTACCATCTTCGGAGATATCCATATCGGTGATCTGATCCAGTCCCCGGATCGTGCGCTTGAGTCGGATCTTGGGCTTCTTGGTATCCAGGTTTTCGTAGAGGTAGAAATTCTGCTTTGACTGCTCTTCCACCAGTATGGCCAGCGTGTTATTACGGGTCCAGCCAATCAGAGGCATCATGCTTTTACCGTGTACACCGCCACTTAACATACTACCCTGACGGATCACCATCCGCTTTCCGCTCTCGAGGTTCTGAATGGTTACTCTATATCTATCTTTATGCAAATCTGTATAAGCCAGCCATTTTTCATCACGGGATACTTTGATGGTAGCTCCTGAAGCGATCGAACTCAGGGCTCCTATCCGGTGCTGCCAGTCCGGATTGGGCTGGGTGTAGTTCTGACCCGCCTGGGTGACTATACCCGTATAGTAGTCGCGCCACTCCCGCAGGAAGCGATTGTAAGTAGGGATACCCAGGGTACTGGTAATACTGGTCTGCTCAGTACGAATAATCCGGGTCAGGTTGAGTATATTGGAGATATTGTCGCGGCCGTAGCGTTCAGCAATGTAGTTCCAGATAGATTGTCCGATCAGCGTGGCATCTGTCCCTGTCAGTAGAGACGGCTTCTTGATCTGGCGCGTCTGAATGACATCCCGCATGTAGTCGTTCATTTCAGGGGTCCAGCCTTCGGCAATGTAGGCCGCGATACCCGACATAAACCACTCCGGCAGGGTCAGCAGCAGAGAGCTTTGAAGGGCATCCCTCAGGTTCCCTCCGTACAGCATATCATACACAAAAAGCAGGGCTATCTCTTTTACCAGCTTTTTGCGGAAGTTGAGCTGCTCACCGGTATAGGCTATCTCTACCCGCGACTGAGCCAAATCCAGCTCCTGGTCTTCCAGGTCACCAAATGTAGCCAGTCCCATGTTGCTTTGCTGTAGCTCACCGGGCGAGTTATAGAGGAATATCTTTACTTTGTTGTAAGGCGTATATCCGAGTATCTCCGTAATCCGGTCAAATTCCGTTTCGGCCAACTGAGCGGTTATGCGTGCCAGTTCGGTCCCTCCCTGATAATGGTATATTTCGAAGTTGGATGTTTTGAGGACCTTCCAGTCAAAGGTACGGTACTGAATACGGTTTTTTCCAAACTCCACCTGGGATGGATATCGCTGCGCAAATAGGGCTTTGTCGGCAACGTTGAACGCAAAAACGACTGCAAGGGCAGTCGTAACATATCGGAAAGGTATCTTCATCTGAACAATGGCTTTCATTACTGGTAATATAACGAAAAATACCGGCCAATATTCACTAAGGAATTTAAATCTTTCCCTTTTTCCATGTACTCTACGAAGTTATTGGCAAAGTAGGGAGCCAGCGTAACGCCCTTGGTACCTAGACCATTAAAGACGCCAATCTGCTGAAACTGCGGATGAAAGCCAATCATGGGACGGCGATCTTTGGAGGAAGGACGAATGCCCGCACGCTGATTCAATACCTGGTAAGGTACCTTTAATAATCCTTTTAATTTTTCTTCCAGGTACAGACGGCCTTCGTCGGTGGTCTCCCAATCCAGATCGTGCCACGAATAGGTAGCTCCAACTTTATGGATCCCTGATTCATCGGGCAATATAAAAATCCCCTGGTTCACTATTTTCTCCGCCGGGAAGTCATCGATGGACACTTCCAGGAGTTGTCCTTTGACGGGAGCAAAGGGAAGCCAGCTGAACAAAGCATTATCCCGGGCATCTACGCCCTGGCAAAATATGACTTTACCGATACGCAGGTCCCGCCACTCTACCCAATCGTCCCGCATGACCATCTCATTCGGGTCAAAAACGGCCTCCAGGTACAGTTCATGCCGTATAAAGTACTCCCGGCTCTTATGCAGAAACACGGGCAAGTCCACCCAGCCCGCACCGGTTACTTCCAGTCCACCGTGCTGGGCATTCAGAAAATCATTGTAAGATAGCTCAGCCGGGCGATCCAGTACGTACCGGGCTATGCCTGGCTCGGCGGTCTGAGCCAGGTAGTTGTTCTGCTCTTCAATGGAGCGGTAAGGACGGTATATATTCCTGAGATACAGAAACCGGGCCTGTAGTTCCTCCTCAAGACCACCGTAAAAATGCATGGCGTAGGGAAACAACTCATCGGCCATCCAGGTTTTCACCAGTTTCCGGCCCGTGAGTGGGTTAAAGATACCCGCTGCTACCATAGAGGCAGAGGGGCGTGAGGAGTCATTCACGATCAGAACCTTTCGTCCGGATCGGTGAAGGTGCCAGGCCAGGGTAGTACCTGCTATCCCCTGCCCTACCAGTACGTAGTCATAATCCATGGCTGCCTGTTGATGAAGTAAGGATGCTAGATATCCTCGTTCCGGCGAATCTCTTTTCCGATGCGCTCATCGGCCAGCCTCACGACCATCTCCACCTGCTCATCTACGGTCATCATAGAGTTGTCGATCAGGATAGCATCTTCGGCCTGACGAAGGGGACTTTCAGCCCGGGTGGTATCAATGAAGTCACGCTTCTTTATATTATCCATTACCTCCTCGATGCCTACCAGCTCACCCTTAGCGAGTAGCTCTTCCTGCCGGCGGTGGGCTCGGATCAGAGGGTCAGAGGTCATGAATATCTTGAGTTCAGCCTGCGGGAACACGACGGTACCAATATCACGTCCATCCATTACGAGCCCTTTGCTTTTGCCCATGCGCTGTTGCTGAGCTACCATCGCATGACGTACCTCGGCAACAGTACTTACATCGCTCACCCGGTCCGAGATGTACATCTTACGGATTTCGTCCTCGACATTAAGTCCGTTCAGAAATGTATCATTGCTGCCGGTTTCGGGATGGCGGCGAAATGAGATATGGATATCTTCCAGGGCCTTCTGTACCTCTCTGGGGTTGGTATGCGAAATATGGTTCTGGCAGAAGTACAGCGTAACAGCCCGGTACATAGCTCCGGTGTCAATGTAGGCGTAATGCAGTTGCTTAGCTACAAGCTTAGCGGTAGTACTTTTACCACAGCTCGAATAGCCATCAATAGCCACGATGATTTTAGACATACTTTCGTTTGGTCATGAAGACTGCAAAATAAACGAAAGATGCTGTGGGTTGCACCTTTTTAGGGACGAAACTTCACGTAAAGATATTCGTCCCAGTAGGCATCACTTTTACAAACGGCTTGTTTATGAATGGCTTCCAACGTAAAACCGGCTTTTTCGAGTACCCGCATGGAGGCTTTGTTGTAGCTAAACACCCCAGCATAGATACGGTGGATATTCATGGTAGCAAACGCTTTGGCCGATAGCTGTTGTACTGCCTCTGACACAAAGCCCCTCCCCCAGTAGGGCTCAGCCAGCCAGTAACCAATCTCAGCATTGAAGCGATAAACATCTTTCTGCCTGATCAGTCCTATACCCCCGATCAGTTGATCACCCAGTGCAATGACCCGGTTGATCTGCGACTTATTTTCTTCCCCTTTGATACAATCATTGAGCCAGTAGTCAGCATCGGCAGCCGTATAAGGCGACGGAAACGCATCCCGCACATTGGCCGCAATGCGGGGATTATTGGCAAAACGTACCAGGTCCTGCTTATCAGAAAATCTGTAAGGACGAAGTTGAATACTCATACCATCAGGCTCAGTATGTGAATTATCAGGTACAGGATAAGTCTCAGCGCCAACCTTTCCCGAAGCGATTAATGATCGTTGAGCAGGTACACGCTCAGCCCCCGGGCTCCATGCGCTCCTATGACCAGCGACTGCTCAATGTCGGCCGTCTTGGAAGGGCCCGCGATAAAGCAGCCCCAACCCGATTCAGATATATTGACCCGCTCCATGGCCTCGTGCATGGTATTAACGATCTCGTTACGGCGGATCACGATACCCAGGTACTGCGTAATAAAAGGAAGTACGCGGTGCGACACGTGTTTTTCGGATACCCAGATGGCTCCATTCTCGGCCACACCAAACGCTCCTTCTATCACCGCCACATTGATCAGCTCCAGCTCATGCGGGTCTTCCACATTCAGGCTAAAATCAGCCCAGTCGGCCAGAAAGGGTATGGTGGTGGCCCGGTTACTGAATTCATTAAAGGTAGTATCCAGCCGTACCCGTATATCCTGCCAGTTGTTGGCCAACTCGGCTACTCCCCCGTTCAGGTTGATCATCTCCGAAAACTTCCCAACCGGATCATCGTACCGGATGGGGTTCTGCGGGGCAGATGGTAGTTCGGTGGGGTCCGGCTGTGCGGCCTTGATTTTGTTCAATATGTTGTCACGAGAGCTCATAGGTAACTCTGTCTGTAAGTACTTATTTAAAGCTTGAAAGCCTGCCGGGCCAGCAACTGCCAGCCGTTCCCCTTGCGGGTCCATATCTGCAGTACGCCCAGGTTAGTTTTCATCCGGTTGCCTCCGTCTATGACATCGGCGATCATCTTATGGCGTACTATGGCGGTGTTACCTACTATGTTTACCTTCATGTCGGGCATCTCCATTGTTTCATACACAGTCTTACCTGACATGACAGCATTCATAAAATCAGCTTTTGTTTCCATCAATCCACTCGAGTGACCGTACGAAAGCTCTTCGGCCAGAATTCCTTTCAGAGCGGATTCATTTTTAGCAATGAGGGCATTCTTCCAGGTGTCGATCGCCGCCAGCACCTGCTTTTCCTGTGCCGACTGGGCCAGAGCTGAGCAATACGACAACAGTACGAATACAACTAAGGGTAAGGCTTTTTTCATAAGATGTAAGTATGTAGGTGAATAAGTACTTTATAAAGCGTACCACCTACCAATTATACGGCTCGCGAGAGTACTTTATAAAGGGATGTTGTTAAACCTTCTCCTTCAGCACCACCTCTACCAAGGTATACTTTATACTTGATCCGTCAGCCGGTGGATTTTTAACAGGTTCGGTTTTTACCTTAAGGGTATAAATATAGCCCGGCTCGTAGTTGAATCCCTCGATGGGCGAGTAGAAGTACTCCCACGTCTGGCTGCCTACCTTCTCCCCCGTTTGTACCTGCAGACATTCCATCGGCCCATTACCACCGGTACAGCTCACTTTGGTGTCTCTCACCATCATGATGATCTGGTTATCCAGGTTCTCCTTTTTGCAGGAAAAGGCAAATACAATAGTAAATAGTAAAAAAAGAAAGTGTTTCATGTTTATATCGTTTGTTTCTCTCACTGACCCGTCAACCCCGTTATCCGTTGCAAACATGTCTTATTCGTTTTATCGATAGGATTACTTTCCTCCCCGGTTCCGTATGTACCAGTCTCTGAAACTCTCCTTCGGTGGATCGGGCATTTCGCGCTGCTTATACCAGGGGTTCAGGCTATTGTTGGTTACGCCGGGCAGGGCCCGCATCACCGTACGCCCCAACTTGCCCGACCACTGGTAGAAACGAGGCTGCGATAGTACCGCCGCCATGGTTTTGATGCCCATAGTCTTGGTAGCGGGTACGTAGCCTCCCTTGGCTAATACCTGCCGCCACTTGTAGAGCTGGTCGTGGATGTCGATCTTGACCGGACACACGTTGGAGCAGCTACCGCACAGGGTACTGGCAAAAGGCAGGTCGGCATTTTTGGTCATGTCCAAGTTGGGTGCCAGTATGGAGCCGATCGGACCGGCCACCGCATTATGGTAGCTGTGCCCCCCGCTACGGCGGTACACCGGACAGGTATTCATACAGGCTCCGCAGCGAATACACTTCAGGGAGTTACGGAAGTCGGGGCGGCCCAGCTGGGTACTCCGGCCGTTGTCCACGATCACGATGTGCATCTCCTGTCCCGGGCGCGGTGACTGAAAGTAACTACTATAGGTAGTAATGGGCTGACCGGTGGCGCTTCGGGCCAGCAGGCGCAGGAACACGCCCAGGTGCTCGGCCTGCGGGATCAGCTTCTCAAATCCCATACAGGCAATATGTACATCGGCCAGGTGCGCACCCATGTCGGCGTTGCCTTCGTTGGTACACACCATGAATCCGCCCGTTTCGGCAACAGCAAAGTTGACACCCGTCAGGGCTACCCGGCGGGTCACAAACTTCTCGCGCAGGTGCTGTCGGGCCGCCTCTGTCAGGTACTGGGGGTCGGTTGCACCGGCTTCGGTACCAAGGTGCTTGTGGAAAAGGTCACCTATGTCTTTTTTCTTGAGGTGGATGGCCGGTAGTACAATATGGCTGGGTGGCTCCTCCCGCAGCTGCACAATGCGCTCACCCAGGTCGGTATCTACTACCTCAATGCCCAGTCCGGTCAGGTACTCGTTGAGGTGGCACTCTTCGGTCAGCATGGACTTACTCTTGACCATGCGGGTTACCTTGTGCTTCTGGATGATCTCCCCTACAATGCGGTTATGTTCGCTGGCGTCAGCCGCCCAGTGTACCTGTACCCCGTTGGCCAAGGCCTTCTTCTCAAACTCTACCAGCAGCTCATGCATGTGGGAGAGTACGTAGTGCTTGATTCGGGAAGCCGTATCGCGCAGCACTTCCCATTCCGGTATTTGAAAGGCAGCTTTGTCACGTTTCTGACGCACAAACCACAGCGTTTCGTCGTGCCAGTTGACGTACGATTCATCACTATTGAAGGCTTCGGAAGCCCTGGCATGATCAGTTTCGGCCTTGTACATAGTTAATTCGGTATTTCTTCACATAAAGTTAATAGTACTATTAGAACAACTTTCATAGCCCTATCGATAATCGTTGTACTTTTCTAATTTGTTACTTTACAATACAAACAACTTTATACTAGTGGTAAAAAAGTACTATTGTGCTGTAAATGAGCTTATCGTACTTTTGAATCACAAAGTTTTTCGACCGGAGACTCGGGGTCTGAACAAAGTTTAATTTAACTTTTTTTAGACAGAATTAAAAATCAAAACTCCTATGAAAACAAAAAACCTATTTATGACCGCGGCCCTGTTGGGCGCCCTTTCGGCCGGAGCTGGCTCCAATGCCTTCGCTCAGACTGCCGACACCAAAGCTGAAGAAGCAGCTCCTTACGTATCGAGTCTGTACATTCAGGAAACGAAACCCATGCAATTCCGGGTATCTTTTAAAAACCCTCTTGAAAATAAACTGACAGTACGTATTGTTGACACAGATAATAACGTACTGTACTCTGACTATACCAGTACCTCGGCGAATTATCTGAAGTACTTTGATTTATCCCCGCTTTCGGATGGTAGATATACCTTCGAAATCACGGATGGTAAAGAGAAGCACATTCAGTCATTCGACATCATGACACAGACACGTCGGATTGTTACTGCCAAAAACTAACGACTGGCTGTTTCTTCTCAGATCTTGATTTCCTTGAAACTTTGTATGGTTCCGGTGCACCGAATGCGCCGGAACCTTTTGTTTTATTAGTGATGGTTCAGTATCTCGGCTATGTGCTTGACCTGCACCGGTGAACCTTTGCGCTTTAGAATACCCTGCAGGTGCATGAGGCAGCTCATATCCGCTCCTGTGATATACTCAGCCCCGTGCCGCTCGTGGTCAGACACCCGATCCTTGCCCATCTTGACCGATACGGCCTCCTCACTCACGCAGAAAGTACCTCCAAAGCCACAGCATTCGTCCAGCCGATCCAGGGCCACCAGTTCCAGCCCCTGTACCTTACTTAGCAGGGCTTCGGGCTTGGAGAAAGCGGGAGCGTTGAGCTCTGACATCTGCGCCAGGCCCAGGCCACGCTGCCCGTGGCAGCTCTGATGCAGACCTACCCGGTGGGGGAAGTTCGCCTGCAGATCAGTAACCTTTACTATATCCGTCAGGAACTCCACCAGCTCATACACCTTAGTACGTACAGCCGTGGCGGACTGCTCAGCCTGGTCGGAGTGCAGGTGATCCTTGATATGTAACGTACAACTACCCGAAGGACACACGATGTAGTCAAACTCACCAAAGTTGCGGATGAAAAGATTATTGCAGTCGTTGGTGAGATGCTCGAAGCCCGAGTTGGCCATGGGCTGGCCGCAGCAGGTATGCTGCAGCGGAAACTGGACCGTACATCCTACTCTTTCGAGTATTTCCAGCGTGGCTATGGCCACTCCGGGGTAGAACTGGTCCACGTAACAAGGGATAAAAAGACCTACTTTCAAGACTAATTCAGCTAGAGCTGGGTTAGATTTACCAAAATTCAACAGTGGCTACGATCGGAAAGTGATCAGACGCATTCCGATCCTGCCTGAGTACTTTATAGTTTTTTACACTGACCCGCGCATTCTGCAGTACCATAATATAATCCAGGCGATCACCGGATATACCTTCCGTCCAGGTGGGCAGTAGCGAGCCGCGGGCGGCATCAAGCCACTTCTTCCGGAACGAGAAGTATGGCTGCTCATTGGGCCGGGCTCCCATATCCATCGCCAGCACTACCGGCTGAATACTCTCGCCCAGCATGTGGTTGATGTAGGCAGCCTGCAGGGCCCGATCGTACACGGAGGCGTACTCCAGTCGGGCGTTACAGAACCGGAACGTCAGGCTCTTTGTAGGCCGAATCAGCCCGCACAGCAGTACCCTTGGATCCGCTCCGGGAGTATTGGGCAGCTTCATCCTCTGTGACTTGTCAATCGGCCACCTCGACAGTATGCCTACTCCCTGGCTGCCACCGGTAGTTGAGTCAGCGGCTCCGTAGATATAGTGCATACCCGTCTGCCGGGCCAGCTGTTGTACCTGAAACTTGACCTCACCCTCCTCAATCAGACTATCAATAGCCTGCAGGGCTACTAGGTGAGGCTTCTGCTCCTGTATTACTTTCAGGATAGCCTGCAGGTTAGATGTACCCGAACGGTTTTCGCCGTGCCTTACATTAAAACTCATGATCTTGATTTCAATGCCCTTCCTTGGTTGGGAGGCCACCACAGTCATCAAGATTGTCACCAACAACGCACTTCCACAAAACTTTTTCAAGATAGAACCTCACGTTTTTAACACTATCATTCACTATCCTGCAAGTCAAACATTTTTTTCATCAGTACCCATTTCTCACCGGGTCTGGCCGTTGGAAGTGCCTGCTGGTACTTCCACATTAGTTGCTCCCATTTCTGTACTATCTCATTATTCTCGTCCATTACCGCCTTATGTGCAAAACTGAACTCATCCCGCGTGTCCATGATCATGAACAGGCGGTTGCCCAGGCGGTAGATCTCCATCTGCGTAATACCCGAGTCCAGAATACTTTCCCGGATTTCGGGCCAGATACGTGTATGATGGGCTTCGTATTCTGCTATCATAGCAGGATCGTCTTTCAGGTCAAGGGCCAGGCAGTACCGCTTCATAGTAGTAAAAGATTAAGCGCGAACGCGTGAACCGCTGGCGGCATAGTATACAATGAACGCAAAGCAAAGTAAGGGTACGATCAGCGCGTACGCTGGTCCCAGCTTAAATAAGGCTCCCGCTGCCATGGGCATAATGGCGCCACCCACAATAGCCATGATTACCAGCGAAGACGCCAGCTTTGACTCCGCTCCCAGCCCCTTGGTAGACAAGGCAAATATGGTCGGGAACATGATAGAGTGGCAGAAGTAAGTCAGGCTAAGGCAGATCACGGCGGTAAGCCCTCCGGTAAGCATAGCCGCCAGCATCAGTATGGTAGCACCCGCTGCGTACCAGGTCAATACCTTGTTGGAAGAGATGCGGGACATCAGCGAAGTACCTACAAATCGCCCCAGCATAAACAGCACCAGCGCGAAAGAGGCATGGTAGCCGGCAATCTGGGTTGGTGTCAGCTCGGCGGTAGTACCCGAGATAGAGTTGATCAGATTCATGTAGCCTTCGGCCAGTGACCAGTGCTCTTCCCGTGAGAAGTCCAGTTTGAAATCTACGAAGTACCCCCACAGTACCGTCTGCGCGCCTACGTTCAGGAACTGAGCTATGATACCCAGCGTCAGGTGGCGATGACGGAAGAGGGACATAATGGAGATATTGTTACCTGCATCGTACTCATCTTCAGTTACGGGCTCAGGCATGCGGGTTACTGTAAATAACAGGGCTACAAATAAGACCAGCGCCCCTATAAACAGATAAGGCCCCTGCACCGAGAGTGCCTCCTGAATCCGGATCTGTTCCGCCTCGACGGCCGGCATGGCGGCCAGGCTTTCGGTGGTGTATTCGGTCTTGGCGAAGATAAAAAGGGCTCCGATGATAGGCCCAAGTATTAGGCTGATGCCGTTGAACGACTGAGCGAAGTTGATGCGCCATTCGGCCTTGTCCGGGTCACCGAGTACCGTTACGTACAAGTTAGCGGCCGTTTCCAGAAATGCCAGTCCGCTGGCAATGGTAAATAGGGCCAGCAGGAAGAAACCGTATACCCGTACCGAGGCTGCCGGGTAGAACAGAAAAGCTCCGGCCGCATAAAGTATCAATCCAAACAGGATGCCTTTCTTATAGCCATAGCGCCGCATGAAGTACCCCGCCGGTAAGGCCATAAAGAAGTACCCCATGTAAAAGGCAAAGTCGATAATACCGGCCTGAAAACGATTCAGGTCAAGCGCGATCTGAAACTGCTTGATCAGGGTACCATTGAGGGAATTGGCCAGGCCCCACAAAAAGAAAAGGCTGGTCACCAGTGCCAGCGGGAGAAAATAGCTATTCCCCGAAGCAGAAGAAGTCCTGGAGGAGGGTTTCGCAGAAGGAGGCGGAATGGATGCCATACGTTATAAATAGTAATTGGTAAAAAAGGGTTTAGTATCTGAATGCACAGCTATCTGCTCAGCAGACAGCTGTACATTGTTAGGAAATAGCGCGATCAAGGTGCGTATAACCTCCATCCACAAACAGCCACTGGCCGGTCGTGTGGGATGACCGTTCAGACAGCATGAATAGTACCGTATCAGCAATTTCAGAAGCGGTAGTCACACGTTTTCCCAGAGGAATTCGCTGCTCGATCAGCTGTTTCTGCTGCAACGGGTCCGGGAACGTATTCAGCCAGTTTTCGTATAGAGGGGTCATTACCTCCGCCGGAATGACGGCATTGACCCTGATGCCAAATGGGAGTAGCTCTACCGCCCACTCACGGGTGAGGGACAGCACGCCCCCCTTGGCCGCCACGTAGCCGGATGTACCTCCCTGACCGGTTATGGCGGTTTTGGAAGCAATATTCACAATAGCCCCCTTCGTCGCTTTGAGCTCAGGAGCCACAAAATGGGTCAGGTTGTAGAAGTGGTACAGGTTCCGATGCAGCGATTTATCGAAAGCCTCCGGCGTACCATGGAGCAGGCTTACCCCATCGTTGATCCCCGCGTTATTTACCAGACCGTCGATACGGCCGTACTTCTGGATGATGGTATTGACTGCTTTCCGGCAGAAGTCTATATCCGTCAGGTCGAAAGTAAAGTAGGAAACATTTTGTAGCTCCTCTGAAAGGGCAAGGGAAGCTTCTTCATCCAGATCAAAAATAATGGGGTGTGCTCCTTCGGCCACCAGTCCTCGTACGATGGCCGCCCCAATTCCTTTCGCGCCTCCGGTTACGATGATGTATTTATCTTGTAAGTATAGATCCATTCAGTGAAGCAGTTACCAGATTAGTGGTTGTATAGTGGTGTTAATCGTTCAGGTTGTAGAATTTGACAGCATTCAACCCAAATATTTTTTCTTTTTCGGTGGCGGAGAAACCTTCCATGTACTCTACCAGGATATTCTTCATTTCGGCATACTCGGTAGCTACCAGACATACGGGCCAGTCAGAGCCAAAGAGCAACCGATCTGTTCCGAAGGCTTCAAATACTACATCCAGATACGGACGAAAATCTTCGGTTTTCCAGAGGTGCCAGTCAGCTTCGGTGACCATACCTGATACCTTACAGTAGACATTGGGGTACCGGGCCATTCGCCGCATAGCGGCTGCCCAGTCGTCGACCCTGCCGTCTTTGATGTAAGGCTTCGCCAGGTGGTCTATGACCATCTTTACTTCCGGAAGTTGCTCTACAAAATAAGCGGCTGCCTCCAGCTGCGTAGGATAGATCAGGATGTCATAGGTATAGTCAAACGCTACCAGCTGACGGACTCCCTTGATGAAATCAGCCTGCCGGAGAAAACTATCCGGCTCAGCCTGTACTACATGGCGGAAGCCTTTCAGCTCTTCAAATTGAGAGTAAAACTCCAGACGGTCGTAAAGGTTATCAGCCCGCAGGTCCACCCAGCCTACTACCCCCTTCACAAAGCTGTTGGCTTCGGATAACTGAAGCAGAAACTGGGTCTCTGCCTCTGACTGCGCGGCCTGTACGGCCACGCAGCCATCGATGCCATTGGCCCGCAGTACGGGCCCCAGATCAGCCGGCAGAAAATTACGACGTATTACCTCCATTTCGGGAGTGATCCAGGCATCACGCTCGGGATCAAAAATCCAGAAATGCTGATGTGCGTCAATGGTCATGAGTCAGCAATAAGTTACAGATTACACCAGAGCTACGCGGGGTTTCCAGGCTTCGGCCGTCTGGCGCTGTTCACCCAGGCCTTCAATACCCAGTTCAACTACATCACCGGGCTTCAGGTATACCGGTGGCTTCATGCCCAAACCTACTCCTTCGGGAGTACCCGTTGAGATCACATCGCCCGGAAGCAGGGTCATGAACTGGCTGAGGTAGCTAATCAGCTTTGGAATGCCAAATATGAGGTCTGATGTAGACGAATCCTGAATCTTGTTACCATTCAGAGAGAGCCACAGGCGCAGGTTATGCGGATCGGCTACTTCGTCTTTGGTAATCAGGTAAGGTCCCAGCGGTGCGAAGGTATCGTTGCTCTTGCCCTTTACCCACTGCCCGCTGCGCTCGAGCTGAAACTCCCGCTCAGAGTAGTCATTATGCAGGGCATACCCGGCTACGTAGTCCATGGCTTCGGCCTCTTCCACATAACTGGCCCGACGGCCTATTACTACCGCCAGCTCCACTTCCCAGTCGGTCTTAACAGAGTTGCGGGGGATCACTACATTGTCATTTGGACCGCAAAGTGCCGTAGTCGCCTTGAAGAATACAACCGGCTCTTTGGGGGGCTCCATGCCTGACTCGGCCGCGTGGCGGGCGTAGTTGAGTCCGATACAAATAATTTTGGACGGACGCGCTACGCAGGAACCGTAGCGAACGCCTTCTTCCACTACCGGACAGGCATCCGCGTTGGCAGGGAGCCACTCGACCAGTCGCTCAAGACCACCGGTCGTAAAAAAGGTCTCGTTATAATCTTCTCCAAAAGCGGAGATATCAATCATTCGTCCATCAGGAAGCAGTACACCTGGTTTCTCCTTTTCGTATGCGCCAAAGCGAAAGAGTTTCATTCGTAAGTAGAGTTTATGAGTTTAGAGTATATGGTATTTTCGAATGTCGAATGCTGATTGTCGATTTAAAATCTAGTTTATCGACATTTTGCATTTGACATTCAATCATTCAATTAGTTGTTCAGTTTTTCGAATCCACCGTCGATCAGGTAGTCGCAGCCGGTGATGAAAGAGGCCTCGTCGGAACAGAGATACAGGGCTAGTCCGGCTATTTCCTCGGGCTTCGCCATACGACCGATGGGTTGCGTTTTGGAAAGTTTGTCGAACATTTCCTTTTCCTGTCCGGGGTAGTTTTTAGCAATGAAGCCATCCACAAAAGGAGTATGTACCCGGGCGGGTGAAATGCTGTTGCAGCGGATGCCATCGGCCAGGTAGTCTTTGGCTACCGATAGCGTCATGGTATAAACAGCGCCCTTGCTGGTCGAATACGCAAAGCGGTCGGGTATACCTACCGTAGCCGCAATGGATACCATATTCAGGATTACGCCACCACCCGCTTTCTGTAGGTGAGGGATTACGGAAAAGAGACAGTTGTACACCCCCTTGATATTGACATTGACTATACGGTCAAAGTCCTCCTCGGAGGTAGTATGAGCCTTGCCTATGTGAGCAATACCCGCGTTATTGATCAGTATGTTGATGGTATGCTGCTCAGCGATCTGATTGATCACCTCTACCACATCCGCCTGCTTTGAGATATCTACTTTATGCGCCTGAGCCTGTCCGCCCTCCTGCTTGATCTCCTCAGCCACCTGGCTGGCCAGATCAATGTTTAGCTCGAGAATATGTACATAGGCTCCCTGTCTGGCAAATGTCTGCGAGATAGCCAGGCCTATTCCGCTGGCTCCGCCGGTTACGAGTACTACTTTATTATCTAATCGGAACATTGTAATTGTATAGGCTGAGTGAACTACTGGGTAGGTTTAGAACAATTCAATTAGTAAGAGGACGTTGTTTTTCAAACATAACCATGAAACTACATAACTTTTTGTGGAGAACGCTAATCAGGGATGATTTCTTTGTATTACTTACAAATGAGCCAGAATAGGGGTGCGTCCTAACAAATTGTTCTACAGAAGGTTGTACTCATAAAATTATACATCTATGAAAACGACTATTTCAAGGTCTAATAAGGCATTTCTAGGCCTTATTCTCCTCATCGGCTGCAGCTCCTCGGAGCAGGATCCGGGATCGGGTCCGCAGGGGCCGGATAACAATACAGCCGCCTATACAACAGCGGAAGCTTTTCCTAATCTGGATTTCGACAATCCCGTTGATTTGACCTATGCGCCTGATGGCTCTAACCGTCTGTTTGTACTGGAACAGGAGGGGGTAATCCGGGTATTTGAGAACAAAGCGGACGCCAATTCAGCGCAGGTATTCCTGGATATAAAAAGTAAAGTGACCGATGGCGGCGAGCGCGGTTTGCTGGGCCTGGCCTTTCACCCCGACTTTCGGACCAACGGCTACTTCTTTGTCAACTATACCCGCTCCAGTCCGCTCGAAACGGTGATAGCCCGTTATAAAGTCAATCCGTCCAATCCCAACACAGCTGATCCGGCCAGCGAGACGATCCTGCTCACCTTTCCCCAGCCTTACTCCAACCACAACGGAGGTGCCGTCAAGTTCGGGCCGGATGGGCACCTGTATGTATCGGTGGGTGACGGAGGAAGCGGGGGCGATCCCCAAAACAATGCCCAGAACCGTAACAACCTGCTGGGTACTATCCTTAGGTTGGACGTGAATGCTACTACTAAAGGTAACTACGGTATACCTGATGGTAACCCTTACAAGGGCAATCCGCAACAGGGCCGGGAGGAGATTTACGCGTATGGTCTGCGGAATCCGTGGCGGATGAGCTTCGACAGCCAGACCGGTGCCCTGTGGGCCGGAGACGTGGGACAGAATTCCATCGAAGAAATTGATATCATCAAAGCCGGAGGAAACTACGGCTGGCGCATTAAGGAAGGGAAGGACTGCTTCAACCCTACTTCCAACTGTGAGGAGCAGGGGCTGGTAGCCCCCATCTACACCTACTCCCAGAGCAACGGCGACAAGTCAATAACGGGAGGATTTGTATACCGTGGTAATAACCTACCGGATCTGAAAGGCAAGTACATCTACGGCGACTTCGTAAGCGGTAAGGTATGGGCGCTGGAATCTGATGGCGAAAAAGCAGGTGCCAATCGCCTGCTAACGGATCTCTCAGGTACAATATCTGCCTTTGGCGTAGATGCCAATAACGAACTCTACTTCCTGAACTACGGCGACGGAAAGATTATGAAGCTGGCGGCTGAAAAGAATAATTAGAAGGAGGAATGGAATAAGGGAGGAGAGGAGAAAAGTCTGCTAATCTGTTCACTTTCCTCCTTTCTTACCTTTTCTCCCTTCCTCCTCTTTTACCTTTTCTCCTTTTACAAGGATACCCCGCGCTTCCAGGGGATAAAGTCATCCTGACCGAGTTGTTGCGCTTTGGTCAGTACTTCACCACTTGATATCTTGATGATACATTCAAGCAGGGCTTCGGCATTCTGCTCAATGGACTGCTCACCCGATACTACCGGACCGCTGTCAAAGTCGATTACATCCGGCATACGGTTAGCCAGGGCAGTATTAGTAGATACCTTCACCACCGGACAGATGGGGTTACCAGTTGGTGTACCCAGTCCCGTAGTAAATAGGATAATATTAGCGCCGGATGCTGTTTTGCCCGTGGTAGCCTCTACATCGTTACCGGGAGTACATACCAGATGCAGGCCGGATCCATTCGCCCGCTCGGTATAGTTAAGTACATCGGCAATGGGGGCATTACCTCCCTTGCGGGCCGCTCCTGCCGACTTGATGGCATCCGTGATAAGTCCGTCCTTGATATTACCGGGCGAAGGGTTAAATGCAAAAGCTGACCCCACGGCGTCGGCCTTGGAAGAGTAGTCACGCATGAGTTTTTCAAACTTAGCGGCTTTCTCCTCGGTCACACAGCGGTTCAGTAATTCCTGCTCCACACCGTGTAGTTCCGGAAACTCTGCCAGCAAGGTCTGTCCACCCAGCGATACGATGATATCCGACAGATGCCCCAGTACCGGATTGGCCGATATACCCGAGAATCCATCTGATCCACCACACTTGAGACCTACCGAAAGTTTGGTAAGCGGAGCCGCTTCGCGCTCCTGCTTATTGGCCTCTACTAGCCCAAGGAAAGTCTGCTTGATAGCACCCGACATCAGCGAGTACTCCGTTCCTGCCTGTTGCTCAAATACATACATGGGCTTATTGAAGTGCGGGTCGCGCTTCTTGATTTCATCTTCCAGCGTTTGCAGCTCGGAGTTTTGACAACCCAGGCTCAATACCGTCACACCCGCTACGTTGGGATGTACCGCGTACGAGGCAAACAGGGCACATAGCGTATTGGCATCCTGACGGGTACCTCCACAGCCTCCCTCGTGCGTCAGAAACTTGATTCCATCTACATTACGGAAAGGACGGTCAGCGGCACCGGCTACACGGGCAGAGGTACTTCCACCCGAGAGGAAGTCATTCACCCCACCGAAATCCCCGCCCTGCTGGTACGCACGCAGAAACTCCCGGACCTGTTGCCGATACATATCTGACTGTGCATAGCCGAGTTCCTTCTCGAAAGCATCCTTCAGAATAAGTACGTTACGATTCTCGCAGAATACCAGTGGTACCACCAGCCAATAGTTGTAGGTACCTACCCGGCCGTCAGGACGATGGTACCCCATGTAGGTACGGTCGGTCCACTTGCTTACATCCAGCGGAGTCCATGAGTAGGGCTGACGCTTGGCAGTGCTGTATCCTTCGGAGTCATGCTTGAGGTTGAAGGTAGTGATAGGCTCGCCACGACGGATAGGCTGGGTAGCCCGCCCTACCAGTACCCCATACATAATAACCGCCCCACCGGGCGCTATATCTTCAGTAGCAAATTTATGCTTTCCGTTCACTCCATAAGGAAGGAGGTACTGCTCACCCCCCCACTCAGCCGTAGCATTGGCTGGCAAGTCCCGCAGGGCCACAATGACATTGTCACTGGGGTGTATTTTAAGAATTGACGATGACATAGGTAACTGATAATTTAATCCACAAAGTAAGACCGAAAGTAGAGGATATACCCTTACAACATCTAAATTTTTTATAAAACTCACTTTTTATTTATTGCCAGAGAATCCTTTTCTTTGATAGGATAGTTTAATTACAACTCGTTTTAGCCTTACTACTCTTACCTTACCATGATAAACGCCAACGTACTGAACCTATTTGACCAGACCATTCAGGAAGCCGAAGTAAGTTTTGACAACGGGCGTATAGTCAGTATTGTGGCCAAAGGCAAAGAAAACACCTCCCTACCCTACCTGCTGCCGGGCTTTGTGGACGCCCATGTCCATATTGAGAGCTCTATGCTTACGCCGGCGCAGTTTGCCCGTCTGGCAGTGGTACATGGTACGGTCGCTACGGTATCGGATCCCCATGAAATAGCCAATGTATTGGGTATACCCGGCGTGGAGTACATGATTCAGGATGGCAAGCGGGTACCCTTTAAGTTTTGCTTTGGAGCCCCCTCCTGTGTACCCGCCACGGCTTTCGAAACAGCCGGAGCCACTGTGACCCCGAAAGATGTTCGTCGCCTGCTGGGCATGAAGGAAATTGGGTACCTGGCTGAGATGATGAACTTCCCGGGGGTACTTAATGAGGACCCCGATATGATGGCTAAGCTACGACTAGCGCAAGCCTTTAATAAACCTATTGATGGTCACGCTCCCGGTCTGAGGGGCGAGGCGGCCCGCAAGTACGCCGAAGCGGGCATCTCTACCGATCATGAATGCTTTACCTACGAAGAAGCCCGGGAGAAGATTGACTACGGGATGCACATCCTGATCCGGGAAGGAAGTGCCGCCCGCAACTTTGAGGCTCTGATTCCCCTGCTGGCTGAGTTCCCGAACCGGATCATGTTCTGTTCCGATGACAAGCACCCTGATAACCTGGTGGAGGGCCATATCAATCTGCTGGTAAAACGGGCATTAGCCAAAGGCCACAAGCTTTTTGATGTACTACGGGCGGCTTGTCTTAACCCCGTCCTACACTACCGCCTGCCCGTTGGCCTGTTGCGTGAAGGCGATGCGGCTGACTTCATTGTGGTAGACAACCTGACTGACTTTACGATCCTGCGCACCTACCTTAATGGCGAGGTAGTAGCCGAGCGCGGCCAGTCCCTACTGCCTGACCTCCGCAGCGAACACATTAATCAGTTCAACTGTACACCCAAGCAGCCTGAAGACTTTACTTGTATTGCACTCGGCGATACAACGGCTGTACGGGTCATCGAGGCTCTGGAAGGCCAGCTTATTACCAATGCCCTTCTGGAACCCGTCACTCCTATACAGGGTACTATACAGGCTGACCCAACCCGCGACCTGCTTAAGATTACCGTAGTTAATCGTTACCAGGATACCCCACCGGCTGTAGCCTTTATCCGAAACTTTGGCCTGAAAACCGGCGCTATTGCCTCTTCGGTAGGTCATGACTCCCATAATATAGTAGCCGTAGGCTGCGATGACGATGCTATATGTCAGGCAGTTAATCTCCTGATCGAAGCAAAGGGTGGCGTAGCCGCAGTCGGCAAAGGTGAGCAACATGTATTAGCCTTGCCCATAGCCGGACTTATGACCGACAAAACCGGTTACGAAGTGGCAGAGCACTATACAAGTATAGACAAATTTGTAAAAAACCAACTGGGTAGTACCCTCCAGTCTCCCTTCATGACTCTGTCATTTATGGCCCTCCTGGTCATTCCTTCCCTAAAATTAAGCGATAAAGGCCTCTTTGACGGAGACCATTTCCAGTTCGTATCAACGTTTGGCAAAATTGGATAATATGCATACATACTTGTATACTTTTTGCATACTGGTAAAATAATATGTTGAAAATATTTTTTTTTAACGTTTTATTATGAATATATTTACAAGTGTAAAAATGACCCTTAATCCTAACCTAACCATTTCTAACCTCTCTAATGGCACACGTTCGATACAAACAAGAAGAAGAACTGCGGTTCTGGAATCAGTTCCGTAAGGGTGATGAAAGCGCTTATGCCTGTCTATACCAGTCATACGTACACATCCTCTACCAGTATTGTTCGCAGTTCACCATTGATAAGCCTCTTATTAAAGACTGCATTCACGACTTGTTCGTGGAACTGTGGCGCAACAGAACAACCATCGGCGATACTACTTCAGTACGTTTCTACCTGATGGCTTCTATCAAGCGCAAGTTGGTTCGCCATCTCAACGCTCAGCAAAAACACACCAGCAACGAAGACATCCCGGTTGAATACTGGCACATCAATACTCCATCGTACGAAAGCCACCTGATCTCTGAGGAAGAATTTGACTCAACCAATCAACACCTTAACCTGGCCCTTAACCGCCTCCCCCGACGTCAGCGCGAAGCTATCTTCCTGAAATTCTACATGAATATGAACAACCAGGAGATCGCTGATCTGATGAAAATCAACATCCAGTCGGTATACAACCTTGTATTTGGTGCTTTGAGTAACCTCAAGAAGCACATGACCCTGGAGCGCGTAACCATTTGATGATAAACCATACCTATAAGGTTGGAAATACATAATAAACGGATTATAATAACCGGCGCGGCCTCTGGAATAGGCCGCGCCTTTTTGTTGCAGCTCCTATCCTTCGAGCCACAAACCATCATAGCCGCCGACCGGGACGAACCTTCGTTGATGGAGCTCATCCGTCAGCTGCCCCCGAATATGCCACGAATAGTCCCCTTCGTTGGCGATCTGTCACAAAAGGCTACGCTGGATGCTCTATTTGACTTTGCCCGAGTACAAATGGGTGGAGCAGACATTTTTGTAGCCAACGCCGGCTTTGCCTACTACGAAAGCTATCCGGCACAGGCAGACTGGGAACACCTGCGGAGCATCTTTGAGCTTAACGTATACGCACCACTGTATACTATTCAAAAGATGAAAGAGCTGAATCCAAATAGTCCACACTACACGCTGATCACTGCCTCGGCCATGGCCAAGACTGGTATACCCGGCTATGCCGTCTACGGGGCTACCAAAGCCGCTCTGGATCGGTTCCTGGATGCGTACCGCTACGAGGACAGGGGCATGCCTACGGTTGGACTTGTCTATCCTATTGCTACCCGTACCTCCTTTTTCAGACACTCCATCGCGGATACTACAAGCCAGGTGCCCGATACGCCCTGGCCTTCGCAAACTCCCGAACGAGTAGCCCAAGCGATGTTACGTGGCATCCGCAAGAACCAACGATTTATCTACCCGTCACTTTTCTTCCGGATTACGCGCTTCCCCCAGCAGTTGTTCGAGTGGCTTATGCTCCCGTACCAGTGGTACTACGCCCGGCAGTGGCGTAAGTGGAAGGCAGGTCGATAGGCGGATTGGTTTTGAAAGATTAATCTCCTTTTTTTGCTTTATCATCACAAGCTATACAAGCAGCCATGAACCCATTGACCACACCCCTTGCCGAACGCCTCCGACCACGTACCCTTGATGACTACGTAGGTCAGGAAAAGCTACTGGGTAAAGGAAGACCGCTGCGAAAGGCCATTGAGAACAACACCATTCCCTCTATGATCCTGTGGGGGCCTCCCGGTGTCGGTAAGACTACCCTGGCCCTGCTGATGGCTGAAGCTACCCGCCGCCCTTTTCATAGCCTGAGTGCTATTAACTCCGGAGTGAAGGACCTGCGGGAAGTTCTTTCAAGGCCATCGGGGTTGTTCTCCCCCATCCTGTTCATTGATGAGATTCACCGCTACAATAAGAGCCAGCAGGATTCGCTGCTGGGGGCCGTAGAAAAGGGCCAGGTGACACTCATAGGTGCTACGACCGAGAATCCCTCGTTTGAGGTCAATTCGGCGCTCCTGTCGCGTTGTCAGGTGTACATACTGGAGGCATTTGGCGAAAAGGAGCTGAAAGAGTTGGTGAGCCGGGCGCTGGAAAAGGACGAGTGGCTACAGAAGAAAAATATCAAGGTTGAGTCGTACGATGCCTTGTTCCGGCTGTCTGGTGGAGATGGGCGCAAACTGCTCAATCTGCTCGAACTGGTAGTACTAGCCGAGGGTGAAAAGCCGGAGGTGGTAATAACGGACGAGCTGGTAACCCAGACGGCCCAGCAGAATATAGCCCGCTACGACAAATCCGGCGAGCAGCATTATGATATTATATCTGCCTTTATCAAGTCGATAAGAGGCAGTGATCCCAACGCGGCCCTGTACTGGATGGCGCGTATGATCGTTGCCGGAGAAGATCCTGAATTTATAGCGCGGCGCATGCTGATCCTGGCTTCGGAAGATATAGGTAATGCCAACCCCACGGCCATTATCATGGCTAATGCCTGTATGCAGGCCGTCAAGATGATTGGCTATCCCGAGAGCCGCATCATTCTGTCGCAGGTAGCGGTGTACCTGGCTACTTCACCTAAGAGTAACGCCAGCTATACGGCCATAAACGACGCCATAGCGCTGGCCCAGAAAACGGCACACCTGCCCGTTCCCCTGCACCTGCGCAACGCGCCTACTAAGCTGATGAAGGAGATTGGCTACGGCAAAGAGTACCACTATGCTCACGCCTATGAAGGCAACTTTGCCCTACAGAACTTTCTGCCCGACGAACTAAAAGGTACAAAGCTATTTGAGCCCGGCCGCAATGCCCGGGAAGAAGAAATCCGAAAGAAGCTACAACAGTGGTGGGGAGAATGGTACGAGTACTAATAAAGCAGACTACTTGTCAACCAGCTATCTATACAGGTTTGGCAGGTAGTCTGCTCCACTAATTTGTCAGGCCGGTAAAGCCTGTAGCTGAACACCGGCCATCTGTGGAATATAATTCAGCTCAAAACGCAGATCTTCCAGTTGTCTCAGAATAAAGGCGCAGGCCTCGTACTCTTCTCTGCCTTCAAAATAATTAATGATCTGCTCAACGAAAGGACGTCCGTACATCAATGCCAAGCCTCGGTATTCATTAAAATAGATACCCAGCGTGATGACACTAATGTTACTTTGGCTTATTGCAAACTGAATGCTACTGGGCCTGCTGGTCATGGCGTGCCTGATCAAGCTCTCGGCTAGAGCTAACGAATCATCTAATCTACTCATATTGATAGGGAGGGTGATTTGTTTACTTCTTTACAATAGCTAAAATAGCAAAGAAAATGCCACTTACTATCCTAGACCAAAAATAATTTTTCGCCGTAGTACTACTATTCAGAATTATCTATTTTAGGCACCTGAAGTCAGGCAGAAGCTATCAGAGATGATCTTCTCCTCTCTTACCCGTCTTTGCGTTGATGAACAGATACAGGGCGATAGCGACAATCAGACCGGCCACCGGCCCTACAATTAGAAAAATCCAGAAGGGAATCGAGGGGAAGATATAGGTGACCCCCCAGCCTATCAGTAACCAGAGTAGAGAATTTGTCACGGCGATAGCGGCTACATAGGGCCAGGTACGCCGTGAAGTATCAGGGTTTTTCTGCATAGTGTGCTGGTGTGGTCGTACTACTAAACCCAAAAGAATTGCGTATAAATGTATCAATAAAAAGATACAAACAAATCAGCAAATAGCTATCTCCTATTGTACATACAGATATTATGATTCTTCGGTAGTAGTTAGCCTTAAGTTTATACGCTTTACGCACTATCTGGCACAAAAGTGTACACCAGACTTGTAGCCTAAGTGCTACTTATAAGAACTTCTGCGGCATTATAGCAACAGCAGTTACAAAAAGTTAAAAGGGAAAAGGTGAAGCAGGTGCAGGGGTATGATTTTTTAGTAGAAAATAATCAGGCTGACCAGTAGTACGGTAACTCAAACATGATGGTCAGCCAGGGTATTGGTGCAAGATCTTTAATGGCTACTTCTATGACTATACTAGTTACCTGTTATCTCATCACTACGGTAGCCTCCTTCACCAGTGGCTTTTACTGCTTCAAAGTAGTACAGCTCCTTCGGGCTAAGGTCTAGAAGGCATACGAAGTTTAACGGTACCAACTACCAAATACTATGTATATGTACGGGCGTTATTTACCCTGCCCATGTACCTGTTATCACAGTGGCAATTTCGCAGGATCAAAGCGAACGGTCCTGAGTTTATTACGAAGTGGTTCCGGTAAGTTTGTAAAGAAGGCTACTCCCGCGTTTTTTTCAATATCGTCCGGGGTAGTGATAAAGCTGTTCCAGCTCTTATTATTTACTATGCTGGACCAGTTGGGAAAATCAACCGCTATTACCGGGGTGAATTCGGTAATCTGCTCTATCGTACCTCCATCCGGAATAGCCACAATGACCTTGTAAATGCGGGTAGGTACATTAATCTGATTCTTAATCCGGAGTACAACCCCTTTGCTACCTACTCCGCCTATGCCATAGGTACCCGCTATTATATACAGGCGATACCCCTTTTTAGCCAGATCACGGCAGTACTCTTCCAGCTTGGTCCAGGACTGGCGGTTCAGTTCAGATGCTTGTGGTATTACATTAGTCATCAAATTGGTAGCCGTTATATCTACAACCGACTTGGATCGATCAGCCTGGGGGCACAGGTTTGCCATTACAAAACCGGAGTTGGTAAAGTCACTGGGCAGCACCTTGTACCAGCCATCCGGCAATGTAGGATCAGCCAGGTAATCCTGCTGCTGTCCGCCCTCTCCCAGATAGTCCCTGGTGAGCTCCCAGGACACCCAGTTGGCATGTCCCTTACTCCTATTATAGCTCAGGGCATACTGCTGCCTCACCATCAAAAAGTTGTCAGCATCTACAATATCATCGGTTTTGGCGTTAGTAGGGTTTCCAAGGCGCAGATGAACGCTCTGCTCCATCGGCACAGGTGCATCAGAATCATTATTCTTACATCCTACGGTAATCCATATCAATAAAACCAGCGTAAAGCTCTTTCTCATCTTAATTGTGATTTGAGTGTTTTAAACTGCTTCATAATAGGCCGTTTCTGCTCAGTATTCAACCTACTACTAAGCCCATTTCTGCTCCAACTCTCCTAGGTTAGTTCAGTACTTTCTTACCCTGCTGAACAACAGCCTCTACTACTAAACGACCAGGATGTGGATATTGATAAAAAAAGTACCTTGTATTGAGTAAACGATACAAATATCTCCCTCAAGATACTTCACTTTAGCAAAAACAGCTCCATATATGAGCCGTTGCCGGATTGGCTACATAAAAGAAAACCCGCTGATCTGATATGATCAGCGGGTTGTGCACCCGAAGGGATTCGAACCCCTATCGTCGGTACCGGAAACCGAAATTCTATCCATTGAACTACGGGTGCGAAGTGGTATCTGGTAGCAATGGGCAGCAAATATAAGAGCAAAAGTTTGTAGTTGTCAACAATGGCGCTAAATTCCTCGCAACTAAAATAGCTACTTATAGGGCTTTCAGCAGTTCCCAGTCGCCTACATCTTTAAGATACAGATAGTTGAGCAGGATACCGTTGCTGTTATTTATAAGGTGATGGCCTTCAACAAAGGAGACTACATGGGTCGTGATACGTTCGTAGTCGGAGGCTACTCCCTGCGCCTGGTTGTGGTAAGAAGCTATCTGATCGGCAGCCAGCTCTATTTCAATATAAAAAAAGTACATGGCTTCGTCGCTGGTCCCCGTTGATGGGTAGCAAGGCTCGCTGTTGAGCCGTACCAGGTCTTCCTTCCGGACTTCGATACCCGTTTCTTCCCACACTTCACGGGCTGCTACGGCGGCCGCGTCACTCTCGCTATCGAGCATACCGGCCGGGTGTTCGTAGGTGTGGGAGCCGTCACAGATACGGCGCTGCTTGACCAGGAGCAGGTACTTCTGACGGGTTTCTTTTTCTATGAAGCATACCAGCACGCTTACTACCTCTCCTTTCAGAAAACAGATTGGTGGGATTTTGTCGCCTTCAGGGGTTGTGGCATCAGTATAGAGCAGCGAGAAGAGAATTTCGCCCCTGCCATTACGGCGGCTGTATAGCTCATCTACCCGGTGTACATCCATACCATTCTTTGTGAGCTTGTTTTTCCAGAGATTGTATTTGTGCGAGTCGGTTAAATTTTCCTGCATTTTTTGTTTATTAGCTAAAATATGAAATCCACGTTCTGATGGAACTTACCCTGAGTACCCCCGCTCTGCTTTTCTCGACGGTATCATTGCTGATGATTGCCTTCACCAATCGTTTTCTGGCCATAGCTAACCTGATCCGTGACTTGCACAAGCAGTTTCAGCAGAATCCCGAAAAAGTAGTCGTGGATCAGATCAAAAACCTACACACCCGTCTGCGCCTGATCCGGACCATCCAGGCCACAGCTGTCCTGAGCCTGCTCCTGAGTGCTATTTGTATGCTTCTGCTCTTCCAGAATCAGATGGAGCTGGCTCGTGTACTGTTTATAGGCGCTCTGGTACTTCAGATCGCGGCTCTTCTGCTCTCAGTGGTCGAAATCTCCATCTCTATCAAGGCCCTGCAGATAGAACTCAATGATATGGAAGACCAGCTAGGCCGTAATCATTTTGAGCTCTTTAACCTGCTGAGTAAGACCGATACGGGAGAAAGTGAAGACCCAAAAAACCGAAAAAAGAATTAGTAAAGTGGCAAAGATAAGGCTACATAAGGCATGCCAAACGAGCTTGAAAACCGACTCTGGCGGTTGTTGAGCGCTACATCTGTCCGGTATGCTATTCTGCCTACGGTGTAGCCTACTTTTAAGCCCACCTGCTCGTTGAACCTTACGCGTATGTACGCTTCGGTCTGCCCGTTATTGGCCTTCCACACCGAAGGCAGCGCATTCAAATTACGCGGGGCTGTACCTAAGAACTCATTATTGTATTCCTCAACAATCGAATCGGTAGCCGCAGCTACGTTAGCGATGGAATATAATCCCTGCCGACGCTTTCCGAAGGATATCCCAAACAGATCGGTATTTACGCCCAGGTCAAAAATACTGACGCGCAGGTTGACACCCAGCAGGAAGCTGGCTCCATTCATCGATACCCGTCCTACCCGTAACTTATCGTAGCCCGAAGCTCCATCGGGAGCTTCCAGGGTAGTGGCTCCGCCGTAGTACCCCCACACGCGTACCCCCCAGCCTACCTGTAGCCATGGTGCCCGGGCGGCACTCAGATTCTGATAGTAAAGAAAAGATGGAACCCAACTTCCGTCTTGGAAACCAGTACCCAGGTCAATTCCAGCATTGATGCGGGGCGCGCGACGCTCAAACCCCTGAGCGAAACTACTGGTAATACTGATGGTGGAAAGTAGAAGGAACAGAACTGCTTTTTTCATTAGTTAAGTATGGAATTGGTAATTGTGAGTTTGTAAATGTAATGCTGTTTCACTAAAAAAAGGCCAGATACAATATCTGGCCTGGTGGTACAACGGATTATTGTACCTTTTTGAAAAAAGTAGCACCCAGTGGAGGCAGGTCGATTGTAATCGAATACGGCTTCCCGTGCCAGGTTTTGTTTTCGGTGGTAGCTGGTTTAGCATTCACCTTCCCACTACCATAGAACTCTGGAGAGTCGCTGTTGAATATCTCCTGCCAGGCTCCTTTGGTAGGTACCCCAATCCGATAGCTCTGGCGAGGTACTGGAGTCAGGTTAAGTACTACAATAACATCCTGAGTCGGATCCACTCCCTTACGGGCATACACCAGCACGGAGTTTTCGCGGTCCTGAGTATCTATCCACTCAAAGCCTTCGGCAGAGAACGAATGCTCATACAGGGCTGGCTCGTTACGATACAGCTGATTAAGCGCTTTCATACATTCGGCTATTCCTTTGTGCGAGTCTTGCTCAAGCAGGTGCCAGTCGAGGCTCTTCTGAAAATTCCACTCCGACGGCTGCCCAAATTCACCACCCATAAACATGAGCTTGGTACCGGGGTGTGTAAACATGTACGCAAACAGCAAGCGGAGGTTAGCCAGACGCTGCCATTCGTCACCCGGCATTTTGTTCACCAGGGAGCCTTTCCCATATACTACTTCATCGTGTGATAGCGGCAGCATGAAGTTTTCGGCAAAGCTGTATACCAGACTGAAAGTCAGCTGATCCTGGTGCCACTTGCGGAAGCTCGGATCTTTTTCGAAGTACTTAAGGGTATCGTTCATCCAGCCCATCATCCACTTCATACCAAAGCCCAGACCACCTACAAACACCGGCCGTGAGACGCCGGGGAAGGCCGTAGACTCTTCGGCGATGGTCTGGATATCCGGGAATTCACCGTAGGCCGCGGCATTCATTTCGCGTAGCAGGGATATGGCCTCCAGGTTTTCGCGTCCGCCAAATTCATTAGGAATCCACTCACCATGATTACGGGAATAATCCAGGTACAGCATCGAAGCTACCGCATCCACCCGAAGCCCATCGGTATGATAACGATCCAGCCAGAACAGGGCGTTGCTGATCAGGAACGAACGTACTTCATTACGACCGTAGTTGAATATGTAGCTTTTCCAGTCGGGGTGGTAGCCCTTGCGCGGATCTTCGTGCTCATAAAGAGCAGTACCGTCAAAGCGATACAATCCGTGCGGGTCACCGGGAAAATGCGAAGGTACCCAGTCCATATACACGCCTATTCCCTCCTGGTGCAGGCGCTCAATGAGGTACATCAGCTCCTGGGGGTTACCCATTCGGGAAGCACAGGAGAAGTAGCCGGTAATCTGATACCCCCACGAAGGTGTATAGGGGTGCTCCATGACGGGCATAAACTCCACGTGGGTGAATCCCATTTCTTTTACATAAGGTACCAGAGAGTCGGCTATTTCCTTATAAGTCAGGTGACGATCCGGCTCAGATGGATCACGACGCCACGACCCCAGATGTACTTCGTATACAGAGATAGGCGCGTTGAGCTTATTCTTTTCTTTACGGCTCTGCATCCACTCCTCATCTTTCCATTCGTACCAGGTATCCCACACGATGGAGGCTGTCTGGGGAGCTACTTCACACCAGAAGGCAAAAGGATCGGCCTTTTCGAGGTGCTGTCCGTTGTTGGAAAGAATGAAGTACTTATACACCTCACCATTTCCGACGTTAGGTATCCAGCCTTCCCAGATACCCGAGCTATCCCAGCGCGCTGACAGCGGATGATCTTCACGATTCCAGCAGTTGAAATTACCTATTACGGACACTTTGGACGCGTTGGGAGCCCATACCGCAAAGTAGGTACCTACTACCCCGTTATGCTCCATGACGTGAGCCCCCAGCTTATCGTACAGCTTATAATGCTTTCCTTCTCTAAAAAGATGGATATCCAGTTCCGTAAATCGGGAAAGGGACTCTACTGGCTTTATGTCATCGCACGAAGAGGTGCTCTCTTTGGTGATTTCTGGAGATTCTATTAGGGTTTCGGGATTTTTCTTTTTATTTGATGATTTTGCCATTATGCTTATACGATTTATAAATGAAGGGTACTAGCAGAAGGCAGCACCCTGAACTATTTAACTATCTACTCATTTTGCACAAAACTATCTTGCCAAAACCAGTACTTTCTCTCTATTTATCCTGATAAGGTTACTGTCCGCTCAGCATTTCGATTTCCCTGACCACGTCCACGATACCTTTCAGGGGTATCTTGACCCAGTCGGGACGGTAGCTTAGCTCATAACCAAGTTCGTATACGGCTTTCTCGAGCAGGTAGTAAAGCATCAGGTAGTTGACCTCAGCCCGGCTCTTAAAAAGCGGGTGCGGCCAGCCAAAAGTCTCGAGATAGGCCTCAAAGTACGTACTTTTCATCAGGTTATACCACCGGCTGGTTATCTTTTGGAGCCGTTGCGGGTCTATAGTCTGAGTATCTGTACCATCAAACAGCTTGGAAGACACCGCATAGTGGTAGCTGCGCAGCATTCCCGATACATCTTTGAGCGGCGAATGCTTCACCTTACGGTCGGTAATGCTGGCTTCGGGCTCACCCTCAAAATCAATGATGATAAAATCATTATCGGAGCTGAGTACCTGCCCAAGGTGGTAGTCACCATGAATACGGATGCGGAGCGATCCTAATGGGCGGGTTAGTATCCCCTGAGCAAATTCTTCGATCAGCTTCCGCGAATCCCGGAACCGGGTTGCCATCTCCTGCGTATCCGGAGGTAGCTGGTCAAAGCGGTCGTTCAGCAGGTTGAATCGGGTATCGAGCAGGTGGGTGATCCGCTTCAGCAGAAACTGGCGGTACTCATCCGTAAAAGGCTCAGGCGCAAACTCTTTGCCCGCGTCGGGAGCATACAGGGCCAGGTGCATTTCGGCCGTACGTCGGCCCAGTAAAGCTACCTGCTCAAACAGGTTTTCTTTGATCGAAAATACCTCGAGCGGTACTCCGTGCATAAACTCATCGATGTACTCACCCGTGGTAGACCAGTTGTCTTTCTTGGCATCTACCTTACGCTGCATCATACCCAGTGTAATATCGGGTACTCCTTCGCGTTGCCAGGTTATGCTCCCGCAAAAAGCGGGTATCTGCCGGAAGGACGAGTTTTCAGTGATGAATTCGACCAGTTCTACCTCTGGATTAGTCTCCTGAAACAGCTTCCGGTAGAGCTTAAAGAAGTACCTATCGCCGAATAGCATGGCTGAGTTACTGGAGTCGACCGGTAGTACCCTTGACGGGATCTGCCCGGGCTGGTCCTGATCATCCAGTCCTTTGCCTTTACGGAATACCAGTGAAGAGTCTGCTTCGGAGGTATCTTCGGAATTATACATACGCTCGTACAGATCCCGGCGAAACTGATCTGTGTACATGGCATCTATGAGGTAGCCTTCGGGTAAAGCCGCGACTAAGCCCTGTTCGGGCAGATCATTGGGTACGTCATTCTGAAATGATAACGGCAGCTGGTAGTACTCCTTATCACCTTCCTTATACGTGACCACCACAATACCTATCCACGCATCCCCGAACTTTAGGGACTCATCGATCGAACAGTCAACTATCTCGCGTGCTTTTCCCGCAAACCACCGGCACTTTTTCAAAAATTGTTCTAGAAGTTGTGGAGTTAACTGGTTATGCATAGTGTTCGGAATTACATGTAAGTATACCTCTAAGAACAGGCTCAGTGGCTGAATGTTGGCATTTTATAGACTTTTTTCGCGGCTGCTCCGGCTCTGCACCCTCTGGTTACATTTTGGAGGCTACCCGCTGAACCTCCCCGAGTACACGCATGATGTTGCCTCCCCATATTTTCTCAATATCATGAGCCGAATAGCCACGGCGTACGAGTTCTTCGGTAATGGAGCGGATCTCGCTGACGTCACGGCAACCCACTACTTGACCTCCTCCGTCCATGTCCATACCAATGCCCACGTGGTCAACCCCGACGAGCTTGATGACGTGCTCTATATGGTTGACAGCATCACTAACGGTGGGCATGTCAGCCGCGTACTTCTCTCGCATGGCCTTCCGCTCTTCGTACAGGGCTTTCTTATCAGCTTCGGAGAGGTCAGCCTGGCGGAGTTTCATCCGCAGGGCCTTCATAGAAATCTCCTGCTGCTGCGAAGGCTTCCGCAGAAAATCGGGCACAAAGTTGATCTGGATTACTCCACCGTTCTTAGCCAGAGCCTTGATCATATCGTCAGACATATTACGCGGGTGGTCACAGAGATCCCTGCACGATGAGTGTGAAGCAATGGCGGGGGCCTTGGTCAGGCGCATGACGTCATAGAACGTAGAGTCAGATACATGCGAAATATCCACCATCATACCCAGCCGGTTCATTTCCCGTACTACCTCTTCGCCAAATGGGCTCAACCCGTTGTATTCCGGTCCGTCGGGGTCCGTAGACGAGTCGCAGATCGCGTTGTTGGCCGAGTGCGACAGCGTAATGTACCGCAGCCCCAGGTCATAAAACTGCTTGAGGTTGGAAAGATCATTTCCCACGGGCCAGCCATTCTCCATACCTATGAATACCGCCCGCTTTCCTTCCTTCTGCAACCGGTAGGCATCCTGCGGTGTCGTAGCCAGGCCGGCTACTGCCGGGTTTTCCCGGATCGCCTGGTGGATCTTGTCAAATATAGCCAGGGCTTTTTGCTTAGCTTCGGCCGTAGCCTCTGGGGTACGTCTCCCCTGTCCCAGGTACACCGCAAAGAACATGGCATCCATGCCCCCTTTTTTCATGCGGGGGAAGTCGATCTGCGAGCCATCCTGTTCAAACTGGTGTTCCTGCGCTACATCGAAGCCGTCCTTCATCATATTAATGGGTACATCGGCATGGGTATCAATGGTCAGTGCCTTTGCATGGATACGAGCAGCTTTACGAGCCAGCTCATTGTCCTTCTGAGCCAGGGCTAGCGCGGGTAGCAACAGCAGTAGTAGTGTTGTTTTTTTCATGTATCAGTTTAGGTCAGAGAGCAGGAGGGAGATTTTAATTCTTGATTATAAATGATGCTGAATCAGGAACTGAACGTATGGCTACAAGAGCTTATATAGAGTATTGAGCAACTAAGTACTTCTATTCTCCCCATCTAAACCAGCAGCCTTACTCCTTTCAGGATTCCTAATTCAGCATCACTACGGCGAACCGCTCAGAGCTATGTATTAATCTTCGATGCGGAACAGGTGGAACGGCATCACGTACGGATCCAGCTCAACAAAATTCCACTCACCCGACCAGGTGTACTTCCGGCCGGTAAGCAGATCATGAGCCGTATACGACTGCCAGTCCTGTCTGCCGATCAGGTTGGCAGGTACATGTACCATTCCGGCCTGCTTGTTCTGTCCATCCAGATTCACCACACACAGGATACGGTTTCCGTTGGGGTGCGTCTTAAGGTAGGCCATGATCTGGTCGTTCTGGATCGTACACAGGTGCAGGTTATTGGTAAACTGCATCGCACTGTTTTCCTGCCGGATACGGTTAACCATCCTGATCAGGTACGTAAGCTTGTTTTCCTTGTTCCAGTCCCAATGCTTGACCTCGTATTTTTCCGAGTTGAGGTACTCTTCCTTTCCGGGGAAAGCTTCGTGTACCATCATTTCGTAAGTAGGCCCGAATATACCGTAGTTGGAAGTCAGCGTAGCCGCCATGAAGTATCGGATCAGGAACAGTGGCTCATGCCCTGACTGCAGCATGTACGGGTTAATATCGTGAGTATTAGGCCAGAAGTTGGGACGAAAGTAGTACTTCATCTCACTCTGCGTCAGTTCGGTCATGTACTCTTCCAGTTCCTGCTTATGGGTACGCCAAGTGTAGTAAGTATACGACTGTGAGAAGCCGACTTTGGCCAGTTGCTGCATTACCTTAGGACGGGTAAATGCCTCCGACAGGAATATCATATCAGGGTACTCTCTGCGGGTTTCGGCGATAACCCATTCCCAGAACTTGAACGCCTTGGTATGCGGATTATCCACCCGGATCAGGCGTACGCCCCACTCGGCCCACAGGAATATAATCCGGCGCAGCTCCATCCATAGCCCCCGCCAGTCTTCACTCTCAAAGTTGATGGGGTAAATATCCTGGTACTTTTTGGGCGGATTCTCGGCGTATTGGATAGTACCATCGGGGCGTATCTTAAACCACTCCGGATGCTCTCTCACCCACGGATGATCGGGTGAACACTGAATAGCCAGGTCCATAGCCACCTCCATATCATACTCTTTGGCAGCAGCTACCAGGGCCTTAAAATCATCCAGTGTACCCAGATCAGGATTGATGGCGTCGTGCCCCCCCAACTCGCTACCAATAGCATAGGGTACTCCCGGATCATCCGGCTGACTATTTACAGAATTATTCTTGCCTTTCCGGAACTGGTGCCCGATGGGGTGTATGGGGGGAATATACAGTACATCAAAACCTAAGTCGGCCAGCCGGGGTAGTAGCTCGATCTGATCCCGGAAGGTACCTGCCCGGCTCGGATCTTTGGATGACGAGCGAACAAACATGGAGTACCACGCACTGAACTGCGCCTTGGGGCGATCCACCCACACAGGTAGCTCGCGGTAACGGGTTAAGTACTGTTTCTCGGGATAGCGGTTGATCCACTCCTGCATGCGGAAACTATGAAAGAGCTGCATGGAGTCGTCGTAGCGGTTTTCATCCCTGAACAGATCCGCCGCATTCCGGAGAGCCTCCTGGTCATCGCCGAAGGCTCTGCTAATCATGCCTTCCAGGAACTGGGCTCCCATGAGCAGCTCCATCCGTACGTGCTGCTTATCATTTATCTTGAGTTCGGTTTCGTGCCACCAGGACGTCAGGTGATCTACCCACCCTTCGATGGTATAGATATAATGTCCCTGTCTCTCCACTAAAAAACTACCCTGCCAGCGGTCGTTGACCAGAAAAGTCATAAATACCTCCGTCCACTCCGGATCATCCACATGCTTGTAAAACAGACGAGCTGATACCTTGTCGTGCCCATCGGCAAATACGTCCGCTTCGACGGTGATGGTTTCGCCGGGAATAGCCTTTATAGCGTACATGCCGCCGTCTATTTCGGGGACTACGTGCTCTATTACTACCCTTCTGCGACCTTCAATGTTATCGGGTATGAGTGAAGTTGCTTGTTCTGCCATAGATTAGATTCATTGTGTACCAGAATTCATTTATCAGGCTTATCCGGGCAAATTAGCTAAATCTTATTCAGAAAAAAATTAGCCATTACCCGGTAAAGTCTCCCTGGGTACCCAAAAAAATCACGCCATTCCGCCAGGGGTACCCATTCATTTAACTCCCTAACCACTACCCTTTGTTACATTATTTTTCTTTTATCAACTCACGATGTGCTTCTACTACTTTACAATCCGAATGACTTCACGCCTTTGAGCGAGTAACCAGGGACAGGTAGTTTTGGGGACTGGACTCTCTTTCTTACTTATCAAGGTATTACATCTATTACTATATTTACTATATATTAAATATTGGATAAATAGCAGCAATCGGGGCAGTCATGACGCAAGACTTACGATACTCTACGGACGAAGTGCTCTGGAACCTTTACCGCCAGGGCAATGAGGCTGCACTGGCGGTGATCTATGAACGTTATGTTAAGCGGCTGTATGCCTATGGTCGTAAGTTTGGGGCCGAAACTGCACTGGTCAAAGATTGTATTCAGGATCTTTTTGCCGACCTGCTCAGTAAACCACAATCAATATCGCAGACACCCAGTGTCAGAAATTACCTGATGAAAGCCCTGCGCAGAAAAATACTGGCTGCAAGTAATAAGTATGCTTTTGTAGAACTACCGGATGACTACCAGTTCGGGCTGATCCCCTCCTACGAACAGGAACTGATACAGGCACAGGCGGCGACCGACGATAGCAGGCAAGTACAGGAAGCCATCCGGAAACTCACCCGGCGCCAGCAGGAAATCATCTATCTCAAATTTTACCACGACCTGGACAACCACTCCATTGCCGAGATCATGTCTCTCACCTACCAGGCTGTCTGTAATCTTATTTCTAAAGCCATCAAGGCTATTCGTGATCTGCTTACGGGTTCTACGGCTATGCTGGTGCTCTACTACCTATCTGCTGATATATCCTGACCTTCCCCTTCTGCCGAAAAAATATTTCTTCAAAAATGATTAGTTGAGAGTGGGTTGTTTCTACTACCTATAGAACCCCATCCGCTTATACTATGAGTCAGCTTCCTGATCACTTAGAAGACCTGCTTCTGCATGACGATTTTCTTTGCTGGGTAAAGAACCCTGCCTCGGATACTGATGGTACCTGGGCTGCCTGGCTGGCGCAGGCGCCGGAACAACGGGGTGAAGTCCTTCAGAAAGCACGGCTGGTACTACAAAGCCTGCCCCCGGAGGATGAGCTCTCGCCCACAGAAGTAGAAGCGATATGGCAGGGAGCCTTAGCTCGCCGACACGAGCGGGAAGCAACTGGGGAGAAGGCCTGGCACCACAACGTTTCACTTAGTCCGTGGTACCGGATGGCCGCTATACTGGTCCTGACCGTGGGACTGGGTTTACTAAGCTGGTACGTTTGGAACAGTAAATCAACCGAACTGCATACTGCGTATGGGGAAGTACGAACTGAAAGCCTGCCGGATGGATCACAGGTTACCCTCAACAGCCACTCCCAACTCACCTATAAAACCGACTGGGCGGGTAACCGGGAGGTGTGGCTGACTGGTGAAGCCTTCTTCCGGGTCAATAAGTACCAGAGGGCGGGTACGTCTGTTCCGTTTACCGTACATACTCAGGACCTGGATGTACGGGTGCTGGGTACTCAGTTCAACGTCAGGGATCGCCGGGATCAGGTACAGATCCTGCTTACGGAGGGGAAGGTAGACCTCCAGAAAAATGGGGGCAATAAGGAAAGTATGCTCCTGAAGCCGGGGGACCTGGCGGAGCTATCCGATTTTGACTCTGTACTGCGAAAGCAGCAAGTCGATCCGGCCCGGTACCTGGCCTGGATGGATAAGGTACTGGTGTTTGAGCAGGCCACTCTACAGGAAATAGCTTATACCCTGGAAGACCACTTCGGGCTTAAGGTAGCATTTACAGACTCGTCATTAAAGAGGTTGACCTTCACCGGAAATATGCTCGCCAATGACGAACAACTGGTACTGGAAACCATTGCTAAAGCCTGTGGAGTAAAGATAACGTGTAACGGAAAGCAAGTCATTATACAACGGATCTGATATAAACTCTCCACTTTGTATGAAGCTTTTATCTAAAATACTACTGGCTCTTTTTCTGTCGGCAAGCCTATTGCCCGCTACCTTTGTACCGGTAGTCCTGGCGCAACCCGGGGGTCAGAAGCCAAGCCCTGCTGGGGCGCTTCCCCTTGAGACCGTTCTTCGGCAGTTACAGGAGCGTTACCAGATCTTCTTCAACTACAACCCTCAGGCCATTCAGGATAAGCAACTCACGCTGGATAACCAGAAAGTAGCTGACACGCATCTGGATCAATACCTGGCGGAGCTATTACGTCCGGTAGGTATGAAGGTAGAAAAACAACAGGAGCGTCGCTACCTTATTTACGAAGTTCCTACTACCGTACCTTCCCGTTCCCGGCAGGTACCGGCCGGCTCAGCACCTGCTAGCCCGACACGCAGCACCTCTACGATCACCGGCCGGGTCACCGACGCCCAAACGGGAGAACCACTCCCCTTTGCCTCCGTGTACATCAACACCACGACCTTGGGTACTACTACCCGAGCAGATGGCACCTACCGACTTACGAGCGTACCCGTAGGTACCATTGAACTGGTGTCCACCTACCTGGGCTACCAAACCTCCCGCCAGGTAGTACGACTCACCGGCACCACCGCCCGTACAGTTAATTTTCAGCTACAACCCACCGCCAATCAGCTGATTAGCGTGACAATAGTAGGCCGCAAGAGCCGGTCCAGACAACGTCAGCTCAGAAAATTTGTAGACGAACTACTGGGACAGAGCCCCTTCTCCGGTCGGTGCGTCCTGCTCAATGATTCGGTTGTTCAGTTTTCGGAAGATCGCGGCAGGCTAATCGCCCACGCCAGCGCACCACTGGTCATTGATAACCGGGCACTGGGCTACCGTATCTACTACGATATGACCTATTTTGATACCTTCCGGCTCAATACCCGTTACGCAGGTACTACCCGCTTCGAAGAACTCACACCTGAAACCCCGGACCAGGCCGAGCGCTGGCAGCGCAACCGGCAGGCAGCCTATCGGGGGTCGTCACGGCACCTGCTGGCCAGTATGATCGCCGGTACCTACGAACAAGAGGGGTTTCTGGTGTACCAGAGCAATATGACCCTGACCGACGCTTCTTCCACGGCTCCCATCGTGCAGTTTTCGGGGCTTCGACGGGCCAAACCCATTGTCCCGGACAGCCTTTTTCGTCCGGGCGACCTGCCCTTCGAGCGGGTGTTCCGGTCCGGACAGCCGCTGGAAATTTTCCACTCCCGCATCTATACCCGCAACTCGCCCTATACCGACATGCCCTACGCCTATTCCATCCTGACGCTGCCGCAGCAGCAGGCCGTAGTTACGACCGACGGCTGGGTATCGGTACCCATGGGAATGGAAATCCGGGGTTACCTGGGGCAGGACCGGCTGGCGCGGCTACTGCCCGCCGACTGGAAACCCGCCGGTACAGCCATAGCTCCCCTGCTGGCCGAAGCGGCTACCACGGGTACCCTGCTGGATAAAGACCAGGTACTTGACTCGCTCATAAATCAGTGGCGTGCTTTACGGCAACTTGACGCGCCGGGCGTATTTCTGCACATTGACAAGCCTTTGTATACTACCGGCGATACCCTCAGGCTAAGCGCCTATCTGTTAAAACAGGAAGGCAGTCCCCAAATTGAAAGTACCGTGGCCGTTGCCACCGTGGCAGCGGCCACCGTGGCAACGGCCGAACCTGAGTCGCAGCCGGCTTTGCACGTAGAGCTGCTCACGGCGCAGGGACGTACCCTGGCCCACCAGTGGTTGCCAATTGATAATAACCGGAGCAGCGGGTACTTACGCCTGTCGGACACTCTGTCCACGGGTACCTACAGGTTGCGCGCCTATACCGAAGCAGACCGGGATCAGCCCTTTCCGCCCTTTGAGCGACTAGTACAGGTATATAACTGGACCCAGCCCGTCCGCCCGGATGCCCGCCGCCGGAATGCAGCCCCGGACGTGCAGTTTCTGCCCGAGGGCGGTTACTGGGTAGCCGGACACCCCACCCGGCTGGGGATCAAAGCACTGGACAGCCGGGGCCGGGGGCTGGCCCTTTCCGGTCAGGTCCTGGATAATCAGGGTAATGAAATAACCGAATTCAGTACCAATGCATTGGGTATGGGCAGCGTTGAACTCACCCCTGTTCCTGACCAGACGTACCGGGCCCGCGTGGGTGGACATGAATTTAAACTTCCCCAGGCCGGGGCCGAAGGGCTGAGCCTGCGGGCCGACTGGCTCAGCGACAGTACCCTGCTGAAAATACAGATACTTGCCTCCGGGAGTCTGCACCACCAGCCGGTATATGTAGTGCTGCAAAGCCAGGGTACGGTACAGCAGCAGGCCAAGTTACAGCTTCAGCTGGGAAAGGCCGGTATTGAAATACCTACGGCTAAACTACCGCCGGGCCTGATGCAGGTCACCCTTTTTGACGCGCAGGCGAAGCCCCGGGCCGAGCGGCTGGTGTACATACCGCAGCGGGTAAGCCCCGTTCGGGTGGAACTGGTGCCTGACAAAAACCTCTACGACGCCCGGGAACAGATGACCCTGGGCCTGCTCGTGCGGGATGGTACCAACGAACCGCTCTCCGCGGTTTTGTCAGCTTCAGTAACCGACGCCGACCAGCTACCGGCCGATACCGCGGCAGCGGACCTGCACACGCACCTGCTTCTGTCCGGTGAGCTGCGAGGTACGGTCGAAAATCCCCGGTACTATACCCACACCAACCAGCCCGCTACCCGCCGGGCGCTGGACGACCTGCTGCTCACTCAGGGCTGGCGCCGGCTGAGCTGGGAGCAGTTCCCGACGACTCCTGCCACCGGTACTCCGGCCCCTCCCACAGCCATGGTACTTCGGGGTAAAGTACTCGATACCCGCGACCGGCCCATCCCCAATGCCCGGCTGCTGTTTACATTTACCGGCTCGTCGGATAATTTTTCTACTTCGGTACAGGCCAGTCCGAAAGGAACCTTTACGCTGGGACGCCTGGTGTTTACGGATACCAGCAAGGTCCGGGTGGTGATCATGAACCAGAACCTGCGGGTCATCAAAGGCCGGGTAGTACCAGATACGCCGGGTGCAACATTTACCAAAGTACCTTTACTACTGAGCAATCCAGCAGACTGGGCACAAAACCACGAAAAATACCTGACCCAGGCCCGCCTACGCCAGGAGGGTGCGCCGGAGCTGTACCGGGAAAAAGATGCGCGGCTCCTGCGGGAAGTACTGATCAAGGGCAAAAAGGAAGACGCTGAAAGCAACGCCCGGCGCACCAGTATCCACGGCATACCCGACTACTCCCTGACTTTTGACGAAAAATCGCGCAGCTATCTCAATGTATACGAAATGATCATGGGGCAGGTACCCGGAGTGAAAGTACTGAAGGGCCCCAATGAAACTTATTCGGTAACGATTCGTGACGCAGCCAATTTTGAGGGCAGGGTTTCTCCCTTGTTTATAGTTGACGGTGTAGCTATAAGCAGTAACGCAGTTGCCAGGGAGGGCACGTCCAGCGGTTCAGGTGATGAACTTAACTTTCTGAATCCGGAGGATGTAGAACGGATCGAGTTACTGGTTAACGGAGGAGGAGCCGCTTATGGCGCCAGGGCTGCGGGGGGCGTTATTGCCATATTTACCAAAAAGTGGAGGCAGGGTAAAGCCGGCCGGGAAGAAACTGCGGATTTTATCATGGCCGGCTTTCCGGTGAAACGGCAGTACTACGTGCCTCGTTATGCCAGCCCCGATGCGGCACCTGCCCACCCTGACCTGCGGGATGTACTATACTGGCAACCCCTGATTAAGACTGATAATCTGGGAAAAGCCACCCTGCATTTTCCACTTTCAGATCATGTCCAGACCTTGCGTCTTACCATACAGGGAATTACTATTCAGGGTGACCCGGTGTCGGTGGAGAAGCTTGTAAAGGTGCGGTAGGGAGAGATGAATCAAAGGTCCGCGATGTACTTCTGCCCGCCCAGGGCCCGCATCTGCCGGACTATTTTGCCGGTACGGCTATTGACATAGGATGAAGGATTCTTGATAGAAAAACGAATGGGATTAGGCAGCACAGCGGCAATGCGGGCGGCCTCGTATCGGGTCAGGTCCTTGGCTGATTTGTTATAGAAGCGCTGGGAGGCGGCCTCCACGCCAAAGGTCATTTTGCCCATTTCGGCTACATTAAGGTATACCTCCAGAATGCGCTCCTTGCCCCAGATCAGCTCGATCAGTACCGTAAAGTAGGCTTCCAGCGCTTTACGGATATAGCTTCGGCCATTCCACAGGAACACATTCTTAGCTACCTGCTGCGATATGGTGCTGGCTCCGCGTACACGCTTCCGGTTCTCGGACAGGGCATCCTGAATCTGCTCAAAGTCAAAGCCCCAGTGGTTCGGAAAGTTCTGGTCCTCGGAGGCCACTACCGCCAGCGCTGCTTCCTTCGATATATTTTCGTATGACTCCCAGTCGTGGTAGATCTCGGTGCTTCGTCCTTCTGCTGACGCTTCTGCCTTACGAACCAGCATCAGCGGCGTCACCCATACCGGTACTACCTTCAGCACCACGACCCATATCACCGAGAGGATTACGAAGTACAGGATTAACTTGAATATGATGCCAAAAAGGAGACGAAACATACGTACTGGGGTCAGTGTGTCAGTAATGAATAGTGACGCAAATGTCGCAAAGAGTACTTACAAAGTACAAGATGCCGGGGCACAATCGTCCAAAAATTAGTTTACCCTGCAGGTGACCTGGCTACAAGCGGGTAGTTAGCAGGACGAAATGACTTATTTATGACTACCTTTTATACTACTGTATGAATACTCGCTCCCTCATAATATGTTATCTGCTTATCAGCCTGTTATCGGTACGGAGTGCTGCACAGGGGCTTCCCAACCATACCTTTTCCAACGAATCAGCGGAACTCGCGACGGACTTTGTAGTACTGGATGGCCTTCTGATGGATAAAAAGAGCCCCTTGCCGGACAACCTGACCATACTAAGGATGCAGAAAGTAAAGGACGCTCAGGAACTGAAAGAACTGGGGGTAAAAGAGTTTAGTGAATCATATACCTTCTACCACTCAAATCCCTCCCGGTTCTATGAATATGTTTACAGATGGGCCAGAAACAATAGGGTAGTTCCCTTTAGTCACTGGGATGTACGATTACCCCTGATCATCAATAACAAGTTACTAACTCCTACCGACTATTCATCACTTTCAGACTCAGATACTACCAGGATCAGGGCCATCGAATTTGTACCCATCACCTCAGCAGGTCCAAAGGGATACCCCACGATAGTATACGGAGCCTTTAAAGTAGAGGTGAAGAAGTAGCTCTAAAACAGCTAAGATATGAATGAAGACTTCCTGAGCTTTGTGTGGCGCTACCACTACTATGATAGAAGTGATCTGAGTACCCAGGCTGGCGAGTCGCTGCGGGTTATGCACCCGGGGCAGCGCAATACCCACGCGGGTCCGGACTTTACGGATGCCCGGATAGTTATCGATGACGTAGAATGGGCGGGTTGTGTGGAGATTCATGTGCGGTCGTCGGACTGGCAGCAGCACCGGCATACGCAGGATGCCGCTTATGAGAGTGTCGTGCTGCACGTCGTGTGGGAGGATGATCGTCCCGTCCGTCGCGACGATGGTACCCTACTCCCTACCCTCAGCCTGAAAGACCGCGTAGCCACCGAAGTACGGGAGCGGTACGAACAACTGATGACACCCGATGATCCTATCCTGTGCGCTCCTCAGTTCGGTAAGATGAATGAAATCAAAAAGCTATCGATGCTGGACCGGGTACTGCTGGAACGGTTGGATAAAAAAGCGGAGCTGGTACTAGGCCTGTGGGAAAGGAACGGCAGGGACTGGGAAGAAACGGCCTATCAGTGGCTGGCTCAGCACTTTGGCTTTAAGCTCAACGCGCCACCTTTCCTGCGACTAGCTCAACAAGTCCCCTTGAAAATACTTCAGAAACACCGGGATAATTCCCTGCAGCTGGAAGCCATGCTATTTGGTACCGCAGGCCTGCTACCGGATACTTCGGAGGAAGAATACGTGCAGGCTCTAAAACGGGAATATAAATTTCTGGCGGTGAAGTACCGGCTGGAAGAAAAACAGTTGGGTGCGCACGAGTGGAAGTTTATGAGACTGCGCCCGGCGGGATTTCCGACAGTCAGGCTGGCCCAGCTGGCAGTACTGCTCAAAGAGCAGGCCGGTATATTTGCTACCCTTACCGCAGCACCGGATGTAGCTACGCTTCGTAAGGTACTGCGGGTAAAGCAGTCGGACTACTGGCTGAGTCACTACCAGTTTGGCAAAGCGGCCAAAAGCAAAGTACCAACACTGGGTGCCGACGCCGCTGACCTTATTATCATCAATGCGGCCGTACCGCTACTGGTGGCCTACGCGCGGCAGCGCGACCAGCAGGCTCTACTCGAAAAAGCGGTACAATGGCTGGAACAAATGCCGGCCGAAAATAATCATCTGACTCGTCAGTGGGAACAATTGGGAATGCGGGTACAGAGTTCGGCTGATTCGCAGGCACTCATCGAATGGTATAATACCTACTGCTCAGCCAAACGCTGTCTGGAATGCACTGTAGGGGTATCGCTGCTGCGTCCCTCCTAGCTGTTATTGATCATACTCACCCCTGATAGCAGGAACACGATACCCACCAGGAAGGGGACGATAGACTCCCACTTGGTAACAAAAAGGCCCAGTACCGGCTCATTGTCTGATAAGAAAGCCACACAGGCAAACAGGACAACGATAATACCCAGTATTGTAAGCAGTGCGGCAAAGAAGCGTTTGAAGCGATAGTTCTCCATTTAGTTGTAGGTTATTAAGCTTTTCGTGACAAGTCCAAAAGGTACATAGGCGGGCTACTGGTATGCAGCAGCCCTCTACGCTCCGACTTTATTTTCTTTTTCCTCCAGCCCTAACTTCTTACCTTCCTCTACCATAAATGCATAGGCTTTTTCGAGTTCGTTGGGTATAATGCCTTCCAGGATAGCCTCCCGAATAGCCTCTTTGATGATACCCACCTCACGGGAGGGTTTGATGCCAAAAGTCTCCATGATCATCTCGCCCGTAACAACCGGCTGGAAGTTGCGCAGTTTATCCCGCTCTTCCAGATCATGCAGCTTTTGCTGTACAATATCAAAATTACGCAGGTACCGCTTCACCTTCTCCGGATTCTTGGACGTGATATCGGCCCGGCACAGGGTCATCAGTGCCTCGAGATCGTCACCGGCTTCATACAGCAGCCTCCGCATAGCCGAATCGGTGATGGCTTCCTTGGACAGTACGATGGGACGCAGGTGCAGTCTGACCAGCTTCTTCACAAAACGCATCCGGTCATCGAGTGGCAGCTTCATTCGCCGGAATATACCCGGTACCATACGGGCGCCTATTTCCTCGTGGTTATGGAAGGTCCAGCCTGCTTTTTTATCAAAGCGCTTGGTAGCTGGCTTGGCGATATCATGTAGCAGCGCCGCCCAGCGCAGCATCAGGTCCTGCGAGTGTTCGGCTACATTGTCAAGTACCTGCAGGGTATGGTAAAAATTATCTTTATGTCCTTTACCCTCAATATGCTCTACCCCCTGTAGCTCTACCAGCTCTGGAAAGATAGTCTGCAGCAGCCCCGCGTGGTACAGGAGCTTAAAGCCATAGGAAGGTACAGGTGACAGTACTATCTTGTTCAATTCATCGATGACCCGCTCGGCAGATACGATCTGAATGCGATCCTTCATCTGGATGATCGCCTCAAAGGTATCGGGCTCAATATCAAAGTTGAGCTGCGAAGCAAACCGAATAGCACGCATCATACGCAGCGGATCATCGGAGAAGGTAATACCCGGCTCCAGCGGGGTACGGATAATCTTCATGCGCAGGTCACGCATGCCTTCAAAGGGATCTACCAACTCGCCGTAGCTATTCTTGTCCAAGCTAATACCCATGGCGTTGATGGTGAAGTCGCGGCGTTTCTGGTCGTCCTCAAGGGTACCATCTTCTACAATAGGCTTACGCGAATCGGAGCGATACGACTCTTTACGGGCCCCCACAAACTCTACTTCCAGATCATCCAGCCGGATCTGAGCGGTACCAAAGTTACGGAATACACTCACATGGGCTCCGTTGCCCAACGCTGTCGCTACGCGTTCGGCCAGTTCAATACCACTGCCCACACATACGATATCTATGTCTTTGCCGGGACGTTTCAGGATCAGATCACGTACAAAGCCCCCGATTACATAGGCCTCAACGCCCAGCTCACGGGCTGCTTTGGCTACGGTTTCCAGTACTGGATAATTATGTAGCTTTTCACTTAAATTCATAGGACAAAGGTAGTAATTTAAAACCCTGGTAGGTGCAAATGATTAAATAATCAGGCCACCTGTGATACCTTCGTCATAAAATTTACCCGCCTGTTCGGTAACTCCTGTATTCCTCCGGTTCTAATTAAGTAACTGGACCCTATCCGGCTCTTTCTTTTGGCATACAAGCCGGAATTTTATTACTTCGCCACCACAACACTAACTAATTGGTTCACGTGAGATACTTGTTGTTACTGCTATTAGCTGCTACTGTTTTTGTTTCGGTACCTGAGGCTCAGGCCCAGAATCGCCCTGCGGCCGCGCAGCCCTCCTGGCAAAAACTATACGTCATCAAAGACAAACGATTTATATCACAGGGTGCGGACCGGGTATTCTTCTGGCTGGGAGATACGGCCTGGGAATTATTTCACCGCCTAACCCGTGAGGAGGCTGACCTATACCTCAAAAACCGCGCGGACAAAGGCTTCAATGTGATACAGGCCGTAGCGCTGGCCGAGTTTGATGGCCTGACCCAGCCCAATCAGTACGGGCAACTTCCCCTGGTCAACAACGATCCTACCCAACCCAACGAAGCGTACTTCAAGCATGTAGACTACGTGGTGGATAAGGCCGCTCAGTACAACATGTTCATAGGCCTGCTACCTACCTGGGGTGATAAGTTCAATAAAAAGTGGGGTGTGGGACCGGAGATATTTACTCCCGAAAATGCCCGTATTTACGGAGAGTTCCTGGGAAGACGCTACCGGAATAAGAACGTAATATGGATACTGGGTGGCGACCGCAGCCCCGAGACCGAAGCTCACTACAAGATCATCCGGGCGATGGCCGAAGGCCTCAAAGCAGGTGACGGCGGCAGCCGGTTGATTACCTACCACCCGCAGGGTGATGCCAATTCGGCGGCTTTCTTCCACCAGGAACCCTGGCTCAACTTTAACATGTACCAGTCGGGACATGGTAACAAGGATAAGAAGAACTACGTGATGATGCGGCAGAACTACAACATGTTCCCCGTTAAACCTACGCTGGACGCCGAGCCCCGCTACGAAGATCACCCGATCAACTGGAAGCCGGAGCTGGGGTACTTTGATGACTTTGATGCGCGTCAGGCGGCCTGGTGGGCGGTACTGTCGGGCGGAGCCGGACATACCTACGGTTGCCACGACATCTGGCAGTTTTTTGATCCGGATCGTAATCCACCCATCTCCTACGCCCGTACCCACTGGAAAAGGGCCATGGACCTGCCGGGCGCCTATCAGATGGGCTACATCCGCCGGCTGATGGAGTCGCATCCGTGGTGGCGACTCATGCCGGACCAGGATCTGATCAAAAACAAGAATCCTGATGATGGTGGCTTCCAGACTGCCGCTATTTCGGAAGATTCAGACTTTCTGCTGGCCTATACCCCCTACGGCCGACCGCTCCAGATCGACTTGGGCCGACTGGCTGCGGCGCCCCGCCTGCTGGCCTACTGGTTCAACCCGCGCGATGGCCGGAGTATCCGTATTGGTGAATTGAAGAACGAAGGCGTTGTAGAATTCAAGCCGTACGCGGCAGGTCCCGGTACCGATTGGGTACTCGTACTGGACGATGCGTCCAAGACCTGGGCCGGATACGGCTTGAAGAAGTAAGGAACTGTTTATTTCTCGAAACGCAGGTGCTTCACGGACTCACCGGACTCGGCCAGTTCGGTCAGGGCGTCGATACCGATGAGCAGGTGCTTCTCGACAAACTGAGAGGTTACTTTTTTGTCGCTCTCTTCGGTTTTTACGCCTTCGGGTACCATAGGGTTGTCTGATACGAGCAGCAGGGCTCCGTGCGGGATGGAGTTAGCAAAGCCCACGATAAAGATGGTAGCGGTTTCCATATCAATGGCCATGGCACGTATCTCACGCAGGTACTCTTTGAAGTCCTCGTCGTGCTCCCAGATGCGGCGGTTGGTAGTATACACAGTACCGGTCCAGTAGTCCATTTCGTGCTTGGCTATGCTGGATGAAACCGTACGCTGCAGACGGAATGAAGGAAGGGCGGGTATTTCGGCGGGCATGTAGTCATCGCTGGTACCTTCGCCCCGGATCGCCGCGATGGGCAGGATCAGGTCTCCGATCTGAGTTTTCTTTAAGCCTCCGCACTTACCCAGGAACAGTACTGCCTTAGGCTCAAGAGCTGAGAGCAGATCCATGACGGTAGCCGCCATGGGGCTTCCCATCCCGAAATTGATGATGGTGATATTATCAGCCGTGGCTGTCTGCATGGCGCGACCGTAGCCTTTCACCTCCACCCCGAATCGCTCGGCAAACATGGTTACGTAATTGATAAAATTAGTAAGCAGAATATATTGTCCGAATTCTTCTACGGCTGTACCGGTATACCGGGGCAGCCAGTTCTGTACGATCTGTTCTTTGGTAGTCATAATAAATAAGAAACTGGTTTTAACTAGAAAAAAATAGTGCTTTCAGGCAGCAGGATGGCAGATCTGACGTTATTACAACTGCTGTTACTTTCAACTATGGAATCGATCAATCTTCCTCCTTTCGCCCACAAAGTTAAGGACATGGATGGTAAACCATACATCTATGACCTGATCCGTAAGAAATATGTCGTGCTTACGCCTGAGGAATGGGTGCGTCAGCACTTCATTCACCTGCTCATTAACCACTACGGGTATCCTAAGTCGTTATTCGCCGTTGAGACCGGCCTGCGCTACAACAAACTAGCCAAACGAACCGATATCATGGTACTATCTACGGACGGTACGCCGTTCCTGCTGATCGAGTGCAAGGCTCCTCATATACCTGTTTCAGAAGCTACCTTCGCCCAGATTGGCCGGTACAACTTTACCCTCCGTCCTACCTATCTGGCCGTAACCAACGGTATGTCACACTACTGTTTTTCGGTGCAGGACGGGCAGATCAGCTACCACAACGATTTCCCACGGTTTGCCAGATAACATAATCATGTACTAGTTCATTAGCCCTTTTAAATAGCGAAAGCCCGTACAGTCAGTGACCGCACGGGCTTTCGCAAGAAATTTTATCCTAGTACTACTAATTACTTGGTAGCAACCAGTTTCACATCCAAAGTGAAGTCGTCGTAGATCAGGTTGTCACCCAGGGTAGCAGCGTCGAAGAATGACTTCGAACGGAACTTCATGTCGTACTTAGAGCGGTCAACGGTGATAGTACCGGTAGCCTGAGCACCATTAGCAGTAGGAGCTACTGTTACGGGGAAAGTTACAGGCTTAGTAATACCTTTGATGGTCAGGTTACCCGTTACATCGTATTGGTTAGCACTAGTGGCAGTAGCCTTAGTTAGTACAAATGTAGCAGTAGGGTGCTTCTCTACGGAGAAGAAATCCTCCGACTTCAGGTGGCCTACCAGTTTGCCGTTGTAGTTTGCGTCTTTCAGGTCTTCGCTGGTGATGGTAGTCATGTCAGCTACGAATTTACCGGCAGTAAGTTTGTTACCATCCAGGGTAAAGCTACCTTCTTTCAGGTCAATTTTTCCGTAATGCTCGCCGGTAACTTTCTTACCATTCCACTTAATCTCGCTTTTTGCAGGATCAACTTTGTAAGTAGCTGCCTTAGCTTTTGTTCCATCTTCGGCTACGGCTACTGAAGACATCAGCAATACTGCTGCCATTACACTGGCGAATTGTTTGAACACTTTCATTGGTTTGACTAGATTTGATTGTTTGGGTAAAAAATTCAAAACGTATATAAAGTTGTATTATTCTGGTTTGCGCAATTTGTCCAGCAAATCGCTAAGCTGGTTGGCTTCATCGGGAGTAAGCGTATGCAGATTCTTCTCCATTTCCAGAATCACCGGATCAAGTTGCGTCAGCAGTGCAAGTCCCTTCTCTGTAATAATGACATCTACGGCTCTCCGGTCAGACGGGCAGGAGTTGCGAATCAGTAGCTCCTTAGCCAGAAGTTTATCTACCAGTCGCGAAGCGTTGGATGTTTTATCCAGCATGCGTTCGGCTATGGCATTAACTTTGATAGGCTCAGGGTACTGGCCCTTCAATATTCGGAGCACGTTATACTGCTGAGGAGTAATACCATACTCGCGCAGGACCTCCAACTGCTGATACATCAGCCAATTGCTGGTATAGATAAGATTCACAGTCAGCCGATGGTAAGGTGACCGGAATTTTTTCTGCTTTATATCAGTTTCGATGGACATAGCTTCTTTCAATGTGATGCAATATTAATGTATTTACATTTAATGTACAAACATACATTAAAGAAATTTTAGTTCCTTTATAACAAACAAATTATAAAAACTTCTGAACAGTAGAAAAGATTTGATGGTATTATAGCCGTACTCTACCAGCTGTTCGCACATTACCAGACGTATGCTTACACTAAAGTCTCCGCTGATCCTTGCCTCTAATTCGCCCCGGCGCCAACAACTCATGAAAGAAGCTGGTTTTGATTTCAGAGTAGAAGTACGACCCACTGATGAACTATTCCCGCCGACCATGCATGCGGCTCAGGTAGCGGAGTACCTGGCCCAACACAAAGCGGAGCAGTTTGGGGAGTACCAGGGCGAGGCCCTCGTACTGTGTGCTGACACTATAGTGGTAGTGGATACAACTATACTGAATAAACCGGCTGATGCGGCGGAAGCTCGCTCCATGCTTAGGCAACTTTCGGGCCATACCCACCAGGTCATCACGGGTATATGCCTACTGGGCCCGAAGGGTTATGAGCCTGCAAGTGATATAGCGCATGTCACGTTCAGAGAGCTGGAAGATGCGGAGATCGACTACTATATCGAGCAGTACCGTCCCTACGACAAGGCCGGAGCCTACGGCATACAGGAGTGGATTGGCATGGTGGGCATTGAGCGTATAGAGGGCTCCTACTATACTATCATGGGGCTTCCTGTGCATAAAGTGTACCAGTTGCTAAAGCCTCACGTCAACTAACAGATTACTAATTCATACCACAACCGGAAGCTGATGAACGCCCCTAGTGCCCCAGTGCATTTGCCCCGCGTATGTTATGAAATATTTGTACGGGCCTTCTGCGATTCCAACGGTGACGGAATCGGAGACCTGAATGGCATTACATCCAAGCTGGACTACCTGCAGGATCTGGGAATAGAGGCGATCTGGCTTACGCCCATTCACCCCTCCCCTACGTACCACAAGTACGACGTCACGGACTATTACGCCATCGAGCCGGAGTTTGGGACGATGGATGATTTTAAAAGGCTACTGGCAGAAGCTCACCGGCGCAATATCCATGTATATATGGACCTGGTGATTAACCACACCAGTACCCAGCACCCGTGGTTCAGGAAGGCCAGTGCCAGCACAAAAAATCCCCACCGGATGTTTTACTGGTGGATGACCCAGCAACAAATTGACGCCAAAGGGATAGGACGCCGACAGCTAACGGCCGACTCGTGGGAAGCGAACCCCTGGCATGATAATCCGGGTGATGCCGAAAAGTACTACGGGATGTTTACGCATAGTATGCCCGACCTCAACTACGACTCTCCACTCCTTCGCTATGAAGTGTCGAAAATCCTAACGTTTTGGCTCAATAAAATAGGCGTGGACGGGTTCCGGCTTGATGCTGCCCGCCACATCTACCCCGACTGGGTCAAGCACCGGAATCCGGTATTCTGGGAGGAGTTTGGCAAGGAGGTCGATCGCATCAAACCCGGCACCTATACGGTTGGGGAAGTGTGGGCTCCAACCGAGGAGGTAGGACCTTACTTCCGGGGGCTTAAGGCAAACTTCCACTTTGACCTGAGCTACCATCTTCAGCGTATACTATACCAGGGTACTCACCAAGACCTGGTCCGTAAGCTGCTGGACGACTACGCCATATTCGGCCGCTATAATCCTGACTTTATAGATGCTACCATGCTGACCAATCACGACCAGAACCGGATTGGCAGCGTAGTTGAGGGCAACATAGCCCTGATGAAACTCGCGGCTTCGATGCTACTTACCCTACCCGGTCAGCCCTATATGTACTACGGCGAAGAGATAGGTATGCTGGGGCAGAAGCCCGATGAGCGCATCCGGGAACCCTTCATCTGGACCGAGGACCGTGATGATCCCCAGCGAGCCCTCTGGATCAAACCCAGGTACTCACGCCGCGCTACGGTCAGGCCCCTGTCGCTGCAGCAGCAGGACCCGAATTCCCTGTACCATCATTATAAAAAACTGATTGCTGTTCGTAAGGCTGAGCCCGCCCTGGCCCAAATCCATGCGCCCAACCTGGCGGAGACTCCTATCGATAACGATAAGGTACTTGCTTACTTCCGCCCGCATCCTACCCAACCGGTGCTGATTATTCATAACCTGCTCGACTCCCCGCAAACCATAATGCTAAGCGATACTATGGAGCAGTACACGCGAGTGATTTTCCAGACTTTGCCGGCTGCCATTACCGACAGGGATACCATTCAGTTGCCAACCTATGGCAGTATACTACTGGGTCTCAGCTTCTGAGCCACCCTATTTCAGACCTCACAAACTCCTGAATACTCCACAAAATCGGTAGACCCTAGCATAATTTTTTATAATTTTAAGGTATCATCAGCACCTAACCCTTAACTGACTATGCAGGCGATCCTCGTCCCCACCGACTTTTCCCCCGGCTCCCGAACGGCAGTGGAGGTAGCCGCCCTGCTGGCAGTTCAGGCCGATGCTGGACTGGTGCTCCTCAATGTAGATGAAAATGCCACTCAGGCAGCCACATCCAGGCAATCCAGAGCATATAATCAGCAGTCTGACACTGTAACTACCAGTGATTTGTACGATTACCTGATCGAACTACGAAGAGAGCTGGTTCAGAAACGGGCTTTTTCCGGTTTAAAGATCCGTACAGAGTTGTGTCCCGGTTCACTGGTGTCAGTAGTCGAAACATACGCGGAACGTAATAATATGGACCTGATCGTGATGGGTACCCGGGGCGCGGGTGGTCTGGAGGAGCTGCTGATCGGATCAAACACCGAGAAAGTAATCCGACGAGCCTGCTGTCCGGTACTGGCAGTACCCGAGGAGACTATACCCGGACCGATCAAAAACATTGCCTTCCCGACGACACTGAAAGATGATCAGAAAGTCGTGTTCCGCAGGCTGGCGGCTCTGCAGCAGACCCTAGGCACGGATATCAGCTTCCATATACTTTATGTTAATGACCCGGCGGGTCTAGGCAGTGAGGAAGCCATTGAGCAGCGCTACCGCGATCTGGTCTCAGACAGTAATTTACTAAATACTACCTTCCACCTGAAAGGAGCCCTGGATCTGGATGAAGGAATAGAGATTCTGCAATTCGCCAAAGAGCAGGGGGTGGACATTATTACCATGGGTACCCACCAGCGTCGGGGCCTGTCGCACTTAATTCTGGGAAGCATGACCGAAGATACCGTTAACCATTCAAACATTCCGGTTCTGACGATTCCACTTCGGTAAGTACATCTTTTAAACCCAATCTATCGCAGTAGAGAAACGGTTCCTGTGCCCTTTTAGGGGTAAAATCACTTAAATCACTTGCCTTAGGCGCTTCCTCAGTTTATGAAAACGACCGCTCTTCCTATACTAGCAGGCCTGACTACCGGTCTGCTTTCGCCCTGTGTTGCCCAGCCTGCTACCAATCAGCCTGTATACCCCAGTATCGGTCAGGTTGTGTACCAGGATGCCCGACTCGAAAAACTAATTCCTAAGGGTACTCCCATTGAGGTACTGGCTTCGGGTTTTGTCTGGTCCGAGGGACCTATCTGGATCAAAGAGGGTAATTACTTGCTCTTCTCCGATGTACCTCAGAACGTTATCTTTAAATGGAGTGAGCAGGAAGGACTTTCGGAGTTTCTGAAGCCGTCGGGCTACACCGGACACGAGTACTACAGCGAAGAACCCGGCAGCAACGGCCTTACCCTCGACCGACAGGGTCGGCTTATTGCCTGTGAGCACGGCGACCGGCGGGTCACGGCCATGCCATTGACAGGAGGCGGCAAGCTCACCCTGGCCGATCGGTACCAGGGCAAACGCTTTCACAGCCCCAACGACGTAGTACAGCATCCGACGCAGAACAGCTACTACTTTACGGATCCACCTTACGGCCTGCCCAAGCGCCAGGATGACCCGTCCCAGGAGCTGCCTCATTACGGTGTGTACCGAGTTACTCCCGACGGAAATGTAACGCTGCTGATCAGCGATCTGACTCGCCCCAATGGCCTGGCCTTCTCACCGGATGGGCGTACCTTATACGTAGCCCAGTCTGATCCGGAAAAAGCTATCCTGATGGCTTATCCGGTACAGAACGATGGAACCTTGGGTAAGGGAAGGTTGTTCTTCGATGCAACTTCCATGGTGAAGCAGGGACTACCCGGCCTGCCGGATGGCCTCAAGCTGGATAAGGACGGAAATGTATGGACAACGGGACCCGGTGGAGTACTGATACTATCGCCCGAAGGCAAACTGCTGGGACGGATAGATACCAAACAGGCTACTGCCAACTGCGCCTGGGGCAACGATGGTAGTACCTTATATATCACAGCCGATGGATATCTGTGCCGAATCAGAACAAATGCACGCGGAGCTGGTTTTTAAATACATACAAATTGCACCTAACTTGCTATTTCTATGACATTTACGTGCATAAAACTAAATTATTTATTACCTTTTGATATATGTTTCAATATCACGAACTTCGTGGCGTTCTTGGTGAGAACGGAAAATTGGGTTGATTGGAATGCTTGAGAATCGTCGCTTTATCATTATTGGTTTTTTCATATTTGTAGGTGTTGCCTACTTATTCAGGCTGTTCTACCTGCAGGTACTAGATGAAAGTTATACGATTGAATCGTCCAGTAACTCCATCAAAAGAGTAATAGAGATCCCTTTCCGGGGGCAGATCTATGACCGGTACGGCAACCTCATCGTATACAATACGCCTGTCTACGACCTGTTGGTGACCCCCTACAAGGCCAAAGTACAGGATACCCTTACTTTCTGTCGGCTGCTTGGCATCGAACGGCGTGATTTTGACAGCCTCATGACGGCCGCACGTACCTACTCACGCGTTAAGCCGTCCCTTTTCCTTCGTCAGCTTTCTAAAGAAGACTTTGCCCGTATCCAGGACATCATGGTGGACTATCCGGGCTTTGAGTTTGCTAAAAGCTCCCTGCGAACCTATTCGGCTCCAGTACTGGCCAATACGATGGGGTACGTGAGTGAAATCACTAAAGGGCAGATGGAAAAGCAGGAAGTTGAGTACTACCGGCAGGGCGACTATATCGGACAGAGTGGTATTGAAAAGTATTACGAGGAACAGCTCCGCGGTAAACGAGGTATCCGGTTTGTGATGCAAAACGTTAGTGGCGTAGCCAAAGGGTCCTGGAAGGATGGTGAACTCGATACGATGGCTATAGCTGGTCAGAACCTGTACACCGGCATTGACCTGATGGTGCAGCAGTATGCAGATAGTCTCATGGTTAATAAGGTAGGTAGTGTAGTAGCGATTGAGCCCAAAACCGGGCAGATATTAGCTATTGTATCATCACCAAGTTATGATCCCAATATTCTGGCTTCCCGGCATTTCTCCAAGAACTACTCTATGCTGGCCAAGAACCCATACAAGCCGCTCTTTAACCGACCTGTCATGGCTAGCTATCGTCCGGGTTCTACGTTTAAGCTGATACAGGCCCTGATCGCCTTACAAGACGGAGTAATTACACCGGGTACCGGTTTTGGCCATGCAGGATCTCCTATGAAGTGTCACAATCACCCTGCTACCTCTACGATTGTGAGTGCGGTACAATATTCATGTAATCCCTATTTCTATCAGGTATTCAAGCGTATTATTTATAATAATGACACCAAGGATACCTATAAAGCATCAGCCGAGGGCCTCAACCGCTGGAATGAGCAAGTAAGTAAGTTCGGCATTGGCCAGCGTCTGGGGGTGGACCTTCCTAGTGAATACAAAGGAAACCTCCCTGATGAAACCTACTATGATAAAATCTATGGCGCTGATCGCTGGAAGTTTTCCAATGTATATTCGCTAAGTATCGGTGAAGGGGAGCTTTTGATCACCCCCCTTAAGATGGCCAATGTAGCTGCTATCATTGCTAACCGCGGCTACTACTATACGCCTCACGTAGTAAGTGGTGTTGGAGAAAAGAATAAACCTCTGCCTGAGTATACTGTAAAGCATGAAACAGGTATAGAGGCCCGTCATTTTGAGACTATCATACCTGGTATGGTTGGAGCCGTCGAAGCGGGTACTGTAATGGGACTGGCCCGAATTAAAGATGTTCAGATCGCAGGAAAAACAGGAACCTCACAGAATAAAATCGGTAAGGACCACTCTATCTTCATTGGATTTGCTCCGGCGGATAATCCCAAGATAGCCATAGCAGCCTTCGTTGAAAATGGGGTGTGGGGAGGAACAGCTGCCGCTCCGGTAGCTACTCTGATCATAGAGCGATATCTGAAACGGAAAACTGAGAATAAACCACTCGAGAGCTATGTACTCTCAAGAAACTACATGCCTAACGTAATAGTACCGGGGACCAAGTCTCCCACTAAGAAGGATACTGCCAAGAAGAAGCCACCGGTTACGGCCCCCATCGCTACTACTAAAAAAGACGGGGCTAACAAACCTGGCCTGACCGTAGCTTCATCCGGAAACTAGACGTTCAGTAGCTGAAGGTATCGATCACGTTAACAGTTTTTATATCCACTTTCCCTCCTTAATTGCCACTTTTAGAAAATGGCTCGTAACCAAACATTAACTCAGAATCTTGACTGGATCGCCGTACTCATCTACATCCTGTGTGTAATGATGGGGTGGTTCAATATTTACGCTGCCGTGTACAGTCCGGAGGTGCCTACCAGCATTTTTGATATGGCTCACAATGCCGGGAAGCAGCTCATGTGGATTGGGACTACGATACTCCTCATTATTGCTATTCTGGTTATAGACCATAAGTTTTACGATACCTTTGCGTACATCATCTACGGGATTGTACTACTGATGCTGGTCGCTGTACTTTTCATCGGAGCTGATATCAACGGTTCACACTCCTGGATCAAGATAGGTGCCTTTTCTATCCAGCCTGCTGAGTTTGCCAAATTAGGTACCAGCCTTGCCCTGGCCAAGTACCTTAGTGATCCTACCGTGAGTCTGACCCGCTCCTGGAAGGAGTACCTGCCTATAGCAGGTTTTGTAGGAGTACCGTCCCTACTGATCCTGGTTTCGAACGAAACCGGGTCCATGCTTGTATTTGCGGCTTTTGCGATCATGCTATACCGCGAAGGGCTCCCTGGTATTATCCCCGCCGTAGGTATTATTATGGCCATCCTGGTAGTAATGACCCTGCTGGTATCCAACTGGTTTATCGTAGCCGGTATTGTCATCATAGCCGGACTGATCATATGGTTCATGCCCAAGACTACCCGTCGCCAGGGTGGCTTACTGGCTACACTGGTGGTGGCGTTTATTATGATGGGCGTAGTGATCGGGGTAGATTTCTTTATAAATAACATTCTGCAAAAGCATCAGCGCAGCCGTATCATGGTACTGGTTGATCCTGATTCAGATCCGCGTGGTGCCGGCTGGAACGTAATTCAATCCAAGATCGCGATTGGTTCGGGACGACTGATAGGCAAAGGCTTTCTGGAAGGGACCCAGACCAAGTTTGACTTTGTACCTGAGCAGAGTACTGACTTTATTTTCTGTACCGTAGGCGAAGAGCATGGCTTCATCGGAGCTGCTATTGTGGTTGTTCTCTTCATGGGCCTTATTGCCCGTCTGGTGATCCTGGCCGAGCGCCAGCGAACGCGCTTTGCCCGGGTTTATGGTTATTGCGTTGCCGGTATCATGTTTTTTCACTTCATGGTTAACATCGGTATGACCATCGGTCTTATGCCGGTTATTGGTATTCCTCTGCCCTTTTTCAGCTACGGGGGTTCGTCGCTGTGGTCGTTTTCAATCCTACTGTTTATTTTCCTGAAAATCGACTCACAACGTCCATATACCTTATCGCGTACCTGAGCCATGGCTCTGATCAGCAAGAAGAAGATCCCCTACCCGATCAGTCCTGATCTGAGGGAGTACCTGGTCAAGTACCAGCGGGAGGTACCTCTTAGTATCCACTATACGGACCTGCACCGGTTTTCTAACGCTGTCTCGTTATATGACCCCAGGGGAAATGATACGCTTTGGCTGTCAGTATTTTATGAGTCCAGCGATACGCAGGATATCTTTTATGCCCTCAAGACTATCTACGCCCATCTCAAAGTAGATGGCGATCTGTCTATTCTGAGACACCTCTCGGTCGATCGCGTAGACTTGTGTACGTACGGCAATACGCGCCCCTTCCGCATCCGGATCGTCAACCAGATCAACGACAACTTCGACTACTTTTATATCAAACATGCCGATGCCTCGCGGGTATACGGGCTGGAGTTGGAAGATATCCTCTCACCCAATCAGGTAAGCTACCTGACCAGTGGCAACTCACTGGTAGAAGAGCATATCGTGGGTATACCGGGGGATATATTTATGAAAACGCACCTGTACGAGCCCAGCCTCAACCCTATCCGGCTTTGTAAGGAGTTTGTGAAGTTTAATGAAAGGTGTTTTATAAGGCTGCTGGGTGATATGCATTCCAGCAACTTCATCGTAGATATCACTCCTGATTTTGAAGAGATCTACTACCGCCTGCGCGCTATTGATTTTGACCAGCAGTCGTATGAGGGTAAGAAATCAGTATACATGCCCCAGTACTTCCGGCAGAATAACCCTATCATCGAAATGGGTATGAAGTACATGACCTCTGAAAGCGTGCGTCAGTACCAGATCGAGGAACGTACGCAGATTGCTACGCGAATGCGCATCGAAAAGTCGAGGGCCAATGATATCCTGGATGTCATGTCCGAAGACACGCTCTCGAGTCCTGAGTACATCGCTCAACTACGGCAAGAACTGGCACGGCACTACCAGCACCAGGCTTTTATGGAGTGCCGTACCATGGGGCAGCTCGTCCGGAAGAGCCTCGAGCTGATTTCGCACCACTAGCTGAACTTACCAGCCGCGATAAGCAGAAGGACCCAACCGGCTATCAGTAGCAGGCCTCCAATGGGTGCCACCGCTCCAAACTTTGTAATACCGGTAAAGCAGATGGTGTAGAGAGAACCGGAAAAAATAAGTACTCCTCCGATAAAGGCATACCCCGACCAGCCCAGCCAGCGGGCGGCATCTTCCCCGGCCCGCTGCATCAGTATCCCTACGGCTACCAGCATAATGGCATGATAAAACTGGTACTTAACGGCCGTTTCGAAGGTATCAGCCCGACCCGAGGCTTCCAGTGTCGCGCGGAGCGCGTGCGCTCCGAAGGCTCCCAGGGCAACAGCCAACGCCCCTAATATAGCCCCGGCTTGTATCATAAATTTCATAGTTCAGCAGTAATTAGTAGTTAGTCCGGCCAAAGGTACTGGCTCCGCCCTGGCATATCAACTATGCTCCACAAAAATTCATACTCCCCTCTACAGATCCTACTGGTTTTATCCTTCCATACCGGGAGTACCTTTAACTATAGCTGGGCTGAAATGACTTGGTAAGGACCTGAGAAGAAGATACCCTGTTCCGCTCCGCTTTGCGCCATAAAGAAGAGAGCTTACCGCGCAATTGCTGCAAGCTCTCTTCTTCGGATCAGTAAGCTATTGACTACTTTTCGAACTCTTTTGTGAGTACAACTATGGACTGCTGAAATATAGATTTTAGTTTGTCGAAGCTTGTCTGTATCATAACCAGATCAACATGGCTACCTGCGTACTCTTCAATCTTTTTTAGCAGTCCCTGCTCTTTTACCCCCATCAAAGCAAAAGAACTGCTTATCTTGTGAGCTCTTTTCTTGATTAGGTCATAGTCCCCTTCCCGAACCGCATTCTCAATAATATTCATCTCTTCCGGAGTCTTGGAAAGATACATTTCTATCATTTCCTTCTCAAACTCCCTGGACCCATCCGAGAAGTTCTTCAGGTAAGTCAGGTCTATCACACTTTCCGCTATATCCGCTTCCTCTTCCTGATTCGAAGTCACTTTCCCCGCACTTGTATAGTGAGTGATTGTATCGTAAAGCTCTTTGGCAGAAAATGGCTTTACCAGAAAACTATTTATACCCGCCTCGTAAATAGGGGCACTCGAGTCTCCCACAGAACAGGCCATCATAGCCACTATCGGTATGGAGATATGCAGCTTTTTACGGATGTATTCAATGGTGTCGTATACATCGCTTTCAGAGCTATGTATATCCATCAGAATGACATCGTACCGGTTGGTTTTTACTTTCTCGATGGCAGCCTTTCCGTTTTCGGCCTGGTCAGTTATAAACCCGAAGTTGCTTAGTATGTCAATAGACTTCTCCTGGTTGAGCCGATCGTCTTCTACCACCAGTACTCTTACTTCCTTGTAAAGCGATTCGTACTGTTCCAGCTTTTTTCGGTCTTGTTTAGACACCAGGTGCGAAGCAGTTTCCTGTGCCAATACCCGAAGCAAAAACCGCTGCTCTACGGTGAGCTTATTAGGTTTACGATCTAGTATAGAGAATACTCCCAGCGAGGTTCCCCGGGAATCTATGATTGGGTAACCTGCATAAAAACGAATGGCACCAGGCCCGGAGACATCCAGACTATTCTTGAATCGGGTATCTTCAGTAATGTCCTCTACCTCCAGTAATGTGCTACTACTGAGAGTATACGTACAGAAAGCATTGAGATGTTCCTGGAGATTATGGTCCTGTTTTGGTTGTACAACCGTTTTTTCCTCATCAATAAGTGTAATTAATGAAACAGGTACCTTACAGATAACGGAGGCTAGCTGAGTCAGCCGATCAAATTCTGGTTCAGCTACTGTGTCCAGCACTTTATAGCTCGTTGAGGCTTGTGTTTGCTGGGGTACATGAGCTGATACCGGTAGTGTGTTTAGCATATAGTGTATAATTTATTAAAATAGTGGGTCCGGGTCTGTATTAGCCCTGTATGCGTGATAGCTGGCAGCAGGCTCAGAGTTAGCTCTTCCCCCCTGTTCGGCTGCTACCTTTTGTATTCCAAAATCAAGCTTTGTCTTAAGTATCAACCGCTCCAGTGTCGCACACCGCTCATAGACGCTACTATGTAAAGACCATACAAGCTGATGGCATTGCTACTGTAATAGAACTACTATACAAGCAGCAATCACTCCTTTACAGTAGTGTCTAGAATCCTCAGAAAATAATAACACATGCACCTCTGCAAGCAGGAGGAGGTATCTGCCGGGCTGAATGACAGGCGGTAGTGAACTACAGGTAATTGCAAGCGGCAATTTGCCAGCCTTAGTCCTGACAGCACCCATCTAATCAACGGATTGCGCTTCAAAACTTAAACAGGATCAGCAGGCAGGTTCTCCATCAAAAGCAAAGAGTATGCCAAATATGGACCTATTTATAAAGCTATAACTACCTGCTAGTAACGTGTTGTCTGATAGGTACCAGCTGCAACACATTCATACGTTTTTAATTTATTTCTGGAGCCTGCTGAAGTACTTGTGTGTACAGGGAGTCATATGATAGCAGGAGTCCGCTCGCCTAATCTGCATACCGGAAGTGATACCATTGAAAATACTTCATTATCTTGCGGTCCTAGTCAAAAGACCGACGCATGACATTCCGACGTTTCGTAGAACTCTGGACACACCGTTACCATAAGTACTCTCATATATTCAAAGCTCATGCTCTGGGCTATCAGGCATGGCTTCACTTCTCCCGGAAGAAACAGCAACTACCAAAAGGTGCCGAACTGGTGGCCGTAGTACGCACGGAGCATTTTGGGGACATAGTCGCAGCCGAGCCTCTGTCACGTCATATCCGGGCGTTGCACCCAAAGGCACACATTGTGTGGTTTGTGAAGCCAGCCTTTAGAGAGCTGGTTGAGACCAATCCGAATGTGGATGAAGCGCACGGAGAATTTTGTGTGACGGAGCGAAGAGTGCTGCTGGAGACCAACATTTTTGATAAAGTATATCCGCTACAGTTCCGGAACAATAACCACTGCCCCAAGTGTCAGGTATTCCTGGATAACACTATCGCGGATGCGGCGGGAATCAATGTACATACCTATTTTAACTACGGAAATCTGCTCGAAGTATTTGCCCAGACAGGCGGCGTAACTATGCCTGCCGATGATCAGCCACGCCTGTACCTGCAGGACCGGCACCGGCAGAAAGTAGATGCGATGAACCTACCCAACTCTTTTATAGTCATTCACTGCCAATCCAATTATGCCCCCAAAGACTGGCCCGCTACGCGCTGGGTGGAGCTGGTCAACTGGCTACTGGATACCTACCCCTACCAGGTAGTAGAGATAGGTTTGCGCAGCAATCTGGATATACAGCGGGAGGGCTACCATAACCTGTGTGGCAAGCTGAGCATTCTGGAAACGGGCGAAGTAATACGCCGTGCTACCTACTTTATCGGTCTCGACAGCGGCCCTTCGCACCTGGCCAATGCCACGGGTACTTATGGCTTTGTACTGATGGGAGCGCTGGGTGACTTCCCCGCTTACAACCCGTACTCGGGCAGCTACGGAAGGGGCGAAAACTGTGTCCTGATCCGGGAGGAAGGTAAGCCTTGTGCGCAGCTACCCGTCGAGAAGGTAAAACAACCCATTGCCGATGTACTATCCAAAGAGGTACTTAAAGGTTAGACAGCGTAATTACGGGCTCCGAATATAGCACTACCCACGCGCACCAGGGTACTACCTTCCTCTACGGCTATGTGGTAGTCGCTGCTCATGCCCATAGAGAGTTCCCGCATAGTGATCCGCTCACTTTGGTACGTCCTGAATTGTTCAAACAGGCTTTTGAGCCGCCTGAACTCCTTGCGTATCTGAGCCTCGTCATCTGTATTGGTAGCCATTCCCATCAGTCCTACGATACGTATGCCGGTAATAAATTCAAGCTCGGGGGAGGTAAGTATCTCAATAGCCTCTTCTTCTAACAGTCCGAATTTAGACTCCTCCTCGGCGATGTACATCTGCAGCAGACAGTCAATAACCCGGTCGGCCTTAGCGGCTTGTTTATTGATTTCTTTTAGGAGCTTGAAGCTGTCTACAGAATGAATCAGCGACACAAAAGGGACTATGTACTTTATCTTATTGGACTGCAGGTGCCCGATCATATGCCACTCGATATCTTTGGGCATGGCCTCGTGCTTGGCTACCATTTCCTGCACCTTATTTTCACCGTACCGCTTAAAACCCGCTTCGTACGCTTCCATTAATACCTCCACGGGCTTTGTTTTGGTCACAGCTACCAGGCGGGCTCTTTCGCCCAGCCCTTCTTCGATATGTACAATATTCGCTTTAATGCTCATTTTGGTATACTATTACTGGTATTGCCCGCAGGCGCTAAAAATTTATAATAAAATATTACGTTATATTTGTCCGGATAATGTTTTCTACTCAAGTAATAACTATATTAAGTTCACGACCCATAATCTCTGACTCCGTATGGATTACAATCAAGAACAGAAGCAAGATCGTAAAAATCTTCTGTGGGCCGCTCTGGCCGTATTAGCTCTTCTTAACTTGGTGCTGCTGTACTTTTTCTATCAGGAAAGACAGGAAAATGTAAACAAAGATACAATCATTGCCGCCAAGACCGAAGAAGTACTTAATACCAAAACCAAGCTGGACTCCATCTCGGTACAATTGGACGCCAAAATTGCGGAAATTCAGCAACTCGGAGGCAGCGTAGACTCGCTGGTAGCGCTGAAAGATCAGCTCGAAAGAGACAAGCAGAACTTAAGAATCAGCAATGCATCATCAATAAAGCAGTATGAATCTAAAATCAGATCCTACGAAGCTGTACTGGCGCAGAAAGATCAGGATATCCGCCGCCTGAAGGAAGAACTGGGGATTGTTACCAGCCGCAACGAAGAGCTTAACCAGCAGGTAACCGGCCTGCAGAGCGAGCGTCAGGCGCTCAGCGACTCGGTCACTAACTACTCGAGCCGTAACCGCGAGCTGAGTGAAAAGGTAAGCCTGGCATCGGCATTAAGAGCGGAGGAAATTTCAGTCAATGCCATCACTACCAAAGGCAAAGAACGCGATGGAGGCCGCTACAGAGCCCGCCAGATCGACAAGATCAAGGTGAACTTCCGCCTCGGTGAGAACGCCATTGCCCAGCAGAATCAGAAAGAAATATACCTGCGTATTCTGGATCCTAACGGAGCGGTACTTTCGGATATGGCTACCAGCTCAGGCGCTTTTATGCACAACGGCCGCGAAATCCTGTATAGCTCCAAAGAAGCGGTGAACTTTACCAACAGCCGACAGCCCGTTGATATTGTGTACGGTCGGGGTGGTACCCCTTTCAAGGAAGGCAAATACACCGTAGAATTATACAGTGAAGGCTTCAAAATCGGTCAGACCGACTTCACCGTCAGATAATAGGATCAGTTTCAGCGATTAATATTCAGGATAGGGCTTGGAATTATGCGCTCCAAGCCCTATTTTTGCACCCTCATTTTGAGATAAAAGCATAAATATTTTACTTTCAAACAATTACCGTATGTCTAAGCAGTATGAAACGGTGTTCATTTTAACTCCCATCTTATCTGAGGCCCAGATGAGGGACGCCGTTGACAAGTTTCGCGATATCCTTACCAACAATGGTGCGAAGCTGGTGCATGAGGAAAACTGGGGATTGCGCAAGCTGGCCTACCCTATTCAGAAGAAAAACACTGGTTACTACCAGCTGTTTGAGTACACAAACGAAGGTCCGGTTATTGACACGCTCGAGACTGAGTTCCGCCGTGATGAGCGCGTAATGCGTTTCTTGACCATTGCTCTTGATAAGCACGCTATCGCCTATAACGAGAAGAAGCGCAAGGGTCTGGTAGGTAGAAAGAAGGAAGAAGCAACTGAAACAAAAACCGAAAACGAAGCATAAGCTATGACACTCGTGAACGAACCGGTTGAAAAGAACGTCAACCGCAAAAAATATTGCCGCTTCAAGAAGTCCGGCATCAAATACATCGATTACAAAGATCCTAACTTCCTGCTGAAGCTCGTCAACGAGCAAGGTAAGATCCTGCCTCGCCGCCTTACCGGTACTAGCCTAAAGTACCAGCGTAAAGTATCACAGGCCATTAAGCGGTCACGTCAACTGGCGCTGCTACCGTTCGTAACCGATCAATTGAAATAATAAAGGAAGGAGGTAGTCTAACACATGGAAATCATACTATTGACAGATATAGCCGGAGTAGGATACAAGAACGACATCGTAAGCGTAAAAGCTGGCTATGGTCGTAACTATCTGATCCCTCAGGGCTACGCTGTGCTGGCCAACACAACCAATCGCAAGATTGCTAACGAAAATATTCGTCAGGCCTCACACAAAGCGGAAAAACTTAAGAATGATGCAGAAGCGATTGCTGCTGGCATCGGCAACATGACCATCAACATCCCTGCAGTAGTAGGTGAAAGCGGCCGTATCTTCGGTCGTGTTACCAACACACAGGTAGCTGATGCTCTGAAAGCTAAAGGCTTCGACATCGACCGCAAGAAAATCACAGTAGACGACGTGAAGAGCGTTGGTACCTATACTGCCGTGATCGACCTGCACAAAGAAGTAAAGCACAATGTTACATTCAACGTAGTACCTGCTGAAGAGTAGTACTTTCCTTGAAGTATCACGTATTAATAGCAACCCTCTGATGGGTTGCTATTTTTTTTGCAGAAAAGTAGTTTCCTCAGGAACAACTCTTGGAAATAAAGCTGTTACTTTGTTACTATCAGTCACAAGTATAGAAGGCAATTGCCACAACTCAACCCTCAGCCGATCGTTTTTTAAGTTCCAATGCATCTGTACATTCATATTCCTTTTTGCAGGCAAGCCTGTCACTACTGCGACTTTCACTTCAGTACCAATACTGAGCGTAAACGTGAGATCACAGAAGCCATAGCCCGGGAGATCGTCCTGCGAAAAGAATACCTGCCTACGCCCGAAATACATACTATCTATCTGGGAGGAGGTACTCCTTCCCTGCTGGATGAAGAAGAACTGTCCCTGCTGCTCAATACTATCCATACCCACTTCTCAGTACGATCCACCGCCGAGATTACTCTGGAGGCCAATCCCGATGACCTGACGGATCAAAAGCTGGAGCAGTTTGTGAAGGCCGGTGTCAATCGCCTTAGTATCGGAATACAGTCGTTTGATGAAGCGCACCTGAAGCACCTGCATCGTATACATACTGCCGTGGAAGCTGGCGACAGCGTAAAGCGGGCACAGGACCTTGGCATCACCAATATTTCCGTGGATCTGATCTACGCCGTACCGGCTCCCGACCATACTATTCTGGAAAAAGATGTACAAAAGGTACTGGCTCTTGATGTACCTCATATTTCGGCCTATTGTCTTACGGTAGAGCCACAGACGGTATTTGGTAACTGGCTCAAAAAAGGGAAGATCAAGCCCATTGACGAAGAATTCGCAGCCCGGCAGTTTGAATACGTGGTAAAATCACTAGCCGAAGGCGGCTATGAGCAATATGAGATCTCTAACTTTGCCCGCAATAGCCACTACAGCCGCCACAACAGCGCCTACTGGCAGCGCAGGCCCTACCTAGGTGTAGGTCCCAGTGCCCACTCGTATAATGGCACCAGCCGACAGTACAATATTAGCAATAATGCGCAGTACCTGACGGCCCTGCACAAAGGTGAAATACCGACTACCATCGAACAGCTCACCCCGGCCGATCAGGTCAACGAGTACCTGCTAACGGGCCTGCGTACCAAATGGGGCTGCCGGCTGGATATGCTGAGTGAACTTTCGAACGGTAACTTTCTGGCGCGCCAGGGCAAAGAAATCTTCCGCCTGATCGAAAGCGGATGGCTCTACCTCCACGACGAAACACTACTTCTGACCGAGTCCGGCAAGCTATTCGCTGACCGCATTACCAGTGAGTTATTTCTGGATTAGGGCCCGCTGGCACTATTTTGTTGAACTTCTCTGCTGTCCGGCCTCCGGCCTGATGATATTGCTAACGAGAGATTCAACTAAATGAAAAACCTACTTCCACTCCTGCTCTTACTAATCAGTACCGGCTCGGGCCTGTGGGCCCAAGGTAATCAGTCCAATAAAGAACCTAACCTGGGCATTAATCTGGAAGGATACTCCTACCCTTACCCGGTCCACTTCCATTCGTTCAGCTCGCAGAGGGAGTCCCTGCGGATGGCCTATATGTATCAGAAGACTTCCGGGTCGCGTAAGGGTACGGTGGTACTGATGCACGGCAAGAACTTCAATGGTGCCTACTGGGGCGAAACCATGAAGTACCTGCTGGATAGTGGCTATGATGTATTTGTACCGGATCAGATTGGCTTTGGCAAGTCCACCAAGCCCGACTACTACCACTACACTTTTCAGCAGCTTGCTCTCAACACCAAAAATATTATCGACTCCCTGGGCATCAACAAAATCATAGTACTTGGACATTCCATGGGAGGTATGCTGGCTACGCGCTATGCCCTGATGTTTCCGGAGCAGGTGGAGAAGCTGATCCTGGAAAATCCAATCGGGTTGGAAGACTGGAAACTGAAAGTACCTTATCAGCCCGTTGAGAGCTGGTATAAGAGCGAGCTCAAAAAGACCTACGAAGGGATCAGGAAGTACATGCTGACCAGCTACTACGATAATAAATGGAAGCCGGAGTACGATCCGTGGCTCAACCTGCTGGCGGCCGTACTGGAAAGCCCCGACTACCCGCGCTACGCCTGGAACGCGGCCCTCACCTACGACATGATCTTTACGCAGCCGGTACGCCACGAATTTAAGTACCTCAAAGTACCTACTGTACTCATCATTGGACAGCGGGATAAAACAGCACTAGGCAAAGATCTGGTCAGTGAGGCCGTAGCCAAGACCATGGGTAACTACGCCACGCTGGATCAGGAGGTAGCCTCTGAAATTCCCAACAGCCGACTCCTCGAATTGGAAGAGATCGGCCACCTCCCCCACATCGAGAACTTCCAGCTATTCAAAGAGCAGCTTAACAAAGCACTGGGAAAGTAGTACCTATTAATAAAAAAGAAGAGGCTACCTGTGTTTTACAGGTAGCCTCTTGTATAATGGTACTATGTAATTACTTTTTCTTCTCCATCAGTGCCTCCACAGCCGTGGCCAGGTACACCATAGGAGCATTCCAGTTGATGGCTATCTCGTTGGAAGCATAAGAGCAATCATCATCCGTAAATGACTCATCGGCGTAGCTGCTGGTGTACGTCTTGCACTTATCCTGCTGACCCGGATTAGGTCCGCCGGAGAGCAGTCCTGGTACGGGCTCTTCCTGGGTATCAGCCACTGATGGCCGATGGTGAGGACGCATAGGCGTTTTATCCCCAAAGCCGGTCAGGAACGAGTATCCGGTGGCGTTACGCCCCAGGATGTAGTCCAGATTACCAAGAGCAGCATGGAGGAACTTACGATCACCGCTAAGCTGATAAGCCTGAACGAGCGCAATACCTTGGTTAGCCGCTACGGCGCTGCTTCCCCAGATATAGTCTCCCTTGGTCCGGCCCATAACGGTATGATACGGCTGCTTGTCCAGATCCGTAAGCAGATCGTTGGCAAACTTCAGGAGTACCTGCTTCGCCTGATTGTAGTACTGAGCTCCACCGGCAGGTAGCTTTTTCTGAGAGCGGACAAGCGTATAGTAGGCCAGTGCCCTCACCTGATTCCAGGAAGGCAACGACAGGGGAGTGTCAGGAAAAAGATTGATTCCATCCAGGTACTTTTGATCTCCGGTGGTTACGTACATCTCAGTAGCCGCCCATATCCACTCATCCTGGCCGCTGCGGTCCTGGTAGCTACCGGTAGTCACGTCCGGATCAAAGTTCTTGTTCATCTCATTCTGATCGTACAGTACCTCCGGATTTTTCTTCACCCAGTCCCAGCCCTTGAGTGCGGCCGTACGACAGGAGTCAGCCAGTCCCGGTAGCTCCTTTTTATAATTATCCAGAATACGTGCCGCCTGAGCCGTTACAGCTATAAAATCGAGCGTAGCGATGGTATTCTTCTGAATGACGTACCGGGGCTTTTTAGCCTTATCCGGCATAATCATTCCTTCAAAGCTGGGGGTAGTTAGCTTGTGGTAGACCCCTCCATCGTTGGGGTCCTGCATGGTCAGCATCCAGCGCAGGTTGTAGACTACCTCGTCGAGCAGGTCAGGTACCTGATTACCGCTTTCAGGGATGTTGACGTCAAACTGTCGGGTGTACTGCGGGAAATCCTCATACAGCGACAGCAGAGTCCCCATCGTAATACCTGAATTGACTATGTACTTATTGTAGTCCCCGGCGTCGTACCAGCCCCTGGGGGAAGAGATCACCGTCCCGGCCGGGCGCTCGGCCGAAGCCGCTGACGGATGAATCAAAACACGATCGTCGGGATGGCCAGCCGGACGAGCCCACTTTCCGGCGTACTTTTCGGGCAAAGCCGTAGAGACTCGCTGGAAGTAGAATCCTTTGAGTGAGCCGGCTGCCACGTCACGGTGTACAGCGGGCTTAATGGAGAAAGCGTATGAGGTACCTACTCCCGGTATCTCTACTACATAGTCTCCCTTTTTTGTGAAGTTGGAAAAATCAGCAATGCGGCTCTTCTTGCCCGAATGCTGATTGGCACGGGGGGCACTCAGGGTACCTTTGTAGACTACCTTGTTGCTCCCGGCCTCCTTTATTTGAAACGCCCCCTGGGCTGCATCCCCCACGACGACAGCCACCTTGGGCGCGTCAGGATAAAAACCAATCTGATTTAGACGAATCTTCTCGGTAGGTGTCTGAGCTACTGCAGAACCGATGGTTCCGGCCAGTAGTACCAGTATAACCTTATGCATATAGAGTTGAAAATATAATTGTGCGGCCAGAAACTGAAATAATAGATCCTACTAAGCCCGCTTAGGACCTACCGAATCATATACGATCACCTTCTCCCACAGATGTGAGTAGTCATCTACAAATTTTAGGTGAATAGGATGCTTCTGATACACTTCCTGCTCTTCCAGATTATCAAAGAAGCACAACCACGAGATAGAATATCCGCGCTCAATCACATCCCGGTTGGTAGTAGCCGGCGTACCGATGTGTACCATCCGAATCGTAGGTACCTTGGAGAGCTTCTCCAGTCCTTCCAGCAGCTTGGCTTTATCCGCGGCACTACCCGCATTCTTCAGATAGAAATATACATGGTGGACAAACAGTTCTTTTTTGGGGGCTGCCTCTGTGGATGCAATCGCTGCGGTGGCAGCCGCTGTGGTAGCAGCAATAGCACCAGTAGCAATGGTAGTACCAACACCGGCCAGAGCCGATGCCTTCAAAAACTTACGACGGGACGTGTTTTTCATTGTTTAATAAGATAGTATGAATTCAGAGTATAAAGAGAATAAGCCCTTAAAAGTACTCAAATTAAGCCTATACAAAAAGCCACGGACTGATCCGTGGCTTTTTGTATAGGCTTCCGATAGTATAGCAACTACTACTTCATCTTCGCAAACTCAGCTTCCAGCGCCTTCATGTCGGCATCAGAAAGGTGATCCGAATCTACGACCAGCCGGTAGCGGAAAGTTGTCGACTCGCCATTATTTAGCTTAAAATTAAGTGCTTCCTTGCCGTTGGTAAATGCTTTGGCTCCCAGCGGATTTACAGCAAACAGACCATAGCCACGCGCATGCCAATAAGCAGGGTACCCTACATTTTTGGGATGGTCAATAATAGCCACGCTTATTTTCTCCTCACCAATCTTACCACGCAGGTTCACCCAACTAGCCCTTTTAGACCATACGTCTTCGCCTTCTACTCCCTCACTGCTACGGTAGTTACCCGTTATTCCTTTATTGTTCATGGCGGGTACCTTAGTAGCTACTCCACTGGCATCGGTATAGATCTCCGGCTTATTGGAGGGGTGCTCCAGCTCCCGTGCTACCCGTATGGCAAACATACCATCCTTAACATCCGGGAACTCCACCTCACCGTTGGCGGCAGTCAGGGTAGTGATGCGGTCAATAACCCGACGCTCACCCAACGCGCCAAAGATGTAAGTCGTGTTTTCCTTTAGCATCACTTTACCATCCTTATCCAGCCAGTCTGCAGTAACGACTAGCTCGCCCTTGCGTTTGCCACTCTTCATGGACTTGATACCGGTATGGACGATGGTCCCGTAGGTACTGCCCGGCCTGGGAGGCGTGTTGGAGTTATTCCAGAAATCGTGCTTGTTGACGTCTTCGTAGTTGAGCCACACACCTACGTGGTGCGGGTGGTCGACGCGCTCGCCCGGGCGCGGGTCCATTGGCCAGCCTCGGGTTACGAGTGTACCGTGCGATGTTCTTACAGGATATAGTACGGCTTTCTTGAGCTTATCAGGCCCAGGATAGATGTAGGAAGTAAATGTCTTACCATCTACGATTACGTCTACTTTTTTGTCCGCTTCGTTATGAATAAGGTCTACCTTCTGGGCACTGGCAGCACTCACCATCAGGGCCAGCGAAAGGGTTGCCGCAGCCTTGGCAGCAGTTAGTGTATTCATTTTCACAGCTATTAGTAGTTATGGGTTGAATAAAATCCGGAACGTCCATCAGGCCGAATAGTACCTGACCTGATCGGATAGCGTATCCTAAGGCCAAACTTACAAGTGAAGAGGTTAATTTGAGTAAGTAAGTATCAAAAAATTGCTGTACTCAAGAAACAACTCCCCCAGAACCGGGGCTCAGGGGGAGTAACGTAAACATATTTGGTAAATAACGACTACTTCACTTTGGCAAAGTCAGCAGCCAGCTTATCCAGGTCTGCATCAGCCATATCCTTAGAGTCAACAACTAAGCGGTACCGGAATGTCTTGGACTCCCCTTTCTTTAATTGAAAGTTCTGCGCCTCTTTTCCATTGGTAAACTCTTTGGTACCCATGGGATTGATGGCAAACAAACCATAGCCACGGGCATGCCAGTACGATGGATAGCTAACGTTCTGGGGATGGTCGATAATGGCTACGTTCACTTTTTCGTTGCCGATTTGCCCGGTAAGATTAGTCCATACCGAACGCTTGGCCCATACATCTTCTCCTTTCACTCCTTCCTTGTTTTTATAGCTGCCCGTTACGCCATTGTTGTTAAGAGCGGGTACTTTGGTAGCGATACCACTCGCATCCGTAAAGAGTTCGGGCTTAGTGGAAGGATGCTCGAGTTGGCGGGCCAGTCGAATGGCAAATACGCCTTCCTTGGAATCCTTAAAAGTTACATCTCCTTCTGGTGCGGTAAGGGTCGTAATCCGGTCAATGATCCGACGGTCACCTTCTGCCCGGAAAATGTAAGTAGTCGTTTCTTTAAGCGTCAAACCGCCGTCCTGATTGATCCAGTCGGCAGTCACGGTCAGCTCACCCTTATTTTTGCCACTTTTCAGGGACTTGATACCCGTATGATGGATATCACCGTACTTATGCTTGGTACGGTCTACAGCATTGGAGCTGTTCCAGAAATCATAGCCGTTCACATCGCCGTGATTGAGCCACACACCCACGTGGTGCGGGTGATCGACCCGCTCGTCGGGACGCGGATCCATGGGCCAGCCACGGGTGATGGCCGTTCCATTCGCGGTTAGTACCGGGTACAACACCGCTTTTCGCAGTACCTCCTGCCCGGGATAGATATAAGCAGTAAAAGGTTTACCGTCTACGTTAACCTCTACTTTTTTATTGGCCTCATTATGAACCAGATCGACCCGCTGGGCACTGGCTGCCCCTGCAATCAGCGCCAGAGTCAGAGTAGCCGCCATTCTGGTGGTTGTCAACTTTATGGATTTCACGGGTACAACAGTTATAGGTTGATAAAAAAAGATCCGGTGACACCTGTGTCACCGGATCCAGGTACAGCAATATTAGCTGACAATGATATCCGTCTTCTTAGGGTCCCAGGTAACACGCTTCCCGGTGTGCAACGACTGCGTAGCCATAATGTTAGCCACCGAGTGGTTGAATCCGGCGCGGGCTGGAGCATTGGGCTCCTTCCGGCTGCGTACGCACTCCATCCAGTTACGCATGTGCATAGACGTCATCGGATCAGAACCTGTATTCGCCCCGGTTTCCATTTTAATGCCACCGGTACCCAGTTCCATTTTGGGCAACAGGTTAGCCTGCATACCCATGGCTTTGGCCGGTCCGGCGGTCAGGCCGCCTTCCGGGGTAATCTGGTTGGTATCCAGGTTAATCATTCCACCGTTGGAGTAGTAGTACTCCTTCACATCTCCGGCGGCCTGGTGCATCCGTGACGAGTAGGTGACCTGGAAGCCTTTTTCTTTGTTATCGAACGGACCGTAGTCAAATACGGCGGTAAAGGTATCGGCATTGGTACGGCCATCCTTCCATACATACACGCCACCGTTGGCTACAACACTGCGGGGTGCTTCCAGGCCTGTAAACCAGTGTACAGTATCGATCTGGTGTGACATCCACTGACCGGGAATACCTGATGAGTAAGGATAGAACAACCGGAACTCTAGATAGTAGCGGGGATTCCAGGCTACCTTGGGACGGTTGAGCTGGAAGCGTTCCCAATCCACATCTTCTTTCCGTATTGCATTCACAAGTTCGGGACGGCGCCAACGGCCGGGTTGATTGACATTCCAGGTCATTTCAACCATAGAAATATCACCAAACTTACCGGACTTAATGAATTCATTGGCGGCGTGGTAGTTAGGGGCAGAACGACGCTGCGAACCTACCTGTACGATCTGCTTGGAGCCTTCCACTGTTCTTAGTGCCAGCTTGGCATCTTCCAGTGATTCGGCAAATGGTTTTTCGACGTACACATCACGACCCGACTTTACGGCATCTACACAATGCAGCGCGTGCTGGAAGTCAGCGGTACTGATGATAACGGCATCTACATCCTTACGGGCCAGCAGTTCATCGTTATTGCGGGCTTTAAAAAAGTCTTTGGAAGCTGATTCTTTATCTTTAAAGTATTTTTCGGCCTCATCTCGGCGGCGATTCCAGATATCTGAAACGCCCATAAACTCGAAATTCATCTCTTTGGCATGCCCGGCAAAGCTGGGAGCCAGAGAGCTACGGAAACGGTCAGAGAAACCGATGATACCTACCCGAACCCGGTCGTTGGCACCCAGGATACGACGGTAACTGGCTGCGCTGACAGCGTTGGCGCTTACGGCTATACCTGCCGAGGCCAAAGCGGTTTTCTTTATAAAATCTCTTCTACTGGTCATGGATTGTTAGCTTTATGTGTTTTTGTGAGAATCAGACATGTGTATTAAATCTTAGGATTCATCCGCTTTACTTTCAGGTTGCGGTATGATACATTATCACCGTGATCCTGTAGGAGAAGATTTCCCTGCTCGGCCAATCCAAAGCCCTGGAAGTCTTTGTACTTGGAGCGGGCTACCAGTGCTTTGTAAATGGCAGAGCCACGCTTGTACTCAAGTACCTTCTGACCATTCAGGAAATGCTCTACGGTACCATCGGCCTGTACTACGATACGGCCATTGTTCCACTCACCAATCTTTTTGACAGCATTACCCGGTTTCTCAGCCGGTATCAGATCGTATAGAGAAGACAGGGTACGGTTACCTACTACACCCATCTTGGCATCGGGGTGACGCTCATCGTCCAGTACCTGGTATTCCAGTCCCAGACCGGACTTTCCTTTTGAATTCAACTCTTCGTTCACAAAGTACTTCACCCCACTATTGGCTCCTTCGGTTAGTTTGAAATCGAACTGAAATTCAAAGGCAGGACCAAATTTTTCGCGGGTTACGATGTCGTTACCGGTTTCAGAACCATCCGACTTGGACACGGTGATGGTACCATCGTTGTAGCTCCAGCGCTTGGGCGGAAACTCCGTACTGTTGTAGCCACGCCAGTGAGCAGCGGTTTTACCATCGTACAGCAATTCCCAGCCCTGGGCTTTCTCAGCATCCGAGAGCGTATTGAGCAGGTTGTTTACAACACGGATGTTGGCCGGAGGTGAAGGCTGCAGGTCTGTAGTCTTGATACGAACGTTTTTCCAGCGTACCTGGGTACCTTCTTTCTTGGCATCATTGCCAATACCATGTACCTGAAGACTGATAAAGCCTTCGGGAGTCATATCGTCAATGACGTGCGCTACGGGTACACCATTTACAAATGTGCGAATGGAATTACCAATGGCTTCGATACGGTACTTGTTCCACTGACCGGGCTTAAAAGCAGTTTTGGCATCTGGATTCAGATCCACAGGATACAGCCAGCCCCGACGGGCCTCGTCGTAAATACCTCCGGCCCAGCCCCGGCTGCTCGGGTCAATCTCTACCTGATAGCCGTGTACACGACCATCCATATAGTCAGGTTTGGACAAGCTACGGATCTGAATACCAGAATTGAGCTGGTTGTCCACCATTACGTCTGTTTCCAGAATGAAGTCGCCGTAGTTCTTCTCGGTAGTCAGGAAGGAGTTAGGAGTATTGACGGTAGACGTACCTACAATCACACCATCCTTCACTTCATACTTAGCCTTTCCGTTGAGTTGTTTCCAGCCGGTAAGGTCTTTGCCGTTAAATAGCATTTGCCAGCCGTCCTTTGTCTTCTGTGCCACGGCACCGTTCAAAGAAGCAGCGAGGAAAAAGAGGGCAACGCCATACTTAATTCTCTTCATGTACATATTTGATTAGTAGACTATTAGTATTTCCAGAGGAAAGAGTATTATTTCTATCGAAACTACTAACGATAATTTAACTATGTTACCCTTACAACCTCCGGGAGTTAATCAGCTTAATGGGTGACGCAGGGTCTCGGTGATGAATTTCTTATTGATTTCAGCGCATAGCAAAGGGCTTTTTTCAGGATCGGGTACCCCGTCCAGCTCCACTACCGCCCAGCCGTCAAACTTGATCTTGTTCAGTGCTTTGAATACAGCGGGTACATCCACCCGTCCCTGCCCCAGCTCAACGAACTTATAGCCGCTCTTGGTATCGGCGGGTTTGGTATCCTTCAGGTGAAGGGCATGTATTACATCTTTATACTGGAGTACCGCCTTTTCGGGCTCGCCTCCTCCCTGCTTGTAGTGGGCAATATCCAGCAGTAGTTTGACATAGCGTGGGTCCATCGCCTGTACGATCACATCTATCTCTTCGGGCGTTTCGCCCAGCTGGTGCATGTGGTTGTGGTATACGGCCTGTACACCCATGTCGGCGGTTTGCTTTCCAATCTCATTCATCACTGCCGCCAGTCTTTTGAGCTCTTCTACCGAGGGAGCCCGGTCCTTGGGGCGCACATTATTGGTGAGCTGTAGCGAACTACCTCCCAGGGCCTTCACAAAGCTGGCATGAGCCACGTGCATATCGATAGTACTGGCTTCTTTGGCCGGATCTATCTCTACGTTGCCGCTCGAGTACATACACAACTGCAGGCCGTTTTCATTAAGCATCCGACGCAGATCCGTTACCTTGTTACGATAAGGCCCGAAGGTATTAGCTCTGAGTTGTACCCCCTTATATCCCAACGAGGCCAGGTCTTTAATAGCCTGCTCGTCCTTGCCTCCCCAGGTAATGGAGGAGTAGCCAATCTTGATGCCACTCTTCTTACTGATCAGTTCATCGGCCCAGGCAGGTGACGTTACCAGCGCAGAGGCAGCCAGGGCGGCATTACGTAGAAAAGAGCGACGGTTTAATTCGTAGTTGTTCTTATCGCTTATGAAATTCATAACAGTGTTAATGATAATAGTTATCCATTCAGAAAAGCCCCTAAACAGGGTCTTATACTACCTCTTTAAAGAGAAAAGCCCCCCAGAGGGAGACTTTCTTCTGCAAATTCAATCGTTCGGTAGTCCGTCGTAAAGACGAACCATTACTTTGATGAGTAGCTACCCGGCATACGATTGTGCGGCAACCACCGCCAGGTAACTTCTCATCATTGCTACCTCACACAGGTAGTGTTTTTAGAAACCAGTGTTCTGCGGGAATGCTGATGGACCACCTTCTACCCGGTCAATCTGATTCTGCGGAATCGGGCGCAGCACGTGGAAATCTTTAATGTTAGGTGCAGCCTGGTTGTTGTGCAGCTTCACGCGCTCCACCAGTATACCCCAACGCTTCAGGTCAAACCAGCGTGTCTGCTCGCCAAGCAACTCTCTGGCACGTTCTTCCATGATAAAGTCCATGGTAAGCTGAGCGGGTGTAATCTCCATTTCTTTCTGCTTACCAGGCCAGGCAGCCCGCCGACGTACTACATTGATATTCTCAGTAGCCTCCGCAACTTTGCCCTGTTTAAATTGTGCTTCAGCCAGCATCAGGTAAGTATCAGCCAGTCTGAATGCCTGATAGTCACGTACGCCAGATTCGGAAGTTAGGTCAGCGCGGTTTCCGTCAATATGCTTACGTAGCGCCGGAAAACGCCGCTCGTCGTACATGCTGGGGGTCAATACCTGGTAAGGGCGTTTGGCCCGTTCCGCCTCCGGCATTTCATAACCCGGGTCATAGATAGCAGTATCACCCAGCGCCAGTGTAATCCGAGGCTTGGACTTATCATAGTTGGTATTATAAGTACCGGGGTTATTGCTGTAGTACACATCTTTGAAAGTATTATAATACCGGCTGTCATTCTCCCGGTTTACAAACACTTGGTTTAGCGTGTACTTGGTAGGCATGTACCGCTTGAACGGACGTCCGTTGGTAACATCACGACGCATACCTGGCATAACATCGTACTCCATCAAGAAGTATAAATGGGAATTGTTCCCTCCTCCGTTAGTCTGCAGGTTAGTGCTGTACTGTACCGCAAATACTACTTCACTATTTACCTCGTTGCCCTGACGGAATATATCCGCATAGTTAGGTAGTAAAGCCAAACCGGGGGTGGCAATGACCTGCTTGAATAAAGCTTCCGCTTTGGCAAAATCATCAGCAGCCTTCGCTTCAGAAGTAGCCTTGGTCAGGTATACCCGGCCCAGTAGGTGCTGGGCTGCCGCTTTCGTAAACCGTCCATAGTTAGGGCTCCGGAAACGGGCATCTAGGTCAGGAATCGCTTCTTCCAAATCTTTGATAATTGCTGCGTACATTTGCGGAACCGTAGCACGGGTAGCCACTTTGGTTGGCGCTACTGTCTCCGTAAGACGCAGGTCAACCCCACCAAAAAGCTGGGTCAGGATAAAGTAATGGTGAGCCCGGATGGCTTTTACTTCAGCTAGGCGTTCTTTACGAACTGCCTCAGGTATACCCGTTACGTTAGCCGATCTTTCAATTACCGAGTTAGCCGTGTTGATTGTCGTATAAAACAGATCCCACACTTCTCGAACGTGAGCCGACCGGGCATCAAAGCCACCATCGTAGGTGTTCATAAACTTAAAGCTTCCATCGGCTCCGTTTTGATAGGTATCAGTACCAAACACGGTAAAGTTATTGCCCCGCTCGGTACCATACCAGTCGCGCAGACCGGAATAAACGGCGTTTACACCGTCGTTAAAGCCCTCGGCAGTATTGAGGTAGTTGCTGCCAATACCAGATACGATTTCCTCATCAAGTACACTTACTCCGCATGACTGGCCTATAAACAGGGCAGCCACCATGGCGCCTGTTTTGAGTACTTTTGATGAACTTATATAGTTTTTCATAGGATTAAACCTTATTATGTCTATGCTTTTTTTATTACTTAAAAACGAGCATTTAAGCCAAAAGTATAAATGCTTGTAGCGGGTGACAGATCCGAACTGATTCCGCGGTTCTGATTGCTAGGTCCGTTGTCCAATTCAACTTCGGGGTCAATCCCTTTATACTTGGTGCGGTATTCAGAGAAGATGAAAGGCTGCTGAATACTGGTATACAAACGCAGGCTGCTCATACCTAATTTAGATGCCCAGTTTGATGGAACGTTGTAACCAAAATTGATATTACGCACTTTTATAAACGATCCGTCAAAATACAGTAGGGATGAGTTATAACGTGGGAATTCCTGGTTTACGTTAGGACGGGGGAATTCGTTGGTTGGGTTATCAGGCGTCCAATAATCCACATCCAGGTTGTTGTATCGACCAGCCAACTGGTTTCTGTCATTGTGGAAGCTACTCACGATGAACTGACCGGCCCGGGCATACAGGAAGAACGAAAGATCAAATCCTTTATATTCAAAACGGTTGGTCAAACCAGCTACGAAATCGGGTACTGCCGAACCAAGGATCTGACGGTCCAGGGCATTAATGATCCCGTCATTGTTAAGGTCCTGCACCTTAATTTCACCTACTTTGCTTTGATAGCGAGCTGCTTCATCGGCTTCGTTGGCTTGCCAGATACCGATTTTCTTGTAGTCATAGATAACAGATAGAGGCTGACCGATGAATCTTCCGGCAGCGATGTCGTCCACTTTACCATTGGCCAGTTCGAGTATCTCCTCGCGATTACGGGTAAACATCAGGTCGGTATTCCAGCGGAAACTACCTCTATCAATATTGACGGTAGAAAGCGAAAGTTCAATCCCGGTATTCTGAGTTTTACCGATGTTGGTTGTAAATCCTCCAAAACCAGTGGAGTTAGGCAGCGGCTGAGGAGCCAGCAGGTCGGTGGTAGTAGTTACGTAGTACTCTATAGCACCCGATATACGGCCTTTGAAAAAGCTGAAATCCAAACCGGCATTGGCTGTGGCAGAAGACTCCCAGCGCAAATCAGGGTTCCCGATGGAACCCGGACGGTATCCAAATGCGGCTGTAGTGTTCCAATCGTAGGCAGTACGCGACAACTGAGATTGGGTTTGATAGGGGTCAATGGCCTGGTTACCGGTAGAACCGTAGCTCAGACGCAGTTTAGCCATATCCAGCCACCGAACATTCTGCAGGAAAGGCTCGCTGGATACGTTCCAGCCCACCGCCAGCGACGGGAAGTAACCAAACTTGTTATTGGCTCCAAATCGGGAAGAACCATCAGCCCGAATGGTAGCAGTAAGCAGGTACTTCTCTTTATAGTCATAATTGACACGGGCCATATATGACAATAGCGCCCATTCACGGAGACCTGTTCCAACACTATTGATAAGGCTGGCAGCACCAAGGTTATAGAATTGCTGAGTTGAGGCAGGTATTCCAGTTACGTTTATTGAAGATGCTTCGAAATTATCCTTTTGATATGACTGTAGCAATGTTACATTCAGGTTGTGAATCTGATTGAACTGTTTGGCATACGTAAGAATATTCTCGATAGTATAGTTGAAAGTAAACTCGTTAAAAACACCACCTGAGGCAGGTGCACCCCGACGGGCGTTAGTAAGACTGCCAAAGAAACGGCCATACCGGTTAATGTTAATATCAGGACCGAAGTTGAATCGGTATTTTAGTCCATCCACGATATTCCACTCACCATAGATACTATTAAAGATTCGGTAGTTCTTACGCTCGTCGATAATAGCGCCAGGTACAATTTCTGCATAAGGATTGGTACGTAATCCATCCTGGGTAGGAAGGAAGATCATAAGACCATTATCGTCGAAAGGCTTACCTAATGGGTTCTCCTGTAAAGCACCTCCTAGCGGGTTAAAGTTCTCACCGTTGCGAAGTCCATAAACACCGAGCGTTGAAGTACCTACCCGTATTTTATCATTGATTTTGTGATCCAGATTCACCCGGAATGTATAACGGGTAAAATCCTGATTTTTTACTACACCAATATCTTTAAAGAAGTTACCCGAAATATTGAACTGGGTTTTTTCAGTACCACCCGATACAGCTACCTGATGACTCTGTATTCTACCAGTACGAAGCAGGGCCGATGGATAGTCGGTACTACGGCCTAGTTTGATTGACTCCAATTCAACCGGTTCGAAAAGTGCTTCATCGGTAGTATAGTTACCTACGGCCCGGCGTGACTCGCGTTTGAATTCGGCGAACTCAGCCCCGTTCATGACGTCAATTCTTCCCAGTTCTTTATTAAATCCTGTGTAAGTATCTATACTAACGGTTGTTTTCCCGGGCGTACCGCGCTTGGTGGTAATAATCACTACCCCGTTGGCACCTCTGGAACCATAAATAGCCGTTGAGGAGGCGTCTTTAAGTACCTCCATGGAAGCAATGTCATTAGGGTTAATGTCATCAATTCCACCTGATAAGGGTATACCGTCCACCACAAATAATGGATCATTGGAAGCGTTAAATGAACGACGGCCCCGGATACGAATCTGAGGTGCCGAACCCGGCTTGGAACCTGCCTGGTTAACATCTACTCCGGCAGCCCGGCCTTGAAGGGCCTGGCGGGCATTAGTAACAGGTAGTTCGCCGATCTCGCGGGATGATACAGAAGAGATAGCACCTGTCAACTGGCTCTTTTTCTGGGTACCGTATCCTACTACGACTACTTCGTTTAGTGTTTTCTGGTCAACAGACATACTAATGTCCACCGCACTTCGGGCACCCACAGTTACCTCCTGCGTAGTAAATCCAACAGCTGAGAATACCAGTACCGCATTATCATTGGGTACAGTGATTCGGTAGGTACCATCCGCGTCGGTAGTAGTACCTACCGTTGAGTTTTTAACTAGTACAGTCACACCAGGAACAGGACTGTTATCATCGGAAGATACGACCTTACCGGTGACTGTTTTGTCGATAGCAATTCCAACGCTTTCCCCATTTCGAAAAGAGGAAAAGGTTCCAGCTTTGACAGTCGTGGCTGTACCTATTAAGGTAACTACCGCGCAACTGTACAAAATTTTTTCGATGCGTGTAAAGCGTCTCTTCATTGCGCTCTTAGATTTGAGTTTAACATAGGTTGACTGGAAATTAATTATATATGAGAAAAGTATTTCTGAATTGTACTTTAAAAGGTTAGTACCTTTCAAAGCTTCGCTTAACATGACAATACAAAGGATTTTTTGTATGTATCCACCAGACACTATGTTACTTTTACCACCTGAAAGGTTTCTTGAATGGAATTGACGAGCCATTCCGACAGCTACCCCTACACCTATTCTTCAATTTTTTCTTAAAATTGTATTAAGAAGCAACAGTGACAGATAGCCTACTGCTCTTGACAAGCTAATTGTCACTTAATTTTTTGAAACGGTGAAATTATTAAAGAGCTGGATATGCCCTCCTAGGGCACTTATTGGAGCATCAGTACAGCCTTATGCAAATTATATGTAGTTACAAAAGATTTTGTAACTAGTCAGTAAGATTTTTGGATATAGTAAAGGGCTTCTTCAGGGAATCGGCTGGCGGCGTTACCTGCGTGGTGTCGGCCTTAGCGTAAAATGGGAGCAGGGACTTGCAGGTGACATGAGCAGGCTCCAGAAAGTACCACAGTAGTACCAATACAAAAGCAGTAAATACTCCTGCGCTCCAGCGGATGATATACCAGTTGGTTGCCACCGTCTTAAGGTTTGCATCCAGTGGCTCTACGTCCGGCATGTGTTCAATGGAAGTACGTATTTTATTCCATAGTGATCCAACGTCCTCACCCGAAAGCGTATCTCCCCCCAAAGCCGAGGATGTTTCTACCAACTGTTTAGCAACGGTCACCGTTTCGTCCATGTATGGGTGCTGAACGAGCCAGTTCTCCCAGAAATTACGAATGGGTAGGTCATTAGGATACCGAACCCACCTGATAAACAGGCGCTCCATCGCAAGCTCTTCGGCAGAATATTCCGAATAGGGTTTCATCGGCAGTTTGGGGTAAAACGAAAATATAAATTAAGTAACCTCTTTATCGGGACCTTCCAGACCTGACACAACAGGTATATTTCTTCTCTTTTAGTGTATTTTTTAACTTTTTCAGAGAATATTTTTAACAAAGGTCTGGCTCCGGGTTGTTCTACTCGCCGTGTTTTCCATTTACTTTTCAGAAATAGCAGAACATGTGGTAACTAACAGCCCTACAATAGAAGTAAACAAATCATAAACATCCAGTTACACACAGACCTATGTCCCGTTCGGAAATATAGTACAAAAGGCGCCACTAGTGGCGCCTTTTGTTAGTAAAGCAACTATCTTATGTATTTTGTACAAGAAGATCTAATTATCTGCAAATTTCTACTGAGCGTTTATTGACTTTTAGGTGGAGTACCAGACCAGAGAATAAACCTGAAAAAGGTATCAAACAGGTGGTCGAAAAAAAATTAATCTACCGGTATCTTGTACACCAGCAAATCGGAGGGAGCCGGATGGGGAGCCTCCCGCGGGCGATCCTGGTTAGTAGGCAGCGTTTGCCACTGCATGATGTACTGACCCGTGTTGTCCACCCTCCGGTGCTCATTCATGCCCGGCTGGATAGTCATGGCCGAAAGAGTCGGAGCGTTAGAAGCTTCCTGCCCGGTTAGCTGCTTCTTTACCTTTAGCGTGTTGCGGTCAAGTATCCAGGTACCTTTGCCGTGTTTTTCGTGGTGATAAGCCACAGCCAGCTCATTGGTGCCTTGTGGTTTAACGGAGGTAATACCTACACTGTTGGCCAGTGAGCCATTGCGGTTGAGGTCCCAGGTGAAGTCTTTCCAGGTACTGATCTGATGGATCTGCCAGATGCTACTCCCCTTGTCCCAGCGGGCCAGATATAGCTGACTGATACCCTTCTGATCAAACTTGTGATAGCTGATAAGGGGTACCTGCTGCTGGTCCCAGTTTACCTGAAAACTCATATTGATCAGTCCGTTCCAGGGACCGACCGGGTCTACGGTAGCGAGGTTGTCACGCCACTTGATGGGCAGCGTGATAGCATCTCCCCGAAGATTCTCCCAATGTACCAGATCCTTACTCCTGACACAGGACAGATTATGATTGGTATTGGCCATAGGAGTCAGCCGCCACATCCAAACGGTATAGAAGTAGCCATCCGGTCCCAATTTAGGGTCCGTCATGTAAGAGTTAGACTCCTGCTCCCCGTCAAAAAGTGGTGTATCAAACAAGCCTTTCCACTCCTTATTGTCGGCATCATACTTATTCCAGTACGAGATACCCTGCCCGCTCCCGCCGTTGCGATACTGGAAGTACAGATCCCCCTGCTGGTCCTTAAAGAATACCGGATACGTTACCCGTTCCTCATTTTTACTGGTCATCGGTAGTTTCTCAAAGGCTTCAACGCTCTCCGGCTTCGTTGACCTGAAATAGATCAAAGGTACATTATGCATATTGCCGGATACATGCAGGTAGCCGTTCCGGTCCATCGTCATCCGTACGTAGTTGTGGCTATCCCAGCCTATAGTAGTAGGCAGTTTGGTTATTTTCCATTCCTTCGCATCCAGCGGGCGCTGGGCTACTACCATGTTACGATCAGCATCATAGTAGGCCGCGTACTGGTACTTATCAGTAGTAAGCAGGTCGAAGCCAACGGGGTGACCTGACCATACCTTCCCTACGGGTATTACCTGCGGCTCATCCTGACGCTTCTGGTTCTGAGCCACCGCCCAGCCAGCTTGTACAATGAAGAGGAGTACTATAATTGAACGTTTGATCATACGCTGGACATTATTTCTGTGAATGACTGGAAGTGTCAGCAGCCCGATGATTGACCGGCCACTGCGCCAACGGTTTTACTGGTTTGGTGGTTTTGGTGGGAGAAAAAAAGGCATTGAATGCCTGCTCGGTACCGGCGGGCAGTGTAGCCTCAAATCCTACCAGTTGGGTACCCGGATTAGGAGCATCGTAGTCATGGGTCGGCTCGGTCGACCAGGTCTTGATGGCAAGGGGTACTGTGGAGTCAAATAGCAGGTACATCTTCTTCCCCTTTTGCGATAGTTCTACCGTTTTTCCATCCAGAATGGTTACAGTAGCCGGTGTCAACAGAGTCCAGCGGAGGGTAGTAGGCTTGTCAGTAGCTTTTACCTCATCCCGAACTACTACCATTTTATCATCCTTAATGGTAATTCCTCTTTTGGCCGCTGCCACCTGACCGGCGTACACAGTTGATAGATCAGAAATGACAGAAGGCTGCGAAGCAGCATCTGACCAACTATCTACCTGAGCATAGCCTTTGACGAGCTGGTGCTGATTATCAAACGTAAGGGTGTTATGTACCAGATTGTTGTACCGGAATATCTGCCAACGCTCGGCATCCTGCGTCCGACCAAATAGTTGTATCCCCCGGCTCTCCAGGGAGTTGTACTCCTGCGGTCCAAAGTCCATGGCCCAGCGCTCACCCATAGCATCCAGCACAAACGAGCCGGCATCCATGTGGGCGTGGTTGACGGACGCGGAGCCGCCTTTGTATCCTACAAAAATAGCGTTGGGATCGGTCCAGGAGGTGCGCATCAGGCCCACCGGGCTGTGCCCCTGCCCTACCCATATCTTCGCTTTGGGTGCTTTGATGGATTTCAGATCCGTATCCATTCCCCACACCAGTACGGCGGGCAGCAGACGATTGCGCAAGCTCTCAGCCGGGCTGTTTTCAGTTAGAAAATCTTTCTGGTACCAGAGTAGCGACGGGTCGCGCTGTTTGCTGGCAAACCAGAACATAGCCGGACTCAGTCCACCCTTCAGGCCACTGTCGCCCCAATTATGTACCAGTCCCAGGGGCCCCATCATATTCTGCTGAAAGCCAGCCGCTTTCATAAACCCATCAATATCTGATAGTCCGAAGTCAGAACCCAACGCTTTTTCCAGTGCACTCAGGAACATCACATTGAAGCTGGTGCCGTACTCCCAGTAGCCAAAGCCCTCCGGGTAGGCTCCATCGGGACCGTACGGATGCATGGATTTTGGGATGGTTTCGATGGCGCGATTGATTACCCGGCTGGCCAGTTCCGGTTCGTCCTCAGCAATAGCCAGCGCCCCAAAGGTCATGCCCGCATTACATACCTGATTCCAGTTATGCTCGGCGGTCAGGAACCAGTTGTACTTTTTGTCGTAGGAGGGATTAATCCCTTTCTGAACAATAGCTTCTCTAATGGTACTACGGCTGGAAGCGGGTAAAGCATCAAATAACCAGTCGTAGCCGATTGCGACGGCCATGGTCATTTCGGCTACATCCAGAAAGTGGCTGGGGTTCCAGTCTGAGAAAGCCGCTACGGCCAACATTTCTTTCTCAGCCCGACGCAGGTACTTTTCCTCGCCGGTGGTGCGGTAGGCATACGATAGCTGAAATACCCGACGCAGACACTCGCGCGACTTATCCAAGAGTCTTCTCCCGATCTGGATACGCTCTACCGGTGGTAGATCAATGATCCGGTCCGACTCAGCCAGAATAACGTTATGTACCCGACTCCATCCTTTATCTGCTTTGACTTGCTTCAGGATGGCAGCCTCTTCGCCTTTGAGTAGTAGCAGGCGGGGGTGCTCCTGCTTCATATTTTTCCGCAGCATGTCGGGTGTCAGCGGCGCGGTACTTGTCTGCGCCATAACGGGCGTCAGAAAGAGCCAGAACAGTAGGATTCTTGCTAGTTTCATAAGTTAAAAGGTCCAGTTTGTGAGCATGAGCAGGCTGTTGGTGGGAGCCTGCTGTTGTTTCCATAGTGGTTTCAGATCTATATTCGGGTACTTCAGTCCAGCCATACGGGTCATTTCCAAATAGCTATTGGTATCTCTAGGCTTGATCTGCTTGTGCTCCCATTGCTTTGTACCTTCGGCATAGGGTAGCATATAGAGGAAGGCTTTTCTGATGCCCTTCCCTCCTGTTTCATAGTTCCACAGATCCATGTTTACCTTTTCGGCCAACATGGCCAGCTCAAAAAACCCTTTGAGGTTCATTTGTGAGTAATTCCAGGAGAGGGTGCGGGCCAGCTCGTGAGGCTGACTACCATCGGGCCTGAGTTGGCTTTCCAGACGAGCCTTAGTCCGCTCTTCCAGAAGTTTCCGGGCTAGCTGAGGCTGCTCCGTAAATAAGGCCATGGACACCGCCTGTACATCGTACCAGGTACCGTGGTTGTTGTGTTCATCGGCTTCATCCTGTCCGATGGGGCTGGTAAGCATCCAGTCCAGGTACTGCCGGAACCAGTCCCGGATACCGTTGTACTCCTGGGTTGACAAACTGGGGGAACCTTTCAGAAGCTGCACTCCATCAATCAGTTTAGCCAGGTTGCGGGTGTCTATCAGGCCGATGCCCCTGCCTTCGGTGCGGCCGGGTATGGCCTGTCCGTAGTTCAGGTGCGGGTTCATGCGGGTAGCCTCATCCAGAAACCACACCCGCAGGAGCTTCGCCGCGTGGTCAGCGTATTTTTTATCATTGGTAAAGTACCAGGCTACTCCCAGCAGATGTACATCACGAGACAGGGAGGTAAAGTACTCGGCATCTTTGATAGACTGCCGCTCCGGATTGACCTGCCCATCCTTCCGGATATAGGGTAGTCCGTCGGCTTTGGAAGAGTCGGGCCACCAGTACGGACCTACACTCATGTAGTCACGCTTGTCGCCGCTGGGAGGTACTTTGCTCTTGTAGGTGACCGAATACGGTCCTCGTTGCAAGGCCTCATCCGCAGTACGTACCAGGTCAGCTAACGCTTTGGTCAGGGCTTTATCCTTCTTTTTAAGCTTTTGCTTGTTTTCCTGTAGCAGCTCAGCATCGAGGAGAAAAGTCTGTGGCTTCGGACCTTCCTGTACCGGTGCTGCTTGTACATAGTTTAGTACTCCTAGTACCAGAAATACACCTGCAAAGGCTACTTGTATCAATTGGAATTTAGAATATTTCATAGAATGCTATTTTTTAGAAGTACTTCCACCAGGACGAAAGCTACTCCATGACGATAAATTTCTCGTTGCTGATCTTTTGTTGAATCTCGCTGTTACCATTCCCGATGTAGGTATTATTATCCACCTTTACACGGGTGGCAGCGTACGACTCGACTCCGTAGCCGGTGTTGTACTGGATCTGGTTATTGCGAATGGCGATGTTGCTGGAGCCTTTGGATAGGTACTCTACCATGACGCCACTAAGGTCATTGGCTTCAATAAAGTTACCTTCTATGGTGATATCCCGGCTTTCGCTGACCAGGATGCCGTATTGGGCATTGCGGGCTATCTCACTACTTGTCACAGATACATCACGGCAATGTCCCAGGGCCACTCCACTCCCGTAGGGTGAGGTATCCAGGCGGCTGTCACTGATCTTCACCCCCACGCAGTGCGTCAGTAGCAGGTTGTGCTGGAGCCGGGGACCAGGTATCATACTAGAGCCGTTTTCGTCGAAGTTGCAACCAATAATATTCACATTCGAAGCTCCGCTAATGAAGGCTCCATTGACCGTACAGTTCTGTACGGTGACGTTTATAAAGTCCAGATTCTTCATCTGTCCATCTTTCGTGGATATAAAGAAGATGCCCCCCCGATTGCTGGGGTTGCGGTAGGAGCGGTTGCTGTTAGGATCCGAGGGAGGCGTCGGACGATTAGCCCCCTCAATCACCAGATCACGAATGGTAATGTCGTGCAGGTCCGGATCGGCATTGGTAACTACTTCCCGATCGGCCGACTTAGGGTCCAGGAACAGAATGGTACCTAGTCCCTCTCCGGCCAACGTCACGCCACTAGGTATCTTGAGAGTTGCCGGAAGCGTGTGCAGCCCCGCCTTGGCCACTACCCATCGTCCCGTACCGGCTACCGAATTGAGTGCCTCCTGCAGTGACTGCTCGGGAGTAACATAGAGAGCATTGACAGGTACCTTGCCAGCAGGTGTTTCACTGGCTCCGGCTATGTAGCCAATCGTACCCGGCTTGGGTGTACCTTTCTTGGTCACCGGTTTACCCGTAGGAGCCCGAAAGGCTGTCAGCACACTGCGGCTGGCCTTCGGACGAATGGAATCAGCGGCCATCCTGGTGAAGGGCATGTCGATGCCTTTGGAGGTATAGTGCCGGTACACGTACTCGAAGTCATCCCTGATCTCCCTGGCCCTTTCTGAGATCACCCCGTAGCTGTGTGGCTTCTCACCCATCAGAAATTTGGCGGTGTACTCGTAGCCTAGTGCGATGCGATTATTCCCAATCGAGAAGAGGTCTACACCCTGTGTGTAGGCTACCTGAGCCGCACCGGAAAACTCCCCTAAGCCCAGTTGAACGTGCCCCTGATCACGGGTAGTCTCCTGACACTGTCCGCTGGGGTATATGTACTTGAAGATTCCCCCATTGATGGGCCCGTGAAGAAAGTGATTCAGCGCGTTGTTGAACAGGGGACGGTTATCCATAAAAATGCCGATGGCCATGATAGTATGGATAATGGCGCCATCCCAGTTGCCGTTGGCCTGGGGGAAGTAGTACCGTATCAGGGGGTAGTATACGGTCATCAGCATGTGGCTGAACTGATCAATATCCTTCTGCTGCCAGCCCGAGTTGGTATAGCGAAGTATTTCTGCCGCGTTAATGAATACATGTCCCGTCAGAGCAGCGAGTAGTTTAGCATCGTTGTAGTCAAAGTCCCGGATGACGGGCGACCAGGCATTCAGTATTTCGATGGCCTTATTGGCGTACGCTTTGTCATCGGTGATGTACCACATCAGGGCACAGTTATAGGCCATGTTGGCTCCCTTCATCAGGTCTACTCCTCCTATGTTGGGGCGCCCATAGGGTCCACGGAAAACGTGGGCGAAGGGTTTGACCTCGAAGTCCAGATCGGTCTCTGCTTTGAGACGGTCAAAGCTCCCCTTCCAGGGCTGCTCTCCTTTGAGTACCTGCTGCTTCATGTAAGCCAGATCCATCGCCGATTGGCTGACGCCCGGATGCACAAATTGCTGGGCAGTAGCCACCATAGAAGCCATGGCCATAACAGCACTAACCAGTACGGCAGTAAGGATTATTTTCATGGAATTTTTAAAGGTTAGGAATGGTCAGCTTGCCTAAATCCGGCAACTGATGTTGTTATTGGTACTTAGGTACTATCGAAGAATAGATTAGCCTACTGATAAATAAGCTAGCTAATTTTGTTCAAGTGGTTGTGGTGTATGAGTGAAAACAGGGAAGCGGCAATTACTACAATAAGGCACTAATACATAAGGGTTACTGCTCCGCAAGTCCGGAGCAGTAACCCTTATTTTCAACCAGATCAGAGAGCGTAGCGTTTGATACTGATTCTCGCGCTCTTACCATTATTATTTACAGAATTAACGTAGATGTAGGCTCTGTATTTACTATCAGCCGTCTCAACCCAAGCCCCGGACTCTGCTCTCATATTGATCGCGTAGTTGGCCGATTCAGTTAGATCAAGCTTCTCAAAATCCAGATCATCAATATATACACCGTACTGCAGGCGGGCCAGGTGAAAATCTCTGATGTTCCATGCCTTTCTGACCTTGGAAACCTTATTAACTCCTGCCGGTAAGGTAACATTAGGAAGGTACTGCTTATCAGCCCCCGGCGACACCAGGGCATGATTGAAGGTTACTCCCGGAATGGAACGATACAAATATACGAGGTCAATTTTATCCGCTTTGGTAGCAGCTTCCGCGGCACTATAAACGGCCATGTCAGCGATTGAAATGTAGCTGGCTACACTGTCAGTTACGGTCATATCCAGCTTCATATCCATTTTGGCAATTTTGTACGGCCCCATTTTGTAGGTCACCGTTTCGCCGGTACTGCTGGTAGCAGTGAAGTCAAAGGTCACTTCCTGACCACGAGCTGCCTCAGGAATAACATAGTAGTAGCGAAGCGTAGAGGCCGAGGTATCTTTTGTAAAATTCACCTTCGTGATTTTACCCTCAGTAGGTAGTGACTCACCCACAACAATTCCTACGTCCTCCCCACTTCCGTTGGTAGAGTAGGTCTTAGTTTCCAAATAAGTACCTCCGGCGCCGGGAATAGACGCTTCAACCTGTGCCGAGACCAGCTTACCTCGCTCCGGTGCCAGTGCCATGGCATAGGCAAACTCTATATTCAGACCTACTACATTAGGTCCCAGCGTTCTTTTGATCACATCATTCTGAAGCTCCGTCTTGGCAGCAGGTATGATGCTTTTCTCCTCCTCACACGCTGTCATTAGCATGAGCAATGACAGCAGCAGTGATGAATATTTAAGATAATTACGTTGCATGATCCAGTGGTTTAAGATTACGGTTTTTGAACTGTAATATTGACTGTATAGGGCTTTCTGACCTTACGGTTTCCAGATACTACCGTGTACGTTTTTGGATTGACCCTATCAGAGAAGTCTACCTTTCCCGTGATCTTCGGGTCCAGCTTGGCATCAGTTACCAGCGAAAACTGCGGATACAGATTACGTAGATCTGTTCCATAAAACACTTCTACATTAATAGTCTGAGCTACTGTATCTATCTCTGCATTCTTGGTTCTGACAGTTTGGAAGTCCGGTCCCAAGAGTTCAAAATTACTTACATAACATTCGGCTCTTTCCGTAATCAGCAATCCATCTTCATCTACCGGAAACTCGGGTGTGCAACCTACCCAGACAACTAGTGCAAGCAAGAGTGCGATTGCTATTTTACTGTACTTTACCATCGCATTTAGTGTTAAATATTTGAAATATCTTGATTAGTTATTTGAATTACATCCAAGGCGTATTCTGGGTCAGGTTCGGGTTGCGATCACGCTCACCTGGTGGAATCCGGAAGATGTAAGCCTGCTGATAGGTTCTTTCATCCGTATTCTGGAAATAACGCTGCTGATTGGCTCCGTGCGTATCAATACGCCATACCCCCTCACTATAAGGTGGTCCCCACACTCTTTCGAGTGCTCTCCAGCGACGAAGGTCAAATCCACGATGTCCTTCACCAAGGAGTTCAACAATACGCTCCTGCTCAATAGCGTCAAAGAAGGCATCCTGACCGGCTACATCCGCAGGATCCAAGGGAGGCAAATTACCCCGGTGACGGATCTTATTGATCAGCTCAATGGCATCGGCCTGAGGCCCCTTGATGGCGTTTGTCGCTTCTGCGTACATCAGGTACACATCGGCCAGACGCATAACCGGGAAGTTGTAGTTACCGTCGCTACGGCCCTGACCGGCGTAGTTACGGAGGAACTTACGAAATACATATCCGGAGTTGGATCCGTCGGTATTGTAGGTAGTATATCGTACACCGTCTATGGTAACAGGCTGGTTCCAGGTCTTATAGATAAATGGCACCCAACCGGTTGGCTGCAGTGAGATCATCCCTACGCTCTTTTCGTAATCCCACATAATTGAAGCTTTCATCCGGTAGTCACGATTGCGATAACTCTGAGGATTGACTGCCGAATTAGGCTTAGTTCTGGCTCCCGCAGTGGCAGGGTTCATCGGTATTAATGGATCCACAAAATCGCCGGTGATAGTAGACTGGTACCGGTCGGCTATTTCGTACCGTGGAGTTACCCAGGCCTGAGATCCTTCGTGTGAACGTCCTGCCACGTCACGCATCAGCTCTTCACCCTGGCCAGTACCGGTACCACCATGCGTGAAGGACATGATGATTTCCGGATCGCCGTTGGCTATGGGCGTAAACAGGTAGTAGTAGTTAGGCAGCTTTTCGGCCTGTCCCAGCGAATCTATTTCTCCCGGCTCACCATTACGGAACAGAGTCAGGCCATAGTCATTGATCACTGAACCAAAGTCAGCAGCGGCTCCGGCATATGCAGCTTCAGCCTCAGCAGCACTTGGTGTGAATGTAGTCAGCTCAGGCCAGCCAAAGCGGTTCCAGGAGGCCCAGTACAGCTGCATTTTACCACGAAAAGCAAGCGCGGCTGGCTTCGCAGCGCGACCTACTACTGGTGCCTTAGCAGGAAGTTTTTCGTAGGCGTACGTAAAGTCTGCCATGATAGAGTCCTTCACCTGCGCAATTGGGGTACGTGTAATATCCGATACCTCAGCATTGTCATATACAACCTGACTAATATAGGGTACATCACCCCACATAGAGATAAGGCGGAAATAAACCATCCCTCTAAGCAGACGAGCCTCCCCGATAATAGCTTCCAGATTTTCTCTGGATGAAGGGCTGGCTGTTTCCAGCATCTTCGTTACGTTCTCTATCACATAGTTGGTCCGGTTGACACCGCCGTAGAGGTAGCGGTAGTACTTGTCAAAGTTGTCACCGTATCCAACAGGATTGTAGTCTCCATTATGATAGGCATCACCACGCTGTAAATTATTGTTGGTAGCACTGGTACCACGTACACGTACAAACTCGCCATGGCCTGAAAAATAGTAGTCACGGTCGAAAAGAGGCCTTACGGACGAATAGGCTCCCTGTAATGCAAAGGTGGCGTCGGCTTCTGTCTTCCAGAAAGCGTTGGCACCTAGCTCTGTGGTTGGTTCCAGTTCCAGCAGATCCTCCACGCATGAACTTGTGCAAAGGAGTAAGCCTGCCAGGGCAGATATGGATAGTATTTTTTGAGTTAAATTTTTCATTAGTAATGAATTTTATATCCCGATATTAAGACCAAGTGAATAAGATTTATTCAATGGATAGGCATCACTCCGGTTACCATTCTTCTCTGGGTCAAGGCCACGGAATTTGGTAAAGGTGGCCAGGTTCTCAGAAGAGGCGAATATCCGGACATTGCTGATTCCAATCTTATTTAGTATCACTTTGGGGACTGTATAACCTAGCTGCACGTTTTTCAGTCGAAGGTAACTCAGATCGTCAAGCCAGAAAGTTGTTTCTTCGCGGTTGGCATTTCCATTCAAACGTGGCCATGCACCATTGCGGTTTTCAACGGACCAGGGGTTATTCCACTGCCCCCAACCCGAAGCGTAGCGCTGGTTACCAATGTTGACGTTATTGTAGATATTCAGCCAGTAGTCTTTACGACCGGCCGCGCCCTGGAACAGAATCCCCACATCAAAACCTCTCCACGAAAAGTTAGTGTTCAAAGCATAAAAGGTTGTTGGCCGGTCGCGTTGTGTCCGTGGATAGGCTTTTCTGTCCTCTCCGGTAATCCGGCCGTCACCGTTCAGATCTTTACGCAGAATATCACCCGGTGATGCTCCCTGAGGAGTGGCATTATACACATCTTCCCAGGTCTGAGCTATACCAGCGTCCTCGTAGGTGTACAGGAAGTGGTAAGGCATATTCAGGAATACCCAGCCTTTGCCAAGAAACTCGTTCCACTCTTCAAGCTTGGTCGCGTTATAGGAAGCATTCAGGTTAACACCATAAGTAAGCTCGCCAACTCTGTCTCTCCAGGTAATGTTCCCTTCAATACCACGGTTACGAAGACTACCAATGTTCCGGCGTGGTGCGTCGTAAGCTCCGGTCAGGTGAATTGACATCTCCGACGGACGGTTCATACCCGTAGTCAGACGATCATAGAAATCAATTTCGGTAGTCAGACGGTTGTTAAGGAAGCCCAGATCCAGGCCCAGGTTGAACACCGTAGTAGTTTCCCATGATAGGTCGCGGTTTATCATCTTTTCGTTGACAAAGCCTTTTACAATACTACCTCCCAGGAAGTAGTTGCTGGCAGCCAGCGTCTCCTGCTGCTGGTAGCGACCTACCCCACTATTGTTACCCAGTGCACCATAGGAAGCCCGGATCTTTCCGTTGTCTAGCCAGCTTGATGTAAGCGGCTGAAGAAAGCTTTCTTCTGTGAATCTCCAGCCTACTGCTATTGATGGGAAAAAGCCATACTGGCTGCCCGGTAGAAACTTTGACGAACCATCTACCCGAAAGTTGGCCTCAAACAAGTACTTGTCAAAAGCAGTGTAATTGAGACGACCAATGTAGGAACGAAGCCCTTCGGTACTTGAATTTCCACCCGTAGCCTGAATATCAGTCAGGGCGGCATCTACTTCGTGCAAAGTTGGGTGCAGGCGGTCATTACGCGATGTAAACTGGTAACGATCCGACCAGAACTCTTCGCTATATACCCCCAGAACACTAATCTCATGGTTTTGAGCGATGGTCGTGTTGTAGGTCAAACGGCCATTCAGCAAGGTCTTATATCCTGTATTCGTAGCGTTGCTTACTCCGGCATTATCACCTACGTACACCCGGCTACCAAACGAATTGGTCTGGAAGTTATAAGAGCGGTTAGGCATAGCTGCGTTCCAGCCAAACTGGTTGTAGTAGTTCAGCGCATAGTCTACCCGGGCCGTCAGTCCTTTGATGGGTGACCAGTCTATGTACATCATAGTATTGGCTTCCTGGCGGTTTCGGCGGGTAAGGTTATTGACGTAAAGCGTATACGGGTTATAGGCCTGTGGATCTTCGTTATAAGCCATTACACCACCGTAGTATCCGGTAACAGGGTCATACGGAGTAATACCGGCAATGGCATACTGCATATCAAAACCGGCTGTATTGGTTTCATTATCATCCGTAAAACCATCTTCCAGTGCATAACTGAAGTTGGACCAGTTTCCGTTGAACTTTACTCCGGTGTTGATATTAGGACGGATCTTGTAGTCATAGTTGAAACGAGCATTGTAACGGCTAAAATCATTATTGATCTGCAGTCCCTTCTCGTCCATTAAACCTAATGAAATAAAGAAGTTGGACTTGTCACTTCCCCCCGAGGCTGAAAGGTTATGGTTCTGCACCGCTCCATTCCTCATAATGATATCCCACCAGTCAGTATTGGGGTAGCGTAAAGGGTCAATCATACCCAATGCCATCCACTGATCAATGGTACCATCCTTAAAGAAGAAGTTGGAACGAAGTGTATTGACCGCAGCGGCACGCTGATGAATGGTCAGTGCTCTTGGATAATCTGCCATGAAGTCATTGGCACGGGTGGGAGTCGTAACGGCGTAAGAACCCGTGTAGTTGATACTGGCTTTTTCCTGTCCTCTACCCGACTTGGTTGTAATCAGGATTACGCCATTGGCAGCACGTGAACCATATACAGATGCAGAGGTAGCATCTTTCAGAACTGAGATGCTCTCAATATCATTCATGTTCAGACGATTGATGTCCACATCGGGCATACCGTCCACAACTACCAGCGGGCTGGCGTTATTTACGGTTCCCAGGCCACGGATGATAAGGCTGGCGTTGTTACGGCCGGCCATCCCTGTACCCTGCGTCACCGCCAGACCCGGTACCAAACCCGACAGACCCGACGATACGTTGGTCAGGGCGCGGCTGGTAATCTTTTCATCTACATTAACGGCCGAAACAGCACCCGTCATGTTTACCTTCTTCTGAGTACCGTACCCTACTACTACTACTTCTTCCAGTGATTTTACATCTGTCTTCAGAGAAAGATTCAGAGTAGTTTGTGATCCTACGGTCACCTCCTGAGTAATATAGCCAATCGCACTGAATACCAGTACTGAGCTTTGGTTGGTGACATTGATAGTAAAGCGTCCCTCTACGTCCGTATTAGTACCATTGGCAGTACCTTTCTCTACGATACTTACCCCGGGTATACCTTCGTCAGTGCCATCGCCGGTCACACGACCGGTCACAGTAATAGCCTGCAGCTGAGATTTGCTGGCAGGCAACATTGACATAGCACCGGCACGAAAAGGTACCGGCAGTTCATTAGTAGTCTCACGGGCAGCCAGATGTACTGGGAGGATATTCTTAGCCGGTATCACTACTTCTGATACGGACTCCTTTTTACCCGGATTGTTGGCTACATAAATAGTTTCGTTGATCCGACGGAAGCTCAGTCCGGCTTCTTTAGATATAGAACGGAGTACCTGACCCAGGCTCTCGTTCCGGAAGTGTTGGTTCAGCCGCTTGCTGGCTACCAGTTTCTGATCATACTGAAAGTTTAGATCCGTCATTTTGATGATCTGAACGAAAGCATCCTCCAGACTGACATTACGCATATCAGCCGTGAGATAGATACTCTCAATACTTTTTTCCTGAGCCTTCAGGTCCGCCGCGGTCAGTAACCCCACGAACAGGCACTGGAAAAACGCCCCAATCATTGTATACCTTGACATGGCTATGATTTGTGGTAGTAGTTTGAATTTCATATTTTTAAGTGTTTGAAATACGTACCGTGTTTTGAATAAGGCCGAAGCCATGCCCCAGGAGCGCCAACTCAGAGCGTGGTCAGGCCAGAAGTACAGGTCGGCAATAATCGGTTGCCGACCTTTTTTTAGCTACTATCCAATTGGTGCATGCGCCTTTGCTTTTCTAGTTTATAATTACCTCTCTATCAGTCAGCTCGTACGTAAACCGGTCAGGATAGCTGCAAACGTTCAGAATATAGTCAATCGACTTATTCTCAAACTTCCCGCTAAACCGCCACTCAGGGTCTACTTTTTTACCCGCCTGGATACGGATCTTCACGCCATACCACCGTTCCAGCTTTCTCACCACTTCGGCGAAGTCAGCTTTTTCGAAGTACAGAATGCCGTCCTTCCAGCCGAGTAGTTCGGTTTCGTCAAAGGAGGTTACATTGATCTCCTTTTTATCCTTTTCGAAAGTGGCCATCTCGTTCGGTGTCAGGTACACCTCCTTCTTTTCGCTGGCTGTAGACGGTTGGGCCGAAGCCTGCTCTGATGGGTTGATGCCTACTTTTCCTTCCACTACGGCTACCTGAACATCGTCTCCTTCAGGGTAAGCCTTCACCGAGAACTTGGTACCTATTACCCTGATCTGTACATCTTCAGTATGAATAATGAATGGCGCATTGGGATCGGATGCGACTTCAAAAAACGCCTCACCTGTGAGATGTACTTCACGCGTCTTCGAGCGGAACTTCTCGGGGTATGACAGAGTTGAGCCTGCATTCAACTTGATGACGGTACCATCAGTCAGCTTGATGGTAAGCTGCTGGCCATTGGCTACATCCCGCTGTGTCATAGGAGTAGTAGTAGCTTCCGGGCCACCCGGTACTAGTACCCCCTTCCCTACCCACACTACCACCAGCAGCAACACCGCAGCGGCAGCTACCCGCTGTAGTACGGGCAGGATTCTGGTGCGTTGGGTCGTCTCCTCCGGGTACCAGTCCGTCTGCCGGTCTTCAACTCCCTGTACTAGTTTTTCCCATTCGGCATCTACCAGGCGGGGGCTAATTTTCTTTTCCCTGAATGACAAAGCCGCATTAAGTTGCTTTGCCTTTTCAACTTCTGCCTTCATGGTGGGACTCTCGGCCAGCCATTGCTGCCAGACCGGATCTGACTCAGGAGCCTGCCCCTGAATCCAGGCCAGAAAATCAGCATCCAGTAAGAAGTCCGATGCACTAAAATGCGTATAGCGCTGCTTTTCCAATAGCTTCTAAATTGTCTTTTACTACTATAAAGCTTGACTATTTCCGAAGTGACCCTCTGCGAATTAAATTTTTTCTAAAAAAAATACTTAGGATACAATGAGGCAGTGAAAAGATGGCTCATACTGAAACAGCCGACCGTACAAGAGCCGAAGATGGTAGGTAGAATAAAGGATTAGCTCCCTGTGTAGCAGTAGTACCGAGGAGGTTGTTGCCTTAGAATGTAAAGGTCAAAGCAGGAAGTTGATAAGAAATGGAAGCTTGGAAGGACTCACCCGGAGGTCTTCCCCCAGCGTATCGAGCCCCTTATAGATGAGCTTGTACACAGCCCGGGTGGAGATACTCATCACGGTGGCTATTTCGGCAAAAGACTGCTCCCCGTAGAACTTCAGATAAAGAGCCTCTTTCTGCCGCACGGGTAGTCTGTCCAATGCCCGTTGTAATTGCAGGATATTATCCTTGACCGTCTGATCACGGATCATGATAGCCTCGGACGATAGTTCCGGCTGTAGGTCAAAGGTATCCGGATCGATGGCCTGAAAAATATTTCCTGCCTTCATCCGCTTCAGCACCAATCGCCTGAGTGAGGCCAGTAAATAAGCTTTTATGGAAGTAGTAGGTCCAAGATACTCCCTCCTCTCCCATATAGTCAGAAAAAGAATCTGGATGCAGTCCTTTACCTCGTCCTCGTCGTCCTGTAAACGCAGACAGTAATTATAGAGAAAATTGTAGTATGACTTAAAAATTTGTTCAAACACGGCAGAATCACCTGCGCGCAATAACTCCCACTGCTGAGCTTCCGTACCGGATATGACGCTCTCCAACTTCATGCAAGATTAATTAACAGAACGACGTGTTCATACCAGATAAAGCAGGTACGAATTCGATTCTAATAGTTTAATTTTCAGAAAAATTAACGGTACCATCAGATAAGGAGCGTATTACTATGAGCCCACCAGTTACCATAGAGGTTGACGAATAATAGCACGGACTCCCCTACTCAGCGGTATCATTTTTCCGTATTTATTTTTAACCAATCTTAGATTGCAGTCTTAACTGGCTCAGGAAACTTCATATTGAAATCATGAATAGATAAGCCCAGCCACGGGCGGAGTTGGTTGACTGGTGGAAAAAAGGCTGGATCGGTTCGCCAGCTGTCTGAAGTAGTCCGTTGACACGTACCTGATACATTGGGTTCGGTGATGAGTAGTTGTCCCCGTAGTTCCTGACCGATACGGAGGGGAAAGAGAGTGGTAGAAATAGGGAGTGACCAGCCCTTGCTTTTAAGACGCACGGAGAAGATCTCTTTATCTCCACGGTTTACAGTCCATGTCTCCTGGCCTTTACCGGCGGTTTCAAGGCTGAAATCAGCCAACTCTTTAGGTATACCCCAGTTTTCGACGCCGTTCCATAGACTGTCATAGCTGGATACGTAAATCTTGGAGATTGAAAACAAGTAACGGCCACCTAACTTGAACAAGCCGGGGATAAACATCAGCTCCCGGTAAGGCCCTACATCAGAAGTATGGTAATCAACCAGAATAACTCCTCCCAGAACTAACTTAACATTATTCCGCTGAAAAGGGGCAAGAAAACTATGCTCCTGGAGCCACTCTTTACGGTACCAAAACAAAAATATATGCCCATGACCAGTCAGCCGCCATGGAGCGGGCGCTATCAGAGAAGGAATCGGGGAAAACGGGTCATTGATATACATGAGTCTTTTCGATAAACTCTCTGACGGGCTTGACTGACTCAACCGGAGTTTCTTCCATGGGCATATGACCTGCATTCGGAATTACAACCAGTGCACTGTTAGGCAAGTCCTTATCAAATCTTTGCCCATATTCAAGCGGTATTAGCTGATCCTTGGCGCCCCAAAGGAGCAAAGTCGGAGTTTTGATAGTAGGTAGCTGGGTCCAGGGCCCATCTTCACCAATGCTTTCCATCCGTTCGGTCAGCGCCTCCCGATTCCCGTCTCGGCACGTCATATCAAAGTATAACGTAACCAGGCTGTCTGTCACCTTGTTCGGATCAGCATAGAGATACTCCAGACTCTGCCGAATGACGTCGGGGGTAGTTGACTTCTCAAATATTTCCCTTAATACCGGCAACCGCATGATTATGTAAGGCAAGGGGACATTCCTGGATTTAATGGGGTATCCGGCCGCTCCTATCAGTATCATCTTTTGCACCTGCTCCGGATATGTAAGTGCATACTGCCAGGTGATCTCTCCTCCTAGTGAATTACCGACTAGTATACATTTTTTAACTTTAAGCTTTTCCAGAAAGGAATGCATAAAATTTATATAAATCTCCAGGGTATAGTCGTCTGTGGGGTGAGGTCCCGTCAGGCCAAAGCCTGGTAGATCCAGCCGGATGATCCGGTGCTTGTCTTTCAGCGTGCGGGTCCATTCATTCCAGGTAAAAAGGGAGGAACCCGTTCCATGCAGCAGTACCATCGGAACCGAGTCACTCTTGGGGCCTTCGTCCCGGAAGTGTACATCCATTCCATCTACGGACACAAAATCAGTCTGCTTAATATCATACTTTTTTTCCAGTTCTTTGAGTGGTATATCAGGTACTCTGGTGCAGGACCCTGTGGATAGTAATATACAGCTAATTATGATTACAAGTACTCCTACGCTGCGACCGGATCGTTTCTGAATGCTTTTCATGCTGATAGAATTATAATACAGAGAATACAGATCAGAATAAACAGTTCTCTGTCATGTGCTAATAGCTACTACCCTATGTACCCCATCCTATCTCTTCTTCGCTATTCCTTCACAGGCAGAGCACCTGCTGTCCCGAATGGGTACCAAAACAGATGATCACCCACAGGAGTAATGCTCCCTGATACAGAGAGATACTTCAACCGGAAGTATTTATATGCTGAGCTGTTTTTAACTTTCTTTTATAAAGAAGATAAAAAACTGTGCCGCAGCAGTAGAAGCCATCAAAAGAAAGGGAACGGCTGAGTAGCCAGAAGAGGTACTAGCGGGGATACCTGGCTCCGCCAAAGCGGCCATAAATGGACAGACGCAGGACATCCCTGACCAGTATATTCTGACGCCCCTGCTGGTATATATGCATATAACCGGCCTCGGTGGCCCATCTGTGTGTAAGAGGATACTCAAAGCCAAGGTAGAAGCGGTACTGATCAAAATGGCTGGCGATGTTTTTACCGGCATTGACCATGATGTCATTTGCCACTTTGAGTAAAGATCCGGGTTTTACGGCCGCTACCGGATAGCTCAGTTGTGCCTGATACGCAAAACGCCAATTGTACCGGTATCCTTCGGTCAGCCGCATACCATCATGCAAATGGATAAAACGTTCATCGACGCGGTAGCGGTGCTGAAGTAGTAACCGGGGTGACAGGGGTTGAGTGATTACAAAGATCTGGAAAGGTCGTATCTCAGGTACTACCATAGTACCTGTCTTGGTGGGAGTATAGACCCATGACAGAGATAAACCTGCTCCCCCCAGCATGCCTGGTCGGAGAGTATATAGTGCCTGAGTCTGAAATATGATCTGTTGCTCCTTATCCGGATGCATGAACCGCCGGTTATCCAGCTCTGCATTTACCTGCCATTTGTCAGCTATCTGCGATTGCAGATTGATTCGCGTCCAGTAAAGTTGCTGGTGAACACGATCCTGAGCATAAGCTTCATCTATATCGTAGATCCAAAAAAATAGCATAATACTACAAATTACTTTTGTAGCACCTTTACCATATGCTTCCTGAAACATGAAAAACCTTCGGAAAATAACTTGAAATTTAATTAAGGTAAGAAGATTACCCTTCTAAAGTAATGCGGGCACGGGTACATACTCCTCCCACGGGCGGATTAAACTTCGAGACTGATACCACTACTTTGTCTACGGCCGGGTACCGCTCTCTGATGCGCTCAATAACCCGGAAGGCTACGTGCTCCAGTAGTCGTGACCGCTCCTGCATGGCATCCGCAGCTATTCGATATAGCTCCTCATAATTGACCGTTTCGCTCAGGCGATCACGTTGAGCAGCTTCTTCAAAATCAGTAGTAATAATAATGTCGAGGGAGTATTTATTTCCGATCTTCTGTTCTTCGGCATAGTAGCCATGGTAGGCAAAAAACTCCAGACCTTCTAATGCAATTGTCCCCAAGGTGATCGTGTTATTTTGATTGAATACTTGCCAGAGACAGTCTTATGCCCTCAACTAATCACCAAATATAATTAGTTTATTCAGTATAAAAAAAGTGCAACTAAGGCCGCTTTAATGAGGCCCCAGCTGCACTTTCAAATATAGTAAGCTCCTGTTTTAACCGATCTGGTCAAAGAACGAACCACCTGATTTTTTCTCCTCAACAGGCACAGGCTCGGGTTCCCGGTTCTGCTTCAGGGCTCCGACTGCCTCCTGTGACGACTCTGCTACCTGCTCGGCTTCAGCCATAGCCACGGTGGCGTCTTCCTTCGTAGTCAGCTCTTCCTCCTGGGCAGGCTCCTCGGTAACAGCTTCAGTTTTTACTTCCTCTACCTCAGTTACTTCTTCAACCGGAGCCGGGAGCACGATCACTTCCTCAGCGGTAATCTCCTCAACGGCTACCCCATTAGTCACCTCAACAGTTTCAACGGCTGAATCAGAAGTAGTGGTGGTAGTTTCCTCCTGGCCTGTTGCAGGTGTCTCATCTACCGATGCTACCACGGCTTCTTCTACGCCTGCTTCTGTCTGGATGTTCTGGTCCGGTATCATTCTGTCCTTGCCGGCCTCAGCGATTTGCTGCTTGAGGTCTTCGATCCGGGTCTGGTATGAATCCTTATTGAATTTTTTTTCGAATTTATCGACAGTATCGTTGGTACTGTTAACCAGTGTCTTGAGTTGAACAATCAGGTTATCGCGGTACTTCTCAATGGCCTTGAAGTCACGCTCCTGGTTCTTCAGTTCATTAATAAGCTCTTCCTTGACGTAGCGTGACTGGTTTTCGGCATCCTGTAGGAGCATATTAGCCTTACGCTTGGCTTCATTTATCACTTCATCGGATTTGAGTCGCGACTCCTGCAGGTATTTCTCGGCAGCCTTATTAGCCTGCTCGGTGATCTGAGTACTGGTATCTTCGGCAGTTTTTAACGTACGGAAAAGGGTCAACTCTACGTCCCGGAGCTTGTTCAGCTCTTTCTCTGCGATCTCGAGCTGCATCTTGAGCATTTTGTTCTCATTGGTCACCCGCTCCCACTCCTGCGAAAGTGAATTAAGAAATGCACTTACTTCGTCTACGTCATACCCTCTGAATCCTTTTTCGAATGTATGCTGTCGTATATCAATGGGTGAAATCTTCATTAGGACTGTACGTTTTGGTGTTTTGCTTACTTTGTTACCTTTCTCACTTATTTACCGAATTCGTCAATTACTGACTAAAATTACAAATTTCAAAAACATATCTTAATAAATGTACTTACGGTCAGTATATACAGCAAAATAAAGAAAATAGTAGCTTTCGATGCCAGTACTCCCCCACAATTTATTCCTTTATTTCCCACACCGAAATAGTCCGGTCATCACTACACGACACCAGCAGATCTTCGTATTCTGACCACAGTAGTTTATTGACCGAAGTACCATGTCCTGCGTGTCGGGCGCGGTCAATTACTTTTTTTAGTTGAAAAGTATCCGCATCCCATATTTTTACTGACTTATCCATACTGCATGTGGCAAAATATTTTCCATCGGGCCTATACGTCAGGTGGTTAATAGAAAACATATGCGCCGGAATATCCTGTACAGGTTCGTAGTTATTAGCAGCATCCCATACCTTCAGGTGGGCATCCCGACCAGCCGATAGCAGAAAACGGCCATCGGGTGAATACTGTACCGTAAACACAGAGTTGTCGTGAGCCAGAAACCTTTTCTTGAGGGTGAATCCATCGCTATCAAAGACGGTAATGTGCCAGTCGCTGCTACCGGCTGCTATTTCACCACCGGCAGGGTTAATTGCCAGCGAACGTATACTTTTCTGCGATGCCTTGATATGCTTCTGTACGGCAAAGGTCGGGATGTCCATCACAATGATCACTCCATCTCCCAGGGCCAGCAGTGCCTTGTCACCGTATAGCTTGATATCAAATATAGCCGCAGAAGCTATCTTAGATGAAGCAATCTGGGCTTTATTGATTGGGTCAACTACCTGAATGCCTTTAAAATTATGACCTATCCAGAGGTACTTGGAGGTACTGTCATAGGCCAGTGCATAGATTGAAGCGCCTACCTGTGCCACCAGCTCACCCAGATCGGGCTTGCTCAGGTCCCAGCTTACTACCAGCCCATCACCTCCGGCCGAAAAGAATTTATGGGGGATACCGCTATGGGCAAGGGTATATACACAGTCACGATGACCGGAGAAGGTATCTAGTTTATGAACGTTCATTGAAGAGAGGGATTTCCTAAAAAATGCGTCTGGTCTTGGTTTGTATGGAACAACGTAATAAGTTGCTAATCGGTTTTACCTTGTTTATCTAACACTTCATCGATTCCCTTTGCTTATGCCCCTGCACTATACCGAACTATTGAATGACGACTGCCGGGTGTGGCTATGGAAGCTGGATGAAGACGAAGATCAACTACGTGAGCTGCTGCCTGTTACTGATGACCACGCTGAATTTGACACTATCACCCACCCCCAAAAGCGACGCGAATGGCTGGCCGGGCGAATTCTGGTAAAGAAACTGGTAGAAGAGCTTACTTCTGTAGAGTACCGGGGTATGTGGAAGGATGAGCACGGAAAGCCTTTTCTGATTGACTCCTCCTGTCCTATCTCCATTACACATACTGCTGATTATGTAGCCGGAGTACTGCATCAACACTCACCCGTTGGGATAGATATGGAAAAAGTACACCCGAAGCTGATACGAACCGCCCGGAAGTTTCTTTCCGACCCGGAAGTACAACAAGCCGGGGCCCACTTAACCCGACTCTGTATGTACTGGTGCGCCAAAGAAGCCCTATATAAACTCAATGGCCGTAAAAAGGTAAGCTTCCGGGACTCCATTACCATCGCTCCCTTTACGGATAACGCCACGGTACTGGAAGGTACCCTCACGGATGCAGACCGCCTGGTCAGAGCCCGGATACACATCCGTTGGGTAGAGGATTACTGTCTGGCTGTCGCTATCTAATCTTCAAAAACATCGTCCATAATTGACTTCAGGATAGACTCCACCTCTTTTATCTTTTCGGGTTCACCCGCCTTCTCGTACGAAAGGATCAGGTTACGTAGTACACGCTGTACTATCTCCAGATTGGAACAGGGCTGGTAAAACGAATCCTTGGCTTTGAGATTCAACTGCGCTATATAATGATCAATATCCGTCTTGGAGAAGATAATGCCCCGGTTAAACACATTGATATAAAACTGTAGCTTATCCTGCTTATAAGTCAATACGAACAGATTGGGCAGATTAACGCCATGTACGGGCATACCCAGCTTACGGGCAATGAGCATATAGATCACGCAAAGCGTAATAGGATTGCCCCGGCGGCTTTCCAGTACCACGTTGATCATAGAATTGGAGGCGGAATGGAAGCTCTTGGTATTAGCTCCAAAATTCATATTGCCATAAAAGATCCCGTTCATCATCTTGATCTGATCAACCGGGTTCATATCTTCCCTGACCTGTAGCCATATATCGTAGTACAGTTGCTCTATATCAGAGCGGAGCTTATCCAGTGACAGCTCCGGATACTGATAGGTGGCCACAATCCACATACCTTCCAGCAGATCCAGCGCACCACCGTTTTTCCAGCCCTGCAGACGCTCGATCATTACTCTCAGCTGCAGATCATGGATCAGTTCTTCAATTTTTCGTTGTATTACCGGATTGAAACTTTCTTCCCATTCCGTTTCCAGAAACGGTATAACACTACTCCCCAACGATCGAATTTTCTCCTCTACGTGGGTAGTAACCTCCGCATCCTCATCATCCAGCAAAGAAACTAATGCCTTTATTTCCTTATCAGTCATACCTTTCTAGCTTTGTTTTGGTAACGAACGCTTAAATAAAAACAATTTTTGTATCGCTATCAAATTTTCTACTTTTGCCCTAACCCATACTGTACTATTGATGTACCAGGGGCTATTCGTGGCTGATTTTTTGTCCTGACGATATCCAGATTCAACTAATAATATATTTAGATAACATTTCCACATTCAATTTTACAATATGAAAATTCTGGTTACCGGTGGAGCAGGCTTTATAGGATCACACACAGTGGTTGAGCTTCACAATGCAGGTTATACTCCTGTCATTATCGACAACCTGTACAACTCAAACCGGGAAGTGCTGGCGGGCATCTACAATATTATTGGCAAGGAAGTCCCCTTTTACGAAATTGACTGTAACGACGAGCGCGCCGTACGTGACTTATTCGAGAAAGAAAAATTTGATGGTGTTATCCATTTCGCTGCCTATAAAGCAGTAGGCGAATCGGTAGAAAAACCACTAGCCTACTATGAAAACAACCTGATGTCGCTCATCGTTCTGCTCAAAGTAATGCGCGACTACCAGGTTAACAAGTTTGTTTTTTCTTCTTCCTGTACCGTGTACGGTCAGCCCAATGAACTACCCGTTACCGAGGATACCCCCCGTCAACCGGCTGCCTCTCCCTACGGAAATACAAAGGCCATCAGTGAAGATATCATCCGGGATCATGTAATTTCAAAACCTGGCATAAAGGCAATAGCTCTGCGTTACTTCAATCCGATTGGCGCCCATTCTTCCGCTGAAATCGGAGAGCTTCCTAACGGTGTACCGAGCAACCTGGTACCTTATCTTACTCAGGTAGCGGCTGGTCTGCGTAAATCGCTGACGGTATTTGGTGAGGACTATGACACTCCCGATGGTACCTGTGTGCGTGACTTTATACATGTGGTAGACCTGGCTATAGCTCACGTAAAAGCCATTGAATTGCTAAATGAGCAAACAATTAGTGACTATTATGATGTTTTTAATGTAGGAACCGGACAGGGCCATACGGTATTGGAACTGATTAAAACGTTTGAGGAGGTCAATAATCTGAAACTCAATTACAACATTGGTCCCAGACGTCCGGGTGATGTTGAAAAGATCTATGCTCAATCTGACAAAGTAAATAATGTCATGAAGTGGCATGCCGAGAAATCGCTGGCTGACGCGTTGAAAGATGCCTGGCGCTGGCAGGAAAAAATCACCAAGAGTGTATAGTCAACTTTATTTTCTACCATAAGTACCTACACCTGAATATTTACTAGTAGTATGACCAGGAAAATCCTTATCACCGGGGGCGCAGGCTTTATAGGCTCACACGTGGTGCGCCGCTTCGTGACCCAGTACCCGGAGTACCTTATCTTCAACCTCGACGCGCTGACCTACGCCGGCAACCTCGAGAACCTCAGAGACATCGAACAGGCGCCTAACTACACCTTCGTCAAAGGGGATATCGTAGACGCCGACTTCCTGGATCAACTCTTTGCTCAGCACGATTTTCATGGTGTGATACACCTGGCGGCCGAATCGCACGTGGACCGCTCTATCACCGACCCGCTGGCCTTTGTGATGACCAACGTTATCGGCACGGTCAACCTGCTGAACACCGCCCGCAAAACCTGGAAAGGCGACATGCAAGGTCGTAGATTCTACCATGTCTCTACCGATGAGGTATATGGCGAGCTGCACGACCCTAACGAGTTCTTCCTGGAGACGACCAAGTACGACCCCCGCTCTCCCTACTCGGCATCTAAGGCTTCCTCTGACCACTTTGTCAGAGCCTACCACAATACCTACGGACTGCCGGTGGTGATATCCAACTGCTCCAACAATTACGGTCCCAACCACTTCCCCGAGAAGCTCATCCCGCTGATGATTCACAACATCATCCAGGACAAGCCGCTGCCCGTCTACGGCAAGGGAGAGAATATCCGCGACTGGTTATACGTAGAAGACCACGCCCGCGCTATTGATGTGATCTATCACCGTGGCGTCAACGGCGAGACCTACAACATAGGTGGCCACAACGAGTGGAAAAACATTGACCTGGTACTGCTGCTGTGCCGCATTATGGACCAGAAGCTGGGCCGCGCCGAGGGTACCTCTGAGCAGCTGATCACCTACGTCACCGACCGAGCCGGCCACGACCTGCGCTACGCCATTGACGCCACCAGGCTGAAAGAAGAGCTGGGCTGGGAGCCCTCGCTGCAGTTTGCTGAAGGGCTGGAGCGGACCGTAGAGTGGTACCTGACCAACCAGCAGTGGTTGCAGAACGTCACCTCAGGCAACTACCAGAAGTACTACGACGACATGTACGCAGGAAGGTAAAAAATGATTATTGATTGAGCGGCCGCCGCTGCGGAGAATTGTGAATGTTTGAATAAAAAGGTATTCTATCGTTCTCCATGCGACAATCGCTCATTCTCTCAATCACTCATTCACTCAATAGACTCCACATGAAAGGAATAATACTGGCCGGGGGCTCCGGCACGAGGCTTCACCCCCTGACGCTGGCCGTGAGCAAGCAGCTCATGCCCGTCTACGACAAGCCCATGATCTACTACCCGCTCTCGATCCTGATGCTGGCGGGCATCCGTGAAATCCTGATCATCTCTACGCCGCACGACCTGCCGCACTTCGAGAAGCTGCTGGGCGACGGCAGCCGCATCGGATGCTCTTTCAGCTACGCGGTACAACCCAGCCCGGATGGACTGGCGCAGGCCTTCATCATCGGCGAAGAGTTTATCGGAGATGATAAGGTGGCGCTTATCCTGGGTGACAACATCTTCTACGGCTCGGGGCTGTCTAAGCTGCTGCAGTCCAACAACGACCCTGAGGGAGGGGTGATCTATGCCTACCAGGTGCACGATCCGGAGCGCTACGGGGTGGTAGAGTTTGACAAAGACTTCAACGTGCTCTCCATTGAGGAGAAGCCTGAGCAGCCCAAGTCGCACTACGCCGTGCCGGGGCTGTACTTCTACGACAACGAGGTGGTAGAGATCGCTAAGAACATAGAGCCTTCGCCCCGCGGGGAGCTGGAGATCACGGATGTAAACCGGGTGTACCTGGAACGGGGTCAGCTGAAAGTAGGGGTGCTGGATAGAGGTACTGCCTGGCTGGACACGGGTACCTTCCAGTCGCTGATGCAGGCGGGACAGTTTGTGCAGGTGATTGAAGACCGGCAGGGGCTGAAGGTAGGATGTATCGAAGAGGTAGCCTACCGCATGGGCTTCATCACGGAGCAAGAGCTGAAAGACATAGCGGCTCCCCTCATGAAGAGCGGCTACGGTAAGTACCTCATGCAGATTATTCTGCAACCATAGAGGTACTTAGTTTTTGAGTAGCTCAGCTACAATTCCCTGATATTTTTAGACTAAAATAAGAGGTAGATGTCGTTTTCTTTGATAAATTTGAAGAAACGACATCTTTATTTTTGCCTCTACCCTACGGAATGGAGTTTTTACCCGAAGAGATCGAAGCCTACGCCGAAGCCCATACCGAAACTGAGAACGACATTCTTCGTGCCCTCAGTCGTGAAACACACGCCAAAGTACTCATGCCCCGGATGCTCTCGGGACACATGCAGGGACAGTTCCTGGCGATGATCTCGCGCATGATCCGCCCCAATCGTATACTGGAAATAGGTACTTATACCGGATACTCAGCCCTTTGCCTCTGCGAAGGTCTGGCACCGGAGGGCAGACTTATCACCATTGATAAAAATGAAGAACTGGAAAGCCTCGTACGCCGGTACCTGAGCCTTTCCGGCTATGAGTCCAGGGTTAATTATCACCTCGGGCGTGCCGCCGACATTATTCCCGAACTTGACGAAACCTTTGATCTGGTATTTATTGATGCCGACAAGGTTAACTACGCCACCTATTACCACCTGATTTTTGACAAAGTAAGGCAGGGTGGCATCATCATTGCTGACAATGTACTCTGGAGTGGTAAAGTAGTCAATCACGGCCCCAAAAAGATTGATAAGGAGACGCAAGCCCTGCTGGATTTTAATCGTATGATCCAGGAGGATACCCGCGTCAGAAATGTACTGCTGCCTATACGTGACGGTCTGATGATCGTAGAAAAAAGATAAAAATCATAGTTTCTTAATTGTTGTACCCTTTAGCTGCTTCTGATATGCTAAGATTCCCTCTTCAATACCTTCTCCTCATCTGGATGTGCGTGGGATTAACCTGCGGAGATGTATTTGCTCAGGAATATCCAGAGATCCCTAACAGTCTGTCGTTTGCAGGCCTTAATGTTAAACTGGATCCGGGTGCAAGTCGTATCATCGAATCGGATGTACGCAGCCTGATGGCCAACCGGCGCTATTGGGAAGACAAACTGGACAAAGCTGTACTCTACTTCCCTATTATTGAAGGGGTACTTATTGAAGAAGAGGTACCCATTGATTTTAAGTACCTGGCCGTACAGGAAAGCTCACTGGCCCCTGACGCCGTTTCGACATCCAATGCTGTAGGCTTCTGGCAATTTAAGCAGGAAACCGCGCAGGAATTTGGTATACGCGTCGACAACGAGATTGACGAGCGCAAGAGCATTTCGGCCTCTACGCACGCAGCCGCTAAGTACCTCAAACGAAGCAACAAGCAGTATAACAACTGGGTTTCTTCCCTCTACTCCTACTACCTGGGTATGGGTGGTATCAGCCAGATTGTGCCCCCGGACTGGTCATACGCCCGCCAGATTACCCTTGATGCCAAAACCGACCGGTACGTACTCCGGTTCTTCGCCCATAAGATTGCATTTGAGGCCGCGCTGGATCACCATCGTACTGCTAACAAAATTGTCCTGCTCGAATCTGCCCACGGCAAGGGACGCTATTTTGACGACATCGCGGCTGACTTGGGTGTCAATGCTCTGGATCTCCGCAGCTACAACCGCTGGGTCAATGGTGATCAGATACCAGCTGACAGAGACTACATGCTGATCATTCCCGTTGCGACTGACAAAATTAACCTGGTCAGAGAAAAGTTAGCCATGGGACCGGCCAGCGCCAAAGAAGGTTTTGCCCGCGAAGATATTGGCTTCCCGGTACTTCGTAAAGCCAGTGTGCAGCTCAGGGGTCGTGACAATCATGAATACTACGAAATAAATGGATTGCCCGGTATCCGGGCTAAGCCGGGAGATAAAGCGGCTACCCTGGCCAAAGCGGCAAAAATAAGCGTGTCGAGCTTCCTGCGCTACAATGACATGAGTATCAATGATCCTATTGTAGGCAATGAAGTATACTACCTGGCCAGTAAGAACAAGAAAGCCATGGTACCCTTCCATACTGTACGAGACGGCGAAACCTTACGAGGAATATCACAGATGTACGGAATGCGGCTCCGGGAGCTGATGAAGTACAACCGGATCACTAACCGAAACCTGCGCCTGCAGACTGGCCGGGTTATGTGGCTGATGAAAAAGCGTCCGAGCAGTCAGCCGGTGGAAGTAATTGATCGCCCTAGCCCGGGCACCACTCCCGTTCAGGAAAGCAAGCCTGCTCCTGCTGTTACTACGCCCATTGCTTCCAGCTCTGAAATACCTCAGACTGCGGCGGATCGTAAGATGTATACACCCAAGCTAGCCGACACGACGTACCCTTCAGAGGCATCTCCTGCTGCCACCAGTACTACTCCGGGACGTATGAGCACCAGTCCGGCAGGAACAAGCCAGGCAGGTACCACTTCATCACAGGTTAGCACTGCCAAACCTGAAAGTGCCTCTACAGGTGTCTATCAGCCAAGCAAAACTGAAACAGTAGCCACCAAAGCTCCAACTACTTCTGCACCGGCCTCATCGGGTACTACCAATGATCGCGTTGTTATCATTTCGGAAGAAGACAGACGCCCCTCTGCTATTAGTACTGGTAGTACCAGCACCAGTACTAGTACAGTTACTACTAGTCCTGTGGTCGCCTCTACTAACAATACTTCATCAGACTGGGGCTCAGATGTAAGCACCCCACGTCCGGCCAGCCTCAAGCCCGTTGAAACACGTACCAGTAGCACTGAAGCTTCAGCAGAAGCCAACTATCATCGGGTAGAAGGGGGACAAACTTATTTCAGCATTTCAAAACTGTATAATATGTCTGTCAACAGCCTCCTGGCGCTGAACAACCTTACTACCAACGATAAGTTATACGTAGGGCAGCGCCTGCAGGTAAAGCAGAGCAACAGCAGTAGAGTTACTAGTACTACTAGCAATACTAGTAGCACCAGCAGTGTTCCGGCAAGAACTGCTCCGGCCGGAAACGAATATCAGTTCCATACTGTTATGGCTGGTGAAACGCTGTTCCGGATCTCTCAAAACTACCAGGCTGGTATTGAAGAGATTAAAGAACTCAACAATATGAAGGACAATACCGTAAAGGTTGGGCAGAAGATCAAGGTCCCGAAGCGTTAAAAACCTTTTATTTATAAAAAATATAACACCCCCACAGTATGATTTTGATTGATAACACCTGCATTAGTGATGATATAGGGGATCAGTTTTTTGTGTGCAACATCGAAAAATGCAAAGGTGCCTGCTGTGTAGAGGGGGATTCGGGAGCTCCACTTGAGCCCGAGGAACTTCCTATTCTTGAACAGATTTACCCGCATGTAGAGCCCTACCTGACCGAAGCGGGCAAGCAGGTAATTGCTAAGGAAGGAGTTTATACCAAGGACTGGGAAGGAGATCTGGTTACACCGGTGATTGATGGCAAGGAGTGTGCGTATGCCTTTTATGACCAGAAAGGTACGCTGAAGTGCGGTATTGAAGCGGCTTATAACGACGGTAAAATTGACTACAAGAAGCCGATTTCGTGCCACCTGTACCCTATCCGCATAACTAAATACGATCAGTACCATGCCCTCAACTACGATCGCTGGCACATCTGCAACTCAGCTTGTTCGCTGGGGCAGGATCTGGGAGTACCCTTGTATAAATTCCTGAAAGAGCCTCTGATCCGTGCATACGGTGAGGCCTGGTACGAACAACTGGTACAGGAGGTAGAAGAGCGAACCGCTGCCGGTAATGCCAAAAAGTGATTACTTTGAGGACGTCTACGAGGTTGTCCGGCTCATACCGACCGGACGGGTTACTTCGTACGGCGCCATTGCTGCTTACTTAGGCTCCAAAAGAGGAGCACGGATGGTAGGCTGGGCGATGAACAATTGTCATAGCCGTCCTGATGTACCCGCCCACCGCGTCGTCAACCGCCAGGGCCTTCTGACTGGCAAGCATTGTTTTGGCAGCCCAACGGCCATGCAGGAACTGCTAGAGGCAGAAGGAGTACCCGTCAAAAACGATCAGGTACAGGAATGGAACCGCCACTTCTGGGATCCCCTGGTTGAACTACAATAGCCTATAAGTATCTAAAGCAACGAAGTCCGGACCACATGGCCCGGACTTCGTTGCTTGTAAGGATTTTGGACTATTCTACTTCAATAGTATGTTGTACAGCTGTTGACAGTTGAATAGTTTTTGTAACTTTTTGGCCGTCTACTTCTACTTCAAAGTAGAAAGTACCGTTACCGATCTGGTTGAAGTCAAACTTTCTTTTGTAAAGCTCCTCTCCTTTTCCCTGATTTTCACGATAAAGTACGTCTCCGTTTTCGTTTTTCAGCGTGATGCTCATGCGGGAAGAAGAGTGCTTCGCCACCGCCAAGCTCACTTTTGACGAATTATTAATCCGGTACATTCCGATATTGAATGACTTGGGAGCCTTGGTATCGGCAACCCGAATCATGTGATTATCGGCACGGGCAGTAGTAACAGGAAGTACAATCGCAAGGGCTAATAAAAGAGTAACAATGGTAGAGATAACGAACGTTTTCATGGCTTTTCTTAATTTAAGTTTTAAAGGTTTTTTTCATGGCTATATTTAACTTATTGAAAAGTCCATGCCAATCGTGCCAACCTCTACCATACGTAAGCCATCAACAGTATAACATATTCATAATTAGATAGTTATACTAGTACTATATAATTTGGCAGTCAACACCCTTCAAAGCTGTCTGTTCAGAAACGAACATTTTTGTGCGATGCCGGACAGCCGGACATTGACTCACTATATAGTATTTATCTTTTCACTCTGTATATATTTAAAGCTCACGCTGAGCTTCTCGTTTTTCCAGGTATTCTACAAAGTATGCACACCAAACACCGCTGGTGACCGAAGCAACAAAAAATAGTAAAGCATCCATATTGATATCTAGCGTTAGTTTCGATGATAGATATCAAAAACCAATCCCTCCTGTTTATAGCCTAAAAACAGGTTTTTCCAGTATCTTTTGTAGAATAGGTTTCCCGAACCTCGAAAGCCTTGTAGAAAATTCAGGCTCTACGCCCTACGGATAACAGCAGTAGCCCCAGGAATGTGATCAGCCCGTTCAGGATCAGGCGTTCAAAGCCTAACTGATAGCCACCAAACCACTCCGCCGAGTTTTGATTGGCTATGTAGGTAAGTACGGGGGAAAGCACGCATACTATCGGTACCCACCGGTCACGAACGGGCCGCTTCAGGAACATCCCAAATGAAAACAGTCCGAGCAGAGGCCCGTAGGTATACCCTGCCAGGTCAAAAACGGCCGTGATGACCTCTTTACTGTTCAACCGGTTGAAGACGATGATCACTAGGTAAAATAGTACCGAGAAACCAATGTGTACCCAGAACTTGATCTTCGAGCGCTGGGCCTCAGGCTTGCCCTCCACATTCATGAAGTCAATACAGAAAGCGGTAGTAAGGGCTGTCAAAGCCGAATCGGAGCTGGCGTACGTCGCGGCCGTAATACCCAGCAGAAACGTAATACCTACGAGCAGTCCCAGATGATTCAGCGCCAGCATCGGGTAAAAATCATCCGTACGGGCCGTGGTAGGTATCCCCTTAGCAGAAGCGTAGACGTAAAGAAGCGCCCCCAGCGAAAGGAACAGGAAGTTAATGATAACCAGTACTACTGTAAACCAGAACATATTCTTCTGGGCCTCGCCGATATTCTTACAGGTCAGGTTTTTCTGCATCAGGTCCTGATCAAGTCCGGTCATTACGATAGCGATGAAAGCCCCCGCAAAAAACTGCTTGAAGAAGTTCTTAGGATCGTTACCATCCCAATAAAATATCTTGGAGTATTCGCTGTCCTGCACCGTATTAAATACGTCAATCAGGCTTCCAATCTGTAGCTCACGCGCTACAAGCACGATGGTCAGGATTACCGCCGTCACCAGAAAAGTAGTCTGCAGGGCATCAGTGATAATGATGGTCTTGATCCCGCCCTTGAAGGTATAGATCCAGATTAGTAATATGGTAATAGCCACTGCCACCTCAAACGGCACCCCCAGTGGCTGAAATATAGCCAGCTGCAGTACCCCCGCAGCCACATAAAGTCGCACTGCTGACCCCACTGTACGCGCCAGCAGGAAGAAGGCCGAACCTGTCTTGTATGACCAGAAGCCAAAGCGCTGATCCAGATAGGAATAGATAGAAATCAGGTTGAGCCGGTAGTATAGGGGCATCAGTACCGTACCTATGACCAGATAACCGAGTATGTACCCGATTACGACCTGAAAATATGAAAATTGAATATTGGCTACGGCTCCCGGCACCGACACAAAAGTCACTCCGGATAGCGACGTACCGATCATACCAAAAGCCACCAGGTACCAGGGTGACTGACGATTAGCCGTAAAAAATGTATTGGTATCAGCTCCTCTTGACGTATAAACTGACACTATGATCAGCATTCCAAAATAGGCAACTAATATGGCAAGAGCTATGTAAGGATTCATGAATTACGGTAACTTTTTAGAGGATTTTAGCGTTGTAAAGTAGGAGCCACAGGGCTTCCATTAGTGCCTTTTTATGATTAGATTTGCTAATCAAACGGAAATTTGAAGATTATGCAACCCTTTATAGAAACCGACGTCGAAATAGTAGAAGAAACCGTAGAGAAGGACGTGAAAGCGCTTGTTGTTTTTAATGACGACGTCAATACCTTCGACTGGGTTATCGAAACGCTTGTAGAGGTTTGCAACCATACCCCTCAGCAGGCCGAGCAATGTACCCTTATCATTCATTATAAGGGAAAATGCCGGGTTAAGGAGGGGGAATTTGAAGAGCTGGTACCTATGCGGAACGAGATTTGCCGCCGGGGTATATCCGCTGAGATTCTTTGATCTATATTCACTACCATTGATTGCCATACGACCGTTTGTATCGTTAGCCCATGAATTATCCTTCCAAATTAATAGAAGATGCTGTCAATGAAATTTCCAAACTACCGGGAATAGGCAAAAAGACAGCATTACGACTTGCATTACACTTACTCAAACGAGAAGAAGAACATACCCGCTCGCTATCGGATGCCCTGGTAGCCATGCGTACCCAAACTCAGTTTTGCCGGCAGTGCCACAATATTGCGGATGATGAACTGTGCAATATCTGCAAGAGCCCCAAGCGCGACAGTTCCCTGCTATGTGTTGTAGTAGATACCCGTGATGTACTCGCTATCGAGAATACCAGCCAGTACAACGGCCTGTATCATGTACTAGGTGGCATTATCTCTCCTCTGGAAGGTATAGGGCCTGCCGACCTGCATATCGAATCGCTGGTGAGGCGTATTGCCGACTCACCTTCTGATGAGCCCGTGCGGGAGGTAATACTAGCCCTGAGCCCTACCATGGAGGGAGACACTACGGCCTTTTATTTACAGAAAAAACTCAGACCCAGCGGGGTAAAAGTAAGTACCATTGCCAGGGGAGTACCCGTTGGTGGTGATCTTGAATACGCCGATGAAGTCACTTTGGGGCGTAGTATTGTAAGCCGGGTGGCTTACGATTGATCTATTTAATTATTCCTACAACCGTATTGTTATGAATCGCAAAGACTTTCTTCGCTCACTGGCCGGCTCAGCGCTGGCGTTTGGTGCCTTTTCTACGGAATCCTTTTCAAAGACTACCTCAGGTGTACTGGCGGCTCCGTTCAAGCAGGAGCCTCTACCTTATGCCTTTGATGCCCTGCAGCCAAGCATTGACAAGACTACCATGGAGATTCACTACGGAAAGCACCATGCCGGCTATGTCAACAACCTGAATAATGCGGTGAAAGGGACCAAGTACGAGAACATGGAACTGGAAGAAATTCTTAAAAATATAAAAGGCGCACCTGCCGCTATTCGTAACAACGCCGGTGGTCACTGGAACCACTCCTTCTTCTGGGATGTAATGGCTCCCGGTAAGGGCGGAGCTCCCAAAGGAGCGGTAGCCGACGCCATCAATGCACAGTTTGGCTCATTTGATAAGTTCAAGGAAGCCTTCGGCAAGGAAGCCACCAGTCGCTTTGGATCGGGCTGGGCCTGGCTTACTGCCAATAATGGGAAGCTGGCCGTAGGCTCTACTCCTAACCAGGATAATCCTATGATGGACATTGCTGACTTCAAGGGTACCCCTATCCTGGGACTGGATGTGTGGGAACATGCCTACTACCTCAAATACCAGAACAAGCGCGCTGACTACGTAGGAGCCTTCTGGGACGTAGTAAACTGGGACAAAGTAGCCGCAAGCTTAAGCAAAGCCAAATAAGCAGTTATACTTATCGCATAAAAGAAACAGCCTCGGTGATCGATCACCGAGGCTGTTTCTTTTATAACTTCTGTTGAATATCCAGCCATACCACCTGACTGCTACTCCTTGTTATATTAATTACAGAAGTCACTGATAACTTTATACGAGGGTGTATAGCCAAATTCTCCAGCCTTACTTAAATCCAGGCAACCGCCATTGACATCACCCAAGCTATGCTTAACAATCCCACGCAGATAGTAGGCTTCGGAATAGTTGGGACGTAGCTTAATAGCGCTGCTACAGTCCAGAATAGCTCCCATCTGATCACCAATAGCAGATTTAACAATACTCCTCGAAAAGAAAGCATCCGAGTATAAAGGATTCAGTTCGATGGCGCTATTCATATCCATAATGGCTCCTTTGCTATCGCCACTCTTGCTCTTACTCAACCCACGTACAAAGTAAGCTTCTGCTCTTACATCAGATAGCTCGTTGATCTTGATATGCTCCTGTACCTGATTACGTAGGTTGTCCAGTACCGGGCGGGATATCGGGCCCATGTACACGATCTTCTTGGGATCGGTAGTATAGGAATTATTGCTTTCGATGGCCTGATTCAGATCCAGAATGGCACCTTTCTGATCGCCCAGCTTGCTTTTGGCAAAACCACGACCGTAGAAGGCATCAATATTGGCAGGATCGATCTGTAATACTTTATCATAATCAGCAATGGCACCGGCAAAGTCATCAATCTTGGACTTAGCGTAGGCACGCTGACCATAGGCAAAGCCCTCCTGAGGGCTAAGCTCAATAGCCTTGGTAAAGTCTGTCACAGCTCCCTTGTAATCTCCTAACTTAACTTTGGCGTGACCACGGCCGATAAAAGCACCGGACTTCTTAGGGTTTAGGTCAATTACTCGGGAGAAATCAGCCAGCGAGCCCGCATAGTCTTCCAGTTGCTGCTTGCTGCTACCCCGGGCATACAGCGCCAGCGCATCATTGGGGTCCAGGGATACGGCTTTGTTGAAGTCTTCGAGTGCACCGCTGTTATTATTGAGTTTGGACCGGCTTACCCCCCGGTTGTAATACGACTTGGCATCATCAGGATTAAGTTCAATCGCTCTGGTATAGTCCTGCACCGCAGCCCGGTGATCATCCTGCATACTCTTGCTCACGCCACGGCTTTGGTAGTAGAGGGCCTCCTTGGCATTGATATCAATGGCTTTATCGTAATCGATAATGGCACCCCGATGGTCTTTCAGGTTGGCTTTTGCCAGACCACGGTTAAAATAGCTGGGAGCATGTTCGGGACTCAGGGACAGCACTGTACTGTACGACTGGAGAGCTCCCGCAAAATCACCAGAACGGGCTTTGGTGTTACCTTCTTCGAAGAGCTCAGCCGCTGAGCGCTGAGCCATTGCCTGGTGCTGCACACCTGCACAAAAAGTAACAAAGGCCAGGGAGAGTAATATTTTTTTCATAGAAACTTATGAGGAGTAAATTGAACATTAGCAACCAGTACTTCATCAGACCTTAAAATTATTCAATTAAAGCATGAGGTCAAGACCCTGTCTTGTTAAATTTACTATTCGGAAGATAATCTCCTGAGTCCCCGGTACGCCATATAAAGTAGACTACCTGTCGGAATTACATAAGTTACTCACTTTCAAGCCCTGTACCAGGCCATTTGGCTAATACAAACCTATTGGGTAGTTTGCCGTTGAAAATTGAGTCACCAGTACCTTAATGTCTATATAATGAAATCAAAATTTGTAAAATATACCTTAGTCGCTGTATTAGTGTTTTTTGCTGTCCTGGCAGTTTATTATAGCTTTTCGGGATCGCAACCTGCTGACGGTGTAGCATCCGCTGATGAATCTGTTGCTACGCCTGTAAATCCTGAATCACTGTACCTTTCCCTCACCAATCTGGAGGGTGATCCGGTGCAGATGGATTCTTCGAAACTGGTATTTATGAATGTGTGGGCGACCTGGTGCGGGCCCTGCAACATGGAGATGCCTAGTATACAATCCCTCTATGACCGGTACAAAAACAATGATAAGATTGCTTTTTATATAGTATCTGATGAGGCTCCGGGTACTGTTGTTCCTTTTATTAAGCGCAAGGGATATGATCTCCCATTTTATCAATACGAAGGTATGTACCCTCCGCAGCTAAATGGTGACGCTATTCCGCGTACTTATTTATTACGAAACGGACAGGTAATTGCCGAAGAGATTGGTGCCAACCGCTGGGATGATCCTCAGGTCATAGCATTTATTGAACAGCAACTCCAATCGCTTTAAGAATTAATGTAGCTCTAACAAAAAAGAAGGTCAGACCTGGGTCTGACCTTCTTTTTTGTTCTATGTATGGTTGATTAAGAGAAATTATCTATAACATCATAACTCTCCTATCAGACAGCAGGATCTTATACTCCAAGGAATTCAAATGTTGCCTGTGGCTTACGTCTGCGAACAAAGATGGCTGCTGTGCTTACAGCTAGCGCAACTGGTACTAACCAAAATGCTTTTTTCATGGTGGCTCTCTTTATATAGTTACAATTTTTACAGATATGATTCTAGGTGGTTCTACAGACTGCGAATTTTCGCTTTATATTATAACGTGAATATAGACTATTTTGTTGAATACTTTTTCTATATATTTTATAATTAATGATTTAATAATACTCTATTACAGCAATTTCTTCTTATAATAATACCATTTATAGTTTTTGGATAATCTTTTTCTAGTAAATGGCAGTTAATTATGATATAAATCAGGATTCTTTTTTAAGTACAAAAGTTGGAAAGACATAACTAAATGAACGGCTAACACTATACTAGCCCCTGAATGTCAATCAGATTACTAACAAATTAAAGGGGAACAGCCTTCGCCGGATCAGGGTTGAAGGAGCGCTTCGCGCAAGCGCCGCAGATAGTCGGGAGTACGAAGGAGTCGGCTACCGTACCAGCTAAATAACTCACCATCGACCAGTCGGATGGCGGCCTTGGGATAACTGTCCCGTAGCTCTGTGATATGTTTTTCTTTGAAAGGGTAAGGCTCTGATGACAGAAGTACCAGATCAGGCTTAAACTGGGTCAACTCTCCCTCAGAGCAGGCAGGATAACGAGCCATACCACCGAATACATTACTGAACCCGGCTACCTCAAGCATGGTATGAATAAAGGTGTCAGAGCCCACTACCATCCAGGGCTTGCGCCAGATAAAGTAGGCTACGTTGCGGGGTATTTTACGTTTTGTTGAGCCTGATTGTGCCAGTTCATCAGTAAGTACCTGAAAACGCTCCTGTATTTTATCAGCAATCCAGTTGGCAGAGGGTTCCTTACCTACTATCTCTCCCAGGCTACGTATCATCCCCAATGCATCATCCAGGTTATTTACATCAGACAGCCATACGGGGTACTCATCCCGGAGCAGTTCTATTACTTCCCGTGTGTTTTCTTCCTTATTGCCTATGATGATATCAGGATTGAGGGTGCGAATAAGGTCAATGTCGGGATTCTTGGTACCTCCTACTTTTATCTTATCACGTACTTTGGGGTCGGGGTGAACGCAGTACTTCGTCACCCCTACAACCTGCTCATTCAGCCCCAGATCAAAAAGAAGTTCCGTCTGAGAGGGTACCAACGATACGATTCGTAACGGTAGTCCACTCAACGTGATGGTATGGCCTGTCTGATCAGTAAATGTCCGCATACTGATAAAAATAGAAAATTTTAAGACTCCTGCCGCTAAAACATACAAAAAAGGGTATGGCAGCTTATGCACTGCCATACCCTTCTATACTTGAATAGCTACTATTACTTGATGTAGCGGTAGTCTTCGTCGCCTTTGAGCTGCAACAGTACCTCGTACATAAGCTTAATCACGTTCTGCACGTCGTCTTTGTGCACTGTCTCTACGGTGGTATGCATGTACTTGAGCGGCAATGATATCAGCGCAGAGGCTACGCCTTCGGTAGCGTAAGCAAATGAGTCGGTATCGGTACCGGTTGAGCGGCTTACCGCCTGGCGCTGGATAGGTATCTCCTTCTCCTCTGCCACCCGAATGAGCATATCCCGCACGTTGTTCTGTACCGCAGGACCGTAGCAGATCACAGGGCCACTACCGCACTTCAGGTCGCCCTGCTCCTTCTTGTTATACATCGGCGACTGGGTGTCGTGGGTTACGTCAGTACAGATAGCCAGGTCAGGGCGGAGGCGACGCACGATCATCTCAGCACCACGGAGTCCAATCTCTTCCTGTACCGCATTCACCACGTACAGCGTATAAGGCAGCTGCACATTATTCTCTTTGAGCATACGGGCTACCTCCGCGATCATATAACCACCAATGCGGTTGTCGAGGGCACGTCCTACGTAGTAGCGGTTATTCATTTCGGTCAGACCGTCCGCGAAGGTCACGACAGTACCTACATGAATACCCATCTCGAGTACTTCATCTTTCTTGGTAGCTCCTACATCAATGAACAGGTCATGAACTTTGGGTACCTGATCCTTGCTCAGATCGCGCACGTGAATTGCCGGCCAGCCGAATACACCAGGCACCATGCCCTTAGCCGTATGCAGATTTACCCGCATAGAAGGGGCAATAGCCGCATCAGAGCCACCATTACGACGTACATGAATATAGCCATCTTCGCTGATGTAGTTAACGAACCACGATATCTCATCGGAGTGGGCCTCAATCACTACTTTGTAAGGCTGACCGGGATTGACAACCCCCACGGCTGTACCGTACACGTCGATGATCTGCTCATCAATGTATGGCTTAAGGTAGTCCAGCCATATCTGCTGCCCCGTCACCTCAAAACCGGTTGGGGAGGCATTATTAAGGTACTTATAAAGAAATTCTTTGGTTTGATCACTCATAAAATGTAATATAGATTTATTGATATGCTACAAATAACAATTTTTCTTCCAAGGAAATCAACCCCAGAAAAATATAAAAGAAAAGTGACTTACAATGTTCAAACTCTATTCCTATCTGTTCCTATTCTTTATTATTCCTTCTACTGGACACGCGCAAAATGAATTGAAAAAATATGTAAAATCCGAAATAACTCAATTTTCAGATGTATCCACCGCAACACCAGACTTCCTATCTATCCAAAAGGCTATTGGAAATTCTAGAATAGTTATGCTGGGAGAGCAGTCTCATGGTGACGGAACTACCTTTCAGGTGAAGACTGAACTTATAAAGTACCTGCATGAACAACTGGGTTTCAATGTCCTCGCCTTCGAAAGTGACTTCTTTGCACTGACCGAAGGTGGGGAGCATATTGGCAAAGACCGGGAGTCCATAGCCCAGTTCATTAAAGGAAATCTATACCCCCTCTGGTCATACAGCGAAGAGTGCAGGGACCTACTCTATGAGTACATACCTGATACGTACCAAACGGCTCACCCTTTGCTAATTGCCGGTATAGACAATCAGATGCACGGTAGATATACCGCCGATTCTTTGAAAAATTCAATTGATAAACTTCTAGCTAAAAACCACTTGAAATATTACGAGTCTGAAGAATATCAAGTCTTCTTCCTGCCTTTTATAGATAAACTATGGCCACTCAATTATAAACCAACGCGTTATCTGGATAGTCTTGCCAGGACCGACTTTACCAAAGAGCTTAAAGAATTTCAAAGGGCAGTTAAAGAGATACAAACTAAGTTACCTGATAGCCTGAAACTATCCGCTTCCTATGTTGCCTTGGACAATCTGGCGGAATTTGCTAATGAGATTGCAAATCAAGGAAAGCGACTTTCACACGATATCCGGGAAGAACAGATGGCTAGCAATCTAAAATGGCTGGTTCAAACAAAGTATCCCTATGAAAAGATAATTGTGTGGGCCGCTAACACCCATATTATGAAGAATACGCAGTCCTCATTTAAGAATCCGGGTTTGAATACGGTCACCATGGGCGGGTACTTTACAAGTGATAGTACCCTTTCCAGTCAAACTTATGTACTGGGATTTACCTCCAACTACGGTAAAACACAAACAGCACTAAAAGCCTCTCAGAATACACCTCCCTTACTAATCAGAAAAAGCAGAAAATATGGCTTTGAGAACTGGATAGATAAAGAAATTAAGTACGCGTTTATTGACTTTCAGGCTTTTAAAAGGAAGAATCCTTTATTTATGAGCTACTTTAAACTTAAAGCAAGGGGACACAGCAACATGGCCGCTCGCTGGACCGAGTTATTTGATGGGATATTTTATATCAGAGAAATGCACCCAAGCCATTTTTTAAAAAACTCAAACTAACCAAGAAGGTAAAACGGCTACCAGAAAGAGGTACCAGATGCGTTTACTAAACTTTCCACTTTTACTCTAAAACGTTGCTACGCGCCCAGGCCAGTAGTTCCGCCTTTTCGTCCAGTGTCAGATCCAGGGGAAGCTGAGCCAGCCCGATAAGCCTGCGTATCACCTCCGCTCCGCAAAAACCATGGAAAAGAGATGGATCAAAACCTGGCGGACGCTCGTACACGTCCAGAGCCAGTCGGATGGCCGTATCGGGGGTGCGGGCCATCATCAGGTGCGCTACCAGCACGCCCAGATCAAACTCCGCCCGCCCCAGGTACGCAAATTCAGGATCGATTACTCTTGGTCCGCTTGCTGTTTTGAGCCAGCTACCCGGGTAGTAGTCCCCGTGGATGAGGGTAGTACCGGTTGACAGATAGATCTGCCCCAGTTCTTCGACTTTTGTTTTCAGCTCCTCATCCTGCTTATACGCCAGGGCTATCTCCGCCAGTCCCTCCTGTACGGTATCCAGATCCAGCCCATTGTCTGGGAGGTAGGGGTACCTGAATATATGCTCGTGATTCAGCTCTTTGAGCGACTGATTAGCCGGAAACTGATCCGGGGCTATCTCTATCGTGTGCAGGCCGGAAAGGAACCGCAGCAGGTCAACCAGTTCGGCGGGGGTAACAGGCTCAGCGGAGCGATAGATCTCGGTATAGTCCGAGGCAATGCCCAGGTCCTGCATCATCAGGATATAACTACTACTGTCAAAATTAAGCAGCGCCGGTACAAAGGGCCGTAGCTCGGGTATCCCAGCTGCCAGTTTATAAAACTGCGCCTCTACCGCCACCCGCTCTACGGGTGCTTCAATTTGTGGGTACTTCTCCACCCAGGGCCGGGCCTGCTTGATGATAAAGGTCTGGGCTTCGGTCTTTACCCGAAGTACATAGTTCATATTGCCTTCGCCGGGCTTACTTACCGATAGTACCGACTCATAAGGTTCAATCCAACCCCGGTCCTGCAGGAAGTACGTCAGTTCATCGGGCTGATCTTTATCAAGAAAGAAGGCAGCAGGATACTGCTGACGGAAGCGTGCTTTTTTATCTGACATGAGCGTGAGGTTATGTCCATAACTACAATCAGCACAGCAGTATAGCCCGCTGTGCTGATTGTAGTGGTCATTAGATGATTATAGCGGAATGTTCCCGTGTTTCTTACGAGGCAGAGAGGCGGCTTTATTTTCCAGCATCTTGAAAGCCCGGATAAGCTTTTCGCGGGTTTGCTCCGGATAGATCACCTCATCAATATAACCACGATGCGCCGCCCGGAAGGGGTTAGCAAATTTGCGGGTATACTCCTCTACCTTCTCCTGCAGCTTAGCCTGTGGGTCTTCAGCCTGGGCTATTTCGCGTTTGAAGATAATCTCGGCGGCTCCGCTGGCTCCCATAACGGCAATTTCGGCTGAAGGCCAGGCATAGTTCATATCGGCCCCAATGTGCTTGGAGTTCATTACGTCATAGGCTCCTCCGTAGGCTTTGCGGGTAATAACCGTCACGCGGGGAACGGTAGCTTCACAGAAGGCGTAGAGCAGCTTGGCTCCATTGGTGATGATGGCGTTCCACTCCTGATCGGTACCCGGCAGGAAGCCCGGTACATCTTCCAGTACCAGCAATGGAATGTTGAAGCTATCGCAGAAGCGGACAAAGCGGGCGGCCTTCTGGCTGGCATTGATATCAAGTACCCCCGCCAGTACAGCCGGCTGGTTGGCTACAATACCAATACTACGTCCGGCCAGTCGGGCAAAACCAACCACTATATTTTCGGCAAAGTATTTATGTACTTCAAAGAAGCTGCCGGTGTCGGTTAGTTCCTCAATGATCTCCCGCATGTCATAAGGCTGGTTCGCATTGTCGGGAATGATGGTATTCAGAGCAGGACGTTTTTCATCCCCTAGCTCGTAGGGCAGCATGGGTGGCTCGTCCTCGCAGTTCTGAGGCATATAGCTTAGAAGTTGCTTGATGTACTCGATACACTGTACTTCATTGGCGGCTACGAAGTGGGTTACTCCTGACTTGGTAGCGTGGGTCATAGCCCCACCCAGTTCCTCCGAGGTCACATCTTCGTGCGTAACTGTCTTGACCACGTTGGGGCCCGTTACAAACATATAGCTGGTCTGCTCCACCATCATGATAAAGTCCGTAATAGCGGGTGAATATACCGCTCCACCGGCACAGGGCCCCATAACGGCCGATATCTGCGGGATTACACCGGAAGCCAGGGTATTGCGGTAAAAGATGTCTGCATAGCCCGCCAGCGATAGTACCCCTTCCTGAATACGGGCTCCGCCCGAGTCGTTCAGACCTATAACCGGAGCGCCATTCTTCATGGCCAAGTCCATCATTTTACAGATCTTCTCCGCGTGAGTCTCGGATAGCGACCCGCCAAAGACGGTAAAGTCCTGCGCAAATACATACACTAGCCTACCTCCGACGGTACCGTAGCCGGTCACTACGCCATCGCCCAGGTAGTGCTCCTTATCCAGACCGAAGTCCTTAGAGCGGTGCATGACAAACTTACCAATCTCTTCGAAGGAGCCTTCGTCCAGAAGTAGTTCCAGACGCTCCCGGGCGGTCAGCTTGCCCTTCTTATGTTGTGATTCTATTCGTTCCTTACCCCCACCTAACAGGGCTTCGGCATTTTTTCTGTCAAGAATTTCCGTTTTACTTGAGGTACCAGTCGTTGATTCCATGTAATCCAAACGTTATGTCTATTTTTGCTTACCATGAGGCGTATAAATATACGGTCTATTTTACGGAATCAAGAAATTTTTGCATGAAGCACATACCCGGGTACATAAAAGCAGGTATCCTGATAGCCATCATACTACCGGGGCTAGTGCCTGCTGTACAGGCCCAGTCAACCGGCGGGCGTACCGGGCTTACCTTTCTGCAACTCCCCTCCCAGGCCCGTAGCTCGGCCCTGGGCAGCTATCATCTGACCTTACCTGGTCGTGATCCCTTGCTCTACATGCATAACCCGGCTCTGCTCGACAGTAACTCCCACCAAAACCTGTCCCTGAGCCTGATGCCTTACCTGGCCGATACCCGCTTTCTGAACCTGGCCTATGCCCATACCCTGCCCAACACCAGAGGTACCTGGGCCGCAGGCATACAGTACTTCCACTATGGTACCATGACCCAGACGGACCCGGCCGGTAACCCAACCGGTGAGTTCAGAGCGGCTGATTATACCATCTCGGTAGGTTACGGACACACCCGCGGCAACATCACCCTGGGGGGCTCGCTAAAATGGGTCGGATCAGGTATCGAGAGCTATCAACTGGGGGGACTGGCCCTGGACTGGGGAGCGGTATTCAGGCATCCGCGCCATGACCTTACCGCCGGCTTCGTAGTCAAAAACATGGGATATATCCGGCAAAACTACGGAGGAGGCGATCCTCCCCCGCTCCCCTTTGACGTACGTGCCGGCGTTACCTTTAAGCCTACTTACATGCCCCTGCGTTTTTCAATAACGGCCCATCATCTGTACCGCTTCGACATGGTGTATAACGATCCGTCTCTTTTCTATTCATTTGATGACAATGGCAATCGTATTTCCCGCCGGGTGGCTGTTCCAGAAAAGCTCCTTCGACACCTCGCGGCCGGAGCCGAGATACTGTTCCATCCCCGATTCAGAATCATGATTGGCTACGATCACCTGCGCCACCAGGAGCTACGACTACAGAATGCGGGAGGACTGGCAGGATTATCGTTCGGGGCGTGGCTACGGGTGAACCGGTTTGACATTAGCTACGGACGCAACCAGTACGTTCCAGGACTTGGAAGCAACACCCTTACTTTGACCATGAATTTGAAAAAAGAGTAAATAAGCCAAACGCGTAAGGTATTTTTGGCGTTTCTAAACAATAGGCAAATATTTTGAGATATAACTAAGGTAGTAGCACCTTATGTAACCCAAAGTTTCTTGCTGTTACATCGACAACAAAAGCACTACTATAAACCAGATATGACTGAACACTTAGATCAACTAACACCACGACAGATAGTATCGGAGCTTGATCAATACATCATTGGCCAGCACGACGCCAAGCGTAACGTAGCCATAGCACTCAGGAACCGCTGGCGCCGTATGAATAGCCCTAAGGAAATTCAGCGTGAGATCATCCCCAATAATATCCTGATGATTGGAGCTACGGGGGTAGGTAAAACCGAAATAGCCCGCCGACTGGCCAAGATCGCAGATGCTCCCTTTATAAAAGTAGAAGCTTCCAAGTTTACCGAAGTAGGTTACGTAGGACGTGACGTAGAGAGTATGGTCCGTGACCTGGTAGAGCAGGCCGTGAGTATGGTGAAAGCACAAAAAAAGGAAGAAGTTAAGATCAAGGCCGAGCAAATCGTTGAAGATATAATACTGGATACACTGATTCCACCAATGCACTCCCCTTCGGCTGTAAGCATCGGATATGAGAGCAGCAGTGATAAAAACCGTGATCGTATCCCAGACGACGATCACGAGCTGAACCAGCGTACCCGCGAGCGCTTCCGCGAGAAGATCCGCAACGGCGAACTCGACAGCCGCAAGATTGAAATAGAGGTACAGCAAAATCAGTCGCCGAACATAGGTATGATAGGCGGCGCGGTGGATGACGTGTCGATGATGAACATCCAGGAGATGATCGGTAACATGATGCCCCGCCGCGGTAAAAAGCGTCGGGTGACCGTAGAGGAAGCTAAGAAGCTGCTGCTCGAAGAAGAAGCTTCCAAGCTCATTGATATGGACGAGGTGAAGGAAGAGGCCATTCAGAAAGCCGAAAACCTAGGGATCATCTTCATCGATGAGATTGACAAAGTAGCTGCTAACCGTTCAGGAGGCAGTGGCCCGGACGTAAGTCGCGAAGGTGTACAGCGCGATCTGCTTCCCATTGTGGAAGGTAGTGCCGTCAATACCAAGTACGGCGTTATTAATACTGACCATATTCTGTTCATAGCGGCCGGTGCCTTTCACGTAGCTAAGCCTTCGGATCTGATTCCGGAGCTACAGGGGCGTTTTCCGATTCGGGTAGAGTTGCAGAGCCTGACGCAGGACGACTTCTATCAGATCCTGAAAGCGCCCAAGAATGCACTTACCAAACAATATGAAGCCATGATGCGCGCCGAGCAGGTTGAGCTGCAGTTCCAGGATGACGCCCTGCTGGAAATAGCCCGCATTGCTTTCGAAGTCAACAGTGATGTAGAGAATATCGGAGCACGTCGTCTGCAGACGGTTATGAGTACCCTGCTCAACGACTTCATGTTTGATGTACCCGATGTGATAGGCCCCAACGCTCACCTGGTAGTAACGAAGGAGTTGGTAAAAGAAAGACTATCTACCCTATCGCAGAACCGTGACCTCAGCCAGTACATCTTATAATACTGAAAGACGAATACAGCTTACTCAAAAAGGAAACCCCGCGAGAGCGGGGTTTCCTTTTTGATATCAGTAAAATCTATGATTCGTAGTACAACCACTCAAGGGCTTTAGGAAACTGCTCCCCCCAGCGCTCACGGTCGTCGCCTTCTTTATCCATCGTAAGTGTGACCTGCACGTGCTTATAGCCATACCCCTGCTGCACCAGGGTATCATTCAGACGCTTTACTGATGGTACCTCTTCTTCCTCGCCCTCTTCTCCGGCGTACAGGTACACCCGCGTCGGATACGGTTCAAAGAAATGGAAGGCATCGTAAAAGATCTTTTCGGATACCCACAGCGAGGGTGAGAATATCATCAAACGACCAAAAATATCAGGGTACATAACTCCGGCGTAGGCACTGAGCAGTCCTCCCATCGCACTACCACCAATACCGGTATTCTTACGATCTGGCATAGTACGGTACAGACTATCTATCTTCGGTTTGAGCGTATTCATCAGAAAACGTAGCAGCATAGTTCCCTGTCCTTTGCCCAAGCCCGGACTATCATAAGGCGAAAACTCCTGTACCTGCTCCGAATCCAGATTATCAATGGTGATAATGATTACATCCCCCTTACCACGCGCAGCCAATTCCCGCATCTTACGCTCAACGGTAGAGGTACCCTGTGAAGCATCTTCTCCAAAAAGGCTATGCGCATCACTAACATACAGTACCGGATAACGGCGGCTGGTATCAGTATAATAATTATAAGGTAAAATAATCCGGATACGGCGTTGCGGCTGATTTTTGGTTGTGACAAACTCATCCGCCAATACTTCTACAATGGGGCTGTAATCAATACTTCCCTCGGCTTTTTCAGCTCCCCAATGAGGAACGAAGTCCTGAACCCAACCCTTCTTCTTATCTGTAACCCGGTTTATAGAAGGATTACTGTTTGCATCCAGTTCCACCTGGTTCCAGTCTCCACGGGTGTACTTATATTCTAGTGCTGCTGGCAGCGCTTCGCTATTAGGAAAATGAAAAATATAACGTCCGGGAGCTACTTTTTGCATCATATACTTCTCATCACCGGGATTCCAATCGCAAAAATTACCGGTAATATAAACGGGACGGTCGTCTACAATAGGGGTAGTCAACTCGAGACTTAACGTCTCGAGCAATGTATTATATTTAGTACTCATATTCTTAATCTCTCTCACAGATAGGGGTACAATTATATAAATATAACGTTGTAGGTCAATTTTTACGTTCCAAATCCAAAAATATGAAGGAATATTCATGTCTTTCATCGGCAGAGTGAAACTCATGATAGGTTTCCTGCCAATTTTCCAGATCTGGTATGGTAAAAAAGGTGTCTCCTTCGATACTCGTGAGAACCTTGGTCAGGTAGATTCGACCCGCCTGCGGCATGGCCTGATTGAAGATCTCTCCTCCTCCAATGACGTACACCTCTTCTGTCTTCAAAGACCTTGCCAACTTTAGTGCATCCTCGAGCGAATGTACCACTTCCGCCCCTTCTACCTGGTAGTCTTCGCTGCGGGTAAGTATAATAGTGGTACGACCCGGCAGGGGCTTACCAATGGACTCAAAGGTCTTACGGCCCATGATCATAGGGCTTCCCATCGTCAGGCGCTTAAATCTTTTCAGATCGTCCGGTAGTCGCCAGGGAAGGTCATTATCAGCACCGATCACGCTATTTTCTGACACCGCTACTATAAAAGAAACTATCATTTGCCTCAATTTATTATCCAAAACTAAGAAGCCGGTACTCTAATAAGTACTATCTTAATCTTACTTGAATTTTGTACCCCTAAGCAACTCCTCAGTGCTCATACGACGCTTTCCCTCCAGCTGCAGCTCGCCGATAGCCAGCCAGGCATCAGCCGCCCGCATATACAGGTACTTCTTATTATCAGTGAGGTACTCACCCGGTTGCCCCTCAGGTACCTCTTGCTCAACCCTGCTAACGGCATATATCTTACAGAAACTTCCGTTGAGGGTAGTCCAGGCGGCCGGATAGGGGGCTAAGCCACGGACGAAATTTCTTATATCAGCGGCCGGACGGCTCCAGTCAATTTCGCAGGTTTCTTTGAATATCTTAGGAGCTAATCGTAGTTCCTCCACCTCGGGCTGTGGCTCCTGTGGGTAGCTACCCTTGGCAATAGCCTCCACGGTACGTACTACCAGCTCCGCCCCTTTGTGCATCAGGCGCTCGTACAGGCTACCGGCGGTATCGTTGGGAGTTATGGGCTCTTTCTCCTGAAATATGATCTTTCCAGTATCGATTTCTTTCTCTATAAAGAAGGTAGTTACTCCGGTCTCGGTTTCGCCGTTGATGATGGCCCAGTTGATGGGAGCGGCTCCGCGGTACTGGGGTAGCAGCGACGCGTGCAGGTTAAAGGTACCACGCGCAGGCATGGCCCACACTACCTCGGGTAACATCCTGAATGCCACTACTACCTGCAGGTCAGCCCGTAGCTGCCGTAGCTGTTCCAGAAAGGCCGGGTCTTTAAGTTTATCGGGCTGGAGTACCGGTATCCCCTGCTCGACAGCATACTGCTTTACGGGTGAAGGAGTCTGTTTGAGCCCCCGCCCCGAGGGCCGGTCGGGTGCAGTAATTACCGCTACTACATGATGATTATGTTCCACCAGAGCCCGCAGACCAGGTACTGCAAAGTCGGGTGTTCCCATGAAAATTATTCGTAGGGGTGCTGCCATAGCAATGCGTTCATTTAAATAAATAGTACTTGTTACGATTCACAAATATTGCTATTTTTGTCTTCCTTACTGGACTATGACGCAAATTTTCCGATACGGCAACCGAACCAAAGAACCTTAACAGGTGCTACTACGAGATAGTATTACTCTTGTAGAACGGTCGGCAGCCGTTCTTTTTTGTTTTTTTAGTCCTCCTAAAACTAAAACCAAAAGGACATTAATAAAGAATATCTGACCCATGGGAAAAATTTCTTACTACACCGAGGAAGGTCTTAATAAGCTGAAAGCCGACCTGAATGACATGAAGACTAAAGGCCGCACCGACATAGCCCGGCAGATAGCCGAAGCCCGCGACAAAGGTGACCTGAGCGAAAATGCGGAATATGATGCCGCTAAGGATGCTCAAGGTATGCTTGAAATGAAGATTGCCAAGCTGGAAGAGATTCTGTCCAACGCCCGGGTAATTGACGAGTCTTCAATTGACACCTCACAGGTAGCTGTACTTTCAACGGTACGGATTAAGAATCGTCGGAATGGTGCAGAATTGAGCTATACTCTGGTATCAGAAGAAGAAGCCGACCTGAAGCAGGGCAAGATTTCGGTAGGTTCACCGATCGGCAAAGGTCTCCTTGGCAAAAAAGTGGGCGAAGTAGCCACGATACAGGTACCTGCCGGTATGATGGAGTTTGAGGTACTTGATATTACCCGCTAATCCTTATTAACACTTCACAAGCAGAGAGGCCGGCATATACATGCCGGCCTCTCCTGTTATAGTAGTATATCTTTTCAGCTTATTTGATCCGGAACTGCTTATCATCAATACCCTTGTTGATCTTGACCGACTGGGTTTCCATGGTCATTTCAAACTGGCCTGACTTCTGGCTCCGCTTAAAAGGCAGCTTCACACCATTTACCTCTTTGTAATCATCATACGTAACGGCTACGTCAGACTTGCCGCGTGGGGTATCTATGGTGGCCGTACGCTTTACTTTCAGGCCGGTGCTGGCATCAAAGTAATCCTGCCAGGTACGCCCATCCGCGGAGTACTCTACTTTATAGGCTTCTTTGCCGTCTACGGTCTCCTTCCCCAGCAACTTTTTCTCAATGCCCAGTGAGTCATAGTACAGTTCAGGAAAGGGATGGTTCTGCAGGTATTCCTGAAAAGCTTCTTTTCCTTCTTTTACCTGCTCCTGCCCGCGCATATTCCGCGAGAGCCGATTGCCATCGTATACGGTACCGCCCATCTCATTGCCCATTACATAGCTAGCCTGTCTGAACTTGTTAGGCATCTTGTATTTGGCCTCCATTTCGATAGTCCGGCCCTGCATATCAGCCGTAGCGGTGGTAGTGATATCCTGAATGGCCTTCAGCTTCGTACGTCCACCAATGGCGGTAAGGTACTTTTCGACTACTTCATTGGCATTGGCCGGATCCTGCGCCCTGGCAGATCCTCCCGCCATGCACAGTAGTAGTCCTATTATATAAAAAGCGTGTTTCATAGCAACGTTGGGTTTAATGGTTAGAGAGGTACTGATAATGAGAATCGACGCTGTGGCCTGCTTCTGATAATCAATATAAAGAAATACTATGGATACCTCTACTGCCATGAACGCCTGCTGCTGCTATACTGGCTAGAAAAGCAGCAGATACACACCTGCTCCGGCCAGGTAACCAAGCAGAGCCAGAAGAGTAATACGCTTAATGTACCAGATAAAGTCCAGCTTCTCGATACCCATAACAGCTACACCTGCCGCCGAACCGATTACAAGCATACTACCGCCCGTACCTGCACAGTAAGCCATAAACTCCCAGAGGCGGTGGTCGGTCGGGTAAGTACTAAGATCGTACATACCCATGGCTGCCGCTACGATGGGTACGTTATCAACGATTGCCGAAACTACTCCGATGATAACTACAATCAGGTCGAGATTACCTACCAGCTGATCCAGTTCAGCCGCCAGATCGCTAAGGACTTCGGTAGATTCCAGCACACCAACCGCGGCCAGAATACCCAGGAAGAACAGTATACTGGGAGCGTCGATTTTGCTAAGCGCATGCGCCGGGCTGAAAGGGGCACGGTCTTCTTCGTCCTTATCCTTATGCAATAGCTCGGAGAGTACCCATAGTGCACCTAGTGAAAGCAGCATTCCCATGTAGGGAGGCAGGTGTGTGACCGTCTTGAATACTGGTACAAAGAGTAGTCCCAGGGTACCAGCGATCAGCATCAGCCGTCCTTCCACCTTTGAGGCCTTTATATCATCTTCGGCCTGGGCAGTACCGCCCATAAGTACAGGTACTGCCTGTAACTTGGATCGCATCGCAAATGTCATGTACAGCAGGGGGACCGCAAGGGATACAATACTGGGCAGGATCAGTCTTACAATAATGTTGACTGTTGTGATCTGTCCGCCTATCCAGAGCATAGTAGTAGATACATCTCCAATAGGTGACCAGGCTCCGCCTGAGTTGGCGGCAATAATGATCATACCGGCCATAAGCTTACGCTGTTCTGACTCGGGCATCACCTTACGCAGCAGAGATACCATTACGATAGAAGTAGTAAGGTTATCGAGCAGGGCAGAAAGGAAGAATGTCAGGATACAGATAATCCAGAGAAGCGAAACCGGGTTACGGGTTGTGATACGCTGGGTAATAATGGCAAATCCATCATGAGCATCGATCAGCTCTACGATGGTCATAGCCCCCAACAGGAAGAACAGGATCTCGGATATGGAACCCAGGTGCTCAGATAACTGGTCGACCACCACTTCAGCATCCGAATTCAGGAGTACATAGGCTGTCCAGCACAGAACTCCAGTAATCAATGCCGAGGCAGTTTTGTTTATATGGATGACTTCTTCGAGGGCAATGGCTAAATAACCTATAACAAAAATGGCAATAATAGAGGTGAGCATAAGTGGATAAATTAACTTACTAACTGGGAGTGTGCCCCAAAAATAGTATGACACATTTATAGAATCGCCATTTTATTCCCAAATGTTTGGAGTCACAGTATAATTTAGATACAATTAATGAAATGAAATTCCGCGGTTTTATACTTTATATACCCTTCCTGTGGGTAGAGGGCATGGCTCTTTTTCCGCTCATACTGGTTAGACGACGAAAGTCTAATCCTACTCTTATCAATCATGAGCGGATTCATCTTCGTCAGCAACTGGAGATGCTTATTCTTCCATTTTACATCTGGTATGTCCTTGAATACCTCATCCTGCTGCTTTACTTCCGTAATCACTACAAGGCGTATCGCTACATATCGTTTGAAAGAGAAGCATTCATCAACGAAAGGAAGACAGACTACCTCCGCAAAAGACCGTTCTGGGCTTTCTTAAGGTATATTTTCTGACTCTTCATTTTGGTCATGCCGGTAGCTTACTACAGCTACCATCATAACCAGCGAAGTCAGGATGACGGTTAGCATCAGTATACCATCCCTGAATCCAACAACCAGGTACTGGGGGGGAATGCTCAGAAATAGCAGTACAGTCACCAGCCCCCGGGGAGCCACGTACAGGATAGGTTTCAGATCTCCTTTCAGCGTAGCTTTGAGAGATAGATAACGGGTACCCACTATCGCCAGTAATAGTAAGATACTGACGATCCAGGCGTCGATGTCAGCCAGCTCCGAAATATTGGTTGAATACCCGAAAATAAGGAAGAAGAAAGTCCGGATGATGAAAGCGCTCTCGGCTGTTAGATTCTTAAACTGCTGAAGTTCGTGCTCAAAAAGGTCATTTTTAAAGTAATCTTTCAGCTTCCCCCGTACAAACAGTTCGGTGTTATTAATAAAAAGTCCGAATACCAGAATCGCCAATAGCGACGACAGATGGTACATCTTCCCGACTGCATACACGATAAACAGGGAGGAAATGATAGGCAGGTACTTGACGTGGTGAGTAATGCGGCTAATCAGGTACAGCAGTACGAAGCAGCAGATTACCGAGATAATAACAACCAGGATGGTACTCTTGAAAAACTGCACCGCCGTCTCCCAGCCCGATCCGGCTGGAATAACCAGGATATTAAACAGCATAAGCCCAAGTATATCCGACAGCGACGACTCATACACTACAAATTCACGCCGCATAGCATCCAGCCCTCTCACGCTCGGGATTGCTACCGCACTACTGATTACCGCGAAGGGAGTCGCCGTCACCATGGCATTATAAAAGTTCTCGCCTAGTAGTATATAGAATATACCCGCTATCACAAACATACAGAGCAGTATCCCCAACAGCGCAGCCGCCAGGGTACGAAGTATAAACTTGTGCTTGCCGCCGCTCAGCTCCAGGTCAAGCCCCCCCTCAAGTACAATGAGGATCAGACCCAGGGTACCCAGGGTAGGAAGTATCACATTGACATAGGGAATAGCGACGCCAAAGTAGTCGGTCACCTGCCGGATAGCCACACCGGTGGCCAGAAGAAGTACTACGGAGGGTAATTTGGTACGACTGCTAACTAAGTCAAATCCGTACGAAATAAGTACAGAGCTGCTCAGCATTATAATTAGTAAGGAAGTATCCATTCGTAAGGGTAGAGGTTGTCCATCTACCGCAATAATACAAAATTATACCAGATTGTTACGAAGAAGCGATCAGAGCCCCGCCTTACCAACCCATGGGAGGGCTATAAATATACCCTCGATTGTTGAATCGGAAAGCCAGCATCAGCTCATGGCTACCCGTAGTAGTAAGTCGTACCAGCGAGAAAGGATACTCATAAGCGTAGCCAACACTGAGCAGATCGGATAGCGCCAGGCCTAGCTGCATACCCAGGCTCTCGCCCTGGCGGTACTGCACACCCGCCCACAGGCGATCGGTATACTGAAGCCGGAGCTGGGTATCAAAAGACACCGGTGCATGGCCCGTAGCTTTCATCCATACCTGCGGCAGTAGGGCCACCTCGTCCCCTACCTCCAGACGGTAGGAGGCAGTCAGGTAGTAATGGGGAACAATACGATTGTTTAGGGAGCCGGAGGAAGTTTCGAAATCAAGCTTTGGGACATTAGGTGCCAGTACCGAAGCACCAGCCATGAAGTTTTGCCGGCGAATCAGCATACCAGCCGTTAGCAGCGGCCGTACCCGGGTAAAATTCCCGGTAGGTAGCAGAGGATCAGGGTTGGCGGTCTGGATACGATCAAAATGCAGGGTATACTGTAGAGCTCCCACCCCTACTCCGGCTGACAGTTGCCACTGGTTCTGGAGGCTGACATGAGCAGCGCCCGTTGCCAGCGCTATGTTGCGAGTGGTAGGTCCCGTCTGATCACCCAGGAACTGTACGCCGGCGCCCCACCGCCAGGTACCGGCAGGTGGTGTCAGATTGTAGCTGGCCTGGTTATGCGCATAGCGGGGCGAATGTATTCCATGGATTGCTTTTTGGCTGTACCCTACCGGCAGATGTGCCGTCAGAGAAGCCGTCGAAGGGGCATCATCCAGCCCAAGCCACTGTCGGCGGTAGCTCAGGCGAACATCAGTAAAATCATTGATTCCGGAAAAAGCCGGATTGACCAGATAAGGGTTTAATGAAAATAAACTACTCTGTGGAAGCTGCTGTGCCTGTACCCCTGTATACACCAGAAGAAGCATCAACAGTACCCACAAGCGTCCTATTTTCATTATACAGCTATTTTTCTTTGCATAGATAAATCATCGCCAGCAATAATCAAGCCATTTTTACACATTACCAGCCAACAAAAAAGGGACCCCGTGGGGTCCCTCCTCTTATTTAGGTTCTCTTTTACCTTTTGGCTTGTTGTCTTTGCGTCGTCTCTTGTTGCCATACGTACCTCTCCACAGCTTTCCTTTTCTGCTTTTCTTATCCCCTTTTCCCATAGTCGTAAACTTGATTTTAGGTTATAGATATGTTTGCCAAACAAAAATAAATTACCAGCAGCAGGTTGTCAACAGAGATGGTAAGATTAAAACCCTATTTTTTTGTGGCTATAATAATACCCGTCGCCCAGTGTTGCTTGGTTACCCACAGGTCAGGGCGCGCGTCCAGGGCAGCTACCAGTTTATGGGCCTTTTCCTGGTGCCCATCGGGCCAGTTTGGCTGCGGCAGCATATCATCAAGAATGTACAAACCTCCTTTTTTCAGCATCGACAGAGCCTCTTCCAGCATCAGGTACTTGCCATGCCAGGTATCCGCAAAAATATAGTCATACTTCATATCTTTATTAGCATTCAGCCACGCTTCGCCGTCCGCACACACCAGCTCCAACCTTGGGTCGTTACCCAGATACGTGGTAGCTATATCAAGTACTGCCTTATCATTATCCACCGACACCAGATGCGACTCCTGATCCATCCCGTCAAGAATCCAGGAGGTAGATAAGCCGGTACCTGTGCCTAGTTCAAGAAAACTACCTCCGGGCTTGGTGCTGGCGAGGGTGCGTAGCAGCGAACAGGTCTGGATATCCGAAGCCATTGTAAAGCCTGATTCCCGGGTGGCCTGGTCGATCCGGTGGTAGTGCTGAGGTAAGGTTTGTTGTACTGACTCGTTCATAGAAGACATCTGGTTTTGTGATAACGGCTCAATATAGAAAGAGTTCAGCAGGATTTAAGGGCTTCTGCCGCTCCACCGAACATACAATTGTTGCCCACCGCTTCCAGACTGGTACATTAATTGACAGTTGGTATAAAACCGTTTACTAAGTGGTACAGCCTCGAGTAGTAATCCTGATTTTAAATCCTTTTATTGCTTTAACAACATACCCCGAAAACCAATGAAACCTATTTACAATGCACTCTTTGCGGCTGTCTCCATGACCATGGTGCTGGCCTGCTCCGAAAATCAGTTTGAAAAAGATGCGACACTGCCCGAACAGTCCGTTTCAGCGCGCCTGAGTGGGAAGGGCAACGACGACAAATGTGCCTCCATGAAAGTACTGGAGGAAAAAATCAAGGAAAATCCGGGATTAGCCAAAAAGCTGGAAGCCATAGAGGCACAGACTCAACGCTTTGTATCCAGCCAGAAGAACGGGACCGGCAGCGGCAAACCCGGTGGCGGGACCGGCGGTGGTACTTCTACCCCCTATACTGGTACCGTGACTATCCCAGTCTACGTACATGTCATTTACAATACTACTCAGCAGAATATCAGCGATGCTCAGATCCAGTCGCAAATTGATGTACTGAATGCCGATTTCAGCAAGACCAACAGCGACAACGGCAATACACCCAGTGAGTTTAGTAGCTTTACTGACAATCTGGACATCCGATTTACCTGGAATACTACGAACCTTATTCGGAAGGCTTCATCCAAAACTTCATGGGGTACCCGTGACGACATGAAGTACTCCCGCAAAGGAGGCTCAGATGCCGTACCTGGCTTCCTGAACATCTGGGTGTGCAACATAGGTGGGGGTATACTGGGCTATGCGCAGTTTCCGGGTGGCTCAGCCAGCACGGATGGAGTAGTAATAGGACCTAACTACTTTGGTAGCAGTGCCGCTAACAAAAGCTTCTACCTTTCTGCTCCCTACGACTTAGGACGTACTGCCACCCACGAAGTAGGCCACTGGCTGAACCTGCGCCACATCTGGGGTGACGGTGGTTGCGGTGTAGATGACAACGTAGCCGATACGCCAATGTCTGACAGTCCCAACTACGGCTGCCCTGGCACCGTAACCAAATGCGGCAACACCAATATGACTATGAACTACATGGATTATACGGACGATGCCTGTATGTACATGTTCACTACCGGTCAGAAAACCAGAACCCGGGCCTTGTTTGCATCCGATGGTGCCCGCAGCAACTTTGTAATTACACCATAATATATATAACTTACCGGCCCCTCCCTGTGGAGGGGCTTTTTAATTATGACATATATATTTCACCTACTTACGAGCCTGGTTCTCCTGATAACGCTGTCGTCTGCCTCCTGTACACAGGACGCTGATATCAAAAGCATACAACTAACAGAGAGAACGCGCGGCACGTACCGAAGTATAACACTAACTCCCGAGTATACGCTGGTAGTAGTGAATGAGGACTCAAGCAAGACGACTACAAGTGCCCAAACGTGGCAAGCCCTGACGAAGCAGATACTGGCCTTACCGGTAGATAAACTACCCCAATTCAACTCGGGGGGTACTAAACATCAGGTGGATGCTGCTCTGCAGAGCCAGTTGGTGGTCGAAACGGCAGGTGATACTTTATCCTCCCCTTCATTTGATCATAATCGACCTCCGACCGAACTTGCTGAGTTACACAAAGCCCTGTACGCCTTAGTTCCGGCCGGGATGAAGGATAGGTTTTAGTGTCAGTCAGGTAGCAAATCCTGGAAATAGAAACCCGTGTCGTAGCCGACGGAAGTGGTTACCCCACAGTTATCGTCATCGTCCGGGGTAACGGGCTGGTAGTTACGGTACACTACTTCACCCAATCGAAACGGAACCGGCTGCTTAAAGATAGGCCCATCAAATACAAATGAGTGATACTCTCCGTTCTCGCCACAGGGATCTACACCGGCCGGTAGGTCATCAAGAAACGACTGATCCAGTAATCGACCGGCAAACGAAGCATCAAGGTACTTCTCATTGACACAAACGATTACTGCCTGGAAGCCTTCGCTGATAAAGGTCTCTAGGAGTTCGCGGGTGTCGCGCACCCAGATGGGGAACACTGCCTTCATAGGTACCTGCGCCATTTGTTCCTCCCGGTAGCTACGCAAGTCTTTCAGAAAAATATCTCCGTAGATAGAATAGTCAATCCCCCGGAATTTCAATTCACTCAATGTCTCTCCTACCACCTTGTTGTATACTTCCATGGTGGGCATTTCGGGCAGGAGCAACTTTCTGAGGGGTATACCGATACTCCGGGCCTGAGCCTCGAGTAGTTCGATACGTACTCCATGCATACTTACCCGATCGTAGTGTTCATTAACCGAAGTAAGCAGACATTCGACTGAATACTCCTTTCCGTTCAGAACCTGGTTGAGGGCCAGAGCCGAATCTTTTCCTCCACTCCAGTTAAATAAGGCGCTTTTCATGAGTTATATCATAATCTACAAGTAAGGCCCAATGTAAACAGGAATGTCTACAATAGCTATTCAGCACTGGCGGTTACCGGCATCAGGTAGTATATGACGCTGACTTTTGCCGGATACTCGCTGCTGCTTGCTGAAGGGCATTTTTCAGCTCATCCAACATAATAGGTTTTGAGACGTAGATATCCATACCAGCCTTGAGGCATATTTCGCGGTCGCCCTGTAGCGCATTGGCCGTCATGGCTATGATCACCGGCTGCCTTTCAAAGTTCTGCCGTATCAGTTGGGTAGCTTCGAGGCCATCCATTTCGGGCATCTGCACATCCATCAGGATCACCTCATAGTACCGGCTCTTTAATTGCTCCAGTACCTCCAGCCCGTTTTGGGCCAGGTCAACATCGTACCCAAGTTTTTTCAGGATATGAACAGCCAGCTTCTGATTGAAAAGGTTATCCTCCGCAATCAGGATCGTGAGCGGATGATGGGCAGCAAATGTATCCGAGAGTACCTGTGCCGGTGGCTGTGATACAGTTGGCACCAGCTCGGCATCCTGCTCCCTTAGTACCAGCTGTACCAGCTTGCTGAGTTGCTGCTGCTTGACGGGCTTGGTCATCACGGCCGCAAAAAGATCCGGATAAGCTTTGCGTGATTCGTCACCGATTGAGCTCAGCAGAATAATGGGGAGCTGCGGCTGCCGGTCCTTGATGGCACGCGCCAGCTCCACACCATCCATACCGGGCATCTGCATATCACTTATTACCAGTTGAAATGGTAATGACTCCGCCAGGATCTCCAGCGCTTCCTGACCCGATGAGGCCAGCACAGGTACCAGCTTCCACTGCTCCAGCTGTGACCTCAGGATGGTAAGGTTGGTCTGGTTATCATCCACCACCAGTACCCGCTTTCCTTCGTTGCCGATGGTATTGAATACAATGTACTGGCGTTTGGTTTCGCTGGTTGCGGTGCAGTGAATATTGAAGCAGAATGTCGTTCCTTTTCCCTCCTCACTTTCTACTGCTATTTCTCCCCCCATCAGATTCACCAGGCGCTCGCTGATAGCCAGTCCCAAACCCGTACCTCCGTACTTGCGGGTGGTTGAGGAATCGACCTGTGAGAAGGCCCGGAACAACCGGTGGAGCTTATCCTTAGGTATACCGATACCCGTATCGCGCACCTGGAACGCCAGATCCAGTTCATTGGTATTAGTCAGGTTGCGCAGCTCTACCCCTACGAATATCTCCCCCTTTGTCGTAAATTTGATGGCATTACCTACCAGGTTGATCAGGATCTGACGCAGACGCAGGCTGTCACCAACGATATGAACCGGTACCCGGGAGTCTATCTGATAGACCAGGTCCAGCCCCTGTTGGGCGGCTTTGGTAGAAAAAAGATCCAGTACCTCCTCTATACAGGTTCGCAAGTCCATTTCCTGCTCATCCAGTTCCATATTACCTGACTCAATCTTGGAGAAGTCAAGGATGTCGTTGATAACCCCCATCAGGTTCACACCACACTGCTTGATGGTATCGGCAAACTCCCGCTGCTCAGCGGTTAGCGGTGTCTCCTGTAATAAGGAGGTCATACCCAGCACCCCATTCATAGGCGTACGGATCTCGTGGCTCATCGTAGCCAGAAACACACTCTTAGCCTTATTGGCGCGTTCGGCTTCCTCCCGGGCTTCCTGCTCGTATTTCTTCTGAACGTTTAATTCATTGTTAAGTATCCGCAGGTGGGTAGCCTGTGCCTGTAGCTCTTCTTTCTGCCGCATCACCTCAGTTGTACGCTCCCTCACCTGGCGCTCCAGTTGCAGTTTCTGGGCTCTAACGGCATTCATCCGGAGTTGGTAGTAGGCTACCGCACTACCTATCACAAGGATAACAACCAATATCCTAAACCACCAGGTATGCCAGAAAGGAGGAGTAATGATGATCCTGATCGAGGCACCGGTAGGATTCCAGATCCCATCGTTGTTGGAAGCCTTTACCTTCAGGGTGTACTCCCCGGGGTCCAGATTGGTATAGGTAGCCGTACGCTTACCCCCGACGTGATTCCAGTGCTCGTCGAAGTTCTCGAGTAGGTAGGCATACTGGTTTTTTTCAGGCTGACTATAATTAAGTGCGGCGAATTCAATGGAGAATACCGACTGACGGTACGAAAGAGTTATTTCTTTAGCTTCGGTGATATGCTCTTTGAGTACTCCGTCTTTGTCTCCGATTGCGACTGGCTTATTGAATATCTGAAAGTTGGTAAAATAAACCGGAGGCTCAAACTGATTGTCTTTCAGGCTATCAGGATGAAAGCTATTAAGACCATTGAGCCCTCCAAAAAATAGTTCACCATTCTTATTCCTGAAGGCTGAATTGCGGTTAAACGAATTTCCCTGCAATCCGTCACTGATCCCGTAGTTGCGAAAAGCTCTGGTAGTAGGATCGAAGCGTGACAGTCCTTTGTTGGTACTCAACCACAGGATCCCGTGAGAATCCTCCTGTATGGCCTGTATAACATGATTGGCTAAACCACTATTTTCTTCATAGATCGTAAACGAGCGGCTCTTCGGATTAAAGAGATTTAATCCATCGTTGGTCCCAATCCACAATCTGCCTTTTGAGTCTTCAAATATGCAGTTAACCAGGTTATTGCTAAGGCTGTTAGGCTGGCTTTCATTATGTAGGAACTGGGTAAACGTTTCTGTTTTGGGATGGTACAGGTTTAGCCCTCCTCCATAGGTACCGACCCAAAGCTGCCCTTTACGGTCGTTGAATACTGAATGAACAATATTGTGACTGATACTGCCGCGCCGCGCCGGATCCTGCTTAAAAAAAGTAGAGCTCTTTGTTTTTTTATTGTAGCGCCCCAGCCCATCCCCAAAGGTCCCCATCCACAGATTTCCCTCATTATCTTCAATAATTCTACAAACGCTGAGTGCTTTATTGGCATCCTGCCCACCGCCCAGATCTGTTTTCAGAAACTTCCCATCCTGAAACTTATCAAGACCTCCCTTGTAGTTGCCAATCCAGATGTTATTTTCCTTGTCTTCGTAGACACACAGTACATAGTTACTACCTATACTGTTGGGTTGGTTACCACTGATGTAGTGGGTAAAGTTCCGGGTTGCCTTGTCATAAACATTTAATCCACCTCCATCTGTACCTATCCATAGCTTACCGCTGTGGTCTTCAATAATATCCAGGATACTGTTATTATTCAGGCTATTGGGGTTATTCTTATCATGTACCCACTTTCTGAACTTTTGGGGCACACGATCCATGAAGTTTATTCCTCCACTGTAGGTACCTACCCACATGTTTCCCCTCCGGTCCCGGTACAGCGAATAGATAGATCCATTATTAAGACCTTCCGGATTCTTATCAGAACTGGCGTAGTGCGTGTAGGTTTTAAGATCAGGGTGCATAACGCTGATACCACCGTTACGAGTCCCGACCCAGAGGTTATGGTTATTATCCTCTGACAGGGCAATGACATCATTATGACTGATACTATGAGGGTTAGAAGCACTGTGCTGGAAGCGGGTGAATGTTCCCTTTTCTCTGTTCATCAGGTTTAGCCCTCCTCCTTCAGTGGCAACCCACAGTCGTCTCTTCGAATCTTCAAAAAGAGCAGTAATGTCGTTGTAGCTCAGAGAGGCCGGATCGGAGGGTACATGTCTATACCTGATAAATCCTTTCCCCGACTGATCAAGCAGGTTCAGCCCACCGCCGAAGGTAGATACCCACACCCTGCCATCGGTGTCCACCCTGATGTCACTGACAACGTTATGGCTAAGGCTCCGGGGATTGGCTGCACTATGCTGAAAGCGGGTAAATGTACCCGTTGACGGATTGAACATATTAAGTCCGCCTCCGGAGGTACCTACCCACAGTCGTCCCTGCCGATCCTGCGTGATGGCCACTACTTTGTTATGACTAAGACTATTCTTATCGCCGGGCTTGTGTCGGTAATGGATGAAGCTGTTCGTAGCCCGGTCAAACAGATTCAGTCCACCGTCATCCGTACCTACCCATATACGACCTTCCCGATCTTCAAATATTTTCCAGACGTAACTATGGCTCAAACTGCCGGGGCGACCGGGATCATTGCGATAAATTCTGAACTCATAGCCATCAAACCGGTTCAGACCATCCTGGGTACCAAACCACATAAATCCCTTGCTATCCTGTAGTATACAAGTTACATTGTTCTGAGACAGACCTTCATTGGTAGTTAGATGTCTGAAATGCACCTGTTCCTGTTGGCTCTGAGCCTTGACTAGGTGTACGCTCAGATATAATACTAGGTAGAGGATGTAGTGGACTCTCATTCAGATAGGTAAGATTGGCTTCAAGAAAAGTCAAAAAAAACCGCAACAAAATTATATTCTTAATAGACTCCCAATCTTAAAGCAAATACCATGCTGGTTTTATGCGCACTATAACATCTCCATCTTTAAGCTGATAAATCCACTTTTAGTAACGGAACGATCTAAAATAAAAAAAGCGGCTACGTACGGAAGTCCCGTACGTAGCCGCTTCGTGCCAGGTAGTAATGTATCTGATTACTCCTTCAGGCTCTTCAGATAAGCGATGGTCTGAGGTACCTGCTGGGTCTGGATAGGGCTTTCATCCTCGATGAAGTAGTGCTCTACACCCGCTTTCTTGGCCGCTTTCAGGATGGCCGGAATATCAATCTGACCAGTACCCAGTGCTACATCGTTGGTAATAGGCGTGCCTCCTGAGAAGTCGCCCTTCACCCCTTTTTTCAGGTCCTTGAGGTGCATGAGTTTGTAGCGGTTGCCGTACTTATTGAGCAGCTTTACCGGATCGGCGCCAGGGTGTACCGCCCACAGCACATCCAGCTCAAGGGATACGTACTCAGGATTCGTATTCTCTACGATATAGTCATAGAGGGTACCGTTGCCATAGGGTTTGAATTCATAACCGTGGTTGTGGAACGCAAAGGTCAGACCATTTTCTTTCAGGATCTTACCTACGCGGTTGAAATCCTCAACAGCCTTCTTGGCATTCTCAATGTTGAAGTTATTTTTTTCGTGAGGAATCCAGGCTACCATCACGTACTTAGCTCCCAGAGCTTTGGCCTTCTGGACCACACTCATGGGATCTTTTACGATCTGCTCGTATCCGGCTCCGGTACCTGGTATGCTTATACCGCGCTCATTAGCCAGCTTCCTGAACTGCTCTTCGGTATAGCCCTTGGGCGCGCCAGCCTCCAGCTCGGTAATACCCAGGGCTTTGATGCTATCGAGGGTAGCTTCTACACCGTGTGGCCAACTAAACCGGTAGGTATAGGCCTGAGCAGCAAACGGGGCCGTATAAAGAGGTTTCTTCGATTTCTGAGCCTGCGCCTGGTTAAAGCCTCCTGCCAGTAGCAGAGCCATACCCAGCGCCATGGTTATTTTTTTCATATACTTACTTTATAAAAGGTTAAAATAGTTACTGTTCTTATAAGTTCTTCTTTTTCATCTCTCTTACCGCATAGTCAGCCGCACGGGCCGTCAGTGCCATATAGGTCAGTGAGGGATTCTGGGTAGAGGTGGAAGTCATACAGGCTCCATCCGTAACGAACACGTTGGGTACCGCGTGCAACTGGTTCCACTTATTCAGCATGGATGTCCGGGGGTCTTTGCCCATACGTACACCACCCATCTCATGTATATCCGAGCCGGGAGCCGAGTGAGAGTCTGCTGCCTTGATGTTGGTAAAGCCTGCCAGGGTAAACATCTCCGTAAACTGCTCGTGGTAGTCCCTGATCATCTTTTCGTCATTGTCGTCCCAGTCAGCCGATACACGTAGTTGTGGTATACCGTACTTGTCCTTCAGGTTCGGGTCGAGGCGTACAAAGTTAGATTCTTTGGGAATGGTTTCACCCATCATCCACGAACTTACCCGCCAGTTGCCTAGTTGGGGGTGCAGAAGGCTTTCTTTCAGGTCCAGGCCCACGCCATCCCGATCCTGTATGCTAGACCTGCCTCCGCCAAAACCGGCCGCGTAGCCACGCAGGAAGTCAGTCTCCTGCTTATATACGTTGCGGAAGCGGGGGAAGTAGCTGTGATTGGGGGTGCGTCCGTCGGTGGTTTTGTCCTGCAGGCCATCGTACTCCGCTGATATACGGGCGCGGTAGTTGTGCCAGGCAATGTACTTGCCCAGAACCCCGCTGTCGTTACCCAGTCCATTGGGGAAGCGATTAGAGATGGAGTTGAGCAGGATGAGGTTGCTGTTCAGGGCGGAGCCATTCACAAAGATAACCTTGGCGTAGAACTCCATCATCTGATTTGAGTTGGCATCTACCACCCGTACTCCCGTCGCCTTCCCTTTCTTCTCATCATAGATGATCGAATGAACCACCGAGTGCGGACGCAGAGTCATGTTGCCAGTCTTCTGGGCCCAGGGCAAGGTAGACGCATTGCTACTGAAGTACCCTCCCAGCGGACAGCCGCGTACACACAGCGCCCGGTGCTGGCACTTAGCACGCCCCTGCTCATGGTGGATAGGCTTAGGATCGGTGATATGTGCGCAGCGCCCCTGTATCAGGTGACGGTCTTTGTAGTTCTTGGCGATGACGCTCTGTAGGTGCGTCTCGACGCAGTTCATCTCAAAGGCCGGCAGAAACTCACCATCGGGCAGGTTGGGCAGACCATCTTTATTTCCTGATATTCCCGCAAACTTCTCAACGTAGCTATACCAGGGAGCAACATCATCATAGCCAATGGGCCACTCTACCGCAAATCCATCGCGGGCCGGCCCCTCAAAGTCGTACTGGCTCCAGCGCTGGGTCTGACGGGCCCACAGCAGCGATTTGCCTCCTACGTGGTAGCCCCGGGTCCAGCGGAAGGGTTTGTCCTCCACAAAAGGTTGCTCATCGTCTTTGATGGCAAAGTGCAGGGTTGCCTCACTGTACAGGCCACTGCGACTGTTCACTGGATTCTGCTTGCGTACTTCCAGTGGTACCTGACCACGATGACCAAACTCCCATGGATTCAGATTGGCCGTAGGGTAATCAGTGACATGCTTTACATCGCGCCCCCGCTCGAGTACCAGCGTCTTGAGCCCCTTCTCGCAAAGTTCCTTGGCCGCCCAGCCCCCACTGATTCCCGATCCGATGACTATGGCATCGTAGGTATTGGCCTTCTGACTATCTATGTTGAAATATGACATGCCTTTGTAATTCTGAATGCTGAGTTCTGATTTTTGAGTTTTGAATTTTCTATAGCAGGGTAATACGGACTAAGATACAGAGGTACGCAGAGTTTAGTTACTTATCTGCTTTCCTCCTTTCCTCCTCACATTGGTCAATGGTCACTGGTCACTAATAATTGGTCATTGCGCTACAGGTACACAGCCGTAGTAGTGGCCGGGCATCATGGTGTACTTATAGTGGTTGACCATAACGTACTCCGAGGTCGTGTAACCCTGGATGGTGAGTTGCTTAAGCAGGTTGTAGTACTCCTTCTGTTCTTTATCTTCAAGCGCCTGTACTTTGAGCAGTAATTCGCGACGCTGAGCAGGTTCACAGGCTACATAGCCCTTACCGTAGGATTGCTGAGCCATACTATCCAGCGCATCCAATCCCAGAGCAACCTTCTTTTTGACGTCCTCCTCGTAGCAGTCTTCAATCATCTTCTGAATAAAGTCCTGCACCTGCAACTCCTTGGCTCCCGGTGTATCCGAGGCCGGTATCAGCGTATCCACTACCTCGGCCAGTACAGCCTGCTGTCGTCCCGAAAGTACCGGCTGGCCAACTTCCACAGACGTTTTGTTCCAGCCATTGGCCCAGGCCGGTAGTACCAGCAGACCAGCGGCTGACATAGCCATGCTTTTCAACGCAGCGCGTCTTTCCATACGAGTTTGGGGATAGAGTATCTATGTTTAGTACGACTATTACTTAAAAGCCTCTTTGACGGCAGTTTACCGTATAACATCAATTTTTTTATGGTAAAAGGGGAATAGATCGCCCTCATCAAGAATGCTTAGGATTGATGGAGCAGCCCCTTTATCTATGCACTCCATTCTTCCAGCCGTAATAAACCTTACCACCAAGCCATGTTTAAGAAGAAAACCAAAACTCAGGAAACGGCCGCCCGCCCTAAAAAATCTCCGCTGCGCGAATGGTCTGACTCCATACTATTCGCAGTCATAGCCGCCACCCTGATCCGCTTCCTGACGTTTGAAGCGTTTGCCATTCCTACGCCTTCCATGGAAGGTAGCCTGATGGTGGGCGACTACTTGTTTGTCAGCAAATTGCACTACGGCATCCGCACGCCCCAAACCCCACTACAGGTACCTCTGACGCATCAGAAAATCTGGGGGACGAATATTCCCTCCTACAGTTCAGCCATTCAACTACCCTCTTTTCGGCTGCCAGGCTTCTCCAAGGTAAAAAATGGCGATGTGGTAGTATTTAACTTCCCGCCGCCCAAACCAGGTGAACCCGACTACCCTACTGACCTACGGACTAATGTTATCAAGCGGTGTATAGGTATTCCTGGTGATAAGCTTGAGATCAAACAAGAGCAGGTATTTATCAATGGTAACCCATTCTCTGTTCCACCCCGCTCACAAACTACCTACTTCGTCAGAACGACGGAGAGAATTGATGATCGTTTTTTCAGAAAATATAACATAGTCAACGACTACGAATCACCCGAAGGTCCTTTCATAAACTGGCAGCCGATTGAGGCGTACGATGAGGCCAAGAACTCGACTACCCTGCAGGGATACTGGGTCAACACAACCCCTGATGTTGCTGCTCAACTAAAAGAACTGGATTGGGTGAAGGGGGTGGAACTGACGACCGAACAGCCCGGTGTAGCTGCCGAAGGTATTTACGGAGGTGCCGCCTCAGGCTGGAACAGGGATAACTTTGGCCCCTTAACGGTTCCTCAAAAAGGAATGACTATTCCGGTAACTGCTCAGACTATTGCATTATATGGACCCATCATTCAGCGTTACGAAGGGAATAAGGCCGTGGAAATAACTGCCAGTACTATCAAACTTGATGGCCAGCCAATTACCAGCTATACCTTCAGGCAGGACTACTACTTCATGATGGGCGACAACCGCCACAATTCCGATGACTCCCGCTACTGGGGCTTTGTACCGGAAGACCACATTGTAGGCAAGGCGGTATTTGTATGGATGTCCGTTGATCCCGTTCCGGCACATGTTTGGAACAAAGTACGCTGGGACCGCCTGTTTCGGGTGATTGAGTAAGCTTATTAACTAGTCTTTGAAAGTGTGTAGTCTATTCAAATAGATTACGCACTTTTCTTTTTTCCTTTCTCTCCTATTTTCGTTCCCTCACCAGAGCGCCTCCCCTCTTAGCTGAAAGCAGACTATAAGGTGTTCTCTGACAGAAACTTTTTACATGTGACCGATAGTACTATAAAGTTAAAAAATTATAGTATTTTCATAACACTTATACTATCATCCACCATAATGAACTTCTGAATGAAAAATCTTCTACTACTGTGTCTTATTGTTTCGCTTGCTCTCACAACTTCTATGGCAGTAGCTCAGTCCAATCCTCAATGGATGTGGGCAGAAAAGGTAGCAGGGGCAGAAACTACTCCGGGTCGTCATATCTATACTAACTCTGATGGAATCACTTACTGGCTGGGCTCCTTTACCGGAACAATACAGGTAGGTACATCCCAATTTAGCAGTCAGGGAGCTTCATCCGATATCCTGCTTGTATGTTACGATGCCTCCGGTGGAGTCCAGTGGGCGCACCAGGTAAGTAACGGTACCGGTGAGGAAAAGGGGTATGGGATTACTCTTGATGAATCAGGTCATATGTACCTCACTGGTACCTTCCAGGGTGAAGCTGCTTTTGGGAGTACTACGATTACAAGTAACAGCAACAGTGTTGATTATTTCGTTCTGAAGATGAATGCTAACCGGGAAATCCAATGGGCTACCTCGGGTGGACAAAGTAGCACTGATGAGATATTCAGTATTGGAGTTGACTCCGAAGGGAGCAGCTACCTGGCGGGACGTATCAGTATTGTCAATGAACATCCAAAGGATTATGCCTATCTGGCGAAGTACTCCTCCGGCGGGCAGTTACTCTGGTCCCGTACCTTCCGTGACATGACTTTGGACTACTATACAACGCGTAATACCTTTTATGATGTAGCTGTCGATAAAGCTGGAAATAGCTACGCTACTGGTTCTCTGGTTACTACTTATACAGATGGACACCATGGCATACTGGTAACCAAACACGATAAGGACGGCAACCTGCTCTGGCGCAAAGTAGAAAACTCCCGCTACGGACACGGAACCGGTTTCGGCATTGCTACCGACAACCAGGGAAACTGCTTTGTTACAGGAGAGATTTATGGCAACATGACATTCGGTGAACTATATCTATTCGGAGAGAATGATGCATGTATAGTGAAATATGCTGCTGATGGTACTGCAGTCTGGGCCAGAAAATCTGGTGGAACAAATGTTGAAGAGGGCCGCGGAATCATCGTGGATGAAGCAGGCAATAGCTATGTGACCGGGCACTTTCAAGGAACTACCCAATTCGGGGAGCAGTCACTGACAAGTAATGGAGACAAAGATATGTTTATAGCCCACTATGATCCGCAGGGTACACTGGTGTGGGTGAAGCAGGCAGGCGGTAGTGGCACTGATATTGGATATAAGCCGGGCGTAGATAAAGCAGGGAATGTGTATGTGAACGGATGGTTCAATGGTACTGTCAACTTTGACAGCCACAGCAAGACGGCCGACGCCGGTGGAAGTACTATTCTGGGCAGGCTACAGAGCCCTGACTGTACACACATGTACACTGTCAAATCAGGAAACTGGAATGATGCAACCGTATGGTCCTGCGGTAAAGTCCCCACCAGCCTCAACTCTGTGACTATTACCGCCGGACATACCATAACTCTGACATCCAACGGAGACGCTCATTCGGTACAGCTTCTGGGAGACTTGCATATGGCGGAAGGCTACTCGCTGGCACTGGTCCAGAGATAGACATAATGTAAGAGCCATGGGTAGTATGGCTCTTACATTATGATTCACTCCTAAGAGGCTCCCTACTTCACCAGATCCCCTACGATCTTAGCCGAAAGCAAACAAAGAGGTATCCCTCCGCCCGGGTGTACACTTCCGCCTACGAAGTAGAGGTTGTTAAATTGTGTAGAGAAATTAGCATGGCGCAAGAATGCCGCAAAGCGGTTGTTGGAGCTATTGCCGTACAAGGCTCCCTGTGAGCTGGACGTCCGGGATTCGATCAGGCGCGGATCCAGGATGGCTTCACATTCGATGAGGCTGCCAATTTCCTGCCCCAGCAGACGGCTGAGCTTTTTGATGATATTCTGGCGCGTCTGATCTATCAGGGCGTCCCAGTCCTGACCGTCATTGGCTGGGGCATTTACCATGACGAACCAGTTTTCACCTCCGGCAGGGGCATCACTTGGTTCGTACTTGGAAGTAATGTTGATGTAGACCGTGGGATCCTGGTAAATGGTCTTTTGCTGAAAGAGGTGGTTGAACTCCGTAGGGTAGTCGCTACTGAAGAAGATGTTGTGTAGCCCCAGTTCCGTAAAGCTCTTTTTGATTCCCCAGTAGAAAATCAGGGCCGAACTGGACTTGGGTTGCCGCAGGATCCGCTCCGGCTGCTGGGCCTTAGGCAGTAGCTTTCGGAAGGTATTGACCACATCCATGTTGCTTACTACCACATCGTACGGTTTCAACGCGTCGTTGATCCGTATACCTACGACCTTCTTCTCCTGCGTGACCACTTCCTGCACCGGCGCATTAAAATAGAAACGGACGCCCAGATCCTTCGCCAGCTTGACCAGACTATTGGTAATGGCTACCATTCCCCCCCTTGGAAAGTAGGCTCCGATGTTGTACTCCAGGTGCGGAATAATATTCATGGTAGCGGGCGTCTGGTAGGGATCAGAGCCGTTGTAGGTAGCATAACGGTTAAAGAGCTGTACTACCCGTGGGTCCTTGAAACGACTGCTGTTGGCCTTGTTCATGGAACGAAAGGCATCCAGCCGGTGCAGGTTGAGGTAGCCTTTCAGCGCATCCTGATTAAAGTAGGTACTGACCTTGTGCAGTGACCGGTGCAGGAAGAGCTTTTCGGTCACTTCAAATTTAACGGCACTATCACGCAGGTGTGCCAGTACATGGTCTGCTGGCTCACCCAGATGGGTTTCAATCTCCTGAGCCAGCTTTTCGGGTTCGGCGTGGGCTGTGAACCGGGTGCCATCTTCGTAGAAGTACCGGCAGGTTTCGGGCAGTCGGATGTATTGGAAGTACTCCTCAGGATCTTTGCCCGCTACCTTAAATAACTCATCCACCAGATGCGGCATGGTGAACAGCGAAGGACCGGCATCAAAGCGGTACCCTCCCAGCTCAAAACTGGACAGCTTACCACCGGGGTACCCATTGGCCTCATATACCTCCACCTCATACCCTTGTACCGCCAGACGTATGGAAGTGGCTATACCGGCGATACCCGCTCCGATTACAGCAGCCTTACCTGTGCCTACCTTATTCATTGACGGCTACTTTTTTGGGTGAGCGTAGCTGGAAGATCAGGTCTGTCTTCAGATCAAACAGTTGCCGTTCCAGTCCAACCGGAAATGTATGTGGATTGACAAAGCGCTTGATCCCTCCGTGGAAGGAAGCCAGTTGGTTTTGTACCCGCTTGCGGGCCTCCTCTACACCGGGTAGTTCATACACCAGCTTCCCCTGCCGGAATACAGGTACCAGTAGATCCTCGTAGGATAGTGAAGAAGCAAAAGTACTACGACGGGTAAAATCATAAGGATCTACCATAGTAGGCTCAGCGGGTGGTGGGGTTTCTTCATTAAATATCATATCCGCTATGTAGCTGCCGTTTTCGCAGTAGCGCCGCACCTGCTGAATACCGGGCGTCGATACCTTCACCGCCTGTTCCGAGAGCTTAAGCTTGTACTCCCAATGGTTCTCCCGGGTACAAATTGCCGCCAGCTTGTATACTCCACCCAGAGCAGGCTGGTCAAAGGCAGTCACCAGCTTAGTACCTACCCCCCAGACGTTAATCTTAGCTCCCTGGTTTTTCAGGCTCGCCATGATGTGCTCGTCCAGATCATTGCTGGCTACAATATTGGTATTCTTGAATCCTGCTTCATCCAATAGCTTTCGCGCTTCAATACTCAGGTACGCCAGGTCACCTGAGTCGAGTCTGATCCCACCTAGGTCGTAGCCTCTGGCTCGGAGCTGCTCACCTACTTTTATTGCATTCTTTACCCCCTGTATAGTATCATAGGTATCCACAAGCAGGGTAACGTTATTGGGCATCATCTGGGCATAGGTCTCAAACGACTCCAGCTCACTATCGAACGACATCACCCAGCTGTGCGCGTGCGTACCACGCACGGGTATCCCATATAGCTTACCAGCCAGCACATTAGAGGTAGCATCAAAACCACCTATATAGGCAGCCCGGCTGGCGGTCATACCACCATCGGGTCCCTGGGCACGTCGTAAGCCAAACTCTAACAACAGATCTTTCTCTGCTACCAGGCGCATCCGGGCCGCTTTGGTCGCGATCAGCGTCTGGAAGTTGATCAGGTTGAGAAGGGGCGTTTCCAGTAGCTGGCACTGCAGGATAGGGCCTTTGATCCGGAGTAGGGGCTCGTTCGGGAATACTACAGTACCCTCGGGTACCGCTTCGACGTCACACCGGAACTCCATCGTACGCAGGTACTCTAGAAAATCCTGTGTAAAGAGTGGCTTACCATCACTGCCCGTCAGGGAGCCCAGATACGTAAGGTCACTGTCGGAGATACGGTACTCATTGAGGTAGTCAATCACACTGCTCAAACCACAGGCTACCGTAAATCCTCCCTGAAAAGGGTGCTTTCTGAAATAGAGATTAAATACCGCTTCCTGCTCGGCTTTACCGGATTTGAAGTAGCCATAGGCCATGGTAAGCTGGTACAGGTCGGTCAGCAGACTAAGTGATGTATCGTAAAGCTTGTTGATCATACAGTACTGGTGTCATTACTTACTATTGGAGAGGCAAGATAGAACAGCACCACCATTTACCATACCTCCCCCCTTTAATTTATAGTACTACCCAAAATATAATGGTCTTGTTTGCTGCCCCAGTGGAAATGAGGCAGCTCCACTAGGGCAGTTCCACTGCGGCAGCAGGTTCCATTCAACCTGTATTATCCACCATTCAAATTTTTTTTCTTTCACGGTGCAACATTCTTTATTCACTTTACATCTATCTACCGACGAGCACAGATTACCTCGATAGATAACTTGTTCCGTTCATACCAATAATCCGCCTTTCGTGTAATGAAAGGTTCTATGCTATACAAAGTACTTATCTTTGCAATGTAGATCATAACTTAAAAGATAAGCAACCTAGTATAACATCTGTTAGCCATGAAATCATTCTTTACCAGACTATTTGCCGCGGCGGCAGTCGCTGCCGTCTTACTTCCCGGGACACCCGCATCAGCCCAGACGGGTGTAAGAGGACAGGTATCCGGCTCAGTACTTGACGAAAAACAGCAGGCCTTTCCCTTCGTTAACGTATTGCTCCTTAAGGCAAAGGACTCAACGCTGGCCAAAGGTACCACCACCGATGTAGATGGTAAATACGTCATAGAGCAGATTGAGGCGGGTCGCTACTTGACGCTGGTGTCAATGGTTGGGTACCAGAAAGTATATAGCCAACCGTTTGTAGTAGGTCACGAGGGCGTTCAGCTTTCAACCGTTACGCTGTCTACGGATGTACAGAATCTGAAAGAGGTCAATGTAGTAGCTAAGAAGCCCTTCATAGAGCAGCAGATAGACCGCACGGTGGTGAACGTAGAAAACAGTATCGTATCGGCCGGTGCTACCGCTCTGGAAGTACTGGAACGCGCTCCCGGTATCACTGTAGACCAGCAGAACGAACGAGTACAGCTACGTGGCAAGGATGGGGTAATTGTCCAGATCGACGGCAAGCAGACCTTCCTCTCCCAACAGGAACTGATGAATCTGCTGCGCAACACGCCCAGCGATAATATTGAGAAGATAGAACTGATCACTAACCCGTCATCCAAGTACGATGCCGTGGGTAACTCGGGTATTATCAACATCAAGTTTAAGCGTAACAAGAACTTCGGTACCAACGGTACCTTTACGGTAGGCGGAGGTGTAGTAGGCGACAAGTACGGTCGTGGTAATGGCTCGCTCTCACTGAATCACCGCGAGGGCAAGATCAGTACCTTTGCGACGCTCAACGGCTACAAAGGAAACGGGTTTAATACGAATGATATCTACCGTGAAATCCCCTATAATGACAACATCACGATATTTGATCAGAAAACCTACCGCCGCAACAGCTCACAGAACTACAGTGTCAGAGCCGGTATAGACTACTTTGTTACCAAGAAGACAACCATAGGTGCCCTGGTATCCGGTTTCCATAATGATTGGAATACGCCCCGTGGAGAAACCAATACCCGCATTCTGAATGGCGACAAGAGCTTACGTCAGACGTACCAGACCATTACAGAGAGCGGCTCGAAGATGAACAACATCAGCGCCAATGTCAACCTGAAACACCAGTTTGATGACAAAGGTAAGGAACTGACTTTCGATGCTGACTATGTAAATTATAGCGGTAAGAGTAACAACCTGCTGGACACCCGCTACTTTACCCCTACCGGCGAACCATCAGGTACTCCTGAACTGGTACGTAACGGCATGCCTTCTGATATCAATATCGGTGTAGCAAAGCTTGATTATACTCAATCGATCGGCAAAGCCAAATTCGAAACCGGTCTGAAATCAAGTTATGTGGCTTCGGATAACAATATGAAATTTGAGCAGAAGCTGGACGACTGGACGCTTGATCCTACCCGTACCAACCACTTTAAGTACTCAGAGAATATCAATGCGGCCTACGCTAACCTGAGCGGAAAGATCAACGCCAAGACACAGTACCAGTTAGGTCTGCGTGCTGAGCATACGCACTCGATCGGTAACTCGGTTACCCTAAATGATATCCGTGACCGCAACTACGTCAACCTGTTCCCGAGCGTATTTATATCACGCCAGCTGGATAGCAGCAACGTCCTGAACCTGTCATACAGCCGCCGCATCGACCGTCCCGATTATCAGTCGCTCAACCCATTCGAGTTCTACCTGGACCCTTATACCTTCCAGCGTGGTAACCCCAACCTGAAACCCCAGTATACGCACTCATTCCAGTTGACTCATACCTTCAAGAGCTTCCTGAATACCAGCCTGGCGTATAGCCGTATCAAGGATGTGATCGTACGGGAAGTACCTCGATTGATTGCGGCAGAGAACAAGACATTCGTCACTACCGAAAACCTGGACAACCAGGATAACCTGAGCCTGACGATTTCGATGCCGATCCCTGTTACGAAATGGTGGTCGCTGCAAACCAACTTTACCGGAGTGTACAACCGCTACCAGACCTTCTACCAGAGTGAGCTCTTCGACGTAGAACAGATTAGCTGGAATGCCTACGCTAACAACCAGTTCCGCCTGCCTAAGGGTTGGTCAGCCGAGGTATCTGGCTGGTACAACAGCAAAAGCGTCTACGGATTCTTTGTAGCGAATCCACAGGGTATGCTCAACCTGGGTCTGCAAAAGACAGTACTTGATAAGAAAGGTACACTGCGTCTGAACGTCAATGATGTTTTCTGGACCAACAAGTTCAAAGGAGTAGCTGATTTCAGAGATATCAATCTGACAGTACAGTCAAGATGGCCAAGCCGTCAGATCCGCGCCACATTTACCTACCGCTTTGGTAACCAGAATGTGAAAGGTGCCCGCCAGCGCAAAACGGGCTCGGATGAACTGCAACAGCGCGTTCAGACAAATAATTAATTAAAATTTGGAGTATCAGTTGGCGAAAGTTGACTTTATTCATACGATTAGTTTAGGTTAAGAAAATGAAAATCCACTCCCATATTGAGGAGTGGATTTTTTATTGGTCTACAAAAAGAGAGAGAGCAGGACGGTCCTGCTCTCTCTTTTTACCCTATTGTATTTTCTACAGCCAGTTAGCAGGATTATGCATTAAGGGCCGCTACACCGGGAAGTTCTTTACCTTCCATGTATTCCAGAAGGGCACCACCACCGGTGGATACGTAGCTCACGCGGTCACCGTAGCCAGCGTTATTTACTGCCGATGCTGAGTCTCCACCACCGATCAGGGAGAATGCGTCGTTCTCCTCGGTAGCCTTCACTACTGCCTCAGCAATGGCGTTGGTACCTACGGCAAAGTTAGGGAACTCAAATACCCCCATAGGACCGTTCCAGAGGATAGTCTTGGAGTTAGCTACGATATCTTTGAATAGCTTCACTGATTCAGGTCCAATGTCCAGGCCTTCCCACTCATTAGGTATCTCACCGGCTTTCACGGTCTGGCGGTTGGCATCATTGCTGAAGCCATCAGCGATTACGGTATCAACCGGCAGAATGATATTCACACCTTTGGCCTTTGCCTTCTCAAGAATCTCAAGGGTCAGTTCCTGCTTATCGGCTTCAAGTAGTGACTTTCCAATCTTTCCTCCTTTTGCTTTGGAGAATGTATACGACATACCACCACCAATGATGAGGTTGTCTACGTTGTCAAGCAGGCGCTCAATGATCAGGATTTTATCCGAAATCTTGGCTCCACCCATGATGGCTGTAAATGGACGTTCGGCATGCTCGAGGATACGCTGGGCGTTATCCAGTTCGGCCTGCATTACGTAGCCACATACTTTATCTTCAAAGTACTGACCGATTACTGCCGTAGAGGCGTGAGCACGGTGCGCAGTACCAAAGGCATCCATTACCCATACATCTCCCAGTTTGGCCAGTTTCTGAGCAAACTCTTCGTTGCCTTTTTCTTCTTCTTTGTAGAAGCGCAGGTTTTCCAGCAACAGAATTTCGCCGGGCTGCAGACCAGCCGCCAGCTCAGTTGCTTTTTCACCAATACAGTCATCCGCGAACTTAACCGTACGGCCAAAGATCAGAGACAGGGGCGTAACCAGGTGCTTCAGGGAGTATTTTTCGGTTGGTCCGTCCTTAGGACGTCCCAGGTGTGACATCAGAATACAAGCCCCACCATCGTTCAGTATCTTCGTTATGGTTGGAACAGTAGCCTTGATACGGGTATCATCCGTAATCTCATATTTGTCATTGAGAGGTACGTTGAAGTCAACCCGAACGAGGGCCTTTTTTCCGGAAAAGTCGTAAGAGTCAAGTGTTCTCATAGGGTAGGTAAATTGTTTTTGAACGAAAACAAATGTAAACCAATTCTTTAAAAACACTATATAAGATATGGCTAATTAGCTAATTAGCCATATTTATTACAATTTTTACTGCTTATGGTTCTATTTTCGTGATATTATTTAATCATGAACTCTACCGCGTCCTTTACCGTTTTATCTTTAGATAAATCAAGCACCAAATCCACCCATTAACAGTACCATTACTCCGTGAGCAGCAGCGAGCAGGCGCGTACCGAATTACCTCCCAAGTACTACCTCGAATACTTTGGCTTTGTCCTGGATTTCGTGCAAAAAATGTACGGTCATATCCTGAATGAGCCTGAGAAGGAATTCCTGCGTTCATACAATGCCTTATCCGAAGATGCCCGCTGTCTTTTTATCCGGTTCAGCAACCGCCGAGGAGCCTTCTTCAGGGTCAATGCTTTGGCTTATACCGAGATCTGCGATATACCCGACGCTATTACTGAACTAATAGAAAATGGTTTTGCCGAAGTACTTTCGGAACAGCACGCCCACCGGGCCCCGGAGGTACTTAACCTGCTCAGTAAACCCGAGCTCTTACTCATTACGCAGGCACTGGCTCCGGTGATTATGCCACCCAAGGCTATCCTCAAGGCAGACCTGATGCGCTGGCTCCTGCATGAGTACTCTTTCAAAGTACTCTATGAAGCCGTCGATGCTCTGGAGCCCATCGTGAAGGTAGGCTATGAGATAGAGGTCATGATGATGAAGTTTCTCTTCTTCGGCAATCGCCATGCTGACATGACCGAGTTTGTGGTGCGGGACCTGGGGCATGTACGCTTTCAGTCGTTTGATGAAGATCAGCTATCGGTGCGTTTTGCCACGCGTAAAGATGCCGACGACAAGCTGATGGTATCGCTCACGAAAGAGACATTCTATGAGCTGAAAGATGAACTGCCCCCCGAGGAAATTTACGACTGGTTTATGAACTGGCAGGGAGGCCTGCCGGATGACCTGAGCCTGGTGGCCCTTCCCTCCTACCGTCAGCTGGTACTCAAGGTTGGCGCCTGGCTGGAGCGGAAAAAACTCCCGGAGCAAGCCCTGGCCGTATACCAGCTTACTGACCATGCCCCTTCGCGGGAGCGCCGGGCCCGGCTGCTACACCGCATGGGTGATGTGGAAGAAGCCCTGGCTCTGTGCGACGACATGATGGCACATCCGCAGAACGCCGATGAGCGCTTCTTTGCACTGGACTTCCGGGAGAAGATTCTGAATAAGAAAAAGCGCTCTACCCGTCGTACTACCCAGGCCCTGCAGGCGGCCGGGTCAGTACAGATTCCTATAAGCTATCGCTATCAGGTAGAGCGGGGAGTCATAGAGTACTACCGCGAACAGGGACATAATGCACTGTTCAGTGAGAATGAGCCCTGGCGGGCCTTATTTGGTCTCCTGTTCTGGGATATTATCTATGATACCAACGTACAGGCCATTCACCATCCCCTGCAGCGAGTTCCGTCTGATTTTTTTCTGCCTGACTTTTACTTCAAGCGGCACAGTATGCTCAAGGCTCGGATTATAGAGCTCGACAGTAAGGAAGCAATCAGAGAAACGATCAGGCAGACCTACACCGACAAATTCGGCACCACTAACGTACTCGTAGGCTGGTACCCCGAGCTACTCGAGGCTGCGCTGGCCGTAGTGGAGCTGATTACACCTACCCAGCTACACGCTGTCCTGCTGGAGATGGCCTCTAACCTGCAGGAGAATACACGGGGCTTTCCTGACCTGCTGGTGTGGGATGATGAGGGGTATGCTTTCGTAGAAGTAAAGTCTCCTACCGACCACCTGTCTGCCCGGCAACTCCACTGGCAGCACTTCTTTGCCGATCTGGGTGTAAGTAGCAAGATTCTCAGGGTGGAATGGATCACTGACTAAAAAATAATTCAATTTTTTTCAGGACAACTCCTACTTCTTCGTCTCTTATAGATAAGAGGCATGGAATCTTTATGTTTTACCACGAAGAACTATCATTTCTGGTTCTCGTCGATGCAATTCTACAATGCAAGAATCAAGGGCAGCAACCTGGCAATCTAAACATCTAGCTACTCTATCTGAAAATGGTCAGGAGTATGCACTTTGGCAAGCTTTCAAGCAGGGAGATAGAAATGCCTTCGCTGAGCTATTGAATCATTACTACCCCCTCTTGCTCAACTATGGCGCCCGGCTCCAGAACGATCGGGAATTTGTAAAGGACTGTCTGCACGACCTTTTTATAGAACTCTGGAACAAAAGGGAGCAACTCGATGATGTTCAACAGGTAAAATTCTATCTCTTAAAATCCCTGCGTTGCAAGCTTACGAGAGAGTCCCAACGGCTCCGTTGGTTCAGAGAAGCCAAGGAAGTTACAGATGATTATACGTTTGAAGTACAGTTTGCCATCGAATCGTACCTGATCAATAATGAGATTCAACACGAAGACCTGAAAAAGCTACGTACACAGCTCGACAAGACCAAACGCCAACGAGAAGCCATTTATCTGCGGTTCTACTAGGAGCTTGAGTATGATAATATTGCCGATATCATGTACATCAATTCCCACTCAGCGTACAATGCAGGTTTGATCAAGCAGATAGTAGCCCGGAAATTTGACGCCAACCGTCAGTACCTGTGGCCCATTCCGTCGGCGGAAGTACTTACGAGTGGGTCGGAACAGAACCCTAACTACTAATTTACTCAGGTCAATAGTCATGTAATAGACTTAGTCATTCATAATAATGACAGCCGGATACTCTACCAATTAGAAGTTAGTAGAGAAAATGACTACTACATTCTATATGTACGAACAATCAAAAAATACTAAAACATTCATGAGAAAAAGTGCTCTTCTACTTTCAGCTTGCTTACTATACGGCTGTAGCTCCCAGAAACCAGACCAGGTCTCTGACAAACCGGAGTTCAGCGGCATCTATCCCCATCTGGCGTATTATAATAATGAGGGTGAATGTGGTACGGGAGCCGTAGTACCCTGGGCCAACAAGCTGTGGGTAGTTACCTATGGCCCACACCTACCCTACGGTTCATCAGATAAACTATACGAGATAACGGCCGATCTGCAACAGACTGTACGTGGAGAAAGTATCGGTGGTACCCCTGCCAACCGGATGATTCACCCGGAAAGCAAGCAACTTTTCATTGGCCCTTACGCGGTTGATTACCAGGGACAGGTACGTACTATTCCCTATACTGCCATGCCCGGACGTCATACGGGTAACGCCCGCCACTTCTCCGACCCGGCCGGTAAGATATTCTATGGTACCATGGAAGAAGGCTTCTATGAGGTAGATGTCAATTCACTGAAGCCTACTTTACTGTATGAGGATGGAAACGTAAAGAATAAAAAAGGGCATGATGAATCAGCCAATCAGTCTTCGGACTTACTATTTGGCGCCCACGGTAAGGGACTCTATTCCGGTCAGGGAGTAATGGTGTATTCAAATAATGGGGAATCGGGTCCGAAGGCGCTTAAGCAGTTCGACATTGAGTCAGGATCGCTATCCGAGTGGGACGGAAAAGACTGGAAGCTGGTCCGCCGCAACCAGTTCGTAGAAGTAACCGGCCCCGGCGGAATTTACGGAAATAAGAATCCTGAAACAGATCCAATCTGGGCCACTGGCTGGGACCACAAGTCTGTTCTGCTGGGTGTACGTGATCATAACCAATGGACGTTTTACCGGCTTCCCAAAGCCAGCCATAGCTACGACGGAGCCCACGGCTGGAATACCGAATGGCCGCGGATCCGGGACATAGGCACAGCTGAAAAGCCTGACTACCTCATGACCATGCACGGAATGTTCTGGAAGTTTCCGGAATCGTTCACTTCCTCGAATACAGCAGGTATCCGCCCCAGATCATCTTACCTGAAGGTAATTGGTGACTTTACCCGCTGGCAGGATAGACTGGTCTTTGGCTGTGATGATTCGGCTCAGAAAGAGTTTCTTAACAAGCGGAAAGCCAAAGGAGGTATCGAAGGCCCTGGCCAATCCAACTCCAACCTCTGGTTTACTTCCCTGGACCAACCTGATAAACTAGGCCCTAATACCGCCGAGGGTGCTGTATGGCTTTCTGAAAAAACCAAAGCAGGAAAGCCTTCCGAGCCATTCCTGTTCGCCGGTTGGGACCAGCGTATGGCCTGGATTCTCAATGAGGGTAAGGAAACAGTTTCATTCAACTTTGAAGTAGACCGGAACGGTAACGGACAGTGGACCTCGATACAAAAAGTTGATGCCGCCCCCGGTAAGGCTCAGTACCTGATGTTTACGCCTCAGGAAAAGGGTGAGTGGATACGGGTTACCAGCAACAAGCCTACTCAGGCCACAGTACATTTTACGTATACAGATGCCAGTCGTTTCAACACCAAAGCCGATCCACTCTTCAAAGGGATAGCTACCATAAATAATCAAAGCTCAACCGGTGGACTTCTCTATGGTTTAGGAGATAACCGTCGGGCACTGGGCCTGCTAGCTGGTAAGATGGTGGACGGAAAATTTACCGAGAGCGGATACTATGAACTGGATGGAGCTATGAAGCTTGTAAAGAAGGAAGATCCCAGGACGGCTCAGTTTATCCGGGATAAATTTGCTATCCCCAAAGATGCCATCACCGTAGAAGAATCCTCCGTACTAGTCGTTGATGATAACGGCAGAAGATGGAGACTCCCTTTAGGTAGTGCTACTTATAACAAGCTTACCAGTAATGGTGCTCTGAGAATATGCAGGGAAGTTGCTACGGAGCGTGATCTTCTGAATGCCCATGGTACCTTTTATGAACTACCCGCCGAAAACGCTGACGGGTTTGCCAAAATAAGACCTGTTGCATCCCACCAGCTAGCTATTCATGATTATGCCTCCTATCGTGGTTTATTAGTCATGACGGGTCTGGAAGCAAACCCGAAGACAAACAGTAAGCACATCATCCGCTCTGAAGATGGACAAGCCAGCGTATGGGCAGGTACCATTGACGATCTTTGGAAATTAGGAAAGCCGGTAGGTGAAGGAGGCCCCTGGAAAAACAGTCAGGTGAAGCAAAATGTACCATCTGACCCGTACCTGATCGGCTTCTATGATAAAAAGAATCTGAAATTATCACACGATCAGAAGCAACCCGTTACGTTCAGGATTGAAGTAGAGCCCAGCGGCCATGGTCCCTGGATGACCTATCGGGAAGTAACAGTACCAGCCGGAGAAACATTTGAGTATAATTTCCCAGTCGCATTTCAGGCTCGTTGGATTCGATTCTCAACCGACATGGATTGCAAAGCCAGTTCATGGCTTACCTATAACTAATATAGGACTTTACTAGGATACATGTACTAATTAAGAAGTAAACAACGGGCACTAAATTTATTACAATTTCGTTTTTTCGTGGGACACTGTCTATGGAGGCATGATGTAAATAATTACACGTACTGTTCTCTTTTTTTTGAAACAGAATTCCGTTAATCCGAGTACTTGTTTACTTTTGTTCCGTCTTTTGGTTAGTACAGTTGTAATTATTTCCTTTTAACAAACTCATGAAAAAAAGCTTTGGATTTATGGTGGCAGCCGTTGTTGCTACTCTTATGAGCACAAGCTCGGCAAATGCACAAGTTAAAGTACCTGATGACATCAATGCGTTGCTTACTAAGTACACTTGTTTTGCCTGTCACCGTGCCGACACTAAGCTGGTAGGTCCTGCTTATGTAGATGTTGCCAAGAAGGGATACAAGAATGAGCGGATTGTAGAGCTTATCTATAAGCCTGAGCCTGCTAACTGGCCTGGTTATCCTCCAATGGCTCCCATGACTCAGGTTCCTAAGGAAGATGCTCTTAAATTGGCTACCTGGATCAATTCACTAGCTGCTAAGCCAGCTAAGGCAGCTCCTGCTAAGAAGAAAAGCTAATTTAGTTTAGAGCTATCAAGTGTTGGCTTGTAGTAATCAGCTATTCACCGACATATAATAAAAACGGGAGCGCGGCTATAAGCTGCGCTCCCGTTTTTTGTGGCTATATAAACAACCACGCTTGAATATCTTATATCTGATTAGTTGTGTTGAAACTATTCAGAACTCAGTATTAAATAATCGCACCGGCGACCCGGTCAGAATTTCCACTCCTATTCTTCGGGCAGGAATGTCAGGTAGCTAAACTGACTTTCGTCGAACATATCCTGCGCCAGCTCCTGCAACTGCTGGGCCGTAACCTGGCGGATCTCTTCGAATATTTCCGGTAGCGTATCTACTTTACCGGTATCCAGCAGGCTCTTCGCCATCATCAGCATAAAGCTCATGTTGCTTTCTTCGGACATAGCCAGCTGCCCCATCAGCTGTACCTTGGTGTGGTGGAGCTGCGTAGTGGTCAGTGGCTGCTCGCGCAGGCGGCGCAGTTCTTTATGAATAAGCGAGATGCTCCGGTTGAGTTGCTTCTGTTCGGTACCAAAATAGATCCCTAAGAAGCCCGTATCCAGATAAGGGGTATAGTTGGCCTCGATGGAGTACACAAAACCGTAGCGCTCACGAAGGGCCATATTAAAGCGGGAGTTCATACCCGGGCCTCCCAGCAAATTGACCAGCATAAAGAAGGGCAGCCGACGCTCATCAGTCAGGGCGTACGAGGGACGTCCCATGGCGCACTGGGCCTGCGTGATGGACCTTGCCACCTCCTGCCGCTCGGGCGTGTACAGATAGGGTGCCACGCGTACCCGGTTTGTCTTTTTGGACGGTATATCTGCCAAGTACTTTTCTGCCGTACGTACTACTTTCGAGAAAGGCAAGCGGCTTACAGATGTCACAACAATACGCTCTGTATCCAGATTATCACTGATGAACTGCCGCAGGTCATTACTTCCAAAAGAACGAACCGTCTCGGCTGTACCTAGTATATTACTACCCAGCGAATGGTTCGGAAATAGTAGCTGGTCAAAGTCGTCCTGGATAGCATCCTCGGGTGAATCGTAGTACATAGACATCTCTTCCAGGATTACGTTCCGCTCCCGCTCAATCTGCTTCTCCGGAAATACGGAATGAAAAGCGATATCGACCAGCAGATCCAGTGCCTTATCAAAATGCTCGTCCAGTACTGAGGCATGGAAGCAGATCTTCTCTTTAGTGGTGTAGGCGTTCAGTTCACCGCCTACAGTTTCGAGGCGGTTGATGATATGATGAGAGCGGCGCTTTTCGGTACCTTTGAAAGCCATATGCTCCCAAAAATGCGCCAGCCCCTGCTGATGGGACTGTTCGTCACGGCTACCTATGTCGAGCATAATACCGCAATGAGCAATCTGTGTATAGGGTACTTGTTTGTGTGCAATGCGAATCCCGTTGGGAAGCGTATGTAGTTGATACTCTTCCGTGAGGGTTGTTTCGGAGTGTAAATTACCTACCTTTTTACGGCTTATATTTCTCTTCATTCTTTAATAACACAAAATCGCATCCGATAATTTTCGGTGGTAAGGGCAAAATTACGGAATTTTGTCCGATACTAATTTACCTAATGAATCCACAGCGAATTCTGGTCATACAGACCGCCTTTATAGGTGATGTCATACTGGCCACCTCCTTACTTGAAAAACTGCATAGTTCCTATCCCGGCGCGCATATAGACCTGCTGGTACGTAAAGGAAACGAAGGGCTGTTCCACCAGCATCCCTACCTCAACCAGGTCCTTATCTGGCACAAGAAAGAGGGAAAGTACAAGAGCCTGCTGCAACTACTAGGGCAGATCCGTCAGCAGCGGTACGACTGGCTTATCAACTTACAGCGCTTCGGCTCCACCGGATTCCTTACGGCCTTTTCGGGGGCCAAAGTCAGTACAGGATTCGAAAAAAATCCTTTTTCATTTTTATTTACCGAAAGCCTCCCCCACCGTATCAGCAATGGTTTTCATGAGGTAGATCGCAATCAGGAGCTGGTTAAAAAGCATGTTGATAGTACCGTGTCTAAGCCTCGCCTGTACCCCTCGCCCGGTGATTATGAGAAGTTGAAACCTTACCAGGAGCAGCCGTATGTATGTGTAGCTCCGGCTTCGGTGTGGTATACCAAGCAGTACCCGGCTGAACGCTGGGCCGATCTTATCCGCAATCTGCCTAAGCAGTACAAGGTGTACCTGCTGGGAAGTCCTGATGATAAACAACTAGCCGAAGGGATTATCAGGGATAGCGGGCGGACAGATATAGCTACCAACTTGTGTGGGCAACTATCTTTTCTGGCATCGGCTGCTCTGATGGAAAAGGCTGCTATGAACTATGTGAATGATTCGGCTCCGATGCACATCAGCTCGGCCATGAATGCTCCTGTGTGTGCGGTGTACTGCTCTACGGTACCTGAGTTTGGCTTTGGGCCACTTTCGGATGTGTCACATATTGTCCAGAAGCAGGAGCCTCTCCACTGTCGTCCCTGCGGCCTGCACGGCCATAAAGCCTGCCCCGAAGGACATTTTCGCTGTGCCCTTGATATAGAGCTCTCACAGCTTCTTAGCGTGCTGCCCCAGTCATAAAAAAAGCCCGTCGAGAATCGACGGGCTTTGCTATTTATAAATTCTTGGTTCGATACTGTTCTATGATCCGGTACAGCGCTTTTTGCTTTTCCAGTTCGGGGAAGAAGTCAAACAGCTGTACGTGCCGGTCGTAGTCAAGCGTGAGGCCTATTTCCAGATTCAGTAGTGCCTCGCGGTACTCTCCGGCATGGATCAGATACACCGCCGAGCGATAGTACAGGTCCGGCTCTTCGGGCATCTCGTCCACGGCAGCCGCCAATAAGTCACAGGCCCGACCGTAATTACCCTGGTCAAATAGTACCAGTGACCATTTCAGCCATACTTCCGGATTGGCCGGCTCTATTTCGGCTGACTTCTCGAAGGCCTCAAAGGCCGATACTACATTGCCCAGTTTGTACTCGGTTTCGGCCAGAGCCATCCAGTAGTCAGGGTTCAGCTCGGAGATCTGAAGGGCTTTGCGGAAGAAGCCAATAGCTTCGTGCCAGCGGCCCAACTCGGCCATACACAGGCCCAGTCCAAACCAGCCGTCATCCCAGTCACTATCCATCTTTACAGCCTTGCGGTACTGTCGGATCGCTTTTTCAAACTCTCCCAGCTTTTCCAGGCTATTTGCCAGACAGCAGCAGGTTTCGGGCTGCTCTCCTTCCAGTTCAATGGCTTTCTCGTAAGCATCGCGGGCACTTTCGTACTGCTCAAGGTTCATATACGAATTACCCAGATTGAAGAAAGCCGAAGCAAAATCTTCTTTGATGATGGTCGCGTAGTCATACGCCTCCACGGCATCTTCGTAGCGCTCCAGCTTGCTGTACGCTATACCTAAGTTGTACCACGCGTGGTGCGAGTACGGATCTATATCAATAAGCTTGTTATAGAAATCAAGATGACTTTCGAGCTCGCCAATCAGGTCCAGACAGTGTGCCAGCTCGTAGAGGGCGTGCTCGTTCTGCAGATTGAGCTGGATCGAAAGCTTGTAGTTTTCGATCGCCTCAGTATACTTACCCCAGTTCTGGTAGGATTGTCCAATCTGGAAGTAGATATCGTCCTTTTCATCGGCGGTATCCAGCATGGCTTCCAGAATAGTAATGGACGTTTCGTACTCACCCATCAGGTTGTAGATAGTACCCTGCATGAACGGAATCTCAACGTCACCGGGATGGAAGAGTCGGGCTCGTTCGAGTAATTCCAGCGCCCCTTCAAACTCCCCGCGGTTGGAGAGCAGCTGGGCTTTATTGAGCATCAGATCCAGAGAATACGGATAATTTTCTAACCCTAACTCACAGGCTTTGAACGCTTTCTCCCAATCACCTTTGTCTAAATAATGTTCAGCAACTTGTTCGTATGTATCCAGGTCGAAGAACTCATTAGCCTCAGTTTTCAGCATGTGCTCGAAGCGAAGCAATGTCTCTTTCATAAAATCTTTTCTTTCCTCAAAATCTTGCTCCATGTACACTAATTGTGGTTAGAGTAGTAAGTACAAGAGTACTTAAATCATATATACTGTTGTAGAAAGATAATGATAATAATCCTATTATCAAATCCCTTTACTAAAACTTTCACAGACCCTCCGTATGGTCTCATCAGAGGTTCTGAAAGTCAGTCCGATAGCATTTTGTATCTTCTGACTGTTGTACTTAAACCGGTGAGTAGCCGACTTCGCACTTTCTTTTGTAATAAGCGGGTTACTGCCTGTAAGCCAGGAGCGTAGCGCTTCAAAACGCCAGATAATGGCTGTCATGGCTGAACTTACCCGTATGGTAGGTTTCTTCTTACCGAAGGCTTCGGCTACCTTATTGAATAGCTCCTGGTAGGTCATGCTGCCGGCACTTAGTACATATCGCTCAGCGGTAATATCCGAAAACAGAAGCCTGTATACAGCCTCGGCCACATCTAGTACATCAACGTAATTCATCAGGCCTTCGGTATAAAAGGGTTTCTCCTCGTACACGTACCTGAATAGCCTGGTACTACTTCGGTCCCAATCCCCCTCGCCTAACACCAGCGACGGATTTACGATCACGGCTTTGAGACCTTCCGCTACACCGCGCCACACTTCCAGTTCAGACAGATACTTGGTTTTGGCGTAGTGGGTATTGGTGGGTGACTCTTCCCACCGTTGATCTTCAGTAATAACAATATCATGCCCCCCTCCTATTTTGCGCAGATCTGGCCGACCCAACGCCGCTACGCTGCTAATCTGGCAGAGTTTCCGGGTCCCCAGTTTCAGACAGGCGTTCACTACATTGGCAGTACCTTCCACATTAACCTTGTACATAGCATCCTGGTCACGGGGTACAAAGGAGACCACCGCGGCGGAATGTACTACATAGTCAGTATCTTGAATAGCTTGTTCCAGGGAGTAGATATCCAGAATATCCCCTTCGACCCACTGGACCCGGTCTTCTACCTCCCGTAGCAGACTCCGATCCGATCCGGCCCGATGCAGGGCCCGCACCGTATGCCCTTCCTGAATAAGACGCCTGGCAACGGCACTGCCTACTAGTCCGGTAGCTCCGGTAATAAGGATATTCATGTATAGACAACGAATTGTACGTAGCCAAAGTTCGGGTATTGTACCTAGCAAACCAAAACTTAGCCCGCTACAAAACTTCGGATAAATATACAGAATAGCAAACCGGCCAGGTAGTAGCTACCTGGCCGGTCCGTTTACAAATCTCCCTCTTCCAGCTCAAAAACCTCCTCTACCGGCTTACTGAACACCCGGGCTATCTTCATGCCCAGCGCCAGGGAGGGCGAATACTTTTCAGCTTCGATGGCATTGATCGTCTGCCGGGACACCTGCACACGCTCGGCCAGATCGGCCTGCGTGATATTCAGAATGGCCCTTTCAATGCGGATGCGGTTTCTCATGCCAGCCTCCTTTCCCGCCGGTCTTCCAGGGCTGGTGCTATATACAGCAGCCAGTGGAAACGTAGCACAAAGATGAGCAACGGCGTAAACATGTTGTAAACCATAACATTGATAAAAGCCAGCCCGTGCACAAACAGGATACACAGCACCAGTACCAGGGTGTTGCCATAGATAGCCCACTGAAGAGATTCCAGACGCAACTGGGCAATGCGCTCGTCCTCTACCTTCAGGCGCGAAAACCCTACGAGCATAAGACCAGCAATAGTCCCTAAGGCTAGTAGTTCATCCACCAGTTGCAGCGTAACAGTACCGTCTTTATGAACCAGCAGGTCAATGTTTGCGAAAGGTCCGGAACTTTCCGTAGCAAAAGGCCAGGGTATCTGTACTGCCAGACTCAGCGGAAAACTGGAATCATCAATCAGCATCCATAATCCCGGCAGGATAGAGATACAGAGCAAAACCCAGCCAAAGGGTTTCCAGGCGTGGGGGAACAGGTTTTTTGTTTTCATGGCTAATAGATAAAAGTGTGATACGAATAAAGTAACGATTCAAAGGTAAAGCAACTCTTACAATATGTCAAGTAAACTTTACAAAAGGTAAAATATTATGTACCAATGGTAAGGTAACTGGTCGTAAAGCAGCAATGCAGAGCCCTTTTTGCTAATTTTGTAGCCAGAAAAGAAAATTCTCCCTGACCTGACTGGCACTGTAACAGTAGCCAGTACCTGGCAGTACTTTTAAATATCTGGTTTTCACTATTTCTTATATTATACAATGCCCATTACCAACCCCAAACGATATACCGTTACGGCGGCTCTGATCTACGCGAATGGTCCTATCCATATAGGTCACCTGGCTGGATGCTACATACCGGCCGATACCTATGTCAGGTACCTGCGTTCCAAAGGTGAAGATGTAGCTTTTATCAGTGGTACCGATGAGCACGGAGTACCCATCACCATCCGGGCCAAGAAAGAAGGAATGACTCCGCAACAGGTCGTAGACAAGTACTATGACCAGATCAATAAGTCATTTGCCGATCTGGGTATATCCTTTGATGTATACTCACGTACCAGTAAGCCCATACACCACCAGACCTCGCAGGAGATATTCAAGGACCTGTATGATAAGGGGGTATTTGTAGAAGAGGTAACCGAACAGTACTACGACGAAACTGCCCAGCAGTTCCTGGCCGACCGCTATATAGTAGGTACCTGTCCGGTATGTGCCAACCCGAATGCCTACGGCGATCAGTGTGAACGTTGCGGCTCGTCGCTCAGTCCGCTGGAACTAAAAGAACCACGCTCGATGCTGTCGGGTGCCAAACCGGTGATGAAGTCTACGAAGAACTGGTTTTTACCCCTTGATAAAATGCAGGCAGAAGTACAGGCCTATGTCAATAGCCACCCCGAGTGGAAAAGTAACGTGGCGGGACAAGTTCAGTCTTGGCTGAAAGAGGGCCTGAAACCCCGCGCTATGACCCGCGACCTGGATTGGGGAATACAGGTACCCCTACCCGATACTGAGGGTAAGGTACTTTATGTATGGTTTGAAGCTCCCATCGGGTATATATCGGCTACCAAGGACTGGCTCATCCAGAAAAACGGTACCGATGAGGGCTGGGAGCAGTGGTGGAAGCAGGATGACAGCAAGCTGGTACACTTTATCGGAAAGGATAATATTGTATTCCACTGTATCATATTCCCGGCTACACTGATGGCCGAAGGTAGCTTTATCCTGCCAGACAACGTACCCGCCAACGAATTCATGAACCTGGAGGGAGACAAGATATCAACTTCCCGTAACTGGGCCGTATGGCTGCACGAGTACCTGGAGGAGTTTCCGGGTAAGCAGGACGTACTGCGCTACGTACTTACGGCCAACGCTCCCGAGACCAAGGACAGTGAGTTTACGTGGAAGGACTTCCAGACCCGCAACAACAGCGAGCTGGTGGGTATCTACGGTAATTTCGTGAACCGGGCCGTGGTATTGACCCACAAATTCTGCGAAGGCAAAGTACCTGCACTGGGTGAACTGACCGAACAGGACCAGGCGGTACTGGCTGAACTGGCAGCCTTCCCCGCACGCATTGGCGAAGCCATGGAAAACTACCGCTTCCGCGAGGCCCTAGCGCTGATCATGGACCTGGCGCGCCTAGGCAACAAGTACCTGGCCGACACGCAGCCCTGGCACGTGATCAAGACGGATCCGGCACGGGTAGGTACCATCCTGAACATAGCCCTGCAGATTACGGCCTCATTGGCTATTGTTTCCGAGCCTATCATGCCGTTCACTTCCGAGAAGCTACGGAAGCAGTTGGGGATAGAGGGAGATCAGCTGAAAAAGTGGGCAGATGCGGGCAAGAGGACTGTGTTAGCCGAAGGCCACCCCATTGCCGAGGCCACCCTGCTATTTGAGAAACTGGAAGACTCCGTCATAGAAAAACAAGTACAAAAACTACACGACGACAAACGCATGAATGAATTAGCCGCCGCTGCCGAAGGAAAAGAAGTACCCGAAGTAAAAGCCGAAATACAGTACGATGATTTTGCTAAGATTGATATCCGGGTAGCTACCATCCTCGAAGCAGAGAACGTTCCCAAGAGCAAGAAGCTACTCAAGCTGAAAGTGGATATAGGTAGCGAGCAGCGTACGGTACTGAGCGGGATTTCCGAACACTTTAAGCCCGAAGAGATAGTAGGTAAGAAGGTACTGTACCTCGCCAACCTCGCTCCCCGCAAGATGATGGGCATGGAGTCGCAGGGTATGATCCTGATGGCGGAAGATAAAGATGGTAGTCTTGCTTTTGTGCAGCCGGGCAAGGATGTCTGGAACGGAGCTACCGTTAGCTAATAAAACACTACACTTGCAAAAAACCTTCAGGGACATCCTTGAAGGTTTTTTAGTAGATAAGTACCTTACTACTTTGTAAGTATCTATCCACTACCATTATGCATGCGACATCAACCCGAGTCTTTCTTATACTACTGTTTCTTGGTACCCTGGTAGGCAGCTGTGTGGTTGAGCCCACACCGGTCGAAGAGCTGACCCTTGCCGATTCTACCAGGGTCAGCCAGCGGCTTGATATCTCAGCAACTGCCTCAACTACTCTTACCGACGATGGTCCATGGCAAATAAAGCGTTATGGACACGTATGGTCGGAACAGAATCCGGAGCCTACGATCAACGATGCCCGATCGGAATACAGTAAAGCAATAACCGCGTTGCCATTCACCTTCAACAGCCCCATCACCAACCTTACTGCGAACAAGACCTACTACATCAGGGCCTATGTAGAGAATGCAGAAAACATAGCCTATGGTCCTGTAAGTACCTTCACCACACAACCCGGACTGGCCTTACGGCTGGCCGCTACGCTGGACGATTCCCTTAAAGACCGTGACTTTGGATACAGCTATGCCATCTTTGAAAAAGGGGAAATGGTAACATCGGGTGGTGGCGGATTTCAATCACGCTCGGTTGAGTCGGCTGGTGCTATTCCGTTTACCGTAGATACTAAAATGCACGTGGCCAGTATGACCAAGACACTTACTGCCATGGCCTTCCTGAAACTGGCTACGGAAAAGGGAATCAAGCCGACAGACTATATCATAGACTACCTACCATCGGCCTGGCATAGGGGTACCAATATAGATAAGATTACATTTCATGATCTGCTGACGCATCGGAGCGGTATTGTTGGTTTCCAGAACAATTGTCGGAATGGTGCCTATACTGAGAACTACTGGTACGGCCTGAAAGCGCTTATAGCCAAAGGTGTACAGCCGCAGCACCTTGGAAACTATTGCTACCAGAATGTTAATTTCGGATTGTATCGGGTACTTATTCCGGCTATGATGGGGTATCAGTTCACCGGCAACGACCAGACTGACGATACCCGTACCCAACAGCTCTACGAAGATTACTTACGCAAAAATATCATTGAAAAGGCCGGAGTAACTACCACTTTATTACTCAATACCTATACTCAGAATCCTACCTATGGCTATGACTATCCCTTCTCGGGTTCCCGCGGCTTTATTCCCGGTAATTTTGCTTCCACGGCAGGGGCCTATGGTTTCTATCTGTCAGCGCGGGAAGCCGCTACGGTTTATGCCAAAATCCTCTCTACCCCTGATGAGTCGGCTCTCACTACTGCCCTAAAAGACGCTCTACTCACCAAGGGGTACGGTGCCTATAGTACCCAAACACCAGATGGCCGGTTCAGCTACCATGACGGCTGGTGGTATATATTAACCGGTAACAGTAAAGCCCAAGGATTTCGTAGTGTCTGGTTGAAAGCGCCTAATGATATTACGATAGTGCTGTTGACTAATGGTCTGCGCGAGGGCGACAATCTGTTCCCGCTCAAATCCTCCCGCTATCTGGACATCACTTCATTTGTACTTTGGGCCCATAGCCAGGCGAAGCGCATCACACCTCTTGCGCGGGAGAACTACGAAACCAACTTCCACGACTACCTGCAGTACCCCGAGCCTCACTAAATACATGAGCTTATCCAGCAACTATGAAAACAAAAATCCCGAAGCACTAACCTGCTTCGGGATTTTTGTGAGTATTAAACTATGTATTTAATTATTTCCAGCGCTCGATATCCACCTTGCGGTGAAAACCCTGGTGCAGCTGGTTATAAGGTAAATGTATTACCAAATGATGCAGAGTTTCATCATAGTGAGCTGCTATGCTTTCCAGATCCACATCGTTTGGGATCGTTAAATTGCTGATGAATCGGATGGAGCGATATTCGCTGTTCGACTCGGGATCCTGAGCAAAGATGGGTAGCAGGTGATATACCATTAACTTGTTTTTAATGATCTCTACCTGTAGGTCCTCAGCCTCAATTCCCGGGGCTTTTACCATCACGAGGTAGCCGTCAGCTCCACTCTCAATCTGCACAGTTGCCTGGCTCATTCCTCCGTTGACAGTATTTATGAAATCTATATTCATCAGTACTTCCTGAGGTATTTTCAGTTTATCTTTCATGGTCGTACGTCGTTTCTGGGTAATCAAACATCTATATCCCTATGGATAAAAACACTATACCAGTTTCCGACATAGCCCAAAAGCCCCCTAAGCACGTGTCAAAATTTCATAGTCCACCTAATTAGCTCAGTCATAATGTCATTATTGAATTTGGCCGATGGGACGGCGGTTAGCTCCCTCCCTTTTTTGCAGATCATCACCTAAATCCGCACGGGCGTTTTCAGCCAATAGCAGTAGCTCTTTTACAATTTCCGGATAGGTTTCCTGCACATCATAACGTTCGCCCGGATCGCGCCTGAGGTCGTACAGAGCCATTTTTGCAGGACTTTGTTCGTTTATCTTACCCGGAAAACCATCATTTCCAGGAGCAAAACCTTCGTACGTCCGACCCGGGTGATCCAGTACCAGCTTCCAGTTCTCTCGCCGTACGGCTTCCAGCGCATTTTTACGGTAGTAGTAGTAAAAATGCTTCCGTGGTGATGCCATCAGGTCGCCTTTCAGGATAGCACTAATATCTACACCGTCGATTTTTTTGTGGGGAACAGGCGCCCCACACAGGCTTGCAAGCGTCGGTAACAGGTCTATAGTAGAAGACAGGCGATCTGTTACTACCCCCTCCGGTACTACTCCGGGCCAGCGGATGATACAGGGTACACGGTGCCCGCCCTCATAGCTGGTACCTTTTCCTTCCCGGAGTCCGGCTGTATTACCGGCATGGTTCCCGTAGTTGATCCAGGGACCGTTGTCACTCGTGAATATCACGATAGTGTTTTTGTCAAGCCCATTATCCTTGAGTGCCTTCAGTACCTGCCCCACCGACCAGTCCATCTCCTGGATCACATCGCCGTACAGCCCCTGCTCGCTCTTGCCTCTGAACTTGTCCGACACTCCCAGCGGTACATGCGGCATGGCGTGAGGCAGGTACAGGAAGAAAGGCTTATTTTTATTCTGCTTAATAAACTGAACTGCCCGCTCCGTGTATAGCGTCGTCAGTTCATCCTGATGCTGAGGAGTTGTAATTTCACGTACCTTGTCGTTGCCTTCAATAAAGGGTAATACCGGATAGTACAGACGGTGGTGTCCGGCTGGGGCGGGCTTGCCATCGTAGTTCATCGGCCACATATCATTGGAGTACGGCAGTCCCATGTACTCATCGAAGCCGTGCTGCAGCGGCAGGAATTCCCGGTGGTGACCCAGGTGCCATTTACCAAAAATTGCGGTACGATAGCCGGTCTTCTTGAAAAGTTCAGCCATGGTCTCCTCATCGGGATTGATTCCGACTTTGGCTGTATGGTCATATGCACCCGATATACCCAGACGGTTGGGATAACAGCCGGTAAGCAGGGCAGCGCGGGAAGCACTACATACTGCCTGGGCTACAAGAAAATTAGTAAAGCGCATCCCTTCGGTAGCCATCTTGTCAAGGTGGGGAGTATGGTACTGGGTTGCACCATAACTACCTATGTCGCCGTACCCAAGATCATCAGCAAATATCAGAACTACATTGGGTCGGGATGGCTTGGTAGAGGAACGAAAACTTAGAAACAGGCTGCTAAGAAGAATGCATCCGGTCAGTGATATAAGCAGGAGAGATATGCGCATGATGATAAGATAAAGGTCCTGGACTTATTGATATTACCTCGAAGGTATCACTATAAAGACCTGACTCCCGCTTTTATAACCAAAGAGCCCCACTTCCTGGAAGCGGGGCTCTTGTATATGTGTGGATATATGCCGGATCTATCTATTTCCGGTAACGATTCATGATCTGATTACGCAGCATGTCACTAACCATCGATAGAGCTGTTGCCCATGAAGAGGAGGAAGCCTCAGCAATGAGGTCTCTACCGGGTATGCCTACCCGCATTCTTGCCAGCTTATTATTTTGTCTGGTTTCGCTTAACTCCTTCAGGAAAACATCCGCTCCAACGATACTGCCGTATAAGCGCATCAGTTTCTTTAATTCATTACGTACTTTACTAATAGTCTCAGCGTCTGGCTCCACATCTACCGTACGAATATCCAATTTGATATTCTCCAACTGCTCTACTCTATTCATGGCTAAATTATTTGATTCCAATTCGTTTTAATCACACAAATCACTTCCACAACCCTTTATTATTTATTGAAAATTTTTCCTCAAACGTGGCTTTTCGTCCCCACGCCCTATGCTACTCCTCATCCGCTTTCAGGTTATAATTAACGCACAATCAGGCTACTACGTACATTTTACCTCTAACTCAGGCAGTTGGAACAATCTTATCACCTTTATATGTACAAATTGCTTGCCGCGGCTGCGGAGTTCAACACTTCTTAAACTTATTTAACTAACTACCATGGAATTATTCACCATAGATCAACTTAATGAACTGGCGACTAGTAAGGTTCAGCACAGTGTGACAATATACTCGCCCACCAGAAAACAGTCTACTGATAACTTTCAGCAGGATAAGATTCACTTTAAGAATCAGCTTCAGGCTGCTCGTCAGCAGCTGGTAAACTTGTACGGAATGGAGCAAGATGAGGTGAATCAATACCTTCAACCAGGATTTAATCTTCTGGATAATGACAACTTCTGGCACTATTCATCTGATATGCTGGCCTTCTTCCTTACTCCACAGAACAACTATGTATTCAAGTTTCCGCTAAAGGTTGAAGAGCCATCATTCCATGTAGGTAAGGGCCTCATGCTACGCCCCTTACTACCTTTGTTTAACAGGAACGGGCGATACTATGTACTTAATCTGGACCTGGAAAATGTACGCTTATACGAAGCAACTCCCTACTCCTTTAATGAGGTGGAACTTGGTGAAGATGTACAAACCTCTGTTGAGGACTATCTGCGTTATTTTAACAAGATAGATAGGGACGATACTGTACAGCGCAGATTGGGTACCAGCCAACCTGCCAGCGGTGGAGTATTCCATGGACAGGCAGCTGATGAACAGGAGAAAGAACATATCCGTCAGTGGTTCTACAATCTCAGCCGAGAGCTGGAAAACAGGTTCAAAGAGGATCAGTTGCCCGTAGTATTAGCCGGAGTAGATTATCTGGTTCCGCTATACCGGACTACTATCGATTATAATAAGTACGTAGAAGACTATGTAACGGGAAACTTTGACAACAGAAATGATCCCCAGGCACAGGGCCTTTACAAGCAGGCAATGGCTATCATGGAGCCCAAATTTAAGCAGCAGGAAGAAAAGGCTGTCGAGCAGTATCACAATCTGAAAGCGGGAGACTTTGCGGCGTCTGATACAGAGAAGACCATACTAGCCGCACTTACCGGCCAGGTAGATACCTTATTTATTCGTAAGGATGCATTCCTCTGGGGGCACTATGATGAGCAGCGTTATGAGTTACAGATCCAGCGGGCGGCTACTCCCGAAAATACGGACCTGCTGACCGAAGCCGCCGTAAAGACGGTCCTGATGAAAGGGAAAGTATTCCTGTATGATGCTAATGATATGCCTGAGAAGGACAGCATAGTAGCAGCCGTATTCCGGAATCCGGTGGTGGTGTAGCTTCTGCAAGAATACCGAAATATTGTTTTATTCAGAGCGCCACTTTAGCCAGACTAGAGTGGCGCTCTGAGTATTAGTCCCTAGCTATACATGAATCATCCCTTTCCAGACGCCTGTTTCAAAACAGTTTGTTAACTTCGCCCTGACACTAAAGAGCCGACTCCGTATGATTCAGATAAAATCTTTTACGTTCAACCCTTTTGGGGAGAATACGTATGTACTCCATGATGAAACCGGAGAAGCCGTATTTATAGATCCGGGCAACTACGAAAAGCACGAGCACGATGAGCTCATCAACTATATAGAAGCTAATGGTCTGAAGCCAGTAGGGATCATTAATACCCATGCACACATTGATCATGTACTGGGTATTGGCTTACTGAAAAGGAAATACGACATTCTTTTTGGCCTCCATGCCATAGATGAGCCACTCCTCAAAGCCGTCAAAACCTACGCTCCTAACTATGGATTTGCCGGATTTGATGAGCCTGAAATAGATCACTATCTGGAGGAGGGAAAGAATTATACCTTTGGGAGCTCGACGCTGCACATCCTGCACGTTCCGGGCCACGCCCCCGGCCATGTAGCCTTTGTCAACCATGAGCAGCGCTTTGTGATTGGTGGCGATGTCCTGTTCAGGGAAAGTATCGGCCGTACCGATCTGCCTGGTGGTGACTACAATACCCTGCTTCGCAGCATCAGGGAGAAGCTATTCCCGCTGGGTGACGACTACACCGTGTATGCAGGCCATATGGATCCGACCACCATTGGTTTTGAGAAGAAGCACAACCCATTTCTAAACAGTAAATAAACACAGCACACCAGTTCACTCCTTATTTTCACCTTCCTACTCAGCTCTACATGAAGCGTCACATCCCTAATGCCCTTACTTGTGGCAACCTCATATGCGGATGCATAGGTATCATTGAGGCATTTCATAATAACCTGCTCCTTTCCTGCGCCCTTATCGGAGTAGCGGCCATTTTTGATTTCTTTGATGGATTTGTGGCGCGCCTTCTTAACGTTAGCTCACCCATCGGCAAAGAACTGGACTCCCTGGCCGATATGACTACATTTGGGGTACTTCCCTCTATCATCATATACCAGCTGCTTATGGAGAGCATACCTGATCTGACAGGTATATGGAAGGCTTACCTGGCTATTTTTATTGCCGTCTTCTCGGCGCTTCGACTTGCCAAGTTCAACATTGATCCCCGCCAGAGCGACCAGTTTATAGGAGTACCTACGCCCGCCAATGCCATGCTTGTTGCGTCACTCCCTTTTATAGTACGCTTTCACGAAGATACCTGGCGCCCCATCATTGTTAATACCACCACGCTTCTAATCTTTACAGCGGTTATGTCTTACCTGCTGGTGGCAGAGATCCCTTTATTCGCTCTGAAGTTCAAATCGTTTGGGTGGAAGGGGAATGAAGTCAGGTTTTCATTCCTGATTCTATCCCTGGCGCTCCTGCTAGGGCTGGGCATCCTGGCCATCCCCCTGATCGTCGCCATCTATGTATTGCTATCCTTGGCACTTATGCTCATGAATAATAGTAAATCCTAATTGGTATTAGGCACAATTTGTTGCAATTTTGCGCTTTCTTTTGCCTTCGGGTACTAACCAATAACGTACTATTTACACATGGAATTTATTGCTGATATCAACATTATGCCGATGAAGGAAATCCTTGACCCACAGGGAAAGGCCGTAAAGCTGGGACTTCATAACCTCGGCATTGATCAGGTGGCAGATGTGCGCATCGGAAAACACATTACACTACGACTCGAAGCGGCTGATGCTGCGGAGGCCGAAGGCAAGGTAAAGACAGCCTGCGAGAAGCTGCTGGCTAACCTGATTATGGAAGAATTTACATTTGAAGTACGTCCTGCATAAGGTATTATATAACGGCGTCACCGGCTAAAACTCTTTTTCTCCCCACTCGCTGCACAGGCCCATGACTTATTCACGTATCACAGGACTCGGCTACTATGTACCGGAGAATGTGGTCACGAACCAGGATCTTACCCAATGGATGGAAACATCCGATGAGTGGATACAGGAGCGAACCGGTATCCGGGAGCGCCGTTACTTTACCTATGGCAAGGATACCAACGCCAGTATGGCCGCGGCAGCTTCCCGTCAGGCGCTGGATCGGGCCGGCCTCTCTCCCGGCGTTGTTGATGTCATCGTGTATGCCACTATTACCCCTGACTACTTTTTTCCCGGATCAGCTTTCCTGATGCAGCGAGAGCTGGGCATGGAGGGTAAGCCGGTTATCGATATTCGGGAGCAGTGCTCAGGCTTTGTGTACGCCCTGTCCATTGCCGATCAGTTTATCAAGTCAGGCATGTACCGTACAGCCCTGGTAGTAGGTTCAGAGATACAATCTACCTGGATTGATAAGAGTACCGCCGGTCGTAACGTGGCGGTTATATTTGGCGACGGGGCCGGAGCCGCCGTACTGCAGGCTACACCATCACTCGATCACCGCATCCTGTCTACCCATCTGCACGCTGACGGCCGCTACGCCGAAGACCTGTATGTACGTGAACCCGGCAGTAGCCGGCCTAACCGGGCCGCTACCAAAGAGATGGTCGACGAAGGAGGCTTTGATGTAGTTATGAATGGCAATGCGGTATTCAAGCATGCCGTGCTACGATTTTCGGAAGTAATTGAGGAAGCCCTGGCTGCCAATGGTCTGACACCGGGTGATATAGACCTGCTGGTACCTCATCAGGCCAATATTCGCATCAGCGAATACGTACGACAGCAGATGGGGCTATCCGAACAACAGGTAGTCAATAATATTCAGCGCTACGGCAACACGACAGCGGCCTCCATACCCATTGCTTTGGCTGAGGCCTGGGAGCAGGGACGTATTAAGGAAGGTGACCTGCTGTGTCTGGCCGCCTTTGGGAGTGGATTCACCTGGGCTTCAGCGCTGATCAGGTGGTAGGTAGGTGGAGCAATGGTGAATGAGCGGCCACCGCAGTGGTGGATTGTATTTTAGTGTGTAAAAAGGAAAGTACCAGGAAAAAGACTGTGGGTAAGGAGGTGCCGAAGCAGTTTACTGCAACACAACTCCTACAATAATTCGGCTCTACCTAGTACTTCAGAATATCAACACTCTGCAATTGACATTCGACACTCACTCATTCACATAATCACTAACTAGTACTGCCCTGTCGAAAGCATCACCAGCGTGCAGGCTTCCAGGGGTTCTATTCCTTCCTCTCTGAGTAGGTTTTCCAGTTCATCATTTTCAGTGCCGGGGTTAAAAATAACCCGCTTCGGCTTCAATGACACAATATAATCGTAGTAGTCAGGTTGATTACGTGGCCCTACGTAGAGTGTCACTGTATCAATATCATCTAAGGAAACCTTTTCAGTCAAAATCTTTTCACCGGCCACCTCTCCTTCTCTCATTCCGAGGGGTACTATCTGGTGTCCAAACCCCTTCAGGCGATGCGCCGCTATGTACGCGTAACGCGACGGATTAGTACTGGCTCCAATAATGAGCGTTTTCTTCATAAACTAGTAATCTAAAGATCTGTACGTAACGTATGTATAGAACAGTTCAAAACCGGAAAAGTTTCTACTGGCTACCCAACCACACCCGGTTGAATAGCTTTGAATGAGGCAGCTATGTACAACAAAAGTTGCACGTAACCGAAGGACTACTTTTACTCTAAACCACTAAGAATTAATTTATTTCTATTTTATCACAATTTCAAAAACATTATTTTTGTTAAACGTGTTAAAGAAAATGTTAAACAGGTTTACCCCCACTTTTATCAACTTATGAGCGATATCAAGAAAAACGGTAACTACTGGAATGAGGTGTGGAAGAGAATCAAATTTGAGGATATCGAGGATGCTCCCCACTATGAAGTTTCCAACTATGGGCGCCTGAAAAGTTTTCAGAATGACCCTAAGGACGGTAGCATTATTAAGGGCTCAGTGATACAAGGCTATCGCTCCCTTAACATACGGGCGGCAGGTGGTCGTACGCTTAACCGCTACGTACACAAGCTGGTAGCAGAGTACTTTTTGGACAGGCAGGAGGAGATTCAGAAGTATGTTATTCATCTTGATTACAACAAGCAGAATAACTACTACGAAAATCTGAAATGGGTTACCAAGGACGAAATGGCCGACCATAACCGGGAGAATCCTGCCCTGAAAAACCGGGTGATGCCCCGCCGTACCAGCAACTACAAGCTTACTGAGAGTAAGGTGAAGATGATAAAAAAACTACTTAAGAACGAGAAAAACCGTCTTAAGATGATCGCTAAGCAATTTGGTATTACACACACACAGCTGAACAGAATACGCTCCGGTGAAAACTGGAAACATGTTACCGTAGAAGATTAAAAGTAACTTATTGTATCTCCGGTACGGTCAGGGGTAACTCTGGCTATATTGCTCGGCGAGGGGTATGGACAGGTGGAAGGTGGTACCCGAGTTTTCTTCCGTCTCAAACCAGATATTGCCACCGGCATGCTCAACTATACGCTTGGCCATGGCAAGACCTAATCCGGACCCCCCGGCGCGTGTTGTAAAGTTCGGCAGGAATACCCTGTTATGAATGCTCTTGGGTATTCCTGAGCCGTTGTCCTTGATCTCGATCAGCAAATCGTCATTATGCGTATAGAGCTTGATGCTGATAATGGTTTTACGGCTTTCCGGCACAGACTGCTTCGCATTGATGATCAGGTTGGATATGGTAGATCCTAGTAGCTTCCGGTCTCCGGTGATATAGATGGGTCCCTTCTGAATATCGCGGTACAGGATAATCTTGTGGTCATTGGCGTACAGTTCGGATGCCTTGGTAATAACCGACGTTACTTCAAACACATCTTTTTGTGGAAGAGGCATTTTGGCTATGTCCGAAAAGGACTGGGCTATATGGCCTATATTATCAATCTGCTCAATAATAGATTCCATAGCCCGGCTTACTTTCTCGAGCGCCTGAGGATCATCACGATGTATAGTACGCTGGAGCTGTTGCAGCGTAAGCTTCATTGGGGTCAGCGGATTCTTGATTTCATGCGCTACCTGCTTGGCCATTTCCCGCCATGCCGACTGCTTCTCGTTGGCTGACAGTACCTGCTTGTTCTCTTCCAGGTTGACAAGCATCCGGTTATACTGCTTGATCAGCAACCCTATCTCGTCCTTGGAGCGCCAGTCTATAGGCTCGTTGAGCTGGTTAAGATTAGTACGGCCGATTTTACGTGTCAGTACCCGCAGCGGATTTATCAACAGATTAGAAGCAAAATAAGATACCCCCAGGAACACAAGAAGCATAGCCGTAAACACCATCAAGATAGAGGCTACGATATCGATGATCTGACGGTCCAGATCCGGTTTCGAGTCAAAATACGGTATACCTACCACTCCCATCAGATTCTGCTCATTTGACTGTAGTCCTACATAGGCTGTGTTGTACTCTTTTGAGCCTAATGATTCCTTCAGCAGCATCAGATTATCCTTTTCGTTAATGATACGCTGAAAAGCCTGCGGGTTGATGTAGTTGGCTAAAAGCCCCGACTGGTACATCAGCGGATTGGTTGCCAGCAGCAAGTTACCATTAGTAGTATAGACGTTAATCTCCAGGTCAGCATCATGAGCAATCTGTTGTACCTTCTGCTCCAGATAAGCCTTACTCATTTTTCCCTGCTGGAAATCAGATACAAACTCTGAGATGTTGGAAGCTATATTGTAGGTCTTATTGAGATACATTCCCTCCTGACTTTCTGCATAGTTGCTATACACTATGCGCAGGATAAAGAACAGGATGATCAGCAGGGGAAAGATAAATACGGTATTAAGCAGTACCTGAATCTTGGTTGAATAGGTCAGCTTCATCGCCGAAAAGCTATGCCTGACTGTATGAATTGCTATCACGATAGCGACAAATACCACCAGTATCAAATACAGAAAGGAAAAATTAGCCAGAACACCCTTCCAGGCCCACTCTTTGGACGACACAACAATCTTCCGGTTACTAGATCCGACGACACCTACGTGGCGGTAACCATTCAATGATACTCCTTTCTCAAACAACACTCCCTCCCCCAACAGATAGAGCGGGAACTTGCCATCATAGTTGTAGGTACCACTGCTGTACACCCGGCGGGCCTTAGGACCATAAATAGCATAGCTGTACTGACGGGTTTCGACCGCCTGCACAAAACGCTCATCCAGCAGTAACTCCGGATAAGTGTTCTTGGGCATCTCTACCGTTTGCTTAAGGTCAAGTACAATATGCCCCAGGTCAGTGGAATCCTGCTGCACCTTCACAAAGCTTATGTACTGTTTGGCAAATCCTTTGTCCGGTTGATTGACAAAATAGATCCCGTTAAAATCGGTAGAATAGGTCGATTTGTGAAACAGGTTTTGATAATGCGCAAAGTCGAGCGCTTTGGATTGGTGATCCAGCGGCTTTCCCTCAGCATCAAATGATACTACCTCTACATCATACTTATACAGGTACTGATCCAGGTAAGTACTCTTAATTTTCTGCTGAATCAGCTCCCGCGACAGCAATGCCTTGTTTTTAAGTATTACCTGAATAGTGCTATCACCGGCAATTGCTTCGTTGGTCTTCTTGAGCAAAAACTCTGTGTAAGGGTCGTTCTCGTTCAATAGCTGTTCCCCAAACTCCTTCTTATTCAGAATATCTTTTATAACCTCTTCCTGATGTACCACATAAGTACCTGCCAGAGCACAGGTAATAGCTCCGAGAAAATAGTAGATCGTAGTTGAATACCTGAAACCGTAGAAAGTCTTAGGTAGACGCATCAAATACAGTAGGAACAGGTACATCGTATGGGCCAGGAATACCCACTCAAGCCAGATATCCAGTACCCAGGCAATTACCCAGGTTAGCAGGGTTGATACAACAATAATGATCAGCCCTTTCGTGACCTGCTTATTCAGACGGAGAAATATCCCCATGAGCAGGTGTATCAGCAGGAAATAAATGATAGACAGGGCTACGAATGTCAGAAGGCAAACAATCTTGAGTGAGCCAAATGATATACTTAGAGTAATATCCAGCGTAAAGTTTGACTTCTCGTACAGGTTGCTCAGCTCCCGGTAGAACCCATAAAAAAGCCCGTAGCTTAGCAGCAGGATCAGGAAAGAAAAGATAGTCTTACCAAATTCAGACCGATGAATAAGCCACTGATAGCATGTGGTGCGGTAATAGATACTGGTAACATAGAATAGTAGCAGGATCGCAGCAATGGCATTAAGGAGCATATCACCCAACGACGGTACTAACCGGGAAGCGTTGTAGTACTCCGGACTAAATACTTCTCCTCCGTAGAAAACATAGGGGATAGAAAAAGCAATCATCAGCGCCCGCAACACCACCAGGTAGCCAGCCAGTAAAAAGAAGGCCAACCCATAACGATAGCGACTCCGTAAGCGCAGTACTGAAAAAAATACGTGGATAGCAAAGAATACTGATGAAAGCAGCAGCAGCGAAATCGTAGCCAGCGAAGTTGAATGGCTGTAATAGATAGCCGTTTCGGGTATTTCGACTGTAAACATGCCTTTGCCTCCCGGCCCTACGATCACCTCACTAGTGGAGAAGGGAGGACCGCTGATTGAACGCGGTGATGCCGAAAAAACTTTTTTGTTAAAACCTGACTGAAGATAGCTATTATCCGTCCTGTAACGACGATATAGGTTAATGAGAGAGAAAAGGTCGTAGCGCTTTCCCCCGTGTGTAGTAGTGGTGCGCAGGAGTATATACTGTCCCTGCGGGAGATCGATCAACCCCGGCGCCTGATGCCTGGCCAGATCCTGATAGGCAGGTACCAGTTTGTAGTCTGACCACATAACGAGCCGCCCGTTGCGGTACAGATAGTAAGGATGCTGACTAGCCAGGTAGTTTATATTTTCGGATCCGGGCTTGGAAGCTTTGAGCTGTTCTACTACCTGCTGCATATCCTGCTGAGCTATCTCTACCTGCTCATCAACCCGGTTCTGCACTGACTCCAGGTACGCTTTCCGTAGTTTAGTCCCGCTTTCCAGTAAATAAAAGCCCACTGCCAGCACCAGGGACGCCAGCGTAGCTGCCAGGAAAGGATATTTTCTAAAGTACTTCAACGTTAGTAGTGGAATAACAACTCACTGTCCCTATCGATAATCGTGCCAAAAATTATTTTGACTACAAATCTACCTTGTCCGGCGAATATACAGTAAATCCTCTACCAAAGCTACCTTCCTCATAATCAACTATTACTCCTAACACATACATCAGGTGACGGCGGTCAATAATTATTTTCACATTATCCACTAAATACTCCTGATCCATAGCTCCTGCAGTATCAAAACCCAGCAAAAAGGTACCACTGCATGCGCCTCCTTTCATGCCTATCCGCAGACCATAACTATCTGGTATTTTATTGGCGGTGAGTGTATCTGTAATTTCAAGCTGCGCCCGCTCAGTAATGCGAACCGGAGCTGCCAAATCATTGTTTTTCTCTTGTATACTCATTGTAAATAACTAGTATAAGCTACCAGACCACTTGCTGATCTACACTGTACGTATCCTGTACGCTAGTGTGAAGCAGTCAGCCTGGCTGGAATAACCTTTATGTATTATGTAAAAGTGTACTTTTGCATTTTGCTAAGGTTGTTCTATAAAACTAAACTCAACATAATGGAACTGTATTCACTGCTTACGATTGCCCTGGTTGCGGGCATTATTATGTTCGGCCTTTATTTAACAATCACAACGGTAGCACGCAGTGTATTTGAAAAACAAAGATGGGACATTCGGAGCAAAAACAGTGAAACAGTACTCCCACTTCGTTTACAGGCCTACGAGCGAATGTGCCTGTTTCTGGAACGCATCACGCCTAATAACCTGTTAGTCCGGCTGGCGGGTTCCGCTACCAGCTCCCTGGACTTCCAGCAGGTACTTCTGAGTGAGATCCGTGAAGAATTCAACCACAACCTGGCTCAGCAGGTCTATATGAGTAACGATGCCTGGGAGGAGATAAAAAAGGCCATGAACGAAGTAGTTTCACTGATTAACCAGGCGGCTGGCGAAGTAGAGGCCGATGCTCCGGCTAATGATCTGGCGCGTAAAATTTTTGAAAAAGTAATTCAACAAGACATACAACCTTCTACTCACGCGCTGAAAGTCCTGAAGCAGGAGATTCAGTCAGTGTTCTAAGGAAGGCGCACTTTAACGATACAATGCTATACCCCAATAATATAGAACAAAAATTAGGTTTTGATCGCCTCCGCGAATGGCTTCTTGAAGCTTGCGTAAGTCCATTGGGGCGTTCTTTTGTTGAAAAAATTCGTTTTTCTGACAATTTTGGACTGGTAGATAAACTGGTACGACAGACTGCTGAGATGAAGCAGGTCGTGCAGTACGGCGAAGAGTTCCCATCACAAAACTACCTCGACGCTACCCCTTACCTGAAGCGGGCTGCCATCGAAGGTATGCTGCTCACTCAGGCTGAATTTTATGATATCAAGGTTTCGCTGAATACCATACGTCAGTGTCTGCGCTTCTTTGAGAAACACGAACCGGAGGAGTTTCCGCTGTTGAGTGAGTACGCTCAGACTATCCGGGTGGAGCGTAGCGTGACCGAAGCCATTGACCGTGTAATAGATGATCGCGGCCAGGTACGTGACAATGCCTCTCCCGAACTGGCCCGGATACGTCGTCAGCTCATCGCCGAGCAGGCTGGTATGCGCAAGAAACTAGACTCGATCCTGCGTACAGCCAAAAACAGCGGCTGGATTGGCGATGATGTATCACTGACCGTCCGAAATGGCCGTATGGTAATACCTATTGCCGCCGAGCACAAGCGCAAGCTGAAAGGCTTTATCCATGACGAATCAGCTACTGGTCAGACGGTATTTATAGAGCCCACGGAAGTATTTGAATCCAACAATGCCATTCGTGAGCTTGAATACGAAGAGCGACGCGAGATCAACCGTATCCTGATCCAACTGACTGATCAATTACGCCCCTATCTGCCCGAGCTCAACAAGGCCTACCAGTTTCTGGGCCTGATGGACTTCCTGCGAGCTAAGGCGAAGCTGGCTGTTCAGTTGGATGCCATCAATCCGTATTTTGAAAACAAGCAGTTTGTGGCCTGGCGCGATGCGCGGCACCCTCTGCTGCACCTGTCTTTCCAGAAGCAGGGCAAAAAGGTAGTACCCCTGAGCGTCGAACTCCACCAGAAGCAGCGTATCCTGATCATTTCGGGTCCGAACGCCGGTGGTAAATCCGTTTCCTTAAAGACCATCGGGCTGATCCAGTACATGTACCAGTGCGGGTTGCTGGTACCTATGGCCGAAGGTTCTACTATGGGTATCTTCCAGAATATCTTCATCGACATTGGTGATGAGCAATCGCTGGAAAATGATCTGAGTACCTACAGCTCTCATCTGACCAATATGCGTCAGTTTCTGGCCCGTGCTACCAAACGTACCCTCTTCCTGATCGATGAGTTTGGTACGGGTACTGAGCCGGGACTAGGTGGTGCCATTGCCGAAGCAATTCTGGAAGACCTGACTCAATCAGGCGCTTACGGTGTGGTCAATACGCACTACACTAACCTGAAAGTACTGGCCGACAAAACCGAAGGCTTAGTAAACGGAGCCATGCGCTTTGATGGCGAGCACCTCGAGCCCCTCTACCAGCTGGAGATTGGCAAGCCGGGTAGTTCGTTTGCCTTCGAGATTGCTTTCAAGATAGGGCTGCCTAAGGGCGTCATTGAGCGGGCTCAGCAAAAACTGGGTACCCAGCAGGTGAATTTTGAAAAGCTGCTCAAAGAACTGGATATCGAGCGCCGGGTATTTGCGGAGAAGAATCTGGAAATAGGTATTAAAGAACGAAAGCTGGCTCAGCAGCTAGCTGAATATACCGCTCTCAAAACCTCGTTGGAAAACAATGAGAAGCGTATCGTCAACGAGGCGAAGCAAAAGGCACGTACCCTCCTGGCCGAAACTAACCAGCGGATTGAGAATACGATCCGTGAGATCAAGGAAAATAAAGCTGAGAAGGAAGCTACCCGTGAAATACGTACCGACCTGGAGCGCTTTGCTAAGAAAAACCTGCAGGCCGAGGCCGTTGCCGAGGTGGTTGATACCGAAGTCGATTACGAGCCTGAAAGCGGCGCTATCACAGTAGGTAGCTACGTACGGATCAACGGCCAGACAGCCATTGGGGAAGTACTGGCCCTAAAAGGCAAGGACGCTGAAATACGCATCGGAGATTTGAAGTCGAACGTGAAGCTCAACCGGCTCGAAAAGGTATCAAAGAAAACCTATAAAGAGGCTACCGGTGAAAAGAAAACCCGGAGCTTTACCGGCGGCGTAGACCTGAACGAGCGCATGATGAATTTCAGCTTCAACCTGGATATTCGTGGCAAACGCGGCGAAGAAGCCATTGTGGAGTTGGATCAGTTTATGAATAATGCTGTGATGCTGGGCTACGGCGAGATCCGGGTCTTGCACGGCAAGGGTGACGGTATCCTGCGCAATCTGGTCCGTACGCACCTGCGTACCTACCCGCACGTGGCCTCCATGCAGGATGAGCATGCCGACCGTGGCGGTGCAGGCGTTACGGTAGTGAAGATGCGGTAGTGAGAGCTTATAGGCATTAGGTGGTTAGAGATTAGCTAATAATATATTTTATTTGAATGCCATAAAGAAAGGGCCGCTTCCATCATGGAGGCGGCCCTTTCTTTTATTTACAGCATTATTTTTTACAATTGTGGCTGCTGCAGTACCTCTGATTCAGGCATGCCATGACGGCCTTTTGCGTTGCGACTGCGCATCCAGAAAAACAGTACTGTAAAGGCTACGATCAGGATAATCGGGAAAGTAGTCATATTCAACAGCGTAGCTTGTCCGGCAGCCAGTTCCAGAGCATCTCCTGAGAGTCCCTGAGCGGCCATTTCAGCCCGGTGTTCATCAATCCAGCCACCAATAATAGGTTGGAAAATAGCGGTAGAGAACATACCCATACCACCAACCAGTGACAGTCCCAATGCACCACTTAGGGGTACCTTCTCGGCTACGAAGCCCAGCATGGTTGGCCAGAAGTAGCATACTCCCAAAGCGAAGAATATAGCGGCTAAATATGCCATAGGACCCGTAACGCTACTGAACAGGTAAATACCAATTGTGGTAAAAATAGCTGAGCCCAGTAATACGCCAGTCTGTCCGAAGCGGCCGATTACCGGACCACCAAAGAAGCGCCCAACGGCCATCAGACCCGTTACCAGAGCCAGAATCAGCAGAGGCTCGGCGCCACTCTTGCTAAGAATAATAGCTGTCCACTGCTGAGGACCAAACTCTGAAATAGCTGTAAGCGCCATAAAAAGGAATATGAAAATAAACAGCGGATTGACCATTCCTCTGAAATTTTCAGATAGCGAGGTAGCACCTTCCACCTTGGCTTTAGGGAAGGCCTGTCCCCAGAACAGGAATGCGTAGATCAGCGTAGGAATCATGATGATCCAGATCTGCGCCTGCCAGCCCATATCCATTTTGGTCATAGCCAGCGATATCAAGCTACCTAGTACGATACCACCGGGGAACCACATGTGGAAACGGCTAAGCATTTTATTCATTTTCTGACCTGCGTACGAGTCGGCGATCATAGGGTTACAGGCAGCCTCGGTACATCCGTTACCAATACCTATGAACAGCGTAGAAAGCAACAAGCCATTGTATCCGCCAGAATAAATGGTCATGATAATACCCAGTGTATGCATTACGAAGGCAACCATCATGATAATACGCGGCCCTACACTATGGTAAACAATACCACCCACGATCATGGCTATAGGAAAACCATAAAACCACATGGAATTAATAAAGCCTAGCTCCTCAGCACTAAGGCCGAATTCCTCACCTAGCTGGGGCAGGATACCCGCACGAATGGCGAACGAAAAGGCAGTAGTAATGAGCGCAAAGCAACTGCCTAGAAAGAGGCGATCTGCATTGACATTTTGATTCATAAGAGTAGTAGAGTTAGTTGTTAGTAGGATAGGATTTTGAAAGCTGATTCAGTCGGGTATTTGTCCAATATTTTCGTAAAAAAAAGAAATACGTGTCATTTCTACTAATAATAATCGAAGGTATTATGCGATTTTTTTGAACTTGCTACCTTTGTAAGAAGTAAGAGAGCAAAATGCTACTCTTTTTCCCTGTAATTTCTTTCACAAACCTAAACCAAACAGTAATGCCAAGAAAAATTCGCATGGGTATGGTGGGAGGTAGTATGGATGCCTTTATTGGGGGCGTTCACCGCCGGGCCGCCATTATGGACGGCGAAATAGAGCTGGTCTGCGGAGCGTTCAGTTCCAGTCCTGAAAAATCAAAATCTACCGGAGAAGCCCTTTACTTACCCCCTAACCGTGTATATGGCAACTACGAGGAGATGATCCTCGCAGAAAAAGAACTACCCGAAGGAGATCGGATGGACTTTGTCTGTATTGTAACTCCTAACCACGTTCACTACGGTCCGGCCAAAATGGCTCTTGAAAATGGCTTCCATGTAGTTTGTGATAAGCCTCTGGCGCTTAACACCCGGGAAGCCGAAGAACTGGCTGCACTGGTTGATCAGACTGGTCTGCTGTTCTGCCTTACCCACAACTACACCGGGTACCCTATGGTAAAGGAGGCCCGCCACCTGATCCAGTCGGGAGCACTGGGCAAAATCCGTAAAATCATCGTAGAGTACCCTCAGGGCTGGCTGTCAACGCTGCTGGAAAGCACCGGAAACAAGCAGGCTGCCTGGCGTACTGACCCGGCTCGTTCGGGAGCTGCGGGAGGAATGGGTGACATCGGAACCCACGCCGAAAATCTGGCGGAGTATATTACCGGACTCAGAATAACCGAGATGTGCGCCGATCTGACCATTTTTGTAGAAGGCCGACTACTGGACGACGATGGTAATGTTCTGCTGCATTTCGAAAACGGGGCCAAAGGTATTCTGCAAGTTAGTCAGATCGCTAACGGTGAAGAAAATGACCTCAATATCCGGGTGTATGGCGAGCACGGTGGCCTGCAGTGGCATCAGATGGAGCCCAATACCCTAGTTCATAAGACTCAGGAGGGTGTACGCATCATCCGGACCAATATTGGTCACCTGTCCGAATCAGCCATGGTACATACCCGTATTCCGGCCGGACATCCCGAAGGATATCTTGAGGCATTTGCCAACCTGTACCGTAACTTTGCCATGGCAGTACGGGCGTACCAGAGAGGTGAACAACCCGATCCTTTGTACGACTTTCCCACCGTTCACGATGGAGTTAGAGGTATGAAGTTTATCGACACCGTCATTGCCTCCAGCGAATCAACCCAAAAGTGGACTCCATTTCAGGATTAATAACCGATTATACTTCATCTAACCAACTACTTATAAACTAGATTAATTTTTGTTTCACTAAATATCTTTTTAATCAACCAATCAGTATGGACAAAATTAAAGTAGGTGTGGTAGGTACAGGTTTTATCGGACCCGCTCACATTGAAGCACTACGCCGTTTACACAATGTTGAAGTAGCTGCTCTCTGCGAAGTGACCGCCGAGCTGGCCAAAGAAAAAGCACAGGGATTGGGGATCGAACGGTACTACACCTTTGAAGATCTGCTCAAGCAGGATGACATTCAATGTATCCATATTTGTACACCTAACTTTCTGCACTACTCACAGTCTAAGGCTGCCCTTGAGGCTGGTAAGCACGTAGTGTGCGAAAAACCTCTGGCTAAGGATCTGGCCGAAGCAGAAGAGCTGGTACAACTGGCCGCTCAAACCGGCCTGGTCAATGCAGTACACTTTAACCTGCGCTACTACCCACTGGCCCGTCAGATGAAGGTAATGCGCGAGCGGGGTGACCTGGGTGATGTATACTCTATCATTGGCTCGTACCTGCAGGACTGGCTGTTCTACGAAACAGATTATAACTGGCGCCTTGAGCCGGACAAGTCAGGTGACTCACGGGCTATTGCCGATATCGGCTCTCACCTGATGGATATCATCGAGTACATCACCGGCCTGAAGACCGTAGCCGTGATGGCCGACTTCAATACTATACACAAAACCCGTAAGAAGCCTCTGAAGCCGGTTGAGACGTACTCAGGCAAGATGCTTCAGCCCGAAGACTACGCTGATGTACCCATCAATACCGAAGACCACGCCAACGTTCTGCTCCGCTTTGACAACGGCAACCGCGGTGTGATTACAGTATCTCAGGTATCTGCCGGTCGTAAGAACCAGATGAAACTGGAAATCGCCGGTTCGAAGAAAACATTCGCCTGGAACTCAGAATCACCTAACGAAATGTGGATCGGTAACCGCGACGGCTACAACGAATCCCTTATGCGTGACCCGTCTCTGGTACACGCTGAGGCCCGCTCAGTGATTAGCTTCCCCGGTGGTCATAACGAAGGTTTCCCTGATACATCTAAGCAGATGTTCAAGGAGGTATACGCCGCTATCGCAGCCGGTAAGCAGCCTGAAAACCCCACCTTCCCAACCTTTGCCGATGGCTACCGCGAGCTTCTCATCTGCGAGAAAATCCTGGAAAGCAACCGCAAGCAGGCGTGGGTGGAGATATAATTGTGAATGATTGATTGAGAGAATGAGTGAATGAAGATTTTTCTACGCTCATTCTCTCAATCAATATTTTCTTGTTCTGGGTATTTGCTGTTTCAGCTATGGATAAAGACTGGTGGGTGGAGGAGAATAATGAATATCAGTATCAGGCAAAATCTGAATTTGCTGATACTATGAAGCTAAGGACTAAGAAACTGGTTCTGCGCCACATAAAGCTCTTCCAGTCATTACCTGTTACCGAAGAAGCCCGGATCATTGGTAAACAGCTTTTACGCTCAGCCTCCTCCACCGGTGCCAATTACCGTGCCGCCTGTAGAGCCAGAAGTAAGGCTGAATTCTTCGCTAAGCTATCGATTACCATAGAGGAAGCCGACGAATCCTTATTTTGGCTGGAAATCCTTGGAGAGGCTGGAATTGTTGAAGAATCAAAATTAGCTTCTCTGAAAGCCGAAACTACCGAGATTCTAGAGATCCTTGCAAAAGCCCGACATACTGTACGAGGACATAATTGACAATTCACTCAATCACTAATTCCAAATTAACTACCATGAAAACAATAAAAGGACCCGCTATATTTTTGGCTCAGTTTCTGGGCGAAGAAGCTCCTTTCAACTCCCTGGATACGATTGCTCAGCACATGGCTGACCTTGGCTACAAGGGGATTCAGATCCCTACCTGGGATAGCCGCCTCATTGACCTGAAGCAGGCAGCCGAAAGCAAAACCTACTGCGATGATCTGAAAGGAAAGCTAAAAGACATTGGTGTAGAAGTAACGGAACTGGCATCTCACCTACATGGTCAACTGGTAGCCGTACATCCGGCTTATTCATCCATGTTTGCTGGTTTTGGACCTGCTGAGCTGGCCAATAGCCCCAAAGAGCAGCAGGAGTGGGCCGTACAGCAGCTGAAGCTCGCTGCCAAGGCCAGCCAGAACATGGGTCTTAAGTCACATCCTACTTTCTCAGGCGCCTTACTGTGGCCCTTCCTGTACCCCTGGCCTCAGCGTCCGGCAGGTCTGGTCGAGACAGCCTTTAAAGAGCTCGGACAGCGCTGGAGACCTATCCTGGATGCTTTCGACGAGGCAGGTGTTGACGTATGTTACGAACTGCACCCTGGCGAAGACCTGTATGATGGTGTTACGTTCGAGATGTTCCTGGAGGCGGTTGACAATCATACACGGGCTAACATCAACTACGACCCCAGCCACTTCGTATTACAGCAGCTCGACTACCTGCAGTTCATCGACATTTACCACGAGCGTATTAAGGCTTTCCACGTTAAGGATGCTGAGTTTAATCCTTCTGGCAGACAGGGCGTGTACAGCGGCTACCAGGGCTGGGTGGATCGTGCCGGTCGTTTCCGTTCACTGGGCGATGGTCAGGTTGACTTCTCCAGCATCTTCTCCAAGCTGTCACAATACAACTACGATGGATGGGCGGTACTCGAATGGGAGTGCGCCATCAAGTCATCAGAGCAGGGGGCTGCCGAAGGCGCTCCGTTCATCGCTGACCACATCATCCAGGTTACCGAGAAGGCATTCGACGACTTTGCCGGAACAGGTGCTGATGAAGCATTCAACCGTAAGGTACTAGGCCTGTAAAATACAGCTTTATACTTATTCAAAGCCCGCCGGTGGACTATACCACTGGTGGGCTTTTTCATATAATAGCACCCTACTTTGGCAGTTTCTTTATCTCATGTCTTAGTACCTGGCCAGCTCACTGTAGCTGGCCTTTGTTTTCGGTCATACGTAACTTACCCCCTAAGTACCCTCCCTGCTAAATATAAAAATTTATGTACCTTTCAACCAATTCACTCTTTACCTGCTCTACATGAAGAGTAAAATTGTTCACCGAAAGAATTTAGAATAAGAGTAGCATGAACTCTAAGAAGAATCTGAGTATCCTGCTGGTAGCAACTAGTGTAATGGCCTGCCAGCAGACAGAACCCGAACCTATGGAAGGTAGTGTGGACATCCGCCTGAATGCCAGCAATGTACGATACGCGCTGTATACCGAGTCGGCTTACCTGGCGGGATCAGTACTGCCGCTTTACGAAGGTGAAATCAAAAACACAGCCAGTGGTCCCCAGCAGATTACATTCTCGGATCTGAACCATGGTAACTATATCTTCCAGTACTGCGGCGCTAATTGCATTAATCGTACCGTTCAGGTGACGGGCGGAAAAACCAGAGAATACCGTTTTTAAAGCAACTACCTATGCACCGTATCGTCCTGATTATCGGAATAGCTTTGATGCTGGTAAACTGCCGGGAGCAGTCGCCTGCTCCGGCACTGGTCGGCAGGTGGAAGTACATTGGTATTCAGCAGCAGGACTCTGCCTGGACTTCGGTGGCAGGTACTTATTACGAACAGGTCGAGGTAAAGTTTAGGGCGGATGGAAAAATCGACTACTACCTGAACAATACCCTGACCACCGATCCGTGTAAGATTCCCTGCATCCCCATAGCCTATACGTACACGGCTGAACAACTGACTTTTACCGACTGGGCTAGCTGTCCCTATGTGGATTGTGCTCCCGTTACAGCATGGAACATTCTGAGGCTGGACGGTACTATTCTGGAAGTAGTACCGGATAGCCCCTCTTCGCCGAAGCTACGACTGGAACGTACCAAGTAGCTGTAAGAAATACATTAAGTATAAAAGGGTCCTGCCAGTCTTTTGATAATGGCAGGATTTTCTGTTTATACTCATCGAAAAATCACAAGATTTCACTAAAACGTAACGTTTTGAGTAGTAACTTTGAAAGATTTTAAAACCAACCCAATCAGTCCTAATAACAATGTGTGACCTTTCTAAAATGTATGTAAAGGGGACCTTGTGGGCTATGTGCATGTGTCTGCTTGCTTTTAGCGGATATCAGGCTGCCGCCCAGAACACCTCCCCCGGAAAGCGGGTACTTGTGTTTTCAAAAACACAGGGATTCCGCCACGCTTCAATCCCTACGGGAAAAGCGGCAATAATGCAGATGGGAAAAGAGAATGGATTTGCCGTAGATACTACTGAGAATTCTGCCCTTTTTACCGATCAGAATCTTAAAAAGTACAATGCCGTAATTTTCCTAAGCACAACTGGTGATGTGCTCAATGACGAACAGCAAGTTGCATTTGAAAGATACATCCAGGCTGGTGGAGGTTATGTAGGTATACATGCCGCCACTGATACTGAATATGAATGGCCCTGGTACAACAAACTGTCCGGAGCTTACTTTGCCAGCCATCCAGGCAACCCCAATGTACAGATGGGTGAAGCATTTCCGGTTAACCGCGATCACCCTTCCATGAAGGGCTTCCCGGATCGCTGGAAGATCAAGGATGAATTTTACGATTTCAAGAGCTTCAACAAGGACGTAAAGGTACTGGTGAAGATCGACGAGAAAACGTACAAAGAAGGTAAGATGGGTGATGACCACCCCATGTCCTGGTACCACGAGTATGATGGTGGTAAAGCTTTCTATACCAACTTTGGCCACGCCGATGAGACGTTCAGCGATCCTGTATTCAAGAAGCACCTGATGGGTGGTCTGCAGTACGTAATGGCCGGTAAGCTTGACTATAGCAACTCCCGTCCCGAGGAGAACCGCTTCACCAGGACTGTACTGGTAGACAAACTGGACGAGCCTACTGAGCTGGTAGTACTTGACAACGGCAAAGTACTCTTTACCGAGCGTAAGGGTGCCGTGAAGATGTACAACCCAAAGACCAACAGTACCCAGACCATCAACAACATTCCGGTTCACTTCGAGCGTGAGTATGGTCTGATGGGTATCAACATTGACCCTAACTTTAAGGACAATAGCTGGGTGTACCTGTACTACTCGGCTGTTAAGCCCGATACCAACAACCGTCTGGTACGTGTGAAGTGGGATGATACCAACAACAAACTGCTCATGGATACCGAGCAGCTACTCCTGAATGTAGCTGAGCACCGCATCGGTGGTCAGAATGACTGCTGCCATACGGGTGGTTCTATCGCCTGGGACCGTCAGGGCAACCTGTACCTCTCAACTGGTGATAATACCAACCCATTCTTCTCAAACGGCTTCGCTCCTATCGACCAGCGTCCGGGCCGCGAGAAGTACAGCGCCCTTAATTCATCAAGTAACACCAACGACCTGCGCGGTAAGATCCTGCGTATTAAGCCTCGTGCCGAAGGTGGTTATGATATTCCCGAAGGCAACCTGTTCCCTAAGGGTACTCAGGGTGCTCGCCCCGAAATTTACGTAATGGGTAACCGTAACCCGTACCGTATTTCGGTGGATCAGCGTACTGGATTCCTCTACTGGGGTGAAGTAGGTCCTGATGCGGGCGAAGATAACCCGAAGCGTGGCCCACGTGGACATGATGAGATCAACCAGGCTCGTAAAGCCGGGTACTTTGGTTGGCCTCTATTCGTAGGTGACAATAAGCCTTACCGCAACTTTGACTTCTCCGATAGTACCGCCGGCCGTTACTTCGATCCTGAGAAGCCAATCAACCCTTCAACCCGCATCACTGGTCTGAAGGAGCTACCTCCTGCGCAGAAAGCATTTATCTACTATCCTTACGCTGAGTCACCTGATTTTGGTCCTATCGTAGGTAAAGGTGGCCGTAATGCCATGGCGGGTCCTGTATACTACTACGATGACTTCGCTGCCGATAGCAAGGTTAAATTCCCCCGCTACTACGACGGAAAGCTGTTTGCTTATGAGTGGATGCGTAACTGGATCAACCCGGTAACAATGACTAAGGATGGCGACTTTGTAATGATGGAGAAATTCATGCCTAACGCCAGCTTCAGCCACCCAATGGATATGCAGTTCGCGAAGGATGGATCATTGTATATGCTGGAATACGGTAGCAACTGGTTTGCTCAGAATGATGATGCCCGCCTGTCACGTATTACCTACAATGCGGGTAACCGCCCTCCGGTAGCCGAAGCCAAAGTTGACAAATCAGTAGGTGCTGCTCCTTTGACGGTGGCATTCACCTCACAGGGATCGAAAGATTTCGACGGAGATGCTATTAAGTATGAGTGGAATTTCGGTAAAGGACTACCTAAGAGTACCCAAGCTAACCCTAAATTCACCTACTCTAAGCCCGGTGAATATACCGCTACTCTGAAGGTAACTGATGCTGCCGGTAACAGCGGTACCACTAACCTGATCATCAAAGTAGGTAACGATGTACCTAAGGTTGATATCGCTATCAAAGGCAACAAGTCTTTCTACTGGGAAAACAAGCCGGTTGAGTATCAGGTAAAAGTAGCTGATAAGGAAGACGGTAGCCTGGACAAAGGTACTATCCCTTCTGACGAAGTAATGTTCAACGTTAACTTCATGGAAGGCTTTGACAAAGCGGTACTCGCTCAGGGACACCAGACCGGTACCGGATTTTCTACCGGCCGTCGTCTGATTGAGTTAAGCGACTGTAAGGCATGTCACTCACTGGATCAGAGATCCGTAGGACCTGCTTACATGGAAGTATCCAAGAAGTACCAGCGTGACCGCAACGCTGTAAAAAGACTATCCGAGAAGGTAATCAAAGGTGGTGGTGGTGTATGGGGCGAGCAGGCTATGAGCGCTCACCCTCAGCTGAAGCAGGATGAAGCCGAAGAAATGGTGAAGTACATCCTGTCACTGGCTAACAACAAAAAAGAGGAGAATCAAATGGCTCTGCAGGGTAACTTCGTTCCCAAAGCACAGACAAAAGACGGTTCATATATCTTCACTGCAACCTATACTGACAAAGGTAACGGACAGATTGGCCCAATGACTGGTATGAGCTCAGTAGCTCTACGTCCGGCTCGTGTAAAGGCTAGTATGAACGATGGAGGTAAAGACATCATGAAGTTCAAAATGCCTAATACTACCAGCGAGATAGTTGTTGGTACAAAGGATGGAAGCTACTTCAGCTTTGATGATATTGATCTGACCGGAGTTAGCAATCTGAAGGTAAAAGCAACCTCCAGCAGTGCACGTACGGCAGGCGGTATCCTTGAGGTACGCCTTGACTCCCCTACAGGACAAACCATTGGAGAAACGACCATAGGAGCGGACTTCAATTCAGAGGCTACCTTACCTCTTAAGGTACCGGCAGACAACCGCCGCCGCAAACTTTTCTTTGTGTTCAAAAATCCTACTGCTAAGGACAAGCCTTTGTTCTCAGTAGATTGGATTGAGTTCATGAACGGAGGTATGTAATACTCCAAATTATAAAAGAAACGGGCGTGGAGCAAAAGCTTCACGCCCGTTTCTTTTATACATCGGGTGAGTACTTAACATATCACTCCACCTTCTGATAAAGGAGGAAGTGCTGAATAGGCAGAAAGTCTCCCCGTTGAATGAGCTTGAAGCCGTTTGCCGCCAGCTCCTTGTTAGCCTGCACCGCACTTAGTTTATGCAACCTCTTGATTGGTATCGCAAGGTCCTCGGCCCGGTACTCCAGCAACAGTAGTTTCCCATCCGGTTTCAAAGACTTATGTATGGCCTGCAGCATTTCGTGCGGGTATTCCAGCTCATGGTATACATCCACCATCAGCGCCAGATCCACCGTATTAGCTGGTAAGTTGGGGGACTTAGCACTACCCTTGACTGCCTCCACATTTGTAGCGCCTATCTCTTTTGCCCGCTTTTCAAGAAAACGCACCGACTCATCCTGCACATCTACGGCATATACCTTCCCCTGAGGTACCCGTTTGGCAATCCTGAAGGTGTAATACCCCGTACCCGCTCCAATATCAGCCACTATACTACGGCTATCAACAGGTAGTTTACTGATAGCCAGCTCCGTGTTTTCTTCCTCCTGCCGCTCGTCGCGCTCGAGCCAAGCAGCCCCGGCAAATCCCATTACATGAGCAATCTCCCTCCCCAGGTACATTTTCCCAATACCATCAGAGGAGGCTGTCTTATAAGTATATACAGTACTATCTGAGGATTGCCTGGATTGTGAAGTAGACGAAGAACAACTTAGGGTAGTAATGCCCAGAATAACAAAGGTTAGATGGATTTTCATAGGGAAGACTTTTAGCTACCCCCTTAACCTCTTGTTTTAATTAATGTTTGAGGCTACACATACCCCTCTATCCCCAATCCAAAAAGAGCAAAATCGTATTTAATAGGGTCTTTGGGGTCAAGCTGCCGGAGTGAAGCAGTCAGTTCGGTAGCGGTTTGCCAGTCGGTTTGGGGGCGGGTAATAAGGCCCAGGTGCCGGGACACGCGGTCTACGTGTACATCGCAGGGGCACACCAACTGTCTGGGCTGAATACGGGTCCAGATACCGAAGTCCACGCCCCGGTCGTCCTGGCGTACCATCCAGCGTAAAAACATATTCAGCCGCTTACACGATGACTTACGGACAGGTGTCGCGATGTGTTTACGAGTACGGGCAGGAAAATCTTCAAGGGAGCAGAACAGGTCATGAAAACCCCTGAGGGCGCCTTCGACGGTTTGGTCACCGGTACTCATACCTTGCAGGAAGGCCTCCTCTAATGAGTCGTGCTTCTGGTAGAAGTCCCGAAAGAAATGGAGGAAGTATAGCGTATCGGTGGCGTTGAAAGTCCGGTGCTTAAAAGCCAGGAAACGCTTCAGATCACTATCCTGATGGTTTCTTACAAAATCGTAGGGAGCACCATCCATTAGCTCAACCAGTTCCAGACACTTATTAATGATGGTCTTACGCTGGCCCCACGCCAGGATGGAAGCCCAGAAGCTCATGATTTCAATATCCTGCTTTAGGCTAAAGCGGTGCGGAATACTGATTGGGTCTTGTGGGATAAAGTCTGGCCGGTTGTACTGCTCATACTTTTTTTCAAGCAACTCAGCAACATAACCCGGCACAGCAATAGAGACTGCGTTAGTTTCGGGGGCTGGCATGATTACTTCTGAACAGGTAAGCCAATACCCGTGATATACCTGAGAAAAACATTACTATACCCGAAAAAATAAAGGTAAAGATGGCAATGAAAGGATACATGATCGTAAACATCACGCTCCACACCTTATAGCCGGTGGTATTCTTAAGGGCAGCTCTCTCTTCTTCCCGCTTGGATCTGTATTGGGGTGAATGTTTCATTTGCTCTATTTGATTCAAAGTCTGGCGCTCTAACTATAAGAGTCTAACTTACCAGATATATGGAGTACTTAATCTTTAATTGGCCTCTATGTAATTAATTTCAGCTCTAAATCGGCGGGTATCGGGTGAAAGCCGTTCGAAAGCACGAGCCGACAGCTTTATTACAATATCTTCGTTAACCGAGGTATTAGGTATCCGTCCAATCACTTTAACCCAAAGTGTCTGCTGGTTAAATTCATTCTTCACCTGCACTAGCGTACCAATGGGGGCACTACGATGAAGAGCCAGGAATTTGCTAGTACTTTCATCTGTATCTATTACCTCAGCAAGTCCGGTTTCCCGCATCTTCTTTCCCGCCATAGGCATGGTAGGTGCGGGAGCTTCGACCGGCTTTACTACCTTCTCAGGTACGGCGGCCTTGGCACGGGCTGAGTCCGATACATCATTAGTCGCGACAACCTCACTAGGGCGACGCGCCAGGTAAGCGCTCTCTGAAACGATCAGCTCCTGCCCAAGCATAACATTATCCGAAGTCATGTTGTTCCACCGGCGGATGTCTGCCATAAGTACACCATTCTTAACGGCTATACTATACAGCGTCTGACCGGCCTCTACCTTGTGTATACCAGAAGCAGCGGGCGCAGTCTTCTGCGGTGTGGTGGCAGCTACTTTTTCTTCCTTTGGCTTTTGCTCCTTTACTTCTTCCTTAGCAACCTGCACCTTGCCTTGAGGTGCCACATAAGGTACCCTGATTACCTGATCGAATTTTAGCTGGTCATTGATTCCGGGATTGGCATCCTTAATAGCCTGAATTGTGGTCTTGTAGCGGCGCATAACCGCGTACATCGTCTGTCCCGGATTTACCTTATGCAGTATGTACACTTTGCCATTTACAGTTTCAGTGCCTACCGAATCAAAGCGAACTACTGCTGTGCGGGTAGTACCCACGGCCCGAGCCGATTCCACTCCGGTCAAACAGCATACCAGCAACAACGTCAATCGAATCAGATTCTTCATGTTAGGGTTCAAGTTTTAGGCTTACTAATTCATTACTATTCCGCAGAAAAACAAGCGTATTCCCTTTCAGAAACATGGTATCTCTCCCCACCCATTCACGGCCTTCGGCCATACGCTGGTGGTACAGAACCTCCCTCTGCCGATTTATAATTAATGCGTATTGTGCTATCTTTTCTTCTTCGTAAATATAGTAAGAAAACGCTATATAAGGATTTACTTCCAGATAATCAACCGCTAAGACCTCCTTCACATTCACGGTTTTATCCAAAAACGATGAAAGGGTAGTAAAATATACATCTCGTGGCCGATACCTGACGGGCAACTGGTAGTTGGGCTGTTCCGCCGAACTATTTTTTTCATCTTTACTGTAGGGACGCAGTTCTCCGGTGTGCATGTTACACTGCTTATACCGTACGCTGTCGTTCTGCCGGGTGGCTACCAGTAGGTGGCTCTCATCCAGAACCCGCACAAAAACATGGTTAGGAACCGCCCAACTCAGTAGCCCTTCCCCTTCCGAAACAGCCAGCAGGTCTGTGGGTTCGGGCATATCCGGAAAGCGGTAGTTATGCATTAACACCTGCTCTCCGGCAAAAGCAGTAAGGGTAGTCCACCAATCGGTACCTTCCGGTTTCACCAGCCACCGCATGGTAGGCTTAGCCAGGTCAATCAATGCAAAAGCTGTTTCTTTGTTTTGAGTATCCCGAAGCTCCACCGCCCACTCGTCGCGCTCCGGTGCAGGATGTGGTAGTATACGCCAGATGGCATGAGGAAATACGTAGGAGAAATACTCGATCAATACTATAAGCAGATTAGTTCCTGATGATAACCTGGGTTACTCCCCAGTGAACAACCGACCGGGAGCTTTGTTCTTTCAGGATAGTACATTCACAATTCAGACTCCCATACCCATTTCAAATGGATACTGGGCTATAAACAAAGATACATTAATTTTAAAAGTTTTTTAGAGCTACCCAATCTTAATACGTACCACAGTGAAAATAATAGGTATCATACCCGCCCGCTTTGCTTCCACTCGTTTTCCGGCCAAAGCCCTCGTTGATATTGAGGGTAAAAGCATGATCCGGCGCGTATATGAACAGGCTTCGCAGGCCACTCAGTTAGAAAAAGTCGTTGTAGCCACCGACGACGAACGGATTCTGAACCATGTAGAGGAGTTTGGTGGTGTCGCTGTCATGACCTCATCTGACCACCAGAGCGGTACAGACCGCTGCTTTGAGGCTTTGCAGAAAATTGATGCTGCGGCCGATTATGTCATAAATATTCAGGGTGATGAGCCTTTTATCCAGCCCGGACAGATCGACCGGCTGGCGGAGGTACTGGACGGTCAAACGGAACTGGCCACTCTGGTCAAAGTCATTGAAGACCAGGAAACACTCTTTAATCCTAATTCTCCCAAAGTAGTACTTACCCGTCAGCATCAGGTACTTTATTTTAGCCGGCATACAGTCCCCTACCTGCGCGGTCTTCCGGAGTCAGAATGGCTCAGCACACATACCTTTTATAAACACATCGGAATTTATGCTTACCGGACCGATATTCTGGCCGAAATAACCCAACTTCCGGTATCACCCCTCGAAAAAGCCGAGGCTCTCGAACAACTTCGGTGGCTCGAAAACGGTTATACTATAAAAGCGGTAATTACGCCGGACGATTCCCATGGCGTTGATACCCCCGATGACCTGCACCGTGTGGCACGGAAATTTTTATCCGGATCAGGTCCAGCGTCATAAGGGCTTTAAAATCTTTACAGATAATATCCGTGGCGCTGCATCATTTTAGATGCTATTACCGTATCTGACCATTATATAACAAACCGAATCCTTAACAGCTGTTCACATGCAATACAACATACTATGGGCCGATGATGAAATAGATCTGCTCAAACCGCACATCATGTTCCTGACCAACAAGGGTTATCAGGTTACTCCCGTTAACAGTGGAGCCGATGCCTTGGACCAGGTAGAGAAAAACCGGTTTGATATCGTATTTCTGGACGAAATGATGCCCGGTATGACCGGTCTTGAAACCCTTGCACAGATCAAGCAGATGCATCCGGCCCTCCCGGTCGTCATGATCACTAAAAGTGAGGAAGAGCATATCATGGAGGATGCCATTGGCTCCAAAATTGCGGATTACCTTATCAAGCCCCTCAACCCGAACCAGATCCTGCTTTCGGTCAAGAAAATACTAGACAACAAACGCCTGGTCACCGAAAAAACCACTCTTAGCTATCAGCAGCAGTTCCGTAACCTGGCTATGCAGTACCAGGATCGCATCGGGCATGAGGAGTGGGTAGAAATATACAAGAAGCTGATCTACTGGGAGCTTGAGCTGGAAACATCTCAGGATCAGAGTATGGGAGAAGTATTCAATATGCAGAAGAGCGAGGCGAATGCCAACTTCGCCAAATTCATAGAGGAGGAATACGAAGACTGGCTTAACGATCCCCGCGCTGATAAACCCGTGCTTTCTCACCAGTTGATGAAGCAGAAGGTATTCCCGCACCTGAAGGGCAGCAGCGAGCCCCTGTTCTTCCTGCTCATTGATAACCTTCGTTACGACCAGTGGAAGGTTATACAGTCTATTATGCAGGAGTACTTCACTATTGAAGAGGAGTCGGCCTACTATTCCATCCTACCTACTACCACCGGTTACTCGCGCAATGCTATATTTTCGGGTATGATGCCCAGCGAGATGGAGCGCAAATACCCTCAATGGTGGGTCAGTGACGAGAACACCTCCGACGGAGAGGAAGGGCTCAACAACTACGAAAACGAGTTTCTGCAGAAGCAGTTGGAATATAACAGGCTGAATATAAAGGCTTCCTATAACAAGATCCTGAATACGAACCAGGGCAAATCGCTGGTAGACAACTTCAGTAACCTACTCAACAACCAGCTCAATGTCGTCGTGTACAACTTCGTGGATATGCTTTCGCATGCACGTACTGATGTACAGATGATTAAAGAACTGGCACCTGACGAAGCGGCCTACCGCTCTATCACTCGTTCCTGGTTCCAGCACTCCCCTCTGCTGGACTTCATCCGAAAAGTAGCCGAAAAGAAAGGACGTCTGATCCTGACTACCGACCACGGTATGACCCGGGTGCAAAAGCCGGTAAAGATCATTGGCTACCGCGAAACCAACACCAACCTGCGCTACAAGCACGGAAAAAATCTGGGCTTTGATGACGGCCACGTTTTTGTATGCCGTAAACCCGAGCGCTTCTTCCTGCCCAAGCCGCACGTATCTACAGCCTATGTATTTACCAAGGAAGACTACTTCTTTGCCTATCCCAACAACTACAACCAGTACGTCAACCTGTACCGCGATACTTTCCAGCACGGAGGTGTATCGCTGGAAGAGGTAATCATACCCTTTGTACACATGAAGGCTAAGTAGTAGCAGTAAACCAGTATTGATGTCAGAAAGCAGGTCATAAAGACCTGCTTTTTTTGTGCTCCAAGTACCCGGTAAAGGATGGCGCTATTTTTGCTCGAAGAAGGGTGGATACGTAACCGATTCCTTTATACCATTGATTAAATAATGGACTATCTATATATCATTCAGGTAGCGACTCCGGTACATGTAGGTAATAGAAACTTTTGAATACGTTTACGAATGAACATCCCCCTCTACCGAATCATCCTTGTACTACTGGCCGCTACCATTCACGGCTGCATCCCCAAGCATTTGGACCCTACCCGCAACGGTAACACCATCTCGATACAGAATCTGAAAGTCAGCGCGGATTTTGACTTCCGCTCTACCCGGGATATCCAACTTAATATTAAAGTCAGCAATAATACAGCTGGCGGAGAGCGCTTCCGCATCAATGTATATGACAATCTACCTACCATTGGGCAGAAGATCGCCTCGGGTATGACAGCGGCCAATCAGAATCTGAAGCTGGAATTCAGGGTACCGGCACCTCTTACCGATCTGTACATTGAGAGAATAAATGCTTTCGGGGCCTCCGAAGTCAAAAAAGTAAAGGCGGCTGACTATATATCTGCCGATTTCAAAACTACCACTCCGGGCGTAGCACTAAGAGTTCAGGCAGGTTCCGGCCTCGACTGTAGTACCGGAGTCAACCGTTCCTTCACCAACTATAAGAGTAACATTACCGTAAATGACGGTGAGGTAGTAAGCCTGAAAGGTACCTATAGCGGTAGTATCACTATGAATGGGGGTACGCTCCGGGTATGTGCCACTTCCGCTAACATCACCACGCTGAGTTCTTCTAAAAATGCTGATTGCTCCGTGTACTTCCTGGAAGGATCAACGGTGAGCGTTTCGGCTTTGAACTTTAATAATCCATCGGCTGTCATACATAACTACTCCGACGCTCTCACCTTTACAGGGAACATTTCTACTGGTGGCTCCTTTGAGAATTATGGAAAGATGACCGTAAACGGAGATTTCGTCATCAATAACAATAGCTCTAACTCGTACCTGAATAACGGAGAACTTACTGTAAAACTGTCCTTGACCAACAACCGGCATCTGATCAATAATAATTCAGTACTGGTAGAAGGAAATTATAACGTGGGAGGAAATTCGATTAATGAAAATAACTGCAAGTTACTCATCAACGGTGATTTTAACCTCAGTAATGTTTTCAACAACAACTCTTATATCAAAGTAGCTAAGACAACCTGGCTCAACGGTAAAGCGAATCTGGTATGCAAAAATGGGGCTATGCTGAATACGGTTAATCTGAATTACGAAGGTACCATTACAGGTGAAGGGGCCATGAAGCCCATAATAAAAGTGTCGGGTACATCTACAATTGCCCCCCCGGCCACCATGGTAGGTACTGTAGCTTACTGCGATATGAATGGAATAGAAAGCAATAAGTCCTCTATTGCCGGCAGTTATTTTACCTGTGCCAACAGCAACTATATCCCCACCAGCTCCTGCAATCCTGAAGGTTTTGGTACCCCTGCGGCGGCTCCTACTGCGTCTACCACCGCCGACACGGACAAAGATGGTGTACCCGACGCGCAGGACGACTACCCCACTGATCCTATCCGTGCCTACAACACCTACTACCCCTCCGCTACGGGCTGGGCTACCTATGGCTTCGAGGATCTGTGGCCGGCGCAAGGGGACTATGATTTTAATGACCTGATAATCAACTCTCAGATCACGCGCGTCTACAATGCTGATAACAAGCTGGTGGAGCTAAAAAACAAGATTGTCATCCGGGCCATTGGAGCCTCCTATGAAAATGGTTTCGGCTTCCAGCTCGACGGGGTCAGCAGCAGTGAGGTGGCTAGTGTGAGCGGGTATAGTCACACCAAAGGATACATCCAGCTGGCCCCTAACAAGACCGAAGCCGGACAGTCTAAGGCTGTCATCATTGCCTATGACTCGCCTGAGTTACTAATCAAGCGAACATCCGGCTCAATGTTCAATACCGTAAAAGAAAATCCACAAGGTACTCCCGGCCAACTCGAACTGGTTGTCCACTTCACAACACCACTGGATCCGGCCAAAGCGAGTCAGGAGAAAATTAACCCGTTCATCATTGTAAATGGCAAGCGGGAGGTAGAAGTGCACCTGGCTAACTACGCTCCAACGGCTAAGGCTAGTACCAGCCTCTTTGGTACCATAAAGGATAATTCTAATCCAGCCTCCGGTCGTTACTACCGCTCCGTAGGTAATCTACCGTGGGCTATTGAACTACCCGTGGAATTCAATTATCCTATCGAAGCCACTCCTATTACCGATGCCTACTTGTACTTCATCGATTGGGCACAAAGCAGCGGCTCAGAACGGACTGATTGGTACGAAAATAAACCCGGTTACCGAAATGGTATAAAAACGTACTAAGCCAGAAGTAGCCATGTATAAACAGAAAGAGCGCATCCGGTACCGGATGCGCTCTTTCTAGTATTCAACTTATTTGTTAGCTAGCTACGGCTTCTTTCACCTCTCCATTCTCGCACTTTAATATACGAGCGGGAAAATTCCGAAGGAAGTCATAGTTATGAGTCGCCATCAGGATAGCCGTTCCGGCATTGTTAATCGTCTGAAATACCTGCATAACCTGCTCCCCTACTTCGGGATCCAGGTTACCGGTTGGCTCATCGGCAATCAGGATCTGGGGCTCGTTGAGCATAGCACGTGCTATAACAACCCGCTGCTGCTCACCACCCGAAAGCTGATGGGGCATCTTTTTGGGCGAAGTGCTCAGACCTACCTGCATCAGTACTTCTGAGATACGGCGGGAAATATCGGCTTTATCTTTCCAGCCTGTAGCCCGTAGTACAAACGACAGATTTTCTTCAACGGAGCGGTCCGTAAGCAGCTGAAAATCCTGAAAAACGATACCAATCTTCCTTCGCAGAAAGGGGATATCATTACGCCGGATTTTATGCAGCTCATACCCTGCCACTTTAGCCGATCCGGTCTGTAGCCACAGATCTGCGTAGAGTGTTTTGAGTAAAGAGCTTTTGCCACTGCCTGTGCGCCCAATCAGAAACACAAACTCACCCTTATTAACCTGAAAATGTACATCTGCTAACACCAGCCTTTCGCCCTGGTAGATGTCCACCCGCTCCAGCGTAACGACAGGTTCATTCGAGAAACTCATGCTGTAAAATTATTATAGAATAATACCGCCTGTTACCAGGCCGGACAGGCTATGTCCTGTAACAAAGTATTAGCTGTTGTTTCCTTTATTATAATCAGCCAGGAATTTTTCCAGACCAATGTCAGTCAACGGGTGCTTCAGCAGAGCAGTAATGGCGCTCAAAGGACCAGTCATAACATCAGCACCCAACTGGGCACACTGAATGATGTGCATCGGATGACGTACAGAAGCAGCCAGTATCTGAGTTTCGTAGCCGTAGTTACGGTAGATCGTCACGATTTGCTCGATCAGATCCATTCCATCCGTTGAAATGTCATCAAGACGTCCAACAAATGGCGATACATAGGTAGCACCCGCTTTGGCGGCTAGCAGAGCCTGTCCGGCTGAGAACACCAGTGTACAGTTGGTCTTGATACCTTTGCCTGAAAAATATTTCAGTGCCTTTACTCCGTCCTTGATCATGGGTACCTTTACCACGATCTTTTCGTCTATTTCAATTAATTCTTCGCCCTCGCGGATCATACCTTCATAATCCGTAGAGATAACCTCAGCACTTACATCACCTTCTACGATATCGCAGATAGCTTTGTAGTGGCTCATGATGTTGTTTTTGCCCGTGATGCCTTCTTTGGCCATCAGGGATGGATTAGTTGTTACACCATCAAGGACTCCCAATGCCTGGGCCTCCTTTATTTCTTGCAGGTTAGCAGTGTCAATAAAAAATTTCATGAAATAAACTGGGATATGGTTATACGAATAGCCGCAAAAATAGGGAAGCTAATGGGAAACAAAAAAAGGCAAATCGAGAATCTCACCGCTTCAACTACCTACCCTTGCTTCGGTCAAGACCTGGGGGATTCAGTAGGAGCTGGTAGTTCCGATTTGCCGATGCAAAGATAAGTACTTTTTCTAAACAAGAAAATCTTTCCCTCATCATTCTGTCGTACTTTTGCGGCAACCAACTTTGAATGAGCTACCATGCGCCAATTATTTTTTTTTATCAGTATCCTTTTTCTAACAATTTCCTGTTCTCAATCATCTGATGCCTTCCTCGAGAAGGGTCGATCACTGATGAAAGAAGGTAAAACCCGTGAAGCGATAGAGTATCTGAATAAAGCCATTGAGAAAAACACCTCCAACGCCGAAGCCTTCAACGTACGGGGCGTGGCTTACTTTGAGCTGAAAGAGTACCCTACTGCCCTGCTTGATTACGAACAGGCCATCCGGTTAGAGCCAAAGTTCTACCGTCCCTACTTTAACCGGGCTCTACTTTATACTACCCAGAATAAGCTCGACTCAGCCTTGGCCGACTATGACCGTGCTGTTCAGTTTGCCCCTGATACCGCTGATGTATACCTTAACCGCGGCCAGGTGCGGGCTCTGCTGGATCAGGTTCCTCAGGCTATTCAGGACTTCGAAAAAGCTACCCAACTCGCTCCTAAGAATACCCAAGCCTGGTATAACCTCGGCAACACTTACTACCGACAGGAAGATTTTGAAAAAGCAACTCAGGCCCTGCGTAAAGCTACCGGTCTGGATCCACAGTTTGGCAAGGCCTTCTACGGATTAGGTCTGGCCCAGTGGCAGACCAACGAAAAGGACCTGGCTTGCGTGAACCTGAAGCAAGCCCAGCGCCTGGGGTATCAGGAAGCCGCCGCTGCCGTTACACAGTATTGCGGACAGGAGTAGTTACAATGCCCTAAAGATATAGATAAGACTAGCAAATGCGGCCGTTAAATAAGATTTGGCCGCATCTTTGCATTTTATTGTTAAAATTTTTGTACTTTGTGATCATCAATTTCAGATCAGTTCAATCTTACTTATCTATATGAAGTTAACATCTACGCTTAGCTCCATTGCAGCCGGTATACTTTTTGCCACTACAGCCTTCGCCCAGGATTCCTGTCCTGGTACCGTTAGCCTTAATGCCCCGCTTTCAGGTGTAAAGGTTGTCGAGCAGGCGTCAGAACACCTCACTGCTACCAATAAAATTCAGTCTGGCGACGTAAGCTATCAGGCTGGCCAGTCTGTAACACTCACTGCGGGTTTTGAGGTAAAGCCCGGTGCTGTATTCAATGCCTCCATTGCCAAATGCTCTGCCGACGAAAAGAGCCGTACTGACCTGGATGAAAAAGTGCTGGCGCTAGGAGCATACCCCAATCCTTTTGCCGAGAATACACTTATCGAATACTCCCTGCCCAAAAGCTCAAAAGTAAGTCTGAGTATTGCTACTGTACAAGGCATTACGATAGCCAAGCTGATTTCTGATCAGGAACAGCCTGTAGGTACACATCGGGTAACTTTCGAATCTCAGACCTTACCTGACGGAGTATATATCTGTACGCTCAATACTCCTGAGGGACGCAAGACCTATAAAATAGTGAAGCAGAAATAGAAGTCGAATAGACATACAACTTGATCAGTAAGGCGAAAGGAAGCAGATCCTTTCGCCTTATTTTCATTTATAGCCTCCAAATTTTGCAATTCAGTACGATTATTTTTTACTATTTTCGTAGCTATCACTGTCACCTCGTCACCCTTACTCCTACCCTTCATGAAATACGTTGCTATATTTTTTGGGATTCTTTTTGTCCTCTTTGCTTACTTCCAGTTCAATGATCCCGATGCCGAACTCTGGATCATTGCCTATTCGGTTGCTGCACTGGCCTGCTTCATGGCTCTTCGTGAGTTATGGCCTTGGTGGGTCTTTGCCATACTGGCGGTAGGGTACCTGGTCGGTGCCATTGCTCAATGGCCCGCTGAGTTCGAAGGAATCTTTTTTGGCGAAATGGGTATGCGCAGTTCAAATATAGAACTCGCGCGGGAGTCGCTAGGGCTCAGCATCTGTGCTATTGCCAATGGGCTACTAGCCTGGTTGAGTCGGCGTTAGTCTTCCCATACCCACTCGACCTCCTTAACATCATACTCTTGCATAGTACATCCGTTAGCCTCAAATATCTGTATCTTCCCCGCGTCACTAATACCTTCAATAGTACCGGGGAAGGTATTTCCATCTACCCGAAATAGTCGCTCCTGCCGATACCCCAGCAAATACTGATTGTACTCCTCCCGAATTGCCTGGTAACGACCAGCCCGCAGTCGCAGGTAGTACGATTCTACCCAGTGCAGAAGCAGGGATAGCTCTTCATTCAATGAGAAAATTTTTCCTGTATTCCTGCCTAAAGAAGTGGAACGTGATGACTGAAATTGCTGTTGATTGATATTGAGACCAATACCTACCACCGAGTGAGCGATACGAGTGCCCTGTATAGCATTTTCAATCAGAATTCCCCCTACTTTTTTAGTGTCTATATATAAGTCATTGGGCCATTTAACCAAAGTCTCAGGAGTATATTGCTGCAGATAAGCCCTTACCCCTAATGCTACCGCCTGACTCAGCAAAAACTGCTCCTGGATCAGTAGAAATGAGGGCCTGAGCAACAGCGAGAAGGTAAAGTTCTGTCCCTGGCTGGTAACCCACTGATTACCCCTCTGCCCTCTACCGGCCGTCTGATGATCGGTAATGACAACGGTCCCCTCAGGAAACAGTGGCTCACGTACTATTTCAGCCGCTATGTCGTTGGTAGAATGACAAGTTGGCAGATATAGAATCTTTTTACCTATAAAGAGTGTTTTAGATACAGAGTCGTACAATTTTTTTGATTTATTTTTTACTTTTATAAATGGGAAAAGAGTGCCACGCACTTCTATCTTTTTCACAGGTAACTATTACGCATGAAACAACGCAAAAATAAAGAAGTATCTTCACAAGAGCTCTGCCAACTGGTGGCAAAAGGAATGATGGAAAAGAAAGCGCAGGATGTTGCCATTCTCGACCTCAGAAATGTAAAAAATGCCGTTGCTGATTATTTTGTAATATGCTCGGGTAGCTCCGATACGCAGATAGACGCCATAGCCGACTCGATTGAAGAAGAAGTTTATAAAACTTCTAGTATCGATCCATGGCATAAGGAGGGCAAAGTAAACCGTGAGTGGATACTTATAGATTATGTAGATGTCGTGGCGCATGTTTTTAAGAAAGATCGCCGCAAGTACTATGATCTGGAAGAACTCTGGGGGGACGCCGAACTGACCATTATAGAAGAGTCAGTTGCTTAGTATATTCCGCGTGAACATTCACACTAGGGAATATGTTCTCATTAATATTATTTATACTAATGCCATAAAATAATGTCTGAAAACGATAACAAAAGAAATCCTTTAAACCCAAAGAGTCCTCAGCGGGGATACCAGGGCTGGATCATTGCAGCTCTGATTGCAACTATCCTGGGGATTACCTATCTCAACCGCTCGTCTACCCTGAGAGAGATTACTCAAAAGCGTTTTGAGAAAATGGTAACCGATGGGGAAGTAGCCCGCGTAACCATTGTGAACGATAAGTTGGTAGAGGTTACCCTGGATCCGGAGGCCTTGAAGAAAGATAAATATCAGGTTATATCGAAGGAAAACAACTACTTCGGTGGTGAGACTGGACCACATTACCAGTTTCAGATCACTTCGGCTGAGACGTTCAAAAAAGACCTTGAACAGATGCAGGAGGGAGTACCGGATACCGAAAAAGTCGAATACAAGATCGACACCCGAAATGACTGGACTGGCTTTCTGGGCACCTGGGGCTTCTTTATCATAATGATATTGGTGATGTACTTCCTCCTGGGACGTATGTCCGGTGGTGTTGGTCCTGGCGGACAAATCTTTAATATTGGTCGTTCACGTGCTACACTTTTCGATGCCGAAAATAAGGTAAAGATCACCTTTAACGACGTAGCCGGACTGGACGAAGCGAAAGAAGAGATTAAGGAGATCGTTGACTATCTGAAGAGTCCTGAGAAATTCAAGAAGCTGGGAGCTAAGATTCCGAAGGGAGCACTGCTGGTAGGCCCTCCGGGTACCGGTAAAACCCTGCTTGCCAAAGCCGTTGCCGGTGAGGCGGGTGTACCATTCTTTTCCTTGTCAGGTTCTGACTTTGTAGAAATGTTCGTAGGGGTAGGTGCTGCTCGTGTGCGTGACCTTTTCAAGCAGGCCAAAGAAAAAGCCCCTTGTATCATCTTTATTGACGAAATTGATGCCGTTGGTCGTTCACGTGGACGGGGTGCCATGCCAGGCGCTAACGACGAACGTGAAAATACGCTTAACTCCCTGCTGGTAGAGATGGATGGTTTTGCGACTGACTCCGGTATTATTATCGTAGCGGCTACTAACCGTCCGGATGTACTTGATTCAGCCTTACTCCGTCCTGGTCGCTTTGACCGTCAGATCTCAGTTGATAAACCAGACGTGGTTGGTCGTGAAGCCATTTTCAAAGTACACCTGAAGCCGCTTAAGCTATCTGAAGATGTAGATTTGCAGAAGCTCGCCGCTCAGACTCCCGGATTTGCCGGTGCCGAAATTGCTAACGTATGTAACGAAGCAGCCCTTATTGCAGCCCGCCGTGACCGTAATGAAGTTACTATGCAGGACTTCCAGGACGCTATGGACCGTGTAATTGGTGGTCTTGAAAAGAAAAATAAACTTATCTCACCCGAAGAGAAGCAAATTGTTGCCTACCACGAAGCCGGTCACGCCGTAGCAGGTTGGTTCCTGGAGCATGCTGATCCATTGGTGAAGGTAACCATAGTACCACGTGGTGTTGCCGCGCTGGGATATGCACAGTACCTACCCCGTGAGCAGTACCTCTATCGTACTGAACAGCTCTTCGATGAGATGTGTATGACGCTGGGTGGTCGTGCTGCTGAGGATGTAGTATTTGGTAAGATTTCAACCGGTGCATTAAGTGACCTTGAGCGGGTAACTAAGCTCGCATATAGTATGGTTACTATGTACGGTATGAATGACCGTATTGGTAATGTATCGTACTATGACTCTAAGCAGTCAGACTACTCATTCACCAAGCCTTATTCAGAGTCTACTTCAGAGGCCATTGACGAAGAGGTACGTAAACTGATTGATGCAGCTTACCAGCATGTTAAAGGTATGCTGAAGGACAAGCGTGATGCGCTGGAAAAAATCGCTCAGGAGCTTCTTAAGAAAGAGATTCTGTTCCAGAGTGATCTAGAAAAACTGATCGGACAGCGTCCGTATGAGAAGGAAACCAGCTATCAGGCTTACATCAACCGTCGTTCTAACGAAGAGGCGGCTATCCATCAGGAAGCTGTAAAGCACGCGGAAGATCATCAACAGGCACCCGAAGATGTAAATGTAATCACAGAAGAGCGTAGCTCAGCCGAAGAATCCAAGGCTTAAACCAGCTCTTCTCTCAGATACAAAAAAAGCTGATCAGTAGTACTGATCAGCTTTTTTATTTAGTTAAGTTACTATTGTAGGTTTAATAAGACACTATCTTACCTATAACTTCATTTAACTTCCTTAGACAGTATGTATGAAGTCCACAGGGGGAGTTATTCTAAACAATCCCCTCCGTTACCTTCTTCATCTTAGCCAAACTTGTCTTGGCTACTACCATGGCATCCTGTGCGTAATAGGCGGGATTAAATACTTCCAGTGACAGGATAATGGGTCGGTCAGGATTCCGCAGTGACTTCAACAGCTTACCCAGTGGAGCTACTCCATCACCCGGATAGACACGATCCGCATCCTTTAGTTCCACGGCAGGTATAGTAGATGGATAGTCGTTTATATGGAAGATCTCAATCAGGGGCTTACCTACCAGATTGACACTATCAAGACCGGAGCCTCCGCGGTGCAGGTGGTATACGTCCATCAATACACGGGCGGATGGATGACCACTCTGAGCCGCTACAAAAAGTATTTCCCCTACCGTACTCAGGTTCTTGGAGAAGCCCCACATTTCCAGGTGAGGTACTACACCCGTCTGATCCCCCAGTTCCAGAATCGTACGATACCGGTCAGCTACCTGACGCAAGTCCAGGTAGTCGCCTTGGGTAGCGCCCATCGCAGGAGCTGCAATACGCTTACAGCCAATGGCAGCCAGCATTTCTGACTCACGTTTCAACTGATCCAACGCCTTGGCACGAACGGAGTCGTCATTTACGATCCATTGGGCAAATCCGATGGCATCTTCGGCCGTAACACCGTGGTCGTTCAGGTGCCGGCGGGCTTCGGCGAGTGTACCCCCGTTCTTCAGGTAATCTTCCAGGCTATTGATCCAGATCTCTACCGACCGAAAACCGGCTTTGGAGGCTACTTCTATCTCTTTCATAAAGCCTAACTTGTGCCCCCGCAGCGTACTCATATTTAAGCAATAGGTAAAGGGAGCCGCTAGTTTGGGCTTTTCGGCAGTAGCCAGATTAGGTAAAGCAGCCGAACCGGCCGCAGCCGAGAGACCCGCAAGTACTTGACGACGATTCATAGAGGAATATTCTATTAGTATATAAAGTTTCTGTTGTCCTGATATAAAGTAAAAATGCTCCCTTATTTACTATTTACTTACCAATCCATTGAAGACAGGTAAATGGAAGGGAGAGTCTAACTAATTGAATGAATAGATTATTATGAACCACCACCAGCGCTTTTCGGATTGATAGTCAGAATCATGCGCTTATACCTGGTCAGTCGGGGCACTCCCTGATCGGTAAGCTTAAGGATAAGATGAGTCGTCTGGGGTTCTTTAACCTCGGGAACTACAAACTTCACTTTTGCTTCACTCTCTCCTTCCAGTTTAAGTGGTCTTTTTAGGGTACCTGCTTCCAGGTACTGAAACCATTCAAAACTAAGAGCATTCCCATCAGGGTCAGTAGAGCCGGAGGCATCGATCTCCAGTACATCTCCTGCCCAGACAGTAAGGGCTTCGGGTTTATTAACTACAGGTACCGGTGGATGATTGGCTTCTTTATAAGGAGCGATACACCAATCCATACGGGCAGCAAAGTCATTCTGGTAAGCTTCCCGCCAGCGCCAGATGGTAGCTCTGTTATCCGAGTAAAAGAGTTTGTCATTACCCAAGACTTTGTCAGAGGCATTGGTCCAGATAGGTCGGGGTTCCTCCTGCATGTACCAGTGCTCGGTCAGGGGCTTGTACAATTCATAGCGTCCGCCCCAGCCTCCGTAATTTGGATGTTCCGGATCATTCAACCCATTATTAACCAGGTACAGGAACGAGGGAGTGTCTCCCTCCATGATGTACTCTATGTGCGGATACTGCTCACCCAGCGGACCATGGTTCTTCTGAATATGCTCGTCTACCCACTGATTGTTTACCAGTGAGGAGTCGGCTCCACAGGCAAATTTGTAGAACTTCTCGCCGGATATCCCGCTCCAGGTGGAGTAGAAGTACCCTTGAACACCATAGTCCATAGTACCCGGACTAACTATATAAAACAAGTCTTTGAAGCTCTTACGAATCCAGGGACCTGAGTCATCCTGATCAGAAATAGTATAAACACGTAGTTTACTTGCAAAGGCAGCTACCTCTTTGGGAGTTCTCTGTTTCTGAACCCTCCACAGAGCCTGAGCCAGACAGTTGGCACCTCCCCATACTGTAACCCATACGGGCTTAGCCGAGGCATCAACTACCTTAATAATGTGTTCAGAGCCCTCAGAGTCTTTGCCCTCTCCTACTCCATTCATACCATACACCGGCAGCCCTTTTTTAACTACAGACTTGAGATAGGCATAGGCCGGGTAGCCCGTTTCGTGCAGGAGTAGGTTAGGTTGTACTTTCTGATAGGCTTCCAGGATCTGATGGATGCGCCAATCGGCAATTTTGCTACGCTGATGCGTGGACGTAGTAGCAATCAATGCCTTTACATCAAACTGACTTGAATAGAGCAGGAAGCGAACCAATGACATGGCATCATCGGGTTCATTCTCTATATCTGTCAGGACTATAACCTGCGGCTTCGAAGCCACCTGAGCAAACGCATGACCTATGCTTGTCCAGAGAACCAGACCAATACTTAAATACCAATTTTTCATGAATGAGTTCTGATTAGCGTATCCCACCTTCGGGCAGCAAAGCTTCTGTGTAGTTACTTACTTTTAAAAGCAGTCGGATAGGTTTTCTTACCAGTTTATACAGAAAGGCCAGAGCTAATATATTAACAATCTCTTTTCGCTGAGAACCACCTCTACCTGCGGTAGATCATCAACATACTTATGGGCACTGGCGCTGATTCTTATTTAAATACAAAAAATTTTATGGAGTTCATTAAACGTGTAAGCAGGAATGTCATCTAACTCTTGAAACGCAACAAAAACCTATGAAACAAGGAAAAAGGAGCTGGTACGAAGTTTTTAGTAAGACTGATGCCTGAACATATCGAATGGCAATAACGAATTAGTAAGGTAAACGATATCTTTAAAATTTTTTAATGAATAAAAGAAATCGTTAGTTGAACCGTAACATAATTAAAGTTTCATTAAATAAATTGAACTTAAGATAAGCATTCTTTGTTTTTATAATGAGTCTGACAAAGTGCTTAACAAATAACCAATTTTTCAACTCTTCTGTACCCGATATACTGATAAAGTTACATAACCAGGATTGAGTGCGGAGCCAAATTTGACAAATCATGAAAAATCTATTGGTAATAGCAGCAATTGCAAGTGTGATGTTCTCCTGTAATGGCGTAACGGACACAACAAATAACAAAACCACTGCGGATATGCAGACGGAATTGCTCAAAGCAAAGCACGAAGCTGAGATCCAGAAGCTAAGATCTGAACTGGATGTACAGAAAGCTAAGCAGTCAGCCATTGACTCGATGCAGTCAGTAGCTATAGCTAGCAACGCTGCTCCAGCTGAGAAATCCAGCCGGACAACTAGCGACTCTAAGGTGACTCAGCGTGTCAGCGATGACTGGACGCCACGTGAAAGAACTGCTTCCAATACAGATGCATATAAGCCATCTGTGAAGACTGCTCCGGTAGCCCAGACTCAAACTAAAAAGAAAGGGCTGCATACCCCTGCTAAGGGTGCTATCATTGGTGGAGCCGTAGGTGCTGCAACCGGTGCCGTTTTAGCGAAGAAAAAGGTACAGGGAGCTATCCTGGGTGGAGCAGTAGGTGCCGGTGCCGGTACGGTCGCAGGTATCCTGATTGACAAGCAAAAAGCTAAGAAGGAAGCTAGTCGTACTCCTGACTATTCATACGCTTCTTATTAATATATAATCAGTAATACATTAGAAAGCCCGGTGAGACCTGTCTCACCGGGCTTTCTGTTTATTTATAACCAATGTAAAATGCTGTTGATTTACCGCAGCCTTTCTTCAAAGAGGTTCAGTATGCGCTTATATTCATCGGTCCAGGAGGATGGCTCTACGAATCCATGATCTTCCATGGGGTATACGGCCAGCTCCCAGTTGTCCTTGCCCAGTTCGATCAACCGCTGCGACAGGCGTACCACATCCTGGAAGTGTACATTCACATCCACCATGCCGTGGCAGATGAGCAGGTGGTTTTTCAGCCCGGCGGCGTGGTAGATAGGTGAGCTCCGGCGGTAAGCCAGGCTGTCGGCCTGAGGCTCGTTGAGGATATTAGCAGTATAAGGGTGATTGTAGGCAGCCCAGTCGGTAACGGGGCGAAGAGCAGCTCCAGCCTTGAATACATCCGGCTCCGTGAAGAGGGCCATTAGAGTTATGAATCCACCATAGGAACCTCCGTAAATGCCTATCTTATTAGGATTTACTCCATACTTTTTCACCAGCCACTTAGCCCCATCCACATGGTCACTGAGGTCTTTACCACCCATATGCCGGTAAATACCTGTCCGCCAGTCGCGGCCGTACCCGGCACTGGCCCGGTAGTCCATATCCAGTACAGTGTAACCCAGATCAGTCAGGAGGTTGTGGAACATATACTCCCGGAAGTACTGACTCCACCACTTGTGTGCATTCTGCAGGTAACCGGCTCCGTGTACAAATACCACAGCCCGTCCGTTTGATTTCTTAGGTTCATATACCCTACCGTATACATCGGCTCCGTCGGAAGCTTTGAAGGTAATGACTTTGGCCTCCCGCCAGGGGTACGAGCGGAATTCATCGGTAGTAGACTTAGTAAGCTGCTCTTTTACCGCCGCCGGTTTATTGGCCATCACAAATAGCTCCCAAGGGGTGTTACTATTGGAGTAGCGGGCAGCTAGTTTGGTTTCGTCGGGCGAAATAGCTACCTCATAGGCACCAGTCCCTTGCGTTAGGCGAGTACGCTCCCCCCCATTGACCGACATCTTATACAGGTGCTGCTCCCCCGGATGTACTTCATTAGTCGTGATATAGAACCATTGCTTATCATTAGACAGTACTATGTTCTGTACTTCAAACTTGCCCTTTGTAAGCTGCTTCTTCTGACCGGTCGCTACATTGACGCTATACAGGTGGGAGTAGCCGTCAGACTCGCTCTGGAAGTAAAAGGTTTGGTTATCTATCCAACCTACTTCACCCGCACTCATGGGATAACTACCCACACCCGGTCCGCCGATCCAGGACTCGTCGCGCTGGCGATCCAGCAGGCGGAGGGACAGGCTATCCGGATTTAGGGCCATGATCCAACGGTCCTTGTTGTCCAGCGAGCGTGCTACTACTACCGCATGACGACCATCTTCCGACCAGAAGGGACCATGTACCATTACATCCCGCTCCTTGTCCTTTTTCCAGGCTGAGTCCTGTTTGGGGTAGTCTTTCAGGTAGTCGGGCTTGTCAGATATACCGGCTATTGACATAGCAGAAACTTTACGGGCAGTGTCCTTCTGAATATCATATACCCAGAATTCGTAGCTGGTCATAGGAGCACCTACCTTGGTACGTGCCGGAATGTCCTCGGTAAAGCCTGACTCTGTTACGTAGTTAGGTACAATAGTACGCTTGGCTTTCTTGTCCGGCTCCGCCAGTCGGTAGGTTACGAAGCGGCCATCGGGACTTAGGCGCTGATTATCCACCCGCTTCTCCCCCATATAGATTTCCTTAGGGCGCTGTGGCTTCTCGGCTTCACTAATCTTCTTGCCAGCATCTTTCTTATCCTTACGCTCTTTCAGGACCTTGAACTGAGCCAATTGATCATCTTTTAGCCATTGTTCCTCTTCGTTCAGCTTGGCATCCTCCTTCTTCTTCCCTGATTTAAAATCAGTATGCTGAGTGAGGAGGCCGGTGGTCAGGGAGAGGCTGTACAGGTTGTCGCCCCGCTCGAAGATAACACTCTGCTCATCACCGCTGAATAAGGGGCTATTCTCAGCTTCTACCGTGTTGGTCAGCTGACGTACCGTAAACCCGTTCTGGTCCAGCAGGTAGATATCACCATCCTTAGCGTATACTTTGAGGGTACGCATCCGGTTGTAAGTACCATTGGCAGCGGGTAGTTGCTTACGCTCGCTTTGTGGGACTTTGGAGATTTTTTTGGTAGTGAATGAGTACTTGTAGAGAGAATCCGAAGTGGCTTTGTCCGGATTCCAGTTGAAGTAGATATACTGCGAGTCCTCCGACCAGTAAACATTGCTGGGCAAAGTACCGATCCAGGTCTTAGGATCGCGCATGATCTTCTCTACGGTGAGGGTCGAAAGTTTTTGGGCAATGGATGGATTCGCTCCCAGGAACAGGACTAGTCCCAGGACTCGAAACAGTAGTTTCATGAAGATAAAGTTAGGTCTGGCTGTTAGTTTTATCCCGCAATTTAGCAGGTTTTCACCATCATTGGATGCTAACCCAGCCAAAACTATTGTCCTGACAAACAACAGCCATTTTACTACTTTGACCTAACTAATGTACAGCAACAGCAGTACTGGATATTAAGCATATTTGCTCTGCAATCTCTCAAGCAAAAAGGTAGCTGTACTATCAATGGTCTGTTTGATGATCTCATCCGGACCACCATCAAACACGAACCGCTTCCGGAAAGGCTCATCACCGATGTAGCCATGGACAAACATAGTACCTACGGGTTTTTCGGGGGTTTCGCTTCCTCCGGGCGAAGCCAGACCGGTTACAGCAATAATGATATCAGCCGGAATTAGCGTCTTCAGGCTATTAGCCAGGTGTTGGGTTACCTCCGCCGACTCGGCAGTATACTGTTCAATGACCTCCCCGGACACCCCTAGCAGAGATTCCTTTACCTTCGGGTCGTAGCATACGATGCTTCCCCGTACCGTAGGTCCGCAATCAGGCACACTGGTAAAATCATACACAAAACGACCGGTAGAAGCGCTCTCGACAAACGAAACGGTAAGCTGATGGTCCCGCATGAAGTGGGACATCCTGACTACTGACTCTGCTGGCATAGGATGAATGTTTTTTTAGACTAAGGAGAAGTAAAAAAGCTTGCCAGAAGTACCTGTCTAAGATTATGTCCCAAGAGATAATTTCCCTTCCTTACTGCAAACCACTACCTTTACGGATACGCCCTGATTATATGTGTAGCCCGTGAGAGCTATGGGCTGCATGAGTAACTAATAGGAATATAATAAAATACAGATGAGTAGTAGCGCGGAGTTGATAGAAAAGGGGCTCAGGAACCTGAAAATAGATAGCCTCAATCTCATGCAGCAGGCTGCCATTGAGGCTGCCCGGGAAAAGGACCTGGTACTGCTCTCCCCTACCGGCTCGGGCAAAACCTTGGCTTTCCTGATCCCGATGCTGCAAAGACTGGCCACAGATACTACCGGAATACAGGCTCTGGTGCTGGTTCCATCGCGGGAGCTGGCCCTACAGATTGAGCAGGTATTTCGTCAGATGGTGACCGGGCACAAAGTTCTGAGTAGCTACGGCGGTCACCCTACCTATATCGAAAAGAATAGTCTCGTGGAGTCACCGGCCCTCCTGATTGGTACGCCGGGCCGGATAGCCTACCACCTCCGTCACCAGAATATTGATCCCACTACCATCCATACGCTGGTATTGGATGAATTTGATAAAGCACTGGAACTGGGATTCCAGGAAGATATGTCCTTTATCATTGGTCATCTTACGGGCCTGCAACGACGTATTCTTACCTCCGCTACCCGTATGGACCGTATCCCTGACTTCACCGGGATTACCCCTCCGGCGGAGCTGGACTTCCTGGATGAAACCACCAGTGCTCCTGACCTGCAACTGAAGGCCGTACGGTCGGAGTCGACTGAAAAACCGGAGACCCTGTTTTCCCTGACCTGCAAGATCGGCAATAAGGCTACGCTGGTATTCTGTAATCATCGCGATGCCGTAGAACGCATCAGCGAGTTGCTATGGAACAGGGGGCTGGAACACGGAATATTTCACGGGGGAATGGAGCAACCGGACCGGGAGCGAGCCCTACTCAAATTCAGAAACGGCAGCCACCGGCTCCTTATTACGACCGACCTGGCCTCCCGCGGACTGGACATCCCGGAGATTGAGTACATCATTCATTACCAGCTACCTTATACCGAAGAAGCATTTACCCACCGCAACGGCCGCACTGCCCGTATGCACGCCAAGGGTACTGCCTACCTCATCCTGACCGATGACGAAATACCTGCCTACCTAAGCCAGGAACTGGATTATGAAGAACTACCCGAGCAGGACCAACTTCCGCCACCTACCGAGTGGAGTACCCTGTACGTAGGAGCGGGCAAAAAGGACAAAGTGAACAAAGTGGATATAGTAGGACTGCTACTACAGAAGGGAAAGCTGCAGAAAGAAGAACTGGGGCGGATAGAAGTACAGGATCATACCTCCTTCGCTGCCGTTAGGAGGGAAAAAATAAATCAGGTCGTGCAGCTGATCAGGAACGAAAAAATTAAAGGAAAAAGAGTTAAAATTGATATCTCAAAATAATCCCCGGTTATATACACCATACCTCCACTATGCATAAGTCTGCTATTAGCCCCCTGCCTGTGTTCTTCGACCGATACATCAACCTGGTTGATGAGATGGAGCTGCTGGATGCCTTACAGAAGTACTCCCCCGATAAACTATTTGTCAAAACGTACCAGCTTATCAGACTCGGCGATAAAGCCTATGCCCCTGAAAAGTGGACAGTAAAGGATATACTGCAGCATTGTATCGATACGGAACGTATTATGACCTACCGCGCCTTACGGTTTGCCCGTAACGATGCTACTTCCCTCCCGGGCTTTGAAGAAGACATGTTCGCCAGTCATGCCAAGGCCAACCGCCGCTCCGTACCCGAACTGCTGGAGGAGTGGGGTCAGCTACGCTCAGCTACCATCTCTATGTTCCAGAGCTTTGATGAGGAAATGCTAATGAGAAGAGGGACTACCTTCAAAGGGGATATTTCGGTACTGGCGTTGGGATTTGTCATTACCGGCCATCCCATTCACCACTGCAACATTATCCAGGAAAGGTACCTGCCACTATTGGGGTAGCTATTAACTGTGTATCCATATATATCTAAAAGCCCGGGTACTCCAAAGAGTACCCGGGCTTTTTTAATCTTCAAATATTATACACCTACTTCCGGCTGGATAACTTGTCCAGTAGCTGGAACCGTGAACGGGAGTTATCCTGCTCTAACCGGGTATTTTCATCGATGATCATTATCATAGATGAGCCTTGATTAGGCTTAATGGCGGGCCAGTTGGGTACTCCCAGACCATTGGGGTTGCCATTCTTTACGAAATTGAGATATAACTGCTGGAATATCTCGGACACTTTGTAATCAGCAGGCTGCCAGTCGTACACGCGATTGGTGGCCAGGTTACCCATAGCATATTCAATGTCCGCCGAGTGTACAGCACCTGTGGGAGCTGGCGGGCGATTGGCCTGGGCCGCTTCACCCCGAATTACTCCTCCTGCTAGTCCGGCTACGGCATCTCCCATCTCGGGGCGCATTACCGGACGAGGGTGGGTGTAGAAGTAGCGGTACACGGGCTTGCCGCTGGTTTGAGCGTGTAAATCGCCCCACTTCCAGCTGCTGTATCCGGTAAAGCGGTCACCTGCCAGAGCGGTTGCAGCTTTTATAACTTCTTCGTTTGTTGTAGCAGGATACAGCTTCAGTACCTCTTCGGCATTAGCTGGGTACAGGTTTTGCACCGCTTTGCGGTAGTTCTCAACAGTTGGCTCTTCTTTGCCCAATATACCGCGGTAGTTCGATTCCTCAGAGTTCCAGCCTACCAGCAGAGGTACCTTGGCCTGCTCTCCTGCCGCAAATATCTCAAGCGGTTGCTTGGGAAAGTAGTAGCCATCTACAGTAGCCGCGAAGCGGGGCACTCCCTGCTTGGCAGTAACTTCGAGCAGCGCCTCGGCTGACATCTTACGCAGGTCAGTCAGCGACTTAGCTCCTGCCATAGTCATAAATTTCACACCATTCTCTTCACTCTGCGCAAGCGTAATAGCCGACAAGGTACCCAACAACGATCCGCTGGAACCAATAGCACCGGCTAGGAGCCCTTTGGCCATAGGCGAAGCCATCTGTGCACTCACTGATACTGATCCGGCCGACTCACCTGCTACAGTAATCTTGTTAGGATCACCTCCGAAAGCGGCGATATTATCCTTAATCCATTTGATAGCAGCCGTCTGGTCCATAAAGCCGTAGTTGCCGGAGGCTTTGTTAGGTGACTCCTTTGTCAGCTCGGGATGCGCCATAAAGCCAAACACGCCCAAACGGTGGCTCAGGGTAACGGTTATGATGCCTTTACGGGCCAAACTCTCCCCATCGTAACGGGGCTCTGAACCATCACCGGCTATAAAACCTCCACCATAGATATAGATCAACACCGGCAGGCGCTCATTACCCGTCTTGGCGGGTGTCCATACATTCAGGTACAGGCAGTCTTCGCTCATTCCGTCGGAGCGGAAGTTCATATCGCCAAAAACGGCCCGCTGCATGGGACGAGGTCCAAACTTCTTTGCTTCACGCACGTCTTGCCAGTTTTTTGGGGGCTGCGGGGCTTTCCAACGCAGATCTCCTACCGGTGGCTGCGCAAACGGAACACCTTTGAAGGTATATACTCCCGACTCGTCAAGGCCTTCCAGGGTACCCTGGGCTACTTTGACACGAGGGGCTTCACCATCTTTTTTTAACTGCGCTAAGCTCATAAGGGGTGTACTAAGCAATAGTAATGCAAGAACTGTTTTCATAGGTATTAACATTAGGTAAACTATCTGTAATAACTTGTACTGCATACATAAAGAGTACTTATATAGATAATTCTACTTGGAAGGAGTTGGGCATGATTTTAATCAGATTATAACTATGCTCACTACCAGTAGTGTCTACATATTGGCACTCCTGAGTTGGTAAGCATAAAGTACCGAGCAAAACTATCAGTACCTTTGTTCGGTAAGTTAACATCAAAAAGCGTAAAATGGCCTGGAAAGAATCACGACTATATAGCATACTGAACTTTAAGTGTCCACGCTGCCACGAGGGCGACATGTTCCCTCCCAAGACACTGTTCAGCCCCAGCAAATTTTCGAAGATGTACTCCAAGTGTCCTTGTTGCGGCCAATCTTACGAGCCGGAGCCGGGTTACTACTTCGGAGCCATGTTTGTGAGCTATGCTCTCAATACGGCCCTATTTGTATCCGTATGGGTGGCACTCAACGTACTGCTGGGTGACTTCTCCACGACTACCATGGTCGTTACCATAGTCATTCTGGCTGTCCTGCTTCTGTCCATAATATTCCGCTTATCCCGCTCCATCTGGATTAACATTTTCATCGGCTACGAGGGCCCCTGCGACCAGATTCCGCACAAGGAAGGATTTAGGTAGCAAGATCAACTACCGGTCACTGTGGCCCAGGCTACGCTCGGGATCGATACGGTCACGGATGAGTTGCTTTACCTCTTTTGGCTCTGGAAAACGGCCTTCGCGCTTCCGGTCCCACAGTACCTCCTCCCCCAAGGTGATAGAGTACTGGCCCGCTACTTCGGCCGGACGAAGGGTAACGCCGTACAGATCTTCCGAAAAGATAGTGAGTAGTTCCTGCGCCATCCAGGCAGCCCGCAGTAGCCAGCCGCACTTGGGGCAGTACTCTATGGTGATAGTAGGTTTCATATCCTATTGAGTGATTTGCGAATGAGCGAATATAGTTATCTACCAATTCACCTGACGCTTACACTCAATAATAGCAGATACAAAGGGAGTGTTTGAAAAAAGTAAAACCTAACTAGAGAGAAAGCTTCTTTTGGTTGCTGGTCTTTCTATCTGCTTAACGACAGGCAGTGGTAGAAACATCCCGCATCCTTACTTCAGGATACGCCATATATACAGTCTGACATAGCTTAGAAGCAGCTTTTTCTGGTTTGAAGTAAAGTACCTGCCCTGCCTGGCGGAATTGCTCCGGTACCGTAGTCGTTATAATAAGGCTGTCTGACCAGTTCGTGCCCGGGAAGAGATCGTATATATTTTGCTCCCCTTTCAGCACAAGAATCTTATCCGGCCCATCACAGGGAGAATCTGAAGCTTTCAGATATTCCGCTTTTACGCATTCGGGCGCCAGCGTAGCATCATTTTCACAGCTCGATAGGGCTAGTAGTAGTCCTAGTATACCAAGTATCTTTTTCATCAATATTCCGTCCATTTTACAGAAAGATACTTGTGCTGATAAATTGGTTGGAATCCTAGGATAGAAAAAAGCCCTTCCCGAGGTGGGAAGGGCTGGTGGTCATTTATATGGTTTGCTGAAAGCTCTTCATGATCCAGCCGCCGCCTACTACGTCGTCGCCTTCGTAGAATACGGCCGCTTGCCCGGGGGCTATACCATTGACGCCGTCGTAGAAGAGTACCTTGATCTTATCCGGCTCTTCCTGAATCACCGTCGCCGGAGTCCCTTCGTGCTTGTAGCGAACTTTGGTGACGGTCTCAAGGGGTTGATCAATGGAAGCGTACTTCTGCATATTCAGCTTGCTGACGTACATCCCGTCGCGGTACAGCGAAGGCATATCTCCCAGTACTACCTCATTTGTTTCTTTACGGATCTCAGTCACGAATATGGGTCTCCCCAAGGCTATACCCAGGCCCTTGCGTTGCCCCACGGTATAGAAAGGGTATCCTTCGTGCTGGCCCACTACGGTACCATCTTCCAGTACATAATTTCCTCCGGCCACTTCGGCTTCCAGTCCGGGTACGCGTCGGCGCAGAAAGCCCCGGTAGTCGTTGTCGGGCACGAAGCAGATCTCGTAGCTCTCCGATTTATTGACCAGGTCTATGAAGCCACGCTCGCGGGCCATGTCACGGATCTCGCTCTTGCGCAGGTGGCCCAGCGGCAGCTTGGTTCGACTCAGGCTCTCCTGCGATACCCCCCAGAGTACATAGCTCTGGTCTTTGAGTACGTCTATCCCTTTGGATACAATGTGGCGTCCGTTTTCCTCGCGCAGGTTGGCGTAGTGCCCGGTCGCTATGTACTGACAGTCGAGGCGGTCAGCGCGGCGCAGCAGGGCATCCCACTTGATGTGCGTGTTACACAGTACACAGGGGTTGGGAGTACGTCCGGCCAGGTATTCGCTGGTGAAGTGATCGATCACGTAGTCACCAAACTCATTGCGAATGTCGAGGATGTAGTGGGGGAAGCCCAGCTCCACGGCCACGTTACGGGCGTCGTTGATGGAGTCAAGGGAGCAGCAACCTGTTTCTTTTTTGGTCCCGCCGCTGCTGGCGTAGTCCCAGGTTTTCATGGTCATTCCTATGACCTCGTAGCCTTGCTCGTGCAGCATTACCGCTGCCAGTGAGCTGTCGATGCCGCCACTCATGGCGACCAGAATTCGTCCGTGTTTGCTCATGTCAATAATCCGCGGAGGTTCAAAGCCTCCCGATTGGATGTCTTATTAAAAAAGTACTAGTTTGGAACTAACAGCCTGCCTGAGCGATAAAGTTCATCGTACCTCAGGTACGGCCTGTCAGTAGCCTGCAAAGTTACGAATAACGGGGCGATTCTTTGACTAAATAGCCGGAGATGGTGTAGCTTTGTACAAATAAACACTGATCGGGTAAGGGGTACACTCCTATCCATTGCGCCTGCTCGTACCTATTTATAGTCAAAATAATGCTTACAACTACTGTCAAGATAAGTAACGTCACCAACCTGTCCGATGCGCGCTATTGTACCGGTATGGGTGTAGATATGCTGGGTTTTTCGGTTGATGCTGATTCGCCCAACTACGTAGCTCCCAAGAAATTTGAAGAAATACGTTCCTGGCTGGCCGGCGTTAAAATCGTAGCCGAGTCGTCGCAGACGGAACCTCAGCAACTGCTGGAACTCCTGAAAGAGTATCCCGTAGATGCCCTGCAGGTCGAAGAGCCGAACCTCCTCCCTTACCTGCGCAGCGAGGCTTCGCTGCCCCTGCTGCTTCGGGTCAATGTAGATACGTACGAGGCCGACGAGCTGGATGCCCTCATGAGCCGCTATCAGGACGAAGTGGATTACTTCCTGCTCGAAAGTGATCAGAATGCTGAACTGACCACTGCATGGACCGGCTTCCTGAACCAGCTGGCTCGCCAGTACCCGATCCTGGTAGGCTTTGGACTGAACGACGAGCAGGAGGTGAAAGATCTACTGTCAACTACGTCGGTGCAAGGTATAGCCCTGCGCGGCAGCGAAGAAATCCGTCCCGGCTACAAGGACTTTGGCGCTATGATGGATATTCTTGAAGCGCTCGAAGAAGAGTGATCTTAATCCTACCGGCTTCACCAGCAGCTCTTTTCCTCCTTCTACTCCCTCCTACCAGGTAATTAGCCTGGCTCAATTTGACTTTTAGGTAGTATCCCACTATTTTACCATTCAACCTCAACTGGAACCGATAATAAAGTTCCGGCTTGAAGTATCTTGCATAACCTACTACCTTTGAATACAAATTAAAACATAGCCAAACCTAATACCATGGAAAAGAAATTGCGTCGTATACCTGGTGAAGCAGTACTTGGGGGTGTAGCCGCCGGTGTTGCTGATTATTTCGGGGTAGATAAAGCCATCATTCGAGTACTATTTGTTCTGGCCCTGCTACTGCCTCCGCACGCTGGCTGGATCATTATAGCCTATATTATACTTTGGGTAGCCTTACCCGAGGGGAGCACCACTACCTACACAGGTACTACCTATACCGGGCCAACGGGCACAGCCACCGGAGAGACAACCGGCGGGGGTATACACGGTGAGCCTTCCGGCGCCCGGAATATTTTCAATTCTCCTTCAGGACAGGCCGGGCAATCGGCCAAGATTCTGGGCTTCGGTCTGGTGGCGGTAGGTGTAGTACTGCTTATTGACGAACTACCTATCTGGTACAGCATTCGCCACTACTTCTGGCCCGCCGCTCTGATCGGGATTGGAGCGTACCTCTTGCTACGTCAGCGGGATGAGGAAAGCATGCGGGATCATCACGAGCCTATTATTACGCCGCCACCGGCCGAACCGGTTCACCCGATAGATCCCGATCCTACTCCGGCTCCGCCACCATCCAATGCACCGACCGATCCGACCTGGCCTACTGATCCCAATGTCAACCGGGATAAAGGACCAGACGATGATGAACCTACCATCCGGGTCAACTAAGACTATACAATTCCCGCCGGAAGCAGGCTACTCTCCTGCTTCCGGTACAGATAAAACACTTTTTTTAACACCAAAAACTGTAACTAGCCATGACTTTTCGTAACACATTCTGGGGCGTTATGCTCATTGTAGTAGGCTCCATGTTTCTGATTGAAGAACTCTCCGACATCGACTTTGGCCGGTACTTCTGGCCGGTGATCCTGATCGTCTCGGGCGTTTTACTCTTATTTCGCCATTCATTCAGTACTGATAAAAGTACTCATACCAATTATTAACCTGAACCTATCATGAAAAGATCGAATGGAATAGTATGGGGAGGCCTGTTGGTGGTGCTGGGAGTCTTCTGGCTCCTGCGCAACATGGGCTTACTCAACGTAGACTGGGAAGGAGTACTCCGGTTCTGGCCGGCCCTGCTTATCCTGGCTGGTATTAGTCTGCTGGCCTCCGGGCGTGAGCGCAACGGCGTCGGCAGTGGCCTGGCGGGCTTGCTCATAGCGCTGGCCGTGCTGGGCGGTATCCTGTACCGAACCGACCGCGCCTTTGACCGCCATCGTAACAACTGGGACTTCCACTGGGACAATGACGATCACAACGAACATGACAACAACGGCCATAATAACAACGATCATGACTCGAGCGATCGGGACTACGAGGAGGACCGCCGCAACCGCTCTACCCGTACCCAGTCTAACCACTACGAGTACGATATGGATGCGGCTATTCAGGAGGCTACTTTCAACCTCGAAGGCGGGGCTGGCGAGTTTAAGCTGACAAGTACTACGCCCAAGTTATTCGAAGCCGATACCCGTACCACACTGGGTGGATTTATATCCAACATACGTAGTAACAAATTGGATGGCACAGCTACCATTGATTTCAAGATGGAAGATGAACAGATCAACATCAAGAATGGCAAGGTGAAAAATATTGTAACCATGAGCCTGAACGAAGCTCCCATTTGGAATGTAGACCTGGGCATCGGTGCCGGCAAGGCCGATATGGACTTGAGTAGCTATAAAGTAAAATCGCTGAAAGTAAGTACCGGCGTAGCCGACGTAGATGTACGGCTGGGTGACAAGACCGATACGGACGTCAAAATAGAGTCAGGAGTAGCCTCAGTCACGATCGAAGTACCTAAGTCGGCAGGCTGTGAGGTCAGGATAGACGGCGCCATGAATATCCGGGACCTCGACGACCTGCAGAAAATAGGTGATAACCTGTACCGCTCGCCCAATTTCAGCACTGCCAGCCGCAAGATCACTATCAAATACGACGCAGGCCTGTCTAAGGTCAGGATCAACAGGTACTAATCTATTTCGTAAGCTTCCTCTATAAGCCCCATCACTACCTGTGTGTAGGATGGGGCTTTTCTGTGGTCACTGCTGACTACTTCCCTCTGCACAACATCCGCTAATCTACCCGCTCATCAGCCGGTTATACCGCTGAATAAGAATTGGTCAGGAATGGTTGTAGCCCAGAAAAAGTAACCATAACTTCGCTACGAAATGCAGGTTTCATAACCACCAAATCATTAACTAATTAGCTATGAAAAATTTCTTCATTCTGGCCGCAGGTCTATTCCTCGGCACGGCAGCGTATGCCCAAGTACCTGACAACACCTTCAAAGCCAACATCAACGGAAAAGAGTGGCAAGCCAAAGCCCAGCGCCTCAAAATCCCCGTCAGTGACTTTAACTACCTGGCTATTGCCGGTATGGAGGTCAATCCGGATGTACAGCTCTGGATCAGACTATACTACTTTGGTGAGCTCAAGCCCGGCACCTACCCGGTACTTACCATGCGCGAGCTGGAATCCAAATACGAAAAAGCCCAGGAAATACCCAACGGCTACGCCCTGGTAGACTATACCGAAGAAACCAAGAAAATGGGACACGGCTTCCATGATGGCGAATCAGTATCTGGCACCGTAACCGTAACGGCCATAACTGATAAATCCATCGAAGGTACCTTTGACGCTAAAATGAAGGGCGTGTACTATCAGAAGAGAACAATGGCGACACTAGGCGGATACGGTCTGGTGGCTAACCTGGAGAAAAAAGCCATCACGGCTGCGGGCGGGGGAATGCTGGTAACCGGCGATCCGCACGACCACGACAATACCAAGAAGACCAAAGAGACTGATGAAATCACCGTAACCGACGGGAAGTTCAAAGTAAGCTGGGGGGAAGCTAACCAGAAGAAGAAATAAAGAGAAAAGCCCGGAAGCTAACTTCCGGGCTTTTCTTTTAATATGAATACTATATAGCTACTTTTTCTTCGCCGTAAATGTCCCCTCGATTACAGTTGGGGTAGGCATGGGAAACTCGCCTTTGTAAGCTCCTACCAGCGTAGTCGGGCTAGTGAAGTTAAAATTGATATCTATTCCATTCAGCTTGTAACTAACTTTACTGTCTACTACTTCGGCATAGCCCGATGAATTAGTCTCTTTCTGCTTGATGGTGATGTTATTTCCATTGTATTTCATTTTAACGTCTACATCGTAGCCCGTCAGCATGATTTTACCCTGTACATCTGAAACTGTAAACTTCAGGGAGTCACCGGCATTGGTAGTACCCGCCCAGAGACCAATGTAAGGCGACGGCTCCACTAACGGATCAATCGGTTCACCATTCTTCTTACAACCAGTAATTAAAGAGACACAGAGTAGCAGTAACACTGCCAGAGAGTTGAAATACTTCATGGATTTGGATGGATGAGTTTTTACATATTATTATTACGAAAAGCGAGTTACATAATAATAGCAAAAAAATCACCCCCTCACCTCCATAGTTCTATCGTTTATTATATAAATACAACAATACGTATAGTACTTCCTGGAGAGGTAGTGCGTCTACTCTCTAAACATTATTTTATTAACCCATGCTGGATAGCAAAACGGGTAAGTCCGATGACGCTGTGAATATTAAGTTTCTTGAAGATATTTCTACGATGAGTCTCTACAGTAGTGGGAGCAATGAACATTTCCTCGGCTATCTGGGCAGTAGGTACTTCGTTGATAATATAGCGTATGACCTGAATCTCCCGGTTGGTAAGGCCGCCAATCTGGCCATCTCCATCATGGCCATTTCCGTTGGCATCAGCCTGGGCCAGTAGTTCTTTGATTCTGTCATGAAGATACACACCGCCTGACATAACGGTTCGTAGCGCCTCTTCAAGATCGGAGCGGGAGGCGTTTTTTAAAACATAGCCTTTGGCTCCTGCCCGAAGTGCTTCTTTTATAATGACAGGTTCTTCGTCCATAGTTAGAAGAAGTACCTTTACATCCGAAAACTTTTTACTTACCTGGTACGCCAGATCTATCCCTCCCATAACGGGCATATGCAGATCCGACAGTACCACTTCCACTTCCTGTTGTTCCAGCTTTTCTAGTACTTCCTGACCGTTATTTGCAATTCCTGCCACTTCGACTCCATCCATTGTAGCCACAAGCATAGCCAGGCTTTCCACCAGTACGCGGTGATCATCAGCCAGTAAAAGTCTGATCTTATTCATCCTGTGTGCATTAGTGTGAACGACCTATTTCGAGCTTTCAGAATCTCTCCATATCTATTGTACTTTCATCGTTCATGCTTATTATCAACTAAATATTCAGTAATAATAGCCAAAACTTGCCGATTTTTGCCAATAAATATAGAGTATTTGTAAAAGTAGAAGCTTTACTTGTATTCTGAGAAGCTATTTAGTCCCTAACTAACAATCCAAAATTAATCTATATGCTAAAGACCCTGGCCTTCCTGTACCTACCCTTACTGATTGGAGCTTCCAGTGCCTGCCAAAGTCATTCGAAAGAGCAACAAACTATAAATCAACCCACTACACCTACTACCAGTTTAAAAAAGCATACCACCGACACCACGAATAACACTTCGCCAAAAAAAGGTGACACACTGCCGGAGCTGGAGAAGAAGATGATTGAGCAGGGGCTGGTAGATATTCAGAAGGTAGATCCGACGCTGATGGTAGAACTGAAGTACTCTACTACTGACAACTTTGTCGGCAAGGACGTATACGGCGACCTGACCCGTGCCTATATGCAACCCGACATGGCCCGCAAGCTGGCCCGGGCCAACAAACTGTTGAATGAAGTCAAGCCCGGCTACCGACTGCTGGTTTACGACGCAGCCCGCCCCAACTCCGTGCAGTACATCCTGTGGGATGCGCTGGATATGCCCGTACGGCAGAAGCCGCAGTACGTAGCAGATCCAAAGATAGGCTCTATTCATAACTTTGGCTGTGCCGTAGACCTTACCGTAGCTGACTCAGCCGGAAAGCCGCTGGACATGGGTACCAAGTACGACTACTTTGGCCCGCTGGCGTACCCCCGCACCGAACAGCAGATGCTACGCGAGGGCAAACTTACTACGCAACAGGTAGCTAACCGCGGTCTGCTCCGCCGGGCTATGACTCAGGCAGGGTTCTCGGTCAATCCTACCGAATGGTGGCACTTTGATGGCATGTCCCGCAGCCGGGCCAAGGCTAGGTACGGGATGATCAAATAGGGAGGATAAAAGGAAGAGGGGAAGAAAGTAGCTATTCTTCCTCCCTTCACGGATTCACAAGCTGCAACCTCTACCGCCTCAGCTCGACCAGACAGTAATTACCTAAGGTACCTGCCCGGGTGGCGGGATAGAGGAACTGGCCAGTCAGACGGGTGATGTGAAAGTCAGAGAAGCATTCCTGACTCACGACCCGGGCCCCTGCCTGTGTGTACTCCTGTATCTGCTCCGGGGCCACAACGAGCCAGAGGGTAGTATGCCTGAGAAGGTGTTCCTGTGCCTGCTCTGGTGTCACGTAAGGGATGATTCGCTCAATGCCCAGTTCAAGATCGTAGAACAACGGGCTACCTTCGGCAAAATAAACCTGGTCGGCGGGTATCCCCTTCTGCTTTATCACCTTTGCCATCTGGTTACCGGCCTGGTAAGTGTCCAGCTCAGGGTAGATCAGCCCGTTCAGAATAGCATTGACGTACAGAGCACCCAGCGCCGAGAATACCAGTGCCCGCCGAAGTGCCTCTTTGATGGTATATAGATAGAAGGCCAGGCCTACACCTCCCAAAGCGATGAGTACTATGTGGATCAACCCGGTGCCCTGCCTGAATACCCATAGGCTCAATACCAGAGCGGCTACCACCATCAGGGCAGGTACAATGTGCTGTGCCCAGATGATAAACCGTAGCCTGCCGGTCCTGCCGGTCTGCCGGGCATCTACCACCCAGCCCGCTACCCATACGGCCATCAGCGGAAACAGAATATTGAGGTAGTGGGGAAGCTTAAATGACGAAAAAGAGAAGAGTACCATACAGGCCAGCGCTCCACCACCCGTAAACCACTCCTGCGCACGTACCCGCCGGAAGCGAAAGAAGCGGGTGATCCAGCCGGCATAGATGAGCAGTGGCCAGGGTAAGGCCGCCCACAGTAACGTATGAAAAAACAGGAAGGGATCATTGGCACCGGCCTGTCCGAAACGTCCTCCGGCCATCCGCTCAAAGTTCTGGTCCCACAGGATGAACCGCACTCCCGAAACGCCTGTCCTACCCGCTATTACCTGTTCAGGATGCTGATCAAACTGTATGTAAAATGCCCATAGTACCGGACTGATGGTAATGACAAAAGCAAGTACCGCCCCCACCAGTGCCCCCGAAAATAACCGGAGCCAAGCCCGCTGGTGCAGTACCTCTACCAAAAAGGCGATACCAAGTACACCCACTCCTACCATGCCCTTCACGTTGAAAGCCAGTCCCGCCATAACGGCTCCCCAGAGGAGACTACTGACCCGACCGTACTTTAGGTACTCGAACAGTTGCCAGGCACCAATGGCCACAAAGCCCGTCAGCAGGGCGTCCATCCTGACATCATGGTTGGCCAGGATCTGCGCCTGTATAGTAGCCAGTACTACAGCCGACAGCCAGCCTGTTTCTTTATTGTAAGCTTCTTTGCCCAGGCTATAGGTAGCATATATCCCCAGTATAGAAACGAGGAGAGAAGGTACCCGATACGCCCAGGCGGACACGCCAAATACTTCAAAGGAGGCCGCGGCCAGCCAGAAAGACAGGTGAGGCTTATCCAGGTAGGGGGTAAACTGATCAACCAGGCTCACATAGTCACCCGACTGGTACATTCGCAGAGCCACGGCGGCATTGAAAGCCGGATCTGAATTAAGAATGGGTAGGAATAGGCCTAACCCATAGACTAGTATCACTCCAATAATAATCAGCAGATAGTCAATGCGGCGAAGGGTACTCATCAATACGTCTGGTTTCTCTTTTCACGCGGCAAACTTACTGGTTTCGGGTGAAGGCAGATGTATAGAGCTCCAAATTCTGGTAACATTTCCAGATGTAGCTTCCTTGTCCAGCTATTAAAATATTCTTTTAAATAGGATAGGTACCCAGAAATAGGTTCTCAGTCGCCTCCCATCCTGCGATCCAGGTTTCCACCTCGGCATCCCAGATACAATGCGTCGTGCCTCCTGCTCATACTTTTCCTGTTTACGTCCCTCCACTCCATCCACTTCCATTACCTCAACTGCAGATATCTGACCATCCCGCTCTACCAGAAGCTTCAGGCCTATCGTTATGGTATTCTTACCTTTTTTCGCGGCGATAGGTAGTTTGCTATTTCTTTCAATATAATGCCTGAGAGAACTGATTCCCCCTGGAAACTCGGGAGGTGACTCGACAACGGTATAGACAGTTGTATCAGCCTGTGAAACAATGGTAGTACTACTAGCGCCATTATTCCCAGTAGTAGTCTGCTGGAGGAGCAGGATAAATAATACATGTAGACAAAAGCTCATAGCAGGATCATGCTTTAAATAGGGTTAACTATTTAGATATATAATTAAATTATATATAAAACAAATATCCAGTTATCTAAAAAGTACAATAGCCTGAGTAGCGCTTAAAAACCACTCGTAAAGTGCAGGTATGACAGCTTTGACTTTACTGATTGCCACGCTGCTACCAGTTGCAAACTCGCGGTAGCCACAAGGTACTAAAGCACAAAGCAGGCCGGTGGGTATTCTCCACCGGCCTGCTTTGTCTGTTATAATATAAACTACTTGCTGGATAACTGATTCACAAAGCTGTCGTGATCCCAGTTGATCCTCAGATGCTGGATCCGATCCGCTTCGTCAAAATGGAAAATGAATATATGATCACTCTCAAAGCGAAGTCCTTTGGCAGGGAGACCTAAAAAATCTTTTTTCTGAGTACCAAATATGGATACTTTACAGATTATTTCATCTCCTTCGGTAGTGATGGTATCAACGGTATTATCCAAGTCAGGAAAAGAGTCCATAAGCAGGCTCCATACGGTTTTGCCAAATTCACGGAAGAGGCCTTTGCCATCCTCCCCCAGTGGCTTGAACCACACGGTAGCCTCCGGAGCAGCCAGATTGATCATTCGCTCGAGGTCCATCTCCTGATAGGCAGAGAAGAACTCTATACAGGTACCTTTACGGGTCAGGTCGGTCAGGTTTTCGGTTTTAATGGTTTCCATAGTTGCTATGAGTAGTTATGGTTGTAAGTGGATGTATAGTTTATCTACTTTGGATAGTTGGGATGCGCTTTTATCTTCCGGATTTGTTTAAGATGTCGGTCTACGTGGCCCCACTGAAACAGGTACACCTGATGCATATTACGCGGATTCGGCGTAGCGGTAAGCTCAAAATGCGCCCGCATATCAGCCTGGGTTGTTTCTATAAATTGTATCGTCTGGTCCCGCAGCTTTACAAAGTAGGTCAGGTTATCCTTCCCCTTGATAAAGCCCGTAGGTCTGGAAAAATCAGGTGACACATGCGGGGCGTCCTCAACGATAAAGGTAGTGTAATAGCTGTCGGGGCGACTGGTTTTGTTGAGCTCGGGCTGAGGAGTGTTACGGCTTCCCATACTCACTTCACGCGCCCAGATAATCTCCCACAGAGCCAGGTGCTCGACCACTTCACCAATCGACCAGCGGTCCGGCGACTCCTTAAAGGCCCATTGCTCGGGTGTCAGATGTTCGGTTTCCCTGACTAATTCATTTTTAGTTCGGACCATATTGTCGACAGTGTACTTCCGGTCGGCCTCGGTCCAGAGCTTGGTTGTATGGTCGCTTTCACTTTGTCCATACACGAATAGGCTGGGTAGTACCAGCAGTGCTAATAGTAACTTTTTCATGGCTATGATTTAGATAAATTGACATGACAAAGGTACTATGAGGGTACTTGCTGGTATTGTAAAAAAACGACTTTCTACTTATAGGTAGTTAGCCAGCTCACTATTGCCTTTTATGTACAAAGAGGGCGATTTGCCAGTAAATTCTGTGAATTCTTTGATGAAGTGGGATTGGTCATAGTAGCCATAGGTGGCGATAAGCTCATGCCAGTCCTGTATCTTCCACTGCTTCTGGGCCATCAGGGCGCACAGCTTACTGATACGACTGATGCGGGCATAGTACTTGGGGCTGACACCTACTTTCTTCAGGAAATGTCGCTGAAACTGCCGCTGACATACGTATAGCTCATCCATCAGATCACGAATGGGCAGTACACCTCTCTTCTCCATAATCAGGTTTGCTACGTAGTCAGTACGGTCAAAGGCACCCTTGGGCTGGCTTAGCTTACGGAGCAAAAACTGCTCGATAGTCTGGATACGGCCGGCAGCTGTACCTGCTTCAAGGATTTGTTCGTGCAGATAAAGGGCCTCCTTCCCCAGTACATCCTCCATCGCTATCCGCTCGTCCGACATTTCATACATCGGAATCCCGAACAGGGTATGTATGGCCGAAGGCTTCATGACCACTCCGACTATACCGATTTGGCCACTTAGCTGAAGCCGATAACTTTTGGTAGCCTGTCCGCTCAAGAAGGTCGCAGGCGTCGGTACATCTTTATATTTCTCGTTGATCACACGGTACGGATCACCGTAGTTGAAGATCAGGGAGGTATAGCCAGTGGGCGGTGACTCTACCTGCAGGGGCGCCGACAGATAGACCTGAGACTCCCACAGGTAGTAGCACTCTACGTAAGGAGTCAAATGAATGGATGGCTTGAATTTCTGATAGATCATACCCTGCCTGCTTTTCCTGAATACAAAGCAGACAATTAATCTACTAAATGTCAATAGATTTGCATAGAGTACTCCAATATCTTATTTAAAGGTACTCAGGTAGCTACCCGGCAACCCAGGATAGCCACCAGTATCCACAATGGCTGAAAAATTAATTTCTTCTGGCTACTGCACCCGCTGTTACAGAGGCGGCCGCACTGGCAGGAGTACTGGTCAGTTTTTTCATGAAGGCTACCAGGGCCCTTTTCTCGGAAGTACTTAGGTTGAGTGAATCTCCGGGCAGGGTCTGATTATCCAGCGAAAAGCCCAGCCCGGCTCCTCCCCCATTGTTATAAAACTCAACTACCTCTTCCAGCGTTTGGTACACACCGTTGTGCATATACGGAGCCGTGAGGGCCACATTGCGTAAGGTAGGCGTCTTAAAGGCGTGCTTGTTTTTGCGGACCGGGTGCAGCCCGTACTTGCCGGGATCAGCATCAAGCTGATTACTTCTGGCCGAAGCCGGCACCCCAAGCACCTCACTCTCGGTCAGCTCATAGCCGGGTGGTACAGTACCGTTGTATAGGGGATAGAAATGGCAGGTAGCGCATTTGCCCTTACCCATGAATACGTTAAAGCCCGCCTGCTCTTCCAGGCTAAGGCTCACCTTCTCACCTCTCAGGTACCGGTCTACAGGGCTATCCAGGCTTTGCAGGGAGCGCAGGTAGCTGGCCAGGGCATTTTTCAGGCTATGCTCGGTAATGCCTTCCGCGGGGTAGGCTGCCTTAAATTGTCGAAGGTACTCTTTATTATCTGAGAGTTGTTTGGCTGCTTCCTTTAGCGATCCATGCATTTCATTGGGGTTGGCAATGACATCTACCACCTGGTCTTCCAGAAAAGTCACCCGCGAATCATAAAACTGAGCCGCCTGATAGGCTACGTTCCAAAGCGTAGGTGCATTGCGCAGTACCGTTTTCCCATTCGTTAAACTAGTGCTCCTGGGTACCCCGTCCGAAAACCCCTTGTCGGGCTGGTGGCAGGAGGCACAGCTACGCTGGTTGTTACCGGACAGTACCGGATCAAAGAAGAGCCTCTGCCCCAGCAGGGTACGCTCGGGAGTGGGCTCATCGGCCGGAGAGGCTACAAAGTAAGCCGCATTAAAGGCATTAGGGTCAGAAAGTGAGCGGGCTGTGGTACGTAATAGTCGTCTTTCCTGAAAGGGAGCAATGTGCAGTTCCTGCTGTACGCGGTAGAGAGCCTCCGACAACGGATTGGCGCAGGAGCGGATAAAGGTAAGGCGGTTGAAGTGGTTAAAATCAGCTTGGTCCAAAGATTGCTTAGCCCGTATAACTAACGAATCAAAAGCAGCCCACGAAGGCGGTACCTGACTTCTGTCCTTGATCAGCAAATCCACGTTATCACGAACCGACCCGATGGCCTGCGCAGCCTCAGGGATGGAGTGCGTAGCGACGGGTGAATCAAAGCCCGTAATACCCAGTGATACGACCCGGAACAACTCCAAACGCATCGCATCGAAGAGATGGGCTTCGCTGGTATGATCTACGGCTACTTTGCGCAGCCGCTTGACGTTGGAGTGGAGTACTGCTATTTCATGGTTAAGGGCGGCGGTATCATCACTCGACACAGTTGGGAACAGATACTCTTCCACTACCTGAAAGCCCTCGGGCTGTATCTCCGTCGCCAGCGGATCATCCTCCTCTACCTCCACCAGGGCGGGGCCATTGATACTTTTGGCGGTAGTGGGATGGTAGTATTCAGCCAGCCACTCTACCCGTTTCCAAGCATAGCGGGCCTGTCTGAATCGCTCCTGTACTACCGGTTCTGGCTCATGACTTACAACGGCTACTCTGAGGCTATGTACTGCTGTATCCAGTAGAGCCAGCTCCTGCCGGTAGTGATCCAGCACTTTTTCAACCGTTGCCGCTGGCTGTACGGCCTTGGTTGGGCTGTTATACACCTGCCAGCCGAGGTACCCTATCATGAGCAAAGTACCTACCAGAATAAGGGCGTGGTTAAGGCGGAGACGGAATTTATCAGAGTCGGGGGAGTAAGAAAATAAGCGCATACGGAGAGTGGCTTGGGGTACGCGGGTAGATTATAGGAGTAGTGTCAGAAGTAAGAATACGGTACCTTCATAAATCGAATCTGACGATCCGCAAGTGCAGATCGTCAGACGTGTAGCATCTATCAACTAATTAAATTATTAAAAACTAACGGGGAAGTCCCTGCAGGATCACGATCTGAGAAGCCTGATTTTCGTTCAGGCGCTTAGAGCCACCGTCAACACCTTTCAGCTTGTCAGCACGCCAGGTATGAGGCTGGATACACAGCATGAACGTATTTGCTACTCCGGTCTCTTCGGAGATATCCACCAGCGCCCCGTATTCCCAGTCACCAAGTCCCGAGGTACCACCTACGTTGTACTTGGCGGCATCAGCAGCCGTGCGACGGTGATCAAGCTCCATTACCACTTTCAGCTCTTTCGTTTTCAGATTGTACTGGTAGATGCGTGAGTCGTGGGTTTCGTCGCCGTAGCCGTTGGGATCTTCCTGTACGTAGATGTAGTTTTTGGTCACGCAGATGTTGTCCACGTTCTGGAATTCTTTGGCCTGGCTGGCGCGGTCATCACCGTCCAGCAGTACTTCCAAAGTACCGGTAGTAAGATCATCATTCAGAGCCAGGTGATATACGCGGCCGTACTTGGAGCGGGAGTAGTCAGCGTTAGCACCGGTGTTATTTTGTCCGGTTACGTTGAAGTACACGTCACGACCTTTGCCATCCTTGGCATAGTCAATGTCTTCCACCCGGCCAAACTTCACAGCCTGCAGGCTATTAACCTTTTCATTCAGCTGCTTACCGGTCAGGCTCTTGTGATCTTCTATTTTCACAAACTCAACCTGATGCTTTTCACCCACTTTCATGGATGTCTCGGTTTGGTTTTTGTCGGTACGGCGCAGCATGTACAGCGTTCCGTTGTCCAGATCACCTACGCTGTTGGCTACGTACATAACTACTTGTCCGCCGTAGGTACCGCTGTCGTCATCACCGATGATGATTACGGTCTTACCTGCAAAAGCTGTTTTAGGAAGGGGTACGGAGTTTTCGGCACTCCAGCGTCCCAGACCCGGCAGCTCTCTGGATACACCTGCCTGTGAAGCATCCGCATACGGGTTTACGCCGTGTGTACGCGACTCTTCACCACTCTCACCGCTGGTAAGGAACAACGGGCCAAACCCATGCTCCTTAGGAGTTGCCATGGTAGCCGAGCACAGACGCCAGACCCCACCATCCGAGTTCAGGATGTACTCTCCCTTGGTAGGCTTCAGAGTCTTGTCCAGTGAGATGCGTGAGACGGCAAAGTTATCTTCATGATTAACAAGCATGGTAAAGGTACCATCGCTGTTTCTGAGCATACCGGCTCCGTCGGCCGAGCCCCCAAACACAAAAGAAGACGAACCGCTGAGCTGATCGTCGCTACCGATGAGCGAGTACATCTTGATACTGCTGAATGCCGGAGTAGTTTTTGCCAGAACAGGCGTTACCGAGTGATTGGCAAACTGTACCTCGGTAGTGGGTACATCTGCTGGTAAGTTGTGGTCCTGGCATGACGTCAGGCACATAGCTACGGCTACCAGTCCACCGGAAAGCTGAGAAATAGGATACAAACGGGACATACTGGGTGAGTTGTTTTTGTATCCGCAAATATCCTTCTGGTACATCACCCCAATATGAAGAGGATGTAATGGTGATGTAATAAAATCGGAGAAAGAGTTTACAATTTTTTCATACGCCCCCTATTGCGCTTGCCACAAAAAAGAAGCAGGGCAGCCGTGGCTGCCCTGCTTTGTCAGATGGTTGGTTTATGGTTAATCGCGGCTGATTTTGCTTCCTCCTGACAGACGCTGCTCAATGGTGGGGTTGCCCCGGTAGTACACGTTGCTGGCACCGCTGGCGTCTACTTTCAGGTACTTAGAAGCCGACACCCGGGCCTTACTGGCACCCGACAGGTGCAGGTCAGCCTCCTCTACCGGGAAGTCCGTACTCCTTAGATCAGAGGCTCCAGACATATCTCCGGTCAGGTAGCGGCCTTCTCCACGCAGTATCAGTTCTGACGCTCCTGACAGATCCAGCGTCAGGCGCTCGGCAGATCCGGTAAAGGTAGAACGCGATGCTCCTGACAGGTTCATATCAATGACACGCTGGTCTTCAAAGCCTTCAATGGTAGATTCGCTGGCACCCGAGAAGCGTACGCCACGCAGGCTGGGCATGGTGATGTCGATATCCATGCGATCACGACGTGACCGCCAGTGGTTGCGGTAGCGGATGGTCAGCAGACCGTTGCGATCGACAAAGGCATCCAGATCGTCCAGATCGTTAAGCTCGCCCGTGGCTACAACTTTAAAGGTATTGCCCTGGCGTACCCTTACCCGAAAGGCGTGGCCCATTTCCAGACGGTCAAAATCAATCAGGCTGATCTCACGGGTACTAACACCCCGGGGGGCGATATCACCATCAATGGAGTTAATGAAAAGACATGATTGCATTGAAAGCAACAGACCCAGGATGGCTACACTGAAAAGGATGGAAGTGATACTTTTTTTCATGGCTAACAAATGATAATTGATACTTACTAATTTTAATGAAGGTTATGTGTTACAAAAGCTGGTGCGTTTACTGCTCCGTTTCTACCAAGACATCCCACAACGCCCTCCCCCCTATCCCTCCCCCAAAAAAAATATTTTTTTCTTTCGAATGGGGGTAACTCCCTCGTTGACTGTCCTAAGAGAAAATAGATTTAAACTTGGTAGCAACCGTTCTTCCATATTCCGCGACTGTTACCGATGGCGATTCCTTACTTTTGTACGGAAAAAAACAAGACGCATTCGTGCAGTTATCCGACACAGAGATTGTATCAGCCATTCGGCAAGGCCATGAGTCCGCCTTTGAGCAGATGTTCCGTACCTATTACGAACGTCTGTGTCAGTATGCGAACTCATTGCTGAAGGATGAGGATGAAGCCGAAGAAATGGTTCAGACGGTATTTATGAGCATCTGGGAAAAGCGTTCTGACCTGGAAATAACGCTGTCACTGAAGGCTTACCTGTACCGGGCCGTACACAACCATTGCCTGAATAAGATCAAGCACTATCAGGTACGTGAGGCCCACCGGGAGTATTCGCTGAGTTATCAGTCGCCCGGATACGAAGCCGTCACCGAAACCATTTACGGAAGTGAACTCGAAGAACGCATCGAGGAGGCGGTAAACCGACTTCCCGAGCAGTGCCAACTGGTATTCAGGATGAGCCGCTTTGAGGAGTTGAAGTACCAAGAAATAGCCGACCGGCTGGGACTTTCGATCAAAACAGTCGAAAATCAGATCGGGAAGGCATTACGAATATTGCGCAGTGAGCTGGCCGACTACCTGCCATCACTGCTTTGGCTGGTTCTCTTGTTTTTTTGACCGTTTTTTTCAGCATATACCCTTGAATACACCTAACGAACATTTTTCCGACGAGTTACTGGCGCGCTACCTGGCAGGTACCGCCACCGCCGCGGAAATAGAACAGGTCAGACAATGGCTGGAGGCATCACCCGATCGCTCCTCCGAGCTGGCGGCTTATCGTAAGCTGTGGGAGCGGAGCCAGGCAGTGGGTCAGAAGCGTATGCAGGTCAATACCGACGCCGCCTGGGAGAAGATGCGTATGCGTATGCATACGGTTGACACCGCTCCGGAACCCTCTGTCGCCCCTGTTCGTAAGCCCGAGGCTATCGTGAAGCCCATGCCCGTCAAGCGCCAGCTGAGCCCCTCTTTCTGGGCGGCTGCGGTGGTGGCGCTGGTGGCGGTGGCCTTTGGCTGGCTCCTCCTAACCCATAAGACAACCCCCGAACTGGTAAGTATCAGCACCAAAAACAACACATTTGAGAAAACTCTACCCGACGGCACCAAGGTGTTCCTGAACCACCACTCTACCCTAACCTACCCTGAAGGCTTGGACGGCGACCTGCGTACGGTATCTCTTACAGGAGAAGCATTCTTTGACGTAGCGCCCGACGCCAGTCATCCGTTCATCATCGATGCCAATGGTACTGAGGTACGGGTAGTAGGTACTTCATTCAACGTCAAAGCGTACGACGAAGCGGTACGTGTGGATGTAAAAACCGGTAAAGTAGAGGTAAGCAAAGCATCACGAAAAGCGGTACTTACCCCGGGTGAAGGCGTAAAGATCGAGGCCGATACCATACTACGCAGTATAGCGGCTGACCCCAACATGGCGGCCTACCGTACCCAGGTGTTTGAGTTTACGGCTACCAGTCTGGATGAAGTGGTGAAGTCGCTCCGGAGCGGCTACCATGCCGATGTACGACTATCGAACGAGCAACTGGCTAACTGCCGCCTGACCGTCCGCCTAGAGCAGGAAACGCTGGATGCTACGCTGGCTGTCATTGCCGAAACGCTGAACCTGCGCATACAGCAGCAGGGTGAAACCTACTGGCTGGAAGGAAAAGGATGTCAATAGTCTATCAATTCTCGATTTCTGATCATCAGATTATATAAGTACCAACATACTCCCTATACATTAAGGCAGGCGCTCTTCCTACCTCTATCCGTTCATTTATTACTAATTCGCTTATTCCAGTGAATCCTACTCTTACATATCGAATATTTATATTACTAGTTATTGGGTGGCTAAGTACCGGCAACCTGATGGCCCAGCCCTTGCTCGAAAATCGTATTTCTATAAAAGTAACCAATGAGCGTATCGAGGAAGTACTTCGTCAGATTGGCGAGAAAGGAGGATTCAGTTTCTCGTACAGCCCCGATGCCATTGATGTAAAGGCCCGTGTATCGGTCAATGCTAGCAACCAGAGTGTTCGCGAAATCTTGAATGATATTTTTAAAGGCTCGGTTACGTTCAAGGAGCGCCGGAAGTACATTATCTTACAGAAAGTAGCTGCTGAGCCCGAGCGCCAGCCTGACAACTTCTTCCTCAACGGGTATATCATTGATAAAAAAACGGGGGAACGCCTGCGTGACGCCAGTATATACGAGGCCAACTCACTGGTATCTACCGTGAGTAATGAGTACGGCTACTACCGCATAAAGCTCCCGGCGGCCCAGCCAAACCTACGGCTGGAAGTCAGGAAGGAAGAGTATTCGGCCCGCTCTGTTGAAGTAACCCGTCGCCAGGACTACTACCTGACCATATCACTCACTGCCGATACGATTCGTCATATCGAACGCCAGAATCCGCGCATTCTGTCGCGTCACGATACGGTACAGTCGCGGGTAGAGCCCAGGGTAGAGATTCCGCGTTCGCCGCAGGTAGTGTCCGCACCGGTACCTGCTGCCGAACCCGATACAACTGCCCCCCGCCCGGCCCATACTCTGAAAGAGCGCCTGCAGGAAGTAGGTGATGCCTTCGTTTATGCGTTTGCCTCTACCAAGCAGGCTATTCATACCGAGAATATCACGGATACTCTATACCGACCCTTCCAGGCATCCATACTTCCCTTTATTGGTACCAACCATCAGCTAAGCGGAAACGTTATTAATGATGTCTCGCTCAACCTCATTGCCGGCTACTCACTGGGTGTAGGTGCCCTTGAGGTAGGAGGTGTGGTTAATATTGTTCGCTGGAATGTGCAGGGTATTCAAGTAGCCGGACTGGCCAATCTGGTAGGTAGGGATGTACAGGGCATACAGATAGCCGGCTTTGGAAACCTCAACATCGGGGACTTTCGTGGGGTTCAGATTGCCGGCACGGCCAACGCCACCGCGGAGGACTTCCACGGCCTGCAAATATCGGGCTGGGCCAATGTTGTTGGTCGTAAGCTCAATGGCTGGCAGGTAACGCCCGGCCTCAACTATGCCCAGGTGGTGGAGAAGGGACACCAGCTTGGCTTTCTCAACTACGCCGACTCATCGGCTACCACACCATTTGGCTTTTTCAGCTATGTCCGCCAAAACGGCTACCGCCGCTATGAAGTTTCTACCGACGAACTCAATTACTTCAATGCCTCCTTCAAAACAGGCGTAGCCGGATTCTATAATATTTTTACGTTTGGTATGAATGCTTTTCTTCCAGGAAAACCACTGGGTAGTATAGGCTACGGCATAGGTACCGCCCGCCGACTGGGTCGTGGCTGGATGTTGAATGGTGACTTGGTCGCCAGCCGAATGGCGATACAGCGCCAGTTCTGGCGTCAGCCTCAAGCCGGTCATTACCGCATTACGGTGGCCCTGGAGAAGAAGTTAAGCCCACGCGTAGCTATTTCGCTGGGACCTACGCTTAACCTGCTGCACACCCCTTACGCCGGTCTGATAGATACCAGCACCCGGCGCGGCCTGGAACCCATCTGGATTGGCAACCGGTTTGATGATGGCATCACTACCTACGGCTGGGTAGGTTTTCAGGCAGCTCTCAGGTTTTGTAACAGGATTTAGGAGGGGCTTAGTTCTCCCCCAGATTCAGTTGGGTGCTAGCCGTCATATCTAGGCGGCCAGAGCCCTCAATCTGTATAGCTCTCGCTTTCCCATTATCACCCCCCAATGTAATGACATGTCCCTGCCTAATGGTGACCTCATCACAGATAGAGGGGATACGACCGCAGCTCCACCGGGAGGCGCTGTTCCAGTCGCCGGAGCTTAGGCTTTCACAGCGTCCGCGGCTCACTATGATATCATCCAGCCGAAGCTGCGGTCTCGAACCCGATCCAGACTTCATGTAGTAACGCCAGAATAACTGAACGTAGGACTGATTGAGAGCCGCCGCTGGTAAGGCTACCGGCCCCATCACCTGGCTGTGCCCTGCCTGAGCATTTCGGGAATACTCTACGGGCTGCCCCTGCGGGTCCAATACATCTTGGAACGCTCCGCTGTCACCTACCCGGTACTGTAACCGGATAGCATATTCGCGGTTATTGGGTAGTAAGGTGCCTGCTGTCCACTGTACATACACCTCATTTAGGCCGGTGGTTCGTAGCGCCAGCAGGGCTCCTCCCACTTTTCCCATTGGAAATCCTTCATTGACACTACTCGGATCATTACTCGTCGTATTTATAAAAGACACTCCATCGTTCCCAAGCCCGTTGACACGGCTGCGACTTTCGAAATTATACCTGCCTGAAGTGAAGCCCTCTATTGAGGCTGTTACAGTTGGATCCTGCTGATTCATGTATACAAAGGCCATATTGGACGGAAAGGACCCAGCCGGTGACTCAGCGCTCCACTGCTCAAACCGGTAGTCACAGTTAGCCAGTATATAGGCACTAGGTGTGGAATCAAAACCCTGATCCAGATCAAACACCGCCGTGACCGATCGATCAGACAATAAGTTTAAAACCAGTACCGGGTTGGTAGAGATTGTATTGTTACCTTCCTGCCAGCGCACAAACTTATATCCGGCCTTAGGCATGGCCGTGAGTGTAACCGGCACATTCTGGAAGTAATATCCTGTCCAGGGGTACGCGTTTTGGCTTACTCCCGGCGTAGTCGGCAGTATTGTGAGGGTATTCACTTTTATGTATCCATTTTCTGTATTAGATACATTGACCGTAATAGATCGTCTATCTGATAGTGAGAAATGATTTTTGAGCTGCTGGGACATAATGGAGGGGCGACGCTGCGCAAAGTCAATCATGATATTGACCTCGTTGTTCCAGTCGTTGACCCCCCCGCTTGTTTTCCAGCGAGCTATGTGCTCACCTATTTCCGGCTGTATTCTCTGCTTCATGGTATTAATGATGGGTACTGTCCGCTCCGGCAGATAGGTACTGTTGAGCAGGTCACTAAAGCGAGTAATAAAGGCAGTCCGAAAAGTAGAGTTGGTAAGCAGGCTTCTGAGTATAAAGGTCCTGGCTGGCCCGGGAGACTTATTAGGATCTTCGTTAGTAGCGAATTCCAGCGTATTATGCTCCGCGGATGAATAACTCCCGGCAAACCCATGGTCCGTATCGAACATCATCCAGCGCCAGCGTCCGTCGTGCCCGTAAGGAGCATTAGGCTGGTATGGCGTGCGCAGGCGCCAGTTACGGACGTTGTTTTCGACCCAATCAGTATTTGCCGCAAATATTTCTGCAATCTGATAATCAATAAAATTATCAATGTCCATCTGCGTCTGGATGTAGGAATAGTGTTCATTGCTTGAGGAGCCGTTTTTGACCATATAGCTAAACATGGCATTATAGTGCACCATATCCCCTTCGTCAACTTCAGCTCCATTATTTTCGATCAGGTCCAGATTTTCCGGGTTCACCCCATACCTGGTATTCAGATAGTACTTATCGTACCGCTCACGGATATTGTGAATACCCCAGTACTCACCGTTTAGAAGGAGGATGGCAGGCTTATAACCTTGCGTATCAAAGTTAAGATGCTTCACCATTTCCTGAATAGCGGCATCCCGGAACATGGTCTGCCGCCAGTCATTCCCTGAGTTCCGTAGCAGTAGGCGCTTGTGATTGGTGTAAGGTACAGAAGAGAAAAATGGGTAGTTAAAATAGGTATTGCTGTACAGCCGGAGAGTCTTCTGAGGGTAGCCTCGGGTATGCCCTCCGTGAAGTCGGACCCCAATGTGCTGATTAATAGCTGAGCCAGTGGCGTTCTCGGCAAAATACTCGAAGTTAGCTTCCTTTTCCCACTCTTCGCCGCTCCGCCGGAAATTACCTGGAAAGGCTGGACCATACGCAGGAGTCTGACGTTCGCCATACCGCCAATTGTCAAAATCAACACCTGCGGTGTAAATGCCATCTTGGTACCCAAACAAGTCTTTTTCGGACATGGCCAGCGACACAACTGGTATCGTGAAGCGTTGATTTTGATTGGGTGTAACGATGTAGGTATTGGTCACTACCGGGCTTGCCAGAGCCCCTTGCCTGACAGCCTTGGCCCTGACCACAGTACCCTTAAACACCGGAAAGCCAGGCAGATAGACAGCGGTATGCTGGTAGGTGGAGGAGTACATGGATACCCGGTTGGGTTGGCTGGTGCGGTCGGTAATGGATATAGGGCCTGAATACGTATAGGTTCTTAATGTAGCGTCGAGCAACGGTCCGGAACCCTGTCCGGGTACTTCTTCGTAGCTGTTTTTATAAGTAAAGGTACTTCCATTAAGATTGGCTTCATCGGGTTCAGACCCATCCAGGGTATACAGGATAGTAACGGATGGGTCGTTGGAGGATAACGTCAGGTTAAAGGAAGAAGCCGAATAGCCAGCGGGCTGAGAAAAGGTCGGCGGTGACAGTATATCATTATACGCAGTAGAATTGTTATTGCTGGCGCCCGGAGTAGGCTCTAAAAAGAAGCTCCACTGGGAACTGCCATTCTGATTCCGTCCAAAGGAGACATCGGTTCGCTGTTCTCCGAAGACATAGGAATCTACAACCGTGGTACCATTGGGAGCCGTCAGGCCGATCTCCTCGCCACCGGCAGATAGTCTGACATTTACGTGCAAAGGCCCCCGGTCCAGTGCTTCGCTGGCCCATAAAAGCAAAAATCCACCCGCCGGAATAACTGTGGCAGATGAACCCGATGGAATTTTGTACTTGGTAGGATTGGACAGGTTATCGGTTATGTAGTACCCGGCGAGGTCAACAGAAGAGGAATTGGGGTTGTATATCTCGATCCAATCTTCGTAGGCTCCTGTGGCATCAGCTACCTTTGAAGCATTAGAAGCCATAAATTCATTGATATACAACGTCTGGCTTATGGCCTTACCGGCAACAACTAGTACCAGCAGTAGTACTGCTGTAACATTCTTGATCATATAGTGCAGGTGCGGATAAAGTTACATTCTATACTAATATAGTTACTTTATCCACACCCGCACAACAATTTTATCAAACGGTATTTTGTATTAACAATTTGGTTTATAATCTATTAAAACCCAATCCGGCGGGCTCGCTTGATCCTTTTCTCGGCGGCGTACTCCCTCAGTTCTTCCAGCTCCCTTTCGTAGCCGCCCGACAGGATTGGGAAGCGGCACCAGGTGCGGGGGTCGAGGTTGTGGTCGTCGAGGTGGAAAGACGGTGCGTAGCGCTCGCGCTTCCACTGATTACGACTCCATAGCTTAAAGAACCGCTTGGTCCAGTGCAGCATCTGCTCAGGAGCGTATTGTCCCTCAAAGCGTACCAGCAGGTTGCGGTAGCAGTCAATCGGGGGCTTTTTGTCACGGATAGCCAGCTCCTCCACCGAGTTCAGGAATTCGTACGGCATCAGGTCATCCTCATCGGTCTGCTTGTACTCCTGCGGACGTAGCTCAGCAGTAGGCTGCAGGCTGTTGACTTTCTGGAGGCCTTCAATCCGGATGTGCTTGCCTTTTACGTCACAACCGACGGTCTCGAGCCAGCGGAGCCAGTGACGCAGGTAATGCTTATCAATACCCGCGATAGGAGAAAGTCCGCCCGCCGTATCACCATCCATAGTTGCATACCCTACGGCCGCTTCGGAGCGGTTGGATGTAGACAGCAGCAAATGGTTGCTGATGTTGGTCAGGTACCACACGCTTGGGGCTCGTACCCGCGCCTGTATATTCTGCATGGCTATATCGTCGGTATCCCAGCTCAACTGCCGGCCGATCTGCTCCTCAATGAGCTTGGTATAGGTTTCGACCAGCCCATTGATATTTACATTATAGAATGTAGAGCCAATGGACAGCGCCAGTGAACGGGCCGACTCTAGGGTATCATCAGAGCTATTCTCCGTTCCCTGATAGATGTTATGAATAATCTCTTTGGAGATGTCTTCTACTGTTTCGGCCTCCTGAACCTTGAGGATATAGCTCAGCTTCTGTTTGAACCGATCCAGTCCGATACTTTCGTCCGCCAGCCGGACCATCAAACCACACAGAGCCGTACAGGCTGATGAGTCGGCTCCCCCCGAAAGCGAGATGGTAAAGCCGTGCGAACGGCTCTTGCGCATGTAGTCAAACAAGGCCAGACACACAGCCCGGGCAAATTCTTCTTCCTTCAGGGCTCCCCCACTTTCAAAGGGCTCCATTGTCGCTACCTGATGACGCACGGGCTCTATATCCGGAAAATCATAGGTGGCTACTACCTTCCAGGTCTCTTCTTTTGAAAGCCTTCCCAGGTTCTGTACCTGCGTGAGGCGGGTGTACTCGGTATCTACAACCGCCGTGATGATCAGGTAATCTTCGTAGCTAAACCGGGGACTTGATGTTAGCAAAGCTCCGTTGGAAGCAATCATGGCATCCCCGTCGTAGATAGCCCGCCCGGCTTCGTTACCCAGGAGGTTGGTATAGATATAATTACAGCCGAATGAACGTGATGCATCTATCACCAGCCGCTCCCGGATCATGAATTTATTAAAGGCAAAGTGGCTGGCGCTGGGATTGAGCATGATATCTACCCCACGGTCGTAATGCGAACGGCCGGGACGGTTGGATATCCAGGCATCCTCACATATCTCGAAGGCGATCCGGACTCCCGACACGTCAAAGATCAGGTCCCCGATGGGGTACTGCATCTGGTCTATTTCGGTACGGCTTACAACACCGGGGGTCCAGGCATGGAACCAGCGTGGCTCGTAGTGAATGCCGTTGTTGGGTAGATTTTGCTTCACATAAAAACCCAGGATCCGTTTGTTCGCAATCAGACAGGCTGTGTTGTATACCCGGTGATTGTGCCTGAGGGGCAGACCTACCGCTACGATCATATCCGCAGTATGCGTCACTATTTCCAGCAGACATTTCTTAGCCTGCTCTACAATATCATACGATAAGAAATAGTCTTCACAGCCATAGCCCGTAATACATAGCTCAGGCATACACAATATCGACACCTCCTGGCGGCGTGCCTCTTCGATGGCTCCTATGATATTGGCTGTATTATTTTTCCAGTCCATCGGGGTCTGATTGACCACCCCGGCGGCTACTTTGATAAGTGTCATATAGCAGTTTAATGAGTGATTCTGGTAGGGATTGATAGTACAGGCTACCCGTGCCACAGCTCGAAACCGTGGCACGGGTAAAGCGGGTACCCCCTATTGTAACAAATTATAGAGCAAAAGGATTAGATAATGCCGGTAGAGGCCAGGCTACAGGAAGGCCGAGGCGGCATCTGCATCCACCAGTACCCAGGCATCAGGATGCTCCTGCACCAGGCTGGCCGGGAAGGCTTCGGTCACCTCCCCTTTCAGGGCGCGGGCTATCACAGGAGCTTTGGCTTCACCACTTGCCATAAGCACCAGTCGCCGGGCTTCCATCATATGCCGTAGTCCGAGGGTGACACCTCCGGTTAGGGGAGTAGGCCCCTGGAAGTACTTCTGCCCTACTTCGATGGTGATAGGGTCCAGCTCGGATACGTGCGCATAAGTATCGAAGGAGGTACCGGGTTCGTTGAGGCCCAAATGTCCATTCATACCTATTCCCAGTATGATCAGGTCCAGGCCACCCAATTGTTCAATAGCCCCATTGAGGCGCTCACACTCGGCCTGCAGGTTTTCGGCCCTGGCATCGAAGAACAGGATCTGCTCCGGGCGAAAACCGATGGGATGCAGAAAGTCCCGGTCCAGAAGCTGGCGCCCGCTGCCTTCATCCTCCGGCCCCATCCCTATCCATTCGTCCAGACCCACAAAGGTACATTGGGAAAAATCCGCCAGGCCCTGCTCGTGACGAAGTATCAGCTCACGGAACATACCCACGGGGGTACTTCCGGACGGCAGACAGATGACCGCATTGGGCTTGCCCTGTAAGGTACTGACCACCACATCGGCGGCGGCTCGGGATAGGTGTTCGTAGGTAGGATATACCTGAAATTCCTGCATAGGGGTAGGTTATTGTGGTTAATCGGCGTAGAGTACGTACTTCTTCCGCATCTCTTTGTAGCGGGCCAGCTCCGGCGCGTAGGCCTGACGGATCTCCTTTTCAGATTTTCCTTCGGCCATCATTTTACGGATCATATCAGTACCTGCCAACTGGTCAAAGTACCTCGCACTGGTATAGAACTTTGATTTGTCGGGAGCCTTGTTGTAGAAGTCGAGTACATATTTAAGCGAAAAGCCTAGGTTCTTTGCCTCTACATCACGCAGATCTTTCCCATAGCACAGCTTTCCCTCGTTAGGCGGGTTGACCGCACCGGGTTTTTCAACCGGAGTAAAGGTATACGAGCCAAATACCGGATTAGGAGCCCCGATTACCTGAAACTGCGTATCGGTACCGCGTCCTACGCTCACAATGGTTGGCTCAAAAAGACAGATGGACGGGTACAGCCACACGGCCTGCATATTGGGCAGGTTAGGCGATGGTTTTACAGGTAATGTATAAGTTGTTTGATGGGTATACTGCTGACAGGGTACGATGGTCAAATCAGCGGGCTTTTTTCCTTCAAGCCAGCCTTCACCATTGATCATTAGGGCCAGTTCGCCGGAGGTAAGGCCATGTACCACCGGTACCGGATTCATGCCCACGAATGAAGCGAACTTACGATCCAGTACGGGACCATCAATGTAGTGGCCATTGGGATTGGGCCGGTCCAGTACTACGCACTTCTTGCCCTGCTCGGCGCAGGCCTCCATCACCAGGTGCATGGTACTGGGGTAGGTATAGTAGCGTACGCCTACATCCTGAATATCAAAGATCACCACGTCCACCTCCCTGAATTGCTCCTCGGTTGGTTTCTTGTTTTTTCCATACAGCGATACGATCGATAGCCCCGTCCGGGTATCCACTCCGTCTTTTATTTCGGCTCCGTCGGCGGCCATTCCCCGAAAACCATGCTCCGGTGCGAAAATTGTTTTTATATTCACCCCCAGCTTTTGCAGACTATCGGCCAGGTGGGTACCGTTAGGGAATATAGTAGTATGATTTACGACCAGCGCCACGCGCTTGTCTTTGAGCAGGGGTAGGTATTCGCCGGTACGTTCGATACCCAATACGGGTTTGGCCTGTACCGCCGGCTGGTCCGATTTTTTCTCCTGCCCGGCAGTAGTCTGCGGTGTTTTGGTACTACATGACCAGAGCAGGATCAGAGATAGAAAGTGGATGAAGTTCATCACGGCTTGATTTTTCAGTTAATTTTGCCAAATTATTAATTAATAGAATACTAACCTAACGCTACCTGTTGCGATTCCCTTCGTTCATATCCAGCCGCATCCGGCACAACAAAGTAGGCTCATTTTCGTCGACCGTATCACGGATAGGCGTAGCCAGTATTGCCATCGGAGTGGCGGTAGGCATCGTAGCGTTTGCGGTACTGCTGGGCTTTAAGCAAACGATCCAGCAAAAGGTTTTCTTGTTTGGAGCGCACCTGCGCGTCAGCGCCTTGACCCTCAGCAATACCTATGAGGAGGGCCCTCTGTCCCGCAAGACTCCCCTGGCCGAAGACCTCAGCCAGATGCCCGAGATCAGGCACTGGCACGCCGTAGCGCATAAGTCAGGTATTCTTAAAACGCCTGATGAGCTAAAAGGTATTGTACTCAAAGGGGTAGATGAGCAGTACGACTGGACGCTCTTTGAGAGGAGCCTGGTAGAAGGACGCCTGATCCAGCACCCCGATAGTGGCTACTCTACCGAAATCATCATCAGCCGCAAGATCGCCAACCAGCTACGCCTCAAACCCGGTGACGATGTACTGATGTACTTTGTCCAGAACCCGCCCCGAGCCCGTAAGTTGCAGGTAGTCGGTATCTACGAAACGGAGTTGGAAGAGTTTGACAATACACTGGTCATCGGTGATATCACGCTGGTGCAGCGCCTCAACGAATGGGGCGCCGATACGGTAGGTACCTACGAGATCTACCTCAAAGACTTTGAGCAACTGGACCAGGTAGCGATGGAGGTTTTTGACCGGATGTCGCCGGATATGGTACTGCAGAAAGTGACTGAAAGCTTTCGGCCGCTGTTCGACTGGCTTATCCTGCTGGACCGCAATACGGCCGTATTCCTGACGCTGATCCTATTCGTGGCCTGCTTTAATATGATCTCTATCCTGCTGGTGATGATTATGGAGCGCACCCCGCTGGTGGGCCTGCTCAAGACGCTGGGTAGCCCCGACAGCCAGATCCGCAATATCTTTCTGCGGGTAGGGCTCTACATCGTGACGCGCGGCCTGCTCATTGGTAACGCCATCGGGCTTCTCTTCTGTTGGGTGCAGTACCGGTTTCAGCTCCTCCCCCTCGACCCTGTCAACTATTATATGGATACCGTCCCCATCGTGTTTGACTGGGGTACCATTCTGCTCGTCAATGCCATTACCCTGCTGGTAGTTGGGCTGGTGCTCCTGATCCCGACCTACGTCATTACCCGTATTCAACCTATCCGGGCGCTGCTGTTCAAGAAGTAAAGGACTGGGTAGTATGGGATTGATAGGTTAGGCATTAGTACCTCTGAGGATACAATCAACCACCTTCATAAGGTACATTGCCACTTATTTCCTAGCACTTTGCCAACATCGCTCCCGAGCAGAAACAACAGGCCCGTCAACGCCATTTAGTTTGTCTCTTCCGGCCTAGGACAGGTAAAGAAATTGGCTAACAACTGGACTTGGAGGTATACAAATAAATAAGGATATTGCTATTGCAGGACGGAGAGAAAGGCGAACTCGACAGAGGTAGCGAGCCGGGCTTGCCCTGATTTGTAATCAGGGCATCTTCTGATAGCGCTTAAAACGCAAGCTGATTCAACCCCAGCGGGGGACAGTCCCAATTACAAATCGGGGTTAGATTGGGCTACGGGATAACTCTTTGGCTTGTGCTGTCCGCACGTGCAGGATGTTATATGCCTACATATTGATTAACGAACCCCACCCAATCCACACCAAAGGGAACTGTAATGTATTTTCCTTCCGGTGTGATCAATACCTTGGTGGGATAGCCTTCTACTTTATATATCTTTTCTATCTTACCATCAGACATAGCCACGGGAAACGTAAACTTCTTTTGCTCCATGTAGGCGGTCACTTTGTCCTTTGTATCCCGACAGGCCACAGTCAACAGTGCGATGGTATCAGGCTTTTGCAAAACGGTTGACTGATAAAATTTATCCAGTCCCGGATGCTCCTGTCGGCAAGGACCACACCAGGTACCCAAAAAGTCAACCAGTATCCACTTACCCGAAAGATTGTTGCTTGCAAAGGCGTTCCCATCAAGTAAGGTAAAGGAAATAGGGGGTGCTGCCTTTGCTGTTCTATTAATTGCTGCCCGCCAGTAGTTGGCAAATGGCTCGTCCGGGGAGATATTCTTAGTATAGAAGGTTTCCAGCCTGTTCTTGTATTCCGGAGCAATAAGAGCTGTATTCAGAAGTGCTGCCAAAACTTCCTTCTTATTGGTAGAGGTACTCTCAAGAAAAGTAAAATAATCGTCCCTGAAGCTCCGTTTTTCACCCCCAGTGAGCATAATCATATCATAGAAGTAAGCTGAGGTGTGATTTTGGTCAACCAGATCAGGACTATAATCAAAGGCATTTTTCAGGAGCAGGGCTTTTGTTGCTTCCCCCTGGGCTTCACCAGCTTCTATATAGTTTGCATAGGCATACAGATAGCGGTACCAGGCTCGTTTTCCCAACTCAACCCGAGAGGTGGAGTCGGTTACTTTTGTCTGACCTTTTTCCAGCTTCGACTTTAGGGTCATAAGCAACTCTTGCGCCAAAGGTTTCGTAGCCTCCTGTTTTGAAAGTATCTGATGAATAAGCAGTCCATAGCGCCCCTGTCGATTTTCATGAATATTATCCGGCAACAGCTCCTTATGGACAAATTCATTGGCAATGGCTGTCAGGACAACCGGATCAGTGTGGTTATCCTGTGCTCTTAGTAGTAGGTATAATGGTCTTGCTGATTGTTGTAGAACTTTGTTGCTATCAAACGCCATCTTCTGCAGTAACCCTTTACTGAAAAGCAGCCTCCGGTTATACGCATTGATTACACTTGTGTCACTCTTTGATAAGTCCCTCTGCCGGAATTGCTGTGCAAATGAATTATGAAGCAAATCTTTCAGGAATGGCTCATAGGCAGTAATCAAAGCTAACTTCTGCAAATAGTATAAGGCAGAGTCCTGGTCCAGGTTATTATTAGTAAACTTTTGAATGCTATTGAAATAAATGATCGGATCTTCCTTAGGCGGATGGGCTGTCTGAGCTTTCGCGTGGTACATCAGTAAAATGCAGAACCCTAGCAGTAGTCTTTTCATGCCTTTGGAAGTTTGTTGAGCACTGTACACGTGTATTGATAAATGTCCCTGGATTCGTACTCGAAAAGACTATCCAAGTAAGGTAACTAGTATGCCTGCAAACTCCTATCTGCTGAAATGCCCGTCCCACTCTCCGGCATCTGTTCTCAGTACCTGGACAACCAGCCAGATTGCCGGTGTACGGTCTACTTAACTTTATCTCGAATGTTAAAATGGTTACTAATAAACAAAAGGTGGCGGTGTTGAAGTAACTCAATGTAAATAGAAATTTCTCCATCACCAAATTGTCTACGCAACCGCTCGAAGAACCCCTCATAGTCACTACCGCGCGGCATGCCATTCGTCTGGACCAAACGGCTGCGGAAAGTTGACTCGCGCCCAGCGGGGGACCGTCCTGATTGCAAATCAGGATTAAATGGGGCGACTGCTGTCGCCCCCCCTCATTCTTAATGACTGACAGATATCAAAAGTCCTTACTATCCTGATCCGATTATACCGCTGTACCAAAACTGGCATAAGGTTAACTATGATATTGAGAAGGATAATTTTCCATCTCAATTCTCCTGTTAATACATACTTTCTTAGAAACAGGTAACTCATAAAGAAGAAGCCCAGGATATGAATGGACTCTATTAGTGCAGTCATCATAATCAGGTTAGCAGCTTCATTTTTTAGTAAGCTCCTATTTTGGGCCATGGAAATACCAGGCTTAAATAACCTAACCAGAACAAAGAAATAATCTCCAAAAGGTACGATCTTCTTAAAGTGATGAATCCCAACCTTCTTGTAAACTAGACCTCCGTTCTCAAAAGAATGCTCCCTGAAATACCAGCTGACACTATATATCAACTTACTCATTTCTAGATCTATGGCTAGTAGTGGTATGAGTATATCAATGCCCAAGTAGTTGCCCGCAAGGCTATACCTAGCGTTTTTCCATTATCTTTTTAACGGCCTCTATATGACCGTCCAGAAACAATCTATATAGCTTCTCAACTTCTTCCCAACTCTCAGCTTTGAATTCGATTTGCTCATCAGACTCCGAGCCGAACTCTCCTACCAGGTTTAGATTTTTATCAACTTCCAACACATATTCATCTTCCTCAAATATCCCCACCCAAAAGGCTCCATGCTCGTCATCCACTTCCTGTATCTCCGAAATGGCCTCCATTACATCCTCAATCGAAATCGATTCAATTGAGTCACTCCATGCTCTCTGGAGGTTGGACATTTATTTGCTCAGTGAGCTTATTGTTTGTTATGTAATATTCTATTCTTTATCCCTGTTGTCCAATAAAATAAAGTGAAGCAATTATCACAGTGATAATTAACGACCAAACTATCATGCTTTTATAACTTGGTCTCGGACCCTCTTTCAGAACTTTGATGCCCAGTGGAATAAGGGCAACACAAAGTCCAGTAACGGCTACTACAGAACCCCAGGAACTTCCTTTGAGTACACCTAGCATAAGCATGGACATTAATCCTAATGCAACAGAACGAATGATTCCAAGCGTATTGGAGAGAAAAGCACCTATTGAAAGTATGATCCAACCAGCCAAAATCGCTCCGTTTAATGTAGCAATGATGCTAAACGCACCATAAGAGTCAGCAACAATTTTTGTGGCATTTTCTAACCCCTCAATTCGCACCAATTGAAACGATAGATGGTCAACGCCGCCGTGGAAGGTTCTGGCAAAAAGTCCGAATAGAACAAATGTTCCACCCCACAAAGCCAATTGGCTCCTTTTTTTTCCAATTTCCCGGGAAAGGGTGATGATGGCGGGCCAAAGTAAAATATTTCCTACTACAAAAAAATTATAGGACGTTACCATTAGCGTAGGGTGATCGTTAAACGCAGCAAGCTGTTGCGGAAAGAAAAAGTGAAACGGCATGCGGAGCAATACGCCGATTAGAAGTACAATCGGCGCAATCGTTGTTGATATACCACCGATGTATCGCCCTGGGAACCAAAAGTCGTGGTTCTCAGGGCCCTTCTCATCCATTTTGCGAAAAATATTCTTTACTCCTAACTGATCATTATTCATTGAATAAGGAATTCTTCTATTTATCATTTAATAGTTATCTCCATTAAATGGCACACAACGGCAAGTATAAATAACGTGTAAGCCCCTCGCCCGGAGTTGGTGTTTACACATCATTGGCGAGAGTTATTTTTAGAAATCTATTTGAAAGTAGTAGAAATCCTTCATATAGCTTCCGTCGGAATCCTTACGAAAATAAATCTTTTTTCCTTTCCTAATCTATAATTGCCTCTTGGGCTATAAAATCATTATGGGAAACAATACCTTCCAAATACCGGCAGGTGATAGCGGGCTCTTTGGGCTTACAACCAGGCAGGAGCAGGTAAACCTACAAAGAAGAGTTGTTGATAATTTCTAAAGCGCATCAGGGTGTGGTTTAAGGCACTTTTTGGATTACCAAACACAATTTACGAAATTGGGAAGATAACCTAAACCTTCCCGTTCAGAATGTCGCAGGACACTTCCCAACTTCAACGTACCCTCACCCCTACGCTGCTATGGGGGCTGGGCGTCGGCTACGTAATATCCGGTATGTACTTTGGCTGGAACCTCGGCCTTGAAAAAGGGGGTACCGGGGGTATGGCTGTGGCGACGGGAGTGGTGGTGGTGATGTACGTCTGCTTCACGCTCAGCTACGCCGAGCTGGCCTGCGCCATTCCCAAAGCCGGGGGTGCCTTTGACTACGCCGGACGGGCCATGGGCGCGCGGGGAGGTTTTATGGCGGGTATGGCGCAGAATATAGAATTTCTGTTCGCCCCTCCGGCCATTGCGGCGGGTATTGGTGCCTACCTCAATCTTTTCCTGCCCCAGCTCTCCCCTACCGCTATTGCCATTGGGGTGTATCTGCTCTTTACCCTGCTCAATGTATGGGGTACCCACATAGCGGCCACCTTTGAGTTGGTTGTAACGGTGGTGGCAGTGGCGGGGCTGCTCCTCTTTGCGGGTATAGCCTTGCCCGAGATGAGTACTACTACCCTTACTGAAAATAGTCTCCCCAACGGCTGGACGGGTGTACTGGCCGCCATTCCCTTTGCAATCTGGTTCTTCCTGGGTATAGAGGGACTGGCCAACGTAGCCGAAGAGAGCATCAATCCGCAGCGCGACCTGACGAGTGGCTTTGGTTCGGCCATGGCAACTCTGGTAGCGCTTTGTGCCCTCACCTTCGTCGCCTCCGTCGGAGTAGCCGGCTGGGATGGTGTCGTATACGATGCATCGGGACAGCCCTCTGACTCGCCCCTGCCGCTGGCCCTGCAGCAGTTGGTGGGCGAAGGACATATTCTGTATACATTGGTAGTAGTGTTTGGGCTGTTCGGGTTGGTGGCTTCGTTTCATGGTTTGCTGCTGGCGGCCGGACGCTCTACCTACGAGTTTTGCCGCATGGGCAACGGGCCCGCCTGGCTGGGCAGGGTACATCCCCGCTTCCGGACACCCGCTCCGGCCTTGCTCGTTAATATGCTGATCGGGATAGCCGCCCTGGCTACCCGTACCACGGCCGATATTATTGTACTTTCAGCTTTCGGAGCCCTGCTGATGTATAGTTTATCCGTCATTTCTTTTTTAATTTTGAGAAGGACGGAGCCCGGACTACCGCGTCCGTTTCGTACGCCGGGCTACCCGTTGGTTCCCTATCTGGCACTCCTGATCTCGGTAAGTTCTTTGGTGGCATTATCCCTCTTCAACCCGCAATCGGCGCTTATATTTGCACTGATTATGGTCGGGAGCTTTGTGATGCACCGGTTACTGCCCGGCAGGCGCCTGAATACCGACGCCGTCTGACCCTCCCGATTGGCCTATTTAACTACTACTAGTAGCCATGGATATTATTATTATAGGAGCCGGTCCCTCGGGACTGGCCGTGGCCGGACGCCTGGCCGAGAAAAAGGTACCGTACCTGATGCTGGAAAAGGGACAGCATATTGGCGAAGCCTGGCACCACCACTACGACCGCCTGCACCTGCACACCGACCGCCGGTTCTCGGGGCTTCCCCACCGGCCCATCCCTGAGTCATACCCCGTGTTTGTCCCAAAAGAAAAACTCATCAGCTACTGGCAGGACTACGCTGATCACTACGGCATCAGGCCCAGATTCAACCAGGAAGTAAAGAAGATCTACCGCCACGGCGAGCGCTGGAAAGTAGTAACAACTACCGACGAGTACGAGGCCGATGGGGTAGTAATGTGTACGGGCTACAACCGTATACCCAACATCCCCCACTGGCCGGGCGACAAAACACTGTTTGAAGGGGAGATCATCCACAGCAGCCAGTACCGCAACGCCGAGCCGTACCGGGGCAAGCGGGTACTAGTCGTGGGTATGGGCAACAGCGGCGCCGAAATAGCCCTCGATTTGAGCGAAAACGGGGTGGAAACCTACCTGTCGCTACGCAGCCCGGTCAACATCATGAACCGCGACATTGGCGGCAAACCTACCCAGCTCTCGGCCATTGTACTAAGTACTCTGCTGCCCAACTGGGCCTATGACCAGCTGTCGCGGATAGTACAGAAAAAGACCATCGGGGACCTAAGTCCTTATGGCATCGACAGACCTGATTTTGCGCCCGCCAAAGGCATCCGGATGGGGCATATTCCGGTACTGGATGTAGGTACCGTGGCTCAGATTAAGGCTGGAAAGATCAAAGTAAAGCGGGATATTGAACATTTCACGGCCAATGGGGTGCTGTTTGTAGATGGAACCCGCCTGCCATTGGATGCCGTCATATTGGCTACTGGCTACCGGGCCTTACTGGGTGAACTGGTGGAAGGGCTCCGTCCGCGCCTCAACGAGCGGGGCTGCCCCGGCCAGTTATGGTACGACGACCTGCCGGGCCTGTACTTCCTGGGATTTTCGGTGCCGCTGACAGGTATCCTCCGCAGTATCAATATTGAATCCGGCAAAATTGTGAAAAGACTATTGGAGCAGCGTGTTGGTAAATCGAGCCATAATTAGTAGACTTGTTGTTTAATTTGTCCTCCATGGCTCTGAATTATATTTTCGTTTTTTTCTTTGTTATTGCGTTTTTTATTGCGCTTTTCAAGTTTATTTTCCTGGGGGACGTCCTGACCTTCAAAGCCATCGTAGAGGGCATGCTGGACATGGCCGAGCTAGCCGTGATGGATATAGCCCTACCGCTGGCCGGAGTGATGACCTTCTTCCTGGGCATCCTTAACGTAGGTGAGCGGGCCGGAGCTATCAATGTACTGGCGCGGGTGATTGGCCCTTTCTTCAATAAACTTTTTCCCGAGGTACCCAAAGATCACCCGGCCAATGGCCAGATGATCATGAACTTCGCGGCCAATATGATCGGTCTGGATAATGCCGCCACGCCCTTCGGACTCAAAGCCATGCAGAGTCTGCAGGAGCTGAATCCCGATAAGGATACGGCCTCCAACGCTCAGATCATGTTTCTGGTACTGCATACTTCGGGCTTGCAGATCATCCCCCTCAGTATTATAGCTCAGCGCGCTATACTTGGTGCCGAAAGTCCTTCGGATGTATTTATTCCCTGCGTGGTGGGCACCTATGTGACTACGGTGGTAAGTATGATCATTACGGCCTTCTGGCAGCGCATCAACCTGTTTAATCGCACGGTAATACTGGGACTGGGAGGCGTAACGGCCGTATTGGGCGTCCTGCTGGCTTACCTGTCTACTTTACCTCAGGCACAGATTGAAACCGTATCGGTGGTACTAGGTAACTCCCTGCTTCTGCTGATCGTAACCGGGTTTCTGGCTGGTGCGCTGTATAAGAAGGTCAACGTATTTGAAGCCTTTATAGATGGAGCCAAGAATGGGTTCTCTACCTCCGTCATGATCATTCCATACCTGGTGGGGATGCTGGTCGCCATCAGCGCCTTCCGTAACTGCGGAGCCATGGATTACCTCGTCAATGGCCTGAAGTACCTCTTTTCCTTTGCCAGCTTCAATACCGACTTTACCGATGCCCTGCCCGTAGCCCTCATGAAGCCCTTGAGCGGTAGTGGTGCCCGAGCTCTGATGATCGACGCCATGAAGCAGTTCGGGCCTGATTCGTTCATCGGGCGACTGGTGTGTATATTCCAGGGGTCGGCCGATACTACCCTTTACATCGTGGCGCTCTACTTTGGCTCGGTAGGAATCAAAAACACCCGCTACGCTATCGTGGCCGGCCTTATTGCCGACTTTGTGGGCGTACTGGCGGGTATCTGGCTGGGGTATATGTTCTTTCATTGATAAACCTCTTCTATGTCGTCTGAGCCCTCCACTACCATTCGCCCGCAGATCGGTGCCTTCGATCTGGGCATGATTGTCATTAGTTTAGTCATTGGTATTGGTATCTTCCGGACGCCCGCAATTGTGGCCCGGCAGGCGGGTTCACCGGAGATTTTCTTTTCGGCTTGGGTAGCCGGAGGGCTAGTCAGTCTGATTGGAGCCTTTGTATTTGCCGAGATCGGCTCGCGCCACCACTTCCCGGGTGGGTTTTACAAGCTTATTTCTACGGCCTTTCACCCCCTGTACTCCTTCATGATCAACTGGGTGATCGTGCTGACCTACGGCGCCGGTATGGCCGGAGTAGCCCTGATCGGCTCCGAGTACATCAACCCGCTCCTGCCCACTGCCTTGCACGGCCCTACGGGGATACGTAGTACCGCCATCGCTACGCTGGTATTCTTCTACGTGGTCAACATGCTGGGTATACGCTCGGGAGCACGTACCCAAAACCTCCTCAGCGGCCTCAAAATCCTGATGATGCTCATGCTATGCGTAGGTGTATTTTATGATGTACCTACTGTGGCTACTCCTACTATATCAGTTCCGGATGCATCCGGCTCCTGGTTTACGGCCTTCGGTGCCAGCCTTATCGCGGTGTTTTATACCTACGGCGGCTACCAGCAGACCCTCAACTTTGGCGCTGACATCAAAGATCCCGTCCGCAACACGCCACGCGGTATCTTTATCGGGATGTTCCTGATCCTGGGCCTGTACCTGACTCTCAACTATACCTACTACCATACACTGGGCTTTGAGGGGCTGCAGGCTTCCAACCTCATTGCCTCCGATACCGCCCGTGCCTTATTCGGTCCGTGGGGACAGATATTCTTTTCAGTAGCGATATTCCTGTCGGTACTGGGCTTTATCAATGCCAATATGCTGTCACTCCCCCGGGTGTACTACGCCCTGGCTGATGACAACATACTCCCCCCGGCCTTCAAGAAAGTCAACTCCCGCACACAGGTACAGGAGTTTGCCCTGACGTTCCTGATCGTAACTACCCTGGCCTCGCTCTGGCTCCTGGATACCTTCGAGCAGATCGTTAACTACGTGATGTCGGTGGATAGTATCGCGCTGGCCAGTGCGGCGGCTACGCTTTTTGTCTTCAGAAAAAAGGCAGGCTCCAACGATCCGCATCAGGGCTTCAAGGTGATGGGGTATCCGTGGCTTCCGGCATTCTTTGTGCTGTTCCTGCTTGTGATCGCTATCAATGTCATCATTACCGATCCTTCCTCGGCTCTTATCGGCTGGAGCCTATTTCTGGGCGGCGCCCCACTGTACTGGGTACTGCAGAAGATGGGCAGATAAAATTTTCCTTCCCTGAATAATTATTTCTACCCCTTTATGAGGTTTCTATGGACCTGATTATCCAATCCATAGTTAGCCCCCTCCTTTATGTTACCGGTTTAAACAAAGCTGGCACAAAAGTTTTGAAACTACACCTTCTAGTTTAGCAGGGGCAATATCTCCATGTTCGTACAGTAATATATTGTATAAAATCTGGTCAAAACCGTTGGTACTACAATTGTACTATTCCTATTTTACAAGCTACCTCCTCATATTTCTACACCTGAAAACAAGGTTCTTCTGACGGTGCAGGATCCCATTAAAATAGGATTCTCCCACAAAATTCGATAGATTTGTATTTAATCTTATAATTTCAACAAATTAGATAAATCTAATATAGATGAGTAACATACATGGTAATGAACTTGAATGGACCGGTCGCTTATTCGGTGGTATAAGGGATGATATCCGCAGGAAAGCTCCCCACTACGCGAGTGATTTCAAAGATGGACTTCACTCAAAAGTGGCGGGTACTACTCTGTTTCTGTACTTCGCTGCACTGGCCAATGCCATTGCTTTTGGTGCTCTGACGGGGCTGCTAACGGGGAATCAGATTGGAATCATCGAGATGCTGGCTGTTACAGCGGTAGGAGGAATTATATTCGCCCTGTTTTCGGGTCAGCCTCTGACTATTTTGGGAGGTACAGGCCCGATCGTGATTTTTACGGGTTTGCTCTATACCATCTGTAATCAGTATAACATACCCTTTCTGGCGACCTACGCCTGGGTGGGTATCTGGTCAGGTATTATTCTGCTGATCTGCGCCTTTACGGATGCGAGTGCTCTGATGAAGTATTTTTCGCGCTTTACTGACGAAATCTTTGCTGCTCTTATATCGGTCATATTCATCGTTGAGGCAGTTTCGGATACGGTCAATTCCTTCGGGCCAGAAGGCTTCGGTTTATCGAGTGCCTTCCTGACGGTAATTTTGGCGCTGGGTACTTTCATGCTAGCCCGTAGCCTGAAAGATTTTACCGGCTCCCGCTTTTTGAGCACTGGAGTACGCAATTTTCTGAGTGATTTCGGGCCTGCACTGGCCATTATCGGTATGACAGCCTTTGCACTGCTTTTTCCGGATGTGAAGCTCAGTACACCTAAAGTACCCGATAGTATTGAAACTACCTCCGGAAGACCCTGGCTGGTAGATATTTTTGCCATACCTACCTGGGTTATATTTGCTTCTATAGGTCCGGCCATACTGGCAACGATCCTGCTTTTTCTTGATCAGAATATTACAACCCGACTTGTCAACTCCCCCGATTATAAGCTTAAAAAAGGAGGAGGTTATCATCTGGACCTGGCTATAGTAGGACTTATAGTACTGGTAGGAAGCCTTTTTGCCTTACCCTGGATTGTAGCAGCCACTGTTCATTCACTTAATCATGTGAAGAGCCTGGCCGAAACCAAAACCGTGGATGCGGGTGGTATTAGTAAAGATGTAATCGTTAAAGTCAGAGAAAACCGGCTTTCAGGCCTGATTATTCACCTGATGATCGCCGGATCTATATTCCTGCTGGACTACTTCGGCTATATCCCAATGGCGGTATTGTTCGGTTTATTCCTCTACATGGGCTTTGCTTCGCTGGGTGGAAATCAGTTTTTCGATCGTCTTATGCTTTGGATTACTGACCCGAAGTACTATCCCCAAACTCCTTATACCGAACGGGTACCCAAAAAATGGATTCACCGGTTCACGATCATTCAGCTGGTTTGCTTTGTAGCCTTGTGGGCACTCAAATCATCGCAGTTCGGTATCCTGTTTCCGTTGATGATTGCCGGCCTGGTGCTCATTCAGCTGGCACTACCCCGCTTTATACCGGAAGAGCACGTTGATGTCTTATCCGCCGAAGACTTTGACGAGGAAGACGATATTCACCTATTTGATTAAGAAATGAGTTTTTCCCCGCAGAAAGTAAAAGTACCAGGTTCTCCACTGCAGTTTCCGTTTGTACTGTGCGTGCTGATTCTATCAGTATCAGGCTGCGCGTTCAGAAGGGTTAATAGGGTTAATGATATACCCTATGCTCATGCCGATCCGGCCACGGGTACTGCTGATCAGAAGCTGAATATTTTTGCTCCTCGTACGCGGGACGGCCTCAAAAGTGTACTGGTGTTTATTCATGGCGGAAGCTGGAACTCGGGGGACAAGGATCTGTACAACTTTTTTGGTAATCGGTGGGCTCGTAAAGGCGTCGTAACGGTCATAGTCGGCTATCCACTTAGCCCACAGGCCAACTATCAACAGATGGCTGCCGCATCGGCGAAGGCAGTAAAATGGGTAAAAGAAAACATCCGGCAGTATGGGGGTAACCCGGAGCGCATCTTTGTTTCGGGTCACTCAGCGGGTGGTCACCTGGCCGCGCTTATTTCACTAGATAATACCTATTTTGATTCTTTAGGTATTGCCAATCCCATCAAAGGTACCATCCTCATCGACGCGGCCGGGCTGGATATGTATGGGTACCTGATGGAGCAGAAGTTTGACAGTAGCCATACCTACCTCAAAACCTTTACTACCAGTCCTGCTATTTGGAAAAAAGCCTCACCTATTTTTCATCTACACGAGGGCATGCCTCCGATGCTCATCTACCGCGGTGGCAAGACCTACCCCTCCATCATCAAAAGCACTGAACGATTTATAACGGCGCTAGATACCTACGTACCTGAGCCCAACTACCACATTCAGGAAGGCAAAGGGCACATCGGCATGATTCTCCAGTTTTTCTTCACCTGGAACCCACGCTACGACCAGATACGCCGATTTATGGAGGAATAGCTCTACCTTTGTATCCTATTGTAATACATGTGCTATGACTTTTGACGAACTGAATATAAATAAGCCCGTACTGAACGCGCTGAATGACCTGGGCTATACCACACCCACCACCATTCAGCAGAAGGCGTTTCCGGTGGTGATGTCGGGAAAAGATGTGTGTGGAATAGCCCAGACGGGTACCGGTAAAACCCTGGCTTATCTGCTCCCCTGCCTTCGCTTGCACCAGTTTTCTAAGGAGAAGCTCCCGCAGGTTCTGATCCTGGTACCAACGCGCGAGCTGGTGGTGCAGGTCATAGAGACAATTCAGAAGTTGAGTACCTACATGAGTCTGAGCGTAGTAGGCCTGTACGGCGGCAGCAACGTCAAGCACCAGATCGCCGAGCTCCAGCAGGGAGCCGACGTGGTAGTAGCTACGCCGGGCCGACTGATTGACCTGGCCCTGAATGGTACCCTCAAGGTAAAAGGTATCAAACGGCTGGTTATCGACGAATTTGATGAAATGCTGAATCTGGGCTTCCGTAGCCAGATCGACACCATCCTGGACCTGCTGCCCCAGCGACGACAGAATCTGCTCTTCTCGGCTACCCTGTCACTGGAGGTGGAGACACTTCTGGACACCCACTTCAACAGTCCGGTACTGATAGAGGCCGCCCCCGTGGGTACTCCGCTCGATAACATCACCCAGAGTGGCTACTACGTCCCGAACTTCTTTACAAAGGTCAACTACCTGAAATGGGTACTGAGCCAGGATACGGACATGACCAAAGTGCTGATATTCGTGGCTACCAAGCAACTGGCCGACCAGCTCTACGAAGAGATAGAAGCCCGGTTCAGGGAAGGGGTAGGTGTGATTCACTCTAATAAAGCCCAGAATAATCGATTTAATACCGTAAAGCAGTTTCAGGTAGGCCAGCACCGTATCCTGATCGCTACGGATATCATAGCCCGCGGACTGGATGTGGCGGGGGTATCGCACGTTATTAATTTTGACGTACCTGAGGATCCCGAGAGCTACATTCACCGGATCGGACGGACAGGCCGGGCCGACAAGCAGGGAATAGCTATAAGCCTGGTGACTGAAAATGAAAAGGAGCTCCTGGCGGCCATCGAAGGCCTGATGAACTACATCATCCCGGTAGCTGAACTACCAGCTGAGGTAGTGGTATCTGAAGTACTGACGGAGGATGAACAGCCGAAGGTGTTCATGAAGAATGCTCCCGTTAAAGTAACCCGGCCGGAAGACGGTGGTGGAGCCTTCCATGAAAAGATAGATAAGAATAAAAAGGTGAATGTGCGCCGTAACCACCTGGAGGAAAAGCGGCTGAAGTACGGCCGCCCCATCAAGAAAACCAGAAAAAACAAGGGAGACTAGCCGGTTGGCAGTCTCCCCTGCCTATACTCATTATCAATTCGATTGTCTTAGCGGGATGGTACCGCTACTTATCCTGCGCTTAGGGAAGATCTAATCAGGTACTACTGGGAAAGCTTTTCTAGTAGTATGCTACTACTCCCCCATTACTCTACCTCCGGATAGGTAGTACAGAAAATTCACTTGCTATTCGGCTAAATCAAGCCTAGAACTATCTGTTTCCGCTCGTATAGCCTATCCCTGGCCCCGGCTACCAATATGCCCATTGGGAGCTATGGTTGTATCATATAGTATTTTCTGCAAATAATACAAATACATATTCTCAATTCTTGGAATTTTACTGAAAATAGGCCTATAATCGTATGAACTATCTGTTGTACTTTTTCTATATGTGTGGTACTATTCCAATTTATACATAGGATCGTAGCATGAACTTTCAAATATAAAAACCAGCCTGTTGACTTATATACAAGGTTTTATCTACGTTTGTATCAACCAAGAGCAAAAAGAAAGGCTCTCGGGATTGACAAAACAAGTATTAGGCAAGTACTTATTTAGTATTAAAATAATACAACAACAACATCACAAAAAATTAACATTGATAACAATTATGAAAAAGACATATCTAATACTGGCAGTTTTGATGGGAGTATCAACTGCAAACCTGGTTGTAGCAAACGACGAAACTAAGAAAGTAGAAGTTCGTACCAACGATTCAGAAGAACTTAGCATCCAGGCAACAAAAGACCTGAAGTTCAGACTGACCGCTCAGAGCCTGCCTACCCGCGCTTATATCGCGATCCGCAATGCCGAAGGTAAAGTACTTTACTACGAGTATGCAACCAAAACTGAAAACATCTCTAAGATTTTCGACCTGTCGAACCTGGAAGATGGTACGTATACATTCGTAGTAGAAACTACCAATGGTTACGTAGCGAAACCTTTTGAAATCAAAACCGAAGTTACCCGCACAGTATCTGCTAACCTCGTTAAATAAATCATGAGTCAACGGACTACCGTATAGCTCTTGCCTGATTACTTGAAGGGAGCCGCCCATTTGTACAAATGGGCGGCTCTTTTTTTATGCCCCTGGCTTACAAAATGCCCCTTTGCTGCGTAGTTTCGGATGGAGCTTCACTTTTTGTTATGGGCTGCCTTTGCCCCGCCAGCCCGGGAAAAGGCCTAATGGGAGATATTGAAGGTTTGATATGGAGCATATAAGTTTAAAATTCATGAGTAATGTACTGGTAACCCTATATCTTTATAGTATAAAAGAAGCCTAATGCTTAAAGCACACAGCTTACCGCCTAAAATATGTCTTCCTCTACCCAACCGACCTCCATTCTTAAGTACCAGGACGGGCAACTACGTACCGCTGACGATGTACTGGCCGTGGAGGAACCACTGGGCATAGCGGTACTGTACGATCAGGACCGCAAGCGGAAGAACCTGGCCGTGACCATGCGGACGCCGGGGCATGACGTAGAGCTGGCGCTGGGTTTCTTGTTTACCGAAGGGATTATCCGCAAAGCCGATGAAGTAGTAGAGATCCGCAGAGACGACGACAACCGGGTAACGGTGATCCTACGGGAAGACGTACTGCTGGACGTACAAAGCCTGGACCGTAACTTCTACACGACTTCCAGTTGTGGTATATGTGGTAAAGCGTCCATTGAGGCCATAAAAGTGGCTTCGCGAGAGCAGAATACCAGTGCTGATTGGCACATCTCCCCTACACTGCTGCACCCGTTGCCTGATCGGCTCCGTCAACACCAGAGCCTGTTTGAACATACCGGAGGACTACATGCCTCAGCCCTCTTTGACCAGACGGGACAGTTGCTGTCAATACGCGAAGATGTCGGCAGACATAATGCACTCGATAAACTCATAGGCTCAGCCCTACAATCCAACCGGGTTCCCCTCAGCCAGTACCTGCTGCTGCTAAGCGGCCGGGCTAGTTTTGAATTAGTCCAGAAAGCCGGTATGGCCGGAATTGGGTTTGTAGCAGCCGTGGGCGCTCCTTCCAGCCTGGCCGTTCAGCTCGCCGAAGAACTCGGTATAACATTAGTAGGCTTCCTCCGGAAAAACTCTTTTAATGTGTACACCGGCTCCCACAGAGTTGACAACCCGGGCCTGGTAACGTAGCTTTGTTTATCAGGCTACCATAGATAGAAAAACATGGCAAATCAAACACCTACCCCTCAAGCCGAAAATCCGGCCCGACTGACTGGCCTGAAACTGGATAAGCCCTATGCTGTAGCCGCCGGTATGGAGGCCGTGGCCGTGAGTATGAAGACAGTCTACGAGGAAGCGGGCGTCAATCGAGGTCTGAAAGCACTATTCAAGCTCAATCAGAAAGGTGGATTTGACTGCCCGAGCTGTGCCTGGCCTGATCCGGATGGGCATCGGTCATCCATAGCCGAATACTGTGAGAACGGTGCCAAGGCCGTAGCCGAAGAAGCCACCGAAAAGGCTCTCTTTGCCGATTTCTTTGCGCAGCACTCAGTAGCTGATCTGGCTCAACTATCGGATCGTGATATTGGGAAGCAAGGGCGCGTGGCCGAGCCCATGTACCTTCCCGCGGGCGCTACGCACTACCAGCCCATCAGCTGGGAGGCCGCATTTGATAAAATAGCCACACATCTCAACAGCCTCTATTCACCCGACGAGGCAGTATTTTATACCTCCGGCCGTACCAGCAACGAGGCCGCTTTTCTCTACCAGCTCCTCGTCCGCGAATACGGTACCAACAACCTCCCCGACTGCTCCAACATGTGCCATGAGTCCAGCGGAGTGGCTCTGTCAGAATCGGTAGGTATCGGAAAAGGTAGCGTTACGCTGGATGATTTCTACGAGGCAGAGGTCATTATCGTGATGGGGCAGAATCCGGGTACGAACCACCCGCGTATGTTGACGGCTTTACAGAAGGCCCATCGCAACGGTGCCAAGATCATAGCGGTTAATCCACTCCAGGAGGCAGGGCTGATGGGCTTTAACAACCCTCAAACCCTGAAAGGTGCCCTGAGTATGGACAGCCAGCTGACTGATCTGTTCCTGCAGGTAAAGCTCAACGGGGATATGGCGCTGCTGCAGGCCATGGAGCGACTCCTGCTGGACGAAGAAGACAAACAGCCGGGTCAGGTATTTGACCACCACTTTATCAACGAACATACCGAAGGCTACGAAACCCTGATACAACACCTGCGGCAGCAGAATGCCGCCGAACTGGCCGCCCTCAGTGGCGTACCTCTGTCGCAGATACAGGAAGCTGTCGACCTCCTGAAACATAAGAGTAAGATCATTATCTGCTGGGCCATGGGCCTCACCCAACATGCCAACGCGGTAGATACCATTCGCGAGGTTGTAAACCTGCTGCTGCTGAAAGGCAGCATCGGCAAACCGGGCGCGGGTACCTGCCCCGTCCGTGGGCACAGCAACGTACAGGGCGACCGCACCATGGGCATCTGGGAAAAGCCGCCCCGGCCTCTGCTGGATGCCATTAAGGCTCGCTTCGGCTTTGAGCCTCCCCACCACCACGGCTACGACACCGTAGAAGCCATCCGAGCCATGCATGAGGGCCGGGCCAGGGTATTTTTTGCCATGGGTGGCAACTTCCTGTCGGCTACGCCCGATACGCAGTATACGGCCGAAGCGCTGCGCCGCTGCCAGCTGACGGTACACGTATCTACCAAGCTCAACCGGAGCCACCTGGTGCACGGCCGGGAGGCGCTGATCCTCCCTACCCTGGGCCGCAGCGACCGCGACCTCACCGGAGGTACCGACCAGTTTATCAGTTGTGAAAACTCCATGGGTATCGTGCAGGCCTCACGGGGTGTGCTAGAGCCCATCTCTGACCAGTTGCTGAGCGAGCCCGCTATCGTATGCCGGTTGGCCAAAGCCACCCTGGCCGGACGTACCCGCATCAACTGGGACACCTACGAGCAGCACTACGACTTTATCCGGAATGAAATCGCGCAGGTCATACCCGGCTTTGAGGACTATAACGAGAAGGTTCGTCAGCCAGCCGGCTTTTACCTGCCCAATGGTGCCCGCGAAAGGCGGTTCACCACCCGCAACGGCAAGGCTAATTTCAACGTAGCACTCGCCTCGGTACCCACATTGGCCGCCGGTGAGTACCACATGATGACCATCCGCAGCCACGACCAGTTCAATACCACTATCTACGGCCTCGACGACCGCTACCGGGGCGTCCGCAATGAACGCCGCGTGGTATTCATGAATCCAAAGGACATATCAGAAGCCGGTTATAAACCGGCTGAGGTAGTAGATATCTACAATACAACCGACGGCCAAGAGCGTGTAGCCCGCACCTTTATCCTGGTGGCTTACGATATCCCCCAGGGGTGTATCGCCACCTACTTCCCCGAAGCCAACGTACTGGTCCCCATCAGCACCACCGCCAGCAAGAGCAATACGCCGGTGTACAAGACGGTGCCGGTGAAGTTGAGGAAGGGGTTAGGGAGTAGTTAGGTGGTAGCTATTGGCAATTCAACTTGTACTTTTATTAGCCCTGTGTCTTACAGGCTTGATTGCCGACACTTTATATAAAGAACTTAAGGCACGGATTCAGCTGTTGCTCGACTTCTGAATCCAACATATGTAGCTATACTGTTCAAAAAGGACACTCTATGCTCACTAGTATAAGATACATATGCTGATATATCCAGTACTTCCTTATTCCTCCTTTTGAATTCTATATACAACTTAAAGAAGCAGGTGCTTTAATGGCATCGTTTTTGGTGTGGTTTCGAGCAGATAGATCAGGCTGACGGTTCAAAAGCCGAAAAGGTACCCTACTATCTGCTTTTTACAACCAGTATATTTTAAAACCCTCCAGACTAACATTCATGCGTAAACATCTTTACCTGGTTCTAGTAGTTCTGGGCTTAAGCCCTTTTTTTATTCCTCAATCAGCCACAGCTCAGCTTAAGTTGGGTGATGGTTCCGGTGAACCTCATCCCTCGGCAGTACTGGAGCTGGAAAGTACCAACAAGGGGTTCCTACCTCCACGAATGACCACCTCCCAGCGCGATGCTATTGCTGAGCCAGCCAAAGGGATGGTCATCTACAACACCACTCTTAACTGTTTGCAGTTATTTACCTCCGGTAACTGGATTTGTCTCGCCAAGTCGGAACCGGCTCTTACCTACCCCCTGCGCCTTTCTACCGAAGAAATAGAAGCGCTCCCTTCTCCTAAGCGGGGTGATTTGGCCTATGACCTGACGTTTGATTGCCTTCGTGTATATAATGGCAGCAAGTGGGGGTGCAGCTATAAGTCGCCAGGGGATGTATCACCGGCAAGCATGGCCTGGAAAGCCGGTGGAACTAGTTATGACTACGGAAACAGCGTTGCTGTAGATGGCAGCGGCAATGTATATATAACCGGATATTTTGAGGGATCTGTTGCTTTTGGTTCTACTATCCTTACTTCTGCTGGTAGTACTGATATGTTTATTGTTAAGTATAGCAGTAGTGGTACTGTACTATGGGCACAGCAACGGGGTGGATCTAGCTTTGACGCAGGACAGAGCGTAGCCGTAGATAACAACGGTAATGCATACGTGACAGGGTTTTATAATGGCACCGCCGGCTTTAATGCACCTGGTATTGGTAGTACGGCTATGTTTGTTGTTAAGTACAACAGTAGTGGAGCTCTGCAGTGGGAGCAGAAGGGGGAAGCAAACGCATATGCATACGGAAGGGGCATCACCGTCGATGGAAACGGCAATGTATATGTAACAGGGAACTTTCAGGGCACTGCTACTTTTGGCTCCACTACCTTAATCTCCAGTGCTGAAGGTGATATGTTTGTCGCTAAATATAGTAGTAGTGGTACCGTGCAGTGGGCGCAGAAAGGCGGAGGAACCGGTGAAGATGCCGGGCTTAGCATAGCCGTAGACGGGAACGGCAATGTGTATGTTGCCGGCTACTTCAATGCTACTGCTACCTTTGGCTTCGTTACCCTTACATCCGTCGGTAGTAGTGACGTTTTTGTTGTTAAGTACAGCAGCAATGGAACTATGCAATGGATATATCCTGGAGGAGGAACTAGCAATGATCATGCTACTGGTATTGGCTTAGACAGCAGTGGGAATGTATATATTGCCGGTTTCTTTGATGGCACTATCAACTTTGGTTTCACATCCCTTACTTCCAGTGGCTCTCGGGATGTATTTGTGATTAAGATTAATAGCATTGGAAATCTTGAATGGGCCCGACAAGGAGGAGGGAATAATCAGGATAATGCACAAGGTATAGCTGTTGATGGTAACGGCAATGTGTATGTAACTGGATTCTTCAATAACACTGCCACTTTTGGCTCCATTTCCCTTACTGCTGTTATGAATGACATGTTTGTCGTGAAGTATAGCAGCAATGGTACCGTACAGTGGCTGCAGAAAGGCGGAACAAACAATTCAGGAAGAGGCGTTGCCACAGATGGCAAAGGCAATACCTATGTAACTGGATTCTTCCATGGTACAGGCACATATGGTTCCACTACCCTCACTTCCAGTGGTGGCTCAGATGTATATGTGCAATGGTTTAAGGAGTAATACTATTATTACTACCGTCCATCGATACTTTGATTGTACCTGCATTCATCAGTATCGATGGACTTTCTGTTTTCACTCTTCCTTCATCTAAAACGCCCGAAAATTAGGCCGGCTTGTTAGGGGTGAAAATGACCAGGGTATAGAGGTCAGGATGATAAAAAGTCCTATGGCAAACCAGATGGCCATAGTTCTGAACTTTTCGGCGTCGGTCTGTCTGCGTTTTGCTTTGGCTGAACCGATGGTGATAACAACCACTGCAGCGATCATCATGGAGCTGTGTTCCATTCCGAAGAAGCGGATTTCTCTCTGGTGGATAGCGTCCCAAAAATTGTGCAGGAAGTAGTCAATGATCGGGCTGATGAAGTACAACCCAAGTCCAAGCATCAGCTGAATGTGTGCTATGGTGGCAGTCCAATGCCGGACGGAATTGTCAAGCCTGGTGAACTCCCTCCTGGAAAGCCAACCCCAATACGCACGAAAAATGGCAAAAAGCAGACTTACCAGTACCAGCCAGCGCGTTAAAGAATGTAAGGCCAGAAATGTAGAATACATATTATGTTGTAATTATCTTTTGCTTTCTGATGAGGTTCCAAACCGAAGGGGCTCCAAAGAAGAACCAAATAGCCAGAATGGGGTCACAGACTGCACAACCAGCCGACGAAGAGGGTTCAAGGTACACGATCGGATCGCCATAAAAATGGTGTAGTATGTCCCAAATAGTATGAAGTAGCCAGCCGATCCCAATAAAGTAATAGTGCTGCAGTCCTTTGTAGGCGACAAATAGCATTACTGTACCGAACATAAATTCCCAAATTCCTAAGCCGCCACTCCAGTACACTCCGCCTGCTCCTGCGATGAGTATGGCATTGATTTTTTGTCTGCCGGGCTCTTTTACCAATGACATCAGGGCGATAAATACAAAAGCAATCAGCACCGCAGCAAGTGCATTAACGAGTGTAAATTCAGGGACTACATGATTATATGTCTCCATATTCTTTGAGTTTTGACCTTTTCTGATGCTAAAGTAAAACCAAAAACATACTAAGTAGTATGTTTTTGCAGAAAAAATTATTTTAGCCCATTAAGGTACCTCCTAAGCTCCTTTAAATAAGGCACGTACACTCCCTTACTATTCTCCAGCTTCCCAAAATTTCGGATGCCCCAGTAGCCTGACATGACAAATAGGGCTACCTGCTTTGCATTGACGTCTCCACGTATAGACCCGTTTTCCTTTCCCTTTTCGATAGTTGCTGTCAGTACCTGTGCCCACTGCCGGGTTAGTTCGTCCAGTACTTGGCTGAAGTCAGCATTCCAGGGTGTCATCTCCTGAGTGAAATTAGCAACGGGGCAACCATATTCCACTTTCATAAATTCATTTTCCATGAGCAGATGGTGCATCAGGTTGTAGATGGCGTCTAATGGATTCTGCTCTTTCTGCAGCGGGTCAATAAAACTACTGGTAAGGGTTGGTTTCAATATCTCATTGATGATGGCCAATCCCATTTCGTCTTTAGTCTTGAAATGGTAGTAAAATGCCCCCTTCGTTACCTGCGTGGTAGCAATAATGTGGTCAATGCTTGTGGTCTGATACCCATTCACGTATATCAGCTCAAACGCTTTCTGCAAGATCATCAGCCGCGTTGCCTCCGCCTTTTTCATAAAAGATACTGCTTAGTATTTTTACAAAGAAAAGAAAAAAGCCCGGCTTTCTGGTAGTCTTACTGCGCGGTCATACGGGAGGGGCAGGTACTCGTTTTCATCAGGCGGTCGTGGTTTGCTTTGCGATGGCACGAATATGCTTTTACCTTCGTGCTGTTCCCCTACGACATCCCGCAGCGCTGCCTGGCAACCCACTTCCCCGAGGCCAACGTACTGGTACCCATCAGCACCACCGCCCGCAAAAGCAACACGTCCGTTTACAAGACGGTACCTGTCAGGCTGAAGAAGGGAGAGTAAGGCGTCACAAAAGAGGTGGTTCCTCAACCATTTCCGCTGTCTCATGGAGACTTTCCGAAGTATTTACTCTATAAAGCCTATGGGGCAGGAACCAGATAGCACAGCATCATCCCGGTACTGACGGTACCTCGATAAGCAGGTTTCCGGTACCTCTGGTAAATGTAATATTCAGATAGATTCTTCTCTCTCTTCTGGAAGTTGAATGCAGGCACTCAAAATATTCCATACCAGTGATTTTGAGTAAATCATTATAAAGCCCATCCACTTTTAACTCTTCTATTTCGATAACCATCGTGATCGACAGATCTGAGAAAAGTTTAAAGTCGACTATATCTCCGTATAATGAAACCACACTTTTGACCATGTTGATAGCCACGTGTCTTTCTTCCTTACTATACCCGGTCCAGAATATTTTCTCCACTAAAAAAATTTTAAAGGGTAATCAGCAGGCTCTTGATCGGCATACAGTACCTAATAAATTCATCAGTCTGTGCGTAAAGTTTAATTAGGTGCTTCGGCTGGCGTGGCGGGCCCCGAAACAATAGGCCGGAAGGCGGCCCCAAACTGCTGTATCCGATCGAGGATGTAGGAGGCGTCATCGGCCACGCCGAAGATAATGCCCGACTTGCGTTTGCGCAGCCAGGGCAGCCCCAGAAAATACAAGCCTTTCACCTCGGAGATGCCGTTGTGGTGTTTTAGGCTGTTGTCATCGTTAAAAACCGGTAATTTTAAGTACCTGAAATCCCCGGAGAAGCCCGTGGCCCAAATTACCGACGTGATCCCGTAGTCTTTCAGCGATAGGGTAGCTAAGGGGGAAGCGCAGGCAGCGGTTTCGTCGGGCAGTTCGTTCGGGTCGGGTGTTGGCGCCGGGGCGGTGATAGCCTGCCGGAGAATATACCCGTCAATGGTCGCCTTTAACGCACTGGAAAACCTATCGGCAAACAGTACGTGCTCTGCCGCATTAGGTTGCAGGTACACAGTATCACTGTCGGCGCCGTCGGCTTTGCCCAGAATAATTGCGCCCATTCGGGCCAGCGACTGCAGGCTGCAGGTTTTTCCGCGCACACCCACCCCCGACACCTGAGGCGGCCGCAATCGTAGTAATTCCGGGCTTGCTTCCTCCCGCAGCGTATCGTACAAGCCCATTTCAAACAGCCAGTCAAAAATATCCCGGCCCCGGTAGGTTCGGGGCATGCGCCCCACCTTACAGGTACACAGGTACACCTGACGGCCGGCGTTGGTCAGATCTTCGGCGATCTGCGTTCCCGATTGCGCGCTGCCTACTACCAGCACCGCTCCCTCTGGCAGTTGCCCCGCGTGACGGTACTCACTGGCGTGTTTCTGAACGATGCCGGGAGCCAGGTTTCGGGCAAAATGCGGAATAGTTATCTGGTTTTGACTACCGGACGCCACTACTACCTGTTGGCTGTAAAACACCTCCGACAGGCCGTTGACCGTAACCGCCACCGAAAAGCAGGAGTGCGCTTCGTCTTTTTCGACCGAGGTAACAACCGCGTATTCAGTAACAGGCAATCTAAATTCCTCAGCGTAGGCCCGCAGGTGCGACACAAAAGCAGAAGCAGTGGCAAAAGCTTCCGGATCCTGAAAAACAGGCGTCTGTCCCGGAAGCAGGTTGTGCCGATTCGTTGAATTAAGTTTGAACGAATCCCAACGCTGGGAGCGCCACGACTCCCCAATGGTACCCCGCTCAAATACCCGGTGGGTAAGTCCCTGGCCGGACAACAGTTTGCTGATACAGAGGCCCGCGTGCCCCGCACCAATTACAACAACGTCAAGTACAGGCTCATTCATGGTCGTATGTATGGGTGGTACCAGTGGTCAATATAGTTTAAAAAGGGAAGTACTACGCTTTTTTGTAGGTGAGCCCCGGGTTAGTAACCGTAAGGTATTGACTTACCTGATACTAATTTCATTGGGTTAATTAACTATTGGAGGTGTTATCACCTACAACGGCTAAGCGACCTAACGTTACTAATAAAAAAACCCGTGGTGATACGGGCCTTAGTTATAGCGCTTGCTGCTTCCAAACTTTACAGACTCAAGCTACTACCCGGTCTGTTTGCCGCAGGAGCATCCCTGACCACGCGGCAAGCACGAGCGAAAGTACAACCTGCCCCCACCCTGTCGTTTTTTCAATGCCGTTCAGAACAGCCATTGAGGTAATGACGATAAGAGCCAGATTGGACAAGAACACCGACAAGAGCATTACTTTACCACCTATTGAGGAGCCCGCATCGCGGACATACCAGCAAGCCACAGCATAGGCAATCAAGTGAGTACCATAAGCCTGTGCTAATACTTTAGTCCCGTCATTTATCCAAGCGGGATTTGTCAGATATTGCTCACCCATGAACTCAGGGGCAAACGTAAATCCGAGACCGAAGAGCGAAACGATAATTGCTACGAATGTAAATAGATTTTTAGCATTCATGGTATAGTAGGTTTAGGAGTAACGAGTTACCAGTGCCTGGGATCAGCCTGCCTTATTGAGGCTTTTTATCTATCGCACGTGAATCTGAAATGGGGGAATAAATTGGCTTAATCAGGTCCTGGAAAATGTAGCTCGCGACCTGCTTAGCAAGTAATGTATATGTGAACGCACAACCAGTAACTGAACTCACACTACCTTATGGGTTTGCCCTGATGTTCAATAACTTATATCATGAAAATGGTGAAAGCAGCGGGTAGTATAAAAGTGATGTAATAGTGCTTAAATCCTTCATCATTAGCAAGAAGAATCTATTTATATTATCAAACGGTCACTTGATTGACAAAGGACTGATTTAAAGCGGCTTAGCAACTACTTCCTTACATAAAAGCTCTATCGCATTCGTAGTAGAAGAATGCTTAGAAAAGGCCAACGAAAACTGACTGCTTACCCATTAAATCCCTCAGGAATATGCGGTACAGGATTCCGGGTTTAAACCAAACGCTCCCCTACATATTCTCCAGCATCTTCTGGAGCTTTTCGGCATCTTTGGTTGCGGTGCCGCCAATGGTGTTGTTGAAGAATACCCATACTTCTTTTTCGTCCATCAGCCAGTCGTTAATCATGTAGCTGAAGCGCTCCAGGGCCTCGTCTGAGTAAGGGCCTGAGTACATCTTTTCTTCTCCGTGCAGGCGCAGGTACACCTGGTCGGCCGTGACGGTTTCGAGCTTGGGCCAGCGGGGCGAATCGGCAATCACAAAAGCAATGTGGTAGTACCGCAGCATTTCGATTGACTCCTCCACCAACCACGATTTATGCCGCACTTCCAGCGCAAAGGGCTGGGTAGGGTACTTGTCGCGCAGCAGCGAGAAAAAACTTTCGGCCACTTCCACCTTAAAATGAAAACTGGCCGGAAGCTGAATAAGTACCGGGCCCAGACGGTCACCCATGATCAGGAAGCGGCTCATCCATTTTTCCAGCTGATCGGCCACATCCACCAGGCGCTTTTCGTGGGTTATCTCTTTGTGCAGCTTGGCGGCAAAATTAAAGTGGGCGGGAGTCTGAGCCAGCCACTTTTGGATGGTTTTGGCCATGGTGTAATGGTAGTGGCTGCTGTTTACCTCGGTGGTATTAAAGTACCCGGCAAAGTAGGGCAGGTAATCGGCCGATTTCAGCTCTTCGGGATAGAAAATGCCTTTCCAGGTATAGCTCCAGCCCGAGGTGCCGATGTATAGGTTTTCGTGCATGCTGCTCCCAATTGTTGATGAAAGTGGTGAATTTTGAGGCACAGTAGCTAAGGAGAGAGTAATCACAAAGAAGTTGTCATTGCGGACTTTTAGCCCTTGTTGGTATTTTTATCAACAAATATTGACTGGGAAGTGAGGGCGAGCTACTAGACAGAGAAATATTCTGTAACTGTAAGTATTTGTGTCTTACTAAATGGATGCAGAACCAGCAGATCTTTATCTCCCGTCAAAATATGAGTAGCTGAACCGTCAACCGCAAGCGAAAGTAGAAAATTATCTTTATCGTCACGACAAACGTTCACTTGCGAACTGACGTGGACCAATTCAGCTTTTAGTTTGAGATTCACCAAAAAGTCAATCAAGTCGGAGAGGTCGAAGTATTTTCTGAATTTTGGCCGCTCAGCAACTTCCACTATCTCCTCCAGCAACTCCTGGCTTATCAACAAAACCGTCCGGTCTGACATTATGAGCTGGTCGAGTCTGGTAAAGTTTCTGGTAAGCAGAAAGCTGATCCAAAGATTAGTATCAACAACGACCCTATGCTTTTCTTCTGGCATAGCGTTCGGTTCTGACTGCTTCTACTTCCTGCGTTATTTCTTCCATCGTCGGCGGTCCAAGTTGCTCTGCCTTTGAACGAAGCCTTTCAATTACCTGCATAAATCCATCGCTGTCTGTTTGCTTAATTGCAATCAGGTTCATGTCGGCCAAGTCTTTCAAAAGCCGGTCAGCTTTTGGGTCAATTATATCTACTTGATAGGTTATCATAATCGAATTTAATAATAGTTTATTGAGAAGTTGGGCAATCGGTATACGATATACGGTTCGCGTACTGCCGAAGGCGGGGATTCTAGCATTAAAGTTCAATCGAAGAACAGAAATTGGACTTTGCACAAAATTCAATAGAAGCCGTTCAGCCCCGCTTTTGAAAATACCTTGTTAGCCACAGTTATTTTTCGTCTATTTTCCATTCATTGTCTTCAAATACAAATACTCCTTTGCCTGCCTTAATTCTTTTTATATATCTTTCATATTTTGCTTCATCAAGTGTCCAAGCCGAACACCAATAATTAAACATTTCAGGCTCCTTTTTAATATCGTTTATAATCTTTTGTTGTTGTTTAGAGAACAATAATACAACTTGGTTATACTTTTTTTCATACATTAACTTTTTCAGTTTTTCAACTGTCATGAGCTGCCCAATTATTGTGTCAGTTAAAATTGTTTGCCTTGCAGAATATTTTTCAATTAAATTTCCATCAGATTTGTACCAATTTTTGAAACTGTGAATACTTCCATTCGTATGGACTGTGCCTGTTTCTCCGTTTTTATAATGAATTGAAATTATATTAGTCTTCATATACTTTGTCGGACCTAGTTCTTTCGATTTATTCAGGTTTTTAATAAATTCTTTTCCAAAACCTCCTTTTATTTGTACTATATTTTCTAGGTAAATTTCAACTTGTTCTACATTATTTAAATTAAATATCAAGGACTTCTTCAAACTGTATGAAGTTAAAGTGCCCAAAATTGTCAATATAACTATATGTTTCATTGTGGTTTTATAATTGTGGCTAACTCTTAAATATAAGTAATTTTTGCAGTACCTTCTTCATTTATTTATACTTTACTTGCAAAATATAGCATTTTTGGTAACGAATTTATTAACAAAGCTATCCTCCACCACTCAGCGACCGCAAAAGAAGCGCGCCGGGTATAAGTTAATCCATATTAAGATAAATTTAGTTAAAGTGACTTTTATAGAGCTTTCTTGCTCACATGGTTATAGCGTAGTTCCTGCATATGCCTAGTATTGGTGCCTGCCTTCTGACGTACCAATATATTAAACTATTATACTTAGGCTTTTCTCCCACACACAAAAAAGCCCGTGCAAGCACGGGCCAATAGAAAAAACCTAATCGCCTACCCCCTACTTCGCTGAGAAAGTAAACTTCGTCATGGTGTGGTACTGCTCGCCGGGGCGGAGTACTACCGAGGGGAACCCGGGCTGGTTAGGTGAGTCGGGGAAGTGCTGGGTTTCGAGGCAGAAACCGGTGCGCTTGTTATAGGTCTTGCCTTTGCCTTTGTGGGCACCAGTCAGGAAGTTACCGGTGTAGAATTGTACCCCCGGCTCGGTCGTAGACACCTCCATCACGCGGCCGCTCTGAGGCTCCGTTACCGTAGCGAACTTCACCATTCCGCTTTCATTGCCCCGGTTGATGACCCAGCAGTGATCGTAGCCACCGCCATTCTTCACCTGCTCGTCGCTCAGGTCATCGATGCGGGCTCCGATAGGCGTAGGCTTGGTAAAGTCAAAAGGGGTACCTGCCACCGGGATCAGTTTGCCGGTAGGGATCAGGGTAGCATCTACGGGTACCAGGCTGTCGGCATCCAGTTGTACTACGTGGTCCAGGATGGTCTGGTCTTTACCGCTCAGGTTGAAGTACGAGTGGTTGGTCAGGTTGACGACCGTTGGCTTGTCCGTAGTCGCTTTGTAATCGATCAGCAGGCTATTGTCATCGGCCAGGGTATAGGTCACGGTCACATCCAGGTTGCCGGGGTAGCCTTCTTCCATATCCTTGCTCACGTACTTCATGCGCAGGCCTACTCCCTCCTCCGATTTGAACTCTTCGGTTTGCCAGATTACTTTATCAAAGCCTTTCTTACCACCGTGCAGGTGATTTGGACCATTGTTGGTTACGAGGGTATAGGTCTGTCCCTCCAGTTCGAATTTGCCCTTGGCGATGCGGTTGCCGTAGCGACCTACGAGCGCACCGAAGAAGGGGTTTCCATTGACGTAAGAAGATAAGGAGTCAAAGCCCAGTGCTACATCCTCGAAGTTACCGTTCTTATCGGGAACCATGATGTTGGTAATAATGCCCCCGTAGTTGGTGATCTTCACGGTCATTCCGTTGGCATTGGTGAGGGTGTAAAGTTCGGCCTTCTGCCCGTCCGGCAGTTGCCCGTAATCGGCTTTGGTTACAGTTAATTGCATAGATTCATCTGGTTTTTGGGACTGACATCCGGCCAGGCTGAGCCCAACCAGCATGGATGCCAGAAAAAAGTAGTGCTTCATAAGTTAGTATACGGAAAAAGGTTGGTTTACGGGTAAAAGCAGGTAGTACTTAAATTCTATGCACTTCGCCCGTTCCGTCCATAATTCGGACGCGGTAGCAGGGCAAATCACGACTAAAAGCCTGCTGGTAGGCCTCCTTCATCTGCTGTTCGAATGCCTCAATGGCGGTATTCTTAATAAGATTGATGGTACATCCGCCAAAGCCTCCCCCCATCATACGGGCACCGAGTACCTCGGGATTGGAGCGGGTCTGATCCACCAGGAAGTCAAGCTCCTCACAGCTTACTTCGTACTCGTGCTGCAGGCCATCGTGGGTCTCGTACATCTTGGCCCCGAAGCTGGCCAGATCACCCTGCAATAGCAATTCACAGGCTTCCTGTACCCGTACTATTTCTTCTGTGACATACTTACAGCGGCGGTAAATTACATCGCCTAGCTCCTCCCGGTGCTGCTCCACCATAGCGGGGGTAGCATCGCGCAGGCTCTGTACGTCGGGATGGTACTTCTGAAAAATAGCCACTCCGGCTTCGCATTCTTTACGGCGGGTATTGTATTCTGAGCTGGCCAGGGAATGTTTTACGTTGGTATCACAGAGTACGAGCAGGTACTCATTCATCGGAAAGGGAAAGTACTCATAGTCCAGCGACCGGCAGTCGAGGCGAATCACCGACTCTTCTTTGCCGAATACCGAAGCAAACTGGTCCATAATACCTGACTGCACTCCTACGTACTGGTTCTCGGACTTCTGGGCCAGCTTTACGATCTCCATCCGGTCCAGTCCCAGCCCGAATAGTTCGTTCAGGGCAAACATCAGGCAGCATTCCAGAGCGGCCGAAGAGGACATACCGGCGCCCAGCGGGATATCTCCCCCAAAGGCTGTCTGAAACCCTCCGATGCTGTAGCCATTTTTATGAAGCTGATCTACGACGGCTAACTGGTAGTACGCCCAGGTCTGCTCGGGCTTGGAGAGGTCGTCCAGGGTAAACTCGTAGGTTTCGTCCAGGTCCACCGCGTGCAGGATTACCCGGTTGTCCTTGCGGGGCGTAATAGCAAAGAAAACGGCCTTATCCAGACTGGCCGGTAGTACAAAGCCCTGGTTGTAGTCGGTGTGCTCACCAATAAGGTTGATACGTCCGGGTGAGCGAAACAGCCGGGGCGTTTCACCAAACAACTCTATGAATTTATTGCTGACGCGGTCAGCGTTACTGCAAACTGTATTTTCCATAAAAGAATAAAATAAGATGCCTCAGGTATCCTGGTACTATATTCACGAATCAGGTACTACGGCTTTATTGCACAACGTATCTTTAGTACCCTCTTCTCAGGTCTACTTCATTATCGAGCAGGTGGTCTCTCTGCAGCTTTTGAAAATTGTGGAGGAACAGCTCTACTTTTCCGTCATCTTCCTTCACCTGACCTCCACCGGTATGCTGGGTGAGTACTACGTTGGGCAGCGACCATAGTTCACTTTCAACGGGTAGAGGCTCAATCTCGGTCACGTCCAGCACGGCTCCGCTCAGGTGGCCCGACTGTAGTACCTCAATGAGGGCCCGCTCGTCGGTAGTACTGCCCCGCCCTACATTGGCGTAGACGCTCCCCTGGCGCATGGTAGTCAGTACTTCTCTATCCACAAAGTGATGTACCGTACCAGGCAGCGTATTGACCACCAGATCCGTATCACTCAGCTCACTCAGAAACTCCTCACGGCTGTGCAGATCGGCCGAAGGGGAAGTACGGGCCAGGGTAAGTACCCGGCAGCGGAAGCCTTCCAGTATATCACGCACGGCGGTACCAATGGTACCACTGCCCAGTACAATGACTTTCTGCCGGTACAGGGTACCCAGATACGGACGAAGGCCGCTGCCTATCCATTCCTTGCGCTGCCGTAGCAGCGTCAGTACGTCCACTCCGCGGTACAGAGCCAGGATACCCCCTACGATGGTTTCGGCGCAGGGCCGCGCAAACCAGTCACCCATGTTGGCGACCCGGGCATTCAGCTCCAGCCCCTGGTACTTGTCAAAGCCGGCGGAGTCGAGCTGCCAGAACTGCAGGTTAGCAGGCGGCGACTGAAACCATTCCAGCGGAGGGTTTCCCAGCATCATGTCAGCCCGGTTGAATACTTCTACCAGTTCGTTGTCGGAATCCTTTTCAGAACGAAAATACAGATGATGCTCGGTCGGGAGAGCCGATCGTAGCTGCTTTCGCAGCGATTCATCTAGTAGTGTATGGACGTATATGTACATGTTTTTAAGAGTAAAGAGCAAAAATGGTCCGTTTTTACCTACAATAAAAGCTCATATTCGCTCTGATGAATAGGTTACTAAGATTTAACGGACTTAGCGACATATAGTTACTGCTAAAATCAAAGCCCTACTAATACAGGCAAAAGGAGTAGTAAACAACTCCAAAATAGAAAAAGCCCGGTGAAGGGTCACCGGGCTTTGTACTACTGTATGACTTAGCAGCGTATTATTTGCTGGCTCTGGTCTTCGCTTTTGACTTGGCAGGCTTTGCTGTCTCAGTCTTTGCTTCCTGCTGCTTGCTCAGATCTTTGATCCGGATGTTACGGAAACGAACCACGTCGCCATGTCCCAGGAAACCGATATGTCCGGATGTTCTTTTCAGGCCGGGATGGTCTTTGTGGTCCAGGGTACCATTCTTGCTGGCTTCGGCGATATCACCGTCCAGGATGGTCGTACCATTCAGGATTACCTGAATCTTGGAGCCCTGCATACGTACTTCCTGGTAGTTCCACTCGCCCGTTGGCTTCAGGTACCCACGCTTGGCGGGTATCACACCATATACTGAACCATGGAACTGGTACTCGTGCAGGTTTTTGTAGATGGGTGCTTCGTTGTCCAGGATCTGAAGCTCCATACCAGTATAGGCAGCGTCTCCATCCATAGGAGCACGTACGCCCAGACCGTTGTTGGCTCCGGGTGTTAGTTGGAATTCAAAACGGTATACGAAGTCGCTGTACTCGTCCTTGGTGAAGAGGTTGCCCCGTCCACCCTTGTCAGGATAGACGACTATATTACCATCCTCAATAACATAGTCTTTGGTATTACCAGTCCACTCGTGCATGTTGGTACCGTCGAAGAGTACTTTAAAGCCTTCCTTCTGCTCTTCCTGACTCAGCTTGAAAGGCTCCGTACGGGGCAGTTCGCGGACATAGATATCACGATAGGCTACCTCCGTACCGTGTGCCTGCAGCTCGATCTGCTCTTCGGGGAAGATAGGCAGCTTGCGGTCCCAGTAGTTTTCAAGAGGTACGTTGTCCACGACCAGTTCACCGTTCAGATGTACCGTTACGCGGTCACCAATCATTTTGATATAGAAGGTATTCCACTCGCCTACGGCATTGTCGGCTACTTTGAGGGGCTTGCTCTCGTGCTTCTGGTTGTTGTACAAGCCACCTGAGCCTACCTGGGCACCTACTTTTACGCGGGCCGTATCCCAGATCTGCACCTGTGGGGTACCCCGCAGATAAATACCGGCGTCACCGTCTTTCTGAATCTTCCAATCTACGTACATTTCGATATCCCCGTACTTCTTCACCGAAGCCAGGTTATCGCCGTGCCCGGTGAATACGAGTTCTCCATCCCGTACGATCCAGTCGTTCTTGGCCTTAGCGTCGGCCTTGGCTTGCTTGGCAGCCAGGGTATCGGGATGCATGGCGGCGCGCTTGATGGGGTTCTCCACCAGACCTTTCCAGCCGGTCAGGTCTTTGCCGTTGAACATGGCTACGTAGCCTTTACCCTTAGGCATTTCGGCCAGGTGCTTACGGATCGACTCCTTCTGATACTCACTATCCTGACCTTTCAGTACCGCGATGGTCTTGTTCAGCAGGTTACGTACTACATCTCCCTGGTACTCCTTGTTAGCTAAGGCAATGTTCATAACGGCCTGTGCCGCGGCCTGCTGCAGTTGAGGATCGTCCAGGTAGTCACCGGCTACCAGCATGGCGTTGAAAGTACGGTTGCGTTGCAGCTCTTTCAGGACTATCTCCTTCTGAGCCGAAGTTTTGGCTACTTCCAGCGCCTTACGCAGCTTCAGTACCTTCTGTACCGGATTTTCCTTCGCTTTACTTACAGCCTTTACATACCCCTGTACCGCCTGATCCAGGTGCTCGGCGTTGGTGGTGTTCTTGCTGATGGTGTACAGCTCATTGGCTGCGCTGGCATCGGTCCAGTTAGTGAGAGCAGTCAGTGAAGCCAGTTTGGAAGCGGCATCACCACCGTTATAGGCTGATACTACCGTTTGCAGGGCTTTGTCTCCCCCCACGCTGGCCAGTACCTGATAGTAACGATTCTTTTTATCGGCAGCCGTGCTGTTCATCTGCTTCAGGATCAGATCCGCCTGCTGGGCCTGGGTACCGGCTCCTTTTACCGCCGCGATTACCGCGTTCTGGAACTCCTGAACCTCGCTGAGTTGGCCGGAAGCGTCCATCAGCGTGAACAGGGTCGGCAGGTCCTTCTGAGTAGCCATGTGCTTCAGAGCAGCCAGTGCTGACTTTTTCACACCGGCATCCGAGCTATTGAGCTGCTTGAGTACGACGTCCATTTTGGTATCCGCGGCACGAGCTGCCAGCACATCAATGAGGGCCGCCTGCGCACCAGCTGGCATGGAAGGCAGCGTTGCCGCTACCTTGTCCACAACGGTATTACCCTTCATGGTGAGGAGAGCGTTCTTAACGGCCTGTACCTCCTCAGCGCTGCCTTTCTTCAGCACCGTCATCAGGTCATTGATAGCAGCGTCCTGCCCTACGCGGCCGGCAGCTTTGATAGCGGCCAGCTTTACACCATTATCCTTGCTATTGATTGCTTTCGTAATGGCAGGCAGAGCGTCCTTCGCACCGGCCATGCCCATCATGTTGATGATCTCGGCCTGTACGTTTGGTTTGGCTTTCTTCAGGGCTTTCAGCCAAAGAGCGGTACTGGCGACTCCGGTGTGCGCCTGAGCGTACTTCAGAGCGGCTGCCCGGTAAGCTGCGTTGTCGCTGCCCATGGCACTGATCAGGGTAGGCACGCTGGCCTCGCCCTGCATATCCACTAATAATTTGAGGGCAGCGGTACGGGTATGTACCTGATTGGCTCCGGCTGATTTCTTGAGAAGGTCAGCCGCAGCTTTCTCCGCAACAGGACGGTTACCCCCCTCAGCCAGACGGCTCAGGTAGTACAGGTAAGCGGCGGTAGCGTTGGCTTCATTGTAGATGAAGGTAGCTTTGTCAGCCGCCTGCGCCAGTATCTTTTCGGATGAAGGGGCACCGATGCTAGCCAATGAGTACAGGGCTACTTTACGAAGATTATTATCCTGAGCATCTACCAGCTTTTCGATAGCCGGGGCCGCTTGAGTAAAACGGCTGTCGCCCAGGGCCTCCACCAGGGAAAGCTGCGTTGTTCCTGAAGTACCATTCAGGGCGCTTAGCAGCGCCTGTCCGGCTTCCGGTGTACCGATTTTTACCAGCGCTCTGGCGGCAGGACCGCTCAACTTCTCGTCTTTCAGATACGACTGCAATACAGGTACCGACTCATTTTTACCCACGGTCTGCAGTTGGTAGATCAGGAATACCTTGTTCTGGGAATCAGTCAGTTTGCCAAGTGCTTCGCCATAGGCTTCAGCAGCCATCTTCCTGAGGGCCTCTTTGCCGGGCTGGGTGACATAGTAGGTAAAGCCTCCCAGTGCGTATTCCAACGCAGTGTTATCGCCTTTTTCGGCAGGCACCAGCATACTGGCCATCTGTACCAGACCGGGCTTACCCAGGGCTGCCAGCTCCTCCATGTTCTTGGTAAGCTGGGCGGCGTTCTTAGCCGGCATCATAGCCAGCGCATCGGCCACGCGGGTGGTAACCGTTCGTTTATCTTCACGCTGTGCCATCACGCCCGTATGGAGCATACAGAGGGCAGCAATCGTATATACTATTTTCTTCATGATTCTAAGTAATGCAGGGATTAGGAAAAGGATTAGATGGTCCAGGCAGCGCGCATTGGCTGATCGATGAGGCGATTGGCCCCTTCGTCATCAATAAACACCTGCTTAACGGGATCAAATTTCAGCGAACGTCCCAGACGCAGAGCGATCAGTCCCATGTTGACGAGGGTACACGAGCGGTGTCCGTTCTCTTCGTTCAGGGCAAATTTCTTACGCTCTTTTACGGCTTCTACAAAGTCGGTCACCTGAGGCTCAGGATCGGGGAAGGCCGCCAGTTTCTTTTCCAGATCAGGTATATCCGAGCGGAAGTTAGGATATAGCTTACCCTTAGGTCCTTCGATATAAGGTACATTGGCATCCTTCGCTTCGCCATCCAGTACGATCTTACAGCCATCGGCGTAGGTGTACTCGATACGGCGCCAAGTACCTACGGCATCGGTATGCTGCTGAGGGGAGTCTATCTCTACGCTAACGGGGCTGGTGTGATCTTTACCGAGGAAGTACTGGATCGGGTCGAGGTAGTGCTGACCCATATCACCCAGACCACCTCCGTCGTAATCCCAGTAGCCCCGGAAGGTACCGTGTACGCGGTGCGGGTGGTACGGCTTGTAAGGCGCGGGACCGAGCCACATCTCGTAGTCGAGGTCGGCGGGTACGGGCTGCGGATCAAGGTTGGTCTGTCCTACCCAGAAGAACTTCCAGTCAAAGCCGGTGTGACGGCTTACGGTCACTTTGAGGGGCCATCCCAGCAGTCCGCTATCAACCAGTTTCTTGATAGGTTTTACGGTAGTATTCATACCGTAGAAGTTGGCGTCGAAGCGGAACCAGGTGTTCAGTCGGAATATACGGCCGTGCTGCTGTACCGCTTCCACGAGGCGCTTTCCTTCGCCAATGGTGCGGGTCATGGGCTTTTCGCACCACACATCTTTACCGGCCCGGGCGGCATCGGCCGCGATGATTCCGTGCCAGTGAGGAGGAGTCGCTACGTGTACAATATCCACCTCGGGTAGCTGGATCAGCTCCCGATAGTCGCTGAATGTTTTGACGTCTTTGCCCACCATACCGGCAGCCTGCTTAAGGTGGCCACGGTCTACATCACATAGGGCTACAACCCGGGTACCAGCGTAGGGAATGTGACCTCTACCCATAGAGCCCACACCTACAATCGCTTTGGTAAGCTGGTCGCTCGGGGCCAGGTAGCCTTTACCTAATACATGCCGGGGAACAATGGAAAACGCGGCTACTGTAGCCAGTGAGCCTTTGAGGAAGTCACGTCTCCCAATGGACGTTTTCTTTTCTTCTTTCATACTATAAGGGATAGGAATGTTAATTAGAATGTAAAGTAAGTAGATGAACTACTTTTAATTATAAAAAAATTTAAAAAATAAAGGCTCTCCGTCTAACAGAGAGCCTCCGAATTGTATACATGTCTCTTACTGTCTGTTACACAACGTATATTCCTACTTACAGATTCCCTTTCCTTAATTCTTCCACGGCATGGTTGGCGGCACGCGCCGTAATAGCCATGTAGGTCAGGGATGGATTCTGGGTAGAATTGGTAGTCATACAGGCTCCATCCGTTACGAATACGTTTTTGCAGGTATGGATCTGGTTCCACTTATTCAAAAGCGATGTCTTCGGATCTTTACCCATACGTACCCCACCCATTTCGTGAATATCCAGTCCGGGCGCTTTGTCGGGCTTCTCGTGGGTCTGAATGTTCTTGAATCCGGCAACGGTCAGCATCTCGGTCATCTGCTCGTGGAAGTCGCGGATCATCTTTTCGTCGTTGTCGTCGTAGGCTACCGAGGTACGTAGCAGAGGCACTCCCCACGCATCCTTTTGCTGTGAATCCAACGCTACGAAGTTGCTTTCCTTGGGTATGGTTTCGCCCATCATCCAGGAGTTGACGCGCCAGTTGCCAAACTTCCGGTTCATCAGGCTGGCTTTCAGCTCTTCCCCAAAACCCTCCTGATCGCTGTATGTCATGCGGCTACTTCCAAAACCGGCTGCATAGCCACGCAGAAAGTCGGTCTCCTGCTTGAACACGTTGCGGAAGCGGGGTATGTAGCTACTATTCGGACGAATGCCTTCGGTTTTCGAGTCCAGCAGCCCTTCGTATTCGGCGCTGATGGTCGTCCTGAAGTTATGGAAAGAGATGTACTTCCCCAGCAGGCCATTGTCGTTACCCAATCCGTTAGGGAAGCGGCTGGAGGTAGAGTTCAGCAGGATCAGATTGGAGTTCAAGGCCGACGCATTCACGAAAATGATCTTAGCATAGTACTCGGTCATCTCTTTGGTATGGGCATCAATGACCCGTACGCCCGCGGCATTCCCCTTCTGCTCGTCATAAATGATAGAGTGTACCACCGAATCGGGACGCATGGTGAGCTTACCAGTCTTGGCCGCCCAGGGCAGTGTAGACGAGTTACTGCTGAAGTACCCTCCGTACGGGCAGCCCCGGCGGCACAGGTTACGGTTCATACACTGGCCTCTCCCCTGCTCAATATGGATGGGCTGGGGCTTGGTCAGGTGCGCGCAGCGGCCGATGATGACCGGGCGGGCACCTTTGTAATGCTTCGCCATCTCCTTCGTGAAGTGCTTCTCCACGCACGACTGCTCATGCGGCGGCAGAAACTCCCCATCGGGTAGCTGGGGCAAACCGTCTTTATTTCCTGATATACCCGCAAACTTCTCTACGTAGCTGTACCAGGGGGCGATATCCTTGTAGCCAATGGGCCACTCCACCGCATAGCTATCACGTACAGGTCCGTCGAAGTCGTACTGCGACCAGCGCTGGGTGCCCCGCGCCCACATCAGCGATTTACCACCCGTCTGGTAGCCCCGAATCCAGTCAAATGGCTTGTCCTGGATATAAGGGTGCTCGTTGTCTTTGACGAAAAAATGCTCTGAATCTTCCGCCCACGCACCGGCACGGCTCAGGATGGGATTGGCATCTTTGAGCGTTTTGGGAAGCTGACCGAGGTGGTCAAACTCCCACGGCTGCTTCATGGTAGTAGGGTAGTCGGTGACGTGCTTTACCTCACGCCCCCGCTCAAGTACCAGCGTACGCAGCCCTTTCCCCGTCAGTTCTTTGGCCGACCATCCCCCACTGATCCCGGAGCCGATTACGATGGCATCGAAAGTACGTTCGTTTATAGAATCTATATTGAAATAAGACATGTCTTGAAATTCTGACCGGGTCGCCGGTGCGATGTTGAATATTGAATTCTGAATGATCTATTTAGTTAATGAGTTGTGATTGTTGTTTTATTCTCTCATTCACTAAATCACTCATTGGTCACTGGTCACTGGTCATTGCACTACAGGTACGCAGCCGTGGTAGTAGCCGGGGGCCATGTTGTACTTGAGTACTTGGGTCATGTAGTACTCCGAGTTGGTATAGCCCCGGATCGTCAAATTTTTGATCATACTGACAAAACCCTTTGTTGTAGCATCGGCTGAGTTACTCATGGAGGTCAATACTGCTACCTTTTCCTTGGGAGTAAGGGCTGCAAAGCCTTTCTGGTACGTCTGGTTGGAAAGCTTATCGGTGGAAACAAGACCTTCTTTCAGGCTGGCTTGTGCCGGCTCGCCCAGGCAGTCCCTGATCATGCGGGCGGCGAACTGGTGTACTCCTAATTCTTTGGCACCGGGCGATACCACACCGGCGGCGTTGGTAGTCCGGGGAATGATGGCTTCTACCAGCTCGGCCAGCAGGGCCTCTTCACCGGTAGAAAGCGCAGTAGCCGGACCTACCGATTCGGGAGTCCAGTTGGAAGCCCAGGCAGGCAGACTCACTAGTCCTCCCAGTGCCAGCCCCAGGCTTTTTATAGCGGATCGTCTTTTCATGTAGCACTAGTAGTTTAAGCATCCGGTACCTGACCCGATGGATCTTATCATTAGTATTAGGTCAGGAATGATCAGCTAAATACATCACGAAGTACCTTAAGGCTCTTGGGCACTGCCGTTTCGGGATCTTCTTTACCCTCCATTTCCAGGGACACGTAGCCTTTGAAGTTGGCCTTACGCAGGATGTTCGCTATCTTTTTGTAATCCAGGTTCAGATCGTAGAAGTGACCTCCGCCGTAGTAGGTCTTGGCCTGTACGATAGTAGCATAGGGAGCCAGGCGCTCAAACTGTGAGTAAGGGTCACCTACGAAGTTGCCCGTATCGACATTCATCCCCATAGCGGGCGATGAAGCGAGTGGCTTATATATTTCGAGCAGGTAGTCGATGTTGGAGGATAGTCCCCAGTGGTTTTCGATGGCCAGCACCACACCGGCTTTTTCGGCCGTTACCAGACATTCGCCCAAAGAATCTATGCACCATTGGATGGCGTCTTTATCGGTATAGCCTTCAATAGGCGGCTCCTGACCGGTCTTGTAGTAGTTGGCATCGCGCTTGACGGTACGCCAGCTTCCGGTGTTCATACGGATAGCGGGTATGCCCATCTGGGTAGCCAGATCGATGCAGCGCTTAGTATGCTCAATGTCTTTTTTGCGGTCCTCGGCTTTGGGTTGTACAAAGCTCTGGTGAATCGAAAGCATCGGCAGGGCCAGTCCGTTGTCAAACGCCAGACGCTTGAGCTTATTCATGTACGGAATGGTTTCGTTCTTCATCTGGCGGTGCAGGATCTCTACCCCTTCAAAGCCCAGACGAGCCGCGTTTTCGATCACTTTTTCGATGGGGTACTTCTGCTCCTGAAAGTGCCAGTATGAGTAGGTGGATACCGCCAATGGGATCCTTTTGGCAGGTGGTGGCGCCACGGCAGGGGCAGCAGTGGCCTCAGCCTGGGTTGACTGACCGGCTAGTACGGCGGCTCCGGCCAGGGCAGTCGCCTTAAGCCAGCTTCTTCTGGATGAATGGGCTTCATCCGTAGTACGTATACTATCTTGCATGATTAATAAGGAGTTAGGAATAGTATAAAAACACGGTGAGGTACCGTTTTTACCTATAAAATTTTCGCCTGCCTCAGATATATAGGAGGCAGGCGAATAAAGAGTTTAGGGATTCTGTTTCAGGACACTGGCTCCCATGATATCAATCTGAGCCTGTGGGATCGGGAAGTACTCATTCTTACCCTTGACGAAGGTAGCTCCGTTCAGGTAGGTTCTCTTCTGACTCTCTTTGGCCAGGTACGCGTTCAGCGTCTGATCAGCTACGCCCCAGCGCACCAGGTCAAAGAAGCGGTGACCTTCCATCGCCAGTTCCACACGACGCTCAAAACGTACCGCTTTGCGGGCGTACTCCTGACTTGGGAATGACGGGTAAGGCTTTACCAGGTAGTTAGCGGCAGGCTTCCCATCGGCCGTGGTTACGACTACGTTACCGGCACGAGTTCTGATCTGGTTTACGATCTTCAGCGCGGTGTCCAGGTCGCCTTCTTCTACGGCTACTTCGGCACGCATCAGCAATATGTCAGCAAAGCGCAGGGCACGGTAGTTATTGGAGTTGGCACGGGGAGACTCAGCTCCGGCGTTTTCGCCGCTATAGGCAAAGAATTTCTTAAAGGTATACGGACCACCAAAGCTCTGATCACGGATCCAGTTTCTACCGGGGTGTACACCCCAGTTCAGGAAGGGGATACCTCTGCGGCCTACGGTCCAGTCCAGACGGGGGTCCAGGGTACCTTCGTAGGGAGTAAAGGCAGCCGATGAAGCCAGGCCTTCGTCATTCTTCACATCTACCTCATTAAAAGTATCCAGCAGGGGCAAACCGTTGGCATCGGTCTTGAAAGCATTCACCAGGTTCTGGGAAGGCTGGTAGAAACCGCAGCAACCACCGGGAGCCGATCCGTAGGGGAAGTTCCAGTTATCGCCCCAGCTACCATTCTGACCAAGTCCACCATCACCTACCGACATCTGTACTTCAAATACCGACTCAGTGTTGTTTTCGGTAGCAATCCGGAAGTTGTCGTGGTAGCTGTTGACCAGCGAGAACGGCCCATTAGTGATCACATCGTCCAGCAGAGGCTTGGCCGCCGCGTAGTCGCTCTGGTACATGTGTGCTTTGGCCAGTACGGCTTTGGCCGTCCACTTACTGGCTCTACCTACGGCCGCTTTGGTCTCGGAAAGGTTATCTATCGCGTACTGGAAATCAGCCTCAATGTTAGGCCATATATCCTTATCGTTCGGCAGGTTGATGTAGTCAGTTACGTTTTCGTCCACGTAAGGTACCATGTTCCAGAGCTTTTTGGCTTCGAAGTGGTACCAGGCCCGCAGGAAGCGGGCTTCGCCCATGGCCTGCTTTTTCTCCGCCTCGGACATATCGTTTGCTTTTGCGATCAGCTTAAGTACATCGTTGGAGCGTGATACGCCATCGTAAATAGCTACCCACTTATCGTTAAAGGCACCAATATCGGCCTGGTTCTGATACCGCTCGATGGTGGTGATCTGAGCCTGATCCCCTACGTCACTACCTTTATAAGCATCATCCGACGCTACCGATCCGTAGATCCAGTTACTGGATGATGCCGTGTTGGTTGGCCCGGCTCCTACTCCATCCAGTAAGCTGTACGCCCCGATCAACACCGCGTTTACACCTGCTTTGTTGGCGAGCATCTGCTCATTGGCTACACCCAGCGGAGTGGTTTCCAGAAACTCGCTGCCACAGGAAGTCATCATTCCCATGCTGACCAATGCCGCAACTACTAAGACTTTCTTTTTCATATACTTAGAATAGACTTGAGGTTCTTAGATAAAATACTTCTTACTACACCCGCGGATTAGAATCCGAAGTTGATTCCGATCTGGTACATTTTGGCGCTTGGGTAGTTACCCTGATCGATACCCAGCACAGTACTACCCGGTGTTGAACCCACCGAGGTAATCTCAGGATCGATACCGCTGTACTTGGTGATGGTGAACAGGTTCTGAGCCTGCACGTACACCCGGGCACTTGACAAGCCAATCTTTGACAGCGCAGTGGTAGGCAGTGTATAGCCCAGGGTGATGTTCTTCATACGCAGGTACGAGCCGTCTTCAATGAAGTAGCTGGAAGGCTGCTGGCTGCGGCTGTCGTTGGCATCCAGGATGGGCAGTACGGCGTCAGGATTTTCAGGAGTCCATGAGTCGTACAGCATACGGAGACTACGGTTACCGGCCTGGTTGTTAAAGTCAACCCAACGCTTCACCATATTAAGTACCTGGTTGCCCTGTACCCCCTGCAGGAAGGCCGAGAAATCGAAGTTCTTATAGCCCAGGTTCAGGTTGATACCGTAAGTAAAGTCAGGATGCGGATTACCTAGGAACACACGGTCGTTGTCCGTAATAGTACCGTCACCGTCAGTGTCCTGGTACTTGTACTTACCTACCGCTGCGTAACCGGGGTACTTGGGTCCGGCGTCAACTTCACCCTGATTCTGATAGATACCGTCGATTTTCAGACCGTAGAAAGAGTACAGCGGCATACCAGCTACGGAGCGCGTCCAGGTATAGCTACGGATAGCTGGTCCCAGCAGTACGGCCGTGGCGCTGTTGTTAAGCTTTACTACGTTGTTCTTATAGGTAGAGAAGTTAAGGCCTACCGAGTAGGTCAGGTCACCGTTCAGGGCTTTGTCGTTGTAGTTAAGAGCCAGGTCAAGTCCCTTGTTGCTCATTTCGCCTACGTTCACGAAAGGTATAGTAGCTACCCCCTGCGTGGCCGGCAGCGCTACCTGGTACAGCATATCCGATGTAACACGGTTGTATACATCCAGGTTGAAGCCAAACTTGCCTTTCAGGAAGGTCGCGTCCAGACCAATGTTGGTCTGCGTAGTAGTTTCCCACTTGGCATCCTGGTTACCAAAAGCTTCGGTATCAAATCCAGCCACTACGGAGCTGTTGGAACCGTTAATCGGGTAAGACGACTGGTTCAGGGTAGAGCGGTAGGTACTGAAACCGTTGTAGTTACCTATCTCCTGGTTACCGGTTTGTCCCCAGCCTGCTCTCAGCTTCAGATCATCCAGCCAGGTCAGACCCGACATGAATCCTTCCTGCGAGATGCGCCATCCGGCACTGAACGCCGGGAAGGTACCATAGCGGTTGTTCTGACCGAAGCGCGACGAGCCATCGCGACGTACGGTAGCTTCGAGTAGGTAGCGGTCCAGGAGGGAGTAGTTAGCCTTACCGAATACTGAGAAGAGCGCCCACTCGTAACCGGTGCCACTGTTGTTGATACCGGCCGTACCCGAGTTGAGGTACATGAATAATGGATCTTCCGAGAAGAAGGTCGTACGGGTTGCCGTAAAGTTTTTACCTGAACCTTTGATAGCTTCAGTACCGGCCAGTAAGCTCAACTTATGTATATCAGCGAATGATTTGCTGTAGTTAAGCGTGTTGGTCCAGGTCCAGTTGATATCGTAGGCGTTGGCATTGGTCAGTGAGTTAGCGGCTTCAATCTCGGCCTCTTCCAGGTCCATCAGTACGTAGGATACGCGGTTGGCATTGGTATAGTCGACACCTATGCTCGTCCGGGCCACCAGGTCCTTCATAATGTCTGCTTCGGCGTATACGTTTCCGAAGGCACGGAAGGTATTCAACTGGTTGTTGCGCGATCTCCAGAGCTGGGCTACCGGGTTAGTAGCGGGCCCAAGGCCAGCCGCACGGGTAGCCGCGAAGTTACCCATGATGTCATACACCGGAATGATCGAAGGAATACGATATCCGTTACCGATGGGGTTACCATCCTGGTTGTTGGCGGTGCTGGCGGTACCGTTGTTGTGGTAGTATCCTTTGTTCTGGGTGTAGCTTACTTCCAGATTTTCGCCGAAACGTACCCGCTTCCTGAACGTAAACTCCGTGTTAGAGCGAAGTGAGTAACGGTCAAACGTAGTATGGATCATCACCCCATCCTGCTTGAAGTAGTTCAGGGAGATGGCGTAGCGGCCGCTTTCGGTACCACCGGTAGCTCCCAGGTTGTACTCCTGAATAGGCGCCGGTCGAAGGATTTCCTGGTGCCAGTCGGTACCTTCCTTATTTGCTTCTACGATCTGGTAGAAACCAGCTGCATTGTAGTTGTACAGCGAAGGATTTACCCGGGGATCCGTGGCTGGCAGACCATAGGCAGAACCCGCCAGTATGTAGTCAGGTACTACGGCTGCAGGACCGTTACCGTACTGCTGGTGTGACGGATTGCCGTTGGTCAGTACACCGGCGTTCCGGCGCTGGGTCCAGAGCAGGTCACCGAATAGCTGCGGATCTCTGATCAGGCCCAGATCCACCTTACCTGTCTGGATACCGGTGCGGCCGTTGAATGTAAACTGAGGTGCCCCGATCTTTCCTTTCTTGGTCGTGATGATGATGACCCCATTGGCCGCGCGTGCACCATAAATAGAAGCCGAAGAGGCATCTTTCAGTACCTGCATCGACTCTATGTTATTGGGGTTGATGCTGTTGAGGCCACCTTTGGTAGGTACCCCGTCAATGATGTACAGCGGATCGTTGTCATTGACCGTCCCAAAACCACGAATACGAACGGTAGCTTCACCACCGGGGGTGTTGTTGGAGGTTACGGTTACGCCCGATACGCGGCCCTGCAGCTGCTGGGCTACGTTAGGAGCCGCTACTTTGGTTAGCTCGGCAGCATCTACGGTAGATACCGCACCGGTGATATCTCTTTTAGATTGAGAAGAATAACCCGTTACGACTACTTCGCTCAGGGTTTTGATATCGCCCTGCAGCGTCACTGTTACCTGTGATTTATTGGCCACATTGATTTCCTGCGTCAGGAAGCCAATGGAGGATACAACCAGGGTAGTACTTCCATCGGGTACATTGATGGTGAAGTTACCATCCACATCGGTGGTGGTACCTACCGAGCTGTTTTTTACAACCACAGTCGCTCCAGGTATTCCTTCGCCACTTCCATCCACGACTTTTCCTTTGACCGGAAATAGCACATTCTGAGAAGTTTTGATCACCTCCGGCTGATCTACAGGCTTAGCAACTGATCTTTTCAGGAGGATCTGAGTACCTGATACTTCGTAGGAGATCTGCAGGGGAGCCAGGAAGCTGCTCAGTACCGACTCCAGTTTCTCCTCTTTTGCATCGAAGGTCACCTTGCGCTGTGAGCGTATCAGCTCGGGGCTGTACATGAAGTTAACACCCGAAGCCTTACTGATCTTTTCGAGGGCCGCTCCTATCCGCTCTTCCTTGACACTGATCGTCAGTCGGCGATTCAGTACTTCCTGAGCAAAGCCGCTGGAAGCAAAGGATAAGCCCGAAAACTGAATAATAACAAACAACTGTATGAGGCTGATTCTCATAATTCTAAGCAGGTATTTCCGCTGGTAAAAGGTTTTTTTCATACTTTTGACTGTTTTGTTGTTCATAAAAAAATCAGCAAAATAATTCCCTGATCCCCAATGGGGACTTTTCTTTGCGCCAGCCTAGAAACGGGGGATTTTCAATCGGGGTGAACGGTGTTGCCGCACTGTTCACCTTTTTTGTGCTCTGTGTGTTTTATCGAATAGGGTTAGGGGTTTAGGTTATTAATTCATAGACAGGAATTTCCTCTGATATGTATCTTCTCCTCGGTAATCTCGTAGTCGGCCTCCAGTATCGTACAGATCCATTTGATCTTATTTTCCAGTGGCTCATCCCCCAGCGTAGCCGTAATACTGCAGTTGGCCATCTGGTCCTTGTTGTATTCAATATCTACCCCATACGCTTTGCTAAGTGCGGTGAATACTTCACCAATTGGAGCTTCAGAGTAGGCAAAAGGCTGATGTTCGATGACCAGGTTCAGGAGTACAGGGCTCTTCTGCGTTGAGCGTACCAGCGTCAGATTATTCCGGTCAAAACTCGCCTGCTCGTTTTGAGTCAGTATGAGTCTGGCTGCCGGCTCACCCCTGCTCGCCTCCGCTTCCTTATTTGTATATACCCATACCTTACCCGTCTTTACGGCTACCTCTACCTGCCCGTCCTGATGGCCTGCTTTGACGCTGAAACTCGTCCCGTGTACCTGCGCCACCAGCTCATTGGCATACACATAGAAAGGCTGCGCCGGATTTTTGGTCACTTCAAAGAATGCTTCCCCTGATAAGTACACTTCCCGTTTGGCCGGGTCGAACCGGTTGGGGAACCGGATGCTGCTGTTTCGGTGGAGTACCACGGAGCTTCCGTCCGGCAGCTGGACATACTTTACCACGCGGTCCATATTCAGTATCCGGGTAGAGTCAGCCGCCTGCCCCCTTTCCTCCTTCGCCAGCACTACTGCATCATGAGAGTTGTCTTTCCGCATTCCGTAAATGACCATGCCTATTCCCACCGCCAGCAGCAGCGAGGCTGCTACCGCCCAACGGTAGCCTATGGCTGGTAGTAGCTTTCGCACCTGGGAGGACTTCACCTCCTTCTGCTTGGCAATAGTCAGGGCCTGCCTGATCCTGGATTCTATATAGTCGTCAGATACTTCGACCGGAGCCTCCTCCATGACCTTCGCCAGTACCCGGGCTTTCTGCAGAATCTCTCTGCGGTCAGGATTATTGCCCACCCATTGGTCCCACCGTGCATCATCCTCAGGCTTCTCCCCTCTGGCCCATTGCAGGAAATCAGGATTGGCCAGCAGGGCGTCTAGTAAGCCGGTATAGGAGCGATGCATGCGCGGATTGTTGTGCTATTTCTACTAGTATCCGATTCTATGGCCTGGATACTCACTTGCGGAAGGAAATTTTTAAAATTATTTAAATAATACTACAATGTTTGGCAATAAGCATAAAAAAGCAAAGCATACGGTTGTACAGTAGGCCACAACTCACGGAGGTTGCCAAGAGCCCGTTGAATAATGTTGCTGACGGATTGGGGATTGATGGAGAGAAGACCCGCAATTTCTTCGGGCTTAAGATTCTGGAAGAAACGGAGGTAGATCACCTCCTGCTGGCGCGCAGGGAGCTGGTCAAGTACTACCTGGACCTGATGGGTAAGAGCCTGGTCGTTTTCGCTGCGGATGAGGGAGTCCTCGCACGAATGGTCCGGAAGCAGGTCTTCAAAGCGTTCGGTGAGCTCGACTTCGTTTGAATGGGGCTTTATGGCTTTGAGAATACGGTGACGGAATGATTTGAGCAGGTAGAACTTAACAGAAGGCGTGTCGTTGAGGGAGGCACGGTGCAGCCACAGATGCACCAGCAGGTCCTGAATGGCATCCTCGATCATCTGAACATTAGGCGTAAACTTCTGACCGTACTGAAGCATGGTCCGATAGTACCGCCTGGCCAGCTCGGTGTAAGCCTCCTCGTCTCCTTCCCTAAGGTAGTTCCAGAGCACGGCATCATCTGTATTTTTTAAAAGACCAGGTGACATAGATATAGCCAAAAGTAAACCAGCTAAACCAAATGTATGTAGTCCGATATTCTAATAAAATAGTATTCTGCATTTTATAAAAATATCAAAATAAAAGTATGGAATCATACCAACTCGCCTATTTACTTAATAGTACTATTCTTAGTTACTTTTTTTCATCTAGTTATATTTAAATAGGTAGCTTTTACAAAAAAATACGTCCAGCCCCAGGGGCCGGACGTATGCTCATTTCTATACGAAGCCTTCTTGATCAGCTACTACTGAAGTTCTGTTCCGGCTATATCTTCCCAGCGGTATAGGTGGAACGTCCGGTCGTTGCTCATGACTACGAAAAGACCCTTCTGGAAAAGCCGGTCGAGGGGAAGCGACACTACCTCGGAGCCATCGCTCTCCGCCGCTCTTACCCGGACTACCTTCAGCTCATTATGCTGGTGCGGTGCCCCGGCTTCGCCTTCACGACGGAAAATATGAAACTGGTTGTGCTGCTGGTCCGACACCAGAATGTAACCCGTGGTGGGCGACGTCTGGTAGATGGAGATGCCTTCGTGATCGGCGGCAAAACCGGTGGTGGCAAACAGGGCCAGCTCCTTATTTCCTTTCTCAGGATCGGCGTAGTACTTCCGTACGCCTTTACCTTCATCAGAGTAGTACACATAGCCAAGCTCATCATCTACGGCAATGGATTCGATCTCTTTCAGCCCGCTGTAGGCTCCAAACTTACGCACCAGCGTCCCTTTCACCTGTCCGCTGCTGTTGTCTTCCAGGAGGTACTGCCACAGGTAAGTACCATCGGTGGGGCCGGTTTTGCGGCCTACGATGGCGTAGATCTGTCCCGCCTTAGAACGATAGAGGCCAATGCCCATCAGGTCACGCTCTTCTTTACCCGTCTGCCCTTCAAATACCTCGATACCTCCCTGGTCAAGGGGCTTCATATCGGGCAGAGAGAAGATGCGCAGCTTATGCGTGAAGCGCTCGGTCACAACGGCAATATCGGTAGGCTTGCCACCCAGCATCAGGCCGTACTCCACATCCACGTTGTTAGGGCGCTGCAAGCCGCGTACTACCTTATCGTGTTGGATTTTTCCTTCCAGGTTGAACACGTACAGCGCACCGTCCTGGTCTTTGTCAGTACCTAGTATCAGGCTTTGGGCAGAGTCAGCAGGATTTACCCATACCGCCGGATCGTCGGAATCATGCCCTACCGGCTCTGTTACATAGATCGGCTCTACTACGCTTAACGAGTCGGCTACTCCGCTGTCGGTATGCAGGCTGTTGGCGGTCTGGCATCCATAGGCCAACAGGCTGCATCCGATAATTAGTTGAATGTAATTCTTCAAAATTGTGTCAATTAACAACGACTATCAAAACTATAAAAGGGGCTACCGCTTACTTGGTACCAAAGGCACCGATGTGGGTAGCAGGCGCGGGCGACTTATACGTTACACCGTTGATAACAAGGCCATCGGCATACAGGCGGGTGAAGTCGGTGCGGCCTTTGCCCAGCGCGGGTGAACCTGTCTGCAGGTGGAAATCCCAGGCAGTATTAAAAGTAGGATTGGTCATGCTGGTGCTCAGGGGGTAGTTTACGAACTTAGGATCGTTGTCACCTACCTTGGCAGCCAGCAGGTCATTTACACCGGCGATGATTTCGGTAGAAGGCTGGAACTGCTTCACAGCATCCTCACTGTGGCCGTAGTACAGCGTAGTACCAATCACGGAGCGGTTATCCTCGGGAGCGCCTTTGTCACGCTTGATACCAAAGCGGTCGTTGGCCAGAAGGTTGTTGTACAGGTCAGCCCGCACCGACTTTTCCAGCCAGATAGATCCACCTTTGGTAGTAGGACGACGCCAGCCCGCGTTAATGATGGTGTTGTTGTAGCCTACAATGTACGCCTGAGGGCTGCGGTCACCGGAGTTGGATAGCTTCAGAGCGTTGGTATTGGGACTGTACACTAGGTTGAAAGCGATATCAGCCTGTACACCTGACTTAATATTGATAGCATCTCCACCCGATACACCCGTCGTGTAGAACAGGTTGTTGGCAATGATCACCTTACCGCCTTCAATATAGAAACCATCCTCGTTGAAGTTGCGGATCGTGCTGTTCATTACTACCAGCTTACCGTTGAGGGCCGGATAGTAAATAACAGGTACGTGCTCACCGGCTTCAGCCTTGTACAAGCCCGCCTTCACCGAAGGAGACTCCTCCGTCGTAACGGCTCCACCGTACTCCAGAATGGTATTCTTGATCACCAATTCATTAGCGTTAGGACCGGCGATGAGGCCTCCCCACAGGTTTCCGAATTCATTCTTAGCCGTTTTCCAGGCATCGGGTACCGTAAACTTCACGGGTGCTTCGGTGGTACCCAGGCTGTACAGGTTACCCAGTACTACTACCTCGGGCTTCACTACCGAGTCACTGAACAGTACGGTAACACCCTCTTCTATGGTCAGAGACTTGCCAGCGGGAATCTGCAGGTGACCCGTGATCTTATAGGTACTTCCTTTTTTCCAGGTACCTGATACTTCACCGGCTACCGCTTCCTCAACGGTTGGTTTTTCCTCAACGGGAGTTACCTCCGTGTCATTATTATTACAAGCCTGGAAGCTAAGCAGGGCAACGGCGGCCATGTACATAAATACCTTCTTCATTTCTAACGTAATGGTTTGTTGTTATTAATTGATTGACTGTTTAGTACTCAAAGTTTGTAGCGTACGCCCAGGATGTAGGAGCGCTGGTAGTAGTCGCGCCGGATCAGGGTGCGCTGGCTTCCCTTCTGGAACGGAATGCCGTCATTGCGGGCGCTTACGTTGTTGATGTACACCTCCATGGGCGTGTTGAGCAGGTTATTGGCCTTGGCAAAAAGGCTCCAGCCCTTGCCCAGTCGCTTTTCCAGCGATGCATCCACCTGTACAAATCCCTTCTGCCACAGGTCGTTATCCACAAACTGCGATACAGTATTGATGCGGTCGCCGGTGTAGCCCGCGGCCAGCTGGGCGTCTAGCTGGCTACGGGGATCCTTGAAGAGCAGCGTCAGGTTGGCCACGTGCGCCGACTGTCCGAACAGGGGCCGGGTCTGGTTGACCAGGATGGTCTCGAGGTCGCCGCTCTCGTTACGAATGCGCTTTGACTTGAGCGTTGTGATGGTAGAGTGTGTATAGGTGTAGTTGGCCTTGATGCCCCACCGGCGCAGGTACCGGATGTAGTCTACCTCCAGGCCGTAGTTGACCGCGTTACCGAAGTTGCCGGGCGAATAGTACTGGTCCTGCCCCCGGATGGCGTCGCGCTGCAGGGTATACTCAATGGGGTCTTTGATGGATTTATAGAAAACACCTACCATAAATTGCTCTGACGTGCTGGGGTATCGCTCGTAGCGCAGGTCCAGGTTGTCAGCGATGGTCCGTCTCAAATCCGGATTCCCGCGCTCCTGGTACTCCTCGTTGACAATGCGATAGGGAACAATCTCAAAAAAGCCCGGGCGGTTAATAGATCGGAAGTAGGAAGCCCGCAGGTTGGTATGTCCCAGTAGCTTGTACGTCAGGTGCAGGCTGGGGAGCCAGTCGGTATATACCTGGCTGCTGGCAGGGCGTCCCTCGCCGATGGGGAACTTCATCGTGTAGCCCTGATCAGTGGCCTCGGCCCGTACCCCACTCAGTACTTCCAGATTATGGACCTGTCCCTTGAACTGCAGGTACCCGGCCTGAATAGTTTCGGCAGCGTCATAGTTGAGGGCCGTGGCTACCGCTCCGCGCGGGTTCTGGATGGTCCACTGGATCTGCGAGTACTCCGTAAAGTCTTCCCCGTAACGGGCAAACAGGTTGGCAGGGCGTAGCTGGTAGTTGTTGTAGAAGTTGGTGCGGGATTTATCACGATATAGTCCTCCTACCGACCACTCAGTAGCCATTTCACCCAGTTTGCGGGTATAGGTTAGATTAAGATAGGCAGCCAGGTCACGGTCGGTATTATGTTCCCAGCGGCGCGAGGCATCGTCAATGGTAGTACGGCGCTCCAGGAAGTTTTCGCGAATACCCACCAGCGGTACCGTTACGTTGTCGGGTTCCTCGTTGGTAGCCAGCGAGTACACCGCCGACCAGCGAAGCATCAGGGCATCCCACAACTGGTGCTGGCCCTGCAGAGTATTGTTTTGGATCTGCTGGCGCGTCAGGCGGGAGCGGGTCGAGTAGCCGAGGGTAGCGTTGCCCAGCACCGGATCATAGCCTCCAATGGTGAGTTGGGTGGTTTTCTGATCCCTGACCTGAATGTTGGTCAGGTTCATGTAGGCGTTGTACCACTCCAGGCGGTGGCGTTCGTTAAAGCGGTATTCTACTTTGGCATGCAGGCCGTAGCGCCGCTGCTGCTCCGAGTACTCGCGCTCCCGCATCTTATTAAGGGTGACGCCGCGCAGGGTATCCACGGTTTCGAAGTCAAAAAACAGACTGTTGCTCCCCCGGTAGGTATTCTGGAAGCTTCCGGCCACCAGCACCCCCAGCTTATGGTTCAGGAACTGATTGCCGATTGAAAGGCCTCCTACCAGGTTGGGCAGGGGCGACTGCGAGCGGTAGGTAACCGCTGCATTAGAGAAATCCTTTGGTGTAGCACTATACTGGTTGCCAAACCGCTCGTAGGGCGACCGAGACTGTATGTTACGGTGGTCGTAGCTGGTGAAGGGACGCTGCATGAACAGCTCATTGTAGCCGGTAGCCAGGTTGCCCGATATCACCAGGTGATCAGGAGCGTCTTTCATCACCATATTGATGACTCCACCCACAGCGTCACCCTCCATATTGGGGGTCAGGGCCTTTACCACTTCCAGGCGATCCAGCAGCTCCGCCGGGAATATATCGAGCGGTACGTAGCGGTACTTGTTGTCGGGGCTGGGGATCTTTACGCCGTTGACCAGGGTATAGTTGTAGCGTTTGTCCATGCCGCGCAGGATGGCGTGCTGTCCGTCCCCGTTGCTGTTACGCTCTACCGATACCCCCGATACCCGCTGAATGACGTTGGCTACCGTCAGGTCGGGCGAAAGCTCAATGGCTTTGCCCGATACGATATTTAGGACCTGACTGGCGTTGCGCTCCATGGAGCGGGCGGTCGTTTCGGAAGCGCCGTCCCGTTTTCCTACCACGGCTACTTCACTCAGGGTACTGTACACGGCCGGTGCCAGGGACAAATTAAGTGGCTGAGCCTGTGGCATAGGTACCTTCACATCCAGCGTTTGGGATGCATAGGATACGTGCCGGACCACAAGCCGGTAGTCGCCTTTGGGTAGATTAGCAATGGCAAAAGAGCCGTCCAGGCCGGAGACGTCGTGGTAGCTGGTATTTTCGAGAAGTAGCGTGACGCCTACTATAGGCTCACCAGTTTCGGCTTCCACAATCCTCCCCCGGAGTACCTGCGACGAGGCGCTTCCAACAAGCAAACACAGAAGTAGGAGGAGTAAAGGAGTACGTGCCATTAGTGCAATCTATTTTTTTAACCATAGCCCGACCCGTTGAGCAGGGGCGGGTGTCAAACGACAGCACGAAGGTGAATACAGTAGGGGCAGTGCTCCAAATCAGGAGCGTTAACAAACAGGCAACATCGGGTTACCTACCATAAACAAAGCGTTAACAACCGTAACAAATAGCACTTAACTACCTGATCTACAAGCGCCACCTGCGTTAACAAGGAGCCATTATCTTTGTATTACGATACTGTTATGTCAATGTTAAGCGCACTCAGATGGACTGGATGTAGGCAGAAAGGCTATCGCCCTGGGGGAGGTTAAGTTTTTTGCGCAGGCGGTACCGTATTACCCTGAGGCTATCGGTCGAGACACCGAGTAGCGTAGCCACATCGCGTGAGTCAAGATTCATGCGGATGAGCGCTACTAGGCGAATATCGTTGGTGGTAAGGTTGTCGCACTGCTGCTGCAGCCGGGTCAGAAACGACTGGTGTACCTGCTCAAAAACAGTCCTGAACTCGTTCCAGTGATCGTCATGGGTGATGTTCTGCTGGATCTGTTCGATGAGCTGCTTCAGCTGCTTTTTTTGGTCACGCTTTTCTTCCTTTACCATCGACTCCATGGTACTACGCAGGCCGTCCAGAAACTGATTCTTTTCGATCAGGTGCAATGTATGGGAGGTGAGCCCCTTGGCATTTACTTCCAGCTGCTGCCTCAGCGACTCCTCTTCCAGCTTTTTGTTTTTCAGCTCCATCAACATGAGCTGGTTCCGGGCCTCGTTCTGGCTGCGGAGCACCTGCTCGTTTTTGAGCTTGAGACGCTGGCGGCTGATAACTAATCCCCCAACAACAACTACTAATAGCACGATCAGTACCACCGACCCCGTAATGAGCCGGGCCCGCTCCTGCTCGTGGGTCAGGCTCTCTATTTCGTTGTCTTTCTTTTCCAGATCATACAGCGTCTGGAGCAGAGCCATCTGCTTATTGGCCTCTTCTGAATAAATATCAGTCTGGTACCTGCGGCTCAGTGAGAGGTAGTAGTAAGCGCTGTCGTTACGGTTGAGCAGGTTATAGCCTTTAGCCAGGTCATTGTAGGCACTCGTAAGCTGATAGCGTACCCCCTTTTGCTGAGCCAGCGCCAGGGCCTGCCAGCTGTAAGCCATTCCCTGACGATAGCGACCCGTTTTGCGAAGTACATCTCCCAGGTTGTTGAGGATTTCGATCTGAGCTATTTCGTTGCCATTCTTTTTATTGATCAGCAGGGCTTTGCTATAATTCACGTAGGCTGAGTCGTACTGCTCCAGATCCTCATATATACTGCCCAGATTTTCGTAGATCTTGGCGGTACCTGCCTGGTGGTCTACACGCTGATAATCGGCCAGGGCCTGACGCTGTAGGTGGAAGGCCCTGTCGTAGCGTTGCTGTTTTTCGTAGAGATGTCCTATTTTGCCTAGTGTCTCGGCCCGTCCTGCCCGGTCCCCTCTCTGCTGGTAGATAGCCAGGGCTTTGTCATAGTACTGGCGGGCCTGATCCGGCTGATGGCTATAGTAGTACAGCAGTCCCTGGTCGTTGAGGTTGCGGGCCAGGTGCTCATCCTGCTGTTGCTCCCTGAATCGCTTCTCGGCCTGCTGGTAGTAGTCCAGCGCCTGCGGATAGTAACCCGTCTGGTACATGACCCGACCCATCTCGTGCAGGTAGCGCGCCGCCTCTACCTCCTTCTTATCGCTGACCGCCCGGGCGTAGTTTTTACGAAGCTGCAGCAGTAATGAATCCGGGCGCTCCTCCGCCCCTGCTTTTTCTGTTTCCAGGCGATAATTGATGGAGAGAGGGCTCCCGGCGGCGATGCTTGTGGTTAAGATTCCGGCTAAAAAGACCATGAGCAGGGACCTCATCCAAAACATGTCAAGGCCTCGGGTGTTGTAAACAAAACGTAACACGGATGCAGTAACGGGCTGATTCATTGTCGCAAATTAGCCATTTCCCATACGGCAGCCGGTAAGTTCACAAATTGTTAACATTGGGAAGGAGGAAGGGAGGAAAAGGCGAAGGAGAGAAAGGGACTTCCAGGGGTCACTATCTGGCTTATGCTCTTTGTTAATCCTCCCACCAGATTTCCTTCTTCGGTACTGCCTCAAGTTATAGTTGCATAAACAACAGATTGTCCTGAAATTTGTAAAAAATTACTACTATGGAACAAGCATTGCTGGATAAAGTACCCTCGCTCGATCTGGCCGAATTTACCTCGGGTGATCCGGAGCGAAAAGCGAAATTTGTAGCAGACCTGGGTGCTGCTTTTAATAACATTGGATTCGTGGCCATTAAGAACCACGGATTGAATGAAGAACTCCGCCACAATCTCTACTCATCGGTGGAGCGGTTTTTCAAACAACCCGAAGAAGTCAAAAAGAAATACGAATTTCCGGAACTGCACGGTCAGCGCGGCTATATCGGGAAAGGCAAAGAAACCGCAAAGGGCTTCAAAGTTGCCGACCTGAAGGAGTTTTACCATGTAGGTCAGCCTGATCCCGAAGGTACTATGTTCAAGAATATATTCCCGGAGGAGGTACCTGAATTCCAGAGGTATACTCAGCAGGTATATAGTACCTTCGAAAATACGGGCAAGACCCTTCTGCGGGCGATTGCCATCTACCTGGAACTACCCGAGGACTACTTCGAAGACAAAGTACGCAACGGGGACAGCATCCTGCGGGCGCTGCACTACTTCCCCATCGAAAATCCGGACTTGCTACCCGAGGGAGCTGTACGCGCTGCCGCTCACGGTGATATCAACCTCATTACGCTGCTGATGGGAGCCAGTGCGGAAGGTCTGGAAGTGCTGCGTCGTGACGGCGAGTGGATCGCTATCACAGCCCTGCCCGACCAGATCGTGGTGAACGTAGGAGATATGCTCGACCGCCTCACCAACCACAAGCTTAAGTCTACCATCCACCGCGTGGTGAACCCACCGCGTGAAAAGATGGGTACTTCGCGCTACTCGATTCCTTTCTTTATGCACCCTCGTGGCGATATGAACCTGACTTCGCTGGAAAGCTGTATCGATGAGCAACATCCCAAGCTATACACGGACATGACGGCCGGTGAGTTCCTGGATGAGCGTCTGCGTGAACTTGGTTTGAAAAAATAAGCGCAGCTGTCTTAATACAAGCTGTGTCTTGTTAAAGAATATTGCCTTTTCGTAAAGAACTTCCTGCATATACTACGCAGGAAGTTCTTTTTTTACCATTTTTACAGACTATTCCCACTACCCCACTTATTAATGCGGAAGTTCCGGTATATCATTTATCTGAGAGACATCCTGCTACTTGCCTGTACGGCTTTTGGCGGACCTCAGGTACACCTGATGATGATGCTGGAACGACTCGTACAAAAGCGCGGCTACCTCACCGAGGAAGAACTCCTCGAACTGCAGGCGCTCTGCCAGATACTTCCCGGCCCTACCTCTACCCAGACCGTCACGGCGCTGGGCTTCAAGATTGGCGGTCCCAACCTGGCTTACCTTACGTTGCTGGTCTGGTCTTTCCCGGCCATGGTACTTATGACCCTGGCGGCCATTGGCACACATTACCTGGAAGTCAATAATATATCCCTGTCCTTTACCCGGTTTGTAGGCCCCATGGCGGTGGCCTTCCTGATGTTTGGCGGGTATCGTATCACCCAGAAAGTAGTGCATGGCATACAGGGATGGGTACTGGTTCTGTTCTCTACGGCAGCTACCCTTTTGTATCCCTCCCCCTACGTGACGCCCCTGCTCATCCTGATCGGTGGAGTGGTGGCTTCACTCAACTACCGCCAGCATCAGGTCATGGACAAAGAGCCGCTCCGCATCGAGTGGGCCAACTTCTTCCTGTGGCTGGGAGTACTGGTGGCAGCGGCGTCACTGGGTGCCATTACCCGATCGCTACCCGTACGTCTGTTCGAGAATTTCTACCGCAACGGTAGTTTGGTATTTGGGGGCGGACAGGTACTGATCCCGATGCTCTATAACGAGTTTGTGGTATTTAAGCACTACCTGACCCGGCAGGAGTTTCTGTCCGGTATGGCCCTCACACAGGTAGTACCGGGGCCGGTTTTCTCTATATCTACCTACGTGGGTGGTATGTCCATGCAGGAATACGGCATCAGCGGCCAGATACTGGGAGCTATTATAGCCACGGTCGCTATTTTTCTTCCGGGTACCTTCCTGATCTTTTTTGTGTACCGTTTCTGGGACCAGCTGAAGAAGTACCGGGGTATCCGGGCTTCGCTGGATGGTATCCACGCGGCCAGTTGCGGACTGACCATAGCCGCCGCTATTATCCTGTTTCAGCCCATGGCGACGCAGATACAGCCCCTGCTTACGGTGGTAGGTACCCTGCTCATTCTTTACTTTACCCGCGTTCCCTCCTACCTCATCATCCTGGGTGGCCTCTTACTGGGACTCGTTTTTTGAGCAACTCTATATCAGAAACTTCGCTGATATTCGTACTATACAGGGTTGCAATCCTGCCGGGGATTTCCAAACTTTGAAAGTATTTTAATTTATTCCAAACCCATGAAGAAAGTACTGACGGTCCTCTGTCTGACTATTACCTTTTTAACTTATCATTTTTCTGCCTTTGCCCAGATCAGTACACCGCCTGATTTTCTAGGTGCCAATCGCCAGTGGGTTGACTCCGTATTCGCGACCCTTACGCCCGACGAACGTATCGCTCAGCTGATCATGGTGGCCGCTACGTCGGATACCCGACGGGCTCTTATTGACACCGCCCGCAGCAATCCGGCATTTGTGGCGAAGCTAATCCGGGAAAACAAGATCGGAGGCGTGGTGTTCTTCCAGGGAGGACCGGTACCACAGGCCCGGCTGACCAACTACTTTCAGTCTATATCCAAAGTACCTCTGCTGGTAGCCATGGATGCCGAATGGGGCTTAGCCATGCGCATCGACAGTACCGTCCGCTACCCCTACCAGATCACCCTGGGGGCCATGCAGGGCCACGACGACCTCATCTATCAGATGGGAGCGCAACTGGCCCAGCAGGCGCGCCGCCTGGGGGTACATATCAACTTTGCGCCCGTAGCTGACGTCAACAATAATCCCAATAACCCGGTCATTGGCTTCCGCTCGTTCGGAGAAAATAAGTACCGGGTAGCCGAGAAGGCAGTAGCTTATATGAAAGGGATGCAGGACCACGGCTTGTTGACCAGTGCCAAGCACTTCCCCGGCCACGGCGATACAGGAGTAGATTCACACTACGACCTGCCTGTGATCGGAAAAGATATTACCCAACTGGACTCCCTGGAACTGTATCCGTTCCGGGTGCTGATCAACAACGGCCTGAGCGGTATGATGATCGCGCACTTGAGCATACCCGCGCTGGACAATACGCCTAACCTGCCCTCTACGCTCTCGAAGCCCATCGTGACCGACCTGCTGAAGTTCAAGCTGGGCTTCAACGGGCTGACCTACTCCGATGCCATGAACATGAAGGGCGTTACCAAGTACTTCTCCAACGGCAAGGCTGACGCCATGGGTCTGGAAGCAGGTATGGATATACTGGAGTTTACGGAAGATGTACCCATGGCCATCGCCGAAATAAAGAAGGCCATCGCGGAGGGTAAGATCACACAGGCCCAAATCGACGACCGCGTGCGCAAGGTACTGGCCGCCAAAGCCTGGGTAGGACTGGATCGCTTGAAGCCTGTTGATATGAATAATCTGGTAGAGGATCTGAATCCCAAAGCCGCCGAACTGACCAACCGACTCATGGTTGAAAACGCGCTGACGGTACTGAAAAACGACGGCGGCCTGCTGCCGCTTCAGCGCCTGGATACGCTCAAAATAGCGGCTATATCCCTGGGAGCTGATAAGCCAACCAAGTTCCAGGAGATAGCTGGTCTGTATACGAAGGTGGATACCATCAGTATCCCCGCTCGTCCTACCGAAGCACAACTCGCTGCACTTAACGCCAAGCTCAACGACTACAACCTGCTGCTGGTGGGAGTACACCTCAACAGCGTATCGCCCCGCCTGAACTTTGGCCTTACCGAGCAGATGAATGCGATACTCAACCAGCTTACGGCTACGGGGAAGGCGGTAGTAAGTCTTTTCGGCAATCCGTACGTGCTGAACAAGGTACAAAACCCCGAACAGGCGAAAGCCCTGGTGATGACCTACCAGATGACACCTTACACGGAAGACCTGGCGGCTCAGTTAGTCTTTGGTGCTATACCGGCCAAGGGAAAGCTACCTGTAACGGTGAACGAGCGCTTTGCCTACGGAGCCGGTATCGAACTGCCTGCCATCGGACGGCTGAAGTACACGATTCCCGAGGAGCTAGGACTGGATTCGAAGATTATCACCTATAAGATCGACTCTATTGCCAACTACGCCATTGCTCAGAAAGCTACCCCCGGATGCGTAGTACAGCTGGCTAAGGACGGAAAGGTATTTTTCAGAAAAGCCTACGGTACCCATACCTACGAGCAGGAAGAGCCCACGCAGCTGAGCGATCTGTTTGACCTCGCTTCGGTTACCAAAGTGTCCGCCTCTACCCTGGCGCTGATGAGCCTTTGGGATCAGAAGAAGTTTAGTCTGGATGCTACCATGAAGGACTACCTGCCCTTCTTTAAAGGCTCCAACAAAGCAGACCTGAAATGGCGGGATGTACTGACTCATCAGGCCCGATTGAAGGCATGGATTCCTTTCTGGCGTGACGCTAAAAATCCGAATGGCACCTGGAAGAAAAACACCTTCACTACCCGGAAGTCGGAGGACTTTCCGATTGAGGTGGTTCAGGACAGCCTGTACCTGCACAAAGACTATCCCCAGAAGATATTCAAGGCTATCCGCGACTCTCCTCTGAATCCGGAGCCCGGCTATGTATACAGCGACTTTTCTTTCTACCTCTATCCGCAAATCGTCAAAAACCAGACCGGTATGGAGATGGAAGAGTACCTTAAGAAGCACTACTACAGTAAGTTAGGAGCTAGTACTTTGACCTACAATCCACTACGCTTTTATGATATCAACCGTATAGTACCCACCGAGCGCGATACATTCTTCCGTCAGACGGTCATCCGTGGTAAAGTACACGACGAAGGTGCCGTGATGCTGGCAGGATTCAGTGGCCACGCCGGACTATTCGGTAATGCCAATGACCTGATGAAGGTGACGCAGATGTACCTTCAGAAAGGATATTACGGCGGCAATCAGCTGTTGAGCCCTGATGTATTGACCGAATTCACAAGATATCAGTATCCTGAAACGGGAAGCCGCCGGGGAATTGGTTTTGATAAGCCTACCTTCCATTATACCGGCAACGCTCCTAAATATGCTCACCCCATGAGCTACGGCCATACCGGCTTTACGGGTATTATGGTATGGATGGACCCGGCTGTCAACCTCAACTACGTATTCCTGTCCAACCGGGTGTACCCTACGCGTGACAACAACAAGATCTCGCAACTCAACATCCGCACCGCCATTATGGACGCCGTGTACGAGCAGATTTATAAGAAGTAACCAGGACTAATTTTAATAGTAGAAAAAGCCGCTTTCGCGGCTTTTTCTACTTTAGCCAACCCGAAGCATGAAACCTCTTACCTCCTGTTTAACCAGCCTCGCTCTACTTTTAGTACTGATCTCCCTCGCCTGTACCAAACCCGTAAGTACCACCGGGGACGATTCCGCCAGCGTGACTATTGGGGTTGCTCTTCGCCGGGAAGTCAGCCAGTACGGTGTTACCTGGACGTTTGACAAACCTGCCAGAACCGGCCAGTTCATAACCGGCGACTGGTGGGTAGTAGGTCCGGTACGAATCGTAAAAATCACTCCTGCTCCCGGTCCGGCCAAAGTTGATAGCTCCTCAATCAGGATAAACCACTGGAACGACACCAGTCTTAAGCAGGACACCACCATGCGGAACGGCTCCATGATCGTTTTGAAAGCAGGCTATACCCAGGGCTACGACTCCCGTAGTGGCTCATTTACTAAAAAAGATGTAATTAACCTCCCGCTGGACCTCGCAACCAACCGCTCCCTAATCTCATCGATCAGCAATACCACGCTTCCCGTAGACCATTTTAATAAGGACCTGATGTGGGATGCGGAAAAGCAGAGCCAGGTCGTAATGAAAGCGGCAGCGGTACTTACCTGCCTGGACGAGGAGCCGCCATCCGATGCGTTTCGACCGCCCTATGCCGGTACGGACAAACCCATTCTTCGGGTCAAAGACATCCGGTGGAACCTGCTGCCTAAGCTTCAGCCTGCGGGAGAGGTGCCTTCGTGGGAGGCTTTTGAGCGGTACTTTCAGCGCCCCTGGATTGATCATATTATGAGCTGGTCACAGCAGGAACTGGTACCCAATGAAAATCAGCCTCCCTATGGACGCGAGTATGCCAGGCTGGTATCCATAGCCAGCCTGATGGTAATGCTGGATGTACCGCAGGAGCGGAAGGAAAAGCTCACGATAGAATTGATCCAGCGTGGTATTGATCTGTACGGGCTGACGATGGTGGGTGGCTACTGGAACGAAGGCGGTGGGCATTCCAGCGGTCGTAAATGGCCCATCCTGTTTGCCAGCCTTATGCTGGATAATCAGGAACTGGCGCAACTACCCGAAACGGCCCTATTCCACGAAGATACGCAGACCTATTACGGCAAAGGCTGGTTTGGACAGACGGTGCTCTGGCAGATGATCACCCACCACGGCCAACGCGAACCTTACGAAGAGAAGCATCCAAGCCAGTGGGAGAAATGGGACAAAACATCAGAGAGCTACCGTACCTGCTGCAATGCCTCCGCCTGGGCCGGCACCGCCCTAGCCGCCCGCTACATGAAGGCTATTAAACTATGGAACCACGATGCCCACTTTGACTACATTGAGCGCTGGATGCGGGAGGATGATCCCTACGCCAGTGCGCGGGGCAATTATCCTCGTCCAAAAGCCGAGACTACCACCTATGATCCCTTCGTGACGGCCATGTGGCGCGCCCATCGTGCGCAGGCCCCCGAGCAGGAAATAGCAGGTAATCCCAAAAAATTTGTCTGGCAGGGTAAAAAGGGTGTTTGGGTAAGTAATCCGAAGTAGTTAAAATATATGCAGCTCTGATAAACAAAAAAGGCGTAGACTATCTCCACCTTTTTTGTTTATCAGAGCTTACTCTGGTTATCCTTTATTGGTCAACTGAGCGGCTGCAGCTTCATCTACCATCCAAATCACTTCACCATCCTGGGACTGGATCAGTTGGGAAGGATACTGCTCCGGATTCCGCTCACCTTCCAGTACTTCGTACAGGGCTTTGGCCTTGTTACTGCCAAATGTCAGGAAGCAGATGGCTTTGGCCTGATTGATCAGCGGGGCCGTGAGGGTAACGCGGTACATCGACTGCGGCTCCAGGTAGTAAGCCTGTACCCAGCGCGAGGGCTCGTGCAGCACTTCCGTACCCGGGAATAGCGAAGCGGTATGTCCGTCATCCCCCATGCCCAGCAGGATCAGGTCAAACTGCGGAGCCTCCTGACCAAAATGCGTCTTTAAAAGCTGCTCATACTGATCGGCAAAAGCCTCCGGCTCCGTGTTATCCGCCCACATGGGGTAAATCTGCTCCTGAGGAACAGGTACCTTACTCAGAAAAGTTTCCTGCGCCATCTTAGCGTTGCTGCGATCATCCGTCAGGGGTACCCAGCGCTCATCGCCCCAGAAAATATAGGTTTTCTGCCAGGGTACCTGCTCCAGGTAAGGCGATTCGGCCAGCATGTTATACAGCTGCACCGGCGACGATCCCCCCGTTAGGGCCACCGTAAAGCGTCCGTTCTGGATTACAGCCTTTTCGGCGGCTTGTACGAATAGCAGGGCGGCTGCCTGGCTAAGCTGTGATTTATCTTCAAATATCTGTAACATCTCTATCTCTATTAATGGGATAAGGAAACCGTCCAGGTGTGACCATCGCGGGCGATCAGAGCCTCGGCGTTTTCCGGTCCCCACATACCAGCGGCATAGTTAGGGAACTCCAGTGAATGCCGCGACTCCCAGGTTTCCAGGATAGGTGTAATCACCTCCCAAGCCACCTCTACCTGATCCGAACGCATAAATAAGGTTGCATCCCCCTGCATGGCATCCAGCAAGAGGGTTTCGTACGCCTCAGGCGACTGTGACTTGGTGGTACCTCCGTTAAAGTCAAATACCATTTCGGCCGGTGTCAATGCCATTTCAAGACCGGTTTTCTTAGCCATGAAACGCAGACGGATATCCATCTGAGGCTGAATATTGATGACCAGTCGGTTGGGCAGAATATTCTCCGACATCGTCGTCGGGAACGTCAGGTGCGGCACTGGTTGGAACTGAATGGTAATGGAAGAGCTCTTCTCCTGCATCCGCTTACCGGTACGCAGATAGAACGGTACTCCCTGCCAGCGCCAGTTGTCCAGGAAGAACTTGATAGCCGCGTACGTCTCCGTTCCGGACTTGGGATCAACCCCTTCTTCTTCGCGGTAGCCAGGTACCTGGCTACCCTTCATCCAGCCAGGACCATATTGACCACGTACAGCATATTTGCCTACATCTTCCCTCGAAAACCGACGAATAGCCTCCAGAACGTCAACCTTCCGATTGCGTATTTCTTCAGCCTCGAACGTGACCGGTGGCTCCATGGCCACCATACAAAGTAGCTGCAGGAGGTGGTTCTGGATCATATCACGGAGAGCACCCGAGCCTTCGTAGTAACCGCCCCGGTCCTCCACGCCTACCTCTTCCGCCACGGTGATCTGGACGTAGTCAATATAGTTACGGTTCCAGAGGGGCTCAAATAAGGCATTGGCAAAGCGGAAGGCCAGTATGTTCTGCACGGTCTCCTTACCCAGGTAGTGGTCGATCCGGTAGATCTGGGACTCCTGGAAGGTACGGGTCAGCAACTGGTTCAACTGCCGGGCCGACCCCAGATCATGTCCGAAGGGTTTCTCTACCACGATCCGGTCACGCTCCACATCACTAGCAATACCCACATTAGACAGATTGACCGTGATGGGTTCTATGAAGTTAGGCGCTACCGACAGGTAGAACAACCGGTTGGCCCGCGTTCCCCAGGACTCTTCCAGCGCGTGGATCTTATCGGCCAGTTCCTCATAGGAAGCCGGATCGTTGATGTTGGACTGCAGGTAGTAGATAGAGTCGCGGAACTTCTCCCAGGGGGCGTCCTCGGGTTTGCCGCTACGCGAAAACTCGTTGAGTCCCTCCCGCAGATGCTCCCGGTATTTGACATCATCCGTTGCGGTACGCCCCAGGCCTATCACGGCAAAGTGCTCCGGCATCCACCCATCCAGAAACAGGTTGTAAAAGGCCGGAACCAGTTTACGCTTGGTCAGGTCGCCGGTTCCACCAAAGATAACAGCAATGGTAGGGGCGGCTTTATTGATTGAATTCATAGTCAAAACAGTAAATAATAAGCCAGGAAAGCTCCCGGAAGAGCTCTCCTTCAGAAAATATAGATTACCACTCAGTATGGAAAATACCCTCCCGATCTATCCGCTCGTAGGTATGCGCGCCGAAGTAGTCGCGCTGCGCCTGGATCAGGTTGGTAGGTAATACCTCGGTACGATAGGCATCAAAGTAAGCCAGGGACGACATGAAGGCCGGCATGGCGATCCCCTTATCGATGGATAGTTTCAGGATGGCCCGCATAGCCAGCTGACGATCCAGCAGGTCACCACCTACCTTGGGGTCCAGCAACAGGTTAGGCAGCTGAGGATTTTTCTCATACGCCGCCCGGATATCATTCAGACATACCGCCCGGATGATACAGCCCCCGCGCCAGATCTTGGCCACCTCATTCAGTCGCAATCCGTAGTTATAGGCTTCGGATGCCACCGTTAGCTGAGCGAGGCCCTGCGCGTAGGTAGAGATCATGGCGAAGTAGAAGGCATTGCGCATCTGGTTGACCAGCTCCTGACGATCTCCGTCAAATGCTACCTCAAGGGCCTTATTGGGGAGTAGCTTAGAGGCTTCTACCCGCTCTTCCTTATACTTGGATATATCACGCATGAGTACCGCCGTATCAATGGTAGGTACCGGTACCTGCAGGTCCATGGCGTTTTGTGACGTCCACTTGCCGGTGCCTTTGGAGCGGGCCCGGTCCGAGATCACACTTACCAGACGTTTACCGGTATCCTGATCCACTTTCTTGAGGATTTCAGCCGTAATCTCGATCAGGAATGACTGCAGCTCCGATTGATTCCACTCCTGGAACACCGCCTGCAGTTCGTCATCGTTGAGCCCTACCCCGCGTCTGAGCAGGTCGTAGGCTTCGGAGATGAGCTGCATGATCCCGTACTCGATACCATTATGCACCATCTTGACGTAGTTACCCGCCGAGCCACTTCCCAGATAAGCTACGCAGGGTTCGCCATCTACCTTGGCGGCAATGGCCTCAAATATCGGGCGTAGGCGTTCGTAGGCATCACGGTTTCCACCGGGCATCATGCTCGGGCCGTAACGGGCTCCTTTTTCACCACCTGACACACCCATTCCGAAGAAATGGATGCCTTTTTCTTCCAGAGTCACCACGCGGCGCTCAGTATCCGGGAAGTACGAGTTACCACCATCTATCACGATATCGCCCGGCTCCAGCAGGGGCACAAGGCTGGCGATTACGGCATCTACCGGATTACCGGCGGGTACCAGCAGCATGATAGCGCGGGGCTTTCGGATCGACTGCACAAACTCTTCAATGGAAGTAGTGCCACGGACAGGTTTTCCTTCGCCGGCTTCAGTCTCTACAACTTTGGCTTTAAGAGGGTCCAGGTCCAGACCAATGACCGAAAAATTATGATCAGCAATGTTGAGCATCAGGTTTCTGCCCATTACCCCAAGACCGACCATTCCGAACTCGTACTGTAAATTGTTCATAGTAAGAGGTTATAGTAGATGTATTACCCTTTTAGTTAAAATTGAATTAGACAAACCAGTTTGTCTGTTGATGTCCACCTGGCCCCAATCCGGCAGGTGCGTTGCGTGTATTTTGCGCGACTAAACTACTGCTTGTTAAGCCTTTTTCTATCAATCCTGCGGCATTTAGATTATCGGATTAATACTTTCATTCTTAGAACTCAACACAACCTATTAAATATCAAACACTTAACCAAAATAATACATTTAAACCTCTTTGAGATTTGTTTTTCTACTATCTGTGAGGCTTAGTACGCAATAAGGCAATGGCCCACAAAGCCATTGCCTTATTTTTATAGAAAGTTGCACTACCAGCAAAAGACCATAAACTAGTACTTATTGCTGACTTCGGGGTCTTATTAGTGGCTGCAATCAATTAAGTCGAAGCGGATCGGGCATGGCAGTTCTCTCCCTTTGTAGCTATAATGAATTACTCTACTCAGACGCGACTAAGGACGTCTCTACTTTACTGGCGGCTCTGGCTTTGTAAGGCTTGATGACTCTCTGTATCCAGATCCCGATCAGGACGCCCGGTAGTACCCAGAGTACCCACGTAAAGCTGCCGATACTAAAATTGACGACGATAAAGGCCGTAACCGTGGCCGCGAAGGAGCCGCCCATGCGGGAGCCATGCGTTACCAGCCAGTGCTGCTTGTCTTTGGGAGCAACAAAGAAGCTGCGGATGTCTACGATAGCGTTCAGCAGACAGAAGGTCCCGAAGGTTAGAGGCACGGTACCCCACCCGCCTCGGTTGACGAACCAGTCAATACTAAATACCATCAGACCTATTCCGAACACAACACCGGAGCCACTGATGAGCCAGTCGATCCACCGGGGCTTTTGCTTTAGATGCAGTTTCTTGAGGTACAGGGCCCGGTAGCCCGAGCAGGCCAGGTAGTAGCTAAAGAAACCTACCATCAGCAGGAACGGATTATCCTTAGCCAATGCGATGGCGGTCGAAGTAACGAATACACCGGTCATTCCGGCGAAGAACAGCTTGCCCGTGAGCCGGTGCCGCTTGCCTCCTTTGCGGTTAAGCATAGACAGAAAGCCGGTGATCAGAGCCAGGAAGCCCGACACGATGTGAATGATCAGTAGGGTGGTTAGGATAGTTGCCATAGCGATACATTTTTGATGCTTGATTTGTGCTGCAACAAAAGTGCTATGGACCGACAGCCCTTTGCAAATTAGAGGGACGAACAGCAAGGCTTTGGGACGAATGGAAACAAAAGAGGCTGATTAACAAGCCCTGGGGCTAATTGACAAAGCTCTTTGGCTGTTACAGATGTGGGATATTACACCCGGACCACTAGCTGACTCACGCGGTATAGCCATACAGGGTAAGCTCCTCCCGGGCATCCTTCAGCAGAATACTCCGACCCACGGGTACGATAAGATACACCTCATCGCTCAGGTCCAGCACGTGGGAATAGGCATGATCCGAAACCACAATACCCTTCTGTTTTTTCTGCTCCTGGATTACCTCTTTCAGCAGATCTACGGTGACGGGAGCCAGGTGCGTAAACGGCTCGTCGAGCAGGACAAACGAGACCGGCGACAGCAGGATCAGGAGCGTCTCGACCAGCCGGGCACCTCCGCCGGACAGATTACCAATCTTCTCCCGCTCCGAAACCTTTAACTTAGGAAAATAGAGACACATCTCCTCAAAGGATACCCCGTACAGGTCACACACCTGCCTAAGGGATAGATGGGGTGGTATAAAGTGGTGCTGGGGCAGGTAGCGCAGGAGCCCCTTCTGCTGGTAGGGATACTCCATGTACTGCTTATCTACCCGCACTGACTGGTTCTGTCCGCGCAGGGTACCAAAGATCATCCTGAGCAGGCTGGACTTGCCGGTGCCGTTGCGCCCCAGCAGCCCCACAACCTGCCCCGTCTGCACCTTGATGTAAATGTTCTGCAGGATCTTAATCCCGCTGTATTCGAGCCACATGCTGTCAGCTTCCAGTACCTGCGTCGTCATAGGAGCCAGTTGATGGAGTGTAGAATAAGGTGTACCAGCCCCATAAAGAGCAGGAACAGAAGAAGGTCCAGCCCCAGTGCTGCTACATACAACCGCATGGCTGATATACCCAGATTGGTATAAAAGAACAGTTGCCCGGCATACAGCGTATGGTTGAGGTACAGCACCAGGGCGTGGGTCACCAGCTTGATCAGGATGAAAGCAGGCAGAATACGAAGAAAATCAGCGTACAGGGGCGCCTCTAAAGCATACCACGCCCCCACGGAGATAGCCACCGTATAGATCCAGAATGACTTATAGAAGATTATAAGTAGTTGTAAGCGCTGCTTCATCAGTCCTACTAGCTTATGATGCTTATTTGAAATACACCGATATTCCCATCCGAAGTTTTACAGCACTAATTTTACTATCATCCAAATCATCATAAAAGTATTTTTGGTAATTGGCTTCTGCTTCTAATGCTACTTTAGGCGACATAAAGTAAGCCAAGCCAACCCCCAATGAAGCATTCATTCCCTTATTGAAATCAGTCAATACTAAAAAGCCAAAACCACTAGATTCAAAAACTATATCCCTATTATATCCAGCCATAAGATTTAGGTAGGGTTTAACTTTCCAGTCCCCAATATAATAGCGAACCAACCCGTGTATACTCCTACCTCTTTCCTCATATATAGTATTACCAGACAATGATTTAGTGCTATGATTCAAGATAAGTTGACTACCTATTGCTAGATTTTTACTAATAAAATAGCCCACCAGGGGTGAAACTTGTAGCCGTGAGTCTTTTCGCAGATCACTACTTTTAAATGAACCGTTTCCTGATACGCCCACCAGCCAGGTACCTTTTTCAGTTTGAGCAAAAGAAGATACTGATAAGAGTGAAAGCAATCAAGCTAAACAGAGTAACTTTTTCATATTAAAAATAGATGGATAGTAATTACTAATTATAAGATATAGTCTTGCTGATTTCGGTATAGCTCATCAGGATGCCGTAGCCGCCCATGACATTGGAGTAGCGGTTTTGCGGCTCCTGGAATACCCGTTCAACCTCCCCTATCTCTATATGGGTATAGTAGCGGTAGTAGCTCTTGCTCACATGGCGTAGCCGAAGGCGAAGCTGATCGACAGGTTCCTGCTTGATAGTAGCTGAGTTATATCCCTGATTGGGTACCAGTAGCCGCTGGGTAATAGTTCTGTTGCCCAGGCAATGGCCTTCGTACAGGTACTGGTCCTCGCTTCGCATATACTCGCAGGGTACCGAGCTGCCCATGGGCCGGTTGAGATTTTCGGGCGATACCATGAGGGCTTGTCCCCCCGAAACACCTTCAACCCTTAGCTCGTAGTACTGCTCTCCAGGAAGAGCATTTTCAAATTCCGCAGTAAGTATCCGTTGGTTTTCATTCTCCGAAGCTACCAGTCCAGCCCCTATAAGAGTGGGAGCCGCTTCAATGAGTACTGGTTCTGTGCTGAGTAGTGGGAGTGCATCCAGACTTGCTGTAATCCGATAGCTCTTCCCTATCCGTGGCCGGTACTCCTTCTTCGACTGGTAGGTATGGGTACCTGCGTAAGCCAGGGTGTCTACTGCCACTTCATTCTCCCACAAGACTACTACCGCCTTGCTGACTTCCACAAAGCGATGCTCACCTACCGGCGGCACGCTCTGCCCTATTCTAATACTTACTACCTCCCCAGGTGTCAGTACACCAAACAAGACCAGCTTATCCCCCTCGTAGGGAATATCCAGGCTGATCTCCTTAGTACATCCACCCATCAGCATGAAGCAGAGTCCAGCCAGAAAACAGGTCGTAAGCCGCAGCGGTATTCTTAGTACTTCCATGACAAGCTGACAAAAGGTAAAAATGGTATGGCTGATATCTGACGTATACGGTAATTGATTCCCTCTATGGGTGGAAGAATTGTAGGAGGTGTACCCGATGGACGCTCCTGCTGGTAGCCTCGGCGGTAAGCCAAAACAAACGGATTTGTATGCGCATATAAGTTGATTACCCCCAGCGTCAAAGTTTTTTCTTTTGCCCGGCGCGTGGAGCGTGCTAAGCGGTAGCTAACATCCAGCCGGTGGAAAGCAGGCATGCGGGCATTGTTGCGGTCACCGATGATTTCCTGAGGAGTATTATTGGGCTGTTCCAGATTGGGAATAACAGCCGTAGGCATGGTAATAGGCTGCCCCGAGTGGTACTGCCAGGAGGCCGAGAAACCTCCTCCCCTGGTAGCTTCGTGGTTGACCACCAGATTGATGTAGTGCCGGCGGTCGTAGGGACCCGGGTACCAGCTGCCCCGGTTGATGGACTCAAACCTCCTCCGGTTCCAGCTCAGGGTATAGCCCAGCCAGCCGCTCCACTTGCCCGCCCGGCGGTGCACAAAGAGCTCATAGCCGTACACCTCCCCGATGCCGTTCCGGGTCACGACCCGCTCCCAGTTCCCATCCGTTACGTTCATCAGCGACTGGCCCGTCTGGTAGTCGATCAGGTTGCGCAGGCGCTTGTAGTACCCCTCTACGGTCAGTTCCAGGTTCAGGGTGGAGATCTCTTTAGTCACACCCCCGCTCCACTGATCGGCGTTCTGCGGAGGGAGCGTAGCCGTAGAAGGTACCCACACATCATTCACGGCTCCGGCCAGGCCGTTGCTCGTCAGCAGATGCGTAAACTGGTTCATCCGGGTGTAGCCCAGCTTAAAAGCGTAGTCTTCCGGCAGGATCAGTGAGAGGCTGGCGCGGGGTTCCAGAAAAGTATAGGTAGCGCGGGCGGGGAAAAAGGTTGCCCATCGGGCACCAGCATTTAGTTTCAGCCACGACCGGGGCCGTACTTCTGCTTCCAGATACAGCGCTGTTTCGGGTGTCAGAGGAGCTCCTGCCACAGGAGCCTCCTGCGCCAGGTAGTTTGTTTTGATACGGGCGGTGCGATACAGGTGCCCGATGGCTTCCACTCCGGTCCTGACGGTCAGGCCGGGCGAAGCGTAGTACTCCCAGCGGGTCCGCAGGCTCCAGTCCTGCAGGCCAGAGTTATTGCTGTAGTAGGTACTTGGTTGGCGGCTTCCTTCGGCGTACGAGTCGAAGGAGACCTGGTAGTGGTAGCGGGTATAGGTAAGCGAACTGGTACTGAACCACTTCGCTCCCAGGGCTTTTTTGTACAGGAGTGTGGAGGTCGTGTTCCCCCAGTCCAGCCCCAGACGGCTGCGCTGGCTGGCGGCTGACGCCTTTTCCTGCGAGTTCCAGAAGTCGTAGCCATTGTAAATACTCCACGATAGCTGCCCACCATTGCGGAAGCGGTGGTTGATCTTGCCGTTCAGGTCGTAAAACCAGTAGTTAGAGTAGCTCCGCAGGCTACCCCACTTGTAGGCCGCGTACACAGGCAGCAGGATCAGACTCAGGTACGAACTTCGCGCCGCCACCATTAATGAAGTGCGACTGGCTTCTTCGGAGTCGGTATTTTTCCGGGACAGTGGCCCCTCCCACAGGAACTGCGAACCTATGAGCCCCACGCTGAGCTGGCTCTGGCGCTCCCGGTAATTGCCTTCGCGCATGGTCAGGTCAATGACGGAGGAGAGCCTGCCGCCGTAGCGGGCCGGGAAGCCCCCTTTATAGACATCTACTTTCTGTAAGGCATCGGGATGAAAAAGCGAGACAAAGCCAAACAGGTGCGATACGTTGTACACCACCGCGTCATCGAGCAGGATCAGGTTCTGGTCGGGTGTACCTCCGCGAACGGTCACCCCGGCGGTACCTTCGACGGTGGAGCTGATGCCGGGCGTCAGAGCAATGGCTTTGAGTACATCAGCCTCACCCAGTAAGGTAGGTACCACTTTGAGCTGCTGGATGGGCAGGCTCACTAGTCCCAGCTTCCGTTCGGCCAGCGGTATCTGCCCCCGTACAGCCACCTCCTTGAGCTCTTTGGCCACCTGCGTGAGCCGAACCACCACAGAGGTATCCCTTGTCGAAGTACTACGCAGCGTATCGGAGGCATATCCTAAATAAGAAACGATAAGAGTAGCAGGTACCCGAGATACCTGAATACTAAAGAAGCCGGAGCGGTTGGTAACCACTCCGGCCTTCTGACTCGGATTATAGACAACGGCTCCGGCTATGGCCTCTTCGGTAGCCGCATCAAGTACATAACCACTCATCGTTTTTTGAGCATAGCCGGGAAAGGCTACTACAAACAGGAATAGAAGAAAGGTATTCTTCACAGGAAGTAGGGTGTGTAGGTTGTGGATACAGGGCAAGTGTAGTACCCGGTGGTCGCAAACTAATACATTCTCCTGATCAGGCCTCCCTGAAAGCACTCCCATTTACTCAACGGCCCTAATCAGACTAATAAATTATCCTTTCAGGCCTTTACTTCAGATATAGCGAGAGCCCCAGCCGAAAGGTAGTACCCGCATTCTTTCGGGTGTCAAAGTCCCCTCGCCAGAAATACCGGTAGTTTACATCCGCTTCCAGAGCCACTTTAGGAGCCACAAAGTACGCTACGCCTGCCCCCACAGAAGTATTCCATCTCTGATCCCCTCTGAAACGCATTGGCTCTCCCGTGATACCATCCAACCCTTTGGCTCTGTGCCAGGCATAGCCAGCCATAACGTTGACATAGGGCCGTAGCTTCCTGTCCCCAATGTAGAAGCGGGCCAGCGCGTTGGCTCCGGTAGCTGTAGACGAACTGATAAGGTTGGTGTCAAAAGTTCTGCGGGTATGGTCTACCGACAGTTGCCCACCCAGAGCTACGTTCCGGCTTACGAAGTAGGCTACGTGGGGCATGAATAGCACATTGGTGTTACGGGCATTTTGTACGCGGTTGATGGAGCCATTACCCGCGAGTCCCACCAGCCAGGTACCTTGTTCGGTTTGGGCCAGGGCAGAGAACGAGAGCAGGGACAGCAGTCCCAGGAAATAGAGTGACTTTTTCATGGTAAAGTGAGTGAACGGTTATTGAGTGGACAGTAGATTATACTGCAAAGGCAACGAAGAAAATGCAAACCTACACCACCTCAACTCGTTAATTAATGTTAAACTTATTTTACGGTCACCCTAAGTAACCGCTCACCCACATAATACAACTTATTCAGCCACACCTCCCCTACTTTAAGCCCGCTCCACCCAGTACTTCCAGTTCCTGGCCTTTCTCGGGCATAGTGTCCAGAATGGGCATGGCCCTTCCAATGAGCTCCCGTACGCCTTCTACTTTCAGGGAGTTATCGTGGTCTTCCTTACTGTCCCACACTTCCGTCACCCACACCGCATCGGCATCCTGCGGGTCGCGGCTGACGAGGTACAGGTGGCATCCTTGGGCCGTTGACACCAGGTTGGCAGCTTCGAGCAGAATGGAAGCCAGATTATCGCCTTTACCGGCAAATGCCTTTAATTTTCCGTGGAGTCCGTATTTGTTGTTCATGTGTTCTATGGGTTGTTAGTTAGATACAGGTACTTTCATGACCCGAAGGCCAGTTTTGAAATATACTAAAAAAGGCGGGAGTCACGAAAGTACCCCCACCTCCCCCTTTATACCACCGCTTCGGATTGACTGTACACCTCCAGAACTTCTCTTGTCCAATCCGCCACTGTTTCCGGAGTAGCGCGGTCGGCTTTACCAAAGAAGAAATGCTTCTTCACATCTAATCCACAGTAGGTATAGATGCCCCGGTCCGATGTCAGCGAAAGGGCTTTATCCATGCCGACTGCAGCATACTCCTGACTGGACTTCCCGTGGGTATTGATAATAACAGCGGACTTTCCGGTCAGCAGCCCCTTTTGTACGCCCTGATCGTATCGATAGGCAAAGCCGTAACTCATTACCCGGTCAATGTAGCCCTTCATAATGGCGGGCATCCCGGTCCACCAGATGGGGTAGATAAATGTGAGTGTATCGGCCCACCGGATCAGGTCCTGCTCCTGTCTGACTTTATCCTCCACGGTTCCCTGCATCTGCCCAAGTACATCCTGCATGGATAGTACCGGATCAAAGCCCTGCTGGTATAGGTCACGTACCTGTACCTCGTGGCCGTCCTGCCGCAGGGCCTGTACGACCTGCTGCTTAAAGTAACTGTTCAGACTCTGCTCGTTGGGGTGTGCATAAATGATAAGATGTTTCATAGCTTCTGCTTTATAATTAAGATAGAGCAAAAGTAGCGGTACCAAACCGGCCAGAATTGTAAGAAAACGAAACCCGACTAGTCCGGTCGGGCTATGCAGATATCCTGCTGGAAGCGTAGAAAATGCGTGGGAGACAGCCCCACATAATGCTGGAAGTCGTGGATAAGCTGGCTTTGGTCGTAGTAGCCGCCCTGACTAAGGATATCCTGCCAGTCGAACTTTTCGGTTTCGGACACCTTTGTTTCCAGCATCTCCACCACTCTCAGAAAACGCTGGTACCGGCTTATTTCCTTGGCACTGTACCCCAGGTACTTCTTGTGTTTGAGTTGAATGGTTCGTTCGTGCTGGTTGGTCTGCTGAGCCACTACTTTGACCGGATTTAATCTACTATCCGACGAAAAATCCGCCAGTGACACCAGAGCCTGATCCCGATCCTTCAGGTAGGGCCGGCAAAAGTCCAGCAGGTACCCGATGCGCCCGGCCGGTGTTTGTAGGTCATTCAGCAGGTGCCAGAGGTTGGTGAAGCAGTTTTCATGGAGTAGCTCATCAGGATGGACCGGTAGCGCATCTGACACCATGGCCTGTCCGAAAAACCGATAGAATGCATCGGCTTTGAAGTTGGCCGCCAGTAGTTCGATTCCCGGTGGTAAGGTATACGCAATGGCTTGCTTGACCGGCCAGAGCAACAGGCACTTCTCTACCACCACTGTAGTACCTGAGGGAGAAGTAAAAGAAAGTTTTGCCCCAAAACTAAACAGCAGTATCGTCTGAAACGAAGGGAGCAGGGTTTTCTGTACGGGCTGAGAGGTCAAGTTTTGGGCTACATAAAAATGCGTAAAGACCTCCCTGAATTCGGGGGGTACCGGTATACGCTCGCTGCTGTATTCTTGCCCTTCTGCTTGCATGTTGCTGACTGTAATGCTGTGTACCAGTAATCTGTTCCTCCAAAAGTATTTCCCCTACTCCATAAACCAAACCAAATATAGTTGGAATACAACAGCTTTTGCTCCTGAATAGAAGAAAGCAAATGCAACCTGTCCTTATTGACAATGCGCCCTAATTAACCTATATTTAAGGTACTACTCCACAACCTTTCGCCGTCATGAACAGCACTTCCAGTACGATACTACCTTTGCTGTTACTCCCCATCGGAAGAACCCTGGACGAGAACCCGGAATATAGGGATCATCCTGATTGCCAACCTACCCTCCAGATATCGATTGACTACTTCGAGCGGGTGGGCTATGAGCCACCCTGGATAGGCTACTACGCGCAGGTAGGGGATAAGCTGGTGGGATCAGGAGGTTACAAAGGTCCTCCTAAAGATGGTACCATTGAGATTGACTATGGCATCTTCCCGGCCTTTCAGGGACAGGGCTATGGTACCGAGATATGTCGGCAATTGGTACAACTGGCGGTACAGACTGATCCCTCGGTCCGAATCACCGCCCGTACCTTACCTGACAACTATGCCTCGGCAGGGGTATTGAGAAAGAACGGATTTGAGCAAGTGCGAACTGTTCAGGACGAGGAGGATGGAGAGGTCCTTGAATGGGTATATACCAAGGGCCTCCCCATCTACTCCCTTCAGGGATTGACCGGTTTCTGATCATCGCCGGGCTTGAATACGCGAAACAGAAAGAAAAAGGCCGGAATCACAAATAGCAAGCCCACAAACAGGGCGATCAGCAACTGGTACTGGGTAGCCGGGGGCGCCTGGGTGTTGTAGAAAGTCAGGTGCTCTCCACTCTTTTCCACCACCAGCACGGGGTACTGTATGGCAAACCAGCCCACAATGACCATCGCCACCTGCAGACCAATAGCCAGGCGCAGAAACAGGATATTGGGGTGATTGAACAGGTAGAATATAGCCGGTACCAGCAGGAGTACGATGGCAAAAGCCACAATGCTGGCGGTGGAGTTAAAGAAGTCATTGAACAGATGCAGACCGTCCCACTCCGCGGCCACAAACACCAGCGCACTCGCCACAAAGGTGAGCAGCATAAAAACCCTGGATAGCCGCACGTACCGGAATCGCTCGATCGGGGTCAGGGTTTCGCCAATGAGAAATATGGAGGCGATGTACCCAAACAACAGGGCCGAAAACAGCCCCATGGCAAAGCAGAACCAGTTGAACCAGGGAGCCACAAATTGCTCATAAAAGCTTTCGCTGGTGTCCGACAGGTCTACCCTTCCCAGGATCATAGCCCCGAGCGTCACGCCCAAAAACACGGGGGTGATAAAGCTCGATACTTTGAAGACGGCTGTATAGTACTTATGGGTACCGCTGTGTCCGATGTCGTAGTGGCGAAAGGTAAAGAACGAGCCCCGCAGTACGATCCCGATCAGCACGATCATGAGCGGAATGTGCAGTACCACGCTAATGGTCGAATACACCAGCGGAAAAGCCGTGAACAGGATCACAATGGCCAGGATGAGCCATACGTGGTTGGCCTCCCACACGGGTGCCAGGGCTTTGGAGATGATCTTCTCCCCTTTGCGGCCCGCAAAAGTCTCAACGATACCGGCCCCAAAATCGGCCCCGCCCAGGATGGTATACAGGACAAAGGCCACACCAAGTATAAGGATGATAATCTGTAGCATAGGTTAGGGTTTGGAGGTTCGGGACGAAGGATAAAATTCTTCCAGAGTTTCGATCTGTCGCCGCATCATCCACACCAGCAGCCCCGTCAGCAACAGGTACACCGTACTAATGAGGTAAAACGAGTACTGCAGCCCCGGCATGGTCGACACGGCATCTTTGGTTCGCATCACTCCATAAATGATCCAGGGCTGTCGACCTACTTCGGTTACGGTCCAGCCGGCCTCCACCGCGATAAAGCCCAGCGGCGTCAAGAGTACAATGAACCAGAGCCACCACTTGTTGGACAGCAGGTGTTGCCAACGCCAGCTAAACAGCAGGAACAACAGGCCGCCCAGGGCCAGCAGCATCCCGATACCCACCATAATCTGAAAGGCTACGTGGGTGATCAGGACGGGGGGGCGCTCGTCTTTCGGAAACTGGTCCAGCCCGATCACTTCCGCGTCAAAATCACCGTGCGCCAGAAAGCTGAGGGCTCCGGGAATATGGATGGCGTAGTCTACCCGCTCTTCCTGATCATTAGGAATACCGCCGATGATCAGGTCGGCTGGCTTGCTGGTTTTGTATAGTCCTTCCAGCGCGGCTAGCTTGGCCGGTTGCCGGTCCGCTACGTCTTTGGCCGCATAGTCACCACTAAGGGGTTGCAGAAACGCCGTAATGGCGCCGAAGGAAAGGGCGATCTTCACGGCCTTTCGGTGGAAAATATTCTTAGGATTCTTGAGCAGCAGGAAGGCATGTACACCGGCTACGGCAAAGGCGGTAGCCACAAAGGCCGCCAGCGTCATGTGCAGGGCCTGCGAAAACCAGGCTTCGTTGAACATAGCCGCTACGGGGTCAATATTGGTAGCCTCACCATTCTGCCAGGTAAATCCGCGGGGACTGTTCATCCAGGAGTTGGCGGATACAACAAATATCCCCGATAGTACCCCTGATATACCCACTACCACACCCGATAGCCAATGTACCCAGCGGTTGAGGCGATTCCAGCCGTAGAGGAAGATACCAAGTGCGATGGCCTCCACGAAGAAGGCCGTTCCCTCCCACGAAAAAGGCATCCCGATGATAGGCCCCGCGTGCCGCATAAAGCCCGGAAAGAGTAGGCCCAACTCAAAAGAAAGTACCGTACCTGATACGGCACCAACCGCAAAAAAGAGAGCAACGCCTTTGGACCAGGCCTTGGCCAGATCCATATACACGGGTTCATTGGTACGTAGCCACCTCCATTCACTAAACGCCATCAGGATTGGCATGGTCATACCTATACAGGCAAACACAATATGAAAGCCAAGCGATGTTGCCATCTGAAGCCGGGCTGCCAGTAAATCATCCATGGGTTGTGGGGTTTTAAAACTAGGAAAGTAGTTGTTTCCGCTTTGAAGTTAAGGCTGCCAGCTTATTTCTCCAACCTGTTCCGGATGAATGGCTATCTATATAAATCTGCCTGATCAGAAACTGCTTTCTTCTGGTCGGAAACACGCAGGTTCTCCGTATATTTGGTTATACAACCACCAGGAGCCCTTCACTATGAAAATCAGCAAAGCAACTCTCCCGGCGGGCTCATTGTTGCAACAACATCTGCCTACCTACGATTATATAGACAGCTTTCAGGGCCTCATCACCGACCACGAAAACCGCATCCAGCCCTCCCACGTAGGAAAAGCCTTCTTTACCAGTAGTCCCAAGTGGGTGGGCGCGCTGTTTGTCCTGCGCAACAAGCTAGTTTCTCTGGTTGGACTGAAAACACCGGAACGCTCCACAAACCGGCAGGAACTGCTCAACCGCTTCACCTGCCAGAAAGGCGAACGGCTGGGACTTTTCACCGTATTTGATACTTCCGAGAGGGAGGTTATTCTGGGGGAAGACGACAAGCATCTGGATTTCCGGATCTCCCTGTTCCTGGACCAGACTCCAGGTACCGAAGGAGTGAAGACACTGACTATCTCAACCACCGTAAAATTCAATAACAGCCTGGGAAGGCTGTACTTCTTACCGGTCCGTCCCCTGCATAAGCAGATAGTACCTGCCATGCTGAAAGAGATCATATGGGAACTGGAAAAGCCTGCTCCCACGAACGCTGAAACCACCTATCCGAACTAGACGGAAAGAAGAACGGCTCCAGAATTAGTACCATGCCAACAGCAAAAAGCGCAGAGCCCCTACAGACCCTGCGCTCCCAAAGTTTATATCAGCCATTCTCTCTACCGCAGCCCCGCCTCCGCCAGCAGGATCAGTAACGTCCGTTGCATGGCCAGGTAGGCCCGGTCATTGATAAACCACTCGTCCAGAGCGTGCGCTCCGCCTCCCTTGCCTCCCGCCCCGATGGTAATACCAGGTACGCCTTTGGCAAAAGGAATATTGGCATTGGTCGAGCCCACCCGTAGGGCCGGCTCCTCTTCCACCTGGCGCGTAGCCGCAATGGCCCGTTGCACCAGCGGATGGTTCTGATCCAGACTACCGGAAGGACGGTCGCCCACCATTTTTACCTCTACGGTCAGGTCGGCGCCCAGGCGCTTCATCTGGTTCTCTTCGCGCACGGCCCGCTGCACCGCATCCTGCAGGAGCTTGTCAATACCTGCCAGCTGCTCCGGACTCTCCGAACGCATATCCACCTGCATCCACGATTCAAACGGAATGGCATTGACCGACGTACCTCCGCCTACCATACCCACGTTGTAGGTAGTACGTACACCCTGGCGGGTGAACTTATCAGCCTCCTGCGTGAAGTAGTAGATGGCCCGTCCCAATGCCCCGTGCGGATTCACCATCCCGAAGGCTCCCGACGAGTGTCCGCCCGGCCCCTTGAAGATAATCGTGTAACGGTGCGAGCCGAGGCCACGGTGGGTAATGCTACTGGCACCCAATCCGTCAATGGCGATGTAGGAGTCTATTTTTAGTCCCGGCGTATCAAATAGTTTCTTCACGCCCCGCAGATCGCCCAGGCCTTCCTCCCCCACGGTACCGATGAAGAGTACATCGGCGTCCGTCTCGATGCCGGTGCGCTCCATGGCTTCCAGTACCGTCAGTACCATCGCCAGCCCCTGTGTGTCGTCGCCGATGCCGGGAGCCCGTAGCGTATCGCCACGCTGCTTTACCTTTACGTCCGTCTCCTCCGGGAATACCGTATCCAGGTGCGCCTCCAGTACTACGGTCTTTTTGCCGGTTTTGCCCCGGCGCTTCGCTATCACGTTACCCACCTCATCCGTCCATACCGAGTCAGCCCCGGCGGTGCGCAGCATCTCGGCATACTTCCGTCCGCGCACCTCTTCCTTAAAGGGCGGCGCGGGTATTTCGGTCAGGGTAATCAGGTTCTGCATCGTCCACGGGTCCAGCTCTTTGAATAGCTGGAAAGCCTTCTGCACCCTGGGCTGCTTCGCCAGGGTCTGTATCTCCTGCGTGTACCGCTTGTCGGCCTGTACGGGTGCTTCTTTGGTGGAGGCGGTACCTTGTGCTATGCTTTGGATGGAAATGGTTCCGGCCATGAGTACACCCATGGCGCCTATACGTACAAGTTGATTCATTTAGGTCTGTATTCCGTTTGTTTTATCTGGTCAAGATAGGCAGAAACCCTGTGCGCCCGGCAACCATACATCCTAATTTTCATTGGTTACTTCTCCGGAAGCGGCTACTTTTGGGTTTTCCCAATTATTCCTCTCGTATGAAACTGGTTTTTCTTTTACTGTTTGCCCCCTTACTCCTCGTAGGTCAGCCCAAACCTACGGCCGAAAACATTGCCCGTCACGTCAACTACCTCGCCTCCGACCGAATGAAAGGCCGCGGCACCGGCAGTCGCGAAAACGACAAAGCTGCCCGCTATGTCATAAAGCAATTCAAAAAACTTGGGCTCTCACCCATGGGTACCGATGGCTACCGCCAGCCCTTTACCGCTAAGATACGGCGGGTAGTAGTAGCTGACAGTGTTCGCCCCGCCAGCAACGTCATTGGTTTCCTTAACAACGACGCCCCCTATACGATCGTAATCGGCGCCCACTTTGACCACCTCGGTACCGGCAATCAGGGCAGCTCCAAAGACCCGAAGCCCCAGGGACAGATCCACAACGGAGCCGATGACAACGCTTCGGGCGTTGCTGGTCTGCTGGAACTGGCCAGGTACTTCGCAAAGAATAGTCAAAAGGAGCCGTACAACTTTCTGTTCATCGCCTTCGGAGCCGAAGAGCTGGGACTGGTAGGTTCGCGGCATTTTGTCAATAACCCCACGCTCCCCCTTGGCAAGATCAACTTCATGCTCAACATGGATATGATCGGTCGTTACAATCCGGAGCGGGGTGTAGGCGTGGGGGGCTACGGTACCTCAGACGCCTGGCCGAACATATTCAAAGGAGTACAGGGCGAGGTAAAGTTCTTTACCGACCGCGCCGGCAGCGGCGGCTCCGACCACGGCTCCTTCTACGCCAAGCAGATCCCGGTGCTTTTCTTCCATACCGGCGGCCACGACGACTACCACATGCCTACCGACGATCCCGAAAAAGTAGATACACGCGCCGAAGCCGGTATCCTGGATATCGAAATCAAACTTATCGAAAACGCCATGAAGCTCCCCAAGCTGAACTTTACGGAGGTGAAGTAAGGGAGAGTACCCTGCTTAATCCAGAATAAGAGCAACCTATCCGTGCCACGGTTTTAAATCGTGGCACGGATCTCCTGACGAAAAAGCGCTGTAGACTGGTACCTTAATCAAGTATGCTAGTACTCTCTTAACTGGATAGTTTTCGTACCTTACTTACTATAAATGCTCATATACATTCTATAAGTCTTACTAGCCCTGTATGCAGTATTTTAAACAACTCGTTGCCACCATTGAGCAAGTACACAGCCACCTGCAGGCCAAAGCAGCCAATGCAGTCAACAGGCACTAACAATTCGTAACTGGTTGATTGGCTATTATATAGTAGAGTTTGAGCAACAAGGAGAGGACAGAGCGTCCTATGGCTCCCGCTTATTAAGTAATCTGGCAAAAAGTATAGGTATAAAAGGTTTAACAGCCCCTGAACTGTCCCGATGCCGACAGTTTTACCAATGCTACCCTCAAATTCTTGGGTCACTGACCCAAGAATTTAAAGACATTATTCCTGAGCGGATTTTTGGGACGGCGTCCTCACAATCTGAACTACTACAAGTACCACCTGAAAAAATAATTTCCAAGCTTTCCTTTACGCACTTAGTAGAGCTAATAAAAATTGACGACCCGTTCAAGCGTATCTTCTAGGAAGTTGAATGTATCAAAGGTACATGGAGTGTGCGAGAGCTAAAGCGCCAGATAAACAGCCTATACTACGAGCGGAGTGGCTTATCCGCTAAGCCGGAGCAGTTGGCTAACAGAGTCAACAAAAATACCTCTCCCCGAGTACCAACGGATATCATCAAAAATATCTACGCCTTTGAATTCCTTGACCTCAAAACTAGGGATCTGGTTGAGGAGTCTGACCTGGAAAGCGCACTGCTCGATCATTTACAGGAGTTTATTATTGAGCTTGGGAATGGATTTTGCTTTGAAGCGCGTCAGAAGCGTATCCTCATCGGCAGTACCTACTACTTTATAGACCTACTTTTCTACCACCGTATTCTTAAATGTCATGTGCTGCTTGAGCTAAAGATCGGAGCCTTTGAGCATGGTGATATTGGTCAATTGAACACTTATCTAAACTACTTTATGGAGGAAATCAGCGAGGCGTCAGACAACCCTCCAGTAGGGATATTACTGGTAGCTGAGAAGGATCAGGCATTGGTCAAATACGCTACAGCCGGCATGGACGAAAACCTGTTCGTCAAGCAGTACCTTATCAAGCTCCCCAGCACAGACCAGTTGTAACAATACGTCGAGAGAAATGAAAGCGCTGCAATAGGTGAGTTTTATTCCTATCCGATACTTTTCAAGATTCCTATTCTCTCCATAAAGCTGCCGAAGTTGAACTTTACGGAGGTGAAGTAATAGAAGCACAACCTATCCGTGCCACGGTTTGGAACCGTGGCACGGATCTCCTACGAATACGCCCTGTAGACTTTGATGCAATCTAGTACTACGGTACACTTAATTAGCCGATTTATTGCCATACACTTGTGTGCTAATACTTTGCCTTATATATTAATCCATATAAATCAAAACCCTTCGCAGCAATACGCTCTGGCTTTGTAGTTGCTATTATTAAGTTCGCATCTGCCAACAACCCCATAGTATGAAAAAGCTACTAGCCCTCTTTTTTGCGCTCTGCCCAGTTCAGGCTTTGGGTTGTGTGTGCATACCTCCACTTCTACTTGACAGCTATCAGAACTCAGAGTTTGTAGCCGTGGCCAGAATTATAAAGCTTACACCGAGCACAGAACACGAGGATTACCATGTAGCCGAAATCGAACCTATTAACGTATACAAGGGATCGCCACAAACTACCCTAACCGTACTTACGCAGTTAAAAAGCAAGTGCAGTTTTTTTCCTCCTGAAAACTCGGTCTGGCTCATCTTTGCCGGGGAAGGAAAGGGAGGGGGTCTTATTTTTGGCTCCTGCTCAGCTAGCCTACAGATTGATGGGACATTTGATTCTGCCCGATATCCCAATGCCAATACTAATCATAAGAAAACGGTAGACCTGAAGCTAGCAACGCTGGACTATTTGAGTAAGATTGAATCAGCAAAATCAAACCCATACCGTATAATATTCTTCGATTTAAATATCTGCACTGATAGCCAGAAAGGCTTTGATTTCCAGAACCGATTTGCTGTTTACCAATTTGAAGTAAATGAAGACCTATCCATAGAAAAGATAAACGCTCTTAAAGATTTTGATAATCCAGTAGTATCCGGGCGCATCCTGGAGTGTCTCCACCAAAACGCACGAATTAATACTGCCCAATTCAAAAAGTTACCTGCTAAAACCAAAGTACAACTCGTGTTGTATTCCTACCCCACAAAAGACGGTTCCGAAAAATTTATCAGCCTTTATGATTAGTAGTACTTAGTACAGGCATAACTCCCTCTCTGCATGAGCACAAAATGGACAAAGTGGAAAATAATCCGGACGGTTTGGGTAGCAGCTGGACTAGGCTTTATGGTCTGGCTATGGAGCGGAATGCAGGCCGATGGAGTTGGTGAAGAAATACTGCGGTCCGACGCCGCGGTGGAAGTAACGGAGACTGAAGACTATATTTCATTTACCCCGACAAGTACCTCTTCCAAGGTACTCCTTTTTTACCCGGGCGCTCTGGTTGATCCGGTGGCCTATGCTCCGCTTTGCCGGAAAGTAGCAGCTAGCGGCTGTCCCGTTTACCTGATAAAAATGCCCTGGCGCCTTGCCTTGAATGGCTATACTAAACCCAAAGAGATAGGATTACTTGGAGATACGACCAAACAGTACCTGCTGGCCGGGCATTCGCAGGGGGCTAAGATGGCGGCTCAGTTTGTATACGAAAACCCCTCCCTGATTGACAAACTTATCCTGTTGGGTACCACCCATCCCAGAGACATCGACCTTTCGACCAGTCAGATCCCCATCCTGAAAATCCAGGGTACCCACGATGGGGTGGCGGCAGTGGAGGAAATGAACAGGAACAAATCCAAACTACCTTCCACCACGAAGTATGTACTGATTGAAGGAGGAAATCATACGCAGTTCGGTTTTTATGGATACCAGCTGGGCGACAGTGAAGCCAGTATCAGCCGGGAGCAACAGCAGCAGATGGTGCTGGACTCTATCATTTCATTTGTAAGGGAATAGTAGCGGAGCCCATGGAAAGTCAGAAAGCATAAGGCCAGAAAAACTACCGCAGGGCAAATGGTTTTCACCACTCATACTTTTCCGGCCAGCCCTGCTCCGGGTAGTGTGTATATTTGGTAAGAACCACACTACCCTAGCCATGAAAGCCATTATCTGCCCCCAATACGGCTCGCCGGATGTACTGCAGCTCCGCGAGGTACCGAAGCCGGTCCCTAAAGGCAACGAAGTAATCGTACAGGTACAGGCGGCCTGCATCAACTCCTGGGACTGGGATCTTCTGCGGGGCAAGCCACTCCTGTTTCGCCTGCTCTTCGGACTGCTCAAACCCAAGTACCCCATCCTCGGCTGTGACATAGCGGGTCGGGTGGAGGCCGTAGGTCCCGACGTTACCCGGCTGCAGCTGGGTGATGCCGTATTTGGTGATGTATCCGGCTGTACCTGGGGTGGCTTTGCCGAGTATGTATGCGCCAGCGAAGAGGCCCTGGCCCTCAAACCCGTCGGAATGACCTTTGAGCAGGCCGCCGCCACCCCGCAGGCGGGTGTACTGGCTCTGCAGGGGTTGCGCTACCAGGGACAAGTCCAACCGGGGCAGCGGGTCCTGATTGTGGGCGCTGGGGGTGGAGTGGGTACCTTTGCGGTACAGATGGCAAAATCCATGGGCGCCGAAGTGACCGCCATTGACGGAAGTCACAAACTGGACCGGCTGCGTACCCTTGGAGCCGAACATGTACTGGATTATACCCAGCCCCATTTTCGCGATACACTCTACCACTCCGGTAGCCACTCCTATGACCTGATTCTGGACGTAGTAGGCCGGGATTCTATTTTTGACTACCGACGTATACTGCGTCCCGGAGGCAGGGGCGGCGGCCCCCGATACGTAATGCTGGGAGGTACCGTGCGGCGGATCTTTGAAGTCCTGTGTTTGGGGCCGCATCTGGCGCGGCGGGTAGGGCCGGGTACTATGATAGGTATCCTGGCACACAAGCCCAACCGGACTGATCTTGACACCCTGGCGGCCCTCTTCGAAACAGGCCAAATTGTTCCTGTCATTGACAAGACCTATCCGTTACCCGAGGTGCCCGACGCGTTCAGGTACTTTGGCACCGGCAACGCTCAGGGCAAGCTCGTCATTACAGTCTAAAACCTAACTCCCGGCACACCTGACCACCAGGTAAGTAGCTTGGAAGTAACAAACACTTACCCTACTATACTCACCGATTACCGCCACCGATCATGAAGTACCTGATTACGCTACTTGGTCTTTGTCTGATTTACTGGACGCCCGCCCGTGCCCAGTCGTGCGACTGCGAGAAAGAATTTCTGTACCTCAAGAACTACCACGAGCAAAACCACCCAGGCCTCAACTCGCCCGGTGGAAAGGATAGTCCTGCCTATAAAAAAGCTACGCAGGACCTGCTCAGAACCCTTAGAAAAGCCAGACCCCAGGCCGACTGCATCCTGTACCTGCAGGACTACCTGGCGCTACTCAAAGACCACCACATTTCGATCACCCCTTCTTTGCCCAAAATTATCCGCTTTGACGTTACAAATCCGGTCCTGGTAGATAGTCTGTACCGGACTGCCGCTTTCCGCTCTACCCCGCAGCGGCAGGTAGACTCCACCACTCTGGCCCGGCAACTCAATACTAAGACCACAGGCGAACTGGAAGGCTGGTACACCGACCCTAACCATAACCTGATCGCCATCGTCAAAGAATCGGGCTCCGACTGGCCCTACCAGGGCATCGTGGTCACCAGTAAGACACCACTATTTCCCCGCGGTACTGTCAAGTACCAGTTTCAGAAGCGGCCTAATGGTACCTACTGGACTACGCTGGTATTGCCCGATCATCAGAAGTTTTACTATGCCACCACGCTCATGCCTCAGGGTATACCCAGCATAGGATTAACCCGCGTCAACGCTCAATCTGAGGCTGAGCCCAGGGAAACCAGGCCCTATGCTTTTTCTTCCCTAAACGAACGCACCAATTACCTGCGGGTAAGTAGTTTTGACGGCAGCCTGTCCAGCGACCTCAACTCCTTCTATCAATCTGTGGATAGCCTAATCCGGTCCAAACCCTATCTGGTCATTGATATCCGCAACAACCGGGGCGGCTCCGACGGGAGTTTCTGGGGGTTGATCGACTACCTCTACACCAACCCCATCCAGACCGACACGGCCGCTATCTGGGTCAGCCCTGACAATATCACACGTTACGAGGAAGCCGTAGCCCATAAGAAACAGAACCCCAACCAGTACAGCCCGGATAATATAGAACGGGAAGAAACCCTGATCCGGCGCATGAAAGCCGCCCGGCCCTTCTCGTTTATGCCAATGGTAGAAGGTGACCCGGCTGCCATTACCTCCGATACGGTACTTCCCTACCCTGCCAAAATTGTGGTGCTGATGAACCGGCAGTGCGCCAGTTCGGCGGAGGCTTTTATCTACTACGCGAAGCAAAGCCGGAAGGTACTGACGATGGGCGAAAACTCGGGTGGCTTTATGGGCTTTGGTAACGTCATGGAAAGCCAGACACCCTGCTACCAATATACCGTCAGAAGTACTACCTTTAAGTACAAGAACCTGTCCCAGTACGAGTATATAGGCATCGACCCGCACATCCGGCTATCCCCTAATCAGGACTGGCTGGCCGAGGTGGTGAAGGAGTTGGAGGGGAGGTAGGTATGAATGGTGGAGTCCTATGCTAGTAAGTAATTGGTTATGCCGAAGAAGCCTGAACAGTAGAATTCATAGTATGGCATTTTTCTATACACCAAGACACCTATGCTGACTGATGGAACAAAAGTACCAAAATAAATACCGCGTTGCCTCAGCCCGATGGCAGCAGTGGGATTACAGTTGGGATGCCGCCTATTTTATAACGATCTGTACCAGAGACCGTACAAATTTTTTCGGCAAGGTGATAGACGGAAAAATGGTACTGTCCCCGGTGGGGGTGATTGCAGATGTGTTGTGGCACGAGATAACAAATCACGCCAGGAATGTTGCATTAGGCGAATTTGTGGTCATGCCCAATCATGTGCACGGTATATTGATTTTGGATAGGAACGGGGATGGGTCCCGCAAGAATGATTCAACCGGCGAATCCAATGACGATACCAATAACATCAACGATGAAAACGTAGAGACAAGGCATGCCTTGTCTCTACCATCACAATTACCGTTACCCGAAAATTCTCCCGGTCGCCAACGTTTTCAAAACCAGGGCAAAAACACCATCTCCTCTATTGTTGGTGGATATAAATCAGCCGTTACCAAACATGCCAACCGCCTGGGACTGGAATTTAGCTGGTAAGCCCGGTTTTATGACCATGTCATTCGTGACGAAAAATCATTTATTACTATTTCTGAATACATTATTAATAACCCGTTTAATTGGTTACAGGACCGTTTTTATCCCAGCCAATAATCTTTAAACTGCTATATTCAATGAATGAATTAATCACAGGATTAGCATAGACACTTACAGGTACTATTAAATCTACTTATATCTACATCTCCCCTGTCCAATCCCCTCAACTTCAATTGTCATTAGGGTGAAGTTAAACATCCAAATCACAACAAAATTTGATACCCATGGAAGAGTACATGCTGATTTTCAGACACGAAAACGCGCAGAATCAGGTTTCACCCGAGCAGATGCAGGCCTGGATGAAACAGACAATGAACTGGATTGGCAGTATTGCCGCGCAGAACAAGTACAGCGGGGGCAACGGACTTCCCTTCGACGACGCCCGGGTAGTCAGGGCTACCGGCGCGGATGCCATCGTGACCAACGGGCCCTTTGGCGACATCAAGGAAACCATCGGCGGCTACATCATCGTCAAAGGCGAGTCGGTGGACGAAGCCGTGGAGTTTGCCAAGGGCTGCCCAATCCTGATGGGCGAAGGCAACAGCGTAGAGGTACGACGCATAGCACGGGGAGAAGTGAGCTAGTAAGAAAATCAGAAGGGTACTTCCCGTTATGGGAAGTACCCCCTACTCATCCATGGAACAGTCCCCACTCCTACCGCACCTTTTCAGGACCGAGTTCAGCCGGATCAGCGCCGTGCTGACGCGGCTGCTGGGGGTGGAGCACCTGGAAGCGGCCGAAGATATCGCCAGCGAAACCTTCCTGCTGGCCCTCGAAACCTGGCCCTACAAGGGTATCCCCGACAACCCGACGGCCTGGCTCTACACCGTCGCCAAAAACAAGGCCCGTAACCACTTTCACCGCCACCAGCTCTTTACCAAAAAGATCGTTGATCAGCTCTACGATGAGTCCGAGGAGTCAGCCGATCCGGAGATAGACCTCTCCGAGCAGAACATCACCGACAGTCAGCTACAGATGCTGTTTGCGGTCTGTCACCCGTCCATCCCGCGGGAGGCGCAGGTAGGTCTGGCGCTACGTACCCTGTGTGGTTTTGGCATTGATGAAATCGCCACGGCCTTCCTGACCAATAAGGAGACCATCAACAAACGGCTGTACCGCGCCCGCGAAAAGCTACGGCAGGAACAAGTGGCCATAGAACTACCATCCGAAACCGAGATAGACCAGCGGCTGGACGCGGTGCTGACCACCTTGTACCTGCTTTTCAGCGAAGGCTATTACTCCGAGAGCCACGATGCCGTACTGCGTGAAGACCTGTGTCTGGAGGCCATGCGCCTCTGCTACCTGCTGCGGGAGAACGAGCGGACCAATCAGCCCCCGGTGAACGCGCTGCTCGCGCTGATGTGCTTCCACGCCTCCCGCTTCCCCGCCCGACGGAATGCAAATGGTGAGCTAGTACTCTACCATGAGCAGGACGAAAGTCTTTGGAATCAGGAACTGATCACGAAGGGAGCCTGGTACCTGCAGCAGGCTTCACAGGGTAGCCACCTCACGAAGTACCACCTGGAAGCCAGCATTGCCTACTGGCACACCATCAAGGCCGACACGCCCGAGAAGTGGGAGACTATTCTGCAACTTTACAACCGGCTGCTGCAGCTGGAGTACTCCCCCATCGCCGCCCTCAACCGGACCTACGCCCTCGCCCAGGCCAACGGCAAAGCCGAAGCCATCCGCGAAGCCGAAAAGCTACAACTGACCTCTACCCCCTACTACTATACTTTACTGGGGGAGCTATATAGGGAGATAGACAGCCACAAAGCCCGGCAGCACTTTGAGAAAGCACTACAACTGGCTAAAACACAGGTAGACAAGCAACATATTTTAAAGAAAATCGCCACATTTGAGTAAAGGGTAGCCTTTACATCTGTAATAGGTACAGGTACCACTGCACAGCATTACTAATCAGTCATGAAGAATATACTGATCACCGGAACCAGCTCGGGCCTGGGGCTCGCCATGATGAACCACCTTACCCAGGCTGGCTATCGGGTAATAGGTACCTCCAGAAGTCCCAAAGAGAGTACCGGTCCGGGTAAGACAATCCGGATGGACGTGCGGGATGAAGATTCGGTACGGGAGGGTTTGGCGAAGTTTCTGGAAATGGCCGGACGAATTGATGTCTTGATCAACAACGCCGGATGTGGCATAGCCGGCCCCATCGAAGAAACCTCCCTGGAAGAAGCCCGAGAGCAGTTTGAAACTAATTTTTTCGGGCTGGTGAGGGTGACCCAGGCGGTACTTCCGCACATGCGGGCGCAGGGTGGCGGCCTGATCCTGAACATCAGCTCCATGGGCGGCCTCATCGGTCTGCCATTTCAGGGGTTCTACTCGGCCAGTAAGTTTGCCCTGGAAGGCTTCACCGAAGCCCTCAGGATAGAAACCCGCCCCTTCAACATCTCCGTCGTGAACATCAACCCCGGCGACTTCCGGAGCGACTTTACGGCCAACCGGAAAGTGGTCGCGAAGCTGAGCGATACGTACCGCAAAAGGTTCGAAGCTGCCATGCAGGTCTACGAACAGGACGAACAAATGGGGGCCGACCCGCATCAGGTAGCCCTACTGGCGGAGCAGCTCATCCGGAAGCAGGAGGGGCATAAGGTGAGGTACCTGGTGGGCAAGCGGATGCAAAAAATAGGTACTCTGGTAAAGAAACATACCGGCAGTCGCTTTTTTGAGAAAATACTCATTGATACGTATAAGCAGTCGTAAACCACCTTACCCACCATGAAACTCTGCGTAGCCCAGACCCGCCCCGCTAAGGGAGATATGGAACAGAATATGGAGAGCCACCAAAGGCTCATCGAGCTGGCCCTCTCTCATGGAGCCGACACTGTTATTTTCCCCGAGCTATCCATCACGGGCTACGAGCCGGAGCTGGCCGGAGCGCTGGCCATGAGTCTGGATGACGACCGCCTGGCCCCCTTTCAGCAGATCAGCGATAGTCGGCAGGTGACCCTGGGGGTGGGGGTACCTATCCGATGCGAAGGGGGGATTACCATCGGGCTGGTGATATTCAAGCCCCACCAGGACCGGCAGCTTTACGCCAAGCGGTACTTGCACCCCGACGAATACCCCTACTTTGTTAGCGGCACCAGTACCACTAAATTACCGGGCGAAACCGGCCCCATGGCGCTGGCGATCTGCTACGAACTATCGGTACCCCGGCACGCCGAGGAGGCCTTCAGGCAAGGGGCGAACATCTACCTCACCAGCGTAGCCAAGTCGGTGGAGGGTATCGATAAAGCCTACCAGCGACTGGCCGAGATAGCCCGTACTTACTCCATGACCGTACTCTTGTCCAACAGCGTCGGCTATTGCGACAATTTCACCTGCGGCGGCCGCTCAGCCGTCTGGAACAGAGAAGGCAAACGCATCGGGCAACTGGATAGTACCAGCGAGGGCATCCTGGTTTACGATACCACCACCGGGACGGTAGCTAACATAACACTTTGAGAAAAAACTACTGCTCATGAACAGCAGCCGGTGCACCTACCGGCAGAAATGGGTAGCTACGGGTACCCATTTTTGAATCATCTCATCTCTCCCCTCTTGACTTAATGAATTAAATATTAGAACTTTAACAGTAGATCGCCTACTATTTTAAACGTAAAGCTATGGAACGCCGATCATTGCATTCTCCGCTTCTGATAGCTTCTCTCGCCCTGCCGAATTCTCGGTCAAAGACACTACGAAAAATCTTGCTCTGGGGTAATACCTGTTTCCAGATTACCAGGATATAGGTACATACCTGCTACCAATGGGTAGCTTACGCATTCAACTCCTTCCCTGACCACCTAACCTTTCCACACCATGCCCACACCATCTACCAATGAAGACCAGCCCGTCACGTTATTGCATTACTTCTACCACTGGGAGCAACAGCAACCTGACAAAGTATATCTGCGTCAGCCCGTTGGAAACCAGTTTGTTGACTATACCTGGGGAGAGGTAGGTCAGCAGGCACGTCGGTTAGCCACGTACCTGAACTCACTGGGTCTGCCTCCCGGGAGTAACATCGGCCTGATCTCCAAAAACTGCGCCCACTGGATCATTGCTGATCTGGCGATCCTGATCAGCGGGCATGTTTCAGTACCCTTTTACCCCACCCTCACCGGACCGCAACTCAGGCAGGTACTCGACCACAGCCAGTGCCAGGTACTGATCGTAGGAAAAATAGATAACTGGCCTCTGTTAAAACCCAGCGTCCCTGAATCGCTCCCCTGTGTAGCCTTCCCGGATTATACACCCAATGCCTCCGCTCCTGACCCCGACCATACCCAGTGGCAGACCATACAGGATCAATATGCGCCCCTGATGGGTACCCCCGAAACCGGGCTCGACGAGGTATTCAGCATTGTCTACACTTCCGGTACTACCGGTAATCCCAAGGGAGTGATGGTAAGTTATAAGGCAGCCTGGATGGCTCTTCAGACCTGTAGGCCTCAGGTATATACTGATCTGCCGGAAGCCCGATTCTTTTCCTACCTGCCGCTCTGTCACCTGGCAGAGCGCTCTATGGTAGAATTCCTGAATCTGTGCATAGGAGGTACCATCTACTTCGCCGAGTCACTGGATAGTTTTGCTGCCAATCTGGTAGCCGCCCGGCCTACCCACTTTTTGGGAGTACCGCGCATCTGGACCAAGTTTCAGCAGGGTGTACTGGCTAAGATCCCTCAACAAAAACTCGACAGATTACTCCGTATCCCAATCGTTTCAGGCTTGGTCAAACGCAAGATCCGGCAAGGCTTAGGCCTTAACGACGCCCGGTTGGTTATTACGGGAGCCGCCCCAATGCCGGTCCCCCTCATTCAGTGGTTCCGGCGGCTGGGCATTCATATTCTGGAAGTGTACGGGATGAGTGAGTCGACGGCGGTAATTTCATTTATGCCACGGAACGCTGTGAAAGACGGAACCGTCGGAAGGGTGCTGGACGGGATGGAAGCCCGGTTTGACCCCGAAACGAACGAACTGCTGGTTCGTAGTAACTGGCTGATGATGGGCTACTACCGCGAACCCGCTCTGACCGAAGCGGCTCTGCCGGATGGCTGGCTGGCTACGGGCGACGTGGGAGAGTTGGATGATGAAGGGTACCTGAAGATAACGGGCCGCGTGAAAGACAAGTACAAGAGCCCCAAGGGTGAGTACATAGCCCCGGTACAAATCGAATTGGGATTTGCCGATAATAGCTTTGTGGAGCAGATTTATGTAGGCGGTCAGCTACTGCCCCAGCCCATGGCGCTGGTCGTGTTGTCAGACACCGGGCGCAAAGCAGACCGGCTACTGGTTGGACAGAGTCTGGAGCAGACGGTTCAAAGTGTAAACACCCAACTATATTCCTATGAGCACATCCGTAAGGTGGTAGTAGTCAAAGATCCCTGGTCGGTGGAAAATAACCAGTTAACCCCAACTATGAAAATAAAACGGAACGTCATTGAAAACCACTACAAACCCTACATGGAGCGCTGGTTTGATCAATCAGAAACCATAATCTGGGAGGAGTAAAGAAGCATAGGAAGAAAATTCGCCCCACCTTATGCTGAAAATCCTGCTGGCCACCGGAGAAGTCTGATAGGTTTCAGTACATTAGCCAATCTATTCACCAGGAAGCTATAAATGAAACCCAGCATTTCAGTACTAACCTTAGGCGTAACAGATCTGGAACGGGCCGTCCTGTTTTATAGGGACGGCCTTGGCTTGTACACGGAAGGAATCATCGGGCAGGAATTTGAAAACGGAGCTGTGGCTTTTTTTGACCTGCAGCGGGGCCTGAAGCTGGCTCTATGGCCCAGGAAAAGCATCGCCATTGATGCCGGCTTACCCCAACAGCCTCCTTCCGCCACCGATATGACACTCGGGCACAATGTCGGTAGTAAGGAAGAAGTAGATGCCGTCATGCAGCAGGCCGAAAGAGCTGGGGCTACCATCGTCAAGCCTGCCGGGGCGACCTTCTGGGGCGGCTATGCCGGGTACTTCCAGGACCCGGACGCGCACTTGTGGGAGGTAGTATGGAATCCGGCTTTTAATTTGAACAAACAATAGGTATGCTGCATTCAGATAAAGCTATTGATGAATATTACCCTATGATCAGACCTTATACACCCGCCGATAAAGAAGAACTTATTACCCTCCTGAAGCTCAATACCCCCAGGTACTTCGACGAGTCCGAGGAACAGGACTTTAGGGTTTACTTCGATCAGCACCTGGAAAGCTACTTTGTGGTAGAGCAGGACGGACAACTGGTTGGCTGCGGGGGCATCAACTACTTCTACGACGAGCGGCTGGCCCGGATATCCTGGGACATGATCCACCCCGACTACCAGGGCCAGGGCGTAGGCAAAGAGCTGACCCTGTACCGGATCAATGAGATAAAAAAAGACCCCGACATGGATCAAATCGTCGTACGGACTACGCAACTGGCGTACCGGTTTTACGAAAAGGTGGGCTTCCGGCTGGAGAAAGTCGAAAAAGACTACTGGGCACCCGGCTTTGATCTCTACTACATGACCATTCCTCTCAAGTAATTTTCACCTAATCCCTAAGGTCGGACACAATTAGTCCGGTGCTACCTGACCGACAGGTCAGAAAGAACATCTATATTTGAAGTTCAAAAAGTAGCATCCCATGACATTCAGATTATTTCTATTTCTTTTTATAGGATATATAGGTCTGGCTCAGGCCCAGACCGCCCAGGTAGTAAAGTCGGTTCAGGATGTAACACAGAGCCTGTACCCTACCCTGGATAAGCTGTACAAAGACCTGCACCAGCACCCGGAGCTGTCGTTGCAGGAGGAAAAAACCGCTGCCAAAATGGCGGCCGAACTGAAGGCGCTGGGCTTTCAGGTAAAGGAGAAAATGGGCGCCCACGGCGTAGTAGGTGTCTATAAAAATGGCACCGGTCCTACGGTACTAATCCGGACGGACATGGATGCCCTGCCGCTGGAAGAAAAGACCGGCCTCCCCTACGCCAGTCAGGCCAAAGGCATCAACGCCGCCGGCAACGAAACCCGCATCATGCACGCCTGTGGGCACGATGTACACATGACCGTATTTGTAGGTACCGCCCGTACGCTGATGCAGATGAAGGACCAATGGAAAGGCACTCTGGTGATGGTAGCGCAATCCGCCGAGGAGAACGGACTAGGAGCTGACCTGATGCTGAAAGCGGGGCTGTTTGACTTTGCTCCGGTACCCGACTACGCCATCGCCCTTCACGACAACTCGTTCCTGCCCGCCGGTACCATCGGCTACCGCGAAGGCCCCTTTATGGCTAGTGTAGATATGATGGATGTGATCGTGTTTGGCCAGGGAGGCCACGGAGCCGCCCCCCATACCACCATTGACCCCGTCGTACTGAGCGCCCAGATGGTGATGGCCTTCCAGACTATAGTGAGCCGTACTATCAATCCTATAGATCCGGCCGTAGTGACGGTAGGTTCTATTCATGGTGGTACCGTACATAACATTACACCCGACGAAGTGAAGATGCAGCTGACGCTGCGCTCGTACAGCCAGGACGTACGGCAGAAGATCATCGACGGCATCCACCGCATCAGCGCCAACCTGGCCCGCTCGGCCGGTCTCCCCGACTCCAAACTACCCGTTATTTCTATCCGAGAGCCACAAACGCCCGCTACCATCAATGACCCTACGCTGACCCGCCGGCTCATGGGTGTATTCCGGACTACCTTCGGTGAAGGAAAGGTCGTCGAGATGGAGCCCTATATGGTGGGGGAAGACTTCAGCCGCTTTGACATGGGCAAGAAGGTACCGATCTGTATGTTCTGGCTGGGTACGATCCCGGAGAAGCGGGTACAGGAGGCCAAAGCCAAAGGCGAGCAACTACCCTCCCTGCATTCACCCTTTTTTGCTCCACAGCCCGAGCCAACTATTAAAACCGGCGTTACGGCCATGAGCCTGGCGGCCCTGAATTTGTTTGGTCGTTAATCGTAGCGGGTGTATTTAACGTACATCCGGAGGGATTACCCATCGGGACTTCCCCAACGGTCATGACCAATTCCTGAAACTCTACTAACTTCGCAGTGTTTAAGGGTAGTACCGGCTTACTACCATCATACATCAACACCCCATCATGAAAAAGTACCTGATTATCAATTATTACGTTTACTCTATTCTTGCTTTGTTCGGACTAGTACTAGCCCCTACTGTTACTCCCGGCCAGAACCGCATCCCTCCTGACGAGCTGTATGGCCCCCTGTTCAAAGATGTACAGATGAGCCGGATTTTTCCCGACTCCAAAACATTTCCTGACTGTATTCCCCTCTACGATGCCGCCGAAATATTGGATAAGTATGGTCGGGCCAAAGGAGAGCCGGGCTTTAACCTCGCTAAGTTTGTAAGTGAGAACTTCAGCCTGCCCAAAACACTTACTACCAATTACGAAAGCAATGAGCAGCTCACTACCGCTGCGCATATACAGCAGCTATGGCCGGTGCTTACCCGTACCCCCGACGACCAGAATGCCGGAGGCTCCCTACTCCCCCTGCCCAAAGCCTACATAGTACCCGGTGGGCGCTTCCGGGAAATCTACTACTGGGACTCCTACTTTACCATGCTGGGCCTGCGGGAGTCGGGGCGGGACGACCTGATTGAGAGCATGATTGACAACTTCGCTTTCCTCATCGATACCTATGGACATATTCCCAACGGCAACCGCAGCTACTACCTGAGCCGCTCGCAGCCGCCGTTCTTTTCACTGATGGTGCGCCTGTACAGCGAGATGAAAGGCCCCGACGTACTGAAACGCTACCTGCCCCAGATGCAAAAGGAGTATGATTTCTGGATGCAGGGGGCCGATAGCCTCACCCGGCCCTATACCGCCCACCGCCGGGTCGTGAAGCTTCCCGATGGCGTAGTATTGAACCGCTACTGGGACGACCGCACGGTACCCCGCGCCGAAGCCTACCGCGAAGACGTAGAGCTGGCCCACCAGGCGCAGACCAAAACCGGCGCCACTCCAGAGGCGGTGTACCGCAATATACGCGCGGCCGCCGAGTCAGGCTGGGATTTCAGCAGCCGCTGGTTCCGTGACGGAAAGACATTCGCTACCATTCAGACCACCGAGATCCTGCCCGTAGACCTCAACTGCCTGATGTACCACCTGGAAGAAACACTCGCGGAGGCCTACCAGTTGGATGCACAAGCCGAGCTAAGCGCCCAGTACCGGCAAAAGACCGAGGCTCGAAAGAATGCCATTCAGAAGTACTTCTGGTCCGCTACCCGCAGCTACTACATGGATTATGACTTCGTAGCCCAGCAGTATACGACCGTTTATTCGCTAGCCGGCACTTATCCGCTGTTCTTCAAGATAGCCGACAGCCGTCAGGCCCGGGAAGTAGGTAAGCACATCCGGCTGGAATTCCTGAAATCGGGCGGGGTACTGACCACCCTCAACCGCACCGGCCAGCAGTGGGATGCTCCTAACGGCTGGGCACCTTTGCAGTGGATCACTTACCGGGGGTTACGCAACTACAACAACAACGGAACTGCCTATCCCCTCCGCGAAAACTGGCTAGCCCTCGTCGAAAAAGTATTCAAGAATACAGGCAAGATGATGGAAAAATACAACGTATCGGATACCAATCTGGAAGCTGGTGGAGGCGAATATCCCAATCAGGATGGTTTTGGCTGGACCAATGGCGTATACCTGCGAATGAAGAGCAGCAAGAAATAGTCCTTAATAACCTTCTGCTTACTTTGTGAGTTTGTAAAAATAAAAACCATAAAGTGAGCAGAATACAGACTAAGTCTTCGGACCCGTTCGGACGAGTTACTACACCTACATCACTGGGACAGACTCAGACTTCACCCGATGAGTTGTATGGGAAGCTCTTCAAGGATGTGCAGATGAAGCGCATCTTTCCTGACTCGAAGACTTTTGCCGATTGCATTCCCCTGTGTGACCCCGTCCTGATTATAGAAAGGTACTTCCACCTGATGCACCGCCCGGACTTTGATCTGGAGCGGTTTGTGCGGGACAACTTTCAGGTACCTAAGGAGATTAAAAAAGAATACCGACCCGATCCTCAGCAGACCATCGATGACCATATCGAGGAGTTGTGGGAGATACTGACCCGCCAGCCCAAAGATCAGGAGCGGGGTGGATCGTTACTGGTACTCCCCAGGCAATATGTAGTACCTGGTGGCCGCTTCCGGGAGATCTACTACTGGGACTCCTACTTTACTATGCTGGGCCTGAAAGACGCGGGTCGGGTAGACCTGCTTTGCGACATGGTTGATAACTTCGCCTACCTGATCGACCGGTTCGGCCATGTACCCAACGGCAATCGCAACTACTACCTGAGCCGCTCACAGCCCCCCTACTTCGCTCTGATGGTAAAGCTCCTCAGTGATATCGAGGGAAAAGAAATACTGATCCATTACCTTCCCCGGCTACAGCGCGAATACGACTACTGGATGAGTGGCAGCGACCGTAAGGGGACTCCCTATACCGGCCACCGCCGGGTAGTATTCCTGTCGGATGGCCTGTGTCTGAACCGCTACTGGGACGACAAGGCCACTCCCCGTCCCGAGGCTTATATTGAGGACATAGAGCTGGCCGAACTGGCTCACCATCAGTTCCACGCCAATGAGTCGGACCTGTACCGTCATATACGGGCCGCCGCCGAGTCGGGCTGGGACTTCAGTAGTCGCTGGCTGCGTGACAAAAACAACTTTGCCTCTATTCATACAACTGATATTGTTCCGGTTGATCTGAACTGCCTGATGTACAACCTCGAGTCCCAGTTGGCGGAAGCCTACGAATATAAAGGACAGCACGAGATGCACATCCGGTATAAACATAAAGCCCAGCTCAGAGCGAAGGCTATTCAAAAGTACTTCTGGGACCCGGCCCGTAACTTCTTTATGGACTACGATTTCCGGGCCAGAAACTTTACCGATTCTTTTACGCTGGCAGCTACGTATCCGCTGTTCTTCAGGCTGGCTACCAACCGGCAGGCTCACTATGTCGACACCTACCTCCGGTTCAACTTTCTGCGCTCCGGAGGCTTGTTGACTACCCTTTCCAAGAGTGGTCAGCAGTGGGATTCGCCCAATGGCTGGGCGCCCCTGCAGTATACAGCCTATAAAGGACTCAAAAACTACAACCTGTACAGAACCGCCGAGCGTATTCGTGACCACTGGCTGGCCCTGAACAGGAAAACCTTCAAATACACCCGCAAGATGCTCGAAAAATATAACGTAGCGGATACCAATCTGGAAGCCCATCCCGGAGAATACAAGCTGCAGGAGGGCTTTGGATGGACGAATGGCGTATATTTGCAGTTAAAGCTTAGTCAGAAAGTACGGCCTGTTCCTTCACTCATACTTTAGTTCTTGCATGCTATACGTTATTCACGCGTACGATTATACCGACGAGCAGGCGCTTCAGCGCCGCCTCGACGCTCGTCCTCAGCACCTCGACACGGTGCGTCAGCTCAAAGCCGATGGACACTTTGTAATAGGTGGCGCCCTACTCAGCCCCGACGATCAGATGATCGGCTCCATGATGGTCGTAGATTTTGAGAATGAGACCAGCCTCCGCCAGTGGCTCGACAATGACCCGTACGTACAGGGCCGGGTGTGGGAGAAAATAGACGTCAAACCCTTCCGCGAAGCCAGGGTATGATCTATCGGTACACCTGGTACAGCGCGGCCCTGCTGGTGGCGCTGCTCGGTCTGGCATCGTGCCATAGTATCAGCGAGTCCGATACGCAGGAAGATACTACCACCGTGGCTACTGATACCAGCCAGATCCTGAACTCGCCGAACGATTTCTATGCCATCCCCGGCGAAAAGGTAGGGAATGTACGTCCTGAGTCCACTGAGGTCGGCCTTATTGAACATCTGGGCGCAGAGAACGTACGGCGTGATACCATCTACATCGGTGAAGGAGAGTACCGGATCGGGACTACCCTATTCAAGGGTACATCCGACGAAGCTCAGATCCTGTGGAAGGATACGACGAACTGGGCCTATCCGGAGCTGGTACGGATTATTCCGGCTGTCCGCCCGCAGGACTCACAGTGGCTGGTAGAGGGCGGCGTACGGATTGGGGCTAGCCTTAAAGAAACAGAACAGCTCAACGGTAAGCCTTTCGAACTATACGGCTTCGGCTGGGACTACGGCGGTACTGTATCCGACTGGAAAGGAGGAAAACTCACTTACTCAAAGGGAGGCAAGACGTACCTGGGAGCCATTTTTGTGTATGAGTATAAAGAGGCCGAGCAGGATACGCTGGCCGAGAAAGTTATGGGGGACGGCCGGTTTATGTCCAGTAATCCGGTCATGCAGCAGCTCAACCCCCACATTTATTCACTGGAAATCCGTTTTCGTTAAATGATAGAAGCAGCCATATTTGATATGGATGGTCTGCTGGTGGACTCGGAGCCCATCTGGCAGGAAGTAGCCATCGAGATATTTGACACCGTAGGTGTATCCCTGACCGTAGAGATGTGTCAGGAAGGAACCGGTCTGGGAACGGCCGATTTTGTTAAACTTTTTTACGAACGCTTTCCCTGGGAAGGCAAAACCCAGGAGCAGGTAGGTCAGGAAATCATCGAGCTGGGGCACGAACGCATTGGCGCAGAGGCTCAGGTAATGCCCGGAGCCCACGACACGGTACGGTTCTTCTATGAGCGTACTATTCCGTTGGCGGTGGCATCGGCTTCCCCCATGGAGATTATCGAAACGGTACTACGCCGGCTGGATCTGATTCAGTACTTTACCCTGTGGCATTCGGCCGTACTGGAGACGCGCAGTAAGCCCCACCCTGACGTTTATTTAAGTACGATAGAAAAACTTAAAGTAAAAGGAACCCACAGTATTGCTTTTGAAGATTCTGGAAATGGCCTGCGCTCAGCTCATGCCGCCGACATGCTGACAGTAGCTGTACCAGCCCCTTACGAATACGATGAGCCCAAATTTGATATAGCCGATATAAAAATTCCTTCCCTCACTCATTTTAACGAGGATATTTTTAATAACTTGGTGCAAAAACTGCCTCTCTAAATACAGTATATGAAACTTTCATTATATCAGTTAGACGCTTTTACGGATCAACTCTATGCCGGCAATCCTGCCGCAGTAGTTCCCCTGGAGCAATGGCTACCGGATGAACTCATGCAGCAGATAGCCGCGGAGAATAATTTGGCAGAGACAGCTTTTTTTGTTCCAACCGAAAATGGCTTTCACATTCGCTGGTTTACACCTACTACCGAAGTGGAACTATGCGGCCATGCTACGCTGGCAACGGCGCATGTCATTTTTGAAGTACAGGGGTATGAAGGTAAAGACATTATTTTTGAATCGCAGAGTGGCCCGCTACGGGTACTGCGTAATGATGGCTGGCTGACACTGGACTTCCCGGTTGATCAGTTTCAGGTGGCGGTATCTCCTCCGGCCCTGAGCGAAAGCATCAGCTCGACGGCCCCGCTGGAAGTATATAAAGGAAAGTCAGACTACCTGGTAGTACTTGATAACGAAACCGAGGTTCGCGAACTGCGCCCCGATATCATTATACTATCAACCATACCGGCCCGTGGTATTATTGTAACGGCGCCCGGCGACGAGGTGGATTTCGTATCCCGTTTCTTTGCTCCCCAGTCAGGTATAGATGAAGATCCCGTTACGGGCTCGGCCCATACTACCCTGGTACCTTACTGGGCTAAGCGTCTGGAAAAAACGCACCTGGAAGCGCGCCAGGTATCTAAGAGAGGCGGTTATCTGCGCTGTGAGCTCAACGGTGACCGGGTGTGTATCAGCGGTCAGGTAAGGCTGTACCTGAAAGGGGAAATAGAGACCGAATAAAAGCTTGCAACCCATGATTCGCTACGAGGCGCAGGAAGGTCCGCTCCCGGAAAGGGTCCTGAGTGAACTTCTACGTCTGCATTTTCAGCTTTTTACGGGGGATACCCGCGAAGCACTGGCCGAAGAGATCGCCCAGGCCAATGGCCTGTATACCCTGCTGGCATACGATAGTCAGCAGCTGATTGGTTTCAAAATGGGGTACCGACGCAAGACCGGGCATTTTTATAGCTGGCTGGGCGGAGTACTATCCGAATACCGTAAGCAGGGCATAGCCTCAGAACTCATGCAGCGGCAGCATAGCTGGTGCCAGCAGAATGGCTACCATACCATCCGTACCCAGACCATGAACCGCTGGCGCAGTATGCTGATCCTTAACATACGCTACGGATTTGATGTAGTAGGTATCGTTGCCACACCCGGACAGGAACCAAAAATCATACTGGAAAAACGTTTATCTGATACTCCTAAATAAAGAGTCGGCTCCCTACTACGAGCCGGCTCTTTTGTTTATCCTTTTCCGCTGTGCCATATATAGCCCTCCAATCACCAGGGCCGTACCCACATAGGTATATACCGTAATAGGCTCTCCCATGAGCCACCAGGCGTAGAAGAATCCAAACAGCGGGCAGAGAAACAACCAGAGAGAAGCCCGTACGGTATCAATACGCAACAGGTAAAACCAGCATAGCAACGCTCCCACCGACACTACCAGGCTAAGCCACAGTACTGACCACCAGAAGCGCTCGTCCCACTGAATGGCCGAAAAATCACTGATCGCACCCGTAAAGGGCAGCAGCAGTATCCCCCCGATGGTAACCTGCCAGCCGTTAATAAGCAGGTTGGGCAGCTTCCACTGGATAGTAGCGTAGTAAACACTGGCCACTGATACCGCCAGCATACTTATCATTAACAAAATGATTCCTCCGAGAGTAGTATAGCTATTGAGCAGAAGTGGATAGGTAGCTACCCCCACCCCTGCCATACCCAGAAGTACCCCCAGCAGCTCGGCCCCGGAAGGCTTACGCCCCATCCACCAGGCTGACATAACTATGATCAGCAGGGGATTGGTAGATACTGCCAGACTACCTATGCCGGCCGCTGTATAGCGCATCGCGTATACGTATAGACCTAGATAGAGCGTTGTGTTTAAGAAACCAAACAGAGCCAGATGACGCCATTCCATACCTTGTGGCAACCTGAAAGAAGGATCGGGACGCAGTAAGTAGCTGTAACCCAGCAGGAGAGTCCCCGCAATAAAGAAGCGAATATTAGCCAGTACCAGTGGCTCAGCCGACAATACTCCAAATTTGGTAGCCACTGAAGCCGATGCCCAGAGCATCGCAAAAAGAAGACCAATAAGACTATTTTTCAAGGATAAGTAATCTGTTTTTCAAAAATACACGGAACACTTTCCCTACCCAACCTTCTTTTTTATTTTTAGAGCATGAATCGTGAAAAAGCCTTGTTCAGAACTCTTTTAGTAGTACCATTCTTATTTACTTTTTTCTCTTCCTTAGCCCAACGAAGCTGGACATACGACTTCAGCAACGGATTTGAAAGCGTTGAAGGGTCCGCTCCTCCCCTGCGACCACTGGGCGAGAAAGGAAAGTTCATCGAAGAAAAACTTCCCGAACTGGGCAGCACTACCCAGCGTACCGTATACAAATTTGAGGCAAATAACGGGCTTCAGTTCGACAATAAAGCCGCCAATGGTTTTCTGAACCGGTCGTTTACCGTAGAGATATACTTCAAACTTACCGAGCTGGATAGCTGGAAGCGGGTACTCGACTTTAAAAACCGAAAGACAGATTTTGGCAGCTATATACACCACGGCAAGCTCAACTTCTTCAACCTGGCCACCGGCAAAAAAGCCGCTGTCCGTCCCAACGACTACGTCCATTATGTATACTCGCGCAATGCCGAAACAGGAATGATCCGGATGTACGTGGATGGGGAGTCGAAGGTGGAGTTTAAGGATGTAGATAAAGAGGGAATACTGGATGCCGACCAGGTACTTAATTTCTTCTACGATGATCTGGTCGTTAATCACGAAGCCAGTGCGGGCTCGGTAGCCCTGATCCGCCTTTATGATGAAGTAATGACTCCCGTATTGGTGCGCAAAAGCTTCAAAGAACTGGCTCAGAAGCTTCCCAGTCGTAGTGCCACTCCTACGGCCACTCCCAGGCCGGCTGCGCCAGCTATTGCTGCCCCGGCCGAAGAGGAAATGGAGGACGCTGCCGACGGACTGGTAAGTGTAACAGGTAAAGTATATGATGTACGCAATCTGGGTTTTCTGGGGGATGTAGACGTAATTGTCCGCCGTACCAACAGCGACTCCATCGTAGCGCGTACTAAGGCAGTCAACGGCCAGTACCGGTTCAGGCTGAAACCGCTCGAGACGTACCGGATTACCGCCAGTCTGCCAGGCTATCAGCCTAAGAGCGTTGTGGTACAGCCCAAAGCGCAGGGCGAGGTGGTTAGGAGCCTTATCAATATGGCTCCCGAAACCTTTGACAAGCCCATCGCTACTGTTCCTTTTGTGCAGAGCAAGGACAGCCTGATCAGTGAAGCCAAGGTACGCCTGGATTCGGTAGCCAACTTCCTGCAGACGCGGCCCGACCTAATGATCAACCTGGAAGGCCATACCGATAATATAGGTGATTTTGATAAGAATCTGTTGCTATCGTGGCAGCGGGTATTAATCGTGAAGAACTACCTGATCGAGAAAGGCATAGATCCTAACCGGATTGATGGCAAAGGCTACGGTCCTACCCGTCCGGCGGCCCATAATAACTCAGAGCCCGCCCGGCAAGTCAACCGACGTGTGGAGGTGTGGGCTACGCCCATAAAAAGATAGAGCCACCTCATCTGGGAGGTGGCTCTATACTGACTATTCCTAAACCCTTAACCTTTTTCTACTATAAAAAACTCTAACTCTTCTACAAAATTCTCTCCGAACTTGTTCCCGATTAATCGGATATAACGGAGACAACTGGTGTCAGACTTTATAAGTCATTGTTCCGGTCAGACCGGATTGAGTTAGCTTTTGGGTGAGACTCCATAACTCTGGCACACTCACAAGACCGGAAGCTACTAATATAGGTATCTGCTACCTCTCTACTTTCCAGTCCTACCTACCAAAAGAGCTTTGCTCCTTGTTGACTTGGCTAACAAACACCTTTGGTCTTCGGTTCACCAATCTGTAGGCTTTTATACCTTCTAATATTCATAAAACCAGCGGAGTATCGTTCGTTGGTTAGCTCCCTTCGTGCTTCTACGAATATGAATACAAAGATAATGGCTTTTTTTGATTTTTCTAGGTATTGTTCAATTTAATTTTTGAATCTATTCCTGCGTTCAATCTATCTAAAGTTCAAGCCATATACCACTTAGCAAGCAGTATAGACAAATATTATTTTAAACTATTAACATTCTATACCTCAAAGCCATACGACTACTTGGGCTCCACCAAATTTTCAGTAAGACAGTATGTAACTTTTTATTGACGACAAATGCGAATCAACTCCCTGCTACGCCTGAAAATTCTTTAAAAACTACAATCATTGATTAAAATTATTCATAGTTTGCTGAATGCCCGCCGTACAAAAAGAGGTAACTATGTCGCCCGCCCGGTCCAGAAATATGGGGAGTTCTTCCATCTCCTTATCTGAAAAGGGATTAAGTACGTAGTCTACTTGTCTTCCCCTCGGAAAATCATTGCCAATGCCAAATCGTAACCGGGGGTAGTTACTGGTACCTAACAGCTCCTCAATATTTTTAAGTCCATTGTGCCCACCGTGTGATCCTTTGGGCTTAACCCGCAGGGTACCATAGTCCAGCTGTAGCTCATCCACAATGACCAGTATGTTTTCGACCGGTATTTTGTAGGCATCCATGTAGTAGCGGATAGCTTTCCCGCTCAGGTTCATATAGGTAGTAGGCTTGATGAAGTGGAGATGCCTCCCCTTGTGCTTCCATTCGGCTACGTAGGCCAGGCGCTCGAACGAAAACCGGAAATCGTGCTGGGCAGCCAGACGGTCAAGTACCATGAATCCGACATTATGACGGGTAAAGGCATATTCGGGTCCTATGTTACCCAGCCCGGCTATAAGGTATTTCATAAAAAGTTATGTAATTAGTGAATGTGGTCTTAATTTAAGCCGCAAATTTCGGGAATAATACCAATGACCCAAAAACGACTTATACTAAGTAGCCCTCTTCTGGAGATCATGACCAGCCGGTTGTGTCAGCAACTCATCGAAAACCACCAGGATTTTGCAGATTCGGTGGTGATGGGCCTGCAGCCACGCGGAATATATTTTGCAGAACGCATCGTCAACGAACTCAGCAAGCAGCTCGGCCGCACGATTCCGCTGGGGTACCTGGATGCTACTTTCTACCGCGATGACTTCCGTCGCCGCGATTCCCCCCTGGTCCCTAACAAGACCCAGGTCCCTTTCCTGCTTGAAAATAAAAATGTGATCCTGATCGACGACGTAGTGGCTACGGGCCGGATGGTACGGGCCGCTATGGACGCTATGACGGCCTTTGGTCGCCCCAAGCGGGTAGAACTGCTGGTACTGATCGATCGCCGCTATAACCGCGATCTGCCCATTGAGCCCGACTATGTAGGTATGAAGGTCAATACGCTGGAAACGCAACGCGTGCAGGTAGAGTGGAAAGAGCAGGGCTTCGAGGCCGACCGTATCTGGATGGTAGACTAAGCTGTCACTAATCAGGCTCCTCCCGAAACAGATAGCGCTTGCGGGTGTTATATCGGCAGATACAGCCTGACCTCAACTAAACTATGTCGCCTAGCTTCGGAAAATACCTGATAGTAATCGGTCTGGTGATTGTCGTGGTGGGAGCCGCCTTCTACTTTTTCTCCGACAAGCTCCAGTGGTTTGGCCGTCTGCCGGGCGATATCCGGGTAGAACGGGAAGGGTTCCGATTCTACTTCCCGATTGTGACCATGCTGCTGCTCAGCCTGCTCCTGAACCTGATTATCGTTTTGATCCGGAAGTTTTTCGGGTAGTCGCCTCTCCGGTGGTCTTGGTTTTGCCGATATCCTCCGTTTTATAAGCGAGTTTATTGATATAGAATACCTCACGGGGAGCTGACACGGTGGTCGCCCGCTCGCTGCTCAGCTTCTGGATGCCATAGGCCATGAAGTACTTATCGTACCAGGCGGCCAGGTTAGCGTTATCATTGTAAAGTACTTTCTCCGTATCGGAGCTGGGTTCCAGTTCAAACTTCTCACTTTCTACCACCACCTTTTCCCGTCGGATTACCTCGGTATGGATACTGCCATCCTGCGGATAAGCCAGCACAAAGTAGTCATCCACCCGCGTCAGCTGTACCATCTCCTGCAGCTCGTAGCTAATCAGATTTTTGATCGAAAAGCTGTTGTCCCACTTGTAGCGACCGTTCCGGTCAAACCCGCACACAATGGCATGGGTATAGCGGAAGCCATCCAGACTCTGCGAGTACTGCCGGTTAAAGCCACTGCTCATCACGGGACTGGACGACTTGTAGTTGGGGTAGTATACCTCGGCCACCAGCACGATTTCGTCCTCCGTCTGGATCAGGTTATGTACCAGCAGGCGGTACCTGAACCGATTCTCCTTACCCATGGACTTGCGCTTACCGAGGCGGTCCAGCGTACGCTGGCGGCGCTTGGGCTTCATGTAGTTGAAGAAGTTCTGCAGGTCCGAAAACTCAATAAACTGCGGCTGCTCGGGCTCATTATCACGAATATGGGTAATATAGAGTCCTTGTGAGAAAGGCGTACAGCCTACGGAGTAGTTACCGATCAGGTAGGAGTTGTCCTCATTGAGCGGGACGATCTGACCTGAAATCAGGCTATTGCGCTCATCGCTCAGGGTAGTACTCTTCAGCAGCTTGCCGTCGTAGTTATAGGTATGGATGGTAAAGTGGCAGTTGCGCTTACGGTAGGCGTAGGTAATGACATTGATCAGTCCATCCTGCTCGTTGACATCCACGTTATTGATCTCCATGTTGCGCTCGTACAGGCCGGGCAGCACACGAGTCGTATTGTCGAAGAAAGAGTGTACCAGTACCACCGGGCGGCTGCGGTAGTACCCCGCCACCAGTGCCTTGCTTCCCAGTACTTTGAACTGATGTACATCTACATTGGCCAGTAGTGTTCCCCGGTGCAGGTCTATGTCGCCGCTGTTAAGATCCAGCTTCATAAACAGGTAGTGGTCCGTATCCGGCTCGCCGAACAGCCAATAAGCAAAGTACTGGCTCTGATACGCCATCACCGGTACATACCGATAATCCAGGCTGTACTCCCGCGACCAGACCGGTTTCAGTTCGGTATCGTACTTGGAGAATAACCACTGCTCGTTGCGGGTATGCGAAAATTCGTTTCGACGGATCACCACCAGGGCTCCGTCTTCACCCAGAGAGAATACCTCGTGCTGCTCATCCAGGGTGCCGGAGGTAGGTATTTCAAGACGCTGAGCCTGTTCAAGCTGAGCCTGAGATTCCTGATACGATGCAAGAAATACCGGCAGCACAAACCAAAGCCATATCGTATACTTATTTATCATATTCATGGGATGCCTTAGCAAAATAGACAGTAGAGACCTCACTTCTATCGAAATATACAAAAACTCACTGACACCTTAACCCAAATTCATCAATAAGGTTAGTCGAAGGTAAGGCACCGAGCTATTTTTAACCTACTTTTGTGACCTGGCTACTACTGTACCTATAACGACGACACCAGACCAATCATGTCTGTCCGGATGTGATTCTTTGTATATCAATTATTTTACTAAAAAATCATGAATATTGAAGCTACGCTGAAAGACGACATCCGTCAGGCTATTCAGGAATGTTTTCAGACCTCCGTGGAGGATATTATACTTCAGCCCACCAAAAAAGAATTCGAAGGTTTCTACACGTTTGTTACGTTTCCGCTGACCAAGGCACTCCGCCGCTCACCCGTCGAGATCGGACAAACCATAGGCAACTACCTGACCGAGCACTCATCGGTAGTGGAGGGCTTCAATGTCGTACAGGGCTTCCTGAACATCAGTCTGAAAAACTCTACCTGGCTGGATCTGCTCAGCAGCATCAGTAATAATCCTGACCACGGCTCCTTCCCGGCCAATGGCCAGTCTGTGATGGTGGAGTTTTCGTCACCCAACACCAATAAGCCGCTCCACCTGGGTCACCTACGTAATAACTTTCTGGGTAGTTCGGTTGCGCGTATCTTGTCAGCCAATGGCTATGAGGTAGTAAAGACCTGCCTCGTCAATGACCGGGGGGTGCATATATGTAAGTCCATGCTGGCCTACCGCGAGCTAGGCAACGGCGAAACGCCCGAGACCTCCGACCTGAAAGGTGACCACCTGGCCGGTAAGTACTACGTGGAATTTGATAAAGAATACAAGCGCCAGATCAAAGACCTGGTAGCGCAGGGAATGAACGAAGAGGAAGCCGCCAAGAAAGCCCCCTGGATACTGGAAGCGCACGAACTGCTCCGCAAGTGGGAACAGGGCGATGCCGAAACCGTAACCTTGTGGCAGAAGATGAACGGCTGGGTGTACGAAGGCTTTAACGAGACCTACAACAAGATCGGCGTTAGCTTCGACAAGACCTACTACGAGTCAGATACCTACCTGCTGGGTAAGGATATTATAGAAGAAGGCTTACAAAAGGGAGTATTCTACCAGAAAGAGGACGGGTCGGTGTGGATAGACCTGACCGAAGAAGGCCTGGATCAGAAACTGGTACTTCGCGGTGATGGTACTTCGGTGTATATCACGCAGGACCTGGGTACTACCGAGCTAAAGTACCAGGACTTCCACAGCGACCGCTATATATGGGTAGTAGGTAACGAGCAGGACTACCACTTCAACGTCCTGTTTGCGATCCTGAAACGCCTGGGCCGTAGCTACGCCGACGGCTGCTTCCACCTCAGCTACGGCATGGTGGACCTGCCTACCGGTAAGATGAAATCACGCGAAGGTACCGTAGTGGATGCCGACGACCTGATTCAGGAAATGTACGATACCGCCGAAAGTCGTACCCGCGATCTGGGTAAGATTGAAGACTTCAATAGCGACGAGGCTAAGCAACTGTACCATACCCTGGCGCTGGGTGCCCTGAAGTACTACCTGCTCAAGGTAGACCCCAAGAAGCGGATGCTTTTCAACCCTGAGGAATCCATTGACTTCCAGGGACATACCGGACCCTTTATCCAGTATACCTACGCCCGTGTTCGCTCTATTCTGCGCAAGGCTGAGCAGGCAGGTATACAGGCCGGCGTACCGGCTGACTATGCATCGGTACATCCGGCGGAGCAGGAGGTTATCTTTTACCTAGCGCAGTACCCGTCGCGGGTCAAGACAGCCGGTGAGGAGTTTGCCCCATCTGTTATATCACTCTATGCCTTTGAACTGGCCAAGGTATATAACCAGTTCTATGCCGAGCTGTCGATCTTCTCGGACCCGGATTCCCAGGCGGTACAGCTAAGGGTAGCCCTGTCGGCTGCAGTAGCTGAAACAATCCGTCACGCCATGGCGTTATTGGGCATAGATGTACCGGAAAAGATGTAGGTAAAGAGCTGTTAGCGAGCAGGTGTAAGTAATTAGCTTTATAAAGTCTACACTTCTGGCACAAAGGCTTCAGTATAGATAGTACCAGTACCTAATAAGTTACCACTCTAACCTCTCTATCCTATGCAATTCATTAAATTGGCAATCCTTATGCTGTTTTCCCTGATCACAGGACTATTTGCAAATAAAAAAGAAGTAAAAGTGAGACCAGAAACTACCGTGGAAGCTTCACAGACGCTCTATAACTTCAAGATGAAATCGCTCATTGGCGATGATGAGATCGATTTCAAAAAATACAAAGGCAAAAAAGTAGTCCTCCTGAATGTAGCCTCCGAGTGCGGCTTTACCCCACAGTACGCCGACTGGCAGGCTTTCCACGAGAAGTATGGTGATAAGATAGTTGTACTGGGTTTTCCGGCTAACAACTTCGGAGGCCAGGAGCCCGGCAGTGAGCAGGAGATCGCTACCTTCTGCCAGAAGAACTACGGCGTTACCTTCCAGTTGTTCGACAAGATCAGCGTGACCGGCAGCGATCAGCACCCACTGTACAAGTGGCTGTCGACCAAGTCCCTGAACGGCTGGAACGACAAAGCACCCACCTGGAACTTCTGTAAGTACGTGGTGGACGAGAAAGGACAACTTACCCACTTCTTTGCCTCGGCTGTCAAGCCCAATGACCCGGAGTTTAAGAAGGCCGTTGGCCTGTAAGATACTTTTACCCAAAAGCGTTATGTTTCGGAGTACTACCTGAAGCATAACGCCTACCACCTCTACAAATGAAATCCTGGATCGAAGCGGCTCGCCCGCGTACTTTGCCCCTGGCACTTTCGTGCATCCTGATGGGCAGTTTTCTGGCTGCGGCCCACGGGCAACTCAACTGGCCGGTGGCTCTGCTGAGTGCCCTTACTACCATATTCCTACAGGTACTTTCTAACTTCGCCAACGACTACGGCGACGCCGTCAATGGCAAGGATACTGATCTGCGCGAAGGGCCTCGTCGGGCGGTACATGCCGGACATATTACGGCTCAAAGCATGCTCAGGGCCATCATCCTGTTTTCGTTGCTCTCGCTGCTATCAGGGCTAAGCCTGCTGTACATCGCTCTGCAGGGGGCTCCTGCCAATACCTTCTGGGTGTTTCTGGGTATGGGACTGGCCTGCATCGCGGCGGCCATTACCTACACCGCCGGCAAGCGCCCCTACGGCTACGTGGGTCTGGGTGACCTGTCAGTACTGATCTTCTTTGGTTGGGTGGGGGTACTGGGTAGCTACTACCTGCACACGCTGGTCTGGAACTGGGACCTGTTCCTGCCCGCTACCAGTTGTGGCCTGTTCGCAGTAGCGGTACTGAACATCAACAACATCCGTGACATTGAGTCAGATCGGGCTACGGGCAAAAATTCCATTCCTGTACGTCTGGGCCGCGAACGCGCCGTGCGCTACCACTGGGCTATCCTCACGCTGGGTATGGGATGCATACTGCTTTACACGCTCCTGAACTACACTCATTTTACCCAGCTCCTGTTCCTGCTTAGCTTTCCGCTCTTTATCCGCAATGGTCTGGCCGTATCGCGCCTGCGCCGTGCCAGCGAGCTGGACCCTTACCTCAAGCAGATGGCTCTGTCGACGCTCCTGTTCGTGGTACTGTTCGGGATTGGAGTGGTAGTGTAGACTCGTAAAATGCCTTTATTCTTTCCTGAATCCAGAAGTTGATTGTCATCCTGATAATCATCCTGTTACTGCTACTTCTCATTTAATGGAAGCGTATTACTGGCCGATCTGGAACCTGCCTTGTTCTAACTAATCAGCCTTATTCCCCGTTATTACAACCTATTTGACCGCCCGTCCCAAACGGATGGGCGGTTTACTATTGATCGTGTAATATTGAAATTGTCAAACTGCATCATTCCATGAGTCATTTTATACGGAAGTTCGTAATTGGCCTGATGCTACTGTCAGGTGGCTGGTACCTACCAGAAGTCAAGGCACAGGTTACAGTACAAAACCAGGTTACAGTTCCTGACCGTCCTCTCACGCTCGAAGAGTGTCTGGGCATAGCCCTGAGTAATAACCCCCAGGTCAAGCAAGCCGAACTGCAGGTGCAGTCCAATGGCAATATCTATGAGCAGTCGAAGTGGCAGCGCTGGCCCAGCCTGAGCTTCAGCGCCTCGCAGGGATTTAGCTTTGGTCGTAACATTGACCCCTTTACCAACCAGTTTGTTCAGCAGAACATTGCCTTTAACAACTACCAGCTGGGGAGCAGTGCCACGCTGTTTAATGGTTTTCAGATACAGAACTCTATCCGACAGAATAACCTTACCCTGCAGGCCAGTCAAAAAGACCTGGCGGCTACCCGCAATGATATCATGCTGAACGTGGCACTGGGCTATCTGCAGGTACTGGGTAACAAGGAGCTCATTGAAGTAGCTCAGCGGCAGGTAGAAGCTACCCAGCTACAGCTGGACCGCACCCAGAAACTGGTTCAGGCGGGCTCGCTGGCGGAGAGTAACCTGTTTGATCTGAGAGCCCAACTGGCCAATGACGAGCTGTCGCTGGTCAATGCCCAGAACAATCTGGAGTCATCCAAGCTCACCCTCAAGCAACTGATGAACCTGCCCGGTGGACAGGATATAGAGGTAGCCCCTATGACCATTGGTGATCCTGGTCTGGCGGCCTATGATGCCACCGCCCAGGAGGTATTTGAGACGGCTGTCCGGAACCTGCCGCAGATGCAGGCTGCCGAGCTTCGGATTGCTGCCGCAGCCAAGGGGGTGGAAATAGCCAAGGGAGTCCGGCTCCCTACCCTCCTGCTGAATGGAGGCATCAGCACCGCCTATTCCAGTGCTGCCCCCAGCGAACGTTTTGTGGCCGACGGAAGCGGCTCCCGTACCATGGAGGTACCTTCCAGTACCCGTTTTGTAGAAGCCAACGGCTTTCGTGTTCCGGTCGTAGACATTGTCACAGTTCCCAATGGTTCGATCCGACAGTTTGGGTACCTGGACCAGCTTGACTTCAACCGTAACTCCTCGCTGAACCTTAGTCTGCGTATCCCCATCTTTACCAATTACCAGACCAAGTACCAGATTGCTAATGCCAGAATTCAGCAGCAGAACATCGAATACCAGTCGCAGATTGTGCGGCAACAGATCAGGCAGAACGTGGAGCAGGCCTACATAGATATGACTAACGCCGCCAAACGCTATGTAGCTACGCTTAATCAGGTCAGGGCGCAGGAGGAAGCCTTTCGGGTAGCTGAGAGCCGGTTTGGCGTTGGCGCGATCAACTCCGTAGAATACAACATTGCCAAAGCCAACCTTGACCGCTCCCGGGCAAATCTGGTCCAGGCAAAATATGATTACGTATTCCGAACCAAAGTACTGGACTTTTATATGAACAAACCTCTGTCTGAATAGTCGGGCAACAGGTATACAAGATGATTAAGACGTACCCTCATTGACCATTAAACAATCTACTAATTATGGCTCGTAAATCTTCAAATCGTTTGTGGTGGATACTGGGTGGTATTGTGCTGGTACTGGTAGCCGGGCTGGTTGTAGCCAAGCAGGTCGGCTGGATCGGTCAGACCAAACCTATAGAGGTGGAGCTTGCCCAGGTAAAACGTACAGACATCATAGAGCGGGTCAGTGCTTCGGGCCGCGTACAGCCCGAGGTGGAAGTGAAACTCAGCCCGGATGTATCAGGCGAAATTATAGGCCTGTATGTTGAAGAAGGAGACTCCGTAGTAAAAGGCCAGCTACTATTAAAAATCCGCCCTGACAACTACGAATCGCAGATGGCCCGCGCCCAGGCTTCGGTCAATTCCAGCCGGGCTTCCTTCGAGCAGGCCCGCGCCCAGCAGGCCCAGATTGAGGCCCGCCTGATCCGGGCCAAAGCCGACTTTGAACGCAACCGGAAGCTATTTGAAGATAAAGTGGTATCTGCCGCTGATTTTGAGCAGATCCGGGCCAACTACGAAGTAGCTCAGCAGGAAATAGAGGCCGCCAAAGCCAATGTACAGGCCGCTCAGTACAACATACGCAGTGCCGAAGCAGGCCTGCGGGATGCTGCCGAAAACCTACGTAAGACGACCATCTTCGCCCCAGTAAGCGGTACTATATCACTATTGAATGTCGAGATTGGTGAACGCGTAGTAGGTACTTCCCAGATGGCCGGTACCGAGCTGATGCGTATTGCTAACCTCAACAATATGGAGGTGCGCGTGAATGTTAATGAGAATGATATCGTACGGGTAGCGCTGGGCGACACCGCCGAAATAGATGTGGATGCTTACAGCTCTACCGACCGTAAGTTCAAAGGGGTAGTGACCGAAATCGCGAATACAGCCAGCGGCTTAGCTGCCTCCGGGGCATCAGCTTCACTCTCTTCCGCCGCCGATGCCGTCACAGAGTTTGAAGTAAAAATCCGGATCATGAACGAGTCTTTCCGCGACCTGATGCCCAAAAGAGGAAAGAAAAACTATCCATTCAAACCGGGTATGACAGCTTCCGTTGATATTATTACGGAGCGAAAGGCTAATGTACTATCTGTACCCATAGCTGCTGTAACCACCCGCGATACGACCGCTGCCCAACCAGCCCCTCAGGGACAACAGCCGGCCCCCGCTAACCAGCAGGCCACTACTCCGACCAAAGCGGCCCCTATTCAGGAGGTTGTATTTGTACAAAAAGAAGGGAAGGCACAGCGTCGGGAGGTTACAACGGGCATCAGTGACTTTGAGAATATTGAAATAGTATCAGGTGTTTCTGCAGGCGAAGTGGTAGTTTCCGGACCTTTTGCAGTGATCTCTAAACGTCTCAGTGACGGTGACTTAATACAAAAAAAGCAACCGGAAGCGAAAAAAGACCAGAAATCATCCAATGAAAACTGAAAGTAGAGCGTTGTAACTACATAATTCGATTTAGTTTAGGTTAAGAAGATGGAAATCCTCGTGGCACCTGCCGCGAGGATTTTTCTTCTTGCCTGCCCCGACTCCCCTGTTTTGCTACTATTGCTACCGCTACCCTTTCTGCTTCTCTGCTTCCCTGCCCGCTGAATTATACCTTCATTTTGTGCCATATTGAAAAGATTTTGGTTAAATAAGGGGCTGCTTCCATGAAGGAAGCGTAGTTTTAGCCCCTAAAACAGAAATTAGCACCTTTGAAAGTGAGTGGTCTCCTTTGGGCTGTGGCCTGATTGGAGTTACCTATCTCAGTATTCACCTGGAAAGTACCTATGAGCATCACATCTCCGGAAAAAATTGCCGTCGTAGGAGGCGGAAGCTGGGCCACCGCCCTCGTAAAAATCCTTTGCGAACAACCCAACGTCCAGGTACGCTGGTGGCTCCGTAACGCCGAAGACATTGCCCATATCCGTACCTACCACCACAACCCCAGCTACCTGAGCGACGTATACCTACCTCCCAAAAAAGTAAAGGTGTGTGAAAAAATCCGGGATGCGGTACGGGAAGCTACCTATGTTATACTTGCCATACCGGCAGCCTTTGTGCAGGAGCCCATGCAGGAACTCACTGCCGAACACCTCCGCGGCAAACGGATTGTTTCAGCCATTAAGGGCATGGTACCTACCAGTAATCAACTGGTCACCGACTGGGTCGAAAGTACTTTTGAAGTACCTATGGACGATATATGCGTCATAGCGGGTCCATGTCACGCCGAGGAGGTAGCCCTCGAGAAGCAAAGTTATCTGACCATTGCCTCCACCGGCCATAGCTGCGCTGAGGACTTCGCCCGGCTCATGACTTGCCGCTATGTTACGGCCCATCCATTGACGGACCTGTACGGAGTAGAATACGCCGCCGTGATGAAAAACATCGTAGCACTGGCTTGCGGCATTACACACGGTATTGGCTACGGTGATAACTTCCAGGCCGTGATGGTATCTAACGCCATGCAGGAGATCCGCCGCTTTGTCACAGCCGTTGACCCCCGGGAGCGTGATCTGAGTTCGTCGGCCTACCTAGGCGACCTGCTGGTTACAGCCTACTCACAGTTTAGCCGTAACCGGTTGTTTGGCAATATGATCGGCCGTGGTTACAGCGTAAAAGCCGCCCAGCTGGAAATGAAAATGATTGCCGAAGGCTACTACGCCGCCAATAGCATTCAAACCATGAACAAAAACTACGGGGTGGAAATGCCCATCACAGAAGCGGTATACCGTATCCTCTACAAGCGGGCCGCTCCGGCTCAGGAAATGGAGGCTCTGAAGAAGTACCTGAAGTAGTAGAATAGTAGCCGATCGTAGAAGTTCAAAACAAAATCCTGCTCAGGGAAATTAATTATGAGAGGTACATCCATACTGGTTTCGTCAATACCGGGTACCTGACGAACTATCGAGTGATTTTTTCTACTTTGTCTGAACCTGTCTACCTATACTACTACCTGCTATGAATATATCACGAGTCCAGAACAGGGACGAGTCACAGTTGCTTATCCAGCTTTTTGAAGAGGCTCCGGCCAGTCATGCACACTTCAAAGCCGAGAAAAATGAAACCTGGTGGCCTTCTGAGAAAGAGCTCTGGCTGGGTCTGGGGAAGAAGCCCACTACCGCCGGAATACTAAAAACAGTCCGTCTGCTCTTTCATAAGCGCAAAGAGCGCTGGCCGGCTCAGTTGGTACTGGACCTCCGTAACCAGTCTCTGGACTGGGTAGAAGCCGCCGTTACCGGTGTGGTACTTGGCGGTTATAACATTCAGCTATACAAATCGGACCGAAAGCCCCTCTCCCCCCTCTACGGCGAAAAAGGACAGCTGCACATCTGGACAGAAACAGAAGCTACTCACGAAGTAGACAAGACTATTCGTAAGGCCCACGAAACGGCTCTGGTACAAATGCGGATCATGGACCTGATGAACAGTCCGGGTAATAAGAAGCCGCCGCGTGTACTGGCCGAGTGGGCCCTGGAGTCGGGTCGGCAGTACGGCTACCGCGTTACAGTACTGGAAGAGGATGCCCTGCAGGCCATGGGTATGCATGCGCTGTTGTCGGTCAACAAAGGTAGTGTGGAGCCTCCGGTCATGATCCTGACCGACTATACCCCCGAGAAATACGAAAAGACCGTTGCGCTGGTAGGTAAGGGTATCACCTTTGACACCGGAGGTATCTCCATAAAGCCTTCCGCCAATATGCACCTGATGAAGAGTGATATGGGCGGAGCGGGAGCCGTACTAGGTGCCGTAGAACTGGCGGCCCGGCTGAAGCTGCCGGTACGGGTGCTGGGTATCATCCCATCCACCGAAAACTGCGTGGACGGAGCCAGTACCAAGCCGGGAGATGTAATAGACTCGTATGCCGGCAAGACCATTGAAGTCATTGATACCGATGCGGAGGGCAGGTTGGTCCTGGCCGACGGCCTTAGCTACGCCGTCAGGGAGCTCAAGCCCGATGTACTTATTGACCTCGCCACCCTGACCGGCAGCGTTATCCAGACGCTGGGTTACCACGCCGCCGGCCTTTTTACCAATAACGATGACCTGGCCTCCCAACTCACTGTGGCCGCCGAAACAACCGGTGAGCGGGTATGGCGCCTACCCATCTGGGACGACTACAAAGAAGAGATCAGCTCCGATATCGCTGATGTCAAAAATTTCCACGGCAAGCCCCTGGCCGGTGCTATTGTCGCCGCTAAGTTTCTGGAAGTATTTACGGATGAGCATCCCGTCTGGGCGCATCTGGACATAGCCGGTACCGCCTTCGGCGACGCTGAGTTTATACCCAACCGGGCAGGTACCGCTTACGGAGTGCGGCTCCTGCGCCAGTACCTGGAGGGGCTAGTCGGTTAAGAGTTCATCGGGTGTTGATTGCTGATGATTGTATTAGCTTAGGTAAAACACAGTGTAATACATTCATTGATGCGGTAGGCCCGGTACCCGACATTTTCGGGTTGAGAAGTGAAAGTTTATTTCGCACTTTCGCTTATTCGCCATTGGCTCGGTGGCTCATACATCCAATATTCTCTATATTTGGTAAAACGACAAACAGAGATTCCTAAATCAGCCTACACCATGCCACGACCTCTCACTTTTCTTTGTATATCGTCATACTTCAAAGGGAACGACTTTCTCAAAGCCTGCAAGGAAGCCGGCAATACCGTATTTCTGCTTACCAACAAAAAGCTGGAAGGCCGGACCTGGGTACGCGATTCCATAGATGACTTCTTCTATATGGAAGAAGAATCGGACGGTAGCTACAACATGCAGAATGTTATCAAAGGCCTGGCGTACGTCATGCGCACCCGACCCGTAGACCGTATAGTAGCGCTGGATGACTTTGATGTAGAGAAAGCAGCCCTGCTACGTGAAGCCTTTCGTATACCGGGTATGGGACAGACAACGGCCCGCTACTTCCGCGATAAGCTGGCCATGCGGGCCAAGGCCGCCGAGGCTGGTATTCGCATTCCGGCTTTCTCAGCCTTGTTCAACGACTTTGCCATCCACCAGTTTACCGAGCGTACGCCCGGCCCCTGGATGATTAAGCCTCGTTCGGAGGCTTCGTCTACGGGTATCAAAAAACTACATACCACCGAAGAGCTCTGGGAAGTCATCCACAACCTGGGCGACCGACGCCATGAGTACCTGGTCGAGCAGTACAAGCCGGGTGAGGTGTACCACGTCGACTCCCTGTCGATGAATGGGCGGGTCATTTTCATCTGGTCCAATCAGTACATAGCACCGCCCTACGATGTGGCGCATGGCGGAGGGATATTCCGATCGGTTACGGTACCTTTTAATACCTCCGAGTCGCGTGCCCTCGAGACCATGACCATAGATGTACTGAAGGCCTTCGGTATGCAGCACAGTGCCTCGCATACCGAAATAATCCGGAGCCACGAAGATGGTCAGTACTACTTCCTCGAAACCTCTTCCCGCGTAGGCGGAGCCCACCTGGCTGATATGGTAGAGGCCTCGTCGGGAGTAAATCTGTGGCGGGAGTGGGCCAAGATGGAAACCGCGGTAGCGCACGGGGAGAGCGAAAAGTACAAGCTGGCCCCTATCCGCAACGAGTACTCAGGCATTATTATTTCGCTGGCGCGCCAGCAGTGGCCGGACCTGGCGCCTTTCAGCGCACCGGAAGTAGTGTGGACTATGCAGGAAGAGTACCACGTAGGTTGCGTAGTGCGATCAAAAAGTCGGGAACGGGTAGTTGAACTACTCAACAATTACGCGGAGATCATCCAGAACGAGTACCACGCCTCCGCTCCTGCCCCCGAGCGGCCTGCTCATTAAGCGATGAGTACTATGAAAAAGCTAGCCTGCCTTCTGGGCGTTATAGCTGTTTTAGCCAGCTGTAAAAATATCTATGTGAAGCCAACGGTACACTTTGTTATTCACAACACAAGTTCAAAATCAATCAAAGAAGCCGTTATTTCAACAGAAGGATATGGAAGGATATACGATTTGTCCCGTGTAGCTACTATTCTTCCCGGCTCTCAGAAGAGTATAGAATCCAATCTCAGGGATAGCAGGGAGATCAAAGAAGGTCAGTATAAAGTTTCTGTTGTGCTTGATACTGAGGATACCCTTCAGGAAGGGTTTGGATACTTCACAAATGGTGTTGATCCAAGCCGTGATAAGACGTATACCATTACAGTCACAGATACTGCTATTGACGTAAAGTATGGCATGAAGTGAGACTATAAGTCAGTTCTCCATTATCCGCCGGGTAACTATCTAATAACAAAATAAAGGGCACAAGCAGGTGTGCATTCCGGATGGTACCTACCACCTGCGGCAAGGTAATAGCCATCCGGAATGCCTGCAAAACTGAATACCTTTGAGCTATGGAGAAATGGTCCTCCCCTACCTGCTGGCCGAAAACCCAATCATGGGTGGCTGTTCCATAAAGGCCGCCCAGTACGACTGCTTCTCGGGCACAGATTCGTGCGGATTCAGGTAGGGCCCTTCCCACTGGAAGTCACGCAACCCGGCCGCGGCAAATGCCTCCGCATAGGTAGGAGCGGGCAAAAAATAATTATCAAAACTAAACTCGGTACCGTCGGGATTGAACATACGGTACTTGATAAAATCACCTTCTTTCCGCTCCTCGGGAGTTTCCTTTACAAAACCATACTTCCGGTAGGTACCATAAAACAGGGGCGAATTCATGGGATTATCGTTGAAGCCAATGTACCGACCGCCGGGTTTTAAGTGGGTATATACTATCCGACAAAACTGGTTCAGTTCCTCGCGGGAGCGGGCGTAGTTAAGCAGGTACATCCCTACTACCACATCATACTGCTCCCCCAGCTCCAGGTCAAGTACATCATGTACCAGGTACCGGCAACCGAGTGGCTCGGCCCGTTCGGAGTCTTCGGCCAGGGCAATCATTTCAGCGGATAAATCCACCCCCACTACCTCCTTAGCGCCTTTGAGCTTTAGTTTACGCGAGTAAATCCCTTCTCCGCAGGCCAGGTCAAGTACCCGCAAACCCGTCAGGTCACCGGCTAACTTAAAAAGGGTATATTCTTCAATTTGTTTACGGAAATCCAGTTGCTTGGAATCCCGGTATTCCTGGGCAATGCGGTCGTAGGAGTTGGCGTCCATAGGGTGGAAGTGGTGTAAGGTGGAAAGAGTAGCAAATAAGCTAATTTATTCATTAATAATTATTTAATAAGTGATTTTTCGTTAATGGTACCTTTTATGTAACCATTAGTGCGTATATTAGTATTAAGATCCTGCACCAGAACAACGATTCATAATCACTCATCCTATGAAACGACGCTCCTTCATCCAAAAAACCGCTCTCACCGCCTTAGGGACTGGCCTTTTTAGTATTCCTCCTAACCCAATCATAAAGCAATTGCGCAAGCGGGTAGCACCTAGCGACAAGCTTCAGTTGGGCGTTATTGGCTGCAATGGAATGGGTAGAAACGACCTGTTATCGCACCTGAAAATGAGCGAGGTAGAATGTGTGGCCCTGGCCGACGTGGACCAAAACGTCTTATACAGGCAGGCCTTAGATGTAGAGAAGATACAAGGTAGTTGTCCGGCTCTGTATAAGGACTACCGTGAGTTGCTGGATAACCAGGATGTAGACGCGGTTATCATCGGGACTCCTGATCATTGGCACTGTCTGACTCTGACAGATGCTTTATCTGCCGGAAAGCATGTATACTGTGAAAAACCCCTCGCCAACTCCATTGAGGAATGTACTATTATGCTTTCGGCGGCTCGTCGGTACAACAAAATGATCCAGATTGGCCAATGGCAACGCAGCGGATCCCACTATGAAGAAGCCATTGACTACATACGCTCCCAAAAACTCGGTAACATACGTCTGGTCAAGGTATGGTCGTACCAGGGTTGGATGCCTCCTGTGCCCATCAAACCTGACTGCGCACCTCCAGCGGGAGTTGACTACGATATGTGGCTGGGGCCAGCTCCCAGACGCGACTTTAACCCCAACCGCTTCCACTTTAACTTCCGGTGGTTCTGGGACTATGCCGGGGGGCTGATGACTGACTGGGGCGTTCATGAAATTGATATAGCCCTCTATGCCATGAATGCCAAAGTACCCAAGTCGGTGATGGCTTCGGGAGGTAAACTGGCCTATCCCGACGACGCTTCCGAAACTCCTGACACTCTACAGGCACTATTCGAATATGATGGCTTTAACATGCTCTGGGAGCACGCCACGGGTATTGATGGAGGTAACTATGGGAAGACCGAAGGAATCGCGTTCATTGGAAACAACGCTACCCTGGTCCTGAATCGCGATGGTTGGGAAGTTCACCCGGAAACCGAAACCAAAAACGGCGTAACAAGCGATAGGGTTGCCGAAATGCCCGTACAGGGTCGCCAGGGAGACTACCTGAGCGCGCACACCCGTGGATTCGTTCAGGCGATTAAGAATAACAACCCGGCGCTCCTGAAATGCGGAATTGAAACCGGCAGCATCGCGGCTATAAACGCGCATATGGGCAACATTGCTTTCAAAACGGGCCGCAAGATCTATTGGGATGAAGCCAGGGGACGGTTTAAAAATGATGCGGAAGCCAATGCGCTTATAAAGGCCAACTACCGGAAGGGCTGGAAGCTACCGGTAGTCTGATTTTTTACCTACACTACAATCAGGAGCGCCCGGTTCGTACCGGGCGCTCCTGCTTATCTTTATAGAAATATCTATTTACTTCTCTTCCCGATTAAATTTTAAAGCAATGCGGGTTAGCTGCGGATAGTCGTAGGCGTTACTCTCCGTTTTCATTTCAAATGAGTCTTCGTATACGTTTACCGGAGCTATTGTCCAGGTACCACCGGTGGTCGTCGTGTCGGCTGCACCTACCTGAATAGTCTGGCTGGCAGGATCTACCTTCCAGCGCAGGGCCATAGGATCTGCTTCTCCTTTAAAATGCCCTACGAAAGTACCATCTTCCCGAAACTGTACTTTCTCCATGTACCTGTCAAAGGTAATGGTACCAAAGCTCTCCATCTTTTTGCCGTCCTTAAAGGTAAGGGCGTCATTGACATATATCTCACTGAGAGTCCATTGGGGAGCTGATGTCAGGCGGCTCTTTGCCTCATCCGGACTATCAGCAGCCTGACGACAGGCAGTGAATACGACAACAGAAAATAGTAGCAGTGCTAACGATAGAATTGGAAACCGAAAGGACATAAGGGTACAGTGGAATGGTATACCGCAAATATACAGTTGGTTCAGGACTCGGCTACACCATCAGGGCTATACATAGTAATAGCCATGATAAAAATGAGGGATCCGAATAACAGCCCGGCTATACCTCCAAACCATAAGAAGGGAGTGGCACTAAGGGTAGCGAAGAACAGGGACAGAACAAGGCCGATTAGATACCAGCTGGACAAACACCCCAGAAAGGCAAAACCAAAGCCTTCCAGAGCACTTCTGAGTCTATTGTGTGTGTCTACCATTTGATTTGTAGATGATTTTATGGCTAATAATGAATTCACATAAAAGAGCCACTTAATATATAAATAGTTGCAATAGCATTTTATTTAAAAATAAACTCATTTTAATACAAAATGTTTAGCCACACCAATTCTACTTGAAATTTCTTATGCAGCCTCTTGTCATGTAGCTACTAATGAGATCTTAACGTAGAGTGATAGACAAACACCCCCATTCTTATGCGTCATATATATTAACTCTAAGTAGTTCTATGGTTATAAATGCCGTTTTTGCCGCTTTGACAGATGTATTTCATAAACATTCTTACTACATGCAGTTTCTGAACAAATCACACCTCCTGATTATAGGTATTATTTCACTGCTTGGTTGCCAGCCGCTGATGGCCCAGAAGAAATCCTCCAATAAGGACAAGAAAGAATGGGTGCAGCTATTCAACGGCAAGGACCTGACGGGCTGGGACATCAAGATAGCAGGCGAGCCCCTGAACAGTAACTACAAGAATACCTTCCGGGTGGAGGATGGGATGATCAAGATTGAGTATGATCAGTACGATAAGTTCAATGAAAAATTTGGACATATGTACTACAACAAGCCTTACTCCTACTACATCCTGCGCTTTCAGTACCGCTTTGTCGGCGACCAACTGGCGGGTGGTGCCTCCTGGAATGTCCGGAACAGCGGTGTCATGCTGCACTCGCAGTCGGCCCAGAGCAACTCCCTGGGGCAGGACTTCCCAGTTTCGCTGGAACTACAGCTACTTGGTGGCCTGGGCAGCGGTGAACGTCATACCGGTAACCTATGTACCCCGGGTACCATCGCCCATGTAGATGATAAGCTCAACCTCAATCACTGCATCGACTCGGACTCAAAAACCTACCACGGCGACCAGTGGGTACAGGTAGAGGCGGTAGTACTGGGCGACTCTATCATTCACCATGTTATTGAAGGTGATACCGTACTTACCTATACCAAACCCATGGTAGGTGGCGGATTTGTGAGTAAAGACTACGATTGGAAAAGAGCCCATATCGACAACGGCGACTACTGGATGCAGCGACAGAACACGCTGCTGGGCGAAGGGTACATAGCCTTACAGGCTGAAAGTCACCCGATCCACTTCCGCAACATCGAACTACTGGACCTCAAAGGCTGCACCGATCCCAAGGCCAGCAACTTTAAGTCGTACTACCAGAAATCAGATAATACGCTCTGCGTGTACGGCAAGAAATAGAGCGATTAGACTATGAAGAACCTGTTACTCATCTTACTGACACTAATCAACAGTACAGTACTGCTCGCTCAAGGTACTGCCTCCGACAGTCTGGCTACGGTGCGGGGCTTTTGCATTGCGGCCCCTACCCCGGCCGAGCACGCCCGCTTTCTGACGTTTATAGAAAAGGAGTTGGCTCCGCGTGGGGTTAATACTCTGGTACTCCGGGTAGACTATAACTACCAGTTCAAGTCACACCCTGAGTTACGTGACCCAAGTGCCCTATCACCTCAACAGGTGAAGCAGATGGTGCAGCTATGCAAAAAGTACGACATCGAGCTCATTCCGCAGATCAACCTGCTGGGACACCAGTCCTGGGCAAGTACTATATCCAACCTGCTGCGGGTGTACCCTCAGTTTGACGAAACGCCCCACGTAGCCATGCCCGAAAAGTATGAGTGGCCCAATGCCGACGGACTCTACTGCAAGAGCTACTGCCCGCTACACCCGGAAGTACACGGGGTGGTATTCAGCCTGGTTGATGAGATCATGGAAGCCTTTGAAGCCAAAGCTTTCCACGCCGGTATGGATGAGGTTTTCTATATCGGTGACGATAAATGTCCCCGCTGCAGTGGCCATGACAAGGCCGAACTATTTGCCGGTGAGATCACCAAGATCCGGAATCACCTGGCGCAGAAGGGGCGCAGGCTGTGGATATGGGGAGACCGACTGCTCGATGGTAAAGCTACCGGCCTTGGTATGTGGGAAGCCAGCATGAACAACACCCACCGGGCGGTAGATATTATACCCAAGGATGTCGTAATATGTGACTGGCACTACAACCGCGCCGAACCCACGGCCGCCTACCTCACTATGAAAGGCTTCGACGTCATTACCTGCCCCTGGAATAAACCGGCCGTAGCTACCGCGCAGTACGAGGCTTTCAAGGATTTCAGAGCTACCGCTAACCCTACTCTGGCTCCCCGCTACCTGGGTCTCATGCAGACGGTATGGTCGGGAGCCGGCAACTTTATGGATATCTACTATAACACCAAGCCCGCTGCCGACGAGCGCCAGAAGGGACCCGTAGATAGCTTTGTACAGCTATTTCAAATCATGAATGCCGGTAAATAAAGCCATATAAATAGTCATCAAAAAGGCGGTGCTGTAAGATCAGCACCGCCTTTTTTAGTAGCATGTTTATCCGTATTGCTGAACATGTTGTCAGCTAATACCGGTACCTATTCCAACTCTTTACGCCTAATAGTCGTTACTCTATAGATAACCCACAACCAAGACCAGACGAGTACCTACATGAGCCTGCGAAACCTACTGCTGACGTACATACTTAAGAAACAACTCAAACGTGATCCGAAAGGAAAAACGCCTATGCAGATTGCCCGTGGTATGCGTTTGGCCATGAACAATTCTCCCTTTGCTATCAAGGAGGCGCCCAAAGGATTTACGTTCGAGCCCGTTGACAATGAATATGTAAAAGGAGAATGGGTATACCAGACTGGTAAAAAGACTACCCGCACAATGCTGTACCTGCACGGAGGAGGCTTTATAGCCGGAAGTCCCGTAACTCATCGCGCTCTGACCATGGCTCTGTCTAAGGCACTCAATGCACGGCTTCTGGTACCTGACTACCGGTTGGCTCCCGAGCATACCTTCCCGGCGGCCCTGCAGGACTCTCACAGAGCGTACCAGTGGCTGCTTGACCAGGGAGTAACTACCACTAGCCTGAGCATAGCCGGTGACTCGGCCGGAGGTGGACTTACCCTTTCGCTGCTCACCCTCCTGCGGGATAGTAACATCCCATTGCCCGGTTTCGGTATTGTCTTTTCGCCATGGGCCGACATGACTGCCTCCGGTACTACACTGGATGCCAATAATGAGTCAGATGCCATGTTTTACGCGGATGGAATACGTATATCGGCCGGTATATATCCGGGAGCATCGGATCCTACAAATCCGTTAATTTCACCGGTTTTCGCGGATTGTCAGGGATTTCCTCCTCTATTGATATTTGCCAGTAGCAGCGAAGTACTGTTGGATGACGCCCGGCGGGTCGCAGATAATGCCAGCAAATGCGGAGTGCTGGTAGATCTGCAGGTATGGCCCAAGCTCCCGCACGTGTGGCCCCTGTTCGTACGGATCCTACCCGAAGCCCGAAAGGCTGTTCGTTATGTAGTGGACTTTGTTAACTGGGTTGACCAGACTACTCCCGCACGCACCTAAGGGTTAGCCTTTCACAAACCGGATCAGCACGATCTCGATCAGCAGGAACGCCAGGGCCGCGTACAGGAAGTACTTCCAGAGATTGGTACCCAGGTTCTGCTCTTCAAACTCACGCGCAAAGGCGGAGTCGTCAATTTTGTCGAAGACCTGTACGTTTTTCTGTCCGGCAAATGCCGTCCGTAGTTCATCGGGGCTGTAATAGTCCAGCTTTGACTCCGTGTTGTCGTGGTTAAGCGCCATTAGCTGCTCTACCTTATCGTCACGAACCAGCTCGTAGTACCCGGCATCCACGGCTTGATCGCCACTTAGCTGGTTGCTCTTGGGCAGCTCCAGCACCAGTTGATTGCCATTGAGTCGCTGTACGGGTATGAGTTCAGCCTTGTTGCGACGCAGCTTGTAGATGGCATTGGGACTGGGATTAGCAACGGTCAACGCTATGGTATTTTCATCGAAGGTATAGGCGGTACGCTGGGCACGCACGCTGGTAGCGGCCATCTTGTACATCACCGGCACAAACAGCGCGTGCTGGGCTACATTGCCGTAGGCTGGTGCAAGAGGAGCACCAAATATATACAACTGCCCCTTTCCGGCGGTAGACTGCGTCAGGTAGGGCTGCCCGTTGCGCAGGGCCAGCAGCACATTACCCCCTCCGCTCCACTGCCAGGTAGTAGCGGCCGAAGGCAGGTTCAGGTTAGTTTCCTGACGTACCGACTCCTCAAATACATCACTGAAGAAAGGTGTGTCCCGGTTGGGAGGACTCAGTGGTACAGATTGCGGGGTACCTTCGCCCCTGGCTATAACACTACGTACGCCCAGATTACCCAGGAAACCACCGTACGCACCTCCATCCGGTGAAGCAGGCGGTATGATGGCCATAGTACCTCCTTTTCGTACAAAATCTTCCAGAGCGGTACGCAGCGAGCCCGATGGCTGCTCTACGCCCTCAAGTACGACCAGGTCAGCCGTTCGGAGCTGCCCTACGTCGACATTCTGCACACTGAAACTCTGGGTACGAAACAGGCTGTCGTTCTGGTATACATTTTCGATGTAGTTACCCCCGTTACGCTGGCCGTAGAGGTGAAGTACCCGGATTACGGGAGAAGCATTGAGGACAAAGAAGTAATCATTATCAAACGTAACCGGAAAATCATCGAAGGTAATGCGCCCCTGACGGTAGCCTTTGCCTTTCAGGCTAAAATTGAAGCGGGCCGTCGCCGAACCATTAGCGGGTACATTGACAGAAGCCGTTGAGCTCTGTGTATTGTCGAGGTAGAGCTTCACCACCATATTTTTGACGGCTTCGCTACCGGAGTTACTTACCTTTACAAATAGGATGTTATTCTGCAGCTCGCGGATAAAAGGCGTATTGAGCCACACCGAATCTACAAAGACGTTCTTCTCAGGAGTAGCCTGTACCGGTACTATAAACAGACGATTGGTAGAATCTACCTTTAGGTTTGACAAGTCACCGACCGTACTTTTCTGAAAATCCGACACCCAGAACAACTGGTTCTGTCCGGCGTTGCGGTGCTGAGCCATGAGGTTTTCCTGCCGGCGGTACACGTCCGACAGGCTGCGGGGCGTGTGCGACAGACCAATGGTAGTGAGGCGGTCACGTATCTTATCCGCCGGACTCAGTCCCTGCTCCTGGGCCGAAAAATCATTGGTGACCAGCTGCATCGAAGTCGCATTCTTAAATACTCCCATCAGATCGCTCAGCCGTCCGGTAGCAATATCCAGATAGCGCTTGTTGTTCAGCTCATTCTGCATACTGTATGAGTTATCGAGGTACAGGCTGGTTACCCCCCGGCGATCCACCGCAATATTACTCCGGCTGGGCAGAAAGGGCTGCGCAAAGGCCAGCACCAGACACACGATCGCCAGTACCCGCGCCGCCAGGATCAGCCAGTGCTTTATCTTCCGGAATGAGCTGGTCTGCGTCTCGACTGCTCTCAGAAAAGCTACGTTCGTGAAGTAGACCCGCTTGGTACGACGGAAATTAAAGAAATGGATAGCGATGGGTACAGCCACAGCCAGCATACCCCAAAGGAACGACGGGAAAAGAAAACTCATTCGGATGCTTAGGTTTATATGCGAACCCTGAAGGAATTGGGAGTGTCAGTTTCGAAAATCTTTCAGGTTACGAGTACTAACGATATTTCAAAGACACAAAGTACGCCAAAATACCTAAACCACTTTTATTTCAAGAGTGTTTCGGCTAAGTCGGCGGCTTTTTCCTAACTTTGCAGTCATTTTGTACTGAAGAATCAGGAACTATCCCTGAGTGATATAGCTTACTGTGAAAAGTAAGGAGAGAGCGATACCATTTACAATTTATTATAACAAAGATTATGGCCAAAGTACCGGTAAATAAACATCAACCTATGTACCAGATGCCGTCCAATCCGGCAGCTGTCAAAACCAAGAAATACGCACTTGACAACAAAAAGTACATTAGCCTGGCGATGCGCCACTTCATCAAAACCCAGTGGAAATGGATATTTGTCCCGCTGGCTTTGATCCTGGTGAATGCTATCCTGGGTATTACTGGTGTATACCCTAATATCTGGATCTACGTGACCATTTTTGTGGGGGTGATACTGTACCTGTTGTTCTGGGTGATCCAGTTTACGGGTATTACGCAGCTGGAGCAGTACAAACCCTTGTTTGAGAAGTACCAGTATGAGATTGACAACCGTCAGATCCTGATGAAGATCAATCAGAAGGAAGGTGGCGTGATGAAGTGGGATCAGATCCAGGAAGTATATAGAGATAAGGATGCCTTTGTGATGGTCATCTCACGTGGTCAGTTTATCTACCTACCCTACAGCATTTTCACCTCAGAGCACGACCTGAAAGTAATGGAGCGTATCCTGAAACAGAAAAACTTTCTGAAAGACCAGCAGTAGTCTCCCTTTTACGTCTTTCGTCAGCAAAACCCGGCCCGCAGCCGGGTTTTGTTGTTATATGCTTCTCTCCTATAATTGCCCCACCTTTATGGAGTTCCTGCTGCACACGCAGCACAGTTTTTTGGCTCCTGATACTCTACGTATACTCCTTCTGATTCCTGGTCTTCCGTAATCAGGATTACGGGCTCATAATGCTAATGGACCTGACTATAACCTACTATCCTACACTACCTATGAAGGATTTTGCCATTGCCCTTACCTGTTTCAGCTTTCTACTTTTAATACTCGGACTGGTCTTCAATAAGCTAAAACGCTCGGTTATCAGCGAACCCATGATTGCCATGGCTGCGGGTATAGTACTTGGTCCGCACGTATTACAGGTAATTGATGTAGCAAAGTGGGGATCGTTCGAAAAGATCCTGTTGGTGACCAGTCAGCTTACAATCAGTATGGCACTGATGGCGACGGCCTTTCGGGTCCCCAAGGGATATCTCAAGGCCAACCTATCCCTGCAATCCATCCTGGTACTACTGGGAATGCTGGGGATGTGCGCCATTTCAACCGTAATCATACACCTCCTGTTTGGGCTTGACTGGCTGCTTTGTTTTCTTATTGGAGCCATCATTACTCCCACTGATCCGGTCACTGCTTCCTCTATTGTATCAGGCGAAACTGCCCGGAAGTTGCTTCCCGAGCGTATCAGACACGCTATTTCGTTTGAGTCAGGTGCCAATGATGGGATGGCCTACTCGTTGGTACTGCTGCCCTTGCTACTGATTCAGCGTACGGGCAGTACCTGGAGCGACTGGTTCCTGAAAACCATCCTTTGGGAAACCGGTGGAGGGGTAGTTCTGGGACTAGTGATAGGCTACATAGCATCCAAAGCTCTCGTAAAAGCGAAGGCAGCCGGCTGGATGGCCGAGACTTCGTTACTGGCGTTTTCGCTGGCACTGGGCTTTTTTGTACTTGGTGGACTTGAGCTAGTCCATTGTAATGGCATAGTAGGCGTTTTTGCCGCCGGATATATAGCCAACCATATACTGGATACAGATGAGGATATCGAGCAGGAAGAAGTACAGGAGGCCATGGAGCGCATTTTTACGGTACCGATATTTATCCTGTTCGGCCTTATACTACCCTGGCATGACTGGTTTGATCTGGGCTGGAAAGCCATTGCACTGGTAGTTGCTATTCTGCTCTTCAGACGTTTGCCGGTAGTGCTGGCTCTCAAACCCTTACTTAAAAACAAACTAACTACCGCTGACCTGGCCTTTATTGGCTGGTTCGGGCCCGTTGGCGTGGCAGCCATGTTTTACGCAGTACATACGTTAGAGGATATAAGCCTGCATACCGTATGGGTCCTGACCAGTCTGGTGGTATTTGGCTCTACAATCGTACATGGGTTTACGGGCTACATCTTTGCAAAGTTCTACCACAACCATACCGGTGAGCCCCAGCCCGAACCCCAGGAAAAGCCTGCCCACGACTCAATCACCGATCACCACATCTAATACCAGTTACTGGATAAGGCATACTTTTTTTATCGCATGCTACTGTACTTTAACCTATTAGAATTCCATGCCGATCATTGGGAATATTATCAAAAAAGCGATTGAACTTACGGATACCTTATCCGATGAAGTGTCTCCCCACGATGCGCAGTTGAATGTGCTGAAAAACATCCTGAAAAAAGCAAAGGATACGGCCTTTGGCCAACACTATAACTTTGAAGAAATACTTGCCAGCGATAATATTCAGCAGGAATTTACCCGCCGGGTCCCCCCCCATGACTACGACAAAATGGCCCGTGAGTGGTGGCATCGTACACTGGAAGGGGAGGAAGACGTAACCTGGCCCGGTAAACCCAGCTACTTTGCCCTGAGCTCGGGTACAACCAGCAACAGCAAGCATATACCCGTCACCGATGATCTGCTAGCCGCTTTACGTAGTACGGCCATCCAGCAGATCCTGAGCCTGTCGGAATTTGACCTGCCCCCGGAGTTTTTTGAAAAGCAGATCATGATGCTGGGCTCCAGTACCCATCTGAAAGAGAAGGATGGCCACCTGGAAGGCGAGATCAGTGGCATCAGCGCCAGTACTATCCCTTTCTGGTTTGATATCTACTACAAGCCAGGCAAGGAGATCTCAGGTATTGACGACTGGGATGAACGTATCCAGCGCATCGCCGAAAAGGCCCGCGACTGGGATATTGGCAGCTTGTCGGGTATACCGGCCTGGATCGAACTGATGCTGAAGCGGGTGATCGAGTACCACGGGGTCAATACAATCCATGATATCTGGCCTAACCTGATGGTGTATACTTCCGGCGGCGTCGCCCTGGAACCCTACAAGAAAAGCCTGGAGAAGCTACTGGCACACCCGCTGATCTATATCGATACGTACCTGGCGTCGGAAGGCTTCCTGGCGTATCAGAGCCGCCCTGATACCAAATCCATGAAACTTTCCCTGGAAAATGGTATCTACTTTGAATTTGTCCCTTTTGAGGAAAAAAATATGCAGGAGGATGGTACAGTTCGCCCCGATGCCGAGGTACATACCATCGATGAAGTAGAAGAAAACAGAAACTACGTACTGCTCATATCTACCGTAACGGGAGCGTGGCGGTATATGATCGGAGATACGGTACAATTTACGGATAAGGCCCGCTGTGAGATAGAGATTACCGGCCGTACCAAGTTCTTCCTGAATGTGGTAGGTTCGCAGCTATCGGTACACCAGATGGAGAAGGCTATTCTTCATCTGAACGAAAAGTACAACCTGGATATTAAGGAATTCATTGTAGCAGCGGTCAAGCGGGAGGACGGTGAATATATCCACCACTGGTACCTGGGCTGTGACTCCTGCGCCGACAATAAAGAAATGTCAGTGGCTCTGGACGAAAACTTACAGGAAAACAACAAGAACTATAAGGTAGCCCGAAGTAAAGCCCTTAAGGCCGTAGAAGTGACGATGATTCCATCGGACATATTCTACGACTGGAGCGAAGCCACCAAAAAGAAGGGTGGACAGGTAAAAATACCACGGGTTATGAAAGAAGAGCAATTCCTGGAATGGGAAGAATTTGTGAAGAGCAAACTACAGGCCTCCTGATTCTTCCCGGGTCGCTTCGGCTTCCTGCACCAGCTCTATAATATCATCCGGCGACAGGTATAGTCGCCGGATTTTTGCTTTATACCGCTTCGATATCCGGGCGTGATCCAGAATGAAGTTCTTGGTGGCGATAATCTTACTGGCTAGTCCGTGCTGTACGGCGTAGGTGTCAGCAGCGCGCTCGGCTCTTTTGATGTATTTCTTGGAGGTGGTGTATCCAATCCCAAACTTCATCATCTCTAAAGTACTGCGGTGCAGGTAGTCCATTACATGCCCCAGTTCATGGCCGATCCACCCGATCAGGACATCCTCATGCAGGGATTCCAGCTTGAGCCGCTCCCCTCCCAGCCTGAACCTTCGATTCATTATGATAATGTACCCCCTTTGGGACTTAGGCCTGAACATGGTACTTAGCTTGGGCTGCGCCAGCATGACCGAATTATGAATACTGTTACTAAACACAAAGTCGATTTCGGTATCCAGCAGCTCCGGGTAGTAAGAGAGCGACTGCAGAATTACCTTTCGGAGGCTGTCCGGAATTAATTTATTTTTTTCGTATTTAGCCAGGGCGCTCTCATCCTGTTCATTAGGGGTACTGGAATGGGGAGTGGTACTATCTATGGATATCGAACTCATAATAAAATCAATTTCATTGCACTTCCTGAATGTACCCTACCTCGTAAAAAAACCAAACCAGAAAGCCTCAGCCTTACCGGTTCACTACCTTTTGTACAATATGTAATCAGTGGCAACGGGTTCTACGCCATGCTCCCTGAAGTCTGTTGCTATCTGGGCGCGATGGTAGCTGGAGTGGTTGACGACCTGGAACAGAATATCCTGCACGGTATTGTGAAAAGCATCGCCCTTGCTGTTGGTGTATGAAACAGAGGTATCCAGGTCCAGCTCTTCCAGTATACGTTGCGTATGCTGATAGTTTTCTTCATTACGATCCAACATCTCAGTCAGGGGTATGAGTTGCCACACCCCCACCTCCGGTTGCTCTCCCAGGATACGTTTGTTCCAGATATGATGGGCGTTCAGGCAGTGGCTCAGCAGCCGGTGCGACTTACTCAGATCCGCCTCCTGCTCTGTCAGCAAACGCTGGATTAGTACGGTGTTAAAATGGTCGGTATACTGGAAGAGATTTTCAAAGAAAGCTTTCATGGTAGATGTATTAGTTCTGACCGTAATTATAAGAATCTTCCCTTATCAGACGCAACCAGGCGCAGGGTAATCAGGCTTAGTACTATATATTTTTTGAATAACGGTCGGTTAAATCTCCCTATTCGTCGGTCATTAGCACGGACTGGTAGATTAGGGCTACCATTGCCCCTCAAAAGAGTTAAACTTAATAGAAGAGTAGGCCTCTAACCTTCAAGCAACTAAACCTACTTATGCAGACTATTCCTAAACTCTTACTTATTATTTTCGGCTTGCTGCTCACCGCCCTGGTACCTACCCAGGCCCAAATCCCCACCTACCGGGTAACCGGTTCGGTACTTGATACTACCGATAACTCGGCTGTGGTGGGTGCGTATGTGATGGTTACCCAGCCGACCGACTCGACCGCGGCTCCCAAAATAGTAACTACTGATGTCAACGGCCGCTTTGAGATCGGGGGACTAGCTAACCGCCGCTACCGGCTCAAGATCACCTACCTGGGCTATAAGGACTATGTAAAGACTATCCGGTTGCGCGATGAAGACCTGAACTTGGGAACAATCTACCTCTCCGAAACAGCCGCTAACCTCAAAGAAGTACAGGTAGTAGGGCAAGTACAGCAGTCGCAGCAGAAAGGGGATACTACGCAGTTCAACGCGGCCGCTTTTAAGACCAATCCCGACGCTACGGCCGAAGAGCTCATCCAGAAAATGCCGGGTATGACCGTACAGAACGGACAGGTACAGGCGCAGGGCGAAAATGTCCAGCGGGTGATGGTGGATGGGAAGCAGTTTTTTGGAGAAGATGCTACGCTGGCCCTGAAGAACCTCCCCGCCGAAATCATTGATAAAATAGAGGTATTTGACCGGCAGAGTGACCAGTCGCAGTTTACAGGCTTCGACGATGGCAACGCCCAGAAAACCATCAACATCGTAACGCGCTCTGACCGCAACGCCGGACAGTTTGGGAAGCTATTTGGCGGCTATGGCACCGACGACCGCTACATGGCCGGTGGTAACCTCAATATCTTTAATAAGACCCAGCGTATATCCATCATTGGACTCTCTAATAATATCAACCAGCAGAACTTCGCTTCGCAGGATCTGGCCGGTGTACTGGGTACCTCCGGTAACGGCGGGGGAGGACGTGGTGGCCGCGGTGGCGGAGGTGGTGGTGGTAACTGGGGAGGTGGCGGTAGCGCCGGTAACTTCCTGGTGGGCCAGCAGAGTGGAATTACCAATACCAACGCCTTTGGCCTTAACTATACCGATACCTGGGGTAAAAACCTGGAAGTAACGGGAAGCTATTTCTTTAACCGGGCTACTAATGCCAACAGTCAGGTCACCAACCGCGAGACCTTCCTGAACAGCGGCAACCAGTTCTACCGCGAAAACAGCAACTTCGCGAATACCAACATGAATCACCGGGTGAACTTCCGATTTGAATACAAACTCAATAAGAATAACTCTATCATATTTACTCCTGGACTGAACTGGCAGAACAACGAGTCCGGCACCCAGCGTGTGGGAGTCACTACCCTGGCCCCGCTGGGTACCCTGCTCAACCAGACCGACAATACCCGCCTCAACGAAACAGCGGCGTTCAACTTTACCAATAACCTGCTCTGGCGCCATCGCTTTGCCAAAGCCGGACGTACCCTGTCGATGAATATCTCGACTAACCTCAACAACCGCGATGGGGAGGGGAGCCTGTACGCCCTTAACCAGTTCTATAACTCCAGCCGTATACCCGGCGACACCATTGACCAGCAGTCGTTCAGCGATTCCCGTAACGTACGCCTGGGAGCCAACATCAACTATACCGAGCCGTTGAGCAAGCTGATCCAGCTACAATTGGGCTATAACGTATCACTCAGTAACAGCGACTCTGACAACCGTACCTTCCACTACATCAACAGCGAAGAAGGCTACAGCCGTCTGGACACACTGCTCTCCAATACCTTTGACAACCAGTACCTGACGCACCGAGCCGGAGTTACGCTTCGTGCCAATAAGAAGAAGTTCACGGGAGCCGTGGGACTGGACCTTCAGAATGCCGGATTGTTCAGCCAGCAGCTATTCCCGCGCTTTAACGAGGTAGACCAGACCTTTACCAACCTGTTGCCTAACGCCTTTGTAATGTACCGTCCCGGTGAGGGCAAAAACCTGCGGATGTTCTACCGTACCTCTACCAACGAGCCGTCCATTACGCAGCTCCAGAACGTCGTCAATAATAACAATCCGCTGTTCCTGACGGCCGGCAACCCCAATTTGCAGCAGGAGTATACCCACCGGGTCAATCTCCGGTACTCCTCGTCGGATGCCAAAATGGGGCGTAACTTCTTCGTATTTGGTTCGGCCAACTATACGGCCAACAGCATCACCAACTCGACCTTTGTGGCTGACCGGCCGATGGTACTGCCCAACGGGCTACAACTGGAGCGGGGAGCCCAGCTGACCACGCCGGTCAACCTGGATGGTGCCTGGAATACGCGGGTGTTTGTCAACTACGGTTCGCCCATCAAGCCTATAAAGGTCAATGTTAACCTCAACAGCGGGGTCAACTACAACCGTAGCCCGGGCCTGATCAACAACCAGCTCAATATTTCGAACAACTATGCACTGTCACAAGGTATCGTGCTCAGCAGCAACATCAGCCCCAAACTGGACTTTACGCTATCGTTCAATGGTAATTACAACATTGTGCGCAACAGCATCCAGCCCCAGCTTGACAATAACTTCTTTACACAGGTTAGCTCGGCCCGGGTCAACTGGATCTTTGGCAAAGGGTTCGTGTTCCAGACAGACGTTACCAACCAGTCGTACCGGGGTCTGGGACAGGGCTTCAATCAGAACTTTACGCTCTGGAACGCCAGCCTGGGCAAGAAATTCCTGAAAGACAACCGTGGTGAATTGAAGCTGACTATGTTCGATATACTGGCGCAGAACAACAGCATCAGCCGCAACGTCACCGAAACCTACGTGGAAGACGTGACCAGCCGGGTACTGACCCAGTACGGTATGCTTACCTTTACCTATACGCTACGCAACTTCGGTAAAGCCCCTGCCCCGGCTCCCCGTCGCGAAAGGGGTGGCCGCGACAGCCAGGGTGGTAATTGGGGAGGCCCACGGAACTAAGTGCTGAACACTATATATGACGGGTTATTTTCTATATCCGGAAGTAGCCCGTCATACACAGATCAAATGCACAGAATCAAGGGCTAAGCGACTTACAGGTGCTTTTTATAAAATTATGGAGAGGCAAAGTCTGGTTAACAAAAAAAATGTTTATTAACTTGTGCGTTATTTTCAGCCCTCTCCAAAATACCAGCCTCGAACGAGGCTCTTTTCACTCAGTAATGGTAAGTCATGGTACTTACTACAAAGTCTACTTTTGCCTGCCGAGTCTTAGTACTTTTCCTGCAAGGTCTACCTGATTGAAAAACCAGTTCTGTTTTCTTACTTCCAGTACTTTTTTTATTGCATGCAAGACGTTGATCTGACCAGCTGCGATCGGGAGCCTATTCACATCCCCGGCAGCATCCAATCCCACGGTTTTCTGGTAGCCGTACATAAAGACTCCTACCTGATCAAAAAGGTAAGTACCAATATCAGTCAGTATATCAGGGCATCAGCCGAAGCGCTCATAGACCAGCCCGTACAGGTACTTGACGCGTATATCGCATCCACGGTACCAGGTTCGGCCCTCGAAGAACTACTCAATGTAGGGCGCCGCAACCAGTCGTTTGAGTGGCTCAATCCGCAACAGATGCAGGTAGCCGATCAGGAGATGAACCTGATCATACATGCCTCAGGAGAGTACGTGGTGCTGGAATTTGAGCCCCGGGTCACCTGGATGGATGTACTGGACTACCAGAAGCTCATCACCCGCTCCTTACAGGAAGTACAGGGCGCCAAGACCCTGACCCTGCTGCTCGACCGAGCCGCAAAGTGGGTGAAGAGTATCACCGGCTTTGACCGGGTGATGGTGTACCAGTTTATGGAGGACTGGCACGGCGTAGTCGTAGCGGAGCAAAAAGAGCCGCATCTGGAACCCTTCCTTGGTCTGCACTACCCTGCTTCTGACATCCCGAAGCAGGCCCGCCAGCTGTACCTTCGCAACCTGGTCCGGCTCATATCCGACGTTTCTTCCAGCAGTGCCCGCCTATACCCCGACGAAAAGCCGGGCAGCAATATCCTGGACCTGTCCGACTCAGTACTTCGCGCGGTATCCCCTATTCATATTGAGTACCTCAAGAATATGGGAGTAATGGCCAGTATGAGCATTTCGCTGGTCGTCAAAGGCAAGCTGTGGGGGCTTATTGCCTGTCATCACTACACTCCCCGCTTTGTGGACTACCCCGCCCGCAATACGGCCCGCTTTATCAGCCAGATCCTGTCGGCTACACTGGAGCACCACCGCGACGAAACCGACAGCGACTTTGCGAACCAGATCTACTCTACGGGTCAGCAACTGCTGATCCAGATGACCAAAGACCGGAATGTGGCCGATGGGCTGGTCAACGGGAAAGACAACATCCTGCAGATATCCAAAGGTACGGGAGCGGCTCTGGTATTTGAAGACAAAGTACACCTGCTCGGTGAGACTCCATCCGAGGAGGAAGTGCAGGATCTGGTAAAATGGCTGGTAAGCATCAAGGCGGACAACTTCTTCCAGACTACTCACCTCCCCAATCAGTTTGTCCCGGCTCTTCATTACAAAGACAAAGCATCGGGACTGATGGCCATTTGTCTTTCTCCTATCCTGGGTGAATATGTACTATGGTTCAAGCCCGAACAGATACAGCTTGTGACCTGGGCCGGTAATCCGGAGAAAAGCGTTACAGGCCATGAGGAAGACGGTACCGTACGGCTAAGCCCCCGCAAGAGTTTCGAAAAATGGACACAGGAGGTGAAGAACAGTTCCTGTCCCTGGGAAGATATAGAAATATCGGCGGCCCTGCGCCTGCGGGAAGATATCCTGCATGTTGTCACGCAGAAGGCTAACGAAATCCGTCGCCTCAACGATCAGCTCAAAATAGCTTACGAAGAGCTGGATGCTTTCAGCTATACGATCTCGCACGACCTGCGTACCCCGCTGACTTCGCTCAAGAGCTATACCGAAATCCTGCTGGAAGATTTTGATGAGCAGCTAGATGATGAAGCCAAGCATATAATAGACCGGATACTGCGGTCAGCAGACCGTATGAGCATGCTTATCCAGAACGTACTGAGCTACGCCCGCCTGTCACGCTCGGATATCAAAAAGCAGGATATACCGATGCATACAGTGATAGATACACTGGTAGAGGATCTCAACGTAGCCATTACCTCTCACAAGCCTAAAGTAACCATCGGCGCAACACCGCCCCTCTATGGCGACCCGACCATGATCGGGCAGATCTTTGCCAATATTATCTCCAATGCCTACAAGTACTCGGTGGCATCGGCCGATCCTCAGATAAAAATAGAGGGTACCGTGACAGGCAATGAGACCATATACTCCGTAAAAGATAACGGGATGGGTATCAATATGAACCAGGCAAGCAAGGTATTTGATCTGTTCAAACGGCTTGACAACACCTCCAATATCGAAGGTCATGGCGTTGGCATGGCCATAGCCAAGCGTATCGTCAACCGGCATGGCGGACGAATCTGGTTTCAGAGCAAGGAGGGTGAAGGCACGACTTTTTTTGTGGCTTTACCAACACGTGAATCCTTTGAATCTGCTTTGCCCAGTTAATAACCATTGCTCAAACACACCATTGCTTTTATTTCATGAAAAAGGTAGACATACTGTACATCGAGGATAATCCGGATGATGTTCTATTCTTCGAACGAATCGTAAAAAAGATAGATGAGACGCTCACCTTTGAGGTAGCCGGCTCGGGAAGCGAAGCAATCTCCCTGCTGAATGGCGAGAACACAGATCCAGTATCCCCCCGGTTAATCCTGGTGGATATGAACCTTCCCGGTCTGAGCGGTGTTGAAATTGTTCGCTCTCTTCGTCAAAATCAGAAAACCCGTCACCTGCCTCTGGTCATATTCAGTACATCTGACTATCCTTCTGATATCAAAAACTCATACGAAGCCGGAGCTACGGGCTATCTGGTCAAGTCAAGTAGCTACAAAGGGCGAGCCCAGCAACTCGACCATGCCCATAAGTTCTGGATTGTAAGCAATCAATATTTTTAGAATTAAGAATAGAATGAATCCATTTCACGTTCAATTAAAAGCGGCAACAGCTGAGCTGCACGATAAGACTGAAAAGGCGCTGTTTGTAAATGACATTGTCAGCAATCAACTTAACCGACAGCAACTAGGGGCTATCACACTGGCTCAGTACCGGTTTAACAATAGTCTGGAACAGGCCCTGCAATCGTATGATGCACTTCGAAAGGAATACGAGGTACATAACCGATACAAAACAGAGCTATTGCTGGCTGACCTCGCTGAGCTGGACCTGATAGTACCCGATGATATGCCTGCCTGGCCATTGACGTCAGAGGCAGAACTACTAGGTGCCTGCTACGTAGCCGAGGGGTCGACCCTGGGTGGTAAAGTAATCAGAAAACATCTGGTGCAGACAGGCTTGCTAGAGGGCCTTTCTTTTCACTATTATGGCGTGTACGCTACCGACACAGGGTCTCAATGGAAGCGTTTTCTGGCCTTCCTGGACCAGCAATCCGGTAGGCTTTCCCAATCCGAAATAATAAAGGGAGCGCAGTCCGCCTTCGCATTTTTGCTTGACTCTATGGAGTATATACAACTTTCACCCCCTTTAACTCAACCACGCAGCTATATCCACAACAGCTAAAACTAATACTATGTCCGTTATTCTGGTCTATGAAGACGATCTGCATCTACAGGAGCTTTTGATTCAGGTTGTGCGTAAGGAATTTACAGTGTGTATAGGAAAGAATCCGCAGCAAATGCAAGAGGAGGTCAATGAAGTAGGCCCTGCGTTGATTTTACTGGACAACATGATGGAGGCCGATGTGGCCAGGGAAGTACTGGCCGACTACCGGGCTGAGACCCCCTCTCCTATCCCCGTAGTGCTGTTTACAGCACATGCCAATGGGGCTTCTATTGCTGAATACATTGGGGCTGATGACTACATTGCCAAGCCCTTCCAGCTACTGGAACTACGAAGAAAGCTAAGAGAGCTAGCAAAAAAGGGGCAGTAACCGGAGTGGCCTGCTGGCCGATGCACCTGTTACTGCCCCCTAAGGCTTATAACCTATAACTACTTGAATATCACTTTTTGTCGGCAAACGGAATGACGAGCTTTTCTCCCCGCTGAGCGAAGTCCTTACTCTTTCCGTTGGCCTGCATAAGAAGTTCTTTGCTGATGCCATACTTACTGGCCACTACCCGCAACACATCGCCGGGGCCGACAGTATGGATGGTCTTAACCCGGACATTCAGCCGGGTAACCCCCGATTTGATCTCGGTTGGCTCCACATCCGGATTCAGTGACCTCAATGTCTCCGGTTTCAGATTATAACGACTGGCTATACCAAAGAAGGTTTCACCGGGTTTTACAGTATGCGTGGTAGAGGTACCACCAACATCGACCGGCCGGGCAGCAGGCTTGGGCGCAGGTGGAGCTGGCTTTGGTGTTTCAGCTACTTCCTCCGGGACTTCCACTGTTCCCTCATCGGAAGTAGTAACAGGCGCTGAGTCAATGACCAGACTGGAGTCAATCCGTTCCGGCTCGGCCAATATCGGATCTGTATTGGTTATAAGCGGCGAAACGCTGCTGGTTGTATCAGGTATGATATTGGTCAGCTCTTCCGATCCGGCTGTATCGTCAGCGATGTACTCGTACCCTACAAACAGGAGCCCAAGTACTATAAGCACCAGTACCACCAATGTAATCAGGGGCAGGTTGGACGATTCAGTTGGCCGAACATTACGTTTCTTTGGACTTTCTTCTTCCATAGTACAGTGGGTTTACTAATCGGGTAATAGACTGTTTTATACTTCTACTATTGTAACGAACGCAGTAGGCCCGTTATATTCACTACTCTACTACTTTTTCAGCTGAGCATTCATTTCGGCTACCTTCCCTTTAAGCTCTTCCTTATACCTATCAAGCCGGGCCGCTACTTCAGCATCCTGACTTCCAACGATCTGAGCGGCCAGTATACCGGCATTTTTAGCACCGTTAAGGGCTACCGTAGCGACGGGTACACCTCCCGGCATCTGCAGGATGGACAGTACCGAATCCCAGCCGTCGATAGAGTTGCTGGAAAGAATGGGGACTCCTATTACCGGCAGGGAGGTTAGCGAAGCTACCATACCCGGCAGGTGAGCAGCGCCACCCGCTCCGGCAATGATCGCTTTCAGGCCACGCTGACGGGCGCTTTGAGCATATTCAAACATCCGGTCGGGCGTACGGTGAGCCGAAACAATTTCCATTTCAAAAGAGACTCCCAGTTCAGTCAGGGCATCAGCAGCTTCCTGCATGATCTTCCGGTCCGAGATGCTCCCCATTATAATTCCAATCATATTTTTATTAGCTATATGCTATAAGCCTTAGGCTATAGGCTAGTATTTATTTCATTTCAGGTATCTGGTATCTACTCTTTTTTCCGCGTGGTAACAGCCTTCTGATGTATTAACCTCCAAACCTCCGCGGCGTTTAGTATTTTACCCGATTATTTTTCAATCAGGCTCCGCCTTTACTGATTACCCGGATACTCTGTTTCACCAGATTTACCTTTTCTTTCAAAGCTTCCAGATCAGTATCCATCACGGTCACATGACCCATTTTTCGGAAAGGCTTGGTAATGGCCTTGCCGTACAGGAACGGAAATACCTCCGCCGTAGCCAGTAGTGTTTCCATACCTTCGTAGTAGGCAGGACCGGTATAGCCATCTTCGCCGAGCAGGTTTACCATAGCGGCGGGGCCGTAGGCACAGGTACTACCCAGTGGCAGATCCAGAATAGCCCGCCAGTGCTGCTCAAATTGCGAGGTGGCGTTGGCCCGGATGGTATGGTGACCGCTGTTATGTGGACGCGGAGCTACTTCGTTGATAAGTACCTCCCCCTCAGGCGTTACAAACATTTCTACGGCCAGCAAACCTACTATACCGAATGCCTCGGCGGTTTGCCGGGCCAGTTGCTGGGCCTGCTGGTCTACGGCCTCGTTCAGCTGGGCCGGAGCGAATAGGTACTCCACCAGGTTCAGCTCGGGATGGAAAGCCATCTCGACCGTCGGGAATGTAGTGACCTCACCCGAAGGACGACGCGCTACAATAACGGCTATCTCTTTCTCAAAGGGAACGGCCTTTTCCAGAACACCCGGTGCATCGAAGGCCTTATCTATATCATCAATGGATGTAATACGTTGTACCCCCCGGCCATCGTAGCCGTCGCGTCCCAGCTTATGAAAAGCAGGCAAAAATTGGGCCTGATTTTTAACATCTTCCCGATTTTCCGTAAGTAAAAAATCGGCCGTTGGCAGGTTATGCTGGCGGTAGAACTGCTTCTGTATACGCTTGTCCTGAATCTGACGGATCACGGCCGGCTGCGGGTAGACCCGCTTTCCTTCCTTCTCCAGAGCTTCCAGTGCTTCTACGTTTACCTTTTCGATCTCAATAGTGATGACATCAAGGTCTTTTCCGAAGTTATAGACCGTATCATAGTCCTGTAAGGAGCCGTGTACGAAGCGGGGGGCAATGCGGCTGCAGGGTGCTTCGGCATCGGGGTCAAGTATACTTATATCTAAATTCCAGTCAATGGCGGCCTGTAACAGCATCAGACCTAACTGACCACCACCTAAAATACCAATTCGGGATGAAAGCATGCGAATAAAAAAGGCTTTTTGCAAAGTTGGCAGAAAATCGCCAAACATAAAATGGTAAAGGTTAATTCGCTCCATTGGCCTACTACTGGCAGAGAAATATCTTCTATTAATAAAGCTGAAAGCGCTAAACCTACTGAGCGATAAGATGGAGCGGGGTCCAGGGGTTAGTCTATATTTTGCCTCAGGGGCAGGGTAATCAGGAACTGCGCTCCTTCTCCTTCCCGACTCACGGCTACGATTTTCCCCTTATGCTTATCAATGATTTTTTTGGTGATAGCCAGTCCTATCCCCGACCCCTCAAACTTGTCCTTGGAGTTGAGGCGCTCAAACAGGGAGAATATCTTTTCGTTATACTTGTCATCAAATCCTATTCCATTATCTGTAAACGTAATGCAACAGGTACCATTTGTATCTATACCTTCCTGCTCAATAACATCATCATTATAACAACCCGTAATACGGATCACCGGCTGCTGACCGGCTTTACAAAACTTGATGGAATTACTGATCAGATTCTGAAATACCTGTTTGATCTGCCCCCTATTCACTTCTATTTCCGGAAGATCATCCACCTGAATTATAGCTCCGGTTTCCTCAATCAGGACTTCAAAGTCCTCTATGATTTCCCTTACAATATCTTTCAGGCTTATTACTGTAAACCTGTTGGTATGGGTAGAAAGACGTGAATAGGTCAGGATATCAACAATGAGGGACTTCATTCGGCTGGATGACGAAATGATCTTTTCCAGGAATACCTTACTCTCTTCGGATAGTAAATTCTTATTTCTATCTCTGAGCATGGTAGAAAAGATCAGGATCTTACGGAGTGGCTCCTGCAGGTCATGGGAAGCAATGGAGGCAAACTGCTGAAGGTCGTGGTTGCTTATCTCCAGCTCGTTATTAATATCTTCAAGCCGCTTATTATTTTCTTTGAGCAGCGCCTGTACTTCTTTCTGAAAGGTCAGGTCCGTCAGGATAACACTGAGTGCCTTTCCCTCATCCAACTGCAGAGTAGTAACCGAAAACAGGCAGGGAATCTGGCTATCGCCGCTGATAATGCTTAGCTCAGTCTTACTATCCTTATGCCAGCCGTTCCTGAATACATCCTGATATAGCTCTTTACAATCGTCAGGAATCAGTAACTCGAACCTCATACCTACTACCTTTGAAAGCGGCAGGTTGATCATGGATGAAAACATCGTGTTGCAGTACAGGATAATTCCATCCTCATTGAGCGTCACCGCTCCCTCATTCATTTTCTCGATAAAAACACGGTAGGTCTGATCGGCTGTCTTCAGCGTATAAAGTTGGTGTTCATTGTCCGACCCTTTGACAACGAGCGCGTCTACTTGTCCCGTACGGATTGCTTCAATGGTTTCATTAGCTTCTTCCAGTTGCAAAAGAAGTTCCTGGTTCTCTTTCACCAACTGCTCATACGTCTTGGGTGTGCTCATTAAAATCAGAATGTAATGCCAATACCTTTAAGTACTTTCTTAGTATCCGACAGATCTCCAATCAGTCTTCTTTCAGGTAGTGGGAAACTTTTGATCAAAAGGGGTAGGGCTATAATCTGTTCTTTTTCTGCCAGTTCTTTCTCCTGATATACATCAATGATCTCCAGCGAATGGTTGTCTTTAATATACGTGTCACAAATTTTTTTGATGTTTGTGACAGCCCTCAGAGAGTTAACTGATGCTCCCGTTATGAATAAACGCAGAACATAGTACTTGTCTTCTTCTTCGCTGTCCCTGCACTGATTTATATCTAATGTATCGTTCATTCCATTTTTTTTGCGGGTCGTATATTCAATCCAACCAGCACTTTCTCTTCGTTGGAAAGATCGCCAATAATTTTCCGGATTGGCTCCGGCACTTTTTTGACCAGCGTTGGAATAGCCAGGATTTGGTCGCCCTCTGCAAGCTGAGGATGTTCAAGTAAATCGATGACTTCTATAACATACTTATCCTTCAAATGTTCTTCGCAGTACCTTTTGAGGTTATTCAAAGCTGTTACTGATTTGGTCGTTTTACCCGCTATATATAGTCTCAGCTCCCAGATTTCTTTATTTTCTTCCATTCAGTTATTGTTGGATGTAGGTTAAACAGGCCTGTTACTTACGGGGGTCCCGGCTGCGTGTCATTTCCTCACGATTTTTCTCTAAAACCTCTTTTCGGAGTTGTTCTTCTATGTAGGTTTTATTGAGCTCCTCCTGAAGGGATTCAAACTCTTCATTCAGGCTGGCAATCTTTGATTCGAGTACACTCCTCTTCCGCTCTATCTCACGGTCTTTACGAGACACAGCATGGTCTCTTAGTACGACTCCCGCCTTTTCGAGCAGTTGCTGGGCTTCGCGGGCCGAGCCGGTCAGTACACCCTCCGGCCCCAGGAATACATCCACCAGGTCCAATCCCTTGTGCGAGATAACAAACTCCCGCACCTGATTTGAGTGCTTCATCCCTCTGGACTTCATTACGTACATGCCCCGGTTACGCTCCCCGTTAAACTCAATATCACGGATTAGCAGCCAGGAGTCTACGATAGAAGATACGGTTTCGTCGGTTTGCTCAGAGATGACCTCCTTGAACGAAAGCGCCGTAAACATAACCGTAACCTGCTCTGCCTGTAGGAAGTCAATAAGCCGGATCAGCAGGCTCTTGACCTCACTGGCCGACCCCACCGTCACCAGGTTAGTGATCGGGTCCAGCACCACTACGCTCGGTCTGAATTCTTTGACCAGCTTATGTACTACCAGCAGGTGCATCTCCAGCCCATTAAGCGTAGGGCGTGAAGCATGGAATTTGAGTAATCCGTTATCAATATGGCTTTGCAGATCCATACCAACGGAGTTCATGTTGCGGATAATCTGCTGGGGGGATTCTTCAAAGGCAAAATACAGGCACCGCTCACCCCGCAAACAGGTCGCATTGGCAAAGCTACCCGCGACGCTGGTCTTACCCGTTCCGGCGGTTCCGGACACTAATATGCTACTTCCGCGATAAAATCCTTCTCCTCCCAGCATCTTATCCAGAGAATCTATACCGCTTGATAACCGCTCAGTTGATACCGCGTGAGACAAGGTGAGTGATGTAATCGGCAGGACGGATATACCCTCTTCATCAATCAGGAAAGGGTATTCGTTGGTACCATGAACGGAGCCCCGGTACTTAACAATGCGCAACAGACGGGTAGAGATCTTATTGGCAACCCGGTGGTCCAGCAGGATCACACAGTCGGATACGTACTCTTCCAGTCCCTGACGGGTAAGGGTTCCGTCGCCTTTTTCGCCGGTGATGATAGTAGTTACGCCTTTATCTTTCAGCCAGCCAAACAGGCGCCGGAGTTCAGCCCGGAGTATAGCCTGGTTGTTTAATCCTGAGAAAAGATTCTCTATCGTATCTAGTACGACCCGCTTGGCACCTATACTGTCAATGGCATAGCCTAAGCGTATAAATAAGCCGTCCAGATCGTATTCGCCGGTTTCTTCAATTTCACTGCGATCTATATGTACATGATCAAGCTTGATCAGCTTGTCTTGTTGTAGCTGGTCCAGGTCAAAGCCCAGCGAGGCCACATTGATAGTCAGCTCATCCGTTCTTTCCTCAAATGACATAAATACCCCCGGTTCATTAAAATCGAGAGCCCCATGCACCAGAAATTCCATGGAAAAAAGGGTCTTGCCAGACCCCGCTGCACCACAAATAAGGGTAGGCCTGCCCTGTGGCAAACCACCTTTGGTTATCTCATCAAGTCCTTTAATGCCGGTAAGTGCTTTGGGCAGAGAGGGTAAAGATTTTGCTTTGATGTTACTCATTCCTGATAATATTTTTCAAACTAGCGTAATGCAATCCTGACAGAATAGTAGTACCACCTATAATATCCTGCAAATGAGTTTCTTCTAAAGAACTCTTGTTAATCCAAACTGTTTTACCTGAACTATTACTTGACCTGGATCTTTAAGAAAGGAAACGGGCAGCTAATTGATCTCCCAGCTCAGAAAATTCCTGAAAGCTGCTGGGTTTGGTGATAAAACTATTAATTCCTGCCTGGTAAGCAGATTCTATAAGGGATTTGTTGGAAGATGTGGAGATCATTACAACAGGAATATCAAGGGTGGTAGCATCAGCTTTAAGAGCCAGGGTTGTTTCCAGCCCGTTCATCTTTGGCATATTCATATCCAGAAGAATCAGGGCTGCGGACAGCGTATCGTTCTGCTGGATCAAATGCAGTAATTCAAGGCCGTTTTCGGCCTCAATTACCTCTACCTGTACTCCTGTCTGCTGGATGGCCTGCCTGATAAGATACCTGTCATCCTGATCATCATCCACTAAATATACTGTTTTCATGCCTTTAGATCAACCATGACACCTTAATGCTGTATTCAACCAGGAATTATTGATAGATGTATTATTGATTAAAGGCTTGAAAGCAAAATAAAATACTACCAGCAACAATAAAAACCCAGTAAATATAATGAAGGTTTGGGAACAAACTCAAGATCCGGAAAGGAAACTAGTCACTAGTATCAGCCAGATTTATTGATAGTCGCCTGTTTATACTAAAAGTAGATCAGGTATACTGCCTCCAGCCACAAATAGTTTGTATCTTTTACAGGAATAGCCTCACAATTGCAACTAAAGCCCCAGTTCACGCGGATCGTAGCCGAAGCGCCGGGCCGAATCTTTCATAATCTCCAGAGCTTCGGTATAGCTAAAAAGCCGCCCCGACAGGTACTCCTGCTCTTCGGGGTCGGCAAATACTTTCTTCCCCTGCAGGTCACGAATATTTTCGTGTATGGTAATAAGTATGTCCTGAAAAAATTCGAGCGATACTTCGGTATTCATAGTGGAACATTAGGGTTGTTTAAAGTCGATTTGAATAGAATAGTACTACAGTAAATACCATTTTATTACCTGAATGTTATCGCTGGAGACCGAAAGAGCACTTTTTCTTCAAGAATGCTTCACATCTGCTTAACCATCTTCTTCAATACCTCCTGCCAACTTTGCGGCGAGTTTTAGGGCCCCTTGATCAAGGCCCTCAAGCTCGTACTTCTTACCCTAATCCATTCAAAAAACGTATGAAACTAGGTGTACAACTCTCCCCCACCAGCCCTGGTAGCAGGTGGTTTTTCACGACACTGTGCCTGGTGCTGGCAGCCTGTCTGACAGCGGCCGCCCAGAAGGTCGTAACCGGACGTGTGACCGACCAGAGCAACGGAGACCCGATACCGGGTGTAAGTGTTGTTATAAAAGGTACCAACTCCGGTACGATCACCGATGCCGAAGGAAATTATAAAGTAAACCTTACCGGCAGCGCTCCAACACTGGTATTCTCTTTTGTCGGGTTTTCGACCCAGGAGGTACCTGTCACTAATCAGACCATCATTAACATAGCACTGAATACGGATACCCGCCAGCTTCAGGAATTTGTCTATACGGCACTGGGTATCAAGAAAGACGTACGCCGTACGGGTGTAGCCATTCAGACGGTAGATGGTGCAACGACCGTTAAAGCCCGTGAACCCAACGCCATCAACGCGCTGGCCGGTAAAGTAGCCGGACTCACCGTAGGTACCCAACCCGAACTGCTGCGCCGCCCCAACATCCAGCTGCGTGGTAACTCGGATGTTCTGTTTGTAGTGGATGGGGTACCTGTCAACTCCGATACCTGGAACGTGAGTCCTGATGATATTGAAACGTACTCTGTACTTAAGGGAGCTACGGCGGCGGCCCTGTATGGCTTCCGGGGTAAGAACGGGGCTATCCTGATCACCACCAAGCGTGGCTCCAAGGATAAGCGCGGCTTCTCGGTAGATGTAAACTCGTCGACCATGATGGATAACGGCTTCTACTCCATTCCGAAGGTACAGGACCAGTACGGCCCAGGTGATCACGGTCGCTACGCCTTTGTAGATGGTAAAGGAGGAGGACTCAACGACGGTGACTACGACGGAGGCTGGGGACCTAAGTTCGAAGGTCAGCCGATCACACAGTACGATAGTCCTATTGACCCCGCGACCGGACAGCGTATTCCTACTCCCTGGGTGGCTCGTGGTACAGACAACCTGACCCGCTTCCTGGAGCCGGGTATTCTCTCGACCAACAACGTATCAGTATCATCTACAGGTGATAAGTACAACCTGCGCTTCTCGACTTCGCACATCTACCAGAAGGGTATAGTACCCAACACGAAGCTGAATATTACTAACTTCAACGTAACGGCCGACTACAAGTTCTCGGATCGTCTAAAGTTTGAGTCGGGTCTGCAGTACAACCGCCAGTACACGCCCAATGTACCGGACATCAACTACGGTCCTAACTCCATTATCTACAACATGGTACTCTGGGCGGGTGCCGACTGGGACGTAGCTGACATGCGCAACTACTGGCAGCCCGGCAAGGAAGGTATCCAGCAGATCTACGCGGAGTACCAGCGTTACAACAACCCTTACTTCATGAGCTACGAGTGGCTCCGTGGCCACTACAAGACCGACATCATTGGTCAGGCGGCTATGACGTACAAGTTCACCGACTTCCTGGATGTGATGCTGCGTTCGCAGGTAACAACCTGGAACCTGTTCCGCAACGAGAAGTTCCCCTACTCGGCTGGTTCGTACGGTCGGGATGAGCGCCGGGGCGACTACCGCGAAGACCGTCGCAACCTGTTTGAGAACAACACTGACGTGCTGGTGCGGTTTGACAAAGATCTGTTCAGCGGGCTCAATGCCAAGGTTTGGGCCGGAGGTAATATCCGTACCTTCGAGTACAGTTCACAGTGGGGCTCGACCGACTACCTCAACGTACCGGGTCTATACAACTTCAGCAACTCGGCCAACCCGGTTCGTACTTCTAACTTTGCTTCGGCCATGCGCGTAAACTCGGCCTACTACTCGGCCGACTTTACCTACAAGGACTACTTTACCCTCTCAACCACCGGACGGGTTGATAAGCTCTCGACCCTGCCTACTGGTAACAATACATTCTTCTACCCATCAGTAGCTGCTTCTACGGTACTATCTGACTACCTGCCCCTGCCGGAGATTGTATCGTTCTTCAAGCTCCGCGGCTCGTATGCCAACGTGAAGGATGGTCTGACCCGCTCGACCATCGGATCTACCCCGGCTCTGGGTGAGGGCAACCCGCTCGGCTACGGTGACCAGTACTACTCGCCTTACGACGGTCCTACCTACCAGAACGCCGCGGTGTACTCGACACCATTTGCCTACAACAATACACCGGCTGCCTACTTTACCAACACCATGAACAACCCCAACCTGCAGCCTAGCTCTACCTCCCAGTCCGAAGTAGGTCTGGACGTCAGAGTACTGCAGAACCGGATTGGTCTGGATGTAACGTACTATGTGTCTAATGAAGGTCCACGTATATTCTCTCTGCCTATCTCTACCACAACCGGCTACGGATCTGCCCTGGTGAATGGTATCAAGACCCGAAAAACCGGTCTGGAAGCCTCTCTGAGCGGATCACCGCTTAAAAGCGTAGATGGTCTTAACTGGGACGTAGTGGCTAACTACTCTACCTTTAAGGAGGTACTGACGGAGATCTATCCTGGAGTAGACGCCCTTAACGTGTTCTTCAAAGTGGGTGACCGCCTGGATAAGTTTTACGGCCGTGCCTTCGCCCGTACCCCCGACGGAGAGATCATCAACGACGCTTCGGGCCGCCCCGTGTACCTGCCCGTAAACCAGTTCCTGGGCCACGTAAATCCTAAGTTTGTATTCGGTATCAACAACAAGTTCTCCTACCGCAACGTCAACCTGAGCTTCCAGTTCGACGGCCGCATCGGGGGTGTAATCTCCAACTACATCCAGAGACAAACCTTCCGCGGTGGTCGCCACATAGCGCTGGTACAGGGTGAAATGGGCGAAGCCCGCTACCAGGATTACCTGGGTAACAAGACGTGGGTAGGTGAAGGCGTACAGGTAGCCAATAACGCCAGCCTCAACTTCGACTCCGAAGGTAAGATCACCAACCTGGCTGAGCTGCAGTTTACCCCCAATACGACCAAGCAGTTCCTGCAGGACTGGGTAAGCCGCTACTACAACTCTGACGAAGGAAACCTGATGAGTCGCTCGTTTGGTATGCTGCGGGAGGTAGTGGTTGGTTATACGCTGCCCGCTTCTATGCTCTCTAAGTCCGGCTTTATACGCAGTGCCTCTATCTCACTGGTAGGCCGTAACCTGCTGTACTTTGCCGAGAAAAAAGACCTGGATCTGAACCAGTATATCACCGATGGCAGCTCCGGACTACAGACTCCTTCGACGCGTCGCTACGGTGTTAACATCAGCCTGAGCTTTTAAGAAATAAGGAGGAAAGCAGGATAGGAGAAATGGCTCCACGTCCTGAAGAACAAATCATAAATACGCAACTAACAATGAAAGTAAAGAACTATATACAGCTTGCCCTTGTGAGTGTTGGCCTACTGCTGACCGGGTGCGAGCAGAGCTTTGAGGAGCTCGAAAAAGACCCTAACCGGGCCGTTACCGCCCCTGCTTCGCTGGTACTGCAGGGCATTGAGTTTGACATGTACAACAACACAGGTCGCCCGTTCAGCTCCGAGATGCGCTGGAACCAGTTCTACGCCATCAACTACAACTACTACGGCAACAACGAGTACCAGTGGTCTGAGATGCCCAATCACTTCTATACCCTCAAAAACGTGGTTAAGATGGAGCAGGAAGCCAAGCGCTCGGGTGCGGCTGATGTGAATCCGTACTCGGCCCTGGGTAAGTTCTTCCGGGCTTTCTTCTTTGATCAGATGAGCGCCCGCGTGGGAGACCTTCCCCTGTCGGAAGCGCTGCAGGGTACCTCAGTCATTACGCCTAAGTATGACTCGCAGAAGGATATCTACCTGCAAGTGCTGAAATGGCTGGATGAGTCAAATGCTGATTTGGCTACACTCATTGCCAAGGGAGAAACTTCGGTAGCGGGGGACTTCTACTTCGGAGGTGATCTGCGCAAATGGCAGAAGGTAGTCAATGCCTTCAAGCTACGTGTACTGACCCGCCTGAGCAAAAAGGAGGGTGAAGCCGAACTGAATATCAAAGGCCGCTTTGCCGAAATGCTGAACAACCCAACTCAGTACCCTCTGCTCACGGGTATGGTTGACAACCTGGAGTTCAAGTCCAATAACTTCAACAAATACCCTTCCAACCCCGATAACTTCGGCTTTGACGCGACCCGTCAGAATATGGCCCAGCTGTACATCGGCCTGCTGGTGGAGCGTAAAGATCCACGGGTAATGGTAACTGCCGAACCGGCCGGTGCCGAACTGAAAGCCGGTAAGCAGCCTTCTGACTTCACAGCCTTTGTAGGAGCCAGCTCCGGCGAAGACCTGGCCGATATGTCCGAAAAAGCGGGTCGTAACAACGGAGCCGGATTTGCCCCCGGCGCGTACTCCTTCCAAAGCCGCTCGCGCTACTACACCACCTACACCGGTGAGAATGTATTCATCGTAGGGTACCCTGAAATGTGCTTCAACATAGCCGAAGGCATTAACCGCGGCTGGGCTACCGGCACCGCCGAAGACTGGTACATCAAGGGGATCAAGGCTTCGCAGGAGTTTTACGGGGTGAAGGATGGTAGTCTTACTATGACATATTCCAAAACCGGTGGCCGCGATGCCGCTGATTTCGCCCGCTACACCGTCGATTTCAACTTTGATACCTACTATGCGCAGCCGCTGGTGAAGTACAGTGGCAACAATATGGCCGGACTCGAACAGATCATTACGCAGAAGTACCTGGCCTTCTTCATGAACTCGGGTATGGAAGCCTACTTTAACTACCGTCGTACGGGCTTCCCCAAGTTCATGACGGGCGTTGGTACCGGCAACTCCGGCCGTATTGCCATGCGCTGGCAGTACCCTTTCTCGGAGCGTACCACCAACGAAGCCAATTACCAATCAGCCATTGAGCGTCAGTACAGTGGTAAAGACGACATCAATGATCTGGTTTGGATACTGAAATAGATCCACACTACTTATTCTCATAGGTTTGGTTATAGACTTAAAGCGGGGGCTCTTTGATCCCCCGCTTTTTTGACACTTATTCCGTATCTTTCTCCTACTCAACACTCCCTTACCACTCACTCTTTATGAAGTACCTGTTACTCATCTGTTCAATCTTGCTATATTTTTCTACACAAGCCCAGCCTGGTGCGGCCCAGCCTGGTGCGGTCCAGCCTGGCCACGTCATTGTCATTGGCATTGATGGGCTGAGTCCGGATGGGGTACAGAAGGCACCTACGCCGGTACTGGACTCCCTGATGAAGTCGGGGGCGCACTCGTTTAATGCCAAAGCTGTATATCCCTCCTCCAGTAGTCCTAACTGGGCTTCCATGATTACGGGTACCTCACCCGCCCACCACGAAATATGGTCCAACGAATGGAAACGTACAGACATCGCGAACCGAAGCTACTGCGGTGGAGCTAATGGTCAATTGTTCCCCACCATTTTCAGAGTAGTACGGGAAAGGATGCCGAAAGCTACCATTGCTACTTTTTATGATTGGGATGACTTCGGTAGGCTGCTGGAAGATGATGTATGTACCGTCAAGGAAGACCGTAAGGGAGAAGATGACACCGCCCAGCGGGCCGCCGAGTACATTGCTACCGAAAAGCCAGCCTTCACCTTTATCCACCTCGACCACGTAGATCACTTTGGCCACGAGATGGGTCACGGTACCCCCGCCTACTATGCATCAGTAAGCAAAGCCGACTCCCTGATCGGTCAGGTTATGAATGCTGTGCGCCGGGCCGGTATGATCAACGAAACGGTGGTGATCGTAACGGCTGACCATGGCGGCATTAACAAAGGCCACGGCGGTACAAGCCCCGCCGAGATCAATATTCCCTGGATTATTTCGGGCAAAGGCATCAGGAAAAACGTGCGTTTGCAACAACCAATTGATACCTTTGATACAGCCGTAACCATAGCGCATCTATTCCGGGCTACTACCCCTACCTGCTGGACAGGTAAGCCGGTACTGGAAGCCCTACAGAAATAATCAGCGAACTACTTACTTTCATGCCCTATACGACTAACGAAATTCTGCACGAGCTACGAGGCCTGTTTGAGCAGTACGGCCAGGAGCCCTATTATGGGGAGGAGGTGTCGCAGTTTGAGCATGCGGCTCAGGCAGCCGAACTGGCCCGCAAGGCAGGCTACGACGAAGAGGTACAACTAGCGGCTTTTCTGCACGATATTGGTCATATGCTACCGGTGGATGATCAAGCAGAACTGATGGAAGGCTACGGTCGGCGCGACCACGAAGGCGTTGCCGCTGACTGGCTCCGCAAGCGGGGCTTTTCGGACAAGGTAGGCGTACTTATTGAGAATCATGTCAATGCTAAAAGGTACCTGACCTATAAGCACCCGGAGTACCTGGCGGCTCTGTCACACGCCAGCCTGCAGACGCTGGGCTTTCAGGGCGGACCTATGCAGACTGAAGAAGCCGAAGCCTTTGAGCGGAACCCTTATTTTGAGCTAATCATCCGGATGCGTCGCTGGGACGAAGCCGCCAAAATGCAGAACTACCCAACTCCTGACCTGAATCACTACCTCAACCTGGTCAGGAATTACTTAGATGCGTTACTTTGTCCCGTTTCAATATCCCACACTCCTTTTGACAACACACACTTATGAAAAACACATTTTTGACCTTACTCCTGCTGGTTCCTCTGGCTGCCACTCAGGCCAGTAGCCCAGTTGCCAGTAACACTGTACCATCTACTATTTTTTTACAGCAGGTACCTGCCGACAAAGAGGCTCCCAAAGAACAAACGAAGAAAAAGAAAAAGCGAAAGCTACGTATCCGGAAGAAGGTCATGAACACGCCCAGAAGCTTTTAGATCACTACTTCTTTTTCAGGCTTTTGATTTGCAAGAGGCTCTTTCCGGTGCTTCGCCCGAATAAGCTATGCTTGGGGCTGCCCACTACCTGAGAGGAGTAAATGCCGGTGTGCCCTGAGAACAGGTAGGCAGTTACACAGGCTATTCCCACAAACACACCACATTCGATACCAAATAACTCGATGCCCATGATGGTACAGGCAATGGGGGTGTTGGTAGCCCCCGCAAAAACGGCGACGAAGCCCATCCCGGCCAGTAGCGCCACGGGCAGGGGAATGAATAGGGACAATGCATTACCCAGGGTAGCTCCGATGAAGAAAAGGGGGGTAACTTCACCTCCCTTGAATCCCGCTCCCAAGGTAAAAGTGGTCAGTAGTATTTTGAGCAGGAAGTCATAAGGGGGTAGTGGTTCGCTAAAAGCCGCAACGATGGTAGGTATGCCTAGGCCAATGTACTTCGTAGTACCTAACAGATAGACTACTACGGCCAACACCACGCCCCCAAAAACCGGCCGCAGGGGCGGGTAGCTGATTTTGGCTTTGAATACATCGCCAAAAAAATGGACGATAAGGGAGAACGTCAGAGCGGCCAGTCCAAACAGGATACCAGCGAATATGGCCCATAGTATACCCACCGGCTCGGCTTCCGGCACGAAAGGAATTGAGTAACTGGCATGCCCTACCTCCCACCAATGGCAGGTGTAATCGGCGATCACAGCGGTTAGCAGACTGGGGAAAAGTGCCTCGTACCGCAGGAATCCGATGGTGAGTACCTCAAGCGCAAACACGGTACCCGCCAGTGGCGTACCAAACACCGAGGCAAAACCGGCGCTGATTCCTATCACCAACAGTACCTTGCGGTCGCGGGGCTTGAGGCGGAACCACCTGGTAAACTGATCAGCAATGGAGCCGCCTATTTGTACGGCAGTTCCCTCTCGTCCGGCCGATCCACCGAACAGGTGCGTGACTAAGGTACCAAACAAGACCAGAGGAGCCATTTTGAGCGGAATAATCTGCCGGGGACTGTGGAACTCCTCCAGAAGCTGGTTATTGCCTTTGACTACATCCTGACCCAGGTAGTGGTAGCTCAGGCCGATGATCAATCCACCCAGCGGAAGTAGCCAGATGATCCAGGTGTTAGTTTCGCGGTAGTTGGTAACCCAGTCGAGTGAAACCAGGAACAGAGCCGAGGCCGAACCGGCCAGTATACCAACGATAGCTGATATAAACAGCCACTTTACAACGAATAAAACATAGGAGGTTTGCTCAAATGAGCGAAGAAGAAGCTTTACTTTGGTTGAGATCATGGTTCGGTGCCCGGTCATAATTGGTACAAAGATAGTCTACGATGACAGTTGTCATTCAGTAGGCGCCATCATTCCCAAAGTTGGGACGGTTCCGGGCAGACACCATTGCCTCTGACACAAAGGTAAGAGAAACGTATAGAAAGTAGTGTATAGGAATGTAACACAGTAATAAAATGAGTTTCAAGTATTTTAATGCAACAATCTAAAAATGAGTAAGCCCTCAACTAGTACTCTAATGAACCTGCTCTCCCAACTCCGCCAGCGGAACGCCCCGCTGTACTATGCTGGCATCATTCATCTGGTAGCGGCAGGTGTTACTATGCTGCTCATTCTGTTCAGTCAGCAGCAGCTTTTAGGAATAAATATCTGGATAAAGCCTTTTAAGTTCATGATTTCAGTGAGTATCTATCTATTTACCCTAGTCTGGCTGATAGGAGATATTCAGAATAAACGGTACGTCCGCCTTTTTACCTGGCAAATTATTCTATGTATGGGTATAGAGATGGTAGCCGTTATCATGCAGGCTGCCCGCGGAGTCAAATCACATTATAATACAGACAGTACAGATGGCATTATTATCTATGCGCTGATGGGCCTGTTCATTATGTATAATACCGTATTGGTAGTTACTCTCACCTACCGCTACTGGCGGGACAGCTTTCCTTCTTTATCCCGTCCGTACCTTTGGGGAGTACGTCTGGGGCTTCTTCTATTCCTGATTGGTAGTATAGAAGGAATGTATATGTCATCGCAGGCCGGTCATACGGTAGGCGCCGCCGATGGAGGTTCCGGCCTGACTTTCCTCAACTGGAGTACCCAGTACGGCGACCTTCGCGTAGCCCACTTCATCGGACTACACGGCCTGCAGGTACTTATGCTCCTGGGCGCCTGGCTTGGTAATAGGTCAGCGGGTACCTCCCGGGGTACGTATTGGGTAACCGCGGCCTTCCTGCTCATGCTGGGCTTTACCATCCTGACCTACTGGCAGGCCATCCACCAGATCCCCCTGCTTTCGTTAAAGTAAACCCGTACTACTTTGTAAGAAATAGGCATGAGCCGTAGGTGTAAAAGCCGCACATTGCAGTCTGTATTTCTAAAATCAACCTATACCAATGCGCTTTTTATACCTGTTCCTGCTGTTTTTCTGCTGTCTGCGTCTTGATGCTCAACCGGTTTCGACCACCAAACCCTGGACCCAGTGGTGGTGGATGGGTAGCGCCGTTACCAAAGAGGACATAACCACGCAGCTACAGCAATTATCCAAAGCGGGTATGGGAGGCGTAACCATCATCCCTATCTACGGCGTTAAAGGACACGAGCAACAGTTTATCCCCTACCTAAGCGACAAGTGGCTGGACGTGATGCAGCACGCCGTACGGGAGGGGCAGCGCCTCGGCATGGGTGTAGATATGGCTACGGGTACCGGCTGGCCTTTTGGTGGTCCCAATGTCAGCAAAGAACTGGGGGCGCAGAAGTGGAAAGTAGTGGAAGGCCAACTAGTGGCAGAACCTACCCGCCAGCAGGTAAAACGATCCGCACCCGGCGGAGCGGGACTGGTACTCGATCCGTTCAGCGCCAGTGCCATGGACAAGTACCTGACCTGGTTTGATTCGGCGTTCACCAAAACCAAAACCCGTCCCCGTGCTATGTACAACGACTCCTACGAGGTGTACGGTGCCAACTGGGCGCACGATTTCCTGTCGGAGTTCCGGAAGCGCCGGGGCTACGACTTGCAGCAGCAACTCCCCCTCTTCCTGGACAGTACCTCCAGCGTAGCCAGTACGCTGGTCAAGATAGATTATCACCAGACACTCTCCGAGCTGCTACGGGAGCGCTACGCCCGCCCGTGGATACAGTGGAGCCACAAGCACGGCTTCGTGACCCGCTACCAGGCCCACGGCTCGCCCGGTAACCTGCTGGACCTGTACGAGGAAGCCGACATACCCGAAACCGAAGCCTTTGGTACCAGCAAGTTTCCTATTCCCGGAGTCCGGATTGACCCCGATTATGAGGTAGACCGCTTTGGTGCTCCTCATCCGCTGGCAATGAAGTTTGCGTCGTCGGCCGCTCATTTTTCGGGCAAGAAGCTCGTAAGTTCCGAAACGGCTACCTGGCTGGCCAACCATTTTAAAGTGTCCCTGTCGCAGGTAAAGCCTCAGATCGACGAACTATTTACCGGCGGTATCAACCACATCTTCTACCACGGCACTACCTACTCGCCCGCCCGGGCAGACTACCCCGGCTGGCTATTCTATGCCTCTACCAACTTTGGTCCCACTTCCCACTTCTTTGAGCACCTACACCTGCTCAACGGGTATATTGAGCGTTGCCAGAGTCTACTGCAGAACAGCCAGCCCGACAACGATGTACTGGTGTACTTCCCCATCCATGACCTGTGGGCCAAACCCGCCAAGTCGTCGGGAGGTATCCATCAGCTGGAGGTACACCACGTGGATCGCTGGCTCCTGCAACTCCCCTTTGGCCAGCTCACCGAGCAGCTCTGGCGGCAGGGGTATGCCTTCGACTTTGTGTCGGATGCGCAGCTGTCACGGCTGAAAGCCGATAAAAACGGCGTAATCAGTACCGGAAGTACCACGTACAAAACGCTCCTCATTCCCGCCAGTACCTACCTCCCCGAAGAGACACTGGACCAGTTGATCCGCCTCTCCAAAGCCGGAGTTAAAATCGTATTTGCCGGAAACGTACCTACTACCGTCGCCGGTTTTGGCGAACACGCGGCACACCAGCAGCGATTTGAGGAGAAACTGAAAATCCTGCAAAGTGGTAGTGGCGTATCGGCAGGTGCTACCTGGCAGCAAGTGCTGAATAAGTACGCAGCCCAGGAAACATGGGCGGAGCAAGGCCTTACCTTTATCCGTAAAAAGCAGAATGACAACACGCTGTACTTCATCGCTAACCTGAACGACCAGTACCGGGGCGGATGGATCAAACTGGCCCACCTGAAAGGTACTGTCGAAAAATACGATCCGCTCACGAATCAGACCACAGTACTTCCTGCCCGCACCACTGCCGGACAGCCCGAAGTGTACCTGAAGCTACTGCCGGGTCAGTCGTGCTTCGTACGAGCGGCAACGACTAAAAAAACAGCCCCGGCTCCTACTACCAACCAACAGGTACACGCGCTGCCGGGCCAGTGGAAGCTAGACTTTGTAAAAGGCAAACCTTCATTACCTGCCCCCACTACCCTATCTGCCCCCCAATCCTGGACTTCCACATCCGACTCAGCCGGGTACTTCACCGGTACGGCGCGCTACACCCTCCGCTTTGACCTGCCCGCCTCAGTCGCCAATAGCAAGAGTGTGACACTGGACTTGGGTGATGTGCGGGAAGTGGCAGAGGTTCGCCTCAACGGTAAGCCCATCGGTACGGCCTGGTCAGTACCCTTTGTACTGGACATAGCCGGAGGCACTTTAAAGCCAAAGGATAACCTGCTGGAAGTAGAGGTCAGCAACCTTTCGGCTAACTACATGCGGCTAGTGGATAAGCAGTCGCCGGGTTGGAAGAAGTTTTACGACATCAACATCGTCGATATCCAGTACAAGCCCTTCGACGCCTCCAAGTGGGAACTGATGCCTTCGGGACTGCTGGGGCCGGTTAGGTTGGTGTATTAGTCCTATACTTGAGGATGAGAAGAATTATTCTGTTAGTACTGCCCCTGTTCACATTTATCAGGTGTTCCTCACTTAGTAGCCCAGGTGCGCCACCTGAGATATTCAGACCTGATTGGACTGGCATTAAGACAAAAGATTTGGCATTACAATTTGGGCAGTTAATAAAGTTTGAGATTGACAATCAAGAGGTAAAAGCTATAGTGCTAGATTTCGATCAGGATGATGAGGGGATCTGGTACGGAATGTGTTTCTTAAATCAGAATAAGCTTTTTGGACGCCAGATACCTTCCGGTTTAATCAATACTACTTGTGTTGATTTATTGGATCTGACATATCTGCATAATAAAGCTTTGAAAAGCTATGAAGTGGTTGAACAGTATGACATTGATACCATTCAAGTAGGCATTGGCTCTTTGACCCCTGTTAAAGATCATATAGAACTCCTAAGAGATTATAAAGCAGGACTTGAACAACGGAATAAAGTACAAACACCCTGTAATGAAGATATTAGCGGATTAAATCCTGTAAGGGAATGCTACTTTGAGCTTAAAAAAGTTTTAAAAGTTTCCGCTACAAAGGATTAATATACGCTTGAGCAATAGCTCAAAAGTTCAAATTTGAACCTTATCCACCCCAACCCCATTTTTAATTACCTTTGTCGGAGACTACTTGATATGCATTGGTATGCTTTCTGACTTCGGTACTATCTTTCTGTTTATACTGGCTGCTGTTGCCTTGGTATCTATGATGCTGGGCATGGCGCGTTTACTGCGTCCTAATAACCCCAATGAGGAAAAACTCTCGACCTATGAGTCGGGTGAAGAGCCCCTTGGCAATGCCAATGTACAGTTCAACGTACGCTTTTATGTAGTGGCCCTGATCTTCGTACTTTTTGACGTAGAGCTGATCTTTTTGTTTCCCTGGGCTGTTGTATTTGGGAATGAAGATCTCATCCAGCAGACCAATGGTCAGTGGGGCTGGTTTGCCCTAGCCGAGATGACCGTTTTCGTGGGCATACTGGTACTGGGGCTCGCCTACGCCTGGGCTAAAGGCTACCTGGACTGGGTACGTCCTGAGCCCAAAACGCCGCATGTGGACTCTCCCGTACCTACCAGCCTGTACCAGCAGGTAAATGAGAAGTATAAAAAGAGCTGATAACGGTTAGGTATTTGCTGTCTGCGGCTGAACCTCTTACAGGTACCTGGCTCTATCTTTTTAAAAGACTATACTATGGAACGCATAAAAACCGGCGACGGTGGAATCATACTGACCAGTAGCGAAGACCTGATGAACTGGGCCCGGCTTTCGTCGCTGTGGCCGATGGGATTCGGTATAGCCTGCTGTGCCATTGAAATGATGGCAACCTACGCCTCCCACTACGACCTCGAACGTTTTGGTATTTTTCCGCGCCCTTCGCCCCGTCAGTCCGATGTGATGATCGTAGCCGGTACCGTTACCTTTAAGATGGCCGACCGTCTGCGCCGCCTCTATGAGCAAATGCCCGAGCCGCGTTACGTAATCTCGATGGGGAGCTGCTCCAACTGCGGCGGCCCTTATTGGGAGCACGGCTACCATGTCGTAAAGGGAGTGGACCGCATAGTACCCGTAGATGTATACGTACCCGGTTGCCCTCCCCGTCCTGAGGCGCTGATCGGAGGTTTTATGAAGCTGCAGGATAAGATTCGTAAGGAACATCCGCTTGCTCCCAAAATGCTTCTGGAAATGGAGGCGGAAGCACAAGCCAACGAAGTACCTTTCAGCTCTGAAACCCACAATACCGACAAGGTAGTAGCGTAACAGTACGTATAATTCAAGATACAGTAGGCCTATCCTGCGTCAACCACCGCCAGCTCAGTAGGAGCGCTACTTTAGTAGCAACAAGAAGCACAGAACCATTAAGCCCCCGAGGGGCGACACTACCTGCCAACGAATGAACTTTTCAGAAATAAAAGAGGCACTTACCGCTAAGTTTGGTGAAGTGATCATTGTCAACTCCGTTGATAATGCCCCTCAACCTTACCTTATAGTATCCACCGAACGACTAGCCGACATAGGTAGCTTCCTGCACCGGGATGAGCGATTGTTCTTTGACCACCTGGCCTGTGTGACTGGGATTGATAACGGCGCCGAGACTGGTACTATGGAGGTAGTGTATAACTTCTACTCTATCCCCTACGGCCACGGCCTCATGCTGAAGGTACTGCTGGTACGTAATAAGGAGGATGAGCCACTACCTGCTGTACCTACGCTCAGCCATATCTGGCGCACGGCTGACTGGCACGAGCGGGAGGTATTTGACCTGGTGGGTATCCACTTTGAAGGACATGCTGACCTGCGGCGTATCCTGCTTCCTGCCGACTGGGAAGGCCACCCCCTCCGCCGGGATTATACGGTGCAGGAGGTATACCACGGCATACGCGTCAGGTACGAAGACCGCGATGTACCTACCTCCGATGATGTATAAAATTCACAGACTTGATTATATTGGCAGACCTTTGGGTCTGCCATTTGTTTATAGTACGTACACCCATTCTGACCGCCATGATTCGACCTATTACCCTACTAGTACTCTACTTACTTGTATACACCCCCAGCCAGGCACAGCGTCCTGATTCCGTCATTATCCAGGGGCGCATCCTGAACCTGACGGCTCCCCTTTTCCGCCAGGCTCCTGCTATTACTTTTACCCGTAACAATCTGCTCCAGCCCCAGTCGGAGCTGGCCCGACAAGCTCCCTTACAGGCCGATGGTAGCTTCCGGGTAGCCCTGCCGCTCATATTCCCCCAGGAAGAAGTATACCTCGACTACGGTGGAAAAGTATTTACTACCTTCCTTGCCTCACCGGGTCAGATCGAGGTTACGTTTGATGCCGATTCGATGTTCAAGGCGAAGAAGCTGTTCTACTTCGCGGGCGTCAATGCCGATGCTAATAACCAGTACGCCCGCTATGCTATGGAGGAAGCCCGGCTGATGAAAGAAAACAAACGGCTGGGAGCCAACTTCTATGACAACTTGTGGGAGCAGGGTACCTTACCGGTCCGGCGCGCGGTACAAAACCGGGCCGACCTACGACTCTCGGCCCTCAAAGCCGCTGCCGGTCAGGGCGATGTCGCTCCTGCTCTGCAGCGCTGGGCTCGTGCCATTACCGACGAAGAGCAGCTTACTACGCTTTATGAGCATGCTATGGCCAATGGCGTGCAGGTAGAACGGGACCTGCTGGATAGCCTCAGTCGTCTAGCGGCACCACCGCTTACTTTACAGCGCATTACCTGGGGCCAGACATTTTCGAACTACGCCACCCGCCAGATTACCGAAGCGGCCTTCATCAACCCCAACTGGAACCGCTCGCTACCGGTGGAACTGCTGGCCCAGCTGATCAAAGACTATGTAAGCCCGCTGTCACAGAGCGAACGTGCTCAGCTCGATCGGGTCATTAGCGATTCAAGGATTAACCGGGATGGGGTTGACTTCCTGAGCAGTCTGTATAGCCGCAACCGGCGTACGCTGGATATCATCACCCAATACGAAAAGATGAAGCGCTCCTACAGCGAACTCTATAACGCCACGGGCGCGGAGTTCCTGATGGCCCGCTACCTGGTCGATAACTTTCACCTGTACAATCTGGACCAGCAAAAGATCATGTACAACTATGTACGGAAGCAGCTAGAAATACCACGTATACGGCAGTCGCTGGATGAAGTGTACCGGCTGGAAGTAAAAGACAGTACCCTGGTACGACTGGCGGAGAAACGCACCGACCTGGGTCAGGACCCGACGGAGGTACTTCCCGGTATCTGGATAGCTCAGTCAGAAAACAACGGCCGGGAGTGGTTCAGGCGCATAGATGAGCTGTACAAAAATAAAGCGCTGTACCTCGTAAAGTGGAACCTGCGTGATGAAGCCAGCCGGAGAGAAGTAGCCTTTGTCCCGGCGCTTCGGGCACAGCTACCCGATGATGTAGAGGTTATTTATATTCATTTGCCCAACGAAGAGATGCCTCCTTCCAAAGAGCTATGGCGGCAGTACATCCTGCGTCACCAGCTCAAAGGAGTACATATGTACCTGGATGATACCCAGGCCATGCAGCTCCTCTTTAAACTGAATCCACTAGTAGTACCATCTTTCGGAATACTGAAACCCAACGGAAAGAACTTCACCCGCAGGGCTTCCCCCCCAAGTGAGGGAGCCGAAGCCTTTAAGTCTCTGATGAAGGCCCGGCAAAGCCGCTAAAAAGAAAGGAGGATCTTACAACAGATCCTCCTTTCTTTTTTATCCTCTTCGTATTCCCCGAATGCTACTGCTAATCTATCGTAAAGTCCATTACAACTAGCCCGAAAGCGAGCGACACCTGTGGCTCCGGCTGCTCCCTCTGCCAACAAACTTGCTTACATTTAGTTTTTCAGGTAGCTGCCGGCCCACCTCTTTTTTAGCCAGTCTGCCTTACTCTGGTGTTTTTGTTCGTTAGATAGTACAGATAAGTAGTTATGAATGAATCAGATGCCACCGACTGTTGGGCACCCTTTTGAATTTGATCAAGAGCAGTCTTTTTTACGAAATTCATGTTTCGCTATATAGTACTTATAGTCTTTATCCTGACTGCCTTTACCACCCAAAGCCAGAATCTTGATAGCCTTTCTTCCGCCAGAAACGAAAGGGATAGCATCAGGTATACCCGGCTCAAGGAAAGTATGGGCAAAACGAAGCTTTCCCGCCACCTGTACCGCCTGCTATTCAGAGATGTGTACAACCGGGGCCGGGTTGGTGAAGTAAGTGCTATCGAAACGAATCCATTCATTCCCTTTGAAGGACTGATCATAGGCAGCATCAGTATCCGCCAGCTCGATATATTCGGAGAGTCGGTATACGATACTACCCGTCAGGGCAATCGTCTGGAGCGGTTTATCAGTCAACACCTGCACACCAATACCCGTGATCGAATTATCAGAAACTCTTTTTTACTCTTCAATGAGGGAGACTTGATCAATGCCCAGCAGCTAAAGGACAATGAACGTCTGCTCCGGTCTAACCCTACTATACTGGATGCGCGTATCCTGGTTACGCGGCGGGCCGAGTCAACCTGGCTGGCTGACGTAGTAGTACTGGTTCAGGATGTGTGGTCACTCAATGTCTCCGGAGGCTTTGCCGGATTTGATCATTTCAATCTGGGGGTAGACAATATCAACGTAGGTGGGTATGCGCACTCGCACTACAACGCCATTCGGTGGAACGCGCAGGATACGCTCCAGCGGCTTCAGTTCAGGAGTATTTACACCATCCCCTACATTGGCAAGACATTTATCACGGGTCAGGCGAGTTTTATCTGGGAGCGGGACCTAAAGCAGCAGTCGATACGGCTGTCACGCCCGTTCCTGACCGTGCAGACCAAGTATGCGGGTTCATTTGAGCTGGGACACGCCCGGATTCAGGAGTATAAGCGACCTCTGGAAGACCGAAATTCCATAATTAGCTATCCCGTAGCTTATAACTATTTTGACGTATGGATCGGTCGCTCTTTCAAGCTACCGGCTATCTCAGACCAGGAAAACACTCGTTTTATCGTTGCGCTTCGCACCAATAATTATAATTACATCCAGCGCCCGGATGTCCGGGCTGATACCAACAAGATCTACTGGAAACGGCACGCGACGCTGGCCAGTGTGGGGTACTCCAACCGCAACTACCGACGTGATGTACTCATCTACGGCTTTGGTCGTACTGAGGACGTACCTTTGGGTAGTTTGTTTGCTCTGACGGTTGGGCGCGAAAGTACCGAATTCGGGCAGCGGGGCTACGGCGGGGTTCAGTACGCTACTGCCAACTACCTGCCACGAGGACTTGGTTACCTACATGGCATGGCTAATATCGGTAGCTACTTCCAGGCGGGTAAAGCGCAGCAGGGAGTACTTGGGGGGCAACTCAACTACTTCAGCGGCCTGGCTCCCATGGGTAAGAGTTATTTCCGGCAGTTTGTCAATATTCGTTACACCTATGGGATCAACCGTGACCCGCTCGAGTACCTCAACATCAGCCGGAACGAAGGCATAAGAGGTGTATCAAGCGTGTACCTGATTGGTACCAAGCGACTCACCGCCGGGTTTGAGTCTGTCCTGTTTTCCACCCGCAGTATTCTGGGTTTCCGGATCGCCTACTTCCTGTTTAGTGACCTGGGGCTAGTGACTAGTAACGGAAGCCTGTGGAAGAGTCCGGTATACCAAGGCTATGGCCTCGGGTTCAGGTTCCGAAACGAGAATCTGACTTTCAATACGTTTCAGGTCCGGGTAGGGTTTTATCCTAACATTCCGGACGTTCATACCCCCTGGAGATTTGAAGGAGGAGGTATATCTACCTTGCAGTTGCGCGACTTTGATATAGCTGCTCCCAGTATACTACCCCTCCGCTAGTACATAAGCGCTTATAACTATATACAGCCAGTATTTAACTATTTATAGTCTGAAAGAATATTATCCAAACTTTTTTCATTGAAGGATAGGTCTTCCCAAAAAGGCACCCTACCTTTGTGCAATTTTTGGACGTACCCTATTGAGTATTAGGTACTCTCTTCCAGAAGTTGGTTAATAAATAGTTCACAATTTAAAAAACTGTACTACTGTGCCCAAAAATCCAAACATCAATTCCATCCTTATCATTGGTTCAGGTCCTATTGTTATTGGTCAGGCCTGTGAATTTGACTACGCCGGCTCTCAGGCAGCCAGGTCGCTGCGGGAGGAGGGGATTGAAGTAATCCTAATAAACTCTAACCCGGCCACGATCATGACGGATCCGATGAACGCCGACCATGTGTATCTTCGTCCGTTAGAGAAAAAGTACATTATTGAGATTCTTGAAAAACATAAGATCGACGCCGTTTTGCCAACCATGGGAGGCCAGACGGCGTTAAATTTAGCTATTGATTGCGATAAGGCCGGTATCTGGAAAAAGTACGGCGTCGAAATCATTGGTGTAGATATAAAAGCCATTGAAACTACCGAGGACCGGGAGAAATTCCGTCTGAAAATGCTGGAACTTGAAGCGAACGTATGTAAAGGACGTACGGCTCGCTCTTTCCTCGAAGGAAAAGAAATTGCTCAGGAAATTGGCTTTCCGCTGGTAATCCGTCCCTCATATACACTGGGTGGTACCGGAGGTGGTTTTGTAGATAGGCCCGAGGATTTTGATAAAGCGCTTACCAACGGTCTGCACGCTTCGCCGGTACACGAAGTACTCGTAGAGCAAAGCGTAATGGGCTGGAAGGAGTATGAGCTGGAGCTTCTGCGCGACGGCAACGGTAACTTCATCATTATCTGTTCCATCGAAAACTTCGACCCCATGGGGGTACATACCGGCGACAGCATCACGGTAGCTCCGGCCATGACCCTCCCCGATACCCTGTACCAGAAAATGCGTGACCTGGCCATCAAGTGTATGGATGGCATCGGGCAGTTTGCAGGAGGCTGTAATATCCAGTTCTCGGTAAACCCCGAAACGGATGATATCATTGTGATTGAGATCAATCCACGTGTGTCCCGTTCGTCGGCGCTGGCCTCCAAAGCTACCGGATACCCTATCGCTAAGATTGCCGCCAAAATGGCTATCGGTTATAACCTCGACGAGCTGATCAACCCGATTACGGGCAGTACTTCGGCTTTCTTCGAGCCTACCATTGACTACGTAATCGTGAAGGTACCCCGCTGGAACTTCGACAAGTTTCCGGGAGCGGATCGCTCGCTTGGCCTGCAGATGAAGTCGGTAGGCGAGGCCATGGGTATCGGTCGTAACTTCCAGGAGGCTTTACAGAAAGCATGTCAGTCGCTCGAAATCCGCCGCAATGGATTGGGAGCCGATGGCCGCGAACTTCAGGATCAGGAAACCATCAAGAAGAGTCTGGCTCATCCGAGTTGGGACCGCCTGTTCCATATCTACGATGCCTTTAAGATTGGACTTTCGTTCAAGACAATACAAAATCTTACCAAGATCGATGCATGGTTCCTTCGCCAGATCGAAGAGCTCATCGAACTGGAACGTGAGATAGAAGAGTATGACCTGTCGGATCTGCCTTACGATCTGATGCTGGCCGCTAAGCAGAAGGGCTACGCCGACCGTCAGATTGCGCACCTGCTGGGCACCAAGGAAAGCAAAGTCATGAGCCGCCGGTTGGATATGGGTATCAAGCGTGTATATAAGTGCGTAGATACCTGTGCGGCCGAATTCGAAGCCAAGACTCCTTACTACTACTCTACCTTTAACACCTCGATGGATCAACCGGATAACGAATCCATCGTGAGTGACCGCAAGAAGGTAGTAGTACTGGGCTCAGGACCTAACCGCATCGGACAGGGTATTGAATTTGACTACTCCTGTGTGCATGGTGTACTCGCCGCCAAAGAGTGTGGCTACGAGACCATCATGATCAACTGTAACCCCGAAACCGTTTCGACTGATCCTGATATCTCTGATAAGCTGTACTTCGAGCCGGTGTTCTGGGAGCATGTATATGACATCATTCAGCACGAAAAACCGGAGGGAGTAATCGTACAGCTCGGTGGACAGACAGCTCTGAAAATGGCCGAAAAACTGGATAAGCTTGGTATCAAGATTATCGGTACCAGCTATCACTCACTCGACTGGGCCGAAGATCGCGGTCGTTTCTCGGCGCTCCTGCGCGAGCTGGAAATTCCTTATCCAAAATTCGGAACAGTTCGTACTTCGGACGCGGCTGTTGAGCTATCCCGTGGGTTGGGCTTCCCATTGCTGGTACGCCCCAGCTACGTACTGGGAGGTCAGAGCATGAAGATCGTAATCAACGAAAAGGAACTCGAACAGCATGTCGTAAAGATCCTGCACGATATTCCTGATAATAACATCCTGCTCGACCACTTCCTGGAAGGTGCCATCGAAGCCGAAGCAGATGCCATCTGCGACGGTGAAGACGCCTACATCATCGGAGTGATGGAGCACATCGAGCCAGCTGGTATTCACTCCGGTGACTCGCACGCGACGCTGCCTCCTTTTGATTTGTCTGAGGATGAAATCCGCCAGATTGAGGAGCATACCCGTAAGATCGCTCTGGCCATGGAGGTAAAAGGACTAATCAATGTCCAGTTTGCGGTGAAGAACGGTGTAGTATATGTGATTGAGGCCAATCCTCGCGCGTCACGCACCGTGCCTTTTATCTGCAAAGCTTACCAGGAGCCTTACGTTAACTACGCTACCAAGCTCATGCTGGGAGAGAAGAAGGTCAAGGACTTTAACTTCAACCCGCATAAGAATGGCTGGGCTATCAAGATTCCAGTATTCTCATTTAACAAGTTCCCGAATGTAAACAAGGAACTAGGGCCCGAAATGAAATCAACCGGTGAAGGTATCTACTTCATCGAAAATCTTCAGGACGACTTCTTCCTCCGTATATACGGTGAACGCAATATGTACATGAGCCGGTAATAGTATATAGCTTTATCTATATTACTTACCAGATTTACGACGGGCAGTGCGTTTGCACTGCCCGTTTTTTTATATAAGGCTAAAATAAAAGCTTACTATTTCTCCATCTGTTTCCGTACTTACTCAAATCGATAGGCTTACCTAAAGTCTCGCCAACAAACCACCTGTATAATAACCACTTGCTAATGGCTACTACTACTCATAAGAAAGCCCATTTCTGAAAATCCCGCTCTAAATAGCAATGAAGTCACTTTTTGTTACTACCGAAGCAGACTTTCAGTAGTTATCTAACTCAAACATTATCCCACAGTAGAAAGTTAATCAACATCAACCAGAACCACCTTAGCGACCATTCTATTAAACTGGCATTAGTAAAGTGTTACTAAAATTTAATCCTACTTCTTTGGAGTAGTTTTATATTTTTGCTTGCTTAGAAGAAGGTTATGAATAACCAGCCATCGCACATCTACACTGTTGCCTATGAAGCAGAATATTAAATTTACTGTTTACGTATTCCTTATTCTTGTCATCCTTCAATTTGGCCAGGGAGCTATTCTGAAGGTCATTACCGGCCTGAGCCAATGGCTCATAGGTAGTTTTGGTAATATCATGACCTACCTCAAGCTGTCCCTGATCCTATTCTGGATACTGGGTATTACGTATAGTTACTGGAAGAAGCCCTTCCGCCAATCGGTAGCCTTCCGTATAGCCGTTATTCTATTAATTCCGACGGTTCTGTATGCCTGGAGTTTGCGCATGCAAATGCTCCCCATGTATAATCTGGCTAAAGAACGGGGTGAAAAGGTCGGAAAAGTTTATGTTAACGACGACCTGCTAGGCTATAAGCATCTCCCCCACTCTACGGGTTATCGTCAGTTAGGGTTTCGAGATATTATTATCTACCACGATGAAAATGGTAACCGGATTCCGCAGGGTTACAAGCACACAGGCAGAAGGCCGCTGGTGCTGTACCTGGGATGCTCTGTGAGCTACGGGGATGCCGTATTTGCTGATAGTACCTTTGCCTACTACCTGAGCCAGAAACTAGGTGGAGATTATGTCAATGCCGCTACCAGTGGTTACGGACTGTCGCAGATGGTATTGAAAGCAGAGGAACTGATCCCAAAACTCAAGCCTGACTACGTAGTGACTCAATACACTACCTGGCTGGCTCACCGCTCCATGAATGCCTACCAAAGCTTCCTGGGGGGAACCTTCCCAATTCCGTATTTCAGTGAGGAGGGCGTGCAGTCCCCTGTGTTCTCTCCCAAGGGGCTCCGGATTCCGCTGGCAGACTTCAAACACACACCACGCAATGGCTGGGACTTTACTAAGTTTTATGCCCGGGTAGCGCCTGTACTGATCTATCAGGATGTAATGTCAGGAGTTACCGGTCTGAAAATGATGGTGGGTATCACACCAAAACCTTTGAAAGATGCGGAGAAAGTAGAGCAATACGGATACGGACGAATAGCAGACCTGTGCGATAAGTACGGTGCCAAGATGTACGTATGGACTACCGGTACCGGCTGGAGCTACGAAACCAAGTTACCTCCTGCCCTTGTCTACGATCGCAAAATACCCGTTATTCATGCGGATACTGCTTTGATCAAGAAGTTTAACATACAGGATGGCGACCGCTACGGCCGGCTGTACGGCCACTGGTACAAACCCAACGGAAAGGATTCGGTCATGGCTGATGGACACCCCAACCCCTTCGCTCACCAAATCATTGCAGACGAAATGTATAAGATCATTACCGGCAGCAACAGCCTACCAGCCGACAGTACCGCACTGGCTAACCTGAAGATAAAAACAGTTAAGAAAGATGTCTAGTTAATCCTTCACATCTTCGTAGTCTACGTATTCACCCCCCTGATAACGAGATTGGTTAGCACCCGGAGGTACATGATCTACATTGATATTATTCCGACCAGTTCGCTGCCGCGCCTGGTCGGCTTTTTTTTGCTCCTTGACCAGCTGTCTTCCCACCAGCAAGTGGAACAGGAACCGACGGAATGGTGGAACAAAGGCTGTCAGCAGCATGAATATGAGGATAACGTTAAATAGCAGTTTCATGAGGTACCAGGATTCTTTCTTTCAGAGAATAAATTCAACCACACAAAGGTCGTAACACTTCATTAATATAACGAAAAATACCAGTACGAGTTTCATCCCGGCTACAAGAATGGTTTTTAAATGGTAGGAATGGCTACTCCAGTACTTTAAATTCGAGGTAACCTATTTTTAATTAGACATGGAAAACATCAGAATTGCTACTGCCCAGTTTGAAAATAAGAGTGGCGATAAGGCCTATAACTTATCAGTTATTGCGAACCTAACGGCCCAGGCCAGGCAGCAGGGGGCGCAGGTAGTTGCGTTTCATGAGTGCTCCATCACCGGCTATACCTTTGCCCGGCACCTCTCGCGTGAGCAGATGCTCGACCTGGCCGAGTATATACCAGAAGGAGAAAGCATCGAAAAGCTAACGGCCATTGCCCGCGAAAATGATATGGCCATACTGGCCGGTCTCTTTGAGAAAGATCAGGATGGTAACCTGTTTAAGGCCCATGTTTGCGTAGATAAAAATGGTTTGGTGGCGAAGTACCGCAAGCTGCATCCATTCATCAACCCCCACCTGACGCCAGGGAATCAGTTCGTGGTATTTGACCTCCTGGGCTGGAAGTGCGGCATTCTGATCTGCTACGACAACAATGTGATCGAAAACGTACGGGCTACTACCCTGCTGGGCGCACAGATCATATTCATGCCTCACGTTACTATGTGTACCCCTTCCACCCGTCCCGGAGCCGGCTTTGTTGATCCGAAGCTGTGGGAAAACCGCTTAGAAGATCCGACCTCCCTCAGGCTGGAGTTTGACAGCATGAAAGGACGCGGCTGGCTGATGAAGTGGCTCCCTGCCCGGGCTTACGACAATGCCATTTATGCTGTATTTTCCAATCCAATCGGTATGGACGACGACCAGCTCAAAAACGGCTCTTCTATGATCATTGACCCTTTTGGAGATATTTTGGCCGAATGCCGCTCGCTGGGCGATGAAGTAACTACCGCCCTCTTTACGCCCCAGAAGCTTACCCAGGCTGGTGGCCATCGCTACATCAAAGCGCGTCGCCCGGAGCTGTATGGTGATGTGATAGCTCAATCTCACCAGTCGGAGCAGAAGGTAGTGTGGTTACAGCCTGAGGAGTAAGAGATTCTGTCACTAGAGGCTGTTTAAGACCTCCTCCACCACGCGTGGATAGTGCTGGTGTTCGAGAGCATGAATCTTATGAGCCACATTGGCAGCGGTATCGGTAGGCTCCACAGGGCAGCTGGCCTGAAAGATGATCACCCCTTCGTCGTACCGCTCGTTGACGTAGTGGATCGTAATACCCGACTCTACCTCACTGGCCGCTACCACTGCTTCGTGAACAAAGTCCCCATACATGCCTTTTCCGCCAAACTTAGGCAACAGGGCCGGGTGAATGTTTATAATACGATTGGGAAACGCAGCTACCAGTGCCTCGGGGATCAACATCATAAAGCCTGCCAGTACTACCAGATCTATATGCTGGTTTTGTAAGAGCTGTAGTATGCGATTGGTTTCGTAAAAGCTTTTACGATCAAATACGACTACTGGTAAGTGTAGCTTCCGGGCCCGCTGGATAACACCAGCTTGGGGATTGTTGGTAAGGATCAGCGAGATTTCAACGTCCGGATTCGGAGCGAAGTATTCGGCTATTTTTTCGGCGTTGGAACCCGAGCCGGAAGCAAAAATGGCAATGCGTTTCATTGTAATACAGTAGAGAAGTATACGGCCTAATTCAGCATGGCTAATCAGTGAATGCAAAACTACTCGATTTCACTAAAAAACCCGTACGGGCTATTAATAGCCTGTACGGGTTTTTCCATTTAGCCCCTGATGAGTATTTTAAAATACTCTTTTCAGTTCTGTATATCCAATCAGTTTTCCCCGGCGGAAGGTCTCGCTCTTTACATCCCATAGCATTCCTGGCACCCGATAAGCTACCGACTGTACCTCTACCGTCATCCCTAGTCCCATTTTGGTCTTAACGGTCATGTCAGAAGTTACCTTATACGCATCATAAGTACCCGCCGGGACAGTTACTTTTTGCTGCCCCTCAACTTTGCGATTCTTTATATCCATATCAAAGGTAATAGGAATAGGGCCGGAAGTACCCTCGCCGTGGAGGGAGGCATCTTTCAACTGCTGCCCAACCGACAGTTGTCCCGGATAGACTACATCATTTGAGGTAAACTTCATCTGCATGTCCCTGAACATCTTTAGCTGATCTTCTGAGACCAGCGCGTTAGCGTCGAGCATCAGCTGGGTACCGTCGCAACGCATCTTGTACAGGTTTTTCATCTGGGATGTACCTCTCTTATCCAACGACTCGAACTCCACATCCATTACCATTGCTCCGCCTTCGGTAGTTACATTTTTGACCTTATAGAGCAGAGTGCCATTCTCTTTGCCCTTAGTATCATAGCTGATCATTTCAAAACCACTTCCTTCTTTCACCAACACACCCAAACAGCTTTGGGTCTGCGCGTGAGGGGTAGCCGCAACCCAGATGATTCCCAATAGTACTAGTATCCTCTTCATACGTATGTATAGTTGATTAACTACTCTAAACTTACAGATAAAAAAGGAGTTGTATCTAAATTTTTAGTAGGCGGACCAAAGGTTTATCTCAGGCCCAAAGCATGGTTGTGAGACCTAGTAGCATGATAAGTTTGCAGAGACTACTCAATGAGGCAAAATCACGCCGGGTATCCGCTTTCATCAAACGATATACCAGCCAGGCAATGGGAAGTAACAATGCGGCAAACATCCAACCCAATACAACATTATTAAGCGTATCGGCCATCAGGAACAGGGTAAGGACAAACAGGCTGATAAGGAAGTACAGGAAGTACTTGGTCTGCCGGATTCCCCACACAATAGGTAAGGTACGGCAGCCATGCGCTTCGTCGCCACGGACATCTTCCATATCCTTAATGATTTCACGGACCAGGGAGATAAAGAAAGAAAAGGTAGCGTACACCAGTACCAGATGGCGGTTATCAGGATAATATACTGTAAGTACCAGTAGGGAAAGAGCTGTCAAAAGAGACACAACAAAGTTACCTATAAAGGGTAATCGTTTGAAATGCGCCGAATAAAACCATAGCAGCGTTACCGAAAGTACATTGACCAGAAATACCCAGCGGCTAACCAGTAACCCCAGTAGTACACCCAGTACATTGAGTACCTGATGCGCCCCCATAGCCACACGCCGTTTGAGATAGCGCCCCACTACAACCCGCTCGGGTTTGTTGACAATATCAATCTTAATATCAAAGTAGTCATTGATAACATAACCGGCCGCCGCGATCAGAACGGTAGATAGTGAAATCAGAAACATAGCGGGATCGCGAATAATCAGGTACCAGTCTTCGCGGGGGCCAATCAGCAGGATACGGGTAAGGTACTGGGTCAGGGCCACAATCAACAAATTGCGTACCCGTACCAGACGCAGAAAGCCATCTACGTAGTGACGAAGCGTTAATTTTTGACGGGCTGACACGTTCATAAGGTTAGGGCATGGCTAAAATTAGAGAGAAAACAGCCGTTACACAGCAGGTTTTATCTGTTAACAAAATCTTTATTTCAGAAAATGGAATAAAACAGGTCCATTTTTGTGTTACTAATCCAAAACTAATTGAACAAGCTAGTTATTCCCAAAAAGAATATAATTAAGAGCCGTCCATCGAACTAAGTTAACTATGAAAATAGGCATCGTGTGCTACCCGACTTTCGGGGGTAGTGGCGTAGTAGCCACTGAATTAGGCAAGGCACTCGCCAAGGTAGGCCACCAGGTACATTTTATTACTTACTCCCAGCCCCAACGGCTCGACTTCTTTAATGAAAACCTGTATTACCATGAAGTAAATATACCTGCTTATCCATTATTTCAGTACCCCCCTTACGAGTCGGCTCTATCGAGTGAAATGGTACATGTAGTAAAGTACATGAACCTCGACCTGCTGCATGTACACTATGCTATTCCCCATGCTTCTTCGGCTTACTTAGCGAAGCAGATCCTGGCGGCTCAGGGTATACATATCCCGGTCATTACCACACTACACGGAACCGATATTACTCTGGTAGGCAAAGATACCTCCTATGAACCCGTTGTTACGTTCAGTATCAATCAGTCGGATGGTGTCACCGCGGTTTCTGAATTTCTGAAGAATGATACCTACCGCCACTTTAAAGTAACAAAAGATATTGAGGTAATTCCTAACTTCATTGACCTTGAACGCTTTAAGAAACAAGAAAAAGATCACTTCAAGACGGCAATATGTCCGAACGGTGAAAAATTAATAGTACACACCTCTAACTTCCGTGAGGTGAAGCGGATTGATGACGTAGTGATGATTTTTCATAAGCTGCGTCAGCACTTGCCCAGTAGGCTACTGCTGGTAGGTGACGGCCCCGAGCGGGCTCGTATCGAGAAGTTGTGTCGCCAACTGGGTATGTTTGAAGATGTCCGTTTCCTGGGTAAGCTGGATGCGATTGAAGAAGTACTCTCGGTAGCAGACCTGTTCCTGATGCCATCGCAGTCAGAAAGCTTTGGTCTGGCGGCTCTGGAGGCTATGGCCTGCGAAGTACCTCTGATTACGTCCAATGCCGGCGGACTACCTGAACTGAATGTACAGGGAGTTACCGGATTTATGAGTAATGTAGGAGATGTAGATGACATGGTGCAAAATGCCCTGCATATCCTGCACGAAGACAACCTGCCTACCTTCAAAGCCAATGCCCTGGCGCGTGCCAAAGAATTTGATATTACCAAGATCCTGCCGGACTACGAAGCTTACTACGAGCGCGTAGTAGCTGAAAGTAAGGCACTGGCTTAATAGCCTGTATAAAGAATAAGGCTCCGGCCCGGCATTATCTGCCGGACCGGAGCCTTATGTATAGTTTATCCTTATTCCCAGCCTCCGCCCAGTGAACGGTACAGGTCAATCATCACCAGGAACTGCTGTTTTTGTATCTCAGCCAGTTCCAGTTCCGTCTGCAGTACACTACGCTGCGCGGTGATCACTTCCAGGTAAGTAGCATAACCAGCCAGATACAGATCATTGGAAACGGCTACTGCCTGCTGCAGGGTAAGTGCCTCCTGTGACTTCAGCTCCGCTATTTTTCCCAGGTTTTCAACGCCTCGTATGCTGGTCACTACCTCCTGATACCCTCTCACAACAGCCTGATTATAGACAGAGAGTGCTTCCAGACTGCTAGCTTGTGCCCACAACCTTCCGGCTTCCAAGGCTTTACGATTGAATACCGGTGCCGTCAAACCTCCTAACAGGCCGTACGCCAGTGATGCCGGATTGAAAAGGAAAGCGGCGTTAAAAGCGTTGAACCCGGCGTGCGCCGAGACAGTCAGTGAGGGTAGAAAAGCCGCCCTTGCTGCCAGCAAATCGGCCTTAGAGGCCCTAAGCTCCAGTTCGGCCTGCCGGATATCCGGCCGACGACGCAGCATCGTAGCCGGAATACCCGCAGTCAGCTCCTCGGGAAGCTTCTGCTGGAGAATTGACTCGCCCCTGGCTATTTGCTGCGGGAACCTACCCAGCAGCGCATTCAGCATATTTTCTACTTCAATAATCTGCTGCTGTTTCTGGATTTCGAGACTTTGTGTATTCAGGAGCTGAGCCCTAAACTGCCGTACGCCCAGTTCATTAGCCCTTCCCCCTTCTTTCTGAATTTGAATAGTCTCTAAGGCACTCTCCTGCAGCGTCTTGTTCTTCCGGATGATCCCCAGTTCACTATCCAGCGTGAGTAGTTCGTAGTAAAGGCTCGATATCTCCGCTACCAGTCGCGTCACTACCAGCTGCCGTCCCTGCTCAGTAGCCAAGTACCGGGCATAGGCGGCTTCCCTTAAGGTTCTGAGCCTACCCCAGATATCGATTTCCCACGAGCTCCTTAATCCCAGAAAATAGTCAGGTAGGATACTGGGAATACGACGATCCTGATCAATATTATCCGAAAAATTGGTGTCGTAATTACCGACCCCATCCATGGTGTAGTCACCATACTTGCGTACGCCTGTCGAAGCTTCCACTTGAACCGACGGTAACAGGAAGCCCTTAGTACGGAGAACATCCGCCCGCGCCATTTCAATGCGCTGTACCGCTATCTTCAAATCAGGATTATTGCGAAGTGCGGTATCAATCAGCGATACCAGGTAAGGGTCCTGGAAGAATACTTTCCAGGGTACCTGTCCGATACTCGTGGTGTCGGTCCGGCCGGTAAAACTTTCGGTAGTCTGAATGGTAGAGGGCATCTTGACGGGAGTTAGCGTTTTACAGCCCCCCAGCGTCAGCAGCCCCAGTAGCAAGCTTACTTTATATATAGTTTTTAAGGAATACATACGTAGATTTAAAAATTAGTAACTCGAAAGGGCATCCTGGGGCTGTGGTGTACTGGGCTTACGACGGCTGGTCAGACTGGCAAACAAGACGTAAAGCCCTGGTATCAGGATAACCCCGAATATAGTACCTATCAACATACCTCCGGCAGCAGCCGTACCGATAGAACGGTTACCTAGAGCACCCGCTCCGGATGCTATACACAAGGGAATCAGACCCGCGATAAAGGCAAAAGAGGTCATCAGGATTGGACGCAGACGCTCGGTAGCGCCCTCAATGGCGGCTTGCACCACCGAAAGTCCCTCCTCACGCCGCAGAATGGCGAACTCAACAATCAGGATGGCATTTTTACCTAACAGACCAATCAGCATCACCAGCGATACCTGTGCATAGATGTTATTTTCAAGTCCCAGCAGTTTCAGCGCCAGGAAGGCTCCGAATATACCCGTTGGCAGGGACAGGATTACCGGTAGTGGCAGCAGGAAGCTTTCGTACTGAGCCGCCAGTAGCAGATACACAAACACCAGACAGATAATGAAAATATAAATGGCCTGATCACCCGACAGGATCTCCTCCCGGGTCATACCTGACCACTCGTAGGTAAAGCCTTTGGGCAACTTCTGCTTGGCCACTTCCGCCACAGCTTTGATGGCATCCCCACTACTGAACCCGGCAGCCGGACTGCCATTAATCATAGCGGAGGTATACATGTTATAGCGGGTGATCTGCTCAGGACCATACACCCGCTCGAGCCGAGCAAAGGAAGAGATAGGAATCATCTCGCCCCGATCGTTCTTTACAAACATCTTGTTGACATCCTCCGGAGCCAGGCGGAAGTGCGGATCAGCCTGCACCATTACTTTATACATCTGTCCAAACCGGATGAAGTTGGAGGCGTAGTAGCTACCAAACAGCGTCTGCAGGGTACTCATAGCATTATCCACCGTTACCCCTTTCTGTGCGGCCACATCCTGATCCATGTGGATGAGGTACTGCGGATAGCTGGCATCAAATCCTGTGAACGCATTGCTGATGGCCGGATGCTTCTGTAGTTCTTCAACAAACTCATTCGCTACTCGCGCCGTTTGCTCCAGGTCACCACTTTTGGTTTTATCAAGCAGACGTAGTTCAAAGCCACTGGAGTTACCGAAGCCCGGCACGGTCGGTGGCGGGAAGTACTCGATCTTGGCATCATAGATCGACTTTGTCTTTTCCTCCATTAGGGCGATGATATCATCCACCGATCGTTCACGATCGTCCCAGGGCTTGAGGTTGATCATTCCCATCCCGTACGAAGCTCCTTCGGATTCGGTCATCAGGCTATACCCCGACAGGGTTGATACAGACTCTACTTCCCCGATAGAAGCGGCAGCCTTTTGAATCGCATTCAGTACGGTTTCTGTCCGCTCTACCGTTGCACCCGCCGGAGTAGTTACATTGACATAAAGCATCCCCTGATCCTCCGTAGGAATAAAGCCGGAGGGGAGTACGGTATTAACCCCCCAGGTAGCCACACAAAAGGCTATCAATAAGCCCAGAGTAACTACCCGCCGGTTGACTATACGACTCAGCAGGCGCTGGTAACCTCCTGCTACGGAGTCATACCCACGGTTGAACCCGTTAAAGAAGCGCTGCAGCCATGTATTTTTCTTTTCTTCGTGGTGCGTGTTTTTCAGGAGCAAAGCACACAGAGCCGGAGTCAGTGTAAGCGCATTGATACCTGAAATAACAATGGAGATCGCCAGTGTGAGCGAGAACTGCCGGTAGAATACGCCCACCGGACCGGTCATGAAGGCTACGGGGATGAATACGGCTGACATGACCAGAGTAATGGCCACGATTGCGCTACTAATTTCTTTCATAGCCGAAAACGTAGCTTCGCGGGCCGACATATCTTCCGCAGCCATCTTGGCGTGGACGGCCTCCACCACCACAATGGCATTATCCACCACAATACCGATTGCCAGTACCAGGGCAAATAGAGTAAGCAGGTTGATGGAGAAGCCCAGCATTTGCATAAAGGCGAAGGTACCTACCAGCGCCACCGGCACCGCCAGGGCGGGTATAAGCGTAGAGCGGAAGTCCTGCAGGAACAGGTACACGATAATAAATACCAGTATAAAGGCTTCGAACAGGGTACGTACTACCTCATGGATAGAAGCATCCAGAAAGCGTGACACATCGTACGATACAGTGTAAGTCATGCCGGGAGGGAAGGATGTCTCCTTCAGCTCGGCCATCCGCGCCTTAACGTTTTCGATTACCTCACGGGCATTTGAGCCGGGACGCTGCTTAAGCATGATGGATGCAGAAGGACGTCCGTCCGACGTAGAAGCAATTTCATAATCCAGCGAACCAAACTCTATTTCCGCGACATCTTTAAGCTTCAGCATGGAGCCGTCCGGGTTAGCCCGGATCACTATGTTTTCGTACTGCTTTGGCTCAAACATTTTACCTGTATAGCGTAGTACGTACTGTAGGCTGGGCGAAGTACGGCCTGAACCTATTCCCGACTTACCGGGAGCGGCTTCAACGTTCTGAGCCCGGATAGCTTCGATCACTTCATCAGTTGATACCTTGTACCCTACCATACGGTCGGGCTTGAGCCACACCCGCATGGAGTAGTCGCGGTGTCCCATGATTTCGGCAAAACCCACACCATCAATCCGCTTGAGTTCGGCCAGTACATTGATATCGGTAAAGTTGTATACAAACTTCTCCCCTACGGTAGGGTCAGCGCTTGTAACATCAAGGTACATCAGCATACTGTTTACCTCTTTCTCTACCATTACCCCCGCCCGGATTACCTCTTCGGGCAACTCATCAATAATAGTCTGTACGCGGTTCTGGACGTTAACCGCCGCCAGATCCGGATCGGTACCTACGTCAAAAAATACCGTAATAAGCGTCATTCCGCTGTTAGAAGAAACAGAAGTCATGTAGGTCATGCCCGGCACCCCATTTATAGCTCTTTCGAGGGGAATTGCCACCGCCTTTGTACATACCTCCGCATTGGCTCCGTTGTAGTTGGCCGTAATAGTAACCGACGGGGGTACAATCTCCGGAAACTGCGTAACGGGCAATCCAATCAGCGCCAGCACCCCCAATAGGGTGATGATCAATGATATTACCAGCGATAAAACTGGCCTTTTTATAAAAATATCAAACATTTAATTCAGTAAGTTAAGTACCAATAAACTAGCTTCGGGTCAAAGGCCTCTCTATCATTCCACTACTTTGCTGTCAGACGCACCGGCTCGGCTGATACTTCCACACTATCGACAGATACATACTTCGGCTGTATCTTCACTCCATCCTTAATGTTCTGAATACCTTCATACACAATTTCGTCACCCGGCTCAAGGCCAGACTCAACGACATAGTAATCCGCTATACGGGTTTTAGGCTGGAAGCTTTTCATCTTTACCTGCTTATTCTTATCTACCAGGTACACGTAGTTTTTATCCTGTATTTCGAATACGGCCTTCTGTGGTACCAACAGGGCATTATCAATAGTATTGGTAAGGCGTATTTTACCAGATGAACCATGCTTCAGCAAGCGGCCCGGATTAGCGAAGATGGCCCGAAAAGCAATAGAACCGGTACCTTCATCAAACTCACCTTCCATGGTTTCAATCTTACCTTTATTGGCGAAGCGCGACCCATCGGCAAGCACAAGATCTACCTCTTTATTCTGACTTCCGTTGTTAAGGCGCTTAGCCTTGACGTACTCAAGGTACTCTTTCTCCGACACATCGAAGTACACGTACACCGTGTTGATATCTGAAAGGGATGTAAGCAAAGTACCTTCATCAATCAGACTACCTGCCTTGTAGGGAAGCCGGTTGATGATACCACTAAAAGGAGCTTTGATGGAAGTATTGGCCAGACGAATATTGGCATTGGCGAGAGCAGAACGGGCCTCCATGATACGGGCTTCCACGGCCATATATCGGGCCTGGGCTACTTCAAGCTCTGTTTTGGCTACTACCTTTTTGTCGACCAGTATCTTTACCCGGTTCACTTCCAGTTGTGCTGCTTTGGCTTCGGCTATCGCACTCTGCAGGTTGGCCTTGGCCGAGGCTACTTCCGCTTCATATTCTTCGTTATTAATTCTAAAAAGCGTCTGTCCTTTCCGTACATATTTACCTTCGTCCACATATACCTGCTCGAGGTACCCTTTGACGCGGGCGTATATATCCACATTCTTTACGGCATGGATATCTCCTACGTATTCACGGTGCAGATCGGTACTCTTCTCTTCAAGTCGGGTGACCGGAACTACTTTAACAGTGCTTTCGACACTTTTTGCATTCTCATTTTCCTTGCTGCTCGCTGAACAACCGGCTATTCCGATAGCTAACAGGAGTAGTGGAAATTTTAGATAGGTACTCATGATTTTTTAATTTTAGAATGGGTTGAAAAGTTGACTAGTGGGATTGTCTACCAGAATAGCCACCTCCGAAAACTGATTATATACTATGTAGATAGGCCATACCGACACCAGCACGGTACAACGTACCTGACAGGCCATATCGCTACGATCAGCGCTACGTACGAAGGAGGCGAATAATAGTATTCTTTAGTAAATGAGCTGCTCCTATACCTGAGGAGGAGGTACCGGCAGAGGTATAAGCGGATGATCCCACTTGCGTAAACCGGTTAATGAAGATCGCTTGGGAGCAGGGCTCCAGAAATGCAGAAATGAGCTGGGGCCATATTTATCATCAATGGCTAGCTTTATCTCCTGATCAGCAGAATCGTGCGGATTAAGTCCAGCGATAGGCTCTGCGGGCCTTGTATCGCCTTCACACTCAAAAATATAGTAGGCAAATCCCTTAAACAAAAACCGACAGCGTGTAGGTAGCTTAGCTTTGAGGCTATGTGACTTAACTCCATACTTACTACCAAGGAACAGCGTTTCTTTTGTGCTATTCTTTACGGCAATACTTCTATCCATCGCTATACATTCTGAACTCTTAAGAGAGACATTCAGTATAGACAGAATAAGTAGTATGTAGGAAACCGCATTCATAATGCTACTTGTCACTAATGTATACTAGTACTACCAAGTTAAAGTATAAGGTTGCACTTTTCTAATATACACAAATTAATAAAATCTTGAAAGAATCTATTTCAAGATTCTTTGGAAAATATAGTTAAATAGGCAATAGTTACTATTTATACTTACATTCCTTGCAAGAAACGGACCAGTAGAAGCATTGAGAAAGAATTTAAAGCTATGACCAGGCCCACTCCTTCCAGGGCCTGTCCTTTAAATCATAATATATCTCAGCAAATTAGGAGTAGTATCAAACCTTGAGCAGGTATATTCCAACAATATCAATACAATACTGGTTTAGTACATGTATTCAGAAAGGGGTAGTAAATGAGCATTGAATGAAGGAATGTAAGACCACTTAACTTCTATCTCAACAATCTGCTACCTTACATAAAACAGCCAAATATACTTATGATAATTTACAGTGGATCAGTAACTTTACTTTTACGAGGAAAAACAGCCACATATTTGTAGAGCCCGATGCCCCAATTGATTACCTGAACGGGTACATCTAGACGGATAAGCTTTATACTCTTGTTATTACCTTATAATCACCACGAAAGCGGTATTCGACTACGACAAAATCAGGTAAAACAGGAACCAAATAAAAAGCTCAATTGTAGATAAATCATTCAAAACAGCCTGTCTAAGTGCTTTTTGACTTAGAAGTTTTATTCGTCAACCGATAAAATTCATCAACGCCATGGCAAAAGACTACATTTCCTCACCCAAGCCTAAACATAAAGGTTCAAAACAGCTCTTTGAAAATCCAATCCTTGAAAGGCTGTCACGTACACACATTTCCGTTCCGGTTTCGATGTACCTGATTATAGCAGTTGCATTTGGCTGGTATGCCTTTACGTATACGGATATGAGCAACGGCTGGATCCTCTCTCTGTTCTTCCTGGGGTTATTGACGTTTACATTTGTAGAGTACTGGGTTCACCGGAGTGTATATCACATAGAGCCTACTACTCCCGGGCGGGCCAAGTTTCAGTATACGATGCACGGTGTGCATCACGAGTACCCTAAAGATAAAACCCGGCTGGCTCTGCCTCCTATTCTGGCAATAGTGATCGCCGCTATGCTTTTCGGGATATTCTTTGTACTAATGGGGGAAGCGTCCTATGCATTTTTCCCGGGCTTTATGGTAGGCTACGCCGGTTATCTGACGATCCACTTTCTGGTACACGCGTACAATCCACCTAAGAATGTTTTTAAGCATCTTTGGATCAACCACGCGATTCACCATTATAAAGATGGAGATACTATGCTGGGTGTGTCATCACCCCTATGGGATCATGTATTTGGTACAACAGAGCCCAAAGCGGATGAAAATCTAAAGCGTCAGGCTGTTGAGCGTGGCTTATAGTACTAGCTACATCATGTATCTTTTACTTGCTTTACCAGTAATTATACAGGAGCTTCGGCTCCTTTTTTTATGTCTGTAGAGTTACAGCTACCGCATCAGGTGTCCGTCGAAGCCTAACTCGACCAGGCGCTCCCAGGCGTTCCATACCTGCTCAGGAATATCCTGGTGAATCTGAAAACCCATAGCCGGGTACTCCCGAATACGCTGCAGGTCACCTACCATGATATGAATAACCCGCTCCATCGGAATATCTTCGGTAGGGTACTCCCGGAAAGACAACTGTGGAGAAGTGACCATTAACTTCTGATGGGGCAGGTACATCCGGCAGGTAGCATAGGCACGTCGCTCCATATTCGGCTTTTGTACCACTATATACGACGCAGGAGTAAAGCCACGCTCAGCAAGCAGTTGATGGGTAAACTGGAGGTTTTCACCTGTATTGGTCGATTTGTTTTCCACCAGTATGGCCTCTTCCGGTACTCCCATATCACGGGCAATGCGTGCGAACTGGTCAGCTTCCGGCTCGGTCCAGATCTCTTTGGTGAAGTTACCCAACCCACCGGAGAATATAAGCAGGGGAGCGTAGCCATCCAGCCAGAGCTGGGCGCCTCTTTCGGCTACCCGTGGGTCGTGACTTCCCAGCACAAATATGCAATCGGCCTTTTCAATGGTATGATTCAGACGGTGGTAGTCCCAGATCAGCTCGGCTAACTCTATTACCTCCTCTGTAAGTACGTTACTAGTCTTCTGCATTATGTAATGTATCGCAATCTTCATTCAGCAGTAACCATTCGGTAGTTACTGTTTTACAACTTTGCGAATATATACCTTTTCGGGCGTAACTACTTTAAGAATATAGGTACCACTTGCCAGATTATCCAGATTGATGGAGCGGGTGGTCTCAGAACCGGCTAGCTGACGGACTACTTTACCGGCGTTATCCAACAGATAGTAGGTACCCCGGCCTGTGCTGTTCCGCTGAACTCCTTCTTCGTCCGTCTCCACCAGGTCTACAAATACCTCGCTGATAGCCGGATTAGGATAAAGCGTCAGCTCGGCGGCCTCAGTTCTACCTGACATACCTTCTAGCGTACCTAGATCGGATTCAGCAGTACCTAATCGGGCGCCGGATGGCGTTGTACCCAGGGCAAGTATCTCAATGCCACTTATTACGGGATCTTCGGCGATGCGCTCAAACAGGATAGTTAGCTTACTGTCCGTAACCTGTACATCAAAAGTCTTCTTGAGGGCATTCTTGAGGCCTGCTTCTTCCCGGATCTGGAAGTTAGAGGCTACTGTGCTACCTTCCAGTAAGATATTGAATATCCGCGCTACACTGCTTACTGATTCTACAAAATACAGGTTAACCCGGTACCAAGCGGGTGCCGCCGCCACAGGAAATTCCCATACCATGTTTCCTCCCCCCCGGCTGTCGCGACGTGTAGTCTGAAATAGCTCAGTCGGTGCGCCTGTCGTATTGGTTATAACTGCCATAGTACCGGGTGTACTGGCAGCGGCCGCTACGTTAGTATAGGGGCTGGGACTCGTTTGGGTATCCATTGACCAGTTCAGCTCCGAGTTACTCAACTCAGCTCCTCCGGCATTGACTCTAAATAAGAGCTGAGGAGAAGCAGGCGTATCAAGTACATACAGATTAACCACCTGGCTGGCAGTTCCGCCCGTACCATCGCTGACTGTAATTGTAAACTGGAAGGTACCCGTCTGCCCCTGTGGGTTAATGGATAGATTGGCAGTACCATTGCCCTGCTGGGACAAGGTTACAAAAGCGGGTAAGCCACTCGCACTGAATGACAATGGATCTCCATCCGCATCAGTGGCAGTAAGCGCTACCTGTACTGTCTCTGTTTTTACCAATGAGATATCTCCAACGCTAGTGAGCACCGGCGGATTCTGCTCAGACTCGTAAGCCCCTACATCAAAAGTACCTCCTAGTGGCCGTACCCGACCTTGCAGGTCACTCGTAATGCCCCAGGCACTCACATCGGTACCTGTGTTGACAGCCGGTGAGTTTACCAGCAGGTTGTAGTTACCAGCAGCGCTATTTGCAAAATTGGCCTCACTTACCTGAGCTACCTTACTATTGGTACTTTCGGTGCCGGAAGCCCCGCTACCATATACCACATACAGGCCGTTCTGAGGAGCTACCAGCAGGTTGTTATACAGCAACTTGGTAGTACGGCTCCCGTACATTCTGACGGTTTCTTTAACAGGGGATACGATGGTGTTGTTGACGATTGTAAGAGCCGATGCCTGAGCAGGTACAGTACGGTCATCGGTGAAGATACCGTAGCCTTCCGGCGATACGATGAGGTTATTGTAGATCTTTAGACCTCCTACAAAGTCCGTTGCCAGTATAGCATTGCCCGTACCATTGATTACCTTATTGCTGTAGCATAGTCCCCCGGCTCCGGCGCCGATCTGGATACCCATGTTCTGAGAGGCGGCAAAGGGCTCCGTACCATAGGTTTCTACCTGGTTATTATATACCTCCGCATCGGGGGCACAGGCGTACTGAATACCATCGGCTTTGGTATCTTTTACTATATTATTATAGATTTTGAGTCCGTAAATCAGGTGGGGCAGAGCCGTGACAGTCGTCCCATTGCAGGTGAGGTTAACGCCCTGATAGCTGGTGTGCCCAATATAGATCCCCTCGGCACCTGTATGGTGTACGTAGTTATCATGAACTACGACATTGTTCATGGAGAAATTCTGCCGCCAGGTAGTCGTGTCACAGGCAGGGTCGGTCTTGATGAGCATACCTGCGAAGCCGGTACCGCTGATTTCCAGATGGTCCACTTCGATATCCGTAGTTTTGGCAGCAAAGACCAAGCCGCTGGCCCCACTACCGGTACCGCTGATTACTATACCATAGGGAGTAGTGCTATGGCCGGCACCACTTAGTTTTACGTGCTTGGAGCCCCATACATCCAGGGCGCCATAGTAGGTTGAGTGTGCTATATTAACTGCTCCACCGCAGTTTTTAATAATAATAGGTTGCTGAGCGGTTCCCACGAAATTCAGAAACCGAAGTCGGGAATAGTTTCCGGCTTGGATACATACTACATCTCCCGGCTGCACATTCATCTGCTGGCCGTCGTAAATACCGCTGGTCGTAATAGTAGTGGTACAACCACAGCTTTGTGCCTGAACAGTCTGAGCAGAAGCACCCAGTAGTACAAAAAGTATAGCAAGGGAGTAAAAAAATTTAATCATATCCGGACGGTTGAAGACAGAGAGCTACTAATAATCAGGGCGTTCAATACTAGTTACGTAAACCTTTTTCCTACCGGAGGAATCCGATTTCACACGCATACTGTTGCAATTTCCCTATTCACTCGTCCAGATGCTTTTTTACAATTCGGGGAAGTCACTCAAAGTACTATCTACTACCTCAAAAGGCTTCTAAACATAAGCCTTTTGCATTTCTCTAACAAATTTTTGGAGGTCAATTGAGTAATCGGAGCGGGCTCAACAGGATTATAGTTTAGTATGTAACTTTGCCCCATTCATCTTACTTGCAACTGGCTCCAACCGACCAAACCTGCTCACCTATGCTCTACTTTTTACTGGCTGTTATATTCACGGTAGCTCTTTATATTATTATGAGGGCTTATCCGCGCTTTGGAGTTCACTCTTTTCACGCTATTGTTTTTAACTACTACGCCTGCGTAGCTACCGGCCTGATCCTGATGGACGACTGGTCTCAGTTTAGGGAAGTAAGGTGGAGCACATCCCCCACTCTTCTCACGCTGTCGCTCGGGCTATTGTTCGTAACAGTATTCGTACTGATTGGGCTTACTGCTCAGAAGGTCAGTGTGACGGCCGCGTCGCTGGCAGGTAACATGTCGCTGGTGATACCAGTAGTGTTTGGATTGTTTATATTCAGGAATGCCAATAAAGACTATACGCTCTGGAACTACTTTGGGCTCATTACAGCACTGGTGGCGCTGGCATTAGGAGCTATACAGAAAAAAGAGGCAACCACTACCAGTACTGCAAATTCAGCATCCTTTTTGTTGCTGCTTCCTATACTGGTATTCCTGGGTAGCGGTACCAATAATACTCTCATCAACTACCTTAGCATGAGCTACTACCGTCCTGAACAGACTACCCTGTTTATGATCATCGCCTGTATAGGGGCCATCATAGCGGGAACTACCATCCTGGTCTTTCGTCTGGTACAGCAAGGTGAGCGCCTACTGCCACGTAGTATAGCGGGTGGTCTGCTGCTGGGTGTACCCAACTTTCTGTCGCTGTACTTTCTGCTAAAAGCACTGGCCGCCTTTGGGAACAGTGCTGCTTTTGTATTTCCAATCTATAATATCCTGACCATGCTGGTATCTTCGGCTACGGCCTGGCTGATCTTTCGCGAACGCCTCAACGAACTCAACCGGCTGGGGCTGGTACTAGCGGTCATTGCTATTATTCTGATTTCCTACCAGGAGTTGGGGATTAACCTGTAACAGGTTGCAGTGGACATACAACAAGAGAGGCCGATCTGGATCAGATCGGCCTCTCTTGTTGTATCTATATATACTAGTACCTATCTGGTATTAGTGTTTCTCTTCCGGTTGTTTTTCCAGGTTGAACAGGTCATTCAGCACGTCGATCAGCGTCTCGGCTTCACCACGCTTACAGGCTGCTTTTAGCTGGAGTACGGGTAGCTTAATGATCTTCTGCATCATGCTGGATGTAATCCGCTCCAGTTTAGCCGCTTCCGCATCAGTCATGCCTTTCATATAGCGGGCCATTTCCTCCTGACGAATCTGCTCAAGAGCATTTTTCAGCTTCTGAATAGTTGGAGATACGATCATCTCCTTCGACCAGTCGTTAAACTCAGCTACGGATTCTTCTATAATCGCTTTTACCTTAGGTACCGCCTGCATACGACGTACCAGGGCCTCATCGGCACGGCTACGAATAGTATCAATATTATATAGTACTACGCCAGGCACCTCCTCTACTTCGGGCTCCACACTACGTGGTACCGACAGGTCAATAAAGTACTTGAAGGTAAGACCTCCCAGCTTAGTCATCAACTCTTTGGTGAAGTAAGGCTCGTCACATACAATAGAAGATACAATGACATCTGCCCGCATGATCTCGATATCAATGTCTTCGAAATCAGCTACGCGGAATCCCAGCTCGGTGGATAAGGCATCCGCTTTAGAGCGGGTACGGTTAACTAGTGTGATATCAGCGCCTTCTTTGTTAGCCAGGTTACGGCATACGTCAGTACCAATTTCACCCAAACCTACTACCAGTATCTTAGGATTAACGGTAAGGGTATCTACAAGCTCAACAGCCGAGTAAGAAACCGAAGCGGCGCCATCACGGAAAGAAGTCTCCTGCGCTACACGCTTGTTGGCAAAGAAGATGGTATGCATCAGCCGGTGCAGGAAGGGGCCAGCCATATTCATATCCGCTGACCACTGGTACGACTGCTTGATCTGGTTAGGGATCTGCATGTCACCTACTACCTGCGAAAGCAAACCGGTTGCTACCTCAAACAGGTGGCGTACGGCCTCATCACCATTAGCAAACTGCTCGAAGTACTGCTGATAGTAGCTTACGTCAGTAATACCTTTCTGAATCAGGAGCAGCTTAATGAATTCCTCGTTTAGATTCTCAGATGCAGAATAATAAATCTCAGTGCGGTTGCAGGTTGATACAACCAATACGTCTGATACATCAAAGAATTCCCTTATACGAAGCATTAAAGCCTTGGCTCCCTCTTCGTTAAGTGCAATTTGCTCCCTTATTGACAGAGGAGCAACTTTATACGATAAACTGACGGATTTGAACTGATTATACATTACTTACGCCTGAATTCTGATCACAAAAATAGGGTACAATCTCCACAATAGGAAATGTCTATTGAACAGGATTACTTTATTTAGAAATAGTATAAATAACCACCTGAACAACTGAACAAAGTTCGCAGTTATAGTCAATCCAAATCATGACCTAGGTCAGTTTTTTAGTTGATTTAACACCGCTATATTAAATACACTAAATGGAGGAAATTCGTTTATATTTACGTTATACTACCAAAATAAAGTCCAAAAAACTGCTGGCCGATCTACCCACTATTACATGAGTACGGTAAACGACGAAAAACGCCCCCGCTTCTTTCTGCACCCGGTAGCCTTACTCAATAGTCTGCGTCTGCGCCGAACCTTGCTTGATACCTACGGACAAAAAAGCAGCTACAAATTCCTGATTGGTCTTAACCTGTTTCTGATCAGCGTAGGGTCGCTGTTCTATACCAGCGACCTGGTGACAAAGCTGGAAGAACGGGAACTGCGTCAGGTAAAGCTGTATGCGGAAGGCCTTCGCTACGCCATCAACAGTGACTTCGACGAAGACTTTAACGTCGTAATGCAGAATATTATTGAGGCTAATTCATTCTATGAAATTCCGGCTATCTACCTGGATGAGAATAATATGCCCGCCGCTCATAACAATATCTCCTTCCCTGATAATACCAGTCCAGAGGCTATGGAGCGAATGCTGGAAGAACGCCTTAATCAAATGAAGGAGGAGCATGCTCCTATACCCGTTGAGCTTGGGGACGGACGCACCGGCTACGTATACTACAGCAACTCCTTCCTTCTGACCCAGCTCAAGTACTACCCGTATATCCAACTTTCTGGCTTATTCCTCATTGGCTTTCTGGCTTATCTGGCGTTCAGTTCCACCCGGCGGGCTGAGCAAAACCGGGTATGGGTGGGTCTGGCTAAGGAGACGGCCCATCAGCTGGGTACTCCCCTGTCGTCACTGATGGCCTGGATTGAGTACTTCCGATCTGATCCGGACTTTGATCCGACTATTGCCGACGAACTGGAAAAAGATGTCCAGCGCCTTGAGATGATCACAAACCGTTTCTCCAATATTGGCTCAGTACCTACCCTGAAGGAAGAAAATGTGGCGCTGGTAATCACAGAGTTTATAACGTATCTTCAGAAGCGCGTTTCATCCAAAGTAGCTTTCTACATAGATAACCAGCTCACTGAGGGGCAGACAGTACTAATTAATCGTAACCTGTTTGAGTGGGTGGTGGAGAATATCTGTAAAAATGCCGTGGATGCCATGGCCGGAATTGGTGAAATCAGGATTACACTAGCCCCTCAAAAGCCCCAAAAAGAAGTCATCATCGATATTCAGGATAACGGTAAGGGCATCAGCAAGAGCAACCTGCAGAAGATATTCAGTCCGGGCTTCAGTACCAAGAAGCGCGGCTGGGGACTAGGCCTGACCCTAGCCAAACGCATCATCGAGAACTACCACAACGGCAAGCTGTTTGTCAAGAGCTCTGAACCAGGCAAGGGTACTACCTTCCGTATTGTACTACGTGATGAGTAGTCAACTGCTTATTTAGTTTCTGTAAACGGCTTAAATCTGTATTAGGGTTGTTGATCAACATTCAGCCTTAGCAGCTACTTTGACCACTCAATAATATTTTGCTACAATCTACTGGTAATAAGAATATTAACTTTATTTTTGTCTACTATTATTAATTAACGGATACAACCGATTCGGGTAGACCTTCTTTGGGGTACGAAAGTGCTCAAGATGTACATCTTCTAATATCTGGAATTGATTAGAAAATCAGTACTGGTAGTACTTCCCCCATAGCTACTGCACTGAGTTCAATCGGCTAAACGAGGCTTCTTAAGGCAGGAAATCATCCTGCTAAGGCTGGATAGTACTATCCACACACGCACAAACTGCTCAATCACTATTCTTTTACCCTTTTCACCAATGCATTATTCTCCTTACGTAAAAGCTGGGTTACTCGCCCTGGCCGTACTTATTGGTAGTCTTGCAGGCTGGGAGCTCTACCTGCGTAGTCAGGGATTTGAGCTTTCCTACAACGACGATGAAGACCTATGGGCCTACCACCACCAACAGGTCTATGAGGCCTCTGCTGCCAACCCCGTTCTTATTGGCTCCTCACGCATGAAATTTGGTCTGGACCTGGCTACCTGGGAGGCCACTTCCGGGTTGGCGCCCACCCAGCTTTCGCTGGTAGGTACTTCGCCCCGACCGTTACTGGCTGATCTGGCCCGGGATAAAGACTTCAAAGGTACCGTGCTGGTAGGTATCACCGAGGGTTTATTCTTCGCCCCCAGTGGGAGTTACCCCGAACAGCAGGCTAATAAATGCACCGCTTACTATCCCAAATGGTCCATTGCCCAGCGAACCAGCTTTTTTCTGAACCGGCACCTGGAGTCGCAGTTTCTCTTTCTGGATGTGGAGCGGTTTAATCTGCGCTCTTTACTGAATCGTGCTGGTGTTGCTAACCGGCCGGGTGTATTTGCCCTGCCCGCTTTTCCGATGAAGTTTGTAACGGATGGATTTAACCGGCAAACTACTATTACAAAAGACTTTATGGCTGATACCAGCCTGCAGAATGAGCAAAGGGCCATCTGGATGTACGTATTTACAAAGGCCCCTAAGGCTCCCATGTCAGACAGCTTGCTCACCAGTATCTTTAATGAAGTAAAATCAGATGTAGCCAGAATTCAAAAACGTGGTGGTCAGGTGCTTTTTGTACGTATGCCTACATCCGGTAAAGTATGGGAGCTGGAAAAGCAGGTGTTCCCACGGGAGAAGTACTGGGACCGCCTGATTGCCAAAACCGGCGCACCGGGTATTCATTTTCAGGATTATCCTGAACTATCTAAGTATGAATGTCCGGAATGGTCACACCTGGGTCCGGCTGATGCCCGGACTTTCACGAAAGATTTAATCCGGATAGCCGAGCAAAAAACTGGCTGGCGTATTGCGCGTCCGTCCGTTGCTGCGACTCCTGCCCACACTTCCACCCTAGCCGTCAGATAATCATGGTTTTCAATTCCTATACCTTCATCGCCTTCATTGGGGTGGTTCTGCTGCTGCACAACGCTCCCCTGCCCTGGAAAGTAAAAAAGCTGAATCTGCTGGTGGCCAGCTACCTTTTTTACGCCGTCTGGAACCCGCCTTTTGTACTGCTCCTGTGGCTTTCGACTATTGTAGACTACCTTGTGGCCCTGGCGCTGGGGCGGGAGGAAAATCAATATAAGCGCAAGGGGCTCTTGGTGCTAAGTCTGATCGTAAACCTGGGTATGCTGGGATACTTTAAGTACGGTGGATTTCTGATGGATAACTTCGTGGCGCTGCTTTCGCTGGCGGGTATTACGTACCAGCCCCCTGGGGCAGATATTATACTGCCGGTAGGTATCTCGTTCTATACGTTCCAGACACTCTCCTACACGCTGGACGTATACCGCCGGAAGTTCGCACCAGAAAAATCACTACTTGACTTTTCGCTGTTCGTCACATTCTTTCCACAACTGGTGGCCGGGCCTATTGTGCGCCCCGGCGAGTTGATCCCACAGTTCAAAGTACCCCACCGGGCCACCCAAACCCAGTTTGTCTGGGGCTTGTTCCTGCTTACGCTGGGGCTGTTTATGAAAGTAGGCATTGCCGATGGTATGCTATCGGAAACGTCTGACTCAGTATTTGGCGTTCCCTTTCCGCTGCATCCGCTGGATGCCTGGGCGGGGGTACTGGCTTTTTCAGGTCAAATCTTCTGCGACTTTGCCGGTTATTCTACCTGCGCGATCGGGGTAGCTCTGTGCCTGGGCTTTGTGCTTCCCGACAACTTCCGCTACCCCTACGCCGCTATAGGCTTTTCTGACTTCTGGCGCCGCTGGCACATTACGCTTTCTACCTGGCTGCGCGACTACCTGTACATTCCGCTGGGCGGCAACCGCTTAGGCACAACCCGAACGTACATCAATCTGATGATTACGATGCTATTAGGGGGCTTGTGGCACGGCGCCAGCTGGAACTTTGTAGTTTGGGGAGCACTGCACGGGGTATTTCTGGGAGTAGAAAGACTATTCAGAGACCGTCCCGCCCGACTGCCTGAAATGCCTCTTGCTACAGATACGGTCATTACGCAGGCTTCTCTGCTTCCGGCTATTCCAATGAGTCGCTCTGTTTCACGGTTTGGACTGGCTTTGTTGACATTCCTGCTGGTGACACTTACCTGGGTCTTTTTCCGGGCGCCCGACTTTGGCACTGCCATGAGGCTGTTGCTCTCCATGTTTGGGGTAATACCGGTTCAGATCAAGCTCCTGGCTACTATTGATATGTACAAGGTCTTCGTAGTAACGGTAGGCTTACTGGGCTGCCACTGGCTCATGCGTGACAAATCGGTAGTAGCGGTGGCCGAGCGTACCCCCTGGTGGCTACTGGGACTGGGTTGGGCCGCCATGCTGCTGGTACTGGTACTTACCCAAAAGAGCACCGGATCGTTTATTTATTTCCAGTTCTGATTTTACTTAATATCAGCCTTTGAGTTTTTACTATACCTCTTAAATACAAGAAGTACCTGACCAGCTCGATCAGGTACTTCTTGTATAACACTTATCTACAAAGGCTAGCTGTAAGTAGCTACAATATTATCAGGATGGTCCCTCCCACTAGTCAAGCGGAACGGATATGGTATCGGTTTCAATCACGTTACTTACGCGCAGGGCGCGGTCACGTACTTTGACCTGGAACTTCAGAGTAGTTGGTCTGGCAAAGCGTGAGTAGAAAAAGATCTGGGAGAAGTCAAGTTTGCCTTTGATAGGGCCTGGCTTACCATCACGCTTGAGTACCGGAAAGAAAAGCTTACTACTCACGGCGGAAGGTACCTCCACGAATTGATCATCTTCCAGACGTAGGACTGTCAGTTCGTAGTTGCCCCAGCCGCTGTACTTGGTATTGAGCAGCGTGGTATCGCTGCGCTCTTCCGGGGTTACTCCCAGGTCGCCATCTCCATCTTCAAAATCAATGGTAATCACGACCGAGTCTTTTTGAGCATTAGGGCCCGAGAACGGATCAGGAACAGTATACTTGTCTATACTGTTGAACTCTATACGCGGGGTATTATCAAAATTGGGAGTTTCGACGCAGCTTGCCAGTGCCAGAGCGGCAAATAGTACTATGTAAAGAGTATTGCGCATAGTGCAGGTGAAGTATCTGAGGTTTGGCTTCTAATACAAACAGATTCAATCCTTCATAGGTTTAAGAATCCGCTTTTGAAATATCTTTGTATCTATAACAATTATAATAAACACTACCCACGAAAGTAACAGGATTGGAACTACCACGCAATAGCTCACCCGCAGTACTTCGTCAGGCGCTCCGCCAGCAGGTCCTTGACCTCCACCCGGATGGCTTTGAGGAAACAGCCCTGCGGATATTCAGGTACCAGGCCCAGTACAATCCGGTGTACAGCGCTTTTCTGTCCCACCTGCGTATCCAGCCCAACCAGCCGCAGCGCCTGAACGAGATACCCTATTTACCTATTCAGTTCTTCAAGAGCCACTCCATATATACCGGGCAGCCTCCCGAGGCCGAAACCACTTTCGAGAGCAGCGGCACGACCGGTACCATTACCAGCCGGCACACGCTCTACGATGCGGCTCTCTACCACCAGGTCAGCGAGCGTATCTTTGAACAGCACTACGGGCCTCTGAGCAACTACCACGTACTGGCACTATTACCTTCATACCTTGAACGAAACAATTCGTCACTGGTGTATATGGCGCAGTATTTTATTGAAAGGACGGCTTCATCCTACTCTGGATTTTATCTGTACGATACCGAAGCGCTCACCCAGCAGCTCCGCACGCTGGCCCGGCTCCGGGATGGCCGTAAGGTACTGATACTGGGAGTTACGTTTGCGCTGCTCGACTGGGCCGAAAGTATTGGGTATGCGTCCTTTCTTAAAGATCTTCCTGACCTGATCGTGATGGAAACAGGGGGTATGAAAGGCCGACGCCGCGAAATGCTCCGCGAAGAAGTCCATGAGGAGCTGACAAACCGGCTAGGTATCAGCACCATCCACTCCGAATACGGTATGACCGAGCTGCTGTCGCAGGGATACTCAGAGGGACAGGGGCTATTCAGGCCGGGCTACACCATGCGTATTCTGATTAGGGATACCAATGACCCGCTGGACGTAAAGGCACCGGGTATTTACCTGCGCACGGGAGGCGTCAACGTCGTGGACCTGGCTAATCTGGATTCGTGCAGCTTCATCGAAACACAAGACCTGGGCCGCCTGGGTGATGAGCCGGGGACCTTCTACGTGATGGGCAGGTTTGACAACTCGGACATACGAGGATGTAATCTGATGGCACTATAAAAGGAGAGCCCTGATCACATGATCAGGGCTCTCCTTTTATAACTGCTGCTATTAGTTACCGATACTGGCGTACAGCTTCACATCATCCAGCGTAATAATATCACCACATAGGATAATTAGTCGCTCGATCACGTTTCGGAGTTCACGTACGTTACCAGTCCACGACAGTGTCTGCAGGTGCTGCATAGCCTCCGGCAGGATTCGCTTGGGCGCACTACCGTACTCCTCGGCTATATCATACAGGAATTTTTCGGCCAGGAGTGGTATGTCCACGGCACGCTCAGCCAGAGGTGGTACATAGATCAGGATCACACTCAGACGGTGGAAAAGGTCTTCGCGGAAGTTCCCTTCCTGAATCTCCCGGCGCAGGTCTTTGTTGGTAGCCGCTATAACCCGTACGTTGACTTTTATTTCCTTTTCGCCCCCTACGCGCGTTATTTTATTTTCCTGTAGGGCACGCAGTACCTTGGCCTGAGCCGACAGGCTCATATCACCTATCTCGTCAAGGAATATCGTACCTCCGCTGGCCTGCTCAAACTTACCTATACGTTGCTTGATGGCAGATGTAAAAGCTCCCTTTTCGTGTCCGAACAGTTCACTCTCAATAAGCTCGCTGGGTATTGCGGCACAGTTTACCTCTATCAGTGGCATATGAGCCCGCGAGCTTCGTTCATGGATCTGCTTTGCCACCAGTTCTTTTCCCGAGCCGTTGGGGCCGGTTATAAGTACCCGTGCCTCCGTAGGAGCTACCCGCTCGATGGATTCCTTCACCCGTCGGATCGGATCGGAGTTACCTACTATTTCATTGATCTTGTAGATCCGCTTTTTTAGTTGGTTGGCTTCGGCTACCAGTTTATACTTCTCGATAGCGTTACGGACACTGATTAGCAGCCGGTTCAGATCCGGTGGCTTGGTGATAAAATCAAAGGCTCCACGCTTGGTGGCTTCTACAGCATTCTCCACGTTGCCGTAGGCCGACACCATTATAAACTGTGTACTCCGGCCCATCTCCCCCGCTTTCAGCAATAGCTCCAGACCATCCATCTTGGGCATACTGATATCGCACAACGCTACGTGATAGTCATCACTCTTGATTTTTTCGAGACCTTCGTCACCATCTTTAGCCTCATCAACATCATATCCTTCATATTCCAAAATGTCCCGGAGGGCATCCCGAATGTTCTTTTCATCATCAATGATGATTATTTTAACCATGGTAATGGGTGGGAAGATTTATAATATTTGCGAAAATTAAGGGAAAGTCACTTCTAATTGCAATGATAAAAGTAATTTTTACTGATGACCTACACAAAGTATCTCCTCCTATACTTTGTACTAACTATCACTGACCTGTCTGTTTTACAGCTCCCAGGCGAACACCTTTCCAGCTAAAAACTTCCATACAGTGCAATAGAGGCTTATATGAGAGCAACTAGAGTTGATTAACCTGCCTTCATAAAAACAGAGCCCACCTGATATATACTAGCAGGTAGGCTCTATGTTTTGATATTATTTGTATTAACAACCTTCCGGTCCGCAGGCTTGCCCGCTCATGGCTTCCAGCATTTCATCACGAACAGTGGTAAGCGCCTGAACAAACACTTCAGAAGGCTGGGCTCCCGATATACCATACTTATTATTCACGATAAAGAAAGGTACCCCGCTGACGCCCATGCTCTGGTAGTGCGCAATCTCCTGCTTTACTTCGTAGCCAATGGCATCATCGGCCAGGATAGACTCAACCTTTTCCTGATTCCAACCGAAAGGCTCAAACAGTTTGGCCAGTACCGACGCCTCCCTGAGATCTTTACCATCGGTGAAGTACGCTTTGAACAGAATCTCTTCGGCCTTGTCCTTAAAGCCCTCCTGCCCGGCTACGTGCAAAAGCTTGTGCAGGGAGATCGTATTCAGCACGTAAGTGATCGTATCAAACCGGAAGTCAATACCTACTTCGTGACCTATGTTGGTCAGGTGAGCATGCATCTGCTCTACTTTACCTTCATTACCAAACTTTCTCAGGAAGTATTCCTCCCGCTCCATACCCTGATCAGGTATGGTAGGGTCAAGCTGGAAAGGGTGCCAGGTAATATTTACTTCTGACCCCTCCGGCAGCTCCGTCAGTGCCGTTTCCAGACGCTTTTTGCCCACGTAGCACCAGGGACATACTACATCCGAAACAATATCTATAGTTATAGCTGGAGTTATTGGCTTAAACATATGCTTTTCTTTTTGATGATTACTGATGAACTGTTCATTCGACAACAGCTCTCACATGGATTTAATTCAAACCAGATTCTTCAGATCAAGTTTTAGAAAATTTCAAAAACAATATGCCTGGTATTGATATATTATCTATTTTAGATACAAATAATTCAAAAATAAAGACGTTATTATTTCATATTTTGTACAAACCAAATGTATTTTTACATTCTGCATTGTTAACCCTTTTTATAAAAATACAACCTAATGAATAGACGTGATGCTCTTGCCCGCGTGGCGCTACTAATGGGGGGAACGCTCTCAGCCCCCACACTAGTCGCCTTTCTGGAAGGCTGCAAGACCGCTGACGAAACGACCAAAGCTACCAGCTTTGCGTTCTCTAACGATCAGCTGACCCTTGTTTCAGAAGTTGCTGAAACTATTATCCCAAAAACAGACACCCCTGGTGCCAAAGATGCCAAGGTCGGAGAGTTCATTCAGACAATGCTCAAAGACTGCTACTACACCAAGGATCAGGAGAAATTCGCCGCAGGTCTGGAAAAACTCAATGATGAGGATTTCATGGATGCCACACCTGAGAAAAGAACTCAGATCCTGACTGCACTCGAGAAGGAATCCAATGAAGAATTGAAAAAAATAGGAGAAGAACGGACCAAAGCCAAAGAAGCGGGTAAAGTCTTCGAAGAGCCGGGGGTACCTTTCTTCCGCCTGATGAAAGAACTTACACTACTAGGTTACTTCACATCAGAGCAGGGAGCTACTCAAGCTCTGGAATACGTAGCGGTACCTACCAAGTACGAAGGATGCATCGACCTCAAACCCGGTCAGAAAGCCTGGGCTATGTAATTTATAATCATAGGTGAATAACGGGATTTAACCCTCCCTCCTATTCGCTTTCTGTTAACTCCTTTTATATTACTACTACTCATGAATCTTAACATAAAAGCTAAACAACAAGCTACCTACGACGCCATTGTAGTGGGATCGGGTATCAGTGGAGGCTGGGCAGCTAAAGAACTTACTGAAAAAGGCCTGAAGGTACTGATGCTGGAGCGCGGACGTGATATTAAGCACGTAGTTGACTACAAAACCGCCACCCTCGCTCCCTGGGAATTTGAACACCGCGGCCGGGTAAGTACCCTGGCTCGCGAAGAATACTGGGCTAACTATCGTACGGGCTATACCGCTAACGAAGAGCACCGCCACCATTTTGAAAACGATAAGGAGAACCCCTACCTGGAGGATCGTCCGTTTGACTGGATCAGAGGATACCACCTGGGAGGCCGTTCGATTATGTGGGGTCGCCAGAGCTACCGCTGGAACGAAGCTGACTTTGAGGCCAACGCCAAAGAAGGCATAGCTATCGACTGGCCGATCCGCTACAAAGATATTGCTCCCTGGTATGACTACGTGGAGCGGTTTATCGGGGTGAGTGGTTCACGGGATGGCCTAGATGTACTGCCTGATGGACAGTTCCAACCTCCTATGCAGATGAACTGCGTTGAAACGCAGGTAAAAAACGTTGTTGAGTCTAAATTCCCCGGACGTCATATGATCATCGGCCGTACTGCTCACCTGACTGCTCCTCAGGAGCACCAGACTGCTCTTGGTCGTGCGGCTTGTCAGTTCCGTAACATGTGTATGCGCGGATGTCCTTACGGTGGCTATTTCAGCACCCAGGCGGGTACACTACCGGCTGCCCAGAAAACCGGCAACCTTACTCTGGTTACTGACGCTATCGTTACCGAAGTAATCTATGACGATAAGGCTGGAAAAGCGACTGGCGTACGGGTAATCGATCAGAATACGATGGAAGCCCGTGAGTACTTCGCCAAGATTATCTTCCTCAATGCTTCGGCCATTGCCTCGGCTTCTATCATGCTCAACTCCAAGTCGAGCCGCTTCCCCAACGGACTGGGCAACGAAAGTGATCAGCTGGGCCGCAACATCATGGACCACCACCTGGGCGTAGGCGCAGGCGGTGAGTTTGACGGTCATCAGGACAAGTACTACTTTGGTCGCCGTGCCAATGGTATCTACGTGACCCGTTACCGCAACTGGGGCAACGACAAGCGTGACTATCTGCGCGGATTTGGATACCAGGGTGCTGCCAGCCGTGATAGCTGGGGCCGTGGTAGCAGCATGGATGGTTTTGGTGCCGCCTTCAAAGAGGAAATCTCTAAGCCCGGTGCCTGGCGTATGAACCTGGGTGGTTTTGGTGAGGTACTTCCTCAGGAGAGCAACCGTATGTACCTGCACGCCAGCCAAAAAGACAAATGGGGACTACCCCTGGTTGTATTTGATGCGGCATACGGTGAAAACGAGCGTAAAATGCGCGTAGACATGATGAATGATGCCGCCGAAATGCTCGAAGCTGCCGGATTCAAGAATGTAAATCCGTACAACGATACTACCAAGAACCTGGGTATTGGTATCCATGAAATGGGTACTGCCCGTATGGGACGTGACCCCAAGACTTCGGTACTGAATGGTAACAACCAGGTGTGGGGTGCTGAGAACGTATACGTAACAGACGGAGCCTTTATGACTTCGGCCTCCTGCGTAAACCCTTCACTCACCTACATGGCCATGACCGCCCGCGCCGCTGACCATGCCGTTAAGGAGCTGAAAAAGCAGAACATTAGCTAGAAATACATTAGCTTTCTTAGAAAAGCCTCTTTCCTATTACTGGGAAGAGGCTTTTTTTATAAGTCCCGTCTCACCTCATCTTTCAGCCACTCTGCCTATGAGAAAGTTACTTTTACTCTGGATCGTATTCGGTGTCGTATTTATAGGTGAGCAGGCAGTGGCTCAGCTATTGGATTCGTCCACCTTACCCATTCTGATCATCGACACCAGGGGCCAGGCAATTCCTAATGAGCCCAAGATCGTAGCCTCTTTGAAGATTATTGACAATGGCCCCGGCAAGACCAACTTTCCTACTGACAAGCCTTCTTTCGAAAGTACGATAGGAATTGAACAGCGGGGGTCTTCCTCCCGGATACTTTTTCCAAAGAAGCCCTACGGCTTTGAATTGCGTGACGCCAAAGGAGAAGAAGGTGTCAGTGCACCGCTGCTGGGTATGCCTGCCGAGGAGGACTGGGTACTTAATGCGACCTATAACGACAAGACCCTGGTTCGGGAAGTACTCACCTACGGGCTGTACCGGCAATTCAGCTCTCACTACGCTACTCCAACCCGCTACTGCGAAGTAATCCTGAACGACCAGTATCAGGGTCTTTATATCCTGATGGAAAAAATAAAGCGTGACAAGAACCGGATTAATATCTCAAATCTAAAGAGTAGCGATACATCCGGCGACGCGCTGACGGGAGGCTATATCCTGAAACTGGACAAAACTGAAGGCTCAGCTTCGCGTACGTGGGAGTCGCCCTTTAAGTCCTCATCCAACAAGTCTATCCCGATTCAAATCGAATTTCCCAAAATTGAAGACATCACAGAGGCTCAGTTCAACTACATTAAGGAGTACCTGACCAGCTTCGAAACGGCATTGAAAAGTGAGGGCTATCGGGATGAAGCCACCGGCTATCCCAAGTACATAAATGTGGACTCCTGGGTAGACTATCTGATCATTAACGAAGTATGCCGTAATGTGGATGCCTATCGTATAAGTACTTTCTTTTATAAGGACCGTGAAAGCAAAGGCGGAAAGCTGGTAATGGGGCCGATCTGGGACTTCAACCTTGCGTACGGCAACGTTGACTTCTGCCAGGGTGAATCGTACATGGGCTGGGCTTTTGACTTTAATAATGTATGCCAGAATGAGCCCAACCAGATGCCATTCTGGTGGAACCGGCTGCTGATGGATTTCAACTTTGCGCGTAAGGTACGGCTGAGGTACCAGTCGCTGAGGGAAGATGTACTAAAAACCGACCGAGTCCACCAGTATATTGATTCCACGATCACCAGCCTGGACGAAGCTCCGATACGAAACTTTCAGCGATGGCCGGTTATAGGCCAGAAGTTATGGCCCAACTACTACGTAGGCAATACCTATCAGGATGAAGTCAAATACCTCAAGGACTGGATCAGCCTGCGCCTGAAGTGGATGGACCAAGCGCTGCTTCCTTTTAGGTCTGATGTCACGGGTAGCCTTTCTGCCAGCAATAATGAAGCACTCCTGCTGCTATCACCTAATCCTGCCCTCCATAAGCAGGTACAGATACAGTTTAACTTACCTACCGTCTCTGCTGTCCGATTATTAACCATTGACCTGTGGGGCAGAGCAACGCTCCAGAAGGATTTGGGCAGGCTGGCTCCCGGCCTTCATCATTCTCAATTACAGCTTGAAAGTACTAACGCCCAACCGATCCAGCTGGTAGTACTGGAAGCAGACGGCAGAATCATATCAACTAAAAAACTACTCCAACCTTAACGATGGACACACTCCTGAATCCTTCCCTGCCCCGGCAGGAAACCGTTACTCTTACTCCTCCTCAGCGGCTATCTTCCGTAGATGCGTACCGTGGATTTGTCATGCTGCTAATGATGGCTGAAGTACTCGAGTTTGCTCACGTAGCCGAAGCGGCCCCTGGTAGTTCGTTCTGGTCGTTTCTTCATCACCACCAGGACCACGTGCCCTGGGTAGGATGTTCATTGCACGACCTTATACAGCCCTCGTTCACTTTTCTGGTAGGGGTAGCGCTGCCTTACTCTATAGCCAGCCGGTCCAGCAGGGGACACAGTACTACCTACCTGTGGCTACACATGCTACGCCGGTCACTGATCCTGATCCTGCTGGGTATCTTTCTGCGGTCTATGTACAGCCAGCAGACTAATTTTACTTTTGAAGATACGCTAACGCAGATAGGTCTTGGCTACCCTTTTCTGTTTGCTTTGGGATTCACTACTCCCCGAATCCAGTGGGCCGCCCTGGCAGCAGTACTGGTAGGCTACTGGCTGCTCTTTGCTCTGTATCCCCTACCCGGGCCGGATTTTGACTGGGCACAGGCCGGGGTAGCAGCCGACTGGCCCCACCACTTACAGGGCTTTGCCGCTCACTGGAACAAGAATACTAATGCCGCCTGGGCTTTTGACCGATGGTTCCTGAACCTGTTCCCGCGCGAGAAGCCCTTCCTCTACAACGGAGGAGGCTATGCTACACTTAGCTTTATCCCGACCCTGGGTACCATGATCCTGGGCCTGCTGGCCGGACAGTGGATCAAGGGCAGAACTTCGGCCGGTTCGCTATTGAAGCGATTGTTGATTACGGGGGTACTGCTACTTGCAGTAGCTGTTATCCTTAACTGGTCGGGTATCGCTCCCAACATCAAAAGAATCTGGACCCCTACCTGGACCTTATTCAGTGGAGGATGGTGCTTTATCTTACTGGCAGGATTTTATTATGTTGTAGATATCCTTCAGACCCGCAGGTGGTTCTTACCGCTCATCGTAGTTGGTATGAATTCTATCGCGGCCTACGTACTGGCACATACAGTAGTAGGCTTCATTGATCAGTCATTTCGAATACATATAAGCCAGCAGTATGATCTTTTATTCGGCTCTACGTACCGCACACTAATAAGCGGAGGAGTGATTTTACTGGTGCAATGGCTTGTACTATACTGGATGTACAAGAAAAAGCTATTTATAAAGATTTAAAGAAAAAGTACCCGATTTTGTGCATTTTCTGCCGATTACTAAATGGTAAAGCGGATAATATAACAATGGCATGGGTTTTATGCTTATATGTACATCTATATCCTCTGCTTCTACGCATATTTTATAGGCAAAACAGACATAAACTTATATGACTATGGGTACTTTTTATATTTCTCGCAAAGGAATACGTATGGCTCTGTGCCTTGCCCTAGGCGTAATTTCTTTGATATTTACCGGATGTCAGGATTTAGGGTTTGTCGATCCCACTACCACTACTCTTAATGACCCTATTATTGATTATGTAGAGATTAATGACGTGCCGTATGGGAAAGGTCCGCTGCAGAAATTTGATATAACGCTGCCACTTTCATTGGAAAAGAATCCAGCTGAGGTTGTGATTCTTGTACACGGAGGTGGCTGGACTACGGGTGATAAATTTTACCTGGCCTCGACAGTAGGATTACTGAAAAAGGCTAAGAAAAACCTGGCTATTGTTAACGTAAATTACCGTATCGCTACGGATAGCGGCAATCTGATTTCACTCCAGCGTGAGGATATCAGCGCCGCGGTTGATTATCTGGTTGAAAATGCCGGCAAGTATAATATTAAAGACAAGGGCTACATGATAGCCGGAGTTAGCGCTGGCGGACATATTGCCCTTACTCATGCCTATGGGGATAATAAAAATCAAATTATTCAGACTGTTGTAGCAGTTGCTGCCCCTACTGAGCTATGTATGAAGGAACTGGTTGATAAAAGTCTACAGCCGAATGTGCAGTACCTAATAGGCGCTAAGTATGAAGGTCCTCTCGATGCTTTTATTCAGGCTAGCCCTTTTTATCTGGCCAGCTTCCGCTCTCCCCGTACTATTCTGCTTTATGGTGCCGATGACAACCTTGTTTCTAACCAGCACGGGGTACTTCTTTATAAAAAGCTCAAAGCCCTGCGTGTTCCCAGTTCGTATATTCTGTATCCGGGTGAGGAACATAACATCTCGGCTGAAAAAATTACACGAAATATCTTTGCTGCGTTTCAGAATCAACCAGCCAGCTAGTAGCTTATCTACTTGTTACTTTATAAAACAGGAAGGTCTGTACCGACAAGCGTACAGACCTTCCTGTTTTATGTCCCTGCATGATTAGATGCAACCTCTTTTCTGCTTGTGTAGAAAATGGCTCCTTATCCAATAACCAGCATCTCACTCATGAAATCGCTATCTCTGGCCGCTACTTTGCTACTGTTAACCTCCTTTACCTCTGGCCCACAGAAACCGGGTACCGCTGGCAAACAGGCTGGTGATGAAGCCTATACTAAGCCTGTCTTTATAGAACTTCCTCTGGGGGCTGTCAAGCCTACAGGCTGGCTTCGGAATCAGCTCATGATTATGCAGAAAGGTACGACCGGGCACCTGGATGAAGTACACGCCAAGATCAGTAAAGATAATGGCTGGCTTGGGGGTAAAGGTGACGGCTGGGAAGAAACACCCTACTGGCTGGATGGCGCGGTACCGCTGGCTTACCTGCTAGACAGCAAGCCTCTTCAGGAAAAAGTATTGAAGTACATCAACTGGACGCTCGACCATCAGCGGCCTTCGGGCTACTTTGGCCCTATCACGAAGGCAGAGCGGGAGCAGGGAGTACAGATTACTGCTGATAACTGTGAACAGGGTGAAGACTGGTGGCCCAAGATGATTATGCTGAAAGTACTGCAGCAGTACTACACGGCAACGCAGGACCCGCGCGTCATCCCGTTCATGACGAAGTACTTCCACTACCAGCTGCAAAGCCTCAAGAAGTGCCCTGTGGGTAAATGGACCGAATGGGCTACCTCTCGCGGTACCGACAATGCCATGATGGCCCAGTGGCTGTATAGCATCACAAAGGACCGGTCCCTGCTGGAGCTGGCTTCCTTGATAGAGGCGCAGTCATTCCCCTGGAGTACCTGGCTGGGCAACCGCGACTGGGCCATTGGAGCGGCTACTAACCAAAACAGCCAGAACTGGATGCACCGGCACGCCGTAAACGTAGGTATGGCTCTGAAAGCTCCCGCCATCAACTACCAGCGGACTAATGATGAAGCTTATCTCAAAGCGCTTAAAACAGGATTTAACGACCTGATGACGCTCCATGGCTTACCGATGGGTATCTTCTCGGGTGATGAAGATCTTCACGGCAATGATCCCACGCAGGGGGTAGAGCTGTGCGCCATTGTAGAGTCGATGTTCTCTCTGGAGAAGATCATCTCTATCACTGGTGATATACACTATATGGATGCTCTGGAACGGATGACCTTCAACGCCCTCCCGACCCAAACTACTGATGACTTCAACGCCAAGCAGTACTTCCAGATTGCCAATCAGGTACAGGTGTCGAGGGGTGTTTTTGATTTTTCTCTCCCCTTTGATCGTGAGATGAACAACGTATTTGGCATGCGGAGCGGATACACCTGCTGCCTGGCCAATATGCACCAGGGTTGGACCAAGTTCGCCCAGCACCTCTGGTACACTACTCCGGGTAAAGGACTAGCTGCGCTGGCCTATGCCCCCAACCAACTCAAAGCTAAAGTAGGCAGCGACAACACAGAGATCACCATCAATGAAGTCACAAACTACCCCTTCGACGATGTAATCCACTTCGAAATAAATACTCCGAAGGCGGTGGCTTTCCCGTTCCAGCTCCGAATCCCAGCCTGGTGCAAGGAGGCTACCGTCACGGTGAATGGAAAAAAAATAAGTACTGTCAAAGGCGGACAGCTATATACACACCACCAGACTTGGAAAAACGGAGATAAACTGACGCTACACCTGCCCATGGAGGTAACGACCTCCAACTGGGCCAAAAACTCCAGAACCATTGAGCGAGGACCGCTGGTATATGCACTACGACTGGAAGAACAGTGGGAAGAGGGGCATAATGAGGCCGAAGGCCAGTACTACAGCATCTATCCCAAAGGCGACTGGAACTACGGCTTGGTAGAACAGGTAATCAAAGAGCCCCTAAAAAATGTACAGGTCACTACCAGACCTATAACCGATTCATTCGTGTGGAACATCCATAATGCCCCTATTGAGTTGAAAACTACTGCCCGAAAAATACCCGGCTGGCAACTGGTAGATGGTCTGGCCCGGCAACCGGTCACTGACCGCAATGGCTTGTATAAGGGCAAGGTGAGTGATGCCACCGAGACCATCACGCTGATCCCTTACGGATGTACTAAAGTCAGGATTGTAGCCTTTCCGGTAGTCAGATAGGAGGAGGCTGAAAATCCTCATCCCAAAGAAGTTGCTAACTGACATGAGTACATCATTCCGCAACTTCCGGACCAGCCTGCCCTACTTTTAGCGGGTACCGATTTTGCATACTGTCTTTTCTAATTAAGAATAGAGTATGTCAGTAGCAACTACACAAGGAGTAGCCCCCGTTGAGTTTCCGGCCCTTACTCCCAAAGAAATAAAGAAAATACGCAAAGACCCCGCACGTACAGCAGAGGCTGTCGGCCTCACCTATGTCCGCAGTGATGAAGCCCCCGGGTACCGCCGCAAGCGCGCCGGTAAAGGCTTTTATTATGTAGATGAGCAGGGAGTACGATGTAAAGATCCCGAAGCCCTTCATCGTATTAAATCACTGGCTATACCTCCTGCCTGGCAAGACGTATGGATCAGTCAAGATACCAATACGCATCTGCAGGCCACGGGTGTCGACGAAGCAGGCCGTAAGCAGTACCGGTATCACCCTTTCTGGAACCAGATCCGGAACCACACGAAGTACTACCGACTGCTCAACTTCTCCGATGTACTACCCAAACTACGCGAGCAGATAGAAGAAGACCTGCGCCATCGCAATGATGACCTGTACAAGGTCACAGCACTGGTCATAAAGCTGATGGAAAAAACCTGTATACGGGTAGGTAATATGCGGTACAAGGTCAAGAATGGATCATCGGGTATCACTACGCTGGATGCGAGGCAGACTACTATCAAAGGCAGTACCATTCGATTTACGTTTAAGGGCAAGAAAGGGATCAAGCATGACATAACCTTGCGTGACTCCCAGTTGGCACGATTGGTCAAGCACTATAAAGAGATGCCTGGCCGGCGACTATTTCAGTACATTAACGATAACGGTAAGCGTAGTACGTTGAAGGCTGAACACGTAAATGAATATATTCGCACCCATACCGGAGGCAACTTCTCAGCCAAAGACTTTCGTACCTGGATGGGTACAGTGACTGCCTTTGAATTCCTGAGCACACAACCACCCTGTACCAGCCAGCGCGACTTTAACAGTAAAGTCAACGCCTGCCTGGATGCGGTGGCAGCACACTTAGGCAATACACGGGCTGTATGCCGTAAATACTATGTACATCCGGCCGTAACCCTGGCTTATGAGCAGGACCGGCTGAAACGCTACCTTACTCGTACCACCGACGACAACTCACTTCTTTCTGAGACAGAGCAACGTCTAAAAGCCCTACTAGCCAATCAGAAGTAGGGCTTTCTATTCGTATCAGCATGATAGGCAGTACAACAGCAAAAAAACGAGAGGAAGCCTTGGGGCCTCCTCTCGTTTCACTTAAAAGTTAAGGGTGGTTTATTTGGGAATAATCAATAGTATCCAATTACATAGCTGCGGCTCTTTTGAAAGCTCCTACCGGAGCAGCACTTCCCCACGACTGACGAGTGCCTACCTCTTTGGCAAGTACTTCGTATAGGTCAGATAACCGGGCTATATGCTCATGCATCATACTAGCCTCTTCGCTGTCTTTATCCAGAAACTTAAGTACCTTCTGGTAACAGTGAATTGTCGAGTACTCAGCGTCTTTCAGCAGTCGTGCCAAAAGGGTGCGATCTTCTATTCTATCCAGCGATACAGTGTTGGACTTGATAGTATTCTCGCGCAGATCACAGTCGTTCAACATGCACTTGAAGTAATCGTAAACCCACTGGATTTCTTTTTGAAATAGTAAAGCACTAATGTGGCCTTGATTGCATACGCGGCGTAGCGAACCCAAGTCGTCCTTCTTCATAGCCTCTACGTATAGGGCCTCTCTCTTCTTATGCTCGTTCCAAAGCATTGCTGTACACTGAACGAACTCTTTTAGGTGCGCTTTATCCATGATGCTCACTCACAAACTGTTGAAGGTTAAAAACGGAAGTAGATATATACTCCTCTGAATCTTAAAATAATTATACCACGTTTTAACTCCAGCTGGGGCTTCTCAAGGCCTTTCACCTACTAAAGCTTTCAAAATGAGCATAAGTACATAAAAATTAATTCAAAAAACTTTTATGCCTGTATTACCTAAATTGTAGAATGTGTAGACAATGCTCCACCACCGCCACACAGTTTCCACAATTCCCCACTTATAAGTGTGGAATACACAAAAAAAATTGAATATAGCTGATATACAATATGTTATGTTTATACAGTTTATTATCCTATACAGAAACACCTCTAGGGCCGCTGAGGCTACTTTTTAGAGGAAGTATAAATTTAGACTTATAATTTTTGTACAATTTTTCCTCCACAACTTAATGATGGTAAAGTATTTGTAAAAAGCTGTCATTCGGGTTAATAATAATAGTGCCAAAAGCTTATTCGATGTCTAAACACAACCCTTTATAGTACCTTATTTTAGGCATGCAGAAAGAAATACCTACTATAAATCATAACTAATCCGGTTGCTCTTGCATATTAGATAGGTTTACCTCGGATTAATCTTGGCTAGCGACAATTTTTCTCCACCTATTCATCTTGCGGAATCAGATCGATCGTATTTTAGTTTTCGTAAATGCTTAGGCTAAGTTTGCCGACAGGGCAACAGTATCGTAAACCTCGCACCACTTCGTGGCTTCCCTTCGGCATAGAGAACCCCATTATGGGTATCGACTACTTTTTTACAAAGTGCCAGGCCTATTCCGTATCCTCCATACGAGCCACGCTCATTGAGCCGCTGGAAAATCGTAAAGATCTTACTGGCATACTCCTGATTGAAGCCAATCCCATTATCCTGAACTTCAATCTCTACATAGTCTTTATGCTGCTGCAGTTGAGGAAACTGTTCCTTCCGGGTTGCATCCAGCTTCTGTGCTCTGATGGTAATCACCGGTGCTACCTCTTTTCTTGTAAACTTCAGAGCATTCCCGATCAGATTGTAGAACAACTGATTCATCTGAAGAGCAATCGCCTCTACCTTTGGCAGATCTTTTAAAGTAACAACAGCATGCTTTTGATTGATTAACAACTCGTAATCAACCAGTACATTATTAATAATGGTATTTAAGTCTACTGTTTCAAAGCGGGAGCGGCTCCTGGAAAGACGGGAGTAGTCGAGGAGGCTACTGATAAGGCCTGCCATTCGCTTCGCCGACTCATCCACCTTATCAAGGTATGGGCGAATGTCGCTTTGTAAGTCTACTTTTCCCGCAGCCATGTCATTGAAGATACGGATCTTTCGTAAGGGCTCCTGCAGATCATGCGAAGCAACGTATGCAAACTGCTCCAGCTCATCATTGGAGCGCCTGAGGTCTTCAACCGACTGCTCCAGGCGTAGTTGTGCTTCTTTGATGGGAGTAACATCCGTAAAAACATTAATCAGCCTGTCCTCGTCCATTTTCGCCACCGACAGCTCAAGCCACCGGCCAGTTGTTTCCAGATAATACTGAGTAATAAAAGGCTCCCCGGTCTGAAGCGTATGCAGAGCCTGCTGAAAAAGGGGACTTTCAAGTATACCAGGAGCGTTTTCGGAAACGGTATTTTTCAAAGATAGCTCAACCGGAATGCCCGTATGCACTTCGGAGGTAGCATTTGCGACAATGGTTCGGCCATCAATAACTTCGCCTTTTTCATTCCGGATCACCTCAGTAACTGTAATACCACTCGGAGAATGCTTCAGAATATTGTCCATAAGATTCTTCTGCAATTCGATCTGAATTGCCGCCTGACGCTGAAGAGTAATGTTGGCGAAAGTGACTACAATACCCGCGTCATCCCGCTTTACGGCTGAGATATCAAACCAGGAATTAAGATTTTGATTGATCGAATAGAAGTCTTTCCGCTCCGACTGTCCGGTAGTATATACTCTTTTATAAAGGTCAAAAATGCCGTTATGCAGGGAGTTAGGAAAGTAAGTCAGGTAACGCTTTCCAATAATAGATTCGTCCAGCCCGATAATATCTATGAATGCCTTGTTGATCTTCATGATCCGCAGGTCTACCATCTCCCCCTGGCTATCAAGTATGGCATCCAGAGCGAATACGGCATTGATAGAAGCATCTAGAATACTGTTCGAGAAAAGACTCTCCTGCTGTAATGCCTGCTGAGAATTTTTGAGATCAGTTATATCGGTCAACATTCCCAAAAAACCATCATCCAATTTAACAATAGAGAGGGTAAGCCACTTACCGGTGCGCTCTACGTACTGCTCCCGCTCCATCGCAACTCCTGTTTCCACTACATCAGCATACCGTTGAAATTGATCGAGTGAGTTAACTCCTTCCAGTATCTCGGTGAAGCTATTGTGCCGGCGCTCCTCATCCGTGTAGCCGGTGAGCTGATTACTACGCAAATTATAGTGCAGAATCCGGAAGTCAGTGATAGTACCGCTCCCCTCCCGAACAGCTGTATATACTACTATCCCGATCGGCGAATTATCAACTATCGACTTTACGATCCGGTCGCTGCTTTTAATTTTTTGCTCGGCTTCATGTAGCTCTGCTACGCGCTCCTGTACCTGCCGTTCCAGCACCTCCTCTACCCTCTTCTGGTCTTGAATATCGGTAGAGGTACCGTACCACTTAACGATCATACCGTTACTGTCTTTCATGGGGGTACCTCTGGCCAAAAACCATCGAAATACTCCATCGTACCTTTTGAGCCGGTATTCTACTTCGTAGGCACTGCTTGTATCTCTCGCAATCTGCCAGGCGTCGAGTACTTTGTCCACATCATCCGGATGAATCGCATATATCCAATCGTCATTTAGTTGTTCATGCGTTAACCCGGTGTATTCCAGCATACCTTTATTGAAGAAAGAAGGCTTTCCGTTCGCATCTCTCCCCCAGATTAGTTGTGGAATGGCATTAGCTACAAAAGATAGCTCTTTCTGAATACTATCTTGATTCAGTGCATTAAGCCTTTGCTCAATGTCATGCATAACCAGACTGGCAAATCGTACCAGCAACTGCTTATCTGCCTCTGAAAAGCTTCTGGGGTGAATGTCTACAATACAAGCTGTACCTATAGTATGCCCACTCGCTGTTATAAGCGGAGCTCCCGCATAGAACCGGATGCCTCCCTCCACAGCCACATAGGGATTATCATGAAAACAGGCTTCGCCGGAGGCATCTTCAATAATCAGGGGCTCAGTACCCAGTATAGTCAGGGAGCAGAGACTATCCTTCCGATCGACCCGATCTCTACCAAAAGGACCAACCTGGGCTTTGTAATATACATAGTCTTTATCTACCAGGGATATAAAGGCCATGGGTGCTTTGAACACCTGAGCCATCATCTGGGTAATGTTATCGAATGCCTCTTCTGCCGGTGTATATAAGATTTGATACTTGTATAAAGCTTCCAGTCTTTCCGCGTCATTCAAAGGAATAATATCTCGTAGCAAGGCTTCAAACATTACCTGACAGGATTACATTCATGTGTTTTAGTAGGCATATGATATAATGTAGCAACTAAACTATCCCATCAGACTTTTGTTTCTTCTCCATATATGCTAAAACAATTCCTGACTTCTTCCTGGTATATAGTACCTTCTTCCTTACTGTACAGGGTATAAAAAAAGCCTGACTTGAACGGTCAGGCTTATATGACATAAGAGGAGGGCACGTAGGTTATGCACGCTGATGCAAAGGCACAATAGGCAAATCGAGTAATCGTGCTACTTCTAACTCAGCTTTTTCGAAATCGACAGCCTCGCAAGGCTCACAATGCAAAGCCTCAATCAAAGCAACATTGAATTTGGTCCGCTCAATAGACGGATTGAACTCGTACAGGCAGACGATCTTTACATGATCCCCTTCCCGCTTAAAGTATTGTCCTCCACCCTGGCTGCGGAAAAAATCTTTATTCTCTTTCATCTTGTGTATCTCTATTTCAACTTTAATAAACTAAACCTTATTATACCACTATAAATATCTGTGCCCGCAACCCTAATACACTGGTAGTCAGCACACCTATTACCTTATCATCAAATTAACTAGCCATCCGGTATGGTAGTTCCATCGGCTTGACTTCTATCAGTAAGGGCTTGATAACTTCCTCATATCGCTTCTGCACAAATCCCTTCTTTAGATAGCCCGGTAGCTGCTCTACAAACTGCTCGTACTTCTGCTTACCCAGTGCCTTAGCCACATAGGCTTCGTGGATGGTATTGATATACTGAACACTTTCGAGCAGGCAGTGATGAAACAACCTGAAATCAATGTCGGCCTCCACGAATCGTTCTATCTCACGGTGAGTAGCTGATATCTTCAGGCGCGAGAACAAATCAAAAAATGTAGTCGGACCTAGTTTATAAGTAACAGCTTCCCAATGCTTCTTACTGAACTTCTTCAGGATCTCTCCGGTACTTGTATTGCGTTGCGCCTTTTCAGGATCAGCCTGCTGGCGTCGCCGTAGCGCCTGTGCCTGCATAGTACGGGTAGTTCGTAAAAACTGCCCAACCTGTGCCTGTGACTCCTTAGGAGTATCGACAAGCTGCAGATTAGGAGTACGGAAGCCTTCTGGCAAAGCCCGCATACTAAAATGACCCGGTGCGCCGAAGGCAGCAAAACTAACCGGATAAGTATACCACCCTTCCGTCACCAGACGTCCCAGGCGCAACCGCACTATATTTTCACTTGTCGCTACGCCACCTTGTACCGCCAGAAATGCTTTAGCTCCGAACAACAGACAGTAATAGGCCTGTGGAAACGTCCAGTGCAGAGCATTACGGAGATAAGATTCGTCACCATTGGCAGCCGTAGCGCGCAAGGCATACTCAGTGTTCCAGCATTGGATAAGCATCTTTTCAGCATGCCCAATACGCTCTTCTGTTAACGCAGGAGCGAATGACTGAAACAAGGGCCGGTCTGCGAGCGAATAGTTGTCACGCAGGTGCAGGATATGCCTCTGAATTCCGAAAAAATGGTTAAGGAAGACCTGCGCCGGAATTGACCTCCGCCACTGCTCTTGCTCCTCCCATTTTACTTTCTCATTTGCTTCTTCCATTGCAACTATATCTTAGTAATAATATAACGATATTGTACGTATAAAAATTCCATATTATAGACTGTAACTTATAAGTAACCTTTTGCCTTACAAGAGTTTAGCACCTCCGGCTTCCTAATTAGTTACAGTCTATAATAACCAGCGGTCTGCTACTAGGCCGCCTGGTCTAGCATGAAGCGGTCGGGCAGATTCAGCCCCAAATGCAGGTAGGCTTTTTCGGTCACCTCACGTCCACGGGGTGTACGCTTTATGAATCCCTCCTGAATCAGATAAGGCTCGTATACTTCCTCAATGGTTTCGGCTTCATCACCAATAGCGGTGGCGATAGTACTTAACCCGACCGGGCCACCTTTGAATTTCTCAATAATAGCCATCAGGATACGGTTGTCCATATCGTCGAGTCCCCCCTGATCTACTTCCAGAGCCACCAGCGTCCGCTTCACAATATCCAGCGTAATAGTACCATCACCCAGTACCTGAGCAAAGTCACGCGTACGACGTAACAGGTTGTTGGCAATACGTGGAGTACCCCGGCTCCGGGTAGCCAGTTCCTTCGCTCCGGCATCTTCGATAGGACTTCCCAACATTGTAGCCGAACGACTGATGATAGAGGCTAATAGCTCCGCCGAATAATACTCAAGCCGGGAGTTGATCCCAAACCGGGCACGCAATGGAGCAGTAAGCAAACCAGCCCGCGTAGTCGCGCCTATCAATGTAAAAGGACTCAGCCCAATCTGAACTGTACGGGCATTAGGCCCTGTATCCAATACTATATCAATCTTGAAATCCTCCATAGCGGAGTAGAGGTATTCTTCTACAACCGGGTTGAGCCGGTGTATCTCATCTATAAAGAGTACATCCCCCGGCTGCAGGTTCGTCAGGATACCGGCCAGCTCACTGGGCTTGTCCAGTACGGGTCCGGTAGTCGTCTTGATACCTGCCCCCATTTCGTTAGCCAGAATGTGGGAAAGCGTAGTCTTACCCAATCCCGGAGGTCCGTACAGCAAGACATGATCCAGGGGTTCCTCACGCTGACGGGCCGCCTGCACAAATACCTTGAGGTTCTCTACGACTTTTTCCTGACCGGTAAAGTCATCGAATGAAAGCGGCCGCAATGCCCTTTCCAGTTCTACTTCACCGTTCGACAGAGGCTTTTTTTGCCTTACTACACTACTGCTCATATGACTATAACAGGTTGTTTATCTATAGTCAAATATACTAAATTTATAATTAACTTTTATCATACAACTGGTATAATATGATAAATATTTGCGCTATATTTACGATATAAAACAGCGATATCATGAGGGGAAAACAAGCCGCACAACTAATCATAAAGCAGGAGGTAGCTACCCTGGGCTACATCACCTCTAACTGCATCAGGATCAAGGAAGACTGCAAAATGAATCGGTCAGAATTTGAAACGGCTGTAAGAGCAGGGCTCTCACTCTACGATGAGCGAGCTATGGCTAATAACCGCCGCCGCGCCGCCTGAGTGTAGCATACTCAGGGGTCAGTACTTCTTCATATATGATATAATTATATCAATTATTACCCACTGGCACAGATTTGTACTTATCTGTGTAGTAACAATTGATATTGGCTTATATGAAGAGTTTCATAAATAGATGTATACTATTAGTCATTGTCGGGAGCATGGCCTCCTGTAATCTTCGGATACCACCTATAACCCAGTGGTTCCCGACTACACCCCGGGAGTTCTACGAACGTGATCTGCGGCGACAAAAACTAGACCGCACACCCGCCGGCAGAGCCTGGTTGCGACAGGGTGAATCTGTACTATCAGATTCGTTACTGGTAACGGTACCCTACCGGGAGAAGGATTATTTCGGCGATTCTATTTCAGCCCATTCCTACTGCTTTACCCTTCCCGCCGGCAGGCGATTGATAGTATCAACTTCCTCCAGTGGTAATGACAGTACCCTGCGACTCTTCGCTGACTTATTCAAAATATCTGAGACGGGGAATACTGAGCGCGTAACTTATATGGCTAAGGACGATTCAGTAATCACTTACGGAAGTGGTAAAGATGAATCGCTGTTACTACGGCTTCAGACCGGCTTACGTGATGAAGCTACGATTACAGTTGATCTAAAAACAGAGCCTGTACTAGGATTTCCGGTAGCAGGTCGGGGACGGTCTGATATTATCAGCTTCTGGGGAGCCGACCGTGATGCGGGAAGACGTAGCCACGAAGGCATTGATATTAAGGCACCCCGAGGTACTCCGGTCGTAGCTGCCGCTGACGGCTTTGTATCTAATGTAGGTACTAATAATCTGGGAGGTAAGGTAGTGTCGGTGTCAGTAACAGGATTAAGCGTATCCCTTTATTATGCTCACCTGGATTCGCAGCTTGTTTCGGTAGGGATGCGCGTTAAAAAAGGCGATACATTGGGTACTGTAGGTAATACCGGAAATGCTATCACCACTGCTCCGCACCTGCACTTCGGAATCTATGGTGGTTGGTCAGGAGCCCGTAATCCCCTACCCTATGTTGACGACCGCCCCGAAAGGCTTCCAAAGCTAGCCACTACCAAATGGTTGGGCGATACCGCCCGACTGGCTCAGAAAGCCACTGTATTTCGTACGTCAGATTTGAAGGAAAGACTAGCCAGCCTGGAGCGGCACTCAGTGGTATGGATTACCGGCCAAACGGCAAAGGGATACCGGGTACTGCTACCGGATGGCACGAATGGGTATATAGGTAGTACTACACTACAACCCATCGAGGGGCAGATTACCCGAAGAAAGCTAAATACCCCACTACCGCTAGTCGCACAGCCCGTTGGTGGAGCTGGTACGGTCCGATCTCTTACTGGGAGTGAGACGGTAGAGGTACTGGGGTACTACGAAAAGTATCAATTAGTACGGACAGAAGATGGCGCGACGGGCTGGCTCCCGGAAGAGCAGCCCGCCAGTGGCAGGTAAATATTTACCAGATTACCTTCAGACCCGCTTTCTTATAGGCACCAAAGTTCAGATCAGGAGTCAGTAGCGGTATCTCCAGGGATACAGCATGGGCTACTAACCAGCGATTAAATATATTCTCATTACTGAGCAACTGGTTAGCTGGCCCTGACTTTGAACCACCCGCTACTTCTACTGTTTGGTTTACAGCCTGAAGGCGAGTAAACTCATTCATAGCCTGTGGATTCAGCTCGGCAACAGCCAGGCCGAAGCTCTTAGTCATGCGGGTCACAAAGGCACCAAAGTCAGCGCGTAGCATATATTGTCCGTCTCTTACCCTTTCGGCCCACTCCCACCAGGTAGCCATACTTACTATACATTCTGTATCGGCGTCATTCAGGATCAGCAGGGCATTATGTGAAAGGCGCGAAGGGTCTCGAACCAGGTAGTCAAGTGTAGGTGTATCCACCAGCACCCGGGTAGGAAGCTTCCGTAGGTCAGCAATGGTTTTATCCGCATGGTATCGCTCCGAAAAGTCTGTACCCCAAACATCCGGACTTACGTACACGACATTCTGCTTGATCCACTTCTGCCAGGCAACTTCTTTTCTAGCTTCGGTTTTATCAGCTTTATCTACTTCTTTTTTATCTACTTCTTTCTTAAGCGGCTTTGTCGGCGCTGTTGGCATTATTGCTATTTTCTGTTGCTTCATTTCTGTTCTTGTTTGTTAACCAGTGGGGGGGACATTGTTTCAAAATCCATTCGGGTAAGGGCTCAGAAGAATTCGTCAGGCTTCGGTGCCATTCTTCCAGCTTCTGGCTCTTCCACTCAAGGTACTCAGTCATGATGTCCTGAGGAAAATTGTGGGCTGTGCCAGCTCTCCTGAAAGCATAGATAATATCCTTGACGCTTTCCAGTGGATAAGTAGTCAGCATAAACTGTGCATAGAAACGCAGCTGCTCCACCGACTCTACGGTGTTTCTGCGGCGGCTCTCATTTTGCACCCACGCAAAGGCCAGTAGTTTCAGGACAGTTTCTTCGCCAAGTCGGGGTGTAATATCACGAAGCTTGGGAGCCTCAAAAGCATCCTGAAGTCGTACACTCAACTCCACTGCCCGGTATGCCTCTACAGCACGATCATCACTATCAGCGGCTATTTCCTGCCAGCTCATAGCCTTCAACCATTTCAGGAGCAGGTCTTCAGGTCGCCACCGTTTGGTATCGATAGCAGCCTCTTCTCCTAAATTATTTTTATAGTCTTGCCCACTCATGGTCAAATTATTTTTACGCTTTAAGTTGTTTAGATAAATAACTTTTATCTAATTTTGAAATAAATGCAATTAAAATAGAATACACCATGGCCCGCAACACCCCCGAAACAGAGGAAAAACAAAGCGATATTTACGGCTGTCTTGAGTACATAATGGCCTCCAAAGGACTGACGGCTTATGCACTCAGTAAAGAACTTGGCTTCGATAAACCCGCCAAACTTTACACTATACTGCGCCGCAAGACTAAGCCCAGCTACGAAACCCTGATCAGTATTGTCAACCGTTTTGAGGATATCAACGGTGACTGGTTACTGAGGGGAGCCGGAGAACCCTTCAAAAGCACTCAGTTACGCACGGCAGGTAAATCAACCGAAAGCCCTACTTCACAAACCGACTCATCAGCCACTTCCAGTGAGCTAGTCGTACTTCGTGAGCGGAACAACATGCTTGAGCGACAACTTAGCGATCGTGATGATACTATCCAGCTACTCAAGCAGCAGATTATGATTCTGCGCGAGGTAATTCACCGGGAGCCGGGCAACCTGACCGCCCTCTAAAAGGGCAGGTCGTTTACGCGGGTTAACGGCGGCAAGGTCAGTGTCAACAGTTCATGCAGATCTTCCGGCCCACATAAATGCATCAGGGCTTCCAGGTTCTCATCGGTATCCACTACTATCGTCTGGTGGGTGGTAACCAGTCGTGTTTGATGTGGCTCAACCTCAACCAGCTCGACCGTATCAGGATTTACCAGATATAGTACCTTATCGCCTCTTAATGCTATCATTGACATACCGACTCTTCTTTATTTTAAGCTGCCTCTGCCGAACTGTTCAGTGAGTAGTCATCCAGCGACTCCAGTGCGTTGTAGTATGACCGTGAGATCAGCTTGTGCTGAGCACCACTGGTCAGGGTCTCGCTACGATACACACGGTGATCACGGGTATATTCACGCAGCTCGCGTACGCGGCTGGCAGGAGCTGTCTCATAGGAGAAGCGGGCAATGAACCATGACTTAGTCGGATCGGCCTTGCTAACTACTTTCTCCGGGCGTACTGTAACTGTTACATCACATAGTGTCTGCCGCTCGTACAGAATCGGCTCCATCATACGATATAGCTCGTTGACAGAAGTATTATTGAACATAATGGATGAAACACAATCCTCATCATCCACAAAGAATATCTCGGCCCACAGTTCACGGACGGTACGTCCAAAGAGCGTATCTTCAAAAATCCGGTAAGCCACAGGCTGAAACGAGAAGCTTGTCAGCATCCGTCCTTTTTCATCAGTCAGGATACGATCACCGTACAGGTTGAACTGGCCGCTCTGTCCGTTGAAGCGATACTCACGCGGACGACCTTCAAAGTACAGGTACTTGTCCATGATTAGGGTTTCACCTGACTCTTCATCCACCCGCATCAACTGATAGGAACGCAGATTCTGCTCTTCTCCATTTTGAGTGCTTAACTCGTTGTTTGCTTTCATGTCTGAGTGTACAATAGAAATAAGTAATACAGTAAAACAAAAGTGTGACAAAACAGCCATAATTAACCTGAATAGCTCACCTTTGTATTACAAATATAAAACATATCTATAATATATATATCACACAAGCTAATTATTTTTTACTCTAAACACACATTTTTCTTACATAGATAAACCAGTGAATTGATACAAAAAAAGACCGCCCTAAGGCGGTCTCTGCGTAGTATCTCCAGTATGTATATTACTTATCGGAAGTCCTCATCATCTTCATTATCACGTTCGAGATCTTCCATAGTCAGATCATCCAGATCATCATCTTTGAACTCATCCTCAACGAAAGCCCGTCGCTCAGCCTCAGACAAATCATCTACTATATGCAGGCTATTCTCTAAGGTTACATCCCCAATCAGTTCCAGAGGGATGTCGTTCTGGGCATGGTCATAGCGGGTTGAGTGATTCTTGGTTCCGTTGGGGAACGTACTCTCACCGGGCCTACGGTCTACCATGGTCAGGTTAGTTCGTTCCTGTCTTATGCGATCCTGGTCCAAATTCTCATTGTCCTCAGGTGATATATTACGATTCTTCATGATTCCTCTGCATTTATAGGTTTTGATACACTAGAACTATTATTCGCCTCCTTCTTCCTTACTATTCTTCTTCATCATTTCATAGCTATCCTGGAGGTCTTCATTCTTTTTCTCATCCGATTGTCTCCGGTCCATATCCTCATCAGCCAGTGGAAGTGTAGCTTCCCACTTGGCCTGCCCTCCGTTAGCACTGTATCCCTTATCAGGATCCGATTCTTCCAGAGGTACATCCCGGTAGTCCTGTCCTACTCCGGTTGTAGTCTTGGGCATATTGTCATCCGGATCATATGTCATAGGTTTCTGATCCTTAACATTATCCTCACTCACATAGTGAGCCATTGAGTTATCTTCGTTATCACGATTTTTCGAGTCTTTCATAACTATTACTGTTTAGAAACAGGTGTATAGCGCTAAGAATAAAATAACTGTTCCGTAGGCTAAAAATCATCCAGAGCAGGACTAAGGCTATCCTGTGTTGCAGAGCAAGAGGAAGTTATTCCCCAGAAGAGTAGAAAAGCTAACTGGCAAATAAAAAAAGCGGCCTCCTGATACCAGGAGGCCGCTTTCTCACATTAATGAAATTTTATATTACAAAGTACGCTTCACTTCGCGTAGCTCGAAGCTCTCGATAATGTCGCCTTCTTCGATATCATTAAAGTTCTTGATATTCAAACCACACTCGTATCCGGAGCGAACTTCATTCACATCATCCTTGTAACGCTTGAGGGAGTCGATCTCACCAGTATGGATAACAATACCCTCACGGATGATCCGGATCTTATTGTTACGCTTCACAAAGCCATCCGTTACATAACATCCGGCAATGGTTCCGATACGGCTGATCTTGAAGGTCTCACGAATCTCAATATTACCAGTCACAAACTCTTCCACCGTTGGTGCAAGCATACCGGTCATCGCATCCTTAATCTCTTCGATCGCACGGTAGATTACAGAATAGTGGCGGATCTCGATCTGCTCCTGCTCGGCCATCTTCTTGGCGTTAGGCGAAGGACGGACCTGGAAACCTACAATGATTGCATCAGAAGCGATAGCCAGGTTCACATCCGACTCGGATATCTGACCTACCGCTTTGTGGATAATGCTCACCTGGATTTCAGGTGTAGACAGCTGCAGCAACGAGTCTGACAAGGCCTCAACTGAACCATCCACGTCACCCTTCACAATCAGGTTAAGTTCTTTGAAACTACCGATCGCCTTACGACGGCCGATTTCTTCCAGGGTAATGTGCTTGCGGGTACGCATGTTCTGCTCACGCAGGATCTGCTCACGCTTATTGGCTATATCACGGGCGTCACGCTCGTTCTCCATCACGTTGAACTTATCACCTGCCTGTGGCGCTCCACTCAGACCCAGTACCTGAACCGGAGTTGAAGGTCCGGCTTCTTTCAGCTTCTTCCCACGGTAGTCGGTCATGGCCTTCACACGACCAAAGTTAGCTCCGGCCAGTAGTACGTCTCCTACTTTAAGGGTACCTGTCTCTACCAATACAGTAGTCACATAACCACGACCTTTATCAAGCGAGGCTTCGATAACTGTACCTACGGCCCGACGGTTAGGATTGGCTTTCAGCTCTAGAAGTTCAGCCTCCAGCAATACTTTTTCCAGCAGGTCATCTATACCCATTCCGGATTTGGATGATATTTCCTGAGCCTGGTACTTACCACCCCAGTCTTCAACAAGGAGGTTCATATTAGCCAGCTCTTCACGAATCTTTTCGGTATTAGCACCATTCTTATCTACTTTACTGAAAGCAAATACGATAGGCACACCGGCTACCTGAGCGTGGTTGATGGCTTCACGCGTCTGAGGCATGACACTGTCGTCAGCCGCGATAACAATGATAACCACGTCCGTTACCTGGGCTCCACGGGCACGCATGGCTGTAAAGGCTTCGTGACCAGGTGTATCAAGGAAGGTAACTTGCTTGCCCGTTTTGGTTTTAACACTGTAAGCACCAATGTGCTGTGTAATACCTCCGGCTTCACCGCCCGCCACATTGGCCTGGCGTATATAATCAAGCAAGGAAGTTTTACCGTGGTCAACGTGTCCCATGATGGTAACGATTGGCGCACGCTCGACCAGATCATCCGGACTATCTACTTCTACGGAAACATCGTTCTGTACTTCCTCTTCGGCTGAGATGAACTCTACTGCGTAGCCAAATTCATCGGCAATAAATGTAATGGCTTCGGCATCGAGACGCTGGTTGATTGAAACGAACATACCCATGCTCATACATACCGATATTACTTCCTGCACGGTTACGTCCATAAAGGAAGCCAGATCGTTAGCCGAAATAAACTCCGTTACGCGCAGTACTTTTGCCTCATCCTGATCCGAGTTGAAATCATCCTGCTCTGAGCGATCACGACGACGGCCTCTTCCTTTAGCACCTCCACCACGGACGTTACCACCACCCATACGGGCCATAGTGGCTTTGATATTATCGGATACCTCTTTCTGAGATACCTCTTCGCGACGGTCACGACGACGACCGCTACCGCTACCTGCTTTGGCATCTTTTCCTCCTTTTGCACCGGCACCAGGGGCTGCTGTACCAGGAGTTGTACCTGTTTTAGCAGCAGGTGCTCCGTCTTTTGCCTTACCGGCCGCTGCACCCGGAGTTGCATTGGTAGTAGCGGCATCACCCGCAACAGGACCAGCCGCCCCTTCACGAATGCGCTTCCGCTTCCGTCGACGCTTTTTATCTGCGTTGGCGTCACCACCAGCGGCAGGAGTTTCTTTTTTACGGTTCCGATCAGTAGGAAGTTCTATCTTACCTACCACACGTAGACCGCGTAGCTGCTCACCCTTGGCTTCAATGAGCTCGGGAGCGGCCTCAGGCTCAGGCTGTACAGCAGGCTTCTTAGGCTCTTCCTGTGGCTTGGCTGGCTGAGGTCTTTCTGCTTCCGGACGGGGAGCGGGACGCTCTTCCTTCACGGGTGCTACCTTTTCCGCATTAACCGGAGCAGGTGCTTCTTCTTTCTTAGCTGTAATAGCTGTATCTGCTGTAGCTGTATTAGTAACTTCAGGAGCCGCTTTGACTTCTGGTTTTGGCTCTTCACGAGGAGCTTCTACTTTAGCTGGTTCCTCTTTTACAGGGGGCACTACGGCTTCTGCACGGGGCGCAACTACTTCGGGTTCCTTCTTAACGGGCTCTTCCACTTTAGGAGGTGCAACAGGTGCTACCGGCTCTTCTTTCTTAGCCGGCTCCTGTGCTACCACTTTCTCTGGTTGAGGAGGAGTTACTGCCTTTCCTGTACCCAGATCTATCTTTCCGACTACCTTGATGCCAGGTAATCTGTTTTCGGCTGCCGGACGAGGTGATTCCACTTCCTTCTCAACCTGTGTATCATTTTCTTTATCGGCCGCTTTGGCTGCAGGCGGCGCTGTACGGAAATACAGTATATCCTCAAAATCACTTCTGAGTTTTTCCTCCTTCTTCTCCGCAACAGGCTCGACCGGGGCTGACTTCCGCGGAATTACCGCCGACTGCAGCTCATTCGATTTGAAATCCTTAGCCAGGAATTCAATCTGCTCGGAGTTGATTTTGGTATTAGGATTGGTTTCCACCTTAAACCCCTTGGCAGACAGATGATCCACAATCGTAGAAATACCTACGTTCAGGATTCGTGCCACTTGGCTTAGGCGCATCATTTTATCTTCTGCCATACTAGCAAGTAAAAAAGTGTTTTCTTTTATGGGTAATCAATACTATGCAATTTAGTTCCGTAACACCGCCTGCTGCATTCAAGGGACCTGGTCCGCAAAAAATGCCACTCTTATGATCGAAACCTGCTACTCAAATTCTTTACGGAGAATATCCATGATCTCCTCCACGGTATTTTCTTCCAGATCGGTACGGCGGACCAGTTCTTCTCTGCTTAGAGCCAGTACACTCTTCGCTGTATCCAAACCAATCTTACGCAGCTCCTGGATCATCCACTCGTCAATTTCATCTACGAATTCAGACAGATCCACGTCTTCTTCGTTCTGCTCTTCGATATCACGGAACACGTCGATCTCCATATTGACCAGACGACCGGCCAGCTTGATATTCTGTCCTCCCTTACCGATGGCCAGCGATACCTGGTCGGGGCGTAAGAATACAGACACCCGCTTGGCTTCACGGTCGATCTGCATCGAGCTTACCTTAGCCGGGCTTAGGGCGCGGCTGATCAGCAGCTCAAAGTTATCCGTATAGTTAATGACGTCGATGTTCTCGTTGCCCAGCTCACGTACTATAGTATGGATACGTGATCCTTTCATACCTACGCAAGCTCCTACCGGGTCGATACGGTCGTCGTAGGATTCTACGGCTACCTTGGCACGATCACCGGGTTCACGTACAATACGACGGATAGAAATCAAACCATCGTAGATTTCCGGAATTTCGGTCTCAAACAGACGCTCCAGGAACACCGGTGAAGTACGTGACAAAGAGATCTTAGGAGTACCGTTGATCATTTCCACCTTATGAATTACCGCTTTTACGGCATCTCCTTTACGGAAACGATCTTTTGAAATCTGCTCAGTACGTGGCAGACTCAGTTCATTTCCTTCGCTATCCAGTACAATAACCTCATTACGGAGGGTCTGGTATACTTCACCAGTAATAAGCTCCCCTACCTGATCCTTGTACTTTTCGTACATCATTTCTTTTTCCAGATCCTTGATCTTCTGAATCAGGGTCTGACGGGCCGTTTGTACCAGACGACGACCAAAGTCAATCAGCTTAACTTCTTCGGCTACTTCTTCACCTACTTCAAAGTCAGACTGTATCTTGCGGGCTTCTGCCAAGGGTATCTTGTCATAGTCCCATATATCTTCAGAGTCATCATCCACGATCTCGCGGGTACGCCACATCTCAAGGTCACCACTTTCAGGGTTGATGATCACATCAAAATTGTCGTCGGTGCCGTACTTCTTACGGATCATTGTACGAAATACTTCCTCTAAGACGCTGATCATCGTAGGACGATCTATGCTTTTCGAGCGAGCAAACTCTGCAAATGACTCGATCAATACTACGCTATCCATTGGTTTTTAAGGATATTTGCTGATACTAAGTTACTAATTATATCCCTGTTTGAAACAAACAGTTGTAAATACTACTTGATTTTCATTCTATTTGAATGAAACCTGAACGATGGCTTTGGCTATATCACTTAGCTTGATTTCCGGCCGAAGGCTGGCTTCGTCAACCGGTATCTTTGATTTCTTCTTGGGGGCTGGCAACTGAAGTACAATACTATCCTCTTTTACCTCTACCAGATTGCCAGTCAGGATTTCGCCCGACTGCAGGGTCACTTTCAGATCACGTTCAATGTTTTTGCGGTACTGGCGCACCAGCTTTAGTGGTTGGTCCAGACCAGGCGAAGAGACTTCCAGTGTGTAAGCTTCTTCTATTATATTCTTTTCTTCCAGCTCCGCACCTAATTTCCGGCTTATTTTCGCGCATTCCTGAATAGTAATACCCTCATCGCTATCCAGCAGGATTGATATCTTCTGACTTCCCCGTGAAGGCTTCAACAGAATATCCACTATAAAATAATCACCTTCACGCAAGTAAGGTTCCAGGAAATGTTCGATTTGTTCTCTCAGCGCCATGAATGATTAAACTGCAACAAAAAAGGGGATTCGCTATCCCCCTCGATCTTTAAATTGAACTGAAATATGCCGCAAAGATAACACTATTTTACAATTTGCACAAACAGTACGTATAACTCTGCATTATTCCAATGGTTATTCTAATTTTGAGGCACAAAGAGTACCTAATATGCGATTTTTAAGGAGAAGTATCTTGTTTTTGTACCTGCTGTTTGCTTTATACACGGTGGTGGTCTATGCACTCTGTTATTGGCTACCTACCACTCATTGGCTGGCTGGCTTCCTGATGCTTTCGTTCCCCGTCGTCCTGGTCACTCAGTTGTTCTTCCTGGGTTTTTGGCTGGTTCTGAAACCACGCTGGGCCGTAGTACCAGCCTTACTGCTGCTGGTGAGCTTTCCCTTCTGGCCCCGTACCTACAAGTTCAAGGCAGGTGAAGAAGGCTCCTCCAGGTCCGATACACCGTCCATCAAAGTCGTAAACTACAACGTTGCAAGCTTTTTCTCCTACTATGAGAATGAACTTGTCGCTGAAAAAGTTCTGGAATGGCTTAAAGGTACAGATGCCGATGTGATATGCTTTCAGGAGTTTGCGAACCGAAAGCAAGAGGGACGTCAATCGGTAATAGACCAGCTAACTAAGGCGGGTTACCCGTACCATGCCATCATGAAAATAACGGACGAAGAGTCCTCTTCCTTTATCACAGGTGTAGTCACTTTTTCCAAGCACCCGATCCTGAGCAAGCAGGATTCTTTTTTCTCAGGCATGAATGGTGTGCTGCAAACGGATATCCTGTGGCGGGGAAAACAAGTGCGGATCATTAATGTACACCTGTACTCTATGACTTTGAAACTGAATAAACTAGCTAATCAGAAGGAGTACGATGGAGTAAAGCGGGAAACGCAGGGTACCTTTCTCCGCATGAAAAAAGGATTCGAAGAGCGTAATGAAGAAATAGATATCCTGGAGTCGTGGATTAAAGACTCTGCGTATCCGTTAATCGTGTGTGGCGACTTTAACGAGACTCCCTATGGTTACGTCTATGGTCGAATGCGCCGACACCTATCCAATGCCTTTGAAAATCAGGGCAATGGATTTGGATTCAGCTATAATAAACTTCCCTACTTCATCCGTATCGACCACCAGTTTTATAGTAATGATAAGCTGGACCTGCAGGAGTTCAGTACACAGCGCAAGGTCCCCTACTCAGATCATTATCCACTGGTTGCTACCTATACCCTGGAGCCCTAGCAGCAGAGTTAACATTAATTTCATAAAAAGATAGTCCTGGGATTACACAGGGCTTTCTATCTTTGGTGCTTAACATACTCAGGCATCTCCCATCCGTTTTGCTTTTTGTTACTCTAACTACCACCGTACCCGATGATCCGATTGGTTACCCTTGACATGGCTGGCACCACCGTTACCGACCACCATGAAGTAGAAGCCTGCTTTGCCGAGGCTGCTCTTAAAACCGGTCTTCGTGTAAGCAATGAGCGAATACTGGCCATGCAGGGCCTGCATAAGTACTTTGTGTTCCAGACTCTGTGGGAGGAGCACTTTGGCACCCGCATGCACCCCGAGTGGCAGATGCGGGTAGACAAATCGTATAAAGTGTTCACCGAGGTACTCGAGCACCACTACCTTACCCATGAGGTAACCCCAACCGAAAGCTGCCTGGAACTCTTCGACTATCTTCATCAGCAGGGAATCAGTATTGCTCTTACTACCGGTTTTTATCGAAAAGTAACGGATATTATCCTGAAAAAGCTGGGCTGGCTGGAAGGGCTCGATGAGCAGCGGGTAGGTACCTCCACTACCCTTATTCAGGCATCCGTTACCAGCGACGAAGTAGAAAAAGGTAGGCCCCACCCCTTTATGATCCAGAAGGCCATGCGGCTACTAGGCGTTGAGGAGCCCAGTCAGGTACTTAATGTGGGTGATACACCGTCGGATATTCAGTCGGGCTTTGCCGCTGGCTGTCGCCTGAGTATAGCCGTTACCAATGGTACGCATACGCGGGAGCAACTGGAGCCCCACCAGCCCGACAGGTTGATTGGCTCGCTCCGGGAGCTGATCGGAATAGTAGACGAACTGAATCACTGAGCCATTGCTCCATCCGCATACAGCCTTCCTCATGACCCACTTTGATCTTATAGTAGTAGGTGCCGGCATACTAGGTACTTCCCATGCCCTGCAGGCTGCCCGGTTGGGCAAGAAAGTACTGGTCCTGGAAAAGGACAACTTCCCTACCAGCGCTACCGTTCGTAACTTCGGCCAGGTAGTACCCTCAGGACTATCGGGCCGCTGGCACCGGTACGGGCAGCGAAGCGTACAGCTATACAAAGAAATACAGGCTGAATTTGATATCAGCGTACGGGCTAATGGCTCCGTCTACGTAGCCTCTGACGAGCAGGAGTGGCAGCTGGCCCACGAGGCCGAAGAGCTATTCAGAGATAAAGCCTACCCGACTCAATTACTTTCTGCGGAGGAAACGCTGGCCAGGCATCCCTACCTGAAGCCCTCCTACGTAAAGGGTAGCCTATTTTTTCCTGATGATGTAAGTGTGGAACCGGACCGGCTGGTACACCGGCTGATCCAGTACATTCAGCAGAAGTATGGGGTTACCTACCTCCCCAATACAGCGGTTCTGGATTGTCAACCTACTGCTGAGGGAGTGGAGGTAGTTACGGCACGTCGGGAGAAGTACTACGGGCAGCACGTAGTGGTATGTAATGGCAGCGAGTTCCGGCTACTATTCCCCGACTTGTTTGCATCCAGCGGACTGGTGGTAAGCAAGCTACAAATGTTACAGACCTCTCCACTACCCAATGTTACACTGGCAGGTAATATCCTCACCGGCCTGACTATTCGTCGCTACGAGTCGTTTGAAGAATGTCCTTCTTTTGCTCGGATTACTACCCCTCATCAGTACGAAGAGCTAAAAAAATGGGGTATTCACCTCCTGTTCAAACAAGCTATGGATGGCTCCATCATCATCGGTGACTCGCACGAGTACGCAACGGCTGACCGTACCGATGAATTGGGCTTCGATGTGAAAGAGCATATCAATGAACTGATCCTGAGGGAGGCCGAACGGATTGTAGAGTTTCCGGTAATAAAGATAGCCCGCGCCTGGGCTGGCTACTACGCCCAACACCCCGACGAAATACTGGAACGAGAAGTAGCTCCCGGCCTACACATCATCACCGGGATTGGGGGGAAAGGGATGACCTCGAGCCTTGGGTATGCTGAAGAGAAGGTAAAGGAGTGGTTCTGAACTTACGCCAGAACGTGAAGTAGGACAGGCAAGTCAGTACTATATAGGCTCCGGACATCCCATAACAACCGTACATGAAGAACTTCTGAAAGCTAATATCTGGCTGTCCGAAGTTTTTGTAGAGTAGTACAGCTACGCTACCCAGGTACCCATACCAGTCAGCCAGCGTGACCAGAAAGCCTACAGTACTCACGTAGCGGAACGAAGCCACCAGCCGCTCAAAGTAAAGACCGTTGCAGGGTACATAGGCCATGTACATACCCAGCCCCGTGAGCATGAACCATACACCAGCCGATAGCCCTCCTAGCTGATACAACCAGGTACTTAAGCCTACCAATACTCCTCCCGCCAGCATGATGCCATTGATGAGGGTAAAAGCCCGGAAGTTATTTTCTACCCAGCGTAGCCCGGCCATCAGTACCAGGATTATAAGGGCAATAAGGGTTTCGGTTTGGGCAAAGATAGCCGGATTACCCACGGCCGAGGCACTCAGTATCTCAGGCGCGAAATTGTCCCGGAAATCACGAAAGGCCGAGAGCAATACATAGGAAGAGATCAGTAGTGTAAGCGCCACCGGAAAGGTACCTACGAAAGCCTGTCTTTCTACCCGGTTCATGGGCTTGCGCTCCGTGCGGGCTTCCTCATCTTCTACTGAGGGAGGAGGTAGTTTGGCCAGCCCCCATACCGACAGCAGCAGGGGCAGCACGAACAGGAGTCCCGTCATGAAAGGAGCCCAGTACTCCGATACCCCCTCCTGCATCAGAAGCAACGCTACGGTTTTCACCAATCCCGAGGCAAAGATAAAAGAGGCCGTCAGGGCGGCTACCAGTACCTCTGTTTGCCGGCGCCCTTCCAGGAAGCCTAGTACAGTACCGTACACCATACCCAGGGGGAGACCATTCAGAAACAGGAAGAAAATATTATAAGGCGGAGGTACTACCGCAAAGCCAAGAAGAGCCAGCTCAGAAAAAAGCACGAGCCCAAGTACAAAAAGCGGGCGCTGGTGGGGCTTCATCTCGGATACGACCTTCACCCCTATCCCCTTGGATACTGCATACCCCAATACCTGAGCGGTGATGAGCCATATTTTATAATCTATTTCTAGAAATTCTACACCCTCAAATCGCACGGCCGTAATTCCCTTGCGGAACCCGTACATACTGGTATAGGTACAAAAGGCCGCTACGGCTCCCAGTAGAGTGACTAAAGCAGAGGAGGATTTTTTCACTGGTCAGCAGGTATAAGAATGGCCTTGTCGTATGAATTCCAGTGTTGAATGTAGCTGTTTTTTAGCTGATTGTTTTTCCCACTCGTATTAAATAATCTTTATAAAAAAAGAGAGCCGACTGCATAGATTAACCGGCTCTCCATTGTGATGCATCGTGCTACTACTCAAGTACCTCTACCACCAGGCTGCTGGCGGCGTCGGACTGGTGGTAGACGCGGTGGGTGGCCTTAATAAAGTCAGAGGCATCAGCCTTGTAGATATTCTCTACGTACTTCTGTGGGTTGCGGTCAAAGAGCGGGAATGCTGTGCTCTGCACCTGCACCATGATCCGGTGTCCCTTTTTGAAGGTATGTAGCACGTCCTGCAGACGGAAGTTGATATCAATGATCTGCTCAGGCTTGAGAGGCTCTGGCTTGGTGAAACTATTGCGAAAGCGCGCCCGCATAATCTCGCTGCGTACCATCTGCTGGTACCCGGCCAGTACGATCTCCTTATCCGCCAGATGCGGGTGATTTTCCGTGTTATCAGGGTACACATCAATAAGCTTTACAAAAAAATCAGCATCGGAGCCGGTAGTACTGATCTTTAACTGCGCCATGATCTCTCCCCCCAGCGTTACATCCTCCGTCAGTACATCCGTCTGAAATACGAGTACATCAGTACGGGTAGAAGCAAAGCGCTGGTCTTCGGACATGTAGTTGAAGGGCGTGAAGCCGGTCATCTGCTGGAAATCTTCTGTATAAGGTACCGGTTTCAGAGGATCACTGATGTACGAACTGAACGAGTTACGTGAAGCTGGAGTACTAAATCCTAGTTTGCCTCCCGGCTGGAAGTACAGGCGCTGCTTCTTGGCCTGAGCTACCGGCCACTTCTCAAACTCTTTCCACTGCTTGGTACCTGTATCGAAGAGGTAGGCTTCGGGCAATCCCGTCTTACCATCACCGGCTCCTTTCAGAAAGTGGTTAAAGAATACCTGTTCGATATTCCGCTGATAAAAAGTAGCAACGCTATCCCCAAAGTAAATATCGTTGTGCAGGGTATGGCCGGTTTCTCGGCTCCAGCGCCCGTGCCCGAACGGTCCCATCACCAGGGTATTATAGATGTTCGGATTGTTCTTCTCAAGTGTTTTGTAGGTATTCAGTGGTCCGTACAGGTCCTCAGCATCAAACCAGCCACCTACCGTCATGTAGGCGTGCTTAACGCCTTTCAGATGCGGCAGGATATTACGCTTTTGCCAGAACTCATCATAGTTGGGATGGTTGATAATTTCCTGCCAAAAGAAGTTGTCCTTATAGTATTTGTTAAAGTTTTTCAGCGGACCTATATTCAGATTGAATGTATAGCCATCTGGCTTAGGCTGAATAAACTCATCATTAAACCAATCCTGCGGGGTAGGCTGCGGATGCTGGATCCCAAACACCGGAAAAGTCAGGTAGTAGCCCTGCGTAAAGGCACCATTGTGGTGAAAGTCGTCATAGAAGAAATCAGCGATAGGCGCCTGCGGCGAGGAAGCCTTCAGCGCCGGATGCTCACTCAGCGAGCTGGCCGTTGTATAAAAGCCGGGATAAGATATGCCCCACTGCCCTACACGACCATTGTTATTAGGGACATTCTTGAGGAGCCACTCGATGGTATCGTAGGTGTCGGAGGCTTCGTCTACCTCATTCTTACCTTTCTTATTGGGAATATGCGGAGTCATATTCGTCCACACGCCTTCACTCATGTAACGTCCGCGCACATCCTGATATACAAATATGTACTTCTCCCGCATCAGGTGGGGGCTAGGTCCCAGCCGGACCGGGTACTTATCGGGTCCATAGGGAGCTACGCTGTAGCAGGTACGCTGCATCAGGAAGGGGTACTTGGTATCGGTGGAGCCCTCTTTGGGTGTATACACTATGGTGAATAGCTTGATTCCATCACGCATAGGAATAGAGTACTCCGCCTTGGTGTAATTCTCACGGATATACGCTTCGTCCGAGGCTGGTTGAGCATATACCAGTACCGACGTTACTATCCATCCGAGCGTAAGTAATTTTTTAAGCATAGATTGTTTCGGAAGTGTTTAAACAAATATTAAAAAAGTCCCTTCACACTGGCGAAGGGACTAGAACTTCTTTTAGAATAGCTTCTCGTTTGGTGGCTTTACACCTTTCATACGAATGTAGGTAGTAGTCTGACCGCGGTGGTGAGTCTGGTGCTCAAAAGCTTTGGCGTAGGCAGCTCCACGAGAGAGGTCACGGCCGAACAGCTTGATGGAAGCTCCCATATCGCCATCCTTCATGCCATTAAGACTCTGGATCACGAAGTCATAGCTCTCAGCCACGGCTTTGGAAAGCGCCTCTTTGGTTTTCAGCTCATCCATCTTCTCCAGGTTTTTGCCCTGATGAGGATTGGTTTTGCCCGATGCGGCGGCCGCAAAGTTGTAATTGCCGTTGGCCAGGTGCAGCATCTGCTCGGCAAAGGAACGTACCTCTGGCGTAGGTTTGTAGCTAAGACCATCAGCAGGCATGGCATCCAGGTACTCCTGTGTGTACTCCTTGGCACGCTTCCAGTCATCTACCATCTGGCTTACTGTCTGTGCAAAAGAAGAGGTACCAACAGCAACCAGCATCAGGAGCATGAGTGTACGTAGCAGCGATTTGTGTTTCATAGTGGTATGTATGGTTAGTATTTGCGTACTAAATATAAACAATAGATTAATAAGTACTTATATCTTTCACTATGCTACTGTCCTCTACTTCCTTTTATAGTAATTGAGTGTTACGCTTGGCGCCGTACCTCTTTCACTGATTGTGTAGTACCCACCAGCGTCTTTATCGAAGCACACTGCCTCTCCCTGAGGCTCCAGCTGGTAGGGCAGCGTTTTATGGGGGGCCTGCGTAAGGGTTTGCGCTACGGTCTCCCCGGCTTTGCGCTTCCAGTAGTAGACACTCGTGTACGTGCGGACTAATATCTCCAGCCCGTCGTAAGAGATGTCCCCTCCCGTCGCCATAATTACCGAAGGAATACTGCCAACCAGCTCGGCAACTATGACGCTTTCGGTTGGTTGCGGATAAGGCAGACGGTAAATATCAGCTCTTCCCAGCTCTTTAGATACCACAAATAAATCTTTGCTGACAGGATCAAAGAGGAGTGTTTCGGCATCACGGGGACCATCCGGATAGCGATACATAATACGCTCAATGTCATTATTCTGAAACGAGCCATTCAGATTTGTGAGCTCGGGTACCCGGTAAATGTAACTAATATCAAATGCCGCATCGGAGTTGTTGTTCCCAATATCAGCCAGATACAAGTAGCTGACTCCCTCGCGCGGACCGGCCCCTACGGCTATATCTTCCCAGTCACGGGTCATTAAATCCCCCATGGTGTACCGGCGAATCTGTCCCCCGTCTTTACTGATAAGTCCAATGAGATTGCCGTCGTCATTATGAGACCAGATATATCCATCCAGCGTACGGCTATCGGCCAGGCCGGAGGCTTCATCTATTTGTCCGGGTTCGATGGGTATGCGCTGCGGTACAGTCTCAAATACATCAGAACGTCCTGTATGCGGATCTGGATCATTAGGTTTTTCCCAGCAACCGGTTAGTAATAGTACAGGCAGTGACAGCAAACAAAGAGTCTTGTGCATATGGTATGGAGTGTTGGATTTCATGGCAGGTACTAAATGTTGATTTGGTAAAAATACGTACTTTTGGGCCGTTACTTGTGAAGCCAAAACTATTTTACAGTATAAATTGATTTTATGTTACGAACTCACACCTGCGGCGAACTGCGCATAGAGCATGTTAATCAGGAGGTTACCCTTTGCGGCTGGGTGCAGCGCGTCCGCGATAAAGGAGGTATGATCTGGATCGATCTGCGTGATCGCTACGGTATTACCCAGCTACTTTTTGAAGAAGGTAAATCATCTCCCGAAACTCTGGAAACAGCCCGCACCTTGGGGCGTGAGTTTGTGGTAGCAGCCAAGGGACAAGTCATTGAGCGTCTTTCCAAGAATGACAAGATCCCTACCGGAGCTATCGAAATACGAGTATCCAATCTACTGGTACTTAACCCGGCTAAGCTTCCCCCCTTCCTGATCGAAGACGAAACTGACGGCGGCGACGACCTCAGGATGAAGTACCGCTACCTGGACCTGCGTCGTTCGGTAGTACGTCGTAACCTGGAGCTACGCCACCAGGTGGCCCGCCATACCCGCGGTTATCTGGATAATCTGAACTTTATTGAAGTAGAGACTCCCGTACTCATCAAGTCGACCCCCGAAGGTGCCCGTGATTTTGTGGTGCCCAGCCGTATGAATCCGGGTGAGTTCTACGCTCTGCCCCAGTCTCCCCAGACATTCAAGCAACTCCTGATGGTATCCGGCTTTGACCGCTACTACCAGATCGTGAAGTGCTTCCGTGACGAAGACCTCCGGGCTGACCGTCAGCCTGAGTTCACCCAGATCGACTGCGAGATGTCCTTCGTAACGCAGGAAGATGTACTTAATACCTTTGAAGGGCTAATTAAGCACCTCTTTAAAGCAGTAAAAGGCATAGATCTGCCCGAAGTACCCCGTATGACCTACGCCGACGCCATGAAGCGCTACGGTTCGGACAAGCCCGATGTACGCTTTGGCATGGAGTTCGTTGAACTCAAAGGTGAAGATCGTGATCTTACCAGCGGCAAAGACTTTGGCGTGTTTGACAGCGCTGAACTGGTTGTAGGTATCAACGCCTCCGGCTGTGCCGAATATACCCGCAAGCAGATGGACGAACTAACCGAATGGGTAAAGCGTCCTCAGATCGGTGCCAAAGGCCTGATCTACCTGCGTTATAACAGTGACGGTACCCTGAAATCATCCGTAGATAAATTCTATGGTGAAGAAGATCTGAAAAAATGGGCTGAGGCCTTCGGTGCAAAGCCCGGCGACCTGATACTGATCCTGCCCGGCCCGGCCGATAAGACGCGCAAGCAGCTCAACGAGCTACGTCTTGAGATGGGTAGCCGACTCGGGCTACGCAATCCGGATGTGTACAAGGTTCTGTGGGTAGTAGACTTCCCGCTCCTCGAGTTTGGAGAAGAAGAGCAGCGCTGGTTCGCTATGCACCATCCATTCACCAGTCCCAAGCCAGAGGATGTACCACTGCTGAAGACTGATCTGGGAAAGGTACGTGCCAATGCCTATGACATGGTCATCAACGGTGTCGAAGTAGGTGGTGGCTCAGTGCGTATATTCCAGCGTGACCTCCAGCAGCAAATGTTTGAGATACTTGGCTTCACTTCCGAAGAGGCACAGGCCCAGTTTGGCTTCCTCATGAATGCCTTCGAGTTCGGAGCGCCTCCTCATGCCGGTATTGCCTTTGGTTTTGACCGACTCTGCTCCCTGTTCGGCGGAGCCGATTCTATCCGTGACTTTATCGCTTTCCCGAAAAACAACTCAGGTCGCGATGTCATGATTGACTCTCCCTCTCCCATCTCTGAAGTCCAATTGAAAGAACTCAGTATTAAGACTGCTGTGCAGTAATTATTTATAGAGTATTGTGAGCTTTGATATAAAGTAACTTTTAGTATTTTTGCCCCCAAGGCGGGTAGGCCTTTAACAAGTCTGCCCGCCTTATATTTTCCTCCTTTATCTAGATAATTACATTTTGAGCTGCATGGTTGTGTTACCTTGTCGGAGTCTTCTTTTACGAATCCTCCTCCCGGTTCTTTGGATCAGTAGTGTTTCGTTTGCTCAAAAAATCAATCCTGGTCAGGTATCCGGGCCACAGTTGCTCCAGTACTACCAACAGGCTAAAGCCAGTGGATTGACCGATATGGAGATTGAGCAGGCGGCTCTCGCCAGAGGTTATACACTGGATGATATTACTAAAATGCGACAGGCTTTACAGCAAGCCCAGGCATCCTCCTCACAAGGTGGCCTTCGGCGCGATACCGTAGGGGTAGGCAGAAGAACGTTGAACAATTCTCCGACTACCAACCGAAGTCAATTTTCGCCATCTCCTACTATCCCGGTACGTTACGACTCGGCTGCTCCTAGCAAAGCCCGGATATTCGGAGCTTCCTTCTTTGCCAACTCTTCCATGTCCTTTGAGCCCGACTTACGGCTGGCTACTCCCAGCAATTATATCCTTGGACCAGACGATGAACTCATTGTGGATATCTATGGTAACGCTGTGGATAACTTTAGATTGAAGGTAAGTCCGGAGGGTACTGTCAAGATGCTCAATCTCCCTCCGGTTCATGTCAATGGGCTCACAATAGAGCAGGCAACTGAGCGTATCATCAACCGGTTGCGGACCGCCTACTCCGGCCTCAATCGCTCAGGCACTTATGCTACTATTACACTGGGCAATGTACGTAGTATCAAGGTTATGGTAACCGGCGAAGTAGAGCGTCCGGGAACCTACACCGTCTCCTCACTGGCCACTGCTTTTAATGCCTTGTATCTGACCGGAGGACCTACTGAAAGCGGCTCCTATCGCCATATAGAGGTCATTCGGAACAATAATGTCATCAGAAAAATAGACCTCTACAACTTCCTGGTACGGGCTGATCTGAGGGATAATGTCAGTCTGCGCGACCAGGATATTATACTGGTACACCCCTACGAAGCCCGGGTAGAACTAACTGGTGAAGTAAAGCGTCCGGGACTTTTTGAGGTCCGGTCAGGTGAAAGTTTTCAGGAGCTTCTGCGCTATGCTGGCGGGTTTACAACCGATGCTTATTCTGCCTCTGTGCAGCTCCGTCGAAGTACCGGAAAGGAGTATCGGGTCAATGCCCTGAGCGAAAATGAGTTTTCCACATTCGAGCCCAGAAACAGTGACAGGTACACCATCGGAAAGATCCTGGATAGGTACGAAAATCGTGTCATCATTAGTGGAGCTGTAATGCGTCCGGGCGAATATGCCCTTGAAGAAGGTACCACTACCATCAGGGAATTAATCAAAAAAGCAGAAGGATTACGTGAAGATGCGTTTCTGCACCGGGCTCTTATCCAGCGCAGACAGGAAAACTACGAACCGCAACTAATCTCCTTTGCTCTGGGAGATCTTATGCAGGGAAAAATACCTGATATTTCGCTCAGAAAAGAAGATAGCGTTTTCATAAAATCAATCACTGATCTTCGGGAAGATTACAAAGTGACGATCTCAGGAGCTGTCAATAAGGGAGGTACCTTTGCCTACGCCAGCAATATGAATGTCTCTGATCTTATTTTTCTGGCGGGAGGGTTTTCAGAGGGAGCAGTACCTTATCGTATTGAACTGGCCCGGCGTGTAAAGAATGATACAGCCGGTCTCGATCACACCCGGAACATCCGTATCTTTACCTTTGATGTAGATCCCGACCTGCAGATCCAGTCCGAGAGTCAGACTATGCAGATGCAGCCCTACGACGTCGTATTTGTTCGCCGTTCCCCCCGTTACGAAGCGCAGAAAACCGTATTTGTACAAGGAGAAGTCATGTACCCTGGTATATACGCCATTGTAAATAATAATGAGCGTATTTCGGACCTGATCCGTCGGGCAGGTGGCCTAAAGCCGGAGGCGTACCTCTCTGGCGCCAGATTTACCCGCAGCAAACAGCTGGTTGGCGTAGACCTTAAATCCATCTTTGAAAACCCTAACCAGAACTCAAATCTACTGCTGGAATCGGGCGATTCACTTTCCATTCCCAAGATCACCGAAACCGTGCGCATTACCGGAGAAGTACTTACGCCCTCGGTAGTAAATTTTGAGACTAGTTCCACATTCAGAGATTATGTAGCTCAGGCAGGTGGCTATACAGAAAAAGCAAAAAAGAAGAAAGCTTATGTATCCTATCCCAATGGCCGAGTTGATCGTAGCCGCACCTATTTATTCTTCACCTCACGGCCTCAGATCGTACCGGGTAGTGTCATAACGGTTCCTGCTAAAGAAGAGAAGCCGGGTCGCGAAACCAGCACTGCCGAGAAGGCTGCCATTATATCAGTACTTGGCACCTTGATCCTTACACTCTCCCGACTTCTGTAGTCCAGGTGGTAAACTCTTTGTATCTGCTATGCAAAATCAATCCATACCCCCCGGCAATGATGTCATCGAAATAAGCTTGAGTGACATTTCGGCTTTTATAAAGCGTCACTTTCGACCGCTGCTCCTAATCTCAATTGTCTCAGGCGTTCTAGGCATTGCCATTAGCTTTTTGATAGCGAAAGAATATAGTGCACGGACACTCCTACTCCCTGAGGCGGGCGTTAGCCCAAAGTTGGGTCGGCTCGGCTCCCTAGCTGGTCTTGCAGGTATTAATCTGGGAGGAGTGGAAGGGGCTGACGCTATACGACCAGATCTTTATCCGGATGTACTTAGAAGTATCCCCTGCGCATTGTATTTACTAAACCAGCCCGTCGTAGATAAGAATAACAAAAAGTACAAAACTCTGCGTGCCTTTCTTGAGCCTGATACGACTGCTGGATTCCTGGCGGGCCTTCTCTCTAGAGAAGCAACTGCCGCCCCTAAACCCACAGGACTTCCTCAGGAGGTGGTTTCAATCACGCTGGACGAAGAAGAGCTAATTAAAGAGATTTATAAGCGTTTCAATGCTTCTATTGATATTAAAACCGGAATTATTACTATTCAATCTCAAATGCCTGATCCAGTAGTAGCTGCACTGACCGTACTAGCTGCTTCTAACTATCTCACCAATTATGTAACTGAGTATCGAACACAGAAAAGCAGGCAACAGGCTCAGTTTCTTTCGGAGCAAGCCACTGCCGCTAAACAACGACAAAATCGGGCTGAATTCGCTCTGCAAAGCTACCGCGATCACAACCATAACGCATATCTCAACGTGGCTCGTATCGAAGAGCAGCGCCTTCAGGCGGAATATACCTTCGCACAATCCTTGTATAATGATCTGGTACGCCAGTGGGAACAAGCCAAGATAAAAGTAAAGGAAGAGCAACCTGTTTTTAAAGTATTGGAGCCAGCCCGAGTACCCTTAATTAAAAGCTCTCCAAATAGACCCTTGATTGGCATTCTTTTTGCGATATCAGGAGGGTTTATCTACTTACTATATGCCCTGTTCATTAAGGAGAAGCTACACCGAAGAATAGCGCAGCAGTTGTAATCAACGAGCTAGATCTGAGTACCGTTGGATAAAATAAATTGATATTTTATCTTATAAAATATATATTTATACAAAAAGTCAGGCACTCATAACAATACATCACTCATACAACTAATCCTGTATAAATCTAAACGGATGAAATTAACCTCTACTCTAATGAAATTAACCTCTACCCTAACTGTATTGGGCCTCTGCATCGCTGCAAGCACTATGGCCCAGAATCAAATCACCACGCCTTCAGGACAGCCTCTTGTTATTGGTAATAATGGTGTAAGGCTCTCCAATATGAATGCGAGCACTAGCACCGGCCAGTCCAATGGAAAGGTACTTACCGTAGATGGTAGTGGTTTACTCTTTTTGGCGCCTGATCAGGGAGGGAGCCAATGGAGTACATCTGGAAGTAATGTACATTTTAATGGGGGTAATGTTGGTATAGGTACAACAAACCCATTGCAAAGATTACATGTCAATGGGGATATAAATATCCCATCTGGTAGTGCTATTAGAATTAATAATTTACCTTTTTTAAGCGCTCCTGGAACTGCAAATGTTCTATTTGGTATGGGAGCTGGTGGAAGTTTAACATCAGGTGGCTATAATGTATTTCTAGGTTCATTTACAGGACAGCAAAATACAACAGGAAATTATAATGTTTTTCTCGGACCATATGCAGGGCAAAACACAACGACAGGTTCAAATAACTACTTTGCGGGGGTTAATGCAGGTAAAGCTAATACAACAGGACAATCAAATAGTTTTATAGGAACAGGTGCAGGAGCTGCAAACACAACTGGTTCATTAAATACTTTTATTGGTGCCAATGCTGGAAGAGCTAATACAACAGCGAGCCTTAACTTTTTTGCTGGTGTGAACGCAGGTTATAACAATACAACAGGTGTAAGAAATTTATTATTAGGTTATAATTCAGGATTTTCAAATCAAATAGGAAATGACAATATATTTATAGGAGGAAATGCAGGCGATGGAATAATATCGGGCAATAGTAATATATTTATAGGGCTAAATGCAAAACCTTCTGGACCAAACCTTACAACAATATCAAACGCAGTAGCAATTGGTACAAACGCAACAGTTGAAACAAGCAATTCCATTGTATTAGGAGGAACAGAGATACCCCAAATAAATGTAGGGATAGGTAATACAAAGCCTGCAACAAAATTGCATGTTACAGCGGGTGGGACAGTTGAAACAGGAGTGAGATTTGAAAATTTACCAAATAGCACAGGTACTGTATTCAATTTATATGTAGATGCAAACGGAAATGTAATGAAATCAACCTCATCAGGCGCGCGTGAATCTGTATTAAGTGACATTAATTGGACAATTTCAAGAGATGAAAACCTAATAAACAATAATATAGGAGGTGTATTAATAGGTACTGGAATAAAAAACATTCCAGATGGCTATAAATTATACGTATCAGAAGGTATATTAACAGAGAAGGTGAAAGTTGCATTAAAAAATACAAATGAATGGTCAGACTATGTATTTGAAAAAAATTATAATTTATTAAATTTAGAAGAAGTCGAATATTTTATAAAAAAGAAAAAACATTTACCAGGAGTACCTAGTGCAGAAGAAATGCTTAAAACAGGAAATGATTTACATAAAACTGATGCACTATTATTACAAAAAATTGAAGAACTTACATTATATCTAATTGATTTAAAAAAGCAAAATCAAGAATTAGAGCAAAAGATTAAAAAAATAGAAAATCGTTAAAATAATATTTATCAATATTAATGAAAAAGTCCCTGTCATATACAGGGACTTTTTCATTAAGTTTTATTTAATATAATTATAATATGTCAATAATAGATAAGATTATAACAAAGATAAAGTCAAAGTTATTACGTAAACATTTACAAGATGTTTATGAAATAATAAAAGGCGGGGAGGTTTTACTTTATATTTCAGCATATAAAGGATTATTTAAAATGGATGCAAGATCACATATCTTTAAACGTATAATAAATTATAAAAGTTTTGAACCAGAAAATGTAGAATTTATTGAAAAATATAATAGGTATGATTTTGTAGATGTAGGAGCCAACATAGGATTATACTCAGTCCTTTTTTCAAAACTTGCAAGCAAAGGCAATAGGAAAGTTTTATCAATAGAACCAAATCCAGAGGCTTATAAATATTTAGAAATAAACTTAAAGTATAATAAAGATACTCATTTAACAAATAATTATATTTATAAAGGCATAGTGACAAATAAAGAAGGCAAATATATATTAAACCATATAAAAGGACTTTCAGAGTTTTCTAGCACTAAAGAAATAAGTCATCCTGGAGTCCTAAATAAAGAAATAAATAAAATTGATGTCTTTGGTGAAACTTTGGACAATCTAATAACTTTACATGCATTAAGGCCAGGATTGATAAAAATTGATGTTGAAGGTGAAGAATACAACGTGTTATTAGGTGCTATAAAAACAATCCAATTATACAGACCAATAGTTATGATTGAAATAAATGATTTCGATCATAAAAAGAAAGATATAAGCGAACCAATATTAAATTATTTTTTAAAAGAGAAATATAAAATATTTGATTTAAACTTAAAAATAGCAAAAAAACCATTTATTGGGGATTTTTTTTGCCTTCCAGATGAATTTCATTTGTAAAAATGTTAAGCAAAATTATATTAAATTTTTCAGGACATTCAGCTAGGATGCTGACTACTTTATTAGCAACGCCATTATTAATAAAGTTTTTGGGTATAGAAATTTACGGATTGTGGAATTGGTCAACAAGTATGGTTGCAATAGTTCAATTGGCTGAGGGAGGCTTAAGTACAGGAGTATTATACTTTTTATCTAAAAGTGATTCAAAAGAAGAAAAAAATTGTATAATAACCTCAACAATATTATTAATATGTATTTCAGCAGTATTAGTAACAACGATTATATTACTATCAGCTCCATTTTTAAAATCATCAATCAAAGGTATAACTTTAAGCCAATGGATAGAAATAGAATATATATATAAATTAGGGATTTTAGTAGTAATACAAAGAATTATACAAAGTTTTTTATGGGCGGTACTTCAATCAAAGCAACAATATAAGTTTTACAATATTATTATAACAGGACAATTAATTATACAGAATCTCATTTGGTTAATATTAGGAAAGAACGGAATCCTATATTTGCCATACTATACATACACCAGCATAGCTGTAAATATAGTTTCTATAATTATATTATTCGTATACACTTGGGATGAATTTAAGTATTTTAAATGGCATTTGAAAAAAGAAACAATTAAAGAATTCTTAAACTATAACAAAAGTATAGTAGGTAGTAGTTTAGGTTCAGCTTTTTTCGCACATGGTGATAAATTATTAATCGCAGAAGTACTTGGACCTAATACTTTAGGAGTTTATGTAATTTTCACAAATATAAATATTCAATTAAATCAATTGATAGCACAAGCAATACATCCCATATTCCCATTGGTAAGTTCGACACTAACAACAACTATTTCAAATTTAAATTCATTAAAGCAATCAATATATAAACTATATTCCATAAACATTTTCCTTTCAATAATTGGGTCAGCAACTTTAATGACATTTGCAGAATATATATTAAAATATTTCTTAAAAGATTATTATAATATAGATTACCTTTACCCATTTTATATTATGAATATTATATATGGGATTTATACATTGGCAGTAACAGGCCATTATATATTACTGGGAAAAGGAAAAAGTAGAAAAGTAATGAAATTAACATTATTATGCGGTATCCTTTCATTAATTTCAATATATATTTTATGCACAAATTATGGACTCTATGGAGCTGTATTAGGCAACTTTGTATATGTCTTCATACTTAAACTATTATTGGATGGCATGTCGTTATTATATACAGAAGAAACGCAATGGTTGGGCTTATTACTTAAAGCAGCTCTACTCTTTTTAATATATGCGCTAATAATCTTTTCTTTCAATACTTCTTTAATAAATACTCTCATATCCTTTTCCATATTTATATCATCAATAAGCTTTTTATTATTTCCAAAGATTCTAAATATCCAACAAATACATGAAAAGTATTTTAAAAAATATAATAAATAGGGTAGGTTACGATATAAATAGATATCCAAGCATTAATCTAAAAAGGAGACTTTTTTTATTGCAAGACAATAAAATAAATACAATAATAGATGTAGGTGCAAATATCGGACAATATGCAACAGAATGTTATAGAATAGGATTTGAGGGCAGAATTGTATCATTTGAGCCATTAGAGGATGCCTATCAAAAATTAGAAGAAAAGGCAAGTAAAATAAAAAATTGGGAAACGATAAAATCAGCATTAGGGGACAAAGATGAAGATGCATTCATTAATGTATCCCAGCTACAAGTTAGCAGTTCGATATTGCAGATGAATAATACGTATATAACTAACTCGTATAGCAATGCAAATTATATTAAAAAAGAACAAATAAAAGTTAAAAAATTAGATACAATATTCTCAGACTACTTCGATCCAGAGAATGAAAATATATTATTAAAGATAGATGCACAAGGCTATGAGGACAAAATTATAGAAGGTGCAAAAAAGAGCATGAACTCTATTAAAGGAATACAAATTGAAATGTCATTAGTTGAACTTTATCAAGGTGAAACCTTAATAGTACCAATGATAAACAAACTTCATAGACTAGGTTATGAATTAAAAAGCTTTGAACCAGGATTTTACAATCCCACTACAACAGAGCTTTACCAAATAGACGGCCTTTTTTTTAGAGGTAAATAAAGGATCAATAAAATGAAAATAGCAATTGTACTAGCAATCCACAATAGTTTAGATTATACAAAATTATGTTTAATAAATTTATCAAATTTATTAAACAAGGTTGAAAATTTTATTTCTTATGAAATAATTATTATAGATGATGGCTCCGTTGATGAAAGTGAAAAATGGATTAAGGAACATTTTCCAAATATCCATATATTAAAAGGCAATGGAAGTTTATGGTGGAGCGGTGCTATGAATAAAGGTTTAAAGTATTCATTTAATGTATTATCCTGTGATTACGCTTTATGTTGGAACAATGATATAATAGCTGAGAAAGAGTATTTTAATAACTTACCGCATGAAATCAAAAGATTAAATAAATTGGAATTTCTATGCTCTAAGATATTATATAAAGATAAAAATGATAATGATATAATCTTTTCCTGTGGTTGCAGATTTAATACTCATACAGGTTTAACAACAATCATTGGAAATAAAGCATTAGATTCTGACTTGTACAATCACTATGAATATGTTGACTGGTCAGGAGGCATGGGTATGCTTATAACTAGGGACCTGTATGAGAAAATTGGACCATTCAATAATAATAAGTTTCCTCAGTATAAAGGTGATGCTGATTTCTGTTTAAGAGCAAAAGAACATGGATTCAAATTAATGTATTCCCCAAATTTAGTTATTTACAATGACCCAACTCATTCGGGCATTAATAACAAGTATGATAATTTAAAACTAGGTATTCAATTATTATATAGTAAACGATCTATATACAATTTAAAGCTTAATTATGATTTTTATATGACACATTGCAGAACAAGAGGTATATTGTTAGGCCTTACAGTAACGTATACACGATACTTTATTTTACTTTTAAAAATATTTGCAAACAAATGGATAAACAACATAAACTTTATATATTTCTAGGTTTTTTGTTTGGATTGCCCAATATTTGTTTAGGCTTATTTCCCAACTTTAAGGGATTATCGTTAATTCCATTAATTATCTTGACAATATTATTCTTTATAAAGAAAAAATTACTTATACCAAGATTAGTACTGTTTTTTTTTCTATTCATTTTGTTTTTCGTTCTTATTTCGTTTTTAATATCCTCTAAAAGTGAGTATTCTATCTATAAATTTGAAATGATTTTAATAAAAATACTTCCAATTTTATTTTTAGGACTAATAATTGGATGTAAAATAGATTTTTTTTTAAAAGGATATGTTTTTTGTGGCTTCTTTTTTCTTATTTTAATATTATTTTTTGTATATACGAAGCCAAATATATTTGCTGCCAATAATAGAATATATATTGGGAATTTAAATCCAATATGGATTTCAAGAATTACTTGCGAACTAATCCTTGTAGCAGGAGTAATTCTAAAAAATAGAACAATTACATTTATTATACTGTTACTTTCCACTCCAATTATATATTTTGCTGGATCAAAAGGACCTTTACTTTCTCTTTTAATTGTTTATATAATTTATTTTTATTCAAATTTCTCAACTATTACAGCTACCAATAACTTTAATAAAAAGTATTTCATTGTTTTGACTCTAATTACCATTCCAGCTTTATTAATTTTATTAAATAATTTACAATCAAACCAATTCATTACACAAAGATTTTTCAGGTTTGTTCCAGACTATGCTATTGGAGAAGATTATGAAACAAGTAGAGTTGTAGTATGGCCTAGAACTTTGGGTTTAATCATAAGCAACTTAGATAGGCTTTTCCTTCTAGGATTAGGAATCGGTGACTTTTCTTTATTATATACTGGAATGATTTCTAATTCACGTTACTACCCACACAATATTCTTCTTGAGCTAATTGTAGAATTAGGAATTTTATTCACAACGATATTATTTATTTTTGTTATTTATATTATTAAAAACTTCGGCAATAATAATAACAAATATCTTTTATACTTTTTTATTATTAACTCGATGTTTTCTGGGGATATTATTTTAAATGAATTCATTTTTTTTTATTTAGGTACGATGGCAATAAATTCTAATTGATTTTTATCTTCAAAATCTTTCCATAGCCTTTAATTCTTAATAGCAATGAGTTATCCATATCTAGACCAATTTAGTAAATATATTAAAATTGATAAAAAAAACTTAGTTGAAGCTTTTGAAATTGAAAAAAAATTCAACATTGATATCCAGTCTGAAACCTCATTTGAAAAAAGAAAAGAACTTTACAAGTTAGTATATTCCAATGTTCATTCCTTGTATGGCAAGGATAGAATCCTTGATTATAAATCAAGAATCTTAGAAAAGAAAAAAGTTTCTTTTCTATTTAAGAAAGAATTCAAAGATAAATCTATTCTGGATGTTGGATGTGGAGATGGAGCACTCCTATATGCAATACATAACAGCTACTCTCACAAACTTCTTATGGGTATCGATATATCTACAATCACTCCAACTGATATTTCAGACAACATCAAATTTATTAATGAAGACATTATAAAATTTGATATTAAGTATAAATTTGATGTAGTAGTTTTAGATAATGTATATGAACATATTTCTAAACGTGACAAGGATTTTCTTCTGGACTCAATATCTAATGCTGTTAAAAGAAATGGTAAGGTTATTTTTCTTGTTCCCAATAAGTTATTTGGTCCTTGGGACGTAACAAGAATATGCGACTTTACTTATTCAGGCAAAACAACTCCAATGGGCACACACTTAAATGAAACCACTTATTCTGAATTAATAAACGAGCTTTCTAGCCGTGGATTTTCAAACTTCTCAACTCCTTTACCTATTCGTAAAATTAAATTTCTTCTCTTTTTCATTAGGTTTCCTGCTAAGTGGATGTGCTATATAGAAAACAATAGACTTCTACTTTCGATTGTTAAAAAAATAAAATTTATGCAAAAACCAATTTTTAGATTTGAAACAATTCTTATTGCTACTAAATTATAAAATTCCATATTTCGGTATGAAGAAGGTCCTCTACATAACATTTGAGAGTTTAGAGAATGACTCTATACTTCATTCCCAGGTTGTAAGTTTAGTAAAGCAGCTAAATAATGAGTATTTAATTGATATTATTACGTTTGACTCCAGCCAATTTATAAAACAGTACCCGGCTTCTACTGGTTTTATATTCTTTAAAAGAAGGAGCTATTTATTATCAGTTTTTACATTAACAGCTTGGCTCTTCAAACACAGAAAGAGATATCATCTCCTGCATATAAGAAGTTACCTACCTATGTTTGCTGTCGCTATTTTTCGCCTATTTATAGATATTCCCATAATCTTTGATATGCGTGGCGTAATGGCACATGAATTTTTACTAAGATCTAAGTCAAGTACTTCTTTTTCAAAGAAGCTTCAGTACTATATTAGCTTTCTCGTCTTCCTAGTAGCGGAAAAGCTATTTATCAATATATGTGACGCCATAGTTGTAGTATCCCACCCTTTCTACAATTATGTGCAAAGGTGGAACTTTCGGCGATCTCCTATTCATGTGATTCCTACTTTCATCGAGCCCATACGCGATACATCGTCTCATAATCAAGGCTATCATTTTTTCGATAGTTCGCATAATACCTTTGTATATTCTGGCTCCATTGATGTCTGGCAGCAATTTCCTAAAGTATTAGAATTATTTTCGTATATATATAAGTTCAATCCTCACTCCCGCCTTTTAGTTCTTACTCCTCAGGTCGAAAAGGCGGCAATGCTTGTATTAGGGACTTTACCAGCGGGTTCATATCATATTACTAAGGTTAAAAGCAGTGAGGTAAAAAACATACTTTCATTATGCGATTATGGTATCCTTCTAAGAGAAAACAATTTAGTTAACCTCGTTGCTGCACCTATCAAATTTGCTGAATATATAGCATCTCGTCTTAAAGTTATTATCACAGATAATATAGGAGATGCCTCTGAGCATGTTACTATTAATGACTTTGGCCTTATACTTGAAAATCTTGAATCTGCAACTATCATTGATTTTGTAAAGACTAATACGGATAAGTTAAAATGTAAGGAAAAGCTTCCACCACATAAGGTAAAAGCTTTATTAGATTCCACATATAGTCTGGAGACAGCTACCAGTAGATATAAAGATTTATATATTTCACTTATTTGACAGTATGGAGCGCAGTACCATTTCCGTCTGCATAGCAACATATAACGGTGGAAATTACATTTTGGACCAATTGAGTTCTATACTACCTCAACTGGACGTTGATGACGAGATTATAATCTCTGATGATTCTTCAATAGATAATACCGTATTTTTAGCTGATAGTCTAAAAGATAAACGAATTAAAATTTTCAAGAATAATAAGTTTAGGAGTCCTATATTTAACTTTGAACATGCAATCACTCGTGCCTCTGGCAATTTGATTTTTCTTTGTGATCAGGATGATATCTGGCTCCCGAACAAAGTAAGCACTTTCCTTGAATTCTTTGAGAGGACAAATGCAGACCTTCTAGTCTCAAATTGTTCAATTGTTGATAAAGATCTTAGCATTACCCATCTTTCTTACTTTGACTATTATAAAATATCTGGGAAGGAAAGGTTTATTCATAGTTTTCTAAGCAATCCTTATCTAGGTTGTTGTTTGGCTTTCAAAAGAATTGTTCTAAGAAAGATTCTTCCTTTTCCTGCCTATATCCCTATGCACGATATATGGATTGGTATGATTTGTGCCATTTACTATAAAGTTGAATTTATACAGGATGTTACGATGCTATACCGAAGGCATGAATCTAATGCAACCCCCTATACAGCAACACAAAAAAGCAAGAATAGTCTATTAACTAAAATCCATTTTAGACTTAATATGCTGAGAGGCTTGCTTTTAACAATTGTAAGGTGACTTTGACACCTTTTAATGCTTTAAATTTTAATTAATCTATTTTCAATGATAATTGATGTCACTACCTGTATCTATTATTACAGTTGCATATAATAGTTCAAGTACTATCAAAGAGACTATAAATTCAGTACTTTCTCAACAGGTAGATTCTCTTGAATACATCGTTATAGATGGAGGCTCCACCGATGGAAGTATCGATATTCTAAAGCACTTCAATGATAAGATTAGCCGGTGGATTAGCGAGCCTGATAACGGCATTTACGATGCTATGAATAAGGGATTACGTCTAGCTACTGGAGAAGTTATTGGATTTTTAAACTCTGATGATCTATATGCTAATAAAAATGTACTAATAAAAGTTATGAATATTTTTGATACCAATCCAGAAGTAGATATAGTATACGGAGATCTCATATATGTGGAATCAGAGTCTACTACTAGTAAAGTACGTTACTGGAAGTGTCAAAATTATTATAATGATTTCTTTGAAGACGGCTATGTCCCTCCTCATCCTTCCTTCTTTGCCCGAAGTCACGTATTTAAGAAAGCTGGCACATTCGACCTTAACTTCAAACTTGCCGCTGATTACGAACTAATTTTCCGAATGTTAAAGCTATACAACTTCAAATCTATTTATTTACCCGAAGTACTTGTACATATGCGACTTGGTGGAGCCACAAACAAATCTTTTAGGAATATTTTAACAGGCAATACTGAGATTGTACAAATTTGGTTGAAGCATAAGCAACCCATTCCTTTAAAATTTTGGGTAAGGAGATACTTACTAAAACTAAATCAGTACTTTACCTAACTATACCGTTCGATAAATAAAAATTAAACTTAATTTTATTTACTTATATTTAAGTATAATTTCGGGCACAATCCACATGCCTTCGCGTATGAACAGAACTTCTACCCAGACTCATACATCCAGAACCTACACCCATCGGTTGAAAAGCAAAATTGCTATGTCGAAGGAAGTTCTGATTATCACCAGTTATGACTATTTTCTGGATAAAAAAGGGCTTGTTTATCTTCTGAAGCGGTATAGTGAGATCATACTAGTTCCCCGCACTGTAGATGATGATTATCTATTAAATCAGACGGTACGACCTCTACTTGTAGATTATAGTAAAATTCATCTCATTGTAAACCCTATCTATGACGAAAAGTACCACATTGTGTATGATTTAATCGCCCATAACAATAAAACAATCCGCATTACTACTGTATTTGATTTCTGTGAGAAGTACCTTCATAAAATCTACATCCCTCATTCTGTACTGGAGGAAAACCCAACTATGCCGGTAAAGCCTCAGTTTAATTACCAGGTACGTATAGCTAAACAATGTATTGACTTTATCTTTTCGGCTCTACTTATTCTTTTTAGCTTCCCTGTATGGCTGCTCAGCATAGTTAAAATAAAGAGAGAGTCACCCGGACCCGTTTTTTATCATCAGGAGCGGGTAGGCCTCAAAGAACAGCCTTTCGGCTGTATTAAATTTCGCTCTATGGGGCTGGATGCCGAAGCAAATGGCGCTGCTTTTTCCAGAAAACGTGATACCCGTGTATTTGAATATGGTGCTTTCATGAGAACAACCCGTATTGATGAGCTACCTCAGCTCCTGAATATATTCAGAGGACAGTTGTCACTGGTGGGGCCTCGGCCTGAGCGTCCGGTATTTACCCAAACGTTTGAAGAACTAATCCCGTACTACAATCTCCGCCACAACGTAAAGCCTGGACTTACAGGCTATGCTCAGGTGATGTATAGCTATGGAGCAGGTGTATATGATGCACGTCACAAGCTCATGTATGACTTGTACTATATCAAAAACTGGAGTCTGGCGCTTGAGATTAAAATTATCTTTCTGACCACTTTTGTTATTATCAACCGCATGGGGCGGTAACTGATATATTGGTTTAATACAATTTTTTGCCATTCATTATACCTGCTACTTTTCTGGAATATGCCTCCTATTGTTACTTTTGTAGATAACCCATCCTAAAAGGATATTCTTATTCATGAGCTTGGTACGCCTGTGTGCTTCTATCTTCTTCCTGCTGTCTTCATTACCTCTATTCGCCTGGCGTAGTAGCTTATCAGATACCTCCCACAATTATATAGAACTAGCAGCATTACAATCCTCCATTGATCGTACTCCCTTCTGGCATCAGGCCAATCAGTTTGGTATAGTCCCTCGTGAAGGCTCCGTCATAAGCCTACGCGCGGGAGTGGACAAGCTATGGACATTATCTACCAAAAGCTTAGCTACCAACAGGTGGAAGGCTGGTTTTGGCATGGAGGCCGTTGGAAACACTTTTTTATACAACAAGCCAGGTATATCTACTAAGTCTGGTATTTTGCTACCCCAGGCGTACGGTACTGTGCGCCATGGCAACTGGGAGCTATATGCAGGTCGCAAGAAACAATATATAGGTCTGGCTGATAGTACGCTGGGAACTGGATCATACGCCTGGTCAGGTAATGCATTACCTATTCCTAAAGTGCAGCTGGGTCTGACACAATTTACCACCGTACCATATACTCATGGGTGGCTGGCTGTACAGGGATTTGTAGCGCATGGTTGGTTTGAAAACAACCGTCCTATTACAAAAGATTTAAAATTTCATCAAAAAGCGCTTTACTTCCGTTTAGCCAACCCCAATGGCAACCTAAAGCTTTACGGAGGGATGAATCACCAGGCTCAGTGGGGTGGAAAAACTCCCTATGAGACTACTGAAAGCCAAATGCCTAATCGGTTCTCTGATTTCTTACGAGTAGTTATAGGAGACCCATTCTCCCCACCAGCAGATAGCTCATACCACAGCTTTGATAACGCGAGAGTAGGCAATCATCTGGGAACGGTAGACCTGGGTCTTGAACTGGAAGGGTACGGCGTGACCTGGTTCCTATACCGTCAGAATATATATGAAGATGGATCGTTGTTCAGACTTAAGAATATTAAAGACGGTTTGAACGGAATTAGGATACGCCGCAAGAATTTTTACGGGGCCAACTTTGAGTTGGCCGAAGGACTTTTTGAGATTTTGTATACAAAGAACCAGGCCGGTACTGAATTCATATTTAACCAAGGTGTCTTTGGCCGTGATAACTACTTCAACCATGCTCAGGTACGTGATGGATGGTCCTATTATGATCGTACTATAGGTACTCCTTTTATTCCTCCCACAACTGATACCTCTCCACTCTGGCCAGCATACAGTTACACCAGCAATAACCGCGTGTGGGTGCTGCATCTGGGCCTGAAAGGTACCTTTTTTCAGAAATACGTATGGAGCACCAAACTCTCCTACTCCAGCAATGCCGGCACCTATGACCTACCTTTCAAGGCCGAGCCCACTCAGTTTTCGGGCTTACTGACCATAAAGCGAAAAGTGGGTTGGCTAGGAGGTAATACTTTTCTTCAAGGCTCCATCGCAACGGACGTAGGAGAGTTATACCGCAACTCTACCGGTTTTATGCTTAGTATTCGTAAAGAAGGACTTTTCTAAGTTTAGAGTATATAAGTAGGGAATGGATAATGCGCCCCTCCCGCCTCCAATGAGCCGAAAGTTCTTTTATCTATCAACTTATAGACTTACAAAAAGCTCCTGATTTTGGCCGCTGTTTCGGCTAGATCCTCCTGCGACATCTTTATCTTCTTGTTGAAGTTCATGTCATCCATGCTGTTGATGGGGATAAGGTGGATGTGGACGTGAGGTACTTCCAGCCCAATTACACTCACTCCAATGCGGCGACAGGGAACTGCTCTTTCCAGGGCCGGAGCGATCTGCTTCGCAAATTGCATCAGCCCCAGATATTGGTCATTGTCCAGGTCAAAAAGGTAGTCCACTTCTTTCTTAGGAATAACCAGAGTATGGCCGGGAGCTACCGGAAACACATCGAGTAAAGCCAGATAATCGTCTGTTTCCGCAACTTTATGGCAGGGAATTTCACCTGCTACTATTTTAGAAAATAGGGAAGCCATGTGTATGTTAAAGGTTAAAGTATATAGGTCCGGGTAGATATATCCTTGTTAAATATGCTATCAATAGGGCAGCGGGGACATAGCCGGTCTTACCCCTGATTCCCTGCCTATTTCTTATCCGAACTGCACAAAGTAAAACAAAAATTAGCTTTTTAGGGGTAAATAAGATAGGTTTCGACGTTTTACAACAAAAACAGTATTATACGTATTACTATGAAGAAAATGTTTGTATTGGGAGCTATGCTGGTAGCTCTTGTTGCCTTTCAACCGACGGAATCATTCGCTCAGAAAAAAGGCAAATGGGTAACCCTCTTTGACGGAAAGTCATTTGATAACTGGAAGAGATGGAAGGGTGGTGAAATTAATAAGTGGGCGATCGAGGACGGTGCCATGGTTCTTACTGAAAAAGGTGGTGGCGACCTGTTAACCGTAAATCAATACGGCGATTTTGAACTAGAACTGGAATGGAAGATCAGCGAAGGTGGTAATAGTGGTGTCATGTACCACGTACAGGAAGGCGAGAAGTACTGCTGTCCTTACGCTACCGGCCCCGAAGTACAGGTACTGGACGATGTTAAGCATCCTGATTCATTTGCCGGTAAAGACGGTAATCACAAGTCGGGCTCTCTGTATGATATGATTCCTCCCAATGACCTGAAGGTAGTAAAACCTGCCGGAGAGTGGAACAAGATGCGGATCGTAGTCAATGACGGTAAAGCTCAGCACTACCTCAATGGTAAGAAAGTGGTAGAATACTCGACCACAGGTCCTGAGTGGAATGCTCTGGTAGCCAACAGTAAGTTTAAAACCTGGAACGGTTTCGGCGCTTTTGATAAAGGCCACATTGCCCTGCAGGACCACGGTGATAAAGTGTGGTACCGCAATATTCGTATCCGCGAGCTCTAATCTGCAAAGAATAAGAGTAATTGTATTTTCAAAAGAAGTAGCTGGTGAGTGCCGGTTACTTCTTTTGGTATACTAAGAAGATATATATTCATAACCCGACTCAATACGCTGCTAATGAAGTCAAATCGCAGAGACGCTGTCAAAAAGATGGCCGGACTGGCCGTAGGAATGCCTGTGGCCGAATCACTACGTGAACATATGGAAGCTACTAACCGAGTACTTGGTGCTGAACTGAAAGGACGTATAAATCACTCCGTTTGCCGCTGGTGCTACGGCAAGATCCCATTCGAGGAGCTTTGCAAAGCAGCCAAGGAGATGGGTATTAAGTCCATCGAACTGACGGGTCCGGAAGAGTGGCCTATTCAGAAGAAATACGGTCTGGACTGCGCTATGCCCTGGGGTGCTAATAAAAACCTGTCCGATGGCTTCAATGATCCTAAATTTCATGATGAGTTGGTAGCCAGTTACGAAGCACATATACCTAAGGTAGCTGCTGCTGGTTATAAAAACCTGATCTGCTTCTCGGGCAACCGCCGGGGCATGAGTGATGAGCAGGGTCTTGAGAATAGTGTGAAAGGCCTGCAGCGTCTGATCAAAACGGCCGAAAAGCATAAGGTAACGCTAGTCATGGAGCTACTCAACAGCAAAGTGGACCATAAGGATTATATGTGCGACCATACCGCCTGGGGAGTAGAACTTTGCAAGCGCCTCGGCTCGGAGAACTTCAAGCTTCTCTATGACATCTACCACATGCAGATCATGGAGGGAGATATCATCCGGACGATCAAAGATAATATCCAGTACATTGCTCACATCCATACGGGAGGAGTACCGGGACGTAACGAGATTGACGAGACCCAGGAGCTATACTATCCGACCATCATGAAGGCCATTGTAGATACAGGCTACAAAGGTTACGTAGGTCAGGAGTTTATCCCGAAGCGCGATCCGCTTACTTCCCTCAAGCAGGGCGTGCAGATTTGTGATGTGTAGTTTGTAAATAAGAAAAGAAGGAAGGGCTGTCGCCGCGCGGCGGCAGCCTTTTTATTTTACCTCAACTCCTCTTTCACTTCGCCAGTACTCCCGGCTATATACCCGGCTATAAGGCCAGTTCTTTTGCTGTAGTATCATAGGCAAGTACGCGTGGGGCTCTTTGGACGAAGCGCTCTGGTGGTACAGATCATCATCCGTCAGAATAAGCCCCTGGTAGGTACCTCCTGATCGAATGGTGAGGTCTGCAAAAGGAAGCTCTTTGACCAGCCCCTGCTCCTTATGAGCCAGTTTATCTTTCAGTAGCCAGTCGGTACGGTAGGTCTTCGTTGGAAGTGGCTGCGGACGGTAGTTCCCCTCCGACACATCCAGTGCATACTGAAGATAAGCCTTCAGGAGCTTTGGTCCTTCGTTGGCCGTTTGCTCTACCTGTAGCTGTGATGGCCACAGGCTGGTAACTATGTACACCCGCTCGCGGGCTCGGGTTATTGCCACATTCAGGCGATTTTCGCCTCCCTGCGTATTGAGCGAGCCAAACTGCATCACCAGCCGGCCGCGCATATCGGGAGCGTATCCAACCGAGAAGATGATCACATCCCGCTCATCCCCCTGTACATTCTCAATATTCTTGACAAACAGCTCCGGTAGTGCGACATTCTCCTGCTCTATCAGCTCCTGGATCAGTTGCTGCTGGTGAAAATTGAAAGTAACTACTCCAACGCTTTGCCCGGTAGTACTCAGGTTTTTCAAGAGCTGTACTACCCGGTCCGCTTCGGCTATATTAGTATTCTTTTCCCATACTCCTTCTACCTTCAGGTACTTAATACCCGGCTCCGCATCGTTGACGTGCCGGAAGTCAGGCAATAAGCGTAGTGTATTTTTATAAAAGTGCTGGTTCGAGAAGTCAATCAGGTCCAGCGAGCGGCTCCGGTAGTGGCCAGCCAACTGGTACTTTAACAATGTCTGCGCCGCCAGATCCAGCAGAGAATCCACTTCCAGTGCAACGGGTACATCTTCCTCCTCGGCTCCTTCTTCAAAACGTACCCGGTACAGGTCACTTGGCGGGAGCTGTTTGCTATCACCGGTCACCACGATCTGACGGCCCCGGTAGGCGGCGGGTAATCCATACTCGGCATAACACTGCGAAGCCTCATCAAATATCACCAGATCAAATAAGTCTTTCTGCATCGGAAACATAGCCGACACCGACTCGGGTGAAGCCATCCAGCAAGGTACTAGCCTAAACACCTCCTCGGAATGCTCTTCCAGTAGTTTCCGGATGGGCCATATCTTCCGCTTCTTGGTGACCTGATGGTACAGCTCCCGGTACGTTACCCGATTCCCCAGGCGATTATTCTCTACGTCCTGGTAAGTCTCCTCCCGCAGCTTTATAAGTACTATGTCCCGGCTCAGGCTCTGCTTACTACGGATGCTACCCTGGAGTTGTTCTTCCCACTGCTGCATCCGGAGCGACGATACCGCCCTCAGGTCCGGGAATCGGGTCTCAATATATTCGATCCAGGCCAGGCGCAGGCTATTATCAAACAGAGCCACCACCGCCTCGGGCTGAGTACTGGCTGTTTCCTGGCTTTTCTTAAGCACCTGTGTGGTAACGGCTTGTTCATGAAGAGCCATTTGCTGCCACAGCCGATCCATTTCTACCAGTGAGTCAAAATCTGCCTGTAACTGGTCACGCAGTTGGCTTGCCCACTGCGGTGTTTCTATCAGTCTTTTTATCTGTTCCGGCAGTAGAAATGGGCTCAACGCATGAACTGAACCTTCCCACGCCTCTACCCACTGGATCAACGCATCAATGGCTTCTATAAAGGTACTTCTGGAAGATGCGTTCAATGCCAATGTATGCAGTACCTGACTCCACTGCTTAATGCGGAGCCTGACTACCGCATCTGACGCTTTTTCACTCTTTTGAAAAAATAGCGTATACTGTTCTTCATTAGGGAGCACTCTATCTAAGTAATCTACCTCAAAATGTACCAGTGGATTCTGTAACCACTCTTCCATTTGAAGGCGGTTACGAAGCAGCAGACTCAACCTTTCCAGATCTTCCAGCCGGGTACTTAATCCATTACTGGCGGCTACACGCCGGATTACATCCTTATCACTGCCAAACCACTCCCACCACTGACTGCTGGTCCACGATTGACGAGCCGAAACCGCCTTCATCAATTGCCCTCTGAATGGTGTGAGATCCGTGGCGGGTAAGGTGGCTTCCATCCCCTCCCACCCTTCCAGCGTAGCGACAATCTGCCGGACCAGTGCCAATCGTCTGATGGATTGATCTGTATCCCGGAGGTATCCCTGAAATAGCTTGAATATAGTATCGTCCTGCAGGAGCTCACGAACATCCGACAGACGCTCAAGTACCTCATCCCGATCTTCTATGAACTCAGCGGCGAAAGGAGCACCTGTTACAGCTTCAAACTGCTCCCTTTGGCGCTGCATAAAGAGGGGCCAGTCGTGTAGTAGCTGCTCCATACGACGCAACTCACTTATGCTGTAGTCGGCAAAACTCCTGCGCTGGTACCACCCATGCTCCGGACCTATGCGTTGTGCATAAGCCGCATAAAGCCTGAGCCGACGGCGGAAATCCTCAACACTATCCAGCCGGAACAACCGGTAAAGTTGCTTACCTTCTACATCCGTCAGACTAATGTGGGGAGCAGCCGGATTGCTGGAAAGGTATAGCTCCTTGATGGATACTCCACACTCTAATTCATCGAATAGGGCGCTGCGAAAGCTTTCCAGCTCCTCTACGACCCGATCTATTTGCCGGCTTTCCTGCGTAAACTGCCGCTCTAGTACCACGGCATCCAGGCTATAATTTTGGTTACGATATGCATCTACCTGCTCTATCTGATTAGCCAGCTGACGGTATAGCTCAGGGCGGTCGTTGCGGAAGTCATGGATAAGGGCGGCAAAAGGCGCCAGTCCTACCGATTGCAGGCGCTGGTACACCACGTCCAGAGCGGCCCGCTTCTGACATATCAGCAGTACCCTTTTGCCCTGAGCCGCAAAATCGGCCATCAGGTTACAGATCAGCTGTGACTTACCAGTACCCGGAGGCCCCTGCACCACGACCGATTCTCCTTTTTTGACCGCCCGGATTACCTTCTCCTGCGAAACATCCGTCTGGAAAGGCGTCAGTACCTGCTCTTCGCGCAGGATCGTAGCTGGTGGTTCTTTTTGAATAGATTCATCAGCATAAGGCGAAAGCAGATTAAAACCAGGATCATCCTCCCCTACCTCCAGCAGGACATCATAATCAGGTACCAGGTAAGAGCCAGCCTGCGGAAATATCCCCAGCACCGCCTCCGCGTATAGTTTTAGCTCTCCGGTTTTTTCCAGCGTCTGCAGATCACTGCTCTTCAGTACCTCGAACGGCTGAATCTTATCTTCGAAGAGTTGCTGATTGAAGTTGATACGAAATGGAGTAGTTTTCAGCCACTCGTACAGCTGGGTACGGAACTCCAGCGCATCCGTCGGAAAATCATCAAAGGATTTCTCTACTACTTCATCGGGTATGGTAGTTTCGTTAAAGTAGGCGTAGGCCAGGGCAAAGCTGCGGTTGAGCGTAACTTCGGCATCGTCGCGCCCAAAGAGGCACCACTGCTCTCTGTCCATCCGGAGCGTTACCGGAAAGAAAAGCAGCGGCGCATGTATAACAGAACCATCCGATAGCTTACCCCGGATAAAAGGATAGCCCACGTACAGGTCGCGGGCTCCTCGTTCTTCTTCAATAAATCGTTCTGTTCGGGTTATCTTCCGTAGCTTACGGCTTAGCTCATTCACCCGGTCGTAGCGGGGGTCCTGCACATCGCAAAGTGGGATGCGTGCCTTTCGCTGAATAAGCTGCCGAACCAGCTCAAAGGAGTACTTCCCCAGCAGGAAGTCTCCCTCGTGCAGATCCACAAATTGTTCCCCCGGCAAACGTGTCAACAGCAGTGATTTATTCCTACTACTAAGATTAGTTAATCGCTTGAGGTACGCTTTGAGGATTTTATTCATTTTTATTTTTTAATCTGTTCCTGTGGTTCTTCATTATCATTGATCAGATTGGCTGTTTCCTCATTCTTTTTGGGGAAAACAACTGATGCCAATATACTAACGGCCAGTATACCAAGTATGATGTACAATGAGTAGGCAGTCTTGAAACCAATTCCTTCAAGGTAGTGATGCGCCAGCATTTTTCCACCAATAAACATAAGCAGTACCCCAAGGCCATACTTAAGGAAGCGGAATAAGCCCATGATGTTGCTCAGGAAGAAGAACATGGAACGCAGACCCATAATGGCAAATATATTCGAAAAGAATACCACATAGGGGTCTTTGGTAATAGAGAATATAGCCGGTACCGAATCCACAGCAAATATAAGGTCCGTAAACTCAATGATAAGTACTACCACGAACAGCGGTGTAAAGAGCCACTTATCATTTTTCTTAACGACAAAGTGCTCCCTCACGTAGCGCGGGTACACAGGCAGGTACTTGGATGTAAAACGAACTACCGGATGCTTATTGGGCTCGATCTTTTCATCTTCATTCCCCTGGAAGAATATTTTTGCTCCCTGGTATACCAGGATGATACCAAATATGTAGATAATCCACTCGAAACGCTGAATCAGGGCCGAGCCTACAAATATGAAGATAAAGCGCATGATGATGGCGCCCAGTACTCCCCAAAAAAGTACCTTCTTGAAGTACTTCTCACGTACACCAAAAGAAGCAAAGATCAGGATGATTACAAAGATGTTGTCAATGGAAAGCGCGTACTCAAGCAGATAACCTGTGATAAACTCGAGCGACATATTGCGCCGGTAGATATCAAGACTTTCCTCAAAGTTGCCCGGTATTAGCGTCAGATGCGGAGCATATTGCTCTTTAACCCGTTCCAGATCAGCATAATTTTCAATACCATGAATAAGATCACCATGGGTATTAATAATGACATAAAAACCCAGGGCCAGGGCTATCCAGGCTACGGTCCAGGCAGCTGCTTCACCGAACTTAACCACATGGTCTTTTTTATTAAAAACACCCAGGTCGAGCAGTAGCATAAAGCCGATAACGACTATAAAGCCTACAAAAAAGAGAACTTCGTTAGATAACATTTTTTAAAGTTACGTCGGTCGAAAAAAATTGAAAAGTTGTGTTGTGTTCCCTGCTAAACTTACAGGCAAATACAAAGTTCTTATTTTAGCTCTACCGAAAAAATAAATTTTGATAAGTGGGCTTCTACCTCTTTTTTAGTAGTACTACCTGAGTCTGTGTATGTACATGTAATACAATCCTTTATACTGAAAATTAAAGCCCGCTTTTATACCCCTTTTATCCGGAGTAAAGCTGTTTCGGCGGTTAGTCCCGGACCAAACGCACTCGTAAAAATCCAACGCCCATCAGCTTCCGAGTGGCGCTCCCACAGATTCTTAAGAACAAATAAGACTGTTACCGACGACATGTTGCCGTAGTCACGCAGTACATCGTAGGCAGGTGCATTATCACAGGCACAAATACCAAGTACCTGTTCTATTACTTCCAGAATACGACGTCCTCCCGGATGAATGGCATACAGAGCTACCTCTGAGCGCTGAATACCCTGTGCCGCGATAACTCTGTCCAGTACGCTATGGATACCTTTTTTCAGTACGTCCGGTACCCGCGAGGTAAGTTTCATTTCAAACCCAAAATCACTGATGTGCCAGGCCATATCCTGATTCCCTTCGGGGAGTACTTCACAGGCAAACTGTGCTACTTCAAGAGCTGGGACACCTTCTTCAGGCTCACCCTCCACCAGTATAGCCGCCGAACCATCCGCAAACAGCGCGTTGGCTAACAGATGGTCTTCTTCGTTTTTTTTCTGAAAATGAATGGTACATAACTCTGTACACACCATCAGTACCTTCGCCGCCGGATCGGCTTTGACTATGGCTACGGCGGCCTTCATACCGTTAAATGCTCCGTAGCATCCCATGAAGTTGATGGCCATCCGATGCGTAGAGGTACGCAGACCAAGCCGCTCAATCAGCTCTATGTCAGGCCCGGGAGCATACATACCCGTACAACTTACCGTAATAAGATGCGTAATGGAGGCTATAGGTACTGCTCGCTGAATAAGACAGTCCCGTATGGCTTTCTCGGCCAGGGGAACGGCATGCTCGCGGTACAGATCCATACGCTGGCTTACCGTAGGGAAGGGCTCCAGATCGGGTGTATTAGGGTAAAAAGTAAAATCTCCAACCTCCTTTCCGTAATCCGCCAACACCGAATATCGGTGATGAATACGAGTACTACGATACAAAGCCCGCAGACGGCGCTGCCCCGTAGCGTCGAGGTGTAAGGCATTAGCCATAAACTCAGCAATGCTCATCTGATCAAATCGGTTAGGAGGCGTAGCCGTTCCTATGGAGGTTATATAGGCAAGTTGCTGAGTACTAATGGTCACTTTATATTGATTTTGTTTATAAAATGTTGTAACTTCATAAAAAACACGTGCCACCATAACCTTTGGTGGAAACAGTATGTTTTCAACTGGTTCAGAGTGCTTTTCTGCTTTTCTTAGTCCCACCTTTAAAGAATTGCCCGCCTATGATCCGGAATGTCTTTCTACACCTGCGAATCCCCTTTTCGGTGTTTCTGCTTCCCGTTTTCCTGTTTGCCCTGAGCCAGACTCCCGCTCCCGATCTGCTCATAGCCCTGTGGTCACTCGTGATCATCCACCTGCTCCTGTATCCGGCCAGCAACGCCTACAACAGCTACTACGACAAGGATGAAGGCAGCATAGGCCTGCTGGAGGTCCCTCCTCCCGTCAGTAAGGAGCTGCTTTACACGGCCTGGCTCCTTGATATCATTGCGGTATTTGTTGCCCTGTGGGCTGGACTGGGGCTGCCGTTTGTACTGTATCTGATTATTTATGGTTCTATCTCCAAAGCGTACAGTTATCCGGCCATACGCCTGAAGAAGTACCCCCTGCTGAGTTGGCTCATCGTTGGTTTGTTTCAGGGGGCATTTACGTACCTGGCTACGGTGCAGGTCTTGGGCAGGCTGCCGGTAGCGGAGCTTATGCAGGCTAAGTACCTGATTCCTGCTCTCATCTGTACCTCTAATCTGTGGGCGGTATATCCCCTTACGCAGGTGTACCAGCACGAGGAAGATGCCCGCCGCGGCGATCTTACCTTCAGTCGTCTGGTAGGCATCAGGGGTACCTTTCTCAACGCAGCGTTTTTTTTCCTTCTATCCTTTGTAGGTTTCCTGTTTTACTTCCCCACGTACGGCTCCGCCGATAGTCTGATTGTACTTGTACTGTGCATGGGGCCGGTTTTGGCCTACTTTGGATACTGGTGGAGGGCTGTCCTGAAGAACCAGGAAGAGGCAAATTTCAGACATACCATGCGTATGAATCTGTTCGCGGGCATAGGCCTGAATATTTTTTTCGGAGCGCTCTGCCTGTATCATTTCTGATTTACAGCCTGTTAATTTTTTAAACTAAATTTTAAGAAAAAATTTTGCAGACAACACTTGCGTAGAATAGATAGAGCCCATACCTTTGCATCACAATAAAGGAACAAGGTCACGCAGAAGTAGCTCAGCTGGTAGAGCGCAACCTTGCCAAGGTTGAGGTCGCGAGTTCGAACCTCGTCTTCTGCTCAGAAAAGGCAAGCACCGGAAACGGTGCTTTTCTTTTAAGATAGCATCGGACTTTTGTCCGTTTGTGAGGCCGGGGTGGTGGAATTGGTAGACACGCAGGACTTAAAATCCTGTGAGCCGAAACGCTCGTACGGGTTCGACCCCCGTCCCCGGTACAGTAAAGACTCCTATATAGCACGCATGGCTATATAGGAGTCTTTTTGTTTTTTCGCCTCCTCTAACTAAGATTCCCAATAGACTCCTTTGTCTCCCTATTCTTTAATTAGCCCACGAAGTACCTGCCTTTCCAGAGTCAAACTATAATGAGCTTACTGTAAGTCCATGTAGGATTTTGCTGGATTTTACCCTGCCTACAAAATGGTGGAGCTTGAACATAGCAAGAAAGTTAATCCTTTCGGGATACCATTCTGATGTTCCCGTACGATAAAATTTCCAGGATTTAGATAGACAATACGTCGAATACGGCACCTAATTTGCAATACATACACCTAGTTAAATGCATTGTTTCAATTTCACCTCTATCTAACTGTATGCGAATTGTTAAAACTGTACTTTTCCTTTTTTTCGTTGCGTCTGCACTCCCTTCATTTTCTCAGGCTGTCGCCAACGCAGATAGTACAAGTGCCGCCCCGGTAATTACTAAAAGTATGTATGTAGCAGGTCAGCGAGATGCAGAAATGCACTACAAAAAGTACAAAGGAGCGGGTACTGGTACATTAATAGCCAGCTTGTTTTCTCCTTTGGTTGGTCTTATACCAGCCATTGCCTGTTCGTCTACTACTCCCAAAGAAGTTAACTTGGGAGCTCCTAAACCGGAATTACTGGCTCAGGAAGAGTACTACCTTGGCTACACCCAAAAGGCGAAAAAGATAAAATCTCGCAAATCGTGGACTAACTGGGCCGTTGGTTTTGGTGCTAACCTGGTATTTATACTAGCCGTTACCTCAGGCAAGTAATTCTTTTGCTCTAAGTAGATATACCCCTAACTAAAAGAAGCTCGAGATAAGTATCCCGAGCTTCTTTTAGTTAGGTTCTAAGCCTGTACATACTTAACCTATTCTCCCTTGTCCCTGACACACCGAAAGCCCAGGTTGTTGCTACCGCTGGTTACTTCACCTTTGCCCCGGCTCCCGGCTTTATAGCGGATGCAGTACTCATCGCTGCACAGGAATGATCCTCCCCGCTGCACGTACTTAACTGCCCCCGGCTCATCAGGATCATAGCTATCAGTAGGTCCGGTAGGATTCTTTTTAGCGGAGTTCATGTAGTAATCGGGACGATACAGATCGCTGCACCACTCCCATACGTTACCATCCATATCATAGAGGCCGTAGGTATTGGGAGGAAAAGTCTTTACCGGAGCTATGCCCGCAAATCCATCTTCGGCCGTGTTTTTATCAGGAAAGCTGCCCTGGTAGATGTTGGCTACCCATTGCCCCTTAGGCTTCAGCTCTTCTCCCCAGTAGTACGTCTGGTTGCCATTACCACTCCGGGCGGCGTACTCCCATTCAGCTTCGGTAGGCAGACGCTTTCCGGCCCACTCCGCATAGGCAGCGGCATCCTCATGACTTACGTGTACGACGGGTAGGTTCTCTTTACCTTGGATACTACTCTGCGGCCCGTCGGGATGACGCCAGTTAGCACCCGGTACGTAGGTCCACCACTGAAGCGGATTAGCCAGATTGACTTTCTGAGCCGTAGGCGTAAATACCGCCGAACCAGGTACCAGTTTGTCAGTCGGTACTCCCGGAAAATCCGCGGGATTGAGAGGACGTTCGGCTACCGTCTTATACCCCGTCGCTTCCACAAATCGGGCAAACTCAGCATTGGTTACCTCATGGGCATCCATCCAAAAACCATCCACTTCAATTGAGTGTACGGGCCGGGAATCAGTAAACTCATCACTACCCATCATATAGCTACCACCACCAATCCATACCATATCCGTGGTATCACCCTTTACCGCCCTTACCAGACTTTGGCCCGTTTCACCAGCCGACTCCTGAGTTGCTTTTTCAGTAGTACAGCCTATGCCCGTACTGATTAGTAGCAGCAGGAGGAGAGAGTTTGAGGATTTGAAAAAAGGAGCAATGAACATATCAAGAATAAATTATTGATTCAGAGGGATTAAAAGCTTGTTTAATGACAAAGCAATAATGAAATAAATTCCTACTTATTGCCTTTCTCAAAACTTACTTTGCTATTACTTATGGGTATGGTATCAGCAATAGTGCAGTGCCACTACGTCATTTACTATCTTTTGAATGAATATGTAAAATATACAGTGACTCCAGTAGCTACAATATTAAGAATTTTATCTATCATTGTGTTTTAATAACGCATTGAGTAACCGGTTTTGGCTTGAAGAGCAAATCAAGCAATTAATACTAAGAGCTATTTGAAGCTAAGCGGTAGCAGGCAGACAGCTACTAGAACTGAAATTTTTCTGATGGAATAAACATATAAAAGGAGAGCAGGCTTCCTGCTCTCCTTTTTTGTATCCTTTACTCTTTACTACTACTTTAAATTTTATTGTCATAAACGCATGCTATCGAACCGACTGCTCCGGTAGCTCTGATTTAATCCCTTCATCCAACGGCATCCTGTCCGGATTCGCACCCGTCTTATTGAGCTGTCGGGCTAGTTCTGCTTTTAGTTCTTTGAGCTTGACGGCGTACTTCGGATCGTTGATCAGGTTATGGTCTTCACCCGGATCAACCGCAATGTGGTACAGCTCCGACATGTGCTGGTCGGGGCGGCTGTCGCCGGTTGGGTAATGAATGTACTTCCACTTATCAGTACGGAGACCGCGTACGTTGGGGGTATAGGGAAACTGCTTCTCATAGTTATACTCGTAGAACCAGGCCTTGCGCCACCCCTTGTCATCGCCCTGTACCAGACGCTTAAAGCTTTGCCCATGAATATCCTTCAGGGCAGGTGCTCCGCACAGGTCCAGTATGGTAGGAGCGATATCCAGCGTAAGTACCTGCTTATCTACCACCACCGGCTTAGTAACCGGAGTCAGTCCCGGATACCGAACGACCAGCGGAATGTGGATACTGGGATCGTGCATGGTGCGCTTGTCCACCATACCGTGCTCCCCATTGAGCAGACCGTTATCCGATGTAAATACAAAGATGGTATTGTCCAACTCGCCCATCTCCTGCAGGGTACGGTAGATTTCCCCTACACTATCATCCACCGACAGTATAGTACCCCAATAGGCATGTATCATATTCTCAAAATCCTTTACAGCCACGGGGGATGAGTCGGGAAACTTCTTCCGCCAGTCGAAGAGCGGACCGTATATACCATGCCAGGTATTCAACCGCTGCTGAATCCACTTCGGCTTATCCTGCAGTTCAAAGGCGCTCTGAGGATAGGGAATATGTACTGCGTCAAAAGCATTCGCATATTTAGGTTCAGGAATATAGAAACTATGCGGCGCCTTGTGGCCCAGTATCAGCATGAAAGGCTTCGAGCGTTGCTTAGACAGCCAACTATTGGCCATCTGGGTAACTACATTGGTATAGTATCCCTTGATCTCTTTACTCCCCTGCCCATTGATATTAAACTCGGTATCCCAGTACTTCCCCTGGCCTTTATGGGTGACAAAGTAGTCGAAGCCGGGACGCGGATTATCATTCTCCTCCCCCATGTGCCACTTACCTATATAGGCAGTTTCGTAGCCCACCTTCTGCAATACCGCCGGAAAGCTGGGCAGGTTGGTAGGGTACTCTGTGAAGTTGTTAACCACCCCGTGGGCATGAGCGTACTTGCCACTTAGGATAGAGGCGCGGCTGGGGGAGCAAAGCGAGGTAGTACAAAAGTAGTTTTTGAAGAAAGTACCTTCTGCGGCCAGCCTGTCAATGTTAGGTGTTTTGAGGTAAGGGTTGCCTGCCACACTAAGCGCGTCCCAGCGCTGGTCATCCGTCAGAATCACCACCACATTAGGCTGTTTCGGCGCCTGCTTGGTACCGTTCTCTCTGGTCCAGCTAATCAGGCAGATAAGCACCGCCAGGCATATACTCAACTTAATTATTACGCTTACAAATACTTGCATAAAGCTTTTTTGAAACTAGAAAGTATCCACCATTACCTTCAAGCTGTGAGGGTGTTAGAGTAGCTGCTATTCATGTAATGAATACAAAATACAATAATAAAGTACTTTGGGTACTTTGTCTACTCCCGCCAAACTAGCAAAGGCCTTCCATCCGATATGCTTAATTCTTTGAAACTTACTATTCACTTATTTCAAAAGAAAGGTCTCCGGTAGAGACCTTTCTTTTGAATGAAAAGCTATAACATACCATTGATGTACTCTATTACTCTATACCAGTAGCTATTCAAAGCGTATATTTAGTTGAAATAAGTATACTTTGTGGGCGGTTATTATCTATCCAGCATAGGCTTACTTTGTATGAATCTCTGGGAATTTTTAATGGGAGGTAACCTGAAAAGGTACGCGTAGAGTCGTTAAAAATGTCCTTTAACCAGCTATCTTTATCATGCAGGCCAACTAAGTAACACTTTGATGTATCCTGATGGCTTTGAAATAATAAGAATGCTTCGTCAGGTGGTATAGTATTAGGTGCATTGTGAATTTCCAGATCTAAAATGGGATGTACATAGTCACCGTACAGCTTATTCTCTGATACTTCTTTCGCAGTAATTTTGATGGCAGAAGAATGTGTCAAACCACTTTTCCAGGCATGGATAACTCCCTGGTGGAAATAGTCAGGAAAGTCATAATTTTTAAAGAAAGTTTTGGGCGGATCAGGTAAGTTCTGGTGTAACAAAGTCTGGTTGTACTTGTAGTTGTAAGCATCAGCTTTCAATTCCTGTTTCCAGATAACTATTGCTTTTTTGTACTTTAAGTAAGAGTAAATATTTATAAAGATACTACCCACAACAAAGAACACAGCCAAAGTACCATTGACCCGAACTGTACGAATCAGCAGCAGGTAAAACAGGATCAGGATACTGATCGAAAAGATTTGGAACCGAACCGCCATCATCTCTTCCACCCCGTTGTAGGACCTTCCAATAGCAACCATGGCACTAGTCGCGAGTAACCTCAGAAAGCAGATGTCAATAAATTCAATACGAAGAGGCAGCCAGGAAGTTACGTGTAGTTTGAAGCCATCGTCAATGGTCCGGTATAAAAGCAAAATTGCGTAGCCAACCAGGATAAATCCTCCCAGAATAATAGATAAAGTTACCGCATTGGTATCGGATAGTACCTTGGCAGAAGATCCAACAAAAGCTACAAAGCTACTAAGTATGGTAGATATGGAGGCTACGGAAAAACTTTTTGCAGAGGCCCCGGAGAACTGAAAACTTATAAAATAGATACCCAGCCATACTATAGAAAAGATCGCAAAAAGTAGCACTTCCCGGTAGCGACGCTGAACAAACAGCCATAACAGACCTACCGGTAGTATACTTAACCCATCCAGTATGGTCAGGGTAGAGGCCATTGCAAAAGGCAAAGACCAGTACCAGTGAGCCTTTTTCTCTTCGCGAAGAAAGTATAAACTAATTATAGAAAAAGCGACTGATAGGGTATGTTGGTAAGAAGAAATACTACAAATATGATTGGCATATACATTAGGAGAAAAGAGTAGAATAACTACCGGTATAAAAAGACCAATACCCTTTCGGAAGGACGTATATACCAGATAGAACGCATAAGCTAACAAAACAAGATTAAAGAATCCTAAGAGAATGGTGTACCTAAAATTAATTTGATCAGTAAAAAAGTAAACAGCCAGTACACCTAAACGAGGGAACAGTATCCGGTGATCATTCTGCTGGCGAACCAGTATTCCAAAAAGATCGTAAGGGCTGGCCTGTATTTGATTTATGGTAGATACCAGATCCAAATCATCAATGTATGGTACGTTGACTGCATTGCAATACAGGTATATAAAAAATAAAAAGATAGGAATCAGAGCCAAGGCTCCTTTAGTTGCGGTTGCCTTCATTGATAGTGTGGAGTTAAATTGAGAACGTGGGTTTACTACTTTCAAAGAGTAAGGTATTCTATAGTTTAACAACTGTGGCTATCTGCTATTATCTAATGGTAAAAGTATTTATCGTACGGTATCCCAGCCGGACACCTAGCTCCTTTACTGTGCTAAAGACATTATTTTCTATTAGAATAATGATGGTATAGTTGTCTCCTAAACCATAGATATTCAAGCGCTATGTTACTGGTAGACAACTTGTAACCGTTCGATAAATATTGCTAGTTTTCGCTCATAGAAAGTTGTATACTTGTGTAAGTATATACCACACCAACCTTATTGAATTATGCTGCTACTCTCTTTCATATGGATAGCTCTATCTGCATTAGTGGGCACCCTTGGAGATGACAGAACCTGCGGGTTTAGTACTGCCTTTATAGTATCCCTCCTTTTTTCGCCTTTGATAGGGTTAGCAGTTGTCTTTGCTTCTATGAGAAAAGACGTATTGGAGTTTCAAAAGCAAATGCTGGAATGGAACCGGGAGCATACGTCGAAGCAGCCTACTGAAGGGCCAAGGGAGGAAGAGTTCTACAAGGAAATGGGGAAACTTGAAATGCTGATGGAGCTGAAGAAGGTTAGCCCTGACTACTACCAAGAGCGCAAGCAGGGGTTGAAGAGAGCACTTCTTTATGGTGAAGCGAAGCCCACTTATGTGTCCCTGTAGGAACTTTGAATCGGCCGGGCAATTCGAAAGCCTTCTCCCACTTTTTATGAAATAGCCACTCACTAAAAGGCCTTCTTCCGGAAGGTCTTTTTATTTGTTTTTGAATGGCATCCTCGTATATTTGATTCCGCTTTTTGTAAAATCAAAGCAAAACCCTCAGGAACAGCTCTTTCGGCTACGTTATCCAATTTGTTTTTAACTCAGTAGCAACGTCTTGAAAAGCGGCTGCTTCCTAATATCTTGTTTCCTGTATGAAGGTTTCCACCGCCGCCCCCTTTCGTATCATTTATTCGCTCCTGGAGCATGAGTTTCTGGGTTACCTCTTCGAGTCTTTTGTTGTCCAGCTCGATGCGCGGGGAGATCTGACCCTGCAAATCCAGAATATATCTTCTAAAAACGTCAATGAATTTGCTTCGGGCCTTGATAAGAAGGATTTTGAACTCGTACGACTAATTGATGATATTCAGCAGGATGTCATTCTGAAGAAGTTCAATAGCCGCAAGTTATCACCCGTTGATTTCTTTCTGAAAGTATATGATGCTCAGAAAGGGGATAAACTGATACAGGAGACTATTGCTGGCTACCTGGAGACCATGAAAGCCCAAATTCTTTCCAAACTGGCCGGTAAGGAGATATTCATCATGGGTAGTGACGGGAACCCCACCTGGAAACGGATTGAATGGATGCCCAGAGAAGCCAGTGTACGTTTCCATTTTGAACGGACCGAATTTAATACTCTATACTACCCCACTATTAAGTACGATGGAAAAAGGATAGAGTTTCAGAACAAGGGTGGAATGATCATCTGCGACGAGCCGGCCTGGCTGGTAGTGGATGAGGGGTTGTATCATTTTGCCGAGAATGTTGATGGCAAAAAGCTGAAGCCGTTCATGACCAAGAAGTCCATATTTGTGCCCCGCAAAGTGGAAGATCAGTACTTCCGCAAATTTGTGACGGCGCTCATTGCCTCATACGACGTAGTAGCCGAGGGAGAACATAAATTTGAAATCAGGAACGAAACCCTGTCCCCCCTACCCCTGCTTACCCTGTCAGAAATGTACTCCAGCAAAGCGAGTACCCCCGTACCGGCTCTTTTTGGGAACGATGACTCCGGCCCGGATGAAAGTACCGACGAAGAGGGAGAGGTAGTTTTTGATCTTTCTTTTCAGTACGGCTCGTTTTCCTTCCGGTTTGACAGCTTTGCCAATGCCTCCAACGTAGAGCTTGAAAAGAAAGGCGAAGACTACATATTTCATAAAGTACGTCGCGATCTGATCACGGAGCGGCAGCGCATTAACCAACTGAAAGAGCTGGGACTGGACCTGCGCAATGGCCGGCACGTCATGCCTAAGTCCCAGGCGTTTGGCTGGCTGCAAAGCCATGCTATCATGCTGGCCGAGCAGGGCATTACCATCCGGCAGAGTACTACCGACACCAAGCGCTATTTCCTGGGCTACTCTTCACTGGATGTTTCCATTACCGAGGGGCGCGACTGGTTTGATATCTATGCCCGCGTGCGCTTTGGTGATTTTGAGATTCCGTTTATCAAACTCCGTCAGTACATCCTGAACCGGAAGCGGGAGTTTGCACTGCCCAATGGGGAAATAGCCGTTATACCGGAGTGGTGGTTTACCAAGTACTCCGAGTTATTTTCGTTTGTAGAGAACAACACCGAGTCAGAGGGACTGATGCTGCGCAAGCACCACCTGATGCTGGTGCAGGAGCTACAGAAAGAGAGCCTGGCCGCTACTATTATCAGCCGCCGTCTCGAAAGTCTGCGCAACTTTGAAGAGATAGAGCAGTACGAGCAACCTACCGAATTTAAGGGTACGCTACGCCCCTACCAGAAAGCAGGGTACGACTGGCTCCGTTTCCTCAACCAGTACCGCTTTGGGGGCTGCCTGGCCGATGACATGGGTCTGGGTAAGACCGTTCAGACGCTGGCGCTATTACAATCGCAGAAGGAAGCTGGTATACAGGAGCCTACCCTGCTGGTGATGCCTACTTCACTGCTCTACAACTGGGCCTTGGAAGCGCAGCGCTTTACACCTGACCTCCGGATATTTATGTACACAGGTACCTACCGGGATAAAAATACCGAGCAGTTCAAGGATTACGACTTGATCCTGACTTCGTACGGGATTGTACGGCTGGACGTGGATCTGCTGAAACAATTCCGGTTTAACTACGTGATCCTCGACGAATCGCAGGCGATCAAGAATCCTTCGTCACACATTACCAAGGCGGTCATGCAGCTCAACTCGGCCTACCGTCTCATCCTGACGGGTACTCCGCTCGAGAACAGTACCATGGACCTGTGGTCGCAAATGACCTTTGCCAATCCCGGCCTGCTGGGCAGTCAGACCTTCTTCCGGAATGAATACCAGGTACCTATCGAAAAGCGGAACGATGAAGAGAAGACCCAGCGGCTCTATAACCTGATCAAGCCATTTATCCTGCGCCGGCACAAATCACAGGTAGCTACGGACCTACCCGAAAAGGTGGAAAGTACGCACTACTGTGAGATGACTGAGGAACAGGAGAAAAAGTACGAAGAAGCTAAGTCGTATTACCGTAACCTCATCCTGCAAAGTATTGATAAGGACGGTATGGCCCGCTCTCAGATGATGGTACTGCAGGGCCTGACCAAGCTACGCCAGTTGGCTAACCACCCACAAATGGTGGACGAGACGTACGAAAGCAATTCGGGCAAGTTTGAGGATGTACTACATAAGCTGGAAACAGCCATCGGAGAAAATCACAAGATCCTGGTATTCAGCCAGTTTGTTAAGCACCTGGATCTGTTCAGGAAGTACCTCGACCGCAAGCATATATCATACGCCTACCTAGATGGGTCTACCAAAGACAGACAGACGCAGGTGGAGGAATTCCAGAACGATGAGTCTATCAAGGTATTCCTGATATCACTTAAAGCCGGTGGTCTTGGTCTTAACCTCACCGCCGCCGACTACGTTTTCATTCTGGATCCGTGGTGGAATCCGGCCATTGAGGCACAGGCTGTTGACCGTGCCCACCGCATCGGGCAGGACCGTACGGTATTTACCTATAAGTTTATTACCAAGAATTCGGTAGAAGAAAAAATACTGGCGCTGCAAAGATCCAAGCGCCAGCTGGCGGATGAATTAATCTCTAATGAGGATGGATTTATCAAATCCCTCACCCGTGAAGATGTAATGGCTCTGCTGGATTAAAGGAGCAGTAACTTATTTCAGATAAACACCTTCATTATCTGTATCGCTCAGTATGACTTCAACGTGTTCGTTGATGGTAGTACTGAGCGAGTACCCCACGTAGTCCGCCGAAACAGGAAAACGGTGGTGGCTACGGTCTATGATAACAGCCACCTGTAGCTTCTTGATGCGTACCTTCAGAAAAGGCTGCAACGCAAAAGCCAGTGTACGACCGGTATTAAGTACATCGTCGGCTACAATAATGACCTGATTTTCCAGTGTAATGGCATCGCCATTAAACTCCACCGAACTCTGATGCGGTACCTCTTTATCAAAGTTTAGCCCTACCAACTGTACATTTAGGGGAGAAATAGCCTGTAATTCCTCCACCAGCCGCCGGGCAAATTGGTAGCCTTCGCCCGTCACTCCTGCTACAATGATACCCTGCTCTTCGAAGTTCTGTTCGTACACTTCGTAGGCAATACGACGGATTTTCTGCCGGGTCTGTTCGGAGGTAAGAATCTGATGACGGGAGGTAGGGGTTGATACAGGCATAGGTCTAAACTTTCATTTGCAATCTACTGCGACTTTTGGACAAATTTATAGCTTTTATAACGATTCATTGGCTATTTTAGCAAAGAGCCTTTATTAAATATACATACCGGCTCCCAAACATCCTAGCTGATCTACCCATGGCTTACCGGCATACCGTTCGCGGATTTACGTATGACTTCAAAGATCTAAAGTCGGTGATGGCCAAGGCCACGCCCCTACGATCGGGTGACCAGTTGGCCGGCGTAGCCGCCCAAAGCTACCAGGAACGGGTAGCGGCCCAGATGGTACTGGCCGACCTGCCCCTCCAGACCTTCCTGACCGAGCACCTCATTCCTTACGAACAGGACGAGGTGACCCGACTAATTGTCGACTCCCACGATCAGGCCGCTTTTGAGCCCATACGCCACCTAACCGTGGGAGAACTACGGGAATTCCTGCTTTCGGAACATACTACTACCTCCACCCTGCAGCACCTGGCGGCGGGCCTAACTCCTGAGATGGTAGCCGCCGTCAGCAAAATCATGCGTGTACAGGACCTCATCACGGTAGCGGCCAAGTGTGAGGTAGTGACCCGGTTTCGGAATACTATCGGCCTGAAAGGCCGCCTATCTACCCGCCTCCAACCCAACCACCCCTCTGACCACTATAAGGGTATAGCGGCTACGGTCATTGATGGACTATTCTATGGAAATGGAGATGCGGTGATAGGTATCAATCCTGCGACGGACAATGTCGCGACTGTCGCCCGCCTGCTCGACATGCTGGACACCATCCGGCAACGCTTTGACATACCTACCCAGAGTTGTGTCCTCTGCCACGTCACTACTGCTCTGCAGGTAATCCGACAGGGAGCGCCGGTAGATCTGGTTTTCCAGTCGATTGGGGGTACCGAGGCGGTCAACACTTCTTTTGGGGTAAATCTGGCTCTGCTCCGGGAGGCGCAGGAAGCGGCTCTTTTGCTCAACAGAGGTACCGTAGGTACCAATGTCATGTACTTCGAGACTGGACAAGGATCAGCCCTGTCGGCCAACGCGCACCACGGACTGGATCAGCAAACCTGCGAGGCCCGGGCCTATGCCGTAGCACGTGCTTACGCTCCTCTACTGGTTAATACGGTAGTAGGCTTTATAGGTCCAGAGTACCTTTACGACGGCAAACAAATCATCCGGGCGGGACTGGAAGACCATTTCTGCGGTAAGCTGCTAGGGCTGCCCATGGGGATTGATATCTGCTATACCAATCACGCCGAAGCTGATCAGGATGATATGGATATCCTACTGACCTTGATGGGAGCCGCGGGAACTAACTATATCATGGGCGTGCCGGGAGCCGACGATGTGATGCTGCACTACCAGAGTACCTCCTTCCACGATGCGCTGTACCTCCGGGACCTGCTGGGCCTGCGGCCCGCACCGGAGTTTGAGGCCTGGCTGCTGAAGATGGGCTTATTTGACGAAGGATTGAAACCCATACCCTCAGCGAACCGACGACTGCTGGAGCTTTTGTAGATGTTGTAATTTCTTACCCTGACTATCCATGAATGACCTGATCCATCCCGACGACTGGCAGTTTCTGCGACAGTATACACCCGCCCGGCTGGCGCTGGGCCGCTCCGGCCATAGCCTACCCACCCGTGCTTTACTGGAGTTTAACCTCGACCATGCCCGGGCCCGTGACGCCATTTATGCTCATTTCAATAAGGAAGGGTTGGCTCAGCAACTAGAAGACTTGAACCTGCCGACACTCCTCCTAACCAGCCGGGTAACAGACCGACACGAGTACCTGCTTCGCCCCGATCTGGGACGGCAACTGAGTGAAGAGTCGAAGAAGGTACTTGAGGATTATCAGGCTTCGCCCTGTACACTGGCCATTGTAATAGCGGATGGCTTATCGGCCACGGCTGTTAATACACATGCGGTGGAAGTAGTGAAGCAACTGGTAGCTGTTACAAAAGAAGAAAATTGGACACTGGCGCCGGTGTGCTTAGTGGAGCAGGGGCGCGTGGCCATTGCCGATGAGATAGGGTACTTGCTACAAGCGGAGATGGTACTTATGTTGATTGGTGAGCGACCCGGCCTCTCCTCTCCCGATAGCCTGGGAGCTTACCTGACCTACGCCCCCCGCCCCGGCCTGACCGATGAAAGCCGGAACTGCGTGTCCAATATTCGACCGGAAGGCTTGAACTACAAGGCTGCCGCCCAGAAACTGTACTACCTGCTAACAGAGATGAAACAGCACCGGCTCAGTGGCGTGGGTCTGAAAGATGAAATGAACGATGATCCGCTCCTGACAGAGTAGCAAGGGCTACCGCAGTCGCTCCCGCCGGCCCCGCATCGGAAACTTGACAAACACTTTCCGGCCGGATATCTTCTCGAGAATAGGGGTTAACATTTTGCGGGCATTCTCTTCCGTTTGCTCCAGAATCCCCATTTCCAGCGCCGACTGTCTGATCTGTTGCTCGGCCTGTTTGTAGCCATCCTGGACCAGTTGAGCCTCTTCCGTAAAAGCGTACTCCGTATTATATACCCGTGAGCGCTCATGGTCAATCTTAAATACACACAGCTCCGGCTCGGGTAAGGTTACCACCAGCGTATCCTCCTCATTGATTACATCGGCCAGCCTCAGTTTAGTCAGATCTACGCAGCCAATAGCCTCCCCCTGTACGATCAGTACCGCCTTGGCATTGGGAAGAAACGTATTTTTCTTCTCCTGCTCTACAATATCTTTAAAATTATACTTGACCAGCTCCAGCTTCCCCATCGACGTTATCTCCTGCAGTACCACCATATGCATGGTTTCGGTACGGTCTTCCCCGCCCATCCAATTCGGCCATAGATCTGTGCTACCAAACTTACTCCACAGAGCTATGGAACCGGCTATGATGAGGATAAATATGACAAACCTGAAAAGTGACTGAATGAACCGCATATAGACAGAGTGTATGTGTACTTACTATAACGAACATAATCCCCTAAAACTATACCCGGACCTCATTCTGCCGGGCCAGCCGCTGGGCAATGATACTCACCACCAACAGCTGAAACGCATGGTAGATCATGATCGGTAACAGGATAATACCTGCACTGGCCGCTCCCGCGAATAGTACTTTGGACATCACCGCTCCCTGCACAAGCGACTTCTTCGAACCACAAAATACGGCCGTGATCTGATCCTCCCGGTTAAAGCCCAGCAACCGGCACAGTACCATCAGAAGGTAGTAAATCAGGAAGAATAACCCCATCATCCCTAGAGTTAGACAAATCATAGCCACACCACTAAACTGACTGAAAAGATTATTGGCAAAGGATTCGCAGAAGGAGGTATAGACGATGAGCAGGATAATAAACTGATCTATGTACTTCAAAGTAGTCTTATTTCGTTCGGCAAAAGCGCCCCAACGACCATACAACAGTACCCCCAGTACCACCGGCAGGAGTACCTGCAGGACCAGCTTGATCACGACCTCTGTCAGTTCAAATTCACCCGGTCCGGTTTCCAGCACGAGCCCCATCCAGAGTGGTGTGATGAATACTCCCAGCAAGCTGGAAATACTCGCATTAAATATAGCCCCCGGTATGTTACCTCCCGCCATGGAAACCATGACCACCGAAGAGGACACCGTTGAGGGCAAGGCCGCCAGAAAGAAAATAGCCAGCCAGAGCATGTGGTACTCTTCCCCCGCAAAAAAGGGACGTATACCCAGCGCCAGCAGGGGAAAAAGTATAAAAGTAGCTACGTGTACTACGATGTGCAGACGCCAGTTGGTAAGTCCCGCCCGCAGCTTCTGCGGACTCAGGCGAAGGCCATAGAAGAAGAAAATCACTGATACACCATAGTTGGCAATTTCGGCCAGCGGCACCGGGCTTTCGTCCGTACCCGGGTACGGCCAGAGGTACGCCAGAATGACTACTCCGATCAGAGCCAGCAGAAAATCATCCAGTCCGAATCGCCTGGCGGTATTTCGTATGCGTTGCCACCTGTTAGAATCTGTATCTTTCACCCTTTTTGTTAATCAGAGTATAGCTCTGCTTTATTTCATTTTTTTGACTGCTACAAAAAACGGCTATTTAACTATTATAATGAAACTATTTCCTATACTGATCCTTTTGTTGGGTGGTCTTCTCTTCATCGGGTTCATGCAGGTACCTCCAGTCCTTCAGGAAAATTCGCGGCCCAATGTACTCTTCATCCTAACCGACGACCAGGGTTGGGGTGATCTGAGCCTGCACGGGAACCCTCATCTGGAAACCCCCGCCCTCGATAGCCTGGCCCGGCAGGGAGCTCAGTTTGACCGGTTTTACGTGAGTCCGCTCTGCGCCCCCACGCGGGCCAGCCTCCTGACCGGCCGCTACCACCTCCGGACGGGTACAGTATCCGTATCGAGGGGGCTGGAAGTGATGAATGCCGAAGAGACTACCCTGGCCGAACTTTTCAGGCAAAACGGGTACACCACCGGCTGCTACGGCAAGTGGCACAACGGCGAGCATTACCCTAACCATCCCAATGGCCAGGGATTCGACGATTTCTTTGGCTTCTGCGCCGGCCACTGGACCAACTACTTTGATACTGAACTGGAACATAATGGCAGAATGGTCCGGACCAAAGGGTACATTACCGATGTACTGACCGACGCGGCCCTGCAATTTATTGACAAGAATAAAGACCGTCCCTTCTTCTGCTACGTACCCTACAATGCCCCACATAGTCCACACCAGGTACCCGATGCTTATTTTAATAAATACAAAAAGCGGAGCCTGGGTGACGAAGTGGCTGCTGTCTATGGCATGGTAGAAAACGTGGACGATAATGTGCGCAGGCTGTTGGATAAGCTGAAACAGGAAGGACTGGAAGAGAATACGATTGTTATTTTCGCGACGGACAATGGTCCAAACGGCGTCCGGTACAATGGCAACATGAAAGGAATAAAAGGCCACGTGGACGAAGGTGGAGTAAGAGTACCTTTTTTTATAAAGTGGCCTGGAAAAATAATCCCAAAAACCATCCAGTCACTGGCGGCGCATATAGATTTGCTCCCCACATTAGCAGAATTGTGTTCGCTGCAGCATATTGAGCAACTACGCCTCGACGGCAGAAGCCTGGCTAAACAGCTACTTGCTGTTCAGGAGGCTATTTTAACTGACCGCCCTCTGTTCACCCACGTGGCACATCTGGATAAAACACTGCGCCCGCAACCGGGAGCCGTACGTACGAGTCGGTACCGCTGGATCTGGAAAGGTACGGCACCGGAACTCTACGATATGGTGGCCGATCCTGCCCAAAAGTATAACATCGCTGCCGAAAATCCTGCCTTGACTACCCAACTGTCAGAAGCCTACCAGCGTTGGTTCACAGAGGCAACCCAATCCCTCACGCTGGCAGCCCGGCCGGTACCGGTCGGCTATGCGCAGAAAAAGGTTGAACTCGCTGCTCACGAGGCTGACTTTACTGGGAATTTGAAGTACAAGGAAGGGCACGGCTGGGCTCACGACTGGCTCATCAATTGGACCTCCCCCGCTGACACCATCTGGTGGACGCTGGAAAGCAAGGCCCCAACTACTTACGAGGTGTATCTGCGCTATTCAGTTCCCGTTGAACAAACCGGGTCACTGGTACAGGTACATACTGGCGAGCATGTTATTCAGCAAAAAATCACCCAGGCCATTGATCCGCCCCTGACCCCTAGTCCGGACCGCCTCGTGCGGAAAGAAGTATATGAAAAGGAGTGGGGACTTCTCAGACTAGGGCGTCTATCCCTGCCGCAGGGAAAAAGCCGAATCGCACTGATGGCTCCCCGCGTAGCGTCGCAGCAGGTCGCCGAGTTGAAATCCCTGGTATTAGTACCCTCTACAAAAAAATAAACAAAGTACCTATGAAGAACATTACGCTTAACCTGTTCCTGCTACTGCTTTTCTCCCACTCGGTCCGGGCTCAGTGGACGCTGGTATGGGCGGATGAATTTAATACCGACGGCCGTCCTGATCCAAAGAACTGGAAGTTTGAACAGGGCTTTGTCCGGAATCAGGAACTGCAATGGTACCAGCCCGAAAACGCCTACTGCCGCAACGGCATGCTGATCATTGAGGGCAAGCGAGAACAAAAGCCTAACCCGAACTACAAGCCCAACAGCACCAACTGGAAGGAAAGCCGCCCTACTATTGACTACACCGCCGCCAGCCTGCAGACACGCGGTCTGCACGAGTGGCAGTACGGCCGCTTCGAGATGCGGGGTCGTATAGACGCTCGTCCTGGTCTGTGGCCAGCCTTCTGGACGCTGGGGGTACAGGGCGAGTGGCCCAGCAACGGCGAGATCGACATCATGGAGTACTACCGCGGTATGCTCCTGGCCAATTTTGCCTGGGGTACCGACCAGCGCTATAAGGCGAAGTGGGATGATCTGAAAAAGCCTCTGACAGAGTTTAATGATCCGGAGTGGTCGAAGAAATTCCACGTGTGGCGCATGGACTGGGACGAAAAGAGCATCAAGCTGTACGTAGATGATCAGCTGCTGAACGAGGTAGATCTGGAAGAAACCTATAACGGGGACCAGGAACGAAAGAATCCGTTCCGGCAGCCCCACTACCTCCTCCTCAACCTGGCGATCGGGGGTATGAACGGCGGCGATCCGTCAGCGACCCAATTTCCGTCGCGCTATGAGGTAGACTACGTACGAGTATACCAGAAAAAATAACTCCCGCTTTTTGCACACCTCACTGCACATCAGCCCCATAATCATGCGGGCCAGGCACGCCTATTCCTCAAAAAATCCCTAAATTTGCGGTCTTAAAATTAATCTAGGACTGCTAGTGTTATAGAAGGACCATCTAGTGATGGAACGGATGAACTATACTATTGGCATTGCTACCGCAAGCCGTTTATCTATACTACCGTGAAATACAAAGAGTATAAAAACCTCAATTACGCGCAGCTCGCTGATGAGGTACTGGACTTCTGGAAGAAGAACCAGATTTTTGAGGCTTCCATAAAAGTACGTGAGGGAGCACCTTCCTTTACCTTCTATGAAGGCCCGCCGTCGGCCAACGGTACGCCGGGTATTCACCACGTAATGGCCCGCTCGATCAAGGATATTTTCTGTCGTTATAAGACTCTCCAAGGCTTTCAGGTAAAGCGTAAGGGGGGATGGGACACTCATGGTCTGCCGGTAGAGCTACAGGTAGAGAAAGAACTGGGTATTACCAAAGATGATATTGGCAAAACCATCTCGGTAGAGGACTACAACGCCCGCTGCCGCGAAACCGTTATGAAATTTACAGACCAGTGGAATAGCCTTACCGAAAAAATGGGGTACTGGGTAGACCTGGACGACCCGTACATCACCTACGAGAACGGCTACATAGAAAGCCTCTGGAACCTGCTAAAAAAGCTGTACGATAAAGGCTTGCTCTACAAGGGCTATACGATTCAGCCGTATTCTCCTTCAGATGGTACAGGACTGAGCTCTCATGAATTGAACCAGCCCGGCTGTTATAAAGAAGTAAAGGATACATCCATAGTAGCGCAGTTCAAAGTAATCAAAGATTCAGGATCAGAATTCCTTTTCTCCCATCCAACAGGTGATGTTTTTATTCTGGCCTGGACTACCACTCCCTGGACGTTGCCCTCTAACACAGCGCTGGCCGTTGGGGAAAAGCTGAGCTATGTGCAGATAAATACGTTCAATCCCTATACCCACAAGCCTTTAAGTGTGGTTATGGCAAAACAGCTGGTAGGAAAGTATTTCTCAGAAAAAAACAGAGACCTCCAGCTAGCTGATTATAAACCGGGTGACAAAGCAATTCCGTATGAAGTTGTTCAGGAATTCGCGGGCAGCCAACTATTGGGCGTCCGGTATGAGCAATTGATGCCCTACCTGCAACCCTACTATGATGTAGATAAAGCTTTTCAGGTAATTGCAGGAGACTTCGTGACTACCGAAGACGGAACGGGTATTGTGCATTTGTCTCCTACGTTTGGGGCAGATGACTTCAGAGTGGCTAAACAACATGGTATTCCTGCTTTGACTATTAAAGATGAATTGGTCGGTGAGGTTCCAACGGTTGATAGGAGAGGTAAATTTATCCACGAAATTGGGGTGAAGTTGCTGGAAGGTGTTGAGAAGTATACGATCAAAACACATAAACCGTTGGGCCCCGATGACTTTTATGTGAAGAACTATACCAATGAAGATGAAAGTCATCCGGATTATAAAACTACGGATGTCATTATCTCCATCATCCTGAAAGAAGAAAACAAAGCTTTCAGGGTTGAGAAATACGAGCATACGTATCCACACTCCTGGCGTACAGATAAACCTGTACTGTACTATCCCCTCGATAGCTGGTTTATCCGTACTACGGCTGTAAAGGACCGGTTGGTAGAGCTGAACAAGACCATCAACTGGAAACCTGAGTCGACCGGTACCGGTCGCTTTGGCAACTGGCTCGAAAACCTGGTAGACTGGAACTTGAGCCGTAGCCGCTACTGGGGTACGCCACTCCCAATCTGGCGCAGTGAGGATGGTGAAGAGGTATGTGTGGGCTCTGTAGAAGAATTGAAAGGTCTGATCAGTAAGGCGAATGCCTCCGGTAAGCTAACGGATGAGCAGACCGCAGCCAACGAAGAGTACCTGACCAAGCTGGATGCAGGAGACTTTGACCTGCACCGTCCCTACGTCGACCGTATCTATTTTGTATCGTCACAGGGTAATGTCATGTTCCGCGAGCCGGACCTGATCGACGTGTGGTTTGACTCGGGTGCGATGCCTTACGCGCAGTGGCACTACCCGTTCGAAAACGAGAATACATTCAATGGTAGCTACCCAGCCGACTTCATATCCGAAGGGGTAGATCAGACCCGTGGCTGGTTCTTTACGCTCCATGCCATAGCCGGTATGTTGTTTGACTCCGTAGCGTTCAAGAACGTAGTATCGACCGGACTGGTACTGGATAAGAATGGTAACAAGATGTCTAAGCGCCTGGGTAACGCGGTAGATCCGTTCGAGACGCTGGCTAAGTACGGTCCGGACGCTACCCGCTGGTACATGATCACCAACGCGGAGCCCTGGGACAACCTGCGCTTCAACCTCGACGGCGTCGTAGAAGCCCAGCGTAAGTTCTTTGGTACGCTCTTCAATACCTATAACTTCTTTGCGCTGTACGCCAACCTGGACGGTTACCAGTTTGACCCAGCTAACCGGGTACCTCACGAGAAGCTTCCCGAGCTGGACCGCTGGATCCTGTCCAAGCTGAATACACTCATTAAGGAAGTAGCTGAGCAGCTTGACGACTATAACCCTACGAAGGCGGGCCGTCTGGTACAGGACTTCGTTAGTGACCAGCTCTCTAACTGGTACGTACGTCTGAACCGTCGGCGTTTCTGGAAAGGAGAACTCTCGGAAGACAAACGTGCCGCTTATGAAACCCTGCAGCAATGTCTGCTAACGGTAGCGCAGCTGATGTCGCCCATTGCGCCTTTCTTTGGAGAATGGCTGTACAAGAATCTTACGGATTCGCTACGCGAAGGTGCCGCAAACGGTAGCGCTTACGACCAGGCCTCTATACACCTGACCAAATGGTTTGAGGTTCAGGAAGCGCTGATCGATCCGGATCTGGAAGAGTCGATGCAGCTCGCGCAGAATATCAGCTCGCTGGTACACGCGCTTCGCAAGGGCAACACTACTGCCGGAGGCAAGTCCATCAAGGTACGTCAGCCGCTTTCGAAGGTACTTATACCGGTACTAAGCGAGAAGACGCGCCGCCAGATCGAAGCCGTAGCGCCGATCATTCTGTCGGAGGTGAATATCAAGACCGTTGAGTTCATTGATGACGACAGCGGCATTCTCAAGAAGAAGATCAAGCCTAACTTCAAGGCGCTGGGTCCTCACTTTGGTCCTAAGATGAAGGATGTAGCCGCGGCTATCCAGGCCATGGGCGAAGCCGACATCAAGCAAATTGAAAAAGCGGGTACTATAGCTCTTACCGTAAAGGAAGAAGCGGTCACTATTCAACTCTCAGACGTGGAGATCATTGCGGAGGACGTACCGGGCTGGCTGGTAGCCAGCGAAGGCGGACTGACCGTAGCGCTGGACGTGACCATTACCGACGAGCTGCGCCGTGAAGGTATCGCCCGTGACTTCGTGAACCGGATCCAGAACCTGCGTAAGGACAAAGGATTTGAGGTAACGGATAAGATACAGATCCTCTTGCTGAATAACGACGAGCTACTGGCCGACGCCATCACTACCAATAAGCAGTACATCTGTCAGGAAGTACAGGCCACCGGACTGGACCTGACCAACGACCTGAACGGTGAAGCGGTAGAGATAGAAATGGACGAGTTCCTGCTGAAAGTAAAAGTAGACGTAGTATAAAATAGATGTATTGGTGAAGCTGGCTCACGGGCTGGCTTCACCAATGCCTTACCAGCCGCAGGTCCCAGAAGTTAGCCACGTGGCCATGTACTTTCAGATTGACTCCTGCCGAGTACGAGCGATTGAGCTGGTAAAGCAACCCCCAGCGATGGTACAGCAACGGATAGTAAGGCGCCTGCCTGAACAGATATATTCCCAGTTGCTGACTGAATGTTACCTTCCCCAACAGAAACTCGTGGCCCAGTAGCCCTCCTGCCCGTAGGGAACTCAGATGTGTCAGCGTGTCCCGCGCCAGCTTTTCTTTAAGCGCATAATCCTTGTAAGCTTCTACTCCCGCTGTAATGGTGTTGGTTCTTCCGATTTGCTTGCGAATGGTAATACCTCCCCCTATCAGAGGATATTGCTGTGATTCACCTGCTGCTACATTTTGAACACCTCCGAATACATACAAGTCATTAAGGGATTCGCTTGCTCTCCAATTCTGCTGCCTATTCAAATTGGCAGGTCGTTTTAGCACAACAGGTCTGATTGCGTAATCTACCCCCAGGCCAACCGTAGGCCAGTTGATCCCCTTATTTGGCTGTCTAAAACCACCGTTGGATACGTGCTGATAGTCGCCCGTGAGTGCTAGGGCCCACTGCTGATTAATTCGATAATAGGTACTTACTCCCAGTGATAAGTAAGCGCTGAGCGCGGTACTATATGACATATTAGTAGGATTGCGCTCGGGATGGTAGGGATTGGAGAGCCACGAAAGCCCAGCTGCCCCCCGCACTCCCAGTAGTACCCGGGAGGAAAGCGGAAAAGTAGGTTCCAGATAGTAGGCGGCGGTAAGGCTACGTCCCAGCACGGCATTATCATAATCGTAGTAGGCCAGCGTCACGCCCGTGCGGGGCAGACATCCGTACCGCATCCAGCTACCGGCTCCGTACCACTGCTTTCCCCAGTCCAGATGTACACCGGCAGGATGGGAGCCAGCCGTATTATGTACCTCTACTGAATGAGCGAATATAGAGCCGTAGTGGCCCCAGAGAGTAAGGGTGCTAATATTTTCAACGGGCGCTATTGAAGTGGTATCCGCCTCATCCTGCCCCACAGAAGGCCCCAGAGTACCTATCAGAAAAAGAGAGAACAGCAACCATTTCTTCATGATAAGTAGCTCAGTTTGTTAATGTACTACTTCTGCCCCCGACAGCCAGGTATATGTATTTTCGGGTTTGGGCAATCCTTCGGGCGTGATACGCAGGAACATCAGGTGCAGGTGTGTAGGTGAGCGCTCTTTGAAGGCGTTATAGCCCGTACGACCTACTTCGCCTATTTTCTCACCGGCCCTTACCCATTGGCCGGGTACTACGGTCACACATTTATTATGGGCGTAATAAAACAGCCCATCCAGACACGGATCATAGATCCATATATAGTTTCCGCCCCGCATTTTGCTGTTAGGCCCCCAGCCTGTTTCCATGGCTACCACCACACCACTCGTAAAAGCTAATACATCTATAGGTTGCCCCAGTCTGTCATCAAGCTCATCCTGATCACCATCCCGGATAAACAGGTCCTGCGCCGGGTGACTTCCACGTACATCTGAGTCAAACAGGTCAAAGCCAGTAGCCCGGTAGCCGCGTCCTCTTGATCCGATAGAGTACCGGGGCAGTTGCCCCCGCAGCGGATACACATAGGTACCGGCAGTACCAGTTTGGCACGAGTCCTTGCCTACTGTTTCGCGCAGGCCCAGCATCGCTTGCTGGAAGGCTCGAGTGGCCGAATCGGGAGTAATCACCTGCTGGCTGATCCCGTCATACACCTGCTGGAACTGCTGACAGTGCATAAGTAATTTCTCTGATGGCGCAGTACTCTGAGCCGATGCCGACTGCCACACCTGAGTACTTAGTACTACTATTCCTGCTACCTGCTTAATCAACTTCTCCCACATCTTACTACCTCTCACCATTCGACTCCTCATCTTACTCGTACACATTGTGTCTGTTCATTCAACTTTTGCCACTAAATTATCCACTTTATACTTAGCAGAACTGATGAATCGATTTAAAATTTCTAACAACCTTTTATACGATGGATGTTTTATATTGATTATAAAAAAAATCATCTTCGCAATCTAAATTCTTATATCATACAACCTTACTAACTATGGAATACCGTCGATTTGGTCGTAGTGGCTGGCAAGTCAGCGAAATAGGCTACGGCATGTGGGGACTGGCCGGTTGGACAGGCTCTGACCTTGAAGAAGTAGAGAACTCCCTGAATAAAGCAGTAGAACTGGGCTGTAACTTTTTTGATACCGCCTGGGGCTACGGTGAAGGCTTATCCGAGCGGATACTGGGCGATCTGATCCGTCGCTACCCGGACAAGCGTATCTACGCCGCCACCAAGATCCCTCCCAAGAACCGCACCTGGCCTTCGCAATCTGAATTCTCACTGGACGAAGTTTTTCCGGCCGACTATATCCGGGAATATACCGAGATAAGCCTAAGGAACCTGGGAACCGATAGCATTGGCCTGCTACAGTTCCACGTGTGGGAAGACCACTGGGCTGATCGTGATGAATGGAAGGAGATGGTACAAAAGCTCACGCAGGAAGGCAAGGTACAGCGCTGGGGCATCAGCGTGAACCGCTGGGAACCGGACAACTCGCTCAACACCATCAAGACCGGCTTGATCGATGCTGTACAAGTAATCTATAATATATTTGACCAGGCTCCGGAAGACAACCTGTTCCCGCTCTGCCGCCAGATGGATATTGGCGTTATTGCCCGGGTACCCTTTGATGAAGGTACCCTCACCGGTACGCTCACCAAAGAAACTACCTTCCCGGCCGACGACTGGCGCTCTACCTACTTTGTACCCGAAAACCTCAACAGCAGCGTAGACCATGCCGAAGCGTTGAAACCTATTATTCCTGAGGGTATGACCATGCCCGAAATGGCGTTGCGCTTTATCCTGAACAACCCGGATGTACATACCACCATACCCGGTATGCGCAAGCTGAACCACGTAGAAGCCAACATTGCTACCAGCGACGGTAAGCGTCTGTCGGATGCCCTGGCTAATGAGCTAAAAAATCACCGTTGGGACCGTACTCCTACCGAGTGGTCACAATAGAAAGTAAGCGACACTAAGTAAAAGGGGATAATCGGAGCCCTGAATCCGTTCATCCTTTTTTTTTACCGTTCACCTTAATCCATGTCACGCAGCAGGTGCAGGAGGCTTCTTTGAGATGTATTCCAAAACATATTTCCCATCCCAAAACCTTCAAGTGCCATGAGAATTGTAACAAAATCCCTGATGATCGCCTTGTGTGGCGTGCTGATGAGCGGAGCGGTATCAGCCAACGGTACAGCACCACTGACACAAACAGAAGTAGATACACCACAGGACGCTGCTAAGAAAGCCTCCTTTCAGGTAGGAATGTACCGGGTGATCAATTCACTTAAAATGAACGTAATGGTCGAAAAGAAACTAGGAGAGCGGGTAATCGTAAGACTACTGGATCAGAAGGGGAAGGTATTGTTTGAAGATGTACTTAGTAAAAGACAACAGAAGTATGGCCGCAAACTCGACTTTTCTGAAATTAAGGATGGAAACTATACCGTGGTAGTAACGAATGGTACTAACGAAATCGTAAAAGATATTCGTCTGGCTACCTTGGCTCTTTACGAAATGCCGGCCCGTACACTGGTAGCTGTAAACTAGCACTAAAATAAAGCCAAAGTGGCGGGTACCTGACTTTCAGGTACCCGCCACCTTTTTGCTAAGCACACACTAGTCTAAGGAGTTATATCTGTACTGCTTTCCTCCCTTCCTCCTTTATTACCGCGCGGCGGCCGCCCTTCTTCCTCTGACTATTTCATCCAGCCCATTGCCTGCAGCCAGCCTTCCATGGCCTGGGGCCAGTTAGCTACCGAGCCCTTGCCCTCGGTCCGCATCGAAAAGCCATGACCTCCGGTTGGGTACAGGTGCATCTCTACGGGGATATTATTTTTTTTCAGAGCCAGGTAGTACTCAATACTATTCTCCACGGGTACTCCTTTATCATCCTCGGCATGTACCAGAAAGGCCTGAGGGGTACTGGCATCGACCTGCAACTCATTAGAATAATACCGGATCAATTCATCGGACTTGGCTGCTCCCAGCAGGTTATCGCGCGAGCCGCCGTGTGAAATAGAAGGCTGGAACGAAATTACCGGATACAGAAGTATAGAAAAATTAGGCTTGGCCGCTTCGGAAGCACCCGCTCCTTTATTAAAGTGCGTAGAAAGCGTAGCCGCCAGGTGACCTCCCGCCGAAAAGCCCATAACGCCTACTTTATTGACATCAATGTTCCACTTTCCCGCGTTCTGACGGATCAGCTTCATGCCCTGCATGGCATCTATAAGGGGTACTTCGTGCTGGTTAGTCATGGCTTTAGCGTTAGGCAGGCGATACTTCAGCACAAAAGCCGCGATCCCCCGCTCCTTGAACCACTCGGCCAGGTCACTGCCCTCGTGCTCCGCCGCCAGAATAGAATACCCGCCGCCCGGACAAATCATAACAGCCGCGCTGGTCGCTTTTTCTTTGGCCGGAATATAGGCAGTCATAGTAGGTACCGTCACGCCACTGATCCGCATAATCCCCCCACTGGTGGCGGTTTTCTCCTCTATTGAATTTGGAATTGCATTAGGGACTTTCCCCTCAGGCCAGAGAGAGACTACTTCTTGTTGTGCCATAGCAGTAAGTGCCAGTACCGACAGTCCAGCCGTCAGCAGCGTACGTAAGGTTGTTTTCATTGACAGATATTATTTTATAAAAATAAGACGTCTGCTGCTTAGTTTTACCCGCAGTTAACTTGTAAAGTAGCTACAATATGCTGATAAGAATAGTACGCATGACGTTCCAGCCTGATAAGACAGAAGAGTTCCGACTCATTTTTGAAAACTCCAAGCACAAGATTCGCGCCCGCCCCGGTTGCCAGTACCTTGAACTATGGCAGGACCTGCATCAGCCCTACGTATTTGTCACGCACAGCCACTGGGAATCGGAGGAAGCCCTGAACAGCTACCGCGACTCAGACCTATTCAAGGATACGTGGAGCCGGACCAAAGCCCTCTTCGCCGATAAGCCGCAGGCGTTTTCGGTAGTTTCGGTGGAGAAGGTAGAATAAAAAAGGCCACGATTGGATCGTGGCCTCTGAAAAAGCTATTGCGGCTTAGGCGGGGTAATCATGATATGTGCCCGGTGCGTACCCGGGTCCATGATCCAGGGCATACCGGGGGCGTCGGGTTTGAGAGGCAATCCGGTGCTTTCGGCCGTAGCGTAAGGTATGTATACCACGTAACGCAGGAAGCCATCCTTTACATCGCCTGTAGTAGCATCGTAGTTTTCATCCGTTCCGGAATAGACATATAGTGAGGTGGGCTGCTTGGGCATCTTCAGCTTACCTGACTTAGCCTCCGCCTCCCGCGTATCAAACGATTCTTTGGATGATTTTCCGGCCTCTTTCAGCTCCCGGCCCCGCGCCATAAAGGGTTCCAGGTCCTTATGGTAGCACGACACGTTGATGCCCTTCTGTTTCGGATCATCGGCCAGGCATACCATATCATTAGACCCTTTACGAAGTACCGTAAACTTCCCATCCTGACCATAGCCATATACCATGGCCCCGTCACGCTTTTCGCTGGGAGCCGCCAGTACGGCCGTTTTGATCTGAATGTCCGCCGTAGGAGCAGAAAGCTGAGCCTTCGCAGCAAGGCCCGTCAGCAGCAACAGGCTGAGTGATAACGTAGTTTTCATATCAGTTCTATTTGTGGTTTAGGAAAACAGATATTTTAAAGGTAAGGCAGTAAGACTTCCAAAGCAATAGGTACCTCCTTTTAACTAGTACAGATGCCAGGTATCACTCCGATATAAATTCAACCATACATTGAGTATACATCCTACATTAACATAGCAAATGATATCCCCCACTATGGTAGTCACTCATTCAAAATTCACTCAATCAGAATTCTCTTAGAATCCGTACACAAAGAAGCCTCCGTCAATGGTCATGCACTGACCGGTGATGTAGCTGGCAGCGGGCAGACAGAAGAACACCACCGCGGCCGCTACCTCTTCGGGTTGCCCAATGCGCTTCATGGGAGTGCGGGCCAGGATTTTCTCCATACGCGCCGGATCATTAAGCACCGGAGCAGCCAGCGGCGTTTCGATGTACCAGGGAGCTACCGCATTAACCCGGATGCCATCGGTAGCCCACTCTACCGCCAGGTTACGGGTTAGCTGCGTTACGGCCCCTTTGGTCATACCGTAGATAGAGCCGCTACTGATGTGGGTAAGGCCCGATACGGATGATATATTGACAATATTGCCCTGACTGGCTTTCAGCAACGGATAGGCCGCCTGACTCAGCTTAAATACAGACGTCATATTCACCTGCATGATCATCTCATACTCTTCCTGCGAGTACTCGATAGTAGGCTTACGGATATTCATGCCAGCGTTATTGATCAGGATATCCAGCGTACCCCAGGTCTCTTTGACGTGTTCTATGATAGCGGGAATACTTTCAGGCTTGAGCATATCAAAAGCTTTCCCAATGATGGATTGATCTTTCGCAGCAGCCTCCCGGCTTAGTTTTTCAATATCTTCGGTATTGCGGGCAATGACCATCACTTCGGCTCCCGCTTCGGCCAGCATACGGGCACAGGCTTCTCCAATTCCTTTTGTTCCTCCGGTTACGAGGGCTTTTTTACCTTTCAGATTCCAGTTTAGCATTGGTTGTAGGTTAGTGGTATGAGTCTAGGTACCACGATAAGTGGTACAATCTGGGGATAAGCTTGAAATTTATTTTAGTATAAAGGGTAAGAAAACCTCTATTCTCATGCTTTTAATCTGATATTAGTGCAAGAACTTTTACAAAGTATTTACAATAAACCATGAATCCCAAAAAATCCACTCTACTTACCGCCGGAGGCATTCTATCCGTAGGTCTGTTCATTGCAGCCTACCAGAATACCAATCCGAGTACTGTATCGGGATCTCAATTGGATACGCTGTATGCTAATCTGACTGAGGAACAGAAACGTTCGCCTAAGTACGCGATTGCGGGTCTTACCGTAGCCAAAGGCCTGGAAGCTACCTTGTTTGCTTCAGAACCTACGCTGACTAACCCCACCAACATAGATGTGGACCACCGGGGCCGCGTGTGGGTATGCGAAGCCTATAACTACCGTCCGGCCATTACGGGCAATGGCACCCACCAGGAGGGAGACCGCATCCTGATCCTGGAAGATACGGACGGAGATGGCAAATCTGATAAGTCCAAGGTATTCTACCAGGGGCCGGAGCTGAATGCCCCGCTGGGGATCTGGGTGATGGGCAACCGCGCCATAGTATCACAGAGCCCCTACGTGTGGCTCTTTACGGATACCGATGGTGACGACAAGGCTGATAAGAAAGAAGTTATATTCCAGGGGATAAAGGGTGAGCAGCACGACCACGGTATGCATGCCTTCACGATCGGACCCGACGGGAAGTTTTACTTCAACTTTGGAAACGAAGGCGGTCAACTTCTGGATGGCCAAGGCAAACCGGTAATGGACAAAACGGGCAAGCCTATTGACTTCAAAAAGTACAAGCAGGGGATGGTATTCCGGAGTGATGCTGACTTCCGCAACATAGAGTTGCTCGGCCACAACTTCCGTAACAACTATGAAGTAGCCGTGGACAGCTACGGTACCATGTGGCAGTCAGACAACGACGACGACGGTAACAAAGGTGTACGTATTAACTACGTGATGGAAGGCGGTAACTACGGCTACACCGACGAAATGACCGGAGCCGGCTGGCGTGCCAACCGTACCAACATGGAGGAGGAAATACCCCTGCGCCACTGGCACCTCAACGACCCGGGTGTAGTACCTAACCTGCTGCAGACCGGCGCGGGCTCACCCACGGGTATGATTGTATACGAAGGACGCCTGCTGCCCGAGGTATACCACAACCAGATGATACATACTGATGCGGGCCCGAATGTGGTACGCTCTTATCCGGTGAAGAAAGCCGGTGCCGGCTTTACCGCTACCATCGTCAATGTACTGGAAGGTACCCGTGATCAGTGGTTCCGTCCGTCGGATGTATGCGTAGCCCCCGATGGCTCCCTATTCGTATCCGACTGGTACGATCCGGGTGTAGGTGGGCACCAGGCCGGTGACCTCAACCGCGGCCGCGTGTACCGTGTAGCACCTCCCAATACTCCTTATCGTATACCGAAGGTAGACCTATCCACCGCCACCGGTGCCGTAGAGGCCCTGCAAAATCCCAACCTGTCTGTCCGCTACCAGGCCTGGAATGCGCTGATGAAGCAGGGAGCGCAGGCGGAAGCTGAACTTGCCAAGCTATTCAACAATACTTCGGCTAATCCACGTATGCGTGCCCGTGCCCTGTGGGCCCTTAGCAAACTGGAAGGTGTAGGTCAGAAGTACTTCAGCACTGCTCTCAAAGACGCTAATCCTGATATTCGTATTACGGCCCTGCGGGCGGTTCGTCAGCAGAATGTAGACCCTACGGGTACCATTGTTATGCTGGCTAAGGATGAAGATCCGCAGGTACGTCGTGAGGCGGCGCTGGCGCTACGTGGTAATACCTCCGCTCAGGCGCCCGAACTATGGGCTACCCTGGCTCAGCAGTACGACGGCAAAGACCGCTGGTACCTCGAAGCCTTAGGACTTGGCGCCGAAGGCCAGTGGGACCGCTTCTTTAAAACCTGGCTGGCCAAAGCCGGAGCCAACCCGATCGCTACCGATGCCGGTAAGGATATCGTGTGGCGGGCTCGTACCAAAGAGTCTGTACCTCTGCTGGCTTCGTTGGCCGGTGATCCTAAGGTAGATTTGAAACAGCGTCTGCGGTACTTCCGGGCCTTTGACTTCAACCCCGGTGGTAAAGAGAAATCCATGGCGCTGCTAACTATTATGAAAGGTAGTGCCGCCAATCAGAACGAGATCAACCAGCTGGTACTACGCCACCTTGATCCGGCTTTTGTGAAGCAGTCGCCGGAAGCAATGGCAGCTCTCAAGAAACTACTGGATGCTTCGTATGGCACCCCTGAGTATATGGAGCTGGTAGCGCGCTATGAACTACCATCTGAAAATAACCGCCTGTTGCAACTGGCTGTGGCCAAGCCTTATGATGGTGTTGGTCGCGAAGCCGGTCGTCTGCTCCTGAAGCAGGGCGGTACCCCGCTCATATGGACCACAGTGAAAGGCAAGGAATCTGATAAAGCAGCCGCTGCACTCGCCTCCATCCGTGGTGTGGGCAGTAAGGAGTCCCTGGACATACTGAGTAGCGTAGCTCTTGATAACAAGTATCCGATGAGTGTTCGTCGTGAAGCAACCCGCTCACTGGGTGGCAGTATGAACGGTGAGGATCAGGTACTGGCTTATCTTAAAGAAGGTAAGTTTGACGGTGAACTGAAAGCCGCAGCGGTACAGGGAGTAAGCGGTGCCTGGCGCAAGGCCATCCGAACCGAAGCGGCTAGTTATTTGAATGGTACTACTACTGCCGGTCAGAAACACCCGCCGGTCAATCAACTGATCGCGGTGAAAGGTGACGCTGCTAAAGGCAAGCAGGTATTCCAGATGTACTGCTCGACCTGCCACCAGGTCAATGGTGAAGGAGCCGACTTTGGTCCTAAGCTGTCCGAAATTGGTAGCAAATTGCCCAAGGAAGGACAGTACATGGCCGTGTACTACCCCAGTGCAGGTATCAGCTTTGGCTACGAAGGCTACGAGGTGAAGTTCAAAGACGGCTCAACCGTAGCGGGTATCATTTCCAGCAAAACCGAAACCGACCTGATCATGAAGTTCCCGGGTGGTACTACCCAGGAGTACAAGATGTCGAACGTGAAGTCCATCAAGCAACTGGATGAGTCGATGATGCCTCCGGGCCTCCACGAAGCCATGAGTACCGAAGAGCTGACCGGACTGGTAGAGTACCTGGCTAGTCTGAAACGGAAATAAGTCCAGGTTTTACAATTCATATAAAAATGCCCCTGCCGATGTTTTTTCGGCAGGGGCATTTTTATTGGTAAGCCGCAGGCTCGTTGGTACAATAATTTTAAGGATTAAAACAGATAATCATTTATTAAGCAACATTTATAACTAAGAACAGCCATGAGCATCATACGAATTTTATTTGCCATCATACTACCACCCCTGGGGGTTTTTCTGACCGTTGGATTAGGCAAACATTTCTGGATCAATATTGTCCTGACCCTACTGGGTTTCCTGCCGGGTATCATACATGCCGTGTGGATCATTGCTAAACGGAGCAGCACAACCGCATACTGACATAAGTAGGGAGGTGTAATGCGCCCCTGCTCTACTTCACAGACATCCCTGCATAGCCGCAAGGAGTGGCTTTGTATTTAGAATTATCTTAGAATCTCATAAATACTTCGTGATAGTGCCAAAGAACTCGTAATTTTCCCCTTTCAAAGATATATCACATCAGAGAAGTCATAAAAGTACGTGTTGAGATCCATGAGGCGCATTACATCTTCGTTAGCAGTAGCTGGAAGTATTCTATCAATAAGTTTATTAACCGGTGCCTACCGCAGTGCACCCCACTTCGCAGGCTGGCAGTCCACCATAGCCACCGTGGTAACGACTCCCGTGGATACGACTATCGTGCCTGCGGATACTGTCGTTGTGTATGATTCCCTTTCCGAACGGGAAAAACGTTTTCCTGAACATGCCGTTGCGGGACTTACCGTAGCCAATGGGCTGGAGGCTACTTTATTCGCCTCCGAACCTACCCTGTCCAACCCTACCAGTATTGATATTGACGATCGGGGACGTGTATGGGTATGCGATGCCTATGGCTACCGCCCCGGTACCGGCAACCGCAAAGCCAACAAAGACAAGCTGGCCGGTGACCGTATCCTGATCCTGGAAGATACAAACGGGGACGGGAAGGCCGATAAGACTAAGATATTCTATCAGGGGCCGGAGCTGAATGCTCCGTTGGGTATACTGGTCATGGGTAATAAAGCCCTCGTCTCGCAGAGTCCCAATGTATGGCTCTTCACCGATACCGATGGCGACGACAAGGCCGATAAAAAAGAAATTATATTCAGAGGAATCCGTGGAGTGCAAAACGATCATGGTGTACATGCGTTTGTATTCGGACCGGATGGGAAGTTTTACTTCAACTTCGGGAATGAGGGCCGACAGCTACAAAGCGGACGTGGTGGCAGACTTCTCGACCGATGGGAGCGTCCCTTCAACTTCCGCCAATACAAGCAGGGACTAGTATTCCGTTGTGACGAAGATTTCAGAACCATTGAGGTATTGGGTCAGAACTTCCGTAACCCAGTGGAGCTGGCAGTAGATAGCTACGGTACCGTGTGGCAGTCAGACCATGACGAAGCAGGTACCGAGAGCGTCCGGATCAACTACGTCATGGAGAGTGGTAACTTTGGCTACGTAGACGAAATGAAAGGTACTACCTGGCGGGTAGTCAGGACCAACCTTGAAGATGAAATATCCCGTCGGCACTGGCACCAGAATGACCCCGGTGTGGTACCTAACCTACTCAATACCGGCTCAGGGCAGCCTACCGGTATAGTAGTCTACGAAGGTGTTACCCTTCCCCGTCCATTCTGGGATCAGCTTATTCACTGCGATGCCGGAGCCAATGTAGTACGATCCTACCCGGTTCAAAGCGACGGAGCGGGTTATAAGGCCAATATGCTACCCATAGTAGAAGGCAAGCGCGACAAGTGGTTTCGTCCATCGGATGTATGCGTAGCGCCGGATGGTTCACTCATTGTAGCGGATCTGTACGATCCGGGTACGGGTGAAGAAGCCAGCAACACCGACCTGAACCGTGGTCGCATATATCGCATAGCTCCTCCCAAGACTCCTTACAAAGTACCCAGCTATGACTACAATAGCCCCGAGGGAGCCGTAGCCGCTCTACAAAACCCCAACATGTCAGTGCGCTATAAAGCCTGGTATGCCTTACTGGACCACCGCCGTGCAGCCGAGCCTGCTCTGGAAAATCTTTTCCGCTCTCCTACTACCAATCCACGTTTGCGGGCACGGGCACTGTGGGTACTTAATAAAATCGAAGGAGTACACCGACGCCACCTCGAAGTAGCTTTTCGTGAGATCAACCCCAACCTGAGCATTACAGCCCTGCGGGCGGTCCGTCAGCGCAACAGCGATCCTACTGAATACATTAAATTGTTAACCGGCCACCGCGATCCGCAGGTACGTCGCGAATGCGCGTTGGCTATTAATCATAACCATACCTACGAAGCCGAACATGTGTGGGTACAACTGGCCCGACAGTACAAGGGCAATGACCGCTGGTACCTTGAAGCCCTGGGCGTCGGGGCCGAAGGTCAGTGGGACCGCCTGTTTGAAGCCTGGCTCCGGACGCAGAAAGGTGATCCGCTTGCTACTCCCGCCGGGCGTGACATCGTATGGCGGGCACGTACCAACCAGGCTATCCCTTACTTATCGGCCCTGGCTACTGATACCTCCTCCAGCCTGAAAGAACGGCTACGGTACTTCCGGGCGTTTGACTTCCTGCCGCGTGGCTACGAAAAGTCCCTCGCTCTCCTGAAAATGACCGAAGGCAATGCTCCTGAACAAACTGAGATCAGTAAGTTGGCTCTCTGGCACATGGGGCGGGAGTTTGTAAGGGATTCGTACCAGGGGCGACAGGCTTTGCAAAGGCTCCTGAACAAAACCTACGGTACCTCAGATTACATAGAGCTAGTGTCACGTTACGAGCCCGACTATGAGAATGACCGTTTGTTCCGGTTGGCTACTACCCGTCCTAATGCCGACATTGGCCGCGATGCAGGACGCCAGCTCCTGAAACAGGCCGATGAAAGCTACTTCTGGGATAAGTTCTATAACAGTGATGATGATACCAAAACGGCCCTTCTGGCTTCTATCAAAGGTGTAGGTAGTCGTGAATCACTCACTATCCTGGCCAAAATAGCCGTTGATCCATCTTATCCGGGTAAAGTACGTCGTTCTGCCGCCCGCTTCATGGGAGGTAGTTGGGAGGGTGAAGATACCGTCGTCAACCTGCTCAATAGCGGCCGCCTGCATGGCGACATCAAAGCAGCCGCCATAGATGGCATCAGTAATGCTTTCCGAAAGGAGATCAGAGACGCTGCTGACAAGTACATAGAGTTCACGGAAGCCTCGGTGGATAAAAAAGCCTTCGAATAAGAAAAGCATCGTGCGATAAATGGTTAAAAGAGCCCTCTGCTGCTCTTCCTAGTATAGAACGGTACTTTACCGGGTACGCCTAAGGTAAATTTTCCGTTCTATACTCTTTTACCTAAAAACATTCATACAGGAAACCATGCTTCGTAGAAATTTTGTAAAGTCAACCCTCGGATTGGCGGGAGCGGCCGTTGCGGCCGGAGATGCCCTTGCCTCTGCTCCACTAGCCAAGAATAACTTTAAGCTAAAATACGCTCCGCATTTTGGTATGTTTGAGAACAGTGCGGGTAAAGATCCCATTGACCAGCTAAAATTCATGGCCGACATGGGTTTCAAGGCGCTGGAAGATAATGGTATGATGGGCCGCCCCGTAGAGATGCAGGAAAAGATCGGTAAAGAACTGAGTCGCCTGGGTATGGAGATGGGGGTATTTGTAGTTGATAAAGGAGGCAACTCCCAAAATACTTTGGCCGCCGGTAAGAAAGAGTATATCGATATATTCCTGAATGGATGCCGCAGAGCCGTAGATGTAGCCAAGCGCGTCAATGCCAAATGGGTAACTGTAGTACCCGGCGACTTCGAGCGCCGCTTACCTATAGGTGTGCAAACCGGTCACGTCATAGAAGCACTGCGTCGCGGAGCCGAAATTCTGGAACCACACGGAATCGTAATGGTACTGGAGCCTCTTAGTGATTCGCCCAACCTGTTCCTGCGCAACTCCGACCAGACCTATATGATTTGTAAAGGTGTAAACAGCCCATCGTGTAAGCTGCTGTTTGATATCTACCACATGCAGAAGAACGAAGGACACATCATCCCGAACATTGATTACACCTGGGACGAAATCGCCTACTTCCAGATTGGTGATAACCCGGGTCGCAAGGAGCCTACTACGGGAGAGATCAACTATAAGAATATCTTCAAGCACATCTATAACCGCAGCAAAGCCGAAAACAAAAGCTTTATCATGGGTATGGAGCACGGTAACTACCGCCCCGGTAAAGACGGCGAAGATGCTTTGATAAAAGCCTACATCGAAAGCGACAGCTTTACGGTATAAGCTCCCACTGAGACACGGGCAGTAGTCTACAGCTCATAGCTAACCAGTATAAATAGTGAAAGCGGTCTGGATTGATCCAGACCGCTTTTTTAGTCTCTTCAGGTGTAGATTACAAAGTTACAACCGAGTTCTCTTCACTGGCTACACCGGCGGGTACGTATTTATCAGCTTCTGAATCATTCATCCATGTATCGCCGTCTATACAATACCGGAACTGGTACTCTTTCCCAGGCTCCAACTCAAGAGTAGCTTTGTATGAACCGTCTTTTTGTTTTTTCAAGGTAGTAGCTTCCTCCGAATTCCAGTTATTGAAGTCGCCCAACAGAGCTACTTGTTTCGCATCGGAGACAGCGTCTGCCGGCAAAGAGAACGTTACTTTGCAAATAGGTTTGCTTTTGAGATACTGTTTTGACAATGCCATAGGTAAAGTGGTGTTTGAGTGACGCAACAAATATACAATCAAGTGTTTTACAATTCAATGATAATCAATGTTGTAAATTGACACAATCTTGTAATATTTATAAACAATAAATAAATAAGCAGATTTTTATACTAATTTTATTTATTGTAATTATCTATGACAACTGCTATACGCTGAAATTGTTTTATTTCCAGTTGGTACTAAATGGCACCACCAGCTTCAAACTCAGGTTGCGTCCCATATCAAAAACACCCCTCCTTCCCGTCAGCGGATTTAGGTCCAGGTACTTAAATCGGCTCTGGTGACTCTGGTACACCCGGTCAAATAAATTGGTCGTCACTACGTACACCGAGAAGATCGTCCGTTGGCTTTTGCCTATTACATCCCCCCCAAATCCAAGGTGTACCAATCCGTAGCCGGGAGTAATGGTTTCAGTATTATAAGCCAGCAGGGCCTTTCGCTGCGTAAGGAACCGTTCCCAGTCCATACTTACATACAGGTTCCGGAAGCGGTTACCAAGCCGGTCCTTGCTGAGCCTGAGTTGTACAAACCAGCGGGGAGCGGGCATAAGTGGCAGGTACTCCGCATCTGCCTCCCGGGCCGATAGGTTACGACCAATGACGGTTGAGTGGCTCAGTGTCAGGCTCACCCAGCGGGCCTGCTCAGGATTGTAAGTAAGGGTTCCCTCAATGCCCCGCAGGCGGGCGTCGCCCTGTACGTACCTGAATACAGGTACTCCTGCTATAATAGAGTCAGCGCCGCTTTGTGAAAGTACTCTTTCACTATACGTAAAGTTTTGAATGTTGTTCTGGAATAGGCTTACATCCGCGTACCAGCTGTTGCTTTCGTAGGTAAAGCCCAGGTCACCCTGCCAGGCCACTTCGGGTACCGCGTCCAGCTTTCCGATCTCGTAGCGGAAGGTACCTGCGTGCTCGCCATTGGATGAAAGTTCCGGGACGATCGGAGCGCGGAAGCCACGGGAGGCATTCATCCGCACCAATAGCTTTTTGTGAATAGTGTACACAGCCCCCATACTCCCCGAAAGGTTTTTGTACAACTGGTCGAAGCCTGGAAAACGAACGCTCACGGCCCCTTCCGGCGAGGTTTGGAAACGGCCTTCGGCGTCTACGTAGAGCTTGGCTATATCCAGTTTACGCATATCGTAGCGGAGCCCACCGCTGAGTTTGAGGCGATCCAGGCTATATTTTGAAAATACAAAGAGCCCATTGTCGAACATGGAGTAGTTAGGGTAGAGGCTTTCGGTACCGCGGTTTTCCATCGACTGGTACATGCCGTTGGTACCCATATTGAGCTCCCACTTTTCACTGGCAGCCACGTTATATCGCACATCATAATAGCCGGTCTCTAGGAAAAGCGACAGATCAGGTACCCAGGGCGCTTCAACTGTACCGTACTCCAGGCGGCGGTTCTGAGCGTAGGAAGCTGTAACAGTAAGGCTACTGCGCTGGTTAAATTGCAGGAAGCTACTGGAAGTCAGCTTGTAGTTGAGCAGGTACTGCGAGTTAGAAGGGTTCATGCTGCGACTAAGCAGATCAGCTTCTGAAACGGCCACCTCCCGCACATCATTATTCCGGTATACTTCTTTGGTAAATCGGCCCAGCGAGTCTCTAGTACCATTGGTAATATTATATTCCTGAGTACTTCGCAGGGCGTAAAAGCGGGTATAGCCCCACGCCCGGTTCACTCCCACAAAGCCGTTCAGATTCAGGCTTTCGCGGTAGTTGCTACCATATACGCGCCCATCAACAGCGTTACGATAGTTGCCTGCGTTGCGCCGACTGGCCTGCGCCAGCCAGGTAAAACCATTACGCGTCCCCCCTGCCTGCGCCGAAACGGCGTACATGCCATTGTTGGTTTGGTAGTTGGTCAGTAGGCGCCCTTCCAGCTTGCCCTCTTCCACCGGTCGGGGCGAGTATACGGCCATCACTCCTCCCAGTCCGTCCGAGCCGTACATAAGGCTACCGGCCCCCCGGATTACTTCGAAGCGTTCAATGCTGAACTCATCCAGGTTGATCCCGTGCTCAGCTCCCCACTGATTGTCTTCCTGCCTGACGCCATCGTGCATGGTAATGACCCGGTTAAAAGCCAGCCCCCGGATTACCGGCTTAGACAGCCCCGCTCCGGTAGTGACCTGCGATACCCCCGGTAACTTACTGATAGCATCGGTCAGGTTCATAGACGAGCCCCGCAGCCACTGTACCCGCGACAGGGTAGCTATAGGTACCGGGCTTTCCCGCACGAGGGTACGGGTAGCGGCTCCGGTTACGATCACCTCTTCCAGGGCGTTGGGCGCATTTTGCATAGTGAAGTTGCGCACGCTGTCGTGCACCATTGTAATCTTTTCAATCAGCGTCCGGTGCGACATGTAGCTGACCTGAATGGTGTAGTTCCCCTTAGGTATAGAGCCAATGCGGTATTTGCCCTCTACGTCGGTGGTTGATCCCATACGTAGTTCGGGTATGAATACCGCGGCTCCGATAACAGGTTCCTGATTCTCTTCATGCAGGACTTTCCCCGATAGTATATACTGAGCCTGAGCCTGAGACACGAGCAGGAAACAGATGATAGTCCAAAGTAGGTGTGTTTTCATAAGTAGCTAATGAAACAACTATAAATATATTTTTAGACAAACCTAAAAAATAATTTTAATTGTCAATACATTTACCCCAGAATGTTTACTTACTTTGACTAATTCAGCAGTTACTCATTCATCTTTATCCTCATTTACTCATGCTAAAAAAGTACCTAAAACCTCTAATCTTACCTGCTCCGGCTGACTGGGGGGTACTAGTACTACGGGTTGGAATGTCATTGTTGATGATGCAGTACGGGTACTCAAAACTACAGAGCTACCTTTCCGGTGAAAGGGGCTTCGCTGATCCAATTGGCATCGGAGAAGAAGCTTCCCTTGTACTGACTATTTTCGCTGAATTCTTCTGTTCGATATTTCTTATCCTGGGCCTGGCTACTCGTCTGGCACTTATTCCGCTTATTACTACCATGCTGGTAGCGGCACTGATCATACACGCCCATGATCCCTTTGATAAGCAGGAGCATCCGATCCTGTTCCTGATCCCGTACCTGACTCTACTACTAACTGGTCCCGGGCGATACTCACTGGATAAGGTACTGTTCAGATAAAAGCCCCGGTATCTTCACTACCCGGTTCGTTAGGTTAGATAGGCCTGTCTCTTCCCTTTTATCTGATAACTGCTCTGCTACTACCGCGCTTATACCTATCGCTAATAAGTTATGTAGTAGTAGTATCTAATTATCAGCAAGTAGTAACTTTCTATTTAAAATTTATTTCTAATCCCTTATAAAGAACCTAATATGCAAAAGATTGCCATGCTAGGGTCCGGATTCATCGGACGCTTCTATGCCGACTCCCTCCACGGCCAGCGCAGCCGTGATCGTGTTACAGCCATCTATGCCCGCCGCGAAGAGAGCGCCAGAAAATTTGCGGCTGATTATAGCTGTGATTTCTGGTCTACGAATATGGAAGAGGTTATAGCTCATCCTGACGTAACGATGGTCTGCATAGCCCTTCCTAATAATGTTCACGAAGAGGCGGTGATGCTGTGCGTCAAACACAAAAAAGCGGTAGTATGTACCAAGCCGCTGGGTCGCAATGCTGACGAAGCCCTGCGCATGATGCAGGCCGTGGAAGAAGCGGGTATTTTTGCCGGCTACCTCGAAGACCTCTGCTATACACCCAAGTTTCTGAAAGCCATTGAGAGCGTGAAAAGCGGAGCGCTAGGCCGCATCCTGTGGGCTAAGTCGCGCGAAACACACCCCGGCCCGCATAGTGAGTGGTTTTGGGATATTGAGCAGGCCGGCGGGGGTTGTATTCTGGACCTGGGTTGCCACTGCATTGAGATCGCCCGTAACTTTATCGGGAAAGACATTAAGCCTATCGAAGTCATGTGCTGGGCCGATACACAGGTGAAGCCAATCGAAGCTGAGGACCACGCCATAGCCCTGGTGAAGTACGAAAACGGATCTATCGGTCAGTTGGAAGTAAGCTGGACGTTCCGGGGTGGTATGGACCTGCGCGATGAGGTGATGGGTACTGAGGGTACCATCTGGATCAATAACTTCCTACGGACGGGTTTTGAAATGTATACTTCGGGCAAAGGAGCCGACTACGTAGCCGAAAAAGCCGAGAGCAATACAGGTTGGCTGTTCCCGGTGGGGGATGAAGTCAATGACCTCGGCTACAATCACATGTTTACGGATATGTTCAAAGCGGTCGAGGCCGGACGCGAGCCTGCCGAGACGTTTTACGACGGCTATGTGGTCAATGCAGTCATTGATGCCTGCTACCGCTCCGCCAAATCAAAGCAGTGGGAGCCCGTACAACTGCCCGTGTGGCGCGGTCAGGAGGGACTTACCAAACCTTCAACCCTGGTGGAATACGACGAAGAGCACTACCTCATCAAGCAGGAAATGACTCATGACGGTCGCAACAAGCTTATCCTGAAAAATAAAACTACCGGAAAGATCTCTGAACGGGATTTAGCTTAACTAGCTACTAATAAAGCAGAGCGGAGGTACTGATAGCACCTCCGCTCTGCTTTTTATATCTACTTACCTGATTAACTCCAGGTACGGTCGGCAGAATCGCGGGTATTCCACTCATCCGTCGGGGCAAATAGCTTTGTACCCGGCTTCAGGTGGGCTTTGATTACCTCTTCCACCATTTCGAGTCCAAGTCCCGGTGCATCGGGTACCGGTGCGAAGCCATTTACCACCAGGGGCTTGCTAGTCTTGGCCAGGCTTTCCCACCAGGGTATATCTACTGAGTGGTGTTCCAGTGCGATAAAGTTCTCGGTGGCCGCGGCACAGTGTACATTGGCCAGGTAGGCAATAGGAGTACCGGCAAAGTGCATGGCCATGGGTATACCGTGTTCTTCAGCGTAGTCACCGATCTTTTTGGTTTCCAATAGTCCCCCGGATGTAGCCAGGTCAGGGTGAATCATATCTACCGCGTGCTTATCAATCAGCTTTATAAATTCTTCTTTCAGATAAATATCTTCACCCGTCAGAGTAGGTGTGTTGATAGAATCCGTAATCTGCTTCCACTTATCTGTATAGAACCAGGGCACCAGGTCTTCCATAAATGCCAGCTGGTACTTTTCGATGGCATTGCCGAATCGTATGGCCGCGTTGACATCAAAGTGCCCGAAGTGGTCGGCGGCCAGAGGTACTTCATACCCGATCGCCTCACGTACCTGATGCGCGTATTCAGCCAGAGCATCGAGGCCTTTATCAGTGATCTGAATACCGGTGAAGGGGTGACGGGTCTGCCCGTAACTACCGAGTTTGGTTGATTCAGTACTCCATTGCCGTTTTATATCCCATCCCTTCGCCCCAATGAGTGCCCCCGGTATATCGGCTACCTGCTGAATACCAAAGTCCATTTTAAGGAATGTAAATCCTTTATCGAGCCGCTCTTCCTTCATTTTCTTGGCAAACTCCGCTGGTGTTTTCACCTCCGGTGTATCCGCATAGATCCTTACCTCGTCGCGGTACTTACCTCCCAGTAGCTGATAAGCCGGTACATTATACGCTTTACCCGCCAGATCCCACAGGGCCATTTCTACGCCACACACCCCACCGGCAGCGCGGCTGTGGTTACCAAACTGCTTTATTTTCTTGAATAGCTTTTCTACGTTACAGGGGTTCTCACCCAACAAACGACTCTTGAGCATGAGCGCGTAATTGGCGCTGGCTCCATCGCGTACCTCGCCCCAGCCTACCAGCCCCTGGTTGGTATCAATACGTATGATCGGACAGGTCATGGGTGCCCCCACAATGGTAGCTACCCGAAGATCCGTTATTTTAAGATCGGCAGGCTTGGAAGCACGCTTCACTTTCTGCGTCAGATACTCCATTTCGGCATCCGGCTTTCCATCCAGCATCATGCCGAGTGATAATCCACCCAGCGTAGCTTTCTTGAAAAAGTCCCGACGAGTGTCGGTATTTGTACCCTCGGCAGGTGTTTCTACTTTTTGAGAAGGTGGAGGTAACTTTTGAAATAGCTCTTGCAGTCGTTTTTTCATAATTATAACCTGATTTTGAAAAGTGGATAACTGTATGAATAAAAAAGTAAGCGACTAGGGTAAAAAAAAGGACACGCTGCTTTTATATGAAAATAGTAAGCTATAATATGACTATACAAACCTAGAAAGCCTATGAAACGCTTGTTCCTACTCTTTACCTTTTGCAGTTTTTACACTACCACCTCTACCTTACTCGCTCAGTCTGTGCAGGCTACCAAAGACCAGGTTATGGCTTACTCTGGTGAATGGAAGGGAGAGCGCTATCCTGACGGCAGACCCAAAGTTCCGGAAGATCTGATCAAGCGCTTAAAGAATATATCAATTGAAGAGGCATGGGGGGTATTGCGTAATGAAGGCTACCACACACAGTACGAGGGGAACTGGCAGATCATTCATCCAGACCAGGTAATGGCCGGTCGGGCGTTACCTGTTACCTACCTACCATCCCGCCCGGATATGGAAGGACCAATCAAGGAGCAGGGAAAAAAAGAAGGCCGCAAAGGGGGCAACAACTCCTGGCCTATTGATATGCTGAACGAGGGGGATGTATACGTAGCCGACGGATTTGGCAAAATAGCCTGGGGTACCCTGATCGGCGACAACCTGGGCAACTCCATCTATACCAAATCCAAGAATGGGGTAATATTTGACGGAAGTGTTCGTGACCTTGAGGGGCTATCCAAAATAGACGGTTTCAACGCCTGGGTACGGGGTTTCGATCCCTCTTACATTCAGAACATGGTAGTAGGCTGTATCAACTGCCCAACCCGAATTGGTAATGCAACAGTTCTACCCGGTGATCTCGTACTGGCTAAAAAAGGAGGAGTTGTTTTTATCCCGGCGCACCTGGCCGAGAAGGTCATTGTGAACTCTGAATTCATTGCTTTAAAAGATACATTCGGACACCAGCGCCTGCGCGAAAAAAAATATACGCCGGGCGAAATTGATCAGGCCTGGAATGATACAATAAAGGCCGATTTCCTGAAATGGATCAATGAAAATCCGGATAAAGTACCGATGACAAAACAGCAATTAGATAATTTCTTAAAAAACAGAACTTGGTAATTGCAAAACTCGTTTGTATAATTGCAGTAGATGAAAATTTTTCATGGCTAATAGATGGCAAAAATGCCGACCGCTTGGTCGGCATTTTTGTTGGTATATAGCGCTGTACTGTGTCAAATCGACATTTTATTCAAAAAAAGGCATACCAGGGGTGGCATACTTACGCATTCCCTCCTCATTGATCTCCACCCCTATCCCCGGCTTTTCGGACAGCGGGATGTATCCTTTTTCGATCATCGGCCCATTAAAAGTGACAATTTCTTTGAACATGGGATCTTCGTCAAAATAAACCTGCCACTCCAGAATCAGAAAGTTAGGTACCGAGGCACACACGTGGCTGGAGGCCATAGCTCCTAGATACGAAGCAACCATGTGCGGAGCGAAGGGTACGTAGTACAGGTTGGCTAGATTAGCAATCCGTTGTGCTTCACCGAGTCCCCCGGCCTTCTGCAGGTCCGGCATCACAATGTCGACGGCGCCCAGCTCGAACAACCGCCGGAAGCCATGGGCCAGGTAGTGATTTTCGCCCGCGCAGATCGGTGTACTTGTGGAGTCGGTGATCAATTTGTATGCCTCAGCGTTTTCGGCCGGTATTGGCTCTTCCAGAAACATCAGGTTCAGGGGCTCCATCAGTTTGGCTACTTTCTTTCCAGTTGGTAGGTCATAGCGCCCGTGCATATCAATACAAATGTCAATCTTTGGTCCTACAGCTTTGCGCACCGCCGCTACCTGGTTGTACATACGCTCCAGTTCGCCCGGACTGGCCGTCCAGTTATAGGCGTCGTACTTAGCCGGATCATTACGTTCATCAATATCAAACTTCACGGCCGTATAGCCCGCATTAACCGCATCTTTGGCCGCTTTGGCAAAGTCTTCGGGCCTGGGACCTTCTGTCCGGTAGGCGGCGGTGTCACAGTACACTCTGATCTTGTCCCTAAACTTCCCGCCCAGCAACTGGTACACGGGCATACCGTAGGCTTTTCCCACCAGGTCCCAGAGGGCCGTTTCGACGGCCGTCAGTACGGCTATGTACATACCCGACTGTGCCCCCTCAAAAAATCCAGATCGGCGTACATCTTCAAACAGCCGGTGCACGTTCAACGGGCTCTTTCCCTTGATCCGCTGCCCCATCATCTTCACCAGGTGGTACGTACCGGGCGTGGCGTCTACTCCTTCACCACACCCCCATATATCCTGATTGGTATAGACCTTCACAAACAGGCTGTGCCCGTTGCGTATATAGCCGCATTTGATATCCGTAATACGCAGCTCGGAGGGTTTGGAGGATTGAGGAGTACGCTCAACGGCTTCGACCAGACCGCTGCCAAAGGAATTGATTGCAGTAGTACTCATGGCAGCCGCCAGGGCACCCTTCTGAAAAAAAGAGCGGCGGGATAAATTTGATTTCATATAGAGGTAAAGATTGATTGGTTGGATTATGAGTAAGAGGACTGGTGCATCAGAAGATGCGCCCCAAAAGCCTACACCAGAAGGTATGGCTAATAACAAATTGCTGACTGCTAAAAGCTAGTAGCTACTTACCAGGTACGCTTCTCCAGGTACTTCTGAATAGCTTCCTTAGGTACCGGCAGTTCATTAGCATGTGCGTTGAGCCACTGCGAGAAATCCTTTTCTATGTCCGCCGACCAGCGGTTGTCAATCTGTCCCGGTGTGTACTTTTGCTCACGCAGCCGCTGATGCCCAAACATATCCCGTAGCCGTACGATCTCTGAGGTAGTCACAACCTGCTCCAGCAGATGGGGGGGAATAAAGGTCACGGCTCCGTCACGGCCCAGTACCGCATCGCCGGGCAAGACCATGACCTTACCAATTCGGGTAGGCTGGTTGATAGCGACCAGCGTAGTATTAAGCTCACCATCAGGGTTGTTGAGATGGTGGGAAGGATGGTAGGACCGGAAGAAGGAGGTAAAGGAGCCGATTTCTTTCAGACCGGCTATATCTCTGACCGCTCCCTCATATACGATGCCGTTGCCGGTCTTGGCAAAGATGGAGTTCCCCAGGTTATCACCAATAGTAGGGCCATCCTCATGCATCCCAAACTGATCTACTACGTATACATCGCGCTTGACGAGCATATCTATTGGCCAGGAGTTCTGCGACTTCACGCGCCCGTCCTTTTCATGGCCTCTCTTATCAATGACCCGATGCACATCGGGGCGGCCGGGCATGAAAGTGGCGGTAACCGCCCGCCCAACCAGCACACTGTCCGGGTTAATGGTCTTCCAGCCTTCAGCGTACTGGTACTTGTAGTTCTGGCCTTTCATTACGGCCCATGCCTCCTCGTGCGTCACCAGCTTAAGTCGGTTGAGGAGTTCATCTGATACTTTGGGACGCCCGTCCGGAAATCTCTCGCCCTTCCATTCGGGAGTCAGAAACAACAAGTCGGCTTTGGAAATTTGCTGTCCCTGAGCAGGAATCTGGAGCAGCGTATACAGGCAAAGAGTTAGTAAAAGTAGTGTTTTCATAGTGCTTATTTTTTGAGAATAAGCAAAGGTGCCTGTCTTACTACTCAATATGACTATTTAAATTAATTTTTATCTTAATCTAATCCTACTTATTAAAATGTATTAATAAATAACCATGTATAGTATTGATACACAGCTAGAAAGATTGAAATAAAAATATGTAAGTTTTTAATTAGATAATTTAAAGATTTCGCTTATTGCAGCTGAAACTTAAATCCATACAGCATGAATAAGGGAACTTTACGATTATGTTTAGTTGCCATGCTTACAGTCTTAGTAAGTTCGACTGTATTGTTGGCCCAAGCACGAGTAACAGGAAAGGTTACGAATGAAAAAGATGGTCAGCCTCTACCTGGAGTTTCTATTCTGGTAAAAGGTAGTAACGTAGGTACTACCTCCAACTCCGATGGAAACTATGAAATTAACGCTCCCGCCGGCGCTACCCTGGTATTTAGCTTTATCGGCTATACTACGCAGGAAATAGCCGTGAGCAACCGCTCTACGATCAATGTATCCATGTCAGAAAACGCTACGGCGCTGGATGAAGTGGTAGTAACGGCCCTTGGTATCCGAAAGGAAGCAAAAAAACTGGGATACGCTACCTCTACGGTATCTTCTGAACAGATTACGGTGAACCGCACGCCCAACTTTATTAATACTTTACAGGGCAAAATAGCGGGGGTAAATATCACCAGCCTCGGTACCGGCCCGGGCGGCTCATCCAAGATCCGGATCAGGGGCCAGTCGTCATTCTCCGGTCAAAACTCTCCTCTCATAGTAGTAAACGGGGTCCCTATTGATAACACCAACTTTGGTACAAACCCCAACAACGCCGGTTCGGACAATTCCATAGGTGTACGGGGTGGTGGTGGTAATACTTCGGATGGTGGAGATGGTCTTTCGAGTATTAACCCGGATGATATTGAAAGCATGACAGTTCTGAAAGGAGCCACGGCCGCCGCTCTCTACGGCTCACGCGCCAAAGACGGGGTGATCATGATTACGACCAAAACGCGCGGCGACAGCCGGGGCATTGGCGTATCATTCAACTCCAACTTCACGGTGGATACCCCTCTGGACTTCACTGACTACCAGTATGAGTACGGGCAAGGCGAAAACGGTGTTCGCCCTACGGCCCCCAATCCTACCTCGGGCCAGTGGTCATTCGGAGAGCGTTTCCAGCCCGGTATGACGCAGGTACTCTTTGACGGAGTTACTGTCCCCTACGTGCCGGTTTACAATCGCATCCGGTCCTTCTTCCGCGAAGGTACCAACTTCAACAACACCATATCGCTCTCGTCGCTTTCGGACAAGGGAGGTTTTAACCTCTCCCTCGCCAATATGGATAACAAGGGTATTGTGTCCAATAATACCTTCAACCGCAAAACCATCAACCTGGGCTTCAGCTACGATCTGTCCAAGAAGCTGAGTACGACGGGTAATATCAACTACTCCAATGAGTACAACAAAAACCCACCCGTCATAGCCGATCAGGACAACTCTATTCCGACCAGTATCTATAATCTGGCTAACTCCATGCCGCTGGATCTACTGGATGAAAAGAAGTATGACGCCGATGGTAATGAGTATGTTTACTCCCGCTTCCGCAACCGTACCAACCCTTATTTTACGCTGGCTGAGCAGTTCCAGAACATCCGTCGTGACCGCATCTTTGGTAACGTAGCCGTACGGTACAATTTCCTGCCCTGGCTGTACGCGCAGGGCCGCATCGGACAGGACTATTGGTCGCGTGATCAGGATTACAACAACTTCCCGACCGGCCACGCTACCCGCCCCCCGGCTCCCGAAGGTTTTGTGAATGGGATGTATACCCAGGAGACACGCCGCTTCCGGGAGACCAATGCGGACATTCTGATCGGGGCTACCCAACGGTTCGGGGACTTTGGGCTGGATATTACGGCCGGTGGCAATAGGATGTACCGTCGCTCCGACCTGAACAGTGTACAGGTAACTGACTTTGTTGTACGGGGCTTGTATACCGTGATGAACGGACGGGTTAAAGACCCCCTGTATGCACTTTCGGAGCGCTCGGTTAACTCTATTTACGGAGCAGCCGAATTGTCATTCCGGGATTACCTGTACCTGAACGTCACCACCCGCAACGACTGGTTCTCGACCCTGGCGCCCGCCAACCGCAGCATTCTGTATCCTTCTATTTCGGGTAGTTTCGTGTTTTCACAGGCCTTTGACCAGATGCCTACCTGGCTCAACTTTGGTAAGATACGCGCCGCCTATGCCGAGGTAGGTAGTGATACGGATGTATCGCCCTACTCTAACGCACTGTTCTACGGTATCAATGCTAACCTGTTTCCTAATGCTCTGGGCGCTCTGCAGCCGGTTGGATTTATAAACGGGAATACCGTACCAAATGCCAACCTGAAACCGATGCGCACGTCGGAGAAGGAAGTAGGTATAGAGCTGAAGCTCTTCGATAACCGTGTAGGCATTGACTTTGCGGTCTACGAAAAAATAACATCTGATCAGATTGTATCGGCTGAGATTTCGGATGCCTCGGGCTACACCAATACGCTCATCAACAGCGGACGCAGCCGCAACCGTGGCCTCGAGTTGCTCCTGAATCTGGTACCTATCCGGACCAATAACTTTGAGTGGAACCTCACCTTTAACGGCTCCTACAACCGTACCATGGTACTGAGTCTGCTGACTGACACACCCGGTGAGCGTATTACCGTAGGTCGTCACGTATTCAACGGAGAGCTAAGACAGGTCGTAGGGCAGCCTATGGCCCAGCTATATGGCTTTGGCTACCGCCGCGACGATCAGGGCCGCCAGGTATTTGGGGCTAATGGTTTACCCCTGCGTACTACTGATCTGATCTCTTTTGGCTCCGCTATCCCGATCTGGGTGGGCGGTTTCACCAACGCCTTCAACTACAAAGGGGTAAATCTGTCGTTCCTGATCGATTACAAGCTGGGCCATAAGATGATTTCGGGAACCAACTTCAATGCGGTACGCCACGGTTTGCACAAGATAACGCTGGAAGGTCGCGAAGGTGGTGTGCTTGGTGATGGTGTGAATGAAAAAGGTGAGCCTAATACCGTACGGGCCCAGGTACAACCCTACTGGGAAGTAGTACGTACCCAGGCACTGATCGAACCTATCGTATACAACGCGGGCTTCTGGAAGCTTCGCCAGATTACGGCCGGCTACGACTTCTCCCGCTTCCTGCCAACCAGCTCTCCGCTCAAAAACCTGCGTCTGAGCTTTGTGGCTAACAACGTGTTTATTCTCAAGAAATGGGTACCCAACATAGACCCTGAGTCATTTGGCTTTGGCTCCGATAACATTGTGGGTCTGGAAGCTACGGGTCTGCCTACTACCCGAAGCATGGGATTCAACCTAAATGTCAAATTCTAACTCTGCCATCATCATGAAAAAGATACTAGTATACCCCCTGCTGGCGCTCCTGTTTGTAGCCATTAGCTCATGTGATGATGGGTTTGACGACCTGAACACGAACCGGACCGCGGTTACGACCCTCAACCCGGTGTTCCTGTTGAACAACGCCGTAGTCAATGCCTCCTTTCCGGCAGGTACCCTTATCTATGACATGGGCATTGTACAGCAGGTCACAACTCCCAACTCCGGGGTTATTGCCGGTGCTAATTTCAACCAGGACAACCGCAACGTAACCCTGGAGATCTGGCAGCGCTACTACCGATCAGTGATCCGGAATACGGCTGATGTGATCCATGCCACCACCGGAAATCAGAACCGCACCAACCTGCTGAACATGGCCCGTATCTTTCAGGCCTACGGATTTATGGTACTTACTGATACGTACGGCGATGTACCCTACTTTCAGGCGGGCAAGGGATTTATAGAGCAGGCGGTACTTCCTAAGTACGATGCGCAGGAGGCGATCTATACGGATATCATCAAAGAGCTTACAGAAGCCACAGCGGCCCTGGATGCCTCTAAGCCTATCGAAACCACCGACATCCTGTATATGGGTGATATCACTAAATGGAAACGCCTGGGCAACTCACTCCTGCTCCGGGCGGGTATGCGCCTGATTAAAGTAAAGCCTGACATAGCTCAGCAAACCGTGCAAAAAGCTTTTCAGGGCGGGGTGATGCAGTCCAATGCGGATAATGCCGTAGTACGTCACAACGCCAACTACATCAACGGCCTGGGCAATACCCTCAATGCTACCGAAGCTAATAACTTCTACCTGGCGGCGCCCTTTGTCAACTACCTGAAGAGTACCAATGACCCCCGCCTGCGCTCCATTGCTGTACGCTATGTAGGTGCCACCTCCGGGCCACAGCAGGTAGCTTCACGCGCCAATACTGATCCGTCCGTTCAGATCGGTATGCCGCTGGGCTACGACAACAGTACCATTGGTGCCCAGGCACAGGCGAGTGGACTGGCGAGCTTTTATGACTACAGCCAGCTGGACCGTACCCGCATGGCTAAGCTTCAGAGCCCGATGTTCCTGGTTACGTACTCCCAGACTCAGCTATTACTAGCCGAAGCCGCCCAGCGTGGCTGGATACAGGGCTCCCCTCAAAGCTACTTTACTAGTGGCGTGCGCGCCCACATGGAGCAAATGGCTGAGTATGATCCGGGTAGCGCGGTACCGGCGGCGGCCATTGAGGCCTATCTGGCGGCCAATCCTTTCGATGCCAGTAAGGCCCTCGAGCAGATCAACACCCAGTACTGGATTTCGTCGTTCATGAACGGCCCCGAGGCTTTCGCGAACTTCCGCCGGAGCGGCTTCCCTGTCCTGGCCCCAAACCCGTTTCCAGGTAAAGGGATCAAGGGCGACTTTATCCGCCGCCTGACCTACCCTAACTCCGAGATCTCCGTCAATAGCGTCAATGTAAAAGAAGCTACCGCCCGAATGGGAGCAGACGATCTGGATACGAGGGTATGGTGGGATAAGTAGATTTTAGACTAAAGCTGATTGTAATACAATACGTCCTGCTCACCGGGCAGGACGTATTCCAGTTTTCCTGAACCTCTAACCAATACCTGTTCCGTGCGCTCTTACCTCTACACGCTATCCATCATTGCGGCGGCTACCCTGGCCATGATCTTCCCGGAGCCTTTTACCCGCCTTGGAGATTTTGAACTTAAAACCCTCATTGTCCCCCTCCTGCAGATCATCATGTTTGGTATGGGTACTACCATGGGACTCAAAGACTTCGAAGGAGTTGTCAAGTCTCCCAGAAGCGTAGGTATCGGGCTGTTATGTCAGTTTACTATTATGCCTCTGATTGGCTATATATTAGCCAGTAGTTTTGCCTTCCCCCCCGAGATAGCGGCCGGAGTTATTCTGGTTGGGTCCTCGCCCAGTGGCCTGGCCTCTAATGTCATGTCGTACATTGCTAAAGCTAATGTAGCGCTCTCGCTCACTATCACGGCCGTAGCTACGCTGCTGGCTCCCGTGCTGACGCCCCTGCTGATGAAAATGCTGGCGGGTACCTTTGTACAGGTAGATTTTATGAAAATGATGGTTGACATCATTAAGATGATCATCCTTCCCATTGGGCTGGGTCTGCTGGTCAACTACATATTCCGTAAGCAGTCCGTCTGGCTCAACCGCTATATGCCCCTTGTATCCATGGTAGGTATAGCCCTGATCATCAGCATTATTACCGCCGCCGGGCGCGATAGTTTGCTGACCATTGGGGTCGCACTGGTAGCCTGTACACTGATTCATAACTTATTGGGATATGTCCTGGGATACCTATCGGCCCGCCTGCTGGGCTTACCCGAGCAGGACTGCCGCACTATTTCCCTGGAAGTAGGCCTACAGAACGGCGGACTGGCCTCAGGTATAGCTTTACAGATGGGCAAAGTAGCCACCGTAGGCTTAGCGCCGGCCTTGTTTGGCCCGATCATGAACATCACCGGATCGGTACTGGCCAGCTGGTGGAGCAAAAAGGAAGTCATAGAGGTAATCATGACCAAGGAAGAGGCAAAACAGATGAGTTAAGAGCCTCCCCTATCCACTAATGAGTAGAGGGCACCTTAGGGTGCCCTTTTTTAGTAAATTGGCACCTACTGAACATACATTTATGAAGAAGCGATATACTATATGGATGGCTCTTCTGCTGGCTGGCTCATCCGTTCTGGCTCAGAAAGCTACCTTCAAGGCAGAAGTTATAGACCCAAAGATTGATATCGGCTACGGCCTGGCCATTGGAGATGTAGACGGCGACGGCAAAGAGGATATCCTGATGGCCGATCAGAAAGAAATTGTCTGGTACCGTAACCCCGCCGGAGCCAAGGGCTCCTGGGTACGTCACGTACTCGCTAAAAACTTAACTGAGCGCGATAATGTATGCATAGCGGCCCGTGATATTGATGGCGACGGTAAAGTAGAGGTAGCCGTAGGGGCACAGTGGAATCCCGGTGAAACCAGGGATCTGAAGCAGTCGGGGGCGGTATTTTATCTGGTACCACCCGATGACCGTACCCAGCCCTGGGAGCCGGTGCGTCTGCACCATGAGGTTACTATTCACCGGATGCACTGGGTCCGGAAGTCTGACGGAGCGTATCAACTGGTGGTACTTCCGCTGCATGGCGAGGGCAACAGCAATGGTGAAGGAACTCCGGTTCAGATGATCGCTTTCGACGTTCCCGAAAATACCCGAGGCCTATGGCCCTACCAACTGCTGGACACCAAGATGCACATGACGCATAACTTCCATCCGCTGGAAGCAAAGAGTGGCTTTCTGGGCTTGGCTGTCGGAGGCAAAGAAGGCGTGCAGGTGTTTCTGAATGGTGCCGACGGCTGGGCTCCATCGGGTACCTGGATGGTAAACAATCAGGGCATAGGCGAAGTAAGAACGGGTACCCTGGGCAACGGTCAGCTCATGACCGCTACCATTGAGCCCATGCACGGCACCAGCCTGGTAGTATATACCAAGGATAGACGTACCGTAGTGACTGACAATATGAAACAGGCGCATGCCATTGTCTGCGCTGATTTTCTGGGTCAGGGACGGGACCAGATTGCCGTAGGCTGGCGGGAACCTAATGATAGCAAGCAAGTGGGGGTGCGGCTGTACGTAGGAACCGATAAGGAGGGTATCCAGTGGCAGGAATACGCGCTGGACGAAAAGGTGGAAATGGCCTGTGAGGACCTAAGAGCCGCTGATCTGGATGGTGATGGTGACCTGGACCTGGTAGCTGCCGGCCGATCCACCCGCAACGTAGTGATCTACTGGAATCAGAAAAAGTAGTTTCATACGTAAAAATGTAACCGAAATAGTATTCTTAGAATAATAAATATTGCTTATCTTCGTACCATATGTAACAGTGTTTTCTTGATGGTTGGTTAGTTGGATTAAATTTCACCTTTTAAACCTCCACAAGTATGAGACCAGCAAATAGTGTTTCAGTATGGGTACAGGGTTTAGGAATAGTGCTGCTGCTGCTATGTATAGATGCGACAGCCCAGAAAACACCCCGACACAATGACCTTGTCGCGCTGACCCCGAACGCCGACAAAAACGTACAACTACTAGATAGTTATCTGGATGACCTGGTTTCCGGCAATTTTGAAAGAGCCAAAGCAAAGCTCCGCCCCGACTACACCGAATACGGACCGGGCGCCAGTGAATCCATGAATCTGAATCAGCTGACAGAGAGTTGGGAACGAGCCGCACATGACCGCACCGAGCAAAGCATCAGCAACCGTACAACCTTATCATTTCAATCTAAATCCGGCACCGATCAGGGAGAATGGGTAATGAGCCGGGGCGTATACAACTGGCGGGAGCGCAACGGCGGCCCCGTAATGAGCATTCCTTTCCAGGTGACAGCTCAGGTAGTGGATGGTAAACTCAAAAATACCTACATGTACTTTAACCGGGTCAGTGCACAAGACAAACTTGGGTACACGATACTTTCATCTGACCAGGACCCTGAACTGTACCTGATCAAGAAAGTAATCGAAGACGAGACCTCTGCCTGGCTCCGCAATGATGGAAAACAGATGCAGTCCTGCTGGGCCGACTTGTCCTATGCCACCCACACCCTTACCGACGAAAGTGGCAAAGCTTACGTCGTATCAGGTCCCGAAATGAGTGACCAGATCGCGCGCTTGTCGGCTCAGAAGCCTAACGAACCAGGTATTACATTCAGCAATACCAGGTATGAGGTAAGACCTAACGGAAGCGCTGCCTGGGTGACCTTCGAGCAGACCTTCCAGAAACCCAACGGCGAGCGATACACTAATCTGGAAAGCCGGTATCTGGAAAAACTGGGAGGCAACTGGAAAATCGTACACATGACTACACTACCTAAAAAGTAAAAATCCTAAGAATAAGTACCTACCCATCCTGAGTACATCCCCGCCTGTTGATCAAGAAAACACTCACCAGGGGAAGTACTCAGGATGGGTATTATTATATGAACCGTTTATCCCTCCTGCATACGGCTCGCTAAGATAGACTTACCACTCGGCCCGGTTCCTATCGAAGGCCAAACATCTAGGTGCTATATTTGTTCTTATACTTCTACCAATACACCTAAAGTCATGACACCTTTACGCACCGGCTCCTTCATCCGGCGAGCCAAAGATATAACCATTAGCAGTACCCTGGCCCTGGCAATCATGGCCGGCGGAATAGCCCTGCCCGGCTGCAATACCAACAGCAACGAAGATCAATACAGCTACGAAGCCGATACTTCGTACAGCCAGGGTATTCGCTCTCATATCAAAGAGGTATCACCGGGCGAGTTTCAGATTACCAATGAGGAAACCGTTCCCTTTAACCAGTCGGCGGCTATTGTTTCGTACCAGGATGGCCACAGTGATACCCTGAGCCCTCAGGCCGCCAAAGCCCTGATCGACGATCAGCTCCAGACCAACCAGTCAGCAGGAATAGGCAGCGGGCTATCAAGTGTACTTCTTTACGGCGGTATGGGGTACATGCTGGGCAGTATGATGAACATGGGCTATATCAACTCCTACCGTAACCGGTACAACAATCCCAGCCGTTTCTACAGCAATCCGGCTACCTACCAGCAATCACAGAGTGCCTATTCAAATGTCAGTCGCTCACGGGTAGTGACCTCTCGTCCATCGGGCGGTCGTTCCGGCTTTTTCAACCGTTCGTCGGGACGCGTTGGAGGTTAAGCTGATCTGACTATTACATCAGGGCTGCCTATACCACTTGTGAGTGCAGGCAGCCCTGTTTATACACTTACCTACTGATTTAGCTATTATTACTGCTTAGTATGATTACGTTAAGACCATTGTCTCAGCACCCTGAGAAAGCGCTTCGCTCGCTGGGCTGGAACTGGATGCTGGGGGAAGATACTATCCCCTATCTGGTACAGGATACCGTCGTATTGAATGAAACAGAGGCTAATGCCTATTACGAAGCGGCCGGTTCTCTCTACGATATGCTCGTTGAGGCTGGTCAGCATGTGATAGATAACAACCTGTTCCGCGACATGGGAATTCCGGATAACCTGATCGATCTGATAAAAGCCTCCTGGGAGGATGATCGGCACGTACACCTGTACGGCCGCTTCGACCTGGCCGGTGGTATAGGGGGTGAACCGGTAAAGCTCATTGAATTTAATGCGGATACTGCCACCTGCCTGCCGGAAACAGCGGTGGTACAGTGGGCTCACCTGCGTGCCAACGGTATGGATGACGCCCTTCAGTTCAATACGCTGTATGAAACTCTGGTCGGGCAGTTCCGGTATATTCTTGAAGCCAATAGCGACCTGACGCCCAGCCTGCTCCTGTCTGCCATGCGTGATTACCCCGAGGATGACGCCAACGTAGCCCTGCTAGGTGAGGCAGCCCGTGAAGCGGGTTTTGAGGTAGAGTTCGCCTTTATTGATGAAGTAGAGTTTTCGGCCGAGGAAGGCATATTCATGCAGGAGTCACAGCATGGTCACTTCGTGCGCTTCGACTTCTGGTTCAAATTAGTACCCTGGGAGTACATCGGGTGGGAAGAGCCTGAGCTGGCCAGCATCCTGACTACGCTGGTCCGTAATCGCAGGGTAGTAGTACTCAATCCGGCCTATACACTGCTGTTTCAGTCCAAGTACATCCTGAAGGTACTCTGGGACCTGTACCCTTACCATCCGCACCTGCTCCAGACCGAGCGGTACGCCCTGCCGCACAAGCGTTCGGTAAGTAAGGTCTTATTCGGTCGGGAAGGCGCTAACGTAGCCATTCTGGAAAAAGGAGGAGAAGCTCTTGAGAAAGTTGAAGGTGAGTATGATAAACAACCACGCATCTATCAGGAATACGTAGAGTTTCCGCAGGATGCGCAGGGCAATTCGTATCAGGCGGGTGTATTCTACGCCGGTGAGCCTTGTGCGCTTGGATTCAGGCGGGGAGGTCGTATTCTAGATAATACTGCCCAGTTTGTGGGACATATTGTGGAGGGGTGACTAATTAATAGGGAATGAGAGAATGAAGGATAGTGAATCAGAGATCGATTGTCAAATGTAGATTGTTAATTTTTGGTCCTAGTCGACAACCGTAGCGGGAAGAGATTGACCTTCAATTGGAAATAAAAAATGAGCGATTGAAGGAAAATACCTCAATCGCTCATTTGGTTATCTATTCACTCATTCTCTAATTCTTTCAATCACTAATTGATACTATTCTCTTCTACCCATCAGCAGGCTCACGTAGTAGAGCAAGGTAGCCAGTGAACCAAGTGCCGCTACGAGGTAGGTACGGGCCGCCCATTTGAGCGCATCCGAAGCCATTCCATATTCGCGCTCATTCACCACGCGATTGCTCTGAATCCAGGCCAAGGCCCGGTTGCTGGCGTCGTATTCTACGGGCAATGTAATGAACGAGAAAAGCGTAGTTACTCCAAACAGAGCCACTCCAATGGCCAGAGGAATAATAGTCGTGTTGATCAGCAGGATACCCCCCAGAATAATCCACTGCATATAGCGCGAAGACACACTCAGGAAGGGAACCATCTGTGAGCGAAACTTCAGCCAGGAGTAAGCCGTGGCGTGCTGCACCGCGTGACCACATTCGTGGGCCGATACCGCCGCCGCCGATACACTACGGCCGTAGTATACATCTGAACTCAGGTTGACGGTCTTATCCTGTGGGTTGTAGTGGTCAGTAAGCATACCCTCCACCGATACTACCCGTACATCAAAGATCCCGTTGTCGCGAAGCATCTTCTCAGCGATCTCTTTACCGCTCAGACCGATGCTCAGCCCTACCTGCGAATATTCATTAAATTTACTTTTGAGTCGCCACTGAACGTACAAGCTGACGATCATGACGATGATACCAATCAAATATGCACCTGCCATTGTATTATAATCGTTTTAAGTGAACTGCTATGGGTTAAAATCATTACTAGTAGAACGAATTTTCTACTAAAAATAGCATCGCTGATTTAGTAGCTCTGCTTGATCTTTTCAATTAATGAAGTCGTCGAATAGCCTTTTACAAGGGGTATTGTTTTGACCTCGCCTCCATTAGACAGTACAAAATCTGCGCCAACGATTGTTTCAACGGTATAATCGTCACCTTTGACCAAAATGTCAGGTTTTACAGCCTCAATTAAACGGATTGGGGTTGGATCATCGAACAAAATGACAGTATCTACAAATAATAGCGCCGCCACCAGCCGGGCCCGCGCGTGCTCGTTCACGACCGGGCGCTGCGGCCCCTTGAGCCTGCTTACCGAGGAGTCAGTATTAAGCCCCAGTACCAGCCGGTCGCCGGTCGCCCGGGCCTTCTCCAGATAGTCGATATGCCCTAGGTGTACAATATCAAAGCATCCGTTGGTAAAGACGATCTTTTGCCCCGCACGCTGCCAATCCTGCACCTGCGTAACGGCTTCGTCCAGGCGCATAATCTTGCTTTCGGTAGAAATCATAGTAGTATGGGTTAGGGTAATCACTACAATATGGAGCCCATCGGGCAACTCCTCAGACCTGCTGCACCTCCTCTACCACTTCCTTGCGCGCCTTATTCTTGAATAGTACTACCAGAAAAGCCAGCGCGCCTACTACCAGCATTAACAGCATCTGGGTACCGTGTATGAATGTAGCCAGTGTAATACCGTCTTTCTGGTTCAGTCCATATAGTAACATCACGTTGCCTACCAGCAGGTGATAAGCTCCGATACCTCCCTGCGTAGGGGCAGCCATCCCGATAGCCCCTATGACCAATACCGTCAGGCCGGCCAGCATACCCAGGTCGGATGTCTCGGGTATACAGTAAAACAACACGTAGGAGCTCAGGTAGTAAAATACCCAGATGAGCAATGAACTGGCTATAAAGAGGCCGGGGCTGCTGAGCTTACGAATACTGAGCAGACCTTCCAGCATACCCTTCGAAAAGCTTACTATCTTTTGCACGAGGGCATTGGCGAGTACTTTTTCCCGTAGAGCTTTATTCTTAAAGAACAGGTACCCCAATACTACTACGGCTACAACTCCTGTAAGTACCAGTATCAGCAGCCAGTTAGTAGCCCCGCTACCTTCCCCCTCTCCGCCAACTTTACTACCAAACAGCTCCCCGAAAAATCCACTCAGCCGGTCAAATTCCAGTATAAAGTTCAGTCCGATCAGGATGACTAGTGTAATCACATCAAAAATACGTTCGGCGACTACCGTACCAAAGCTAAGGTTGACCGGCACGCGCTCCAGCCGGTACAAGGTACCGCAGCGGGTCACCTCACCCATACGGGGTACTATATAGTTGGCAAAATAGCCGGTAAATACCGCGATAGAAGCATCAAACAAATTGGGCTTGTACCCCAGGGGCTCCATAAGCATCTGCCAGCGCCACGCCCGGGTGATATGCGCCGCCATCAGAATAAGACATGACACGGCTATCCAGCGCCAGTCGGCCTGCTGAAGACGTTCCAGCATCGCTCCCAGGTCAATATCCTTAAACACAAACCAGAGCAAGCCACCTGCTAGTCCAAGGGAGATGGCGTATCGGAGAAGATTCTTCATGAAGCAGTTTAATAGTGAATATACAAAGCAAAAAAAAGCAGACATCGAACAATTTCCTAACAATTGTCGCTGTCTGCTGCACAAATTTCAGATCTGTACTGATTATTACACCAGTCGGTTGGAATCGTCGGGAAATACTACTTTGGGTTTGAAGTCTTTAGCTTCTTCAGGGCTCATGCTGGCGTAGGTAATGATAATAATAATATCACCTACCTGGGCTTTGCGGGCCGCGGCTCCATTCAGACAAATGGTCCCCGAACCACGGGCTCCTTTGATTACGTAGGTTACCAGCCGCTCACCGTTGTTATTGTTAACAATATGGACCTGCTCGTGCTCAAATATACCCGCCGCATCCATCAGATCCTCATCTATTGTAATGCTACCGACATAGTTAAGTTCAGCCTGCGTTACCTTGACCCGATGGATCTTCGATTTCATCAATGTAATTTGCATCAATCAAATAAGTTAAAGAGCTTTCAGGAGGGACTACCTGACAGGTATTGCTCCCTTACGCGTGCAAAGTTAGGGTATTTGTACTCACCCATCAAAACACCGCTTTGCTCCTCCCGGTTCCAGGGTAGTGAATAGTCACAATCCTGTATCAGCCCACTTATTCCTATTTATTAAGCAGGAAGTAGATTCAAGGCACTTTTACTTCTACTCAGTACTTACGCCCCCTCCGGTAGCCTCATAAATACAGAAGAATACATCAAGTAGATAAGGCCTACTTTCTACTCCTTTTGTACAATATTAGCCAAAGGTTTCAAGTATTTTGAGAATCCGATGTACTTTTACAACTGGTAATATTCTTGACCCTTTACGTACTTAATACAATCAAAATGAGTAAGAAAGTTGAAAACAGCGGTGTAACACGCCGCGACTTCCTCCAGAAAGGCGCCGCTGCTGCGGTAGGAAGCTTCTTTATAGTACCCCGCCATGTGCTGGGTAAAGGATACCGCGCTCCCAGCGATAAGCTCAATATAGCCGGTATTGGTATAGGAGGCAAAGGATTTTCGGATACCAACAACGCCTGGAACAACGGCGCCGAAAATATGGTAGCCCTCTGCGACGTAGACTGGATCCAGGGAAAGAGAAATTTTGAAAAGCACCCGAACGCCAAGAAGTACAAAGACTTCCGGGTTATGTTTGACGAAATGGGCAAAAGCATCGATGCCGTTACGGTATCTACCGCTGACCACCAGCATGCCGTTATCGCCATGGCTGCCATGCAACTGGGCAAGCACGTATACGTACAGAAACCCCTGACGCACGATATCTATGAAGCCCGTATGCTGACCGAGGCGGCCCGTAAATACAAGGTAGTATCACAAATGGGTAACCAGGGAGCCTCTAACCCCGGACAGCAGCAGATGGTAGACTGGTTTAACAAAGGCCTGATCGGTAACGTAAAAGAAGTACAGGTATGGACCAACCGTCCTGTGTGGCCTCAGGGTATACCCGTGCCTACCTCTAAGGCCGATGTACCTCAGGACATCGACTGGGACCTGTGGGTAGGTACTGCCGACTGGGTGGATTACAGCCCGGCCTGGCACCCCTTCAAGTGGCGTGGCTGGTGGAATTTCGGTACCGGTGCCCTTGGTGATATGGGGTGTCACCTGATCGATCCTCCGTTCCGGGTTCTTGGCTTAGGTTACCCTACCGAAGTAGAGGCCAGCGTAGGACAGGTATTCCTTAAGGACTGGACTCCTGAGTATATTCCCGAAGGTTGCCCGCCATCATCACGTGTACAGCTTAAGTTCCCGGCTACGGCTAAGAACAAGTCAGAAGTAACGATGGTATGGCACGACGGTGGTCTGCGTCCGTTCCACCCCGAGTGGATCCCGGCCAACGAGCCACTGGGAGAGCCTGACAGCAGCAACGGTGCTATGCTGATCGGAGACAAAGGAGTTATGACCTGCGCTACGTACGGTCTTAACCCGAAGATCTACCTGAAGAATGGTACCAAGATGGAAATGCCTAAGGATAGCTTCAAGACCAAGTATACATCAATGCCTGAGTTTGGCCACCAGGTAGCCTGGACGGATGCCTGCAAAGCCGGTTTTAACAGCAAGGAGCATAAAGCACTGACTTCGTCGTTTGACTACGCCGGTCCGCTTACCGAAACTGTACTCATGGGTAACCTGGCGATCCGCAGCTACAACCTGCGTACAGCCAATGCCGATGGTAAGGGCTTCACCTACCCTGGCCGTAAGAAGATGCTATGGGATGGTAAGAGCATGAAGATTACCAACTTCGACGAGGCTAACCAGTTTGTAAAGCGCGACTACCGCGGCAACTGGAAGCTTGTGTAAGCATAAGGTACCTTAACAACAGAGAACCCCGGTCAAAAGCCGGGGTTCTCTGTTTTGTATACTCCTAAATCCTGTACTCAGATACCACTTATTCGCTCTTTCACTTTATTACCATCAGAACACTATATTATCGATCAGCCGCACGGCACCCAGATGGGCAGCTATACAGATGGCGGTATTCCCCTCCGACTGCAGTTCATCTACCGGCTGCATGGTATACATATCTACTACCTCGACGTACTCAAGGCTGAAAGCAGGTATGGTAGCTATATAATCCTCTACAATCTGTTTTACATCGTCCACCCGTTCTCCGTTCAGAAGCCGTTCTTTTGCCTCAGTAAGGGCTTTGTATAAGTGTGGTGCTATGGCTCGCTCTTCGGGGCCCAGGCGGCGATTTCTGGACGACATGGCCAGGCCATCCTCCTCGCGTACCGTTGGGTGTGAAACTACTTCCAGCTGAAAAGCCAGATCCTCTACCAGGCGTCGGATCACAGCCAGTTGCTGCAGGTCTTTCTGCCCGAAGTACACCCGGTCCGGGTGTACTATATTAAACAGCCGGGCCACTACTATACCTACTCCATTGAAATGTCCGGGACGAAAGGCACCCTCCATCACTGTTTCCAGTGCTCCAAAGTCCAGCACCAGCGAAGGAGCCGTACTGTACATCTCGTCAGCGGATGGAGCAAATACAAAGTCGCAGCCTGCCTCTTCCAGCAAGGCGCAGTCCTGCTCTAGAGTACGGGGGTACCTGACCAGGTCATCCTGATTATTAAACTGTATTGGATTGACAAATATGCTGCACACAGTCACATCATTAGCCTCACGGGAGGCCTCAATAAGTGACATATGTCCCTCATGCAGAGCACCCATAGTAGGCACCAGACCTATTGTTTTCTTTTCGCTACGCTGGGCAGCCAGATAGGCACGCAGTTCGGTGATTGAAGAAAAAACTTGCATTAAATAAGGATTTTGTAGCCGCTCAGCAAGGGAGCCGGGCTGATTGTCAGTTGCATTTTACTAAGAGGGGAGAGAAGCAAAAGAGCCTCTTGATTGCTGGATATGCTTAAATAAAAGCACAGTATAGGCCAAACTCTGCGCAATATTACAATTAGTTGGCATATTTTATTGAAAGTCGGTTTTTTTTTGTATAATTTTGCAAATCTTTTTCTTCACAAACAGCTTAAAAGTCTATGGACAAACTAAGAATTTTGTATGTCGCCAGTGAAATCAACCCCTTCCTCAAAACTACCGATGTTGCCGATTATGTAAGAAGGCTTCCCCAGGCAATGCAAGAACGAGGTGCTGAAATCAGAATTCTAGTCCCCCGCTTTGGCCTCATCAACGAGCGTAAGAACCGGCTCCATGAGGTAGTTCGTCTTTCAGGTATCAATATTACAGTAGGCGATGAAGAAAAGCCTCTCATTATAAAGGTAGCTTCTATTCCCAATGCCAAATTACAGGTATATTTCATAGATAACGAAGACTATTTTCACCGGAAATCCGTTTTCTTTGACAAAGAGAACAACTTTTTTGACGATAATGACGAGCGGGCAATTTTCTTCTGCAAGGGTGTACTGGAAACCGTCAAAAAGCTAGGCTGGGCCCCTGATATCGTACATTGTAACGACTGGATGACTTCCCTGATACCTATGTATCTGAAGACTACCTACCGGAATGATCCCATGTTTAAGGATACAAAAAGCGTATTTACTGTGCATAATAACGCTTTCAATTATAAATTTGATGCGGATTTGCTGAACAAGGCTAAAGCTATGGACGTAAGTGATGAAGCCCTGGCTCACCTTAACTCAGCAGATTTTGAAGGTTTTGTAAAGCTCGGATGCGCCTACGCTGATGCCGTTTTGAAAGCCGACGAAACAATTAGCGGTAGTTTAAACCAAATTTTTAATGATTCACCCAAACGTGTCGACCTTGTCGAAGAAGACAACAATTTCTCAGAAGCGTACTACAACTTGTACAACGACCTGGTTAGCTAAAAATCTTGCCATAGGGGTGGTCTTACTGACCACCCTTTTAGTGGCCTGTGATCCGCCCAAAGACATTGGCCTCACTCCTCTTGCCCCCGTCGGCACTTTCTACACGGATACCCTTACTGTTCGCACCTCTACCGTACTTGCTGACTCGGTACGTACCAGTAATCCGGACATACTACTGGTAGGTAAATACAAGGACCCACTATTTGGTGAAATCACGGCCTCAAGCCATTTCTGGGTAAATACTCCTGCAACTACTGCCGTGGAATTAGGCAGTACCGCCCGCTATGATTCGCTGGTGTTGCTGATGGGCTATGCCTATGCCTATGGTGATACACTACCTAATCAGAAGCTCGCGGTACACCGTATTACCGAAGATCTTTCCCGAACTACTACCTACTACAACACCAGTAAAGTCGCTTACGAAGCTACTCCACTCGGCGAAAAGACATTCCAGGCTCGCCCCGGCAGTGTAGGTGCCCTTCGGGTACGTCTGTCGGATAACCTGGGTAGTGAGCTGTTCACGCTGCTGTCGACCCCAGCCAATCAGACAAATGATAAAATACACAGTCTTCTAAAAGGGCTGGCGCTGGTACCTGGCGAGAACAATACGGCCATCATTGGTGTACCGGGTACCAACGGGGTCCTGCTGCAAGTTTACTACCGCTCCTCACCTACTGATACGGTAACCAAAGCCTACTCACTGGCTGCCCACATAAATCAGGCCAGCGGCGCCACTTATCGTGCTGGTTTCAACCGTGTAGTAGCCGATCGTACCGGCACTCCTCTGGAAGGTATCAAGCCTCTGCAACCTATACCAGCCGCTACTACCAATGGTTATACGTATGTGCAGGATGCCTTGGGTATTATGACAAAAATTGAAATACCCTATCTGAACAAGCTCCGGGCTAACGGACCGACTGCCATCAACCGGGCTCAACTCACGATCAAACCAGATCTGAGTTTTAACCGGCAGGGCATAACGATTCCCCCCTACATGGTCCTGCTCGAAACAGATTCTACCAATCTGATCAAGCGTAATTCAGGGTATGAACTAATTATTAATACGGATGAATTCGGACAGAGTACTAGCCCCGTTAGTCCGCAGGTATCTACCTACAATATTAATACCAAAGACTATACTTTTTTCCTGACTACTCAGCTGCAAGCTATACTATCGGGCACTAAAAAGAACAATAGCTTCCTGATGACCCCCATCTATACCAATGCATTAGGGCAACAAGGTACACGATTTGAGTCACAGCTTAATAACCGAGTAAGCCGTTTGGTAGTTGGTAATAAGCCGGGTGATGTAAAACTGATTGTTTTCTACACTGTTGCCAAAGAATAGGTTTAGCAACAGATCTTTCCAAAACCCGGCAATTGAACAATTGCCGGGTTTTTTATTTATAGGTTTGTCACACCCACTTTCATTTCCTTTATTTGCACTTAACCAAGTTCCATTTTTAAATAAATTTAAAAACTGTATGTGTGGAATTGTAGCGTATGTAGGACATAGAGAAGCTTATCCCCTTGTTATTAAGGGCTTACAGCGCCTTGAATATAGAGGATATGACAGTGCCGGAGTGGCTCTGCTAAACGGCCATGGATTGAACGTTTACAAGAAAAAAGGTAAGGTATCTGATCTAAAAGCCGAGTTGGCTGACAAAGAGCTTACTGCCAAAATAGGTATGGGCCACACCCGCTGGGCCACCCACGGCGAACCCAATGACATCAATGCACACCCCCACTACTCTGACGACGGCAAGCTAGCCATCATCCACAACGGTATCATTGAGAACTATTCCACCATTAAGCAGAAGCTCCAGCAGAAAGGGCATGTTTTCAAAAGCCAGACCGACTCGGAGGTACTGATCCATTTCATTGAAGACATCCGCAAAGAAACCGGCAAATCGCTGGAAGAGGCTGTACGACTAGCCCTACAGGAGGTAGTAGGTGCCTACGCCATCGTGGTAATGGAAGAAGACAGCCCTACCCAGCTCATTGCAGCCCGTAAAGGCAGTCCGCTGGTGATTGGGATCGGTGAGGGTGAATTCTTCTTTGCTTCGGATGCTACCCCTATCATTGAGTATACCAAGGACGTAGTGTACCTGGATGACTACGAGATAGCCGTGGTACGTGATAATGAGCTGAATATTCTAAGCCTCGACAACACCCAAAAGACGCCTTATATCCATAAGCTGGAGCTGGAACTGGAAGCTATTGAGAAAGGTGGCTACGACCATTTCATGCTGAAGGAGATCTTTGAGCAGCCCCGCTCCATCTGCGATAGTATGCGCGGCCGGGTACGGGCTGATGACGGACACCTCCAGCTGGGAGGACTCCGTAACCACATTGACAAGCTGGCCGCGGCCAGCCGGATCGTGATCGTGGGCTGTGGTACCTCCTGGCACGCCGGATTGGTAGCCGAGTACCTGTTTGAAGAGCTGGCGCGCATTAACGTAGAGGTAGAGTACGCCTCGGAGTTCCGCTACCGTAACCCGGTAATTAATGAAGATGACATTGTCATAGCCATCTCTCAGTCGGGCGAAACGGCCGATACGCTGGCGGCCATTGAGCTGGCTAAGTCCAAAGGAGCTACCATCTTTGGTGTGTGTAACGTGGTAGGCTCATCGATTGCCCGCGCTACCCATGCTGGTGCCTATACCCACGCCGGACCTGAGATAGGCGTAGCCAGCACCAAGGCCTTTACCGCGCAGGTGACAGTACTTACGCTCATGGCCATTGCGGCTGCCAAACGCAAAGGAACCATATCCGAGGAGGTGTATCGCCAGTTGCTCATTGAGCTGGAGAATATTCCGGAGAAAGTAGAAAAGGTACTGGAGAGTGCCGATAAGATTAAGGAAATATCCTCCATCTTTACCTACTCCCGCAACTTTATCTACCTGGGCCGTGGGCTTAACTTCCCCGTTGCTTTGGAAGGAGCCCTGAAGCTGAAAGAGATCTCCTACATCCACGCCGAGGGGTACCCGGCAGCCGAGATGAAGCACGGCCCCATTGCTCTGATCGATGAGGATATGCCGGTAGTCTTTCTGGCTACGAAAGACAGCTCCTACGAAAAGATCGTATCCAACATTCAGGAAGTAAAGGCCCGTAAGGGACGCGTAATCGCTATCGTAACCGAAGGCGATACCTTGATACAGGGCATGGTTGATTTCGTCATCGAAATCCCCCGGACACACGATGTACTGGTTCCGCTGCTATCGGTCATACCCCTGCAGCTGCTTTCGTACTACGTAGCGGTACTACGCGGTCGTAATGTAGATCAGCCACGTAACCTGGCCAAGTCTGTAACCGTGGAGTAGGATCATATTGATTTATAAAAACAGCGCTGCTGCCGTGAGTTTCGGCAGCAGCGCTGTTTTTATGAGGACCTCCCCTACTACTTTGTCAGCCAGTCGTAGGTGAAGCGTGTATAGACTATACGCTGGTAGTCATCCTTCTCATAGAGTACCCCTATTTGTCCATCGCCCTGCTCTACCAGGTCGGAGTAAGCGGCCGCTCCGGCGTATAGCTCCTTACCTGCTGACCATGTCTGTCCGCTATCCCGGCTTACGCGCACGGTTAATTTTTCACGTTTGGTCTGGCTATTCGGATTTGAAAAGATCAGTACTGGCTTTCTACCCCGCTCGTGGTAGCTGATCATACTTCCCTGACACACCGGATCGGGGAGTGCACGTGCCACCTCTACATGGTCCCAACTTGTACCCGCGTTAGGGGAAAAGGCTAGCAACCGATAGCGCGGCTCTTCTGACTGATTTCGAATATTCATCAGCAATCCTCCCTCAGGAAGTTCGGCCGCGATACTTTCGTTGCCACCCGGAACTTCCACCGTAGGCGATAGCTTAAAGGTCTTTCCATGATCGTCGGTATAAAAGGCATGTGCCCGATAATCTTTAAAATCGGGCTGTGGTGCCCCTTCTGAATGATTAGCAGGTACAAATATCCGCCCTCGGTACCGACCCTTGCTGATCTGCAGAGTATGACCGGGGGTGTTGGCATAGGAGCGCCAATCTTCTCTGAATGCATAGGCAGGATTGACCTCAGGCTTATTAGGACGTGATACCTGCGTAGTAATATTGACCGGCTCTGACCAGCTTCGGCCCCCATCGGTACTGGTTTTGTACCACACTTCCCGAATGGCCTTCCCCTCCCGAACCTCCTGCTCAGAGGCTACTCCGGTATTGTAGAATAAAAACAACCTACCTCCAGGATAGGCCGGATCTGTCATATCAAAAACCGGAGCCGGATTACCTGCCTGTGCCGATGTATAGTCAGCCACTACCTGTATAGGCTCCCAGGTAGTACCGTTGTCGTGACTTACTCTGAGTACTATATCCACGTCTCCAAAATCGCCGCAGTCGGTACGCCGCCCCTCCGCAAAAGCCAGCAGGTCGTTGTTGGGAGCCCGCACAATAGCGGGTATACGGTAGCAGAGGTACCCATTTTCACCATTCCTGAAAACAACACTTTCAAAATTGGTCTGAGATGTGGGAGTAGAAGGCTGGTGTAGCTCCGTACCGACCAGCAGCAGGATTGATAGTAGCAGAGAATAAACCATAAGGCAGAGTCAGCACCCGAGTGGGCAGATGGTAGAACAGATCAAAAATAAGCTATAAGTAACAGGTACAATAATTAATTGAAGCATTAAGAGGTGGTCGGGAGTTATTCCTGACCGCTTTTTGTTTCAGAATGTAGCTTAATAATAATATTTGCCCTATTTCGTTAGTTTTGCTGATGCTCAAATTCCATAGTACATCCGGCTCACGCTATTTTGCCTATATATCCATGCGTTCATTGCTTAGTACCCTTACCCTGATAGTTGCGTTTTCTTTTCTGCTGCTACTGGGAGCCTGTAATTCATCCGAAGATCAGACGTATGTACCCAAGCCCAAGGGGTATAACCGAATCAATCTACCTGCTCATAGTTACCAGCCACTGGACGAGAAGCACCCGTATAACTTTATGTACTCCCAGTCCGCTACCATACTGCCCGATACCTTCGCGGATGCGGAGCCTCACTGGATATTTATCCATTACCCTAAGCTGAAGGCCAATGTACAACTTACCTACAAGCAGGTAAAGAATGACCCCAACCGGCTGAAGGGCTTTATTGATGATGCGTACAGGCTGGCGGGCAAGCACCAGATCCGGGCGTCGTCTATTCAGGAACAAACCGTCCAGACCCGTAGCGGCCGTACAGCTACGCTGTTTCGTCTGGAGGGTGATGTACCCACACCTTTCCAGTTTTATACTACCGATACCACGACGCACTTTCTGCGGGGGGCTATTTATTTTCCTACGGCTACCAAAAATGATTCGCTGGCACCCGTTATTGAGTACATCCAGCAGGACGTGATGCGGATGCTCAATACGTTACAGTGGCAATAATTTCGGAGTGGCTATTGGCATGAACTGCCTAAGCGTGTATATTTGACTTACAATTACTTACCTACTTTTCAGGCATATGGCTAAGAGGCAACCCAAAAATCAGCTACCACTCGACTTCTCAGTGCGAGGAGACCGGATCGTACTGCATTTGGGGCAGGTAGAAAGTCAGCAGAAAGCGGATCAGCTTTTTGAGGGATTGGTACGGGGTGAATGGCGGGTAGAACCGGCGGGTGAAGGAGCTGATATCTCCTCCGCGCAGGAGATTATTAATGTGCTTGGGCACCGGCTTCCCTATCCTGAAATAATCAAAATTGCCCATCTGCATCAGGTTGACGACAACTTTGTTGGCTTCTCGGCTATTTACCACCAAAGGGGTTGGGTGTTTGTCAGCGCGCACGTTGATGTGAATGAGCGTCATTATCTAGCCTGTCTGCTTACGGCTTCTCTAGGGCTTTATACGGCCTATACTGACCCGGCTATGCTGGCAGCCCGTACGGAGCAGCTGGTTTTTGATGCGCTGCTTCCTGCTTCTGACGTCAGCAGCTTTTTCCGTGAGGGAATCTCTAAAATACCTCCATTTCTGGCGGCTGATATAGCCGACTTCTTCAAAGTACCTTTTCCGATCGTACTCAGGCGGGCACTGGCTCTTCAGATTATTTCTGAAGAACAGTACCAGATGTTCGTGACCGTCAAACCCAAACGCTCCGCCAAGCCTCGTGAACTATACGTAGCTAAGGAAGGCAGCGTGGAAGATCTGGAATCGCAGCTTTTCAGCGAGGAAGATACTGACTTTTAACAGGCTACTGCTCTTTAGCTACTTTCATATTGCTCAGGTCCGGCAGGGGACTTACAGCGGTCCATCCTCCATCTACTACCAGGCTTTGCCCCGTGATATGACCCGATAAGGGCGAAAGCATAAATAGCGCCGCGTGGGCGATATCTTCCCGAATGGCCGGACGGCCCATAGGCGTAATGGCCGACCACACCTTGGGGTACTCAGGATCTTCATGTAAGGTACGTTCGGTAAGCGTAGCACCGGGAGCGACCGTATTGATGGTGATGCCGTAAGGCGATAGCTCCAGCACCAGGTTTTTGGCGAGCATCTCGATACCCGCTTTGGTCATGGCGTAGGCAGCCAGGTACTGATGCGCCTGATGCCCCACTACTGACGACATCAGCAGGATACGCCCACCGCTTTTCTGCTCGCGCATCTGACGGGCTGCCGCCTGGGTCAGCAGGAAGGTACCCATGATATTCACTTCGAGTACCCGGCGCAGGTCATCGGCCTTATAGTCAAAAAAGTCGCCAAACAGGGTAATACCGGCGTTAGCCACGGCTATGGTAAGTTGCCCGTAGGTATCCACCGCCACCCGCACCATATCATCAATAATAGCCTCATCCGCCGAATCACCCGGTACGGCTACGCACTGACCACCCCCATCCCGTATTTCAGCGGCAGCCTGTTCGGCCAGTCCAGCATCCAGATCATTCAATACTATGGAGGCGCCCTGCGCGGCTAATTGACGAGCTATTTCAAAACCTATTCCCTGCCCAGCGCCGGTAACAATGGCTACCTGGTCTTTAAAAACTTTATCAGTCATAGATAAAAGAGCTTTATTACGTAGAAGCTGCGGGCTAGTACCAGCAGCCTGTTTCATTTATAACTAATCTTCCTATGTATACAGCCTATGGGCTAGATTGTTAGCCCCGGATGTCTATCTTTTGAAAAAAGTCGTTTTCAAAGATCCGTTACCGAACCTATGAAAACGACCTATTCCGCCTGTAATCCAAGCTTATTATAAACAGCTTAATGAGAATCGCGTGTCACCTTATCACCCGAGCAACCCTTCAGGAAGTCCAGATCGGCCCCTTCGTGCGCCTGAGTTACGTGGTTGATGTACAGGTTGACGTAGCCACGGTCGTAGCCCAGCTCCAGTGGTTTGTAGTTAGCCCGGCGGCGCTCCAGCTCCTCATCTGATACGTCCAGGTGCAGGCGGCGCGCGTCTACGTCCAGCTCGATGTAGTCGCCATCCTGTACCAACGCCAGCATACCACCCACGGCAGCCTCCGGCGATACGTGCAGTACTACGGTACCAAAGCCCGTACCACTCATACGTCCGTCCGAGATACGTACCATGTCCATGACGCCTTTTTCGAGCAGGCGCTTAGGTATACCCATGTTTCCTACTTCGGGCATACCAGGGTAACCCTTGGGACCTACATTTTTCAGGACCAGTACGGTATTTTCATCGATGTCCAGGGTAGGATCATCGAGACGTGACTTGTAGTGATCTATATCTTCAAAAACGATAGCCCGGCCCCGGTGCTTCATCAGGTCAGGGTTCAGTGAGGCCGACGGCTTCAGTACAGCTCCGTTTTCGGCCAGGTTGCCCTTTACTACGGCCAGTCCGGTCAGATCTTTTACCGGCTTTTCCAGCGTAGCTATTACCTCCGGATCAAAGCACTCCGCATTCGCACAGTTTTCAGCTACAGTTTTTCCGGTGACCGTAATGATATCCCCGTGTAGTTTAGCCAGCATTTCTTTAATTACCACCGGCAGACCTCCTGCATAGTAGAAATCTTCCATGAAGTAGCCTCCGGACGGCTGCAGGTTCACCAGCAGAGGTATATCTCTCGACAGGGCATCAAAGTCATCCAGATTCAGGTCTACGCCTATACGACCGGCAATGGCCAGCAGGTGAATCACAAAGTTGGTAGAGCCACCAATAGCGGCATTGACCCGAATGGCATTCTCAAACGCTTCACGAGTCAGTATCTGCGACAGGCGCAGGTCTTCCTTGACCATATCCACGATCCGCCGTCCCGACAGGTGAGCGGCTACCTTACGGCGTGAGTCCGCCGCAGGTATGGCTGCGTTTTCGGGCAGGGTAAGTCCCAGCGATTCCACCATACAGGCCATGGTTGAGGCGGTACCCATTACGGCGCAGTGGCCCTGGCTCCGGCACATACAAGCCTCGGCGGTCGTAAACTCCTCCTGCGTGATCTGTCCCTGGCGGTAGGCTTCGCTGAAACGCCATACGTCGCTGGTACCGATACTCTTGCCCCGGTAGCGACCAGTCAGCATAGGTCCGCCCGATACCACGATGGTAGGTATATCTACACTACAGGCACCCATCACCAACGAAGGCGTAGTCTTGTCACAGCCACAAAGCAGCACGACACCATCCACCGGATTGGCCCGAATGGATTCTTCCACGTCCATACTGGCCAGGTTGCGGTACAGCATGGCAGTCGGCTTCATCAGGGTTTCGCCCAATGACATCACCGGAAACTCAAGCGGAAAGCCACCAGCCTCCCACACACCCCGCTTTACGGATTCGGCCAGTTCACGAAAGTGACCATTACAGGGAGTTAGTTCTGAAAAAGTATTACAAATACCTATGACCGGGCGACCTTCAAACTCATCAGCAGGAAAACCCTGGTTTTTCATCCAGGCACGGTAGATAAAGCCATCTTTTCCTGTCTTGCCGAACCAGCCACGGCTACGTAGTTCATTTTTATCCATTAGTATTCGATTATTGAAGATTTAGACTGTAGTATGTACTAGAAAGACAAAGGCCGGGTAGTTTTAACCGATTCTAACCCGATTAAAGCATTCCTTTTACAAATTCCTGAAATAAGTCAGGATGTAATTAGCGCTCTAAAATTCTTATTAATTTTTCAAAAAAGAGAATCAGCCAAACATTTATCTTACTTTAAGATTAAACTACTATGTAATCTATTGAGTAAGACAACGTACTGGCCGCTTTACCGAGTAGTACATCGTAAAGTTTTGCTTTGTAGTAGAATCCCCGAAAGCGTTTGTAACATGTCTTTGAAGCTGATATCATCCTCTTTTTGCCGAGTGATGGCTCCCCACTCACGGCAGACCTTCTCTGCGCTGCCTCTTTTGACCCTTTTTTTTTGTCTCTCACTGTACATGGCTTTTTCTACCCCGGCGGCGGCACAACCCCAAACAGATCAGTTTCTTGAAAAACTACTACGGAAGTACCCCGAACGCTTTGATAAAATACTCGCTGATCCAGCCAAATATGACGTACAGATCCTATATACCAAGATAGATCGTAATAGGAAAAATGAGCCTAGCTTTACCACCTACCGCTACCAGGTTGACCCGAATCGTTATTTCTATCCGGCTAGCACCGTAAAGCTACCGGCCGTACTGCTGGCGCTGGAAAAGCTAAACAAGTTGAATGTACCGGGACTGGATAAATATACGCCCATGCTCACCGAAGCGGCCCGTCCGGAGCAAACGGCGGCTATGGAGGATACTACCGCCGAGAACGGTCTGCCTTCGGTAGCCCACTACGCCCGTAAAATCCTGCTCGTAAGTGACAATGATGCCTTTAACCGGCTGTATGAATTTGTGGGGCAGGAGGCTTTTAATGATTCCATGCAGGCCAAGGGCTATACCCACACCCGCATCTCCCACCGTCTGCAGCTCCCGATGAGTACTGAGAACAACCGCTATACCAATCCGGTGAAGTTTGTGAAAGATGGGGAGGTTCTCTATGAGCAACCCATGATGCAGAGCAGCAAGAGCTATACAGCTACGGCGCCTATTCTGAGAGGAAAGGCATATGTGCAGGGAGAAACCCAGGTGAATGAGCCTTTTGACTTTAAGGAGAAGAACTACTTTGCGCTGGAAGATCAGCACGAACTGCTAAAGGCCATTATGTTTCCGGAGAGCGTGGAACCGCGGCGACGCTTTAACCTGAAAGAGGATGACTACGAGTTTATGTACCGGTATATGTCGCAGCTACCCATCGAGACCAGTTACCCGGAACACTACGCCGAAGACTACTACGACAGCTATTGCAAGTTCTTATTATTCGGGGCCAGCAAGCGTCGCGCACCGCGCCACATCCGCAGCTTCAACAAAGTTGGTGATGCCTACGGGTACTTACTCGACAACGCCTACATCGTAGACTTTGAGCGGGGTATTGAGTTTATGCTGACGGCGGTTATCTACTGCAACGAAAACCAGATTTTCAATGACGACCACTACGAGTACGAAAGCGTAGGATTTCCGTTCATGGCGGATCTGGGCAAGACCATCTTTGAGTACGAAGTACAGCGGAAGCGTCGGGGACGACCCGACCTGAGTCGTTACGAAGTAGAGTACGACAAGTAAGCTACCTACTTGTGCGCCATCATCCAGGTGCGGCACAGCAGCAGGTTAATAGCGTGCCCTGCCACCAACAACCCCGAGCCTACGTAGCCCAGCCACACAAACATATCCCCCTTACCTTCCAGCAGTAGCGAAACGGCAAACAGCCCGAAAGCCAGCCAGAGGAGCCCCTTTACCAGCGGGAACTTATGATCACGCGTGGCGTAGTATACAGCCAGTCCATTAACCAGTATAAACAGGTAGTCAAGGTGCAGAAAGCCTGCCACCACGTGGTGCTCAACGGTAAGCGAGGAACCTACGGCCAATACAGGCGTTAGCAGGCAGTGTACGATACAGAGTAACGATCCTGCTATCCCTACGTAGTCGGCGCGTCCGTGTGTATGGATCGGTGATGTTTTCATAACAGCTACAAAGGTAATCGGAAACTATATCTCTTGCAACAACGTTGCATTATAAAATGTTGCACACCTTCAACTCCTTTTTCCGGATCATGTATAAATAAGTACAGGGAAGAGTGTAAATTTACCTGATAAATAAGCTATCCGGCTTTCTGTGTGACATCCGGATGGCGTACAAAATCAAGTTTGTGAAGTATGGAACAAGCAATCAGAAATACCCTTAAAGACTACAACCTGCGGAGTACTTCCTGCCGGGAGGACATCCTGGGTACTTTTCTGAATAAGGAAGTAGCCCTCTCGCATGGTGATATCGAAGACTCGCTGGGCGAACGATTCGACCGTGTAACGATATACCGTACTCTGAAAACCTTCCTCGAAAAGGGACTTATACACAAGGTACTGGATGACGAAGGGATACGCTATGCCCTCTGCAAAGACAACTGCTCCGAACAGGACCACCACCACGACCATATCCATTTCAAATGTGTGGAATGTGGCCAGACCAACTGCCTGGCCAATGTCCATATTCCGTCAGTACAACTCCCCGATGGCTATCAGGCCAGCGAGGTAAATCTGCTCATTCAGGGTCGTTGCCCGGCTTGTACTTAATAATGAATGAGTGAGTGGTGAATGAGTGAATGGACAAAAAAACTCACTAATTCACACAATCTCTCATTCACTAATTAATAAGCTTACTCCACAATTAGTTCAAAATCCAGGTTCACGTCGTCGCTACCAGGAGCAGCCGTACCGTTCTTCACAGCTGTACCATTAACCGGTGGCTGATGACGTAGCTGCACTTTCAGCTTACCCATACCGGCAGTACCCGTCTGGGCGGTTCCGGTAAGTCCGATTGGGAAGTTGCGGCTGTCCTTATCACCGTAGGTATACGTTAGAAGCGAAGCAGGAGTTGCTGTGTAGACCATCAGGTGTTCATCGGCTTTTTCATCAATTTCCTCCGTCAAATCAACAACCGGAGTCTTGCTCTCATCCAGAAGCTCAACCGTCAGATTATAAGCAGTATTAGGTTTTAGCTTAATCTGGTCAAAGCGGGTTGGGGCATTTCCTCCTTCACCATCAGGATCTCTGAATTCAAATGTGTTGACCGTAGTAGTACCCTGCTCTGTAAAGTTCAGACGTACCGTAGTAATGAGTTCATTTTCATCCTGTGGATCCACTTCATCCGCTCTGCGGCAATCCGTTAATAACAGGGCTGTACTCATCAATAATCCCCAGCCGAGCATTCTGCATTCTACTTTCATAAGCATGTTGTGTTGATTATAATTACGAATTGAATTAGGATGATGTAGTATATGTATTAAAGGCTTTCTGTTCAGGCGCCAAACTTCCATTTTAGCCGTAGCGAGATATTACGTCCCATTTCATCAGCATAGTAGCGGAAGCGGTTCAGGTAGTCGCGGTAGGCCGTATCCAGCAGGTTATGCACCGTCACCCCTACTTCTACCTGCTGTTTTTGGGTAATAAATAAAGTACCTCCTGCTGTTAGATTCCATAATGAGTATGCGGGCGGCGGCGGGGCAAAATCACTGTTAGCAGGCACGCGTCGCTGCTCACCCACCCACAGATTGCCGGCCGAAACAAAAAGCTTTTGCCACCTACCCACTTCACCAATATTGAAGCTCAGCTGATTATCCCAGCGGTTGGGCGGTATCATCACCAGGTACTGGTCGTTTTTCTGATCATATACCCGCAGGTACGAGCCCTTGCTCTTCAACGACCAGCGGTCGGTAAGCTTCCAGCCTAGTGAAGCGTCAATACCCGTAAAGGTGGCGTCGGTCTGGGTATAGCGAAAGTAAGGAAACGCGCCCCGCACCGTAAGAATGGGCTCCGGCTGTGGCTTGAGATAGATGTAGCGGGCAATGTAGTTGTGATAGGCACCGATCTCCCAGTTAAACTTGTCATTGTCATATACCACACTCGCCACGGTATTGATGGCCTGCTCGGGACGGAGCGTCGGATCGCCCTCTTCGTAGGAAGCGGCTCCGTGGTGCACTCCGGCACTGAATAGTTCGCTCACATTGGGTGCACGCCAGGCAGTACCTACATTGAGGCGGGTTGAGAGTTTTTCACTGATTGAGCGGGTTACGCCCAGGGTACCTGAGGCACTACTGAAGCGGAATTCATCCCTTTGCGTAACGCGGTTGACCAGGCGGTAGGTAGTCAGGTAGCGGTAGTCGTAGCGGATACCGGCCTCCCACTCCCAGCCATTCTGCACCAGCCGCTCGATCAGGAAGGCACCTACATTCAACTGGTCGAAGTTGGGAATCAGCGGGCGACCGTTCATGAGGTTGTACTGGTACAGGGTACTTATGCCCACCTGACCGGCCATCTTATTGGCAATGGGCTTATGATCCCACACTATATCGTTTGTAAAAGTCGTCAGACGGAATGTCAGCTCAGGACGGTTGAGTCCGGCCAATGAGTCGTTACGCGGACGGTGAAGGTCGTATTCGGAGCGCTCGTTATGCTGCCAGGCCGACACCCACTGGATACGGTGGCCATCGGCAAAGTGGTAATGCGCCTCCCCTTTTACCAGGTTATGGGCTACATCCTGATAGGGACGCGCGATGGTATAGCTGAATCCTGACTTGACCAGTGGCTCCCGGTTTTTGATCACCTGAAGCAGATCCGTCACACTACCAATGTGTGCTCCTGAGAATATACCCAGCTGCGTATCAAAATGACTGTAGAATACCTCAGCGCCAAATCCTTTTTTACGATAACCGGCGGCAACGGAGAAGTTCCGCTCGCGGCTACCGGTATTGTCCAGGAAGTAGTTAGGGGTATGTATATTACCACCCCGCTTGAAGGTACCCTGCGCCCGCCAGCCTAGCTCTTCGACTCCCTTAACACCTCCCTGCAAGGTACCAGATACCACGCCCTGACGACCGTTGGAGTAACCCACCGTGTTGAGCTCTCCGCTTAGGGCCTTTCCGATGGGAAGCTCTTCGGGCTCCACCAGGATCACTCCCCCGATGGCATCCGAGCCAAAGCGTACTCCGGCGGCCCCTTTCACCACGGTCACCCGGGTAGCTACGAATGGGTCTATTTCAGGAGCGTGCTCCGACCCCCACTGCTGTCCTTCCTGCCGTACCCCGTTGTTCATAATCAACACACGATTGCTATGTAGACCATGAATGACGGGCTTGGCAATGTTTGATCCGGTCTGTAGGGTAGTTACCCCCGTGATACCTTTCAGACTTTCCGCCAGGGACTGTCCGCGTGTCTGAGCCAGGTCGCTTCCGGTAAGGGTAGATATAGGCTGTGAGAGGGGGGCATCGGTACGATGAGCAGTAATCTCCACGTCTTTGAGGTGGATCTCGTCTTCAGCCAGCGTAAAGTTTTCCTCATGACCAGCAACAAGGTCTATGGTCTCTGTATAGGGCTGATAGCCGATGATCCGGCACTCCAGCTCATACTGCCCGGGGCACAGCCGCTCAATCTGATAACGACCATTTATATCCGTTGAGACACCTTTATTCTCTCCTAATACGGCTATTGTAGCTCCCGGAATGGGTTGCCCTGTATGCTTATCCCGCACTACTCCCTTCACAAAGCAGTCACACGCCTCTTTCTGAGCCCATGCCACCGGAACAGGTGCTAGGAGCAGCAGGCAGAAGGTTACTACCTTGAGTACTATCACTGATTTATATCTATTGCGGTATATCGCCATCTTCCATTTATGCTACAACGTTGCAAAAGTATATTTTATGCAACGTCGTTGCAAGTATTATAGCCACAACTTTTCCAGGATCTACGTTGTCAGCTAAAAAATACTATACCTATTCCGGTACTTTCACCCATATATAGGAAGAAGTGGCAGTTGCGATACAATCTTACTTAAGACGATACTGCGTCAGGAATGTTTGAAGGCGCTGACAAGGCTACCGGCTTAGATTCCGATTTAAGACCAAAGAGGGGGCGCAACCAGCTAACAGGCATGATCACGTACCGGATCAGCACAAAACAGATCAGGAACGTAGCCAGGGACATGAATGTAAACTTGCTGCCGATACTCCAGTCTGCATTACGCAGGTAAAAACCCAAAGTAACGATCACCGTCTGGTGCAGGATGTAGAAAGGGTACACCATCTCGTTGGCTGTGGCGAGATACTTACTCCGGATGTTGAGGTGCTGCATCGCAAAGCCGAGGATCGTCATCAGCCAAAACCAGCGGTTGCTCTGCTTGATGATAAAGTACAGGTCAAGCTCCGCTCCTGCCAACTCTACGTCATCTGGCATCCAGTACTTCACATACAGGAGAGTTACAGTCAGCAAGGCTGCGGCCAGGCTGTACCAGCGTATCCGGCGGACTTTAGCCTGTAACTCAGGAAGCTTCATCAGTACAAAGCCCAGCAGGAATATAGTCACGTACAGAAAGTGATTGGCCCAGTCATCAATCAGCGCGTTGGTACCAGGGAAACGCTCATTGAGCAATACACCTCCCCCACTCAGCCACAGGGCGGGCAGTATCAGGATAACCCAGGCACGGATACTTTTCTCCCCTATAGTAGCCCGACGAAGGAAAAGCAGCAGAGGCAGCAGCACCAGGCTGTACGTAAAGATATAGGCCAGGTACCACAGGTGGTGCCAGCTGAAGTTACCCTTAGGATACGGCTCCAGCTCAAAGATGGAAGGATAAAAGCTGAAATAGCCACCACTGTACCCCTGCGCTACGCGCTCAAAATATACCTGTGGCGGTACCACCAGCAACATACCCGCCACCAGGGGTAGCAGAATGCGCTTCAGCCGGTCTTTGGCAAAGGTACCACCGCTCCGGTAGCCTAGTGCGAAGTATACCCCCGCCCCCGATACCAGAAAGATGAGCGACATACGCCACTGGCTCAGGAATAGTATAGGCCACTCTATGGCGTCGCTTATCTCGGGATTCTTGATATGCCACTCCCATTCGACGAAGTACATACCGGTATGGTAAAAAATAAGGAGGGAGAAGGCCAGCACGCGCAGCCAGTCAAATTCGTAACGTCTGATCTTGGTTTGATTTTCCATAGCGTTTTTTTTGGTCAAAAGTCGCTATGGAGGCTCAATAGAGCGGAATCTGCCGGTAAGGGTGAGGTGCTACCTTATAGGGAAGTACTCAAAGCACTCCGGCGATGGCCTTGCTGCGGTACTGTCCCGGTGTCTGACCGGTCTGTTTTTTGAATGCCGCATTGAACGCCGACTTGGACAGGTAGCCCGTTTGCTCGGCTACTTCCTCGATCTTGAGGTGCTGATGGGAAGGGTCTGAAAGTATGGCTTTGGCTTCCTGAATACGCAACTCGGCCAGGTACTCAAAGAAGCTCTTGCCCAAACACTCGTTGAGGCTCTGCGAAAGGTAGTGTGGCGAGGTACTAAGCTGTCGGGCCAAACCGGGAAGAGAAGCCGATGGCTGAATAAAGAACTTGCTTTCCTCGGCCCATTTCAGCTTTTGTAGCAGGTCCTGTTTGGCGATTTCGCTCAGGGCCGACTTTTCGTACTTGACCTGTACTACCGGCTGAAAGAAAGCAGATCCGGTAAGCAGCTTATAGCTGATGAAGAAAAGCTGCACGACCAGAAGTACTGCCAGAAAATGATCGCCCAGATCTTCCTGAAAGTTAAACTTTATCAACAGAAATAGCAGCAACATGGCAGCGTAGAAGTAGAGCAGGACCCGGGTCCAGGAATGAAAATAGGCGTTGGAGACCTGAGTACCGGGCCGTTGTTTTATCAGCCAGTAGCAGGCAATGATGTAAGAGGTAACGTGTACCAGCGTGAGCCAACCATCATAACCCGACAGGTACAGTGGGTCCGGATTGACCAGAAAACGGGCAGGGATACGCGCGGCATCCGGAAAGTAGGCTCCCAGATACGCATTGTACTTTACGGCATCGGGCTGTACCATAAACAGCAGGTGGTACAGAAAGTAAATCGCAAACGGTGCCAGATGCAGCCACTGCCTGGGCGTCCAGTCTCTTCCGCCAAGGCTCCTGAAAAGCAGGTATGTGAGTGGACCAACGGCAAAATTGAGAGGCTCGGAGAAGTCCACCAGCGGCAACACCTGAAACATCAGTCCCGAGTAGCATAGAAAAATTTCCAATACGATGCAGGCGAAGGTGAACACAAACCCGGCCAGCAGCAGGTGGTGGTAGGGCTGCCGGTGGGGCCGCCTGACCAGAAACAGCAGGGTCAGAAAAAAGCCCTGCACCACTCCCACCAGCAGGATGGCTGTATATAGGTCAAAACGGAAGTAGTTCAGTCCGGGAGACAAGGGCAATATAGTTAATGTACTACCTCAGGCAGCACTTTACAAATATAGATTTAAAACCTGTGAGGCGAAACGACACAATGAGAAAAGCCCGTACCTTTGCGGCTGATTTTACCATACGTTAAAAGAGTTGCAGTGAGCTATATACTTCTCCTCAAAATAGTACTTGTTCCGGTTCTGATTGCGGGTGTCACACTAGCGGTGCGTCGGTGGGGGGCGGGCCTGGGCGGCTGGATTGGCGGCTTCCCCTGGGTGGCAGGGCCTATCTCGTTTTTTATGGCCTTAGAGCAGGGCACTGATTTTGTGGCGGCCACTATCCCTTCGGCGCTTATGGGATCGGCGGGTACTATACTCTTTGCCTTCACCTACGCAGGGCTCTCGTACCGACTGTCGTGGCTACCGACGTTACTGCTCAGCTACGCCGTTTACTTTGCCATCGCTTTTGTTTCGTTAGATCATACTCCTACGCTGGTGGTAGCTACCCTCCTGAATGTCGTAGTTCTTTCACTGACGCTCTACTTCTTCCCGAAGCCCAAAAACATCCCAGCTATCATTAAACAGCCCAAGTACGACATTCCCCTGCGTATGCTGGTAGCTACACTATTCGTAGTAGGCCTTACACAAGCTGCTGAAATACTGGGGCCTGAATGGAGCGGTATCCTGACACCCTTTCCGATCATGACCTCCACGCTGGCGGTGTTTACCCACTCCCAGCAAGGCAGCGACGCCACTTCCCGCATCCTGTACGGCCTAATGCTGGCCGGCTACGGATTTACTACCTTTCTGGTGGGGGTATTCTACCTGGTGCCTCTCATGCCCATCGGGTGGGCTTATGCCCTGCTGATGGTAGGTACCATGCTCCTAAATGCCTTTACGCTTCGCCTGATCCGGTAACTACTGCATACTTATTACCGCTTTGATGGCTCCACTGGCGGGATCAAGCAACGTAGGGAACTGGTCGGGTAGCTCATTAAATGAAAGGTGGTGGGTAATCCAGGGCGTAGGCCCCATCCGGCCATTTTCAATGTGGTTGATAATGGTCCGGAACGTGTGGTGCGTAGCGTTACGACTAGCCATCAGGGTGAGCTCCTTGCGGTGGAATGATGGATCATGAAACGTCACCTCTCCCTGAAACAGCCCCACAAAGACTATCTTACCACCATGAGCGCAGTACTCAAAGGTTTTCATCATGGAAGCCGGGTTACCCGTGGCATCAAATATCACAGTAGGCAGATGTCCGTCAAAAAGGGTAAGGAGCCGCTCGTGAAACCACTCATCAGACAGCAGGGTATGCTTTACCCCCATCTTCTCCTCACAGAACCTGAGGCGGTGCTCCTCCCGGTCAGTGACCACAAGGGTAGCGCCAGCCAATTTCACAAATTCTATAACTGACAATCCGATAGGTCCTGCGCCAATCACCATAACGATGTCCTCCGGGCCTAGGTCAGCGCGCTCCACGGCATGCCCGCCGATAGCCAACGTTTCTATGATAGCCAGCTGATCATCCTTCAGGCGGTTAGAAGGGTGTAGCTTATCGGTAGGTATTTTGAGGTATTCGGTCATTCCCCCGTCCATGTGTACACCCATTACGCGTAGGTTTTCGCAGCAGTTAGTCATGCCACGCCGACAGGCCTGGCACTCGCCGCAGTCCAGGTAGGGCTCTACGGCACAGCGATCGCCAATCTTAAGGCCGTACGAATCGCCTTTGATCTCAACTACCTCCACGGCCAGTTCGTGGCCCAGTACCCGTGGGTACGAGAAGAAAGGCTGCTTGCCACGGTAAGCGTGCAGATCGGTACCGCATATACCTACCCGCAGTACTTTTACCAGAGCTTCACCTTCCTGCAGGCTAGCGTCAAAGGGGGTATCTATAAATTCAAATTGTCCGGGTTCGCGAAGACTAAGGGTTTTCAAAATAGTAATGGTTGGTGCTTTGCTAAATTACAGTAATCCGGTAGTTTATCAAGGAGGGCTCCTCCTATTTCTTTTTCACAAAAAAGCCCGGAACACTTCCGGGCCTATACATAGAATATATCGAATCATCATTCACTCATTCTCTCAGCAGACTTCTTACACGCGTACCAGCTTCACCGGGTAGGTTTGCTTGGCGTTCCACTGACAGATATAGATATTCTCATCCTCATCGATACATACGTCATGGCAGTGCATAAAGAGCGGTTTTTCCTGCACCATTAGTTGTAGCTGCCCATTCTTGTACTCAGGCTTGGTACCACCCGGATTGGAAATTACTTTATTGTTCTTATCCAGGATTGTTACAAAACCAGAATTGGGAGTTTGGTTAAGGTACTTTAACCGCGACCAGCACACGCCGGCATACACGTTATCGTCCTTAACAACCGGGCGACATACATAAGCACCGGGCAGGAATATGCTGGACAGGTACTTACCATCCAGCGTAAAGCGTTTGAACGAATTGTGTATACGTGAAGTAACCAATACCGTCGGATTGGCCTTGTCACGATTATCAATGGCTACACCGTGAGCGGTAGCAAACTGATGCTCCTCATCACCGGGTCCACCAAATTTATCTATATATTCTCCCTTGGCCGTATAGCGTAGTACCCACTGCGATCCGTAACCATCGGCTATGTAGATAGTACCATCTGGGCCAATGGCCGTTTCGGTAGGACGGAAAGCGGCATCTTCCTTATAGGCTCCTACTTTGGACGGGTGCTCGATGGTCATCAGGATGTTGCCCTTCATATCGGTCTTAAACACCTTGCTCAGGCCCGGATCAGTGATGAATAAGAACTCTTCACCGTTGGCGTTCCAGAGCGTAAGGCCGTGTCCGCCCGGGAAGTCGTGCCCCCAGCTATCGAGCAGCTTACCCGACCGGTCGTAGATGAGAATGTTATTCTTAGTCTCATCACCGATCATAATGAGCCGTCCCTGCTTGTCCTGCACCATTTCGTGGCAGTTCTTCACCGGGAATTTTGACGAATCCAGATTACCCCAGCCCTGCTGCAACCGATAGCGATGCCCTCCATGGCCGATCACTTCGCCATCCAGCTTAGGGCGGGCCTGTAGAATGTAGAATGGTTTGAAAGCTATGGCGGCTGTGGTAAGCGCAGCAGCTTTGGCAAATTGACGACGGGAAGGTTTTTCCATGATCTCTGGTGGCTTTTTTTATAGGAAAGACACCAGAGATAGATTTATAATCAAAAGACTAGTACTATCTTCTGAACCAGCCTCTACTTAACCATATTCACGAATATAAAAGCCATAATGGCGATCAGAATAGGCAGGGCCGAGGGTACAAAGGGCGACTTTTTGTTTCCTTTACGCCACCACTTCCACGACAACCAGATACAGATAAGAACGATGAGCGGGAAAGATAGAATCATCCCAATGAAAAGGTACGCCCCCATCTTCTTGGCAGGGTCTACAGTATCAAGCGCCAGAAATGACGTCTGAGCGGCATCGTACCAGGGGATAAGCGTAAGCAGACTGAGGAGTTGAACGAGATAGAGAGCTATTTTAGCAGGTTTCATTTATAGTAATCTATTAACATTAGGTAGTAAAATAAGGCTCGCCTTACCTGAAAATAAAAAGTTTTATTACAGCTAAGATAAGAAGAGATATGATCAATTGAGTCAGAAACAGCGTCAGAATACTTTTGAGGATAACTACCCACAACCTTCCTTCATAAAACTGATAGTACGCCCAGGTAGTAAAAGCCGCCCAGGCACCCATGTAAATCATCAGCATAGTGTAGTAGTGCTCCCGGAAAAAGACGATTAGTGGCGTATAGATCAGCATAAAAAAGACGATCCGGAAGCCGCCCAGGAAGGCATGCAAGGTCAGGTTCTCGGCGTAGTTATAGCCACTCCTGCGAAAGAGGAGCCAGGTAAAGAAGGCCGAGATAGGTACTCCGATGAAGAATATCAGGTTGATGTGCCGGGTCACCATAGCCGAAACTGGATTCTGCGCCTGGACATCGGCCTCCATCAAGTGAAAGTATGCCGTCAGAAAAGCCGAGATAGCTACCGTAATGACCAGGTAGTTGAAGGGATTGAAGTACTTCTTGCGCATGCCGCTGATGTACTCTTTGGCTACTGTGCCCGGTCCCAGCAGCATTGCTTTGGTCAGGTGAAAGATACCCGTATCGGCATGCAGTACCGCGTGCATCATATCATGCAGAATATGGTGCAGGTCCAGACGATGTATCTGAGCTGACTGGCCACAGCCTGCACAGTACTTGTATTCAGGATGGAGGGGCGTCCCGCAGTTAGGGCAGTTACTTTGGCTCATAAGACGAAGATTTACTGACTAATATAGCTACAAAGATTGTTGCCAACTACCTCTTACTATCTACTGCGTCAGTTTCTTCTTCTAAAGCTATTTCTATGCCAAAATCTGATGCACAACCTTTCCGTGTACATCGGTCAGGCGGAAATTTCGCCCCTGGAACGGGTACGTTAGTTTTTCGTGGTCTAGTCCCATCAGGTGCAGGATCGTAGCCTGCAGGTCGTGAACGTGGACGCGATCCTTGGTACCATAGTAACCAATCTCGTCAGTTTCGCCAAAGCTGAATCCCTGCTTCACGCCAGCACCGGCCATCCACATGGTAAAGGCCTCTTTGTGGTGATCGCGGCCCTTAAAAGGCGCTTTTTTACCACCCCGGTTTTCGGCCATGGGCGTACGACCAAACTCACCACCCCACACGACCAGTGTATCGTCCAGCATACCGCGTTGTTTCAGGTCAGTAAGCAGAGCCGTGGTAGCCTGGTCGGTTTCCTTACAACGATTAACAAAACCAATCTCGAGAGCCTCATTAGAGTTACTACCGTGGGTATCCCAGTCGGCGTGATACAATTGTATAAACCGTACGCCCCGCTCCGCCAGGCGTCGCGCCAGCAGACAGTTGTTGGCGTAGGAGTTTTGACCGGGGGTGGTACCGTAGAGCTGGTGGATGTACTCCGGCTCGCGGGTAATATCCATGGCTTCGGGCACGGTAGTCTGCATGCGGAAGGCCAGCTCGTACTGCTCAATGCGGGCCAGGATCTCGGGGTCCCCCATCTCCTCGTGCTGTACGCGGTTGATATCACTAATGGTTTTGATGGCTGCCTTACGCAGGTCGCGGGGCATACCATCCGGATCAGAGATATATAGTACCGGATCACCTTCAGAGCGGCACTGCACGCCTTGATACTGCGACGGCAGAAAACCACTCCCCCAGATACTCTTACCGGCACTAGGTATGGCATCGCCGGAGGCCAGTACGATGAAGCCGGGCAGGTTCTCATTTTCGGAGCCCAGTCCATAGGTTACCCAGGAGCCAAAGCTGGGGCGCCCGGTACGCGGCCCCCCCGTATGCATGAATAGCTGCGCCGGAGCGTGGTTGAACTCGTCGGTATGCATAGCCCGCAGGAACGTCACCTCATCTACCGCCTTCTGAAAATAAGGCATATGATGGGACACCCAACTACCGGTCTGTCCGTACTGGTTAAATTCGGCATAAGGACCCAGCATCTTGGGCGTACCTACTATAAATGCAAAGCGTTTTCCTTCCAGCAGCGAGGGTGGACAGTCCTTGCCGTCCAGGTCACGCAGGAGGGGCTTATTTTCAAAAAGCTCGAGCTGGGAAGGCGCTCCCGACATGTGGAGGAATATGACCCGCTTGGCCTTTGGAGCAAAGTGGCTTAGACGAAAGCTATCTTTGGAAGGAGCCGTATTGCTCCCTTTGAACATATCGCAGCCCATCATCATGCCACCCAGCGCCATCGCTCCCAGGTGACCTATACTCTGCTGCAGAAAATAGCGTCGGGTCGTTACCTCCCTATCCGTCTGTTCCAGTTCTTTCAGTAGCTTTTCCATCTATTTTATTGTCGAATGTCGATTTCAGATTGTCGAATTTTAAAACTGAGTTAAGGAGCCTGGGCTACTAAGGTTTGACCCCAGGGACCTCATTTTGCTTTTCTCTAAAATACCTCGCTACGAAGCCAGTTACCCTTCACTCTCAATTATACATTATACATTTTTAATTAGATCACTGCTTCGTAATTACCTCATCCAAGTTCAGCATGACATTGGCCGTAGCAGCGAGAGCCGCCAGGTGAGGCGTCTTTGGGTAGTCCATCGTCAGGAATTTCTGAACGTCATGCGAACTAGTCCGGTAGTGCTGAATAGATAGTTGGTAATAGTTGAGCAGTAGCCGCAGCCGCTCTTCGGATGGCATATGCCCAGTCAGCCGCTTATAGCCCATCTTGATATTTTCGACAGGGTTATAGCCAGTGGCCTGCTTCATCTGCCAGGCTAGTCCCTGGGATGCTTCCAAATACACCGGATCGTTAAGTGTCACCAGCGCTTGCAAAGGGGTGTTGGTACGTACGCGACGCGACAGGCACAACTCCCGGCTCGGCGCATCAAATGTTACAAATGAGGGATAAGGACTTGACTTACGCCAGTAGGTGTACAGAGCGCGGCGGTAGCGATCCTCATCTTCAGCCGTACGCCATTTAACCACATTCCGGATTACCTGCCACACGCCGTCCGGCTGAGGTGGCATCACGCTGGGGCCAAACAGCTTGGGTGAAAGCAGACCGGACGCAGTCAGCGCCTGGTCACGTACCTGCTCAGCGGTAAGGCGTACCCGGGGACCACGCGATAGTAATGTATTATAAGGGTCTTTCTCCAGTGCTTCTTCACCAACCTCCGAACTCTGGCGGTAAGTGGCTGAGAGTACTATCTCACGCAGGAGCTTTTTGACACTCCACTGGTCTTCGTTCATAAAGCGAAGCGCCAGCCAGTCCAGTAGCTCGGGATGTACCGGTTTGGCTCCCTGCGTTCCAAAATCTTCTAAAGTCTCTACCAGTCCCCGACCAAAAAGCTGCTCCCAGTAACGATTTACCATTACCCGGGCAGTCAGTGGGTTTTGCGGACTTACCAGCCACTTGGCCAGTCCCATGCGGTTGGCCGGATGGTCTTTGGCAAGCTGAGTAAGTGTCTTGGGCGTTTGCGGACGTACCTCTTCCCCGTGCACCATCCAGTTTCCGCGCTCAAATACATGAGTCTTACGAGTACTATCAGCCGGTAGCTCTTCCATGATAGGCGTACGCGAAGGCTTTATCTTTTCCAGCTTCTGGCGGGCTGCGAGGTACCTATGGTCCGTAGTATCATTATGAGCGTTCAGGAATGTTGCCAGTTCCTCCATCTGCTGCTTCTGGATGCTTGATAGTTCCTTAAGGACCGGTACATCACTGGTGTGGTCGGCATCGGCCGAAGTATTAAAGAAAGCCATCAACTGGTAGTAGTCCTTGTGCGGAAATGGGTCATAGGGATGGCTATGACACTGCACACAGGCCATGGTAGTACCCTGCCACACCTCCATGGTTGTATTGACCCGGTCAATAACAGCTACGACCCGAAACTCTTCGTCGTCGGTACCACCTTCATCATTAGTATTGGTATTGCGGTGAAAGGCAGTAGCTATGCGCTGGTCTACGGTAGGATCAGGCAAGAGATCGCCCGCCAGTTGCTCCACCGTAAACTGATCAAAGGGCATATCTTTGTTGAAAGCATCAATAACCCAGTCGCGGTACTGCCATATATCGCGGTGACGATCTTTCTGGTAGCCCTGCGAATCGCCGTAGCGGGCCAAATCCAGCCACATGGCTGCCCAACGCTCTCCATAATGCGGCGAAGCCAGCAGGCGATCTACTACTTTTTCGTAGGCGTTATCTGAGTTATCGTTTAGGAAATCATCAAACTCCTGAGGTGTTGGGGCCAGGCCCGTCAGGTCCAGCGTAACGCGGCGGAGCAGTATTGCTTTATCCGCCTCTTCGACGGGATCAAGTCCTTCGGCTTTTAGCTTCTTATATACAAATTTATCAATGTCATTCTCGGGCCAGAAAGACAGTACCAGCGGGGGGCTCTGAGGTTCGGGAGCTATGTAGGACCAGTGCGTTTCCCATTCGGCCCCCTCCTCAATCCAGCGCTCCAGCAGGCTGATCTGCTCATCAGAAAGTGGTGGAGCCTTGAGCGGCATCCGATCGTCCGGATCGGTAGATTTGAGACGGGCTATAAGCTCACTATCCTCTGGGTGACCGGGTACTATACAGGGTTTGCCTGATTTGCCCTTACTTAATGCTTTTTCACGATACAGCAAGCTAATATTACCCTGCTGCTTTACTCCCCCGTGACAGCCGGTGCAGTTGGTATTCAGGATGGGCCGGATCTGGGTGTTAAAGTCAACCCTATTCCCTCCCCACCACTGCCAGGCGCTCAGTGTCAAAATGACAATTGTTAAAAGGGCAATAATATAACTTAACCGCATAATGTGGTAATAGCTAGGTATTTGATACTATAAGTCGTAATCCTGTTTGTTTCTACTTTTATAACCAGTACAATGACCAGCGGTTACTCCTAAAGAATTCCTATTGTAGAATGCTGATCCGGGAAATAATTCTTGATGACTTTATTGACGCTTTAGAGGAAGACGAGCAAAGTGCAACTATATCCTTACAAATTAATAAATTAATGTAAGATATTTTGCAAAAACCTGTAATCAGACATAGCACGATTCCCTCACAAGCCGGTAATACCGACTTATGAGGGAATCGTGCTATCAGATATCTTAAATGAAAAACTAGCAGCCCTGCCCGTAGTAGGCATCTTTGCCGTGCTTACGGAAGTAGTGCTTATCTACCAATGACTGCTTGATGGCAGGAGTAGCGGGATTGATGGTGAGGGTGAGGTAGGCCATGCGTGCCAGCTCTTCCAGAACGGCTGAATTATATACCGCCTTGGCGGGAGTCTTTCCCCAGGTAAAGGGGCCGTGACAAGCTACCAGTACCATCTCTACCTCTTCGGGTGAGAGATCGAGCTCTTTGAACTTATCGAGGATTTGCAGCCCGGTTTCGTGCTCATAGTCTCCTTTAATGGCTTCATCCGACATAACATCCGTAACCGGTACTGATGCTACCAGGTGGTCGGCGTGGGTGGTACCCAGGTTAGGTATAGGCCGCATCGCCTGCGCCCAGGCTACCGCGTGGGTTGAGTGGGTGTGGCAAATGCCTCCAACGGTATTAAAGTGGCGGTACAGCAGCGTATGGGTCTTGGTATCAGAAGATGGTCGCATAGCACCTTCCACCAGCTGATTGTCCAGGTCTACCACTACGATATCCTCCACCCGGAGCTCTTCGTAAGGTACCCCACTCGGCTTAATGGCTACTACGCCCGCCTGACGGTCGATCCCACTCACGTTGCCGAAGGTATACAGGACCAACCCTTTGCGGGGCAGCTCCATGTTCGCTTCGTATACTTCTTCTTTCAGGTACTTATAAGCTGACATACTTAGAATCCTCCTTTCATTTGGTAGTATACCTCATTCCAGCGTAGCTCATTCTTGAACTGGCGCAAGCGGGTGTCCTGATCTATAGTAACCAGCTCCACGCCTACCATATCTGCAAAGTCTTCAATGTACTCAACGGAGAGGTTCTGACTGTATACGGTATGATGCGCTCCCCCGGCCAGTATCCAGGCGGCGCAGCCGGTTTGCATATTGGGTTGGGGCTTCCAGAGTACCCTGGCTACGGGTAGTTTGGGGAGATCGTGCTGAGGAGCTACGGCTTCCACTTCATTGGCCAGAATACGGAAACGATTACCCATATCAATCACCGATACATTCAGAGCCGGACCACCGGCCACATTAAATACCAGGCGTACCGGATCGGCTTTGCCGCCAATGCCCAGCGGATGTACTTCACAGCCAGGCTTGCCGTCAGCGATAGACTCACATATCTCCAACATATGCGCACCCAGTACCAACTTGCTATCAGCAGGATTGGCCGGATCGGCGAAATGGTAGGTGTAGTCTTCCATGAATGAGTTGCCCCCGGGGAGTCCGGTTGCCATAACTTTCATGGCCCGCAGCATCGCGGCGGTTTTCCAGTCGCCTTCGGCGCCAAAGCCATAGCCGGCGGCCATCAGTCGCTGGGAGGCTATACCCGGTAGCTGTACCATGCCGTGCAGGTCTTCGAAGGTATTGGTGTAACCTTTGAATCCGCCCTCTTCCAGAAACGTTCTTATCCCTAACTCTATCCGGGCCGCATCGCGCAGCGAGTTGTGCTGTTCGGCTCCTTTCTGGAGAGTACCGGCCAGGGTATAGGTATCTGCGTACTCGGCGCATAGCTGATCAATGGCGGTATCACTGATCTGGTTGATTACCTGCACCAGACTGCCTACCCCGTACCCATTAACCGAATAGCCAAACTGCATTTCGGCGGCTACCTTATCGCCCTCGGTGACAGCTACCTGACGCATATTATCGCCAAAGCGAACAAAACGTGCGCCCTGCAGGTCATAACGTGCCGCAGCGGCTCGTGTCCAGATACTGAGGCTATTGATTACATCCTCCTGCTGCCAGTGCCCTACTACTACCTTGCGGTTCAGGCGCATCCGTGACATCATGAATCCAAATTCCCGGTCGCCGTGGGCGGACTGGTTCAGGTTCATGAAATCCATATCTATAGTCGCCCAGGGAATATCACGGTTATACTGCGTGTGCAGGTGCAGCAGGGGCTTCTGAAGTACTTTTAATCCACCAATCCACATCTTGGCTGGTGAGAAGGTGTGCATCCAGGCTATGATACCTATACAGTCAGGGGCTACATTAGCCTCCTGGCATACCTTATATATTTCGTCGGGGGTAGTGACTACGGGCTTGAATATCACCCGTACCGGTACTTTACCATTCTGGTCCAACCCCGATGCAATCGCTTGTGAGTGCTCCGCTACCTGTTTCAGGGTTTCTTCTCCGTACAGATGCTGGCTCCCGGTAACAAACCAGACTTCGTATTTTTTGAGTATATGAATCAAGGGTCTATGAGTTTATGAGTGAATATAATATTGAGTGAATGAGTGGACAATTAAAGTCCCTCCTCCACCAGTTTACCTGCTTCCAAGTACTTCTGATATAAGGTCTTATATACTTCAACTCGATCAGGTCGGGGTTGGTACTCGGCATCGAACCCTGATGACATGGCTTCCTGAGCGGCTTCTACCGTAGGGTGAATTTCCGCCGCTACCGAGGCGAACATGGCGGCCCCCAAGGCACAGGCCTGCTCGGATACCACTACTTTGATAGGTACATTCAGGACGTTAGCCAGCGTCTGCATCACGAAAGGAGATTTCTTAGCTACCCCTCCGATAGCGATTACCTGCCGGATGGGTACTCCTTCCTCAACAAAGCGATCAACAATGGCCTTGGAACCAAAAGCAGTAGCCTCTACCAGCGCCTTAAATACGCGAGGCGCATCACTCCCCAGATTCAGCCCGAATATAGCTCCTTTCAGCTCATGGTTGGCGTCAGGGGTACGGCGGCCATTGAGCCAGTCCAGCGCTATGATATCCTGCTCGGTAACGGGAAGGGCTTCGGCTGCTTTGGACAAAGAAGGTATAATACCGTCTATGACTTTATTTACCACCTCCTCCCCTACCTCCTGCGCCAACAGCTCACGGATCGGATAGGCCAGCAGATTCCGGAACCAGGCGTACACATCACCGAAGGCCGACTGTCCGGCTTCCATGCCCAGCATACCGGGTAGTACTGATCCATCCACCTGCCCACAAATACCTGGTACTAATTTACCGGTCATATCTTCGTTGGGGGCCGTCAGCATATCACAGGTAGAGGTACCCATCACCCGTACAAAGGTATAAGGCTCGATATGTGCCCCTACGGCGCCCATGTGTGCGTCAAAGGCACCTACGCCCACCACTACCTCTTCCGAAAGCCCTAACTTACTGGCCCATTCAGCAGATAGTTTGCCCATTGGTTGATCGGAAGTATAGGTATCCTGGAAGAGACGGTCGCGCAGACCTGCCAGCAGGGGATCAAGCGTAGTCAGGAATTCATCAGAAGGCAGACCGTCAAATTCCGCGTTCCACATGGCTTTGTGTCCGGCGGCAGTGCGGCTGCGCCGCATGGTACGCGGATCGGTGTCACCCGTCAGTACAGCCGACATCCAGTCGCAGTGCTCTACCCAGGAGTAAGCCCGCTCACGCACCTGCTCATCCATGCGGAGGGTATGCAGTATCTTGGCCCAGAACCATTCCGAAGAGTAAATGCCGCCTACGTACTTGGTGAAGTCCACCTCCCACCGGCGCGCCAGGACGTTGATCTCCTCAGCTTCGGCATTGGCCGTATGGTCTTTCCAGAGGATAAACATCCCGTTGGGATTCTCGGCAAACTCAGGAAGCAGAGCCAGCGGTGTACCCTGCTCATCTACGGCGCAGGGCGTAGAGCCCGTCGTGTCAATGGCGATCCCCCTTACACTTTCCCTGACCTCAGCCGGCACTTTATCCAGAGCACCCTTCACCGAGGCTTCCAGACCTTCGAGGTAGTCGAGCGGGTGCTGCCTGAACATCGACGCCTGCGGCAGGCAGTACTTAGCAGCCTTCCAACGGGCATATTCATGAACATGAGTACCTACTTCCTCACCCGTTCGGGCATTTACCACCAGGGCGCGCACCGAATCAGTGCCGAAGTCAATACCTATTACGTGGGGATCAGGCATAGAGAGGTAATTAGTAGTTAGAGTTTTAGTATTCGACAAACAGGATTACTATCAAAATCAGTAATGACTAATCATAAAGAAAGCTGATAGCTTCTCTGGTAAAAGAAGCTATCAGCTACGATCTAACGCCTATTTATCTAATTCACCTGCACAGCGTAACGCTTGCCGTAGCGGTTGAGCCAGTCGAGCAGGCGGCTTACGTCGGGCATCTTAAACAGCTCGCTACCGGGATTCATGGTAGCCGCCGAGCCGCAGGCTACTCCCATACGTACTGCCTCCCGGATGGATTTTCCCTGGGATAAGGTATACACCATACCCGCCACCATGCTATCTCCTGCTCCCACGGTACTTTTCTTTTTGACGGGTGGAGCCGGTATATGCTCTACCTGGTCTTCCGTAACCAGCATAGCTCCCATAGGGCCCATGGATACCACTACTACTTCACAATGGCCTCTGATGATGAGTGCTCGGGCGGCATCATCCACCTCATCCATTTCCAGCTTTTCGGTACCTACCAGCTGACATAGCTCCGTGATGTTGGGCTTCATGAGGTATACCCCCGATTCACTGGCCAGCCGCAGGGCTTCTCCCGACGTATCAGCCACAAATCTGGCACCTCGCTCACGGGCGATTTCGGCTACTTTGCCGTAAAAATCTACGGGTACTCCCGGTGAAAGACTTCCACTGGCTACAATAAAAGAAGGAGTATCTACTTCCCGCAATGTATCCAGAATAGCATCGACCTCGGTAGGCATAAGCTTGGATCCGGGCATGCTGAAGCGGTACTGTAGCCCGGTGGCAGACTCTACTACGTTCAGGTTTTCGCGGGTCCACTCTTTTGTCTCGATCACCTCTATATCCACCCCCTCTGCTTTTACGAGCGACTGCAGACGCTGCCCGGTAGGACCACCGGAAGTCAATACTGCCAGGGGTTTTCCTCCTAACCTATGGATGGCCTTCGCCACATTAATGCCACCGCCGCCAGCCTCAAAACGAGGTTGATCACAGCGGAGCTTTTCATCCGGTACCAGACGTCCTACGGTAGTACTTTTGTCTACTGCCGGGTTGATTGTGAGCGTTACAATGGGTTTTACTGCCTTTGTAGCCATAGTGGTGTTGGTTTTAATCCATTAGAATTACTGAGCGCCTAAGTTAGGCCTTCGTTCACAGAAACTAAAATTGTACCAATAGGTAATAAGGAATATTGATGAAGATCAGCCCCACCGATACCGGATGATATAGGCGTAAATAATTACAGACTACCCTGAAAGGAATACGTATATTTCCTTAGAAAAGAGTTTGAATACTCACCAAAATTTGGTCAGTTTGCTCTTGTGAAACAAACGATAGAAAGATGTCAGCACTAGAGTGGAAAACCGCCAAAGAATACGTAGATATTACCTATAAGAAACTGAATGGTGTAGCCCGGATTGCTTTCAACCGCCCCGAGGTACGCAATGCCTTCCGTCCCAAAACGGTATTCGAACTGTACGATGCCTTTGAAGATGCCCGTAATGATGGCTCTATCGGGGTAATACTGCTGTCAGGAGAGGGACCTTCGCCTAAGGATGGCATATATGCCTTCTGCTCCGGCGGCGACCAGAACGCCCGCGATTCCGGTGGCTACAAGGGTGAAGACGGCGTAGCCCGGCTCAACATCCTGGAGGTTCAGCGCCAGATCCGGTTTATGACCAAGCCTGTGATAGCCGTAGTACCCGGCTGGGCTGTTGGCGGTGGACACAGCCTGCACGTGGTATGTGACCTGACCCTGGCCAGTAAGGAGCATGCGATATTTAAGCAGACTGATGCCAATGTGGCTAGCTACGACGCGGGCTACGGCTCAGCATATCTGGCGCGGCAAGTGGGTCAGAAGCGGGCGCGTGAGATATTCTTCCTGGGACGTAGCTATTCGGCGCAGGAAGCCTACGAGATGGGTATGATCAATGCCGTAGTACCGCACGACGAACTGGAAGCTACCGCTTACCAGTGGGCGCAGGAGATTCTGGAAAAGAGTCCCATGGCCATCCGGATGCTCAAATTTGCCTTCAACCTCATTGACGACGGACTGGTGGGTCAACAGATCTTTGCCGGCGAAGCGACCCGCCTGGGATACATGACCGAAGAAGCCCGCGAAGGCCGCGATGCTTTCCTAGAAAAGCGCAAGCCGGACTTTGACAAATTTGAGAAATACTCGTAGAGTAATATTTAGAGTGGTGGCACCGTTTTTCAACAGTGCCACCACTCACCATACGCTTGTCCCGATTTCAAATCGAGGTTAGCATGTTTCTTCTAGTGGTGCTTCTTAATCACTATGCTCGCCCCGATTTATAATCGGGGCGACATCTATTAGCGTTTTAAACGCGATCAGAGTCAACTCCCGATTTCAAATCGGGGTTAGCGGTGCTTCTTTACCTGCTGCCAGAAATCGGCGTCCATGCCCTGGGCGTCCAGTTTGGTAAAGATCTTAACCGTAGGCTGCGTGTTTTCGGGCGGGGCGGGTACCGTAGCTACGGGCGCCAGCCTGGGGAGCAGGTAGGCCTGCACCAGGCCCAGGTCCCAGAGCGTACGCGTTTTGTCCTGCGGGTTGGTTTCGCGCCAGCGCTTTTCCATCAGTTGCTCCACAGGATTGTTATCAGCGAAATTCTCATACACCATCTCCCGGTCAAATTTGTAATGCATCACCGAATGGATTGGCATGACGGTCCAGTCCAGGTTGGCTTGGTTCAACATGAAATCGTAGGCATTCAGATCGCAGCGTACGTTGAATTCGTTCTTGTTCCAGGCTTTTCGGGCAAAGTCGTAGCCGCCCCCCAGCGAGTATACCCGGATGCGGGATTTCACCGTCGGATCCAGCCCTATCAACGAGGCTATATTAGTGAGCGCCCCCAGGGTCAGAATGTCCAGCTTCTCGCCCGCTCCTAAGGATTTTATGGCTTTCAGCATACCCTCGGTAGCTGCTGAGGGACGCGGCTCAAACCCACCCCAGGCGCGCCCCATCTGCCGGTCAGCACCCAGCGGGTGCGGAATGTGCCGCAGGCCCATGGTGGCCAGAATTTCCTCGTTCAGCTCCTGGCTGATCCGGACAGGTGATATACCGGCGGTAGGGTACTGGTTCCATTTCTCAAAGGCCAGCAGGTCGGCGTTGTTGAAGTGAGCCGAGCTCAGGCCCGTAATATCCAGCCGGTCGGCCGCCCACAACAGCCGGACAATGGCGTATACGTCGTCCATTTCATTGCCCGTATCGGCGTCCAGCCATACTTTTTGTTTTTGGGCAAAGGCCGAAGCGGATAGGAGGACAAACAGCAGTAGTAGTTTTTTCATTGTGTAGCGCGAAGGATGTCGGCTAAAATACTACTCCGCGCTTTGTCACTGGCACTATTATTCATAAAAATTCTAACAAAATCGACCCTCTACTCCCTTTTCTGCTCCAACTAGTACCCCAGCTCCCGCCTGAGTACCTCATTGAGCCGCTCAAAGCTATCCGAGCCGGAGTCGCGGTAGACGATGCGTCCCTGCTTGTCCAGCAGAATCGTGGTCGGAAATATATTCACGGAGAAGTGGCTCACCAGCCGGTTGTAATCAAATACTTCCCCCTGTTTCTGCTGGTACTCTACGATGTTCTGCCAGGTGATGTTGTGCTTCTCCACCAGGTTGTTGAGCGCTTTCAGCTCCCGTGACTGCTCGTAAGCTACGCTGACCAACTGAAAGTTGGGGTTCTCCTTATACTTGATATATACCTTCTTTAAGTCAGGCAGCGCCTTGATGCAGGGCCCGCACCAGCTCCCCCAGAAGTCAATGAGGGTGTAGTCGGCCTGTTTGTTTAGTGCCTTGTGAAGTACTTGCTGCGTAGAATCGGGCAGTAGCTCCCCCTGCCGTACACCCAGCAAATCAGAAGCAGCTTGCTGAATAATCAATGAGGCAGAATCACCAAAATAATTGACATTGCTAATCTTTACTAGCTTTCCTTCTAAGGGAAAGAACTGATTAGGTTTGAGTTCTGGATTGAACTCTAATGTTTCACCCGTACTAACGTTCCTGATCGATAATCCATCAGCAAGGGCATAGTTGGCAGCTATGTCATCCGGATGGTTTAACTTGAATTCGTATTCCGCTTCTTTGAGCTTGACACGCGCTACACGACCTTCGTCGGTTAAAGCCAAAATAAAAAGTCGCTTTACTTTACTATCTGGTACTCCGTAGCCTTTGCTGGTTGGTGACAACTTTAATAAAAGTTTCTTTCTGATTAGCCTGTTAACCAGGTAATAGTCGTAGTCAATTTCAATAGTTTCAAGAGAATCGACAGGTATTCTTTTATCAAAATCAGTAACGACATGCTCATAGACCTTATCGTCACTGAAGTCATTATTAAAATTCACGTCAGGTATTATCAGCTTTCGGTTTCCGGGTAGTAAGGCTGATAAAACAGGTAAGGAATTGTTAATATCAGTCCCCTTATATAATCCTAGCGAATCATACTTATATGACGTTATTCTTTGATACTCTTCCTCTGATAAATATCCTTTCTTATAGCTGGTATGAGAAGACTGCTTCCTTTGCAGATTGAATAGAAACACCCCCCATTCCGCAGCATCAGGTATGCCAGTAAACTTTTCTGTATTTTTTAGTAGTGCTCCTGGACGATATGCAGAAGTCACAAAGGAAGGTTCGGCCTTAAATTCCAGATGCAACGTATCCTGCCCGTGAAGTACCAGGCTGTGCAGGCAGAGAAAAAGCCCGATCAGGGCAAAGTTTATTTTCATACATTGATAGCTATTTTGTGAATACCAGCACGTATTTATCTACGTTAGCCACGCTCTTGATACTAACCGAATACAGTTTCTCAAAAGGTACCTCATTCACCTCGGCTAACCCGGAGGGGCGACCGTTTAAATACAATTCGGCGTTTTTGTACCTATCCGCTATTAGCAAGGTACCATAAGGAGATTTACCAATGCCCATGTTATCCCGGACTTTTGGTGCATACTCCCCTTCCAGTGATTTTTTAAGGTATGTTCTGGTACCAAAGCTTCCCTCCTTTTGGATTATGATTTTATTCAGACTGTCCTCTACATATTCTGGAAAGTGTTCCTCTCTCAGTTTCAAAGCTGTTTCATAATCTTGCTTCATAGCTTTGAGTAAAGGTTCAGGGGGAAAGTGACCCATTCCAAGGTCAAATTGTCTAGTAATATAACCTGAAAACCCTTTTGCTGGAGTATAAGTACTTCCTTCACTCTTACCTTGTCCACTTGCTATTGGTAGTTTAATACTTACAATAATGTTTGTAAGAAAAAGAGTTAACGGATCGTACTGAAAGCTGTTAAATTTCATTTCAGCCTCATATTCTAGGATGTCATTTCTGATATTGTTAATGTCGTCAAAGGTTGCCAGCGGTGAAATAACCCAGTAAAGCGTATCACCACTTACCAGCGTCCATTTGCTGTGCTTTCCCCGCCTGAGGCTGTCGTTTCTTATCTCGGTTGGTACTTGTAAGGTCGGCTCGGGAGCTGGCTCCACCTCCGGCACTTCGGCGGGCGCAGGCTCCGGAGCTATCTCCTGCACCGGAGTACTCTCAGGTATCATAGCACTTACTACCGGCTGAATGGACGCGGGCACCAGCGCCACGAGCTGCGCGCGGTAAGGGGCCACAAAGGCCGACGACAGGTACAGCACCGCCAGCAGGCCCATGTACTTGCCCCACAGGCGCGAAGGTTGTTTGTTCATCATCCGGATGCGTTTTTTGAGTAAAGACTGGGCAAAGGAGTTGGTCAGGGGGAGGTCGTGGGTCCGGAGGGCGGCTTTCAGCAGATTGACCTGGTACTGCTTGCGGTCGTAGCCGCCGTCCAGCACGGCGCGGTCGGCCAGGTACTCGAGGTTGCTCTGCACCAGGCGCTGGTGTACCCAACTGAACGGATTAAACCAGAGCACCACACGCTGCACCTCCGCCAGCAGCAGGTCCAGGCTGTGCCACTGCCGTACGTGCTCCGACTCGTGCGCCAGAATATGCTGCAGTTCAAGTACGCCGTGCTTTTCGGGGTTGCAGACGATCCAGCCAAAAAAGGAGTAGGGAGAGTCGGTGTGGGGGTCGCGTACCAGCCGGATGCCGCCTTCCAGCCGCTCCGACGGCAGCTGCCGGAGCGTATGGAGCATCCGGCCTACCTGCCACAGCAGGCGCCCCGCCAGCGCCACTACCCCCAGCAGGTACAGCAGGAGCAGCGCCTCCGTCACCTGTATACCCTGCGGCTCTGCTGCCGTAGCGCTGACGATGGGGACCACTACCTCCGGTGCCACCTCCCGGGCCAGGGCAGGTACCTGGTTGATTACTGCTGGTACGGCCCGGTGAAACTCCTGCTGCACCGCTACGGGCCCCCAGTCGGGCAGTGGCATGAGCGGCAGCGACCAGGCGGCCAGTACATTCAGCCACAACAGTACCCGGTTCAGTCCGGAAAATGACTCGTACTGGATCAGCCAGCGGTAAGCCAGCGTGAGGGCGGCCAGCAGCAGGCTTACTTTGAGCAGGTAGGGCAGCAGCATGGGGTCTTAGATTTTGGTGTGAATAGTATATAGCAAGCAACTACTCGCCTTTCTCAATCATCCGGATAATCTCCCGCAGCTCGTCGGGGCTTACTTTCTCCTGCCGGGCAAAGTACGCAACCAGGTCCTTATAGGAGCTATTGAAGTAATTGTTAACTACTTTATTAAGTACGTACTTATTCTGATACTCCTCCTTGCTTACTGCCGGATAGTACTCGTACGTATTGCCATACTGGCGATGCGTCACGTATCCCTTCTCTTCCAGATTTCGGATTATAGTTGAGAGAGTGTTGTAGTGCAGCGGCGGGTCGGTGAAGTGGGGCATCATGTCCTTAACAAATGCCTGCTGCATCTGCCACAGTACCTGCATTACCTCTTCCTCCTTGTTGGTTAGCTTTTCCAGTTCCATACTTAAAGCTAAAACTATAAAAGTAGTTTACAAACTGTTTTTATAGTTTTCTTATAAACAAGAGCGGGAAAAGATCTAATTGAGTAGCGAGTAATGAGTAAAATGTAGTCTTATAGCTATTAACGGTCACTGTTTTTAACAGCGCCACCGCTCATGTCCTCTCGCTTATTTTTGTAAATTGCCTCAGTACGCTTAGGAGTAGCACTCCCTACACCCGGCTGGGTGAGTACCCAAACCGCTTTTTGAACTCGGCTGAGAAGCTGCCGATGTTGTTGTAGCCGATGTAGAAGGCCGTTTCGGAGACATTCATCTGCTTATCAGCCAGGAGTTGCTGCGCCTTCTGCATACGCAGCTGATGAATATGACCAAAGACGGTCGTGTTGAAGAGCTGCTTGTAGCCTTTCTTGAGCTTGTATTCGTTGAGGCCAAAGTCCTGGCAAAGTTGCGTAAGGGTGAGGGGCGCGAGGTAGTTGAGTTCAATGTATTCACGCACAGCCCGCAGCTTCGCCTGATCAGCCGGGCTCCATTGCTCTTTGGGCGCGGGTTGGGCCACGGTAGCGAGGTGGTCCAGCTGCAGGGTAAACAGCTCCAGCAGCTTGGCTTCGATGAACAGGTACTTCATAGCCCCCTGAAAGCTGCACTGCCTGATAGCCTGAATGATCTCGGTCATGCGGGGCTGCAGCACGAGCTGGCCCGACGCCAGCATAATAGCCTCTTTACGCTCCATGCGCTGACACAGGGTATCCAGCGGCGCTGTTTCGGCCGACTGCGCCAGACTCTTGAAGTAGTCCAAATGGAAAGATACCTGCAATACATTGAGCGGGCCGGGGTGAAAGATATGGTGGGCCCGCATCATAGGGTTATACTGAAATCCATGCCGGAGCGATTCAAAACTAACGGGTGCCGGAAGCACCTCAAACCGTGACTCCATGTCGCCCTGTAGGATGAACATCGACTCTACTCCTTCTCTGGCGTCAAAATCACTCAGAACAAGACGTTCTTCAACCTGCATCTGGATCTGCCGGATATCGAGGCTGGGAGTACTAATCAGGGAAAAACGGGCAGTAGCCAAACCAGGTTCGGCCAGCGTACTAACTACCTCCTGGTAACGGTCACTTTGATGTATAAGCAGGTGCTCCACCTGACTAAAAGCCGAAGCCCAGTCTTCGGCGGTAATGACTTTATCCATTTTCCCTAAATCATGCTCCGTTTTGCCCAAACAAAATCCACCACATCCGCCACACCTTTGCAGAGTAATTATATCACTATTAGCCAGTAAATATATGGAAACTTTCGTAAAAGCACCCGCGGTGGTTAATCCCTCCGTACCCCAAAAATCTACTCTATCAGCCACTGTATCACTGCTCTTCTACCCCACCGGCGTGTACCGGATCTGGACGAAGCGTTACCCCCTCTGGGCACGACTGCTCTACACTCTGCTGGGTCTGCCCCTGTTCCTGCTGGGTTCTATTTATGTGGGCATAGTGGTATTCGCCCTTTTCCTACCCGAACTGGATATGAGCATCGGTGATCGTAAAGACCGAACGGTAATCAATAAAGTAGGCAACTATGCCACTACCTTCCTGAAAACAGGACGCGAAACCGGCGGTGCTTACGAGCTGATCCGCGTAGAGTTGGAACCTCAGGGAGGCAACGGCTGGCACTACCATAAGACCTTTGATGAGCAATTTACGGTGGCGGAGGGAACAATAACCATAGGTCTGGAAGGTAAGGAACTGCTGCTCTCCAAAGGGCAGACCGCTACAGCTCCCAAAACCAAAATGCATTTCTTCAAGAACCCCTCTTCTACCAAAACAATATTGATAGTAAAGACAATACCAGCCCGTGGCCTCGAAAAAACGATCCGGATCGGATACGGACTTTCCAATAGCGGCCAGATTGATGCCAATGGTATTCCCAGTAATCCCTGGCACATGGCGCTACTCCTGGGATACAGTGAGAGTTACTTTCCGGTTGTTCCTCCGATGATTCAGGAGCCCTTTATCAAAGGTATGGCCAAAATAGCTCAGTGGAGAGGGGAAGATAAAGTACTGGAGCAATACTTCAGATAGAGTAGCCGCAAGTACAAGCGCCCGGTAGTTCCTCAGGAAGGGTACTACCTGGCGCTATCAACTTTAGAGATACCTGCTTACATTCCCTGCATCAGGGTCAGCTTGCGGTAGAATCCTTCGTTGTATTCCAGTAGTTCGTCGTGGGTACCCCGCTCGATGATACGCCCCTGATGTACCACCAGTATCTCGTCGGCGTGCTGAATGGTACTTAGACGGTGCGCGATGACCAGTACCGTACGATTCTGCATCAGATGCGTAAGCGCTTCCTGCACCAGCTTCTCTGACTCTGTATCAAGTGCCGAAGTGGCTTCGTCAAGAATCAGGATGGGTGGATTTTTGAGAATAGCGCGCGCAATGCTGATCCGCTGGCGCTGGCCGCCGGATAGCTTAGTACCCCGGTCACCAATCACCGTCTGATACCCTTCGGGTTGCTCCGTGATAAACTGGTGCGCATTGGCAATCTTAGCCGCTGCTATTACCTGATCCTCACTGGCTTCCGAGCCGAAGGCTATGTTATTGAAGATAGTATCGTTGAATAAGATAGACTCCTGCGTCACGATGCCCATTTTATCCCGCAATGAAGCGGTAGTGATATCACGCAGATCGTGCCCGTCGATCAGGATTTGTCCCTGTGAGGGGTCGTAGAAGCGCGGTACCAGATCGGCTATGGTTGATTTTCCTCCTCCCGACGAACCTACCAGTGCGATGGTCCGGCCTTTGTGCATGGTGAAGCTGATACGGTTCAGCACCGGTACGCCTGGCTCATACTCAAATGATACATTGCTCACCTCTATCTTATCCCTGAATTGGTCCAGAGGCTTGGCATTGGGTCGGTCAGCGATTGCGTTGCGGGTATCAACCAGCTCAAGTACCCGCTCACCCGAGGCTATACCACGCTGGGTATTGCTGAAGGCGTTGGAAATCTCCTTGGCCGGACGCATGACCTGCGAAAAGGTAGCTATGTAAAAGATAAACTGTGAAGCCGTCAGATCCGAAGTATTGGAAAGCACCAGGGTACCTCCGTACAGAAGAATTATAGCTACTACCGTCACCCCCATAAATTCGGAGAAAGGAGCCGACATCTCGCGCTTGTTGGCCATGGAGCGGATAGCCCGTTTGTAGGCATTATTCTCCGTCATAAACTTGCCTTTGATAAAGGCTTCGGCGTTAAAGCCCTTTACAACCCGCATTCCACCAAAAGCCTCATCCATCAAGCTGATCAGGCCGCTCAGCCGGTTCTGACCTTCGCGGGCTTCCTTGCGCATCTGTTTTACGATAAAGGCAATAAAGGTACCTGTAATAGGTATGATCAGAAAAGCAAACAGCGTGAGGCTTGTTGATATTCTGAAAAGGGCAAGCAGGTACACCGTCAGGGTAAAAAACTCTTTGAATGCTGCCGAGAAGGTATTCGCAATGGAGTTTTCTACTTCCTGTACATCAGTCAGTACACGAGAGATGAGGTTACCCTTGCGCTCATTGGAAAAGAAGCCCAAATGCAGATCCACCGCGTTATCAAAGACCGCCTGCCGTAGCCGCGCCACCATATTGACCTTGAAGCTCTCGAGCAACCGGGCCGACAGGTACCTGAATATATTCGACAACAGTACGGAAGCGATAATAATGGCACATACAAACTGCAGCGCCCCTATGCGCCCGTACTGTTGCATGATCATCCCGAAATAGTAGTTGAATACATCAATCAGGTAGTCCAGGCTGGCCGAAGGCTCGGGCAGCCGGGTCATCTGCTCCGCTTCCGCAGTACTCACCTGATTAAACAGTATATTCAAGAGGGGAATGAGCAGCGTAAAATTCAAAATCCCAAATACGCTCGCCAGCAGAGAGGTCACAAAAAATGGAACGATAAACTGCCGCAGAGGACGAGCGTAGGATAGTAGTCGCCAATAAGTTTTCATGCCGCAAAGGTACGTGAAAACTTTGATCTCTACAGATGCTTTTAAGCTTCGGAAACTTTGATTAATACAATAATTATAAATTCAGAAGGGGACTAGTCCAGCAGCTTGATAGATATCTGCTTGTCAGTACCACCTACTTCAAAGCTGCAGTCTTCAAACTTAGGCGCTGATACGATCGGGCGGTAATTATTACTAAATCCGAATGGCTCGCTGGGGTATCCCACCAGGTTCTTGTCCAACTTATCATTCCCATTTACATCATGATATACCGCCACGGCGTACTGCCCCGGATCCAGCTCAAATTCAATCCGCTGGGTCGACGGCTTTTCCATGGATACAATCTTGTACATATAGGGCTTACCAGTGCTAAACGTATCAGTTGGCCTGAATACCGCCAGGCGCAGTTTACCACCGGATCGCTTCACATTGGTGATTTCAACAGTTAGTGTAGACACAGGAGCAGGCGCCAGCCCAATATAGTTCAGAAATAAAAACAGTACTAGTAAGTTCATAAAGCAGCACCAGGGGAGGATAAATAGTCTTTACCTTAAGCTAAATACGCCGGTCCGGACCAAAAAGCCCAAACCGGCGTCAATGTTTTTAACAATTTTGAGTTGTAAGCGGTACGCTACCTGCTAGGCCATATTGATCAGACCCAGGATCAGGAACACCAGACCGATTACCCCCACAATGGTAGATACCAGACCAAGGCCAGGAATCAGCGCCAGAATAACCGCGGCACCAATCAGGATAAGACCCAGGGTCAGGTTACGGTTGAGCGCCTTAGCAGCGCTGGGGCTCATGTGCTTCTTGATTGTTTTGTCGGCCAGCTTCTGTGCTTTGCTGATCTCAGCCTGGTTTGGTTGCATATTCTGCACTTCGGGCTGGGCCAGCATAGTACGTACTTTCTGGATACGCTCGGCCATGGCTGGGTTAGCCATTAGCTTCTGTCCGGCAGCCGAAGCTAACGCCTTGTCAAGCTGCTTGTCGATCTGCTTAGGAGTATTCTTCTCAAGTACAGCGGATACCTGCAGATTTTCGCTTACGCTGGGAGCTTCTGTCTGCTGAACAGTAACCTGAGAAGGTGCCTCGTTAAATACAGCAACTTCCTGAGCTTGTATTGGAGCCTCTGCCGGTTTAGCTTTCTCTGCCTGAGGAATATACGCATTAGTAGGCATTTGGTTGAAAACAGGGTACTGACGGGCACAGCCTCCGAGCATCAGTGTCGCTCCCAGAAGGCATACGGTAATAGATTTTTTCATAGGGATTATTTGTAGATTTAAAGAGTAAACAACTTTTGAATATCCTATGAAAAGTATGCCACCTATTCCCCCTCTAGTGGCTCCCAAACAACCGTAGAACTATTTCTACATTGTGCGTGAAAAATATCGCGGATGGTTCTATTAAGCTATTGTACCAGCTATTTTAGAGTGTTTCCTCAAATCCACAACTGATGATCATAAAATACCCGATGCCCTTATCTACTGACAGAGGGTCATCGGGTATATCTAGGTACATCCTGTACCGTATAAAGTATATACGAAGCTTATTTGAGTGAAACTACTTTGCCGGATTTGGCTGACTCCCGGGCGGCTTCCAGTATCTCTACCACCGTGACATTGATCGGAAGTTCGTACAGGTCATTTTGATCCATCACCAAGCGCCCCCGTACTACATCGGCTAGTACCGAGAATGGGTCTTCAAAAGGAGCCGGACGTGGTGACAGGGTGAGTTTCTCCTCCGGTGCTTTCTCCTGAAGGCGCTGCCGCACGGTGGTCCGGTCTACAGCTACAGCGTAGCCCTGGGTGCCGTATACTTCCATGTCCTTGCGACCGAAGGTCCAGTTCCATGACCCTTGTATGATACACTGTGCCGTTGGGTACTGCAGGATGATAGTAGCCTCGTCGTCTACCTTAGGATAAATATTCGGCTTATTCTGGTGGGTAACGGCTACTACTGACTGGGGACGCTCGCCCTGCATGAGCCAGGTCATGAGGTTGGCCCCGTAGCAACCAAAGTCGGTCAGGGCCCCGCCGCCATTCTTAACAGGATCGGTCAACCAGTTGAAAAACTCATCGCTTACGCCGATCTCACGGGGTCCCTGGTGCCCGTCGTTGACCATCACTTTACGGATCTGCCCCAGCTTTCCATCCTGAGCCAGCTTATATACGTGCTGATTGCTGGAGTACCAGGAGGTCTCGTAGTTGGTAAGTACCTTGATCCCATGCTGCCGGGCCAGCGAAGCTATTTCGCGGGCATCCGCCACCGTAGTAGCCAGTGGCTTTTCTACCATGACGTGTACTTTGCGGGGCGCCGCTGCTCTTACTACCTGTACGTGCTCATTGATAGGTCCAAAGGCAGTGACGGCTTCGGGCTTAGTGGTAACAAGCATTTTATCTAGATCATCGTAGAATAGCTTGCGATCCAGACCATAGCGCTTGATGTACTTATCAACCACTACCTTATCGGTTTCGTAGATACCGACGATTTCAATGTCTTTTTTGTCCTTTCGGTTAAATATCCAGCCAACGTGACCGTGGCTAATGCCAGCAACGGCCACCCTTACGGCTTGCTGGGCTATACTGTCCGACATAAGTGTACCAAGTAATAGTAACAGAAGAAACAATCTTCTTATAGAGAAGCTGGAACAAGTACTCATAGTTTAAGATTTTTTATCTAAAAGCACCCTCCGCCCTCTTTACTACTACTTCTTGAACTTATCTACGATGTCCCGCACCACTTCCTGCAGGTAAGCTCCGTTGTAGGGGCCGTACCAGTTCATGGTCACCGTTTCGTAGGTATCCCGGTTGAAGTACTTGTCATGCGTAATGTACCCGATATAGCCCCCGTTAAAGCTGGTGATCATCAGGTTCAATCCCCGCTGCGTGGCATAAGCATCCAGTTCCGCCACCAATTCACCCGAAAAGTCAGCGGGCATCCCTATCATCAGTACATCACCGATACGCAGGGCTTTGACATAGATCGGGTAGTCGCCAAAGGCCCAGCGAAACACCCACGGCCGCAGGACAAATATATTGGTAAGGCGGGGAGACGGGTCACGCAAAGGCAGGGGCAGCGTTATAGCCTGAATGATCGCGCTGGATTGCGTCTCTTTAATAGCTTCCGGAGAATTTATGGACTGCTTTACGCCATTCGCCTGATTAACCAGTTCCTCAAAGTCATCCTTTCCTTTCTCTACCGGGCCCATACTGCCTACTGCACCAGCCATGTACATGGCAAAGTTAGCCGTACTACGCTCCAGCGAGTCAACCAGTAGACCGGGGTAGTCGCGGGACAGCTGCATGACTTTTGAGCCTAATAGGGTTGAATGGGCGGCGTACGAAGTCAAAATGGCTTTCTCCCCCTCTTTGGTAGTAAATTGTATGGTACGTACCTCCGGGTCCACTTCTCCTTCCTCCCCGACCAGCCTATTTCTTACATTGAGAGAATCAATGGTTTCCCAATAGGTCATCTGAGCCGGCTTCATGGTATCACGAGCCCGGATAATAGCCTGAAACATGGCCTGCGCGATACGCTCCACCACGTCAGGATTGTACTCTCCCGCAAACAGTTCACCGGTTATGGTATCTCCCCAACCTCCGATACTATTGTGACTATGCGTAGCTCCCAGAAATACCTGGTTAAAAGAAATATCGGTAGCGGCCAGCTTAGCCTTCAGCCGCTCTACCACCGTGGGCGGTACGATCAGCAGATCGGCCGCAACCATAGCCGCCCGGGTGCTGCCGTTGTCCAGTACCATAGCCCGCACGTATACAGAGTCATGGACTACCTCGTACGGTTTGCCACGCCGGTTGCCGTACCCTGCCATGGGCGTAGGCTGATTGGGGGTAATATTGATCTTTGCCCAGCCGACCTGCAGGGGTCCTGCGGGAGCCGTTGTATCTATTTTTGTCTGTGCAATAATCTGCTTCCACTCCTTATAGAAAGGCTTTTCTTCGTAGTGAGATCTGTCGACAACCGTAACCATACAAAGGATGGCAATCAGCAACACAACTCCTACAGCTGCCAGAACTCTAAGAGGAAATCTAAAAAACCTCATGTATTATAGATAGAGTAAATGTTATTTAATGGGTACGCGCAAAGCCCTTATTGCTTTACTTCCGGGCCTAAATATAGGAGTTGTTTGTTAAATAAAACTTGCACACTACCTACTGCTTTACCAGATAACCTCCAACGTAGATTATTAAATTATGGTTCGAATCTGCTTTTTAACAAAAACAGTCAATTATGCGCCCTTATATACTCGCCGAAACTAACTGGAAAGACCTTAAAAATACCACCGTTGAAGTAGCCATACTACCCTGGGGAGCGACCGAAGCTCATAACTACCACATGCCCTACGCTACGGATGTGATCGAAGCCGATCACATAGCCGCCGAGGCGGCGCGGGTGGCCTGGGAACAGGGAGCAAAAGTAATGGTACTACCTACGATCCCCTTTGGTGTCAACACCGGCCAGACCGACATCCTGCTGGACATGAACCTGCACCCCAGTACCCAGCTAGCCATCCTGAAAGATGTCGTAGAAGTACTGAACCGGCAGGGCATCCACAAACTACTCCTCCTGAACAGCCATGGCGGTAATGATTTTAAGACCATGATCAGGGAGCTGGGCGTAAGGTACCCGGAGATGTTTATCTGTACCTGTTCGTGGTTTCAGGTGCTGGACAAAAAGCAGTACTTTGAAGAATCCGGTGACCACGCCGACGAGATGGAAACCAGCCTGCTGCTCCACCTGCGCCCCGACCTGGTACTACCCCTGGAAGAAGCGGGTGACGGCAGTGCCAAAAAATTCAAGGTGAAAGCCCTGCGCGAAGGCTGGGCCTGGGCCGAACGCAAATGGTCACAGGTAACGGCCGATACCGGCGTAGGTGACCCCAGCAAAGCGACCGCTGAAAAAGGCAAGAAGTACTTTGAGGATGTAACGCAGAAGATTGGAGGCTTCCTGGTAGAGCTAGCCCAGGCGGATACAAAGGATATATACGAATAGGAGCTATTAGTGATTATCTGACAGGCGTTAGTTATTAGCTTTTTGAAAACAAGCAGGCCCGGATCTAAGCCGGGCCTGTCTGTTATTAACATATCCTACGCCATTTCCAGCACTTCCTCTACCGGAGGTACTTCTTCGGCTTTGCTTTCTACCCGCGGTGGGAGTAGCTTGTAAAGTACCGGCGTCACGATGCGGGAAAGTACCGTGGAGCTGATCAAGCCGCCAATCAGTACCCACGCCAGGGGCGAATAGAGCGGATTGCCTTCAATAGCCAGGGGTATCAATCCACCGATAGCGGTCAGTGAGGTAAGTACTATGGGTACAAAGCGAATCTCACCCGCCTGCTGAATGGCCTCGATGAGAGGTACTCCCTCCGCCCGAAGCTGATTCGTAAAATCCACCAGCAGGATGGAGTTCTTGACTTCAATCCCGATCAGGGCAATCAGACCAATGATGGCTACGAACGAGAGCGGGTACCCTACCAGGTACAGCGCGGTCAGCGCCCCGATCATACCCAGGGGAATGACGGAGAGTACAATGAGGGAGCTCTTGAAGGTACCAAATTCCAAAACCAGTACGCCCAGAAATCCAAAGGCCGTAATCAGAATGATAGTACCCAAGCCACCGAATGATTTGGAACGGGCCTCGATCTCACCCGCTGCTACGTAGCTGAATCCTTCGGGGAATTTATACTCATCCAGCTTCTTGAGTACTTCACCGTACACATTGTCGACTAGGTGGCCGTTTTTGACGAAGGCAGTCACCGTTACGTAGCGGTCCTTATCGAAGTGGCGGATCTGGTTGGTAGCACTTTCAAATTGTACATCAGCAATCTGGCGCAGGGGTACTGAGGCGCCGGTCATGGTATTGACATAAAGTTTGTTCAGCGCATCCTGATCGGCTACTTTGCCCTTAGGCAGTGTCACATTGATCGCATAGTCGTCACCGTTGGTATCGGTAAAGGTACCTACGTTAAGCCCCGCTACTGCCAGACGAATAGTCCGGTTGATATCGGCACTGGGTATACCCAGCATACCAGCTTTTTCTTTGTTAACAGTCACGCGCAGGTCGGTCTTGCGATTAGCTAGCGGATTCTTGACATAGATAGTACCGGGTGTACTGCGCAGGGTAGCTTCCACGTTGGCCGCTACGGTACGCATTTTCTCAAGGTCTTCGCCAAATATTCGTATAGCCACGGGGGCTTCGGTATCGGGCCCCTGCTCAAAGTCTTTGACCTCTACCTTCGCATTAGGTACCTCCGCAAAGCGCTCCCGCAGCTGATCTATAATGGTACCTTTCTCAGCCGGACTAACATCGTGCAACTGCACAAAGAACTCGGCAAAGTTGGAGGCTTCGGACCGCTGGATCACGTTGTAGTAGATGCGCGGATTGCCTTTACCCACATTGGTAGTGGAATATTTGACTTCGGGTACTTTTTTGAGTTCAGCCTCAATAGAGCGGGCTACGCGGTCAGTCTCGGTCAGAGCAGTACCATCCGGCGTCTCTACCGTGATCATAAACATCGGCTTCTCCGACTTGGGGAACAGGCCAAAGCCGATTACTTTAGTCAGTCCCAGCGAAGCCACGAACAGGACAAGCGCTACCAGCAGCGTTGGTACCGGGTGCCGGAGCGACCAGTGCAGCAGGCGGCTGTACGAACCACTGATCACTTTCTTCAGAGCGCGCAGGAACAGGTTGCCCTCTGGGTTGTGGTCGGCTTTGAGTAGGCGGCTGCTCAGGAAGGGAACAATGGTCAGCGACACCAGCATCGAAGCCAGGATAGTCATCGTTACTGCCATGGGCAGGCTACGGATAAAATCACCGGAAGCCTCGGGCAGGAAGTTGAGCGGCAGGAACGCCAGGATCAGCGTAACGGTACAGCCAATTACGGCGAGTGTGATCTGCTTGGTAGCCTTCACGGCGGCCTCACGGCGGGGGGTACCGTCGCGCATCCAACGCTCTATATTCTCTACTACTACAATGGAGTCATCTACCAGTATACCCAGCGCTACAATGAGCCCCACGATACTGAGCTGGTTAATACTAAAGCCCAGGTAGTCAATAGCGGCCAGACCTATAGCCAGCGACAGCGGGATAGAAATCATCACCACTACTGCCGCCCGAAAGCCAAGCGGCAACAGCGTGAGCGACACCAGGAAGATAGCAATAGCGAAGTCTTTGGCAAAGCGCCCTAAACGCTTACTCACGCTTACCGACTGGTCAAAGTTCTTGACCAGCTTGATGTTAGCAGGTAGCGTTTTAGCGAACTGGTCTATTACCGGATTGAGTGCCTCTCCTACCTGCTCTATATTCTGCCCTTCTTTCTGGGCCGCCGTGACCAATACTGAGCGGTGGCTGTTTAGTCGGGTGATATGGGTAGGCTCTTCGTAGTTATACTCTACTTCGGCTACATCGCGCAGGTAGATAATCTTCTGGCCATTGCTACCAACGATGGTGCTGCGGATCTCGTCCAGGGAACGATAGTCGCTCGCAGTTTTGACGTTGAACTTACGGGCACCGGCTTGGATACTTCCGCCGGGTATAGTGGTATTTTCGGCCTGCAAAGCCCCCAGTACCCGATTGACAGGTATGCCTTCCTGCGCCATCTTCTCAATGTTGAGTGATACCCGCACCTGATTGGCCGGATAGCCCCAGTCTTCCACGTTTTTCAGGCTCTTTACCTTGGTCAGCTCGTTTTTGAGGCGGTCGGCCTGGTCACCCATTTCCTTATCGGAAGCCGTCTCGGAGATAAGAGCTACCTGTACAATGTTCACATCTGTAGGTGAAAAGCGGCGGATCTCGGTCCGGAATATATCCTGTGGCAGCTCCTTTTGCAGTGCCCCTACCTCCCGTACCATCTCCTGGTACTTCTCGTCGGGGTCTTCTTTGTACTCGTATTCAACCACGACTACCGCCAGACCATCGTCGATGCTGGTCTTAATACTTTTAACATTTTCGAGCGCACTGAAACGCTCCTCTACCTTGTCCACCACCAGCTCTTCCATATCAAGGGCATCGGTGCCCGGATATACGTAGACTACGGCAAACGAGGGGGCAAAAAACTCAGGGTCTTCGCCCCTGGGCATATTGAAGAGGGAGTTGAGCCCCAGGGCCACTACCCCTATAAACATCACCAGCATGAACTGCCAGTTTTTAACGGAAAATTCTGATATGTGCATGTGCTTAATGTATAATGGAGAATGAATAATGTAGAATTATTCAGCTCTCGAAGTTTTCAGAATAGAAGTTAGCAACTTGATAAGCTCCTCTACATCTTGTAGCAGGCTATGGTGCTGGCGCTCATCCAGGTATCCAGTTTCGTACAGAAGGCGAATCCAGTAACGTGTTTCTTTAGCCTCTTTCAGAGAGATTCCCATCTTGGAAGAAAAGTCTTTCTTAGAGTAGCCACTTACAGCTTCTTCCACATTAGCACCGATGGAAGTGCCACTCTTTAGAAGTTGGGTAGCTAGCGGGAGAATCTCCTTGTGGTTTTTGTAGAGGTATTGATTAACCTTAACTATACAAATTGAAAATGCAAATGACTTATCCAGAACGACATTCGGCTTGGGTGTTTCGTTATTCATGGTATATATCTATTTGATTTTCAATTATACATTCTACATTATCAATTCTTAATTACAATACTGCTATTAGCAGTCAGGAAAGCGCTGCCAGCGGTGACGACCTCCTTCACACCATCCAGTCCATTCGTTACAAGTACCTTATCGCCGTCCAGGTAGCCGATGGTGACGGGTACACGCTTGGCTTTGCCGCTCTCATTGACATACACAAAGCCTTCCCGGCCATTGCCTTCGACCAGGGCTTCTACGGGAACTACGGTGTAGCTGCGGCTTTGAGATGGGATGAGCTCTACTTTGGCGAAGAGGCCGGTGGCGAATCGCTTGCCGGCGGGGTCTATACGTACTTCTATTTCGTAGAGCTTATTCATAGGATCAGCCGCCTGAGCGAGTTTCGTGACGGTACCCTTAAAAGCATCATCGGGATAAGCATCCAGGTGAACAGTTGCCCTATCTCCTACCCTCAGGCGCGCCCAATCTTTATCCGACACCCCTACCCGTACTACCCAATCTTTGCTACGGTTCGATGAAACCAGCAGAGCCGGTGCGCCAGCCGAGGCCAGTTCGCCTTCGTTCATGAGTTTGCGGGTAACGGTACCGTCAATGGGCGAAGTAATCTGGGCATAGGCCTGGTTGAACTTTGCTATCTTCAGATTTTGCTGCGCCAAATCATGGCCCGTAGTCGCGTTCTGCATCTGCTCGAGGGTAGCGGCCGTATCGCGGAGCATGTTCTGGACTCGCTTCATATCGCGCTCGGCTTTTTCGGTGGCGTACTGCGCCTGGCTTACCTGCGCATTGATCTCGGTCAGGTCCAGTACCGCCAGCAGCTGGCCTTTGCGTACGGGTTGGCCTTCTTTGACGTAGATACGGCTCACAATGCCTCCGATCTTAAAGGAGAGTCGGGCTTCCTCTTCGGAAGCCACTGTTCCCGATACATATACAGGCTCAGTACGTACGGCTGTTTCGACAGTCGCCAGTTGCACAGGGATAGTACCCTCTTCGGGCAGAGCAGATTCTTTGGGAGCTTCCTCTTTACCGCAGCTGGTACTCAGTAGCACGAGTGCCAGCAGGGCTATTTGTATGGTCGTTTTCATATGTTTAGCTGTTAGTTATTAGGTGTTAGCAATTAGCTTTGGGGATTAATATTTTCTTTTCAGTGGCCTGTGTCCCCACAGGTCACGGAGTTGAGTATGACTAAGGCATAGCCGTTACTTTGCCCAGTTGGGCCTTTTTGATGAGCAGGTCGTACTTCGCCAGGGATTGCTGAAGCTGAGCCGTCAGCACATCGTTCTGAGCTTTTACGTATTCAATGAGCAGGACGTTGCCGTTACGGTAGCGGCTGTCGATTATCCTGAAGTACTGTTCGGCGCTGTTGCGGGCGCTGGTAGCGGCACGCAGGCTTTCTCCGGTGGTATTGAGGTCATAGTAGGCCTGCGTTACCTGCAGTTCGATCTGGTTTTCCACCTCCTGCTTCTTCGTGCGGAGCAGGTCAGTCTGGATGCGGGCCTGCTGTATCTTTGACTTCCGCTCGTAGCCTTTGAAGAGGTCCCATTGCAAACCTACCTGCCCCAGCGCGTAGCCTTGCCCCTTAAACTCATAGCCGAAGCCCTGGAACCCGGCGTTACCACCCACAAATACCGATGGACGCAGGGCAGCGTTTTCGTTAAGTCGTACGGCATTCTGAGAGGCTTGGATTGAGCTGGCTAGCTGCGTCAGTTCCTGGCGACGGGTCACCGCCTGCTCCGATAGCTGATCCAGTGATTCGGTCACGAGCGGCTCCTGCCCGGTCAGGGTTTCATCTACCTGTATGTCCGACTTAAGGTCTTTATTCAACAGGAAGTTGAAGTATGCCCTGGCTACCTCGTGGTTTCTGCGGACTTCGGCTCGTTGCTGTTCCAGCTTGCTTACCTCATACTCCGCCGCAAAGACGACATCCTTGGTCTGTACATTGTTACTGATCAGCTTTTGATTCAGCCGTACCAGTTCATTCAGTACCAAACGACTATTCTCAAAAATGCGCAGGGCGTCCAGCGTTTGCAGGTACTGGTAGTAGGCGCCTTCAATGGCGTAGCGCAGTTCATTCTCCACCACCTTTCGTTTTGCTTCCTGTGCCGTCAGCAGGTTCTGCTGGATGAGGTAGTTGTACTGTATCTCCGGATTGTAGATAGAGTACTGTACCGCTACCTTGGTATCATGAAAGTTGTTAGGCGCCAGTTGCTCGTCTACGTTTTCGATCTGGGGAAACTTGTTAGTTTCCGTAAGCGCATTGAGCGTAGCATACACCGGGTTCAGCATGTCCCCTACCGGGAACTGGAGCCTCCGTCCCCCGGCCGCGAGGGAGTAAGTCGGTGAAAAGGTAACACGCGGGTAGAACAGCGCTTTTGCCTGCCGGATGTTCTCCGTAGCCTTGGCTATTTCAAGTGATTCCTGCCGCAGCGACAGGTTATTCTGCAAACCTTCCTGAATATAAGCTTCAAGAATCGGTGAATGCTGGGCACTGACCATTCCTCCAGGAAGTAGGCAGAGCAGGATGAGGTATAATCGATACATAACCAGTTATAATAAAATGAACATTGTTTATCAAAAGACTACAAGTAGCTGAAGTACTTTCGTAGGTAAATTCTTATGGCTTAAGTAACGTAATCAGGCAGTAGAAGCTGAACCTCTTTTAAGGCTAAAAGTCGCTTGTTTAGAAATAACCGGGAGGCTAGTCAAAGTATGGGAGAGATAATAAAAAGATAGTGGTGTTTTCATGGCTGTTGATATGAATTGGTGCTACATAGGGACTACTGGCTCCTTTAATGCGGATAATGATTCAAATTTATACTGCTGCTGTAGCTATCACCATTTAGTTTTCTCCAAGCGGCTTTTTTAAGGCAAGAAGCTTACTTTTTAGCCGATGAAATTACAACAGATCCGGCTGCGGGCTTCCACTACTAGCTATTTTAACTAATACGCTATGGCTTTATAACCATAGTATACATAATATACAGTGTTTAGTTATAGGGCAAATAAAAACTACTTCCCAATCATACCTAAATGCGTGTGTTTAAAACTATCATTGTACTTCAAGCCATAGCCAAGCATACGATCCATAGCTGAGTGACCAAAAAGAATGACCCCGGCCAGCATAAGTGCAGAGCTACCTATACTCAAACCAAGTACCCCCAGCGCTACTCCCAGTGCTTTATGATGAAATAAGTTATACATAGCAGCGCCAACACGGGTATTAAAGGCATAACCAATCATACTAAGATCGGGGAGCAAAATCAGAGCCGGGTACCACCACCAGGCAAAGGGCAACTGACTAAACAGGAAGATGGATAGTACCCACTGGGCCGCTTCTTCGAGCTTCAAAAGTTGATTCATAGCTAATAGACTTAGTGGTAGTATTATATGGCTTTAAGCATCTTGATAAACAAGGAAAAAGACTGCTGCATCCGCTCGAGTTCGCGGTCGTCGTCAAACATCTTCATCCGTCCTTTCAGGTAGATGGTCACTAGCCCGTGTATATAGCTCCAGATAGTCATTGAGATGGTTTCCACGTCCGTTTCCTTAAAGTACCCGGCTTTGATACAATCGGCCACCACTACCCGCAGAGCATCAAAAGCCCGCAGGCCATCATCCCAGATTTCGTTTCGGCAGGCTATCGCTTCCATTGGAGCATCCATCAGGAACATCAGGTTGTACAGCTCTGGATTGTGCGTACCGAACTTGATGTACTGATGGCCCATTTCAACTAATCGGGCAAACGGATCGCTAATAGGAACTACCTGCGCAAACTCCTGCATCATCTTCTGGAATGCTTCTACGTGCAGGCCGTGCAATAACTCATTTTTGTCCCTGTAGTAAAGGTATATGGTAGCCGGACTGTACTCAATGGCATCGGCTATCTTCCGGATACTGGTTTTTTCGAACCCATCTTCCATGAATATCTTACTGGCTGCCCGCAGGATCAGCTCCCGCATTTCCTCTTTCTCCCGCTCTTTTCTTTCTGCAATACCCATAGTTACAATTAATGAACAGTACAAATGTACTAAACAGTGTTTACCAAACAAGAAATTCATCCATTTTTGTGATGAGTGGTCATTCACCCACCACCAATGGACCTGTATTTGAATAGATTATATAAACGCCAGCGACCAAAGCGTACGTTTACATCTGGAAAATTGATCACTGGTAACTGATCACTAGTCACTGACAAAGCTAGACCGTCAGCCTCAGGCCCGTCTGAATAAGATTAGAAGCACACTTTGCTACAATGCGACCTTCCGCATTGATTATCTCACATTCGCAGTGTACAATGTTCTTGCCCGCCCGGATGACCTTGGCATGAGCGGTGATGGTCTCGCCCAGGCGAGCCGGATTGAGGAAATCGCAATTGAGGTTGACGGAGGTATAGGCAAACTCACGGCCCAGCGCAAATACCATCGTGCCTATCACATCGTCCATGATGGCCGAAGCCGCTCCCCCGTGCAGGATTCCCATGGGATTGGTCATATCTTCCCGAATGGTAAAATCCACACTCATGGCACCATACCGGACTTCGCGCAGGGTACCGCTAAGCCAGCGGCCTATGGGTGAAATACTTTTACTCATATCATTACCGATCTGAGTACGCAAAAATTCGAGGCGGGGGTTTATTTCAGCGACATCACTCATAGGTCATTTTGGTTTGGATGTACTAATGAGATTCTTTTTAGTAAAATAGGAATAAATCTAGAATTAGCAGTCATACCCAGTGTATTCCCTGTATTTTATTGCTACGTATTCAAGGTAATCATTACCTTTGGGCAGTTTTGACACTCTTTTTTGTCGACCCAATATATGAATTTTACACTATCCCAAGTACCCGACCGCTCCTCTAAACCCCGCGAGAAAGGTATCACTATGGTTATGGACAAGGGCCTCAGCATACGCGAGGTCGAAGATATGCTATCAGTTTCCAGCGGCTATATTGATATCGTAAAGCTAGGCTGGGCCACTTCGTTCGTTACGCCCAATCTTACCGATAAACTGGCTGTATATCGCTCTGCCAATGTACCAGTCTATTTTGGAGGTACTTTATTCGAAGCATTTATAGTCCGGAACCAGTTTGATGACTACCGTCGCCTCCTTGATAAGTATGGCCTGCAGCATGCCGAAGTTTCCGATGGCTCTCTGGAAATGGCTCCTGATGTAAAATGTGAGTACATCAGCACCCTGGCTAAGCAGGTGACCGTATTATCTGAGGTAGGATCCAAAGACGAAGAAAAAATTATCCCGCCCTACAAGTGGATTCAGCTTATGAGAGCCGAGTTGGAAGCCGGTGCCTGGAAGGTGATCGGCGAAGCCCGGGAGTCCGGTAACGTAGGACTATTCCGTTCCAGCGGTGAAGTACGCCAGGGACTTGTTGAAGAAATTCTGACACAGATTCCCTTTGAGAAAATACTGTGGGAAGCACCCCAGAAAGAACAACAGGTATGGTTTGTAAAACTACTGGGCGCTAATGTTAACCTGGGTAATATAGCTCCACATGAGATCATTCCACTGGAAACCATCCGCCTTGGCCTTCGAGGAGATACGTTCTCTCACTTCCTGAACCAAAAAACCCGCCAGAAGTGGAAGATTGCTGCCAATAAGTAAATATTCATCAACAAGTTAGTGTTTGGCTACCTCGGTTTACAATTCAAGTATTAACTTTGAGTTTCGTCTCTGGCCGATACACTAAAACCAAATTATTCAAACAACGCGTCACACCTTTAATTTAAATTATTCAAGATGGAGCTACTCGCCCAATTCATGGACTTCTTCCTGCACCTGGACAAACACCTGGGGCAAATTATTACGGAGTATGGGGCTATGACCTACATTATCCTTTTTCTGATCATCTTTATAGAAACGGGCGTTGTATTCATGCCTTTTTTGCCGGGTGACTCTTTACTTTTTGCGGCAGGTATGCTGGCAGCCCAATATCCTGATTCTCTAAATGTATGGGCTGTTATTGTCTTATTGATTATAGCTGCCATCCTGGGTGATACCTGTAATTATTTAATTGGTAAGTACTTTGGCATGCAGGCTCTGAAGGTGGAGATATTTGGTAAACGGTTTGTTAAAGCTGAGCACATCGAAAAAACTCAGGGCTTTTATGAGAAATATGGCGCTGTAACCATCGTAATTGCCCGCTTTGTACCTATTGTCCGCACGCTGGCACCTTTTGTGGGTGGAGTTGGCAAAATGAACTACCGGATCTTCCTTACCTATAATGTAGTGGGTGCACTTCTTTGGGTGATCGGATTAACCCTGGCAGGATTCTTCCTGGGTAGCATACCTTTTGTACGGGACAACTTCGAAAAGGTTGTTTTAGGTATCATCTTCGTTTCAGTGCTCCCTATTATCTGGCAGTTCTTAAAGAGCCGTATGGTAAGTCCCAAGACTGCTTAGTTTATAAAGATCATACTATCAGAACCCCACCCTTAGGTGGGGTTTATTTTTTTGCATAATTTTCAAGCCTGAATCTTATTTACCACCCCTCCGCCGAATAAAACACTATTCAACATGAAGCGATACGGTCTCATTGGCTATCCCCTGACTCACTCATTTTCTAAAAGCTACTTCAGTGCCAAATTTGAAAAAGAAGGCATCAGCGATTGCCAGTATGACTTGTTCGAGATGGAGTCGGTTGGGGCCTTACCTGGTCTGCTCATCAATACTCCCCATATCTGTGGCCTTAACGTAACCATCCCTCATAAGCAGGCGGTCGTACCACTACTCAATGATCTGGATGAAGCTTCGGCCGGACGTATCGGGGCTGTCAATACCATCAAAGTATATCCCGACGGCTCTACCAAGGGCTTCAATACGGACTACTATGGCTTTAAAGAATCGCTGGCCGAGTGGGTAGATCACCGCGGAGAATCCTGCGCAGACATTAAAGCCTTAGTTCTGGGAAATGGAGGAGCTGCCAAAGCCGTAATGGTGGCACTTGATGATCTGAAAGCAGACTACCGATTGGTATCGCGTCAGGCCACTGATGGAGCACTCACCTATGATGACCTAACCGAAGAGGTGATGCGCGACTACCGGCTCATCATCAACACTACTCCGTTGGGAATGTACCCCAAAGTAGATGTTGCCCCTCCCATCCCGTATGACCTGCTGAACCGCAGCCACATGCTGTACGACCTGGTGTACAATCCCGTAGAAACACTATTCCTGAAGAAAGGCATGGAAAAAGGCGCCGCTACCCATAATGGAATGAAAATGCTGCATCTGCAGGCCGAAAAGGCCTGGGAAATATGGAACCAGGAGGATGAAAGATGAGTAGTGCAGTAGCTTTGCTAAGGGGCCGTAATGTGTGGGTATGAGGCAAGCCTCAGGCGTTGCGATAGTAGGTCCAGAGATCTTCCTGTACTTTTTCCGAAGCTACCAGTACGCCCTGCGGTGCGGGGGGCTTTACCCCATCACCCAGACGTATCGGGCTCTGGCAACGCCGTATTTCATCCCATAGTCCACTCACCAGTAAGGCCGATAACACTGCCGCCCCCCCTTCGACAAATACGGACTGTATCTTGCGGTTGTAAAGGTCAGTCAGCAGTTGGTGCATCTCATCCCCGTCGGGCAGGCACTGCGAATAGGCTATTTTGTCAGCCGCCTCGGTCATGTACCGCATGGGAAAACCCTCTACGGGCGTAGCGCGCAGGTGATTGTATACGATTGTAGGCTGAGTTTGATCAAACAAATATAAATCATCCGACAGGCGCAGTTGGCGATCCAGTACAATCCGAACCGGATCCAGCCCCACCCAGTGGCGTACGTTCAACCGGGGGTTATCTGACTGGGCCGTGGTAGCCCCTACCAGTATGGCATCCTCTTCGGAGCGCCAGCGGTGTACCCGCACTCCAGAGTACTCGCCACTGATTGCTACCGGCTTTCGATCTATACCGGCCATAAAGCCATCGGCTGTTTCGGCCCATTTCAGGATGACGTAGGGGCGCTTCTGTTCGAAGTAGGTAAAGAATCGCCGGTTCAGTTCCCGGCCCTCCTGCGCCAGTAGTCCACTTTCTACTTCTATGCCGGCATCACGCAGTCGCTGCAGGCCCCGCCCTGCCACCAGCGGATTAGGATCATCGTTACATACTACCACCCGCTTCACCCGTTTCTCAACCAGTAAGTCGGCGCAGGGGGGCGTTTTGCCGTAGTGCGAGCAGGGCTCTAGCGTTACGTATACAGTAGCCTCCGCCAGTAGTGATTCATTACCTCGTACCTCCGCATCGCGCACCGCCTCAACCTCGGCGTGTGGTCCGCCATAGCGCCGGTGCCAGCCCTCCCCAATGATCCGGTCGTTGTGCACGATTACACTCCCTACCATCGGATTGGGGCTCACATAACCTCGTCCGTACTCAGCCAGTTGCAGGGCTCTGCGCATGTAAAGTTGATCGTTGTCCATGATCCGGGGAATCAAAAAATACTATTTACTACCATTCAGGATGAAGCCTTGAAAGTAAATAATATGCATTATAAAACACATTTTTAGCTCCCTTTTCCACCCATACACCTGCCTTTCAGCCTGATAATCAGCAGTAGCACATAATATATACTATAAGCTAGAATAAGAGTCAACCGAGCTATACTACAAGGCTCTATTCCCTTTTTAGCCACTAATTCTTACTCGCAGTTCTTATAATTTTCTTAACTTTCCCACCTAAGAAACGAAACTAGAGTTACGAATGGCTTCGGCGCGTCAGCTATATCAACAATTAACCAGCCGGATTACTGTATATCCGCCCAAAGAGACCCAGGCAATTGTCTTCATGCTTCTTGAGCACTACCTGCGCCTGCGCAATGTAGATGTTCTGGTAGACAGGCCTATTCCGGATTCGCAGGTACAGCCCGATTGGGACAATATCGTACAGCGTCTCAATCAGAATGAGCCCGTTCAGCATATTATCGGTTCTACGGAATTCTGCGGACTCTCCTTCCGGGTATCGTCATCGGTACTGATTCCCCGTCCCGAAACTGAGGAACTCGTACAGCTCGTTACACGTGACTACGCAGAGCCGGACGAGAAGCCTTCCATCCTGGACATTGGTACCGGTAGTGGCTGTATTGCCATTGTACTGGCGCGTTTCTTACCCCACGCCAATGTACACGCCTGGGATGTATCCGAAGAGGCTCTGGCGGTGGCGCGCGAAAATGCCCGTCAGCTCATGGCCGACGTACACTTCGCCCTGCAGGATATGCTTAATGTGAGCTTCCCTCTCCCCGAAGCCCCCGAGCAGTTTGACTGTATTGTCAGCAATCCTCCTTACGTCACCTACTCCGAAGCAGACCAGATGCGCCCCAACGTACTGCGTTTTGAGCCGCATGAGGCCCTGTTCGTAGAGGACAAAGACCCGCTGCTCTTTTATAAGGCCATTGCTGATTTTGGTAGTCACCACCTCAAACCACAGGGACGCTGCTACGTCGAGATCAACGAGCATTTTGGAGCAGAAACAAAGCAGGTATTTGAAGAAAGAGGATATATAGGCGTAGAGTTGCTACGTGACATTCACGGAAAAGACCGTTTTGTGCGGGCTATACGGGAGTAGTTGATTTTTTTTATACACAGCCCTGAATAACTAACTAGTGCCTTTGTAGACACCGTGAAGAAAAGGCTACGAGCTAACAGCTAATACCTAAAAGCTAACATGTATTTACCGAAGATAAAGGAAGTCCTTGATGAGATGGGCAAGGTGGTAGTAGGTCAGGAAAAACTCCTGAACCGACTGCTCATCAGCCTGTTTACGGGAGGACACGTGCTGTTGGAAGGAGTACCCGGCCTGGCCAAAACGCTTACCATCAATACCATGGCCAAGGTACTTCAACTTGACTTTCACCGGATTCAGTTTACACCTGATCTGCTGCCCGCCGACCTGGTCGGGACGATGATCTATAAGCCTAAATTGGGCGACTATGAAGTAAAGCGGGGACCCATCTTTGCCAATATCATCCTGGCCGATGAGGTAAACCGTTCTCCCGCCAAGGTACAGTCAGCGCTGCTGGAGGCCATGCAGGAAAAGCAGGTTACGATTGGCGACCATACCTATAAGCTTGATCGCCCGTTTCTGGTACTGGCTACCCAAAACCCCGTAGAGCAGGAAGGTACCTACCCCCTACCCGAAGCCCAGCTTGACCGCTTTATGATGAAGGTATATGTAGACTACCTGGATAAGCCCGAGGAACTGGAGGTAATGCGCCGGATGGCCGACCTGAACTTCAACCACCAGGTACAGCCTGTGCTGAACAAGGAAGAGATATTCGCGATCCGGAATGAGGTAAACAAGGTCAATATATCGGAAACGCTGGAGAGATATATCATTGAACTGGTATTCGCCACCCGTCGACCGCTCGACTACAACCTGCGTGACGAAGCCCGCTACATTCAGTTTGGAGTATCGCCACGGGCGACAATCTACCTCAACCTGGCCGCTAAGGCCCTGGCCTATCTGGAAGGTCGTGACTATGTACTACCTGAGGATATTAAGGAACTGGCTCCTGACATAATGAACCACCGCATCCTGCTCAACTACGAAGCCGAGGCCGACGGGGTACGTACTTCAACTATCATTGATTCTATCCTGCGCAAGGTAGCCATTGGTGGCTAATCAGGGTACCGGATCGTAGCCGCTGCCGCCCCAGGGGTGGCAGCGCGACAACCGACGCAGCCCCAGTCGCCCGCCTTTCAGTACACCGTGCTTCTGCACCGCTTCGATCATGTACTGCGAGCAGGTTGGGGTATAGCGGCAGGCATTGGGCAGGAATGGCGACAGTACCGCCTGGTACACACGAACAAAAGCTATGAGGATGGTTTTCATGTACTACTATTTTAATCCCTAACACAGATATAGCGCCTCCCGTTCTTGCTTTATCTCCTATCGCCCTGGCACCCTCTTTCACTTACCTCAATCTTTCTTTGTATCCCGGTGTAAAATCTCCTCCGGGAATGGAAAAATAATGGTTGAATTCTTTTCAGCGGCTATGTTAGCCAGGGTCTGGTACAGACGAAGCTTGATTGCAGAGGGTGACTGATCGATGATTCGTCCGGCGGCCAGCAGGTTTTCGGCCGCCTGCTCCTCGGCCAGCGAAAGGATGATCCTGGCCCGGCGCGACCGCTCTGCTTCGGCCTGATTGGCCATCATGCGCCGCATGTTTTCCGGCAGCTGTATGTCTTTAATTTTTACATCGATGATTACAATGCCCCAATGCAGCGTTTCTTCGGCCACGATTGCTTTAATGTCTTTACCCATTTCTTCGCGCTTTGACAGGATCGTATCCAGCTCCACTTTACCGCACACATCACGCAGTGCCGCCTGGGCCAGTTGACTAATGGCAAACTGAAAATTTTCTACTTCGATAACCGCTTTTTCGGGGTTATCCACCCTAAAAAACACTACTCCATCAATGCTACAGGGTACGTTATCTTCGGTCATCACCTCCTGAGATACAATATTGATGGTAATGACCCGGATATCTACCAACTGAATGGTCTCAATGATGGGGATAATCCAGCGAAGGCCCGGCTGCAGGGTTTTGATATAGCTTCCAAACCTGAACTTCAAGGCCCTTTTGTACTCATACACGATACGTATTCCGGAGAGCAGAAACAATACAACCAAGCCAACAAGTACTACAATGATGATATCCATAGGACCGGGATTTAAAGCACTGTGAGTGATGAGATTGATAGGATTTGAGAAGATACGAAATCTAAGTGTGCCTGACAACTTCAATCCTTTTATCATTATAGGATTGTTGGTACCTCTTAGTGATCCACCCGGTAATTAGCCATGAGGGAAGTACTTCCTGTCCGATCCTTTACATAAATATAGTTAAGCTAATCCTTCGAAGCGCTATGGTCAAATGGCAGTTTAACACAAGAGGGTGAATCAATGATTCACCCTCTTGTGTTATTTTATATAATATAAACAGCTTACTGTAAGACTAGTGTGGGTAGTTGTGCATCAAAAAGCTCTGCAAATTCCTCAGCTGTCAGTATGTGCCCCTGCTTCTGGGCACTATTTGCCAGATTATAGCCCCACTCAGCCGCAGCCATTCGCTGGGTCGGTGTGCCGTGGTGGCCATCACTGGTAAATGAGCAATCGCCTATATTAAAGAATACCTGTAAAAATTGCTGCACTCTTTTCCACTGCATAGAAGCACCTCGGGCATGGGATAGGTAGTAAGCAGAATAGGCATCTGCCATAAGCTCCGTTCGGCGGGTAGCTTCGGGGCTTTCTACTTCTTCGAATAAATCTAGCTGAAACTGGATCTGATGACCAAATTCGTGAGCTAGTATAGCCTGTGGAGCTACATCAGCAAAACCAATAGCCGCAAACCCTTCCATTATACCATCACCCATGATGATCTTATCGGGAATCTGTCCTACCGGCGGGAAGAAAAATCCCTGAAGAGCAAAAGCATTAAAGGTAAATATCGGATGATTGCCATTTTCTAATTGAGGATATGCCTCGAGTACTGCAAGTACATAGTCGGCATAGTAGGCTGCACTGGCATCACTTAATCCGTATACAGTTCTGTAAGTTCGTATAAGTTTGTCTCGGTCACCAAGCACGCTACCATGCATGGCAGCCAGTACAATGTTTTCCGAATCAATATTCCAGAAGCGCTGTAAGTCTTTGAATGCTTTGGTTAGCTTTTGAGTGTACTCTCCATTGACACCAAAAGACTGATTCGCCGAACTGTTTTCAAATACCAACGCGTCATAGGTCGGCACATCCAGCATTGCAGTGCCAATGACATGGTCAATAAGCGTTCTGTCCCAGTCACTAAGTTCCTGATCCAGCCATCGGTTGATCTGTGTATCATCATCACAAGCAGTAGGCTCAATGGCAAGTGCCTTCAGAATCATGCTGCGATACTGTGGATGTGTTTTAAATAAGAGAGCAGAATTTTGTTTTAGGCCCTCCTCAAAACCAGCTGGTAGTGAGGCACGTAGCCGGGCTAGCTTTGCTTCTAATTCGGCAGAAGTTCGGGCCGACTTACTTGATACAGTACTACTTTGCAAATCGTGTGGAGCTACTCCGCTGTCGGTTCTGAAATCTTCTTTACAGCCAGTAACCATAACAAAGGAAACGGCAGCCGCCGTCACTAGTGATTTAAAGTGTCTCATGTGTAAAAGGTTTTTGTTGCGTTGATACGAGGTTTAAAATTTCAATGTAACGAAATACAAACCAGTAGCAAACTTTTGTAACTGTCAGTTAGTAAACGGTTTTAACTACTAGTAGCCAAATCTTTGTTACCTACACCATAATTAACCATAACCAGTTAACTATCAATAAAATACAATTTTACCACACCCAAAGTTGCTTCCCGCTCAGCACAGTAGCTCCTCTTACTACCGCCAGTGTCTCTACCGACCAACCTGCAAATCAGCTCTGGTGAGTAGCTGCCCCTATCCCGTTCCTTTTCAAAGATATAGTCCAGCTAATCCTTTGAAGCGCTATGGCCAAATCGCTACCACTCTTCCTATTCCTACTGCTGTTCAACCTGTTTTTTTACCTGGATCCTGCTTCTGATCACACGAACGTGACACCTGCCGCCCCCGTAGAACTGCGGGCCGTGCAGGACGAGGCACAGGAAACTATACGCATCTTCCGGGGCAACGAAACGGAGCCCATCCTGACCCAGAATGCCAAGGCTAAGTTCCGCCCCTACCTGCACCCTCTCGTAGCTCCTGACGGAAAAGGAGTACTTACTGAGTACAGCCCCGGTCACCACAAACACCAGACGGGTATCTACTGGGGCTACACGCGTGTGAATGGCCGCGACTACTTCCACCATCCTGAGGGTGACTACTGGCGACGGGTGTCAGTCAAGGTACTCGAGGCCCAAGGGCCGGAGGTAAAGTGGCAGACGGTATACGACCTGCTGGACTCAACGGGTAAAGCAGTACTGACCGAAACCCAGACCTGGACTATGCGCCTAAAGGACGGCAAGTACCTGCTGGACCTGGAATGGAACGGTGAAGCCCAGACGGACGTAACCATCGGCAAGTACGACTACGGTGGATTATTTATCAGGATGCCCTGGAAGGAAGGCATCAAGGGCGAGGTCATCAATGCGGCCCGGCAGCGCAACGAGAAGGCCGAAGGCCAGCGCGCCATGTGGGTCGACATAGCTATGCAGGTACCTGGACGCGACAACCTGGCGCATATTGCCATCCTAGACCACCCCGAGAACAAGGGGTACCCGCAGTACTGGCGTGTAGACGGCCAGTTAGGAGCCGGTCCGGCCCGTGCCCGTACTGCCGACTGGCACATCAAGAAGGGCGAAACCGAGACTATCAAGCACCAACTGGTCGTGTACACGGGTGAGCTGAATGATGTAGAAATGAATAAAACTTTCGGGGAGTTTAGTGGCAACACCGGTACATATAATACGTCTGTCCTGTGGGGCATTGCGCAGCGTGAGGGCCGGGAGGCTAAATTTCTGACGCCGCAGGAGGCCGTAGCCGCTATGACCGTCCGGGATGGGTATCAGGTCAATGTATGGGCGGCGGAGCCGATGATGACTCAACCGATGGCCTTCTGCTGGGACGACCGCGGAAGGTTATGGATAGCTGAAAACAAAGACTATGAGTCCAGAGGCAAAGGATTTTCCAATGCTGGCGATAGTCGGATTCTGATACTGGAAGATACCAACGGTGACGGTGTAGCCGACAGCCGTAAGGTATTCATGGAAGGGCTGGCCTTTCCCGCCGCCCTGGCGGTGGGCTTTGACGGGGTATTTGTGGGCGCTCCGCCTAACCTGCTGTTCGTACCGGACCGCAACCACGACGACAAAGCCGATGTAGACGACATAGAAGTACGCCTGACCGGTTGGGGCATTCGTGACCGCCACGAAACCCTGAATAGCTTTCACTGGGGACCGGACGGCTGGCTGTACGGCCTGCAGGGCTTTGCTACCCCTTCCAAGGTCGGTAAGCCCAAGGGGAAAGGTAAACTCTACCGTCACAAGGATCCCTTCCCTGAGGATATCCTGGAAGGTGAGGGCGTAGACATAAACGGCGGTGTATGGCGGTACCATCCGACCAAAGACCAGTTTGAGGTAGTGTCACACGGGTTCAGCAATCCGTGGGGTATCGACTATGACGCCAAGGGACAACTCTTCATTACGGCCTGCGTGATACCGCACCTGTGGCACGTCATTCCGGGGGGGATTTACCACCGTCAGGGTGGGCAGCACTTCAACCCCTACGTGTACCAGGACATCAAGACTATCGCCGACCACGGCCACCGCTCGGCCCACGGCGGCGCCCGCATCTACCAGTCGGATGCCTTCCCGGCCTCGGAACGCGGCAAGATATTCATGGCTAATATCCACGAGCACGGTGTGCTGGTTGACGAGCTGGTACCGGCGGGCTCCGGCTTCCGGGGTAAGCACAGCGACGACTTCATGATGGCCAACAACGCCCAATGGGTAGGCTTCAGCATGGAGATAGGTCCCGAAGGTGGGCTGTATGTACTTGACTGGCACGACGCCGACATCTGTGGTTCCGATGTACTCAACTCCGAGACCGGGCGCATCTTCCGCATTATGCCTAGACAGTCGCAGGCCCAGCAGTGGAAAGATCGCTACGCTGATTTAACTAAACTAACCGACCTCCAACTCGCCGACCTGCAGACGAGCCCCAGCGAGTGGCACGCCCGCCGCGCCCGCCTTATCCTGCAGCACCGCGCTACCAAAGAGAGCCTGGCCAAAGCCGCTCAGGACAAGCTCACACAGCTCTACCGCAGCAGTCCCAGCGCTGACTGGCGTCTACGGGCTATGTGGTCCCTAAAAGTTACCAATGGATTGGAGGAAAAAGAGCTGCTGGGAGCGCTGAATGACAAAGATCCACATGTACGAGCTTGGGCTATTCATTTTTTGAGTGAAGATCAAAAGCCGTCGGCACCGGCGCTTAGTCGCTTTGCCCAGCTAGCTCGGGAAGATGCTTCGCCCGTGGTGCGTCTGTACCTGGCCTCAGCCCTGCAACGGATGGAACCAGCCAGCCGCTGGGCCATAGCCGAAGGATTACTGACTCACGCCGAAGACGCCAACGACCATAACCTACCCAAGATGATCTGGTTCGGTATAGAGCCGCTGGTAAAGGAAAATCCGGCGCGGGCTCTCACCATGGTGCAAAAGAGCAAACTACCACTGGTAACGCAATTCATTGCCCGCCGCACGGTGGATGCCGATGCGGCTGAGGCGCTGGTAGCTACCATCGGTACCTTGCCCACCGTAAAAGGAGACCTGCTGCTAGGTATGCGTGACGCGCTGGAAGGCCGCACTGATATCAAAACGCCCGCCAACTGGAGTCCTGTGTTTGCTAAGCTCAAGCAGTCGGATGCACAGACGGCCCAACTGGCGCAGGAACTGTCTCAGCATTTTGGTGATGCTGAAGCTTCGCAGCAAAACATGGCACTGCTCAAAAAAGCACAGGCTACCGCCCAGCAGCGGCGCAAGGCGCTGCTGGCGCTAGCCTCTCGCCAGTGGCCCGAACTGGTAAAAGAGCTTCCAACACTACTCAACGATAAAGACCTGCGCTTAGATGCTATCCGAGCCATGGCCAGCTACGACAGTGAGCTACTGACTAAGCTACTACTGGATCGTTATTCTACCTTCTCCCCCACTGAGAAGACCGAAGCCATCCAGACGCTTGCCTCCCGCTCCAAATCCGGTTGGCATTTGACGCAGGCTATTGCCAAAGGTACCGTTCCCAAAAAGGAGGTACCTACCTACGTAGCTCGCCAGCTACGCCGGGTGGTGGGCAGTGGCTTTGTGGAGGTATGGGGCCCCATTGACCACGTAGCCCTCGACGAGAAAGCTTACAACAAGTACCGACAACTACTCACCGACAAAGCCGTAGCGGGTGCTAATCCAGGTCACGGCCGGCTCATATTCCAACGTACCTGCGCCCCCTGCCACAAAATGTACGGCGAAGGAGGTATCATGGGTCCTGAGTTGACGGGCTCCAACCGCGCTAATCTTGACTACCTGCTCGGCAACATACTCGACCCCAGTGGCGAAATACAGGATGATTATAAAATGGTGGTAGTGACAACCCGCGACGGACGTACCTACGTTGGCAACGTAGCCAAAGAAACGGAACGCCAGCTTACACTGCGGCTAGTGGGGCAGGATGCTGTGGTAGTGAACAAGTCGGATATTCAGACGCGGGAGGTCAATCAGGCCTCCATGATGCCCACCGGACTACTGGAGTCCCTCACGGACAAAGAAATAACGGAATTGATAGCCTATATGCGCACCCAGGCACAGGTGGAGTTGCCGAAGTAGGTCTATTTATGCAAACTTCCTGAAAAGGAGCCAGATATTTTAGGCGTTCTATAAAATATCTGGCTCCTTTTCTATCTTATTAGAAACACCCTTTTAACTTTGCCAGATACAAGAGTATTAAGTTTACTAATGAGGATAACCCTTCTTCACCTTAGCTATTACCCATGACCGCCTACATCATTTGGAACGCCAGTCCTGAACTGTTCACCATTCCCGAAATCGGGGGCTTTGGTCCCTTCATTGTCCGCTGGTACGGGCTGCTATTCGCGGCCGCTTTTCTGATTGGCCAGCAGATCATGATTCATATTTTCAAGAAAGAAGGCAAACCTCTTGAGGATATTGACACACTGACTCTCGTTATGGTAATTTCTACCGTTATGGGCGCACGGCTGGGGCACTTTTTATTTTATGAACCCGAAGTATTCTTTACCCGTCCGCTTGAAGTAATACTACCTCCTTACGCCGGACTGGCCAGTCACGGAGCAATCATTGGTATCATGACGGGACTTTGGCTTTACTCCCGCTCCCGGAAAGCAACAGGCCAATCGTTCCTGTGGGTAACTGACCGCATTGTGATTCTGGTAGCCCTGGCCGGCGCGTTTATCCGGTTTGGCAACCTCATGAACCATGAAATTGTAGGAAGACCTACCGATCTACCCTGGGGATTTGTGTTTATGCGCAATACCGAGTATGTGCAGATACCACGCCACCCGGCCCAGTTATATGAGTCAATTACCTGTCTGTTGCTGTTCTTCATTTTGCTTTGGTACTGGAATCGTAACAAAAGCCAGACGCCCGCAGGAAGTATGCTGGGTATTTTCCTGATCTGGATCTTTACACTCCGCTTCTTCTATGAGTTCCTGAAAGAGAATCAGGTTTCATTCGAAGATAACCTGGCTCTGAACATGGGACAGATCCTGAGTATTCCGGCAGTGCTTCTGGGTATATACTTCCTGTGGCAATCCAGACAAAACGCAGCCAATCAAGGCATTTCTCATTCTAATGACGCCCGCCAGCCAAAATTTAGCAGGTAGGTTAGTAGCCATAGTACTTATAAATCCAGCGATACTTAGTGTGTCGCTGGATTTTTTTATTTCATGAAGTTCTGCTTTTCAAACCTGGTAAGAGGTACTTGTTACTCGGGCTCGTAATCCAGCGGGAGCTCCTCGGCCATAAGCTTCCAGGTCCAGTAGCCTTCGTAGTTAAAGCTCATCGACGGGGATACGTATCCGTTTCGCTCCAGCGTAGCGCGGGGCTGCGTCATCCGGATCAGCGTCTGTTGCGGCCGGGCCCGGTATGTTTTTTGGCTGATCGGGAGTGTCCTGATGTACCGGTACGATTCGGGCTCACGGGTGTAGGTAACCTGACGCAATCCCTCAAAAGCCACTACTGGTTTCTCAGGGGTCGAGTGTAGGGAATCTAATAATTTAGTAGCGGACAGGGTCTGGTAGGTAACGTCGTATTTGCCGTTAAGGGCGGGTAGTACTACCGTTGTGTCACCGGGCAGCCCCAGACGGCGAATGCCACCATCCTGCCGGGGTTGCTCCTTTATCTCCTGAACCACAAAGCCCTCTTCGGTGAGCCGGTTGAGGTAGAGGGCGCGCAGGAAATGCATGGCTGATCCCCGATAAGCGCGTCGTCGGTTTTCGGCCCAGCGGCTGACCTGCTTCTCCGTACCTTCCAGTGGCTCATACACTACCTCTCCCTCAAACTGGATGCGGTGCTGCCGGTGGTCGTAGTGGTAAGAACGCAGAAAGTATTTCAGATGGTAACCCAGAGCACGGTTCTCAATCAGGAGAGGCTCATCGGCATGGGCGATCAGGCTATCGTCTGTGTTCTTAAAGTACAGTACCTCCGGGTTGAGCAGACGGCACAGGGAAGCATTGTCGCTATTCCCGATAAAGTACTTCTTAAATAGCTCTACGTTGCGATCCCAATCAGCGTCCCGGCGGCTCTTCGCCCGCACAGTCACGGCTGCCAGCTGTTGAGCATCAGGGGTCAGACCTATGCGGTAAAACTTATTATCATCGGTCTGGACGGTAAAGCGAAGAGGCTGGTAACCCACATACGATACCACCAGGTCAAATTTACCGACTGGTACTCCTGTGAGTTCAAAGCTGCCGTTTTCCTGGGTTGTAGCACCTCGGGTAGTGTTTGTCAGGAATACATTGGTAAAAGGCAGAGGCTGGTTACTCACCGCATCGAAAACCTGGCCGCGCAAAGTAGCTGTTTGTGCACCAGCCATAAACGGCAGTACCATCAGACAAACAAGCAGATGTACATAAAGACGCATAGTGACAGATGGAGGTACTTCGTTTTATATAAAAAGGCGAGAAGTCAGAAATATAATACCTTTCGCGCTATACTTCACTGTAGCAGCCTTTCCGTGCATCCGTTAAATCTTGTCCCTCCCAGTGACTTTACTTTGCCTAAATAAAAAACTATTTTCATATTAGCTGAACAGGATGCAGAGCTCGTCCTAGCTTATTCCTGAACCTAAAAATCCACTCCCTATGAAAAACATCTTCCTGTTTGGTACTGCCGGGCTGTTGTTCTTTACAGCCCTGGCTCAGTTGACTCTCCCCGAATGGTACTATCTGCTGGTCAAGGTAGTAGCCACGGCGACGGCTTTTTACACCGCTTACTATATCCGCCGCTCTTCCCTGCTGGATGCCTGTGGCTTTATATTCATGCCCTTCATACTTATGGCCCTGATGCCCACATCTCTTGCCTCCGCTGAGCCTATGGCACAGTTATGGCTTTTGCTGATGGCTGCCAACTTTATCCGCATGGGAGTGAATCGTAAATTCTCGCCGGAAGTCAATCAGGAGAAAGCATAGTATCGATCTTCGATCTGATAGAAGTCCTTGAGATAAGTCCTCATACCGGCATCAGCGCTGGTATATACGATGCTATTTACTGACCAGGTACTTACAAGTAAGTTTTGATCCTTTTAGACTTAATCCGTATTATTACCACCCTGGATTATTTACTTATTTGTCATTCTTACCTAAACCTTCATGCAAGTATCTGCCACCGATTATACCCTGACTCTCCCCCAAAACGAATGGCTTACGCTTTCCCGGCAGCACTTTTGTGAAGCTACCAACGGGAGTGAATCATCTACCCGAACCCTGGTCCGGCTAAGCTACGAAGATAAGTACCTGCGGGTGGAGTTTGAGTGCCTGGATAATCCTTACTGGCAGTCTAATACCTACACCGAACACAATACCGAGCTATGGCGGCAGGAAGTATTTGAAGTATTCATAGCCGCGGGAGCCGACACCCCCACCCGCTACGTAGAGCTCGAAATTAACCCCAATAATGCGCTATTTGTAGGCCGTATACACAACCCTACCAAAGAGGGTGATGCCATGACACTGGACATGGTACCTTACGAGCAGGCAGGTATCATCCACGAGGTACAGACCGAACAGGAAAACTGGAAAGGCCGGATCGAAATACCCCGACAATTGATCGGCGACCAGAGTACTACTACTTACCGGCTTAATTTTTATCGTATTGTGTTGAGGGAACAACCTGCTACTGATTGGGAGTGTACTCCTGACAACTGCTCGTTCCTTTGCTGGAACTCTACCCTGAGCGGCACTACGCCCTGTTTCCACCGCCCCGAGAGCTTTGGCACTTTACAGCTGATGTAAGCAACCCTACAAACGCCGCGAACAGCCACTGCCAGAAGAACCAATCTGACACAAGTAGCTAGTATGTACAGGAAACAATAAATGATAGCTGGTAGTCATTATAGTATTATTCTTGTCGATACTACTTTTTTCAGACATTTTAATCATTTTACATTCCAATAGTCTTCCAGTAAGGGTTCACATTTATGTTGCGATACTACGGTATTTGTTTAGTTGGAGTACTTTGCTTGTTGATGGGTACCGTACAATCTCAGAATTTACCCGCTGATTCGGCTGATACAACCGCGCTGGTAGTAGTTGGTAATGTAAGTATAGAAGGGAACTACCGCACCCGCACCCCTATTATCCTGCGCGAAATGGCCCTTAAGCCGGGCGATACGTTACGCCTGGTTGATCTGCCTAATCGCTTGGAGATAGACCGCCGAAAGATTGTCAATACCAATCTGTTTGTGACCGTTGAGATGCAGACCTTTCCCGAGGAAACCACTACAGAGGGTTCGCTCGAGGCAGTAGACATACGGGTGGTGGTCAAGGAGCGATGGTACTTTCTGGCGATACCCGTATTCCAGTTGGCCGATCGTAACTTTAACGAGTGGTGGTACGACCGGGACCGGGACCTGCGCCGCGTAACCTATGGGCTGTACCTGAGCTACAACAACCTGACGGGCCGGGCCGACCGCCTCCGCTTTCTGGCTGAGTTTGGGTTTATTCCCAAGTACGAAATGACCTATTCGGTACCGTACATTGATAAAGCTCAGAAACTAGGTATTACAACAGGTATCTCCTACATTACCAACAAGAGCCTGCCCTACCGTACCTGGCGGGACAAACTCGACTACTTCAACAGTGAAAATCTGAACCGGGAGCGCTTCTATACCTTCATCAGCCTGACCCGCCGTAATAAGTTCTATACCTTCCACTCCGTAGACCTCCGCTGGAATTACATTGAGCTTTCGGATACCATAGCCGCCCTCAACCCCAACTACCTACTGGGAGGGCGTAACCAGCAACAGTACTTTCAGCTTTCGTACATATTCAGCTACGACCGGCGCGACAACGTGCAGTACCCCCTGCGTGGGCGCATCGGCGGGATTCAGGTTAGCAAACTAGGTATTATTCCCAGTGATAATGTTAATCTGGCGTACCTGTATGGCTGGTACCGGCACTACATCCCCATCAGCAAGCGCTGGTTTGCCAACAGTGGTGTACGCGGGCGACTATCCCTGCCCCGTCGCCAGCCTTACCTACAGACACTTGGCTTGGGGTACCGGTCCGATCTGGTACGTGGCTACGAGCTGTACGTGGTGGATGGCCAGCACTATGCCCTGTGGCAGAATGAGCTAAAATTCAAAATATTTGATATTCAGAGGCACTTCTCCTGGATACCCATCCGGCAGTTCAGCACTATACCGCTGGCTACCTACCTCAACACCTTCGCCGATGCCGGCTACGTACGGAACTTCTACCCCGAGCGGAGCAACACCAACTTGGGCAACAAGCTGCTGTACGGGATCGGTATGGGGCTGGATGTGGTAACTTTTTATAACATGACGGCTCGTTTCAATGTTACCGTTAACGGTAATGGCGAGCAACGCTTCTTTTTCAACTTTGGAAGACAATTCTAATTCCGGCAATTGTGCGCATTTACCTCCTGAATCTTTACTTTTGCCTAAACTAAAGCTTTTATAATCATATGAATTCTTTTACGGCCTTACGCTTCCTGGCAGTAGCGTTACTGATAGGAGTAGCTATAGCTGGCTGCAGTACCAAAACCAAAACGGATGATGTGAATGAGGTAGTAGTGGATTCTATAAACATGTCTAATCCCGCTCCGGCCGATCTGAACAGCGATCAGTCAGCCTTGTTCGAGACGATTATGGGCGAAACCAATACCGGTATCATACGAGGAGTATCATTTGGCGATCCGGTCAGTAAGATCAGATCCGGCGAAAAGTTTGAGATGTTCGAAGATACCACTGACCACGTCGGCTTCACCCATGACACCGAACAGCTCGAAACGATTGATATCCAGTACTACCATACCAACAACCGCATCAACCGGATTACCGTTGATGTATACCTGAATAGCCCCGTTGCTACGCAGCAGCTATGGAATGCCGCCAAACGAAACTTTACCGAACGCTACGGAGCCCCCAAGCAGGAAGCCGCCAAAAGCATAACCTGGAAAAAGACACCGGCGCAGGTAACGATCGATAACGTATCGACCGGTAAAGACTATGGCCTCAAAATGACTTTTGCACCCTCCGATAAAACAGTGATTGCCTCTAACAAATGAAACAAATTTTAAGTGTAGTGCTGGCAGGACTCCTGGTCCTGGTAGTACCCGATTGCCTCGCTCAGAAAAAAAAGAGAAAAGATTACCTCGTCACCATCACTACCGACTTTGGTACCATGCGCCTGGTCCTGCACGACCAGACGCCCCAGCACAAGGCTAATTTTATCAAGCTCGCTAAGCAGGGCTACTACGACGGCCTCCTCTTTCACCGGATCATTGACGACTTCATGATTCAGGGGGGTGATCCTAACTCGCGCAAGGCAGAACCGGGCGTAGCCCTGGGTAACGGCGACGTTGGTTATACCATACCGGCGGAGTTTAAACCAGAACTGTTCCACCGCAAGGGAGCACTCGCTGCCGCGCGTGACAATAACCCCCAGAAGGCATCCAGCGGTTGTCAGTTTTATATTGTAGATGGTCGTACGTGGACAGAAGCGGAGCTGAATCGTCAGATGGGCCGAGCCGCCCGCAAACCTACTCCCGAACAGCAGCAGGTATATAAGACCGAGGGCGGTGCGCCACATCTGGATGGTGCTTATACAGTATTTGGTCAGGTGATTGACGGTATTCCGGTCATCGATACCATTGCCGCCCAGGTCGGCGATGCCCGTAATCGTCCCGAAAAGGATATTCCTATGAAGGTATCGGTGGATCTGATGCGAAAGAAAAAAATAACGAAGAAGTACGGGTATCAGTTTGAATCATAATTCAGGTACATAGCTATAACTGATTAATTTGGAAAAGAAACGTATCCTCATTACCGGCTCCAACGGTCTGTTGGGCCAGAAGCTCATCGAACTGCTGATACAGCAGCCACACATTCATCCGATTGCTACCGCCCGCGGTGATAACCGTCTGCCTTTTACGGAGGGCTACGAGTACTATCCCATGGATATCACTGACGCCGAACAGGTACGGCAGGTGGTACTTCAGACGCGTCCGGAGGTAGTGATCCATACGGCCGCCATGACCAACGTGGACCAGTGTGAATCCGAGAAAGAGGCCTGCTGGGCGCAGAATGTTAAAGCAGTCGAATATCTGATAGATGCCTGCCAGGCAGCCAACGCGTTCCTGCTGCACGTATCTACCGACTTTATATTTGATGGAGCTGATGGCCCCTATGATGTGGATGCCGATCCTAATCCACTAAGCTTTTACGGATGGAGCAAGTACGCCGCCGAGAAAGCAGTCATTCATTCAGGACGGTCCGGCGCTCCGGTACGCTGGGCTATAGCCCGTACGGTACTCGTCTACGGTATTGCACATGACATGAGCCGCAGCAACATTATCCTATGGGTAAAAAAATCATTGGAAGAGGGTAAGAGTATCAAAGTAGTAACGGATCAGTGGCGTACCCCTACCCTGGCCGAGGACCTGGCCATGGGCTGCTACTTCATTGCCGACGGGGAGGCCGAAGGTATCTTTAATATCTCGGGCAAAGATCTGCTCACGCCTTACGAAATGGCGATTATGACAGCTGACTACTTTGGACTGGACAAGTCGCTCATTACTGAGGCTGACTCTACTACCTTTACCCAACCCGCCCGCCGTCCCGCCCGTACCGGCTTTATACTGGATAAGTCACGGGATGTACTGGGTTACGAACCCCGCAGCTTTCAGGAAGGTATCGCCATACTGGCCGAGCAGGTCAGGCAGAAGTAACTTCTATTTTAAACTTATACAAAAAGCGGATGCAGTTTAACTGCATCCGCTTTGCTATTTCTATGGCTACTTATCTAGGCTGCTTTATATACCTTCAGGAATATCCTGATCACAGCATATACCTTAATAACACTACCTGCCACTAATAGTACCTGCCCCAGGGGGTTTACATCAGATATAAACAGCAGACAGCCCAAACATACTACTACAAAGCTGATGAGCAGGAGTTGCAATTGAGGTTTTAGGTGCAGTGCTTTCATAAAGGATAAGGTATGGTGGTGATTTCGATGATTCTGCAATATAGGTACTTACCTTATTAATTCACATTACCTTTTACCGGCAGCCCGCTAGGTACCCGCTCGGGGACCGTCTTATCAAAGGAGTCATCATTGAGCGTGTTCAGAAACTCTACGATTCGGGATATATCCTGAAAGCTCACGTTCATCCTGACCGCCAGCGGATCCATCTGGCTGGCCTTCACGTGCGGATTACTGATTTCACCGCCAGAAACATCCTCGTAAAACTCAAGTACCCGCTCCAGGGTAGCGATCCTGCCGCTGTGCATGTACGGAGCCGTATAACGTAGGTTCCGCAGCGTAGGGGTACGGAAGGCATAGTCGTGGTTAATGCCATCGTCCGACTCTTTGTGATTGGGGCTGTCTGGTATTCCCAGCGTATGAAGTTTAAAGTCAGAGAACATAGGTCCTGAGTGGCACCGGGCGCAACCTGTTTTCAGAAATAGTTGCAGTCCCTCCTGCTCACTGGTGGAGAGCGCGTCATGATCCCCCCGCATGTACTGATCAAATCTGCTATTGGCAGCGATGAGGGTTCTTTCGTAGGCGGCTAGGGCCTTTCCCAGGTTTTGGGCATGAACGGGATCGCGCTCACCCGCAAAAGCCTCGGCAAAGCGTGTACGGTACTCCGGGATGGTACGTAGCCGCTTCACTACCTCTTCCAGGATAGTTTCTTCCGTAAAGCTATGCCCCCGCATTTCCTCAAACGTCTTAATGGGTAGCAGCGCCTGCTCTTCCAGACCTTTAGCCCGGTTATCCCAGAACATTGGAGCCACAGTGGGATCGTAGTCTTCACCATTTCGTATCCCGTTAAATGCTGTATTCAGGATACTCTGTGAATTACGCTTGACGAAGGGGATATCATTGGGCGATAGAAAGTGCCTCTTGCTCCCGCTCCCCACCCCATTGACTCCAATAGAGGTTTCCAGAAACTCGGCATAGTTGAACTCCGGCTGGTGGCAGGTAGCACAGGCTACATCTTTGTTGCCGGAAAGGATAGGATCATAAAACAGGAGTCTCCCCAGTTCAACCTTCGGCGGCGTATTGGGATTATCCGGCGGATCAGTAACGTATTGGGGCAGCGCTCCCAGTACTGCAATGGTTTGCTCCTCCTCCTGGGTTCTTTTCTGCGCGTTTTCCTTCTGCTCACACGCCCCCATAACCGGCACCATAAGTACCCAGCACCAAAAAAACAGAACGCGGGAAGAAATCAAGTACTTCATAACTACTGTAGCTCTATCAACTAAAGCCCATTTGAAATGTTGGCTACTCCTTTTTTTGACCGGCATTAATCACGTTCTCGCCGGTCTAGTATCATCCTACAGTCACGGCTCTTCTCTCAGCCACCTCTATTTAGAGTAGATATAAATGCATTGAAAAAAACTTCTATTTAATTGGTCCCCTTTTCTATATTTAAAAAAAGAGCTCTGGCGTTGTACCTACGTACTTCCCACTTATTCCTACCTAACTTTCCATCCCTATGAAAAAGCTTCTTCCTTTTCTTTTGGGCGTGATTTTCTTCGTAGGCTGTAAGCCCAAATCTGATACTCCTGCGCCGATTGACCCTTTGGTAGCTTTGCAGGAAAAAGCAGAGGCGATTGCCGCCCAACAGGTACCTATTAAAGCGACAGAGGTACCCCAAAGCAGAATAAAATCGACAATCATAACATTCCTGTCTGGACAACAGACGGGTGTAATGAAGTATGATTTGAAATACAATGATAAAAACCAATTGGTTAGTATTTTAAAGGACTCGGAGCTTATTTGGAATCTGGATCTTGTGGATAAACAAGCTACTCTCAGCTACAGCGGCCTGACTCGGAACTATACCCTGAACAGTGATGGAAGAGGTGAAAAAGCAACCGAGACCTACGAAGCAAAATTCAAAGACATACAATATATCTATAAAAACGGGTACTGGGTTAGCGCGTACGGCACCGACGGTACCCTGACTACCCGCGTCTATTCCCACGAAGGGGATTTGCTACAGGTACAGGTAGTAGACCAGTACGGTCAGGTTAAGCACGATGCCAGGTACCAATATACAGACATTCCAAACGCCATTCGGCAGGAAGTTGACCGGTGGGAGGCTCCTCACTTTGCTTTCCGGAGCGACATTTTGGGCAGGTACAGCCAGCATCTTCTTAAGGAGGCCGTCGTTAACGGAACCCATACCCTGACCTTTGACTATAAAATGGATAATAAAAACCGGGTGGGCAACGTCACGATTACCCGGACCCAGGGCAGTTTTCAGCTACCCAAAGTTTTTTATAGTTATTTGTACGAATAAGTTATGGCAAGTACATTAATCAAAGAAGCCCCGAAGGTAGTACCTCCGGGGCTTCTTTGATTTATATAAAAGTCCGACTACCGTGATGAGTAGTTAGGCGCTTCTTTCTGGATCATTACATCGTGCGGGTGACTTTCTTTTACACCGGCTGAGGTGATCTTCACAAAATTAGCTTTCTGCAGGGAAGGTATATCACCGGCACCGCAGTAACCCATACCGGCTTTCAAACCGCCTACCATCTGGTACACGATCTCCGATACGCTGCCTTTGAAAGGTACACGTCCTACGATACCTTCAGGTACCAGCTTTTTCAGGTCATCTTCGGCATCCTGGAAGTAGCGGTCTTTTGACCCTTCTCCCATCGCTTCGATGGAACCCATACCGCGGTAGATCTTGAACTTACGTCCTTCGTAGATGACGATCTCGCCCGGAGCCTCGTCGGTACCGGCCAGCATTGATCCGATCATGACCGTGCTGGCACCACCGGCCAGCGCCTTGGTCACATCACCCGAGAAGCGAATACCACCGTCGGCGATTACCGGCACATCGGTGTCTTTCAGAGCTTCGGCTGCTGACATAACGGCCGACAGCTGTGGTACCCCGATACCCGCAATGATACGGGTAGTACAGATACTACCAGGACCTACCCCTACCTTTACAGCGTCGGCACCGGCGTCGGCCAGAGCACGGGCTCCTTCTCCGGTAGCTACGTTTCCGGCAATGACTTCAAGTTTGGGGAAGTGTTCTTTAATTAGTTTTACGGCGTCAAGTACTCCGCGCGAATGGCCGTGGGCCGTGTCAAGACTAACTACGTCAACTCCTGCTTTCACGAGCGCTTCTACCCGCTTGATCAGATCAGGCGTAACACCTACCGCGGCTCCTACACGTAAGCGACCATACTGGTCTTTACAGGCATTGGGGTGCGACTTGCGCTTCAGGATATCCTTGTAAGTAATAAGTCCGGTGAGTTGATTCTCGCCGTTAACAATCGGAAGCTTTTCAATTTTGTATTCCTGCAGGATGGTCTCGGCCTCTTCCATCGTAATTCCTTCGGAAGCCGTAATCAAGTTCTCGCTGGTCATGATCTCGGTAACGGGGCGAGTCATGTCACGCTGAAAGCGCAGGTCACGGTTGGTCAGGATACCAATAAGTTTGTTGTCTCCATCAACTACCGGTATACCACCAATTTTATGTTCACGCATGATCTGGTGCGCATCGCTGAGAGTAGCTCCTTTGGTCAGGGTAATCGGATCCAGAATCATTCCACTTTCCGAACGCTTGACCTTACGTACCTGCTCAGCTTGTGCTTCCAGGCTCATATTCTTGTGTATAATGCCGATCCCCCCCTCCTGCGCCATGGCTATGGCCAGTTCGTATTCCGTAACAGTATCCATAGCCGCCGAAATGAGCGGTATGTTCAATTGGATGTTGCGGGTAAGCTTGGTATTGGTACGAGTGTCGCGTGGTAAAACCTCCGAATAGGCAGGCAATAGAAGAACGTCGTCGTAGGTGAGTGCCTCGTAGAGGACTTTGGATGGGGATGTGCTCATAGCAAATAATCTATCGTTATTTGCCGGGCAAAATTACATAGAAGTTTGGACTTGGCAAAGTTTTTTAGTGAACTACAAATATTATTTTTTTAAGAATTCGCTAAGCCACCAGTACCCTCACTTTTTTGATTCGTTTTTTGTCAGCCGACTGTACCTTAAAAGTTACATCACGAAATGTCACCTGATCGCCGGTCCGGGGCAGGCGGGAAAACAGCTCCAGCAGCAGTCCGGCCAGGGATTCGCTATTGCCATTGACCTCTTCAAAGTAGTCCTGATCCAAATTCGCAATACGACAAAAATCACTGATAGCCGCCCTGCCTTCAAATACAAAGGTCTTTTCGTCTACCTGCGTAAAATTGACCTCCTCCTCCTCGTCGTACTCATCATTGATATCGCCGAATATCTCTTCTATGATATCTTCCAATGTGATAAGTCCGCTGGTACCACCATACTCGTCCACCACTATCGCCATGTGTACACGACGGTTCTGGAACTCCTGCATGAGGTCGTCGAGCCGCTTGCTTTCCGGTATAAAATACGCCTGACGCAGGAGCTTCTGCCAGACAAAGTGCTCGTCGCGGTGCAGGTGGGGCAGCAGGTCCTTGACGTACAGAATTCCTTCTACCGAATCCAGCGTATCCCGATAAACAGGTACCCGCGAGTACCCTGACTTATTGATCTTATCCATCAGCTCGTGAAAATCCAGCTCTATATCGAAGGCGGTAATGTTAAGCCGGGGACGCATAGCCTGACGAGCGGCCGTCTGGGCAAAGTTGGCCAGTCCGCGTAGCAGATCCCGCTCCTCCTCGCTATCGGACTGCGCTTCCAGGCGTTCGGCCGTGGCCTCTACCCCTTCGGGCAATAGTATTCCCCACCTGGTACCTGCTGAATGGATGGTGCGGGTCAGGGGTGCCATCAACTTTAAAACAGGCCTAACTACAGGAGTCATCCGCTGGGTAAAACTATGAGCATTACGCCCTGCGTAATAACGTACCAGCGCATCACACCACAGCCAGAAGCATAGAATGACTATGGGTATCCAGCGAAAGCTGGTGTCTTCATTGGCCCAGAAAATCAGCCATAACAGCCGGGCCGCCAGCAGGAAAGCCAGCAACGTAGACATTCGCTGTACTACCGACAGGGTCAGCTTTTGCGAGCGATCCAGATGAATAAGATCAGTTGTGTTCTTACGCTCCCAGGGAGCATCAATCAGGGCAGTAGCGGCATAAGCGGCCCTAAGAGCGGAGATAAAAAGAGAAACAAGCAACAGGGCAAAAACCAGGGCTACCTCAGGAGCGAATGCTTCAAACCACACAGGTGTTGTCAGAGTCGTAAATGAAATAAAGTCACGACGAAAAAGTGGGTTGGCAACGTGCGTTCGGGACAAGGGATCGTCACTATCGGGTAAGTCTATCACTGGCTGTACTGTGCTTTCTGGGTTAGTATCTGATGAAAAGGGTGGCCTTTCCGCTTCTGAAAACTATTTAAAAATCATTCCACACGTCCATTTCAGCTCGAAATATGACAATCTTTCTTTAATAGTAGTTGGGAAAAGAAAATAAAATTAAGAAATCCGGCTAAAAATCAAAGGCCCCACCGGGGTGGGGCCTCGTCCTAAGGTAGTTGTATCAGGTCAGAAAGGCAGATCGTCTTCGTCAGATCCGGATGCCATTGAGGGAGGTACCGGATCCTGCTGACGGGGAGCCGCCGGAGCACTGGCCGGACGACTAGGAGACGCATACGAGCTGTTTCCGGCGTCGGAGCTACCTGAGTCAGAGCCTCCTCCACCGCTGTTACCGCCGCCGCCCAGCAGAGTCAGCGTATTAGCACGGATGGTAACCCCGGAGCGTTGCTGCCCGTCTTTGTCGGTCCAGTTTTCGGTACGAATCCGGCCTTCGATATACACCGAGTTGCCTTTGCGTAGGTACTTCTCGGCAATCTGAGCCAGTCGGTCCCATAGTTCAATCCGGTGCCACTCGGTCTGCTCTACACGCTCACCACTCTTGTTGGTGTATGACTCCGATGTGGCTATGTTGAACCGGGCTACCGATGAGCCTCCTTCCAGATAACGTACCTCGGGATCGCTCCCTAGATTACCGATCAGAATTACCTTGTTTACACTTCCTGCCATGTTGTTGGTTTCAGATAAGTTTATGATTTAATGTTTTTATACAGCCCCTATACCTGGATAGGCGATGGAGGTAGTTAGGTACAAAGTAAGGTCCTGCTCCTTGACCAAACTACTACATAAAGTTAAAGAAATTTTCGGTCAAATAGGAATTTATTAATACCGGTTTGGGTAATTGTTCTATTTCATCCGCGTCATAGAATGACATCTCATCCGGCAGCAATATACTCCGCTCCGGCGACATCCGTATGTGCCAGAAGCGGGCATAAATACGCTGGTGGGAGAGCAGGTGTACGTAAGGCCCGGCGGTACGTACTACCTCCCCCATTTCCAGCCAGTGAGCCAGTACATGGTCCGATACCAGGTCGTCCAGGTCAGCAGGCTCCTGAGGTGACTCGACCAGATAAAAGTCGTACATACCCTGCCATACGTCCTTTGTAGTCCGCTCCCGCATGGCTAGTTGCCCGTCCTTCTCGACTACAAAGTAGTTGAGGTACCGGTCGCGTACCTTGTTCTTTTTGCCTTTGACAGGTAGTCGTGCCTGCGCTCCGTGCTGAAAGGCATAGCATACGTCATTGAACGGGCACAGCAGGCAGTCGGGCGCCACGGGCTGACACTGTATGGCCCCGAACTCGATCATGGCCTGGTTGAAGGTAGCGGCATCATCAGGTGGGAGTAGCTGCTGCGCCAGTGCTGTAAACTCCTTCTTAGCCGCGCTGCTGGTAATGTCGGTTTCTACGCCAAATATACGCGCCAGTACCCGGTATACATTACCATCCACAGCCGCCACGGCTTCATTATAGGCAAAGCTCGCAATGGCTGCGGCCGTATAGGCACCTATGCCTTTTAGCTTGAGTAGCTCCGAGTATGATGTCGGAAACTGTCCCCCCTGCTCCTCCACGATCAGCCGGGCGGTCTGGTGCATGTTGCGGGCCCGCGAGTAGTAGCCAAGCCCCTGCCACAGTCGCAGTACTTCCTTTTCATCCGCTGCCGCCAGGTCCTGCAGGGTAGGGTACTGTTCCACAAACCGCAGGTAGTAGGGCATCCCCTGCACCACCCGGGTCTGCTGCAGGATGATCTCCGAGAGCCATATCTTGTAGGGATCATTTGTACGTCTCCACGGCAGGTCGCGATGGTGACGGTGATACCACTTTATTAGTTTAGTACTATAATCTCTGAATCCTGCGACATCCTTGCTGCTCATTCTCAACTTTTACTTGCTGTTTTTTAGTGATTTATAAAAAAAAGGGAAAAGTAACCCTTTTAAGTTTTAGTAAATTTGCGCTACCTTTGTACTCCCAAAAAAACCAGAGGTAATTTTTTTAAATAAAGTAATACACTTTAAAGTTAGTAAACACAGTGACTAAGGCAGACGTAATCGCTCAAATTTCTGAGAAAACCGGTGTGGACAAGGCTGACGTTCAGCAAACCCTCGAAACATTCTTCACCGTTGTTAAAGATTCACTCGCTGAAGGCGAAAATCTTTATGTGAGAGGATTCGGCAGCTTCATCAACAAGAAGCGTGCCCGCAAAGTAGCCCGCAATATCTCGCAGGGTACTTCTATGATTATTGATGAGCACTTCGTACCAAGCTTCAAACCGGCTAAAGTGTTCGTTGAGCAGGTAAAGACCAGCGATCGGCTGAAAGCTGTCGTTGAAAAGTAATCTGCCTTACCTTTGTAAGGTCAATCCATAAGTTAACTATGAAAAGGTCAATCATTCTGGTTTGTGTTTCAGCTGTTGCGTTGGTAGGTACTTTGTATAGCCTGCCCAAGGTAGTAGTGAACAGCAAAAGCCAGGAAGTGAGTACCGAACAAACCGCCGCTCAGGAGCCGGCAAGTGAAGGACATCTGGCAGAAACCGCTAACGATGACCATTCCAATAAGGCCTTAACTTCTGAACAGCAACAAAAAATCGAGACACTCCGGACGGGCTACAATCAGGCTGCCGCGAGTGACCGGGTAGCGGCTGCCGCCAAGCTTTCAGACGCTTTTTCACAGTATCAGAAGTTTGACAGTGCTGCATACTATGCCGAACAGGCCGCCCTGCTTAGCCCGACCGTTGAAAGTTGGCTACGTGCAGGTGATCGTTACTACGAGGCGTTTGGATTTGCCGTAGATGAATCGAAAGCAAAGAGGATGGGTGAAAAAACCCGGGAATACTATCAGAAAGCCCTGGATCAAAACCCTGGCCTGCTGGCAGCGAAGGCTAATATGGCCATGACGTATGTCAATTCTGCTTCCCCCATGCAGGGTATCATGATGCTAAGGGAAATCCTAGATACCGATCCTACCAATGAGTTAGCGTTGTTTAACTTAGGAATTTTGTCAATGCGTTCCAACCAGTATTCCAAAGCGGTAGAACGTTTTCAGCAGATTATCCTAAATAATCCTTCCAATACGAAGGCGAAGTTTTATCTGGGTGTAAGCCTTGTGGAACTGGGACGTAACGACGAAGCTCGTAAGGTTCTGGCCGATGTAAAGAAGAATGAAACTGATCCGGTGATCCAGCAAGCTATCGGCGAACTGGAACAGCGACTAAAGTAATAAGGTACCGCCTGCCGGTGCTCACTGATTGATTTATTTTTATTTTTTAACCTAATAACCGTCAAAAGCTATGCCTTGCGGAAAGAAAAGAAAAAGACACAAGATTGCTACCCATAAGAGAAAGAAGCGTCTAAGAAAGAACAGACACAAGAAGAAGTAATTATATGTAAAACCGGATTGGTTAGGCTAAGCCACGGTCCGGTTTTACCTTCTTTTATACAGCACTTCCTGTTTACACACCCATACTACAACACCGTGTGTACAGTTAACAACTATTTCAGGCCAGTTAATTGGTTGTACATTGAGTAACGAATTAATAATAAATTCAACTCAAAAAGGGGAACGTATAGCCCTTTTGCAGAGTAAACGCCTATTAGAGTACCACGTCGAAGAACCCGATCAGAGTTTTACCGTAGGAGATATTTATCTTGGTACGGTTAAAAAACTGGTAACGGGGCTGAATGCCGCATTTGTGGATGTGGGATACGAAAAGGATGCCTTCCTGCATTACCTTGACCTGGGTCCTAATATCAATTCCCTTAATAAGTTCACTAAAGACGTCATTGCCAAACGCGTCAATACGGGGAGGTTTAACAACTTCAAAATGGAGCCCGAAATTGATAAGCTGGGCAAAATTGATAAAGTACTCTCCAAGAATCAGCCCATACTGGTGCAGGTAGTTAAAGAACCTATCTCGACCAAGGGTCCCCGTCTTTCGTGTGACATCTCCATTGCCGGACGCTATATAGTACTGGTACCTTTCTCCAACTCGGTTAACCTCTCCAAGAAAATCACCGATAAGCAGGAACGTACGCGTCTGCAAAGACTTATTTCTTCTATCAAGCCCGCCAACTTTGGAGTAATCGTTCGTACGGTAGCCCAGGGTCACGACGTGGAGGAACTTGACAGAGATCTTCAGAACTGCCTCGAAAAGTGGGACAAGGGTATCAAAGCCCTGCGTGATGCCAAGCCCCGCGAACGTATCATCGGCGAGATGAACCGTGCTTCGTCCATCCTGCGTGATATGCTGAATGAATCATTTGACAGCATCACCGTAGATTCCAAAGATGTATACGAGGATATCAAGAACTATATCCGGTCGATTGCTCCTGAAAAAGAGCATATTGTAAAACTGCATGCCGGTAAGAACAAGATATTCGAACAGTTCGGACTCGAGAAGCAGATCAAGTCGCTCTTTGGCCGCTCAGTAAGCCTGCCCGGTGGCGGTTATCTCATCATTGAGCATACCGAAGCGCTGCATGTTATTGACGTCAACAGTGGCAATAAGTCCAATACCGAAGAAGACCAGGAAGCTACCGCTCTCAGCGTTAACCTGGAAGCCGCCAAGGAAGTAGCCCGCCAGCTCCGTCTGCGCGATATGGGGGGTATTATCGTGGTAGACTTCATTGACATGAAGAAAGCTGAAAACAAGAAGAAGCTTCATGATGTCATGCGGGAGGAAATGAAAACCGACCGCTCCAAGTACACTATTCTGCCCCTGTCGAAGTTTGGTTTGATGCAAATCACGCGTCAGCGTGTACGTCCCGAACTCAATATTGTTACTCGCGAAACCTGCCCTACCTGCGGTGGAACGGGTACTATTCAGGCAAGTATTCTGGTATCGGACGTGATCCTGAACAATCTGGACTACATCTTGACCAAGCAGAACGAACGCGGGATCAGCATATCTCTGCACCCCTTCCTGCACTCGTACTTTACCAAAGGCCTGATTTCACAGCAGGTGAAGTGGTTCTTTGAATACAAGACATGGGTAAAGCTGATGCAGGACAGCTCTCTGGGGGTAGTGGATTTCAAATTCCATAATAAGTTCGGAGAAGAGATAGATCTGGCTCAGATCAGCTAAGGCGGCAGGTACCAGCTAGTACCTGTTACTTCGTTTCACTTTCCTTTCCAATGAGGTTGTCGCTTTTCCTTAAAGGCGGCAATACCTTCTTTTGCGTCCTCCGACTGCACAACTTTATCCAGTTGTGCCTTAAGAAAGGTATGCTTTTCTTCCTCCGGAATACTGAACAGCTGATTGAATGTCTCCATACCTACTTTAATGGCCAGCGGTGCATTCTGACAGATCTGCCGGACCAGTCCCTCTACCTCATTCCTGATTTGTGTAGTTTCGGCTACCTGTGTCACCAGACCTAAAGTCAGGGCCTCATCAGCGGAGAAAGATTTACCGGTAATACACACCTCAAGTACCTTACGGGGAGGCATGATTCGTAGCAATGAGGCCATCACCTGCATCGGCCAAATACCCCGCTTAACTTCGGGTAGTCCAAAGGTAGCCTCGGGTACACTCACCACAAAGCTACAGCCGGCAATAATCAGGAAGCCACCCGCCAGCACCGCTCCCTCTACCTGCGCAATACAAGGCTTAGACAGATCAGCAAACGCATCTCCTAAAGTGACAGGTACGCGGGGAGCAGGCAGGTTATCATTTGTCCGATCTACGGTAGGGTCATGAAAGGCATTCAGATCAGCACCCGCACAGAATACCGGCCCTTCGGCATCCACTACTACGCACCACACATCGTCATTATAATGAGCATGAGCCAGGGCATAGGTGATTTCATTAGCCATAGTAGGCGTGAAAGCGTTCCGCTTCTCCGGACGGTTGAGCGTAATCCGAAAAGTGTGTCCATCCTGGGCGGTCCTGATATAGTTGAAAGCGATCTGGCTGAATGACTGAATATCTTCTCTTGTATAAAAGCGCATAATCAGGTAGTAGGGTAAGTATTAGATCAGTTACTGTTAGCACCTGTAAGCTACTAGCTTGGGTATATATACTAAGGGGCTATCACAGATCTACACAAGTAGTAGTCAGGATAGATCATAAAATATAGCTAAGAGATTATAAGCGACGAGAACAAGCGTTTTGCCTCGCCCAGGGTATCGTAGTCCAGCGCCATGAGTTCCTGATTCTCCTGCACAAAGTCCAGCAGGTTTTCGGTAGAAATATTTCCAACTAATTCGTCCTGAGCCATTGGGCAGCCCCCGTAGCCAAACAAGGCTCCGTCGAACCGGCGGCAGCCGGCCTGGTAGGCGGCAGCTACCTTATCGTACCATCCAGCGGGTGTTGTATGAAAATGGGCACCGAACTCCAGATCCTGACGGGAAGTAACAAGCTGACTGAATATAGTCTTAATATTATCCGTAGAAGCTACGCCCACCGTATCAGCCAGAGAAAATATGCGCACACCCAAGGCAGCAAGCTGCTCAACCCAATGGAGGGCTATACCGGCATTCCAGGGGTCGCCATAGGGATTACCAAAACCCATGGATATATAGATCACCAGTTCTTTGCCGTGTTGCCGGCACAATTTCTGAATAGCTTCTACCCTACCCACTGACTCCTCAATGGTAGCGTTGGTATTGCGTAGCTGAAATGTTTCGGAAATAGAAAAAGGATACCCCAGGTAGCTGATCTGCTCATACTGACAGGCCTGCTGTGCTCCCCGCTCGTTGGCAACAATGGCTAACAAACGGGTGCTGGTGCCAGATAAGTCAAGCTGCCTGATTACTACCTCCGTATCACTCACCTGAGGCATAGCCTTAGCTGACACAAAGCTCCCAAAGTCAATGGTGTCAAAGCCAACCCGAAGCAAAGTGTTAAGGTACTCAACTTTCTGTTCAGTAGGTATGAATGGGTGGTATCCCTGCCAGGCATCCCGGGGGCATTCAATAATCTTCATAGCGCATTCCGTAGATGGGTGTACTTATATAACCAAAAAAGCAACGCTATGGCCTGCACAGTCTAGGAATTAAGACTAAAAGGGCAGTGTATCCTGAAAAATCTTCTGATACACTGCCCTTCAAAGCTTATAGGTCAAATTAACTATTTTAGAATTGGTGCCAGGTCCTTTTCGTTCTCGGCCAGCCAGGCGGCAATGTCCTCCACGATCTTACGGATACCGATTTCAGGCTTCCAACCAGTCATGGCGGTAACCTTGGTATTATCAGTCACGTACAGACGGATGTCGGCAGTACGGGTTTCAGCAACAGACTTGATAGGTATGGTCTTGCCGGTTACCTCCTGACAGATTTTGGTCAGCTCCTGTAGCGAAGCACTGCTCTCAAGGCCACCTCCAGCGTTCAGGATCTCGCCATTTACTTTATCGAGGTTGTGCAACTGCCAGTCGATGAGGCGATATAGGTCGTCGATGTGCAGCATGTCGCGAATCTGCTTACCGGTACCACCGTACCCAAAGTACCCCAGCTGCTGCTCAAAGTAGTGCTTGGCTATCCAGAGTACCATCACCCCCTGATCCACCTTACCCATTTGCCAGGGGCCGGTCAATACGCCGCAGCGGTTAATCACGGTCTTAAGGCCGTAGAATTCATTGTATTCCTGAATCAGGAGTTCCGAAGCCAGCTTGGTAGTACCATAGAGGGAACGGGCTCCGTCGAGAGGGAAGTTCTCGGCGATACCTTTGGATGATACGCCCGGTACCGGCTGATCGTCGGATAACGCAAAGCGTGTCTCTTCCTCCACAAAATTCAGTGTCTCAATAGTCTTGATTGGATACACACGGCTGGTAGACAGGAATATAAAGTCAGCTTTGTGTTTAAGCGCGTAGTTGAGGCAGTTGACCGTTCCAAATAAGTTGGTATTGATCAGGTAGTCGGGTGTACCGTCCAATCCGGCTAATACCGATGGCTCTGCCGAAGCTTCAATAACTTTGTCCACAGCAGGCAGGGCATCAAAATCCTCTTTACTCCGTATATCACCGTGCAGAAACTCCACACCGTGCTGCTTCAGACGGCTTAGGTTGAGCTCTGACCCTCTGCGTTTGAGGTTGTCCAGCGCGAATACTTGATAATCAGGATAATTAATTTTGAGCGAAATGGCTAACGATGACCCCACGAACCCGGCTCCTCCGGTAATGAGTATTTTCATGGATTTTGAGTTGAATGAGAGAATGTCCGAGTCCTATAACTATACTACGGTGCTCAAAGTTATGATTTTAGATAAATTGTAAAAATACAATCACTCTTTTTTGCCTATATCACTTAGCATAAGTCAACACATACTTTAATTAATAGTAGATTAGCAGTCTATCAGTGGTACAGATATTTAACCTGCTATATCCACAACCCGTCAAGTTCATTTTGGGCCTTTCGGATAGTTTAAAAGAATACAATCTATAATTTTGAATCCACACACCTATCTAGACATATGACAACACCTGTAGTAGAAACTGAACAGTTTTATATAGTCCCCCTGACGCAGCGACAGCTCAAGAAGTACACCCTTACGGATTATTCACTGGAAGCAGACCTGGGCGTAAAGCCAATTCCGCGTGAGGTGCCACCGGCTTTGAAAGAAGCGCTGGAAGTCATGCTACTTCCTACCATTGATGGTCTGTTCAAAATTCAGGTTTTCTTTACCCTCTGGACCATCATTCACAAAGAAGAGAATGTGATTGTGGGAGATCTCTGCTTCAAAGGCGAACCCAACGAAGCGGGTGAAATCGAGGTTGGGTATGGCATCTATGACGACTTCCAGAACAGAGGCTACATGACCGAAGCACTCCGTGGATTGGTCTATTGGGCTTTTGAGCAGCCAAGGGTCACGTGTGTAGTGGCCGAGACGGAGAAAGATAACATAGCCTCCCAGCGAACCCTTCAGAAACTGAACTTTGAGCAGTACCTGGAGAAAGAGGGGATGCTCTGGTGGCAGCTCAAGCCTTCCGGTGCTGCCGGCTCTACCCGTTCTTTTCTTAAGAAAAGGTCTTTCAATAGAGCAAGGTACTAATATACCAGATTGTCCGGTTGAGGACGCTGCTGTCATGACACGACTAATTACATCATTCCACAAACTAATTTTAACTACTATCCCTACCTTATGAAAACACTACCATTCAAGAATGGCGATACCATGCCAGCTATCGGACTGGGTACCTGGAAATCTAAAGAAGGCGAAGTGTACAAAGCGGTGATGGAAGCCATCCGGATCGGGTATCGTCACATTGATTGTGCGGCTATTTATGGAAATGAAGCGGAAATAGGCCAGGCATTCAAAGATGCCATTGAGTCGGGTCTCGTAAAGCGCGAGGACCTGTGGGTAACCTCCAAGCTATGGAACAATTCGCACCGCAAGGATCAGGTAGTACCGGCCTTGCAGAAAACCCTGAAGGACCTCAACCTGGACTACCTTGACCTGTACATTATTCACTGGCCGGTGGCTCTGAAGGAAGGTGTTGGTTTTCCGGGTAGCGTGGAAGATTTTCTGAGTCTCGATGAAGTCTCTCTTGCCGAAACCTGGGAAGGTATGGAGCAATGCGTGGATCAGGGACTGGCCCGCCATATAGGCGTGTCGAACTTCAGCATGGAAAAGATCAAGAATCTGCTGACAACAGCTCGCATACACCCTGAAATGAACCAGGTGGAGATGCATCCGTACCTACAGCAGAATGTACTGCTGAACTACTGTAAGAATGTAAATATTCATATAACGGCCTACTCTCCCCTCGGGTCCAGCGACCGTCCAGTACACCTGGTAAAGGCTGATGATCCAGTCCTGCTAAAGGATGAAACCGTTGCCTCTATCGCCGAGAAACACGGCTGCTCACCAGCGCAGGTTCTGATTAGCTGGGCAGTTATCCGGGGTACTTCGGTTATACCCAAATCAGTGAGCCCTGAGCGTTTGCATCAGAATCTGGAGGCAGCCTCCGTTGAACTGGACGATGATGATATGGCTCAGATCTCAGAACTCGACCGCCACTTCCGGTATGTCAACGGCAGTACCTGGGTTAGAGAGGGTGCTTACTACACCACCACCGCCGAGTTGTGGGATGAATAGCCGCCACTTAAACCAAGAGGGGCAGGTACATGTACCTGCCCCTCTTGGTTTAAGTCGTCACTCCCTGAATAGACTTAGCCTCATCACCTGACTTTTTTATAACCGAAAAAGAACCGTCCGCTTCCAGAATTACAGTATTTACCTCTTCGAGTCCGCTACATCCTTTCTTTCTTACGGCTCCCAATAACTCCTCTTTTCTAATGCGTTCTTTACGCATGTTTTTTTCCAGTATACTACCTCCGTGGTACAATAGAGTAGGCTGCGAAGTAATGAGTCGGGAGAAGAAGTCAGACCGTACTTCGAGAAACGAAAAAATGTACTGTAGCGAGACCAGCAGCAAAAATGTGACGACCGCCTCCGATACCGATACTCCCTTAGCCGTAAGGACACGCCCGAAAGCCGAGCCCATCGTAACAGTGATAATAAAGTCAAAGGCATTCATGCTGGCCAGTGTTCGTTTACCCGAAACGCGCAGCAGCAGCACAATGCACAGATACGTAATGGTACCTACCACCACAATCCGCAGAATGGGCTCCCAACCGCTCCAGAAAAATACAGTCTTGTCCATAGCTTTATTTGTTAGGGGCTGGCCAGTGCCAGGCTCCGTTATTAATAAATCCAAGGAGGAGCTTTCTCCTTTGGGTTAGGTTAGCCATCCTGTCTTCAAACTGCTTTTCGTCTACCACCGGCAGGCCTGCCTCACGGAGGCGTCCCAGATCAGGCCGCTGGGGCTCTTCATCGGCCGTCTGAATAAAAGCAGACTGCAACGTCGTAAGAAAACTATCTACGGACTTACGGGTCGAGGAAAGAATGGTCTGAGGAGGATGGTACTTCTCATCCACCCCCAACTCAATCAGGGAAAGCGCATCGTCAAGAATGGCTACGGCCACATTCAAGGACTTTTCGACCCGGGCAGCGTGGTAAAAGTGCAGAATAGGGAATGAGAGATGCTGTTCGGTGATCTGAGCCAATTGCTGTGACAGTGAGCTAAGCTGCAGCTCAATAGCCCCGAAGCTGTCCTTATCCCACTGCTTTATTACAAACTCCTCGGCAGTCTGCCCTACACCCGTAATCTGACTAGCCAGGGCTCTTTTCTGGGCCACAGCGGCCACTACCTGCAGTAGATAGGTAATCATAAGAGTAACCATAGCCATGCCGCTAAAGGCTACAAAGGCGCTCAGTACCTGCCAGGTGTTACCATTGGGAATAAACCCTCCGTTCCCTACCGTAAACATGGTGTAGGCGATGTACCAGAGTACATCCGAAAAATCAGGTAAAGCCGTAGTAGAACTGTTGACGATGGCATCGGACTGAGCATAAAAAATAAGCGTCCAGCCCAGCCAGATCAGCAAAATATACACGGCAACTGTACCAAACAGCACAAGAGGCCCCGCCAGGCTCAGCAGCTTATGATTACGATTACCTACCACCAGGCGCAGCATCTTCCAGAACCAGGACGTTAGCCTGGAGGTGAGGGGGCCGGAGTTTCCGTCTACCCATATGGTCGTCCAGAGGCCTTCTATAAAAGTCCATATCACGACTACTATTCCTACGATTTCTAAAAATTCATTCATCCTCCTAATTCGTGTGTGGGTCATTTTATTAACACGCTGGTATACACATTGTTTTTTTAGGTGGACAGATCTCTACCGAAGCTCATACAGTACAATTAGGGTATGTAAGCACCTTGTAACAGCCTCGGCAAATGCTGTGACAGGATGCCCCGGTCCTACAAAACAGAGGGAGGCTGTGTCGCAACACGGCCTCCCCACATGACGCTTTCTAAATGATTCTAAACTCCTACCACAGGTGATGTACTCTGTTTTTGATTCGGCGCTCGTAGATATCCTGAACGGCTGCCAGCTGAGCCGACGAAAGCATGGGTATCTCCTGGGCGTGCAGGTTAGAGACTACCTGCCCCGGATGTGAAGCCCCCGGGATAATACAGCTTACCTCATTGAAGTTCAGGATCCAGCGAAGCGCTATCGGAGCCAGATTCTCGTAAGCAGGGAATACCTCCTGAAGCTCGCGGGCGGCCTCTACCCCCGTCTGGTAATCTATTCCTGAGAAAGTCTCTCCCTTATCAAAAGCGTCGCCGTTGCGGTTGAAGTTGCGGTGGTCTCCTTTGTCAAATGTTGTTTGTTCGTCAAACTTTCCGGTCAGCAATCCACTCGCCAGAGGTACCCGCACGATGATACCTACATCGCGTCGACTGGCCTCTCCGAAAAACAGCTCCGCGGGCCGCTGACGAAACATGTTAAATATAATCTGAACCGTCGCGACGTTGGGGTATTCAATAGCTTTCAGCGCCTCCTCTACTTTCTCGACGCTTACTCCTATCTGATCAATCTTTCCCTCGTCTTTCAGGCGCTCAAACAGCTCGAATATCTCAGGCCGGTAGTATACTTCGGTGGGCGGACAGTGGAGCTGAATCAGATCCAGCCGTTCGAGATTCATATTTTTGAGACTGCCTTCTACAAACTTCCTCAGCGCATCAGGCGTATACGAGTCATTGACGTGAGGGCTGAGCTGACGGCCGCATTTGGTAGCGACGTAGATCTGCTCCGAGCGGTTACGCACCAGACGACCTACTGCTTTTTCGCTCTCGCCCCCACCGTATACATCGGCCGTGTCTATGAAGTTTATACCGGCATCTACGGCCGTATTCAGTATCTCATCCGCTCTTTCGTGGCTAAACTCCTCTCCCCATTTCCCTCCGACCTGCCAGGTACCCAGGCTGATTTCGGATACTCTAAATTCAGTTTTCCCTAGCCTTCTGTACTTCATGTCTCAGTTTGTTTTTATGTGATAGAATAATTTAGCTACATGATAAAGTGGCCATTCAGAGGCTTCTACTACACACGCTCTCTCCGTCACATCCAGTGATAGTTACTCCTGCGCGCGGCTACGTGACTCGGGGCCCTTAGTCTTATCCCACCATACATACGCAAAAAATCCTATGATACAGACCACACTCGCCCAGATCAGGCCTTGCTTCAGACGATTTATATCTCCACCCAGGTAAGCCATTAGTATAATCAGCGGACTGATGCCGATGGCTGTTCCCATCATGAAACGCCAGAAGTTCATGCGGGTGAGTCCGGCTACAAAGCTGATGGTATCGTTGGAAAGAAAGGGGGCTAGCCTGAATACGATGACAGTACCCAGCCCGTAGCTTTCGAGGTAGGCACGCATCTTGCGCTCAGACTTCTCGCCCAGTAACGCCAGAAGCGTATGTTCATTCAGCATTTTACCAATAAAATAAGCCACCGTAGAAGCGAACAGGATGCCTATCAGGGCCAGCCCACTCCCCCACCAGGGGCCGTAGGCAACCGTACAAACCAGGATCAGCAGCCAGGACGGCAGTACAAAGGCCAGCATCTGGACAATGAACAGGACGAGTAGCAACAGCGGTCCCCAGAAGCCAAACTGGTTGATCCACTTAGCGATACGAGCCTGATCGCTACTGGTAAGTACCTGCCAGGCCTCCTGACAGAACTGTTGAAAATCCGGAATAAGAAAGTAGCAAAGTACTCCTCCCCCTATTATACTGATCGACAGGACCAGGGGCAGATACTTAGCCAGCCAATCTGATCCTGACGTATTGTGCTCATAGGTTTCAGCTGCCATTGAGTTCTCAGTTTTGACTAATGAAGATGTGAAACTGTATAACTACTACAACCGAAGGGCAGTCAGGGTTATAAAAACAGCGATAAAAAAGCCACCGGCTCATTGGAACCGGTGGCTTATCTTTTAGATGGAAGGATGAAAGCTGTTAGCTATATACCCGCTTTAACTTGACGTTTTCGATCGGACGGATTACCAGCGGTACCTTCTCCACTTTTACCGAACTACTTTCCAGCCCAAACCACTTATCTTCGGATGTAGTGATAGTCTTAATGGCGAAATAAGCCTTCATGACCATCTGCTCAAATAAAGGCAGATCGTTTTCGACGGACAGGAAGCGTTCAAGTACCACAAAGCGGAAGTCGCCCGTGATGTTATGCCGGTTCAGGGATTCGTAACGGCTGGTAATGTCCACCTCTTTATTCTTCACCATGTCCTCAATTACCCGACGGAAGAACATGTTGATCCGCTGCTCCACCCGGAACCCGAGTCGGAAAGTCACTTTGATCACGTCATCCTCCTCAATCACATTCACCTTATACTCCATAGTATAGGGATCGTCGGTGGTCTCTACGTGCACAAACCAGTAGATATCCGCCCGCTTGGGACGCTTCTGAAAGATGGAGTAGATAATCTTAGTCTCAATTTCTGATACCCGGGAGGCATTGGACATGAATACCAGGTGCGTCGTGTACTTAGGGATACTTATATCATTGCTTAGCTCCCGCAGAGCCGGTAGATAATCGTCCAGCTTGACGTACTCGGTCAGTCGCAACTTAATATAGAAAGCTCTCAGCCATACCGTCATAATTACGGCTACAAGGCTACCTACCAGCAGCGACACCCAGCCTCCATGGGTAAATTTAAGGAGATTGGCTCCCAAGAATGAAAGCTCAATAGACAGGTATAGAACCAGAAACCCTATTACCCACCACATATTTACCCGATGTACATACAGGTAGTAGGTCATCAGGAAGGTAGTCATGATCATAGTCATGTTTACAGCCAGTCCATAGGCGGCTTCCATGTTAGCTGACTCCTTAAAGTACAGCACAACTCCCACACAACCGGCCCAGATCAGCCAGTTGATACTGGGTACGTACAACTGTCCTTTTTCATTGGTAGGATAGATTAGTCTTACCTTAGGCCAGAAGTTAAGTCGAATCGCCTCCGAAATAAGTGTAAACGATCCGGTGAGCATAGCCTGACTGGCAATAATAGCCGCCGAGGTAGCAATGGCAATACCGGGCAGTAGCCACCAGCTAGGCATGATTTCGTAGAAAGGCTTACGACCATGTAGCAATTCTCCGGCATGTACAATCAACCAGGCTCCCTGCCCAAGGTAGTTGAGTAAAAGAGCAATTTTTACAAATATCCAGGTAGCGCGAATATTCCCTCTTCCGCAGTGCCCCATATCGGAGTATAAAGCCTCCGCTCCGGTAGTACACAGAAATACGGACCCTAATAACCAGATCCCACCCGGATGCTCAGCTAGTAATAAGTAGGCATAGTAGGGATTGAAGGACTTTAATACCTCAGGATGCTGAGTAATCTGATTCAGACCTAATACAGCCAGCATAGAGAACCAAACGATCATGATAGGACCAAAAGCTCTCCCGACTATTTGAGTACCAAAAGCCTGAACCAGAAAAAGAATAGTGATAATAGTGATGACAATGGGGATCGTCTCAATGGTTGGATAGAGAATTTTAAGACCTTCTATAGCTGACGATACGGATATAGGCGGTGTAATAACTCCATCAGCCAGCAAGGTACTACCTCCTATAATAGCCGGAATAGTAAGCCACTTGGCATGACGCCGTACGAGGGCATACAGAGCAAAGATTCCTCCCTCACCCCGGTTGTCGGCCCGGAGGATCAGTGTTACGTATTTAACCGTGGTTTGAAGGGTAAGTGTCCAGATTATGCACGATAAAGCTCCGTATACAATCTCATCAGTTATACCTGACTCACCAATGATAGCCTGCATTACATAAAGGGGAGAGGTCCCGATATCACCATAGATAATACCTAATGCAACTAATGACCCCGCTAATGAAATTCTGTCGGTATGTTTGTGGGTATCCATTTTATATTCTCCCTGAAAAACAGCGAAAGTTATAAAACCCCCTGCAAAGATCGCATCCCCTAGCGTATGAATTTTACGGATATGGCCCTGGGAGCGCTATATGAAGGTATCCAGCAACAGGTATCCGTTCAGTATCATGATGATCAGAGCGATGACCCAGCTCAGGGCGGTCAATGCACGGCTGTTGGCAAAGCGTCCCATCAGGCCTTTGTTACTGGTAAACATTACCAGAGGTACTACCGCAAAGCTCAGTTGCAGCGACAGGATCACCTGGCTCAGCACCAGCAGCTCCGTAGCACCACGCTCGCCGTACAGTATGGCTACGACCAGTGCCGGTACGATGGCTATAAGCCGCGTAATCAGTCGGCGCAGCCACGGCTTCAGGCGCAGGTTCAGGAAGCCTTCCATCACGATCTGACCAGCCAGGGTACCCGTTAGGGTAGAGTTCTGACCGGATGCAAGTAGCGCCACCGCAAAGAATATACTTGCCAGCTTCACACCCAGCAGAGGGTCCAGCAGGTGGTAAGCATCGGTAATATCAGCCACGCCGAAGTGGCCATTGCCATGGAAAGCCGCCGCTGCCAGGATGAGAATAGAAGCATTGATAACAAAAGCTACGGCCAGCGATACTGTAGAGTCAATGGTAGCAAACTTAATAGCACTCTTCTTGCTAACTTCGTCCTGCTTATAGGCCCGGGTCTGGATGATACTTGAGTGGAGGTACAGGTTATGCGGCATAACAGTCGCTCCCAGGATACCAATAGCAACGTACAGCATGGACGAATCCGTTACGATCTGCGTTTGTGGCACCAATCCACCCAGAATACCTGACATAGAAGGTTGCGAAATAAACATTTCGTACAGGAAGCTCACCAGAATAATGGCAATAAGCCCGCCTACAATACTCTCAAGTACCCTGAATCCCTTATGCTGGAAGTACAGGATCAGCAATACATCAAAGCCGGTCAGAACTACGCCCATCGGCAGAGGCATGCCAAACAGCAGATTGAGCGCGATAGCCGAGCCGATTACCTCGGCCAAGTCCGTAGCCGCAATAGCGATCTCACACAGTACCCACAGCCCAAAAGCTACGGGTCGCGAATAGTAATCGCGGCATGCCTGCGCCAGATCACGTCCCGTAGCGATACCCAGCTTCAGGGCCAGGTGCTGCAGCAGCATAGCGAATACATTAGAGATCAGAATAACTGAAAGCAGCGTATAACCAAATCTTGATCCGCCTTCGATATCAGTAGCCCAGTTACCGGGGTCCATGTACCCTACGGCTACCATTAGTCCGGGCCCTATAAAGGCCCTCATTTTTTTCCAAAAACCAGCTCCTTCGGGTACTTCAATAGAGGCATGAACCTCAGGAAGCGAAGGAAGCCCCTGCCGGCTCGCCCCCAATCGTGAGGGCTGATCCTTGTTAATTAGGGGCATATGTGAGAGTAATCCATTATCCATATTCAGTAGGTTTAACTAACTATCTTAAAATAAGTTCGTACCATCTGAAAGCAAATATAGAAATAAGTTTAAATACATTTTTAGACTAGCCTAAATTTTTTTAATTATAATAAGTAAATCGTACTTTTGCGTTATTAGAGTTGAAAATCCTTCGCAACCGGAGTTGGCAAGCAATGCAGAATTCGTTCACAGAAGAAAACTATCTGAAAATTATCCATAACCTGTCGGGGCGGGAGGATCTGGAGGTAAGTACCAATGCGCTGGCAGAAAGTACGGCTACCCGGGCGGCCTCGGTTACGGATATGCTTCGCAAACTAGCCGACAAAGGGCTGATCCACTACAAGAAGTACCAGGGGGTACGCCTTACGGAGCAGGGTCAGAAGGTGGCGCTGAAAGTGATACGAAAGCACCGGCTGTGGGAGGTATTTCTGGTAGAGAAGCTGGGATTTGGCTGGGATGAAGTACACGACATTGCCGAAGAACTGGAACATATCCCGTCAGACAGGCTGGTAGAGCGGCTGGATGCTTTTCTGGACCACCCGCAGTTTGACCCGCACGGCGACCCCATACCCGACGCCAAAGGCAATATGCCCGTACCCGATTACATGAAACTTTCGGATATAGCCATGGGTAACAAAGCCCTGATGATGGGGGTACTAGAGCATACAACGCCTTTTCTGCAGCACCTCGACCGCTCCGGCCTTACCCTGGGCTGTGAGATTGAAATTAAAGAAGTCAATGAATTTGATAAATCTGCCCTGATCCAGATCAATAACCAGCGCACTTTATTTATAAGCCAGGAAGTGTCCAAAAATGTACTAGTACAACGCCTGTAAGGCCTGTCTGCCCCTATGAAACTTAAAATACTGGATCGCTATCTGCTCAAGAACTTCCTGCTGACGTACGTGTTTGTGGCCATGGTGATCGTACTGATTATCTGTGTAATTGACTATACTGAGAAGATAGATAACTTCATCAACAAGCAAGCTCCCGCCCGGGCTATCCTTTTTGATTACTACCTCAACCTGATCCCCTACTGGGCCAACTACATCAGTCCGCTGATGGTGTTCATAGCTACGGTTTTTTTTACCTCCCGCATCGCCGCCCGCACCGAGATCGTGGCCATGCTGAGTACGGGTATTAGTTTTGGTCGCCTGCTGCTCCCCTACTTTATGGGGGCTACCGTGCTGGGGCTCCTGACGTTTTATCTGGTGGGCTGGGTACTTCCCAAAGCCAACAAGGTGCGTAACGCGTTTGAACAGCAGTACGTCAAGGATGAATTCTTCTATGATGGCCGTAACGTCCACATCAAGATAGCCCCCGAAGTATACGCTTACCTTGAAAGCTACAACGTAGCCACCAAAACGGGTAATAAGTTTACACTCGAAACCATCCGTGATAATAAACTGGTACAGAAACTCTCGGCAGACCGTATCGTATGGCAGCCCGAAAAAAAGAAGTGGACGATCCATGACTACCGCATCCGGACGCTTGACAGCCTACAGGAAAAACTCACCCACGGCACAGAGATTGATACGACAATCAACCTGAGTCCGAAGGACTTTGAGAGCAACTACCACCTCTTCGAGACATTTACTCTGCCTGAGCTTAACAGCTACATCGAGCTGCTGCAGAGCCGGGGCGCCGACGGGGTGGAAGTATATCTGATCGAGAAGTACACCCGTTTTACGCAGCCTTTCGCCATTCTAATTCTGACAGCAATTGGCGTAATTGTATCAGCGCGTAAAAGTCGTCGGGGAGTAGGCTGGCAGATAGCGATGGGCTTCCTGCTGGCATTTATTTATATTCTGTTCTTCCTCTTATCCAAGGGAGTGGCCGAGGCCGGTAACATCAATACGCTTTTTGCCGTGTGGCTACCTAATATTGTATTCTCGGTCATTGGATTGGTTCTTTTCAAGACCCTACCCCGATGAGTCAACCGGCATCACCTCCCCTGCGGTCGTACCTGCAGTTGCATTTTCTGGTACTCATCTGGGGATTTACGGCTATTTTGGGGCTGCTTGTATCGGTTTCACCAACTGTACTGGTACTGTATCGTACGGTACTGGCAGCGGTAGGCCTGGCGGCAGTACTCTACATCCGAAAGAAAAAGTTTCGCATCCCTGCTTCCGACGCCGTGCGTATGCTACTGGTGGGCTTCCTGCTCTCACTGCACTGGATCCTGTTTTTTGCCTCAGCCCGGATAGCCACGGCCTCGGTATGCTTGGCGGGGATGTCCACGACTTCGCTTTGGACAAGTCTGGTTGAGCCCGCTATTAACCGGCAGCGCATTCGTCCGGTCGAAGTAGGCTTAGGTTTGGTAGCGGTAGTGGGGCTTTATATTGTATTCAGGTTTGAGTTTGACCACGCACTGGGTCTGATCCTGGCGCTGGGTTCCGCTTTTCTGGCCTCACTCTTTACGGTATTCAACAGCCACCTGGTGCGCCGGCACGATGCCTTTGTCATTACCTTTTACGAAATGATTGGTGCCAGTGTATGTTCTTTGGTATTTGTTTTGCTGTTCCAATCCATGGAATGGAATCAGGGTATCTCGTTGTGGCCCAAGGCTAGCGACTGGCTATGGATACTAATACTGGCGTGGGTATGTACGGTGTACGCCTACTCCATGGGTACGCATCTGATGAAACAGTTTTCGGCGTATATGGTTAACCTAACGGTCAATCTTGAACCCGTATATGGAATAGCGCTGGCCTTTCTGATCTTTGGGGAAAAAGAACGAATGACTACTGGTTTTTATGTAGGAACGTTAGTTATATTGCTAGCGGTAATATCCTATCCGGTATTAATCAATTGGCAATCTAAGGTACAGAAAAACCGATAAGTTTATATTTTTGCCTCGCACAACTTAGCATATCTATGAAACCAGCTCACTTGCTGTTAGTGATTCCGTGTTATAACGAAGAAGCCATCTTACATTATACCTACAGTACCCTTAAAGCTTATTACGCTGATATCAAACAACAGGGGCTCATTACCCCCGATAGCAAGATATGTTTTGTAAATGATGGAAGCCGGGACCGCACGTGGGAGATCATAGAAGAACTCAGCCTGAAGGATGCGGATATTATCGGGGTAAAGCTATCACGTAACTTTGGTCACCAGAGCGCCATCCTGGCCGGCCTGGAGCACCATATAGATCACTTTGACTGCTTTGTAACCATTGATGCGGACCTACAGGATGACATCAATGCCATTACGGCTATGATCCAGCGCTACCAGGAAGGTGCCATGGTCGTATACGGAGTGCGCGATGACCGCAGCTCCGACAGTTGGTTTAAGCGCTCAACGGCCGAAGGTTTCTATAAGGTAATGCAAAAAATGGGCGTACCCGTGGTATTTAACCACGCTGATTTTCGCCTGATGGACCGCCGCATCCTGCAGGAGCTGGGGCACTTCCGGGAAGTGAACCTGTTTCTGCGCGGGATCATTCCGATGATTGGTTTCAAGAGCAACAAGGTGTTCTACAAACGTCTGGAGCGTACCGCCGGCGAAACCAAGTACCCCCTGAGCAAGATGCTGCTCTTTGCCTGGAATGGTATTACATCTTTTACAAACTTCCCGATGCGCCTGGTCCTGTACTTTGGCGTACTGAACTTCATGCTGGCCATGGCTATCGTAACGTATATTGTGGTAGCTTACCTAGTGGGTGAAACCATTCCAGGCTGGACCTCCACCATCCTGCCTATTACATTTTTCAGCGGATTTAATATGATAGCGCTTAGCCTCATCGGCGAGTACATAGGAAAGATATACGAAGAAGTAAAAGCCCGCCCACGCTATATCATTGAGAAAGTAGTGAATGAATAACCTGTATAAGAAATACCGCATTGCCGGTAACTGGCTGAATATTGTCCTGCTGGTTACCGTTCTGTTGCCCCTGATCGTACTGTCGCTCTACAATCATCCCTCTGCGGCCGATGACTACTGCTATATTGATACAGTGTTTCAGTACGGCTGGCTGGAAGCGATGAATTGGTACTACATTGGCTGGTCGGGACGGTACTTCGGTATCCTGCTCAATCATACCAATCCACTCCTGTTTTATTGGGTGGAAGGCTTCAAGGTACTGCCACTACTACTATTAGCAGGCCTGGCAGTCTCCCTGTACCTGCTAGCCCGCGAGCTTACGCCGACCCTTTCCCGGCTGGCCCATGCTGGTTTTGCGGGAGTTATCTTCTTTTTGTACATCCTCAATCTGGCCAGTATAGCCGAAGCTTTTTACTGGATGGCCGGATTTGTGACCTATACCATCCCTAATATTCTTACGCTTTGCTGGATTGTGGTAGTACTCCGGTGGTACCGTATGGAAAACCGGCCTATCCAGATCGCGACCGGTGTGCTGATAGGCTTTCTGGTATTTGCCATCGTTGGCAGCAGCGAAACCAACCTTGTAATACTAGGCGGACTGATAGCGGCATGGTGGGGATACCGCCTGCTCATCCAGCGGAAGTGGGACCTGCTTATGGTATTTACTGCCTTGGTAGCCTTAGTTTCCTGTTACCTCTACGCCAGAGCGCCTGGCAACAAAGTACGCATGGGAGGCGATACCCTCAGTGGTAATATTCCTCTCTCGATTACCTCCTCTTTTCAAAAACTGGCGACGCTTTCTATTGAATGGATTAGTCTGCCGCTGCTTTTGTTCTCACTGGCCTGGGTCCTGATCCTGTACCGGATGAGCCCCCAGGCCCGAACGTACTTCCAGGTACCGCTCTGGTACTCCCTGCTGGTGTGGTTTGGCATATTGGTAATACAGCTTTTTCCAGCCTACTATGGCATTGGTAATCCAGCTCCCCGTATTATCAACTGCGTGTACCTGTTTTACCTTATCGGGTGGTTTTATAACCTAGGCATCCTGACTGACTTACTGCAGCGCCGGTTCGATACCCCTTCCAGTATCCCCTCCTGGTCCTATATGGTACTATTCGCCGCTCTGGGACTTTCTATACTTTGGGCTTTTTATCGCAGTACCAACACTAGATTACTATACAAAGACTGGCTAAGTGGGAAGGCAGCCGCTTTCAATCAGGAGATGTACCATCGATACGAGTTGATTGAAGCCTCCCCTGATTCAGTGGTTTCTCTGCCCCCTCTGCATGCCCAGCCCTCTACCCTATTCGTGGAGGATATTCGGGAGGACTCAACTTATCTGTGGAACAAGTGCTTGTCCAGCTACTATGGTAAGAAGGACATCTACGTAAAAGACGAAACCAACGTAAAGTGAATTCTACTAAAAAGTTAGGGCTGGGAGTCATTGCCGCGTTGCCGGTTATTTTCTGGGTGTACGTACTGCTGCATTATTCGGTTAATGTACCCTGGTTTGACGACTTCGAGCCTTTCCCGGACCTGCTACACAAATGGATCCTGAGTGATAGCATTAGTGAGAAAGTAAAGTTGCTCTTCCAGCCCAACAACGAGCACCGGATGGTATTCGGAAAGCTGCTGACCGTCATGTACTATTGGATCACCGGTACCCTCCACTTCACTTACCTGCACATAGTAGGCGCGTTATTTACCTTTGGTACCTTCGCCTTGTTCTGGAAGGTTTTCATGAGCAGCCAGCTCCCGCTCAAGTACTTCCTCCCGGTTCCGTTCCTGCTGTTTCAGATCCAGTACCACCTTATATTCCTGTGGGCAATATGTAGCCTGCAGCACCAGCCAGTCGTATTTTTTGTCTGCCTCACCATGTACCTGCTGGTCCGGAACAGGTTTGGCTGGGCCATCCTGGCCGGCTTCTGTGCCAACTTCGCCATGAGCAACGGGATCTTTGTATGGGTGGGTGGAGCTGCTATCCTGCTGCTGTGGTCACAGTGGCGGCAGTTAGCCATCTGGATCGTAGCGGGTGGCTTAGCCATTTGGATGTACTTCCTGGGTATGACTACCATGGGAAACGAGGCCAGTATCGAATACTTCAAAAATCATCCCCACCTGTCGTTCCTTGGCTTCTTTGCCTTTCTGGGTGGCTTGTTCGACTTCTTTTTTGAGCGTCCTATCCAGATCCGTACGGCGCTGCCCATTCTGATGGGGCTGCTGTCCATGCTATGGATAGTACCCTGGCTACTGGGACTACTCCTCCCGTGGGTACGCCAGACTTTCCGCTGGCCGGCTCGGATGCCCCGCTTCACCGAGCGTATGCAGGCGACCATCAGCCATCAGCAACAGATTACCTACTTTTCCTTTGGGGTCCTGGTGTACATCCTGGCCAATGCCTCAATCATTGGTTTTCTGAGGCCCCGTTTTGGCTTCGAAGTTATGGTCGTGAGTAATTATAAACTTTACCCGGCGGTATTTCTGATAGTAGGGTACCTGGCTTACCTGGGAGCCACCTCGAAGGACAAGTGGAGGACCTGGGGCTTCCGTACTATGCTGGGGCTTGGTATTTTTATCTGGGGTATGAGCCTGCTGCACTACTTCCCGACTATAGTGGAACGCCGGAAGTCTCTACTGGTCAATGTATTCAACCAGGAACATCACTCCTTTGGGTTGGGGCACTTCCCGGGTACACCTACCGGCGAATACGTAGAGGCGCTGATGGAGGATGTAACAGCCCGTGGTATCTATACGTACCCGGACGAATTTAAACCCTACTACGACCAGATGCGTACCGTGAAGGGGGCGTTGCCGGCATCCCTTAAAGTAGATGTACAGACTACTCCGGAGGCACTGCTTGTCATTGAACCCGGTACTCCGTATACGGCCGGCTATAATACCGGTTCCTACGCATTTTTGAGAAAGGGCAAAGAATTATACGTATTCAAAATAGATCAGAATCTGTATCGGGGCCGGAATATATTCCGACTTTTTGACAATGGGCGCGCATTGATCATTCCCTACTCACTTATCACTCCCGGAGAGTACGAACTAGGAGTACTTAGGGTAGGCGACGGACAGGTAGAAAGTGGTATAATCAAGACCATTACCATCACCGAAGAACAAGGATTTAAAACAATATAGGCTGAAAGATGTATTTTTGCTGAAATCGTTTATAAAACGTAAAAGACTTGGAAACTCCTCAAATATCCATTGTAGCACCATTATATAACGAATCTGAATCGTTCCCTCATTTAGTAGAAAGGCTCAATGCCCTGATGGACAGTTGTCCTATTTCTATTGAGGTAGTATTAATAGATGATGGCAGCCGGGACAATACAGCACTCATGATGCGTCAGGTAGCCCTGACCGATCCAAGATATCATTGCGTATTCCTTTCCAGAAACCACGGCCATCAACTGGCACTTTCGGCGGGTATAGCCAGAGCCCGGGGGAGTGAAGGCCTATTTATTATTGACGGAGACTTACAGGATCCCCCCGAACTGCTTCCTGAATTTTATAAACTCCTGAAAGCTGGCAACGATGTCGTATATGCCGTTCGTCGTAAGCGGAAGGAGAATATGGCCAAACGTACCGGCTACTATCTGTTTTATCGTCTGCTCAAATCTATATCGTACATCGAAATCCCGCTCGACAGCGGTGATTTTTCCCTCATTAGCCGCCGCGTAGCCGATGTGCTGATCAAGATGCCCGAAGAAAGTCGTTACCTGCGGGGTATGCGCACCTGGATTGGTTTTAAGCAGGTCGGCTTTGAGTACGAGCGGGATGAGCGCGTAGCGGGTGAGTCAAAGTATTCACTCAAGCAGTTGTTCCGGCTGGCTTACAACGGGATATTCAATTTCAGTGAATTCCCCATCAAGTTTATGACCAATACCGGTGCGGTAGCTATACTGATATCATTGGTCTACCTTATTTTTGTAGTGATCAAGAAGCTGTTCTTTAATCCTGTAATCGAAGGTTTCACCGCTTTACTTTTTGTAGTCATCCTTTTTAGCGGTGTGCAGTTACTGGCATTAGGAATTATTGGAGAATATGTGCTTAGGATCTTCTTCCAGTCCAAAGGTCGTCCGCTCTTTATTGTCAAAGAAGAAATAGTAAACCGCGAGTACATCTGACCCAATGCTTTTTAATTCTCTCCAGTTCCTGATTTTCTTTATTGTCGTCACCCTGGCTTATTACAGCCTGTCGTGGCGTGGCCGTTGGGTGCTACTACTGGCAGCCAGTTGCTACTTTTACATGGTGTTCAAGCCGATCTATATCCTGATCCTGTTTGGCACCATCGTCATTGACTACTACGCGGGAATCTGGATTGAAAAAGCACAGGATCAAAAGCAAAAAAAGGCTCTGCTGGTGCTGAGCCTCATATCCAATATAGGTATACTGGCCTTCTTTAAGTACTACGACTTCCTGGGCGAAAGCCTTAACGGCATACTCAATACAGTTGGATTCAGGGCCATAGTACCACCACTGGACGGCCTGCTGCCCCACCGCGTAGCTGAATGGATGGTCAATGGCGTAGGCAATATTATTCTGCCTATCGGTCTGTCGTTCCACACGTTCCAGGCTATGAGCTATACTATTGAGGTATACCGGGGAAACCAGACCGCGGAGCGTCATTTCGGTATTTATTCCCTTTACGTCATGTTCTACCCGCAGTTGGTGGCCGGTCCCATTGAGCGCCCGCAGAACATGCTCTTCCAGTACCACTCCTACTTCAAGTACGATTTTGAGAATGTCAAGGCAGGTCTGATGCAGATGGCCTTCGGGATGTTCAAGAAGGTAGTTATTGCTGACCGGCTGGCCCTGATGGTGGACTACGCCTATAACAACGCTGAAGACCATAACGGGCTTACGCTGCTGGTGGCTACGCTATTCTTTACCTTCCAGATCTACTGCGATTTTTCGGGTTATTCGGATATTGCTATCGGAGCGTCACGGGTGATGGGCTTTACGCTCATGGAAAACTTTCACCGCCCCTACGAGGCTACTTCTATCTCGGACTTCTGGGGACGCTGGCACATATCGCTCTCTACCTGGTTCCGGGATTACCTGTACATTCCACTAGGAGGCAACCGGCGGGGCGAAACCCGTCGCCAGATGAATCTCTTTACGGTGTTTCTGGTCAGTGGCTTGTGGCACGGAGCCAGCTGGAACTACGTGATCTGGGGTAGCTTGCACGGTCTGTACTCTGTACTGGGTGGCCTGAAGGATAAGTGGATGAAGCAAGCGGGTATTCAGCTACCTAAGAATCCTGCCATCACGGCGGCTAATCTCTTATTTACCTTTGTACTGGTGATGCTGACGTGGGTATTTTTCCGAAACGATAAGGCCCCTGTCAGTCAGGCTTTCATGATCCTCGAAAAAATACTGACACTTTCGTGGGATGCGCCCCTGCGTTCGCCCTTCAATAGTGTTGAAATGTGGTTCTGCGCCTTTCTGATCGTATTTCTGCTGGTCAAGGAGCACTATTACCTTTTTATTCCCACCCGCAACACCGCTGCGTTCTTCATTCTGTTTGGGCTTATTTCCTTCCTGTGCTACTTCCTGGGCGTATTTACATCTAATCAGTTTATCTACTTCCAGTTCTGACGGCTGTCATTTTGGCACAATAGCGATTCGTGCACGTTTTTTGCACGAAGCCAATCAGAGAGTTTTACAGATACCAAACCTGGACAGCTACTGATGCCCGCATCAGGATGCTTTCTTACTTAATAGATACTACTATGTTTGAAGTTACTGCCGATAACCGACTGAGACGCCTCATCATTGTTGGGGACAGGGTACTTATACGCCCCAAGAGCCCTAACGACCGTACTAATAGTGGCCTTTACCTCCCTCCCACCGTTACTGAGCGGGAACAGGTACAAACCGGATATGTAATAAAAGTAGGCCCCGGGTATCCCATACCGGTACCCGCTGAGGACGAACCCTGGAAAGAAACCGAGGAGAAAGTAAAGTACATGCCCCTGCAGGCCAAAGAAGGAGACGTGGCTATATTCCTTCAGCGCAATGCCATAGATCTCGAATACGATGGCGAAAAGTACGTTATTGTACCGCAGTCGTCGATCCTGATGCTGGACCGCTCCGAGGATTTGTTTGAATAGCTGAAACCATCCGCTCCACACACGGTTAAGCAACTATAACTGCTTAACTATGTGGATAGCGCTGATAATGATGGTATGGGCTGGGCAGGAGGCACCTTCACTCCAGAGCCGCATCGAACGCATGATCTGGAAGAACAGAATCGTGCTGGTATACGCGCCCGAAGAGGAGTCAGACCTACTTAGGGCACAGAAGGATATACTGACCAGTCAGCCCGCTGAACTGACGGATCGGGATATAGTAGTGATCGAATGCGTGAAAGATCGCCTGAGTATGAAAGATCAGGGATACCTCATCCGCCAGTTCCAGAGCAAACCGGAGGCATTCGGAGTGTGGCTCATTGGCAAGGATGGCGACTTAAAACTTCAAAGCGAGCATCCGGTTAGCATGGATAAGTTGATGGGACTGATTGACTCCATGCCTATGCGCAGGGCTGAAATGAAACGCCACAACTAGCGACCGGACCGTTATCTGACTTTTTCGTAGGTATACCGGCACCCTTCGAAGCAACCCGGTAGCAGCGTCATGCGATTACCAGAAAGTTGGTAGTCCACTCCGACGGGCGTCCTGCTGGACGAAACATCAAACTGAAATTCGATCTTGCCCTTACCTTCGAGTATCCGGTACTGCCCTGAGCTCATGATGGGGGTCCAGAACTTCTGCCGCTCCGGTATCTTTTCTATAAAGCTGCCATCCTCTCTGAACTCAACAGTCTGTGTATAGATAGCCGTGGCCATTTGGGCATTACACTCCCCCGAGCCGGGACTTACGCAATACTCCACCAACTGCCACTTCCCTACTATTGATCTTTCAACTGTACTTAACTCTTCCTTTTCGCAGCTAATAAGTAGTACAAAGCTTAGTAGCAGGCTTAACTTTTTCATGATTTTACGTTTAGAAGTAAGACCTGCCAGACTGCCTATTGGTTGGAAAACCGCTCCCGCTTTTCTCAGGCTCCCTGCATAAGAGTTGTCCTGCATCCGAAAATACCTGGTGATGAACCTCGGCCTCTCCGTGTATGTTTAAAAGTTAAGTACCTTTGTCTAATAGCTGTTTCTGCATGCCCCTAGTTCATACCAACACTCCTATCGCCCCGTTCTGGCTGCCCAACGGGCATTTCCAAAGTATTTATCCGGCTCTTTTCCGAAAGATCAACGATGTACCTTACCAGCGTGAGCGCATTACCACACCAGATCAGGACTTCCTGGATCTGGATTGGGCTGTTTCTGAAGGAGGAAAGGCGGCGGTAGGGAAAAAAGCTCCCCTGGTGATACTTTCACACGGGTTGGAGGGAAACAGTACCCGGCAGTATGTACTCGGTATGGTACGCTTACTGATCCGCCACGGCTACGACTGCCTGGCCTGGAACTACCGGAGCTGTAGCGGCGAAATGAATCAGCAGGCCCGATTCTACCACAGTGGCGCTACCGATGATCTGGACCTGGTAGTACAGTACGCGCTTAACAAGGGATACGACGAGCTATACCTGATGGGGTTCAGCCTGGGTGGCAACCTTACGCTCAAATATGCGGGCGAACAGGAAAAATTCATAAATCCGGCCATACAGAAAGTGGTAGTATTCAGTGTACCAATGGACCTGCTGGCCTGTAGCCGCGCCATCGAAAAGCGGGAAAACCGCATCTACCTGCAGCGGTTCCTGCGTACCCTGAAGCCCAAGGTAGAGCAGAAGGGCCTCCACTTTCCCGAGCATATCGACGCCAGCCAGTACCAGCTCGTCAAGAGCTTCTACGACTTTGACCACATCTTTACCGCTACCATACACGGCTTCGAGAGCGCCGATGACTACTACGCCCGCTCCAGCGCCAAGAATTATGTACAGGATATCACTATACCTACTCTGATTGTCAACGCACTAAACGACCCGCTCATACCGCCGGACTCCCTGCCACAGCAGCTCATCGCGGATCATCCTAACGTGTGGCTGGAGCTTACTCCTGACGGCGGCCATTGTGGCTTTAGACCCGCTCAACTCACCGATGGTGCCTACTGGTCAGAGTGGAGAGCCTTGAAATTCCTGCAGGAGGAGCCCGTTTTTTGAATTAATTTGCGTATTACTTGAATAATAACAAGTTATGCACAAACGAGCTTTTTTTTATTAGTGAGGTAGTTAACAGATTTGTAATTTTGTAGGAAGAGTGGTTAAAACTAATCACTTGACTTATAGAAAATATACTATTGCAAATCTGTCACCTGCCGCTTCATGTTGACTCAAACAATCAACCCCACGTACTTTATCATTGATTTTGATAGTACTTTCACCAAAGTGGAAGGACTGGACGAACTGGCAAGCATTGCCCTGGCCGGACACCCTGACCGCGTGCGTATCGTAGACCAAATTCGGGACCTGACCGAAAAGGGCATGAATGGTGAGATGTCGTTTGCGGAAGGCCTGCGCCGCCGCATTGAGCTGCTGTCGGCCAACCGCCAGCACATTGATATCCTCGTTGATTTTCTGCGTACCAAGATATCCGACTCATTCCAGCGCAACAAGCAGTTCCTGACGGAGTATGCAGATCAGATATATATAATTTCAAGCGGATTCAGAGAATTCATCGTCCCCATCGTAACCGAGATGGGAGTACGTGAAGACCATGTGTACGCCAATGAGTTCTTGTTTGATAATGAAGGCACCATAGTAGGGATTGATGAAGCCAACGTGCTGTCAACCGACGGTGGTAAGATCAAGCTGCTGCGTACCCTGAACCTGTCCGGTGATGTGTACGTAATCGGCGATGGCTATACTGACTACGAACTTCGCGAATCAGGGCTGGCTAACCGTTTCTACGCTTTCACCGAAAACGTACAGCGCCAGCGCGTGGTACAGGTGGCTGATCACGTAGCGGCTTCCCTGGACGAATTCCTGTTCCACAACAAGATCAACCGCAGCCAGTCGTACCCCAAGAGCCGTATCAAGGTACTCTTGCTGGAGAACGTACACCCCGTAGCGGTTCAGGCTTTTGAGGAAGAAGGCTTCAAGGTAGAGTTCGTGAAAGGCGCCCTTGACGAGGACGAGCTGTGTGAGCGTATCAAGGATGTATCTATCATCGGTATCCGCTCCAAGACACAGATCACCCGTCGTGTACTTGAGAATGCTAATAAATTAATGGCGATCGGTGCATTCTGTATCGGTACCAACCAGATAGATCTGGAAGCCGCTACCGAACGTGGTGTAGCTGTCTTCAACGCTCCTTATAGCAATACCCGCTCAGTAGTAGAGTTGGCTATTGGTGAGATGATCATGCTGATCCGTAACATTGTGCCTAAGAGCAACCAGATGCACCAGGGCGTGTGGGATAAGTCGGCCAACGGCAGCTTTGAAGTACGTGGTAAGAAACTGGGCATGATAGGTTACGGCAATATAGGTACTCAGCTATCGATAGTTGCCGAAGCGCTGGGTATGGAGGTATACTTCTACGATGTAGTAGATAAACTAGCTATCGGTAACGCCCGCAAGGTACGTACCCTGGAAGAACTTCTTCAGATATCTGACGTAATAAGCATGCACGTAGATGGTCGTAAGGAGAATGCTAACCTCATCGGCAAGCGCGAGTTTGATATGATGAAGGATGGCGTAATATTTATGAATCTGGCCCGCGGTCACGTCGTCGATATTAAGGCGCTGGTAGAGGCCGTTAAGAGTGGTAAAGTAGCGGGTGCCGGTGTGGATGTATTTCCTAAGGAGCCCAAGACCAACGATGAGGAGTTCGTAAGCGAATTGCGCGGTCTGGATAACGTAATCCTGTCTCCGCACATCGGAGGTAGTACCGAAGAAGCTCAGGTGAATATTGGTCACTTCGTACCCAGCAAACTGCTCGAGTACATGAACAACGGTAGTACCTACGCCAGCGTGAACTTCCCGGAAGTACAGCTACCCAAACTAGGCAACTCGCACCGTCTGCTGCACATACACGCCAACGTACCGGGTGTACTGGCCAAGCTGAACAGCATATTTGCCAACAACAATATCAACATCACAGGTCAGTACCTGAAGACCAACGAAAGCATTGGCTATGTAATCGTGGATATTGCCAAGAATTACTCCGAAGAGTTTATCAAAGAACTCAAAGAGATTGACGGTACGATCCGCTTCCGGATGCTTTATTAATAGTTTATAGAATAAACTTTGAGGCAATACGCAGAAGCTAGTTTGTAACAGTCTACTTCTGCGTATTGCCTTTTTATTTGACTCTGTCTTCTCCTATGAAATATACCTTTTACACGCCTGGCCCGGCCCAGCTTTACCCCAGCTTTGAGCAACATCTGCAGACCTTTGTAGAACAGCAGCTAGGGTCTATCTCCCATCGTAGTCAGCAGTACCGCGCGCTCCACCAGCATACCGTAGAGCAGCTCCGTACTCTTCTGAATGTACCCGCTACGCACGCAATCCTGTTTCTGGGATCGGCTTCGGAAGCATGGGAGCGTATCCTGCTCAACTGCGTAGAACACGAGAGCTACCACCTGGTCAATGGCTCTTTCTCCAAGAAGTTTTTCCAGTACGCCCAGGCCCTGCACAAGTTCGCCCACAAGCTTGAGAAGCCCATGGGGCAGGGATTCGATGCTTCGGAGGTAGAAGTACCCGAGTACGCCGAACTGATTGGCCTCGCCCACAACGAAACCAGTTCGGGGGTGCAGATGCGTGTATCGGATATACATAAGATCAAGCGCAGCAATCCGGACAAGCTGATCGCCGTAGATATGGTGTCCTCAGCCCCCTATCCCGACCTGGACTACAGCCTGATTGATACTGCTTTCTTCTCAGTACAGAAGGCCTTCGGACTACCCTCCGGGCTTGGTGTGTGGATTGTGAACGAGAAGTGCCTGCAGAAAGCGGAGCGCCTGCGCAAGTACGATAACCTCACCATCGGCGCCCACCACGACCTGCCTACACTCTGGAAAAACGCCCAGAACCACGAGACTCCCGCTACTCCTAACGTGATGGGTATATATCTGTTAGGCAAGATAGCCGAAGATATGAACAAGATAGGCGTTGAGGCTATCAGAAAGGAAACGGAGCAAAAAGCTAAACTGATCTATAAGTTCATTGAGCAGCACGAGGGCTTTGAGCCGTTTGTGCAGGAGTCCAAACATCGTTCGCAAACGGTGGTAGTAGCTAACACCAAACAGCCTTCTTCAGAAATTATCTCTACCCTAAAAGCCAAAGGACTGGTACTCGGCAGCGGCTACGGCGAGCATAAAGCTACGCAGGTACGCATCGCCAACTTTCCCGCCACTTCTACCGAGCAGGTAGAGGATCTGATTAAGGCGCTGGGGGAGTTGTAGGCCTATCATTCCCTGAATAAATTACGATAAAAGACCGTCCACGGACGGTCTTTTATCGTTTATGAAGAGGCATCTACCAAAGTGCGTACGTACCTGGCTTGGCAGAAGCAAATAGTTTGAATTTTACAAGTATTGCTTTAAAGTCTATTTGAAGGCTGGAAAATACACACTAAATACTGAGCCCTGCCCCGGCTTACTGGTGGCCGTAATGGCTCCTCCATGGTTGGCCGCTACTTTTTCGCAGATCGCCAGCCCAATACCCGTACCGGGGTACTGACTCTTGCCGTGCAGCCGCTGAAATACCTGAAAAATGCGATCTACGTACTTCTCATCAAAACCAACGCCATTATCAACTACATCAATGCGATGGTAGGTAGTGGCCGCGCGGGCGGGCTTTACGCTTTCCGGTAGGTCAGTGGCGAGTACCTGCGCCGCGCGCACCTGGATTTGGGGAGCCTCCATCCTACCCGAGTGCCCAGTGGTCCCATCCACCCGGCGAAATTTCAGAGCATTAGATAGTAGGTTCTGGAACAGCTGATTCAGCTGCGAGGCGTCGCCCAGGATGTTGGGGAGTGGCTCCACGATCATCTGGGCTTGAGTTTCCTGAATCGTCCAATCCAGAGTAGACAGCACCCGGCTCACCACATCACCCAAAGGTACGACCGCACTCGTTTCCCGCCTGTTAGATATGCGGGAGTAGTCCAGCAGGTCTTCGATGAGGGTAGACATTCGGCCCGCCGAGGCCTGCATACGTACTATGTACCCGGCCCCGTCGCCCAGGGCTTGCCCGTATCGGTTCTGAATCAGGTCGCCAAACTGCTGAATCTTGCGCAGAGGCTCCTGCAGGTCATGACTGGCGACGTAGGCAAACTGCTGGAGGTTCTCGTTGGAACGAAGCAGGTGGGTATTGGTTTCTTCCAGCTTTCGGTTGAGAGCAGCGTACTCCTCATTCGTAGCGGCCAGTTTTTCGTTGGCGGCTTCCAGCTCCCGGGTACGCTGCTGCACCTGTTGTTCAAGCGATAGCTGCAAGGTACGCTGAGGGGTAATATCCTGAGCCGTACCAGTGAGTTTAATAGGATTCTTCTTGGCATCAAACAACGCAATACCCTGCGCATGTATAATACGCTCCTGCCCGGTGAGCCGGTTCATCAGGGTATATTCCTCGTCATACATCCCATCCGACCCAGGCTCTAGGGCCCGCCGGATAGCGGCCTCTACCTGGCTCCGGTCTTTTTCGTGGATTGGATTGTACACGGTGTCAAGGCCTTCGGCAGTACCATCAAACCCAAACCACGACTGGATTCGGTCGGAGTAGGTGACCCGCCCGGTGGCCACATCCAGCTCCCAGGTTCCCAGCTGCGCCAGCTCAATGGCTACCCGGAGAGCGGCTTCGCGTTCTTCAATCGTCTGCCGGGCCTGAATCTGGGGCGTTACATCCTGGATAATTCCCTGAATGGCGTAGGGCTGTCCCTCTTTAAATAAGGTTTTCCCGATACTACGCAGGTACCGGGTTGTTTTGCCGGTGGCATCGGCAATCCGGTAGGTAATATCATGGCGGTCTACCTCCTCCGACTGCTTCGAACCATCCAGCGCCCGGACCACCAAGGACTGATCATCCGGATGTACCTTGCTTAGTATGACTTTCATTGGCTCCGACAATGAGTCCAGGCCAAACCACTGTCGGATGTTATCCGTATAGCGGCCCTCATCGGTCGCTACATCTATATAAAAGGTACCCAAGTCAGCAATGTCGAGGGCATTCTGCAGGTAGGCCTTTTGCTGCTGTAGCTCCTGCTGGGCTTTTATCTGTCCCGTCACATCTACCGCAATATCCAGAATAGCGTATACCTCACCAGCCTCGTTGAACAGCGGGGTATAGGTAAGGTTGTAGTAGTTGTAGGTCATGACCCCCTGCTTCACAATCTGCACCTGCGACCCATAGCTGCTGAACTGCTTACCCGTCGTATATACCTCATCCAGGATATTCAGGAAGGGTTGGTTTTCGGTAATCAGTTCCGGCATTACCTCGCGCAGCGGCTTGCCCACTATATCGGGTCCCTTGCCCACAATATCAATAAAGGTCTGATTAGGAAGTTCAATAACCAGGTCGCGCCCCATAAACAGTCCGATGGCCACCGGTGCGGTTTCTACCACCGAGCGTAGTTTGGCTTCGCTAAGCCGAAGCGCCTCCTCGGCTTTCCGTTGCTCCGTGACATTGGTATGTACCCCCACCCATTCCCGAATGGACCCGTCGGGGTTCAGCAGCGGAACGGCCCGGACGGAAAACACCTCCCAGTGTCCGGCCTTGACCCGCACCCGATGCTCAAAAACAAACGTATTGCGCTGTCTGACGGCTTCATTCCAGGCCTCGACGGTAGACTGAGCATCGTCGGGATGCACGGCCGTGGCCCATCCGTAGCCCTGGTACTGCTCATAGCTCTGGCCCGTAAGAGCGGCCCAGCCCGCCTGCTCACCCTCCATTCTACCCTCGGCACTGTTGGTCCACAGGATACCCTGTACCGCGGCCACCGCCGCCTGAAAGCGCTGCTCACTGGCGCGCAAAGCGGCTTCTGCGAGTCGGATTTCGGTAATATCTATGCTGGAGCTGATATAGCCCGTAAAGGTACCATCGGACCGGAATCGGGCCGGGCACCTGACTAGTAGCCAGCTGTACGATCCGTTCCGGTTCAGGATACGGAATTCACCCGTAAATGACTCCTGCCGGTGTAGTGAAGTCTGGTACAGGTGTAAAAAAGGCTCCAGGTCTTCGGGGTGAACCAAATCAGCCCATCCCCTATCCAGCAGATCAGTGACAGATCGGCCGGTCAATTCGGCCCATTTCTGGTTCAGGTAAGTAGTTTGACCGGTTTCATTACTCACGGCAATCAGGATATCGGCGCCTTCGGCCATGGTACGGAAGCGAGCTTCGCTTTCTTCCATGTGCTGCCGGGCCAGTACCTGCTCCGTTACATCCATGGACATATCCAGAATACCGTACACCTCCCCTGCCGCGTTGCGGAGCGGCTTATGAATCAGATCGAAGTACTTAGTCTTTACTTCGCTCTCTACCATAAAGTCAACCCGCACCTCCTTGGCTTCGTACGTTTCACCGGTTTTATATACTTCCTGCAGAATCCGGATATGCGGGTGGTCTTTTAATTCGGGCAGCGCCTCCAGTAAGTGTTTGCCAATGACACTCCTGTCCCGGCCCCAATAGCCAAGCATCACCTTATTGATCAGTTCAATGGTCATGTCAGGCCCCACAAATAAACAGGTAGAAACGGGTGCCTCTTCGATCAGGGAACGGAACCGGGCTTCGTTTTCCAGTTGCTGCTGCTGAGCTTTTAGTTCGGGGCGCCGATCCCGGACAATCCCCGCTATACCATAGGGCTGGCCGCTGACAGGCTCCAGGAGTAGGTAAGCATTACAAGTTACCGGAATGCGTACCTGCGTCAGGGGTTGCATAAGCGTGACTTCGCCCGCCCATTCCCCTTCCAGCACCCGGGGAATAATTTCAGCGTTGACCCGCTCCATTTCTTCCGGTGGCACAAAATCCATCAGGTGCATAGTCTGTACCTGCTCCAGCGTTAGCCCAAACAGCTCCAGTCCGTACGGATTCACGTACTGCATGCGTCCATCTATGTCGGTAATGGCCATAAACTCGGGCGCCTGCTCTACCAGCACGGCCAGTTGCTGCTGCTGCTGCTGACGAGCCGTCACCTGCGGCGTTACCTCCTGGGCCACCCCGGCAAAGCGGTACACCTGACCAGCCTCTGTGAAGTAGCTCCGGCCATAGAACCGTACCCAGCGGACCTTTCCATCATCAGCTCCGAGGGTACAGTAGGTTACATCGTACACTCCGTCAGACCCGGGAGTCATAGCCCTCTGTACGGCCTGATTTACCCGTTCCCTATCCTGAGGATGGATATACTGAATGGCCTGCTCATAGGAAATCAGGTTGTCCTTCGCCAGTCCAAAGAGCTCCCGGCAGCGGTCGTCCCAAAAGACCTGGTTGGTAGCGGGATCCAGTTCCCAGACGCCGAGCCCGGCTGCCTGCAGAGCAAAATCAATATCCAGGCGTTCATTCAGATTTTTACTCGGGTTGGGGAGAGGCTGATCACCAGTCATAGCTGAGCAGGGTAAATATTACGTAGAGAGATTAATCGGGACCAATAAGTGCTTATGCCTGGCTCTGGCGAAGCTACTATTTATTCATCTGAATAACCAGATTCTGCTGACTTGGTTTCCTATTACGACAATCAGCCGGTAGCATTGTTGGGAAGTAGCAGGAGCCCTCTGCCCTTTAGTGTAGTTGCCAGGGAGCAGAAGAGAACCGCTCCCTGGTGTATCGGGTACTAGGCCATCACCTCTTTGTCTTTGAAAGCCTGACGTGGCCGGATGTTCAGCGTCTGGAACATTGTAGCGTCAAAGTCTGACTCGTTGTTGGGCGTAGTCAGGAGCTTATCACCGGAAAAAATGGAGTTAGCTCCCGCCAAAAAGCAAAGCGCCTGCTCCTCCATGTTCATGTACACGCGCCCCGCCGAGAGGCGCACCATGGCCTTAGGCATCAGGATACGGGCCGTCGCAATCATCCGGATCATATCCCATACCGGTACCCGCTCCTGATCTTCGAGGGGAGTACCTTCTACCGCTACCAGCGCATTGACCGGTACCGACTCGGGATGTTCAGGCAGGGTAGCCAGCGTATGCAGCATACCTATCCGATCCTCATGAGTCTCGCCCATGCCAATGATACCACCCGAACAAACTGAAATCTTAGCGCCCCGTACATTTTCCAGTGTTTCCAGCCGGTCCTTGTAGGTACGGGTCGTGATAATATCGTCGTAAAATTCCTCGCTGGTATCGAGGTTATGGTTATAGGCGTACAGACCCGCTTCTTTCAGCTTCTGGGCCTGGGTATCGGTGAGCATTCCCAGCGTACAGCATACTTCCATGCCTAGCTCATTTACCCCCTTCACCATGTCAAGTACCTTGTCAAAGTCACGGTTGTCGCGTACTTCGCGCCAGGCCGCCCCCATGCAGAAGCGGGTACTTCCGCTCTCCCTGGCCCGCTGCGCGTGCTGCAGTACCTCCTGCACATCCATAAGCTTATGGGTATCTACGCCGGTATTGTAGCGGGCCGCCTGCGGACAGTAGGCACAGTCTTCGGGGCACCCGCCCGTCTTGACCGACAGCAGCGTACACACCTGTACCTCCGCCGGATCGTGGAAGGTCCGGTGGGTCTGGGCGGCTCTGAAAATAAGATCCAGCAAAGGAGTATTATAAATGGCCTTCACTTCCTCTGGAGTCCAGTCGTTTCTGATCATAATCCTGACTTCTGTTACTTTATTAACTAATCTGGTACACTTAATAAGTGCGAAATATACAAAAGCGCCAGCTTATCGTTAACTTATCATAGAGCATTCTATCGGAACACTTTTTCCTATTCCTTGATTTATAATACGTTCAGAGAAGCCTTTAATCTTAAAATTCATATGAAGATCTTTCTAAGTTGTCTGTTGTCGGTCGGCACCTTTATCTTTTCCTGCAATAAAAACGAGGCAGATACTGCTCCTATCTCCTATTCAGTTCCGGCCGGTGGGGAGTATCAGGGAGTAAAGATTTTCACCAACGCCAACCAGACAAAGGCCACCCGGAGCGATAGTGTACAAGTGTCACTCACCATAGGCAAACAAACCGGAAGCAATTTCACCATCAACGGACTCATGCCTAGCGGACAAGGGGTTACAGCCCAAGTGGGGAATCAGAACGGATTTAACTACGACCGGGGCCAGGGGATAGATCAGTGTGGCGTTACTTCCATGACCGGCGAAGGGTACTTCCGGGGCGATAGCTTATTTATTACGGAGACCATTCGCTGTAATACCGCCACTACATCCGAAATAATCAAAACGATACGTATTAAGGCGGCGAAGGTGAGGTAAAGTATTAACTAGTCTTTGATTTAACATACTTGAAAAAGACAACTCGATTCTTTGAGGCAAACTTTCCCTTTGATGATCTTTGATAAAGATCATCTTACTACTATACCCATGAACTTGCTGTCAAGAATAACGATTGATATAGAAATTTGTCATGGTAAGCCCTGTGTAAGAGGGATGCGCTGGCCGGTAGAAGTTATACTTGACATGTTAGGGGCTGGCAAGACAGAAGAAGAAACCCTGGAAGACCATCCTGAACTGGAACGGGAAGATATGCTTGCCTGCTTACAATTTGCCAGTAAAACCGTAGCCGGCAAATCATCCCCTCTGGCTGCATGAAGGTACTTTGTGACGTCCCTCTAAGCTTTATAAATATGTAAAGTTTGTGCCGCACCTACGGCGCTCAAAACTCTTTGTAGACTCATATATTCTACTGAAGTGTGGCCGCTCTGCGGCCTGTCTGTTGACATTCCTTCTTAATTTGATACATGCACAATCCATAGTCCCATTAGGGACGGTACTTCAGTAGTAAAAAAGCATAAAATCACAAAAAGCCCCGCTAGGGGCGACACCTTATAATCCTGTCGCCAATTCGTCTTTCGGAAGGCGTCCCTGTGGAAGGAGCACTTTCAGATGAATGCCTCCTCAAACAGGCTTACTTAAGAACTTTTTGTCTGTAAGAATGATTTTGACATAAAGCCAACGTCATTCGTATAGTGAAACCTCAACCTCCCCAGCCCGCTGATAACCAATCCTTCCGCAAGCGCTTTTCGGCCTTGCAGAACCTCCCCCGCTTTTTCCGGCTGGTATGGAATACGAGCTCGTCGCTGACCATTGGGAATATTATCTTCCGCCTCCTGAAATCGGCCATACCACTGGCGGTACTATATGTAGGAAAGGAAATCATTGATGAAGTAATACGGTTGCTGGCCAATCCAGCCGGCTCGCAGCGCTACCTATGGATCATGGTAGGTCTGGAGCTGGGGCTGGCGGTCCTATCAGACCTGCTTAACCGCGCCATTAACCTCTGCGATAGCTTACTAGGCGACCTCCTGGCCAATAAAACCTCTGTAGATCTGGTACATCACGCGGCGAAGCTGGACCTGTACCAGTTTGAGAATCCGATATTCTACGATAAGCTCGAGCGCGCCCGTCGCCAGACTACCAGCCGGACGGTACTGCTATCGCAAACGCTCTCTCAGATTCAGGATATCATCACCTTAGTACTGCTGGGCGTAGGTCTGATAGCGTTCAACCCCTGGCTGATCCTGATCCTCATTATAGCCGTTATTCCATCATTCATTGGTGAAACCCATTTTAACGAACGTACCTACTCCCTGACCCGCAGCTGGACGCCCGAACGCCGCGAGCTCGACTACCTGCGCTACATCGGGGCCAGCGCCGAAACGGCTAAAGAGGTGAAGGTATTCGGGCTGGAAAACTACCTGACCGAGCGCTTCCGGACCTTATCGGATAAGTACTATCACGAAAACCGTAAGATAGCTATTGGCCGGGCCGTGTGGGGGTACCTGCTGGCGGTACTGGGTACGCTGGCCTACTACGGAGCCTTTGTATTCGTAATCATGCAAACCCTCAGCGGCCTCATTACAGTAGGTACCATGACGTTCCTGGCGGGATCCTTCCAGCGGATGCACGGGATGCTGCAGGGCATTATGGGGCGGTTTTCAAGTATTGCTGAGAGCGCTCTGTACCTGCAGGACCTGTTTGATTTCTTTGCCATTACGCCTACCATCGGTGCCAACACTGCGGGACAAAGGGTACCTCGCCCTATCAAAGGAGGCTTTACGTTTGAGAATGTAAGCTTCAAGTACCCTGACAGTGAAGTATGGGCCGTCAGCAACCTGTCGTTTACGCTGCAACCGGGTGAGAAACTGGCCCTGGTGGGTGAAAACGGCGCGGGTAAAACCACCCTTGTCAAGCTACTGGCCCGGCTCTACGAACCAACGGAAGGTCGCATTCTGCTTGATGGTGTGGACCTGGCCGACTACCAGCTCACCGACTTGCGGGCTAACATTGGGATTATATTTCAGGACTATATCCGCTATGAAATGACCGTGGCCGAAAATATCGCCGTGGGTGATATCGAGCGCCGGGGGGAAGAAGAGTTGATTGAGGATGCCGCCCGCAAGAGTCTGGCGCAGGAAGTAGTGGATCGCCTGCCGGACCGTTTTCAGCAGGTACTGGGCAAGCGCTTCAAGAAGGGACAGGAACTTTCGGGTGGACAATGGCAGAAGGTGGCGCTGGCCCGGGCGTACATGCGCGACGCCCAACTGGTGGTACTGGATGAGCCTACTTCCGCCCTCGACGCCCGCGCCGAACACGAGGTATTCCAACGCTTCAGCCGGTTGATCAAAGGCAAGATGGCGGTACTTATCTCCCACCGCTTCTCCACCGTACGCATGGCCGACCGTATTCTCTTCCTGGAACACGGACAACTGCTGGAGTACGGCTCACACGACGAACTACTTCAACTGGATGGTAAGTACGCTGAATTATTCAACTTACAGGCGCTGGGGTACCAATAAATTCTTTTTTTAACACTGAGTTACTTTAAGTACTTCAGGGCATAGAGTTTCAAAAACTCCTTCTCACTCTGTGGTAAGAACTAATAATTGATAACTCTTCTCTACACTACCTCCTTCCCAAAGGGTGTAAATGACAGGCTCATAAGCTTGAAGTGCTGACGGGCGAAGGGAATGCCTATGATGGTAATGGCTAGTATACTGCCGAATACCAGGTGGGTGAGCGCGATCCAGATACCGCCTACCACAATCCAGATGATATTGAACAGCGTGGACAAACAGCCGGTACTACCCGGCACATCACGTACTTCCCGCCCGAATGGTGCCAGACTCATAATTCCGATCTTGAAGCACTGAAGCCCAAAGGGAATACCAATGATGGTGAGACAAAGTAGCAGGCCGGAAATCATGTATTCAATAAAGACCAGCAAGCCTCCAAAGATGAGCCATAAAATATTGCCGAGCAGATTCATAGTAGAGTGTGTTAAGGGCTTATGACCTGTAATGTAACACTAATCCCTATATCTGACAATCCTATCAACAGAAAGCCGTGCCGGTATACACTGGCACGGCTTTCTATTATTATATCTTCGATACCCGGTAGGCTTACTTGTTCAGTGAGTTAATCCAGGCAGCGATCTTCAATGCTTCGTCTTTTGGTACCTGAGGCATAGCAGCCATTGGAGTAGCGTAGTCAGGCCAGTTAGATGGCTCCGGCTTGTAGATCAGTTCAACAATTTTCTCATTCGAGTACTTACGCTTAGCTATATCAGTATAGGCCGGACCTACTACCTTCTTGTCTACCGCGTGGCATGCCAGACAGGTGTTACGCTGCAGGATAGGCTTTACCTGCTCAAAAGTAGGTGCCTTGGCAGATGCCGTAGTGGCAGCAGCAGGCTTACCTTTTGCATCCGGCGATACGTGCTCCATGGTAGTCTTGGTATCGGCAGCTACTTTGGCTCCTCCACTGCGGGTTGTTTTCAGCTCAGTTACTTTCAGCTTTTCTCCATCAGGAATGTTGTTCAGCGTGTAGTAAGCCGAAGGATGCACCAGCGAATAGTAGTTATTCGCAGCACGGATACCACTCAGATCAAGGTGGTGGATGTAGTACTGACGCATACCGTCCAGTACGATCCGCACGCTCTTACCATCTTCCGATACTTTTACACCTTTGATAGGTACTGCCTCGGTATTGATCGGAGGACTACCGTATACGGCGTGGTGCTTATAGATAAAGCTGCTAACATTATATGAATTCAGATCCTCAGCCGACTTGCGGTCAACAGGCAGGGTGAATGTTACTTCAAATCCATCAGGCATCGCCTTTACAGTGTACATTTCGAAAGGCATTTTGCCATTCCATACCAGGCGCTGCAGGCCCTGGTTAGCATCACCGGCCGATCCCCAACCACGGTTGGTTTCACCTACGAACATAGAGCCATCCTTGGCATACGACATACGCAGTACACCTGATTGGAATCCGCTCCTGAAATCAATAGCAGCACCCTGGTACTCACCTTTTACTTTCTCCAGGATGACACGCATGATCTTGCTTTGTCCCTGATCACCTACGAAGTACTGTCCGGCAAAGGGTCCAAATGTACCTTTTGTATCGTCTTTGATAATCTCAGCGGTAGATACGCCGTGAATACCGTAAGGCAACCATACAGCAGGAAGCTGTACAATATCGGGATACTTCTCCTTCAACTGGAACAGGAAACGGGGATTCTTCTGATTAGGGTCGTTCTCAGGCTTGATATAGCGGCCGTTGGCATCTTTTACCTGCTGGTTGTCCAGCTCAGCAAAGAACTGCTTCTCGGTCAACTTCACGGGTGAGCCCGGCTCACCCGCCCAGCGTAGTCCGGCAGGGTGGCCCATAAAGCTACCTTTCTTCACGTGCCAGATACCGCCTGACCCCATCCAGTCGCCTTGGTTGTCAGTATAGAACAGCTCGCCATCCAGCATACTGATACCCGCAGGGGAACGCACACCGGTTGCATACGGCTCATACTTACCTTCGGGTGTAATGCGGAAGATCCAGCCCCGGCTAGGCACACGGCTTTCGCCACGCCACCACTCTTCATCACCAAAGGCCACGTTTCCACTCACAAAGAAGCTTCCATCGGGAGCAATCTTGGGACCGAACGAGTACTCATGGTAGTGACCGGATACAGGCCAGGCATATACGGTTTCGTACAGATCTGCTTTACCGTCACCATCTTTATCAACTAATTTGGTCAATTCACCACGCTGGGCAGCGTACAGGGCACCATCCTTCCAGGCCAGACCCAGAATCTCGTGCAGACCCGACGCGAACTTACGGAAGTAGGGGGCGCGGCTGGTAGGGTTTTCCATGATCCACACTTCGCCCCGACGGGTAGAGATACCCATGGCGCCGTTGGGTAGTGTAGTAAGACCTCCTACTTCCAGAATCATTCCTTCCGGAATAGAAGGGGTGAGGATCTTATAGAAATCCTCTTCTTTGGGCGATTCCTGCGCGTGCAGCACCGACAGGCTCGCCATGATCATACAGGTAATCTGAATTAATTTCTTCATGATTATTTTTATATGGAAGGCTACCGCTCTACGTGATAGCCTGTACTAATAGGTTTATTTCAAATTCCAGTTTCTGATGGAATGGGTTGCTTAGAAAAGGATGGCATAGCGAACCTCACCCTTCTCAGCCGAAACCAGGAGCTCCTGACGGTTGCCCTTTTTACGGATTACCGGCTCGGCACCCTTACCGCTCAACTGAATGTAGTAGGCTTTGTCATTCACCGCGTACAGACCATCTGATACCTTTTCAATGTTTTTGCCTTCGGCCAGACGAGCCATCAGTCCACTTACAGGATTAGACAGCTTTACTTCGCGCTCGAGGTACTTGTTGTCTACTACCGTGGTCTTGTCAGATACGGTGGTTCCGAATGCTTCGTAGCGGAAAGTGGGGGCATCATTAGCATCCAACTCATAGCCTTTTGGACGGTACTTGCTTCCGGTCGTATCAGAAGGCCATTCAGCCTGTCCGGATACCTTAGCCAGGAAAGGAGCCGCTTCCAGTGAGGTCACACTACCACGGGGACGTGACGAACCATCACCCCGGTCGTTCCACATAGGAGTAGCATCCAGGAACTCTCCACGCCATACCTGGAACACCGCACCTTTATCAAGGTCGTAGGTATAGTGCAGGTTAGCCGGGTTACCTACTGATACCGAATGTACAATGCGCTGACGCTTGCCTTCAGCATTGCGGATATCCATGAAGCTACGCAGTACGGTGTTGTTGGAAGCTTGTACCAGGATAGGATCGGCAGGGCTGCCACCCAGGGTTGAACCTACTGTGTGGTAAGGTACTTCACGGAATCCAGGACCCGCTACCCACAGACCCAGTACAGGCCGTAGCCAGCCATCACGCTTGTTGAGATAGATCTCTACTTTGTGGTCACCGGCAGTTAGCTTGGTAGTTCCTTCGCGGAAATCGTTGGTATTCTTCCACTCGTTAGGCAGTACAGTCTTTCCATCAATTTTGAGGGAGCTGTGACCCGACGCCTGCATTTTGAAAGTATAGTCACCCGTAGTAGGAGCCTTGTAGGTACCATTATATACCAATACGTAGTTGTTAGCCTCTTTCAGCACATCCCAGGTCAGGGCTTCGGTGGTACCGGTTTCAGCCACTTTCAGCGTTGCCGGATCCAGATCCTGCGAGTAGTTGCCGTAGTAGGTTTTGTAGTTGAGGCCGGTCAGTACGCCGGGCTTCTTGTCAAAGTTGTTGATCACGATATTGCGGATAGCCAGCGAACCGTGGTCACCCTGAATACGCAGGGGGCCCATAGCTACATCAGCCGAGAGAGCACCGCGGGTAGGGCCGCTTACTTCCACGTTTTCGTGTACGGTGATACCGTTCACTTCTATTTTCAGGAATACCGCGTTGGCGATCTTCTTACCGGCCTGGTCGAAGCGGGGAGCCTGGTAGGATATCTTGATGTGCTGCCACAAACCGGGTGCTTTGGATACATTCAGACGGGGCGCGTAGCCTTCGTAGCCTTTCTGGCCTTCGGGCTTGGAATCATCCCAGCGCTCGTAGATACCCCCCAGGTCGTTGTACTTGGCGGTATTCTTTCCCCAGCTGTCAAACAATTGTACTTCGTAGTTACCCTGCAGATAAATACCCGAGTTAGATCCCTTGGCCAGCATGAAGTCCATCTCAAGATCCAGGTCGCCATGCTTGAAGTTAGTTAACAACTCGTACTTGTTGCCGTAGGTGCCCTGCTTGTGAATACAGGCTAATACTCCTTTTCCCGGTGTGGTGCTGAGCGCGTTCACCTGAGAAATATCTACGGAAGCATCCCCAACGATACGCCAGTTGTCGCTCTCGGTTCGGAATGCACTCATATCATTGAGGGGAATGGGCTGCTGTGCCAGGGCAGACTCGCTACTCAGGCAGGCTACCGCTCCCAGCATCATGGCCCCCAGGAGGGTTTTACTCAATCGTTGCATGTGTTTGATTTACTTTGTGATTTATGATTAAGAGACTTAAAATTACAATTTTATCCCGGTAAAAGGGTAATATTGCTCGTTAGAATAACGATAGTTATTGCTTTACCCTTTGTATTAACGCGCAATTTCTTAAAATTTTTTATTAATTATAACTTTTAACCACTCGCATGAAAAGAATTATTCTGATGGCCATGGGTATTATGGCCGTTATGACAGCCCAGGCTCAGAACGAACAAGTTAAACAAAACCCTCAATCGTCAGAAATATGGGAACCAGTACCTCCGGTGATCACTCCGGGGATGCCTGGTGCTAACGCCACGGGTACCACCGCTCCTTCGGACGCTGTCGTGCTTTTTGACGGAAAGAATACTGACCAGTGGGTAGCGATCAAAGGCTACGCGCCTTCTGCCTGGGAAAACACCAACGAAGGTCCGCTAAAATGGCCGGTAACTGACGGTGTCCTTTACTCTACCAAGGGCTTCTCGGCTCGTAGCAAGCAGGAGTTTGGCGACTTCCAGCTACACCTGGAGTTCAAGACTCCCGATAAGGTAGAAGGTACTGGTCAGGGCCGCGGCAACAGCGGGGTCTTCCTGCAGGGACGCTATGAACTGCAGGTACTGGACAATTACCAGAACCCTACGTATGTAAACGGTATGGTAGGATCAGTATATAAGCAGGCGATCCCGTTGGCTAATCCCAGCCGCAAGCCCGGCGAGTGGCAGACCTACGACATCATCTACACGGCTCCCCGCTTTAACAAGAATGGTCTTATGACCGAGCCTGCCTACGTAACTGTACTGCTTAACGGCGTACTGGTACAGAACCATACGGCTATCAAAGGTACCACTGAGTACATTGGAGTACCTAAGGTACAGCCTCATGGCAAAGGTCCTATATTGTTGCAAGACCACGGCAACCCCGTTGGTTTCCGTAACATCTGGGTTCGCGAGCTGTAATATCTGGTTAGTTTTTAGATATTAGCTATTAGGCGTTAGCTCTTAGTATTCAATTCATAGTTTTAGAAAGCCTGCCGGGTACCCGGCAGGCTTTCCTGTTATGTAACTACTTTATAAGCAACATTATTAATCAGGAAGACTCATTTTGGGCTATACGTTCCTCCTCCTCCTACTGCCGCCCAAATGCAATTTTTACCTTTTATATTATTATTTTGTTAACCCTGTATTCTGATCTGATCCTTTTTCTATTTTTACATCATCATCTAACATATCTATTCCCATGAAAACAAGTACTTTGATACTTTCCCTACTGGTATCTTGCTCTGCCCCGGCACTGGTAACAGCAGGAACTCTTCCAGCAACTACCATTACAGCTACTCAATCAGTAGCGGACCTACAGGACTATGTAGGTACTTATAAGATAGCCGACCTCCCTTTCGACAAGATCGTCGTTACTACCCAAAACGGAAAACTGCACTACGTAGCCGGTGAGTATGAAGGTGATTTTACAGAAGTAAGCGGCAAGGCCGACACATACAGCGCAAATAACGGCGAAGCTACCGTAACATTTGTCCGGAATACCGAGGGTAAGGTAGCCAAACTGAGACTTCAGATCCCAGATGGTATCTTTGAAGCCACCAAAGACGTGGCCGCTACCGCTTCCCTGTCTGACTACGTAGGTAAGTACAAGATGGAGGGGTTGGACTTTGAACTACTAACCCTGACGCTCAAGGACGGCCAGATCCACTTCCACAGTGATACTGTTCAGGGGGTATTCACACCCGTAGCCGGAAAGGCCGATACATTCGATGCAGAGGGACAGGCGATGGTGAAGTTTGAGCGTAACGATCAGGGTAAAGTTTCTAAGATCGTTGTCGATACCCAGGGCAAAACCTTCTACGGCACTCCTATAGCGCAGTAGAGTAGCATCATAGATTTTCCCAGGCCCCGCAGCAGTTCTCGACTTCTGCGGGGTTTCGTTTTTATGGTGTAGTGATATACAGCCTTCGTCCACTGATTTTTTCGGCTCTTCACGGTTTTCCAGATGATGCTGTCTTTTGCCCTCCTCCGCCGGGCGGGCCAATTCCATTGCGGGGCGTTCTCCCCACGCCTCTGTACCCTGCGGGCCTGCGCAAAACCAGCCGCACATAGCCCCACAGGCTAAGGTCGGCTTAGGGGAGAGCTGAGAATCTTTGCAGGGTGCCTACCTGTATCGATATGTCTATTTTGAAAACTAACACCTATTGCTACTAAACATGAACAATGTAAGCTCTATCAGCCCTCTCATAAACCGCCTTATTTTACAGCCATTTGTGCGGCTGGCTTTGGGCAGGGCTGTAAAATTTAGCGGTGTTGAGAGGGCGGGGCACGCCCGGCCGTGAGGGCGAAAGACAGCATTACCCGAAAAAGTGGGAACTACACCTTCTCATACAGCACTGCCCTACCTCATTTCAGTAGTTAACCCCTTCCCTGTACTTTCTACACTACTACTCCACTATAACCATATCATCAACCACCTATGTCATCCAACCGCCGAGAATTTATCAAACAACTGGGAGCCGGAGCCGCCGGTGTAAGCCTGCTATGGGGCTTCCCCGAATACCTAACCGCCTACCCCCTCAATACCAAAAAGCTCCTGAGAAGCGCCTCCCCCGAGGCACAAGGCATGGACTCCACCGGGATCATCAACTTTCTGGATGCGGTAGCCAACAGCAAGCACGAGTTTCATAGTATCATGATCCTGCGGCACGGACAGGTCGTAGCCGAGGGCTGGTGGAACCCCTACCGCCCCGACCTGAAGCACACGATGTACTCCATGAGCAAGAGCTTCACCTCCACAGCCATCGGCCTGGCGGTGCACGAGGGTAAGCTGACGGTGGAGGATAAAGTAATCTCCTTCTTCCCTGATAAGGTACCTCAACAGGTCAGCGACAACCTGGCGGCGCTACGGGTGAAAGACCTGCTCACGATGTCGGTAGGGCACGAGAAAGATTCTACGCCTGAAATACGTACGGAAGACGACTGGGTACAGAAGTTCCTGTCGTTGCCTATCAAGTACAAGCCCGGCACCCAATTCCTCTACAACAGCGGCGCTACCTACATGCTGTCGGCCATTGTGCAGAAGGTAACAGGGCAGCGCGTCCTGGACTACCTGAAGCCCCGGCTGTTTGACCCGCTGGGTATTGAGGGAATGGACTGGGAGCGTGACCCGAAGGGCATTGATACCGGAGGCTGGGGCCTGCGCGTTCGGACGGAAGACCTGGCGAAGTTTGGACAGCTGTACCTGCAGAAAGGCCAGTGGAACGGCAAGCAACTGATTCCTGCCGCCTGGGTGGAGGAAGCGACTACTTTCAAAATACAGCAACCGGTACCAGCCGACAACCCCGGCGCCAAGGAGAAGAGCGACTGGCTGCAGGGCTACTGCTACCAGTTCTGGCGGTGCCGCCACAACGCCTACCGGGGCGACGGGGCCTTTGGCCAGTATACTATCGTCATGCCCGATCAGGATGCTGTCATAGCCATTACCAGCCAGAGCAGCAATATGCAGGGCCAGTTGGACCTCATCTACGAGCACTTGCTCCCCGCTATGCAGGCTAAAGCTTTACCGGCTAATGCCCAATCAGCAACGGCCCTAAAGACTAAACTGGCCGCCCTGAGCCTGCCGCCCCTCCCGGCGCAGAAAACATCACCTATGGCCGCTAAAGTATCAGGTAAGACCTTCAAGGTGGAGGATAATGCACTGAACATACAAAGCGTAACCTTCAACTTTGGGAAAGATAGCGGTACCCTTACCTTCAAGGACGCCACCGGTACTTACCCCATCACCGTTGGCCTAGGTAAATGGAAAGAGGGTATTACCTCCCTGCCCGGCACACCCCCCAACCTGGTGGTGACCAAGGTACGCAACATTACCAGCGCCCCCGTAGCCGCCAGCGGTACCTGGAAGGATGACAACACCTTTGAGATGCTATGGCGGTACATCGAATCCCCGCACCACGACCTGGTAACCTGCCGCTTCGAGGGTGATACGATAAGCCTCCAGTTCAGGAACAGCATCGTAGCTATGAATCCCAACGCAAAAGACGCCCGTCCGGAGCTTAGGGGGCAGCTTGTGTAGGAGAAATAGATTCCGTGCGTAGTGCTCGAGGGAGCACTACGCACTACTTAAATCTTCTTCATGCTTTTTTGGAGGCTACTGAGCTACTCCCGAAACGGCAGAACGGTGGTAGCTATGGGATTGAGCACTATCCTTGCGTTGGGATTGCAGCTTGTGGTACGTGAAGTAGGAAATAATCAGGATCGCCAGCACAAAGAGCGGGAATAGGCTGTACTCCCCCATTCCATCCACGACCCAGTGACTCACGCTGGCGGACAACATAGTAAATACAAATCCGGCATACGCCCACTCTTTGATCCGCGCCGGTACCAAAGGCAGTATCAATGCCAGCGCTCCCGCCACTTTGAAGACCGACAACATCACCCGAAAGTAGTCCGGGTAGCCCAGGTGCCGGATGCCTTCTACGGCTAATTCAGTATGGGACGTTAGAGCCGGCATGACGCCTTCAAAAAGAAAGATAAATCCGGTGGAAGCCCGGTAGGTAATTTTGAGTGCTTTAGTAGTAGCCATAGTTTCTGGTGTTTTGGTTACTACAAAGTAAGCTCACCCACCCGACTTCGAGGCGGTGCATTCGGGACATTAAGGGGGGCATTTACGACAATTTGCAGACCTACTTCATCAGTCTATACACGTACACATCCCGATCCGCCCACCGCGTCTGCTGTTCCCTGACCAGGCCGTTCTTCTCCGCGACACGTTGTGATTTAGTATTTCGGAAGTCGATGATGGAAATGATGGAGGGGGCCAACTTATGATCAAAAACATAGTCGATAAAGAGCCGGGCTGCCTCGGGCGCATACCCTTGCCCCCAGTACTTGGGCAGGACATGGTACCCTACTTCCAGCTCCATCTGCCCATCCACTTCCTGTAGCAGGAGCCCGCACTGGCCGATGAGTTTACCCGTCTCCTTATGGATGAAGGCCTGCAGACCATACCTTTGATCCTGGTAGCGCCCCAACTGCCGGTTGATCCAATACAGGGCTTTTTCTTCTGCCCTATCCAGACCGAATTTTGGAAGATATGCTACCGCTTCCGTGTCCTCACAGAACTCGATCCAAGCCCCTGCATCTTCCGGGACTAAGAAGCGGGTAGTGAGCCGTTCCGACTCTAAATTGTCCTGATAGATATAGTGATTTTTCATGAAGAAAAGTTAAGAAACTGGCTGCCATTCTCTTACCACAAAACCCTCCTCACCTATCAGGACATGGTACAGCTCATCAAAGCCTTCCTCATAACCCGGCCTTTCTAGCCGCTTGTAGGCACCTCTGATCCCTATTTCAGGAATGTTTTCCTTACCCATTCGTGTACTGTTTCTCCGTAAGGCATCCTCCACCTTCGACTCAAAGTAGTACCCCACCACCCTGAACTTCCTGGCTTTGGCCGCTTCTATATACTTAGCCCGCTCCACCTTCGTCAGATTCGTATTATCTATCACAAACTTCTGTTGCGTACGCAGACAGAGCTCCATAAACTGGCTCTCCATATTCCTCGTATTCAACATATCCAACGAGATCCGCACATGCGTCTTCAGGAATTGGTCCCGGTAAAAAGTAGTCTTACCAGTAGCCTGAAGGCCGCAGAAGATGATGGATTGCATAGATGAATGTTATTGAACACTAAGGCTCATATTGTACTTTCTCTCCCAAATTAGCTAATTAGAAATAAACTAAACTAATAATCATGCTAAAAACATCGAGCCCATAATAAAGTATTATTACCTAAAACAGGTGATCCAAAATTTAAATAAATTCCCTCAGTCTTCATAATAAAATGATTCAGGATACCCCTTCTGCTTGTTTAGATTTAGCTCTAGCTTTGTAATTGTATTGTCGCAAAGAGCAGCGACAGTGAAAGCCTCATATGCTACAATCCTTACAGTAGCCTTATTATTAACAGGCATAAGGTAGATTTCTGGTTGAGGAAATGTACTATCTAATAGCACTACAACAGTACTGGTTAGCTGTGTATTATTAGTAGCCTCTACAGTTATGATAACATCATAGAGGTTTGGGTAAGATGAGGGTTTTACTTCGGCAAATAACCTACGCCCATTATCTTCCGACATTCCTCCCCAGCGACCTGCCTGGGTGTCATCAGGTACTAAAACAGGAGTCCTCACAAGCAAATTACTTACCAAGCGTTTTAACTCACTAAGCCGCATGGCCTTGTCTTTATTGATATCGCCAATATCATTGAAGGCCTCTTGCACCTCGGCTTTAAGATCTATATCCTCTACATTAGACAAGTTTTGATTGATGTCTTTGAATGCATTTCTAGCTATGTCTTCCTGCTCCTTTCGAGAGATCGTTAGTAGCGTACCGAATTTGGTACGTGTCCAGAAATAGCCAGCAAAAAAACCAATTCCTATATAAGAATTAAGGATTCCGTAAGAAAGAGTTGTATATATATTATTTGGAACTCCATTTGAGAAAGACGATGCAATAGTTGTAGCTACTCGGTCAAATAAAGATGCAATTTCTCTAAACTCAACCAATGCTAAACCAACTAATATCTTAGTCAACCAGTCGGAAACTTCTTCCAAGTTCGTATTGTCGCCAAATAAGATACTAGCATCAGATGTAGTATTTTTACTTTTATCAAACTTAAATCGTACACTCCTTGGTATGCCAAACAAAAAACCAAATAAATATCCAATAATTGAAGTTGCGCATATTATCACAAAACAGTTTAGGATTGAAAGCCATAAGATTACGCCACCTTTAAAAAAATGAGCGAACAATAAAGACAATATAATAAGAGTTATTACAATAAATGAAGCTCTTATAAAACGAAGCACACCAACAGAACTATCGCTTGACTTAGTATAAATAGAGAATACATCTAAAAGTCCAACCAGTGCTTTATTCATAACTTTATTATATTGTATAATAAAATAATCGGGCATGTAAGCCTATACACTTAACTTATTATAAAACAGTAAATGTTAAAAGGTTTGAGATTACTGTTATGTGTGGCACTTTATAAATGTAAGACGAAACTGGTGCTTTGTCAAAATTAGGCAAACTCCCTAACCAGCCTTTCTCATTAGCACTATCAGTTGATAAGGTCAGGCTAATGCGATATGTACCGGTTGTTGTAGGAGTAAAATCCCGAAAAGCAATTAATGGCAGGTAAGCCCTACCTGACGCTGGTTGAGTAGGGTCAAACGATTCTCCAGGTTGCAGTTCTATAAAGTCACTAGCTCTTATGGGTGCTGTCATTTCAGGCCATTCTGGAATCAATTGCTGATAACCTGGACCTTCTATTTTAGGAATATAGCGAGGGAAACGCACTCCAACCTCGGAACCATCGAGGACTCCTACTATCCAAATAGGCTCTAAAGAGATATTACGAATCTTTATAGCAATAGGAAACGGTTTGTTCACCTTTACAAGTGTCTGTTCGGTCCATGAGCTTTGTGGAAAAATGGTTACAGTAAATTTATCGCTCTGCTGGTGTTCCTGTGCTTCTTGTTTCATTCTGAAAGGTTATTTAGATAATTCCAGAGTAGTTTGTTTGCTGGCGCCAGCAAACAAACTACTCTGGAATGGAAACAAAAAACAACAAGTTAGTAATTATTTCTTCTTACTGCGCTTTGGCTTTGATTCTGTTCCAGAAGTATAATCAACTCCAAGAATTGGTGCTGCCTGGCTACTGATACGGTCCTGAACAAAGGAAGGTATATGTGGCTTCGAAAAATAGTTGACCATATCCTGGCAAGTGCTCTGAGCACCTGCAACATCACCCTGTTCCTTTTGAACTTCAGCCAATCGTTGCATAGCCATATTAAGCGTTATGTTGTCCAGTCCAACTTCTGCCATTGAATCTGCCGTTGGGTCTGCGGCAATTGTTTGTCCGCAGGCACCAGAGAGCAGATCTTTAGAAAGCATATAGTCTGCTGGCCGAACGGATACTAACTTAGATTTTAGATCTGTTTCTATTTTTTTAAATGGCCGGGAGGCATTCATTCCTTTTACAAGTTTGGCGTAAATAGCCATTGGATGGCTTTTGTGTTTCCCTTGAATCATTTCTTCAAAAGCATCATTGCCTTTTTGTAAGGTTTCACCGTCAGACCCAAGTAAATACAAAAGCTTGCCTTGGTCTTCTCCTAAAAACAAGTTAGCAATCTCACGCTCTTGCTCGTTGATTGGCGCATCTACGCGTAACCGCAATGTATTCGAAAATACTTTTGAACCGTCCATTGCGTGGTATACTGCCCGCAGTTCGTATGCACCCGGATCATCAAAATAAAATCCCTTCTTTCCGTAGCCAATGTAAGCGCTATCATAAGCCGCAGGCATATTGACATCCATATATTCTACCTCTGGTTCAGCACATTGCTGAAGCAAAGGCTGATAAATCTGGATTTTTCCATTAGATCTCTTTATAGCTATTTGTACGTAACCATAATTTGGGTGGATGCGGGTATTTACCCGCTTTCCTCGTATATCAGTGAGCTCTAACTTTAACTCTACCACGATGGGCTCACCAAAATAGTAGCTTTCGGCTGCTTTAATGGAAAGGCGTAAGCCTGATAAGTCCTCAATTGGATCCGCAAATAAAAGTGGGTCTAAGTCGGCTGCTCCCAACCCAAACGGATTCCCGCCCATAATTATATCATTCCGGAAAGCATGCCGGAGGTGAATTAATTCTAAGTCATCAAATTGAAAAGGGAAGGCCGCCCAGTACGCAGCGGCACCTGTCAAACCTCCCGAACGGTAATAATCCGGATAATGCATCCAGGACAAAGCATCCAAACGGTTAGGCTGAGGGGGCTGCATGTACTCTTTATGATGTGAGTGGTATAAATTGAAACAATGCCCTAACTCGTGGACGTACGTTCTGAGTTGAGCCCGAACAATTTGGTCTGTAGAGCCACCAATAACATCATGAAAAACGGCGCAACCCTGCCGTTGATCCCTGTCAAACATGATCCCTCGTAAGCCAGGGCCATTCTCGTGCAGAGTGGCGGCAAGTAGCCATACTCGCCATCCTGGCTCATTATGATATCGACTAAAATGATTTTCCATCGCCGTGTGTAACTCACGGTTTGTCCATTTGCTGTCAATACCTGCCCCATCAAAAGGTACTTCGTTAGTTCCATCTGGATCAGGCATATCTATACCTGCTTCCGCAAACGCGGCCGCTACGGTAAGCGTTCGGTCTGGACCACCTGATGGAAGTACGCCCGTTTTATAAGATTTGAATGGTTGCACACTCTTAACAAAATCCATTTCAAACTCAACCCTCCGGAAAAACGATGATTCAAAAGCACAGGTATATTGCGCTCCCGGAACACCGGCCGTAGTCATAAATTGAGCAACTGCTGAAGCGGGAGGCATAAATCCATCAACTCGCGGGATGGTAATCCAGAGCCTGGGTGAGCCTGTTGTGAACGTAAAAATCCCCTCTCCATCTATGATAACTCTTTCCTGCTCCGATGTATGCGTTGGTGTGATAACTGTAAGGGTAGGTGTGGTAACAATGAAAGAGCCTACATAAGTAATGGTACCGCCCACAGTTTGGTAGAAGTCTCCGCTAACACGGCGTGTTGGCCGGAGACCGTCCACATCTATACGTAACTCTAATTCAATATTGCTTCCTGGTGATTTGCCACGATATCTACCGCTAACATTTCGCTTTTGATTTTCGGCAGTAGTTTCTTTTCCAACGTTACTTGACCTGAATGAGTTTTGAGCTGTTGAGGGGTAGGTAGCTCTCTCAGGGGCAGATTTATCGTATTCTACATTTTCAGGTTCATACGTCGCTTTCCGCATTAGAATATTCTGCATACGGGCAACCTGGTCAACTGAGTAATTCAATCCATTTCCAGTCATGTTTAGGCCAGAAACAGGAGCTGTTGTAGGGTCAATAGTATACATAAAAATTCATGTTTAGATTAATAGCAAGGCGGTGTTAATCAAGGATAAATGTTATAGAACTTCGGTGAGTTATAAGTGTAATGACCCATGTAAGTAACAACGCTGTTGCAGCTTGAACTTATAGAAGAATGGCCATTCTATTTCAGGAAAATTAGAATATCATTGTTAATACTTAAACAAGTATGGCACCATCAGCAAATTATTTCAGCAGTGAACTAAGAACCATATATAGGTGAAAAAACTTGTACTAGATCATGATATCCTACGTAGCATTTAACGTATGAAAGAGGTAAGTTGTCCTACTATATTAAAGCCAGCAAATTAGTTTCACTAGAACAGCCACTGATTAGCAGCCCAATTATTAACCAGCAGCTATTCCGTAACATCAAGCCAGTATTGGGTGCAGATTAAGCAATTGTGAGTTGACTATTTGATATAGTAATTTGCGCAATCGCAAAGTCACCACCTTCGTCATCATTATTTACTCTTGAAGTGTATGAACTCTGAGAATTACTGTTAGCTAAAACTTGAAAAGTTCTTTGACCGTCTAAATCATTATTGTCTTCAGAGGTCCCCTCAAACATTTTAAACTCGCCATCAACAATAACATCTCCATTTGGATTGACTATCTGAGCAGTGAGATATAGCTCTATTCTTATTTCACCGCCCATCTTCACTACAAACTCCATGAACTGCTGAGGTAAATGGGTGGTAGATAGAGTCACAGAATTAGTTTTTGTTCCACGCCAAGTTTCATTTGATCCCCAAGCTTCATCATCTTCAATATATAAAGTAACAGTAGCTGTAACTAGTTGTGAGGTCCTTGTTTCGGCAGAACTTACAAGCTCAAGACTAGACATTGATATTGGTCTTCTTATTGTTAAAGCACCAACATTAGAAATACTAAAGCTAAGGGAATTAGTAGATGTTGAACCTATAAATTTTCTAAGCTCATCCTCAATCTTTTTGCAAGTAACCAGTAAAGGCTTCTTTGATATTTCAAAGTTTATTAACCTATCTGTCACTGTATAATTACCCATTATATTACCAACAGGTGTAGGTATCGAATATTCTCCCGAATTAGTATTCCCAATGAATGCACCACCTATCGAAGTTATACCGTCTTCAGCTTTCTCAACAAGTTGATCTATAGGCTCATTGAAATTAATGCTAATATTACATTGTGCCATAATAGTTATTTGCCTTTATGTTTAAACATTATATTATTCGAAGTTTACCTTCAATAAAACTTCCCCTTATACAGGCTAGTATACAGCAATATCTCTGTAATAACTGAAATAAAGCTTAAATAAGTATTTACTTTTACTTAGTTGCTCAATACCTTACATAACGCTGGCAATGCTGTTTGTAGCAACTACAACCGATATAACAGTATTCCAGCCGACTCTAACTAAATCGCATTATGTGCGTTATCGTTTTTGTATTCAATAGGATTCTATATAAACATAATTTGATTAAATATGCAGTTATAGGTAGCGGTTACCTACAACTGCAGTACTCATCTTTGACCCTTCTATCTAGGTGTCCACCCACCACAAGATGCATCTGAGTTAACATTAATTCTCACATCTTTAACTAGATCTCCAATTTTCGCTAAGGCGCAACCTTTGAATGAAACTTCAAAAGCTGGTGCAGCACCGGCTGCACCTGTTGCGATTGCTGCTGCTACTGCTGCTGATGCCGCAATTACTGCGCAATCAATTATATCACTTTTAACTTTGTCTGTAAAGTTAGACGGATACGATAGTTCAGCATAGACCTTCCTGTGACACATTCGTGTAAATAACTGTGGAGTTTTAGTACAAATCTTCTTACCAAGAACTTTCACACAAGTCATTTTCCAATCAGTTTTAAACTCTGGCCAACTATGAATTGAAGCGATGTCAAGCCGTTTTGTTTCTCTATGAGCGTCAGCTGCAATATCTACGGCAGACCTAAAGAGGGAATTAGCAGAGATTACATCCTCTAATTTCTCCCAATTCAACTCTTGATCCTCATTATACTCGGCTTCTTCCAAGGAAAATTCCTCAAAGGTAACCTCCTCTTCCACATAACCTTTTTCGGTCATGTAACCAATTTTTACTCTTTCCATATTCTTATGATTTTTGTTATTTAATTATTCATTACTTCTTGCTATTAACCAATAATATAGCACTCAACATATGTAATCTTGTGGATATCGTAAATTAAAAACCTGTATGCTAATTTATGTCATTAGAAGTGTTGTAGTATACCAGCAATCGCAATGTTTCATTCAGCTATTTAACTGTGATATAAAACTTAGCACATTGGACTTACAGTCGATATTTATGATTATCAGTAACCTTTAAATATGTTAAAATAATAAAGCTTTTACTTGCTGTGAGTTTGGGCCTAATATATATACATATTTAAAATAACTTTACTCCACTAATAAATAAAAAAATATTTAAACATAATACGGTTTAAAAAATGTAGCCTTTTTCATTATTTCTAATTTGAGCAGACACCAGTCAAAGGCTCTGACCTGGCAACATTCATAATTCATATTTATTATAACCAGCTAACATTTGAATACACCTTGCCCCCCAATTAATTATCAGAATGATCGTTGAGCAATATTGTTGTCTAGTGGAACCAACTTTGAGTTTAGAATTGGTGCGCTCGTTATGTTCTCCAAATTACTTCGGTCACCAGCAGCACTAACTCCGAATAGCAGGTTATCTCCGGCAGCTTGTGGTGTCCAGGAGAATGGCCCAGTGATAAGTGATCCACCTAGCTTTATAGTTTTGGAGATTGTCTTCGGAGTATTTGCTAAGAGCTTCCAATCTGTTTATGCGCTCCCGTTACGCCCATCTGCTTGCCGTCTACCCGGACAGTAACACCTGCATCCCAAATTGGCAAGCCATATACAGTTTGATCATAGGCTACGGTTACACCTGTTCCTACTGCTTTCTCTTCCTTAAACCGCAGCTCGACTCCCGCGTTTGTCAAGCTTATTCCAGCAGTTGCTGCAAAATTTGCGGTCTCTTCAGGGGCGAAATCAAAAACAGCGGCTGTATCACGCAGGTACTGCTCTGCTAATGTACGGAGAGTAAGTGGTGTTGATATATCAAGTGAAAACAATTCAGCACTGGCAGGGCGATACTGGCGAGGATGAGATAACTGGCGAACTTTACCGCTAGCATCCCGGCGCACCTTTACATCTGGAGTAAGTTCAATAGCCATATTTCTTTAATCTGCAATGATATCTGTAGATTCAAATGCATTCGCGACACTAATAGCCCATACTGTTCTTGAGTCGTAATTAGCTGGATCGCATTTTACGGAGATATGAATATGCCTATCATGTGGATTAGCTCCTGTGTAAGGTCTCCATGTCCAAGGATCGGCACCACCAATAGCAGCCGAATTCATAATTTTTTTATTCCAAATCACATACTTCACACGTGGATCTCTATTTGTTTCTAAAGTGGACGCTAGTATGTTACAATCACATCTCTTCTGCGGGTCATGAGTTATATCCATTGCTGTTACAATTCCCTTACCGTCAGAACCTAACACATGGGGATTATGATCAGACGTGCGGTTTTGATGAGAAATATCGCCAATAGTCCCATCAGAAACTTTACTTCGGTTGGGTGCTAGTGTATTGACCTGAGCAAGTAATTGTTTCAGGCTCTCCGCAGTTCGCCAAGGCTTGTTCGTCCAAGGTTGAGGGTTTTTATCGCAAGAAGTAAGTTCAACTATACCTTGGTGCGTCAACTCATCGAAAGCTTCCTGATCGTCTCCCGGATTTACAGCTATAGGTGCAAGTACATTTGACGAAACATAACCCGTTACAGAGCCATCATCTGTTCGAATTCTTGTGTAGCTGCCTGCAGGGTTCAGCACCGTAACTCGGGTACCAGCCTTAAGCTTTCCATTTGGAGGGCTGGCTTGAGCTGGGTGTCTGTACCATACCGTATCTTCAATAATTATAAAGCCATTGGAGAGACCAAGTGAAACTTTATCAAAATTATTTGCGGTAGTTATTTGAGCTGCATCCGAGGAAATTTGGAATGAATGACTTGTTTCGATATCTAAGTCAATTTGCTGTTGATTGGAACCTACTTCAACAAATAGCCCTAAATTAAACTTATTAGGATTGGAAGAAGAATTAAATTCTACAGCAATTGTGCTTTCGGACAAAAGAAGCCTTGCCCCATTACTTTCTGTCCTAAAATCAACGTCCCATCCTTCATGATTGAGTACCACTTGCGCTCCATTAAGCAGGTTGATTATTACCCAATCAACTGTTCCTTCAAATTGAATTTTGTGTATTGTCATCTTCTTAATTACAATTGGTTGAAGTTTATTTTTCCATGAACTTAACAATGGAATTAAGTATTATCTTTTAAATACCTAAATCTTTAAATAAATTGCAAATCATTTTCTTGATATCTTCAAGCTTTTAAGTGAAGAGAGCAATGGATTATAATTGGTGTATATTTATTCTAAAGTAGCATTATCCATACAACATTTAGACGAATATCCTGTAACAAGGCACGAAGCTCCTTTACTACATCTGATAGAATTATCCATTCACTCTGCTCATCATCTATTGAAATAAGTGACATCACTATATGCCAAGCATCGGATTGTTAAACTTTTCATCTAGCATATGACAAATGGTCTTCTGAAAGTGAATAGCGGCCTTTAACCAAGGCCTGCCTAGCTATTTCAGTTAAATCGAAAGCTTGGATCATCGCCAAAAAAAATCCTTTTAGCAGCTTTGAAGCCTTTGCCTATCTTGGTCATGAAAATAGAGAACTCAGACAGAATTGCACTTGCATCGAAGAGTTAAGCTTATTCAGTCTTGTCTAATCCTTTATTCTTTTCTAGAAAGAATACTTGAGTTTGCCAGTTTAGAGAAACCATAATTGATCGTTTTGATACTTTTCCACTAATATTTTTAAGGCACATACAATAAACTCCTGGATCAAGTTCAATATTACAGACCGACCACGGTTGCCACTCTGTTGTATATACACCAACATGTGGGTCACCCAAATCAACTAATATTTGACCATTCCAATTACGGAGAGTAAAAAATAACAGTTGGGTCAATTTTATAATTTGGATGCCATCTGCATGTGTTTAAAGCCCTTGAACAAAGGAAAATCTTCCAACGTTTAGCACGAGTAGAGTCAGAAATAAAAATTGATTTTTAAGCATAAGTAGCTATACAAGTTTATGTATATTATTAGTTATTCATAGTTTAAGTTTTAAATAATAATAAAAACACACAAACCCCTTACATATGTTTTCATGTAGTGGAATTATTACATTGGTGATTAAGTACTAAAAAAAGAGGTACTGATCTAAGGAACTAATATATAACAATGCGACCAGTTAAACTTTGATGAATATTTCTTACCTATAAGTAGGTATAATAACTATTGTTTATTTCTTGACTTTCATCAAGTAAATTTTCTTTACATGATTAGCCAGTTTTAAAATCATTAACAACAAAATTGAAGGCAAGGAGACTAGTCCCTCAATTCAACATAAAGCCTAGTTCCTTAATGATCAAGTGGTATAATAGAGTTAACCGCTGATTGAAATCACATGATACTTGATTAAGTATCCGATTAATGATGAAGTTTCGCAACTGAGATAAATTTATTAAAGAGACTTCAATAATCACATACTTCAATATAGTTTTTTTACCAAAATTTATCCAACGGTAACTTACGCTATTCATTAGCTACTACCAATACTTATAAGTTGTATTATAACCCTACTTATAATTTAATTATCTAATACAATTAGCGACGCCAGTTATCGCTGGTGAATATTTTGGAGATGCATTGCCTGAGACGATACTGTTAGTCAATATCATTATGGCTGCGGCTAATGTTGTTGGACTTCCTCTAAGGACTATACATTGCTATTCCATCTTCACTTTTCTTACAGTATTTGCCTCCTCAACTCTCGAAAACATTCCCTCTCCAACAAGGTGTTTAAGATATATGGTAGCAAAGTACTAGCCATTGGTGCATTGACTGATTACATTACATCCCGATAACCAACCTAAACGATGAAGTAGTACTATGAAAAATTTCTTACTATTTATTATGCTTTGCCTTACCCACCTGGCCAATGCGCAAAGAGTTACTGGCACCGTCCGGGATGCCAATGGAGAAGCCCTGGCGGGGGCCTCGGTGGTGGAGAAAGGCACTACCAATGGGACTAATACCGATGCCAGTGGTGCTTTTTGGATCACTACCCAGACAGGCAATCCGGTGCTGGTGGTATCGTTTGTGGGCTTTCAGCTGATGGAAGTACCGGTCAATGGCCGGACGAGCCTGGCCATCACGATGGAGGAGACGACTACGCTGCAACAGGTGAATGTGGTGGGGTCACGCAACCTGAACCGGTCGGTGACGGACTCCCCGGCTCCCATTGATGTGATTGATATCCGGGAGGTGACGACCAAAACGGGCCAACTGGACATCAACCAGCTGCTGCAGTTTACGGTACCATCGTTCAACTCCAACCGGCAGACAGGCTCGGACGGTGCTGACCACGTGGACCCGGCGACGCTGCGGGGGCTGGGCCCAGATCAGACGCTGGTACTGGTTAACGGCAAGCGGCGGCACCAGTCGTCGCTGGTGAATATATTTGGTACCCGCGGCCGGGGCAATACCGGCACTGACCTTAATGCCATTCCGGCGGCGGCCATCGAGCGGATCGAGGTACTGCGCGACGGGGCTTCGGCTCAGTACGGCTCAGACGCCATTGCGGGGGTGATCAACATCGTACTAAAATCTAATGTCAACGAATTTACGGGGAACCTCAACTTCGGGACCTACTCGGCCAGCTACCGCTACGATGACAGGAAATTTGACGGGGGCAACCTTAACGTCAACGGCAACTACGGCTGGCGGATCGGGAAGGATGGCTTCCTGAACCTGACGGCCGACTACAACTTCCGCGACCATACCAACCGGGCCAATACCTCTCCCGAAGATGAGCTGCAGCGCCGCCAGTACGGTGATCCTAAGATCCAGAACACGTCGTTCTATGCCAATTCGGAAATACCCGTCAGCGGCAACGCCCGGCTGTATGCCTTTGGTGGGTTAAACCTGCGCAAGGGCGATGCCTACGCCTGGACGCGCTTCGCGGATAGTGACCGCAATCTACCGGCCATTTATCCCAATGGATTTGATCCGATCATTTCCAGTGATATTGTGGATGGGTCACTGGCGGCCGGTATCCGGTTTGATCTGAAAGGCTGGGCGGGTGACTTTGGCAATGTGTTTGGCTCCAACCGGTTTCTCTTCGGAGTGAACAATACGCTGAACGTTTCGCTGGGCGAGCAGTCGCCTACGGCATTTGACGCGGGAGGCTTTCAACTGCAGCAGAATGTAACGAGCCTCAACTTTACCCGCTTCTTTAAGGATAAACTGCAGGGCCTGAACCTGGCCTTTGGGGCCGAGTACCGCCAGGAGTGGTACCAGATCTTTGCCGGTGAAGAAGGCTCCTACCGGGCCTACGACATCACCAAACCGGCCGGTTCGCAGGGCTTCCCGGGTTTCCAACCCGGTGACGAGGTACAGGCGAGCCGCTCCAATGTGGGCGTCTACTTCGACGCCGAGGCTGACTTTACCCGGGCTTTCATGGTAGGTGCGGCCCTGCGATTTGAGAATTACAGTGATTTTGGAAGTACGCTGAACGGGAAGCTGTCGAGCCGCCTAAAGGTGAGTCCGGCCTTTACGCTGCGTGGTACTCTCAGTACGGGTTTTCGGGCTCCGTCGCTGGCGCAGATCTACTTCAACTCCACCTTTACCAACTTTGTCAACGGACAGGCAGTGCAGGCCCTGCTGGCCCGCAACAACAGTCCCGTGACGCAGGCGCTGGGTATCCCTCCGCTGAAGCAGGAAACCTCCACCAACGCCAGTCTGGGCTTTACCAGTCGGCTGGGTGGCAATCTGAGCCTGACTGTAGATGGGTACTATGTTAAGATCCGGGACCGGGTGGTACTTACAGGGCAGTTTGATGACCAGGACGACGTGATCGGAGCAGACCTGCTGCGGCTGGGGGTAGAGAAAGCGCAGTTCTTTACCAACGCCATCTCCACCCGCACACTGGGTATGGACATTATCCTGGCCCACCTGGCTCCCATCGGCCGGGGACGCCTCAGCACCACGCTGGCTGCTAACTTCAACCGGCTGGACTTCGACCCGAAAACGGATATCCAGACTACCGAAAAGCTGGCCGGTAAGAAAGATATATACTTTGACCTGAGGGAGCAGTACTTTCTGCGGGCGTCAGCGCCACCGTCCAAGATCAACCTGACGCTGGATTACGGCATCAACAAGTGGAGCTTTATCGTGCGCGCTATCCGCTTCGGTGAGGTACAACTGGCGAACTGGGACTACGACGAGAATAATCTGGATATCTATGCACCCAAAGTAGTAACGGATGTTTCGCTCGGCTACCGACTGAGTCCGCACCTGGGGCTGACGGTGGGTGGCTCCAATGTTTTCAATGTGTATCCTACGATGTCCAGCCCGCTGGTAACCGAGACGGGTGGAGCCTGGGACCCGGTGCAGATGGGTAGCAACGGGGCGTTCTGGTTTGCAAAATTCAATATTCGCCTATAAGGAAGACATTCCTTTTACACCTTCTCGGTCTCCTCAGCGGGAGAAAGAAGTTGTCTATCAGTAAGTCATAGGTAGCAATGCGCCTCTCCTGCTTCAGGAGAGGCGCATTGCATTTATACTCTTTCTTTAAACGTGTTTTTCCCCTTCCTGAGGGTACCTGTAGCGGCGGTATCGGATAGGGCTACCGAAGCCAGCTACCAGGTTACAGGATCATCGGCCGGGGGTAGTTGGATGTCCGCATCCGGTGAGACATCAGCAATGCCGGGCATAGATCGTAGCTGGTGAGCCACCTCCTCACTGGCCGAGCCAGTCAGGCAGCCGATCTGATCCAGTACCTGCTCCACTTTAAAGCCCTTTTTGGTGAGGTCCTGCCGGACTTCATCCAGGTCTCTTTCACCAGTAGTGGTCACAATCCATTTTTTGCTTTCAGACATAGCAGTGTTAGTAGTTATCGCTGATTGCTGATCGGCAACCAGCGCCTGAAATAACAGGACAATAAAGAATCCTCTTGTAAACATAAGATAAAGTTGCCAGCAGGCAACAAAGTACCTACTGGCAACGGTTCTGTTTCGCATGGGCTCAGGGAGCTTGCACAAGTCCGGCTCCTACCCGAGGATGTTTAGGTGGGTACGGCGGGAAAAACGGTGGGAATCGTCTGGCCGTCTGCTCTAACTTGCGCCATAACGTAATACCCCGCATATTAGGGGAGGTCTCAGCCCATAAGGCTGCGCAACCTGCCACATGCGGGGTAGCCATACTGGTACCACTGATGGTTCTGTACCGGGTAGGACGAGGCCAGGATGAGAATATATTTACACCCGGACCTGATATATCAATCTTTCCGAACGCAGAGGTAGATGCTGGTCTCAGGGTGGAATCAAGCGAGGCTACTGCCATAACAGTAGGAGAGTTGGCAGGTGCACCCGTCGGCCCAGCGTGATTACCTGCTGCCGCAATGATCAGACAGTTATTGTTCAGGGCGGCCTGACCTGCCGCGGTGTAGGCTGGCTGCACACCTATGGGGGCTCCTAATGACATCGAGATCACAGCACACTTGTTAGCAATAGCCCAGTTCATGCCCGCCAGTACTCCGGCCATGGTACCTGATCCTGAGTTGGTCAGTACTTTACCAATGAAGATAGAGGAGCGAAAGCCAATACCATAGCGGGGCGTGGTACCCGCCGGGGCCTTGGGACCGCAGGCAGTACCGGTACAATGGGTACCGTGTCCATTCAGATCCTGTACCGGCTGACCGACAAAGGACCGGCTCGCAATAGGACGCCCCGCAAAGTCGGGATGTCCCAGATCAAACCCGGTGTCCAGTACAGCTACCTTGATGCCCACCCCACTACGGACACTAGGAGGTACCTTACAGGCATTCAGCCCCCAGGTAGCACCAAGTACTTGTATCTCTTCTTCGAGCTCTACCTGCGAGTGACCATTGCCATACCCGTTGATACGCATCTCCTTAGCGATGATTTCCGTAGCCTGCAGAAATCCACGCAAAAACTCGGCGGAGCCGGTAGTGGTGGGTTCGGCCAACTGAGCGTACTGGGCAGCAAACTGAAAGTACTCAGGATCGATGGACTCAATGGGGCTATCACTGGCAATCTCGAACTGAGCATTCATACTTCGCTCCTGCGCAGCCTCTCCACCGATCAGCGCTACGTTGATTTCCGGAAATACCAGCGCATCGGCATCTCCTACATTTTCCAGCGTAGCGGCCTGGTCCTCGAAGTCACGGGCGTCGGCTACGCGCATACCCTGCGTAGTACCCAGGGAGCGCAGGCCGTCTTCGCTGGCTCCCTCTTTGAAGGTTACCAGATAACGGCCCGTTTCAAGGCTATCGTCGCCGCGTTCCATTGCGGCGAGCAGGAGTTCTTCTACCGAAGAGGAAACTCCATTGGAGGACGAGCCCCCAGAGGAGCCATTGGTTTTCTTTGCCATGATAGTAACATTTTTTGGAGTTGAACTTGATGGGACTGAAGTCCCTGAGAAGTAATGGATAGGGCACCCGGAGGTGCCACCGGAACCCGGTCTCTACGGGTTGACTATCAGGTAGTCCATGCGCACCCGGATGGGAGAATTCCACTCTACATTAAGCCTTACCACAATGGCCCCGTTCCGAACGGCAACATTATGCACGGTATAACGGGAATTTCCGATAAAGCCTTCGTTAGCGCCTCCCCCAAATTCAGTAGCTGATACAAATACCCGGGAATTCGCATTGACAGATCCTATATTGAGCGTATAGGTTTTCTGTCCGTTGTGATTTCCCCAGTCGTGCCGGTAGGTGAATCCGACCCCATGAAGATTCTGAGCCGAAAGATCTGACCCGCCCGGAAAAAGGGATTTGATCTCTGCCTCGTCAACTGTTTGAATAACTTCACCTTGTAATGAGGTGGCGGCCATGGGCTCATGATCCAGTGTGTCCTGAAAATTTTTCATAGAAGTAAAAGGTTAAATGTGAAGTGATTAATATAACCACTGCCTTAGTCGCTAAAACGCGAAACACGGAAACAGAAAATGCCCGGCAGATGAAGATTTTTTTTGAAGTCACAGGCTAGGGCTATGCGAGTACCTTACATAGGGCTTAAGGAGTACTTATGGGGATAATCTTATAGGTAAAGGCTTATGAACAAATGCCGGTAGAATGCCTTTACTACCATTATCAATCTACCTAAAACGAATACGCCTCCCCTGAGACAAGGGAGGCGTATTCGTTTTATCGCTTATATTCTGTTTTCTCTTCTATCAGGAAAGGGCCTGCGGCGGTGGGTTGCCCGTCGGAGAATTGCCCGCCGGTCGGGAGTGGTCTTCTGGTAGCGCTACAAACTCCTGATCGTCGTTAGGTGGCAGGATGATCCGGCCTTCCTTCCAGTCGGCCTTGGCCTGTTCGATGCGTTCCTTGCGGGAGGAGACGAAGTTCCACCAGATAAACCGCTCGCCCAGCGGCTCCCCTCCCAGTAGCATCAGGGTAGTGGGCTCTTTGGCTATGATGATAGGATCTACCCCTTTGGTGAAGACGAGCATCTGCCCGGCACTATAGGCTCTTCCTGCTACTTCCACACTCCCCTTGGCTACGTAGAAGCCCCGTTCGGTATGGCCGGTAGGTAGTCCAAACCGAGCGCCAGTGCCCAGCACAACATGCAGGTAGAATAGGGGGGAGTGTGTCTTCACCCCGTTTTTCAGACCATAAGCCTCTCCTGCTATCAGCCGCATCCATACGCCGGTATCGGTATAGATGGGGAGCTGCTCCGGCTTGTAGTTATCAAAGGCAGGCGCTGCTTCCTCGTCCTGCTCGGGCAGGGCTACCCACGTCTGGATCATTTCCAGTTGTCCGCCCGCCAGAGCCGCCGGGTCTTCAAAGCGTTCGGAATGAGCAATGCCGCTACCAGCCGTCATCCAGTTTACCTCACCCGGACGGATCACCTGCTCTACGCCCAGGCTATCGCGGTGGGTGACCTGCCCGCCAAACAGGTAGCTGACGGTAGAGAGGCCGATGTGGGGGTGCGGCAGTACATCCATGTCCGGTGCCGTCTGTGGCTGTATCTCCACCGGACCGGCGTGGTCCATAAAGATAAAAGGGCCTACCATCCGGCGCAGGCGGAAAGGTAGTATTCTTCGCACATCCATGCCCGGCCCTATGGAGGCTTTCCGGGCTTCTATGACGATGTCTAGCATTTGGAGGTAGTTGTTAGGGTTGTTTGATTTCTTTTGAAAAAACTTAGAATCTATACTAGCGGGTAAAATCTAACTCTACCGTGTAATGCTATCGCTTGCCCTCACGGCCGGGCGGGCCCCGCTCTTCCCACGCCTCTATACCTTGCGGGCCTGCGCAGGGCTTTCGCACAAAAGCCCGCATGCTAAGGTCGGCTTAGGGAAGAGCTGAGAAAGTTGGCAAACTACCTATTAGTAACGACTAACAATTTTATAAAATTGAAAATGCTATTGTTACTAAATTATGCATCTTTTTTCTCTAACAGCCCTCTCATAAGCCTCCTTATTTTATGGCCCGATAGGAGCCAAATAAAATTAAGAGGCGTTGAGAGGGCGGGGCCCGCCCGGCCGTGAGGGCGAAAGCTGGCAATACATTAAAAGCTAAGAATGATCAGAAGGGCCCGGTGGAAGAGGGCAAAAACTGGCAGTGCCCCAAAAAGTTGAATTATGTCTAAAACATAGTTTATGCTTCCCTCCACACTTCATCAAAATAGAAAGAACTGCAACCAAAAATCCCCCTCCTGGTGTTAACCATAAAAACCATGTACCTACATCAATTATGGAAATAGGAATTACCACCTTCGTTGAAAATACCCCGGACCCGGCTACCGGGAAGCTGTTGAGCCCCCACCAGCGGATGATGAACCTGATGGAAGAGATCGAACTATCTGACCAACTGGGGCTGGATGTCTTCGCTATTGGAGAGCACCACCGCCCTGATTTTGTGGTTTCTTCTCCCGCGGTTGTACTGGCTGCTGCCGCCGTAAAAACCAAAAACATCAAGCTTTCCAGCGCCGTAACGGTACTGAGCTCGGATGATCCCGTTCGGGTGTTCCAGGACTTTGCCCACGTGGACCTGCTTTCGGGTGGACGTGCCGAGATTATGGCGGGACGTGGTTCATTCATTGAGTCGTTTCCGCTGTTTGGCAACGATATGAAAGACTACAATACCCTCTTTGCTGAGAAGCTGGAGCTGCTCATCCAACTTAATAAGAGCGAAAAGATCAGCTGGAAGGGCAAGCACCGTCCAGCCATTGACAACCGGGGGGTATATCCCCGACCTCACCAACCTGAGTTGCCGATCTGGGTAGCGGTAGGCGGTACACCCGAATCGGTCGTACGGGCCGCGAATTATGGTGTACCCATGGCCCTGGCTATTATTGGCGGAGGACCGGAGCGCTTTGTTCCTTTTACGAAGCTGTATAAAGATTACTATAAGCAAGCGGGTCATGATCCGGCCAGGCTGCAACTGGGTATTAATTCGCACGGCTACATAGCCGATGATTCGCAAAAGGCAGCAGACGAATTCTACAAGCCTTATGCCTATGTGATGAGCAAGATTGGGCGTGAGCGCGGATGGTCGCCTATGGACCGGGAGCACTACGAAATGATGCGCGAGCCGGATGGCTCCCTGCTGGTGGGTAGTCCGCAACAGGTGATAGACAAGATACTGTGGGAGTACGAGCTATTCGGCAATACCCGCTTCCTGCTGCATATAAGCGTAGGTACCCTGCCACATAAAAAGGTAATGCGTGCCATTGAGCTACTAGGTACCGTAGTGGCGCCGGCTGTAAAAAAGGCCATTGGTGCTACAGTAAAGTAGAGCAAACATATTTACAGACTCTTATATAGCTATCTGCCGGTACTTCTCCTGGAAGCATTGGCAGATAGCTATTTTATTACCTCCTAGTTAGGTATTGTAAACTTAATACAACTACCAAAACATGGTCAACTATCAGTAGCTGGAAGTCTGTATATACTCAAACATGCTGTACCCTTTTTGGATTATACAGCCCAATAGCTAATTTGGTAAAGAACTTTTCCTATTCATTTCTTAATTTAACACTATTCACCACTAAAAATTAGTTAGCAAATGAGCATAATGTCTGAGTTCAAACAATTTGCTGTTAAAGGCAATGTCATTGATTTAGCAGTAGCCGTTGTCATTGGTGCCGCTTTTGGTGCCATTGTTTCCTCCTTAGTAGCTGATATTATTATGCCCCCCATTGGTGTGCTAACCGGTGGAGTCGATTTTAGTGAATTAAAGATTCAGCTCACTCAACCCGTGATAGAGAATGGTGCTGTGGTACGGGAAGGAGCCTCTATCAACTACGGCAACTTTATCCAGAAGATTATCAACTTCCTAATCATTGCTCTGGCTATCTTCTCAATGGTGAAGGCCATCAATAGCATGAAGCGCAAAGAGGAGGCAGCTCCGGCTACCCCTACCCCGACCAAAGAAGAACTCCTGCTCACCGAAATCCGGGACTTGCTGCGGGACCGTAAGCCCCTTTAGAAGACAAGGCTACTGTAACATATAATTCAATGTTAAGGAGGCTGGCCCAGTGGGCTAGCCTCCTGCTTTTTGTATCTATATAGGTTAAATTATTTGCAACATAGTTGCAACAAAGAGATTGTTATATACATTTGCAACATAGTTGCATTTACAAACCGATAACAATACCTATGACCTACAAATCCACATTTCAGAAACTTGTCTTAAGCCTTGTAGCAGCGGTTGCTATTTCTTCCTGTAATCAGGATCCCGATCCGGAACCCAATAATCTGGATGACGGAAAGGAATTTAAGTATGTCCGTGTACTGGTTGCGGATGAGAAATCCAATCAACTCACACAACTTAATCCCTCTGATGCCTCGACCAGTACCATTGACGCTAAGTTTCCGCTGGCTACCCTGTATCCTACTGCCTCGGGCCGTTACTCAGCCGTACTATACGGAAGTAATAACCTGGTTGAGTTTTTTGATACCGGCCTTGAGTACCACGGTGACCATGTAGATGTAAAAGGTACTCCTAAGTGGGCTGCTATTACCTCAACCGGCGCCAGACCCGCTCACTTTAAGAGCAAAGGTACCGAGTCGGTCATATTCAATGACGGGGATGGTACACTTAGCGTAGGTAATGAAGCCAACTTCCATACGGCAGGCGCTACATTCAGTGCGATCAACGCCGGGCTACCGCCACACCACGGAGCCATGGCTCAGTTTGACAATGGTACCTATGCCATTACCGAAAGCGTAAACAGGGTACGGATCATTGACAAAAGTGGCAAAGTAGTACATCCCTCTACCGTAGAAGTAGCACGCATACATGGTAATGCTACGGATGGCGCGAATGCCGTATTCGGTAGTTTTATAACCCCCGAAGCCACCGTTGGTGGAGTACTGGTGGTAAAGCAAAACGGAGAGCAGCGTGTTATTCCTAACCCCGAGGGTTTTGGCGCAGTACGCCTGGGTACTGTTCTTTATGCCAAAGGGGCCAATAAATTTATCGGATACGGTGCCACCAAGGGTGCCTACCTCATCGATATTACGGCCAATCGTATTACTCCTATTTATGAGGGCACGGATGCCTTCCAAGCTAAGGTGGATTACGCCGGAAAAAACTTACTGCTACTGACCTTGGATGGCAAGCTCAGGATTTATGACCTGACTCCCGGAACGCTCAAGAAAGAAGGCTCGGTGATCAGTGCCGTATCAGCCGACGATGCGGTCAAGCCTGTACTGGAAGCTACGTCTAAGTTTGCTTACATTGCAGTACCTACTTTGGGTGAAGTACATCAGATCAACCTGGCTAATTTCGGTGAAGTAGTAAAGCATAAAGTATCCACCAGACCGGCACGACTAGCCGTACTAGGCTTCGAGACAAACGAAAGCCATTAATATATCCTACAACCTCACAAGCAGACCGGCAGCTGGATTACAACAGTTGCCGGCCTGCTTTTTTGTAAACTCTACTCAAGCCAGCACCACAAGTTCCGTACCTACCTACTTCTCCACCAGCCTTCTTACCCGCTCAGGCACAGTTTTTAGCAATCTCATAGGTTACTAGTTAACATATCCACTCACCTTATTACCGGCCGCAGAGAAGATTATGGATACAGTGCCCACAAACGATAAAAAGCTTTTCCTGCTCGACGTGATGCCTCTGCTGTACCGGGCGCATTTTGCCACCATGGGCAAACGCTTTGGTACCACCACGGGTATCGATACCCGCACCCCGCTGGTGTTTTTTAACTATATATTTCAGGTACTCACCGAAGAGAAGCCCGATGCTATAGTAGCGGCCCTGGACTCCAAAGCCAAAGAACGGGTAGCCGTAGCAACTACCTACAAAGCTAACCGCGAGAAAATGCCGTCGGAGATTTACGATGCCTTCCCCTACGCCCTGCAACTGCTGGAGTCACTGCACATTCCGGTTGTAAAGAAGGAAGGCTATGAGGCCGATGATATCATAGCGGCTCTGGCAAAGGAGGGAGCTGGTAAAGGCTACACCGTATACATTGTAAGCCCGGACAAGGATTTTGCCCAGTTGGTCACGGATCACATCTTCCTGTTCCGGCCGGCTTACAAGGGTGCTGCCATGGAAACACTGGATGCTGCCGGAGTGAAAGAAAAGTACGGTGTGGAGCCTACCAAAATGGCCGACTTCCTGGCACTACGGGGCGATAGTGTGGATAATATCATAGGCGTAAAGGGCATTGGTGATAAAACCGCGGCGAGCCTGCTGGCCGAGTATGGTTCAGTAGAGGAACTGATCGAAGAGGCGGACTCTATCAAACAGGCTAAGGTCAAAGAAGCCATTAAGGAAGCGAAGGACCAGCTCATGGAGAATAAGCACCTGGCGTATCTGTCCGGGGAGGTGGATGTAGATATAGACTGGGAGGAGGTAGATGTACAGGAGCCGGACGAGAGCAAGTTACTTCCCCTGCTTGACGAGCTGCAATTTACCCGCATCAGGGAGCGATTGGCTAAACAGGGCTTTATCAGCTCCGCGGATAGTAGCAGTAGCCAGCCCCAATCAGCTGCCATACCGGTAATACCCATAGACCTGAAAGAAGCAAAGAAAAAACTGGGCAAGGCTAAAATGGTAGCCGTAGGTTATCTGGACCAACACCCTGACTGCCTGTTCCTCGTAGCCAGTGGCAAAAGTGAGGTAATGGCGGTCCAGCTCGGGGAGCAGGACTGGCAGGAGTTAATTTCGCACCTGGATCAGAGCAGTACCACTGTTACCGGTTGGGAGCTGAAGCCCCTGCTGAAGAGGATACATCAGCTAGGCATCCTGCTACGTCGTCCCTGGATTGACCTCTCCCTGGCGGCGTACCTGCTCGAGCCCGACGCCAAGATTGAATGGCCGTATATCCGGGACAAGTACGTAGTTACTTCATATATCATCAACAAACCTTACACCCAGCTCGACTACCTCGCCTCTGTACCGGAAGCGTACAAGAAGATTATGAGTCGGATAGAGGAGATGAAGCTACGCCCCCTGCTACTTAACATCGAAGCCCCCCTGCAGTCCGTGATAGTCCGGATGGAGCTGCAAGGGATAGCGTTGGATGAGCAGGCCCTGACTGAAATTGATAAGGCGCTAACCCAGCAACTGCAAGACCTGGAAAAAGAGCTTTATGAATCAGCGGGCCGGAAGTTCAACATTGGCTCCAATTCCCAAACCGCCGACATCCTGCAGAAGATTGCAGATCCGTCCGAACTCAAAAAAACCAAGACCGGTCAAATCTCTACGGCGGAGCCCTTCCTGGTGGATCTGGCGCCCAAGTACCCCTTTATCGCCCACCTGCTGGACTACCGGAAGCTCAGTAAGATCATTACTACCTATGTATATGCACTACCCAAGTACGTAGATCCCAAGACTAATAAGATCCACCCTACTTTTCAGCAGGTAGTGGCCGGTACCGGCCGGCTCAGCTGTACCGATCCTAACCTGCAGAACCTGCCCATCCGGAGCGAAGCGGGTCGTGAGGTACGCAAGGCCATTGTTCCCTCACAGTCTGACCACAGCATCGTCAGTATCGATTATAGCCAGATCGAACTACGACTACTGGCCTCCATGAGTGGCGATGAGGTGATGGTAGAAGCCTTCCGGTCCGGTAAGGACATTCATGCCACTACGGCCTGCCGGGTATTCAAGGTAAATGAACACGAAATAACCAAAGATATGCGGAGCAAGGCCAAGGCCGTGAACTTCGGTATCGCCTACGGCATCACGCCCTGGGGACTTTCCAGCCGGCTGAAGATATCCCAGAAAGAAGCGAAGGAGCTCATTGATGCTTACTTTGAGGAATTCTCCTCCATTAGAGAGTACCTCGATCAATCATTGGCCGAAACCCGCGAAAGGGGATATACCCGCACCCAGTATGGTCGCATCCGGTACATTGAAGGCATTGACTCCCGCAATGGTACTACCCGAAAAGTAGCCGAGCGCATGGCTGTGAACGCTCCTCTGCAGGGGCTGGCAGCCGATGTTATTAAGGAGGCGATGGTTAATGTAGACCGGTATATCTATGAGCACAAGCTCAAATCCAAACTGGTACTACAGGTACATGACGAATTGGTGTTTGACGCTGCCGACGATGAACTGGACCTCTTCATCCCTGAAGTAAAAAGAATCATGGAAACCAGCGCTGAGTTTGTGGTACCTCTGGAGGTGAACGTGACGGTAGGCAAGAACTGGTTGGACCAAGTAGCGTATGGATCATAATAAGCAGAGGTGTGTGATTGGAGTGTTATTCCCAATCACACACCTCTGTTACCAAAAGAGCGGGACCTGTGTAGGGTCCCGCTCCTGGTTTATTATGCCAGATCTTTCTTCAACTGATACTTCCGATTGTAGATTTCTTCAAAGTGGTTTGCGTATTGCTCAATGATTCTGTCCCAGCGGTATATTTCGTCGATCTTCGTTCTATTCTCTTCAATCAGACGCTGGTACCGTTCTTCTGACTTATTCACTGACTTCAGGTGCTCAGCTACTTCTGTGTGCGTGGTAAAATAGAGCGCATCGTCTCCCAGTACGTATCGGTTGAATGGATTATCGTTGGCACAGATAAGGCTATCGGATGACATCGCCTCCAGCAGGGATGGATTGGTACCTCCTACGGTATGTCCGTGGAAATATAGGTTGGAGTAATACCGCAGGTTGTTGAGTGTACGCAAGCTATAGATACCACCCACAAACCGGATGTTCGGAAATTCCGCGTACTTTTCCTTGAGATAGGCCCCGTACTTAGTCTCGTGCTTACCCACAACCAGAAAAGGCTTATCTACGCCCGACTCCGCTACCCCTTTCAGGATTATATCAATACTATTCTCCGGCTCCAGACGAGCGATCAGCATGCTGTACTGGTAAGGCGTCAGGCCGTAAGGTTGTAGCTCGCTCAGGTCCGGATCATCAAACAGATGAGCACCGTACGGAATAAACACAGACCCGACTTTGTACTTGTCCTGCAGATAATCCTGGATACCGATGGAGTCCGCTATAAGGTAGTTGCTGTGCTTGACAGCTAGTTTTTCGGCTTGTTTAAGAAACTGTTGCACGGGTTTTGAAAACTTGGTCCGCCGCCATTCCAACCCATCCATGTTAGTGGTCAGGATGTACTTGTCCGGCACCAGGTTTCCCCATACTGAACTACTGGTATATCCTAGTTGCAGGATGATATCATAGTCCCGCTTGCGGATATCCATGATACAGTTAAAATCATAAACGAACTGCCCCACGGTGCCGATTTTTCCCTCCGGGTCCTGGGCATGTATGATTTTTACCCCCTTCCATTCCTTTTCCTGGTAAGGATGCGTATGTGAGTTGTAAACCGTTACTTCGTAACCCTTCTTGATCAGCCCCAAAGCCAGATACTCTGCCGCCTGTTCAAATCCACCATAATTATTGGGTATTCCTCTTGTTCCTATTATCGCAAGTTTTATCATAAGCTTATTAGGGTGTTTCTCTTTGGTATAAGTATGTGTATTTAATGTGTCTCTTCTTATTGCCTGACTATATCCCGGCTACTCTACCTCGAGCTCCTCTTCCACAAACAGGGACTTCAGGGCTGTAGTGGTATCTTTCAGCATTTCCAGCTGACTTTCCTGCTCGGGGTTGGACAGGTCCTTACCCAGCATATCTATTTCATTCAGTACGGTATCTACCAGAGGTACTGCCAGCATGAGCCGGTCGTTGCTCTCCTGTAGACGTATATTAGCCAGTCGCAGTTCGAAATGGGCCTGTACCAGCTTGGCCAGTGCCTTCAGCGAAATCAGCTTCTCATCGGACAGTGTACGTGGTCGGCTATCCATCACACAAAGGGCTCCCAGCGGCAACCCTTCACTATCTACCAGCGGCATTCCCACATAAAATTGTATCTTCATATCCCCCGTAGTAAACGGATTGTCATGAAAGCGTTCATCCTCATGGGTATCAGGCACAATGAACAACTCTTCCGGCTCCAGGATCGCATGAGCACAAAAAGATAGTTCACGTTCAAATTCCTTGAGCTTAACACCGCGAGTCGACTTATTCCACTGGCGGTTCTCGTCAATCAGACTTATTAATGAAATAGGAGTACCACAGATCTCAGACGCTATTTTGGTTATATCATCATATACTTCTTCCGATACAGAATCTAATAGCTGGTATCGTCTGAGTGAATTGACTCTGGCTGCTTCATTATCTGGTTTAGGGGCTGATCGCATAGCGGGTTACTGTTAGATGTAAAGAAAAAGAGAGTTTACCTCTGGAGATATTAAATTTAGGTTAAAATAGATATGATTTTAGTCACTTTACCAAACCGGATGCTAAGTCTTCTTTAAAAAAAGTAGACCGCCAGAACTGTGCCAGTTTATACGGGCAGGACTAAACCAAAGGTAGAATTGATAACTCACAGTTTATTTTAGTTGTTTAAAAGGCGTAATTTGAGAAAAATTAAATCACTCGAATGGCGGGTACATACGTTTTCTATACGCTTTTGATGGTAGGCATGATCCTGTTAGCTCTGCCGTCTGTCCAGACGTCGGATGGAAAACAAAGCGTTCTGATCACCTCTGAGCCGTACCAGTACTGGGGTGCCAACCTGGTACTGCTGGTAGTTCTGTATTCGTTTATCATTGGTTGCCGGTACTACGTCGGCATAGACTACGAGGCCTATCTGGAGTGGTATCTGGAACTTCAGAAAACGGGCGTTTATCCCCGGGAGATCGAGTTTGGGTACGAGTGGCTCAACTACCTCCTCTACTACCTGCGGGCCCACTATGCATTCCTGTTTATCGTACTCGCTTTTTTACAGATCCTGTTTTTCTTTCAGGCCCTCAAAAAGTTTTCCTTTTTGATCCCCTGGTACATCTTTTTCTTTTTTACGTACCTGCTCATGTTCAGCAGTATGAACATCATGCGGCAGACCCTGGCCTACTTTATCTTTTTCTACGCCTTAAATCTGGCTATGGAGAAAAAGTACCTTCGGGCTCTCTTGTACTGCTTTCTGGGCTTTAGTTTTCATAAAAGTATCCTCATTGCCGTAGCCCTGTATCCGTTCCTGGGCTTCGACTGGTTCAAGAATAAGTACGTACAGATAGGCCTGCTCCTGTTTGTGACGGTTTTTGCTTCGCAGATACTCACTCTGGCGCTCCAGATTGTCTCTCCTATTGTATCCCTGATGGGCTACAGCTACTACGTCGAAAACCTGGACTACATGTATGAGATTACGGAAGAAGGAGCCGTAGGAGCCGGAACCGCCCGTATCCTGTTCTTCATTCTGGACATGGCTATCGTATGGTACAGCGACGAGCTCAAGAGTAATTTCAAGAATGTGGACTTCTATAAGTACTACAACATCTACTTCCTGGGGGCTTTTCTGGACCGGATCGTGTACGACAACTTCATCCTGGCGCGCACCAACGACTACCTGCTCAACTTCCGGGTACTTATCCTGAGCTTTCTGTGCTACTACCTGTTTGGCAGCGCCACCGACCGCTTACCCAAGGCCATAGTAGGGGGTACTATAGCGGTCATGATGCTGGCCTTTTTTTATCGGGCCATTTACAACTCAGCCGCCCAGACCTCCCCTTTTAACTTTATTTTGTTTGAATAGACAGATAGCTTACTATGTATAAAAGAAGAAGACGCCCGTAGGTCGTCTTCTTCTTTTATACATAGTTCGGATCTCTTACTTCTTCAAAAATACCTTCACCCAGTCTACCTGCATTACGCCATCCGTTTCACCGATGTTGATCTGATCGGCGGTGGGTATGGTGCCCTCTTCCCAGAAGAAATTTCCACCCACGGCCAGGTTGAGCGTGACCTTCTCGAGTTTGCCGAATAGATTAGGTACATAACCGCCGGATTTTACATCAACGACCTCTCCGTCCAGCATGAACGTAAGCGCATCCTTGGTCCAGATGACTTCGTACACGTGCCAGCCATCGGTCAGGCTGGTCGAAGTAGTCAGGTAGGTTTCCTGATCCATCACCAGGTTCTGGTCAGCTTTACGGCCAAAGAAGTAGTTGGTCTGGTAGTCGTTAGGTTTATGACCGCGGGCTTCCAGTATGTCTATTTCACCGTTAGTAGGCCACTTGTCGCCGTACGCCCAGAAGGCCGGCCACATGCCGTAGCCGGTAGCTAATTTGATACGGGCTGACATCCGTACCTGTCCTTCGGTGCGGGTAGGCGTAAACAGAGACTTAGACTCTATACGAGCGGAGGTAAAGTCAAAGTTAGTCGGGGTGGCATCCACATCCTGGCGGTACTTAGGCCCGGTCACTTTTTCTTTGACGGCTTTGATCACCAGCAGGTTATTACCGGCCTTATCGGGATCTGCCGCTACGCTCAGGTTCTCAGTATCCGCTGTATACATCTGCATCTCATTATTGAAGGCGCCCCCTACCCATACATCCCACTTCGAGTTGGTACTGGCCGGCGTCACATCAAAGTCATCCTCAAAAGCTTTGCGCCAACCCGTAGTGAGCAGGGTACTCTCATCCAGATCATAATTTAGGGTACTAGGTACCGAAGCCGTTCGCATAGCCTTCCCAAGGACACGCTTGGATAAGCGCAGCGACTCAACGGCCGAATTGGTCGTGTCTATTACAGGCTCAGTCAGACTCTGACAGCCACCGGTCAAAACCAGGGCGGCCAGCCACAACTTTGAAACTTTTGTATTAAGTAGCATCTTGTTCATACGGGGAAGCGTTTAGAAAATAAAAAGTAATCTTAGTTAAATCATATGGTAAGTAACAGAAGCACTTAGTAAACGGTAACCTATTGTACCATTAGGTTACTTTCAAAAAAGAACGTAGTATGCATGAGTGCTCCCCGGGCAGCAATAGAAAGGGGCGTCGTGTGTGTGAGCGAACTGAATATAAGGCTTGTTACCAACAAGCTTTATATTCAGCTATCAGAAGTGAGCAGTATCGACAGAAAAGGCTGTAGATACCTATTTTCTCTGCTTAAATACAAGCAAAAATCAGACCATAGTAGCTGCCTTAGCCCTTTTTAATAATACTCTAATGATGACAGTAGAAGCTTAGAGAAAAGAGGCTTTGAACAATTCTGATTCAACCGGAATTGTATTTATTTACATGCCTAACCTGTCGACATGCCTACGTATAGTCTTATAATTTGTACCTACAACCGAGCCTCCTATCTCAAAGAGACCATTGAATCTATCTGGGAAAGCTTTGGAAACCGCTACCCTTATGAGATATTGATCGTAGATAACAATTCCAGTGACCATACGCAGGAGGTCGTAGAGCAGTTTATGCATCTGCCTGTTCTAAAGTACTACAAAGAGCTGAATCAGGGCCTCTCGCACGCCCGCAACCGGGGAATCAGGGAGGCCAGCAACGACGTACTGGTGTTTCTGGATGATGACATTGGTATTCATCCCGGCTACCTGGACCGCTGCAACCAGCTGTTCGGTGATCCATCTATCCATATTGCCGGAGGAAAAGTTCTGCCCTTCCAGGTGGATGTTCCCCACTGGCTTCCCCTGCAGTACTACTACCTGGTAAGCCTCTTTGACCTGGGTGATCAGAAAAAGACAACTGCCAAGCTGATGGGAGCCAACTATGCCATGCGGAGGGAGGCTGCTATAAAGATAGGCTGGTACAATCCTGAGCTGGGCCGCAAGGGCAACTCACTGGCGGGTGGAGAGGAAGTGGATTACCTCAACCGAGCCAGTAGCCTGGGCTACGACATCTGGTACGATCCGGGTCTGATCGTGTACCACAAGATCAACAACAAGCTCAACGAGGAGTATGTGTACAGCTACTCTAAGCAGTTGGGGCGGTCCGAGCGGATTATAGATCTGCAGCAGAGCAAACCTAAATTTGCGATCAAGATCATCAAGGCTTTTGTGATGATCTTCCTTTACCTGGTATATGGCTCCTACACCTCTGCCCCCAAACAACGTACCTATTTCAAAATCAACCAGCAGTACTCACTGGGCTACCTGCAGGGCTCATCGTAGTCAGGTACTGTACTACTCAGGTACCAGTAGTAGGTACCGATAGCTAGCTAGTTCCTACTAATTCAGTAACATCCATAATGTCCGTATGAAAATTTTGATGATTGCCAGAAGTACGCTGTTCAGTTCACCGGGTGGAGACACGACCCAGATCGAAATGACGGCTAAGTACCTCAGGGAACTGGGAGTAACCGTAGATATCAAGCTCAGCAACGACAGCCTGGCCTACGACAGCTACGATATCCTGCATTTCTTTAATATTATCCGTCCCGACGATATCCTTCCGCACGTGCAGCAAACGAAGGTACCCTATGTTATTTCTACGATTTTTGTGGACTACTACGAATACGAGAAGAACAACCGGACGGGCTTGCTGAAGGTGATGAACAGCGTCTTTGACCGAGACCAGATCGAGTACATCAAAACCCTGGCCCGCAGCGTCAAGAACGGGGATAAGATCAAGTCATCGTATTACATTCGTCACGGACAGCGTCAGTCTATCCATTACCTGGCGAAGCAGTCGGCCATGCTCCTGCCCAACTCCCATAGCGAGTACCAGCGCTTTGTCAATATCTACGGCATCAACCAGCGCTACCAGAAAGTAGTCAATGCCATTGATCCCGCGCTATTTAACAACAGCATCCAGCCTGACCCCAACTACCAGGACCACGTCTTATGCGTAGGCCGGATCGAAGGCCGCAAAAATCAGCTCAACCTCATCAAAGCGCTGCAGGGGACGGATCTGAAGCTCACCATCATCGGGAAGCCCTCTCCCAACCACCTGGCCTACTATCAACAGTGTAAAGAGCTGGCTGCCGCCGCCGGGAACGTGCAGTTTATAGATCATATCAACCACCACAACCTGGCTACGCTGTACAAAGCCGCCCGGGTGCACGTACTGCCGAGCTGGTTTGAGACCACCGGCCTTAGCTCACTGGAAGCCGGGGTACTGGACTGTAATCTGGTAATTACCCGCAAAGGTGACACCGAAGAGTACTTTGGTGATATGGCCTACTACTGCGAGCCTGACAGTGTGGAGTCAATACGGGAGGCGGTACTCAGGGCGTGGCGGGAGCCTATTCACCCCCAGCTCAAAGAATATATACTTACCAACTATACCTGGCAACATGCTGCCCAGCAAACGCTTGAAGCGTACCGGACGGTACTATCCCGGTGATGTATCGGCCGCGGAATGAATAATGACTACTCCGAGGGAGAGGGAGGGGTACCTTCAATCGCCGTTTTAAGCGACTGGGCTACCTTCTGCAGATGCTCTAACCGGGGTAACTGGTCCGGGCGGGGATTGGCATCTACCAGGGCTTCTACCTCAGTCAGCATAGGGTCAATCAGCGTTCGTAGCTGCTGCAGATCTTTTTCGTCGATAGCTAATCCACTACCTAAGTTCTGGAGCCGATCAAGCGTATTCTGGAGTTCACGTTTTGTCTTCCGCAGCTCAAAGTGGACACTGATCAGCTTAGCCAGTGCCTTCAGAGCCGTCAGCTTTTGCTCTGACAGCTCCCGCGGCCGGTTGTCCAGCACACAGAGGGTACCAAGGGCATAGCCATCCTTATCGGTAAGGGGGACTCCGGCGTAAAAAACAAGATGCGGCTCGCCTGTCACCAGCGGATTATCATGAAAACGCTCATCATATCGGGCATCAGGTACTACCAGCGTATTATTTGGATCGATAATTGCATAAGCACAAAAGTGTATGCGCGGTGTTTCGGTTACATCCATGCCCTGCTTGGCCTTAAACCACTGGCGGTCTTTGTCAACCAGGGTGAGCAGCGAGTAAGGAGTACCGCAAATCTCCGAAGCGATACGGGTGATGTCATCATATACATCTTCGGGCAGGGTATCGAGTATATCATACTGCTGTAACGCCTTCAGACGTTCCTGCTCATTGTCGGGTAAGGGTGCCGGTTTCATGGGGTTATATTATCAAAATATTCAACAAAAAAGTAACGCGTCAGGTTAATTTAAAATTATTTCAATACTACCAGCTTATCAGTTAATTACCTGATACGGCCCAACAAAACCAGGAGAAGTTAACGTTTTAAAAAACAGTCTAATCCCTGGAACAAAGTCACTAACGGTTATAAGCTATATATGTTTGACCGTGAAAATATTATTAAGATAGTATTTAGTATACAGTTCAGTAAGTAACTATATTGACTACTGAACACCCACTACAATCCATTTCTATGAATACCTCATACAAGCGATTTCTACAGATATTCTTTATTTTATTAGATCTGATCGCTTTAAATGTTGGCTATATTATATCTCAGAGCATATTCAAAGAAAATGCAGAATCAGCTCTATTTTACCGGTACTATCAATACTGGGGCGTCATCAACTGGTTCTGGATTATCCTGAGCCTATTGGGGGGCATGTACTTTACGGATGCTATAGTAAACTTCAAAGGCTTTCTCAGAAAGACCGTTAAGACGGTCCTGGTCTTTCTGCTGCTGATCCTCTTCTACTTGTACCTGCCACGCCGGGTACCTTTGTCTTCCAGTCTGGTCTATCTCAGTTCTATCCTTTTCGTCATTGCCCTGGTGATCAATCGTCTTCTCTACTTGGGTATTCGCGAATGGGTCAAGCAGGCGATTCATTCCAAGAGGAGAATTCTGATACTGGGGTACAACGCGGTGTCTAAAAAACTAGCAAACTACATTGAGAAGGAAGAATTCAACATTAAAATAGTCGGCTTTGTAGACGACAGAGACTTAAAAAATGATGTACCTGCCTACCCGGTTTTTAAGGGCCTTGATGATGTAATGAGGCTCACCAGCGAGCAAAACATAACCGAAATTTATACCACCATTATGCCCGAGGACAACGCCCGGGTGTACCGTATCATGGATCAGGCGGACAAAGCCCTGATCCGGTTCAGGGTAGTACCTGATCTCAGGAATATCATCGACCGGCCCGTGCAGGTAGATATCATCAACAACGATCTGCCGATCCTGACGCTTCGCAACGAGCCTCTGCAGTCTGCCGTCAACCAGTTTATTAAGCGCGTATTCGATATCCTGTTCAGCCTCTTTGTGATGGTATTCATTCTTTCCTGGCTGATACCTATCCTGAGTATTCTGATCTACCTCGAGTCGCCAGGGCCTATATTCTTCTCCCAGCTTCGCAGCGGTAAGGACAACAAGCCCTTCTGGTGCTACAAGTTCAGGAGTATGACCATCAACAAAGAGATGGAAGCCGTACAGGCCACCAAGAATGACAAACGAGTCACCCGCATCGGCCGCATAATCCGGAAGACGAGCCTTGATGAGTTTCCACAGTTTTATAACGTACTGCGGGGTGATATGAGTATAGTAGGCCCCCGCCCCCACATGCTTAAGCACAACGATGATTTTCAGGCCATGGAGGATCAGTACATGATCCGCCACTACCTGAAGCCAGGTATAACCGGCTGGGCTCAGATCAACGGCTACCGGGGCGAAATAACCGAACTGAGCCATATCAAAAAGAGAGTCGAGTATGACCTGTGGTACCTTGAGCACTGGAGCATCGTGCTGGACCTGGAGATCATATTCCTGACCGCCTACAATGTGATCAAAGGAGAAAAGAACGCCTATTGATCCGACACTACTTTATTTACCTACTGTATTCCGGACGAAGTCAAGGTACCCCTGCTTGTGTTGTTTCCGGATCTCTTTTACGATTTCGGTACTTCCGTTGGGTGAAAGGCCTATTGCTTCCGCTATTCGGTCCACCATGTACTTTAAAGACTTCAGGGCCATCAGGGGTTTACGGTTGGTATAATCAATGTTGGCCTCTGTCGCCCCTATGTTGTAGGAGTACTTCATGATAAACTCCCGGTTAAACCGGTTCTGGATCTTGTGGTAGACGATCAGGTCAGGATGATAGAAAAGGCGGTACCCCTTGTTCTGGGCTCTCAGCAGAAAATCATTCTCATCACCACCAAGTTTGAAATCGCCCAGCGGACCAATCTTTACATTATACTCCCCTACTTTATCTGCTACGGTTTTGCGGAATGTATGATTGGCTCCCATTAGTTTGGGAACATAAGCCGGGGTATCGCCCATATCATAGACACTGGCCAGGTAGTAGTACTTTTTGGGCAGCCATTCCGGTACTTGTGACTGATACGGCAGTACTTTGCCGCCTACAATCTGTACGGATGGGTCGCTGTACAGCTTATCCAGCACAGACAGGTAGTTAGGATCAATGTCAATGTCGTCATCTACGAATACAATGATAGGATACTGCGCCTCTTTAATACCCCTATTACGGGCACAGGACAAGCCCTGGTTCTTCTCGAATACGTAGCGAACGATGGGTATGTGCAGGTACTGTTTGACTACTTCAGCCGTCGTGTCAGAGGAGTTGTTATCAACAATCAGTAGCTCGTACTTACTTTGGTCAGTAAGGTGCAGCAGAATGGAATCAATGGTCTCTTTGAGGAAGGTGGCTCGGTTGTAGGTACAAACGATGATACTGTATTTCATTATGTATATGTGTATGTATGGCAAATGTGGTAATCAGGCAATTAGTATACTCTATAAACAACTACTACGACTTTTTTCCGAGCTTCTCCTGTACAAATCCCGTTACCAGTTGCACATCCGCCCGGGTATAGATACCCGTCAGGAAGCCCAGCGGCAGGGCTACCAGCAAGACTGCCGCTCTGATACCATAGGACAGGTAAAGTTGGTCTGCATCAATGAATGGCTCGGCTACAAGCCAACCCACGGCCAGTGCCCCGAATACCAGCAGGATACGCGGATGAAACATGAACTGGACGCGGGGATCTACCTCGGCGGCTCCCCGCACAAAAACAAACCGCTCCACCAGACAGGCCAGCAACAACCCCAGCGCTACCGAAATAGTGAGGTCATTGAACAGGTCCAGATACACGAGCAGGAGTGTACCCCCTACGATAGAAGCCGCAAAAATGATGGAGCCCCGGTTGAAGGTCCTGAACTGGTTGTTGGCAAAGAGATAGTTCTGGTAAGGTATCGTGAGCGTCTTGACTAGGGCAAACAGCAGGGACAGGATCAGGATCGGATAGGCCCGGACGTATATCTCGCCAAATACCAGCGTAATGATCTCCCGCCCGAAAAGAATAGAGAAAAGTATGGCCGGAAAGAACAGCATGGAAATGTATCGCTCGTAGTTGGATAGCTGTTCCAGCGTTTTATCATGGTTTTTATCGTGGATGTTCTGCGAGAAGACCGACAGGAATATTCCCCCCACACTCACCCCGATGCTCATGAGGAGTATACCTAGTCTATTACCTACGTTGTAGTACCCAATGGCCTCGGCCGGAACGGCATACAAGCCCAGCAGTACCTTGTCAAAGCTCAGCAGAAAGCCGTAGGCAATGGTTGAGGTAGAGATACTGAGCGAATACCTGATGTACTTCTTGAACACATCCAGCGAAAAGCCCCCAAATCTGGACTTGATGAGCTGCACCAGCGGGTACACGGCACTGACTCCACAGGCCGCCATAATGTACCAGGCTATGCCTATCTCAGATTCGCCCAGTACTACGGCCACGATTTTGGCTATATTGATCAGGATCTGGGATGAGAAATCAATCACGTTGGCTCGCAGAATATTGAGCTTCGATGACTGATCGGTCACGTAGATGTAAAGAGGCGTCAGGAGGTAGTCCTGCAGGATAAAAATGATGATCAGGTTGATCTGTAACTCCGTAAAGGTACCCTGCCCGCTCTGCCGGTTCCAAAGCACAAACAGCAGTACCAGCAGCGTCGTAATGATGTTGTAGAATACGTTGACAAACAGGAAGTTCTTCAGCCCTATCTCTTTGTCGTCACTGTACATCTTGAGGTGGGCGCTATTGACCGTATGGGTAAAGATGGACTTGATCAGGACCTGAAAGGACATAGCCAGGCTGATGTTACCCAGAATGGCCGGTCCACCAATACGGGCTATAAATATAGAACTAAGGATACCCAGCACCATCGATACAATATTGATGGCGAAATTCTGGCTTAACTTTTTACCTAGCATGCAGCACTATCGGGATTGGCAGGAAGCACTATGATATACTTCACTAATAATTAATTTTCTCTGCGGGCATCATTCAACACAATCATGGTCGAGTTGAACCTTCCTTCTTTATAAATTTCATCAGCCGTAGCTATGTACTCCCTCTTGGTGTGGTTATAGCGCATAACGTACAAACATACATCCACATATCGTGCCAGTGAGTACGCATCGGCTACCTGTCCGATCGCCGGTGTATCAATCAGGATGTAGTCGAACTTTTCTTTCAGCTGCGCTATGAGCTGACCTATACGGGGGTTCATCATGAGTTCGGCGGGCTGCTCAGGTACACGACCCGATCCGATCAGGTAAAAGTAAAAACCGGGGGAAACCGGAGATGACTTGATCAGATTTTCGGCAGTCAGGGTTTTGGTACTGACAAACTCGGTAATACCCAAGTCCGGCTGCAGCCCCAGGTAGGTAAACAAGTCATCTTTTTCCCGGAGGTTAAAGTCCAGCATCACCACCCGGTACCCGGCCATACTGAGGCTTGTACCCAGGTTGACTCCTACGAAGGTTTTACCATCCTTGTTCATCCCTGAGGTAATCAGCACCACCTGTTTGCCTTTGTTATTGGCTATAGCGGTGAGCTTGCTCCGGATAAACCTGAACTCCTCAGCAACCTTTGACTTAGGTTTCTGGGCCAATATGTCACGTCTTTTGCCCCGGTGATGGCTGATCTCACCCAGGATAGGCGCGGCGGTAAGCCGTTCCACCGTCTCCTGGTGCTTAACCCGATCACTCAGTAGGCTACCGGCCATGATCAACCCGAAGGGTATCACCAGACCGGCAAATAAAGCCAACGCCAGCACGATAGGTTTCTTGGGCGTCTCGGGCTGTAAAGTCGCGCCCGGTGGGTCCAGCACCCGGATCTTTGATCCCGTTGAGGCCAGGTACAGGGCCGACTCTTCCCGCTTCTGCAGCAGGTATACATACAGGTCCCGCCGTACTCCCTGCTGCCGGTTGATGTCATTCAGTTCCCGCTCTATGTTAGGTATCTCACTGATTCGCGACTGAAAGCCCCGGGCGCGGGAGGCAATGTTGTTGCGGGATACCTCCAGGCCTCTTCTGATTATCTTAAGGTTTTCGATGAGGCTCTGCCTCAGCGTGGCCAGTTGGCCATTGATGTTCTGAACCAGCGGGCTGGTTGGCTCCTGGGTACGCAGCATCCGTTCGCGATCCAGCTGCAGGTCATTAAACCGCTCAATCAGCTCCATCAGGGCCCGGTCTTCAATGCTAAGGTTACTGGGTACCAGTTCGTACAGCTCGCCCGACCGCGCCAGGTACCTCTCCAGCGACTCTACTACTTGTATCTGGGTATTCAGCGTGGATAGTTGCTGATTATAATTTCTGGACTCTTCCAGATAGGCCGAGGCCTCCGAGCGTACATCCGTCACCCGGTTCTGGATCTTGAAGCGTGCCTCCTGCAACTCGTTTTCGGTCAGCTCGTTCGTCAGCTCGCGCAGGCGGTCGTCAATGAACTGTACCGTTGATAACGCCAGCCGGTTCTGGTCTTCCCGTTCATCCTCGTTATACACCTGGATCAGTGTACTCATGATATCTTTTCCCTTTTCGGGCAGGGGATGCAGTAAGCTTAGGTTCAGCACATCCGCATTCTTACTGGCCTGGGCTATCTTGAGATCCTCGTTATAGTCTACCGCCAGCTTTCGGATGTTATTGAACCGGACAATGACTTCTTTAAAACCGCCGGTCGCATTGGGATTCCGGACGATGGAGAAGGTCCCGTATGGCTTCACAATCTGCTGCCCAAACCGATACGTAGCCTGCCCATACCAGTCCAGCAGATCAAAACGGGTGGTATCCCTGATGGTTACGGTTATATCTTCGTCATAAGCCGACTTTTTCAGGCTCCTGACCACCACTCTGATCGGCACGTCGCTGCCATAGATCTCTTCTTTCTTAATAATACCATGCACGTAGTAGCTGGTATACAGGGCTAGTTCTTTCAGGGTTCGCTCCATCAGACTCAACGACCGGAACGCTTCTATCTCATTATCGATACTGGTGGCCTGGTTGAATATGCCCAGATCCTGAAAAGCCGGATTACCCGCCTGAAAATCGGGACCTTTGTCTATATCTCTAACCAGAATAGTACTGTATATAAGGTACTTGGGTGTAATAAACAGCATCAGGAAAACACCTATGCCTAGTGCCAGAAGTAATCCAATAAGGAAGTAGTACCAGTGTCGCAGATACCGGTACATGCTTTTTTTCAAATCAATACGCCCCGATGGTTGAACCTGGGTAGTAGTTGCCTCTCTATCGGCCATACATATAGCTGACTGTTATTACCTATTAAAGAATGTAATCAGGGAGAATGCAAAAGCTGAGATCGCCGCCGCCCAGATGGGTATATACCGGTTGCCAGGCTCGCTCTGAGCAATCTTGATATGACTGTATGGTTCTACATATACAATATCGTTCTGCTGCAAATAGTAAAAGGGAGAATCCAGTATATCCTTAGAGTTCAGATCGAAACGCGTAGCCAGCCGCTCCCCATTGGTCTCTCTGATGATTAGTACATTGTCCCTCCGGGCATATTCGGTCAGGTCTCCCGCCAGCCCCAGTGCTTCCAGTACATTCAGCTTCTCGGTCTCTACCGTGAAGGTAGAGGGATTCTTGACTTCGCCAATAACCGTAACCCTGAAATTCAGAAAACGCAGGTTAACAATGGGGGTTTTTATGACCAGTCTTATCTGGGAAGTCAGCTTATCGATGGCCTGTTCACGCGTCAGCCCGGCCAACTCGACTTTTCCCACTACTGGAAAATTTATAAATCCATCCCGATCCACCAGATACCCTTTGGTGAGCTGGGGAGTCACGGCAGTGGTATTATAAGGAGTACCCGGCGGCACGATAATACCATTATTAAACAGCGCGTTAGACTCCGGATTGACGCTACTCACCGTAATATCTAGCAGGTCCCCGGTTTTGATCTGAATGGATGGTATATTTTGTATGGGAGCTTTGTAATCATATTTTGTAGCCAGATCATCAAAATACACAAGATTCCTGGTAGGTCTGCATGCTGCTATTAGTATTATAAAAATAAGAAAGATTCCCGTACATAATTTTCTCATATAAGCATTCGGTATTAACCTGTACTACTCGGTGCCAGAAGCAAGTGCTTCAATTACAACCACCGATTATATTATAAATGTTTATGACTATTGTCTAAAACTATATAAAACTAGTGTATTACAATCATTCTGAAAGGCAATACTTCAGATATTCCTATATGACCTCCTGTTCTGGTAGCAGCCACAGCCGTGTTGGGTTATAGTCGTTGGGTAAGCTACTATCAATGTACCACCGAGAGCATAGCCATTACCAGATATTGCCAGGCAGGTACAGCCGCTGGCACTTATCACAGAAGTAACAGGGCCGCCCTGCCCTCCCGATGTTTTCCTTCCGTAAAGGGATATGGTCGCGGGGGCACTGCTTCCGCATATACGCCTGCCAATGGCTTGCCTCTGTCCTCTCCCGTAGCCACTCCAGGTAGTCAAAGCTGATCCTGACACATTCATCTACCAGCTTTCTGAGTACCAGTTCAGGTATCTCTCCCACCAGGCTTTCCGGATGAATCCGCTGCCGAAACAGGGCCTCGTTCTTGATGCCATTCCCTACCCCGGCCACTATAGACTGGTCCAGCAGTGCATCACATATGAGCTGGTCAGGCTTGCGGTACAGCTTACTGAGGGCCTGATCCGTATCGAATAGAGGATTCATGATGTCAGTACTCCAGTCGTACAGCTCATCCAGGGGCTCCCGCAGCACGCGGTACTTACAGGCATAAAAGTTTATCGTTCCCTCCTCCAGTTCAAGTCCCAGTTGTAGCGCCCGGTTTACCACTCCGTTGATGGCATACTTCCCAAAAAAGCCCAGATGAATACGGATGGTACAGTCAGTAAAACCCAGAAATATTTCCTTTCCGAAGGTACTTAGGCTGGTCAGGCGCTGCCCTTTAAGGGTATCAAGAAGTAGCTCTACGTCACTACCTTGAGCCTGTACCACCACCTGCCCAATTAATGGCTCCACTTGTTCTTTCAGAAAAACCATCTCGGGTCCTTCGGGCATGGTCTGGCAAAAGGCTACTAGTTGTACAACTGGCTATAGTCTGGTAAGTATAGATAAAAAAGACCAGTTTTTAAATCTGTTATCCAACATACTGATTACAAAGCTGGCCAGCTGTAAGTAAAGAAATAGTTACTAATGCAGAAGCAGCCGAATCAAAAGGAGCCTGGGAATAGTTGTTTTGAATAGGACGGACGTTAGGTACAGCAGGAAATACTTTTATTTTGAGCCACTCCTACTACTCTCTGGATGAAGATTACTTCCTTAAACGTAAGACTATAAATGGATGCACTTGTGAAAGAGTTCCTGGATAAGGTACAGCTCAGGAACCAGCACGAAACGGAATTTTTACAGGCTGTGCAGGAAGTGGCCGAGACGGTTATTCCCTACATAGAACAAAATCCGAAGTACAAGAAAGCCAAGATACTGGAACGGATGGTAGAGCCGGAGCGGGTGCTGATGTTCAGGGTACCCTGGCTGGATGATAATAACGAGGTACAGATCAACCGGGGCTACCGGGTACAGATGAACAGCGCCATTGGTCCCTACAAGGGCGGTCTGCGTTTTCATCCCTCTGTCAACCTGAGCATTCTCAAATTCCTGGCTTTTGAGCAGGTCTTAAAAAATAGTCTTACCGGCCTGCCCATGGGGGGCGGCAAGGGAGGCTCCGACTTTGATCCCAAAGGCAAGTCAGATACTGAAATCATGAAGTTCTGCCAGAGTTTTATGACCGAGCTGTACCGTCACGTAGGGGCTGACATGGATGTACCGGCCGGAGATATAGGCGTAGGCGGCAGGGAGGTAGGGTACATGTTTGGTCAGTACAAGCGCATCAAAGGAGAATTTACGGGGGTACTTACCGGCAAAGGGGCCACTTGGGGCGGCAGCCTCATCCGACCCGAAGCCACCGGCTACGGAGTAGTGTACTTTGCGGAGGATATGCTCGAAACCCGGGGAGAACGCTTAGTAGGGAAGACGGTAGTCATATCAGGCTCGGGCAATGTGGCCCAGTACACAGCCGAAATGTGCATACAGTTCGGGGCTAAGGTAGTCACCCTGTCCGACTCCAGCGGGTTTATCCATGACCCTAAGGGTATCGATGCCGATAAGCTGGCCTACATAATGGAGCTGAAAAATAAAAAACGCGGGCGCATCAGTGAGTATGCCAGGAAGTACGGGTGTGACTACTTCGAAGGGGAGCGTCCCTGGCGCATCTCCTGTGATATTGCCTTCCCCGATGCAACGCAAAACGAGCTGAACGAAGAAGATGCCCGAGCCCTTGTACAGAATGGATGTACGTGTGTAGCCGAAGGCGCTAATATGCCATGTACGCCAGAGGCCATTCAGGTATTCAGAGAGGCCAAGGTACTATATGCCCCAGGCAAAGCTTCTAATGCCGGCGGGGTGGCCGTATCCGGTCTGGAAATGTCGCAGAACGCTCTGCGCTATTCGTGGAGCCGGGAAGAAGTAAACAGCCGGCTCAGAGAAATTATGAGGGATATTCATCAGATCTGTGTAGAGTATGGCACCGAAGCAGATGGCTACGTCAACTATGAAAAAGGCGCCAACCTGGGCGGGTTTGTAAAAGTAGCTGATGCCATGATGGCTCAGGGAGTAGTATAACCATGAAATAGCGTAGCCCAATCAACCGGAGTGGCCGGTTGATTGGGCTCTTAGTAGCTGTCATTCCTCATCCAAGGGAAGAACCGGCTTTACTCGGCAGTAGTCGGATCAATAATAGTCACTACCTCACTTACCGCGTTAGCCGGAAACCCACCTTGTCGGGCATGTTCGCGAATCATCTCTTCGTTAGGTGCGATGTACACGCAGTAGATCTTATCGCCCGTCACGTAGCTTTGCAGCCACTGGATCTCGGGTCCCATCTTGTTTAGTACTCCACAGGAAGTCTCTGAAACAGCTTTCAGCTGCTCGGTCGACGATTTGCCCACCCCTTCTACTTCGCGTTCAATAATATACTTTGGCATAATCTACAGGTTTAGTTGTTCCACACTCTGGTACAGGCATTCAGGAAGCAGCTCCTCAATAACTACCTAAATATACAGATATATCCAGTTCAGTTACCAACAATCTTATTGAATGGTAACAGGTTGACCTACAAGTACCTTTGCGCTATCACTCAGGTAGTAGCTCCCTTTTTGACACCCGTTTCAGAAGTAAAAATCAGGAGGAAGAAACGGGGTTCTATTCCCGCCGCGGCGGGAATGTTTTTTGTTATGCGATTGTATCTTTAACTGAAAAGAATTGATGTTAATATGCAAGAAATAGAGCCCTTTTATAACTGGGAAAAACACTATGAATCCAGTCGGGACCGAAGATCGCCCTTCTATGGTCGGGAGTATAACCTTAACTACTACGAGAACGACATCTATGGGTACTATATACATCCCCTTTGGGATACCATTGGCTCCGAAACGCTGTATGTAAAGATACTTTTTGCGGATTACGACCGGAGATTTGCGGTGATAGAGCTGTTTGGTGAATGGAACGATACTCTCCACAACGATATCATGTACTTCAAGCGGAACGTAGTAGACGAATTGGTGGCGGCAGGTATCAACCAGTTTATCCTGATCGGCGAAAACATAATGAACTTCCACGGGTCCGACGATGAGTACTATGCGGAGTGGTTTGAGGATGTGGAGGATGGCTGGATTGCGGCCGTAGGCTTCCGTGACCATGTGGAGCACGAGTGGAAGCGTTATCGCCTGGACTACTACCTGAACTTTGGCGGCACCCTACACCTGGACAACTGGCGTACCATGCAGCCTTACCCCTTCTATGAGCTGGTCCGGACGCTGATCTCCCGACGACTGACCTAATCTTAAGGTACTACTACAATAAACAGGGGGAGCCAAATGGCTCCCCCTGCTACTCTAACTACTTAGGTGTGGATATATGAAACTACTTGTACTTTCGAGATTATAATACTACTTATAGCTACTTCGTATTCGTGGCTAGTTCGGTATCTATGGCCTTCAATAGCTCATCAATCTGCTTCTCTACGCTTACCATTTGCTCGCTGGTCATGGGTTGCTGCATTTCCAGCAGATTTGCCTGGAGCAGGTCCCGCTCTCTCATGAGCTTGGTACGTCGCTCAACCCATTTATCTTTTGTATCTCCGCTGCTCGAAGCTATTTTAGAATCCATCATGGAAAGCCGTTTCTGGATTTTCTCCTGGCGGTCGCGCATCTTCTCTACATAGGACCGCTGCTTCTCCGACAGATTGGCTTTTGCCTCTTTCAGTTCATCCCGGACTTCAGCAATATCTTCTCTTTCATCAGCATTTCTTAGCTCATCATAGGCTTCATCGGTTGTTTCGAGTGCCTCTTGCTGGGCTTCGGCTAGCTCTTCTCTTTCATTTTTTACTCCTGAGTTACAGCTTGTAAATAGCCCTCCCAGAGTGAGGAACATAAACATTCCTGCTCGTAAGGTTATCTTTTTCATACGCTTCATATCTTATATTCTCCCGATAATTCCGAAAAAAATCAAACCAACCCGTATAGGCAGAAAGGCAAAGTCAGCGATGAGGAAATAAGTACTCAGATGCGGAATCTTCTAAGACATTGCTTACTAAATAACCAGAATCTAAGCTTTTCATGAGCTTACCAGCGTCAGCAGCACCAGCTATCAGGCGTAGCCTGAACAGTATAATCAGGCAGAAGCTTCCTTTTGACACGATACATTATTATGTACAATGTCCCTATCAATCAACCTCATGAATCAATACTATCTACTGGTCTTAGCCTGTCTTCTAAACGGGGCGGTCTGGGCGCAGAAGCCCGGTAAATGGCAAAGCCTGTTCGACAGTAAGTCACTCAAAGGCTGGCACAGCTACCAGCAGGATGGCGGGGTAAAGGGCTGGATGGTGATGGGAGAATCTCTCATGACCCACGGCGGTAGCGGAGACCTGGTGTCAAATGAGCAATACGAAGATTTTGAACTGGAGTTTGAATTCAGGGTAGCTCCCAAGGGTAATAGTGGAGTTATTTATAAAGTCACTGAAGACGCCAAAAACCCAACCTACTACTCAGGCCCGGAGTACCAGGTCATTGACGATGAAGGGTACCCGCCTTTCAACGATGGCGGCAAGATGGTAAAGATCAACGATAAGCAAAAGACCGGAGCTAACTATGATATGTACGCTCCCGCCAAACAGGTAGCCAAACCCGCCGGCCAGTGGAACAAAGGGCGCATTATTGTAAAAGATAAACACGTAGAACACTGGCTAAATGGTGAGAAAGTGGTTGAATACGAATACGGCTCTGACGCCTGGAAAGCTACCGTAGCTAAGAGTAAATTTGCCAGTTGGCCCTACGCCCAGCCACATGCCAAGGGCCATATAGCCCTGCAGGACCACGGTGACGAAGCCTGGTACCGTAACATCCGGATACGCACTCTTTAATTTATTAAACCGTGGTTAGTCTACACGGTACTAGCTGTTATTTCCCTAACTTCCCTGACCTATGCGCAATCTTACCTTAGTCACTCTATTTTCACGCATCCTGCTTCTGCTGCTCGTAGCACCTATCTGTCTGGTAAAAGCGGCTCCCCGAATGGATATTCCCGGAGTGGATACTCCCAGCAAGAAGGAGACGCTTACTCAGCAGATGACCAAAGCGGTCAAAGCTTTTCTGGGTACACTGGATGCTGGTCAGATCAAGCAGACCCAACTGGCCTTTGAAGATCCCCTGCGGTTTGACTGGCACTTTGTCCCCCGCGAGCGAAAAGGACTGGCCCTGAAGCACATGACCGACAAACAGCGTACCGCGGCTATGGGTATGGTAAAAGTCATGATGAGCGACGAAGGCTACCGCAAGGTTAATGAAATCATAGACCTCGAAAATGTACTGCGGGTTGTAGAGAATCGTCCGCCCAATGACACCCGCCGCGACCCCGAGAACTACTCGTTTCTGGTATTTGGTACGCCGGGCGGCAAAGAGCCCTGGAGCTGGCGTATCGAAGGCCACCATATATCGCTGCACTTCTCTTCCGTAACCGGCCAACTCAGCTACACGCCCAGCTTTTTAGGCTCCAACCCGGGCCATGTGCTGGTAGATATGCCTCAGAAAGGCCGTCGGGTCCTGAAAGAAGAGGAAGATCTGGGCTTTCAGCTCCTAAACTCACTGACCGACGCACAGCGGCAACAGGTAATTCTGGGTAATAAGTCGCCCTGGGAAATGTTTACTGCCAATGACCGCACAGCGGGCAAGCTATCAAACTTTGAGGGCGTTGCTATGAAGGACATGACCGCTGCGCAGCAGGAGCTATTCCGTCAACTCATTGGTACCTACCTCAACCGCTACCACGTTACGCTGAAAAATCAGCAAATGGAACAGCTCAAAAAAGCAGGCATGGACAACATCTACTTCGCCTGGATCGGTGATACCGAACCCATCAAGGGAAAAGGCCAGGGCCATTACTACCGTATTCACGGCCCTACGCTCCTGATTGAGTTTGACAATACGCAGGATAACGCTAACCATGTTCATACCGTAGTGCGCGATCTGACCAACGACTTTGGGGATGATCTGCTGCGCCAGCACTACGAAGCCCAGCACAAAAAATAATCCTATGGCCAATCTGCCCGAGTCCTCCCCCTTATACCAGCTCATGCAGCAGTACGCCCAGCCTGGGCGCGTAGTCTGGATGGGGGTGCGTCCGGCCCAGCGGCAGCCCGTCAATACCATTGAGCAGACCTACGCCCGCATTGGCACCGGTCTGGATGGCGACCGGTACAAGGGCCGCCCGGATAGCAAGCGCCAGGTCACGCTCATCCAGGCCGAACACCTGCTGGCCATTGCCTCTTACATGGGTATGGACAGCCTGGACCCGGCGCTGGTTCGACGTAACCTGGTCGTCAAAGGAATAAACCTGCTGGCCCTGAAGGATAAGACATTCCGGATCGGGGAAGCTGTACTGGAATACACCGGCGAATGCCACCCCTGCAGCCGTATGGAGGAACTACTGGGTACCGGAGGCTACAATGCCATGCGACAGCACGGCGGCATTACGGCCAGGGTACTACACGAAGGGAATATACGCGTAGGTGATCCGGTGGAGGTAGTAAAGGATAAAAGCTAAAAAAGGAGCCCGCATGCGGGCTCCTTTTTGATATAGTTAATGATTAGATGCTCTTTATTTACCTACACGTTTGAAAACGAAGACTCTCCGTTCAGGATATTCAGGAGCATTTCTTCGGTAAGGGGCTTGGTCCGGTAATGTATCTCCGGGAATATGGACAGAGCCTTTTCGTAATCATGCGGATGAGAGGAAGTAGACAGAATGACTACTTTAGTACCTGCACGCAGATCATCCGCCAGCGTCTTGTACAAAGACAAAAACTCAAAGCCATTCATACGGGGCATATTAATGTCCAGAAAGATCACATCCGGCTTATCGAATTCAGTCTTTTGGCAGGAAGTAGTCAGATAATGCCAGGCCACCTCGCCATTTTCAGCGACTACTACCTTTGGACTCATCCCGCTTTCTTTGATCACGATCTGATGCAGGAAGTTATCGTCCGGGTCATCATCCACTAACAGGACACACCTCAGTTTGTTATTCGTAGTCATGTATTGTTTTAAGGTCTTTGGGAATTGTGAAATGAAAAGTACTTCCCTTCCCTGGTTCACTATTTAACCAAATTTTGCCGTTATGAGTTTCGACAATCTTTTTGCACGTTGCTAATCCAACGCCCGTACCGGGGTATTCATTGCGTGCATGTAACCTTTGGAATACCTGAAATATTTTTTCAAAGTATAACTCGTCAATACCGATTCCGTTGTCACTTACCGAAAATACCCACTCAAAAGCTTTCTCACGAACAGATATATGGATTTCGGGACGTATCCCTTTGCGACTATACTTTATAGAATTAGATATCAGATTTTGAAAAACTCTTTTCATATCTGTCCGTGAAGCCCGCAGTTGGGGGAGCTTACCGACGGTAATATCCGCCTTGTTTTCATTTATTTCCTGCTCCATCTCCTCGAGTGCTTCGCCCAGTACATTATTCAGATCCACATTCGTCAGATCCTGCCCCAGTCCTACCTGCGAAAACTCCAGCAAGTCATTGATCAGGTCACGCATCCGGTGAGCAGAGTTAGCGGTAGTCTGTATTATCTTCTGTCCTGACTCATCCAGTTCTGATTTGTATTTACTTTCCAGCAGTCCCAGGTACCCTTCAATGGTTTTCAGAGGCGACTGCAGGTCATGCGAGGCTACGTAAGCAAACTGCTTCAGCTCTTCATTGGACCGCTCCAGTGCCTGCATGGCTTTCTGGCGGTACTTCAGCTCGTACTCATACTCCTGGGAAGTCCGCAGACCTACGGCATCATTAAAGTATTTTATCATGGCAATTACCGTCCCGATAGATACCACACCAGTCAGAAAACGAATCAAAGCGCTGATCCGGTAAATAGGCACCCAGAATATGACGGCATCAATTAAATGGGTAAGGCCACAGAGCAGGATAAACGCCCCAAATAACCAAAATACGCCTCTAAGCGGCACCCCACGCTTTACTATGACAAATCGTAGTAAAATAACAGGTATGCACATGTAAGCCAGCCAGATGGTAAGATCTGAAATAATATAAAGCCAGCCGTGAAAATCTGACCAGGTACCACAGTACCAGCGCGGAGGCCAGTCGGAGGTACTGAATAATTTAGAGAAAAAATCAGTTAGCTGATTCATGAGCAAGGGATACGAGCTTTCATATAAAGTTACGAAAGTACATATTACTTCCGACATTCCTGACAAGCCCCCATCCACACTTAGTGTACGTCATAAGTCAGCTATGTATCAGCTACTTCACTACCGGCCACTGCGCTTCGTCCCAGCTTAATTGCTCGATCCGTAGCTTGGAGCGCCCCTTGTCCTGGGCGTCGTACCCGTGGAAGATCAGGTAGTCTGCTCCATCAAAGGTAGATACGGCATTGTGCCCTACACCATGCCAGTCTTTGTTGCCCTGCAGGAGCGGGGTACCTCCGCTTTTGGTCATTTCAACTCCGGCTTTGTCAAGGTAGGGGCCGGTTAGCTTCTCTGAGCGCCCGACAATCATTTTATAGGTACTGTTTTCTCCCTTACAACAAAAGTCTATCGATGCGAAGAGGTAGTAGTAGTTGCCCTTCTTGAATATAAATGGGGCTTCAATGGCGGTGTTCCCAGCAAGGGAGTCCGTAGGGCTCTTGGCTCTGCGACTGGCCAGCGTATACCAGCGCTGCGGATCGGTAGCAATGGCCCGGGCATTGTCCGTCAGCTTTACCAGCTTGAGTCCATCCCAGAAAGAGCCAAAAGCCAGCCACGGCGTCCCCTCCTCATCCCGGATCAGGTTCGGGTCAATGGCGTTCCAGTTGTCCCGGCCGGGTACCGATTCCACGACCTTACCATGGTCTATCCAGCGGTAGTCGGGACTATCAGGGTGCAGGGTCTTGTTGGTGGCAAGACCAATGCAGGAGCCATTCTTACCAAAAGACGATATAGAGTAGTACAGGTAATAGGTACCATTGTGGTATGAGATATCCGGTGCCCAGATGTGGTTGCGCTGGAAGCCCGGTACCGCCTTCACAGCCCAGTCCGGTGCTTCTTCGAATACGGGTTTTTCCTTCTTCCACTCTTTCATATCGGGCGAAGACCAGACAGCAATGCCACGGCCCGTACAGAACAGGTAGTACAGGCTATCCTGCTTAATCATCACCGGATCATGGACAGGTATGGCGGTAGACTGGGCCCTCAGGGTACCCGCGGCTACAAGAAGCAGCAGAGTTAGGGCGTAAAGCTTCCTCATGGGGTTTCGTAGTGTATATATGTAATTAAATAAAAAAACTCCCGCCTCTACCCAAAATGAGCGAAAGCGGGAGCTGTCCAAACGATTGAATTTATATACTACTTATACTATTTCGAAGTATTCATAGCCTGCTCTTTGGTGACGGTCATAACACCTTTCATCAGGCGCCAGTGACCAGGGAATGTACACACAAATGGGTAACTGCCCGGCTCGGAAGGAGCCATGAACTTCAAACGGTAGGTCTGATCGGGATTTACCAGTGGCGTAGCCGCAATGATCTGCGGTATAGAAGGCACGTAGTTCTTCTCAGCACCATCCTTAGCCGTGATCATCTTGTCAGCAGCCGCTCCGATTATTTCCAGCGTCTTTGGCTTACCCAGCACAAAGTTGTGCTGCATGGCATCAGGATTTTCGAAAACCACTTCCACGGGCTTGCCAGCCACTACCGTAAATGCTGTTTTGTCAAACTTCATTTCCTCACGTACGGCCTTGATGTGTACCACCTGTGTATTCGGGTCAGAGGCTACATCATCTTTTATGCCGAATGATTCCAGAAGGCCGCTCATGCGCTGGCTCAGATCGTCAGGTAGTTCTTTCTTGAGGCTGGCCAGCATGGTGCGCGCTGCCTCTGTACCTACTTCCTTACGCTTCACATTCCAGCCTCCTACTACTCCTTTCACTATGGCCAGTCTTCCGTCGGCATCGAGTGCCTGCGCGGTATTCAGGAGAGCCAGTACCGAATCAGCCGAGGCGTAAGAAGCATAGCTGCGGGCGGTGCGCTCGAGAGCAAAGTCTGACAACTTGTCGAGACGACGTACGTCAAAGCTCTTGGAGAGGCGGTTGTTGCGGTTCTCATCTTTTTCGGCTACTACGTTATCCAGGTCAATCACGGCTGTTACCTGTACTTTACCGGCCTGCTCGGCAGTAAAGCCGAAGTTAGCCCGCCATGGACCGTTATTTCCTTCGGAAAGCTTGATAGTCTCACCCGGAGCGATACCCTTGTTCAGGTTCTTGCTGATGTAGTTGATGTTCAATCCGCCGCCGCGTACTTCTACATTCACCACGGGTACTACATCAGCAGGTACTGCTACACTACCCTGGTTGGTGATCTCTACTACGACACGGGCGTACTCACGTACATACGGGTGGCCTGGCTCAATGGTGATGTTGGTAATAGCCAACTCAGCACTGCCTTGTACCAGACTTGCCGCAGGCTTATTAGCCTGGTGAGCAGAGTGATCCATCTTGCTGTGATCCATACCTGCCTTGGCCGAAGCTTTCTGGCTGCTTGCCTGAGAAGCCTTGGCTTTACGGCCAGCCAGGTACTGCTGACGTAGCTTACCTCCGTGGGAATTCATGGCTACCGCAAATACATCCGGCATCCAGCGGTCATCCGCTTCGGTCGACTGCTCCATCCGGGCCAGTACGGCTTTCTCAATGGCAGGAGTCAGCGGTGTTTCGGTAAAGGCCAGCAGCGTATTCAGTACTACCAGAGGCTCCTTATCGCTAAGGGCATTGGCCTGCATCAGAGCTTGTGCCGTAGCGGCATTGCGAGGTAGTACTTGTACAGCCGTTTTGCGAACGGCCGAGCTTGGGTGCTTCAGGGCCGCCGTAGCCGCTTTCAGGGCTTCGTTGTCCTGTCCTTTCAACGCTCCCAGTCCCTGCAGGGTCCACAGAGCGTGGATAGCTGCCGGGTTCAAGCCTATTTCGTCTACGGAGTTATCTTTTACCAGAGCCACCAGCTGCGGTACTACATCGGTGTTGCCGCGCTCTACCAGCAGGCGCTGGGCGTGACGACGCCAGAACATATTCGTATTTTTCAGCGTAGCTACCAGCTCTTCAGGACGGCTCTTGCTCAGCATGATCGGGGTATAGGCGGGGGCTCCTTTGTACGCGATGCGGTACAGACGTCCGTGGGTGTAGTCACGCAGGTCAGTGTCGTAGGCGTTACCCTTACCATTGTCAAAGCCTTTAGGCGTTGGGTTGTGCTGGATAATAAAGCTATACCAGTCAGCTACCCATACGGCTCCGTCGGGACCTACCTCCGCAAATACAGGGGATACCCACTCGTCGGCTCCAGCCAGGAGGTTGAAGCCATCGGTATCTTCGTAGTCAGTACCATTTTTCACCATTATGTTCTGGTGCAGAATGTGTCCCGTAGGCTCTGATACAAAGGCTACGGTATTCCAGTACTTCTTAGGGAATGCGCGGGCGGTATAGAAGTTATGACCAGCCGCCGCCGTGAACCCGCCAAATACATCCACCTGACGTACTTTAGGCGTGATAGGCTTCATATCCTTGTGCGTATCTGTGCTGCGGCTACCGTTGTCTACGCGGCTCTCGCCGAAGTAGCGGTGCGGAATAGCCATGTACCAGCCGTGCGAGTTGTTAGCCGTAGAGCCAAAGAGATCACCAGCTTCGTTGAAGCCTAGTCCCCAGGTATTGTTGGAAGTACGCGTCATCAGTTCCATATCCGAACCGTCGGGACGGAAACGGAACAGCGCCTGTCCGAAGTTGAGTGAATCTTTGTCGCCAAACTTGCCCTTGAAGCCCGAGTATCCTACCGAACCATAGATCCAGTTGTCGAAGCCATAGTGCAGGTTAGAAGGTCCGGCGTGGGTATCGAAGGTACCAAAGCCGCTGAACAGAATCTTCTTTTCGTCCGCCTTATCGTCGCCGTTGGTATCCTTCAGGAACAGCATGTGCGGAGCCTGTGATACAATCAATCCGTCATTAGCGAATACCATACCTGTCGGTACGCTTAGCCCTTCGGCGAAGCGGGTGAATTTGTCGGCCTTGCCATCCTTGTTGGTATCTTCACAGATCAGGATGTAGTCGCTACCGCCAGTATCCTTGCGCTCGTTGGGGTAGTCTTTGGTAATAAGTACGTACAAGCGGCCACGCTCATCCCACGACATCGCGATAGGGTGAACAACATCCGGCTCGTGCGCGAATACTTCCAGGGTAAAGTCAACGGGTATCTGGATGTGCTTCACCGACTCCTCAGGTGAGAGAGGCAACTGCTGCAACTGAGGACCGGGACGCTGCTCGTAGTTAGGCAGCTTAGCCTCGCGGTAGGCAAATGGCTGTGGCTTAAGGGCCTCGTGTGCTTTACGAGCTTCGTCATTCACCGCCCACAGGATTCCTTTTTCAATCAGATTATGAAACTCAGGCTGTCCCCAAGTACGCTCATCGTGGCCGTAGGCTGTATAGAATACGCGACCTTTTCCGTGCGTACGTACCCATGTATAAGGCTCCTTCGTTTGTCCGGGCTTGTCTTTGGCCTGGTCAGCACCAATGATCCGCTCCGTCAGGACCACGTTATCAGGCTGAAGCTGAGTGTGCAGGTAGGTTTCGTCAACGGTTTTGAAAGGCTTTACACCCGCGATAGCCGGATGGTCAGGCCGGGTCCATACGGGCTGGATAGTATCCCAGGTATGGCGCCAGAACTGTCCACCGATCAGCTTTACTACTTCGGCGTTGTTGCGGAAGCAGTACGAGCCGCAGTGGATAGGCAGGAATCCCTTGCCGGAAGCTACGAAATCCAATAGCGCCTGCGCCTGCGGATTGCCAATGGAATCCCAGTTGGCGTACAGCATCAGCGCGTCGTACTTGTTAAGGTTTTCAGGATTGAGGTCCTGAAGGCGGTCGGTATAGGTAAAGTTGATGCCTTTGGCACCCAGTGCCGCCATGATGGCTGGAACTCTATCAATGGGACGGTGGTGACCGTTATCTCCCAGGAATAGAACCTCCAAACGCCGCGGCTTCACTGCTTTCTCCTGGGCCATGCTGCCAGTTTTTGCGGATTGCTGCACCGCACACCCTACGAGCAGGGAGGCTAGCATCAATCCAAAAGATAGAGCAATCTTCTTCATTATGAACTAGGTTTTTCTGTTGCTTACATTAAGAATACCAGCTATTCGCCGGTGGTGTACTTCCGTTTTTGGGTAAGGAAGCAGGTAATGAGTTATAGTGGCGTGTATAGTCTTTAAGGCCCTGGATACAACCCTGATGCCCCGTTATTTATTGCCCTTTCAGCCGAGGTTAGTACTAATATTCACTGGATTAAGAGCCAAAGCCCTACCCAAAGGCAGAGCAGGTAGCTAGAGTTAAAAGCACTCTCTTAAATCAAAAGTATCTCCGGGTAACATTCTCCTGCCCAAAGCATATTGAATATCAGAGATATAGGATATAGAGCAACCGGAACATACGTTCCGGTTGCTCAGGACTATTAAGCGTTTTTGAAATCAGGTAGCTGGATCAGCTTACCACCCTGCATAGCCGACTCGTGCGCCAGGATACCTACGCTGGTCCAGTTAGCCGACTGCCAGGCATTCGGGAATGGCTCGCGGTCTTCAACAAGGGCAGTCAGGAACTCGTGCGCCAGGTGCGGGTGCGAACCACCGTGACCGGCTCCCTGTACAAACGACAGGTGGGCGTTGTCATCCAGGTTGTATACCCCATGCCCGGTAAACTGACGAATCTCTTCGGGCAGCAGGTGGGCGTAGTCTGGTGTCTTTACACGCTCAGGTATTTCGTGCTCGGGCTTCTTAGCCGTATGGATTACGGGATCTTCACCCTCGATCAGAGGCCACTCGAAAGACTTCTTGCTGCCGTATACCTCAAAACTCTCGCGGTACTGGCGGGCCGTATCGAACAACGAACGGTACACATAAGCCGACAGGTCACTGTCCTTGAACTTGATGTGCGCCGACTCTACTGCGAAGGGTGAGTTGTGGATCTGGGCCAGCTCTTCACGGATAGTACCCGAGCCGAAGCAGGATACGTACTCCGCTTCCAGCTTCAGCAGACCGGCCACGGGACCTACGCAGTGGGTAGCGTAGTGCATGGGAGGCAGACCCGGCCAGTAGTCAGGCCAGCCGTCCATATCCTGCTGGTGGCTTGCTTTCAGGAACTGAACCTTACCAAGTTCTCCTTTTTCGTATAGTTCTTTGGCAAACAGGAATTCGCGGGCGTATACCACGGTTTCCATCATCATGTACTTCAGGCCCGTTTCCTTACATACCTTCACGATCTCCATACAGTCCTCCACGGAGGTAGCCATAGGTACTGTACAGGCTACGTGCTTACCTGCCCGCAGGGCTTTCAGGGTTTGCTCGGCGTGGTTGGGGATGGGTGAGTTGATATGTACGGCGTCTACGTTAGGGTCTTTCAGTAGCTCATCGTAGTCGGTGTAACGTACTTCCACACCAAATTCGTCACCTACGGCATCCAGTTTTGACTGGGTCCGCTGACAGATGGCGTACATGTTGGCATTGGGGTGACGCTGATAAATGGGGATAAACTCTGCCCCAAAGCCAAGTCCTACGATGGCTATGTTGATCTTTTTCATTAGTAGTTAATAGGTATTAGCTGTTAGCTATTAGGTTTTAATAATTCCGAATCTGGTTGTGAAAAGAGCAATGTACCTCAGCCACTCACTCATTCCCTCATTCAATCTTATCTACACACTGGCCACTGATAGGTGCTCACTGACCTTTTGCTTAATAAAGGCCAGGCCGTCACGCATGAGCTGCTCTTCCGAGTCGAACATCTTACGCCAGATATTAGCGGCAGGTAGTTTTTGGCTAAATGCTTCAATGCTTAGCCAGCCGTCGTAGTTGATATCACCAATGGCCTTGAATACTCCATCCCAGTCTACATTGCCTTTACCCGGCGTAGAGCGGTCATTTTCCGAAAGCTGGATGAAAGCGATGCGGTCGCCCATCTTCCGGATGGCGTCACCAATGTTTTTCTCTTCGATGTTGGCGTGGAAGGTATCAAACATGATCTGGCAGTTGGGGTGGTTGACCTCATCCACGAAGCGGGTCAACTCGTCGCCGCAGCTCGTCAGGTACATCTCGAAGCGGTTGAGGTACTCCATACCTAGTACAATACCCTGATTCTGGGCATAGTCAGCCAGTTTCTGGATGCCTTCTACCCCATACTTCCACTCATCCGTAGTGGCCGCGCCTCCGGTGAATAATCCCAGTGCCGAGTGGTAAGGTCCCATGAGCTTGCTAGCTCCCAGTACAACGGCACAGTCCACGCAGCGCTTCAGGTACTCAAGAGCATGGTCACGCACGGCCACATCCAGACTAATCAGGTTGGTGTCGGCGCCGCAGAAAGTATCGGCTTCGCGGTGCAGGCCCAGATCGTCGAGCTTTTTGCGCCAGCTGTGCCAGGCATCCGGGTTCGGGTTAAAGATGGGTACCTCTACCCCTTCAAAGCCAATTTCTTTTATAAGATCAAGGGTAGGAAAGAGACTTTCATCCACCTGGGTTCCCCACAGGAGGAGGTTCATGCTGTATTTCATTAGTAGTAGCTAGTAGGTATCAGGGGTTAGCTGATAAGTTTTATCTGATAGTCATTACGTGCATTACTCCTCTTTCTTCGTCATCTCAGTAGATCATCTATCCTGAGTTAGTTATGGTACTGCCAGGTTGTTACCCATGATTGAGTAGTAAAAGCCAACGCTAACTACCCGGCCCCTAACAGCTACCAGAAGCAGAGTACAATTTTACGATAAAAAAATACCAGAAACTTTTCTGGTATTGATTAGTTCTGACTGTATTTTGACTTTATGTAGAAGAATCGCCAATTTTTTAGATAAAATTTAGCCAGATGAAGTCCGCGCTACGCAAAACCATAGAAAGCCAGGTCCGATCATTTACCGTTCAGGAGCTCCGGGAGCGCCATTTTGACCCCAACTGGCACTTTCACCCCCACTACCAGCTCTTTACGGTCATGGAGGGCACGGGTACCCGGTTTATTGGTGACTCTATTACGCCTTTTGAGCCGGGCGATACGGTGTTTCTGGGGCCTAATGTACCTCACCTCTGGCGCAGCGATGCCTGGTACTTTGAAGAAGGGATCGATCTGACTACGCACGGCATAGTCCTGTACTTTCAGGAAGATTTTCTGGGGAAAGAGTTTTTTGACCGCCCCGAAATGCACCCCATCGGGCAGATTCTGGAAGAGTCAAAGCGGGGGATTCAGTACGTAGGTACCGCTCGGCAACGCATCCGGACCGAACTGCAGGAGCTGCTCCACCTAGATGGTCTGCAGCGGATACTTCGGCTCCTGGCCCTGCTCGACGAACTGGCACATAGTGTGGAAGGCACTCCTATTACCAGCTATGGCTATGTCAATACGCATAAAGTATCCGAAACCGAGCGGATGCAGAAGGTACACGACTACGTGATGCAGAACTTCCGGCAGGAGATCCGGCTCACCGAAGTGGCCTCGCTGGCCGGTATGAGCGAAGCCGCCTTTTGCCGTTACTTCAAGACCCGCGCCAACAAGACATTTACCGACTTTGTGAGCGAGATCCGGATCGGGCAGTCCTGCAAGCTACTGCTGGAAGATAAGTGGAGTATTTCACAAATTGCCTACGAAAGCGGCTTTGATACCTTGTCCAACTTCAACCGGCATTTTAAGCGCATTACGGGTCAGACACCGCGTGAATATAAGAAGGCCTACACCATACCTGTATAGGCCTATGTGGGGCTAATGGATGTGGATAAAATTTAGGTTATTGCTGATTAAGCGCCCAGTTATAATCCATATAGGATATAGAGCCTCCTTCTTTCAGGTCAGTATTGGCGTACTTGTTGACCCATTCTCTTAGGGACATGCCGCCTTTGAAGTCGCCTCCGTACCAGTCAAATATCTTGGACAGGCTGGCTTTATTCTGAGAGACTATGTTCTTCTTCGGGTCGTTCAGGAAGCGCTTCCCCTGATCGTCGAGTTGCTTGTCCAGGTCTTTGGGCGTAAAGGCTTCGTTGCGCAGGGGCGGGCAGGATACCGCCGCGCACACCAGTGCAAAATGAATACGTGGATCATTAAATTTCTTCCGGATGATGCCGTGCTCAATGTTGTTGAGGTCCAGTTTCTGCCCTCCTATTTCTATAAACTTGATATCCCAAGGAGTATTAACGAAAGGAATCTTAATCGTTGACCCTATATCCTTAATGCTTTTCAGGGGGTAGTGCTCCAGGATCAGGTCAATGGTATAGGCGTTATAAGCGTTGATCCAGTAAGCCAGCTGCTCATCCTTGCTCCATGTCTTTTCGTTGGGAGCATTCTTACTAAGCTGGTCCAGGTACTTTTTTAGCTCCGCGCGGTCCTGCTTAAAGGCCGCATAATCTACCATACCTTTATTATCAACGTGCTTTTTCAGGAGCCGGTCCCAGATGGCGTGGCTGACATCGGTCGGTGCGGAATCCGACGCAGGGGCCGAGGTGCCACAGGCGATCAGAAATAGCGTAAAAGCGCCAAAAAGTAATTTAGTGAGATTGTTCATGGTATTTTTTCAGATAGCAAATCAAATTTTTAAAATACGGGAGATAAAACTACTTTTTTTCTCCCACAGTCTAACATTCTATGTACAACATACGCATATCCTGGTAGTATGGATGTGGTGAGCCCTAAAATTTAGAAGCAGAGCATAACAAACAGAATCCCCGGAAGCAGCCTGCATGACTACTCTCCGGGGATTCTGTCAGGAAATACAAGGATTGGTATTACTCTTCAAATAAGTTGCCCAGTCCACCCAGTACTGATCCGCTTTCTTTGCGGGAGTTGGCTCCACCCACGGCCAGGCGATCGATTAGTTTGGAGATTGGCATCGACTGGATCCAGCAGCGGCCGGTTCCGCGTAGCGTGGCCAGGAACATACCTTCCCCACCAAACACCATGGATTTGAGGCCACCTGAGCGCTGAATATCGAAGTTTAGTGAGGGTTCAAAGGCTACTACGCAGCCGGTATCTACCCGCAGGGTTTCGTTGTTGAGCTGGCGTTCGATCACTACCCCACCCGCGTGAACAAAAGCCATTCCGTCGCCACGGAGCTTCTGCAGGATAAATCCTTCGCCGCCAAACATACCCGAACCGATACGCTGGTTGAAGTGGATCTTCATGCTGGTACCCATGGCCGCGCATAGGAAGCCATCCTTCTGCACGATCAGCTCATTGCCGTAGATCTTGCTCAGGTCAATGGGCATGACCGTACCCGGATAGGGCGCCGAAAAGGCTACCTTCCGCTTGCCGTACCCCCGGTTGGTAAAGTGCGTCATAAACAGCGACTCACCCGTCAGCAGGCGGCTACCCGCCTGGAATACTTTACCCAGGATACTCTGGTTGGCCTGTGAGCCGTCGCCCATCTTGGTTTCAAACTGGATGCCATCTTCCATAAACAGCATGGCACCGGCTTCGGCGATCACGGTTTCGTTAGGGTCCAGCTCTATCTCTACGATCTGGATATCTTCTCCGATTATTTTGTAGTCAATCTCGTGTGAGGTCATTCGTATACTAGGTTAGTGGTTTATAGTCTGGAAGCTACTTCTATTTAAATCCTACTCTTCTTCATCCTCATCAGCCTTGCGCTTTGATTTCCGCGTTTTGCGGCCGGGTATATCGTCCCGATCCCGGAGTTTCTTGTCGTCTACATTTTTGTTCAGAAACTCATTGATCTTATCCATATCGTAGCTGGTGTTGATCTCGCCAAAGGTGTTGATCTGGATATCAAATCCTTCCAGGTCTTTGTGCACCCTTGGCTTTTCGTTCTCGTTTTTATCAGGATCGTTCTGCTTTTTCTTAGCCATAATCGTTGCTGTTAAGTGGTTTCAAGCTGAATGAAGTACTTCACCCAAATGTAAGTACCTATGTTGGTAGTTACCTATAAAAAAAACCTGCCACCCTTTACGAAAGTACATCCCCCCGAGCCGAATGGCAATCCGATTTCAGTAAACGGTTCTACGGACCTATACCTGGTTATTTTGGGTAGGCGGATGGTTGGGGAAGCTAAGGAGTGATTAGCGATCGGGTAGTCGCCACTGCGGCAGATGGGTGGGCTCGAAGGACAGCTAAGGTATAGTTTACGGACATCTATAAATCGTAACCCGGCCTTTGACTATGCGGTGAATAAAAGCTATATTCACCGCAAAATATACGGTGAATAGCTATGTATATCTACCAGAGAGCAAACTGGCCACTTTTCCAATGGGACTGCCAAGCCTTAGGCCAGCTTTTGGCGGCAGTCCGGCATAAGCAGGGAAAGCTAGTAGGGCGAATGGAGAGTCTGGGCTTTTCGCTACGGGATGAGGCCGTTTTGCAAACGCTAACTCTCGAAGTCATAAAAACCAGTGAGATTGAGGGAGAAATACTTGCCCCCGACCAGGTACGTTCCTCCATTGCCCGAAAGCTGGGTATGGACATTGGGGGACTAATTCCAGCCGACCGGCACGTAGATGGCGTAGTCGAAATGCTGCTGGATGCGACCCAACGTTTCAATGAGCCAATAAACCAGGAGCGTCTGTTCGGCTGGCATGCCGCTCTGTTTCCGGGCGGCTGGAGCGGTATGTATAGAATAAACGTAGGCCGATGGCGCGATGACTCCACCGGCCCCATGCAGGTAGTATCCGGAGCGCTGGGTAGGGAAAAGGTACATTTTCAGGCTCCACCTTCGGAATATGTTCCTGCGGAAATGGAGCAATTTATTACCTGGTTTAACGAAGAACAAAACCTGGACCTGGTTCTGAAAGCTGCCATAGCGCACCTGCGGTTTGTTACCATTCACCCTTTCGAAGATGGTAACGGACGTATCGCCCGTACCCTGGCCGATATGTTACTGGCGCGGTCGGATGGGAGTTCGCAGCGATTTTATAGTATGTCAGCTCAGATCAGGCAGGAACGTAATGCCTACTACACCATCCTGGAAAAGACACAGAAAGGAGATCTTGATATTACGGGTTGGCTGCACTGGTTTCTGACCTGCTTCGACAGAGCCCTTACGGCTACTGAGGACGTACTTGCGACTGTTATCAACAAGTCCAGGTACTGGACTCTCTGGGAAGAGAAAGAAATCAATAGCCGACAAAAATATATGCTCAACAAACTACTCGATGGGTTTGAAGGAAAGCTTACTACTTCTAAATGGGCTAAAATCGCTAAGTGCTCACAGGATACAGCTCTTCGCGACATACAGGCACTGGTAGAGCAGGAGGTATTGGTAAAGGAGGAATCCGGCGGACGCAGTACCAGCTATCGATTAACTACCCTGAAGTAACAAGGAGACACTGCGGCCTCTCTCCTCCCCCCAGACCTAATTCATACCGTTGGATAAAATCATAATTAACTACCAGCGACAAATCGAACTGATTATCAACAGCAACAGCTATCAGTTATTCCCAGGCGGCCACTCTCCCTTTGGCATTGGCCTTATTTTGGCTTTAGTTTACAGCAGCAGCCACTCCCTTGTATGAAAAGATATTTATTTAACTACTTACTACTACTAGCCCTATTACTCACAGCTTGCTCTAATGATGAGGAAGAGCAAGAGTACAACTACAGTCCAAGGGCCAAAATGATGTATGAATTTGTAAAGCATCATTTGCAGCCAGGGTTAAGCAGGCAGCGGATTGTGAATCTGTTAGGTAAACCTTTTTATGAGGGCGTAATACCAAATCTTCCGAAAGGCATGACTGTACCTGACTCAATTTTGAATACAAGTATTTATAGTAGTACTGATGAAAGAACAGATGCCATAAATGAATTCTTTCGCACGCATTCACAACCTGATACAGTACTGAAATATAGGGTGGAAGACGGCCTTATGGATCCTACAATGCTTATCATCAAGTTTGATGATAAGGGAATAGCTCGTGATTTTTCCATTGAAACTGATTAAATGCCTTATAATTCCTTCTCAACTACTATTAGCATGTTTTTGTAATGGAGATGAGTTTCGACTCAGATAGAACATCATAGGAAAGGATTAGACTAGGAATTTACAATTTTGTAGCATTAAGCCCTGTATTATGATAATTAGTCCCTTTCTTGGAGCAATCCTCTATACGCTGCTGTGCATTATGGCAGTAATCATTGGCGTTCCCTTACTATTCTTTAAAAAGACAAAGAGAAAAGCCATTACACTCATCCTCATTTCATTTATCTCATTCCCTGTCCTGATTATTGTTTATATACTAATGTCCGTACTACTATTCCTTCCCATAAAAGGAATAGTCGACTTGCTGTTCAGTCGGGAATTAGATCAGTTAATTTGGTGGGTTATACTACTGTATCATCTAGCTATAGCAGGTACCTATAGCAGGTACAGCCTTATGCCTTTGGTATGTAAGCTCCCGACTCATCTGGCGTGCAACGAAGAAATGAAATATCAAAAATATGAATTATAGGTATCAATTAAATTATTTTATATCCCTGCCTATTTAAAGTGACTCCATTAGGCTGCTATACAAGATCATCCTCTTCATTACTACATAATCAGAGGTAGTTTACACAGAGCCTGGCTCTTAATGACAAAGGCCCGGACAAGTCCGGGCCTTTGTTCTATAATCTAAACTAGCTTTCTTTAAGCAGGCAGACGATCAATGGCGTTCTGAAGACGCTTGATCACCTCCTCTTTACCCAGAATCTCCATCGTAATCATCAGGTCGGGGCCGGCTCCTACTCCGGTGAGGGCCAGGCGCAGGGCCTGCATCACTTTACCCGCTTTGATACCCAGGCTTTCCAGCGTATGGTGCAGTACCTCCTTGATATTATCAGCGGTGAAGTCTCCATCGTAGGTACTCAGCGCATCGCGAAAACCACCGATGGCGCGTAACGCCTCTTCGTTCCAGCGCTTGGATACGACGGCTTCATCGTAGCTCTCGGGCGAACTAAACAGGAAGGCCGACTCATCCACAATCTCCTTAGCAAAGTGGACGCGCTCTTTGAGCAGGTGCACAATCTTGGTAGCCTGCTCGTCGGTGATCTGGATGCCTTTGCTAGTGAATAGCGGCTGGATTTCACGGGCCAGCGCAGCGTCATCCTGCTGCTTGAGGTACTGCTGATTGTACCAGTTGCCCTTCTGTATGTCAAAGCGGGCTCCCGCCTTGTGTACCCGGTCAAAGCTGAACGCCTGGATCAGTTCGTCCATGGTGAATAGCTCCTGTTCGGTACCCGGATTCCAACCCAGGAAGGCCAGGAAGTTGGTCGTAGCCTCGGGCAGGTAGCCTTCTTCCCGGAAGCCAAGTGCTTTCTCGCCGGACTTAGGGTCGGTCCACTCCAAAGGGAATATCGGAAAGCCTCCCGCATCGGCATCGCGCTTGGACAGCTTACCGTTGCCGTCGGGCTTGAGCAGCAGGGGCAGGTGCGCAAACTGCGGCATGGTATCGGCCCAACCCAGGTACCGGTACAGCAGTACGTGCAGTGGCGCCGAAGGCAGCCACTCTTCACCCCGGATCACGTGGGTTATGCCCATCAGGTGGTCATCGACGATGTTGGCCAGGTGGTAGGTAGGCATACCGTCCGACTTGAGAAGTACCTTATCATCAATCTGTGAGGAGTGTACCGCTACCCAGCCCCGGATGAGGTCGTTGAAGCGAATATCCTCCTTGGGCTGTACCTTGATACGGATTACGTAGGGTTCACCGCTTTCAAGGTGCTGCCTGGTTTCTTCGGCCGGGAGCGTCAGCGAGTTTTTCATCTGCAGGCGCGTAATGGCGTTGTACTGCGCGGCGGGTACATTGGCCGCTTCCAGGCGCTTACGCATGGCGTCCAGCTCATCGGCGGTATCAAAGGCATAGTAGGCTTTGCCCTCCCGGATCAGCCGCTCGGCGTACTCGCGGTACATCTCCTTACGCTCCGACTGGCGGTACGGCGCGTGCGGACCACCCTGCTGCGGGCCTTCGTCAATTTGAATACCAACCCATTCCAGTGCTTGCAGAATGTACTCCTCCGCACCAGGTACGTAGCGGTTCTGGTCGGTATCTTCGATCCGGAGCAACATCTGACCGCCTTGCTGACGGGCATACAGGTAGTTATAAAGGGCCGTCCGGACACCACCTATGTGTAGCGCTCCGGTTGGGCTGGGGGCAAATCGTACTCTAACGTTTGGTTGACTCATTGGTTATAGCTGTTAGCTATTAGGAGTTAGTTATTAGCTCAGATGGGGGTCATTCCTGAACCGTATAGTTAACATCCTACTATATTTATTTAAAGGTAAGTTATGAATGGACGGTACCGGAGGTAGTTACTCAACGGCTATTACCGAGATCTCTACGTTGACATCCTTAGGCAGGCGGGCTACCTGTACCGTTTCACGGGCAGGAGGCTCACTGGTAAAGAAACTGCCGTATACCTCATTGATGGCTGCAAAATCATCCATATTCTTCAGAAAAATACTCGACTTTACTATGTTGGAGTAGTCCAGTCCGGCAGCCTGCAGGATATGTCCGATGTTTTCCATTACCTTGCGGGCTTCGGCTTGTACATCACCGCCGGTAGCCAGTTCAAGAGCGATCTGACCGGATACGTACAGGACGCCATTGGCTTTTACGGCTTGGCTGTAGGGGCCGATTGGGGCCGGGGCTTTTTCCGAAAATATGATCTCTTTTGCCATAGGAGCTGTTAGAATTTAGGTATTAGCAGTTAGTATGTTGATTTTTAGTTGCAATAATAGTTCTACAAATAGATTTAGAAGTTGTTTCCACTACTATATTAAAAACTATTTATAAACAGCTTGTTAGAAATAAGGTAGCTATTTGAGCTAATTGCTAACAACTACCTACTAATAGCTACCAGTCCGCAAAATTACCAAAATATGCCGCTCAACGCCCTGATTATTTTTGTAAAAAACCCAATCGAAGGAAAAGTTAAAACCCGGGTGGCCAAAACCGTAGGCCACACACAAGCCGTAGAAGTGTACCGCGAGCTGCTGGACTACACCCGCAGCATCACGGATGCTCTCCCCCCGGCTGACCTGCGCCGCACGGTGTACTATGGTGATTTTATAAATGATGATGACCTGTGGAATGGCTATAACAAAGCCCTGCAAACGGAGGGCGATCTGGGCCTCAGGATGCAGGAGGCCTTTCGGGAGCAGTTTGCGGCGGGAGCCGAGCAGGTAGTTATTATCGGCAGCGACTGCCTGGACCTCCGCTCACATCACCTGCAACAAGCCTTGGATGCCCTCCAGAGTACTGAGGTAGTACTGGGTCCCTCTACCGACGGAGGGTATTACCTATTGGGCATGACCCGGCTCCACAAAACCTTGTTTAACGATATGCCATGGAGCCAGCCGGAGCTACTTGACCAGACGGTATCCAGACTCCAGCAGCAAGGCATCCGGTACCAGCTCCTGGAAACGCTCTCCGACATAGATGAGTGGGATGACTACCTACAGGCTAAAGAGCGGCTCCTCAGCCGCTCCTGACATTCCATAGGGGCTATTCCATAGAGGCTACTCCATTTCGAAAAGGGCTTTCAGCTCCGTAGCATCCTGCGGATTCATACGGCCAGCCAGGACCAGACGCAGCTGACGTCGACGCAGGGCACTAGCGTACAGGTCTTTCTCCTCGTCGGTTTCAGCCTTCAGCTCAGGTACTTCTATGGGGCGTCCATTCTGATCTACGGCTACGAAGGTATAGAAGGCGCGGTTGGTACTCATACGCCTGCCCGCAGGTATATCCTCCGCCCATACCTCTATGTACACCTCCATGGAAGAATTGAAGGCCCGTGTTACCTTGGCCTTCATGGTTACAATATTCCCCAGCTTTATAGGTTCGGAGAAAGACACGTTATCAACTGAAGCCGTCACGACGATGCGATTGGAGTGTTTCTGGGCCGAGATAGCCGCACAGATATCCATCCAGTGCAGTAGACGACCGCCCATGAGGTTGTTGAGGGTATTGGTATCGTTGGGAAGTACCATCTCGGTCATCGTTACCTCTGACTCGTAGGCAAATTTAGGTTTGAGCATAGTAGCAATAGTAAATTAAAAAAGCGACACCCTATTTTGTGGAAGTTTAGTTACACAATCCTCCACCTCATCTGGATTAATTCCCATACTGCCCATAGTTCTACTCACACACCTGCGGATTTACCTGCCGTAGGGCTATTATATTGTCTGGCAGCATTTTATAGAGAATAATATCTGCCTACCTGCTGCTTATATAACAGGTAGCTGACTGAGGCAGTGCCTATAATCCGGCCAAATGTAGCCAATAAACCATAGCAAGAGCTTACAAAACCTTAACAAATATGATACGGAAGGGTACTAAAGTCCGCTGGAAGTGGGGAAACGGATATGCCGAAGGGAAGATAAAGGAGCTACGTAAAGCGGAGGTAGAAAAAAAGATCAAAGGCACTACCGTAAAACGCAACGGTACCCAAAGCGATCCGGCGGTTCTGATCGAACAGGAGGATGGTACGCAGGTACTCAAGCTAAAAAGTGAAGTAGAACGGGCTGAGTAGCCGATCCACCTGTCACTGCTCCTCTCCTGTCTTGTAACCACCAGACACAAAAAAAAGATCAGAATTAGCTGAATATTAATCTTTTAAGATTTATTTAATTATTCATAACATCTGACTTATACATGTAGTTGACAAAAAGATATATCAGAACCACCTTAACTATATCTTCAGTAGATTACAGGATGTAGTGCCTAATTGCTGTGCGAAAGAAACAAAGTTAAGATTAGCATATACACACCTACAGAAAATTCAGAGTCAATGGCTACAAAACTATTCTCCTATTCAGAACCTGAACTAATAGCCTCACTGCAACGTAATGAGCGGCAAGCGTTTGAATACTTGTACGATCACTATTCGGGATGTCTGTATAGTATAATTTGTAAAATTATACGGGATGAAAATAAGGCAGAAGATGCTATGCAGGAGACATTTCTGAAGATCTGGAAAAATATCAGATCCTACAACAGTGAAAAAGGAAGTCTGTTTACCTGGATGTTGAATATTGCCCGTAACACGGCTATCGATATGTTACGTGTAGATAACAGAAGGGGAAATCAGTTAGACGGACTGGACTCCACTTACGTTCAGATTGCTACCTACCAGCCCCAACCTTACACCTTCGACCTGCGTGACCTGGTAGGTCAGCTACGCCCTGAGCGGAAACTACTGCTGGACATGGTGTATTTTCAGGGGTATACCCATGAAGAAGTTTCGCAGGAGCTCTGTCTGCCGCTGGGTACTATTAAGTCACGCATCCGGACAGCTATACAGGATTTGAGGGGATATTTTGTGGTTCAGTATTAACCGAAGCAGACTATCCTCCAACAGGAAGAGCCGGGGCATGCCCCGGCTCTTCCTGTTGGTAAGCTATGTATTAATAAGTTAATTCACACGTCGGATAGAGCTGGCTCCGGAAGTATTGGAGCGTACCTCCTTGGCATTACCGGCATAGCTGATACTGCTGGCCCCACTGGCGTCGGCCGTGAGTGAAGAGTTGGCCACTACCGATGCCTTACTAGCTCCGGAAGCACCTAGGTTGGCTTCCCGCACCGGAAAGCTGTTTCCCCGGAATACGGAAGCTCCTGATAACTCTCCATTCAGCACTTCGGCTTTACCATTCAGGGTCAGTACTGAAGCCCCTGACAGTTCCAGCTGTACTTTAGGAGCTGTTACATCCATGGTTACTTTGGAAGCGCCGGAAACTTCAATATCCATATTTTTATTACTGTCAAATCCGGTTACGTTGGCTACGCAGGCTCCCGAGAAGTCTACTGCGTCCAGAGAGGGCATGGTGATATTGATATGCACCTGCTCACGACGGTTTTTCCATTTCTCCTGCTTATAGCGGATCATGAGCGTACCGTTTGATACTTTGGCATCCAGATCATCCAGATCCTGCTTTTCACCGGTAGCCGTCACGCTGAATGAACTCCCCTGCTTCACCTGAATGCGGTAGGCACTCCCCATCGAAAGTTTTGAAAAGTTGGAAAGATTGAAGGTACGGGTTTCGTCGGCGGCCATAGCCAGTGCTACCGATGCTATCCATACTACGCAGATTAATAATGCTTTTTTCATGACCAATTAGTTTTGTTTGCTTAATAGATGGCAGAACCTTCGCTAAGGTTGCATGTACCCGCTATTTTTTACTGATATGCTTCAATCTTGCTGGCTCCGGTGGCACTTTTCCGGAGGTTCTGTACTCTTCCCAGTTCCGCTCTGCTCGCACCCGACGCCTCTACATCGGCTGAGTTTATCTGCATACCGGTGGCGTTGAGGCGACAGGCGCCCGACAGATCCGCGTTGAGTTCGTTGGCGCTCCCTTTCAGGATAACTTTAGAGGCACCCGCTACTTCAACATCTACTTTGCTTACCGCTACGTCTATCTCGGTGACCGAAGCCCCTGACACCTCTACATTCAAATTAGTAGTACCTCCCGTAAAGCCCGATACCCTCGTTTTGTTGGCACCTGACAGATCAAGGGTTTTGAGAGCCGGCATGGTAATCACCAGACCAACCCGCTGCGACCGTCCGTTGAAGAGGTTAAAGTTTGAAGGGCGCTCCACATGCAGGACACCATCACGCACAGATACTTTAAGATTGTCAATATCCTCTTCTTCACCATCCGCTCTGACGCTGAACTCTTGCCCCTGACGGATATCCACGGCATAAGCTCCGCCCAGCTCTACACCTTCAAAGTCACGGGCCTCAAACTGCTTGATGTACTTGCCACGCTCACCCAGGCTAACGCTGTTGTCATCGTCATCACTATTGTAGGTATAGCCTTCATCATCACCTCCTCTATCATCCTCGGTCAGCCAGTCGGCAGGCATGTTGAGGCACACCAGTCCTGAGTCACGACGCATTACCCAGCGCAGGGTGCGCCACTGACTTTCAGTATCATCGCGCCACTGAATGTTATACCGGTTGCCCTGAAAGCTCCGGCCGGACAGCTTGCTGTAATAAAAGGAGCGCGTCATAGCGAAGGGGCGATCATACGGGATAAAGAGCGTAGCCGTCATATCCTGCCCCCGAAAGCGACTATTCTCAGCCAGTACCGGCTCTTCGTCGAACAGCAGTACCGTATCACGCAGCGTTACATTGTACTGCAGCTCCGAAGCATTTTTGCGGGCTTCTTCCGTATTACGGCCACGGGCACGCATTTCCTTCTCCAGGCGCAGGCTATCTACTCCTTCGTACCCGGCCAGTACTACGTCCACATCCCAGTTAAAGTCATCATCTTCGTCATTTTCACGCTCATCCAGGGTCAGTACTCCACTGGGTACCCGATAGTATTCGGTCTGGCTGAATTCGCCCCGACGTGAAAAGTTAGCCTGGTATACACCTCCGGTAACGGCCGTGCCTATGATACCTACTACCCACAGGCCTGCCAGGGTCAGCCATACCGTGGGGCTGGCTATGCGGCGATTGGCAATAAGCGTAAGACCCAGCAATAGTACTACTATGAAGGGGATCGTCGTCAGCAAGACCAGGGACAGAACCATGGTACCCGGTACTTCGCGAAGGATCATCATAGGGGGAATATCGCCGAATGGCAGCATATCGCGCATGCCAAAGCCTACCGTGGTGGCGATGATGAGTCCTATCAGTGCACCTACGGCCACCATGACCAGTAGTGACCCGATCAGGATTCGTAGTACAGGCCCCAAGCCTTTCAGGATCTTACCCAGTCCGCTGATCAGGATCGCAATGGCACGAAAGGGAAAAAGCAGCAGTCTGGTCAGGGTACTTTCCTGTCCGGCAGTTTCGTTCAGGTTCAGACCACGTTTGATATTCGTCTCAATGTTGGAGAGCGTAATAGGCTCCCCCTGCATTTCCATCTTTTCAGTAAGCGTCTTGGCAACGGGAGATATTACCCATAGGATAATGTAGAGCAGAAATCCGAAGCCGAAAAGAAATATAGCCAGTACCCACAGAAAACGTACTACTCCCAGGTCCACTCCAAAGTAGGAGGCTACCCCGGCGGCTACCCCACCTACTACCTTACGGTCCGGATCACGGTAGAATTTCTTGATCTGGGCGTCTTCTTCCAGCGTAGCCGAACCCGGAAACGCTACCCACATGGCTATGTATAAGATAACGGCAATACCCGCGAGTGGTCCAAATACTTCTTCCAGATTAAGGGCACCGGCTCCGGCGGGCAACCCAATCACTGCCATCAGAAAGGCTAGTCGTACCCAGAGCGGATCCACGGTGAAATAGTGGGCCAGTCCGGCGGCTACACCACCGATCAGCTTGCGCTTCAGGTCACGGTACAGCTTACGAGGTGCGCTGGCTGTGCCCGTTTGTGTTTCGGTCCGGGGAGCTTCGTAGGAAGTATGAGTCTGCTGATAGCTGCTGTGTCCTTCGGCGGATGCAGCCTGCAGAGGCTCTGACAACAGGTCTTCGGCCTGTTCGATAGCCTCAAAGTCGGCTACGGTACCCATGGCGGCAATGAGCTCGTCCACGTCGGTCAGAGAAATAACCTGCTTGCTTTCGCTCTTTTGTTTGTTCAGAAACCGCTCGGCGATCCGTCCTTCAATATCCGACAGGATTTCCTTGCTGTCGGCGAAGGAAGAGAAGTACTTCTGTATTGAATTCAGGTAATTTCTGAGTTTGTCGTACCCATCCTCTTCAATGTAGAAGATGATACCACTAATATTTATGCTGATAGTCTTTTTCATGATTGAAATGATAATATATCATTAGGAAATCAATAGTCAGGAAGGATTAGGAGAGGAGTTTTCTTGTACTTCGGCGGTACGTTTGATCACCGTGTGCACCGAGTCAGATAGTTCAAGCCAGGTTTCCTGCATAGAGTCCAGAAATTGCTTTCCACTATCAGTCAAGACGTAGTATTTACGTGGCGGTCCCGATGAAGATTCCACCCACTTGTAGTCGAGAAGGCCGGCGTTCTTGAGCCGGGTCAGCAACGGATACAGGGTACCTTCCACCACCATTATGCGGGCCGATGTAAGCTCGTCCAGCATATCGGAGGCATATACCTCTCCGCGCGATATGATGTGCAGAATGCAGAATTCAAGAATTCCTTTGCGCATCTGCACTTGAGCATTTTCGATATTCATATCGTTTTCAAAATGTTAACTTTAAATTTTTTTCATGGCTAATAGATGCTCCGGCACTTAGTAGTCCGGCGGTCAGCATGTCAAAGGCCTTTTGACTTACTGACAATACAAAGGTATGCAAAGGTACTTTGTTATGCAAAGTACTAGGTTAAAATATTTTTAGGTGTGGGATGAACGGAAGAAATTAAAGGATAAATGGCAAATTAGAAGGTGCAGCCATTTTGCTTCTAACACACGAGGGCTTTTTGGAGTCATATATACATTAACTGGAATCTTCTTCAACCTATATGAATCTATCCATCATAGTAGCTATGAGTGAAAACAGGGTCATTGGCTCTGATAACCATTTACCCTGGAGCCTGCCGGACGAATGGGAAAATTTTAAAAAAGTAACGCACGGTAAGCCTTTCCTGATGGGGCGCAAGAGTTTCAATTCGCCGGATGGACTCCACTCATCCTACCGCAACGTGATTCTTAGTACCAAGCCCGACCTGTCGCTGCCCGAAAGCTTTGAACAGGCGCATAGTCTGGAAGAAGCCTTTGACCTGCTGGCAGAGGAGGAGGAAGTATTTGTACTGGGCGGAAGTAATGTGTTTGAAGAGCTGCTGCCACGGGTGGATAAGCTGTATCTTTCTATTATTCATGCCAAGGTAGATGGGGACGCTTTCTTTCCGGAGATCAACTGGGACGATTGGCAACTAATCGACTCGCAGCGACACGAAGCCGACGATCGTCATGCGTACGCTTTCTCCATGAACCAGTACATCAGGAGAAACCCAAAATAGTCAGGCCCAACTATAGCTATGACTAGTATTATCGTATACTTTGGACTATGATGCCACACCTTGTACGCACGTCTCTTTTCATCACCCTACTGCTGTTTGTTACCGCAAGCCTCCTGGCCCAGCCCCGCTACGGTAACGAATGGATCAATCCGCAGCAGACCTACCTGCGTATACCCGTAGTCCAGACCGGCTGGTACCGCCTCTCCCCTGCCGATATAGAGCGGGCGGGCATCTCCCTGGCATCTGTACCGGCCCGCTCGCTGCAGCTGTTCCGTCGTGGCGAGGAAGTAGCTATACAGGTAACCGGCGAAGCCGACGGACGCCTGGATGAGAACGATTTTATTGAATTTTATGGGGAGAAGAACGACGGGGCTCTGGATTCACTCCTCTACGTTACTCCGGCCGCCCAGCCTCACAAACACTACAGCCTCTACTCCGACACCGCAGCCTACTTCCTCACCTGGCGTACAGATGGTATAGCCGGACGCCGTATTGCGAAAGCTACCCCAACTGCTCCACCAGCCCCTACCCTCAACGAGTACCTGTCGAAGGAGCTACATGTAATTAAAGAGAACTATCCCGCCGGACGCCTGTACCCCGAAGGCAGCAGCTACGACGATGGCACGGCCCTTACCCCCTACGACTACGGCGAAGGCTGGACCAGCGCCCTTTTCAAGACCGACACCTGGAAAACCTTCACTCTTCCCGTTACCGATCTTAATCGAGCTTCTTCTCAACAGGTACAGGTAGAAGTACTAATTACCAGCCACACCGCGCACAACCATCTGGCCGAAGTCTGGCTAGGTACCGCTCAGAATCCGGTACGCAAGCTGGGAGAAGCCGTGTGGAAGGAATATGGATCGGTGATCTTTAAGACTACCTTACCAGCCAACGAAGTACCATCTACGGGTTTGGTATTATCGGTAGTCCCGAAGGAAGAGCGGGAGGAGATATCGGTCGGGTACCTGTCCATTCAATACCCACGAGTAGCTCAGTTACCTGCCACTCAGCAGCGGATGGACTTCCCGGCTGAACTGACCAGCACTACGCTTACCGCCAAGGCTTCCGGCTCGCCCCTTTTTGTTGATATTTCTAATCCTGCGCAGCCGCGCCTGCTTACCTCTTCTGCCACCGCAACTGAAGTACAGGTACCATTGGCGGGTAGTAGTACCGTACTGGCAGTCCATCAGTCTCTGACTCCAACGGGCATACAGCGAGCCAATTTTAAAGCGATAGATGCGGCCCGTACAGACTACCTGATCATCTCCCACCCGCTGCTACGCCAGCCCGTATCGGGTACAGGTATACAGGACGCGGTACAGGCCTACGCTGACTACCGGGCTTCGGCCGCCGGTGGTGGGTACCATCCGCTGGTACTTAATGCGCAGCAGGTATTTGACCAGTTCAACTACGGAGAGCCCGGCCCCCACGGTATCCGCCGCCTCATTAGCTGGCTGCACGATAAGGGAAAGCTACAGCATGTGTTTCTGATAGGACAGGCACGCGACCCGCAAACGGCCCGGCACATGGCCAATGCCCGCTCCGTAGACATGGTACCTACGGCTGGATGGCCCGGCTCAGATATAGCGCTTAGTATGGGGTTGAATGGCGCCCCCGCCGATGTACCACTGGTACCCGTTGGCCGACTGCAGGCCTCTACCGGACGTACCGTGTGGGATTATCTGCAAAAAGTAAAGCAGCACGAAGCCCAACCCGCCCTGGCTCCCTGGCGGAAGAATGTCCTGCACCTGAGCGGCGGACGCACCGTACCGGAGCTATCCCGCTTCCGTGGCTATGTAGACCATTTCAAACATACTGTAGATAGCAGCTACCTCGGCCCCATTGTGCAAACGCTATCCAAACAAACAGATGAACCCGTGGAGAAACTGGACCTCCAAAAATACGTCAACGAAGGAGTAGCTCTGATGACGATGTTTGGTCATTCAAGTCTGGATGTGACGGATATTGAGCTGGGTGACCCCACCAATGACGCCCTGGGTTACCGCAACAAAGACCGCTATCCGGCTGTACTGATGAATGGCTGTGCGCTGGGAAACTTCTACTTTGGCCCTACCACGACCAGTACCCGTTGGGTCAATGCTCCCGAACGGGGGGCCGTATTGTTTGTAGCCCATACGCACAATGGCCGCTCCTTCAACCTGATGGCCTACACCAGTACCTTCTATGAGGTACTGGCGGATCCAGTGTACGTCAGTCAGCCGTTTGGTACCATACAACAGGAGGCGATCCGAAGGATGATACATGATGATCAGTCAGAGTTTGCCCGGGCTACTGTACAGCAAATGACGCTACAGGGCGACCCGGCCATCCGGCTGTTCCCGGCCCGGCTCCCAGACTACGCCTGGCGGAATGGTACTCTGGAGGTCAGTAGCCCCAATGGCAGTACTCCCAACGCCATCAGTGATTCCCTACAGGTGCAGGCGGTGGTATCTAACCACGGCCGCTTCAACGATACCCCCTATACCCTGCGAATCAGACGGATCAGGAACAACGCTCCTATCGGTGAATACACCTTTGTTCGCCCGGCCGTAGCTATTTACGATACCCTTACGCTGTACGTCCCCAGACTACAAAATGCCCAGGGAGGTGATGAGCAGTGGGAACTGGTACTAGACCCGCAGAATCGGATCAATGAAGAAGACAAAAGAAACAATCGCCTGACTGCTGATATCTACATAGCCGAAGGAAGAGCCATGCCGCTGCTACCGGCCGCTAATGCTACGATGGGCACGCCTACCATCAACCTAGTCGCTCAGGTACCTTACCAACCTGCCGGTCATAACGTAGTGTTTGAATGGGATACTTCTCCTGCTTTTACGTCTACCTCCTTACAGCGGGATACTGTACGGAGTCGGGAGGTGCAGGCTCTATTACCTATCAGAATAGCCGGTGAAGGCCCCCGAACCATTTACTGGCGGGTGTACATAGCGGGGGAGCAGCCATCGCTTCCCCGTAGTTTTATTTTTAATCCACAGGCACCAGTCTCCTCTGCTCTACCGGAAGGTGTTGCCTACATAAAAAGTACTCCTGCTACTCAGGTACCCGAAGGGGAGACGGTGCAGCCAGAAATCTTTTTTCAGAATGTAACAGAAATGGCTTTCCGGGATTCGCTGGTTGTGGTGGTCCGGCAGCATAGTCCTGCCGGTAGCGAGGAACAACAGTACCCGATCGCTCCTGTCCCCGCCAATACGACAATATCCATCAAGCCTGTAATCAACACCCTGGGCAAAGCCGGGCTGAACCGGGTGCAGGTCCGTTTTAATGAGCTACGCCAGCAAGAGCAGGTCTATTCTAATAACTCCGCCGATGTTCAGTTTACCGTAGTTCCCGATCATACGCCTCCGGTACTGGATGTGCTGGTGGATGGGCGACGTACTACCTCTGGGGAAGCCGTATCGCCTCAACCTGTATTTACCTTACGAGTTCTCGATGAAAATAAGACGCTACTCCGCCGGGATACCTCTAATATCCAGCTATGGCTTCAGGGAGACTGTACTACCTGTGGCTATAAGCGCCTGTGGCTCCGCCAGGCCCAATGGTCCGAGACGCCCACTCAAAACTATACCCTACAGCTAAGGCCGGGCAGTCCGCTACTGCCCGGAAATTACATTCTGCACGCGGAAGCTACTGACCTAACTGGCAACATAGCCGCTCCCTACAGAGTAGCGTTCCGGGTCAGTGATACGACCCGCGTTGTCAGCACTACGGTATCGCCCGTGCCGGCTCTCCTCTGGGTGAAGTTTCAGATTGAACTGGAAGGGTCGCAGGCCCCTGAGCACTGGCGCATCCACATCACAGACGTAGGCGGACGACAGGTAGCGACGCTGGAACAGGAGCCTCACCTGGGACTGAATGAGCTGCTATGGGACGTACAAAACCTCCCGCCGGGGCTGTACCTGTACCGCATGGAAGTAGCCGGATCAGGCTGGGACGAAGTACTAAAAGGGAAGCTCATCAAACAGTAGCGTATGGTAGGACTATCTACGCAGAAAGTACTGCATACCGATCGTTACCTCCTGCCTCTGCTTTGGGTGGGACAGGTAGGTTTGGTGCTGCTACTAGCCTTTTTCAACCCCAACCACTTCACTACTATTGACTCGGGTTATTACCTGACCTCGGCTCAATACTTGCTCGACGGACAGGGGCACGTGTACGAAGAAGGGGGTCAGTTAGTCTGGAATGGTATCTTTCCCATGGGCTACCCGCTAGGCATCGCCGTTGTCGCTTTCCTGACTCAGCTACCGGTGCTATGGGCTTCCAAGCTGGTGAATGTACTCGCGTCGGCTGGGCTGCTCTTCTTTGTACAGCAAAAATGGGGGGTACACAAGGCCCTGCTGATGGGCGCTCTCCTGTTGCTGGGCCCATTCGTCAAACTATGGGCGCACACCTGGTCGGAGCCACTTTTTCTGACACTCCTGTTTTTCTGGGTCTACCATTTCTTCGCTGACAATCGAAGCTTCCCGGTTACGTTAGCACTAGGCCTGGCGTTGATGCTGGTCCGTTACGCTGGATTATTCATAGTACCATTGTCAGCCGGTATGGCCCTCTACTGGCTCTTTACCCATCAGCGCCGACGAGGCTACCAGTCTCTGGCTTTATCACTACTATGGGCACTGGGCTTTGGCGGGTACCTGTGGCTTAACTACCAGCAGTCGGGCCAGTGGTACGGGGGCGACCGGCTATCGGGTAGTGAATCAGTCGGTCAGGTACTCTTACTCTTTGGCAAGGGGCTACTCAACGAACTGTTCCTGCTGCGTGATGCTACGTTTGAGTCGGGTGATGTACTTTTCTGGATGGGAGCGGTGATTCAGGTGGTCCTGGTGGGGCTGATGGCGAAAGAAGTAGCGAAGCAAAAGCATCCTGAACCACGAGATGCTTCCTCACCAGTACACTACTACTGGCTGACGGCTGTGGGCTACCTGGTTTTTCTCTTTGCCCTCCGGCTAGTTAGTCCCTTCGATCCTCCCGGTTACCGGCTGCTTTCGCCTTTTACTTTCTTACTACTATGGGGCTGCATGGTAAATCAATCAAATGAGAATCAATATAAGCTACTGCGCCTGCACTGGTTAGCCCTACTGATTATCATTGCCTCCTGGCTGCACCTGCTCCCCCAAACCGATGTAGCGACAAAGCTGTATAGGGTCTGGGGGGAATGGTAGTAAAGTGTTGAAGTTAATGACAGCAGTTTGGCGCAGGCAGTTTTTTAATTGGTACATGTACTCCTGTTTTAGTTGTCACTATATGCCCGCCTGCTTATAGCTTATGTTATCATCTTTATTGTTCGTTCAGAAGTTTCAGATATTTTATGAAGACTTCCTGATCGTTATGCTCTTTCTCCGCTTCATATTGTCCTAAAAGGTCAGTACTGGAAGATAAAAGCTCTTTCAAAAGATGGGATGATACTGGGGTAATTTGATTTGATTCTTTGTCAATTATATAAATAAACCTAAGCATTGCCAATTTCGCACCTTGAATTGCACCTCCAACAGCGCCAAACATGTGACCAAGCTGAACCTGGTTGTTTAACTGTGCTTTTTGAATCTTAGGTACCATTGAAATCCCACCTTTTATCACCAAAAATTTACCATCGCTAAGAACAGGGGTATACCAGGATTGTATCTTATAATGAATACAGTTGATGTAAAGTGAATCACCATCTGAATAGCCATAATAATCTTTCTTGAGTGACTTTTTAGGGATTGAATTATCCGATTTAGAAAGCCTATAATCGTTTCCTCCATTCATCTTTATATCCCCGTTAGTTCTCCTTTCAACTTCAAGTTCTACTGAGACACTTGGAGACTTTTGTTTTATTTCTTCAAATGACATGTAAGCTCCCGCAGGATATTGGATTCCTTGCCCAAATACAGCTACAGTAGCCAATAGAAGAAATAATGCCATAAAGGTCTTTTTCATAGTACGTTTTTTTGATATTGATAGTAACGGATAGAGGATTAGTGAAGTAGCGGTACTGGACACATTTAACCTCTTAGGCCAATTAGGCCTAAGAGGTTAAATGTGTCTTTTGCAGCGCCCTCCCCATGACTTTTGTAATTTTATAAAACTACATCAACCATATTAAATACAAAAAAAATTTTAGTCCCAGCACTCCATGATGAGCAGGTCGCCCTCCTGGGCCGTGATGCGTACAAAGCCGTCGGCTTCGGCCTCGTTGCTATTGCCGGAGCGGTAGCCAAGGGTAAGTGATTCGTTGTGGAGGTTGTACTTGAGGCCAGTTGTCGAGATGCCGTTAACGTGTCCAACCGGAATCAGTGAAATAGGCGTACCAGCAGTGTACCACTTCTCAAAAGTACCTACCAGCGGAAAGATTTTGGAGTAGTTGTCGAACATCACGAGGCGGATCTGTTCCTTGTAGCGCACCAGGTTGGTCATGTTGGTGATGGCGTGGTCGGCGCGGCGGCCGGTGGCCCACACTACATTAGCCGCCGGAAAGCCCCGGCCGATCAGGTATTCGATAGCTTTTTCCAAGTCGGTTTTGTCCTGATCGGGCGTATGAACTATTTCGAGCGGGTGCTGCCGTTCACGTACCGCCTCGAAGTCGTGACGCTGGTCAAAATCACCCAACCAGGCATCTACCTTGATACCCAGGTCCAGTACCCGGTAGATGGCATGATCCAGCACCAGCACGAAAGGGCTCCATTCCAGCAGTTGTCCCAGTAGCTCTTCACTACAGGCTTCGCCGTTGGCAATGATCAGGGCCGGCTCCTGCTTTTCACGTACAATATGGTGAGAAGACATGGATTACAGTTCTTTCTTGGCCCGGTTCCAGTACTCGTCCATTTCGGCCAGCGTCATCTCACCCAGCTTTTTACCGTCCGCTTTGGAATGTTCCTCCATGTACTGAAAACGCTTAATAAACTTCTTATTAGTACGCTCAAGTGCCGTTTCGGGATTGATTTCGACAAAGCGGGCGTAGTTGACCAGCGAGAACAGCAAATCGCCAAACTCAGCCTCGGCTTCTTTGGTATCAATGGCTTCGCCGGTATCCGCGTTGAAATGGGCTTTGAACTCCTGCATTTCTTCCTCAACCTTCTCCCACACCTGCTGCCGCTCGTCCCAATCAAATCCCGCGCCCCGGGCCTTTTCCTGGATACGCATGGCCTTCACCAGCGCTGGCAGCGACTGCGGTACCCCCGACAGCACCGAACGGTTTCCTTCTTTGAGTTTGAGCTGCTCCCAGTTTTGCTTCACCTTTTCGGCGGTATCAGCCACCACAGTACCACCCTCCGAATCACCGTAGATATGCGGATGACGGGAAATCAATTTTTCGCTGATGCCGTGCAGTACATCGGCTATATCAAAGGAACCCGTCTCGGAACCGATCTTGGCGTAGAATACCATGTGCAGGAGCAGGTCGCCCAGTTCCTTTTTTACCTCGGGTAGATCATTCTCCAGTATCGCATCCGATAGCTCGTAAGTCTCTTCGATGGTGAGGTGACGCAGGCTATCCATGGTCTGCTTACGGTCCCAGGGGCACTGCTCGCGGAGCTCATCCATGATCGTCAGTAAGCGGTCAAAAGCCATTAGTTGTTCCTGACGTCGCTCAGGTAGTTCATTGAATCTATTTTCCATAGCACAAAGGTCGTGAAAAAATACCTCATGGCAGCGGCCACCGTGGCAGCGGCCAACCGTCCCAACCCTTCTCCTACAGAAGAAGGGCTTTAAAATTCCCCTCTCCTCAAAGGAGAGGGGTTAGGGGTGAGGTAAAAAAGGCCGCCGTAGCAAAGTGACTACGGCAGCCCTAAAACTAAAAGCTGATATCTAAGAGCTACCAGCTATAACCTACACCTTCAGCTTAGTCAGGTTGTTGTAGCTGATCTCGATGGCTTTGAGCGGCGGGTTCTTCTTGGCAACGTCCTGCTCAACGAAGAAATGCTTGAGACCGGCGGTCTTCTGCGCATTGAACAGGCGCTGGAAGTCGATAGAACCGGTTCCTACTTCGGCAAAGGCACGCTCGGCGCTCTTTTCCATGTCTTTGATATGCCAAAGTGGGTAGCGACCCGGATCTTTCTTAAATAGCTCTACGGGATCTTTACCTGCAAAAGAAACCCAGTACAGATCCAGCTCCATTTTCACCAGCTTAGGATCGGTCCCTTTCAGGATCAGGTCGTAGGGAACCTGACCGTCGATAGGCTGGAATTCGAAATCGTGGTTGTGGTAGGCAAACTGGATGCCGCTCTTCTTACAGGTCTCGGCCGCTTTATTGAACAGGTCAATGTGCTGCTTGTACTGATCCAGCGTCTTCCGCTCTTCGGGGAAAAGGAAAGCACACACCATGTACTTCTGACCGATGGCAGCTGCATCCTCTACGGCCTGCTCCCATCCTTTCGACAGAGTACCTACCATGTTAGGCATAGTATTTCCCGTCATGTAGTGACCGCTGGGGGCGCTCAATCCGTTGTCTTTGAGCAGGGCAGCAAACTCTTTGGGCGTCTTGCCGAAGAATTTACCGTTGCCATATCCGAATAGCTCAACTTCCTTATAGCCAATTTGGGCCGCCTTACTGATGGTACCTTCTACATCCTTACCCAGTTCGTTACGAAGGGTGTACAGCTGCAGACCAACCGGCTTGGAGGGTTTCGCAAAAGAGTCAAAACGGGTTAGCAGGGTAGAAGCTACGGCCAGCGAACCAGCTTTGAGAAACTCCTTACGAGAGATTTTATTCAATGATGTCATTTTTGGTTGATTGATATAGTTAGGTACTTGTTTCTACTGTTTCTTGGGTACTATCCGCAGGCGATCGATCTGGTCGGTATTGCTGATAAAGGCGATCTTCTTGCTATCCGGCGACCATGAGGGTGTATTGATCGTCCCTTGTCCACCGTAAACATACGCAACTACTTTCATCTGTGAAACATCCGGCTTCCCGTTCACCATGGGCATCAGCCGCAGGTACACCTGGCGGTAAAAAGGGTGATCGTCCGGCTTCACATCTTTCAGGAACGACAGGATCACCATCCACTTACCATCCGGCGACGGGTGCGGAAACCAGTTGTTGAACTCATCATTGGTAATCTGCTCCTGCTCACTGCCATCAGCCGTCATACGCCAGATCTGCATCAGGCCACTGCGGGTGGAGTTGAAGTAGATATACTTGCCATCAGGGCTGTACTCGGGTCCGTCGTCAAGGCCTTTGGCGGTGGTCAGCTGCACTTCGGGCTTGCCTCCGCTGGAGGGTATTTTGTAGATATTGAAGTCTCCGTCACGCTCGGCGGTGTAGGTAAGCCACTTGCCGTCGGGCGACCAGCCGTGCAGGTACGAGTGCCCGATGGGCGTGATCTTCTTAGGCTTACCGCCCGTTACGGGTACCGTATACACGATGGATTTATTGTTTTCTTCCTTGCTGCTCTGGCTGAGGCCCAACATCTTCCCATCAAACGACAGTACGTGGTCATTATTATTGTTCGTCACGAAATCGGTATTGAGGACTGTGGGGGTACCCTTAGCCATATCGTAGCGGTACATCAGTCCCTTGCTGTTGTAGAGCAGGTACTTATTGTCGGGTGTCCAGTTCGGAGCCTGCAGCGACTCAGGCGACTGGTAGATGATGCGGCGCAGACCGGTAGCCACGTCCATGATCTCGAGGTTACTGCCGATGTACTCGCGGTAGGGTACGAAGTTGTCCCGGGCCGGAACCGCGATCCGGACATTGCGGAAAGTACCCTTCTCCAGTACATCAGGGTTATGCGAGCAGATAAACAGCCCCACGTACACCTCATCGCCCAGGGCAAGGTCAGATACCTCTTCGCTTACAAAAGTACCTCCGTCCTTCGCTACGGACATAATATATTTATTTCCCTTACGGGCCAGTTGAATGACCTCCGCACCAGTCAGTGACGAGCGCTTTTCCTCGGTGTTACCGCCCTTAGTACGGCGGTACTGCAGAGCCGTGAGTCCATCGCCGTGGACGGCAGCATTGATATGGGTAGAGTTGGAATCAAGGCTGGTCCGAATGATCCAGCCTACCTTGCGGTGCGGATCTACGCCTTTGCCAAGCAGTTCAGCATCGGCCCGGAGGATAAAGTCGCCGCTCATCTTTTTCCATACCATAAAGTACTCATCCGCCCCGAACCACATATTGGTACCGGCACCGGTGAGGGTGTAGGTTTGATCAGCGGGGTTGTAGCTGGCGGAGCCTTTCAATTTCACTTTTCCTACATCTGCCTGCCCCTCAAACAGTCCCAGTTGGGCCTGCTGAGCCCATACCGAACTGGCGGAAGCCGCGAAGAAGGCTACTGCACAAAATATTCTTTTTAATACTGCTTTCATAGATTGGTCTGATTTGATTTATCAGATGTATAAATGCAGTTGTGTACCTTCTTCTACCCTAAAGACCCAGCCAATAGCTTCCTGCCGATGCTTTTTAAGCCAACAAACTACTTAGATTGAACTACTTATCCACAAGCTATAATCCTGTCTCCCACAGGCACTGGTACTCGGCCAGGAGCGTCCAGTTGTGGGCCTCGCATATCCAGTGCATGTGCATGAGCGGGTGAATGGCCAGCCGGTACAGCAGCGGATGCTCATAGGCGGTCAGCAACCCGGCTATAAAAAAATAGAAGCCTTTAAAGTCTGCTGCGGTGTAGTTTTCTATCGGAATACGCGCCGGCCGCTCACCCAGCCGTAGCAGCGAAATAGCCAGTATAACCCGATCCATGGGATGATCGGCTTTCTGTAAAAGGGCAGTAGTATCCCGGATCAGCTTATCCCGTACCGAATGCAACTGGGGAGGATCAAAGGCGGCCAGGAGCCGTACCACATGGTAGATGATCAGGGGCGTGCGGGGGTACTGGTGAGCACAGCGGAAGGGCTCAGTCAGGTACCGGTCTGTTTCGATGACGGAGCGGATATAGGTGAGGCTGTCTTCGTCGTGCTGGTTGAGAGGCAACTGGTATTTGAATATACAGTAAAGCAGGTTACTAAGTACACAGGCATCAAATTCAATGTACATGTTCTTGCCGAACCAGGTGGAGTAGGCCCGCAGACGGCGGTAGTCGGGGTAGGTATTCTTTATCCACAACCTGGTGCCGTTGGCGTGCAGGGGGAGTTTTTCTTTGAGCCAGTGTAGTTCCTCGGGGGTAGGTGACGTGGTTAGGTACGCCAGGGCGGTATCGTCTACGTCGTCAGGTATGCGAAAGTGCTCGAAGTGCCGGAACAGGTACCCATTAGGAAAGTGCTTTGAGGGACGCGTCTGCCAGAAATTATAGGTCTTTAGGCCATCCTTGTTCTGAAACAGTGGGTAGTTAGCCACTACTTTGGCCACAATAGCATCTATCTCCTCCCAGATAGCAGTATCCGCTTCTTTACTCCTTATAGACTGCAACGTGAAAGCCGTGATAGCCGAAAAAAACATAGTTGTATCCGGCCGATGGTACCCGATCAGCGAATTGGAACGGTAGGACGGAAACAATCCTGGCGGGAAATAGGGTTGTCCCACCGATTGCAGAGAAGAAATTTTAGTGATTAGCTCTTTTAACATACTATCTCCTTACAGACTGCACAAATTTGGCACGGTAGTTGGCTCCAGTTTTGATTCGTAAACCCATAAACTCTTAATGAAACGATTACTTTTTAGTCTGATAGTCACCGCGCTGGTGACAGGCTCTGCGCATGCCCAGCAGTCTTTTATACTCTCTTTGCTTAAACATAAAGGTTTTGTAAGTACTACCGCAGGATATAGTATACCTACCCTGTCCCCTTTTGGCAAAAATAATGAAAAGATGATGGGGTACGGTAAGAGTGCTCAGGCTTCGGTCGGGTACCGGCTGGGACGCCACCTGGGTGTTGTCACAACCTACTCCTATACCACCAACACGATCCGTAAGGATGTACTTCTAGCCTCCACTACGACTACCGGAGTAGAGATCAACACCTGGGAAGCCAGGGCCTCCGACTGTTCCCTCCAGACACTGATGGTAGGCCCAATGCTGACGTTTAACCTGGGGCGCTTTATGCTGGATGCCCAACTAACCGGCGGTTATTCGCTGGCTACCAGTCCGCGTACCGAACTACATACGGAATTTGCCCAGCTGCCTTTGTCCATGATCACTCCTTCGCAGAATACGGAGGCTATCGCGGCCGGAGCCGGATTAATGCTCCATTACAAACTCAACCGCTGGCTGGCTGCTCAAGCTTCGGCCCACTATATAACGGCTGATCTGAAGTATGAAAATCTGGCGAAAGAAGTCACCATTGGCAAGCAGCATACTACCGAGGTACTGCCATCCAGTCAGCCGGTAGGGCTCCTGAATGTGGGTGGTGGCCTCAGCATTCTTTTTTAATAGTGCTATTCCTACGTTATAACTCCTCCTCTTGAATCAGAAAGCCCGTACAGCAATGACGGGCTTTCTTCATTATTATACCAGCTGAATTACAATAAAGCCAGATTTAGAGTCCATACTGCTCCTTCACCCTCTTTACCAGAGGCCCCAGAGTAAGTCCTTGTATCAGGATGGAGAATACGACTATACAATAGGTAATAGACAGGATGATCTCCTTATTCATGGCCTCCGGCAGAGACAGGGCCAACGCTATGGATATACCACCACGTAGCCCTCCCCAGGTCATGATCATGGGGGTACGGGGCATAAAGTTGACAGCCCGGCGGAGCATCAGCACGGGTACCAATACGGATATGAAGCGCCCCAACAAGGCAATAAATATACCAATCAGACCCGGCAGCCAGTACTCATCCAGGAATGAAATAATTACGATTTCCAGTCCGATCAGGACGAACAGCAGCGCGTTGAGCAGCTCATCCACCAGCTCCCAGAATTTATCCAGGTACTCTACGGTTTCTTCGGACATGGCTTCGGCCCGCCCGCGGTTACCGATAAAAAGGCCCGCTACGACTACCGCCAGGGGACCTGAGAAGTGCAGGGCCGTAGCCAGCGCGTACCCACCCATTACCAAGGCCAGCGAGAGCAGTACCTCCGTCTGGTAGTGATCGATGGATCGCATCAGGTAGTAGGTAATATAGCCCAGGCCCAGGCCCAGCAAGAGGCCCCCGCCTACTTCTTCACCGAATAGCAACGCTACTTCGCCGGGTGTTACTTCGTCGACTCCCAGGGTAGCAATCTGCAGAATGGTCAGGAACACGACTACTCCGACCCCATCATTAAAGAGTGATTCCCCCGTAATTACGATTTCCAGGCTCTTGGGTACTTTGGCTTGTTTGAGTATACCCAGTACGGCTATCGGATCGGTAGGCGAAATGAGTGCACCCAGCAGCAGGCAATGGATGAAAGGCACGCTGTAGTTGAGCGCATTAAGTATGTAGTAGAACATCCCTGCCACCAAAAAGGTGGAGAGTAGTACACCAATTGTGGAAAAGCTTAGAATTGACCACCGCTGCTCCCTCAGCAGATCCATATCGGTATGCAACGCCCCCGCAAACAGCAGGAAACTCAGGAGTACCTCCAGCAGTACTTCCGAAAAATCTATTCCGCTGACCCAGCCCTTTATATTTGCCAGTAGCTCGGGGCTTATTCGCCCGATCAGCAGCAGGACGATCGAAAACAGTAAGGCGATGAGCATGAGCCCAATAGTGGTAGGCAGCTTTACAAATCGGAAATTAACGTAGGCAAATAAGGCACAGACTGTGGTAAGAATAGCAATAACACTAAATAAATCCATAAATGATGTACGTTTATTAGAAGGATATAGGGTTGCCTGTATAAATCAAATATACCATTTATCTTTGACCTACTACCCTCCTGTTACCAGTAATGAAGAAAACCTCCTCCCATTTCCATACGCCTGACTTTGTACGACAAGTTAAAAACTTCCTGGTGTACATCTTTAACCTCGACGAAGGTAAAGCAGAAGAAGAGCATACCATAGAAGACATAAATAAAGGTGTAGTGTTTAGAGGTACCAATTTGTGGGTACTTATCTGTGCTATATTCATCGCCTCTATTGGTCTGAATGTCAACTCCACGGCGGTCATCATAGGAGCTATGCTGATATCCCCACTGATGGGTCCAATCATGGGACTGGGGCTGGGAATCGGAATCTTTGATATGGAGCTTATCCGGAAAGCGCTCAAGAACCTTAGTATTGCGATGGTCATCAGCGTGATTACCTCTACCATTTATTTTTTGATCACCCCACTCAGCGACGCCCAGACCGAAATACTTGCCCGTACCACCCCTACCCTATGGGATGTAATGATCGCGCTTTTCGGAGGATTTGCCGGTATTATAGCCAGTACCCGGGCCGAGAAAGGCAATGCCATACCGGGTGTGGCCATTGCTACGGCCCTGATGCCGCCGCTCTGTACGGCTGGCTACGGCCTGGCCACTTCCCAATGGAATTTCTTCTTCGGGGCTTTTTATCTGTTCTTTATCAACTGCGTTTTTATAACCCTTGCCACGGTTGTGATAGTAAGGTACCTGGGGTATACCCCCAAGCAATACGTAGACGATCGCACGGGGCTACGGGTACGGTATACGGTGGCGGTGGTGGCTATTGCGACCATGCTTCCGAGCGTAGTGATTGCCTACAACGTTGTACAGCGCAGCCTGTTCGAGCGCAAGGCCCGTAACTTCTTGGAAAGAGAGATGAATTATAGCACGACGCAAATCATCAGTCAGCAGCTGGTCTACAAGCCCGATACATCCCGGATCGTAGTAACCTGTATCGGCCAGACACTCGATAGCTCCCGGATCAGCTACCTGAGTCAGCGCCTGCCTGTGTACGGCCTCAACAAAACAAACCTGATCATACGACAGAACTACAACGAACTTAACGCGAAGAGCATCCAGGAGCTAAACCAGCAGCTCAGGACGGGTATACTTGAGGACTTGTACCGCAAGAATGAAGATGTGATCCGTGACAAGAATGCGCGTATTTCATTGCTGGAAGACGAAGTACTACGCTACCGGACACTCAACTCCCAGTCGGCTGATATAGGAAAGGAGTTGAAGATACAGCATCCGGGTCTGGCGGAGTTTTCACTTTCGTCTTCTCCGGTGTATAATCTCGAAACCATGAAGCCCGATACAGCTTTCCTGGCTTACGCCCGATTCAGCCGCCGACCCACAACTGCCGAAATAAAGCGGATTGAAGAGTGGCTGAAAGTCAGAACCAAGACCCAGAAACTAAGGCTGGTGATGCAGTAAGTAGGGCACAAAAAATAAGGTCCCGCCAATTGGCAGGACCTATTTCCATTGTTTTGGTTCTTAGTTGTTGAAGTTATTTATCTTGAGCTCTGGTAGAGTATTCTACTACTACCGTCACTTTATATTCGTTGATTGCTGCCTCTTACCTCTGTCAGCCTCTACTTTTCGCTCCTGTATATACCAGCTGGCTGCAATTACAATACCAAAAAGCTCACTTATGATCTGATATGGGCCTGCAATTGTCTTAAGTTCCGGTATCAGCTACCTGCTTGCTTATGTACTAGTAGGTATGCAAGCATACTATCTGTCGCCAAAGATACACCTTTTGAAATTCTTCCAGCTAAAAACCTTGCAGTCTTATAGAAATTAAGTCATGTCCCCAGGGGGAGTGGTGACCAGGTAGTAACCAACCGTTCACGAAGTAACCACGTCAAAAAGGCCTCTCCGGACTATCCGTAGTAGTAACAAAGCCGAAATGGCACTATTATTGCGAACGCCTGTAGACGAATAACCAGCAGATGATGACGAAAAGGAATAGGTGGATTAGCTTCATAGCCTTCTGCATATTTGGGCTGATCGCTTCGGTAGCTCATGCATCCCATATCCTAGGTGGAAACCTGATCTTTTCTCCAAAGCAGGGACAAAGCGGCCTCTACACCGTCAGTGTGGTGCTCTACTACGACGCTAACAGCAGTGACCCCAATCCGGACCAGGAAGAAGTTACCGTTTCTTTCTTTCGCAAGCGAGACAATGCCCGCCAGCAGGACCTTCGCCTGAAACGTATCAGTAAGGAGCCACTGGCATTTACTAATCCGGGCTGTGCCCGCTCCCGCAACTTAGAGATCAACGTTGTTACATTCACGGCGGACGTCCGTCTCACAGCCAGTCAGTACAATGACACCGACGGCTACTACATAGCATGGGAACGCTGCTGCCTTAATAGCTCCGTCGCGAATATCAAAGGAGCCGGCTCGGCTTCCATGGTACTCTATGCGGAATTTCCATCCTTACAGACTCCTAACAGCTCTCCGGTTTTCAATTCGGCCAATGGGGAGATTCTATGCCTTAACAATCCGTACCAGTTTGAAGGAGGAGCTACGGATGCCGACGGTGACGAACTGCGGTACCGACTGGAAGTACCTTTCAGCAGTACACGTGCGCCCTTTCCCATTGATCCGGTGGCCCCCGCTACTACTGGTCCTTATCCTCGGGCAGAGTGGTCAAGCGGATACGGACTTTCTAAAGTCATACCCGGTAATCCGTCGCTGAAGGTAGAGCAAGCCACCGGTACTATTAGTCTTACTCCCACCCAGGCTGGCCTCTTTGTGTACAGAGTCGTAGCCGAAGAGTACCGAAAAGGTCGTAAGATTGGCGAGGTACACCGCGACTACCAACTCCTGGTCATCGACTGCCCCGACGAGAACCCTACACCGGTTAGCCTGACCACATTCACCCCTCCTCCGGGCTACACTACTCAGGAAGGTGATGAGGCCCTTGAAGTAGGTATTTGCCGGGGTGATACCCTATTTCTGGAAGCAGATCCTGATCCGGCCTGGGCGTATCAGTGGCAGCGCAATGGCGTTAACCTAGAGCGCAGTACCAAGCCATCCATCTCTATCACCCAGGAAGGAGTCTACAATGTCATCAAGACCTACGCCAACCGCTGTGGATTTGCCAGGGCGATGGGTGAGAAAATTGAGATAAAGTACCGTCCCCAGCCTGAGCCTGTAATCCAACCCGGCCCAACTGCCAGTATATGCGAAGGCGTAGCCGTAACACTCACAGCCCAGGGGGGAGCGCCAGACTGGCAGGTACGCTGGCAGAGAGACGGACAGCCCATACCCAATGCTACCAGCACTACGCTAGCGGATGTAAAGCTGGAAGGCACCTATGTGATACAGGTAAAAAGCAGCACCTCGACCTGCACGGGCTCTGATACTGTACAGGTTAGCTATAAGAACCGCCCCAATGCGCAGCTCATACACACCGCCACAGAGTTTTGTGAAGGCGACAGCCTGCGCCTGCAGACCAGTCAGAGCTCAGGCCTGAGCTACGTCTGGTTCCGCAACAACACACCTCTCCAGTTTCCCATCACCTCTACCCTCTATGTACATACCGGTGGTATATATAAGGTTGACGTGATTGACACCGCTACCGGATGCTCAAGTACATCCGATTCGTTGCCTATTCGCATGAATCCGGTACCCAAAATTGCTTTTGATTCTATCCCGGCTCTATGTGGTCTGGCCAACGCCAACGTGCCCCTGGTAGCGAGTCCGGCCGGTGGGGTATTTTCGGGCAAGGGCGTAGCTGGTACTACTTTTGAACCTATGAAAGCCGGTGCGGGCTTGCACCTGATTACCTACCTTTATACCAGCACCAACGGCTGTACCCGCTCTGCCACCCGCACAGCCGAAGTAGTACAGGCGCCGCGGGTTCAGCTTGCTAGTGGTAAATCCATACTGGCGGGTAGTAGCGTATTAATCCGCAGTTCCGTCACTGAGGGGGCTACGTATAGCTGGAGCCCGCCCGAAGGGCTGGACGATCCAACCATTGCGCAGCCCACCGCCACCCCTACCTCAACCACCACGTACCGCCTGCGGGTATCTACGGCTGATGGATGTTATAATGAAGATGAGATCACGATAGAGGTACTGCCGCTGGTCACCATACCTAATGGGTTCACTCCCAATGGCGACGGCGTAAATGATACCTGGCAACTTGCCGATATAGCTGCCTATCCAGACTGTGAAGTTGAGATATTTAACCGCTGGGGCAGCCGGGTATTCCGGTCGGTAGGATACCCAGGGGAGTGGGATGGCCTTTATGAAGGGAAAGAGCTCCCTGCTGCTACCTACTATTATGTTATTAAATTTAATGACCGGATTCCCTCCCGAAGCGGCAGCGTCACAATATTCAGGTAAAACAAAACGAGGCTGCCCTTAATAGAGCAGCCTCGTTTTGTTTTATAAATTGATTTTATCAGAAAGCTAATCACTAACTCCTAACAGCTAAAAAGCTACACCCCTTCCGCTACAACTTCTTTCACGTTAGGTACCATACGGGTCAGCAGGTTCTCGATACCTGCTTTCAGCGTAAGGGTTGACGACGGACAGCCACTGCATGAACCCTGCAGCAACACCTTCACTGCCCCCGACTCTTCGTCGAACGAGTGGAAACTAATAGCACCACCGTCGGACTCTACCGCCGGACGCACGTACTGGTCCAGTACGGTCTTGATCTTCTGTACGGTTTCAGAATCGTTGGCGTCTACGATGATCGTATTCTTATCGATAGTACGCTGCTCAAATACCGGCTGGTTTTCTTCAAAGTATATCTTCAGGAACTGCTTGGTATCCTTAAGTACCTCTTCCCACAGCGTTTCTTCATCTTTGGTGATAGTAATGAAGTTGCTGGCGATAAACACGCGCTGAACGTACGGGAACTGGAACAGGTCACCCGCCAGTGGAGAAGCTTTTCCTTCTTCCAGCGCAGCCTCCAGGTTGGGATAATCAAATGATAGCCCATCAGGTGCCAGCATGAAGTTCAGTACAAACTTCATGGAGTTGGGATTAGGGCTCAGCTCAGTATAGATATAAACAGGTCGCTTTAACATGGTAGTTAGATAGTAGCTATTGGGTTACGACAGGAGCGGGATTTAGTAGAGAAGTATTCACTCCATCCCTCCCAGAACATAAAAAAAAAATTTTTGGTTTACCACAAACTGTTTTCCTTTTAAAAAGCAACAGCCCGCCGGAAGGGCGGGCTGTGCAGTGTATCGTATGTACCGGCAGTACGAGTACCACCGATAAGATTCTACGGATTAAGCTTCGGCCTGAACCGGCTGAGCCTGGATTGGCTCAATGTGAACGTACGACTTGTTGTCGCGTGTCTTACGGAAAACTACGTGTCCATCAGCCAGAGCGAACAGTGTGTGGTCACGTCCCACACCCACGTTACGACCTGGGTTGTGCTTAGTACCACGCTGACGCACGATAATATTACCCGCTTTGGCAACCTGTCCACCGAACAGTTTTACGCCAAGGCGTTTGCTTTCTGATTCACGACCGTTTTTCGAGCTACCTACACCTTTCTTGTGTGCCATGATGTTCGAATAGTTATAATGTTTTTGTAAAATTTTAACTCTTTACTCTCGGCAAATGGTCTTCACGCAATCGTTACTGACCAAACGCACCGCCCTTGATTAGAGCTTGATCTCGTCGATACGAATCCGGGTCAGGTACTGACGGTGTCCGTTTCTAACACGATAGCCCTTACGGCGCTTCTTCTTGAAAACGATCACCTTCTCACCACGGAGGTGTTCTACGATGGTTGCATTTATCGAAGCTCCACCTACTGAAGGTGCTCCGATCTGTACATCGCCTCCGTTATCTACCAGGAGGACTTTGTCAAACACAAGTGCAGCGTCCACGTCACCTTCAAGCCTATGCGTGAAGATTTCGCGGCCCTTTTCAACTTTAAATTGCTGCCCTGCGATCTCTACGATTGCGTACATGATTCTTAACTAGTTAAACTATTTTTTCAAAATGAGGTGCAAAGATAGTTACCTGCCGATAGAATAGCAATGATACCTTCCAAATATTTTGATTCTCAGCGCAATTAACCGCCACTATTTACGTATTTTCGTAGTACTTAGAAAAGACAGAAGCCGAAGCGTAGGGGAAACAGGTAGGTGGGCTGTCTATACCCAGTGTGACACTCAAATGAGAAAATTATTGTTTGTATATTTAGTGGCAGCCTTTTCAACCGCGCTGGCTCAGGCACCGGTCGAAAAGGAGCCCTTAACGGAGCCTCTGGCTGCCGATACACTGGCAACAGCCGGTCTCTTGTCCACACCTGTTCCCAAAGTCAAATGGGCTGCTCTGGATACGCTCCTGAACAATTCCACCGACACAACGTATATCATAAATTTCTGGGCTACCTGGTGCCGTCCCTGCGTGGCCGAATTGCCTCACTTTGAGCAGATTCGGGAGGACTATGGCCGCCATAAAGTCAGGGTTTTATTAGTTAGCATGGATTTTGCAAAGGATATAGAAGACCGGGTCATTCCTTTTGTTAATAAAATGAAACTTAAGAACACGGTTTGGCTATTAAATGAACCGGATGCGAATAGTTGGATTGAGCGGGTAGATGCCTCCTGGTCAGGTGCCTTACCGGCTACGTTGATAATAAATTCGGCCCGTCCGCGACGTATGTTTTTTGAAAAAGCATTAGATTACGAAACGTTGGCACGGGAACTGAGCTATTTTATTGAATACTAATACATCCTATCAAATGGAAACAAATAGAAGTAAAATAAAGGTACCCTTCTGGCTGACTATTGCCCTGCTCACCGGAACAGCTCTGAGCGGGTTGGCTCTGGCCAAATCGGCAGTGGTAGTTACCTCAGCTTCGAAGCTGCTGCCCAGAGGGCTATATCCCGACTTTAGTGCCGGGGTTGTTCAGCCCGACGGCTACCAGGTAGGTGACGTGGTAAATAACTTCCGCCTCAAAAACGTGGATGGCCGGATGATTTCTCTCTCCGACTTTACCAGCCAGAAAGGCGTGATCATAGTTTTTCAGAGTAATCACTGCCCGTTTTCCAAGGCATACGAAGAGCGTATCATAGCACTGGACCGCAAGTTTAATACACAGGGCTATCCGGTACTGGCGATCAATCCCAGTGACCCTGCCTCCTACCCCGACGATAACTTTGATCAGATGCAGTACCGGGCCCGTACGAAGGGCTATACCTACCCCTTCCTGTCGGATGAAAAGCAGGTGGTAGCACAGGCATTCGGCGCTAGCCGTACGCCACAGGTATTTGTGCTCAAACACGCCGGAGGAGGTAAGTTTACGGTACAGTATCTGGGTACCATTGACGACAACCCACAGGATCCGGCGGGTGTTACCAAACGCTATGTAGACGACGCCGTGTCTAATCTGCTGGTCAGCAAGCCCGTCGTGATTACGACTACCAAGGCCATTGGGTGCGCTATCAAGTGGCGGGAAATGTAAATAAGATCAACTATATTATACAGCCGGAGCCAACACTCCGGCTTTTTACTTCTGACCTCTTATGAATAAGTCACCCCTGACTTTTGCCTTTTCGGCATTACTCGTTACCTTGGAGTCCTATATCTCAGTATTCAACCCACTCCCCGCTATCTAATGCTTACGCGCCTATTAGCTATCCTTTTACTGACTTTATCATTTAGTTCGAGCCTCATCATGGCCCAAGCCGTCACTAAAACGTTTACAGCAGAGGAGGAATTTACAGAAAACTGCGAAGGTCCCGCGGTTGATGCCGATGGAAATATCTATGCCGTTAACTTCGCGCAGGATGGTACCATCGCTCAGATTAGCCCCCGTGGACGCACCAGTTTCTTCATCACCCTACCCAAAGGCAGTACCGGCAACGGTATCCGCTTTGGCGATGCCACGACCTTCTATATAGCCGACTTTACCGGTCATAATGTTCTTAAAGCCGACCTCAATACCCGTCAGGTGACGGTATTTGTACATGAGCCCCGCATGAACCAGCCCAATGATCTGGCCATCACGCGCAGCGGACACATCTTCTGCTCCGACCCCAACTGGAAAGAAAGTACCGGACAGGTATGGCACGTATCGCCCGAAGGCAAAGCACGCCTGGTGGCGGAAAATATGGGTACGACTAACGGCATAGAGGTCAGCCCGGACGAGAAGACCCTGTACGTTAACGAAAGTGTACAGCGCAATGTGTGGGCCTTTGATCTGGCTCCGGATGGTACTCTGTCCAACAAGCGCCTTCTCACAAAATTTGAGGATGGTGGGATGGACGGTATGCGCTGTGACGTGGAAGGAAACCTATACATAGCCCGCCACGGCAAGGGAGAGGTAGCCATAGTATCCCCGCAGGGTAAACTGCTGCGTACCATTCCGACCATTGGCAAGAAGGTATCCAACATCTGCTTCGGAGGCCGTAATGGCAAGACCTGCTACATTACTTTACAGGACCGGGGCTGTCTCGAAACCTTTAAGTCTAAAGTAGCCGGACGCGAATGGGCAATGATGAAAGACTTCACCAAGAAGAAATAGCTACTCTCTCCTTTGTTATTCGTGCCCGTGTTGTTGTATTTTGCGTGCTATACCTAATGCAAGTACATACTCATGAGTCAGCGTCCCATTGATATACAAAAAGCCCTACGGAGTTTCAGATACGCCGGAGAAGGTATGGTAAGTCTGTTCAGGTATGAGAATAACGCCCGCATTCACTTATTGGCAGCCGTAGCAGTTATTCTGCTCGGCTTCTTTTTTGAGATATCCATTGCCGAATGGGGACTTATCATCACCCACATTGGCCTCGTATGGATGGCAGAGGCATTCAACACCGCATTCGAAAAACTGGCAGATCTGGTTTCGCCTGACTACCACCCTACTATCAAAGCGGTGAAAGATCTAGCGGCCGGTGGGGTACTGATGGTAGCCTTGTCGGCGGTCATAGTGGGCAGTTTGGTTTTTGTGCCTAAGCTACTGGCCTTTTTTCTCTAAGTACCTACTGTAAATTCAAAGCCCTGCTATGCGCTATTGTATACTATTCTCATTGCTTCTGTGCCTATATAGTACAAGTCAGGCTCAAATTAACCAGTCCGGAACCATCCAGTCAGGAACCTCCGATATGGCCCGGGTACGCCAGTGGTACGACCGCGAAACCATCTACCTGATGGGTCCTAACCGTTACGTCAAAAACAATACGCTGTATAGTGGACATCAGCAGCTTAAGCGGGAGTTTGTGATATCGCAGGGAGGTATGCAGCTGTACCTGCGCTCGCGTCGGATGCGTAACATCGCCACGGTGATATCACTGGCCGGATCGGCCGGTTCTATCTACTCCCTCGTGACCGGCAACCGTAACAATGTCAAGACGTTCTTCTGGATATCTCTGGGTACCGGACTGGTATCCTCTACCCTAACTATGCAGGCCAATAGCCAGCTCGGCCAAGCTGTGTGGCTCCGCAACCGCGACGCCCTTATTCTTTTGGAACAGCAGAAATAAATTTGTTGATCTTTAAAACAAGCGCGCCCCGAATCAGGTCCGGGGCGCGCTCTTTATTAAGCAATAACTATTTCGCTTAGAACTTCATAGGTACCGAGAAGCCGGTATTGTCCCACTGAAAATCCAGCGCATTATCCTTTACGTTAAAATTCAGCTTCTCAGCTGAGTTACTGTACTTCTTGGTAGGTACTGTTACTGACAATACGTCTTTGTCTTTGATCTTGTCGTAGTTGTAAGCGCCCCACTGCTTGCGCTCGCTGTTCAGGATCACAGTCCACTCTTTGTCACCTGGCACAGAGAATAACGTGTAGGTACCGGCCTTTACAGGCTTGCCACCAAATGTTCCATCCTTCTTGAAAGTAATCTCGGTAGCTTCGTTGGCACCGGTCCGCCATACTTTGCCGTAAGGCTCCAGGCTGCCGCTACCATCTGCACCAAACAAGGTACGTCCGCGCTTGGAAGGCTGTCCGTACATAACGCTTACATTTTTGCCTTCGGCAGTTACACGTGGGCTGGGTTTAGCCTCCTGTGCAGTAGCCCAGGCAAAGGCAACAAGGGTAAGGAACAGAGTCAAGATAGTCTTTTTCATACTAGTAGATTGGAATGATAGTTGATAATCGTGTAGAAAACGTCCGCAAATCTAAAAACTTGTTTGACCTGCACAATATCAAATCTTATAAATTAAAAACATACACATAATCAATAGGATAAAATCGAGCGGTAACACTACCTAAAACTACCGGGATATAGACGCTATTTGAGCAGATTTATGTACTTTTGAAGAAGGAGCATCGTAAAGCGAATGACCGAACGTAACAACTTCTTCGACACTAAAATTGAATTCCTGAAAGGTGTAGGACCACAGCGCGCTACCCTGATCAACAAGGAAATCAACATCTTCAACTATGGAGACCTGCTGCAGTACTACCCGTTTCGTCACGAGGACCGCACGCGCTTTTACCGGATCAGCGAACTAACTGAGCTACTTCCGGGCGCTCAGGTCAAGGGACGGCTAAAAGACTGGGAGATCATAGGTGAAGGCGCTAAGAAGCGACTCGTAGGGCAGTTTATGGATGGCACCGGTGTGCTGGAACTGGTCTGGTTTCAGGGCATCACCTGGTTTGAGAAGATCCTGCGCCGCAATGCTGAGTACGTCGTGTACGGCAAGCCCGCCTTTTTTGGGGGTAAGTACAGCATCACCCACCCCGAGATAGAACTGCTTACTCCCGAGAACGAGGCCGGAGGTTTTTTCCAGCCGGTGTACCCGCTCACGGACAAGCTCCGCAAACGGTTTGTAGACAGCCGCGCCATTGGCAAGATGATCCGCACGTTGCTCGAGCTAGCGACGCCCCACATCCGCGAGACGCTCCCGGAGTCGCTCCGCCAGCAATACCGGCTCATCGGCAAAGCCGACGCCCTCTGGAACATCCACCTGCCGCAGAGCCAGGCGCACCTGACCCAGGCACAGCGACGTCTCAAGTTTGAGGAGCTTTTTTACAACCAGCTCCGGCTCATCAAGAACAAGCTCCTACAGAAGAATGAGTTTCCCGGACAAATATTCACGCACGTTGCCCTCCTGCGCGACTTCTACGACAACCACCTGCCTTTTGAGCTGACCAACGCCCAGAAGAAGGTACTGCGTGAAATCCGGGATGACCTCAAGACCGGTAAGCAGATGAACCGACTCCTACAGGGTGACGTGGGTTCGGGCAAAACCATTGTAGCCTTTATTACCATGCTGATGGCTATCGACAGTGGTGCGCAGGCCTGCCTGATGGCGCCTACCGAAATCCTGGCTGACCAACACTACAATGGTCTTAAAGAATTCGCGGACCTGTTAGGCCTCAACATCGGCAAACTCACCGGCTCCAGCCGCAAAAAGGAACGGGACGCCATACACGAGCAGTTGCAGGACGGCTCTATGCAGATCATCGTAGGTACCCACGCCCTGCTCGAAGATGTGGTCCAGTTCCAGAACCTCGGTCTTTGTATCATCGATGAGCAGCATCGCTTCGGGGTAGCCCAGCGGGCCCGGCTGTGGGCTAAAAATGAGCGCGTCAATCCGCACGTACTGGTTATGACGGCTACGCCCATCCCACGTACGCTGGCCATGACCCTCTACGGCGACCTGGATATATCGGTCATAGACGAGCTACCCGCCGGACGTAAACCCATCAAGACCGTCCACCGCTACGACGCCCACCGTGCTACGCTATTCGGATTTCTAAAAGAGGAGATCGCCAAAGGACGGCAGGTATATATCGTTTACCCGCTCATCGAGGAATCGGAGAAGATGGACCTGAAAGACCTGATGGATGGCTATGAGAGTGTATCGCGCTCCTTTCCCGAGGTACCTCTCAGCATCCTGCACGGCAAAATGAAACCTAAGGATAAGGAGTACGAAATGGCCCGCTTTCTCCGCCAGGAAACCAAGATCATGGTCGCTACTACGGTGATAGAAGTAGGGGTAAACGTACCCAACGCGTCGGTGATGGTGATTGAAAATGCCGAGCGCTTCGGACTGGCGCAGCTCCACCAGTTGCGTGGCCGCGTAGGCCGGGGAGCTGAGCAGTCGTACTGTATCCTGATGACGGACTTCAAGCTGAGCAAGGAAACCAAGAAGCGCCTCGAAACCATGTGCCGTACCAACAACGGCTTCGAAATAGCCGAGGTAGACCTCGAGCTACGCGGACCCGGTGACCTTTCGGGCACCCAGCAGAGTGGTATCATGGACTTCCTCATCGCTGACCTGGCCAAGGACGGCGAGATACTCAAAGCCGCCCGCGCCTCCGCCGAAGCCATCCTCGACCAGGACCCGGAACTGGTACTACCTCAGCACGATCCCATCCGCTCACACCTGGACAACCTCCGCCACGCCGAGACCAACTGGAGCCGGATTAGCTAAGGTTGTTGTTTGCTGTATTGCGCAAAGGCCTGGGGAGACACGGGCCATGGAACAGCTTTACCAGAACATACTGTCAGCTCAGTTCGTGACCCTCGCCAGTGGATAGTTCCCAAACCGCCAAACTAAGGCGAGTCCAGCTGACCACATCCTTCACCGGCAGGTGGTACGACTGAGGCAATCCGATTGAAAATAAGACCGAATCATTGCCCTTCGCATTGGATGACTTGCTTTTTAGTAAACCTTATTCCTCAAAACTGTAAAACCGCAGCATGGTTTCTTGAATCAGTACCTCCTGCTGGTACATTTTGATTTCCCTGATCCACTCCTTAAACCACCCCTTTTTTCGCTTATAGGAGGCTTGAATGTCTTCCTCCATGTCGGCAATTTCTTCTTTCAGCTTCTTTTTATAGCGGGTAAACTTACTTTTACTAAACTGATGGTTTCGGTCAAAAAATTCATCGAAAAGCCCCATACTGCTGTATTTCATAAAATCAACTTCCTCCTTTATTACGTTCAATTGCTTCTGGAGAATTTTGTTGTAACGTTTGAGCATATCTTCGGCCAGGAAAGTGGCGTCGGCCTCTTTTTCATCAAGGTGTTCGATTTGCAGCTTAAGAAGCGTCAGAAAATCATTGCTCTTATAGGCCGTCGTAACCTGTTGAATTATATCTGTATACCGGACTTTGAGGGCTTCGTCGAGTTCGCGGTCTGGATGGTACTTCTTTACTAGGCGCATATATATAGTCTTGGCATCCTGCATAAGCACCCGGTCTTGCTTGCTTACCTTCTGTTTAGTAGCCGGGTCATAGTTTCGAATATCTTCGGCCTCCTGCTCCTCCCATTTTTCCGAAATTTTCTGTTGAAACTCGTCCTTATTTTCCCGCAAGTAGGTTTCCAATCCCTTCTCCATCATTTCTTTGATATTCATCTCTATCCCAAACTCGTCTTTAACCTTTTGGGCGTAGTCAGCCAGTTCGTCATCACTGGGAAGGAGGGGTTCTCTGCTGTATTTTTCAAAAATAGCTTTTAGTTCGGCGTCCCCATATCCGTTTTGCTGCATCAGGATACTCGTTTGTTCCACCATGTAGGGTTCAAACCAGTCTTTATTTAGTTTTCCAACGCCCAGTTCGGTGGCTAACTCGTCAAGGCGAAGTAAACGCTGTCTGAACAGCTTATTTTTTTGGTCAATCAGAGGACTCAGTTCGTTTTCAATCCGGGGCATGACGGTTTTTATGCCCTCTTCCATATTCTGCTGCAATACTTTGTTTGCCTCAATATCCTTCAAAAGCTTTTCGTATTTCAGTTGCAACCGCGATCGGAGGACTGCTTTTTGTTTATCAGTTCTTTCTTCATAATTCAGATTTGTTATTGCCCTCGGGTGAATAGCTGATACATCCTTTGGGGCTTGGTCTGATTGATGGCAGCCAGGATACAAGCCTCACTATGTAGTTGAGATCTATACAAAAATAATGATTCTAACCATTCTACTGCCTATTTCCGGGATGTTCCCCTTCAAAACACCAGAAGAGATCAAACCTATCCAGGTCTTTGTATCAGCAGAAGAAATAGCCTACTGCATGTGCCCGACGCCATTAAGGCAGATATGGCCCGTATCATGCAGGAGGTGCGAGGTGTGGGCTTAGGAGGTTTTGGTAGTTTTAAACTGGCGAGAGAGGAGTACTGGGTAGGGCATGTGGGAACACGGCCTACGGGTTCGAGTTTTTTTTAAGAGAGATACCTCAGCTGTGTATCTACGCAAGGTGGAGACACAGGCCAGAGAGGAAGGTCTGTGGCAGCAGTAACTATGACACCCCTTATTACACAATACTATTTAACTTTTATTAAGTAGGTACTTAGCAGACAGCACTCTAATTTTGATGCTATTTAAATCGAAGGAGAATGTCAGCTAAAAAGATAGAAATCAGGTGGCTCTGGGCAGGGCTTTTGATAATCTTGCTATGCTATATTGATGTCTATGTATGGCTTTATGCGAATAAAGATCAACAGACCGCCCGGTACAGGTCGACATCGCTTCCGAGTGATTTCAAGTACAACTTCCCACAGGATACAGAGGAATTCAATTTCCAAACTCCACGGGGTGGCCTGTTGAATGCCATACTCTTCAAGGTACCAAAAGCAAAAGGAGTAGTTTGTTTCTGGAAAGGGAATGGGGGAACATTAGCAAACTGGGGTCACATGGCTCCTACTTTTCTGCAATCTGGTTATGATGTATTAATAACCGATTATCGGCAGCATGGTAAAAGTAAAGGCCCTCTCAGCTTAGCCAATTTCTATAGCGATGCCCAGACGGTTTATGACACCTTAAAACATCGGTATCGGGAAGCCGATATTGTCATTTGTGGGTACTCGTTAGGAGGCAGGGTGGCGGCCCATTTGGCGTCTGCAAACCGACCTAAATTCACTCTGCTGATTGATCCGGCCTCAGCCGGTGGTGACTTTAGCGACCGTTTTACTGATCTGCTTTACTATCCATTCCCGTCTGTGAATGGTTTTGTCTTTCCCACCGAAGAGGACGTACAAAAAGCGCCAAGTCCGGTTGTCGTCATCAGTACCGATAACCCAAACAGTACCGCTCATAAGCTCAAAGCCTATTTAGACTCCAGCGACTGGTTTGTAGCCTTACCAGGATCAACCCACGAAACCATTCTAACGCATACTCAAACAACGCAGCTAATCAAAAAGCTACTCGCAAGCCCTTAGCTATTTATTTGATGACTAATTTTTAATCTATCTCCATGGTATGTAGGTACACAGATCACGAGAAGGAATTCCTACATTGAGTGCTCTTCTTATAGCACACTTACCTCTCATGCAGATTTCTATCCGTACACCGTTAGCTCTTCAATTGAAAAAAACCTACGGTTCAGACCGCTAAAAAGACGCTTCAGTGATAAGTCAGACTTTTATTGCTTGCTCATTACCCATTTTTGCACCTGTCAATTAGCCATATTCAACAGTTAAACCCAAAAATGAAAAGAAGATTAGCAAGCGCTGTCATGCAATTATCAGTAGTAGCTATTTTAGCGACGGCCTGTAAGAATGATGACCTGTTACAACCAAAGCCACCGGTGTCTGTGCCACAACCAGAAGAAGGCTATTTCCCCATCCACGTAAAAGCGGTCATAACCGTTGGTGATGTGGTGTATGACAGTATTCCCGCTACTGTTACCATTACTACCTGGGACGCCAGGGGAGTGGCACAACAAAAAGATACAACGCTAAATGCCGGTACACAGGTTATATACCTCCCTAAACAGGCCTCACGCTACGGCCTGAAGCTGCAAAAGTGGGGTGTCACTGATGAAAAGATAGTGAATAAGGCCGAAGCTACCGAAGGCTCCCTCTACCAGCTGGGCGGCCGTAAAGAAGCTAAAAAATTGCAATGGGTAAGCGAATATAGCTTTGTAAATGGGACTGCCCGGTTAAGTGCCAAAAAGCAATTTATCTACGATGATCAGGGCCGCATCAATGAGGTACATGCTTATGCTCCAGATCCCAGCGATGGGGTATTACGTTCAGGCAGCAGTGATATATTCCTTCAAGAAGGTAACGAACTTTGGGTTAACAGCACCTATAAAAAGGATGGCATTGTTTGGTCTCATAATGCCTATACATTTGATAATAAGGGGCGTATTATTGAATCAAAATACCATTACCTTACTGAAAACCATATTTACACCAATAAGTATACCAGTGAAGGCATAGTGATGTTGATGGGTAAGAACGCCACTGATCTCAATGGCTCCCGGATAGAGCTCAAGTACGTCGGTGGTAACCGGGTTGAGGAAATAACTATAATTCCTGGTTACACAACAACACGTAAAAGCTTCCAGTACGACTTGAACATTAACCCCTACGCAATAATAAAAATGCCTAGCCTGTATTTTGAACATAATTCTAAAAACAATGTAGTAGCCGAAGGCTGGGAAGGCGGTGAAAAATTGCTAAATGTATATACATACGATGCAGATGGCTATGTAACGGAAGTGACCACAAAAATCCGGAACAACAACGGCCAGATCATGAATTATAGTAAAACAGTATATAGCTATTAAAAGCTTAAGGTAAAGAAGACTATAAAAAAGGAGGAGTGGTTAAACTCTTCCTTTTTTATTATGGTACCTCCTTCGTGTTAGACCAGCCTTTCACAAACGCATTGTATATCTGTGCTAGATAAAGTTTCTGATTAGCAGATGTATAGAATACACCTACACCTGTGTAATCCAATCCAGGATCATACTGGATCGTGTACCCGTTTCGCCGGTACTCGGACAAGTACCCTCACCACGTAGCGCCGCCACGATCGTTTCAATCAGAGGTTGCTGAATGTGGGCAGGAGCCGCAATGGTAAGTACTTCGGTATTCTGCTCCGTCTCAATGGTGAGTTTCCCCATCTCAAAGAATGAAAAGGTAATCTTCCCTTTGCTGCCCAACAGATACGTTTCTTCCTTCTGCTGATTTTTGGGAACTGTAAAACACCAGCTACCCGTACCCACTACGCCCGATTCGAACGCAAAGGCAGCCACCACGGCATCATCCGCCGGATAGAGCCCGGCCTGATTTCGGGCTACGCCTTCTGCCTTTCTGATTGATCCCAGCAGAAATTCCAGAAAATCGAATTGATGAGAAGCCAGGTCGTGGAAGTGTCCCCCACCCGACACCTCGGGCAGTACCCGCCACTTAGGTTGCGCGCTGGGTGCTGTTTCTTCCGCGGAGGGAGACTTATGTACCGTAACCTGTACCATTCTTACATCCCCTATTACCCCCTGCTCTACCAACTCCTTTATCTTGAGGAAGTATGGGAGGGCCCGACGGTAGTAGGCAACGAAGAGAGGAGTACCGGTTTCCTTACTTACCCTGACCATCTCTTCGCACTCGGCGGTATTAAGAGCCATGGGTTTTTCTACGTATACGGGTTTGCCCAGCCGGAGGGCCTTTAAAGTATATTCTTTATGCGTATCGGGTGGGGTAGCCACGTAGATGGCATTCACCTCCGGGTCGTTCAGGAGGTCATCGGCCTGGTCGTACCAGGTAGGTACGCCGTGCCGTTGGGCATAGTCAGCGGCTTTGGCGCCGTCACGGCGCATAACGGCTACCAGTTCCGAATCCAGTATCCTGGAGAAGGCGGGGCCACTTTTGACTTCCGTAACATCGCCGCACCCGATGATCCCCCATTTGATAGTATCAAGCATGTATATAGTTGTTTAGCTATAAGGGAAAGACCATAGATGCAAACTACTACCCTTACAGGCGCGCATAGCCTATCAAGTAAAAACAACTAGTTCTTTGGCTCGTGGAGACAAAGAGTAGTATGTTTATGGTATAGATCATACTTCTATGAAAAACCTCTTCCTCACCTCCATATTAGCTCTGCTATGCCTCAGCGCATGGGCTCAAGAAGATCCCTACCATCCCGGAAAGATCATTAATCGTACAGACAGCTTAGAGATCCATTTCATTGACCTCCGAACTAATCCTTTACTATATAGGGAAGTAAGGAAGTTTATTCAGGAACGATCAGACAGCTCGGCTCTTTTCGGAAAGGGCTATGGCTTTGTTACCATTGATCGCATCAAACTCGCTCTTCCCGGACCTATATCCTTACAGCAGTTAGATACACACGCCAAAGAGGTGGTAGCTACTTTCACCCTAACTACCAGCAGCTACCCACTATCTGATAAGAGTTCGCTTACGCGGTTTCCAAGTTATTATTCCCTGGTGGATGGCAGGGTGGTACTGGTTTACAATGAACTTTTGGAGTGGACTACCCGCCCCCTCTATACCCATGCAAGCAGAAACAAGATTGAAAATCTAGTCCTTAATACCTTACAAAAAGCATTTGATCCAGACTTTGTAATTTACGATCCATTCAAAGTAGCTTCTTACAGACTATCTGAGCGGCAAAGAAAATCCATATCAAAGCGTGAAATCCTTGACCTGGCTTCATTTACCGTAAGCGATAGTAAAACAGTCACAGCGCATTTTGATGGGTCGGTTGCATATTCTAATTAGTTGTTAGCGATCCGCCTCCTAACCTCTTCCCAATGGCAAGAATATCCATATCTATTTTCTTATAACGATATTGCAACCTACTCCCCACTAAATTGGCAGTTAATATAAAAGATAGCGTTACCAGAAGCTACCTAATACGAATGTACGTTTTAGGAGTCACATTACTTTGCTTGTCAATACCCTCCCTTTTAGATTCCTTGACCCCCAGAAATTCATTAATACCACTGAAAGGCACTTTAGAATCATGCGATATCAACATATTAACTACATTAGGTAAAGGGCGATTTAGATCAGAACCTAAAAGTCGAGAGGCAGAACTGACCTTTTACTTGTATGAGTTTAAAAAAAAGTTTACCATAACGGAAAACATTGGTTCAGAATACAGACATGTGCCATACTCTATCATAAGAAAAAGACTGAATCAGGCAGATTCAATTACAGTCTGGATAGAGAAATCGCAATTAGAAGATTGGGAGCCAAAAGTATTTCAGATCGAATCAGAGAAAGGATTAATATTAGATTTTGAAACAAAACAAATGGTTGAACGGCCTCTGGCAGTCTTTCTGGTACTAGGAGCAATAGTATGTATTCTTTTTCCTACGTATTTCTTCTATCCTAAGCTCTTCGGCAGATAGCTGTAAGACAAAAGCTAATTATAGATAGTACTCCACCTTAGCACATGTTAGCAGAAAGATTAAAATCCTCATTTGATAAATATTTTGAGGCTCCCCTAGCGGCGTGGGAGGAATTTGCTTCGTACGGTGAGATGGTCAGCTTCCGAAAAAACGAGGTGATCAAGGCAGGTGGAAGTACTGAAAAGTATGGCTACTTCATACTGAAAGGAAGCGGCGGTGTATTTATCTGGAAAGAGAACAACTACGTCTGCCTTGACCTGATGTACGAAGAGGATTTCTTTGCTGACTCCATGTCCCTATACACCGGACTCTCCTCCCCCATCGAAACCATCTCGCTTGAAAACAGCGAGATGCTGAGACTCTCCAAAGGCAACATCAACCAATTAAAAGCAACCCCTATGGGGCAACTTCTATTCCTGATCGCCGCCGAGACTTCGTTTGTAGAGAAACAAAACCAGCAGATCGACCTACTGATGAAGAACGCGACGGAGCGGTACCTGCAACTACTGGACCGGCAGCCTAAGCTCATTCAGCGGACTCCGCAGAAGCACATAGCTTCCTACTTAGGTATCACTACGCAGAGCTTAAGCCGGATTAGAAAAAACATTGACTAGGGCGGATTTATTACCACAGGGTAACTTTATTTCACCTCTGCACCTGGACCTTTGTCTCATCAATCATCCCATAACTATTTGATACGATGAGGTCTATTGTACTTATTTTCTGTCTTGTTATTACTTCTCTCCTCCAGCAGGCACTGGGGCAGGACAACGCTACCATCTATAAAAAAGGATTTGTATTGGGAGTGTCAGCCGGAGCGGGCTCTATTCATACTACCATTTCGAATACACCCAATGAGGCTCAGGTTGGTGTGGCCTATAACTGGAAAATCGGCTCCATGCTTACCAGCCGAACGGCGCTTCTACTTCAGGGGGTAGTCACTACGTACAGGTACAGTGGCAACGCTACATCACCTCGCGAAAGACTCAGGGGCTTTGAAGGGCTGCTCCCATCCCTCCAATATTGGGTCAATGACAGGTTATGGATTACAGGGGGAATGGGTGTGGGCATGGATAATCCCGTCTTTTATGATGTAAAGGATGAAAGTGAAGGCAGGTACCACAGCCGGGGTTTCAAAACATCGTTAAGTACCGGTTATGAGCTATGGCAGCGAAAGAATTTAACGGTAGACATTCAGGGACGGCTTTCGCACGGAAATGTACAGGTACCCGAAGGAAAAAGAAATTCACTTGCCTTTGATGTTCTGATCGGTTTCAATATTTACTAAAGGTGGTCCTATTTCACCCGTTTCATTCCACTGATACATATCCTATACTTCTTAAAAATTAAGCGAGCTGGTGAATTAGCTAGTTAATTCACCAGCTCGCTACAAGAAAATAATACTGTGTGTATGTAGTCAGGTCAGGGAAACACAGATTACTAGTGGCAGTATTCACTTTGAATCTCGGTTTCTATTAAGAACAATATACTTTCTGGGATTCTCCAATGTCTCTTTGCGGTAGGCTTCATAGTAGTCCGTAGTCATCAAATCAAGTTGGTACTTGTACTTATAGCCAATGGTTTTTTGCGCATTGGGATAGAGTTTACTCACAAAAACCTGCGAGAAATCAGAAGCTTCGTACTTATTAAGTTCACTGTTAGGTACCTTCTTTTCATTGATCCACACACCATACATTTTCGAATCTTTGTACTTTTCATAGTCTGACTCCGAGGGTGTAATTCGGGGTAGAGGCTTTGAGGTATGGATAATATATTCCAGCGAAGCGACTTGTTCTTTACTCATGGCACTGATGAGTGCTTCCATTCGCTGCGCATCCGCTGCCGAAGGCATCTTGACATAGTTAAACTTATCCCTATCTATGTACTTTTCTACCAACTCATTATACTCCTTCACCAAATCAGCAGAGCTTAACTGACCTATCGGTGCGGGAACCGGAGGAGGCGGTGGTGGTACCTGAGCTACGGAAAAATCACTGCATGCGAAAAACAGTACCACTAACAAGGGCAGAACGGACAACTGAGCCAGCAGGGCGCGGCTACGGGAAGTATGCTTGTTCATCATGACGAATCGCTTTTTGGTGAATGAATAGTTGAACTTGCTGATAAAGGGCTGAGCAACCGGCCCCAGTACCTTCTCGAGCAGGAGGTGCTGGTAAGAGGGTACATCCTGACAGGCAGCCAGCACGGATGCATCAGCCAAGAATTCATGATTGAGGGCGATGGCGTTGCGGTAGTAGTAGAAGGCAGGGTTAAACCAGAAGAGTGTTTTCAGCAACTCTACAAACAGTACATCCAGGCTGTGCTGCTGGCGTACGTGGGCCATCTCATGTACCAGAATCTCCCTTTGCAGGGTACCGCTCAGGTACTCCTCCCGGGTCAGGAATATGTAGTTCAGGAAACTATGAGGAACGGTAGGAGTACGTAGCAACACCAGTATGAACCCTTCCTGTACCCGTACTTCATTTTCCCGGATACACTTCCGGAGCCGGTTGATATTCCAGCCGAAGCGGACCAGCAGCCATCCGGCTACGCTCAGGTACAGAGCCCAGCACATCCACTCCCACCGAAAGCTATCCGCAATAACAGGCTCGGGCAGGAGCTGTACCGTGTAGGGTACCGGCCTGCCGTCCTCAATGACGGGCTCCACCGAGGAAGGTGTCGGAAAAAGTGGCTCTTCCAGCAGGATCTCCAGCGGAACGAGCGGCAGTACTACCGAAAGTACCAGGCTCCCCAACAGGTACACCCGGTTGAACCGGAACATCTTTTCCTTTTCGAGCAAGACCCGGTAAAACAGGAGCAGCAGAACCGAGCACAGGACGGACTTAACCAGGTACGTGATCATGGCTTTTTCTGTTTGAGTTGCTGATCAATGATCTTTTTCAAATCTTCCAGTTCGGAGGCCGACAGGTCAGCCGAGCGGGTAAAGAACGAGGCAAACTGCCCAGCCGAGTCATTAAAAAAACTGCTGATCAGCCCCTTCATCCGCCGTGACAGGTACTCTTCCTTAGCCACCAGCGGGTAGTACTCCCGCGAGTTGCCATACTCGCGGTAGGCGACGAAGCCTTTATCAATCATCCGTTTGAGTAAGGTAGCTACCGTGGTAGGGGCCGGCCTGGGCTCCGGATAGGCATCCAGCAGGTCCTTCATGAATGCTTTTTCCAGCTGCCACAGGTGGTGCATCAGTACTTCTTCGGTTTCGGTTAGCCTCATATTCTACAAGTACAAAGTTTACTCTACAAATGTAGAACAAAAATTCAAACTACCTAACAATCAGCCAAAAATTAACCTGGCCTACCTACTCTGATGAATAAAGTGATTGTAGTCAGCGCAAGCAGGAAGTACTGGCGGAGGGTACTGCTTCCACTATTAGTCAATAGAAATATGGACCTCAGTAAATGCTGCTCCCATGTACCATTACCATGTTCAGAAACGAACAAATATCGTTCGGGACTGAACGTTTTCTCCAGCTCAAATTCATTAAAAAGGCCTTTTGACGGTCTATAGGGGGTATTTTACTGGTGGGCATGCTATTTGATGAACTACTAAGACGGGCATTCAGAATGCTTAGCCGTGAAAAGTACAGGTATTGGTGAGACGAAAGGCAATGCATTAAGGAGCCTGTTGTAATTACCGCTGGCATAACGCCGGACAAAGGTTTGTAACAATTAAAAAATCATAGCCATCATCACTACCTGCTACTCATGAGACTAACTACCCTTTTACTGGTACTCCTTACTACCTGGGCCACTGCTGTCTTAGGACAAAATAGTATACCCTATGGCAACAATCCCGTAGCCGGTAAGTACCACACCCTGAAAGACGGAACCAGGCTATACTATGAAGTATACGGCAAAGGAGCTCCCATGGTACTCCTACACGGAGGGGTGTATGGCTACATTGATGAATTTGCGCCCTTTATCTCAAAACTCTCAGAGAACTACCAGGTGATTTGTATTGCCACCCGCGGGCACGGCAAATCAGAAAATGGTAAAGAGCCTTATACGTACCAGCAAAGGGCAGATGATGCCTACCAGGTCATTCGGAGTATCACCCCGGATAGCGTAGTAGTACTGGGCTTCAGTGACGGAGCCTACAGCGGGTACAAACTCGCTGCTATACATCCTGAACTGGTGAAGAAACTTATTGCCATTGGAGCTGCTGACAACCCGAAAGGAAGCAGAAAGGAAAAGGCTAACTATACACCTGAATCACTAATGAGCCAAAGCGGGCAGTTCTTCAAAACACGACTGGAACTTATGCCTCAGCCGGAAAAGTGGGGGGAAAGCTTATCCAGGCTGAATGTGCTTTACAACGAAGATTATATCAGCAGAGAAACATTTGAAAAGATCAAATGCCCTGTACTGGTCATGAGTGGTGATCGGGATGGCTACCACACAGTAGAGGGAGTAGTAGCCGCGTCCAGAATGATCCCGAAATCCCAGTTATCCATTATTCCGGGCTGTAGTCATGTGGTTTTTTACTGCAATTTCCCGGCAGTGTGGGAAGCCATTTCTCCCTTTATAAAGTAGATCTATTTCGTACCAATACCTGATCCTGGTACTTTCATAGGATCAGGTATTCCTTCCTGATCTCACTACTACTTTACTGGTTTTTTACCAGCAACTTCTCCGCCCGTGACTCATCGGCAAGTACCTGAAGCACCGGTGACATTACAGGCAAAGGCAAACTAGTTACCTCATTTAGCTACTACTGGCAGGCTTCCAATTCAGGTATGACTTGTAACAGTTGGTATACTACTTCATACCATTCATCCAATTTAGCTATCCCTGCTTAGATAAAATATCCAACCTTTGAAGCAAGACAGGGATCATAGGTGTAGACTCTGGCAAAGCTACACCGGATGCTTTTTGTCGATGTCCAATCCATAACTATTAAAAATTGATTCTAAGTAGCCCATGAAAAACATCTTTCTGCTTTTGATAGCACTCGTAACGTTTAGTAGCTGTAAAGACAACACGCCCGACCCTTCCATAAGCGGTACCTTTGTTGGCCCGGTGAGTGTCAAGAGTGAAAAAAATCTCGGAACTTCTACCTATTCGGAGGGAGAGATAACTTTAAAACAGCTAAGTACAACTTCGGTTGAAGTTTCGAGCCGGCAGTTCGACTCCTTTGTTATCAATGATTTGAAACAGTATGGAACCATCTACTCGGCTGGCGATGGTACCAACACGTTCAGCTACTCTCAGAATGAAAAAACAAAAAGCCTGCTGATCGACTGGACTACCCAGGTGGATGGCAATGAGCAAACCGTCGTATTCGGAGGTGGCAAAAAGAAATAGTTATTAGTCAGTACTAGTATCCCTGTGATACGAAGGGTACCGCAGAAAAATAAAGAAGCCTGTTAGATTACGCGTAATCTAACAGGCTTCTTTTGGTATTGGGCTGAATATTGAAGAGAGGGAGCATTCTATTAATCGAGCGCTTGCGGCAGAGCTGTCAATGTCTCAATCCTTTCAGAATAGCTTTTTCAACGGGACATAACTCCTCTTCACTCCGGCTGAGGTCAAATTCCCTCTTTGGTAACAAGGGCGGCTGTGCCATAAATTTTGGGCTGGTACCCTGATGCTCCTGTGCCGCATGTACAATGAAAGGATGACACAGATACACCGTGCCTGCCTTACCGGTGGCCAATGCCTCTGCACGTTTGGGTAGACCATCGAGCCTCTGGGCCAGCTCTATAAACGAAAGGCCGCTTTTACCTTCGGGGGCTAGTACTTTTGCCACATCCAGATGAGAACCTACCCTGATCCGGGTGGGTGCGTCCTGGTCAGATACATCCGAAAAAAGAAACAGCATGAGTAAGGCCCGTCCTTTGGAGTGAATATTTACCCGCCACTTCATATAATCATTCGCATCATCACCCGGAAAACTGGCATCTACGTGCCAGCCCGTGTCCCCGGCCAATTGCAGGCTGGGAAAGCGGATAGGAAACGAGCCAAGGGTTGCTCTGGGTAGCCAGTTACCTTTGCCTGCTAACTGATCAAAGGCGTTATGCAGAAGATCTGTATTGGCTGCTTTCTGAAACGGCTCAAGCCCCAGTTCATGGATGCGAATTACGGGCTGTGTCCAGCTCTCCGGTTCGAGTGGATTACATCCTGTGGCTTTCCATAATATCGAGCGACACTCCTCCGCAACTGCTTCGGGGAAGGCATGCTCTACCCTGACGAAGCCATCATTAATAAAACTCTCTATCTGCTCTGGCGATAACTGCTCCACGTATACTTTGGATAACGGTGAAAATATTGCAAAGTAGTAGCATTCACACTACCCCTTTTACCTATATAAATCAGTTCTCGATTGACTCGATACCCATTTGCTTAAGTCGCTCGAGGTTCGCTTTCATGGCGTTGAGCTGCCCTGGCGAGTATCCCTGCCAATCTGTGACCTCACCCACGATGGAGCGGCCCTCCGAATGTGGAGACACAGACTAAGTAAAAGGAGATTATAACAAAAAGGGTTTATATGGTTGTTATTACTTTTGTCTGATTCTACAAATAACTTTATCTCGTCCCCTTTCTTATGATCAGTAACGATCTTCAGACTTCCTCTATTGAGGCATCCATATTATACCAGGTGCCCGACGCGCTGATCTGGGTAAAGCCTGTATCTTCCGGTGAGGGAGCTGTGGAGGACTTTGAGATAGGATATGCCAATAAAGCAGCGATTGAAGCGATTGGTCATCCAAAGGGAGAACTGAAAGGTTTACATATCTTACGTGATGGAATTCCTACTGAAAAGGGCGCTCCTGAAAACTTCAAACACTTTCTTGATGTATACCAGACGGGTGAGATGAAAGAATTCACTTTTACCACTCATTCTACCAATCGGGTATACGAAACCGTAAGGCACCTCCATAATGAGGGAGTACTTAGTATTACCCGTGACCGCGGAGCCCAACGGCAGGCCGAACAAAGAGAAAAGGCAACCCGCCGCACCATGGAATCTATTGTGAAGGCTTCTCCCATTGGAATAGCCGTGTTTGATGCGGTTCGGAGTAGTGAGGGTGCCATTCTTGACTTCAAGGTACGGGTGTATAATGAGCAGCGGAATGGATTATTGGGACTTACCGAAGAGGAAGGTGCTACCCTACCGCTTAGCGGAATACTGCAGATCCTGGGTTCGGCGAACGCTTTTGACCGGTATGTAGAGGTGGTAGAAAAAGGTACGTCTATACAGCGTGAGCAGTATGTAGAACGATCCAGAAAGTGGCTTTCTGTTGATGCAGTAAAGCTGGATGATGGTTTTCTGGCTATGCTTGGTGACATCACAGAGTTAAAACAGTCACAACACGTCCTTCAGCAACAAACCGACTACCTCAATAATATTCTGAATGCTTCGCTCAGCGCTGTTTTTACGTGTGAGGCCATACGAGATGAAGAAGGTACTATCCTGGATCTACGCTACACACAGATCAATGAAATGTACAAGCAGATGATCGGCAAGACAGAAGAAGAAGTACTGGGAAAAACCATGAGGGAACTGTTTCCGACCGCGGTAACTACGGGCGTTTTTGCTACGCATTGCAACGTGATAGAAACGGGTGTTGCGGCGCGGTTTGACCTACGGTATGAAGGGGAGGGCCTCGACGCCTGGTTTGACATATCTTCTGTGAAAGTCGGAGAAAACGGGGTAGTGATAACATTTGCAGATGTATTGGAGCAAAAGAAAGCGGCACAGAAGATAGAAGAGCAAAAAAGACTGCTTGATAATATACTGTCCGGCTCTTCCAATGGTATATCGGTTTCCGAAGTTATCCGTGACGAACAGGGCCAGGTAGTAGATGGCCGCACTATCCTGGCCAATGATGCCGCTGTGCAAATTGCAGGCATTCCCAGAGATATATACTTAAGCAAAAAGGTTACGGAGATAGATCCCGGTATGCTCCAGTCCCCCTATTTCCTAATGTGCGTGCAAACGCTTGAAACTGGTAAACCTTTCATAATACAGCATTTCCTGGAGATAACCGGACGATGGCTGGAAATAAGTGTGTCCCGCATGGACCAGAACCACCTCATCCATGTCTTTACGGATGTCACACCCATCAAAGAAGCACAGCTACAAAAGGACTTGTTGGTAGAAGAACTCAAACGCTCAAATCAAAGTCTGGAGGAGTTTGCCCACGTGGCGTCTCACGATATGAAAGAGCCGCTCCGGAAAATCAGAACGTTTGCCAGCCGTTTAAAAATGAAGCTAACCCAAGGGTTGGATGAAAAAGATACCGGCCTGATCGACCGGATTGAAATAGCGGCTGAACGTATGCAGTTGCTGGTGGATGACCTGCTGGAGTTTTCGCACGTGAATGAGCGTCCCCGTGAAATGGAATGGGTTGATCTGAATGAAAAGGTCCAAAAGGTACTTGCTGACCTGGAACTTCCCATAGAGGAAAAAGGAGCAAGAATCGGGATGGGTTCATTACCTACTGTAAAAGGAAACAGACGCCAGCTGCAGCAGCTTTTTTACAACCTGATCAGTAATGCGCTCAAGTACAGCAAACCCGCTACACCTCCAGAAATCTCCATACAATCCCGTAAAGTCATGGGTACAGACGTATCCAAGTCTGTTAATCTTCCCGTTGATCAGGAAAATGGCGCCTTCCATTTAATAGAAGTCCGTGATAATGGTATCGGATTTGACCAACTCTATGCGGAGCGGATCTTCCGAATCTTTCACCGACTGCATGGCAAATCGGAATACTCAGGAACAGGAGTGGGGCTTTCCATTGCCAAAAAAGTGACAGAAAATCACAACGGAGCAATCTGGGCTACCAGCGAAATTGGTGTAGGTTCCACCTTCTATATACTTCTGCCTGTGTAACCCCATCAGCCCAGGGCCACATCCAGCAGCATCATAACTGCGAAGCCAAGCATAGCCCCGATGGTAGACAGGTCGGTTTGGTCGCCGGCCTGTGATTCGGGAATGAGCTCCTCCACGACCACAAAAATCATAGCACCCGCGGCAAAGGAAAGAGCATAGGGCAGCAGAGGCCCGATGCTCACCACCAGGTAGGCCCCCAGGACTCCGGCTACGGGCTCGACCAGCCCGGAAAGCTGACCGTAAAAAAAGGCTTTGGACCGGGAGAAACCCTCCCGCCGCAGGGGCACCGACACCGCGGTACCTTCCGGAAAGTTTTGCAGGCCAATGCCCAGGGCCAGTACCAACGCCCCCGAGAGTGCCCCCACACTGGACGAATGAGCCAGGGCTCCAAAGGCAACACCTACCGCCAGGCCCTCGGGGATGTTGTGCAGCGTAATGGCCAGGATCAGCAGCACGCTCCTTTCCCAGGAGGTTTTGATGCCCTCTGATTTATCTACCGTAAGCCGGCTGTGGAGGTGGGGCAGGGTTTTGTCCACCAGCAGCAGGAAAGCTCCCCCGGCCAGAAATCCCACGACCGCTGGTACCCAGCTGGGGCCGGAGTCTTGCGCTTCGGCCATCGCGATGGCCGGGGCCAGCAGCGACCAGAAACTGGCGGCAATCATCACTCCGGCGGCAAAGCCCAGCATCAGATTAAGTACCCGGCGGTTGATGGTTTTGAAGAAAAATACCAACGAGGCCCCCAGGGCGGTCAGGCCCCACGTAAAAAGGGTAGCACCGAGGGCCAGCAGCACCGGGTCATAGTCCAGCAGCCAGTCTATGTTCATGGTTGTTCCAGTATTCGTTATGTTTTCGTAGCCGGTCCGTTAGCCGCTACGCCTGCGGGGGGTACCTCCTACGCAAGTACCCAACGGCCAGTCATTACCACCGCCCTCCCTGAGTACCAGTCTTACCCGCAAGGGCATACGTGGTGCTCGAGGATACAGGCCATGGTAGTCCTACCCGTTTTTCTAAGGTAGAAATATCTAATTTGGCTAGTTTGTTTACGCAAATGCCATCTTTCCCTGTTTTTAATTTTTCCACAGTAGCCAGCGACTAGTAGCTCCACCTCTTTTTGAAGTTCAATTTAGCTGCACTTCCGCCGCCATTGCGCCAAACCTATTAGCAGGCGAAGCTGTCCCCGAGGCAAATACCATAGACATCTCTATTCCTTCATCATCAGACTTTACTTCGGCTGGAATTCGCCACCCTGCCTTCTGCTGAATCAATGTCCCGCTGACTGCCAAGCATAAGCTGTCAATGATATCATCGCGCAGCACTTGACGACCCTTAGTTAATGACAAGGATTGATTGAATACTTCCTGAATAGTTGAATTATATATACCTAGTACGCCCAACCGCTCTGCCTCTCCTTCAGCACTTTTCTTACTGTGAACCATCGCAAAACCATCGTTCAGACTATAGAAGCATAATTCAGGATGGGCTTCTCGTACGATCTGTTTGTAAAATGGATTGCTGACAAGGAACTCATCTACCTCCTTTATCTTAGCGACAATATTCCAGGTTTGCTTTGAAAGGCCTTTCCCCAGTTGCTTTCTGTTTTCTACCTGTGCATCAGCATAGCATTCGCTGTAAACTGCCGCTCTGCATGGAACATTGAAAACGCTGGCACTTCTGGGCATTCCCAATAATTTTCTCGCCATGCTTTCACATTCCCGGGTCACATTAAAACTTGGAAGCCCGATAGGTATATCTATCAGGTAAAATGCATCCTTTCCATAAAAGCGGGTAAGCTCCTTTATGTTTTTAAAAACTAATGTACATGGATCTTCACTTGAAGATGCCACCCACCCAGATTTGCAGCCATCTATTCCTACTGATACCATCAGTACCCTACCCTGATTTAGCTGATATAAAACAACTTTGCCTGGCGTTTTGCGGCTTTGCGATGTAGTAGTACTCTGTGTTCCGTTAGTTTATATTCCGCCGTTGCTGGTAAAAACACCAGCCACTTTAACGCGAATGAGTCATTAGTAAATACCTGATTCCTACGGGGCAGGATCCACCTCTTTCCTTACCAGACTACAATCCGCTCACTTTCGGCTTTGTACATCTTGTCACCCGGTTGCACGTTGAACGCTTTGTAGAAAGGCGTAAAATTCATAAGCGGTCCGTTCACACGCCATTTAGCGGGTGAGTGCGGATTGGTGTTGACATACATGCGCATGAACTCATCCCTGGTTTTGACGCGCCATATCCGGGCGATGGAGAGGAAGAAACGCTGATCGGGGGTAAAGCCGTCGAGTTTTTGATTGCTTTTGCCCTGCTCAGTCAACTTGAAGGCGTCGTACGCAATGGCCACCCCGGCAATGTCAGCGGTGTTTTCGCCCACGGTCAGAGCACCTTTCACGGGCACCGAATCGAGTACGGTAAACCGATTGTACTGGTCAATTACCTGCTGGGTTCTTGCCTTAAACTTGGCGTAGTCTTCCGGTGTCCACCAGTTGGCTACATTGCCATACTTATCATACTGGGCTCCCTGATCGTCGAACGAGTGCGTGATTTCGTGCCCGATCACCATGCCGATGCCGCCATAGTTCAGCGCATCGTCGGCATTTACATCGAAGTAGGGCGGTTGCAGGATACCCGCCGGAAAAACAATTTCGTTGAGCGAAGGATAGTTGTAGGCCGTGACCGTGGGCGGAGTGGTAAGCCACACCGTCCGATCCACCGGCTGTCCTACTTTCACCAGGTTGTAGAGGTACTCATTTTTAGCCGCAGACAGCCGGTTTTCAAAATAGGCATCCCGCTTTATATCCACGTTGGAGTAGTCCCGCCATTTGTCAGGGTACCCGATTTTCTCCGTGAAGGCATACAGTTTTTCCTTTGCCTTCACCTTAGTCGAATCGCTCATCCAGTCCAGGCGGTTGATACGGGCCTCGAAGGCTGTTTTCAAATTGGCTACCAGTACCTCCATCCGCTTCTTAGCCGATTCCGGAAAATACTTTTTTACGTACAGCTGGGCCAGGGCATCTCCCATCGAACGATCTACCGCCAGTGTCATTTCTTCGGCCCGGGTTTGCTTGACGGCCTGTCCGGTCAGCGCTTTGGCGTACGCAAACGTGGCATCCACAAAGGGTTGGCTGAGAAAATTGGCGTAGCTGGTCAGGGCGTGGGATTTGAGGTACACTTTCCAGTTATCGAGCGGAACCGTTTCCAGCAGGGTGTTCAGCTTGTCGTAGTAGGCTGGCTGCCGCACATTGACCGAATCTACGTTCAGGCCCAGACCATTCAACAGCGTGGGCCAGCGGAGAGCAGACTGCCTTTGGGCCAGGGTAGCGACGGCCAGTTTGTTGTAGTTGGCCTTCACATCCCGGCGTTCAATATTGGTTTTATGGGAGGCGGCCAGCTGCTTTTCCAGTTCATAGGCCAGGGTAGCGTTTCTGGCCGCCACCGATGCTTCGGTCCCCGTTAATCTAAACAGGGTCATGAGGTAGTCTTTGTACGCTTGCTGAATTCGGGCGGTGGACGAATCCGTCTTGAAATAGTAATCACGGTCCGGCAAACCAATCCCTGTCTGAGAAAACTGGGCTATGTTGATGGTACTCTGCTTGTTATCAGGTCCCACACCAAAACCAATGAGCGACCCATTCCCTGCTTTCTGCTCTTCCGCCACCAGTTTCAGCAGCGAGGCTACATCGGTCAGCGCCTCAATACGGTCGAGCAGGGGCTTGATGGGTTCATAGCCGCGTTTATTGATCGCCGCCATGTCCATACCGGAGGCATAAAAATCCCCCACCTTTTGCCCAATGCTTCCGGGCGCGTTGGCACTGGCCGATACGCTGTCCAGAATCCCCTGCAACCGCACGCGCTGCGGGTAATTCAGAAAGGAATACGAGCCCACACCCGTCTGACTCGCCGGAATCTGCACGCTATCGTACCAGACGCCGTTGGCGTAGGCAAAGAAATCATCTCCGGGCTTTTTGGTCATATCTACTCCGGTCAGGACGACTCGGTTGGAACTCGGCAACGAAACACGGCTACAGGCTACGACCGCCAACAGGGCCAGGGCGAAGAATAATATATGTTTCATGAATGGTAGGTAAAAGCTGCTGATCAGTATTGAGGAGATTTGCTTGAAATCGTTGGGAAAGATAAGGTACTCCCTGCTTTGAAAAAAATAACAGGGTACCGTGGCGTGCTTCAGATTACTAGTGCCCCGTCAGCCCTGCTTACGGCAATACTTCCTAGGGTATGCACACGCTCAGTCAGAAAGCTTGCGGCTGGACCATCCGCCGAAGGGCTTCACAGTGGCAAAGACAGGCTTTCCGTCTTTAGTTTGACCAGGCACTGTGCAGGACCAGCTGTACGTACCATCATCAGAGAAAGAGTCCTGGAAGTCCGCTTCGGAAAGGGGAACCTTCAGGCGGCCATTACAAAGGGTTCCACTTTGTCCGGCATAGCTCCCACTAGTGAGGTAGACAAAGCGGTTCCCGACAGGCCCCTGGACGTATGGACCACCCAGTGAAATACCCGAGCCTTTTGCTTGTTTCAACTGGATGGTAAATTCAAAGGACAAATCCTGACCCTTTCCGAGTTGGGCCTGCACTGTCTCGTAATCGGCACCTTTCCCCTTCTGTAATCCATACATCACACCGTCTAGTGGGTTCTGTAGAATAATCATCAGTCTGATTTCCTTTGACATAGAGCAGAATGGAGGATTGAACTTTGCTGCATACTGTTGTTACTCTGTTGCTGGCTCCTTTCACCTGCAACTTTTACGCGAGTGGCTCACTGGCAGGTACCTGCTTTGCCGGTTTTAACACCAGCAAAGGCGAATGCAATAGTTGACGCATAGCTGGCCGCTCGCTTTCCCTGGTTCCGTTGTAGTGAATCTGTCTAATGATCTGCTCTGAATGCTGGGCCAGTGCTGAAATGCACACCTCGTCGCGCTTATGGCCCGGTTGGATGCTGCGGCTCCGGCCGCCCGGCCCGCAGTCCCTTACCGTCTAAGGTGAACCAACGCTTCGCTTCCGGGCTCAGAACCAGTCCGAACCACCGCGGGCGCGGACGCCTCAAAGAGACAGGTTTGGCTAGTAAGAGCTGGGCTTAGTTGACTTGGTGAGCCAATGCAGCACCGCTGCAGTAGCCAGCCCTCCGGCCAGATACCAGGCAATGGTCATGGCTTTGGTTTGAGGAGTGCGGGAACTGGGGGCATCGCCTATGCCCATAGGTCCGGGCAATACAATAGCTCCGATACCGGCTGCCAGTCCTAATCCTGCGGCGCGCAGCCATAGGGTATCTTTTTTTCCAGCGCCTGCCAGGCTATAATACAAGGTATTTGAAAGAATATCGCCCACCATGGCAGCTGTATGCAGTGGCTTTCCCCGGGGAGGCTGTATATCTGCTTTGCGCAGGTACTTGTCTATGGTACGCATCCCCAGCAGATCCATACGCGGGGCATCCGGATTAAACTGCCTTACTGTTTCGTGGAGCAGGGTCAATGCAGAGGCACCGGCCAATCCTGCTCCGGCTGATTGTAAATAATTCATTGCTTATCGGGTTGGTGTAGATTGTATATAACTACTGAATTTCCGCCGTTGTTGGTGAAGAACAGCAGTAATTTTTATGCGAGCGACTCATTGGCGATCTCCTACTTACTGGTGATAATACCGGCAAAGGCGAGACGACCATTCGGCCGTTGCTGGTGTTTTGCACCAGCAACTTTTACGCATGTAACCCATTTACAATTATCTGATTTATAGACATTGACACCGACAAGGAGAACTTTATTGTCTAAGATTTAAATATATCGTATCGTATTTAAAAAGCTTTTGGGTAAAATTAATATCGTTTTCTATTCCACTGATTTTCAACGACTGCTCATTTATCTTAACTGTGTCAATATTCTTTTCATGAAATAATTCGTAGTTTAATTTTAATAGTTGCGATGTTTTCTTTACTTTATATGATCCCAAATATAAAGTTTCACCTCCAGTCACTTCAAGATGGTTAAATTTTGATTCATCATAGTAATGAATTTGCCCAGAACCCGTTTTGATTAAAAGTTCAACGACTTTATAGATACCTTTCGGCAAATCTTCTATTATTATATAGGAATTAAGTCCATTAGGTGATTTTCCTAAGTGCTCTTCTCCAGTAGCTATATTGACAACTTTAACTTTTCCACCAAGCCCAGTTTCGCTAAAAGAGGAGAACTTTAAATTAAAGATAATAGTCCCAAGAGAACTGTTCGGGGTTTGAGAAAAAACCAAAAAACTTATGAGTAAAAGCATAATAAGTATTACGGTTGAACCTATTTTCATATTTTTACTTTTTGGACCTCTGTATATTAATTCGCCGTTGCTGGTGTTTTCAGCAACAAATTCCGCGTAATTAGCTTATTAGTAAGTACCCGATTCGTCGGTGATATCAACACTCAGGCGGAGAGTAGCTCGGGATGCATTAACTATCTGTTACTGGTGCTTTATATGTTTTTAAAAGTTCTAATGCTTTATAGGTTACATTCTTCAAATTTAATTTATACAACTCCTCAAACTTCGCATTTTGTGCATCAATTGATGTTACGAAAGATTCTCCCTGTGCCTCAGACCAGATACGGCCTGTACCATTCGATGCAGTAACTCTTACCTTTGCTTTTACTTGTTCCTTTTCAGAAGTCCAGGTTGATGAAAATATCTTAATTGCCTCTAGCAGCTCTACTTGTATCTCAAACCCCTCCCCTGGCTCTTGTACCATATTATCATCGATGAGTGTACTAAGCAAGGATTTATGTACTTCGGATAAATTCGGATAAAACTCAATATGCTGGTTTGGCTTTAATATAAAAGGTAGTTGAATATCGTCACCCATAGATACAGAGTCTCTACTATCCACAATTTGAATGGACTTTATAGACATTGGTATTTTTAGCTTTTGGATACTGTTATCAGGAGGTAAGACTGGTTTGGAAGTAACACATGATGAAACTGAAATTGCTGTGATCAAATAGGGAAGAAGCTTTGCAATAATTTTCATAGAGGAGTTGTGAATGAGGGTTTATGTTTCTTGAGTAGAAATTGCTTAATTATTCAAATTTCTACCTGCCAATAACATGCCAAAAGATGAGCACTGAATATTTCTTCACTCTTCTTCAAATTCAACCCTGTGTCTATGGGTATACAAAAAGATATTCAGTAACTCCCAAAGTCATTGAGTAAGCCTATACTAAGTCTCTACCAAATTCGTCCAAGTTAAATACTAAGAAATTACCCTGACGGCCCTATTCCAGAAGTAGGCCATCAGGGTAATGTGTGTCTCCCTATTGACAATAAGCTTAGTGGCTAGTGTGCGAATGCTCCACCATACCCAAACGGGCATTGAAATCACTCAAAGCCTTCTTCGCTTCATCGGTACCAATGGCTTCTACCCGCTTCTTCATGTAGGTCAGTATGTTGGGCAACTTTGCCCTTTCGGCTAACTGTAAGGCGCGCTTCACGTCCACGGTAGCCAGGGGTTCGGCGGCGTACCAGGCCATGAGGGGCAGATTGTGGTCGTCCTTGTCTTCCGCGCGCTGTACCAGGGCCTCCATCACCTCCCAGCGCTGAGTGGGTTCCAGCCGCAGCATGCCGGAAGTCAGGTAGAGGCGTACCAGCGCGGAGGCATCCTTCTGCGCCATGGTAGCGAATTGTTTTAGCGTCTCGGGTGCTACTACTTTATCCTCCGTCAGGAGTTGAATAGCCCAGCTACGTACGTACTCGTTGTCGTGGGACAGCAGACTATGGAGGTCTTTGTCGGTCAGTCCGCCGGTGACGTGCAGCGTCCAGAGTGCCCGTAGCTTGCGCGTGGCGGCCGGATTCTTAGCAAGGATATCTTTCAGAGCGGCATGTACCTTCTTGTTTGGTCCACGCTCCTGCAGGATCGTCCGGGCCTGTCGTACGTACCATTCGTTGGGGTGCAGCTGGTAGTTGACCAGTTGCTGGTCAGTTGCTTTGGTCAGATCTACCTTTACCCATTTATCATTTTCATGGGAGATCTTAAAGATACGCCCCATGGTTTTGTCGTGTACATCGGGGTTGGGGCTGTGGCACTGGTTCTTGTCATACCAGTCGATGGCCCATACCGAGCCGCTGGCGTCGTACTTAAAATTCAGCCACTGCGACCACGAATCGTTCATAGCCATGAAGTCCGGACGGTGGGTGACCATATAGCCCGAGCCGGCACGGGTTGGATTATCAATATTCAGGCGGGAGCCGTTGATGTTGTTCATGAATATTTGGTTGCGGTACTCCTGCGGCCAGCTATGGCCCAGGTAGATCATGGCTCCCGAGTGCGCGTGACCACCTCCGGCCGAGGCCGAGCGGAAATTACCCGCGTGCGGTCCCCGCTCGCCTACCCAGTGTACGTGGTCGGCGTGGGTCTTGATGTCGTCGTAGGTGTAGGGGTTGAAGTGCTTGCCGGCCTGACGCTGGTAGCGAGCGCCATGTATGACGTGGTACATGTGCGGGATCACGCAGACCGTAATGAACGGGTGACCATAGTCGTTGAAGTCAATGCCCCAGGGGTTGCTGCTGCCCTCCGCAAATACCTCAAAAGTCTGCCGCGTAGGATGGTACCGCCACACTCCGGCGTTGATCTTAGTACGTTCGCTATCGGGTGCTCCGGGCTTACCTACGTTGGAGTTCGTAAATACGCCGTGGGTACCGTACAGCCAGCCATCAGGTCCCCAGCGCAGGCTGTTAAGTACTTCGTGCGTATCCTGAGTACCCCAGCCGTCCAGCAGCTTCTGAACCGGACCGGCAGGCTTATCGGTTTTGGCATCGACAGGAATGTACAACAGGTAGGGAGCGGCTCCCAGCCATACGCCACCCATGCCTACCTCAATACCACTCACCAGGTTCAGGCCCTCCATAAATACTTTCCGGCTATCCAGGGTACCGTCGCCGTTGGTATCTTCCATGATCAGGATGCGGTCCCGGCCCTGTCCTTCGGGGGCCGGAGTCGGGTAGGTATGCGCTTCCACTACCCACAACCGACCGCGGGCATCGATGGCAAAGCTGATCGGACGTACTACATCCGGCTCGGCGGCAGCCAGCGTTACTTTGAATCCTTTGGGTGGCGTCATGGCCTCGGCGGCCTTTATGCCCGAAAGACCAGCGTTCAGGACCGGGTCCAGCGGTGGCAGGATAATGATGTCTTTGGGTTTAAGTTCGTTCGGAAAATCGGGACGGCTGGGGTACAGCTGGAAATCATCAAAATTGATGTGCGCCCACTTATCGTGAGGTATGTACGGGATCTGTGAAAGCCCCGTTTCGTTATCAACGATGCGTATAAATATCTCCTGATTCAGGTACGGCTGCAGGTCTACCACCACCGGCTGAAGGGTAGCCCGTCCCTGACCCGTAATCTGGAAGACTACCTTGTTGGTACCGGCCTGCACCAGTTCCACGCGGGTATCCTGTAAGGCACCACCTGACACGCGGAAGGCGGCAAAGGGCTGCGTCACCTTGAAGGGAGCGGAGGTAAGGGTACCCGTTTGCCTGGCATTAACAGTACCGCCGCTGCTCAGGAAGTATTGGCCCTCGTACCCGATACGCATCTCTTTTTCATGCACCGGTGATGGGTCCTGGTTGTACAACGCATTTGTAAAAGCGTCACCCGTGGCTGTCCAGTCTTTCAGGGAGCCGGTTTCAAAATCCAGGTTCAGCGGCTGACCATTACGGGTAGGTACCTGTCCGGCTACGGTATTGCCGGTAATGGCACCTTCCACTACTTCGAAGTTCCCCACCATGCCCGCCGTGCGGTGCCCCGGTACGGTACAGAAGTAGGTATCGCTCTGCTGCGCCACGAAGGCTATACTGGTAGTAGCGCCCTTTTCCTGGATGGTCTTACTTTTAAGTCCCAGCTTCTCCAGCGCTATATCGTGCGTCATCTGCTCCCCGTTGGTAATGGTAATACGTACCTTGTCACCCTTATTGGCTTTCAGGATGGGGTTACGGGCGCCGTCCTTCCCGAAGTACCCCAGCATGGTAGCCTCCAGGGCATAGTCACGGTCGTATTTAACATTATCCTGCGCGGAATTGGATTGCTGTGCGACACAGAAGGTGTGGGAGACACCGCCAAGGGCGGTCAGAAGCAGTAGGAACAGGCGTAAGGTAGGCATAGGAACGGGTAGGAATAAGGGTCGAATAGTTGACTTATAAAGAATCAATTAGCGTGTAACTACTATACAACTATCTCTACTTATCCTATCCCCAGCTCTACCCAGTTGCTTTTTATGGTGATGAAGTGCATTTCAAACTATATTCTTCCCAAAGACATAGATATTTTTTACCCGAAAGCGTCTTTTAGAGTATACAACCAGCTTTCAAACCAATACATGATACATAAAAAGGTACCGCCTACTTTTGGCTACATCCTCCTCTGGCTCCTGACGCTCCCTACTCTGCTGGCAGTTGCCCAAACCTCATCTACGAGCAGAACCGAACCGGCCACTTTTGCCCCGAAGAATGGCGAAAGGATCTTGTTTGTCGGCAACACCCTCTTCGAGAATGATCTTCAGCATGGGTACCTGGAGCTGGCCCTTACTACCCGCTGGCCAGACCGTCAGGTCCTTTTCCGGAACATTGGCTGGTCAGGGGATAATGTGTTTGGAGACGCCCGGGGCACTATTACTAATCCACCTACTCCCTATGAGGTGCTGATGGAGCAGATCACCAAAGCCCAGCCCACGCTTGTCTTTGTGGGATACGGAGGTACCGAAGCACAGGAGGGCGGTGAGGAAGGCCTGCCGCGTTTTACGCAGGGCCTGCATAAGCTGTTAGATAAGATTGATCAGCTGGGAGCCAAAGCCGTTCTGCTATCGCCCATTCCGGTTTTCGCCGCCGATTCGCCCGAAAACCTGACAAAGCGGAATGCCGCCCAGCGTAATGCTATGCTGCAACTGTACGCCTCGGCCATAGCCCGAGCGGCAACGGAGCGTGGCGCCCGATACATTGATATCTACAAGCCTATACAGGAGGCTAGTCAGAAGGTAACCCTATCAGACAATGGTATCCACCTCAACGAAGCCGGCTACTACCATCTGGCCACTGCCCTTGAAAAGGGCCTGGGCCTGGCGCCTCGTCAGGAAACCGTTACTATCCAGGTTGCCAAACAAGGAGCCAGTACGTCGGCTACGGCCAAGCTGGTCAACGCAGGTACGGATAACTCCAACCTGAAATTTACGCTGGATGAACACCAGCTACCCCTTCCGTTGCCTGCCGAAGGCAAGGCTGGTATAGACCAGGAGCGTGTACTTCGGGTCATCGGCCTGAAGAAAGGGTACTACACCCTTACCGCCGATGGCAATCAGGTGATCACGGCTTCGGACAAGCAGTGGGCCGAAGGCGTGGCTCTCAGCCAGGGGCCACTCATGACGCAGGCGGCTCAACTGCGTGAGATGATCCAGAAAAAGAACGAACTGTATTTCCATCAGTACCGCCCCCAGAACCATACGTACATCATCGGGTTCCGCTCGTATGAGCAGGGTCGGCACGTGAAGACGCTGGAAGACCTGAGCTTTATCATTACCTGGCTGGAGGGACAGATCGCCCTGCGCCGCATGCCCAAATCACCCGTATATCAGCTTAGCCGCCTCCAATAGATATGACAGCATTTAACACAAAGAAGCTCTTTTACCGGGCTCTCATTATTCCCATCGTACTTCTTATTACCTCTTCGGCCCATCAGGACGACCGTAAAGACAATCCTGATCCGGATGTACAGCGCGAACTGGAGTCATTTAAGATAGCGGATGGCTTTGAGGTCACGCTCTTTGCCGCGGAGCCGCTGGTAGCCAAGCCCATTCAGATGAACTGGGACGCCGAAGGTCGGCTATGGGTAGTTAGCAGTACCGCCTATCCGCATTTAAAAACGGGTGAAGAGGCCAATGACAAGGTTTTTGTACTGGAAGATACCGACGGAGACGGCAAGGCTGACAAGTCCACCATCTTTGCCGAAGGCCTTCTCACTCCCACCGGCATCCTACCCGGCGACGGCGGTGTGTACGTAGCCAACTCTACCGAAATCCTGCACTTCATGGATACTGACGGGGATGGCAAAGCGGATAAAAAGCGACAGGTACTTACCGGCTTTGGCGTCGCGGACACGCACCACCTCATCCATACGTTTCGCTGGGGACCGGAAGGACGGCTGTACTTCAACCAGTCTATCTATATCTACAGCCACGTCGAAACCCCATCGGGTATCAAACGACTGGAAGGAGGAGGTGTATGGAAGCTACAACCCAAGACCCTGGATCTGGATGTGTACGCTAAAGGCCTGGTCAACCCGTGGGGGTTGCAGTTTGACCGGTGGGGACAGTCGTTCCTAACGGATGGTGCCGGGGGTGAAGGTATCAACTACGCTTTTCCGGGCGCTACGTTCGTAACCTCTCCGGGAGCCGAGCGGATCATCCGGGGACTTAATCCGGGACAGCCTAAGCACAGCGGACTGGAAGTAATATCGGGACGGCACCTGCCGGAGTCGTGGCAGGGCAGCGTGATCACCAACGACTTCCGCGCCAACCGCATCAACCGGTTTCAGCTAACAGAACAGGGCAGCGGCTACGCTTCCAAGCAGGTAGAGGACCTGCTATGGACTGACCACGTAGCGTTCCGTCCGGTGGATATCAACCTGGGTCCGGATGGCGCTATCTACGTAGCTGACTGGTACAACCCGATCATCCAGCACGGGGAGGTGGACTTCCACGACCCGCGCCGCGACCAGGAGCACGGACGCATCTGGCGCATTACAGCCAAGAACCGTCCGCTGGTCAAAGCTCCCAAACTGACTAAAGCCAGTACCCAGGAACTACTGGACGCCCTGAAACTACCGGAAGACTGGACGCGCCTACAGGCCAAGCAACTCCTGAAAGCTCGCGGAGCCAGCGAAGTAGTGCCTGCCCTGCAGAAGTGGACGACCAGCCTGGACAAGAAAGACTCTAACTACGAACACCAGCTTCTGGAAGCCCTGTGGCTCTACCAGGCCCTTGATACTGTAAATGAACCTCTGCTGCTCAGTCTGCTCAATGCCGAAAAGCATCAGGCGCGGGCAGCCGGCATCCGGGCGCTCCAGCTATGGCACGGCAAGATCGCCAATGTACCGGCTTTGCTGACCAAAGCGGTAGCCGACAAGCACCCGCAGGTACGCCTCGAGGCGGTAATAGCACTACGGGACGTTAAGACGGCGGAAGCGGCGCGTACAGCACTGGCCGTTCTGGAACAGCCGATGGATGAGTTTCTGGACTTTGCCCTGTGGCAGACGACCCGTGAGCTGGAGCCCCAGTGGACGAAGCGCCTGAAAACGGAACCCGATTTCTTCGGCACTCCCCAGAAGACGGCTTTTGTCCTGAAGTCAGTGAATAATCCGGAGGCAATGACACAACTAGCCCAGCTGTATCAGAAAGGTCAGGTACCCGAAGCCTACCACCGGGATGTACTCAACTCCCTGGCCCGCAACGGCAAGTCGGCTGATCTGAATGTACTTTTCGACATGGCTGTTCAGGGTAATGCCAACCAGAATAAACAGGTAGCTGGCCAACTGGCGGCTCTGGAAAACGCAGCCCGCCAGCGGAATGTAAAGCCGGAACGTGATCTCATCAGGCTTGCCGGATTTATAGATAACGAAGACCCCACCGTAGCAACCAGTGCCATTCGTCTGATCGGTCTCTGGCACCTGGAAACGATGACGGACCGAGTGGTTGATCTAGTCAGGAAAGGTGATAAAGACACGAAGCGGGCGGCGATGAACGCCCTGACGCTCCTGAATAAGGACAAAGCCAGACAGGTACTGACCGAGCTGGCCGGGACTAAGAATCCGGTTGAATCACGGCTACTGGCGACAGCTCAGCTGGTATCATTGGATGCCGCCGAAGCGGCCCGAATGGCCGTAGATCTGATGCAAACCTTACCGGCCGAAACGGATGCGACTGAGCTATACCGGGCCTTTATGTCACAGCCGCTGCGGACACAGGCGTTCGCCGAAGCCCTTATGGCCAAACGGATTCCGGAAGCAACGGCCAAAGCAGCCCGGGCAAGGATACAACAGGGGCTGATCCCCTGGACTCGCCAGCAAAGCGACGAGGTAAAGCTCCTGAAGCAGGCGCTGGAAGCATCAGGTGGTACCATGCCAGTAGAACGTATGCCTCAGCAGCTCAACGATCAGGAAATAGCGAGCCTGGCCCGGGAAGTAAAATCCTCCGCTAACGCAGATCGTGGTGAAACAATTTATCGCAAGACCAGCTGCTTTAGCTGTCACGCCCTGGGTGGTGCCGGTGGACTTATTGGTCCTGACCTGAGCAGCCTGGGTACCAGTTCCCCAGCCGAAACCATTATCCGCTCAATTCTCTACCCTACAGCCTCCATCAAGGAAGGCTACGAACTGCAGCGCATTGCCAAAAAGGACGGTAGCGAAGTAATGGGGTACCTGGTCAGCAACGGCGCCTCCGAGATCGTGATGCGCGATGTGACAGGACAGGAGGTATCCGTACCGAAGACTCAGATTGATGTTATGGAAAAAGTACCCGGTTCACTGATGCCAGCCGGACTGACCGCCGGTCTGGACAAGGACGAATTCAGGGACCTGATCGGGTTCCTTTCAAAATTGGGTGAGTCGGGTAAATACCGCGTCCCTAACACCCGACTGGTGCGCCGTTGGGAAACTGTTTCGCCTACTAAAGAGCTGGCTGCTAAGCTACGAACTGATGGGCCGGGATATTTTGTAAAAGCCAATTCTAAAGTCCCTTACCAGCCGGTGTACAGCAAAGTATCCGGTGACCTGCCGGTGGATGAACTATCCGTCGTAGAAGCTGGGCCGGGCAAGCGGTATAGCCTGGTACGGTTTGAGGTGGAAGTACTGACGCCGGGCAAAGTACAGCTGGACCTTAACTCAACAGCCGGTGTAACTGCCTGGGCGGGCCAAAAGCCCCTGAAGCTTACGGAGCAGGGTACCCTGGCCGAGCTACCGCAGGGGATTCACCCCATTACTCTGGTCATTGACCGGGGTGCATTCCGCGAAGCAAACGTAAATATTCAGCTTCGCGACAGCCCGGAGGTGACAGCTCAAACAAGATTGAAAATGGGACGGTAGAGATATCAGAAAAGTACAGGCAACCTATGATAAAAAAGCACTTTCGGGTACTATTGCTGCTGGTATTTACCTGCATCCTTGCTTCTGGACCACTCCTGGCTCAGCTTTCTATGGATGTACTGGCAGATGCCCGTGACGTACGGGTACGAAGAGGACTACCCAATATCGCCCAGAAACTGGAAGCGAAGGAGCCGGTCAAAGTAGCCTACTTTGGAGGAAGTATTACGGAGGCGAAGGGCGGCTGGCGCGAACAGTCACTGGCCCAGCTCCGGCAACTGTATCCGGCGGTATCTTTTCAGGAAATTAACGCCGCCATTGGCGGAACGGGGTCTGACTTGGGTGCTTTTCGCCTGCAGCAGCACGTGCTGGATCATCGTCCTGATCTGGTACTGGTGGAGTTTGCGGTGAATGATAATGAGAAAGCTCCGGAGGACGTTATCCGTTCCATGGAGGGAATCATCCGGCAGGTGTGGAATAGCAACGCCCACACGGATATTTGCTTTGTCTATACCCTCATGGCCAGCATGGCTCCGGTACTCGAACAGGGAAAGCTGCCCGTTTCGGCCTCCGCCATGGAACGCGTAGCGGACTACTACGGTATTCCTTCCGTACATCTGGGTCTGGAGGTAGTAGAGCTGGCCCGGCAGGGAAAGCTTGAGTACCGGGGCAAGCCGGAGGACTGGCCGGATAAACTGGTTTTTTCTCCCGACAATGTACACCCTTACCCCCAAACCGGCCACGCGCTCTATGCCAAAGCATTTGTAAAAGCATTACCTGCTCTGCTCAGTACCCATTCGGGCTGGCAGCATAACCCGGGGCCGCCCCTGGATGCTCAAAATTACGAACGGGTAGCGATGCTACCGGCTACGCAAGTGGAGAAGAGCTTAGGATGGCGGGTCCTTACTCCGGAAAATGATACCGTAGCCCATCAGTTACGCCACCGGTTTCGTCAGTTGATCAAGGCCAATCAGCCGGGTGAGAAGCTCTCTTTTCGTTTCAAAGGTACCCAGATTGGGCTATATGATGTAATGGGCCCCGGCTGTGGCCAGTATGAAGTAAGTATCGATGGTGCGCCCTTTACGCTTATTTCCCGTTTTGATGAGTACTGCACCTACTACCGCTCCAACTATTTTCTGCTCCCCCGCCTGGCCGGGGGTGAGCACCGGGTGGAGTTCCGGATCGCCTCAGCGGCTCCGGACAAGGAGGCCATCCTGCGGAAACGGAATACAGTGATGGAAGGGGGACCTAAATATGCCGAAAATGCCTGCTACGCAGCTGAGCTGCTATTGGTGGGGGAAATACTACCCTGATTTACTATTTTTTGTCCAGAATACCTTTGCGGCCCACCTGCCTTTACCCCAATATATTCTTTTCAGGGGCGGGCGGACAAAGCTAAGCGGACTTCTTTTTCTTAAGCCACAGCACCTGCCAATACCAAACTTCACGAGCCGGAACAAGGACACTCCCCGGGTGTCCAGTTAATCCACGAAATAGGTACCTCCTTGATCCGATCCGAAAAGCTAACATTCAGCTTTGTGACAGCCCCAACCAGATTGAAAATGCGACGCTAGTATAATTCACGATTAGGAATATACGAAAGAATTGGTTTGGTCAAAAAGAGGCCCCAGAGGGTTCATACCTTAGTAGTAAATTAGCAACTGAAAGAAATCTAAGCCCCATCGGGGCGACACCAAGCCTCCTTTGTGCCGCTCCTACGGTGCTTTTTGATAACTTTTGATGCTATTTCTACTAAAGTGTCGCCCCGATGGGGCTGAATCAATAATTCTTTCGTTAACTACTAATACATTATAAATAATGCATAGAAAAGAGGATAGCCACAGTGGCTATCCTCTTTTCTGTCTTGGAATGAGCTGAGTAACATGCAGGAGGGTATCAAATACCAACCTCCTCATGGATCACTCTTTTTGTGACTTCGGGGCGGGTAGAGTTCTCTTCCCCACTAAATAGCAGGCGGTCTAGTGAAAAGGTACCACTACCGGTGCTAACCAGTGCGGCGGCCATACCCAGCCAGAGCAGAAAGTACTCAATGCCTTCGCCTCCCTGATTGCCAAACCAATTCATGAAGAATCCCCATTCGATGTGTGAGGTAACCATGATACCTACCGAAAGAAAGGTATAGGCCAGAGCCAGCGGTCTGGTAGCCAGTCCGGCTATCAGGGCTATGGCTCCTACCGATTCCAGCAGGATTACGGCCAGGCCTACGATCCAGGGTAGGTGCATCGTATTGGTAAAGAAATCCATGGTTCCGGAGAATCCATATCCCCCAAACCATCCCAGTAATTTTTGGGCTCCGTGTGCAAATACAACTGCTCCCAAACTTACCCGCAGGATCAGACCTGCGCTCGAATCATTGGTACTAAATAGTAGCTTTTTCATTGGTTTATTTTTTATGGCTAATAGATGATGATTGAAGAGTTAGTTGCCGTAGAAGAATTGCTCTTTGATGATCTGCCCATCCTGCCATTCCTGCACCGATACCTGCGTGTAGTTTTTGACGCCCCAGTCCTTGTGGGTATAGTCGTACTGCCACTGTACCATTGTGATGCCTTCGCCGACGGTCACTTTCAAGGGTCTGGCACTACGTAGTTCAGTAATGGATGAAAAGAATTCTTCTTCCCGTAGGCGATTGGCTTCTTTCCCAACTGTTGGCTGGTTTTCGTTTTCCTGCATCACTACCGTGTCGTGGTAGTACTTGTCGAATGCTTCCAGGGCTTTACCTTGTAAAACCAGGTCATTCAGGTCTGTGATTTTTTCCAGTAACTGACTCATAAACTTTGTGTTTTTGTGATGCTACAAAGTTCATACACTACCGGTTAGCAGACGATGAAGTAGGTTAAGAAAGGAGATTAACCTAGATTAAGATGCTACTGCTCGTAGATAAGCTGGCTCCGGATCTTGCTCAGAAACTCGGGTGTAATACCCAGATAGGAGGCAATCATGTACTGCGGTACGCGCTGGTCGATGCGGGGGTACTGCTTGCGGAAGAAGAGGTACCTGTCCCTGGCGGGCATACTCAGGTTCTGGACCACTCGCTGCTGAGAGGCTACGTAGGCTTTCTGAATAATAATGCGGAAGAACCGTTCCAGCTTAGGTACCCGGAGGTACAGCTCCTGCAGGTCCGAGTGCATCAACTGAGCCAGTTCACAATTCTCCATGCACTGCACGTTGAGCGAGGCCGGGGTCTGGCTAAGAAAACTACCCAGGTCGCCCGTCCACCAGTCTTCAATGGCAAACATCACGATATGCTCATGTCCCTCCGGATCCATGTGGAAGGACTTCAGACAGCCCGACAGCACAAAGTTCTCGTACAGACACACATCGCCCTGCTGTACCACATACTGCCCCTTGAGGTACTTCCTGAGTCGTACTTTAGAAAGAAAAAGGGCCTCTTCTTCCTGATCCAGATCTACATATCTGCGCAGATAGTCAAGTAGTGGTTTGGTATCCATAGGAGTAGTAGGTTTTAAATAATCATGAGGCTACGGAGTATAACTCCCGCAGCCTCATGGTACTTGTGTTCAATGCAGTTGTACAGTTACAGACCTAAGATCCATTCCTCGGCCAGTTTGGGATCGGTAAAGAAGCGCTCGTTGTCCCTGCCGAACAGGCTCTCGTACTTCTCGATCTTGGTGGCATCCTGATGGGCATGGGCCGCGCCCGTACAGCGTATACCACGCTCGGTAGTAAACGTCATGGCTGCCGCCTCTTCAAACAGGTCTACGTAGCCAACCTTCCAGCCGTAGTTGGCCAGCGTCAGGGGTATTATCTCCCGGTACTTTTTGTGGGTCGGGAAGTCTACTGCTTTGAAGCCCCACAGATTTACCAGTATCTTAAAAGTACCTCCGTCTTCGACCTGCGCCAGTGCCTGGTGCAGCGACTGCTCCCACTGCTCAATGTCGGCCTGATCCACATCGCCACTGAGTTGGGTTACGATCAGTTTTTGTTCGGGATACCAGTCTGTCCTGGCTGTTGCTGTTGTTGTATTCATGGCTAATAAATGGTTTAATGTAACTACAGAAGGGTAAATGTACAGGTTACTCCTACACAAAAATTACGGGGTAGTTTGTGCACTCCAAAGATAGATCGGGTATGCTGTCCTTTCTCCTCCAGTACTCTTAAAAATAAGTCAGAAGCGCCGTTGGCTACCAGTGGACCATCGTCCCACTCCTCCGACGACTGGTAGTAGATATCCACATGATTCAGCCCAAGTACCTTATCAAAGCCCACGTACTTCTCCACCTGAGCAATGGCATTCGTAGCCGCCAGAGCGGCCGCTTCGTAACCTTCGTCGGTAGTAAGTTCCTGTCCCAGCCGCCCCCGAAAGAGAAAGTCCTCCCCCCGGATCGGAAACTGAATGGCTACGTAGGCAATGGCTCCCCGTACATTAACCGATACATATGAGCCACCCGGTCTGGGTAGAGCTGCTACAGAAACGCCCAGGTCCTGTAATCGTTCCTGTAGTGGAGTGGTAGTATTTTCCATGACTGTTAATTAAGGTTGTTAATCTCAAGTATTATTGCCTGCTAAGCGACCGGATCCACTTCAAATACTTCGGTGGTGAGCAACTCAAGGGCGACTGCCAACTGCTGGTCTTCCGGATAGGTCAGATTTTGCGTAGCCTCATCGTACTTCTCCTGAAAAGGACCTACCGAGAAGGTACCTACTACATGTCCTCCCCAGCGCGGGAAGAGATTTTTCAAGATAGTCAGACTAGACTGGCCTCCGTAGCTCCCCGACGAAGTACTCATGAGCAGCACAGGCTTTTTGCCAAAGATATTCTGGTCAATACGCGACAGCCAGTCAATTATATTCTTGAAGAAAGCGGGTAGCAGTCCGTTGTGCTCGGGCGAAGCGATGATAAATCCGTCCGCTTCGGCCAGTGCCGCGTGGAGTTGCCGGATGGTCTCCGGTATCCCCCCTTCTTCTTCGGTATTGATTCCATAGACAGGTACTTTGATGTCCGCCAGGTTGATGAGCTGTACTGCATCTTGTGGCAGCTTGCTAATGGCTACTTCTACAAGCTTCTTGTTGATAGACTGGGCACTGTTACTTCCGGCAAATGCGATGATCTTTTTCATAGGGCTAACCTTGTTTGTTTGTATAGTACAAAGGTCATGAGGTCTTCCCTGAAAAAAATTAATGTACCTTAAGAAACAGCGCCTTCCACCCCTTTCTTTCGAATGTTACTCAGGAACTCGGGCGTAATGCCCAGGTACGCTGCAATCAGGTACTGCGGCACGCGCTGCTCTATATCGTGGTACTTTTTGCGGAAGTCCAGATAGCGTTGCTCGGCCGATTGGCTCATGCTGTACATGGTCCGTTCCTGCAGGGCCACGTAGGCATTCTGGGTCTTGATCCGGAAAAACCGCTCCATCACCGGAGCCTTCCGCAGCAGCTCTTCCATCGAATCGCGGTGAATCTGCAGGATCACACTGGGCTCCAGCGCCTGTATGCTAATCCGGGCGGGCAACTGGGTCAAGTAGCTGTACAGGTCATTGATCCACCAGCCTTCAATGCCAAACAACATAATATGCTCCTTCCCCTTTTCGTCTATATTTGAGCACTTGAAGCACCCCTTCGTGATGAAGCGCATATGCTGCGAAACATCCCCCTGATGTATGAGTATCTCCTTCTTCCGGAGTTCTTTCACCTTAAATTCCTCCCGCACGTAGCCCTTACTCTCCTCGGAGAGGGAGACTACCTGCTGGATGTGATCCAGTAAAGCGTCGTAGTGATCCATGCCTGTTAGAACCCGGTATGAGTGTATGGGTCTAAAAATACTAGAATAGCTGGTAAATGCGGATGCAGTCACTCACCAAAGATTTTTCTTTTATATTTAACCTTTGGCTCAGCTCTTAGGCCTCTATTTACATTACTTCATCAAGCTTTTTATACAACAGCCATGTCCCTATTTTTTCGACCGTTCCAGCCCCTTCTCCTCTTAGTACTCATCCTCAATACCGTCGCCTCCTCCTCTGCTCTGGCGCAGGCCCCGGTGAAGGTAGATTTCAAGAAACTGGATGCCTACTTTGCCAATGCCCAGAAAGCCTGGGGCGTACCCGGCATGTCTATTGGTATCGTGAAGGATGGTAAAGTAGTATTCGCAAAAGGGTACGGTGTAGCTACCCAAGGTACCACTACTCCCGTCAATGAAAAAACGCTGTACGCCATTGCTTCCAACTCCAAGGCTTTTACCTCAGCCCTGATGGGGATGCTGGTACAGGAGGGCAAGCTCAACTGGGACGATAAGGTCAAGGACCACCTGCCGTACTTTACCTTGTCTGACCGCTACGCCGGTGAAAACGCCACCATCCGCGATATCCTGAGCCACCGTGTCGGCCTGGGTACGTTCAGTGGTGATATCGTGTGGTACAATTCTGATTTTACGTCCGAGCAGATCATCCGCCGGGCTCAGTACCTCCCTATGGCCTACCCGTTCCGGGCGGGCTACGGCTACTCCAATGTGATGTTCATTACGGCAGGCGAGATCATCAGAAAAGTTACGGGTAAAACGTGGTACGAGAATGTGAAGGAACGCATCCTCGACCCGCTGAGCATGACCCGTACGATCGTAAATGTAGATCAGGTAGCCAAACTGGGGAATGCCGCTTCGCCCCACGCCCTGATCAACAACACTACGCACAAGCCCATCCCGTACACCAGTTGGGAGGAGATAGCCGCTACGGGTGGACTGATCTCGAGCGTAGAGGATTTGAATAAATGGATGATCTTCAACCTCAATAATGGCATCCTCGGCAAAGATACTCTACTGACGCCCCGCACCCGCAACATGGTTTGGGCGGTCCACAACAGCTTCCCGATTGACCTCACCAAGCCTAATGATTTCGGAACCCTGTTTGCCGGCTATGGTCTGGGTTGGGGGCTGCGCGACTACCAGGGTCACCTTCGCGTATCGCATACGGGTGGCTACGACGGCATGATTACTTCGGTAAACCTGCTACCCGACCAGAACCTGGGCGTGGTAATACTGACCAACGGTCTGAAGGCTCCTATCAACGCCCTGGCCCACTATACCTTTGATGCTTTCCTGGGTCGTCCCGAAACAGATTGGTCCAAAAAAGATCTTGACCGCACCAACCAGAGCTACGCCAATGACACCCGCGTCGCTGATCTCAAAGCCAAACGCATCCTGAACACCAAGCCTACCCAGCCGCTGAGCGCCTACGCCGGTACCTACCACACCGACGTGTACGGCGACATCACGGTACGGGAAGCAAACGGGGCGCTGGAAATAAGTTTTGAGCATACGCCCAACCTGAACTCCACGCTGTCGCACTGGCACTACGATACCTTCCAGATGCACTGGAAGAAGGAGCATCCCTGGTTTACATTCGCAACTGTGAAGTTCACCACCGATAACAATCAGAAGGTAACGGGTATAGAGTTTGAAGTACCCAACGATGACTTCTGGTTCTATGAGTTGAATGCGAAGAAAGTGAAGTAGAGACTGACTATCAGGTACTTTTATTTGATATAGCTGGTCTGTATTGAATCTCTGGCGTACAGCCCTACGGAGTTGTACCGGTTCTTCCTGCTATAGAGCTTTCCTGGCCGAGAAATCACCTAAATCCCTATACCAAATGAAGAAAAGTACTACTCAGGATTCACGCCGTGATTTTCTGGTCAAGGCGGCCACCGCGGCGATGGCTACCCCTATGCTGTTCAGTTCTAACGCCCATGCCTCTGGCCCTTCATCCAAACTCCGGCACGCCTGTATTGGCGTAGGAAATATGGGCTGGGGAGATCTACAGCAATTCAAGAAGCACGCTAACGTCGAAATAGTGGCGCTATGCGATATTGATGAGAACCATCTGAAACGGGCCGCAGAGCTTATACCCGGCGCCCGGACCTACACCGACTGGCGGGAACTACTGAAAGCCGAAGCAGGAAACATTGATTCGGTAAACGTAAGTGTACCTGATCATAACCATTTTCCGATTGCTCTACAGGCTATTCGCAACAAAAAACATGTATACTGCCAGAAACCCATGTGCCATGACGTGGCTGAGGTGCGTGATCTGACCCGGGCCGCCATCAAAGCGGGCGTAACCACCCAGCTAGGTACTCAGGTGGCCTCCTCCGTTGGTGACCGGACGGCGGTGCAGTGGATCAGGCAGGGAGTAGTGGGAAAAATAACCCATGCGTACCTGTGCTCTAATCGTCCCGGTGCTGTTGAAAAGTATCGGCTGGTAGGGCCGCGCCCGGCCCAGGGACAGGAGGTACCGGCCCACGTAAACTGGGACCTGTGGCTGGGAACAGCACCCGTACGCCCCTATGCTCCGGATATTTACCACCCGCGCATCTGGCGCACCTGGCAGGATTTCGGTACGGGCTGGTCCGGTGACATAGGTTGTCATATTTTTGACGCGGTCTGGAAAGGGTTGGGCATGAAGGCCCCGCTATCGGTACAGGCCGAGGTCCAGAAATCATGGGAGGAGTCGCTAGAGCGGCGCGCCGACACCTGGCCCCAGGGCAATCATATCACCTGGCAGTTTCCGGGCAATGCCCTTACTGCATCGGACACTCTCACCCTGGAATGGTTTGATGGCGAATTCTACCCTCCGCAGGAAATACGGGATTTATACAAAGGGGGCGAGTACCCGGCCGAGTCGGCTATGCTGATTGGTACCGAAGGTGCCCTGCTGATTCCCCACGGTGGAACGCCGGTTGTCATCCCTAACGGCAAGGTGAAGGAATATACCACACCTACCCTGACTGAGCGCAATCACTACCACCACTTCGTAGATGCCTGTCTGGGTGGTGAAAAAACCGAATCACATTTTGCACAGTCCGGCCCTATGACTGAGGCGGTACTGCTGGGTACGGTGGCGATCAGGGTACCGGGTAAATTACTGAAATGGGATTCCGCTAAAATGAAATTCACGAACAATCCGGAGGCAGATAAGTACCTGCGCCGTACCTATCGCAAGGGCTGGGAGGTCAAAGCAGTCTAAAAAATGGATAACCCTTTTGCTTCGAATAGATTCCCCCGCTCGTCGGCCTATCATCCTGACTGGATCAGGGCGGGTGTGAGTGGGGGAGCCAATCCGCTGTGGCTGACCGAATGGCTGACCCGGGACATGGGCTTAAAGCCTGGCATGCGGGTACTAGACCTGGGCTGCGGACTGGCCCTGTCGTCAGTCTTTCTGCACCGCGAGTTTGGGGTGCAGGTCTGGGCCACCGACCTGTGGTTCAGCGCCAGCGAAAATCTCCGGCGTATCCGGGATGCCGGGGTTGAGGACAGCGTTTTCCCTATTCATGCCGATGCGCGCGCCCTGCCCTTCGCGGCGGAATTCTTCGATGCCATTGTGAGCATTGATTCTTTTGTGTACTACGGCACGGACGATCTGTACCTCAACTACCTGGCTCGCTTTGTTAAACCCGGCGGACTTATAGGGATAGCCGGGGCCGGCCTGACGCGGGGGCTGGAGGGAGTAGTACCGGAGCATCTGCAGGCGTGGTGGACACCCGAACTCTGGTGCCTGCACTCGACCGCCTGGTGGCGGCATCACTGGGAACGCACGGGTATTCTTGAAATCGAACTGGCTGATACCCTACCCGAAGGCTGGCGTTTGTGGCGGGACTGGCACCTGGCTATTGCTCCTGACAACCAGCCGGAGATTCAGGCGCTGGAAGCGGATCAGGGGCGTTATCTGGGGTATGTACGTTGTGTGGGGCGCCGACGGGAAGGTATTCAACTGGAAGAGCCTATCGTCTCAGTACCCACGCAGTACACCAAGAATCCTTTACTTATTGGTCAGGTATAGTTAGCAGACTGGGCTAAAACAGAAGGATGAAAGGGTACTTCCTGGACTTTGGCTTAAAACTGATGTAGCTTAGCGGCTAGTAGTATTACTTTATTCAGCCCTGCCATACTAATGCTCACTTTACCTCAATACCTACGCCTGCTCGGTCTGCTCCTGGCATGGGGCGGTAGTTACTCCCCAGGCTTTGGACAGACACAGGCTAAGAAATCTGTCTCTAAGCAGCATCCTGTCGGGCTTCAGGAAGGTACTCACCAGGCAGTGGTAAAGCATAAGGCAGAGCTGCCTTACCTGCTGTACCTGCCGGAGGAGTACAAGAAGTCTGCTCAACCCCTTCCCCTGATCATGTACCTGCACGGGGGAAGCGCCCGGGGCAATGACTTAAATAAAGTAAAACGAACAGGTCTTCCGGCGCTACTGGTGGACGATAAGCATTTCCCGTTTGTAGTACTGGCCCCGCAGTGCCCCAATGGCGAAATCTGGACGGATGCCGAAGGCCTGATCAGTCTGCTGGATAATATAGTAGCTACCTACCGCATCGATCCCAGCCGGATCTACCTGACCGGCCACTCCATGGGCGGCCGAGGTACCTGGTACTTGGCCTACCGCTACCCCACCCGCTTTGCGGCTATTGCTCCTATGAGTGCGCTGTCTACTATTGAGAGCTGGGCCGACAGCCTCGCACGTACGCCGGTCTGGGCCGTACATGGCGCCAAAGACGAGGCTGCTCCGATCAGCAACACAGAGGTACTGGTCAACCGGCTGAAAGCTATGGGTGGAAACGTACACTACACCGTACTATCCGAGGCGGATCATTTTATTCTGGATCAGTACAAGAACAAGGCATTGTACGACTGGTTCCTGAGCCACCGCAAGTCTTCCACAAATCAATTAAAGAACTGAACGGCGGCATTGAAAATCAGGCCCCTGCTCAGCACCCAATCAGTTAGAACCGGTGTCTACTGCTCTAGTTGAACCAGACTCCTTTCTTTTCCGATAGGCTCCCTTTTTCTTCCACATTTTCCACAGCACCTGCCAGTACCCACCGCCTACTTTGACTAATTTGAAGGAAGAAACTCCCATATCAGGCGTACGATTAATCCACGAAATAGGAACCTCTATTATAGAATACCCCATCAGATAAGGTTGTAGCCCTGTTTCAGCATTGATCGAAAACCCAGGTTGCGTAAGCTCCATCTTTTCGACTACTTCGCGCCTGATTAGTTTTAGATTATTAGTTACATCCCGAAAGCGGCGGCGCAACAGGATGTTCGCTAATAAATGAAAACCACGGTTAGCCAGGATTTTCTGAAAAGGATAGTTCAACAAGACACTGTGACGTGAGAAACGGCTACCTATAATCACATCGTGTCCTTCGGCGGCTACATCAAACATATCACGGATTTCGGGTAACAGATGCTGAAAGTCGCAATCCATGGACAGAATATACTGCCCCGTCGCTGCCTTGAACCCATCTGTAATAGCTCGCCCCACCCCATTAGGTGGTTTCCGGATTACCGGCTTTATTCTTGGGTCCTCATTCGCCAGCCTCTGTATAACTGTTGCGGTAAGATCCCGGCTATTATCATCCACCAGTATTATTTCATGTATATAGTCATTATATAGCCCTTTGAGTCGTCTTACTAAGGGCTCAACGTTCATCTCTTCATTATGACAGGGAATTACGACGGACACAGCACTACGCAGAGACTCATGCTCACACAAGGAGGCCAGAGGCAACTCTATGGGCTTCGGAGGCTTTTGAGCATGAATCAGGATAGAGCCAGCCAAAGTTTTGATCACAGGCATATTCTCCAGCAGTATCGAAAGATTCCTCAGCAGCCAGATCATTCTGCGGCTAAAAGGAGCATAAACAAAATCGTTACATACGGCAAATACCCTGATGAAACCTATCTCAGATATCAGCTCATATAGCTCCGACCGGTTCAGGAGTTTACGGGGGTCCTTATAACGCAGCGCCTCTTTCATTAATCGCCGCATCTGAAGCACAACATTCCACGGATTACTTTCGAAGAAAAGCACCTGCCCGCCCGGCTTGAGCAAATAATCATACATATTCCGTAGTAGCCAGGCACAGTTTCGCTGATCCAGCAGATCCATTGAAACGATATAGTCAAACTGCTGTCCACGCAAATATCCAAGCAATGAGCTACCATTGATAAACTCTACATCATCAGGTAGGTCATCCGGTCGCTCCTGATCAGTAAACGATACTGCGGTGATGGGGTTTTCTCCTCTCGATACTTCATACAAATGCTGGGTAAACAGGCCTTCACCACATCCTAATTCCAGGATAGTCTGGCCAGGAAGCAGGTGCACCATGTGCCGGAATGTCTGAGCCCGCCATTGAAGCCGGTGCCACAGTATGGGGTCCTTATGTTTCCAGTAGTTGTCACGAAACTCTTCCCGGAGTCCCAGCACCTTAGCTAAGGCTTTATTCTCATCGGTGTCAATTTGAAATAGAACTGTTTCCATATTGTCGTTTAATAAGTAGGCTTTTTCAAATAGATTCACCGGGCTTCTACTAAGTGCATCTTCCAATGAGATTCAGTCTCCCCAAGCGTAGTTACCTTATAGTCAGGATTAGACAGGATGACCATGGAGAACCAGCGGGGACACTGGAAGTTCTCATAGATGGGTTCTGTAGTACATTCTCTATCGTAATCCGGATAGGTTAATACCAGAAAGCGCTTGGCAGTAGGCAGGAACTCTTTACTTTGAACCACCTGGTTTTTGAAGAAATCAGGGTACCGTCGGCTTAGTGCTTCCAAATGCTTATACTCCTGAGGAGAAAACAAGCCGCTGGAGCTATCTACGGCACTTGGCCAGTCCAGAACGAAGCGGTAACGCGACCGCTGCGCAGAATACTGTAACCGCTGAAGAAAATAACCGCTGTATACATTAACTACAACCGGCAAGTCGCTATATCCAAATTTACTATCCTCTATACCTGGTGCTCTCTCAGGCTGTACTGCTATGGCATAACGGATTGGCTTTGCTAGCAGGTAAGCGACCAATAGTGTTATAGAGATAGTAAGAATAACCGTACCGTAGGAGTAGCCCCTATTTAATTTACCGGCAGACTTTACTCTTGTAATATTTTGAATAAAATAAGAAACGAAATGAGCTAAAAGGATAGACCAGCTACATACAATTGGCATTAAATACCTATCCATAAAAATAGGTTTAATCCACAGAGAAATTAACCAGATAGCTACGGTTGCAACCAGGTAAGCGTAGGATATAATGAGAAGAGAGGCAACCTTTTTTCTTTCCGATCGCCCGGGAATTAACCGTACTTTATATCTATTAATTCGCTCAAAAAAAGATTTAGCAGATATAAATATCAAGGCAATTAAAACTAATGACTTCAAAACTACTACCACATTACCTGGTAATAATCCTGACTCAGTTTCTCCTAAATTAAGCGCATCTAACAGGTCTTTAATATTAGGTATAAATAGGTAGCTTCTCGGATTTCCCGCATCAGCCTGAATAAGGAAAGAAGGCAAATAGAGCAGAAACGTTAGCCACCCTGCAACAAAGGACAAATAAACCTTAGGTCTATACCTGCCAAAGTACCAGTCACTAACGATCAATGACGCCATAGTTGCACCACTGAAGAACAAACTATGCAGATGGGTCTGAATGAAAGCAGCATGAACTATAGCATTGATAGCTAACAGCTTATATCCTGGCCTTTCGTCTCTGCTAATACGGTCATATACTAACACGGCTAATGAACTGATAGCTATATACAAGCCATACATCCTGGCCTCAGAGTTTTGGTATAAGACTAACGTAGACCCACAAAATGGTATCAAAACTCCGGCAGTAGCTCCGATGAATGAATAGTTTCGGCGTAAAATAATCCATATAATAAAACAGGCTACACCAAACCCAACGGAGGAGAATAAACGCAGGGATAATTCTGATGAACCAAAGGTTTTATCCCATAGCCATCCCAGAAAGAAATACAAAGGTGGTGTGTTATTAATCTTATCGTGGAATGAGCCCCACATATGCATGAACGACTTGTCAGCGAGAAAAAGATAACTGTAAAACTCATCGTTCCAGTAGTACTTTTTCGGTGACAAAATAATACATGAGATCAGTAAAGAAGTAACCACTAATAGAGGTACTAAAAGCTCCCACTTAGAATAATTTAGTTTGGGAGTTACAATAGAAACTTCGGGTTGTTGATCCAGAACAGGGTTTGCATTCATTATTTTAAGAGTAGGTGTGACACTACTATCTTCAAAGTAGAATCACTTACAGCCAGTACTACAATAATTCGTAGCAACAAAACTATTGGAGTTTTATTAAATAAGAATTTAATATTATCAAGTGGCATATAAATCAACCCTTAGATAATCTATTCTTTTTCAACATACAAAAAGGCTCACGTAGGAGGAATTACGTTGGAGGCCGTAGGATTAAATCTTTTACTAAATAAGTAACTACTTAGTACATTTATTTTCGGCAAAAATTCTTTTATGGTGTGCCGTGCATCCCTGTTTGGGGCTATTGAAATAGTGAAGCTTTTATAGGAAAGATTATAAAGGCAGGTACACCCGTCTGGGCCATACATGGCGCCAAAGACGAGGTTAGCCTTATCATTTATAAAGAAGTACTTGATAACCGGCTGTAAGCAGTGGGTGGAAACGTACGATACACTGTACTACCCGAGGCCGATCATTTCATTCTGGATCAGTACGAAAGCAAGGCACTTTACGACTGGCTCCTGAGCCAGCGCAAGCCATGCGAACATTAGTTAAAAAACTGAATGGCGGCGTAGAAGATCAGGCCAATGCCCACTATCGTAAGGGTGTACATAATGGTATTGAAAGACAGGTCATTCATGTACAGGATGTACTGAATCAGAAAGCCCGTACCCAGCACCGAAGCACCTATACCAGCGGATAACACCCCACGCTTCCGCCGTTTTTCGTGTATACTTTTCTTCTCGGTAAGTACTGATGAATCCATTATACAAGCGGGTTTAGGTAGCTAATAATAAGGGCGCACGGGACAGTTTTTCCCGGCGAATCAAATAAAGCTATTCTGCGGCTGGTATCTACTCATTCGCAGTAAGGGTGATCGTTGCGCGGAGTCAGGATGTAACCGTATAATAAATTTTTATTGACAAAGTAGCTACTAGTTACTATATTTTATTTCGTTCCTGTTTCTTCCCCGTATCTCGTATTACGATTCTAAGTCAGCGTATAGTACTGAAGTTGTCTATTGGTTGATGCATCAAAAGTAAAAGTGCCTGCCTGGCCGGGTAGTATGCCAGGTAAGGGCTTATTATGGCGTAACTGATTTACCCTCTTCATCTATTCTATTCCTGCTTTTCCATCTGGTTAAGCCCAGTCACGTATTGACCTGGGATAGCCTCCGGCACACGATCTTTTTTCATTCCAGTTCACCTTAAACCATTAGTAGTATGAACAACAAAGTATTTGCATGGAGCTGCTTACTGGCTGGACTACTTACGACCGGCTGCGAAGATCACCGTATCCAGGAGCCCCAGAACGTTCAGGTTTCTACGTTTGCAACGGGTCTGATTGGCCCCATTGGCATCGAAACGGATGAGCAAGGACGTGTATGGGTAGCGGAGGCCGGTACCGGTCAGAACGACGGAAGAGTATCCATGATTACATCCGATGGACAGGTACATCCGGTGATTACAGGATTCGATTCGGAACTCATACCAAGTGGCGAACTGAATGGCATCAATCACCTGCTTTTTGCCAATGGCATGCTGTACATCCTGGGCTCACACAGCCGCCTGTACAAGGCTAATGTCAGTATGTTCAAACCGGGAGACACCCCCATGATGGTCAGTGATCTGGTAATGGAGGATAAATCTCAATTTATACTTGATTATAATTTCGCGGAAGAAACCGGAGAAACGCACCTCTATAATATGACCATGGGGCCCAATGGTGATATGTACTTTACGGATGCCGGAGCTAACGCTATTATTCGTCGTACACAGGCCGGCGTCTGGAGCGTATTTGCCATTATACCCGGTTTCTCTAATCCGACGCCCATTGGTCCACCTATGGTTCAGAGCGTACCGACGGGTATTGTCTTTGAGGGGGACCATTTCTTAGTCAGTACCCTCACTGGCTTTCCTTTCCCTAGCGGTGTTGCTACTATTTATATGGTTGATATGTCAGGTAACGTTTCGGTATACCAGTCAGGATTTACTGCGCTGGTGGATATCAACAAGACTACTGATCCCGGTTATCTGGTAGTGCAATTCGGACGATTTGCGCTTCCCGGTGGTTTTGCTCCTAATACCGGTCAGGTACGCCGGGTAACGAGCACCGGCAGCTCGGTAGCCGTAGATGGCCTCAACATGCCTACAGACCTCAAGCAGGCCGATGCCCATACCTACTACGTATCCAGCCTGGAGGACAACTCGGTGAAGAAGATAATGTACTGACAACCACCGTCACATGACGTAGAAGTACATCTGTATGGTGCGGCCAAACCTGATGGCTGCACCATACAGGATTATTTTTCTAACAGATTCTTAGCCGCCCCCCAAAATAGCAGGGAGGAGAAAGTAGACTTCCTGGTCAGATCTGAAAATGTAATAAAGTTATCAATAAAGAGCTTTTCATCCAGCACTTCCCCCTTGCTTAGCTGATAGTATGCCATACTCCAGCCCGCAAAAACTCTTTCGTCTTTATACCCTTCGGCCAACAGCAAAATGTCCGAATGCCTGGGATCCTGAGCGATTTTAGAATAGAGTGCCTGTACCACCTCCTTTTCTCCTTCCAGCATCTGAACAAATCTTCTCTTATGATACAGCAGACAACCTGTAATATTATGAGTCGAATTGAATTCTCTGGCCTTCTCTAAAATAACAGGAATATCTTCATCACGCAGATCAGGGCTGGCTGACGACCAGTAGGTCATTTCATACATAGTGTAATATAATTTAGATCCTGAGCACCGAAACTTTACTATAAGTCCCCAAGCCCAAGAAACTTTATTAGCGGGCTTTTGCTCATCAGGTACTATACTAATTAATGACAGAAAAAGTTAGTCCGTTTTCCAATTCTACTCTCTGGAAAGGCATTTTCATTGGGTACAGGTACCCGAATATCTTATAGCAAAGACTGTGCAAATGGCTTCCAGACTGTATGTATATCAAGACACTAGACATTCATTTTAAGCCCGGAAAGCTAAGACGTAAGCAGGCACTCGGCAGAACCGGGCAACAACAAGGCAAAGGGATACTGGCAGTTTCTGTCAAAAGCTAATGTATTTCAAACCGCAAAAACAGCAAGATCCGGATTTTCCAGGCGCCTTAAAATTAGCACATTTGTACCGTACAGCCCTTCAGGACTGCTGTACAGTACAAATCATATAGATTCATATTCTACCAAAAAAATGGAAATAGTCCGTTGCTCAGCCATGGATGCCGATACGATCCTGGATCTGTATCAGGCCGCCAGAGATCTTCAGACAGCTAAAAACATGGTTGTCTGGCCCTCCTTCACCAAAGAATACATCGAAGCAGAAATCAGCGATCAACGACAATGGAAGCTGGTCATTGATGAAAAGATTGCCTGTAACTGGGTTATCACCTATGAGGACAAAGACATCTGGGAAGAAAAAGAGGTGGGGGATGCTATTTATATTCATCGGATTTCTACCAATCCTCAATTCAGAGGAAACAGGCTTATTAATAAAATGGTAGATTGGGCAAGGAGCCACGCTGAGGAAAAGCAAAAGCGGTACATCAGGCTTGATACCCTCGGCAACAACACCAAACTTATTGAACACTACACAGAGGCAGGCTTTAGATTTCTTGGTATCGTAAATCTAAAGAATACGGCCAGCTTACCCGCTCATTATCAGAACGAGCCTGACTGCTGCCTGTTTGAACTAGCTCTTTAACTCCACTATCAGTAAACTAGTACACATAATGTTCACTCGGTAGAGCCAAGTAAAAACGGGCAATTACATTCAACAAACATCCCGCCTGTGCTGTCAGTAAAGGTCTGATAGCTCAGGCGGGAATAGCATATAGTGAGTTCTCTCTCTTATACGGTTGCCAGTACCTCTACTTCGATCAGGGCTCCAAAGTGTAGCTCCTTCGTCGGGATGACGCTCCGTACCGGCATATGATTTCCCATAAAGTTGCTGTACACGGCATTCACCTGATCCCACAGGGCTATATCTGCAATATATAACCTGACCTGAATGATCTTATTGATTGCACTTCCCGCCTCGTTAAGGACAGCTTTAACATTGCTCAGAGCTAAAAGAGTCTGTTCTTCGATTCCCTGCGGAACCTCTTTTGTAATTGTATTACGGGGAAGTTGCCCCGACAGGTAGAGCAGTCCGTTGTGTTCAATGCATTGGGAGTAGTGTCCATTGGCCGCTAGCATTGCGGGCGTACTGACTATCTTCATGGTGTAGGCATACTTGGTTTAGATACTAAACTTACTGAATTGCCGCTTCACACCAAAGTATCATATATTGTAATATCGGCTTTGTTGGGCGACTGCGAAGAGCTTACATCTAACAAAACAGTACTTAAACCTATAAAAAATGCGCTTGCTCTGATATGATGTCAGGACAAGCGCATTTATATTTTTAACCTTATCAGAGCAAGCTCTATTACTTTACCTCCACCTTCATGATCTTGCCCGGAAACTCGAAGTTTTGCGGGCGGGTGACGTGCAGGGCTGCGCCCAGCGCGGTAGCGTAAGGAAGCTCAGTCGTATATACTTCGTGGTTGGGGAACTGACGTGCCAGTAGCTGGGCAAAAATAGTGTTCTTCGAGAAGCCCCCATCCACGTACAGCGTAGGTACCTCATCCACCCCGATCAGCTGCAGCGAAGCCGCCAGGATATTGGTCAGGCCGATGAGAAGGTGATGGTAGGCGGCCTCGGGCGAAGCGAAGGCACTTACCTGCCACTCCTGCGGCGAAGGCTCGGGGAAAGGACCATTGCCCTCCATCAGAGCAGTATAAAAAGGCGGAGCGGGCATACTGAGGTACTTCTCGTCAAAGGCAATACTCTTATAGAAGTTAGGCTCTACCTTGAAGTACTTCGCGATCCGCTCGACCTGGTGGTCATGCTCCCGACCCATGAATACCCGTGAAGCTTTAACGCCACTTCCTTCTGGAGTCATAAAGTGCAGGCAATCACGCTCGAGCTGGTCAGAGGTAAGTGGCTTAGCCATGAACGGATTCAGGTTAATGCACCAGGTACCGGTCGACAGCAGGATAAAGGGCTTCTTAAAGGCCATCCGGTACGGAATCAGCGCCGAAGAACTATCATGGAGGCCAAAGCCTGACTGCATCACTTTATCGCCATCGCGGGTAATAAAAGATGAGGCCGCCAGCATCGGCGCCAGTACTTTCTGAATACCTTCGGCTTTGGTCCACTCGTGGAAGTCCATCATCTCAAAACTCCACAACAGTGTATGGCAGCCAATGGAGGTAAAATCACACACCTTGCGGCCCGTGAGCAGAAACAGTATGTACTGCGGCAGATGCAGGGTAGTCTTGATCTGGCTGTAAACCTCCGGCTGGGTGTACTTAATCCAGTAGATCTGCAGGCCCGTGTTGAGCATACCCATGATGGGTGAGCCGGTCTGCAGCGCCAGCCGGGTGGGATCGCCGTAGGTACTGAAAAACTGCTGTGACAACGCCTGCGGATAGGGCTTCAGGTAGGAATACAGCGGCGTAACGGGCTGGTCCTGCGAATCCAGATGTACCAGGGTAGCGCCATAGCCAGCCACATTGATAGCCTTAATGGTTATATCCTCCCTCTTTTTGAGGGTTTCCCAGTGATTCTGGACCCACTGGGTGAGCAGGGGCAGATCATCGCAGGGGAAGCCATCCTCGTCCGTTGTTTCGGGCAGAGCCTCATTAAACTCTTCTACTAGCTGATACTTTTCGTCAAAAAGAACCCATTTCTTATTGGTACGCCCAATGTCGAATACCGCCGTTACGTTCATTATATAGTGCTAAAACTGCTGCTAATTGATTAAACTCCTGTTTCCGGGGTCAATATAGTGACTTCCGTCCAAATACCTAATCTACCTGCTGACAAGCGGTGAATAGGCCATCATTAAAGACCGGTAGCAACCGCGTAGCGTCCACGCTGCTCAATACGCTGCTCACGGATCGCCAGCTGACGGTACAGTGCTATCGGATCTATAGCTGCCCCTACCCGACGACGAGCTTCGGCAACCAGTGCCCTTACATCCGCCTGGAAGGCTGTTTCAAGTATTTCCTGCGCCCGTACTACATCATTCTGCTCCTGAGCTTCAAAAAGAGCCTTGGTATCAACGAGCAGGGCCTTAGCGTAGGCCATCTTGATCGCCTGTACTGACTGCAGCAGGTCTTCGATGGGGTCTTTGGTATTGTGGCTGGCGTCGATCATCCAGGCCAGAGCCGGATTGGTCACAGCCGGGTCGTTCATGCCCTGTACCAGCTCGCAGAAGATCAGGAACAGCTGGTACGGCTTGGTAGCTCCGGTAGTGAGGTCGTCGTCGCCGTACATAGAGCCATTGAAGTGGAAACCACCCAGACGGCCAAAGTGCATCAGGCGTCCCACGATCTGCTCAATGTTGGTATTGGGCAGGTGGTGACCCAGGTCCACCAGTACCTGCGACCGATCACCGATCTGCTGACACAGGCTGTACGAAGTACCCCAGTCAGGGATAACCATCGAATAGAAGTTAGGCTCGTAGGGCTTGTACTCTACCAGCATGGTCCAGTCGGAAGGCATGCTTTCGTAGATAGCCGTCAGTGAGTCCAGGGTACGCTGGTAGGCCCGACGCAGGTGGTGCTGACCTGGAAAGTTGGAACCATCGGCCAGCCATACGGTCAGGGTTTTACACTCTTCACCCAAGGCTTTGCCATATTCTACTACCTCAATGTTATGGTCAATGGCGTGCTTGCGTACCTGCGCGTCGGTATGGCAGAGTGAGCCAAACTTGTACGACACGGGCTGGTCTTTCTGGTCCTGGAAGGTATTAGAGTTGACCGAGTCAATAGTTAGTCCGTGCTGGCTCAGCAGCTCCCGCGTAGCGGAGGCGTCCGTGGGTATGTCCCAGGGGATGTGCAGAGAGATACTGTTAGACGAGCGGTTCAGCGCGTGGATCAGCCCTACGTCCTCAATCTTCTCCTCAAGGTTGCGGGGCTCACCTCCGATCGGGAAGCGACCGAAGCGCGTACCGCCGGTACCCAGCGCCCAGCTCGGGATAGCTACCTGAAAGTCGGCTACTTTCTTAAGGAGCTCCTCTACGTTTTGACCCTGCCGTTCCAGGCTCTCGCCCAGATATCCCCACTTAAAATCGTGGTCGGCGCTTACTGATTGATTATAGTCCTGTATTTTATCTTTTTGTAGCATAGTAGTGATTAGCTATTAGTAGTTAGCCATTAGTAGTTAGCTGTTAGTTAGTAGTTTACAGATTAATAGCTCTCGCCGGTTTTTCTGACTTTGCTACTCACTTAATTATACATTCTACATTATTAATTATTAATTACTTCACCTCCTTTTCCAGAATCGGTTTTAGTACCGTTACCCAGCGGCGATAGCCCTCGGCATTCATGTGCAGGCTATCTTTCAAAAAGATACTTCCGTCGGGACGTCCGTCTTTCAGCATGACCGGCCATACATCGATGTACTCGTGGTTGCGGTCAGATTTTACAAATGTTTTGATGAGCTGATTGGCCTTCTTTACATCCGCCCTTCGGTCCCAACGCGAAGGCGATGGCTTCATGGATACGTAGTACATCTTCACATCAGGTAGCTCCTCCCGTATCTTCTGAGTCAGGGCCACGTAGGCGTCACGGGTCTGCTCGGGTGTTTTAGCCTTCTTGCCGAACATATCGTTCTCACAGTACACTATGATGGTTTTGGGATCGTACTTGATCACGCCCCGGTCGACGTAGTGGATCACCTCCGGAAGGGTAGAGCCACCAAATCCCCGGTTGATAATGGGCAGCGGAGCCAGGTCTTTTTCAGCATCTTTCCAAAGGGCAAAGCTGGAACTTCCGGTCAGTACAATACCGCCGGGAGCGGGGCTTTGCTCGGCATCCTTCTGCTCGTAATTCTTGATAGTATTCTCAAAGCGATCAATGGCATAGTCGGGCTCCCAGGGCTGTCCGATAGATTGGTAACTGGGTTTTTGACAGGCTACGGCACTAACCAGGAGGAGAACTACGAATCTTTTTAACATGGGATTAGGGATAGTTTAATATAAGGTAGTTAACTAAACAGATAGCTAAATAAAGAAAAACGGTTTAGGATTATACCTTTTGACTCATTAAATGCCCTAGGCCATGTAAAATACCTCTTTCAGCGGGACGCTCACCGGCGAGTTGTCGGGGTTGCTGTCCATAATGTCTTTCATGTAAGCCCACCACCTTTTCATGACCGGATGCTGGGGCAGGTCCTTCCGGGCCTCCTCATCGGCTACATCCATGACGCCAAACAGGGTATTGGTCTGCTCATCCAGAAAAATCGAATAGTTGCTGATACTGGTCTGTTTCAACAGCTCGTGCAGCTCCGGCCACAGCTCATCGTGACGACGCTTGTACTCTTCGGTCTTTCCTTCGTGGAGGTACATCTTAAAAGCTACGCGGGACATTTCTTTAAATTCTGAATTAGTGAATGCTGAATTATGAATGATAAGTTGTTTACTTCTTTCTTAAATCCCTGGAAGTGGCGAGAGCGATGACCCGGCCCTGTTTTCCTACGGCATTGTAGAAATGGTATACGGTGCCTTGCCACTTGATGACCCATGGTTTATGGGCGTACTGCTCGTCATACTCTTCTGAGGGAGCGATCAGGTCCTTGCCTTCCCAGTCGGTCCAGTGGATCAGGTCGTAGGAGCAGGCAAATCGCTCAAAGGCGCCGGGTTTCCAGAACGCTCCGAAATAGAACATGACATAGAGGTCGTTGATCTTCGCGATCTGGGCGTCACCGCATATTCCTTTCCGGCGTGTGATGACTGGCTCCTGACCGTACCGCTTCCAATTGACCATATCGTCCGACACGGCCATACCTATGCTTTCGTAACCTCCCTCCTTCGCTTTGGCGTTGTAGTACATCACGAACGGGTGGCCCGTGTGCTGCTTGCTGTCGCGAATAACGAGGCTCTTGAATATCTTATCATTTTCAAAAGCACGCGCCTCCGGGTCAATAGGTAACAGTACCGGTTCTTTCAGCCGTTGCCACTCCTTAGCTTGGGTTACGTTGTCAGTATAGGCCATGCCTACTCCGAGCATACCGGCCTCATAACCTTCCGAAGCTCCACCCAGGTACGACATCCAGTAGCTCCCCTTATACAGGGCAGATCGGTAGGTACCTCCCCACTCTACATCCACCAGCGACAGGTACCCTGCCTTCTGGTTAGCATCCCAGGTATTTTGGGTGAATGAGAGCAGCTTTCCCCGGGTCTGCCAGTCCAGCAGGTTATCGCTCTAGGCCAGCCAGGTTTCGTAGCCCTGCCCGTCGTACACGATGTAAGTCATCCACCACCGGTCCTTCATCCTGAATATCGTTGGACTATCGATGGCCTTCGTAGTGTCAGGATGCCGGAATACGACACCGTACTTATAGGGAGTCTTTATCTCCTCATACACCTCCTGCATCCGCTCCTGATCTACCACTTTAATAAACTCAGGGGCTTTGCGGGCCCCTGAGCATGTGGTTGTGGATATATGACAGGATTGTAATAGGAGTCCGGTTAGGGCGGTACAGATCAGAAGCTTGATGGGCATGGTGAGCTATATTCCCTTACCGGTTGTTGATTTATCGAACAAAACTTGGTGCAAAACCACCGTCCACGTTCAGTACGTTACCGGTAGACTTGTTGAGGGTACCGTCCACGAATACCCGTACGGCCCTGGCGATATCTTCGGGCAGGATCTCCTCGTTCAGGATGGTACGCTTGGCGTACAGAGCAGGTAGTTCCTCTACTGAAACACCGTAGGCCTTGGCGCGTCCTTCGGCCCAGTCGCCCGCCCATATCTTGCTGTTGCGCAGTACGGCATCAGGGTTTACGGTATTAACACGTACCTTTTCTTTACCCAGCTCGGCCGCCAGCAGACGGCTCATGTGCAGCTGAGCGGCTTTGGCAGTACCGTAGCCTACGTTGTTAGGTCCGGCAAAGAGGGCATTCTTGCTGGCGATATTCACGATATCACCACCAATCTCCTGCTTGCGCAGGATCTCTACGGCCTGCTGCGACACCAGGAACTGGCCTTTAACCAGGATATCCTGCAGACGATCCCAGTCCTGCATAGTGGTTTCTTCCAGCGGCTTGGAGATGGATATACCCGCGCAGTTGATGATTACATCTACGCCACCGTAAGCCAGTACCGCCTGCTTCAGCGACTCGGCCACGGCCTCGGCGTTGGTTACGTCTACAGATACCGAGCGTACGTTGTCCTTGCCGTAGGACTTACCTACTTCGGCTTCGGTTGCTTCCAGTTCGTTCCGGTCGGCCAGTACCGCTACGGCGCCGTGTTGCATGAGCTCTTCGGCAATAGCCCGGCCAATACCACCGGTACCACCGGTCACGTAGGCAACCTTGCCGGATAGCGACTTAGGCTTAGGCATACGCATCAGCTTAGCCTCTTCGAGCAGCCAGTACTCAATATCAAAGGCCTCCTGCTCGGGCAGCGCTACGTACTCGCTCACCGCCTCGGCGCCTTTCATCACGTTGATAGCGTTGGTATAAAACTCAGCGGCTACGCGGGCCGTCTGCTTGTCTTTGGCGAAGGTAAACATACCTACCCCCGGATACAGGATCACCACCGGATTGGGGTCACGCATGGCGGGGCTGTTGGAGCGCTTGCTGCGGTCGTAGTAAGAGCCGTAGTCTTTGCGATACGCTTCAAACTTCGTGCTTAGGTATTCGCGCAGCTCTTCCTTGCTCATATCAGCGCGCATGTCGTCCAGTACGAGCGGGCGAATCTTGGTGCGCAGGAAGTGATCGGGGCAGCTGGTACCCAGGTAAGCCAGGCGGGACAGATCGCTGGAATTCACAAACTCAAGTACCCGCTCATCGTCGGTAAAGTGACCTACCATGGAGCGGAATTGCGAGCAGTAGCCGCGCAGGTAAGGAGCCAGTTCAGCGGCCTTAGACTTACGCACCTCGGGGGCATCGCTCTGTACTTTGGCACCACCAAATACGGGGCGCTTCTTGCCGTAGTTGGCATTCAGGTACGCAGAAGCTTTCTCGATGGCGTTGAGGCTGTTGAAGTAGCACTCTTCGGCCGTGGCTCCCCACGTAAATAGTCCGTGGCCACCCAGGATGATTACTTCTACCTCCGGATTACGGGTAAAGCACTCTCCGATCTTCAGACCCAGGTCGAAGCCCGGACGCTGCCAGGGTACCCACTCTACCTTATTACCCCAGATCTCGCGGGCAATGGCTTCGCCGTCTTTGGAAGCGGCAATGGCGATCACCGCGTCAGGGTGTAAGTGGTCTACGTGTATATGTGGAACAAAGGCATGCAGGGGAGTATCAATAGAAGGAGCAGCTGACTCCAGATCAAACAGACAATAACCAAACAAGCCTACCATTTCGTCCTCAAACTCGAGGCCGCGGTAGCGGTCTCTCAGCGCCAGCAGACGGTTGTGGTACAGTCCGGCCAGACCTTTGCGGGTAAGGGTACCGATGTCTCCACCCGACCCTTTGATCCACATGACGGGTACCTGCTCACCCGTGATCGGGTCCTTCTCGTACGTCTTGACGCTGGTGTTACCTCCTCCGTAGTTGGTAATGCGGAGGTCGCGACCGAGCATGTTGGAACGATACAGTAAGAGGGCTACTTCGTCACCGGCCAGGGAAGCGGCATGGGCTTCATCCCAGTAATTATTGACGTATTGATAATTTTCTGCAATGGTCAAGCTGCTCATAAATTTTTCAGATTTGAATTGATTTTTAAGCTTTGCCAAATGTCCATTAGTTTATTTCCTTTCGTGTCCTGTGCTTTCCTGTGAAAGAGTATAAAATTTGCAATATTTCGGACAAATTTCTTCCTTGGTAGCTTTACCCTGTAACCCTGCGGCTCTATGATTCAGATTGATCCGGACTCACCCGTTCCCAAATACAAACAGATAGTCTCGTCGGTGGTGGAGGCGATCAAAAAAGGCGAGCTCCAGCGCGACCAGCAACTGCCCTCCATCAACGAAATGGCCGAGGAGCACTACCTCGCCCGCGATACTGTCGAAAAAGCCTACAACGAGCTCAAAGACCGTGGGATCATCATGTCGGTGCGTGGCAAGGGGTACTTTGTGCAGGCCCCGGCGTCCAACAAGGTGCGCGTGCTGCTGGTGATGAACAAGCTCAGTGCCTATAAGAAGATCGTGTACTACGCTTTCCTGAAAGCCCTCGGCAACGATGTCACGGTAGATGTATACATCCACCACTATAACGCGCTGCTCTTTAAGGAGATCCTGGAAGCTAATCGGGGCAAGTACAACTATTACGTCGTGATGCCCCACTTCTATGAGGGTACTGATAAGGTGAATGTACGTGAGCTGCTGGAAGGCATCCCCAAGAATGAACTGGTACTGCTGGACCGCGACCTGGCTGACTTGTCGGGGGAGTACCTGGCCATCTATCAGGATTTCGAGAAGGATATATTCCGTGCCCTCGAAAGCGCCGACGACCTGCTGGCCAAGTACCGTGAGCTGGTGCTGGTATTCCCGAGCGACGGTCAGTACCCGATTGAAATCGTACGGGGATTTCGGCACTACTGCATCAACTACCAGAAAGACTTCCGCATTGAGGAGAATGCTTACGAAGAAAACATCAGTACCGGCACGGCCTACGTGGTAGTGGAAGAAACTGATCTGGCCGAGCTGATCAAGAAGGTACGTCAGTCGGGGCTGGAGCTGGGCCAGCACGTAGGTATTGTCTCATTCAACGACACGACTCTTAAAGAGGTACTTGCCGACGGCATCACCGTCATGACGACCGACTTTGAAACCATGGGCCGCACCGCCGCCGCCCTGCTCCTTGACGGCAAACGCATCAAGGTTAAAAACCCGTTTATGCTGATCCGAAGGAAGTCGCTTTAGGGAGGAGGAAAGGTTAGAAAGGAGAAAGGGAGGAAAGGAATTTATCCCTTCTCTCCCTTCATCTCCTAATAAAAGTACCTTAATCCCAAGCCGATGGAGCCGGTATTTAACTCTGTCCGCAGGTTAAATCCTAGCTGGGTTTGGCTAATTTTTTCCTTTTGGGTATTGGGAGCCAGACCGTAGCGATCATCAATGCTCCGGCTAAAACCAAGACCTAATGGGCTGATACCAGCTACGCTTCCCTGTAAAGCCCATTTTTCGGCAAAGCGCCACATAATACCCCCACTTAGACTTACATCTAATGAGAAAGTATGACGCTGCACCTGGTTGAACAGAACCCACTTTCCTGCTATAGTTGGAGCAGAGGCCACGCTAAATTGATTTTGAAGGTTATATCCCACCCCCACTGAAGGACGACCGTACAGGGCAAACTTTCGGCCTAGGGGCTGATAGTACTCTACAAATCGCCCTATTCCGAAAGACAAGTACCCCAAAGCTCTGGCCTCTGGCACAAACTGCCCGCTCTTATATATGGATAGAGCATTGGAAAAAGACCAGCCCATCGCCCGGTTGTCGCGCGTAAATCGACCAACGGAAAAATGCATGGAGTGGCTGTAGATATACTGTAAGTCAGTTTGTTCACTATATCGATTTGTGGACAGGTCAGCGGTACCACTAATGAAGCGCTGTCCCGATTGAAATTGGGCCTGGGCGACGGTACCAGCCAGAAGGCACACACCTAGCAGTATAAAGAATGTATACTTTTTCATAATGGCTCAGTGGGAGGAAGGGTTCGAGTAGCGGGAAATTCGGAGGGTAATATAGTTGGGAGCAGCGGTACCAAAGTTGGTCGTGAGCGAAAACCGCTGCTGGTCCAGGCTGGTAGGCTTATACCGGGCGGTAAGGCTCAGAATATTGGCATACCCCTCTATGGCCCACCCGGTTCGAGGAAAGTAGTAAACTGCTCCTGGTTTCAGGCCAAGCTCATACTGCCAATCGTTTCTAGCATTTGCGTTCCATAAATCCTTCACAGACTCCCATTGGTAAGCTACTCCCAGCTCAGAATGCAGAAACAGCAGCCAGCGGTCATTTAGTGCCCTGTACTTTCGGATAAATGGTAGAAGGGCAATAGATTGATTTACATAATTGTACTGATAGTCGCTGTTGAGGTCCCTGCGGGTTTGTGGATTCAGAAAGTACCTGCTTCCAATACCAAGCATTGTCGTGGAATTGCTGAAAATGCCAAACTGTAACTCCGGCTGAATCGTAAATGTACTTGCCCGTGCTTCTCCCCCTTTTAACTCCTGCTTCTCATTACCGGTTGTCCCCTGGACAGTGATCGTACCGCCCCAGTAGCGGGTACCTTTACTAAGTTGGGCATGAACGGGAGCCGCAAGTGTGCTGCCAAGCAGCAGGAGCCCCCACAGAATGGTGTGTTTAATCATGGTGGTATGGTTGGTTGTGGCGGTAAAATAGGGAAATAGCCAGTAGGAAAAGACCAAGCCTTATTAATAATTTATTTAATAAAATATTGGCCAGCGAGTAGTTAATCATTCATCAATCTACGGTTACATATAGCCATCAGGTAGTACATGTCCACAAAAAAATAGGGCGGCCAAGGGCCGCCCTATTTCGGGATTTACATTTCCACAACCTAATACTCTAACTTTAAAGACACGGGAGTGACCTGAGTGTTGCACAGCAGGCTACCCACAGTATATATTTTTACAGCACGCCGTTCCAGCCGCCCTGGCGGTAGAACTGCAGCAGACGCTGACGCATCTGGTGCTCATAACGTGAGCGAATGGCGTTGGCCTGGGCGCGGGCCAGGTTGGCCTTAGCCAGTGAATATTCAAATATGTTGGCCGTACCGGCATTCAGGCGGCTTTCTACTACTGAGAAACTCATAGTCAGTGATTCGAGCTGGCTTTGGGCAGCGGCGAAGCGGTCGGAGGCGGCATTGGCATCCAGCACCGCCTGCTCAATGGCCTGGCGTAGCTGCTGACGCGTAATATCCAATTGGTTCTGGGCGATGCGCTCCTGTACCCGGGCCGTAGCGACCCGCGGGCGGGTTACCCAACGGCCCATGAGAGGAATGTTCAGGCCCACACTCAGACCTCCGTTACGGGTAGCATTGAGCTGCTGGAAGTAATCCAGACTGGCATTGGTGGAGGCATAAAACGCCCCAAAATTAGAAGACAGCGTGAGCGAAGGAAAGTTATCAGCCTTGATGGACTTTACCTGGTACTTAAAGCTCTGCCGACGTAGCTCAGCTCCGCGTAGCTCCGGAAATACTTTCTGGGCATCTTCAAAGATCGCCTCCGCATTCATAGTTCCATTGGGTTGGTCAGCCGGGGCCAGCGGTTCCAGCTCTACGTTGTCGCTGGGCGGCAGGTTCAGGAGCTGAAACAACGTCAGACGGGCCGCCCGGTAGTTGTTCAGAGCGGTGACCTGGTCGAAGCGGTCATTGGCCAGCTGCGCCTTGATCTCGTACAGGGCACTCTCACCCACTACTCCGGCGCTAACCTGCTTCTGCACGCGATCTACCTGCTGTTGTGAAGCCTCTACCTGCTGTAGAGCCGCTTCGTTTAGAGCCCTGGTAGCCAGTACCTGTACATAAGCCTGTACCAGCAGGATGGTCTGGGCGTTCAGAATGGCCGTACGGCTTTCGATGGCCGACTCTCTCAGTAGTTGGTTCTGGCGGATCTGGTTCTGGATCTGGAAGCCCCGGAACAAGGTCAGATCAAGCCCCGCTCCTACGTAGTTGGAGTTGTAGAGCTGATCAATGTAGGCGTTGGTGAAGCGGTCGATGCTCCGGCCCAGGTTGACACTCTGGCTCGCCCCCAGCGCCAGCGAGGGTAGCTGCTGTGACTTTACCTGCCGCCACATCGCATCGGCTGCCTCGGCCTGCAGTTGTGCATCGCGGTAGGTCAGGTTATTCTTAGCGAGGATATCGACACACTCGCCCAGGCTAAGCATAGCGTCCTGCGAGGCACCGCCCTGCGAGGTACCGACCTGCGCCCTGGCAAGCTCAGGCACCAGAAAGGCTGGAATAAAACCTAATAAGAGTAGTAAGTATTTCATGGCTAATAAATAAGCTTTTAGTTCTTAGGCTGTTAGTAGTTAGCTTTTACCAGCCTTTTTTAACTTTTTATATACTTCTTTGTGACTTTGTACTTTCTCTTTGGCAGAGATATTTTCTGATTGTCATGTGCTATTTTAACTAACAGCTAAAAGCTAACACCTAACCAGCTCCACTACGCCAGCCAGCCGTCTTTGAGCCGTACTACACGGTCGCCGTAGGTAGCGTTAGCTTCTGAGTGCGTCACCTGCACGATGGTTACGCCATCTTCCTGGTTGAGCTTTTTGAACAGCTCCATGATCTCGACGGCCTGCTCCGAGTGGAGGTTACCGGTCGGCTCATCGGCAAAGATGACCTTGGGACGGTGTACTATAGCCCGCGCTACCCCTACCAACTGCTGCTGTCCGCCCGATAGCTGATGCGGAAACAGGTCTTTCTTGGCTACTATATTGAAGCGGTCGAGCAGCTCGGCAACCCGGCTCTTGCGCTCCGACGAGGCTACGCCCTTGTACAGCAGCGGCGTTTCGATGTTTTCGTATACAGTCAGCTCGTCAATGAGGTGGTACGCCTGAAACACGAAGCCAATGTGGTTGCGGTGCAGATCCGTACGCCTCTTCTCAGAAAGATTCTGCACGGGCTCGTCCAGAAAGAGGTACTCTCCTTCGGAAGGCTCTTCCAGCAGTCCCATAATATGCAGCAGCGTCGACTTACCCGAGCCGGAGGGCCCCATAATGGATACAAATTCTCCCTCTTTAATCTCTAAATTAATATTACGCAGTACGTAAACTTTACCAAAACCGGCGGGATAGTGCTTGGAGATTTTCTGAAACTGTAACATCAGGGTCTGTATTGGGGGTTATAGTTGAATATTTTCAAATTGCATACCAGAAGTTGCCTTTGCTGATATACAGCCTTTTACGGCTATTTATATAAAAAAAACCGTCCGAAATCGCACACCTTTGTACGTTTTCGGACGGGAAGATAAACACAAACAGAAATGTAAGATAGTACTATCTGTTGGTCGATATATGACGGTTGCCCTTGGCGTATTTGAAGTCACTGCCCCGGCTGAACGTCACCTGGCTCAGATCTCCTTCGCGCTTAAAGTCAGTGTACTTAAAGTCAGCATAGCCCTGGAAATGGGTACCTTTGAAGGAAACGCCTTCCTGAAAATCAGCGTACTTGAAGTCAGCGGTCTGGTTGATACGGGTATTGGCAAAATTAGCCTCATCACTAAACTTGGCGTACTTGAAGTTGGCCGAATCCGTAAAATTCGCATTGGCAAAACGGGCGCCTTCGTTAAACTTGGCATACTTAAAGTTAGCCGAATGCCGGAACTTGCTGTCTGCAAAGGATACATTTTCGGCAAAGTCGGAGTACTTAAATTCGGCCAATCCTTCGAAGGTACAATTTTCGAATATGACAGCTTCCTTGAAGTCAGCGGTATAGAGCGTCTGATTATCACTATCATTATTCATGACACTTCCCAGCAAGCTGCGTCTTTTCCCGTCTTTGTCCACTACCTTGTAGGCAAGTACATCGCCCTTGAACGTACAGTTACGGAAAGTAAGGGGTACCTCCACGCGGCTCTTGTACTCCCGGGTATCCATGTTGCCTCGCTTTTTCAGCTCCTTGTTCGAGAGGTCCGTCAGGTCCAGGTCACCTTCGATGGTTTTGTTACTCACCTCGACCGCGTACTTCCGGTCAACGTTCTGGATAATTTCTTTGGCCGACAGCGTAGACTGAGCCGTGGCCGACACGGCCAGCATAGCTACCAGGGCAATCGAAAATAAGTAGGAAAAAAGAGTCTTCATGGCGTTACGAGTTTTAAGTATCTAATGTGATTTACTCAACAGATGGTGGATACAGGGCAAAGGTTGCATGGCTTTAAAAAAAGCTGTAGGCAGTAGGCTTTATGCTGTAAGCTTACAGCCTTTCTGTACATTATATTTTCAATTATACATCAATAGTATACGAAGGAATTTTATTTCAGCCGCTGCCACGGTGGCCCCAGAGGCGGACGGCCGCTGCCGGGCGATACTTTAGTAGAAATAGCGTCCAAAGTTTACGGGAAGCTCCGTAGGCGTCCGCCGCTGCGGAGCGGCACATATAAGATCAGGTGTCGCCCCTACAGGGCAGCTTGTTTATCACTGAGAGTTCCTTCGTACACTACTAATATATAATCACTAGTGTACGAAGGAATCTTCACTCAGCTATCATTATGCATTTTTAATTATACATTACTAATTACTCACTCTTCAGGCTCTTTACCGGATTGACCAGAGCTGCCCTGATGCTTTGGAAGCTGATAGTCAGAAGCGCAATAGCTACCGTCACTACTACCGCTACCACCACCATCCACCAGCTCAGGGAAGTTTTGTAGGCAAAGTCCTGCAGCCAGAGATCCATCGCGTACCAGGCCACGGGCGTAGCTATGACCAGTGCTATCAATACCAGTTTGAGGAAGTCGATAGAAAGCAGGGTCACGATACTGGCTACACTGGCACCCAGCACCTTACGTACACCAATCTCTTTGACGCGTTGCTCTGTCGCGAACTTCACCAGCCCAAATAGTCCCAGGCAAGCCACAAAGATGGTAAGCCCCGCAAAGATAGCCAGGATACGGCCCGTACGGATTTCAGCCTCATACGCAGCCCAGTACGTCTCGTCCAGGAACGAGTACTGGAAGGGCTCCTCCGTCCTGAATGCCTCCCACTGCTCTTTGAGGTTGGCTACCAGTCCCGCCATGTCCTGTACTTTGGTTTTTATGATAATAGAGCCTGAGTTGTCTCCCAGCGCCATCACCATAGGGGCAATTTTCTCGTGCAACGACCGGTAGTGAAAGTCTTTTACTACGCCAACAACGTGGTACGTTTTGCCACGATCGGGTGAGCCAGGCATGCCGGGATGGGTCAGAATCTGGCCAATGGCATTGTCTTGCCATCCAAAGTGCTTGGCAGCGGCCTCGTTGATGATTACACCGGCTGAGTCAGTCGGGAAGCTGGGTGAGAAGTTACGTCCCGATACCACCTTCATACCCAGTGTAGGTACATACTGGTAGTCCACACCAAAGTAAGCCAAACGGGTAAGCTTGCCTTCGTTGCCCTGCGGGAATACCGTCAGGATGCCACTCCGATCTGAGCCCGCCGGCAAAAAGCCCGAACGGCTGGCGTTGATTACCCGCGAATCCCGCACCAACTGCTGCCGTAGTACCTCTTCGTTCTGGCCCAGGGCCCAGGTACCTTCCAGGACCACTACCTGCTCTTTGTCGTAGCCCAGCTTAGTGTCCTGTATGTAGCGGAGCTGCCGGAACACAACCGTAGTACCGATGATAAGAATAATGGAGATACAAAACTGAAAGACCACCAGACTACTCCTGAGCCCGATACTGCCACGACTTGCAACACGCCCGGTGGTACCGCCTTTGAGGATCGAGATGGGCTTGTACGACGAAAGGAAGAAAGCCGGATAGCTGCCTGCCAAAATCCCTACCAGCAGGCCGAACAGGATCAAGCCTACCAAAGTAGAGGGTGTCTGTAGCAGATCCAGGTTTAGTTCTTTACCCGACAGATCATTAAAGAAAGGTAACACCAGTGTAGCGACTCCTAGCCCCAGCACCAGCGACAAACCAGTCAGCAGGATGGATTCAACCAGAAATTGTCCCACCAGCCTGCTCTTCTCAGACCCCATTACCTTACGAATACCTACTTCCTTGGCGCGCTTGGAGGCACCCGCCGTAGATAGATTCATGAAATTGATACAGGCCAGCAGCAGCATAAACAGTGCAACGGCTCCAAACAGGTACACGTACCGGATATCTCCACCGGGTTCCATCTCTGACTGTGGCACCAGGTCCGAGTAGAGGTGGATGTCGGTCAGGGGCTGTAGGTACAGCCCCAGGTTGTTGCCCTGCTTCTGAAAATCAGCCATACTCATCCCTGTCATCTTCTCAAGGGCTGCCCCCAGGTGCGTTTCTACCACCTTTGGCAGCTTGGCTTCCAGCAAGCGATAGTCGTAGCCCTCGGGTAGTACCAGGTACGTAAAGTAACTTGAAACTAACCAATTGGGCTCTCTTGACTCCGGCAGACTGGCCATAGAGGCGAATATATCCTTATGAAAATGGGAGTTGGCAGGTACTTTATTGATTACGCCCGTAACGGTATAGGTCGCCTGTGACTCTTTGAAGGTAAGTACCTTGCCCATAGGATCGGTATCGCCAAAGTACTTACGGGCTACCTTAGAGGTAATAACCACTGTATTGGGCTGTACCAGGGCGGTCCGGGCGTCTCCCTTGATGAGGGGCAGTGTGAATACCTGAAAGAAATTAGAATCTACGTAGGCAAAGGCATCTTCTTTGAAAGTTTTATCGCCGTAGGTTATGCGCGGGGTACCGCCACTGCGCAGGCGGGTAGCCTCCAGCACCTCGGGGTAGTCAGCCTTGAGCGTCTGCGCTACCGGTGGCATCACATTTGCCTCCCGCATTTGCTCGTCGTTCATGGTACCTTTGAATACCACCCGTACAATACGGTCGGCCTTCTCGTTGTAGCGGTCATAGCTTAGCTCGTTTATGACGAACAAGCCGATCAGCAGGCAGGTAGCCAGCCCCAGGGCCAGCCCTACGATATTGATAGCGGTAAAGGCACGGTTGCGGATCAGGTTCCGCCAGGCAATTTTGATGTAATTTTTGATCATGGCTATTTAGTTAAAATATAAAGGGTAATAAAGGAGGAATGGAGTAAGGTACAAAAGGAGAAAAGCGTCCACCTCTCCACTACGTATTTTTCTCACTTTTACCTTGTCTATACATTTTTAATATTTATTTTCTTGTAGTCAAAACCTTTCGTAAAGTACTCTTTTATCATCCAATTCTTCCATTTTTTACTTTCCTCCCTTCCTGCTTTCTTCCATTCCTCCTTTTACTCGCTCCTTAGCGACTTTACCGGATTCATCAGGGCGGCTTTGATGGACTGGTAGCTGACCGTCAGGAAGGCAATGAGCACGGCCAGTACTCCAGCCAGTACAAAGGCCCACCAGGGTATGTCAATGCGGTAGGCGAAGTCCTGCAGCCAGCGATCCATGGCGTACCATGCCACCGGAGCGGCAATAATAAGCGCTATCAAAACCAGCTTCATAAAATCCATGGAAAGCAGGGTCACAATACTGGCCACCGTAGCACCCAGTACCTTCCGGATGCCGATTTCCTTGGTACGCTGCTGAATAATATAGATAGCCAGTCCCAGCAAACCCATACAGGCAATGAGAATAGCCAGTAACGAGAAAAGGCTGAATATCCTTTGTGATACTTGTTCGGCGCGGTAGAGAGCGCCCCAGTCTGACTCCAGGAAAGTATAGTGAAAAGGCTGCTCAGGCAGGTACTTCTTCCAGACCTGCTCGGTGCGGGCAATAATGGCCTGCGGATCTTCGGATTGGATACGGATAACAATCCGGTTGTCGGTGCGGCTAACCCAGCGGTTGTTCAGCACAAACAGCGGCGCGATACGCTGGTGCAGCGATTGGTAGTGGAAGTTTTTGATGATTCCTACAATGGTATAGGTCACATCAGCCCCATTCGTCGCGCTTATAAGCTTTTTACCAATGGGGTCGGTTAGGCCCAGTTCCTTCATTGCCTCCTCATTAATAAGGACCGACAGAGAATCATTGAATGATCTGGAAAAGGAACGTCCGGCCACCAACTTTATATTCATGGCCTGCAGGTAGTTGTCATCAACCACGGTGCCGCGCCCGGTTACGGTTTCGGTTTGGCCCTCCTGCCGGAAAATAATACCAAAGAACCCTCCCTGCGAACCGGGGGTGGCATTGGTACCTCCTACGGCCTGCACCCCCGCTATCCGCCCCAGTTCCTGCTTGAAGGCCTCGGTATTGGGCCCCAGAAAGCCCGTCCCCTGCAGATTAACAACCGCCTCCTTGGTAAAGCCCAGTTCTTTGTCCTGCAGGTACTTGAGCTGGGTCAGCACAACCAGCGTACAAATGATGAGAATTATTGAAATAGAAAACTGAAACACTACCAACCCGTTGCGAAGCAGGTGTCCCTGCCGGGTAGACATAAATCTACCCTTCAGTACCTTAATGGGCTCAAACGACGACAGTACCCCCGCCGGATAGCTACCCGCCACCAGACCGATCAGCAGAGCCAGCAACAGCATGAGTGGGAGAATGTCCCAACGGAGCAAAAGTTGGGCTGACAGCTGCTTACCCGCCAGATTGTTGAAGGAAGGCAGCAGTACCCCTACCAGCAGGAGCGACAGCAGAAAGCTAAAGAAGCTCATCATAACCGACTCGGTCAGAAACTGCGAAGCCAGCTGGCTCCGGTGCGAGCCCAGCGCTTTGCGGATACCTACCTCACGAGCCCGCTCCGACGAACGCGCCGTAGCCAGGTTCATAAAATTGATGCAGGCAATAAGGAGGACAAATACCGCAATGACCGAAAAAATATAAACGACTTTACGATTACCATTGGGCCTGAGTTCGGCTTCCAGGTTGGAGTCCAGGTGGATACTCCGCACGGGCTGCAGGAAATAGTAGTAGCCGTTGCCGGCCTTGACATACTCCTGATAAGACAAACCAAAACTACGCTGTATCTCCCCGGCGGCGTACTTCGCGACGAGCGCCGGTAGCTTGCTTTCCACTACCTGGGCATCAGATTTGGGTTTCAGCAAGAGGTAGGTCAGTACCGAAAAACTGGTGTAGTTTTCCTGTTGTACGAAAGGAAAGCCGCTTAAGCTTATTACAAAATCAAATCTAAAATGGACATTGTCCGGCAGGTCTTCGGCTATACCACTTACCTCCAGTTGTGGCCCATTCACCAGTTCCAGGGTTTTGCCCACCGGATCTTTTTTTCCAAAGATACGCTCAGCCGTACTCTTTGTCAGTACCACGGTATTGGGCCGGCTCAAAACCTGATCTGGGTGTCCCTGCAGGAGGGGCACCTGAAACACTTTGAAGAAGCTTGAGTCAGCCGCCAGTACATTCTTCTCTTCCAGTACTTGTCCCTGGTACTTCATCAGAGTTCCGGTGCCGTCTCCATCAAAAGGTACCAGACGTACTACCTCTTCTACCTCCGGAAGCTCACGCTTGACGTCCTGCGCGTACGACGAGGGAATAATGGCGTACTTCGTAACACGATCGGGGTACTTACGCTCCAGCGCCATGCGGTAGATGCGCTCCCCCTGGGGCCAGTAGCGGTCAAAGCTCAGCTCATCAGACACGTACATCACAATCAGGATACAGCAGACCATCCCGATGGATAGCCCGATGATGTTGATCGCAGTATTGACCTTGTTTTTCAACAGGTTGCGCCAGGCGATTTTGAGGTAGTTCTGAAGCATAGCTTTGTAGCAGTTAGCTAGTAGCGATTAGTTTTTAGCTTTTTGTAAAACGTAGCGTCGCTACATAGGGAGGAAGGTCTGAATAGAGAATGAATCTAAACTTTCCTGCTTTCCTCCTTTTCTCCTCTCCTCCCTTACTCCGAGCGCAGCGACCTCACCGGATTCATAAGGGCGGCCCGTAGTGAGCGGTAGCCTACGGTAAGCGCTGCAATAAGGAGCGTAGCCGCAATAGCCAGGGCAAATATGCCTGCCCCTATTTCGATCTTGTACTTAAACTCCGTCAGCCACTTGTTCATGACCCACCAGGCCAGCGGAGCCGCCAGTACAAAGGCGATTATGACCAGACGAACGAATTCTTTTCCGAACAGCCACAGGATATTTTCTACGCTGGCGCCCAGCACTTTGCGCACCCCTATCTCCTTGGTCTTCTGTACCGCCATGAACGAAATCAGACCGTATAAGCCCAGACAGCCGATAAAGATGGCTACGCCGGCAAAGAACTGGATCAGCTGGAGCATGATGGAGTCAAGAGCATAAAACTCAGCAATGCGCTCATCCAGAAACTCGTGCTTGTAGACGAACTCGGGGAAGGTATCACTCCATACCTTTTCGATAGCCGCCAGGGTAGGCTGCAGGTTAGCAGTGTTTACTTTTATGGCGTAGTTCTGATAGCGGCTAATATCGGACATGATACATACCGGGCTGATGTCGGTACGGAAGGAGTAGTTATAGAAGTCCTTCACTACCCCTACGATCGGGGCCGTCATGGTACCACCGTTGACACTGAGCTGCTTGCCGATCACTTCCTCCGGCGACTTCACTCCCAGTTTCTTTACGAGTGTTTCGTTCACCACAAATTCACGCACGGTATCGGACGGTACTATGTTACGACCCGCTACAAGTTGTAAATTAAAAGTTGACAGGTACTTGCTATCGGCCAGTTTCATGTTGATCGAAAATACCTCCTCCTCGGTACGGGTATCGTAGCGCATCCCGGTATTGAGGTTAGCATTGGCCGCCGGCGCCTGGAAGCAATACGCACTTTCGTTCACGCCCGCTATCTGCTCCACCCGACTGCGCAGAGTACTTAGTTTGGCCTGATCCCGTACCGGTACGGGCAGCATTACTACGGCATCCTTATTAAAGCCCAGATCTGACTCCTGCGAGTAGCGCATCTGATCGGCTATGACAATGGTCCCAATAATCAGTATCTGTGATATGGCAAACTGTGTAACTACCAGACCCCGACGCAGCGTAAAACCTCCTACGTGTTTTTGCGCCAGCTTGCCTTTCAGCGCCTGCATAGGCTGGAAACCGGCCAGAATCAGCCCCGGATACGAACCAGAGAAGAACACTACCACGACCAGCAGTACTGCCAAAAAGCCCATCAGGTAGTAGTCCTGAAGGAGGTTAATGGTCATCTGGGACTCGAAGAGCTGGTTGGCAAAGGGCAACGCCAGATGCGCCAGTCCAAAAGCAACCATCGTCGCGAAAGCGGTGATCAGGGCCGTTTCGGAAATGAACTGCCAGAACAGCTGCGCCCTCAGGCTACCAAGTACCTTACGAACACCGATTTCACGGGCGCGGGTGAGTGCCTGAGCCGTAGCCAGATTGATGAAGTTAACACAGGCCGTAATGATCAGAAACAGCCCTACCAGTGATAGTGCCCACAGGTTTTTCTTCTCTACGTAGCCACCCAGGTCGGGGTTAAAGTGCATATCGGCGACGGGCTGCAGCTTAAACCGAAACACCTTGGCGCCTTCGGCATCGTAGTACTTATCAGATATAGATGGAAGTGCCTTTTCCACCATAGCTTGGGTAACACCCGGCTTCAGCAGCACAAAGCAGTTCACCCCGCTGGATACACCACCCCAGCTTTCATCACTGGCCAGCCAGGCATTCTGGTCTTTCAGGTTAGCGTAGGAAAGGTATATCTCCTGGCGGCGGTCGGTCGTAGTAGGCAGGTCCTGCAGTACCCCCGTCACCTTATAGTCAAAGCGGTTGTCTAGGCGGATGGTCTGGCCGATGGGATTTTCGCTGCCAAAGTACTTATTCGCTACTTTCTGGGTAACTATCGCTGTGTTGGGTTCGGCAAGAGCGGTTTTCTTATCTCCCTGCACCAGGGGAAAGCTCATGATGTCGAAGAATTCAGGCTCGGCGTAGGCTACTCCCTGCTCTTCCTGAAACTTCTTATTGTCGGGCGATTGTGGTAGTGACAGCAACTGATTTTCGAAGACAGCCACGCGGGCTACTTTCTCGCCAAAAGTCAAGTCATTGCGGAAGGCCTTTCCCAGGGGTTGAGGTACCCCGCTGGAGTAGTTGATCTCTTCGCCATGAAACTCCGAAATGAACCGGTAGATCCGGTCGCTCTGGGCGTGGAAGGCATCATAGCTCAGGTGGTACCTGACCAGCGTGAAGATCAGGATGGCACAGGCAATGCCCATGGCCAGGCCCGCTACGTTGATAATGGCGTAGGCCTTGTGCCGCTTCAGGTTACGAAATGCGATTTTTAAATAATTCTTGATCATGGCTATTTTTAGTAAAGGACAAAAGGTATGAAAGGAGGAAGGGAGGTTGCTGGAGGAAAGAAAAAATACTTTCTTCTTTCCTCCAGCACGGCGGCGGTCCGCCGTTGCGGCCGCCTTTCTCCTTTTATTCAGTTTTTAGTGATTTTACCGGATTCATGAGAGCCGCTTTCAGCGATTCGTAGCTGGCGGTAATGATCGCTACCAGGAACGTCAGGGCGATAGCCAGCAGCATGATACCAGCTCCGATGGGTATTTTGTACTGATAGTCTTCCAGCCAGGCTTTCATCAGGTACCAGCCAGCAGGCGCGGCAATAAGAAACGCAATGGCGATCAGGATGGCAATTTCCTTGCCAAAGAGCGCCAGTATACTACCCAGACTGGCTCCCAGTACCTTACGTACACCAATCTCCTTCGTCTTTTGCGAAGCCATAAACTTCACCAGACCGTACAGACCCAGACAACCGATAAATATGGCGATCAGCGAGAAGACCCGGATCAGCTTCAGCATGATTTTTTCTAACTGATAGCTTTCGGCAATCCGCTCATCCAGGAATTTCTGCTCGTAGAGGTGGTCGGGGAAGTACTCATTCCACAGCTTCTCTACGTCCTGCATGCTCTGCTGCAGGTTGGTAGTATTCAGCTTTATTCCACAGCTATAATGGATATCTTTCCAGGTAAATATAACCACGGGATCAATGTCATTCTGGAATGAGGCGTTGTTCCAGTTTTTCAGAACCCCGTATATAGGCGCAGGCTTACCCCACACGCGCAGGGTTTTACCGATAGCTTCGTTGGGGCTTTTCAGGCCCAGGCGCTCCACTACCTTTTCGTTGATCAGGTACCCTCGTGTAGTGTCACTCACGGGGATGTTCTGGCCGGCGACGAGCTGTAGGCCAAACGTATTGATGTAGTTGTGGTCGGCATTCTTGGTATTGATCTGCCATACTTCATCCTTTTGCCGGGTATCAAACCGGAAGTTCGTTGTATTAGCGGATTGGTCGGTAGGCATAAACAGGCAGAACGAAGCATCGGCTACACCAGGGATACCCAGCAACCGCTCACGGAAAGTAGCCTGATTGACCTTATCGGGTGAAGGAATCGGTACCTGCACAATCCCTTTGGTTTCGTAACCGACGGATTGATTCAGCATGAAGTCCACCTGATTATTCACCACCAGGGTACAGATCACCAGCAACTGGATCAGCACAAACTGAAATACGATCAGGCCCCGGCGTACCGACATGCCCCCGATGTGGCGGGTAGTAACGGAGCCCTTCAGGGCGAGTACCGGCCGGAAGCCGGCCAGGATCATTCCCGGATAGGAGCCGGCCAGCAGCACCACTACCACCAGTAGGCCCGACATAAACGCCCATAAGGTAGGGTCAGACCATTCTACGATAGTTGGCCAGCCGTTCTTCTGGTCGAGCCACTCGCCAATGTTGGGCAGGAGTAGGGTAGCTAGTCCAAGGCCTACGACCAGCGCCGCCAGCGTGATCAGGGTAGTTTCAGTCAGAAACTGGACAAATACCTGCGAATGGGTACCACCGATGGACTTCCGTACGCCTACTTCCTTAGAGCGGCGCAGGGCCTGAGCCGTTGCCATATTGATGAAGTTGAAGCAGGCTGTCACGATCAGAAATAGCCCGATGGCACCCATGATATAGATCCACTTCATGGGCATAGCGCCGTAGTAGGTTTCGGAGTGGTGCATCTCCGAGTAAGGTACCAGGTGATGGAAGTAGGACTTGTAGTCGTCGCCGTGGTACTTCTTATTGAGCGCCTCCAGTTGCTTTCGCACCTGAGTGACGCTGCTATTGGGGGGGAGCAGAGTAAAGCAGTAGGTATTGGAATTCACGCCGCCCCACTGGTCCAGATCAGGACCGCCATACCGGTATTTGGGGTTGGCCTCGAGCGTAGCAAAGGATACAAAAAACTCGTAGGGCAGCTCACTGTTGGGGCGGGGATTACTGACGATACCCGTCACCTCCAGATCCAGCTGGTTATCCAACCGGATAATTTTACCGATGGGGTCCTGCTTCCCAAAGTACTTCACGGCCATCTGCTCGCTCAGTACAATGGTGTTGGGCTTGCTGAGTGCGCGCTTCGCGTCATTGACTAGCCAGGTATAGTCAAATATGGAGAAGTACTCTGGCTGTACATAGGCTGACTTCAGGCCTTCTTCCTTAAATTTTTTATCGGGTCTACCTTCGCTGGTCAGCGTAGCCAGTAGCAGGTCATACGCTCCCACGCACATGGCAGTAGTGAGGTTAGGCATTTCGGTACGCATGGCCTTCCACATCGGAGGAGGTACCCCGCGTGAGTAGCTGCTACCATCAAACTTAAATTCGGTGGTGACCTGGTAGATACGCTCACTATTGGAATGGTAGTCATCGAAGGTGGTCTGGAAGCGTATAAACCAGAATACCAGCAGGGCGCAGGCCAGGCCCAGCGACAGCCCCGCCACGTTGAGCAGGGTATACACGCGGTTTCTCAGCAGGTTTCTCCAGGCGATCTTGAAGTAGTTAAAGAGCATAGCAGTTTTGGCATTAAGGTAGTGGTGGTCAGCTTTTAGCTTCTCCTGATGATTAAATAGTCATGGCTAATAGATGGAAAGTACTTACACTATTCCACCGGCAAGTACCCTACTAGTACTAAAAGCTATGCCAATCTCCACTATACGCTGTAAATCAACCGTTTACTACACCCAACAAAAACAAAAGTGTCCGATATCGGACACTTTTGTTCAAAGGCGAACAAGCCTTAAAAACCCGCTAAAAATAGTTGCTACTGATTGATGTATACGCTACCGCTGCTCGCTGACAGCTTCACCGGTATACCACCTCCATTGAGGCGGCCTTCTACGCGGTCATTACCGGCGTGGCCGCTGAAGTTTTTCAGAGGTACATTTACCTTATTGCCACGCAAGTCCAGATCCAGCCCTTTGTCCAGCGGCATTTGTACCCGTACACTACCCGCCGACGTAGACAGGGTTACGTACTCACCCAGTTTATCAAAGTCTACCTCAATACCACCGGCGCTGGTGCTGGCCCGGAGGCTGGCGGCTACCCCGGCCAAACGAATGGAGCCACCCGAAGTACCCGTATTCAGGGCACCTTTGATCCCATCGCCTTTGATACTGCCTCCGCTGGTCTTAGCCTCAATGTCACCATCCAGGTTATTAAGGGCTATGCTGCCCCCGGAAGTTCTTAGTGTGATCTTACCGTTCAGGTCGTTGGCCTTGATGCTGCCTCCGCTCGTTACGAGTTCAACATCCTTGGAGCATTTATCCACTTCTATACTACCTCCCGAGGTACGACCACGCACGACACCATCCAGGTCACGTACCTTGATGCTACCGCCACTGGTGGTAAAATTCTGCTCGCCCGACAGAGAGGCGATCCGGATGCTACCGCCGCTGGTGCGGAGGTTGGTCTGCATGTTACGGGGAGTATATACTTTAAAACCGATAGAAAGGCTCCGCTTCCAGTCGTTGTTGTCACGGTTGCGGCGCTTGGCGGTCGCAATGACGGTGCTGCCTTCGGTCCGGATGTCGATGTCGTACTCTTTGAGACGCTCTTCAATTTCGGCCTGGCTCAGGTTATTACGACCGTTCCAGTTATTGGGATGCACATACATATCAACCCTGACGCCGTTGCTGTTGGTACCTTCCACCGCGATAGAACCGCCGGATGTCTCTACGCGCAGGGCGCTGAGCGAGCCGGTAAATGTTTTAGTCGAATAGGGTGATTCGTCGTTGGACTGGGCATAGACAGCGGCGGAGATTACTATCGCCCAGATGAGCAGGAGTATACTTTTGTTTTTCATGGTTATAGGTATGTTTTTTTAAGGATGGAATAACAGGTCGGCAGGTTGCGTCACTGCTCAGAAATATTTCCTTTATCTACTTTACCCAATAACCATACCCACCTCCTATAAGCACTCACTATCAGCTAATTACCTTTTACAGCAAACAAAAAAGTGCCCGTTACCGGACACTTGATGTACGCAGATGAACAGGATTTACTTTTTATTTTTTCTTTACTTCCAGGATCTCTATCTCCGTAAATTCGCTCTTCTTGCCCCATCCGCACTCAACCGACTGCTTGCCGCTGGTAGCACGGTACTTAATGGAAATAGGGGTAAAGCTGTAGCTATTCTCGGTTTTCCAAGCCTCCACAGCTGACTTCAGTTTATCTTCGGTGGCTTTAGTAGGTACATAGTAATAAGTCTGCTCACCCGACGGTACCTCTATGTGCCAGTCGCACCCATCGGCAGCCAGGTTGCTCACTACGGTAGCTTCCGAATCGACTACATTTTCAAGAGGTATTTCATTTTCCTGACAGCTTGCCCACGCCAGCAGACCAAATAGTGTGATTACTAGTTTCATAATGGCTAATTGATTTTAGGTTTAAGGTGAATAAAAGGTGAATAAAAATTAAAAAACTATACCGGCTGGTGCCTTAATCCGCTTGCTTGCAAGGCCCTTCCGTAAAGCGGGTAATGCCCGCCGCTAAGGCTTCACAATCGTTGGGATACGTCTTGCCGTTGCACCCGCACACGGGAGCGTATATCTCATAGCAGGCCCGGTCGTCGCGTGGACGCTCCTGGCATTCCTTTACTGCATCCTGATCCTGGCATCCGGGGAGGCTACCCCAAAGCAGTAGTACCAACAAAGTAGTTTTTGAAATCAGTTGCATAGATGGTGTATTCCCTTTGGTTTACACCTACATAGAGTCGGTATAAGCCAAAGGGGTTGTAAACCATCCAAACATTTTTTTTAGCCCATGGGCGGAAGATGGCCTCTGCGTAGAGACAAAAGAAGACCAGGACCACCTGTATCAGCGGGTGGTACCCTTAAAGAAGATAAATAGGAGCCCGAAAGAGAGTGTAAAAGTGAGTGGCTATAGGTCGGAAGTACGTCAGGCGTTGGTAATGTAGTGTTCCAGAAACTGAATGTGCTGCCGCTGCTCACTCATGATGGAATTAACAATGTCGCCGATGCTGAGTACCCCCACTACCCGTCCCTGATCCACAACGGGCAGGTGGCGGATCTTCTTCTCACTGAACAGCTTCATACACTCCTGAATACCCATGTCCGACGAAACCGTAAAAACATGCTCAGTCATGACTTCACCGATAGGTGTACTCTTGGCTTTGCGCCCCTGAATAATTCCCTTGCGGGCATAATCACGCTCCGAGAAGATACCCGCCAGCCTTTCCTCATCCAGCACCACCACGGCTCCGATATTCTTCTCAGACATAAAATGCAGGGTGTCGATAACGGTAGTATCAGGCGTTACGCTCCATACGGCAGAAACAGCCTTCCCGTCCAACAGTTTTTTGACTGAGGTCATAACTACATCATTTTGAGTTAGTAAGGAGAAAGAAGAATAAATCGAAGATACTAATTCACTGTCTTTAATACAAATCTTTATAAGAAATTTATTATTATATTTTTATTGAAGTCCATTACGTGTATATTTACTAAAAAAGATAGCTATGGTACCTGTCCTGATCGTATCGATTGTGCTGGTGCTGATCGGATTCTTTCTGTTCAGCCTGCGACTCCTCTTTGTGAAAGGAGGTGAGTTCAGGGGAACCTGTGCCAACAACAACCCTTACCTGCGGAATGATGGAGTGACCTGCGGAGTTTGTGGCCGCAAGGCCGGAGAAGCCTGTGAAAAGCAGGAAGAGAATTTAGAAGCTGGCGCTGCGAAGTAGCAGGATGCGTTACAGGTTAAGTAGAGACCTGTCCTTCATTTCCCTACTAAAAACTAATTCAGCATTAAGAATTCATAATTCTGCACTCACTCTTTCTCCCCGAAGCCCGGACTACTGTACACCTGCAAGGCACCACCCTCGCCTTCATAAATGCCGTAGAGTTCCAAATTGTGCGCCTTCGCAATGGGTAAGGCTCTGTCCAGCCCCATCACCAGAAAAGCCGTGGCGTAAGCGTCGGCGGTCATGCAGTCGTCGGCGATCACTGATATACTGAGTAGGCTATGTGTAATAGGAAAACCCGTATGCGGGTCAATGGCGTGGCTGTACCGACGCCCATCGCGCTCGACAAACTTCCTGTAGCTACCTGAGGTAGCCAGCGCCCGTCCGCTCAGCGGTACGACCGTCTGCAGGGGCCGTCCCTCCTCGCTGTTATCTACGGGCTTGTCTATACCTATATGCCAGGTTTCGTCTCGCTCGTTCCGTCCCTCGGCCCGTACTTCCCCTCCTATCTCTACCAGGTAGTTCTTTACTCCCTTACTTTTCAGGAAGTCAGCAATCACATCCACCGTATAACCCTGAGCGATAGCATTAAAATCTACCTCCATGGCTGGAGTCTCTTTCTGTAGCTGCCCTCCCTCCAGCCGGACCTTCTTATATCCAACCAATCGGAGCAGACTATCTACCCGGGCCGAATCGGGTTGGGGTAAGCCTTTCTTATAGCTGAATCCCCAGATTTTTACCAACGGCCCTACGGTGGCATCGAAGTAGCCACTGGTACTGGCTGAAACCTCCTGTGCCTTCCTGAATACAGTGGCAAAATGGGGATCGGCTCGTACATAGGAGCGATTGGCGTTGAACCCGCTGATCACCGAGGTACTATCCCAGAGGGACATGCTGTGGTCGATCACCCTGAATATACTATCCACGGCATGTGAATAGTCCCTGGCTAACGAATCGTTGTAGACGATCCGGAAGGTAGTACCCTGGGCCTGCCCTTCGAGATGGGTATAGCTCTTCCGGGTAGACTGACATCCCGCCAGCCAACCCGCCCAAACCATAAGTACACAGACAAACTTTAACCGCATTAGCTACCGAAATCGTCAAAGGATACGTTTTCGGATGGTATGCCCCAGTCATCAGCCATTTTAATGACTGACTGGTTCATCATCGGCGGACCGCAGAAGTACACTTCCAGGTCTTCAGGAGCGGGATGTTTACTCAAGAATTCTTTGATAACCACGTTATGAACAAAACCAATGAATCCGTCGCCCTCGGGATCGTCGAGGTCTTTCTTTACCGTCCAGTTGTCTTCGGGCAGGGGACCATCCAGGGCTACGACAAACTTAAAGTTAGGGAATTCTTTTTCAATCTGTCTGAACTCGTCAATGTAAAACAGCTCCTTGCGGGTACGGCCGCCGTAGAAGAAGGTCACTTTGCGCTCAGTCTTCAGCGTATGGAACAGGTGGAACAGGTGCGAGCGCATAGGAGCCATACCGGCTCCCCCGCCTATATACAACATTTCACGATCTGTTTCTTTGATAAAGAATTCTCCGTAAGGTCCTGATATGGTCACCTTATCACCGGGCTTCCGACTGAATATGTAGGAAGAAGCTACCCCCGGGTTGACGTCCATCCACCCGTTACGGGCACGGTCGAAGGGAGGCGTAGCGATCCGGACGGTGAGCTTGATGATGTTGCCCTCGGCGGGGTGATTGGCCATGGAGTAGGCCCGGAATATAGGCTCGTCATTCACCATCTTAAGCGGCCACAACCCAAACTTATCCCAGTCTTCCTGAAACTTGTAGGGCGAGTCGTGGTAGAGCGGGTGCGCCGTGATATCCATATCCTTGTAGTTGACTACCGTCTCGGGTATGTCGATCTGGATGTAGCCTCCTGCTTTAAAGTCCAGGTGTTCCCCCTCCGGCAGCTTTACCATGAACTCCTTGATGAAGGTTGCTACGTTGTAGTTAGACTCCACCGTACACTCCCACTTCTTCACCCCGAATACCTCGGCGGGTACCTCAATGCGCATATCCTCCTTGACCTTGACCTGACAGGCCAGCCGTATCCGCTCTTTGACCTGACGGCGGTTGAGGTGGTTGGTTTCGGTAGGTAGTACTTCGCCCCCCCCTTCGTATACCTGGCACTTGCACATGGCACAGGTACCTCCTCCCCCACAGGCCGAGGAAAGAAATATATCACGCGCCGCCAGCGTGGACAGCAGCGAAGAACCCGGCTTTACTACCAGGGGCGTATCCCTGTTATCATTGATGATGATAGCTACATCACGCTGGGGCAGTAACCGTTCCTTAGCCAGCAGGATTAGAAAAGCCAGCAACAGGATAATGATTATAAAAACAAGTACACTGGTGGTAAGTACGGGTAGCATGAGCGGTCAGAGTTTGATTCCGGAAAAACTCAAAAATGCCAGGCCCATCAGAGCCGTAATAATCATCGCAATGCCCAGACCCTGCAGAGGCTGGGGAACGTTGGAGTAACGAAGCCGCTCCCGAATGGCTGCCAGTAGTACTATGGCCAGAAAGAACCCAACGCCCGCTCCTAAGGAGAAAACGGCGGTTTCGGCGAAGGTATACTGACGCTCCTGCATGAATAGCGAAGTACCCAGGATGGAGCAGTTAACGGTAATGAGCGGCAGGAAGATACCCAACGAGGCATAAAGCGCCGGCACAAACTTCTCCACGCTCATCTCGACCAACTGCACGGCTCCCGCGATGGTGGAGATAAATAGAATAAAGGCTAAGAAGGTCAGATCCACCGAAGCCAGTGACGGATGTATCCAGGCCAGGGCTCCTTCTCCCAGCATATAGTTCAGGATAAGGTAGTTGAGCGGGGTGGTCAGTACCATTACGAATATAACTGCCAGCCCCAGTCCAAAGGCGGTCTTGATCTTCTTGGACACGGCCAGGAACGAACACATCCCCAGGAAGAAGGCGAAGATTACATTCTCGATAAAAATGGCCCTGATAAATATATTAATTAGCTCATACATAGCTGTTAGATATTTAGTTATTAGCTGGTTAGGTGTTAGAAGAGTAGCTAAAAGCAAATAGCTTTTCAGCATCGCAACACCATGGCCTGTGTCCCCACAGGCCATTTATTCATACCCTTTACTCAGGACACGTTGATCAGCTTTTGGTTACGGCTGCGCTGCCACCAGATGTAGATCCCGATCACAAACAAAGCCGCCGGAGGAAGTACCATCAGGCCGTTGTTGACGTAGCCCATATCATAAGCCCACTGAGGTACCACCTTAAAGCCAAAGAGGGTACCTGCCCCGAACAGCTCGCGGAAGAAGGCCACCACCAGGAGTATCAACCCATAGCCGAGGCCATTGCCAATACCATCCAGAAAAGCCGGCCAGGGCCGTTGGGCCAGCGCAAAGGCTTCCAGACGCCCCATCACGATACAGTTGGTAATGATGAGTCCTACGAATACGGATAGCTTCTTGCTGATGTCAAACATATAAGCTTTCAGGAGCTGATCTACGATGGTAACCAGCATGGCTACGATAATCAGCTGCACGATGATCCGAATGCGGGTGGGTATGGTGCGCCGCAGCATGGATACGATCAGGTTGGAGAAGGCTACCACAAACGTAACCCCCAACGCCATGATCAGGGCGGGCTTCATCTGCACCGTGACGGCCAGCGCCGAACAAATACCCAAGACCTGCACGGTGACGGGATTGGTGTCATCCAGCGGGTCCCGAAGGGTCTGAACATTCTTTTTTGAAAATAAAGCTTCTCTTTTCTTAACCGGTACTACGGACGGGGTAGCGGTGGTAGCCTCTTCCCGTACGGTGGTGAGCTGTTCTTCCTCACTCATCAGTTGTTCTTCTTCATTCATAACACATGCAATGGTCTGTTGAATAATCGCTTAACTATACTGATTCACTTACGGTACTCACTTATAAGGTTATTACTCTTGTTCTTTTTGAAATAGGTCAGGTACGGCTCCAGCCCTTCTTTGATCATATCGTTGGTCCCCTGCGAAGTGATGGTCCCTCCCGAAATGGCATCGACCCGGTACATCTCACCGTACTCAAGCTTGTCCGTCTTTTTGATCACGTTTACCGACACAAACTGACCGTCCTCCGACATGATCTTCTTGCCCCGGAACTGGTCCTGGAAGGGCTTTTCGGCTATTTCAGCACCCAGTCCGGGCGTTTCGCCCTTGTGATCGAAGTAGGCTCCGTAGATGGTATTAAAGTCGCCTTCGAGCGAGATGTACCCCCATATTGGCCCCCACAGCCCTACACCCCGCACGGGTATGATATAATTTTTGTCCCCTTCCGGTGCTGTGTACACGTACAGGGGCAGCCGACGCTCTTTCCAATCCTTATCCGTTTCTTCTTTCATGTCGATATCCTTAGCATCTACTCCCTCCAGTTCTTCCCCGGAAACATTGAGTACTACCTCTCTGATACGACTCTCGTAGGTCTGCTCGATCTGCTGCCGCTCCGTTAGGTCGAGGCGGACGGCTTTCAGGATGTTAGCCTTGGTGTCCAGTATAACGTTGGCCTGCTGAGCGGGCTTCAGCCCCTCGGCAGTCACGGCCAGTATCACTGCTGTCAGTACCGACAGCACGGCCGCGTAGATAAGTGTATATTTATTGCTATGCACGCTTAGACCGGGTTTTGATGTGTTGCTCAACTACGACATGATCAATGAGTGGTGCAAAGACATTCATCAGCAGAATAGCCAGCATCACGCCCTCCGGATAAGCCGGATTAAATACCCGCAGCACCACTGTAAAGACGCCGATCAGGATTCCGTAGATCCACTTACCCCGTTCGGTATGTGCCGCACTCACCGGGTCGGTAGCCATGTATACGGCTCCGAACGCAAAGCCTCCCATCAGCAGGTGGTAGTAGGCCGGTGTGTGCATGGCATGGTTGGCGATATCCGCCGGAGCCAGTACATTCATAAGCAGTCCCATGCCCAGGGCCCCCAGACAACAGGCCACGATGATCTTCCAGCTACCTACTCCGGTACCAATCAGAAGCAGGGCACCCAGCAGGCAGGCAAAGGTGCTGGTTTCGCCGATGGAGCCCGCTTCAAAGCCCCAGAACTGACGCCAGGCCGAAGGCATATCCGTCCAGTTGGTATCAAAAGCGACCAGGCTGGTGGCTCCTGAATAGGCATCTACCAGTGCATGACCCGGCTCGGGTGTAAGGTCCACCCAGACGTCGCCGGTCATGTAGGCCGGAAAAGCAAAAAACAGGAAGGCCCGGGCCAGCAGCGCCGGGTTCATGAAGTTCATACCCGTACCACCGAAGATCTCTTTGCCCAGTACGGTACAGAATATAGCCGCCAGTCCCACCATCCAGAGGGGTATGGTTACGGGCAGAATAAGCGGAATGAGCATACCCGTCACAAGATATCCTTCACTCACCTGATGCCCCCGCAGGATCGCAAAGATGAACTCCACACCCAACCCTACGGCATAGGACACGATGACAATGGGAAGTACCCTCTGAGCGCCAAAAAGGAAGTTATCTACAAAGGACACCTGCATACCATACGCCTGGTAGTGCTGGTAGCCCACGTTCCACATGCCAAACAATAAGGTAGGCGTGAGGGCTACTATTACCGTGAACATGGCTCGTTTAAGATCCATGGCATCACGAATGTGTACTCCGTTATGGGTGGTATGGCCGGGTACAAACAGGAAAGTCTCCAGCGCGTCAAAAGCCGGGTGTAACTTCTCAAAGCGCCCTCCTTTGTGGAAGTGCGGCTTTGCAGTGTCAACAAGCGTACGGATTGGTTTCACGGCACGAGTAGTATTAAAGGTTCAGATATAGGTTACAGATCCGTCAGGGACATATCTGTCCTGATGGGTCTTTTGATACTTACAAACCAGATAAGCTATATTCTCAGGTCCTGTGCCCATGGGGGCCATAACCTGAGCTATCGATTCAAAGCAATCCTACTACAAACTACTGTTCGCTACTGTATGGGGAGTAAGCTACCCTTCGGTACGGACGTATTCCAGCCCTTCCGAAATAATACGCTGTACTTCGATCTTGGAAGTACACACAAATTCACATAAAGCGAAGTCTTCCTCCGCTATTTCATAGATACCCAACTGCTCCATCCGCTCTATGTCTTTGGCCAGAATGGCTTTCAGCAACATGACGGGCATAATGTCCATAGGGAGCACCTGATCGTATTGGCCCGTCATGACAAAAGCGCGCTCTTCACCGTGCATGTTGGTATCAAGCTGGTAGGTACGTTTGGGAAACAACCACGAGAAATAGGTGCGTGAGAGGCTGAGCTTATCAACACCCGGCAGTAACCAGCCCAGAAACTCCGGCTCGTCTCCTTCGGGTACAACTGTCAACTGATTGCAATAGTGGGACAGGAAATCGTCGTCGGATGAAGTGGCTCCGGTCAGGATATTACCCTGTACGATACGTAGCTTACCCTCTTTGAGGCGGCCATCCAGGATAGAGCTAAGCTTCTGACCCGGAAGTACCCGGAAATACTGGGGCGCCTGTACGCAACTACCTGTCAGAGCTACAACGCGCTCAGCCCGGTACCGTCCTTCCCGGAATAGTCGGCCTATGATGACAACATCCTGCGGCTGTACGTACCAGACTACTTCATCCTTTTTGATGGGCGACAGGTGGTGAATCTGCACCCCTACGTTGCCAGCCGGGTGCGGGCCCTGGAAGTAGTGGATGTTTTCGGAAGGGATACCAGCCAGATCCGTTTCCCTGATCTTATTATCGGCTCCTCCTCTCAGGCTGATATGCAGCCGTCCGGGGGCCAGCTTTTGCAGGGCCGCCAGACCAGCCTGAAAGCTTTCTTTTTCCTGATCCAGAATGTACTCTATATCCGGAGCCAGGGGAGCGGTGTCAAAGCAGGAGATAAATATACCCTTAGGGATGTCTTCGGGATTGGCTATCAGCGTGTAAGGGCGCTGTCTGATGTAGTTCCAGCAGCTTCCCTCAAGCAGGCGCTCAATGATAGCTTCACGGGAAAGTCCAATCGGATCTACCTGTGGATAAGGGAGATAACGAAGGTCAGTGCGGTCAGGGATGATCCGGATTTCGAGGATTCGTCGCTTCTCCCCCCGCACGATCTCGGCCACCTCCCCACTTACGGGTGAGGCTACTTTTATAGCTGGGTTGGCCTTGTCAAAAAACACAGGCTGGCCTGCCAGCACCTCCTGCCCTACTTCTACCATTAACTTAGGAACAACTGACTTGAAATCAGTTGGTTTGATGGCTACAACATCGGACATGGGAAGTGGAGTGAGGACGTATTCGGCCTTTCCGACAAGATTAATATCGTAGCCTTTGCGAAGTTTGATTGCTTTACCCATAATGCTACAAAATCTTTTAATAGTTCAATAATAAGCTTTTGATGCATATTTCCTACTATCTATTTCAAACATTTTTACAGAAAATTTAAAAGGTCACTCTGACATATATTCTGCTGCTTATTTCACTGCTGTTGCTGCTAGTAGTCAGATAGTTGGATTTAACTTTATAAAGTGCCATTATGCCCAAACAGGACAGGTACATGACCAGGCCCACACCATGCGTTGAATATAAAAAAGGTGACCCTCCCGGACCACCTCAACTAACCTGCCTTCTTCCCTCTAAGACTATCTTTCTCTAATCTCGATTATTTCTATCTCATCGTACTCGGCTATACGTCCAAAGCCGCACTGTACCTGCCCCTTCTGACTGGTCGGGCGGTACCTGATCCTGACCCGGCTGGTTATGGCCCCTCCCGTTTTCGGCAGGGTAGCTATGATGGTTTCGACCCGGAAGGCCGTTGCCTTAGTAGGAAGGTAAAAAGTGGTGTGGCTACCGTGATTGATCATAAAGTGCCACTCGCACCCGTCTACCGGCAGGTTGTTTACCAGTTGGGCATTGGTTTCGATGGTACCATCAGGGTTGATGTCTTCCTCATTTTGACAGGCCATCAGCAGCCCAAACAGGAGTAGTACTAATAAAGAATATCTCATGGCTTCTATCCGTTACAGGGTCCTTTGGTGAAGCTGGTGATACCGACGGCCTCGGCCTCACAGTCATTGGAGTACGTCTTACCGTTACAGCCACACACGGGATCATATACCTGGTAGCATACCCGGTCGTCACGTGCCTGCTCCCGGCAGCTGTCGCTTACCGTCGACTTTTGACATCCAACCAGGCCCGTCAATGCAACACAGGCTATAACTGCTTTAAGTATGTACTTCATGGTATCTCTCCTATCTGACTTTTGACTGGTTAGGTACTCTCGCTTCTACATTATCCCCTAAAAAATCTATTCCCAGCGCTACGTCAACCCATTATAAATGAGGCTAAAAATCGTAAAGTCAGGCAGAATAGAGTCAGGTACTATAAAAAAGACGGGAGCCATGGCTGAGGTACATCCCCAGCCATGGCTCCCGTCCCGGTGCAGGCGTACGACTAAGCCGTGGCTCCCTGCAGGAAGCGGCGGCTCTCCTTCTTCACGAAGGTGATGGGTACAAATTCATCGGTAGGCGCTCCGATGTAGTACACGGTCCAGTCGGGGTCGTGGTGCGACAGCATCTCGCTGATGCAGTCGGCGCGGTGGCCCTGGGGATTGCTGCAGTCATCCCAGTAGAATAGCTCCACGCGGTAGTGCAGTTGCTGCTTCTGTCCGTTGATGGTTACTTCCACTTCAATCTCCTGCTTGCCTGGAAGCGGAGGAATCGGGATAGCTATGTGACTCATACGTATTAATTTATTTAGAGGTTTAAGAAAATTAATCTTGCTTAGTAGCGGTAGAATGAATAGCGGCCGGCCGCTTTACTTTTATTCACTTCGCAATGACCGCACCGGATTCATCAGGGCCGCTTTAAGGGTCTGGTACGAAACGATCAGCAGGGCAATGGTCAGTACCAGTACAAAAGGAAACACAAACAATTCCCAGTCAGGCGTAATTCGGAAAGCGTAGGTCTGTAACCACTGACTGGTCGCATACCAGGCCAGCGGGGTAGCCACAATAAAGGCCAGTATAATCAGGAAGGCAAACTCCCGGTAGAACAACTGCAGGATTCCCATTACCGACGCTCCAAGTACCTTCCGGATGCCGATTTCCTTGGTACGCTGGACAATGGTAAACGACGCCAGACCGAACAGACCCAGACAGGCCACCAGGATCGCCAGTACCGTAAACAGCCCGAATACCTGCCCAAACCGCTGGTCGGCGCGGTACTGTTCGTTAAAACGGTCGTCCAGGAAAGTATATTCAAATGGATTGCCGGGGAAGAAGCGGTTCCATTCGGCCTGTACCTTTTCGATGGTATTGTTGATATCGCCGGTTTCCATCTTGACCGAAAAGTACCCTCCCACGTCCGGTATCAGGCGCAGGATAAGCGGCTCGTAGGCATCGCGCAGCGACTGCTGGTGGAAGTTATCGGTTACACCCACAATGGTGAAGGTCTGGCCCCAGAAGTCGATCTGCTTGCCGATGGCCTGCTCCGGCTGATCGAAGCCCAGATGCTTCGCCGCCATTTTGTTGAATAAAACTGCTTTGGGGTCGGAACCGAACTCTTTTGAAAAATCGCGTCCCGCCAGCAGTTTTATATCGTAGGCTTTGCGGAAGTCGTAGTCTACCCCAATGACGCGGTACTGCTTACCTTTCGCCTCGTCGGTTCCCACCAGGCGTATACCGCCCGCATTCCAGTCTGACGGTTGCCCCGGCACCACCGTTGAGGCAGTTATATGCTTTATACTAGGCTGCCGTAGCAGCTCCTGCTTAAAGGCCGTCATCTGATTCATATAGGTAGAGTCATTCCGGACAATGGGCGGGTTGACGATCAGCGTCTGGTCTATATTAATACCCAATGCCTGCTCCCGCATGTACTTGATTTGCCGGAATACCACGAAAGTACCCACAAGCAAAAACAGCGAAGCGGTAAACTGCATGACTACCAGCGACTTACGCAGTATAATTCCCTGGCCGGAAGTACTTATCTTACCTTTGAGAACAGCTATCGGCTGAAAGCCCGACAACACAAACGCCGGATACAGACCAGAGAAGAACACTCCGGTTACGTACAATGCCATCAGCGCCAGCCAAAACTCCGCATTGCCCAGCAGAGACAGCGTCAGTTCCTGCCCAGACAGCTCGTTGAACAGCGGTATTACCAGCGCCACCAGTACCAGGGCCAGCGCTACCGCCAGTCCGTTGAGCAACGCCGACTCCGCCAGAAACTGCCCGATGAGCTGGCTCCGCAGCGAACCTACGGCCTTACGTACGCCTACTTCTTTGGCCCGGTTGATAGCCCGCGCCGTAGCCAGATTGACGTAGTTGACCCAGGCAATGAATACAATGAAGAAGGCTACCCCCAGCAAGAGGTACACGGTAGTACCATCGCCGTTGGGTTCGGCCTCTTCCATGTAGTGTGAGTAGAGGTGGATGTCTTTCAGCGGCTGAAGCAGGTACACCGCTGATGAATTATACTTCCTGTGGTCTTCGCCGGCCAGCTTATCTACCAGGGCAGGAAACTTCGCCTCCAAAGCCTGGGGATTCGCATCGGGCCGGAGCTGAACATAGGTCAGGCAGCCATCCCACTGCCAGGCCGTCTCGGGGCCATTGCCGTCGCGGGTGGTCTGGTTGACAAAAGTCACGTACGAGCGCAGCATATCCGCTTTCAGGTGGGAGTTAGCCGGCATGTCTTTCATGACTCCCGTTACCTTATACACCTGGTTCTGATTAATCTGTATGCTCTTACCCATTGGATTTTCGTTTCGAAACAACCGCTGGGCTACTGTTTCCGTAATCACCGCCGTATTGGGTTCGGCCAGGGCCGTGGCGGGGTCGCCCTGTATCAGTGGGTACGAAAAAACTTTAAAGAAAGAGGCCGAGGCCCAGTAGGTCTTCTCTATCTTCTGCCGCTCGTCGCCGTTGGTGGCTATCAGCGCCCGTGTCTTTACCAGTTTCACGTAGTCTTCTACCTCTCCGAAAGCATCCTTGAACGAATTACCCACCGCGAAAGCGCCCCCCGCCCACTGCGTACTCAGCACGCCATCGTTGTAGCGGTCCTGCCGGACGCGGTAGATCCGGTCGCCCTTGGCATGAAAATCATCGTAGCTCAGCTCATAGCTGACGTAATGCAGGATCAGCAGACAGGCCGCTATCCCCACTGCCAGACCGACAATATTGATGAGTGAGAAGCTCAGGTGCCGCAATAGGTTACGGAAGGCGATTTTCAGATAATTCTGTATCATGGCAGTTGTAGGTAAGGGGTAGAAGGTATATAGAGAAAAGCCTCCGCCAGAAACTGACCTATCAGCTGGTCTTGTCCGGCACCAATGGTTTTGCGCAGGCCCACTTCTTTGGCCCGGCTTAGAGAACGGGCCGTTATGGAGTCAAAATGGAAGTGAATGTTTGTCAGGGGTTGCATCCGGAGCCGGAGGCTGCTTTTACTCAGATACTTCTCGTTCAGTTTTGCCAGCTTAGCCCGCTTCTCAAACCTCACGTACTGCACCATCAGCGAACAGGCCGCTACACCAATAGCCAGCCCACCCATAGTAATGCCCGCGACCCCTCGGTGCCGCCACAGATTTCTGAGCGCAATTGGCAGGTAGATTTGGAGCATAACCAAAGGCATTTCAATGGGATAGACAAAAGCTATACCAGCGCAACAGCCTACTGACAACCAATAACTTACATGCAAATAGCTGAACAAAACTGTCCGAAATCGGACAGTTTTGTTCAGCTATGAACGCGGCTTTCTGAGTGAGTAGGTACCTCGTTAGTTTCCGTTCTGGACGTCGTCGTTCCGGATACCCCGCTTGTTCTTCTTGATCCCTTCTTTCAACTTGCCAAACTTGTAGTTGAAGCTACCACTGAAGGTACGGAAGTAGTCCCAGCGTTCGTTGCTCTGAACAAAGTCCGGTCCGAAGGATTCCCGGTAGTCACGCCGGAATTTGGTGAAAGGGTTATTCACCGAAGCCGAGAAAGAAAGCTTGTCTTTGACTATATCTTTGTTCACGCTAAATGAGGAGCTGATCATGCTATTGGAAGTACCCTGCAGGTTTATGCTGGGGCCGTTGACGTTCAGGTTCGCGTTGACGCGCCAGTCTTTTTCCAGCCGATAGCCGGTCGAGATATTGAGGTTGTACATCAGCCCCTGGTTCTTTATAAGTACCCCGTTTACGAGACCTTCTACCATGCCATAGGCCGCGCGGCTGTTCAGGCTCATGTTCCAGCGCTTGCTCACGGGATAGTTGATGTTCAGGCTACCGCTGGGTAGTTTGGCCCGGCCGGTATTGCCATAGGAGGTCCGGGTGATCTGCGTCGTAGAGTCATAAACCGACACGGGGAAGATAAGATCGCGGAAAAATGTAAAGCCCAGCCCTGCATTGACCGACACCTTCTTGGACCAGTTAAAGCCTAGCTGCACGTCGTTCACCAGCGCAGGCCGCAGGTTTGGGTTACCGGTCCGTTCAAAGCTTGGATTTGAGCGGTCCACAAAGGGGTTGAGCTGGTAAATACCCGGCCGCTGGATGCGCTGCATATAGCCCAGATTCAGCGCTTTGTTACCTTTCAGCTTCCGATTGACCGACACCGACGGAATGATGTTGAAGTAGTTCTGACGTACCCGCAGTTCCGACGACCGGAAGTCGACATTGATTACTGTCTGCTCAATGCGTGCACCCGCTTTCACACTCCACTTTTTGAAGTTATACTGGTAGGTATTGTAGGCTCCATAGACATTTTGCTCGTTTCTGAATTGGTTACTCAAGCCCGGCTGAATCACAAATTGTCCCGTTTCGGAGTTTAGATTTCGGTGCTGGAAGTCACTTTCGTTGGTTCGAAGAATGCCCTTAACCCCTAGTTCAATGCTCAGCTTCTTGACCGGGTACACATAGTCAACCTGATACGTTTGCTCCGCGAAGCGCTGGTCGTTCTGCTGCCGATAGTCAGGCTGGAAGTACATCACGGCATCGGTTATAGCCAGCGCGTTCAGCTGCTCATTCTGGTACGAAAAGTACCGGTACGAAAATGTTAGAAGCCGGTTCTTATCCGCCCGGAAGCCCCGCTGGTAGTTCAGGGCCGCGTCCATACCGGTGCCCCGGCCGTCAAGCGTATTATCCAGGCGGTACCCCTGCAGGACTTCCTCCAGTCCCCTCAGCCGGCTTTCCTGTTGGATCCGCCCATCCGAGCGGCTGCCGTTGATGTTAAACTGTCCCGAAAAAAGGTTGAGGCTGTCCAGTTCGTAGCTCAGCTCATAGCCCAGGTAGGCATTTTGGTTTTGCGAGCGCTGGATACCCTCCTGCACCAGGTTTGTCGGCTCCAGACCGGTGGTAGTACGGCGAATAGCGGTTTGGATAACGGGTGTATGATAGAGGCTGGCACCACCCAGGGCCGACATGCTCCACTTTCCTAGCTTGGCCGTAAAGGTACCCCCAAGTCCGGGCCCACCGACGGGGAAGCGCTCACTGACGTTTAACGAACCACTGTAGCCGTTGTCAATCTTTTTGTTGGTAATAATATTAATGATCCCCGCCAGTCCTTCGGCATCGTACTTGGCCGGGGGCGTAGTAATGACCTCAATACGCTGAATGGACGAGGCCGGCATGGCCCGCAGGATATCCTTGTAGCTGCGTTCCACCATGCTGGATGGCTTGCCGTTGATCAGGATCTTAAAGTCACTGTTGCCCTTCAGCAGAATGTTGTCGTCGGCATCCAGCGTCAGCAAAGGTACTTTGCGCATCATTTCCAGCGCGCTGAATACCTTGCTCTCCGGGTCGGCCTGTATGTCGTAGGCGAGCCGGTCTACCTCCTGGGTGATGATCGGCTTGGTAGCCGTGACGGTTACCTCTTTGAGCCCCACCGCACCCTGACTGAGCTGGATCGGGCCGATTTCCACACGTCGCCGGGTACTATCGGTGAGGTCTACGGACATCGTTTTGGTAAGGTACCCCATACCCACAACCGACACCACGTACTTGTCCGGAGCCAGCCCCGTAAAGGTAAAGGTACCATCGGCCCTGGTATAGTCTACCTTCACGGGGGTACCTGGGCCGGTCATAAGGTGAACGGTGATATAATCCAGCTTTTTCCCACTGGCGGAGTCTGAGACGCTACCGGTAATGCTGGCGCTACCGGGGGTACTTTGCGCCCAGGTACTGTGGCTGAGCAATATGAGTGTGCACACGGCCCACCATCCCTTCATGACACTTTGTAACATAATTTTCATGGCTAATAGAGTTTTATGGCTGCTAGGTATTAAGACATAGTTCTCCCGGCGAAAACAGATCAGTTTTCGAGCAATGGGAAGGTACTTTAAGTGGGTTTACAGGTTCTGCCCGAGGCAATTATATCAGGGCTCCGCTTATCAATGGCTGGCCAGCTCTCGAGCCCTGTTTATATATTCATTAGTATAAATGTATAGAAAGGTACTTTGTTTAACAAGGTAGCATACCGAAACTTTCCAATTTAGTGATAAGCGGTCAGATACAAGTGTAGAGGGAAAGAGAAGAGATCTGTTTAAGGCGAAGTATAATGTACACTACTCGTCTTTAAGCTTGCGCTCAATGATAAAATTAACAATCAGGCTCAGACCTCCCAGGAGAAAAACCATAGCTAAGGGAGCAATGGCCTTAGGCGTATCGTAAAATTCATGCAGCAGATTACCAAGAGGTATACCTACCAGAATACCTGAGCCAATGCCTACAAAGAGCATTCCGAACTTCAGCGTAGGTGAGATGGAAGACCTACTTTTCGGAACTAGAATGGAGGCCTCCACACCGCGTTCTATCAGAGTAATACGTTCTTTGTGGCGCGTCATCAGAAACACGTAAACAATCCCGAAAATTGCGGCAAAACCTCCTAAAAAAATAAGGGTAGGTGTCATGGGTATCTTTATATTTTTTGTTGTCTACTACCTATAAGACCGGGGTACCCAGGCTGTGGTTACAGCTTTTTATAAAAATAAATTTTCTCACTCGAAGCTGTAACCTGACCCTAACAAACATGGTCTTATGAGTGCGCCTCTGCTCACGAAATAAATGAAAGCTACGGAAGATCAGGTATATATTGATAAGGTACTTCAGGGAGATCTGGCGGCTTTTGCTTTCCTGGTGGAGCGCTACAAGGCTATGGCCTACACCCTGGCGCTGAAGATCATGCGGAACAGTGAAGAAGCCGAAGACGTAGCGCAGGAAAGCTTTGTGAAGGCGTACCAGCAGCTGCACCAGTTTGCGGGCAAGGCCAAGTTTTCTACCTGGTTGTATACCATCGTGTATCGCACGTCGGTTTCCAAACGACAGAAGCAAGGAGTACTTATCCTGGCTCTGGACGACGACCTGAGCGAAAATTACACCGACGATACGTCCAGTCCGCCGCTGGAGTACCTACAGGACGAAGAGCGGCAGAAGTACGTCAGGCAGGCCATTCAGAAGCTACCGGAGATGGAAGGGGTCGTGATTACGTTGTTCTATATGAACGAAAACACGATCAGAGAGATTGAAGAAATAACCGGACTGACGGCCGCCAACATCAAGGTGAAGCTGTTTCGGGCCCGGAAAATACTCGAGAAAGAATTACGTTTTTTGTTGTGAACAGGAATCTAGTAAGAAGCATGGAAAACGATAATTTCAAAAAACTAATCCAGCAGGCCGGACCTGACCAGCCCGCCACCGACTTCACCGACCGCCTGATGAGCGCCGTCCGTGCGGAGGCCGAGCAGGATATAGCCCTGCACACTTTGCTGCGGCAAACTACTCCGGAGCAGCCTTCTGCCGCTTTGGCCCAGCGCATCATGGCCCAGGTAGAAGCGACAGCCCCCAAGCCAGTGGAACCCATTATCAGCAAAAAAGCAGGGTACCTCATAGCCGCTTGCTTCGCTCTGCTCGTGGTGGGTAACCTGCTGGTATCTCCATCACCCGAACTACAACCATCTGCTTCTGCCTTTTGGGAACAAACCGGGAGCGCTTTCTCCGGTTTCACACAGGCTATCGCACGGGTACCCGTACTTTATCCGCTAACATTAATCGCTACCTGTATGCTCCTGCTCCTGGATTACTTCATCCGGCAACGGGTACTTTGGGGCAGAGGGCATGAGCCCGTCTGATCTAGGTAGTACGGGCTCTGCCTGATACCACTCGCTCCGCAGTGATCTCACCGGATCTATCAGCGCAGCTCTAACCAATTGGTACCCCACCGTTAGTGGGGTACCGTAAATGGCAACGGTCAGATTTGCGTTTACTCTACAAATAATTCAGGACACGAAGTAATAGTTGGCTACTGCCGGGGCTGCTGCGTAAACTTCGGCGGCGACTGCCACAACACATTCACGATGTACCAAGTACCATTCTCCTTCATGAGGTGAATGTAGTCAATGCCCCATACGGCCTTGACTTTGGCCGAGGCGGTCTTATCCGCTATTTCAAATACCTCCACCTCCCGCGGTGACTGCGCGTTGGTACGATTGCCGTCTTTGTTCCATACTTTAGCCAGGCTGATCAGCGCTGGAAACGGCATCTCCAGCTGCCGGGAGTAATTATTATCCTTCATACTGTACGAGAAGCCCCGCTTCTGCAGGCTCGGATGAATACTCTGGTACGCCAGCGTGGTATCTACTTTGTAGAAGGCATCAATGTAGTTAAAGCAGGCCTGCTTCACGGCCGCCAGGTCTTCGGTTTGGTTGTTTTGGGCCTGAGCACCGGTAAGTGCCGCCATCAACAGGGTTATTACAAGTAACTTTCTCATAGCTAGTCCATTATTAATTTTAAATTATACATTCTACATTTTATATCACTCGCTCCGTAGCGACTTCACCGGATTCATCAGCGCGGCCTTGATACTCTGGTAGCTTACCGTAGCCAGCGCTATACAGATAGCCGCCACCGCCACGCCCACAAATACCCAGGCATTTATTTCAATTCGGTAGGAGTACTGTTTCAGCCACTGTTGCAGACCAAACCAGGCCAGCGGAATGGCAATGGCCAGCGCAATCAGGACCAGCTTGACAAAGTCGCGGGTGAGCATGAGTACAACGTTGCTTATACTGGCGCCCATTACCTTACGGATTCCAATCTCCTTGGTCCGCTGCTCAATAACCAGCAGGGCGATAGCAAATAGTCCCAGGCAGGATAGTATGATGGTAATGGTGGAGGCCAGGCTGAAAATCCTCGTCAGGGACTGCTCATTGCGGTACCAGTTGTCGATGTTCTCATCCAGGAAAGTACCCATGAATTCGGAGGCCGGCGCTACTTCACGCCACACGTTTTTCAGCTTATCCATGGTACCCACCAGTTGGTTGGGCGACACCCTTACAAATACATAGTTGATCGGCTCGGAGGCGGATAAGTGCATCGTAATGGGCTTGGCTTCCTCAGCCACGGAGTAGAGCTGAAAGTCAGGGACCAGACCGATGATCTGGAATCGGGTACCTGCAGTATCAGTTTCAAAATAACTACCTAGCGGATTGCTGTTGCCAATGGCCCTGGCCATGCTTTCGGTAATAATAACCCGGTTGACCGAATCGCTTGGATAGGCCGGATCGAACTCCCGCCCTTCCAGCAGCTTTATGTTCAGTGTCTTGAGGTAGTCATAGTCAACCAGCAGCCAGTCGGTATCGACCTCTTTGCCTTTATAGGTAAATCCAAGCGTAGTCCGTGAAGAAACCCGGTCTTTACCCCTCCCCAGATTCACTCCGCTACCCGTTACCGACAGCACCGCCGGATCATTGGCAAATTGGTTGCGCAGGCGTTGCAGTACCTGCCGGCCGTTGACCCGGTTACCAACCGGAATACTCACTACCTGCTCTTTCTGAAAGCCCAGCGGCTTTTGACGCAGGTGATTGATCTGCTGCGTAGCTACTATGGTAAAGCATATGAACAGACAGGAAATAGCAAATTGGGTTACGATCAGCGAGTTGCGCAGTATCCCCGGACGTTCGGTGGCGATCTTTCCTTTCAACACCTCTACCGGATTGAAGCGCGCCATTTTCCAGGCCGGATAACCTCCCGCGACCAGCGAAACCAATACAAAAATCCCCAGCATGATAGCTATAAAGCCCGGCTGGAATAGCTGAACTATCTGGATACGCGCATCAAACGTAGCATTGAAAGCAGGCACCAAATTAAGTGCCAGCAAAAAGCCAACCGTAAAGCCGATAATACACACCAGCAGGGACTCGCCCCAGATCTGGATAAAAAGCTGAGCTTTGATAGCTCCCAATGACTTTCGGACCCCCATCTCGCGCAGACGGGTAAATGATCGGGCAATACTGAGATTAATAAAATTGATAGAAGCAATCAGCAGTATGAATAGTCCGATTCCGATAATAGCATACACCACGGCAATGGGCGCTCCTTTACCTCCGGAAATTTCGGTATTAAAATGTACATCCGACAGTGGCTGCAGCCGGATGGCAAACAAATCGCCACGCTCATCGGGGGTAGCTCCTTTCTTTTGAAGAGCCTCAATTGAAGCTGGAAAGTACTTGGCGGCAAATGGTTTCAGACGCGCTTCCAGTGTACTTTGTTCAACCCCGGGCGCTACTTTAACAAAAACCGGATGCGTATGGGAGTCCCAGCTATCTTTCTGATTCTGGTATTCGGCCGTACTTTCGATCCGGACCAGCGCATCACACTGTATAGAGGAATTATCGGGTATATCATCCATGACGGCACTGACCAGGTAGGTTCTTTCGCTGCCTTCGCTGCCCACCTGCATCTGCTTGCCAATGGGATCTTCGGTACCAAATACCGCCTCCGCCAAAGTCTTGCTGATCACAATGCTGCTCAGGCTATGTAGCGCAGTTTCCCGGTTGCCTTTGAGCAGGGGAAACGAAAAGATCTTTAAGAAATCCTGATCCGTCTTTCCAACCAGCTTATCAAAGTACCTTCCCTGATACGTAATAAGGCTGGTTCTGCCGGTCAGAACCCGGGTAGCGGCCTGCACCTCGGGGAATTCTTCTTTCAGGGCCGGAGTAAGTGGCATGGGCATACCACCCGACCGCGTAGTCCGTTCGGGATCATTGGAAAAAAAGTAAGTCTGAAAAATACGGTCTCCATCTTCATGGAAAGAATCATAAGTCAACTGACGGTAGGCGGTCAGGAACAGAAAAACACAGATACAGAATGCCACCGACAGCCCCACCACATTGATAGCGGCAAAGCCCCGGCCTTTCCAGAGTGTACGAATTGCGATTTTGAAGTAGTTTTTAATCATGGCTATGTTAGGTAATTAAGTTTTAGATATTAGCTCGTTAGTTACTGGTTCTTAAATTATACATTACTCGCTCCTTAGTGACTTCACCGGATTCATCAGGGCGGCTTTGATAGCCTGGGAACTGACCGTGAGTACCACAATCAGCAGCGAAGACAATAGAGTCAGGATAAATATTTTCAGATCGATAGCTATCCGGTACTCATATTCCTGAAGCCATTTTTCCATAATGTACCAACCCACGGGTGCAGCCAGGACAAATGCCAGGGCCATAAGTACCATAAAGTCATGGGTCAGAAGACGGACGACGCTGCCCACGGTGGCACCCAGTACCTTGCGCACTCCGATCTCTTTGGTACGTTGCTGAGCCATGTAGGCGGCCAATCCGAACAGCCCCAGGCAGGAAATAAAAATGGTCAGTCCGGTGAAGAGGCTGGTCAAAGTACCTGTGCGCTGCTCCGCCGCAAACTTGGCGTTATACGAATCATCCGCAAACGTGTATTCAAAAGGATAACCGGGATTATGCTTTTTGAAAATACCTTCGATGGTAGCCAGGTTTTGAGCAGTACTATGCTGTGGATTGAGCCGGATGTTTGTCCACTGGTGCGCGAGCGGACTACCTGGTCCCTCTATGATAGCGGGGTTGACGGGCTGGTACGGAGACGCAAAGATAAAATCCTTTACTACCCCCACTACCTGCCATTCCCGATCATTGTAGCTTATTTTAGTACCAATCGGGTCCGCCAACCGCATGGCCTTTACAGCGGCTTCGTTGAGTACTATAGCCGCCGAATCGGTCGGGTACTTGCGTACATCGATTTCCCGGCCCAGCAGTAGGGTAGCTCCCGTAGTTGGTACAAAATCCTGATCAGCACCAAATAGATTAAATTCAGTATTCTTATCATCAGAGGTACTTCCTGGCCACGAAACACCCCACTGACGTGTATTGATATTAGTGATGGGGCCTAATGACTTGGTGACGGCAACGGCCGCACCACTATTGATCAACTCTTCCCGTAAGGTACCAAAGTGGCTTCCCAATTCACCCGCTAATACCGTGTATAGCAGGTTAGCCCGATCATAGCCACTCTCCCGGTTCTGGGCGTAATCGAGTTGCTGCTTAATCACCAGCGTAGCCACGATGAGTACAAGTGCAAAGGTAAATTGCAGAACAACTAGCCCCTTTCTGAGCGGAAAAACAGCTCCAGATGTTTTGTAGGTACCCTTCATTACTTTCACGGGCTGAAAGTTGGAAAGGAAAAAGGCCGGGTACAGGCCCGCCACTAGTCCGGTGAATAAGACAAAAGCAACGGCAAATAACCAGAAGCTCCCTGATTCCAGGTTGAGGGATAGGGGTTGCCCCACCAGGTTGCTAAAAGTGGGAATAAGAGTGAGTACTATCACCGCAGCTACTATTCCGGAGAAAAACGTCAGTAGCACCGACTCACTGATAAATTGGAAGACTAATGCGGCCTTATTCGCGCCGGCTACCTTTCGTACGCCTACTTCCTTCGCGCGCTTATCGCTTCGGGCCGTACTCAGATTCACAAAATTGACGCAGGCAATCAGTAGGATAAAGATGGCGATGATTCCAAACAGCCGGACTGTAGTAATCTTTCCACCTACCAGTTCTCCATTTTCCACTTTGGAATACAAATTCCATTTGCTGGCCGGATGCAGAAAGATACTCCGATTGGAAATATCCGGAAGTATACCTTTAAGGCGATTCGCCGTGACATGCTTGATTTTCTCGTTAACGGCATCCGGATTAGCCTTTTCTTTCAGCAATACGTAGGTAAAATAGTTGTTGGAGTTCCAATGGTCAGAACCCCAGCCCATAGCCATAAAATGGCTCCAGGGCAGAAAGTACTCTACAGCATTGAACTGTGTATTGCCTGGTAGATCTTCCAGTATGCCCGTCACCAGAAAGTTATCTTTATGCTCTATCTGTACGATTTTACCCAGAGCATCCGTAGTACCAAAAAGTCTTTCGGCCAGGGACTTTGTAATGACTATTCCATTGTTTTCCGCCAGAGACTGATCGCCATTTCCCGCCAGGAACGGAAAGTCAAACAGGTGAAAGAAGCTGGCATCCGCAAATGCGCCTTGCCTATTTATATGTTTGCCATTGGCCGAGAGCAGCAGAGTGAGTGGTAGATACCGCGTAGTTTCTTCGACATCAGGGAATTCGGCTTTTAAGGTCGGAGCCAGCGGTATGGGCGTATTACCCCAGACCATAGGCTCGCCATCAATCTTGTCCCGATTATACACCTGATAGAGGCGGTCCGTTGTACTGTAAAAGCGGTCGTAGCTCAGCTCACTCTGTATCCACAAAAAAATAAGTACAGCCGCCGCCATCCCCACAGCCAGTCCTGCCATATTGATAAACGCATACACCTTAGCCCTTATCAGGTTCCGCCAGGCTATTTTTAGGTAGTTATAGATCATGGAAAGGTCTAGTTGATAGCTATTAGTAATTAGGCTGTATTAAAGCAAGAGGTTAGGTCAAATCTCTACGTTACCCCTCTCCCACATTCTTAATTATTAATTCTTCATTTTACACTACTCCGAGCGCAGCGACTTCACCGGATTCATCAAGGCTGCTTTGATACTCTGGTAGCTGATGGTGATAAAGGCAATGACTACCGCCAGCGCCCCCGATACCACGAACACCCACCACGGAATGTCAATCTTATACGCAAAGTCGGACAGCCACTGATTCATGGCATACCAGGCAATGGGCGAAGCGATGACGATGGCGATCAGGACCAGTTTCAGAAAATCTTTGGAAAGTAGCAGAACGATGCTGCTCACCGATGCCCCCATGACTTTCCGTACGCCAATCTCTTTGGTACGCTGCTGCGCCGCAAAGGCCGCCAGTCCGAACAGCCCCAGACAGGAAATCAGGATGGAAATAAGGGTGAAGTAGCTGACGATCCGGGAGGTGCGGGCTTCGGCCTGGTAGTTCTTCTGAAAATCCTCGTTCAGGAAGGTGTACTCAAAAGGTTCGTCGGGGCGCAGGGCTTTCCATTTCTGCTCCATAAAGCCGAGTACCTGCTGCATATTATCAGTATTGACGTGCACGATGAGGTAGTTGATGCTGGCTCCATTATTCAGCAGAAAAGCATACGGCTGGATGGTCTGGTGCAGGTTTTCGTAATGAAAATCTTTCACCACCCCCACAATCTCAAACGGATAGGACACGCCCCCCCAGTCGAAGCTCAGCCGTTGACCGATGGCCTTATCCGCCGGGATTTGAAACTCCTTCAGCAGCGCTTCGTTGACGACCATCCGGTCGTTGGTATCGCCCGGAAATTCGCGGGAGAACATCCGCCCCTGCTTCAGTTCGAATCCCATCGTCTGCATGTATTCGTAGTCGACGCGGTTGATCTTGATGTCGTGTCCCTGCTCCTGCGACTGGTCGGGGCGGTGCATCACCAGGTCGGACCCATTAAAGATGCCCGGGTAGGACTGTGCGCCCCCTGCCGCTACTACCTGGTTACTGGCGAGTACTTCATTTCGGAAGGCGGTGTAAGCCTGACGAGACTCATCCGACCGGAAAGGAATGGCTATCTGCTGGTCCTGCGTAAAGCCCAGTGACGTAGTACGCAGGTACTTCATCTGCTCCTGAATAACGAAGGTAGCCAGTACCAGCCCCACCGACACCACAAACTGGAACACCACCAGGCTACGACGCAACGCCACTGCCGAAAGGGTATTGGTAAACTTGCCTTTGAGCACCAACGCCGGGTTGAACAGCGACAGGTAAAAGGCTGGATAGCTACCCGCTATGAATCCCGTCAGCAGAGCCAGCCCCAGGAAGGTCAGGAGAATGGATGGCTGGAGCAGTTCATTAAAATGGAGCTGTTTATCGGTCAACTGGTTGAATACGGGCAGCAGCAGCAACACCAGCAGCAGGGCAATCACCAGCGCCAGCAGCGTCAGTACCATGGACTCGCCCAGGAACTGCCGCACCAGGGCGAATTTCTGCGCCCCCATGACCTTACGTACGCCCACTTCCGCCGCCCGCCGGGCCGACCGTGCCGTGGACAGGTTCATAAAGTTGATACAGGCAATCAGGAGGGTAAAGATGGCGATGGAAGCCAGAATGTACAGGTAGGTAGTCGTATTGGTGGGAGTAATCACACTCTGAAACTGGTCGTACAGGTGCAGGTCTTTGACTGATATCAGTTGCAGGGCTACATCAAAGCCGTATTGCTTCAGATCGGCCCGGGCGTACTTCTCCACAAAGGCCGGCAGCTTCTGCATCAGTTGGGCAGGTTCGGTACCCGGCCGCAACCGCAGGTAGGTAATGAACATGTTGTTGTTGGCAAAGTCCAGCTGCCCCTCCCGCAGGAAGTTACCAATGCCACCGGCGTAAATAGGAACAAAGAAACGGGCGTCGATATGGGAGCGGGCGCTGGCATCGCGGTACACGCCCGTTACTTTAAACTCCTCTCCTAGGCCCAAATCACCAACGATGCGGACTGTTTTGTCAAGTACCGGCCCGGCGCCAAAGAGCTTTTGAGCTACCTCCTCCGACAGTACTACCGAGTTGCGGTCTGCCAGCGCACTGGCAGCATTACCTTCCACAAACTCATAAGAAAACAGGTTGAAAAAATTGGAGTCAACCTGATACCCCCTGCTTTCGTATAAAGAAAGTATCTGTTTTCCCTGCTCACGTACCTGGAGCAGGGCTTTGTTTTCGGGCGCAAACAGGCGGGTCGTTTCCTCAATCTCGGGGTACTCCGACTTCAGCGTTGGGGCGTACGGTGCCGGCGAGGTGGCAAATTCCCTCCCTGCACTCTGCCCAATCACCGATTTGAGACCCAGCAGGTACAGGTTGTCGGCGTGCTCGTGGTGCTTGTCGTACGACAGCTCGCTCCGGATGTACAGCAGCAGGAGCATACAGCAAGTCAGCCCCACCGCCAGCCCCAGGATGTTAATAGCGGAGAAGGTCTTATTACGGATAATGTTCCGCCAGGCGATTTTAAGATAGTTTTTGATCATGGCTAAACTAGGTATTAGCGGTTAGGTATTAGCTGTTAGCTTTTTTATGGCTTGTTGAGACGCAAAGGGTACTTCTTTATTCTCGCCCCTCTCCCATTATTAATTATTCATTTTGCATTCTTCATTATACATTACTCCGAGCGTAGCGACCTCACCGGATTCATGAGGGCCGCCCGTACCGACTGGTAGCCGACTGTGGCCAGGGCGATGAGGATAGCCAGCAGGGCGGCTACCGCAAAAATCCACCATTCGATGTCGATGCGGTTGGCGAAGTTCTGCAGCCACTGCTCCATCAGGTACCACGCGATGGGCGAGGCTATGCCGATGGCAATCAGCACCAGCCACAGAAAGTCCTTGGAGAGCAGGGCCACGATGCCGCCTACACTGGCGCCGAGTACTTTGCGGATGCCTATCTCCCGGGTGCGCTGCTCCACCGTAAAGGCCACCAGACCAAACAGCCCCATACAACCAATCAGGATAGCCCAGAGGGAGGCGGTTGTGAACAGGTTGCCATACTGCTGCTCTGAGGTATATTGCTTGTTGAAATTATCATCTACGAAAAAGTACTCGAACGGATTACCCGGAAACGTACTCCTGTACATCTGCTCTACGGCCGCTATTTTGTCGGGCAGCTCCCCGGCGGTAAGTCGCAGGGTGTAGAAGGCGTTGTTGTTTTGGGGGTAAAAGATAATAGGCTCGATGGCGCGCTGCACGCCCGTGTGGTGATAGTCCTGCACGACGCCGATGATTTCCAGCTCGCGCTCGTCCCACCGGATGCGGGTACGAACGGCCTCTTCGGGCGTCTCAAAGCCTAGCTGCCGGATGGCCCGCTCGTTCATGAGTACCTTGCTGTTTTGGTTCCAGTCTACTTTACATTCTTCGGGAGTAAAGTTACGACCCGCTTTTAGCGTCATGCCGTAGGTATTCAGGTAACGGCTATCAATGATGGCGAAGGAGTAGCTCTTGTGCTCGTCGCCCGGACTAAAATCAGGCCTTGTGAAGCCGCTGGTGGCAAAATTGAACCAGCTGCTGGGTACGCTGCCCGACACGCAGTAGTCGCTGATGAAGCTTTGCTGGGTTATTTCGCTTATAAAGCCCGTTCTGCGGTTGGCGTAGCTGCTGTCTTTGCCCACGTCCGGCCCCTTGACCACCAGTAGCCGCTCCGTATTGATACCCAGTTTCTTGTTTTTCATGTAGCGTAGCTGGGTGTATATGGTCAGCGTTGCCAGTATCAGCACGATGGATATGGTAAACTGCACCACCACCAGCGACTTCCGCAGCAGGATTCCGCTCGTGGAGCGGGTTAGCTTGCCTTTCAGCGTCTCTACCGGATTGAATCCAGACAACCGGAAGGCCGTAAAGGCCCCAGCCCCTAGTGAGCCCAGTACCAGCACCGCCAGCCCCACGAACCAGGTAGTAGTGTAGCCGAGCATCCCCAGCGACAGCTCTTTTCCGACTAGTTCATTGAACAGGGGCTGCAAAAGCTGGATCAGCAGGATAGCCCCTCCCAGCGCCAGTACCGTCACCAGCAGCGACTCGCCCAGGAACTGTCCCATCAGCATCCGCTGCGTAGCTCCTATGACCTTACGTACCCCTACCTCTCCGGCGCGCTTGAGGGCGTGGGCGGTAGAGAGGTTGACGTAGTTGAACCAGGCAATCAGGATAATGAGGAGCGCGATCACGCCCAGCATGTACACGTACTTCAGGTTGCCGGTGGTGTGCCGGGTATCCGAGAGCGACTCGGCCAGGTGGGTGTACCTGAATGGCTGCAGCCGGAACTTCACGCCGTCTTCCTCCTGCCCCAGCTCGTCGCGGAAGGCGGTGAGTTTCTTTTCAAAATCTTTGGGATCTACACCTTCATTTAAGGTAAAAAAAGTGTTGATGTACTGCGAGTCCAGGTTGTCCAGCGAAGCCCAGTCGTTGCCTTCAATGTAACCCTTGCTTTTCATCGTGGCCAGCGAAAACACCATGTCGTACCGGATGTCGGAGTTGAGGGGGATGTCTTCGTAGATGCCTTCCACCGTGAAGGGGGCCGAGCCAAACTGGTTGGATAGCATAAGTACCTCCCCCATTGGGTTCTGAGTACCGAAGTACTTCCGGGCCGCCGACTCCGATAGGAATACAACGTTTGGCTTCGCCAGCGCTTTAGACTGACCAGACAGGAGAGGAAAGCTAAAGAATCCGAAAAAATTCGCCTCTACAAAACCGATGTTCTTCTCCCGAATGGGCTCTTCGCCGCTACCCGCAGTTTTGACAACGCCCTGCGATACCCCAAACTCAAAGCGGCAGTAGTCCTTTACCTCCGGGAAGCGCTCTTTGACACGCGGCGCCCAGCCTGGCTCTATCTCAGGCCAGGTCTGCCCTTTCACGTCCTCATTGAGCAGCCGCACCATGTAGGGCAGCTGCGCGTGGAAGTTGTCGTAGCTCCGCTCGAAACTGATGTATTCCAGGATGAGCAGAAACGCCGCAATCCCCAGCGCCAGCCCTACCACATTGATAAAGCTATACACCTTGTTGCGAACCAGATTCCGCCAGGCTATTTTGATGTAGTTGGTTATCATAGGCTTTGCCAGGTGTTAGCTATTAGGCGTTCTGCCGCGCGGTAGTAGCTGTTAGTTTATTATGGTACATAGAGACGCTATCTATCGCGTCTCTATGTAATATAGGTGCCGCCCCTAGTGGGGCTAAAGCTCAATTTTATTCTTTCGTACTACTAAGGTCCAACCCCTCTGGGGCCGTTACTGTATTTCCTACTTTTATCCTTTCCTCCCTTCCTCCTTCTACTCGCTTCTTAGCGACTTCACCGGGTCCATAAGAGCGGCTTTCAGACTCTGGAAACTCACTGTCAGGAAGGCTACCAGCACGGCAACGACGCCGGCCAGCGCGAATACCCACCACTGGATATCGATGCGGTAGGCAAAGTCCTGCAACCACTGCTCCATGGCATACCAGGCCAGCGGCGAGGCTACTACGATGGCTACCAGTACCAGCTGCAGGAAATCCTTTGAGAGCAGGCCCACGATACCCGACACTGAGGCTCCCAGTACCTTGCGCACACCGATCTCCTTGGTACGACGCGCTACAGCCAGCGTAGCCAGTCCGAACAGTCCCAGACAAGCGATCAGAATGGAAATGAACGAGGCTATGGTTACGATACGGCTCAGGCGCTGCTCCGCTTCGTACTGCCGATTCAGATTATCGTCAAGAAATGTAAAGTTGAAAGGCTCGTTGGGCGCTATGGTCTTCCAGGTTTGCTCGAGTAGGGCTACCTGCTCCGAGAGCTGTCCCGGCGCTAGTCGCACCGACAGGTCCAGCGCGGTGGAAGACCCGAACATGACATTTTCGGAATACTTGAATAGTGAGTCAGGACGTATCGTTAACACCAGCGGCTGTACTTTGGAGTGCAGTGAGGCATAATGGAAGTCTTCGGTAACGCCAATGATGCGGTGGTCATGGAAGCGGCCGGGAATCTTTTCGTTCAGCGGGTCTTTCAGGCCAAACTGCTTCACAAAAGCCTGATTGACGATGATGCCTCCGTAGGTATCGGCGGTGTTGGCCTGATCGAAGTTACGCCCCTGCACCAGCTTAATGCCATAGGTAGGTACAAACTGCGGGTCCACCGCGTTGAACTGAAACTCGCGGTACACCTTCTTGTTATCGGTAAAGCCCAGCGTGCCCCAGCTACCCCTATCCTCTTCGGCAAAAGGAAAGGCAGAAGCCGTAACACTCCGCACCTCTTTCTGACTGGCTAGCGTATTTTTGTACCGCTCGGCTAGTTGTCGTCCTTCCGGTCCTCCTACTCCTACGGGTATGATCACGGTCTGGTCCGACTGGTACCCGAGCGAGGTACCTTGTAAGAAATTTAACTGCTGATTGAGCAGGACGGTACCTGCAATCAGAAAGATCGACAGACTGAACTGCACCACTACCAGCACTCTCCTGAACAGGCTCACATCTCCTTTCAGGCTGATCTTGCCTTTGAGTACCTCCACCGGACGAAAACCTGACAGGACCAGCGACGGATAGCTACCCGCTACCAATCCCACCAACCCTACCAGCCCCAGCAGGAATAGCGCCGTAACCGCGTCAAAGCGGAAACTCAGCGCCTGATTAGCCAGCTTGCTGAAGGTAGGTGTGAGTACAAAGGCCAGAGCCACGCCCAGTATTACCGCGAACAGGGTCATAAGCAAGGCCTCGCTCCAGAACTGGTTCATGAGCTGGCTCCGCATGGCTCCCATGGCCTTGCGTACCCCTACCTCCTGCGCCCGGCTAATGGAGCGCCCCAGCGACAAGGTCATGAAGTTGATGCAGGCAATCAGCAGGATAAAGATCGCAATGGCTCCCAGAATGTAGGAGTAGGCCGGGTTGCTAGTCGATTCGATACCGTCCGTCAGCTCGGTGTTGAGGTGAATGTCCTGGATGGGCTGCAGGTTGATTACGTAGTTATTATCCTGGTACTTGTCACCCAGCGCCGTCTTCAACAGAGTCGGAAACTTTGCTTTTAGTTTCTCCGCATCCGCCCCCTCGCGCAGCAGTACGTAGGTTTCGGGATCAATCATGAACCAGCTTTTCAGCATTTTGTCGGAGCGGTACGGCAGTGCATTCTCCATTGGGATAATGATCCCAAAGCGGATGCTCGAGTGCGTAGGAGGCGTTTTGGCGACGGCCGTTACGGTATAGGCTTCCATGGCGCTGTCGAGCTGCATGAAGAGCTGCTTGCCAATGGGGTTCTCATCCCCAAAGTACTTCCTGGCTGTCTCCTCCGTCAGTACCACCGAATACAGATCCTGCACCGGATTACTGCCCGCCGAGCCAACTAATTCAAAATCAAACATCCGGAAGAAATCCTTATCCACCTCGTGTACACGTTCGCTCAGTACCTCGCTGCCCTTCTTTACATTAAGGGTACTGGTACGGACGCGGCTCATGGCCTCTACTTCCGGATAAGTTTCCTTTAGTGTTGGCCCCAGTACATAGGGGGTCACGGTATTGGTGAATATCTCACCCTTATATACCTCCTTCGTCCAGGAGCGGTACAGGCGGTCGGTTTTGGAGTGGAAGCGGTCAAAGCTCCACTCGTGCCGGACGTACATCCCCAGCAGCAGACAGCAGGTAATGGCCAGCGTCAGCCCCCCCAGGTTAATGAAGGAGTACACTTTATGCTTCGCAAAGTTGCGCAGCGCTATTTTTAAGTAGTTTCTGAACATGGCTAGGTTAGGTAGTTAGCTATTAGCCGTTAGCTTTTAGCTTCTTAAATAGAGACAAAAGATGTTACGGCTTTAAGCGGTAGGCTGTATGGCTTCCTACATTATACATTCTTAATTATTCATTATACATTCCCTGGGCTCTTACATACTTTTCTGGGTCAGGCCCAGGCTCTTTTCGGTCTCTTCCAGGAGCTTCTTGATTTCCCGCTCGGTACGTCCTTCGGTGTTGATGGTGCGCTCGAAGATGTGCTCTTCCCCATTCTCGAAATACTCGTAGCGTACCTTGATGCGCTTTGCTTCAGGGTCTTCTTCAATGGATTTCTGAAAAGGTACCTGTTTCTCCACGACCGGAGCAGCAGAAGTAGTCGCCTCAGCCGACGCGGTAGCCCAGGTAGCAGGCGCGTCTCTATGAGCTACGGTACTCCGGGCCTCCGGGCAATCAGCTGACGCAGTCCGGGTGGCAGCTCTGGCGGGGCGGGGCGCATAAGCGGTACTTAATTCTTCCTGCGCCTTCCGGCCCTTCACCGATTCAAGGGTACGAGCCACCAGGTCTTCCTTTTCTTCCTTGCTCATCCCACTCACGTTGAAGGTATTGGCGTAATGAATTGACCTCCCTTTTTCTTCAATATCTACCTTGATCTTGAGGCGTTTGCCATCGTCATGAACTTCTTCATGAAATAAGTACTGCTGCGCTACTGCGGTGAAGCTAATAGCCACTAGGAATAGGGTTGCAAGAGTTTTCATAGCGTTAGGTTGTTTATTCGGTTCGTAAGGATTTTATAGGGTTCATCAGCGCCGCTTTGATACTCTGGAAGCTGATGGTGAATAGGGCGATGAGGATGGCTACTATACCTGCCAGCGCAAATACCCACCACTGGATATCGGTGCGGTAGGCGAAGTCCTGCAGCCAGCGGTCCATGGCGTACCAGGCTATCGGACTAGCGATAACTATCGCTATGAGTACCAGCTTCATGAAGTCTTTGGAAAGTAAGGCTACCAGATTACCCACCGAGGCACCCAGTACCTTACGTACACCGATCTCCTTGGTGCGCTGCTCGGCCATGAACATGGAGAGCCCCAACAATCCGAGGCAGGAGATAAAAATGGCTATCCCGGCAAATACGCCGAAAAGTACCTGCTGGGTCTGCTCGCGGGCATAGAGACGGCCGAAACGCTGATCCAGAAATTCGTAGCTGTAAGGGCGGTCGGGGAAGTGCTTCTTCCAGGTAGCCTCAATATGACCCAGGGCCTGCTGAATATCCCCACCCGCTACGTGTACCGACATCCAGTTGAGCCGCTGGGGCTCCAGGAACAGCGCAATAGGTGCTACCGTCTGGTGCAGCGATTCGAAGTGGTAGTCTTTGGTGACGCCGATGATCTGTCCGCGGTCACGCCCGTAGCCGAACCCTTTGCCAATGGCCTCGCTGGGGTCCTTCCAGCCAAGCAGTTTTACAGCCGTCTCGTTCAGGATAAAACCGGTGGAGTCGTCGGTAGTAAACTCGCGGGAGAAGTTACGCCCCGCAGCCATTTGGATCTGATAGGCCGGAATAAAATCGTGGTCTACTGTCAGGGCCTTGATATTTATATCAGTTTGAGCCATGGAGTCGCCCTTCGTAACGTACGCATCCCAGGAGTCCAGCAGGCGGCCCGACGGAATACGCGATGAACCTCCTACTTCTACCACCCCACTATTATTTTTTAGCTCCTGCTTGATGGTTTCGTAGTTGGTACTGGTATCTCCTACCATGGGGAGTAGTACGATCTGGTCCTTGGAGTAGCCCAGTTTATAGTCCTGGATGTACCGCATCTGATTATACACAACCGCGGTACTGATGATGAGTGCTACTGCAATCGCGAACTGCGCTACGACCAGCGTCTGCCGGAGTTTCCCGTTGCGCATGGCCGAGGCAATCTTACCTTTGAGTACACTGGTCGGCTGAAAGGACGTCAGGAAGAAGGCCGGATAACTACCCGCGGCCAGACCGGTCAGGAGGGTAATGCCGAGGATAATAGCCAGAAACTGCGGGTCAAACAGTACGCCAAAAGAGAGTTGTTTCTGTGTAAACTGATTCAGCACCGGCAGGAACAGAATCACCAGTACCAGTGCAATCAGAACCGATACCGTCACCAGCAGCAACGACTCGCTCAGGAACTGCCCCATCAGCTGGTTACGCACCGCGCCTACTACCTTGCGCATCCCTACCTCCTTGGCGCGGGAGGCCGAGCGGGCCGTAGCCAGGTTCATGTAGTTGATGCAGGCAATCAACAGGATAAATAGCGCAATGGCCGAAAACAGGTACACGTACTGGATATCGCCGTTGGCCTCGATCTCGGAGTCGAGCTGGGAGTGCAGGTGAATATCCGTCAACTTCATCAGGTTCAGGACAGAGTAGGAAGAGGCTTTGCCTCCGTTATCCTGTGGTAAGTGCCTATCCTGAAACGCCGGAAAGGCCCGCTCCAGCTTCTGCGGGTCAGTACCTTTAGATAGCAGCAGAAAGGTCGAAAAAGAGTTATTCCCCCAGTTGGTACGCAGCCTTTCGGCTCCGTAGACGCGCTCGTCGTTCAAGGTAGAAAACGACAGCAGGAAGTTGGGGTGAAAGTGCGACTGCGACGGAAGCGGCTCAAAAATACCCGTGACGGTAAAGTCAAACTGGTTGTCCAGCCGGACGGTTTTACCCACCGGATTTTCCTTGCCGAAGTACTTCTCGGCCATGGGCCGTGAGAACATGATGGAGTAAGGATTTTCTAGTGCCTTATCCGGATTACCGCTCAGTACATTAAAACTAAAAACCTTGAATACATTCGCCTCCGCCATGAAAGCGTCCTCTTCGTTGAATACTTTGTCATCGTGCCGCACCAGCCAGCTCGTTTCCAGCAACCGGACCATCTCTTCCACCTCCGGAAAGTCCTGCTTGACCAGGGGGCCGAAGGGTGGCGCGGCGTGTCCCAGCCGCAGCGACTCAGTACCATCCTTGGACAGGAACGTCCGCGACAGGCGGTAGATGCGGTCGGCGTTGGCATGGTGACGGTCGTAGCTCAGCTCATCCCTGACGTATAAGGCCAGTAGCAGAAAGCAGGCCAGACCGATGGCCACGCCTATGATGTTGATAAAGCTGAATGCCTTGTGCTTTACCAGGTTTCTGAGGGCTATCTTGAAGTAGTTCTTGATCATGGCTTGGTAGGTTGTTAGGGTTAGTAATTAGCTATTAGCTTGTATGGCTTGTGGAGACGCTATCGATTACGTCTCTACAAGCCAGGCCTTTCATTCTACATTATTCGCTTCGTAGCGACTTCACCGGATTCATCAGGGCGGCTTTGATGCTCTGGAAACTGATGGTCAGCAGGGCAATGCCCATAGCCACCAGACCGGCTCCCGCCAGCATCCACCATTCTATGGCTATTTTGTATTCATAGTTAGCCAGCCACTGGTTCATGAAGTACCAGGCGATGGGGCAAGCCAGAACAATGGCGACAAAGACCAGTTTCAGGAAATCGCGGGACAGCAGTACCACCACACTTCCCAGGCTGGCCCCCAGTACCTTCCGGACGCCAATCTCCCGGGTGCGCTGCTCGGCCATAAAGGCTGACAGCCCCAGCAGTCCCAGACAGGAAATAAAAATGGCCAGGAAGGCGAAGTAGTTGGCTAGGCTGCCCAATACCGTTTCGGCCCGGTAGAGGTTCTGGTACGATTCATCAGCAAACTGGTAGGTAAAAGGGAACTCCGGATTCAGCTTTCGGGTCAGCGCTTCCAGACTGGCCATCGCTTCTTTGGTTTGGCCGGGCTCGGTACGTACCAGGATATTCTTGCCATCCGCATCAGGATTCAACAGGGCAATCATCGGTTCAATGGGTCCATGCAGTGAACCCGTATGAAAATCTTCCATGACACCTACAACGATACCCGGCTTCCCCCACAGGGTGAGCGGCTTGCCAATGGGGTCATCGTAACCAATGCGGCGGGCGGCGGTTTCGTTGATCAGAAAATTGGTAGAGTCCTGACCAAACTCTTTCGAAAAATCACGCCCCTTTACTTTTACATTCAGGGTTTTGGTAAAGTCGTAGTCTACCCTCGAAAACATGAACTCAATGCTCAGGTTAGGGTCCTTCCCCGGCCACTTAACGTTATTCGTACTTCCGTGGCGCTCGGTAGGGGTACCCTCCATGTAGGTGATGCTCTGGATACCCGGCTGGTTGAGTAGTTCCTGCTTAAAGGTGCTGTACTTTCCAACCAGTTCGCCCTCCGCGGGCAGGTAGATCAGGTTCTCCCGGTTATAGCCCAGATTCTTGTTCTGGATGTAGTCCATCTGACGGTACACGACCAGGGTACCTACGATAAGCAGCACCGACAACATAAACTGAAATACCACCAGCCCCTGCCGAAACTGACGCGCGCCGGAGCCAAAGCGAATGGAGCCTTTGAGTACCTTCAACGGCTGGAGCGACGACAGGAACAAGGCCGGGTAGCTGCCGGCCACCAGCCCGGTCACCAGGGTTACGGATAGCAGTAACAGCCAGAAGCGCGACTGCGTCAGATGCAGTACAATCTGTTTTCCGGTCAACTGATTGAACGTAGGTAACAGCCCCCACACCAGGATCAACGCCACGATCAGGGCCAGTGAGGTGAGTAGCAGCGCTTCGCCAATAAACTGCCCCACCAGCAGCCCCCGCACCGCACCTACTACCTTGCGTACGCCCACCTCCCGCGCCCGCTTGACCGAACGGGCTGTTGCCAGATTCATAAAGTTGATACAAGCAATCAGCAGTACAAATACGGCTACGATACTTAACAGCCTCACGTACTCGATCCGTCCGCCGTCCTGGTAGCCGTGCTCAAAATTAGAGTAGAGGTAAGCGTCCTGATAGGGTTGCAGGAAGAGTTGAATATCAAAGGTACCTGCCTTCAGACCTGCGCTATAATCATGGAGGAAGTCTTCTATTTTGGCTTCCAGCTGACTGGCGTCGGCTCCCGGCTGGAGCTCAATGCGGGTTTGGGGCGCGTTGTTACCCCAGTCCTTCGCCCATTCGTTGCGCTTGAGGAAGTCCTGCCAGTTGAGCAGGTAGTCGTAGGTTTCGGAGCTGTTGGCCGGTAGGTTTTCGAATACCGCCGCCACCTGATAGTCGTCTTTGCTGTCCACCCGGATACTCTGCCCGATGGCCGCCGCCGGACTACCGTAGAAATGCTCGGCCATCCGGCGCGAAATGGCTATGTTGTTGGGAGCGTTCAGAGCCGATTCGGCGGTACCTTCCAGCAGCGGAATGCTGTACATGCTGAACCAGTCCGCGCCCGCAAATCGTCCTTTTTCCTTATTGACTCTGTTTTTTACGGCAAATGTATGCTGCTCTTCCCAGGTAAAGCCGGCGGCGTGCTTTATCTCAGGAAACTTTCTCTTCAATTCTTCGGGTAATAAACCCGGCGTACTCGTACCTGCCTCTACCCTTCCGTCGTATATCTGGCGCTCCATGACGTTGTACAGCCGGGGGCCGTTTTCATGGTAGGCATCTACACTGAGTTCATCCTGTATCCACAGAAAAATAAGCAGGCTGCTCGCCATTCCCAGCGCCAGCCCCAGCACGTTAATGGTGGAGAAGGTCTTATTGCGGACCATATTTCGCCAGGCAATTTTGAAATAATTCTGTATCATAGCTATTTGGGCTTTGGCTTTATGATATAGGTTTAGATCTACTATTATTCACTTCGTAAGCTTTCGGTTGGGTTAGACAGAGCGGCCCGGTACGTTTTAAACCCAATGGTCGCACTGCCCAATACCAGCAGTACCCCTACGCACAGCCCCAGGGTTTCGAAACCAATGGAAACGTGGTAGGCAAAATTGATCAGAAAGGCATAGCCCGCCAGGTACCCGAGCGGCAGGGCGATCAGGGCCGCAATGCCCAATAGCTTCACAAAATCACGGGACAGCAGCCAGACTAGCTGAATAACCTCCGCGCCCATTACTTTCCGTACCCCTACTTCCTTGGTGCGGGTCTGGGTGGTGTAGGTGACCATCCCCAGCAGTCCCAGGCAGGCAATGGAAAAGGCAAGTCCGATCAGCAGGAGCATAAAATTGGCATCTGAAGTATGCGAGTGCCGCTGGTACAGGAAATCGTTGTACCACTGCCCTTCGAAAGGCGCGTAGGGAGCCAGCCGCTTCCAGATCTGCTGTACATCGGCCAGCACCGCGGCTTCGTTCCCGGGCGCTACCCGTATAGTGAGGTAGCGAAACTGGCTGGGTTGAGTAAATAACACCAGGGGCTTTATATCCCAGACAAAAGTGGCGAACCGGAAGTCTTTGACTACCCCGGCTACCTGTACTTCGGTGCTGTCATTGAGCCGTAGCTGCTGGCCCACGGCTTCGGCCGCAGTACCCAGACGGAAGGCCTTAACGGCTTGTTCGTTAATTAGTATAAAGCGGGAAACGGAATCCTGACCGGAAAGAGTTGAGGTACCCGCTGGAAGGCCCTGACCGGCTATAATATCCAGATCAAAAGTAGAAGCAAACTGAGGATCCACAGAAAACTGGAACGTAGCAGCCGAATCACCGCCCCTCCGAACGAGGCCGTATCCGCCTCCGTTATGGCCAAACAGGTCCGAAGTAGCCGCTACCTGCTCCACCCCCGCCAGGCCGTCTAGTTCATTCATCAGGCGGTGGGCGGGTACTTCGTTCAGAGGAATATTCAGGATGCCTTCCCGACGGAAGCCGTAATCAGCCGTAGCCATGTAGTTCATTTGTCGCACCATGGACAGGAGGCCAATCATGGCAATGAGTGAAATGGCAAACTGTACTACGATCAATGATTTGTGTAATGAGATGCCCCGGATTACCCGCAGCCCGGTCTGGCTTCGGAGTACCTGAGCGGGCTCAAAAGCGGATAGTACCCGCGCCGGCACCAGACCTGCCAGTAAGCCGGCAACGATGCTGAACAGGACGAAAACGGCCCACAAAGTCCAGTCCCACTTAACTCCTCCTACCAGCCATTGCTGCACAAAAGCCATGGGTTTGACCAGTTCCAGCATCACGATAGCCAGCCCCAGGGCCAGCATCGACAGCACCACCGACTCGGCCATAAACTGACCTACTACTTGCCAGCGAACCGCCCCGGAAACTTTACGAATACCTACCTCACGGGCCCGGCTCAGCGAGCGGGCCAGGGTAAGGTTAATGTAGTTGAATGCCGCCAGCAGCAGGGTAATCAGGCCTACGCCCATTTCGATTAATAAACCTCCTATTTGAGGTTCGTAAGTACCATGTACCAGATCTTCGTAGGAAGGAGAAAAATCAGCCAGTCGCTGGGCCCGGAAACTATACCCTTTCTCCGTTGCAAAGGCCAGCCCCTTGGTCACGCGGCTTTGTACGGTTGGTAGTGCTTTATTCAGTGCTTCGGCCGTAGTACCTGATTTGAGCAGTACGTAGGTATAGCCGGTCTGGTACTGGCGCCAGTCTTCGAATGCAGTCCGGTGTTCTGGCTTGTAAGGTGTCTGTAGCGACAGCAGCATATCAAACTGCAGGTGCGAGCGGGCAGGTTGCTCGTCCAGTACCCCCGTGACGGTAAAGATACCGAGGTTTTTGTCCTCTACGGTTTTACCGATGGGGTTGGCAGTACCAAAGAATTTCTCGGCCGTTTCGCGGGTGAGTACTACCGTATTGGGCTCGGTAGCGGGCTGCCCCTGCGCCAGTTTGTACCCAAATATCTGAAAGAAAGAAGGGTCCACCGCGAAGCATAGCAGGGAAAGCTGCTTGTGATTACCCGAGAACTCTCCGTAGGTCTTCACTACCCGGGCCGCCTCTTCCACAAAGGTATATTCCTGCTTCAAGAGCTCCCCCAGTGGCATGGGCGAGGTAGCGTACCTGGTAACATCGTTATTCTTGCCAACTACATCGGTCAGTACCCGGTACGTACGCTCCCGGTTGGGATGGAAATTATCGTAGTCAAAAGCCCCTTTTATGTGCGCGATGGCCAGCAGACAAACCGTTAGTCCCGATGCCAGACCAAACACATTGATAAGCGAAAACAGCCTGTGCTTCCACAGGTTCCGCCAGGCTATTTTGAAGTAGTTGGTTATCATGGCTCAGGTATAGTTCGGGTCCGGAGTCCCCTGAGAAATCTGATACTAGCCCAGGCATCCGTACGCGAAGTATGAAAAAGCTATGCCAAAATTATAACCCACTTACTATGAGTTAATTAAATAAATTTAACCCTAAATAAATGTTCATTAACGGACAGTTAACAGCCATTTGCGGACAGTCATTATTGAGCTGCTGGTAGCTACGCATTTCAAAAGAGAATCTCTGCTGAGATCAAGTACTCTACCTTTCTATTTACCGCTAAATAACTTTCTTCTTCTATCCTTTTACTTGGATCTAATTTTTAGTAACCTTACTGACAGTCAGCTTCTTAGTTAACCTATAATTTAAATCATGCATCCCATGTACTATAGACACCTACACTGGTTAGGGCTGACCTGGCTGATCACTGGCCTGACTATGGCGTGTCAGCCCCAACAAAAAAAGGCTGACAGCCCATCCATAGCCCAGGTTATCTGTCGTACTGAGCCCGTTGATCAGGCCTGGTACGCTTCCGGTAAGAAAGCACCTCTTTTTGATAGTTTAGGAGATCTGCATTTTCCGATCAGTACTCAAAATCAGGAAGTACAGCGCTATTTTAATCAGGGCATGATGCTGGCCGTGGGTTTTAATCATGCCGAGGCAGCGCGTTCATTTCATGAAGCAACCCGGCTGGACTCAACCTCCGCCATGGCTCATTGGGGCTTTGCCTACGTGCTGGGCCCAAACTACAACGCCGGTATGGAGCCCGACAATTACCAACGAGCCTACGCTGCCATTCAAAAGGCCCTGAAATATTCGTCAACTGCTACGGAGAAGGAGAAGGCCCTGATCATGGCACTGGCTAAACGATACCCTGCCCAACCCGTCGACGACCGCAAACCCTATGACGAAGCCTACTCCAAAGCATTGCGAGAAGTCTACACCCGCTACCCGGATGACGTAACAGTTGGAGCGCTCTTTGTCGAATCCATCATGGATATGCACCCCTGGGACCTGTGGGACAAAGACGGCAATCCCCAACCCTGGACTCCTGAGATTGTCTCCACACTAGAAAAAATGATCAGACAAGATCCCAACCACATCGCCCCGCACCACTTTTACATTCATGCAGTAGAGGCCTCTACCACCCCGGAACGGGGGCTGAATAGTGCCGCGGTACTTGGCCGGTTGGCTCCGGGAGCCAGCCATCTGCTACACATGCCCTCGCATATATACATCCGTACTGGCGATTACCACGAAGGTACCAAAGCTAATCAGCAGGCCGTACTGGCAGATAGCTCTTACCTTACCTCCTGCCACGCACAGGGAGCTTTTCCACTGGCCTACTTTCCTCATAACTACCACTTCATGGCAGCCACTGCCACCATGGAAGGCGATAGTCAGGCAGCTATGCTGGCAGCCCGCAAAGTAGCCGAGTTTACCAACAAGGAACTCCTGGCCGAGCCCGGGTGGGCTACGCTCCAGCACTACTACACGATTCCCTATCACGTAGCGCTTAAATTTTCGCTATGGGATGAAGTTCTTCGCATGGCCCAGGCCGACACGCTGCGTCTGAAATACCCGGTTGCCATCCGCCATTACGCCCGGGGCCTGGCTCTATTGGAAAAAGGACAGACAGATAAGGCGAAAGCAGAACTGGCACAACTCGAAAAACTATCAACTGACCCGGCAATAGCCACGTTGACTATCTGGGATATCAATACCATGACCTCCATTCTGGAAATAGCCCGTAGGGTACTAAAAGCCGAAATCATGGCCCGCGAGGGGCGCTATGATACCAGTATCAGCCTGCTTCGCGAGGCGGTAGCTCTGGAGGACCAGTTGAATTACAACGAGCCCCCTGACTGGTTCTTTTCAGTGCGTCATGCTCTGGGTAATGTCCTGCTGAAAGCCAACCGCCAGGCCGAAGCCGAAGCCGTTTTCAAAAGAGATCTGGAAATATTCCCCCGTAACGTATGGGCCCTGAAGGGTCTCCAGGCAGCGCGCAAAGATCGTATCACCAGACGCTGACGGCAGGCGGTTTTACTTACTCCGTTTTCAGTGACTTCACCGGATTGACCAAGGCAGCCTTAACAGCCTGAAAACTGACCGTCAGGAAGGCTACCGTCAGAGCCAGCAGGGCGGCCAGCACGAACACCCACCACTCGATACCTACCTGGTACTTGAAGTCTTCCATCCAGGCCTGCATCAGGTACCAGGCTACGGGCGTGGCAATGACAATGGCGATGACAACCAGTTTCAGAAAATTATTGGATAGTAGCGTCACCAGGCTGGGGACCGAGGCACCCAGTACCTTGCGAACCCCGATTTCCTTGGTACGTTGCTCGGCGGTAAAAGCGGCTAGCCCGAACAGGCCCAGGCAGGCTATGAATACGGTAAGTCCCGCAAAGGTGCGGTACAGCAGTCCCATCTGCTTTTCGGCCCGGTAGTAGTTTTCAATGCTCTCTTCGTAAAAAGTACCATTGAAGGGTACTTCCGGAAAAACTTTCTCATAGACTGCTTTTACCTTTTCTACCGTTTGGGCCAGATTTTGCGACTGGATCTTGACCCCTCCTGCCCAGTAGAATTGTTCATTCGTAGTAATGACGATAGGATCGATGTCTTCTTTGGCCGAACTGGTATGAAAATTCTTCACCACGCCCACAATAGGGGCCGGTTTCCCTCCACCTACCCGCATCTCCTTGCCAATAACGGATGCGGGATCTTTGATACCCAGCTTTTTGAGAAGGGTTTCGTTGACTACATACTTCGTAAGAGTATCGTTGGCCGCGTAGGGACCACCCGCCAGGAACTTCAGACCGTAGGTAGCAAAGTACTCACCGTCGGCCATTTTCATGGAAATACTAAAGTCCTCGTCCTCCGATGTTTTTGTGAAGGCAAAATTACTCTGCCAGTTATTCCCCGAGGAGGGCTGATCGGACGAAAAGGACACGGAGCTGACACCCGATATCTGCAGTACTTCGTTACGCAACGACTGATACCGCTGGCGGTACTCGGTATCCATCGCAAAATTGTACACCCCTTCCTTTACAAAGCCCAGGTCCAGCTTACTGAGGTACTCCATTTGCCGCAGGTTGATCACGGTGCCTATGATCAGCACCAGAGCCGTGGCAAACTGAAATACAATCAGGCTCTGGCGGACCGAAAGTCCGCCCATCCAGCTTTTGGAAATCTGCTTCCGAAAAATGTCGAGAGGTGAAAACGAGGAAAGAATCAGGGATGGATATACGCCGGAAAGCAAGGTTATGACTATTAAAAATCCTACCAGGTACATGGCAAGCTCAGGGGTAAAGTAGAGAGCAGCATCAGCCGGAACACTGAATATTTTTTCCAGGAGCGGCAAAGCCATGTAAGCGACCATAATTCCTACAAGCATTGAGAAGGCTACCACCAGGAAGGTCTCTGTCAGAAACTGCGCGACCAGCTGGTTTTTCTGGCTTCCCAGTACTTTACGTACGCCTACTTCTTTGGCACGTTTGGAGGCCAGCGCGGAGTAGATGTTGATGAAGTTGATGCAGGCCATCAGCAGTAGCAATGCTCCTACAATGGCTATATTCTGGATGCGCTGCAGGGGCACCACCTTACCCTTATAATTATCAAGGCGCTCGTCGTGGTGTACATCCGCCAGCGGACTCAGCAGGTGGGTTTTGATATCGTTCTCCTTCCGCTTATCGTAGTGCTTGCGTGAGAATTTTTCAAGTAGGGTATTCGCGGTGGCTACTGTGACCTTTTCGGGTAAGCGCACAAATATCTGATCGTTGCTGCTGGTACTTCCCCAGCTATCAAACTGCCCGAATCCAAACAGATCCGGCCGGGCCCGCTTGGATTCGTACGAGAGTACCAGGTTGAGCGGAAAGTCCGTCGTGACTGGAGCATCTTCCAGTACCCCTCCTACCCGCATGGTAGTTATGTTGTTGATCTTGAGGTACTGTCCCACCGCCTTTTGGTAATCCTTGAAGTACTTCTCGGCGTACTTCCGCGAAAGTACAACCACGTTGGGCTGGGCAAGTACCTGTGGGCTACCCACCAGCCACTGGTAGTTAAATAGCTCAAAGAACTCCGGCCCAACCAGCAGGCCCTCGTCCTCTTCGAGGTACTTGGTGCTGACATCCGCGGAGTTGGGATCGCTGCCCAGTACGGTCACCTGCGGATCGAAGGTACCAAACACGGGTACCACTTTTTCAAACTGCGGTATGTCCTCTTTTAGGGCGGCTATAGCCGGCAGCGGATTTCCCGGTGAAAGATCTTCCTGCCCACTCGGGTACACCTGCTTTCTGATTACCCGATAGATTCGTTCGTGGTCGGTATGGAATTTGTCAAAGCTCAGTTCGTAGCGAACTACCATGAATAGCAGCAGCGAGGCCGCCACGCCTACACTTAGGCCCAGTACATTGAGGATCGTAAATCCCCGGTGACGAGATAAATTTCTGAGGGCGATTTTGAAGTAGTTTTTGATCATGGCTGTTTTAGGTAGTTAGCTGGTAGCTTTTTATAGGTCATCATTGACGCAAGGGATTAAGTTATAGCTCTTCGATATTCCTTCCCTCAATACTAATTAGTAGTGTACGAAAAAATTTTATTTCAGCCGCTGCCACGGTGGCCCCGGCGGGGCGGTATCTTAGTAGAAAAAGCGTTAAAAGCGGAAATTAAGCTCTGTAGGCGGCCGCCGCTGCGGAGCGGCACATTTAGTGATAGGTGTCACCCCTATGGGGCTCAAATCTCTCTAATTCGCTAATTATCTACTAAGGTTTGGCCCCTCTGGGGCCGCTTTTAAAACCAAAATCAATTCCTTTGTACACTTCTGATTATCAATTCTTCATTATACATTATACTCTACTCACTTCTCAGGCTCTTTACCGGATTCATCAGGGCGGCTTTGATACTCTGGAAGCTTACCGTCAGCAACGCAATGGTTACGGCTAGCAGGCCGGATGCCAGGAATATCCACCAGGGTATGTCAATGCGGTAGGTGTAGTTCTGAAGCCAGCCCTGCAAAAAGTACCAGGCTATGGGCGAAGCAACCACGGACGCTATACCAATCAGGTACACGTACTCTCTGGAAAGCATTATAACTATACTGGACAGGCTAGCCCCCAATACCTTGCGCACACCTATTTCCTTGGTGCGACGCTCGGCCGTGTAAGCGGCTAGCCCAAACAAGCCGAGGCAGGAGATAAAAATAGTTAGCAGGGCGAAGGCGCTGATGAGATTTCCAATGCGCTCTTCGCTGGCAAATTTCTTAGCATACTCTTCATCCACAAAGGTGTAGCCGAACGGATAAGCCGGAGCCAGGTCCTCAAATATCTTCTTGGTACTTGCCAGAGCTTCGTTGACTTTTACCCCTTCCCGGAACCGGATGTTGATGATGTTTCTACTATCTTCTTTGAAGAATACGCCCGTCGGCCGTACATTCTCGTAGGGCGAGTCCATTAGTACATCTTCAATAACCCCGATAACATGGTAGGTCTTTCCCCCGAACTCAATTTGCTCGTTTATAGGATCTGTCAGGTTCATTACCTTTACAGCCGACTCATTCAGCAACACGGCCGCACTGTCGGTCGCGAACTCGCGGGAGAAATCGCGTCCCGCTTTCAGACGGATGCCGAAGGTCTTCAGGTAGTCATAGTCGGAGCTTACGGTTACGAGGGAAGTATTTTTATCGTCGCCATAGCGTACCCCGTTCGTGTTCCTGATTTCGGTCATGGGAGCCTGGGTACCCGACACAGCACTGACATAGCCCGAATTCAGTAGTTCGCTGCGTAGTACCTCTTCATTTTGTTTGAGAGCATCCGTAAAGTCAGCCATGATGAGATTATTGCGGTCATAGCCCACCGAACGGTCTTTAACGAAATCCAGCTGCTTACTGACCACCAGCACACTGATGATGAGCAGGATTGAAATAGTGAACTGCAACCCAACCAGTACATTGCGGGGAATACTGGCATTCTTACCGATCCGGACGGCGCTTTTCAGGACCCGAACCGGCTGGAAAGACGACAGGTAGAAAGCCGGATAAAAACCAGCCGCCATACCGGTAATCAGGGTAATACCCAGTCCGATGAGCCAGTACACCGGATTGGTATAAGGAATCTGGATGCTCTTATCCGTAAGCTCATTAAACCACGGAAGTAGTAAACTCACCAGCATCACAGCCAGTACAAAAGCGAAAAATGCCAGCCAGTTTGACTCGCCCAGAAAGTGCAGAATCAAGCGGCCACGCGACGAACCAATCGCCTTCCGGATACCCACTTCTTTGGCGCGTTTTTCGGACCTGGCCGTAGATAGATTCATAAAATTGATGCAGGCAATGAGCAACACGAACCCGGCTACCCACATGAATATCCAGACGTACTCAATCAATCCGCCCGCTACTTTTCCGTTTTCAAACGTATTACGTAAGCGCCAGTCGGACATGGCATGCAGCAGCAGGGGCTGCTTGACCGATTCGTCCTTGGTAGTCAGGAAGCGTTCAATCTTTGCAGAAGTTTGTGCCGCCGTGACATTGGGAGCCAGTTGGATGAAGGTTCTGACTACATTATTGTCCCAGTCATCTTCCAGCGTCAAAAACCACGGGTCCATAGCAGCTTTGAGGCTATACGGCAGCAGGCAGTCAAATTTGAAAGTTGAGTTGTCAGGTATATCGGCCAGGACACCCGTTACTTTCACATCCACTTCGTTATTGAACCGGATTATTTGTCCCACCGCATTTTTTGTCCCAAATAAGGCCGTAGCCGTTTTCTGACTCAGTACAATGGATCTCGGGTCCGACAAGGCTGTGGCGACTGAGCCTTCGGCCAAAGGAAACGAGAACATCGTTAGCAGGTCCGGATCAGCAAAAATCACCTCCCGGTACACCTTCGTCTCGCCCGCAGTCAGTAGCCGGGCATCATCCCGATCTACCCGGGTGGCGTGTTTAATATCAGGATAAGTTTGCTTTAAAGCGGTTGCCAGCGAATAGGGTGTATTCTGACTTACAAATATCTTTCCGTCCCGGTCAGAGCTTCGGTTCACCTGATAAATTGACCCGTAGTTTTCGTTAAACTGGTCGTAGGTCAATTCATCATACGCCCAAAGGGCCGCCAGAACACTACAGGCCATACCCAGTGCTAACCCAACGATGTTCAGGGTTGTATAACCTTTATTCTTCCAAAGGCTTCTAAAGGTTATTTTAAAGTAGTTTCTGAACATGGCTGTTTTAGATGGTTAGCTGTTAGACGGTCCGCTGCGCGGTATTAGCTGTTAGCTCTTAAAGGCTTTTCAAGACGCAAAATGTTACATCTTTACAATAAGCATTAATGTATCATTATACATTCTCAATTCTACATTATACACTACTCCGAGCGTAGCGACTTTACCGGATTCATCAGGGCCGCTTTAATACTTTGAAAACTTACCGTCAGCAGGGCAATGCCTATAGCTGTGGTACCCGCCAGAATAAAGCTCCACCAGGGAACCCCTATGTGGTAGGCAAAGTCGTGCAGCCAGTTGTTCATGCCATACCAGGCAATGGGTGAGGCTATGATGATGGCAATGAGCACCAGCTTCAGGAAGTCACGAGAGAGCAGTTCTACCAGACTGGGAACGCTGGCTCCCAGTACCTTCCGGATGCCAATTTCCTTGGTGCGTTGTTTGGCCATGAACGTAGTCAGCGCAAACAGCCCCAAGCAGGCAATAAAGATAGCCAGACAGGCGAAAAGCGTACATACGCGCCCAAATTGTTGCTCCGCTTTGTACTGCTCGTTGAAAAAAGAATCCAGAAAAAAATAATCAAAGGGATTGCCAGGGAAAAATTGCGCGTAGACAGCTTTAATTTCCGCCAGTTGCTGTTCCAGCTTATCGTACGAATTCAATTGTAACGAAAAGTAGCTGGCATTGTCAGGCAGGAGCCGTATCATCATGGGCGAATGACCTTTTTGCAGCCCCTGCTGGTGGTAGTCCTTCACTACACCTACCACCGTGAGGGTATCCCAAGTCCGGATTTTCTTACCCAACGCCTCCTCGGGGCTATTGAAATCCAATAGTTTCACAGCGGTTTCGTTCAGCAATACGCCCTTGCGGTCTTCCCCAAACGCCCGGGAGAAATTCCGGCCAGCTGCCATTTCAATTCCGTAGGCTTCAACAAAATCATAGTCGTAGGAAGTGAAATAGAAAATATTGCCGGGCGCGTCGGGCAGATCCAGCCGCCGGGCGCCGTTGGTCCACAGAATCTCGATCCCCGGCACATAGGCCGAACCGGTGGCTTTTTGCACCACGTTGGTACGCATCAGTTCCTGCTTGAAGGCATTAGCCCGGGCTTCATAGGTAGAGTCGCGAATACCAGCCCCGCGCACAATCAGTTTCTGTTCTATCTGGAAACCCAGATCCTGCTCCTGCATGTACTGCAGTTGCCGATAGACGGTGAGGGTACCTATGATAAGAATGACCGACGCGGCGAACTGAAAAACGATCAGGCTCTGCCGTAACGATGCTCCCCCCACCAGGCTTCTGAGCCAGGATAACCGGCGGATGGGCACGGTGCCGTTTCCTTTCAGCACCGCAATCGGCTGAAAACCTGACAAAAGAAAAGCCGGATATAGTCCTGCAAGGAAGGTACCCACTAAAAAAACGGCTACGGCTGGTAGCCACAGATCGTGCTGGAACCATTGCCGCAGGGATAAGGGGCGCCCCGTCAGCTGATTGAAATAAGGTGCACTAACCAGGACAATAACCACGGCCAGCACCGCCGCCAGCAGATTCAGAAGAAACGATTCCAGCAGAAACTGACGAATCAGTTGTGGTCGCTCCGCTCCAACTACCTTCCGGACTCCAACCTCTTTGGCGCGATCCATGGACCGGGCTGTGGCCAGATTGATGTAGTTGATCCAGGCAATAACCAGGATAAACAGCGCAATAATGGATAGCACCGTCACGGCTTTTCCGTTTCCGTTAGCCTCTGCTTCCTGATTGAGTTGCGAGGTCAGGTGAATATCCCGGACGGGTTGCAGCAGAAGCTCATCGCGATTGCCGGGTGTTTTGAACCGATCGGGATTATATTGCTTGACCAGATTCAGGATCTTGGCCTGAAACTGCTCCGCATTGGTACCCGGCCGGAGTTTGACGTAGGTAAAGAAGTCGTACCATCCCCAGCTGGTTTGGGCATCCGGCTCGGTACGGTACGAAAACAACAGGTCTAATTCAAGGTGGGAGTTTTTAGGATAGTCCGCAAATACCCCCTTTACCAGGTACGGCTCCTGGCCCAGCTTAATAGTTTTGCCAAGGGGATCCTCCTTGCCAAAGTACCGGTTGGCCACGGTTTGTGACAGCACCACCGTATTTTTTTCTGTTAGAGCGCTTTTAGGGTCTCCACTCAGGAAATCTATTTTAAAAAAATCAAATACTGAATTGTCGGCATAGTAAAAGTTGTCTTCCCGGAAGTTGACATTATTATAGGTAACTACCTCGCTGTTGGCATCGTACAGCCGCGCCGTTTCCACTACTTCCGGAAAGTCCTTTTTCAGAGTGGGAGCAATGGCCGGATACGACGTCGCCGACCGAAACGCCAGTTTGCCATTCTGGTAGCTATCCAACTCAATGCGGTAGATATTGTCGATATCAGGATGAAAAGAGTCGTAACTCCGCTCGAATGTAACATACTGCAAAATGAGCAGACAGGAAGCGATCCCTATGGCCAGTCCCAGCGTGTTGATTAAGAAGAAGGGCTTGTTACGAAGCAGGTTCCGTACCGCAATTTTAAGGTTGTTCCTGAGCATGATAGTAAAGTTTTTAAGCGCAGACCACGCATCCAAACGCTGTCTGCATTAGGTCATAACTACTCCGAGCGCAGCGACTTTACCGGATTCATAAGAGCCGCTTTAATACTTTGGAAACTCACCGTCAAAAAGGAGACGGCCACGGCAGCCGCGCCAACCAACACAAATATCCACCACTCTATGCCAATGCGGTAGTTGAAGTTCTGCAGCCACTGGTCCATGGCATACCAGGCAATGGGTGTCGCAACGACAATGGCTATCAGCACCAGTTTTAAGAAATCCTGGTTGAGCATAGAAATAAGGCTTGTTACGGAAGCTCCCAGTACTTTACGAACGCCTATTTCCTTGGTACGCCGCTCAATAACAAAGGCGGCCAGGCCCCACAGGCCCAGGCAACAGATGATCAGGGCCAGACCGGCAAATATACGGAGCAGCGTAAACTGTCGCATTTCTTCTTCGTACTGCTCCTGTAAGCTTTGGTCCAGAAACTCCGCGTCGAAATATTCATCCTTATAGAATTTGCGCCAGACGCTCTCTACAGCCGCCATCGTGTTTTTGTAGTTACTGGTATGCAACTTCAGGCCTATGCTCCGATAGAAGTAGGGGAAGTTTATCATGACCATCGGCTGAATCGGATCACGAAGGGAGCTGGTATGAAAATCTTTCACTACTCCTACGATTTCGGCTTCGATATCATTGAGACCCACCCCGATTTTATGTCCAAGTGCCTGCTCGGGCCGTGAAAACCCCAGCGCCTTTACTGAATTTTCATTTACCACCAACACATACCGCCGCTGCTCCTCCGGCACTGTACTGGCAATAGCCAATGTATCGCTATGGGTAAAGAAGCGCCCAGCCAGCAGTTTGAGCCCGTAGGTGTCCAGATAATCAGCGTCAGCCATTTTAAGGGCAATACTTATCTTTTTATCCTGATTAGCGGGATCAGGCCTCATATCCGTTCCAAAATTGGTACCGGACGTAGGGGCTCCCAGAGCGAACGTGATGTTTTCAACGCCCGGAATCTGCCGCAACTCCTGCGCAATTGGTGCCAGGTTGTTCGTTTGTGGTATGCCTACAACGGCAATGGCGTTGCGGTTAAAGCCTAGGTCTTTCTGCTGAAAGTAATTCATCTGCCGGTAGACAATCAGTACCCCGACCGCCAGCACCAGCGAAATCGTAAACTGAAATACAACCAGGCCCTGGCGTAGCCATCCCTGACCACCCCGGCCCGGTTCGGCGACTGACTTAAGCACCCGCATGGGCTTGAAACGCGACAGGAAAAAGGCAGGGTACATACCTGCCGATATAGTAGTAAGTAAAGCCAGAACTGACAAAAGCCCAACGGCTTCCGTCCAACGGAAGGCAATCTGCTTTTGCAGGAAGTCATTAACGTGCGGCAGCAAACTGTAACTAAAAAGCAGGGCCAGCAGGGCTGAAAAAGCAGCCAGCCAAAAGGCTTCGCTCAGGAACTGCCGCACCAACTGACCTCGCGTTGCCCCCACTACCTTACGCACTCCTACTTCACGGGCACGGGTCATGGCGCGGGCGGTAGACATATTGATGAAGTTAACGCAGGCAATCAGCAGCACAAACAGCCCTACAGCACCAAAAACGTACATATACACAGGCGAAATTGGCTGTGCAAACCGATTACCACTAATTTCAGGATTTAGATGAATATCGTGCAACGGCTGAAGCAGTAGTTCGTTCTTCTCCCCTTTGCGGTCACCAAAGTACTTTTGACTCGCGGCAGCCAGCCGGGATGTGTATTGTCCGGGTGTCTTCCCCTCGGGCAGCATTACAAATACACTACCCCCCGAACGCAGCCCCCACTGGTCAATATCCATGCTAAAAAAGTCCTTCATGGTGGCAAACGACACGACCATACCCGCATTCAGGTTAGACTGCGAAGGAATATCGCGCATGATGGCGGTTACCTGCACGGTCACCCGGTTGTCCAGGCGAAACGTTTTGCCTATCGCCGATGTGGTTCCAAAATATTTTCGGGCGGTACTTTCTGTGAGTATGACCTGGTTGGGCTGGCTCAGCGTAGCCCGGCTATTGCCTTGCACCAACTCAAAATCAAACATAGCGAAGAGTTCTGGCTCCGCGAACAGTACCTTTTTTTCTAACAGAATCTTCTCCTTCGAAATCATGACCGCCACTTCGCGGCCCGCATGAATGCGGGCAATAGTAGTCAAGTCCGGAAAGTCAAGACGCATGGCCGGTGCCAGGGGATAAGGTGTGGTACCCGACCGATCTACCTCTTCGCCAGTGGTCTGAATCTGGTTGACCCGATAAATACGGCTTCCCAACTGGTGGTGCTGGTCATAACTCCACTCATTCTGAATAAACAGCAGAATCAGCAGGCAGGTCGTAAGCCCGATAGTAAGTCCCAGCAGGTGAATACTGGTCGTGGCAGGATGCTTCAGCAGACTCCGCCAGGCGATTTTAAGGTAGTTTCTGATCATGCTTTTCTGCCTTTCAGCTTTATTCGGATTTTAACGACTTCACCGGATTCATCAGGGCGGCTTTGATACTCTGGAAGCTCACCGTTAGCAGGGCTATACCTGCGGCCAGTAAACCGGCCGCTACGAATACCCACCACTGGATATCCTCCTTAAAGGCAAAGTCACTGAGCCAGCGATTCATGGCGTACCAGGCTATGGGAGAAGCGATAACGATGGCTATGAGCACCAGCTTCAGGAAGTCACGCGAGAGCATGGTGACGATGTCGCCTACTGAGGCACCAAGTACCTTGCGCACGCCAATCTCCTTGGTGCGGCGCTCGGCGGTGAAGGCGGCTAAGCCAAACAGGCCCAAACAGCCAATCAGGATAGACAGCAGCGCGAAAGTGATGAATATTTGGCCCACACGCTGCTCGGCGCGATACTCCTTATCAAAATCCTCATCCATAAAACGGGACTCAAACGGCTGCCCCGGAGCCATCTTTTTCCAGAGCTGCTCAACGCTGGCAACACTGGCTTGTACATCATCCGTCTTTAATTTCAGCGCGATTATACCCGGACTGCGTCCCAGTATCATACTCACCGGACCTATGTTTTTACGAAGCGACTCGTAGTGGAAGTTCTTCACTACGCCAATAATGGTATAGGCGATCTGGTCTTCGGGATTTGGTCCATACAGGGTCATTACTTTCTTTCCGATGGGGTTGCCGGTAAAGCCCAACAGCTTGACCGCGGACTCATTGACCAGCATTCCAAGTGAATCCGAAGGAAAATCACGGCTAAAATCCCGTCCAGCTACGATCTCAAGGTTCAGGGTCTTGACGTAGTCATGGTCTACGGGCCAGTGCTGCATGTTCATACCTTTGTCCTGCTGCTGCCCTTCCGGATAGAAGGTGTTGTCGCTGCGGGAGGAGGGCGTAGGCATATAGTACGAAATGGTGGTACTCTCTACCTGCGGCAGGTTACCTACTTCTTGTTTGAAGGCTTCCGTCTGGGTACCAAGGGCGTAGGCGTTGTCAATCAGCAGTACCTGATCCTTATTGAACCCCAGCGTCTTGGTTTGGATGTAGTTGAGCTGTCGGTAGATAACGATGGTACCGATGATCAGCATCACTGAAATCATGAACTGAAACACAACCAGCGTATTACGCAGCTGCCCGCCCCGACCCTCTACGGTCCCAATACCTTTTAGTACTTTGATGGTCTTAAAGCCCGAAAGGAAGAAAGCCGGGTAACTCCCCGCCAGTAGTCCTACCGCGCCCCCGGTCAGCAGCAGTATACCCCAGAAAGGCAGGCTCATGGCCGGTACCTCCAGCTGCTTGCTGGCCAGCTGGTTAAACAACGGCATAGCCAACGAGGCAATAATCAGCGCCAAGCCTAATGAAACAAAGCTTAGCAGCAGAGCCTCCGTCAGAAACTGGGCTACCAGCGAAGAACGCTCCGACCCCAGAGCCTTACGCACTCCCACCTCACGCGCCCGGTTGGACGAGCGGGCCGTAGCCAGGTTCATAAAATTGACGCAGGCAATCAGGAGCAGGAATATTGCTACTACCGAAAATATGTACACGTACTGGATATTGCCGTTGACGCTCAACTCCGCCATCCGATCCGAGTGCAGGTGAATGTCAGTGATGGGTATAAGTGAATAGCGGATGTAGTTGCCGGCCTTTTTTAAGTCATCCAGTGAAGACCCCATAAAGCCTTTCATCCAGGGGCCGGTATATTTTTCGATTATAGTTTCGAAGTTCTTCTCAAATTGTGCCCCCTCTACTCCCTCTCGCAGTACCAGGTAGGTAGCAAAGTTATGAGCTCCCCAGCTGTTCTCCCGGCTCTCCGCGCGCGAAGCCATCGAGAGCATCATATTCAGATCGGCCAGATGCGAGTTATCCGGTATATTGGTCATAACGCCCGTTACCCGGTAGGTCCGTTCATTGTCCAGCAAGAGTGTCTTTCCCAGGGGGCTTTCGGTGCCAAAGTACTTCCTGGCCGCCCGCTCCGAAAGCACCAGTGTATTCGGTTCGGTCAGGGCCTTTTTAGGATCACCGGCTACCATGGGTACTGAGAATACATCGAAAAAGGTAGAGTCCGCAAACGTTACTTTATCTTCCTTTATGTTTCCGGTTTGTCCGGTTCGTCTGACCAGGTAGCTTCCATTTTCACGCAGTCTCGTAGCAGCCTCTACCTGCGGGTAGTCTATCTCGATGGTAAAAGCCATGGGATCGGGGGCTACGGCCAGCTTCATCTCCGGTCCACCAAACTTTATATCCGCATCTATGCGGTAAATCCGGTCAGCCTTATCGAAGAACCGGTCGTAGCTCAACTCATCTATAACGTACAGCGTAATGAGCAGGCAACTCGCCAGCCCAAGCGAGAGCCCAAAGATGTTCAGGAAGGAGTAGAACTGGTGCTTCCGCAGGTTACGCCAGGCTATTTTGAGGTAATTTTGTATCATGGCTGTTGTTGAAGGATAAAGAAAGATAGCAGGAAAGGCGGAAGGTAAATGGAGGCAGTTATTTCCCTCTTTTCGCGCCTATATTACCTACTACGTCCCTCACACCGTACCAACCTTGTGCCAGCCAATAATAATACCTGATAAACAACCACTTACACTCGATCACCTCAACAAAACTGTCCGATTTCGGACAGTTTTTGTACGTCTGCGAACAGGCTCCTAGGTGCGGTTCATTTCTTCCAGACTGTTGTTCCTGCGCTTCACATCCACCTTATGTCCCTTACTAAAGTTATAACGGAGGGTAGCACCCACGCTGCGCCAGCGGAAGTACTGGTCAAACTCGTTGACGTTACCGCCGATGTCGGTGGTCCAGTAGTACCGGAAGCCCTTAAAGAGGTCGTTGGCGTTGACGGTCAGGTCCAGCTTTTTCCTCATAAAGCTCCGCTTGAAGGCCACGTCCACCCGGTGCATGGCAGCCATGTGGTACAGGCCCGAAGCCGCCGGACCGCGGTACAGCAGGTTCAGCTCCATGCGCACCTCCAGCGGGAGCTGGATGGTATGGTTGGACTGCAGCATAAAGAACACCTGGTCGTTCACCAGCGGCCCTTCGGCAGACACCATACTGAACTTGTTGTACGAGAGTACCGACGTATTCTGCGTGTCCCACCACTTCGCTATTTTGAGCGGAGCCACCGCCGTAAAGCCGACGTTATGTCCGTCATTCACATTGCCCGTAGTGTAGATGGTGGTGGCGTTGGCGACGTCCAGAATGGGTATCTCAGCCATGACATCGCGGTTGTAGTTGTAGTAGAAGTTCAGGTTATATATTTTCTTAAAAGTCTGGTTCAGGCCGAACGACTGCGTGTACTGCGGCCGCAGGTACGGGTTGCCCTCGGTGTAGGTATACGGGTCGCGGTACGAGCGGAAGGGGTTGAGGTTGCCGTAGTTGGGGCGCGTCAGGCGGCGGCTGTAGCTATAGCTGAGCTGGTAGTCGTCCCGGACGTGCTGCTGCAAAAATAAGCTGGGAAAAAAGTTGAGGTAGTTGCGCTCCGTCACCTGTCCGGTCGTATAGGACTCCCCCAGCGACCGCGTATTCTCGGCCCGTAGCCCCGCCTGCATCGTAAAGCGCTTGTTCAGCTTGCCGTTCCAGTTGAGGTAGGCGGCATAGATGCTTTCGCGGTAGTTGAAGTGGTTGGTCCGGAGCGGGTCCAGTACCAGGCCTTCGTTGTTGAAGAAAAACCGGAAGTCATTGTCCGAAATGACCCGGCTGGTCTTCACTCCTGCCTCCATCTTGTGCCCGGGCTTTAACGGACGCGTAAAATCTATCTTGGCCGAATAGATATTGTACCCGTTGGGGGTACTCGTGTACAGGAAGTCGCGCGTCTGCCGGTTGAGCGTCAGGTCGGTAAAGTAGTTGTAGAAGTTGGCCTCGCCCTGGTTGCTGATGCGGGCGAAGTCCAGGTCGGTTGAGAGCGTGGTACCCAGGGTATCCAGCTTGCCGGTGTAGTGCAGGTTAGCGGTAAAACTGGTAAACGTATTGCTGCTGATATTATCGGCGTCAATAAACTGTGACGGCGTAGCGGGCGCGTAGCCGATGTAAGTCTCCGTCAGGAAGTCTGACACCGCGTGGTTGGTGACGTAGTAGGACGTAAACCCGATGCTATGCCGGTCGTTGAGGGTATAATCGGTGCCGAGACGTACCGAGGGCGGACCTTCGGCCGTAAAGTTGCCGGTAGCGACCTGATCGAAGTAGGTGGTGCGGTCCTGGCCGTAGAAGATGCGGGTAAAGGTAGCCTCGCGGCCTCCTACTCTACGAGCGGCGTCCAGGTTCAGGAAGGAGTTCCACTTGCCGCTCTTGTGGTTGATGTTGCCACCGTAGGTATAGCCGTACTGCTGGAAGTTGTTGGTATAACCCGCGTACACGCTGCCGTTGATGCCCCGCATCGTATTCTTTTTCAGATTAATATTCAGGATACCCGAGGTACCTTCGGCATCATACTTGGCCGAAGGATTGGTGATAATTTCGATATTCTTGATATTCTCCGCCGACATGCCTTCCAGCATCGCCCGCAGGTCCCGGGCCGAAAGGTAGGTAAGCCGCCCGTCAATCATGACAGTAACGCCGCTGCGGCCGTTGAGCTGAATATTGCCCTCGGCGTCGACAAATACCCCCGGCGAGCGGGCCAGTACCGTAAAGGCTGTGTTACCCGCTGCCATGGCGGTTCCTTCAACACTTATCACCATGCGGTCGGCTTCCTGCGTAATGGTGGGCCGCATGGCCTGTACGTTAACTTCTTTCAGATTGGTGGCCGCCATCCTTAGCTTTGTTGTAGCTACCTCCACGCTAGGTACCTGTTCGGTTATGGCTATACCACGAATGGTTTTGGTCGCATAGCCAATCAGACTGATCGCCAGCTCGTAGGTACCTTTCTCCACGCCGCTAAACGAGTACCGGCCCTGCGCATCCGTGATGGTACCGGCGATGGGCTTCGTTTTTCCATTAGGCAGCAGGGCCACAGTAGCGTATTCAACGGGATTTCCGGTGAGTGAGTCCGTAAGTACTCCCCGGATTGTACCTGTGGCGGCAGTCTGGGCAGGCAAAGAACTGGTATTCTGAGCGATTAGGGGTAGCGAAAGAGAGAGACACAGGCATAGTAGTCCCAGCCCAAAGAGTAAAGTTTTTTTCATGGCAAGTACGAGTAGTAGATAAAACGGGTAGTTGGATTAGCGGGGGGTACCTGCTGTGCCCTAAGGACAACAGAAAATACCCACCGTTGCAATCTGGTTTAAGATCTTTTTAGTTTCGGGATAAAAATAGCCGGATCAGCGTCCTTTATCTGGTGGCACGACACCTATCGATTTCAGATTTACAAAGGTGCCGTACGACACATCTTTATAACCTGCTTCTTCAAAGCTCTTCATATATTCAGGAGTAACCCCTACTGATTTAAAATTGATAATGGTACCCTGCGGGATGTTTTTATACCCCATAGCATCAAAGCTCTTGATATAGTCATCCGTCACACCTACTGATTTAGAATTGATCATAACGCTTAAAGGATCTTCATCCATCGGTTTTGGTACTGGCTATTCTTCTTTTTAAAAGTGGAGGCCTTTAAGATTATAAAATCCTAAGAGTAATTCTTTACCGTCCGCGGTTGCGGTCCATAACTAAGAGAACCCCGGGTTCAGCGCTGTCGCGAAAGTTCAGCGATGGAATATCAGTGAGCGATCACGATATCCCCGCTATCCAGCGCCACGCCCTTGCCGTTGCCCGTTTCATCAGTGCCCACCACCGTCACGTCGTGAAAATATGCGGGCATGCCCGTGATCCCTTTGAGGCCCCAGCCAGTCCGCAACTCGTAGTGAAGGTGGGGCCCAAGCGACGATCCGGAATTTCCTACTTGTGCGACAATATGCCCCGCCCGGACCCGATCGCCCTTGCGGACGATGACGCTACCGGCACGCGCATGGGCGAGTAGGCTAAATTCACCGCCGCCGTGGTCAATCAGGACATGATTTCCGAACCCTTGCATTGGCTCGGTTTCAACATCTCCCGGAGTCCAAAGGTTTTCTGTTCCGATGACTGTGTTGTCTGGCTGCGCGTTGTAAACAGACACCACGGTTCCATCCGCCGGCACCCTCAGCGGCTGGCCCCATGCAAAGAAATCCTCGTTCCTCTTACCGGTCCCCTTGAACTCTCGTCCTTCAGCATCGACCAGCTTCAGATCGAGCCCGAACCGATCAGGATGGTCGAATACCCCGAGCTCCTTCCAGGCAGGATCCTGATATTCACGGCGCCGATGATGAGAATAGAGGTCGAAGCCATCCCCGACGGCTACTCGGCCGGCAAGCGGAAGCACAAGGCGCGTCTTGTTGAAGCAGGGCTTCGGAGCGAACGTGACGGAGACTGGCGGCACTCCCTCACCCTCGAACTCGACCTTATAGCGGATGAGTACTCCTGGTTTCAGGGAGTTGAACACGAGCGGATTGTACAGCATGCCCTCTGAAGAGGCGGAAATGGTCGTGCCCGGGCCGAGCATTTCCTGCGCGGCGACCTGACGCTGCTCGATCACCTCGGCTCCCTCCAGGACGGCAGCGCTCACTTTCCTGACCTTGATCTCACGAGAGGCCTGGTTCGTGATCAGAAGATCGAAATTGAGATATTGCGGATGCCGGTCAGGAAGGCAGACCTTTCCAGGATTTACTCGCAAAGTGATCTTTCCGGGGCTGATCGGGTCCTGTTTCGCAGGCCCGCAAGCCACTACCGCCAAACAAAGAAGTAGCATGATGCTATACTTCAACCTCATGAGTAAAAAATTAGACATTGAAACTATAGGGTTATTACAGAGACTTAGTTCAGATATGACAAAAGGCATTAAAAATGTTATAGGATGGCTTAAAGTGGACATTTTCAATGATGTGTGTCGATTCTTAAAATCAAGCCTATTAGATAGTCCGGATAACGCCGGTCTGATCTTAATTTACCGCTTTCTTTTTGCTTTCCAGACTAATCTACTAGCCCTTCGGCGACGTTACACCGGTTGATTTCAGATTCACAAAAGTACCGTAGGGTACATTCTTAAATCCTGCCTCTTCAAAGCTCTTCATGTATTCCGGAGTTACCCCTACTGACTTAAAATTGATAATGGTACCGTAGGGTATGTCTTTGAAGCCTGCTTTCTCAAAGCTCTCGATATACTCAGGTGTCACACCTACTGATTTAAAATTGATCATGGTGCCCGGCGGTATATTCTTATACCCCTTATCCTCAAATCCCTTGATAAATTCATCTGTAATCCCTACCATTTTAGAGTTAATCATTACACCCAGTGGATCAGTATCTTCCGGCTCTGGCTCCGGCACATCCAGTTTATCCTGATTCCCGGTTTTACCCACTCCAAAAGTGGCCAGTGAAGTAAGATCCTGCTTCATCAGCTTTGTGTAGCCGTGACTTTTCAGCATTTGCACATAGGCGTTCGAAATATCCAGCAAAAAGAACGTCATCAGCTCTTCATCTTCTTTGATCCCGATACCTTCCTTGCTCATTAAGTCACGGAAACTTTTGTTACCCACGAACTCATAATGCCCTGATCCTTTGTCTCCTTTAAAGCTTCCCGTAAAGTGTAAGGTACCAGCTTCGCGTGTCAATGAAAAAGTACTGGAAGGACTTACTGAGAAACCTTCAAACTCACTCAGCTGAAATTGGCTACTCCGATCGCCGTAGTGGTCAAAGAACTGCACAGTCACCGGATCTCCTTCCAGGGTAACCAGCCAGGTACCTTCCGTTTTTTCCTCTGCCAGCTTGTTGTCCGGTTTAAAATTCACCGTAATTGACTCTCCCTTAGCGATGGGTTCGTTGAGCAGGCACACCGATAGCACCAGGACAGGAATCAGGAAGAGGTACTTCCAGGTTGAGTTCATATTTGATTTTTTTGCGTTCATCATGGCTATTCTTCTTTTTAAAAGTGATTGATTATAATTGGTGGTAAGGTTTAGCGGGAAATGAGGAGCTGATACCTTTAGAAGACTCATTTGATAGCTGGTCTTTTCGCAGTCAGCCAGCTGAAGTACCTGGTCGTCGGTCAAAAATTCCAGGTTGTTTTCCAATTCTTTACGGTAAAGCCAGGCAAAAGGGTTGAACCACTGAAATACCAGCATCACCTCAGCGAGCAGGAGATCCAGCGTATGTCCCTGCCGAACATGGACTTTTTCGTGCCGGATAATCTGGTCGTAGGTTTCCCAATCATATTGGTCAGGATTGATGAATATGGTATTGCCAAATGAACAGGGAGCCTGGTTGCCGCTGAGCTCTACAATACGATATCGACCGTCTCTTACGACCGGATTAGCGTAAGCACGGAAGAGCAAAATAGCGAGCTGAATCAGGAAATTGAGACCGAATGCCGCCACTCCGATCCAGTAAAGCCACCCGAGCAGGGAAACGACCTGTCCGTAGCTGATGGTTTGCGCTGGTGCCGGAGCAGACACGGCCTGCGTTTCCTGCTGTACCTGCTCAACCGGCTGCGTATCCGGGAGAGGTACCTTATTCAACACCTCGCTGGCTGGTACAGTCGCCTCCATCCGGAGAGCCCACTGTTGAGGAACAGGCGCAAACGGCAGAAGAAAAGCAAGAAGCAGGCAACCTACCAGTACGTAGCGATTCAGCAGAAAGAAGGTTTCTTTCTGCAGCAGTACTTTATAGAAGACGAAGCAGCCGCTCAGGATAATGGCTACATGCAGCATATAAGGTATCATTGCTTCTTCGATTGAATGATTTCTAACACTTCTTTTAACTCCTCTTCGGTCAGATTTTGCTCTTTGGCAAAAAAGGCAAGCATTCGCGGATACGAATTGTCAAAGTACTGACTTACAATATCTTTCATGGCGTGCTTCTGGTACTCTTCCCGGGAAATGATCGGATAGTAGTAGTTCATGTTCCCCAGGGTTTCGTGAGCCAGGTACCCCTTCTCTTCCAGGATCTTTACCATGGTAGCTGCAGTATTGTAATGAGGTTTGGGATCAGGGAGCAGAGGGATGATGTCCCGTATAAACGCTTTTCCTAAATCCCAGAAGGCGTGCATGATCTGTTCTTCTCGTTTGGCTAGTTTCATTGTGTTGGCAGGTTAAATCTTATACTACTAAATGATTAAGATTGCTACTAATGGATTAGTAGGCAAATATACTACTAATATATTAGTAGCAATACTATTCTATTAGTTTTTTTTATTTTAGTAATAAAATTTTTCTTCCGGGCCTAATCCTGCCTTTGCCTTTAGAAGATAGAAGTGGATAACAGATATGTACTAAAAGCACGGCAAAGAGCGTGCTGTGGCCTGTTTAGCAGCAAATAGCGGGAAGAGGTACCCGCCGGTAGCTACCATACGTTAATAGTGGTTCGTTGTTCTGAATAATTGACTTATTGGGTCCGGTTTCACTTTTATACTCAGTCCTCAATGGCCTCAATACCCTGTTCCTTGAGTCGCTCGAGGTGCTCCTTCATCGCGTTTAGTTGTTCGGGAGCGTGTCCCTGCCAATCCGTAATCTCCCCCGTAACCCGAAGCGGACTACGGGAGCGGTAGGACTTTGTGGGGTTACCGGGGTACTTCTTATCCGTCAGGTTGGGGTCATTTTCAATTGGGCCGGTCGGCTCTACTATATAAATCCGGCCGCGGCCTTCGCCCTGGGCCAGTTCGGCTCCCCAGGTAGCCGCATCCAGGGTGGCCGTGAGGTATACGTAGGACGCCTTCTTTCTCTGACCGTAGTTTGAATTAAACCCGGGTTCGATCAGCGCCCCCGGTTTCAGATCGGCCTTCGTACCGTGGTAGTACTTCTGTGCGCTCAGGTCGTCAGCAGTGACTGCCGACTGGTCCATACCTGGATCTGTTTCCATTTTCTTTATAGTACTTGTGAATGTCTTTGCGTGTAGGTTGGGTTGCTCTTTAAAATGATAGCTGATATAGTCCAAAGCGAGGTGCTTTGCACTACTGCTTAATAGAATTAGAAATTTTCAATTATTACCTTCAGACCAATAGTATTGTGCCAGCCCCGCTTTTGGCAATGCATGTTGCTAAAGGCCTTCATTTAGGTTTATGTTTTAAATCTTCTTCATGTGGTTTTGCTGATTTACTCCAGTCAACAAAGACGTTTGTTTCTTTTGCCGCCTCAAGCAAATCCTTAAACTTATTTAAAGCCTTCGTTATTGCTACTGTTGTAGGTCTTTGACCGGCAAAGATTGGTAATTCAATAGGTATCCCATTAGGATCTCTCGCATATTTAATTGATAGCTCCTGTCTTTTTTCCTCTGGGATACCAGCCATGTCACACAAAGCTTCAAAAGAACTTGATACCCCAACTATGTCTTCAATTTCAGTTCCTTTCAATGTTGATCTGAGAATTATTTCCGACTGGAAATCTTTAAAGTTGAATAAAGCTTTTGATGCTTCAGGATCATCTTCTTTAAATTTCTGAACTGCTTCTACAAATTTCGTGTCTTGCCATAGCGAAATAATGTTGACAACTACTTCATTTGGCGTTGGCACATGCTTAAATAACATCACAAATTTTGTACTTGATCTAACTATGCCTTTGAATTTTTTAGCATACTCCATCTCCTTTGTCCAACTGGCAATGCCTTCAAAAAAAATCATTACCTATTAAAATTGGTGTAACTTCTCCTTCAAGTATAAATCTCTTTCTATAGCATGGACCATCAACAGTCTTAAACTTTTCGGGCAAATTTTCACAATGTTTTACTAGTTCATCGGCAATTAGCCTTCTTCTTTCTTGATCCTCAGCCCAACCTCTTTGCCAATTTGAGAGGGCAACTAAAAAGTCATTATTAAATATATTTTTGCTATTCATCCCTGGTTGTATAGGTTGGAATTATCATTATAGGCTTTATACTTACTTCTAATATATGAAAGTTTCGTGTATTTTACTTTTAAAAAATATAAGGTTGAAACTAGATAAAATCAAGTATAATAAAGACTATATTAGTTTAAACAGGCCTTAATTTTTACTATCCAAATAACTTGCCACTTAACAAGGCTCAAGATACATACCTCCGCAAGCAAAGAAGGCAAGTACTTTCACCCGCCAACCCCACTTATTTAGCCCCCGCCTTCCTTACATAAATATTTCCCTGCATGCTTTTCATCATGATTTCCGGGCCGCCGCCGTTGATCTTGCCGTTGACCCAGTTTTCGACGGCTACGCGGTACATGCCCGACTGGCTGGAGCGGGTGGCCTGGGGCTGGCTTCGGTCTATGTCCATGTCAAAGTCGCTGAATATATCGCCCCGGTCTGACTTCAGCTTGAAGTTGGCCTTAGCCGAGGCCGGGAATGTAACGTCAATGCGGCCGTTCAGGGTCGAGAAGGCCATGGGAGCCGAGGCGTTGACATTGGTAAAAGTAGCCTTAATAGCTCCGTTGATGGTATTAGCCACCGCCGAACCGCCTACATTCGTCAGCTCTATGGGACCGTTGACGTTATCCATTTCCAGCTCTCCATTTACGTTCTCGACGCTGATGGTCCCATTGTTCACGGTACTTACCTTCAGCGAGAACTTCTGAGGTACTTTGATCGTCAGATTCACGGTTCGCGTAAAACTATTGGATTCCACCTTCACGCGGTTTCCCTTTTCTTCGGCGGTCAGCTCAAAACCGTTAGTAGGTGTAATGCGCCGCATACCCGCCGAACTGACCGGCGAATCGTCGGATGAGGTACCGTTTCCTTTGGTCTTGATCTTTTCCTTTATTTTCATGCTTCCTTCCTCCGAACCGGCTACCGCCTCAATAAGTACCTCTTTGCCATTATATCCCACTATTTGAATAGAACCATTGATCAGCCCTACTTCCAGGTTACCTGGTTTGCTGGGGTCACTGAGGGGTACGGTGAGTTGTTCTTTGGCGTCAGTCTGGGCTATAAGGGGTGTAGCGCCCGACAGGAGTAACAGGATGAGCAGGTTTACTATATTTTTCATGATTGGTTTGTTTAAAAGTCGTAGTTTTTAGAAAAGAAGTACTTAGGATTTTTTCTTGATGTACACGTTGCCGTTGAAGGTTTCGAAGCGCAGGCTCCGGCCACCGTTCCCGATACGGACGGAAGTATTCCGGTCCAGCTTGTACACGGTTTTATCGCCCCGCTGCTCCTGGTTTTTGACTACCCTAGTGGGTAGTACTTCGGTCTGAGGGTAGTCGGTGTAAAATTCGCCCTGAAACGTTTTGAACTGCAGGTCCGCCGAAAGATTGGCCGGATAGCTCACCTTGATGTCGCCGTTGAGCGTGTAGTACGTCGATGCGTCGGCGGGTGCGGTGGCGTAGGTAGCTTCCAGATTGCCGTTAATGGTATGCGCGTCGGTTACCCCTACCGGATTTGTCAGCTCAATGCCCCCGTTGATATTACGTACCCGCAGGGCTCCCGCCACATCTTTCACCACTACGTCACCCCGGTTAATGGTCGATACTTTCAGATTCATTTGTCGGGGTACTTTTACCGTATAGTTCAGCGTAAAGTCGTAGTCGAGTTTGCCACGGTCCCAGTTGCGCCTCTCCCGATTAGGTCGGGTATCAAAGGGTTCGGCAATGTAGGCAAAAATGGTATCGCCTACCTGTTCAAAAGCCAGTTTAAACTCCTGCTTCCCTTCTTCCAGCTCCTGCTGGCTCTTTGCCGTCAGCTCCTTGTCCACCTCAATGGTCACTTGATTGCCCGAAGTACCCTCTACCCGGATAAAGCCGTTGATGTTATAAATGGCCAGGGTACTGGCTCCGGCGCTGCCCGTCAGGGTAAACTCCCGGTTGATTTTCTCTTTGAACTCCTGCTTTTGCGCTTTGGATTGGGCACAGCAAAGTACCAGCCCCCACAGCAGGGGGAATATTAGCTTTTTCATAAAATGTCTGGGTTTAGAGAATAGTTATACGAATCAGGAAAGATCCCGAATGGTCTGCTCCAGTTTACTTTTGACCAGGTCGTTGGTATCCTCCCGCCGCAGCAGTTGCCGCATGGGCTTTATGGATTTCTTCTCCTGCAATTGTACCATCACATCCGCCAGAGCCACCTGTACCAGGGGCGACTCCTGCTTCGTGAGTGAGTGGACCAGTCCTTCGCGTACGCGGGCGTCGTTGGCCAGCTCGGCCAGGGCCTCCAGCGTCACCAGGCGTACGTTTACGTTCGGGTCATTGTTAAGGGTCGTGAGCAGGGCATCAATCACGCGGCCGTCCACGTCGGTAATTTCTTTGGTGTAGCTGACCGCCCGCAGCCGTTCGGTAGCCGAAGGGTTTTCAAGGAGTGAGAGCATCATCATCTGGCGCATTTCCTCCACCTGCGTCGAAAGCGTGTCAATCTGCTGTTTGTAGGCCATGGTGGGTGTTTGCCGGTACTGCAGCCAGTAGCCCGCTATTGCGCCTACCCCCAGCAGCAGCAGGCTGTACGCCAGGCGTAGGGCCTGCTGTGGCTCCCACCACTGTTTCAGTTGCTGTACCCATACCGCCCAGGTACTACGCTGCTGCACCTTCTCTTCCTCTTTAAACTCATCCAGCATGGCATAAAACTGCATCCGCAGCTCGGGGCGAGGCTCCGGTACCCGGATCTTCCCCATCTGCTGCCACAGTTGCCGCGTCGCGCTTAGTTCCTGCTGACAGTCAGGGCACTGGGCCAGGTGATCGTCCAGCACGGCCTTTTCAGCAGCCGGGAGCTGTTCGTTCAGCCATTCAGGCAGTTGTTCCTTTACATTATCGCAGTTCATGCTGTATCTCTTACTGTTCAATTCGTAGGTAAATCTTTTTTAACTCATTCATAGCCCGGTGCACCCGTACCTTTATGGCGCCTTCAGTAGTGTCCAGGATACGGGCTATCTCTTCGTACTTCAGCTCCTGAAAGCGGCTAAGTACCAGTACTTCGCGGTGCTCCGGACTCAGACCTGACAGGGCTTCCTGCAGTACGGCCAGTTCCTGTTCCTTTTGCAGCGGCTCGTCAGCCGCCAGGTCACCCCCAATTTTTTCGTCGTATTCGACCATATCATGGTGGTACGCCATCCGCTTGTTCTTCTGCGCCGTATCGACCAGTACGTTGCGCGCCAGGTGGTACATCCAGGAGCGAAACGACCCTTCACCGGTGAAGGTATGGCGGTACTTCAGCATCCGGTAAAACACCGTCTGTACGATGTCTTCACTCACATCAGGGCGGCCGCTCATGTGGTACAGGTAGCCGAACAACTCACGGTGGTACCGCTCAAAGAGCAGTCCCATCTTGTCCAGGTCGCCCGCCTTGACCTTTAGCATCAGGGCATTGTCAGCTAGTGAATTCAATCGTTTGGTTGGTGGTTTAGGAATTTGACGTGAAAACCGGGTAAGTCGGAGGAGGTTACAGAGAAATTTAGTTTTTTTTGCATATATTTTTCAATGCATTAGGTTACACCTCTTTCGCCGATGAACTACCCCGACAAATGGCTGCGCTTACTGGGCATTCCGTTTCTGGCTATACTGACCCGTCATATCGGAGATCCGACTCCCCTGTATAATCTGTTACAAAAGTCTGATTACTACTATGATATACTGGCAGGGCTGGTTATCACGGGCATTACGTGGGAGGTCAACCGCTACTGGATCCGCTACTTCGACGAGCGGTACTCCTGGCTTAATGACACATTTCAGCGCTTTACGTTGCAGGCGGTTGTTAATTTAGGATTGACTACCCTGATCCTGATCAGTACTATCATGCTGTATAACAATGTCATTATGCAGCGTGGGCCGTCCTATAACATTCACTATCTCTTTGTGATAGATGTCCCCATGGGCCTGGTGTTTATCACGTTTATCAACCTGATCTACGCCATCATCAACATTGTCAGGACCTACAAAACCCAGATTAACACCTACGAAGCGCAGCTTCGTGAGCTGCGGATGCAGTTGGCCGATGCCCAGGTGCGGCCGATCGTGTTTCCGGAGCCGGAACGGGTAGGGAAGAAAAACCTGGTAGTAAGTAAGGGGAGCGCTATGGTACCTCTATCCACGGAAGAGATCGCTTACATCTATAAGGTGAATGATTACAGCTTTGTGAAAGCTTTCGATAATCAGGAGTACCTGGTAGAGCACACGCTGGACCAGTTGACTCAGATGCTTTCCGATGTAGAATTTTACCGGATCAACCGGCAGATGATCGCCAATATAGAGGCTATTAAGCAGGTGCAGCAAAAAGAACAGGGCGGCTTCGTCCTGCAACTGCTCCCCCCCTATACCGAGGAGGTCACAGTCAGCAAGAAGAAAGCCGCCGAGTTTAAGGCCTGGATAGAGCGGTAGTTGGCCACTTCCGGGGATTGCCTATTATAGTACCCGCTCTATGATCCGCTTATCGGTAGGGATACTACGGTTGATAAAGAGAATAATGGTGGACTTACGTTCAGGGAAGTAGAGCCAGAGGGCATCTATGCCGACGACTCCCCCGTCGTGACCATAGCCGGTACCTATCTCCAGGTTCCAGGTCGAAAGGGCCAATCCGTACTCACAGTCGCCGTTGGGGCAGGAAGGTAGCTTCACCGAGCCTTTCATCTCACTGATCGACTGCTCATTCAGGAGCTTTCCTCCGTGTAAGGCCTCTGAGAACTTCAGCAAATCGGTAACGGTCGTGATTACTCCACCGGCAGCCCCACCGTCATCGTAGCTTTTCTCCCAGTCACCCACGTCTATCAGTTTGCCGTCCCCATAGAGGTCCAGGTACGAGCGGGCTACCCGCGGGTCATCACGTTTCTCAATGTAGGAGTCGCTCATGCCGGCAGGAGTAAAGATAAACTCCTGATACAGCGCCTTTAAAGGCTTTTGCGTAGCTTTCTCAGCAATCATGCCCAGTAGCATAAAACCGGTATTGCTGTAAAGGAAGTGGGTCCCCGGGTCATAGGCCAGCGGTTTTCCGTACACGTACCGCTTCAGGATTTCATCGGGGCGGGTCATGTCAACGTCGGCCGGTCGGTTGACGAGTGCCAGCTTGAAAGAAATATTATCATCGCCCAGGTTGCGAATGCCACTGGTATGGCTAAGCAGCTGGCGCAGCGTGATCTGGTCGGCCTTCGGGATATTGCCCTGGGTCTGGGGCAGCCAGTCCCCCAGTTTATCATCTAGCTTAAGCTTGCCCTGCTCTTTTAGTTTCAGGATGATGGTAGCCGTCATGGGTTTGGTGATACTGCCCACACGGATACGCTCCGTGCCCTGCATATCGGTACCATGCTCGAGGTTGGACTTACCCGAGGCTCCTACCCACAAGCCATTGGCTTCGGATTTGACGAGCATGAGGGCACCGGGAGCATTGTGTACTTTGCGATAAGTATCGAGCTCGCTCTGGAAGAACTGGTGACGGGGGTGCTTACTGTAATCAACCTGGGCCGGAGCGGAGGTTTGGGGTACAGCTAATTCAGGTTGACAGGCGGTGAGACCAAGGCATAGCGTGGCCAGCACCAGTTGATAGTTTATCTTTTTCATGGCTATTGTTAATTATTCTGATTGTAATTGGGGTACTAGCGGTTAATATTCAAACGAGCTCCTACGTGCAGGGCTTTGTGCGGCAGCACGGGTACATCCTGCTGGATAGGCATGATACCAAATACCTCATAGCGGGCGAAGATGGCGGTGTGGTTGCGGAAGCGATAGCCAGCACCCAGGCCCAGCGTAGGCATAAATTTGTTACGAACGGGCGAAACTTTGACATAATCCCCCGAACCGGTGGGCTCGTAAGTAGTGCGGATCGAACGCAGGTGCAGGTAGCCGCCTCCAATAGTGGCATCGGCGTAGAAGTTGCCAAAAAATTTGCGGTAGCCCAGCTCACTACTGACAAACCAGGCATTATGCAGCCCCTTCTGCTGATAGAAGCCTACGTTGACCGTTTGAAAAACCTGAGTGTTGGGGCGGTTGCGGTAGTAGAGCTCGGTACCTACCCGTACCCCCAGATTAGGATTCCGGAAGAAGCCCTTGAAGTCGGGCAGACTGATGGACTCAGAGAACACCGAAACGTTAATGGGTAGTCCCGGTGCGCGGCGGGACAAAGGAGCATCCTGCGCTCTGGCGGCAGAAATCAGGGCCAGCAAAGCGATGGCCCAGGTGAAATACTTTACTTTTTTCATGGCTGTTGTTTTTGTGATTAACGATGCAAAGTTGGCCCTAAAAAAAGTACCGCGCTGGCCAAGAAGGGGCGAAAGAACCGAATCCGGACCCGAAGTTCCTGAATTAGCGGGTGAAGTAACGGGAATAAAAAAATGGCTCTACGGGGCACTGAGGCGGATTTAGGCTCCATTTCATGTATCTTTGTCCTGGTTCGGGCTTATTCCCTCCGAAGCTACCTTTTGTCTCCTGCCATGCACTACCCCGACAAGTGGCCCCGCCTGATAGGTATCCCTGTATGGGCCTTTTTCTTCCGACTTATCGGAGATATCTCACCCGTTGGCGACCTGCTAAAAAATCCTCAGTTTTATCAGGACATACTGGTCATAACAGGAGTGACCGGGCTCCTCTGGGAGGGCAACCGCTTCCTCATCCGGTACCTTGATCAGCGGTACTCCTGGGCTACCCAAACGTTACAGCGTCTGTTTATCCAGGGCAGTATTGCTTTGATTGGTACCGCTCTGGTCATCGCGTTGTTTAGCTTTATTTATAATGATATTGTGATCGAGCGCCCTCCTCAGGCTACCCTTAGTATACTTATTGCGAATGATGTCCCTATCGGGCTGCTTTTTACAACGCTACTGCACATGGGTTATACCATGTACTGGATGCTGGCCCACCACCGACAGGTCGTGTCGGAGCTGCAGCTTCGGATCGCTGAGATGGAAGCCAGCCCCGCTCCCCCTACTCCAGAAAGCCGAGGCACCGAGATGAAAACGTTGCTCGTCAATCAGGGGAAGGGCTTTGTACCGCTGGCAACCGAGCAGGTCGCCTATATATTTGTATCTAACGAAACCAGTATCGTCAAGACCGTGGACAACCAGTCGTTCACCGTGGATGCCACCCTCGAGCAGCTCAGCGAGCGACTTCCTTCCAGTGACTTCTTCCGCACCAACCGGCAGTTTATCGCCAGCCGTGTCGCCATCCGGAAGGTCGAGAACGACGGCTCCGGCCGGCTCCTGTTGCACCTGCATCCCCGCCCTGCCGAAGAGATAGCCGTCAGTCGTAGGCGGGTTCCCGAGTTCCGCCAGTGGCTGGGTGCCTCCTGATGGTGTCCCACCGGCCACTATTGCCAATACCTCTCCTTTGGGCCTAGTATCCCCTTACCACTCACTCCCGCTAACCCGCCGCTCACCGGTCAGGGCTGACCGGTAGGGGTTCGCCAACCCCACACGCCTTGTTGCTGATGCTACCTTTGCCCCATCAGTTCACTTAAAAACAAGGTTTTATGAAACTACTTTTCAAATGCGTACTTCTGGCCGGATGCCTTAGTACGCCGCTCGTACGAGCACAGGACCTCCACCCACGGCACAACCGATCAGGCCTGCCACTGACCGTTACGGTCTTTTCTGAGTCCATCAGCCTGCCGACGATCTCCAAAATGCAGAAGGGAGGAGTAGGTATCAAAATCGGGACGGAGCTCTACTACCGCAACCGGCCCGGCTCGCAGGTTTTTCAGGCGGTGAGCCTCGGGTACTACCACCACCCCCGCGTACAAAATGGCCTATTCTTAAACTCCGAGCTAGGCTACCGTAAGTACTTTGGCGGGCTCTATGCTGACGCCACCATTGGGGGTGGAGCGATGCTACTCCAGCCCATGGCTCCCTCCTACGTCCGCAACGAAACGGGCGGGTACCAGAAAGCCTCTTCCCACCAGATTAAGTTCATGCCTTCGCTGGGCCTCGGTGCTGGTTACCGCTTCCGTAACAACACTGCTATCTTCACCCACTATGAAGTATTCGGTGAAATGCCGTTCAGCTACGCTGTTCTACCCCACCAGGCACTACACCTGGGCGCCCGATTGAATTTTAATAAGTAAATAGTACCTACTCAAGTATCAATACAATAGCCATGAAAACAACGTATTTTTGGACGGCCATGGCCGCCGTGTGTATCAGCCTTAGCGCCTGCGAACAGGACCTTATCCCGCAGCCTAACCTCACTCCTACCGATACCTACACCAATCACCCCAACCACGTCCGGTATCAGCAATACCTGGATGACTATGTGCAGTTCAACCGCTTACCCGGTGCGGTGCTACTCCTAAAGAAATCCAATGAGTCCGTATGGGCTGGTGCAGCGGGCTTCTCTAATCTGGAACACCAGACTCCTGTGAAGACCACCACCCCCTTCCGGGCCGGGAGTATATCCAAGACATTCGTTGCCACTCTGATTATGCTCCTGAAAGAACAGGGCAAACTGGGGCTGGATGACAAACTAGTTGACCTGCTACCCAAGGTAAAAGGAAAAATACCACAGTCCGACCAGATCTCCCTGCGGCACCTGCTCAGCCACACCAGCGGCATTTTTGACCCAGTCAATGAAGACACGTACTACCAATTGAACATGGTGAATAATCCGGCTCAACGCGCCTCCATGAGCGCCGATGACATACTGCAGCGATATGTTTATGGCCGAGCCCTCGCCTTTAATCCCGGCGAACGGTACAGTTATAGCAACACCAACTACCTGCTGCTCGGACAGATCATCGAAAAAACCGAAGGGAAAACGCTACAGACCGTACTGGACGAACGGATCAACCAACCGCTGGGCCTGAAGAGTACCTATATAGATAAACGAGTTGATAACAACGTAGCCCGGGGCTACGCCGACTTCTATGCTAATAATCAATTGATGGATGTGACCGCGCTGGACCGCGCCGATGGCGATGGAGCGTATGGGGGTCTGGTCTCTACGGCAACTGATCTGTTCCGCTTCAGCGAAGCCCTCTTCGGAGGAAAGCTGGTGAGTGCGGCCACTCTGAAAGAAATGATGACGCCCTTCCCGGTCCGTCAGGGGGAATCTATCTATGGACTGGGCATTGATCAGTGGCCGTCTACGGTACTGGGTACCGGCTACGGTCACAATGGTAGCCTGATCGGAGCCGAAGCCAACGTATTCTACTTCCCGGACCAGCAGGCCACCTTCGTCATTCTGACCAACTACGGCAGCGGCTCCCGAAAGGATTTTCTGGAAGAGGTACTTGTCAACAGGTAGTTCAGTCTTCCCTCTTAGATAATTGTAACTAGGGAATCACCCCTGAAAGCTAATTTAGACTCGCTTCCAGGGGTGAATTATTATTGACCAGCGGCCGGTGTAATGGTCAGATTAGCAAAGTCACCTTCTGAGTTATTCCCTACCCATAGCCCCACGGAGCCCGTCTGCCGGGTACTTAGCTTGTCCACCACCAGGCTGGGCTGTTCGGCTCCGTTGACGAACACGCTTACCTTGGGCGACGCCACCACTACTTTTACATGGAACCAGCCGTTGGGGTCGGGCGCGTTGGCCAAAGGTTGTTCGTACTTATCGGGAAACTCGCTGCGGAGTTTGGGCCAGTCGTAGCCGGGCATGGATATGTACTGCACGCTGTGGCTGCGGCGGACGGGGTCATCGGCCCGGAAATTGAAAGGCCGGAAGTAGATGGCATCGTAGGCCTCCAGATCTTTGCCATGGAAGGCTATTCCCGGAAAACTCTGCTGCAAAACATCCTTACCCCGCACGTCAAATTCTATTTCGCCGTTGCTAAACTCTACGTCATTGAGCCAGATGATCCCAGCGCCGGGTTTGGCGTCCAGGTGAATGGCTTTCTTTGATTCACTGGTCAGGGCAGTTGCCTGCCGGTTCTGGGCCTTGAAATTATTAGAATGGAGTACCTGCGTTAAATCCAATTCGGTTCTTTTTTGAGCGCTGGCGGTGGGGATGGCCACCCATTGAACCAGCGTGCAGAGGACTAACCCTACGAGGAGATTTTTCATGGCTTTTATAGTTTATATAGTAGTTGAGATTCTCATTAAAGTACCTGGCACAAACTTCATTTTCTACTGCCTTCCAACAGGTAGTAAAGACGAGTTATTGACTTCTTCATCTTTTTCAGTAAAATAAGTAAACAGTTTTCCATCGTAACTCCACAAACCTGTATTCCTTGTGCCGACCCACAAATGACCTTTTCTATCCTCTAAAATTGTCCAGACATCGTTGTTAATCCGGCTATCTCCGGTGGTCAAACACGTGAACGTTTTGCCGTCGTAGCGGCAAATGCCACCGTTGCTTAAACCTCTTGTACTTCCGCAGCCAAACCAGAGGTTTCCCTTTTTGTCTTCTATAATTCGAATAACAATATCGTTTGTTAAGCCATCCTTTTTAGCAACCCTGGTAAATGATTTACCATCAAAGCGGTAGGCTCCGGACCAATTGTTGAACCAAATAGTACCGTTTTTATCTTGCAAAGCAGGAAAGGCCCAATTCCATTCCTTTTGGTCGGTTATCTTAAAGTTGGTTATGGATTTACCACTATAACGGAACACCCCTTCGTTGTTCCGCCCGCCCAACCATATGTTCCCTGCTTTATCCTCTAAAATATACTCCACATTGTGGTTACTGCTCATAAAACCACCTCCGTCTTCTTTAATTATAAACGGGGTAAAGGATTTGCCATCATAAACATAAACCCCATCAATAGTGGCGAACCATAGCTTTCCACTTTTGTCCTGCATGATACTGAATACATTGTGCGTGTTGCGGTACTTGTTGGGAGGCAGGTTTTTTCGTAGAGGGATTTCGACTTTGGAAAATGTTTTACCATCGTAAAGACAAAGACCATCTTCAGTACCGATCCAAAGCTTACCATCCTTATCTTCCACAATACTACTAATCCCATTACTGATTAGTCCATTGGCTACTGTAAACTGTGTAAACGCTTTGCCGTCGTACTTATAAAGACCTTCCTTGGTAGTGCCAAACCAAAGGTTACCTGCTTTGTCCTGCAAACTACTATTTACATTGTCACTTTTTTGTGAGCCCTGGGTTTTTATAAGTTTGGGTTGTCCGGCAGCTATTATTTTTGATTCACTTACCTTTTCTTTTGGCAGGTCTTTTTGGACTTGTCCGTTGCAGGAAGTGCCAAAAATGATCATCGAGAGAAAAGCAAAAGCTTGCGTTTGCAAGAAATATTTTATCATTGTAAAGATTGTCATCGTTGTTTTTTAGCTATTTGTTAGCTGGGCATCGCTCTGCAATAACCGCTAACCAATAGCTTTATAGAAAGATTAGCAAAATCCCTTTCTGGATTTTAGTACTTTACGCTTCCTCCTCCGGCCGTACTTCCAGCCGGTATCCCACCCCGTGTACCGCCACGAGGCGGAGGCTGGAGTCAGCTAGTAAAAGCTTGCGCAGCCGAGACACAAACACGTCTACGCTACGGCCTACGGTAATGCCCTCGTCTTCCCAGACCGATTTCAGGATAAAGTCACGCTCAAGCAGTTGGTTGGGATGGGTGGCGAACAGGTGCAGCAGCTTCGATTCCCGGTAGGTGAGCGACTGACGGGTACCAGCCAATTCCAAAGACTGCTCAGCAGGAGAAAAAAGAGTTTGTCCCATCTGTATGCAAGCCGGGCGCTGCTTATCGGAGGAAGAAGGAGCGGTAACCGGGCCTTCTGTGCGGGTACTTCGGTACCATACCAGCCCACCGACCGACGCCAGCAAAAAGCCCAGCGCCCCCGACCACCATATACCTGCGGCTGGGAGCGTTGGCTCGGGTGAGGGCGCGGCAAAAGTTACCTGCAGCTGGTGACATCCACCTACCTGTTGCCGGCCGGTACAGGGTACTTCGCCGGCTTTGGTAAAGTCAATAATGTTGTAGCCCAGTTGTAATTCACCCTTTTCACAATCCAGCACGGCGACATTGTAGCCGGTGCTGATGTGGTGAAGTGTAAGTGACTCCTGAAGTAAGCCCGGAATGCGGTCATAGTCGAAGGATTCTTCTAACTGAATGCTGTAAGTCGTTTTATTGACGTGGCGTACCGGCGCTATGCGGGTGGTAGAGTCGCCTTTCTCCAATAGCAGGTGGTGGGCTGTGCGCCGCAGGGCCAGGTCTGCTTTCTGCGCAAACTGACGTTCATCCTCCCGCCTATTATCTTCAGGAGCCAGTCCTACAAATTGCGCAAACAACAGCACCGACAGCAACAGCACAGTACCCACTACGACCTTTCCCATCCTATTTCAATTTATAAATCATACTAATAAGTACCTGCCTCAGCAACCGTCGCCGGTCTTTTTTCCCAACAGCAGCCAGTTACAAAAAGGAAAACCATTCACCCGGATCACCCGCTTCGCCTCTATCTGACTTTTCTCCGTCGGCTCAATCACCAGTTCATCACCCGCCTGGGCCTGCGCCAGCACCTTGCCTATCTCCACCTCACGCAGCGGTTGGTCCATATAGGAGTCCGTTATACTCACTACGGCCGTACCTCGTCTCAGGTACACCCGAAAGGAGACTTTAATGGCTTCTTCCGTTTCAGGATTGGCCACTACCACGGCTAAAGTACCCCGACTACCCAGCGTAAGGCGGTTGTAGTCCAGCGGCTGGCCGTTCAGCCGGATGGGGTTGTAGTTGATCTTTTCGTTATCCCTTTTGGAGAAGACAAAGCTACTGGTCAGAATCGCCAGTGCTACTACCTGTATCAGAATTAGCTTTCTCATTGGATTATGATTTCGTTGTGAGGTAATGCGTACTGGTTATCCACGGAAAGTAGCACAATAGAGTCGCCTTTTTTGCATTTGGCGAGTACCTGCCGAATATCAACCTGCTTAAAATCCTCTTTCGCATACATCACCAGTGTTTGGGTCTCCTTATCCCTAATCGCAACTTTGAAGGGAATCTCAGCTACCCGACTGACTTTGTCAGCAGATAAATTAACGGTCTGGACGGTGAGGGTACCTACCGAAGTGGAGGGTAGTACGCACTTGCCTTTGGGGCTGTACTCATTTACCACCAGTTGGGTACCCAGAAAAGCGGCGGTGCAGTGTTTAAAATTGTCCTGCCCGTAGGTCAGGCTGGTCAGTAGCCCGTAGGCCACCAGAAATAAGAGTCCGGTTTTCATTTTCATGTTGAATAGATGTTTTAGTGTACCGGACAAATGTAACAGCCGCTTTTGCAAAGGCTCAACAACCCGCGTAAAAGAGTGTTAAGGAAATGTAAAAGTAGGTAATGTATAGATAATCAACCTTTTATTAGTCGCACTTTATGTCGCTCCTACGGAGCTTCTTGCCACTGTTCCCTTTACTTCTACTGAGGTGCTGCCCCTCCGGGGCTAACGCATCAGGTCCTTTTTTCTATAAATCAATCCTAAACAACTGTAAAGCTAGAACTATGAGTACCAGTAGGTGTAATATACGTACTGTAAATACTACTCTACTCCGACCGCAGTGACTTCACCGGATTCATCAGAGCTGCCTTGACGGACTGAAACGATACCGTCAGCAGCGCAATCACGATTACCAGCAGGCCCGCTCCGGCATACATCCACCAGGCTATGTCAACCTTATAGGCAAAGCCTTCCAGCCATTGATTCATGAAGTACCACGCCAGCGGCGAAGCAAAGATGATGGCGATCAGGATTAGAAGGATAAAATCCTTGGACAGCAACAGTACTACACTCTCAATACTCGCCCCCAGTACCTTACGGATACCAATCTCCTTGGTACGGGTTTCGACGGTGAATGTGATTAGTCCCAGGAGCCCCAGAGCTGCTACCAACAGCGTCAGTGCCGTAAAGCCATTGATAAGACGGGCGGTCCGTATTTCTTTTTGGTAGAGCTGGTTGTAAGCATCATCCAGGAAGTAGTAGTCGAAGGGATATTGCGGCTGAAACCGATTGTATATTTTTTCGAGCTGGCTCAGCGCGTCGGGTACATCCGTCAGCGAGGGTAGTTTTACCAGCATCTGTCCGCCGTTCGCTACGAGGGCCCGGCTGGTATCGCTCATGATGGTCATCCGTACCGGGCTGGCTTCTCCGTGCAGGCTCCGCAAATGAAAATCCGTCATGATGCCATCAATGGGCTGACCGTCGAATGGGTCGGGCTGGTCAATGGGGTTCCCTTTCATACCTGTTTCCCGCATGACCGTTTCGTTAAATACCAGCAGCTCTTTCGTCACTCCTTTTTGGTCCCAGGCTAGGGGCTTGTGTACCCACCCAATGCCTAACAGGTCGAAAAAAGCCTGATCGCCCACCAAGACATTTACCATCAGCTCCTTTTTTGTCTCCTTTACTGTCATGAAGTAGGTCATCAGGTTAAAGGTATAGAGGGCAGTGTTGGTTACGGCTACGTTCTTCTCCCCGGCCCACTGCCGTACGTCATCGCGCAGGGCCGGAAAGCGACCAGCCATTTCCGGATCTATCCTGATCGAAACGATCTGGTCACGGTTTATGCCGATGTTTTTGGTACGCATAAGCCGCATCTGGCTATAAATAACGATACTGCATATCAGCAGCCCCACCGAAGCGGTAAACTGGATGGTCGTAAAGATACGCCGCAGCCCCGCCCCGCTGTTCACCGAATGTACCGTACCTTTCAGAATTTCCTGCGGTCGGAACCGGGACAGCAACAGGGCCGGATAAATCCCCGACAGCACCGAGCATCCCAGCCACAGTAGCACCAGCAAGAGCCAATACGAAGGCTGGCTAAGTACCCGGTTGTCAAGGGGAAGCTCGAGGGCGTTTTGAGTCCAGGGAAAGAGCGCCTGCAGCAATACAAGTGACAGCGCAAAGGCCAGGGTAGTACTCAGGAAAGATTCAAGAAAGAACTGCCGGATAAGCTCGCCACTTTGGCCACCGACCGTCTTGCGTACCCCAACTTCCCGGGCGCGCTTGGTAGCCCGCGAGGTGGTAAGGCTAACGTAGTTGATTACTGCCAGTACCAGGATGAGCAGCGCGATGGTCAGGAAAATGTTGAGTGTCTTTCGGGCGTCTGATGACCCGATCCGGCTGTCAACGTGGCGGTCGGGCAGCGGGTCAAGTATATAATTTGCTCCTAATAAGAACTTAGGACCGGTACTAATACTTTTTAGCTTCTTTTCAAGAGCTTTGATGCTTGTTCCAGAACGTAGGATTAAATACGTTTCCAGGAATCCTGATAGCTCAAATATTCTCTTTGCATTGGCCCCTAAGGAAGGTAAGGTAGGGAGGGAAATCAGTGCGTTGAATTGAAAAACGCTGTTCGTAGGTAGCTCCTCGAATACCCCCGATACCGTAAGCGGGTACTGCTTGTCATACAGGAGTGTGCGACCAACCGGATTCTGGTCACCGAAGTACCGCTCCGCCACGGCTCTGGTCAGTACGATCTGTCCGGGCCGGCTTAGGGCGGTCCGGGAGTCGCCCTCGGCTAACTTAAAGCCCAGTGCTGTCAGTAGAGTACTGTCGGCAAAGCCAACTTTATCCTGCTTGAACCGGTGCTCAGCGTCGGACTGTAGCAGTACATCCCCAAAGCCTTCTGTATAGCGGACTACCTGCTCTACCTCCGGTAACAGACGCTTTATCTCAGGTCCGAATGACTCATGCAGACCATAGGTCGTTACATCATTACCATCAAATTTAGAAACCGCTACAGTCAGGTAGGTACGCTCCGCAAACGGATGGAAGCGATCGTAGTGGAGCTCGTGCCACACGTATATAGCTATGAACATACTTACCGCCAGACCCACGGTCAGGCCCAGGATAGTAAGCAGACTAAACAGTCGGTTACGCCAAAGCTGACGCAGCGCGATACGCAGATAATTTTGTAGCATGAGCTGTTTTAGTTTGAGAATAAAAAGTTGGAATGGCGGCCGCATGACAGACCGCCCTTCTCACTCTTACTCCGATTTTAAACTCTTCACCGGGTCCATCAAGGCCGATTTGGCGGCGTGGTAGCTGATGGTAATCAACGTTATGAGAATAGCCATCAGTCCGGCGGCAGCAAAGACCCACCACTCGATATCGGTACGATACACGTAATCTTCCAGCCACTTTTCCATCATAAAATACGCCAATGGAGTGGCTACAACAAGCGAGATGACAATCAGACCTAAAAAGTGTCGGGTAAGCAATTGGAAAATACTTTGCATCGATGCGCCCAGTACCTTCCGGATGCTCATTTCCTTGCTCCGCTGCTCCACCAGAAAGGCGGAGAGCGCATACAACCCTATACAAGCTACGAATATGGCCAGAATAGCAAAGCTGGTGAAGATGCGCCCTACCCGCTGCACGCTCTCGTACATGGTAGCGTAGGATTGATCCATAAATTGGTAGCGAAACGCCAGGCCGGGTGCGAACTCCTTCCACTTAGCTTCTACCGCTTTCAGGAGTTGCGGCATATCGCTGGTAGTAGCTTTGATTGAGATGATGGTGGGGCTGGTGCCGTAAAACAGGGCCAACGGCTCAATTTTATCCTGCATGGTGCGGAAGTTGAAATCCTCTACCACTCCAATGATTTCGTATAATTCACCATAGCGGGAAAGTCTTTTGCCGACCGGCTCTGCTAACCCCAGCTTTTGAGCCAGCGTTTGGTTGATGATGGTGGTTTGTGTGTCAGCCGGGCGATCCTTAGAGAAATTGCGCCCGTCAATAAGCTTCATACCAAGGGTTGACAGATAATCCTCATCCACATCCCAGGACTGACCCGTTACGCCCTGCTCCGCCTTTTCCCTTCCTTCGTTGTAAAAGGTGTTACCATTGCGTTTGGTCCCTTCGATCGGCAGAAAGTCGCTGATGCTGGCGTCGGCGACACCGGGCAATTGTTTCAATTCCGATTTGAAAGTCTTTACCTGATCGTCCAGCATATTAGTACCATACAGCTGAATGACTTTATCCCGTTCAAAACCCACTTTCTGAGTCAGGATGTAATTCATCTGCTTGTTGATGATAAGCGTTCCTACGATCAGCACGATGGAAACCGTAAACTGAAATACGACTAATCCCCCTCGCATGCCTGCCGATTTGCTACCCCGGCGGAGTTTTCCCTTCAGTACCTCTATGGGATTGAACCTTGACAGGTAGAAAGCCGGATAGAGCCCGGCTAACACGCCAATGAAAAGCGCGGACCCCAGCACGGCGGGTACGAACCAGGCCACCTGCGAGGGAAAGGAGAGCTCTTTGCCCGCTAATGTATTGAAGAAGGGAAGCAGCAATGCAGCCAGTACGATGCCAAATAGAAAGGCAATGACGGTAACAAGCGTAGATTCGGTCAGGAACTGTCCGACCAGAGCCCCACGCTGCGAGCCGACAACCTTGCGTAAACCTACTTCCTTGGCCCGGTTGGCTGATTGAGCGGTGGAGAGATTGACAAAGTTGACACAGGCAATCAGGAGGATGAATAGTGCCACCGCTCCAAACAACCAGACAAACCGGATGTCACCACGGGTATGGTAGTCGTCGATATTGCTGGAATAAAGGTGAATATCGGACAGTGGCTGCAGGTATATGGCAGCTTCCTTTTCGACGGTTTTTGCCAGGGAAGCATTGAAGTCCTGTAAGGCTGGGATGAGGTATCTGGAGAGAATTATATCAGAAATTTTCTTTTCTACTACCGTCGCCTCGGTTTCAGGTTTGAGCTGAATATAGGTGAAATAATTGGTCTGAAGCCACCGCGTTTGCTCACCCTCACCAAATTCGACCCCTTTCAAGGTAATTAAAAAATCGTAGTCCAGGTTTGAGTTACTGGGCAAGTCGCGCATCACGCCGGTGATGAGGAAGGGATCCTTATCATTGCCATTGAGGTAGATTGACTTACCTATCGGACTTGCGTCTTTAAAATATTTTTTCGCCTTCTTTTCGGAAATAACGACAGTGCGCGGGGCAGCCAAAGCCGAAGTAGGATCACCCTCTACCATCGGGAGCTGAAAAATATCCAGGATAGACTGGTCAGCGTAGGCGAATCCTTCCTCATGGTGCTGCATAGACTCCCCCTCAATTTTGATCTCGTTGCTGCCCGCTCCATAAAACAGTGGATTATCCAGCAATCGGCCTGCTTTCTCCACTTCTTCAAAGTCGCTCAGTAGCGTAGATGCCAGGTTAGCAGAGGTAAAGGCTGCTTTTTTCTCTTTCCCATCTATAGGAAATGAAAAATACAGCCGATAGATATTTTCTGCATTGGGTACCTGCTTATCGTAGCTTGTTTCGTGAAAAATGTAAAGGGCAATGAGCAAACAAGCCGCCACGCCCAGGCTCAGCCCCGTGACGTTGATGAAGGAAAAGACTTTGTTGCGCGCAATGCTCCGCCAGGCGATTTTTAGATAGTTTTTCAACATGGCTATTTTTGTTAAAGGATAAGAACAGGAAGGAGACCACAATGCAGGCTACCTTCCTTACCCTTACTCCGTCTTTAGACTCTTCACTGGATTCATTAAAGCAGCCTTGACAGACTGAAATGATACCGTCAGCAGCGCAATCACCGTCACCAGCAAGCCAGCAGCAACAAACATCCACCACTCCATATCAATTTTGTAGGTAAACTCAGCCAGCCACTTGTCCATAAAGTACCAGGCAATGGGCGATGCAATGACCATGGCTATCAGGACCAGTAGTACAAAATCTTTCGATAGCATAAGTACTACGCTGCTCACACTCGCGCCCAGCACCTTGCGGATACCAATTTCGCGGGTTTTCTGCTGTGTTACCAGCGATATCAGGCCGTACAGGCCCAGGCAGGAAATCAGAATAGCCAATCCGGCGAAGTAGCTGATGAGGGTACTACGTCGCTGTTCACGGTCGTAAATTTGGGCCAGGTTCTGATCCACAAATTCGTAGTCGAAGCTTTTTTCGGGAAAGTACTTATCCCACTCCGCCTGTACCTGTTTTAGGGTTGTCTCTACCTGGTTGGGCCGGAGCTTCATGGAAACCAGCGTCAACTGTGGCTGCACAATACTCATTACAAAGCTGGTGATAGGCCCGTACAGCGACTGGTTATGAAAGTCTTTAAGTACCCCAACTACCCGACCGGCCCGGCCTTCCACGTTGAGTGTTTTCCCAACTGCCGCTTCGGGCGAGGGCCAGCCAAATTCCTTCACAGCCGTTTCGTTAATCAGGTACCCTTCGGTCTTATCGGTTCCGTACTGTTCCGAAAAATCCCGTCCGGCTACCAGTTGCAGCCCGTAGGTATCGGCAAAGTTGTAGTCCACTGCCAGCACCGACACAAACAGGTTATCCTCAGCGGTGCGGCCTTCGGGTACTACGTTACGCCGGACACTGCCGTTGCCCAACGGCTGACTCGACAGCGTCACCGCTTCTACCTGCGGGTTGCGGAGCAGGTTTTCGCGGAAGGTACTCAGTCGCTGGTAGCTACTGTCGGAGGCAGTAGCGAATACATTCGTAATCTTAGGGTTGCGGATATTAGCTGTAATGATAAAGTCTTTGTTGAAGCCCAGGGGCTGATTCTGCAGGAAATCCAGCTGCTGCCACATCACCAGCGTACCTATGATCAGTGCCACCGACGTCACAAACTGTACACCCAGTAGTACCTGCCGCAGTACTCCACCGCGCGCTTTGCCGCTCAGGAAGTTGCCTTTCAGGGTCGTGACCGGTTTAAAGTCAGACACCACAAAGGCGGGATATATGCCTGATAGCAGACCTGCTCCCAGCGCTACTCCAAAAAACAGCAGTACCAGCAGACCGTCGTTCAGGAAGTACTGCATAGTTAGCTGCTTGTCAGTTAACTGGTTCAGGAGGGGCAGCAGAATGCCAATCAGGGCCAGTGAAAGTACCAGCGCCAGCGCGCTCAGCAGCAGCGATTCCCCCAGAAACTGCATCACCAGCTGTTGCTTTAGACTACCCAGTACCTTCCGGATGCCTACCTCCTTGGCACGCTTCAGGGAGCGGGCTGTGGATAAATTGATAAAGTTGATGCAGGCAATCAGGAGCGTCAGCCCCGCAATACCCAGGAACACATAGATCCGGGACATACTACCTACCGGCTCAGGCGTGTTGTCCGCCTTGGTGCGCAGGTAAAAATCCTTCATCGGCTCCAGCATGTAGTCAATGCCATCGGCCACCTGGGCGTCGGCATGGGCTTTGATAAAAGCCGGGAAGCGGCCGTTGACCTGCTCGGGCGAACGGCCCGGACGCAGCAGTACGTAGGTAAAGGAATGAGAAATAACCCAGTTGAACGGCAGGTTTTCACGCGCCCGCTCGCTCTCGGTGGCGTACATGGTTTCGTAGTTCGCCAGTAGCTCGGGGTGGATGTGGGAGTTATCAGGGAAGTCTTTGACTATGCCCGCTACTTTCATTGGGTACTTGCCTTCGTAGGTGAGGGTCTGTCCCATCGGGTTTTTATCGCCAAAGTACCTCTGCGCGGTTTTTTCAGTAAGTACTATGGAGAATTTGTCCCGCAGCGCCTCCTTTGGATTTCCTTTTACAAACTCAAAAGAGAATATATCAAGAATAGCCGGGTCGGTGAAGAAAAGCTGTTCCTCGTCATACTTGGCCGCGACTTTATTATTCAAGCCCTTTACTTCTACCGTAGCCGGACTCCGGAACATACGAGCGGAGGTTTCTACTTCCGAGAAGGTCTCGGCCAGCAGCGGTGATACCGGCGGGGGGGTCAGGGCGAGCGGTTGCTCCAGACCCGCGAAGCGGGGCAGGTACGTAACGCGGTAAATACGGTCAAAGCGCTCCTGAAACTTATCGTAGCTCAATTCGTGCCGCACAAACAGCCCAATCAGGAAACAGCAGGTCAGCCCCACCGTCAGCCCGATGATGTTGATAAAGGAGAATACCTTTTGGCCCCACAAATTCCGCCAGGCTATTTTGAAGTAGTTGGTTAACATATTTTTTGGGTCAATGATCAAACGGTTAAAAGGTGAAAGGACAAAGGGCTTTTAGTGTCTTCGTACTTTTATCAGGTTTTGAAGCATAGAGGAGAGTTTCCTGGCTCTTTGAATCAATGCTGTCCCCTTCTGCTTTTCCAAATAGCCTAGTTCGGTGGTCAGGTATAGCTGTGTTCTAAGTTCGCCGCAGGAGCCTTTGGCAATAAACAAATATTGCACAAACTTTTTGTCTGTCTGCCGCTCAAAGCCCTCCGTTACATTGGAAGGTACAGAAACTGACGACCGTTGAATTTGATCTTTTAATCCAAAATCGCGACAGTCTCTCATTGAGCTGTACACCTCCAAACACAACTTTATACCTTCCTGCCATACCAGCAAATCCTCAAATGACTGATAATTCTTGTCTTCCACAGAAGAGTGTTTTTAGGTGGGTACGTGTTGAAGGGGTTAAAGGGTGAATGGTCAAAGGTGTTTATGAGTGAAATAGACTATAAGTTCAGATCGCCCTTAACCGTTTAACCTATTAACCCTTCACCAAACAAAGCCCCCTTAACCAACTAAAACTACTCCGAGCGCAGCGACTTCACCGGATTCATCAGCGCAGCTTTCAGGGACTGATAGCTGACCGTTAGCAGGGCGATACCTACGGCCAGGACTCCTGCCACTACAAATATCCACCACTGGATGTCGGTCTTATAAGCAAAATCCTGCAACCACCGGCTCATAGCGTACCAGGCAATGGGGGTGGCAATAAGCAGGGAAATGACCACCAGACGGAGGAAGTCGACCGACAAAAGTGTCAGGATGCTGGTCAGGCTGGCTCCCATTACCTTACGCACTCCAATTTCCTTGGTGCGGCGTTCGGCGGCAAAAGTACCCAAGCCGAATAAGCCCAGGCTGGATATCAAAACGGCTAACACAGCAAACAGTCCAAAAACCTGCCCGGCCTGACGATCGGCGCGGTAGGTACGCTGGAAAAAGTCGTCGAGAAACTCGTAGTCAAAGGGCGTAGCCGGGAATGTCTGCTTCCACAGTCGCTCCACCTGCTCCATGCTTGCCGGTACATTACCCGCTTCGAGCTTCACCGACACCTGATTTTCCCAGCCGTCCAGCAACGAAAAAATCATGGGCGGAATGGTATTTTTCAGATTCTTCTGGTGGTAGTCGGCCACCACGCCCACTACCTGCCCCCGCTGGGGTACCTCGCGGTAGCCGCCCGACGGGTCGTACTCAAAGGTATAGTAACCCGTCATTTTGCCCTCAATGTTGTCCCAGCCAAAGTACTTCATAGCCGCTTCGTTGACCAGGAACACCTTGCGGTCGGCGGGGCGGTCAGCGTCGAGGTTGCGTCCCTGAATGAGTTTTATACCAAAGGTTTCCAGGAAATTTTCATCAATGGATTGGCGGTTGATGGTCAGGTCGGTGACGCCCTTAGGAGCATAATCCGCTACCAGTTTTTCGCCACGCAGACTGCCGCTGCCCGGTACACTGTAACTCTGCGTAGCCGACACCACACCCGACAGCTTCTGCACTTCCTGCTTAAACCGGAGCTTGGCCTCCACACTGGCGTCGTGCAAATTCAGTACCAGTACCTGCTCGCGCTGGTAGCCTAGGTTCTTGGTTTGTACGTACCGGAGCTGACTGGATACCACCAGCGTCGCTACGATCATTACAATGGATACGGCAAATTGCCCCACCACCAGCGCCTGCCGCAGGAGCGCCTGCCGCAGAAGAGGCGTGCGGGTACCTCCGAGCAATCCGGCCAGGCTGCCTTTCAGTACCGCCGCCGGACGGAACGATGACAGCACAAAAGCAGGGTACCCTCCAGCCAGAAAGCAAAGTACCGTCAGGCCCAGCAGTAGCCCGGCCATCCGGACCGATGTGAAAAGGGTAGAAAGGTTAAGGCTTTTGTTGGCCAGCTCGTTAAAAGCAGGAAGTACCAGGGGCACCACCAGAGCGGTAAGTACCAGAGCTATCCCCACAAAAAGGACAGTTTCGCCAAAAAACTGGCTCCATAATTGCCCCGACGTAGAACCAAGTACCTTGCGAATGCCCACTTCCCGCGCCCGCTTAGTCGCAATAGCCGTAGCCAGATTAACATAATTGAAAGCCGCCATGGCCATAATCAGCAGCGCTACCACCGAGAAAATGGTCACGTACATCAGGCGGTTGGGGGCAATGAGGCTGGTACGCAGGTAGAGGTCAGTCAGCGGAATCAGATTGAGTTTCCAAACGCCCACATTCGGGTCGTTCAAGGATTTGAGGTAGGCTGGAAACTGCGCCGCCAGAGTTTGCAAACTGGCACCGGGCGCAAGCAGCAGGTAAGTCCAGGTACTACCGGCCCAGAGGTTGGTAGTTACGTCCCAGCCCAGTAGCTCGTTGGCGTTGGCATAATTAGCAAGAAAATGGATTTTATGATGCGAATTGCCAGGCAGGTCACGCATTACTCCGGTTACGCGCAAAGTATGCTTATTATCATAGCGCAGGGTCTGGCCCAGGGGGTTCTGCCTTGGAAAGTACTTCTGCGCCATCGTTTCAGACAGTACTACGCCGTAGCGTTCAGCCAGAGCCGTTTTCGGGTTTCCCTGTACCAGCGGCAGCGTAAATACATCAAAGGCAGTACTGTCGGCGAAGAAGAAGTTCTCCTCGTACGAACTCAAACTGGGAGTGGTCAGCAGAGGAGCCGCCTGTTTGAGTCGCACTACCTGTTCTACCTGCGCAAAACGTTCTTTAAAATCAGTCGCCAGTTGGCCTCCGCTCATGCCCGACTCTTCAAACTGCTGAAGCAGTACGATCTGGTCTGCGTTGGTATGGAAGCGGTCGTAGTTGAGTTCGTCCAGTACGTAGGCCGTAATGAGCAGTCCACAGGTCAGGCCGAGGGTAAGCCCCACCACATTCAGCCCACTGTAGAGCGGGTTACGCCACAGATTTCGAAGCGTTATTTTGAAGTAATTTCTGAGCATATTTTAATTGTAGCGTTTAGGTTGACAGATATCAACCCTTGTAGAGACATAAATTTTTGCGTCTCTACAAGGGTGCTCGCTATGCTCTTTATAGGGTTTTTGGCTTACTACTCCGAGCGTAGTGACTTTACCGGATTCATTAATGCGGCTTTAATACTCTGGAAACTGACCGTGGCGAAGGCAATGGTAACGGCCATGACAGCCGCTGCCAGAAATACCCACCACTGGATATCGGTGCGGTATTCAAAGTTCTGCAACCACTCGGACATGAAGTACCAGGCAATGGGTGAAGCTATGACAAAGGCGATCAGTACCAGCTTTAGGAAATCCTTGGAAAGGAGTCCCACGATACTACCTACCGAAGCTCCCATAACCTTGCGAACGCCAATCTCCTTGGTACGCTGCATAGTACTGTACGAAGCCAGCCCCAGCAGACCCAGACATGAAATAAAGATGGCCAGGATGGCAAAGTAGAAGAACAGCTTCTCGAAGCGCTCCTCGCTGCGGTACTGCCGGTCAAAGAACTCATCCATGAAGTAGTAGCTGAAAGGACGGTTAGGTACCAGCTGATTCCACTTGGCTTCGATGGCCTTAATGGTTTCGGGTATGTTGCCTCCCGCTACTTTCACCGACACCAGACTACTTCCTCCGGGTTCAATACGCATGGTCAGTGGCTTGATTTTCTCCTGCAGCGACCGGAAGTGGAAGTCTTTGATGACCCCAACTATTTTTCCTTCGCGTCCCCACTGCTTAAAGCGCCGACCTATAGCTTCCTCGGGCGTACTGTACCCAAACAGCTTAATAGCGGCCTCATTCATCACCATCGCCTGCGTTGTATCTGTCCCGAACTCTTTTAAGAAAGGACGTCCGGCGGCCATCTTGAGATTAAAATGGGGGATATAGTCAAAGTCAACGAAGTACAGGTCCAGGTTAGCGATCTGCAGGTCGCCGCTCTTGTTCTCAATTTCGGAGTAAGCGCCCGGATTGCCACTCCCCGGTACGCTGGACGAAAGAGCAGTGGACATCACACCGGGTATATTGGCAATAGACTCTTTGAATGAATTCTTGGCCGGGTCACCCTGCGAATTGACGATCAGCATCTGCTCCTTGCTGAATCCCAGATCACGGTCGCGCATGTAGCTCATCTGGGTATATACCACCAGCGTAGCAATAATCAGGACAATGGAGATAGCGAACTGCACCGCTACCAAGCCCTTGCGCAGCAGAATACCCCGTGTACTGGTAGCGAAGCGCCCTTTCAGAACCACCACCGGCTCAAACGATGAGAGTACCAGGGCCGGATAGATACCCGCCAGCAAACCGATACCGATAGCCGCCACAAACAGCGTCAGTATATACCACCCACTGGCCAGGATACCGGTACTGATGGTCTTGCCAGCGAGAGTATTGAACAAAGGAATCAGGAGAGCCGACACCAGGATTGACAACACAAAGGCTATCATACACAGTAGTATCGACTCCGCTAAGAACTGCCGCGCCAGCAGCGTACGCGGCGCACCCACTACCTTACGTACCCCTACTTCTTTGGCGCGTTCGGCCGAGCGGGCAGTGGTCAGGTTTATGAAGTTGATACAGGCGATCAGGAGGATGAAGATCGCTACCACCGAGAAGATATACACGTTGTTGGCGTTGCCCTGGCTATCGCGGGTGGAGTGCAGGTATATATCCCGAAGTGGCTCCAGAAACAGCGTATAGTGCATCTTGTTATCCTTCATTAGCTTACCGGCCCGATTTTCCAGGAAAGCCGGTAATTTTTTCTCCAGGGCACTTCCGGTAGTACCGGGCTTGAGAAGCAGGTAAGTTGTAGCTCCGAAATTCCCCCACTGATCATCAATACCCTTAGCAAAACGCTGCGTAAAAGTTGGCATGGACACAAACAGGTCTGCCTTTACCTGAGAGTTCTCAGGGATATCCTTCATCACGCCCGTTACCGTAGCTACCAGGCCATCACCCGTCAGTAGTAGGGTCTGCCCTAACGGATCTTCCTTACCAAAGTATTTTACGGCGGCTTTTTCGGAAAGCACGATGCTCAACTGATCTTTCAGGGCAGTTTTAGGATCTCCTTTGATCAGCTCAAAATCAAACACCTGAAAAAGGGCTGAATCTGCATAGGCTGAATTTTCTTCCTGAAACTTAACATCCCCCTTACGGACCAGCAGGCTCTCACTGCTTACCCGGGCAAATGCCTCTACTTCGGGCAGATCGGCCTTGATGGCCGGAGCAAAAGCCCAGGAAGTAACTGAGGTATTGATGGTTTCGGAGGGAGTTTTGATGTCCGTCACCAGGCGGTAGATCCGGTCAGCCCTCGAGTGAAAAGCATCATAGCTCAACTCGAAGTTGACATACATGAATATCAGGAAGCAGGCCGACATCCCGACCGTGAGCCCCATGATATTGATAAAGGAGTACACCTTGTTCTTCAGCAGATTTCTCCAGGCGATTTTAAGATAGTTTTTGAGCATGGCTATTTTTGTTAAAGGAGAAGGGGAGGAAGGATAAAAGGAGGAAAGCAACTGTAGTATTAAAAATCTACTTTCGGCACTTTCCTCCTTTCTTACCCTTCCTCCTTAATTATTCTGTTTTCAATGATTTTACTGGGTTGATCATGGCGGCCCTGATACTCTGGTAGGATACCGTGAGCAGGGTAATGACCATAGCTCCCAGCCCGGACAGGATAAAGACCCACCACGAGATGTCGGTGCGGTACTCGTAGGTCTGCAGCCAGTTGTACATGAAGTAGTACGTGATAGGTGCCGCAATCAGGAATGAGAAAATAACCAGTATCGTAAAGTCCTTTGATAGTAGTCGCCAAAGCGTAAATACCGAAGCTCCCAGTACCTTACGTACGCCAATCTCCTTAGTACGTTGCTCGGCGGTGAATGAAGCCAGTCCAAACAGTCCCAGACAACTAATGAATATGGCTAGACCGGCAAAGGCTCCCGCCAGCTTACCAATACGCTCTTCGGCCCGGAACTTGGCATCGTATTCCTCATCCGTAAACTTATAGTCGAACGGGCTATTGGGGCTGTGTATCTTGAATACTGCCTCTACCTTAGAGATGGCTTCTTTAACGGGTACTCCCGGCTGCAGCCTGATATTGATAATGTTGGCCCAGTCGTAGTTCATAGTAAATATAGTGGGTTTGATGGGCGTAAAGGGCGACTCCATGACCATATTCTTTACCACCCCCACTACCTGATAAGGCGTGTCATTCCACCGGATCGTTTTGCCCACTATGTCTTTCAGACCCGTGAGTGCAACGGCCGACTCATTCAGGATCAGCGCCGAAGTATCGGTAGAGTACTCTCTTGAAAAGTCGCGCCCTTCGATAATATTCCAGCCGATGGTCTTGCCGAAGTCGTGGGTACAGGCAACTGTACCAAAGAGTGGTAGTGAGTTGGGATCTTTCCCTTCCCAGTCAAAGCCAATCTGATTGGACCATACTCCCGTAGCCGGACTGGACGATACACTCATCTCGGCAACGGCACCCGACTTCAGCAGGCCGTCCCGCAGTACATCATATTTACCGTACAGCTCACTGTTGATATTTGTCTGGATCAACCCCTCCCGGGTGTACCCTACCGGCCGGTTTTTGGCGTGATTAATCTGATTGAAAACCACAATGGTACCAATGATGAGTACAATCGAAACCGTAAACTGCACGACCACAAGTACCTTACGCGGAACCGCCGCCCAGCGCCCTACCCGGAAGGTACCTTTCAGCACACTTAGCGGGTTGAACGACGACAGGTATATAGCAGGATAGCTTCCGGACAGGAAGCCGGTAATGGTAGTAAAGAGCAGAATCAGCAGCCAGAATACAGGGTTGGCATACGGGATACGTACTTCTTTGCCAGCCACCTCATTGAACCAGCCCAGCGACAACAGCACCATGATGATGGATAGCAGGAAGGCAAAGAAAACGACCAGAAACGATTCGCTATAAAACTGGAATATCAACTGCTCGCGCAGAGAGCCAATGGATTTGCGAACACCTACCTCTTTGGCCCGCTTTTCGGAACGGGCAGTACTCAGGTTCATAAAGTTGATACAGGCTAGCGCCAGCACAAAGATGCCAATGATACCGAACAACCACACAAAGGTGATCCGACCACCTATATTCTTGCCTTCTTTGAAGTCGGAGTACAGGTGCCACTTGCTCATGGGGTGCAGGAAGTACTCGGGATTCTCCTGAGGGGTCGAGTGCGGCTTTTCCAGGTCTTTGATCTTGGCCGTTACTTTATCAAAGTCAGCTTTATCATTGATCTGAGCGTAGAGCTGGAAAGAGTGGTTGCCCCACTGCTGCTTCGAGTTTTTCACCCACTCCTGGTCAGCTTCGTAGGCGGCCCAGGGCATATAGAAGTAGGTTTCGTGGAAATCGTTGTTGAAGGGCAGGTCTTCAAATATACCCGTTACTTTCAGGTCGGCCTTATTGTCAACTTTAATAATCTTGTTCAGTGCTTCTTCATCACCAAAAAGAGCCTTAGCCACCGACTCTGACAGGATAATGGACGAGGGCTCCCGAAGTGCTGTCTGGTAGGAGCCTTTAAGCATCCGGAGCGAGAGCATCTCGGGCAGATCCGGCTCAGCGTACATACCGCTCTTGATAAGCTTGGTTTCGCCGTTGGCCAGCACATGATCAAAATTCCAGGAAGCCTGGGCTATGTGCTTGAAGTCAGCCGCGTATTTATTCTGAATTTCACCCCGTAGCGGTAGTGACACAGCCCGGCTGCTGCCGGTACTACCATTAAAGGTCTGGTTGAGCATGACCTGTGCTACGCGGTCGTAGTTCTTGTGGTACTTGTTAAAGGACAATTCATCCCATATCCACAGACCAATAAGGATAGCCACTGCCATACCCACAGCCAGGCCAAAAATGTTAATGAAGGTGTACACCTTGTTTTTCAACAGGTTTCGCAGGGCGACTTTGAGGTAATTTCTGATCATGGCTTTATGGTTAAGGTTGCTTGGTAAGGAGAAATGGAGGAAGGAAGAAAAGATACTTTCCTCCGCAGCGGCGGCCGCCTTTCTTACCTTTCCTTCTTCTATTCTGTTCGTAAAGACTTCACCGGATTCATTAACGCTGCTTTTACTGACTGAAAACTTACGGTTAATAGCGCGACACCTACCGAGAGCAGCCCAGCTCCGGCAAATACCCACCAGCTTATTTCGACCTGATAGGCAAACTTACTCAGCCAGTCGTTCATGAGGTACCAGGCGGGATAAGCGGCCAGCCCTAAGGCAATCAGCACCAGTACGACGAATTCGCGGGAAATCATCGTAAATACACTGAGTATAGATGCTCCCAGTACCTTGCGCACCCCGATCTCTTTGGTACGGCGTTCTACCGTAAAGGAAGCCAGCCCAAAAAGACCCAGGCAGGAGATAAATACGGCCAGGACCGAAAACCAGTTAGCTAGTTGTCCGATCTGCATTTCACTCTTGTATATTTTATCAAACTCCTGATCCAAAAAGTGGTACTCAAATGGATAGCCCGGCAGTAAGGACTTATACGTCTCTTCCAGTTTTGATAAAGCCACCGGAACGTTTTGACCATCCAGCCGCACGAAGGTGACCCAGGTATATTGAGGCTGATAGGTAATGACAGTAGGCTCAATGGGAGAATGAATTGAAGACAAATGGAAATCTTTCACTACCCCAATGATCGTGCCCTTCCAGTTTTCACCGAACTCAACAGGCGTACCCACCGGGTCTTTTAAATTCATCCGCCGGGCCGCTTCTTCGTTGATGATTATGCTGGTTGAATCCGTACCGAAAGTACTTGAAAAATTACGCCCGTCTTTCAGTTGCAGGCCCATGGTCGGTAGCATGTCACGGTCGCCGTTGATAACGGCAAACAGGGTTTTATCGTCATCCGCTTTACCCGGCCAGCGGAGGCCGTTTTCACGGTTGGTGGGTCCGTTGAATACTGTGTTGGCTACCGTTACAGATTCCACCCCCGGTACTTTCCCAAACTCTGAATGAGCCAGCTCGTAGCGTTTATTGTTGAGGTCATCGGTCGAAAACCAAAGTACATTATCTTTATTATAGCCTAGGTTTTTATTCCGGATAAAGCTGACCTGCTGGTACACCACCATAGTACCTATAATCAGCAAAATTGACAGTGTAAACTGCATCACCACTAGCGACTGCCGGATTCTGACGGTCCCGCCGCCGAGTTGGGTGCGGCCTCCTTTCAGAACACTTACCGGCTGATAGCCCGATAGTACAAAGGCAGGATACAGGCCTGCCAGCAAGCTAGTAATCAGCAAGGTACCAAGATAGATACCTATATAGGTACTATTCTGCCAGTCAACTTGGATTTGTTTGGAAAGCAGGTCATTGAACAGGGGAAGTACGGTAGCTACCACTACCACCGCCAGAGCGCCGGCAAAAACGGTAAGCAGCATGGATTCGCCCAGGAACTGCCAGACTAACGCGTGCTTGTCAGCACCCGCCACCTTACGTACCCCTACCTCTTTGGCGCGCTGAGTAGCCCGGGCCGTAGACAGATTCATAAAGTTGATACAGGCAATGAGCAGCACAAAAATGGCTACGATACTGAATAGCCGAACGTAGGTAATACGACCGCCTCCTGTAAATTCACCGTTTTTGAAATCATTGCGCAGGTACCAGTCCGATGCGGCGTGCAGAAATAGCGTAATGTTCCTGCTATCGCTGTTATGCTGACCAATCAGGTTTTTAATCTTCTCGTTTACCTTCCCCGGCTCCGCACCAGGCTTTAACAGGACAGCTGTTCTTATATTGTTATTTTCCCACGAATCTCCGTTCATCTGATTGTCGCGGATGTAGTCCGTCATGGGCATCAGCCAGTCAAACTTCAGGGTCGAGTTGGCCGGTACATCTTTTAGTACTCCCACTACCTTATAGTCCAGCTTCTGACTTACCCGTATTATCTTACCAACCGGGTCTTCGTTGCCAAAGTACCTGGTGGCCAGTTTCTCAGATAGTACTATCGTATTGGGCTCATTCAAAGCCAGGTTGGTACTTCCTTGTAAGAGCGGAAAGCTGAAAATGGTTAGAAAATCAAGGTCAACGTACAAGCCGGGTTCTACAAATGCTTTGTCCTGTACAGTAAAGAGCCGGGATTCTCCCCAAGATATACGGGTAGCCTGCTCTACTTCGGGAATATCCTGCTTTATAGTAGCCGCCGCCGGCATGGGTACGGAGGAAAAAGTAGCTACCTCAGCACCGTTTGCCTGGTTCTCCATGACACTATAGATGCGATCATAGTTGGCATGGAAACGGTTTACACTCACCTCTTCCTTTACCCAGAGCAGGATCAGCATGGTCGTCGCCAACCCAACGGCCAGTCCGGTGATATTAATGAAGCTAAATACCTTATGCTTCGTCAGGTTCCGCCAGGCTATTTTGAAGTAGTTTTGAATCATGGCTGTTCTACATTCTTTGTTATCAGGGTACGCGTGAGCAGGTTTCTTTTGCTCTTATATTATAATTTATTAGAATCAGCTCAATTCCCTGATGTCCTTCCTACCTTTATGCGTACTAATTATTTTCTTGGAATTTCTTTCATACTTAAATCCTTATCGCCTGTAACGACAAGGTCAAGACGCGCTGGCCTGGAAGATGCATTGTCGACAAGGGCCGCCGATCCGCTCTCAAACCGTACCGTTTGTCTGTCACCAGGCCTGAAGGTACCCAGCACCTCACTTTGTCCGTTGGCTTTCCGTTCGCTAATGGTCACAGGTACATTACCTACGTTATTTACCTGCACCGTAAAAGCGCCATTCTGATTGCCTCCCAGCTCAAACTGCTTACCCGGTTGCACCGTCAGCGCAGATTTTAGCGCATTGCAGGAAGCAATGCCCAGGAGAAGCCCCATTAGTATGAAAGGGAGAGCTATGGATTGCTTCCGGTTGTAAAGTGATGCCAAATAGCATGAGTTACGCATGAGGAGCTAGTAGTTAGGTAGTAAGGATCACTCCGTTTTTAGAGATTTCACCGGATTCATAAGTGCGGCTTTGATACTTTGGATGCTTACCGTCAGCAACGCTACGCCTACCGCCAGCACACCCGCTACCAGGAAGGTCCACCAGGGAATATCAATACGGTAGGTAAAATCCTGCAGCCAGCGATCCATCGCGTACCAGGCCAGCGGCGAGGCGATCACAATAGCTATAAGTACCAGCTTCAGAAACTCCTGCGAGAGCAACGCCACGATGCTGCCAATGGAGGCACCAAGTACTTTACGAATACCAATCTCCTTGGTACGTAACGCCGTCGTATAGGCCGACAGGCCAAACAAGCCCAGGCACGCCAGAAAAATCGACAAGAAAGCAAATACACTGAAAATGCGCCCGGTACGGGTTTCAGTAGCATAGAGTTTATTAAACTCCTGGTCCAGAAACTCGTATTCAAATGGACGGCTGGGGATCAGTGTGTTCCACTTGTTTTCCATGAACTGCAGCGTGTTAGTCAGTTGACTACCTGATAGTTTAACCAGTACTACATTGCCATAGCCCTCAGGAAAAATGACCAGCGGACCTATCTTGTCACGCATCGAGGCAAAATGAAAATTCTCCACCACAGCTTTTACTTCGCCCTTGCGGTTCTGCCCCATATCTATTTTCTGCCCTACGGCTTGCTGTGGAGTCCAGCCCAGTTCTTTGGCCGCCGCTTCGTTGATAATAAAATGGTAGTAATTGGCTGTATCGCCAAACATGACGGGGGCCAGCTGCATGTCCTGCCGCGTAAGGTCGCTACCGGCCAGGATGCGCAGCCCCATAGTCTTTACAAAGTCTTCGTCCACCGGTAGTCCCGCTACCATCTTATACTGGTCCTCGGGCATATCCGAACGCCGCATCGCGTACCCCCCCTTCACAAACACCGGCGATTCATACGCCATTGATACCTGCTGTACGCTGGAATTTTGTTTGAATTCACTTTTAAGGGCTTGAATCTTCTCCCCTACCTGCCGGTCAGCGGGTAGTATTACTACGTGCTCCTTGTCATAGCCCAGTTTCTTATTCTGGATATATTTGAGCTGATTCTGAACGACAAACGTGCTGATGATCAGGAAGGCAGTGATCGCAAACTGAAATACAATGAGCGTACGCCGGAAATTTCCTGCGCCGGTGGTCTTAAGATGTCCCTTAAGTACCCGCACCGGCTGGTAGCGAGTCAGTACCAGCGCCGGATAGATGCCTGCAATCAGACTTACTACCACACCGATACCAACGACAACCAGGAGGTTGGCAGGCTCCAGCCATTGGTTGAACGAGAACTGCCGATCGGATAACTGGTTGAATAGAGGTAAAGCCAGCGATGAGAGCAGAAGCCCCAGCAGCAAAGCTATAAACGTGATGATAATTGACTCGCCGATAAACTGCCCAAATAGCTGCGTGGGAAGTGCTCCCATCACCTTTCGGACTCCTACTTCCTGCGCCCGCTCTACCGCCCGGGTAGTTGCCAGATTGACGTAGTTAACACAGGCTATGATCAGAATAAGTACCGCTATAGAGCCAAAAATGTAGATATAAAGCAGGTCGCCGTTAGGCTCAAAGTTGCCCTCTACTTCCGAGTGCAGGTGTACCCGGCGCAGAGGTTCAAGGTTATACGACAGGTAGTTGTTGCCGACCATTTCTGTCTCGGCCGACTTTGATTTCATATACCCGGGTACCTTAGCCTTCAGACCAGCCAGTGCCTCCGGCGTACGGAGCAGCAGGTAGGTAGCGTAGTTGGCTGACCACCACTCTTCTCTTTTAGAAACATCCAGCGTCGAGAACGAAGCCAGAATATCGTACTTGATCTGTGAGTTGAGCGGCGCATCTTCTACTACTCCCGTTATGGTATAGTCGGATTCACCGCGTCGGGCATCTACCCGTACTACCTTACCTAGCGGGTCTTCGGTACCAAAGTACTTTCGGGCGGTGGATTTGGATAATACCAGCTGGTTAGGTCCCGCCAGGGCTGTCTGTGGATTGCCTTTTAGTAAGCCAAAAGAGAATACCCTGAACAGAGAAGAATCAGCATAAACAACCCGTTTTTCGTTGAATCGCTGATCGCCATGACGTACAATAGCCGAACTGTTCATCAGCCGGACCCCTGCTTCTACTTCCGGAAAAGCTCTGACAAACTCAGGAGCTACCTTGGTCCCGGTAACGGGCGCTTTTCCCACGTTACCATCCAGACTGTACTCCATCGTAACGCGCACAATCCGATCCGCCTTCTGCTGAAAATTGTCGTAGCTCAACTCGTGAGATACGTACATAAACAGCAATAGGCAGCAGGTAAGACCTACTGCCAGTCCAAAGACTGTAATGAACGAGAAGGTCTTGTTCCGCCACAGGTTACGAAACGCTATCCGGAAGTAGTTCTTGATCATGGCTATTTTAGCTAGTAGCTATTAGATATTAGCTGGGGGTACGCCCATGGTGTCTCTTGTAGCTCTTTAAGGGCAGTGTAGGTAACACCGCCCTTTTTGATCTTGGTATCGATGGAGAAACAGCTCTTTTGACTTCTATGTATACAGGCTATTCCCAAATTGGAAAAAGCTAATGGCTAAAACCTAATAACTAACCGCTCTACTAAACGTGTACCTTCTCGGTGACGATTTTACCGTCGAAGAGATTGACGATGCGGTGGGCAAAGCCAGCGTCGTAAGGGGAGTGCGTTACCATGATGATGGTGGTACCACCTTCATTAAGCTGACGGAGCAGGTTCATTACCTCTTCACCATTCTTGGAGTCAAGGTTACCCGTAGGCTCATCCGCCAGGATGGTTTTGGGAGTGGCTACTACCGCCCGGGCTATGGCCGTACGCTGCTGCTGACCACCCGATAGCTGCTGCGGGAAGTGGTTGCGGCGGTGCATCATGTTCATGCGGGTCAGGGCTGCTTCTACGCGGTCCTTGCGCTCGTTGGGAGGCGTCTTCAGGTACAGCAGGGGTAGCTCGACGTTCTCATATACGGTGAGTTCGTCAATAAGGTTAAAGCTCTGGAACACAAAGCCAATGTTTCCCTTACGAATCTGCGCCCGCTGCCGTTCCGACATCTTCGACACATCGGTGCCGTAAAAATCGTAGACACCTTCAGAAGGGTTGTCCAGCAGACCCAGGATATTCAGGAGGGTTGATTTACCACATCCTGAAGGGCCCATGATGGCTACAAACTCACCATCCTTGATTTCCATATCAATGCCGTTCAGGGCGGTGGTTTCCACCTCTTCGGTGGTGAAGACTTTTTGCAAATTAGTAGTTCTGAGCATGGCTTTTCTTAGATGTTAGCTGTTAGGGGTTAGCTATTAGTTTATAGATTATATGATTCGTATTGAATAAATACAGATTATGCGAAAATTTGAAGATTTACAGATCTAGCAACGTAGTCATGCTTTAACATCAGCTATTTATAAGGCTTCCGCTACTTTCCCTAAGGAAAAACTATATAGTCTTACTTCCCAAATACGACGTTCTGCGGCATCCATTCCAACCAATATTGCTGAAGGCTGCGGAAGAAATACTGAAGCAGACTTTGTACGTTTTCTGGTTATAGCTATGGGCTCTTCCTCTGAATTGGCGTATCAGCTTATCTTAGCCAAAGACCTACAATATCTTTCAGAAGAAGCATTTTTTACACTAAACTCGGAGCTGGTTGAAATAAGGAAGATGATCAACGCCTATATCCAGAAAGTTAAACCATCTTCCTAAATGCTAACAGCTAACTACTAATAGCTACCAGCTCCTTAAAATTCAAGGACCTCATTATCTCCGAAATTCTCATAGGACGAGGTGATTACTTTTTCGCCTGGTTCCAGACCTTCCAGTACTTCGAAGTATTCAGGATTTTTACGGCCCAGGGTGATCTTGCGGCGTGAGGCCTTGCTACCATCTCCATTGACTACGTATACCCAGTTACCTCCGGTGTCAGAGAAGAATCCACCCACAGGTAGCAGTGTAGCCTTGGAAGGTTGTCCTAACTGCAGTCGGATCGGCGTAGACTGACCGCGTTTGATCCGGACGGGAGCGCCTTCTACAAAGCTCATATCCACTTCAAAGCGTCCGCTGCGTACTTCCGGATAGATTTTTACGATTTCGAGCGGGAACGACTTGCCGTCAAAATCCATAGAACCGCGTAGTCCTACAAAGATGCGGGAGATATAGTGTTCGTCGATACCGACACGCATCTTGAAGCCATCCAGGTCATCAATCTGACCGATGTTCTGGCCCTGGTTAATGTTTGAACCTACCTCTACATTCATGGAAGAGAGCAGACCAGATACCGGTGCTTTCACTACCAGGTTATCCAGCGTCTGGCGCCACAGGCTTACGTTCTTTTGAGTATTAGCCAAAGTACCTTCCAGCTGGCTGATCTGCATCTTAGCGTTTTCTTCCTGATACTTCTGCGATTCCACCTCAATTTCGCGCTGCTTGGTCAGGCGCTCAAACTCACGCTTGGTTTTCAGATAGTCAGCCTCAGGAATTACTTTATCCCGGAACAGTTGTTCGTTACGACGGTGGGCATCACGAGCCTGGTCGATCTGGAAGTCTAATTCACTGAGTGTCTTCTGCAGGTTAAAGCGTTCTACTCTCAGGCGCTGACGGGTATTTTGCAGGTCGTTTACGAGGCGGCTGGCTTCGGTTTCAGACTGTAAGAAGTTTAGCTTCAGGCTCTGGTTTTCGAGGCGGAGCAGTACATCGCCCTGCTTCACCATGTTACCGCCTTCCACGAGCTTCTGGGTCACGTACCCTCCTACGATCGCATCAAGCTGGATGGTCTTCAGGGGTTGTACCACACCGGTCACGGCGATGAATTCATCAAATTCGCCCTGCTTAACCGTAGATACCGTCAGCTTGTCTACCTCTACGTTCAGCTTACTACGCTTATCGGCAAAGAAGAACTGGTAAACAATAAAGCTTGCGAGCAGCACACCAATCACTGTACCACCAATGCGACGGCTGTTCCAAAACTTCTTGGGCTTTATACGATCCATAGAATTCGAATTAGTCTCGACGAAGCCGTTTTTGGGAGTACCAAAAGGGGGTGTTTTAATTTCCATTGTATTATGAATGTCTTTATGTATGGCTAAATAAGTTTGTCAATCTGTTACGTCTCCATACCCAATCCCCGTGCCAGAACAACGGAAACTGCCTAAACTACTGTATTTCAGCTATATCATATTTTCTACCCCCATTGCAATTGTTCATTATCGGACACTTTTGTTCGATGCCGAACAAAGCCTTTTTTACTACATTTGTGTAATTTGTTTAATGCTAGTCGCTTAAGTCCCGGAACAAGTATAAGGAATAGTTTTTGCACTTCCCTGCTTGCACCAAAAGCGGCTCGTATTGATCCGAACCCATACTCATGCTATCATTCATGCAGCTCTCCCAATCCAAAATCCTTATCATGGACGATGATGTGGACGTACTCAGTGCGGCCAAGTTATTACTCAAACGTCACGTCAAACAGGCCGATATTGAAAAGAATCCCGAGCGACTCCCCTTCCTGATTACCAACGGAGCCTACGACCTCGTCCTGCTGGACATGAACTTTACACGTGATGTCAGCAGCGGGCGCGAAGGCTTTCAATGGCTGGACAGGATTCTGGACATTGCGCCCGAAACGACCGTCATTATGATTACGGCCTATGGAGATGTAGAGATGGCGGTCCGGGCAATGAAAGCCGGCGCGGCTGACTTTGTACTCAAGCCCTGGGAAAACGATAAGCTACTATCTACCATCGAAAATGCCCTGCAGAGCCGTAAGGATACATCGGGTAACGGGGAAGAAAAGAAAACAGAAAAGAAAGCATCGGATACCTCCATCATAGGTAGTAGCGCGGCCATGCAGCAGGTACTGGATACCGTTGAGCGCGTAGCCCCTACCGATGCGAACATACTGGTACTGGGCGAAAATGGTACCGGCAAAAGCCAGCTGGCCCGTCACATTCACCAGCTCTCTAAGCGCGCCGATAAGCCATTCGTGACCGTAGACCTGGGTGCTCTGAGTGAGTCGCTGTTCGAGAGTGAGCTGTTTGGTCACGTAAAGGGAGCCTTTACCGACGCCAAGGACGACCGTCCCGGACGCTTCGAAGAGGCGCAGGGAGGTACCATATTCCTGGATGAGATTGGTAACCTGCCCCTACCCCTGCAGGCCAAGATGCTGACGGTGATTCAGGAGCGGCGTATCACGCGTGTGGGCTCCAACAAACCTATACCGGTAGACGTACGACTTATCTGCGCTACCAACCAGAACGTGGACAAGATGGTAGCCGAACGCCAGTTCCGGCAGGACTTACTCTACCGCATCAACACCATCGAACTGGAACTACCTCCCCTCCGTGAGCGCCCGCAGGATATTGCTCCGCTGGCCGAGCACTACCTCAAGCAGTTCCGCAAGAAGTACAGCCGTCCGGTATCGTCACTGAGTGCCGCACTGGTCAAAAAGATGGAGCAGTACAACTGGCCCGGCAACATCCGTGAGCTGCAGCATGCCATCGAGCGCGCGGTGATCCTGTCGCAGTCCAATGCCCTCCAGCCGGAGGACTTGTTCCTCAAGAATACAGGTCCGGAACCGGCCGCTGCTACCGGGTTTGATCTGGAAGAAATGGAAAAGAATATGATTGTCAAAGCCCTCAAACGCTATAACGGCAATATTACTGACACGGCCCGCGAGCTGGGCCTGAGCCGGGCTGCCCTGTACCGTAGGATGGAAAAATACGGACTCTAAGCCTCTAACTCTGCGCACCCTTTTATGCGTCATTTTTCTATTGGCATTTTTTGGCGGGTAGGTCTCCTGATCCTCTGTGGTATGGGACTGGGCTACCTGCTTGTACAGGAGCCCCGCTCCTGGCTACTCATCTGGATTCTGGGGCTCATTACCCTGCAGGTGGGGCGCAGTATCTATCTGTACGTTACTTCTTTCAACCGTAAGTTCGTACACTTTCTGGAGTCGGTGCGCTACTCCGATTTTGCTATCAAGTTTCGCTCTGACAACGAGATGGGTCCCACCTTTCGGGAGCTGAATCAACAGTTTAATGAAGTACTGGGGGCCTTCAGGCAGGCGCGGGCCGAGAAAGAAGCCAACCTGCAGTACCTCAACGCTATCGTACAGCACATCGGTACGGGATTGATCTCTTTTGACGCAAACGGACAGGTCAACCTGATCAACAATGCGGCGCTGCGTATGCTGGGGATCTACCGGCTGCGACAATTGAGCGAACTCCAGGACACCCACCCCCGCTTATATGAGCTCCTTTCTGATCTGGAAACGGGGGTGCGCGAACTATATAATACCCCTAACGACCAACCCCTGGCCGTACAGGGTACGGCCATACAGTTACAGGGCAACTGGGTACGCATCGTAGCCCTGCAGAACATCCGGACGGAGCTCAACCAGAAGGAAGTCGAAGCCTGGCAGAACCTGACCCGGGTACTGCGCCACGAGATCATGAACTCTCTCACACCTATCCTGTCACTGGTAGGTACCATGCGTCTGATTGTCAATGAAGATATTGAGAAAAGTACTACCGACCAGGAAGCCGTAGGTGACCTCAAGGAAGCCCTGCAGACTCTGGAAAAACGCAGCCAGGGCATGATGCAGTTTGTGAATGCCTACCGTGATTTTACGACGCTGCCTAAGCCGAATCTGGCTCAGGTGGAGGTGCGTGAGCTACTGCGTGACGTTACCCAACTGCTGCAGGCTAACCTTACTTCCGCCGGAATACAGTGGCAGGTAGATGTCAATCCCGAGAACCTGACAATAAAGGCCGACTATGATCAGCTACAGCAGGTACTTATCAACCTGGTCAAGAACGCGCTCGAAGCCTTTAGCAAGCAGCCCAATCCCCTTATAGAGCTGACAGCTTACTTAAACGACAACCAATCGGTTATTATCGAAGTCAGGGACAACGGCGATGGTATTGAACCGGAAGCACTCGAGAAGATATTCATCCCCTTCTACACCACCAAAAAGACCGGATCGGGTATTGGTCTGAGTCTGTCCCGTCAGATCCTGCAGCAGCACGGTGGACAGCTCACTGCTCATTCGAAAGTAGACGAAGGAACGGTTTTTTCTATGATAATCTAGGTAACTGAGATTTTTCTCTGCCACATTCCAACCATTAAGGAAGTACAGTGATCATAAGATAAAAAACAGAGTACTATGCAGAAATTAGCCTTACTACTACTGATGGGAATAAGTACCATAGCCTGTCAGGATGGAACAATAGATAAACAGGGAGACCAGGTAATCCGGTATAAGGAGACCGTCAACCTGAATGATTCTCCCAAAGCTACGCTGACGTTTTCGGAGGTACAGGACAGCCGCTGTCCGGAGGGTGTACAGTGTGTATGGGCAGGAAATGCTACGGTTGACCTGACCCTGACCTCAAGTATTTCGTCTTCTACGGAGCCCGAGTTGGTCCAGATGTGTCTGGGTGATTGCCGTACGCTCTACCCCAACAAGCCTTACCGCACCGCCGATACGCTCAACTATACCCTGGCAGGACAGTCGTACCGCTTTATACTGAAAGCGGTGAATCCGTCACCCAAGGCTGATAAGGAAGTAAAGAAAGAAGACTACACGATTACGCTAGGCATCGAAAAGATGTAGTAACGATACCATATCTAGTCACACCTGTATTTCCACACCATCATAGAGCCACACTATCAAGAAAGCCGCTTTGAAGCGGCTTTTCTGTTATACAGTAATGTACTTGTTGCTACCCCAGTTACCCGTGCCACGGTTTGGAACCGTGGCACGGGTAAAAAGCCGATTTGGTCTTATGTCAGAATTATCCCTGAATGACTTATATTAAGGCCGTAACTAGCAATGTAATGCGCTTCTATGAAGAGTAAAGTACTTGTTTGGATGCTTGTGCTAGGTGTAGCCGCCTGTCAGGAAGTCTCTATTTATAATAATGAAGACTTGAAAATTAAATACAAAGAAACAGCTCTACTTCCTCCCTCCACCACCCTGACCTTTCGGGAAGTAGTAGACAGCAGATGCCCATCAGATGGTGTTTGTATACAAGCTGGTAACTCTGTCGTTAATTTAGAAATCAAGCCCATTGGTTCTTCTTCTAACCAAGCCCAGGTGATAGAATTATGCTCCGGCGCTTGCGCAACTACTATGCCTGATACCGCCTACGTCAATATAGATGGTATCCGCTACCAACTCAAGCTACTGGAGGTGGCACCTTATCCCAACTTTTCCAAGGGGTTCACTCCCAAAGAAGAGTACAGCGTGAAGGTTAAGCTCCAGAAAAGTCGGAAGTAGTCAGCAAGTACTTTGCAAACACCCGTGCCACGGTTCCAAACCGCGGCACGGGTACTTTAGGGTTATTCATTTCCCTCGGCGAGCTTGCTCTTCTTATAGCCGTAGCTGAAATAGATCACCAGACCAATCACCAGCCAGATCACAAAGATCAGCCAGTTGGAAGTACCCAGCTCCGTCATCAGGTAGAGGTTCGTAAGGATACCCAGGACCGGCAGGAGTGAAAATTTATGCCGGAAAGCCAGGACTGAAAGTACCAGCCAGGTAATCCAGAAGACACCCAGCAAGGGCTTGTCAGCAACGGACTGACCTAGCGTACCGGCCGAAAGTGTAAATCCAAAAGCAATCACAAAGAGTACTCCCACGATAAACTGCCCATTGACATAAGGTACCTTAAACTGCGATTGCCGTGAAATACCCGAATGATCCATGTAGAGTACCCCGGCACATACCAGTATAAAGGCAAAAAAGGTACCTACGCTGGTAAGGTCTACGAAGAAGTCCATTTTGAAGAAAAGAGCAGGTATCGCCACTACGAAACCCGTTACGATGGTCGCGAAAGAGGGCGTCTTGTACTTGGGGTGAATCTTCGAAAAACGCTTCCACAGCAGGCCGTCGCGGCTCATGGTCATCCAGATCCGGGGCTGCCCCAACTGGTACACCAGTAGGGCACTGGTAATAGCTATGACTGCACTGACGGAGATAATACCGGCCATAAAGTCCAGACCGATGCGCTGAAATACAAACGCCAAAGGATCGTCGACATTGAGTTCTTTGTAGTTGACCATTCCCGTCAGTACCAGCGTAATCAGTACGTACAGGACTGTACAGATCAGCAGGCAGTAGATCATAGCCTTGGGCAGGTCACGCTGCGGATTTTTACACTCTTCGGCCGTGGTAGAGATAGAGTCAAAACCAATAAAGGCGAAGAATACGGCGGCTACTCCACTGAGTACGCCCTTCATTCCATTGGGTGCAAAGGGCAGCCAGTTTTCCGGCTTCACGTAGAAGGCCCCGGCAAAGATAACCAGCAGTACGACCCCTATCTTCAATATCACCATGATGTTACTGGCCGTCCGCGACTCCTTGATACCAATGTACACCAGCGACGTCACGAGTACCGTAATAAGCCCGGCTGGCAGGTCCAGAATGATACGCATACCTCCGAATTGTGGGGCGGTCGCGTAGGCCCGGGCGGCCTCGCGCTCAGCAAAGGTCAGCGCATCTGTTCCTACGGCCTGCAGCTTAGCGAAGGCCTCCGCGGCTGATCCGGGATCAATAGTCAGGTAGGCCGGTAGGTGCAGCCCGAATCCGGCCAGCATACTGACGAAGTACTCGGACCACGAAATGGCTACTACCATGTTGGAAACGGCATATTCCAGAATAAGCGCCCAGCCGATAATCCAGGCAAACAGCTCACCAAAGGTTACGTAGGCATAGGTATAGGCACTACCCGATACGGGTACAGTACTGGCAAACTGCGCGTAGGAAAGCGCCGTAAATACGCAGGCAATAGCAGTAAACACGAACAAGAGAGATACGGCCGGACCTCCGTTGAAACTGGCCAGACCAATCGTACTGAATATCCCCGCCCCTACTATGGCCGCAATACCCAGAGATACCAGATCACGTACCCCAAGCACTTTTTCCAGACCGGCCCCTGCATCGGCATTCTGGGTATCTCTAAGAATTTTAGCTACTGACTTTTTACGAAAGAGAGAGGAATTATTTGCCATGAAGTGATTTAATTAATTTCGAAATATAGGGATAGTTTCAGGTTTCTGAAATAGTTGTACCCGATCCAGACACTATTCTTACTTCGGGCTCAACAGATAATGTAAAGCTCCTTCATTTTCTTTTATCCACCTGCTCTTTATTTATACACCAGGCACCGGCCTGAACTGTAAGGCTCGGGGTCAACCGTGGTGTTAGCGGATTTTTTGATTATACTTGAATACAAAAGGAGAATCCGGAAGGATTACCAGAAAAAACAGGTGCTAACGTTATCCTGTGTACAGGACTAGTCAACTTAGCCGAACACATTGAATTTTAAATTTTCATGAATAGTAAAGAAATCTCTCTGCCAGAAGCTCTTATTCCTATTATATTTCTGATTGCACTGCTCGCTTTGAATGTTTTTACTTTTGAAGATTCACTGGGTGGCCCTAATCAGTTTGCTTTACTACTGGCCGCAGCGGTAGCTACCCTGGTAGGCTATACCAAAGGAATCTCTTATAAAGATGTGATCGCTCAGATTGCCAGCAATATCGAAAGTACGACCGAAGCCATTATCATTCTGCTGCTGGTGGGCTCCCTGGCGGGGACCTGGCTGGTGAGTGGGGTGGTTCCGGCGATGGTGTATTACGGCATTCAGATCCTGCATCCTTCGGTTTTTCTGCCGGCCTGTGTGGTGATATGCTCCATAGTCTCGATAGCTACCGGTAGTTCCTGGACAACCAGCGCTACCATAGGCATAGCTCTTATGGGTATAGGCAGTGCCCTGGGCATATCCGAAGGAATCGTAGCCGGAGCGGTAATATCAGGAGCCTACTTTGGTGATAAAATGTCGCCCCTGTCCGATACGACCAATCTGGCCCCTGCCATGGCTGGTACCGACCTGTACACCCACATCCGGTACATGGCTCTGACGACCGTTCCTTCCATTGTGGTTACTCTTATCTTTTTTGTGATTATCACCCTAAACCTAGATACAGCCAGCGCCCAGAGCACCACCCGAATTCTTTCGGTGATTGATTCCAAGTTCTTTATTACTCCCTGGCTGTTTCTGGTACCGGTTATTGTGATCGGGCTTATCCTCCGCCGTACTCCTCCTATCACGGCGCTTTTGATTGGGGCGCTACTGGGTGGCGTATTTGCCCTTATATTTCAACACCAGCTTCTGCTGTCCATTGCCGGTACGGATAGGCTGGACGCCAGAGCTGCTTTCAGAGCAGTGATGACCGCTCTTACGTCAAACGTCGCTATTCAGACCGAGGACGCTTCCCTTAATGATCTTTTTTCGTCGGGAGGAATGGCCGGCATGCTCAATACCATCTGGCTGATCCTATGTGCCATGGCTTTTGGTGGAGCGATGGAGGCCAGCGGTGCTTTGAATAAGATCACTCAGAGCATTCTTCGGGTAGCTCATTCTACCACTGGACTTTTTACCAGTACCGTATCTACCTGTATACTCTTTAACCTTACCGCCTCTGATCAGTACCTGGCCATAGTGGTACCCGGTAAAATGTTTGCAAGGGCGTACAAAAAGCAGGGACTGGCTCCCGAGAATCTGAGCCGCACGCTGGAGGACTCAGGTACGGTCACCTCTGCACTCGTTCCCTGGAATACCTGTGGGGCCTATCAGAGCGGAGTACTGGGCGTAGCCACACTAGACTACCTCCCCTACGCGTTTTTTAATATCATCAGTCCTTTTATGACGCTGATCTTTGCCGGATTTGGAATCAAAATCAGGAGAATCCCGAAAACAGAAATAGAGCCAGCCTTTGATTCGGATCCTGTTACTAACCGGTAGTACTCCGGCTGGTTTTTAATTAAAATGGTTAAACTGTTTGTTACATTTTTAATGAGGAGCGTTTGGGTCACATAGCCCGTGCCCCCACAGGCCACGAATAGAACCTAACTAATACATATAATTCTTAAAACTTGACTTAATCCACATACAATATGAAATCTATACTCTTAAATCTGCTGCCTCTTGTAGCTCTGCTTTTCGTCAATCCCACCCTGGCTCAACAATCTGCGGCCTACACCACCGCCCAAGCTCACTCCCACAATGATTACGAGCAGAACGAGCCATTCTGGAAGGCATACAACCAGCAGTACGGCTCAATAGAGGCCGATCTGATATTTAGAAACGACACACTTTATACCGCCCACGATCTCAAAGACGTCTCTCCGAGTCGTACCTTCGGCTCACTGTACCTCAACCCGATACTGGCCCAGATCAAGAAAAACGGTGGCAGTATATACAAGGATAAAAATAAGCAGCTCCAGCTCCTGATCGACTTCAAGACTCCCGCTGCGCCAACCATGGCTGCTCTGATCAAAGAGCTGGCCCCGCACGCGGACCTGCTGGCCCCAAAAGGCTCGGTCAAGATCGTCATCAGCGGGAACATGCCTAACCCATCCCAGTTTAACCAGTACCCCGACTATATCTATTTCGACGGCCGCCCCACGATATCCTACTCTCCTGAGCAGCTTGAACGTATTGGCCTCATCAGCCAGTCCCTCCAGACGTACTCGCGCTGGACGGGTTCGAACAACTTACCGGAAGCGGATCGGATTAAACTTCAGCAGGTTATAGAACAGGCACACCGGCAGGGAAAGAAGTTGCGCTTCTGGGCTACGCCCGATACGCCCGCAGCCTGGAGTACGCTGATGAACTTAGGAGTCGACTACATTAATACAGATAAGGTTGTGGAGTTGGCGAAGTTTCTGAAGAAGTAACAGAGTACTGCACCTCTATTACCACGTAGCCATGCTTGTCAAAATAGTACTTTTCTGTCTGCTGCTTACAACGACAGCCTTCGGTCAGGTAGACCTGCAGAAGCCTTTCCGTGAGTGCGGTATTGAGGGGAGCACCACTATCTACGACTATAAAAACAAGAAGTGGATTTACAGCAATGAGGCCGACAGCCAGATACCTACGCTACCTGCCTCAACATTCAAGATCATCAATTCGTTGATCGTACTGGAGACGGGGGTAGTCAGGGATGAAAATGAGGTAGTACCCTGGGTAGGCAAAACTGATACTGTGCTGTACGGCTACCGTCCCGACATTTACCATGATATGTCCATTAAGGAAGCTTTTGAAAAATCGGCTGGTTGGGTGTACGTGGAACTGGCTAAAAAAATAGGTAAAGAACGCTACCTGGATTACCTCAAACGGTGTGGCTATGGCAACCAGGACCTGGCGGGAAGCGAAGGAGCAGACTTCTGGAATTTTGGCAATTTTGCCATTTCTCCCGCCAATCAGGTTACGTTCCTGCGTGACTTTTACGAAGAGAAGCTGCCCTTCTCCAAACGTACCTACGAGATAGTCAAACGGATCATGGTGACGGAGCGTACGAATGACTATACCCTCCGGGCCAAAACCGGCTGGACCCGCTACGGCGGTAAGGATACAGGCTGGTGGGTAGGCTATGTGGAGCGGCAGGATAATGTATACTTTTTTGCTACCCGCCTGATCAAGCCCCGCAGCACCCCTAACCGGAGGTTTGGCGCTTGCCGCCTTGACATCACCAAAGCTATACTACGGCAGATGCAGGTACTTGACTAAGCAGGTACCTGCATCTGTAAACTACTTCCTATGTCAGGCACAACAGCAGAGGGCTACTTGTTTTTTACAAAACGGAGGTTAAAGCGGTACTCGGGACTGTCGCTGTTATCGTAAAATGACATATTGTGGTTAAGACCGTTGGCACTTTCCATAATACTCATGGTTTGACCGCCGACAGTCCAGTACTCGCTGATGTCGCCATCCTGTGGTGCTGCCTCCCGAAAACAGTACCCGCCGGGGTAAGCGTTGAAGCCGGAGGCATTGGTACCGGCTATTTTCCTCCAGTTGGTAACCGAAACCAGTTTCTTGAGAGCGTCCTGGTTTATAGCCCGGTCGCCGGTAAATGTTACCCCCTGCGATTGAGCCAGTTTCTTGTAATCTTCTATTGTGGGCATTCGCCAGCCGGCGGGCAGAGGTACCGCTTTGGCTTCTTCAAATGTGTAGTAGCGGCCATACTCCGGCTTTCCGTTGCTGCTATTATAGGCGACACCACCCGTACCGGTATGGTTAGCAGCTGTCCAGGTCAGATCTCCAATCGTAACAGTCGGGTAAGATTTCCCGTCAATAAGAACCGAACCCAGCTGGGGCTGGGGTTGTGGATTTGGCTGAGGATCTCCCTCGTTTCGGCAGGAGGTAAACAGAATCGCCAGCAGGAAGACCGCTAGTATAGTACTTCGTGTTATGTAATTTTTCATGGCTTATGATAATAGTTATATTATTCATAAGACCCACTGCTATGTAATTGGTTGTATAGTAACCAAACAATACAACTAAACCTTCATAAACAACAATAAAGTACAAAAAGGAGCTAGTCCCAGGCAGCTCTTACTATCAGGTCAGCTTCACCGAGAACAGGTCCCGCGAGCGAACGTAGATCCATGACACGACTCCGATAGTAAAAATACCGCCCAGCACTACCGAGGGTACGGTCCCCATCAGCTTGGCCGCCAGTCCCGACTCAAAGGCCCCCAACTCGTTGGACGAACTCACGAACATACCATTCACCGCCGCTACCCGACCCCGCATTTCATCGGGAGGGAACAGTTGCAGAATGGTCTGCCGGACTATAACGCTGACGCTATCGCAGGCACCGGTCATGAACAGGGCCAGGCACGACAGCCAGAAATGGGTCGACAGCGCAAAAACAATAGTAAATACCCCGAATCCGCCTACGGCTATGAGCATGTTGCGCCAGGCATTGTGCGTAGGCGGGAAGTAGGCCATAGTAAACATGGTGAGCAGTGCCCCTACCGACGGCGCCGCCCGTAGTACCCCTAGCCCCTCCGGACCGACACGCAGGATATCCTCCGCAAAAACGGGTAGTATCGCTACCACTCCCCCAAACAAGACTGAAAACAAGTCCAGTGAGATGGCGTACAGGACTATACGGGTACGGAATACAAAGCGGAAGCCCTCTTTGAGACTTTCGAACAGCGGCGTAGTAGTACGTACAAAAGCTGGGAGCGTCTTGATAAAAGAAAGCAGCACCAGACATACCACAAAGCTACATATTACAACCAGCAGCGTATTGGCCAGCCCAATGTAGGCGTATAGAAAACCGGCAATAGCGGGTCCCATAATTGCGCCCGCCTGCCAGAACGAACTACTCCAGGTAGAGGAGTTATGATAGATCTCCCGAGGTACCAGAAATGGCTTCAGCGAGGATGATGCCGGTGAATAAAAGCCCTTGGAAAACCCGATCAGGAAGAACACCGAGTAGATCAGTACCATCTGCTCCCGAAAGGTAAGGTCATCCATAAACCCCGGCTGAAAGGCGAGATACAGTACCACCGAGCCCAGGATGATCACCGACAGGCTGATACGCATAATGGTAGTTTTATTATACTGGTCAGCGATATGTCCACCGAAGAGCGAGGTACATATAAAGGGTATCACCTCAGCTAACCCGATCAGCCCCAGCGACAACGGGTCGTGGGTCATCTTGTATAGCTCGTAGCCCACAATTACCTCCTGGATCAGGATCGTAGCCGTGAACAGGAAACTATTCGCGATAAAAAAGCGGAAATCGTTATAGCGCAGGGCCGCGTAGGCGTCGTTGGATCGGGTTGGTTTCAATGCTAATGCTACTAGTGAGAACAATAGGGGCGTAGTACACGAGATGTACCAGCTGCTGAACTAGAGAAACAACAAATTACCGCCATAGTTCACCCGCCATAGGCTTGTATTTTAAGGCACTACTACTTTCCTATCTATGTTTTTTGTAGTTACTTGCCGGCCGGTGCTTCTTTGCACCCTACTATACAGGTACACATACCTATTAAACTCACATCTATTCCATGTTACCCAAAGTAAAAATCTGCTGCATCAGCAGTATTGAAGAGGCACGTCTGGCGGTACAGTACGGGGCCTCGGCACTGGGTCTGGTGGGTCATATGCCCAGCGGACCGGGAGTACTTACCGACGAACTCATCGCGCAGATCGTCCCCACCGTACCTCCGCCCATTGCTACCTTCCTGCTCACCTCCGAAACGACCGCCGTCGACATCATAGCCCACCAGCGTCGGGTACATACCAATACCATTCAACTTGTTGATGCCGTTTCCGAAGGTACCTACCAGCTCATCCGGCAATCGCTGCCTGCGGTGAAGATCGTGCAGGTTATCCATGTCATTGATGAAAGCTCCGTAGAGGAGGCCCTGATGGCGGCTCAGGAGGTAGATGCCCTGCTGCTGGACTCGGGCAACCCCAAGCTAGCTATCAAAGAACTGGGTGGTACCGGACGTATTCATAACTGGTCGCTAAGCCGCCAGATCGTGGAGCAGTCGGCGGTGCCCGTTTTTCTGGCAGGAGGTTTGAGAGCTGAGAATGTACGGGAAGCGCTGGATACGGTGCAGCCCTTCGGCCTGGACCTGTGCAGCAGTGTACGTACCGACGGAAAGCTAGACGAAGCCAAACTGAAAGCATTTTTCAGAGCCGCTGGGTTCTGATGAGCTAACAATTACCTACGGCTCCGGTTAAAAAAGTATATCAACAAACCCTTACAAACTATGCAATTTATTAATGCAGTGGCTCTGGTCACGGGTGGAGCTTCGGGTCTGGGTGAAGCCACTACCCGCCTGTTTGTGGAACAGGGCGCTCAGGTGGTAGTCCTGGATCTGAACGAAGAGCGCGGACTGGCCTTAGAAAGTGAACTGGGCGGGAAAGTACGTTTTGTCAAAGCCAGCGTTACCGACGAGGCTGCCGTACAAAGCGCCATTGATACCGCCCGGGAGCTGGGGCCGCTTCGGATTGTGGTCAACTGCGCAGGCGTGGCCGAAGCCCGCAAGACCATCGGTAAAGTGGGTGACTCCGTGGGGCCTCACGCGCTGGATGTATTCCAGAAGGTCATCAACATCAACCTGGTAGGTACTTTCAATGTGATCCGGCTGGCGGCCTTCGCGATGAGTACCAACGAACCTGATGGTGAAGGAGAACGCGGAGTGATTATCAATACGGCTTCGGTAGCCGCTTTTGACGGTCAGATCGGCCAGGCTGCCTACTCAGCCAGCAAGGGAGGTATCGTAGGTATGACGCTTCCCATAGCCCGCGACCTGTCGCGTACAGGGATCAGGGTCATGTCTATTGCGCCGGGGCTGTTCGAAACTCCGCTGCTGGCAAGTCTTCCCGAAGAGGCCCGTATTTCGCTGGGACAGCAGGTACCATTTCCTTCCCGATTGGGCCGCCCTGCTGAATACGCCCTGCTGGCCAAATCCATTGTAGAGAATCCCATGCTCAACGGCGAAGTGATCCGGCTGGACGGCGCTATCCGGATGGCTCCCAAGTAGCAGGATAGTCCTTTTCTGCCAGGGCAACGCGTCCCTGGCTGTATAGTAAGCAAATAGCTGTATGATAGCTATTTGCTTTTTTTATTTTTTTAGTTTAGATTCATATTCCCATTGTATAGGTAGTAGGGATAAAGTAATCTATCAGGTCAGGTGGAAGACAGACCGGTTTACTGGTTTTGACTAACCTCCCCTGACCACTTTATCCCGTTTTATAGTCCTTATTAGCCAGTAGTCATTAGCCTTGAAAGGTACCACACCCGATAATGTCCATTACGAGTAAGTACTGATTCTAACCCCTCAATCTCTCATGATAAGACTACTCTCGCTTGGGCTCCTGTGCCTGCTCTGTGCCTTTACTCCCGTGACCGTCACTACCTGGTCCGTCAAGTCCTACTCGGTTAAATGTAAGATCCGTAACGCGGGTATACCGGTTACGGCTGCCTTCACCGATCTGCAGGCCAATCTACGTTTTGATCCCAGCCGCCCCACCGAAAGTACCATTACCGCCTCTCTGGGTGCAGGTACCATCAAAACGGGCGTGAGCCTGCGCGACTACCAGCTCCGGAGCCGCAATTACCTCTATGCCGATAAGTACCCACGCCTGCTGATGCAGTCCAGGCAGATCAAGGCTGTCGGGAAGAATAGCTACCTGGGCCAGTTTGACCTGACCATCCGGGGAGTCACCAGAGTTGTGGAAGTACCTTTCAGTTTTGTTCAGCAGGGTAATCTGGTTACCTTTAAGGGTAAATTTACCATCAACCGTCAGGATTTTGGCGTTGGAGGTTCTAGCCTGATCCTCGACGATAAGGTGGATATCACAGTGGAGGTTACCGGCAGTGATAGCAGCAAGGAGCCCGGCCCACCTGCCACACTTCCCAAAACCTGATTTAACTCAGCAAGCGTATGCCCGGCCTTTCCGGAACCGAACGAAAGAATATAGTACCCGGCTTAGCGGTGTCTATTGTACTCAAGCAGGACCAGCGCAGCGGTAACCTCACCGAGGGCGTTGTAAAGGATATTCTGACCAAGTCGCCGCACCACCCGCACGGTATTAAGGTGCGTCTGGAAACGGGTGAGGTAGGTCGGGTGAAAGAAATACACGATGAGGAGTAGCCTTACTCCTCCCCGTACACCAGCTTCTCCGCTCTGATCAGCCCATCCGCCGCCTGCTGCAGCTTTGCTTTCAGGCGTGTACTGTAAGTGGGATTCTTCTCCAGGAAAGCCCGTACTGCCTTTGCCGCTTCGGGCGACTGGTAGGTTCCCAATGTAGCTCTGAGCCACCTTTCAGGAAAGAAAATATCACCCGTACGCTGGATTTCGGCCAGTAGCTCCAGACTCTGGGGCAGGTACTTGACCGAGGTAGCCGCCCTCAGGGGATGATGCAGGTACTCCAGCGCCGTAACTACATTAGCTTCCCGCTCCCGATTTTCCTCTTTACTGAGCGAAGCAAAAAACGCATCGCGCTCGGCGGCCTTTGACGACAGGGCCGGCATGATGAACTGCAGCCTTTTCTGACGGTCCGGGTTCTTGATGCGCCCTAGCTGCTGCTCCAGTATCCCTGCGGCCGGATAGTCACGTACCGCCAGGGCCAGCGCCAGGGAGGTATAGTCATCTTCGGTGAGAGTCACGCCCGTAGGGGCCTGCTGCGTTTTCCATATCTCGTACAGTCGCTGCTCAGTCGATTGGCTCAGGGCGATGTTCTGGTACAGTTTGAACAGGACTTTCTTTTTATTGGCACTCCTTTCCTGCTGCATCGCCTGCCAGGCTTCCTGCTCCAGCGCATTGGCTAGTCCGGCTCGATGCTCAGGTCGGATGTACTGCCAGAATATCTCCGACAACTGTCCCGTCAGCAGCCGCAGGTTTTGCTCCTCGGGCTCTTTGGATAGCAGGTTCCGGTATAGTTCGGCCAGCCTGGTGGGTGTCACAGCCTGGTGGCTGAGCATATTTTCGTAGAAGTTAATATAGGCCGAGGCCCGCATCACCGGCTCCCGTAGCTCCGACAGCCGGGACAGCATCAGCGCATCTACTGGGAACAGGCCGTAGCCCTGCCCGGTAGAGTTGAATAGCACGTACAGCGGCGCTCCTTTCCCCTCCGCTTCACGGAGTACTACCTGCCGCTGATTCATATCCACCGTTAGTTCCTCTACCCGATCCGGATATACGAGGGCTACTTCAAAAAGTTGCGGCCACAGCCGGTCGGAGCCATCTTCGGCCCTTTGGCTGACGGTAAAGCGGGTTATCGTTCCGTTCTTTGCTTCCAGTTTATAGTCGATCTGGGGGCGGCCGGTTTCATTCACCCATACGTGGTTCCATTTGGCCAGATCGGCCGGGGTGCGCTGGTCCAGGATACGGATCAGGTCGGGCCAGGTAGCGTTGGCGTAGGAGTATTCTTTCAGGTACTCCCGCAGCCCTGACCGTAGTGCCTCCTCCCCCATCAGCCGCTCCAGCTGGCGCATCATGATAGGAGCCTTGTGGTAAATAATACCTCCGTACAGAGTACCTGCTTCCTTGAGGTTGCGCAGCGGCTGACCGATGGGATTAGCTCCTGCCGTGCGATCCACCCCGTAGGCCGCCGGGAAATGATTGACCAGGAACTGCAGGTCGTAGTTGTTGTCCTCCAGGGTTACCTCCCCTATCTTATCGGCCATGAAGTTGGCAAATACCTCCTTCATCCACACGTCGTTAAACCACTGCATCGTCACCAGATCTCCAAACCACATGTGGGCGGTTTCGTGCGCGATCAGATTAGCGCGGCTTATTTTCTGATCTCTGGTTGCTCCTTTATCCAGAAACAGGGCCGAGGCTTTATACTGAATGGCTCCTACGTGCTCCATACCGCCGTACTGAAAGTCCGGAATAGCCACAAAATCAAACTTCCTGAAAGGGTACGGGATCTGGGTATAGTCTTCCAGAAAATCGAGAGCCCGGGAGTGAATGGTAAAGATGGAGTCTAGGCTGTAATGGATTTTGGAAGTATCGGTTTCGCGGTGATAAAAATTCATCTCCCTCCCCCCTAGAGTTCGCGTCACCCGCTCAAATTTACCCGCTACAAACGAGAACAGGTAGGTACTGATGAGGTCGGATGACTGGAAATGATAGGTTTTGCGCTGCTCACTACGTACCGTATCACGCAGAGGTGCATTGGCTACGGCCTGCCAGTCGTGGGGAACGGTCAGGGAGAGTTCATACGTTGCCTTCAGACTGGGCTGATCAAAAACAGGGAACACCGTACGCGCCCGGTCAGGTACCAGCAGGGTATAGAGGTACTCAGGGTTACGGTTGAGAGATTGGTTACCGGCTATGAACGCTATATCTACGGTATTGGGGCCGTCCTGCAGGTACTCCGGCTGGATCAGGATGTGCTCTTTCTCAAACCGGATTGGTACTTCCTTTTGGTTGACTACTACTCGTTTGATGTGGTCCCGCTCCTCCCGGAAATCAATCTGCAGGGGAGCCGGATTCTTCTTCCAGTAGAAGGAGATGGTCTCCTGAGCATTAATTGGCTCCTCTTTTAGAGCCGGTATATCGAGGCTGATCCGGTAGGCGATCTGGCTAAGTACCTGTTTGCGATGCTTCGCCAGTTCTTCCGAGACCCCCTCCTCCACGGCAGGTACATTACTCACAGGGGTAGGCTTACGGCTACACGCTAGAAGTAATAGAAAGGAAGTGGCAAACAAAAACATGGTACCAGTAAAGCCTTGTATTTTTTTCATAACACCGGGATCAAAAGCATAGAATCCACTAAAATAGCCAATTCTGCACTATTTAACAGTAGAATCCCAATTGTGATCCTCGGGAATATCCTCGGCAAACTCTTTCTCAAGACTTTTCATCGCATAACTTGCCGAAATACCATGTACCACCAGCGACACTAACACGGTAAAAGCTACCAAAGCCCATACTTCATCGGCATTTACAAAATCGGTTTCTTCCAGGGCAAAAGATAGATAGAAAAAGGACCCGATCCCCTTGATGCCAAAGAAGGCGATCGCCCACTTCTGCTTCTGGTGCAGGCCCGTTCCCAACATACCCAGATAGCCCGTGAGCGGTCGTACCACAAAAACAAACAGTACTCCGTAAAAGGCCATCTCCCAGGTCAGGTCTTCGAGTATACCACTGATGAGGCTCCCCCCAAACAGGATCAGTACTATAGCCACAAGTATTCGTTCAATCTGATCGGTGAAAGAGTGAAGTTCCGTATGAAAATCATGCTTAAGCTCAGCCTGTCTGAGGGCTACCGCTCCTACAAACACCGCGATGAACCCGTAGCCATGGATCATTTCGGTCAGTCCATAGATAAGCAGCGTGGCAGCCAGAGCCATGAAAGCATTGTCCTCATCATAAATCTTTTTTTCCTTGGTCCAGCTCCATTCCTTAAAAATCAAATAGGCTAATCCACGACCTAAAAGGTACCCACTGATGGTACCCGCAACAATCCGGTACAGCAGATCTTCCGTAAACCAGCCCAGCAGGCTTCCTTCACCGGACGAATTCATCATAGCTACGGTTATAGCCAGCCAGGTAAAGGGGAAAGCCATACCATCGTTGAGACCAGCTTCGGCGGTCAGTGCAAACCGGACATCGTCCCTGCGTTTCTCATTGGGTGGTCCCACCTGCACATCGGACGCCAGTACCGGATCGGTAGGCGCCAGTACCGCCCCTAGTAGTATGGCCGAAGCGACATCAAGATTCAGCGCCCACCACCCCAGAAAAGCAATCAGACTAATACTTAATACCATGGTGATGCTGATAAGCTGAAGTGGCGCCCGCCAGGTCTTGTACGAAAAAGGCCGGTCAATCTTGAGACCGGTACCCATCAGCGATATAATGACTACCAGCTCAGTAAGCCGCACCGTGTAGTCCTGCTTCCGGATGGGATTAGGAAGAGGAAGCATGTCCAGGAACAGATACAGTAATACGCCGAACAGCACATAGAGGATGGCATAGGATATACCAAGCTTACTGGTAAACAAGGGCATCCAGGCCATTCCCAACGCTGCCAGTCCTATTAATGTAATAACAATGATGTAGGTATCCATAGGAAGTAGAATTGCAGGCTCTGAAGACACAGCAGAGAGCTTACTACCAAGTTTATAAAATACTGTGCCTTGACAGTATTCAGAGTAGAATTTCCTCCTGCAAATGCCTTCTTTTTAAGGGCTGCGTTGGGTCGGATTGGCATCTGACCAAATAAATCCAAAAAGGTCAGAATTTTTCTATGTTCCGATTAAACCTTTTAGCGTTATATAGATCTAATAATCAGGAAGTATTTCCCCAAAAACTATCATTCAATAAAGTCATGAAAATACCACATATAGTACGTACGCTGTGCCTGCTGGCCTTCATGGCTGTAGGGTCAGCCATGGGGGATAAGGCAGTGGCCCAGCCGGGAGTCAGCGTATCCTTTCAAAGTTTTTATAATGACCTGTCTCCCTATGGTCGCTGGATATCCCACCCGCAGTACGGGTCGGTATGGTCACCTACTGTTATGGGGGACTTTCAGCCCTATGCTACTAATGGGCGCTGGGTAGTGACCGAGTATGGCAATACCTGGGTGTCTGACTATGACTGGGGCTGGGCACCGTTCCACTATGGTCGCTGGTTCCACGACGACTTCTATGGCTGGGCCTGGGTACCTGACTATGAATGGGGACCGGCCTGGGTCAACTGGCGCTCGGGTGGTGGCTACTACGGATGGGCTCCGCTGAGTCCGGGTATTCATATCAATGTGCAGGTGAACCTGCCAATGAACTACTGGGTATTTGTACCGCAGGTATACATCACCAGCCCAAGGCTGTACAACTACTGTCTGCCTCGTACGCGGGTGGTGAATGTATACAACCAGACAACCATTATCAACAACTACTACAACAACGATAACCGTACGTATGTGTATGGTCCCCGTCGCAATGAGATAGAGCGGGTAACACGTAATACGGTACCTGTGTACCGGGCTGATGAGATCAGTCGCTCGAGCCGCTCGCGCTACGAAAATGACCGGGACAACAACCGTACGTACAGTGCTGACGCCAACAGCAACCGCTCACGTATCCAGTCCCGCCAGGGTGATGTGTACAGCAACGACCGTACTTCCCGCTCAAACCGGGAGAACTCATCGATCATCGAAAGAAATTCAACTGATCGTGAATACGGCAATGCCACCGAGTCAAGCCGCGCCAGAAGAAGCAGCGAAGAAGCCACTCCAGGACGCTACCGCACCGATAGCGACTACGAAGCCGAACGCTCTACCCGTAGCCGTAGCAGTGCCGACTGGTCCGATGCTACCCGTAGTACTCCTACCCCTGACTATACCGAGCGGAGCAACTCCAGCCGGAGCCGCCAGAGTGGAGTAGAAGCCGATCGTACTCCCTACGGTACCAGCCGATCGGGCAGCTATGGCACCGAACGGACTACCCCGTCCAGCCGGAGTTATAGCGACCGCAGCTACGGAACTACTGAATCAAACCGGGCCCGTAGCAACTACGGGGAGAGTAGCCGAAGCAGTGCACCCGCTACCCGCACGCAGCCACAGTACTCGCCTCGCTCAGGATCTGAAATGTCAGCACCACGTAGCCGCAGTAACAGCCAGGGCAGCTATCAGTCACAGCCGCAACGTCAGTCGTCTCCATCGTATGGAGGTGACAGCGGTAGCAGACAAGCTTCACCCCGCTCAAGCCGCAGCCGGGGAGCAGAATAAGGTCTGACTCTGGTTAAAGAGTCATTGGCTGACAATGTAATTTTTTAGCCCCAGTTCCTGCCGGTAAAGATACCGGCAGGAACTGGGGCTTTTATAGTATTTTTCTGCTACGACTGTTGATTAGAAATCAACATAGTCATATAGATACTAGAACAACTTATCAAAAGGTAAACTGCATTTTACTAATTAACTTACCTACTAATCCTTCCGACAAATTCGGCCCGGTTTTTGAGAGGTGATGGTTAATTATGACCTTCCGATTCTTACGTAATATATTTAAAAATCTGTCCTTCAAATTATTGATCGGCCTGTCACTGCTGGCTATTTACCTTCCAGGGGACCTGGCCCCGGCCCTCGCCAACAGCCCGGAAGCGGAGCAGGGACTACTGGATTTACGAAATTCTGAATTCAGTGATCAGGGTATACAACTCGAAGGGGAATGGAAGCTTTACTGGAACCAGCTGCTCGTTTCGGCCAGCCCGACCGAGTACCATGAATACGTCCGATTGCCTAAGCTGTGGGCTCACACGCAATGGAAGCAACAGCCACTACCGACGAAAGGCTATGCTACCTATTCGCTCGACGTCCTGCTGCCTGCTACCAGTGAACCGCTGGCACTCTTTGTACCCGATACCTATTCGTCCTATGCTCTGTATGCCAACGGCCACCTAATCGCCCATAACGGGAAAACCGGTACTTCACCCGAAAGTACTGTTCCCTACTGGTCACAGCATGTAGTACCCATCACGGCCGACTCAGATACATTACGCCTTACTCTGCAGGTGGCCAATTTTCATCACGCTAAGGGAGGCCCCTACAAACATATTCGCATCGGCTATCTGGCCGCACTACAGGCAGCTCATCAGGTTAATTTTGCCTTTGATATATTCCTGGCCGGATGCCTGTTTATGGGTGGTTTGTTCTTTCTAGGGCTGTACCTGTTTGGCCACCACGAAAAGCCCAACCTTTACTTTTCGCTGTTTTCCATCCTTTACAGCTACCGGATCGTGGGTACCAAACAGTATGCCCTGCACGATCTGTTTCCGCATCTCGACTGGGCACTGACGTTACACTTTGAGTACCTTTCGCTGTTCCTGAGTATACTGATGTTTACGCTGTATACACGGGAGCTCTATCCAAAAGATACCAATAAGTACCTGGTGCGGTTCATAGCGGGCTGCTGCGTCACCTTTGCCGTAGCCACCCTGCTTCTGCCTACTACGCTATTTACCCATTTGGTCATTCCGTTTCTGGTGCTGATGGCCGTCGGTATTCCCTACACATTCTATGTATACTGGGTAGCAGCCCGCAAGCACCGCCCCGGTGCCCGGTACGCACTTATGAGTACAGGAGCGCTTCTGATCGTGTTTGTGGTTATTATTCTTGAATATTTCAGAATAGCCACCCCTAATAAGCTCCTCCTCTTTGTGGGGTACATTGGCTTCTTTTTTCTGCAGTCACTGATTCTGTCGTTCCGGTTTGCCTCAGCCCTTAAGAAAGCCAAGGAATCGGCCGAAATAGGCCTGAAAGCCAAAAGCGAGTTCCTGAGTACCATGAGTCATGAGATTCGTACGCCGCTCAACTCAGTGATCGGGATGACGCACCTGATGCTCAGAGACGACCCACGCCCCGACCAGAAACAACACCTGGATGTACTGCTGTTTTCGGCCAATAACCTGCTGACTATTGTCAATGACATCCTGGATTTCAATAAGATTGAAGCCGGCAAGATCACTTTCGCAACCGGTCCTATTGACCTGGCTACCATTGCCCGTAACATTGCCTCAGGCTACAGCAAGTCAGCCAATGACATGGGTATTGAGTTAAGGGCCGTCATTGATCCTGCACTTACCCGCAAAGTCATCGGAGACCACACGCGTACATCCCAGGTGATCAGCAACCTGGTGCAGAACGCCATTAAATTTACCCCAAAAGGATCGGTCACACTACGCCTGAGGGTAGAAGACCATACGGACGAAGACATTACTGTTACGATAGCGGTAGAGGATACCGGTATTGGTATAGCTCCCGAAAAGCAGAAGGAAATATTTGAGCGTTTTACGCAGGTAGACTCTTCGGCGACGAGGGGATTTAGTGGTACGGGACTCGGACTGGCCATCAGCAAGAGAATCCTGGAACTGCAGCAGGTAGACCTCCACCTGACCAGCGAACCAAATGTAGGCTCCACCTTCTATTTCACCCAGACCTTCCCGCTGGCTCCCGTTGTAGAGGCTGTTGCCAAACCAGTAGTACCCACTGCTACCCTGTCAGAAAAACCATTGGAAGATGTACATATTTTGATTGTTGAAGATAACAAAATGAATGTGCTGGTAGCCCAGAACTTCCTGAAGCGATGGGGCGCTACCTCCGATGTAGCCGCCAACGGTAAAGAGGCTCTAACTAAGCTGGACCCCAGCCGCCATGACCTTGTCCTGATGGACCTGCACATGCCGGTGATGGATGGCTACGAAGCCACACGGCTCCTGCGCGAAAGGGGCGAATCAATACCTATCATAGCCCTTACCGCCAGCATAGCCCAGGAAGTAGAAGGCCGGGTATACAGCATTGGCTTTAACGACATCGTGGTGAAGCCTTTCAATCCGAATGAACTCCTGCGGGTGATAGCAGCCCACGCACCGGAGAGAAATAAATTAGTAGTGTAGCCGCTACCAGATAGGTTATAAAACAAAAGCGCGGGCCGAGCAGCCCGCGCTTTTGTTTTAAAGCTTAACGATTCTACCTTACTCAGCTCCCCAGGTCAGCCCCATGTTATGGAACATAAAAGCGTAGATATCCGCCGCCGTTTCCAGGGCTTTCTTGGTGTTGCTGGCGCCGTGGCCGGAGTTGGTATCGATCCGGATCAGGAGCGGATTGGTTGACGATGCACCTGCCTTCTCCTGCAGCGTAGCCGCGTACTTAAATGAGTGCGCCGGTACTACGCGGTCGTCATGGTCGGCAGTGGTGATGAGGGTTGCAGGGTACTTACCGCCCTGCTTGATATTGTGCAGGGGCGAATAGCCGTACAGGTATTTAAATTCATCGGCATTATCAGCGCTACCGTAGTCGGCGATCCAGTTCCAGCCGATGGTAAACTTGTGGAAGCGCAGCATATCCATTACCCCTACCGCGGGGAAAGCTACCTTAAACAGCTCCGGACGCTGGTTCATCACGGCACCTACCAGCAAGCCACCGTTAGAGCCTCCCTGAATAGCCAGGCGCTCGGGTGAGGTATATTTTTCTTTGATGAGGTACTCGGCCGCAGCGATGAAGTCATCAAATACATTCTGCTTTTTCAGCTTCATACCCTGCTCGTGCCACTTCTCACCGTACTCACTACCTCCACGCAGGTTAGCCTGTACGAATACCCCTCCCTGATCCAGGAATGGAATACGCGTCGGGCTGAATGATGGCGGCAGACTCACATTAAAGCCCCCGTAGCCGTACAGCAGCGTAGGATTGGTACCATCCAGCTTAAGGCCTTTTTTGTACACGATGAAGGCAGGTATCTTGGTACCATCCTTCGAGGTATAGAACACCTGCTTGGTTTCGTAATCAGCCGGTTTGAAGCTTACCTCCGGCTCACGGAATACCGAGCTCTTCCTCGAGGCAATATCGTAGCGGAAGATGGTCGGAGGATAGTTAAATGAAGTGTAAGTATAGAATACAAACTTGTCTTCCTTTTCACCACCAAAGCCGCTGGCGGCACCCAGTCCGGGCAGAGCTACCTCGTTTTCCTGCTTACCCTTCATATCATACACGTACACGCGGCTGGTTACGTCTTTGGAGTATTCCGCAAATAGTTTTCCTCCGGCGGTACCCACCCCTACCAGCGGCTCAGGCTTCTCGGGCAGGAAGGGCTTCCAGCTCTTTGTCTTGGTATCGTACAGTACTACTTTGCCATTGGGCGCGTCAGCGTTGGTTTCGATCAGTAAACCGCCGTCTACGTTATCTACTATACCGTAGCTGTAATCAGTAATTTCGCTCACGATGGGGGTGAATTGGGTCTGTCCCTTCTCCATGACCCACAGTCCGTTACCATCCTTACCCTTGCCGCGGTCACTTACATAGAGGGCGGCGTAGCGGCCGTCTTCGGTGGTACTCACGGTATGGAAGCGCTGCGGATTCTTAGGATCTTCAAATACCAGCTTATCGGCCGACTGCAGGGTACCCACCTTATGGAAGAATACCTGGTGGTTTTCGTTCTTGGCAGCCAGGGCACTTCCTTCGGGCTTGGGGTAGCGGCTGTAATAGAAGCCATCGCCCTGCCAGGCTGCCCCGGATACCTTTACCCACTCTACCTTATCCGACAGCATCTTGAGGGTTTTCATATCCATGACCTGGTACTCCTGCCAGTCCGAGCCGCCCTGCGAGAAGCCCAGTACCGCGTAGGCACCATCCTTGGACAGGCTGAACACCGTCAGGCGCGTAGTACCGTCGGCCGAGAGCTTGTTAGGGTCCAGTACTACCTCGGGAGTACCGTCTAAGCCCTTCTGGCGGTACAGTACTGACTGGTTCTGCAGACCGTCATTCTTGTAGAAATAGAAGTAGTCGCCCTTCTTGCGGGGGGCTGAGTACTTGGGGTAGTTGTAGGCTTTTTCCAGATCGTTGTAGATCTCCTGCTTGAACGGAATCTTGTTCAGGTAGCCAAATGTCACCTCGTTCTGCGCTTTCACCCAGGCCGCAGTTTCGGCCGAGCGGTCATCTTCGAGCCAGCGGTAGGGATCGGGTACTTTGGTCCCGTGGTACTCGTCTACGTGATCTACTTTATTGGTTTTGGGATAATCCAGTTTCTGCGCCGTTCCGTCGGCGTTGACAATCATGGCTGCTATCAAGGTCATTCCTAAAAGGTTTTGTTTCATGCTAGTACTAAAAGGTTTGAGATGAAGGTGATTACAAATGTACTATCGGATCAGGTCGCAATCAACACGCTCTTTAGCAAGACCGCTATTATTAGCGGTTCCGTTCACTACGACCGAACTCCTCCCTTTAAAATAGAAATATAGAGCTCTTCAAAAGCATATTTTTACATCTTAAATAAATAGAACAAAACAAATACTACAACGAGATCCAAATAATGAATTAATAAAGCTATCCTTTCTTTCAGAAGGAGTTTTTAGCTAACAGCTCTTTTTGGAATCGAAGCTGGCAACGCCTATTTCATTAATAAAAAATACAACTATTACACGCTTGACTATCAATTATCTACACCATTATCAAAAATATTTTTAATGTATTTCGATCCTTCCAAAAGAATCAGGCGTAAGTTCAGACATAAACATTCTAACTACTAAAAAGATCTAACACTTAATCTCTTTTACTCATGAAAAAAGTTGCATTTTTTGTGGCGGCATTATTTGCCGCACAGACTTCTTTTGCCCAGGGAAATATGCGTACCGTTAAAGTTGGCGGCGCTGAAATGTACCCTAATAAAACCATCGTTGAGAACGCTCTTAATTCTAAAGACCACACGACACTGGTAGCAGCCGTTAAGGCCGCCGGACTAGTTGAAACCCTGCAGGGAGCTGGTCCTTTCACCGTATTTGCTCCTACCAATGATGCCTTTGGCAAACTACCTGCCGGTACCGTGGAGACATTAGTGAAGCCTGAAAATAAAGGTACGCTGACCACCATCCTGACCTACCACGTAGTACCTGGTCGCATGGACTCAGAAGCCATCGCGGAGGCCATCAAACAAGGAAATGGCAAAGCTACTTTCAAAACTGTCGAAGGAGGTACTCTAACGGCTATGATGAAAGGAAAGAAACTGGTCCTGACGGATGAAAAAGGGGGAACCTCTACCGTGACCATTAAGGATGTGTATCAGAGCAATGGTGTGATCCACGTAGTTGATACCGTAGTAATGCCTGATTAACCTGACTAAATTGAGTTGGTATGTGTTGTGAATTAGCAAAGAGCCGGCGCGTTTGTGCCGGCTCTTTGTATTTATACCCGCTCTTAAGCTCGCCCCGATTTGCAATCGGGGCGTTATCATTTAGCGTTTGAAACGCTATTGTATGCAACACCCGATTACAAATCGGGGTTAGCAGGGTGTTAGCAGGGTTAGCAAGTTCAGCCTCTGGAAGGGCAAGAAAATGTTCATTTCCTTTTACCTTAGCGCCAATCAGTTTCTGAAACTAACATTGCAATGAATAACAACGACATACTACGCCGCCTTCGGTTTGCCTTTGACCTGAACGATGCGGAGATGATACGACTCTTCAAACTGGGTGGCTACGAAGCCAACCGGGCCGAGGTGAGCGACTGGCTCAAAAAAGAGGAAGATCCTGAACACAAGGGGCTGGTGGATGTAAGGCTGTCTAACTTCCTGAATGGATTTATCGTGGATAAGCGCGGTAAGAAAGACGGTGAAGAACCCCAGGCTGAGAAAAAAACAAATAATAACCTGGTACTCCGAAAGCTCAAAATTGCCCTAAGCATGAACGATACGGATATGCTGGAGGTATTCGATCTGGTCGGCTTCCGGATCAGTAAACATGAACTCAGCGCCTTTTTCCGGAACCCCACTAATTCACACTACCAACCCTGCAAAGACCAGATACTTCGAAATTTCCTGGTAGGGTTGCAAATGAAATACCGGCCCAATCAGAAGGACGACAGTGACCAGTAAGGGTGCTTCCCCTGCTATCTATCCCTGATTTAACTTAGTAGCTCAATAAACAGAAGCTTTCATAAACATGACCCATTACAAAGCCATCATATTTGATTTAGGAAACGTACTGATCGACTGGAATCCGAATTATTTGTTCGATCAGATTATTCCAGACCCTGTGAAGAAGAAGTACTTCTTTGATAACATCTGTACCTCCGACTGGAATGAGGAGCAGGACGGAGGACGCCTGATCAAAGAAGCCACGGAAGATCTGGTAAACCGGCATCCGGAATGGAAGGATTATATAGAAGCCTACTACACCCGCTGGACCGAAATGCTGGGTGGCCCTATCCACGGCACCGTTGATATCTTCCGCGACCTGAAAAATACCGGCAAGTATAAATTTTACGCGCTTACCAACTGGAGTGCCGAGCTATTTCCGATAGCCCTTGAGCGCTACGACTTCCTACACTGGTTTGACGGACGTGTGGTAAGTGGTGAAGAAAAGATGCGCAAGCCTTTCCCGCAGTTCTACCAAGTCCTGCTGGATCGGTATAGCTTACAACCCGGCGATGCCGTTTTTATCGATGATAACTTCCGCAACATCAAAGCCGCCGAGGCCTTAGGCATCCCTTCTATTCATTTTCAGTCGCCGGAGCAGCTTCGGCAGCAATTGCAAGAGATAAATGTACTTTGAATAAAACATACCCCTACTCATCCGGGAGCACTCTTTCGGGATGAGTAGGGGTATATTAATTAAAGAACCGGCGGCTATTTGCCTAGCAGTTCTGCTACTTTGTTAGACAAAGCTTCTCCCCTCAGGTTGTGCCCTCTGATAACTCCCTCCTGATCAATCAAAAAAGTTTGAGGGATACTGTGCACTGCATACTCCGCTCTAATAGTCTTGTTTTTTCCATCTGCTAACAACTGAATACCAGCTGGAGTATGCTTTATAAGCCCCTGTAACCATGGCTTTGGACCGTTATCTACCGAAATGCTTATAATCTCCAACCCTTGGTTAGCGTAGGATTCATGAAGCCGTTTCAACGCTGGAATCTCTGCAATGCATGGGCCACACCAACTCGCCCAGAAGTCCAGTAGCACCAGCTTTTTGGCCTTCCTTACCTCTTCCAGGCTGTGCAAGGTACCACTGCTGTCGGGCAGTGTAAAGTTATAGGCCTTATTACCTATGGCCACTTTTTGTAGTTGTAAAGCTTTTTCTTTCAGCCCGATTTCCATTTTCTGGAATGTAGGGTAAGAAGCAAACTGGCCCCTGAACTCATCAAGCATAGTGGTAATAAACGGATCGTCCCAACTCCCGTCTCTCAGAAGGGTCAGGTTAAAGAACGTGTAAGGCTTCTGCGTCACTGCTCCTCTAATACTCCTTCCAAGAGCGATACTGACGGAGTCATTCTGCTTCATCAGTTGATTACACAGTACTGTATCGCCTTTTTGTTGAGCAACAGCCCGCTCCTGATAAAGCTTTATCAGTTGATTTCTGGCCGAATTTAAGATCTCATTCTGGTACTGCTCCCACTGTGAATGTAGCTTTGAGCCAGCTACCTGGTAGCTACCATCGGTCTTCATACTGATCTGTATGGCTGAGGGCTCTACAAATACTAGTTTAGAATCAGTTTTGCCATCAATTTTAAGATTGTACAGACCTGGCTCCATCTGTGTCCCTTTCAATGTAAAAGTACTTCCCATAATGGGGGCTGAACTAACCTGATTATCAGCCTGGTCAAATAGGTATACCTGACCGGTCTGGGGTTGTGCAAGCTGACCGCGAATGGTAAACGACTGGGGAGACTGAGCGAGAGCAGAATAAGCATTAAGACAAAGCAGCAGTACGAAGCCTGAGAGCCATAAATAGTGTCTGTTATTACTGAGGTTGAGGTGTGTGGTATGCATGGTGTGAGTGTGGATGTGATGAAGAAACCAGCCTGATAATCAGACCATAGCTCAAGTTACGAACTTTTAGGAGGTGAATCAACCTTGAACGTGGGCCTATTTTAGAAATAGCAAAATTTGCCAATCGAATGATTATATGTTGTCCGTCTGTACAGGGCAACAGTCATTTCCTACGTCTGGATAAGAGTAATCCATTTTATTTGATACCATGAAGTCAAGACTATCCTCACTCTTCATCCTCGGTTTGTCCCTGCTGGCACTGGCCCTGACCAAACCTGCCCCCGTAAACCTGTACCTGATTGGTGACTCTACCGTCAAGACTGGCTCGGGTAAGGGCGAAAACGGCCAGTGGGGCTGGGGAAGCTTCCTGCACGAGCACTTTGACACCACCCGCATCAAGATCCATAACTACGCCATCGGAGGCCGGTCCAGCCGGACATTCATCAGCGAAGGCCGCTGGGACAAGGTACTCTCAGAGCTTAAGAAGGGTGACTACCTCCTGATCCAATTCGGGCATAACGACTCTAGCCCCGTCAACGACACCCTCCGTGCCCGGGGTACCATCAAGGGCATTGGTGAAGAAATGGAGGAGATCGACAACCTCATTACCAAAAAGCACGAGGTAGTACACTCGTACGGCTGGTACATGCGCAAGTACATTGACGAGGCCAAGGCCAAGGGAGCCATTCCTATCGTCTGCTCCCCCATTCCGCGCAACAACTGGGAGAATGGCCGCATCGTACGCCCCACCGACAGTTATCCGCAATGGGCGCAGGCAGTAGCCAAGACCAACGGCGCCTACTTTATAGACCTGTACGAGCTAGTCGCTACCGAATACGACCGTACCCCACCCACTCTGGTCAAGCAGCAGTACTTTACCCCGGCAGACGACACCCATACCTCCCGGCCAGGTGGTGAACTCAATGCCGAGCTGGTAGCCAGGGGGATCAAATCACTGAAAAAATGTACCTTGAAAAAGTATCTGAACTAGTACCTCCTCAACCTTCCTGTACTTGAAAAACCTTTGCGCTTACTGTTGCCTTGCCGGCCTGTATTATGTGCTAACAGGCTGCACCAGCCTTTCCAAAGAAGCCCCACGCCAGCAGGACGAGGTACTTTACCAGGTATCCACGATTGACGCACTCCTTTCCGGTGACTACGATGGTACCTATACCTGCGGCGAATTGCGTCAGCACGGCGACTTTGGCATCGGTACCTTCAACGCTCTTGATGGCGAAATGCTGCAACTGGATGGAGCGATATTCAAAATTCGATCGGACGGAAAGGCGTACCGGATGCCCGACTCTACCCGTACTCCGTTTGCTTCGGTCACCCATTTTGAGGCGGATACTGTCATAGAACTTACCAGGCCACTCAGCTTCGAGCAGTTGTGTACCTATATCGACAGCCTCATCCCGACCGAAAATATCTTCTACGCCATCAAGGTTGAAGGTGAGTTTGAGTACCTGAAAGCGCGGAGTGTTCCCCAGCAGTCAAAGCCCTACCTGCCGCTGGTGGAAGTAGTAAAGACACAACCTATTTTTGAGTTCAAAAACGAAACAGGTACCCTGGTAGGCTTCCGGACACCGCCGTACATGAAGGGCCTCAATGTACCCGGTTACCACCTGCACTTCCTGAGTAGCGACCAGACGCGGGGCGGACACGTATTGACCTGTACGCTCGGAAAGGTGAAGCTGTCTATCGACAATACCTCCGCTTTCCATATGGAGCTACCCGCCACCAGTACCTTCCAGCGGGTTGATCTCACGCAGGACAAGCAGGATGAACTCGAAAAAGTAGAGAAATAGCCCGGACGGTTATTGGTAAGCTTTTGTGCAAAAAGAAGCGTAAACCTGTTGGTTACCAGCTGTTCAGTTTGCTATATTTATAGTAAATCAGACTGCCTATGCACTGCTTTGCTCCCACTGGCCTCATTTTGCTCTTATGGTACGTAGTCGTATCTCCTTTCGGTATGGTACAGGCGCAGGATAGTACGCAGGTCAAGACAGAGGCTGCTACGCCTTCACTTATTCACCTAAAAGATGGTACGGTACTACGGGGAGTAATCCTGTCGGAGACGGAGGAAGGTGTCCGGATCAGAACGGATAACCTGGGCGAGCTATTCATCACAAGTGATAAGATCGAGAAGATCGACCGGGAGGTAGCCGGTTACTACCGCAACGGGCAGTTCTGGTTTCAGAATCCTCACAGTACCCGGTACTTCTGGGCGCCTTCGGCCCTGCCGCTCAGCAAGGGTGAAGGCTACTACCAGAATGCCTACATCTTTATCAATTCCGTAGCGGTGGGCATTACAGACCAATTTTCAATGGGCGGTGGCTGGGTCCTGAACCCTACTTTTCGCGACTGGCAGGTCTTCTTCATCACGCCTAAAATCAGCTTTCCCTCTACCTCCAACGTCACCTTCGGAGCGGGTATGATCGGTGCGGGCGTCTTCTCCAATCGGAACACCTATGATAACCAGGGCTATGTTACCGGCAACCGGCTTGGTACTGATCTGTTCGGCATCGGCTACGGCAACGTAACATTTGGCAACACCGAAAAGAATTTCACGCTGGGGCTCGGCTGGGGTTTTTCGAATGATGATATCGCCTCTAGCCCCGTTCTCAATCTGGCGTATATGTCGCGGGTAGGCCGGAGGGTAGGCTTCGTCACCGAAAACTGGTTTGTGCTTAACGGCATAGACAATGACCCGCTGGCGCTGCTGTCGGGCGGGGTGCGCTTCTTCGGCGAAAAGACATCCATTGACCTGGGACTCTGGATACCCGCCGTCGCAGATATGGATGCCTTCATCGCCATTCCGTACGTAGATTTTGTTTTGAAGTTCGGTAAGAAGCCGAAGCGGCGGTAAATATCTAAGAAGGTATGCTTTCAAAGTCTGTGGGGATACAGTCTACGGTAGCGGATCAGCCCAACAGCAGGATATAGCTAATAACCAACTCAGCACAAAGCATATGAACAACCCTCCCAAAAAGTATATTAACACCTACCTGTTGGTGGAGACCATTGGTGTGTTTCTGGCGCTGAGTGCCTGCTCGGTATACCTGGGCATGAGTGGGGTACGCTGGTACTTTCAATTACCGCTGTTCCTGCTGCAGGGGCTCTGGTTTTACCGGTTGTACATTCTGGGCCACGAAGCTTCCCACCGCAAGCTGTTTCCCAATAACGTGGCCAGGAACGATTTCTGGGGAGGGCTGATCCTGGTCCCCATTATGACGCCCATCAATATCTACCGGAAAATTCACATGTTTCACCACGGATTTAACCGAAAGGACCACCATACTTCCGCCCTGGATACTTACGTGACCCGGCACAAGCCCAATTGGCTGATCAAGGCCTTTTACCACCTGCTCTGGTACATCGGCGTTTTTATGGGCGGATGGTTTCTTCATTCGCTGGTATCCGTCATCCTGTTTCTGTTCATTCCGCCATCGGTGAGTGTACGTATTTCACCCGCTTTCAAAGGGTGGACCATGCGGGATCAGCTCAAAGCCATTGGGCTTTTTTCGCTGGGAGTTGGCTTTCATGTGGCTGTTTATCTGGTGGGAGGTACTACAGTGTACCTGTATTCGCTGGGGTATCCTATGCTGGCTTTTGCCTGGGTACTTTCCCTGTTTGTCTACATTTTCCACTACGACACTACCATAGGAAACGAAACCCGGTTCAACGTACGCTCTTTGCGCCATGTCCCCTTCTTCTCCTGGATCCTGATGAACTTCAACGAACACGCCACGCATCACCAGCATCCGAACATCCCCTGGTACGAGCTTCCTGCGAAAAGAACGCCTCTACCCGAAAAGTACCATCACCAAAACCAAAATACCGATAGCCTGGCCGGTGCCATTCTGAATCAGCTGAAAGGGCCTAAAATTGTTTATGTACATGAGAATAAGGAAAGCGAGAGTTGAGGATGCCGCGCAGTTCGTGCGCATCAAAGAGCAGCTACCTATGCCAGCGGCCAGTGAAGGGACTACTACCGGAGGCTTCCTGCTGGGTACGAGCGAAAGTACCTATGCCTTCTTCATTGAGCAGGCGCACTGTCTGGTGGCCGAAGCAGGAGGTGAGGTCGTCGGGTTCGGAATCTTGCTTCCCGATGCTATTGTGAAAGCGTCGGAAATCTGGCAGAAGCGGGATCTGGCTGCGTGGGAAATCCCTATCGCTGAATTTGAAGACAGAAAGTTGTGCTACTTTGAGCAACTGGCGTTTTTGCCGGCCTACCGGAGAGTGGCTCCCCGGCTCGCCTTCCGGTTACTTCATGAAGCTTTCCACCAGCACGGCTACGAGGCCATGTTTACTACTACCGTTAACAAACCCGTTACAAATCGGGCGGCTATTCCCTTTATAAAAGCGGCTGGCGGCACCCGGGTTGGCAATATAGATGAATACTATGAAGGTGCCGGAGCGATAAACTCAGATATCTACCTGGTTCAGAAACAGGATTTCCTCAGCGCGATTGAGCACTTGAATCTGGCCCAGCCCTCCCGGCTCCCGGCAGGCACTATGGAGTGAGGAGCAGGTTTGAAAGGCACCGTTCGGTATAACAGGGGATGTCTAAGTAATAGGATTCCATCCCGTGAGGAGTAATTAGCTTATTACTTGCCCTCAGCAGCAGGCAGTACACCGAAGGATACTTTCGAATAAAGCTCTATCCTTTCAGTCTAGCGACTGAAAGGATCAAGTCCATTTCGCAATGTTACTAGTTGAAACAGCCCTTCTCAATTCACAAATTTATGAATTATAAAAGCTGATTTCTGTAATTCAATGTAACCCTATTTCCACCTAAATGGAATCAAAAATAACAAGAGATTGATGACCCTATATTTCTTACTATTATTATACAATAAGTAACTTAAAATAATATTATAAGTAAGATATTGTTTCTAAAAAAGTGATAGGCTACATTTACAAACCCTCGTATGCAATTGTGCATACCAGAAACCGTAAATCCTATATGAAAAAATCAGTTTTACTTTTTTTACTTTTGACAGCCTGGACGTTATCATTTTCACAGGACCAAAAAGGATTGGCCCGAGTCAACAAGATTGACGGGGTAGAAGTCTACTTTATGAATGAACCTTTAAATAGCTATGATGTCGTTTTTGATGTAGGTACTGGCATGAAAGCTGCCTCGCTTCTCACCGGCGGCCTGGTCAACGAGGGGGTAAGTGAAAAGGCTTCTCAATTTGTAAGAAGGGCAATTAAGGAGGCTAAGGAAGACAAACATGAGTTTGATGCGATAATTTACTCATCAGGCAAAAAAATTGTTGCCGTAAAGTTTAAGAACCCTGATCCAAAACTTAAGTCATTGGCCAGAGCACAAAAAGTGGAAGGTCTTGAGGTGTATATCCTAAGTGAGCCCCTAAAGGACTACGAAGTTTTAAATTCAAAAAAAGGAGGGATTAAAATGAAATCCTATTTGACGGGGGGATTGGTAAATAATTCCATCGAAGAAGATGTAGCTCAGTTTGTAAATAAGCTTGTGAAAGATTCCAAAAAAGACAATGAAAAGATCGATGGGATTGTGTACGGAGCGGGCAAAAGTGCCTCAGGAATAAGATTCAAATCATAGAGATTTATAATTGGTCGCTCCCTTGTAAAAGACTAGTGGACAAGAAAGTCAGGTAAAAGTGCAGACTGCTTTTTTATACAGTATGCACTTTTATTTTTTCAGTCTTTTGGATGTCAACCGTTACATATATCAAGTACAATTTAGCTTTTATTCAAGATTAAAAACGGGATTAGTATGGAGTGAGGAGCAGGTACAAAATTTCTCACTTGTACCTATCATAAAGAAACAATTCACCCCAGCCGCACCAGCTCTTTCAGTTCCTTATTCGAAAAGTCTCCAATCCAGGTTTCGCCGTTGGCGACGGTCAGGTTAGCGAGTTCTTTTTTGTTCTGAATTAACTGGTTGATTTTCTCCTCAAAGGTACCTTCCGTCAGCAGGCGGTGGACCAGTACGTTGCGGGTTTGTCCGATACGGAAGGCGCGGTCGGTGGCCTGTGCTTCTACGGCGGGGTTCCACCACAGATCGTAGTGGATGACGTTGTTGGCCGCTGTGAGGTTCAGACCCGTGCCCCCCGCCTTAAGCGAGAGCAGCAGCAGGCGCGTGGCGCGGTTGGTCTGGAAGTCCTCCACCATGGCATCGCGGTTCTGGCGGCTGACGCCGCCGTGCAGGAAGGGTACTTCTACGCCTAGCTGGTGGTGCAGCATGGTCTGGAGCAGGGTACCCATCTCCTCGTACTGCGTAAAGATCAGCGCCTTTTCCCCGTTTTCGAGCAGTTGCTGTACCAGGTCCAGCAGCAGCAGCGCCTTACCCGATGCTTCCGGATTGGCCTCGCCTTTCTTCAGGTAGTGGGTCGGATGATTACAGATTTGTTTCAAAGCCGTCATCATCTTAAATATCAGGCCGCTGCGGTTGAAGCCATCCTTTGCTCCCTCGATTCCGCGCAGGGCCGTGTCCACCACGCTCTGGTACAGGGCTGCCTGCCCGGGGGTGAGGGTACAGGTCTGGTCCATCTCAATCTTGTCGGGCAGGTCCTGAATGATTTTTTTATCCGTCTTGACGCGACGCAGGATAAACGGCTCGGTCATACGCCGGAACACGTCCAGCCGGTGCTGGTCGCGGTCTATTTCGATGGGAATAGCAAAATCGCTGCTAAATTTCTTTAAAGTACCCAGGTACCCTTTGTTCGCAAAATCAAGGATGCTCCAGTACTCGCTCAGGCGGTTTTCGACAGGTGTTCCACTCATGGCAATGCGCACTCCCGCCTTTATCTTCTTGACGGCCTTTGTCTGGGCCGTAGCCGGGTTCTTGATATTTTGGGCTTCGTCAATGACTACCACCGGCCAGGGCGTTTTGGTAAATGTATCCAGTTCGCTGCGAACCACGCCGTAGGTAGTCAGTACCAGGTCCGTATCTTTAAAACCCTCCTGACTGCGCCCGGTGCCGTGGTACACATGGGCCCGGAGGCCGGGGGCGAAGCGGGTTATCTCACGGCTCCAGTTGGTGAGCAGGGTGGTAGGTACCACCACCAGCCCCTTGTACTTCCTGAAAGCACCTTCTTCCTTAAACTTTTGTAAGGTAGCAATTACCTGCAGCGTCTTACCCAGGCCCATGTCGTCGGCGATGAGGCTACCAAAGCCAATGCGGGCGTTCTTGTACAGCCATTCGTAGCCCCGTTGCTGGTAGGGCCGTAGCTGGGCCTGCAGCGAATCGGGCAGGCTTACCGCTTCGGGAGCCGTCAGCTGCTGGATGAGCTTTCGGGCTTTATAGGTTATCTTGATGCCGGTACCGTCGTACTCTTCGGTCAGGGCAGTTTGCAGCAGGGTTTGGGCGTCCAGGCTGGGCGGATTTTTAAGCTTGTCCATCAGCGACCGGATTTCCTTTTCGTCAAGGTACACGTACTGGTCTTTAATTTTGACCAGGCCGCGGTAATTCTCTATCAACTCCACAAACTCCCGCGTATCCACGTGCTCCTCTCCGATGGCTACCTCCCAGCGAAACTCCAGCATGGACTCCAAATCAATGACCGAACTGGCCGCTACCCGGCCCGAGTCCTCGCTGTCCAGCGTCATGGACAGTTGCGGGCGCACGAGCTTCTGCAGGGCTCGGGGCAGCAGGATTCGGATCCCGAACAGCCGGAGCGTGGGCAGGACTTTGAGCAGGATATCAGGAAATGCTTCCGTACTGAACGCCAGTTCTTCCGCCCCTTTAGAGGCTATAAGCCGGTTGAGTTGCGGAAAGTGCTCGGCCATCATAGACAGGTCGCGCAGGACACCCATCCGTACCGGCACGTAGTCGGGCTCCTTCATGAACGTTTCAAAAGGAACGGGGGCTTTTGTGTTAGCCGCTTTATCCTCTACCAGAATGCGGACCAGGAAAACCGCCTGCTCCGCGCTTTCCTCCACCTGAATCAGCGGTACGTAGTCACGCTGGGCGATGAAGAATTTGTTGAGCCACAGCTGGATGGCGGCCGGTGTTTCCCGGCTGTCGAACCCGCTGAACCGGGCGTAGTCGCGCCGGAAAAACAGATCATCCAGCTCGGTATCTTTGTAGTGGTATTGGTCGTTGAACTGCCGGACACGCTCGGTAAGTACCAGCGAGCACAGCATCGGCAGCCAGTCGCTTGCGATAGGTTCGTAAATATCATGGCGACCGATTTTATAAAACAGAAATTCTTTGGGCAGTAGTACCTCTACCTGACGGGCAACCTGCGCTACCTGTTCGTTGAGCAGGGCCGGAATCCAGCGTATAAAGTAGTTTTCTTTTTTGAGCTGCACCCGCAGGAGTTGCGGCAGCATTCCGCCCACTTCCAGTAGTTTATTGGCAAAGCGGTTGGTCAGGTACAAGCCGCGCAGCAGCGGCGACAGCTGTGGCAGCTGACTATGGGGAAAATGCTGCAGCCAGTCGAGGAACTTAGGCAGCTCATTGAACTGAAACACCAGACGCTCGTTGGTATCCCGAAAATTGGCCTGCAGGAATCCCATGGCCTCATCCAGAATAATTTCGCCGCTTTCGATGGCGTCGAGGTCCTTGTCGTAGTCGTGCTCGCGTAGCTCGTCGGCAACCGCCAGCTCACGGGCCTGCTTTTGAGTGTCGGCGTAGAAGGTACCAAGTACCCGCTTAAAATCGCCTCCCTTGTAGAAGAGCGGATTATCCGACAACAGCGACAGCAGGCCCTCCTGGCAGTCGGGCAAAACCGAAAAATCCAGCGCTTCGTACAGGCTCTCATCCGGACGGAATTCCACCTCTTCGCCCCCTTCGAAGGGCTTGCGCAGGTCTGCTACGTCCAGAATTTCTACATCCTTCTGCTCGGCCGAGACAATTCCCAGTCCTTCCAGCGCTTTAATTAAATCAAAGTCGCGCAGCTCAAAGACCAGGAAGGGATTCTTGTCTATCTCGTTGGCTACCAGGTACAGCACCGCCGCCCGGTGCTTGCAGGGATCAGTCCAATCGGGACAATTGCAGGATGATTCTATGCTGTCCCAACTGTCCGGAAAAAAGTGGATGCCTTTCCTGAGGCATTCTTCGTATAGCTCAGCAGGGAGCTGGCGGTTGAGGAGTTGGGTCAGGAAGAGTGGATTTTCCGTAATCAGGCCTACTACCCGGGCTTTATCCGCCGCCGACAGCGGCTGGATCCGGAAGCTGGTCCTGTACGGAATAGGACGGGTACCTCGTACCTTTGCTTTAAAAGTATTCTTATCAAATTCGAGCGAAAGCACCGCCCCGCCGTTGGCGTAGGTACGTCCCCGCGCCAGCCGCCCGCTCTGGTCTATCTTTTCCAGTACACTAATCCACTGCTGCCCCCACCACGTTTGTCCAAATGCCTTTTTTCTCGCCATGTTGTATAGCTACCAGGTTAATTATTGTAGTAACTGACAAAGGTACGGATTGTGGGGAAACTGGGTAGTTCTAACTGCGCTAACCTGATTGTAGATTAGGGTTAGCTGAGAATTCAAATGGAGGAAAAGCTGGAAGTAATTATATTTGAAAAGTACTGTATACGGACAATAGCTATGGCATATTCACCAATTGTTGTAAACCCAAAGTATCCCCTTATTCTGTTTGTCATCTTTTACTGTACTGGTTGCGCAGGCAAGAAGAATGATGTTCAATGGGATGAAGTACGTATAAATCCCGAAATAGCCAAAGACTCCATTTATCAACAACTTGATAAACAAGAGGAAGTACTTTCAGCAGAAGATCTTCTTGATACACTTACTTTGCACAGGAGGACCAGCGACGTTACCTACTTTTCAGAGCAGACAAAGAACATACCTATCCCTCCTCATTCAAGAATAAATAACTGCCGGGCTTACTTCTTGCCCTCAGCCAATAAGCTGCTTATAAACATTGGAATAGCAGATCTTCATACATCTCGCGGGTTTACTATCACTTATAAAGATGGAAAGTTTTTTACAAAACCATATTTTGAACCAGATGCAATTGATGAAGACGCAGCTGAACCCATACATAAAAATATATATCAAAAGCTCACACTAGACAAGCCTGAATACACGATTGGTGACAGCTTATATGGGAATATAGACTTTCAATCATTTGAGATTGTAGAAAGCATAGACACCATATGGCACTTTGGTAAGGGAGGTTTTAGAGCAAAAATTAAAAGACTACCAGAATAAACACGTGCCGGAGGCACTTTCTGATAACAATCGCTCATCGGAGCCGAGCAACTGCGGCATAACCTAATAGCCAATAGTCCTCACTTATTACTGACAAGTGAGGACTAGGTGACAGAAAATGAATCTACTTACTATCTGCTATACATAATACCGCTCTTCCCCTGCCAGTTATGGAACATCTCCAAGCCCAGCTCCTTGAGGTACTTGTTCTTCATTTTCTGGTGCAGCGCATCGGATTGCTTCTTACCGTTTACTACCAGTTCCTCACTGCTTAGCCTGTACGAAAGGTTCGATTTACTCTGGATAACTCCCTCCTGAATCAGGTCATTGATAAATTCCCCCTGCATCTTCTCGTACTCGGCCCGCTGCGCCTCGGCTTTCTTCCGATGCTCCTCAGCCTCCCTCCGGTGTACCTCCGCCTGCTGACGATGTACTTCGGCTTCCCGACGAGCTTCATCGGCGTGGCGTCGGGCTTCATCGGCATGAGCCCGGGCTTCTGCTTGTGAAGCTTGCAGGCTTTGTGCTTCTCTGCGATTCTTTTGTGCCTGCTCCCGCATAGCCGCTGCTTCCTGGCGCATTACATCGGCCTGTTTACGATGCTCTTCGGCTTGTTTGCGGTGTACTTCAGCTTCCTGACGATGGACTTCGGCCTGCGCCCGGTGTATTTCAGCCTGTTTCTGATGTTCCCGTACTTCTGCCATCACAGGCGCCAGTTCAGACTGGTACGATTCAATTTGGCTTTCAGGAATAGTAGTACCGTCTATTTTCAATCCGGTTATTTTTCCGTTCTGCTCTACAATCTCATACCGCTTCCCATTGACTGACATGTGATAGGTTGACAGGACTTTACCCATGTGTATTCCTGTTTTTTGGGGTAGAATAGTATCTGGTGCAACTGGGGGGAGTGGGGGGACAACTACAGGTGCTGCCGCGGGGGCCGGAGGAGGAGAAGGAATAGACACAGGGGATGGCGCCAGCGAAGGAGAAGGCGCTACTACTAGCCGGACTACCGGCTTTGGAGTCTCCGGCTGGGGTACCTGGGTCGGAGGAGTGGGTGAAAAGGCCACCGACAGAACGACGATGGTGAGCAAACTGGCTGTTACAAATACTTTTTCCATGGCTTCTAAAGGTTTATTGTTATTGTAAATGATTCGCTTGATGCGGTCCAGCAGGTGGTTACGACGGCCTGCAAAGGCCAGAGAATGGGCCGGGTGTGCCAGCTTATACTCCTGAAACTGAACCAGCGCCTCCACGAAGGAGGTCTTATTCTGAGTCACTCCTATGGCCAGGTCGTCGCAACAGTGCTCCCGCTCTTCGCGGAGCAGGTACGACAGCCACAATACCGCCGGATTAAAGAAGTATATATTCTCGGCCAGGCTCTGGAACAGGTTGACGAGGTAGTCTTTGCGATGAATGTGCGCCAGCTCGTGCAGCAGAATGGCCTCCACCTGCTGGTAAGGCAGGTTGGTCAGGAAGCCCGCCGGTACCAGGATCATGGGCCGCACTACACCCGCTACCAGCGGTACCGTCACCAGGTCCGACTCGGCCAGTAGTACCGGCATACGGAGTTTCAGCGTACGGGCCAGGTTAGCTACCCGCTCCGCCCAGGCTTCACTTACCGGGTGGATGCTGTGGTGCCGCAGCCGGTGGATGTAGTACAGTCCGGTGGCGGCTTGTAGTGATTTGAACAGGAATACCACAAACCAAATGGCTACGATCAGAGACGCATGCCGGGTACAGAAGTCCATCAGAAGGGTCAGCGGGCGCTCCGGGTCCAGCCAGAGGGCCGCTACAGCAGCCTGCTGACTGCTCTGCACGCTACCTCCCTCCACCTTATACGAATGGAGGATAAAGGAGTCGGAGGTTTGGCGATACTCCAGCCAGAAGGTACCCGCGCTAACCACCATAAAACCTACCAGCAGAACTGCCAGTACATTGTACCGTAGCGCGGGTCGGGCCTTCCTCATCGTGAGAAGTACCCCGCCCGTTAGTACCGCCAGCACCAGGCCCTGCCAGAGCGAATGAAGCAAGGTCCAGCTCAGCGCCTGGATGAGCTTCTGGGATAGGGGGAGATGAAAAATGTTCATAATCATGGCTAATAGAAATAGGATATGGCTACTTACTGATCGAGCTTTTTCAGAAACTCCTTGATCTCATCCAGCTCTTCTTTGGATGTATTGCGGTTGCCGAAGAGTTGCATCACCAGGCTGGTGGCCGAGCCGTTGTACATCGAATCTACAAAGCGGTCCAGCAGTTTATTTTTAGTTTTTCCCTCCTCTTCCGCCGGGCTGTATACGTGCTTCATGCTGCTTTCGTCGCGGGTCACCAGGCCCTTCTCCGCCATGATCTGCATCAGCTTCAGCGTGGAGGAGTACTGTACCTGGCGCTTCTCTTCGTTCAACTTATCATTCACGAAACGGACCGTCGATGGACCGTGCTGCCATAGTACCTGTAGTATTTCCAGTTCTGATTTTGTGGGTTCCATACCTCTCTTATTGATCACTCAACCAAAGGTAGGAAAAGTTTCGTACGAAGCAATACCTAGCCCCTACTTTTTATTAATCAGTATATGCTCATCCAATTCACGTCTGTGAATGCAGTGTTCAAAAAGTGAAAATAATAAGTATGATGTGGCAAAGAATTGATTTTTTATTTCTAAAATAATAAATTAAAAATCAGCTTGATAGGTCTGTGGAGAAGGCACATATTGATAAACCATATTCTATATTACAGTTACTTACGAAGGAGAGTCCACTTAAACAGTCTGATCTTTCTACACTAAACTCCACACCTATATATGAATACTATCCCTGGTACCTTGTATAAATTCTTGTGTCTTTTTGTAGCATTAAATCTTTTAGTTAGCTGTGGTAAGACTACTCCCGAACCTACTACTCTCCCTGCTGTAGAAAACTACCTGAAAAATATTATACAGCTTATGAAGACAAACTCCCTGCATAGGAAGACGATTGATTGGGATAGCTTTACAACTCAGGTTTTGGGACGGGCCAAAGGGGCTCAAAACATTGATGAGCCCAGTGTCAACGCAGCCATCATACAAGCCCTTACTCTACTAGATGATTCTCACAGTCTATTTATTACCCATAAAGGCTCCTACCTTTATGGAGCGGGGCGCCAGAGCTGCTCAGACGAAGCTCCGGCTTTACCTGCTCTGGGTAATGATATCGGCTATATAAAGATCAGTGGTTTCAGTGGTGGAGGAAGTGACGCGCAAGGACATGCAGAGACAATTCAGAATGAAATACGACGCGCCGATTCACCTACCCTGCGCGGCTGGATAATAGACCTGAGAGGCAACACAGGGGGTAACATGTGGCCTATGTTAGCCGGAGTAGAGCCTATTTTGGGGGAGGGTACCCTGGGCTATTTTGTCGATCCTGATGGTAATACCTTTGCCTGGACTAAGGACTACCCCAATTATAGTAAGGTGACGTTCCCTTACACCCTATATAAACCTAATCCCAAAGTAGCTGTACTGACCGATCGGTTGACGGCCAGCTCGGGAGAAGCAGTAGCGATTGCCTTCAGGGGCCGCCCCAATACCCGCAGTTTTGGTAAACCCACTTGTGGTCTTTCTACCGCCAATGCTAGGTTTCCGCTTTTAAACGGAGCCTCCCTCGTTCTTACGGTTGCCACCATGGCTGACCGCACCAGTAAGGAATATGGCAAAACCGTAGAACCTGATGTCCTGGAAGCTAATCAGCAACTCTACCTGGAAAAAGCCCTGGCGTGGCTACGTGAGCCGTAGGCAAATAGAAAGCTCCAGAGTACTTAGGTGTAGGTAAAGCTTTTTTCTACTATACTCCTGCTTCCTATCCGGCATTAGTACCTCTTGTTGTAGCTTGACTTTCTGCACTACTTCCCAGATCCGTAACCGATCCGGAGTAGCAGGGATAAGTACCTTAAAGCTTTGGTTATGGATACTTCTATCCCAGGCAAAGACCATCTCTTCATTAAAACATTACCTTTTGCTATTCGCATGGTTTTTTTAGGATACATGGATCACATGTTCCACTAAAAACAGAAGATATGGCAAGTGTACAGAAAGAATTGATGAAAGGGGCTGTTGCCGGAGCAGTAGCGGTATGGCTGATGGACAGGATGACGCGGTATATGTACAGGCATGAAGACCGGGATGCGTACAAACAGGAAAAAGAGGCGCAGATAGACGATAAATACGTAGCCTTTGTGGCAGCCGACAAGATAGCCAATACGGTCGGGGTCAAGATGAATGACCAGCAGGAGTACATAGCCGGCAAAACCGTCCACTATCTACTGGGTATTGTACCGGGCGCTCTGTATGCACTTATGCGCCACCGCGTCAAAGGCCTGAACAAAGCGCACGGGCTACTTTACGGGCTAGGCCTGTTTATAGTAATGGATGAATTAATGGCGCCCGCGGCCGGCCTGGCATCCGGCCCTCTGGCTTATCCGTGGCAGGCACATGCCCGGGGGCTGGTGGGGCACCTTAGATTAGGATTATCCACTGATACGGTAGTTCGGGCCCTGGACAAGGTGGTAGACTAGCAAACGATCAGCCCGCTGCTGTTGATGGAGCAGCCCATAAAAAAAGCCCCGCAGTACTTACAGGTACGCGGGGCTTTTTGTCAATTGGCTTTCTCTATTACTTCTTCTCCGGCATCAGTACCACCTTGATGTAGTTAGACTCATCCAGGTACTTCTGAGCGGCAGCTTTGGTACTTGCAGCAGATACCTGCTTCAGGAGCTCCGGCTGCTTGAATACCTCATCCAGATCATCGCCGTAGAACAGGTTGCTGGATATGTAGCCCCGCCAAAATTCGTTGGTCCGTACGTCTACTTCGAGCTTACGATTCGTTTCGGCCACGAACTTCTGAATATCCTGCGGGTTTGCCCCCTTCTGCTTGATCTTGTTGATCTCTTCCAGGGTGCGATTTACCAGTTTATCCACGTTTTCAGGACCACAGCCAAAGCCGATCTGGAAGCGGTAGCGACCGGAGGGAAACTTGTCAGTACCTTCGGATACTCCTACTCCGTATACTCCACCTTCCTCTTCGCGTAGCGCCTCAATAAGTTTGATCTGCAGTACCTCCTGCAGGGCCTCAATCTGTACGTTATTCTCGGGGCTGTACTCGTACTCCCCGCTGAATATCATGGTCACACGACTCTTGGGTTCCAGACCTTTGTATACGGTCTTTTCAATGCGGCCTTTGGGGGGGAATATACCCGGGTGCTTGAAGGAATCATCACGGCTGGTAGCGGGCAGACCACCGATGTACTTTTCAAGCAGGGGCCTGATCTCCTCTTCCTTAAAGGCTCCTACGAAGGTGAATACAAAGTCGGAGGCATCAGCAAAGCGATCTTTGTAGATCTCCATAGCCCGGTCCAGATTAACCTTATCAATGCGCTCGGGCGTCAGGGGACGGCGGCGCGGATTATTATTAGTAAGGACGCTGGTCAGAGTATCGGAGTATACCTTCTCGGGAGTAGGTGTCTTGAGCATGTTCTCGAGGTAGGCCTTCTGGTTAGTAAGGATACCCTGTACTACCTCCGTATCCTTACGGGGAGCCGTGAAGTAGGCATACACCAGTTGCAGTGCCGACTCCAGGTCCTTGGGACTGGCGCTGCCGGATATACCTTCGGTCAGTTCGCTTATGTAAGGCCGCACGTTGACACTCTTGCCCGCCAGGTACTTCTGCAGCTGCGTCTGGCTGTAATTACCTACCCCACCTGCTCCAATCAGCGAAGCGGCAAACAGGCCCGTTTCGATATCGTCGGGGTACAGCGAGGTACCTCCCTTAGCCGTAGCGTCGAACAGGATCTGGTCGTTTTTGAAGTCCGTAGGCTTCAGCATTACTTTCACACCATTGCCCAGGGTCAGCTCGGTGACTCCCAGCTTCGGGTGCTTCTTCTCACTAACTACCTTCGAACCTTTGGGCTCGGTAGGCAACAGCGGCTGGTCTACGGCATCATCCACATAGGCCGTTACATCCTTGCCGGCAGTAGCCAGTATCTCCTTCACCTTTGCCTCCGTAGGGAGCTGCGCTTTGGCTGACTCAGGTCCCATGATTACTACGGCCCGGTTTTTATCCGTGATGAATCGCTTAGCTAATGAATTCACCTCTTCCAGCTTTACGCCTTCCAGGTTCTTTTTCACAAAGTCATAGTAGTAGTCGATGCTCACTGAAGGCTCCCCATCCAGGAAGTGCTGTATGTACTCCTGGGTGTAGTTAGCCGATTTGGTTTTATCACGCTCCCGGTATGCCTGTTCGATCTGGTTCAGGAAAGATGCTTTGGCGCGATCCAGCTCCGAGGCCGTAAAGCCAAACTTCTGCACGCGGGCGTTTTCTTCCAGCAGGGTAGTCAGGGCCTTCTCTACGCCACCGGGGTCTTTGGCCAGCGCGATGGACGAGAAGGCATCCAGGTTGCTCAGGAAGTCGCCGTAGCTGCTGTATCCCACCAGGAAGGGCGGATTGGCATTCTGAGTCAGCTCCTGCATACGATCTCCCAGCATCGAGTTGAACAGGGACCGGGCTATGGCATTACGCATGTCCAGCAAGTTCTTGTCTTTGATCTCGGGCTGCTTATAGATCACCTGTACTACGTTTTGGGGGTACTCAGGGTCCGTTACCACTGCCACTTTTGTTGAGCCATCCAGCGGTATAGTATATTCGGTGCGCTTCTTAGGTGTCTTGGGAGCTTCGATCCGGCTGAATTTCTCCTTGATCAGATTCTCCACTCTCGATACGTCAAAATCCCCCACGGCCACGACCGCCATCAGATCCGGACGGTACCAATCTTTGTAGAATTGCCGGATGGTTTCGGGCTTGAAGTTCTGAAGAATGCTGTCTTTACCGATGGGGAGCCGCTGGGCATAGCGCGAGTTGCCCAGGATCATGGGGAAGTACTCGTCGCGCATACGTTGCTGCGCTCCGCGTCCCAGGCGCGACTCTTCCAGTACTACGCCCCGCTCTTTGTTAATATCATCCGTTTCCAGCAGGGCGTTGTGCGCCCAGTCTTCAAGTACCTGCAAGCCCTTCTCCAACAGACCCGCCGAGTCGGTCGGGATGGGGAGCATGTATACCGTTTCGTCAAAGCTGGTGTAGGCGTTGAGGTCAGCTCCAAAGCGTACCCCCGTCTTCTGCAGGAAGTCTACGAGCTGGTTTTTGGGGAAGTTTTTGGTGCCATTGAAGTTCATGTGCTCCATGAAGTGCGCCAGTCCCTGCTGGGCATCGTTTTCCAGGATAGAGCCGGCTTTGATCACCAGGCGAAGCTCAGCACGATTCTGCGGCTCAGCATTCTTGCGTATGTAGTAGGTAAGGCCGTTCTTGAGCTTACCGACTTTTACCTGCGGATCAAAGGGAATGGGTTGTTTGGACAGGTCCTGCGCCAGAGCCGGGACTACCAGCATCACCAGCAGTAACCAGCTCCAACTGTATTGCAGACGTTTCATAACATTCATTCAGGTTAGGTTTTGTGTTATAGTGTAGTTAACGGTGAAAACTGATTGACTGTTACATTCAGAATAATCAGTGGGTATACTTCATCCCCTAAATGTAATAAAGTAGAGCGTTACCTCTAATAGAATATATGATCAGCGGAAAGTATCTGACTGTAGCAACCGTTCCAGCTTGCGGTGTAACTCTATCAGTTCAAATACTCCTTCGCCCCAGAACAGATCGTGTACCTTGGCGGCATACTCCGGATTGTCTGAGCGCATGAGTTGGTTGACCTCCCGGCGTTGCCGGGCCAGCCAGTCTATTATTTCTTCAGTTCGTAGAATGGAACTCTGACCGGGCTTTACGGCCGACGTAGCTGTTAACTCCCGTGCCATACGCTCCATCTCCTGCCTGATATCGTGCAGGTACCTCATCAGGATCGGGTCGTGGGGCTGATAGCCAGGATGCCTTTTACAAAATAGACCCAAATTGACCAGACTGGACAGCTGATAGTACACCGACAGTACTACCTGCTGACTACTAGTCAGGAAGTCTTTCTGCGCAGGTATTTCGTTTTTGGTAAGCCGGTAGGCATTAGTCAGGTCATCCATCTGTACGTAAGCGTCCTTACGGCTTAGCTTATAGCTCGTAGCATCGAAGCCATCCGTCTGCAGCTGAACCAGTATGGTAGCCAGAAAATCGCTATTGCCCCGGATAGCTTTGCCGATCGCCTGGGGTAGTTTCTGTTTCTCCCAGTAGGGCAACACGTACCGGATCGACAGCCAGCACAAAGCCGCCGCCAGCAGGGTATCGAGCAGCCGGTACCAGGCAGCCGTCGGCAGCTCCCGGTGCAGGTAGCGGTAGAAGAATAGTATGAATAGCGTAAAAAACAACGAAGAGATAGCGTACTGCCGCTTGATAAAGGAAAAAGCGATAAACATGGAGGTCAGAAAGATCAGCATGCTTATCTGAAAACCGGGCCGGAATACATAGAATATAGTTAGGCCCACCGCAGCCCCTGCCACGGTACCTATTACCCGCTGGGACAAGCGCTGCCTGGACAGACTAAACCCCGGCTTCAGTATCACGAGCACCGTCAGTAAGGCCCAGCTAGGGTTGCCAAACTGAAGCAGATCAGCCAGGGTATAGGCCACTACTGCCGTCAGGGCCGTTCGGAGGGCAAAGCGAAAAAAGCCGGATTGTAGACTAAGGTGATTTCTCAGAAAGTCCAGACTGATGCTCTCGCGGTCGGCAAACTGACGAAGCTGGGTCTGTCCCATATCAATCGGCGACACCTGCCGCCCCATGATCTCCTGCATGCGGGTGAGCAGGGTCAACTGGTGCTCACTGTATACCTGTACCCGACGCAGGGTTCGGTAGATACCCGATGAGGTAGGATGCGAAGCCGCCTGTATCTTCATGGTATCCAGGTAGCCATTGAGCCGGGCCAGCGCCTGACTGGCCTCACTGTCTGCGGTGGGGCTGCTGTCTTCTTTGGCCCCTCCCTGCCACTGGTCAGCCAGGTACCTGAGCCGGTTGACCGCGTACGTATTCAGCGAACGAAGCAGGGGAAGCGTATTTGTGCCGGGTAACTGATCCGCCACCGCGTGTATAGACCAGGAAGAAGCCGTGGCCAACTCAAAGATATCCACCAGATTGGCAAAGAAAAAGGTAGCCCGCCCCATGTACGTAGCCGGATTGGTGAGGTTGATGGGCTCGCGCAACAGAACCTCCCGGATCTGCTGGTGCGCTTCTACGACTTCGCCCTGCTTCTGAGAGAGGTTAAGAAGTACTTCCTGCAGGTCGATGTTGGGCTCGAAAAGCTTAGCCTGCATGTCCAGGTACTCGGCAGTCAGGTGCAGACACTCCTGTATACGCCGCCTGAGCTGCCGGGGACGCTGCAGAAAGTGCATGACTACGGCATACAGGATGTACCACGCTACACCCGCCAGTATATAGCCTGCCCTGTCCAGCGCTTCGGATAAGGTTCCTATATTTTCGGCCATGCTCAGTCCGATCATGATGGACAGACTCAGCAGCAGGGCTACTATACTGAAACTGGCGCTAAGCGGGGCCACCAGACTCAGTGAAAACACAAACAGGAATATGAGAGGAGCCGTCAGATAGGGATTGTGAGCTACTTGCGTAAAAATGACGAAGATCAAAGCGGAAAGTACACCCGACAGCGTCATGAGTGCGACCTTCTTAGGGAGTGCAATGGCGATATCTATGCCATGTACAAACATAGAGCCCAACAGCAGGAAAATACCTTCTTGCGGATACCCCATCAGGTTAGCAATCACCAAAGGAATGGACGCGCCGATGGTAAAGCGAAAGGCTGATTCAGTATCTTCCGAAGTCAGATAACTCTGTAATGTCATAAATGGTGTGGTACGGCGTATAAACCTCTGCAAATAAGGTCTACAACTTTCTATTTTGCTAATATAACTTCCCTTTACACACTTTTACTGATCAGGAGGAACTTCTTCATCTGCAATCCAACATTTCTTTATTATTTTTAATAATATTGCTTTACAAATTAAAATCTTTAACAAAATGTCAGTATTTGCTCGGTATTTCGTTACTGAGTCTATATTCTAATACCAATTTATAATGAAAAAACTACTCCCCTATCTCCTGGCTTCTGCTCTTGCACTGCCCGCTGCGGCTCAGCAGCATTCAGAGCAGCACCACGTCAACTACATCCCTCCCAAAGACCCGCTGGTACAGCAGAAGCTCGACCAGTGGCAGGATGTTAAGTTTGGCCTAATGATGCACTGGGGTACTTACAGCCAGTGGGGTATCGTGGAGTCATGGTCGCTGTGCCCGGAAGATGAAGGCTGGTGCGAACGCCGCGGTCCACACTCACATAGCTGGTACGAGTACAAGAAGGCGTACGAAGACCTGCCCAAGAGCTTCAACCCGGTCAAATTCAACCCGGAGAAGTGGGCCAAAGCCGCGAAGAACGCCGGTATGAAGTACGTGGTATTCACGACGAAGCACCACGACGGCTTCTCGATGTTTGATACCAAGCAGAGCGACTATAAGATCACTAATACGCCCTTTGGCAGCAACCCACGCAGCAACGTAGCTAAGGAGATATTCTCGGCCTTCCGGAACGAAGGCTTCATGACCGGAGCGTACTTCTCCAAGCCCGACTGGCACTCTAACGACTACTGGTGGTCGTACTTTCCTCCCAAGGATCGTAACCCATCCTACCACCCTGAGAAGTACCCTGAGAAGTGGGAGAATTTTAAGAAATTCACCTACAACCAGATCGAAGAGCTCATGACCGATTACGGCAAGATAGATATCCTGTGGCTGGATGGCGGCTGGGTACGCCCGGAGAGTACTATTGACACTACTGTTAGCTGGCAGAAGACGATTCCGTTTGATCAGGATATCAATATGGCCAAAATTGCCGGCATGGCCCGAAGCCACCAGCCCGGCCTGCTGGTCGTAGACCGCACCGTAACCGGTGAGTTTGAGAACTACGTAACTCCCGAGCAGCAGATCCCGGACGAGTACCTGGCTATCCCCTGGGAGTCATGCATGACGATGGGCAGCTCCTGGTCGTACGTACCTAAGGAGAATTTCAAGTCGACGCATCAACTGGTACATACCCTGGTTGATATCGTAGCCAAAGGCGGTAACCTGCTCCTCAACGTAGCTCCCGGTCCTGATGGCGAGTGGCACGACGAAGCGTACCAGCGTCTGGAAGAAATCGGTACTTGGATCAAGGTCAACGGTGAAGGCATCTATGGCACTACGCCCGTGGCACCTTACCGCCAGGGCAAGTGGGCTTTCACTCAGAAAGGGGATACTAAGTATGCCTTCTATATGGCGGAACCGGGTGAAGCCCTGCCTACCCGCGTGCAGATAGAGGGAATCACTATTCCTGCCAAGGCACGTATCACTATGCTGGGGGCTAAAAAACCGCTACGGGTAAAGAATGGAACCATAGAAGTACCAGCCGGTACGCCTGCTCAGCCGGTCTATGGATTTGTGATTAACTAATATTCTTTACAGATTTCACATTAGGAAATCACGGCCGTTAGGCTTTTATTTACTGATAGTGAAGCACTCTTGAATCTTGAAAATGAAAAAACTTGTAGTACTTTTTGCATTAATTACGCATAGCCTGCTAGCACAGGTACCTCCCAAGCCGTACGGCGCGTTGCCGTCCGAACGGCAGCTTAAGTGGCACGACACGGAGCTCTATGGCCTGATTCACTTTACACCTACTACCTACGAAAATAAGGAATGGGGCTACGGCGATGCCGATCCGAAGGTGTTTAACCCTACCGACTTCGACGCCGAGCAGATCGTACTGGCGGCCAAAGCAGGCGGACTCCGCGGGCTGGTACTGGTAGCAAAGCACCACGATGGCTTTGCCCTGTGGCCTACCAAGACCACCGACTACAATATCTCAAAAAGCCCTTTCCGCGACGGTAAGGGGGATATGGTACGGGAGTTTGAGCAGGCAGCTCGTAAGCACGGTATGCAGTTTGGGGTGTACTGCTCGCCCTGGGACCGCAACAGCGCGGCCTACGGCAGCCCTGAGTACATCAAGATCTACCGTGACCAGCTCCGGGAACTGTACTCCAACTACGGCCCCTTATTTATGTCGTGGCATGATGGTGCCAATGGTGGTGACGGCTACTACGGGGGCGCCCGCGAAAAGCGCTCCATCGACAACACCACTTACTACGGCTGGGACTCGACCTGGACCAACCTAACCCGTAAGCTACAACCTACAGCAAATATATTTAGTGATATAGGCTGGGATGTACGCTGGGTAGGCAATGAAAAAGGTATCGCCTCTGAAACGCACTGGGCTACGTTTACACCTCAGCCTCCGGCTGGCAAAAATGTAGCCGTACCCGGGCAGGCCAATTACCCCGAAAGCCCTGTAGGACACCGTGATGGTCAGTTCTGGATGCCTGCCGAGTGTGACGTCCCTCTCCGGAAGGGTTGGTTTTACCACCCTGAGGAAAAGCCGCGCTCACCCCAGGAGCTCTTTGACCTGTACCTGAAAAGCGTCGGACGCGGAGCAGGACTTGATCTGGGACTGGCGCCGGATACTCGTGGTAAACTGCACGAAGATGACGTAGCTTCGCTGAAGACCTTTGGCGATAAGCTACAGAAAACCTTTGCTACTAATCTGGCCCAGAACGCCTTTATCCGGGCATCAAACGTACGCGGATTTAATTCCATCTACGGCACCAAAAACCTGGTAGATAAGAACAAAAGCACCTATTGGGCTACCGACGACGACTATAAAACCCCCGATCTGATTATAGATATGTACCAGCCCAGGCAATTTGATATCATCACACTGGGTGAGCACATCAAGCTGGGGCAGCGTATCGAAGCCTTCGCGGTGGATATTCAGGAAGGTGAAACCTGGAAAGAAATACACAAGGGTACCAGCGTGGGTGCGAAGCGTATTGTAAAGCTTCCGGCTCCTGTTACGGCTCAGAAGGTGCGTGTTCGTATCACGAAGTCACCCGTTGGGATGGCGATGAGCGAATTAGGTATTTATAAAGAAGCCGAGTAATCTATTCATTAACAAACACAATTTTTCTAAACCCCTATGGAATCTACCTTACGGACGCAGGTCCTGAAAGCAGTAGCCATCGTAGCCATAGCCTCAGCGGCGGTTTCGTGCCGTACGCAGGCTCCTGGTAGAAGTACCGGTACCACTACCAGTACTTCTACTTCCGAGCGGCTGACGGAGCAGAGTCTGATACCCATGCCGGTATCAGTAACGGCTACTAATAATTCGTTTGAATTGACCAGTAATACCAACATCTATGTACAGGAAGGCTCCCAGGAACTGAGGAGCATTGGACAGTATCTGGCTGGTATACTTAATCCCTCTACGGGATTAGGCATGGATGTACAAACTACCCAACGTGCTCCTAAGCAGGGAAACATCTACCTGTCTCTCCGCAATGATGCCGCCCTGGGCGATGAGGGTTACGAACTAACCATTACCCGCGACGGCGTACAACTGGTAGCTAATAAACCAGCCGGTGTATTCCGTGGTATTCAGACGCTGCGCCAGAGCCTGCCGGCCCGGGTGGAGATGAATAGCCAACAGGCTGGTCCCTGGCAGATCCCTACGGGTACAATCCGTGACTTCCCTACCTACGAGTACCGGGGAGCCATGCTGGACGTAGCCCGTCATTTCTTCAGTGTAGAGGATGTAAAGCGGTATATTGATCTCATCGCGGCTTATAAGATGAATGCCCTGCACCTGCACCTGGCCGATGACCAGGGCTGGCGCATCGAGATCAAATCATGGCCCAAGCTGACTACCCACGGGGGCAGCACGCAGGTCGGTGGTGGTAAAGGCGGCTTCTACACCCAGGAGCAGTACAAGGATCTGGTTCAATATGCGCAGTCCCGCTACATCACCATCATCCCGGAGATAGATATGCCCGGCCATACCAATGCCGCCCTGGCCTCTTATCCTGAGCTCAACTGTGACGATAAAGCCCGTGAACTGTATACCGGCACGGAAGTAGGATTCAGTACGCTTTGCACCGGTAAAGAGATTACTTATAAGTTTATAGATGACGTGGTGCGTGAACTGGCTGCGCTTACACCGGGGCCATTCCTTCACATGGGTGGTGATGAGTCGCACGTGACGCCTATGAAAGATTACATTCCCTTCATTAATCGGGTACAGGATATCGTTCAAAAGCACGGCAAGCGCATGATCGGCTGGGATGAAGTTACTAACGCTAAATTGAAACCCAGCACAGTAGCACAATTCTGGGCCAAAGCTGATTACGCTAAGTCGGCCGCTCAGCAGGGTGCTAAGGTTATCATGTCGCCAGCTACCAAGGCTTATCTGGATATGCAGTACGATTCTACCAGTAAGTATGGTTTGCACTGGGCTGCTTACATCGAACTGGACAGCGCCTATATCTGGGACCCCGCTACCATGGTACCCGGAGTGACCAAAGCCAACATACTGGGAGTAGAGGCCCCCATCTGGACCGAAACCCTGACCAATATGGAGCAGCTGGAGTACATGGCATTCCCTCGTCTGCCCGGTATCGCCGAGGTGGCCTGGTCACCCAGCACCGTACGCGACTGGAACACCTATAAAGTAAGGTTAGGTAAGCACGCCGCCCGCATGAAAGCAATGGGTATTGACTTCTATCCTTCCAAAAAGGTACAGTGGACGGAGCAGTAAGAATTTTGAGTTCTGAATGATGAATTCTGAATAGACTCAGCCCCTATCAAAGAGCCCCGGTAGCATTAGCTACTGGGGCTCTGCTTTTTAACCTATTCATAACTCAAAATTCACCGCGCGGCGGCCGCAAATTCAGACTTTTAGATAATCTCAATCCTCAACTGCTCATCTTCGGGGTAGGCGGTGCAGGTGAGTACCCAGCCCTGCTCCAAATCACGCTCAGTAAGTACGTCGTTGATACTCATGTACAGCGAGCCGCTCCGACACAGGCCCGCACATACAGAGCACCGTCCTCCTTTACAGCTGTAAGGCAACGGTATGCCCGCGTTGAGCGCGGCCTGTAGCACCGTAGTATAGGCCGGTACGTGTAGCAGATGCTCCTGCCCCATAAACTGTAGCTTTATATCGTGTGCCTCAGACTCGCGGGGAGGCCTGGGGGGCGCGTCTATGACAAAGTTCTCCTTGCGAATCTGCTCTTTGCCAAAGCCCATAAACAGCAGCGTGATCTCAATGGTACGCATCAACTCAAAGGGGCCGCACAGAAAGAAGCGCGCCCGTCCGGGTGCATGGCGAAGAGCTCCATTAATAAATCTTTCAATCCATTTGTTATTAAGTCGCCCCTGCTGCCCGGTCCAGTCGTCGGAGGGCTGGCTCAGGATATGGACTATCCGCAATCGCTCCGGAAAGCGCTGCTGCCATTCATTGAGCTGCTTATAGAATATAATCTCCCGCTCGCTCCGGTTGGCATAAAGCAGAGTGACGGTACTGTTGGGTTCGTCGGTCAGGGTTTGTTTCAGAATGGAGAACAGAGGAGTAATACCACTACCAGCCGCAATCAGTACAATATCACGCGGCTCGCCGCGGTCGGCCGCTCCATCGGTCTTATCCAGGGTGAAGCGTCCGGCGGGAGGCAGAGCCGTCAGCACATCTCCCGCCTTCACCGTGTCGAGCCAATAGCGCGAGATAGTACCATTGACCATGCGCTTGACGGTTATAGCCGGAAACAGATCTACACCCGGTGCGGTATGCATAGAGTAAGAGCGCCGCACCTGCTGCCCGTGGTAGTCAAGCATCAGCGTCAGGAACTGCCCCGCCCGGTACCTTAAAGGGTCTCCGTCTACCGTCTCCAGCACCAGGGTTTTGGCATCATAGGTTTCTGTAATAACTTCTTTTACACGTAAGTGAATGGTATGTTCCTGCATTATAGACTTCTTATAGCTATTCAACATGTACTAATTATCTAACAATATAGATCTGAAATTGATTAGTCCCATGTATAGGCGCCCCCAGCACCAGATCAATTCAACATGCATCAGTACAACAAATTATAAGTAAGTGACAAAATAGCAAGTAAAATAGTACCGCAGGTGACTTCTATTAGTGCTATCAGTCCGAATCAGGTAGTAAGTTATAGCAACGATCTGTTAGTCAATCTATATGGTATGACTAGGTGTTAATGGATATTATGGATATGTTCAGTAGTCTATCTACCAGAATCTTATATCGAAAACATACCTGGCTAGATCTGAAAGCCTCTATCCTGGTTTTACTTGACTTTTTTACGGGTACGCACCCGCAGTCGTTGTCTTAACTATTCTATAGTAGGTTCTATAGACAGTCACCTGACTCAAGTAGCAATTTTTAAATTTTCAACCCATTACTAGCTAAAGCATGATGAAACATTTGCATTCCAAACATGGAATCCTATTCTCACTTTGCGTACTGCTGTGCATGGCATTGCTGCCTGCCCTATCGTACGCACAGGGAGTTAGTGTCAGAGGTACCATCACCGGTGCCGATACTAACGAGCCCCTTCCTGGTGTAAGTGTGATCGTAAAGGGCACTAATCAGGGTACTACCACCGATGCGTCGGGTACTTATCAGGTGAATGTCCCCGCAGGCAATGCCGTGCTGGTATTCAGCTTTGTCGGCTATTTATCGCAGGAAGTTGCAGTTGGCAACCGCCAGCAGGTCAACGTAAAGCTCGATGCGGACGTAAAGGCGCTGAGCGAGGTGGTAGTAGTAGGATATGGTACCGTCAAGAAAAGTGACCTGACCGGATCGGTATCATCCGTAGGATCAGAAGAGCTAACGGCCTATCCGGCACTGGGAACCGTACAGGCTATGCAGGGCCGTGCAGCCGGAGTACAGATCCAGGCTAACAACGGTGAGCCCGGCGCTTCATTCAAAGTACGTATTCGTGGAGGTACCTCCATCAACGCCAGCAGTGATCCTATCTATGTAGTAGACGGTTTCGTAGGTGGGGCCATTCCCCCTCCGGAAGATATCGAATCACTGGAAGTACTCAAAGATGCTTCGGCAACGGCCATTTATGGCTCACGGGGAGCCAATGGCGTAATCATGATCACCACCAAGCGGGGTAAGTCGGGCAAGCCACGGATAGATTTTAATACTTCTGTTTCATCACAGACCGAAATCAACCGCCTGGACCTGCTGAAACCGAATGATTTTGTAGATTATATTCAGGAAGTTCGTCCTAATTATGTATCGCCGGGAGCCACTACGGACTGGCAGGACGAAATTTTCAGAAGAGGAGGTATCCAAAACCATCAACTATCTATCTCCGGTGGTAACGATGCGGTTAACTACTACCTGTCCGGTGCCCTGTACGACCAAAGCGGTATCATCCTTAATTCAGGATTCAAGCGTTTTTCAATAACAAGTAACATTGAGATAAAAGCCAGCGAACGCCTACGGGTAGGTCTTAACCTGTTTGCCCAGCGTAACGAAAAGCAACAGGCTTATACGCAGGAGGGCTCCGGAGGTCTTACTTCCGGGGTAGTGGCATCTGCTTTCAAATTTGAGCCTGATCTGCCCATCCGCGACCCTCAGACGGGTCGGTTCACGGTAGGACGACTAAATGATCCTATTGATAACCCCTATGCGGTAGCCACGCAGCTACAGAATGAGTCGACCAACGATCGTATTCAGGGTAATTTATTCGCTGAGTATGGTATTCTGGAAAACCTGAAGTTCCGCACTACGATGGGTGCCACCACCAACAGCGGCCGTAGCGGCTATTTTGCACCTACTACTATCAACGCCGGACGTACCGTAGGAGGTCGTGCTGAAGTGGATGGCTCAAAGAGTACTCAGCTCCTGAACGAGAACTACCTGACTTATAATAAGACATTCGGTGCTATACATGACTTCTCGGCCATGGCTGGTTATTCCTACCAGACGTCATCCAGCGAATCATGGGGTGGCGCGGGGCAGTCGTTTATTACGGATGCGGTTTCTTACTGGAATCTGGGCGGATCGTCGGTATGGCTAAGTCCTAACTCGGGCCTCACCGAGTGGCAGCTTGGCTCTTACTACGGCCGGATCAACTACTCCCTGATGGATCGCTACCTGTTTACTGCTAACATCCGCCGCGACGGTTCATCTAACTTTAGCCGTAATCACAAATGGGCCACGTTTCCCTCCGGAGCTTTTGCCTGGAAGATGTCCAATGAGCCTTTCATGCAAAACAGTAATGTGATCAGCCAGTGGAAATGGCGCCTAAGCTACGGTATAACTGGAAATCAGGCCATTGCGCCTTACCAGACGCTGGCCCGATTCTCCAATGTCTACACTATTATCGATGGTCTGCCCGTTAATGCTGTACGACCGACTACCGTTGCTAACAATGACCTGACCTGGGAGAGTACTGCCCAGTTTGACATCGGAGCAGACATAAGCCTTTTCAAGGACAGGATCAACCTGGTACTGGATTACTACCGCATGGTAACAAGTAACCTGCTCTTCAGCGTGCAGCTGCCTCAGTACTCAGGCTACGCCACTCAGCTGCAGAACGTAGGTTCGGTAGAGAACAAAGGATTTGAATTTACCCTGAACTCACGAAACCTGGTGGGAGAATTCAAGTGGAACATGGATATTAACTTCTCTACGAACCGTAACAAAGTACTCGAACTACCAGGTGGTACTGAGCTACAATACAGTGCTGCTCCCGGTCACCTTGTAGGCCTTGGCAATACTCACCTTCTGAAGGAAGGATATCCGGTGGGTAGCTTCTTTGGCTGGATCTACGATGGGGTATATCAGGAAGGAGATGAGTTTCTTCAGGGGGGTGGCTTTGAGCGGGTCGCCGGTGGCGAAAAATTCAGAGATTTAGACGGTGACGGTACACTCAACAGCAATGATCGCACCATCATTGGTAATCCTAACCCTGACTTTATCTGGGGTCTTAACAATGATTTCAGCTATAAAGGCTTTGACCTGAATCTGTTCTTCCAGGGCTCACAGGGCAACGATATCCTGAGCTATACGCTTATGGAGCTTAATCTGCTGTCTGGTATTAACAATGCGACTACCGTAGCACTGAACCGCTGGACACCAACCAATACCAATACGGATGTGCCCCGTGCCTTCAACGGCCGTACCCGCCGGGTATCTACCCGCTGGATCTACGATGGCAGCTACGCCCGTCTTAAAAACCTGGCTATTGGCTATAATTTCCCCGCTACGCTTACCAAGAAACTGGGTATGACCAAGCTTCGTATTTATGCCAGTGCCCAGAACATCCTGACCTTCACGAAGTATGAAGGCTATGATCCGGAGGTAAACTATGCCTCAGAAGGAGCCACCAACAGCAACCGGAACCTGGGTCTTGACTACGGTAGTTACCCCAACGCCAAGTCCTACACCGTAGGCTTGAACGTAGGTTTTTAATGATTTAACAACTAAAAGTACTTAGAAATATGAAGCGTCTCCTATCAATAATTTGTCTTCTGGCCCTGATCGGACAGCTACTGATTAGCTGTGTGGACCTGGAAGAGAGACCGGTCGGGATTCTGGCCCCCGAATCCCTGTTCAAAACTCCGCAGGATGTACGAACTGCCATATTCGGCGCCTACGGCTGGATCGCTACCGAGCGGTTGTACGGCCGGCAGTTTGCTACGGCCCTTATGCTGCGCAGCGACATGGTCGACATTGGCGATCGTGGTACTCCAGCCGAGCGTCAGCAGGTCAATGACTTCAACATGGATGATAACAACAACATGGTGAATCAGTTCTGGCCGATGTGGTACCAGGTAATCAGTGCCGCTAATGCAGCCATCGCAGGTGCCGAGTCCTTAGGTTTACCCGAAGCAGAAATCAACCCTCTCATTGCGGAGGCGCGTTTTGTACGGGCGTTCAGCTACTACCATCTGGTACGTCTGTTCGGTGATGTGCCCTACCTGGACCTCTTTATCTCGGACCCCAATCTGGTAAAGGATATCTCCAAAACACCTGCTGCCACTATCTATCAGAACATTATTGCTGATCTGGAATTTGCTAAACAATGGTTGCCAGACAACCATCCTAACGATGTAAGGAGCCGCCCTACCAAGGGTACCGCTGCTTCATACCTTGCTTCGTTATACCTCACCCTGGCCGATTATCAGAAAGCCTATACAGAAGCCAAGTGGGTGATCGATAATAAGGATCGCTTCAACTATGGCCTGGTGGCTGACTTTCAGGATCTTTTCAGAGCTCCTCAGCCAGGTAATCTCAAAGAACATATCTTTGCCATCGACTTCCTGGGTCTGCAGAACGGTGCCGGCGGAGCCAATGATGATATCATAGCCCCAATGACTGGTATCCGCGGAGCTGATGCTCCCAAGAGCGGATGGAGCGTAGCGGTTCCTTCCATGGCCGTATACAACACCTGGGACTCCCGCGATTATCGTAAAGAGGTTAGCTTTGAAGATTCTATTCTGATTGGTGGTGTACTGCAGCCTTATACTGTATTTGCCAATACCAAACGCCCGCATATCGCTAAGTATACCCGGTTCCCTGGCAACTCCAACACTGAAGGCCGCTACTCTGACCATAACTATGCAGCTATGCGCTACGCCGAAGTACTGCTTATTGCAGCGGAAGCGCTGGCAGAGATCAACGGTGGGCCTAATGCTGAGGCCATCAGCTACATTAACGAAGTACGAGCCAGAGCCAGAAACTGGAATGGCAAGATGACCAACTTCCCCCAGGATGTAACTGCTGCTGGTATGAGTAAGGCTGAATTTATCAATACTGTGCTGGAAGAGCGCCGCCTGGAGCTGGCCTTTGAATACAAGCGCTGGTACGATATTAAGCGCCGTAAGTTAGGACAGGAGGTATTTACCGGGTCTAATTCTCTGGAGCCACACCCTAACTTTGACCCTAACCGCGACTACCTGATGCCACTCCCACGTATTGAGCTTCAGGTCAATCCGAACCTGCTTCCGCAGAATCCCGGCTACTGATCTTAACTTATCATTTATCGTAGCTATTCAGTGAATGGTCCTGCTCCTGTCGTCATAGTGAGCAGGACCATTTTCTTTCACCAGGTCAGAGTAGTTATAGATACCTCATCTGCTACTTTTACCATTATACAACCTAACCCTTAGCGAGTAATGCAAGATCTTCATTCAAGACGTGACTTTATACGCAAGACGGCTCTGGCCGCCAGCGCAGTTCCATTCCTGTCGATGGCCCATGAAGCCTCCGCGGCCGGACCGCAGGCTGCCCTGCCCCCCGTACTGATCTTCTCCAAGCACCTGCAATTCCTGGACTATAAGGAAATGGCGGAGAAGGCGGCACAAATTGGTTTTGACGGTGTAGATCTGACCGTACGTCCCGGTGGACATGTACTACCTGAAAACGTAAAGACCGATCTGCCGCGGGCGGTAGAAGCTATCAAAAAAGCCGGTATACAATCCCTGATGATGACTACAGCCGTGGAAGATGCCAAAGGTACCGATGAGACGGTACTCCGGACTGCCGCCCAGCAGGGTATCAAGTACTACCGCATGAACTGGTACCGCTACAACGATCAGCAGGCCCTGCCGGACACCCTTCAGCAACTACAGAAGCAGGTAACGGCTCTGAGCCAACTCAACAGCAAGCTCGGACTCATCGGCAGCTACCAGAACCACGCGGGTAAGCTGGTGGGAGCCTCGACCTGGGAGATATTTCAGCTCCTGCAGAATGCCAACAAGGAACACATGGGCGTACAGTACGACATCCGCCACGCTACTGTGGAGGGTGGTCTGTCGTGGGAAAATGGCCTGCGACTCCTGCACCCGTACATCAAGATACTGGCTATAAAGGATTTTGTGTGGGCTAATCAGAATGGTAAATGGGGTGTAAAAAATGTACCGTTGGGCGAAGGAATGGTAGATTATAAAAACTACTTCCGCCTGCTGAAGCAGTACGGTGTACAGGTACCCATCTCACTGCACTACGAGTACGATCTGGGAGGGGCCGAGCACGGCTCTAAAACGCCCTCTGTGGACAGAGAAGTAATCTATACTGCCATGAAGCGCGACCTGAACAAGCTAAAAGAAATGTGGCAAATTGCTTAAATAGTACTTACTCCTCTACCCTACTGCTATGAAAGCACTGTGTACTGGCCTTGCCCTGCTGCTGTCGGGCTGCCTTGCGTTGGCTCAAAACCCTGAAACCTCATCTAACCGTAATAACCAGAAGGCAGATGGTTACAAGGGCATCTGGTTTACGCTGGGGCAGTTCTCGGAGTATGGCGATAAGTATTCCGGCGGACTGGGCACCTATACGGCCAAGCATATTCCCCTGGCTATCTATGCGTCCAAGGTCAACAAAACCTTCTTTGTGTACGGAGGTACTACCGGCCCCGACGACAAATACCTGCTCTGCATGATCGGCAGCTACGACCACGCCACGGGTAGTGTATCGAAGCCTACCGTTGTATACGATAAGAAAGGGGTGGAAGACCCGCACGATAATCCCAGCCTGGCAATGGACGACGCGGGCTACCTGTGGGTATTTGTAAGTGGCCGTAATACAAGTCGTCCCGGCTTTAAGTACCGCAGCCGGCAGCCTTACAGCATTGACGGATTTGAGCAGATCACTGAAGAGATCATGACGTATCCCCAGCCCAAGTACATCGCAGGCAAGGGCTTCCTTAACCTCTTTACCAAGTACACGGGCGTTCGGGAGTTGTACTTCGAAACCAGCCCCGACGGTACCACCTGGACGGAAGATCAGAAACTGGTGGGAATGAAACGCGCCGAGGATCAAAACGGCGGACACTACCAGATCAGCGGTCAGCACGGTGAGAAGGTAGTTTTCTTCTTCAACTGGCACCCCAACGGCAACGTTGACCAACGCACCAACATCTACTACCTACAGACTACTGATATGGGCAAGACCTGGACTACCGTAGACGGTAAGCCGGTAGCCATTCCGGTCACGGACGTAGCCTCCCCAGTACTAGTCAAAGAGTTTTTCAGCCAGGGGCTCAACGTGTACATTAAGGATGTCAACTTCGATGAGAAGGGTAACCCCATCGCGCTGTACCTGTCCGGCCCCGGCCACCAGCCTGGCCCCAAGAACGGCCTGCGGCAGTGGGCGGTGATCCACTGGAATGGCTCTGAGTGGGAAAATTATCCTATCACCACCTCCGATCACAACTACGATACGGGTAGCCTTTTTGTGAAGGAAAACGAATGGATGGTAGTAGCCCCTACCGAGAATACGCCTCAACCCTGGGGGAGCGGTGGCGAGGTAGTGATGTGGAAGAGTACCGACAAAGGTCGGACCTGGACCCGCAGCCGCCAACTCACCCAAAACAGCCCCCGCAACCACAACTACATCCGGAAGGTAGTCAACGGTCAGGATCCCTTCTACTACTTCTGGGCTGATGGTGACCCGGGTAAGTTCAGCCAGTCCCAACTGTACTACGGTGATAGTAAGGGAAATGTATGGAAGCTACCCTATACCATGAGTAAAGAGTGGGAGAAGCCCGAAAAGATGAAGTAGGGGCATAACGAAAAGTTAACTTGGCTGCTGTACCCTGAATCGTTTTCTTTACATTTTCGAATATTTATCTATTCCTGACCCTAACGCTGGTAAAGCATGAAAAAGAGTATCCTTATTTTATTATTGTGTGCCCTTGTGATGCAAAACGCCCTTGCCCAGGCTAACACACCTATGGTGGTAGCTACTTACAACCTCCGGTATGATACGCCTAATGATGGTGTTAACGCCTGGCCTAAGCGCAAGGAGAGCGTAAAGGCCCTGATCCGGTTCCATGACTTTGATCTGTTTGGTACGCAGGAGGCCCTCCGCCACCAGTTGGACGGCGTAGCCGAAATGTCGGAGTTTGTCTATCTGGGCAAAGGCCGCGACGACGGCAAACAGGGTGGTGAGCATTCCGCTATATTCTACAAGAAAGATCGCTTCAAAGTACTGGAGTCAGGCGACTTCTGGCTGAGCGAAACGCCGGATGTACCCGGTAAAGGCTGGGATGCTACCTGCTGTAACCGTATCTGTACCTGGGCTAAGTTTCAGGATCTGGTTACCAAAAAGCAGTTCTACTTCTTCAACGTCCACTTCGACCACCAGGGCGTTAAGGCCCGCCAGGAATCAGGTAAGCTGATGGTGAAGAAAATCAAAGAAATTGCCAAAAATGCGCCCACTATCTGCACGGGTGACTTCAATTCTACACCCGAAACCGAGCAAATCCAAGCTATGGAAACCATCCTGCGCGATACCTATAAAGTGTCCGCTCAGCCTCCGTACGGTCCCGAAGGTACTTTCAATGCCTTCAAGTTTGACGCTCCCATGGACAAGCGTATCGATTACATATTCGTAAGCAACCAATTTAATGTCCTAAAATACGGTGTACTAACCGATGCCAAGGAGCAGCGCTACCCGTCAGACCACCAACCGGTAGTAGCCAAGGTAGTCCTGAAATAGCCGTTAGGGATTAGCTAATTAGTTATTAGCTGGAAGTGTTATAAGTACTAATAAGATTAACAGCAAAGAGCACGCCCGGATCGAGCGTGCTCTTTGCTGTTAAAGAAGTATTATATAAGGCTACTGGAGTATGTTTGACTTTCTTACCTGATACGCCTTTACTCCCTGCTGATTAATACCAAAGAGTAGCTTATCTCCTACTGGGAGTATACTGCGTACATCACCGGTCAGCCGGAAGCCCGACTCTAACTGCGGAATGTAGGTAAACTGGCCTTTGCCGTTGCCTTTGAGTAGTACACCGTGGTTAGCATCGAACTTGCCCAGGCGCAGACGTCCCTGGCTGATGTTACCACCCAGCAGCAGGTCTTTCCGCCCATCCTGATCATAATCCAAAGTTGTAATGGCAAATACAGGTGATAGCTGTACCTCAAGCGGAAGCTCCGCCAGTTGGTACTTGCCACCGGCTGTACTCATGAAACAGGCCGACTTCAGATAGTTAGCCTGCATATGCAGAGCGTCCTGCAGTTCACTCTGTGAGAACAGATCGTCCAGCGTCACATCGGCGTAGCTCTTATAGTCCGGGTAACGCCCCCCCATGCCACTGATCTGACCAACCAGTTCATCCCGGGTGATATACGGATAGTTTTTGCCCTGAACATAGAAGCTCAGGATAGGGTCTATCTTTCCATTTTTGTCAAAGTCCTTGGCGTATAGCGAAGCAGGCTCCTGATCACTGGCTCGTACCTGCGAGTTGAGTCCCTGATTACCTACTACCAGGTCGGCTTTGCCATCTCCGTTCAGATCCTCTACGAGCAGCGAGTTCCACCAGCCACTGTACGATTTGTCGAAGTAATCAGTGGTCTTGTCGGCCAGCTTGCCGCCGCTGTTGATGAGTACCGTCACGGGCATCCATTCACCCACCAGTACCAGGTCCGGCTTACGGTCACCGTTCAGGTCGGTAGCAGCCGCGTCGGTTACCATACCGATCTTCTGCAGCTGAGGAGCCAGGTTAGCCGTCATATCGCGGAAATTGCCTTTACCGTCATTCACCAGCAGATAGCTGCGAGGTACAGTAGGATACTGACCGGGTACTACCCGCCCGCCTACTACTACATCGGGCTTGCCATCTCCGGAGAAATCTCCCACCGTGACAGCTCCAGTGCTGGTCAGCATAGCGGGCAGGGCACCAGCACTAAGGGTATACCCACCTTTACCATCGTTAAGGTACAGGCGGTCCTGCAGGCGCTGGTCTTCCGGCTCATAGTCAGCGTAGCCACCATTGCCTACATATAGGTCAGGGGCTCCGTCGCCATTGGCATCCAGGAAAGTCGCATCGGTAGCGTGCTGTTGCTGATCCGCATCAAAGGCAGACGTAGACTTCTGGGTAAAACTTCCTCCCTTCTGCTGTATAAACAGAGCGTTGGCTTTGCCCTTACCTCCTCCTACAAACAGGTCCTCCAGACCATCACCATTCACATCAGCCTTGGCCAATACCGGCCCGGCGAATGAAACAGGATTGACCAGCAGGGGCTGCCGGTAGAAATCATTGACAGGCAGGGTCGCATCGGTGTAGCTGATAGGAGCCTTTACTTCCTGGAAGAGAGCCGGGCCAGTATTCGCACGGCGGTAAGGTTGAGTAGCATCCTTCTCTGATAGCGTCAGCATCTGATCCGCCTTTACATTGGGCAGGAGTTGCTGCTTTCCATTGGGCCATACGACCCGGAGTGAATCAATCACTGCTACTTCACCCAATCCAAAATGAAGGACAGGTGAAACATTAGACTGGTAGCCGCGGGTAGGCATTTGCTCCAGGTACTGCTGATTGCCCTGACTATACAGGGTTACCTGAGCACCTATTCCATAAGTGTTGGCACCACTTCCCTGGGTTTTTACTTTCAGGTAGTGATGCTTGAGCTGCTTATCAGCCTGATTTTCGTAGATAAAGGCGGCCGCATTGACGTTGTTAACCACCAGATCCAGGTCCCCATCTCTATCCAGATCGGTGTAGGCCGCGCCATTGCTGTTAGAGGCCTTATCAAGCCCCCACTGCCGGGTTACGTTCTTGAATGTAAGGTCGCGTCCATTTTGGTAAGCGTAGTTGGTCAGGTTGGAGGAAGGAATCTGGTACACCAGCTCCAGTATATCACGCCGCTGGATGCCTCCCTGCTTATTCTGAATATAATCGCTCATGTACTTCAGGAAGTCCATGTTGGTATAGTCGCGAAGGTAGCCATTGGTAATGTACAGGTCTTTCCAGCCGTTGTTGTCAAAGTCAGCAAAGAGGGGTGCCCAACTCCAGTCTGTATTCGAGACTCCTGCCAGCTGACCTACTTCCCGAAAAGAGCCATTGCCATCATTGATGTGCAACATATTGCGCATGTACTGGTGGTTGAAGCCCAGCCGGAGGTTCAGATCAAACTTCTCGTAGTTGTCCGGAGCCATCAGGAGTTTCTGGCGGCGGTTTTCCTCAGGTAGCATGTCGAGTGTCATGATATCTGGACGGGCATCATTATTGATATCGGCAACATCATTTCCCATCGAGAAGTGGGAAGTGTGCCCCATGCTGGTCTTTACCTGATCACTGAAAGTACCGTTGCGGTTGTTGATGTAGAGGTAGTCAGGTATGGTGTAGTCGTTGGAGACGTACACATCGAGCCATCCATCGCTGTTGATGTCGGCAATACCCGCTCCCAGACCATACGAAAGGGCCGAACCCTGTATACCCGCCGCACGCGTTACATCCTTGAACTTCATATTGTCGTTGCGGAAAAGCCGCACCCCATGGTTAGGATCGTCCTGACGCAGCATTTCGGCCGTGCCCATTTCGTTCAGGATCGGCAGCGACTTGGGGTTGTGGTTGAGCAGGAACATATCCAGGTCCCCGTCCTTGTCATAGTCAAAAAAAGAAGCCTGTGTACTGGTACCTTCACTGCCGAGGCCATACTGCTCAGCCTGCTCCGCAAACTGAGGTACTCCCTGTGGGTTAGGTCCCTGATTAATGAATAACTGGTTCTTTCGCTTTTCAGGCGGGTAGTTGCCGGAGTAGCAAACATAAATATCCAGTTGCCCGTCGCCATTGACATCGGCCATGGTCACACCGGTTTTCCAGCCTTCTTCGCGGCCTGCCACACCGGCCGCAGCCGTCACATCCTCAAACTGCATCTTGCCTTTATTCAGGTACAGTTTGTTAGGTACCATATTACCGGTAAAGTACACATCATCCAGCCCATCACCATTCAAATCTCCCACAGCGACACCACCACCATTGTAGAAGTACTCATACATAAGTACATTAGTATTAAGGCCCTCGCTCAGGTTATTACTAAAATCAACGTGGGTCTTTTCGGCGGGTAGTAATACAAACAGAGGATCTCCGGTATCAGCGGCGGTATCACCCTCCGATGAGGATGACCGTTGGCAAGCAAATAAGCCTCCCGCTGCTACAATCAGCAACAAAATCCTGTGGAGGCCAGACTTGATCAAGTTCATAGAGATAGTTAAAGGGTATACTTTCAGGAGGCGAAATAACAAAAAAAGAAACTATGCCGGTAAGAATTTTACCAGCATAGTTTCTAACGTAGTACTATAACCTATTATTGGTTAGTTCGTTACATATCCCGGATTCTGCGTCAGATTTGCGTTACGGTTCATTTCATCACGATGGATAGGCAGGAAGTACAGTTTATCGGCCCAGCTACGGTTTTCCTTACCCGGATCTATTTCAAATACACTATAAGTGTAATCATAGCTGGTAGGATCGTATTTGTATAGACTTACTGTCTTACCTGGCTTCAGCGTACCCGTGACATTAATACCATTGGCTTTGCGTCCCAGTGTAGAAGGAGCGATCATCCAGCGGCGAACATCGTGGTAGCGTTGCTCCTCATAGGCCATCTCAATACGCTTTTCCTGTCTGAATTGCTCCACCAGTGCCTGGCCAGATGCAGTTATAGCAGGCATACCGGCACGGAAACGTATCTTGTTGAGCCAGGTACGAGCTTCTTCTTCCAGACCTAGTGCTATACAAGCTTCGGCGTAGTTGAAGATAGCCTCAGTATAGCGTAGGATCGGCCAGGGCACCTCCTGCCAGGTATTCTGATCTACAACCGCTGGGTTTGGATCGATAAACTTACGAACATAGTAACCCGTGTAGCTACCGTTCCAGTCTTCAATAGGGCTCTTACGGGTATCCAGACCAAAATGAGGTACCTTCTCTCCGGCTGCATTTATCACCTGGTAAGTTCCGGTCTGAATCTGTCCGAGGGGGTCACGAGGTGAGTTGGCCGCACTACGAGGCTTCCACTGAGCTCCATCGTACAGTATCGAAGCGTAGAAACGAGGGTCACGATTCTGGTAAGGCATGCTAGCGTGCGCAGGATTGCTCCAGCTGAACTCTGTACCATCCATCATCTCGTAATCATCGATCAGCAACTGTACCGGCGTGTTACCAGCCCAGTTGTTGTATCCGTTAGGTCCGTTAAACAGACCCTGACGACCACCGTCTTCCTGCTTGGCATTGATAAAGTATCTGCCCAGGATCAGGTCTCTCTGGCCTCCATTTCTGGAAAGCGAGATGTTCATGTAGTTAGCAATACCTTCTTCTTTGCTAACAGGAGCAGTCAGATTGGTCATGAAGCCGTAGCTGGCCAGATCCAGTACTGCCTTAGACGCATCCTTCGCCTTCTGCCAGCGCTCAGTACGGCTGCCGCTTATGTAGCCTAGTAGCTCAGGCTTTGCGAAGTTAGCGATAACGTCCGACTTAGCTTTAGCGGTAGGAATGTCATGCAGATCACTAGCGGCGTAGGTCAAGATTCTTGACTTAAGAGCCAAAGCGGCTGCCTCAGTTGCACGACCTGCTGCCATGTTTCTTCCTTTCAGAAGTGCAGCTGCATCATCCAGATCTTTTACGATGAAATCAACTGTCTCAGCCCAGGTATTGCGAGTCGCATTGTAATCAGCTTCTCCCAATTCGTAAGGACGATCGATAAGAGGTACTCCACCGTAATAGCGTGCCAGCTGGTGGTAGTAGTACGCCCGCAGGAACTTGGTCTCGCCTCTCAAACGATCGGCCAGAGCAGGGTTGTTGAACTTAGGCTCCTCCAGATTTTTCAGGGCCAGGTTAGTGGCTCTGATACGCTGGTACATATTCTGCCAGGCGATGGTGTTGTTAACCCAACCAATATCAGCGGGGTTAGAACGTCCTTCGGTGATAGTAGTGATACCACGACCCGGGTGAGTAAAGATAGCCTCGTCGGTCAGTGAGGCCAGCATCTGCTCATTAAAGCCCCCTAAACCAAATCCTGCGTATATTTCTGAAACGAAGGCCTCAGTCAAAGCAGCATCAGTCCATACAGCAGATTCAGATAATTCACTAAGAGGCTGGGTGTTCAAAAAGTCGTCGTTACAGCTGGTATTGACCACCAGGGCTGCGACAAACGCTAGGGATATAACTTTTAATTTATTCATCTCTTTTTCAGTTTACACAAAATTAGAACGTTGCTGTCAGACCCACGTTAAGTACCTTTTGCTGCGGGTAGTAGTAGCCGGTTGAGTTATCTGACTCAGGATCAAATACCTTGAACTTATCGATTGTCAGAAGGTTCAAACCATTGAAGTATAGTCTTACATGGCTCAGACCTGCCTTGCTAACCAGATTCGCAGGAACCGTATAACCTACTTCGAGGTTTTTCAGACGAATGTAGTCTGAGCTTCTCAACCAGTAGGTATTACCGTTTGAATAGTACTGATCGCTACGGTTGGCAATGCGAGGATGTTCGCTGCTAGGATTATCAATAGTCCAGCGGTTTTCATAAATATCCAGCAGGTAGTTACCAATGTTTCCAGACTCGCCCGCGCTTACATATTGCTTGGCTCCGGCTGCTCCCTGGAACAGGATAGTTAAATCGAAGTACTTGTATTGAGCTCCCATATTGATACCACCCTGGAACAAAGGAATGCTGGTATTATTCAGACGAACACGGTCATCAGGTGTAATTTTACCATCTCCGTTGTAGTCCTCATACTTCATATCACCAGGACGCAGTGTCTTAACGATAGCACTATAATCAATAGTATTCGCATCTATCTCAGCCTGGTCCTTAAATACACCGGCATAGTTGTATACTACATAAGTATTCATAGGCTTACCGGTAGAACGCTGCCACTCAGGAGCTCCAGGAGCCTCATCCCAAAACAGGATTTTATTTTGAGCATATCCACCATTTACGCTGAAGTTGTACTTGAGGTCTCCAACCTGGCTACGGTAGCCTACGTTGAATTCCCAACCACGGTTAGCTACTTCTCCAATGTTCTGGGCAGGTAGTGTCAGACCTGTGCTTTGAGGTACAGAGGCATTTTTGTAGTAAAGGATGTTGGTACGCTTGTTATAGAACACATCCGTTTCGAAAAACAATTTGCCATTGAACAACTGACCTTCCAGACCCAGGTTAGTATTTGTAGCTACCTCCCAGGTAATGCTGTTGTTAGGTATACGCGCTTCAAACAGAGTCTTTGTCTCAGTATTGTTCAGTATGTAGCTACGGAAACCGTACGTTGACAGGTACTGATAGGTAGCGAGGTCAGTTGTATTTGGCAGATATACCTGGTCATTACCCAGCTGTCCGATTGATCCACGTACTTTCAGGAAGTTAACCGCAGGTACTGAATTTTTCCAGAAATCCTCCTCCGAAATTACCCAACCCAACATAATACCTGGGAAGAAACCATAGCGAGTAGCCTGAGGGAACATATCCGAACCATCGAAGCGCCATAGGAATTCAGCCAGGTACTTCTCTTTGTAGTTGTATCCTACGCGACCGAAGTAGTTAAGACGAGAGCCATTTTCAAAAGCTCCACCTCCGTTATTTCTCTCCAGGTCTCCTCCGGCAAACATTTGATCAAGAGCAGTAGAGATAAAGTAGCGGCGGTAAGCATTGAAGTTATCGCCTTCAACTGTTTCACGGTTAGTACCGGCCAGTAACGTCAGGTTGTGGTTACCGATTGTTTTATCATACGAGAATATACCTCCTAACAGGATGTTGAGCGTGTTGATGTTCTCAAGTCTTAGTCTAGGATCAGCAGGTCCACGTACACTGGCAACCAGCTTAGGTGTAACGCCATCGGCTTCGAAGCCGCTTCCACGCTGGTACAGAGTCCAGGGAGTCTCCCAACGCTTAAGGTTACGAGCCATGTTATCAACAGCAGCTGTTCCGGTAAATTTCAGACCTTCAACACCTGGTATTTTGATTTCAAGTGATCCGTTGGTCTGAACGTAGTTACGTGTATCACGATCGTATCCACTCAGGTTAGTAGTGATAACCACGGGGTTTTCACCGTTCTCGATATCAGGACCGGGACGGCCATCTGGCCAGTAAGCAGGCTCTTGTGGCTTACCACGCATCAGCATACGGAAGATAGTACCGGCACCCTTTGTAGGATACCTTCTGGCTTCCTGGCGACCTACTATACCCAGGTTCACTTTTACGTACTTATTGATATTAGCATCCAGGTTGATACGAAGGTCATACTGCTTATAACCAGTTGCTGAGTTGATGTAGTAGGCATCCTGATTCTGATATCCTAATGAAGCCAGGTACTTAACGTTCTCTGTACCTCCATTCAGCTGTACGTTGTGACGTACCTGCGGAGAGTTTCTTTTCAGAGTTGCTCCAAACCAGTCAGTGTTAGGGTGTCCCCACGGATCTGAACCATCACGGTACAGAGCCAGGTCTTCAGGTGAGAAAGGCGCGTTACGAACAGTACCATTAGGACGTGTAAATGAACCGGTAGTCTTGTATGCTTCGTTGGCAGCGGCCCACTCTGACACAGGTAATTCATAGATGTTCAGATCATTGAGCATGCTGGTGTACTGAGCAGCATCGGCAACTTCAGGTACACGGGTTGGGTTAGCCCATCCCTGGTTCAGAGAGTAAGACAGCTCAGGCTTACCAGTTTTACCACGCTTGGTAGTAATAAGGATAACTCCGTTAGCAGCCCGTGATCCGTAGATAGCAGCCGCGGCATCTTTCAGAATAGAAACACTTTCGATATCGTTAGGATTCAGACGATCCAGACCACCGGCCCGGTTAGGAATACCATCGATTACAATTAGCGCACTGTTGTTTCCCAGGGTATTGGAACCACGAATCCGGATGTTAGAACCATCATAACCCGGCTCACCTGAACGGTTAACGGCCGTAACACCAGGCAGACGACCCGCCAGTGAGTTAGAAAGGTTCACAGCAGGTGACTTTACCAGGTCATCGCCCTGTACGGATACTACCGAACCCGTTACAGTTTCTTTCTTTTGTACACCGTAACCTACTACCACCACTTCACTCAGTGATTTTACGTCGGTAGTCATGGTTATATTAACAGTACTACGATTGTTAACGGGTACTTCCTGCGAAAGATAACCGATGTAAGACAACACAAGGGTAGCGTTACTGTTAGGTACATTAAGGGTAAAGTTACCATCCGAATCAGTAACGGTACCGGTAGTTGTGGATTTTACAACCACACTCACACCTGGCAAGCCCATTCCTTGTTCGTCAGTGATTTTACCTTTTACAGGAACGCTCTGAGCGAAGGCTCCGATTACGGAAGCCATCATGAGATACAGCACAAATAGACACCTTCCGACTTTGAGGCCTGTCCATGGCGTAGAAATTTTCATAGATGATTGATTAGATTTTGTAAAATGTAACTAGCTGATAGAAAATAAAGTAAGCCACAAAAGAGATGTCCCTCCTGCTCTTACCCAACGTTTGCCTCTTCCGAGGAGGCTGAAAGCCAAATGATTGGATCAGGCAGATACTTAGGTTCTGCTTTTCCTTTTAGTTACTGAAGAGGTACTGGTTGAATTGTGTTATCTGTCATTCAGGTTATTAAAACTATTTTATTGGTTACTGGATTTAAAAAACTCATTCAGGTTCGAAAACTACCTACTAATTTAAAAACATTTAATTAATTCATACTAATTATTAAAAAAGTTACAAAAACTTTTATTCATAGCTTATTCTGCCTTTGCCTTCCTGATTATGTACTTTTTACAGCCAGCTATTCATCAGAAGAAGGTTGTCTGGATTTTAACCACAAAAAATCTCAAATAAATTTAATTACTAAAGGCTGCTGCTTCTGCTTATCTACTTCTTGCTGGTTTCTGCCAAATCTGCCGACTTAGCGACCTCACCCGCTTTCAGAAACTCTGCTACCGCAGCCTCAGTAAGCCCATTCACAATAACCAGGTCAGGACGTGCCTTCCGCAGGTCGGCGATGCCGCTATCGGTTACCTGCGACTGCCACACGTAAATGCTCTTCAGCCCTTTCAGACCGGCCAAAGCTTTCAGTCCGCTATCCGTTACTTTAGTACCTATCAGGTTCAGATACTCCAGATACTGCATGTCTTTCAGCTTAGCCAGACCGGCATCGGTGACGGCCGTGTGCTCCAGATGCAGCTTATTAAGGTTTTTGAGCTTGGCTACTTCGCTCAGAGCGGCGTCTGACACTTTCGTATTTCCCAGCTTCAGCCATACGATCTGCTCAGCCAGCGGCGTAAGCATGGCTGCCTGTGCATCAGCGAAGGCGGGCGCATTGACCGCACTTATCTCTACCAGATGCTGATCCTGTGCCAGGGGCATCACCAGCAGGTTAGTCTTCTTGAGAGAAGCCACGGCTCCGGCATCCGGCGCAGGTACTTGCAGACTTAGTACGGGTGACTGGCTAGGCTCAGCTGAAGCGACCGCTGTTCCCGTTCCTCCCGTAGTCAAAGAGGCAAGGGCAGGCTTGAGGGCATCAGTTACCTGCAGGTCGGCGACTTTCTTATCAGTAGGCGCTCCCTGATCGATCCACCAGGATAGGAGGGCGATCTGCTGCTCGGTCAGCTGAGTCTTACCTTTGGGAGGCATATGGTTATCATCCTCCAGGGGCAGCAGACAACGCTTTAGCATTTCACTATCGGTGCTTTTTCCAACTACCAGGGCAGGTCCGTTTTCTCCACCTTTCAGGAGTCGGTCAAAGCTATCCATCCGCAGGTCACCTTTCTGCTTTGTAGCACTGTGACATTGCACACAACGGGTATTCAGGATGGGCTGTACTATATCCTTATATACTATAGCCTGATTAACGTCAGCGATAGGCTTGATCTCCGTCACCTGCTCCGTTCGGGGTGCCATGCCGGCCAGTGAGCGAAATGGTTCGGGTGTGTATTGGGTCAGATAGCCGTCGCCGTGGGTGAGTGAGCCACCGTGATGACCAGCTACCATCGTCAGCGCCGAGCCTATGAGCAAAGCAGGCATATAAAAAAGAGGAGCCATGGGTATGCGCTCACCCAGCAGATCTGATTTAACTGCCCAGGCTATCCAGGCCAGTACAGCTACTCCTATTCCCTGCCACATATGCACGTCGAGGAGTTCCTGCTCGTAACCACCTCCCTGAGATAGCAGATAACCGGCTATACAAGCCAAAGTGGCTCCAATAGCCGACCAGAATAAAATGAATGTAATAGTAGAATCGCTGACGCCTACTTTGCCCATACGCCTTCCGATTTCGAGCAGGGCTGCTACCAACAGAAAGCCAATGGGAAGGTGTACCAACACGGGATGGAAACGCCCAAAGAAGAGAGCCCAGTCTGATGCCTGAAGGAGGATTATGGAAAGCATAACTTCTATATAATTACAAACAAGTTTGTATTATAAGCCATAGTGACTGGATACTCTACTTATACTTTATAAAGTAGAGTACAATTTTACGACAAAAAAGTACCAGTGACTTTTCTAGAATTGACTACTTATGACTGGATTTTGACCAATTTTTTAAAGACATAGTATTATTTAGGCAAAATCAAGCCAGAACAGGCTTCACTACCTTGCCTGCCGTGTCAGTGAGGCGGAAGTTGCGCCCCTGGAATGGGTAGGTGAATTTTTCGTGGTCAAAGCCCATTAGATGAAGAATAGTAGCCTGTAAGTCATGTACATGTACCTTGTCCTTGACACCGTAGTAGCCCAGCTCGTCGGTTTCGCCAAAGCTGAATCCTTTTTTAACGCCCCCGCCCGCCATCCACATGGTGAAGGCTTCGAGGTGGTGGTCACGTCCCATGAAGGGCAGAACTTGCCCATCGCGGTTTTCCTGCATGGGGGTACGGCCAAACTCACCGCCCCATACGACCAGCGTTTCGTCCAGCAGGCCGCGCATCTTGAGGTCCTGGAGCAACGCTGTTACGGCCTGGTCCGATTGCTTACATTTCTGATGCAACCCTACGTCAATGGCGCCGTCGGCACTGGTACCATGGGTATCCCAACCCCAGTCAAATAGTTGTACAAAGCGCACTCCGCTTTCGACGAGCTTACGCGCCAGCAGGCAGTTCATGGCAAAGGAGCCCTCGCCGGGTTTGACGCCGTACATATCTAATAGATAAGAAGGCTCTTTGGATACATCCATCACCTCCGGCACCGACATCTGCATCCGGAAAGCCATTTCGTACTGGCTGATGCGGGTCAGGATTTCGGGGTCCTGTACTTCTTCGTAGGTCTGACGGTTGATCTCATTAATGGCCTCGATGGTCTGCTTGCGAATATCCCGGTTCATACCGCTGGGGTCTGACACGTACAGAACCGGATCACCACCGGTTCGGCACTGCACCCCCTGGTATACTGTGGGCAGGAAGCCACTCCCCCACACGCTCTTGCCGGCGTCGGGTTGCTTGCCACCGGAGGCCAGTACTATGAAACCCGGCAGATTTTGATTTTCGGAGCCCAGTCCATATACCGCCCACGATCCCAGGCTGGGGCGCCCCAGGCGGGCACTACCCGTATGCATGAGCAGCTGCGCGGGAGCGTGGTTGAACTGGTCGGTATGCATGGCCTTGAGGAAGGTGACCTCATCAGCTACTGTCTGCAGGTAGGGCAGGTAGTCGGACACCAGGGCCCCGGACTGACCGCACTGACGGAACTGCCCCTGCGGACCGAGCATCTTGGGTACTCCCTGGATAAAGGCAAACTTCTTTCCTTCCAGAAACTCGGCCGGGCAGTCTACCCCGTGGTACTTTACCAGCTCGGGCTTATAGTCGAAGAGCTCCAGCTGCGAAGGTGCCCCGGCCATGTGTATGTAAATAACCCGCTTGGCTTTGGGGGCAAACTGGGGGATGCGGGCGGCCATGGGATCAGTAGGAACCTGACCCGAGGCAGTACCTCCGGAGCTACAACTACCCACCAGCGAGCCCAGACCAAGAGCACCCAGCCCAAATCCGCAGGATTGCAGAAAGTGCCGGCGCGTCTGTCGGGCCAGGTGCGTATGCTGAAGTTCTTGAAGCAGCTTTTCCATGGTCTATTCTGCTGGTACTTTCTTACTTGGTTATCTTAATCATTTATAAAGGTGCCGCCCCTACGGGACTTACATGCTTATGCTCCCTTGTTGCTACTACTGAGGTGTCGCCTCTACGGGACTTACTCGGATCATTCCTTTCAATAAAGCTACTAATAGGCCTCTCTAGCGAGGCTTTGAGCTAATCCAATCTTATTAGGCCCCAGAGGGGCCATACCTTAGTAGCAAAAATGATGTTGCCGCGGAATGTCTAGCCCCGTTAGGGGCGATACCTTAAGCCTAAGCCTGCGCACAAATCCATTACTACTCGACCCATTCAAACAGGTACTTCTCGTTGTACTCGATCTCAAACTTGTGTAGGAAGTCGAGGTACTCTTCACGAAATGTTCTGGTTCTATGGTGCTCTGGCTGGCTAAGGATGTACTGAATTACCACCTCTTTTTGGGATTTGGCATAGCTGAATGCTCCATAGCCTTCCTGCCATACGAATCGCCCAGAAGCATTTCCATTGTCATTTATCCACTTACTACACCCGGCCTTTACATCGCGTACCAGGTCTGAGAGCCTAACATCCGGTTTTATACTCATAAACAGGTGCGTATGGTCAGGCATACAATAGATTGCTAACACTTTTTGGCCTAATCCACCTACAATACCACAAATGTATTTTTCCAGTGCCTCCCGCCACGTCGCCTTTACAAGACTTTCTCTTCCTTTTACTGCAAATACAATCTGAATGTACAGCTGCTACTAAGGTGTCGCCCCGCTGGGGCTTGATGGTTTCTTTTCCCTTGTTGCTACTGAAGTGACGCCCCTAGCGGGGCTTGTAGGGATTCCGGCATCTTTTGCTATCAAGCTCGACTTCTCCTTTGGAAATGGCCCCAGCGGGGCCACACTTTAGTAGAAATATGAATGATTATGTATGCTAACAGCTCCGTAGGAGCGGCACTTGCGGCAAGTCCCTGCGGAGATAGCATTAACTTTGAACAAATGTTACCTCCTCAGGGGCGACACCTCTGGACTTTCATCCTTCTGCCTGACCTAATTTTATATCACAATCCCCCATTCGCTGTTCATGGAACGACCCAGGAGAGCATTGGCTTCCTTATCATTCTTAAATGTTTCCTTTTTAGGATTCCACTGTAGGGGCCGACCTACCTGATAAGCGATATTAGCAATGTTACATACCGAGGCCGTACGGTGGCCGATTTCTACATCACAGACCGGCTTGCTACGGTTGCGCATCGCCTGGAAGAAGTCCTTGTAGTGGTTCTCACTCTTATAGACATGCTTCTCGTTTTCACCGATTACTTTTGTCTGTAAAGAGGCCGGAGTGGTTTCCAGCTTGCGGCGCTGTACTTTTAGATCTCCTTCACTTCCTATAAAATGGATGGCGTTATTCCAGTCCCACTTCTCATGGGTCATGGTGATGCCATTGTCGTAGCGGAAGGTCAGGTTCTGTACATCCTTGCCATTAGGTGGTATGACCTCTACTGGTCCGCTGTTATCTTTATCCAGCGCCCACTGTACAATGTCGAACATGTGCGCTCCCCAGTCGGTCACCATGCCTCCTCCAAATTCCTTATAGAGGCGCCAGTTGGGGAATACGTCCTTAGAAAGCGGCGGTGCCAGTTCGGAGTTGAATGGTACCGGCTGATTGGGTCCTAGCCAGGCCGCCCAGTCCAGCCCTTGCGGAATGGGCTCGGCCGAAAGGGTATAGGGTACCGGAGGAGTTCCCACATTCACTTTGATACTTTTGATATCCCCGATGTAGCCGTTACGGATCAGCTCGGCTGTCTGCCGGAACTCCGGCCAGGAGCGTTGCATACTACCTGTCTGGAATACGCGGTTGTACTTACGAGCAGCATCCACCATAGCCCGGCCTTCGCGAACGGTCAGAGAGAGTGGCTTTTCGCAATAGATATCTTTACCGGCCTGGGCTGCCCGCACCGCCATGGCCGCGTGCCAGTGGTCGGGGGTAGCAATCACGACGGCATCTACATCCTTACGAGCCAGCAGCTCCCGAAAGTCATTATATACTGGTATTTCTGAATAGGTACCTGTCTGGGTATTCTTGCTGTAGTACTCCTTAATCTTATCCAGGGTCAGTTGGGCTTTATCCTTATATACTTCGCTGATGGCCACGATGCGGGCTTCGCCGGTAGACAGGAATGAATTGGTAAGTCCCCGTCCCTGCTTACCGGTACCGATAAAGCCCAGTGAAATCATGTCGCTTGGGGGCAGGTACGATGAGCCATCCGGTTTTTTGCCTCCCAGTACGAAGCGGGGCACGATCATAAATCCGGCTGCCGCAGCCGCTGCTTTTCCGACAAAGTCCCGGCGGGAAAGTGATTGCTCTTTTTCTTTTTCCATTGTCCTGTTTAGTTAAGGGATATATCGTGTAAGGCTATTCTGTTTGCTAACTACTCCTTCGTCACCACTTTATCCAGATTCAGAAGTACGTTGGCCGACACCGCCAGGGCCGCCAGTTCCGGCGACTTCTTTTCTCCGTATTTGAGCAGACTGTCTACTTCTGCCGGGTTGTTCCTATATCCTTCCAGCGAATTCTGGTATACTTTCAGGAGTACATGGAGGCTCTTGGGTTCGATGGGTTGGTAGGTAAGCATTCGGTAACCTTCTTTGAGCTGCTGCTCCGGTGTCTTGCCGCGCAGTTGCATGGCTTCGGCCATTTTCTGGGCGGCTTCCAGGTACACCGGATCATTGAGCGTGACCAGGGCCTGCAGGGGGGTGTTCGTCCGGATGCGCCGCGACTGGCAAAACTCCCGGCTGGGCGCATCAAAGGTAACCATCGACGGATAGGGTGCTGTACGTTTCCAATAGGTATACAAGGCCCTGCGGCGGCGGTCTTCGCCTTCGCTGAGCTTCCACTTATCCCCATTGTAAGGCGACAGCCAGATGCCTTCCGGCTGCGGGGGCATTACACCGGGGCCGTACATCTTAGGTGACAACAAGCCACTAGCCGCCAGGGCCTGATCCCGTACCTGTTCGGCACTCAGCCGCACGCGCGGCCCGCGGGACAGCCAGGTATTAAATGGATCTACCTCTAATTTTTCTTTATCGGCTACGGAACTCTGGCGGTAGGTAGCGGACAGTACTATCTGCCGCAGTAGTTTCTTGGTACTCCAGCCAGCGTCCTCCATGAAGTATACCGCCAGCCAGTCTAGCAATTCGCGGTGGGTAGGTTCGTTGCCCTGCGAGCCGAAGTCTTCTACGGTCTCGACAATACCCGTTCCGAAAAGCTGCTCCCAAAAACGATTGACAACCACCCGCGCTGTCAGCGGATTGTCCCGGCTGACCATCCAGCGCGCCAGCCCCAGCCGGTTGCGTGGCATCCCTTTGGGCATGGCCAGCAGCGACTGGGGTACATCGGGCTGTACCTCCGGCCCTTTGACCAGCCAGTTGCCCCGCTCGAATACGTGCGTCTTTCGTACCAGATCGCCCTCCGCTTCCCAAAAGATGGGTGTGTTGTCAGCCCAACCAGTTAGTACATTGGCATAATCTTCCATGATAGAAGTATAGGCTGGCTGGCCTTCTCCCGGCAGCGCCTCCTGGAACGCAACCCACTTGATATTGATCCAGTCTTTGGGAGCTTGGGGGCTATTGAAATATAGGTACAGGTTGTGCCTGCCCTGTACTTTTGGGATGGGCAACGCTAGTACGGTATCTACCAGAGGTACCTTTATCTGTGTCAGCTTAGGACCCCTTAACGAATCCAGCGTAATAGTCATTGTAGCTCCTTCGGCCCGGGTACCAATGGCTATCAGCATCCGGTCCTTGCCCGTCAGGGTCACGCCTTTGATACGCGCCGATCCCTGGTGCTGCGCCCCGTAGTACTTGGCATCACGAAGGGAGGAGTTAATATATTCATCGAAGTCGTGGGAGTTGATCTTGGGCTCCATCACCCGCATAAACTGGGCGAAGTGCCGGGTCTGTGCCGGGTTGTGCTGATTAATCCAGGCCTTAACCCGCTCCACCCGGGCAGAGTCTTCACCTTTATAGAAGCGGAGCGTGGGAGTATCGGAGGTGACGTCTTCATCACGCGTGTTGTTGAAGAAGGCCATGTACTTATAGTAGTCTTCGTGCCGGATGGGATCGTACGGATGGCTGTGACACTGCACGCAGGCGAAGGTAGTCCCCTGCCATACCTCCCAGGTGGTATTGACGCGGTCGATGAGGGCCGCAACCCTGAACTCCTCGTCCTGCGTCCCCCCTTCGTCGTTGTTCATGGTGTTGCGGTGGAATCCGGTGGCTACCAGTTGCTCGTCCGAAGGTACCCCTTCTGGTCCTTTTAACAGATCGCCCGCTAACTGTTCAATGGTAAATTGATCAAAAGGCTTATCCCCATTAAATGACTTGATGACATAGTCGCGGAAGCGCCAGATGGTCCGGCCGGGGTCGCGTTCGTAGCCTTTGGTATCGGCGTAGCGGGCCAGGTCCATCCACATAGCGGCCCAGCGTTCGCCGTAGGCCGGTGAAACCAGCAGCCGGTCTACCACCTTCTGGTAGGCATCGGGCGCGGGGTCTTTGATAAAGTCGGCTACTTCTTTCTCCTTGGGAGGCAGCCCCGTCAGGTCCAGACTCACCCGCCGGATGAGCGTAGCGCGATCAGCTTCATCGGCAGGAGTAAGGTCTTTATCATTTAGCTTTTGAAGGACAAAATGGTCTATCTCATTTTTACTCCACTCCTTATCACCAAAAAGGTTCAGGCTAGCCAGCAGTCCACCGGCTCCTGGTACCTCCGGGCGCTCGATCCGCTCATAGGCCCAGTGGTTGCCCCATTGGGCTCCCTGATCTATCCATTTCTTTAGTACCTCTACCTCCTGCTCGGTCAGGGGTGGCCCCTCCTTGGGCATGCGCTCATCGGGATCATCACTCAGGATGCGGCGGATCATTTCGCTACCGTCGGCATCACCGGGTACCACGGGACGCTTGCCCGACTTACCCGGCTGGATAATCTCCTCCTCAAACAGGAAACTCACATTGCCCGCTTTCTTTACCCCACCGTGGCAACCCATGCAGTGCTTATTCAGGATGGGCTTTACATCCTTATTATAGTCTACCTTATCCTCAAATAGCCCCAGCCACGAAAAAGATGATAGCAGTACCACCACTGCTACCCCCAGAAGGAATATCCATTTGTTCGTTGCGATCAGCTTTGCCATGTAGCTATTAGGTAGTAATAAAGACCTCAATCAGGACGTAGTAGCAATCACGCTGCCCCTACTATACTTAAAGTACAGATTTACCTTTTCTTAATGATATAAGCAGAAGAAAGATATAAGCTACAGAGCCAGCTCATCGGTAGGCGCTAGAACACGGCTATCGGTGATATACTTCAAAAAAACTCAGAAATTGCTACTTGTAAGGTGTATTGAGCAGGAGCTTACTTACTGCCCTCCGCAGCACCAGTAGTTAGTAATAGCCATACGTATACTATGCGTAGTTAGTATCTACTATTACATATAGTCATTTGTACTATTCCTAGTTAAATAGCGTCCGAAGAGAGAGCTCTTTTAAACCTATTTTTTGCCCATTTGCAGATTTACTTCCTAAATCACTATTAACTAAAACCTATTTTTACCCACAATGCAATTTATTCGATCAAAATAAGCCAAAATCTCACATAAGCTCTTTTGTATAGATCTACAACTATTGCAATTATGCGCTGGTATAGTCAGCAGCTATCACACATTTGACAGTATATCTACTAAACCGCTGTAAAGCAACCATATATATAACAGTTTAAAACTTTAATATAATTAACCAAAGAACAAGCAGGAATACCGCCCGCACCTGTTCATGACCAGATATTTACCAGTCGCACCGCCTCTAGTTGATTTTACAAAATATAATATTTGTTAAGTGCAATTAAATTTGGATCAATATCTACACCACCACTTTTTATTGCCAAAAATTGAAAATTTCCGCTTTAATATTTTGCATCATATCATTTTAACAATATCTTTGATATGTCATTAAAGCATAAGCGACTCCTAGACCACGGATGTTTCCAGCCGCACTTGAAGCATTCGTAGATAAAAAGAGTCGGAACGTGAGTACCATTTTGCCAGGCAAGATGAACGGAGTAAGTAGCCGTACATACGTTTCCGAGTCTTATTAGTAACAACATTAACAACTCAAAACTCCAGAGCCTAAATACGTGGACGAACAGCATTCGTTGACGCAGGGAATCTTTTGTCCTAACCATTTCTGCTCCATCGCGCTGATCGTCCTCGCAAGAGGGTATTGCTTTCCGGAAAAGCAAACTAGTAGGCTTATGGCTGTGGCGGTTACACGCTAATGTGTGCGGCCCATGAACGTGTCAATCTGTCGCAGCCATAACCTTTATCAAAGCCTGTTCTCGATTTTCTAACCTAATTAATCATTAACCGGAAACTTCCCATGAGAAAAACTATACTCGTTTTGATATGGGGCTGTCTTTGCACTACATTGAGCATGGCCCAGGTGCGCCAGCTTACTGGTAAGATTACAGCCGCCGAGGATGGACTCGGTCTTCCGGGTGCTTCTATTATCTATAAGGGCACCAATGTCGGTACCAACACTGACTCTGATGGAAACTTCAAAATTACCGTCCCTGACGACGGCATACTCGTTTTTTCATTTGTAGGGTACCTGTCGCAGGAAGTACCTATTGGAAGCAAGACCCAATTTGACATCAAACTGAGTGCTGACACCCGCCAGCTGGCCGAGGTAGTTGTTACGGCCTTCGGTATTGAGCGTGAGAAAAAAGCCTTGGGTTATACCGTACAGGAAATTAAAGGAAGCAGCCTTACCGAATCACGATCTACCAACGTAGCCAACGGACTTTCCGGTAAGATCGCCGGTCTGCGCATCCAATCCAACGGTGGTCCCGGTAGTGGCTCTACCATACAAATACGTGGTGCGTCGTCGGTTTCAGGAAACAACCAGCCCCTGGTCGTTATTGACGGGGTACCCATGCAGCAGAGCGGCAGCAACCAGATGGGTGGCGGTATCTCCGAAATCAACCCTGACGACATCAAGGAAATGTCGGTACTGAAGGGGCCCAACGCAGCGGCTCTTTACGGATCGCGCGCGGCCAACGGAGTTATCCTTATCACCACCAAAACCGGACAGGGTACTAAGGGACTGGGTATTAACTTCAACTCCAATGTGACCTTTGAGCGCCCCTGGATTAAGCCTGACTTCCAGAATACCTACGGAGGTGGCAGTGGCTATCGCACCTGGTACAATGACGGATGGAGCGGCTCGATCACTGACCCTCAGCAGACCCAGCAATACCGTGCCGTATATGACGCCCGCTACCCTTTAGCCGGATCGGCTGGTACTGACGAAAGCTGGGGTGCCCCTATGGACGGCCGCCTGGTTCGCCACTGGTGGTCAGGTACCGAAGTAGCTCCGCTTACGCCTCAGCCTAACAACTGGGAAGAGTACTGGGCTACCGGCCAGACCGTCAACAACAGCCTTGCCCTTTCAGGTGGCAACGACAAAGGCTTCTTCCGTATGTCGCTAGCCCGCGTGGATCAGAAAGGGATTATGTACTACAACGACTTCCACCGTACCAACTTCCGGATTAACTCCGGCTATAACCTGGCTAAGAACCTAACGGTAACCATGGCCGGCGAATACATCAAGTCGGGGTCTACCAACCGTAGCTTTACTTCGGGCCAGCAGTTTATCTGGGCTCACCGCCACACGTCGTGGGAGCAGATCCGTAACTACGAAGACTACCAGGATGTACATATCCAGCGCGCAGTAGCCGGCAAGCCTGCCGACACTGATCCACCTAACTGGCAGCATACCTTCTTTACGAATCCGTACTACACAGCCCGCAAGTTGCCCTATGGCAACGACAAAGACCGCCTGTTGGGTAACATCGCCCTTAACTACAAGATCCTGCCTTCGCTCAGCCTGATGGTGCGCTCGGGTACGGATGTGTGGAGTGATACCCGCATCAACGTAACCAACTTTGATCGCGTAAGAAACGGGAATCGTACGCCCGGTAGCTTCAACGAAGAAATACTACGCCGGCAGGAAACTAACCATGACTTTATCCTGACCTTTAATAAAGAGCTTATTCCGGATATCAGCACGAACATCCAGGTGGGTGGCATCGACCGGACCAACTACTACAAGCGTAACTACTTCAACGTAGGCGAAATGGTGGTAGACGGTATTTATAACGCGGGTAACTCAGTGCCCAGCCGTAACACCATCGAAAGCAAGATTGAAAAATCAAAAGTACAGAGCTTGTTTGCTGCGGCTAACTTTGGCTGGCGCAACATGCTGTTCCTGGACCTGACTGCCCGCAACGACTGGTCGAGTACCCTCCCCAGCAACGCCCGCTCGTACTTCTACCCATCGGCTTCGGTGAGTGCAGTGGTGACGGACCTGCTCGATGTACAGAGCGATATCCTGACCTTTGGTAAGGTACGCGCCAGCTATGCTCAGGTAGGTAATGATGCCGATCCGTACCAGCTGGCCCAGACATTTACCTCATCCGGCTCGTGGAATGGCTCACTACCTAAGTTTGCCGAAAATGTCTCTATTGCTAACTCCAGTCTGAAGCCTGAAATTACTACCGGACTTGAGTTTGGTGCGGATATGCGCTTCCTGCGTGGAAAAGTAGGTCTGGATGTAACATACTACGAACAGACAACCCGCAACCAGATCCTGGGTGTCGAAATCTCTAAGTCTAGCGGCTACGACCGTCGTATCCTGAACGCCGGACAGATCACCAACAAAGGAATTGAGATCAGCCTGTCAGGTACTCCTCTTAAGCTGGACAACGGCTTTACCTGGGACGTATCTGTAAACTACGCCCGCAACCGCAACAAAGTAGAGGAACTGGCCGAAGGTCTGACTACCTACATTCTGGCTTCTCAGCGGGGTATGACCTCCGAAGCCCGAGTTGGTCAGCCTTATGGTACCCTGTACGGGGTTGCTTTTCAGCGTTCTCCCGACGGACAGGTCATCTACGGCGACAACGGTCTTCCCCTGCGTCAGGCTACTCAGCAGATTATTGGTAATATCCAGCCCGACTGGACTGGCGGTTTCCTAAACACTTTCAACTTTAAAGGACTAACCCTGACGGCTCTGATAGATGCACGCATGGGTGGCGACATTTATGATGAAGGTACCGGTACCGGTCGCTGGACGGGTCAGTACGCCGAAACCGCCCTGGGCCGTGAGGAAGGTGTAATCGGAAAAGGGGTGCGTGCGATTACCGGTGCTGATGGAAATGTGAGCTACGTACCTAATGATATTATTGTTACTGCGAATCAGCTGTATGCCTACAACAACCCACGTAACTACCACGAAGCAGCCATCTTTGATGCCAGCTACGTCAAGCTGCGTGAGCTTTCACTGGGCTACAACATACCGGCGGCTCTACTCAAAAAGGTCCATTTACAGTCAGCGAAAGTCTCTATCGTAGGCCGCAACGTCCTGATGATCTTCAAGAATACGCCACATGTAGACCCTGAATTTGACTCCAAGGGTGGCAACGCGCAGGGATTTGGCTACGGTGAACTCCCCAGCTCACGCAGCCTGGGTATGAACCTCTCCTTCTCTTTCTAAGCGCAGCCAGACAAGACAGCTATTTCGCCAGAACTTTAAAGATTTTACCAATGAAAAGCCTAACTAACTATAAAACCCTATGGGCCATGGCGCTGGCCAGTCTGCTGACGATCAGCAGCTGTACTGACAACTTCGACGCCATGAACACCGACCCCAACAGCCCTACGGCTATCGGAGCGCAGTACCTGCTTCCTACCGGCATTGAGGCTTCTGTGGATCGTTACTGGGGACACCGCACCCGCTTCGAGCGTATCAATATTGATGCGGCAGAGCTGTACGTACAGCACTTTACCCGTAACATTTACTCTAACGAGGGTGATAACTACGAGGTATCGCCGGCGCTGGTCGCTAATAACTGGAAGGGCTTCTTTAACGATGGCTTGCTCAACTTCCAGCGCATTATTGTACAGTCAGCTCCTAATGGAAAAAGCCCTAATGCCAACTACGAAGGTGTAGCGCTGGTGATGCGTACCTGGGTATTCTCACTGCTGACGGATATGTACGGCTCTATTCCTTATTCGGAGGCGCTGTCCGGTACCAGCGAATCACCTATCTATACACCGAAGTACGACTCTATGGAGCAGGTGTATGCAGGTATGCTAAACGACCTGAAGCTGGCGAACGAAAAGCTGAGTACTTCGGGACCTGCTATTTCGGGTGATATTCTGTACGGCGGCGATATCATGAAGTGGAAGAAGTTTGCCAACTCCCTGCGGCTGCGCCTTGCTAACCGTCAGGCAGGTAAAAAACCCGCTGAGTCACGCGCTATCATGGCTGAGATTTTGGGTGATCCTGTTAAGTACCCAATATTTACCAGCAACGCCGATAATGCCGCACTGAAAACCTCTACCGTACTACCAAGCAACAATGAGTGGAACCAGGTAATGGTACAGGACGGCCGGACCGACTGGAACATCAGCTCTACGCTGGCAGACAAGATGAATGCGCTGGGTGATACCCGGATCACGGTTTATGCCAATCCTAATAAGGAAGGAAAATACCAGGGACATCCAAATGGCCTGCCCGACGCGGTCGCTACCAATTATCTGGCTACTAGTTCTACCATCGGCAACTACTTTGTACGGGCCGACGCGCCTGAGGTAGTTATGACCTTCGCTGAGTTGAACTTCATCCTGGCCGAAGCAGCCCTGGATGGCGACATTACCGGCGATGCCAAGGCTTACTTCGAGAAGGGAATCGAGGCTTCATTCAACCAGTATAGCCTGACCGTACCAGCCGACTACCTAACCAAAGTAGGCGCTGTGACCAAAGAGAAGGTACTGGAGCAGAAGTGGATCGCTCTGTTCGGCCAGGGCATCGAAGCCTGGACCGAGAAGCGTCGCACCGGTTTCCCGGTATTCCCGCCAGCTGATAGCCGGGCTGTATTTGTCAACGATGGTGTACTACCTACCCGCTTTGTATATCCCAACTCTGAATTCTCCCTGAACCAGGCCAATGTTGAAGCCGGCATTACACTCAACGGTGGTGCCAATGACATGAAGACCAAGCTATGGTGGGCAGAGTAAAGTAGCAGGTAGTCAACTATTTACAATTCACAGTTAATGATCTAGATTATGAAAAAGACCATATCATACCTTTCGACCCTGGGTTGTGCCCTTGCCATCGCTCTGGCTGTTACTTCCTGCAAAGTAGAAGACCCCTTTGTGGATCGGGTAGTGGCCCCGGTACTGGTAGATATCGTAGGAGCTCCCTTCGGTGCTCCCCTGGCGGCTGAGCCTACGGTAGCCTATTCGGCTGCCGATGCCAAGGTAGTCCTGAAGGCACGTCTGCTCGAACTGGATAAGACTAACATCCTTGACCATACCAAAGGAATAGATTCCATCCCGGTAGCTAACATTCCGATGAAGATTACGCTCCGTACGGGTGCTCCCCTGGGCGAGGTTACCTCCAATGCCAGCGGTGAAGTAACCCTGGAAAAAACCTGGGCTGAGCTGGGCTTAACAGCACCCAAGGCCGGCAACACGGTAAAGATCTCCTGGTCGGGCACTCATAAAGGAGTTGCCTTCACCCGATTCTCGCAGATCCAGGCTAAGTAATTCAGTCCCCCCCGTCATACCGGCCACCACCCTGTCTCTACGCTTATCGAGATAGCCCAGTTGCCGGTATGACACTCTTTTTCAACCTGTTTCACATGTACATACCCTGAGTACCTTTCGCTACTAACTTTTTTAAAACCTAATAAACCAATCTAATTATGGATCAGAAAATAGATCGCCGTAATCTGTTGAAGTCAGGCCTTATGACACTGGGTGGCTTAGTGGCAGCACCACACTTGAGCATGGGCGCCTTTTCTAATATGCCCCTCAACCTGGATCCTGAGAACCGGATCTTCCGCAGCCCGATGGTACGGGAGTACTTTCTGGACGAAAAAGTGGCTCCTAAGATTGTAGCAAAACTCAACGCCAACGAGAATCCCTACGGACCGCCTATGTCGGCACGTAAGGCGGTGGCTGAGTCGGTAGAAGGTGGTAACCGCTACGCCTGGAAAGAACTGACTGACCTGATGGCTAAAATAGCCAAGAAAGAAGGCGTGACGCCAGACCATATCATGATGGGTCCGGGTTCGTCAGACCTGCTGGAGAAAGTAGCCCTGGTCCTGTTTGCCAACGGAGGTAACGTCGTATCGGCTGATCCAACTTATATGTCGCTGATCAACGTAGCCAAGTCAACCGGTGCTACCTGGAAGGCTATCCCCTGTAAGGAAGACTGGTCACACGACCTGAAAGCGATGGAAGCTGCCATCGATAAAGATACTAAACTGGTGTACGTGTGTAACCCTAACAACCCCGTAGGTAGCATCACGGCCGGTAAAGACCTGCTCGACTTCTGCTCACGCGTATCAGAGAAAGTACCTGTATTCGTAGATGAGGCGTACCTGGAGCTGGCCGTAGGTGCCAATACTGAGAGTATGGTATCGCTGCTGACTAAGAAGAAGAATGTGATCGTGGCCCGTACCTTCTCCAAGATCATGGGTATGGCCGGTCTGCGTGTAGGATATATCGCGGCGCTGCCATCTACGCTGGATCAGATCCAGAAAATCACCCGCGGTGGTATGGGTATCGCGTATACGTCCATTGCGGCAGCCAACGCCAGCCTTGACGATGCCAACTTCCAGACCAGCACCCGCAAGCTCAACCACGAAGCCAAGCTGTACCTGTACGACAACCTGGACAAGATGGGCTACAAGTACATCCCGTCTTATACCAACTTCGTCATTTTCCCGGTAGGTGTATCAGGTAAGGAATTGCTTACAAAAATGTCAGCAAAGGGCGTAGGTGTGAGAGCTTTTGAAATTCTGGGCAAGCCCTGGTGCCGCGTAAGTATCGGTACCATGGACGAGATGAAGATGTTTGTTGGTGCCCTGGGCCAACTAAGCTAACCTGCGGAGCTGCTTACCGGCTCTTTCCCAAGCGAAGCCAGAGGCTACTGGCGTTCTGGCTTCGCTTACTACTTCTGTTAACCTAATCTTTTCTATTGAATAACAAAGTTTGCTTATTCAATACTCCAGTACCCCTTTAACTCATTTCAGCTATGAGCGATGCCTTACAGAAAACCATAACTTTATTGCTACTGATTGCTTTGGGTCTGGTACTCAGATCAAAGTTTAAGAATAAAGAACAGACTAACGGTATCAAGGAGATTGTACTTTCGGTGGCGCTGCCCTCGACGATCTTTATCTCGCTGATGAAGATTGAAATGGATTCCACCCTTTTCATCATTCCCCTGGTTACGTTGGTGTTTAACTTCCTGATGTACTTTTCCGGACCGCTTGCTTTTTCTATGTTCGGAATTGAAAAAAACAGTTCAACAGGCCGCACCCTGATGATGCTCATTCCCTCTCTGGCTCCCGGGCTCTCCTGTTTCCCGTTTATAGCCGAGTTTCTGGGTGAAAAGAGCCTTGCTATTGCTGCCCTGGCCGACGTAGGTAATAAGTTTTTTGTGCTGATTACGCTCTACCTGCTGGCCATGAATATGTTCCTCAAGAACAGTACGGACGAAGAAACCAACACGGGAGGAAAGATCAAGAGCCTGCTGCTGAGCATGGTTCAGGAACCCATCAACCTCCTGATCATTATAGCTATTGTATTATTGAGCATAGGTGTTAACTACACCACCCTGCCTGTGATCATGACGGATATCTTTGATAAGACCAGCGCCCTGATGACGCCCCTGGTACTGATGTTCATCGGACTGGCGGTACAGCTGAAAGATGGTAAGAAGGGGCTGGTTAGCTCCATCCTGCTTTTCCGGGCCGGTATTACCATGGTTATCAGCTCGGGCATGATCTACGTGTTCCACATTACGGAGCCCTCTATGATGCTGCTGGCGATCGTGGTACCTCTCAGCTCGGCCAGTTTCTGGCCACTGGCGCATATCTCGGCCTTCCATGCCAAGGAAGAAGCCAAGGCACTGCCTAAGGAAAAACGTACCTTTGACATGGAACTGGCGGTACTAATGCTGGCCTTCTCGCTGCCATTCTCTACCCTGCTTATCCTTGGAATTCTTTCTACCGGTACTTTCTTTGCCAACCCAGTGATCCTGCTGTTTAGCGGACTGGCCCTGATAGCGGCGGCGGCGGTACCAAGTATGGTAAGTAAGGCCTACTTAAGGCTCTCAAAAGCATAATAATTAACCTAAACTAATCATAAAAAGCGCCATGCGTACCTTTACCCTTACCCTGCTGATCGTATTGCTTTACCTGAGTGCATGGGCTCAGGTAGAGCAGCCCCAGGCGCTCCGGCTCATGCCTTCGGATACAGCGTCTGAGGCGTTGCCAAAGCCGGATTTGTACTGTTTCCCGGAGCATGTGTCGGTCAAAATGGCGGACGGAAGTACCAAATCCATCTCCACCGTACAAGCCGGTGATACCGTGATAGCCTACGCCAACAAGCAGATTACGACCACCCTGGTGCGGCAGGTAGATAAACTGGAAAATATGGGCACTGCCCTTACCCAACTGTACCTGCGCCCGGTGGATGAACTGACCGCGAGTCGCAACAGCTGGCCGCTGGTACCGGCTCTGCTGCTGGAGGCGACGCCCTGCCACCCCGTCCAGACTGCAACTGGCCGTAAAAGGGTGGAAGAGTTGATAAAAGGAGATGTACTATATTGCTACGAGCCGGCCACAGGAGCTGTTTCGGCCTGGAAAGTGGGACTGATACAGGCTAACGCAGGTAAATTGGATACCGGCTATACCCTCATCACCGACACCGGCTCTTATCTGGTAGAGAATGTAGTGGTACTGGACAAATAAAGATTGATAGTAGTCAATAATCGTACAGGAGGCCCCGCATGGGGCCTCCTGTTTTGTTAGTTGCCGAACCCGTATTTCATAGTATTGGCAGTAGTATTACCGGGCCTGTGCACTTTTAGGTGAAGTATCACTATTTCAAATCATGCGTCTGAAGTCCTGTTGCCTGTTACTTGTTACATTACTAATTACTCACTTCACCTTTGCGCAGCAACGGCTGCCTCAGCAACGCTATTATAATTTAGGTGATTTTAAACTTGAAAATGGGCAGGTGATCAAAAACTGCCGCCTCGGCTACCGTACCGCCGGGAAGCTCAATGCCAATCGCTCCAATACTATCCTGGTACCTACCTGGTTTACAGGAAAGAGCGTAGACAAGCTATTTATGGCGGCTCCCGATCAGGTAGCTGATAGTACCCGCTTCTTCACCATCGTGGTAGATGCGCTGGGTAACGGCGTTTCCTCTTCGCCCTCCAACAGCAAGGCTCAGCCGGGGGCACAGTTCCCCCAGTTTTCGATCCGGGACATGGTGAGGGCCGAGTATGAGCTGGTCACGAAGCACCTGAGGCTCCCTCATCTCTACGCCGTAGCCGGTATATCTATGGGCGGTATGCAGACCTTTGAGTGGCTCTTTACCTACCCCAACATGATGGATAAGGTGGTAACCATCGTAGGTACTCCCGATCAGTCAGCCCATGATCGGTTTCTATGGGGCACCCAACTGGCCGTACTGGAACGCGGCAAGTACAGCACTGACGCCATGAAGACCGTCGGGGCTCTGCACGAAATGCATCTTACTTCACCCGAGTACTACTACACCAAGCTCCCCACCGAGCCGGAGTTTAAGAAGTACCTGCAGGCCAAAGAAGCCGAATACGTCAAAAACAACGACCCCTACAACTGGGCTTCACAGCTACGGGCTATGCTGGGGCACGATGTGTTTAGAGGCCGTGACCGGGCAAAGGCCATTCGGGATACTAAGGCCAAAGCACTCGTAATAGTAGCTTTACAGGACCACATGGTCAACCCACTATCGGCTATTCAGGTGGCCCACGACCTCAAAGCAGAAGTACTTGAGCTCACCGGCAACTGCGGCCACCTAGCCAACGGCTGTGAAGCGGATAAAATAAAAGCCAAGGCCAGAACATTCATGGCCAGAGATGTCAACTAAAACTCATTATTTCACACGAGATTACCCTTTATTTAATACTCCTAAACCTAACCCTGTATGTTTACATGTAATCAACTTTTGACACTGAGGGCAAACACACTGCTCAGAAGTATGCTGTTACTCCTTTTTGTGTTCAGTACCGGAGCCGTAGTGATGGCTCAGAACGCTTCAGAAAAACTCCGCATCATCATGATCGGCGCGCACCCTGACGACTGCGACATCAAAGGCGGCGGTACAGCCGCGCTCCTGTCCTCGATGGGCCACGCGGTCAAGTTTGTATCCGTCACCAACGGCGATGCCGGCCACCAGACCGACAAAGGAGCCTCTCTGGCCAAACGCCGACTGGCCGAAGCCAAGGAAGCCGGTAAGCGCTTTGGCGTTACCTACGATGTACTCGACAATCACGACGGCCAGCTCCTGCCGGACCTGAAAACCCGCCTGCAGATCATCAAGAAGATCCGTGAGTGGAATGCCGACGTAGTGATTGCCCCCCGTCCCAACGACTACCACCCCGACCACCGGTATACAGGTGTACTCGTCCAGGATGCAGCCTATATGGTAGCCGTTCCGAATGTTGCTCCCGAGACACCACCGTTGAAGAAGAACCCGATCTTCCTGTACTTCCAGGATCACTTCCAGCGGCCTAACCCGTTCCGTCCCGATGTAGCCGTTGATATCACGCCCGTGTACGCGCAGAAGATTCACGCCATGGATGCCCACCAGTCGCAGTTTTACGAGTGGCTCCCCTGGATCGGCGGCTTTCTGGATCAGGTACCTGCCAACAAAGCGGATCATGAAAAATGGCTGGGCGAAACCCGCGCCACCAAGATCACACCCGAAGTACGGGCTTCACTGGAAAAGTGGTACGGTAAGGACAAAGCTGCTCAGGTACAACACGCCGAAGCCTTTGAAGTATGCGAATACGGCGCCCGCCCTAGTGAGGCTGATCTAAAGCGTTTGTTTCCGATGCTGAAGTAGACTTTAGATAATTACCTTTTAAACAAATAGCCGCCACTTTAAAGTGGCGGCTATTTGTTTTTTCAACTATAGATAAGATTCAAATATCTTCATAATCTTCTCCATAGCCGGTGCCACCACCGCCCAGGGATGAAGTACTTTCCCTACTTCCTCTCCCGCTTCTGTAGTTCTTCAAAATCTCCGTTCACCCAGCGGGGTTGCCCGATATAACCCGGTGAAACAATGAAACGTCCGGTCTGGGTATCCAGGATAATAGTTTCTCGCTCACCGGCTACAACCTGGAAACGACGGGTATCTATAATGTCAGACTCAGGTTTAGCTTTCTCGACAGGTGTGAAGTTGGCCAGTAGCAGAATACCTCCCAGGGTAAGGGCACCCATAAAAAATGATTTGAGGTCGATAGAGAGGTGAAAGGTTTTCATGGTCGCTAAAATGGTTAGTTTGTTGATTGGTATAGTAAAATGACACAGTTGCCTCTGGTATTGCCAAAGAACATCTACGGCAAAGAAACATTTTATTTAGAGTATGCCTATATTTCGTAGCGGTTCTGTCTAAATAATTTAACCCTTGTATACTACCTACAACGAATCCATTATTTAGTAGCCCCTCAGCTACGGTATGGGAACTATTAGTGATAAAAACTGCCGTAGGACCTTACATGGATAAAACTGCTAATGATGAAAAAACTCGTAGTACTCACAGCCGCACTTTTACTAAGCCTATGCGCCCACTCTCAAAAAAGAGCGATCAGCATTGATGGCACCAGAATAATGATTAATACCATCGGACTGGAAAAACGTAAGGAAGGACAGCCGGTAGTGGTATTTGAAAGTGGATACGGTACTCCTATGGATAACTGGGACCGAGTGCTGAAAGGGGTATCTGAGCTGGCGCCACTAATTACGTATGACAGGCCCGGCATAGGTGAGTCGGAGCCGGATAATGAGATGCCCACTATCAAAAATGTATCCGATAAGCTGATTAAAGTACTTAACCAGCTAGAAATAAAGCCCCCTTATATACTGGTGGGACATTCGCTGGGAGGTATGTATGTACGTGGCTTTGCGGTATACTTTCCTGAGGTACTGGCAGGACTTGTCATTATTGACCCGGCTGATTTTACCGAAAATCATCAGAATAAGCGGGACTACTATAAGCCTTTGGGATGGGATGAGGCCCGCATTGATAAAGAAGTCGCAGGAATCGTATCTTTCCTGGAAGACAGAAATCGGGATGCGCCCCCGTCAATTAAAGAAGAAGGAATAGTACTGGCTGACTTGCGAAAAACGGAATTTAAGGAGATAACGGAAAGCCCGCTTCCCAATATTCCGGTCCATATCATCACGGGTGGCCGGTTTGATGCTCCCGAGGATTCCCGCACTCCGGAAAATATAGCAAAATTCAGATCGAAAATGAGGGTCAGGGGGGGCCGGTGGATGGATGTAGTCCAATCAGTGGATAAGGGAATGCTGTTCTATAGTGGCGATGCCGGGCATTTTGTCCACTACGATGATCCGGAGTTGCTGGTTGCGAGTATCAAACTGGTACTGCAGGATTACGAACTGCTAAAACAAAAGAGCGACAAGTAGTGCCTCTCCGCCTGGACTGATACAGTCCATGCCTCTTATCCCAGACCTGCTCCCGGTAAGCTGTCAGTTGCTGATCCCAGCTGCCTGGCTGCCGGTAAGCCTTAGGTATGCCTCCTTAACATTTGCCTTCACCCTACTGTTGTGGTTCAGACTATAAAACAAAAGCATGGCTGTAGCTGGTGAGAATAAAACAATAGTACTGGCGGGAGCCACTGGTGATCTGGGTGGGCGCATAGCCCGGTCACTACTTCAACAGGGAGCCCAGGTAAGGGCTATTGTCCGTCCCGGAAGTACCGGCAAGGCTGTTGAAGCGTTGCGACAACTGGGGGCTTCGATCGTTGAGGTTGACTTCAGCAGTACTTCCGGGCTGGTTACCGCTTGTATGGGTGCCGACTGCGTAGTATCGGCGCTGTCAGGACTACGGGAGGTGATTGTAGACGCCCAAACGGCCTTGCTCCAGGCGGCGGTTGAAGCCAGTGTTCCCCGCTTTATTCCCTCTGACTACGCCATTGACTACACCGGGCTACCTCCCGGGACTAACCGTAACCTCGACCTTCGCCAGGCGTTTCGGGAGCGCCTCGATAAGGCACCCATCGCCGCCACATCGGTTCTTAACGGTATGTTTACCGACCTGCTGACTGGCCAGGCACCGGTTATTCTTTTCCCGCTCAACCGGGTGGTCTACTGGGGCAATGCCGACCAGCCGCTGGACTTCACTACTACGGAGAATACGGCTCAGTACACCGCTGCTGCCGCCCTTGACGCTACTACTCCCCGGTACCTCCGCGTTGCTGGTGATGTACTTAGCCCCCGCGGACTAAGAGAAGCGGCCAGTGAAGCGACTGGAAAGGAATTTCGCCTATTTCGCGTCGGAGGGCTCCAAACGCTGGACACTATGATCAAAGTAACCCGTGCAGTCATGCCCAAAAACGACGATGTTTTCCCACCCTGGCAGGGGATGCAGTACCTGCGCAATATGCTAAGCGGGCAAGCCAAACTGGAACCGCTCGACAACAACCGCTACCCAGGTATCCGGTGGACATCTGTAAGGGAAGTACTTGCTACTCGCCCTTAGTACCTGTCTCCACTAAGGGGTACTCTCTGACAGATCTGCACCCGCATCGATGGTACTTACTAGCAGCCACAGGCGCTTGTGAGGTTACCTGGCCCAGTCCGGGGCAGGTACTTTGGCATTGAAGAGTTCGTCGAGGTAGTAGGTACGGCGGTAGCGTTTGTCGCATTCGTCCTCGTTACCTATGGGGTAGGCACATGCTTCGTAGAAGCCTACGGCCCGGGAATTCATGAGGCTGACCGGAGCGCCACCGGGCAGCAGGTCGTCGCGGTGGTCGCGCTGGAGCAGGCAGTGCCCCAGTTCATGAAATACCAAAGCCTCGCGGTTCTGTTCGATGGTAGTTCCCCAGCAAAGACCGGTTTCTACCAGAGTGATCTTGCGCTGACCATTAGTACCTGCCTGCGTACAACTACCGCACTCATCTCCTGAAGTAGCACCGGTAGCCTTGATCTCCACAATGAGGTTTTCCAGTTTGATATCTATGCCTCGCTTCTGCCCCTCTTCCACAAAACTTTGAACGTACTTTTCCACCACCTTCGGTACATCATATACCGTAGGTTCAACCGGATCATCGCCCGAGCAAGCCATCAAAAGTCCCAGACACCAGGGTATATATCTTTTCATTGTCCAGCAGTTAGCCTTCAAAATCAACTTTCAAGTGGCTGCCATCGCAGTAGGGTTTGTTGTGGGATTGGCCACAGCGGCAAAAGGCAGTTACCTTGCTTTTATCTGCTTCCTGCCCTACCGCATCCTTTACTTTCAGGTTACCGTACACCAGCAGCGGGCCTTTGGGAAGTACTTCTACCAGAGTCGTGTTTTCTATGGTTATGGGCTCTAGAGTACTACTGTTCATATAGTACGAAAGCGCTCCCGACGGACATTTATCAATCTGTTCTACGATCGATTCTGTTTCGGCCCCATCGATGGTGACCCAGGGACGGTTGCGCGGATCAAAAACTCCGGGAAGTCCGCGGAAACAGAGCGTTGAATGAATACACTTATGCGGCTGCCACACAATGGTCACCTCTCCATTGCTGTACTTTTTTGTAATTTCTTTTTCCATGAATAATCTGGGTTTACAAGCTTAAATATATCAATGAGTTGGCAATTGTCATAAACTGGGCCGGATTCCTTCTCAAAACCGGGTTGCTTTAAACATTCACAGACGATCTGTCGTTAAAATGTCCCTTTTACTATGTAGTACTACTAATCCGCATGTACGTGAATAAAGTCCAACTGAATATTTGTCTGACTTCATATCCTACCGAATCAGAACTACCCGAAGCGGAACAACAGCTCATGGAAGCAGCCCGCCAGGCCACCCGCAAGTCCTACGCTCCTTACTCCAACTTCCATGTGGGAGCGGCCGTCCTGCTCGAAGACGGTACTGTGTTTACAGCCGGTAATCAGGAAAACGCAGCCTTCCCCTCCGGCTCCTGCGCCGAGCAGTCGGTGATCTACTGGGTAGGTGCTAACTACCCCGACAAGCAGATCCAATCGATTGCGGTGGTAGCCCGGCCCGGCGAGGCCCGGCCCGGTCTGGCTGGACCAGGTGTGGCCCAGCCCAGTCAGCAGGAGGAGTACAAACCGGTATCGCCCTGCGGGGCCTGCCGCCAGTCACTGCTCGAGTACGAACACCGTCAAAAACAGCCGATTCGCCTCCTAATGATGCGGCCCGATGGAGGTGTTATTGTCTCCGAATCCATCTCTAATCTACTGCCGGTGAAGTTCGATGCGGATGATCTGCGGGGGTAGCTACCAGTACCATTCATATAAATCTCGCGAAGCTTGTAGTTAGGAATGAGGTAAATCTTCTTTTTAGAGTACGGGACATAGGCCCGGTCACCTCATCCTAAACACATTGCGTATCGCGTATGAAAAGATCCTTATTGGCCCTCATCCTGTTTGGCAGTATACAGCTGGCCACCGCCCAGTCGCAGGACTGGAAACCGGTAGAGGGTAAGATATCCACTACCTGGGCTACTCAGGTTAATCCGGCGGCTCCGCTTCCTGAATATCCGCGTCCGCAAATGGTACGTGCCAACTGGCAAAACCTGAACGGACTCTGGGACTACGCTATCAAAGCCGGTGCTCAGGACCAGACCAAGCCTGCTACATTTGAAGGAAAAATACTGGTACCCTACGCGGTAGAGTCGGCCCTGTCGGGCGTGGGCCGCACCGTAGGTAAAGACAGCGTGCTGTGGTACCAGCGGACGGTTAAGCTTCCAAACAAGCTCAAAAACCAGAACGTACTTCTGCACTTCGGGGCGGTAGACTGGCAGTGCGATGTATACGTTAACGGCAAGAAGGCGGGTTCCCACCAGGGCGGCTACGATCCGTTCTCTATTGACATTACGCCTCATCTGGTGAAGGGGGATCAGCAGATCGCCGTACGGGTGTGGGACCCCAGCAGCGACGGCCCACAGCCCCGCGGCAAGCAGATCAAAAATCCGCACGGTATCTGGTACACCCCTGTAACGGGTATCTGGCAGACCGTATGGCTGGAAACAGTACCTACCAGCTATATCTCCGACATCAGAAATATTCCTAATATAGATAACAAAACTCTGACGGTAGCCGTACAGGGACACAACGATGAGCCCAACGACCTCATTAGGATTACGGCCATGGACGGTACCACTCAGGTAGCCCAGCAGGAGGTAGCTCCTGGCTCAGAAGCCGTTTTGCAAATCAGCTCGCCTAAGTTGTGGTCACCCAGTAATCCTTTCCTATACGACCTGACGGTGTCGCTGGTGCGCAACGGCAAGGTAATAGATGAGGTCAAGAGCTACTTCGGCATGCGTAAGATATCCGTAAAGCCCGATGCGCAGGGTATCCAGCGTATGCTGCTCAACGACCAGTTTGTATTCCAGTTTGGCCCGCTCGATCAGGGTTGGTGGCCCGATGGCCTTTATACGGCTCCTACCGACGAGGCACTTCGCTTTGACATCGAAAAGACCAAAGACATGGGCTTCAACATGATCCGGAAGCACGTAAAGGTAGAGCCTGCCCGCTGGTACTACTACTGCGACAAGATGGGTATGCTGGTATGGCAGGATATGCCAAGCGGCGACATGGGCAACCGCTGGGAAGCCCGCCCGGGGGTAGCCGGACTGGGTACCGAGAAAGATCGTACGCCGGAGTCCGAAAAGATATTCCGCACGGAGTGGAAGGCCATCATGGATGCCAACTACAACTTCCCTTCTATCGTGGTGTGGGTACCATTCAATGAAGCCTGGGGACAGTTCAAGACCAAAGACATCACCAACTGGACCATGCAGTACGACCCTACCCGCCTGGTCAACAGCGCCAGCGGGGGTAACTTCTTCCCGGTAGGACACATGATCGATCTGCACAACTACCCCGCACCCGCCATGCCCGACCCTGAGTTGTTTGGTACCAAGCAGGTACTGGTACTCGGTGAATACGGTGGACTGGGTCTACCCGTTGAAGGGCACACCTGGCAGCAGAAAAACAACTGGGGTTACCAGACGTTTAAGACGTCCGATGAGATGTTTGACCGCTACAAAACCTTTATTGATAACATAACCGGTCTGATCAAGGACGGCCTTTCGGCTGCTATCTACACCCAGACTACCGACGTGGAAGTAGAGGTAAATGGCCTGATGACCTATGACCGGAAGGTACAGAAGGTACCCGTGGAAAAGCTCCACCAGGTCCACCAGAAGCTATACGACAAGTCGCTGGTGAAAATGAATAAGTAATAGGTAGCTTTTAATGAAGACACCCGCAGGTCTAAGAATCTGCGGGTGTTTTTTTAAAACTCCTTTCTACAACTCGCCCACCCTACACTCCGATAACTAAATCCTTCATCAGCGAGTTAAGGAAGCTATAACTCACACTATTAAAATGATATATGAAGGTTATATCTCCACGATTCCACGCTATTCTTGATTATCTGCTGGTTGTTTCGCTCTGGTCTGTGGCAGGTTTGTACAGCTGGGACTCTTCGCTATCGGCCTTCACGTTTGTACTGGGAGGAATACATCTGGTACTTACGCTCGTGACCCGCTTTCCAGGTGGTATGTTCAAACTCGTCCCTTTCCCCATTCATGGTTATGTAGAGTTAATAGTAGGCATATTGGCCGTACTGGCCTCTCTATTTTATTTTGAGGAAAGCCTGGCAAAGAACTTCTACTTAGGCTTTGGGATAGTTGTTCTGGTTGTATGGGCGCTAACCAACTACCGTAGTAGTGACTAAACCACTAATCCCATCAGTCGCTCAATTCCTGCTGGCATTATCTTTTTCTCTACTTCCATGACCACTTTCTGAGTAGTACCAGAAACAGGTCAAGCACTAAGCTATTATAACACACCATTAACTTTTTAAACAGATTCATCTTATGATTCGTATTCCAACACGTGCACATGGTATCATGGATATGGTATACAGTGCTGCTCTTATGGCGGCACCCGTGGTGCTTAAAGCTATGACCGATGGTCGACTGAAAAATCAGGGAACGGCCAATAAGCTGCTGCCAACAATTGGTGCGGGTATCCTGGCTCAGGGACTTATGACCAACCACGAGACAGGAGCAGTAAAGGCCATTGATATGAAAACTCACATGGCGATGGACCTGGGGGTAAGTGCTCTGATGATGGCGGTACCCTATGTAGCCAAATTGGATAATCGGATAAAATACCCCATGATCGCACTGGGCGTGCTCGGTATAGGTCTGGCACTAATGACCAAGACCAAACCAAGCTATGAGCAGGCACCTACCGAAGAGCCTGACACTTTCCTGGAGCATGTAGAGAAAAAAGCTACCAAATAAAGTTTACGGCCTCTGGCGATATCGCCAGGGGCCGTACTACTACTAATGCCGGTGGAATTTATAGATTACCTGTTTTGCCACCGTCCACGGGTATATTGATACCGCTGATGCTGGCTGCCGCCGGACTACACAGAAAGGCCACCGCAGCCGCCACTTCTTCAGCCTCCGCGAAGCGGCCCACCGGTATCTCCGACTCCATATGAGCAGCCACTTCATCCACCATTCTGCCTTGTGCTTCGGCGCGCATACCCAGTACCGCATCCAGTCGGCTGGTACGTGTATAACCCGGTAATACATTATTAACTGTGATACCATACTTGCCCAGTTCCAGCGAGAGAGTCTTGGACCAGTTGGCTACGGCTCCGCGTATGGTGTTGGATACGCCCAGCCCCACTATGGGTTGCTTCACCGATGTACTGATAATATTGACGATGCGGCCAAAACCTGCCTGTTTCATACTGGGTACTACGGCCTGGGTCAGGATCTGGTTGTTGATCAGGTGCATCTCAAAGGTTTTCAGGAATTTCTCCGGAGCTTCGTCAATGATAGATCCTCCCGATGGTCCTCCTGTATTATTGACCAGTATGTGTACATCCGGCACCAGCCTCAGGTATCCATCAATGGCCTCTTTTACGTTCCCGCTATCGGCAAAATCTGCCACAACGTAACGATGAAGCTGCCCCCGCGATATATCCAGGGTGTCGACAGCCTCCGCTAGTTTTTGTTCATTCCGGGCTATAAGTGTAACATTGGCACCCAACAGAGCCAATTCTACGGCCGAAGCGTAGCCTATTCCCTGGGTACTGCCGCAAACAAGGGCTGTTTTACCAGAAAGATCAAGATTCATGTGTGATTTGCTGTATTAGTATAAAGTATAAACTAGACTATCAGAGCAAGTATATAAAAATTAAGCCGGGATACGACGTAGCCCGGCCTGATAATCTATCACACAATGTATTTATCCGGTAAGCCTTCTATATACCTATGATATAGTGCTCCAGATAGTTGATATGCTCTCCCTGTTCCTGAATCATCGCCATCACAATATCACCTATACTTAGGATACCTATAACACGTCCCTGCTCCATGACAGGCAGGTGCCGGATCTTCTTCTGGGTCATAAGCTCCATACAGTCTGTAATATCCAAATCAGGCGTTACGGTGTACACCTTTGGAGTCATTACTTCCATAATTGGCGTACTCTTGGCTTTCCGTCCCTGTATAATTCCCTTTCGGGCATAGTCCCGCTCGGAGAAGATTCCCACCAAAGTCTGACCATCCATAACTGGCAGGGCACCTATCCCTTTTTCAGCCATGAGGTGAAGTGCCTCAATAACCATTTGCTGCGGAGTAACATACCACACACGCTGGTCTTTCTTGTCTTTTACTAATTTTTCTACCGTACACATAAGCCTATGAGTTATGTTAATAAACACTATTTTAGGGCTGGTACGAGGAGAGTGTCTGAGATAGAAGACTAATCTACAAATTATATAATTGAAATTCAAGCCATTGCAACCAAACAATGACAACAAATAATTACTCCCCTCTACCTTACCCCTCTTACTTTTAACCGCAAACTCGCCTTGGGTCGCAAGGTGACCATAGGCTCAGATTCCACCCGTTGTCCGGGATAAAGCAGCTGAATATCAAAATCCCGTACTAATAAGGCCAGTACCACCTGCATCTCAAGCAGAGCGAAATTGTTGCCAATGCACATTCTGGGGCCGCCCCCAAAAGGTATATAGGCATAGGTAGGACGCTCTTTGATAGCCTCCGGTGCAAAGCGATCGGGGTTGAATACCTCCGGCTGGTGCCAGTAGTTGGGGTGGCGATGCAGTACATAAGGGCTTACCAGCACGTAGGAGTCAGGCTTAATTGTGTACCCTCCTATGTAATCAGGGGTCAGCGTACGCCGCCCCACCATCCAGGCGGGCGGGTAGAGCCTCATTACCTCCTGTACAACCTGCAGGGTATAGCCCAGTTGCCGGGCCGACTCAAAAGTAGGTACTCCCTCGTCACCCACTACCTGTATGACCTCCTCCCTGAGCCGCTTCTGAACTTTTGGATGCTGAGCCAGTACGTATAAGGCCCACGACAGCGCGTTGGCGGTAGTTTCGTGCCCGGCCATGAAGATGGTAGTTACCTCATCGCGTACCTGCTTATCCGACATACCTTCGCCGGTTTCTTCGTCGCGGGCGTGCAGGAGCATATCCAGCAGGTCATCGTAGCGGACATCGGGGTTGCGGGCGCTTTCGTCCCGGCGGTTGTTGATAATGTCGTAGATGAGTCCCTCCACCTTTTTTACCGCGTTCAGGTAGCGCAGGTTACCGGGTGTAGGGTACTTCAAAGGGATATTTACGAAGCTTTTGAGTGCATTGTCAGAGTAGTGCATGATGTCATTGAGCGCTCCCGATATACCCGCTACGCGGTCTCCCACATCGGTACTGAACAGGGCTTTGGTCACGATATTGAGCGTCAAACTCAGCATATCGGCCGTGATATCTCGCGCCTGGCTATGATCATGCTTTTTCCACTCAGCTAACAGTACCTGCGTTTCGTGTACCATCATGTCGGTCATCAGGGCCAGGCGCTGCTTGTAGAAGGCCGGCTGAGCCAGCTTGCGCTGCCTCCGCCAGAAGTCACCCTCGCTGTTGAGCAGGCCATTGCCCAGGAAGATCGCCAGTATCTTGTAGGCTTCGCTCTTGTGGTAGTTGCGGTTGTTTTCCTGTAAGACGTGCTTGGCATCCTCAGCCGTCAGCAGTACCGTGATGTCGCGGCCCAGTACATTGACCCTGACCAGCCGCTCGTACTGCCCCTGCAGATCGAGCAGAAAATTCAGCGGATCACGCACAAAATGCCAGGTATTACCGACCAGTGGCAGCCCCTTGTGGCTGGGTGCCACCTGAGAAGTATGAGGTAGAGTTTGCATAATAGTTACTATTAGTTGAGGATTACACTATCTTTGCGGCTTATTTTAAAAAGAGAGTAGCCGCAAGGGCTCTTTTCCACACGCAATCTCCTCTGAATCATAATATCTAGATCTATTTCACTAAAATACGAACGAAGCGTCGCAATGTCTAAAAAAATTCAATCCGCGCTCATTTCTGTTTATTACAAAGATGGCCTCGAGCCCATTGTTCGTCTCCTGCACGAAAATGGTGTGAATCTCTACTCTACTGGTGGTACCCAAACGTTCATTGAAGAAATGGGCATTCCGGTAACGGCCGTTGAATCGCTGACGGGCTATCCTTCTATATTCGGAGGCCGCGTCAAGACCCTGCACCCGGCTGTATTCGGAGGGATCCTGTACCGCCGCGACCACGAAGGAGACGTAGCGCAGGCTGCTGAGTACAACATCCCGGCGCTGGACATGGTCATCGTAGACCTGTACCCCTTCGAGGAAACCGTAGCCTCCGGAGCCAGTGAGGAAGATATCATCGAGAAGATTGACATTGGAGGTATTTCGCTGATCCGGGCTGCCGCCAAGAACTTCAAAGATACTCTGATCGTATCTACCCGCAACCAATACGCTGATGTACTGGCCCTGCTTACAGAGAAAGGCTGCTCTACCGACCTGGAAGACCGCCGCACCTACGCCCAGCAGGCGTTTGGAACGTCGTCGCACTACGATATGGCCATCAACAGCTACTTCCTGGGAGCCGACTCGGATATCTATAACTTCCGTGGCCTGCAGTCGCAGACGCTTCGCTACGGCGAGAACCCGCACCAGAAAGCTACCTACTACGGTGATCTGGATGCCATGTTTGACAAGCTGCACGGCAAGGAGCTCTCGTACAACAACCTCGTAGACGTAGATGCCTGTGTGGGACTGATCGACGAATTTACCGAAGCGGGTCCTACCTTTGCCATCATCAAACATACCAACGCCTGTGGTATCGCTACGGCGGCCACGGCTCAGCAGGCTTACCTCAATGCACTGGCTTGTGATCCGGTTTCGGCCTTTGGTGGAGTGGTAATTACTAATACTAAAGTAGATGTAGCTACGGCTGAGGAGCTGAATAAGCTGTTCATGGAGATCCTGATTGCACCGGGCTACGAAGAAGGAGCGCTGGAAGTACTTAAGTCAAAGAAGAACCGTATACTGCTACAGCGCAAAGAAGTAGCTCTGCCCGGTGAAATGTTCAAGACGATCCTGAACGGAGTACTGGTACAGGATAAAGACTTGGCTACCGAAACCGCCGCTCAGATGACTACCGTTACTGAGAAAGCACCTTCTGCAGACGAACTGCGTGCGCTGGAGTTTGCTATGAAAGTGTGTAAGCATACCAAATCCAACACCATCGTACTGGCCAAAGAAGACCAGCTCCTGGCCAGCGGTACCGGACAGACCTCCCGCGTGGATGCCCTGCGTCAGGCCATTGAGAAAGCAAAGTCTTTCGGTTTTGACCTGAACGGATCGGTGATGGCATCAGATGCTTTCTTCCCCTTCCCCGACTGTGTAGAAATAGCCAAAGAAGCAGGTATCACGGCCGTAGTACAACCCGGTGGCTCTATCCGCGATAAGGATTCCATCGAGTACTGCAATGCCAACGGCGTAGCCATGGTAACTACCGGCGTCCGCCACTTCAAGCACTAATAGCTGGTAAGCTGTTATCTTTACCCGTCACCGTGGCCCATGTCTCCACGGGCTTCTGTGGACTGTTATAAAAATCTCCTCTCCTTCCAGAGGAGATTTTTGTTTTTTAATCTGCTTACATTAGCACTTTCTACCCTTATACCCGGCTACAAGTACATGCGTTTGTTTTCGCTGCTATATACGATCTGGTGCGCGTTCTGGTTCGTTACGATATTTCTGCTGCTGTTCCCCTTTACGTATATCTTCCTGCAAAGGGAGGAGTGGAAGCCTTATGCGCACTACATCAATCGTTTGTGGGGTAAGCTGCTGTTTCCGCTGGTGGGTATCCGGTTTGACATAGAATATCAGTTTCGGCCAGAGCCGCGGGGTTCCTATGTATTCTGCGCCAACCACTTCTCCTACCTTGACATTGCCACCATGGGCGTTATCCTGGATAATTACTATGCGTTTGTGGGGAAGCACGGGGTGAAGAAGGTCCCCCTATTCGGCTATATGTTTGCGAAGCTGCATATACAGGTAGACCGTGACAAGGGCCACAGCCGCGCCTACTCGCTCAATAAGTCCATAAGGACGCTGGCTTCTGGCCGTAGCGTGATGATTTTTCCGGAGGGAGGTATTGTATCCAAACATCCTCCTAAGCTGCATCTACCTATCCAGAAAGGAGCCTTCATTATGGCCATTCAGCAGCAGGTACCTATCGTACCTATCACGCTCCTGACCAATCACCTGCTCCTGCCGGACGTAACACCCCTGCGCCTGCACCCGGGTATCGTACGCGCCATTGTACACGAGCCTATACCTACCACCGGACTCACGCAGGAAGATGTACCCGCGCTGATGGAGCGGTGGCGCCATGTAGTTGAGGGTGCGCTGGTCGGAGAAATGGATCGGGTGTAGGAGCGGCTACTCCTTATAAAATTATTGCTACTTAGTATGCTCTACCCAGATCAATCGGGATGTATTATAACCGATGCTGCGGGCCTTTTCGAGGTACCTTTGTTTTACAGCCTCAGGCATGGTAGTTTCCCGCGACAGCAACCAGAGGTAGTCCAGATCTTTGCCTGCTACGAGAGCGTACCGGTACTCCGGATCAATTTCAATAACATTATAACCTGAATAAAAAGGCCAGAAAAAGGTCACCTTCAGCTTTCCCTTATCCGGTGACGCTACAAACTTCGCTTTGCCGGTAGCTTCTTCCCACTCCTCTTCTTTCTGATCATACCCCCGGTTAAGTACCTTGATGCTTCCATCCGGATTTAATGAGTAGTTGGCCGTCACATTATTCAGGTTCCGCTCGAAGCGGTAGTTAAACCGGGCTATTTCGTACCACTTGCCCAGGTACCTCTCCACATCGAACGGCTGAACCGCCGTAGCCCCTCGTGGTATACTCCGGCAGGAGTTCAAAGCCGTAATGACCACTACCCCCAGAAGCGCTCCACCTACTAGTAATTTGCCCTTGTTCATTTTGTTAGCGTTTACCACCATTAACTCATTTTGTACCCGAAGGTTTCAATAGTTGTTGAATAGAGGAATAAGCATCCGTGTAATTCAAAGGTGGACAAAAAGGAGCTTACCATAAGCATCCCTGCCCGGGAGTGGGCTATATTGTAGAAGGTACTTGCTTATTGCAGATAGAAAGTCAACCGGCCCAGGTACTACGGGCCGGTGATGCTTTCTTTGAACCCGCCGATACTCCCATTCTCCATTTTGACAACTACTCGGCTAGTCAACCGATGAAGTTCGTGGCTTACTACCTGCTGAACGGCGAGAAGGAGCTGATCGAGCTACTGCCTAAAAAGAAGGAGTAGCCTGCTCATTACATAGCCAGGCTATTCCATAGAAAGTTTTTTTCTCTTCCCCTCCCCCACCAGGTACCGCGCCATCTGTAAGCCTGACTGGTAGGCTCCCTCCACATTCCCCATTCCGAAACCGTCTCCACCCAACAACATGGAAAATGGGGTATCACACCGCAGGTAAGGCTCCGGATGGCGCTGATCGCAGAGGCTGTACCGCCAGCGGTGTACCTGAAAACTCTCGACCGCTTCGGCAGGTATCCACTCGTGTAGCTCAGCGATCAGCTTCTCTCCTACTTTATTCAGATCGCCCTCAAGGTGCTCCCGGCTATACTGTGGACTTGCGTGGATGGTGACGGTAGTTGAATCGTTGATGATGCCTTTCTGCTGATTATCTGCAATCCAGGAAATAGGTCCTTCTTCATATCGTATACCTCCGGGGGCGGGAATCCGGCTTGGCTGGTTTAGCTCCGCAATGACGGCCAGGCAGGGCTGGTACGCAATAGAATCCAGAGCTAACTGGTCAGGTGCCAGTAGTTGGATGCTGCTGTCCGCAAGTAGTACTTTGACTTGCGGGGCGGGTATGGTGATGATAAGTTTCTCAGCCGAGTATATAGTACCTGCCTCGGTACGTACGGTGCAGCCGGTGGTGTCGCCCGCCACATGTACCACCTTTTCTCCCGTACGAATATCCAGCTCCTGAGCCATGTACTTGGGCACGGCGCTCATGCCGCTGCTGCCTACATAGCGTGGATGATGATCGATCCCCGGCAGGTACCACTCCTTTACTACTCCTGCTTCCTGCATGGCCTGCACCTGCGCCTGGAACTCCGGCGTGCGGGCTGAGAAGTACTGGGCACCGTGGTCGGCGCGGGTGTTGTGGATGCGGCGGGTAGCCATTCGGCCCCCTACGCCCCGGCCTTTATCCAGGAGGGTGACCTGCCACTGGTGGCGGGTAAGTTCGCAGGCAGCGGTAAGACCGGCCAGGCCGGCGCCAATGATGATACAGCTTGACATCGAAAAAATTGTTGATTAGAGGTGGGTGTACTAAAAAGTTAACTTTCTATTTTTAAAACTTAGACTACTTTTACTCTGAACTACAAACTACAAAACCCGGGATTTGTTGAAGACCTCCCCCTTTTCAAAAAGTTGGTTTACCCGAGTTGGACGACTGATCGGTATAGGGCTGCTAGCGGTGTTGGTAGGCTACTACATTATCTATCCTCATGTATTCCATTGTCAGACGGTCCGGTACTCGGATTTTGAAAAGGTCAATGATAAGCTTTTTGTTAGTCCGGACATTACACAACCCCAACGCCGCCAGATGTTCCAGACCATCCAGCGCGCCCGCACCCGGGTGGCCCGCTTCTGGGGAGCGGCCCGTGGTGAGGCTACTTTTATACTTTGCAGCAGTCCCGCTCAGTACGAAAAGTACTGCCACAGCAACGAAGGCGCCGGCTGCAGCCTGGGTACTCCCTGGGGCGACTCCTACATCATCCTGAACCCCTTTGGCCTGAACGAAGACGTTGTAAGCCACGAAATGTGCCACGACGAGCTATTCACGCGGCTGGGCTGGTGGACCACTACTACTGAAGTACCTCAGTGGTTCAACGAAGGCCTGGCCCTGATGCTCGACCGCCGCTTTGTCAATAGCACCGATTCGATACAGCGCTACCTCGACTACATGGATGAGTGGTTGTACCTAACCAATGGCGCTCAGGAATTTCTGGAACTGGAAGAAATAAGTACCATGCGGGGATTTTTTAGCGGCAATCAGCGCCACGTGATGCTGGCTTACATGACCGCCGGCATGGAGGTGTCAAGATGGATGGCGCTGGTGGGTAGCTCCGGAATAAAAAATTTAACGGTCAGAGTGGAGGATGGCGATTCGTTTGAAGATGTGTATAAGCAAATGGAAGAGGCCGCCGAACTACGCAGCCAGATAAAATTGCCTGAAACGCCACTTCATCCTCAATGAACAGGAAGCATTTCGCCTTTTAGCCATAGAACAGAGTATTTTTTTAGAGTAATAGCCCTATATGTATAGTGCACAATTTTCTAAAAAAAAGTACCTTTCGAATCGATATCCGTAGAACCTTAAAACCTGTTGACTTACTTATAACCTCATGCAACAATTACAGCTCCTCGATTACCTTGTATTCCTAGTTTACTTTCTCGTGGTAGCCGTATATGGCTACTGGATTTATCACAAGAAAAAATCAGCCGAAGCCTCTACTACTGACTTCTTCCTTGCCGAAGGATCTCTCACCTGGTGGGCTATTGGTGCCTCTCTTATCGCCTCTAACATATCGGCTGAGCAGTTTATCGGTATGTCAGGGAATGGCTTTACCATGGGTCTGGCTATCTCTACCTACGAGTGGATGGCCGCCGCTACCCTGATCATTGTAGCTATATTCTTCATGCCTATCTACCTGAAGAATAAGATATATACCATGCCTCAGTTCCTGACCCAGCGTTACAATAGGTCAGTGAGCCTAATCATGGCGATTTTCTGGCTGGCCCTGTACATCCTGGTTAACCTGACCTCCATCCTGTACCTGGGAGCTCTGGCGGTATCAGGTATATCGGGCATTGATTTCTATACCTGTATGATAGCCCTGGCGATTTTTGCCATTATCATTACCCTGGGTGGGATGAAGGTAATCGGTTATACGGACGTAATTCAGGTATTCTTCCTGGTGATCGGTGGTTTGGCTACTACTTACCTGGCCCTCAACCTGGTATCTGATGACGCCGGACGGGCCGGTATGATGGAGGGATTTAGCCTGATGATGCAAAACCACGACGATCACTTCCATATGATCCTGCCACGTGCTAACCCTTACTACATGCAGTTACCCGGTTTGACGGTACTTATAGGTGGTATGTGGATCGTGAACCTGAACTACTGGGGCTGTAACCAGTACATCACGCAGCGTGCCCTGGGTGCCGATATCAAAACTGCCCGTAATGGTATTCTTTTCGCAGCGTTCCTGAAACTCCTGATGCCTATCATTGTGGTACTACCTGGTATCGCGGCTTATACGCTGTATAGCAAGGGGATGTTTCAACAGGAAATGCTGGGTGAAGATGGATTGATCAATGCTGACAAAGCCTATCCGGTGCTACTCAACCTACTGCCCGTAGGTCTGAAAGGTCTTTCGTTTGCTGCTCTGACGGCTGCCGTAGTGGCCTCGCTGGCTGGTAAGGCCAACAGTATCTCGACTATCTTTACACTGGATATTTTCAAAGACTACTTCGGCAAGAATGCCAGCGAAAAACAGCTGGTTATGGTAGGTCGTGTGGTGGTAGTAGCCGCCATGGTGATCGCTATTGTGGCCTCTCCGTACATGGGTATCGATAAGAAAGGGGGTTTCCAGTTTATTCAGGAAATGACCGGTCTGCTTTCTCCCGGTATCTTCGCCGCCTTCAGTATGGGATTCTTCTGGAAGCGTACCAACTCGGCCGGCGCTATGTTCGCCATCGTGGGTGGGTTCCTGATCGCACTGGGTATGCACAACAACTGGCTGCCGTTTGCTGACTGGTCAGAGGTACCTTTCCTTGATCGTATGGGCTGGGTGTACCTGATCTGTGTGACCGTCATGGTAATCCTGGGTTATGCCCTACCTAGCGAGAACAAAGGACTTGCTATTGATGCCTCTATGTTCAAGACGCACCGTTCTTTTACCATCGGAGCGATAGTTGTGATATCTCTTATTACCTTCCTGTATACTTACTTCTGGTAATAAATCCATTGTCTGTAAGCAAAAGGGCACGAGCTGAGCTCGTGCCCTTTTGCTTATAGAAGCTTTACAGCTCTTTACGCCTCATCCTCATGGATGGTGATCTTTGTGATCTTATCACCCTGACGGATATCATCAACGATGTCCACTCCCTCTACTACCTTACCAAAGCAGGTATGGTTACGGTCAAGGTGGGCAGTGTGACGGCGGCTGTGGCAGATAAAGAACTGCGATCCACCTGTGTTACGACCGGCGTGAGCCATTGACAGTACACCACGGTCGTGGTACTGGTTCTCACCGTCCAGTTCGCAAGGGATATTGTACCCCGGACCGCCACGGCCGGTACCCTGAGGGCAACCGCCCTGAATTACGAAATCAGGGATAACCCGGTGAAACGTAAGGCCATCGTAAAAGCCCTTCTTCGACAGATCTACAAAATTCTTAACGGTATTGGGTGCGTCCTTCTCATAGAACTCGATCCACATCGTCCCCTTCTCGGTGACCATTTCAGCTTTCAACATAGCGATATATTTATGTGATAATGGATAAAAGGTATCGGTACTGTCTCTGATAGAATCAGCCAGACCAAATACGCTACAAAGTTAAAGACTCCCGCTTGGTATTTGAAAGCTATCAATTAATTTACGCATTGGTTACAAAGAATATATAGTAACCATGCCCTTTTTGACCAATAAACACTCCTCTCATTAGATGCCATGAAGAAAACTTTACTGTTTTCGGCTCTGCTGCTTTCTGCCAATAGTATGGCCCAAAGCTCAGATGCCCACTTTACCTCTTACCCTACTCTCACTCCCGATGCTCAGGCTGCTATCTTCAGCTATGAATCTGACCTTTGGAAAGCTGATATAGCTACCGGATCGGCTACCCGGCTTACAGCCATGCAAGGCTCCGAAACCCGGCCACGCGTATCGCCCGATGGCAAGTGGATTGCCTTCTCCAGCAACGAAAACGGAAATACCGATGTGTACGTGATGCCCGTAGCGGGAGGTCCCGTCCGGCAGCTTACTTATCACAGCTCGTACGATCTGGTAGAAGGGTGGTCGTGGGACTCACAGACCATCTATTTTGAGTCGGGTGTTCAGAATGGGGGGACTACCTACGCCATAGAATTGAAGGGTGGTACACCTCGACGCCTGTTCAAACACTACTTCAACCGGATCCATAATGTAGCCGAAGCCCCCAGCGGAGAGCTGTTCTTCAACGATACCTGGGAAAGTGGTAGTCAGGCTATGCGAAAAGGCTACCAGGGCGAATTTAATCCGGATATTCAGTCGTACAACCTGAAGACAAAAGAACACAAGCGCTATACCGACTACCGTGGCAAGGATATGTGGGCAACCATAGACCGCAACGGTAAGATATACTTTGTATCGGATGAAGCCAACGGTCAGTACAACCTGTACACCTTCGAAAATGGCACCAAGACGCCACTTACAAGTTTCAAAGAATCCATCAAGCGACCTCAGGTAAGTGCTGATGGTAATAAAGTAATATTTGAGAAAGACTATCAGCTATGGCAGTATGACTTAGCGAGCCGTACCTCTCAGCCGGTACGGCTAAGTATGGTACAGAACAGTACGCTACCCAAGGCGCAGGAGTTTAGTACCCGGGACAAGATTACGGCCTTTGACGTAGCCCCGGACAACAAGAAGCTGGCCTTTGTATCACGGGGAGAGCTGTTTGTATCGGACCACGAAGGAAAGTATGTGAAGCAGCTTCCGACCCGCTCCGATGCCCGCGTGATGGAAGTAAAGTGGCTGGCCGATAGTGTAACGCTTATCTACAGCCAGACCGTAGGCGGGTACCCCAACTGGTACACCCAAAGGGCGGATGGCAAAGGCAAGGAAAAACAGCTTACTACTGACAGCCAGAGCAACCGCAACCTCAGCCTGAATAAAAAACGCACCCTGGGGGTATACTTGAGCGGTCGCAACGAAGTCAGGATTTTGGACCTCAAAACGCTCGAAAACAAAACCGTAGTCAAAGAAGAACTATGGGGTATCCAGAACGATGTTCCCAGCTTCTCCCCCAACGGTGAGTACATCCTGTTTACGGCCTATCGCGATTTCGAACGGGACATCTTTATCCACCACATCAAGAACAACACAACCCTTAACCTGACCAAAACCGGTATCTCAGAGGTAGAACCTACCTGGTCGCCCGACGGCAAGTACCTGTACTTTGCCTGTGACCGCATGAGGCCTTCGTACCCGTTTGGCGCGCAGAGCCCCAAGGTGTACCGCATGGCACTCACCAAGCTGGATGATGCTTACCGGAGTGAAAAGTTTGAGGAGCTGTTTAAGAAAGAGAACTCACTGGCAGAAGGTGCTACTAGCGACAAAGGCAAAAAAGAAGACGAGAAGAAAAAGGGTAAAAACGCTAAGAAAGAAGAAAAGGAACCGGAGGAAGCTCCCGTTAAGCCCATTGCCATAGACCTGGAAGATATCCTTGACCGTATGGAGCAGGTGAGCCCTTCGTTTGGAGCGCAGGGATCGCCCCTGGTGATCCAGAAGGATGCCAAGACATATGTATTCTATGTTTCGGATCATGACAAAGGGAAAGAAAGCCTGTGGCGCACTACCTACGAGCCTTTCGAATCTCCCAAAACTGAGAAAGTAGAGGAGGGCGTAGGCGGCTTTGATGTAGCCCAGGCCGATGATAAGTACTATCTGCTGATCAATGGCTCTATCCGAAAGTTCAACTACGAAGGATGTCGGGCGGAGTCCATCCAGATCAGCCACACGTTTCAGCGTAGCCTCGCTGCCGAGTTTAACCAGATGTTCCTTGAAGCATGGGCCGGTGTGGAAGAGAACTTTTACAATGAAACCTTCCACGGTACCGACTGGAAAGCCATCCGTGATCGCTACGCTACATTCCTGCCCTACCTGACCAACCGCGATGACTTCCGTACGTTGTTTAATGATATGCTGGGCGAGCTGAATGCCTCGCACCTGGGCTTGTACTCCAACGGCCCCGAGGAGAAAGTATACTACAAAAACAGCACACTGGAAACCGGCATACTGTTTGATGATGTGAATCCCTATACCGTACAGCGTATAGTAAAGCGGAGCGCCGCCGACAAGGCTGACAAAAAGATACTCACCGGCGACCAGCTCACCCACGTCAACGGCATTGCCGTTGATGCCCAGCAAAACCGTGATCTATACTTAACTAAGCCTTCCCTTGAGCAGGAAATAGAGCTTACCTTACGAAGAAAAGGCGCCGACACATCGTACACAGTGCGTATTCACCCGCAGGCTTCGCTAGGTAGCAACCTCTACGACGAGTGGATAGACTGGAACCAGAAGTACGTAGATGAGAAAAGTAAAAAGCGCATCGCCTACGTCCACATGAAGAATATGGGACAGCAGGAGTACGAGCGTTTTGTGGTTGATATGACCCGCGACTGGTACAAAAAGGACGCTCTGATCCTGGACTTGCGCTACAATACAGGGGGTAATGTTCACGACCTGGTACTTAACTTCCTGTCACAGCGGCCTTACCTGCAGTGGAAATACCGTGAGGGAGCCCTCACTCCCCAGCCTAACTTCGGGGTAGCGGCCAAGCCCATTGTACTGCTCATCAACGAACAGTCGCTCTCCGATGCGGAAATGACCGCCGCCGGATTTAAACAACTCAAGCTGGGTAAGGTCATCGGTACCGAAACCTATCGCTGGATTATCTTTACCTCGGGCAAGGGGCTGGTAGATGGGTCGTTTTACCGCCTGCCCTCATGGGGATGCTACACGCTTGATGGCAAAAACATAGAGAAAGAAGGAGTCACACCCGACATCTATGTAAAGCAGACCTTTACTGACCGCCTCAACGATCTGGACCCGCAACTGGAGAAGGCCATTGAAGAACTCACAAAGGCTCTGTAGAGGGGCCAAAAAATTAAGAGCCGTCCCATAAAGGGCGGCTCTTAATTGTAACTATTGCGTCTTGAATGTAGAAAGAAGGTTTGGCTTACGATCCTGCCGCAGCCAATGCCTTACGAGCGATGGCACCTTCTTCTATCAATTTTTTGGTTTCATTGATTTTGGCAACTCTGGTGAATACGTCATCACCTCTCCACTCTTTGCAGCGGTCAGGGTTCGTAAACCATTCTTTTGCAGCTACCAATCTGAACACGTACTGTGAAGTCTCCTGGTTCATTCGCAGTCTGAAATAATCTTCATTCTGCTGTTGGTTTACATGCCGCCGAATACGGGTAGGACCGGCGTTGTATGCCGCAGCTACCAGTGTCCAGGAACCTAATTGACGGTGTAACCTGAGCAGGTATTTGCAGGCAGCATGGGTAGACTTAATCAGATTTTTGCGTTCATCAACACTATCATCCACTTTTAATCCAAACTCGCGGGCCGTTTCAGGCATAAACTGCCAGTAGCCAACGGCTCCTCTAGGCGACACTGCCGAAGCAGTCATGGTACTTTCTACTATGGGAATGTACTTTAGATCGGCAGGAATGCCGTAACGTTGAAGAATAGGCTCGATAACTTTCATGTTACCCTGTACCCGATTTCTCATTCTTCGGAAGGTGGGATTGTCGTAGTCCTTGATTGTCCGCTGATAGCGGTGGGCTACAAATGCTTGCTTGAGGGGGATGGTATCTCCGCAAAAGTCGATATCAATAAGCTCAGTATCAACATCCTCTACAATTACAACCTCTTTCTTTTCCTCTACAAATTTCTCTACACTCTGATTACTAAACTTAACTACTCCAAAAGACGCAACAGCAAGCATAAAAAACAAGACTCGTAGCATGCATGGTTTGTTTGGTTCTACATAATTTAATACTCAGGCTTTATAACGGCATAGCACATTAAAATGTTTCAATGGAAATAAAAAACTGATTTACAAGGGGTAACAAGTAGCAGTAATTGCACAAAATCGGGTAGACCAAAAATGCAGATATGTATTTTATACAATCCGTATTTTCTTGAAATAGAAGGAATAAAAGCAATAATTACCCGGTTGTTGGGTAAAACGAAGCAACAGCTTACAGTAAGGTACGAGGAGGAAAAATTTCCTGAAAAAATTTTAACGAGAGCGTCGGGAGGGCATAGAAAAGAGGCTGTTTACCCCTCTTCTATGAAGCGAATATATAACAATAAATTAAAATGCAAGAAGAGTAGATGTAAATCTTATCGTATGGTTATACTTCATAAAGGAATTGTCCAAATGTACTCCTAGTCAACTAGTCCTTCTGCTACTCAGTTCTGCACCCGGAGTAGAGGCCCCATAGATGAAATTATAACTCAGAAACTACCTTCAATACCACTGCTTATCCCCACGCTCCTACCGCTCCCACTCCGCCCTGCAAGTGACGAATAGTATGATTGGGTAATTCTTCACGAAGCAGCTCAGCCGCCCGTCGGCTCCGCATACCCGACTGGCAGTATAGAACGATGTCCTGGTGTGGCTGAATGTCCGACAGGTACTGGGGCAGGGACTTCAGCGGCCAGTTGACCCCACCGATATGAAAGCGCTCATGCTCGTGCGGCTCACGGACATCAATCAGGAATGGAGGCTGGGGGCCCTCCAGTAGTTCCTGTAATTCAGGATAGGTAAGCTCTTCTATCTCAAGATCAGGTACTGCACAGGCCAGTCCATAGTCAGCCTGCAGGCCCCGTCGCTCCCGAACGTCCGGATTAGCCTCAAAGCGGTACGTCTGGAAGGTGGATCTCAAGGCATCGTACAGCAGCAGCCTGCCACTCAGCACCTCGCCCGCTCCGGTAATGAGCTTGATTACTTCGGTAGCCTGCAAAGTACCAATAACTCCGGGCAATATACCCAGTACACCAATCTCGGCGCAGTTGGGTACTTCGTTCTCCGCAGGCGGCACCGGATACAGGCAGCGGTAGGTAGGGCCGCCCTGGTAGTTAAATACCGTCACCTGTCCTTCGAATTTGAAGATAGAGCCAAATACAAGGGGCTTATCCAGCAGCAGACAGGCGTCGTTGACCAGGTAACGGGTAGGAAAGTTATCCGATCCATCTACGACTATATCGTAATCTGCCATCAGGCGCAGCACGTTATCGCTGGTCAGTTGTCCGTCATACGCTTTGATATCTATATAAGGATTTAGAGCCTGCAGATGCACAGCAGCCGCCAGGGCCTTGGACTTGCCGATATCATCCACTCCAAACAAGACCTGCCGGTGCAGATTGCTGGCTTCTACCTTATCAAAATCAATTACTCCCAGCGTACCTACTCCCGCCGCGGCCAGGTACGTCAGGATCGGGCAACCCAGACCGCCCGCACCGATCACCAGCACACGAGCCTGCTTCAGGCGTTGCTGACCTTCATGACCAAATTCCGGAAGCGATAGCTGACGGGCATAAAACTGCTGTTCCTGAGGTGAAAACATAGCGGGTATCGAAAAATGATAGAATCGTTCGTAGGCATTACGGACCCGGGTCCGTAAATTTCGCATGGGCAGAGAGCATCAGTAGTGGGTACCTCTCCTAAATATGCACTTATTTCTTGCAAGAAAATGGTTACCGTTCAGGAAGCAAAACAAAAGGTCATTGAAAATACGTTCCCGCTGTCGGTGGAGGGGCGCGATGTCATCGAAGCCGTCGGCTATGTAGTAGCTGCCGACGTACAGGCTCCGCTCTCGCTCCCCCTTTTCCGTCAGTCCTCCATGGATGGCTACGCCATTCACCATGAGGATATTGTGCAGTCAGGGATGGCCCTGCCCGTAGTAGCGGAGTCGCAGGCCGGAGCGCCTGAACTGCTTACCTTAGAACGCGGTACCGCCGTACGGATATTTACTGGTGCCCCCGTACCTGACGGAGCTACCGCCGTTGTCATGCAGGAAAAGACGGAACGAAACGCTGATACGGTACTTATTAAGGAATACCCGGTAGCTGAAAAACAGAATGTACGCGCCATAGGTCAGCAAGTCAGGGAAGGCGCTGTCGCCCTACCCACAGGTACCTACCTCACGCCCGGCTCGGTGGGTTTCCTGCTGGGCATGAATGTGCAGCGGGTGGAAGTATACCGTAAGCCGAAGGTAGGCATACTGGTCACGGGCGATGAGCTGGTGCAGCCGGGAAATCCCCTACGCTTTGGACAGGTCTATGAATCCAACTCTACCATGCTGGCGGCTACCCTACGTCAGGAGGGCATTACGCAGATAACTATCAAGTATGTAGACGACAACCCCGAGGCTACGACCCAGGCCCTGCGTGAGCTGACTGAGCAAAATGACGTTGTACTGGCAACGGGAGGTATATCTGTAGGTGAATACGACTACGTAGGTAAATCATTAGAGGAAATAGGCGTAGAAACCATTTTCTACAAGGTGCGCCAGCGCCCCGGCAAGCCGCTGCTGTTTGGCAAGAGGGACACCACCTTATTCTTTGCCCTTCCCGGCAACCCGGCTTCTTCGCTGGTATGTTACTACGAGTATGTACTACCGGCCCTGCGCCGCTTGTCCGGCAAGGCTGATGCCTTCCTACCAACGGTGCGCCTGCCTATCACCCATCCTTACTCGTTCAAGGGGGAGCGGGATGAACTGCTGAAGGGCTCCGCTACTACCACCGGTGTGACGCCGCTGGAAGGACAGGAGTCATTTGCGCTACGCTCCTTCGCGGTAGCCAACGTACTGATCCACCTGCCTTCTACTCAGCAAACGGTACAGCCGGGTGACCTGGTAGAGGTGCATTTACTGCCGTTCTTTTGCTAGTATTACTTATAAATCTGTAAGTTAGCTATCATTAGATAGACAAAAGGCAACTGTAGACCCCTGATTTACGTTAGAGTTATATTCCATTATAAAGACTGTTGCTTACAGCCTAAAGCCCAATTACAATGACCATTAGTATTCTTTATTTCGGGATGCTTGCCGAAGCCACCGGTCACCCTTCCGAAACTTGGGAAGCCACTGATCCGCTTTCAGTAGGGCAGCTCCGCGAACAGCTTTTACAAAAGTACCCTGTCCTGCGCGACCGCAAATTTCAGTTGGCCGTCAACCAGCAGATCGCTGATTCTGCCATGCCTATTAATACAAACGCTGAGGTAGCCCTGCTTCCTCCCTTTGCGGGCGGATAGTACTAAACCTTATAGTTACGCAGATACAGAATTCCTTCATTTGTAGACAATGGAAAAAACACATACACCCAAAAAGGTATTCGTGGATGGGCCCATCAGCCCTCAGTTCATAAGTGATTCCATAGCCAAGCACCAGTCCAAGACCAACATCGGAGCCCACTCCCTGTTCCTGGGACAGATCCGGGCCGATCAGAAGGACGGCGGTGTCGTGACGGGCATTGAATACACCGCCTATACCGAAATGGCCGAGAAGGTATTCCATGATATCCGTGAAGCCGCTTTTGCCAAATTTGACCTGGTGTGCATGCATATTTACCACAGCCTTGGCCTAGTACCTACGGGTGAAGTGAGCTTGTTTGTCTTTGTTTCCTCCGCCCACCGACGGGCCAGTTTTGAAGCGCTGGAGTACGTGGTAGAAGAGATTAAGGCGAAGGTACCTATCTTTGGTAAAGAACTAATAGGCGAAACAGGCGAATATACCTGGAAAGAGAACAAGTAACATGGTTGACATTACCCATAAAACCAATACCCTACGTATTGCCACGGCTCAGGCCATTGTACAAGTGAGCAAGCCCGAAACCATTGAATCCATTCTGAATCGTACGGTACCTAAAGGTGATGTGTACGAAATGGCTAAAGCCGCCGGACTGCTGGCCGTGAAGAAAACCCCTTATATGCTGCCTGACTGCCATCCGCTGCCCATTGAGTCCACTACGGTGGCTTACCGGGTGGAGGACCTGACGGTGGTGATAGAAATGACGGTTAAGACAATCTATAAAACAGGCGTAGAGGTAGAGGCCATGCACGGGGTATCGGTAGTAGCGCTGACTATGTACGATATGCTCAAGCCCATTGACAAGGGCGTAGAGATCCGGCACATCAAACTACTGGAGAAGAAGGGGGGCAAGAGCGACCGCAAGGCCCCGATGCCCGACCTCAAAACTGCCGTGGTAGTATGTTCCGATAGCATCGCTCAGGGTATTGGAGAAGATAAGTCCGGCCGACGCATCATTGAAAAGCTGGAACCATTCCAGATTAAAGTCAGTGATTACAGCATCATTCCCGACGATAAGGCTATCATTCAGGAGAAGATTAAAGGCTTGTGTGACCTGGGCTACCGACTAGTGCTGATCACGGGTGGTACCGGCCTTTCGCCCCGTGATGTAACGCCCGAAGCCGTGGGTGAATTAATAGATGTACCCATTGACGGCATCGTCGAGACGGCCCGCCAGTACGGACAGCAACGCATCCCGACAGCTATGCTCTCGCGGGCTGTAGCCGGCCTGGTTGGCAATACCCTTGTTATCACTATGCCCGGTAGTACGGGCGGTGTGACCGAAAACATGGATGCCCTGTTCCCGCACGTATTACATGTGTTTAGCGTTATGGAAGGAGCTCGACACTAATCGATAAAAAAGAAATGAACCCACCCATTGTAGACAAATTCGGACGCGTCCATAACTACCTCCGCATATCTCTGACGGATAAGTGCAACCTGCGCTGCAATTACTGTATGCCGCAGGAGGATATGCAGTTTATGCCGTCGGCCTGGCTGATGTCGGCGGAGGAAATTCAGACGCTGGCGGGAATCTTTGTGGATATGGGTGTGCAGAAGATACGCCTGACGGGTGGCGAGCCGTTGGTCAGAAAAGACGTAGGTCAGATCATCGAGTCGTTGGGTAAACTACCTACCTCCCTTACCCTGACTACCAATGCCGTCTTTATTGAGCAGTATATAGATACATTAAAGAATGCCGGTGTTCGCTCGCTGAATATTAGCTTGGATACGCTGAACGAGGAGCGCTTCCGCAGCATCACCAAGCGTGACCACTTCACCAAGACACTCGTCAACATCCGTATGCTGTTGGCCGAGGGCTTCAGCGTGAAGCTCAACATGGTCGTAATGCGGGATGTGAACGTAGAAGAAGTCAATGACTTCGTGCGCATGACACTGACTGAGCCGAACCTGCACGTGCGCTTTATTGAGTTTATGCCTTTCAACGGCAACCAGTGGGATTTCTCCCGTATTGTTACCTACAATGATTTGCTTAGTCGGGTTAGCGAGGAGTTTCTATTTGCACCTCTTCCGGGCGAACCCAATGATACCGCCCGTACCTTCCGGGTAGAGGGTGGACAAGGTACCTTTGGCATTATCAGTACCATCACCAACCATTTCTGCGATAGCTGCAACCGCATTCGCCTTACGGCCGACGGAAAGCTTAAAAACTGCCTATTCGATACCTCCGAAGTAGACCTGCTGAAGCCCCTACGCCGCGGAGAAGATGTGCGGGCTATCATTTACGACCACTTCCAGCAAAAGCACTTCGCCCACGGTGGTCATACCGAATTCACTAATAAAGACGCTAGGTCTGAGTACGAGCAGAACCGGAGGATGATTGCAATTGGGGGGTAGGCTTTAAGAAGTTAACCAAGATTTCTTTTTCGTTCTATTTCCTCCATCCTGGCCTGCTCATGCCCTGCCATAATTTTAAGAACATAATCAATACTCCAATATTCAGTTAAAAAATGGGTATTAGTATCGAAGATGTGGAAATTTATATCATTATATATCTTTGTGGCTAACAAAACCAATGTGTGTATATCTTCCAGTAGTACACGTTTGATATTAGTAGATGGATCACTGTGAGCATAGACCTGATTCCTCGCATCAACTATACTCTTTATGACACTCACATTCTCCTTTAACCACTTACGATTACGGGCTGTTACCTTTCTAAGATCATCATAATTTCCAACTATATGGTCTGGCTTGACCTGAAATCCCTCCGAAAGGGCCGGATAATCTAAATCTTTTGTCTCTAATAGACTTAATAAGACATAAAAGCTTCTTCTATCGTTTTTGGGGCTAGATCCGAATAGCTTACTCAACTGAATCACTGAGATGAACTTCAGCTGATAATAATGATGCTGAAAGAATTCAAACCTTTTAACTCTGCTTTCAGAGTCATACTTTTCCTCCCGAAGCCGCTCCATATTAGCAAAAGATATATTTATATCCTGCAGTATATTTCGCTGGTCATCAAGGTGCGTTTTAATTTCTTCGAGTGCAGACATCTAGCTTATTTGTAGTACAGAGCGTTAGGCACTAATCTAATACATAATCTCCTAAGTAGAATTATTACCCCTACCGACTATTCCGCTCCAGCGAGTCGAAATCCGGCATGCCGGAGCGTTCCTCTTTTTTACGCACACCGAAGTTATACCGCAGGCTGAGGCCTACGCGGCGGGTATCGTTGATGCGGGCACCCGAGGCAGCTATGGAACCCTGATTGAGCGTAAACTGGTACTTATTGGTAAAGAACACATCACTGATGCTCAGGCTCAACAGCATCTTCTTGTTCATGAGGTGCCGGTTGAGGTTCAGGTTCACATTACCAAAGTTGCTGAGCTCGTAGAACTGGAGCTGTCCCTTCATCCGGTAAAAACCGTTGAGGCTAAGGGTCGTCAGTGCTCCTAGTTTCAGCTGATGGTAGGTAAAGAACGTGGTACTACCGCGCTGGAACTCCAGCGGACTATTTTCGTATTCACCCCGGTAGTCGTTGTAGTTATACTGTAGCCCCAGCACAAAGAAGTACTTCCCACCGGGCGGGATGGCTCCCAGCAGGCGGAAGTACGTTTCGGCGTTGCGCCCCAGGTTGTCATAGGAGCGGTAGGCAACGGCAGGGTTACGTGGGTCTTGGTAGAGTACATTCGTAAAAATATCCTGCGTATAGTTGCGCCCGATGGCAAAAATGGGCCGCTCGTCCACGCTGATATTCACTTCGTAGTTTTGGGTAAACTGAGGTCGCAGAGCCGGGTTGCCGGTTTCGTACAGGTACTGGTCCACGAAACGGGCAAAAGGGTTGAGGTACTCGTAGGTGGGGCGCGTGATGGAGCGGCGCATCACCAGGTAGCTACGCAGCTCGTAGCCCGCGATCTTACCTACCCTTCGACTAAAATAAAGGTAGGGGAAGAGGTCGGTGCGGTTGATGCGGAAGGAGGTATCGGACGGGATGCGCTGCCACCCGTTCATGATGGTATTCTCAAGTCGGGCTCCTATTTTTAACAGGAAGGCACCAAAAGTCTTGGAGCCCTGCAGGTAGGCGGCGTTAATGTTATCACGGTAGGTGAAGGTATTAGTCCGAAATCTATCCTGCTCTCGTTGGTCATCTACCTCTATAAAGTAGTTGGTACCGCTGTTGAAACCCTGAAAGGTTGATTTTAGCCCCGTTTCCAGCGTAATCTGCTTGGGGAGTTTGTAGCGGGCATCCACCTGCCCCGACCACACGTGGCGACGGTTAGTCCACTCTCCGTCGCCCGCCAGCTCCGCCACCTGCGGGAGCCGAAAGAGGGTCTGATATTCCTGACTCCCTTTATTTTCAAAGTACCCGTACGAAAAGTCGGTAGTGATCTCGGCCCCCTCCTCGTTGATTTTGTATTTGGATGTGACGCCCTGGCTCACAGAAAATACGTTCGAGTGGTTCTGCAGGTAGTTGGTGTTGTCGCTTAGTAAGGTACCTGCATCCGGCTTACTAATGATGCTTTCGTTACTGGAAGAGGAATTGGTAGCGGTGTAGTTGATCCGGCTGTCGTAGTTAAGCTCCCACTTCGGCGACAACTCGTACCCAAACCCGAAGCCTGCGTAGGCAACATCCGACGGAAAGGTAGTAAAAGCCTGCTGAGCGATGCGGCTGCCGTTGGTAAGTAAGCGTTCCGTCTCTACCCGCTCGTAGGTATTGCGGCGGGCATAGTTGAGGTTGAGGTATGCGTGCCGCTTCCCTACCTGGTTGTTCAGGTTCAGGCCCAGCATCTGGTTGCCGTAGCTCCCCTGGTTCAGGGACGCATTCACCGAGCCCGTCAGTCCTATTTTCACTCCTTTTTTGAGTACTATATTCACTACCCCACCGCTGCCGCTGGCGTCGTAGCGGGCCGAGGGGGTACGTAGTACTTCTATATGCGCTATACTATTAGGCGGCAGGCTTTTGAGCATGGAGGCAATGTCGGCGGTACTCATGCGCTGCTCCCGCCCGTTGATATAGATAGTGGCCGGTGTAGTACTGCTCAGGTACACATTCCCGTCCGGATCCACAAACAGCCCCGGTGTTTTTTCGAGTACCTCCAGCGTGCTGGTACTGGTACTTACAATCGGCTCCGGGTCTACGATTAGTTTATCCTCCTCCTGCCGCATCAGGGGACGGGCCGCCGTGACCTGCACTTCCTGCAGGAGCTGACTTTCTTCGGTCAGAGTAAAGGCAAGTGTCCTCTGCTGCGCTAATACAGTCAGCGGCCTCCGCAACTCCCGGTATCCGATGGAGGTAGCTACCAGCACGTAAGGTGTAGCCGGAGTCAAAACAAAGCTAACAGTACCCAGTGTATCGGTAAGGCCAGCCTGAGCCACCGACGAGTCCGCCGCATTCAGTACCTGTACCGTAGCTCCAATGATTGGCTCGCGGGTTGGTTCAGTCAATTTGATCTGCACGGGTACTGTCTGTGCAAACAGACTCAAAGAAATAAGAGAAAACAGAGCGAAGAGGATAAATTTCTGCATGTATATAGTCAACAATCACATCCAACACAAAGTACCTACAAACAGCAACGAAGAATCCTGTACTAGCAATAAATACAGAAAATAGACTGGGTGGTGTCTGTTTAGTGAGAACAATAGGCCATCTTACTACTGCCACTCACTTCTACAAAGTTACTGCGCAGAACGCAGGAGAAGAAAATTATTTTACCTTACCAGGTGGTAAGCATTCAGTCTTTTATTGAACCCGGAGTTGGTTAAGACCTTAGCAATAAATGTAGTAGTTTAGCCTAAGGATTCTAACCTTATACCCATGAAGCAACCCTATTCTCTCAACCGCCGAAAGTTTATAACCCGTACGGCCCAGTCGGCTGGCTTGCTGGCCCTGGCCGACCTGAAACCACTGATGGCCTCATCGCTCCCTGAGTCACCTCTGAAAAGCTGGACAGTGCAGGAGGTGATAGACCTGATCCTGAAAGAGGGCAAACTGTCCACTCTTCCAGATACGGTAGATACGCTTAAGTCTGGTAAGGGCAGCCAGGTAGTAAGTGGCATCGTAACGACCATGTTTCCGACCATTGCCGTAATTGAGGAAGCCGCCCGACTGAAAGTCAATTTTATCATGGCCCATGAGCCTACCTTCTACAACCACCTCGACAAGCCTGACTGGGTAGAGAATAATAATATAGTTAAACAGAAGCAGCAACTGCTGGATAAACATAAAATTGTGGTCTGGCGCTTTCATGACTACATTCACCGGCTCACTCCCGACGCCATCAGCTACGGCGTCGTCAAGAAGGCCAACTGGCTGTCCTACTACAAGGCCGGCCAGCCCATACTCACCATCCCGTCGGTCCCGCTGAAACAACTGGTGCAGCACCTGAAGCAATCCCTCGGCATTACACAACTGCGAGTGGTGGGCGATCCCAATCAGACCTGCCAGCGCATCGGCCTGCTACCCGGCGCAATCGGCGGACAAAGACAGGTGGCCCTGGCTGAGCGCGAAAAGCCCGATGTACTTATAGTAGGCGAAGCGCCCGAGTGGGAGACGGTAGAGTATATCCGCGACGCCCGCTTATTAGGTCAAAATGTTTCCCTCATCGTACTGGGCCACGCCGTCAGCGAAGAGCCGGGTATGGAGTACTTCATAGACTGGCTCAAGCCCAAACTCCCCGACCTCAAAATAACCCACGTAGCCTCTGAAGATCCTTTTTTGTGGATGTAAGGAGTCTGTTACAGACTGTCTGGATCTTCCTGTATAGCAGCAGAAAGCAATACAAAAAAAGCGCCTGGCTCCGTTGGAACCAGGCGCTTCTAGTTAAAATCTAAGCTACCTATACCTTCGTCTTCAGATAGGCTACCAGTACTTCCAGACCGGTGTCGAAGTGTTGGTTGTTGTTGATGACGATATCGGCTTCGGAGCGCAGGGGCTTTATGTACTTTTCGTAGGTAGGCGCTACGTGGTGTTCCCAGCGGTACAGTACATCGTCGAGGTCGTAGCCACGCTCGTTGTTGTCCCGGATAATACGCCGTTTGATCTTTACGTACTCTTTGGTATCTACGAATATCTTGAGGTCGATCAGCCGGGCTACCTCCGGATAGTAGTACACAAAGATACCTTCAACAATAATGATAGGGAGGGGATTAAAAGTCAGTACCTTGGGTTCGAGCAGAGGATTATTGAAAGTATACTCCTTTTGGTAAACTGTATTTCCCTGCCGTAGCTCAGCTATATGTTTTGCAAATAACTGGTGGTCAATAGCCTCCGGCAGATCAAAGTTCTCTACCCCGTTTTCATCCCTCGGAATCTCATTGATCGGGCGATAGTAGTTATCCTGCGAAAGGCGGCAGATGTGCTCTTCGTTGACCGATTCAATAAGCTTCTTCATAAAGTACGTCTTTCCTGACGCACTACCTCCTGTAATACCGATAATAAAAGGGGGCTTTTGCTGACTTGTCATGTTTTTAGTTTGCAATGAAATAAGGTAGTTTGTTGCTCTACCTCTAAGTTGGGCGCGATTAATTGCAAAATTACAAAGTACTGAATACTCAACCGAATATTATTCCGAATTAGGACAAAACCTATTCCACTACAGCCAACTTTCCGGCCACACTTTCCGTTCCATCGGGGGCTATAAGAAGTACAAGATATATGCCTCCGCGCGCTCTGCGGCCTGTATAATCCCTTAAATTCCACGAAGCTGTTCCGCCCTGAGAGCGGGTTTCGTGCACCAGCCGCCCCGACAAATCTGTAATTTTTACCACTGTATTTTCGACCAGTCCCTTCACCCCCACTACTCCCTCATAACCAGGCCTGACCGGATTCGGGAAAATAGTAACAGTACTGGTAGCCAGGGTAGGCTCGGGCGAACTAGCATCGCTCCGATAGGAAACCATCCCATTGGGTGTATCGACGTAAAGGTAGCCGGTACTATCAGCAAAGCGTAAGGCACGTATCTGATCAGTCGGCAAGGGGCTGTCCTGGGCGGTAAACTGCTGAATCAGATCAGTACCGTCGGAAGAGAACAGGTACAGACCATTGCGGGTACCGATCCACTTGCGGTTGCCGGGCTCTACGGCCAGGGCGGTAGCCCGTTCGTTGGAGAGGAGGCGACGCTGCCCGTAGATAGGTAGTACGGCATCTATCCGTCCGCCGGATAGTACTCCATCCGGCACAAAGTACCCTACGCCCCGGTCGCTCGCAAACCAGATCAAGCCATCCCGATCCAGTACTATACTAGTAATCGCAGCCGAGGGCAGACCACCATTCCCCGGTGAGGTAGAGAGATAGCGCTGACGACCGGTACCCGGGTCACTCACTACAATACCTCCCCCCAGGTAGGTAGGCAGGCGCGACCACAGGAGCCCGTTTCGATCCAGCACGGAAGAGTCAGCCCGTACAGCAATAGTGGTATCGGCCGTAGGGGGGCTGTACGAGCGAAAAGCTCCTCCAGCGTTACCTAGTAATCCATTTTTGAGATCGGCTATCCACAAAGTACCGGCTGCCTCCATAGTAGCATCCTGCGGACTCACGATCAAAGGGTGCTGATAAACAGTAGGCGGAACCGGTGGAGCCAGTACTACTACCTGACCATCCAGCATAGCTAGTAGCCTCACACCAGCCGAACGTAATATAACCGTCGAGCCAGTACCAGGATAAGCCAGGTTCCAGCTACTGCCTTCCCGCCGGTACACGCCTCTACCCGAAAAACCGGCGTAGACGGAGCCGTTGGCTATCGCTACTGAGCGTGGCGTGGGAAATGGAGTAGGCACAGATCGCCAGTTGCCAAAGAACTGTCGGTTGATGGTAGGGGCCAAGCTAGTAGCCAATAACCCCTGTGAGGTAGCAGCGTAGAGGCTGTCCGAAGTAAAGGCGAGGCTATACACCGCTACTTCGGCCCCGGCCGGTCCGATGTACCGGTACGTCTCGCGTACCTCCCGGCGCTGCGGGTCCAGCACAACGACGCCAAAGCCAGTAGATAAGTACGCAAGTCCCTCGTGGAACTGGATATCCAGTAACCGACGATTTTCGGGCAGATCAGCCGCGTTACGCAGCAGGGGCCAGTTTAGGATTTCGGTAGGCTCCGCCTTTTCATCCAGGTACAGCAGGTCCAGGTTACCACTCCGGTACCCCAGCAGTAGAAGTTGTGTGGCAGGATCATACGCCATAGCACTCACTCCCACATCGCTTAGCCCGGTGGCTTTAGAATATTCAACAGTACTATCGTCGGAAGGATTGACACTGAAAAGGCCGTTGTAGGTAGCGCAGAAGACGCGCCCCTCCACCAGCTCTACACTATGGGCGGACAGGTAGCTAAAGTGGGTTCGCCAGGCGCCAAGTGGTACATCCTGTGCATAGCCACCGGATAGAGTTAATAGTAGGGTTAGTATAAGGAAGAGCCTCCTCATACGCCATACGCGGTCAGTACCAGGCGGCGGCCGGAGGCGTGGTCACGGTGCTCGCACAGGTAGATGCCCTGCCAGGTACCCAGGTTCAGACGACCATTGGTAATGGGTATAGTGACGGCACTATCCAGCAGCGAAGCCTTGATATGCGCCGGCATGTCGTCCGGTCCCTCGTAATTATGGCGGTAGTAAGGAGCATTTTCGGGTACCATGACATTGAAATGGCTCTCAAAGTCATGCCGTACCGTTGGGTCAGCATTTTCGTTGATCGTCAGGCTGGCTGAGGTATGCTGAATAAATACGTGGAGAAGTCCGGCTTTGATCTGCCGGATCTCAGGCAAAGCCCTGAGTACGCGGTCAGAAATAAGATGAAAGCCGCGGGGCAACGGCGGCAATGAGCATTCGTTCTGAAATACGAGCATGCGTTATAGTAAGAAAGTACTTTGGGTCAGCCAGAGACATGATCCATCAGACCGTATTGGATGGCTGATTGCCGATCATACTCTGTCTGCTTTTCTTTAATTCCAGCGGGCTCATCCGGAGGTACGAGGCCAGGATCTTTTCAGGTATTACATCTATCAGCCCAGGATATTCCTCATCAAAGTTATTCAGGCGAGTCTGCACATTCTGGCTGGCCAGCACACGCCCCAGCGCCCGCTGCCTCTGCACCTCCTCTACCAGCCTTTGGACCAGGCGCCCCCAGGCCGGAATCTCTCCAAATAAACTTACCATATCCTCGTACTTAAGGATCCAGATATGAGTATCCGTAACAGCCTGTATATTTTCAGTAGCCGGAGCCTGGTGCCGGAAGCTATCCGGTAACACGGCCAGATTTCCATTGGAAATGAAGTAACGGGTTACTTCATCGTCCCGATCAAAATGCAATACCCGGAGAACTCCCTCCGTCACAAATCCAATGTGCCGGCAGACATTTCCTTCGCGAAGGAAATAATCCCCTGCCTCTAGCTTCACTTCTTTAAGGTAAGAAACAAGCAGTTCAATCTGGGCATCCGATAACGACATGTACCTTGACAGGTACGCTTTTAGTGGTTCCATACTTTGTACAAACTCACTTAAATGTCCAGATGTTGTACAAAATCAGGTATTTATTTGGCTATTTCTACCTGTCCTATTTCTCAACCGTAATCAGAGCACTTCCCATACTGGTTCCACTCCCACAGGCACTTTTCAACGAGCTTATTGTAAACTCGGCAGTGGCAGTGGGCGATACCGTGATCAGGTACGGATTCAGGAAGGTACCCTGTACGGTAGTGCCATCTGATAAGGTAAATGACCAGGGCGGTAAACCGTTCTTAAACTTGAGCCGGATGCGGGTAGAACCTCCCCCTGCTATGACCCCACGACCTGATACCTCACCAATGGCTGCATCGGGGGCAATGACTTTGATCTCGCGCGGCTCGCTCACTACTGATGGCGCCGTAGCCATGATACGCAGGCGCTGAGCACTGATCGTATCACTCATGAAAGAAGGCGTTACCTTTACCTTCAACGGGCTTTCTTTTCCGGTAGTTGGCAGGTTCACCCAGTTCCCGCTTTCGTCGGCGATCTGGACAATGAATTTATTGGCTGCGTAGAATCTTCCTGTATACGTAAAGGGTACTTCCACTTCCCCTCCCGAACAAATAATACTCTGCGAAGGGCTACCCATACTGATGGTTGAAGGAGGTACCTTCACAAATACATGCGCCTTACCCGAGAAACTTCCGACTCCACACAAGCCCCCCGCTGAGGTAATCTGGTAGTTGGTAGGGTTAGCAGGATTTACCTTAAGGGTATGAGGTGATGTAAGAATATTGTTCTCATAGGTACCATCCGACAACAGCACAAACCAGGGACCTCCTCCAGTAAAACGTACCGTCAGGTCAGCGCTCTCTCCTTCTTTTACCGACAGGGAGTCGCTCTGCAGTACAGTATGCGTGGGAGCAGCCACCAAAATGCTGGTCGTATCACTGAATAGCTGCGGAGCGGACGCAGCCACCCGCAGGCGGTACTGTCCGGCCTTGAAACCAGGCGGTAACTGGGCTACGATAGGGCCCATGGTATCAACCTGAGAGATATTCCTGAATACACCATCGGCATCGGCAATCTGCACTACGAAGTTATTACCAGCTTTATATTTTCCGGTTGCGCTAAATGATACCTGGAATGGTGTGTTGGAACATACACGGAATCCTTTTTCGGCATCTTTCAGCGCGAGCCGTGGCTCCGGGTTAGGATCTACGTTCACGATTACCTCCCCATTGACGGTACCACTGCCGCAGACATTGGCTACGCCCGTTAACCGGTACGCCTGGACCTGCTCAGGCTTGATGGAGAAATAGTAAGGATTGCTTAGCGTCTCACGCACTACCGTTCCGTCCGATACCCTGAATGACCAGGGGCCGGTTCCCGTCAGATTGACCCGCAGATGGGCTTCCTGTCCGGGCATAATACGCGATGACATAGATCCATCGGCCGTTTCGAGTCGGGCCGTAGGTGTCGGGAGAATACGGATAGGTACTTCGTTGCCCAGCATGGCCGGACTGGTTGAAACCACCCGCAGGCGATACTGATGCCCGCCCTTCTTATCGGCCGGTATGACCGCACTTAGGGTCCCCGACTTGGCAGGAGTCGATATGACTATAAAGTTATTACTGGCGTCAATGAGCTGCACCAGAAAAGAGTTATCCGCATTAAAAGTACCGGAAGGCGTGAACGGTACCTGTATAGTACTACCCGCACAAACGGACAGGTACGACACGTCCCCCGTCAGGATACGAGCTGCACTCTGGGTACTATCCCCCTGAGTAGTAGTAGCTCGGGTAGAATCCGGGTCGAGTATGGGCAGCCCGTTGGAGAGGATCGGCGTTACTACATTCCGTCCCTGAGGTACTACCGTATCGTTCAGTATGGGGAGTGAGTTCGTATTGAGTGGCGTAACTACGTTACGGCCGGGAGTTCGGGAAAGCGTAGTATCGGACTGAGGGGTAGTAGGCACTTCCTGTGCCTGTACCCGCAGAGCCATACTGAATAATATTCCTACAATAACCTTTGTAAAAGCTTTTGACATAACACCAGGTAACAACAAACACTAACCACTGAAACGAATAAAAGGCGACAACCTTTCAACTCTTACTACCTTATTTATGCTGGATGGATACCGCAGCTCTCTTAGTTCATCGCTACCAGCGAGTTTCCTCTCAGTACCGGTACCACATCGTACAAGTCCGTCTGCAGTGAATAGGAGATATCTTTCTGTATACCCAGCCGCTGCAACCGCCGCACGTGCGAGGAGTTAGCTACATAAGACAGCAGATTATCTTTCCCCTGCTGGTACATCCGCTGAGCCATGATAGTACTATCTTCCAAGAGCATATATTCATTTTTGAGGGCATCAGCCAGAGCGCCGGCAAACAGTGTATCTTCCAGATTAGGGCGTCCTTTCCAGCCGGCACATAGTACCAGTACATCATAAGGCTCGGAACGAAGCTGGTTAGCCAGTGATCCCAGGTTCAGGAATGCTCCCACCAGGATCTTAACCGCAAGTGGTCTGGCTTTGGCAATAGACAGCGTACCGTTGGTGGTAGTCATGGCTATGTTGGCTCCGATAAACCGCTCATTCATGAAGCTGAACGGTGAGTTACCCAGATCAAAACCTTCTACCATCTGCGCATTGCGCTCCGCGGCGGCTATGTAGCCTTTCTCCTGCAGTAGCTTACACTCTTCAATAGTAGCCACCGGCGTAATACTTTTTACACCGTAGGCCAGGCCGGTTACCATGCAGGAGGTAGCCCTGAATATATCAGCCACTACGACAATACAATTATCTAACTTATGAAGGTGCAGCAAGTCAGGTGTCAGGCAAACATCAAGTTGTTTCATGAGGATGGGGGCCCTACGTGTCAAGTAGGCATAGCTACTTGCTCTGGATTACAGGCCGTTTACTTTTATCTTATATCTGAATTAATATATACAATAATACCATATCGTTGTTAGTGAGTACCGTAAGCTAATCCCTAACAACCAACTTGCTAATAGCTAAGCGCTACTTTACAAAAGGTAGTTTTATGACCTGCGCTTTCAGGAGGCGCTCACGCACCTTTACGAATAGCTCAGCACCGGGCTGGCTGTACTCCTTCTGCACATAGCCCATGCCGATCCCTTTCTGAAGCGTAGGCGACTGGGTACCCGACGTGACTTCACCAATGACGTTACCTCCGGCATCACATAGTTCGTAGTGGCTGCGGGGGATACCACGATCTATCATCTCAAAACCTACCAGTTTACGGGCTATTCCCTGCTCCTTTTGTACTTTAAGAGCATCAGAGTTGATAAATGGCTTGGTAAACTTGGTCACCCAGCCCAGTCCGGCTTCGAGGGGTGATGTGGTATCGCTTATATCATTGCCGTACAGACAAAAACCTTTTTCGAGGCGCAGCGTATCCCGGGCTCCCAAACCGATGGGCTTGATCCCGAATTCAGCACCGGCTTCAAAAATGGCCTCCCATATCACCTGAGCCTTCTCTTTCTCTACATATACTTCAAATCCACCCGCTCCGGTATAGCCCGTTGCCGACAGGATCACTCCCTCAATACCGCCCAATGAACCAGTCTGGAAGGTATAGTACTCCATGGCTGCTACGTCTATCTCGGTCAGCTTCTGAAGCGTAGCGATAGCCTTAGGCCCCTGCACCGCAAACAGACACATCTGGTCTGAGATATTCTCCATCTCTACCCCTTCGGTATTGTGGCTCATGATCCAGTCCCAGTCTTTCTCTATGTTCGAAGCATTCACCACTAGCATGTACTCATCCGCATGGTGGCGGTACACGAGCAGGTCATCCACCACTCCACCGTCCGCGTTGGGCAGATAGCTGTACTGTACCTTACCGTCATAGAGTACCGATGCATCGTTGGCTGATACCTTCTGGATCAGATCCAGTGCCTGGGGACCGCGCAGCACAAACTCACCCATGTGGGATACGTCAAACACGCCTACACTGTTACGGACGGCATGGTGCTCGTCCAGGTCCGATGTATAGCGAACGGGCATTACAAAACCCGCAAAAGGTACCATTTTGGCTCCTAGTTGAACGTGTAAGTCGTGAAGTGGGATTGTTTTCATCAAATTGTAATTTATTGCGAGTGCAAAAGTAGGAAATGCCTGTAAAAGACCGGCAGTTATATGCAGACAATTCAGCTACTAAGGCCAGAAATAGTTGTTTCTAAAAAAGTCACTATCTTGCTTTCGTACATTTATCCTAAACTAGTCCTCTCATCACTCGTATGAAAAAAATAGTACTTCCGGCGGTAATGGGTCTTCTTATAGTATCAGGCCATGTACTGGCTCAGCATAAAATAATCCAGACAGACAAAGCTCCCGTTCCGATAGGTCCCTACAGTCAGGGGATAGAAGCCAACGGTATGCTGTTTCTGGCGGGGCAGATTGGACTCAATCCCGAAACAAAAAAACTGGTAGAAGGAGGCGTAGAGGCAGAGGCTGTTCAGATCATGGAGAATATCAAGACGCTGTTGACTACCGCCGGGCTTGACCTGACGCACATAGTCAATACGACTATCTATATTAAGGATATTGCGCAGTTCGGTAAAGTCAACGAGATCTATGGCCGGTACTTTACGGGTCAGTACCCAGCCCGTACTACTGTTGGGGTTGCCGCCCTACCGGCTGGCGCCAGTATCGAAATAGCCGTTATAGCCGCGGCTCCGGCCCAAAGGGGCAAAAAATAAGGGTAGCGACTCAAGTCGTACCCTTCTGTATCCCCGGTACCATTATTTATACAGTGACGGCTTGTTGCTCTTCCAGATACGACATCAGGCTGCGGATGTTCGTAATCTTGGCATAATCCTCGTCAGGGATACTTATTACAAACTCCTGCTCCAGTTGCATCATCAGATCTACAGTATCCAGGCTGTCAAACCCCAAGTCTTTGATAAAGTGTGCGTCTTCGGTGATGGCAGATTCTTCAACACCAAAATTTTTCAGGATAGTAATAATGCGTTGTTTCATGGGCTTTATGTTTTTGAAGATGAGCAAAGGGATCAAAATTACTCGTTCACATTGGAACCATTTTACAAATAGTACGACAAAAAAGTACAAAATGTTTCAGCTACTCCAACTATTTTTCAAACGGCTTCATTTCAATACTTTATCAATATTTATTATAAAAAAACCACAATTTCATCACCTCAAAACAACTACGTATATTACAAAATATGAATTTAAAATAGCTCAGGCGGCAGGAATTCGGTATGAATACTCCAAAACTGAGGATGAACCGCAGTGACAGGTGCGTCTAAGTAACTAGAGTTGACAGACTTGACTAGCCAATGCCCGTACTGATACACGGTCATCTTCCCTTTCTACAAAAAACTGGATTTGTCTGATGGGTTTTTATGAGTAGAAAATCTACTTGTGCCGTTTCTTTGTAGGTGAGCACGGAGCCAACCCGCTACCAGTCGTTCACAGACTAATCCTGAGAAACTTTTTACAGCAAATCCCATTACAACTATTCCATCACTTTTATGAAAGTCCTTACTTCTTTACTACTGCCAATCCTGTGCTTATTGGCTGTTACCGTTACCCCGTCATCCGCCCAGACCACAGCCAAAAATGATGATTCGCGCCTGTACGAGATGCGTGTCTACTACTGCGAGCCTGGTCGCCTGGATGCCCTGCTTAACCGCTTCCGCAACCACACTACCAAAATTTTTGAAAAGCACGGTATGACCAACGCCGGTTACTGGGTACCCATTGATAACACAGACAACAAACTGATCTATATCCTTTCGTACCCTAACATGGAAGCCCGCAATGCCTCCTGGAAAGCCTTCGGCTCTGATCCCGAGTGGAAGCGAGTAGCGAGTGAGTCCGAGAAAGACGGGAAGATCGTGAAGAAGGTAGATCAGATATTCATGAAAACAGCTGACTTCTCGCCTGCTATCAACATCAATTCAGTAGATCCGAAGGGGCGGGTATTTGAGCTGCGTACCTACACAGCCAACCCCGGCAAAATGGATGATCTGCTGGCTCGTTTCCGTGATCATACGGTGAAGCTGTTTAACAAGCACGGCATGACCAACATAGGGTACTGGATACCTCAAGATAAGGAGAATACCCTGATTTATATCCTGGCGCACCCTAGTGAAGAGGCCGGTAAAAAAGCGTTTGACAACTTCCGTAACGACCACACCTGGGTTAAAGCCCGCGATAACTCGGAGCGCAACGGCAAGCTAACCGAAAAGGTAGAATCGGTATACATGAAACCTGCCGACTTCTCTACAATCCGGTAGATACTTAACTTATTCTGTTTTCGTTAGCAATAATCCCTGACTGATATATCAGTCAGGGATTATTGCTAACTTGCATTTAAATGTAAACTGTACACTTATTTACAAATGCGTTCTTTAACCAGAATTATTTATCTGCTGCTGCTTACGTGCCCCCTGTTCGTTTCAGCGCAGTCAGAACAAGGCAACTACACCGCCATTTCTCTGAAAGATCTTAGTGCTTTTGGACAAACGGGATCTAACTGGTCGGTCAAAGGAGGGGTAACTATTCATCCTGACAATGCTTCGTCTGTCAAAACTCAGTCCGGTAGTGGTGTACTGGTAGGAACCCCCGGTTCGCCACTTACTACGCAGGTCAAAGCCCAGGACCTGCAGCTACGACTGGAGTTTATGCTTTCGCCGGGTGCGGAGGGTTATGTACACCTTCCGGGTGGCCAGCGGGTACGCCTGGCTGACAGCCGCCAACAGCCTACTCCTAATGCCCAGTCGTCCGGCTTTATCAGCCAGTTTCCTGCCCAGAATGCCGCCAAGGCACCGGGTCTGTGGCAAACGCTGGAACTAGCCTACGACGCCTCTGTACCTACTCAGGCCGGCTCTGCTTTGCTGAACAATTTAGCCCTGAACGGAGTGACAGTACAGCAGAGTGTGTACCTACCTCTATCCAAATCCATCGCTGAGCCGCAGGCGCTTGGCCTGGAAGTAACCAAGGGCACCATAGCCTTCCGTAACATCGGGTACCAGCTTCTGGGTGATCGTAAGCCCCTGGCTCTGCAGAATATGTCGTACAAGCTGTACAACGATTCGTGGAATAACCCTAAGCCGGTAAAAGTAGTACGCGAAGAAAAAACCAATACCCTGACCCAGGAGATCGGCACAGGTATGCGTGAGTTTCATGCTATATATGAGGGTGAAATGAACGTGGAGGAATCGGGGATCTATATATTTACGGTAGCCTATACCGGTCCGATCCTGACGCTGGACATTGATGGCAAGCAGGTAATTGCACCGGGTGAGAGTACTTCGCAGGATCTGCACTCAGGCTCGATCCAGCTCAACAAAGGCGCACACAAGTTCCGGCTACATTACTCCCGCTTCCCCTGGCGCCCGGCCGCTCTGGGTCTGCGCGTCGAAACAGCCGGTGTACGTCCCTATGACCTGCATCCCCTTTCGTCACTACCGGTACCGGCGCCTAAGCCATACATGGGCGTAGCCGCCGAGGGACGTCCCGAGATGATTCGCTCATTCGTTCAACTCGAAGATGAGAAGTACAAGCGTACTCACTGTGTATCGGTAGGAAGCCCGGCCGGCTGGCACTACACCATGGACCTTAACCGCGGTGCCCTGCTGCAGGCCTGGCGTGGCCAGTTTGCCAATGTGACCGAGATGTGGTACGAGCGGGGTGAACCCCAGCTACTCTTTACCGCCGGACTCACTGTACCCGTATCGGGCAAAAGCAGCATCGCCATTCTGAAGAAAGATAATACGGCCTGGCCCGACTCAGCAGATATCAACTTCCTGGGCTACCGACTGGATGCCCAAGGCTTCCCGATGATGCGATATGCCGCAGGCTCGGCTACCGTAAATGACTACCTAGTACCCGGTACTGACGGACTGGTACGTACCATTAATGTAGACGGCACGCCCAATGGAGGTACCCTGTATACACTGGCTGGTGCCGGTAAGCAAATAGAGATGGTCGAAAAAGGTCTCTATAAAATAGATAACCACTACTACGTGCGTCTGGACAAGCGATCCAAAGCGGTACTTCGTACGTCGGGTGGGCAGCAGGAGTTGCTGCTACCGGTGAATGGTTCTACCAGCTACACCATGTTCTGGTAACCTATCCTCTTAATACTCCACGTTTTGGATCATATACTCCTAGTGAAAATGAAAAATATAGTATTATCAGCCATTCTGGCCGTAGGTAGTGTAGCGGCCTTGCAGGCGCAGACAGCCCGTCCCGTCACCGAGGACGACTACTACCGCATTATTACCATGCCCATTCCTGAAAACATTGAACTGGAGATAGGGGGAATGTCGGTGCTACCGGATGGTCGCCTGGCTACCTCTACCCGTCGGGGTGAAGTATGGATGATCAGCAACCCGTACATGAAGGGCAACGGACGTCCGTCGTTCAATCGTTTTGCACATGGTCTTCACGAGCCCTTGGGACTCCACTACCGCGGTGACCACTTCCTGGTGACGCAGCGGGGTGAGGTAACCAAGCTGGTCGACACCAACAATGACGGTATAGCCGACATTTACGACAGCTTTGCCAAATGGCCCCTGTCGGGCAACTACCACCAGTACTCGTACGGCCCCGTACCTATGCCCAACGGCGATATGGTTATTACCCTCAACCTCGACTGGATCGGGCACGGTGCCAGCCAGTCGAAGTGGCGGGGATGGATGCTCAAGCTGGGTGAAGATGGCAGCCTTACTCCCTGGGCTACAGGTATGCGCTCTCCGGCCGGATTTGGTTCTTTCAAAGGCGACATTTTCTATACCGAAAACCAAGGTGACTGGGTAGGTTCAGGTCGTATGACCCATGTGGATAAAGGTGATTTTGTGGGTAACCCGGCCGGTCTGCGCTGGAGCGACTTGCCTGGCTCACCCGTAAAACTGAAGCCTAAGGACATACCCGATACAGGTGAGCCTCTTTACGAAGTAGCCAAGAAAGTACCTGGTCTGAAGGCTCCGGCGGTATGGTTCCCGCATACGCTGATGGGTATCTCTACCTCCGATTTCAAGGAAGATACTACCCGCGGAGCATTTGGTCCGTTTGAGGGACAGATGTTTGTAGGTGACCAGGGTCACAGCAAGATCATGCGGGTGGATATGGAAAAGGTCAATGGTGTATGGCAGGGAGCTTGTTTCCCCTTCCGTGAAGGCTTTATGTCCGGTATCATCCGGATGGTATGGGGACTGGATGGCTCTATGTTTGTAGGACAGACCAGCCGCGGCTGGTCCGCTACGGGTACTGCTCCCTTTGGTATCCAGCGTCTGGTATGGACAGGTAAGACTCCGTTCGAAATGAAGTCGATCCGATCGACACCCGATGGCTTCGAAGTTACCTTTACCATGCCGGTAGACAAAGCCACCGCTACTGATCCGGCCTCATACCAGCTCAACAGCTTTAACTACAAGTACCACCACATCTATGGTAGTCCGATTATCAATGCTAAGCAGATGGCCATAAAAGGTATTCTGCTCTCGGACGATGGCCTGCGGGCTCGCCTGGTGGTAGATAGCGACAGCCTGCGTAAAGGGTATATCCACGAGTTAAAAGCCGAAGGCGTAAAGTCAAAGGATGGTCTTTCGCTTCTCCACAACTTTGGCTACTATACGCTGAATGAAATTGCTTCCGGAGAGAAAGCGGTACTGCCTGTCATGACTGCCAGTGCCAGCACTGGGGCCCACGCCGGACATACCATGCCTGCCGCTAAGACCAGTACCGCTGCACCAGCTGCTACAGCCAGCGCCGGCTCCGCTGCCAAGCATATGACCGAAATGCCTGCCGACTGGACCAATGGTCCAGACCAGGTAATTACATTAGGTACGAAGCCGGGGCTGAAATTTGAAGTGCAGGAGGTACGGGTTAAGGCCGGAAGCCGGGTAAAGTGGGTGTTCAATAATGACGATGACATGCTGCACAACTGCGTGATTACCAAGCCAGGTACTGCCAATCAGGTAGGAGAAGCGGCTCTAAACCTGGGGCTTAAAGGCCCAGAAATGCAGTATGTACCGGTATCGGACAACGTTCTGTTCCATACCAATATCCTGCAGCCTGAAACCAGCGAAGCCATTTACTTTGTAGCTCCCAAGCAAGCCGGTGATTACACCTACGTGTGTACTTTCCCCGGCCACTATATCGTGATGCAAGGTAAGCTCAAGGTTGTAAAATAAGTATGCCTGTCTCTACTCTACCTGCGGTGTGAGCAACTAGCACCACAGGTAGAGTAGAACTAACGCTCTCCTCCTCCTCCACAACCTTCTATTTATCAACCTGCTACCTATTATTCATGTAACTTCTTTTACATAAATGCCGGTATTCAGGCCCGCCTGCCCCTACTCTGTTTTTCTCAGATTCCCTCCCTTTTTTCTTCTACCCATGGCCTGATTTTTTTGACCTGGTGTGAGTTGTTTCACCAAACCAACTCATCACAATATTATGATCACATCAGAAATAGGTATGTCTGGCACTCAGGACCAGAGTACGATTGAACCTGTCGCCAGTGGTTCGTCCCGTGTTAATGTAGGCGATACTGAGCGTATCATATCTACCACAGCGGGAGCTTTGCTTACCTACTATGGCTTACGTAAGCCTAGTCTGGGACGCCTTCTTCTTGCTACGATTGGCGGAGCACTCCTTTACCGTGGTACTTCCGGCTATTGCCCTGTAAACAATGTCATTGGCCGTGACACATCTGAAGGTGCCAGTCTGGATTCGATTGAACTTTCCAGCAGCGTCACCATCAATAAGCCACGTTCAGAAGTGTATCGGTATTGGCGTCAGCTTGAAAACCTGCCCAAGTTCATGCACCACCTGGAAAAGGTCACTCAGATCGACTCTAAGCGCTCTCACTGGATCGCTCCGGTACCCGGAGGTATTACGAAGCTGGAATGGGATGCCGAAATAGTCGAAGACCGCGAGAATGAGTGCATCGTATGGCGCTCGGTACCGGGTACCGCTGTAGATAATGCAGGTGAAGTTCAGTTCAAAGAATCCATTGATGGTAAAGGCACCGAAGTACACGCTGTTATCCGCTATCAGCCACCGGCAGGCTACGTAGGTGACACGTTGAGTAAGCTTTTCAACCCTGCATTCAAGAAGATGGTTAAGCAGGACATGCGTCGCTTTAAGCACCTGATGGAGACAGGAGAGGAATTTGTTGTCCCTGATCCAACTGCTAAGCACCGAGGAGTAGATCCCAACAGTGTACAGGAGCAGAATGCTCCCCACACTCCCTTACATACATTGTAGGACTATATAATTTCGGTGGTAACGCCTCCGAAATTACAGCCATTATATGTGTCGTACCATCTTTGGTGCGACACACTTTTATTATACTGGTATGGCACATTAATACATATATTCGGCAGGTAACGGTAAATGATTACCTTTCCGTCAGCCTTTTTACAACTACATGGAACAAAGTATACTGATAAAAACAGAAGCCTACGTAAACGGCCAGTGGGTAAGCGCCTCCGGTGGTAAAACCTTTGAGGTGACTAACCCGGCCACGGGTGAAGTAGTAGCGACTGTACCAGATATGAGCGTTGAAGATGTTCGCCGTGCTGTTGACGCGGCCGAAGCAGCCTGGCCTGCCTATCGGGACTTGACCGCCAAGGAGCGATCCGCCATCATGCGGAGATGGTTTGACCTCATGATAGAGCACAAGGAAGAACTGGCCCGTATCATGACCATTGAGTCCGGCAAGGTCATAACTGAGAGCCTGGGCGAGGTTAATTACGGTGCATCTTTTGTTGAATGGTTTGCTGAGGAGGCCAAGCGTACCTACGGTGATGTTATACCTCCGCCTACCAAAGACCGCCGACTGGTAGTTATCAAGCAATCCATCGGGGTAGTAGCGGCCATCACTCCCTGGAATTTCCCCCTTGCGATGATTACCCGCAAAGTAGGCCCCGCCCTGGCCGCAGGAAGCCCGGTATTGATCAAGCCCCCATCAGAAACTCCCCTGACCGGACTAGCCATCGCAGCTCTGGCTGAGCAGGCTGGTTTTCCACCCGGCGTCTACAATACGATTACAACTACCGACAGCAAAGGCGTTGGGAAAGAGTTCTGCGAGAATCCAAAGATTCGTAAGCTTTCCTTTACCGGCTCCACGCCCGTAGGCAAGGTACTGATGAGCCAGTGTTCTTCTACCCTGAAAAAGCTATCGCTGGAGCTGGGTGGTAACGCTCCCTTCATTGTCTTTGACGATGCGGATGTGGATGCGGCCGTACAGGGTGCTATCGTTTCCAAGTTCCGCCACAACGGTCAGACCTGCGTGTGCGTCAACCGCATACTGGTACAGGACCAGGTATACGATGAGTTTGTGGAGAAGTTCTCAAAGGCCGTAAGTGAGCTAAAAATAGGTAATGGCTTAGATAAAAGTGTACAGCTTGGTCCCCTGATCAGTGAGAAAGCCATTACCAAAGTCACCGAACATGTTGAGGATGCTATTTCAAAAGGAGCTAAGGTAGCCTACGGCGGTGAACGGATGGAAGGACTATTCTACCAGCCAACGGTACTAGCCAACGCTACCGAGGATATGATCATTGCCAGGGAAGAGGTATTTGGTCCGGTAGCGCCTATCTTCCGCTTCAGCAGTGAGGAGGAGGCCATACAGATGGCCAATGATACTGAGTATGGTCTGGCATCATACTTTTACAGTAAAGACATAAACCGATGTTGGCGGGTAGCCGAAGCCCTGGAGTACGGCATGGTAGGTATCAACGAAGGGTTAATCTCTACCGAAGTAGCTCCCTTTGGTGGTATTAAAGAGTCAGGTTTTGGCCGCGAAGGCTCCAAGTACGGTATGGATTACTTTATGGAGATCAAGTACCTATGCTTTGGGGGAGTAGATAAACAATAATGGAACCAGCAATGAGCAAAGCAGAATTTGTCCCTAACGATAAGGGATCATTTGTCATCATGGAAAATGATGAACGAGTAGCCGAAATGGTCATAGGCATAGTAGGTGAAGAAATGTCCGTCTACCACACAGCCGTAGTCGAGAGGCTACAGGGCCAGGGACTGGCCAAGCAGCTCCTTGATGGGATGGCCCAGTATGCCCGTGACAACAACCTGATGGTGACTACCTACTGTCCGTTCGTACAGGGCCAGTTCAAGAAGCAGGAGGAACAGTATACTGATATCTGGAAGCGTGATAAGCCTCAGTTGAAGGCAATGTAAGCGCCCCGGATGTACTACCTCACCCAGACTTTTTGAACTTCAGCCTAGGGTCGTAGTTACCTTCACTCGTCCCTGGGCTACTTTGTATATTTTGTAATAAGCTTAGCTAGTTTAAGCTCAATATCGCTAGTAACCATTCCTCCGTGGTAGCAGATTATCCTATCTATTTCCAGCTCCCGTAGCTTTTTTACTGAATTTACAGCTTCGTGCAGGTCAAGGGTAAAATGAGGATTAGCTATCTCCAGTTCTCCTTCTTCCACTACTACCGCATCGGCGGCTATGAGCGTCCTGCTTTCCTGTAAATAGATAGAAATGTGACCCGGCATATGACCGGGCGTAGGAATGACCTGTATTCCGTTCAGAAAGGGAGGCTCCTCATCTTCTGAGAATGCATAATGTACCGCTACGGGCTTCATGTTTTTGAGCATTTCCTGAAAGTACTTGGCTCCCGGTTTGTGCTCCTCAGGTAGCGAATCATACATAGCTTCGGCCTGTACCAGTCGCAAAGATTTTTCTTTTCCACTAACGTAAGGTTCATCCAACTTTGAAGTATAGACCTTCACCGATGGATAAGCTGCTTTGATCTCGGCCAGGGCTCCCATATGATCTATATCATGGTGAGTGATAAGTATACCTGTATGGTCACGCAGAGATAGCCCATGTACCTGAGCGGCCTTCTCGATCAAAGGCATAAAGCCCTCGTAACCGCAGTCCACCAGAATAGTGTCCCGTTGATCGCGTAGTATGACCGGATAAAGGCTGTCCTCCCGGCCATTGAAGCTAAAGGATACTTTCAGTATATAAATTTCCATTTTGATGAGATGAGCTACCTGATTATTGACTACAATTCAAACTGGTAGAGAATGCAGATGTGATTCTGTAAATATTAAGTAACCGGCAGCAGGTAGTTGTATTTCTAACATAGAAATAAGATTCTATACCGTTAGATAAAAAAAAATGCAAATCACCATTATTAGTTCGAACTTGATAGAACTTTTGATCTGCACATACAACAGATAATTTACAAATTTTACCTGAGTTTAATAATTAGTAAAATCAGGCACATATGCAATTAACTCCTGTAGCATTATCAACTAATTATAATAAATACACTTGCCAAAAATAAAATTTACGATTTAAATAATTGATAAAGCATATATCTTATCTAAGCAAAAAATCACAGGTAAATAGAACCAAAAAGGCAGCAATAAATAAATATCAGTAAAATTTCCATATATTAACCTTACACACCTATTGAGAATAGCTGTCTGGCATAACTTACCCTTTGGAGGTGGAGCGAGAGCTCTGTATTATCACCTGAATGGCCTTTTGGAAAGGGGGCATCATATAGAAATTTGGTCACCTGATCCTTTGATTAATGGGTTTCTTGTACTTCCAAAGTTTGTAAAAATACATCATGTACCATTAAATAGAATGCATCGCATTCCAATCAAGGATAGAGTTAAATCTGTACTTTTTGAAAAGGATGTGAATATTAGGGAGATGGAAATTCACTGTCAGCAGTGTGCCCATGAAATAAATAATGGCGGCTTCGATGTATTATTTGCGAATAGCTGTTTTTTCTACGCAGCGCCATTTATAAGTCGCTTTGTTAATATCCCCCGTGTACTATATCTAGGCGAACCCTACCGCTTTTTTTTCGAGGCTCATCCATATAGTTTCTGGGAAGCTCCAGAAATTCTTGGTCAACATACTATCCTGACTAAAAAATATTGGTGGGAATGGCTCAAAGATATATGGAAGACCAGAGCAGCACGAGTACAGCTACACGAAGAACGAATTAATATTGAATCCGTAGATACACTTCTTGTAAACTCTTACTTCTCCAGCGACAGCTGTGCCCGAGCCTATAACAGAATGGGTGAAGTCTGCTATCTGGGAGTGGATACTTCTACTTTTAAGCCATTACCAGACCGACAAACCGGTAACTATGTAATTGGGCTGGGGAGCTTGTTATTCCACAAAAATGCAGAAATAGCCATAAGGGCAATCGCACAAATCGAAGAAAATCGTCCTCGATTGGTATGGGTAAGCAACTATAAAAATGATAACTACTATAACTACGTACTTGCACTAGCCCAAAGTCTGCATGTGGATTTGCAGGTCAGGGAAATGATTAGTGACAGAGAGTTAGTGCGCTTACTAAATAATGCTATTTGCCTGGTGTATGCCTCCAAACTCGAGCCCTTTGGGTTGGCTCCACTAGAGGCTAACGCTTGCATGACTCCTGTAGTAGGACTTAACCAGGCAGGAATCCGTGAGACAATTCTTGATGGAGAGACCGGTTTTTTATGTCTGACAGAAGAAGAAATAGCAGACAAGATTATGTATTTTATAAATAACCCTACTGAAAGAGATAGAATGGGGCAAACGGCTTATGAAAATGTAAAACTAAACTGGACACTGGAGGATGCTACACTTCGCCTGGAGAAGGCTTTGCTAAGAGCAGTCCGATCTGGATCTAAATCAAGTACTCCTACTCCGACAGTACTATGCTGAAAGTAGTTCCGTGCCAGTCACAGAGGCATAGGTTATCTCTGAAAAACAGGTTCTAATCAGGTAGTCATTACTCCTTACTCACTCCACTACGCCTTATAACTAATATCAGATCCGACAGCTTTATCAGCGGGCTTACTTTTATCTTCTGACAGCGACAGGTACTTTTTCCGGCCCAGGGTCAGAAAATACAGCAGCACCAGGATAGCCGGAAAGGTCAGTACAATCAAACGGGGATTATCCACATCAAACAGAAAGCGTAGCGTATTGTACAGCACGACCAGGAAGAGGGCAATCATCAGCAGGTTGGTGTTCTTCAGGCTATTGACATTGTACGTCCTGCTATCTCCCTCCTTAACAGTAAAGGTCAGGGTTGGGCTATAGCACCAGTCCAGCCGGGCGTAGATCGTATGCTGCCCCGGCGTTACCTTTACCTGGATCGTATCTTCGTTGGAGATGGCTCCTACTTTTTTATCATCCACGTAGATACCATATGCCATAAACCTGTTGATGGACTCATCGTTTCGTCTTATCCTGATTGTAGCCGTGCCTGCCATGCCTATCAAACGAAAAAAGTATAGTAAGGTTACTTCTATTTAACCAAAAACAATCTAAAGTATTGTAACAATCTCCTGATCCCTATTTATCTTAAAGACTGGGAGGAGGGGCACTACTCAACCGCGCCTCCCGGCTCTTCGCCCAGCTCTAGCTGATCTTCAACGTACTTCTTGTATACTTTGCCAATCCGAAAGGTATGGGAGCCGAGCTGCAGGCTGTCCTGTGCCAGAGAGGTGATGTGCGAGGTATTAATAATGTGCGAACGGCTGATGCGTAGAAACCGGGGCCGGGGCAGCCGCTCCTCCGCCTCTTTCATTGACATACGCACCAGGTGGATCTTGTGTAGCGTGTGAATCTTGACGTAGTTCTCGAGGCTCTCGAGGTACCGGATCTCAAGATACGGAATACGCTGTTTTTCACCGTCAATGCTACAGCTCAGGTACCCTGTATCCTCTAATGGTACCTGCTCCTGTAACGGCTGTGGATGCGCCGCACCTGGTCTTTCCTTTAGGTACCTGAAGATGACGTACACTCCCAGCCCCAGGAGGGTATACAGCCAGAAGTTAATAATCTGGGGAAATGGATTCCGGGCGCCAAATCCATAACGCAGAATAACGTACATATTAAAAGAACTCACTACAAGCGCCAGCGAGGTGTAGAGAAAGTACATCTGCTTCTTACCTGATAGGTATAATCCGCTAAAAAGTACCCGGTTGTGAAAAACGATCCAGCCATACAACAGCACCAGAAACAGGTAGGGAGAGGTCTGCTGGAAGCCATCCCGCTGCTGAAAATGGTAGTAGTCGGCCACAAAATGTACCGCCCATAGCGCAGCTATACCTACCAGATGCAGGATCTTGGGATTTTCAAACCAGGCTCTGACTCTCATGGGCTATTCCATTTACGATCCGGGTACGCGAGGCGGCCCTGTGACAATACTACTTCGTCACAGGCAAAGGTACTTAGTCAATAATGGCTTGGCATCCATTAATTTACTCCCAATTATTGCATCCACACCTCATAAAACCAAACCAGTGTGCCCTTTATCTATGATCCACCAGATAAACATTTTTATCCACGTGCTGGCCGGAACCACAGCTCTGCTAGTAGGTGGAGCCGCCCTTATTACTCCTAAGTACCTACCCCGGCACGCCCGGCTGGGCCGCCTCTTTCTGTACCTGCTGACTACCGTAGTAACGACGGGCTTTGTAGGCTGGTTGTTTTTCCGCTCCAATAACTTCCTTCTGATGCTCACCCTGCTGTCGGGCTACGTGGGCTACGCCGGGTGGAGAACCGTCCGGTTAAAGGAGAAAAAAGCTTCGCTCATCGATGCAATTGTGGCCATCATAGCCCTGACGCTGGGGGTATTGTTCATGCTGGAACTTAAAAAGCAGGATGGAAACTGGAGTCCGGTAGTGATCTACTCTACCCTAGGCGCTCTGGCAATCGTAACGTTATATGATCTGGTAAAATACTTCTGGCTCTATCCCCGCCTGAAAAAATGGTGGATCTACGAGCATATTTACAAGATGATTTCTGCCTTCAGCGCCACGCTTGCCGCCTTTACGGGTACTGTGCTACCCAACTACAAGCCATACAGCCAGATACTGCCCAGTACCTTCTCCATGCTCCTCATCATAGTATTGATTGCGCAGCAGGCCCGAAAACAGAGGAAGAAGCAGCGGACGCTTACACATCAGATGGACTGAGTCCCTTTCTTCATGCCGATAGCCCGGCTATGCGGGCTATCGGCATGACTAGTACCTATCAGGATGCGACCGGATTATATCCCTCCACAAAAATGGGTTCTCCGTTTTGGGTTCCTTCCAGGGCTGCCACATAAGCTTCGGCGGTTTTGGCCGCATCCGGCCAGATCGAAGCGTCCATCCCCAGTTTAACGGCGGTTTCGGCCACCCAGGGTGGATGTACGACCAGGACCCTTCGTCCCTCAGTTATATCCAGCGCGGCTGCTTTTGCAAAACCCTCAAGACCGGCATTGACCATGGCAATCATTGATGTTTGAGGTGCGGGCTTATAAGCCAGAAAACCTCCCGTAATGATAGCGACTCCGTTAGGGCGCAACTTAGGCAAACCCCGACGCACCAGATTGACCTGTCCGAGCAACTTACTGGTTACGCTCAGTTGCATATCATCCTCGGTCAGTTGGTCCAGCGGTGCAAAGGCTGCACTCCCCGCAGCACTTATAATAGCATCCACCTCCCCTACCTGATCAAAGAAAAGATCAATAGTGGAAGGCTCCGCTATATCAATACTAGGCTGGCTAGAGCGGGAGACCTCTATCACCTCATGTCCTTTTTCCTTCAGGAGCTGGACGATGGCTCCTCCGATGGTGCCAGTAGCACCTACTACCACTACTTTCATATAGTTATTTATTAAAGTCAGACAATATTAATGTGGAAATAAGATTCCTACCTTCTCTCTCAAAATCAGTACCGTGCTCCGGCGGTACTATCCAGAGGAAAAATCTCATCAATTTCAGCTACTTCTTCTGAACTTAGGGTAATATCTACCGCCTGTACATTCTCCTCCAGGTACTTCCGGCGCTTGGTACCGGGTATGGGTACCAGATCATCTCCTTTGGCCAGTACCCACGCCAGTGCCAGTTGCGAAGGAGTACATCCTTTGTCCCCGGCCAACTGCTGCAGCCGGTTTACAATGTCCAGATTCTTCTGGAAGTTTTCGCCCGTGAACCGTGGATTGCTCTTACGGAAATCTCCCTCTTCAAAATCATCCGGACTCTTGATGGCTCCGGTCAGGAACCCTCTGCCCAGCGGACTATATGGAACAAATCCGATGCCTAGCCGCCGCACCGTTTCCAGCACACCGTCCGTCTCGACATCTCTGGTCCACAATGAGTACTCGGTTTGTACTGCCGTCAGGGGATGTACCTTGTGCGCCCTCTCAATCAGATCAGGGCTGGCCTCCGAGATACCCACGTAGCGGATCTTTCCTTCTTTGACCAGGTCAGCCATAGCCCCGATGGTATCCTCGATAGGTACATTGGGATCCATGCGGTGCTGGTAGTAGAGGTCGATGGTGTCGATGCCCAACCGTCGCAGACTACCTTCGGCAGACTTACGAACCGTTTCCGGACTACCGTCGATCTTTCTACCCTGAGCACTTAGCTGTACCCCAAATTTGGTAGCGATGATGATACCCTCCCTTTTACCTTTGATAGTCTTTCCCAAGAGCTCTTCATTGGTATAGGGGCCATATAGTTCGGCCGTATCCAAAAAGTTGACTCCCAGCTCCAGAGCCCGGTGTATGGTAGCTACTGACTCCTCATCATTCCGATCCCCGTAGAATGCACTCATACCCATCAGCCCCAATCCTATCTGAGACACTTCTGGTCCATTGTTACCTAACTTTTTCTTTTTCATCTGTTTACCTGCTCAAATTACCAATCGTTATGAATTATTTTTCAGGATCTTCAGCAGCTTGTCTGACGAAGCAGATCGCCGACCTGTTTTCAGTCAATCGCCGATACTTTTCCTCAGAAGGCTTCCGCTTAGCTCACAGAGTTAACTACCTGATATACTTATGAAATGTTTATCCGGATAAGCATCCGATGTACCTACCTCTGTACCTATGCTGGCTCAAATGGTATATGTGCAGAATACCTCCACCACCGGAGCCAGACTGGCTGTAACTGAACTCCATGATGTACTTAATAGATAAGATGCAGGCAGGGTTTTGCCAGGATAAATAGAAGGGAGTGACCATTTTTAGCTGGAGTCAGGCTCAAGTACTACCACCAGAATAAGTAGCGGCAGAGGTTTTAGCACATATCAAAGCCCCATATATAGTATCGGGTAAGGTTTACCCGTACCATCTAGCTCCGAGCGCCCTACTACTCTAAAGCCCATGTGCTCATAGAAGCCTACGGCCTGCCTGTTTTGCTCGTTGACATCTACTTTTGTGATAGACAGGTTATGAATAGCGTAAAGGAGCAGCGCCTTGCCTATGCCCTTGCCTCTTGTCTCCGGCCTCAGAAAGAGCATCTCGACTTTATAGTCCGCAGTACCCAGGAAGCCCTCTATCCGGCCCTGCTCATTCCTGATGCAGTATAAGTCGACGGCCTGCAGGTACTCGTTCCGAATAAGCGGCCGGAAGTACTGGATATCCTCCTCCGTCAGAAAATCGTGGGTAGCCCGCACCGACGCCTCCCATACCTCTACGATCTCTTCGTAGTCATCGGGTCCAACTTGTTCGACCTGATTATGAGTAGTAGTTGTCATAGGGCCTGGCTGTCATTCATATTTTATAAGCTTTTGTATCCTGCCACAAACTGCCGGTCAATACCGAGGTAGATGAGGGTAATGATCAGAGCGGCAACGACACCAGCCACCCCGACAATACTCCCTATCAGTACATTATTGTTGATGACAAAAAGCAGAGTTAAGGGCCCGCCGGCATTGATCATACCGTGTAAAGCAGCCGGTGCATAGATGGTCCTGACCTTTACACGTACAATGGCATGCAGCAGGGAAAGACCGATACAAAACAGGATCATCATCAGACTACCGGCTACGGGCTGCCCGGGGTAGTTGTGTCCCATAAGGATTATGGGCAAATGCCAGATTCCCCATACAGTACCTATGAGCAGATTTGACTTCCAGAAGCCCATGGACTGGGTTTCTTTCAGGAACAAGCCGCGCCAGCCCAGTTCTTCACCCAGCGTAAAAGGCAGGTTGAACGTAAAGCCGGCAACTATGCCTCCCAGTAGCCCCGCTACAAATAGTACAGCCGGAGGCGGTAGTTTCACTTCTGAGATATCGCCACTGCCTTTCATGGACTCCGCTATCTTTCCGAGTATGTCGTCTTGTGAGAAGCTCACCTGTCCCATCCCCTCTACCCCTAGCAGGTTGCCTAGCAGGAGTATAATTCCGATTGTCAGCAGGACATATGCCAGGTAAAATACAATTGCGATCAGAAGATTTTTAGGCACTGTATTTTTCAGCGTCAGGCCGTATTCTTTCAGCCGCTGTTTGTATATGAACTTTTGGGTAATGACAGTAGCCAGTGCGGGAGCTGTCATATAAAATAGGGCAATGAACACGGTAGACTGCATAGTACCATACTCAACGCCCGACAGGTACATAATGAGCCCGACTGTCCAGCTAATCCCAAATGTCAAACTCAGAAACAGTTGTATTTTTTTTGTATTCATAGGAGGCACTCCTACTGCATCAGCAGCGTACATATTACTAAGCTTTGCTCACGGCTACCCGAAAGCAGAAAATAGACAGAATCAGGGTTAAGGGCGTAAATATCATTCTTTCGAGGCTATTATTCGAAAAAATATTACCAACGGTGTTAAGCAGAAAGAGCCCGAACATCATCCAGAACAGTATCCTGAGTAGAGTTGGATTGACGGAGATCCTGATGATACCGGCTCTGACACAGACGGCCGCAAGTATAAACAGATTGATAGCCATAGATACGGCTTCAAAAGCCAGCATCTGCGATTGGTCCTGTAGCCTGCCTCCCCATACGATCTGAAAGGGAATTACTCCAAGTACTACCAGGACATGGAATACTATAGTCAGTGAAATAATGGTCAGTAAACCATTCAGAGCGAATTGCTCAGAAATGAGGGTTTTCATGGTTGCTACTATCAGGATAGAAGGTGGAAAAGTGGAGCTACCGGTAGCTATCCGCCGCTAAAATATCAAAACTTTAACAGTATAGATGTTAACAAATATCACTCCTGACACTCTGTATGGCCTCTATACCATTAAGCTCCTCTTAATAGTTTTCCGTCCATTTAAATTTGTCCTGAATAATACGGTTCTTCTCCTGCTTCAGGTAATTCAGTAAAGAGTCAGCCACGGGCGACAGGTTCTTGTTCTTCATCCATACCAGTTGCCAGGTAGTACTGATCGGAAAGTCCCGGACCGGAATAATCTGCAGGTCCCGGTTGAGCAGCTCGTTTTTTAGCCCGATGATTGGCATGATGGAGCAACCCAGGCCCGCAACCACCGCCTGCTTCACAGCTTCGTTAGAAGTCAGCTCCAGCTTTTGCCGTACTTTGATGCCATTACTCTCAAAGAATTTTTCCATGGTACTGCGGGTACCGGAGCCTTTCTCGCGGTAAATCAGCGGCAGGTTTTCAAATATGCTCCAGTCATAGGGCTGGTCCTGGTACTGGGCTTCGGTATTGGCTACTACGCATAGCTTGTTGGGCATGAGCTCGACGTTCTGGAGCGGCAGGTTATCCGGTAGTACCGACACCAGCGAAAAATCCACCTCGTTGCGCTCCAGGCTCTCGATCACCCTTGACTTATTAGTCACGTCCATGACCAGTTCTACCCCCTCGTGCTGCTTCAGAAAGTCCGCCAGAAAGTAGGGCATCACGTACTTACCCGTTGACACTACTGACACCTTCAGGCGACCGGTGAGCTGCCCCTTGTAGGCCAGCGTCTTGTAGTTGATAGCGTGTACTTCGTTTAGGATCCTCTCCGCCGCCACGGCTATCTCCTGCCCAAAATCAGTGATATACAGCTTCCGCCCTACTACCTCCGTCAGGGGTATCTCAAATTGGTCCTGCAGGTTACGGAGCTGAATAGAGACGGCCGGTTGCGTAAGGTACAACTCTTCGGCAGCCTTGGTGATGCTTTGGGTTTGGGTGATCTTGAGGAAGACCTGTAGCTGATGTAACGTGTAATTCATAAATTTTATTTATAGTACCTATAGTAAATATAAATAAAAACTTATGATAAGTACTCACCAACTTTGCAGCAGTTCAATAAAACACTCTATACCAACTCGTAAGTAAACATGGCAACAATTACCGTAGCAAAGGGTGATGGCATCGGTCCCGAAATCATGGATGCCACTCTGGACATTATTCTGGCGGCTGGCGCTGACCTTCAGATCGAGGAGATTGAAGTAGGCGAAAAAGTATACCTGGCGGGCAACACTTCCGGTATCGCTAAGGAGTCGTGGGACACTATCCGTCGCAACAAGGTGTTTCTGAAGGCACCTATCACCACGCCGCAGGGTGGCGGCTACAAGAGCCTCAACGTAACTACGCGTAAGTTTTTGGGTCTGTACTCCAACGTACGCCCCTGTGCCAGTCTGCACCCCTTCGTACACACCAAGCACCCCGACATGGACATTGTGATTATCCGTGAAAATGAGGAGGACCTGTACGCCGGTATCGAGCACCAGCAGACCGACGAGGTGGTGCAGTGCCTGAAGCTCATCAGCCGCCCCGGCTGCGAGAAGATCGTCCGCTACGCCTTTGAATATGCACGGGCCTATAATCGGAAGAAGGTTACCTGCTTCACCAAGGACAACATCATGAAGCAGACCGACGGCCTGTTCCACCAGGTATTTGAAGAGATAGCCAAAGAGTACCCCGACATCGAGAACGAGCACTGGATCATTGATATCGGTGCCGCCAAAATGGCCGATACCCCTGAAAACTTTGATGTAATCGTAATGCCCAACCTGTATGGCGACGTGCTGTCGGATGTAGCGGCACAGATCGCCGGCTCGGTGGGGCTGGCGGGCTCGGCCAACATCGGTGAGGAATGTGCGATGTTTGAGGCCATTCATGGCTCGGCGCCGCGCCGTGCGGGTCAGAATATGGCCAATCCGTCGGGGCTTCTGCAAGGGGCAGTCCTGATGCTCAACCACCTGGGCCAAAACGAAGTAGCCGAGAAAGTACAAAACGCCTGGATCAAGACAATCGAGGATGGCATCCATACCTACGATGTATACAAAGAGGGTATCAGTAAGGAGCGCGTAGGAACGAAGGAGTTTGCGCAGGCGGTGATTGCTAACTTAGGTCATAAGCCTACTACCCTGAAACCTGTATCATACGCCAATGCCACGGCCCTGAAGCTCCCCAAGTACCAGCGCAAGGCTCCCGCCCGCAAGGAACTGGTAGGAGTAGATGTGTTTGTACAGTGGCCCGGCCTGAACCCCGACGAACTGGCCCAGAAACTGACCGGTATTCAGCCGCAGCAGGTAGAGCTTAGCATGATTACCAACCGGGGCATCAAAGTATGGCCCGATGGCTTTGAGGAAACATTCTGCACTGACCACTGGCGCTGCCGCTTCAAGCCTGTCAACGGCTATACCATGACCAAGCAGCACATCATAGAGCTACTATCTACAGCCGAGGGGCATCATGTAGATACCATCAAAACTGAGAACCTATATGCCTTCGACGGTAAGCAGGCTTTCTCAATGGGGCAGGGACAATAAAACAACAACAACTAACTACTACTATGCAGATTCAACTTATCAATGGACAGTTTGGTAGCGGGGAAGCTACCGAACTCATCCCCCGGATGACCAACGTCAAAATCAAGTATCACGAAGAGAAAATCCGGAAAGATAGTAGTGAAGAAGACATCAAAATGCGCGAAGCGCGCATCCGGGAGCTCCAGAAGGAACTCTATGAGGTCCGGAAGTATATTGAGCATCAGGACAAGCCCCTGAAACTAACCAGCGAATTACAACTCATCTAACAACTGCCTGATCATGAACAACCTGCATTCTTTCAAACTCATTGATGGGGACTTCACTCCCAATGAAGCCGGCACTGTACTGCTGGACCTGATAAACAGCAAAATTAAGTACCACAACCTGGAGGTACTTAACTGCCACGAAACCGGACTGAGTGACGCCTTCCATTCTCTGAAACGCATCGAGGAACTGGAAGCAGTACGACAGTCAGTAAAGGAGCTTCTGCACTTCGCCAGCAACAACGGAATGTACCTAAAGGTAAAAGGAAGCATTGAAGTAGAGTTGGTATCGATACCTGTTCTGTCGGCTCTGAATCTGGAATAGGTGGCTTAGAAATGGGACTGGTTATAGTCTGCCTGCGGTGCATGGTGGCTACGGCCAGTCCCCTTGCTAGGAATCATCTGTTTTATGTTAGAGTACCTATCCGTGACCTATTGAGCCTTTCCCAGAAGTACCTGCTTATGGTCGTTGATGTATTGGGTAAATGTACCAGGCGATCTACCCGTCAGTACTTCCACCCACTGGGTTACGGGCGGCTCTTTCTGAAAGCGGGGCAGGTAGTGGAGCATAATCATGACCAGAATAAACGGTACCGGCATCCCCTCCCTTCTTTTAGTCCAGAAAAAGCGCAGCAATCCGGGTGACTCGTAGCGAATTGTTGTCTCTAACCCGCTGCTTAGCAGAGTAGCCATTTCGCCAAACGTGAGTTTATCAGCAGCAGTAAGGTCATAGGCCTGATAACGGTGCCTGTCCGGATCCATGAGAACTTTGGCGGCTACCGCACCTATATCACGCACATCTATGAGTGTGAATCTGGCCTTTCCCGCAGGCAGAAATACTCTCCTGTTGGTAACCAGTTCGCGATGCAGCGTGGTGGAAAAATTCTGCATGAAGTAAGCCGGCCGCAAAAAGGTATAGGGGATACCACTCCGAACTATCAGCTTTTCTATCTTGTGGTGGGGGATGATGCTACTGTTCTCAACTCCCTGCACCGACAGGAACACGATATGCTGTACGCTGGCTACTACGGCCGCCTGAATGAGCGGATCAAAATACTGCTCTACATCCGAAATCTGCGGAGGCCTTAACAAAAACAGGATATCACACGTCTGCAGGGCTGGGCCATACGTAAGGGGATCAGTAAAGTCGAATCGTTGTACGGTAAGATGACGATACTTATGCAGGACCGGTTGATCCTCCTCTGGGTTCCGGACTCCTGTATAAAGGTCCAGTTGGTGGTCCAGCCCATGCAGTGCCTCTATGACGGCTATTCCTACATTTCCGGTGGCGCCTGTGATCAATACTCTGGTCATATATTACTTACTAGCGGCTACAGCCATGAGGTTAGTCTTACTTCTAAAAGCTGATAAACTCATTGTCAGAATGCCCCATAAAGTTATCAAAAAGCCCATGTAGCTGACTATATGCTGATCGGCCATGTCAGCCGTAAAAGCGATGTCAATGGTCGAATGAAAAACGGTACATATGAGCACACTCCCCCGGGACGAATTGTACAGCCAGGTCAGTAAGATACTTCCTGTCAACAAACTAAGTACCCAGCCAACTGCCCCGGCCACATCCATAGAAGTGTAGCCAGGCCGGTACAGAAACAATGGCAAGTGCCAGAAGGCCCAAAACGCCGTTAGCACTAGGCTGGCTTTAAGAGTACCCATCCGGTCCTGAAGCCGGGGCAGGGCAAAGCCCCGCCATCCTACTTCTTCGCCATAACCAAAAAAGAAAAGATTGTACACAAACAAGGTCAGCAGGTTAAACTCCGGGAATTCCTTCGACCTGAGGAGTCCGCTCAGCTGTATAGTAGTTCCGTTAAGATAGTAGGCCATTACAGCCGCGATAGTAGCCAGTACAAATGGACTGAGCAAGGCAATAGTCAGGTACATTAAAGGCCGCACTCGTATACACTGAGCTAGCAGTTGCCTTACTCCCTCCTTCCGGGCATACAGCCACGTAGTCAGGAAAGCCGCCAGCAGGGGCCCCAATCCACCTAAGGCATGGTGATAGGGAACGATGGGTAACCCGGCCAGCCCCAAAGCAGGCCCATAGAGCGGCAGCCATATTACCCACGAAAGCAGGTACGCCAGTCCAAAATAAGTTAGTAGCTGCTTCATGTCCTGATATGTTAATGTGCAGGCTGTGTCATGTGGATCTGTTCCATACGACTAGTACGGCTGGAGGTAGCAACATTTTTAAGCAGTAGTACGGCACACCAGACAGAAAGAGCGGCAAAAGTGGGAATTATAAATACCACCGGTACAATGTTGTACCCGTTCAGGCCCATGGTTATGATCTTAGCCGTAAGTGCCGTCATCAGTATCGATAAGAAAACTATATAGACCGGTGTCAGCAGGTACCCCCACGGGTTCTTACGTAACAACAGAATACCCGATACAAAAGCCAGCGGTAGCAACAGCCCCAGATCAAGGCCCTGTACAATCAACGTTGTATAGTGCTCTAGTGACGGGGGATAAATACTGCCATCCAGCAAGGGAGGTACTACTATACTTAACCAGAGCATCGCAATGGAAAAAGCGCTGAAGATGAGGAAGCCCCCTGCTAACTTCACTGGTGTTCGTTCATGGAACTGTGCCGGAAGCTTCGGAACCTCAAATGATAATAAGGTTAGAGCCAGCGCAAAGAAAGACAGCCCTAGCAGGGATGCGTATACAAGGAATAATTGATTGAAGGTACCCATGGTTAAGAAAAACAAATATGTTACAAAGAAGTACCCCAAAGTACCTGCTAACAGGAAGCGACCTTTCAGAGAATTCTTTCCTGCCCAAATGAGCGAAAGTAGCAGCAGAGGCACCCCAATAAAGAGCGTAACATAATCGTGAGCAATACCTTGTATAGCCACCTCGGCTGACATATGCTGGTAGATCCCCTTCCCGTAAATGGTCACACTTTCACCACGGATTGATGGGTACTGGTAAGGCCCGGGGCCTTGGCTGGACACAATACCTGTAGTAGCGGCTATGACGGCGGCTATCGCTATACAAATAGCAAGAGCGGCAACGGTTTTTCTCTGGCTCATACGCTTGTGCTTTTATAGGTTGGCTATAACAGAATTATTCTACCACCAGCTACACCATGTAACTTTCAACAAAAGTGGTAGCTACTATGCACTATTACTATGACCCGCCCCCACTATCATCCTGACATTCATCACCTTCGACTCTTCCTTCTCAGAAGTACCTCAGGTACCTGAGCACACGCAGTGTCCAGTCAGAAATCATTTATTACTCTTATGGGCTTACATCTACCTGCTGCTTTCACCCAGCTACCTCTCTCTTTCTATCAGGTCTCTACGCTATATTTCCTTCGAAGTGTATGCTTTCGCTTACTATCCAACTTTTCTGCTGATGTTACCCTTAGTTTTGTATTTTTATGGTTTCTAAGATTTCAAACAGGCACCTTTTGATATGAAACAAGTCTTTCTTCTTTGTTCGCTTTTACTTTCACCAGTAGCCCATACCTTCTCCCAAACCATAGTCCAACGCGACCCGGCCATTACCCAGATGGTAGCCGAGGTCTCGGAAGACAGTCTGCGGGCGCACATAGATGGACTGGTAAGCTTTGGTACCCGTCATACACTAAGTGCTACTACCGGTCCACAGGGCATCGGCGCCGCTCGTCGCTGGGTACTGAGTAAGTTTCAGCAATATGCCAAGCAGTCCGGCGGCCGCATGACCACTACCATTGATACCTGGACCTTACAGCCTGACGGCCGCCGCATCGATAAGCCCGTAGAAATGGGTAATGTGATGGCTACGCTGAAAGGTACCGATCCCAATGACGACCGTGTATTTATGGTAAGTGGGCACATCGACAGCCGCGTGACTGACGTCATGAACCGTACAAGTAAGGCTCCCGGCGCTAACGACGACGGCTCAGGTACCGCGGCTGTTATTGAATTGGCCCGCGTGATGAGCAAATACAGCTTTCCGGCCACCATTGTATTTGTGGCCGTAAGCGGTGAAGAACAAGGTCTGCTCGGAGCCGAGCACCTGGCTCAGCGCGCGGTAGACGAAAAGTGGAACCTCGAAGCCTTACTCAACAATGACATCATGGGATCCAACAACAGCCATGATACCCGCATCATCAACAATACCATCGTACGCGTATTCAGCGAAGGTCTATCCGGCTTTGAGACGGACAAGCGAGCTGCTAACGTTCGTCAGTATGGATTGGAAAATGATGGCAAAGCTCGCACGCTGGCCCGCTATGTAAAGGAGATCGGCGAGCGCTATGTAGATAATCTGGAAGTACGGCTCATCTACCGCAATGACCGCTACCTGCGCGGCGGTGATCATACTCCATTTGTTAACCGTGACTTCGCGGCGGTACGTATTACCGAAATGAACGAAAACTTTGAGCATCAGCACCAGGATCTTCGTACTGAGAATGGCATTGAATACGGAGACTATGCCAAGGATATGGACTTTGTGTACCTGCGCAGAAATACTGCCTTAAACCTGGCTAACCTGGCCAATCTGGCGAAGGCTCCGGCCCAGCCCCAAAATGTAACGATGGAAGCCCGAAACCTGACCAATACGACAAGTCTGTTCTGGCAGGCTCCTAAAAGCGGAAAAGTGAAGGGCTACTACGTGCTCATGCGTGAAACGCACTGGCCTTTCTGGCAGAAGAAGTTCTTTACCGACAAACTGGGAATGACCTTGCCCTACTCCAAAGACAACTACTTCTTTGCGGTACAGGCGGTGAGTGAAGATGGCAACGAAAGCCTTCCGGTCCTCCCCCGCCCCGGTATGCGGTAGTACCAGAAGTACATATTATAAGAAAGCCCCGCCTTCGCTGGCAGGGCTTTCTTTTGTATAAATCATTGATACTGTAAAAAAGCTAATTGCTAATCCCTAACAGCTATCAATTACTAAATAAACCGAGCCAACAGGTTCTCGAGGTACTCCTGACGGCCAGAGATCATCTTAGGCTCACCACCCTCAACAGCCAGGTTGAAGAGGTCTTCGAGCTGCAGCTTACCAGCTTCATAGTCGGCTCCTTTGCCGCTGTCGAAGCTCGCGTAACGCTCCTTGCGGAGGCGGTCAAACTCGCCGTGCTGGATTACTTTATCCGCAATGATCAGCGCGCGGGCTACAGTATCCATACCACCGATGTGGGCATAGAATACATCCTCCATATCCGTAGAGTTACGACGACGCTTGGCGTCAAAGTTGATACCACCTCCGGCCAGTCCACCAGCCTTCAGGATCACCATCATCGCCTGCGTCCACTCCATCAGGTCATTCGGGAACTGGTCAGTATCCCAACCGTTCTGGTAGTCACCGCGGTTGGCATCAATAGAGCCCAGTACACCGGCATCAGCCGCTGCCTGTAGCTCATGGTCAAATGTGTGGCCGGCCAGCGTAGCGTGGTTAACTTCAATGTTGATAGCAAAATCATCCAGCAGGTCAAACTGGCGCAGGAAGCCTACAACCGTAGCTACATCGTAGTCATACTGGTGCTTGGTAGGCTCCATCGGCTTAGGCTCGATAAAGAACTTCCCTTTGAATCCATTTTTACGGGCGTAGGCTACGGCCATTTTCAGCATTTGAGCAAAGTGCTCCTGCTCACGCTTCATATCAGTATTCAGCAGGGTCATGTAGCCCTCACGACCACCCCAGAATACGTAGTTCTCACCACCCAGTGCAATTGTAGCATCCAGCGCCATCTTCACCTGAGCACCCGCGTGGGTTACTACCTGGAAGTCAGGGTTGGTAGAAGCACCATTCATGTAACGGTGGTGGCTGAACAGGTTAGCAGTACCCCACAGCAGCTTCACACCCGACTCCTTCTGCTTGGTAGCCAGGTAGTCGGTCATCGTCTGGATACGCTTCTCGTTGGTACGTACTTCGTCGGCGTAGTCTATTACATCTACATCGTGGAAGCAGTAGTAGGGCGCGCCCATTTTGGTAATAAATTCGAAAGCGGCATCGGCCTTATCTTTAGCCCGATCTATCGCATCGTTTTTTTCATCCCATGGATAAAAATGGGTTTGTCCTCCGAAAGGATCCAAACCAGAGCCTACAAACGTATGCCAGTAAGCAATAGCAAACTTCAGGTGCTCTTTCATGCTCTTTCCGGCTACAATACGATTCTCGTCGTACCAACGGAAAGCCAGTGGGTTGTCTGATTCAGGTCCTTCGTAGGCTATCTTGCCCACTCCTTTAAAATACTCGCGATCACCAAGTAAGATACTCATATCTGTAGTTGATAGTAGTGGTTAAAAAATATCATTTCAGGTTATAAGTGTAAAATTGACAATTTTTACTCAATAATCAGAAATAAAATAAAAAAAGAGAAGGCCAGGATAGAAACCCTGGCCTTCTCTTGATATAAGTAGTCTCTAATACAGTCTCTTAGAAGAAACGAGCACGACGATCTACGATGTTAGCCTTATCGCGGATAGCCTCGTTCAGCAGGAAGCTGGTGCGGCTTTCAAGAGCCTGCAGAAGCTGCGTCTTGTAAGAAGTGTAGTCCGCGATCTGAGGCGCTTCGGTACGACCAGTCAGCTCAATTACGAATACTCCGTTTTCACCGGTGAATACACCCGTTTTCTGACCAACTTTCAAACCAAAAGCCTTACCCAATGCGATAGGATCAAATCCCGCGCTGGAAAGGAAGCCGGTAGCCAGTGTCAGGTCCTCGGCTGATTCAACGAGTGCACCGGCCCCGTACTTAGCAGCCATGGCGTTCAGGTCACCATTCGCACCTTTCAGCTTGGTAGTTATCTGCTCCGCTTTAAGCTGGTTACGTACTTTGGCAGTCAGCTCGTCACGGAAGTCATCCACCTTTACATTCTCGGCATCGGTCTTTCCGGTTACTACGGCTACTACGTACTGCTCATCTGTCTCAAACACCTGCGATACATCACCGATATCTGTCTTATCATCGAAGGTCCAGCGTACAATCTCGCGGGCATTCTGAATAGCATTGATGTTAGTAGCAGTCTCTGGTACACGGTTAGCGGTAGCTACTACCAGCGACTTATCTTTCTTAACGGCTTCATCAAACTCCGCCTTGGTATCTACCGAGTTAGCAAACTCATCGGCCTTACGGTATGCTTCGTCACGGGTAGTCTGGCTTGGAGCAATCGTCTTCCCGATGGCGGCTACGCGGTACAGCGTGTTGGTTTTGGCGTCAGTTACTTTGATAATATGGAAACCAAACTGGCTCTCCACTACTCTGTTCACCAGGCCGGTACCACTCATCGAGAATACTGCGTCCTCAAAAGGCTTCACCATAGAACCGTTGCTCTGGAAGTATCCTAAATCACCGCCACGCTGTGCCGAACCCGGATCAGCGCTTGAAGTAGCAGCCAGAGCTTCAAAGCTGGCACCACCACGAATCTGGTTGAGCAGAGCCTCAGCCCGCTGACGAGCAGCTGCCTTAGCTGAATCCGAAGGATTTTCAGGGCGAATCAGGATATGGCTGGCGCGGGCTGTATACAATGAATCTTTGGTAGTACCACCGTACTTATAGATAAAGTAGGTATTGCCTTCACGGTAGGGGCCGTATACACCACCTGGTACCATGGTATTGACCGCCTCTTTCAGCTGATCTGACATGTTAGCGTACGACATGGTAGTAGGCATAGGAATATCAGAATTCATACGGGCGTAGGCCGAATCATTCTGAGCAGCCGCCAGGCCGCGAGCCAGATCTTTGATATCTGCATACAGCGCTGAGCTGTCATCCTTAGCAGGTAGTACCGGGAACGTCACGTACTGAACAGTACGGGTATCAGCCCCTTTGTACTCATCACGGTGATTGTTTAGGTACGTCTCAAGCTGCGAATCGGTAACCTTGATGGTTGTATCAGCGATTGAATAGAAAGGCACGTACAGGTAGCGGATTGAAGCCTTGGCGTTCTGAGCTATGTACTCCTTCTCGGCTTCGGCCTTGGTTACGTACGACGACAGACGCATCAGGTTCTCGTATTTCTGACGCATACGATCCTCGCGGAGGCTTTTCTCAAAAGCAGTCCATGACTGCTGCTGAGGTACAGGCAGATTCTTTAAATTTTTGAGATAGTTGATGACCGCATTCTTATCAAATCGGCCGGTGGTAGGATCAGCAAAAGCCTGCTGAATAGCGGGGCTGATGTGGTTACCCTGTACCATATCTACCAGTTCTTCATCGGTCACTGCCAGTCCCAGCTTTTCGTACTGCTCTTTATAGGCAATATCGATAATCATCTGGTTCCATGCCTGCTCCCGCAACGCTACCAATTCCTGCTCATTGGCACTACGGCCGGTCTGAGCTTCGTAATTCTGGCGCAGTACATCCACCCGATTCTGGAAATCTTTGATGTCAATGTCCTGACCAGCAATCTCTCCTACCGTCTGGTTGTTTCCTCCCCCAAACAGGGTGTTAGGGCCCAGCAGGTCTCCACCTACGATAAACAGGATCAAGCTGACTGCGATAACCGTAACGGCAACTCCTGATTTCTCTCTGATTTTGTTAATTAATGCCATTGTACTATTTCAAAAATTTGACCCGCAAAATAAAATCTTTTATACTTACTATCCAAGCCAGTTCAGAAGCTAATATGAATGGATGTCAATAAAGTACCCTATTTTTTAAAACTTTTCGCTAACTAGCTGGTTACCTACAACGCTTCAGCTAGCTAAAAGACTATAACTCAATGCATGTATTTTAAATTCAATGCATAAAGTCCACAGAAGATAATACTGAAGAAAGTTTCGCCTAACGTTACTATAACTCCCAGCCAGCCTCCAATAAGAAGCATAGGAGCTATCAATGCTACTGCCACTCCACCTACATAAAAGTGGTACCCCCGCTTCTGCAGGCCCCACATCAGGTAAGCTCCGTACAGGGTCAGTGATTCATAGATCAGCAGAATAATCGCACTGGTCCGGATGGTATCGGCGTCAAGCCGTGTAAGTACTGCGTCAAACAGGCTATTAACCATGTCTGCACTTTCGTCCTGCCCCTGCGTCTCCATATTCTCCCGGAACTGCTCAAACATCTGCTGCATCTGATCGGCTACCACGCCCGGACTCCAGAGCCGCTCCGACTGCGTATACAAGCCCGAAACAGCACTGATAAAAGTAAGTACACACAGCACCGTCAGAAATATAGGCCTCTGAGCAGGAGCATCTGTCTTATTTTGCATGAATTATTACTATTACTTTTTAAAAAGAGGCCAAAAATTGCCCTTTTCAATGAAAACACCAAAAGCATTTGATTTTTATTACTACACCGATACTTTTATGCGTTATTAACAAAAATTAACTAAAAACTAAGCTGGAATGAGTTTACAAATCCTGACCGACCGCGTACGTAACCTGGTAGGAAATGATAGCGGTCTGGATGCAACCGTAAAGTTTAAAACCGAAGAAGGACCCGTGTTTATAGATACCACACAGGTACCTAATGTCGTATCAAACGAAGATCGTGAGGCTGACTGTGTCCTTGAAGTATCTTCCAAAAATGCCCTCCAGCTTATGGATGGAGAGCTAAACCCGATGACAGCTCTGATGATGGGCAAGCTCAAGATTAAGGGTGATATGGGTATAGCTATGAAGATCGCCCAGACGTTTGGCGGCCAGTAGACCACTACTCTATTATAATGTTTCTTAACAACGGCCCCGGTAAGGGGCCGTTGTGCTTTTACAGCAAGTAACTTACGAGCCGCCGGTACTTTGTCTGGTTATAGAGCTAATCAAACCTCTTTATGGAAAATGATAACGTAACGGCGCAGTCACGGCGTCAGTTTTTACAGAGCAGTACCCTTGCCGCTGCCGGCTTCATGATCGTGCCCCGTCATGTACTGGGCAAAGGCTACGTAGCCCCCAGTGATAAGCTGAACATAGCGGCCGTAGGCTGCGGAGGCAAGGCCGATTACAACATACAGCAGGCATACAACGGCGGCAGTGATAATGTAGTAGCTCTTTGTGACGTGGACGATCGCCAGGCGCAGAAGTACCGGGCCCAGTTCCAGAAGGCCCCTTACTACCGGGACTTTCGCCAGATGCTCGAAAAGGAGGCTAAAAATATAGATGCTGTTATCGTTACTACTCCTGACCACATGCACTACCCGGTAGCCATGGCGGCTATGCAACTGGGTAAGCACGTATACGTAGAGAAACCCCTGACCAAAGATATATGGGAGGCCCGCATGCTTACGGAGGCCGCTAAAAAGCACAAAGTAGTGACTCAGATGGGCAACCAGGGCAGCAGCGGCGACGGTACCCGGCAAACCGAAGCCATCGTGCAATCCGGTATGATTGGGGACGTACATACGGTAGAGGTATGGACCAATCGTCCGGTGTGGCCGCAGGGAGTCAAATCACCCAAGGATCGGGGTGAGTCACAGCCTGTACCCAAAGAAGTAGACTGGAACCTGTGGCTGGGTACTGCTCCCGAGCGTCCCTACCACGAAGCTTATATGCCCTTCCGCTGGCGCGGCTACTGGGACTTTGGTACCGGTGCCCTGGGCGACATGGGCTGTCACTTTATAGATGTACCTTTCCGGGCTATGAAGCTCGGCTACCCTACTTCCGTCGAGTGTAGCGTGGGCTCCGTCTACGCCGACTTCTTCCAGGAAGCTTACTTTGATGATGTCTGTCCACCTTCTTCGTCCATTCACCTCCGGTTTCCGTCGCAGGTAAAGAACGGCGAAGAACTACGACTCAACTGGTATGATGGCGGTATTCGTCCCCAACTTCCCGACGGCTGCGACTACCAGACTGTCTTTGGCGACACGGATGGCGGTATGCTATTTATAGGTACTAAGGGTATTGTCAGCGCAGAGCTATTTGGCGCTAATCCACGGCTGTGGCCGGAGGCCAAGTTTAAAGGTGCTACCCTGCCCAAGCCAACCCGTCCGCTCGTAGAAGGCGGCTGGCCGGGTCATCAGCAGCAGTGGGTCAAGGCCTGTAAGCAGGGCTACGGCGCTTACACCAGCTCGTCATTTGACCAGTCGGGGCCACTTACCGAAACGGTACTGATGGGAAACCTGGCGGTGCGGTCATTCCTGTACCGTGAGCCCAGGGCCGATGGCAAAGGCTTCAACTTTCCCGGACGCCAGAAGCTACTGTGGGATGGTAAGAATATGAAGATCACCAACTTCGCTCCGGCCAACCAGTTTGTTAAGCGCGAGTATCGGACGGGCTGGTAATAGTCTCTCTTTCACAGACTTTCTAGCAGGAGGTGCCTTTGGGGCACCTCTTTTTGTTTTCTATTCTACTTTTCTCCAAATTGAAGGTTTGTTTTGATCTTAAAAAGTATCAGAGTATCTCTATGAGAAAACTTTCATTATTCGTCTCTTTTTTGCTGTTACTGGGGGTAAGTACTCAGTTATCAGCTCAACAAACTACTAAGCGGAAGCTGCGGCCTTCGGATGTGTACCGGCTCAAATCCATTTCAGATCCGCAGGTATCGCCCGAGGGAAAATGGGTAGCTTACGTAGTGTCAGCGGTGGATACAGCCAAAAACAAACGTAACGCTGACCTGTGGATGGTGAGCTGGGACGGCAAGGAAACTATTCAACTCACCCACAGCCCCGACGGTGAATCGCAGCCTCGCTGGAGTCCCGACGGCAAGTACCTGTCATTTGTATCATCACGGGGGGATCTGGACCAGAGCCAGATATGGCTGATGGATCGTCGCGGAGGTGAAGCAAAAAAAGTTACCGACTTCAAACATGAGCTGCAGGCCTATACCTGGTCACCGGATGGCAAGAAGCTGCTCCTAGAAGTAAAACAACTGGTCGATACCTCTACCAATAAGAAGGTACCCGACCCTATAGTGACGGATCGCTACAAGTTTAAGCAGGATGTAGAAGGGTACCTCCGTCGCGAGCCCATCCACCTGTACCTGTTTGATATCGCTACTAAGAAGATAGATAGCCTTACTACCGGCCCCTACAACGAGACAAGTGCCGTGTGGTCGCCGAATGGATCGCAGATTGCCTTCGTGAGCAACCGTACCGAAGATCCCGACCGCAACGTCAATAGCGATATCTGGGTAATGGATGCCAGGCCCGGCGCTACTCCCCGGAAGCTAACCACCTGGGCCGGCTCGGATAGTTCACCCCGCTGGAGCCCCGATGGCAAGCAGATTGCCTACATCCGTTCCTCATCCGAAGCCTATACCATGTACGGACAGCCGCACCTGGCGGTAGTACCTGCCGCTGGGGGTACACCCAAGGTACTTTCACAGACGCTGGACCGCGACGTAGCTAATCATCGCTGGACACCCGACGGACATGCCCTGGTAGCCCTGGTAGATGACGACCGTCAAAGCTATATAGCGCAGTTTGATATCAAGTCTGGCAAAATGACAAAGTTAGCCAGCGGTGAGCGCGCTTATTACGATCTTGAGAAGCATTCCGGCGGCAACTGGCTGACTTCTATGAGCGAGCCACACGTACCGGCTGAGCTGTACGCCCTGGAAGCAGGCAAGACTCGTCGCCTGACCTATCACCACGATGATTTCCTGGCGCCCCTACAGCTGGCCAAGGTGGAAGCCTTCACCTCACGGAGCAAAGACGGCACGCAGGTATCCAGCCTCCTGTTCCTGCCCCACGATGCTCCTGCCGGTAAGAAACTCCCCCTGATCGTGTTTATCCACGGTGGTCCGGTAGCGCAGGACGACTGGGGCTTTGATCTCAGCCGCCAGATGCTGGCTTCCGCGGGCTATGCCGTAGCGGCGGTCAACTACCGCGGTAGCAACGGACGCGGGCTGGCTTATACCGGTGCCATCAGCGCCGACTGGGGTAACCTGGAAGTAATGGACCTGCTGGGAGCGGTGGATTACCTGGTAGAGAAAGGCATTGCTGATCCCGGGCGCCTGGGTGTAGGTGGATGGAGCTACGGAGGTATCCTGACTAACGCTGTCATAGCCACTACTGACCGTTTTAAAGCCGCGGCCAGTGGGGCCGGTGTATCATTCCAGCTGTCGATGTACGGGGTAGATCAGTACATCCTGCAGAATGAAAACGAACTGGGCCGCCCGTGGGAAGGCATCGAAAAGTACCTGAAGATAGGATTCCCGCTGCTGCACGCCGACCGCATCAAGACCCCAACTCTTTACATGGTCGGTGAGAAAGACTTCAACGTACCGGCCGTTGGTACTGAGCAGATGTACCAGGCTCTGAAATCACTGGGCGTACCCACGCAACTGGTTATTTATCCCAACCAGTTCCACGGCCTGACGGTCCCCAGCTACCAGAAAGACCGCTTCGAGAGGTACATCGACTGGTTTGGTAAGTACCTGAAACCGTAGTTAAGATTTTCGAATTTCGACGATTCGACGCAGCGATTGCGGAATGTCGAGTATATGGATATCCAAAAAAGAAAGCGCAGGAAGGAGACTTCCCTCGCTTTCTTTTTATTGATAGGTACAGTTTTGAAAACTAATAGCTAACAGCTAATACCTAATGGCTAATTACCTACCTGCCTGTCCCATCCAGGAATTACGAAGCTGTAGCTCCTGTGCGGTAGCGTCTGCTTCAGGTACCAGGGTAGGGTACGTGATAGTAGTCTCACGCAGATCAGCCGTTAGCGTCACCTCTTTTACTTCGTCCTCCGCTACCTTACGTTTCACCACAAAGGTTACCGTATCACCTGCTTTGTACTGCTCATCGTAGTTCTGCAGTACCGATGCGTAGGTATCCAGGTTGAAAGGCTGACCATTGATTGACACAATTTGATCCATAGCTTTCAGATCCAGCCGCTGGCCCAGATCCGTAGCATTGCTGGCGTTGGCGATCATGATGGTCTTGGAGCCGGGTACTAGCGCAAAGTTGACACCAAAGGCTTTCTCCACTTCTTTCTTCTCACCAGCTGGATCAAACTGGATACCAATAGCTCCAAACAGCTGCTCCAGAGGTAGTGGCTCACCGCCCTCAACGTACTTACGGAAGAAGTCACGGATCTCGGGATTGGTTAGCTGAGCTATCTTATCAAATAGCTCTTCATCCTTAAAGGACTTGTTCTTTCCGTACGTCTTAGCCAGATCACGCATCAGGTCCTTGGTTCCGTACTTTCCGTTGGATAGCTGGCGCAACCGCAAGTCCAATGCCAAGCCAATTAAGGCCCCTTTCTGGTACACATTGCTGTACTCGTCCTTGTAAGTCTCCAGTACATTGCGTGACATTTCGGTAAATGAAAGCGAGTCGTTGAAGCGGGTACGGGCGGTTTCGATCTTTTCTTCCTGTCTGTTCAGGTACGTTTCCAGATCTATAATACCCGCCTGCAGCTGCGCATGGTGCGCCGCATACTCCGTCAGGCCTTCGTACAGCCACAGGTGCTGCGACATCCGGGGGTTGATATAGTCAAAGTTACCAATCTCTTCGCTATGGATGTTGAGTGGCGTCAGGATATGGAAAAACTCGTGCGCGGCTACATCCTTCATCGTTTCAGAAAGCTGCTCGGCTGACATGGTTTCGGGCAGGTAGTAGAACGACGACAATGAGTGTTCCAGCGCTCCGTAGCGGGTCAGATCCTTGCGGTCCGACATATAGATAACGAAAGCATACTTATCAATGGGCAGAGTACCTCCCAGGTAGTCTTTCTGGGCCTCAAGTACCGGTTTGATATCGGCCGCCAGGTCTTTAGTAGATACCTTATTATTAGGTGAGAATACCGAAACCAGAATATCCGCATTACCTACCTTCAGCCATACAGTATCGGGCCGGTTGTACATGATGGGCGCATCGGCCAGCTCGTGGTAGTCCTGCGTTACAAATACATCCTTATTAGAAGCGGCGTTTTTATTCTGATTCACCAGCGAGGTAGAACCATAAAAACCGTTGGGCTTGGTGATAGTCACTTCATACGGCATCCTCTCCATGCCCTGGAAGTACCCGAAGAAACCAAACGGATTCAGTACAAAGTTGGTATCCTGCTGAATATTGGTACCACTTGGCTCAAATACATCCTCCTGGATCTCAGGCGAATCCCAGGTATCATCGATCTGGTAGGTGATCCGGTGCAGCTTATTGGCATTTGAGATCTTCCAGCTGTTCTTATCGGTACGCTCTACATTCAGGGTTTTGCCTTTCTTATCGAAAGCCTGAAAGTTGCTGGCGTATGAACCGTAGTTATTGATGGAGTAGGTACCGGGTACTATTTTGGGCAGATGATATACGGCTTCTTTCTGTTTGAAGGCGGGTGTGAGCAGGTTCACCGTCAACTCATCGTTCTGCGGCTGCGTCAGATCCACCGTAAACTGATATTGCTTTTGGGCAAATACATACTGGCTTGCCGAAAGCAGTACCAGCAGTATTAGATTATTGGCTTTTTTCATTTAGGTAAAAGAAAATTAGTAATGAAATAGTAAGGCTACGCTACCTAACATGTAGGCAGTCATAACGTAAATAAAACATAAATACTTATTAAAATGCTCCTATATCTTTATAAGCGGCATATTCTGGTGTACAAGAGGAGACGTCAGAAAGGCAGGGAGAGGTAGTACCAGATGTAAAATTGATAATCGAAAAGTGGAGTAAAATGTTTGGCTCAATTCTCAAACTCACGCAGTAACGAAGCCAGCTGCGTACGGCTCTTTACGTTGGTCTTCTGATAGATCCGGTGCGTATGGTCCTTGACGGTCTGTACCGTTACGAATAGTTCGTCAGCTATTTCCTTATTGGCTTTGCCCCGGCATATCTCCCGCACTACCTCCGCCTCCCGCGCAGTGATACCGTACCGTTCTACAAATACCTCAAACGTAGCCAGTCCCGTAGAGGCAGCCTCCACAGGTACTTCTTCCTGCACGGGTGGCAGCTGGGCCCGGTAGCCAAAATAGACGCCCAGAGCAGTGTGGCTTAGAAAGAAGAGAAAGATAAATATCAGCTCGTACGCCGGCTGTACGACTATATTAAGGAACACAGGAACATGTATAGCTCCTATAACCACTACCAGTGCCACCAGAACGAACTTTGAAGGCCTATCGAAGTACTTGATGGAAGAGAAAAGCAGCAGCGAACTTATAAAAGCCACTACTACCCACACCAGCATGACATATAGCTGATAGACGATAGGCTGGCCTTGGGAGGAATTATAAAACCAATAAAGTAAGATCGGAAGCAGTACTACACTAATACCCGCCGGATAGAAAAACGCATTGCGTTTATTCTCTAATAAGCTTATCGCCCACAGCACCAGCATCAGCTTTGCGGCGATCAGAAAGGGAGTACTGATCGTTACAAGGAAATCAACGACGGGGGCCAGGGTACCATAGCTGTCGGATGTAAAGAAAACCACCCGGAACCATACCTGACTCCACATAGCATAGAAGCCAAAGGTGTACATCAGGATCAGGTAGTACTGTATGTACCTGAATGCCGCGTACTGCCGGTACTCCCGATGGCGGAACATAACGAGTACACCTCCGGCGGCCAGAGCCATGCAGAAGATAAAACAAATCCAGATGTATATGCGGCTGATCTCCATACGAATCAAAAAGTATTGATGGACCCAAAACTATCCATACTGGCCCCAAATAGCATCCTACTAAAGTAGTGTTCTTGAAAATGGGTGCAAATCACTACTTAAGTAGCTGTTTTCAGAAATAGGCTCTGTCTACATTTGAGCAGTTAATTAATCATCAGAAAACTACATAAAGAGATGGAAAATGTAACACCCCTGGTACCACCTAGCTGGAACGGCAGCCTATCGTTTGGCTGGGAGAAAACGAAGCAGTACTTTCTGCCCCTGCTGCTGATCATAGTAGTCATAGCCATTGCCAACGCTCCCGTTGACCTGATCAAGAAGAACGAAGAACAGGAGTATACCTCCACCCGGATCATGCTCGAGATCATAGGGGTGGCCTACTGGTTGTTACTCCTGCCTATATTTGAATACAGCGCTGACCTGATGTTTGTACAGGCCGTACGTAATCAGAAAATAGACTTAAAAGATATCCTGGCTGGCTTCAACAACTACCTCAACATCGTACTGGCCCACCTGCTGGTTACTGCACTGATTGGTATTAGTATGATCGCCCTGATCATTCCGGGTATTATTGTTGCCTGCCGACTCGTGTTTGTATCCTACCTTATTATGGACAAAAAACTGGATCCCATTGCAGCCGTTGAGACTAGCTGGAAACTGACGAGCGGACACGGCTGGCGCATCTTTGGTCTGGGTGTCACCTCTATCTTTATTTTCCTAATAGGGTTGATATGCTTTATCGTAGGGATATTCCCGGCCCTGATCTGGATCAAAGCCTCTTTTGCCTCGCTGTACCGGGCAATTCTAATCGAGAAAGAAGGGGGTGTAGGGTATTAATCCTATGTATTCGTACCCGTGACACGGGTGAACCTTTACCTGTGGCACACCTCAAAGGGGTGCCACAGGTATTTTTATGCAACAGTAGTATGCAGCTTCTCCGCCCAGGCTAGTAGCTGTTGGGCAGTCTGAGCGGGATTATCTTCGGAAATGTCAATCTTGAATACGCTATCACTGGCACGCATGGAAAGGCCGTGCAGGTAAGCCTTATCGTAGTAGGTCAGGGTGATATCAGCTACGGTTGCGTAATCGTGCTGCTCCAGAGCCGCCATAGCCGCCTGGTGATGCTGACCGCCGAGGCGCTTGCGGATTCGATCGGTAGCCTCGAAAAGCAGATTATGGTCATAGCAGGCGTACTCGCGTACCAGCCGCTGGATACGCACTTCCTTGGGTAGGTCTACAAAAGCTACGGGTGCCACTCGCATTTGCTCCCAGAGAGACAGGGGTACAAAGCAGCGTCCCACGGTACGGCTTTCGTCTTCAATCCAGATCCGGCGCTCCGGGTCCAGCTGTTGCCACTGCACCGAGATATCATTTTCGTATTGTTCGGACGTAGGCTGCGGAGCCTGCCCGATGGCCCCGTAGGAGGAGCCTTTATGATGAGCCAGGGCTTCCAGGTCCAGTACCTGTTCGCCCAGCTTATGGAGTTCTTTCAGAATCTCGGTCTTACCACTGCCCGTTTTTCCACCTAATACTACCAGTTGACGGGGCTGGTCAAAGCCATCCAGTACCAGGTTTCGATACGCTTTATAGCCACCCACTAAGGTAGATACTTTCATACCCGCCGTTTCCAGCAGCCACGCGAAGGAGCCACTGCGCATTCCCCCGCGCCAGCAGTGCACAAGTATCTCCCCATCGGGAGCCAGAGCTTTGGACTGGCGTACAAAGTCCGCCATCTTAGGGCCTACGTATTCCAACCCCCGCAGCAGGGCATCGTCCTTGCTCACCTGCTTATAGGCTGTACCTACTACGGCACGCTCCTCATTGGTAAAAAGGGGAATATTCACCGCCCCCGGAATATGCGCCTGCGCAAACTCTCCCGGCGAACGCACGTCCACTACCGGTAAGGTAGCGGCTCTCTTCAGAAACTCTTGGGGGGACAAGGCCTGGGGCATAGCTGGTTTGGGTATATAGGTGTTGGGATGTTAGTAGTTCGTTATTGGATGAATACAGGCATGTGTCGCCTCGGTAGTAGCTTGTACTCATGCCAGGTACTTTACCAGGGCATTGCTGTGCTGCTATTTACATATATTAATAAGCAAAAAGCTAACGGCTACTACCTAATAGCTAACAGACTACCTTCTACCCCTCTTCTTCTAACTCCCGCAAATACATTTGTATTGTATTCTCAAGGCCATAATACAAGGCATCGCAGATCAGCGCGTGGCCGATGGATACTTCGTCCATCCAGGGAATGCACTTTCTCAGATAACGCAGGTTATCCAGGCTCAGGTCATGACCAGCGTTCAAGCCCAACCCGACCTGACGCGCCATTTCGGCCGCCTTCACGAAGGGAGCTACTGCCGCCTCACGATCTTCAAAGTAATGGTGCGCATAGGGTTCCGTATATAGCTCTACGCGGTCGGCTCCACAAAGTTTGGCGCCCTCTACCATACGCTCGTCGGCATCCACAAATACCGATACCCGGATACTCTCCTTCTTAAACTCCGACACCAGTTCGGTCAGCAACGCCTTATTATTCACCGTATCCCAGCCGGCATTGGAGGTGATAGCGCCCAGTGCATCAGGTACCAGGGTTACCTGAGCCGGCTTCACAGCCAGTACCAGATCCACAAACTTCTTTTCGGACGGATTTCCCTCAATGTTAAACTCCGTTGTCACGACCTCCTTAAGGTCATAGACATCCTGGTAGCGAATGTGCCGCTCATCGGGGCGTGGATGCACGGTAATACCCTGTGCTCCAAATGCTTCGCAGTCCAGCGCTGCTCTTACTACATTGGGGTTGTCTCCACCGCGCGAGTTGCGAAGCGTTGCTATTTTGTTGATATTTACACTAAGCCGGGTCATAAGGTGGGTTGGGTTAGTAATTCGGTGAATGCTGTCTAAGATGATGGAACCGAAAGCCGGGTTTCGTAACTTTGCCCCAAAGTTATCTTTTACGGACAGATGTTGCCAAAGAAATATTTTTCTTTACTCCTACTCTCACCGGAGTAACCTAAAAATACATCTCTGTGGCTACTGTCCCTCCAAAATACTCATATACATTAGCTAAGACTCATGTCACTCAAAAGTCAAGTAGAAGCAGGTATCAAGGATGCCATGCGGGCCAAAGATCAGGACAAACTGCGCACCTTACGTGCTATCAAGTCATTGATCCTGCTGGAAGAAACCAAGGAAGGAAGTACCGGCGGTGATCTATCGTCCGAAGAGGAAATCAAACTCCTGACCAGAGCCGCCAAGCAACGCAAAGAAGCCGCCGAGGTATACCAGACCCAGGGACGCGAAGACCTGTGGACGAAGGAAGAGGCCGAACTGGCTATCATAGAGCAGTTTCTGCCCAAGCAGCTTACCGAAGAGGAAGTAAGAGAGCGCCTGCAGGATATCATAGATCGTGTAGGAGCTAAGGGGCCCTCTGACATGGGTAAGGTTATGGGTGTAGCTACCAAAGAACTGGCCGGACAAGCCGACGGACGTACTATTTCCACCTTAGTGAAGAGTATGCTGGCATGATGCTTCTGGATGTCCTCATCCTGATTCCCCTGCTGTGGGGGGCTGTCAATGGCTACCGCAAAGGACTACTCATCGAGATCATCGGGGTAGTAGGTCTGGTGGTAGCCATGGTAGTTGGTTTTAAATTTCTGGGGCTGGGTATGGAGATATTGGCCCCTTATATTAGTGTGTCCGCAGCCCGGCGTATACTACCCTATATTGGCTTCTCGGTCATATTTTTCCCTACGGTATTTATGCTGAATCAGTTCGGCTACTCCATCCGCCGCACCCTCCGCTACACCATGCTGGGAACCTTTGATAGTCTGGCGGGTGCTTCCGTCGGTATATTTACGTGGGTCTTCGGAACGAGTGTATTCTTCTGGTTGTTAAGTACTATTGGAGTGAGAATACCCGAACATCGTACCGAAGGCACCCATATTTTTCCGCTTATTACCCCCGTGGCTCCCCAGGTCATCACCTCAGCCGTAGAGTGGTGGCCCACCGGAAGTCAACTGATCCGGGACTGGAAGAGAGAGTACCTGGAGGGCGACCAGGAAGGGAACAGTTAAAAGGGTTTCGGTGTTGGTGCCTGCAACAAGTGGAGTAGTAACCGACAGAGCGCATATGCGTCTCCCCTCACCCATTGATATTCAAGCATTGAATTTATACTGATATAATGATAACGGAGGTAAAAGAAAAGGCCGATATTCGGAAGCTCACGGTAGAGCAGATGAAAAAGTGGCTGACAGAACAGGGTGAGCAGGGCTTCCGGGCTAAGCAAATCCATGAGTGGTTGTGGAAGAAATCGGTACGCTCCTTCGGTGAGATGACCAACCTGTCGCTACGTACCCGCGAGCTGCTGGACGAGCACTTCGCTATTTACTCCCTCACCACAGCCAAACAACAGCAGAGCAACGACGGTACCATCAAGTCGGCCTTCCGGCTGCACGATGCGCACCTGGTAGAGGGGGTACTTATACCGGCCGATGACCGCATGACCGCCTGTGTCAGCAGCCAGGTTGGCTGTTCGTTGACCTGTAAGTTTTGTGCTACGGGGTACATGGAGCGCAAGCGCAACCTCGAAGCCGGTGAAATATACGATCAGGTGGTAGAGATAGCCCGTCAGGCCGACGGCAGCTTTGGTGCTCCGCTTACTAATATTGTGTACATGGGTATGGGTGAGCCTCTGCTCAACTACGCCAACGTACTTCAGTCCATTGAGTACATTACCTCGCCGCAGGGCTTAGGTATGTCACCCAAGCGGATTACGGTATCGACGGCGGGTATTGCCAAAATGATAAAGAAACTGGGGGATGACGAAGTACGCTTCCGGCTGGCCTTGTCGCTGCACGCCGCTAATGACGTCAAGCGTAACCAGATCATGCCCATCAACGAGTCAAACTCGCTTGAAAACCTGGCGGAAGCACTGAATTATTTTTATAAAAAAACCGGCAACCGCATCACCTTTGAGTACATTGTATTCCATAACTTCAATGATACTTTGCAGGATGCCAAAGAGCTTTGGGAGTTTACGAAGAAGGTACCTGCACGGGTAAATATCATCGAATACAACCCCATTGCCGAGGCTGCTTTCCGTAATACCGAAGCTGACCGTCTGGATCAGTTTGCAGCCTTTCTGGAGAATAAAGGCGTGACTGTGAGTGTCCGACGTAGCCGCGGCAAGGATATTGATGCTGCCTGTGGGCAGCTTGCTAATAAGAATTAAGAGAAAGGGTCGCCGGTGGCGACCCTTTCTTGTTTATATCACTTAACAATTTCTTAACATTGGCCTCAGGAAGTTTAAGTACTTTTGCACAATTTTTATATTTAACCCTATTTCTATGTTTGGCTTAGAGACCGACATTTTCCTCCTCCTGGCGTTTAGTCTTTTTGCTGCTTGTGCTTTTGAGTTTGTGAATGGATTTCATGACACAGCCAACGCCGTCGCAACCGTAATCTACACGAATTCTCTCAAACCTAATGTAGCCGTAGTCTGGTCGGGCTTTTGTAACTTCCTGGGCGTATTCTTTGGTGGTATAGCCGTAGCCATGGGTATTATTAACCTGCTACCCGTCGAACTGCTCATTGATCAGAATGTATACCATAGTATAGCCATGGTACTGGCGCTGCTATTTAGTGCTATTGTCTGGAACCTGGGTACCTGGTACTTCGGTCTTCCCAGTTCGAGCTCACATACCCTGATTGGCTCTATCCTGGGGGTAGGTCTGGCCTTTACGTTTATGCCCGAAAATACTACGGGTGTAGGAGTTAACTGGACCAAAGCTCAGGAGATATTTATATCGCTGCTGGCTTCTCCCCTGTTTGGATTTTCGCTGGCAGTAGTACTGATGTTTATTCTACGTCGTATGCTCGATAAGCCCCTCCGTAACGTAGTATTCAGCGAGCCTCAGAAAAATCAGCCCCCTCCGACCTGGATACGCGGTATCCTGATCCTAACCTGTACGCTGGTAAGCTTCTTCCACGGCTCTAACGATGGACAAAAAGGAGTAGGATTGGTAATGCTGATCCTGATTGGAATTACGCCGGCATACTTTGCCTTGGATAATGATATGGATCCCCGCCTGATGCAGAGCAACCTGACAAGTATCGAAACTACTCTTAACAAAGTAGATACTACTAAGCTTTCAGCCAAGCACAGAGCCGGATGGACAGAAGCCAGGCAGGAAATAGATCGCCTGCAGGGCCATTTGAATGAACCCATACAGGACAATAAATTCAAGGAAGGTGAGCGTCTGGAAGTACGTCGTTCCCTACTCCTGATCAGCCGTAACGTAAAGGATATCGTAGATAGTGGTGATGCAAACCTGAATGCAGCAGAAGCAAGTGAGATAAAAGCACAAACCGATAATAAAATAGGTCTGCGTCGCTTTACGGACTATGCCCCTGACTGGGTAATACTGATGATCTCGCTGTCACTGGGCCTTGGTACCATGGTAGGCTGGAAGCGTATCGTAATCACCATCGGTGAGAAGATCGGTAAGCAGCACCTTACCTATGCTCAGGGTGCCTCCGCTGAGCTGGTAGCTGCCAGTACCATTGGAGTATCATCGGGCCTGGGTCTGCCGGTAAGTACTACGCACGTACTTTCGTCCGGGATTGCCGGTACGATGGTGGCCAGCAAAGGTATCAAGAACCTCCAGGCCGGTACCGTACGGAATATCCTTATCGCCTGGGTACTGACCCTGCCGGTAACCATGTTCCTATCGGCTACGCTGTACTCTTTCTTCCGCTGGATCTTGTAATTCAAGACCCCATACATACTTAAAAGTAAAGCCCGATATCCGTATCGGGCTTTACTTTTATCCCCCCTCTACCAGCTACTAAATGAGCTAACATTCAAAATTGCTGTTATTTTTACGCCTGTTCGCCGGATGGTTGTGTTGTAATCAATGAAACAAGCAACTTTGAAGTAGCTGATTTGAACGAGGAAAAGTAGCATTATGTTATGTATACGTTTGACAAACAGTGCTGAACAGGCTCTTTTATCCAGTTGTACCAGCGCCATGTACTAGGAGTTATTTTCAAATAAGTACCTGTTACACGTTTATTTATAAGCTTTGAGAATTCCGTTTTTTAGATAAAAAGCAAAACCACAACATCAAATGACCAATCAGATAGCGGAGCAGGTGGCTCGTTACGGATACGTGAACGAAGCGGTAGCGAAAAACATTGATCTGGTAGAGGAGATAAACCGCCTCAAAAAAGAAAAAAACGCTATTATTCTGGCGCACTACTACGTAGATGCCGAAATACAGGATATAGCCGACTACCTGGGCGACAGTCTCGGGCTATCGCAGCAGGCTGCCGCTACTGATGCGGACATGATCGTGTTCTGCGGGGTGCACTTTATGGGCGAAACCGCTAAGATTCTTAGTCCCAATAAAAAAGTAGTTATTCCTGACCTGAATGCGGGCTGCTCACTGGCTGACTCGGCTCCGGCGGATAAGTTTGCAGCCTTCAAGGCGCAGTACCCCGACCACCTCGTGATCAGCTACATCAACTGCTCAGCCGAGATCAAGGCGCTGACGGATATTGTATGTACTTCGTCCAATGCCCTGCAGATCGTTGGGAGTCTTCCCCCCGATCAGAAGATCATATTTGCGCCGGACGCTAACCTGGGCAGGTATGTATCCAAAAAAACAGGTCGTGACATGGTACTGTGGGATGGTGCCTGTATTGTACATATAGATATATCCCGTGAGAAGCTGCAAAAGCTACGCGAAGAGAATCCGGAGGCGCTACTTATCGCGCACCCGGAGTGTAAGGAAGATGTACTGCTTCAGGCCGATTTTGTCAGCTCTACCACCGGACTCCTCAAATTTGTACAGGAATCTCCGCACGATACCTTTATCGTAGCTACCGAAGCGGGTATCCTGCATAAGATGAAAGAGGCGGTTCCGCATAAGAGGCTGATTCCAGCTCCGGCTACCGAAAACAATACCTGTGCCTGCTCAGAGTGTCCTTACATGAAGATGAATACCCTCGAGAAGGTATACAAGGCGCTGCTGTACGAGCAGCCGGAAATCCAGGTACCCGAAGAGACCCGCAAGAAAGCCTACGAATCAGTGGCCCGCATGCTGGAGCTGAGTAAAGGGATATAAATGGGGATGAAACGCCTTTTCGTATTGCTTATACTGGTAACTACGGCGGCCTGCCAGAAATCCGCCAAAGATGTGCAGGAAGCTCAGAGGCGGTTACTGGCAGTACCCAAGTGGTATATTCAGGAGATAGCGATGGATGAGGTACCTGTTTTCAAAGAAGGCAGGCATATTCCGCATATCAGTGGCGTGCGATTTGATACGCATATGGATTGGCTCAGCTTCCGCCCCGACGGCTCCTTTGAGGGTCACTTTCAGGGACCGGGCAATACGCAGCGCTTTCAGTGGAAAGCCTATCCGGTGCAGAATGTGATCGCTCTGCGTGATTCAGTCACCAAGACGGGCGGGTGGAACATCTACCCGCGTAATGTGTATGAGGATTATTTTGTAATGGAAACGCGGAGTACCATTTATGATCCGCCGCGTGTGACTAAATTGTCTCTAAAGTTTGTAAATAAGCAACCTGAATAACGGAACTATCTTTAACAAGACACCAGCAGAATAAAAACATCTGTTTATGCCTCAGTTCGATTTCCTGATCATCGGCTCCGGTATCGCCGGACTTAGCTACGCCGCCAAACTGGCGCGCCATTTTGAAGCCAAAGAGGAACCCATCTCTATCGGAATCATTACCAAAGTACAGGCCGATGAAACTAATACGAAGTACGCACAGGGAGGCATTGCCGCCGTTTGGGCCGAGTCCGATTCGTTTGAGAAGCATATTCTGGACACGATGGATGCTGGTGATGGTATGAACAAACGGGATATTGTAGAGATCGTGGTGACAGAAGCGCCCGAGCGCATTCAGGAGCTGATCGACTACGGCACCCGCTTTGATAAGGTACCTGACGGTGATTATGATCTGGCCAAGGAAGGAGGACACTCAGACCATCGTATTCTGCACTTTAAAGACATCACCGGAGCTGAAATAGAGCGCGCTTTACTGGAGGAAGTAAAGCGCCACCAATCCATTCAGATATTTACCCACTACTACGCCGTAGAGCTGATTACGCAGCACCATCTGGGGCAGACAGTATATCGGTACCGTGAAGATATTGAGTGCTACGGTGCTTATGTTCTCAATCGGGAGACTGCGGGGGTTGAGAAATTTCTGGCCCGCACTACCGTGCTGGCTACCGGCGGTATCGGTAATATTTACCAAAGTACCACCAACCCTACCATCGCTACCGGTGATGGTATCGCCATGGCCTACCGCGCCAAGGGTATCTGTGACAACATGGAGTTTGTGCAGTTTCACCCGACCAGCCTCTACCAGCCCGGTACGAAGCCCTCATTCCTGATTTCGGAAGCCGTACGAGGCTTTGGGGGTATCCTCAAGAATGCCGACGGCAGTACCTTCATGGAGTACTATGACGACCGCCTCTCACTGGCTCCGCGCGATATCGTAGCCCGGGCTATTGACTCGGAGATGAAGAAGAATGGGGTGCAACATGTGTACCTGGACGTTCGTCATCTTGATTACGAAAAATTCCTCGAGCACTTCCCTAACATCACGCAGTACTGCCTTAACATCGGTATCGATGTGCGTAAGGAGATGATTCCGGTGGTACCGGCCCAGCACTACCTCTGCGGAGGTGTGAGGGTCAATGAGTGGGGACAGACCAATATTAACTTCCTGTACGCCGTGGGTGAATGTGCCTGCACAGGCCTGCACGGAAGCAATCGACTAGCCTCCAATTCCCTATTGGAAGCAGTGGTATTCGGCCATCGCGCCTACCTCAGTACGCTGGAGCACTTTGCCCAGGCCCGTATCCCTGACGACATCCCCGAATGGGATGACTCCGGTACAACTCACCCCGAAGAGAATATCCTGGTGACGGAGATGACCCGCGAGCTCAACAGTATTATGTCCAACTACGTGGGTATCGTGCGTACTAACCGCCGTATGAAGCGCGCCTACGATCGCCTGGAACTCCTGCATCAGGAGCACGAACAACTGTACCGGGAGTCGAAGGTGTCAGTCGCGATCTGTGAGCTGCGTAACATGATTACGGTGTCGTACCTGGTGCTTAAGATGGCTATGGCCCGCCGTGAGAATGTTGGCCTCCACTACAACTTAGATAACGTCCGTCAGGAAGCTACTGCCTAGGAGCCAGAACATGTTAGTAATAAGAGAGAGCTTATCCTGATGGATAAGCTCTCTGCTTTGCTATATTCACCAAACCATTTAATTTTAAAATTCAAGCCGGTAGTTCAGTACCGGAATAAGTCCTGTCTGCGTGATGAGCTTCACCTGATCGTTCTTGCTGTCGTAGTAGCGATCGTACGCATTCAGCCGGTTAGATACGTTCTGAATATCCAGTGAAATGGTAGAGGTAGTTCTACGGCGGTTTTTGGTATAGCTCACCCGTACATCCGTCCGGAAGTAGTCAGGTAGCTGCTCCACGTAGCTCTGCTTCCAGTCGCGTACCGTCTCTCCCTTTTCTCTGGACTGAGCCAGATCAATAGGTGAAGTACGATTCCCCCCCGCCCAAAGTCCTTTCACATTAAAGGCAAAAATATTTGCTCCGTTAGTTCCCACTTTCCACTCCTTACCGGTCAGGACATTCTGCACAAAGCGGCCGTTAAAGCGGGTGTCGCGTTCTACACCATCGCGTCCGGTGTACTTCGATTGGTATAGCGATGTAGTACTCATGAAATAGATACCTCCCGTCAGGAACTTCTCCACCGTTAGCTCTACTCCATAGCTGCGCCCTTTGCCATCACTCATCAGCGAATCAGCCGAGAAGCCATCTACCGCATTGAGCAGGGAGTTGTAAAGCAGGTAAGGAGTGGTAGTAGCAACGGGACCAATAGGTACATGGTAGTGATGCTGGTAGTAAGTTTCGGTCTGGATGCGCCAGCTGCTCACAGGGCGGAACTCATACCCCGCTACCAGGTGCGCCGACTTCATTAGCTTAAGATCTTTATTAACCAGCGCTGTGCGGTTATCCCCCACCAGTACCTGAGCAAAGTAGGTAGAGATGGACTCGGTGCGGCTATGCAATCCTGTACCTAAGCTTATAGTATGCCGCGGTGCCACGTTCCAGCGCAGGCCCAGGCGCGGCTCTACGGAGTACTCGTTGTTTAAGGCAAGCAACATAGCATGTACGCCTGAATTGAGCGTTACTGTAGGCGATACGCGGTACTTCCACTGTCCGTAGGCCTGTATGAGCTGGGTATTGCCCTTCTGATCTATCCGGGTACGCAGGATACCTTCGGCATCGTTGGCATCGAAGAGGTTGAACTGCAGGTGGCTGGCTATGGCACCTACCCGCAGAGCGTGCCGGGAGTTGAGCTTATAGTTATACGCCACCGACAAGCGCAGAGCCTGGTTGACAAACTGCTGCTGGTAGGTTGTTTCTTTTTCTTTATTAAAATAATTTTCTCCCTGGCGGGTACCTGAGTAAGATACAATGGTCTCTACGTAGGCCTTGCTGTTGATATAGCGAAGGTAGTTAAGGCCCATCATAGCGCGGTCAGACTTGAAGTTGCTGCGGAAGCTTTCTACATCGTCTACCTGTGAGCTAAGTCCCCCCATTCCCCACACCGATACAACTGATTTTCCTTTACTGGGCAGGTGTACCTTAAAGGCCGCATCCTGAAAGTTAGTTACGGCATCACCGTCTATCTTTACACCTATTTTTCCAAGCAGGTTAAGTGTGGAATAGCGGTAATTGGCCAAGTAGGAGGCTCCTCCCTTAGGACCAATAGGTCCCTCAGCTGCAAAGTCCAGACCCAGTACTCCTGCCTGCATCGCATATTCACGCTTTTCGTTGTTGCCCTTACGAAGCTTCAGGTCAAAAATACCCGAGGTAGCGTTACCATACTCAGCCGGGAATGCACCGGTCAGGAAGTCGGAGTTGCCCAGTACGTTAACGCTTAACGCGCTGATTCCCCCACCGGAAGAGCCCTCAGCTCCGAAGTGGTTCGGATTAGGAATTTCAACTCCTTCCATCCGCCACTGCAGGCCTTTGGGACTATTCCCCCGGATGATGATCTGGTTATTACCATCGTTGTTAGTAGCTACACCAGCAAATGAAAGAGCCATCCGGGCCGGGTCATTTACCGAAGCGGCGTACCGCTTGGCCTGATCCACGGTGAAGGAGCGCGCGCTGACGCTGGTCATGTCATTGAGTGGATCACCATTTTCTTTCTGCGCTTTTATGACTACCTCATTCAGTACCTTCAGTGACTCCGTCAGCTTTACGTTCAGCTCCACCTCCTTCCCCGAGCCTACTACGATCTCCTGCAGTACCGCATCTTCATAGCCCAGGCTGGTGATTTTGATAGAATGGCGTCCAATGGGTACCGCTTCGATCCTGAAATTACCGTCGACATCCGTAGCACCTCCCTTGATGGGAGTAAGTGACGTAACAATAACGTTGGCCCCGATGACGGGCTGCCTGGACTCGGCGTCCAGGATTTGTCCTTTGATGGTTTGGGTTGGTACCTGGGCGTACGCCAGGGTGTAGCCGAAGGCGGCCAGCAGGATGGTAAATAGTTTTTTCATGGCTAAGTAGTGTTGCTATTCTGACAGCTCAATGACCGCCCCCCCCTATGGCGGGGACAAAAAATACCGGATGCGCTGCTTTTCGTAGCAAAAATGCGCAGCTACCCCAGCTCCCGAAATTAAGAAAGGGTGAAGTGGAAAAATGGGGTACCGAAGTAGCCTTTTAGGGCGAAGGAGGAAGAGTTTTTAATGTCGAATTTCAATTGCAGATTGTCGATTTAGGTACAATTGAAAATCTGCGATAGTACTTTGGGAAAGAAGTATTTCTTGCCAAGCAGTGGCCCCAGCGGCAGGCACCTCTAAGGCCAGTTTCTAAGCCAATAAAAATCTTTTGTACTCTCCTAAATGTACATTCTCATCTAAAGAACAATCGACAATCTGCAATTGAAACTCGATCATCCCTTCTACATCCACTCTGTACCGGGCCAGGTGGCGGCCTGCACGTAGGGCTGCGGCTGCCCTTTGGTACTGCGGCCAGCCCGGATGTATCTGGCCAGCAGCGCTTTTAGCTCTGTCACCTTCTGGGGGTATTGGGCGTAGAGGTTGGTTTTTTCGGCCGGGTCTTTTTCTACATTATACAGCTGCACCGCCGGTAGCCCCTGCGTCTCCTTCCCCGGCTTGGGGTAGCTCCATCCACCGGAGCCAGGATCCAATACCAGCTTCCAGTTTCCTTGCCGGATAGCAAAGGCCCCTTCTACGGAGTGGTGGACGGTGGCCTCGCGCACGGGCTTTCCGCTGGTTTTGCCCAGCCAGATGGGGCTCAAGTCGTAGCTATCCTCCGCCGCAGTAGCCGGTAGCTCTTCGTTCAGAATTCCTGCGCAGGTAGCCATGAGGTCGGTCAGGCAGATGGTCTGGTCGCTGCGGGTACCCGGCTTGATTTTTCCCGGCCACTTCACCACAAAGGGCACCCGATGACCTCCTTCGTATATATCTGCCTTGTAGCCCCGGTACCCATTACTCGAAAAGTGACCTTTTTTTTCCATATCGGTCGTGCCGGCGTAGGGAGCGCAGCCATTATCCGCCGTAAAAATCAGGATGGTATTCTGGTCGAGGCCGTTCTCCACCAGCGCCCGCTGAATCCGGCCTACAGCGTGGTCCACCATCAGCACGAAATCTCCGTACTCGTTCAGGCCGGACTTTCCGGCCCATTCGCCCGTAGGCAGGATGGGCGTGTGGGGTGCCGCCAGCGGCAGGTACAGGAAGAACGGTCCCGATTTACGTTGGCTCAGGTACGCAATGGATTTATCAATAAAGGTATCCAGTACCTCCTCGTGCCGGAAATCGGCCCCCGTCGGTCCCTTGCGCCACCAGCCAAACGCTGTCTTACTCTCCGTTTGCCGGTCCGGCTGGGTCGTTACCCGGCCGTTTTCCAGGTACACATACGGAGGAATATCAAGTGAGGCCGGAATAACAAAGGAGTAGTCAAATCCGTAGTAGTTAGGGCCTTTTTGTACCGGCTTCGTAAAATCAACAGGTTGGGTGGTATCAGAGGCCACCGCCCAATCGAGTCCCAGGTGCCACTTCCCGACGCTCGCCGTGTGGTAGCCGTTTTGTTTCAGAAAATGAGCCACCGTCATTCGCTTGTCTTCAATGAGAGCCGAGTCATAGCTCCACGTTACACCCTTTTTTAGTCGGCTCCGCCATGCGTACCGGCCAGTCAGGATACCGTAGCGCGTAGGGGTACATACTGCCGAGCCCGAGTGCGCATCCGTAAAGGCCATTCCTTCCGACGCCAGCCTGTCGAGGTGGGGTGTCCGGAAGCGAGCTTGTGCATTATAGGCTGATACATCTCCTGCCCCCATGTCATCGGCCAGAATGTACACGATGTTGGGCTTTGGGGCTGATACTTGCTCCTTTGGTTTCAGCCCCAGGCTTAGGAGTACCAGCACTAGCAGGGTAAGGAAGTACTTCATAGGGTACAGGAAGATGAGATGAGACACACTTGCGGGCGCCAGGCGTACACTTACTAAAAAAGCGCCGGAAACAGCATTATACTGTTCCCGGCGCTTTCCTTGTGGCTTGACGTCCTACGCTACCGTTTCGCGATCACCGTCCGACTCTTGCGGGTAATGGCGCTGTTCCAGACCCACTGGCCTACTTTCTCGCCCAGGTGGGTTCCTTCCTCTACGCCGTCCCGGTAGTGAATCCCCCCGTACATGCGGCTGTACGAAGCATCCCAGTAGGCTTCTTTGAACGACTTGAAGGACTTCTCACCGTGACCGTACTTCTTTTCAGTAGTATCCGTGAAGGCCACGTTATCCCCCAGCAGGTTGGTCAGTACAGTTCCGCACGAAGCTGAGATAGTACTGTGTCCACTCACATACTCAGGGAAGGCGGGCGTTTCGAGGTAAGGACGCCAGTTAGGGTCCCAGTTGCCGTTGATCACTGTTTCGGGGCGTACGCGAACGCTCTTATACTTTTCGTCCCAACACGATATAAATCCATCGTACATAGATATAGCAGCCAGTGTGTAAGCCTCTACCGACTCCATCAGGTTCAGATTCTTTTCCTGGGCTACAAGACGGGTAATAGCTAACCAGTGGCCCGGAGGAGTCATTTTCTTGTTGGCAAACATCACGTGCCCTACTACATTGGTCACGAATGGATTATCATCCCAGAAGTAGGCAGTAGTCCTTTGATCTTCGGTCAGATTTTTACCTATTTCGTATACTTCACGGGTCAGCTTCACAAACTCACTTTTCTCATTGAGATCATACTTAGCCGGTGGAGGACACACGAACTGTCCTGCAGAATCCAGCGTGAACGTACGTACGGTGTTCCACATAGGTTCGCAGGCATCCGCGTAATTAGGAGGGGTAGGAACCCAGGTACCGGGGGCATTGGTCACGGTATAACGGAAGCCACGGATTTCCTTATAATGATCCTTGGCTGCATAGTCCAGCACGTGCTTGGCTACCAGCTCGCCATAGGTAATAGAGCGCTCGTATACATCGTCAGGCATGCCCATTTCTTCGTACTTCTTGAAGAAATCCTTTTCGTACTTATCCCACATATCACCCGAGAAAGTCAGCGCCCGACCTACAACGGTAAAGGCCTTGGCACTAGCCAGCGGGTAGCAGTACTCTTTGCCATCTTCGGGCCGGGGAGGAACCCCAAAATTATTGAGCTGTCCACCCAGACTCTGGTACTCGGGATCGCTGGGAGCCATTGCTTCGTAGGATGCCAGAAACGAATAGGCATAGATACGGCTGGCCACCGGCGGCTTAAAGATATCGTGTATGATCACATTGGTGAGCTGTGCCGTGGTATTATGAAACAGCTGCGGATCAGAAGCCATCTTGTTATATACTTCGGGTGGAGATGATTTTTTACACCCGTTTACTACAGCAGCCAGCCCAAAAGCTACTGCCAGGAGGAAGATCTTTTTCATTGGTTTACGTTACTATTAATTGTCTAAAACCTACTTTAAAACTATCGGCAATACTGGCAGGGGCCAGTACTTATCAGGAAGCGGAACAAACAGGTTTCTCCTGACAACGTTAATTCACCGAATGATTTCACAAATAGTACCTAGCAGTAGGCATAGCACCCAATCCGGAAACTCCTTCCGAAAGGCTACCCCATCAGTGGTGATTTGTGAGCAAGATAGGTTAGACCAGCTCCGGTGGCGGAGATAGAGGAGTAGAAACGGACGAAGCCACAAGCGATTGAGTGGCCGGAACCAATGAGTTCTCAGGTGCTAATTCCCACCAGAATAGCGTGACGTTGTACTTTGCAGGTAAGTAATGTTTTAAAGCCCCGGAGAGTAGTTTGGCCGTTTTTTCAACGGGATTGCTTTTCTCAGTATCCTGTCCCAGTTGCTGCTGAAGCTGATCGGCAATGGCAAAAAACTGTTCGCGGGCACTCAGGTTGGAGCGTAGTACGGTATAGAGGGAGTCATTCTCGTACCGCTGCTCTACGATATTGTAGAAGTTACCGTTGTACTGGATCAGACCCGAGGGATCATCATTCTGCCAGGCAGTACCATAGGGAATAGACAGAGGTACCTTCAGCACGACCCATTCGTCACCCAGTCTCCCTTTATCCGATGTACTGTACATTTCCTCGATACACAATACCGCCACCGACTGCCCCAGAATATTGAGCAGCAACAGAAGTAATAGACCGATAGATAGGAGTTGCTTCAAGTGGTAAGGTACAAGGAAAAAATATTCTTTTACAAAGATAACTGATTCATTAACTGCATGCAAGTAGTAGCCTCGCTTCTGATCACTTTACTCGTAAGCTACTAAGGCTAGCACTCTACTTATTCATAATCAAAGGCATAATAGGCAATGTCTTCTTTCTTTTCTGAAATAGTACCCCTTAGTTCTATCTGCGGGCAGGTGGCTGGCAGTATGCCAAGGCAAAACCAGCTATCTACTTATGCGCATAGTAGGTACTGCTTATTGTTCTGAAAAACATCGGACTGGCATTGTTACGTGCCACAGCATACATCGTTCCTGAGGAAGTACGCAACGGCTTGATCTGCCTTACTTCACCGTCCAGTACAAAACCTGCTTCAGTCGGCAATACCGTTTTCCACTGCCCTTTGCCCTCATTCAGGAGTACCAATCCGTAGCTGGCATCGTAGCGCCCCTGGTAGGTACTTACATTATAAAAATTCCCCCCCAGGAGCAGGTCGGGGCGCTTGTCTTCGTTGACATCAGCCACCTGTATCGCAAATATCTTGGACATCTGCGCCATGTACGGCAAGTGGTGCATGGCAAAAGTACCCTTTCCCCGGTTCTCAATCCAGACACTCTCGAAGGTGTTGACTTCGCGAAGTTCAGCGGCGTTCAGTTCGTTAGACTTGAATATCTTTTCAATGGTCTTTCCGGAGAAGTCACGGTAGTTGGGGAATCGCTGGTTGACGTACGGGACGACTTTTCCGATCTCGTCTTTGAGTGGAACGGGATAGAAGTTCGGTCCTACACCGTAAGCCAGGATTTGATCCGTCTTGTTTACATTCAGGAAATCGCCCGCGTACATACGAATGCGACCATCCCACCCGCGCCGGAACTTGGTATTAGTACCCATGTTACCCACGACGAAGTCTTCGTCGCCGTCGCCATCCAGGTCGGCCCTGTGGATGGTTTGCCAGAAACCGTACATTCCTTCCAGCCCCGACTCGGCCAGACTTAGCTGCCCATTTTGATTTTCAAATACCCGTACCGGCATCCAGTCACCCACCACCAGCAGATCAGGGTCGCCATCGCCGTCGTAGTCACTCCAGGTAGCATCGGTGACCATTCCTACTTTACGTAGCGTAGGTGCCAGCTCGTCCGTCTGATCGGTAAACTTACCCTTGCCGTCGTTGATGAGGAGGTAAGATTCCGGTATGCGCCCGTAGCTGAAAGCCACTACCCTACCGCCTACAAATAGGTCCATATCGCCATCCTTGTCAACATCGGCGGCTACCACGGTACCTTTGTTGGTGTACATAGCCGGTAGTGCGGCTGTATCGCGGGTGAAGTTGCCCTTGCCGTCGTTGCGGTACAGACGATCGAATAGTTCGGGACTCTGCCCATAGAACTCATTGCCTCCGCTTACCACGTACAGGTCGAGGTCCTTATCCCCATCCGCATCAAAGAATATGGCTCTTATATCTTCATAAGTCGAATCAGCCGTGAATACCTGCTGACTGGCAGGTACCCATCCTCCTTCGGGCGTCTGCAGGTACAAGGCAGATTTTTCAAACTTTGCAGAGCCAAAGTACATATCATCCAGACCATCGCCGTTGACATCCCCCACGGCCATAGCCGGTCCTTCGGTGGATATCTTGAAAGGCATCAGGGGTTCGCGGGTGAAGTCGTAGTAGGTGTTTTCCTTATGGGTATAATCCAGAGATACCTGCTGGGTCACCTCCTGAAAAAGGGGCTGCTTTTTAGTCGGTGGGGTAAAGCTGCCGGTGGCTTTGGTTTGGCTTAGGGTAAGCGTCTGGTTAGGCTTAACTGCCGTCATGACCTGAGCCTTCTGATTGGGCCATACCACCGCCACCGAATCAATAGTAGTACTCTTGGCTACACCAAACACCAGACCAGGCTCTACCGATGACATAAAGCCGCGTGTAGGCATGTTGTGCTGGTACTGCCAGCCTCCTTCTGTTTTTAGGTAGACTTTTGCTCCTACTCCGAAGGTATTAAGCCCTTCGCCTTTCAGTTTTATTTTCAGGTACTGATTCTTCGCTACGGCCTCCTGGCGGTTCTGATACACACCGGCTACACCGTTAATATTATTTGTAATCAGATCTAGATCACCATCCCCATCCAGGTCAGCATAAGCGGCTCCGTTGGAGTAGCTATCTTCGTGGAAGCCCCAGTTCAGCGACTGATCCACAAACTGCAGGCTATCGGTTCCCCTATAAAGGTAGTTATGGGTGCGGCCATCGGGCATGCGTGTGATAGCTTCCAGGTCCAGCGCCTTACCCTGCATCAACTTGGACGATACTTCCGGGCTTGATACAAATTTCAGGTACTCCAGGTCATTGGGGCGGCGCACGATGCCGTTCGTGACAAACAGGTCCTTGATACCATCGTTGTCGTAGTCGGCCAGGAGTGGCGACCAGCTCCAGTCCGTAGCGGCGATACCCGCCATGGCTCCTACGTCACTAAACTTCTCCCCTCCCTGATTGAGCTGTAGCGTATTGCGGGTATACTGGTTGTAGAAGCCAAACTGCAGCTTGTACAGATATACATCCAGCGGGTCCTCCCCGGCTGAGGCCTTCTCTACCGCAGGATCTTCGGGGTACATATCCATGGTCACTACGTCCAGCAAGCCATCGTTATTGACATCAGCCATATCATTACCCATTGAGAACTTACTGGTGTGGGCAAAGTGCTGGCGCAGGGCTTCAGTAAAGGTTCCGTTCTTGTTATTTATGTAGTAGTAGTCGTCTTCATGGAAGTCGTTGGCTACGTAGATATCCTCCCAGCCATCGTTGTTGAGGTCACCCACCGATATACCCAGGCCATAGCCCATGGGAGCCGCGTAGATACCGGCCTGCTCGCTTACATCGGTAAAGCGCTTTCCACCTTCATTCCGGAAGAGGTAGTCACCGGCTTCCTTATCCCGCTCCAGTGCACGGGTAGATACCCGGCCGTAGGAAAGGGAAGTATGTACAGCGTGGGTCAGCAGGTACGCATCGAGGTCGCCATCGTGATCGTAATCAAAAAAGGCGGTCTGCGTGGCAAAACCCTGGAAATCCAGTCCGTACTCCTTAGCCCGCTCGGTAAAGGTACCATCGCCGTTGTTGATGTACAGCTCGTTGCTGCCTGTGAGTCCCCTGTAGTTGCTGACAGCGCACACGTAAAGGTCCAGGTAGCCATCGCCATTGATATCAGCCATGGTCACACCTGTTTGCCAGTCGGCTTTACCGGCTACACCGGCCTTTTCAGCTACTTCCTCAAACTTCCAGCCTCCCTTATTAAGATACAGCTTGTTTTTGCCCCGGTTCGAAACGAAGTACAGGTCCGTCAGGCCATCATTATTAACGTCACCAGCCGATATACCACCACCATTGTAAAAATAGAGGTAATCCAGAATACTGAACTGCTGACTATCGACGATTTCATTGACGAAGGTGATTCCGCTTTGTTTCGGGTCCATTCGCACAAACAAGGGCTCTCCGCTGTACTCCTGCTGGTCGGATTCCTGACAGGAGTACAGGCTTAGTAGCACAATAAAGGCTGCTCCTTTGAAAAAACGCAAATGATTATTTAGCACTCTACTTAAACTCATTATCAATATCAATCACACAGATGAAAGAATCTTATTTCCTGGCTGCCAGGGCAGCAGAGGGTGGCGTCAGGGTCATAACCTGCGCTTTGTCATTGTTTTTGGCGAGTACCAGCCAACGCTGCCCGCCACTACCACGTACCATCTGCATTCTACGGATCTGACCACTCAAACGGAAACCTGTATCATTGGGTTTCATGGCCTCAAACTCATGATTGCCTTTTGAACGCAGTACCAAACCGTAGTTAGAGTCATAGCGGCCTAGCTCCGGCAGGACATCGTAGAAATTACCCGCCAGCAGAATGTCTTTGCTACCATCGCCGTTGTAGTCTACAGTGCTGATTCCAAAGATAGGTGAAAGCTGGGCTTCCAGGGGCAACGCCTTCATCTCGAAGTTAAGCCCGCCGTTGTTAATCAGCAGGGTTGTGTTAGGAGTATAAACCGCTTTCTTAACTACCCCCCGCATCTGCTCAGTAGTAAACAACTCTTCGATGGCCTTGCCGGCGTAGTCAGCGTGCTTGACATATTTCTTTTTGATCACGGGTAGTACCTTCTGCAGGTCCGGCTTGAGTACCATAGGGTAGCTTTTTCCATCACGGTTATAGCAGGTTATTACCTGCTCCACCGATCCGTTTCGGTCAAAGTCGTTGGTATATAGCTGAGCCGGCCGGTCCGGCGAAGCTACCAGCTTTGTATTCCGCCCCAGGTTACCCAGCACAAAATCCACATCGCCATCGCCATCTATATCTTCGGGATAGATGCAGTTCCACCAGCCATTGCTCTTCATCAGTGAAGGTACATCGAGGCGGGTCAGCTTCTTTCCTTTTTCGTTTTTATAAACAGTAATGGGCATCCAGTCCCCCACGATAATAAGATCGGGATACGAGTCCTTATCCAGGTCTTCCCAACGTGCGTCGGTCACCATACCCAGGTCATTTAACTGAGCCATGATAGTCTGTGACTGATCAGTAAAATGGCCTTTGCCATCGTTGACCAGCAGCTGGCTCAGAGGATCGTATCCATACTGACCCGGTACGAGGCGCGAGCCCACAAACAGGTCCTGATCGCCATCGCGGTCAAAGTCGGCTGCCCGTACGCAGGCTCCGCTGGTAGTAAGACCCGGAAGCGCATCGGCCTCATACGTAAAGCCTCCCTTGCCATCGTTGCGGTAGAATCGGTCCAGCAGCAGCGGATTGTCCGTCAGGTACTCATTGCCCCCCATAACTACGTACAGGTCCAGGTCCTTGTCCCCATCCGCATCGAAGAAAAGAGCAGCCACCTCTTCTGAGGCCCTGGCTGCCTGGAAGGCTACCTCCGGGGCCTTGGCAAAAGTACCGTTAGCTCCCTGTATATAGAGCTGGCTCACCTGACCGACCGCTCCTCCAAAGTACACGTCATCCAGCCCATCGCCGTTGACATCTCCTACGGCCAGGGCAGGTCCCTGGGTAGAGTACTTCTGCTTGAGCAGCCCATCCCGGTTGTAATCTATGAATTCGTTCTCAGTATGTACAAAATCCAGTCGGGTGGCTCCGGTCACATCAGCAAAGGGCAGTACCCGACTGCTGGATGGTACTGGAGCTTTCCAGGTCCCTTTGGCATCGGTATAGCGCAGTACCAGCGTCGTATCAGCCGCGGGCTTACGGAGTACCTGCATCCGGTCGTCAGGCCAGACAACTGTTACCGAATCGATAGCCGGAGTAGCATTAAGACCGAAGATGAGAGTCAGATCGCTAGATGACTGAAAACCCCGGTTAGGCATCTGCTGAAGGAATTGAGTACCCTGGGGCTGGTGTACATACACCTTGGCTCCGATCGCGTTGGGGTTATTTCCTGTTCCCTGTAGCTTCACCCGCAGGTAGTGCTTCTTATAGCGCTCTACCGAATTGTTACGAAATACGCTCAGTGGTTCGTTGTTATTATTCACCACCAAGTCCAGGTCTCCGTCGTTGTCGAGGTCACCGTAGGCCGCTCCGTTGGAGAAGCTGGCCTTGCCCAGTCCCCAGTCTTTGGCTTTGTTGTCAAACTTCAATCCTCCCTCATTCCGGAACGCGTAGTTAGGAATAGGCGTAGAGCTGATCATATTCACAAACTCGCGGTAATCAAACTTCATCCGGCCTTCGATCATAGCCTGTATGTTATTCTGATCGGCCAGAAAGGCCACGTAGTCCTGATCGGTGAGATTTTTAACGATACCATTGGCTACGAACAGATCTTTCTGCCCGTCGCTGTCCATGTCGAAGATGAGTGCACCCCAGCTCCAGTCGGTGGCGTGTACCCCAGCCAGCTGGCCTACTTCGGTAAAGGTACCGTCGCCATTGTTGAGGTGCAGCATGTTACGCATGTACTGGTGCCAGTAATCACGATCACGCTTCAGTGCAGTGACCTCATGTCCCTCAAAAACAGAGGTAGTTTTTAGCCGGGCATCGTCCTCGGGGAGCATATCCGTCACGAATATGTCCAGGTTGCCGTCGTTGTTGATATCCGCAATATCCGCCCCCATGGATGAGAGACTGATGTGAGGCATATAGCTTTCGAGGGACTCCTTAAAAGTACCATCCTGCTGATTGATGTACAGGTAGTCCCGCTCGTAGAAGTCATTGGAGATGTAGATGTCGAGCCAGTTGTCGTGGTTGACGTCGCCAATAGTAATACCTAAGCCGAAGCCAATAAGGCTGCCGTAGATACCAGATTCTTCGCTTATGTCGGTGAATTTAGCGCCATCATTCCTAAATAGCTTATCACCTCCCAGCTTATCACGCATGGCCCGGAAGTTCTGGTAGCCCAGCTTATCAACGGGGGTAAAGCTGTTGTTGAGCAGGTACATGTCCAGATCACCGTCCCGGTCGAAGTCAAAGAAAGCTGCATGGGTAGAGAATCCTCCGTCTATCAGGCCATACTGCGCCGCTTTTTCTTCGAACACAGGGACTCCCTGCGCATTATTTCCCTTATTGATAAAGAGCTCATTACCCCGGCTACCCGCCTGCACATTTCCAGCATTACATACATAGATATCCAGGCGGCCGTCACCGTTAACGTCGGCAAAGGTAGCGCCCGTAGACCAGGCTTTGGTACCTCCCACGCCAGCCTGTTCGGTAGCATCTTCAAATTTCCACTCTTCACCCGGAGTACTACCCTGATTCAGGTAAAGGCGGTTTTGCTCAAAGTTGGAAGTAACGAATATATCGGCCAGGCCATCGCCATTTACATCTCCAATGGCTACGCCCCCACCGTTATAAAAATTACGATAGTTAAATATGTTAAGCTCCTTCTTATCCAGAATTCGATTTTCGAAATCAATACCGGTCACAGAGGAAGAGAGGGATTCAAATAGTTGGTCGTCAGTCGATCGTTTACATCCCGTCAGGGCAAGTCCTACGACAGCAACACACCAGATTATAGTACGCATATTCTTATTTTAAATAGAAAGAATACAAAATTAACGATTCTGCACTCATTCTCATTAATTTAAAACCAACAGTTTATGGTTGTTTGGCAGAGCATAAAACGTAGCCGGGACGAGGTTTATGTATATATCGGCCGGTATAACTTCTACAGGTAGCCACTGCTAAGCTCTATTTACCGACTGTTGCCCGGCGGGGCGGCTTCCTATAAACAGAAAAGGGAGTCAAAAGACTCCCTTTTCTACACATAATATACTGGCAATTAATTGTATCCGGGATTCTGCTTAAGACCTGGGTTCGCATCCAGACGCTGCTGCGGGATCGGGAACAGGATAGTATGCGGAGCCGGGTTCCTCATGAACTTGCTTGAGAATTCACCTCCTACATTGGTAAACTCACCAAAGCGGATCAGGTCACTGCGACGCCATCCCTCCCAGGCCAATTCACGACCACGTTCTGCCAGTATAGCATCCAGTGTCAGTGTAGTCAAAGGATTCACATTGGCACGATCCCGTACAAGGTTTACATCTGCAATAGCCTCTGCCGTCTTACCCAGACGGAAGTTAGCTTCGGCGCGCATCAAGTGCATATCCGCTAAACGCAGCATAGCCCAGTCATTGTCCTGATCGGTTACGGAGTTGTTGCGCTGGATCTCATACTTACCAAGGCGTGCACCCGCTCCCTGATATTCAGGATCAGAAGAGGCAAATTCATCTTTGCTAACTTCAGGAGTAAATACCAGCGGAAGACCGGCATCGGTCAGCAGTTGAGTACCATCGGCAGCGTACTGAGGACCAACGATGAACATTCTTTTACGAACATCTTCGTTGTCAAATGAATTGTAGAAATCAGCCAGTGAAGCGAAACCGTTCCATGGAGTATCAGCCAGCCCGTAAGTCAGTTTGTTTCCGTAGTGCAGGGTACGGTAAGGGATGTTCATACCACCCGCCTGGAAACGATCAAATGGAATAGCCCAGATGTTCTCCTTAGAGTTTTCGTTACGAACGGAGAAGTTGTCAAAGAAGTTAGGCTCCAGCACGTATTCACCAGAGTTGATGATCAGTGTAGTCTCATCAATTACTTTTTGCCACTCCGGTGCACCTTTGTAAATCTGCGCATTCAGGTACAGCTTAGCCAACAGAGCGTGCGCTGTCATTTTGTTGATACGTCCGTAGGCTTTTCCTTCTATCAGATTAGGAAGTGCTTCGGTAAGCTCCTTTTCTACAAAGGCATACACCTGTGCGCGTGTGCTGTTAGTAACCTGGCCAGTCGTGCTTTCTGTGATGATGGGTACATTACCAAAGGTATCCAGGGCGATCAGGTAGTAAAAAGCACGTACTGCACGCAGCTCAGCAATAGCGTCTGTATTGCCATCTACCTGCGGGATCAGGTTGTTAATGGTGTTGATACCTGTTTCGTACAGCCAGCCCCATATGTTATTGATCGGACCATGTGTAGTGGGCCAGGTATGGCGGTTGTAGTTCAGCCAGTCCCCACCATCGTACCAGTCCCTACCCCGGGTAGGTACAATCATTACATCGGTAGTAGTTTCGGCATTATGGATAAGATCAGCATAACTACGTATTCCTGAATAGGCAGGACCCAGAAGGGCGGCTAATTGCTCCGGTGTACCACCAAACCCTTCTTTGGGAACCACACCGTAAACCGACTCTTCTAGATTGGTACAGGATGCCATCGTTATAGCGCCTGCCAATGCCAGATAGATAATGGATTTTTTCATAGTGATAATATTGTTAGGATATTCTTTACGATTGTTTACAACTGTTTATTATGTGCAGCCTGACTTATCAGGCTGCCTATCAGTACAAGTTGTTAAAATGAAAGGTTTATACCCAGCTGGTATGAACGTGACTTAGGGAACTGCTGCTTCGTGTAGATACCAGAGTTGATGGTACCTGTGTTAAGCTCAGGATCTACTCCCTTAAACTTAGTCAGTACAAAAAGATTGTTTCCAGCTACGTACACCTGGGCATTCCGGAGTACACCTTTAACAGGGATGTTATACCCCAGGCGGAAGTTAGACAGACGAACAAAGCTGCCGTCCTCTACAAAGTAGTCAAATCCATCGGTAAGCTCAGATTTTACCGGTGAGGTAGCTGCTTCTCTCAGCGTGTTTTCATCAGGAATACGACCCGTAGCACGTGCGTACTGCATACGCTCCGCGTTAAAGATCTTATTACCAAATGCGCTGTTTAGCAACATGCTCAGGCTAAAGTTACCGTACGTAAAGTTATTGGTAAGAGAACCCGTAACCTTAGGTAGTGGGCTTCCGATTACTTTACGGTCTGCCTGATTCAGCTGCGAAGCACCTGATTCATCAACCGCAGAATAAGTACTTCCATCAGCAGCCCGGATTACATACTGGCCTTCAGAGTTGATATCAACTACTTCATAGCCATAGATAGCTCCAATTGAAGATCCGGCCTGGATCACGTTGAAATTAACGTTAGAAGTTCCGCGGGTAGCCGCTCCCAGACCCGTACCAATAAAGATCTGATCAGGAGCATTGAAGATACCACTTGATAGACTCACTACTTCATTTTTAAGAGTAGCGGCTGCCAGGACGGCCTCCCACTTAAAGTTGGTTTTGTCAACAATCAGACCGTTTAGTGACAGTTCCACCCCCTGGTTACGCATAGAACCTACGTTGGCAAGAATAGTCGGGAACAGAGGTTTGATTTCAAGAGGTGCCGTTACTTCGTACAGCAGGTCGCGGGTATTACGTACATAGTAGTCCAGTGAACCCGTCAGACGGTAATTCCATAATACGAAGTCAACACCCATACCGTAGTTCTCGTTTACTTCCCACTTCAGATCAGGGTTAGGGTTCTGTACGGGGCGGTACGAGGGCAGCCAGTTACCATTGTCATAGTACTTGGCACCAGGTCCCAGCAGAGCTAACGTTCTGTATGCACCAATACCTTCTGAGTTACCGGTCTGTCCGTAGTTAACACGAAGCTTAAGATTGTTAAGTGTTTCGTTTCCTTTCAGGAACTCCTCTTCGCTCAGTGTCCAGCCCAAGGAAGCCGATGGGAAAAGTCCCCACTTGTTGTTGGCTCCGAACTTGGTCGAACCATCCTGACGAATGTTCACAGTAGCAAAGTACTTTTCGCTCAATGCGGCAGTAACACGACCAAAGAATGAAATCAACTTGTAGTTGTTGCGGTACGAACCAACAGCATCATTGGCACGCTGTCCTAAGGCAAGGCCGGCACCGGCACCAAGGTTATCAAACAGGATATCATCCGTAATGAAATTGTTGTTTCGGGCTATGAAACCTTCGGTAGTTATATCTTGGTAAGAGTATCCTCCCAATGCTCCGAAGTTCAGGTTACCGAACTGCTTGTTGTAGTTGAGGGTAAATTCCAGCAGCTTATCATCAGTAGGAGGCATGAAACCGAAGGCATCATTAACAGGTCCCACGTTAGTACCTTTGATCGCTAAACCCTGTGTCGCGATTCCTGATTTAGGAACACGACTCTTATAGTAGCTTACATTCTGATTGTAGCCTTTCAACGCTCCGTTTACACCAAAGGTAAGGTCTTTAGTGATGCTATACCGCATATTGATATTACCCAGAAACTCGAATGTTTTAGCATACTGGGTAGTTTCGTTCAGCTCGGCGATCGGGTTAAAGATGGAGAACGCTCCCAGACGCTCAAAGTATCCGGCCTGAGAAGGTGTCTGCTCATTGGGATCAGTTGTATAGATCGGGTCAGTAGGCAGGTTGGTTATTGCGTATGCAAACGCATCGTAATTCACAAAATCACGCTTACCCGTGATAGCTGACAAGCTGGTAGCGATCTTTAACTTACCGTTCAGAGCAGTCTGATCCAGGTTGATACGGGCACTTACCCGCTCATAACCTGACTTCTTCACTACCCCCTGCTGATTGAGGTAGCCCAGTGATGCACGATAGCTGAAGTTATCTGTACCTCCTGAGAACGCAAGATCCTGCTGATTAACGGGAGCAGTACGGGTAATCTCCTCAAACCAGTTCGTATTAGCCCCTCTGTCGTCCAGCGTAAAGCCCAGATCACGGGCAGCGGCGCGGTACTCTTCTGCATTCATATAATCAGGAGCCCGGGCTACTGTGCTTATACCTGTGTAAGCATTGTAGTCTACTGTCGCCACACCACTTCTACCCCGCTTGGTAGTTACGATAATTACCCCATTGGAGGCACGTGATCCGTAGATAGCAGCCGAAGAAGCATCACGAAGTACATCAATGCTTTCGATGTCGTTGGGAGAGATGTTCTGAATGGGTACACCCGGTACACCATCTACTACATACAATGGCTCCGAACCGGCAGCCAGTGAACCTACTCCGCGCAGACGTACTGTAGGGCGTGCGTTAGGGTCACTACCTGTCTGGTTGATGCTCAGACCGGCTACTTTACCCTGCACAGCTTCGAGTGGGTTGGTCACTACACCCGCGTTAAACTCTTTGTTGCTGATGCTTGATACCGTACCCGAAATCTCTTTACGTTTCTGGGTACCGTATCCTACTACTACCACTTCTTCCAGTGCCTTGGTATCTTCGGCCAGCGTTACATTTATAGTTGACCGGTTGTTGATGGGTACCTCCTCCGCTTTGTATCCCACAAAGCTGAACACCAGCGTTGCATTAGCCGGAGCGGCTATAGTATAACTACCATCTACGTTGGTATTAGCACCTCGCGTTGTTCCTTGTATCGTAACAGACACACCCGGCATACCCATGCCCTGGATATCTGTTACTTTTCCTGATACGGTAACATCCTGAGCCGCCACCATGCCAACTGAAACTAACAAAGCCAATGCTGTTAGCCAGAGACGGTTAAAGCCCACAAAGTCCCGCCGTTTACGACTAGTTGTGTAGGATTGATTCATCATAGGTTGATTGATTGTTGGTTAAATTAAATTTACTACTGCAAGTTCTTTGTTCATCTGCCCAGGCTTCTATGGCGTAGGTCAGTGTACCAGGTAGGTATAGGTATATGTAGCACACAGAATATCGAAATCATCAAGGAGTCTTTACTCAACCGTAAGTACTAATTCTTTAAGACGTATATTATAAGACGTATTATAATATCTAGAATTAGTTGTATTAAATAGACATTTTATGTAGCAAATTACAATAATATGTATTGATAATACAAACAGATACAATAAAAATATGCAACTGGCAGTATACTGTTGTATTTTTTCTCTTTATGGTGATACTTGCTGCAAATAAATGCAAAGTAATAGAAAAATACTCCAATAGCACTGCAAGTATATGCAAATTTGTAAGTAGAAAAGAAGAAATAGTTGCATTTACATAATCTCATTCGCCTATTCTTTTCTCATGTTTAAGGACGAACGTCAACGCTGGATCTTAGATAAGCTTGATAAGGACAAGAAGGTATCACTGGTTGCTGTAAGTCAGGAACTGGATGTCTCCTACGACAGTATCCGGCGTGACATCATTGAGCTGGAAGAACGGGGACTTCTGAAAAAAGTGCATGGAGGTGCCATTGCTAACTCTTATTTCTCTATTGAGGCACTTAATAGCCCGGGATGTTCTGACGCTGATTTCACCCCCCTAGCCGAAAAGGCACAGTCTCTGCTTCGAAGCAGGCAGACTATCCTGATGGATGGAGGTACAACAAACCTACATATCGCCAGGTATATTCCCCATCATCTGGAGCTAACTGTTATAACCAATAGCCCTCCACTGGCTATATCCCTGACCAGCCACCCACTGGTAGAGGTAATCTTGCTGGGCGGTTCGGTTATCAAGCGCCACCAGATTACACTCGGCAGCGAAACCTCCAGTCAACTACGCCACTTCAAGGCTGATCTGTACTTTATGGGAGTAGCAGGCATACACCCTAAAGAGGGACTTACAGTCTGTCACTATGAAGATTCACGACTTAAGCGGCAGATGATGCACATTGCCAGCCACACAGTCATCTGCACAACGTCTAAAAAAATTAATAAGGTAGCGGCTTATCAGGTGTGCCATCTTTCGGACATACATACCCTAATTACCAGCGGCCCGGCTACACAATGTGAGATCGGAAAATGGCCGACCCCTCCTATGCAAATTCTATAAGAATTACTACCTGAGGTAGCCAATCCATGCGTAACTTTGGGGATATTCTGGTTCTTAGTTACGAAGTATGACACCTCTTCCCTCTGTTACAAATGCTGATCTGGAGCAACTGGCCACTCAGCTCGACGGTGAACTCCATTTTGATAGTACCATGCGTACGGTGTACGCCACTGACGCCTCCGCCTACCGCGAAATGCCCCTGGCCGTGGCTATGCCTTCTACTCATGAGGATCTGAAACGACTCATTGCCTACGCAAGCCAGAAGAGGATATCTCTGATCCCGCGCACGGCCGGTACTTCGCTGGCCGGACAGGTGGTAGGAAGTGGTATAGTAGTAGATGTTTCGCGTAAGTTTAACCGCATTCTGGAGATTAATGCCGAGGAGCGTTGGGTACGGGTAGAGCCGGGCGTAGTACGTGATGAGCTCAACATGGCCCTGAAGCCCTACGGCCTGTACTTTGGCCCCGAAACCTCCACGGCCAACCGCGCCATGATTGGTGGTATGGTGGGGAATAACTCCTGCGGCTCCAACTCCGTAGTCTACGGCAGTACCCGTGAGCACCTGCTGGAGGTAAAGGCTATCCTGGCTGATGGCTCCGAAGCGACCTTCGGTCCCATGACGCCGGAAGAACTACGGGCCAAATCGCAGAGTACCCGTGGGGTGGAAGCGCAGATTTACCGGAAGACGGTGGAGGTACTGGCTAATCCGGAAAACCAGGCCGAGATCCGCCGAAACTTCCCGAAGCGGTCCATCGAACGACGCAATACCGGCTACGCGCTGGATATGCTATTGGACTGTCAGCCTTTTACTCCCGACGGCCCTGCCTTCAATATGTGTCGGCTTATAGCCGGTTCGGAGGGTACCCTCTGCTTCCTGACCGAAATAAAGGTCAATATAGTACCCCTACCTCCCAAGACGCAGGGACTGGTATGTGCTCACTTCAATACCATTGATGAAACACTACGTGCTACGATTATTGCGCTGAAATATAAGCCGCAGGCCGTGGAGCTGATCGATAGCTACGTACTGGAATGCGCGGCGGCCAATCCGGAGCAGCGCAAAAATGCCTTCTTCGTAAAGAATACGGATGCTGGCGAGTACCCGGCTATTCTGGTAGTAGACCTGTCGCGCGAAACTACCCAAGAGGTAGAGCAATTGGCGGCAGATATGGAAGCCGAATTGCGGGCAGCCGGACTGGGTTTTCACTTTCCGCTACTATTCGGTGAAGATACTAAGAAGATATGGACCCTGCGTAAGGCGGGTCTGGGTCTGCTGGCCAACCTGCCCGGCGACGAAAAGGCCGTGGCCGTGATCGAGGATACTGCCGTGGATGTGTACGACCAGCCGGACTACATCCGCGACTTCAACGATATTCTTAAAAAACATAATATGTCGGCGGTGCACTACGCGCATGCCGGTTCGGGTGAGCTGCACCTGCGCCCCATCATTAACCTCAAGACCAAAGAGGGACACCAGCAATTCCGCCTCATTGCGGAAGAGATAGCGGCCCTGGTGAAGAAGTACGATGGCTCTTTATCGGGTGAGCACGGGGATGGACGTCTTCGGGGTGAATTTATTCCCAAGATGGTGGGTGAACACAATTACCAGCTTTTTAAAGAAATAAAACGGGCCTGGGATCCTCAAACTATATTTAATCCGGGTAAGGTGGTCGATACTCCGCCTATGGACACGTTCCTGCGGTACGAGGCTGACCAGCAGACACCCGAGTTCAAGACCTACTTCCGCTATCCCGACCAGGACGTACTGCAGCACGCCGAGCAGTGCAACGGCTCCGGCGACTGCCGCAAAACGCAACTGAGCGGAGGTACCATGTGCCCCAGCTACATGGCTACCCGTAACGAAAAGGACACCACCCGCGCCCGGGCCAATATCCTGCGCGAGATGCTGACCCGCTCAGACAAGGAAAACCGCTTCGACCACCACGAGATCAAGCAGGTGTACGACCTGTGTCTGGCCTGTAAGGGCTGTAAGGGCGAATGCCCGTCCAACGTCGATGCGGCCAAGCTCAAGATGGAGTTTCTGCAGCAGTACCACGATGCCAACGGTCTGCCGATGCGCTCGTGGCTGGTGGGTAACTTTTCCAAGATGACCGGCCTCGCCAGCTATGTACCCTGGGGCTATAACCTGATCTTTAAAAATGCTCCGCTGCGTCGGGTGGCTAATAAAATAGTAGGCTTCCACCCTGACCGCACCATGCCCCTACTGCACAGCACAACGCTGAAAAGCTGGCATACCAAGCGCCAGAAAACGGCAAAGACAGATCGGCAGGTATACCTGTTCTGCGATGAGTTTACGAACTTCAATGATGTAGAGATCGGTCAGAAGGCCATCATGCTGCTGGAAAAACTAGGCTACGAAGTAGTTATCCCCGATCACGGCCCATCGGGACGTCCTCAGCTATCGAAAGGTATGCTGCGGGATGCGAAGAAGATCGCGGATAAGAACGTGCGGATGCTCAAAGATGTCGTATCATTCGAAAGTCCGCTGATCGGTATCGAACCTTCGGCCATCCTCACCTTCCGTGACGAGTACCCCGACCTGGTAAGTGAAGAGCTGATTGAGGATGCCAAAGCCTTGGCTAAGAACACGCTGCAGCTGGATGAATTCATTGCCCGTGAGATGGATGCCAAGCGCATATCCAAAAGCTTATTTAAGCAGGAGAAGAAGCTGATCAAGCTACACGGTCACTGCCAGCAGAAAGCGATATCGAGCCTGGTACCTACCAAGAAGATGCTCTCGCTACCCGAAAACTACACCGTACAGCTGATCCCATCGGGATGTTGCGGGATGGCGGGTTCGTTTGGCTACGAAGAGGAGCACTATGACGTTTCTATGAAGATCGGTGAACTGGTCTTGTTCCCAACGGTACGTCAGCAGCCCGAGGAAGTCATCATTGCCGCGCCGGGTACCAGTTGTCGTCACCAGATCCACGACGGTACGGGCCGCCGCGCCATGCACCCGGCCGAGATCCTGTGGGAGGCACTGGTGTAGAGACGCAGCATGCTGCGTCTCTACACTATTACGGTTCTACATAATCCAGCTCCTTGCCGTAGGTTTCCTCCATGAACCAGAGCGAGAATATTGCTAATGCAAAGCAAAGGGCTCCCACCATGGCCCCGGCCTCTATCACGCCCCAGGAAGGCTTGAGGTACTGGTACAGGGGCAGGGTGAGCAGCACAGTAGCGCGCACATTATTGGCTACGGAAGTCGTAACGGTAGCCCGCAGATTGGTACCGAACTGCTCGGCCGTAGTAGTCAGGAACATGGCGATATAGCCAATCGAAAAGCCCAGCCAGGCGTAGCAGGCATAGAGCGTACCGGCCGAGCGGATACCTCCGTACAGGAGCCACACGCATCCCACAAAGGTCATGGCTATCATGATACCAATGGCCTTACGGCGTGAGCGCAGCCACTGGCTCAGTAGTCCGCTGAAGAAGTCACCCAGTACCACCCCAATGTAGGTATACAGTACCGTACGCCCGGCCTGTACCTCTTCGGTCAGCCCCAGCGCCTTGGCAAATTCATTCCCAAAGGTGGCGTAAATCCCAATGACGAGGTAGGTAGGCAGAGCCATGCCCATACAGCGCAGGTACCGGATCAGCCGCGAGCGTTTGGAAAATATCGTCCACCACTGCCCTCGCTTTACGCCCTGCTCTACCCGGTCAAAGAGTATTGACTCCAGTACATTCACCCGCATCGCCAGCAGTACAATACCTAGTCCACCGCCGATCCAGTAGGCCGTACGCCAGTCGGACAGGGATACGGTAAAGAAGGCCGCGATAGCTCCCAGCAAGCCTACACCCGCCACCACGGAGGCTCCGTAGCCGCGTAGCTCTTTGGGAAGTATCTCGGCAATAAGGGTGATACCCGCTCCCAGTTCACCAGCCAGCCCCAACCCCGCCACAAAGCGTAGCAGCGCGTATACTTCAGGATTATTCACAAAGCCACAGAGAATATTAGCGATGGAATACATCAGAATGGAGCCAAACAGGACCGAGCGTCGCCCCATCTTATCACCCCACACGCCCCAGGCGAAGCCTCCGAGCAGCAGCCCTGCCTGCTGCCAGTTATACACCCGAGCCCCCACTATCGACACCTCCTCTTCCGACAGGCCCATGTCCCGCAGGCTGGGTACCCGCACGATGTTAAATAGGAGCAGATCATATACATCTACAAAGTAGCCCAGGGCTGCTACAATGACAGGAAGGCTTAGTACGGTGCGTAAAGTACTGGGTTGAGTAGAGGAGGTAATCATAGTAAGGTATTAGCTGATAGCTGTTAGTAATTAGCTTATGGGTTCGGGAGAAACACTTATGAGGAATACAAATCCAAAGAAGAGTAAAGAAATTCTGAGCACCTCCATACGTTCCTCCCTTTACTCCGTGTCGGCCGTCGGTGTGGTAAAAATAGTAGTTTGTAGCATCTATTGTATCTACTCGCGAATGGCCTGTTAGCTACTACCTACAATAACCGCCGAACGTTAGTCGATCGGCGGCTTCCTTCTCATGCTTTTTACGGTAGACTTTCGCTGCTTTTCCTGTAATCGTTCTACTACCGATGCCTTAGTCGGGCGGGTGGCTTTCCGCTTCTTCTGTACGACAAAGGCTTCCCGGATAAGGCGGTCAAACTTTTGTAGTACTTTATCCTTATTAGCCAGCTGACTGCGCTCCGTCTGGTGGTAAAGTACCAGTACCCCCTCCTGCGTCACTTTATTCGCCAGCTTTTCCAGCAGCAGGGCTTTATCCTCCTCACTCAGTTGGGCCGAGTTAGGGATATCAAATCGTAGTTCTACCTTAGTCTCTACTTTATTCACATTCTGCCCCCCTTTTCCACCGCTCCGGGCGGTCTGAAAAACGAGTTCAGGATGTAGCTGTTCAGGATTGATCATTACCAGTCTAAATTAATCTCTGTTCCACTTCATAAAATTCCGTACCTCCGTAAAGTCTAGTTGCTCGTACAAAGGTTTACCGGCACTCGATGCGTTGAGGGTGACGGATACAATTTCCTCCTGCCGGCACCAGTCCAGGATGGTTTCCATGATGAACCGCGCCAGTCCCAGTCGGCGGTACTGGGACTCCACGAATACATTCAGAATATGTACCTGCTTATCCGACTTGCAAACACCGCCCTTCCCATCCGGAAAAGGCGCCACGCGCCGAAGCAGCAAGCCTCCTCCCCCTACTACGGTGTCCGGCTCGGAGGCGGGAGCCACTACCCAGCCCAGGTAGCTCCCGGCCGGAACGGCTTCCCGGAAGTAGTCCAGCCCCAGCTGGTACATTTCGTCGTAGCTCTCGGGGCGGATGTCTTTCATGGCGAGCCACATCTGGCTGCGGTGCCGGCTCAGCGCCTCTACATCCAGTACGGTAGCGCGTCGAATTATAAAATCAGATCTTGAGGGTCGGGTAATCATGGCAATAGGTCTATTTCCACAAAATACAGCGTTTAAAGCCGTATTGTAAAGTCTTTTGTCAATCTGCTTTTTCACTATCTTGTAAAAAACTATTTAGCCTATGGAAACCAACTACCTCGACAGCGTAAAGAAGCTGTTTCTTTACTACAAAACAACGGGTGAGAAAGCAATGGCGCAGGTACCTGATCAGGGACTCCACTGGCAGTACAACGGGGAGTCGAATAGTATAGCCGTTATTGTAAAGCACCTGTGGGGCAATATGCTCTCCCGCTGGACCGACTTCCTCACCTCGGACGGCGAAAAAGACTGGCGCGACCGGGATGGCGAATTTGAGGTAAATCAGCTCAATAGGGACGAACTGCTGCAAATGTGGAATGAGGCATGGCAGTGTGTACAAGCCGCGCTGGACTCCTTGCAACCCGAGGATTTGACACGCATCATCTACATCCGGAACGAAGGCCATACGGTACTGGAAGCCATTAACCGGAGCCTGACGCACTACGCCTACCACATCGGGCAGATCGTGTATATCGCCAAACAACTCACGGATGCAGACTGGCAGTCGCTGACCATTCCCCGCAACCAGTCCAGGAGCTTTAACCAGGAGAAGTCGGAGCAGTCGAGGGAGCGGAAGCACTTTACCGACAATCTCTAATCCGGTTTGCATAGCTTTACGGGGTTTAGCAACATTCCTTCTTCACAACGAGTTGGAGAGGTACAGTTGATACCAATTTGCTATACCATGGCGTTTCGCTTTTTAAGAAAGCCCACCTTTGGCGGCCCGGTCGCCTCCTATACCTTGCTCCACTTTCCCCTGCGTCATGTCCGCTGGGCACTGGCCCGGATGGGTGAGAGCCGCCTTACCCTATCCCCGCCGCCGGGGGCGCTGTTCAGCCGGATGATGGGTTGTGGTCGCCACGGGTTCAGCCCCCTGCCTGATCTGCGCCGCTACGCGCTGGTGGCTTCCTGGGAAAGTACCGATGCTGCCCTCAACTTTTTTGGATCAGACTCTTTTGCCCCTTATACCGCCCATACCACCGAGCACTACACCGTACTGATGGCTCCCATACAGTCGCACGGGCAGTGGGACGGGATTAACCCCTTTGCTACCGCAGAGGCGGCCGCCGCTACGCCGGGCGCATCTACGCCTGCTGTGGCCTCGCCGGAAGATCCGCTGATGGTACTTACCCGCGCTACCATCCACACCCGCAAGTTGCTCGATTTCTGGCGGCATGTACCTCAGGCGCGGGCAGGTCTGAAGGGCTCACCGGACCTGCTCTACGCGCAGGGCATCGGTGAAAATCCGTTTACGCAGCAGGCTACCGTCAGTATCTGGAAAAACAGCACCGCTGTCCGCCAATTTGCCTACCAGCGAACCTCTCACAAGGACATCGTACGCCTGACCCGAGAGCGCAACTGGTACCGCGAAGAACTCTTCGCCCGCTTTCTCCCCCTGGCTACTCAGGGTACTATGGAGGGGAAGGACCTACTGGAGGAGTACCACCAAATTTATACCTAGAAGTCATGTACTAATTTTGTAGATTTAGGTGCTACCTAGCCCTCGTGAGGCAGTAGGTACGGCTGAATATAACTTCAGCCATTGAGTTGAACTTCGGCATGAAGTACCTATCGAGTGGTTTATTTGAATAAAATCTATAAGCAATGCACCTGTCACGTTCCCTCCTCCCCATTTACGCCCCCCCCGTCCTGATTATCCTGCTCTCCGTGGGGCTGGCGCTAAGTCCGTTGTTGAGTCAGCAGCCAGCTTTGGCTATGGGCATTACCTACGACCTGACCCTGTCGGCACCCCTGGTGTACCTATTCCTGATCAGAAATAAGCGCATCCCTAAGATCACGGTGGTACCTCTATTTGTACTGGGTATTGTACTGGCCAGTCTGCTCCTGCCTGCGCATCAGCAGTACCACCTGGGGCTGGTGACTACCTACCTGCTGCCAATGGTGGAGCTGGTCCTACTGTCAGTTATCTTCTATTATGTCCATAAAGCGGTACGTACCTTCCGGCAAAGCACCGGTGAGAGTCAGGATTTCTACCTCATCCTGAAAAAGAGTGCGGTCCGGGCGGTAGGGTACCCGCGTCTGGCGAAAGTACTCGCTACCGAGATAGCCATGCTCTACTACGCGCTACTGGCCTGGAAAAAGGCGCCCCGGTCTCAGCAGAGCTTTACCATCTACAAGGAGAATGGCGTAACGGCTCTGTTGGGTTCTATCCTCTTCGTGGCTACTATCGAGCTTTTCATAACCCACCTGCTCCTCACGCGCTGGAACGCGACGGTGGCTTGGGTGCTATCCGGCCTAAGCCTTTACGGTATGCTGCAGATCCTGGGCCACCTCCGGGCTCTCCGCAGAAGGCACCTTGAAATAAAGGACAACCGGCTGTTACTTAAGTACGGTCTGTTTGGTGATATGGACATAGAATTGCGGCAGATACAGCGGGTAGAGCTTACGACCAATCTGGTGAATGAGGCGGATAAAAAGGTAGAGCAACTGGCGCTGCTGAAAGCGGTTGAAAGTTATAATGTAGCCCTTTACTTTACCGAAAAACAAACTATAGAAAAGGCATACGGTATCAGCAGGGAATGTGACGTAATACTACTGCACGTTGATAATAAGGAAGAGTTTGTGGAAAAGCTCCATCGGGCTATAAGTACCTGCTAGATTTGCAGGCCTGCCTATCCTTAGGACTAATAACTATTGGTAGCTAAAGTCGGTTTACCTACCATCAGTATGCGCTAACCCAAGGCTAATGATAAAGTTGTCTTTTGTAGTACCCATCTTTCTGTTCAGCTTACTCTTTGCCTCATCTACCTTTGCTCAATCGGATAGTACATTGCACCAACCGGCTCGGATTACTGTCTCTGGATTTGTGGATGCCTACTATGCCTATGACTTCAATAGGCCCCGTACAGGCTACCGGCAGCCATTCCTCTACAACCACAACCGGCACAACGAATTCAATATCAACCTGGGCTTTGTCAGAGCGAGTGTGGAGCACAGCCGGTACCGGGCCAACCTGTCCCTGCAGACAGGTACCTACCCCAATGACAACTACGCCGCCGAACCGGGTACCTTTAAAAATATATTCGAAGCTAATGCCGGTATTGCCCTCAACCCGACCAGTACCCTGTGGCTGGATGCGGGAGTGATGCCCTCCCACATTGGTTTTGAGAGTGCCGTCTCCCTCGACAACTGGACCCTTACCCGCTCTATCCTGGCCGAAAACTCCCCCTACTTCCTGACCGGTGCCCGGCTTAGTTATCAGCCCAATGAAAGGTGGCAGCTGGCGGCGCTGGTACTTAACGGCTGGCAACGCATCCGGCGGTTACCCGGCAACTCGCTCCTGTCGTTGGGAACGCAGGTGAATTACAGTGCAGGAGATGCCGTAACCCTGAACTGGAGCACCTTCATTGGCACCGACAGTCCTGATTCTACGCAGCGGATGCGGTACTTCAATAACTTTTACGGGCAATTTCAGCTTAGTCCGCGGCTGGGACTCATTATAGGATTTGACGTAGGAGTACAGCAAAGGACGAGGCAAAGCAGTACCTACGATGCCTGGTTGAGCCCGGTTGTAATAGCCCGCTATGCCTTCACTGACCGCTGGGCCACCGCCCTGCGCGCTGAGTACTATCAGGACCCGACGGGCATCATCATCTCCACCGATACACCCAATGGGTTTAAAACAACGGGCATTTCACTGAACTTGGACTACTCTCCCCTACCTAACATGGCTTTGCGGGTAGAGGGGCGCTGGCTCAACAGCCGGGACAGGCTATTTGAAAGAGGCAATAATTTAGTGAATGATAACTTCTTCCTTACTACCTCGTTAGCTGTGAGGTTTGGAAAAGCCGTGGAGGATTGATGAATCATCAACCTCCGCGGCTCTGTCCGCTCTTTTTACAGGTTCTAGTATTAGAAGACATTCACATTCAAGCCAGCCCGAAACGAGAAGTTCTGGTCCAGGTAGGGGTTACCGGCTGCCCATCCGGCGGTTTTAGCAGTGACGGCCCCATTCAGGTGGACTGACTTTGAGATTCTGTACTTCGTAGTAACATCCAGTGATCCACCGGCCACGCTTTCCGTAGCAAAGTAGCTCTGGTCTTTGGGCTGCATCCATCCCTTCAGGTGTACTGATACCAGCCATCTGTTTGTCAGGGATCCGTCTATGAGGCCCAGCTCTACACCCGGCATAGTCATGTTACGATTAGAATACCGATGAAAACCAACTACATACTTTCCATAGTACATCTGAATAGGTACCAGCAGGGCCACATCGTTACCGAAGTGCGTGGGATAGTACTGTCCCATGAAGTTGAATGAGAAATGGGCGCCCAGGTTGATGCGGTTGATGAAGAATATTGCAGGATTTATAAAATTGATCAGCGATAGCTTCTTCTGTTCCCGCAGGAAATCCTGCGCTTCGGGCGAGAGGTCACTGAACCCTACGCGTCTGTTCACGCCCTCTCCGTTAGGGAACTTGTCTCTGTCCTCATAGGGCTTGTTCGGGTTGAACATATCATACGCCCAGGCCGTAAAGTCGGAACCCGTGTAATCCCTTTGCTCCGCCTTAGGATTTTCAAAATCCGGCGCTCCATCCTTCACCATATCCGTAGCTTCACTGGTCGAAAAGGCGAGGTAATTGTAGACGTAGTAGGCATTGTACAGGTACAGCGCATTTTTGTAAGCGGCTCGGCGGAAGAAGAAGTCCTGCTGGAAGTTGGTCTGGGTACTCAGGTTTTCGGCATGTACGCCGGCTACGTACGAGTAGAGCAGTCCTGACAGATTGGTGGATTTCAGGTGGGACAGCTCCTCGTCTTTAACTCCATATACCGTACCATCCCAGCGGCTCCCGATCCAGTTTCCATTCTTAGACGATACACCATTCACTCCCAGTACCGACCGGTGAAACTCCTCATGCGCCCAGATACCCAAAGGGATGGGCAACTCGCTGCCGTACTTGGCAAAACCTAGCCCCAAGGCATAGTTCAGCGCCTGGTTGGCTACATTCCTCCGGCTGAATCGGGACTGCCACTTGACGGGCTTCACGATAGCGTTACCTACTTTACTAAGTCCGTAAAAGCCCAGATCATAAAAATCATTACTTAACTCCAGAGCCTGGTTCATGGAGGGGTACGACCGGACGATATCTTTGTTTTGAGGCATATCGATAACGGGTACCTCTAATCGGAGTTTATAAACAGTCGTGTCTTGGGCAAGAACATGGGTGGCTATCAGGCATAGTACTACCAGGATAGCAGAGATTGCTAACTTTTTCATGGCTAAATAAGTAATTAAACTATTGGTTTGAAGAAATTTTAACGGGGGCTTGATTTACTAATTGAAGGGCTGTCTCAAGAGCAGGATCTTTTCCGGCCAGCAGGTCTGCGATGGTAGGCACTACCTCATGGTCGGGTATCACGCCCCGGTGCTGCAGGGCTGGATTGTTAACCGCCTGATGATACCTCCACAGCGGAATACCCAGCACCAGGTTGGTACGCGGAAGGTCGACAATAACGAAGAATCCACTGTTGTTCGTAGTATATCCACCGCCGGTCTCCTCTCCAATGAAGGTAGCCCGCTTATGGTAGTGGGCAATAGAGGCAAACTCGGAGGTCGCAGAAAAGCTATGCCCATTGGTCAGGACATAGACTTTGCCCTTATAGGAGTCTTTCTGGGGCTTCTGACGCTTCAGGTTGCTGTGGTACTTCCAACGGTACTCGCCATCTTTCTTGGATAGTATCTGTCTGTAAATCCCGAAAAACCAGGGCGTATAGGCGTGTTCCGAGAAGCTGAACTTCTTGCTGGTGTTGGTCGTGACCTTGGTGTAGTAGTCATACGGCTTGTCGGTCAGGTACGAATACAGGAGCGATCCGTAGCTATCCATTCCGCCTTCATTGTTTCTGACATCAATAATCAGCGAGCTTACACCTCTCTTGTTGATCTCTTTGAACGACTCTTCCAAAAACTTCTCAAAACTAGATTCCTTACTTTCAAACCAGAATGTTTTCAGCGTAAGTAAAGCGGTACCATTTTCCAGGAATTTAAGCGCCAGCTGATTTTCCTGAAGATGTTTTAAATCACTTTGAATACCTTTATTCACCACATCATATTCAGCACCATCCAACTGAGCCGTTTTTATATTTCCGGCAGCATCTTTATATTCGACAGCATACGAAGGTGTTTCTTCAATAAAGGTAGAATAGTAGCCACTAAAATAATTAGTCAGCTCAAGGTACTTTCCCGTTTCGGTAGCTCCATCCGCAAAAGTCACGTAATCAAAAAGCTGATTTACTATTTCGCCAATTGGTTTTTTATTGATAGAAATAATTTCAGCACCAGCGGGCATAAGCTCTCTACCCGAATAATTCTTCCAGGCAAAGACTCCCTTCTTAGTAAAGTAAAGTTTGAGCGGGAGTAGCGTATTCTGGTGAAAAGGAAATTTAATATCCTCTTTATTCTTCACCATAAACTTCACATGCCCGCAACCAATCATGGTAACGATCGGAGTCAGTAACTTGTAAAACTCCTGTTGACTAAAAGGCCTGGTAATGGATTGGGCAGCCTGATTAAAGGCGCTATCCATCTTCGCCTTTGACGTGTGGGTATACAACCCGGGATGCGCCTCTTCCAGCGCCGTACGAAATAGTTTCAAATCCTCTTTCAGATACTCCGTCGGTATCTGGGTGGGAGGCTCGGTAGCCTGTCCCATGCACGAGGGCAGGGTCAGACAGAACATAAGCAGCAGATAAAGTTTCATTAGCATTTTCATGGCTTTTTCTTTTAACTCTGCTGCAAAAGTGGGGGGTAAAATGGTCTCAATCGTCTGAACCGATAAGTTCAGACCACTACTTTTTGCCCCGATACGAACTGTGAGGGGGTAATCCCGGTAATTTTCTTAAAAACGGAGTTAAAAGTAGCCTTAGAGCTGAAGCCAGCCTCCATCGCTACCGCCAGAATAGTATAGTGCTTGTATTGCTCGTTGAGCAACAGCTCCTGTGCGGCCTGTACCCGGTACTCATTGATAAAGGTGAAGAAGTTCTTTCCGAGCTTGTCATTGATCACCTGCGACAGATGGTGCTTCGGGATACCCGTATCATCCGACAGGTTCTGAAGGGTATAGTCGTTATTGAGGTAAGGCTTACTGGTATCCATGTACAGCAGTAACTTGTCTGTGTATTCAGTAGCCAACTCATCAGGTATACCCGACTTTTCATATTTGACAGGCTCCGCACTTTCAATAGGCTCAGGCGCGGTAGCGATAGTAATAACCGGTTTATCTGTCCGGGCAAATTCTTTATTAAATATCTCGGGTTGCGAAAGCGCTTTGTAGCCTATCCAGTAGATACAAATAATGACGCCCAGGTAATGAAAATGGTACGCGTCTTCGACAAAAGGAATATTGAATTTCTTACTATAAAATACAGCAACCGAAAATAGCAGTAACGCAAAAATGAACGTAATAAGCTGCTGTAACCAATTAAGTTTTTTCTCTTTTAGCTCCGAAAAATTATGGAGGATATTTTTCTTGTGCTGATGAATATGTACCAGAGCTAAAATGGCATAGGTAATATGGATAAAATTCGTTAGCTGATTTAATATACCAAAATCATCCAGCGAAGCTTTATCAAAATTAGTAAGGTACAGTCTTTTCTCAGAGGCTGATTTGAGATAGTAGGGTAATAGCAATATGAAATACGTCAGGAACGGAATAAAGTGCACCAGGTCTTTCAGCCAGAATCGGGGCTTCTCGCTAGAAACCTTTACCGTAAACAGGTAGATCAACGGACCGAACAGAGTTGGCAGCAGCCAGCCCACCTTACTCAGATGGGGAAACCTCAGAAAAAAGTCGCGGGTATCAAACCCCACCAGGACCGCCTGAGCAGATACCACGATAAGGAGGACCGCCAGCAGCCTGTTAGCTAGCTGGTTTTTCTTTTGTCTGACCAGCAAAAAAGACACAAGTGCCCCCTGCACAGCACCCGCGGCCAGTATTATCTGCAGTAAAAACATAGGTACTCTAATTATTTATACAAAGAAAGAGAGGTTTTGGCAAAGATCGAGTACCAACCCCACTCATTTTAAGCCTACTGTGCCTGCTTATTACCCATTCCTCTGTACGATACCTTTTCCCTGTGTTCCAATTGTAGCTTGTGGGTACTCCTACTGGTTGATTCAGTACATAAATACATCTTACAAAAGCCGCCTCAACCAGTGAGGCGGCTTGCTAATCAGCAGCGAAGCATTTTACTGTTTATAGATATAATTCGCTTCCTTTCTCTAGAAACTCATTGCTTTTCTCAGCCAGTCCCTGATGCAGGGCTTCTTCCTCGTTGGTACCCATGGCGTCGGCGTAAGCTCTTACTTCCTGCGTGATCTTCATGGAGCAGAAGTGGGGACCGCACATCGAGCAGAAGTGGGCCACTTTGGCGCCTTCGGCCGGTAACGTCTCGTCATGGAACTCCCGGGCCGTATCCGGATCCAGCGACAGGTTGAACTGGTCGTCCCAGCGAAACTCGAAGCGGGCTTTGCTCAGGGCGTTGTCGCGGTACTGTGCTCCCGGATGTCCCTTGGCCAGGTCAGCCGCGTGGGCGGCAATTTTATAGGTGATCACCCCATCCTTTACATCCTTCTTGTTGGGGAGTCCCAGGTGCTCCTTGGGCGTCACGTAGCACAGCATAGCGGTACCGTACCAGCCAATCATGGCCGCTCCGATGGCGGAGGTAATATGGTCATAGCCGGGAGCAATGTCAGTCGTCAGGGGCCCCAGCGTATAGAAGGGCGCTTCCTGACAGTACTCCAGCTGCTTCTCCATGTTCTCCTTGATCAGGTGCATGGGTACGTGGCCGGGGCCTTCATTCATGACCTGCACGTCGTACTTCCAGGCCATGCGGTTGAGTTCGCCCTGCGTCTTCAGCTCGGCAAACTGCGCCTCATCGTTGGCATCGGCAATAGAACCGGGGCGCAGGCCATCGCCCAGCGAGAAGGCTACGTCATAGTCTTTCATGATCTGGCAGATCTCCTCGAAGTGGGTGTAGAGGAAGTTTTCCTTGTGGTGAGCCAGGCACCACTTCGCCATGATAGAGCCTCCGCGCGATACAATACCCGTTACACGCTTAGCCGTAAGCGGAATATAATGCAGCAGCACGCCCGCATGAATGGTGAAGTAGTCTACCCCCTGCTCGGCCTGCTCAATAAGGGTATCTCTGAATATCTCCCAGTTCAGCTCCTCGGCTTTTCCGCCTACTTTTTCCAGCGCCTGGTAGATGGGTACCGTACCAATAGGGACGGGTGAATTGCGGATGATCCACTCCCGGGTTTCGTGAATATTCTTCCCGGTTGATAAGTCCATGATGGTATCAGCGCCCCAGCGGCAGGCCCAGACGGCTTTTTCTACCTCTTCTTCTATGCTGGAAGTGACGGCGGAGTTACCGATGTTGGCGTTGATCTTGACCAGGAAGTTACGGCCGATGATCATGGGTTCGCTCTCCGGGTGATTGATGTTGTTGGGGATGATGGCCCGACCCGCTGCCACTTCCTGTCTGACAAACTCAGGCGTAATAAGTCTCTTCGGTGTATTGGCGCCAAAGCTGTTGCCCTGGTGCTGCTTCCAGAGCTCGTTGTCCTGACTGTACAGCTTTTCGAGTCCCTGGTTTTCGCGAATCGCTATGTACTCCATCTCAGGAGTTATAATCCCTTTCCTGGCGTAATGCAATTGCGTCACATTGGCTCCGGCCTTAGCTCTCAGAGGCTGGTGCCGGTGCTCAAACCGCAGGTGATCCAGATTCGGGTCATTCAACCTTTGTCGGCCATAATCCGAAGAGATCTGCTCCATACGCTCGACATCGTTACGGTCCAGTATCCATGACTCCCGCAACTTAGGTAAGCCTTTTCGTACATCAATGGTGACGCTGGCGTCGGTGTAGGGACCGCTGGTATCATATACATATACAGGGCTATTCTTTTCTACCTTACCACTGAATTTGTGGAGGGTATCTCCTACCTCTATTTTTCGCATGGCTACCTGTATGTCATGCAGCTCTCCCTGTACATATACTTTCTCTGAGCCCGGAAACGGGTCACAGGACAAGACATTGGTCGATGGAATGGTATCTTGTTTCATGATTTGTTCAGCTTATGTGGATTGTAGAAATGATTTAATGGGCCGTTTCCTGCGCCTACCTGTACATCTTTGCCCTGCTCAATGGCCTCCTGCACGTACTGAATGGCTTCCCGGACTGCTTCGACCAGGGAGAGGCCCCGTGCTACCCAGGCAGCCACCGCCGAAGACAGCGTACAGCCCGTGCCGTGCAGATTGGTACTTTGGATAAATTGGGAGGTAAATACCTGTTCAAGACCCTGATGGTCCACCAGTACATCGTGCAGGTGGGAGCCTGTCAGATGACCACCGGTAATCAGTGCTGCCTTGCAGCCCATACTGACTAGCTGCCGAGCCGCCACCTTCATATCGTCAAGTCCATTGATAGGGGTACCCGTCAGGGCCATTGCTTCACTGATGTTAGGCGTGATCAGCGTACAGAGGGGCAACAGCTTTGACCGGTATACCTCAATGGTCTCATCGGTTACGAGCTTGTGACCACTGCTGGATATAAGCACCGGATCGAAAATGACAGGAACCGGATATTCTCGCAACGCTTCGACAATGGCCTCCGCTACTTCCAGATTGGGTACCATACCTATCTTGACAGCCGCAGGTTGAAGATCATCCAGGACGGCTTTGATCTGCCCGCTCACTATACCGGCGGGTATGCAATGGACATCCTGTACCCCCAGCGTATTTTGTACGGTAATGGCCGTGATTGCCGTGGTACCAAAGCAGCCTAATGCCGAAAACGTCTTCAGATCGGCCTGGATGCCTGCCCCGCCGCCACTATCTGAGCCGGCTATGCTCAGTATGGTATGATAACGATAGCTCTTCATGGCTGCTTTACTTTACATTTTTCAACTACGTTTCTGAGCTCCTCGGCCGCTCGGGCCGGATCAGCCGCCGAGCAGATCGCCGATACCACCGCCAGACAGTCGGCCCCGGCTTCCACGATTTGCCGGGCGTTGTACAGATTAACGTTGCCTATGGCCACGATAGGCTTTGACGTAAGCATCCGGGTCCTGCGGATGCCTTCCAGCCCCCACTCCGTAATGGTGTCGGTTTTAGTAGCGGTTGAAAAAACAGGACTCAGCGCTATGTAGTCCGACAGTTCGGCATGTTCATTATGGATCTGATCCTCCTGCTCTACCGAGTAGCCCAGTACCCCGCACTGCTGCCACTGATTCCGGATAGTACGGGGAGCCACGTCACTATTGCCCACATGGATACCGGCGGCTCCGCAGCTTTGGGCCACGAGCAGATTATCATTGATGATCAGGGGTACCCGGTAGCGGTCCAGCAGCTCTTTTAACTGCAAGGCTTTACGAAGGAAAATAGCATGGGAAAGCCGCTTCTCTCGTAGCTGAACCAGATCCACGCCACCTTTGACCGCCTGCTCTACCACCTGCAGAAGAGGCCGTCCCAGGCAGGCCTCTTCGTTGGTGACCAGGTACAGCGAATAATCAAAGGGCCGCCTCATGTTGCTTCACGTGTAAGCGTTCCATAAACTGCTCTTTTGTAACGGCATACAGAGCATCCAGAAAATGCACTTGGAAACTGCCGGGACCGGTGGCTTTTTCGGCGGCCAGTTCTCCGGCTACGCCCATTAGGGCCATGGCAGAGGCAGTCGCTTCAAAGGGAGTAACTTTAGGAAGGGCGCAGAAGGCACCAATCAGTGCGGTTGCAGTACATCCCATACCCGTTACCCGGGCCATCATAGGATGACCATTTTCAAGAGCCAGCAGTCTCTCCTTGCTTACAATCAGATCGGTAGCGCCGGAGATACATACCACGGAATCTAAGGTATTGGCCAGGGAGGTAGCTGCATCAAGGGCTTCGTTGCTTTCATGCGTACTGTCCACGCCTTTGGTCTGTACACTTACCCTGGCTACTGACATGATCTCGGAGGCATTGCCTCGAATGACGGTGGGCTTGAACTGCGTCGTCAACAGGTTTACGACATTGTTACGGTAGGGCGTGGCACCGGCTCCTACCGGGTCAAGTACCCAAGGGGTACCTACTTCTTCGGCTTTGGTCACGGCCCGTTTCATGCTTTCTACCCAGTACTCGTCAAGCGTACCGATATTGACCACCAGCGCTCCCACGATGGAAACCATATCCTGCATTTCAGGATGGGCATGAGCCATGATGGGGGAAGCACCTGCGGCCAGCAAGGCGTTGGCCGTGTTGTTCATTACTACGTAGTTGGTGATGCTGTGTACCAGGGGGGACTGCTCGCGAACCGCGAGAACATTGGTCCAGAGTTGCTCCTTCATAGTTCATTTAATTTTTCAGAAAAAATAAATGGCTAAGGAGCTTCCAGGAGATGGAAGATTACACGAGAAGATATTCATTACTTTTCCCTTCGCCAGCATTACCCGGATCAGGTTCAAAGGGTATTATCTCAGCTCCTTAACGGAACACCCCTAAAGCCGATGCAATGTAAATGAAATATTAGCAGATAAGGAAAAAAAGCCTGAAAAATGTGCGGGTGAATTAGTAAAGGGTGCACTAAAAAATAAGCCAGTGGAGAGCTGGATAAATCGTCCTCCACTGGCTTGATCAGGTATGATACCTGTTAGCTATTATACCTTTTGCTTCAGGCGCTCTTTGAGTTGCTGCAATTCGTCGCGGAAGCGGGCTGCCTGCAGGAAGTCCAGATCCTTGGCGGCAGCCTCCATTTTACGCTGCGTCTCGGCAATGATAAGCTGCAGATCATTCTTACCCATGTACTGTACCACCGGATCGGCCGCGATACGGATCTCCTCGGGCTCCACGTACATCTTACGTACCTTGGAATCGGCTACTTTGGTCTGCTCCATAATGGCCTCTCTCGACTTCAGCACCGTACGTGGGGTAATGCCGTGCTCTTCGTTATATTCCATCTGGATGCTACGACGACGGTTGGTTTCATCAATGGCTTTCTGCATAGATCCCGTCATTTTATCAGCGTACATAAGTACCTTGCCCCGCTCATTACGGGCGGCACGACCGATGGTCTGGATCAGCGAACGGATATCCCGCAGGAAGCCTTCCTTATCAGCATCCATGATCGCCACCAGCGATACCTCGGGCAGGTCAAGTCCCTCACGCAGAAGGTTCACTCCTACCAGTACGTCGAAAACACCCAGACGTAGTTCGCGCAGAATCTCCACCCGGTCTAGTGCCTTTACTTCGGAGTGAATATAGCGGCAGCGTATCCCTACTCGGTCGAGGTACTTGCTGAGCTCTTCGGCCATACGCTTGGTCAATGTTGTCACCAGTACCCGCTCTTCGCGATTGATGCGCGTATTAATCTCATCTAGAAGGTCATCGATCTGGTTCAGGCTCGGGCGTACTTCAATCTCGGGATCAAGCAGACCGGTCGGACGGATAATTTGTTCCACCACTACTCCGTCGGTACGGCGTAACTCGTAGTCAGAGGGAGTAGCACTAACAAAGATGGTCTGGCTGGCCATATCCTCAAACTCCTGGAAGGTAAGCGGCCGGTTGTCCATGGCGGAGGGGAGCCGGAAACCGTAGTCAACCAGGGCTTCCTTACGCGAGCGGTCACCACCCCACATGGCGCGTATCTGCGGCATGGTTACGTGGCTTTCATCTACCACCAGCAGGTAGTCGTCGGGGAAGTAGTCGAGCAGACAGAAAGGTCGCTGCCCCGGCAGGCGGCGATCAAAGTACCGGGAGTAGTTCTCGATACCGGAGCAGTATCCTAGCTCCCGCATCATCTCCAGGTCAAATTCCGTCCGCTCCTTGATGCGCTCCGCTTCCAGCAGGCGTCCTTCCTTCGTAAAATACCGGATCTGGGCCACCAGGTCATCCTGAATCTCCTTCATCGACTGCATAAGCACATCCCGGCCCGTTACGAACAGGTTGGCGGGGAAAACAGCGATCAGGCGTTCGCTGGACAGTTTTTTACCGTTAGAAGGGTCAATGCGCTGTATTTCTTCAATCTCGTCACCGAAGAAGATAAAGCGGTAGGCAAAGTCGGCATAACCGGGGTATACATCCACCGTGTCGCCCTTGACCCGGAAGGTACCACGGGTAAACTCTACTTCGGTACGGCTGTACAGGATCTCCACCAGCCGGAACAGAAACTGGTTGCGGCTGATCACGTCACCCACGCTTACGCGTACAATGCTCTTTTTGTATTCCTGAGGGTTACCGGCACCATAAATACACGATACCGACGCTACCACCAGTACATCGCGCCGTCCACTCATAAGCGACGACACCGTCGATAACCGGAGCTTGTCGATCTCTTCGTTGATGGCGAGGTCTTTCTCTATGTACGTATTGGTAGTGGCTATAAAGGCCTCAGGCTGGTAGTAGTCGTAGTAACTGATGAAGTACTCGACGGCATTGTTAGGGAAGAATTGCTTAAACTCACCGTACAGCTGAGCGGCCAGCGTCTTGTTATGGCTTAGTACCAGCGTAGGACGGTTGAGCTGCGCTACTACGTTGGCTACGGTAAAAGTCTTACCAGAGCCCGTTACCCCCAGCAGCGTCTGAGCACGTTCCTCTCTTTTGATTCCTTCCAGCAGTTGTTGTATAGCCTGGGGCTGGTCGCCCGTAGGCTCATAATCAGAGACAAGTTCAAAATTCATAAATAGCCTTTCGAAGGTTAAGCTTATGATCAGGTACTTTAAGCAAACGCTGCCACGTCAGTAGTCATTGTTCCGAAAAGTACCATTAAATCCAGTATATTAAAACATTGAATAGGGTATCAATAGTTCGGTAGTAGAAGCTGTACTTTCTCATTTAGCAGCTATTTACCCGCGGTTCTTAGCAAGTGGTACTATTCAGCATTCATCCTCATCCAAACCTGTATGAAAAGCATCCGGGACAAGCTGTACATCGTCATATTTGAATCAGACACACCGGCCGGCAAAACCTTCGATGTAGCCCTGATTATATCCATTGTTATTAGTGTCCTGTCAGTAATGCTGGAAAGCGTACCTTCGTTGCGGGCCCAGTACCAGCCCCAGTTCTTCGCGATTGACTGGTTCTTTACCATACTATTCACTATTGAATATCTGCTCCGTATCTGGACCTCGAAGAGTACCCGCAATTATGCATTGGGTGTCTGGGGTATTATTGACTTGCTGTCTATTCTACCGGCCTTCCTGGGTCTGTTTGTGTCAGGTACCCAGTTCCTGCTGGCCATCCGGATACTAAGGGTACTCAGAGTATTTCGTATCCTGAAGCTGGCCCGTTATATCTCAGCCGCGCAAACCATCACCAAAGCCCTGGCCAATAGCTACCAGAAGATCCTGGTGTTTCTGGGCATGGTACTCTCTATCGTAATCATACTGGGCACCGTCATGTACATGGTTGAAAACGGCAATGATCAGCAAAGCGCATACAGCAGCATTCCGCTAAGTATCTACTGGGCTATCGTCACGCTGACGACCGTAGGATTTGGAGACATAGTACCGGCAACAGTGATGGGTAAGATTATTGCCTCTCTGATCATGCTCATCGGTTATGCCATCATTGCGGTACCCACGGGTATCGTTACCAACGAACTGCTGCACCTTCAGAAGGAACCTCGTACCTGTCCGAACTGTGGCAATGCTCAGAATGACCCTGACGCTGTCTACTGCAAAAAATGCGGCAGTAAACTGGATGCCGTTTAGGCCTCTTCGTCCGGAAGTACAGGGAGCATAATCGTAAAGGTAGTACCCAGTCCGGGTTCAGAAGAAGCCGTGATAGTGCCGAAGTGGTTCTGAACAATCTTCTTACAAAGAGACAGTCCAACTCCCAGCCCGCTTGTATTTGTATCCAACTTTTTGAAGAGTTGAAATACATACGTCTCAAATTCCTTCTCGAAGCCGATGCCATTATCTGTAAACAGTACTTTGACAAAGTCAACGTACTTGTACCTGCCCTGCACGGTTTTGAAACGGTTACGTCTGACTACGCTCCCCGTCACCGTTACGTGCAGAGGCCGGTCAGCCGACCGGTACTTCCCAGCGTTTTCAAACAAATGGTCAAAAAGCATCTCCAGCTGCCCCGGATCTCCATGGATCACAGGCAAACCATCTAATTCAAATGAGCAGTCAAAGGCATTATCCTCCAGTATGCCGCCTGCCCGGTAGTACGTTACCTGGATCAGCCTTTCCAGATTTACCCTCTTCCTGATGTTTGATGACTCATTGAGCCACACGTACTGCTGCAGACTATACAGTACCTCTTTCATGTAGGCCGCTACCTTAGTAATACGCTCTGAGGCTTTGGCTATACGGGGTGATTCAGTCTCGCTATGTTCGTTAGTAAGTACCTCCGCAAATACCATCATCTTACGCAGCGGCTCCTGCAGATCATGTGATATGATGTGGCTGAACTGCATAAGCTCGTCGTTCCGCTCCTGCAGTTCCTGCAACATATGATCCAGCTCTTCGGCTTGCTTCTGAAGCTCTGCCTTGGCCTTTACAAGCTCCGTATTTTCATTCAGCGCCTTTTCAGCAATCTTTTTGGCCTCCAGGATTTCGGCCTCGTACTTTCCCCGGTTAGGTACACATATACATACGCATACATTGAGCGGCATACCGTTCTGCTCTATACGTCGGGCGTTGAGCAGAACGGGAACCTGGTCCCCGGATTTAGCTTTAAGATTCAGGAATATTTCCTCTGCTTTCCCGTGCATTTTGAGCATCAGGAAGAAGTGCGTCTGGTAAAATATACGGGCGGAGAGAGAAAATACTTTCTCGATAGCATGGGCATGCAGTTCTTCCTTGCTGTACTCCAGCATATCACAGAAGGACTCGTTTACATCCTGAAGGAGGTTGTCATCGGTGAAAGAAAAAATACCTCCCGGTGCCTGATCCAGTAAACTATCCATCTGCTGCTTATGTCCTTGTGAAGTTAACACGTATGGGACAAATACTCTTTAATGATATCAATTGTTTCGTCGGGGGCACTTACATGAGGGCAGTGTCCGGTAGCTTTCATTACTTTAAGGGTACTGTTGGGGAGTTGCCGGTGCAGGTATTCACCTACTTCCATCGGAGCTATGATATCTTCCGAACACTGCATAATCAAAGAAGGCAGCTTAAGTCGGGACAGATCATTGCGATAATCCGAGAAGAAGGTGGCTTCGGCAAACTGACGCGCTATAACAGGGTCGGTAGAGCAGAAGCTATCAGTAAGTTCCTGTCCCAGTTCGGGGCGGTCGGAGTGGCCCATGATCTGGGGCGCCAGGAAATTGGACCAGCCAATGTAGTTTTTCTCCATGGTTTCCAGCAGGCCTTCGATATCCTGTCTTTCAAAACCACCTGTATAGCCTTCGCCATTGATATAACAGGGAGATGGCCCTACCATGACGATGCGTGAGAAATAGCTGGGCTCAGACACGGCAGCCAGCATACCTGTCATACTGCTTACCGAATGTCCCACAAAAATAACATCTCTCAGGTCCAGTGCTTCGCATATTTCCAGCACATCCTGCGCATACCCGTGCAGAGTGGCGTATCTTTCCGAATTATAAGCGCTGATATCAGACTGACCACTGCCTACAAAGTCAAACAGGATTAGCTTATAGTCCTGCTCAAAGGCAGATGTAATATAGCGCCACATGTGCTGATCACAGCCAAAGCCGTGAGCAAACATAATAGGCTGCTCACCCTTTCCAGACACTTTTACATTGTTACGACGCAGGATGTCAGATACCATAGAAGAGATTGCGGATTAGATGCATAGAAAAGAAATCAAAGTTAAATATACTACACTATACTTAAAACTCTGTCACTTATTCCCTAAAATGGATCCTGATGAAGTACCCCACAGGGCTTTTCAAAACATATAGAAGCCATATTCAACATTTATATACCGCTTATAACCTTTAGATTAATTCCCTGTTTATAATCTGTTTGATTTTTCACCATACATGGCAGAAACTGTACTTATCACCGGTGGCACGGGTCTGATTGGCCGCCGTCTTACTGAACTACTTCTGGAAAGAGGATACCAGGTAGCTTACCTCAGCCGGGGATCAGATACCTATCCGAATGTTAAAGTATACCAGTGGGATATCCAGAAAGGAGAGGTGGACAAGGAAGCACTGCTCCACATGGACTACCTCATCCACCTGGCCGGAGCCGGTATAGCTGACCAGCGCTGGACCCAGGAGCGCAAAAAGCTTATTATCAGCAGCCGTACCGACAGTATCAGACTACTGGCCCGGCACATGGCCCAGCTAGGCGTAAAGCCCAAAGCGTTTGTTTCTTCCTCAGCCATCGGCTACTATGGGGCCGATACGGGTGATGTACACCAAACCGAAACCTCCCATCCCGGCCGTGATTTTATGGCTGAGGTGACGGTACAGTGGGAAGCCGCCGCCGATACCGTCAAAGACCTGGGAGTGCGCACAGTAAAGATTCGTACCGGTGTCGTGCTAAGTGATAAGGGAGGGGCGCTGCCTCAGATTGCCGCCCCTGCCCGCTGGGGCTTTGGAGCACCTCTGGGGTCAGGTGAGCAATGGATGTCGTGGATACACATGGACGATATATGCCGCATGTTTATCGAAGCCATGGAGAATACTGGCTGGGAAGGCGTGTACAACGGGGTGGCTCCCTCGCCGGTTACTAACCGGCAACTCACCCAGCTCATTTGCGAGGCACTGCACAAACCGCAGTGGGCTCCGGCCGTCCCTGCTTTTGCGCTGAAGCTGGTATTTGGTGAAATGGCCGCCGTGGTACTGGGTAGCTGCTACGTAGAAAATCAGCGGATAAGCGGTACGGATTTCCGGTATATATTCACCAATCCGGAAGATGCTCTGATCAACCTGCTGCAGAAAAAGCCTCTATAAGTAACTATGGATCAGCTATCCGAACTATATAAAGGGTATCCTTCGGTGATTGACATCCCGGTTGCCTGGGGAGAAATGGATGCCGCCCAGCACCTCAATAATGTAGTCTATATCCGGTATATAGAGAGCGGACGCGTTGCACTTTTTAGAGATTGGGACTTCCTGGGTTTTGATTCGAGTGTAGGCCCTATCCTGTCCGAAGTACGTTGCCGGTATAAAGCACCAGTGACATATCCGGATACGATACGGGTCGCAACAGGGGTTGTTAATGGTAGTATACACCAATACGGATTTGAGTTACACCATCTTTTGATAAGTTATCAGAAGCAACGAATCGTAGCAGAAGGGTACTCGGGTGTGATTAGTTATGATTACACCGCATTACAAAAAGCCCCTCTGCCTGAACGTATTGTTCTGAAAATAAATGAACAGTTGCAGCAGTAATCTATAACTTTTCTACGTCCAAAGAGGTAGTATATACACAAGCCCGGATTTTAAGCATCCCTCTCCCATTTATCTGTGATAAAAAGATCGTGAAGTCATTTCAATAGTTCTTTTTATCAACACTATGATAGAGAATTTCTTTAAGCGTGTACTGGACAGTTACCACCACCGGTTTGTATCCCGCCGGCTGATATTGGCTATTGACCTGGCAATAGTCGCTTTCTCCTTTATAACTGCCTGCATCCTTCGCTTCAACTTTGATATTGCTGACATTGACTGGCTTGTCTACCAGTACTATCTGCTTTTCCTGATATTCGTCCGCTACGTATGCTTTACCACCTTCCGGTCCTACCACGGTATAGTTCGTCATACCAGTCTGGAAGATATGAACCTGATATTTCGGACGGTTACGGCCAGTAGTCTTGTCACGACGTCATTTTCTACTACGGCTGCTTTCTTTTCGGGCTACCACGTACTGTATATACCCATTTCAGTACTCCTGATCGAGTACTTTATATGCCTCTTCCTGATGATCGCCAGCCGCTTTTTTGTGAAGTCCATGTACATGGATATATCCAGCAGAAACCATCGCAGAACTACCCAGGATGTTATCATTTACGGTGCCGGCCGGCTCGGGCTCCTGACCAAAGATGCTCTGCTACGGGAAACAGGAAAGGTCTATAATATCCTTTGCTTTATTGATGACAATACCTTTTTGGGCGAAATGTCGGTGGAAGGGGTACGGGTCTACGATCTGGAAACGGCCTACGAGCAGTTTATGTCAGCAGCTGATAACGAAGTAGAGGTAGTCGTAGCGATTCAGCGCATCAACCCTGCCCGCCGGAAGGCAATTATGGAGTACTTCCTGCAGCGGGATGTTGTGGTCAGGGTAGTACCGTCGGTAGCGGAGTGGCTCAATGGTACCCTTAGCAGCGAACAAATCCGGAAGATCCGGATTGAGGACCTGCTGGAACGGGAGCCAATTCAACTTAGCAATGAGAACATTCAGGATCAGATCACCGGTAAGAGTATACTCATTACCGGTGCGGCCGGCTCCATCGGAAGCGAACTTACCCGCCAGATCCTGCACTACTGCCCCGCCAGGTTGCTCATGCTGGACCAGTCGGAGTCAGGGCTGTATGATCTGGAATTTGAACTCAACCAGGCATGTCCCGAGCAGACTGAACTTGTCAGTATCGTAGCCGATATTACCGATAAGGTGCGTATGCAGCGCATGTTTGAGTTGCACCGCCCCCAGATTGTGTTCCATGCCGCTGCCTACAAGCACGTGCCCCTGATGGAGCGGTTCCCTTACGAGGCTATAAAAACCAATGCTCTAGGTACCAAGCTGATCGCGGATCTCTCGGCTACCTACGATGTAGAAAAGTTTGTATTTGTATCCACCGACAAAGCTGTCAATCCGACCAATGTTATGGGGGCTACCAAGCGACTGGCCGAGATGTACCTGCAGAGCCTAAACGACCGCTTCAAAGACGGCACCCGCTTTGTTATTACGCGCTTTGGTAATGTACTGGGGTCTAATGGCTCGGTGGTACCTCTGTTCAAAAAACAGATTCAGGCCGGAGGGCCCATTACGGTTACGCATCCAGACGTGATCCGGTACTTTATGACCATCCCCGAAGCCTGCCAGCTGGTACTGGAAGCGGGCACCATGGGGGTACGTGGCGAAGTATTCGTCTTTGATATGGGTGATCCCGTTCGTATCCAGGACCTGGCCCGGCGCATGGTGCAGCTATCCGGACTGGAGATAGATAAAGACATCAGGATCAAGTACACCGGCCTGCGCCCCGGCGAGAAACTCTACGAGGAACTGCTGTGCCAGAGCGAGCAGAATCTGCCAACCCACCATCCTAAGATACTCATCGCGCGTATGCCATCAGTCGCCTTTCAGGAGGTGAATAATACGCTGGTAGAGCTCCGCGAAGCCCTGAAAAGAGGGGACCGTGAAGCCATGGTCAGCCTGCTCAAATCAGTCATTCCTGAGTACATCAGCAATAACTCGGAGTTTGAAAAGCTGGATCAGGCAGAGCCAAAGATTACCGTTCCCATCAACTCCAGGCTACTTCTTGAATAACTTTGGCTCTCACTGAATCACTCAATTCTCTTGCTCCTTTGCCAGGAAAAGTTATTTTTGTTGACAGTATGCTTGCATACCATTAAGACATTATATCAACTACCCATTTAGCCTTAATTAACACCATGGCCGAAGCCTATATCTATGACGCCGTTCGAACGCCCCGGGGCCGGGGCAAGTCCGACGGCTCACTGCATGATGTGCAGCCCATACAGCTCCTTACTACGGTACTGAAGGAGATCCGTGACCGCAACCAGCTCGATACTAGCTATGTCGATGATATTATTATGGGCTGTGTGACGCCTATCGGGGAACAGGGAGCCGACATAGCCCGTACTGCCGTTATTGAGGCCGATTATGCCGGAACCGTAGCTGGGGTACAGGTCAACCGCTTCTGCTCCTCGGGCCTGGAGGCCATTAACATGGCAGCCGCCTATGTCATGTCCGGTCAGACGGACCTGATCGTAGCCGGTGGTGTCGAGTCTATGTCACGGGTACCCATGGGGGCCGACGGAGGAGTTATCTTCATGAATCCCCAGATCATAGCCCGCCACAAGATTGTACCGCAGGGCATATCGGCCGACATTATCGCTACCCGCTGCGGATACTCCCGCACCGATGTCGATACCTACGCCGCCGAGTCGTACCATCGGGCTGCCGAAGCGCAGAAAGCCAATCGCTTTGCCCGCACCATGATACCCGTGAAGGACGACATCGGTATCACCCTACTCGACCACGATGAAGGGGTACGTCCCGATACTACCGCCGAGTCGCTGGCTAAGCTAAAGCCTGCCTTTGAAGCACAGGGACAAATGGGCCTGGATGCGCTGGCTCTGATGAAGTACCCCGACATGACCTATATTAACCATGTACACCATGCCGGTAACTCCTCCCAGATCGTCGACGGCGCGGCCGGTATGCTCATCGGCAGCCGGGAGATCGGCGAGCAGTTGGGCCTGAAGCCCCGGGCACGCATCCGAGCCTTTGCCGTGGTAGGTTCCGAGCCCACCATCATGCTCACCGGCCCGGTACCCGCTACCCGCAAAGTATTGAAGCGGGCCGGTATGTCTATCAGCGATATTGAGGTATTTGAGGTCAATGAAGCCTTTGCCGCCATACCCATGTACTTTATGGAGCAGCTCAGCGTGGACCACAGCAAGATCAACCCTAACGGTGGAGCCATTGCGCTGGGGCATCCGCTGGGAGCAACGGGAGCCATCATATCAGCTACCTTGCTGGATGAAATGGAGCGCACCGACAAAGCTGTCGGCCTGGCCACCTTGTGCATCGGTGGCGGTATGGGTATCGCTACCATCTTTGAACGGGTAAACTAATCCAATCAGCTTCAACTACTACGAACCATGGCAATTGACTATGCTATAGACAGGGGTGTAGCCATCATCTCCTGGAATATGACCTCCTCTCCCATGAATGTACTGAATGATGAGTCCATTCCTGAGTTTGAGTCGGCTTTACAAAAAGCCTACGATGACACCAAAGTGGAGGGCATCATTGTTACTTCCTCCAAGCCCGAATTTATAGCCGGGGCTGATCTGAAAATGATTCTCAGGAATCAGGATAAAGATCCCAAGGAAATGCTGGAAGTATCTGCCGGCCTCAACCGCCTCTACCGCAAAATGGAGACCTGCGGCAAGCCTATAGTTGCGGCTATCAACGGTACCGCTCTGGGAGGAGGCTATGAGGCTTGTCTGGCCTGCCACTACCGCATCGCCCTCAATAACCCTAAAACCAAGATTGGTCTTCCCGAAGTGAAGCTGGGCCTGCTACCCGGCGGAGGCGGCACCCAACGCCTTCCCCGTATGATCGGAATGCAGGCGGCCCTGCCCCTGATGCTCGAAGGCAAAGACGCAACTCCCCAGGAGGCCCTTAGTATAGGCATGGTAGACGCCATAGCCGCTACCCGGGATGAAATGATTGAGAAAGCCCGCGAATGGATTGCCGCTAATCCACAGCCGGTAAAGCCGTGGGATCAGGTGGATAAAAAAACGGGACGCATAGTAGGCAAAGACAACTACAAAGTACCCGGCGGTACTATTCAAAGTCCAATAGGCATGCAGACCTTTATGGTAGGTACCGCCATGATGATGGATAAATCCAAAGGCAACTACCCGGCTACCCAGGCTATCATGTCCTGCGTGTACGAAGGCTTGCAGGTGAATATAGACCGTGCTTTAACGATCGAAGCCCGGTATTTTGTCAAAGTGGCCACTTCCCGAGAAGCCGGCAATCTGATCCGTACGATGTTTCTGGGGCTCAATGAGGCCAATAAAGGAGCGAGCCGACCTAAGAATATTGATAAAACAGAAGTCAAAAAGCTGGGTATTCTGGGCGCTGGTATGATGGGAGCTGGTATTGCTTATGTATCGGCTATGGCGGGCATTGAGGTAGTACTGAAGGACATAAACGCCGAAGCCGCCGAAAAGGGAAAACAACATTCCCGACAACTCCTTGACAAAGCCATCAGTCGGGGCAAAATGGATGCCGCAAAAGCCGAAGGGATTCTTACTCTGATCAAGCCTACGGCTGACTACAACGACCTGCGGGGATGCGACCTGATCATAGAGGCAGTATTCGAAAATCGGGAGCTAAAAGCACAGGTGACCAGGGAGGCTGAGCCTATGCTGGCCGAGGGAGGTATATTTGGCTCCAATACCTCTACCCTTCCCATTACCGGCCTGGCCGGGGCCTCAGCCAACCCATCCCATTTTATTGGTATACATTTCTTCTCTCCGGTAGACAAAATGATGCTGGTAGAGCTGATTGTAGGTAAGCAGACTTCTGACTACGCGCTGGTCGTGGCCATTGACTTCACCCGCAAGATTCGTAAGACACCCATTGTTGTTAATGATTCGAGGGGCTTCTATACCTCACGCTGCTTCAGTACCTATACGTCCGAAGGTATGGAACTGCTGAAAGAGGGGGTAAATCCGGTACTGATCGAAAACGCGGGTAAACTGGCCGGTATGCCGGTAGGCCCTCTGGCTGTCACGGATGAAGTGGCCCTGGACCTGGTTTACAAGATTTCGGGGCAGGCTGTGAAGGATGGTGCCATCACCGAAGCCGATATGGCCTACCAGATCAGCCGGAAGTTCGTTGAAATGGGACGCACCGGGAAGAAAGGCCGGGCCGGATTCTATGAGTATCCCGAAGGAGGTGCCAAGCACTTGTGGGCAGGCCTGGCAGACCATTTTCCGGTGTCAGCAGATCAGCCCTCACTGGAAGAAGTAAAAAAACGACTACTGTACCGGCAGGCTCTCGAAGCCGTACGGTGCTACGAGGAAGGGGTGGTCCGTACCCGACTGGACGCCGACCTCGGGTCCATTCTGGCCTGGGGCTTTCCGGCCTACACCGGAGGAGCCCTTTCGTATATAGATTACATTGGTACGCGTACTTTTGTAGAAGAATGCGACCGCCTGGCAGCTATTCATGGCGAACGCTTCCGCCCCACCGAAAGATTGCGGCTGGCCGCTAAAAATAACGAAAATTATCTCCAGCCATCCGGGGCTACGGCAGCCTAAGCCCCTGCCAGTACAAGTACCTTTAAAAGTCGTCACTCGGTATACCAGTGGCGACTTTTTTTGTAAAACGGAGCATTATCTTGAAAATATGAGACTATAAGTAGCCAGATCTGCCTAAAAATACCGTAAACACAGTATTGACACACGAAGTACTATACGTCTACCTTTGTAACAAGCCTTACGACACACATACCACACTCTGAACATCATGTAATCTTTCCACGCAATATCCATACCCACCCACTATGAACAGCTATACACACACTATTACTCATTATCCTGGTAAGCACCACCGCTTACCTTTCCTCTTTGAGGACATAGTGCGTCTGGAAGGCGAAGGCAATTACACTGTGTTCACTCTCGTAGGGGGCAAACAATGTATCACTTCCCGTACGCTGCGTTTCTACGAGGAACTCCTACCCAACAGCTTTGTCAGGATCCACAAGGGGTGCATTATCAATATAGCCTTCCTCGCGAAGCTCTGTATCTCAGAGCGGATGGCTCTACTCACCGATGGCAGCTCCATAGGCATAGCCCGCAGGCGCTGGCCCCAGTTCAGAGAGCTGGTGGAGACACAATACAGAGGATTTATCCAGTAACAATCATTTCTGCCACCTGACGCCCTGTTAGCATAGCTGCATTCAGGGAAGGATAAGCCGTATAGTCTCCACATCTGTACAGGCCTTCGCGCAGGCGTAGCTCTACGGGTTTGCTTCCGGCTCCGTAGCGAACCAGTGCATCCTCTACATGATATGTTTTTAGGTAGCGCCACTCCTGTACTTCGTCCCCAAACCAGTTCCTAAGTACCGAACGAATAGCCCCTTCTGACACATCGTTATTAGATAGTCCCTGACTAGCCAGTCCGGGACTATCCAGTCCAGGCCCCTGAGTGCTTACTGATATAAGCGTTTTGCCTTCCGGTGCGTAGGTAGGTACTACATCCGTCAATATACCTACATGATGTACTACCGAACTCACTTCCGGGTTAAGAAGCAATAGTCGCTGAGGATGTGGCGACCGGTCAGCGACAAAGTACGTACAGACGGTTTTATTAAATACATGGCTGGACGACAGACCAAGTAAGCGGTCGGCCGATCGGGCATCAGTAGCTAGTACCAGGTGTTCGGCCTTTATGGTTTCTCCGTTTTCAAGATGAACGACCTGCCCATCTATTCCGCTGACGCGCGTATTCAGCCGTAGCGAGCCGGCCGGTAGCCCGGCGGCCACCTGCTCAGGTATGGCCTGCATACCGCTGGCCGGCAGGGCCGCTTCCCCATCATAAAATTGCCGGAAGACAAACCTGAAAAAGTTGCTGGATGTGATGAGGTCGTCTTCCAGAAATATCCCGCCAAAGAAAGGCCGGAAAAAGGTATCGATCATCTGGTCGCTACACCCCTTCTCTTTCAGGTAGGCTATGGTTGTTTGATCATCTCCTTCAAAGTAGTCCCTGGTAGTAGTGTTAGTACCAGCTACATCCGCCATAAGCTTCAAAAGTCGCATTTTATCGACCAGTGATCCTACCGGTGCCTTGATACTCTCCCAGATAAATTGCGGTTCCCGTCTGGGATCTGCTATTTCTATGAAGTTGTTGTCATGACGGATAGCCGCACCCGACCTGAACTTCCCTAACCGCAGGGCCGAATAATCGAGCAGGCGCTGGGTTTCGGGGTAGGCAGTGAGCAATATCTGAAATCCTCGATCCAGACGAAATCCATCCACCAGATCAGTCCTGATCCTGCCTCCTACGGCATCGGCTGCCTCCAGTACCAGGCAGGATACGCCCGACTGGCTAAGGTAGTGTGCGCAGGTCAGGCCGGCCATACCGGCCCCTATTATGACTACAGGATAGGACGTTTCCATGTTATTAACAGAGATAAGCTTTGTAAAATATAATATTTATAAGAAATTTCTAATGAAGACTTTAAGCAGCGTAGACTCTTTTTCATAAAAAAATAAGTAGCTTTGTGTCCCCCGAAAAGCCATAGTACATAAGTTAAGACCTCAGGTAGTTGCACATCGAATTGTAGGATATATAGGTAAAAGAGTCAATCTTTAGGTCTTTAGTACGTTCAAAAAGACATTTTTTCAGTAACTTATGGTTTAAGCTTCTTGTTGGGAGTTATCTAAGCCAGGACCAACAATTTTAGAGAGACCATCGAATGGTATAGCTCTGAAGCTATCAGCCGGTGAGTCAACAAACTTCTTACCAATCAATAGTAATGAAATATAAAGTACACGTAGAAGGCGATTTTAGATTTATTGACGAAGGCCAGGGCGAAAATCTCCTGCTGCTACACGGGTTATTTGGGGCTTTGAGTAACTGGGATGGGGTTATTGATGGCTTCTCGAGCCGCTATCGTGTTATTATACCGGTACTACCGATCTATGAACTTTCTCCCCGTAAAGCCGGACTGGAAGCACTACTGGAGTTTCTGGAAAAATTTCTGGCCGCCAAGGGTCTAAAGAACCTGACCCTGCTGGGCAACTCCCTGGGTGGACACGTAGGCTTACTTTATACCCTAAAGAATCCTGAGAACGTACAACGCCTGGTACTGACAGGTAGCTCCGGCCTGTTTGAGAACTCAATGGGGGGATCTTTCCCCAAGCGTGGCAGCTACGACTACATAGCCGAACGCGTCTCCTACACCTTCTATGATCCGCAGGTAGCTACCAAGGAGCTTATCGATGAGGTGTTTGAAGTAACATCAAGTATCGCTAAGTGTATGAGTATAGTAGGCATAGCCAAGTCGGCCCAGCGCCACAACCTGTCTAAGGAGCTAGACAAGATCAAGATACCTACCCTGCTCGTGTGGGGCCTCAATGATACCATTACGCCTCCGTACGTAGGGCATGAGTTCAACCGGCTCATCAAGGGCTCGGAACTACATTTTGTAGACAAGTGCTGCCACGCCCCCATGATGGAGCATCCGGAGAAGTTTAACCGCATCCTGGAACAATTTCTTAAAAAGCATACGTTAATAGAAGTAGCATAACCCTGCTACTACCAAATACGAAGGGCCGCATGCGGCCCTTTTTTTGTGGCAAACTTTTTTAGAAGTAAATTTGATAGTAACCAGTTTTTTTTTAGTTTTCGAAAAAGACACTCAAGAATCGTATGCTTGCAGCCACTCTAATCAATCCGATGGTACCCACGCTTAAGCTCACTGATGCAGTGAGTATGGCGCTGGATTGGATGGAGGAGTATGAGACAAGGCAGCTTATAGTAGCAGAAGCAGATGAGTACAGAGGAATTGTATCAGAGGAAATATTGCTGGATGTGATTGATGACTCTCAGCTCATATCTGAGGTAATCAGACAGCATCAGGATGTATACGCTACCGAAGATCAGCATGTATATGAGCTACTCCGCCTGGCCAATCAGTTTAGTCTGAAAGTAATACCTATTCTACATGAGGATAATACTGTAGCCGGCACTATCCTGGTAGGTGAATTGCTGGGGCGCTTTGCGGATGTACTGGGTGTGCAGGAGAAGGGAGCCGTGTTAGTTCTGAAAGTGAATGAACGGGATTACTCACTGTCCGAGATAAGCCGACTGATCGAATCCAATGGTACCAAGATTATCAGCAGCTACTATACAACGTCTACTACTTATACCTCACCGGAAGACTCGCGCCTTACCCTTAAGCTCAACCGAACCAACATTACCCCTATTGTAGCTACGCTGGAGCGCTTCGGCTATGACATTAAGGAAGCGCATGCCAATGACCCAATTGAAAATGTAGATCAGGAGCGGCTTGATATGCTCATGAGGTACCTGGCTACGTAGTAGGCCCAACTAAAAATACCGTAAAGTTTTTTGATTAGGCAGGTTGTGCCTTATCTTTCGGATGGCTAAAGGAGTCACCTTCCTTCCGTTGTATGAAAATAGCTATTCACGGACGTATCTTCACCGAATCGGCTCGCCCATTCATTCAGGCAATGTTCGATGATTTGTCAGCAAGACAGATTGACGTACAGCTTTCAGACGAGTACCGGATCATCCTGGATGAAATAGGGATATCGCATAAAGTGTCGCAGGTGTATGATTCACCTGACACGCTATTTGATGCCGATTTTATATTCAGCCTGGGAGGAGACGGTACTTTACTTGATGCCGTCACGCATGTAGGCGCCCGCGAAATACCCATTGTTGGTATCAACGTAGGGCGGCTGGGATTTCTGGCTACTATTTCCCCGCCTGATCTGCCTTCACTCATTGTTACTATTGAGGCAGGTCTATTCCGGCTGGACCACCGTTCGCTGGTATGCGTAGAGTCTGATGAAAATCTCTTTGGCAGTATCAACTTCGGACTGAACGACTTTACCATTACCAAAACCGATACCTCTTCCATGATCACCGTCCATGCCTATATGAACGGTGAGTTTTTGAATTCATACTGGGCCGATGGACTCATCATCTCTACCCCTACCGGCTCTACTGGCTACTCCCTCAGCTGTGGAGGCCCCGTACTGGTACCTCAGACCCAGAACTTCATCGTTACGCCAGTCAGTCCGCATAATCTGAACGTACGCCCTATGGTAGTTGAAGACACTGCTGTACTGAGCTTTGATGTCAAAAGCCGTAGTGGCAGCTTTCTGGTGTCACTGGATGCCCGCTCGCAGGTAGTCAACGAAGGTACCCGTATCAAGGTCAGCAAAGCCAACTTTGTAGCCCGGCTCGTAAAGATGAATGAGGATAGCTTTTTTAATACGCTCCGCAATAAGCTGTCGTGGGGGCTGGATATGCGTAATTGATCCTCCTGTTTTTGTATCAAAAAGGTAACAACCGCTGACAGGATAAGTATCTTTGTCCAACCTTTGCTATGGCCGCTCTGCGGAGTTGACTTCACCACCTAAACGGATCATGCAGCTATTCTTCCATACCTTTGACTTACAGCTCAAGCATACTTTTACCATTGCTCATGACTCCCGTGATGTGCAGCCAACCCTGATCGTAGAACTGCGGGAGGGCCCCTTCTCCGGATTTGGCGAAGCTACCTCCAACAAGTACTACGGCATCACCATCCAGAGCATGATTGAAGCCCTGGAAAAGATACGGCCCGTGATCGAAAGCTACTCGTGGGGTACACCCGAAGAGCTGTGGGAGAAGGTACACCCCTACCTGCGAGACAATCCCTTTGCTCAGTGTGCACTGGACGAGGCCGCCCATGATTTGTTTGCCAAGCGGCAAGGTATGAAGCTGTACGAATCGTGGGGACTCCAGCCGGATCATAACCCCATCACCGACTATACCATTGGTATTGACTCCGTCGATAAAATGGTGGCTAAAATGCAGGAGATGCCCTGGCCCCTGTACAAGATCAAGCTGGGTACGGATGATGACCTGCACATAGTACGAGAGCTACGTCGCCATACTTTGGCTACCTTTCGGGTCGATGCCAACTGCGCCTGGACCGCTGAACAGACGGTCCGGTACTCCCACGAGTTGAAAGAGCTAGGGGTAGAATTCATTGAGCAGCCCCTACCAGCCGCTGACATCGAAGGCATGAAGCAAGTGTATACTGAAAGTGCTTTACCCGTTATAGCAGACGAGAGTTGTATCGTAGAAAGCGACGTAGTGCGTTGTGAGGGGCTATTTCACGGAGTCAATGTAAAACTCACTAAATGTGGTGGCCTTACTCCTGCCCGCCGTATGATCGCCCAGGCGAAGGCGCTGGGTATGCAAACGATGGTAGGCTGTATGAATGAGTCTAGTGTAGGCATATCGGCCATCGCGCATCTGCTCCCCCAGCTAGATTACGTAGATATGGATGGTACACTACTCATTGGGAACGATCCGGCTCAGGGCGTCACGTTTGACTACGGGCGGATTATCTACGCCGACGAAAATGGTACCGGAGCCAGACTAACCGCACAGGCATCATGAATAAGACCTTTACGATTCATGAGCTACCCGGCCGCACCGTACCCTTGGAAGATGGCAAACGCTACTTGTGGTTTAGTGGTACTGACTACCTGGGCATGGGACATAACCCTACTTTTCAAAAGTACCTGCACGAAGGCATTGAGCATTACGGCACCCATTTTGGAAGCTCCCGCAACAATACTTTACGCCTTGCTGCGTACGAAGAGGCCGAACTGGCTCTGGCGCAATTCACAGGAGCCGCGTCAGCGCTAAGTGTATCATCCGGGATGTGGGCCGGGCAACTGGTGATGAAGTACCTGGAAAACAGTGGACCTACCTCCGATTCCTCAGCGAGGTACCACTTCGCTCCCTGCGTCCATCCGGCCCTATGGGGAGCCCACTATCAGCCCTCTGCTGCTGCCTCCTGGACTGAATGGGCTAAGCATACCGTACAGGCCATACAAGAGGCTCCCGCTGAACAGGTACATGTAATCTGTACCGACTCTATCGGCTCTCCCTGGGTCGAGGCCTATGACTTTTCTATTTTCGAAGAGCTTCCTGCCGATAAACCAATTTGGCTTGTAGTAGACGATTCGCATGGCCTGGGAGTACTGGGTGAACAGGGATGTGGTATTCTCCGCCTGTTGCCTCATCTACCCAATATACATACCCTGGTCGTTTCCTCGCTTAACAAGGCTATGGGTATTCCGGCCGGAGTGATTTTGGCAGAAGATACAATAGTTCAGGAGATACGCCGTCTGCCCTGGTTTTCCGGAAGCTCGCCCAGTGCTCCGGCTTATATGTACGCTCTCACCCGATTGTTGCAAATGGGGGAGTACCCTAAGGCCCACCAGCAATTGTTAGCCAATGCCCGCTACTTCTCCGATAAAGTCCGTTCAGAAGGTCTTTTTGTTCAGTATGATGATTATCCGGTCTATTGCAGTCGTAACGTGAAGCTGTACGAACATCTGCTCAACCATGGTATCCTGTCGGCCTGCTTCCCCTATCCCCGCCCTAACGATGAGCCAGTGATGCGGGTAGTCATCAGCGCCTATCATCAAAAAGAAGACCTCGACCAATTGGCCGAGGTCTGTAATACTTTCAGTAGTTAAATCTCAACTATCTAATTTTTATAGATTCGTAAGCCCCTTCTCCTCCTCCAGCTTGGCTCTTTCTACGCGGCCTGATACGACTATACTTACTTCGTACAGGAACATCAGTGGCAGCGCAACCAGAATCTGGCTGTAGATATCCGGTGAAGGTGTAATAATAGCGGCTACGATCAGGATTACGATCCAGGAGTGGCGGCGGTACTCCCTCATGAAGCTTGGAGTAAGCATGCCTACTTTTGACAGTACGAATACCACTACCGGCAGCTGGAAAGCAATCCCACACGCCAGGGTCAGAGTGGCTACTGTTCCGATGTATGAACCAATACTGAACTCGTTAATAATAGACTCGTCGAGCTGGTAGTTGGCCAGGAAGTTGATGGCAAGCGGCGTTACAATAAAATACCCAAAGAATACCCCTGAAAAGAACAGGAAAGTAACATAGAATACAGCGCCCCGGGATGCCCTGACTTCGGATGGCTTAAGACCCGGCTTAATGAAACGCCATATTTCCCAGAAAGCATAGGGGAAAGCAAAGATCAGACCGGTAATGACCGCTGAGGTAAGACCCATCGTAAACTGATCTCCCACCCCGATACTCTGGATCTTGAAGTTCAATGCTTTGATACATAATCCCTCAACCCCTACGGCATCGCCCAGCTTGCAAAGCATCCGGTACGTCCAGAAATCAGCCTTACCGGGAGCCAAAATGACATAACGGTATATTTCCTTTATGAAGATATAAGCAATTATCGCGAAGACAAGTATCGAACCGACAGCACGGATAACATGCCACCTCAATTCCTCCAGGTGCTCCAGGAAGGTCATTTCAGCGCCTTCTTCTTCTAATTCCTTTTCAAATTCCTGATCAAGAGCCATATTTCAATATATAATACCGCCGAACGGTTAATTCTTAAATGCGAAAGTAGAGATAGTATTAACCGCCGAAATTAGTTAAAAAATCCATTAGGTAGATGAATATACATCTAAATGCTGTTCTTCACACCCAGATGGTCAAATATGAAAGCATTTACATGATTGCTTATACCCCAATAAGTACCTACGACAGATCTTACTTTAACGATTAAACCCCAGTGCTATTTTTATTTGATCTGGACAAATTGCAACTGTCAGGAGTAAAAAAGGGCGAAACTGACCGCTTCGCCCTTTTTTAACTTATTTCAAAATTATAGTATCTACTGGTATTAGATGTAAAGCGGGAATTGCTTCATCCACTCGTTTACTTCCTGCTTCACCTGAGCCAGTTTGGCGTCGTTATCATGGTTCATCAATACCACGTCAATCAGATCCACGATACGCTCCATATCGGTCTCCAGCAGTCCGCGGGTAGTCATGGCAGCCGTACCTACGCGCATACCTGAGGTTACCATAGGTGATTTGTCATCAAAAGGTACCATGTTCTTGTTGATGGTGATATCTGCCTTGATCAGGGTGTTCTCAGCTAGCTTACCAGTCAGATCCTTAGAACGTAGGTCGATCAGCATCAGGTGGTTATCAGTACCGCCGGAGATGATCTTATACCCTTTGTCTACAAATGCCTTAGCCATAGCCTGCGCATTCTTCTTCACCTGTACGGCATAGTTGTAGTATTCGTCGCTCAGTGCTTCTCCGAAGGCTACCGCTTTAGCTGCAATAATATGCTCCAAAGGACCGCCCTGTGTACCTGGGAATACACCCGAGTCAAGCAGTGATGACATGGTACGCAGTTGACCTTTAGGAGTGGTGATTCCGTAAGGATTCTCAAAGTCATTACGCATCATGATCAGACCACCGCGAGGTCCGCGAAGGGTCTTGTGCGTAGTAGTAGTTACGATATGACAGTGCTCAAGCGGGTCGTTTAATAGTCCTTTGGCAATCAGACCGGCCGGGTGCGAGATATCAGCCATCAGCAAGGCTCCGATTTGGTCAGCAATAGCGCGCAGACGTATGTAATCCCAGTCACGGCTGTACGCCGAAGCACCGCAGATCAGCAGTTTCGGGCGCTCACGCAGAGCAGTCTCTTCTACTTTATCCCAGTCGATCAGACCTGTCTCGGGCTCTACACCATAGAATATAGGCTGGAAGTACTTTCCTGAGATATTAACGGGTGAACCGTGCGTCAGGTGACCACCGTGCGCCAGGTTGAAACCCATAATTTTATCACCCGGATTCAGGCACGCCAGGAATACCGCTGTATTGGCCTGTGCTCCCGAGTGTGGCTGTACGTTAGCCCAGGTAGCTCCGAAGAGTTCTTTGATACGATCAATAGCCAGTTGCTCAATTTCATCAACAACTTCACAACCACCGTAGTAGCGCTTGCCGGGGAGACCTTCGGCATATTTGTTAGTCAGGACACTGCCCGCAGCTTCCATAACCTGCTTCGAGGTAAAGTTCTCGGAAGCGATCAGTTCTATACCCGATTCCTGGCGGTGTAGTTCTCGGTTGATCAAGTCAAATACCTGCGTATCGCGGGCGACGGTCGTGAGAGTAGACATGAGATTTCTGTAAAAATGTGATAGTAAGCAATAAAGGCACAAAAATACAGTCTAATTTAGTAGGAAAGAAATACCTGAATAAATCTTTCCTCTGTCGTACATTATAAGCATGAAAATTGATCTTATCACAGTTGAAATTGTCTTCTATTTAAAGAGAAAGTTATTTTTTAAAAAATTTTAAATATTACTTAAATTCAGTAGTACCTTTGCATAAATTGCTTGTACATCTACAAATTACACCTATGCCCTTTCATAAATAACATCTTCATGGAGCCACAAACCTTAAATTCGGAATCAATCTTAATTCCAACGGCTAACAATGCCTCTGCCCGATCGAATGACAGCCGCATTGGCCAGCCGATTACCTACGAGAAAATACCGACGCATATTTTTGCCAGCTCGAAGGATGCCTCCAGCGCGGTAGCCCGGGAGATAGCCGATCTGATCCGTCAAAAGCAGCGCGAAGGTAAGCCTTGTGTGCTGGGTCTGGCAACGGGTTCATCTCCTAAGACTGTCTATGCTGAGCTGGTACGTATGCACCGTGAAGAAGGACTGAGCTTCCGGAATGTAATCTCCTTTAACCTGGACGAGTACTACCCGATGCAGCCGGATTCAATCTTTAGCTACCACCGGTTCATGAAGGAGCAACTCTTCGACCACGTAGATATTGATCCGGCAAACTTCTTCATACCTGATGGTACCATTCCGGTGGACCAGCTACAGGACTACTGCCGCTCCTACGAAAACAAGATCAACTCGGTAGGTGGACTTGACTTCCAGCTGTTGGGTATCGGGGGTAATGGTCACATTGGCTTCAATGAGCCCGGCTCCCTGATTAACTCACGCACCCGCCTTATTACGCTAGATCACTCGACCCGTGCCGCTGCGGCTATGGAGTTTGGTGGACTGGCTCAGGTACCTCGTAAGGCTATCACGATGGGAGTCGCTCCTATCATGAGTGCCCGCCGTATAGTACTGCTGGCCTGGGGTGAGCGTAAAGCTCAAATGATCAAAAGTGCGGTAGAAGGCTCCGTTACCGAGCATAACCCTGCCTCTTATCTGCAGGCACATCCAAATGTAACATTCCTTCTGGACGATCGGGCCGCTTCTGAGCTTACCCGTGTCAAATCGCCATGGGCCGTAGATACGGTAGTGTGGGACAACCGGATGATCAAGAAAGCCGTGACGCACCTGTCCCGGACCCTGAATAAGCCTATCCTGAAGCTCATAGATAAGGACTATAACGACAACGGTATGAGTGACCTGCTCGCTCAGTACGGTGCCAGCTATGAGATCAATATAAATGTATTTAACCAGCTACAGCATACTATTACCGGCTGGCCCGGTGGTAAGCCCAACGCTGACGACACCAAGCGTCCGGAGCGGGCAGAACCAGCCAGAAAGCGTGTCATTATATTCAGCCCCCACCCTGATGATGATATCATCTCGATGGGAGGTACCTTCCAGCGCCTGGTCGATCAGGGACACGATGTACACGTAGCGTACCAAACTTCGGGTAACATCGCGGTAGCCGACGACGAAGCGCTTCGCTTTATCGACTTCGTAGTTGACTTCAATGACCGCTTTGACATCGAAAGCAACGAGGTAACCCGGTTGTTCCAGGATGCTAAGGAGTTCCTGAAGCACAAAAAGGATAGCCAGATTGATACGCCCGAAGTACGTCACGTAAAAGGTCTGATCCGCCGTGGTGAGGCTAAGGCTACGTGTCGCTTTGTGGGTGTTCCGATGGAGAATGTTCACTTCCTGGATCTGCCTTTCTACGAGACAGGTACCGTACAGAAGAAGCCACTTGGCGAAGAAGATATTCAGATTATAGAAACTCTGATCGATGAGGTACAACCCCATCAGATCTACGCGGCCGGTGACTTTGCTGACCCGCACGGAACACATAAGGTATGCTGGGATGGTATCGAAGCAGCTCTCAAGCGTTCGAAGAATAAGGATTACATGAAGGACTGCTGGATATGGCTGTACCGCGGTGCCTGGGCTGAGTGGGATATCGACGAGATTGAAATGGCCGTACCTATGAGTCCTGACCAGGTACTCAAAAAGCGGATGGGTATCTTTAAGCACCAGTCGCAGAAAGACGGGGTTGTATTCCAGGGAGAAGACTCACGCGAGTTCTGGCAGCGCGCCGAAGAGCGTAACCAGGGTACTGCCAAGCTCTATGACGACCTTGGTCTGTCCGAGTACGAAGCGATGGAAGCGTTTGTACGCTGGCACGTGTAGGATACCTCTGTATAATATAGATTCTTATAGTCCGCTGGTTAATCATCAGCGGACTTTTTTAATTGCAAAAGGTCATTTCGTTACAGCTATCAGCTAGTAGATTTCTCAGTCTATGCTAACTTCGCTTTATTGAGAAACCGCGCGTGAAGGTTTCGCTCCAATTGAACCAACTTTAGTGGTTTATGAACCAAAATCCTTTCCTTAAAATAATTGCTTTCGCTCTTCTAATTGGCCTATCGGCTCATACGCTGCTGCCAGAGCCCATCACCGTCTACCTGATCGGAGACTCCACCATCTCAATAAAAGAAAAAAGGTACTATCCCGAAACCGGTTGGGGAATGCCCTTTGCTTACTTTTTTAAAGAGAATGTAACGGTAGATAATCGAGCCATGAATGGCCGGAGCACGGGCAGCTTCATTGCCGAAAACCGATGGCAACCCGTAGCCGATCACCTCAGCCCGGGCGACTACGTACTAATTCAGTTTGGACACAACGATGAGGTAAAAACCAAGAAGACTTATACTACCGAGGAGGAGTTTCAGAATAACCTGATTCGGTTTGTGCGGGAAGCTCGGGCCAAAAAGGCCCATCCCGTGCTTATCACGCCCGTAGCCCGGCGCAGTTTCAACGAGCAGGGGCAACTGGAAGATACCCATGCGGTCTACTCACAGCTGGTAAGGAAGGTAGCTAAGGCCCATAAAGTACCTCTGATAGACCTGGATAAGAAAAGCCAGTCCCTGCTGACCGAAATGGGGGTGGAGAACTCTAAACTGTTGTATTTGCACCTTGCCCCGGGTGAGCACCCTAACTACCCTCAGGGCAAGGTGGACAATACTCATTTCAGCGAATTGGGAGCACGCAAGATGGCGCAACTGGTACTGGCCGAGATTAGGGAGCTCGGGCTGGACCTGGCTGACCACATCGTAAATCCTACCCAGAAGTAAGGTGGCTACCCTACCGTATTGGTAAGTGTACCGATAGGCTCTATGGTAATATGTATCTTATCGCCCGGCTCCAGCGTAAAGTCAGACGGAGGAATAATACCGGTACCGGTCATCAGGTAAGCTCCCTGAGAAAACGTAGTCTCACGGAAGAGGAATCCGAGTAGTTCGTTTGGCTTACGCTTCATCTGTTCCAGCGTTACCTCACCCCTGAAGGCCTCTTCGCCCCCCCGGAGGATAGTCAGTTCAATCAGAGTATCCTGTGCAAGGGGCTCCTTCGTTACATACAGACAAGGCCCAAGCGCCGCACTTCCGTCGTAGGTCTTGGCTTGGGGCAGGTACAGTGGGTTTTCGCCTTCTATACTGCGTGAGCTCATGTCATTCCCGATGGTGTAGCCTACCAGCGTACCCGACGAAGTAGCGAACAGAGTTAGCTCAGGCTCGGGCACATTCCAGCTGGAGTCACGACGAATGCGTACAGTACCATAGTCACCCACAACCCGGGCTGCCGTAGACTTAAAGAATAGCTCCGGCCGATCCGCATCGTACACCCGGTCGTAGAAACTACCTCCACCGGCCTTCTCTGACTCCTCCATCCTGGCCTCACGACTCCGGTAGTAGGTTACTCCAGAAGCCCATACTTCCTGCGTACCGATAGGAGGCAGCAGCTCGGGCATGGGTGAAGCATCGGTAAAAGGCAGCAGCAGTAGGCTCTCCGTCTGGGTAATGAGCCAGTCGTAGAGATTATCCCGGTTGACAACTGCGTCCCAGTTCGTTTCGTGCAGACGATAGAACTGGTCCTCTTTTTCTAATAGTATTCCGTGGTGAGTGCGGTAAAGCTTCATGTATGATAGTATTAAATCTTTTTTTATCAAAAGTACCCTCCACTACCCTTTTACTCCCTATTCTCTCACTTCAACTCACTCAGATCTTCTCTTTCAGGAAGGTAGCCGTGTAGTTATCTTCGAGCTTTATCATCTCCTCAGGAGTACCTGCAAAGGTTACATAGCCCCCCGCATCACCTCCCTCAGGCCCCATATCTACAATCCAGTCGGCACACTTGATTACCTCCATATTATGCTCAATAATGATCACACTATCTCCCTGATCAACCAGCGCGTTAATGGCTTTGAGCAGCTTCTTAATATCGTGGAAGTGCAGACCCGTAGTCGGTTCGTCGAAGATAAATAAGGTCTTTCCTTTGTTGGCATTTCCTTTCCCCAGGAACGAAGCCAGCTTCACCCGCTGCGCCTCTCCCCCTGATAAGGTGTTAGAAGATTGTCCTAGCCGTACATAGCCCAGTCCGACATCCTGCAGCGGCAGGAGCTTTTCGACTAGCTTAGGCTCCGACTGCCGGAAGAACTCGATAGAGTCATCCACCGTCATGTCCAGAATATCAGCTATATCTTTGCCATTGTACTGTACCTCGAGGATCTCCTGCTTAAAGCGCTTTCCACCACAGCCTTCGCAGGTCAGGTAGATATCCGCCATGAACTGCATTTCGATCTTCACCTGACCTTCCCCCTGACATACCTCACAGCGTCCTCCTTCTATGTTGAATGAGAAGTGAGAAGGCTTGTAGGCACGGGCTTTGGCAACGGGCTGTTCGGCCATCATCTGCCGGATATGATCGTAAGCTTTGATATAGGTAACGGGGTTAGAGCGTGATGATTTACCGATCGGGTTCTGGTCTATCATCTCTACTGCCTCTATCCGCTCCAGACTACCGGCCAGTTCATTGAACTTACCAATGTCCTCGCTGTACTCGCCTTTGACACGCATCAGAGCCGGGTAGAGAATCTTACGGATTAAGGTAGACTTACCCGATCCACTCACTCCGGTTACGACGTTCAGTACCCCCAGCGGGAACTTTACATCCACATCCTTCAGGTTATTCTCTCGGGCTCCTTTCAGTTCGAGGAAGTGGGTAGTTTTGCGTCTGAAAGTTGGGACGGGTATGGTATCACGCTCCAGCAGGAAGTCAATCGTGTAGGACTTGGGCTCGTCCGTAGCCGGCAGCTCTTTCAGATTGTTTATATCTTCCCAGTTACCTTCAAATACCACATGACCTCCACCTGAGCCCGCTTCGGGACCAATATCAATAATCTGATCGGCGGCGTGCATTACCTCCTCTTCGTGCTCTACTACTATTACGGTATTACCCAAGTCACGCAGCGACTCCAGTACGCCTACCAGCTTGCGAGTATCGCGTGGGTGGAGACCAATACTTGGTTCATCCAATATATACATGGACCCCACCAGCGCACTACCCAGGGAGGTAGCCAGTTTGATCCGCTGGAACTCACCACCCGATAAGGAATTGGTAAGGCGATTGAGCGTCAGATACCCCAATCCTACGCGCTCCATGTACTCGAGACGATTCACTATCTCGATCAGGATTCGGCGGGCTACCTGCTGCTCGTGTTCATTCAGTTCAAGATTTTTGAAAAATATAGATACCTGGCTGATGGGCATCAGTACCAGGTCAGTGATAGAAGCCCCTCCTACCTTGACATAGGCGGCATCCTTACGGAGACGTGAGCCCCGGCACTCAGGACAGGTCGTACGGCCCCGGTAGCGCGAAAGCATAACACGGTACTGAATCTTATGCGTCTGCCCCTCGATATCTTCAAAGAAAGCGTTAAGCCCACGGAAGTACTCATTACCGGTCCAGAGCAACTCCTGATACTCGGGCGACAGGTCTTTATAAGCCCGGTGAATGGGAAAATCAAAGCGGATACCATTGCGAAGCAGCGGACGCAGCCACTCGCTCATCTTCTCGGTACGCCAGGGCGCCACCGCTCCTTCAAAAACCGACAGGTTTTTATCAGGTATTACCAGATCAGGATCAATACCCAGTACTTTACCAAAGCCTTCGCAGCGCTTACAGGCTCCGTAGGGATTATTAAAGCTAAACAGGTTGACAGTCGGCTCCTCAAAGCGGATACCGTCCAGCTCAAACTTATCCGAAAACTCGCGCCGCTCGCCTCCCCGTACTTCTACGTAACAAACTCCCTCTCCTTCAAAGAAGGCCGTCTGCACTGAGTCAGACAAACGGTACTGAGTATCCTCGTCGTCATGCTGTACTGCGGCACGATCTATGAGTATTTCCAGCCTGCCTGAGGTATCAAGGGAGGAGAAATTTTCGAGTACCTCTTCGATAAAGTGAGTCTCGCCGTTAGCAACGATCCGGTTGTATCCCTTTGAGAGGAGAATATTAAGCTCGCTCTCCAGCGTACGACCATCGCGCACCAGCAGGGGCGCCAGTACCATGACGCGGGTACCTTCCTCGTGGCTCAGAATATAGTCTACCACATCAGTTACGGTATCTTTGCGTACTATCTGTCCCGACTTGGGCGAGTAGGTGATACCGATACGAGCAAAGAGTAGCTTCAGGTAATCGTAGATTTCGGTAGTGGTACCTACCGTAGAGCGGGGGTTGCGGGTACTGACCTTCTGTTCGATGGCAATAGCCGGCGAAATACCTTTAATGTATTCCACCTCGGGCTTTTCCATCCGCCCCAAAAACTGACGGGCGTAGCTGCTAAGGCTCTCTACGTACATGCGTTGCCCTTCGGCAAACAGGGTATCAAACGCCAGGGAGGACTTGCCGGAGCCGGACAAGCCGGTAATCACGACTAACTTATTTCGGGGTATAGCTACATCAATATTTTTAAGGTTATTGACGCGAGCTCCTTTTATCAGAATATATTTCTTAGGATCAAGTTCTTCAAACGGAACACCTTCAAGGCGAAGTTCGGGTTGATTCATCATACACGGACCAATGAGTAACTGAGGGCATAGTTAGAGAAGCCCCTATCTAATTGTAAACCCAAAATTCGCCGCTTTAGTTTGTGATTCCTAATGCTGTTTTTAAGTAGTTAAGTACCTCTTCTTTTACTCTTGCTGGTTGCAAATCAAAAGAATACAGATAAAAATTAGAGTGTCCCTTGCCTGCCGATATAAGTTTTCTTACCTTTGCAAGCCCAAATTAGGAACAGTAGATTTTATAGCGCTATAATTTAGGAATTGAGATGAAACGTACGTATCAACCTTCGAATCGTAAGAGAAGAAACAAGCACGGCTTCCGTGATCGGATGTCAACGGCTAACGGTCGCAAAGTAGTAGCCGCTCGTCGTAAGAAAGGTCGTTGGAAGCTAACAGTATCTGACGAGAAGCGTCATAAGCAGTAATAAGCGTTTATTAGGCTTGAGCCAAACGTTTAGCAAAGACGAACGATTAAGTAGCCACCATACCATTGGCAGGCTCTTTCAAAGAGGTAGTACGGAGGTGCACACGTTCTACCTCTTTCCTTTTCGGGTGCTTTATATCTACGAGCCCGACTCTCCCCCTGATCTCCCTCAGGTCCTCTTCTCTATTTCCCGCCGCCAGTTCAAGAAGGCCGTCGACCGTAATCTGGTCCGTCGCCGCTGCCGCGAAGCCTATCGCCTCAACAAATCTATTTTGCTGGAGTTAACACCCTCAGCCCGTCCGGCTTACATTGCTTTTTTGTATCTTGCAAAAGAAAAAGCAAATTATGACGTTATTGAGAAAGCCATGCGGCAAGTATTAACACGCATGAGCAAGTCGTCCGCAACGTCGAAATAGTTGGTAGTTGATCACACCTGTGTAGTTGAAATTTACTGTATCATGAAGAAATACTTCCGTTCCCTATGGCTTGCCGCTCCTGTGGCTGCGGGGCTAGCCTTTTTTTCGTTTCGTCAGGACGACCGCCTCTTCGAAATAGCTCGTAATCTTGATATTTATGCTACGCTGTTCAAGGAACTGAACGCCTACTACGTAGATGATGTCAATCCTAATCGCCTGATCAAGTCAAGTATTGATGCCATGCTGCGGCAGCTCGACCCATACACGGTATACTATGCGGAGGATGATATCGAAGACTACATGACCATGACTACCGGTAAGTACAATGGCATCGGGGCCCTGGTCAGTACTACTGATGGGAAGCACGTGGTCATGATGGTGTACGAAGACACTCCCGCTCAGAAGGCAGGTCTGATGCTTGGTGATGAAATTATCAAAATAGATGGCGTTGATCTTTCTACCCGTACCGAATCCGATCCAAGCAAACTCCTGCGCGGCCAGACCGGCAGCAGCGCCAAGCTACTTGTAAAGCGTTACGGCCAGAAAAACCCGATTGAACTGACAGTAACCCGCGATATCGTCAAGATGACCAATGTACCTTACTACGGTATGATCAATGACGAAGTTGGCTATATCGATCTGAAAGATTTTACCGCTACGGCTTCCCGTGAGGTACGTAATGCCTTCCAGGAGCTAAAAGGAAAAGGCATGAAGAAGGTGGTACTTGATCTGCGTGAAAATCCGGGCGGATTGCTGAACATGGCCATCGAAATCTCCAACGTATTTATTCCAAAGGGTGAAGAGGTAGTTTCTACCAAAGGAAAGGTGACTGAGTGGAACAAGACCTACTCGGCCTACAACCCAGCTCTGGACACCGAGATACCCATCGTAGTACTTACTAATAACCGCAGTGCTTCCGCCGCCGAAATCGTAGCCGGTGTAATTCAGGACTATGACCGGGGTGTGCTAATTGGTCAGCGTACGTACGGCAAAGGTCTGGTACAGACTACCCGTGACCTGTCGTACAACACCAAGATGAAGATCACGACCGCCAAGTACTATATTCCCAGCGGACGGTGTATCCAGGCTATTGACTACAGCCACCGCAACGAGGATGGCAGCGTAGGTAAGGTACCTGATTCGCTAATGACAGCCTTTACAACCCGCAACGGACGTGCCGTGTACGATGGAGGTGGTATCCTGCCGGATATCGTTGTTGAGAAAGAAAGCTATTCGCCCCTGGCTGGCTCGCTGCTTCGTAAGCGTCTGCTGTTTGACTACGCGGTGAAGTACCACGCGGAGCATGCTACCATTAAACCCGCTCGTGAGTTTAGCCTGACAGATGCTGAGTACCAGGAATTCGCCAAGTGGCTCAAAGATAAAGACTACGACTATACTACGCAGGTAGAAAAAGAACTGAACGAGCTGGAAGCGTCGGCTAAAAAAGAGAAATCTATTGACGCTATCCAGGAGCAGTTGAAGTCATTGAGAACCAAGCTCAGCCATAACAAAGAGAATGATCTGCAGCTTCGTAAGGCAGAGATCAAGAACTTGCTGGAAGAAGAGATCGTGAAGCATTACTATCTGGAAAAGGGAATGAAAGAGGCTTCTTTCAGTAAGGACGCCGAAATGAAGGCTGCTTTGGACCTTTTCAAAGATATGAACCGCTATCAAGGCCTTTTGAAAGGAAAGAAATAGTAGTTTTGTAACGATCAAATACCCGATTCACAACATGCTCCCCTACCTTAGAGCGGGCATGTTGTGAATTTTTTATTTCTACATCGTGATTCCCATGCTTATACTTAGTATAGATACTTCTACGCGCGGCTGCTCGGTAGCTCTTCACCAGAATGGAGAAGCCCTGCTGTCATACGAGCTTAATACCGACCGCTCCTCTTCGTCCATGCTGACCACACTCATGCACAGTGCCGTAGAACATGCCGGCTTTTCCTTGCATGACCTGGATGCCATAGCCGTCGCCAAAGGCCCCGGCTCTTACACAGGTTTGCGGGTGGGGGTATCTACTGCCAAGGGGCTGTGCTACGCGCTGGACAAGCCCTTGATCGCGATTAACACGCTGGAGGCCATGGCGGTACAGTTACGGGCGCTCTACACCGAAGAAGTACTACTATGCCCTATGATTGATGCCCGTCGTATGGAAGTGTACTGCGCGGTGTATGACAAAAAGCTTACGGCCGTACAGCCTACGCAGGCGCTCATTATTCAACCTGATTCATTCGCAGAGCTTCTCCAGAACCATCCTGTTGTTTTCTTTGGCGATGGAGCGGCTAAGTGTGAGCCAGTACTGGGTAGTCATCCCAATGTACGCTTTGTATCTGACTTAATTGAACCCTCAGCTCGCACCATTGGATGGCTGGCTACTGAGGCCTTTCGACAGGAACAGTTTGAAGATGTAGCTAACTTTGAGCCTTACTACCTCAAGGATTTCGTAACTACTCAGCCGCGTAAGAAGGTAACTACTCCCTCTACGCAGGAATAGCGAACATTTCGGAGCGACTCTACGTTAGAAAACAGGTAGTGCCTGTCTGCACATAGTACTACCAGTGAAGTAACATTTATAAAAGATGGAAACCGAAGAAATTGTAAACCGGGTAGCCAATAGCGGCCTTATATCATTGGATCTGGAAGAGTACTACCATCCGGGTGAGCGGGTCGTGTATGATCTGAAAGATAACCTTTTCCAGGGACTGATCCTGCGAGAAAAGGATTTTCGTGAATTCCTGAAAAACCACGACTGGAGCCAGTACCAGGGCAAGAATGTAGCCGTTACCTGTACCGAGGATGCCATAGTACCTACCTGGGCTTATATGCTCCTGGCTCTGCATCTTGAGCCGTACGCTAATACAGTTGTGTATGGCGATCTGCAGGCGCTGGAAGACAAGCTCTTTTACGATGCCATTGCCCGGATAGATATTGAAGCCTATCGTGATAAGCGCGTAGTGATCAAAGGCTGCAGCAAGCATCCTGTACCCATCTCGGCCTATGTCGAGATCTCACGACTACTACGGCCCGTTGCACAGAGCCTGATGTTCGGTGAACCATGCAGTACAGTACCACTGTACAAAAAGCCGAAGCATGCAGTGAAGTAAGCCCGGCTTACTTCACTAAGCGGAAGCTCATCCGGTGGTAAGGGCAAGGCCCGTGCTCCTGTATAGCCCGACGATGCCGCGGTGTCGGGTACCCTACGTTCTGCTCCCATCCGTAATGCGGGTACTCTACCGCCAGGCGCTCCATCAATTCATCACGATAGGTTTTGGCCAGGACTGAGGCTGCCGCTATGGACAGGTAGTGCGAGTCACCCTTTATGATGCAGATATGCGGGATCATAGGGTACGGGACAAAGCGGTTACCATCCACCAGCAAGTGCTCCGGACGTACATGCAGCTGGTCTACGGCCCGGTGCATAGCCAGAAAGCTAGCCTTCAGGATATTGATCTCGTCGATCTGATTATTGCATACCTCCGCAACCGCCCAGGCTATGGCATCCTGCCTAATCTCTTTCTGCAAAGTATCCCGCTGTACTTTTGTAAGCTGCTTGGAGTCGTTCAGGAGGGGATGTGTGTAGTCGGAGGGGAGAATGACAGCCGCGGCTACTACTGGTCCGGCCAGGCACCCGCGCCCCACCTCATCCAGCCCGGCCTCCAGAGTATTCTGGTTATAGTAAGAACGTAACATCAATCTTCCAGTATATTGGCCATAAAAGTACTCTTGGTCGCCAGCGCAATCAACAGCAGCAGCACCGCCCAGTACAGATACACCCGGTAGTAGTCCTTTACTTCGCGGTACATGACATCCCGGTACTTCACCTTTTCCAGCTGATTTATCTGGGCAAACACATTCCTAAGCGCATTGGTATCCGCTGCCCGGAAAAATTTCCCATCGGCGGCGGCCGCTATTCGCTGCATCTCGCTCTCATCCATAAAGTCATTAAACGTAGCTCTGAGCGTATCTGCCCTTGCTGTACGCTTAACCGCTTTACCCACCGCAATTGTGTAGATACGCACCCCAAAGGCTTTGGCCAGACGTGCCGCCGTCACCGGGTCCAGGTTACCGGAGGTATTATCCCCGTCGCTGATGAGTATGGCTACCTTACTTTCACTTTTTGAATCACGCATGCGGTTTACAGCTACGGCCAGCGCACTACCTATGGCCGTACCGGCCGTACGAATCATGTCCGAGCTGATATCATCCAAGAATGAGTACAGAAGCTGGTAATCTGTGGTAAGCGGGCATAGTGAAAAAGCCTCCCCCGCAAAGATGATCAGCCCGATCCGGTCGTGCAGCCGTCCCTCAATAAAGCTTCGGGCTACCTTCTTAGCCGCCGACAGCCGATTCGGCTCCAGGTCTTTTTCGAGCATAGAGTCGGATATGTCCAGCAGCAGCATGATGTCTATGCCTTCTGAATAGCGATCGATACGTTCGGTAATAACCTGGGGGCGCGCCAGGGACACCAGCACCAGCATCAAAGCCAGCACTACGGCCACCGGCTGGACATACCTGAGTCGGGTAATCCAGTCTTCCGACGTAGCCGTAGCCTCGTACGGCATGGCCAGGTGTTGCTTGGCACTACGGTGAAACAGGTAACGGAGCCATAGCAACAGGGGGATGGCCGGAATAGCGTACAGAAAGTAGGGATGTACCCAGTGAAAAGACCGTAGGGTATTCCATCCAAACCATTCCGGTGAAAACCATTGCTGCTCCATAATCTGATTTATGCTTCCACTGTTTCTTTGCCTACCTGAGCAATTTCACGACGGCGGCGGCGGTACGACCGCAAGGCAACCGTCCGTAGCACCTGTAGGGACACATCCATATTTTTTGATCGTACCTGACCGTATATAGTACCATCAATATCTTTCAGGGCATCGGCCAGGGGTTCATCCGGTATATTATCCAGAATCTCCCGGGTGGTGTAGGTAGCGAAGGGTTTTTCTTCCACCCGCTCCAGGTACTTTTTCCACACGATTACGGCCTTTTCGGCGTCCGACACACTATTACGCTCCCGTGCGTTGCGGTTGAGCCGGTTGAAGGTACGAACAAATTCCCGGTGCCTCCGCTGTAGCTGAAACATCTGCCACTGCCGGTTGATACTACGCCCAAACAGCCAGTATATAAGCAGGCTAATGCCCGTCACTGCGGCTACTACCCCTAGAAATACGGAATAGTTGAACTGCCGGCGCAAAGGTAGCACTTTGGTCTCGGCCTGCAGAGCCAGGCTGTCGTTTTTAACCACCTCGGGCAGCAGGCGCAACAAGACGGTATCGGGAGCTGTGTACACCGCGGTACAATCGCTGTTGTTCATGACGAACACCGGCAAAGAAAGGAGCTGGATGGGTGTTACCTCAAAGGATATGAGTTTATAAACGGTACTGTCGAGACTTCCGCGTTCATCCGTCTGCGTAATGAAGTATTCCTGACCGAGTACCTGAAAAGGAGAAAAATTAAACGTTGTATCCGGGAAAAAGACTTCCTGTGCCGGATCATGCCGATAGCTGAGTGAATAGAAGAAAGGCTTTCCAACCCGAATGGTATCAGTCATAAACTTTCCCTTGGGTCTGTCAGATTGCGCTAGTACTACCTGAGCCAGTAGTACCAGGAACAGACCAACTACCACTGGTAAAGCAAGGTGACGAATCCGGGAATGTATGTAACTAAGAAGAAACAAACTGTAATCGTATAGTTAAAGACGGAGGGGTGACCTACTCTTGCACTCAGGCATGGTTAGGGGATGTACCCTTGACGTAACGTCTTACCCTGAATAATCGTATCAGGGCGGGGACGTAGTCTTCACGGGTATTTAACGAAAGGTAATCGGCCTTATTCTGCCGGCAAAGCCGCTCCAGCTCCTGACGACGCTTGGCGTACTGATCTCTCATGGCCACCCGGTAACGTGACGACGAAGTATTGATCCATACCATACTCTGACGCTCCGCATCATAGACGGGAATAATTCCCAGCTTAGGCAGATTGGTTTCCCGCTGATCATGCACATGAATCACAATCAGGTCATGCTTACGCGCCAGTGCTTTCAGGTTATGCTCGTAATCCTTATCAATAAAATCAGATATCAGAAACACCAGACTCCGCCTTTTCAGTACATTCAAGGCCAGCAGGATAGCCTCTGACAGGTTTGTCTTTGATGACTCGGGCTGAAGCTTAAACAGTTCTGATATCAGGCTGTACCCATGTTTCATCCCATCAGAAGGGCGGATGTACTTTTCTTTTCGGTCGGTAAAGCAAAGCATCCCTACCCGGCTGGCTTCCCGTATAGCCGCCAAAGTCAATACCCCACATATCTCCTTAGACGCATCAATCTTCTGGCGTATAGCATCTCCTACTTCCTGGGAGGCACTTACATCCACCATGAAAAACACCGTCTGTTCTTTCTCTTCCTTAAATATCTTGATATAGGTACCATGCCCTTTGGCTGAGGTGTTCCAGTCGATCGTCCGTACATCGTCCCCATACTGGTAGAGCCGCAGATCGTCAAACTCAAGCCCCGACCCTTTAAACACCGAATGGAAGTTGCCATGACGCTCGCTGTTAACCGCTTTGCGCATCCGGATCTCGTACCTACGGAGCTTTGATAAAAACTGTTCGAACATAATAAATACAGGTTCTGCAAAAGAATCACCAACTTTGCAGCGTTGAGCGTATAAAACAAAGATAGCTAATTTGTAAAGATCATGCGTCGAATCCTTTTTTTACCACGTCAGGTACTGGCTTGTCTGCTCCTAATGCTTATGGCGTGCGATTCGGAAGAGCAACCTCCCAAGGATATTATTGCGGAAGATAAAATGGCGGCAATACTGGCTGATATTCACCTGGCCGAGTCACGGGTGTCCCGTTTGCAGCTACAGTCGCTGGATTCGTCAGCCATGGTGTTTAACCAACTCCAGAAGCAGATATGGAAAAAGCACAAAGTGGATACGCTTCGCTATAAGGAAAGCTATGCTTTTTATACCACTCATCCGCAATATATGACACGTATCTATGAAAAAGTAGTAAAAAACATTGAAGCACGCGAAAAGAAAAACAACATCAAGCTGTAATTGTTGTTAATATTTGAGATTTTTGGGGTTCATTCGACTACTGTTTTTCCAATAGACCAGATGGCGGTGGAATTACCACGCTTTCCATTATCAATCTAAAAAATATTCGAGAAAGTCTTGAGCAACTCTATTGTCATTATACCTACCTACAATGAGATTGAAAATATCGAAGCCATCATCAGGAAGGTTTTTTCGCTATCTCATCTCTTTCATGTTCTCATCGTAGACGATGGCTCGCCAGATGGTACAGCCCTGAAAGTAAAGGAGCTCCAACATGAATACCCTGCACAACTGCATATGCTTGAGCGAAAGGGCAAACTGGGCCTTGGCACAGCGTACATTCATGGGTTTCAGTGGGCACTGGCCAGAGGGTACGAGTACCTGTTTGAGATGGATGCCGACTTCTCACATAACCCTGAGGATCTGGTACGCCTGTATCAGGCTTGTCACGAAGAGGGGCACGATATAGCCGTTGGATCACGGTACATCAAAGGCGTTAATGTAGTAAACTGGCCCATAGGGCGTGTACTGATGTCTTACTTTGCCGGTTACTATGTTCGTATGATTACGGGCATGCCCATCATGGACCCTACTGCCGGCTTTATTTGCTACCGCAGTCGTGTACTTCAGACTATCCAGCTGGACCGCATCCGCTTTATTGGGTATGCTTTCCAGATCGAAATGAAATTCAATGCCTGGAAATACGGGTTCAGCATCACCGAGGTACCTATCATTTTCACGGATCGTACCAAAGGGGCATCCAAGATGTCTGCCGGTATATTTAAAGAAGCTATCTGGGGAGTAATGAGCTTAAAGATCGGGAGCTTCTTCAGAAGCTACATACCTGAAAAGAGAGAAAACGCACCACTCGCACAAAAGCCTGTTGCTGAGTAGAAGCCTTCAAATACTCTAAAAAGCTACAATGAATACCGTATTTATTGTAGCTTTTTTAGTTACAGTACCTGTCCCCCCGCTGCAAACATTTTATTGGCTTATTGTGTCATCAGAATACTACATCTCTACTTCTGCATGACAAGCTACTATCCGTCCTTTACTGAGCTGGCTGTACTCAGCCCTACCGCTACAGTTGATACTATGTACCAGGCACTAAGTCTGGTGAATGAACATAAGCTGGCGGCTCTGGCAGTACCTCCCTTCTGGACTAAAAAATTAAGAAGAGACATGGGACCAGCGCATGCAGCGGAGCTGATCACGGTAGTAGGTTACCCCTATGGTTACCAGCGCACCGAAGCCAAGCAGTTAGAGGCAGAACTCGCCTTAAAAGATGGGGCCAATGCCATCGAACTTACCCTTAACGTATCGGCCTGGCAGTCGGCTTCGGCGGGGTGGATTAAGATCGAGACCGTAAAGTTTGCCAAGTGGCTGCACGAGCAGGAAGTCCCCCTGACAGTAAGGTTTGAATTAAAGCAGGTCGCTAACGCTACGCTCCCCGGGCTACTCAAAACATTATCTGATGCCGGTGCCGACTATATAAAGGTAATGCTTGATGAAGGCTCTCTATTACCCGAAGCCGCTCGCCTCCGGGAGCTATTGCCTACAAATACAGGTCTGAGAGTGGGAATCTCAGCCACGACTGCTGCTAGTCTGGCAGATATACAGGAAACGGGAGCTGAACGTATCGAACTCCCGTTTCCTCACTGATTTTATCTAGATGCTACCGGTAGCTCAGCCACTCTACCCGTATCATTGGGCTGGCTGTCTTACCGGTTTCTCCGGCTTTACAGGACTCCTGGCTCCAGCTACCGCCATTGGTCCGGTACCACCCCCGGCACGTGTCAAACTCATTGGTAGTACCCAAGATCTGCCCGAAGCATTTTGTTCCGGTACTGTCTACACCTTCATAGGGGCTATTTTCCGAGTGTAACCATTCTAAAGCCACAAAGAAGCCCTCTTTGGGTACCGGTAAATTATAGCGTCCAATTATTACATCCTTCCAGCGATACCAGGGCCGCCCGGGCATTACGACTACGTTTTCATCCAGCAGGTCCTCCCCCGGCATTCCATTGTTATTTTTATATACGCGTACCCGGATTGGCGCTCTCTGCTTCCCTTTGGAAGAAACGTAAAAAGATATCTTTCTTAGAACTCCGGCTTCACTTTTCTCATTGGGTACATATAAAGCCACTTCGCGCGGTTGACTCGCTTCACAGGAACTAAGATACCCACTTGGTCGCTTCCGCCAGGCCCCTTTTTGTACTACATGAGGTTTACTAGACGCGGAGGCTGGAATCTGATCTAACGCGAGGGGTTTCTCAACCAGCGATACCGTCAGTGCGGTATCAGAGTTAAGCTTCTCTATTTGTAAAGTCTGATAGCCGGGAGCAGAAATGAGCAGTCCATCCGATGAACCTGGCCAGCGAAATAAGCCACTGGTATCGGTATAGATACCTGTATTACGGGTATCGTTAGTCACCAGGGCATAGGCTACGGGGGCACCTGTTATGTAATTTACCACACGCCCCTGTACCGACTGTCCAAAAGTTATCTCAACTACCAAACAGCAAAACCAGGCGAGTATCCAACGTCTACTCATGCTTAGCGTTGGTTAAGTTCACGAATAGCCAGCCAACTCATTAGCCCCGGCCCTATTTCCAAGGCCTCTTCGTCGATATCAAATGTAGGTGTATGTACACCGGAGATAATGCCTCTGGCTTCGTTGCGAGTCCCCAGCCGGTAGAAGCACGCATCTACTACCTGCGAGTAGAAGGCAAAGTCCTCACCCGCCATCCACAGATCCAGATCTACTACGTTCTCGGCTCCCATGTATTCTACGGCGGCGGCTTTCATACGGCGGGTCAGTTCGGGGTGGTTTTTCAGGAAAGGGTAGCCTTTTACTACTTCAAACTCACAGCTACCGCCCATAGCATCGGCCATGCCTTCGGCCATCTTTTTCATTTTACGCAGCCCTTCCTCCCGCCACTCCTCATCCATACACCGCCAGGTACCCTGGATGGTCACCTCGTTAGGAATCACATTGGTCACGCCATCGGCTATAAAACGACCAAAAGAAAGTACCGATGGATTGGCTGGTTTGCGGTGGCGGCTAATGATCTGCTGCAGGGCCACGATGATATGAGAGGCCATTAGTACCGGATCAATGAGTTGATCGGGCATAGCCCCGTGTCCACCTTTACCTTTTACGGTCAGGTACAGCTCGTCGGTACTGGCCATGTACATACCTTCACGGAAGCCTATCTTACCTACCGGTACGTTAGGCGCCACGTGCTGTCCTACCATGCTGGTCGGCTTGGGATTGTCCAGTACGCCTTCTTTTATCATCAACGAGGCTCCACCGGGGGCTTTCTCCTCGGCTGGCTGGAATACCAGTTTCACCGTTCCCTCAAACTCTCCTCGCAGTTGCTGCAGAATACGTGCCGTCCCCAGCAAGGAGGAGGTATGTACATCGTGGCCGCACGCGTGCATCACGCCCGGCACCTGCGACTTGTAGGGTACATCATTGGCTTCATGAATGGGTAACGCATCCATATCGGCTCGCAGGCCTACTATTCGGCTCGACGGGTTGCGGCCTTCGATAAGAGCTACTACACCGGTACCTGCTACACCTTCCTGCGGCTCGAGGCCCAGCGACCGAAGCTGATCGGCTACAAAGCGGGCCGTTTTATGTTCGTTGAATGAGAGCTCGGGGTTCCTATGCAGGTGGTGACGATTGGCGGTCACATCAGCTACGTAATCCTTAGCAAGTAGTTTTATTTTCTGGTGAAGGTCAGACATAGGTTAGTATCGATATTTAATAAGGGTAAATATATGAAGAAATCCGTTGGCTGCGGAATTCACACCTACCCTACTCTTAGTACGATCTTACCGGTGTTCTGGTTAGCCTCCATGTAGCGATGCGCCTCGGCCACGTCCTGCCAACTAAAAACGGTATCAATAACGGGTTTTAACATTCCGCTCTGAAACCGATTATAGGCGAAGTCCATAAAATCCTGCGTAAGCTGGATCTGGTACTCCAACGAGCGGGAGCGTAGCGTTGATCCTGTTATCTGCAATCGTTTGAATAGGATAGGCCCTAGGTTGACTTCCGGTACTTTGGCCCCTCCCATCACGGCTAGCATGACAAGCCGTCCATCGAGTTTCAAGGCTTTTATATTCTGGGTGAAGTAATCGCCTCCTACGGGATCTACAATCACATCAACCCCCTGACCGTTAGTTACTGACAACAACTCATCTAGAAAAGGGCCTTTGTGGTAATCTATGGCGTGCTTTGCCCCTAGTTGCCGGCATAGGTCATGCTTACTGGCAGAGCTCGTTACGATTACATCGGCTCCCATGGCGTGTACCAGTTGGATGGCTGCCGTTCCCACGCCACTGGCTCCGGCATGAAGCAACACCGTTTCGCCCGGCTGTACGTAGGCAATCCAGCCGAGGGCCTGGAAAGCCGTTAGGTATACCTCGGGTATGGCGGCTGCATCTACGAAATTCCAGGTACTCGGTATAGGCATGGCCATGTCCTGGTGCATGACCGTGTACTGCGCGTATCCTCCACCCGGTATGAGCCCAAATACCCGGTCCCCCACCTGCCAGCGTGTGACACTTTCTCCTACTGCTTCTACCACACCGGACACTTCCAACCCCAGGATCGAACTAGCGCCCGCCGGAGGTGGATATTTGCCTTCTCGTTGTAACAGATCCGCCCGGTTGAGTGCTGTGGCCTGAACACGTATCAGTATCTCGTTTGGTCCAGGCTCAGGAGTTAGGTACTCGCCCAGGTATAGCTGATCGGCGGAGCCGGGTTCTTTAAGTAGTATAGCCTGCATGGTTAGTAGGTAATTTGGAATAGCTGGATAATAAACTACTTTCTTCATTATACCCAACAATAAGGTTAGCTGTTTTTAAAATGAATAAAAAAGGTTGATGTGGCGTTCTTATGTTCTTATGAAAGAACTCTTACAGGAAATCAGGGGCTGTACACTCTGCCAGCCGGTACTGCAGCTGGGGCCTAACCCGGTAGTAGTGGCTCATCCAAAGGCTCAGATCGTAGTAATTGGACAGGCTCCGGGCACTCGAGTGCATCGTACCAGTATACCCTGGAACGATGCCAGCGGAGAGCGACTGCGCGGGTGGCTGGGGGTAGATGATAGCGTTTTTTATAATGAGGAGACGTTTGCCATAGTACCCATGGGCTTTTGCTATCCCGGCAAAGGGAAGTCTGGCGATCTGCCACCGCGCCCGGAATGTGCTCCGCGCTGGCACGCCCCGCTGTGGCAACAGATGAAGCAGGTACAACTCACGCTGCTCATCGGTCAGTACGCCCAGCGTTACTACCTCGGCAAGCGCGCACAGCCTACCCTGACTGATACCGTACACCACTACACTGATTACCTCCCGGAGTACATACCCTTACCTCACCCATCCCCTCGCAACGACTTCTGGCTACGCGGTAATCCATGGTTTGAGGAGGAAGTTGTCCCGGTGCTACAGGAGCGTATCCATAACATTTTAAAATCTTAGCAGACAAGTATAGTAATCCCGCTGGTATAGTTTTGGTGCGTTGTTTCCACAAATACTCATCCACCAATATAACAAGAAAATGGTACCCACAATTTCCTGGGAAGAGATCGCTACTCGTCTCCTGCTAGCCGCTTTACTGGGTGGTATTGTGGGCCTGGAAAGGGAACGAAAAGACTGGGCCGCCGGACTGCGAACCCACATGATGGTATGTGTAGGCGCTACGCTGGCCATGCTGGTATCCACGTACGGATTTAGTGATGAATTAGGCCATGATAATGTAGAACTGGACCCTTCACGTATCGCATCGGGCGTTATCAGCGGCATTGGTTTTCTGGGAGCAGGTACTATTATGTTTCTTCGTAATCAGGAAGTGCGGGGTCTTACTACCGCCTCCGGCTTGTGGGCAGTAGCGGCGGTGGGCTTGGCGACCGGCTCAGGTATGTACTTTGCGGCTGTCCTTACCACGGTCATTGCCGTGTTTATCCTCTGGGCTATGCAGTACATCCAGGAAAAGTTTTTTAAGCAGTACCAGGACCAGACCATCAAGATTCTTACCTCCACCAGCTCCGATTCCCTGGCAGTTGCCAAACGCATCATGGAAGATGAAAAGATAGAGATATTGAACCTATCTGTGGAGAAGGAAAATGAAGAGTCAGCGGTGTACCTTAAAGTTCGTGGTACCAGACGCAACCACATACTTAACGTGCTCTCTACCTTACAGGAAGAGGAGAAAGTAAAGGATGTATTCTGGAATAAGAATGCCTAGTGAAGGTACTATGACTATAAATAGCAGGACCCGGTATCAAAATGATACCGGGTCCTTATGATTTTTGATAAGACTATTTACAGAATGCTCTTATAGGCGTCCTCCTCCACAAACGGCTGGTTACGCAGACGCTTGTTAGTAGCCTTGAACAAGGCATTGGCTACGGCAGCACCGGTCGGTGGCAGGGCGGGCTCGCCCAATCCCGTCGGAGCAATACCGTTATCTACAAAGAAGACGTCTATCTCAGGGATCTCGTTCAGACGGATCAGCTTATAGGTATTGAAGTTCTCCTGCTCGGGGGCTCCGTTCTTAAAGGTCATGTTGCCGTACATAGCGTGGCCCATACCATCTACGATACCACCCATGATCTGCTGGCGGGCACCACTTTGGTTGATCACCACCCCACAGTCAGCGGCTGCATAGATCTTTTTGACTACCGGCTTTCCTTTCTGCATTGCTACTTCACCAATCTGGGCTACATACGAGCGGTGTGAGAAGTACAGGCTAAAGCCCTGATGTACGCCTTTCTTCTTGCCCCAACCGGCTTTTTCAGCGGCCAGTTTGGTAACAGCTATCATGCGGTCTGCATCATACTTTACTTCACCAGCTGGCGATTTCTTCGCCTTTTCGAGCAGGTCAAGGCGGAACTGTATGGGGTCTTTACCGGCTGCCTGAGCTACTTCATCCAGGAACGACTGCTCCGCGAAGGCCAGGAAGTTGGTAATAGGTGCCCGCCATGGACCTGTTGTGATAGGCGACTTATGATCAAACGAGTCAATCAGCAGGTTATCCACCGCTCCCGACGGGAAGTTGTCTTCCCGGGTAGGGTTACCGGCGTTGATACCCACCCCACGCAGCTTATAGCCGATCATATTGCCCTGGGCATCCAGAGCGGCCTCAAAGCGGTAGCGAACCGATGGACGGTAGTTACCACCGTTCATGTCGTCTTCGCGGGTCCAGATCATCTTCACCGGCGCTTTTACCAGATTAGATACTTCTACGGCATCAAGTACATAGTCAGCAGCCAGGCGGCGACCAAATCCACCACCCATGCGGGTCATTTCTACGGTTACCTTATCGGGTGATATGCCCAGCAGCTTAGCCGTTTCGTTACGGGCACGCTCGGGGGTCTGGGTAGGACCTACCAGCTCCACCCCATCAGGGCGTACGTGCGCAAAGAAGTTCATGGGTTCCATGGGGCTGTGCGGCAGGAATGGGCACTGGTATTCACTCTTCACTACCTTAGCCGCTTTCTTAAAAGCAGCCTCCACGTCACCATCCTTACGACGAACGGTAGCATTGGGGCTATCCATCAGCTCCGTGAAAATACGGTTGTGGTCGGATGTACTTTCCAGATCACCGTCTTTCTCGTATTCTACCTTCAAAGCTTCGCGGGCTTTCTTAACCTGCCAGGTCGACTTACCTACTACGGCCACATTATTTTTAAATTGTACTACGTCCACAATACCCGGCATGGCCTTAGCCGCCGAAGCATCAACAGACTTTATCTTCATACCAAAGGCAGAAGGATGCTGCACCATCGCGTATAGCATACCTTCTCGATGGAAGTCAATTCCAAATAAGGGCTGCCCCGTCAGGATAGGCTTGTTGTCCACGTTCTTGATGGACTGGCCGATAAGCTTATAATCCTTAGCATCTTTCAGCTTCACGTCCTTGGGTGCGGTAAGCTTAGCAGCATCCTGTGCCAGCTCGCCGTAGCTGAGCTTACGGCCCGATCCTTTGTGCATTACTACTCCTTTGTCAGTAGTAATCTCACTAGCCGGTACTTTCCAGCGGTTGGCAGCGGCTTCCATCAGCATCAGGCGAGCGGTGGCTCCAGCCTGGCGCAAACGGTCCCACGAGTGCGGTATAGAACCACTTCCTCCGGCTACCTGCCGCTCAAATTTAGTAGTATCCAGGGGAGCCTGTACGACCTTTACCTTCGTCCAGTCTACATCCAGCTCCTCGGCTACAATGATCGGGAAGGCGGTCTTGATCCCCTGCCCTACTTCAGGATTGGGCGAAAGAATGGTAATGGTACCATCAGTGGCAATAGAAAGATAGCTGTTGAAGTCCAGATTACCAGCCGCGGCAGTAGCTTCATCCACAACGGCTGGGGGAGTAGCATTAGCACTGAGCCAGTTAAAACCCAGCAACAGGCCACCGCCGGCCGAGGCGGCCAGCTTCATAAAATCGCGTCTGTTTGTATTAGGGAGTTGGGACATGGCTATTTGGCAGGTTTGTTGGAGGCTACTTTCACGGCTTCGCGGATGCGGTGGTAGGTTCCACAACGGCATATATTGCCGGACATGGCAGCGTCAATCTCTTCGTTATTAGGCTTGGGATTCTTCTTAAGGAAAGCAGCCGCGGTCATGATCTGACCAGCCTGGCAGTATCCGCATTGGGGTACATCTACTTCGTCCCAGGCTTGCTGTACCGGATGGTTACCTTCGGCAGAGAGACCTTCGATGGTCACTACTTTGGAAGTACCGATTGCCGAAACAGGCAACACGCAGGAGCGCGTCGCTTCGCCATTGATGTGGACAGTACATGCTCCACACTGGGCTATTCCGCAGCCGTACTTGGTACCGACTAATCCCAGATTGTCACGCAGGACCCATAGCAGTGGGGTATCGGGCTCAACATCAGCCTGATAGCTCCGACCGTTAATTTGCAGCTTGTAAAGAGCCATTGGTTATACGTATTTTAGTTTTAAAAGCTAAATTAATGATAATAAAGTACTTTACCCTTAAAACATTGAAATAAAAGCATTTACTGCCGGATGGCAGACAGCTCGTGTAAGTACTTACATAAAAAGCAGATGCTGGCCCAGTCTACCCACGGAAGACAGCGGCTTAGCAGAAAAAATAACTATTACTCATCACCCTCACGCAGCCACGTCAGCTTTTCCTTGGGTACCTCCTGCTCAATCGCCGCCGTAATACGGGCAACCATGCTTTCCACATCTTCATCGGGAGAAAAATACATAGGCGGCTTGAAATGAACCGTCAGTGTTGTATTCCTTTTTTTAAACCGGAGCCCTTTCTTATCAAAGGCCCTCCTGAACCCATTGATCACAACAGGTACTACAATGGGCTGATGCTCTTTGACCAGGTGAGCGGTTCCTTTACGAACAGGGGCATAGGGCTTGGTAGTTCCCTGCGGAAAACTTACTACCCAGCCATGGTGCAGCCCCATACCTATCTTGTCCTGGGCCGAGTTATCCAACTCCCGCCTTACATTCTCTCCATTGGCCCGCCACGAACGATTGACGGTGATGGCCCCTCCCATACTAAACAGACGGGGCAGAATACCTCCTTCCTTCATGGTCTCAGAGGCGGCCACGTAGTAGCTACGGGCTCGTGGTGAGAATAAATAAAAAGGTGGCGAGATGGTATCCTTATAGCCCCACTTTACGGCACAAAAAATATGGTAGAAAGCGATAACATCGGCGAAGTAAGTCTGGTGGTTGGCCAGGAACAGTACATTATGATCGGGCAGGTTGTGCAGGTGCTCGGTACCCTGAATCTGTATCTTGTTGATTGCCGTATAGCGGTAGTAGGTAAACCAACCAATTAGCATAATCAGGATACGCTTCACTATCATCCAGTTGCCAAAAGGATCCTTCTCGAAAATACCCAGGAAATCAAGCCGGGCTAACCAACGAGGCAGGGCACTGTATGTAGTTTTTTCTGGAAGCATACTAAGAATTTTATTCAGGAATGTAAAAGCAAATTCTTCCGACACAATAATACGAGGTTTTCAGATTAAAGTCTCTGCCTTCGCTGAACCGGATAGTACCTGAAATATTTTTCATAGACATTAAACTCTTTGTGACCGCTTGTGTCCAACGATCAAATCCAGCACATAAAACTATTTTTTTACCATGCCATGAGGGCTATCCATTTTAGAGTTGTCCCTTTATAAACCAAACCACTATATACCGAAACGATTTTGCCTATGCCTACTTGTACGTTTTCAAATTTTAAAATTATCCTAACATCTATCTAATACTATCTATTACTATGAAAACGTCACGTTGGTTTTTGCTCACTTCACTTGCTCTATTTTTATCAGTAGGATTTGCCTCTGCTCAGTGGTCGGTAGGGGTGCGAGGTGGGGCGTACATGGGTACCGTTACCAAGCCTGAACTACTTACTACGGTTACCCCCGACTTCAAGTGGTCCCCCGGTGTAAGCTCAGCGGTATTTGCCGAATACGAGCTATCGGATAATGTAGCGATCCGCCCGGAAGTGTTGTTCCAGCAAAAAGGCTTTCAGATGAAAGAAGGTACCAGTCTGAACATGGGCGGCTTCCCGGTACCGCTGGGGGTACGATCGACATACCGGGTCAACTACGTGGAGACACCGGTACTCCTGAAACTATCAACCGGTGGCGAAGGTGCTAAATTGTATGCTATTGCCGGTCCCAGCGTAGGCTACGCCACCAATGCCAAACTGATCACACACCCACAGGCGATATTGGAATTCCGCCCGGTCCGTACCAACGTGAATCTGGATGCGATCAACTACCAGCGGTTTGAGTTCAGCGCTGTTGCCGGAGCTGGTCTGAGTGTAAAAGCCGGTGCCGGTGAACTGATGGCCGAAGCGCGTTATCAGCACGGCTTTACCCGGCTGGTAGATGCTCCGATCGTTCGTGCCAATGCTCGTAACCAGGGTGTAAGTGTCTCCTTAGGCTATAAAATACCATTTTGATATTCGTATTCCCTCCTTTCACACAGGCTGCTTCCTCTGAGGAGTAGCCTGTTGTGTTTGTGGCGCTCCAATAGCTTGTATTAGTACTTCCTTCCCCTTTAATTCTATGGCCCCTGCCACACACCTTCATCTGGTACAGCAGACAGAGCAGGGGGTGCATTGGCATAATTTTTTAACCTTTGGGAGAAGCTGCCTCCGCGAAGCAGCTTGTTGATTTCACTCATCCATTCTAACCAGAAGGTATATGAAAGAATACTTCAAAGCAAAATATCTGGCACTTGCCATAGCCCTGGTCCTGGCTCAGGGCTGTGCGCGCAACCCGGTAACGGGCAAACGTGAAATATCACTCATGTCCACAGAGCAGGAAATAGCCATTGGAAAGCAGAGCCATCCCTCAGTAGTAGCTACTTTTGGTATCTATGATGATCAGCAGCTACAGAACTTTATCAAAGCCAAGGGAACGGCCATGGCCAAAATTTCGCACCGGCCTGACCTACCCTACCAGTTCTTTGTGGTTGACTCACCTGTAGTGAATGCCTTCGCCGTACCCGGTGGCTATGTGTACTTCACGCGGGGTATCATGGCTCACTTCAACAATGAGGCTGAGTTTGCCGGTGTACTCGGGCACGAAATAGGACATGTTACTGCCCGCCATTCAGCGCGCCAGCAAAGTAGTCAACTACTTAGTCAGATCGGACTTATTGCGGGACTGGTACTGGCCCCGGAGCTGGGAGGACTTGCCGAAGCAGCTCAGCAGGGACTGGGCCTGCTGATGCTGAGCTACAGCCGCGCCCACGAAACCGAATCGGATAAGTTAGGCGTAGAATATTCCAGTAAGATAGGCTACGATGCCACGGAAATGGCTGATTTCTTTGGAACCCTCAAAACGCTAAGCGACCGGAGTGGACAAAGTATTCCTACCTTCCAGTCGACGCACCCTGATCCGGCTAACCGTGAAAAAAAGGTTAACCAATGGGCTCTTGAGTACCAAAAGGCCCACCCGGGTAATTATACCGCCGAGCGCGCTGATTACCTGCGTATGATTGAAGGGATGATATACGGGAATGACCCCAAGCAGGGATTTGTAGAGAATAACTTCTTCTATCATCCGGAGCTCAAGTTTCAGTTTCCGATCCCCGGCACCTGGATTTACGAAAATAGCCCTTCGCAGTTCCAGATGGCACCTAAGGATGGCAAATCCATGATGTTATTTACGCTGGCGCAGGGTAACACTGTAGAAGAGGCGGCTCAGAATATAGTTAAACAGTTTAACCTGCAGGTAGTAGAAAACCAGGCTGCAACTATCAACGGCAACCGGGCTATGGTACTGATATCACGTCAGGCACCACAAGAGGGGCAGCAGCAGCAGCAGCAGGCTCAGAATGCTAACAATACGGTACAGATTGCAACCTGGGTAATCCAGCACGGGAGTAATATCTATGCCCTGCACGGAATGTCGTACCTGAACCAGTTTAACTCTAACTTCAGAACATTCCAGTCAGTGGCCGAAAATTTCAGAAATCTGACAGACCCTGATAAGCTAAACCGCAAGCCGGATCGTATTCGGATCAAAGCCGCTCCGCGTGATGGTACATTACTGGAGGTACTCCAGAGTCTGAACACGCCCGCTAACTACATAAACGACCTTTCGGTCCTGAACGGATTGGGCCTTAAAGACCGGGTAACCCGAGGTACTCTTGTAAAAACACTTAGCAAATAGGCTATTAACAAAAAGGGCGACTCGTAATGGGCCGCCCTTTTTGTTAATGTATCAGATAGGTTGAGAGAAGACTTTCTTTCCACTATCCAGAAACTTCGTAAAGTTCTCTACGCTTAGATCATAGTTCTTAGGCGGAACCAGCAGAGTACCTTCGTGGTCAACCAGCGTGTAGTGTGGCTGGGCGTTATTATTATATTTCACGATTTGCAGATCTGCATTTTGAGCTCCTATGGTCTTTTTCACCTTTCCATCATAGGTTGAAGTGTACCATTCCGACTCCGGCAGTTCGGTTTTATCATCTACGTACAGCGCTACCACCACGTAATCTTCCCGCAGGCGCTGCAACACGGCCGGATCTGACCACACCCGGGCTTCCATCTCGCGGCAGTTGACACAGCCATGGCCCGTAAAATCGATAAAGACTGGTTTATTCACCTTCTTGGCGTAAGCCAGGCCTTGCTTGTAGTCAAAGAATCCCTCCAGCTCATGGGGTAATTCAAATAGATCGCCATACTTAGGCGCCTCCATCGATGAGGTTCTGATTAGCTCACTTCCTCCACGTCTGTTCAGATCAAAGTCATGGGTAGACTGCGGAGGTAGATAGCCCGCCAGGGCTTTGAGCGGAGCTCCCCACATACCGGGCAGCATATAGATCACAAAGGCGAATGTAATCACTGCTAAGAGTATTCGTGGTACGCTTACTCGCTCTACCGCCGAGTCGTGCGGAGTACGGATCTTGCCCAGCAGGTAGAAGCCCAGCATAGCAAAGATAACGATCCAGAAAGCCAGGAACACTTCACGGTCGAGCAGACGCCAGTGGTACACCTGATCGGCTATACTCAAAAACTTAAGCGCCAGTGCCAGCTCCAGAAAGCCCAGTACTACCTTTACCGTATTCAGCCATCCCCCCGACTTGGGCAGGCTTTTGAGCCACTGCGGGAATAAAGCAAATAAGGTAAAAGGTACAGCAAAAGCGGACGAAAACGCCACCATACCTACAATGGGCTTCACTACTTCTCCCCCCGCTGAGGCTACCAGTAAGCTACCCACAATAGGACCTGTGCAGGAGAAGGATACCAGCACCAGAGTAAAGGCCATAAAGAAGATACCCGCCAATCCACCACGGTCCGATTGAGCGTCTATCTTATTTACAAATGAACTGGGCAGCACAATTTCAAACAACCCCAGGAACGACAGAGCAAATACAAAGAATACCGCAAAGAAGAGTACATTAGGAATCCAGTGGGTACTCAGGAAGTTGGCAAAGGCCGGACCATTGATCCGCGAAACGATGGTACCGATCAGGGTATAGATCAATACTATAGAAATACCGTAAAGAAATGCCTTGGCTTTACCTCCCGTCTGCTTGGTAAAGAAGCTGACCGTCATGGGTATGATCGGAAATACACAGGGAGTCAGCAGGGCTACCAGTCCGGCCAGAAAGGCCGCCAGTGCAAAAGCCCATAGTGAGTTATCAGCCCCCGAAGTCCCCTCAGTACTAGGCTCCCTGATCAGGGGAGACTTCGATGAAATATCCAAGCTCGAGTCACGGGTTGTAGAGGTAGATACCGCCGCAGGAAGAGACGGGTCCTGTGTAACATCCAGAGAAGTACTATCAGCCACCGACGTGGACGCGGCCACTGGAGATGCAGCCGACGAGGCACCTGATACCGTGGCCGGTGCTCTGGTAGCTACCGCAGCCCCGGTAGCTGCATCTATTTTATCTTTTACACCAGTCGCGGCGGTAGTTATTACTTTCGGTCCCTGAAACGCGAAGTCTTCGTTGCCATTTACACAGAGTCCGTTCTTGGAAGAGCAGGTGAGGTATTCTAGCTCTCCCTTAATTACTGGATTCTCCTGCAGTACACGTACCGTCTGCCGGAATTCCCCCTTTCCTTCAAAGTAGGTAATATCTCCCTGCCATATCTCGTCAAACTTCTTCTTGGCTTTGATAGGCTTTACTTTTCCTACCAGTTCATACGAAGGATGAGCTTTAAGATTGAATGTGGCCGGAATAGGACCCAGGTTAGGGTCCAGGTCAGACGAGTAAAGGTACCAGTCAGGATCGATGGTAGCGGTAAAAATAAGATCAACAGTTTCACCCGCTTTTACCTCTGATTTGGAAAGACTGTAGCTCCATTTGGCATGCTTCTGCACCTGGCCCAGCGTCAGGTGTGTCACCAATATACTGATTAGCAGCAGAGCATATTTTATGTTATTCATAACTACCTATATGTTATTCGAGCGCAAAGAACGCAAAGTTATCGCAATAGACGTAACACTGGCTTCTGAGCGAGGAGGGAAAGATAAATCTCTATATTCTTGAAACGTTTTTTTATAAAAAAAATTCGCCCCTCGGTAGGAGGGGCGAAGGGCAAAGGGGTTAAGGACTTAGGAATAGCTACACTAGTAGCTGAATAGTACCGGATTGAGTGCACTATCAGGTACAGAACCGACAGGCCTGGCATCCAGCCAGGTTCGCCAGTCGGCATCCTGATAGCTATTTTTAGGTTTAGTGATAATCTGGTCTTTATCCATGTAGATCATGGTCATTACTTTGCGGGGACTGTCTGATACGTTGGCCCCGGCCCGATGGAAGAGCCATCCGGCATGATAGCTTACCTCTCCCAGGTCAAAGGGAGTTTCGTTAAGGCTAAACTGGGTCAGTTGCCTGGTCATAAGTGCTTCGCTGTCATCACTTATTTCCAGATCACGCCCTATCTCCACACTCTGACTCTTTTCGGCAAAAGCCAGCGGTCCCATCGGTAGGGGCGTTGCCTGCAGCGGTATCCATACCGTGGTGGTTTTAGGGGAAGCCAGCGGCCAATAGAATTGGTCAGCATGCCAGGGAGTAATACCTCCTGAGGGCTCTTTGTACAGGGCCTGGTCATGGTAGAGTCGTACTCCTTCTACCTCCATCAGGTCAGCCGCGATCTTAGCCAGGCGCTTTGAGAACACAAATTCTTTGGCCTCCTCATCCTCCCGCCACAGATTCATGATCTGAAGAAAAGCACGTTCGTAAGTAGTGCGCTCCTCCATGGGCTTGATGAGAGTATTGAGCCGGAATACCAGATCTGAAATCAGACTTCCATAGTAGTCAATCGCCTCCGGGCTCAGCACGTTTTTTAGCTTTACATATCCATACTCACGATAGAACTCTACGGCTTCCGGGGGTAGTGCGTAAGTAGTATCCAGTTCGTCAAGTAGAGTCTGCTTACTGACTTGGGTAAACATGTATAAACTAGTATAAAAGGGTTTAGGAATGTCAGTTTTCAGCCGCCAGATCTACTCATAGTCTGGCTGTCCACTGCTTTACAAATATCATATATAAATATATGGAGAATAGTTTGATACTTTTCATGTTTGTGTACCATCTTAACATTCATTAAATAATATTATCTTTGTATCGCATCAATTATTAACATAATGAAACCCTCTTTCGAAAAAATATCTATTGGAGATGAGCGATCTTTGCTTGTAAAGAGGTTCACATGTTCCTATTTTGATGCGCTATACCATTTCCATCCCGAGTATGAGCTTACGTATATAGTCAGGGGGCACGGGCAACGATTCGTAGGAGATAATGTTGAGAATTTCAGGGAGGGAGACCTTATCCTTTTGGGCCCAAACCTGGCGCACTTCTGGCGAAGCGATGCCAGCTATTACAAAGCCCCGGAACCACCCGGTAGCGAGGCTATCGTGATACATTTTTCGGAGAAGCTGGTTGAGTCAGCACTGAGTCTGATCCCTGAGTTCTCGGTGATAAATTCACTGTGGAGAAAGGCACCTCAGGGGCTTTCTTTTGCATCTGATGACCCCACTTTTAGTCTGGTCAACGAGCTACTGCTTTCCCTGTCTACAGCTACCACTCCCGCCGATCAGATCCTGGGCCTTCTCCGTCTGCTTACTGAGTTAGCTACTTTTCCGAATATGCGTACACTAGCCAGCGACGGTTATGTACCTCGTCTTAATGAAGCCGAAACAGAGCGCATGCGCCGTATCCTGGACTATACTCTGCAGCATTTCAGGGAGCCTATTGGTCTTCCGGAAATAGCCAGAGAGGCTCATTTGAGTGAAGCAGCCTTCTGTAGGTACTTCCGGCAGCGCACCCAGAAACCCTACCTTTCCTACCTCAACGAACTCCGGGTAGGGCATGCCCGCCAGCTACTTATAGCCAGTTCTATGAGTGTAGGGCAAGTAGCGCTGGACTCTGGCTTTCAGAACTTGTCCCACTTTCACCGGCTCTTCCGAAGGTTTACAGGATATAGTCCGCTACGGTACCGACAGATTTACCAGATGGGTGGCAAGGCCTCACCATCCGCCTCATAAAACCTGATATCTTTTTCACGAAGGAAGTTCTTAATTACATCTACGTGTACGCATTGACCTACATTCATAAAAGGATAATTGGATACCCGCCGCCGTACCCCCTCCGTAATTACTTCCCGGTTGATCTGATCAAAGCCCAGGTGTAGGTGCCTGGTAGCACTTTGCATGCCGTATATAACTCCGGCCCGGTCAAACAGAGGCCCACCACTCTGGCCCCGCAGTCCGGGAGTACTCATTTCTATGCCGGTTACTCCACCGGCTTCGCCTATATGCCGGGTCACGATGCCATCTACCGGAAAACTAGGTGTGTTAATACGTCCTTCGTTGGTCCATTCAATATCATCCAGTTCCTGGTTGAATCGGTAGTTGGTAAATTCCGGGAATGGGTACCCTAAGCGACACAGGTACTTCCCCTGCTTTATCTGCCTGCCATCACGCAGGAACTGGGCGTACCCCTGGTAATGCCGGGCCTCATACCCATGGAACTGAATAATAGCCAGATCCTGCGTGGGATGCAGATGGATCGTAAAGCTCTTGAAGCCCGAGACTCCATTGACAAAGTTAGAGCGGAGGCGTATGGGTGTTTCGGAAGTGATCCGGTACTGATCTTCCAGCCGTTTCCGGTGTACATCAATGGCCCGGTCCCGTTCATGGCGACGCAGCTCTGACTTGAACTTTAGATAATTAGAATAAATGGCATCAGCCTGCAAAAGCTGCTCTGCTACATGCCTACAGGTAACAGCACAGCCTTCTTCATTGACGAAAAACAGAGTAGCAGTAGCCGGGATAATATCAGAGCCACCGTAGTAGCGGGCAATAAAGTGAATAGGACGCGTAAACTGATCTACTTTTTCGATAGCCGTTACAAACATGGCCGGAGGTTCAATTAAGAGAAGCAACAAAAAAACCGATTCGAACTCAATGTTCCAAATCGGTCTATGCCTTCGTTATCGTGAGTGGCCGTATTAGTTTGCCTGAATGGGCACTATGGCTTCGGTCTGATCCCATCGGAGAATCATGTTAACTCCCTTGGGTTGTTCTTCAAAATAAATGGTGAACCGCTCAGCTACTTCGGGGCGTATACGTATATCTATATCCTGTCTCAGTATATCCTGCCCGTCGTTGTAGTTGGTTCCCCACTGTCCGGTTTCCTTATTAATTATTACTTTCCATTTACCGGGTCCGGGTATAGTCCAGAGTGAATAAGCACCGGCTTTTACTAGTTTGCCTGCTACCAGTACGTCCTGATTAAACTCAACCACAGTAGCCTCGTTAGCTCCAGTACGCCAGACTTTATCATAAGGAACCAGGGCATTATCCTTTTCCAGTCCGAATAGCAACCGCCCTTTCTTGGAGGGGCGACTATAGGTTGCTGTTATGTTAAGTCCGTCCCGACTATATTCAGCCACAGCTTCAGGACTGAATGACTTTGTGTAACTACGAAAGGCTATAAACGCTACCACCAACACCACAACCACTATAGCCCCAATTAGTAGAGGTCTTCTCATGGTATTTTACTCAGGGCAAACGATTCTGTAAAAGGTATAACTTACCGAAAAGCCAACGTAATAGTAGGTATCCTTACGGGATGGGTCACCGTGATCAAGCTTATTTGCGGATAAATTTTCGCCTCCAAGGTTGTCAAGGTGATCGGTAAAGGTCTTGCGGGTCCCAACTTCCAATCCTACGTTCCACGGACGACGGATCTGGTACTTTACGCCTACTCCGAAAGGAAGTACCCAGCCTTTAGTACTGTATGGGCTTGTCTGAGGGGTAGGCTTGAAACCCATATAGCCGATTCCACCGAATACATACGGAGTCCAGTTAATAGCTGATCGGCGGTTAACGTAGTCAAGGAAGTTATACTCTGTAACCAGATTAGCTTCGGTGATACGGGTACGGAAAGAAAGATTGCGGGCCTGCTGAAATGGATCATCTGAGTATTGGTCATCCCCCTTTATACCTCCATAAAGTCCCTCAGCTCTGAACGTCACCGATCGGCTGAGATTATACCGAAAGAACAGGCTGCCGCCAGGCCTGAAAAATCTAAAATTGAAATCAGGAGCAATATCACCTTTATAATTAAGTCCTCCTACACTAGCCCCTATCTCTATCTTTTGAGCGGTAGCTCTCTCTCCTACCAGGCATAATAGTACGATACCTACAGCCCAAGCGAGCTGTAGGTATCGAGTGCCTATTGACTTATATATTGCTTGCAAAACAGTCAGATTTTTATTTCAACGGTGGACATTTGATGGTACTTCCCAGTATATAGTTGATGTGGATAGTACCTAACATATACGTATCGTTAAGGGTAGGACTATTACCACGGGGTGAGCCAGGTGCACCATAGTTAGTACCTTGAATGGCTCCGAAAGGCTCATTTGTTTCAATATTGTATGGTGGTCCCTGCAGAAATCGACTAAGTCCATCCTTACGGTCGCCTCCTTTACGTGCCGCGATTGGCTCAGCTGAACGATTGGCCATATTACGTGCTAATTCATCTTTGAGCAGAGCCGGATCAGCATAGTTACCCGCTACATCATCCAGATAGTCAGTTGTGGTAAAGCGGAAGCCTACCTCAGCCGATACATCCCATTTGGGATGAATCTTGTAACGTACTCCAAAGCCCAGCGGAATTGCCAGCTGTACCAGTGAGTAGGGTTTGTCTAAGCCAGGATTACCCTGCCCTTCTGTATTTAGTTGCTGCAGTCTCACCCACTGACGTCCATCTACCTCCGGCATACGAGCCATTGGGTTATGAGCCACCGCCGCCAAACCTGCAAATACATAGGGACTTACTAAAGGACGACGATCAGCACTACGGCCATCCGGTATAATCTTGTAAATACCAATTACGGCAAATTCCTTCAAGTCGTTTCTGAAGTGCAGGTTTCGGGCAAAAGATCTATTTCCAAATTGTGGTCCGGAGTTATTCAAAGTGTAATCATCACCTACTATACGTGCCCATGTGAAAGAAGCCCGTCCGGCCAAACGGGGAGTAAAGTGGCGGGTATAGTTACCAGTCACGTGCCACCGCATGAGTTCAAAAGTAGAAACAAAAGGGCGGCCATAGGGGGCCATATCACCATAGTAGCTTGAAGTACCTATACCCAGCCCTACACTTGAGTAGGGCATAAAGTTGCTTCTTCTAAACTGCGCCTGCGCGTCAGTAATCGTCAATAACCCCAGAAGAGCTATGCCGATCATCCCTTTTAAGCCAGAAAGCTGGCCCTTAGCGAAAATGTTATTCATACGATAAAGCTATTTTCGGCAAAAATAGATTAGTTAATTGGTTTAGTGTTGCTATCTCTCCTGTTCAACGTTTTTGTATATACTTTATTTGGTGGCACTCTATTTATTGAGTGATCGGCAAACATTGAAATAGTACAATTACTATACCATTCCCACCAGTACCTGTTGTTAACTCAGAAGAAACTATTTGGTTCTACCTGTTACTGGTTTACTTTCAAACTATCTACTCCCTTCTTATTCCCTAAGAGTCGCTTAGCCCGTAAAAAGCGGTTTAACTCAAATTCATCAAAGTTAGGAGCTTTGGGATCCAGGCTGCTGATACGTACCTGCCCGGAGGCATGAATAAATTCATTATTCCCAATCCACATACCTACGTGGGTTACTTTCTCGGAGGTACCTTCGGCCGCCTTAGTACCGAAGAAGAGCAGATCTCCCGAACGAAGCGTACCAAATCCGGACGACGTATCTACCAGTTCTCCCGAGTGTACCTGCTGAGATGCATCGCGTGGTAGTACCCAGCCGTTCAGGTAATATATGGTTTTGGTAAAGCCACTACAGTCCATTCCTTTATACGATGTACCCCCCCACAGGTAAGGAATACCCATCATCCGCTTAGCAGTACTGACCAGTTTATCTTCTGAGATGGATAGGGAGGCAACCCAGTCGTTATAGCGTTTGGCTTCGCCCTTGGGTACATAGGCAGTGCGTCCGTCCGGATATTCCACCTGAAAAAACTCACCGATTTCTGCTTTCAGCTTAAGTACATCGCCCGCTACCAGGTCAGATACCGTCTGTCCGTCTGTATCGGCGGATTCATAAGAGAAGCCATAAGGGCGCAGATAGATTACTTTTTCAGCTTTCGTCCAGGCGTCAAAGGCTGATTTATTCATCCGTTGTAGTCCTCCCCAATCTACCCAGGCAATATACTGATCCGGTGTCTGGACCAGGTACCATCCCCGATCCTTGTCCAGTACCTTCAGGGGCATACCCAGCAGAGCCTGCGTAGCCAGTTCGGCCGCATCACGAGACTGTGACCGGATATTAGCGACCGATACCCGAACTACTCCGTATATCTCCTCGCCCAGTACCTCGGCCGGAAGCGATTCTATTTTATCCTCTGCCGTTAACCTCGCCTTCTGTAGACGAGCCAGTAATTCTTTCTTTGCTTCGGGCAGGTTGGTCTTCCCGGTAAGTACTCCTTTATCGTCAGCCTCTATCTGGAATACGGCTACCCGCCGGTCCGGTGCATACTGCTGACGTACTTCATCGATAATAGGTTGCATAGATGTATTGCTTTGGGCCAGGGCCAATCCGGTCCAGCCCATTAGCAGGCAAAGTAATAGGTTAGATTTCATATGCTGCTAGTTTGATCCGGGTAAAGTTAGGATACCAATGCTGTAGGTGGGACTATTAGCAAGCAAAAGTTATTTACTTTGTGAAAAAGCAGCCCAAACTAACGTATGATCACCAGTAAAGACCTTTCTTTTTCATACTCCCCTCACAAAAAATTCAACTTCCCGGACATTCTTTGCAACGACGGAGAAGCACTACTTATTTTAGGGCAGTCGGGACGGGGCAAGACTACCCTGCTGCATATCCTGGCCTTGTTACTTACTCCTGCAACAGGTGATATCATTATAGATGGTCATTCTATTCATAGCTTATCACCTAAGCAAACTGCTACGGTACGGGCCAATAAAATCGGTATTATCTACCAACGGGCTCATTTTGTCAGCTCATTGACGGTACTAGAAAACCTCCTGCTATCTAACTACCTGGCCGGGCGCAACCAGGATCGGGATAAGGCCGCCTACTTGGCCGATCAGTTGGGCTTCAGCGAACATCTTCCCAAAAAGACCCACGAACTTAGCCAGGGAGAGCAGCAGCGTGTCAGTATAGCCCGGGCTTTGATGAATAATCCGGCGGTCATATTGGCCGATGAGCCTACTTCCAATCTGGACGACGAAAACTGCCAAAGGGTGGTGAACCTACTCAAAGCGCACTCCGCCCAGATCGGTGCCAGCCTCATAGTAGTAACGCACGACCAACGCCTGAAAGATGAATTTTCCAATCAGATTTCTCTATAACCATGAATCTCATAAAGATTAGCTGGGCTAACATAAAAGATAAAAAACTCAACAGCTTTCTGAGTGTACTACTGCTTACGCTTGGAATTGGGATGATTTCGCTGCTACTACTGCTCAACAAGCAACTCGATGAGCAGTTCCGGCGCAATATCAGAGGCATAGACATGGTAGTAGGCGCCAAGGGCAGCCCGCTACAGCTTATTCTTTCGAGTATCTACCAGATTGATGCGCCTACCGGCAACGTACCACTGTCGGAGGTGAATAAGCTCAAGATGAACCCCTTCGTCAAAACAGTCATACCGCTCTCGATGGGAGACAACTACCAGGGGTACCGCATAGTAGGTACCACACCTAAGTACATAGAGCATTACGAGGCCACCGTCGGCGAAGGTAAGCTATTTGTGCAGCCGCTGGAAGTAACCCTGGGGAGCAAAGTAGCCCAGGCCACCGGTATGAAAGTAGGTGACACGTTTGCCAGCGCGCACGGATTGGATGAAGAAGGCGATGAACACGGCGATACAAAGTACAAAGTAGTAGGCGTATTTGAGCCCAACGGATCAGTCGTAGACCAGCTCATCCTGACTGACCTGAGCAGTGTCTGGGCCATCCATGACCATGCCGAAGAGCCTACACATAGTACCGAGGAGGGGGAAACCGATCACGACGAAGAAGCCATACCTCATGAAAAAGAAGTAACAAGTGCCCTTATCCAGTTTCGTAGCCCGATGGGGATGCTGGCACTGCCCCGCCAGGTCAACGCCAATACTCCCATGCAGGCAGCCTTGCCCAGTATCGAAATCAACCGTCTGTTTTCTTTGATGGGCGTAGGCATTGATACACTCCGGGCTCTGGCGGTTGTTATTATTCTTATTGCCGGGGCCAGTGTATTTATATCTCTGTATAATTCTCTCAAGGAACGTAAATACGAAATGGCCCTGATGCTGTCCATGGGTGCTACCCGGGCTATGCTCTTCAGGATGCTACTGCTGGAAGGGCTGATCCTGGCGCTGCTAGGCTACGTGGCGGGGGTACTACTGAGTCGTCTAGGCTTGTGGCTGTTTAGTCAGGCGGCGGAGCAGGACTTTCACTATTCATTCAGCGGTATGATGTTACTGCCCGAAGAACTGTTGCTCCTGGCAGGTGCACTGGCTATTGGCGTTCTGGCGGCAGCTTTACCTTCTCTGGGCGTATATCGACTGAGTATTTCCCGTACGCTGGCGCAGGACTAAGACATATATTAGATGAACTATCTTGCATCTTGTACTGTATTCGTTATAAATTTGTTATACTAAGATAAAAGTCGCTTGCTGACCGAGTTACACTCAGAGTAAAAGACTTTCAACCTAAAAACTGATCAAAATGAAACTACTTAGCTGGATCGTATTCCCCCTGCTCGTTGTGTCACTTATGGCCTTCACGCCGTCGAGCGCTCCCGTAAAACTCTCATGGGAAACGCTACGTGATGTAACCTTCAAGAAGAAATGGTACGAAGCTGAGCAGGTATATATGCTGTACCCCACCTTTGGGCCTGGTGTACAGAAACTTAGCGGTAAAGAAGTATCCATCACCGGCTATGTACTTCCGGTAGATCTGGATGCTAACCTATATGTACTGTCGGCGTTTCCGTATAGCGCCTGCTTCTTCTGCGGTGGAGCCGGTCCTGAATCTGTAATGACATTGAAATTCAAGAAGAATCCCCGCAAGTTCAAAACAGACGAGCGTCTGACCTTTAAGGGTACTCTCAAGCTCAATGCTGACGATATCTATCAGATGAACTACATCCTGGACAATGCCGAAGTAGCGGATACTATGTAGACAATAAAGCATTCCTGTATGCCCCGCCTTACCCGGCGGGGCATATTTTTTTAAAGCCTGATTAGATTTTTGTTAGTAAAGATACCAACAGGTAGCCTGGGGCTGGGAAGCGGGATGATCTAACTAATCTTCCGGTTTCTAGTTATTTATAGTACTATACACAACTGTAAGAGCAACTTAGATTTCTATATATGAAATATTCACTTCAGCTGGGTCGTATTGCCGGTATTCGTTTGTCCATCCACTGGACCTTCGCCATTCTGTTGCTGTGGATCATATTTTCGAACATAAGCCGGGGCACTACCGAAACCATCTGGATTGTAACTTTTACTCTGGCCATATTTGTGTGTGTCATACTACACGAACTAGGCCACGCCCTTACTGCCCGTCGGTATGGTATACCCACCAGCGATATTATCCTGCTTCCCATTGGTGGAGTAGCCAGTCTGGAGAGAATTCCGGAGAAGCCCTCGGAGGAGCTGGCAGTAGCCCTGGCGGGCCCTGCCGTCAACCTGCTGATTATGCTCGTTCTGCTTCCTTTTGTTCGTTTTCCCGAAAATACAGATGAGCTCACCAGGATGGTTACCATCAATGAAAGCAACTTCCTGATCAACCTCCTGGCCATCAATGGCTGGCTGGCGTTATTTAATTTGATACCCGCCTTTCCGATGGATGGGGGACGGGTACTTCGGGCACTCCTTTCCTTCCGAATGGACCGTAGTAAAGCTACCCGCATCGCGGCTTCTATTGGGCAGATACTGGCCATTGGCTTTGTCGTTCTGGGATTCTTTGGCAATCCATTCCTGATCTTTATAGGCTTATTTATCTTCCTGGGGGCTCAGCAGGAGTCGACGCATGTACAGACTACCAGTATGTTTCAGGGGCATACGGTTGGGGAAGTAAGTATGACGGAGTACCCTACCATGCATCAGAGCGACTTGGTAGAAGACGCTGTCCGGCTGCTTCTCGACAGCCAGAACCGTAACTTTCTAGTACTTGATGCCTTCAAGGAACCGGTAGGTACCCTGACCCGCGAGGCCATTATTAAAGGATTGGCCCAGAAAGGTAATGGTGCTTTTCTATCTGATGTAATGGATCCTGATATCCTGTATCTGGAGGATAAAATGCCTCTGGAAGAAGCATGGCAGATGATGCAAAGCCAGAAGAAGGGCTTCGCTCTGATCAGGAGAAGTGGACAGATTGTAGGTGCTATTGACCCAGAAAATGTGGTGGAATTCCTGATGGTACAGCAGGCATCCCACGCCAGAGACGCCCGGAGGCAGCAAAGTTAAGTTATCTACCTACAAAAGACCGTAGCGTAAACGCATTACGGACGGCATTGCCTCCCCCGTCATTATTGAAGTAAACGTACACATCTTTCCCGCTGGCCTCCCACTCCCGGCAACGATCTGCCCACCAGCGCAGATCATTGTCAGAGTACGAGCCTCCGTACAGCCATTCGGTATCAGGGCCGTGCATGCGTATGTATACAAAAGGAGCCGTAGCGCGCAGGATGCAGGGCAGCTTAGCCCCACTCATAATACAGTAAGCGGCCTGATGCTGTTCCAGTAGATTGAAGATAGACTCCTGATGCCAGCTAGGGTGCCTGAACTCTACCGTGAGCTTGATCCATTTGGGCATCTTTTCCAGAAAGTAAGCCAACCGGTCATAGTCATAGCCAAAGTAGGGGGAAAGCTGTACCAGAAAGATAGCACGCTTCTCACCCAACGTATGCCAACAGTTCTTGAAGCGTTCAATCCACTGCTCAGGTCCGTACAGCTTTTTGGCATGGGTAAGCCCACGCGGCGCTTTGACCGTTAGCTGAAACCCCTCCGGAAGACGCTCCCGCCAGCCGGCAAAGGTCTGCTCGCGGGGCCAGTGGTAGTAGCTACTATTGAGCTCTACCGTCTGAAAATGTTGAATGTAGTAGTGAAGACGCTTTGCGACGGGCGTATTTTCAGGATATAGCACACCTTGCCAATGATCATAACTCCAGCCTGATGTTCCGATGTGTATACCCATACGCCTGTGTTTACATTACTACTCTTCCAGTTGTCCTACCAGTATTTCTTTCAATACTGCCTGCGCTGACCATTCTCGGTTAGCCGCCTGGTCAATGACCAGTGAACGATGGCCATCCAGTATCTCATCGGCTACTTTCATATTACGGCGTACGGGCAGACAGTGCATAAACTTACCATTATCCGTCAGCGCCATTTTGGCCTCATCAATCATCCAGGAGTAGTCCTGCGTAAGTACCTGTCCATAGTGCTGATACGATGACCAGTTTTTACCATATACAAAATCTGCGCCTTCCAGGGCTTTTTTCTGATCATAGATCACCTGCGCCTTGCCTACAAACTCGGGTGCCAGATCATAGCCTTCCGGGTGCGTTACAACCAGCTCTACATCCATGTGGTTCATCCACTCACAGAACGAATTGGCTACCGCTTGCGGCAGGGGCTTGAAGTGAGGCAGCCACGTCAGTACAACCTTAGGGCGCTGCTTTGTTCTGAACTCCTCGATCGTGATACAGTCAGCCAGTGACTGCAGAGGATGGCGTGTAGCTGATTCCAGATTCACAACAGGCCTTCCGGAGTACTTCTTAAACTGTTGAAATATATGCTCGGCGTAATCCTTCTCCCGATCCTTCAATTCAGCAAAAGACCGTATAGCAATGATATCGCAGTAGCGTCCAATTACGGCAGCCGCTTCCTTGACATGCTCAGCCTTATCGCCATTCATTACTACTCCCTCTTCCAGTTCCAGTCCCCAGCTATCCTGCCCTACGTTCATCATCATGACATTCAGCCCCAGGTTCTGAGCGGCCTTCTGAGTACTCAGGCGGGTACGCAGGCTCGAGTTAAAGAACAACAATCCGATAGTTTTGTTCTTGCCCAGCAGTTGGTCGGCAAAGGGATTGCGTTTAGCAATAATACCCCCGGTAATAAGATTGTTGAGGTCTTCTACGTCGTGGATAGAGAGAAAGTTCTTCATCTGTATTGTCGAATTTCGATTTCGTATTGTCGAGTTAGTTAGGTTTTGAACCAGGATTGGCTCCTACGGTTTTGGCAGAAGGAAAGAATAAGCCATAAAGTACAGCAGTAGAAGATAGGTACCTAACCCTACCACTGTACCTTTACTCTTCTTATACAAGCGTTTATCTGTCAACGAATATGCTCGTTATTAGCCAACATTCGCCACTTGCTTCACTTCTATCGCCAGTGCTTCCAGGAAAGCATCGGCCTCTTCTCTGCCAATAGCCAGAGAAGGCAATAGACGAATAGTGTTGGCTCCCGCTACTCCGGTGAACATCTTGTGCTCAAAGAGCAACTTGTCACGCAGAGCCTTGACAGGAAAGTCGTATTCAATACCGATCATCAGGCCACGTCCGCGCAGTTCCTTATATCCTCCCACCTCACGTATGCCCTTAAACAGGTACTCGCCCATCTGAGCGGCATTCTCGAGCAGCCCTTCCTCTTTCATAATATCCAGTACCGCTACTCCTGCAGCGCAGGCCAGATGGTTACCGCCGAAAGTAGTACCTAACAGGCCGTAGCTCGCTTTGAATTTAGGAGAGATAAGTACTCCACCGATTGGGAAGCCATTGCCCATGCCTTTAGCCATGGTAATAAGATCAGGATGGATGCCGCTGAACTGGTGCGAGAAGAACTTACCCGTACGTCCGTAGCCACACTGCACGCTATCCAGAATCAGAATAGCTCCGGTTTCGTCACACTTGCGACGGAGTGCCTGCAGGAATTCATCCGTACATACCTGAATACCACCTACACCCTGTATACCTTCTACGATCACCGCACAGGTTTCATCAGTAATACCCGCTTCGGCCGACTCTACATCGTTGAAAGGCAGGAATGAGACGTGCTCGTTGAAGTTGATAGGGGCTACGATAGAAGGATTATCTGTTACTGCAACAGCTCCGGAAGTACGTCCGTGGAAAGCCTTTTTGAAAGCTACTATCTTCGTCCGGCCGTTGTGGAAAGAAGCCAGCTTCAGCGCATTTTCATTGGCTTCAGCGCCGGAATTACACAGAAAAAGCTGATAGTCGGGATAACCGGAAAGCGCTCCCAGCTTTTCAGCCAGCTGCTCCTGCAGGGATATCTTTACAGAATTGGAGTAGAAGCTGATGGCATTGAGCTGCTTCGTCAGCATATCGACGTAGTAGGGATGGCAGTGCCCGACGGAAATAACCGCATGACCACCGTACAGGTCCAGGTACTTAGTACCGTTGGAGTCCCACAGGTAGCTGCCCCGGGCCTTAACCGGCTCTATATCGTAAAGAGGGTATACATTGAATAGCTGTGACATATCTTTGAAGTTTATGAGCGGCCGGAGGAGTGCCTCCGGCCGTGGTAAATAACTTTATGAGTCGATGAGTACTTCAATATGGAGTTTTTACTCACAAGCTCTACTAGAATGCTGGTGCCTTCAGTCTTAGGCCCGCATCTTCGGGTAGGCCGAAGAGCAGGTTCATATTCTGAACGGCTTGTCCCGACGCCCCTTTGGTAAGGTTATCAATAGCGCTAGTGATCAGTAGCTGCCCGTCGTGTTTCTCTACATGGATCAACCCTTTGTTGGTATTCACTACCTGCTTCAGGTCAATCGCTGCCACACTTACGTGCGTAAACGGGTGTGAAGCGTAGTAGCTGCCGTACAGTTCCAGGGCTTCCTCAAGAGTACCTTCGTAGGGAGTATAGACATTAGCCATAATCCCCCGGGTGAAGTCGCCGCGGTAGGGGATGAAGTTAATGGCTTCACCAAAACCTTTCTGCAGCTTCGTCAGACTCATCCTGATCTCTTTCAGGTGCTGGTGCGTAAAAGCCTTATAGATTGACATATTGTTGTTGCGCCAGCTGAAGTGCGTAGTCGTACTCAGGGCCTGACCGGCTCCGGTACTACCCGTGATTGCACTTACATGTACCGCCTCTTTCAACAAACCTGCACTTGCCAGAGGCAATAGCGCCAGCTCAATACTGGTCGCAAAGCAGCCCGGATTGGCAATACGGTTAGCCTGCTGGATGGTATCGCGCTGCAACTCAGGCAGACCGTACACAAAGCCCTCAGACTCATCGCGGAAGTCGGTACTCAGGTCAATAATCTTAACTGAGTCAGGGACCTGGTGCTCGTCCAGAAACTTTTTGGACTCGCCATGTCCTGAGCACAGGAAAATCACATCAAGCCCTTCCTGACCCAGCAATGCAGAGATTTCCTCTCCCGAAAAGACCAAATCTGTATCCCCGATCAGGTCGGTATGGGTAGCATATACCGGCTTACCGGCCTGGCTCTTACTATGAGCAAAAGCGATAGTGGCGTGGGGGTGGTTAATCAGGATACGGAGCAGTTCTCCTCCCGTGTAGCCAGCCGCGCCTATTATTCCTATATGTACCTGTGCCATTACTTCTTATCGGCTAGTTCAGTAACTTTCTGAAAGATCATAGCCTGGTTGGAAGCTACCTTAGAGAAGCCGCGTACGTCGTCGCCGGTCCAGGCGTTGTTCATCTCGCCGTAGCTACCGAATACTGACGACATCAGGTCGTAGACCGATTCGATACCCTCAACGTGGAAGCGGTACGGAGCCAGGTGCACGTGTACTTTACCAGTTACGTGGCTTTGGGTATCGGTTAAGAAGGTTTCGATGTTGCGCATTACCGGCTCTACAAACTGACCTTTATGGAGAAGACCGCCGTACCAGTTGGCCAGTTGCTCTTTCCAGTATAATTGCTGCTCGGTCAGTACGTGTTTTTCGAGGGTATGGTGGGCTTTAAGGATGATCAGAGGAGCGGCTGCTTCAAATCCTACGCGGCCTTTGATACCGATGATGGTGTCACCTACGTGAATGTCACGTCCAATACCGTAAGGCTGAGCCAGGGCCGACAGTTTCTGGATAGCCTGTACCGGATTTTCAAACTTCTCTCCGGCTACACCTACCAGTTCACCTTTTTCAAACTCAAGTGTTATAGTCTCCGGCTCAGTTTTCGTAACCTGCGTAGGCCATGCCTCTTCGGGCAGGTACTTCTCCGAAGTCAGCGTTTCTTTACCACCTACTGATGTTCCCCAAAGTCCTTTGTTAATGCTATACGCTGCCTTGTGCCACTCACGCTGTACGCCTTTATTGGTCAGGTACTCGATCTCCGCCTCGCGTGACAGTTTCAGATCACGGATAGGAGTGATGATCTCGGCATCAGGAGTAATAATGCGGAATGCCATATCAAAACGAACCTGATCGTTACCGGCACCCGTACTACCATGAGCGATAGCTTTGGCCCCGATTTCCTTAGCGTACTCAGCTACGGCCACCGCCTGAAAAATCCGTTCGGCGCTTACAGATAGCGGATAGGTATTATTCTTAAGGACATTACCAAAGATCAGGTAGCGGATGCACTGCTCGTAGTAGTCTTTCGTCTTGTCGATCGTAGCGTGCTGCTTTACACCCAGCGCATAGGCATTAGCTTCAATGGTCCTTAGTTCTTCGTCCGAGAATCCACCGGTATCTACCAGTACAGAGTGTACTTCATAGCCTTTGTCTTCGGCGAGGTACTTCACACAAAACGAGGTATCCAAACCTCCACTGAATGCTAATACTACTTTTGGTTGTGACATTTTACTTCGATGGTAATATATGGTTAACTTGATTTATTGAGATGGGCTATAAATGTAAAAAACCTCGCTACGGACTTGTTCGAAACTGCCGAGCGAGGTTTTTTATGTACTGAAATAAATCTTATGTACAACAGTACCCTAAGGTACCAGCATCGCGTCGGTATTCTTCTTTTTGGCCCTCTCCTCCCTTCGTAACAGCACAAGCTGCTTGATACGCATCCAGCGCTCATACAGTTTGGACTCCTTCAGGAAGTTCCAGGTTTGCTCCTTCTCGTTCTTTTTAGCCTCTTCAGGATTGAACATCATACCAGTACACAGGCAGTGCTTACGATCGGTACGTGTAAGTACATCGTAGTTAATACAGCTGGCGCATCCCTTCCAGAAAGCGTCATCGGCAGGTAGTTCACTGAACGTAACAGGCTCATAACCCAGGTCAGAGTTGATCTTCATCACCGCCAGGCTGGTAGTAATACCGATGATCTTCGCATTGGGGTACTTCTTACGCGACAGTTCAAAGGCCTTGGCTTTGATAGATTTGGCTATACCACTATTACGATAGTCAGGGTGTACGATCAAACCGGAGTTAGCGACAAACTTGCCGTGCTCCCAGGTCTCAATGTAGCAGAAGCCTACCCATATACCACCAGTGGTAGTAGCGATGATGGCCTTCCCTTCTACCATTTTTTCCATCAGATACACCGGAGAGCGCTTGGCTATACCAGTGCCACGCTTCTTGGCACTTTCCTCCATTTCGGCACAAATGGTTTCGGCGAAATGCAGATGATTTTCATTAGCAACCTGAACTACGAATTGGCTGCCGGATAGTTCTTTATTCTTCATGGTTGTTAGTTCTGAAAAAATGATACCCTCCATACGCAACGCGACCGGGTCATCACATCAAATACCTGATGAGGTTTTTGAAATTAATAACATTAAAAAAAGAATGGGGGCAGAGAGATGTTTACCACGTAGGTAAAACAGAATTATATGGTCCTCCCGGACCTAAACCTGAAGGGCGTAGTATGAAAGAAAGTATATGCGCCGTGGTTGTTCATTGATAGCTTCTGCTGAAAAACAGTGCAAATTTTATAAAAAATAGATATTCACACAAAGAAACAGCAAATATATTTTTCTGGTTCAGTGGATCTTACAATATCAGGTCTAAACAATTATACCCATATATACTTATTGATACTGGACCAGTTCCTTTATCCAGGTTACAATCCAGGCTCACAATATTGATAATCAGATACATGAAGTACAAGAGTTAAATCTCGGCCAAATGGTGTAACTTTGTTTAGAAAGCTACTGTCCCGGTAGCAGGACCATAAAAATTCTCCATCGCCTACTAGTTACACAGTGGTGTGGTGATATTTCCCTCTGCAATACCCACGTCTTCACGAGTACATAGAAGTCAGCAAGCAGGGGAGTAACAACAATGGAGGTGTCAACTTTTGATGAATCAACTATCCGCTGACGATCTTATATACGGGTATATCAATGGAATATTTCCCATGGCAGATGCCGACGATACCATATACTGGTACGCGCCGGACCCGAGGGCTATTATACCTATTGATACCTACAGCTCCCCCAAGTCACTTCGTCCTGTCCTTAACAAACGGATATTTGAAGTCAGGATCAACACCGATTTTCGAGGAGTGATGACTCACTGTGCGGCTCCCCGATCCGATGAAGAGGGTACCTGGATATCTGAGGATATTATTGATGCCTATACTGAACTGCATAAGATGGGATTTGCTCATAGTATAGAAACCTACCTGAATGGAGAGTTGGTAGGAGGCTTGTACGGGGTGGCTATAGGGGCTGCTTTCTTTGGCGAATCCATGTTCTATACCGTCAGTAATGCCTCTAAGGTAGCCTTCCATTATCTGATAGAAGTTCTGCGACAGCAACGCTTTCAACTGCTGGATACCCAGTTTATTAACGACAATGTACGCCGGTTTGGCGCTATCGAGATACCCAAAGCTGACTACATGAGCCGGCTGCGAAAGGCCGTCTCTACCAAAGCCCGCTTTATTGAGCCGGATGTGGAGCATCTGTTCCTGCGGCAACAATCCTAGTAAAAATAGCTACTTTATATAGTTTGCTGCTGAAATAGCCTATTTTTGGGGAATTTTCAGTTAAATAGCTCGTATAGTTGTGGCAAAGCCTATCCTCGTTATTAAGTTTGGTACTGCTTCCATCACCCGTCCATCCGGTGAGCCTGATCTGGCCATCATTGCGGAAGTAGCCCGCCAGGTATCCCTGCTTCACAAGGACTACCGCCTGATCCTGGTATCGTCGGGAGCCGTAGGGGCAGGCAAAGCTTATATACAGGATTATAAAGGTACCATCACCCAACGTAAAGCCGCCGCCTCGGTGGGCAATCCACTGCTGGTAGGTATCTACGCCAGCCAATTCACCCCTTACGGTATAGCCATCGCCCAGAGCCTCTGCGAGCGTCAGCACTTCGCTAACCGCCATCAGTTCCTGCAACTCAAGGAAACCTACGACGAACTCTGGAGCAACGGTATTATTCCCATTGTCAATGAGAATGACGTGGTGAGCGACCGAGAGTTGAAGTTTTCGGACAATGACGAACTGGCTACGCTTATAGCGGCTGGCTTCGGAGCCGAAGCCCTGATGCTATGTACCTCCGTAGGCGGCCTGCTGGACGAAGCCGGACAGATGGTGCGTGAGGTACCTGACGTGAATGATGTATTCCGCTTTGTCAGGACTGACAAATCAGCCCTGGGACTGGGGGGAATGGCCTCTAAACTCACCTTTGCCAAACTGGCTACCCGTATGGGTATCCGGGTGGTGATATTCGGTATGGGCGAAAAGGATGGCATACTCCGAGCCTTAGGGGGAGAGACCGGTACCGTATTCACCCCGCAGAAAAGTACCCTGTCGGCCCGCAAGCGCTGGCTGGGCAGCGGCGGTCTGGTAGCCGGAAAGCTCCGCATCGACGAAGGAGCTGCCCAGGCGCTGGTAAAGCGGAAAAGCCTGCTGGCCGTAGGAGTACTGGAAGTAGTAGGTGAATTTGAGGCCGGCGAGATCATAGAACTATTCACTCCTGAAAACGAGATGATAGCCGTAGCCCGTGCCCGTGAGACGTCACAGGCTATCATAAACAATTTGAAAACTCAGAATTTTGAAGTGGCTAACGCCAGCGATATCGTACTACTCTGATGGAATCAATCATATCCCTACTACAAGCTACCAAACAGGCCTCAGCGGCCGTTCGTAACCTTTCAGACGCCCAACGGGCAGACCTGCTCACCACCCTGGCGGACCGGGTACTGGCCAATCAGGCACGTATCATCGCCGAAAACCAGAAAGACCTGGAGCGCATGGATGACAGTGATCCGAAGAAGGACCGCCTGCTCCTGAACGAAAAACGTATTCAGGGACTGGCGCAGAGCCTGCGTGACGTAGCAGCCCTACCCGATCCTACCGGTCAGTTGTTACTGGAACGTACCCTGCCCCAAGGACTTCAGCTGAAAAAGATAGCCGTTCCGCTGGGAGTAGTAGGTGTGATCTATGAGTCACGTCCCAACGTGACTATTGACGTAGCCTCGCTGTGCCTACGCTCCGGTAACGCCTGTGTACTCAAAGGAGGTAAGGAGGCCCAGTACTCCAATGAGTGTCTGGTTGGTATTATTCATGAGGTACTTGCTGAATTTGGCGTTGACGCCGCTGCCGTAGCCTTACTTCCTACTGATCGTAAGTTTGTAGCCGAACTGCTCTCAGCCACTCGCTATGTAGATATTATTATCCCACGTGGCTCCGAAGGCCTGATCCAATACGTTCGCCAGAACTCGCTGGTACCTACCATCGAAACCGGGGCCGGCGTATGCCATACCTACGTAGAGAGTACTGCCGATCTTGAAATGGCTCGTGACATAGTGGTCAATGCCAAGGTATCGCGCCCTTCGGTATGCAACTCGCTGGACACCGTAGTAGTGGATAGAGCTGTAGCCGAAGCCTTCTTACCTACACTGAAAGAAGAGTTCACTAAGTGGAACGTCAAAGTATTTGCAGACGAGGAATCGTATCAGGTACTTAAAGCTGCTGAATACCCTCTCCTGCAGAAGGCTACATCAGATGATTTTGGCCGGGAGTTTCTGGACTATAAATGCTCCATTAAGGTAGTTGATGGCCTTTCGGAAGCTATTTCCCACATTCAGCAGTATTCCTCACGCCACTCCGAAGCTATTATATCACGTGATGCGGCGTCTATTGAGAAGTTCCTTAATGAGGTGGATGCCGCCGCGGTATATGCCAATGCTTCTACCCGATTTACAGACGGTGGTGAATTTGGTTTGGGAGCCGAAATTGGGATCTCTACCCAAAAGCTACACGCGCGTGGTCCCTTTGCTCTCGAAAAACTGGTTACCGAAAAATGGGTAGTAGTTGGCTCCGGCCAGACCCGCTGGTAGGTACTTATAAGCTCTCCCTATCTGATTTATACATGGTTTGATAGGGAGAGCTTCCAACTCCTTATATACTCTCTATTTTTTTCAAGTACTAGCCTGTGTAGGTGTAGCTGGGGCTGTAATTGCAAGGGTGCGATTTCCACAAAAGCGCCACTAGTTACACAGCTAACCTACCTCCCGAGTCTCCTTCACTAACTATATCTCATTCATTATCAAATCACAATCTATCCTACATAAATTTGATACAAGCCAGTAAATGTATTAAATTATTGCTAAATTTGATTTTTTGTAACCACCTCTGTTTCTCCTCCTCCTCTTTTTGAAGTACGGTTTTTAACATTTTTGTTATAAGCATTGCTGTATTCAACCCAACCTACCCCTATGGAAAAAAGAGAATACTGGGTGGCCAAAGTCAGTGAATGGCCCGACGAGCACAAGGAGGAAGTACAAGCTGGCGGTGCGAAAGTCCTGCTTATCCGTAATGAAGGCGCGTTCTACGCCTTGTCCCCAAAATGTACCCACTACGGTGCCCCTCTGGTCAAGGGAGCTCTTAATGGGAACCGATTGGTCTGCCCCTGGCACCACGCCTGCTTCGATGTCCATTCCGGAATAAATCTGGAAGCCCCCGGCCTGGATGGTCTGCCTACCTACAAAGTGGAGGTACGTGGAGATGATGTATATGTGTATGTACCCGAGGGTGATCTGCCGGACTGTAAGCCCAATCCACTTACCCTGCGCGATCCAAAGAATAAAGATATATATGCTATTGTAGGTGGTGGCGTCGCTGCACAGTATGCCGCCGAAGGTATGCGCGAAGCCGGCTACCGGGGGCGAATCATCATGATTACAGCCGAAAGTGAGGCTCCTTACGACCGTACCAACGTCAGTAAGATGTACCTGCAGGGCAAAGCCTCGGACGAGCAGATGCCCCTGCGTACTGCTGACTTTTACGAAAAGTACGGCATAGAGCTTTTGAAAGATCATTGTGTTAAAAGCCTGAATCCATTTGTCCGACAAATTGACTTTGACAATGGCAGCCAACTTACCTACGATAAAGCCCTGCTCTGTACCGGTGGTGAAACCTGCAATCTTCGTTTGGAGGGAGCTGATAAGCCCAACGTGTTTCTGTTGCGCTCGCTAAAAGATAGTCGTCAGCTACGAAATGCGGCGAACGAAGGTACCCGGGTAGTAATAGTAGGAGGCTCATTTATCGGACTGGAAGGAGCCATGAGCCTGGGTAAAAGAGGCTGTGACGTAACCGTTGTTTCTCCGGATATTACTCCTTTCCAGAAAATTTGGGGACGGGAAGTAGGTAAGCGTATACAGCAGTGGCACGAAGAGGCAGGCGTGAAGTTCCGGCTGGAACGAAAGGTGATGAAGCTGAATGGTGAAGATATAATAAATGAAGTGGTGCTTGATAACGGCGATACCCTACCGGCCGATCTGGTACTGGTTGGTATTGGGGTGAAGCCAGCTTTGGATTTTCTGAAAGGTATAGAGCGTGAAAAGGATGGAGGTGTCAAAGTAGATTCATTCCTACGTATAACTAATACACTATATGCAGCCGGAGATATTGCTTATGTACCTTTTGGGACGGGTCACTGCCGGATTGAGCACTGGAAAGTAGCAGGACAACAAGGTCGCATAGCGGGTAAGAATATGGCCGGAGCCGGTCAGTTGTACGATACAGTTCCATTCTTCTGGACCAATCAGCAGGGACGCAATCTGCGGTATGTAGGCTACGTGGAGGACTATGATGATGTCCTGATCAGCGGTAGCCTCCAGCAGGATCGATTTCTGGCGTATTATATAAAAGATAATCAGATCAAGGCGGTGCTGGGCCTGGAGCATGATGCCGATATAGCAGCTCTACAGGAGTTGATGTACAATGGTAGTATGCCAGGCCCTGAGGTGTTGGAAGAGATAGATAACTGGGAAGGCTATCTGAAGCAATCATCAATGCTGGTATCGCGCTAGAAAAGTACAGCTAGTCAAAGCCCTTTGCCCTGGTGGTGAAGGGCTTTTTTTGTACCCGTTGCATTAGAATAACTCCTAAGCGTGCTTACCACTAGTAGTATACGATACTGGTTGTAACATACATATACATGAACATCCTACTGATAGGAAGCTCCAACACGGACATGGTCGTAAAGACTCAGAAGCTTCCTGCTCCCGGCGAAACCGTTATTGGTGGTACTTTTTTGATGAATCCCGGTGGAAAGGGAGCTAACCAGGCCGTAGCCGCTGCCCGCTTGGGTGCCTCGGTCCGGCTGGTGGCTAAGGTTGGGAATGACCTCTTTGGTGAACAAGCTGTGGAAGGATTTCGAAAGGAAGGTATAGATACAGCGGCTATTGTCAAAGATGATGGTCCGTCGGGAGTTGCTCTCATTACCGTGGATGATCAGGGCGAAAATTGCATTGTAGTCGCCCCCGGTGCCAACGGTAATCTTCAACCCGACGAAGTAGAAGCCGCTATTGATGCCTGCTCGCCCAATGACATAGTACTCCTCCAGCTGGAAATACCTCTGGCTACCGTAGAGTATGCCATTCGGAGGAGCGCGCAGCGCGGACTACGGGTGATCCTGAATCCCGCTCCCGCTCAGAGGTTAGCCACTGACCTGCTCTCCCACCTCTACCTGATTACCCCCAACGAAACCGAAGCCGAACTACTGACGGGTATCCCCGTCACCGAAGAGAGTGTAGGCAAAGCCGCTCGTGCCTTGCAGGATATGGGTGTGTCACATGTCGTGATTACGCTGGGCGCCAGGGGTGCGTATATACTAAGCGGTGAATTTGAAGGTATCGTAGAGGGAGTAGCCGTAAAGGCCATCGACTCTACCGCCGCCGGTGACTGCTTCAACGGTGCTCTGGCCGTAGGCTTAGCCGAAGGGGTATCCTTGCGGGATTCCGTAGCCTTTGCCTGTAAAGCCGCCGCTCTCTCGGTTACACGGTTGGGGGCACAGAGCTCAATGCCCTATCGGCATGAAGTTTCGTAACTAGTCTAATCTGTCTTCTTTCTGATAAAGCAACACCCTAGCTCCTCCAACTCCTCCCTATGTTCATCGTCGAAACCTACACTACCGCTATAATTTTCTGTTTTGTAACCATGCTCTGCTGGGGCTCCTGGGCCAACACTCAAAAACTGGCCGCCGGACACTGGCGCTTCGAGCTCTTCTACTGGGACTATGTGTTGGGTATCCTGCTGCTGGCGCTCCTGTTTGCTTTCACATTCGGAAGTACCGGCGACGGCGGCCGTAGCTTTATTCCTGACGTCCAACAGGCGGATGGTTCCAGTATAGGCTCGGCCATATGGGGAGGGGTCTTATTTAACGCGGCCAATATCCTGCTGGTGGCGGCTATCTCTATCGCGGGTATGTCGGTTGCTTTTCCGGTGGGTATCGGTCTGGCTTTGGTCGTGGGAGTAATAGTCAACTACCTCGACCAGCCCGTCGGCAATGCTACGCTCCTGTTTGGCGGCGTGGCTTTGGTAGTGGCAGCCATTCTACTCAACGCCAGCGCCTACCGCAAACTGTCGAGTACTACTCAGGGCGTATCCACGCCGGGCGTATCTACCAAAGGGCTGGTACTGGCGGTCGTGGCAGGCTTGCTGATGGGATTCTTCTATAAGTACGTGGCGCAGGCTATGTTCCCGGATTTCAACCAACCCCTGCCGGGCAAGCTAAGTCCTTATACAGCGGTAGTGTTCTTCGCTGTAGGTATTTTGCTGAGCAACTTTCTGTTCAATACCCTGCTCATGTACCGCCCTTTCACCGGAGAGCCCGTATCCTATGCCGACTACTTCCGCGGCAACGTCCGCAGCCACCTCACCGGTATAGCCGGTGGTGTGATCTGGTGCATCGGGATGTCATTTAATATTATCGCTTCGGGCGAAGCAGGTCCTGCTATCTCCTACGGTTTGGGCCAGGGTGCCACAGTAGTGGCTGCTATATGGGGTATCTACATCTGGAAAGAATTCCGAAATGCCCCTAAGGGGACCTCTACGCTCCTCAACCTCATGCTGATCTGCTACCTGATAGGGCTGGGGCTGATCATCGCGGCGGGGTGATATTGTATGTAACTACCTGCTCAACTTTTCTTTAACCTCTGATTTCAAAATAAGTAAGTACTTCTGTACGATTACCCAGATAATAGTATCATCAATCGCGTCGTAAGCATGAATAAGTCGGTTACGTACAGCTACTATTTGTTCTGAATGGGACAATTTCTCAGTACTTGCCTTACCATATTTATTAACAGCTCCCCCTACAATGGAAAGTTGTCTTTCTACGGCACTTTTAGTTTTTAAATCATTCTGATAATCCTCAAACTTTTCAATACCTACCAGAAACTGCTCAATAGCCAACAGAACATCATATAAGTATTTTTTCACTTCTTCTGTCATAAATGAGTCGTTTTGTCCTATTGATATTCTCTCTCAGGTACTCATTCTTTATAGGCTGTTCAGTTAAAAGGTCAACTTTCCTTTGAAATAGATTTTCCAATGCCTCCCATAGTTTCAGTAATGTTTCACCATTCTCAACGGGAGACATGGATTCCAGTTCTACTAGTAGGTCTAAATCACTAGTTTCCTCCTGGAATTGTTCAGTAAGTACTGATCCGAATGCATATAACTTATCTACCCGATACTGTTTACAAGTCCGGATAGCTCTGCTGTGTTACTGGAAAGTATAGAAGGCAGTTGCATAGGTATATCATAAATGATTACTACAATAACAAAAAATCAGACCTTTTGGCTAATATACTACCCCACCCGCTCCACGCCCGGTACTTCAAGTACTAGATCTTCACCATAGGCCGAAGCCGGTGTCTGATAACCAGCTTTAAAGTTTCCATCTAGTACTTTCTTAGCTATAATAAGACTACTATGAGCGGTGAGCGTATAGCCTTCGGGACAGGTTAATTGAGCGATCCTACGGTTTCCGGAGGCATTAATTACCTCACCCCACACATGGCTACTAGCCAGCCGACGCATGGCTTCGGTAGGGCCGGTAATCTTGTCTACTCGGCTCTTCGCTATCTTTTTTACAAGAGCTGAACCTAGCAGCCAGTTGTACAGCCCCTGAAACCGTAGCAGGTTATGTACCTTAGGTGAGATACCGGTGTAAGTTTCTATATTAGGAATACCCGTGGTATGGTAGGCGGTAGATACGTCGCCCCAGGGAATGGTCATGAAGAAGCGCTTCCGCCCATTGATCTCTAACCACATACTTTTATGCCCCAGCTTTTTGCTTACTATCTTGCCATTCTCACGTACGGCTCCTCCTACACCCAAACCCTCTACCATAGTACTGGCCGTACCGTGTGATAAGCCACCACCTACGGTTTCAAAGGCCAGTTTGAGGTGGGTAGCATCCGGTAGTTGCTTTTTGAGGTATAGAGCCAGGCAATCAGTAGGTACTACATCAAACCCGGCACCCGGCAGTACCATAACTCCAGCTTTACGGGCCGCCTCATCGTATTGTTTAGCCAGTTCGAATACCTCTATCTCACCGGTAATGTCCAGGTAGTGCGTCTGCGTAGCCAAGCAAGCCTCGATCATAGGACGGGCTGTAAATTTGAAAGGTCCCGCTGCATGCAGTACTACCTTTACATCGGCCAGTGCTCTCCGCAACTCCTCCTGATCCGACAGTTCCACGACCCGGTACTGAGTACCTATGTGCTCAGCCAGGGGACGGATGGCCTCCTCACGCCGCGCTGCCAGGATGGGTACTATACCATACTCATGACAAATATCTACAATGAGTTGGCCGGTGTAGCCGTTAGCACCATATAGTAGCAGGGATGACTTTTCCATAGTGATTCAGAGATGGTATTCAGGTAGGTGAATATAAAAAGAATTGTACAAGTACCACTACCTCAACGCTGGCTAAGTAGCAGGGAATACGGTCGTTTTGCACAATTTTTGTACCTTTGGCGCATAGCATATGGAAAATAAAGAATGCCCCTATGGCTTTATCAACAGATACTGAATACGTGCAGAACATCGCCCAAGAGGCGACCGAACTACTGAAAAACCTGATTGCAACTCCCTCTTTCAGCCGCGAAGAAGACAATACTGCGCTGGTTATTGAGGAGTTTCTTAAGAAAAAGCAGATCCCTTTTCAGCGTAAGAAGAATAACATCTGGGCGCTGAACCAGCATTTCGATCCGGCCAAGCCTACGCTGCTGCTCAACTCCCATCACGATACTGTCAAGCCCAATAAATCCTGGACGCTTGATCCGTTTGAGCCCGTTGAAAAAGATGGGAAGCTTTACGGTCTTGGTAGCAATGATGCCGGCGGATGCCTGGTATCACTAATTGCGACCTTCTGCCATTTCTACGACCGCTCTGACCTTACCTATAACATTGCTCTGGCGGCTACCGCCGAAGAGGAGATATCGGGCAAAGAAGGCCTGGAAATAGTAGTTCCTGAGCTACCACCCATCGAATTTGCCATTGTAGGTGAGCCTACCCAGATGCACCTGGCTGTGGCTGAGAAGGGACTGCTGGTAATCGATTGCATCGCTCGTGGCAAGTCGGGTCACGCTGCCCGCGAAGAAGGGGATAACGCCATCTATAAAGCAATCAAGGATATCAACTGGCTGACCAACTACCGCTTCCCAAAGGTGTCTCCTACGCTGGGGCCTATCAAGATGTCGGTAACCATTATCAACGCTGGTACCCAGCACAATGTAGTACCCGATGCCTGTACCTTCACAGTTGACATTAGAGTGACAGACCAGTACACGCTGGAAGAAATCGTGGAGACCATTAAGGAAAATATTCAGTCTGAGATTCAGCCGCGCTCAATCCGGCTCCGCCCCTCAAGTATACCGGTTGAACATGCCATTGTACAGGCGGGCGTAGCGCTGGGCCGCAATACCTACGGCTCCCCCACTACTTCTGATCAGGCCCTGCTGGACTGTCCTTCGCTCAAGATGGGTCCCGGCCATTCGGAGCGCTCGCATACAGCCGATGAGTTTATCTACGTGCATGAGATCGAAGAGGGTATAGCGCAGTATATCACTATGGTGGAAGCAGTAGTTGCCCCTAAGGCTTAGTACCCTTAGCTACTCGGCTTCTGACTTTGGGGCGAAGCTGTAAGCTACGGTAACGTGGTGTGACCAGCCAAGCTGTGGGTGAGTATGTACGGCGTAATCTATATTGAACCCATTGGCAGCGTACCCTAGCCCGAAGTGATTGGTATTGGGCTTGGTAGCTATGCCCGTGCGTACGAAGAGGCTGGAAACTATCTCATACTCGAGGCCGGCCCGAAACGATGTGGGCAGAGCGGTATCCTTTACTAACTCCCCACTCAGGCGAAGTGCCGATATAGGCTTATAAGCCAGTCCGGCTCGTAGTACTGTTGGTAGTTGTTCACTTGATTCACCCGTAAAGCTCCCCTGGACTACGTTGTACATATGTACCCCAAAGTCCAGCTTAGAGGTGAGCTGCATGATTCCACCCATTTCTACCAACAACGCTTTACGACTTAGGGCCAGAGAAGGAGCATTGACCGCTATTTGTACGTAGCTTATCTTAAGACCCAGACTAATCCGGTTGATGCGGTGACCGGCTCCTATTCCGAATGCTAATTCATTATATAGCTTATCACCAAACCGTTGAACGGAGAGTCCGGTCGTAAGATCACGGCTGATGGGCATCACAGCCCCAAAGGCAATAGTACCTATCCCGTCAAAGCCGTAGTAGGTATGGTAGGAAGAGAAAAGGGAAGCGTCGCGTACACCGGCCAATCCGGCTATATTATTGACTACAGAGTACCTATCAGATTGAGCCACTACAGCGTTAGCCATACCCCACGATCGCGCACCGATAGGAAAAGCATCACCGCCGGCGAGGGCCGGCGGTGCGCATAGTATCAGCAGAGGTAGTAGTCTCCTGCTTAGTCTGTATAAGTTGCTACTGTATACCAAGGGCGATCAATTAGTAGCTTACTCTATTTTTAGCTGAACTTCCTTTTTACAATTGTAAGTAGGTCGTTGATGGCTTCGCTGTCGGTATTCCACCGGTAGATTGACGCAAACTTATATACGATCATATCGTGGGCCTCGTCAAAGCTGGAAGCCTGATCCAGCTCACGGATAGCATCTTCAAAGGCATCAGTACTGCCCTTGAACAACTGGCTTACGAACATGAACCGCTGCCCCAGAGGTATACTCTTGGCTATACTCTCTACTTTGATGGGCACATTGCCGTACGTGTTTTCATCAGAAGCCTTTGGAATCTCTACCTTGAAGCGGTTGTTCAGGGAATCATCCGCTGCGGTGGTAGTACGCATAGGTCCGCTGGGAGCAGGTATCGATTCACTGCGGTCACGCAGAATCTGAGGCGACGCTACAGCACCCGCTTCAGCACTAGCAACTGGTGTCGCAGCCCGTGGAGCCGAAGCACTACTGGTATCGGTCAGGATGGAGTCAAAGAATGATCTTTCCTTTTTTTCAACAGGTGCGGCGGGAGCCGCCGCTACAGGCACTTTAACCGGCGCAGGCGCCTTTACTATCTTTTGGATATCAAGCTCTACTACTTCTGAGAACTGCTGCACGTAGGGCTCTTTCGCATCAAGGGCTGATCCGTTGCTCAGGATATCAGTAAGCCAGCGCAGTGCGATATTTGAATACACAAAGGTGGAACCATTATCAGTCAACCGCAGAGCCAGGGACTTGGCTATACCGCCGTGAATGTGGGTGTACTTTACCATTCGCTGGGCTTGCTCCTGCGTAAAAACAAAGTCAGGCATGGCTCGTAGCTTACCGTCAAAATAAGCCTCCGGGTCCAGCAGGAGCATAAGCGCCTCCTGTACCGACTCGGTTAGCAGCGGCTCTAGCCCCTCACGGTTCACGGCCATATGCTGTGACACCGTGTTCATAAAATCTTCGAGGGCTTTTTTTACTTCTGCATTTTCAAAATCAAAATAGGGGCTACGGAAGGCATTGGCATCGGCTTTCCACTGGTCGAACAGGCGGCTCACAATACCCAGATTCACTTGCTTTAATGGCGTGAGTTTCAACAGCTCCGGGCCACTGATGACACTCTTGCGGGAGTAAAAGTCAGAAAGGACTTTTGACGTAAACTGATTTACGTACTGCTTCAAAGCCGCTTGATTCAGTGTATTTGACATAACGATTTAAAAGGCTGTTAAGGGGGATGATGTAAAGAAAATGTGTTTGCTTTGCAGTTGTAAATATAACAAAAGTAACCGGCACCGACCGACGCACCAATATACTAAAATGTTCATTGAACCTTCGCGTAAAAAAGAAATTCTGCACCCTCGTACAGGCTGGATAGAAGTGATTTGTGGATCAATGTTTTCGGGGAAGACTGAAGAGCTTATACGTCGGCTCAATCGGGCTAAAATTGCGCGACAGAAAGTAGAGATATTCAAGCCGGCCATTGATAAGCGTTACCACGAGGAGGACATAGTTTCACACAATGAAAACTCCATACGCTCCACCCCCGTACAGACTGCTTCCGAGATCCTGCTGCTGGCGGGCAACTGCGACGTAGTCGGGCTGGATGAAGCACAATTCTTCGATAATTCCATTGTAGATATTTGTACTAACCTGGCCGATAATGGTAAGCGTGTCATCATAGCCGGATTGGATATGGATTTTCAGGGCCGCCCCTTTGGCTGTATGCCTAACCTAATGGCTATAGCCGAATACGTAACCAAAGTACATGCCATCTGTGTGATTTGTGGCGATGTTGCGTCCCACTCCTACCGGCTTTCCCCCTCTCAGCAACGGGTACTCTTAGGTGAAACTGACCATTACGAAGCACGTTGCCGTCGTTGTTTTAATCTGGGTGAAAAAGCCAAACATGTGTAAATGGCCTCCAGAAGTCAGAATATTTCCTGGATGGTATAGGTGACCTGGTTCATGGAAAAGGTTTCTCCCGACTTTCTGTCTTTCATTTCGGCATAAATGGGTGCGGCAGCTACAATACCGATAAAGTCTTCGCCTTCACACTTAAACTCACCGGCTACACCTACTAAAAAATTTCTCTGATCTGTAATCACAACAGCTCCCGGCTCTACTGTATCATACTCCTTTCCAAAATCAACCCGATTAAAAAGGCCTGCCGTTTCGACCAGGTAATCCAGGTGAGACTGGAGATCACCTACATCATTCATCATTTCATCTTCGTTCCCCTCCCACTGGTTGTTGGCTTCATTGTCATAGCTTGTGCTGGCTGAATCGCGCAACCTGTTTAGGTCTTCGCTGATCACGGCTATTTTATCATTAATACTGGCTTTGCAGGCTTCGACTATCTGGTGCTTACGTTCGGTTTGGTCCATAGGTATTAGTAGTTAATGTAGTGTTAGGAGTATAAAAAATAGTGGGCCAGTCTATTTGGTACCCATTTCATAACAAACTCACTTCTCCCCCTAATGGTTATGTACCATCCTAAAACAGATGCCGATAGCTCATATAGCGCCATCCCTGTGTAAGTGCTTTGTCATCGGGTAAGCCTTCTCTTATCTGTTTTTCTCGAGAACATATTCCACATCTTTCCCCAGTTCCGAACCCTCCTGCTGGTAGATATAGGCTTGTACTACCTTTCATTACAGGTCACTCTTATTACTCAACCGGCAGTCAACTGATGAATCGAAAAGAAGCATTACAAACAATAACGGGTAGTACCTTGCTGGCTTCATTACCAGCGTTGGGCTTCACATCTTCCTCGGCCAGTAGTACCTTCCGGGATGATTTTCTTCACCGGTGGCAAGCCACCCGGGATTATAGTCTGAAGGTACTTGATAAGATGCCGGAAGCTAGTCTTGACTATAAACCTACTCCCGACCAGATGTCGTTTGGAAAGCTGTTTAGCCACACCGCCCACTGGAATACCTTCTTCATCGGCTCTATCGTTAATCAAGCTCCAGTCAAGGAGCCTGACACTACCAGCAAGGCCACTTTACGAGACTACTACCTTACCTGTAATGACCAATGTACTGCCATCATCGAAAAGCTCAGCGACCATCAACTGGACCAAACCGGCTATGGTACCCACGAGTACTGGCAGAAGCATACCGGACGCGACTTCTTGTTAAGAGCTTTTATGCATACGGCTCACCACCGGGCGCAGGCACTGGTGTACCTACGCTTAAATGGCATCGAGCCTCCCTTCTTTGAATTCTAGGATCAGTAAACTATCTAGCACCTACCGCTGGTACTGGCAGCCTGGTACCGGCAGGAACAGGTTTACCAAATACCGGATTATCGTCAGCATCCCATTCAAACTTCTGAGCTCTGGGAGAGCGTAACCTCCCACAGCCTTGACCCGGTTCGGAGTTGGCGTGGTACAGGATCCAGTCCTCTCTGCCATCAGGTGATGTAAAGAAGGAGTTATGACCGGTACCGTATACGCCATTCTCGGCCGACTGCTGAAATACGGGCTGGGGATGCTTCTTCCACGAAGCCGGGGCCAGCAGGTCGCTGGTAGCCGGGGCTGTGATCCGGCCCAGAGAGTAGTGGTCGGTCCAGCAGCCACTGGCCGAGTAGATGATGTGTACCTTGCTGCCGCGGACTAGTACCTGTGGCCCTTCGTTGACCAGTACCACGGGCGGCTCGTTCTTTTTCTGCCAGTCATTAATGGTACCGTGCCGTTCCCAGTCAAAGGTAGGTGTAGCTATTCTCACCCGCTCCCCCTGCATAGTCCAGGGATCTTTCATCTTACTGATGTAAATATCCTGACGCCCGTTCTGGTACCCCTCCCAGCCCGACCATACCAGGTAGAGTTGCCCCTGATGCTCAAATACAGAGCCATCAATGGCCCAGTGATCGCCGGGGTCAGCAAGCTTGCCTTTGAGCGTCCATTCGCCCTGCATGGGGTCAGGTGAGGTGTTCTCAAGTACCCACAGCCGGTGGTTTTCGTTCTTGCCGTCATCCGCTGCGAAGTAAATGTACCAGTTGCCCCTTAGATAATGGATTTCAGGAGCCCAGATCTGTTTGGAGTACGGCCCCGTCGGGGGTGGTGTCCAGATTGTCTTCTGCTCGGCCTCGGGTAGTCGGGCCAGGTTATCGGTTTTCCAAAGTACCAGCCGGTTTCCCATCGTATGCATGTAGTAGTAGTACCCATCCTTGTAGATACTCCACGGGTCAGGGCCGGAAGGCAGGAGCGGATTCTGAAATGTCTGAGCTGATACCTCGCCAATGACGAGTAGTAAGAGGAAGATAATACGCTTCATAGGCTTGGTCTAAATTATGTATAAGCAAGACGCTTACCCTCTCTTCCTTACTTATTATAATACTGATATTTTAACCTGCTTCGCACTTTTATACTACTATACCGATGGTGGTTAGGCGCTAAAAACAAAAAAAGCTGCCTTCTTTCGAAAGCAGCTTTTTTATACTACATCAGCGTATGTTACGCGCTAACTTGGTTCATTACTTCGGTTTGCTTCCGAATGGATTCCATATGTACCAGTTTGAATAGCTCGTCTACCAGCGTTGGGTACAGGTTAAGGCTCTTGCCCCACTCTTCACGAGTTTTTAGTACCTCCCGGAAACGATCTACCTGGTAAGCCGCTACGTTATTGTCACGCTTGTATTCGGCTAGTTTTTCAATCAAAGACATACGAGCTGCCAGATTCTCTAATAGCTCACGATCCAGGTGATCGATTTTGCCACGGATGATCTCAAGCTGGCTCTGGTATTCGCTACCATACGACTCACGACGAACGTGCAGTTCGTGGAGCATTTCGCCCAGAGCGGCAGGTGTCAGCTGCTGTGCAGCATCCGACCACGCCTTATCAGGGTCACGGTGTGACTCGATGATCAAACCATCGTAGTTCAGGTCAAGTGCACGCTGAGCCAGCTCAAACAGGTAAGCACGCTTACCGGCCATATGGCTAGGGTCACCGACAACAGGCAACTGAGGGAAGAGTGTCTTCAGCTCAATAGCGATCTGCCACATGGGCGAGTTACGGAACTTCGTCTCCTGTGCGTTAGAGAAACCACGGTGAATAGCTCCCAGCTTACGTACACCAGCCTGGTTGAGACGCTCGAAAGCACCCACCCATAGTTGTAAGTCAGGATTCACAGGGTTTTTGATCAGCACGGGTACATCCACACCTTTCAGGGCATCGGCCAGCTCCTGTACGTTGAAGGGGTTAACCGTTGTACGGGCTCCGATCCATAGTATATCAACGCCGTATTTCAGCGCCAGCTCCACGTGCTGTGGAGTAGCTACCTCTACGGCTACAGGCAAACCTGTCTCCTTCTTAACCGACTGCAGCCAGGGCAGAGCGGCTTCACCCATACCTTCAAAACTTCCCGGACGCGTACGTGGTTTCCAGACACCGGCCCGGATTACGTGCGCAAAACCTTCTTCTTTGATCTGGGTTGCGGTTTCTAAAACTTGTTCCTCTGTTTCGGCACTGCACGGTCCGGCAATCACCAAGGGCTTACCGTCGGTATTGATCCAGCTACTGAGCGGTAGGATGTCTAACGAAGCATTCATAATCAACAACTTAACCTATTATAAAAATAAAAAATACTATAATTATCCGGGAGGGTGTCAAGGGTATTCATGGGTTTCACTAATTTTGTTGCCCCAACAACTAAACCACCTCTATCAATGACAAACTGTTTTGTTTCTGAGTATGTTATAGAGGTAAAATGACGTTGTTATAAGAACTAAGTAAACCTGCTAAAACATAAAAATGGCTTCAATAGCGCAACAAGACATTTCACCTGTATTATTTGAAGACACTTCCGTAGCCTTCGCATCCCAATCTGATTCGAAACTCCGCAAAACCTACTGGCTCTTTGCCATGATGAATCAGGCATGGCTTGTAAATTTAGGTACTTTTTTTATAAAGTTAGCTCTAGAGTTACGCTTACCTGTAAAAAATCTTATTCGGAACACCATTTTTGAACAATTCTGTGGTGGTGAGACCATTACCGATTGCGAAAAAACAATTTCGGCTCTGGCTCAGTCAGGTATAGGCACTATCCTGGACTATTCGGTGGAGGGTGAAGACAGTGAAGAATCGTTCGAAGCAACTACCGCCGAGATACTACGTACTATTGATAAAGCGGCTGTGTCCGAGCACATTCCCTTTACGGTATTTAAAGTGACCGGTATCGGCTCTACTGAGCTACTGGAAAAAGTACAGCAGAAGGCCGAACTCACTACCAGTGAACAGGAGGCTTTCGAGCGGATTCGTTCACGGGTCAACAGCCTTTGCTCCCGTGCCTGTAACAAGGGCGTTCGTATCTTTATCGATGCTGAAGAGAGCTGGATTCAGGATGTGATCGATAAGCTGGCTTACGAAATGATGGGTAAGTACAACCGTCAGCAACCCATCGTTTACAATACCTTCCAGTTGTACCGCCATGAAACCCTTGGACAGCTTAAAAATGCCTACCTCACTGCCCGTGACAAGGGATACTACCTGGGGGCTAAGCTGGTACGTGGTGCCTATATAGAGAAGGAGCGCGTGCGCGCCCGTGAAAATCAATATTGTGATCCGGTTCATAAGAATAAAGCAGCAACCGATAATGATTTCAATGCTTCGGTCGACTTCTGTCTGGAGCACATTGAGCATATTGCTGTCTGCCTGGGTACCCACAATGAGTTCAGCTCGCTATGCTGTGCCAGCAAAATGAAGAAAAGGGGTATAGCACAAAATGACCAGCGCGTGTGGTTTGCACAGTTGCAGGGTATGAGCGACAATATCTCCTTCAATATGGCCAAAGCAGGCTATAACGTAGCCAAATATGTGCCCTACGGACCTATTGATGCTGTGATGCCTTATCTGTTCCGCCGCGCTCAGGAAAACAAGTCTATTGCCGGTCAGAGTAGCCGAGAGTACCTTCTGGTAAAGAGCGAAATCAAACGCCGTGGCATAAGTACTATGTAAGCCTGGAAAAAAGCTTATTTTTGCATCTCACTTTCTTCCTTAGCCTACTATTGGGTGGTGCTAAGGAAGAAATTTTTTCAACCCGTGCAGAATGAACCACTCCAAAAACCCCATTAAATACCTACTTTTCAGCGTATTACTGATCGGCATAGATCAAGCATCCAAGTTACTGGTACATTACAATATGGAGCCGGGCTTCTCGGGCCAGATCAGTTTGATTGGGGATTGGCTTAAACTACATTATGTACTCAATCCAGGGATGGCATTCGGAATGCAGCTTGGCCATGAGTACGGCAAATTGTTTCTGACACTTTTCCGTCTGGTAGCAATGGGTGCCATAGGCTGGTACCTGGTACACCTGGCTTACCGTGGCGCGGCTTCTGGCCTGCTATGGGCCCTGTCCATGATCCTGGCGGGGGCCGTCGGTAACGTGATAGATAGTACCTTTTATGGTGTTTTTCTAGGCAATGCTCCCTATGGGTCTCCTACTCCGTGGTTCCACGGACAGGTTATTGACATGGTTTTTGTTGACTTCTGGGAAGGATTTATTCCGGATTGGGTACCTCTTTGGGGTGGGCAGTACTACTCTACGCCTATTTTCAACATAGCTGATGCCTGTATATTCGTAGGTGTTTGTTTTATACTGATCTTCCAGAGCCATTTCTTCACATCTCCCCCACACGAAGAGGATGAACATCGTGACGAATCTAAACCCGTTGACGACATAGAGGTAGTCGCTACACAACCGGAAGAAGAAAGAGACAGTACTGTTAATTATAACATCATAACTCCCGATACTGAGTATCCCACCGCTAGTTCGGGAGATCCAGATACTACCACGGATGAAAATGAAAAAGGAAGCGTTTAACGCTTCCTTTTTTTATAACAACTGCCTGTTGTTGAAATTCTTGTTGTGCTACTTACTGCTGGTCTTCATCCAGAGGAGAGAAGTCCTTGAAGGCCCTCTTTATAGCTTTGTCAGTGGCTTCCTTTTTGTTTTCCCAGTTGGCGTCCAGCTCCAGAGCTACCAGTCCTCTCAGGTTCATTACAGCCCGGAATTCATCCAGCTTACGGATAAAATCCGGATTACGTCGAGCTGATTTGAGTGCGTATTCACGAGCGAATATATCACCCTTGTACTGCAGGTCACTCTTCTTCTCCATCACGTAGTTGAAGCGATCCAGCAGGTCTTTGGTGGACTTCCCGATTACCTCAGTGGCTTCAAGGGTACCAATGGTCATAACGGTAGTACCACCTATGGTAGATATTCGTCGTTGCACCATCTGGGACTCCGGGTTATTCGGGCTCACTATGACCGGTGCCAGACCCGTAGCAGCCCCCAGTGAGGCATTTACTACGGAGCGGTTCTGCTTTCCCTTTTTAGCGCGGCGGTAGCCTCTTTTAAGCTCCTCCTCTTTCTCTTTCATCTGCTCCAGAAGCCCCCAGGCATTGACCAGGGACTGGCGGTACAATGTATACAGGTATTTATCGCGCTGGCCTTCATTCACAGTATTCTGAATTACAAACCGATACTTTCTCTCCTTACGGTTCTTGGCCTTATCCAGCACATAAAATGTAATATCAAAAGCAAGCGAGTCGAACGGGTCTTTTACAAAGTCATAGCCTGGCTCCCAGATAAACTCATAGCTGGTTGGGGTATTTTTGACCAGTGCTTTGGATGGTACGCCGCGGTTATCAGATATAAAATCAAAAGCTGTGATATCTTCATCACCATTCGGATCAGAAAGGAAGAACTTAATATTGATGGTACTATTCTCCTTGCTTTTAATAACCAGGTCCTTAGGTACGGCTGTAATCTCGGGCTCGAGGTCCATCTGCGTAATCTCCAGCTTTAACCGGCCTTTAGTACGAGCCTTCGAAGGCTGATCTTCGACGTAAAATTCGATGAAGCGAGGACCACCATTCCTAAGGATATTGAACTGCCTTTGAGAAGGAGCCCAAACTACCTCGCCTGAAGCCGACACCCTCATTCCTTCGGGCATCTGCTCCGCAACCGGTATGATTACGATGGGATCATTATCAGCATCACGCACCGCGTTCATATCAATCTGGTACGTGTTCTGATTGCTGTACTGTACATAGAATGGGCGAATCTCATCAACCTCAGGCGGACGGTTGACATGCACGACCTTAAAATTTACCTGCTGTGTGACACTTTCTCCGGCGGTAGTATGCGCCTCAAAAACAACCGGAATGGTCTTTACAGTATTAATACGATCTGCGATATCGAAGGAAGGCTTCCAGGCAAATTTACCCAGGGTATCAAAAATCATTCCTTCCTGACGCCCTTTTACGATGCTATAATAGACCGTATCAGACTTTCCGCCCCGGGTAGTAAGCTGAAAAGTCACATCCTGTCCCTCCTCCACAATACTCCAGTCAGGTTTAGTAGGAAGTATCAGTTGTAAGGGCTCAGTACCGGATACATTAGTAATTGAGTCCTGTGCGAAAGCGGGAGCTGTGGCAAGCAGTGCAATAAGCCAGCAGCTTAATCTCCTAAGTAAATACATGTATATTTCAATATGTGTCTATACGCGGGGATACCTTGTTGTAACGCAAAATTAGTGAATCCCGTATCCATCAAAGCTAGTATTGTGCTATTTTAATTTTCAAACTACCCTATCTCACTCCACAAGCACTAATTGCAATTTTCCACGAGAAGGCTCCAAAATAATATCGTAGAGAAGTACTAGGTAGTAATATAACTAGTATACTATTCAACCTTCCCAAGGTGCTAACAATATCTACTGGAACGACTACAGTGCAATTTGTATTAGTAACAACAACGTCCACAGGTAATCTGTCAGAGAATCTTAGAACTATTTGTCCAATGCTTCATAAACAAAAAGAGCGGGGCTACATAGCCCCGCTCTGCAAGTTAGGAACCTGTCCTGATTATTTCTTAGGAGCCGGTGTATTAACCTTAGTAGCATTCGCTGGTGTTGCTGGTTTAGCAGCAGCAGGCTGCTCAACAGCTTTAGGATCAACGCCAAGTCTTTTCAGTACCAGATCAGTTACGTTATTATCTTCTGAACCAACGTACAGCAGGATAGGAGTCGTGTTAGCTCCGGCATCCGAGTTCAGGATGTACAGGTAACCATTATCTTTACCTACTTCCTGAATAGCGGTGTTGATCTTGCCAAGTACTGGCTCTAGCAGTTGCTGGTACTTGGTCTGAAGAGACTGCTCTGAGTTACGCTGGAAGTCCTGGATAGAGCTCTGCAGATTCTGCAATTCTTTCTCCTTATCAGCCCGGATCACATCGGTCATGTTACCGGCAGTCTTGTTATATACGTCAAGTTTATCCTGGAACTCCTTATATTTATCAGAAAGAGCTTTGTCTAGCTGAGCTTTGGTTACTTCTAGTTCGTTCTGGATTTTCTTGCTGTCGGGCAACTTACCTAGGATAAAATCCACGTTAGTGTATCCTATTTTGGTAGGAGTTGTCGATGCGGTAGTCTGAGCCAGGAGAGGGGTGCTAGCTAGGGCAAATACCGCCAACAAAGCAAACAATTTGTTTTTCATTGGTATATAACTATTTTGGTTTTCTGGTTGTATATAGTACTATTTTTTTACAGGTTGCGCCACTGTCTGACTGGTTGTGGCTGCTGCGGGCTTCATGTCAATTCCTAACTCCTCCATGATATAATCTGTATAATCGTGCTTGGGATTAGTATAGATCATCACAAAGTCACTGGACTTGTCGAACAGAAAGTCAAGACGCCGCTGGGCACTTACCTTATCCACTGCCCGCTGCACTCGTTCGAGTACCGGTTTCATGAGTTCCTTTTTTTTCTCAAACAGCATGCCATTCATGCCGAATACCTTGTTGTTGTACTCGCGGGCTTCGAGTTCTTTTTCCCGAATTTCGTTCTGACGCTTCCGCTTGAGTTCGTCAGTCAGTAGTACTTCCTCAGCCATGTAGGCTCGTTGCAACCTGTCTACTTCCGTAAACTTTTCCTGAATTTCCTTCGCCCACTTTTCCGAAAACTGGTTGATTTCGGCTTGTGCTTGCTGGTATTCCGGCATTTTGCTGGTCACAAACTCCATATCTACATACCCAATCTTCTGAGCCTGAGCCGTTACCGGTAAAATGGACGACAAAACTACTAAAATTAGGAACTTGTTCATGCGAAGGGGCTGATTTTTTGCACACTATAACGAACACTCCTGCCCATTATTATCGGATTTGCTGACCAATTGTGAAATGGAACTGCCCTCCACTGCGGGTCTGCGAGCCCTGAATCCGGTCGAAACCGTATCCCCAGTCGATACCTAACAAACCAAAAGCTGGCATAAATATACGTGCACCCACCCCGGCCGAACGTTTGATGTCGAAAGGATTGTAGTCACGGTAGTTACCCCAGTTATTACCTCCTTCAAGGAAGCTCAACACAAAGATGGTAGCCTGTGGATTGAGCGAAACGGGATAGCGCATTTCCATAACGAACTTATTGTATACAACACCGCCGCCGCCGGTCAAAGTTCCGTTAGGGCTCAGCGGGCCTACCTTGCGGTCTTCGTATCCACGGAGACCGATGATGTCCTGATCAGCCAGTGCGAATGATCCCTGTCCGGCCAGACCGGATCCACCTACAATAAACCGTCCGAAGGGGCTAAGGCCTACTTTACTACCATAGCTACCCAGGAAGCCCATATGAGCGCGGGCACTTACTACCAGCTTACCCGTGATAGTTGCGTACCAGCTGGCGTCGAACATCCACTTGTGGTACTCTACTAGTTTGAAGCGATCCTGCGAATCGCTGAACTCCTTCTGACGGAATACCGAATAAGGAGGCGTCAGGGTAGCGCTTAGTGAGAACGATGATCCGCTACGAGGATATTGGAAGTCGCTTAGGGTATTACGCGACAGCGTAGTATTGAATGTAATGTTGTTAGAGATACCATTTCTGTAGCCTATGTTAAAGAAGTCAAGGCTGTCCAGACGGTAACGCTGCAACGACAGTGAATGGCTTAGTACCAGGAAACGATCCGGCTCCTTCAGACGACGCCCCAGCGAGAAAGTAATACCATTGTTGTAGTACGATCCAATGAAGCTTTGATCTCTGGCCGATACCCTCCGGTACATCTGTGCATAATCGGTAATGCGGTATACGGTACGCGTTAGCGCTACCCCCAAGTTGATGGGCTTACGACCACCAAACCACGGCTCGCTGAACGAGAGTGAGTAGGTCTGGAACTGACGACCATTGGCCTGGAAGCGAACAGCTAGTTTTTGACCATCACCCGAAGGCAGGGGCCGCCAGGTAGAGCGGTTAGGTATATTACGCAGGGAGAAGTTGTTAAACACGAGTCCCAGGGTACCTACAAATCCGATATAACCTCCCCAACCACCTGAGAGCTCGATCTGGTCAGAGGGCTTCTCTTCTACGGTATATTCAATATCCACGGTACCATCAGCCTGGTTCGGAACAGGGTTGATCTGAATTTTTTCAGGGTCAAAATAGCCCATCTGAGACAGCTGACGCTGGGTGTTAATCAGCTCGGTCTTGCTGAACTTCTGTCCCGGCAGGGTGAATAGTTCGCGAAGTACTACCCGGTCGCTGGTCTTGGTATTTCCATTCAGGATGATGCGGTTAATTGTAGCCTGCTTTCCTTCGAAAATACGCATCTCAATATCGATAGAGTCGCCTTCAACAGCTTTCTCAATGGGTCTGGCGCTGAAGTACAGGTAGCCATCGTCCATGTACAGCGAGCTTACATCGGCACCGGGTATCCCGTTAATCTTCTTATCAAGTTCTTCCGGATTATATACATCTCCTTTTTTGAGTCCAAGTATAGTACTTAGCCGCTCATCTTTGTGCAGATAGTTACCATCCCATGTGATATTGCGGTAGTAGTACTTAGGACCTTCGTCAATTCGCATCGCTATGCGCAGATCTTCACCGTCACGCTTTACCGTATCAAACTCAATGGTCGCATCACGGTACCCGTTTTTACGATAGAAGGCTATCAGCTTATCCTTATCTTCGTCGTATTTCTTAGGTATAAACTTAGAAGGTGTAAATACGTGCCACAGTTTCTTCTCCTTAGTACCTTTTAGCTTACGCTTCAGCTTCCCGTCAGAGATGGCCTCGTTACCTTCAATATTAATTTCTTCAATCTTTACCTTTTTACCCTTATCTACAATAAAATTTAGAGTAGCCTGTCCGCGTGAAGAATCAGGTATTTGTACCACCTTTACTGACGTGTTATAGAAGCCTTTATCCATAAAGAACTTCTTAATCACCAGCTGTGTGTTCTTGATGATAGTCGGTGTAATTACCCGCCCCTTTATCAGCTTTACCTTATCGTTCAGCGTGGTCTGCTCTCCTTTTCGGATGCCCGAGAAGGTCACCTTGTACAGACGGGGACGCTCTTTGATATCAATGTTCAGCCATACTTTATCGCCCTCAATCTTGGTGTACATGATTTCGACATCATCCAGCGTACCAAAATCCATCATCCGACGAATGGATGATGTAACGGCCGGACCCGGAATACGTATCTTATCACCGGCCTTAAGGCCAGAGATCGAGATCATGGAGTTAGGATCCAGGAATTGAGTACCCGATACCGTTACTTCCGCTATTTCGTACTCTTTGGGATTAGCATAGTCCAGTTCGGTAGTAGACCGAGGGGCGTTGGTGTTACCACTACCCAGACCGATGCGTTGTGCCTCGGCTGAAAGTGTCAGGCCTAGTAGTAGCGCTACCAGAGCTGAGCCGGTGCGGATGCCGAAGCAATCAAAATTTTTGGTAAAAGATCTGAAGAGGTTCATATCGAATTATTTAACACCACCCACTTTAACCTGTTCGCTAGTCTTGCCAAACCGCCGCTCTCTCTGCTGGTAAGACACAATAGCCTCATACAGGTGTTTCTTGCGGAAATCGGGCCAGAAAACATCATCATAGATGTACAACTCAGCATAAGCCAGCTGCCACAGCAGGAAGTTACTGATACGATGATCGCCGCCGGTACGTAGCATAAGGTCTACGTCAGGACGCCCCTGCGTAGCAAGCCGCTCATTTACAAGACCCTCACTAATGTCTTCGGGTTGTAATTGACCAGATTTTACCTCGTGTGCCAGCTGTTGAACGGCCTGTACTATGTCCCATTTGCCGCTGTATCCCAGCGCCAGTATCAGGTTCAGACCAGTATTGCTACGGGTCTTTTCGATAGCTTCGGAAAGTTCGCGACGGCAGCCAGCAGGCAGGCTGTCCAGGTCGCCTATTGAGTCCAGGCGTATATTATTTTTTTGCAATGTGGGAAGTTCATCTCGGATGGTATGTACCAGAAGCTCCATAAGGGCCTGTACTTCTATTCGGGGACGTGCCCAGTTCTCGGTTGAAAATGCGTAGAGTGTCAGATATCCCACTCCAAGTTCGGCACATCCTTCCGCTACTTCACGTACCGCTTTGATAGCGTTGCGATGACCGAATATGCGTGCCGCGCCCTGCTTCTGCGCCCACCGTCCGTTACCGTCCATGATAACGGCTATGTGCTTTGGTAGATTGCTCTGGTCAATCAGTTCTTTCATTCCGCAGGCCTCTTTTAACTTTTTTTAACAATTGATAGCATAGATATGATTGCATCTGCGCCTAGTTGACTCCTCCGGATAAATCCAATTTATGCAATTACCCGAAGCATGTGAGCCAGCGGTTATCAAAAGAGGAGGAGTAGCCAACTAAAAACAGGGGCGCAATTTAGGAATAAGTAAGCCCTCTTCAAAGTATCTCCTGCGGAATACGTACTATCAATCGTATTATAAATCAATAAGATGGCGGATGCTATCGCTATAGGTACTACCTGTCTGCAGCTGTGAAGACTTGCGGTCACGCATCAGTATCAGATATTTGCCACTGAAATACTTTTGAATTTCACCAATATGATGTGTATTGACAATACCCGACCGGCTTACCCGCACAAAATGATTGGGCAGCTTTTCTTCCAGAGTAGTCAGGGTATAGTTCAATAAATATTTCTGCCCGGTTAGGGTATTCAGGAACACATATTTGTCCTCCGCCTCAAAATGCGTGATTTCGCTCAGAGGTACCAGCAGGATCTTATCGCCCGTTTTGACCGATAGGGAAAACAGCTCTTTCTTTGGCTTCATCTGCTCTAGCAGACGCAGGAGGTTATCAGCGTAAGGGTTCTGAACCTGACTTTGCTGGCCATTAATTACCAGGCTACGTAGCTTGTCAATGGTCTTCAGGAGGCGTTCGTTCTCGATGGGCTTCAGCAGGTAGTCAACTGAATTTTCTTCAAAGGCACGGATAGCATACTGGTCATAAGCGGTAGCGAATATCACCATGGGCATGGTAGTTACCCTGGACAGCATCTCAAAGCCATTCAGGAGCGGCATTTCAATATCCAGAAAGATAATATCGGGCCGATGCTCTTCCAGGATCACCAGTCCCTCGGCTCCGTTACGGGCCTCAGCTATTATTTGAAATACATCCGGGTGTTTTTCCAGTAATCGGCGCAGGCGATTCAGGGCTAGTTGCTCGTCATCAATAAGTATGGTTCGTAGAGGAAATTGCATAGTGAGTGAAATAATAATTGTACTGATAATCTGGATTAAGCAGCAGGAGCCGACCCCTGTTGTAGGCGCAACATGCGGATACCAATGGCAACGTATTTAACAGGCTGATTATGCAGCTCTAGCCGGGCATCGTCTCCGTAGAGTAGCTTCAGTTTATCCTGAATACTCCGGATGCCGTAGCCTCCGCCCATGGCTTCAGAAAACTGGGGACCGTTGTCCTGCACACACAGCTGCAGCCAGCCCCCCGACTCATAAATACGCACCACGATACAACCCTGATCCGCTAGCTTGGAAATACCATGTTTGATCGCATTTTCGACCAGGGGCTGCAGTATAAACTTGGGAATATTCAACTCATTCAGTTCCGGACTGGCCACCTCCACCTTGTACTGAAGCCGGTCGCCAAAGCGCACCTGCTCTACCTGCAGGTACGTCCGGACCATCTCCAGCTCCTGGGTGACTGTATCAAAGTAGTCGTTGTTTTTGCGCCCTGTTGTGTACCTGAATAGCTTGGAGAGCAGCAGGGTCATCTCTTCGGCTTTATCCGGATCTTCGTGTACCAGACTGGCTATACTGTTGAGTGAATTGTACAAAAAGTGCGGACTAATCCGGGCCTGCAACGCATCCAGCTCCGCACGAGTTTTCAGTTTTTCGAGGTTGAGTAGCTGATACTCCTGCTCCGTGATCTTTTGGGTAAGCTGCCGGCCCTGCCGGCCCAGGTAGTAGAAGATATTGGACACCAGCAGAGGACCAAATGTGTATACATACCAGGGAGCGTTACGAAACTGACTAACCGATGTGATTTCAGCCCTTGAAAATATAGCCCGCCCCTGCCAGAAGTAAAAGGCGCTGGTCAGACTAAGGTAGGAAATCAGTATGATCAACGATAGAATGATGTGTTGTACGTAGGAATGCCTGAACGTAGTTTCGAGCCAGGGCGATACCATCTGGGTGACTACTACTGTCATAACACCGGCCAGGATGTTGTTCATAACTACCCACTGATTCAACCGCATCACCAGCGGGTCCGATGCGGTCAACATCTGATTGGTAAAGTAGACAATACCACTTACACCGTAGACGATAACTGCTCCCATCAGGATAGCCAGCACCGTAGCCATCCAGGTTTGGCTCTGTAGCAGTCCCGTCAGACTCAGCTCACGCCAGGTAGAGCTACTGCTACTCTTGGCCGAAAAGCTAAAGTTGGCTCCACCAATCCGGGCTCCGGTCATGTCTGCTCCTACCAGATTGCTACAGCTCAGATCTGCATTGGTCAGGTCGGCATTCCGGAAATTGGCCCCTTTCAAAGAAGAAAACTTAAACACAGCATTCTGTAAGTTACTGCCTTCAAAGTTGGCCCGGTTGAGACTAGCAAAGCTAAAGTCAGACCCGGACAGGTCCATGTAGCTGAAATCCTGATCATTCATAGAGGTACCCCGTACTCGTAGTGCCCCTTTTGTTTGTTTCTGCTTGTCAAGCAGTTCCTGGCGATTCATATCTGTACTGGTTTAGGGCCGCCCGATATATCTCTTGCCATCGGACGGCCACTACCTGCCTGTTTATACAAAGTACTATCTACTGATTACACTGAGCTGCCATCCACTCAGCCTGCCCCTTCCCCCACTGTGGGTAGGTCGCACCTGGTGATTTAAAGGTAGCGAATTTTTCCAGTGCTTTTTCAAACAGAGGCTTTGCCACTTTCTTTCCACCGCCAAACTGCTCCGGCGTGTAGAACAAACTGGTACCCTCTAGTACATAGATGCGTGGATTGTCGGCGTTAGCAGCCTTAGCAGCTGCCAAATGTTCCCCAAATACAGCTCCGTAGGTCTGCCAGCGCGACATAGGATCAATGGCCAGCCGTCCCTGCGCTACAAACGCTTTAAGTACCTCTACTTCATCGTCCGGCTGTCCGTCCAGCGTTTCCACTTCCTTCAGCATTGCCTCGGCTTTATCCAGTCGTTGCTCTTTTTGCGTCGCATCATCTCCCATGACGCCCAGCATAGTGTAGCAATAGGCGGCGTGGTAGCGCGGGAGCCACTCTTTGGGTTCTGCCGTCGCGATACGTTCAAAACGATTGGCCAACTCCTGATAAGCCGCCATATCAGGCTGCTTTCCCTCTTGTTGGTTAAGGGCGTCTACGGTGGTAGTCATGGCCTGGGTGTACTTGTCGCTCTGAGCAAATAGTTGCGTCATGGATAGTACCAGGGTAAGGGCAGAAATAAAGATTGTCTTCATGGCAATGGTTTGTTTGGTTGTTAGTAGATAGGTGGTAGTTGTTAGTTAGTAGCTGTTAGTTTTTGGACTTTTCTATATCAATACAGATGGTAGCTTGTTGAGAAAAAAACATTCTTCATTCATAATTATCAATTCTTGATTATTACAAATCTTCCTTCTTCACCACCGCCTTCTTCGACAGGAATACCTGCATACCTACGAAGAAGCTGCGATAGCTCTGCGGACCTACGGCGTAGCGCGAATATCCATTCGGGGTCCGGCCATCGGCGGTGTAGCGGTAGGTAAATACGTTGCGGGTATTGAGCAGATTATCAACGGCCACGTACAGTACCGCAAAATTGCCCCGGATGCTGGTTAGCTTGCTGGCTGTGAAGCTCAGGTTATGTACCGCCGGGGTCTTATCGGTCAGGAAGCGCTCGTGATTGGGGTTGTAGTACGGACGGCCGCTGGTGTAGGCATAGGTCATCCCTACGCTGGTTTTGAGCTGGTCGAACCACCGCTTCGCCACCAGGCTCACGTTATGGTTGGAGGCAAAAGTAGGCGTAGCCAGTACCTGGTACTGCTGGAACAGGCGTCGGGTATCTACGTAGCTGTACGTAACCCAGTAGTCAAGGCTCTTTACAGTCTTTTGATCGCGCCAGAACAGGTCAAAGCCTTGTGCATAGCCGTAGCCGGCGTTGTTGGTACTCCCCCAGGGGAAGCGGTAGGGGTTGGTGTCAAAAGGCTGCCCCGTGTACTCACGTACCAGTTGTGCGTAGTTTTTGTAGAAAGTCTCTACCCGGAAGGTACGGCCCTTCTTCATCACCTGATAGTTCAGGATAAGGTGGTCGGCGCGTTCGAAGTTCAGGTCGGGGTTCCGATACAGGTAGCGGTAGTCGGGATTCTGGTAAAACTGCCCCGCCGCCAATGATACCTGGCTATAGGTACCTGTCTTGTAGGCTAGCGAGAGTCGGGGCGCCAGGTTGAAGCGGTTGAGCAGGGAGGAGTACTCCGTCCGTACCCCCACACGTCCGGCCATCTGGCGACTCAGGTAGATTTCGGTTTCGGCAAAAGCCGCCGTGTAGCGGTCATGCAAGGAGTAACTAGTACCACCAAAGCCGTTCTGCAAGTTGATGGCATGAATCTCGGCCCCGAATAGTACTGAGTTATTTCCTGATAAGAGCCGGGTCAGTACCGCCCGTGCCTGAGTACGCTCGTCGAGCCGATCCATACCCAAGCCATCAAAGGCCATGTTGTCGCTGTTGCGGCTGTACGAGAAGCCTGAATTGAGTAACCACTTACCTTCCGCCCAGCTATCGGTGTAGGTACTGGTGGTGAAGGCATTGCGGTTGTGCAGGTCGAGGCGGTTCTTGATACCCTCACCGCCCGGCACTACCGAGTTCATGCTCATGCGGCTATCGGAGTACATACCGTATACTTTCAGCAGGCCCGTCTGGGAAGTTTTGAATCGGTAGGTCAGCGACGAGCCTACAAACTCCGGTTCGTGCAGCCATTCGATATTCTGCCGCACCAGCGCGAAGAGCGGCTTAAGATTACCATAGTACCCTACCACCGACACCGACTGCTTCTCGGTAGCATGGTCGTAGTTGAGGCCCGCACTAGCCAGGTTGAGGCTTACACCCAGTCCATTGCCGCTGGTTTTGTCAGTGGTATTCAGCAGCAGCACCGACGACAACGCTTGCCCATATTGAGCTGAGTACCCCCCTGTACTGAACGAAGTACCTTTGAACATAAACGGATTAAATCGCCCCCGTTGCTGCACATCAGGTACTGAGCTGAAGAATGGATTCTGTACGATCATCCCGTCTATGACTACCTTGGTCTCCAGACCCGAACCTCCCCGTACAAAGAGTCCCTCCTGCTCCCCTACCCGCTGTGCCCCCGGCAGTAGCTGCATGGCTCCCGTAATGTCGGCGGCGGCTCCGGCGGTAGTTACAATATCCAGTGGTTTGAGCATGGCCATCCGCTTTTCATCCGAGGCTTCAAAGGCGCCCGCCGTAATGACTACGGTATTCAGCTCATTGGCCAGCTCTTCCAGCTTTGCGGTCAGTACTACCTCTTTCTGATCCAGCAGAAGCTTTCTCTCAAAGGACTCATAGCCCATGTAGCTGACAGCCAGCGTAGCCGTATCTTTCTCAAAGGTCTCAAAGCTAAATCTACCTAGTGTATCCGTGGACGTTCCATCGTAGGTACCTTTCAGAAACACGTTGGCACCAGGTAGCGCGTGACCCTTACGGTCGGTGACCTTGCCGCTGAGGAGTGTCTGGGCCTGAGCCGTAGTGGTGAGTAAGAATAGTAAAAAGTAAAGAGGCTTCATGGCTAATAGCTTTATGTGGTTGACACAAAACTATTAGCTATGAAGCCTCCCGGGTAGTCAATTCAGACGAACCGCCGCGAACGGCAGAGTGAATTTCAGGATTTGGAGAATGAATGGGGTCAGTAGCCCGACGTATCGTTTGATACTACCGGGCTGGCTACGGTACTTCCGCCGCCGAAGCGGTTCCTGGCTTCTTCGATGATAGCGATGGTAGCAGTGGCTCCGATACGGGTAACTCCCCACTCCCGCACTTTCAGCAGGTCATCCAGCGTACGTACCCCTCCGGCGGCTTTTACCTGTACCTGGGGCGCACTGTGCTGGCGCATCAGCTTCAGATCGTGTTCTGTAGCTCCTTCATAGGAGTATTTCCCGTCGGTGCCTTTCACGAATCCGTAGCCGGTAGAGGTCTTGACAAAATCCGCCCCTACCTCGCTGCATATTTCACATAGTCTGATCTTATAGGTATCGTTAGGTAGATAGTCGTTTTCAAAAATCACTTTCACGATAGCCCCTTCGGCATGGCAGGCATCGGTAACAGCTTTGATCTCCTGCCGCACGTAGTCCCAGTCCTCCTGCAGTACCTTGCCTATGTTCACGACCATGTCTATCTCGGTAGCGCCATCGCGGCAAGCCTGAAGCGCCTCCGCCACTTTGATACTAACGAGGCTATTGCCCTGCGGAAAGCCAATAACCGTACCCACAAGTACATCCGACCCGGATAACCATTCGGCTGCCGCTGCCACCGCATAGGGTTTTATACATACGGATGCTACCCCATACTGGCGCGCTATGTCACAACCCTGGCGGAGGTCCGCATCGGTCATGGTAGGGTGCAGCAGGGAGTGATCAATCATTTTGGCTAGTTCGTTGATAATGCTCATAATAGGAGCCCATGCGGGCTGTTGATATAAATGATGAAGGTGTATTACTGAAAATTACTGATGGTGTACTGCTCAGTATTGCAGTACAGATGACTATAGATATAGTAGTCGGGGCGGCTGGTATGGTAGCGGCGGTAAATCTGTACGAGAGGCGTTAGTGGCTTGACCTTCAGCAGAAAAGCCGTGACTTCGTCAGCCGATACCGCCCGTATGTCCTGCTCAATATTGGTAATCTCGATCTGGTGATTCAGGCTTAGTGTTTTGAACAACGACCCATCGACAAAGGGCTTTTCACAGAACTCGTGCAAGCCCGAGTGCGGCAGGTAGGTATACTCGATCATGATGGGCTCTTCGTTTACAAAGCGCACCCGCTCGAATGAGATACACCCTGCTTTTGCTTCTTCTTCATTCAGTGCATAAAAAAATCGTTCAGGCCACACGGCTGATGTAGGAATACGCAGCATCATGGTCTTTACCTGGTGCTCGGCTCCAACCACCTCCGAAAAACCTTTGAAGGAAAGCAGTCCCAGCGACTTCCGGGTAGCACTGACAATACTCCCTTTCCCTTTCACCTTACGGATATACCCTTCTCTGGCCAGCTCAGTAAGCGCCCTTCGCACAGTCATACGAGCAATCTTGTGCTGGCAGCCCAGCTCATTTTCGGAGGGAAGCAAGTCTCCCTCTTTATATTGTCCGCTTTGAATCTGACTCTTTAGATTTATATACAGCTTCTGGTAATGAGAGTTCTGCATGAATGCGTATAAGGGTAAGATGTATAGACAACTTGACTACATAATCCGGAATTTTTCCACGATTCCAATAAAAGTTGATACGTTATCTATATTACTCCCAAATTTTAACTGAATTAATTATATACAGATATATTCATATATACTATTAGATAAAACCTATAATTATACTGGATAGTGGCTGAAAGAACGCGTTTAACGGAATACCTCTAGTAGATAATAGATAGGGAGGTTCCAGATTTTCGGCGGAAAATAGACTGATAATACGTGTAGACGCAACAGGCCTGTACGGGTTAGAAACCTGTACAGGCCGTTACTTATTGATACGTGCAAACTTGCCGGGTATTATGGTGTACCAGGTACACGCTCCTCCCCATTGAGAGCGGCCCCTCTTCGGATGGGTACATTAGGAATCTCGATAGTGACTTCCAGGCCACTGCCCGGTGAGGAGAACCAGGCGATCTTACCACCCAGTACAGTCACCCGCGACTCGATGTTTCCAAGTCCCAGGCCCTTGCTGGCCTTCGCAAAATCAAAGCCTTTACCGTTGTCGCTATAGAAGAACGAAATAGTACTACCCGAAGGAACTACGGAAATAACGACTTCGGTAGCATTGGCGTGCTTGAGTGTATTGTTGAGGAGCTCCTGCGTGATACGGTACAATCCCATCTGCATATCCTTGGGCAGATCTTCCGGTAGGTTCCGGCATTCAAACGAAACCCGTACCTGATCCGAAGCGTTGATCTTACCGATCAGTTCCTCCACGGCGGCCGCGTACCCGTATTGCTCGAGGGTCTTGGGATTTAGCTCGCGCAGCAGACGCCGGATGTCAATCATCGAAATAGTGATGATATCAAAGGCTTCCTGCTTGATGCGCTGCGCTTCAGTATTATCCTTTAAGAAGTTGGTAAGTGACGAAAGGTAGAGTTTTAGGGTAGCCAGCCGCGAGCCTACCTCGTCGTGTAGGTCCTGCGCTATATTTTTACGCTCCTGCTCCTGAGCTTCCAGTACTATCTTGAGACGCTCCTGCTGCTGGCGGTTCAGGTGTCGCAGGCGTCCCTGTACGATCAGGTAAGTACCTCCCCCTACTAGTAGCAGATAAAAAGCCGAAAACCACCAGGTACGCCAGAAAGGAGGTTTGATCACAATAAGAAGCTGTCGCTCCTGCCCGTTCCAGACCCGGTCCCGATTAGCCGCTTTGACTCTCAACAGGTACCTTCCCGGTGACAGATTGGCATAACGTACATAGTTGCGGTCACCGGCGTTGACCCAGCCTTCGTCCTGGTTTTCTAGGTAGTACTGGTAGAAGTTGCGGCCATTGCTATAGTAATCTATGGAAGCAAACTCCAGCGAGAACGTATTCTGATCGTGCTGAAGGTAGATGATGTTCTTTTCGTTGATGTAGCCGTTGGCTTCGAAAGGCTCTTCATTTACTCGGAAATTATGAAAATACACGTGAGGTCGGTACGACAGCTTTCTGAATTGGCTGGGATAGAAGTAATTCACACCATTGACCCCTCCAAAGTAGCACTCGTTCCGGGACGACATCATAAACGCATTCCCATTGTACTCGTACCCCTGCAGACCATCTGATAGGTTGTAGTTACAGAAAACACCCGTAGGTATATCCAGACTGGATATACCATGATTGGTACTCAGGAATATCTGATTATCATCACAAACCAGCAGACCATAGATGTAGGTATTGGCCAGCCCATCCTTTTCGCTATAGAGGCGGTAGTCCTTCTTGGATTTATCAAAAGCTACAAGCCCTTTTTCGGTAGCAATCCAGAGCACATTATTACGGGCATCTTCCTGGATCGCATTGATATTAAAATCATGTAAACCTTCGTATACTTTCTGCCATTTACCCTTGCTGATACGATACCCATACAGGCCTTCAAAATACGAGCTTAGCCATAGTGTTCCCTGCCTGTCCAGGTAGGTAGCAAATATATTCCGGTCTTTCAGCAGTGGAACCCGCTCGTAGGCCTCCGTCACCGGATCAAACAGCCACATTCCCAGGGGGGTACCAATCAGAAATTTCTTATTAGGCAGTTCTACTATATTACGCACATAGGTACGGCTACTGCTGTCAGAGTCGAACAGATGCTTTTTGAACTGCTTGGTCTCCTCATCAAACTGCATAATACCGCCATAAGTACCTATCCACATGCGCTGCTTGCTATCACGGAATATGTACTTAAGAATATTATGGTCATTGGTGAAGTATCGCTCCCGGATCAAACCACTTTTTCGGTCAAAAATATCCAGACCTCCTTCGGTACCAATCCAGATCCGCCCGTGCCCATCCTCGCCGATGCTTCGTACCGACGGATCGCTCAGGTTGCGCTGGGGCTGTCCGGGATTGGACTGGCCCAGGTACCCAAACATGGAGGCATTAGGGACTATTTTAAGAAGTCCATCGGGATCGGAGTTGGCCCATATGATACCGGTATTATCAACATACACCCGGTAGAACTCGAATTTCCTGAGGCTCTCCGGTAGGTTAGGCCGGTACTGAAACTCTTTGAATCGTTTGGTGCTTTTGTCGTATGTCCACAGGCCATTGCGCTGCGTCCCCAGCCACAGTTGATCATTATGATCTTCCGAAATACTAAATACTACCCCCAGTTGTTCCTCTTCTGAAGCCCATTCAAACACCTCGTGCTTCTTTCGCTGATGGTCAAAACGTACCAGGCCGTGGTCAGTACCCAGCCAGGCTACATTATGCTTATCCACTATAAGAGAGTACACATTCAAAGGCTGACCGTACTCATTGCGGGAAGAGTTATTGAAGTAGTAGTGGTACGTCTTGCTGCGGATATCGAACCGTACCACACCCTTGGGAGCCAGCATCCACACATCCCCGAAGGGAGAGCGGGTGGTCCAGTCGACATAGTCAAAGTCACGGCTCAGGTAGGCGTAAGAGCCTATACGCCGCAGGCGGTTGGTCTTGAACTCATAGGCCATTATACCATCGCCTTCCTGGGAGAACCAGAGCTCTTTTTCATCCGCATAAAAGGGAGAGGTACGCTTTTTCTGGCGGGAAGTACGGACCAGAAAAAACCGGTCTGATTTGCGGTCGTAGCGGTTAAGACCTTCTTCGGAGCCTATCCAGATATCGCCGTTTTTATCTTCAACGATACCGGATACATTTACTCCATGAAACGAATATTTATTGCCGGCGTCGGGCTTATAGATCCGGAAGCGGTTTCCATCAAACCGGTTGACGCCATCCAGAGTTCCCAGCCATAGAAAACCTCTTGAGTCTTTAAATATATGGTAGGGGGAACTCTGCGACAGACCATCCTTAACGGTTATACGCTGTACCTGCATAGACTGGCTGTATGCTACCAAAGCATACAGCCAGCACCACCCCATCAATAAGAGTCTTATATGTATTCTATGTGGCAAAACAGTTGTTTAAAGCCTTTTTAAAGTTCTTCTAATACCAGATTTTTCCACCGTACCTTTATACCTCCTCCGTCATGAATCTGCAAGGCGATGGAGCCTTCTCCGCGTCCTATCTTCTCATCCGTCAAATCTACCATAGGCTGACCATTCAGCCAGGTCTGTACGTGATCACCTTCTACCCGGATACGCATTGTGTTCCATTCGCCATACTTAAGGATATCTTCCTTCTCTTCAGGAATCTTTACCAGCCATTCACGGCCGTATGATTCATAAATACCGCCCGTATCGTGGTTAGGTGGAGCTACCTCAACCTGCCAGCCCGATACTTTGGTTCCTTCGAAGTTAGAACGAAAAAAGATGCCACTATTGCCTTCGGACTCTTGTTTAAACTGCGCCGTCATATCAAAATTCTTATACGGCTTATCAGTAGCCAGATATCCGTACCCCTTATCAGGTCCGCTTTCACATACCAGCTCCCCGTTATCAACGTACCACTTCTCTGTTCCGATCACCTTCCAGCCCGATAAATTTTTACCGTTGAAAAGTTTTACGCGTTTTTTGCCAGGGCCATCGGTAGTACCCGCCACAACAGAAATAGTGCCAGCCAGGAGCAGCATGACACAAACATACAACCATTTGCAATCTTTCATAAGTACTTATTATTGTTAGTTACTGAATAGACTCTAATCAAAGGTAGAACATTCCTCTTCCTAACCAGTTTATGGGTTGTTAATATACATATAACAACTCAAATCCATTTCAAGGTATGAAAAAGGTGAATTTTTGGATGAGATGGGCTACCTCTATGGTAGCTGTGGCTCTTCTACTCAGCGCAGCAGGATGTAAAAATGATGATGATGACAATGATGTAACACCACAAACGGTGACTGATATCATTCAGGGAGACAACAACTTTACAATTCTGGAAGCTGCTCTGCAACATGCTGGTCTGATGGAACCCCTACGTACTGGCACTATAACGCTTTTTGCACCAAATGATGATGCCTTCCGCGCCTCGGGTTATGCTGATGCCGCTGCTATTACATCTTTACCTGCCAATACAGTAAAAGATATACTGCAGTACCACGTAATCAACACCCGTAACACCTCCAGCAGCATACAGAATGGAGATAACCAGGAGTTTGCAACACTGGGTAACGGCATGGTCTACGTGACCAAGAACACGAGCGGTGTGTCTGTAAACGGAGCCCGTGTCGTACAAGCCGACATCGCGGCTGATAACGGCATTATCCACATCATAGATCGGGTACTGATGCCAGCGACCCAGAACCTGATGCAACTGGTGCAGAACAACAACAACCTCAGCTACCTGGTAGCAGCCGCAACCCGCGCTGCTTCGGCCAATCCGGCGGTTATGACGGCACTGGCTTCTACCAACTCAGCCTTCACTGTGTTTGCCCCTACTAACCAGGCGTTCATGGATGCAGGATTCGCCACAATGGCTGACATACAGGCAGCTAGTCCGGCTACTCTGTCGTCCGTTATTCTGTATCATGTAGTACCGGGCCGGGTATTCTCAACTAACCTGGCTAACGGTAATGTGACTACGGCCGCCACGACTCCCTTCGTAGTTGATGTCAGCAACGGCGTACGTATTACTGGAAGTGGTAACAACTCAATGGCAGCTACCGTAACTCAGGCCAACATGATGGCTACCAATGGTATCGTACACATTATAGATCGGGTATTGATGCCAGCAGCTCCGCCTGCTACACCTGCTCAATAGGTTACTCATTAGATTCATACTAAGCGGAGCCCTCATCGGGGCTCCGCTTTTTTAGTAGAATGCTCTTTCCTATCTATATCAGATGTACTTTTCGATTCCAAAGACTCATTAAAATCCTATACCTTCGCATATAGTGTATAATTAATCCGGCTCAAATCCACCAATTAAGCGGCTACATTCGTTTTCGATTGGAGAATAAGAGTCATCTGACACAAAACTTACTTTATCGACTATGCAAAAATTAAACTACTTACTGCAACATACATCCAAACTGGTAGCCCTGGTTTTCCTGATTAGTATAGCAGGATGTAAGGAGGCGGACCAGGATGTGAAGCCAAAGACAGTAACTGATGTTTTTTTTGAAAATGAAGATTTTAGTATTCTTTATGCAGCGATAAAGTACGCCGGGTTAAGCGATGCCCTCCGAACCAGTACCCTCACTGTTTTTGCACCTAACGACAGTGCTTTTCATGCGTCGGGATACCCGGATGCCGCCGCCATACAGGCTCTCCCGGCTGCGGCAGTAAGGCAAATACTGGAATACCACATCATGGCTTCGGCGATCAAATCCGAGGACCTGGGTACGGGTACCAATCAGGAATTACCGACATTAGCCAACAACAAAGCGTTTATCACTAAAACGGGTAGCGGGACATCGATTAATGGAGCCAAAGTGATAGATATGGATATAAAAGCCGCTAATGGCATTATCCATGTCATAGACCGGCTGATCGTACCGGCAAACCGTAGTCTGATGAATATTTTACAGGGAAACGACGAATATAGCTTCCTGGTAGCAGCTATTACACGTGCGGCTACTTCTAACCCCGATATTTTGACTAAGCTCACATCGGATGCTTCATCCTATACTGTTTTTGTACCGACCAATCAGGCCTTTATCGATGCGGGTTTTCCCTCAGCGGCGGCTCTGCAGGCCGCAGGTCCGACGGCTCTGACCTCTCTCATCATGTACCATGTGGTACCGGGTCGCCTGTTCTCGACAAACCTAGCTACCGGCTCACTTACCACCGCTTCCAACAAGCAGATACGGGTAGAAACCACCAACGGCCTGAAAGTATCAGGCCCGGGAAATATGGAACAGCCTGCTAACGTAACCAGGGCTGATATTTTGGCCCAAAATGGGGTAATACATGTTATAGATCGCTTATTGTTACCATAAGGTAAATAATTGTACTTTTTCAACGAAGCATGGTAACCTGTGCTTCGTTTTTTTTGTTAGCTGAAGAACAAAAGCTATGTGTAACGGAAGACGGAAACTGTACTTATGACATCTATGAAATATCATCGCCTGTGGGTGAAATGGTCAATGGCGCTCCTGATGGTGTCGCTTGTGGTTATGTGGTGGTTAGCTCAGCATATTGATTATAGGATCAGTGATGAAGATATAAAAAATCATTTTACCACCTTATCCATTAAGCCAGAGATTCATCGATATAAGTTTGAGGACCGGACGGTTCGTTATGTAGAGTTTGGGGCAGATACCTTGCCTGTTACCATCATGATACACGGCGCTCCCAGTTCATTAAGTTTTTTTACCAGATTTTATGAAGATACTGCCCTGTTGCGGCGTACCATGCTGGTTGGCGTAGATCGTCCCGGCTATGGCTACTCTGATTTTGGCAAATCGGTTATATCCATATCTGATCAGGCCCGGTATTTACAGCCCGTCATAGATCGCTATGCGGCCCAGGGGCGTAAGGTGGTACTGGCTGCCTCCTCGTACGGAGGAGCAGTAGTAGCCAAGCTCGCCATGAATAACCCGGAGAAAGTGTCCGGTATCTTGTTTGTGTCCTCGTCGCTGGCTCCCGGTCAGGAATATATCTACCCTATCAGCTATGCGATTGCCAATCCATTGTTCAGGTGGTTTTTTCCAACGCTCATCCTGGTAGCTAACGATGAAAAGCTCAATCACCTGAAAGCTCTGGAAGATATTCAGGATGGCTGGGACAGAATCCAGTCCAAGATTATACTATTACATGGCAAAGCCGACGGGCTGATCTACTTCTCTAACGCAGAGTATGCTCAGAAACGACTTATTAATGCCGCCTCACTGAAGCTGGTTCCACTAGAAGGAATCGGGCACTCTATTCTGTGGGATCGTCCTGATCTGATCCGTGAGAGCCTGCTGGAACTTGTCACTCCGCAGAAGCTGAATGAACTTGCTAATAAATAATCAAGATACTACTAACAGAAAGCCCCGGGCCAGGTGTGGCTCGGGGCTTTCTGTTGTAATAAGATACTGGCGGGATTAGTACTGCTCGGTACCGGCGAAGAAAAAGCTTCCTTCGATAGCTGCGTTTTCGTCCGAATCGGAGCCGTGGATAGCATTGGCCTCAATAGATTTGGCATATAGCTTACGTACCGTGCCCTCATCTGCCTTGGCCGGATCAGTAGCACCGATCAGTGTCCGGAAGTCGGCTACGGCGTTTGACTTTTCAAGAATCATGGGTACAATGGCACCGGACGACATGTAGCGACACAAGTCAGCGTAAAAAGGGCGCTCCTTGTGTACGGCATAAAACTGGCCAGCCTGCTCACTGGTTAGCTGGGTTTTCTTCATTGCTACAACTTTGAATCCTGCCTCTTCAATCATTTTGATGATAGCTCCGGTATGGCCGTCAGCTACGGCATCGGGCTTGATCATTGTGAAGGTTTTGTTACCTGACATAGTAAATCTATAATTTTATTTGCGCGTAAAAATAAGTCAATTCTATTATAATACCCTCACCAGTATCCTGTTTGGCGGCAATTTGACTCTTATAAATAAATAGTTGACTATCAGCGACCGAAGCGCAATCTTATCCAAATCTCAACACTTTTGTTAATTTTGTGCGCTTTCTGGAGCTTTTCTATATTTATAATACAATCACAGTGAATCAAGCGATAGCCGCGTTACGCGATCTTTTATCCCAACCTCAGCGCATCATCATTACGATGCACCGCGACCCTGACGCTGACGCGCTCGGTTCATCTCTGGGATGGGCGCTCTTTCTGCGGAGGCAAGGGCACCAGGTTACTGTCATCAGCCCTACCGACTACCCGGCTAATCTGCGCTGGCTCCCGGGCATCGAAACCGTACTGGTCTATGAGGAAGGTGCGGCATCACGTAAGATCTGTCAGCAACATATAGCAAACGCTACCCTTATCTGCTGCCTTGATTTTTCGGCTCTGTCACGACTTAAGGATCTGGGTAAAGTAGTGCAGGAGGCCAGTGCTACCAAGCTACTGGTAGACCATCACCTCGAACCGGAGCAATTTGCTGACCTGATGGTGTGGGATACCAAAGCGGCGGCTACTGCCCAACTCATCTATAAAGTAATTAAAGAACTAGACCCGAGCCTGTTTCAGGATGAACGGGATATTCCTATCGCCGAGTGCCTGTACGCCGGTATAATGACCGACACCGGCTCGTTCAGACACGCCAGTACTACTCCGGAAGTACATCTGGCCGTAGCCGACATGATGCGTACCGGCTTTGAGATCAACCGGGTCCACCGTCTGATCTACGATAGCTCTCCCCTGTCAAGGCTACAGTTGCTGGGCCATGTTCTGTCAAAGATTCACGTCCTGCCCGAGTACCGTACTTCATATATGACACTTACTGCGGCTGATCTGGAGCTGTACTCTTCCAGCGTGGGGGATACCGATGGCCTCGTCAACTACGGCTTACAGGTAGAAGGTGTAGTCATGACTGCCCTGTTTGTAGAGCGTAAGGGCGAAGTAAAGATTTCTTTTCGCTCGGCGGGAGATTTTTCAGTACGTGATCTGGCACACGCTCACTTCAACGGCGGTGGCCATAGGAATGCCTCCGGTGGACGGACTTCACTATCGCTGGCCGAAACCATACAGCGCTTCCTGGCTGTACTGCCCGATTATCAGGAGCAGCTTGATAGCGTACTCTAAATCTGGCATTAAGACACAAAAAGTTAAAACTTTACGTTATAGGAGTTAATATCCAATCAAGAGTATAAACAAACATTCAACAATACCTTTTTTATAAATTACAAACCAATGAATTTCAGAACAATCGGTTTTGCGCTAGGTGTAGGTATCCTGGCCGCCTCCTGCAACCAATACCGCACGCAGGTAACAGAAAACGGCCTTAAGTACCAGCTCCACGAGCACAATGACGACGCCCGCCAAGCCAAACTGGGTGATATAATGACCTTCCATCTTGTCCTGAAGAACAGTGAGGACTCGGTACTACGTGATACCTATAAGGAGTCAGCTCCCGTTAAACTGGTACTTCAGCAGGCGCCTTTTAAAGGTAGCTTTGAAGAAGGACTGGCTATGCTGGCTAAAGGTGACAGTGCTACTTTTTATGTAAATGCTGACTCACTTTTTACCAAGATGCAGCAGCCTATGCCTCCTATGATCAAGAAGGGCTCTGATTTGGGCTTTACCGTTAAGGTGATGGATGTTCAGACTTCAGAAGAATTTCAGAAAGAGCAGGCTGCACAGGGTGCCAAGCAGAAAGGTGTAGATGAAAAAGTAATTGAGGAATATGTGGCCAAAAATAATCTGCAGGGTAAAGTACAAAAAACTGAGTCAGGACTGCGTTATATAGTACAGCAGGAAGGTACAGGCGCTACTCCGGGCCAAGGCGATGTAGTAAAAGTACACTACACCGGTAAGCTGTTAGATGGTAAAGTATTTGACAGCTCCCGCGATAACCCTCAGACTGGTGGTCAACCCATCGACTTCCGCGTTGGAGTTGGTATGGTCATTCCGGGTTGGGAAGAAGGTATCATGTCCATGAAGAAGGGGGGCAAGCGCACCCTGATCGTTCCATCAGGTCTGGCTTATGGTCAGGAAGGTGCTCCCGGAGCTATTCCACCAAATTCAGTACTGGTATTTGATGTTGAACTTGTAGACTTCTCAAAAGCAGCACCAGGTAATAATATGCCTTAAGGATGAAGAAAATTAAAAATAAACTTGGATGGGTAGTAGCGCTGGGAGCTATCTTCTGCGCTACCCTGTTTGCGTGTCAGGAGCAATCTGAGATTTTCAATAACGAGAAGAAGGAGCAAAACGACCGTGAGATAAAGGCGTACCTGTCACAGAATGGGATTACGGCTCAACGCACGGATGAAGGGCTGTACTACCGCGTTGTATCAACAGGTACGAGCGGGCAGAAAGCCGCCGTAGGTGATGAGCTGCAGGTACAGTACGTGCTTTCGCGCCTGGATGGCATGGTAGTAGACAGCAGCGTAAGCAGCGTTCCTAAAAAGGCTACGTATGGCGCTTCGAGGCTGACCACTACTATTGGCTCGACGAACAACCTGTCGCTGCTGAACGACCAGGCGATGGTAATCCTGTTTAACCAGGTTGCCAAAGAAGGCGACTCTATCACCCTTTTTGTGCCTTACAACCTGGGCATAGGTACCTCAGGTTCACTTACACTACCTGCCTATACCCCTTATCGTCTGGATATAAAGGTAGTAAGTATCCGTACTGAGACAGAGCAACTGAATGACTATATGACTAAGTATGGCATACAGGCTGCAGCTCCCACTGAGAGCGGCCTCCGGTTTGGACTACTGACTGCTCGTCCCGACTCCGCACTACTCAACGAAACAGCTACCTACTCGGTGAAGTATACTGGCCGTTTTACGGATAACACCATATTTCAGTCAGATACAATGGATGTTACCCTTAGCAGCAATAGTGTTGTTCAGGGTTTCACCGAAGGTCTGAAGAAGCTACGGGTGGGTGAGAAGGCCAACCTGCTGTTCCCTTCCAGCCTCGGTTATGGCCCGCAGGGCAAAAGCCCTAGTATACCACCTTATGCTCCGCTGCATTTTGAGGTAGAAGTACTGCGTAAGAAAAAATAGGCTTAAACACATTACCTACGACGGCTGTTCCAATTTTGGAATGGCCGTTTTTTTATACCTACCTATACAAGACCTCTTTTATGGAACTCTGCTTTGCCACTAATAATACCCATAAACTTACTGAAATACAGGCCCTGCTCGGAGATAACTTCCGGCTGCTTACGCTGCAGGATATAGGTTACCACGATGATATTCCTGAAACACATGAAACCATAGCCGAAAACTCACACGAAAAGGCAGAGTACATCTGGCAGCGCTATCAGGTTAATAACTTTGCCGATGATACCGGCCTGGAAGTATATGCTCTAGACCGGGAACCGGGCGTATACTCAGCCCGCTATGCAGGTCCGCAGCGTAATGCCGAAGATAATATACAGCTACTACTGGAGCGCCTGGCTGACAAGCCGGATCGGCAGGCACGATTTGTTACAGTAATAACGCTGACACTGGATGGGCAGTTTTACCAGTTCGAAGGGGCCGTGGAAGGTACCATTATCTCCGAAAAGCGAGGTACCAATGGCTTTGGCTACGATCCGGTATTTGTTCCGGAAGGGCATGATCGCACATTTGCGGAGATGACTCTGGAAGAAAAAGGAAAACTCAGCCACCGGGCCAGAGCCTTTGCCCAGCTAGCAGCCTTCCTGCGCGAGCGCTCCTAAGCTTACCAGGCTGTCATTCCAGTAGTGTTATTAGAAGAACTTAAATCCACACCAACCAATTATGAACATACCCAGCTCTGACCTTTTCAGGTACGATGGCACCCGTTCTTTTGCTATCCAGGATACCCAGACACGCCTTAAAGATATCTATGAGGATAAACAGCAGTATCAGCAGCTCCTAAGATCATACGTGGAGGAACTGGATGAGCTACAAAGTGTGATGTACGCTCACGACAGGTACGGACTGTTGCTGATTTTTCAGGCGATGGATGCCGCCGGTAAAGATAGTACGATCAAGCACGTACTAACAGGCGTAAATCCGATGGGTGTAAAAGTACATTCGTTCAAGCGCCCTACTGAGCATGAGCTTGACCACGATTATATGTGGAGATCAAATCTGCTCCTCCCTCAGCGTGGTATGATTGCAGTATTTAATCGGAGTTACTATGAAGAGGTACTGGTAGCGAAGGTACACCCCGAAATCATTACCAGGCACCAGCGTATTCCTGCCGAACTAACCAAAGATCTGGACAAAGTATGGCAGCACCGCTACCAAGATATGGTCAACCTGGAGACCTACCTCTACCACAATGGTATCCGGACTATAAAGTTCTTCCTGAACGTTTCGTTTCAGGAACAAGCCGACCGTCTGATCAGCCGTATCCGTACCCCTTTAAAGAACTGGAAGTTTGAGGAAGGCGACGTAACTGAGCGGGAACAGTGGGACAAATATCAGCAGGCCTATGAGGATTGTATCAATGCGACCGGTACGGAAGTGGCTCCCTGGTACGTCATACCGGCTGACGACAAGAAAAATATGCGCCTGTTGGTTGGGAAGATTATCGTAGAGGAGATGAAAAAACTGGACATGAGCTACCCAGCCACAGATGAAGAGCAGCGACAGAAGCTCCAGCAACTTGTGAACGTCATACAGGCACAAACTGCTAATAGGTAGTATTCCAAGGGACGCCTATTACAGCCACACACAATCGGTATATATAAAAAAGCAGGCCCCAATGAGGCCTGCTTTTTTAAGGAGTTAATTAACCAAATATATTAGCGGATTACAAAATTACCTCCACCGATACGGTATCCTTCAGCATACAGCTCTACGCTATATTTTCCGGGACGGAACTGTGAAGCATAGTCATAGACCATCTCAACACGCTGATTGTTGTTGGTGAATGGTACAGTCTGACGAGCTGTAAACTTAGTGTCCTGACCGTCTACACTGATTTCACCTGATCCAGTTGCATCATCTGACAGTACAGCTCCTTCCGGATCCAATACACGAACGTAGATATCCTTAGGCTCCTGACGGGTCAGTGCATTTTCAGGCAGATCAAATACCAGTTTGATTTTGTCTACGCGCTTAGCTTTGTAAGCGTCGTTGTCCTTAGTCTTACCCTTGGAAGTTACAGCAAGTACTTTCAGGTTCTGGGCCTTCAGAGCCGCAGCTTGATTTACCTTCTCAGTCAGTTCACGATTCTGAGCAGTAAAGATGTTTACAGTATCAGCCAATTCTGTCTGACGCTGTACCAGCATTTCACGCTCCGAGCGAAGTGATCCTACCTGCGTATTCAGAGAGTCATTAGACGCCATCAGCATCTGGTTCTCCTCACGTAGCTGAGCAATCTCAACATCTTTCTCGTTCAGGTACTTCTCGTACTCTTTGATCTTAGCCAGGTACTTTCTGGTTTCGTTACGGTTACTTTTCTGGAATGAAGCTTTGTCTGCTTCCAGCTGAGCTCTCATTCTTGTCAACTCTTCCACATCACCACCTAGTCTTTCTACTTCGGCAATTTTAGCGTCTAATGCTCTTGACACTGAGTCAAGTTTGGTTTGTGTGGATGCCAATTCCTTGGCTCTTGATACGATTTCCGTTTCTTGTTGTGTTAACTCCTGCTTTTGTTGTACAAACAAATAGCCAAATATACTTGTCGCAATAGCCAAGATAGCTACCACCGCCCAAGCCGCACTCTGCTTTTTCTTTTGTTCGTTCTGCATACTACAAATTGTTTAGGTTGAAAAAAGAATAAAAAAGCGTACATGTTTCTCTCACAAGCCTTTGCTGGTTGGTTACGGTGAAGGAACGGCCCTTTATTGTACATTATTGTAAAAAAAGTTTGCCATTTATTTAACGTATAATTTCTTGGCTGCTTCCTCGTACTTATCTCCTGCCGTCCATTGAGGAGCTGTAGTACGATCCGCTATGAGTCGAGCGGCATAGGTATATGCCTGCGAAAACTTCAATAGATAGCCAAAATCAACGGTTTCCGGGTTGTCTGACACCTGGTGATAGTTCTTCATAATATCCTGATCAAATTTTCTAAAACCGGGTGTAAATGTTGGAGAGGGAATGCCTTTGATAGCAAAATTGACGTTGTCTGAGCGATCAAATAAACCTTGCTCCGGTGAAGGATCTGCCACTACATCCAGTCCAAATACTTTTGCCGCGGCTTCAATCTCAGCTTTGGCTCCGGTACGATCTAAGCCTATTACAGATACTATACTGGTGTCATTATAGCCGGCTCCATCAGAGTTAAGGTTAAAGATACATTTATTAAGTGCTAATAATGAGTTGCTTGCATAATAACGACTTCCGAGCAATCCTAGTTCCTCACCGGTAACTGCGAGTATCAATACAGAGCGCTTTGGCGGATTTTTAGCCAAAGCTTCTGCCGACGACAACAGCGCTACGCAGCCGAAGGCATTGTCACGGGCACCGTTAAATATACTATCCTCAGCCGTGTACGGCTGCCCTCCCTGCTTACCTACACCAACGTGGTCATAATGCGCCGATAGGATGATATACTCATCTCTGAGCTTAGGATCGCTTCCCTGTATATAAGCTGCCACATTATGGCTCACGATCCGCTCGCTCTTACGTCCTTCGGTACTCAATTGGGCAGTAGTATTGGCAGCACGCAATAATCGTGTCAGCCTGGCTTCTTTACCATTTACCCATACATGCGGCAGAGAAGTCCTGGTAGCCCCTTCGTTACCCTGAGCCAAACTGATCTGATCCCGGGTAAAGTTACGGGTAACGATGTTCCAGGGAATAGGCACAGTAAAAAGCTCAATGAGTGCTACGGCTCCCTTCTCCCCGGCTATCTGGCGCTTTCGATTAGAGCTGGCGATGATTTCAGCGGGAGTCTGATTATCGGGAGAGCCGCTCTGCACCAGTACTATCTTACCTTTCACATCCACCCCTTTGTAGTCTTCCCACCCTTTGGCAGTATCTTCTAGTCCATAACCGGCGTACACTACGGGAGCCGACAGGCTAGCGGCATCTCCCGCTATCAGCATCCAATCTTCGTTGTTACGCAATGGTTCGTTATTCACAACCAGCTCCCCTTTTCCACTGGCACCAATTCGTTCCAATGGTACCGTCTGATAAAAAGTACTTTGTCCGGGTACGGGGGTAGCTCCGTACTTGCGGAATTGCTCGGCCAGGTACCGGGCTGCTACGCGGTTGCCCATTTCGCCGGTACGGCGCCCCATAAGTTCATCTGACGCCAGAAAACGCAGGTGTGCCTCGGCTACTTCTTTGGTCAGATTAAATACAGGGAGATCCTTTTTTTGCTGAGCAAAGGAGCTGAATGCCATGAGCAGGCATAGTGAGGTGGATAGAAAAGATCTATGATGCATAGTAAAAAGGTAAGGTTATGATAGGTACTAGACGTGTAATTAGTTGATTTCGCCCCGGATGGCGAAGGGCTTCCGGTCACTGATAGCGAGCTCCTGGTACCCCTGGATCTGGTAAGACTTGACGCGCCAGGTACCCCCAACGGCTCCGCTACGTAACAATAGGTTCTTCTCGGACTGATACAATTTATTCTCAGTCAGTAGTCTGGCCTGTATTTCTTCCGGCTTACCTCCCGGAGCATCCAACTTTACACGCAGGTACCTGACTGGCAGGTCTTCGTCGGGCCGTATCTTATACTCATAAGTAAGTGAGTCAGGGCGGGATGTAATATAGCTAAGTCGATAGGCAGGCTTATTAAGATCCGTCTGAAGAAACAACTCCAGCTCCTGATCCCAATCCACCTCCTGAGTAGTACGCACCTCCTCTTCGCCGTTTACCATCATGGTCTTCTTTACCGACGGGCTCTGCTGGGCAAGCAACTGCACCTGCCCGGTGATGAATCCGGCTACGTCATAGTACAGATTGGGTTGCTGCTGAGTAGGACCGGGTGACTGACAGGCTAAGACGGTAGATAGAATAAGAAACAGGAAGAGAGTAGTTCTTTTTTTCATGGTCAAAATAAAAAAGTCAGAGAGCCTGCTGTGGCTCTCTGACATGGCTAACAAGCGTTAGATGACTATAGTTTATAACAAGCTTTCGCCGGTCATTTCAGCGGGCTTCTCAAGTTCCATCAGGGCCAGTATAGTAGGGGCTATATCCGCCAACTTACCATCTTTGATAGGTTTAGTATACTCCTTATCCACCAGGATGCAGGGTACCAGGTTGAGGGAGTGAGCGGTATTGGGGCTACCGTCATCGTTGATCATGTAGTCGGAGTTACCATGATCAGCGATGATGATGGATGTATAGCCATGATTAAGGCCGGTTGTCACTACGGCCTGGGTACAAGCGTCGACGGTTTCGCAAGCCTTAATAGCTGCCTCAAATACTCCCGTGTGACCTACCATGTCCGGATTAGCGAAGTTCAGACACACGAAGTCTACTTCTTCCTTCTCCAGCTCAGGTATGATGGAATCCCGAATGTCATAAGCCGACATCTCAGGCTGCAAATCATACGTAGCTACTTTGGGAGAAGGACACAGCAGACGGCTTTCTCCTTCGAAAGGCTGCTCACGACCACCCGAGAAGAAGAACGTTACGTGGGGGTACTTCTCCGTCTCGGCGATACGAATCTGCTTCTTACCAGCCCGCTCGAGTACTTCACCCAACGTATTGTTAAGATTATCCTTATCAAAAATCACGTTGACTCCCTTAAACGTATCGTCGTAGTTGGTCATGGTGATATAGCGTAGGTCTAACTTGTGCATGTTCTGCTCCACGAAATCCTGCTGCGTAAGTGCCTGCGTAATCTCGCGGCCACGGTCGGTACGGAAGTTGAAGCAAAGTACTACGTCACCTTCTTCGATAAGCGCTACGGGAGAGCCATCTTCCTTAACAGCTATGATAGGATCGATAAACTCGTCGGTTACCCCTTTTTCATACGACTCCTTCACGGCCTCAAGCAGCTTGCTACCGGGTACAGGACGACCGGTACCACGTACCATGGCGTCGTAGGCCAGTTTTACGCGCTCCCAGCGCTTATCACGGTCCATGGCGTAGTAGCGCCCTGTAATGCTGGCGATCTGGCCGGTAGTGTTGGACAGATGCTGCTCTAGTTCCGTAAGGAAACCCAGACCACTACGTGGATCGGTATCGCGACCATCGGTGAAGGCATGTACATATACCTGCGAAAGTCCCGCCCGCTGTGCTATGCTGCAAAGACCTTTGACGTGATCTATGTGGGAGTGTACGCCACCACCCGATACCAGACCTATAAAGTGTACTTTTTTATTGTTTGTCTTAGCGTATTCCAGCGCTTCGGTCAGTACGGGCTCCTGTGCCAGTGTACCTTCTTCTACGGCTTTGTTTACCTTCACCAGGTCCTGATATACTACCCGACCCGCGCCCAGGTTGGTATGACCTACCTCGGAGTTACCCATTTGTCCATCGGGCAAGCCCACGGCCAGTCCACTGGCGGCCAGCTTGCTGTGTGGGTACTTCTTGAGGATACTCCGGTAAAAAGGTACGTTAGCGGCGTCGACAGCCGAACGCTCGGTTTGGGTGGCGATTCCCCACCCGTCCATTATGATTAGTATTACTTTCTTGCTCATGTATGTAATTGATGCTTTTCTACTAAAAAATCGAGGAAGTTATGGCCGCAGCGCTCCACTATATCATATACATCTTCAAATGCTGCAATGTCTTCGTAGTAGGGGTCCGGTACCGTTAGTTCTCCGTTAGCCAGATGATCAAACTCCCGGTATAGGTACAGCTGCCCGTCAGGGAAGTAAAACCCGCTGCTACGGTAGCTAATGTTACGGATGTCCTCAAAATTGGTTTCATCCATTGCCAGTATGTAGTCAAACTGGTAGAAGTCGTCGCCGCTTAGCTTACGGGCGCAGTGGGTGAGCTGTAGGCCCCGCTGCCGGGCGATCTGAGACATGCGCCGGTCGGGCTGGTCACCAATATGGTACGATGACGTTCCGGCTGAGTCACACTTTATTTTATCCTGTAGTTCCCGCTTCTCAACCAGATCTCTGAATACGCCCTCCGCAATAGGCGAACGGCAGATATTTCCTAAACAGACAAATAGTATATTGATCACTGAAATGTTTTGGTTAGGTAGAGGGGACTATTAGAACCGTTTTGATAGCCAAAATTACTCTAAACTACTCACTTTTACGGCTCTCAATAGGCTGATTTTTCTCATCCACAATCACATATACATCTTCGGTGGGCTTACGCATCAGGTACTTTTCTCTGGCCCACTTTTCGAGTAGCTTACGGCTGCCAAATACCTCATCCCTCTCTTTCTTTACTTCGGTAATCTTTTCCTGGTAGTACTCTTTTTCATGTTCGAGATCTTTCATCTTCCAGTAGTTCGACCACACTACCCGCACGTTATTATTGTCTATGAATACAATCCAGATCAGCCAGATCACAAAGCTACCTGTATAGAACTGACGCAGACTAAGCAGCCAGTTGTACCATCTGTTACTTGTTGGTGTATTGTTCATAGCTATAATGGACAAAACCGGAGCACCAGGCTCCGGTTTATGAAAATACATTCAGAATAATTAGAACTTCAGGCCAGGGAAGTAAGCTGTCTCGCCTAGTTCTTCCTCAATACGCAGTAGCTGGTTGTACTTAGCCATACGGTCTGAGCGGGAAGCCGAACCAGTCTTGATCTGACCCGTGTTCAGAGCTACGGCCAGGTCAGCGATAGTAGCATCCTCAGTTTCACCCGAGCGGTGCGACATCACACTCTTATAGCTGTTGCGCTTCGCCAGGTTTACGGCATTGATAGTTTCGGTCAGTGAGCCAATCTGATTTACCTTGATCAGGATTGAATTGGCGATTTGCTGATCGATACCCTGCTGCAGACGAGTTACGTTCGTTACGAACAAGTCATCACCTACCAGCTGACACTTGTTGCCAACCTGCTCAGTCAGTGACTTCCAGCCATCCCAGTCATCCTCGTCCATACCGTCTTCGATCGAGATGATGGGGTACTTGTTCACCCACTCAGCCCAGTAACCAGCCATTTCAGCCGAGCTTAACTTACGACCGTCTGACTTCTTGAAGTGGTACATACCATCCTCATAGAACTCAGAAGTAGCGGCATCCATAGCGATGAAGATTTCTTCGCCTGGCTTGTAACCTGCTTTCTCGATCGACTGGATTACGATCTCGATAGCTTCTTCGTTTGATTTAATGTTAGGAGCAAATCCACCTTCGTCACCTACGTTAGTAGAATAGCCTTTGCTCTTCAGTACCTTCTTAAGGTTATGGAATACTTCCACACCCATACGTAGTGACTGAGAGAAAGTATCAGCCTTAGCCGGCATGATCATAAACTCCTGGAAGTCGATCGAGTTATCAGCGTGGCTCCCTCCGTTCAGGATGTTCATCATAGGTACGGGCAGCGTATTGGCATTAGTACCACCTACATAACGGAAAAGCGACATACCGGCTTCCTGAGCGGCAGCTTTGGCTATGGCCATAGATACCCCCAGAATAGCGTTGGCTCCCAGCTTACTTTTGTTAGGTGTACCATCCAGCTCGAGCATGATCTTATCAACCAGATTCTGCTCATATACCGATATACCTATCAGTTCAGGATATATAATATCATTTACGTTTTCTACGGCCTTCAAAACCCCTTTACCTACGTATACGTTAGCGTCATCATCACGTAGTTCGACAGCCTCGTGTTTTCCGGTAGAAGCACCCGAAGGTACAGCAGCCCGGCCCACAAAGCCATTCTCGGTACGAACATCCACTTCTACGGTAGGATTTCCTCTTGAATCCAGGATTTGTCTTGCATGTACTGACTGGATAGTACTCATGTGCAGCGTTGGGTTTGATTGAATTAATGGTTAATTTAACAGCACAAAATAACGCAAAAATTCGGGAACCGCCCAGACAATGCTACTTTGAAAAAAATGTAAGGTTATATATCGCCCTTTTTATGAAAAATAAAATAATCTTTTTTGCTCTACTGCTTTCTGTTACTTCGGCCGCCTACGCACAAACCAAGCTGGAAGTAGAACAATTTAGCCAGAAGCTCAACACCGTTCCACAGGCGCAGCTGGTAGATGTACGCACTCCAGCTGAATACCAACAGGGGCATCTGCCCCAGGCCATCAATATGGACTACCGAAACGAAGCCTTTGCGAAAGAGATCAAAAACCTGGATAAATCGAAGCCTGTGTACGTGTACTGCCTGTCGGGTGGACGTAGTGCCGGTGCCGCGCAGAAGCTAGTGGAGCAGGGATTCAAGGAGGTGTATGATATGCAGGGCGGCTATCTCAAATGGTCATCGGCCGGTAAAGAAGTAGTTGCTGATTCTAAAGGTTCATCATCCAAAGATGCCATTAGCCAGGAGGCTTTTACAAAGCTAATCTCTTCGGATAAACCTGTACTGATAGACTTCTTTGCTCCCTGGTGCGCTCCCTGTCAGAAGATGATGCCTTCGATCAAGAAGCTGACCAAGGAGTACGAAGGCAAAGCTTTGATCGAAACCATTAACTACGACCAGAATAAAGCCCTGGCTCATCAACTAGGCGTAGATGAAATACCGGTGTTTCTGCTTTACAAGAATGGGAAGCTGCTCTGGCGTGGCATAGGCCTTATGCCTGAGTCAGAGTTTCGAGAGGTTATTGAAGCGAACCTTTAAGATTTTATCCTAAACAACTTTTAGATATACTTGCTGACTTATTCTTATCCGAAAAGTATATCTATGTCCAAAGTCTGCTTTCTGTTCTGCCTGAGTTTATTACTTTATAGTTACTCGCTTAGCGCGCAAGTGGTTTTATCAGCTCCCGACTCATCCGTTATTGAAGTACAGCCTGAATTTCCTGGTGGTGTTCAGGCATTTTTCAAGTACCTTAATAAGCACCTCAAATACCCTAAATCGGTTAGCAAATCATTATATCATGGAAAAGTCACTATCAACTTCATCATTGACCAGAATGGTAAGGTAGTGGCTGATTCTTTAAACTTTGAAAAGATGAGCTTTTACAGTGAAAAAGCGGTTGAAACGTTAAAGGCACAGGCAAAAGCAGATCTTACCGCAATGATAGAAAGCTTGTTTGCAAAAATGCCCGACTGGAAACCGGGCACGCAAAACGGAAAGCCAGTCAGAGTGAAATACACGATACCAATTAATATTGGATTTGATTAAGTGTATAATGATATATATTCTTACAAACTAAACTCAGGCAGATTTTATTAAGCCTTTGATCGTAACATAGAAAGAGACCTGGCCGAAAATTCGGCCAGGTCTCTTTTATTTATGATAACAAAATGTTTATTCAGCCTCGGTCAGCAACCGTGCAAATTCATCAAACAGATATCTTGAGTCGTGAGGACCAGGCGCTGCTTCCGGGTGGTATTGCACCGAGAAAGCTGGCCGATCTTTCCGACGAATACCTTCAATGGTATTGTCATTCAGGTTCATGTGCGTTACCTCTACATCGGGATGCTGTTTGATCTCGTCCGGATCTACTGCAAATCCATGGTTCTGTGAAGTAATCTCACACAGCCCCGTGATCAGGTTCTTAACCGGGTGGTTTAGTCCGCGGTGTCCGTTGTGCATCTTATAGGTAGAGATTCCACTTGCCTGCGCCAGCAACTGATGTCCCAGACATATACCAAACAGTGGCTTGTGCGTATCTACCATTTGACGTACTGTATCTACGGCATACACCATAGCAGCCGGATCACCCGGGCCATTGGAAATGAAAAACCCATCCGGATTCCAGGACATCACTTCTGAGAAAGGAGTTTGTGCCGGGAATACCTTGCAGTAGCAACCACGCTGCGTCAGGTTCTTCAGGATGCTCCTTTTGATTCCATAGTCCATTACAGCTACACGCCAGCGGCTTCCGGCTTCCTCTCCTACATAATAGGGCTCAGATGTACTGATTTCGGAAGATAATTCAAGACCTTCCATCGAAGGTATCTTATGAAGTTCTTCCATCAGTTCTTTTTCATTCAGTATTTCAGATGAAATAATAGCATTCATGACACCCTTTTCACGAACATGACGTACCAGGTGGCGCGTATCCACATTACTGATACCTACCACATTCGCTCTTTCAAAGTACTCCTGCAAAGAAAAGTCTGCTGTGTGTCGAGAGAAGACGTTTGAGAAGGTATTACACACCATCCCACTAATCTTGATATTATCAGACTCTTCCTCCGATTCCAGCTGCACCCCATAGTTTCCGATATGGGAAGTAGTGTTTACAATGATTTGTCCGTAGTAGGAAGGATCCGTGTAAATCTCCTGGTAACCGGTCATACCTGTGTTAAAGCAAATTTCACCTCCGGTAGTGCCTCTTTTACCAAGAGCCAGACCGCGATATGCCGTTCCATCTTCGAGAAGTAGCAGAGCTTCTTTTGTTTGATTCATGTTATGCTTTAAAGTTTAAAAGAAGGAATGTAATGAACCGCCTTCTGATTCAGGCTCAAAATTAATGAATTATGTCCAAAAAAAGGGGTTAAACGTCAAACGTTTAACCCCTTATAACTACTTATCGTTCATTCTTACTTTTCGGTTTCTTCTGTTTCATCAGAAACCGGTTTCACATCATCAGCGGGTGCTGCTTCCTCGGCTGCTGGTGCAGCGGGGGCCGGAGCGGCAGGGGCCGCCTCAGCTACGGGTGCATTCCCCTCAGCTTTCTTACCACCACGACGACTACGACGTGTCTTAGTAGCTTTTTCAGTTTCAGCCTGCAGAAGAGTCTCGTTGAAATCAACCAGCTCCATCATACACATTTCTGCGGCATCACCCTGACGAGTACCCAATTTGATGATGCGGGTATAACCACCTGGACGGTTGGCAACCTTGTCAGAAACTACACTGAATAGTTCCTTTACAGTCTCCTTATCGTTCAGATAAGAGAATACTACCCGACGGTTGTGCGTTGAATCATCTTTTGAACGAGTCAGCAATGGCTCAACATATTTTCTTAATTCTTTTGCTTTTGCAAGCGTAGTTTCGATGCGCTTGTGCAAAATCAATGAAGAAGCCATGTTTGCCATCATAGCACGCTTGTGCGATGCAGTCCTCCCCAGATGGTTGTCTTTTTTTCCGTGTCTCATTTTTTTGTTTGTTTGGCCTCTTCGGCGGTCCGATTCGAGCAGCGTTTGACCGCGCTCAAGAATGGTAACTCTTTTAAACTAATTTATTTTATCAATCCTCCTCCAGACGGTACTTTGCTACATCCATGCCGAAGGTAAGACCTTTTTCTGATACAAGTTGTTCCAGCTCCGTAAGAGATTTCTTACCAAAGTTGCGGAACTTCATCATATCAGAAATTTCCAGCTTCACCAGATCGCCCAATGTTTTCACATCGGCTGACTTAAGACAGTTGTAAGCACGTACCGAGAGGTCAAGCTCCGACAGAGACGTCTTGAGAAGCTTACGCATACGTAGCATCTCTTCATCCACCTGGTTATCTTCCTCAGCCTTCTGCTTCTCAAAAGTCATTGTCTGATCTGAGAATAGCATGAAGTGCTGAATCAGGATATTGGCCGCTCCTTTCAAAGCGTCCTCAGGGTGAATAGATCCGTCTGTCTGGATATCTATCAGCAAGCGTTCGTAGTCAGTACGCTGTTCTACACGCGTATTTTCAACGCTGTACTTTACATTTTTGATTGGGGTATAGATAGAGTCCATAGCGATATGACCGAAGGGAAGTTCGGTAGCGCGAGGCTCATCAGCAGGTACATACCCTCTACCTTTATCAAGAATCAGTTCCATTTCGAACTCTTTCTGATCATCAATGTGACAAATCACTTGGTCAGGGTTAAGTACTTCGAATGAACTGGTAAATTTACCTATATCGCCGGCAGTTATAACTGAAACATTTTTCAGATTAACTACGATACGGTTTTCTACTAAATCGGATACTTTTTTGAATCGTACCATTTTCAGGTTCAGGATGATTTCAGTAACATCCTCAACGATACCTTCAATGGTTGAAAACTCGTGAAGTACACCGGGGAACTTCACGCTCGTAATGGCGTATCCTTCCAGTGAAGAAAGTAGAATACGACGCAACGCATTTCCAATGGTCACGCCATAGCCTTTCTCCAATGGCTTAAACTCAAACAACCCGTGAAAGTCGTCGGCTTTTTCCATCACGACTTTATCAGGCATTTGGAAAGCTAATATTGACATAGTCTTTGCTCCTTTATTTGTAGTAAATGATGGTTGATCAGGCCATCGTTACCTTTGCGATCGCAAACGTTTCCCCAAAGTATGGGTATAAGGATGCCCCGGACAAGCCGGGGCGTATGTAGATGAAGGTTATTATTACTTCGAGTACAACTCGACGATGAGCTGCTCGCTGATGTTCTCAGGGATCTGGTCGCGCTCAGGATAAGTTACAAACTTACCTGTCATTTGCGATCCATCCCACTCCAGCCAAGTGTATCTTTTTGAAGTATGACCAGCAAGGCTATCAGTCACAGCTTCCAGAGACTTAGACTTCTCACGTACTGATATAGTCTGACCAGGACGTAGGGAATATGAAGGGATGTTTACAATCTCGCCATCTACCATAACGTGCTTATGGGTAACTAGCTGACGAGCCGCACGACGAGTAGGAGCTATACCCAGGCGGTATACTGTATTGTCAAGGCGGGCTTCGCAGTACTTCAGCAAGTTTTCACCGGTAATGCCTTCCTTTACAGTAGCGCGCTGGAACAAGTTACGGAATTGTCTTTCCAGAATTCCGTAAATGTATTTCACTTTTTGCTTCTCCATCAATTGCAATGCATATTCGGACTTCTTAGAACGGCGTCCGCGCCCATGCATGCCTGGAGGGTAATTCTTTTTTGAAAGTGCCTTGCTGGGCCCCATGATGGGCTCACCGTAGCGTCTTGAGATTTTTGCCTTGGGACCTGTATAACGTGCCATTATTATTTATTTGATTGTACTGTCGCTGCCAATTCCATAACCCCAGTTCCCAAATTACGAATTGAACATCAACTAAAAGATTAAAATTAAACTCTTCTACGCTTGGGAGGACGACATCCATTGTGAGGTAGTGGAGTAATATCTCTGATAGATGTTACCTCGATACCTGTATTCTGGATTGTACGAATCGCTGACTCACGTCCTGAACCCGGACCTTTTACAAACACTTCAGCCTTACGCATACCAAGGTCGAAAGCAACCTGAGCGCAGTTCTGAGCAGCAGTTTGTGCAGCATAAGGAGTATTTTTCTTAGAGCCACGGAAGCCCATTTTACCCGCAGATGCCCAGGATATAACCTGACCGTTGCTGTTTGTAATAGAGATGATGATGTTGTTAAAAGTAGCTTTGATGTGGACCTGGCCGGTTGGCTCAACCACCACTACTCTTTTTTTAGCTTTGTCTTTTCTTTTATTATTCTGTGCCATTTTGCTATTGCTCTAGATCAAGATGCGGACACGATCCGCATCTTAGTTATTATTTCGTAGCCTTCTTCTTGTTCGCAACAGTCTTACGCTTACCCTTACGAGTACGTGAGTTGTTCTTAGTTCTCTGTCCGCGCAACGGAAGACCTTTCCGGTGACGAAGTCCACGATAAGAAGCAATATCCATTAAGCGCTTAATGCTCAACTGAACTTCTGACTTCAATGCACCCTCTACTTTAAATTCAGTAGCGATGATTGAACGAACTGCTCCTGACTCATCATCTGACCAATCCAACACTTTTTTATCAGCGTCAATGCCAGCCTTATCCAAGATTCTACGAGCAGCGCTACGGCCAATGCCATAAATGTACGTGAGGGCTATTTCACCCCTTTTCCTGTCGGGAATATCAACTCCTGCAATACGTGCCATAATAAATTATCCTTGTCTTTGTTTGTACCGAGGATTCTTTTTGTTAATTACATAGACCTTACCTTTACGGCGGATCACTTTGCAGTCTGCGCTGCGCTTTTTTACAGATGCTTTAACTTTCATTGTATATATATAATTATCGAGTAAAACGTTGTGCGATTTCTCGCAGACAAACCTACTTGTAGCGATATACTATACGTGCTTTGGACAGATCATAAGGAGACATCTCCAGCTTCACGCGATCACCAGGCAGAATCTTGATATAGTGCATTCTCATCTTTCCTGAGATATGCGCTATTACTTCATGTTTATTCTCTAACTGTACACGAAACATTGCGTTAGACAATGCTTCTACTATAACTCCGTCTTGCTCTATGGATGCTTGTTTTGCCATTCGTGTTTATGAATCTATCGATCTTATGCGTTTACCATTAAACTGGTATTAGCGGTAACTTCTTCTATGTATTCAAACGTAGTCAGAATTTCTGCCTTACCTTTCCGTACAGCTACCGTATGTTCAAAATGGGCCGAAGGCTTTCGGTCAGAAGTACGGATGGTCCAGCCATCCCGCTCCTGTACAACTGCTTTGTGACCCAGGTTGATCATAGGCTCAATGGCTATAACCATTCCTTCCTTTAATTTTGTTCCCTTACCTTGCTTACCATAGTTAGGTACTTCGGGACTTTCATGCAGATTTTTACCTACACCATGCCCTACCAGCTCCCTTACTACTGAGTATCCATGTCCTTCAACATAGTTTTGAATGGCAAAGCCTACATCACCTATGCGTAATCCATCGATAGCCTTTTCAATTCCAAGGTACAATGACTTCTTAGTTCTTATCAACAGATCCATAATCTCCTGTGAGATTTCTCCCACCGGGTATGTATAGGCACTGTCACTATGAAAGCCATTTAGCTTTACGCCGCAGTCGATGGATACTATATCACCATCTCGCAGCTCGTACGCCCCAGGAATTCCATGAACTACTGTTTCATTAACAGATATACACAAGGAGGCTGGAAACTTATTGTATCCTTTGAAGGAAGGAATACCTGCATTATTTCGGATAAACTCTTCTGCAACTTTATCAAGCTGTCTGGTAGTAACACCTGGCTTAATCCATTTTGCAACTTCGGCGTGGGTTTTCCCCAGCACCTGGGCGCTCTTCTTTATTAAATCTATTTCCTGATCAGTTTTCAGGTAGACCATCTCTATTATACTGCTACACTTTCAGTTCTGCCTTTCACCCGACCTGACTTCATCAAGCCTTCGTAACGGCGCATTAATAAGTAACTTTCAATCTGCTGAAGAGTATCCAGTACAACACCCACCATAATGAGCAGAGAAGTACCGCCAAAGAATTGTGCAAACTCCGTGGTCATACCTAGTAGGCTTGCAACTGCAGGTAGTATAGATACCACCGCCAGCATAATAGCGCCCGGGAATGTTATACGATCCAGAATCGAACTAATATAGTCTGAGGTCTGCTGTCCGGGCTTAACACCTGGAATAAATCCCCCCCCACGCTTCATATCATCTGCTATCTGTTGTGGATTCACTGAGATAGCGGTATAGAAGAATGTGAAAATAATAATCAGAGAAGCAAACAACAGGTTATACTGCCAAGTTGTGTAATTAGCAAAAATGGTAGCTACGTTACTGGCAAAGTCGCTCTGCTCAGCAAAAAGGCTAGCTATCAGTGATGGGATGAACATCAAAGCCTGAGCAAAGATGATCGGCATCACACCGGCAGCATTCACCTTCAATGGCAAGTACTGGCGTTGACCGCCCATGACACGATTACCTACGACTTGTTTAGCGTACTGAATAGGTACCCGGCGTACTGCTTGTGTAAGCATTACGGCCCCCATGATAACAAAATAAAGAGCTACTATCTCTAATACGAATATCAGGATCTGGCCACTTCCTCTTGATGAGAACTCTTGAATGATAGCACCAGGAAAACGGGATACAATACCGATCATGATTAGCATCGAAATACCGTTACCTACTCCTTTATCTGTGATACGTTCACCCAACCATACGCAAAACATCGTTCCGGCAATAAGGACGAAGATAGAGGATACTGTAAATATACCTCTTGAAACAAGAAGAGCCTCGTCAGGTACTGTAGTATTAAGATAGGTAAGTCCTTGTGCAAGCGTTACAACAATAGTCAGTACACGAGTAATCTGATTTAGTTTTTTACGCCCGGACTCTCCTTCTTTCTGCATCTTCTGGAAGTAAGGAAGCGCCATGGTCAAAAGCTGTATAGCAATTGATGCAGAGATATAAGGCATGATACCCAATGCAAACACGGATGCCTTACTGAACGCTCCTCCTACGAAGGTGTCAAGTAGTCCCAATAGTCCCTGAGAGGCAAAATTCATGCGATCCGGTTCAACACCAGGAAGCACGACAAATGACCCCAAACGGAATATCGTTATAAACAAAAGAGTGTTGAGAATACGTGTTCTCAACTCCTCTATTGAAAAGATATTTTTAATCGTATCGATAAATCGTTTCATGTTGCGAGGCTTGTATTACCTGTAGTTAATCAAACTATAAAGTTAGTGAGTTACTAACAGGATTACAATTTTATTGCTTTTCCTCCAGCCTTTTCGATAGCCTTAACAGCGGAACCTGAAAATCCGTGAGCCTGTACTTCTACAGCTGCACTGATTTCGCCGCGATTAAGAACTTTAACAAGGTCTTTCTTGCTAATCAGACCATTGTTACGCAACAACTCGACATCTACTACAGTAGCACCTGTTTTCTCAACCAGGGCCTGAATAGCATCCAAGTTTATTGCTTTGTACTCAACACGATTGATATTATTGAAACCGAACTTTGGAAGACGGCGCTGGATGGGCATCTGACCACCTTCAAAAGCACGCTTCTGGCTGTAACCTGAACGCGACTGAGCACCTTTATGACCACGCGTTGAGGTACCTCCTCTTCCAGAACCCGTTCCGCGACCTACCCGCTTTCTATCACGAACAGAACCAGCTGCCGGTTTTAATGAACTAAGATTCATAGTTGTAATACTTTTTAAATTTCTTCTACTTTGACCAAGTGATTCACCTTACGGATCATACCCGCAATGGCATCAGAATTTTCTTTTTCAACCGAGCGGTTGATCTTTCCCAAGCCAAGTGCTTTAATAGTCCGCTTCTGTGTTTCAGGACGATCAATGGTACTCTTGATCTGGGTTATACGTACTTTTGACATGGTTTCTTGTGATTAGAGGCCGAACCTATTGTTGACCTGGTTTTACCCGTTAAACACTTTCTCCAACTTCACACCGCGTTGGAATGCTATCTGATGAGGTGCACGCATCTTCAAAAGAGCATCTACGGTAGCCTTAACCACGTTGTGGGGGTTAGAAGAGCCTTTTGATTTAGCTAATACGTCATGTATACCAGCAGCCTCTAACACGGCACGCATAGCACCACCAGCGATTACACCTGTACCAGGCGCAGCTGGCTTGATCAGTACATAACCACCGCTGAACTTACCCTCCATCTCATGAGGTACGGTTGTTTTCAACAAAGGTACTTGTACCAAGTTTTTCTTAGCGTCATCAATACCCTTAGCGATAGCGTCTGTTACTTCATTGGCTTTGCCAAGTCCGTAGCCTACTACACCTTTTCCATCTCCTACCACTACAATGGCAGAGAAACTAAAACGGCGGCCACCTTTTACTACTTTGGCAACGCGGTTAATAGCAACCACACGCTCTTTCAGTTCTGATTCGTTAACCTTCGCAGGTCTTGTATGATTAGACATCTTTCTTCTATCTTAGAATTTGAGACCACCCTCACGGGCTCCTTCGGCCAATGCTTTAACTTTTCCGTGGTACAGGTAACCATTACGGTCAAATACAACCGCTGCTACACCTGCAGACTGTGCCTTTTCGGCAATCTTCTTACCCACTTCCTGCGCAGCTTCAACGTTCGTATTCCATTTCTTCTCGCCTAGTTCCAGCGAAGAAGCGCTTGCTAAAGTTACGCCTTGCTCATCATCAATGATCTGCGCATAGATGTTAGTGTTAGACCGGAATACAGTCAAGCGTGGACGCTCAGATGTACCCTGCACTTTCTTGCGAATATGATATTTGAGGCGTTGTCTTCTGTCTGTTTTTGCAGTCGCCATTTTATTATTCTATCTAATAGTATTAAAAATAATTTATACTGTAAGCCGACCTTATTTCTTAGATGCTGACTTACCAGCTTTGCGGCGTACCACTTCACCTGTGAAACGAATACCTTTACCCTTGTAAGGCTCAACTTTACGAAGTGACTTTATTTTAGCAGCGACTACCCCAATCAATTCTTTATCAATACCCTCTAGAATAACTTTTGGGTTCTGACCTTTTTCGGTAACAGCTGCCACTTTGATCTCATCAGGCACAGCCATAAATATGTTGTGAGAGTAACCCAGGTTAAGTTCAAGGATATTGTTAGCAACACTAGCCTTATAACCTACTCCAATGATCTCAAGCTCTCTCTTATATCCGGTGCTTACACCAATCACCATATTGTTGATTAGTGAACGGTACAGTCCGTGCAGGGCTTTATGACGCTTCTGCTCAGTTGGACGTGATACCTTTACCACATTACCCTCGATTTCCACCATCATCTCAGGATCTACTGCCTGAGTAAGTGTTCCTTTAGGGCCTTTCACCGACACCACATTGTCATCAGCAACTGCTACTGATACACCTGCGGGTAGTTCTATGATTTTCTTTCCTATTCGTGACATTGCCTTAGGGCTTTATTATTTTAGTATACAAAGCACAGTACCTCACCACCAACGTTGAGTGAGCGTGCCTCTTTATCAGTCATTACACCTTTCGATGTTGAAAGGATTACTGTACCAAGGCCACTCAATACGCGAGGGACAGTGGTTGCACCAGAGTACTTACGAAGACCTGGCTTACTCACACGCTGAAGCTTTACTATAGCTGACTGCTTGGTGACCGGATTATATTTAAGAGCTATTTTGATGCTGCCCTGAGGACCAACTTCATCAAACTTATAACTCTGGATATATCCTTTGTCAAACAGTACTTTTGTAATTTCTTTCTTTATGTTGGAAGCAGGTATCTCTACAACCCGGTGCTTCGCCTTTATGGCGTTTCTGATTCTAGTCAGATAGTCTGCTATGGGATCCGTTACCATTTTAGTGACTTGTTTAAGCACCCCTCAAAAAGGCGTGCAAAGTTAAGTAATTGAAATCAGATTTGAAAGGGTCTTACCAACTTGCCTTAGTTACACCCGGAATTTTACCATCCGAAGCCATTTCGCGGAAGGTAACACGTGAGATACCGAATCTGCGCATGTATCCGCGGGGGCGGCCAGTTAGCTTACAGCGGTTGTGTAAACGTACCGGCGAAGAGTTACGGGGCAATTTATCAAGACCAACCCAGTCTCCGGCTTCTTTCAATTTAGCACGCTTGTCAGCGTACTTAGCCACTAGTCTTTGTCTTTTTCTTTCCCGTGCTTTTACTGATTCTTTTGCCATTTGTCAGTGAATATCTTTTCTTACGACTGATTCTTATTATTCGCATTGGTGAAGGGCATACCAAGTGCTTTCAGCAGCTCGTAGCTTTCTTCATCAGAATTAGTAGAGGTAACAAAGGTGATATCCATACCAGAGATCTTATTGACTTTCTCAATGCTGATCTCAGGGAAGATAATCTGCTCTTTTACACCAAATGTGTAGTTACCGCGTCCATCAAACCCTTTGTCGCTAATTCCACGGAAGTCACGCACACGAGGCATGGCAATAGCAGTCAAGCGATCAAGGAATTCGTACATACGATCTCCGCGAAGAGTCACTTTGGCGCCGATTGGCATGTTCTCGCGAAGTTTGAAGTTAGATACAGCCTTCTTAGAGATGGTAGCAATTGCCTTCTGACCTGTGATCAAAGACAATTCTTCTACTCCTGTATCGACTAGTTTCTTATCAGCAACTGCCGCACCAATACCCTTATTGATAACAATCTTAGTCAGGCGGGGTACCTGCATTACTGACTTGTACTGAAATTTATCTCTCAGTTGAGATACCACTTCGGCGTGGTATTTTTCTTTTAATCTTGGAGTTGCCATTAGAAGCTTTTCAGTTAGGGTGGATTTCCGACCCACCTTACTTTATATAGTTAAAAATCAATGCTGTTATAACAGCTATTCTACTAGATAAGGTTTCCTGACTTCTTAGAGAAGCGCTGGAGTTTGCCTTTATCATTCAACTTGCGGCCGGTACGAGTTGCTTCGCCAGTAGCCGAATCTACTACCATCAGATTACTGATGTGAATAGCGCCTTCGATCTTCTCGATGCTACCCTGTGGGTTCTGAGCATTAGGCTTCTTGTGTTTAGTGATCATATTGACACCTTCCACCAGAGCACGCTGCTTCTCAACCAATACAGACGTAACACGACCCGTTTTACCTTTCTCGTTTCCAGCAATTACCTTCACGGTATCGCCCGTACGAATATGCAACTTGGGCTTCTTGGTATTCTTCTTTTCCATTTTTGTATTCTTTATCGGTTCAAAGAACTACGGTTCACTGGCGTATTAAAGTACTTCAGGTGCCAGTGATACGATCTTCATGAACTGCTTCTCACGCAATTCACGAGCTACCGGCCCAAAGATACGGGTACCGCGAGGTTCGTCATTATTGTTCAGAAGAACGGCAGCATTATCCTCAAAGCGGATGTAAGTGCCATCCTTGCGACGTACTTCTTTCTTAGTGCGTACGACTACGGCTTTGGATACTGTACCTTTCTTCATATTGCTGGAAGAAAGTGCTGATTTTACTGTAACGACGATCTTATCGCCAACCGAAGCATAACGCTTGCCGGTTCCACCAAGTACTCGGATTACGAGTACTTCTTTGGCGCCGCTATTGTCAGCTACGGACAGTCTAGATTCTTGCTGTACCATGATTACTTCGCTCTTTCAAGGATTTCAATTAATCTCCAACGCTTATTCTTGCTAAGCGGACGGGTTTCCATAACACGGATCGTATCACCGATACCGGCCTGATTGTTCTCATCATGTACCATAAGTTTGCTAGTCTTGCTCATAAACTTACCGTACATGGGGTGCTTAACCTTACGTTCTACGGTGATCACACAAGATTTCTCCATCTTGTTGCTCACAACGCGGCCAACTCTTTCTTTACGCAAATTTCTGTTTGATGCCTCCATGATTTCTTAGCTACTTTACTATTGTTGCTGTTGGTTTGACTTGGCCGACAGCTCCGTCATGAGCCTCGCAATCTGCTTACGCGAAGACCGAATCCGGATTGGATTCTCAACCGGAGAAATCGCATGAGCGAACTTCAACCGTAGCAAGCGCTCTTTTTCCTGGGCTATCTGCTCTTTCAACTGATCAGCTGAAAGAGCTTGTATTTCCTTATTAGTCATTGCTTTATTCAATTATGTATGGTTCAGAATACGCAGTTGCACTGGGCCTATTCCTGATAATCGCGGCGCACAATGAACTTTGTCTTGATTGGCAGTTTCTGAGCTGCCAGACGAAGTGCTTCATTGGCTGTATCCAGGCTAACGCCGGTTGCTTCGAATAAGATAGTACCTGGCTTCACCACAGCTACCCAATATTCGGGTGCACCTTTACCTTTACCCATACGAACTTCGGCAGGCTTTTTGGTGATAGGCTTATCAGGGAATACCCGAATCCACACCTGTCCTTCCCGCTTCATAGCACGGGTTACTGAAATACGAGCTGCCTCAATCTGACGGGCAGTCAGCCAACCCGGTTCGAGCGCCTTGATAGCAAAGGAGCCAAAAGTGATCTCGTGTCCGCGTGATGCGATACCCTGAGACGCTCCTTTACCCTTTTGCTGCTTGCGAAATTTGGTTCTTTTCGGCTGTAACATGGTTTTATTTATTTATACCGACGCTCACGCGCCAGAAAATCCATTGCTGATTACTTCTTCTTATTATTAGATCTGCTTCTCTTACGACGATCACCACCACGATCACCACCTCTTTCGTTGTCGCCGCCACGGCCGCCTCTTCTTTCGCCACCACGTTCGCTACGCTCACTGTTAGCTGGTGCAGCTGCGCTTGGAGTCAGATCACGCTTGCCGTATAGCTCTCCTTTGAATACCCATACCTTGATACCGATTTTACCGTATACAGTCTGAGCTTCTGAGATAGCATAATCAATGTCAGCACGAAGAGTGTGCAGAGGAATACGACCTTCTTTGTATTCTTCAGTACGTGCCATTTCAGCACCACCCAAACGACCAGAAAGACGTAGTTTAATTCCTTGTGCTCCTACACGCATTGCTGAAGCGATAGACTGCTTCATAGCACGGCGGTAAGAAATACGAGCTTCCAGCTGCTGAGCGATAGTTTCGCCGATCAGTTTGGCATCGATCTCCGGACGTTTGATCTCATAAATGTTGATCTGAACATCTTTACCAGTGATCTTCTTAAGCTCTTCTTTGATTTTATCCACTTCGGCACCACCTTTACCGATCACGATACCCGGACGGGCAGTGTGAATAGTCAGTGTGATACGCTTGAGGGTACGCTCGATAACTACCCGTGAGATAGCTCCTTTCGGAATACGAGCCTGGATGTATTTGCGGATTTTTTCGTCTTCAACAAGTTTGTCAGAGAAATCTTTTCCACCATACCAGCTCGATTCCCAACCTCTAACAATGCCAAGTCTTAGACCTACCGGGTTAACCTTCTGTCCCATTCGTATATAGATCGTTTACTTATGATTCGGTATTATTTTCTTCACTGTCTGCAGTAATCGTAAAAGCAGATGCATCATCAATCACGATTGTGATATGATTAGAACGCTTACGGATACGATGGGCTCTACCCTGGGGGGCAGGGCGTAGGCGCTTTAGCATACGTCCACCATCTACAAATACAGTTTTTACGTACAGATCAGCATCCTCAATCTTGGCATCCTCATTGCCCTGCTGCCAGTTAGCTACTGCTGAGAGTAGTACTTTGTGCAGAGTAGAGGAGGCAGCCTGGGGCTGAAACTTTAAGATGGCCAGAGCTTTGCTGACCTTCTGACCGCGAATCATGTCAGCTACCAATCTCATTTTACGAGGTGAGGTAGGTACATTTCGTAGTATTGCTCTTGCTTCCATGTTCTTTTCAGGTATTCGTCAGCCTCTGTATCTAAAAGACCCTAAGCCAACGGTCTACATTAATTATCTCTTACCTTTATCCTTTTTTGCCGTGTGACCACGGAAGTTACGCGTAGGTGCAAATTCACCCAGTTTATGCCCAACCATGTTTTCAGTTACATAAACAGGGATGAACTTATTGCCGTTATGAACGGCGAATGTATGACCAATAAAGTCAGGGGAGATCATTGAACGACGAGACCATGTCTTGATTACAGACTTCTTGTTCGAATCGTTCATCGTCTGAATCTTATTTTCCAGACGAAAATCTATATAGGGACCTTTTTTTAATGAGCGTGCCATTTACCTATTTTATTTTTTACGTCTGCTAATAATCAGTTTCTCAGAGTGCTTATTCTTGTTACGAGTCTTCTTACCCTTAGCCAAGAGACCGTTTCTAGAACGTGGGTGTCCACCTGATGCACGTCCTTCACCACCACCCATAGGGTGATCGACAGGGTTCATAGCAACACCTCTTACACGAGGACGACGTCCTAACCAGCGCTTACGACCAGCTTTACCAATGCTAACGTTCATATGGTTAGCATTAGAAACTGTTCCAACGGTAGCCATACAAGCCGAAAGGATCATGCGCATCTCGCCAGAAGGCATTTTCAATACAGCATATTTTCCTTCGCGAGCTACCAGCTGTGCATAAGTACCTGCACTACGGGCAAACTGAGCACCTTTACCAGGCGTAAGTTCAATATTATGTACAATTGTACCGATAGGCATGGAAGCTAGTGGAAGAGCATTTCCTACTTCGGGAGCTACTGCTTTACCAGCTACGATTACTTGTCCTACGTTTAGACCGTTAGGAGCAATAATATAGCGTTTCTCACCATCTTCGTACTGCACCAGTGCAATACGGGCTGAACGGTTAGGATCGTATTCAATTGTTGCTACTGTGGCAGGAGCATCCATACGATTTCTTTTGAAATCAATAACACGATACCTCTGCTTATGTCCACCACCGATGTACCGCATGGTACGACGGCCCTGGTTATTACGGCCACCTGATTTCTTAAGTGGCTCTAGAAGGCTCCTTTCAGGCTTTACCGCAGTGATCTCTTCGAAAGAAGGAGCTACGCGGAAGCGCTGACCTGGGCTTGTTGGTTTTAATTTTTTAACTGCCATTGCTTTACTTGCTCATCAATGTTGTGAATCAGTCAACTTAGTTTTAGGCTTCGCCGTAGATATCGATCAGCTCGCCTTCAGCTACCGTTACGATAGCTTTCTTAAAGGTTGACGTTTTTCCGCTGATAAACTTTCCTCCCGACATACGAGATTTAGCTTTCCCAATGCAACGCATCGTGCGTACACTCTCTACGGAAACCCCGTACATTTTCTCGATAGCCTTTTTGATTTCTACCTTATTGGCATCTTTGGCTACCTCGAAGGCGTATTTTCCTTGACCACCCTGAGCGGTTACCTTCTCGGTTATGATCGGACGCTTCAGTACACTCATTGCTTATTTGTTCAAAAGGGTTTCCAATTTAGACAGTGCTGGCTCGCTTATGATCAGGCGCTCAGCGTTCATGAGGTCATATGTATTGACCGTATCAGCTGTGGCAACTTTCGTCTTAGGAATGTTACGACTAGACAGATACACATTGTTATCAACATCAGGCAAAATCAACAGTGTCTTGGTGTTTGTCAGAGACAACGCGTTCAAAACATTCAGGAATGACTTTGTCTTGGGAGCATCAAATGAGAAAGCCTCAATTACAGAGATAGAATCACCTTTCGCCTTAGCAGCCAGAGCTGAAATACGAGCTAGTGTCTTTACTTTCTTATTCACTTTGAAACCGTAGTCACGAGGACGGGGACCGAATATACGACCACCACCAACGAACACGGGTGACTTTATGCTACCGGCACGAGCTCCACCCGTACCTTTCTGACGTTTGATTTTACGTGTGGAGTAGCTTACTTCAGCACGCTCTTTGGCTTTATGAGTACCCTGACGCTGGTTAGCCAGATACTGCTTTACATCTAGGTAGATAGCATGCTCGTTGGGCTCGATACCAAAGATATCCTCCGACAACGTCACTTTTTTACCGCTATCCTCTCCTTTTATATTTAATACAGACAGTTCCATCAGTATTATTTCTCAATGATTACAAATGAATTCTTTGAACCTGGCACGGAGCCGCTTACTACTAGGAGGTTTTGCTCCGGAATAAGTTTCAGAATACGCAGGTTCTGAATCTTTACACGATTGTTACCCATACGACCGGCCATACGAATGCCTTTGAATACTCGTGATGGGAACGAACAAGCACCAATTGAACCTGGGTGACGTGCACGGTTGTGCTGACCGTGAGTCTGGCCACCTACTCCCGCAAATCCATGACGCTTTACAACGCCTTGAAATCCGCGTCCCTTAGCAGTACCTACTACATCAACAAATTCACCTTCGATGAAAATGTCCTGTATAGTTAAGGCTTTGCCCAGTTCGTGCTCTTCCTCAAAATACTTGAACTCAACCAGCTTTTGCTTGGGAGTTGTGTTAGCCTTCTTGAAGTGACCGAGCATGGGTTTGGTGGTGTTCTTTTCTTTCTTCTCACCAAAGCCTAGCTGCAGCGCAGAATAGCCATCTTTTTCTTCGGATCTTACTTGTGTTACTACACAAGGACCAGCTTGAATAACAGTACATGCCAGAGCCTGCCCGTCAGCATTGTACAAACTGGTCATTCCGATTTTTTTACCTATTAAACCAGACATTTTATTGTGTTTTAGAATAGCAGGAATTAACCTATTTTTAAAAACGGAGTGCAAAGTTAGAAATTTGCAATTTAGCATCCAAACCCATTCCGTTTATTATTTTGAGTATCAGCAAAAAAGGTCAGGCGTATTATACACCTGACCTCATTTTGTACCGTAAAAGCTACTATTTTCTGACTGGCAGATGCTTTTAGCGGAAATGAACTCAGATGTGGTTTCCAGTGGAATCCGGACCTTCACCCGATAATACCCATATGTCGTCGGCTCTAACGCCGAGTAATTATACTTTGATCTCTACATCAACACCACTGGGAAGCTCAAGCTTCATCAGGGCATCTACAGTCTTGGCGCTAGTTGAGAAGATATCAACCAGACGCTTGTACGTACAAAGCTGGAACTGCTCCCGTGACTTCTTGTTAACGTGGGGTGAACGTAGTACAGTGAAGATCTCCTTCTCAGTTGGAAGAGGGATTGGACCACTAACTACAGCTCCTGTAGCCTTTACAGCCTTAACGATTTTCTCGGCTGACTTATCAACCAGATTATGGTCGAAAGATTTAAGCTTAATGCGAATTTTTTGATTCATTACTTTTTGTTTTTGCTGGTTCTTGACACTCTGTTGGCCTGTACTCGACTTGCCTTCACTAACGAAAGAACCATTTACTCCGTTAGTGCAGTAGGTTTATATAAAGAGTAGGTAACAATAGGCTACCTACTCTTATCTTTTTGAATTATGCTTTAGCTGTACCCTTTACCTTGGCAATCACTGCTTCGGCAATGTTTTGTGGTACAAAGTCATAGTGAGCAAAAGTCAGTGAAGCTGTTGCACGTCCAGATGTGATGGTACGCAGGTCAGTTACATAACCAAACAGTTCCGACAGAGGTACATCTGCTTTGATTACCTGTGAGCCAGCTTTGGTATCCATACCTTTCATCACACCACGACGACGGTTAAGGTCACCTGTGATAGGACCGGTATACTCTTCTGGTGTAACTACGTCTACTGCCATGATAGGTTCCAGCAGTTTAGGACCAGCGTTACGAGCAGCTTCTTTGAAACCGATACGGGCAGCCATTTCAAAAGAGAAGGCATCCGAGTCAACATCGTGGAATGATCCGTGGAAGAGACGAACCTTCATAGAGTCGATTGGGTAACCTGCCAGAGGACCATTCTTCATAGCCTCATCAAATCCTTTTTGGATAGAAGGAATAAATTCACGAGGGATAACACCACCTACAATCTTATTGTCGAACTGTAAGCCTTGCTTCTCCTTGCCATCTTCCTCCTGGTCATCACGTGGTCCGATTTCGAATACGATATCGGCAAACTTACCACGACCACCAGTCTGCTTCTTATATACTTCTCGGTGCTCGAAGTTCTTGGTAAGAGCTTCTTTGTAAGCCACCTGAGGAGCACCCTGATTTACTTCTACTTTAAATTCACGACGCATACGGTCGATGATGATTTCCAGGTGAAGCTCACCCATACCACGGATGATGGTCTGGCCGGTTTCTTCATCTGTATTAACCTGAAGCGTTGGATCTTCTTCGATAAGCTTAGAGATAGCATTACCAAATTTATCCTGATCAGCTGTTTTCTTAGGCTCGATAGCGTAACCAATTACAGGCTCAGGGAATACCATTGACTCGAGTACGATAGGATTCTTCTCATCAGACAGTGTATCACCAGTCTTGATATCCTTGAAACCTACTACCGCACCGATATCACCTGCTTCCAGACGATCAATCTGATTCTGCTTGTTAGCGTGCATCTGGAAGATACGAGAGATACGCTCTTTGTTGCCTGAACGGTTGTTCAGTACATAAGAACCTGACTCAAGTACTCCTGAGTACGAACGGATAAAGCAAAGACGACCTACATAAGGGTCAGTAGCAATCTTAAACGCAAGAGCAGCGAAAGGCTCAGTTCCTGAAGGCTTACGAACTACTTCGTTTCCGGTACGTGGATCAGTTCCTTTGATGTTGTCTCTGTCCAATGGTGAAGGCAGAATGGCCATCACATAGTCCAGCATAGTCTGAACACCTTTGTTCTTGAAAGAAGAACCACAAAGCATAGGAACAATCTTCATGCTGATGGTAGCCTGACGAAGAGCCGCCAGTATCTCATCTTCTGAAATAGACTCTGGATCTTCGAAATATTTCTCCATCAGGGTCTCGTCGAATTCGGCTACCGCTTCGAGCAGTTTCTCACGCCACTCAGTAGCTTCTTCGATCATATCATCAGGAATAGGTACCTCAGTAAAGGTCATTCCCTTATCCTCTTCGTTCCACTGGATACCACGGAAGTTAACCAGATCAACTACTCCTTTGAAGTTCTCTTCGGAGCCGATTGGCAACTGTAGGGGAACTGCGTAGCTACCAAGCATTTCCTTCACCTGCTTACACACGTTAAGGAAGTCAGCACCTGCACGGTCCATTTTGTTAACGAAACCGATACGAGCTACGTTATAGTTGTTGGCCAGACGCCAGTTAGTCTCAGACTGAGGCTCTACACCATCTACTGCACTAAACAGGAACACAAGACCATCCAGAACGCGAAGCGAACGGTTTACCTCTACGGTAAAGTCCACGTGGCCCGGAGTATCAATGATGTTGATGTGGTACGTGTTGTCACGGTAAGGCCAGCTAACAGTAGTAGCCGCCGAAGTGATAGTAATACCACGCTCCTGCTCCTGCTCCATCCAGTCCATAGTGGCAGCCCCATCGTGTACTTCTCCGATTTTATGGCTTACCCCTGCGTAATACAGGATACGCTCGGTTGTTGTTGTCTTACCGGCATCAATGTGTGCGGCAATTCCAATATTTCTTGTGAACTTTAAATCACGTGCCATGATAATGTGACTATATATTTAAGCTGATTTTCTATTCTGATATGTGGGCGATGCCACTAATTGATTTGGCGGTTTATGCCACTCAAAAACAGACCGCAAAAGTAGTGAAGTAATTATGTAAAAACAACTTAGCTCCAGTAATTTTTGTAGATATTTTTAAAGAGCTTCCTTTTTGTAGCAGAGAATAATCCAATTCTGCTAATGCTCGGCAAGAGCTTGCCTGACCATAAAGCAGCACCCGTTTACAAAGAACTTAACTTTCCCTCTCCTACATGCAACTACCTACCTCTTAATATTTTGTGGTAGTTATCACATCCCACACTTGCATCCTATAACCACACTTCGCACCTGATGAGTTTCATTTCTCTTTCTAATAGGTAATATCTACCTGCGATCAAAGACAAGTGTAGCGAAGGGCTTTCACCACTTACCACGAACATTGGCCTCTAAAGCAAGAGGGCCCGCACAATGTGCAGGCCCTCTTGCTTTAGAGGCCAACAATACCGTTGATTAGAAGCGGAAGTGCGAGAACGCCTTATTAGCTTCAGCCATACGGTGTGTGTCATCCTTCTTCTTTACAGCGGCACCTTCACCCTTAGAAGCAGCGATGATCTCAGCAGCCAGACGGTCTACCATGGTTTTTTCACCACGCTTACGAGCGTAACCGATCAACCACTTCATACCAAGAGCCTGCTTACGCTCAGGACGCACTTCAGTAGGTACCTGGAAAGTAGCACCACCTACACGACGGCTCTTTACCTCTACAGAAGGAGTCACGTTGTTAAGCGCTTTACGCCAAATCTCCAGACCGTTTTCAGTGGTCTTCTTTTCTACGATCTCAAGAGCATCATAGAAAATAGTGAAGGCGATGCTCTTCTTACCCTGCAGCATCAGGTTGTTAACAAACTTAGTAACCTGTACTTCCCGGAACTTAGGGTCAGGAAGGATATATCTTTTCTTTGGTTTTGCCTTTCTCATTGTAATAAGATTGTTTGCACGAGGTTTCGTTTTGCAACTCATTCACGCCTACTCAGCTTCGGCATTACTTCCCTTTTATCAGAATGTTAATTTCTAAAAAGTAGAGAGAGTTACTTTTTGATTATTTCTTCTTACCGCCTTTTGTTGGCGCTGCTGCTGGTTGACCTGGCTTAGGACGCTTAGCACCGTACTTAGAACGACGCTGCTTACGACCATTTACACCGGCAGTATCGAGCGCACCACGTACGATGTGGTAACGTACCCCTGGTAGATCTTTTACACGACCTCCACGGATCAGCACGATAGAGTGCTCCTGTAGGTTGTGACCTTCACCCGGAATGTAGGCGTTTACTTCTTTTTGGTTAGTAAGACGCACACGGGCTACTTTACGTAGAGCCGAGTTTGGCTTCTTGGGCGTTGTGGTGTACACACGAGTACATACTCCACGACGCTGAGGGCAGGAATCCAAAGCCGGAGACTTGGATTTCCATGTCATTTTCTCTCTCCCTTTACGGACTAATTGTGAAATAGTAGGCATTTAATAGCTTGATTTTGAATAGTTAATCAACTAATCGTTTATCATTTATATAGTTTTTCCGAAAAAAATCGGACTGCAAAATTATAAAAACAACTACTGATTTACAAATGGTTAGTTTTAGTTTTTTTCATAACGCTCACGCTATTTTAGTAGTTATACTATTAGCCCCGTACTTTTTGACGGTGTTCCATACAGTCATCACTCCCATTAAAACCTTATAAAACTACTTATGTCTACCACCAAAACCCCTATCACCGTGGCTTACGGCGACGGCATCGGACCCGAAATCATGGATGCTACGCTACGTATTCTGGACGCAGCCGGTGCTCAGATAGAACCCGAAGTCATTGAAATTGGTGAGAAAGTATATAAAAGCGGTACCAAAACTGGCATACAACCCAGCGACTGGGAGTCGCTGCGCCGGACCCAGGTATTCCTAAAGGCCCCCATCACTACTCCACAGGGTGGTGGCTTTAAAAGTCTTAATGTAACGGCCCGTACCTCACTGGGCCTGTTTGCCAATGTACGTCCCTGCCAGGCCTATTATCCCTACGTAGATACCAAGCACCCGGCGCTGGATCTGGTCATAATCAGGGAAAATGAAGAAGACCTGTATACCGGTATCGAGCACCGCCAGACCGACCAGGTATTCCAGTGTCTGAAGCTGATCTCCCGTCCCGGATGTGAAAAAATCATCCGCTATGCGTTTGAATACGCCCGGGCTTACAACCGCAAGAAGGTTACCTGCTTTACCAAGGACAATATCATGAAAATGACCGACGGACTGTTCCGGAAGGTCTTTGATGAGATAGCCAAAGAGTACTCAGATATACAGAGCGAACACTGGATCATAGACATCGGGTCGGCGCTACTGGCCGACGAGCCCGAACGTTTTGGGGTAATCGTTACTCTGAACCTCTATGGTGATATCATATCAGATATAGCCGCTCAGATAGCGGGCTCGGTGGGTATGGGTGGATCGGCTAACGTGGGCGATCAGTGTGCCATGTTTGAGGCCATCCACGGATCAGCCCCGGATATAGCCGGACGGGGCATTGCCAATCCATCCGGACTGATCAATGGTGCCATTATGATGCTGGTACATATCGGGCAGGGCGAAGTAGCTGCCAAAGTACACAATGCCTGGCTTCGTACTATCGAGGAAGGTATTCATACCGGCGATATCTATCAGGAAGGGGTGAGCAAGCAGCGGGTAGGTACTAAAGAGTTTGCGGATGCCGTCATTGAGCGGCTAGGCCAGCAGCCACAGCACTTTAAAGCGGTTAGCTATGCCTCGGCTCCTCGTCCTATTCATATTACGCCTGGCATACCTCCAGCTCAGAAAAAAGAACTGGTAGGGGTAGATGTATTTCTGGATTGGAAAAAAGGTACTGCCAACGAACTGGGTGACGCACTATCGTCCTTATCTGACTCTCCGCTCCGGCTCAAAATGATCACCAACCGGGGGGTAAAGGTATATCCTGAAGGTATGCCTGAGACATTCTGTACTGACCACTGGCGGTGCCGTTTTGTGAGCGATAACAGCGGAGAAGTATCCAAAGAAGCTACTCTTAAGCTGCTTAGCCTTCTGCACGAGCAAGGGTTTGACTTTATCAAAACAGAGAACCTCTATACCTTTGATGGTCAGCCCGGCTACTCACTGGGACAGGGAGAGTAATAAAGCAATTGACTATACTTATGGTGGTATGTGCGGAGAAGAGCCGATCTTTTATAGGTCGGCTCCTGCATTTTCGGCAGTAAGACTATCTGTAAGATCAATAAAATCTAAAAATTAACGTTAGTCGATTGTAGAATTTTCTTTACAGAGGTTGTTTTATTAGTATTGTCAATCAGTAATTAACAAATACAGCAGACTTAGAAGACGCTTTTTTACCTACCACTATGAATATATTGCGGTGCCTCTACACTCCATGGGCTATTGTCCTTACACTGAGTGTTTTTATGGTAGCTTGCAACCCTACCATGCAAGCATATAAGCAGGGCGTTAAGAAATTTGAGAATGGTGAGTATGATCTTGCCATTAAAGATTTCCAGCGGGCTGCTTCCGCCAATTACGAACCCGTCCAGACCAACTACCTGATTGCGGAATCGTACCGGCTTTCCAACCGTAGCCGCGAGGCCATTCCTTTCTACCAGAAGGCTCTGCAGGCTGGCCTGACTGATCCGGATGCAAGGTTTCACTACGGCTATGCTCTGAAAGCTGCAGGGCAGTATGATGAGGCCCGAGAGCAGTTCGCGCAGTTCGCACAGAATACCAATGCCAAGAAAAATCTACAGGATCGTGCCCTACGTGAGATCGAAACGCTGAAGATCACGGATCGTATCGGGCAGAAAAAGATGGAGGCAAAGTTGGAAAACCTGCCTATCAATACGCCGGGCTCGGAGTTCTCGTCGGCTATACTTGGTGATGAACTACTGGTGTCGGCTTCCAAAAAAGAGAAAGTATATAAGAACAACGGCCAGCCTATGCTGGGCCTGTACAAAATCAAAATAGGCGAAGCACCCAGCGAATCAGGAGGTAGCCCTACCCTCTTTAGCAGCAACATATTTGCCGAAGATGCCAACGAAAGCTCCCCTACTTTTACCCCTGATGGCAAGACGATGGTATTTGCCAGAGGGAACAGCGGCAAGCGCAAGGGTACCATGAACGTGGACCTGTACATGAGTCGCCTGGTAAATGGGCAATGGAGCGAGCCACGCTACTTACCGGTCAATGACTCACTGGCCTGGGATGGCTCACCCGCTTTCTCACGTGATGGCAAAACGCTTTACTTCGCTTCTGACCGGGCGGGCGGGGCAGGCGGGGCCGATATCTACCGTACCAACATGGATGCCTCCGGCCGCTTCAGCAAGCCAGTCAACATGGGTAAAGACATCAATACGGCCGGTGATGATATGTTCCCCTACGTGGCGGCTGATGGTAAACTATACTTTGCTTCGGACGGGCACCCTGGCCTGGGCAAGCTGGATCTCTTTGTTGCGACCCGCTCGCAGGGCGTGATCTCAGTAGACAACCTGGGGGTGCCTTTTAATACTCCGCAGGATGATTTTGGATTGGTATTCCATGAAGGTACCGACAACGGCTTCTTTACCTCTAACCGCGAAGGCGGTAAGGGAGATGATGATATCTACTATTTCTCAGCACCTACAGAAGATCAGCCTGATACCACTGTCATTGCTCAGAATGATCCTACACGTATCAATGGCCAGTTAAAAGTAGTACGCTACTTCCTGGCAGGTGAGGTACTGTCCAATTCTCCCAAAGCTAACCCTATTGACTCAGCTACGGTACGTATCCTGGCCGATAGTGCCGACGTAGAGTTAGGACGTCTGGTAACGGGTGACCGGGGTAAATTTGGAGATTATAAACTAGAAGAAGGCAAAGAGTATGTACTACTGGTAGAGCGCAAAGGCTACATCAGTCGACGGACGCCGTTCTCCATGGATGGACGGTCTATCCCGCCGATCTTCCTCAACAAAGTAGTAACGGATACTACCTATCGGGTGACAGTACGGCTGGATAGCCTGGAGCTGAACAAAACTTTTGTACTTGACAACATCTACTACGATCTAAACAAGTATAATATCAGACCTGACGCGGCGCAGGAACTGGATAAGCTCGTAGAAATCCTGAGAGATAATCCGTCTATGAAAATTGAGCTTAGCTCACATACTGATGCCCGCGCTACGGATGCCTACAACATGACTCTATCGCAGCAGCGGGCCGAGTCAGCAGTTAACTATATAGTTTCCAAAGGCATAGACGCCGATCGCCTGACGGCAAGAGGGTACGGAGAGCGGCAGCTTATTGTCCAGAACGCCAGGACCGAGGAAGAACATCAGCGCAACCGTCGCACAGAGTTTACCATATTGAGCTACTAGTCTTTCCTGATTTAGATACTTTTGCGGGGTGAATGGATTCACCCCGCTTTTTTTGTGCACAAAACTCTGTTAAGGGAGTTATACTATTTTATAAGAATTATTAAGTCAAATGGCTAAACGTATTATTTACTGGTTTCGAAACGACCTGCGTCTTCACGATAATGAGGCCTTTCTGCGTGCCACTCAGGAGGCAGACGAAGTGGTACCGGTGTATGTATTTGATCCCAGAATTTTTGTTGAAACTGAATTAGGCTTTCGGAAAACAGGTTTATTCAGAACACGCTTCCTGCTTGAGTCAGTGGATAACCTGCGTAAAAACATACGATCAAAAGGCGGAGAACTGCTGATCAGAGTGGGCGAGCCGGAGAAACTAATTTCTGAACTGGCTGAGCAGTACGATGCTCAGGAGGTATTTACTAGCAAAGAAATAGCGCTGGAAGAAACGACGGTAGAATCATCCCTCAGCAAGCGGCTCAAAGTCATTAATGTGGACTTTGAACTGATCTGGACGGCTACTCTTTACCACCCGCGTGACCTGCCCTTCTGGATCTCCCGACTACCGGACCTATTCACTGACTTCCGGAAGACGGTTGAGGAGCAATGTCAGGTACGGCCTCCGTTCGCTCATCCTACCAATATAAAGCTACCGGCTGACTATGTACCGGGTGACCTGCCGGACCTGGCGGAGCTTGGCTTTTCAGAGGCAGAAATAAACAGCGATAATAGTCAGCAGGCTCCGGTCTTTGAAGGCGGCGAAGACGCCGGCCTGCAGCGTCTGAGAACCTATGTGTGGGATGAGGACCGACTGCGTACCTACAAGGAAACACGCAATGGTATGCTGGGTCTTGATTACTCATCAAAGTTCTCGGTGTGGCTGTCACTGGGGTGCCTGTCTCCCCGCTATATCTATGAAGAGGTTCGGCGGTACGAAGCAGAGCGTGTAGCCAATGAGTCGACCTACTGGCTCATATTCGAGCTGATCTGGCGTGACTTCTTCCACTTTGTAGCGTTACGGCACGGCACCCGTATCTTTAAACCATCGGGTATCAAGCATGATGTAAATGCAAAATGGAGCCATAACCGGGAGCTGTTTGAGAAATGGAAGACAGGCCAGACGGGTATACCTTTTATAGATGCCAATATGCGTGAGCTACAGGCTACGGGGTACATGTCTAACCGGGGGCGGCAGAATGTGGCCAGCTTTCTGGCTAAGGATCTGGGCATTGACTGGACCTGGGGCGCGCAGTACTTTGAGAGCCAGCTGGTAGATTATGATGTATGCAGCAACTGGTGCAACTGGAACTACGTAGCGGGTGTAGGCAATGACCCACGCCTCAACCGCTACTTCAACATCCTCTCGCAGGCTACCTACTACGATCCAGAGGGGGCATATGTAAAACACTGGCTACCCGAACTAGCCGCTGTACCTGCCGAAAAGGTGCAGTGTGTGTGGCAGCTTACCCCAGATGAGCAGCAACAATATGGAGTTACGTTGGGCGCTGAGTACCCCTTGCCAATCATCCATGCCGATAAGTGGTTGAAGCCATCCGAAGACCGATGATGTAGATTCACTGTCGCGCTGGTCTGATATTGGATACCTTTGAATCAAATCATACACTTTTACAATTTAATAACTATGTCAAGAGCACTAATTATCATTATAGCCCTGGTCCTTGTTTTCGGGTTCTTTGGCTGTAGTACCTATAATGGTTTGGTAAATAAAGATGAAAATGTAAATGAAGCCTGGGCCAGGGTACAGAGCCAGTACCAGCGCCGGGCCGATCTGATTCCTAATCTGGTGAATACAGTAAAAGGAGCCGCTGACTTTGAAAAAAGTACGCTTCAGGGAGTGATAGAAGCTCGTGCTAAGGCTACTTCTATCAACCTCTCGGCAGATCAACTGACTCCGGAGAACGTGCAGAAATTCCAGCAGGCTCAGGAACAGCTGAGTGGCTCACTATCAAGGCTACTGGTAACAGTAGAGCGCTATCCGGACCTGAAAGCGAATCAGAACTTCCGGGACCTGCAGGCTCAGCTCGAAGGGACCGAAAACCGAATAACGGTAGCCCGTAACGACTTTAATACCGTAGTAAGGGATTACAATCAGTCGGTACGTACCTTCCCGGCGGCCATGTTTGCCGGTGTGTTCGGGTTTCAGCAAAAAGGCTATTTCGAAGCCTCGCAGGCCGCTCAAACCGCTCCATCGGTACAATTCTAACCTATTTTTGTGAAACGCCACACTACCTCTGGCTGGGGTAGGTGGCGTTTTGTTCTATTCACTATATCCGCAAAAGGTATGTCCAGCGAACAGGATTTCTTAGGGCCGGAAGACCAGCAACAGATTGTGGCCGCTATCAAGCAGGCTGAGAACAGGACTTCGGGAGAGATCAAGGTACACATTGAAAAATACTGCCCGGATGGCCTTCCTATTGAGAGAGCCAAGGAAGTATTTGAAGAGCTGGGAATGCAGAAAACGACCCTCAAGAATGGGGTACTCTTCTATCTTGCCTACGAAGACCACAAGTTTGCTGTGATCGGTGATAAGGGGATCTACGAGAAAGTCCCCCATGGCTTCTGGGACAGTACCAAAGAACTGCTCCGCCACCACTTCTCGCGGGGGGAGTTTACGGAAGGATTATGCAAAGGAATACAGGAGGCAGGTATACAGCTTAAAACCTACTTCCCGTACCAATCGGACGACATTAACGAACTACCCGATGATATATCGTTTGGGTAAAGCTACGTCATGAAAAAACTACTTCTTTCTTTTATAATAACGCTGGCCGTTGCACTTGGCGCATTAGCACAGGACATACCGGCCAGGCCTACCCCTCCCCGACTGGTCAATGACTTTGCCAACGCATTAAGTGCGGACCAAAGAGCCGCTCTGGAACGTAAGCTGGTAGCTTACGACGACTCCACCTCCTCTCAAATTGCACTAGTGATAGTACCTACCACCGGCCAATACCCCATAGCAGACTATGCTTTCAAACTGGGCCGTGAGTGGGGCGTGGGCGAAAAGGACAAAAACAATGGTATTGTACTACTGTGGGCTCCTAAGGATAGAAAGGTATTTATAGCTACGGGCTACGGCCTGGAGGGAGCCATACCTGACGCCATTGCCAATCGTATCATATCTGATGTAATTATCCCCCAGTTTAGGAACGAGCAGTACTACCAGGGCCTGGACCAGGGTATTGATACCATCATCAAGTACGCCAGCGGGGAGTATAAAGCGGATCCTTCGGCAAGTCAAGGTGAGGAGGGGCCATCCGGCTTCATGATCTTTGTTATTGTCTTCATCATTATTATGATTATCATCTCCCGTAGCAAGGGCGGACGGGGAGGCGGCGGCAGAGGGTATCGCAGCGGCAGGGGCGGTGGACCCATTTTCTGGCCCTACACGACTTACTCAGGCGGAGGCAGTCACTCCGGCAACTGGGGAGGCAGTGGAGGCGGCTTTGGTGGCTTCGGGGGAGGAAGCTTCGGGGGAGGTGGCGCCGGAGGTGATTACTAACTATAATTTCATACGCTACCATCTCTTACTATACTTAATACATATTAGATATTTATAGCGACCTGTTTTAAAAATAGATTCATAACCAGCCAAATACTATATTTACATAGTTACGATCACCTATCAGTAGCCAGGATACAGACAAGGAATGGTATTTTCTTCGTTAGACGAGGGTAGTAAATAGTTTTTTCACCTAACCACACTTCACATGGAGAACAGAAGCAGTACCGGCTTGCTGGTGGGTTTGATCTTGATGACAGTACTGGCCGCCGTTTTTGGATATTTGTACTATCATGAGCGCAACATTACTGTCAAGCAGGAGCAGGATCTTGAGACACGTGTGACCGAATTGGCTACCGCCGAGATCAAATTGGATTCTATTTCCAAACAGTTGGATGCCCGCATAGCTGAAGTAGAAGGCTTGGGGGGAGATGTAGAAGAATTGCAGAAAATGAAGTCCCAACTGGAAGCAGATAGGGCTGCACTACGTCGGGGTAATGCCTCTATGAGCCAGAAGGTAAAAGAGTATGAGGCATTTCTGACGAGGAAAGACCAGGAACTTGCCCAACTTAGGGAAGAAAATCAACAACTAATAAGCCGCAATGACTCACTAGTTACCAAAACGACTGTTCTTGTCCAGGAGCGGCAGGTATTAAGTGATTCTTTACAGGACGTAGTAGGTAAAAACCGGGAGCTGGAAGAAAAAGTGACGATGGCTTCGGCGCTACGGGCGCGTAACGTGAAGGTGTACGCTATTTCATCCAAAGGCAAGGTACGCGAAGGCGAAAATGTACGCTCACGCCGGATTGATAAAGTACGAGTTGATTTTATTTTGGAAAAGAACCCTCTTACTCAGCAGGAGCCGAAGACTATATATATGCGCGTTCTTAATCCGCAGGGTGCTGTACTTTCCGATGTCGCTACGGGATCCGGTACATTCGAGATCAATGGAGGTGAGGAGACCTATACAGTCAGTAAGCAGGTCAACTATACCAATAACAATCAGGATGTAAGTATCATGTACGACCGGAATACACCGTTCCCATCAGGAACGTATACAGTAGAGCTATTCTCCGAAGGATTCAGGGTTGGTGAAGGTTCTTTCTCTGTTCGTTAATTGTAAAACAGCCATTAGTATTCTTATTCAGGCGAGATTACCAGCATCTTTCTGGCTATTTCCCGGTTGCGACTCTCCCTATAGTTAAGTAGTTGAGACAGTATAATAGGCTCAAGAGTTAAATTTAAAATCTCAATTTACCAGTTACTGTTTTGCTCCTGTGATAAGCTTTCTAACTTTGTATTAGAACGGCTGTATAAACTGCTGCTGTTTTTGCAACGCATTAAGTACTGTCATATAGAGCCTTATTACCTGCGCACACTAAAAACTTACGTTAAACTTCAACCAAGCAGGATGTATTTAGTTATGCTGAATGCAGTTTCATCCTTTACATATTGAGAGCCCCAAATGAGTGTTAAAGTAGATGTTAGTATTGCATTTTATGGTAAGCCCTATCAGGCAATAGTTACAATTAAGTCTTTATTAAAGCACAGCAGACAGCACATTGACAAGATTTATTTATCCCGTCAGCGACTGCAACCTCATGATGACTATATCGGCATTTTTAAAGTGATAGATTACTTCAAAAATGATGACGTCAACCTAGTTGTTCACTACCCTTACCATGCACTCGGGGCTGGTGTTATGGATTACGAACGAGCCAAAACGGATACCCGATTCAGGCAAAGCATCATGTATCAGTATGCTCTGGAGGTAACCGATAAGAAGTACCTGTGTCTGATGCACAATGACCTTCTGTTTCATGGCGACATGATCGGAGATATGCTGAACATATTCGAAAAGGGTCCTAAGGAGCTGGTTGGTGTGGGGCCCGTAGGTCAGTGCTGGAGCTGCCCAGCTGGCCCAAGTTGGGCAAATGTATGTGGCCCCGAACGCTATGATCAGTATATACCGACCATGGAAGAAGCCATAGCTCTTACCGAAAGCCACAGCACTCCCCGCAAGGATATTCAGTTGAACGTTATACGCAATGGAAGGGTACATATCCTGCCGGAATGTCGCCTTAACGAGTTCTGCGCCATGATAGACGTAGAGAAATATCGGAAGGAAACCTTACCTAATGGACCTATTGGCTGCTTTGGTGGGGTATGGCATGGGAGCGATACCGGTACGATCTGGTCGCATGATATGGTGAAGCGGGGTTACAAGTTCAAGCATCTGACCCTGGAAAACTACGCCCAACATGCCCCCTTCGAGAGCTCGGGGAGTGGTACCAGTGCTTATTTTAAGTCAGACACCTACTGGCAGGCAGAAGAAAGAGCCAGGGAGTATATCAATAATACATATGGCCCTCTGAACTTCAGTACCTATGTACCCGTAGCCAATACGCTGGATACCCTAAAAAGAAAATCATGGCTGGCACTGATCAATACAGTAGGTATGGCCAAAAAAATAATAAGTAAAAGCTAGCAACTGGACTGCTTTTTTAGTGACCTGGAAGTAGTCAAAGAAAGTGTAAGTTTCTGATAACTATCTTTGTAGAGTTGAGTTATACGAGTAGCTTCTATTTATAACAGCAAAAGCGTCCAGTACAATGCAACACCTATACCACACCTACATTCGTACTCTATGTCTGGCAGGTATTGCCGGGCTGCTACTAGTTGTACCCGCTGCCTTTGCCCAAAACATCCTCTTTCAGCAGAATTTTACGGGTCCGGGGCCTTATACTTCCGGTACCCCCAACTCCACTCAGTTTGACGCTATCTATGTTCAAAATGGCGCTATTCTAAGGTTAAACTCCGGACAAGGCTATGTGGAGTTTGAGCGTACAGGCTCGGCCGGCTCAGGTAGTGGCAGAATTGTTCGCTCTACAAATTTATCTCCAGTGCCTACTACCATGTATTATCAGGTAAGGATGTCTGTTCCACTCGATACCTCCCTAACAAGTACGGTGGCTACGTTCAATGTAGGGCAAAATCTGTCAAGTACCGACAACTCCATTCCTAACGATCAGAATATTTTTGCCAAGTTTTCGGTCAACTTTCTTGGCAACAACAGGTTTTCTTTCCGTAGGACGGGAACCAATGCTGTTAACAGCGGTACTTACAGTGGCTCTGTACTTATTACCTGGGTAATGAATAATGAGAGTACTCCACTCCCCTATCTGACGCCATTAGGTACAAAAGATATTCTCAATCCCAAATCTTTTGACCTTTGGATAAATAATGACCGCTTTCTCCGCAACTATGCCCGTATATCGGGTTCGGAGGTAGCACTTTCTGATTTTTCATTCCGGTTTCAGGCAGGAGCAGGTATTATCCGTCTTTCGGACTTCCTGATCCGTGATGTGAGTGGAATACTTCCCGTTGACCTGATATCTTTCCGTGCCCAGCCAACGGGCAATCAGGTAGAGCTGGCCTGGGAAACTGCCTGGGAGCGCAACAGCAAGGAGTTTATCGTACAGCGGAGTACCGATCTGAAAGAGTTTGATGATATCGGACGTATAGCGGCGGCCGGTGAGGCCCAGAGCCGCAACCAGTATACCTTTATTGATAATAGCCCGCAGCCCGGCGCTAATTACTATCGGCTGCGGCAGGTAGATAACGACGGTACATATGAGTATTCAAAGGTAGTTGATGCCATTGTACGGCCTGGTGTGCCGATGGTACTGGTAAGTCCTAATCCGGCTACATCGCAGGTAATCCGGCTACGTACGTACGGAACTGATGTATCATCGCTAAGGCTGACTAACTTGCTGGGACAGGAAATTTCATTCCGGGCCCACAACCCAGGTGGCGATGTGGTGGAGCTACTACCTCAACAACCGCTACCGATGGGATTGTATTTACTTTCACTAGAACAGAATGGTCACAGGCAACATACCAAAGTACTCGTACGTTAGGAAAAAAGTAACTGTACGCCTACTTTTGTGGACTCCTGAAGGCTTAGTAGCCGGTGATTAATAAAGTGATGAAGAAATTGCAATGGGTGGTTGTATGGGCTGCAATGGTTATAGCAACCTTTGGCTGCGAACAGAAAACCCAACATAGTAAAGTTAAAGAATCCAAAGACTGGCTAACTGAATGTATCGGTAGTCCACTTACACCTGAGCAGGAAGCGGATATACGGAAGCAGATCAATGCAGAGGAAAAAGCTGTAAAGATTGCAGAAATCTTCAGGAAGAAACGGCTGGCCGGCTTTAATGGTAATGTGCTGGTAGCCCAAAAGGGAGTTATCCTGTATCAGAACTCTTTTGGTTATGCTCATTTGCGCGCCAAAGACTCCCTAAGCAGTGATCATACGTTTCAGCTGGCGTCCTTGTCCAAGCCTTTTACGGCTATTGCAGTACTTAAGCTGAAGGAAGCGGGCAAGATCAGCCTGGAGGATACCATCCAGCGCTTCTTTCCAAACTTTCCTTATAAAGGAATAAAAATCAGTTCATTGCTCAGCCACCGCAGCGGCCTACCCAACTATGCCTACTCCTTCATGGATAGTGTGCGGCATGGGCGCAAGTATCCTGCAAACATCGAAATAATGCGGTGGTTCGCTACCGTAAAGCCTACTCCCCAGCGGTATAATATTCCGGAGCGTTCATTCAGCTACAGCAATACCAACTATATGGTACTCGCTGCCATTGTTGAAAAGGTATCCAGTATGGCGTTCAGCGATTACCTGCATAAGCACATATTCGGGCCGCTGGAGATGAATCGCACCTTTCTGATTACGAGGCCTGCCGACTCTACCCAACTACGTACCGTAGGGCATCAGCACGGGCAGGTCATTCCGAAAGATTACTATGACGAAGTGGTAGGAGATAAAGGAGTATACTCCACTACTCAGGACCTGTACCGATTCTACAAAGGATTAATGGCGGGCTGTCTGATCAGTAAGAAAACCCTTGAAGAAGCCTTCACCCCGCGCAGCTTTGAAAAATTTGGCTTCCGAAACTACGGCTACGGCTTCCGCCTACACCTGGATGAGCAGCAAAAGACACGATATATGTACCATACCGGATGGTGGAAAGGCTACAATACCATCATGTGGATGAACAAAGAAGATGACTTCGTTATAATCCTTCTCAGCAACTCCTACAACCGTACCGTGTATGAGGTAAAGGGGCTGTTGGATATTCTGCACGGCGAGGTGCAGTCTGACGATGTTGAGAAAGACATCTAAGCGGGTTTGAAATAGGCGCTGAATTAAGGATATTTGCCGAGTCAAATTTTAGTCCGCTTCATGCCTGCATCCTCCTATACACTAAGTACACTACTGCTTCTGGGATTACCCTTCCTTACTTTTGTGGGGCTATGGGCCGGTGGACGTCGTGTCAACCGTATGGCGGGCGTGCTGGCTATCGTTATAACCGCACTTGGTCTACTGATAAGTATCGTATATGCTGATCCATCTGGTATAGCTACTTTGCGATTCAACTGGATCCAGATGGGTAGTTTTACCCTGCAGCTACCTGTCCGCTATGACTCCCTGACGTGGCTGATGCTGCTACTGGTCCATTTTGTGGCCCTGCTGGTGCAGCTCTACTCCACAACCTACCTAAGTCACGAGCGCAGCCTGTATCGTTACTTTGCTTTTCTGCAGCTGTTTATATTCTCCATGATCGGGATTATCCTGTCGGGTAGCCTGCTTGTCATGTACATATTCTGGGAGCTGGTGGGGCTTGCTTCGTACCTGCTCATCGGATTCTGGTACCACCGCCCCCGGACGGTATGGGCAGCCAAGAAGGCCTTTATACTTAATCGTATTGGTGACGCTGCTTTCCTTACAGGGATATTGTTGCTGATGTACTATACCGGTACCACCGACTTTGATGCTGTGGCGCTAGCCATCACAGATCTACCCATAGGACTGCTGACGGGTATAGGCCTTTGTTTGTTTGGAGGATGCGTGGGTAAGTCAGCGCAGTTTCCGCTGTCGGCCTGGCTACCTGATGCCATGGAAGGGCCTACTCCCGTTTCGGCGCTTATACACGCGGCTACTATGGTCGCGGCGGGTATATTCCTGCTGGCCCGTATTGCTTTCCTGCTTACTCCTACTGCCCAGCTTGTCATTGCTATCATCGGTACTATTACTATGTTGCATGGAGCCATAAGGGCTACCGGAGCGTGGGATATCAAGCGGGTACTGGCCTACTCTACCATTTCCCAGTTGGGACTGATGGTACTAGCCGTTGGGCTTGGTAGCTGGCAGATCGCCCTGTTTCACCTGACTACCCACGCTTTTTTCAAGGCTGGCCTCTTCCTGTCGTCAGGATCGGTGATTCATGCCATGACTCCGGCTGATGGAAATACCTCTGATTTTGACCCGCAGGATATGCGGAACATGGGTGGATTGCAGAAGGTACTTCCCATTACGTTCGTCTGCTTTGTAGTATGTGCAGCGGCTCTGGCGGGCTTGCCCTTCTTCTCAGGCTTCCTCTCTAAAGATGCCATATTTATCCGGGCTTTTGCCTGGGCCAGTCATCATGGTACTCTTGCTTATATCGTACCCATACTAGCGGTACTAGCCGCCGGAATGACGGCCTACTACATGACACGTCAGGTGTGGCTGGTGTTCTTTGACCAGCCCCGATTTGATAAAAATCCCACTGTACATCCCCATGAGTCGCCTGCTACTATGTGGGTACCTATGGCACTACTGGCGGTACTATCACTATTTATATGGTTTTCGTTGAATCCGCTCGACGCGGACTCCGGCTGGTTCATCTCAAGTCTTAATGCCTTTGCTGAGCACCACTCTCTCGCCATTCCTGTACTATCTGTTGCGGTAACCGCTGCCGGGATTCTCCTAGCCTACCGACAGGCTACCTCCGGAGGTGGCTTTATTGGCAACACCTCTACCAACCCGACAGATCGGCAGAGTATATTCCAGACTAGTAATCTACTGGCTGATTATAATGAAGAAAACTCGCAGTACCAGTTCTTCCTGGTACCCATGCTGCGATTCGGGCAGTTTCTATATAAGGTAGAAGTGCGGCTGCTGGATGCAGTGGTTGATTTCATAGCCAGGGCGTCAGTAGTGTTAGCCCATTTAATAAGCTGGATTGACCGATACATAGCCGACGGCGGTGTGCACCTGACCGTCTATACAACCCGCTCGGCGGGGCAGCTGGTACGGATGCTCCAGAATGGTAAAATACAATCTTATTTTGTGGTAACAGTAGTAGGCGTGTTCCTGCTGTTACTCTGGATACTGGTAGTGTAGGAGCATGTACTGCCTCTTACTACCCTAAAAACAACTGTTGATTTAATATTCTATGAGTGAATATCTGCTCACCCTACTAATAGTCATACCACTGATCGGCGCCTTAGTGGCCGTTGTATGGCCTTCGCATCGCTCCCGGGATATTCGTGCCATTACAGCAGGTACACTGGTCCTGGAGCTACTGGTGGGTGTACTGGTGTATATGTCTTTCAACCCTTCCCTACCCGGCCTGCAGCTCACTGAGTCCGTAGATTGGATTACCCTCCCGCTGGGTACCTTAGGAATCGTATCCATAGATTACGCTCTGGGTGTAGATGGTATTAGCATGCCCCTGATCCTACTGGCGCTGGTAGTACTACTGATAGGAGCCATCAGCTCGTGGAACATTGACAAGCGGCCACGCGCCTACTTCCCCTTGTACCTGCTGCTGAGTAGTAGTGTAGTAGGGTGCTTCCTGGCGCAGGACCTGTTCCTGTTTTACCTGTTCTTCGAATTCATGCTGCTGCCGATGTACTTCCTCATTGGTCTGTGGGGAGGTCCACGGCGTGAGTACGCAGCTATTAAGTTCTTTATCTATACCTTCCTGGGCTCGTTGCTGATTCTGGTGGTCATGATTGGGCTATACCTGTCGGCTATTGATCCAGTCGAAACGGCGGTAGCTGCCGGACTGGCAGCCGATGCAAGTGCGGTTAACTCCGATCATCTGTTTATGCTCCGCGAGTTTCTGGCTTCAGGTCGTATAGCCCCCTCTAATGCGGTACATACCTTCAGGTTTGAGTACCTGGCTGACGCGACTAATTACCTCCCTCAGTCCATGCTGAGCCCTGACTCCAGCTTGTACCTGATGGGAGCCCCCATACGCTTGCTGGCATTCTGGCTCTTGTTTATCGGATTTGCAGTAAAGCTGCCCGTAGTACCCGTACACACCTGGCTCCCTGACGCCCACGTGGAGGCTCCTACTCCCGTATCGGTGGTACTGGCGGGTATCCTGCTCAAAATTGGTGGGTACGGTTTTATCCGCATCGTAGATGGCTTCTTTCCGGCCGAAGCTTTGTACAGTGCTGCCCCACTGGGCATACTAGGAATGATATCTATTGTATACGGTGGTTTCAATGCCCTGGCGCAGTACGACTACAAAAAGATGATAGCCTACTCCTCGGTTTCACACATGGGATTTGTGCTGTTGGGTATAGCTTCGCTGACTCCAGAGGGTATCAATGGTGCTATTTACCAGATGGTGAGCCACGGGGTACTTTCGGCTATGCTGTTCCTACTCGTAGGGGTTATCTATGACCGTACCCACGACCGCCGCATTGACCACTACCGCGGCCTCATCGGACCTATGCCCCGCTATACGGTACTGACTGGTGTTGCCTTCTTTGCCTCACTAGGTCTTCCGGGGTTCTCCGGATTTATCGGAGAATTATTCACCCTGATGGGCGCCTTCCGGGCGGACTACTTACCCGTATGGATTCCTGCTCTGTCTACGCTGGGCATTGTACTGGCGGCAGCCTATTTTCTATGGACCTACCAACGTATGTACTTTGGCCAGCTCTGGTACCGTCACGATCAGGAGTCTTCTTCAGTGCTTTCTGACCTGACTGCTCTGGAAATAGGTTTACTACTGCCCCTGGCGATACTGGCGTTCCTGCTGGGTATCCTGCCGGGACTGCTCTTTACCCTATCCGGACCAACGGTAGAAGCCTGGTTGGAAAATCTACTTTAATCATAGGACAGATAACTCTGCTACTACAATAGCCGTTATATCTTCGAGTTGTACATTATATAAAGAGCGAATGTCTATTCTGGTTTCCAAACTTACCAAGCAGTATGGTGCGCAACGGGCTATTGATAGCATTAGCTTTGAACTACGTCCGGGCGAGATCGTAGGCTTTCTGGGTCCTAACGGAGCCGGCAAGTCAACTACTATGAAAATACTTACCGGTTACCTGACTCCTACCGACGGACGAGCCGAAGTGGCAGGGCATGATGTAGTCGCTAATCCTATGCCTGCCCGGCGTACGCTAGGGTACCTGCCTGAGCACAATCCGCTCTATCTGGATATGTACGTACGGGAGTTTCTGCTCTTTGTGGGAAATCTCTACGGAATGCCGGCAAGTACACTCCCGACCCGGGTAGATGAAGTCATACAACTGTGCGGCCTGGATGTTGAAAAACATAAAAAGATAGGACAGCTCTCCAAGGGATACCGCCAGCGGGTAGGTCTGGCACAGGCGCTGTTGCACGACCCTGCGGTGCTGATCCTTGACGAACCTACTACGGGGCTGGACCCGAATCAGATCCTTGAGATACGTAACCTGATCCGTACAGCCGGGCAGAATAAAACCGTGCTTTTCTCCACCCACATTATGCAGGAGGTGGAAGCTCTCTGCGACCGCGTCATTATCATCAACCGCGGCCGCATCGTAGCGGACAGTCCGTTGGCTACACTGAGGCAGCGGGGCGAATCGCTGGAAGAAATATTTAGGGTACTTACCTCTACCTCTTCGCAACCATAAAAAAGCCTGCTTCGAAGCAGGCTTTTTTTTATATAGTAGAGCAATGTATCATCTTCCAATATCCTCAGCGTACCGGCGGGGATCATATCCTTTGGCAAATAGGGGATATTGATCAAAAATGCGCCGTACTACATGTCGGTAGTAGTTATTAGGGTTGGATTCGCCTCCTTTCAAGATTCCCGAAGCATACCCTCTCCACACTACCTGGTCGGATTCAGCATCAATAAGGGATATGATCAAAGTACCTTTATCCAGTGCGTACTTAATAGGCTCGTAGCGGAAGCCATCGTTTTCGGTATCCACCCAGTTCTTGATCACCGGCTGCATGTACCCCTGGTACCGCAGGTTGTCGTAAAAGATACCGTAGTTAACCAACAGGGTCGGCTTGTCGGCGGTTAGTTTGTACCCCCGCGCCTGCATCTGGCGGCGGATGGCCTCGTATATTTCAGTACATAGATTGTTGGTGTCCCGTTCACACTCTAGGAAGGTATACGAGGAATAATCTTTAAAGTTTGTTTCGTAGCTGTAGTCATGCTCAACAAATACTTTACGATTTAACGAACAACCTGCTATGACTAAAGCAAACAAAGCAACAGTAAGCAGAGAAATATACTTTATCATACTATTCAATTGAGTTTAGGGATAGAACATATAAAAAGGAAATATAGAATATTATATCTTAATAATCAATATCTTAACCACCCTAGTTGTGCTGAATATGCTACCCTGCGTAATAAGCAAGGGCATGGCGCATATCGGCTGAACTCACTGGTATGTCAAACGCGCAGCTACCGACTCCATCTAGTAAGGAGAACCTGATTTCTTTGCCCCGGTTTTTCTTATCCTGCCGGGTCAGGGCAATAATTGTATCTACATCCTCTGACTGTATAAAAACCTTGCCATAAATCGAGAAAATAAACTCTTCGATCTGATTAAGTAATTGACGATCAATCATCTTTTTACGGAAGGCGATGTGGCTTTCCATGATCATACCTACGGCTATGGCTTCCCCGTGCAGCAATCTCTGTTCTTTGGATTTGCCCAGAAAGTGCGTTTCAACGGCATGACCCAGGGTATGTCCAAAGTTCAGTATCTTACGCAGACCTTTCTCCGTAGGGTCCTGCTCTACTACCCCACTTTTTACTTCGACCGAATGGGCTATCAGATCAGACCAGTTTTGCTCGCTCAGATCTCTATGCCGTATCTCTTCCCACTTGGCCGCATCAGCAATTAGGCAGTGTTTTATTATTTCGGCAAACCCAGACCTAAGTTCCTGTGGGGGAAGTGTTTGTAGAAAAATAGGGTCAATAAGTACAATACGAGGTATATTAAACACACCCAGGTGATTTTTAAAGCCCTGAAAATCAATACCCAGCTTTCCACCAACACTGGCATCCACCTGCGACAGCAGCGTGGTAGGAATCTGCACAAAGTCAATCCCTCGCTTATATACAGCCGCACAAAAGCCCCCCATATCCCCTATTACGCCACCTCCTACGTTCAGCACCAGAGCGTGCCGGTCCAGCTCAGCCTTTGTCATCGTATCCCAGATCTGCTCACAGGTAGTCAGATTCTTATGCGCCTCACCGCTTGGGACGGTTATCAGCGTGTGTGCCGGCAGCAGGGGCTTCACCAGCGGATAGCAATGACGGCGCGTTTGAGCGTCGGCTATAACCACTACTTTAGAGTAATCGGTCTGGCTAAAAAAATAGGGGAGACTTTCAGTAACAGGAGCTATTTGTACTTGGTTATTCATATTCGTAGACAAAACCATGAAACATAAGGAGAATCAAAGATACGATGCCCGTTAAGAAATAGATTACCAGTGCTGGCGGCACATAGTGATTTTTCTAAATTTTTCTGCTTTTATACCGGTACAATCATCCTTAGCGGTACCGGTGACGTACATTCTTTACTAGCCTTTACCTAATAGTATGCTATGCGAATAAGCATTATTATACCTACTTATAATGAGGAGGACAACATAGAACGCCTGGTGACTGACCTCCTACGGTATGGTGGCAACAGCCTGGCTGAGATCATTGTGGCCGACGCCCCTAGTAAAGATCGTACGCGGGAACTAGCACAGCAGGCCGGAGCCCTAGTGGTCGTATCACCCAAGCCCGGACGTGCCTGCCAGATGAATGCCGGAGCCAGAGCGGCTAAGGGTGATATACTCTACTTTGTCCATGCTGATGTACGGGTCCATCCGGACTATGTGCAGGATATCCGGCAGGCTCTGACCGAAGGGTATCAGCTAGGCTGCTACCGCTACCAGTTTGATGCCGATAAGCCTCCTATTCTTAAATTCAATGCCTACTGTACCCGCTTTGACCGGATCTGGTGCCGGGGCGGCGATCAGACCTTGTTTATACCCAAGACCACCTTTGAAGAACTGGGAGGCTACCGCGAAGATCACTGCGTTATGGAGGACTACGAGTTTATCCTGCGGGCACGGCGCCGGTACAAGTTCAAAATAATTCCGAAGGATGTGATAGTATCGGCTCGGAAGTACGACCACAATAGCTACTTTCGTGTCAATCTGGCTAATACAGTGGTTTTCTTAGGGTACTTCTCCGGTGTAAAAACAGAGAAGCTAGTCCGGCTTTACAAGTCTATTATCCAAACGGAGAAGTATGGCGTACAACTAAAAAGGTGAAAGGCTACCCTATATTTATCCACAACAATGAAAGAAGCATTATTCACCTCTATTGACGCTACAATGACTACTCCTTATATATCCGGAATACAGCAGGTGGGCCTAGGCGTAACGGATGTCGCGCAGGCCTGGCAATGGTACCGACGGGTACTGGGCTTTGATGTACCGGTATTCGACGACTACTCCGAAGCCCGGCTAATGACCCGCTACACGGGAGGACAGGTACAGAGCCGCCGGGCCCTGATGGCTCTCAACATGGCCGGAGGCGGCGGGTTGGAGATATGGCAGTTTACAAGCCGTTCTCCACAGCACTGCACTTTCCAGCCCCAGCCCGGTGATTTGGGCATTTTTGCGATCCGGTTCAAAGCTCCCTCCGCCCGGCGTGCCTACGACTGGGTCAGTCAGCAGCCCCATGCCCTGGTATCGGCCTATGGTACATTACCCGAAGGAGAAGGATTCTGGGGACAGGATCCCTATGGAAATGTATTTCAGGTCACCGAAGACTCTTCCTGGTTTCACAAGAACGGACAACCTACCGGAGGTGTAGCGGGCGTGGTGATCGGAGTATCTGATATGGATGCATCCCTGCACTTCTATAATGCACTGCTGGCCCCCTGCGAAGTAGTCTATGACCAAGTGGGCGTATTTCCTGACCTACCCGCCTCGGTAGCCGGTCAGCGTTTCAGACGGGTACTGCTTCGTAAGAACGTGACCAGACACGGAGCTTTCAGCCAACTACTAGGCAATGTACAGATAGAGCTTATTCAGGCCCTGGACCGGGAGCCCAGCCGTCTTTTTGCGGACCGTTACTGGGGCGACTGTGGCTACATTCATGTCTGCTTTGATACCCTGAATATGGATTCGCTCAAGAGTATGCTCACCAGCAGGGGCAACCAATTTACGGTGGATAGTGAGAACTCTTTCGGTATGGAATCAGCAGCAGGACGGTTTGCTTATGTAGAGGATCCGGACGGTACACTCATTGAGCTGGTAGAAACACACAAGCTCCCCATCCTGAAAAAAGTAGGCTGGTACCTGGACCTTCAGAAGAGAAAGCACCAAAAGCCGCTCCCCAACTGGATGCTCCGCATGATGAGCCTGAGCCGGGTCCGTGACTAGTACTTTATTAGCGATAGCGATTACCTGCCCAGGCCAATAAGGGTAGCCCGATAAACACCGCAAGCCCCCATATACCCCCTGCTACAAGTCCTACAATCAAGGCCAACAGCAGGACCAATACTGGGTACAGATAGAGCAGCAGTCCAAACAGGACGGAGTCATAAAAGACAGTACCGGCAGTGCGTGTAGCGACTCGTCGGCTGAAGTACCTGTACAGAGGCCGATGAATAGCACGGCCTATACTACCTACCAGTCGGGTAAAAGCGTTGGCAGCAGGTCTGGGGCAGTCGGCGAAGTAAGTATGTAGATGCTGTATCTGTTCGTCATCGGTCAGTTCGGCCGGAAGCTCAAGCATTCCCTGTCTGATCCGATCAGCCAGTATGTTGTTAAACTCCCGCAGCCATTTCTCATAGTCTGCCGGGGCAGTATCCAAGTGATGAGGAAGAATGGGGTCACCAAAGTTGACCTTCACCCGCTTTCCGGTTCCTCGGTAATGCTCATAGGTTAGGCCTACCGGTACCACCACCAAATCAGTCAGGTTGCCGGCTCCGTACCAGGACTGATACGCCATACGAGCGGTACCTTTCCCGAGCGGTCGTAGCCGCCATTCGTTTATACAAAGCCCCTCAGAGAATACCAGTACCGCTTCACCCGACTGCATCACCTGCAGGCTTTCATCAAAAGTATCTCGATTATTCTGTACATACTGCCTGCCTTCCGACCCTCTGAATACCGGGATCAGGTGAATCTGTCGGAGCCAGAAGGCTACTTTGGGCTTACGGAAAACGTCTCCCCTCGTCAGCGTATGAATAGGTTGTGGCAATAGAGAGCCAACTACTACGGCATCAAAAAAAGAATCGGGATGATTGGAAGCCAGTAGTACAGGACCACGCGAAGGAACGGCCCTTTGCCCTACCACGCATAGTCGACGCAGAAAGATGGGTAAAGCCAGCCTGACAAGGAATCGGGTAAAGTAGTAAAACAAGTAGTGGAAGATTTTTCAGAAACTGTTGATCAAAACAAATGGATTTAACGTATGTTTAAAAGCAGTACTCAATAAATAATTGAGTATAAATCTGTAACCATCCAAAACCCCACGTATGAATCCATATTATAACGCCGAAGATCTTAAGAAATTCGGGAAGATCGGCGAGTTTCAGGAAACCTTAGCCAAGAAGTTCTTTGACTACTACGGTGAGGTATTTGCCGAAGGCGCCCTGACCGCCCGTGAAAAATCGCTCATTGCCCTGGCCGTAGCCCATACCGTGCAGTGTCCCTATTGTATAGATGCCTATACTGTAGATACCATGGAAAAAGGCTGCTCAGAGCAGGAAATGATGGAAGCCGTACACGTAGCCGCCGCCATTCGGGGAGGTGCTTCGCTGGTACATGGCGTACAAATGATGAATAAAGCGAAGGAGTTATCTATGTGATTCGGTAGCCGAACTGCTACTACGATCACCGGTCTCTCTTTCTAAACGACTTATATGAAAAGCTTACACGCGTTACAACACGAACTTGCCAGTACTTCCACCCAGCTCGACCTGCTTGAGGAGGGTGTGCGCGACCGGCTGGCCTTGCCTCTCTTTCAGCAGAAGATGGAACAGGCAGGCCTTTTCCCCTTGCAGGCAACTGGTGTCGAGATCTTACAGATCAATGTAGGAAAGATGTGCAACCAGGTGTGCAAACACTGCCATGTAGATGCCGGTCCGGATCGTAAAGAGATCATGACCCGCGAAACTATGGAGCAGTGTCTGGCGGCCCTGGCGGCTTCCGACATTCCTACCGTAGACCTCACGGGCGGCGCTCCTGAGATGAACCCCCACTTCCGGTGGTTTGTGGAAGAATGTCATAAATTAGGAAAGCACGTGATCGTACGCTGTAACCTGACTATTATCGTCGCCAATCCCAAGTACCACGACCTGCCCGAGTTCTACCGCGACCACGGGGTGGAAGTTGTCAGTTCTCTGCCGTTCTATAATGCCGACAAGACCGACCGTCAGCGCGGTACCGGAGTATTCAAGGATTCGGTGCGTGCCCTGAAAATGCTTAACGAGGTAGGTTATGGTGTAGAAGGTACCGGTCTTATCCTGAATCTGGTATACAATCCGGCCGGAGCCTTCCTGCCCGGTTCGCAGGAAGGGCTGAAGCGGCAGTTTAAGCGGGTACTCAGAGATGAATTTGAGATTGAATTCAATGACCTCTTTGCCATTACCAACATTCCTGTAAGCCGCTACCTCGACTACCTGTTTTCGTCGGGCAATTTCGATGGCTATATGGAAAAGCTGATTAATGCGTTCAATCCGGCGGCGGCCCGCGGTGTCATGTGCCGAAATACCATTTCGGTTAGCTGGGATGGCTATCTGTTCGACTGCGATTTTAACCAGATGCTGGACCTGCCGGTAGATAGTCGTATGCCTCAGCACATCAGTCTTTTTAGTGCTGACGCTCTTAATAACCGCGAGATAGTCTTACACCAGCACTGCTACGGCTGTACCGCCGGTGCGGGTTCCAGCTGCGGTGGCACTACCGCCTGATTTATATTTACTTATCTGTATGTCTTATTTAGAAACGACGATTGATGTATATAAGCAGGCTGCCGAAAAACCGGACGTAGGTCTGTGCTGTACCACTACTCCTGTCTGGCAACTGCCGGGCCTATCCATGCCCAAGATCATGCTGGACATGAACTACGGCTGCGGAAGTACCGTCAATCCGCGTGACTTGGTCAACAATCCCACAGTCCTGTACGTAGGTGTAGGAGGGGGTATGGAGGTTTTCCAATTCTCATACTTCACCCGTAAGCCTAGTGGTGTGATTGGGGTAGATGTGGTGGACGAAATGATTGAAGCCTGCCGGACCAACCTACTCGAGGCCGAGCAGCAGAATGAGTGGTTCAACCGAGAGTACGTCGACATCCGCAAAGGCAGCGCGCTGGACCTCCCCGTTGAGGATGAAAGCGTGGACGTAGCCGCTCAGAACTGCCTCTTCAACATCTTCAAAGCGGATGACCTCAAGCAGGCTCTGCAGGAAATGTACCGGGTACTTAAGCCCCACGGCAAGCTGGTGATGTCGGACCCGGTTTGTGAGCAGTACATGTCGGACGAACTCCGAAATGACAACCGCCTCCGCGCCCTTTGCCTTACAGGTTCCATTCCGCTCCGGGAGTACATCCAGATGATTACCGACATCGGCTTCGGAACGGTAGAGATACGAGCCAAGCGACCTTACCGGATCCTGTCGCCTAACCATTACCCCACCCAGGAGCTGATCTATATTGAGTCGGTGGAGGTATGTGCGATCAAAGATCCTATGCCTGCCGACGGCCCCTGTGTCTTTACCGGCAGAACTGCTATCTACTTCGGCAACGAGGAGTGCTTCGATGACCACAAAGGCCATGTCCTGTTACCGAACCAGCCGCTAGCTGTCTGCGACAAAACGGCTAACAATCTGGCTCAGCTAGGCCGCGATGATATCTTTATTTCTGACTCTACCTACTTCTATGACGGAGGTGGCTGCTGTTAAAAGGCCGATCCTGATGTAGTACATGATACTTTGAGGCTCTCCAACCGGGGAGCCTTTTATATTTTCTTACGATTCATCTACGCCTACTCATTAAATTACTGACACCTACCTCTTTTCATAGTATTTCTCCCTAACTATTCGGGTATGGCTTACTGGTACAAGGTACTTGTCGGATTAAGCTTGTGTAGCTGGCTACTGGCTTCCTGCGGGGAGAAAGTGGAGCTGCCCGAAGAGGTAGTCCTGGCCATGCAGGAGGTACCCGAGCAGGTCGACTACACCTACCACGTCAAGCCTATCCTCTCCGACCGCTGCTTTGCCTGCCACGGCCCTGACCAGAGTAAGCAGAAAGCAGACCTACGGCTGGACGTAGAAGAAGCCGCTCTGAACAAGGAGTGCGAGAGCGGACGTCGCGCCATCAAGCCCGGTAGCCCAGGCAGCAGCGAGCTGGTACACCGCATACTCTCGGCTGATCCGGAGGTAATGATGCCTACGCCCGACTCGCACCTATCGCTCTCACCGCAGGAGAAGGCCACCCTTATCCGCTGGATCGAGCAGGGAGCCGAGTACAAGCCGCACTGGGCCTTCACCAAGATCGAGAAGCCCGGGCTCCCCAAAGTAAAGAACGAGCAGTGGGTAAAGAATGGTGTTGACCGCTTTATCCTGAATAAGCTCGAAGAGCAGAAGCTCTCTCCCGCCCCCGAAGCAGACAAAACTACCCTGCTGCGAAGGGTACACATGGACCTGACGGGGTTACCTCCTACCACGCAGCAGGTGGATGAATTCATAAAAGATACCTCTCCCAATGCCTATGAGAAGGTGGTGGATCGGCTGCTGGCTTCACCCCACTACGGCGAGCACATGGCGGCAACCTGGCTGGATGCTGCCCGCTACGCTGATACCCACGGCTACCAACTGGATGTGATGCGCACAGCCTGGCCCTACCGCGACTGGGTCATCAAAGCTTACAACCAGAACCTGCCCTACGACCAGTTCGTAACCTGGCAACTGGCGGGCGACCTGCTCCCCAGACCAACGCAGCAGCAACTCATTGCTACGGCTTTTAATCGGCTACACCCCCAGAACCAGGAAGGAGGCATCGTGGAGGAAGAATACCGGACGGAGTACGTAGCCGACCGGGTGGGTACCTTCGGGAAGGTATTCCTAGGAATGACTGTCGAGTGCGCCCGCTGCCACGACCATAAGTACGACCCCATTAGCCAGAAAGACTACTACTCACTCTTTGCCTTTTTTAATAATATTAATGAAGCCGGACAAGTACCTTATTTGGGTGAATCGAGCCCCACAGTAATACTGACCACTCCGGCCACCGAACAGAAACTGGCTGCTCTGAAAAAACAGATAGCGACTCTGGAAGAGGAAATTGCTCCTACCCATCCGGCCGTACAGCAACGTTACAAAGCCTGGGTTCAGCAATCACAGACTAATCCCAAGCCAATAGACAAACCCGTTGGCCTGATTGGTAGCTACTCCTTTGACGAAGATAGCTTAAGTACTTTCTACAATAAAGCTAATCCGGAGCGCCCCGCCACGGTAACGGGTGATAAAGAAAAACTACCCCAAATCATCCCCGGCAAATTCGGTAAGGGACGGGCCGTAAACGGGGAGGGAAATATTGACCTGGGGAAAGACTTTGCCTACTTCGAAAGGCACGATCCTTTCTCGGTTAGCCTGTGGATCAACCTGCGCAGGCAGGGAATACGGGGACCGATTTTCGCCCGCTCCAATGGCTTGGATAATGGCGACCGGGGCTACGAATGTTTAATGAATCCGGACGGTACGCTGAGCCTCCACCTGACGCACAACTACCCCGACAACGCCATTGATCTGCAAACTATCCAGAAGCTTCCCCTCAACCAGTGGCTCTACCTCACCGTTACCTACGATGGCTCCGGCTCCGCCCGGCGTACGCACATTTATCTGAATGGGAAGCAGGCTCCGGTACGGATACGGGCTGATGGTCTGAAGAGGAGCATGATCTACGGTCCCGGACATACCAACGGCTTCGGAATTACCATGCCTTTCATGATCGGGGCCAAGTTCCGTGACTCCATGTCAGATTTTTGGGTAGATGAACTCCGGCTGTATAACCGTGCCCTTACTCCACTTGAAGTAAAGAGCGAGATTACTAATCAGCCACTCCTCCCCAAATCGCTGGCAACTCCCGCTCAGCCGGGTCTAGTAGAGTACTTCCTGGCTACGGCCGATCCTGTCGCCCATAAGGTACGCCAGCAGATACGTACCCTTAGGGAGGAAGAGACTGCCCTGTACGACGCCTGCGATGAAGTCATGATCATGAAAGAAATGGCCGCTCCCAAGCCTGCTTTCATCCTCAATCGGGGAGCCTACGATGCTCCCGGAGCCAAAGTAGAGCGTGATACCCCGGACCAGTTTTTCAAGATACCAAAGGAGTACCCTCGCAACCGTCTGGGGCTGGCCCGCTGGCTCCTGCACGAAGATCACCCACTCTTTGCCCGCGTGACCGTCAACCGCTTGTGGCAGCAGTACTTCGGGCAGGGACTAGTCACCTCCACCGATGACTTCGGCAATCAAGGCGACCTGCCTACCCACCCTCAACTGCTGGACTGGCTCTCAGTACGCTTCCGCGAGATGGATTGGGACCAGAAGCAGTTCCAGAAGATGATCGTCATGTCGGCTACCTACCGACAGTCGTCCAAAGTAGATCAGAAGCTGCGTGACTTGGACTCAGACAATCGCCTCTACGCCCGTGGCCCCAGTTATCGCATGAGCGCCGAGCAGATCCGTGACAATGCCTTAGCCGCCAGTGGACTGCTAGTACCTACGATAGGTGGACAAAGTGTACATCCTTACCAGCCTAAGGGAGTATGGGAAGCCCTGGCCGCCTCGGTTTCTTCGCCGCCGTACCCACAGGATAGCGGTAGCAAGTTGTACCGCCGCAGTCTGTACACCATCTGGAAACGTACGGCACCGCATCCATCCATGGTGATCTTTGACGTACCCGAGCGCCACGCCTGCATTGTAAAACGGCAAAAGACAAGTACCCCTTTACAGGCTCTGGTTACCATGAATGATCCGCAGTACGTAGAAGCGGCGCGGGTACTGGCACAGAACCTGGTAAAGTCATCAGGTGATATCTCTGCTCAGATCACATATGCTTATAAATCTGTATTGAGCCGCCCGCCCCGCCCCCGCGAGCTGTTATTACTCAAAGATCTATATACAGAAGAATATAGGGCGTTTCAGGCCACTCCTGCCCGCGCCCTATCTTTAGTCAAGGTAGGTGATTATCCGGCTCCCTCTACCAAAAATCCCCCCCAACTGGCTGCCCTGACGGTAGTATGTAGTACCATCATGAATATGGATGAAGCCGTAACAAAGCGCTAATGTCCAGGCAGAATATTCTTTTTCTACTTCAATAGGTTAAAATTTCAAGCCCTTGTTCTTTTAACCTATTGAAGATGTGACTGTAAATAACTCCTGATGCGTAGTACCTGGGCTAAAATATTGACTGGTTTAAGCTTGTGTAGCTGGCTGCTGGCTTCCTGCGGGGAGAAGGTAGAGCTGCCCGAAGAGGTAGTCCTGGCCATGCAGGAGGTACCCGAGCAGGTCGACTACACCTACCACGTCAAGCCTATCCTCTCCGACCGCTGCTTTGCCTGCCACGGTCCTGACCAGAGTAAGCAGAAAGCAGACCTACGGCTGGACGTAGAAGAAGCCGCTCTGAACAAGGAGTGCGAGAGCGGACGTCGCGCCATCAAGCCCGGTAGCCCAGGCAGCAGCGAGCTGGTACACCGCATACTCTCGGCTGATCCGGAGGTAATGATGCCTACGCCCGACTCGCACCTGTCGCTCTCACCCCAGGAGAAGGCCACCCTTATTCGCTGGATCGAGCAGGGAGCCGAGTATAAGCCACACTGGGCCTTCACCAAGATCGAGAAGCCCGGGCTCCCCAAAGTAAAGAATGAGCAGTGGGCTAGAAACGAGATTGACCGCTTTATCCTGAATAAGCTCGAAGAGCAGAAGCTCTCTCCCGCCCCCGAAGCAGACAAGACTACCCTGCTGAGAAGGGTACACATGGACCTGACGGGGTTACCTCCTACCACGCAGCAGGTGGATGAATTCATAAAAGATACCTCTCCCAATGCCTATGAGAAGGTGGTGGATCGGCTGCTGGCTTCACCCCACTACGGCGAACACATGGCGGCGCCCTGGCTAGATGCCGCCCGCTACGCCGATACCCACGGCTATCAGGATGACGGTATGCGCACAGCCTGGCCCTACCGCGACTGGGTCATCAACGCCTACAACCAGAACCTGCCCTACGACCAGTTTGTGACCTGGCAGCTCGCCGGCGACCTGCTCCCCAAACCTAACCGGGAGCAAATTCTTGCGACTGCCTTTAACCGAATGCACCAGCAGAGTCAGGAGGGTGGTATAGTACCCGAAGAGTACCGGACGGAGTACGTAGCCGACCGGGTGGGTACCTTCGGGAAGGTATTCCTGGGGATGACTGTGGAGTGCGCCCGTTGCCATGATCATAAGTACGACCCCATCAGTCAGAAAGACTTCTTCTCGCTCTACGCCTTCTTCAACCAGAACAACGAGAACGGTCAGATTCCCTACAACGGTGAAGCCAGTCCCAGCATTACCATACCTACACCCGAGGCGGAGGCCAAGCTGAACTTTATCCGTACCTCCCTTTCCACCGAGAAAAAGGGGCTGGAAAGTGCACAACCCACTTATCAGCAACGCTACCAGGCGTGGCTCCGCCAGGCAGAAGCACAACCTGAAGCAGCCCTGGTACCCGATACATCAGGACTCATAGGCCACTTTACGTTTGACGAGCCTACGGGTAGCCTGTTCCAAAATAGAGTCAATGCCAAGCATACCGCCCGCGCTGAGGGCGATACGACTATTTCCGCCAAAGCTTCACGTCCCGGCCGATTTGGTAAGGCCCGGTACATCTACGGGGAGAATGCCGTTAACTTCGGCCGCGACTTCGCCTTCTTCGAGCGCCACCAGCCGTTCAGCGTCAGTGTGTGGTTTAACCTGCACGATCCTTCCGTTCATGGCTCCCTTATTCATAAATCCAATGGGGTCTTTAATGGCTACCGGGGCTGGAATGTATTCCGCCTGCCGGACGGACGCCTGAGGCTCCTGATCAGCCACGTGTGGCCCGAGAATGCCATTGAATTGCAGACCACGGAGAAATTTCCCCTGAATAAATGGACGCAGCTCGCCTTTACCTACGACGGCCTCAGCAAAGCCCGGGGTGTTAAACTGTATGTCAACGGCAATCCGGTGCGGGTAACGGTACATAACGATGGTCTGAACCAGAGTCTCCTGTACGGCAAGAACAAGTCGAACTGGTACGTGGATAACCTCATGATTGGCCGACTATCGGACCAATTTACCAAGAACTTCGAAGTAGATGAGCTGAAAATATACGCCCGCTCCCTTACCTCATTGGAGATGCAGGGGCTATATACCCAGCGCAACGAAGTACTGACAGCACTTAAAACTCCTGACGCCAGGCGCACACCTGCGCAGCAATCCGCCCTGCTTAGCTACTACCTTACCCACTTTGACAAGCCTTATCAGGACAAACTGGCAAAGAGCCGGCAGCTAATCGGGGAAGAAACCGAGTTGCTGAATACGCAACTGGACGTGATGGTGATGAAGGAGCGTAAGTACCCCCGCAAGACCTTTATCCTGAAGCGCGGTGCCTACGATGCTCCCGACAAGGAAGTGACGGCTGATACACCAGACCAGTTTTTCAAGATACCGAAAGAGTACCCCCGCAACCGTCTGGGGCTGGCCCGCTGGCTCTTGCATGAAGATCATCCCCTCTTTGCCCGCGTCACCGTCAACCGTTTCTGGCAGCAGTACTTCGGGCAGGGGCTGGTCACTTCCACCGATGACTTCGGCAACCAGGGCGACCTGCCTACCCATCCTCAACTGCTAGACTGGCTAGCGATGCGCTTCCGCGAGATGGGTTGGGATCAGAAGCAGTTCCAGAAGATGATCGTCATGTCAGCTACCTACCGGCAGTCGTCCAAAGTGGATCAGAAACTGCGTGATCTGGACCCTGACAACCGTCTCTACGCCCGTGGCCCCAGCTACCGCATGAGCGCCGAGCAAATACGTGATAATGCCTTAGCCGCGAGCGGACTGCTTACACCCAGAATAGGTGGTGAAAGCGCGTACCCCTACCAACCCGATGGCTTGTGGGAGGCGCTGGCTACACGCAATGCCGTACAGTACAAGCAGCAGCAAGGCGATAGCATATACCGTCGCAGCCTGTATACCATCTGGAAGCGTAGCTCGCCTCCGCCCATGATGCTGAACTTCGACGCGGCGGAGCGGCACTTCTGCGTAGTAAAACGACAAAAGACCAGTACGCCCCTGCAGGCCCTGGTTACCATGAATGACCCGCAGTTTGTGGAGGCCTCCCGCGTATTGGCCGAGCAGATGGTACGTCAGGGACAGACGCCCGATGAACGTATTACTTATGCATACAAAGCCCTGACCAGCCGCCCGCCCCGCCCCAGCGAATTGAACCTGCTCAAGCAGCTTTATGTTGAAGAGTATCAGGACTTTCAGAAAAACAAGGGCCGGGCACAAAAGCTATTAGGAGTAGGAGAATACGCCTGGGACCGTAAACTAGATCCTGCCGAGCTGGCTACCAACGCCATTGTAGCCAGTACTATTATGAACTTTGACGAGTTTGTGATCAAGCGATAGTCTTGGTGATTTCGATTGTCGAGTGCAGAATCTCAACATGTATTGATCTGCTCCCATCCAACTTGATGTCCAAAAGATATAATCATAGGTACTTAAGCTGAAATATAAGTACCTATAAGACAAAGTATACAAATCAGAAATTTTCACTAGCTGATGGCTAACTACTAACAGCTACTACCTGAAAGCTACCTATGAGCTTTTATAAAGAACTTGAAAACCACGTACACGAGCAGCTAAGCCGCCGTAATTTCCTGTCACGTACCAGTCTGGGCTTGGGGGCAGCGGCTATGTCGTCAATCCTGAATGCTGACAGCTCGTTTGCCAAGAAAGGTGCGCTGCCCGCCGAGGAGAATACACCACTGGGTCAGCCTCACTTTGCTCCCAAAGCCAAGCGGGTGATCTACCTGTTCCAGAGCGGAGCTCCCTCCCAGCTCGAGCTGTTTGACTATAAGCCCAAGCTGGAACAAATGTGGGGACAGGATCTGCCTGAGTCTATACGACAGGGACAGCGCCTTACCGGTATGACCGCTGGTCAAAGCTCTTTTCCACTGGCGGCCTCTAAGTATAAGTTTGAGCAGTACGGCCATAGCCGGATGTGGATCAGCGAGCTGCTACCGCATATTTCTACCATTGCTGACGAAGCCACTTTTGTGCGCTCTCTGCATACCGAAGCCATCAACCATGACCCGGCTGTCACCTTCTTCCAAACGGGTAGCCAGCAGGGAGGCCGCCCTTCCTGGGGCTCTTGGATCAGCTATGGTCTGGGCTCCGACAACCAGAATATGCCTTCCTTCGTGGTACTGCTCTCCAAGGGGCGCGGCGGGGACCAACCTCTCTACGCCAAGCTGTGGAGCAACGGATTTCTGCCGTCGGTACATCAGGGAGTAGTATTCCGCTCAGGGCCAGATCCGGTATTTTACCTCAGTAATCCGGATGGTATCGACAAAACCAGCCGCCGCCGTATGCTCGACTACCTGGCCAAACTACACCAGGACCAGTACGAGCATATCCTCGACCCGGAGATCAACTACCGCGTGCAGCAGTACGAAATGGCCTACCGTATGCAAACTGCCGTACCTGAGACCATGGATATTTCGCAGGAGCCAGACTATATATTCGATATGTACGGGGAGGAGTCACGCAAGCCGGGTACCTTCGCCGCCAACTGCCTGCTGGCTCGTAAACTGATCGAGAAAGATGTAAAGTTTGTGCAGTTGTACCACCAGGGTTGGGACCAGCACGGAAATCTTCCCAATGATATAAAAGTGATGGCTAAAAGCGTGGACCAGGCCTCGGCAGCCCTCATTATGGACCTGAAACAGCGTGGCCTGCTGGACGAAACGCTGGTGATCTGGGGAGGGGAATTTGGACGGGGCTCTTACTCACAAGGAAAGCTTACCAAAGACAACTACGGTCGCGATCACCACCCCCGTAGCTTCACCGTATGGATGGCCGGAGCGGGTATAAAGAAAGGCTTTGTGTACGGCGAAACCGATGATTTTGGTTATAATGTAGTCAAAGATCCGGTACACGTACATGATTTTCAGGCCACGGTTATGCATCTGCTGGGGGTCGATCACGAGCGGCTGGTATTTAAGCACCAGGGACGCCGTTACCGGCTTACTGATGTACACGGCAAAGTAGTGAAGCCACTGATTGCCTAGCTATTTTTGTTCATATACATCTACCTTTTAATAGTAGAAACAAGAGAGCGTAAAACCGATTAAAATTTTAGAAGAAGTACCCCTTTCATAGCCTCATACTCAGCCACAAGTACTGCTATTTCCTCTGCTTACTGCCCGTATTGCTCTGGCAGACAATTCACTATTGCCATTAACTAAATGGCATTCGACTTCCCCTGCTTAGTTACCAAAACTATCACTAAACTTCTTTAATTTGCCTCGTCGTTAATACCACCATTATAGTAATGCTTGAAAATCGGGATTTAGCCTCCTCAGATACCCCTACTGCCGATCCTACTGTAAGTAACCTCTTTATGCAAGCTCCGGCGATGATTTGCATATTGGAAGGTCCAGAGCTTAAATGCACATTGAGTAACCCCCTGTTTTCTAAACTTTTTGATGGGAGACAACTCATTGGCAAATCACCCCTCGAGGCCGTCCCAGAGCTGGAAGGGCAGGGATTTTTTGATGGGTTGTATCAAGTTTATGAAACTGGCGTACCTGCACAATTCAAAGAGTTTCCCGGCGTAGCCGACTGGAATAATGACGGTCAGTTGACGACCAAGTACTTCAACTTTATTTATAATCCCTACACAGTTGAAGGCAAAATCATCGGCGTCATCATTTTTGGATTTGAAGCCACGGATCAGGTACTTATTCAAAGAAAGTCCGAGGAGAATCAACTGGTACTGGAGACCATAGCCTCAGTATCCCCCGTAACGCTATGGATGACCGAGGAGCACGGACACAACACCTTTGTCAACCAAACCTGGATAGACTGGACAGGGGTACCGCTGGAGCAACAAGCAGGCGAAGGCTGGGCTCGCTGTATTGTAGAAGAAGACAGAGCCAGAACTTATTCCAGGTTATTGAGCGCTATATCAACTCAGGCCTTGTACGAGTCAGACTTCAGAATCAGAAATCGTAGGGGCGAACTCATTTGGTGCTATGCTACTGGTCGTCCCTGGTACAAGTCTGACGGTAGTTTTGGCGGTTATGCCGGCTCGTGCATAGATATAACGGAACGAAAGCAGGAAGAACAGCGGATCAAATCCATGCTGGAAGCGCTGCCTATCGTGGCCTGGACAGCCGGCCCCGACGGACAGTTAAACTACCTGAATAGTCGCTGGTACGAATATACCGGACAGACCAGAGAGGAATCAATGGGAAGAGGATGGGCGAATACGATGCCGCCAGATACCGAAGAGGAGGTTTTTAAAAAATGGAATTATTCTCTGGAACATAAAGTACAGTATGAGGCAGAGTCCATGTACCGCAGGTATGATGGCATGTACCGCTGGCATATAGCGAGAGCCGTCCCCATCAAGAACGAAAAAGATGAAGTACTGTACTGGCTGGGTACTTCTACGGATATACACGATCAGAAAACCCTGTCACAACAGCTGGAACAAAGCGTACAGGAACGAACCCGTGAGCTCACCAAAGCCAACATAGATCTAAAGCGCTCCAATGACGAACTGGAGCAGTTTGCCTACATAGCCAGTCACGACCTCAAGGAGCCCATCCGGAAGATTCAGTTCTTCAGTGATCTTTTACAGAATCCGGACACTATAAATCCGGAGTCTTACCTAAAGAAAATACATGAAGCAACCGGCCGAATGAAAGCGCTCATTGATGACTTGCTGGATTACTCCAGCGTCAGAAAGTGGGAGAACTCATTCAGGAAGGTAGATCTGAACAAGGTACTTGCGGCTGTCAAAGAAGATCTGGAACTGATCATCACCGAAAAAGGGGCCAGCATCGTTTGCGAGGATCTTCCTACTATTAAGGCCATCCCCTTACAGATGCGGCAGCTGTTTTACAACCTGATCAATAACGCGCTGAAGTACAGTAAGGACAACATTCCTCCTAGAGTTACCATTAGTGTTTCCAATACCTGCAGCACCAGCATTGGGGAGTATCCCTACCTGAACCCGAAGCACTCCTACTACACGATCAGTATAGAGGACAATGGTATCGGCTTTGACACGCGATATACCGAGAAAGTATTCACAATATTTAAGCGCCTGCACTCCCGTGATACCTACTCGGGTACGGGTATAGGTCTGGCCCTGTGCAAAAAAGTAGCCCACAACCACGGTGGTGAGATCTACGTCAGCTCCATCCCGGATCTGGGGTCGACTTTTTATGTAATACTACCCGCCGACTAGCATAGTAGTAGCTGTACAACGCGCTACGGCCGGTTTTATGAGCAGGCTCAAAACAACACTGCCATTCCGGTGTTAGTACTTGTATCATACTATATCCTGGCTGACCGATAACCACTGCCTATCAGGTAGCTGTGTTATCTTTGTGTTGAACCGCCAGTACTTTCTATAAAATATTAACTGCATGCTTGCCAAAACATTTGGTAGTGCCGTATACGGAGTCAATGCCACCATGATCACCATCGAAGTAACGGTGACCCAGGGGCTACGATTTTTTATGGTGGGGTTGCCCGACAGCGCTGTCAAGGAAAGCGAACAGCGCGTGGAGGCTTCCTTGAAATTCTTTGACTACCGCATGCCCCGGCAGAAGGTAGTTGTCAATCTGGCACCGGCCGATATCCGTAAGGAAGGTTCCGCCTATGACCTGCCCATCGCGCTCTGCGTGCTACAGTCTTCAGAGCAGATCGTCACTAAGCGCAACCTCGAGGACTACGTCATCATGGGGGAACTATCGCTGGACGGCAAGCTGCGGCCTATCAAGGGCGTATTGCCCATTGCCATAGAAGCGCGGCGACAAGGCCTGAAAGGCTTTATGCTACCTGCCGAGAATGCACAGGAAGCCGCCATTGTTAATAACCTGGACGTCCTGCCCGTCGAGACCATGCAGGAGGCGGTAGAGTTTTTCGAAGGCAAACGAGATATTACTCCCCTGGTCGTGGATACCCGCGACATGTTCTTCAACAGTCAAAACGACTACGACGCTGACTTTTCCCACGTACAGGGTCAGGAAAATATAAAACGTGCTCTGGAAATAGCTGCCGCCGGTGGTCATAACGCTATCATGATTGGTCCGCCGGGTGCGGGCAAGACCATGCTGGCCAAGCGGCTGCCCTCCATCCTGCCCCCGCTGACGCTGGTAGAAGCGCTCGAAACAACTAAAATTCACTCTGTGGCCGGTAAGTTGGGTACCCGCGCTACGCTGGTATCCCGCCGTCCCTTTCGGGCACCACACCACTCCATCAGTGACGCTGCCCTGGTGGGTGGAGGAAGCTTCCCTCAGCCCGGCGAGATATCATTGGCTCATAATGGAGTTCTCTTTCTGGACGAGCTGCCTGAGTTTAAGCGCACCGTACTGGAGGTGATGCGGCAGCCGCTGGAAGAGCGTAGAGTAAGTATCTCGCGGGCTAAGATGGCGGTTGAATTTCCGGCCAACTTCATGCTCATTGCCAGTATGAATCCCTGCCCCTGCGGCTACTACAACCACCCCGATAAGGAGTGCGTCTGCGGTCCGGGGGTAGTACAGAAGTACCTCAATAAGATCAGCGGACCACTGCTGGACCGTATTGACCTGCACGTGGAGGTAACGCCTGTGTCATTTGATCAGATAGCCTCTACCCGCCGCTCCGAAAGCAGCGAACAGATCCGGGAGCGCGTGATTAAGGCGCGGGACCGACAGACTGAGCGATTTAAAGACCACAAGGAAACATACTCTAACGCTATGATGCCCCCTGAGATGGTGAAGGAAATTTGTGACGTGGGTGAAGTAGGCAAAGCCCTGCTGCGTACCGCCATGGACCGACTGGGCCTCTCGGCGCGGGCGTACGACCGTATCCTGAAAGTATCCCGTACCATTGCCGATCTAGCTGGTAGTGATGATATCAAAATAGAACACCTGGCCGAAGCAATCCAGTACCGCAGCCTCGACCGTGAAAACTGGGCCGGCTGATGCAACTGAAAGTTTCTCCTGATAATATACTGGAATGGATAGCCCTGCAGGCCAATCTGGTACCTATACCTCTGCTGCACGCCCAGATATTTCCAGTAGTGAGCAAAGCCGTATTGGAGGCTACCGATAGAGGTATATTTAAGGCTGTAGCCAACGGACATACCACCGCCGAAGCGGTAGCTCAAGCCTGCAGCCTGCATGCAGGAGCTACCCAACAACTAATGGGCGTACTGGCTGCCGTAGGGTACTTCACATTCAAAGAAGGCCACTATACCCTTACCTCCATCACCGAGAAGTGGATACTGGAAGAGAGCACAAGCTCTCTGCACGGCTTCATGCTCTTTAACAACCGCATCGTGTGGTCGTGGCTGGAAGGAATGGGCGAGTACCTCGAAACTGGCAAGGGCATCGACTTTCACAGCAGCTTTGGTTCCGAACAGTGGGAACTGTACCAGTCGGCGATGTGGAGCGGTGCTATCTCGGAGGCCGAAGAGTTTGCTAGGAGAGTACCCATGCCCCGTGGGGCTACCCGTATGCTGGACATCGGCGGCTCACACGGATTGCACTCCGTAGCTGCCTGTCGTAAGTACCCCAAGCTCAGTTCAACCATACTGGACCTGCCGGGAGCCGTGGAGAAAGCCGCTCCCTTACTGGCCAAACAAGGTATGGGTGATCGGGTCGTACATCGGGTTGGAAACGTTACTACAGATGAGCTGGAAAAGGAAGCCTACGACATAGTACTAATGTCAAGCGTAGCGCATCACCTCACCGTGGAGCAAAATCAGACAGTAGCTGCCAAAGTACAGCAGGCGCTCCGGCCGGGAGGTATCTTTATCATCAACGAATTTATCCGTCCCGATCCCTCGGCCAAACCCGAGCTGGTAGGTAGCAGTACTGACCTGTTTTTTGGCCTTACCAGCGCCTCCGGCAACTGGTCCATTGAGGAAATCCAAAGCTGGTACCGTTCCGCCGGACTCTCTCCCTACAAAGTTATTGGCTACCGCGCCATCCCAGGCAGGTACCAGGTAGTGGGGAAGAAGGGCTAGTGGTGAATGAGAGATTGAGAGAATTTTAATTGGCGACGGGTAGTGCTGTATTTTTAAAACACAGAGTAAAATATAGTTTTAGCACCGAGTTTCACAGAGTATCTCTTTCTCCGTGTACCTCTGTGGTAAAAAGAAAGATTATGGCTTAAAGCTTATTGCCTACCGCCTGTAAAACCTACTGCTCCTCAATAGATACGCCTCCCAGTTCCTGGAAGAGCGTCTGCCAGTAGTGTGTTACGTGGGGGTTGTTCTCGCGGGTAGACGCGGTAGGTTCGAAGGGAGAAATAACCGTTACCAGCGGACTGCCAATAGCGTACTGCTCCAGTTGCTTTACATCTTCTTTGGCCCATTCCTCAGCCTGAGCATCCGAAGCCGGCGGAGTTGTATGGAAGTCACGGCGACCGGTGCCACGTACGCTCTCGATCATATCACTGAAGTAGTATACCTGTACATTGGCTCCCCCCTCGGCAGCCTTGGCTATAATGGGCAGGCTGGCCCAAATATCAGTCCACTGGTTGGAACCTCCGCCATTCTGCTGGTTCAACTTAGCTAGGGCCTGACGCAGGTATATGCCCTTCTCCCGCTGCAGTGCCATATTGAAACTGGTTTCGATGGCTTCACGGTCGGTGGCATTGGCACTCTCCATATTTTCTTTCTCTGCCCGCACCGTTAGGGACAGCGCACGAGCCTTAGAGGTATTTTCGTGAATAAAATACACTTCCAGCTTATCTCCCTTATTGCGCATATTCTGTTCCACTATCTCCGCAAGCGCCTGCCGGTACTTCTCATTCACAAAGTCTTTATTCACATTGACACTTTGTGTTTTATCTAAAAAAACCAGCGTGTGAGTAGGTGCATCGGGTACGGCCGTTTGGGTTTGGTCCGTTTCGCCTCCGCAAGCTGATAGTACTAGCAACATTCCCCAAAGTAAGAGATGCTTCGGATTAAGTGAATAGTGCATTGGTAGTGGCAGGATCTGTTTAAGGTTAATTTTTCTTCAATGGCTCAACGAAGCTAAGTAGTTTCTTAGCAACATACAACGGCACTAACGGTCAAGTAGTTGAATTATTACCTCCGGGATGGCGTATATAAGTTCAGCTAATTAAACCCCGGCTGGACAACCTGTTCATTATTAATAGCTTGTTTCTGCCACCATACCTTTTGCTCCGCTCATGGCAAGTACAAAAAAATCCCTCCAGACCAGGCGGCCACAGGAGGGATTTGGAGCAAAGATATGTATCTTAATCAGGCAGCGGTATTCAACAAATAGCTGTTACTAATACAGTAAGCTACTATTGTTGTTGCTGCTGCTGAATCATCTGCATCAGTTCTTCGGAGATACCCGTGGTAGAGTAGCCTCCGTCGTGGAACAGGTTCTGCATGGTCACCATGCGGGTCAGGTCCGAGAACAGGGAAATTACGTAGCTGGCGCAATCTTCGGCCGACGCGTTTCCGAGTGGACTCATTTTATCAGCAAAGTCGTAGAACGAGCTAAATCCACCGATACCGGAGCCGGCAGTGGTTTTGGTAGGTGACTGCGAAATAGTATTCACCCGTACTTTCCTGGCTTTGCCGTAGCGGTAGCCGTAGCTGCGGGCAATACTTTCGAGCATAGCCTTAGCCTCGGCCATATCGGTATAGAAAGGATAGGTACGCTGAGCTGCGATATACGAAAGGCCTACTACCGAGCCCCACTCATTGATAGCGTCGAGTTTCTCGGCTACCTGCAGGAACTTGTGCAGCGACAGCGCCGACACGTCCAGGCTCTTCATGTACCAGTCATAATTGAGGTCGCCGTACTCTTTTCCTTTACGGATATTGGGGCTCATCCCGATGGAGTGCAGAACGAAGTCGATCTTACCACCCAGGGCTTCGATAGAGCCATTATATAGTTTTTCGAGGTCTTCAACCGAGGTAGCATCAGCCGGAATGATCTGTGCTTCGCACGTCTCAGCCAGCTTGTTGATAGCGCCCATACGCATAGCGATAGGAGCGTTGGTAAGGGTAAAGGTAGCTCCTTCTTCTTTCGCTTTCAGCGCTACTTTCCAGGCAATGGAGTTTTCGTCCAAAGCACCCGATATAATACCTCTTTTTCCTTTCAGTAAACCGTAAGCCATAGTTTTGATTGATTTTCAATGTTTGTCTGCCAACCCGCCAGAGGATCTCTGGTACTGTAAGCGGCTGCAAAGTAAAGTAATTTTAGGAGGTAAAGCTACGATTTAGGCTTCTCTCCCCCTTCCGGGCCATAGAAAATTACCCACGTCTGAAAATCCTCTGTAAAATTAAAGAAGCGGTGTACCCGTCCTGCTGGTACAAAAATGACATCGCCCGGCCCGAACGGATAGATCTCCTCCCCATTCAGGAACTGCCCCGTTCCACTAATAACCACGTACAATTCATCCTGAGCGTGAGGCTGCTGTGGGTCTATTTTATCAGGTACATACAACTCTACCGACATAGTACCATGCTGCATTACCTGAGCAAACCGCTGCGCTGGCGTCAGCCGCGAAAGAGCCTCCTGTAAGGTGACCTTCATGGCTTAGCGATGGGTTTGACATGTAATTTGTCTTCAAAAAACTGCTGTGTTACCTGCCGCACCGCATCCAGGTCCTTAGATGTAAAGTGAGAGGCAATTACGTGATTACCTGTTGTAGGTAGCGCCTTCTCCACCTTTAGGTGGTCGGGCGTCCCCAGCAGCGGAAACATCTCCCGCATAGCCGCCACCGATACCACCTTATCCTGCTCGTCGTCGTTCTTGTAGTAGTAGGCCAGCAGGGTAGGTACCTTCACCTGAGCATACACCTCCGGCCGCGACACCGCATCCATCACCTGCTGCAGGGTAAGCAACCCATTGGTATGGTAGCTGGTGAGCCAGTAAGCTGCCCGGTCGGGCTGGTAGGAGTTCTCGCGCCGTTCGCCCAGTACATTGTGCATGATTTGTCGGCCCCAGGGGCGGGTCGTCAGGGCCAGAGCTCCATTATATACCGCCATGCAGGGTGAGTACAGTACTATTCCTTTCAGCTCCGGGTGGTTGGCCGCCAGGTACACCGTCAGCAGGCCACCCGCCGAAGTACCTATCACGATGACGCTGTCTCCCAAAGCTTTGCCTACGGCCAGGGCGTGCTTGGCACCGGCTACGAAGTTCTCGGGCGTCAGGTCATTGAAAGCATCCGGATCACCGCTACCGGCTCCGTGCAGGCGGGCCAGGTACAGGTTCGCGTCGTAGCGTTTGGAAAGCTCCCTATGCACCGGGTCGCCCTCGGCCCAGCTGGCCCCGAAGCCGTGGATGTATACGATGCTGTAGGGCGTCTTCTCTTTTTTAGTACTATCAGCCCAGATAATGCGGGCTTCGTTATCGGCTTTGAGGTCAGGGATGGCCGCTTCAGTGCTGGCTATTTCGGCTTCCAGCCGGGGCAGGTCCTGCGTCACCGTAGGCAGGGTGGGGTCAAGCGTAGCGTCGGGGATGTCGGGGCCAGCCGCGTAGCCCACCGCCAGGATAGCCACCAGGCCACCCGTCCAAAGGAGAAATCTTTTCATGGTTAAGGAGATCAAAAGCTTATCTGTCCGAAAGTTATGGGTTTGGGAGTTGCAGGGCAAGAGTGAATACTTCCAATGAATTGAAAGTATTTCCTATGAACTATTGAATCAAGTGTCTACTTTCTTAGTTTTGTGTTAGGCAACTAACTGCCAAATACAAGCATCTTTAATTGGCAAACTATAACTTGGTAATGAACGACTTATCACAACAAAAGACAGTGGCTGAATATTTTGCGGGAATTGGTTTGATGCGTGCGGGACTTGAACAAGCCGGTTGGACAGTTGCTCTTGCCAACGATATTGATCCGGTCAAACAGAAACTTTACCAGAATCACTTTCAAGACCCAGAAAACCATTTTATATTAGAGGACATTCATAAGGTTTCTCCAGCAATAATACCACAAACAGATTTAGCAACAGCATCATTTCCCTGTACTGACCTTTCCTTAGCAGGACGTAGAGCTGGCTTGAAGGGAGAACATTCATCAGCTTTTTGGGGGTTTATAGAAATATTACAAGGTATGGGCAGTAAGAAGCCACCGCTAGTATTACTAGAAAATGTTACTGGTTTCCTAACGTCTCATGACGGGAGAGATTTCAGAGATGCTTTATTAGCTCTCAACGACTTAGGTTATGCTGTTGATACATTTATTATAGATGCAGTTCATTTTGTACCACAAAGCCGCATTCGTCTTTTTATTATAGGAAAGCTACTGAGTTCTCCACCTGTTCCTGTAAAACTTTTTTTCCCTGAAACGGAATTAAGGCCCGTAAAGCTTAGAAACTTTATATTTAACCATCCTGAGATAAATTGGGATATAAACTTTGACTTGCCTAAGCTACCTGTTCTGAGGTTGAGTATAGCTGATATAGTTGAAGATATACCTAAGAGTTCATCCTTATGGTTTAATACAGAAAGAGTCGAATACTTACTAAACCAAACCTTTGAACGTCATCTTTCTAAGATACTTGAGCAGAAAGAAAAATGTTATTATGAATATTATACTGCCTTCAGAAGAGTAAGAGATGGAAAATCAATGGCTGAAATTCGTTTTGATGGCATTGCTGGTTGCCTACGAACTCCTAAAGGTGGTAGCGCAAGGCAAATTCTACTTCAAGTAGGAAAGGGAGATGTGAATGTACGTCTTTTGACCCCAAAAGAATGTGCAAGATTAATGGGTGTAGATAACTTCAATATTTCAGGAACAGTAACAGAAGCATTATTTGGCTTTGGAGATGCTGTTTGTGTACCTGTCATTAGTTGGATTGCAGAAAATTACCTTAACGTTGAACTCTCAAAAATTTTGAATAAAAAAGCTTCTCGATTAGATCAATATGCAGCAGCCTCCTGAAGAATTTATTAAATGGTATCAATCTTTAAAAGTAGTAAAAGCAAATAATGGCCCTGCGAATGGTAGTATCGCAACAGCATTAGTTGTATTGAATCGCTTGATAACAGACTATAATTTAAACTTTAGTGCCCATATTGCAGATGGTGGAATGCAAATTAAAGGCGCAAGTGGCGCTGCTGTGGCTAGCATATTAAAAGCTTTTGGAGAAGAGCGTCCCTTCGCTAAAGAGGGTGGGAGAACTAATCGAGGTGGACCTGCTGAGGTTAAAGCACTGCTTGAAATGCTTAAAGAGTTAAATCTTGAAGATAAAGATAAAGAAGAAAGGAATGAATATTTATACTTTATGCAATCTTTTCTTGTGGATAGAGTGAAGGATTTCCATAATAGACAAAAGATAAAGTTAACATTCAATCCTTCACATTCCACTTGGCATGTTATTCATAGTTTACTACAGACAGCGGTCGCCGAAGGCAAGGCAGGATTTATCGCGCAGCACTTGGTAGGTGCTAAACTTCAACTTCGCTTTCCTAACATAAATGTTTCTAATGAATCAGCGAGTACAGCCGATATGCAAACTCAACGCCCTGGTGATTTCCTGATTGGCCATACGGCTTTTCATATTACTGTTGCACCAATGCCAGCTGTTTATGAAAAATGCAAACATAACATCTCACAAGGCCTCAAGCCATTTTTACTTGTACCTGATAATAAGCTCATTGGCACGCGACAAAATGCCGAGCAAGTTAGCGAACAGCAGATAGCTGTTGAATCCATAGAATCTTTCGTTTCTGAAAATATTGATGAGATTAGTGACTTTAATAAAGATAATCTCACCAACAGCTTTAAAAAGCTTATAACTATATATAACCATCGAGTTGATGAAGTAGAGACAGATAAATCCCTAATGATTGAACTCCCCTCAAACTTGTTGCAGTTCTGATTATTGAACTCGAAGTTAAAACGATGAACAACAGTAAAATAGAATCTCTAGACTAGTTCACTAACGAATGATGCAGTAAGAGAATATACAAGTTGGAGAAAAGTTATAGGGCTTATAAAACTAGGTTGGAAGTTTGAAAAGACTTGGTAGTTAACTGCCACAAAACAAACCCAACGTTACGAAGAAGATATCTTCAAGAGGTGAAAGTATATCTTCAAGAGAAGTATTATTAACTGGCTATGGAGGATTTGAAAAAGTACATCACGATAGACCCTAAAATCCAGAGTGGACAGCCTGTTTTCGCTGGTACCCGTGTACCGGTAGAAACACTTATCTGGCATCTGGAGAAAGGAATTTTATTGGAAGAGTTTTTAGAAGACTTCCCAAGTGTGACGTTGGAACAGGTACTTTATGTACTTGCAAGTCCACGGAATAAATAGCTTAGGCTTCTCCTACTCATCTGCTGAATACCTCCAACTTCCCCCTACAAACTTCCCCATTACGTCTCTCTTTTCTTTATCTTTGCGCCTTAAAACAAGCCGATTCGCTCTGCCGATGGCTCTGTTTAAGTAGTTTCAGGATATAGTCAACCCATATGATTTCAAAGACGTACTCTCCCCAGGAGATAGAAGATAAGTGGTACAGCTACTGGATCGAAAACCGGTACTTCAACTCCAAGCCCAATCCGGACAAGGAGCCTTATACCATCGTGATCCCGCCGCCGAACGTAACGGGGGTACTCCACATGGGACACATGCTCAACAACACCATTCAGGATATTCTGACGCGTAAGGCCCGTATGGAGGGCAAGGAAGCCTGCTGGGTAGCCGGTACCGACCATGCTTCCATCGCGACGGAAGCCAAGGTGGTAGCCATGCTCCGTGAAAAGGGGATCAACAAGAGTGACCTGACCCGTGAGGAGTTTCTGGAGTACTGCTGGGAGTGGACACACAAGTACGGCGGTATCATATTGCAGCAGCTGCGTAAGCTCGGTGCCTCCTGCGACTGGGATCGCACCCGCTTTACGATGGAGCCCAGCCTGTATGATGCCGTTATCGATGTATTCGTAGACCTGTACAACAAGGGCGATATCTACCGGGGTCACCGCATGGTGAACTGGGACCCCCAGGCCCGTACTACCGTGTCGGACGAGGAGGTACTCATGAAGGAGGTGATGCAGAAACTGGTGTACATCCGCTACGCCATCGAGGGCGAGGAAGGCCAGTACGTAACCATCGCTACGGTTCGTCCCGAAACCATCATGGCCGACGTAGCCATCTGCGTAAATCCGACCGACGAGCGTTACCAGCATCTGGTAGGCAAGAAAGCCCTGATCCCCCTGATCAACCGGGCCATCCCGATCATTGCCGACGAGTATGTAGAGGTAGAATTTGGTACCGGTTGCTTGAAAGTAACACCCGCCCACGACCAGAACGACTACGAATTGGGTAAGAAGCACAACCTGCCCACCATAGACCTGCTCAACGAAGATGGTACCCTGAATGAGAAGGCGCAGATCCTGGTAGGAGAGGATCGCTTTATAGCCCGTAAGAAAATCATCAAGCTGCTGGAAGAAGCAGGAAATATAGAGAAAGTAGAAGAGTACAAGTCGAACGTAGGGCACTCGGAACGTACCAACGCGGTGATAGAGCCCCGGCTGTCGGAGCAGTGGTTCCTGAAGATGAAGCGAATATCGCAGCCAGCCTTCGAGAACGTAATGAACGACACGGTACAACTGCTTCCGCCGAAGTTCAAGAACACCTACCGCCACTGGATGGAGAACGTCCGTGACTGGAACATCAGCCGCCAGCTGTGGTGGGGCCACCGTATCCCGGCCTTCTACCTCAAAGATGGTACCGTGATCGTGGCCCGCAACAAGCGCGAAGCCCTGCGTAAGGCACAGCACGAGCTGCTGCTATTTGCCCTTACGGAGGCTGACCTCGAGCAGGACCCCGACGTGCTGGATACCTGGTTTTCGTCGTGGCTGTGGCCTATATCGGTATTCGACGGGATCAATAACCCCGACAACGAAGAGATTAACTACTACTACCCTACCAACGACCTGGTGACCGCTCCCGAAATCCTGTTCTTCTGGGTTGCACGTATGATCATTGCCGGTTACGAGTACCGCAACACGTACCCATTCAAGAATGTGTACCTGACGGGTATCGTGCGTGACAAGCAGGGCCGCAAGATGTCCAAGTCGCTGGGTAACTCACCCGACCCACTGGACCTCATAGCCCAGTACGGTGCCGACGGTGTCAGGACGGGTATGCTATTCAGCTCACCGGCCGGTAATGACCTGCTGTACGATGAGAAGCTGGTAGAGCAGGGCCGTAACTTCTGTAACAAGGTATGGAACGCTTTCCGTCTGGTAAAAGGCTGGACGGTATCCGAAGAGGCGCAAAACCCGGCGTCACAGCTGGCTACGCAGTGGTTTGAGTCCAAGCTGAACCAGACACTCGCCGAAGTACATGACCTGTTTGATAAGTTCAGGATGTCGGATGCTCTGAACGCGGTGTACAAACTGATCTGGGACGATTTCTGCTCGCAGTACCTCGAGATGATCAAGCCTGAGTACGAGCAGCCGATTGATCCGGCTACCTACGAAGCTACCCTTGACTTCTTTGACCGTCTGATGCGCCTGACGCATCCGTTCATGCCATTTATTACGGAGGAGATCTGGCAGAATATCCGCGAACGCGGCCAGAATGACTCTATCTGCGTAGCTGAGTACCCGCAGCCGGGAGCGATTGATACTACCCTGATCAACCAGTTCGAAATACTATCAGAAGTCGTTTCGGCCATCCGGAACCTGCGTAACACCAAAGGCCTCAGCCCTAAAGTAGAACTGCCGCTTGCTATCCGTACCGAAACACCCGATCTATATCAGTCACTGGAAGGCTTGCTGCGTAAGCTAGCCAACGTAGCGGCTATTGAGTATGTATCGGAGCAGGCCGAAGGTATGTCGTTCCTGGTGCGGTCGGATGAGTTCTTCATCAACCTGGCGGGTGAAATAGACGTAGAAGCCGAGCGCGAAAACCTGCTCAAAGAGCTGGAATATACCGAAGGCTTCCTGGCCTCAGTACAGAAGAAGCTATCGAACGAGCGCTTCGTACAAAATGCCAAAGGCGATGTCGTAGAGAAAGAACGTCAGAAGCAAGCCGACGCCGAAGCCAAGATTGCTACTATTAAGGAAGCACTGGTGAGGCTGGGATAGACACTGTTTATGAATACCTTAGAGCGGAGACGAGTAACTGTCTCCGCTTTTTTTACTTTAGCAATAAGGTATCAAACCTACTTGCATTTCCCATGAAACTTCCCTTTATCCTCCTCTTACTCTGCCTGGCTACGCTAGCCAATGCACAGAGTACCTCCCCTTTTCCAGCGTACTTCAAACTTATTCCGGGTTCAGAAGAATCGGAGCAGAAGCGGCTGGAACTATCATCAGATATTGACACGACCTGGCACCGCTGGCGTGACCGTGGCTACCACTTCGGCTTTAATCCGCAACTTACCCCCATGTACACGACCATTGACGGCATTCTAAGTACTCCGTACATGATTCAGGTACGCGGTAATGAAAATGAACGCAACCGCAAGCGCTGGGGGTACCATGTATTTGAGGGTTACGCCCGCGACGATAAATCGCGCATTACTATGCTGGTCAATAAAGCATACGGAGGAGGGTCGTCCCGTAGCGGAAGCCTACTATTACAGTACGGTGTACGACCACTCTGAAAGTGCCTACAATTGGTTTAAACTTGGCTCTGACGTGCGTCAACATTCATTTCTGTTTGGACGCGATAAGGCTATTTTCTACGGCTCTCTACGCCTCACCAACGCTCTCACGCTGGGTAATATAGGCAAAGAGGATCTCCGTACCGAGGAAGTAAAGGCTGATGCCGAACGAGAGTACACCGAAGACGCTAAATATGTCAACTTTAAAGAGCTGAAAGGAAGTGGTAACGGTACCATGTTCTACGACAAAGACAATAATATTGTCGTTATCAAAGTAGATGGGCAATGGATGAAAATGGTAGTAGAACCGCTTCCAGCCAACATCAAATACCCTTTTGAATAAAACCGCTAACCCCAATTTATAACTGGGACGGTCGCCCGCTGGCGTTGATCTTTTAGCATTTTCAACGCGACACGTGCCAAGCTGCGTTATAAACGCGATCAGAATACACCCCAGCGGGGGACCGTCCTGATTGCAAATCAGGGTGAGCGAGTTGATGTCGTAGAGCAAAGAACGTCAGAAGCAAGCCGACGCCAAAATCGCTACCATCAAGGAAGCACTGGTGCGACTGGGATAATTACCATTATGATATACTAAAAAAGCGTTGGTAGCACCGACTAGGCTACCAACGCTTTTTTAGTATATTTCTGCTTCATAAAAACATACCCTCTATCCATAATGAATAAGCTACGGCTCTTTATAAGTTTGCTTCTAATCATCTTTGGTACTTCAACAATGGCCCAGGTTACAAAAGCAGATTCTGCCCATACTGTACATGAAGTACAGCCAGAGTTTCCTGGTGGCTATAAAGCACTCTTTGCCTACATTAGTAAAAACTTTAAATATCCAGAATCAGCAGAAAAAACTCATTACCAAGGTACTGTTATGATCAAATTTTTAATCGACTCGACTGGAAAGCTATCCGTTGATTCTCTTGACTTTGAAAAAATGCGTTTCTATAGAAAGAGATCTGATGAAATATTGAAAAAGAAAGCAGTAGATGATATCACAGCGGAGGCCAAGAGGGTTTTCGAAAGCTCCCCTGTTTGGACACCGGGCTACTCTAATGGCAAACCTGTTAGAGTAAAATATACACTACCCTTTCATCTATGGTTAAATTAAGAAGCACCAGCTAACCCCGCTTTTATATTGGGACGGTTGCCCGCTGGCGTTGCATCATTTATGCGTTTTCAAGGCGACACTTGCTAAGAATATACCTGGATTATAAATCAGGGTGAGCGAATCAGCAAAATATTGATAAAAGGGGCCAGCTATTGGAAATTAGAGTTTATCTTGTAGATTTATCACTTATCAAAGTAGTACATAGAAGTTATAGTTCGCTTCATAGGACTCTAAGATAGTAGATAAACTTTCTGACCTGGAATAACCCATGCATACCGGCGACGAGGAAGTACAATTTTTGGCAGGTGTACTCTATGAGACCTTCGGCAGCGCCCCCGAACTACTGGATGTGCGGCTGGTATCAGGCGGCAGCATCAATATGTCGGTGCAGCTCATGACTTCCGAAGGCTCGTACTTTGTCAAGTGGAATACGGCAGAGAAGGAAGACATGTTTGTGGCCGAGGCCATGGGACTTAATCTACTGCTGGACGCGGATGTACTCACCGTGCCGCGGGTAATCGGGCACGGCCATCGGGGCGACAAATCGTATCTGATCCTTGAATTCATCCAGTCGGGCTATATCCAGCACAACTACTGGGAGGGCTTTGGACAGTCGCTGGCGCTGCTACACTCCCACACCCAGAGGCATTTTGGACTCCACTTTGACAACTACATAGGCTCCCTGCCCCAGAATAATGCACTCCACAGCGACGGCGTCACCTTCTTTATAGAGCAACGGCTCAAGCCACAGGCGGGGCTGGCTCTGTACAACAACCTCATTTCTCAAAAGCAGTACGATAAGTTTCAGGCCCTGTACGAAGCCTTACCCGGTATACTACCGCGCGAGCGTCCGGCCCTGGTACATGGTGATCTGTGGTCGGGCAATGTCATCGTGGACCAGCATGGCTATGTATGTCTGGTAGATCCGGCTACTCACTACGGGCTGCGCGAAGCCGAGATCGCCTTTACGTCTCTCTTTGGTGGCTTTGATCCCGCGTTTTACGAATCCTACTACGATGTATTTCCGATGGAAGAGGGCTTTGAGGAGCGCATCCCTATCTATAATCTTTACCCCCTGCTGGTACACGTCAACCTGTTCGGTAAGAGCTACCTGAGCGCTGTGGAGCGCGTTCTGGACCGCTTCTGATCTGTAGCTACCGGCTTCTACTCTACCGTTTGCTCAAAATAGTACACTTCCCGTAGGTGTCAGGCTGCTGCTTCTCGTCTTTACTTCATACCTATATCTAATCCTGATCCACATGAGCGTAAAGTCCACACAAGAACTCGTACTACCGGTAGGAGTCACCCTCGACCGCTTTATTATGCGCAGCCAGAGCGCCTTCCCTTACGCTACCGGCGAACTGTCACAACTGCTGCGTGACATAGCTCTGGCCGGGAAGATCATCAACCGGGAGGTCAACAAAGCCGGACTGGTGGATGTAACGGGGGCCAACGGTACCGCCAACGTACAGGGTGAGCACCAGCAAAAGCTGGATGTTGTGGCCAATGTACGATTTATCAGGGCGCTCAAGAATGGTGGAGAGGTATGCGCCATTATATCCGAGGAGGATGAGGATATTATCTACACCGGCAATGATCATGGCAAGTACGTTGTAGCCATGGACCCGCTGGACGGCTCCTCCAACATCGATGTGAATGTGTCAATAGGTACTATCTTCTCCATCTACCGGCGTGTTACTCCCGTAGGTAGTCAGGCCACGGTCGAGGACTTCAAACAGGGAGGACGTAAGCAGGTAGCGGCCGGCTATATCCTCTACGGCTCCTCTACCATGTTAGTATACTCGACGGGTTGCGGGGTCAATGGCTTTACCTACGATCAGTCATTGGGTGAATATATCCTCTCGCACAAAGATATCTGCTGCCCCGTACAGGGTAGTATTTACTCCATCAACGATGCCTACTACAACAGCTACGATAACGCCGTGCAGCAATTTATTACCGACAGCCGCAGAGATGGCTATTCGGCCCGCTATATTGGCTCACTGGTAGCTGACTTCCACCGCAATATGCTCAAAGGAGGCATTTATCTGTACCCCTCTACCCGCAAAGATCCGCAGGGCAAGCTTCGCCTGCTTTACGAGTGCTACCCGCTGGCTTTCATAGCCGAGCAGGCCGGTGCCAAAGCCACCAACGGCTACCGTAACATCCTGGACGTAGAACCGGACTCCATGCACCAGCGATCTCCTTTCTACACAGGTTCGGCCCAGATGGTAGAGGGGCTGACGGCGGATATGTAAGTATCTCATACAATAGGCTGATATACAATAAATGCCAGTACTGAATCTATAACAGGTATCTGTACTGGTCTTTTTATTAAAAATGTCGATAATTATTTATTGATAATCAATAAATAATTATCGACATTTGCTACACCAACATCAACTTCAAAAAAGCTATGAGAACAGAAGGCGTATTAAACCTACTACGTGTAGTGGTATGGATAGTATTTATTGGAGCTATTGTTCAGGCAGTCGTAGCGGCAGGATTGATGATAGCGTTTTCCCTCAGCGAAAGCTTGCCTGACCTACCTGCCCCCCACGTAGGTGTACTTCTACTACTTGCCAGCTCCACATTGACAGTCCATGTTCTTTACGCTCAGCTATGGCAAAAAGTAAAGGACCTACTGTCAGAGATGAATTTGAGTAGTCCATTCACAATTACCGTAGCCAATAAGCTTTTAGCTATCAGCTACGTCTTGCTCTCTATATGGATCATTAGTTTTATTAATAAGAGCTTTAATCACTACCTCAACAAGCGCATGCCCGAAGTGGTGAACGCTATGGGGGAAATCGGGAAAGACCTTATAACCTTCAACATCAACGGCGCCTACCTACTAGCTGCTGGTATCGTATACATCATTGCGCAGGTATTCAGGCGGGGTGTTGAACTGCAGCAGGAAAACGAACTGACAATATAGCGATGGCCATAGTAGTCAATGTAGATGTAATGATGGCCCGTCGCAAGATGTCCCTGACTGAGCTGGCTGAGAAGGTAGATATCACCATGGCTAATCTGTCTATTCTGAAAACGGGCAAGGCCAAAGCCATACGTTTTTCAACACTGGAAGCCATCTGTGCCGCGCTGGATTGTCAGCCGGGGGATATACTGGAGTATGTACCGGACCAGGTAGAGACCTCCGGGACGGCATAAGCCCCAGACCTCGTTTAGTTTTCGTACCTTTGTGGTATGGAAGAAACATCAACCAACCCCTTTGAGCAGTTCAAACTCAACCGTCAGCTCCTCAACGCCATTGAGGAAGCTGGCTATACCCAGCCTACCCCTATTCAGGAGCAGGCCATGCCGCTTGCCCAGGCGGGTCATGATGTACTAGGTATTGCTCAAACCGGTACCGGCAAAACGGCAGCCTTTGTGCTGCCCATCCTGATGAAGATCAAGTACGCCCAGGGACAGCACCCACGGGCACTCATACTGGCCCCTACCCGTGAACTGGTGATGCAGATAGCCGAGACCATCGCCCAACTAAGCCGCTATACCGATATCCGTACCGTTTCCCTCTACGGAGGGCTAGGGCCTAAGTCACAGATTGAGGGAGTGCAGCAGGGAGTAGATATACTGGTAAGTACCCCGCGCCGGTTTCTGGACATCTACCTCAAAGGAGAGATTGTACTGAAGCATATCAATACTATGGTACTTGACGAAGCTGACAAGATGATGGATATGGGCTTTATGCCACAGATCCGGAGCATCCTGGAAGTGATACCGACCAAGCGCCAGAACCTGCTTTTTTCGGCTACCTTTTCCGAAAGAGTCGAACGCCTGTCGCATGAGTTTCTGGAGTTTCCGATGCGGGTGGAGGTGACGCCTTCGGCTACCACGGCCGAGATGGTGACACAGCGCCTTTACGAAGTACCTAACAGCCGGACCAAGATCAACCTGCTGACCCATCTGCTACAGGATGAGGAGCGATTTAGCCGGGTCCTGATCTTTACCCGCAGCAAGGAAATAGCCGATAACATATTCAAGTTTCTGGAACGTAAAGTCGTAGCCGAAGGCGCTATACGGGTTATCCACGCAAATAAAGGTCAGAATACCCGCATTAATGCCATGGAGGCCTTCAAGGAAGGTAATGTACGGGTACTGGTAGCTACCGACGTCGCCTCGCGGGGTATAGATGTGACGGAGGTGAGCCATGTGGTAAACTTTGATGTACCTCTTATCTACGAAGACTATGTACACCGGATCGGGCGTACGGGGCGGGCCAACCGTACTGGCGAAGCCATCACCTTCATGACCATGGCTGATGAGTACCACATCCGAAAAATAGAGAAATTGATACGGATGGAGATTCCCCGTGAACCGCTCCCGGATGAGGTAGAGATAGGCTCTACTCCAATGGAAGAACGTCAGAATATGCTCCGTGAGATAGATAATCAGAAAAAGCGCGAAGATCCCACCTTCAAGGGGGCTTTTCATGAGAAGAAAAAACAATACCATACTACTCCCAATAAGAAAAGCGGGGGGAAAGGCGGAAACAGTTCGAAAGGCGGGCCTAAGAGAGGATCGCGCCGCTAGATAATATTAGCCGTACAGGTAGCCGCTAATTACTTAATTCTGTTTACCTTGGGTAGCTGGCTCACGGGTAAGTTACTGATTGGGCACTGCTGTTGACTATATACAATAATAGCTTATCGGGAAGCGTTTCATCGGAAATGCATGGTTCTGTTTCACAACTCTCAATGAAGGTTTACATTGGTATATTACTGGCTTGTCTATTGCCTCTTGGCGTAGTAGCACAGACTGTTCAACTAGCCCGGAACGGACATACCCCCGACACCAATGTGTCCCAAACCCGCTCCCTGACCCTGGCTGAACGCCACGTGCTGCCCCTGTTTGGAGAAATGGGCAAGACATCCGCTCAGATCGACGAAGAAATCAGGTTCCTCAGCGAGTGTGACAAGATGTTTGCCAGTCGCGATGAGGCCAGCACCTTTTTTGCTACGCGTGGCTGGGAATACCTCCAGGAAGGCCAGCTTGATACGGCTACCTACCGCTTCAACCTGGCTTACCTCCTGAACGATAAGAATATTGACGCCTACTGGGGACTGGGAGTGGTATGCTATCAGAAAGATAAACTGGTGGATGCCGAGCGAATGCTTCGGAGAGGAGTAGATTTATCACCGGACAATGTAGCGCTGCTGGTTGATCTTTCGACCGTAGAGCTGAAGCATTATGCTCTGGTCAGTGAGGTAGAAGACCTGAATGAGGCCGACCGGGTACTGAAGCACGCCGCCGTACTGGACTCTACCTACGCCCAAACGTACTATAACCTAGCGCTGATCGAGTACTACCGGGGCAACTTTGATAAATCGTGGGAACACCTGCACAACGGCCGCAAGCTCAACTTCTCGCTCATTAACCTACAGTTTGTAGACCTGCTCCGCGAGAAGCTTCCTGATCCACAGGGTTTCTTCAAATAAGCCCTGCTGGTGTGGGCGCCCGGTGGATGTAATCCATTCACTGAATGTACTACCCCAACCGGACGCAATATCTTTAGCCCACTTTATTTCTGCTTGAAATAGAATCCTGACGGAGCTATCTCCACTTTAACTGAATCTACCACCGATCCGTCTGTACGGTACCTCAGTACATAGCCTGACTGCTTAAAGGAAGGCGTCACTCCTGCGTAGATCAATCCCTGCATGGGATCTACTGATAAGCCACTGAACACACGATTTGCAAAAGGCTGCGTAGCACTGATGCTGGTATCGTTGATGCTGAAGCGGTATACTTCACCTTTTTGCTTATAACCATCCGCTGCATCGTAGAAGGAATACAAAAAATAGATATTCTGACGATCAGGGCTCATGGCAAAGTGGCTGGCCGACTTTCTAAGATCGCTACCTACTTTCAGAGTTGTTTCGACGGCATTGGACTGGGGGTTGATACGTACCACCTCTTTGCCCGACGACACCCATATTTTACCATTGGCATCTACCGCAATTGGGTTAGGTGCCGTTCCTACCTGAATACTCCGCTTAATGGCATCAGTACCCGCATCTATTACGGTAATGCTATTGGCGTCACCTACGTAGCCCAGGTACACATCATTGCCTACCTGCACCATACGCTCGGCACCCTTGTTTACCGCAATTTTCTTGGTCACCTTCTTCGTAACAAGATCCACTACTGCTATGTAGCCGGGATTTTTGTAGAAGTTAGAGAAATCGCCGGTAGCATCCCAGCATGCTACATACGCCTTAGTAGCGTTCACTACCACTACCGAACGGGGGTTCTCGATATCAGGTGCCGCCAGAGTAGCTTCCCGCTTGAAGGTACCGCTGTTTACGATCTCTACCTTGTCCTGTCCGGCGGTACTGTTATCCACCAGGATCAGCCCATAACCTCCTCCTTCGGCGTAGCCCTGTACACCACCGGTAAGGGCGGCACCATTCTCTTTAAAGAATATGTCTCCCTCGGCCGTTGTTTTTTCACGGTTAAAGAAGGATATACTTCCGTTGTTATCCGTAAAGTTACCGGCATTCAGTACAAATACTCCGTTATCGTAGGCCTGCTGTGGTTCAGGATCTCTTTCCTGACAGGACCAGCTTATTCCGGCCAATAACCCCACTCCCAATACCCTTAGTACTAGCTTGTTCATGTTACTTAGAATTGTACGTTAATAAAAGATTAATAGAAAAATGTCGCCCCGGCATGGCGTTGCGCTTTACGTTGAGATAAAAAGTATCCAATACATTGTGTACCTGTCCCTGCAGACGTCCCTGCCAGGTTCCCCACTTAAGGGTAGTCTCCGCCAGCAGGTTGGCCAGTATGTAGCCAGGCAAGTACTTGGTATTATCGAAAGTGTAGTAGCGCCTGCTACCTGCCTGTAGCTGTCCCGTCAGGCGGCTGCGTCCCCGCTGCAGATAGATAGTAAGCGTACCACTATGGATAGGTACATATACAAGTTGCTTGCCAATTATGTCAACCGCATACACATCATATACCCGCTCCTGCGAAGTACGAGTCAGGGCATAGATAGCCCGGCTCCCAGCTGTCAGCTGGCCCCAGCTTCCCTGCCAGCCTGCCTGGGCTTCCAGCCCCCGCGCTACTACCAGCTGCAGGTTCTCGACCCGGTAGTTCCGGTCCGGATTCCAGTAGGTCCAGTCGTCTACGCGGTTGTGGTAGGCGGTGAGGGAGGTGGTAAAGGTATGGATCGCGTTAGGAGAGAGTCTCAGCTCGGCACCGGCTTCCTTGTTCAGTCCGCTCTCCGGGCGGATGTCTGGGTTCCCTAAGTTTTTCCAGTAGCGCTCATTCAGTGTAGGTACCCGGTAGCTACGCCCCACGGAGCCTCTCGCTGTCAGCAGATGCTTAGCACTCTCCGATACAAAGTACTCGGTTCCTACCGAAGGCGTAAACGGAGGGTCGAAGCGGGTCACAAAAGCCTGCCGCAGATTGGCCGATACGAGCCAGCGACGCGTAGCCTGCCAGCGCATCAGCGCGAACAGGTCACCACGGTCTTCCGTAATAACGGGCAATACGTAGCCATCCACCCGGGTGCGGTAGTGTGACCACTCTCCTCCTATACGTAGCGTCAGAGAAGAAGCAGGCTGCCCCAGATTCCACTGAAACTCCCGCTCCAGACGGTTGGCAAAGCGGTCGGTTTCGGAATGACTCATATCGGAGAAGTCGCCCCGGCCAAAGTCAATGATATCGCGAATCCAGGCAGAGCGCAGGGTCCAGGCACCAGCTTCGTACTGTACCATGGTACGTCGGGACTGGGTGCGGGTCAGTTCGCGCGAGCTGAGGTTTTCGGGGGTAAGAGTAAATTGGTTATCCGTCACCCACAGGTGCGCCGATAGCCGATGCCCCTTAGTATTATGAAAGAAAAGGTCCTGTACCAGTCCCTGCTGAGCCGTGGTCGTAGCCTCGAGGGCGTACCCGCGGCGTTGCCGGTCGGGATAGTCATTATTCATCTGCCCGTCGTAGAGCAGCGTTTTTCCGGAAAAGGTCCAGGAATTATTTAGGCGCACGCCGTAGCGGGCTCCCAGTTGTGTCTGCTGATTGGCAAAGCTTCCCTGCTGCCGCCCTGCCATCAGCGATAGCCCTGGCTCGGTCTGTGGAGCACTTCCCAATAGGATACTCCCTCCTACGGCATCGGTACCTACCACACTGGCCGATGAGCCGTACTGCACCGAAAGGCGATCAAAACCAGCTACGGGTATGGTGGAAAAATCGGTCTGCCCCAGGGTAGGCTGGTTGATGTTGATGCCATTCCAGAGGAGAGCGGTATGGTTGGAAGAAGTACCCCGAAAAGATACCGTCGTCAACTGCCCTGGTCCATAATTTCTGAAAGCCAGCGGCGTGGTGAAAGTCAGTAAGTCTGTCAGTGGCTGAAACCGGAACTGCTGTATGGTGATAGAGTCCAGCCGCTGTACCTTCAGCCCCGCCATGAAGCGCTCAGGAGCAGAACCATGTACCGTAACAGCTTCTAACGAAATAGAATCCGCCAGCATGCTACGCTGCGCATAGCCTTGTGGAGCCATCAGTAGTAGAGGTACTACCCACAGCACTAAATATACCCGAACCAGTCGTACGTTATACACGCTAAACAAATCTACTCCGTGGCAGCAACGGGCTACCAGCGGTGGTGAATAAATAAGGAATTAGCTAATTGTACGCTATCGTGGCCTTTCCTCCGAAAACCGTGATTGCGGATTGATCTTGGCAGGTCTCCTGGCTTGTCTCGCTGGCTCCGGCCTTCCCGTCCCCATTGAAAGGGACAGTGGCTATGAGGGTATAGAACCAGCTGTGGTATTAGTGTGAGACTTACAGTTGCGGGGACAGCTCCCGTTTTGCACGGGTATTCCCTATTAAGCCTTGGAAGCCCCTCTGAAGAGGCATCAGGCACCAAAATCTGGGCCAAAGGTACGTAGCGCGGTTGGAAGTACCAAATCCGCAATCAACCGAAATCCATTACCTTTGCCCAAAACCTCTTGTTTTGTCTACTGTACATTCCGACATTCCTACTACCGGTGTTTCCCAAAAAGGCATAGTGTACATGCTGGGAGCGGTGGTATGCTTTGGGGTAGTGGGCGCGATAGCCAAGTGGCTCAGCGCTGACTTTCACACAGTTCAGTTGGTACTGTTCCGTAATATTGTAGGAGTCGTATTTGTCGGAGCCAGTGTTATCAAGCGACCACTTAATCAAAAAGGCGGCCGGCTCGGGCTGCTCATCTTTCGGGGAGTTATAGGTACTCTATCGCTGTACTTATTCTTCTACGCTGTACAAACGCTGGGGCTGGGGGCGGCTACAACCTATCAATATACGTATCCCATATTTCTGGCCCTGCTGTCGTGGCTGGTCGTAGGCGAAACCCTTACCTACCGCGAATGGGCCGCCATTGCAGTGGGACTGGGCGGCGTCCTTTTTGTATTCAGGCCCGACCTGACTATGCCCCTCCGCAACCACGCCATCGGCTTGAGCAACGCCTTGCTGACCTCTATCGCGTACCTGGCTATACGACAACTGAGCCAGTACTACGATACCCGCGCCATTATCCTCTCCTTTATGCTGTCTGGTATCGTGATGCCCATTATCTCCATGATCCTTGGCGCCTACTACCCTGATACCTCTTTTGACTTCCTGCTTGGTACCTTTCACTGGCCTACTTCCGTGGTACAGTGGGTGGCCCTATTCGCCCTGGGACTCATAGCAGTAGGAGGACAGGTATTCCTGACCGAAGCCTTTACCTACGACAAAGCCGGTCGCGTTGCCGCCATTGGTTACTCCAACATTGTATTCTCTTCTATACTGGGCCTGTGGCTGGGCGACCCTTTTCCCGATCTGCCTACGATCATAGGTATCGTATTGATCATCAGCGGAGGGGTCATGGTATCGCTACGGAAGTAGTCTGGATGGTTGCTTCACAGAGGTAGTGTGAGTACTCACCTGCTCCAAATTTTCATTTTCTACATCATTACTACTACCGCTCTGACCGGTTACTAAGTGGCACCTTCTTTTGTAACCAGAAATTGGATTATTGAATAAAAAAATGGTAACTAGAAAATACAAATTCCCTTAATTATCCATCTTAATCAACAGTACAATGAAAAAGAGTATCCTTGCTGCGAGCCTTATCGGCTTGCTTATTGGGTGTAGTCAGCCCTATAGCGATCAAGAGTCCACTCCCGAGCCGAATACGCTTCGCTCTGCCCGTCAGGGAGTAGCTCCTATACCAGGACAGTATGTAGTAGTGTTAAAGGAAGATGCCGCCATCAGAGGCTTAGGTGCCCAGATGAAAGGCAAGGCCCTTGGCCTGCTGAAAAAGCACGGAGCCGACGAAGCCAACCTGGGCTATGTGTATTCAAATGCTATACAAGGCTTTTCAGCCAGGCTTAATCCTGCCCAGCTGCGAGCCCTGTCTGAAGATGGGGCCGTAGCCTACATTGAAGAAGACTATGAGGTCACGATTGTACAGAAAGGTGGTAAGCCCGGTGGCGGTTCTACCCAGCCTGCTCAAACTACCCCCTGGGGTATCACCAAAGTAGGCGGTGCTGGCGACGGTACTGGCAAGACTGCCTGGATTATCGATACCGGTATAGACCTTGATCATGCGGATTTGAATGTAGACCAAATGCGTGGTATGTCAGTATTTACATCGGGCAGAGATAATACGCCTGATGATGGCAACGGCCACGGCACGCACGTAGCGGGTACTGTAGCCGCTCTCAACAACAACATAGGAGTAGTGGGGGTAGCGGCGGGTGCCACAGTAGTACCTGTAAAAGTACTCAGCTCTAGCGGTAGTGGTTCCAACTCAGGCGTTATTGCTGGTGTTGAATATGTAGCAACCAATGCAAAGCCGGGTGACGTTGCTAACATGAGCTTGGGCGGCGGAATTTCAAGCGCTCTGGATAATGCTGTACTTAGTGCGGAAGGGTATTAAGTTTGCCATTGCCGCCGGTAACAGCTCAGCTGATGCTAATACAGCCTCTCCAGCCCGGGTAAATCATACCAATGTCTATACGGTTTCGGCTCATAATTCTGCGGATGCATTCGCTTCTTTCTCAAACTTCGGTAACCCACCTATCGACTATTGTGCACCGGGGGTAAGTATTCTTTCTACCTGGAAAGGCGGAGGCTACAATACCATCAGCGGTACTTCTATGGCTGCTCCACACGTATGTGGTATTCTACTACTGGGCTCAGTTCAAACACGTGGAAGCGTTAATGGTGATCCCGACGGAAAACCAGATCCACTGGCTACGCGTTAAAAGAGAAGATGATTCTGAAAGAGGCTTGCGGGCCTCTTTCATTATTTAAAGCCCCTGTCATCTTCTTCATAAGAGTAAAAACTACTACTCCATCGACTGACTGAACAGGAGCTTATTCCCAAAAGGATCAACTACTTCCATAATGAGAGCATTCCAGAACGCCTGCTCCAGGCCGGGACGATTGTACCGGTATTGTTTGGCTATCAGCAACTGGTGATACTCCTCCAACCCTTCACAATCAACGAATACCTTAGTGCCCGGGGTGCAGTCGCCGTGGTGCTCGGTCAGGTGGAGCATGATCCCGGCGGGATGAGATACCTGCATGTACAGGGGTGCTCCCTCTTCAAATCGATGCTCCCAATCAACATTGAACCCCAGCCAGTCTACGTAGAAGGCGCGAGCCTTGGCTTCATCAAAAATTCTGATCAGAGGTATCGCGTGTTTAACTTTCATAGTAGTATTACGATCATTTTTCCTTAATTTACGTAGGAATCTCCACAACTACTTATGATTCATTACGATCAGAAAACTTTCCGTTCCAGCTCTAATACCGACAATGGTGACGTCGATAGCCAAACCATTTTCTACTATCATCAGCAGGGAGATCTTGTATGGGCTGAATACGCAGGAGGCAGTGTCATAAAAGGCTCACTTATAGCCAAAGCTGACCCACAGGGCATTCTGGATATGCGCTACCACCACCTCAATAGCAGCGGAGAGTTGATGACCGGAGTATGCCGCTCCGTACCTGAGCTCCTGCCCGATGGCCGGATCCGCCTGCACGAAACCTGGCACTGGACCAGTGGCGATGGCTCATCAGGACAATCCGTAGTGGAAGAAAGCCGCTGATACATTGGCATAACTGTACCGTTATATTCTTTACATCGTATCGTGTCGTAAGCGGAGAGAACCTCCAGCCTCATCAAACTATGTGTCAGCTATCGTAGTTGTATATTTTACATAATACTATTTATTTTCGTTTGGCATGAACGACGTTTACGAGTGTTTCTACCTCAACGCTTCGGAAGGAATTATCTCGACGGACGCAGACTTTGTTATAAGTAGTCTGAATCCGGCTGCTATCAGAATATTACACCTTAATCAGGAAGAAGAAGTTATAGGCAGAAGCATTCGGCAGACAATACAGATCCATAGTGTTGAATCCAATGTACTGGAAATATTTCACCTGCTTCAGCAAAGTGGTAACTGGGAAGGCCAAGTCAGCTATCACCTGCCCGATGGCAGCATTATGCTACTTAGCGGTAAATTCTACAACCTTAAACGGAAGGAAGAAGTACACGGCTACAACTTTCATTTCAGCATTATTTCCGATCCGAAGATCATAGGAGAGTCACTCCTCCGTCAGCAGGAGCAGTACAATACGTTTCTGGGTACCCTGGCTGAGGGAATGATTGTACATACTCATACAGATATCATCCTTTGCAATCCGGCTGTTGAGCGTATCCTGGGTATTACAGTTGAGCAGCTCATGGGCCGCGCACCTATCGATCCGCAATGGCGATGTATCCACGAAGACGGCTCTCCGTTTCCTTTCGACACCCATCCTTCCGCTATTACCCTCCAGTCTGGAAAGTCCCTGCGGGGCGTTGTAATGGGCATCTATAAAGCTGATGGCAGCCTTAGCTGGATTAGTATCAACTCAGAGCCGGTTTTTGAACAGGGAGGTAGTATTCCCACCGCCGTAGTAGTATCATTCAGCGATATTACAGAGCTAAAAATAGCGGAACGAGCCATTAAAGATACTGAGCAGCGCTGGCACCTGGCACTGGAAGGTTCCGGCATAGGGGTGTGGGACTGGAAGCCTCAGGTACCCGAAATATACATGTCGCCGCAGCACCGGCAACTGCTGGGACTGGACAGCCATGAAACCCACTCTGACTTCAGCTTCTGGAGTGACCTGATTCATCCGGATGATAAACAGTCCGTATACGAAGCCCTGGAAAAACATATGGCCGGACAGACGCAGAACTACCGGACCGAGCACCGTATCCGTAAAAGAGATGGTAGCTACCGCTGGGTACTGAACCGGGGCAGCGTGGTAGAACGTGATGCCAGCGGACAAGCTATCCGGATGGTAGGTACTACCACTGACATTTCTGAACGTAAGCGTATAGAGAAGGCCGAGAAGAAAACCTCCCAACGCTTTGTTGCCATCTTCAACTCCATGTACCAGTTCATTGGGTTGCTAGAACCCAACGGGGCGCTCATAGAGACAAATCAAGCTGCTCTGGTCTTTGTGGGGGCTACGGCGGAAGAGACCAAAGGAAAACCTTTCTGGCAAGCTCCCTGGTTTGCTTATTCGCCGGAGCTGCAAAAAGAGGTGCGGGAGGATGTTCAGAAAGCCGCAAGAGGCGAATTTGTACGTCGTGAAATAGAGATATCGGGTAAAGATGACCAGCGGATGATCATAGACTTCTCCCTGAAACCCGTGTGGGATGACAAGGGAAATGTTATTCTGCTTATTCCGGAAGGAAGGGATATCACCGGTCTTAAACAAACCGAACAGCTACTCCAGGAGGCGAACGAAAAACTAGCCAGACGAGCCGAGGCCCTGGCTGTATCCAACGCGGAACTGGAGCGCTTTGCCTACGTGGCATCGCACGACCTGCAGGAGCCCCTGCGCACGGTCAACATGTTTCTGGAATTGCTGGAGAGAAAGTACAGCGACCGCCTGGATGAAAACGGACGACGGTACATCACGACCGTTAAGCGCGCTGCGGATCGGATGAAAAACCTGATTCAGGACCTGCTCCAGTACGCACGCCTCGGTAATATCAATACGGAAGTGCGTTCTATCAACTGTAATACCTTGGTCAGCAGCGTAATTGAGGCCTTTCAGAAGACGATCCTTGAAAAAGGCGCGGAGGTAGTTGTCCACGATCTGCCTATGATCAAAGGGGAAGACTCGATGATGTTTGCCCTGTTTCAGAATCTGATCGGTAATGGTCTGAAGTACAACGCCAGCGAGAAGCCGGTGGTGGAAGTAGGTTGTCACGAAGAGACCAGCAACTGGGTCTTCTTTGTGAAGGACAACGGAATTGGTATCGAAGAAGCTTATTTTGAGAAGATATTTGTCATCTTCCAGCGCCTCCACAAGAAGGACGAGTTTTCGGGAACGGGTATCGGACTGGCGATCTGTAAGCGCATCGTAGAGCGCCACCGGGGAAAAATATGGCTGAAATCCAGCTCAGAGGGGACTACCTTTTATTTCACCATCAGCAAAAAGCTTAAGACGCTTGTGAGCCACTAAATGTAATCAGGGCACGTTTCTTGTTTGAAATAAGTTCTGAATAAAAGTTAATCAACAAGATCCTCATCCGTTATGAAACGACAAGCTACCCTGGCTGTACTGGCCAGTATACTATTTACTTCGCTGCTGGCGCTGCGCCCTGATACTACTTCGCCCAAAGCCGACAAGGTGCAGTGGCTGACCATGGAGCAGGCGTACGCCCGTATGCAGAAAGAGCCCCGCAAGATCCTGGTGGATGTGTATACCGACTGGTGCGGCTGGTGCAAGGTGATGGATCGCGAAACCTACTCTAACGCCAAAGTGGCTGAGTATATTAATAAGAACTACTACCCCGTAAAGTTCAACGCCGAGCAGCGCGAGCCCGTTACTCTGGGGCAGCAGAAATTTGTGTATGTATCACAGGGCAAAAGCGGGGTACACCAGCTGGCCCTGAGCCTGACCAACAACCAGCCCAGCTACCCTACGACGGTTTTCCTGGATGAAAAAATGCAGATGATCCAGCCGCTACCAGGCTACCTTAAAACAAAGGAATTTCACGAGGTCATTACCTTCATTGGCGATAATCACTATCAGAAGGTACCTTTCGACAAGTACAAAGCCGAGACCTATCCGAAGCTGTACAAGTAACAAAGGCTATAAGAAACAGATAAGCCCCTGCCGCATGTGCGGCAGGGGCTCTTTTTATATTGAAAGCTAAGACCTGACTTATACAGCCTCTCCCTCCTGCATACGCTCGGCGTTTTCGGCTATGCGTAACTGATCGATAAAGTCGCCAATATCCCCCTCCATAACAGTTGGCAGGTTATGAACTGTATAGCCAATGCGGTGATCTGTTACGCGGCTTTGAGGATAGTTGTAGGTACGGATCTTATCGGAACGGTCGCCACTTCCTATCATCGACTTACGGTGTGAACTAATGGCGTCATTCTGCTTTTTAAGTTCAATTTCGTACAGACGTGAGCGCAGTACGCCCAGGGCTTTATCCTTGTTCTTAAGCTGCGAACGCTCATCCTGACAGCTCACAACCAAGCCCGATGGAATGTGCGTGAGTCGAACCGCCGAATACGTAGTGTTTACGGACTGTCCACCCGCTCCGGATGAGTTGAAGGTATCTACCCGGACATCGTTCATATTAATTTCCACATCTACCTCTTCGGCCTCAGGCAGCACCGCTACCGTGGCTGCTGACGTATGAATACGTCCCTGTGACTCTGTAGCCGGTACCCGCTGCACACGATGTACACCCGATTCAAATTTAAGTTTACCGTATACGTCTTCCCCTTCTACCTTACTTATAATTTCCTTGTAGCCCCCGTTGGTACCTTCGGTATAGTCCATCACTGATAGCCTCCAGCCCATCTGCTCGCAGAAGCGCTGGTACATCCGGAACAGATCGCCCGCAAATATAGCCGCTTCGTCCCCACCGGTACCTCCTCTTATTTCCAGAATGATGTTGCGGCTGTCGTTGGGATCTTTAGGAATCAGCATATCCTTCAGCGCCGCTTCCATTACTTCCTTCTGCGGCTGCAGCTCATTGAGCTCCTCTTTTGCCATTTCACGCAGATCCTCGTCCTTTTCAGTTGAGATGAGTTCTTTGGCTCCTGCTATATCTTTTAGCAGTTTTTGATAAGCCTGGTATTGTACTACTATTTTTTCCAGGTCTTTATACTCTTTACTCAACTTGGAATAACGCTTGGCGTCCGAAACAACTTCGGGCTGTATAATTTGCTGCGATACTTCTTCAAATCGCTCTTTTAATGCTTCTAATTTATCTTGCATAGTCCTTGAATATCATTTCCTGTCTATCAGGCAATGCCACCTGAGCGGCACCGCAAAGATACGTAATTTACAGTGATGTACCTGTGTGGGTACTGATATACTATATGAACTCCATTAGGATATATATCGTTTCGTTTACGAGATTTACACCGGCTTTACTACTTACACTTACTAACTATGACCCGATATTTCTATATACTTCTGCTACTGATCGTTACAAGCTGTAACATAGAGAACCGCGTAGGCAATACCAAGGAACTTAGTGAGGAAATCAGGAATTCGAAGATCAAACGGATTACTGACGTGCAGTTGATTTCGACTGTGGACCAATGGGGACGACAGATCGCAGCTATTTCGCAGAAGGCCCTGACCGACTCCCTTACCAGCAATCCTGAAAAAGCCGCCGAACTGTGTGGAAGTAACTTACAGCAGTTACCGGTACTGGCTGCCCTCAAAAAAGAGTATGGTGTACAGGTACAGTTGCTTGGCCTGGATGATATAAAGAATCCGGCCTATACGGCCAAGGAGCGGGAGCTGCTCGACGCCTACCTCTACAATACCGAAAAGAACCTCCCCCAGTCGGACAATATCCAGCGCCTCAACGATACTCTGTTTGTATACAATTCACCCGTTCCGGCCGATAATATTATTAGTAAGTCTTGCTACAATCAGCAGGCTATACCCTTTGCGGTATGGCGGATTCTTTTCAACAAGAAAGACGTCATCCGTAAGATTGACGTCAAGAAGCTGAACTAACAGAATCTGAATAGACTATATTGCAAGAGAGGCAGCCTTAGGGCTGCCTCTTCTTTTTTATCTCTTACCTTCTTCCAGAGCGGCCGTCCATCGGGCAAATGCCTCCCGGGTAGCCACCTGCCGGGACGCATCCGGCTCAATGGTCTGCACGGCGGTAAGCCCGGTGAAGGCATCTTCACGGCTCTTGTAGTAGCCTACCCCCAGGCCAGCCGCCCGGGCTGCGCCCTGCGCTCCGTCGGTATTGTATAGTTCTATGGTAGCTCCCGATACGTTAGCGAAGGTTTCACGGAAGATCGGGCTCAGGAACATGTTAGCTTCTCCGGCCCGTACCCGCTTCAGCGACACCCCAAGGGTTTCCATCACGCGCATCCCGTAGTACAGTGCAAATACAATTCCCTCCTGCGAAGCTCTGATCCAGTGGTTCATGCCGTGGCGATTGAACTGTAATCCCCGGAAGGCAGCTCCCAAGTCTTTATTTTCCAGCTCACGCTCGGCTCCGTTTCCGAAAGGCAGGCACACCAGCCCGTCGGCACCGATAGGGGCCTGCGCGGCCAGTTCGTTCATTTTGGAGTAGGATATAGTACCCTGCAGCAGCGTATTGCGGAGCCAGCTATTGAGGATACCGGTACCATTCACGCACAGGAGTACCCCATAGCGTGGGCTGCCCAGCATATGGTTGACGTGCAGGAAGGTATTAACCCGTGACTTGGAGTCATATTTGGTCTGGTCGCTTACCCCGTATACTACCCCCGAAGTACCAGCCGTAGCGGCTACTTCACCGGGCTCGAGTACGTTAAGCGAAAAAGCATTGTTGGGTTGGTCACCGGCGCGGTATGCAACGGGAGTACCGGCAGCCAGTCCGAGTGCTTCGGCGGCCTCAGCCGTTAGTTCGCCCTGGTTGCTGAAGGTAGGTACTACGGTAGGAATCATATCAGTACTGAAACCGAAGTAGTCCAGCAGGAAGCCGGCAGGCTGCTCATCCAGAAAATCCCAGAGTACTCCTTCTGACAGACCCGATGGTGTAGTCACGACCTCACCGGTCATACGAGCCGCCAGGTAGTCGCCGGGAAGCATAAACTTATGGACTTTGGCGTAGATGTCAGGTTCATTTTCCTTGACCCAGGCCAGCTTGGAAGCCGTAAAGTTACCGGGCGAATTGAGCAAGTGCGGCAGTACTACCTCCGCGCCCAGGTCCTGAAATGCCTTATTGCCTATGCCCACGGCCCGGCTATCACACCAGATGATGGAGGGACGCAGTACATTCAAGTCTTTATCCACTACTACCAGGCCGTGCATCTGGTAGGATATACCAATGGCTTTTACCTCTTCGGCCGGTACCATAGCCTTCTGCATCACTGCCTGCGACGCCAGACAGGCATTTTTCCACCACTGATCGGGATGCTGCTCAGCAAATCCGGGCTGGGGTGACGACAGAGCCATTTCGGTCTCAGGGTAAAATGCCGAGGCCACGGTTGTTCCCGTGTCAGCATCGAGGAGGCAGGCTTTTACGGACGAGCTACCAACGTCAAAACCAATAAAATACATAGTAATGGGGATTATAGGAACATGGAGAGCAAAGGTACAACCCTGGCGGGCCATAATGCAAATGAGGACCAGAACAACAGCTACTGAATAGCAGGATTATTAACCGCCTTGGATATTTTGGTTATTCATCTATTTTTGAGAGCGATATAGCAGGAAAACATCAAATTAGTAAGGAAGGTATGAAACCAGATAAGTTTGAAGACGTGGTAGCATCCAGGGATGAACTACACTCACTACTCGGAGTACCCAGTGAGGTAGTCAGGAATAAAGTGATTTCCTATATAGATACGCACTGTCAGGAATTTATTTCTAGGTCTCCCATGCTCTTTGTTGCTACAAGTGACGCATCTGGACGCTGTGATGTTTCGCCACGCGGAGATAAAGCTGGTTTTGTACTAGTACTGGACGAAAAAAGGTTGGTCATACCTGAGCGCCCCGGCAATAAAAGATTTGACACCTTAGGCAACATTATAGATAACCCACAGGTCGGTTTGATATTTATAATTCCAGGGCTTGAAGAGACCTTAAGAGTCAACGGTAAAGCAAAAGTTATCAAAGACAAGGGAATCATGGCGCTGCTTGAATCCCATGGTACTATTCCCACCGTTGGTATAGGTATAGAAGTGGAAGAATGCTATATCCATTGCGCTAAATCGTTTAAACGTGCGCAGCTTTGGGACTCTTCCAGCTGGTTAGAAAAGGATCGTCTTCCCAAACCGGCATCTATTCTGGCAGCTCATATCAAAGATCCAAAACTTACCGAAGCCCAAATCTCTACTGCCTTAAAGGAAAGCTATGAAAAGCGCCTGTACTAGGCGCTGATTCTCAAGGTACCTTTCAAGGTGGTTTATTTTGTTACCATTGATATTCAGCCGTATCCTGTACGGCTCTCCTGCCTCATTTATTCCTATACTCCTAGTTACCTATTAGTACTTCTGCCCCCTCTCCTGCTTTCAAATTTGAATAAATAGTAACTACCGGTAAATAAAATTCAGCCATTTAACTAAGACATTACGTACTACCTGAATAGTTTTGAGCAGAAAAAGAGTAATATCCACTCGCTCTTCGTAATACTTCTGCATATTAACGAAGAGTGATTATAAAAGGTAGAATGAAAGACTGGGCTACAAAAGCTTTATCAAACCAAAGGAGCCTTCTAATACTATACATCACCATTGCCTTAGCCGCAAGTATACAAGCCCTCCTATCCGGGACAAAAACATTTGATGATAGTGGCACCCACTATACCTCATACAACAATTACAGGATTTTCGAGCAGTCGTTTTATCACTTACTAAACAATCAGGACCTATATATTCTGTACCCCCAGGAGCATTGGGACCTATATAAATACACCCCTACTTTTTCTGCCTTGTTCGGCTTGTTTGCCCTGTTTCCTGATTGGGCGGGCCTGAGCCTGTGGAACCTGGCGAATGTACTCGTCTTACTCTTTGCGGTATATCGCTTACCTCACCTACGTGATGTTGAAAAGGGACTGCTACTAGTCATTGTCCTGCTTGAGTTACTGACATCCATCCAAAACTCGCAGTCAAATGGATTGATAGCGGGGTTACTAGTGTTAGCCTTTGGCCTATTGGAAGACAAGAAGTACCTGTGGGCTACCTTATGCATTGTCTTCTCGGCCTTCATCAAACTCTTCGGAGTAGTAGGATTTGCCCTGTTTCTCTTCTATCCCAGGAAGGAAAAACTAGCCCTCTATACTTCCCTGTGGGCCGTAGTCCTCTTTCTGATTCCGCTGGCCTTTGTAAGCTATGAGCAGTACATCAGGTTATTCCAGAGCTACTGGAATATGCTTTCCCACGACCACTCCAGTTCGTACGGCTACTCAGTAATGGGTTGGTGGAATAGCTGGTTCGGTATGGAGGTAAATAAAAATCTTATTGTTTTAGTGGGGGTACTCCTATTCCTGCTTCCCCTGATCAGGTACCGGGAATACCAGAACTACACATTCAGGTACCTGGCACTCTGCTCTATCCTGATCTGGATCGTGATATTCAATCATAAAGCAGAGTCGCCCACGTTCATTATCGCCATGACAGGGGTGGCCCTGTGGTTTGTTACCGCTAAAAAGGATACGCTGACTATTATTCTATTTGCATGTGCCTTTGTGCTGACCACTTTGTCTCCTACCGATGTTTTTCCCAGGTACCTGCGCGAAGAGTTCGTAGTACCTTACACACTTAAAGCCTTTCCTTGTATCCTGGTGTGGGTAAAGGTAGTCTATGACATGATCGTGTTGAAAAAAGACTGTCTAACAGAAAGGACTTATCCACAACAACACCCGCTTCAGGCAGCCAGGCCCTAATGAGTATCACTTCTTCTTCCTATTCTTCTTAATCAACCGATGGATAAAGCGCAACTTATCTACCACCGGGGGTGTGTAGGTTTCGGGTAGTAGGTCGGGAAGGCCCATGGAGCGATTTACTTCATTGACTCTGATACTCAGGTCCACGCAGCGGACCAGCAATTCGTCCAGTTGCGTATTCGGCAGGTCTTCACCGGGTAGTTCCAGCAGTTCAGTGTTGTCAGCCGTATCCAGTACGGCGATCATATCCATATAGGCGCCCCAGGTCTCGGCGAAGTCTTCCCAGGAGTGCATGGTCGCATAGGCACTGATGTAGCTCTCCTGCCAGTTGGGCTTAGGGCCATTTTTGTAGTAATAGTCAAGAGCCTCACTGTACGTGGGTGATTCATGATCACCAAACAGCGCCTTATAGGCTTCTTCATCCTTGCCCTGTACCAGTAGTTGCCAATAGTAATGCCCGACCTCGTGCCGAAAATGCCCGATCAGGGTACGCTGGGTTTCGCCAAAGGCTACGCGTTGCTTTTCACGCTCTACCGAATCGGCTTCCCGAAGGTTGATGGTGATCTTGCCGTTGGCGTGGCCGGTAAATACTTTTTCACCTTTCCTGACGTTGCCCCGCCCCTCTTTAACAGGCTCGATGTCTTCCTTGAAGTCGAAAGACAAGGGTAGTTTGAAGGGTTCCCCTTTGGAGCCATAGGGCAGGCCCAGTTGGTCAAGCAGGTACAGCAGGCGCCTCTTGGCTACTTCCAGTTCGTACCATTTGGCCCGATTCCCCTCCACCGACAGGTCAGGGATGGTCTCCGTGAGCTGACAGTAATCGCACAACGGCAGCTGCGTTGGTAGCTGACCGGGATTTTCTACCATGCGGTTGCAGACATAGTGGGTAGCGTAGTTGAAGCATTTGATTACGCTGGACCGGCACTCGGGATTGGTGCATCGGTACCCGCCCGCTCCATCGGGCTCCATGGCGTGCATCCCCTTACAAACCGGACACCAGCCCACCTCCCGCTTACAGGACAGGCACACCGAGTTCTCAAAAAACAGCTTATTGCCGCAGGTGCAGCGAAATATTTTCATTTTGAAACTATTATTAAATAAAAATGGCAGATGTGACGCTACATCTGCCATTTAACAAGGCTTATCAGGATATGTTTGCGGAAGAATGTTGCCCCCTTCAAACCTAGAGTCACTAGTACTATACTACGTTCTTTTCTTTCTCCACGGTAGTCCACTCTACTGAGCCTTTAATACCCAATCGCTCCGGATCAAATACAGGATCTACACCCGCTTTTAGCTGGGTTTGGTAGTCTTTGAGCGCCAGTAGAGCGGGTTTCCTAAGTAGTATGATAGCAATGATGTTCAACCAGGCCACCAGACCTACTCCCATATCACCCAATGCCCAGGCCGCTTCGGCCGTTTTTATGGAGCCATAAAATACCGCTCCCAGCAGCAGCAGGCGCATCACGGTCAACTTCCAGCCCATAGTACTTTCTTTTACCAGAAAACTCAGGTTGGTTTCGGCTATGTAGTAGTAGGCTACAATGGTGGTAAGGGCAAAAAGGAATAAGGAAATGGCAATGAAGCCCGGTCCCAGGCTGGGAAAGTGGATACTGACGGCATTCTGAGTATAGCCGGTTCCGGCGGGTACTCCGGCCATATTCTCTACCAGAAAACCTCCTTCGGGATTGACGACATTATACTGGTCCGTAAAGAGGATCATCAGCCCCGTGGCCGTACATACAAACAGCGTATCGATATAGACAGAAAAGGCCTGGATCAGCCCTTGCTTGGCCGGGTAGGAGGCCTCCGCGGCGGCGGCAGCGTGCGGAGCAGTACCTAATCCAGCTTCATTGGAGTAGATCCCCCGCTTGACACCCCATGATATAGCCATACCGAATATACCCGCGAAGGCTGGTTCCAAATCAAAAGCAGAACGAATGATCAGACCAAATACTTCGGGTACTTCATTGATGTTGATCAGGATAATGACAACTGCCATCAGGATGTAGGCAAAGGCCATAAACGGAACAATGATCTCAGCTGTTTTGCTGATTCGCTTTACCCCACCGAATATGATCAAAGCCACCAGTATGGTAACTGCCACGCCTGTATATATGGCCGGAATGTTAAAAGCATTCTCCATGCTGGAAGCGATGGTGTTGCTCTGAACGCCGGGAAAGAAGGCCGCTGAACTAACCGCCGTCACGACAGCAAACAGCGTAGCGTACCACTTAATACCCAACCCTTTGTCGATATAGAAAGCCGGGCCGCCCCGGTACTGCCCGTCCTTCACCTCTTTGTAGATCTGAGCCAGGACCGCCTCTACAAACGCGGAGGCACTACCCAGAAAGGCTACGATCCACATCCAGAATATAGCACCGGGCCCGCCCATGGCAATGGCCGTAGCTACGCCAGCTATATTACCGGTTCCAACCCGACCGGCCACCGCCAGTGAAAAAGCCTGAAATGAACTGACTCCTTTTTGTGATGACTTGCCTCCAAATAACAGTTTCACCATTTGTCCCACATAGCGGAGCTGTAAAAAACGCGTAAGTACTGAAAAGTAGATCCCCGTTCCCAGACACAAAATAATCAGAGCATTGCTCCAGATTATTCCATTGATTGCATTGATTAGTTGTTCCATCAAAAAAGTTACTCTAAAAAATAGAAATGGAGCCAGCCTGCTGTAAGCCACTCAACGCTATCCACCGGCTGCTTCCTGGCTGCAAATATGCATGCTACACCAGCCCCACGGCTAGTTACTTATTAAATTTCTTCACAAATCGCCTTAGTATTACTCTTCCTTTGGCTCGTCATATCATTCATGCTATTGTTTGTAAACCCGAATCAACCATGGAACAATTCCCAACGATAGAAACAGAAAGACTGATGCTGACCGAACTTAGAGCAGATGATATTCCTTCTATTGTGAAGTATGCGGCGAATGAGCGTATAACTGCCTATACCCTCAATATACCTTCTCCGTACACTGAAAAAGATGCTATCTACTGGATAAATCAGGCGAATCAGGGCTTCAGGAGTGGTACACACCTGTATTTCGGAGTCAGAGAAAAGCCACAAACTGAATTTATAGGTGGCATCGGATTGACCATAGAGAGCCGGTTCAGAAGGGCTGAAATCGGGTACTGGCTTGCAGAACCCTTTTGGAACAAAGGGTACACAACAGAAGCGACCCAATCACTCATACATTTTGGTTTTGACACATTGGGATTGAATAAGGTAACATCATGTCATCTGGATCAGAATCCGGCTTCCGGTAGAGTGATGGTAAAATGTGGAATGACCAAGGAGGGTGAATTAAAGGAGCATATACTGAAAGGTGCTACTTACTATTCATTGATCTTATATGGACTTACGAAGCGCGACTACGAGCCGAATACTGGCAAATATAACACAACCGATATAAGGACACCCCCTACATTGTAAACCTGGACAACGGTCTGCCTGGGCACCCAGGCAGACCGTTGTCATTAGCCTCTACTCCGCCTTACCCGCCAGAGCCAGCACAAAGGTATACTCCAGCGCGATGTCGTGCAGGCGCTTGAACCGTCCCGATGCGCCGCCGTGACCGGTTTCCATGTCACAGTGCAGCAGGATCAGGTGGTCATCCGTTTTGAGTTCACGCAGTTTGGCTACCCATTTGGCCGGCTCCCAGTACTGTACCTGTGAGTCGTGGAAGCCCGTCGTTACCAGCATATGCGGGTACGCCTTTGGCTCGACATTATCATAGGGCGAGTAGGACTTCATAATATCATAGAAGGGCTTCTCGTTCGGGTTCCCCCACTCTTCGTACTCACCGGTGGTGAGCGGGATGGTTTCGTCGAGCATAGTGGTCACCACATCCACAAAGGGTACCTGCGCTACCATGCTTTTGTATAGCTCGGGAGCCAGGTTAGCCACAGCACCCATCAACAACCCTCCGGCACTTCCACCCATGGCAAAGAGCCCTGCGGGTGAGGTCCAGCCTTCGCTGATCAGGTACTTAGAGCAGTCGATAAAGTCGTAGAAGGTGTTCATCTTGCGCAGCAGGCGGCCGTTTTCGTACCAGGCGCGGCCCATTTCCTGTCCGCCCCGGATGTGGCAGATGGCAAAGGCAAAGCCTCTATCGAGCAGGCTCAGGCGCGCTGAACTGAACATGGGGTCCATAGATGCCCCATAAGAGCCATAGGCGTACTGCAGCAGTGGCCCCTGCCCATTATGCGCGAAGTCTTTGCGGTACACGATGGAGATAGGTACCTGAGCACCATCGCGGGCGGGAGCGTACAGGCGCTCGGTCACATAGTTACTCTTATCAAAGTTGCCTACTACCTCCTGCTCTTTAAGCAAGGTCTTGGTCCGGCTCTCCATGTCGTAGTCGTAGGTGGAGTTGGGCGTTGTGAGGGAGGTGTAGCCGTAGCGCAGTACCTCTGTCTCAAACTCGGGATTACCACCTGCATAAGCCGTATAGGCTGACTCGCCAAAGTCGAGGAAATGCTCCTCACCTAACTGCTGGTCCATGATACGGATATGCAGCAGCCCTTCCTTTCTCTCCTGTACCACCAGGTACTTTCGGAATACCTCAATGCCTTCCAGGTACACGTCGGGCCGGTGCGAGAGTACCTCCTGCCACTGCTCCGTATCGCTAATTTTCCCTTCGGGTGCTTTTACCAGTTTGAAGTTCTCGGCGCCGTTGTGGTTCGTCACGATGTAAAAAGTATCCTGGTAGTGCTCTATTGAGTACTCATGACCGCGGCGGCGGGGGATCGCTACCTCAAAGATACCAGCTGGCTGGTCGGCCCGTAGCAGGTGGTACTCGGTAGCTACGCCATTGTGGTCAGCCACCAGGGCTATGTACTTTTTGGACTTCATCCGGTACAGACCCAGGTAGTACTGGTCGTCGGCCTCTTCGTACAGCAGTACGTCGTCGCGCACATCAGTACCCAGCTCGTGCCGCCAGATCTGGTACCCAAGCAGCGTATCTACGTCCTTACGGATATAAAACAGGGTCTTGTTATCAGCAGCCCATGCGTAGTTGCCGCCTTCGGTGTTGGGTATTACATCGGGATACCATTCGCCGGTAGTGAGGTTGCGGAAGCGCAGCGTATAGAGTCGGCGGCTTACGGTATCTTCCCCAATGGCCGCGATGGTTTCGTTGTCACTTATTTCGGGAAAAGTAGCCTGATAGTATCCCTGACCAGCGGCCTGCTGGTTGAGGTCCAGCATGATTTCTTCGGGAGCATCCAGGCTCTGGTACTTCCGGCAGTAGAAGGGATATTCAGCTCCTTCCTCGTATCGCGAGTAGTACCAGTAGTTGCCGTCACGGACGGGTACTGACTCATCTTTTTCCTTGATTCGCCCCTTCATCTCGTGGAATAATTTCTCCCGAAATGCTTTCAGAGGAGCCAGTACCTCCTCCGTATATTGGTTTTCGGCCTCCAGATGGGCTACTACCTCCGGCTTATCACGCTCACGCAACCAATAGTAGGTATCGGTGCGTGAATCGCCGTGCAGAGTCATAACCTTTTCTATCTTAGTAGCTTGCGGAGGTGTAGGGCTAGTGTTGAAGTAAGTCATGTTATAATTTTTCCGGGTTTCTGTCTGTTTTGGTTCCTGAGGATATACAATAAATAAAAATCTTACCTAATTTAGTTTCGTAATTGTACTTTCCAGCCCCGACTTACGTTGAATAAGGCACTCTTAGCTACTGATCTTTGTTTATACAACCAGTCTATATCATAGTAAGTTACCTGAACTTGTCGATTGATTTACTAATCATGAAAAAACGATTATTAGCTGCCGTTGCCGGTAGCTTATGCGTTGTGTTAGTCTCCTTCCGAACCGAAGACAGCGAATGGGAAAAAGCTTTTTCGCGGATCGATACAGAGGTGAGGAAGAACAGCAAGGCATACCACACACTGGAAGAAGCTACTTCACGCATCGGGCACCGTCTGACGGGGAGTAACAATGGTCGCAAGGCCGAAGAGTACGCCTATAATCTTCTTAAAAGCTATGGATTCAGCGATGTAAAGTACCAGCCTTTCGAGGTAGTTTCCTGGATGCGGGATACTGTTACGCTTAGCATAGTACCTAAGAGCAGTGATAACTTTCGTGATGTAGCCGTAGTAGCTCTGGCTCATTCGCCCGTTGAAGCCTCTCTGCATGGTGAAATCGTGGATGTGGGCAATGGTCTGGAAGAAGATTTTGAAACTCTAAAAACTAAGGTAAAGGGCAAGGTAGCGCTGGCCAACATAGGTCTGGTAGGCGTTACGGACAAGAAAAACCTGCACCGCTCCGAGAAAACCGCGCTAGCGATCAAATACGGAGCCAAGGGTATCATCATGGTCAATCAGGCTCCGGGCAAGATCCTGCTGACGGGTACCGCCTCCGTAACCGGTGAGCTTATACCCATACCGGCCGTATCTATCTCAAATGACAGTGGCCGTGAGCTTCGCGCCTGGATGCAGGAAGAAGGTCCACTGCAGGCCAATATCGATATGCGTAACTTCTCTAAGACCATCAAGGCACGTAACGTGGTGGCTACACTGAAAGGGAAGTCAAATGAAAAAGTAATTATTGGTGGTCACCTCGACTCCTGGGATCTTTCTACGGGAGCCATTGATAACGGCATCGGCTCTTTTGCGGTGCTGGATATTGCCCGTACTTTCAAAGCCCTCAAGATAAAGCCCGACCGTACCATACAGTTTGTGATGTTCATGGGTGAAGAGCAGGGGCTGCTGGGCTCCAAGCACTTTGTACGGGAGCTAAACCGTACCGGAGAAACCGCGAAGGTACGTTACATGATGAACCTCGATATGACCAATGATCCCAAGGGAGTCAACGCTTTTGGCAGGGATGATATGAGCGAGTTTTTTCAGCGCGTAGGTACGGCTATTACCAAAGTCAATGAAGACTATCCCAACCAGTACCTCAACCGCGCGGGCCTGCACAGCGATCACCAGCCCTTTATGCTGGAAGGCATACCGGTGGCAGGGCTATCGGGTACCTTATCTCCTTCGGTACTGCAGTGCTACCATGCCGACTGTGATAGCTTTGACCTGGTAGATAAGCAGCAACTGGAGAATACAGTTCGCTATGCCTCCATGTACCTGTACGCGCTGGCCAATGCCAATTCACTTCCGGCCAAACGTCTCAATACTCAGGAAACACGTGACTATCTGATTACACAGGGTCTAAAGCAGGAGCTGGTTCTTGGTCAGGAGTGGCGGTGGTAAAATGGAAGATTGCTCTTTAGGAGTAGTGTCTTCTTTAAAACATACCAGCCAGTTACAAGCTAATTGTCGTATTTCAGTATATTAAGGCTTTACTATCAGGTACCTGGCCATATATGCAGCAAGAAGTTTACCTGTCCCTAAGGTGGCATGATTTGTGTGGCTCGGTTAGTATCCGGAACTTCTAAACTATAAAGTAGCCTCTTAAGCCAAGTGTATAAATTTTTTAATAATTTATATCACTATCGTGCATGAATAGAGGTTTGAAGATGGTTGGCATAGATTTCGTTCGGCATGCATAACATCGTATTAAAGTACGTCGCTGATAAGGGGGAGTTCTCAGTACCGTAATTTTATGAACACACATATACATTCGATACGTAATACATCTTTTCTTACTACCGCCGGTAAATTACTTACTGGCTTTGTAGATGTTATGCTACCCTCAACCGAGGATAATAGTAGCCGTATCTTACCCTTCACAATTGCTCCCCTTGCCTCTGTAATAGTAATCAATAGTGTGCTGACGGATTGTATCCATCCAAAAAATGTGTCCTGGCTAATTGTACAGCTACGCGGCGCGTCTTAGCTTTGGCACACAAACAAGACTGTATCCATCACAAGATCAGAATAAATATATTCGACACCAAACCAATTTATGCCTCCATATTACTATGCATATTATTGCCTGAAAAAACCCCTATGTTGGGTATTGCTGGTCTGTATGCTGTTAGAGGGGAGGGGAATACTGGCACAGGTTATCTTACAGAAGCAGCAGGCTGACCGGAGTTTTTACTCGCAGCTGTACGGTCGTGCTATCAATAGCTATGTACAATTGCTGCGTAATGATTCGATAAACACTGACAACCGCAGAGATATTCTGTACAATCTGGGGTACTCTTACAAAGAGGTGGGCGACATGCCCAAGGCCGAAACTATATTTAAGCAGTTTCTGGAAGCAGGTACTCCTAGCCCCAGACACCAGCAGGCTTACTTGTACTACGCGCAGGCACTTGGCTATAACGGAAAGCTCGACGAAGCCCAGAAGGTATATGCTACCTACCAGGAACAAAAGGATAAGGTAGCCACTGGTAGCAGCAGCGGTACCGGAACCCGGGTAGCAGTAGCTGGCAAGGCCGAAAAGGCTACCTACCGGCTCGAAAACCTTACCATCAACTCCACAGGATCTGAATTCAGCCCCGCTTACTTTGGGGAAGGATTAGTATATATAGCAGGACGCGGAGCAGGAGGGGCTTCAACCCCTAACAAGGGGTACCTCGACCTCTACTTCATGCCCCGCCGGGCCGACTTACAGGCAGTAAGTCTGCTCGGAGCCGATGGAAAAGAAAAGCCTCTGAACAATACCGCTGCCCCGACAAATACAAACGGGCGTGCACTGGGCCGCGACAACTATACCCGACCCACTTCCAATGACTCTCGTACGGTAGGTACGTATGCTCCCTTTGAGTTTTCGGAGGGCCTGGGGCTGGAAAGCTCCCGTACCAGCACGACCGCCAGCGCAGAAGTGTTCAGTAAGGAGCTAAATACTAAGTACCACGAAGGCCCTGTGACTTTTTCGGCGGATGGGAGCCAGATCATCTTTACCCGGAATAACTACAGTGATGGCCGCTCCAGAAAGAGCAGCGACAACGTAACCAAGCTCAAGCTTTACTCAGCGGATCTCAAAGATGGTGGCTGGTCGAATGTGCAGGAACTTCCCTTCAATAACGACGAGTACTCCACCGGGCATCCCTCCCTCAGCCGTGACGGGAACGTTCTGTTTTTTGCCTCTGATCGCCCCGGAGGGTTGGGAGGTACTGATATCTACGTGTCGCGCCGGGAGAAGAACGGCTGGTCGAAGCCCCAGAACCTGGGCAAACAGCTCAATACCAACCGGGACGAAATGTTTCCCTTTGTGGATGATAACGGGAACCTGTACTTCGCCTCCAGTGGTCGTAAACCCGGGCTGGGAGGCCTGGACATCTACTATGTACCTATACTCAATGGAGCGGTGGCGGGGCCGGTTGTACATCTGGAAGCTCCTCTTAACTCTCCGGCCGATGACTTCGGACTGATTACGGATGGCAATCGTAGTACGGGCTACCTGAGCAGCAACCGCCTGCGCGGGGATGACGATATCTTTCGGTTCATCAAGGAGGGCTCTGCCAATGGCTGCCGTAACCTTACCTTAAAGATCATTGATGAGAATACATTTGCTCCGCTGGATAGCGCCCTGGTAGTAGTGAAAGCAAGGGGTGAAGGCCATGACCAGCAGGAATTATTTACCAATGCCAACGGTGAAGTAAACGTCTGTCTGGAGGCAAATAATAACTTTATGTTTGAGGTTACGCGGGAGGGCTACCTGGCAGGTACCCTGGGCTTTGTTACATCAGGATTTACGGATGATAAATCCTCCCGCCTGGAATACGCTCTCCTGCCCTACCAGGTCGATACTGTAGAGGTCATGCCAGCCACTATGTCCGGTGGTCTGGCCAATGCCACTGATAGAGTTGCTACTCCTACCCTGCGCGGTACTGTTACCGGCCATACCGACAAGAAGGCCATCGAGGGAGTAAAGATCACTCTGCGGAATAGGTGTGATCGTACCGTCATGCAAACGGTGACGGGTCCTGACGGACGTTTTGAGTTTTCTCTGAAAGTAGGCTGCGAGTATCAGCTGGAAGCCTCTAAGGCACTGTATGGTACCAATAAGAGTGCGATTAAAAAAATCACCGAAATGTCGGAGTCCAAACTGGTAGCGGCTGATCTGAAAATGCTGAAGGTAGGGGATGTGGTGACGCTGGATAATATCTATTACGACTCAGGCAAGTGGGAAATCCGGCCCGATGCCGCCCGCGAACTGGACAAAATGGTGGCCACCATGCGCAAGTACCCCTCGCTCCGCATAGAGATAGGCTCGCATACCGACAGCCAGGGCAACGCCCAGTTTAACCAGTACCTATCGGAGCGTCGCGCCCGGGCAGCCCTCATCTATATGGCATCCAAGGGTATAGCACGTAACCGTATGACCTCCAAAGGCTACGGCGAATCAGATCTGCTCAACCAGTGCAAGGACGGCATACTATGTACCGAGGAAGAGCACCAGCGAAATCGTCGGACGGAGTTCAAAGTACTTTTTATCCGCTAGAACTCTCTACATTACCGTTTCATAAAAGCCCTTTCCATAGATGAAAAGGGCTTTCGTATATTTTTCGATATTTGTGGTGTAACATATATCGTACTAATGGTTGTATTTCCCAACGCCAAAATCAACATTGGCCTTCATATTACCGAAAAACGCCCTGACGGATTTCATAATATTGAATCGTGCTTCTACCCGGTGGGCTGGGCCGACGCCCTCGAAATACGTCCTTCTGAGAGCCTTTCGTTCCAGTCGTCGGGATTGCCCATACCGGGAGCTACCACTCCGGGAGCTACCACTCCGGAGACAGCGCTCAATAATTTATGCGTAAAGGCTTACCATCTTCTGGCTCGCGACTACTCACTACCGCCCGTAGATATACACCTGCTCAAGGCTATCCCCATCGGAGCGGGACTCGGTGGCGGGTCGGCGGATGCCGCTTTTACCATCCGGGCATTAAATGGGCTCTTCGACCTGAAGCTCACCATCGCGCAGCAGCAAGACTACGCCCGCACGCTGGGTAGCGACTGCGCTTTCTTTATCGAGAACCAGCCCAAGTACTGCTACGGCAAAGGCGACCAGTTTGAAGACATAGACCTACGCCTAACAGGAAAGTGGATCGTGCTGGTCAACCCGGGGCTACACATCTCTACCGCTGAGGCCTACGCTGGCGTAAAACCAGCTCAGCCCGCTACTGATTTGCGGCAGCTTCTGCAACAACCCATCAGCGAGTGGCGTACTACTGTAGTGAATGATTTTGAGGCGTCGCTATTCCCGATATACCCCGAATTACCTCACCTCAAAGATCAGTTATACGAGTTGGGGGCATTATATGCCAGCATGAGTGGCTCCGGTTCCACAGTCTATGGAATTTTTGGGAATGAGCCCCAATTCTCGAACAATTTCAGCTCCTACTCCGTTTGGCAAGGAGAACTCTCCTGATTCTGAAAGTGGTATAAATTGTTTTTGAATAGTAGTTTATCGGTGCAACAGGCATACTTTTTTACATTAGAAAAAAATATTTTTCGTTTTTAATAGTATGCCGACCATAGAAAGCTTTTACGAATCATGCCTATAAAACCAACGACCCGCAGCCCTGAGAATCCTTTTACCAAGCGACGCGAACCACTTCAATTTATGTTGTGGTTGGGTATAGGAGGAAGTGTACTAATATTCACTACCCTACTGGCCATTTATATCATACGCAAAGTAGGTCCAGACTGGCAGCAGGTAACTCTGCCGGGCGTATTCTGGATCAGTACTTTTGCTATCCTGCTGAGTAGCGTGACCATGCACGAAGCACACCGCGCTTTCCAACGCGAAAAATTCCCTATATACCGCACCTGTCTTGGTGCCACGCTCACGCTGGGGGTTGCCTTTGTATTTATGCAGGTTTGGGGCTGGTTTCAAATGATCGGGCAAGGCATAGGGCTGCAGGAAAGTGTTTCGGGTTCTTTTGTATACCTTCTTTCAGGACTTCACATTCTACATATAGTAGGTGGTTTGGCATTCTTAGGAATTACCTTCTGGGACTCTTTGAAGAATATGACTTATATAGATGCCTTTGTGTACAGCGTCAATCCGCCGAACCGGCTCAAGATGAAGCTGCTTACTACGTACTGGCACTTTATAGATGTACTGTGGATTTACCTGTTTCTGTTTCTACTGTTTCATCATTCAGCTTAATCACTGACGCTTGCTTGAATAGTAATAACACTCCTAAAATTTCTGTTACCCTGTAAGGCGACTTTGTCGGCCTAAATCGCTACTTCAACTACTTCCGTTTTCGTAAGACCGGTCAAGCTATCAACTTTGAAGCATATTAATTCAAAGGAGATAGTCATGAAAAAACAGATCAGTATTTATGTCTGGGCTCTGGTTGCCATTGCATCACAGGCGTTTGCACAGGCTGTGCCGGAGCGCGAGTTCTACTTCACCACTTCTGACAGTGTCAAACTATTTGTCCGGGTAGCCGGACAGGGCAAACCATGTGTTTTTATCCACGGAGGCCCCGGTTCCACCAGCCACTACTTCGAAAAATCAGAGGGGAGTCAGGTAGAGCAATTTATGCAGATGATCTACTTTGACCAGCGGGGAAGTGGCCGGTCAGAAAGCGCTAAAAACAACAACTACTCACTGGCACGGCTTGAGAAAGACCTGGAAGAACTACGTCGCTACCTGGGCTATTCCAAATGGTCAATGATGGGACATTCATTCGCCGGTATACTCATGACCAGCTATACCCTCCATTATCCCCAGCGTGTAAGTTCGTCTATCTACATCAATTGCACTCTCAACCTACCCTACTCTATCAACAGCCATATCAACTTTGGCATCCGGGAACTGGGCCTTACGGACAACATATACACTGATACCTCCATCGATAAGATGGAGCGGCTCGGAAAGGTACATGGAAAGCTACGTGAGAAGGGCGTGTGGTATAAACTGATGTTTGCCACGCCCGAAGCCAAGGTACATAGTGACTCCATTACGCTGGACATAGGTCGCCCGTTCAACTTTGACTATGGCAACAAGGTCTGGGACTACACCGAATATCAACAGGACTTTACAGCTCTCACCCCCAAAATCAAAGTACCTGTACTGGTCATAGCCGGGTTGCAAGACTATGCCGTGGGTCCTGAGCACTACACCTCCTTCCGGTTTCCCAATGCTACGACGGCTCTTTACGAAGGTGGTCACTGCCCCTTTCAGGAAAGCGGAGCCTGGTTTAACCGTACAGTTCGGCTGTTTATGCAACAGCAATAAAGATTCTTATAATTAGATAGGTACTATAGAAAAAGGGAAGGCCTAAGGCCTTCCCTTTAAGTTGTATTTTGAATCTAAAAACCTGGAAACTAGTAGTATCCCACTACTCCCATCTCGAACTTACAGACCTCTCTCAGCGCTTCTTCGCTGCTGATGGAGTGGGTCTGTGTCTTGATGAGACCTGTATTCAGGTCATACACCCACCCGTGCAGGTAGGGGCCTGCCTGGCGGGCCCAGGCATTCTGGATGGTATTGGTCTTACCTAGATTATATACCTGCTCAATGACGTTCAGCTCGACCAGCCGGTCAAAACGCGTGGGCTCGTCCAGTTCTGCCAGTTGTTTCCAGTAGTAGTTCTGGGTGTCTTTGATCTGCCGCAGCCAGTTGTCGATCAGGCCTAGCTGCTCATTGCCCATAGCTGCTTTTACGCCACCACAGCCGTAGTGCCCGCACACAATAACGTGCTCTACATGCAGTACATCCACGGCATACTGCAGTACACTCAGCATATTCATATCGGTCTGTACAACCAGATTGGCAATGTTGCGGTGTACAAATATATCGCCGGGGGAAGTCTTGGTGATCTGGTCGGGCGGAACACGGCTATCCGAGCACCCGATCCAAAGGAACTTTGGCTGCTGGCCCTGTGCCATTTTTTCAAAGTACGAAGCATCCAATTGTAGCTGCTCGGCCACCCACTCCTGATTGTTGTCAAGTAGCTGTTGTATTGTATACATAATCGTGAGGTTGTATGAGTGGGACAAAGATATACTTGCTATGGACCAGTTCAGAAAACTTTCTGATACAGCTTTTCTTCCCGCTCAGGCTGGTGAACGTGCGTAACTTCCAGAATCTCGAATACGTTGTTCCTGATGGTATGCGCGATGTCGCCCGTAGGCAGGTCGTTACAATCCAGTCCAAAAGGATCTTCAATTTCGGCAGCCATCATTTCGATACCAATGAAGGTGAAGAATATAAAGGTGACCAGTGGAATAGTAAAGTACCCAAAGTCACGGATCAGCCCGAAGGGCAGCATGAGAGAGTACCCCAGTATCAACAGCTTAATGTATACGCTGTATGAGAAGGGAATGGGCGTTTTCTTGATGCGCTCACACGCTCCGGCTACATCCAGCAGGGCCTGCAGGTGAGGCTTCATATTACGCATATCTGTTCCGGTAATGGTCTCACTGCGGTAGTAATCCTGGACCTTCTGGTGGATTAGCGATGCGATATAGCTGGGTAAGTGGGTACGCTGACTGTACTTTTCGATTTCATCGTGACTAACAAAAATCAGCTCCTCTACCTTAGCCCCCGTCCTGAGGTGTTCCTTAAGGGTAATGCAGAAATTAGAGATCAGTACCGCTATCTCAAATCGTGCCTTGACCTCTTCTGGGGGCAGAGTCGTCTGTACCGCTACGGCCAGGTTGCGGCAGTTGTTCACCAAAGCTCCCCACTGCTTACGCCCTTCCCACCAGCGGTCGTAGGCGGTATTGGTCCGAAAAACCAGCAGGATACTCAATACGATACCCAACAGCGAAAATATACTCGAAGGTACATTGATCTCCATGGGCCAGATCTCCTCGAAAGCTACGGTAAACACAGCCGTAACGGCCCCTACTCCCAAAGCAGCCCGCATGACACGTTGCATGGTCCAGCTACGGGTAAGGTGGGTAATATCGCGCAGAAAGTTTTTGTTGGATTCGTAGATAATCATGTGAGTAGAGCTGCCTGATTAAATCTGATGTGGTACAATGGCAGAAAGGTAGAAGTAAATTGGCAAATAAGAAAACACGCCCAGCAGTAGCTCTACCCGTAGAGCTACTTACCGATTGAACGGTAATAGTACTTCACACTTTAACGGTAATGAATATATACAAAAACATCCACCAGCAACCGTCAGAGGCACTGGTGGACGTTTATAATACTATCGCTACTTAAGATCTACACCTCTGCCAGGTACTTGTGTACAAAGCTGATAGCCATAGCTCCCTCGCCTACGGCCGAAGCGACCCGGTTCATGGCATCGGCACGGACGTCACCGGCGGCAAATATGCCCGTTATGCAGGTTTCGAGGGGGAAAGGCTCCCGCTTCTTTTTCCAGATCTTTCCAAAATCCGGTCGGTTTACCAGATCCCGACCGGTAATAATAAAGCCATCCTCCGTTTTCTGCATATCGGTTGTGATCCAGTCGGTGTAGGGTCTGGCGCCGATAAATATGAACAGCGCGTTGGCCTGATACGTCTTTATTTCCTTCGACTTAATGTTCTCAATAACCAGTTCCGCCAGTTGCTCCTCCCCCTTAGCCTCTACTATTTCTGAATCTGCTATGATCTCAATGTTGGGAGTAGAATTGATCTGATCAATCAGGTAATGCGACATGGAAGAGGTCAGATCAGCCTTATGTATTACTATATGTACTTTGGTAGCAAACTGTGACAGGTACATAGCTCCCTGTCCGGCTGAGTTGCCTCCACCTACTACAAATACCTGGCGATCACTACACCCCCGGGCTTCGGTCGTAGCAGCACCGTAATACACACCGGCTCCGGTAAAACTATCCACGCCCTTTGAGTCCAGCCTGCGATAATCTACCCCGGTCGAGATGATGACACTCTTGGTATTGATCTGGCCTCCACTCCCCAGCGTTAATATTTTATAGTTTCCTTTTGCCTGAATATCAACTACCTCTTCCGGCGACAGAAAATCTACTCCGAAGCGCGTAGCCTGAGTGATGGCTCGCTGTGAGAGCTCGGCCCCGCTCAGCCCCGATGGAAATCCAAGGTAGTTCTCAATGCGCGAACTCGTACCCGCCTGCCCACCCGGAGCTCTCCGTTCGATGAGCAGGGTTTTGAGTCCTTCCGAGCCTCCGTATACTGCCGCTGACAGTCCGGCCGGCCCGGCTCCGATGATCACTACATCGTATAGTTCGCTGGGGGCTTCCTGGCTCAGGCCCAGTTTTTCGGCAATCTGGCGCCGATCCGGCTGTGTCAGGTAAGTACCATCTTCCAGAAACACATAGGGCGCTTCCTTGGGCTTCAGATTATGTTTCTCCAAAAGATCTTTGCCTTTTTGGTTAATCTCAAGGTCAAGCCACTGGTAAGGAAGCAGATTCGCCGAAAGAAAATCTTTGACTTCGTGTGACTTCGGCGAAAACTGGTAGCCTACTACTTTTATACCCTCAAACTCGGGTATGTACGTAAGCTGCCAGTCGTCCAGCAGTCCGTTCAGCACCGGAAACATTTTCTCTTCGGGCGGGTCCCAGGGCTTCATCAGGTAGTAGTCCAGCTGTACTTTATTGATAGCCTTGATGGCGGCATCCGTATCTGAATAAGCCGTTAGCAAGACCCGCTTCGCATTCGGGAAATATTTTCTTGCTTCGGTCAGGTAATCTACTCCCAGCATTTCGGGCATTCGCTGGTCTGATATAAACAGAGCTACTGCTTCATTACCCTGTTTCAGCTCTTTCAGCGTGGCCAGGGCTTCATTGGCTGATGCTGTACTCATTATTTTATAATCCTTCCGGTAGGCGCCCTGTAAGTCCCGCGTGAGTGCCCGCAGTACCTGCTCATCGTCATCTACGGCCAGTATGATGGGTTTCTTCATGAATCAAGTTGAAGTAATAGTATGGGTTAGAAGGATCGTATACGATATTTTCGCTTGTTATTCTATGGGCAGACACACGCTGAACTCCGTCCGGCCGGGCTCTGAATGTACTTTCACCTGGCCCTTGTGCTGCTGCACAATGCTCTGTACAATTTCCAGTCCCAGTCCGGTACCTTTCCCTATGTCTTTAGTCGTAAAAAACGGATCGAATATCCTGCCGGTCATTTCTTCGGGGATACCACTGCCGTTGTCAATGATGTTAATAGTGATATACTGCCGGTCCGGTACCGCTTCCACATGGATCTGTCCGCCCTCCGGTGAGGCATCAATCGCATTATCAATGAGATTAGTCCACACCTGGTTTAGCTCACCGGGATATACACATATCTCTGGCAGGTCGTCCGGCAGGTTAAGCTGTACGTTTAGTTTTTTGCTTTTGAGCTTATGCTGCAGGATGCGCAGGGTACTGTTAAGTCCGTCCTTCAAAGATACTCTCTTTTTGTCCGCTCCGCCATCCATATGTGAGTACTCCTTGATAGAGCCTACCAGATTAGCAATTCTTTCCGAAGCTTCCGCTATTTCTGTGACTAGTCGCGTTGAGGCCAGTACATTACTCATCCAGTCCAGCACCGAAGTCAGGTTCTGATCGGACAGGTTGGTACTGATTACGTCCAGGTCCTGAGTTGTAAAGTTGTATTCTACCAGAATCTCGGCTATCTCGAACCCATTCTCCACACCATGCTCTTCCAGCCAGTCGGCCAGCTCATCCTCACGGGTTGACTTCTCCATAAGGCTTAGCTGCCGTTGTTGCGGTTCACCATTCATCTTTCCCAACAGCACCTTGCTTACCTGCTCCACCTGCTCCGGAGTCAGCTGAAGGGCCAGTACAGCTTTAAGCTTCTCCGGTACTATACCCAGCTGCTTTTTGAGCGCCGTAGCACTGCGTACCACCGCTGAAGCGGGGTTGTTGAGCTCGTGCGCCAGTCCAGCCGAAAGCTTGCCAAGCGAAATCATCTTTTCGTTTTGCTGCTGTACCTTCGTGAAGTTACGGACCCGGTTGAGCATCAGATGCACCAGTACTTCTACCAGTTTATCCTGCTTCTCAATCATCTCTCTGAACTGGCTCCGGTGCAGTCGTAGAAGCGTCGTATTACCTACGGCTATGGCATTGCCATTGGCTTTTTCCAGACGTGAGTACGGCAGCAGGCCACCTACATATCCTTTCCCATTGTCTTCAAGCAGGCGCTGTTCGTTGTTCTGCACAAAGTACAACCTAAAATGTCCTTCCAGTACGACCAGAAGATGATCAATCGGATCATCTTTTTTGAAAAGGTAATCTCCATCCTGAAGATGTATCACTTCACCCTGATCCACCAGCCACTGCAGTTGCGGCTCCGGTACTGAGGCCAGATTTTCGTTATGTATAAGCTCCTGTATAATATCCATGGCAAGGTAGGTTGGGAATGTAGCTTTAAGATATAAATACACTACTTTGTTAGACAAAGTAGTGTATTTAAACTGTAAATAAAGCAGATATCCGAACCACAGGTATTAATACACAGCAGGGCGATGATCAAAGGTACCCTGGTTGAGGATTTTACTTTACTAAATATATTGCGTGATGATAGATATAAGTATTCACGGATCTACTTATATACACTATTCAGTAAAAGCAACACCGAACTGTGGCACTAATGGCAGCTTCGCATTGCTTTGAGCGATGTCCACACACCATATGAATCTGTGAGAAGTTTAAGTCTGACACTGAGCATACTCCTCTACCTATGCTTGCTCGCAAAAGCTCAGCAATATACTGCTTCAGTAAAACGCTATGGTCCGGAAGATGGATTGTCCCACCGGGAGGTCAATGCTATTTTTCAGGATAAGCAGGGCTTCATGTGGTTTGGTACTAAGTTTGGCCTCAACCGCTTCGATGGTCTGAAGTTTACGGGCTACACCAAAGAACGGAACGGACTTGGCTTTGACGATATCCAGTCTATCGTCCAGGATGCAGACGGGTACTTGTGGCTCCTGGGGCCCTATGGTCAGTCTCATATTACGCTTTTTAATCCTGTAACCAATGAGGCAGTTTCGTTCGAAAAAAAATTCGGAAAACAGCGCCCCTCCACCTCATTTGATACTCCACAGCGCCTGCTCAGCAGTGCCAACGGTACCATATTCTTTACGGACTACCAGCCGGCGGTTCTTATTTCGTACCATCCCAAATCCGGGTTGCGGTATGTACCCTTATCACAGTTTAAGCGGCTGGCCGTATTTCAGGTCACCGCCCGTAATACTGTCTGGGCCATTGCGGATGACCAGCATCTGCTTGAACTCACGCCGGATGGACATATTGTAAATCAGTATTCCCATTCCGAGGCATCCATTATTATCTGCTTCGGGCAGCGTAATGCCGGTATTGAATTTTTCTATCATGCCGCTGATCCGGCCAAGCGGGTACCTAATAAGTTTTATAGCATAGATGAGTCAGGTCATCGCCGCGAGTGGCCGTACCCACTACTCAAATCATTGAATCAATACATTTTTCCGGTCTGCTATGCCTTTGACCGTACCGGATTAGTTTGGGATGGTATGAGTTTGCGAGATTCCACCAAAGGAGTCGTATTGACCATCAAAGGTCAGACGTCGGGTGAACAGATTGAAAACAGAAGCTTTTTCCGTGACCGGAACGGCCTGTTCTGGCTAGGTACCGGCTTTGGCGTATACCAGGTCAAACTAGCCGAAAACCATTTTGCCCGGTTATTCTATCAGGAAAACAATAAGGGTAAAAACGTTGCGGCCATTCGGGGTATTACCGTACTAGGCGATAAGGTATTCGCCAACATGGAGAACATGGGCCTGTATACCTCCCAACGCCTGGGCGAAGTACCCAAAAAGGTGTATGTACCCGAAATATTTACTACGAATGGTGATGCGTTTGCTTCCGCTTATGGGCTAACCCATGATGGACAGGGTACGCTCTATGGCGGCATTGCTGATCAGCTGGTTCGTTATAAACCGTCTACCGCTACGCATACCACTACCGATTTACCCAAGGGGTCGGGTGCCTGGACCCTTCACCCGTTTGGCCGGGAGCGTTGGTTATTGGGTGGTCGCAGAGGGCTTATGCTGTATGAGGCTAAACAGGGACAGCTACAACCTTTTATAAAGTACAACCAATTTACTGAACTGGCGCAGGCCCATATACTACACATTGCTCCTGACCGGCAAGGTACCATCTGGATTTGCGCCAACACCGGCTTATACACGATCAAATCGGAAAAAGGTATAACGGCGCGCTACTGGAGCGGGGGAGGGAGTGGTTTTTATCTACCGGCCGAAAGCTACCAGCATTTCTACCAGGATACCCAAGGTATCTACTGGCTGGCTACCGCCAATGCCGGGCTGGTCCGGTGGGACCGCCGGCAAAACCAGTACCGTCAGTTCCGGCGCAGCGAGGGCTTATCCAATGATAATATCTACGCCGTGTACCCCGATGAGCGCGGCCACCTCTGGATGAGCAGCGACTATGGCATCATGCAGTTTGACCCGGTGCGGTTTACCACCCGATCGTACTTTGTGGAGGATGGCATTACCCATAACGAGTTCAACCGGATTGCGCACTATCAGGACAAGAACGGACGGATCTACTTTGGGGGGTTGAATGGGATTACGGCATTCAATCCGCATGACTTTCAAAAGCAGAAGCCAGAAGCTGAGTTGCCCCTGCGCATTACATCATTACGCCAATACAACCATGCAGAGGATAAAATCGTAGACAGGACGGATGATGTAATCACTTCGAACACCATTACCATAGAGCCTGATGACCTCTCGAGTGAACTGGACTTTGCCCTGCTGAACTATGCTAATGCGGAAAAGAACGTGTATGCCTATCAATTCAAGGGCATTAATAAAGAATGGACTTACCAGACGGAACCCAGTTTAAGGCTGAACAATCTGCCCTTCGGCAAACATCAATTACTGATAAAAGCACAGGCGGCTGACGGGCAATGGTCGGATAATACGCTTGACATAGAGCTGGTGGTGGTACGGCCGATCTACCTGCGCCCCTGGTTCCTGATGATCATGGTACTGCTGGTAGGAGCCAGCATATGGGCCTGGTTGAGATGGCGCATCTGGCAACATCAGGTGGAACAAATACGGCTAGGAGTCCAGGTCAGGCAAGCCACTACCCGCATTGAACAGGATAAAGAAATCATTGAGAAGCAGGCTCAGGATCTGATGCGGCTCAACGAAGCCCGCTCCCACTTTTTCACTAATATTTCCCATGAGTTTCGCACGCCTCTCACGGTCATATTGGGTATGGCGGCCGAGCTCAAAGGCTATAAGCAAGAGGCCCAGTTGCCACGGCTACAGAATGCAGCCGCATTGATCGAACGCAACGGTGCTAATCTGCTAAGGCTGATCAACCAGATACTGGACCTCTCCAAAATTGAAGCCGGGGAGATGCATCTGAACCTAGTGCGTGCCGATCTGGTATGCTTTACCCGCTACATTGTTGAATCTTTTCAGTCGGTGGCCAGAGCAAAGGATATCCAACTGCATTGTCATCTGGAGGTAGATACCTGCGTAGCTGATTTTGATCGGGATAAGCTTCAGGATATTCTTTCCAACCTGCTGTCCAACTCCCTGAAGTTTACACCCAGAGGTGGGCATATTTACTACCGGCTAAGGCTTCTGGATAACTGGCAGCCCTTAAGCCCCTTAGGATACTATGAGGAAATTACCCCAACCACCTGTTTGGATAAGCAATGGGTTCAGTTCAGCGTAAGCGATACCGGCCCCGGTATTGAACCAGCCACTCAGCCCAAGGTATTTGGCCGTTTTTTTCAGGCGGATAATCAGCTGGCATCTCAGGCTAATGGTACCGGAATAGGGCTGTCTCTGGTACGTGAACTGGTGTTGCTCATGCGGGGCGGTCTGGCTGTTCGAAACCGGTCAGGCCTGGATAGGTCCGGCGTGGATGGCTCCGGACTAAACGAGGAGGGAATAGATAGACAAGACCAGGGAGCCGAATTTGTAGTCAGTATACCCTTTACGTGTCAGGCACAGCTGGCTCAGGAGCAGTTGTTGACTCCGGTACCAGTTAACCTGGATCTACACAGTTCAGACTTATCCAAGCCGGACTTATCCAAGCCGGACCTGTCCAGGCCGGACCAGGATCAGTGGAGTGAGCCGGATCAGGCCGCTTCCGGTAATCGGCCAGTATTGCTGCTGGTGGAGGATAATTACGATGTAGCTGCCTATATCCAGGTCTGCATTGGCGCTCACTACGAGGTAATCTGGGCTGAAGACGGGCAGGCAGGCATTGACCAAGCGCTGGAAAAAATGCCGGACCTGGTGTTAAGTGATGTCATGATGCCCCGCAAGGATGGGTACGAGTTATGTTATACGCTGAAAAACGACGAGCAAACAAGTCATATCCCCATTGTACTGTTGACTGCCAAAGCAGCCGTGGACGACCGTATCACCGGACTACGGCGCGGAGCCGATGCCTACCTTGTCAAACCATTTTTACGGGAAGAGTTACTGCTGGTGTTAGGTAACCTGATCCAGACCCGGCGCCTGATGCAGATCTACTACAGCCAACTGGCTCTGGGTACTGCCTTGGATACCTCCCCCCCTGCTGGGGCGGACGAGCCACTGGAAGATGAGTTTGTGGTTAAGTTGCGTAATACTGTAGAAGCGCACCTGGATAACGCGGAGTTTTCGGTAGACGACATATGCCGGCTAATGGGTATGAGCCGAACTACTCTTCATAAAAAGATGACAGCCCTGACCGGACTGTCCATGAACCGGTACCTCCGCACGTTACGCTTACGCAAAGCTCAGGAGCTGTTATCTACTACTGCTCTCAATGTTTCCGAAGTAGCTTATGCCGTAGGCTTCGATGATCCTAAATATTTCAGCCGGGTATTTTCAGAAGAATTCGGTACGCCTCCCGGTAACTTTCGCTATTCGGCCAGAGACTGAACAATTATCCACCTTTTCGGAACATTTCTCCACCTTGTTTGACGCTGAAAGCCGTACTCTTGTGCTGCTGTTGTATCGTCTCTTAAACCACTCAGCAAACTGCCTATGTATCTACTTTTTACTTCATTCGCTCAGCGAATCCTCGAGCTCTCCCCCAGCTCGTTCATCCGCCTAAATTCGCAGCGGCAATGTTCTGGCTGGCTAGTATCCTGCTCCCGGGCCGTATGTATACTGCCAGTGCTTGTAGCCGGTGTTCTGAATGTGAGTGCCCAAAGCAGTGGCTGCTCTACCCCAAGCTTTACACCGGCAGTACCTTATAGCTCCGGCGGTGATAACCTTAATTATGTAATCACGGGGGACTTCAACAGCGATGGCAAACCCGATTTAGCAGTAACGAACGCTGGCTCCAACAATGTTGGTGTACTGCTGGGCAGTGGTGATGGCACCTTCGCGGCTGCCAACACCTTCCCCTCTGGAGGAGGTGCGCCATATGATATTACAACCGGCGACTTCAACGGCGATGGTAAACTCGATCTGGCGGTGGCAAATTTTAACTCCGACAATGTGGGTGTGCTGCTGGGCAATGGCAATGGCACCTTTGCGGCTGCCACCACCTTCCTCTCCGGTGGAAACGAGCCACTTGGTATATCAACTGGCGACTTCAACGGCGATGGTAAACTCGATCTGGCGGTGACAAATCTATCCTCCGACAATGTGGGTGTGCTGCTGGGCAATGGCAATGGCACCTTTGCGGCTGCCACCACCTTCCTCTCCGGTGGCGACGTGCCATTTGGTATCGCCACCGGCGACTTCAACGGCGATGGAAAGCCTGATCTGGCGGTGACGAATGGAGTCTCTAATGATGTTAGCATCCTGCCCGGCAATGGCGATGGCACCTTTGCATCTGCCGTCACCTATCCCACCGGTGGTGGTGCTCCCAGGGACGTTACAACCGGCGACTTCAATGGTGATGGTAAACTAGATCTGGTGGTGGCAAATCTGTCCTCTGACAGAGTTGGCATCTTCCTGGGCAATGGCGATGGCACCTTTGCATCTGCCGTCACCTACCCCACCGGTGGTGGTCAGCCATATGGTATATCAACCGGCGACTTCAACGGCGATGGAAAGCCTGATCTGGCGGCGACAAATCTATCCTTTGACAATGTGGGTGTGCTGCTGGGCAATGGTGATGGCACCTTTTCAATTGCTACCACGTTTCCCTCCGATGGCGACCAGCCACTTGGTCTATCAACCGGCGACTACAATGGCGATGGTAAGCCTGATCTGGTGGTGGCAAATTCCAACAACAATTTGGGTGTTTTACTAAATATTTGTGTGCCGGACAGCGACGGTGATGGTGTGCCCGACTCTCAAGATAACTGTCCTCTAGCCGCCAATGCCGATCAACTCGACACGGATAGTGATGGCCAAGGCAACGTGTGCGATACGGATGATGATGGTGATGGTGTAGCGGATGCCCAGGACAACTGCTCTCTGCTGGCCAATGCCAACCAGGCCGACTTTGACCGGGATGGGCAAGGCGACACTTGTGATGAGGATGATGATAACGACGGCGTTTTGGACATCTACGACTGCGAGCCGCTGAACGGCAAAAAAGCCAAATACCTGGTGTGTCACAATGGAAAAATGTTGTGTGTGGATGAGCGGGGCATGCAGGATCACCTGGCGCATGGTGATCAGCTCGGCACCTGTAGCCCCTCGCCTGCCAACGCTCGACTGAGCGCCGAGCCAAGTCAGGCCGAGCCAGGTCAGGATGAGCTGCAGGTGCTGGTGCTGGGCAACCCGGTCAGTGGCCGCCAGGTAGAAGTCCTGATCAGCGGAGCCACCGGGCAAGCCCTGCGAGTAGTGCTGGTGAGCCTGCAGGGGCATGTGGTGGATCAGCAGCAGGTAGAGCAGGCCGAGCCCCAGCAGCGGGTGGTGTTGCCTGTAGGTGCTAGCCCAGGTGTGTACCTGCTGCGGGTGAGCACGGCTAGTCAGACTCGAACCGTACGACTGCTGAAAGTCAATTAAGCCTTTCATAGCGGAGTTAACGCCTGCGCACTTCTATCTGCCTGTTCTTTCTGAGTAAGGCTGGTGGGAGTGCGCTGGCTTGTTAGCAGCGGCAATGTCTTGGCTGGCTAGTATCTGCTTCCGTGTCGAATGTATCGTTACCTGTGGTCAGGAAGGTAGCTAAAGGGCCGGTAACGCCGGTGCTGTACGACGTACACATCAGCTTATAGCCACAACCCAGAACTTTTACCTCATCAATACTTATAGAGGCTTACGTTTCCATTGATAAAAAAAAGCAGCTACTTTTTTCAGGAGTAGCTGCTTTTTTGTGGGGTTATGCCCCTGCTTATAATGCCTGCTATCGGTTGTAAGGTGTAAGCTGGTAGCGGGCCTTCACCTGTATTACCTGGGCTATCTTCATGAATACGATCTTAGGTACTTCTATTTTGTGATCGGCCAGGGCTACCTCAAAATCTGAGCTGATGCTGATGGCTTTGTCTTTCACAACGAGTTGCCCTTTCAGAGTGCGGTTTTGGGTGACACCGTGAACGGTGAATGCTCCCGTTGCAGTAACCTCATGGGTACCATTTTGAGTATAGTCTACCGTCTGGTCTACCTTACCCCGAAAGGTGGCCGTGGGGTACTTCTCCGACTCTATGTAGTTTTCGTTGAAGTGCTCCTCCATCAACTCATTGGGAAAGTCAAAGTCCCGCATATTCATCCGGATAGCCAGTTCACCCGTTGAGGTATTCAGGATCGCCTGCGTCTTTTTATTGACGGCAGTGATATTCTCAGCGGGTGTCTCGGAAAAAAAGCTGGTCTGGCCCGTAGCGGTAGCGTACAGCTTGCTCTGAGCCCGCACAGTTCCGGAGACAGTAAGGCCAATCAGCAGTAAAAGTATGTATGTAAATAAGTACCTGTTCATAGTAGTAGGTCTCTACCAGTCCGTTGCAGCTCGTTTGCTTTTCCTATCCAGGCTGAACGTACGTGATATGTTGAATCCATAGTGAATATCTCCCTTACCCCAGGTACCTACTGTTTCGCCGATAAACTGCTTCTCAATCATCCCCAGCGAATTGGTAAAGTGCAGTTGGAATACATGCCCGCCCGTTTCGATGTCAAAGCCAACGGCCAGGGAGTTGTAGTAGGGCAAAGCATCACTACTCTCATCACGAAGAGCCCAGAAGTACTCGCCGTTGAGCGATACCCGCTTACTGATCTTGTAGCGCCCACCGATACCTACCGCCAGCAAGAGCTGATCGTCGGCAGCCAGTTCGGGCTGATTACGGTATAGGTAGGTGGGGGTAAGCTGGAGGGAGAGCCGCTCGCTGAACTTCCGGGCTATGAGTACCTGTCCGGTGTAGGTGAGCTTATCCTGAAAAGAGCGCTCCTGCTCACCGGGTATAAAGGATCGGATGGTACGGATGACCGTACTACCAAACAAGGTAACTGATACGGGTACGGTACGGGCGCCGGTAGTCTGGCGGAGGACACGGTACTTTCCAAAAAAGTCATAGGCTTTCTGCTCCGAACTACGCCCGATGCCAATCATCAGGTTATCGGTAACACCGTATTCAAGCCCCAGGCGTATCGTAGCCTGATCCAGGCCAAACAGTTCGTAGGCCCCGGAGTTCAGCCGACCGAAGCGGTGCGAGATCCGGAAGTCCATGTGGTTGCGCTTGACGGTTTCTACCGAATGCCCGTTGATGATCCGGGTAGACTTGAAAGTAGCCACTACCGGAACCGTCGGCTGCTCAGCCTGTTTTTCAAGCTCGCCCAGCAGATCATCCTGCGCTCTGCCCAGTAGGGGTATTAACAAAAAAGGTATAATGCGGAGTAAAGTCATGATCGTACTGTTATTCGTATATGCGAAGCGAATTACCATTCTGGCTCAGCTCGGTTTTATACGCCTTCAGCGGCGACGGAGCAGGGCTTTGCTTAACAGTACCATCCAGATTAAAAACTGATCCGTGGTTGTTACAAAAGACGTCGTTCTGAGACAGACGGTACTGTACATTGGCCCCCTCATGTGTACATCTTTTTGACAAGGCTACGTACTTATTACCCGAGGCCAGTGCTACCATAACGTCTCCGGCCAAGACATACTCCCCTTCTGTCTTTAGCTTGCTGTAGTTGCTGCTGGTCAGATCAAGTGTGAAGTTGATATTACTACCCGTAGCATTGCCCGTAAGGCCTGAGGTACTCCCCGTCCCGCCGTTGTTGTTGTTCCCGGTGGGCTGAGGATCGTCTTCTCCCGAGCTGCACGCTGTCAGAGTACCCATGCAATAAAAAGCCATCAATGCCGATGTACTCAGTCCCAGACTGCGTAAGAACTCGCCTCTTTTCAGGGTTTCTTTTTCTTCTTTAATTTTCATTTTTATAGCTGCTAGTTATGTTGAAACTAAACTTATTGGTATTAAGGTTTCTACTTTATGAATGAGGGTACATAGCGCACCGACATCCATACTCCCGCCGTAAACAGATTGACCTTACCGTATCCGACCCGGCGCAACGGCACCCTTACGTACGGCTCAGCCAACAGCGACAACCGGTTAGAGAAGCGGTACTCGTACCCGGCCGAAGCGTTGAGGTGGCTCAGCCAGTACCATCCTGTCTGGCCTTCCCAGCGCCACCGTTTAATACTCGGGTCCGGACGCTCGTAATTATACTTGTATACTTCGTTCTGCATGTGGTAGGATGATACGCCTGCCCCGGCAAACCAGGTAGACCTTGTCCCCCGTGCCATATCATACCGTAGGTTCAGTGGTACTTCCAGTACCTTACAGTCACCATCCACACTAATGGGCTTGATGTACTGCGTCCAGTAGGCTGGCCACTGGTACTGCCCCGGTAGCGCCCGGTAGGTTTTCAGGCTCCGGATTACACCTGACTGTACGTACAATCGATCCATTACGGCATACTCAACCAGTAAAGAGGTAGCCGGACCGGGATTCGTAAAACCCGTTAGCCCCACCGAACTCATATCCGGCGATACCCCCAGCCTGACAGCCCACTTCGGAGCAGAGGCCGGCCTCACAACCAACGGCTCAGCCACCTGCCCCGAGTCGGTATAGCTAATGGATGGTAGAGTAAGAGAAGTAGCGCTCCGGAAGTCCAGACGGGGAAGCAGGGGCTCTGCATAGACAGCTTCCTTCTGCTCCGCCGGAGTGACTCCATTCACCTCCCTGAAAGTACCTGCACCGATGCCTGCCTCCCCAGCAGGCGCTTTACGTGCCGCTTCGCTGTTTCCTGATGGTGCAGCAGGGCTGCTGACCGAAGGAGTTGATTCAGCAGCCGTTTCCTTCCTGTTCCAATGAGGTGCCCCGTAGCCCTCCTTCCTACCAGCCAGGCTGGATCGTAGACGCACTCCGCTTGCGTCCGGCTGACTCCGGGGCAATATCTTCCGGGATGTTGCCTTTTCCTGTCCTACAGTACCTCGGGACTTTTCGGATACTTTCGGTTCTAGTTCCGTTGGATCATGCTTTGCATTACGCACATCCTCCGGCTTTTGATGCACTTCCCCAGTAGTAATTTCGCTAGTAGCTTTATCACCACCTCCCTGCACAGCTTCTGCCGGGCTAGTAGGGGTGGTCGCCAGCTTGTCCTTCGGGTCCTTATCCATAGTAGTATTTCCCCGGTAGTAGATACCGAGTCCACCACCTGTTAGTAGTAGCAGTAGTACTACCGCTCCCCAGGGCCACCACTTTTGGCGCCACCCTGACGTAGCTGGTTTGGTACCCGCATCCAATCGTTCGCGCAGGTTTTCCCAATCGGCGGAATCAAAGGAAGGATTAAGCTCCTCAGCAGATTTTCTGAAGAGCTCATCCAGGCGGTCATCTGGCCACTCGTTCATAATCATCTGCATTTTTTTTTGATAACATCACCTTTAACTTTTCACGGGCCCGCGAAAGATTCGATTTGGAACCTCCTACCGTAATACCCAGCTTATCAGCAATTTCCTCGTGCGTATACCCATCTATAACCGCCATACTGAAGGTCATCCGATAGGCTGGTGGCAGTTGCTGAATCATGCCAATCAGCTCCTCGTGCGCCAGCTGGCTAATGGCCGTCTCGTCAATGGATACCTCAGCTAGTTGTACATCATCGTGCAACGTCTGCTGTCGTGCTTCCCGGCGGTAGTTATCGAGGGCTGTATTAATCATGATCCGGCTTAGCCAGGCTTTGAAAGAACGCTCTGAATCAAACTTTTCCAGCTTTGTGAATACCTTCAGAAACCCATCGTTCAGTACCTCCCTGGCCTCTTCACGATTGTGGGTATACCGGAGGCAAATCCCCATAGCATAGCCGTAGAACTGCCGATAGAGCAATTCCTGACTACGACGGTTTCCGTGCAAACAGCCGTCGAGCAGTTCAAGAAGAACAGCGGAGTTGTACTCGGGCATGTTTTAATGCTTTTATGAAGATATACGACCGAATGTAAGGAAGGGTTGCGTGAAGTGGTACGTTGAGGACCAGTAAATTTATACAGACACAAAAAAAGCCTGTTGGAGTGGCTACTCCAACAGGCTCAAAATAAATGACCAGGATAGTATAAATCAGGACTTTAAAACAAAGTGAAGGCTCGTGACCTGAAACCGCTTGTTGAGGTACAGGCGGTGCGCATCGGTACGGGCTTCGCTCACTCCGGAATCCAGATGTACCTCGTCATATCCCTCGCGCTGTGCGTAGTCCAGTATCCAGTCCAGCAGGGTTCCAGCGTAGCCTTTGCCCCGGTACTCAGGCAGCGTCGACAGATCATCAATATATATGTACTTTCCTCTGAACAGGTTATAGCCTGTTTCGAACACGGCCACCGCTGCTGCCTCCGGAGAGCCAGCCTCCTTCCCTTCTTCTACAAATATCATCTGCCGGTTATCAGCCAGGGTACTACGAATAGCCTCATCATAGGCTTCATCAGAAAGTTTGGGGCGAAGCGCCTGCACCGCCCGACGGCATTTGAGCAGGTCTTCGTCGGTGGTAGCCACTAGTACGGGAATCATTCTTTGAGTATAGTCAGGTTTTTCAGTACATGTCCCATTTTATCACGCTTTGTCCGCAGGTAGCGCTCATTGTGGGGGTTTGAGGCGATCTCGATGGAGATAGAATCTACGATTTCCAGTCCGTAACCCATCAGACCAACGCGTTTCTTGGGGTTGTTAGAGATCAGTTTGATCTTAGTGATACCCAGGTCACGCAGGATTTGAGCACCTACTCCGTAGTCACGCTCATCCATCTGAAAACCCAGCTCCAGGTTAGCCTCAACAGTATCCCGGCCCATTTCCTGTAGCTTGTACGCTTTAAGTTTATTGATCAGACCAATGCCCCGGCCCTCCTGATTCATATACAGTACTACACCTTTGCCGGCCTTATCTACCATTTCCATGGCGGCGTGTAGCTGCCCGCCGCAGTCGCACCGACACGAGCCAAATATGTCGCCCGTAACGCAGGATGAATGTACCCGCACCAGTACAGGTTCGTCTTTCTCCCAGGTACCCTTGACAAGGGCCAGGTGCAGATCGTCTGTATTGAGCTGACGGTAAGCGATCAGATCAAAGTGTCCCCAGTCGGTAGGCATATCAACACCAATCTCACGCTTGATGAGCGTTTCTTTCTGCAGGCGGTACTCGATCAGGTCCTTGATACTAACCAGCTTCATTCCCAGCCGGTCTGCTAACTGCCGTAGCTCGGGCAGGCGGGCCATAGAGCCATCCTCATTCAGCACCTCTACCAGCGCCCCCGACGGAGCCAGTCCGGCCAGACGGGCAAAGTCCACGGCAGCTTCGGTATGTCCTGTACGGCGAAGTACTCCGCCCTGCTTGGCTTTGAGTGGGAATATATGTCCGGGACGTCCCAGATCTTCAGGTCGGGTGTTAGGGTTGACCAGAGCTTGTATAGTTTTGGAGCGGTCGCTGGCCGATATACCCGTGGTACATCCGTTACCGAGCAGGTCTACGGATACGGTAAAGGCCGTTTCATGCGTGGCGGTGTTCTTACCAACCATCATTTCCAGCTCAAGCTCATTACAGCGTTCCTCAGTAAGCGCCACACAGATGAGCCCTCGCCCTTCGCGTGCCATAAAATTTATAATTTCGGGCGTTACCATCTCGGCAGCGCAGATCATATCTCCTTCGTTTTCACGATCTTCATCGTCAACAACAATGATGATCTTTCCCGCTTGCACATCTCTGATAGCATCCTCTATGGAATCAAGGGGAATTTTGGTATTATTGTTGCTCATTAGTCAGGTTGATGGAAAATAGTTAAGCAAAAAATCACGTTTAAGCGGTAAAGGTACAGGGTTAGCTCCGAAACTCTTAATTTTGATTAGTTAATAAACAAAGCTTTGGGGCAATACGTTTCTTGCCCGCTCTTTCTGTCAGGAAATCAACCGTTTTTCTCTGGATTGTGAGGCAAATTCTACAAAAAACACACGTATTGGGGCGGTATTTATTGTTCGGTCTCTTTTTATTGACCGGACTCCTTATATCGCTAGAGGGGCAGGCGCAACTATGTGAGCTCGGAGGAGGAGGCTTTATAGTAACACCCACGGAGGGCTGTGCACCGCTTACCGTAGTTGTTGAAGATACAGTTAAAGGTTCTAATCCTTCACTTCTGCAATGGGCCTATAACTATCAGGGAGGCAACTTGCCTGCTTCAACTAGATCACTTACACATACTTATACGAAGCCTGGAACCTATACCATTTTACAAGCTGGAAGTAGTACAATCAACGCAGGATTTACAGCTTGTAAACAGGTAAAGGTACTTGACACGACTCCCCTTACTATACAGGCTACAGCCTGCGCGGATGGCAAAGTCAAATTAACTGTAGTTGATGACAGTATAGCCAGACAGTATGATCAGATTGAGGTAGACTGGCGCGACGGCTCCGGCGTCCAGTATATCAATAAAGGGCAACCTCTGGAAACCGAACATACCTACACGGGTACAGGTCCGCGTCAGATCAGGGCTCGCGGTGTTTATTTTGGGGGTGGCTGTAACGGCGGAAGAAGCAGCGACATCACAGTCAACCTTGTTGACACAAAACTCAATCAATCCGCAATAAGCCAGGTAGAGAGTCGTATCGGCGGTAATGTGGCGGTGACCTATACGGGAGTAAAAGGAGCTGAGTCAGAAGTCATGGTCAAGTCCGGCGGCGGGGCCTACGAAGGTACAGGCTTCAAAAGCAGTTCAGACGGGAGCCAGCAGATGGTAGTACCTTCCCTTGATCCTAATCAGGTGTACTCTTTTCAAATCAAAACAACAGATATCTGCGGGAATAGCAAAGAGTCTAATCAAGCCTGGACTACCAGCCTGACTGCTACTCCCCAAAACCAACGTAATATACTGAACTGGTCAAAGTATCCGGTTACTGCCGGCTTTACAGAGTATCAGGTACTACGTAATGGAAGTGTTATAAAAACTTATAATAAAGTTGATAGCCTCTCCTTCGCCGATACTAATGTACAATGCGGCGAAACTTACCGATACCAGGTCATCACCCGGACTGCCCAGGTAGTGTCTATATCAGCACCGATAGAGGTAACAGCTGTATCTAACGAGAGTCCTGCTCCTATTACCCAGGCCTTTGTGAGTGTCGAACAGAATGGGAGTGTTTCTATTCTGGTACTCCCACCGGCTACAGGGGCTACCACTTCCTACAAAGTGATCATTGAACGGGCTGAAAGCGGCAGTGGTGCCTTTCAGGAACTGGTAGCTCTGACCAATAGCAACCGTTACACCGACGCCACAGCCAAGACTTCCGAACGCTCCTACTGCTATCGTATCACGTATGAGAATGCATGCGGCAACCGCTCTACCCCTACCGAACCAATTTGTACGGTATGGCTGCAGCATACTGGTACCCTAATACGCTGGACTGGCGATAAGCCCTTTACAGACCAGGTTGGAAACTACTTTGTTGTCAAAATCAGCGACTCGGGGCCAGCACAGGGAATTGACGTAGGTACAAATACCAGCTATAACCCTCAGCTTGACAGCCCGGACGAGCAGGAGTATAACTACCAGGTACGGGTACACTCACGCAACGGAAGTTTCATCAGCTACTCCAACCAGGTATTCTTTCGGCAGGAAGCAGCTCTGTTTCTGCCCGATGCCTTCTCTCCCAACGGAGATGGAAAGAATGATGTGTTCCAGGCGAAAGGTATCTTCTTTGACTCTTTCCAGATGCTGATCTACAACCGCTGGGGCGAAGTAGTATATAGCTCCACTGACTCCTCCCAGGGCTGGGATGGATTGATTAATGGTGAACGTGCTCCCGAAGGAAATTATATTTACCGGGTTGAGATCAAAGACAGCACTTCCAAACCCTTCGTAAAGTCCGGAAGCTTTCTGCTTCTGCGCTAAATGCCTTATCTTTGTGCTTTGATACTAGCATTATTAAAATTTAAACTGAAGTACGATGTTCGGAAATATGGGTGATATGATGGGCTTGATGGGCAAGATGAAAGACCTGCAGGCTCGGATGAAAGAAGCTCAGGAGCAACTCGGTACTATTACCGAATCGGCCGAGTCAGGCGCTGGTGTGGTACGCGTGACCGTGAACGGCCATAAAAAAGTAGTATCCCTGGAAATTGATAACGATCTCATCAAGCCGGATGATAAAGAGATGCTTCAGGATCTGGTAGTGGCAGCCGTTAATAAAGCACTGGACAATATAGAACCTAAAGTGAAAGAGCATTTGCAGAAAGCTACCGAAGGGGTCCTGCCCAATATACCGGGTCTGGATCTGGGAGGCTTTATGAAATAAGTGCCGTCTGAATGTCACAGGTTGCTATTGTTATCCTGAATTACAACGGGAAACATTACTTAGAACAATTTTTACCCACCGTGCTTACCCACTCCTCCGGACACGAGGTGTGGGTAGCTGACAATGCCTCCACCGATGGCTCTATGGAATGGCTGCGCGCGCACCATCCGGAGGTACACTTACTTCAAATTACAGATAATAAAGGGTACGCCGGAGGCTATAACCATGCATTGAAGGCTATAGATGCTTCTTACTACGTCCTGCTCAACTCAGATGTAGAAGTTACTCCGGGCTGGATAGAGCCCGTGATTGCCTACATGAAATCGGACCCGCAGATCGCGGCCTGTCAGCCCAAGATACGGGCCTATGACCTACGCACCCACTTTGAATACGCGGGTGCCGCCGGTGGTTATATGGACTACCTTGGCTACCCCTTCTGCCGGGGACGCATCTTTGATACTCGCGAAGAGGATCACGGCCAGTACAACGATACTTCGGATATCTTCTGGGCTACCGGAGCCTGCTTATTTATGCGGGCTGATACCTTCCACCAGGCGGGAGGTTTTGATGAGCGGTTCTTTGCTCATATGGAAGAAATAGATCTTTGCTGGCGACTGCTGAACATGGGCTACCGCATTACGTACTGCGGCTATTCTAAGGTATTTCACGTCGGAGGCGGTACGCTGCACAAGTCAAACCCGCGCAAGACCTTCCTCAACTACCGCAATAACCTGATCATGCTCTACAAGAACCTGCCCATAGGCCGGCGCTGGAAAACCATATTCATGCGGCTGGTACTGGACGGGATTTCGAGCGTACGATTTATGGCTACCGGTGCCTGGCCGGACGTGTGGGCTATAGTGCGGGCGCACTTTGCCTTCTACGGCATGGTGCATGACTTATCCAAAGGGTTAAAAAGAACTACCTACAGGGCGCCTCTGTACTACCGTAGCGTAGTATGGGAGTACTTTATGAATAAGAGGTATACCTTTCCTGAACTTCCTCAGCTGTACAAGAAGGGCTTCCCTATAGCTCCCAAATCGTAGGGCTGTTGTGTCGGCGCCAGTGCTTGCGCAGTTCCAGCCAGAAGGCTAGCACCAGGTAAATGATAATAGGAGACCCAAAGGCAAGGAAGGTGGCATAGATGAAGTATAATCTTATGCTGCTGGCCGAAATGCTAAGCTTCTCACCAAGTCGAGCGCACACACCAAAAATCTGGTCTTCTACGTAATAGCGAATCCGGTTCATACCCTTGTTGCTCTGATTAGAGTTCCAAATTAATAAGTTAAATTGACGGTAGCAAATTACCTCCTAACGCTTTTCGTGGTAAATACTTATTAATTACACGGACTATAACTTCCGTTAAATCAAATTGTTTTGGCAAAATAGTTGGAATCCAAACAATTTTTGTTTCTTTGCGCTTGAAGAATCTGTAAAATGTTTACTTCTTTGGCTGACAAAAAAGTATCAAACAACCTTATTGATTTATATTGGTAGCATTCGCCAATCTATCTCAATACCCGGGTAATTGTGTTTGCTTCTACCCTTGGAGCTGGCTTTTACAATTCTTAACCTTTTTATTATTTTTTAATTTTTTCATTTTTTATTATCATGCAGACAGGTACTGTAAAATTTTTCAACGAAGCCAAAGGGTATGGCTTCATCGTTGAAGACGACACAAACAGGGACATCTTCGTTCACGTGACTGGCCTGGGAGGTCTCACCATCCGTGAAAACGACCGCGTTGAATTCGAGGTTGTAGAAGGTAAAAAAGGACTTAATGCCGTTCAAGTAAGAAAGATATAACTATTTCTTTTTTCTGGCAGTGAAAACAAAAAAACCGCGGCTTTGCTGCGGTTTTTTTGTTGGTAATCTTACTCAATGAGTTCTTAACTGATCCAGCCTTCTACTTCTTCTTTCTTAGGCATAGGGGCCTCTATCTTTAGCTTCTTGCGTAATCCTCCCAGATCATTAAATACCTTATTAGGATTAGCACCTTTGAGCTGCTCAATGGTCATCAGACCCATTTTTTGCAGGGCAGGAATCCATACCTTGGGTACTCCGGCTGCTTCGTAGTCAGCATCCGTAGCCATCTCAGGCTTCTTCTCGGCGCGCATCTGCGGGAAGAAGAGTACTTCCTGAATGCTGGAATTGTTGGTCAGGAGCATGGTCAGGCGGTCGATACCGATACCGATACCGGCGGTAGGAGGCATACCATACTCAAGTGCCCGCAGGAAGTCATCGTCCATTTCCATGGCCTCATCATCACCACGCTCTTTCAGGCGTAGCTGATCCTCAAAGCGCTCGCGCTGATCAATAGGATCATTCAGCTCCGAGTAGGCATTGGCAATCTCCCTTCCGTTAACAAACAGCTCAAATCGCTCAACCCGGCCCGCCTTGCTGCGGTGCTTCTTGGTCAGCGGGGACATCTCTACGGGGTGGTCAATGATAAAAGTAGGCTGGATGATGTGCTCCTCTACCTTCTCTCCGAATATCTCATCTATGAGCTTGCCTTTGCCCATGGTGTCATCTATCTCCATACCCCATGCCCGGCACTGCGCCTGCAGCGACGCCAGGTCCTGCGCTTCCACGTTGACACCGGTGAATTTTTCGATGGCTTCGGTAATGCTCAGACGTGGGTACGGACCAGCAAAATCCAGCTCTTTATCACCGAAAGTCGCTTTGGTAGTACCATTGACGGCAAGAGCTACCTGCTCCAGTACCTGCTCGGTCATGGCCATCATCCAGTGGTAATCTTTATAAGCAACATAAAGCTCTACCGTTGTAAACTCTGGGTTGTGAGTACGGTCCATCCCTTCGTTCCGGAACAGCTTACCAAACTCGTACACGCCATCAAATCCACCTACAATCAGACGCTTGAGGTGAAGTTCTGTAGCGATACGCAGGTACAGGTCCTCATCCAGGGCATTGTGGTGGGTCTTGAAAGGACGCGCCGCCGCTCCCCCGTGGATAGACTGCAGTACAGGAGTCTCTACCTCCAGCCAACCTTTGGAGTCAAAGTAGTGGCGCATAGTAGTAATGATACGCGCCCGCTTTACGAATATATCCCGCACCTCAGGGTTTACGATCAGGTCTACGTAGCGCTGGCGGTAGCGCAGCTCAGGGTCGGTGAAGCCATCGTATACGTTTCCTTCGTCGTCGCGCTTCACTACGGGTAGTGGGCGCAGCGACTTGGTCAGGATCTTAAACTCCTGTACGTGGATGGATACCTCGCCGGTCTGGGTGGTAAATACAAAACCTTTCGCTCCGATGATATCACCGATGTCGAGCAGTTTTTTGAATACCGTATTATAGAGAGTCTTGTCTTCGTCAGGGCAGAGATCGTCGCGGCGGAAGTACAGCTGAATACGACCTGTGTTGTCCTGAAGCTCAGCGAACGAGGCGCTACCCATAATCCGAAAACCCATGAGACGTCCGGCAATAGTTACACTTTTATAGTCTAACTTATTATTGTCATAGTTTTTATGAATATCGGCAGCCGTGACGTTGACTTCAAATTCCTCGGCGGGGTAGGGATCTATCCCCAGCTTCATTAGTTCCTCGCGTTTTTGGCGACGAAGTAGCTCCTGTTCGCTAAGTAGCATTGTAATTCTTAGATAGTTATGAAAAGTGTTAACTCTTTGATAGGCAATTTGGTGCGCAAAATTAGTGAAAAATTACTGGATCAGCCATGTTATGTAACAGAGAAGGTCATAGCGAAAAATTTACCTCAACTATTGATGCATAACAAACTTAGGTATATATTTACCTTCGTAGTATACCCAAAAGAAGCACCATGAACAACTCCCAACTCTACAAAGGTAGCCTAAGTACCGTACTGCTAAAGCTCTTAAAAGAGAATGGCCGCATGTACGGCTACGAACTGACGCAGAAAGTAAAGGAGCTCACCACCAATGAGGTAGTCCTTAACGAGGGTGCGCTGTACCCGGCTCTGCACAAGCTGGAAGCGGATGGGTTATTGACGGCCGAAGTAGTACCCGTCGGAAACCGTATGAGGAAGTACTACGCCATTACGCCCAAAGGACAAACGGAGACCGAAAGCCGGATTGCCGAGCTGGAAGAATTTGTGAAGCACATGCAACTCCTATTGGGGGCGAAGCTATCGCTGGGCTAATAAGCTGATCATCTAAAATTAGTAGTAGTTATATAGAAGATCCTACGTATAAACAGGTACTACCATGCATACTCCCACTCCCCTAACCGACGCGCAGATTGACACGCTGTTCAACTTTGTAAAGAAGAAAAATGTCGACTACTACGACCTGCAGCTTGAGCTGGTAGACCACCTGGCCAGTGAGGTGGAGCAGCAGATGGCCACCGAGCCGACCGTTTCGTTTGAGGCGGCCCTACAGAAAGTATACGCCCGGTTCGGGATTTTTGGGTTTACCGTAGTAATGGAACAAAAGAAAGAAGCTCTGGCTCGCCGTGATCGAAGGGTGTGGTGGAAGCACCTGAAAGAGTTGTTCCGGTTGCCGCTCCTGATCAGCTCAGGCCTGGGAGCCCTGCTCCTGTGCGTGGCTTTTGACTATCTTGATGCCTCCACCTTTCTGACCCTTAACGGCTCTTTAGCCGGAGCGGCGGGTGTGGCGGCCACGGTTTATTTTTACAAAAGCCAACCCCAGAAAGGATACAAGCTCTCTATGATCCAGTACTACCGTCTGCTCCAGGCGGTGCTCTTTTTCAATTCCTACCAAAGCTTTTTTATCAGCTATAAACTGCTGCTACCTACGCTCCCGGGAGGCTGGCTCCTGCTCATTCCGCTACTTTGCTGGCTGAGCTGGTTATTTATGGTGGCTGGTATGCTGGCTTATCAGGCTCTCCTGCGCGAGCAGCAGCGACTCTACCCACTGGCCTTTGCCTGACAAACCATTTGAGCCAACAGGGGGTTACACAAGCGAAAAGTTAACTATTGCCTCTATGCCCGAACTACCCGAAGTAGAAGGATACCGCCGCTACCTGGAAGCGACCTCGTTCCATCAGCCCATTGAGGATATGGATGTAGAGGATACCCGACTTCTTACGACTGATCCGCTGGTACTGCTCGAAGCCTTGCGCGGAGGGTCCTTTACCGGTACCCGCCGGGTGGGCAAGAACCTATTTGTACTGACCGACCGGCCGGGGGTAATCCTGCACATGCACTTTGGCATGACTGGCGACCTGGAGTACTACCACCAGTCGCTGGAGCGCCCGCGCCACGCCCGTATTGTAATCTACTTCAAGGGTGGGTATAACCTGGGCTTTATCTGTCCGCGCAAGTTTGAGCGCATGGGGCTGGTCAATGATATTGAGACCTACCTGCGAGAGAAGAAAATAGGGAAAGACGCTCTTGAAATGACCGTAGAGGATCTGGCCATTGTGTTAGCCGCTCGCAAAACAGCCATCAAGTCTGCTCTGCTCGACCAGCAGGTAGCGGCGGGTGTGGGCAACTGGATTGCGGACGAGCTACTGTTTCAGGCCAGTATTCATCCCGAAAAACCAGCGAATCAACTATCCGAACAGGAGGTAGAAGCCCTGCACGCCGCCATTCAGGATGTACTGCGTACCGCTATTGAGAAGGAGGCTCGCTACGCTGATTTTCCACCTTCGTATATTATCCATGCCCGGGCGTGGGACACCTCCCCTTACGAGGATGCCGGGCAGCACCGGCAGTGTCCCCGCTGCCATACGCCTGTATCACAGAGTAAGGTGGGAGGGCGAACCACCTACTTTTGTGAACAGTGCCAGCCACAATCTTCCTGAAAAATATGTAGTTTGAAAGGTGAATTTCTAAATCAAAGCCTTTCATGAAATTAGTACTACTCACTCTTGCTTTCGGTCTATTGTCCACCCAATCCACTTTCAGTCAGAAACGCCCCCGTGAGCTGGGCATCAAGATCGGGGTACTTCCTGTGGGTACACATAATGCCATTACGGATGTAGCAGGAGTGAAAGTCGGGCAGGTAACGCTGATTCAGGGCGCGGATGTACGCACCGGCGTCACAGCCATTCTACCGCACGAGAGTAACCTGTTCCAGCAGAAGGTACCTACCGCCATCTACATCGGGAATGGCTTCGGTAAACTCGCTGGCTACACACAGGTCGAAGAACTAGGTACTCTCGAAACGCCCCTAGTACTTACCAATACTCTAAGTGTACCTACCGCCACCGATGCCCTCATCGACTGGACGCTTAATGGGGCTGGCAATCAGCAGGTACGGTCGGTGAATCCGGTAGTGGGGGAAACAAACGATGGCTACCTCAACGATATACGCGGACGCCAAATCCGGAAAGAGCATGTATTGGAAGCGCTACAAAAAGCCCAGAGTGGCGCCGTGGCCGAAGGCAACGTCGGCGCTGGTACCGGTACGGTTTGCTTCGGCTGGAAAGGAGGCATAGGTACCTCTTCCCGCAAGCTCCCCGAAAAACTCGGTGGCTATACCGTAGGAGTACTGGTACAGACCAACTTTGGCGGAGTATTGCAGATTGATGGAGTACCCGTGGGGGAAGAGTTGGGTAAATATTCGTTTAAAGAATCATTGGATAAGTCGTCAGATGGCTCCTGCATGATGGTGGTAGCTACCGATGCCCCTCTTGACGCCCGCAACCTCAAGCGACTGGCTAAGCGGGTATTCATGGGTCTGGCCCGTACGGGTGGTATTGCTTCCAACGGTAGCGGCGACTACGTCATTGCCTTCTCCACAGCCTACCGTATTCCCCACGAAGCTAACCAGCCTACTGCCCCTATCACGCTCCTGCACAATGACTACGTGTCGCCCCTGTTCCTGGCGGCCATTGAGGCTACCGAAGAAGCCATCATTAACTCGCTCTTCATGGCCGAAACGACCACCGGTACGCAGGGACATAAAGTGGAGGCGCTTCCCAAGCAGAAGGTACTGGAGCTGATGAAGCAGTACGGGCGGGTGAAGTAGTCAGATTCGTTACTTATTTAAATGGGTACAATAGCAGAATTAAACTTATCCATTACCCAAATGCAAAAACTTACCCGCTGGAGTAAGGCTATCCTATTCCCAGCGGGTAAATCAAATAAACCTGTAACTAAGGGCAGAGCGTAGTACGCTATCTACCAGTTGCTGCTTTTCTTTTCTCCATAGCAGCCAATAGATCCTGTGCTTTTACCAGCGCTCTCATATAATGATCCTGTACTTTCTTAGCCATTTCGGGAGTGGGATTATCAAAGAACTCACTCATCAAAGGATACTGACTCAGATCAAAGCCCTGTGTGCCCGCATACTCCTTGGCTCCCTGCATAGCATCCTTCAAGGTTGCGTACTGACCACGATTTACATTTTTCCCTACCGTTTCCTGTAGTGAGGCTGCTTTGGTATAATCAACCGATGCCAGCATTGATTTCTGATCTACTGCATAGAACAACGGCTTATACTCCGGAACAGCTTTCTGGAGGGCTGTCTGCATTGCATTAAGTAAACTCTGCATCTGTTCGATCATACCGGACATATCGTTCGAGTTGATACCTACCGCCGTGTTGATATAGTTGAATACTTTTCTTGAATCAGATTCAGCCCAGGCAATCCCGATTATACGTCCGTAATCTCTGGCTTTCATGTCGGCTGGTGCAATAGCAGTGGCCATTCCGTCACCATTACCCGATGGAAGGATGTAGTCACCTTTACACACCCGGCCAACCACCTTTACAGGTACCTGCCCCATAAATGCTACTTTGGTATATTCATTCTCTTTGCCGGCTTCGGGCATACCTCCAATTACAGCGGGCTTATGAGACACTACCATAAATTTCTCGGCTTCAACAAAACTCTTAGAAATTTCTCCCCCCTGAATACCAACAACATCTCCATAGGTAAGTGCTTCTTTGACATTAGCCTTATGCAACCATTCAGCATAATCAGCACCACCGGATTCATAACCTACACCAGCCGCATCTGTAACTTCATTATAAGCTATATAGCCTCCCAGCTGCAACCCTCCCACAATAACATCTACTGAGCTCCAGAATACATCATCACAGTCACCCGCAATACCAATACCAACGGCGCATGCTACTGCATTGGTGGTTAATCTGATGATATTATCAATTAAGCTTAAGGTTAACTGGTAGGCGCCAAAAGCATAATTAGTACCAAAATAGTCGGCGGCGCCTCCGGGTATGTTAGCTGGTACATCCTGATCACGGTCCTGCGAAGCATCATCACTACCTTCACCAATGATTCCATTCACAGCACTACGGAGCTGAGTACCTATACCGCCAAACCCTTCGATACGACCCGTTGGCGTTCCTCCCCCATTCATGAAGGTAATGTAGTTATTGCCCCGGTCGGGCTTCGAGCTGGATAACTTTACAACGATACCTTGCTCGTTACCTGTTACCCGTAGCGGATAGTCATCATAACTATCCTGAGCGTTTGCTAAATTCGCTGTGATCGTGACTTGGCCATTTACCCCTAAAGTATTGTTAAGTACGGAAGTCCCATCGACAGTTAAGGTACTTTTTAAAGTGGTGGCCCCATCAGCATTCAGTGTACTGTTTAAATCAGTAGCTCCGTCGACAGACAAAGTATTTTTAAGAGTAGTAGCACCATCGGCATTAAGAGTACTATTCAGGTCAGTAGCCCCATCGACAGACAGCGTGTTTCTTAGGGTAGTAGCTCCGTCGGTGTTAAGAGTACTGTTTAGGTCTGTCCCTAGGTCAACTTCTAAAGTATTTTTCAGATGGGTAGCTCCGTCTACATCCAGAGTACTTTTGAGGGTAGTAGCCTTATCTACCGTTAAGATGCCGGTCAGATAGGTCGGACTCAACTTATTTACTGTAAATGGTCCATTATTGATTGTTGATCCACCTACCGTATTGAGGTACGTATTCATCTTTACGGTCAGATCATTACCTACTTCTACGTCTTTACCTACTTTCAGACTATTGGCAATGTTAATATCACCATCTTTGGTAATTCTGAGGCGCTCAGTATTATTTGTGATCATTACCAGATCTACATAGTCTGTTGTTCCAAACCGATCTTTATTCGCATCGGTCCTGGAGTTACCAAACAGACTCCATACTTGCCCCGGAACCCCTTCGCCCGGACCAGCAGCGGTACGGGCCGCACTGGAGCCATTACCGGCGAGTGATGAGGCCGTTCCGGCATGAAAGGCATAGGGGACTGCTAATAGTTTGCTATTGCTAATGGCCGTAAAACTTTGTTGCCCATCTTCCTTTATAGCTACTTCCAGCCAAATATCTTCACTGCTCCAGGGGATTTGGTCAAAAGCTACTTTGTTGATAGCCACACCTTCCCCAATGTTCAGGGTGAATAGGCCAAACTGATTTGTTGTAACAGAATGTGTTTCGCTGTAATGAACAGTTGATACGTTATTCTTTCGGCTCGATAAATTTATTTTTAAAGAAATGGGCTTACTGGCTAGCACACCACCCGTTAGATTACGAGCCACTGCCTGGTATTTCATGCCCCTCGGCACTGTCTGCGCATTTACTAACGGACTTAACAATAAGCACCAGATAACAAGTACATATATCTTTTTCATATAAATAGAAATTAAGAGTGTGGAGTTACGACTTATTATTGCTTGACGATTTTGAACACCCGGACAGGTTGGCCTTCGGCAGTAATGACCTGAAGCATATACATACCGGCAGGGGCCTGTTTAAGGTCTAGTTGCAGGGTTTCGGTAGGAGCGCTGGCGGCCTTATTCAGTAACGATGTACCAGTCACGTCAATCAGGCTTAGCTTTAGTGGAGCAGACACACTTTCTCCTGACTCAATCTTTACAGTCAGTATTGAGCTGACCGGATTAGGATATACCTCAACACGATGAAGGGATACGGCCTCATCAGGTAACGCCTCAACCAGGAGCATGGGTTGATGAAAACCTTGTGTATAGAAGCGTTCCGGCAGCCCAACCGTCTCTACGGCCGACTCCCCTAAGGTCCACTCAAGTGACAGGTTTTCATTCTTATCAATACTTCCGCCAACTGCAATTACTTCCGGGCTTAAGCTTTGACTTATCGCTAAGCCAGGTACACTTAAGCTAAGTAAGAGTGGGATAACAATCCTCTTTCTACGCATAAATAAAGGGTTAAAATGATAACAGACTTAATAGGGAGCTAACAAAAAGTACAGCATAGGCCATTACGATAGCGTGTAATGACCAACCTGTCGCGTAGGGCGTGGCGTTACGTAAAGCGACGTATGTGACTGCTGCACAATGTCGTTTTAATGAAATTGAATCAAGAAATCCACAGGATTTGTGGCAATACGTAAGATGCGGGTACTTTTGAGAAGTTCAGTGGGTAGGCAAAAGCAGAAGTCCAGGCCTGGTTATCTGACAGTCAGCACTAAATTATATTTTAATCCCTTATTATACTAATTTACCTCAGTATATTTAAAAAAGTAAAGCAAGAACCCGGGAGAAGCTTCCTTTGGGCTTCTTTTACAGTACTATACTGATATGATTCGTAGAGAGAGCATCTACTAATGGAGGCAAAAAAGCATTTATTTATAGCTGAATAATATACCACTCAAATTAAAGTACAACTCTTTTATCAGCTTATACAAACTATCATACTACCTGCCACACCCCATATGAACTTACCAGCAGAATAGACGCCACGCTGATCCAGAAAAATACATCATACAGCCGCGAAGGCACTAGAGCCTCATAAGGCAACTGCTACACACCCACCTTAATTCTGCTTGCGCTTTGCATTCAGAACTTGTTTGATTGTCAGGCTAATAGGAATCAGTAAGGTGTACCACTGAGCTTGCTTTTGCTTCTGGGTTTGAAGGCTTGTAAGTAAATACCCCAAAGCTCTATTCAAAACGAAAACATGATCAAAAAAGAAAGGCCAATATGTATTTACTTTGTAGATAATATGACTAAGCCCCCCTTTATTTCGATTATAGTTACAGTTTTGAATGGAGAAAAAACGCTTCATCACTTTTTACAAAGTGTTGCTACGCAATCCTATCTCCATTATGAACTGATCATTATTGAAGGAGGAAGTACTGACAAGACTCTTGACCTATTGGCTCAAAACGCTAATGTAGTTACCCAGCTAAAACAAATAAAAGGAGTCAAGATCTATGCCGCACTCAACGAAGGCATTAAAATGGCAACGGGGGACTGGCTGTATTTCATAGGCTGTGATGACTCTTTGTATACTCCTTACGTATTAGAACAGATAGCTCCGCTGTTGAATCATCAAAAGTATGATTACATATCAGGAGCTGTTATCAATCAACCTTCCGGTAAGAAGTTTTGGCCTCGCCCCCATACTCAGTGGCTTTTTCATAGTTTACATCATCAGGCTACTTTTTATCATCGGACAGTCTTCGATCGCTTCACCTATGATGAAAAGTACATAATAGCCTCTGATTACGAACTTACCTTAAATCTATTCCTAAAAAGGTACCGTCTCAAAACTGTTCCTACTATTATTGCCAATTTCAATGAAACTGGTTTTTCGGGGAAAAATCCTGATTTAGCCTGGGCTGAATGCGAGGCTATAAGGATCAAGCTCTATGGCATGTTTATTGGTACCCTACTTAATAAGTTGGTCAGGACAGCACTTTGGATAATGTATACGTTCCGGCAAATGGGCCATACAACAGGGGCTTCCTTTACTACTCCCTTAATGCATGAATAAAGTTGGTCTGATAGGTAATGGGAATAAGTCGTGGATAGCTGGTGTGCAGTACAGCCAAAGCCTTATTATGGGCAATAACCTCCTGGATGCTGACCAAAAGATGGAGTTTCATTTATTCTTACATCAGGACTTCCATCAGCAATCAGATTATAAAGAAGTTCAGGGGTATCTGAAGACGATTAAGTACTTCGACTTTTACTACGGAAAGTCCTGGCCGCTTGCCTATAAATCATATCAATTTTTAAAAAAACTCCAAAAGCTCCAGTTCCACTGGCCTCAGGATCGTTTACAAAAATGGTTCGTTGAGCAAAGCATTGATAGTATCTTTCCTGCCAATGAATTATTAGTCAAAAACTCTCCCGTACGGCAAATCTGTTGGGTTGCCGATTTCCAACAGGTCCACTTTCCTGAGTATTTCAGTGCCTATGATATACGCTATCGCTATCGTCAGCTTAAGAAAATAGCCGCCTTAGCTGACGTACTTGTCGTGAGCAATGAACATAGCCGGAGGGATGCAATCAGGTTAGTTCCCGAAGTAGCCTCTAAAATAAGAGTCCTGCCATTTACCATGTGGCTCGGCAAAGACTGGAATAAGGTGGATGTGCAACCCTATCTGGCTAAGTACAACCTGCCTCCCAAGTTTCTGATCCTTCCGAGTCAATGGTGGAAACACAAAAACCATCTTGTGGTCTTCCAGGCCCTGGAGCTGCTACTCAAAATGGGAGTTAAAGATATATCTCTGGTGTGTACCGGGCTCCCCTCAGACCCGCGCTTTCCCTCTTATGCACAGACTCTACGGAACTATATAACTCAAGCGAACCTTCAGCCATACATTTACGAACTTGGACTTATACCACGGCAAGATCAGGTACAATTGATGCGGGCGGCGATGGCGGTGGTGCAGCCTTCATTCTTTGAAGGCTGGAGCGCCCTTGTGGAAGATTGTCGCTCATTGGATAAAACCATTTTTCTATCAGATATCCCGATGCATCATGAGCATCAAAACAGAAACATGATCTTTTTTGATCCTCATTCTGCCAAAGACCTGGCCAATAAAATTATCCAGAACTGGTCAGTCTTAAACTCCAAAGTCGCTAGTCCTAATGAGGAAGGTTTATACGAGAACTATACTAATAACTTAAAAAAATTCACCTCAGATTTTGTAAGGATATGTCAAAATTATTGACTCCGTTTTCTGAAAAGCTACTTCTGTTTCGTATGGAAGGTTTTTTGGACAATCCCATTAAAAGAAGCTTAGTAAAAGATTGGTTTGTTGTTCGATTCGCAAGGTTACCCTACCCTGACGAGCCACAACTAATCAATTCTACACTACGGAGTCCACTTCCTTTTGCTGATAATAGCTTTACATCTATTTATGCTTACCATGTCTGCGAACATTTAACTATTGAGGAAAATATATTTTTCCTGAAAGAGTTGCACCGGGTTTTGAAGCCCGGAGGTATTTGCCGCCTTTCAACACCTGACTTAGTGTTGAAGGCAAAAGAGTATTTGCGGAACCTTGAAGCTTATACAGCCGACAACTCTATTAAGAACTATATGGCGTATTATTGGGGGAGTCTTACCTTAGTTGACCAACTAGCCCGGACCAAATCAGGAGGGCGAATGGCCGAAGCGTACAACAGTGGATACAGAGACAACTCTCAGCTAAAATATCTGTTTGGAGATACGATGGACTACATATTTGACCCCAAAGTAGAGATTTATAAGGACAATGGATGGAAGCGTACCTACTTCAACGGCCAGCGCGCTAGCTTTGGATTCTGGATTAAAAAAATCCTAGGGGCTGCCCTTCGTAAGCTATTGGTACGACTAACCAAAACGCCTCTTTACTGGTGGCAGGAGCGCGAAGCTTGGGTGTACGATAATGTTTCACTGAGTCAGCTCATGTCTGAAGCCAGTTTTGAAGCCATTCAAATCAAAGACTATAATACCTCTGATATTACTGACTGGAGCAAGTACAACTTTGATCAGTCTACACACGGAGATTATGCTTTTGAACCCTCTCTTTTCTTAGAAGGAAGAAAATAAAACTCGACGATCCTGTATGCTTGTACCTCCATTCCACATACTACGATATGCATTACCTCTCTATGTTCTTTTTATTTTCGTCGAAAACTATTTCTTATTTAAAGAGCATAAAAAAGAGTTATTTTCAAAAGACACCAGAAATAACCTGGCTATTTTCGCTTTAAGTATAGGCGTAAGCGGCTTTACAAAAATTCTGGTATTGGGGGTTTATTTTTTCGTTTACGAGCATCGTATATACACCTTCCAGTATGATGTCTGGGTATGGCTTATAGCGCTTATTCTGTACGACTTCTGCAAATACTGTATGCACCGTTTCTCTCATACCATTCGCTGGTTTTGGGCAGCTCATGTAGTACATCACTCTTCCGAAGAATTTCGCCTTTCCACTAATTTCAGAACGTCCATATTCGTTACCCTGACCGGCTCTTTTCTATTTGATGCCTGGTTACCTATTTTAGGTTTCCATCCATTGATTATCATTTCGTTGGGCTCTCTTTCAAGCATTTATAGCTTCTTCTGCCATACCGAACTAGTAGGTAAACTAGGAAAAGTGGTTGAGTACATCTTCGTTACACCTTCTCATCACAGAGCCCATCATGGCTCACAGCCTATCTATATAGACAAAAATTACGGTTCTATATTTATTATTTGGGATAGAATGTTCGGCACATTTGAGGAGGAATCGGAGCCTCCTGTGTATGGCTTAACAACGCCTATTGCTTCACAAAATCTGGTTGTTATCTTATTACACGAATGGAAGGCTATTCTGAAAGATGTGGCCAAATCCCGTTCGATTAATGACCTGATTAACGCCTTCTGGAAAGTAGAAATTACTCCCCCCACCCATAAGCAATAGTATTTACTACCTCATCACTTGCCATACGCCATAGCCACTTACGACCAAAATAGAGGCCACGCTGATCCAGAAAAATACATCATACAGCCGCGAAGGCACTAGAGCCTTTGGTAACTCGCGGTAACGGTACACCCACGCCACCCACACAATCAGGATCAGGAGGACTGAGGTAGCAATACCACCCAGGATGACCATCATGACGGGTGACTGGAAGAACAGGAAGAAAACGCACCACGCAAAGGGGAAGATCCAGGAAAAGATAGCGATGGAACGGCGACGTTCTTCAACGGTTTCAAAGCGAAGCCAGCCCAGTTGCCCGAAGGCATCACCATATACCCGCGCCCAACTGGCTGTAGCCGTAAATAGCGTGGAGTATAGAGCCGTAAAAGCACCTACCAAAAACAGCGTTTCGGCCCAGGGGCCTAGCGTTTCAGTAAATATTCGTGACAATACGCCAATCATCCGGTAGCCTTCGGGTACTTCACCGCTGCGGTGCAACACGGCTGCGCCTAACAGGTAAAATGCCGCTGTCACAACGGTATATACCACCATCGACAGGATAGCATCCAGGTACATAACCCGGATCCAGCCTTTGGCGCGCTCGGCCCAGGCGGCACTCCCGTCGTTGGGGCCGGTGTAGGCGGCGTAGCCTTTCTCGATGCACCAGTAGTTGTAGTACATGATCTCGTCGCCGCCTACCCCCGTAATCCCAAATGCACCAAAGGCCACCGCTACGGCTTCGGGCGGTAAATTAAAACTGATTCCTTCCTGAATATCCTCCCACCGTATCGCAAAGGCGGTACCCTGAAGGAGTGCCAGCGAAACCAGCACAACCGTCGAAAACAGCACGATCATCACCAGCGAACCTTTCTCAATGGGCTTATAGTAACCCCGGTACACCAGCAGGGCCGTGATCAGAGCTGAAAGCAGCGCCCATATATTGACGGATACGCCCGGAAAAGCCATGTTCAGTACGATGGCCACGCCGCCCACGATACCACCTACCTGCAACAGCTTCAGCCCCTGCAGCGACAGCCACAGCCACAGGCTCCAGTGGGTACCCCGCCAGCGGGCACCGGGTAACCGGTTAAAATTGTACATCGTAAAGGTACCCGTGTAGATAGCATTCTTGCCGAATTCCAGCTGCAGAGCCACCTTCACCAGACAACTCACAATAATCACCCAGAACGTCACAAATCCCGCCTTGGCACCCAGCGTAGTCGTAGCGATCAGCTCGCCGGAACCCACTATAGCCGCCGACATAATAAAGCCAGGACCCAGATAGCGTAGTTGTCCAGTAATTGTTTTAGGAGGGTCAAGTTGAGGGATCATGGAAGAGAATTTAGGAACAAAAGTGTATCCGCAGGGAATATTACTGTTTTGATAAGTATGGGTCTGAACTTTACCGACTTGGGGCTTTTTCGTTTGGTAATAAATGCCTCAAAATATCAATTAGTAAATTTTTGGAACTGACTCCCAAGAAATCCTAGTACTTTGTCTGGATTTCAGGGCCGGAATATCTTCTGAAATATTAAATTTTCCTTAGCCTTTTTTGCACTAAGAAAAGAAAAGAATTTATTCTTTAAATCTTTAAGTATACTTATTTTATAGACTATATAGATTTATATATATTTGAAAAAGCAGGCAGGAATCAAAGGAAGTACGAAGCTGGTGCTAGAAAGTGTGGGCCGGGGCAGGCATTACCAGAAGTTGAACCCGGAAATTGGAAAGCGATTATTGGTGGCCGACTACCTACTACTAAGCTTGGAAGCGGTGCTTCTACTTTTTATTTGAAAAAGAAATGTTGCAGTCATTTACCTAGTTAAATCTATTCAAATGAAGACAATGAATAATAGGATTGGTGGTGATTATTCCGTTAGCACCACCAACAAAAATCAAAGAAAGGTAAATCCACTCACTCAGACCGACTCTGTCCCGAATATAAGGCTTTCGGTTGAACAGGGGATATGGCAAAACTTCACCTGCGCATTCGACGAGTCCCTGGGTACTCACTTGCATGGGATGGTCAATTCCGGCCCGTTGGTGATTAGTTTTTATAGCCCAGACTGGAAAAGTTACGGACAGAGACACCTGGAAAGCTTGAAAGACGTATTCAGGGACATTCGTGAATCGGGAGGCAATATCCTGGTATTTACTACTGAGAATCTGGACCAGATAAAAAATAGAGTTGGGGAGGAAAATCTGCCCTTTACCATGCTTCACGATGCTAATAATCGAATTGCGCAGCTTTTTGGACTTTACTCTCCCTTTGATGCCGTCTGGGATAAAATTGCAGGAATTGACGAGGACGTACCCTTTCCCGGCACTTTTGTAATTTTAAAAAACAAGCAGATTTACTATGACTTTACCGATCTGGAATTTAGTCGGGTACTGGAAAAAAAACCGCTCATGGTAATTATAAAGCAGGCAGGATGGACAAAAAACAAACTAATCTCTAGGCAAAAAGGGCCTGAATAATAAGATATTCATTAGCCTGTACCTCATCAGGTACCATAAAGGCCAACTTGGTAAAGCAAAAATTATTAGTGAAATATTTAAAAACTACTAAGGGTAATTTTTATAGAAGTTGTCTCTACTTATAGAGAATCTATTTACAAGACAGGCGTAGGTTATGCAAGCAGTTGTACCCGTAGAAACTTCCGAGACTACTCCTTCCACGAACGGGCAGTTGCTGGTCCAAGACACACAGAATGAGCACGGTGAAGTAGAAAAAAGACTTTGGAATAATTCAGAGATCTTCATTCGAAAGGCATTTGAGGAATGCCCACAAAAAGGGTGTGAACTGCTTTTCAGGCGCTACCACAAAGCGCTGTGCAGCCATGCTGTCCGTTATGTTTACTCTAAGGAAATAGCCGAAGATCTGGTTAGTGAAGTTTTCTTTAAATTCTGGAAAACCAAAGCCTTCGAGGCAGTTACGACCTCCTACCGGTTTTATCTCTTCCGGTGTGTCAGAAATGAGGCTTTCAATTACCTGAGGCTTGAATTTCAGAAGCTGGAAGGAATAGAGATGGCTGAAAGCCAGGAGTCATCCCGGAGCCAGCGACCTGATCACATTACACAATTTGAAGAGGTACTTGCCCGCGTAGAAGCCAGTGTTGAATCTCTGCCGGCCCAATGTCGTAAGGTTTTTCTGCTGAGTCGTTTTGAAGGTTACAAGTACAAAGAAATAGCGGACGAACTGGGTATATCGGTCAAGACTGTGGAAGTGCATATGCATAAAGCACTTACTACGATAAGACTGGGGCTAAAAGACCATTGGATGGTATCGGTACTTCTCCTGCTTCTGGCCTAACTGCTAAAAACTACTTCCATTACTGTAAGCCACACATTCCACTATCATAAGACTAAGGGACTTGTCTACAAATTGTGTCTTATGTTTAAATAGCTAGAATAATCAATGAAAACGAATATAACAAAAGAACTCATTTTTGATCATTTCGCTCGTAAAGCGTCTCCCCTTCAGCGGGAGATGATCGAAGATTGGTTACGAACAGAAGCCAACGAAGAACAGTACTACGAATGGCTGGAAGAATGGGAAAACAAGTACCCTCAGTACATAGCTCCCACTGATCAGATCCTTGAGCAGTTCTCCACTTATTTAGCTTCCCATCCACATCCTATTGAAAGTACTGAGGAAGATGCTCCTGTTGATGAGCCTACAGTAGCACGTCCGCTCTGGTCGCGATGGCTAGTGGCCGCTACAACCCTGATCCTGCTCGGTATGGGAGGATGGATGTTCAAAGACAATATACTCTATACAACCTACCGGACAGCCTATGGTGAGATAAAAACAATTACCCTCTCTGACGGCAGCCTCGTCAAGTTAAATACAAACTCCTCTCTTCGGGTACCACGCTTCGGGTTTGGTCAGCACAACCGTGAAGTATACCTGGTAGGTGAAGCGAACTTTTCGATAACTCACACAGCAGAACACCAGAAGTTCGTAGTCAAAACGCCCAAAGATTTTGAGGTAGTAGTACTGGGCACAGAGTTCACGATGTACGCCCGCCAGCACAATTCAAAGGTAGTACTGAAGAAAGGGAAAGTACAGGTCCGCTATCAGGAGGCGAACAAACAAAAGGAGGTCATGATGAAGCCCGGCGACCTGGTAACCATAGACCGAAAGAACCGGGTTGAACTTAAAACTACCCAGCAGGCGCAAACCAGCTCGGAATGGGAGGAAAAGCGCTTTGTTTTTGAGGAAACTACGCTTGAAGAAGTAGCCTATCTGTTACAGGAAAACTATGGCCTGGAAGTAGAGATAAAAGGACAGGCTCTGTCAGAAAGAGTCATTATGGGGTCATTCAAGGCCAATAATATTGATGAGCTTTTACAATCCATTTCTGAACTTCTTGATATAGATGTAGTCAGACAAGGTAATCACGTTCAACTAGCTGATAAGTAAATAGCAAAGAACAACTACCCAATCCAATCAATATGACTAAAACGTTACGCAAGGCCCCAGTCCTGGGGCTGATCATGATTGCTTTGCCTTTTTGGCAGCAACCCGGTTTCTGCCAAACCATGGCCATGGCCCGACACGTACAGCAAGAGTCACAGACAGCTAATAAGGCAAATAGCCTTAAGCTAAAAGACGCACTCAATGAGCTAAAGAACCAGTACCAGGTTGATATCCTGTTTGAATTAAAAGTAGTGGAAGGTCTCACCATTCCTCCCAATACTATTATCAAAGGTCAGAATCTGGAAAAGAATCTGGAAAGGATACTAAAGCCATCCGGTCTGCAGTACAAAAAGGTAAACAGCAACTCTTACCTGATCATCGAAAACCGAAAGTCGACAAACAAGGCTGAGGCCGATGCCCGATTTCAGGAAACCATCCCCGAAACCGACAACAGGTCAATAGAGGGTGCCGCCAGAAGAGGCATAGCCACAGACCGGAGAAACCTGAACGCCCCTAACGTCAGTGCAGTTGCTGAAAGAAATATCTCAGGTACTGTTCACGATGAGGCAGGAGCCGCCCTTCCGGGTGTGAGCGTTGTGCTCAAAGGAACCCAGCGCGGTACCACCACCGATGCCGACGGTAAATTTGGCCTGGCCGTTCCTGATAATGGTGCTACGCTCATTTTCTCCTTTGTGGGATACGCTCCCCAGGAAGTACCCGTAGGAAATCAGTCGGTGCTTGATATCCGGATGAAATCCGACGAACGGGCGCTGGAAGAGGTGGTAGTAGTGGGCTACGGTACCCAAAAGAAGAGTGACCTCACCGGATCCGTTTCATCCTTAAAGGATAAAGACTTTAACCCTGGTGCCAACGCCTCCGTAGATCAGATGATGCTGGGCCGCTCGGCGGGCGTCCAGATCAACCAGACCAGCTCAGAGCCCGGCGGCGGGGTATCTATCCGAATCCGGGGGGCTAACTCACTCAACGCGGGCAGTGAACCCTTGTATGTCATTGACGGACTACCTATTGATAATGGCTCTTTACTCTCGGCCTCCAGCGGTGGGGCCGGGACCGGTACCAACAACAACCCCCGTAACCCGTTGAACTCCATTAATCCCAACGACATTGCTTCCATCGAAATCCTGAAAGACGCCTCAGCTACCGCTATCTACGGGTCCAGAGGTGCCAATGGAGTGATCCTGATCACCACCAAGAAAGGCAACAAAGGGAAGATAGGGGTCAACTACGATTTCAATACCGGTATTCAGACCGTCCCTAACAAGATGGAGGTACTCAACGCCAGTCAGTACATCAAATTCATGAATGACCTGGCGAAGGACGAAGGCAAAGCACCGGTATTTACGGATGCTGATATTGCTCAGATAGGAGCCGGTACTGACTGGCAGGATCAGGTATACCAGCGGGCCCCGCTCAACAGTCATAATATATCCGTATCCGGCGGGGATGACAAAACTACGTTCTTCTCTTCGCTCAACTACTTCAATCAGGAAGGGGTCGTGAAGCGATCAGGAATAAAGAAGTACATAGCGCGTGTAAATCTGGAAAGAAAACTGGGCGAGCGGGCTGTAATCGGCGTCAACCTTAATACCAGCCTTGTTAAAGACGCTAATAGCATCGATGGTGTTAACAACAACGAAAACGCCGGACCTATTAACTCCGCCCTGCTGTATGATCCCACGGAACCCATCTTTGCAGAGGACGGCCGGTTTTCACAGTCCAAGAACCTGACCATCAACAACCCGGTAAGCCTGATCGAAGGGTTGACCAGTAGCAGCGTCACCAACCGCACTATGGGTAGCATCTTCGTAAAGTACACTATCCTGCCCGGACTGGATGCCAAACTGAACTTCGGCTCAGATCGTCAGACCTCCCGCCGCGACCTGTTCAACTCCACCAAAACCCTCAACGGACTTTCGGCCAAGGGTATAGCCAACATTGCTACCATGGAGCGTTCCAACGCCCTATTGGAATATACCATGAACTACAACAAGCAGCTAAACGAAAAGAGCACGCTTAACCTGCTGGGCGGGGTGACCTACCAGTACTTTAACAATACGTCCTTCTCTGGTATTATCAGAGGCTTCCCCTCCGATGCCCTCTCCACCAATAACCTGGGCCTGGGTGATACCAACAACGACAACCTGTTTAGCGGTCAGGAAGACAACAGCATACTATCCTACCTGAGCCGGGTCAACTATACCCTCAATGATAAGTACCTGTTTACGGCTTCTCTGCGGGCTGACGGTTCCTCCCGCTTTGGAGAGAACAACAAGTTCGGCTACTTCCCTTCGGTGGCTTTGGGATGGAGGTTGAGCGAAGAAGGCTTTTTACCAAGCTTCTTCTACGACCTGAAACTACGGGCCAGCTGGGGGCTAACCGGAAACCAGGAGATCAACAACTACGCGTCGCTGACTACTTATACGACCGGAGCTACTGCGGTATTCAATAATGCGGTTAATGTAGGAACCAGGCCTTCGCGTATAGCCAATCCTGACCTGAAATGGGAATCAACCGAGCAGACCAACATTGGTATTGACGCCAGTATCCTGCAGGGACGTATCAGCGCTACCGTTGACTACTTCATCAAGAATACACGGGATATGCTGATTGATCTGCCCCTCCCACGGGCTACGGGCTTCAACTCAATACTATCAAACGTAGGTAAGATGCAGAACAAGGGAGTAGAAGTAATGCTTACCTCTACCAACGTAAAGAAGGGTCAGTTTTCGTGGAGTACCACCCTGAACTTCGCCGCTATCCGAAACAAAATAACCGACCTGGGTGATGTAACAAATATCATTACCGGCAATATCGAATCCATTGGGCCTACCGCCATCGTTACGGTAGGATATCCGGCGTTTTCCTACTATGGCTACGAAATAACGGGAATTTTCCAGCAGGATGATAACATCGCCGGATCGGCTCAGCCTGGCTCTAAACCCGGCTACCCTATATTCAGGGATGTAAATGGAGACAACAAGATCACGCCTCTGGATCAGCAGATTATAGGCAATCCCTTCCCCGACTTTACGTTTGGTCTCAGCAATAACATCACCTATAAGCGGTTCCAGCTGGACTTCTTCTTCCAAGGACAGCAGGGGGCTGATATGCTGAATATAAACGTACTGGAAAGCATGTACCCCAACAATGCCCGCCGGAATCGTATTGCAGAGCAGGCACTCGATCGCTGGACACCTGAGAACCCGACCGCTAAATGGCCTTCGGGGGTACAGCCCTCGGCCTACGGTGGAGGTAAGGTAAGTACGTTGGCCCTACAGGATGCGTCATACATACGTCTGCGTAACCTCTCAGTAGGTTATAATCTGCCCGTCGAAAGGCTGAAATTCATACAGTCAGCTCGTATATACGTCGTGGGGCAGAACCTGGCTACCTTCACCAACTACGTAGGTTTTGATCCTGAGGCCAATGCCTTCGGCCGGAGCAACGTGCGGGTAGACTATAACGGTTACCCACTGGCGCGTACCTGGATGCTGGGCGTTAATGTAGGTTTTTAATTGATCCATTGTAAAATTCAGATACTATATGAAACGAAATAGCTTAAAAGCACTCCTGCTGGTACTACTCCTACAAGGCGCTGGCTGTGAAAGTATATTAGAAGAAAACGTCTATTCTGAACTGACCCCTGGTAACTTTCTCAATACAACTACTGGCAAGCAGGCTGTACTCACCTCAGCCTACGGCAATGTGCAGATGCGGGGTCATAACTACCTGTTCCTGTCGGCCCACACTTCGCAGGAAGTCTGGAACCAGGGTGGCAGTATTGAAGCACTCCTGACACCGCTGACCAACTTTACCTGGGACAGCAACCACCAGTACTTTAGCGATGCCTGGGGAAGCCTGTATGGAGCCATTCGCGATGCCAATATCGTGATTGATAATACCAGCGCCACGGATGCTTCTGCCTTAGATAAGCAGCTTAACGCCGAAGCCCGGTTTGTGCGTGCCGTCGCTTATAATCAACTGTACGACTGGTTTGGACCCGTCCCCTTGTACTTAACGTCCACGCTAACTGATTTTAAATTGCCCCGGGTTACCGACGAGGAGATGAAGACCTTCCTCGAGAAGGAATTTCTGGAAGTAGCCGCAGTTTTGCCCCTTTCACAAGCTCAGTTTGGCAGAGCGACCAAAGGAGCGGCCCTGGGACTACTGGCAAAGTTCTACCTGAATACAAAGCAGTGGCAAAAAACCGCGGACATCACCAAGCAGATCATGGACCTGAACAAGTACTCCCTGGTGCCTAATTATAAGGATGTGTTTGCGCTGGCCAACGAAGGTAACGCCGAGATGCTGTGGGTAATTCCGGCCTCGGCCCAGGCTGGCCACAACCTGGTAGCCCTTACGTTCCCTACCGACTACCCCCTGCCCCAGCCTAACCAGCAGGTTTTTGCCGCCCGCTCGTACTTCTTTGACAACTTTGTCAACTCATTTGGAGCCGGTGATACACGCAGGAATCTGATAGTGACGGAGTATACCAACACATCAGGTAAGTACACCAAGCTGTTGGGTATTAATCAGTCGCTATCAGGCAAATATGAATTTGACCCCAACGCGGCAGGCGCTGTACAGGGCAATGATATTCCGGTGGTACGCTACGCGGATATTCTATTGGCCCGGGCGGAGGCACTGAACGAGCTGAATGGCCCCACCCAGGAGGCTATTGACCTGATTAATAAGGTTCGGACCAGAGCGGGAGCCGCACCACTGGCCCTGGGTAACTTCACCAAAGAAGCTCTGCGCGACCAGATTCTTCAGGAAAGAGAATGGGAGTTCTACACGGAGATGAAACGCCGGGAGGATCTAATCCGCCACGGGAAATTTATTTCTAATGCCAAAGCCAAAGGGAAAAATGCGCAGCCTTTCCACGTGCTGTTCCCTCTGCCCATCACTGAACTCAATGCCAATGCTAACTTAGAGCAGAATACGGGTTATTAAGGCTAGTAAAGGGGCATTTGAAGAGTTTTCCTCTAAATGCCCCTTTATACTGTTAAACAGCTTACGCTCTTATATGAACAAGCGAATCAAAGGTAGCAGACTCTTTTTAACCGGATTGCTGACCGCTTTGGTAGCGGTAATCTGTGCCTTTTATACAGGTACTGATACTTCCAAAGCCACCGCTCCCAATATCTTAGTTATCCTGACCGACGACCAGGGCTACCATGATGTATCCTACTACGGCACCAAAGATCTGCGAACCCCTAACATAGATCAGCTCACGCGGGAGGGAATGCGGTTTGATAATTTTTACGCCAATAGTACTGTATGCTCTCCCACCCGGGCAGCTCTGCTGTCGGGCCGCTATCAGGATTATGTAGGCGTACCCGGGGTAATCCGCACTTATCCGCAGGATAGCTGGGGGTACCTGGACCCAAAGGCCAAACTTCTTCCGGCCATGCTCAAAAAAGCGGGTTACCATACGGCGATTATTGGCAAATGGCACCTGGGCCTTGAGTCTCCTAACCTACCCAACGACCACGGCTTTGACTACTTCCACGGCTGGCTGGGCGACATGATGGACGACTACCTGACGCACCGCCGGCACGACATCAACTACATGCGGAAGGACAGGCAGACGATTGACCCGCAGGGGCACGCTACGGATCTGTTTACGCAGTGGTCGGTGGATTATGTCAGGAAGCAGGCAAAGGACAGCCGCCCTTTCTTCCTGTACCTGGCGTACAACGCGCCGCACTTTCCGGTGAAGCCGCCCAAAGAGTGGCTGGATAAAGTAAAGCAGCGGGAGCCCAGCCTGCCAGAAAAGCGAGCTGAGCTGGTCGCCTTTATTGAACACATGGACGATGGTATTGGGCAGGTTATAAAAGCGTTGAAAGAGAGTGGGCAGTACGACAATACCATCATTATCTTCACCAGCGACAACGGTGGCCACCTGCCCAGCCTGGCCAACAACGGCCCAACCCGTGACGGCAAGCAGAGCATGTACGAAGGCGGACTGCGGGTACCTACCAGCATTGTGTGGCCGGGAAAGGTAAAGGCCGGTACGGTATCTGACCAGGTTAACTTATCCATGGATATCTATCCCACCTTACTGGAAATAGCCGGTGTTAAAAGTACTCATCCGATACAGGGACGCAGCTTTCAGAAAACGCTGCTGGGAGAGAAGATGAATGAAGCCGAGCGCCCACTCTACTTTACCCGCCGGGAAGGTGGTACCGACTACGCTGGTCAGTGTAGCTATGCGCTACGGCTGGGTGACTGGAAACTACTGAAAAACAAACCTTTTCAACCCATGGAACTGTACAACCTGAAGGACGACCCCATGGAGACCCGAAATGTAATTAAAGAACACCCCGAAATCTACAAAAAGCTGAATAGCCTGCTGATGCTGCATATTCAGAACGCAGGCCGGGTACCCTGGCAAAAGCCAGCCAGTACCTGAAAACCGTACTATTATTTCCCTTAATTATTAAAATTAAAGACTATGAACTACGTAAGCATTACCAGACAGTTCAATATGGGGCTGTACTCACTTTGGGCAGCTACTCTGTTTTTATTATCAATATCCGGGTATAACGAGGCAACGGCTCAAAAAACCTCCGCCAAACCCAACTTTATCATCATCTTTACCGATGACCAGGGCTATGGTGATTTGGGGTGCTACGGCCATCCCTCCATCAAAACACCAAACATTGACCGGATGGCCGTTGAAGGACAGAAATGGACCAACTTCTACGTAGCCGCCAACGTATGTACTCCTTCGCGGGCTGGCCTGCTGACGGGCCGTTATCCGATCCGGACCGGTATGTACAGCGATACCCGTCGGGTGTTATTCCCGGATTCAGACGCGGGTCTGCCACAAAGTGAGAATACCATTGCCAAAGTACTTAAAGGGCGAGGCTACAGTACGGCCGCCATTGGTAAGTGGCACCTGGGCCACCTGCCCCAGTACCTGCCCACCAGCCACGGCTTCGACTCCTACTACGGTATTCCGTACAGCAACGATATGGATCGGGTGAATGACGTAGAGTACAAGGCAGCCTTCCTGAACCCTAAGTTTGAATACTTTCAGGTACCTCTGATGCGTAATACACAGGAAATTGAACGGCCCGCCGATCAGAACACCATTACCAAACGTTATACAGAGGAGGCGGTTAAGTACATCAAGTCGAATAAAAACAAGCCTTTCTTCCTGTACCTGGCGCACTCGCTGCCGCACGTGCCCCTTTTCGCCTCCAAGGACTTCCTGGGCAAGAGCGAGCGGGGACTGTACGGTGATGTTATCGAGGAAATTGACTGGAGCGTAGGCCAGATTCTGAATACCTTGCGGCAGCAGGGACTTGACAAGAACACGTACGTGGTCTTTACGTCTGACAACGGTCCCTGGGCTATATTCAACGAACACGCCGGTTCGGCCGGACTTCTCTACGGTGCCAAGGGAACCAGCTACGAAGGTGGGGTACGGGTACCGGCTATCTTCTGGGGCCCCGGTAAGGTAAAACCAGCGGTAGTATCCGGTATGGGAAGTACCCTCGACCTGCTGCCTACTATCAGTAAGCTGGCCGGAGCTACACTACCCACCGACCGGGTGTATGATGGCTACGACCTGACTACCGTTCTGCACGGGCAGGGAGGTAATCCACGCAATGATATGTACTACTACCACGGGTCAAAACTATTTGCCGCCCGGAAAGGTGACTACAAGCTGTACTACTACAGCAACAACCCGGCTGGGTATCCGGCCAAGGTAGAAAAGCTGGAAAAGCCCCAGCTGTATAATTTACAGCATGACCCTTCGGAGAAGTACAATCTGGCCGATGCACACCCGGAGGTGATTAAGGAAATAGAGGAGATGGTAAAAAAACACGCCTCTAATCTTTCACCCGCTCCCAGCCAGATCGAAAAAAAGATTACTGCTCAGAAGTAACAGCTACTCCTAGTAGGTGAAGATTGAAAAGCCGTTTACCATGTAGTGTACACGGATGTAAAGCAAAACCCACTAACGTTAAATAGTTAGTGGGTTTTGCTTTATCTAATGGAGCCTGCTATTTACCATTTCTTTGTATGAACCCTAAGCCACAAACCTGCCTCCTGGTACTGCTAGGTCTATTTTTGTTTATCCACTTCGGCTGCCAGCGCTCCGGCACAAAAACAGGAACTACTACGTCCAGGAACACCCAGAAACCGAACTTCGTCATTATCCTGATGGATGATCTGGGCTGGGCCGATGTGGGCTTCAACGGCAGTACCTACTACCAGACCCCAAACCTGGACCGGATGGCAGCCCGCTCGGTACAGTTTAAGCAGGCCTATGCGCCCTCACCGGTATGCTCTCCAACCCGCGCTTCGCTCCTGACCGGCCAGCACCCGGCCCGCCTGCAGATTACCGACTGGCTACCCGGCCGCACCGACCGGCCTTCGCAGAAAATGCTCCGGGCGCAGCTCCTGCCCGAATTACCACTCAACGCTACTACCCTACCAGAGGTACTTAAGGAAGCAGGCTATACCACAGCGCATATTGGCAAGTGGCACCTGGGCGGCGAAGGCTATGGACCGCAGCAGCAGGGCTTCGATAGCAACATTGCCGGCAACCACAGCGGTAGCCCCATCAACTACTTCTATCCCTACCGGCACCGCCAGACCGGCCAAGAACAAATGCTCGGCCTCGAGCAGGGTACTGACGGTGAGTACCTCACCGACCGCCTTACCGATGAGGCCGAGCAGTTTTTGACTCAGCAAAAAGACAAGCCGAACGAGGCCCGACCTGGCGAGGCCCGACCATTCCTGCTGTACCTGGCGCACTACGCTGTACACATTCCGATGCGGGCTAAGCAGGATTTGATCGCTAAGTACCAGCAAAAAGTACCCACCGAAGGTACCCAGCGGAATCATATTTATGCCGCCATGATCGAAAGCATGGACCAGAGCGTGGGGCGGGTACTGCGGAAACTGGAAGAGTTGGGGCTGGACCAGAATACGGTGGTGATATTTACATCGGATAATGGCGGTTTGTCGGTGGAGGAAGGTCCCAATACGCCCGCTACCTCCAACTATCCGCTACGGGACGGTAAGGGGTACCTCTACGAAGGCGGTATCCGGGTACCACTCTTGGTGTTATTACCAAAAGGCCGCCAAAAGCCTTACGTATCTCAGGTACCGGTTACACTTACCGACCTCTACCCTACCCTCATGGATATGGCTGGAATAAAAAATACCAGTACTACTGACGGCAAAAGCCTGGTGCCGCTGCTCCAGCAACGAACTTTCCCACAACGCCCACTTTACTGGCACTACCCGCACTACAGCAACCAGGGTGGTCGTCCCGGCTGGGCCATCCGGGAAGGCGACTACAAGCTCATAGAGTACTTTGAAGACCATTCACAGGAGCTATTCAACCTGAAAGCTGATCCCGGCGAACGTAATAACCTCCTTACTCAGGAGCCTCAACTAGCCGCTACGCTTACTAACAAACTACATAGCTGGGGCAGAGAGGTAAATGCTCAGATGATGAAACCAAACCCAGAATTTTCGGGGAATAAATGAGCGGTGAAGGAAGAAAGCAGGACAGAAAAAAGAAGGTAATCCCTCCAATTAAAGGTAGAAGCAACCGTTCCTGTTTAAAATAAATGATATGCCTACCATTCGCTGGACTGGAAAAGATAGAGTCATTAATCATCCATATAGCTTTACGGACACAGAAGGTCAAACGTCAACCCGATCACAAAGCGGCGGTAACATAACTAGTATAGTGTCAAAGCCCAGTAGACAAGGTATCGCACAATCGCTATTCTACCTCTCGCTAGTAGTCGGTGTTTTGGGGTTGGGAAATCATCATTCATTCAGTCAGCAACTTTCTCCTGCGGCTCGGGTCAGCCTGATCACCTACGGCCCCGGCGATGATGATATATCGTCCGCTTTTGGCCATACCGAAATACGTATTGTTGATCCCATCTTTGGTATTGATCAGAACTACAGCTATGGTGGGTTTAATTACAGAGCCGACTGGTTTATACTTAAATTCATACAGGGTACTCTGCTCTACTATATAGATATTCACAATATCAATAGGGTGGCCTACTACTACCAGCAGGCCAACCGCAGCATACAGGAGCAGGCGCTGAATCTTTCTCCTTCCCAACGCCAGCAACTATTTGCCGCTTTGGAAGAAAACTATCTGCCCCAAAACCGGTACTACCGCTATAAATTTTACTACGATAATTGTGCTACACGCCCCCGCGACATGATTGCTCAGGCCTGTGGGGATAGTCTGACCATACCATCCCGCTCCCGCATGACGGGTAAGTCGTACCGGGATTGGATGAATGATTATCTAACTGGGAAGCCCTGGTATCAGTTGGGTATGAACCTGGCTCTGGGTTATCCATCCGATGAGCAGACAGATGGCTGGCAGGCCATGTATCTGCCCGATCAGCTGTCTGACCAGCTGCGTCACGCTACGATCAGGCAGGCGAATGGTCAGGTGGTACCGCTTGTGCAAAGTGAACCAACGCTGTTTGCAGCCGAAAAAGTGGTTCGTCAGCCGGTTCCCTTCGTTGCTGAGCCAGACGTTGTATTTACACTACTCAGTATTCTCGTTATAGGGTTTACGATTGGGCGGTATCTCAGGGGGAGAAGAGTTGATCGCTGGTTAGATTGGCTCTTATTCGGTGTGTCGGGATTTGTTGGCTGGTTTCTAGTTGTACTTTGGCTCATACGGGATGATGGCGTTACGGCCTGGAACCCAACGCTACTGTACTTACTGCCGCTTCATGTACCGCTGGTTTACTGGGCTACTGGTACCACTACAACGTCGAAAGGTAGAGCCACTTATTTTGGTATCACGGCTGGGTTTATCTTACTAGGGATGTACCTATCGAATATACCGGGTTGGTTTGATGTTGTCTATCCGTTGATGTTGTTGGTACGTTGCCTGGTTAATTGTCAACCCATTCCAGTGAATCATCAGACGCCGATCCAGGTTTATTGATAGAACCGAATCTTGACCTCCCTCACACCATTGCTCTTCCACTTTTTCGCCTCAAAAGCTCCGCTACCAGCCATCCCCCCACCACCAGGTACTCAACCGCTACGACCCATAGGCTTTCGGAAAAAGGGACGTTGCCGTAAGAGATGTACGTCAAAGGCAGTAGCACCGACCACACGACCGGATACCTGAATTGGGTCAGTCCGCCCAGCGCTACCAGGGGTACTACGTACCACGGATGAACCGTAGTGGCACACAACAAGTACACCGTCAGGATCAACAGGGCCCGCTCGTAGAAGGAAAAGGGGAGCTTCCGATAGAAGGATAGAAAAAGAATGGTCGAAAGGCTTATCAGTGATAGCACCGGCCCCAGCGTACCTATTGGATTATAGCCGACCAGCCAGGTACCTAGGGCCCGGAGCAGGTAGTACAGCCCGGCATTGAACTCGAAGCGCTGGAAGTACAGCCCGAGGCTATCGGACATGTTGTACCAGATGGCCCAATCCAGGAAAGGCAGGAACGGAAGCAGCACACAAGTACCTACTATCGCTACATACATTAGCTGTTCCCTAAATTTCAGCCGACTGATCAGCAGGGGCAGGAAGATGAGCGGCAGCAACTTTGCCCCTACCGCCAGCGCCAGCATAACAGCCGAAAGATAGAGTCGCTGCTTGTTCCAAAAGTAGAAGCACGCCAGCAGAAAGAAAATGGTCAACCCTTCATAGTGGATATTTCCCGTCAATTCCGCTATAACCAATGGGTTCAAGCCATACAGCAGTATCGCCCAGCGGGCTTTCTTTTCATCCTTCTCCTTTACCAGTTGATAAAGTAGCCACAGCGAACCGGCTTCTGCCAGTAGTAGAGGTACCTTTAACCAAACCGTAGCCCAGTAGGTACTCTCTCCCAGACATGTAGCTACCGCAAACCAACCCTGCAACAGGGGCGGATAAACGGTATAGTAGTCAGGAGAATTTAGTTTCTGAAAAAGCTCCTGCCCCAGCCCTACCTCCTGCGCCCAACCCGTATCTATAATCTGAGAAGGCAGGTACAGAAAAGGATTATAGCCGTGCGACAGGAGTCGGCCATCCCAGATAAAGCGGTACACATCGTCCGAAAGCACGGCCATGGCAAACATCCATACCAGCCGAAACAAGAGTGCCGCTCCTACTAAAAGCAGAAAGTCTTTTTCCACCCGCTTGCTCAACAGGAAAGCGTACAACAGAAACAACCCGCACCAGAGGAGCAGTAGCTGCGAGGTATCGGTACGGGGGGTAGCATAGGCCAGCCACGCGTGGCCAATCAGGGAACCTACAATCCAACTCCACTGCCCGTAGCGGCTCATGGCTTTACGAGGGAATGACGTACTGAGTAGAAAGCAACAAAGCTGTACCCCAGCACCAGCAACAGGTGAAAGCCTACCGCCCCGTACTGCCCTGTCGTTAGCCCATATACTAAGCCTACGGCAAAGTAAAGTACCAGTACCATTTCCATCCAGGTCAGGGGCGGTATGCGCCGGACGTTATAGGCGTTGCTCTGCCAGCGGTCCCGGCGGTTACGCACGTTAAACTTAGGCGTACGTACAAAAGGAGATTTTTTTCCTAAATAGCCCTCCATAACGGCCACCGCATTGTGCAGGGAAAGTCCGAGCATAATGGCCAGGAAGGTCGGAAACAGAAAAATAAAGTCCCAGATGCCGGACTTCTTCTGAAAAGCCGTCCAGTAGAATGTAGCCAGTATAACCATACTCACCTGAAAGAAGGCCAGCCAGCCCCAGGGTACTCCCAGCCACAGCATCGGCACGCTCAGCAGAGCGATCAGCAGAGTACAGATAAATACGGCGCTATTCAGCAGGTGAAACGACCCGTGCAATTTGGTAGCCAGCGGGAGCGTACGGTCCTTCCATACTGGGAGCAGATTCTTGCGGACGCACTCGGCGGCTCCCTTGGTCCAGCGGTACTGCTGCGACTTGACGGCAGTCATGGTTACGGGTAGCTCAGCCGGCGACACCAGGTCCTCCAGGTACACAAACCGCCATCCTCGCCGCTGGGCGCGGTAGCTCAGGTCCAGGTCTTCGGTAAGGGTATCGGCCGACCATCCTCCGGCATCTCCGATGGTAGCTTTGCGCCAGATCCCGGCGGTACCGTTGAAGTTGATAAAATGCCCCCCCGTATTGCGGCCTACCTGTTCGATGGTGAAGTGGGCATCCAGCCCGAAGGACTGCATCTGGGTAATGAGGGAATAGTCTTCGTTAAGGTGTCCCCAGCGCGACTGGACTACGCCTACCTCAGAGTTTTGAAAGTAAGGTACTGTTCTTTGCAGGAAATCAGCGGGTGGCAGAAAGTCAGCATCAAAAATGGCGATAAACTCACCCTGAGCCCTTTCAAGGCCATAGCCCAGGGCACCCGCTTTGTAGCCGGTACGTTCAGGACGCCGAATATGTTGTATCCAAAAACCCTGCGCCTGGAAGTGGGCGGCTTTACGGGCTATGATCTCGGTAGTATCGTCCGTAGAATCGTCAAGTACCTGAATCTCCAGCCGATCACGCGGATAATCAAAAGCCACGATGGCATCAATCAGCCGCTCTACTACGTAGCGCTCATTGTACACCGGCAACTGTACCGTCACCTTCGGCCAATCTATCACCTCTTCTCCTTTCCCCTCCTCCTTTTTTACCTTTTCTTTCTTCTCTTTCCAGTACAAAATGACCAGATTCAGCTGCGTCAGGCTATATCCGAAGATAAACAGCATGGGCAGTAGGTACAGAGCAAGAACGATGTAGGACAGGATTTCGGACAAAATAACTATTGGTTCAGAATCACCTTACTGGTTTTAGTAAAGGCAGAACTCCGAACCCTAACCACATAAGCTCCCGGAGCCAGTCCTTTCAGCTCCAAAGGTATAACACTTTGTTGATTTGTAGAAGATACCTGCTTCTGTCCAACCATTCGTCCATCCGGACTTATTAGCTCTATATGCACAGCACCGGTCAGATCTTTCAGAGATACATGCAACTGATCGCTAGTCGGATTGGGATAGACAATAACTGAACCCGTCATAGCCGGATCGGTAGCCGTGACTACAAATTCAAAAGCTTCGGACATAGCACTGCTGCATCCTGTCTGATTGGTTTGTACGGTATAGCGTCCGGACTGGGCAGGGGTATATTCAGCAGCCGTAGCTCCGGTGATGGCTGTGCCATTGAAGTACCACTGATTCCCCGAAGTAGCACTAGATACCAGCTTCATATCTGCGTTGGCGGTAATGGTAGGCTGAGCTGGCCGAGGATTTACTACAACAGTAACAGGATCAGATTCCGAAGTGCAGTACGAAGCTGAATATTGTAAGACGGTACCATTATTACCGATAATCCAGCCGTGGTCCGGATCAGTAAACAGAATGTCGTTGAACGGAGGCTGCTCAGGCAGGGTTACCCGAGTCCAAGACTTACCTCCGTTGGCTGTTTCCAGCAGTATTCCATTCAAGTTCATATAATCAGTACCCTCAAACCCAATAGTATACCCCCGGTCATGATCTACAAAATGGACTTGGGTAAAGGTATAAGGCTCCGCTACCGACTGATCCTCCCAGGTCTCTCCTGCGTCGGTAGTTTTGTAGATAAGTCCGTTGCTTCCAACTACCCAACCCACCGACGGGCTGGCAAAGTAAACACCATTCAATGGCTTGCTATCGGTCTTTCTGTCTCTTACGACAGCCCAGGTAAGGCCACCATTGGTAGTGCGGGCAATGCCTCCCTTGCCGGACACCACATAGCCAATATTATCATTCGCAAAGAAAAGACCACTGATATGCTCCTCATAAGGTACGTTCCCATAGCCTCCTCTGACGCCATTTGAGAATATCTCAACCGGGATTGCCTGATTATTCTGGAAGCGCATGACCAGTTGCGACGATCCGGCAATTTTATGACTGTATAATTTGCCCACTAAAACACCATTAGCGGGATCTTTTAAATAACCATCAGAGAAATCAATTAGGCCGGTATTAATAACTCCGCTGAAAGAAATAGGTTGCCAGGTAGCCCCTCCGTCATTGGTTACCTCGCCCACCCGGTCTCCTAATCGCCATCCGAAAGGGAGTTTTCGGCTGTCCTGGCTCCTTACCTCCGCAAATTTGATCTTGTAGTAGGGCGCCTTGGGATGCGTTTCCTCCCGCTTGTAAACCGAGCCATCTGCTTTGATGCCTAGTGCTACATGGGTAGATGTAGCCGGATAGGTATACAGGCTCAGGACGTTTTCTCCGCCGGTCACCCATAGTTCTTCACCATCAAAAGCCGCCGAATACAGATTAAAATTTGTAAGCTTCTCCTGCACTACTTTCCAGGATCCCTCACGAATGGATGATTCAAGCTTGTACTCACCCGCCTGTTTTACGCTTAGTACCGTATCGGTTTGTAATGGCAGCGGTGTACCATTGTGCAGCCAGCGAAAGGTAGTATTGGGCTTAGCGGAAGTAAGCAGGCGAATACTGTCGCCCTCGCAGAAGGTAGTGGCTCCTTCAACCCGTAAGGTAGATTTGCAGTCCTGTCCATAGGAGTTGATTACTGTGAGCATCCCTGCAAGGGCTCCCAAAAAGGCATAGTGTAGATGTTTATTCATGAGTTGAACCGGGTGGATGATATAGTACTAAAGTACTGAAAATTATCACCTATACTTAAATATCCAGCTCAATATTTTATATCCGGCAAGTAGGGTACCTTTAACGGTACCAGATATCTTGGAGTGCCCGATCCGGCGGCGGTAGGTAACGGGTACCTCTCCCGTGCGGAAGCCCATCTTTGCTGCCTTAAGCTGCATTTCTACCGTCCAGCCGTAGGTTGTATCCTGCATGTCCATTTCCAGTAGCCCAGTATAACGTACTGCCCGGAAAGGCCCCAGATCAGTGTAATGGACTCCGTACAACCGACTGATCAGGGTAGTCGCGAGCCAGTTGCCAAATACCTGCTGAGGCGTCATAGAGCCCGGCTCCCGCTTGCCCAAAGCCCGTGAGCCTATCACCATGTCCAGATTATTTGTAGTGAGATAGTCTACCAGCAGCGGGAGCTCTTCAGGGTGATCGGAGTAGTCGGCATCAATGAAAACGACAACATCCGGTGGAGTAGGCTTATTGCGGAGGTACTCAATCCCTTTCAGGCAGGCGTAGCCGTAACCCTGGCGGGGCTCGTCCAGCACAGTAGCCCCGGCTTCTTCGGCCGCCCGGCGGGTGTCATCGCGGGAGTTATTATCTACAACGACTACTTCCCGAACCCTTGAACGGGGCAGGTCTTTTACCACATTACCAACTGCATTTTCTTCATTGAATGCTGGTATAATTACATCTATGATCGGTGGGTACAAAGTATCTATAAGTTGATTAAACGGTATTGATTTTAAAAACTACGCAACTATTAACCATTTCTGCCATTTATGTATCAGATGTATAGTACTTTTATGTGCAAAACTCATCCTATCTGTTGATAAGTATACAAATGCCGAAAACTATGCAACTATTTTCCACTACGGTAACTTATTTTAGTCAATATTATACGTATCTAATTAAATTTTGTACATATATTATATAGAGGTAACTATTTTTCCTCTTAAACAGCAGTGTAAAAGACTGCAGTTATACTACTTACTGCTTCACCAGATGGCACAGTTCCATTAAAAATATATACGTGAAATAAGCTACATCCGTTCAGTTGTCCTAACTTGCCCAGCAACAATCAGCTCTGGTAGTATTTGGACAAAACTTTACTTTCATGAATATTTCCTTTGTGGGAGCCGGTAATGTAGCCTGGCATCTGGCGCAGGCCTTTGAAAATGCCGGACACGTTATTATCGAAGTGTATAGCCGAGATCCGCAAAATGCCCGTAAGCTTACCTCTGTTTTATACGATGCCGACATACAGCCTGATCTGAACTTTGCTGAAAGTGACGCGGACCTGCTCGTCATCGCTACCTCGGATGACGCCCTCGCGGAAATCATTGAACGGATCGTATTTCCTGAGAATGCGATGGTCGTGCATACTTCAGGTACTCAGTCACTGGCTGAGCTGCAGCGGCTGGTAGGCATATACAGCGATGTACCAGTGCGTACGGGGGTACTCTATCCTTTACAAACCTTCACCAAAGAAGTAGAACTTGATTACAGCCAGGTAACCTTCTGCGTAGAGGCCACTGAGCCCGATGTGGAAGGCCAGTTAATGGCACTAGCCAATAGTGTCAGTCCGCAGGTCTATCGTATCGACTCCTACGAACGTCGTATCCTGCACATAGCGGCGGTCTTTGCCTGTAATTTCACCAATCACCTGATGAGTATTGCGCATGACCTGCTGGGCCGCGAGCAGCTGGACTTTGAGATCATGAAGCCACTGATCAGCGAAACCATCAACAAGGCGCTCCATACCGTAGATCCGGCTCTGGTGCAGACGGGTCCCGCCCGACGCGGTGACTGGGCCATTACCGGCCAGCACCTCGAATACCTGCAGGAGCTCAATCCGGCCTGGGCTAGCCTATACCGCCAGTTGACCGAAAGCATACGCCAGCGTCATTTTGAATCTGAATGAACACGGGGACGGGCCGGTTTGGCATCAGCGGCTAACCGCAGCAACTGACTGGTTCCGGCCAGGTTTCTGATGGTGTAGAAGCATCCTTTTTGCGGGGTAATCTTGTGCCGGAGTATGGGTTGCCCTTCCCGGTCCAGTTCATCGTACCACTCCCCATTGGTCGCATCAGGGAAGCGTTCCCAGACGTACTTGTGTACTTTTTCGAAGTTCTGCAGGTAGCCTTTCCGGGCTGACAGCAGGTGGGCTTTTAGTAAAGTCTGCAGGGCCTCCTGGTGCACCCAGGCTCGCTTGTTATGCCAGTCGGAATAGAGCGAAGGCTGGCTTTTCAGGTCCATTTTATTATATATTCCACCGTATACCTCATCCCAGGCAGCCTGTATGGTCAGCTCCACCAGATCCAGCATCTGATTGAGTAGCTTGCGGTTCCGCGCCCGATCGGCCAGCTCCATCAGTATACCGGCTACTTCAAATACGTGTCCCGGTACGATGAGTCTGCCTTCGGGACAATCCCAAAAATGTCCTTCGGGAGTCACCTGATCCAGTAGTACGTCCGTACGCTTATCGTAAAAATCATCCGTAAGCTCTCTGATCAGATTATTGAGGGCATTCTTGTACCACTTCCGATCCATGTAACTTTCGACTTCCAGAAGTACGTGCCCAATGAGTGCCGGCTCAGCTATCGGCTTAAAGTATCGCTGCTTATCAGGGTCATTAACCAGTTTTTTGAGAGAGGCATCCCTCCGTTTGAGCGTCTGAATAAGGGTCTTCTGTGCTACCTCCACAAAGTGGGCCTCGCCCGTAGCTTTGAATAGTTGACCCATAGCCATCACTACATAGAGCGGAACCGTGTAATCGCTCCCCGTTGAGATGGGGCTGCCCCGCCGATCGAGCATCTGGTACCAGTTTCCCTTCTTATCTCTCCCTTTTTCTAGCAGAAATTCAGCGGTTGCTCCGGCCAGTTCCAGCCATTTGGTACGTGGCTCGATGGTTTTATAAGCCCACGAAAACGCCCATATCGCCTCAGCCTGGGCCTTGATAGGTTTATCCGTTGATAGTACCTCTCCGTTTTCGGCTACCGCTTCGTATACACCTCCGTACAGGCTGTCAAAGGCATACTTCTCCCAGAAGGGCAGTATGTTTTGCAGGATCTCGGCATGATACTGGTCGGCTAGTTTCTTTATATCCATACAAAGCAGCAGATAATCATTCGGAGTACGGTAAAAACCAAAAATAACGTTAATTTCGTGTGGAACCGAAAAAAATAAAGCTCCGGCTTCTGGCCGATATACTACTATTTATTGAAATACTAATTCCTGCCATTATTTATGAATCCCCCACTGACAGACCGTTTTCAGCGTATAACTACATTTATTTTTGATATTGACGGCGTATTTACGGACGGTAGTATCCTGGCTCTGGAAAGTGGCGAACAACCACGTACCTTCAACGTCCGGGATGGCTACGGCGTCAACCGGGCCGTTAAGCTAGGCTACCGGGTGGCCATCATCTCCGCTCAAAACCAGGTAGGCGTACGCCGCCGGCTGGAGTACCTGGGGGTGAAAGACATTTTTATCGGGGCTTCACCGGATGGCAAGCTGGCTATTTATCAGAAGTACCTTCAGGATAATAATCTGTCCGAAGACGAAATTGTATACATGGGCGATGATATACCGGATATGGAAGTGATGGAGCAGGGGGTACTTAGCGCCTGCCCGGCCGATGCCGTGGACGAAATCATTGCCATATCGGATTATGTATCTCCCCGCAATGGTGGCTGTGGCGCCGTTCGTGACCTTATTGAACAGGTTATGAAGGCCCAGGGCAAATGGCTCTCGTGGATTGTGAAACATGGCGCAGGGACGAGAGAGTAGCTTCCTTAGTGAAAAACGAAAAGTAGTTCGCTAATTGATATAAGGTGTGAGACCTTCCGAAGATTAGTGAGAAAAGGGTGTAGCGGTACTTTCTTCTGGTAGGGGCGGCCGCTCCTGGAGGGGAGTAATTTAAGTGAGAGAGAAAAAATGAAAATACTACATACGGCTGACTGGCACATTGGCAAGCAGCTACATAAATACGCGCTGGATGAAGATCACCGGCTGTTTCTGAACTGGCTGGGCGACCTCATCGAGGAGCGGGGCATTGAGATGCTACTGGTATCAGGAGATGTGTTTGACACGGCCTTCCCGTCCAATGCCGCTCTTAGTCTCTATTATAGCTTTTTGCAGCGGCTGATCGGCTGTAAGTGTAGGGTAGTCATCACGGGCGGAAACCATGATTCGCCTGGGGTACTTAATGCACCGCGCGAAATCCTTCGCCAGATGGACATTAGTGTCGTGGGCTGCGCCACCGACGACTGTTCCGATGCACTGTTGCTCTTCCCGGATATGAACGTAGCCATCGCCGCGGTACCTTACCTGCGTGATATAGACCTGCGCCGCTCAGTATCGGGCCAGAGCTACGATGACCGGGCCGAGGCCATCCGGCAAGGCATCCGGGGCCACTACCAGCAGTTCATAGACCTGCACCAAGCCGGGTGCCGCGACCTTACGCTCCTGGGTATGGGTCACCTGTACGTAAGTGGGGCTACCATGTCCGACAGCGAACGCGAAATACACGCTATTGGCGGACTAGCCGCTTTTGGCTGTGATCATTTTCCGGAAGGATTCAGCTACATGGCTCTTGGCCACATCCACAAGCCCCAGAAGCTTACTGATACTGTACGCTATTCCGGATCGCCACTCCCGCTTAGCTTCAGTGAGCGCAGTGATATCAAATACGTACTCGAACTTACCCTTACGGATGGTAAGCTTACTGGTGTGGAGGCCCTACCTACGCCCAGACACCGGGAACTACGCACCTTTACGGGTACCGTGGACGAGGTATGGTCGGCCCTGGAAGCTTATACCCCTTCTACCAACCTCGAGTCTCTGCTGGAGCTGAATGTCGTTGAGCCTGCTTTTGACCCTCAGAAGAGCGTCCGGTTTGATATGCTGGTGCGGGAGTTTGAGAAAGCTCCTTTCCGGATCATTAAGCCACGTCTGACGTTCGAGAACCGCATCAAAGAGGCTGACGAGCTATTTACCGTAGGTACTGATATCGAAGACCTGACTCCACGGGATGTATTCACCCGCCGCCTCGAAAGCGAAGAACTTGACGACGATACGCGCTCACTCCTGCTCGAAGCATTTGACGAGCTGCTGGAAGACGTACGGGGCGAACTGTAAACAGGCATAATCCACCGAGTATGAAAATCCTCCGCATACGATTTAAGAATATAAATTCCTTTTACGGCGAGCATCCGGCCATTGATTTCTCGGGTTCACCCTTGTCATCAACTGGTCTGTTCATCATATCCGGTCCGACGGGTGCGGGTAAGTCTACCCTGCTGGATGTGATCACGCTGGCGTTGTACAATGAAGTACCTCGCCTGGGCCGGACTATCTCCAAGACAGAAATAGATAAGCAGGGTTCGGTAGTGAATATGAAAGCCGCCGAGGAGCCTAAAAGCGAAGCCTACGCCGAAGTAGAGTACGAGGCCCGGGGCAAGCAGTACCGCTCCCGCTGGTCCATTGCTAAGAACCGCAACGGTAACTGGAACAACTACCAGATGGAAATCGCGGAACTACCGGAGGGTAAGCTCCTGGACGTAAAGAAGCTCACAGACTACCCGGACATCAACGCTCAGATCATCGGTCTGAAGTACGAGCAGTTTATCAAATCCATTATCCTCGCGCAGGGAAGCTTTGCGGAGTTCCTGAAAGCGGACAGGAATACCCGCGGAAAGCTTTTAGAAGATATTACGGGTACCCACATCTACCGCTCGCTGGGTGCTGCTGCCTTCGAAAAGGACAAGACGTGGGGAGAGAAACTTCGCCTGAAAGAGGCCGAAATGAACGGTGTACAACTCCTCTCGAAAGAACAGATCGGGGAGCTGGAACAGAAACGTAAGCTGGCCGATCAGGAGAAAGCCGTGGCCGAAGGTCAGTTTGAGTACTGGAATGGGGAGAAGCGGCTGTGGGAAGAGTGTCAGAGCCTGACGGTCCGGCTGGAAAAGCTGGGCCAGGAGAAAGTAGCCTTACAACAACAGATTGAAGCCTTTGCCTCTACGGTAGAGCGCCTGCGTCAGCATGAGTCCGTAAGTACTTTTGCGGGTGACTTGAGCCTGCTACGGGAAAAGCAGCAGACACTCGATAAGCTCCGGCAACAGGCTAGGGAACTGGCAGTACGGCGTGAGCAGTTAGCCGCCGAGCGTATAAAGCTGCTGGAGGAAGCAGCCGGTATGGTGGGTGTAGCGGTAGTACAGGACGCTTTTCTTAAAGAAGTTGATACTTTTGAGAACCAGATTCAGGCTCTCACTACTAAGATAAAAGAGCTACGGGCGCAAGCCTCACCGCTCATGACCATCCTGCAGAATGAGGTGGCCGGTTCACGTTTTCCCTTTATCCAGAAGCTCCCCTTCCGCAACATTGAAGAGTCTCAGACCATACTGGCCGCCGAAGAAAGTAAGCAGCAGGCAGTATTGGCCTACTTTCCTACCGGCTTCGATGCGGATACGGAACTCCATGTGCTGAATGAGCAGGAAAAAGAAATGATTGAGCTTACCAATGCACTGGTGCGCCGCCGGTCGGTAGGTGAGGAAGGCAGCAGCCGGAAGACAAAGTTGGCGCAGGCCCAGCAAACTGTACAGGAGGCTATTCCGAAATTGGCGCAACTGGGAGAAGAACTGGAAAAGATCTCCAAAAAGATCACGCAGCTCCGTGAACAACGCGACCGCGAACTCACCCGCGACCGCTTGGATGAGCAACGTAAGCAGCTGAAAGAAGGAGAAGAGTGCCCTCTATGCGGCTCTACCCATCACCCCTTCGTGCATGAGTACGTCAATAACCTGCTCCACCTGCAGGAGAGTATCAAAGCGACCGAACAGGAGCAAAAGGAGCTGCAAAAGCGGGAAAGAGAGCTGGCTGCCACCTTAAAGGCAGCCCAGGATCAGGTAGCAACGCTGACACCGGAACTACTCGCCTTACGGGAGCAGTACAAGGAGGCTGATGCAAAGGTCAATGAGTACCTAACCAACCTGAACATAACAACCAAGGCTGATCCGGAAGCGATAGAAGTACAGATCAAAGAGCAACGGGAGCAAGCTGATATCAAAAAATCCCGGATACGGGCATGGGTGCAGGCGCGCGAAACCGCCGAAACCATCTTACGTATGCAGCAGCACTTCACGCAGCTCGTTCATTACCGTGAGCAGGTCAGTAAGCAGCAGGAAGTACTCAGAAAGCGCTACGCCGGCGAAGATGTACAGGCCGATGCCAACCGCCTCCGGCACCGCTGGATGACCTGGGATAATGCTACCCGCACTACCGAAGAAGCCGCCCTCACCAACCAGACACAGACTGCAGAAACGGAACAGGCCGTACAGGTACTACTGAGTACCCTACTGACCAGTCTGCAGGAGGTAGGTATCGCTACGATAGAGGAGGCCAGTTCACGTATGCTGCCGCCCCAGGAGTACCAGCGCCTGAAGCAGCAGTTTGAGGGATTGAACGATAGAAGCAAGCAGCTGGACACACAGGAGAAAACACTTCATGAAGATCTGACGGCTAAAAATAAATTGCGCAAGGTATCTGACGTAGCGGCCGAGGACCTGGCAACTAATGTAGAAAAGTACCGCAAGCTTCGTGATCAGTACTTGGGTGAGGCGGCTACCTACGCCGAACAACTCCGTAACAACGAACATAACATCAAGCGCTTTGCCCACCTGCAGAGCGAACTGGATGTACTGCGCCGCCAGCGTCGTAAGTGGGAATTGCTCAAAAAGTACATTGGTGACGCCACCGGAAATGCTTTCAGCAACTACGCCCAGAGCCTGACCCTCAGCAACCTGATTGGGCTGGCCAACCTGCGGCTCCGCCTGCTGTCAGACCGCTATATCCTGGACAAGCCCCACAACGACGCCGACAGCCTATTTGTACTGGACACCTACCAGGGCAATACACCTCGCGCCGTCACTACCCTCTCCGGAGGTGAAACCTTTACGATTAGCCTGGCTCTGGCGTTAGCGCTATCTGATCTTGCCTCCCGTAATGTGCGTATTGAGAGCCTGTTCATTGACGAAGGCTTCGGTACCCTCGATCCCGACTCGTTAGAGATCGCCCTCGCCACGCTCGAAAGGCTCCAAAGCGACAGCCAGAAAATCGTGGGCGTCATCTCGCACCGCCACGAAATGAAAGACCGGATTCCGGTACAGATTCAGGTGGAGAAAGGTATTGACGGTACTAGCAAGGTCGTGCTGGTGGGGGGATAATTTAATAGGGAGCGAAGGCTCCCTTACTTTTATCTCAAATGAGTTCTCCGTTACCGCCAGTTTGCAACTGGTGGTAAATAATCCTATAAGTCTTTTACTTGAATAGCCACGATGATTTTCCTACTTCTGGCGCATGAGCCATTAAGTTATTGTGCCAGTCTTAGACTTCATTTATTACCTAAGCCACCAGTTACAAACTGGCGGCAGCGAAAGAACAGCTTGGGAATGGGGATATTGAATAGTACTCTTAGTAGCTTATCAAGCTGTTACGGCCAAAGACAACAACATTTGCGTCCTCTTGAAAAAGCTTATTGATAGTTTGTAAATTAGCTTCGAGTAAATCAATTAAGTCATTGTTCCTGATGTTCCCAATTGAAAGTTTAAGAACCTTAGGCGGTGCTCCTTTCGCCCAGTAATAGTCCAGAAAGTCATCATCTTTGGTGACAATAACCCTACCTTCTTCAGTTGCTATCTGCCTTATTTCCTGATCAGCGAGATACTGGGCCTGAGGGTAATCTGTGGTGTGAGTAGCATCAAAGCCTTTTCTGCGTAGAAAAGTAGCTAGAACAGGTGGCAACTATGTATCAACAATGAAGCGTAACATATACCTGTTTACGCCGCTTTATCCTGTACCGGAACAATAGTACGGGCATCCGCAATGTGAGAAGCGTACAGAAGGCAGGCTTGAATATCCTCTTTTTCCAGATAAGGATAGTCCGCCAGGATCTCCGCCTCCGTCATACCCGCGGCTAATAGCTCCAATAGCTGCGACACGGTAAAACGCATGTTCCGAAGCGTAGGCTTACCATTACAAACAGCAGGATTTAATGTAATGCGTTCAAGTACTTTATCCATTACCGAGCTTTTTACAAATATAACCAATTACCTAAACAACAGCTTTCCGCTCTTGTTGGAGTTACCTTCATTAACTTTTCTTTTGGTTCCCTAAACCCAAGGGCACTGATCTATCTTCATCCACGTAGCCACTTATCAAACCACGCGAAAGCATCAGTTTGCATAGCCACATCGAATTTATGGTCTCCTTCGTAGAACCGGCCCTGATAGGCATCTCCCGCACCGGCAAGGGTATATACTTCCCGCAGAATAGCATCAGCTTTCTTCATTTCGGCCCCTGTAAATAGCCGGTCCTGATTGTTGCTTTGCACCATCACGGGCAGAGGTGCACGCAGTCCGAGTATCTCCGGAAACTCCAGGTAGTTGGGTAGTAGCGGGGTGTACGTCATCCAGGTATGCGTGTAGGCCTTGTTGAGCAGGAAATCATTCCAAGTAGACATAAAACCCACACACACCGCGCATTTGATACGATCGTCAAGGCCCGCCAGATACACCGTGCGCAGGCCGCCTCCCGATAGTCCTGCGCAACCTAGCCGTTTTGGGTCCACATCAGGCCGCTGGCTCAGTACCATCAGCGCCACCTGATCTTCGGCTAGTACTACGCCAGGCCAGGTAGTTCCGGCACAAAACAAAGATTTGGATACCACGTGCTCGTGGGCAGACGACCAGGCGTTGTAGGCATCTATCTCTTCCTGAGTGGTAATCTCCGCGTCGCTTTTCGCCCCGGTTTTAGGCATTCCCCAGCTGATGCCCGCAACATCTTCGTAGTAGGCCCGGCGACTGCCAAACAGAAAGGCATCCGGCACCAGCACCACATAACCGCGTTTAGCTACTTCATTGGCCCAGGCTCTGCCCTGGTAGTAGCCCGCCTGATGCTCGCGCATGTGGGGGTCCTGCTGGTCGGAGGTGCGGGTGATCTTTGCATAACCGTAGTACTTTTCACCGCTATGATCGTGCAGGGCCAGAATGGCTGGCAGAGGTTTTTGAGTTCCCTCGGGTTTCAGAAGTAACGCTTTGGTAGGTCGGCCGTAGGGTAGCTGCCACGTCAACTCTTCAATTTCCAGTCCATCGTACACATATCTCTTCCCCACTGTCATAGCAGGTACCTGGTTGATCGGTGGACTCGCCACCAGTTCTTTTACCTTGGGCAAAGCTTCCTTTTTCCAGGCGCTCAGCTTCATTTTAGGCGTAGCCCGCAGAGATAGCTTAGGCGGATTAGCTCGCAGTCCGGCGGCCCAGCTACCGTAGTTACCAATAATACTTTGTGAACTATCAGGAAGGGACATAGGAGTTGGGGATAAGAGCAGAGACACCTCTACTGGATTGGATTTGGCTCCAAAGAACGGAGCAACGGCCAAGCCTACCGACGACTTCATAAAGCCACGGCGGGTAACAGACCACAAAGGATGAGGTTCTTTTTCCATTAAGGTTTATGATAAAAGAACCTGTACCCAAAAAGCTAATGTAATGCCTCCTTATTCTCCACCAGCGGATCATACTTCACCGCCGAATTGCCGAAAGCAATCCCTGCGACCATACCTACTATACTAGCTAGCAATCCGTAGATCATAGGCGGGTACTCGGTTTCCAGCCACATACACGCCAGCCACACCACCAGCCCTACACTCATGGATAAGATACAACCCAGCTGATTAGCCCGTTGCCAGTACAGTCCGGCTGCTAAGGGTACAAACAGGGACACCAGGCTAAAAGCCGATGACTCACTGACCAGTTCAAAGATGCTTTCACGCGTCGTAGCCATCACAATACAAATCACTGTAATAGCCAGAATACCTACCCTTATTACCAGCAGCAACTGACGGTCGGACAGGTCGGGGCGGAAGAACTTGACAATATTTTCACCTAATACCGCCGCCGGAGCCAGTATGGCACTACTGGTAGTACTGAGAATGGCTGATACCAGGGCTCCAAAGAACAGGATCTGTAAGGGCAGCCCGGTATGCAGCAGCACCATGTTCGGGATGATCATCTGAGAGTCCTGCTTCTCTAGCTCGGGGTACAGCAGGTGTCCGCAAAGTCCAATGAACAGGGGGAGCAGCGCGATGGTCAGGTACATAAAGGACGACAGCAACGACGCCTTCACCGACACATCGGCCGACCTGGCCGCCATCACCCGCTGAAATACATCCTGCTGCGGTATGGAGCCCAATCCAATGGTAATCCAGGCGGCGAAGTACTCTACCGAACTTTTGAATGTCCAGTCGGGGTAGAAGCGAAAGAAGCCGTCGGGCATCTGGTTAACAATGGGAGTGAACCCACCCGCTTTCTGATACAGTACTACCGACACAAATACGAGCCCGGCAATGATCATCATGGTCTGCACGAAGTCCGTAATAGATATAGACCACATCCCTCCCATCAGGGTGTACAGGATTACGACCACCGAACTCAGTAGAATACATTCGGTAAGGGGCCAGCCAAGTACTACCTTCAGGACTATACCCATGGCTATAAGTTGTGCGGCTATCCAGCTAAAATAAGAGGGAATAATCAGAATAGCCGAAAGCAACTCAGCAGGTCTACCGAACCGCAACCGAAAGAAATCGCAGAAGGTGATGATATTCATCTGGTAGAAACGGCGCGCAAAGAAAATACCCACCAGAAACAGACACAGAGCCGCCCCAAAGGGATCTTCAATGATGCCCAGTACCCCATTCTTGATAAATTCTCCCGGTGCTCCCATGATCGTTTCTGAGCCGAACCAGGTGGCGAAGGTGGCGGAGGCGGCCAGCACCAGCGGTAGGCTCCGCCCGGCCAGAATAAAATCCCTGGTCGTTGATACCCGGCGCGAAGCCCACATACCTATACCCAGGTTGAGCAGCAGATATATAACAATGGAAACAGCAAGCATAGCAAGATGAGAGGGGATAGTACTTACAACCTGCAAACAAAAAGGCTAAGTAGCTTATTTGCAAGCGGCGCAGGTACTTCTCTCTAAATAATAGTACGGTACAAACAAGAGCGGCTCACTGGTAGTACCAGTGAGCCGCTCTTGTTTGTAAAGACTTTGAAATATCTATATGCTACTGCCTAACAGCTACCTACTTAGAAACGCAGTGTAGCAGGCAGGTACTTAGCTACCAGATTCTCGTAGTAAGGACGCAGCTCCTGCCAGTTGGGGGCAACGGGCGATTTAGAGTACAGGTCATACGGGTTAAACTTATCTACCCACTTAAACATCTCGTGATCGTGCTCATCCATCAGGTGCTCATAAGCGTGCTCGCGGTGCTGTGAGTAGAATGAGTGGTAACGCAGCATGTACAGTCCCTCTTCAGGGATATAATCCTTCATCATCTGATAGATGTACTCGTCATGTCCCCACGACATATGTACATTGCGCAGACCACAGTTCGGCTCGTACACACCGTACTTGGTGTTGTAGCGCTCGTCGTAGGTATCGGGGTTGTCTTTGAAGTATTCAGGGTATACGATCTTGTCAGAGTGCGCACAACCTACCGGGAAGGTATCACCAACCACGGCCCACTGGGGCTCGCCAAAGAGACACAGTACTTTACCGAGGTCATGTACCAGACCTACCAGTACAAACCAGTCGGGATGGCCGTCCGCACGTATAGCCTCGGAAGTCTGCAGCAGGTGCTGAAGCTGATCCAGATCGGTATCTGGGTCCGAATCATCCACCAGTGTATTCAGGAAGTCAAAAGCAGCCCATACAGGCATTTCCTTCTTGTCAAACTTCAGAAACTCCCGCTCCTTTTCCAGTACAAAGTCATAGGTCTGGTAGCGGTGGTTGAGTCTATAGAATTCCCGCACCGTGTCCCGCTCCGGCGTATCGTAGTTACGGTACTCTTCTTTGGCTTTGGTGAAAGGCTCCGGATAGCGTTCCAGAAGATCATCCTCCCACTGGTCAAGGCTTTGCAGCGGTTCGTTTTCGTTTATTTCGGAAGTTTTCATAGGGATAAGCCGATAATGCTGTTGATTCTGTAAATATATACAAAAGCTTGGATGACAGTAGACTTACTGAACCTAAATAACCGGATCAGACAGAAAATGTTCTGCATACATGATCAGCTGCATCATTCGGTAAGGTAAGCTGTAAAAATATATAAACGGCTGCCGGGAAGGCAGCCGTTTATAAGACTATCAATCCAAAAATAGACTGTTACTTCTGATTCTATCAGCGCGGGCCACGTGAGCGGTCACGGCGGGCACTCTCATCATAGCGACGGTTTTGATTGTAATTCCGGTTGCTACGAAGCTGTCTTTCGTCGTACTCATAGTTACGGCGTCCGTTATCATAGCGCCCTTGCTTGTAGTGACCATTCCGACGGCCATGGTTACCAGGATGGTCCCGGTATACTACACGGGGTGGCGGTGGGCCCGGATGTACCACTATAACCCGTGGAGGTGGCGGTGGCATACGATACCCATAGTCGTAACGGCGTGGTGGGCGATTATGATACACACAGGAAGTGGCAAAGCTTCCCAGTAGTAACAAGATAGCCCACAAGGATATAGATCGCAGGTTTTTCATGGCAAGTTATGTTAGTTATGTTTCTAAGACAATCGAAGGAGGGGTTACCCCTACGCTATACACTACTAACGAAAAAATGGTAGTAATCTGATATTACCTTTCACGAAACATAGCCTAGCCAGATTGTAGGTACTACCTACCAGAACACCGTATACAGAGCCGTAAGTATCCCTCCGATCAGGATAGATAGTACTACGAATGAGGGGGAGACCCTGAACATACTAGGCTTCACTTCCAACGCTTTTCTATCTGCCTGATCTTCTTTTATGAGAAGTGATATAGCTACCATGAGCACTACCAGAATACAGAATACCCACAGTGTACGGTCCAGGAATGGTATAGGATTGATCTGAATTCCAACTAGCGTGTCAAGCAGAAAAGGCATTGATTTGAACAGGATCGAGAGCGGTAGCGTCAGGAAAGCCGCCCACATAGCTGCCAGGGAGGTCGTCTTCTTCCAGAAAATCCCCAGAAAGAAAAGGGCAAATGCACCCGGCGTGATGTAGTTGGAGTACTCCTGAATAAATTGGTAAGCCTGCTCCAGGTGCCGGAGCTGCGGGGTGATCAGTAGGGCAATAGCAAAAGCTCCCCAAACAGCCAGACGTCCTACCCACACGATCTTTCGATCAGAAGCCCCTTTATCAAAGAACTTATGGTAAATATCCAGGCTAAAAATAGTGGAGATACTGTTACACTTACCCGCCAGCGAGGCTACAATAGCCGCCGTCAAAGCCGCAAACGCAAGGCCTTTAAGACCCCTGGGCAGAAGGTTCATCAGGGTAGGGTACGCGTGGTCGGGCTTCACCAGGCCAGCGGTATCCAGCATCTCCTGCTGGAAGTACCCATTTTGATATAGCACATAAGCAGCTATACCCGGAATTACAACAATGATGGGGATGAAAATCTTAAGAAATGCTGCAAACAGGATACCCGCCCGGGCCGTGGGCAGATCGGCTCCCAGTGCACGCTGGATGATGTACTGGTTACAGCCCCAGTAGTTCAGGTTATTGATCCACATTCCGCCAATCAGGATAGACAGGCCGGGCAACTCGTAGTAGTACTTGTGGCGCTCATCAAAGATCATGTGAAAATGCGTGTCGGCTTCCTGCCGGAGTATACCTAAACCATCGAGTGCACCGCCGCCGCCAAATTCGTCGGATACCATATCCAGCGCCAGGTAAGTCACGACCAGCCCGCCTAGTACCAGTACGACTACCTGTACTACATCGGTATAGCCGATTACTTTCATACCTCCCAGTGTAATAAAAATGGCAAACAGCGCCAGCCCCACCATACAGTACAGGAATGGAATACCTGAAATGGTTTCTACGGCCAGCGCTCCTAGGTAAAGAATAGAAGTAAGGTTAACGAAGATGTAGAGCAACAGCCAGAAGACGGCCATAATGGTACTCACTGTATCGTTGTAGCGCTGCGACAGGAGTTGCGGCATGGTGTAGATCTTGTTGCGGAGGTATACGGGTATAAAGAATACCGCCACTACGACCAACGCTGCCGCCGACATCCATTCATAGGATGATATGGCCAGTCCCATGGCAAAGCCCGAGCCTGACATCCCAATAAAATGCTCTGCCGAGATATTAGAAGCAATCAGCGAAGCTCCAATAGCCCACCAGGTCAGGGAGCCTTCCGCCAGAAAAAAATCTTTAGTATTTACCTCACTACTCTTTTTACGTTTGTATACCCAATAGCCATAGGTACTTACGCCTATGAAATACAAAAAGAAGACGACATAATCCGTCCAGTGCAGTACGTTCATTAAGAAAGAAAGGTTTTAGGGAGGGAGACTGTGGCGCCTCACATTGGATAGTAAAGCGAGTCCATTTGCTATTTTACCCATACCACCCGCGCCTGCTGTATAGTTGATCCCCCTCCTGCACCCAGGCTACCTCACATCGGGTCCAGCTTATTCACTTTATGATATAACTACAAAAAAAGCCGGCCCCTCAGGGTCCGGCTTACTATATAGGTGAATCTTGTACGATTACAATCCGCTGAAATCAAAACTTTCTAAGAACTTAGTCGTGAAGTTGCCAGAGCGGAAGCCTGGGTCGTCCATAAGCTTGATATGGAAAGGAATCGTAGTCTTGATTCCTTCAATTACAAACTCCTGCAGGGCACGCTTCATACGGGTTACTACTTCCTCCCGCGACTGTCCCGTTACGATCAGTTTAGCGATCATAGAGTCGTAGTTAGGCGGGATGGTGTAGCCGCTGTATACGTGGCTATCTATCCTGACACCGTGCCCCCCGGGGAAGTGTAGGTTAGTGATCTTACCGGGGCTGGGACGGAAACCATTCGCCGGATCTTCGGCGTTGATACGGCACTCCATGGAGAACAGCTTTGGCGTATAATTACGGCCCGAGATAGGCTCACCAGCCGCTACTTTGATCTGCTCCTTAATCAGGTCGAAATCAGTAACCTCTTCGGTGATGGGGTGCTCTACCTGGATACGGGTATTCATCTCCATAAAGTAGAAGTTACCGTGCTTATCTACCAGGAACTCGATAGTACCGGCTCCTTCGTAGCCAATAAACTGAGCTCCTTTTACAGCCGCTTCACCCATCTGTTCCCGTAGTTCGGGTGTAATGATCGGTGAGGGAGTTTCTTCTACCAGCTTCTGGTGACGACGCTGGATGGAGCAGTCACGCTCCGACAGGTGGCACACTTTTCCGTACTGATCACCTACAATCTGGATCTCAATGTGACGGGGCTCTTCTACAAACTTTTCGAGATAAAGCGCATCATTACCAAAGGCAGCTCCTGACTCGGTACGGGCATCATTCCAGGCCTTCTCAAACTCCTCAGGCTTGTTTACGATACGCATACCGCGTCCGCCACCACCGGCAGTAGCTTTCAGGATAACCGGGTAGCCCATATCGACTGCCAGCTTTTTACCCTGCTCGATCGAGTCAAGCAGACCTTCTGAACCGGGTACAACGGGTACTCCGGCGGCACGCATGGTAGCCTTGGCCGTAGCTTTATCACCCATGCTGTTGATCTGGGCAGCGGTAGCACCGATAAACTTGATGCCGTAGTCTGCGCAAATCTGAGAGAATTCAGCATTCTCAGACAAGAATCCGTAGCCAGGGTGAATGGCATCGGCTCCAGTCACTTCGGCCGCTGATATGATATTAGGGATATTAAGGTAAGACTGTCGGCTTACGGGCGGTCCGATACATACCGCCTCATCAGCAAAGCGAACGTGTAGGCTGTCGCGGTCAGCGGTAGAATAGACCGCTACCGTTTTGATGCCCATTTCGCGGCACGTCCGGATAATACGCAGGGCTATTTCGCCTCGGTTGGCTATGAGTATTTTCTTAAACACGGTTATTTCTATTAACAGTTACCATTGATCAATGACCAATTGTTTTACTTATTCCTGTTTCCCATCCGGGCCTTTCAGCGGCGGGAGTAAGGCTCAGCGATCAGACTGGCTCTACCAGGAACAGCGGCTGATCGAACTCTACCGGTGTAGCGTTCTCAACCAGTACCTTCACGATACGGCCACCTACTTCTGACTCAATCTCATTAAATAGTTTCATCGCCTCGATGATACACACGGGCTTACCGGGCTTAACCTCATCCCCAATATTTACCAGAGCAGGTGCTTCGGGGCTGGATGCACGGTAGAAAGTACCAATCATGGGCGACTTGATAGTGATATATTTTGACTCGTCTGACGCGGCAGGCGCAGCAGCAACAGGAGCAGGAGCAGCGGCTGGTGCGGCAGCAGCCACAGATGCTACTGGCGCAGAAGAAACCTGAGCAGGAGCGGCACTAGCGACTACCGGCGTACCGTAGCGCTTCACTTTTATTTTTAAATCAGCTGTTTCGATGTTCACTTCATCAAGCCCTGACTGAGCAATGAAGTCAATGAGTTTCTGAATTTCGTTGGTTTCCATGTAGTCTTATTTTAAACCATTTGTGACAAGAACAAGCAAAGGAAGCATCAGAAATAGTACGAATGTCATCCAGTCTCCTTTGCTACTGTATCCTTATTTTACCCTTTCAACGTAATCAAGAGTACGAGTATCTACTTTGATCCGCTGCCCCTGCTCGATGAACAAAGGTACCATGATGGTAGCTCCGGTTTCTACTTCCACCGGTTTTTTGGGAGAGTTGGCGGTATCACCACGTACCCCCGGCTCAGCGTATGTTACTTCCAGCTCCACAAAAGCGGGTAGTTCGCAGGTAAGCGGAGTATCATTTTCGGTATTCATAAGGATTTCAACTTCCTGTCCCTCCTTCATCAGATTGGCTCCGTCTACCAGTTTCTCGTCCAGCAGTATCTGCTCGAAGGTCTCAGAGTTCATGAAGTTGTAGCCCACTTCATCCTTGTACAGAAACTGAAATTTATGACGCTCCACCCGTACCGGGTTAATAGTAGCTCCCGATGAGAAAGTATTATCCAACACCTTGCCGGAGGTAAGGCTCTTGAGCTTTGTACGTACGAACGCGTTACCTTTACCAGGCTTTACGTGTTGAAAGTCAATAATCTGATACAGATCATTATTGAATTCAATCACTAATCCATTACGGATATCTGCAGTCGATGCCATGCTAGTAGTTAATAAGTAATGTAGTTTGTAAAATGTTTGAATTAGCTGATAATAAGCAAACTATCCCTATTCAAATGCTTTCTTCTGTGTAATTGTTCAATTATTTTCCCTGTATCGGCAGTACACTATGCTCCATACGCCCACTTTACATAGGCCGATCCCCAGGTAAAACCGCCTCCAAAGGCTGCGAGTACCAAATTGTCTCCTTTATGAAGCTGTGACTCGTAATCCCACAGACACAACGGTATGGTAGCGGCGGTCGTGTTGCCGTATTTATGGATGTTCATCATTACCTTATTCATACCGACTCCCATGCGGTTGGCCGTAGCCTCAATGATACGGCGGTTGGCCTGGTGAGGGACCAGCCAGGCTACATCATCGCCCCGCAGCTGGTTACGTTCCATGATCTCGGCGGATACATCGGCCATGTTCTTCACCGCAAACTTAAATACCTGCGGACCATCCTGGTAGGCGTAGTGCCAGCGCTTCTCGATCGTCTCGTGGGTGGGTGGGTAGCGGCTACCTCCGGCTTTCTGGTGCAGGTAAGGCTGCCCAACGCCATCTGATCTGATGATAGAGTCAAGTACTCCGAAGCCATCTTCATCGGGCTCAAGCAGTACCGCTCCGGCTCCGTCACCAAACAGGATACAGGTTGTACGGTCGGTATAGTCAGTAATGGCCGACATCTTATCGGCGCCCACTACCACTACTTTCTTATATTTACCCGTTTCGATAAACTGTGAACCAATGGTCAGGGCATAAAGAAATCCTGAACAGGCAGCCTGAATATCAAAACTCCCGATCTGGCGTATTCCGACCATATCGCATATGAGATTAGCGGTACACGGAAACACAAAGTCAGGTGTAGTAGTAGCACAAATCAACAGATCGATTTCTTCGGGTCGGGTATTGGTTTTGGCAAGCAGACCTTTGACGGCCTCAGCTCCCATATGTGAACTACCCAGGCCTTCCCCTTTCAGAATACGTCTCTCTTTGATCCCCGTCCTGCTGACGATCCACTCGTCATTGGTCTCAACCATTTGTTCTAACTCGGCATTAGTCAGGATGTAGTCAGGAACGTATCCGTGTACGCCTGTAATAGAGGCTTTTACGTGGGTCATGGTATTTAACATTCTTTTACAAAACCCAGTTGGGCTTTGAGAATATGATCAGGTACCTGGGCACCTCATCAAACTAATTTATCGCTTGTCTTACAAGTAGGCAGACAGCAACCGCAATCACTATCTTAGGCAACAATATTTTTTAGGGTGTGGTGGGACTTGTACCGCAGCAGACGAAACAGCCCTCTATATTCTGGGCTACTCTTAGGCCAGAGCCTGGGTAATATGTACATACGCATTGGCCTTAACCTGTTTATAAGCCCATGATATCATGTTCTTAATGGCTAAGGGTGATGATACTCCGTGAGCAATCATGACGTTTCCGTTGACACCAATGATCGGGCTACCGCCAATGGCTTCGTAGTTGGTCTTATCAATAAAGTCATCCTGGAAGCCACGCTTTTTGGAAAGGTCGTATAGTGACTCTCCAAGCTTGTATAAAGCATTCCCCGTAAAGCCATCCGTTACGATGACATCAGCTTTGTCAACAAAGAGGTCTTTGCCTTCAATATTTCCAATAAAGTTGATGCGTTTGTTGTCTTTCAGCAATTGATAAGCAGCCTGTGCTATCAGAGAGCCTTTCTGCTCCTCTTCGCCAATGTTCATCAGGGCTACGCGAGGCCGATCTAGCTTCAGGGTATACTGGGCGTATAGTGAGCCGATCTCACCGAACTGAGCTAGGGTCTCGGGCTTGCAGTCGGCATTGGCACCAATATCCAGCATAATGGTATGGCTGCCGCTGATCTGAGGTACATAGCCCGCGATGGCCGGACGAATGATTCCTTCGATGGCCCGTATGCTGAACAAGGCTCCAACCGTCATAGCTCCGGTATTACCGGCACTACAGAAAATATCAACAGCCTTCTCCTTCAAAAGCTTAAACCCAACTCCAATGCTGGAATTGGGTTTCTGTGAGAGCGCCTTCGTGGGGTGCTCGCCCATTTCTATTACATCCTCCGTGTGGACAATCTCCACCACTGGTGAATCAAAGTTATGCTTCTGGAAAATCTCGCGGATAATGCCTTCCCGACCAACCAGCACAATACGTGCGTCGGAAGGTAGTTCGGAAGTAGCCATTATTACCCCTTCTACTATTGCTTGCGGGGCAAAATCGCCACCCATAGCATCTACTGCAATTTTCATTTACACTCTTTTAATAAGCTAAAAAAAGGAAATCGTGGGTGTAAAATTAGCAGTTGCGTTGGAGTAAAAAAGAATTTCGCAACAACTTTTATACGGCTGCTGCGAAATTCATAGGTGCTAACATACGGAATTAGACCGTCTTAGCGTAATTTTCTACTACCATTTTACCGCGGTAGTAAAGGTTACCCTCGTGTACGTGAGCGCGGTGTAGCTGGTGGATTTCACCGGTAGTGGAATCTACACTTAGTTGCTTACCACTCAGTGAGTCATGCGCTCTGCGTGTATCGCGGCGGGTCTTTGAATGTCTCCGTTTCGGATGTGCCATGATCTATACTCTAATTTATGATTGTTCGTTTATAGTTACTTTCCTCTTAATTTTCTCAATGCTTCCCAACGCGGGTCGATATCCCCCTCCTTTTCATCGTCAGGAGTAATCTCCTCTTCGTCAGGCTCGTTATCACTGTGTGAAGTGTACACCAGTGCTTCGAACTCATCTTCCTCATCGCCTTCCTCCTCGTTGCGTATGCTCGGATGGAGTCGTTTCATAGGCAGAGACAGCACAATGAAATCAAAAATATAACGGGCTACATTGATGCGATTGGTATTACGGTTGATAATCTCTATCTCCTCCGTAAGCTCCTCGTCATGGTCCCCGAATTTAAGAATCATGCGTCCCTGAGTATCGATGGGTTCATCGAACGGATCCAGGGTGCGGTCACAGGTTAACTCTACGCTTCCGTTGATTTCAAACTGTAGCTGCACCATTGTGGCCGACTTGTCCAGCGTCACCTGAGCCCGAAATGTTCCGTGCTGTATGACATCCTGCTGCATTTCTTCAAAAAACGCATCGCCGGACTCGAAGTCGTAGACATACCGTTTGTCTTCCAGACCGTATATGTCTATGTTATATTTAGATAGCTCTTTCACTACTTTCCCAAAAAGGACTGCAAAGATAATGGCTTTAAGAATAATTAAAAAGCTTGAGGCTAATTTATTGTCTTACTGTTTCCTAAATCTTTTGTACTAAAATTTTTTAGCCGGGTTACCGAATACGGTGGCGCCATCGGCTACGTTCTCAATCACGACCGATCCGGCCCCGATCCGGGCATTCTTCCCGATCTTTATTCCGGCTACAATAATCGCTCCTGAGCCGATGAAAGCTCCGTCCCCGATGGTCACGCGGTCATTAATAACGGCTCCCGCGCCTATGTTTACAAAATCACCTACCTCTACGAACGTATCCAGGATGGCTCCCGTCTGGATCTGGCAGTGGTGACCAATGTGGGCCTGGGCAGCCACTGATACCTGCGCGGCTATCAGATTGCCGTGCCCCAGCGAGGCCAGTTCCGATACTATAGCCCGGTCATGGATTGCATTAACGGGCATGGTTTTGCGCCTTTCGTTAAGCATACCTACCAGCTGCTCGCGTACGGTACGCTCCCCGATCGCCACGAAGGCTTCACACTTGGAGCCAATTACCTTCAGGAAGCCACCGTCGTCAGTGTCACCCAATACGCTTGCCTCCCCTATTTCTTTCCCCTGTAATTCTTTGTTATCATCCAGGAAGCCATAGATCAGCACACCATTACGACGAAAAATATCGTAGACCTGGTTGCCGATGCTTCCTGCGCCAAAAATCAAAACCGGATTCTCCATAGTTATAGTAGTAGTACTTTAAAATAAAGGCCAAAGGTACGGAACCCGTAAGGCTAATTCATAGACCTGAATCAGGTACTAAGCTCCGGCTGTAGCTTAAAGGAATGTAATTCGGAATACAAACGGACTGGTATAGGGGGAAATATTCCGTCCGGTGTAAGGATTCAGCTGATTCTGGTAGTTGAGGTTATAGAGCAGCGTCATGTGTACGGCCTTGGTGTAACGGCCTCCGAGCGGCTGGGTATAGGCACCTCCCAGCAGGGGCGATCCGATCCACATGCGCTGGTTTCGTCTTTCGGCGGGATTATAGTACTCAACGTTCATTCCCTCGTACTCTGCCTGCAGGGTCACCATGGGCAGAACAGAGTACATCAGGAAGGTACGGCCTCCGTAGTAGTTGTTATTGACACCCAGGCGGCGGGAGTACAGCCACATATAGGTAACACCGACACCTCCTACCAGTTTTTCGGTGAGCTGAAGACCGGCCATGGGTGATAGGTTAATATTGGTGACAGTACCAAAGCCCAGCCCGAAGCTTCCGCCCAGGCGGATACGCTCGCTGATAGGTAGTACCTCATTAGGTACCTGATCATTATCTCTGGTGGAGGGTACTGATGTATCAGTAGGGCGACGGGGTTGTTCGTTGCGGGTACTATCTACTTTGAAGTATTCATCGATCTGGGCCAGAGCCTCCTGACTGGTTGCTCCAAAGGCGAAGATTACTATTAATAAGAGGATAAATCTTTTCATTTTAAATAGGATTGCTATTTTTACTGATTAGTAATAACGTTTAAAATTAACTTTTTGGTTTGTAAGCCGCACCGTAGCTAGTTACGACGGCCACCTTTCAGCACACCTGCCCATGCTATACCAAATTTCCGTAGCCGACCCGGCCTCTCGTTTTTTAGAGATAAGTTACACAGTCTCTGACATACAAAGCGAGTCAATTGAAGTACAACTTCCTGCCTGGCGCCCCGGTCGCTACGAGATTCAGAATTTTGCTAAATATATACAACGCCTGGAAGTACAGGGCGGTTCGGGCCAATTGCGGTCATTCCGCAAAGTTACCAAAGACCGCTGGCTGATAGATACCGCGGGAGAGCAGGAGGTTGTAATCCGATACAATTTTTACGCCAATATCCAGAATGCCGGTAGCAGCTACGTGGACGAAGACCTCTGGTATCTAAACTTTATCAATTTCTGCCTTTACACCGAAGGGCGTATTACCGAGCCATGCCGGATAGAACTGGCGCTTCCCCCTGAATACGAAATAGCCTGTGGCTTACCGGAGGTACAAAAGCATACCTTAGAGGCCTTAGACTACTACCAGCTGGTCGATAGCCCTCTGCTGGCTTCGGGCTCCCTTCAGCACGAAGTATACGAAGAGGGTAGTATCCACTTCCACGTGTGGATGTACGGCAACCTGCGACCTAACTGGCGACGTATTCGCACCGACTTTGCCCGCTTCTCCCGCGAGCAGATTGCTACCATGGGTGAATTTCCGGAGAAGGAGTTTCACTTCCTGAACCTTATACTGCCCACAGCGTTCTACCACGGCGTGGAGCACCACAGCTCTACCATGATTGTACTCGGCCCCGATGATGAGGGCGAAGGCCTGTACACCGACCTGCTGGGGGTAAGCTCGCACGAGCTTTTCCATACCTGGAATATTATTCGGATCCGGCCTGCTGAGCTCCTGCCCTATGATTTCACGAAAGAAAACTACTTCCCGACCTGCTTTGTAGCCGAAGGCTGTACTACCTACTACGGCGACCTGTTCTTGAGGCGCTCCGGGGTGTTTGATGATGAGGCGTACTTCAAAGAGCTGCAGGTATACATGAAGCGCCACTTCGAGCATAGCGCCGGAGCCTCTCAGTCGCTGATCGAGTCATCGCTGGACCTGTGGCTGGATGGCTATGAGAAAGGTATCCCCAAACGTAAGGTATCCGTATATCATAAGGGAGCGCTGGTGGCCCTGATCCTGGACCTGTACCTGCGCAAAAAACATAACCACGAGCGATCGCTGGACGACGTGATGCGTTTGCTGTGGCAACGCTTCGGCAAGCCCTACGTCGGATATACCCTGGAAGACTACAAGGCCGTAGTAGAAGAGGTAGCCGAGCAGCCGCTGGACTGGTACTGGCAGGAGTGTATACATACCAACACTCCGCTGGAGACCCGCCTCAACGAAGCCCTGGCTTTTGTCGGACTGCAGATGACCACCTTCAGTAACGGCAATGTCCAGCTCAACGTACTGGACGACGCCCGGGCCACACGCCAGCGGGAACGATGGCTGGCTACTCTGTACATACTTGAAGAGGAAGAATAACCATGAAAGCCCATCGTAGATACAATATGAATAAGTGGAAGCTTCTGTCCACCGGAATCCTGTTTGCATTCCTTACCTCCTGCCAGTCGGGCCGTACCATCACTTTTCTTCACATTAATGATGTCTATGAAATAGCTCCGCTGGATCATGGTAAATCAGGAGGAATGGCCCGGGTAGCTCATGTCAATCAGCAACTACGCCGGAAGCACCCCGAAAGTACCTTCTTTGTCCATTCCGGCGACTTTCTGAGTCCTTCGGTCATAGGTACCCTTCGTCATGAAGGTGAGCGCATCCGTGGCAAGCAGATGGTGGAGGTTATGAACAGCGCGGGAGTGGAGTATGTCACCTTCGGAAATCACGAATTTGACTACGACGAAGAGGCCCCCATCGTACTCAATAAGCGCATTGAAGAGTCAAGGTTCCGGTGGGTGATTGCCAATATGCAGCTACAGAAAGGGGACCAGACCGTACCTTTTTCTAAGGATGGCGCCGCTTTCCCTACCTCGGTCATTCTGGATAACGGCAAAGTGAGGGTGGGTATGTTTGCCCTGTGTCTACCGGTGCAGAAGGATTTTGTCGCAGTAAGTGATCCCTTTGAGGTAGCACGCCGTGAGTATGAGGACCTGAAAAACCGTTGCGACGTGGTAGTAGCCCTGACTCACCTGGAAATGGCCGATGACCGTCGCCTGGCCGAGCAACTCCCGGGCCTTACCCTTATTATGGGAGGTCACGACCACGATCACATGAAGGAGAAGGTAGGTCCGGTCACAATTGCCAAGGCCGACGCCAACGCCAAAACGGTGTACATTCACCAGCTGCGTGTCAATCCGAAGCAAAAGCGCGCCAGGGTAAAGTCTGTTCTGAAAACTATTGATAGTTCCGTACCGGAAGAACCCCGCACCGCGGCCTTAGTGTCCAAGTGGCAGCAGATAGCCGCACAGAGCTTTCAGGAGCTGGGCTTTGCGCCCGACGAAATCGTGTATACCACCCAGGTACCCTGGGACGGACGCGAAGCCACCGTCCGAAGCGAGCACTCTGCCCTCACCAGCGCCATTGCCAGCAGCATGTATGAGGCTTTCCCGGGAAGTGACCTGGCCCTGTTTAATGGAGGTTCGGTGCGGGTAGATGATGTACTGGAGGGTACTATCTCTCAGTACGATATCGTACGTATATTGCCATTCGGAGGAGGTATATCGCAGGTACTTATGACGGGCGAACTACTACAGCAGGTACTTGAGGCAGGTCGAAATAGCCGGGGCAACGGTGGGTTTCTGCATCACCATAATGCCAGCTATGATGAGCGTACAGGTACCTGGCAGGTAGCCGGAGTTCCCCTTGATCGGCAGCGTACCTACAAGGTAGTTCTGCCGGACTTTCTGATGACGGGCAAGGAGTATGGACTAAGCTTTCTGCTACCAAGCCATCCGGGTGTAGAGGGTATTGTTACACCTACCAAAGAGGACCCTCGTAGTGATATACGAAATGTATTTATAGTCTATCTCAAAAAGCCTTAGGGCACTAATAGTACATATTAAAACTACCACAAACCACTGCTATGAGAATACGTTACATCTGTTTGCTGGTGCTGTCTTTCCTGTGTTTGGGTACTGCTGGCTCCTACGCTCAGTCGTGGACCATTGGTACATTCCGGAAGCATGATAAGGCTAATCCGGTACTCACACCCCGCGCCACTACTACCTTCGACTGCCCCGTGCGGGGTGAAACGGTCCACTGGGAACAGAAAGATGTATTCAACCCGGCCGCGGTAGTCCGGAATGGTAAGATACACATGCTGTACCGGGCCGAAGATACTGTAGGCAAGCATAATGGTACCTCCCGCATCGGCCTGGCTACCAGCACCGACGGCGTCCACTTCACCCGCTTGCCCAACCCAGTCTTTTATCCGGACAACGATGCCTATAAAAAATACGAATGGGAAGGTGGCGTAGAGGACCCGCGCGTAGTGGAAGCTCCCGATGGTACTTATGTCATGACCTACACCGCCTACGATGGCGAAAAAGCCCGCCTCTGCGTAGCTACCTCCCGCGACCTGCTCACCTGGCACAAGTACGGCCCAGTGTTCAAAAACCACATCAAAGGCGGCGGTGAAGACTACTGGTCCAAGTCAGGTTCCATCGTATGCCGGCGCGTGGGCAGCAAATTAGTAGCTACCCAGATCAACGGTAAATACTGGATGTACTGGGGCGATCAGCCGCAGTTATATATAGCTATCTCCGACGACCTCATCAACTGGTACCCCCTCACCAGGAGCGGCCAGTCACTCAAAGCCGTAGCCGAAGTACGACCCGACCAGTTTGACAACCGCCTGCTCGAGCCCGGCCCACCGGCCCTGCTGACTCCAAAGGGGATTGTACTGATCTATAACAGTATGTATGATGCCAGCAAAGGCCGTGTTAACCTGCCCGAAGGTACCTACACCGCCGGACAGTTCCTCTTCAATGCGGAAGAGCCTGACAAGCTGATTGATCGTACCAAAAGTTATTTCATGAAGCCGGACAAGGCTTACGAGATCACCGGTCAGGTCAACAACGTTACGTTCCTGGAAGCGCTCGTTCCCTATAAAGGTCGCTGGTGGCTGTACTACGGTACGGCCGACTCCAAGATAGCGGTAGCTTCGGCTCCGCTGCGGTAACAGCCGCTTTATCCTTTACCCTTACTTCATCAACACCTATGACAGCAGCCGAGTACCTGAAATATGATGCGATTGGCCTGGCCGGGCTGGTTCGACAGGGGGCGGTAACACCCCGCGAGCTACTTGATATGGCTCTGGCTATTGCCGAAAAAGTCAATCCTAAGATCAATGCCATCATTCACCCGCTGTATAACGAAGGGTACAAAATGATTGATGAGCTACCGGCTGAAGCTCCACTACGCGGGGTCCCCTTCCTCCTCAAAGACCTGGCGCTGGAATGGGCGGGTACTCCCATGCGCTCCGGCAACAAAGCCTACTTCAAATACGTATCCAGTGTAGACAGCTACTATGTAGAGCGCTGCCGGACCGCCGGACTGGTTTTTTTTGGCAAGACCAACACTCCCGAATTCGGACTAAATCCATTTACCGAACCTACCGCCTTCGGACCCTCCCATAATCCCTGGAATCTCGACTACTCTACGGGTGGTTCCAGTGGTGGATCGGCCGCCGCGGTAGCCGCCGGTATTGTACCAGCGGCCACTGCCTCCGACGGTGGTGGGTCCATCCGTATTCCGGCCTCCTGCTGCGGCCTATTCGGGCTCAAGCCCACCCGGGGTCGTATATCGCTGGGGCCGCAGGTGGGTGAAGCATGGGGCGGAGCCGTAGTCAGTGGCTGTGTGACCCGTACCGTACGCGATAGCGCTCTGCTGCTCGACTTGCTGAGTGGCTATTTCCCCGGCGACCCGTACGTAGTTCAGGCTCCGGAGCGACCTTACTTACAGGAAGTGGAGGCTGCGCCCGAAAAACTCCGCATTGGGTTCAGCACCCAGCACCCCCTGTCGTGGCATAAATTGGATGCCGATTGTGTACGTGCCGTCGAAAAAGCAGCCCGATTACTGATGTCTCTTGGTCACGAAGTAGAAGAAGTTCCAATTCCTTTCGAGCCGGAGATGTTTTTGGAAGCATTTTTGCCTGTATTCGTGGGAGAGACTTCCGCCGCCCTTCGCCATTTAAGTAAATGGCTGGGCCGGCCTATCCAAAAAGAGGATGTAGAAATGAATACGTGGTTAATAGCAAAGCTGGGGGAAGTATACACAGCCGCTGATTACGCGCATGCTCAGTACAGGTGGAATGAGCTTTCGCGTACAATGGCTACCTTCCATCAGCAGTATGACCTGCTACTGACGTCTGTGATGGCTCGTCCACCGATCCGAATTGGTGAACTGCAAAACAGCGCCCAGGAGAATATCATGCTTAAGCTGTTACAGACCACCGGTGGGTACCGCTTTCTGAAAGGCTCCAAAGTAATAGAGCAGGTAGCTGAGCGTACTTTCAGCTATATACCTTATACTACCCTGGCCAATATGACCGGGCAGCCGTCCATGTCTGTACCGATGCACCGGACGCAGAACAACCTACCGGTAGGTGTCATGTTTACCGGACGTATGGGGGAAGAAAGTTTGATGTTTCGTCTGGCGGCCCAGCTTGAGCAGGCTCAGCCCTGGATCGACCAGCGTCCCAATTTGTTGTAACGAATAGTAAGAGTTTATTCCAGCTAATTATTTTAATGCAGTTTTACTTATCACACCACACCGCCCTTATCCATTGGTTCTCCCCTGATAACCAGTTATACTATACTATTTAGTCCTGACCTTCTGTATTTGAATAACTACACACAATACTGATTATTTCCGAATATATTATGCTCAACCTCCATCCCTCTCTTGATGTCGATTATCTACAGCAGATTTATGGTGACGATGCTGTTATCGTCAATATCATGCTGGAAACGTTTTTGACAGATTCGGTTCCTCGCTGGGAGGACATAAGCAGCCTGCTTACAACGGGCCAATACGGTGAGATCGGCGAAATAGCCCATCGGCTGAAGCCTTCATTCTCAATGGTAGGGCTTACGTGGCTCCACCCTAAGGTGGAGGCATTTGAACGCATCGCCCGCTTTGAAGCAGATCGCTCTTCACTGCCGACACTTTATCAGGAAATTTCCGCCGAGCTTCAGCGCATGAAACCTATCCTGGAAGAAGAAGTAGCGCGCCTGGGGAGTATCATGTAGTCAAAGAGCAGTTACTGCTGCTACCACCTCTAGCAGTACTCTCTCCGGAGTAGCTATGCAGGCCCGGTTTTTGCTATAAGTGCCAGGTATACCTTACGAACTAACCCACGCATAGCAATAAATGAAAATTGGTATCGAAGCGCAGAGACTGTTCAGACCCAATAAACACGGGATGGATATAGTGGCGTTGGAGCTTGTCAAAGCCCTGCAACGCCTGGATACTCCTCACGAATACGTTGTTTTTGTAAAACCGGATGAGCATATCTGTCTTACCGATTCATCCAATTGCAAGGTGGTTACCATTCCGGGGACTAACTATGCTACCTGGGAGCAGGTTCAGCTACCTATGTATGCCCAACGTCACCGGATAGATGTACTGCACTGTACGGCTAATACAGCGCCCCTGTGGCCGCGCGTCCCCCTGATCCTGACCCTGCACGACCTTATCTTTATGGATAAGATCCAGGGTCCTAATACCCAAACGGCCTACCAGCGCTTCGGCAATATGTACCGTCGCTGGCTGGTACCGCAGGTCGTAAAGAAGTGCCAGAAGGTAGTCACGGTGTCGCACTACGAGAAAGAGCGGATCATAAAAACCTTACAACTACCCACCCAAGCCGTAGAGGTAGTATATAACGGGGTCAGTAACCGGTTTTCGACTCCCCCTAACATGGATGAGCAGCTACGGGTAAAAGAGCGGTTCAAACTTCCGGACCGGTTTTTCTTCTTCCTGGGTAACACTGACCCTAAGAAGAACATGCCTACCGTACTCAAGGCTTTTGCCCAATTGAGCGATTCTATTTCGGATGTGAAGCTGGTCATCGCCGATACTTCCTCCGCGGTGGTAGAGGCTATTCTGAATACCATAGGCAGAAAAGACCTGCTATCCCACCTGGTACTAACGGGCTACATCTCGGAGCAGGATATCGCTGCGGTGTACCATCAGAGCGAGGTATTTCTATACCCCTCCCTGAATGAAGGTTTTGGCCTGCCTATCCTGGAAGCCATGACCTGCGGAGTACCCGTAGTTACCTCCAACGTGACCTCTATGCCCGAAGTAGCGGGCGACGCTGCCATACTGGTTGATCCCACCAATGCGGATGACATAACGGCGGCGATGAAAAAAGCCCTGCTGGACCTGCCCCTCCGACAGAAAATGATAGGTGAAGGGCTGAAACGCCCGGCCTTGTTTACCTGGGAGCAAACCGCCCGCTCAATGCTGAACATCTACGAACAAATACGACCTCCTCATGATTGAACGTTTACGTCTGGAACTCTATCGCGTTCGCCTCGAAAACCCCGATGACTGGGTACCTGCTGCCTTCGTTAAGCGCCTTAGCAGTGGTGTCACCCGGCTTCTGAACGCCCGCTTCTCATTACGAAACTGCACCCAGGTAGGCAAGTACGTCACCGTGCGAGGTTTTCCTCGTGTCGAGGGTAAAGGCGAAATCATTATCCAGAATGGCGTCAAGATATGGTCACACATAGGTACTACCCAGATCTCGGCTGGCCGGAACGCCAGGATCATTGTCGGAGAAGGTACTTTTATCAATACCGGTACCATCCTTTCAGCCCGGCACCTGATCCAGATTGGCCGCAACTGCCAGATCGCGAATCAGGTCATATTAATGGACAATGACTTCCATGGTACGGTTAACCGGGATGAAGAACCTACTCCCGAAGCCATCATACTGGAAGATAACGTGTGGCTGGCTACGCGCTGCATGGTACTCAAAGGTGTCCGGATCGGTGAAGGAGCCGTAGTAGCGGCCGGTGCCGTCGTAACCAAAGATGTACCCCCTTATACAATGGTGGGTGGTGTTCCCGCCAAGGTAATCAAAAAGTTAGAACCTCACGCATGAAACTCTTTCTTGAAACCCTCTTCTGGCTGGGCATTGGTCTGGTCGGCTACACGTATATTGGCTATGGTATAGTGGTGTGGCTGCTGGTAAAGATCCGGAAAGCCCTTGGCATCAGTCAACCCCAAATGAACGATCCGGACTACCTCCCGGAGGTAACCCTGGTAGTACCGGCCTATAACGAACGAGCCTATATCGAAGCCAAACTCCAGAACTCCCTGGCCCTGGACTACCCGACTGACCGCCTACGACTCCTCTTTGTTACGGAGGGCTCTACCGACGGCACTACCGAGCTACTGGAAGCTCAACAACAGGAATATGCTAATCTGAGGGTACTGGGGGGGAACGAGCGCCGGGGCAAGATTGAAGCTATGAACATGGCTATGCCGCAGGTCACTACCCCGCTGGTTATCTTCACCGATGCCAACACTACACTTAACCCACAGGCGATCCGTAACCTGGTGCGGCACTTCAAAGACCCGCAGGTAGGAGCCGTAGCCGGTGAAAAACGCATTGAAGTACTGAGTAGCGAGGCGGCTGCCGGTGCCGGCGAAGGCTTGTATTGGAAGTATGAGTCGTTCCTCAAAAAGCTGGATACGGAGCTGTACAGCGTAGTAGGTGCGGCGGGGGAACTGTTCGCAGTACGTACCAGCCTGTATGGGCACGTGGAGAAGGATACCCTGCTGGATGACTTTGTAATATCTCTACGTATAGCGGGAGACGGCTACCGTGTCATCTACGAACCCGAAGCCTATGCCATCGAGCGACCTTCGTTTTCCATCTCCGACGAACAGAAGCGCAAAGTACGTATCGCCGCGGGAGGTTTTCAGGCCATCAGTCGACTCACGCATCTGCTCAATATATTCCGCCATGGCTGGCTTACGTTCCAGTACGTATCGCATCGGGCCATGCGCTGGGCAGTAGCGCCATTCTGCCTCCCCCTGATTCTTCTCCTGAATATTCCGCTGGCTCTGCTGCCAGAGGGAGGGCTCATACCTGCTTCCACCTACCAACTACTGTTAGTAGCGCAGGTATGCTTTTATGCCGCTGCGCTGGTTGGTAACGCGCTCGAAAGCCGTAAAATCCGGGTAAAGCTCTTATTTGTCCCCTACTACTTCTCATTTATGAACTGGTGCGCCATTCTAGGGTACATGCGCTACCGACAGGGTACCACTTCGGGTATCTGGGAAAAAGTACGACGGGCCGAGTAGCGTTACTCGGTCCCGTGGGGCGTATGAAGGAACTTCTTCTGCGCTTCTCCCATTTTCAGAATCGCTCTCACAAATCGTAAGAACAAGGCTGGTACCTGTGAGAACTCACGCCAGCCGAGTTTTTGCCGTAGCTCCGACGGTGTGGAAATATAGAAGGTAGCAGCCACCATCACCAGCTGAATGGTTGCAAACCAGGTCACGGTACTAGCCCCCCAGATGGGCCAGGTAAAGCAGGTAGCCAGTACCACCATTCCCAACAGCATGATGCGCGGGGGAAGCATATTCTGAAATACTTTATCAAAGTAGTCGATGTTACCACGCAGCAGGTGCTGTACACCCGGCACGAAGTTGAGGCGCACGTACTTAAACTGGGCAGCGATCCAGCGAGTACGCTGCTTCTCAAAAACCGCCGGATTCTGCACTTTCTCGTCGTAGCAAATGGCATCGTCCAGGTACTCGATCCGTACCCGCTGCCTCAGTAGTCGCATCTCCAGCTCTTTGTCAAATCCGCCGAGGGTATGGATCTGCCCCATCACCTCTTTAAACAGTTTATAGTCGAAGGCCATACCCGAGCCGATCAGGGCCGATGAAAGCCCCAGTACCCGGTGTCCCTTGCGCAGGATATGGTTATTGATCTCTTCGCTGATAGCGTCCAGTACGGCGGTACTTGTATTGGTATTCTTGGCCGTACGATGCCCCTGCACCACCAGCCAGCCGCGCTCCATTGCCTGGTTGATACGGCTCAGAAAGTCGGGGGCTATGATATTGTCAGCATCCAGTATCACCGCCACTTCATACTCATCGCCCAACTGTTGCATGGCCGCATTGAGGGCCTTGGATTTGGTAGATACCTCAAATACCACCTCTACTAGCTTGATAGGCAGTTTCCGCAATGTTGCTACGGTCTCCGGCTTCAGTGAGTCGGCTATGACTACTACATCAAATAGCCCCTTGGAGTAGCACTGATCCAGCGCCCTCACGGCAGAGTCCAGAATAACCGCGTCTTCACGGTAGGCTGGCAGAAAGACGGCCATCCGTCGTAGTCGCTGGGTAGCCGCCGGGTGGTAAGAGGCCGGCTTACGGAACAAACCGGCTACCGCGAATACAAACTGATAGATAGCTGCCACGGCAGTTATGCTCAGGAGTACATAAAGAAATAGAGTCAGGATTTCCATCTTAATCAATAAAATATATTAGTGGGTTAAGTTCCAGGTAATGCCGCGCCAGAAAGCCAGGAGGTAGTCCCAGCGCTTTTTGAGCAGGTAGGTAAGGGTATTTTTGGGAGTAGCAATGCAGGAAAAAAAGGCCAGTCCGGCCAGCCGCTGCCAGCTACGGGAGTTGCGCCGGATGAATAAGATCCGGTTTCGGGTCTGGTAGTATACCTTCAGCGCACTCTGCTTCCCCGTCGAAACTGACTCTTTATGTAAGATCTCTGACTCGGCTACGTACCACACACCAAAGCCATCGCGACGAGCCCGGGCGCACCAGTCCAGCTCCTCATAGTACAGGAAGTAGGTATCGTCCATGAGGCCGGTCTTCTCTATAACCGCCCGCGAAACCAGCATAGCCGCTCCGTGTATATAGGCAGTCTGGCCGCTCCTGGAGAAGCTTCCGTCATCCTTTTGACGGTGCCCTATAAAATGCCCCCGCCCTGTCAGTGGGTTGATTTCGGTACTGCCGGCATACTGGATCAGGTTGTCCTCGTAGTAGTACTTGATCTTAGGGCTGACCATCCCTATACGCGGGTCAGCTTCCATCCGCTCAACCAGCGGTTCCAGAAACCCTGGGGGTACCTCAGTGTCGTTGTTCAGAAAGAGCAGGTACTTACCCCTAGCCTGATGTACGGCCAGGTTATTCCCTCCCGCAAAACCCAGATTCGTAGTACTTTTAAGAAAGCGTACCTCCGGAAAAAGAGGTATCAGCTCATCCACGCCCTGCCGGGGGCTGGCGTTGTCCACCACCCATACCTCCACGTTGGGGTAGGTAATTTGGCGCAGGCTACGGAGCAGCTCCGCCGTGACCTGCGGCTGATCGTAGTTGACAGTAATGATAGATACCAGAGGGTGCATATAAACGTAACGGGCAATGTAACTACGAGGTAGCCGACAGCACTCTGCTTTCGGCTTCTGTCACGGACACTTCACTATTAAAAACATTTCTTAGTACCACTCCACCAAACACGACTCCCAGCACCACAGTACCAATGGTTACGACAGCCACAAGTATCGGATCAGCCCAAAAGTGCAGGACTACTATATCTCCAATAATGTTGAATACCGCCATCAGTACCACCTTGATGGTATTAAAGCGGGGCCGTCCCAGGCTATCCAGCGTAACGCCTATGAGCCGGTCGGCAGGCAGAAAAAGGCTGTACACCGCAAATACCTGCAGTAAAACAGCAGAATCTCGATAGGCTTCTCCTCCTATCAGTACCACCATCGGCTCAGCCATAATAAAGCACACCATGCTGACCGGCACCAATACCAGCGTCAGTAGCTTGAGTTCTTTGAAGAATAGCGCTTTGGCTTTCGTCATACTCTGTTTATCACCGTACTGCAGTTGCGAAAGCTGCGGCAATAAGGTAGCCATGACGCTACGCAACGGTATCTCGACAATCTCGATCAGCTTGTAGGGAAGATTATAGGCCGCCACCACGGCCGAAGACAGATAGTAGCCCAGCAGGAAGGTATCGGAGCTCTTGAGGAGATTAGTACAGAGCAACGTACCGATGGTGTACCGTCCAAAGCTCCATAGCTCACGTACCTGCTGCTTTCCGAAAGTTCTTAGTGACTGCCAGTGCGTCCATCCGGCTGCAACGGCAACCATGGAAACTAGTACATACAGTACGGTCTGCACCCAGGCGATACTTTCGAGCGACCATTTCTGCCAGAAGCCCAATGAGATAAATACCAGGAAAGGTAGCGTAAAGCCCAGCCGCAGCCGGAGTATATGATCAAAACGGTTTTCGGCCTGTCGCTGCCAGAGTGCCACACTGTAAGGCCAGGTAGCCAGCAACAGCCAGGGTAGCTGTGGTAGTACCAGGCGCCATTCATCCGAAAGCTCTAGTCCTACTATACCAGCTCCCCCCAATAATGTACTCACCAGTATGGTAAAAGCACCACTGATAGCCCAGGCCGCGCCGGTATACCGGCTGTCCTGAGAGGCGGCGTAGAAGCGTACCAGGGCCGTGTGCACAAGCCCTGACCTGAGCATATCCAGGAATGTCCATACAGCCAGGTACAGGATCCAGATTCCTAACTCACCCGGTGTAAGGGTGCGGGCCAGTACCATCACCCCCAGAAAGCCAGAGGCCGCACTGACCCCCACTCCGACCAGAGAAAGCAGGCGGGGATTACGGAGCAGACGTTGTAATGCCAAGAATAGAAATAGAGTTAAGGGTTGGTATCTTAATGGCGGTCTATTACAGTTGCCCTGCTGAGCTAAGAGCGGGCTTCTGTCTCCCTATTTGTGTGTGGACTACTTTGTCAATGATAGCTTCCAGCTCATTCGCACGCTCCTGCCACGAGTGCTGCCGGGCCAGCTCTATACGTTTCTGCTCATCCTTTTCGGACTTATTCTGCAGTGCTTCCTGAACGGCCGCTATGAAATCTTCCCCGGTGGCAGTGACAGCCACTACCTCTTTAAATGCCGTGAGCGGAGCAAAATCGGTACTTACTACAGGCAAACCGGCGGCCAGATACTCGTTAATCTTCATCGGGTATATGGCTTCAGTCTGCTCATTCTTTACAAAGGGTATCAATCCTATGTTGAACTGAGCCAGCATATGGGGTAGCTCGCGTGGAGCCTTTGCTCCGGTAAAAAGCACATTAGGCAGGGTACTTAGTACCTGTATGGCTGACTCTACGTGAGGCTTGTCGTAAACGATACGCCCGACCATGAGCAGCTTCTGGTCTTGTAGCTTCTGAGCGAGTTTAATCAGCAAATTATAATCCAGTCGACTGTCAATGCTGCCTACATAGCCTAGTACGTTGGAAGTAGGTTTATCAGCAATGGGAATATAGCCCTTCTGAAATTCATTGAAGTCCACACCATTATTGACTATAAAAGCTGGTTTGCCGTACCTCTGTTTAGTCTTTAACAGTCCTTCCGACGAGACAACTATAGCATCTACCAGCTCCGAAAACTGTACCTCTGATCTGGCCCCATGGTCTTTGGCCCAGGCGCAGGCACTGATTTCATCGTAGCAGTAGTAGATCAGAGACCGCTCGTTCAATTTACCAGTGAGAGGTACTCCCATAGCCGGATTAAAAGCATTGATCACCACCGGATTTGTGACATTCAATGTACTGTAAGCCTTTCTGATAGCTCGCTGTACTATCCCTGCATTCAACCTCTGTATCGTATCGTAGAGCTTTGTGCTTTTCAGGAAATTAACCGGCAGTACCGGTGGAGGCGTCAGAACGTGAACCGTGGCATCTCCTACCTGTATTTCCCTAAGCCGGCTGGACACCCCCAGCATCCGGGACACGGGTACCGGAGTTGATTTCAACAGGCCCATGAGGGTATCTTTCCAGGTATACTGGTAATCGACATACAATATGCGGTGCCGCTTCGCCAGCTCCTCCATTAATTTGACGGTACTCTTGACATAGTTGCCCTCCCAGGCAGGGAACGCTACACAAACAATGTCATAGGCGGCCATAGGTACTACTCCTGTTTTTTGATTACAGAAGTTTTTATCTCAAGAATGAAGCCAATTGATTCAGCCTCGTCCTGAGCTACCTTAAAATTTTGATAAGGACCTGCAGTTACTGTATAATTTCCTCCCGCCTGCTGGGGATCATGAATTTGGGCACGGTATCCACCTCCCTTAAGGTCCCGCTGACGATAAACGGCATTACTGCGACTTTTGAAACTACCCGCCTGCACATAGTATACGGTCCTGGTATTGGCTGCCGGAGCCGTTTCGGCCACGACTTCCTCTACTTTGGGGGCTGCTTTGGGTATTACCTTAGGAGCTTCTTTCGGCGTTGTTTTGGGTGTTACCTCACTAACCGCCGGACTCTCTGGAGTTACTTTACTAACCACTGGATTCTCCGGTTTTACCTCCATAGGTTTACTTTCAACGGGTGCGGGTGCAAGTACAGTCTCCCACCCATCCTGAGTTATCGTAGCGGAATCAGGCTCTACCGGTAGCGGAGCATTATCCGCTGGAGCCAGCCCACTGAGCGAAAGAGAGTCATCTATTGAAGGAACACTTCCAGTAGTCTCTTGGGTCGTTTGTGAGGAATTAGCAAACCAATACAGCCAGAAGCTTTGTCCCTTGGCATTAGGTGAAATCATCCACCATATCAATGCTACACCTACAATAATACCTATAAACATGGCTCCTCTAAGCAGCCAGCTCTTTTGTGCCTGTTTACGACGCCGGTTACGTCTCCTCTGCGAAATATCAGCCGTATCGTCAGGATTTGTCTGCTCTGAATTTGTTGAATTAGGATCTTGAGATTCGTGTGGTGATAACATACCAGAAGTACTTACATGTAATTGAACGCTACTAATTTTTTCAGAGTTATGATGAATCACTGACCTTGGGATCAGCAGATTCTTCAGCCACTGCCGAATAGAAGAACGATCGCGGGGTATATCGCCAATCAACTCATCCATTTGATCGTGTTTGACCTGGTTGAGCAATAGACCTACCGGCGCAGATGATGTATCCAGATAGTTTTGTAGCGCGTATTGGTCCGAAGTATCCCATACGGCAGTAGCATCGGCAACCAGTAATGAAAAACCAGCCTGCTGCACCCATCGCGTCAGCAAGGGTGAATTAAGCAGAGCTGGCAGCTCAACAAGTACAAACTCTACCTGCTCCCAGTCTGTTGTGGGTACGTTGCTCTTCAACGCATCCAGATCACCCAGATCAGGCCCCCATTTGTACGCGTACTCTCCTGCTACACTATTAGAATGTCTATCCGGATTCAGCCAAAGTGCCGGGCTGCCTTCCTGCATCAACTTTCTTTGCAGCTTTCGCGCAAAGTGACTCTTACCCGTTCCTTCTTTAACACTGAAGACCAATATCCACACCGGATGCTGCTTCGTAACCATAGCCATGCGCCTGATCCTCGATACGCACTGATTGAGTGTACGTTCTTCAATGGTGCCGTAATGAATATAATTTTTAGAATGATCTACCAAAGGCATACCTCCTACAAACGGAATCCCTATCAACTTCTCGGCACGGGTAGGTCTTTTCAGAGACCAGTCAAAGTATTCTTTCCCGACAATATAGCTGATTACCAACATAAATCCAACCAGGAACGAGGCCATAACCAGTATCAAACGCTTGGATGGCTCGGGCTGTGCCGGAAACTTAGGAGGATCTATAACTTTCAGATTAATAGACAGCAGCAGGTTTTGTTCCCTAAGCTTACTTACGTTCAGGCCGTGGAGGATTTCGAGGTATTCCTTTTCGGCTACATTAATTTCTCTCTCCAGGCGGCTCAATCCCGATCCCACCGGCGCCAGCGCCTTATAATGCTGCCCGTGGTTACGCTTGATATCGCTCAGCACCAGCAGTCGTGCTTCATTTTTATCCACACTCACAAAGGCATCGATCCAGTCACCAAACATCAGCTTGCCCGGTACCCCGTCTTTGGTGTTACTGACATCATACAGGTCTGTGATACTGGTACGAGCCCGCTGCTCATACTGTGCGATCTGAGCCCTGAGCTTCTGAGCATCAGCCTGGCTGCTTTCGGGCTGCATCTCCAGCATGGCCAATCGTGAGTTCAGAACCGCCAGCGTATCCCGAATCGAATTCATGGCCTGATTTCTAAGGGCAATATCCTGCCGGATACTCAGCTTATCCTCCAGGTGTTTGAGAGCCGCCTTTGAAGCCTGCAGCTCCGTACTTACCTTCTGTATTTCTGAGTCTATCTCATGCTCCTTAGTCGATACATTACGGGTTTGTTCATCATAGTTAATGATGTTATTCTGGCTGGCGTATTCTTTCAGCTTATCTTCCGAGCCGACCAGCTTTTCGGTAGCTTTTCGAAGTTGTTCCTCAAAGTAGGTGACTACGTTACTGGTTTCGCTTACTTTCATGTCGCGGTACCTGCGCATGAAAACCGATGTAATCAGTTCCAGCGTCCGCTTTACTACGGCAGGATCATTCGCGATGTAGGTGATCTTCACCATGTCACTTGTTCCCTCACGTGCCACAATCAGGTTAGACGCTATTCCGCGTACACTGTAAGGTCCATCTTTCTTGTTGAGCAGCTCTTCGGCAATGACATTTTTAGGGATCAGGGAGTAACGGTAGATATTCTCCACTGTCTTATCCAGTGAGTTGTAGTCTACTACCTCTTTTATGACTCGCCCGGGAAGTACCTCGTAAAGATGGCTAATGGTTTCATCGTTGGCGATACCCCGGTCCGGCGATCTCATCATCAGGTGGGTAGCCAGTAGCCTGATGCCTACCTCTTCTAGGTTGGTGCGTGCCTTGATGGTGTTGATAAGGTTATCAAAGGCATTATTAACGGTTAGGTAGTCGATACGCTGTTCATCTCCGGACTCAAGAGTATACCCTGACGCCAGACCAGTATAGATTAGAGTATTGGCAGCAAACTCTCGCTTTGTATGGCGGGTCATAAAGAATACCGCTATCGCCAGAGATGCCGGAAATAGTACCAACAGCCACTTGTGATCCAGAATAAGTCGTAAGAACCTAAGTAAAGACATGATATATTAGTATAGCCTCTGCCCAGTCAGGGCTTCCAAGGCTTTTATATTTTCATATAAATACTGCTTGGCCACTTCATATTCGGCCGCTGCTTTGGATGATATTTCTATGACACGTGAAAGCTCAGCAATCGCGATGCCGCCTTCTCCGAATTCCTTCTCTGCCATCTGGCGGTTTAGCTGAGTAGTCTGTTTGGCTTCACTCTTGATCCTAAGCAGGTTTTGTGCGGTCTGTACGGCGTAGTACCTGGTGATAACTGCCAACTCGACCTCCTGCTCCGTTACCTCCTTTTTTTCCATGGCTTCCTTACTTTCGTATTCCGCCATCCTGACTTCGCTTTTACGTCCCAATAAGTCAAAAGCTGATACACGTACGTTGAAAGCCGCCCTATACCCGTTGTTGAAGTTGCGATACGCATCAATGGTACCCGTAGGCTGCAGCATGATCAGAGCCTGATTTCCTAACCCCAGCTGCAGATCTACTCCCATCGCATCCATCCACTGACGCTTTTTATTCTCTATATTATACAGGCTTTTGTTCATGCTGGCATCCTGCATACGTACGGCAGGCGAATGCAGAATGGCCATATCTACTACTTTCTTGAGAGGAGGTAGCGTGATCAACTGTCCGGCAGACTCATCGGCGGCAGTCTGGGCCCAGGCGGTAGTGCCGGTCAGGCTTCCTACCAGCACTACCGCCCATACAATAATACCCCTGATCCCTCTCATACATTTTCGGATTGAAGTAAGGCCGGGACAGTCTTAAGGATGATATTCATATCCATCCAGAAGGAGAAGTTCTGTACATAGGTAATGTCCAGCTTGATACGCTCTTCTTCGGACATCTCCTGTTGGCCCTTGCCCCGCTTGGTTACCTGCCAGAGCCCGGTAAGCCCTGCCGGTCCCGCAAACCGGAGGATGTGCTCATCAGTGGTAAGCTTTTCGGCTTCGTAAAGTGGCAGTGGCCGGTTGCCGACCAGCGACATATCACCACGAAAGATGTTGTACAACTGAGGCAGTTCATCCAGACTGGTATTACGCAAAAACCGACCAATACGGGTAATACGCGGGTCATTCTGAAATTTCATGAAGGCAACCTTGGCTTCCTTCTCCTGATGGTACTGTTTTTCACATACCTGCTCTCCGTCCAGAAACAGCAGATTACTACAGGTACCGCTCCCTATACATTGATCACAGAGTGTTACTCCGTTTCGGGCGGCTTTTTGATCCTCCTTGTTGTACATATTCAGCGAAGCCATCTTCTTGATGAGCTGATCCGCATCGGTACGCATGGTCCGGAACTTGTACAGTTCGAATATCTTGTAGCCGGCTCCTACCCGCTTTGACTTATACACAACCGGCCCCCTTGAATCCAGCTTGATAAGGATAGCAACGAGCAATAGCAAGGGTAAAAGGGCCAGCAGAGCCGTACCAGTTACTGTGACATCCAGTACCCGCTTCCACAGGGGCGTTTGCACGTGCAGTACGGATACTTTTTCCGAAGCTTTCATGGCGGCATAGTGCTGCCGCTTCACAAAGTAATGAAGGCGGATCATCAGGTCGCCCCGGTCAAAATTGCTCGGAAATACATCGTCCACCTTCATCCTCCTGGCTTCCTCGATCACATGAGGTGTAATTTTCGTGACGGTCAAAATAGTAGGTATTTTCCGCAGCCAGGGACTGTTATGGATGGCTTCCAGCAGGGGTTTTCCACCGGCATCCAGGCTGGCAATCACCGCATCGGCCGGGTAATGGTCTTCGAGCATCTTCAGAGCCTCCTGCATATTGTCAAAGTACTCGATCTGCAGCTTGTCACCGAAGCGTTCAATAAACTTTATGCTTTGCTCGTAATCTTTATTAAGGTACACTACTCTTAATAAAGCAGGCATAACAGTAATTTCTGCTTTGGATGCTGAAAGGGCAGTACTTGTCTCCATGAGCATTAGTATGAATAGCGATTGATACGTCTTAAAATGGCGTTGACTTTCGCCACCACTTCCATTGGGTTGAATGGTTTGAGCATAAAATCATCAGCCCCCAAATTGAGACACTGAATCCGTTCACTACTATCATCTGTTCCTGACAGAATAATGATAGGAATATCGTTGTACAGATTACTAGCCCTAACCACCCTGACAAATTCCTTTCCGTTCAGGTTGGGCATATTCAGGTCGGCGATGATCATGTCTACTTTATAGCCTTCTTCTAGCCAGGCCATTCCCTCCATCCCATCGCTTTTGGTAACAACCTGAAAATCTTTCCGCAGAAAATGCTCTAGTACTTTACTGGTACTTGGTTCATCATCTATGATCAATAGGCTTTTTGGGGGATTCATAAAGTATAGTAGATAATAGCTTTAGTCTTTTCAATGCTTAAAATGCTGTAAGAGCAGGGGCTGTCCCTGCGTATTTTTTTGGGTATCAGTACGGCGTCTCGTTAATAAATACAGGAAAGCGATACTCATATACATCACGGTACCCGTCGGGATCTGCCCCAGTACCTGATTACCATAGCTGGCTGCGGTAATACCTGTAACTCCCGCGTATAGCGCCATAAGCTGCTGACGTATGGGGGCATGGGGCATATTCCAGATCCTGAGAAAGAAGTAGCCCAGGAAAAATAGCAGCATTGCCAGGTGCAGTACCAGACCGACGATACCCGTCTCCGCCCAGATCTTCACATACCAGCTATCAGTAGGCGTCTGAGCCAGCAGCGTATTGGGGCTGAACCGCAACCCCCAGTACCCGGCAGAGCCTATTCCTCCTCCCAAGGGGCGAGAGGCCAGATAGGTACTCAGTTTCTTTTGATTTTCGAGCCTGACCAGCAGCGACGGATCGTTTGGATCAAGAGCGCTCCGCATGCGCTGTATCTGATAATTATCCTGACCTATATAGGTAAACTTTAGCATCCCGAATACTAAAGCGCCGGCCAGGCCTCCTACAACCAGGAGTTTGAAGTTGCGCGCCAGGAACAAATAGGCGGTAAAGCCCGTCAAAGGCACGAATAAGGCTCCTCTGGTACCGGAAATCAGCATTCCATAAAAGCACAACAGGCACGTTGCCAGGTAGAACAGACGCTTTCTGGGGGAGAAGCTGCCTAACGCCATAATCAGGCCTGCCAGACCCGCGTGTGCCATCGCCGCTCCATACTGTCCCGCATCCGAATAAAAAGAGAAGACCCGCAGCCGCCCATGGAGTACGTGAGTGGAGGCGTTGCCGGCGTTAAGCCAGGCCTGCTCCGCAGCATCTACTCCAAAAAGGAACTGCTTTATACCATACAGGGCAGCCACGCAGGACCACCCAAACCAAATCATAATGAACCTCTCAAAATGCTTTTCATCGTTCATCAGCTCCATCACCAGCCACACCGTCAGGATCAGGTACAGGGCTACTCCACGCATAGCATAAAACCAAGCGGCCATACTACGGGCTTCGGGATTAGCTATCTGTAGCAGACAGTAGAGGGCCCATACAGAGATCGCCACTAATACGGGATTACGGCGTAATGAAGGCCACTGACGGGTTTCGAAGCGGTGAAAGAACTCAGCCAGCAGTGTCAGAATGAGCAGAGCATCTACCGCAAGCCCTATCGGTGCCGGTACATAGCGGGTAAGGCCTATCGCAATGAAAGAAACAACCAGTACGGAATATAGCCCTACCACAGGCTGCCTGAATACACATACGGTATAGCCTACGGCAATCGGTAAGGCCAGCAAGGCTACAACTGCCAGCAGTTGCCCCTTAGCAATTACTACTGCTAGTGCCAGTACAAGCACCAGTATCAGTAGAGCATGAAAAACATGACGCAAGCCAAGAGCCATAGTTGTCATTAACTAAGTTGGCATATTATGAATACGCTGTTGTCTTAGGAGTGGTGTGGAGCAACAAATACACCGGACTAGTATTCCTAGTATGGAGCAGCTATTTGAGATTTAATGCACATTGCTGGTAATCTCTCTGTCACTCCCCTCCCTAAATATTCTTTTTTACTACTATCTCCTGCCTCAATCCTATCATTTTTATCAGGCCATCTCTCATGATTCTTACTATGCAACTGTATTGAAGCAATAATGCTGCCAATTTTGCCTGTACAAAAGATATCGTATCAGGGGCGTTGTTCTTTCATAAATCATTTTTGTACTTTGCTCCCGAAAAGCTCCGTAACATGACTACAATACAGTTTCCTGCTGCCCTTGATAAGAATATATTGCAAGAGTTATATGCTGATGATGTTGATTATGCAACAATGATGTTTGATCTCTTCCTGACGGAGATTATCCCCCAGGTTAATGGACTGAAGCAGGTCGCGGAGCAGCAGAACTGGCCTGATTTCCGCCAAATATGCCATAAAATCAAGCCTACCTTCAGTATGGTAGGAGTCACTCAACTGGAGCACTTATTTGAAAAGCTGGAAGATTCGCAGAATTTAGAGGACGCTACTGCAATTATTGACATAATTCATAATAAATTGGCTCAGGTTTTGCCAGCTGTTCAGGTAGCCCATACTCATCTAAAAAGTCTTCAGGATGAAAATTAATTGTTTGATTGTAGACGACGAGTCAATGGCTCGTCAGTCGCTGGAACGCCTGTGTTCAAAGCGACCTGAACTGCACATCACTGACGTATGTGCCAGTGCTCAGGAGGCTTTGGCTATTTTAGAAGCCCAAACTATTGATTTACTCTTCCTGGACGTGGAGATGCCCGAGCTAACCGGCCTGCAGCTTCTGGATATGCTCCCGTATACTCCACAGGTAGTCCTGACTACTTCCAAGACCGAATATGCCTTTGACGCCTTTCAATACCAGGTAGCGGATTACCTCAAGAAACCCATTACTTTACCCCGGTTCAATCAGGCTGTAGATAAAATCATTGAGGCTTCGAAGACTTCACCTACCTCGGCACCTGCCACCAACGACATCTATGTACGTACCGACGGCCGGTTTGTCCGGCTATCATTTGATGATATTCTGTACATAGAGAACACCGGCGACTATGTAAAGATCCGTATGGCTTCCCAGACCCATATAGTACATACTACCATGAAAAACCTGGAAGAGAAGCTGGACCCGCGTCGGTTTATGCGGGTACACCGCACCTTTATCGTCAATCTGAGCCGGATCATTGATATAGAAGAAAATACGCTGGTCATTGCTGATAAGGTAATCCCCATCAGCCGAGCCAACAAAAATGAACTCATGAACCGTCTCAACATCCTGTAAGGATCCGGTCATGAAAACAGCTCTCGGATTACTACTCGCTTTTAGTCTGACAGGGCTGCTGGGTTGTGGCACCTACCGCGAAACATCCAAGTACCAATTGGCTAATGGTTATTACATGACCCAGTCACGTGAGCGCGTATATGTAGATAATGAGGAGGAGGTAGTATATGTCTATCCCCTAAGAAAAGCAGAAAATACTTATCAGGTTGATACAGTCCGGCAGAGCAAACAAGCCTTTCCCCGCCAAAGATCCGAAAACCCACCTACTAACCTGTACCTGCGCAACCACAGCTTTGACGTTGACTTTCTGACTATTCCTTTTAAGTACCGTCCACCGGTACATGGCGTCCCGCGCCAGTTCAACACCAACCTGAACGGAGCCGTCTACTTTGGCTACCGTAACGACATCTACCACCTTAAGTACCACGATAGCCCCATCAGGCACTTTCTTCGCCATACTACCCACTATGGGTTTTCGTTTGGGGCCTTTACGGGCCTGGGAGGTACCGCCATGAACCCTACTGTAACCAACGATGCCATCACCCTTGAATACGATGGCTTCATCTGGTCCAATGGCTTTTCGGGTATTCTTGGCGTTGACAATGTTACGATCGGCTTAGCCCTGGGCTGGGACAACCTCCTGGACCGCAACCGTCAGCACTGGATCTACGAAAACAAGCCCTGGTTTGGCTTAGCCTTTGGTCTTAATCTCAATTAAAAATCAGCCGGATCTCCCGGAAATTTGTACAGTACTCCTGTACAGCCGCTGTTTTTTTGTTGCTTCCTGACCGCTGCTCCCTGTCTTTCATTGATTATGCACCAATTACAATTTGAGAATTGGTCGTGTTTCTCTAATTTTACCCTGTTTTTTACGTAATCATTACACAGAAACCAATTCTGATGAAAGAAATAGCATTCAGAGACGCCATTCGGGACGCCATGTCAGAAGAAATGCGCCGCGATGAGCGGGTATTCCTGCTGGGTGAAGAAGTAGCCGAATATAATGGTGCTTATAAAGCCAGCCAGGGTATGCTTGATGAGTTTGGGCCGGAGCGCGTGATTGATACCCCCATCGCCGAGCTTGGCTTTGCTGGTATTGGTGTAGGAGCCGCCGCCAACGGTCTTCGCCCCATTGTAGAGTTCATGACATTCAACTTCTCGCTGGTAGCCATTGATCAGATCATCAATAGTGCCGCGAAGATGCTTTCTATGTCGGCAGGTCAATATTCAGTACCTATGGTATTCAGAGGACCTACCGGTAACGCGGGCCAGCTGGGTGCACAGCACTCTCAGAACTTTGAGAACTGGTACGCCAATACTCCTGGTCTGAAAGTGGTTGTTCCATCTAACCCATACGATGCCAAAGGTCTCCTAAAGTCATCTATCCGCGACGATGATCCGGTTATTTTTATGGAGTCAGAGCTGATGTACGGTGATAAAATGGCTATCCCTGATGAGGAGTACCTGATCCCCATTGGTAAAGCAGATATTAAGAAGTCCGGAAAAGATGTAACCATCATTTCGTTTGGTAAAATGGTACCCCGCGTAGTAATGCCGGCGGTTCAGGAACTAGCCAAGCAGGGTATCGAAGCCGAAGTAGTTGACCTTCGTACGGTTCGTCCTATTGACTACGAAACAGTTATCCAGTCAATCAAGAAGACCAACCGTTGCGTAATCGTAGAAGAAGCGTGGCCGCTGGCGTCTATCTCGTCTGAGCTTGCCTACTGGATTCAGCGCTATGCGTTTGACTTTATGGATGCACCGGTCATTAGAGTTACCAACCGGGATGTACCCCTACCATACGCTCCTACGCTGATCGAAGAAGTTCTTCCCAACGTAAAGCGTACCATTGATGCTGTAAATTCGGTCATGTACCGCTAAGCATATACGACCAGTAATGATTTAACCAGTGAGGCCGCCTCTGATCAGAGTGCGGCCTCATTTTTTACTTTTGATAGCTGATGGAAATCTTTTCTCTTACTGATGTTTCGGTCAGGAAGTATGATTCGCCGGTACTACACGACCTGCGGTGGCAGGTGAAGCCGGGCGAGCAGTGGGCTGTAGTAGGTAGCAATGGCTCCGGCAAAACCACCTTACTCGAAACCCTGGCTGGCCGCTGGGCCACCGCCCGGGGCACCCTACGACGACAGGGGACTATCGAGTTTGTAGCCAACGATTATTCATTCAATCGTATCGTACGGGCAGCGGCTCAGTACTACCAGCAGCGCTTTCAGGCGTACGAGGCGGAGGTGGCACCCACTGTACGTGAAGTACTAACGGGCCGACTTAAACCCATAGGTACTGTAAATGAACAGTCAGTAAACTTGCCCGAGGTAGACATTGACGCTGCGCGCTTTGAGCAGGTTACGCAGCTACTGCATCTGACTTCCCTCCTGGACCATCCGTTCATTACCCTTTCCAACGGCGAAACCCGCCGCATGCTACTGGCCCGCTCTCTGCTCAAACACCCGGATATTCTCCTGCTTGACCACCCTTTTGTCGGACTGGATGTTCATTCGCGTCAGGTACTCAGGGAAGCCTTGTCTCAACTATCAGCAGATGGTGTTACTATTGTACTGGCTACCCCTCCCTCTGAACTCCCAGACTATATTACTCACGTACTGGAACTAGATAATGGGACTGTTAGTAAAGCTCTTCCTTTATCTGAGTGGCTTTCCAGCCGAACAGAGCTCCCAGCAACTGACCCAGTGGCTACTCCTACCCAGGAACCGATAGCGGCCTTTGGACCTCCGGGCTTTACTGACTTTGACTATGCTTTCAGCCTCCGCAACATACGCGTAGTATACGACAGGCAAGCGGTACTGGATGGGGTAAACTGGGATGTAAAGAAAGGGGAGAAATGGGCGCTCAGTGGCCCTAATGGATCGGGCAAGTCTACTCTACTAAGTATTCTGACCGCCGATCATCCGCAACGCTTTGCTAACGATTATGACCTATTTGATCAGAAGCGCGGGGGCAAAGGCAAATCGATCTGGGATATTAAGCAGCAGATTGGTCATGTATCACCGGAACTCCATCTGTATTTTCCCACGGATACACCTGTTTTCAAAACTATCGCATCAGGATTTTTTGATGCAACGGGCGTTTATTTTCGTCAATTAGTTCCCGAACAAACTGAGCAGGTACACCGCACGGCCCAGCTACTGGGCGTGGAAGACTTGCTAAACCGTTCATTCAGCAAACTATCCAAAGGAGAACAACGGCTTACGCTGCTGGCTCGAGCTCTTGTCAAGAATCCTCCCCTGCTCATCCTGGATGAGCCCTGTCAGGGGCTTGACATAGCCGCTGTCGAGAAGTTTAAAGCGGTTGTAGATGCCGTAGCAGGCAGTCCGGAACGGACACTGATCTATGTATCGCACTACCCGCATGAGATTCCTGGCTGCGTAACAAAGACCCTCAGCTTGCAGCACGGAAAGGTAGTAGAGCGTACTTTATAATAGGGGCAAAAGCAAAAGATCCGGCTCCTCTGTATAAGGGCCGGATCTCCTTGTTGAATCGTAACATCTATAAAACGCGGCACCTGCACAAAAAGTTGCGCCTGAGAAAAATAGTGACGTAGTTTTCCAAAATAAATATATAACTTATCAGACAAAGAGGCATTTACGGAAATGGCCTATAATTTCAATAAATAGTTCAAATCACTGATGTACTATGGCCGCGCGTCAGCAACCTATCTATGAAGTAAAAGTCGAGACGATGATCCTGACGAACCCTTTCAACTCAACTGAACCTACCTATACGTACTTCTCTAATCTTAAGCGGGCAGTGGATACCATACGCATAGTACTGGGAGCACAGGGCTGGCCGGTACAGGTTAGTTACTCCTCCGTATATCGTGACCTGAAGCTACGCAACCTCTATGCCCAGACCTTCAGCGCCGAGGGAGTCAGGTACTTTCAACTCACCATTACAAAGCGAATCATCAACCCACACCTGACCACCCTGGGTATAGACGAGATGCCTCGTCCCCGAAAGTCAAAAAAGTAACAGGCTACTTTTTCCAGGTACCTCCTTTAATAAAGGCCATATATCTGGTTACTTCGGACCTTACAACCGGCAGCAGGAAGAACAAGCCTATTAGGTTAGGAACTGACATAGCAAAGATCATAGCATCTGAGAAATCAGTTACGGCACTTAAGCTGGCTGCCGCACCAACGACTACGAACAGGCAGAAGATAACCTTGTAGAGAATATCATTGAAACGGTTCTTTCCAAAGAGGAACAGCCAGGCCTGCAGCCCATAGTATGACCAGGAGATCATAGTAGAGAAAGCGAATAGTATTACCGTAAAAGTCAACACGTACGGAAACCAGGGAATTACCGTAGCAAATGACTCCGAAGTCATTTCTACTCCACCCATATTGCCTGCATTATCGTAATCGCCGGTGATAACAACGACCACAGCCGTCATCGTACAAATGATAACGGTATCGATAAAAGGCTCCAGCAGGGCTACCAGCCCCTCACTGGCGGCGTAGTCAGTCTTAACGGCCGAGTGGGCAATAGCCGCAGAACCGACCCCTGCTTCGTTGGAAAAAGCTGCCCTCCGAAAACCTTGTACCAGTACGCCTACCAGACCACCCGATACAGCTACCGGACTAAAAGCTTGGGTAAATATCATAGTTAGCGTTTCGGGTAGGTTAGATATATTAACGGCTATCACCACCAGCCCTGCCAGGATATAAATACCACACATAAAAGGTACTATCTTCTCAGTGATGGAGCCAATGCGCTTGATTCCGCCAATAATCACCAGTGCAACCATAGCAGCCATTACAACCCCGAACACAGTACCCGCCGAGCTGGATGTACTGCCGACCATGTTCAGAAACTGGCTGGCGGCCTGATTAGCCTGGAACATGTTGCCTCCCCCAAAAGAACCACCTACGCACATAATAGCAAAAAACACAGCCAGTACTTTACCCAGCTTCTCCTGCCCCCGCTCTTTGAGTCCCTTGGTCAGGTAGTACATAGGTCCACCGTATACTTTACCATCTGGCCCTATCTCACGAAACTTTACCCCCAGCGTACATTCGACAAACTTAGAGGACATACCCAGAAAACCAGCCAGAATCATCCAGAAAGTAGCTCCCGGACCACCCAGCGATATGGCAATGGCCACCCCCGCAATATTACCCAGGCCTACGGTGCCCGATACCGCGGCTGTCAGTGCCTGGAAATGTGATACTTCACCAGCATTAGTTGGGTCACTGTACTTGCCCTGCACGGTCTCGATGGAAGTACGTAGCCCCCGAACATTAATGAACTTAAAATAGACGGTGAACAGGATAGCCGACAGAAGCAGGAAGATAATCACCAACGGCATGTTAGTAGCCTCCGTATCTCCTAATTGAATAGGATAAAAAACAATACTACTTACAAAGTCAGTGGCGGGTTGTACTACATCATTAATTTTCTTATCCAGGCCTCCAGAGTCTTGTGCGAACAGAGGAGAAACGCTGCTTAAGCAGCCCAGGATGGTCAACAGTAGAGGCTTTCTTGTCATAAAGGCATTTAAAAAAGGAATAGTATTATGGTAGATCTGTAAAATAATATTTGGCCAATTAAGGCATAAACTACTATAAATTGCAATCAGAAGCAATAAAAAAGCCCGCAAGTGAAGTACTTGCGGGCTTTTTTATTTTTTAATGACTTTTACCTATTGGTTCTGGTTATATTCTTTGCCCATAAGGCTGTTTTTCTTGCCATAGCCAAAGTAAATGGCCAGACCAATTCCCAGCCAGATAGCCAGTCGGTACCAGCTTTCTATTGGAAGCGAGTACATCAGATACAAGCACACAACAATACCCGCTAAAGGTACGAAAGGAACCAGAGGCGCCTTGAACGAACGGGGAGCATCAGGCATCTTACGACGCAGCATCCATACGCCCGCACACACCAGGCAGAAGGCAAACAAGGTACCTATACTTACCATATGACCCAGATCGCTAACCGGCACAAAACCAGCAAAAACACTTACGAACAACATGAAGAAGATGTTGGTTTTCCAGGGCGTGCTGAACTTGTGGTGTACTTCGCTAAAGAACTTGGGAAGCAGTCCATCCTTACTCATGGTATAGAATACCCGGCTCTGGCCCAGTAGCATCACCAGCATTACGGAGGTATATCCCGCCAGAATAGCAACGATAAGACCATTCTGCAGGAAGTCATAGCCGGTTTGGGCAAAAGCAGTAGCAGCCGGCTTGGCATCGTTCGCAAATAGCTTGTAGTTAACAAGACCCGTCATTACGTGGGCAAACAGTACGTACAGAATAGTACAAACGGCTAGTGAACCCAGAATACCAATGGGCATATCACGCTGAGGATTCTTAGCCTCCTGCGCTGCTGTAGACACCGCGTCAAAACCAATAAAGGCGAAGAATACCACCGCGGCTCCGGTAGCAATACCCGTCCAGCCGAAGTGCTCGTATTCACCCGTATTAGCCGGAATATAAGGCGTATAGTTAGCAGGATCAATGTGGCTCCAGCCCAGGGCAATAAAAACAAGTACCACAGCTACTTTCACCACCACCAGTATGTTATTCATTAGGGCAGACCCCTGTGTACCTCTGATGAGCAGCAGCGACAGCAACCATACAATCAGAATAGCCGGCAGGTTGATCACACCACCTTCGATAATGGTACCATCACTGAGTTTTACTTTTTCAAACGGCGAACATACCAACTCAACCGGCAGATGTATACCAAAGCCATTCAGAAACTCGAGCAGGTACCTCGACCAGCTCACCGCCACCGTAGCAGCACCCAGGGCATATTCAAGTACCAGGTCCCAGCCTATGATCCAGGCTACGAACTCTCCCATGGTAGTATAAGAATACGTATAGGCGCTCCCGGCTATGGGAATCATTGAAGCAAATTCAGCGTAGCAAAGACCGGCAAAGGCACAACCAACAGCCGCCAGTACAAATGATATGGTTACGGCCGGACCGGCATGTTCGGCAGCGGCAATACCTGTGAGTGAAAAAAGACCGGCCCCTATGATAGCGCCGATCCCAAGTGCAACCAGACTAGATGCCCCAAGCGAGCGTTTCAGTTGATTTCCTTCATCGGATGACTCCTCCTGTAATCTCGCCAGAGGTTTTCTTATCCAAAGTTGATTTGCCATAGTAAAAAGAAGAGAGATACTTAATTTTTAGTGTCAATGAATAATAAAACAAATGTAAAATTGGTTAATGCAGGATTGGTACAAATAGAAAAAGGGAAAAGTAGATACTTTTCCCTTTTTCTATTTGTATGAATTATGCCTTAGCAGTCTTCGCTTTTTTACCGGCAGGAGCTGTCTCAACGGGTACTACCGGAGCTGCGGCAGCTTCCTTCAGTTGGTCACGCTGTAGAGTATCCACTACGATAGGCGCTGCAATGAACAGTGAAGAATAAGTACCAACGATAACCCCGATCAGCATAGAGAACGTAAATCCGCGGATCACTTCACCACCAAAGATCAGGAGCACCACCAACACCAGCATGGTAGAGATACCCGTTACAGCCGTACGGCTCAGAGTACTATTCAATGCATTGTTAATGATCGTTGGAATGCTCTCACGCTTGCCTCCCTTGTCATTGAGATAGTCACGGATACGGTCAAAAATTACCACCGTATCGTTCATGGAGTAACCCATGATAGTCAGGATAGAACCAATGAATGCCTGATCAATATCCAGTGAGAAAGGCAGCAGACCATTGAAGAGCGAGAAGATAGCCAACAGCACGATTACGTCATGAGCAAGGGCTGCTACGGCTCCGTAGCTGAACGCTAACCGGCGGAAACGCAGGAAGATATATCCGAAGTTAACCGCTACCGCCAGCAATATGGCCCAAATAGCCGAGATCATAGTATCGTATGCCATGGTAGGTCCTACCTTTGAAGAGCTTACGATCTCACCACTGTTACCTTTTACTCCTGAAATACCAGCGATGATTTTGGCCTTAGCCTGCTCATCCGCTTCGGGAGTAGTCTCTTCGATCAGGTAGTCAGTCGTAACTTTAACCTGGTTGAATCCACCAAAGGTTTTTACTTCCGGAGCTTCGCCAAGAGCAGCAGTCATGCTCTGACGTACATCGTCCGTATTCACATTCTGCTCGAAACGTACTACATACGAACGACCTCCCTTGAAGTCAATACCCAGACCGAAGCCTTTGAAAATAAACGAGGCAATACCAATAGCTATAATAGCCGAAGATATAATGTAGAACTTACGACGCTGTGACACAAAGTCAAAGTTGGTATCCTTGAACCAGTTTTTGGTCAGAGATGAAGTGAAAGTGAATGTCTTTCCTTTGTTCACCTGGTACTCCAGCAGCAGTCGGGTAATGAAGATGGCCGCAAACAGTGAGGTTATCAGACCTATCACGAGCGTAGTTGCAAAGCCCAGTACCAGACCTGTACCGAATACAAACAGGATCACACCTGTCAGCAGGGTAGTTACGTTCGAGTCAATGATGGCAGATAATGCCCCTTTGAAACCATCTGTAACGGCCTGGCGGAACGGCTTACCGGCTTCCATCTCTGCTTTGATACCCTCATAGATAAGTACGTTGGCATCTACCGCCATACCAATGGTTAGTACGATACCCGCGATACCAGAAAGTGTAAGTACAGCACCCAGTGAGGCCATTACGCCCATCAGGAAGAACAAGTTAACGAACAGAGCAATATCAGCGATCCAACCGGCACGGCTATAATACACCACCATGAATACCAATACTACGACCAAACCTACCAGTGAAGAAAGGATACCGGCTGTAACAGACTCCGAACCAAGCGTTGAACCTACCACGGCTTCCTCTACAATGTTGGTAGGAGCAGGTAGTTTACCGGCTTTCAGTACGTTAGCCATATCCTTGGTCTCTTCTACGGTGAAGCTACCGCTAATGCTGGAGTTACCATTAGGAATCTCACCTTGTACTGTAGGGGCAGTGTACACCAGGTTATCCAGAAGAATAGCTACAGGACGACCGATGTTGTTGGCAGTCAGAGTACGCCATTTACGGGCACCTTCACCATTCATACGCATAGTTACTTCCGGACGGCCACGGTCATCGTAGTCACTGGTGGCGTCAACGATCACTTCACCTTCCATAGGAGCCTTACCATTAGGCTTCTTTACAAAATACAGAGGCAGGATCTCCTGACCATTCGTAGCTTCCATACCTTTACGCTCCCAGGCAAATACGATATCGTTAGGGAACATGGCACGTACTTCGGGACGACGGAGTATCTCACCGGCACGAGCTGTATCTTTCAGATATACACCCAGTCCCTGCGGAAGGGGTACAAACAAGTTGGTTAGAGCAGCAGTCTGGCTGGCCAGAGCTGATGTATCGGCCTGAGCAGTATCACTCTTCTGAGCAAGCTGCGCCTCAAGGCTGCTGGCTGCATTTTGCTTGGTAGTATCAGTAGTAGTTGCTGCTGCTTTGTTAGGAGATACTTTGTTAGAAGCATCCTCACGAGCCAGGTATACGGCTAGCTGATCAATAGCAGGAGCAATCTCCTGAATAGTATATACTTCGGTAAACTCAAGCTTGGCTGCTCCTGAAAGCAGACGACGAACCCGCTCAGGATTATCTACACCGGGTAGCTCAACCAAAATACGGTTAGTACCGGGCAGACGCTGCAGGTTAGGGTTAGCTACCCCAAATTTATCCACACGTGCCTGAATGATTTCGAAAGCACGATCAATTGCTCCTTCCACTTCGGTATTGAGCATATTGATTACTTCGGCATCTGATGAGCTGCTGCTGATCTTGCCACGGTTAGCACTGTTAGCAAACACACTGGCCAGACGAGCGTTAGGAGCTATCTCTTTGTAAGAATCCACAAATAGGTCTACAAAGCTACTCTGGCTGGTTTTCTGAGCCTCATTGGCTTTTTTCAGAGCCTGTTGGAACTGCGCGCTACGGGCGTTACCACCTGCCAGTCCACTCACGATATCCGTAGGTGATACTTCGAGTACTACGTGCATACCTCCCTGCAGGTCAAGGCCAAGGCCCAACTCACGCTCCATTACTTCCTGAAGCGTATGGCCCAGGTATACATCTTCCCGCCATAGTGAGTCAATGTAGCGTTGTTTTTTGCTGAAATCAACTTTACCCTGAGCGTCGGTAGCATACGCCTCAGCGTTCTGCTTGTAGTTCCGAGCTACAAAAGTAAATGACAGGTAGTAAAGGCAGATCAAAGCCACTACTATCGTCAATCCGATTATTCCGGTTTTGTTACGCATTTGTTATACAGATAGATTAAGATAATTACATAAGAAGAAATAGGTGATACTTATGCCCTGGCGCTATGTCAATGACATACGCTACAGAACGATGTATCTACTGATGATAAGAGTATTTCCGCGAAGGAAGTCCGTGAGTTACGGGCTTAGGGAGCATTGATGGCAATATGATGCCCAAAGACTTTTCGAAAGTAAGAGAACAGATAAAACGGCTCACTGAAAGAAGCCGGTATTGCCGTAGCAACTTCCACAAAATGCCAGGTAGGCGGTGGAAGCAAGTAAATAGCTTGTGCAAAATCAAAAGAAGCCGCCGGTATCACTACCGCATCCAGCGATAGTTCACTCACCTTAGCGGCATCAGAGCGACTCTCATCCGCTGCGGTAGCCTTCTGCTCCAGGGCCACCTTATGCTTTCCCTCCTGCGATACTGACCATGACTTACCCCCTACTGCTACCATAAGCAGTATTGTGGCCATGAACCAGCTCACAAATTGGGTGATATGTCGTTGCTTCTTATGCACTGTCAGGCAGTCGGTTTACGTTTGAGGGCGCAAAGTTCATTCCAAAAAATCAGATAACCAAATGTTTGGTAGATATTAGTGGTATTATAAGAAGAAAATATTGAAACTATCTAAATACACATTATACAGGATCAAGATGTTATCTTCTACAAATGAGCACCTTCTATGTACCCTGTAACGAAAATAGAGGTTTGGTCGTTTCATAAGTACACAGTATTTTCGGCGACATGGAAACAAATCCTCATAATTTACTAGATCTTATTAAACTGGCGCTGCTAGAAGACATTGGCGATGGTGACCATACCTCATTGTCCTGTGTACCTGCTGAGGCCTCCAAGCGGGCTCGCCTGCTGGTCAAGCAGGACGGTATACTGGCGGGAGTAGAAGTAGCGCTGACTATTTTCAAAGAAGTAGACGCTACTCTTGATATAGATGTACAACTGCAGGACGGTGCCTCGATAAAGGTGGGAGATGTGGTACTGACCGTTGAAGGCAGCGCGCGTTCTATCCTTCAGGCCGAGCGACTGGTACTCAATATTATGCAGCGCATGAGTGGCATAGCTACCTCTACCCGACACATGGTAGACCTCATTGCCGATCTGCCCGTCAAGCTGCTGGATACCCGGAAGACTACTCCCAATTTCAGAGCCTTCGAAAAAATGGCAACCCGTATAGGTGGGGCCGTTAACCACCGCATGGGCCTCTACGACATGATCATGATCAAGGACAACCACGTAGACTACGCCGGAGGTATTGAAGCGGCTATCAGCAACGCCCGTACCTATATTCAGAAAACTGGAAAAACCCTCAAAATAGAGGTAGAAGCGCGTAACCTGGGCGAGGTAGACGAGATACTGCGCGTAGGGGGAGTCGATATCATCATGCTGGACAACTTCTCGCTGGATGATATGCGCGAAGCAGTACGCCGCATTGGTGACCGGTTCGAGACCGAGGCGTCGGGCAATATCAATGAGACGACCCTAAGAGCCGTAGCCGAAACCGGTGTAGATGGTATATCGAGCGGAGCCCTGACGCACCAGATCAAGAGCCTGGATCTAAGTCTGAAGGCCTTCTGACGCTAGCTGAACCGATATGGATTTTAAAAGAGCCATACCATCCGCGATAGTTACTACCCTACGCCAGATGGTATGGCTCTTTGTTTTGATATCCTCTCCGATATTCGCTCAGGAACCTCCCCGTCCTGAAATCGATATTAACGCCTTTATTCAGGAGCTTTTCCCGGTACCTACCGATGAGGCCAACTACGAAGAGCTATACGAAGCTCTTTTCCAGCTTTACACCAACCCGCGCAATCTCAATACCGTCACCCGTGATGAACTGGCGGCTACTTATCTGCTGTCGCAGGAGCAGCTCAACGCCTTCTTCGACTACCGCGCTAAGTTAGGGCCGCTCCTGTCGCTGTATGAATTACAGGCCATACCGGGTTTCGACCTGCCTACTATCCGACGCCTGCTGCCGTTTGTAATTGTGCAGGAAACGGGCCTCCCCTTCAGGCAGAGCCTTCAAAATCCTACGCAGCACTTCCTGATGCTTCGCACGGAGCGGCTTCTCGAAACCCAGCGTGGCTTTACCGCTGTTGATACCTCTTCACGCTCCCTGACCCGCTACGTGGGTGGTCCTATGCAGTGGTACGCCCGCTACCGCTATGCCCGTACCGGCGCTTACAGCATTGGCTTTACCATGGAGAAAGACGCCGGTGAATTAGTACGCTGGCAGCCCGACCGGCAGGTGTTCGGTCCCGACTTTACTTCCTTTCACGCCCAAATCATGAACCGGGGGCGGCTCAAGAACCTTATTGTGGGGGATTTTCAGATGCAGGCCGGACAGGGCATGGTGGTGGCAGCGGGCTTTTCGCTGGGAAAAGGAGCAGAGGTGATCCGGACTACCTACCGTAGTACCCTCGGGCTACGCCCCTACACCTCGGTACTGGAGGCAGGCTTCTTTCGGGGGATTGCCGCTACCTACGCACTGACCCGTACCATCGACTTTACGGCCTTTTACTCGGGCGTACGCCGCGACGCCAGCCTTAATCCTGATAACGTGTTGCCGGGCCAACTGTTGGTATCGTCTTTACAAACAGCCGGACTGCACCGAACGCCCGCTGAGCAGGCCCGGCAGGGTATTATCCCGGAGCAGAATCTGGGTTTTCATGCTCTGTACCGCGCTCCTTCGCAACGGGGACAGGTAGGTATTACGGCTCTGCATACTACTTTCGGAGCTGATCTCCAGCGACGTAATGTTCCTTATAATCGGTTTGAATTTACCGGAAAAGAAAATCTGGTGGTAGGTATACACGGCGACTACCGCTGGCAGAATATTCACTTCTTCGGTGAGGGGGCACGATCCACGAGCGGGGGTGTTGGGGGGATTGGTGGCTTAATAGCTGCTCTGGGCAAGACACTGGACTTTACCCTCCTGCTCCGCCACTACGACCGGCACTTTCACACCTTCTACGGCAACTCATTCGGTGAGGCTACCCGACCCATCAACGAAACGGGTACTTACTGGGGACTCAGGTACTCGCCCAGTCGTCGCTGGCAGTTCAGCGGGTTTTACGATCGTTTTCGCTTCCCCTGGCTCAAGTACCTGATCAATGCTCCTTCAGACGGCTATGACTATTTCCTGCACGCGCAGTGGATGCCCAACCGCCGACTGCGTACCTACGCGCTCCTGCATGAGGAGCACAAGCAGCGCAACCTGCCTGGCAGCAGCGAACAGCCTATGCGTCCGCTTGCTACCACCATTCGCCGTACGGCTCTGATCAATTTTGAATACGAAGTACCTCTGAAATACAGCGTGCGTACGCGGGTGCAGGGTGGGGACTTTATCTATCAGGGTACCTCCCGCTCACGAGGTGTCACAGTACTACAGGACGTAACCTGGCGGTGGCGGCAGCTCGAATTGAGTGCTCGTGTAGCTGTCTTCTCCACCGATGGGTACGACAGCCGCCAGTATGTATATGAGAAGGATGTGCTGTATGCTTTCTCGCTACCCGCCTATTACAACCAGGGCACCCGTCACTACCTCATGGCGCGGTATGTACTTAACAAGCACCTGCGGGTGTGGCTCCGCTGGTCCCAAACCCGCTACTCCAATATTGACGTTATTAGCTCCGGCCTTAACGAAATACAAGGCAGTACCCGTAGTGATGTGAAAGCACAGGTGATGTATCAGTTTTAAGTTAGTTGTGCTTGATTGGATGAATGAGTGGATGAGTGAATGTCGATGGCAGGATATCAGTGAGATTCCTCGTATTTGCTATAGGGTACCTCACGCTAATTTTAGAATACGTTTCACTCTTTTGCCACTCCACCTTCCTATTCGGCCTTTCACTTAATCACTCATTCACTGACTTACTCAGTACTCTACTCCTCCGGGCGCGCTTTCGCCGGATCTATAATAGTTTCGGCGCGGCTGATGGCAGAAGCTCCAAAAAAGCCCAGCGCTTTCTGTCCGTTGGGATTACGATTACGGATATTGGTAAAAATATTAGCCGGTGGCGTAGCAAATATGCCTCCGTTGGATGACTCCTGCCGTACCTGCTGTAAGAAGTAGTAACTCTCGGGTGTAATACTATGCAGCTCAACCCCCACCGTATCGCCGGCCGAAAAGAGTTGATTAACGTTGATAGCGCGTCGGAGAGGCAGTATGAACACCAATCCGTCCGATACAGAACCGGGTGAAAATGCCGCGTCAAAGGCCAGTGTAATATTTTCGGGATCATCAGCGTACAAGCCTCCTCCCCGCAGGGCTTTGATCCAATAGGTATCCCCTACGCCTGCAAAATCACGGGCGTAAAACTCCGCAATATAGCCTTCCTTCGGGCCATTAGGTGGCGTGAAAGGCAAGCTTTCAAACTGATACACCAGGGAGTCAATAACCGGTACGGGCCTGATAGTGCTGGTAGCCGTATACTCTTCGCCCGCGTACTTCACACGCAGTGTGTAGCTCCGCCCTATATGACCCAGTGTATCTAAAGTCAAAGCATTGAGCGTATCAATCTGCTGAGGCTTCCACTCATATACGCCGTTGTTGTTGATATCTTCAAAGGTAAATACCTTACCCAGATCATCGGTTATGGTCACCTCTGCATTCAGGGCGGGCTGAGGCTCGTTATTATCAAAGTACCCCGATGCCAGCGTCAGGCGGATGCGCTGCGGGCCCGGTTGATTGGTGATCCAGCCATCTACCGCGAGTAGCTGAGGCCCATTCTCTACCTCCAGATCTATCACATCTTCACAACTGACCAGCCACGTACTCGTCGCCAGTAGTACTACCAGGTATACGAATGAAATATAGCTACGTCTCGTTTTCATATTCTATTACTCCTAGTTTGAAGAAATTATCGGCTTTTGCTTTACGTATCGCCCTTCCGCCAGGCACTCCAGCATAAATAGCGCTACTGTCCGGCGGCTGATGGTAAGGTTAGGTCGGGAGGTAGAGTCTAGTACTACTTTCACTTCCTGTTCCCCAGTACCATTTGTAAGACCAACGGGGCGGACGAGGGTCCAGTCCAGACCTGACTTTTCGATAACCTCCTCCTGCCGCTCATGGTCCCGGTAGGGTACTCCTATGTTACTGTTATCAATCAGGAACCGAAACCAGCCGGGTATGTCTTTCTTAGTTTCGGCTACCCCCCAGGCGGTGGTAACTATCAGACGTTTGACCTTCAACTCCTGACAAACACGAACCAGTTTCCGGGCAGTAGATGAAAGCAGGTCCTCCGGCGACCGGAGCGCCGACCAGGGAAAATCGGTCTTACGGGAAATATTTAGTGCACTAAGTATGGCATCACTACCCGCTAGGGCTTTACGAAGTACCTGCTCGTCGCTGGGTGAGCCTTCTATTACTGTTAGGTTCTCGTGCCGTACCCTCCATGCATCTGGCTTACGGACAATGGCCTGTACCTTGTATCCCTGCGCCAGCGCTTCCTTCGCGATCCAGATACCCGTACGTCCAGTGGCCCCCAGTACGGTTATAGTTTGAGGAGTAGACATAGTATTATTTCAAATAGAGGTTAAAACTTAAAATTATAGGTCACAGCGGGTACTACGGTACCTATTACAGAGTAGCGTATCGCTTCTGTGACCTGAGGCATATCTTCTTTCTGCTGTACATATACCGAAAAAGGATTGCGGCGATTGTACACGTTGTATACTGAGAATACCCACTCTCCTTCACCCTTTCCGAATAACTTTCGACGTGCCTTCAGCGTAGCCGCCAGGTCTAATCGGTGGTAGGCCGGAATGCGGTTGTTGTTACGGGCATTGTAGGTATTGTAAGGCAGGGCCCATCCGTTCCAGACAAAGCGGTTGGTCGGGAAGGTAGCGGGTGTCCCGGACGTATAGGTAAAGTTGGAAGAAAGGGTCCAGCGGTCGTTCAGCCCGAATATACCCACCGCGGTAAAGTTGTGGGGCTTATCAAATCGGGCGGGGAACCAGTCGTCATTGTTGACTCCTTCAATCAGGCGCTCTGTACGTGCCAGTGTATAGCTGAGCCAGCCGGTCAGACGGCCTTTGTTCTTTTTGACGTAGAACTCCGCTCCGTAGGCCCGTCCCTCACCAAAGAGCAGGTCACCCTCGACGTAACGGTTGAGCAGCAGATCAGAGTTGCGGACGTAATCGATCTGATTCAGCAGGGTCTTGTAGTAGACTTCTACGGACGCCTCAAAAGTATTGTCCCGGAAGTTCTGGAACCAGCCCAGCGCTACCTGATCGGCCAGTTCGGGGCGGATGTTGCGGGTACTCAGCGTCCATACATCCAACGGAGAGCTGGCGGCGGTATTGGAGAGCAGGTGCAGGTACTGGGCCGTGCGGTTATAGCTGGCTTTGATCGAAGCCGTGGATGATAAACCTATGTTCATTGAGAAGCGGGGCTCCCAGTTGCCATACTGCTGTATCACCTCTCCCTTTTCATACTGCTCACCCGGCAGTACCGGAAATTTCCGCTCACCTTTCACAATCTCCCGGTAGTCATACGCTTGTCCTGGTCCCAGGTAGCGGTAGAGGGAGTAGCGTATGCCATACTGCAGCGACAGCCAGTCGGCTACCTTCTGCTCATTACCTATGTACAGAGCTGACTCGTCGCCATAGCGGGGGTCGAGGCTAATATCACGTCGCTCACCCGCCGAAATCGCTATAGCCGCACCAGGGCGGGAGTCATAGTGGATATACTGGCCCCCAAAGGTAATCTGGTTGTTGGGCGTCAGGTAGTAGGTAAAGTCCGGCTTGACGCTCTTACTGATGATCTTGGAGTTCCAGGTAAACCGGTCGGGGTTATTCTCATCCCGGCTTGACTCCAGCGCGTAGTCGTAGTTGCTATAGTAGCCGGTCAGGTTCAGGAATAGCTTGTTCGAAAATATGTGGTTCCAGCGGGCAGTGGCGGTACCATTGCCCCAGCCAAAACCAAAATCAGCCCCGAATACATCGCGCCCGAAGTAGCCGGAGGCATAGAAGGTATTCTTATCATTGAGACGGTAGTTGGCTTTGGCGGTCAGGTCATAGAAGTTAAAGCGAGCCCCTTTCAGGTCTTTATTCAGGAAAGGCTTAGCCAATACATCTATATAAGAGCGACGCGCCGCCACAATGAATGATCCGCGCCCCTGCATGAAGGGCTGCTCATAGGTCAGTCGGGAGAAGATAGTTCCTATTCCTCCGTTAATCTCACGTTTTTTAGAGTTTCCTTCCTTCATCCGCACATCCAGAATGGACGAGATTCTGCCCCCGTACTGAGCCGGTATACCACCTTTGATCAGTTTGACATCCTTGACCACATCCGGGTTGAATACCGAAAAGAAGCCAAACAGGTGGGAGGAATTGTAGACAGGAGCTTCGTCGAGCAGGACCAGATTCTGAGAGATATCTCCACCGCGCACATTGAAACCCGATGCTCCTTCACCCACGGTAGTCACACCCGGTAGTAATTGGATACTTCGGATCAGGTCCACTTCCCCCAGCAGGGCGGGCATCTGCCGGATGGTTTTCATCTCTACCCGGTTTACCGACATTTCTATACTCCTTACATTCTCATCCTCCTTCCGGGTTGATATTACTACCTCCTGCAACTGCTTGCTTTCCTCTGACATCTCTACATCAAGACGCTGGTCGGTAGTGAGAGTGACTGTTCTTTCTACTTTATTGTACCCGATATAGCTGAACACCAGGGTATAGGAGCCACTAGGCAGGGTCAGTGAATAAAAACCATAGGGATTGGTGACAACCCCAGTGCCCGCCTCACGTACATATACCGATACCCCGATCAGGCCTTCGCCGTTAGAAGCATCCTTAGCATACCCACTAACCGTAACTTTATCCTGTGCCTTACCTGCTGTACCTATGCATAAGAGGAGAAAAGAAGAGAGGAGTAAACGCAGCCAACATCTCATAGAATTGAATTTTTCTCATTAGTATACAAAGCAAAACAACGCATACCGTGAATGGTTCGGTACAAAAAAATGATGAACAGCTAAAAGTGGGGCTGAGCGGAAAGAGGCGAGAAAAAACGGAAGGAGGCAAAAATGAAAAGGCTTCACCGAGTAGGAGAAGCCTTTAGCAACACGTTAACAAATTCGTTGTATCGCGATACAATGTCTTAGAAAGTAAGCGTACCTTTTTCGTAAGCTTTCTTGATAACAGCCTCAACACCATTCTTGTTGATAGTGCGAAGAGCCGACGTAGATACTTTCAGAGTAACCCATTCACCCGTAGAAGGAATGAAAAAGCGCTTCTTCTGCAAGTTAGGGTAAAACTTACGCTTCGTCTTATTATTAGCGTGCGATACGTTGTTACCTACACGTGTTCTTTTTCCAGTAATTTGACAAACCTTAGCCATGATTCTTTCAACTTTTGCAAATGAGGCTGCAAATATCAGCAAAACTTCCTAAACCAGCAAGCTTATCTCTCAAAAAATACCTGAATATTATTCACTTTCAGGCTTTACCGCCCCACCAGCCACCCTGGTAGTAAATCCATAAGGGCAGTGCCGGCAGCCATTCTTACAGCAATAGCCGCGCTTTAGATGATACTGTTCCGTAAATACCATCAAGCCACTATCGTTTAAATAATAATCTTCCTCAGAGAGTCCCTTACGTTGGGCCAAAGAGGTTTTACCAGATTTACCACCCTTCTTATGCATTAGGTCTGAATGTGGGTTTTTTATAATTTTAACCTTCCAACAGCGTGTTTATTATCTTTGTTTGATACGCTTCATCCGATATAATCTGATAGTATTATGATACACTCTACTGAAACTACCACACCAGGAGCCACAGCCCAGGGGGCCATAGAAATGGAGGCCAGATATGGCGCCCATAACTATAAGCCTATGCCCGTTGTACTGAGTAAGGGAGAAGGTGTGTATGTCTGGGATGTAGAAGGCAAGCAGTACCTGGACTTCCTGTCGGCATACAGCGCTGTAAGCCAGGGCCACTGTCACCCCCGCATTGTGCAGGCGATGATCGACCAGGCCCAGCGGCTCACTCTTACCTCCCGTGCCTTTTATAATGATCGCCTGGGCGAATGCGAAAAATTCCTTTGCGAGTACTTTGGCTACGATAAGGTACTGATGATGAACTCCGGCGTAGAAGGTGGCGAAACGGCTCTGAAACTAACGCGCAAGTGGGCCTACAAAGTAAAAGGCATCCCGCAGGATCAGGCTAAAACCGTATACGCCGAAGGTAACTTCTGGGGACGTACACTGGCAGCGATCTCGTCCTCCACGGACCCTTCCAGTACCAATGATTACGGACCATTTTTGCCGGGCTATGAGCTAGTACCTTACAATGACCTGAATGCTCTGGAAGACCTGTTCAGAAAAGATCCGCACATAGCTGGCTACATGGTGGAGCCTATACAGGGTGAAGCAGGAGTACTGGTACCTGATAAAGGGTACCTGAAAGGGGTACGGGAGCTATGTACTAAATATAATGTACTATTCATTGCCGACGAGGTACAGACCGGTATCGGACGCACGGGCAAGCGACTGGCCTGCGACTGGGAAGACGTAAAACCCGACATACTGGTACTGGGCAAGGCGCTTTCGGGAGGTACTATGCCCGTATCGGCGGCGCTGGCCAATGATGAGATCATGATGACGATACGCCCCGGCGAGCACGGATCTACCTACGGCGGGAATCCATTGGCCTGTGCGGTAACCATAGAAGCCCTCCGGGTAGTAGAGGACGAGCACCTGGCCGAAAATGCACAGCAGATGGGGCAGATCTTCCGGGACCGAATGGAGGCTCTTCAACAACAATGCAACCTGATCGAACAGGTGCGGGGAAAAGGGCTGCTCAATGCCATTGTAATCAATGATACCGAAGAAAGCCCTACGGCCATGCAACTTTGCCTCACCATGATGGAGCAGGGGCTGCTCTGCAAGCCTACGCACGGCAATAAGATCCGCTTTGCTCCGCCTCTGGTTATCAACGAAGCGCAGATGAACCAGGCCTGCACTATAATCGAAGAAGCTTTTCTGACCTTCGAAGGTTAATAATAAATAGATTGGGGTGGAAAGCTGGCTTTCCACCCCAATCTATTTATAGAATACACTAAATACTTACCAGCGATAGCTCCTATTACCTGACTCGTTTATCATCCTGGTAGTACCCTGCTTGGCGGGTACCATTGGCACGGTACAGGACACCATATCCATCCCTGACTCCACTCTTGAAAGTACCGGAGAATCTTTCCCCGTCAGTATAATAGTAGCTTCCTTTGCCGTGGGGGACGTTGTTCTGGAAGTAGCCTATGTACTTGTCTCCATTAGAGAAGTAGTAGGTACCACGTCCAGAGCGGGCATCACTCACAAACTCTCCTTTATATCTGACCATACCGTCGGGGTAATACTGAATCCCCACGCCATGCTTTTTACCGTTCATAAATTCCCCTTCGTAACGCTCCTGATTCTCCCGAACCATAATACCCATCCCGTCGGTACAGTCACCCGAGGCGCAGCCTTTGACGCGTGCTGCCGGAGCTCTGACGGTAATATCTGTTTCTATTACTTCTTCTTTTTCCCGAGCCGGACGTGACGAAGGCTGATATACAGGAGCCGGGCGAGAAGGTGCAGGAGTAGAAGCTACGCCCCCATTTGACTTATTCCAACGAGGATACATTTTTTCGGCTTCACCCCAGCCCTGCCGGATAGCATCTACCCGAACCTGACGTCCCGGGTGGGTATCTGTGTTTTCATGACCCGATAGGGTACGAATGGCTATCAGTGATTCATCCAGTGAAGCTCCCAACTGATGCAGCACAAATCCGGAAAACCGGTCGGCTTCCAGTTCTTTGCTGGGGCGGCTTCCCATTCCGTCAATTGTATGGCCCTGCAGGTGGTGCCCGATCTCGTGCGCGACTATACTGATGGCAGACCAGTCGGTGTTGGTGATACTTTCGATCTGCTTCATAAACTTACCGTCGTAGATAATAAAGCGCTTACCATCTACTACGGTAGCAAAGCAGTTGTCGCTCTCGGGACACTCTACTACCACAAAGTTACGGGTAAGACCTACCGGCTGCAGAATTCGCTCCACCACCCGTTCGGCGTGGCGGTTAGAAGTAAAGGATAAATAGTTGCAGATTTCCTGAGGACTCTTCAACCGCCCCCCATCTACATAGTTGCACACAAAAGTTTCCCGAGGGTTGTTGTCGTCTTGTGCCGCTACATCCAGGGACAGCGAGCTCCCGATCAGGCACATACAACCTAGCCACACAAAATTTTTCATCCTCAACACCTTGCTTTTAGTGATCCGAAAAATGCATATATTCGTAAGTACAACGGCTAGAGGCAGGATTGTCTTGTGTGAAAGAAAAGGAAAAGTTCAGAGCGACTTAAAATGCTATCCTTTATCTTATTTTTAAGTAAAAAGACACCGGGAAGGCTGTTATTTGATAAAAATATAATTGCTCCCTGGCCAGCTACCGGGAGCTGCAATACGATCCGGAACGATTTGTACTAAAACAAGGTTACCGTCGTTAGCTGTAAGCACGTAAATCTAACCTAATCAACAACCGCAACTATAATGAGAATTAAGAGTTTATTGGTGTTGTTCGCCAGTGTCAGCCTGCTTGTATCCTGCCGGGAAAATAGTATAGATCCCACAGGCACCTCTACTGACCGGGAAGTGAACGAGTGGGTATATGATAATATGAAGACCTGGTACTACTGGAATGACAAACTCCCCACTGCTCCTAATTACGAACAAGGTACCCAAGCTTTCTTCGAATCAATCCTATACCGGTTTGACGCTGTTAACCGCCCCGATGGCGACCGTTTTTCCTGGATTCAGGAAAGTGCCGATGAATTGAAAGCATCTCTGAGTGGCGAGACCAAATCTACGGGTATGGAATTTCGGATTGTACGCTACGCCAGCGGCAGCGATGAGGTATTTGGAGTAGTTACCTATACTCATCCCAACACCTCTGCTGCAAAAGCAGGCTTTAAGCGGGGAGACTACTTTACAAAGGTTAATGACCAGAAGCTTACTGTTTCCAACTATTATAACTTACTCTATACCGGCGATGGCAAGAAGACCTTCACGGTAGGTGCTCTTGATGGATCAGGTCGTGTGGTCGATAGCCCCGAAAATCGTGACGTAACTCCCGCTGTACTACAGGCTAATCCTGTACACTTCGATACCGTATTTACACAAGGTTCCAAGCGCATCGGCTATGTGGTGTATCATCAGTTTATACCCGGCCCCAATGGCTCTACAACCAAATCATACGATCAGCAGCTAGATAATATCTTTGCCAACTTCAAGTCTCAGGGTATCAACGAGCTGGTCCTTGACCTACGCTATAACCGCGGAGGCTATGTAAGCTCAGCAACCAATCTAGCTAGCCTTATCGGTAGGGGGGTTAATTCTACTGAAGTATTTGCCTATAAGGAATATAATAAAGTCATCACACCCGAACTGGAAAAGGAATACGGCAAGAACTTCTTTGCTGATAAGTTTTTGAACAAGAGCCAGAATGTAGGAGGTACTCTTAACCGGATATTCGTTCTGACTTCGGGTAATACGGCCTCAGCCAGTGAGCTACTTATCAATGGCCTTAAGCCCTATATGGACGTGGTAGTAGTAGGACTGCGTACTACGGGTAAAAATGTAGGCTCAATTACCCTTAGCGATGATAAGAAAAAGATCAAGTGGGGAATTCAGCCCATAGTTTCCAAATCTTTCAACAGCCGGCGGCAGTCTGAGTATACTAATGGATTTAAGCCTGATTTCGAAAAGTCAGAAGGTGTGCTGCTATATCCCTATGGCGATGCCCGTGATCCACTACTAGGCGAGACACTTTTCCAGATACTGGGGAGCCGTGTAGCCCGTCAGGGGGTAGGTGAAGACGCCCCTACTATTAAAGCCGGTGCTGATGTGTACTCAACAATTGACGAAAAAGCCGGTGGGGGTAATATGTTTGAGGAACTACCTGTGCATTGATCTGCATCTGCCATAGTGTTTGTTTAAGCATGCCATCCAGTAAAGCTGGATGGCATGCTTTTTTTATTACCTACAACAAAACATATATTCAGACACTAAAACACATTAACTATTATGGGCATTCTGACTTGGATATTAGTAGGTCTTGTGGCAGGATTTATAGCTAAGGCCATACACCCCGGTAAAGATCCGGGAGGATTTATTGTTACTATTCTGATTGGTATCGGTGGTGCCATTCTGGGTGGATTTGTCTCATCTCTATTTGGATTTGGTACCGTAGATGGCTTCAACTTTGGTAGCCTGATCATTGCAATTTTGGGAGCTGTTCTTCTCCTCTGGCTTTACAGACGGTTTAGTACCCGAAGAGCATAAAAACAAAATCTTATAGCCTTTGAGCTAAAGGATAGGATTAGGAGTATGTGTTGAGAATACGTATATGTAGTACAATCAGCTTGATTTTCTACTATCGACCAACCATACAACTATCTAATCCTTACTGCTCAAAGGCTTTTTTATTATCTGATACTTCTAGCTCACCCACCAGTTACGGAGCTCATTTTAGGATCTCCTGCATCACCAAAGCCACCGGACGCTCCTCCACACCAGCATTTTCAGAGGCTCCTGATCCGGCAATAACTACATTGCAGCTAATTTTTTAAACTAGCCAGTAGTAGTCTTTCTGGATCCTTTCTCCCCCATTATTCAATCTTGCAGCCCGCTTATTTATCTTCCTCCTAGTTGTGTTATGCCATTCCAGCGGGTAAAGCGTACATTAGTATGGCTTTATTTTGGTAATTAGAAGCCATTCCTGCTTTCAGGTACTTATTAATTATTAGCTTGATTTCTGACTATTTTAACCACTTCGGTCACCTCGAAGGAAATCACTAACTTTGCTCTACAGAACAATATCCTAATCCTAATTATCCTTAGCTATGAAATTAGTAAATGACGTAACGGTTTGGTTTTTAAAGCGCCGTATAGAACGCATTGAGCATTTCATGACCAATCCAGTCGAAACGCAGCTGGCTATTTTTTCTGACTTGCTTCACACCGCCCGCTATACCGAATGGGGGCAGCAGTACCAGTATGCACAGATAAAAACCATTCGTGAATACCGTGAACAGGTACCTGTTTCTACGTATGAAGATATTTTTCCCTATCTGGAGCGTGTACTAAAAGGTGAGCCTAATGTCCTGTGGCCAACCCAGGCAGAGTGGTTCTCCAAATCATCAGGTACTACCAATGCCCGAAGCAAGTACTTACCCGTTACGCCCGAGGCACTGGAAGACTGTCACTACATGGGAGGAAAGGATATGATGACTCTACTGATCCACAACCGCCCCAACACCCAGGTATATGAAGGAAAAGGATTATCAATTGGAGGTACTTTGCACCCCAATCCCTACAACCCCAATACGCAGGCAGGGGATGTATCGGCCGTCATTATGCAGAATCTGCCTACCTGGGCTCAGTTTCTGCGTACGCCCCCGCTGGAGGTAGCACTGATGGACAAGTGGGAGGAGAAGCTGGACAGAATGGCTGAGATCTGTTCAGAAGAGAATGTTACCAGTATTCTGGGAGTACCTACCTGGACTATTGTGTTACTAGACCGCATCATGAAGCGCAAAGGAGCTAGCTCGATGCTCGATGTGTGGCCGGATTTTGAGGTATTTGTGCACGGAGCCGTGGCCTTTCATCCCTACCGGGAGCTGTTTATGACCAAATACTTCCCATCCAATCAGGTCACCTACCTCGAAACGTATAATGCCTCAGAAGGTTTTATAGCCATTCAGGACGACCTGAGCCGCGTCGGCGAAATGCTCCTGATGCTGGACTATGGTATATTTTACGAGTTTATGCCCATGGAAGAATTGGGTAATAAGTACCCTCGTACCCTCACCCTGGATGAGGTCGAACTGGACAAAAACTACGCGCTGGTCATCTCCACAAACGCTGGGCTCTGGCGATACATCATCGGTGATACGGTCAAATTTACATCAAAGTACCCCTTCCGAATCAAGGTAAGCGGCCGGACCAAGCATTTTATCAATGCCTTCGGTGAGGAAGTAATTGTGGAGAATGCGGAGGCAGCCATTACCGAAGCCTGCAACCGTACGGGTGCTATAGTCAGTGATTTTACGGCCGGCCCGGTGTATATGGGTGATGGTTCACGCGGTCGTCACGAGTGGATCATTGAGTTTTCCAAGGAGCCCGGCAGCCGGGAGCTGTTTGCCCAGGTACTGGACGAAACGCTCCGCCATGTCAATTCCGACTACGATGCTAAGCGTTACCAGGATATGGCCCTGCTCCCACCCCTCATTCACTTTGTAGCCCCCGGCACCTTCTATACCTGGATGGGACAGCGTAATAAGCTGGGTGGTCAGAATAAAGTACCCCGCCTGAGTAATGATCGTACCTACCTTGAAGCTATCCTGGAGACAATAGGGTAAATCTTACTGTTAATCAATCTCTTATTACATACTTTTATCTATTAAGCGAGTTTATCTGCGAAGTAATTAAGAGATAAATAATATATCGTATGATCTTGAGTTTATTCCAGACAGATCTGCTTATTTAAGTACTGCCCCTGCTCACTTCCCTGTTCTAAGAAAACCGAGAGTTTAGACAAAGACGCTGGCGGGCCCGCTCATCTTTGCCTTTCTGCTGCGACTCTTAAATATCAGTAATATTGAATACCCGTACGTGGCTTACTTCGCGCAGGAGGTAGTGAATCCGTATTTTTTTGCCCACGACGAAAAATCTTTATCAATACCTAATGTAGCGACCAATGTACTCACCATCAGCCACATCTTTGATCTATACTTTTTTAGCACCATACTTTCTAAGCCCCCTGATGTAGCTCAGCCAACCTATTGGGCACGAAACATATATTGTACATTATTGTTAACTTGAAGTTTGCCTTTCACAGCAAATAGTTGCCTGTCTATTAAAGGTATTTTAGAATTAAAAACTAATTTTGAGGTCTCTAAAATCGAATCTGTAAAATGCCCTGGATTAAAAAAGGAGTAGTTTATAAGCCAGACGGAAGCATGGCTCACAGCCGTTCGCATGCACAAGTTCCATTCGCCTATAAGCATAAGGATTTCTTGAGAATCTATTTCTCATCACGTGATGACAAGGTACAATCAAGACCAACTTTCATTGACGTAGATTACAATGATCCAACCAAGATTTTATACGTTCATGATAAGCCGGTACTGGATGTAGGAGGCCCGGGGGAGTACGACGAAACAGGAGCTATGCCTGCCTGGTTTGTAGATATGCCCAACGGAGACATCTGGCTTTACTACACCGGATGGTCCCTCACCAGAAACTCATACAGACTATCCGTAGGATTAGCCGTGAGTCACGATGGCGGACTGACTTTCAAAAAAATGTTCAGAGGCCCCATCATAGACCGGAGCACTGTGAACCCAATCTGGGCAGCACAGCCTTCGGTCATGCGTGAAGACGATGGTACCTGGCGGATGTGGTATATTTCTGGTCAGAAGTGCGAATATATACACGGATACCCAGAGCCCTTCTACCGCTTGCATTCAGCTACTTCTGAGGATGGTATACACTGGGACACGAATGAGGTTCCGGCCATAGATTTTGATGATTTTTTACATGCCGTAGGTCGTCCAAGTGTGTTCAGAGAGGATGGCATCTTTAAGTTGTTCTATTCATATCGCCATACCCTCGACTACCGCACCGACCGTAACCAGAGCTACCGCCTGGGTTATGCTGAGTCAGCAGATGGTATTAACTGGGAGCGTAAAGACAACCTGGTCGGAATAGGAAAATCGGATAACCCCGAAGACTTCGATTATCAGATGATCAACTATGCGCACTGCTTTAAGCATAACGGCAAGAAGCACCTGCTATACAATGGTAACGGATTTGGTACATCGGGCTTTGCTTACGCCGTTTGGGAGGACTAACAACAGCCAGACGAGCAGTTGTTGACGACACCGTCCTGACATACTGTGATGCCTAGTGATTCTAAAACATGAAATGGAGACAAGATTGAGCATGCCTAAGGTCAGCGTCACTATACTAACCTATAATCAAGCCGCTTTTATTGGGGAAGCTATAGAAAGTGCGGTCAATCAGATTACAGATTTCGAATACGAGATTCTGGTAGGTGACGACTACTCTAATGACGGCACCCGTGATATTATTTTGGAATATCAAAAGAAGTATCCGGATAAAGTCAAACCCGTGTTTCATACCAAAAATCTTGGGCAGAATGGTTTATTCAACACTATTGAAACGCTCAAACTAGCTCAAGGACAGTACATCGCCCACATGGACGGCGATGACTACTGGACTGATCCTCAAAAGCTACAGAGGCAGGCAGATTTTATGGATGCTCATCCTACCTATTCTGCCTGCTTTCATAATGCCTATATAACGTATGAGGATGGTACCCCCACTGAAGAATTGAATCCACCAGATCAAAAGCCAGTTATTGAAGCGGATGATCTGATTGGTGAACAGGAAATCTGGTTTATGGCTACTTCGGCGGTAATGTTTCGTAATGGTCTGATGCATTATCCTGACTGGTTCCTCAAATCCAGCAGCGGTGATATACCCCGCTATATCATACTTACCAAGTTTGGCCCTATCGGATACCTCCCATACATTATGTCAGTGTACCGTAAAAACACCGGAGGAGCCAGTTTTAGAGACTACTATTGGGATGAGCGTTTTCTGCGCAACCGCATCATGATGTACAGTGGGATCAATAAAGAGACCGGGTATAAGCATGACCGTACTCTAAAGCTCAACATAGCCCGCTACTATCGCATGCTACTTGATGCGAAGCAGTACAAAGACAGCTACTTCCGAAAAGCAGGATTAGCTTTTTATTATCTTTCTCTCAAGAAACCAAGTTTCTCGGAGACAAGAGAGATTGTACGCGACTATATCTTGCCTAAGTGGATCATGCGGGTTTATAGCTTCTTTGCATTACTACCACACCGCCTACGCGGAACTACGCAATAAAAAAGAATACGTAAAAGTTAGTCCTTCAACTACAACGTAACAATAGCATTGACATACTATAATACGCCGTCTTTGTTAAAAGCTTTATACTATAAACCACACCAGATATAGCTAAGACCACTTTTAGCCTCACGAGTTGAACTTTCTGCCCAATAGATTGCTTTGCTGATTGGCAGCTCCTGGACAAGTCTCAACCCCTACTTATTGAATACTTAGTAAGTAATGTTTATGAATGTAAATAACTGACCTGTCGGACGCTATAAGAGCACTGTTGCTTCGGCTAGCCAGCGTAACCTACAGCGATTTAGGAAGCTCGAACAATAAGTAAATTAAAAAGTTTACGTTGATAATAAGTATATTGTCTCTGGTTTTAGTAAGTGATATATCCAACCTGTACCAACATAGTCTATACTCAAATGAAACTTAGTGTTGTTATTCCGGCCTATAATGAAGAGGAATCCATACCGGATACCATTCGTACCCTGTATGGTACTCTAAAGAAGTACAACATTCCTCACGAGATATGCGTCACCAACGACAACTCAAAAGATGGTACGTTGCGGGTACTGGACGAACTCAGCATTGAGATTCCGACCTTAGTGTACTATACCAATATGGGGCCTAACGGATTTGGCTATGCGGTACGTTATGGACTGGAGCGCTTTACGGGGGACTGCGTAGCAGTATTCATGGCCGATATGTCCGATGATCCGGAAGATCTGGTGAAGTTTTACTACAAAATGCTGGATGGCGACTACGACTGTGTCTTTGGAAGTCGCTGGGAGAAGGGTGGAAAAGTAGTTGACTACCCTCAAACTAAGAAGGTAATCAACCGTGTTGCCAACTTTATAGTCAGGATGATGATGGGTATCAACTACAACGATACCACTAATGCCTTTAAGCTGTACAAGCGCGAAACGATCGAAGGCCTCAAACCTTTTCTTTCCCCGCACTTTAACCTTACCATTGAGCTTCCTCTCAAAGCCATGGTACGGGGCTATAACTTTGCCGTAGTACCTAATAGCTGGACCAACCGTAAGTACGGTGAGTCGAAGCTGAAGATCAAAGAAATGGGAAGCCGCTACTTCTTTATACTGATGTACTGCCTCATTGAGAAGTACTTCTCTCGTGGTGACTTCATGAAAAAATCCAAAGCGCCCCAGCAGGTAGTGAGCCGGTAGGTAATCTTTTACTTAAACCAGACTTGATAAAACACGAGCCGGTAGGTCAGGTAGGAAAATATGACGGCCCAGGCGGAGCCACTGATAAACATCCATAAAAAGATGCTCGGCCGGGGTACCCGAAAGGCTACGGCTATGATGGTACCGCCAATGGGAGTGAATAGCAGGGGCGTCATGATGGCAATACCGATAATACCAAAACGCTTCCATACACGGACCGCCATACGGCTTGACGAGCTAAAGCGGCGACTTGGCTTTTTGCGCCAGCGTTTCAAAAGGAGCTGAATGGCGGTACCTACGTAGGTGACTACCACTACACTGAACATCATACCTATAAGGGTACAGAGGGCCGTTTCAAGCCAGTGAAGGCCCAGGGCCACTCCCGTAAGTGGCCCGCCTAAAAACTTAAGCGCACTGGCCAGTGCTACTGATGCGTATTTCAGGAGATCATTTGTACTCATAGGTTCCCCGTACCAGTTCAGTCGCTATTCGACGGGTTTCTTCGTCCGTTTGCACGTAATCATCATAGGATGGCTTAGCTACAAACGTGACTTTATCAGCACAAGCTTCGATAATAGATGATATGTTCAGGAAGCCTATCTCATCATTGAGGAAGGCTGCTACCGCTACCTCGTTGGCTGCATTGATGACACAGGCTGCATTACCTCCCCTCTCCAGCGCCTTGAAGGCCAGTCTCAGATTACGGAATGTATCCATATCAGGTTGTTCAAAGGTGAGGGCAGGGTACTTGGCAAAACTAAAACGAGGAAAATCTGCCTTCAAACGATCAGGATAGCTAAGGGCATACTGGATTGGAAGCCGCATGTCGGGTAAGCCCATCTGCGCTTTAATACTTCCGTCTTCGAACTGCACCATCGAGTGGATGATACTCTGCGGATGTACTACCACGTCAATCTGATCCGGCCGCAGGTCAAACAGCCATTTGGCCTCGATTACCTCCAGTCCCTTATTCATCAGCGTTGCTGAATCGATGGTGATCTTGGCGCCCATGCTCCAGTTGGGGTGTTTCAAAGCCTGCGCTTTGGTTACCGTAGCCAGAAAGTCACGCGTTTTCCCACGGAATGGACCACCTGAGGCGGTCAGTATTATTTTTTCAATAGGATTCTGCTCCTCCCCCGTTAAACACTGGAATATGGCAGAATGCTCCGAATCGACCGGATAAATATTCACCTGGTGCTCGCGAGCCAGCCCTGTGATCATTTCACCGGCTACTACCAGGGTTTCTTTGTTGGCCAGCGCTATATGTTTACCTGCTTTAATGGCATTGATGGTAGGTAACAAGCCCGAGTATCCTACCAGGGCCGTCAGAACAGTATCTATAAAATCAGCCTCCACTACTGATGCCAGCGCAGCAAATCCAGCATGTACCTTGATACCTAGCGGTGCCAATGCCGAAGCCACCTGCTGGTACAGCTCTTCATTACAGATCACCACCTCACGCGGACGATAACGCGCAGCCTGTTCGATCAGCAAATCGGCGTTGTTCTGCGCCGTAAGTACCTCAACCGAAAAAGCATCAGGATTCGCATCCACTACTTCCAGCGCCTGAGTACCTATCGATCCGGTGGAGCCTAGTAAGGCTATTTTTTTGGGAGTCATTATTTTAGCTATCTTGTTGTAGCGACCTTGAAGGTAGCTCTATTTATTTAGTAACGAGCGTAGGCTATCTGCAATCTTGCGATCATTAGACAGTCGGGGTACCTTATTCTGCCCCCCCAGCTTTCCCTGCGAACGCATATGATCAATGAAGGCATTCTTTGGAAGCGGCGTAATCACCAGCCGTCTCAGAATATTGCCCGTGATCAGGTCATCGTAGTATACATTCAGCTCCATCAGTCTCCGGTCCAGATCATTGGCAAAAGCCTCTGGGTCCTGAGGTGGCGTTGCAAACTCGATGAGCCACTCGTGGTAGGGAAGCCCGCCTTCGGGGGGCGTTACCATGGGAGCTACGGTAAACTCAACTACTTCCGTTTCTGGATGCCGTTCCATGGCATAGCGTAAGGCCTTCTCTACTTCTTCACCGATTACGTGCTCACCAAAAGCTGATATAAAATGCTTGATCCGCCCCGATACAATAACCCGGTATGGATTAGTAGATACGAACTTAACGGTATCTCCGATCGAGTACCCCCACAGACCTGCGTTGGAGTTGATTACCACAGCGTAGTTCTTACCGACCTCCACTTCACCAATGGATAACCGTTTTGGATTTTCGTCAAAGTAATTTTCGGCGGGAATAAACTCAAAAAATATACCTGTATTCAGCAGCAACAGCATTCCTTCCTCGTGCTGAGAGTCCTGATAAGCCAGGAAGCCTTCCGAAGCCGGATACAGTTCAATTGAATCAACAGGTTTCCCTATAGATTCGAACAGTTTGGCCCGGTAGGGCTCGAAGTTCACACCACCGTATACGAACAACGAAAAGTCCGGGAACACATCCTTGATCTTTTTGCCGGTGCGGGCCATAATCCGATCAAAGTACATCTGCACCCAGGGAGGTATCCCCGAGATGAGCGACATCCGCTGGTCGATGGTTTCGTCTATGATGCGGTCCAGCTTGGTCTCCCAGTCTTCAATGCAGTTGGTTTCGTAGCTGGGCATCTGGTTGGTACGCAGGTAGCCCGGCACGTGATGATTAGATATTCCCGACAGCCTTCCCGTATGGATACCTGCCTTCTTATCCAAAACCGGACTTCCCGACAGAAAGATCAGTTTCTTGTCCAGAAATCCTGACTTACCTGTTTCATGAATATAAGTAAGCAGCGCATTTCGGGCTGAATCAATATGATTGGAGATAGAATCGTGCGTAATAGGAATGTACTTAGTACCTGAGGTAGTACCGGACGTTTTGGCGAAGTACAGAGGCTTATCCGGCCACAGTACATCCGACTCTCCGGCCAGTATATGCTCAACGTACGGTTTCAGATCTTCGTAGTCCCGTATCGGTACGGCCTGCTTATAGTCCTCATAGCTATGTATATTCCGGAAGAAGTGGTCCTTACCGAAACGCGTGTTAGCAGCCTTCTTCACCAGCGCCTGGCGCCATTGGTCCTGTACCTCCACGCTGCGGGATATCCATTCCTGTTGTTGCTGTACGATATATTGAGCCAATGGCCGGCTCAAGAGCGATCTTATTCCCATAGTTGAGCAAAGGTAAAGAGTATTTAGAAAATCTGTTACATGCCTCCTTTTACAGATGCTTATAATAGCTGATTTCCATCCATTTATGGATTTTATTGAAATACCTTTGTTTGTGGTTAATAATATTTAATTTTGCAATCCTGAAATCCAAGCAAGTGTATTTTTTATCAGCGTAAACATGGGATTGTTTGATTTTTTGACTAGCGATATCGCTATTGATTTGGGTACTGCCAATACCCTTATCATTCACAAAGACACCGTGGTGGTAGACGAGCCCTCCATCATCGCCATTGACAAGACTAGTGGAAAGGTACTGGCGATTGGCCACACGGCGATGCAGATGCATGAAAAGACCAATGAAAATATAAAAACCATTCGTCCCCTCAAAGACGGTGTAATTGCCGACTTTACCGCTGCCGAAATGATGATCCGGGGTATGATCAAAATGATCGATTCTGGAAGTCGTTTCTTTTCAGCCTCACACCGAATGGTGATTTGTATTCCTTCCGGCATTACCGAGGTTGAAAAGCGGGCCGTTAAGGACTCAGCCGAACATGCCGGTGCCAAGGAAGTATACATGGTACATGAGCCTATTGCAGCGGCAATCGGTATCGGTATCGACATCACCCAGCCTAATGGAGTAATGATCGTGGACATCGGTGGCGGTACTACCGAGATTGCTGTGATCGCTCTTTCAGGTATTGTTTGTGAGCAGTCGGTACGCATTGCCGGCGATGTGTTTACGCGTGATATTGTTGATTACATGCGCCGCGAGCACAACTTGCTGATTGGAGAGCGTTCGGCCGAAATGATCAAAATAGCCATTGGTTCATCCTTACCTGAACTCGAGTCACCACCAGACGATTACGAGATCCGTGGTCGTGACCTGATGACGGGTATTCCCAAAGAGATTAAGGTAACTTACAGCGAGATTGCCTACGCCCTGGATAAGTCTATTTCCAAGATTGAAGAGGCAGTTATGAAAGCGCTGGAGATATCCCCACCAGAGTTATCTGCTGATATTTATAAAAACGGTATTCACTTAACAGGTGGCGGTGCCATGATTCATGGTCTGGACAAGCGCCTTGCGGCCAAGACCAAGCTTCCTATCCACGTAGCCGAAGAGCCTCTTAAGGCAGTAGTACGTGGTACCGGTGAGGTTCTGAAAAACCTTGAGCTGTACAAGCCTGTATTGATTACCTAGTAACGGAATGTGCACAGCCAACCAGCTAGTACTACTACCTGGTTGGCTGCTTCTTGTGAGCTCCTTTCGCCCATGTTTCAACTTGTTGAGTTCCTCTCCCGGAACCGGAATTTTATACTATTCGTGTTACTGGAAGTATTCAGTTTTTGGCTGATCGTCCAGAATAACTCGTATTGGGGAGCTACGTACTTCAATACATCTAATTACTATGTAGCACAGGTACTGGGCTTCTCTAACTCAGTACGTGACTTTGCTAACCTAAAGGATGTAAATACGCACCTGGCCGAGGAAAATGTGCGTTTGAACGCTATGGTGGCTGAGCTGCAGCAACAGCGGTCAAGCGATGCTCCTGCCGGATATCAGCCAGACTCCTTATTTGCCAGCCGCTTTACGTTTAGAGTGGCTAAAGTAGTAAACAACGAAATCAACCGGGCCAATAACTATATCACTATCGATAAAGGTACCGCCGAGGGAATACGCCCCGGTATGGGTGTTATATCGGCTACGGGCGTAGTAGGGAAGGTACGTTTCTGTTCGGCACACTTCTCTGTTGTTACGTCCATTCTCCACTCTCAATTCATGGTATCGTCCCGTCTGGTACGTAGCAATGAAATAGGTACCGCCAAATGGGACGGAAAAAATCCGGAAGTGATAAAACTGCAGGATATCTCACGTTACCGGCCGGTTCAGAAGGGCGATACAGCCGTAACATCCAACTTTAACTCCGTATTTCCTCCGGGTATCATGGTGGGTACTGTGCAAGGTATGACTGTCCTGCCCGACCAGACTTTCTTTGATATTGATCTGCAGCTGGCCACAGACTTCCGAAACCTGTCCTATGTTTACGTGGTACAGAACCGTCTGCGTCCCGAGCAGGATATCCTTCAGAAACGCATAGAAGACGAGCGCAAATGAGTTTACGCGAAATAATACAGTATTCTATATGGTACTTGCTGTACATGGCCTTACAGATCCTGGTCATGCGCAATCTGGTACTATTTGATTATGCGTTCTGCTTTGTGTACATCGCCGGAGTGATCCTGCTGCCTACCGAAGCCAACCGGACATTACTACTGCTTCTGGGCTTTGCTACCGGTATTATTGTTGATGTATTTTATAATACCATAGGAATGCATGCCGCCGCCACTCTGCTGGCAGTATACCTGCGCCCCCTACTGATCAAGCTGATGTTTGAGTCCAAAGGTGCTGACCGTACGGATATCAGCATCCAGTCATTAGGTCTGGGGTCTTATATCTCTTTTCTCTTTCTTCTGGTTCTCATTCACCACAGTGCCTTATTCTTTATTGAAATGAGCCACTTCGGCATGGTGCTCTACACTTTGTTACGAATAATTGCCAGTAGCCTTTTTACAACCGTAGTTATACTGCTTATTCAGCTATTTTCCCGCCGCCGAAAGACTCTTGCCTGACAAATTGACGGCTTTAGTAGGTACTGGAGCGAAATTTTAGGCAGTTACGGGAACAAGTACACATATATCAAAACCATTTATATAATAATTGGTTTGTTCATAAAAACCCTCCAGATACAGTCATACGATAAATCGCTACTGATTTTATCCGGATGCCGTTCATCAAATACTGGTTGTTGGTGTCTGGGACTGTGCTAAAATTTGTAGTTCAGCATACTTATGTCAGTTGTCATGTCAGAAGCAATAATAAAAGAAGGATACACGGACGACCAGCGATATGAGATATTCAATCGCGAGTTCATGCCACATATAGATTCAATGTACAACTTCGCCTTTCGTCTTACGACCGATGAGGACGATGCAAATGACCTTGTACAGGATACTTATCTAAAGGCATTCCGTTTTATTTCCTCATTTGAACAGGGTACTAATGCAAAGGCCTGGTTATTTCGAATCCTGAAAAACAGCTTTATTAACGACTACCGCAAGAAAAGTAAGGAGCCGTCAAAAGTTGATTACCAGGAGGTTGAAACTACCTATAATTCGGAAGAGGCCGCTGATGTTACTTATACCGTCGACCTGCGGGCTGATGCCGTGCAGGACTTAATCGGCGATGAGGTAGCTACAGCTCTCAATGCCCTACCTGTTGACTTCCGTACGGTCATCATCCTTTGTGATATCGAAGGATTCACGTACGAGGAAATGGCCAAGATACTTGACATCCCAATAGGTACCGTACGCTCACGTCTGCACCGGGCACGTAACCTTTTGAAGGAAAAATTAAAAAATTATGCGAGTTCAATGGGTTATGACGCTTAACTCATGAAACTTTTTCATGGACCACTGTGGTTATCAGGGTACAACCATACCACTTGTAACTAATTTCACGAGAACGATTTTGTGATGAATGCACCATCTAACAGGCCTTCTGCTGAGGGAGAAAAGCAAGAACAGCCAATGAAGCAACATTGTGAGCATCATGCTGAATGTATTAAAAAGATTCAAGCTATTCTTGATGGCGAAGCAACCGAGAGTGAAAAAGAACATTTCAGGTTAAATATGGATAAATGCATGCCATGCATCCAAACGTACCACCTCGAGAAATGTATAAAGGAAGCGTTACACAGCAAAGTAACACGCAAGCCTTGCCCTAACGATTTAGTAGCCGCTATAAAGGCAAAAGTAAACAGTTGATTAGTAAAGGTGGAAGGAAAGCTTATCATATTTTCTGCACCTTCAGGTTCAGGTAAAACTACAATAGTCAGACACCTTCTGGCTAAGTACTCTACAAAGCTCGCTTTTTCTGTATCTGCTTGTACCCGGCCCCGGCGGGACTACGAAGTACACGGGCGGGACTACTACTTCCTATCAGCTCAGGAGTTCAGGAAGCATATAGCAGATAATGATTTTGCTGAATGGGAGGAAGTATACGCCGGTAATTACTACGGCACGCTCAAATCCGAAATTGAGCGACTCTGGAGCGAAGGGAAGCATGTACTGTTTGATGTAGACGTAAAAGGCGGGCTAAAGCTCAAGGAAGCCTACGGAGACAAGGCACTTGCCGTGTTTGTCAAGGTTAGCTCAGAAGATGAGATCCGGCGGCGCCTCAACAGTCGTGGTACCGAAACCGAACAAACCATGGCTACACGCCTGGCTAAGGTTAGATACGAACAAAGCTTTGAGCATGAGTTTGATCGGGTGCTTGTCAATGATAACCTGGAAGAAGCCTTACAGAGGGCTGAAAGTATTGTGAAAGAGTTTGTAGCTCCTTCAGAAGACGTTTGGTCATGAACATCGGCTTATTCTTTGGATCCTTCAACCCAATACATGTAGGGCATCTGATCATAGCAAATACTATGGCTACTGCAACAGACCTTGAGCAGGTATGGTTTGTAGTAAGTCCGCAAAACCCCTTTAAAAAGAACAAGAGTCTGTTGCACGAATTTGACCGCTTCGATATGGTAGAGCGGGCAATTTCGGACAATACGCGCCTTAAGGCCACCGATGCCGAATTTCATATGCCGCGCCCCAGCTATACTATAGATACGCTGGTACGCCTGCTCGAAAAGTACCCCCAGCACACCTTCAGGCTAATCATGGGCGAGGATAATCTGGCCCAATTTCCCAACTGGAAAAATCACGACAAAATACTTGAGTACGTAGGGCTTTACGTATATCCACGTCCGCAAGCAGCTCCTCATGCCTTTGTTGAGCATCCGGCAGTACGCTTTGTGCCTGCTCCTCTGTTAGATATCTCGGCTACCTACATCCGGGACTGCATCCGTCAGGGCCGCTCGATACGCTACATGGTACCTGATGTAGTAGAAGAAATGATTATACGAAAGAAGTTCTATGTCTAAGGGAAGAGGCTACTCCAGCGGTTGGCTCTGATAAGTTATTTCAGTAAGTAAGCCGACGGCATTGAAGCGTAGAATTACCTTGGGAGAATAAGACTTTTTGGTAATGTCGTCACAGTGGGTACCTTTCTCAAGGAAATACACATAGAACTTCTGATTACGTCCCCCCAGCTGATGAATATCTGGCCGCCCCAGTAACTCACCTACTTCATTAGCAAACTTACCAACGAGTACTTTCTGCTCTGCCTTAAAGGCATTGACCAGCGTTGCACGGTCCCCTTTACATGCTCCCCGATCCTGCCGCCACTTCACCAGATCCAAACTACCCAGTTTCTCGGGTGCCGAAGTACAGGCCACAAGCCATACGCTAAAACTGACTAATGCGACTTTTAGTATAAATCTCATACTTCTGCTATTGCTTATTGAATAGGCTGGGCTTCCTGATAGATTACCTGTACCAGCGTCTGCCCCACGGCTTTGAGGGTATTACGGTCAATATTATCCATATCATCCTCCGTTGTATGCCAGTCGTCAAAGAAAGTGCGGCTCAGGTTATTTACCCGCAGATGAATAATATCAATCATAGGAAAGCGGGCTGTTTCGTTAACGGGCACATGATCATCCGTAATAGCGGGTCCACGCTGATCAATAAAGTACTGGTTGTATCCAAGCTGGCTGGCTGTATTCCATACCTGATTGACCACCTCCGCACCGTACTGCATTGAGAATCCTTCTTTGGGGAAGGTAGCGCCTTTGGCTCCTACCATATCCAGGAGTATGCCGAAGTAAGCCGTGTAGCCGGGCACGTGCCTGTTGGCTGCCCAGTACTGTGATCCTAAACAAAATCCTCCGAGTTTATCCTTCGCCTCCTGGGAGTTTCCCCAGTCTTCAGCATCAAAGAATACGATATCCACTCCTACATCCGCTTTATTACTACTCTGGCTAAGTACCCGAGCTACTTCCAGCAGTACACCTACCCCACTGGCTCCGTCGTTGGCAGCCGGTACAGGTTTGGTACGAGCGGTAGAATCCTCATCAGCAAACGGACGCGAATCCCAGTGCGAAGCCAGCATGATCCGCTTAGCAGCCTGCGGATTATAACTACCGATAATATTGCGGGCATTGAGCTTCTTACCATCGTAAGTCGTAGCCGTAAAAGGCTGCTCCGTCACCTGCCAGCCGTACTGCTTTAGCGTTGCTACCAGGTAGTCTCCGGTCTGCTTGTGTGCCGATGTGTTAGGTACACGGGGCCCAAAAGCCACCTGCTTCTCAACGAAAGCGTAGGCAGAATCAGCATTGAAGGCAGGAGCCTGCACAAGAGCGGTAGTTTGTTGTTCGGTTGTCTGTTCTGAAGAATCTTTTTTAGTACAACCCAAATTGGTACCAAGTGTTGCAACCAGCAGTAAGCCTGCAATAGTGTTGAAATTCATATAACTTCTTAGAAAGTAATGGAATCGCCTACTTTGATACCGTAGCGGTCGGTGAAGCCACCATTAACCTCTACCACATACTGCGCATTATCGTACGAAGGCAGGCCTTGTTCGGAGTAGGGAGTTGTATTCTTATGAATATAAACTATTTCTTTGTTTTCGTTGACGTAGAGAATATCCAGGGGAAGAATAGTATTTTTCATCCAGAACGACTGCGGCTCTGATTGCTCAAAGATAAATAACATCCCTACCGAATCAGGCATGTACGAGCGGTACATCAGCCCTTTGGCCCGATCGGCCTCATTGTCCGCAATCTCTACATCTATTTTCTTTATGGCTGCTCCACCACTCATAAAAACAACTTCTCCCTCTTTGGTGAAGACAGGTGTACTACTTCCGGTATCAGCCGTGCCGCTACTAGCAGACGTCTCAGCTCCGGACTTCCTGTCGTTAAGGAATGGTACAACTACATATCCGATACCGGCCAGGACAAAAATGCCCAGCAGGATCAGTGCAAAGAGGGATTGGCGGTTACGACGCATAGCAGTGTAATTATTCTTCGTAAGCCCAGTCGATGCGGTGCTTCATATCGCGGATCACAAGGCCCTGGTTTTTAAAATAAGTACGAATCTCATCCACTTTTTCGTATTCCTGAGCGGCTTTGTACTCACGGTACAGACTCAACATCCCGGTCAGGACAGCATCGCCGGCCGTCCTCTCTTCCTGCAGACCCAGTACATCTTCGAAGAAAACCACAAACTTCTCTTTCAGCAGATCAAAGGTCTCTCTCCCCAAAGCCGCTGACTTCAGCTGGTTGAGGTAAAGCATGTTGGCATACTTGAGCAGATTGAACAGGTGAGCAATAGCCACAGCCGTATTGATATCATCATTCATAGCTTCGTAGAAGCCACGGATGGAGCTCTCTACATCAGCTTTCTTCTTTTCGTCAATAGCTACGCCTTCCTCTTCTCCAAATTCCTGAAGCTTGAGTACCCGGTAGCCATTCACCAGTCTTTTATAGCCTTTCTGAGCTGCTTTGAGCGCATCGTTCGAAAAGTCCAATGTACTCCGGTACTGACTCTGCAGCATGAAGAAACGTACCGTCATGGGGCTAAAAGCCTGCGCCAGCAACGGATGACTTCCCGTAAACAGTTCGTGCGGCAGGAATGAGTTGCCCAGAGACTTGGACATTTTCTGCCCGTTTACGGTCAGCATATTAGAGTGCATCCAGTAGCGCACGGGATCGTGGCCGGTCAGGCCGGTACCCTGCGCAATCTCACACTCGTGGTGAGGGAATTTGAGGTCCATACCGCCCCCATGTATATCAAACTGGCTGCCCAGGTACTTAGTACTCATACAGGTACACTCGAGGTGCCAGCCCGGAAAGCCGCGTCCCCAGGGAGAGTTCCACTGCATGATATGCTCGGGTGAAGCATTCTTCCAGATCGCAAAGTCGAGGGGATTGCGCTTTTCTGCCTGTCCGTCCAGCTCGCGCGTTTCGTTGAGCAGGTCTTCGAGTACCCGGCCCGAGAGCTTGCCGTAGCTGTTCCCGGCCTCGTTGTACTTCAAGATATCAAAGTACACCGATCCGTTTGACTCGTAAGCCAACCCGGAATCAATTAGTTTTTTAACCGCTTCGATCTGCTCGATGAGGTGCCCGGTTGCGGTAGGTTCAATGCTGGGTGGTAGTAGGTTGAAGGTAGCCGTTACCTGATGGAAATCATTAGTATAGCGCTGCACGATCTCCATGGGCTCTACCTTTTCCAGCTTGGCCATCCGGCCTATTTTATCTTCGCCTTCGTCGCCATCACCCACCAGGTGCCCCACGTCGGTAATGTTACGGACGTAGCGTACTTTATAGCCTATATGGGTAAGGTACCTGAATAGGGTGTCAAAGGTCAGGAAGGTGCGGACGTTGCCCAGGTGTACATTATTATATACGGTGGGTCCGCAGACATACATCCCAACATAAGGAGGAGACAGGGGTTCGAAAAGTTCTTTCTGACGGGTAAGCGTATTATATAGCTTCAGAGGCTGTTCACTCATGCGTAGTTCTAACTGGTTCTATTTTGCAAAACTAATCATTTGTTAGGATTGACCTCTAAAAATAGTGGCTAACCCAGCGACCTGCCGCCCTATTCGGCAGTTTTCGCTATATTCGCACCTATTATTCTGAAAACGAACCGCTATCGGACACCCGTCCTGGCCTGTATATACCACTATGGAAATAGTAGAAGTAGGAAATGATGCTTACCTGCGCAGTGAGTTTCTCCAGCTCCCCGTCCGGATTTACCGCAACAATCCCTACTGGATACGTCCGCTTGACAAAGACATTGAAGAGGTTTTTGAACCTAATAAAAATAAGTTATTTCAGGACGGAGAGGCGGCACGCTGGCTGGCGGTAGACGGCAGTGGCCAGACCGTCGGGCGCGTAGCAGCTTTTTACAATCGCAAGCTGGCCGAAAAAGGTAACGATCAGCCTACGGGTGGTATGGGCTTTTTTGAATGCGCCAATAACCGCGACGTAGCGTACCTGCTGTTTGAAACATGCCGCAAGTGGCTGGCCGAACGGGGAATGGAAGCCATGGACGGACCTATCAACTTCGGTGAGCGTGACCGCCACTGGGGGCTTCTCGTTGATGGTTACGACAAGGAACCTACCTACGGCATGGGGTATCATATGCCTTACTACCGCTCGTTCTTTGAAGACTACGGCTTTCAGACCTACTTTGAGCAGTATACCTATTACTTACCGATGGAGGAGAACCGGGTTCGTCCGCTGTTGCATCCGGCCGTATTTGCCCGCGCTGAAAAAATATTCAATACCCCCGGCTACGACTTCAGACATATCAGGAAAAATGATCTGGCCAAGTACGCGGAGGACTTCAGGACTATCTATAATAAAGCCTGGGCAAAGCACCTGGGCGTTGGGGAGATGACTCCTGAAAAATCGCGGCAGTTGATCAACCGGATGAAGCCCATCCTGGAAGAGGACCTGATGTGGTTTGGGTACTACGAGGATGAGCCTGTAGCTTTCTTTATCATGCTGCCGGAGCTGAACCAGATCTTCAAGCATGTCAATGGGAAGCTCGACTGGATCGGGAAGCTCAAGTTTATGTACCACAAGCTGATGAAGACTAACCATAAAGCGTTTGGGGTGATTTTTGGCGTGGTACCGGAATTTCAGAGGAAGGGGATTGAGTCGGCCATTGCGCTGGCATATTCCAAAATAGCCTGGAACACCGACTACCAGTACAAAGACCTTGAGCTGAACTGGATCGGTGACTTTAATCCTAAGATGATCAACTTTGCGAAGATGCTCGGAGGAGTACCGCATAAAACACATCTAACCTACCGCTACCTGTTTGACCGTACCAAAGAATTTAGCCGTCATCCGATCATCTAGTCTGTACTAATCTTAGTTACTATTCTAATTTTAAAAATATACAATGAGTCTTCTTACCGTAGGATCCGTGGCGTTTGATGCCCTTGAAACACCATTTGGAAAAACTGACAAAATAATTGGAGGAGCTGCCACTTATATCACACTGGCGGCTTCGTACTTCACCAAGGAAAACAACCTGGTAGCTGTAGTGGGAGGCGACTTCCCTCAGGATATGATAGACCTGTTGCAGACACATGGTGTCAGTACCGAAGGGCTACAGATTAAGCAGGATGAGAAGACATTCTTCTGGTCGGGCAAGTACCATACCGATATGAATACCCGGGATACCATGGATATTCAGCTAAACGTAATGGAGCATTTTGACCCTGCTATTCCCGAAGCTTATCAGAACTGTGAGTACCTGATGCTGGGCAATACGGCTCCGGCCATTCAGCGTATGGTGATAGAGCGCCTGAACAAGCGCCCCAAGCTCATCATGCTGGATACTATGAACTTCTGGATGGATGTAGCGTGGGATGATCTGATTCAGGTACTGGGTATGGTAGATGTACTTACGATTAATGACGAGGAAGCTCGTCTGCTTTCAAAAGAATACTCACTCCGTAAAGCAGCCGCCAAGATCATGGAGATGGGCCCAAAGACACTCATCATCAAGAAGGGTGAGCACGGTGCTCTGCTTTTCCAGGGCGACCGTATCTTCTTTGCTCCCGCTCTGCCTCTGGAAGAAGTATTCGACCCTACCGGAGCCGGTGATACTTTCGCGGGTGGATTTATTGGGTACCTGGCCAGCACCGACGACATCTCCTTTGATAATATGAAGCGGGCTATCATTTACGGTTCGGCCATGGCGTCATTCTGCGTAGAGAAATTCGGTACCGAGCGTATCGTCAATCTGACCGAGCAGGATGTAAATAACCGAGTACTTGAGTTTGTAAATCTAGCTAGTTTTGAGATCAGATAGCTATTAGGTATTAGCTTTTAGTAGTTAGCTTCTTAATATTTAAAAAGATTGGGCTCATGTACTTTGTGCATGAGCCCAATCTTTTTATGATTCTACACATGCACGCCAGCGGGGCTTGGTAGCTAGTACTTCATGGTATACGGGGCAGTCGGCGCTATGTGCGCCGGGCAAGTATCCTGTACTCATCAGAAATTCATTGACAATTTCTCCACCTACAAACCGAAACTTCTTTTTGAATAGCTTGATCCACTGCTCCTTCGTAGCCGGGTGGTGGTGATCCAGCCAGGCTTTGAACGAACCGTGCTCCTGCTGCATATCCTGGATAACACGGGCATTATGAATAGCCGCCTGTACCTTCAGGCGATTACGAATTACACCCGGATCAGCCAGTAGACGGGCGACATCCTCTTCACCATACGCAGCCACTTCATGTATTCTGAAATTACTGTAAGCCCTGCGAAATCCCTCCTGCTTCCGCAGCATAAGCGTCCAACTCAGGCCTGCCTGGTTGATTTCTAACAGCAGCCTCCCAAACAACTCATCGTCATCCTCAATCGGGAAGCCGTATTGCTGATCGTGATAGTGCTTGTGCAGGAGGTAATCGGCACTATCCGATGCGTTATGATTGATATAGTGGCAGTAGCTCATCCGGGCATCTGGATCAGACCTATTTTATTCCCAAACGGGTCAATGATCGTACCTACTATGATGCCGCCACCTACATCGTGAGGTTCGTCGAAAGCGGTGGCTCCAATTTCCAGTAGTTTGGCAAAATCAGCCCTGATATCTGCCACCTCCCAGTAGGCCACGGTGCTTCCTTCCTGAAAGGGTATGTTGGGGTCCAGCCCCAGCTCAAAGTGATTGATGTCAAAGCCTACATAAAAGGGCTCGTTGAAGTAAGGCTCCTGCTCAAAGGCGCGGGCGTACCAGTCGCGGGCACTGTCTAGGTCCGGCGCGGCGTAGATGACAGTTCTGATTCCGGAAGGTTTCATGGGCAGAGGTATAATTTAGATAATGAAGTTTCAAGCTACTATCTTTTCCGCCTCTTTTCAAGCACCTTTCTCTTCACTGCCGGATATAGCAAGTACATGGCTTTGGTAGTACCTATCCCTACTCCGGCTCCAAACAGTACATCCGACAGCCAGTGACGGTTATTAAGCATGCGAAGTGTTGCGACAGATGTAGCCACTCCGTATCCTCCTACACTGTACCACACGCTCCGGTGGCCATACTCCTGGTGCAGCAGCGTGGCCCCGGTAAAAGCTGCCGTAGTATGCCCGGAAGCAAAGGAATCAAATCCATCCTTATCGGGCCGGGGGTACTTAGATAGTACCTTAAAAGTAGTAGTGATACCCTGTGCCAGTACTCCTGACACTATGGCCAGTATAATCTGCTCGCCAAAAGGATGCTTTCCTTTAACTCCTGCCGCTCCCAGTCCCAGGCTAAACGCTGCCGGCGTCACCGCCAGAAAGTCGTCTGCTCTGGTAGCGTAGCTTGGGTACCTGTTTATGATCTGACGCTGCAGCTGTCGGCTGATATTGCCCTGTACGATCAGCCCTGATGTCATCAAAGCAGCCGGAATAACAAATTCACGGGGCCGAACAGTGGTGCTAGCCGTATCTGTAGCATATTGTGCACGTACACCAAAGGCTCCGTGTAGGAAAATTAGAAGTAAGAAAAAGAATTTGAAAAATAACTTCATAGATAAGCTACTCAGTAGTTGTGGATATGGGACTATTGGTATCAAAAGTGAAGGAGCCTTCCGGGCTCCCTCCAATCAGATTGTAACGTCTAGGATAGTACCGCTTCCCTTACGCGCAGCAGCCGCTCCAGCAGATCTTCCAGTTGATCCAGCGGGAGCATGTTGGCCGCGTCTGATTTGGCTTCGGATGGATTATAGTGCGTCTCCATAAATAGCCCATCGGCTCCTACGGCAATGGCCGCTTTGGCAATAGTTTCGATGAGTTTAGGCTTACCACCCGTTACGCCGCTGCTCTGGTTAGGTTGTTGCAGCGAGTGGGTACAATCCATCACCACCGGTACACCGAATGATTGCATCTCGGGCAGGTTGCGGTAGTCTACAACCAGGTCACCGTAGCCGAACATGTTGCCTCTATCGGTGAGTATCACCTGAGCCTCGGAGTTAGTAGCTCCTATTTTCTCTACCGCGAATTTCATAGAAGCCCCCGACAAAAACTGCCCTTTCTTCACATTTACCACCTTTCCCGTCTGGGCGGCAGCTATCAGCAAGTCGGTCTGGCGGCACAGGAAGGCTGGAATCTGTAGTACATCCACATACTCGGCAGCCATGGCGGCTTCGTGTGCTTCATGGATATCGGTAACGGTAGGTACCCCGAAGGTATCGCTTACTTCTTTGAGTATACTGAGTGCTTTTTCGTCCCCAATCCCTGTAAAAGAATCCACCTTGGTACGGTTGGCCTTTCGGTAAGACCCCTTAAATATATAAGGTATCTTCAGCCGGTCCGTTATAGCTACGATTTGTTCAGCAATACGCAGAGCCATATCCCGCCCCTCTACGGCGCAGGGACCTGCCATCAGGAAAAAGTTGGTAGAATCGGTATGTTGAAGTTTCGTAATACGCAGCATAGGCTTCTGAATTCGGTAATAATTAAAAATTTTTCCAAAGGTAAGGTTCTCTGAGTTGTTCTGAATCAAATCTACTTTTAGAGCCAATCATTATTTTGTAAGCAACTGATATACTGCTATTTTTTTTGTATAGGCTGCCAGGATAGCTACCCCTGTGTATTAAAAATTGTTTGACAAAGTGATTTGAAATATCTTTCTTTGTGGCGTTTTTAACCAAAAAGCGTTTACAAAATGTCAGAAATCGCAGAAAGAGTTAAGCAGATTATCGTCGAGAAACTCGGCGTAGAAGAGTCGGAGGTAACGCCCGAGGCCAGCTTCACAAACGACTTAGGAGCAGACTCTCTGGATACCGTTGAGTTGATCATGGAATTTGAGAAAGAATTCAACATCTCTATTCCTGACGACCAAGCCGAAAATATCGGTACGGTAGGTCAGGCTATTACCTATCTGGAAGAAAACGTGAAGTAACTCAAGCTTATACTAATCGTATTATCTTCCCCATTTTGTCCATTTTATGAGTTTCAAGCGAGTTGTAGTTACCGGATTAGGCGCACTTACGCCAGTAGGAAATGATGTTCAGACTTTTTGGAAGAATCTGGTTGCCGGCGTCAGTGGCGCAGCACCTATTACCCGGTTCGATGCCGAAAAGTTTAGGACCCGCTTTGCCTGTGAGGTAAAGGGACTTGATCTGAATGACTACATTCCCCGGCAGGAGGCTCGTAAAATGGACCCCTTCACCCAATACGCAGTTATTGCCGCCGATGAGGCGATGAAAGATGCCGGCTTTGATCTGGAAAAACTGGATCTGGATAAAGCAGGTGTTATATGGGGCTCGGGTATTGGTGGACTGAAAACCTTCGAAGATGAAGTGATAAACTTCAGCGAAGGCGGCCGAAACCCACGTTTCAACCCTTTCTTTATCCCCAAAATGATCGCAGATAGTGCTTCCGGTGTAATCTCGATCCGCTACGGCTTCCGTGGGCCTACCTTTATTACCGTTTCAGCTTGTGCGTCTTCTACCAATGCCCTCATTGATGCCTATAACTACATCAGACTGGGTATGATGAATGTATGTATCAGCGGTGGATCCGAAGCAGCCGTTACGAACGCGGGTGTGGGCGGTTTTAACGCGCTGAAAGCGCTTTCTGAACGTAATGACTCTCCCGAAACAGCCTCACGTCCCTATGATAAGGATCGTGATGGATTTGTACTGGGAGAAGGTGGTGCTGCCCTTATTCTGGAAGAGTACGAGCATGCTAAAGCCCGTGGCGCAAAAATCTACGCTGAGATGATCGGTGCCGGTATGACCTCTGATGCCTATCACATCACAGCGCCCCACCCCGAGGGACATGGTGCCTATATGGTAATGAAGAATGCCCTCGCGGATGCAGGTATCAAGCCTGAAGATGTAGATTACATCAATACGCATGGTACTTCTACTCCCATTGGAGACCCTCAGGAAATAAAAGCTATCGAGCGCATGTTTGGTGATGCTGCTTATAACCTCAATATAAGCTCAACCAAGTCCATGACCGGCCACTTGTTAGGTGGAGCCGGTGCTATCGAAGCAGCAGCTTGTATCCTGGCTATACAAGATCAGGTGGTACCTCCTACCATCAACCACTTTACGGACGACCCAGAGATTAATCCTCGTCTGAACCTTACTTTCAATAAGGCTCAACAGCGTACCGTTAATATAGCACTCAGCAATACCTTTGGGTTTGGCGGCCACAATGCGTCTGTCATCTTCAAGAAGTTGGAAGACTAATCCTTTAATTGTTTCCTTTGGCGAAGCGAGTCCTGCAACCGATCATTTCACTCTTCAAATCTACCATTAACGATGATGAAGAGAAGAAATTCAGGAAGGCTATCGCCCATATAATTGGCGAGCGTCCTTCTAACCTGAGTGTCTACCAGCTTGCCTTCAGACATACGTCTGCTTCTAAAGAAACAGCTATTCAGGGCTTTCGCGAGTCTAACGAACGTCTGGAGTACCTGGGGGACTCGGTATTGGGCATGGTAGTCGCGGAGTTTCTGTTCACCAAGTACCCCTACAAAGACGAAGGCTTTCTGACTGAAATCCGCTCCCGTATCGTAAACCGTGAGACGCTTAATCAGATTTCGCGTAAGCTGGGTCTGGACCGTCTGATCGAGTACGATGGCAATCGCCGGGGTATGTCGCCCCGCTCTTCTATGTATGGCGATGCTCTGGAAGCTTTTGTAGGTGCTATCTATCTGGACAAGGGCTTCAACTTCACCCGCAAGTTCATAGTTAAGAAGCTTCTGGCTCACTACGACCTCGAGAACATCATTCAGAATAACGTTAACTTCAAGAGCCTCGTCATTGAATGGGCTCAACGTGAAGGAAAAGAGGTGAGGTTTGAGATTGTTGAGGAACGTGGTAACCGCCACCACCGCGAGTTTATCTCCCGACTCCTGGTAGATGAGGAGCCATTTGCAGTAGGTAACGGCTATACCAAGAAAAAAGCCGAACAGTCGGCTGCTGAAAAAGCCTGCGAGCAACTTGAACTTAAGTAGTTAGCTCACCACCTGTTTATTTCCTGTAAACGTAGCTAATACTCTACTAAGCCACCTCTTAGGTTGAGGGATTAATTCCCCATCGACACCTCCCCCTTTTTTTATCCATTTCTTCCTAGAATAAATTAGTAGTACTGCTCCCTCTGTTACTGCTCTTTGCGCTCCTATATCTTACATCATAGATGAGTCTGTGAAAAATGACGTAAGAGCATGACATATCGTCAGGTCCTGTTAACTATTTGTGAGAATAATAAGACAAAGTGTCATCAAATCTCCGTATATCTGGAATGGTATGTCTATTTTATATTTAGTAGGGTAGTTCGATAGAAACAGAATCTATTCAGAATAATTATAAAACAGATAATAGCTATGAACGCAGTAGTAAAAAACGGATATGCCTATCCTACCCTGTTTGAAAACTTTTTTGGTAAAGAGGCAATGAATGAGTTATTCACACCTGCTTATAGCGGAAGTGCTCCGGCAGTGAATGTAATCGAGCAGCCAGAGGGGTACCGTATTGAAGTTGCCGCTCCTGGCCTTAAGAGAGACGACTTTAAGCTGGACCTGAACAACAATCGCCTGACTATTTCTGCTCAGAAGGAGCAGAATAATGAAGAGAAGAATGAAAAATATACTCGCCGCGAGTTTAAGTACTCTTCTTTCAAGCGTACATTTACCTTGCCTGCTACGATCGACAGCGAGCGAATCGCAGCTTCTTACGTTGATGGTATTCTAAACATTGAGCTTCCTAAGCGGGAAGAAGCCAAGGTAAAGCCAGTACGTCAGATTGAAATAAATTAATCTAATCGCTGACTAGAAAGAGCGAATTATAAAACGGGAGGTGGTGTCAGATGAAACAGATACCACCTCTGTTTGTTATAAAAGATAACAGCCTCATTCATATTTGGTATAATTCTTTTTCAGGTTATATATCTTTGTTAAAAATTGTTAAATACCTCGTACCCGGGAATAGAATACCATCCTTAGTGCGTTTCGTAAATACATTAATAAAAAACCCATTGAAATGGCTATGAAAACAAATTGGAAAGCAATAGCGCTGGTTGGGGTACTGTCAAGTGCTACAACTATTGCCGGCTTCAAATTATTAGATTCTGATGGTGAGCGTGACGTGATTTTTAAAGAATCTCCGGCCGAAACCTTATCACGCTTTACCTCTACCGGATTACCTGCCGGTACACCTGGTGACTTTACTTATGCAGCAGAAGTAGCAACTCCTACAGTAGTTCATATTAAGTCAAGTATGGTACGTCAGGCCGCTCGTGGTGGCCAGCCTCAAGTACCTGATTTCTTCCGTGAATTCTTTGGTGATGAAATGAGAGCTCAGCCCCGCGGACCACAGCGTGCTGAAGCTTCCGGCTCAGGTGTTATTATTAGCGCTGATGGGTATATCGTAACTAACAACCACGTAGTAGAAGGTTCTGACCAACTGGAAGTGAGCCTTTACAACAAAAGTAAGATTCCTGCCAAGGTAATCGGTACTGACCCATCTACTGATATTGCCGTAATTAAAGTAGACCGTAAGGACCTACCAGCGGTTATATTTGGTAACTCTGATGCCGTTAAGGTAGGTGAGTGGGTAGTAGCCGTAGGTAACCCCTTCAACCTTGAGTCTACAGTAACAGCAGGTATTGTGAGTGCCAAAGGTCGTGGTCTGGGTATTATCAGCCAGGAGTACGCCCGTAAGTATGGCAACAGCGGTGATTTCGAAGGAGATTCTCCCCTTGAGTCATTCATCCAGACTGACGCGGTAGTAAACCCCGGTAATAGTGGTGGTGCGCTGGTAAACCTGAGAGGTGAACTGGTAGGTATCAATACTGCTATTGCTAGCCCTACAGGTAGCTTTGCCGGATATGCTTTTGCCGTTCCTGCAAGCATTGTGAAAAAAGTATCCAGCGACATAATTAAGTATGGCGCAGTACAGCGTGGTTATCTGGGTATCGCTCTGGATGATCTGGATAGCCGTAAAGCCGAAGAGTATGGCGTTAAAATAAGTGAAGGTGTATACGTACGTGATTTTACAGATAATAGCGCTGCCAAAGCCGCAGGTATCGCCAAAGGTGACGTGATCGTTAGAGTGGATGATATTCCGGTTGGAACTATTCCTCAACTGCAGCAGGCAATTGGTCTGCACCGCCCTGGCGACAAGGTAACTGTTACTGTTAACCGTAATGGTCAGGTAAAAGATCTGAACGTAACGCTGCGTAACCGTACCGGTGGATCAGATGTCATCCGTCGTGAAGAATCAACCAGTGCCGTAAGTACTTTAGGTGCCCTCTTTGGCAACCTTAACGACCAGGAAGTACAGCGTCTGTCGCGTTATAACGTAGCCGGCGGGGTGAAAATAACGGCCATTGAAGGTGGTAAACTAGCCCGCGCTGGTGTAGAGGAAGGTTTTATTATCACGAAAGTGAACGGTAAAGCTGTACGCTCGGTAAAAGAGCTGGAGCAGGCTTTGTCTGGTAAAACTGATACTATGGTGCAGTTTGAAGGCTTTTATATCGACGCGCCACGTGATGTATTTACTTTCGGATTCCGACTGTAATACCACAGTGTAATACAAAAATAGAGCGGCCCTGGTCATATGATCAGGGCCGCTCTATTTTTGTATGTAGTAACTTCGAAAGAAATATTATTCAAAGTAGTTCATGACACGGTGGCCACTGCTCTCCAGCAGTTGATCTTTCTTGAACAGCTCAAGGTCAGCACTTACCATATCTTTAACCAGAGCTGGTAAGTCATACTTAGGTTTCCAGCCTAGTTTGGTCATAGCCTTGGTAGGATCGCCAATCAGCAGTTCAACCTCCGTAGGACGGAAGTAACGCTCATCAATACATACTACTTCTTTTCCAACCGGCAACTGGTAGAGAGGATTGTTACATTTAGTAACAACTGCTCTTTCTTTGACACCTTCTCCTTCAAACGCTACCTCAATACCTACCTCAGCAAAAGCCATCTTTACAAAATCACGGATACTGGTGGTTTGTCCGGTAGCAATAACATAGTCCTCCGGCTCGTCCTGCTGTAAGATTAGCCACATAGCTTCTACAAAGTCTTTGGCGTGTCCCCAGTCGCGACGGGCATCCAGATTTCCCAGATACGTCTTATCCTGCAGGCCAAGTGCGATACGGGCTACGGCGCGGGTAATCTTACGGGTCACAAAGGTTTCGCCACGTAGCGGTGATTCGTGATTGAACAGAATACCATTTACCGCAAACATATTATATGCCTCACGGTAGTTAACGGTAATCCAGTAACCGTACAGCTTCGCTACCGCATAGGGTGAGCGGGGATAGAAAGGCGTCCGCTCTGACTGAGGTACTTCCTGTACCAGACCGTATAGCTCAGAGGTAGAGGCCTGATAAATCTTAGTTTTCTCGGTAAGTCCCAGCAGGCGCACAGCTTCCAGTATACGAAGCGTACCGATACCGTCTACGTTGGCTGTGTATTCGGGTTCTTCAAAGCTCACCCGTACGTGTGACATAGCACCGAGGTTATAAATCTCATCGGGCTGCACCTCCTGAATAATACGAATGATGTTGGTCGAGTCACTCAAATCACCATAGTGGAGATGAAAGCGTACGTCTGTTTCGTGTGGATCTTCGTAAATATGATCAATACGCTGAGTATTGAAGAGGGAGGTACGACGTTTGATACCATGTACCTCATAGCCTTTACTCAATAGTAACTCAGCCAGGTAGGCTCCATCCTGCCCTGTAATACCTGTAATAAGCGCTTTCTTCATTGTAAAATAAGAAGTGGTGGGTGATCCCTTATAACATTACAAACTTAATCGTTCGGCCAGCAATTATAGCCACAACTTAGTGAGTGGCAGCTAACCTACTATTCTTTAGTAGCCTCAGCGGTAGCTCCGATCTGCAGCCCCTTTTTGATCTCTACCCGATCAGACAATATAATCGACGAAGGATACTGCTGACGTATCTGATCCAGGTACTGCTCAGCATCGGCCCGGTACATAAAATCACCGGCTTTAACGCGGTAGGTAGGCTGCGAGTATGACACGTAGGGAATCAGGTCCGGGAACATCTGGTATATGTACGATTTGGCAGCCTCCGCTTCCCCGCGGGTATTTCCTACATACAGCTGGATACGATACCCGTTGATGTACTTAATAGCCTTGTTCTGGCTATACATCGTATCTAGCACTGCCTCCAGCCGCTTATTAATATAGAGTGGTTTATCATCTTTGGCCGAGGGCTTCCGAACGGGCTCCTTACGCTCAGGAGTAGTTTTATTCTTATCAATGGCAGGTTCAACGTACGAGTACTTGGGACGTACGCTTGACAGATCTTCCTTATAATCACTACCTGATCCTCCGGCTACACTCCGGCGGCCACAACCAGACATTCCTACTACTCCGACTCCCAGGAAAAGCAGGACCATTAATCTAATTCGTATCATACCTCAGTCATATTCAAGATTAATGTACAAACATAACCAAAAATGGATTAACATTCCCAGCTGGCATATTGTTGTGCTCCTATTCTTACCTTTGCCCCGATAAAGTATTCATAGTGTATGCAGTTATTAGAAAACGTTTCCTTACGTCCTTACAATACATTCGGACTCGAAGCCAAAGCCAGGTATTTTGTAGAAGTAACCTCAGCCGATGAACTTCGTCAGCTCCTGCTGGACTCTCGCTGGCAGCAGGAGCCCAAGTGGATCCTGGGCGGCGGTAGTAATGTGTTGTTGACGCAGGACGTAGATGCGCTGGTGATCAGGATTGCTATTAAGGGTATAGAAGTAGTCGGAGAGGACGATGACCATGTGTACCTGCGGGTAGGGGCAGGAGAAGTATGGCACGAGCTGGTCCTGCACACGGTAGAAGCCGGCTACTCAGGTCTGGAGAATCTATCGCTAATCCCCGGTACTGTTGGAGCAGCTCCCATGCAGAATATCGGCGCCTATGGCGTAGAAATCAAAGAAGTGTTTGAAGAACTAAAGGCTGTACATATTAAAACGGCGGAGATTCGCCGCTTCAAAGCCGATGAGTGCAACTTTGGCTACCGCGAAAGTGTATTTAAGCGTGATCTGCGCGGGCAATATATCATTACTGCCGTGACCTTCCGGGTCAATAAGGTACCTGCTTTTCAGGTATCGTACGGAGATATTCAAAAGACCCTGGCTGAAATGAATGTCCAGGAGTTAAGTACCCGGGCTATCAGCGAGGCTGTAATTAAGATTCGCCAGAGTAAGCTCCCTGACCCTAACCAAATCGGAAACGCGGGCAGCTTCTTTAAAAATCCTGAGATACCCAAAGCGCAGTACGACCAACTCAAGCAGGAGTACCCGGAGCTTCCGGGATACGTCACGGCTCCGGATATGATCAAGGTACCGGCTGGATGGCTGATCGAGCAGGCTGGCTGGAAGGGTTTCCGGGAGGGCCAGGTAGGTGTGCATACCCGACAGGCATTGGTACTGGTCAACTACGGCGGTGGTACCGGCGAACAGATCAAAGCACTGGCTGAGCGGGTACAAGCGTCGGTAGAAGCTAAGTTTGGCATCAGGCTTACACCGGAGGTGAATTTTATTTAGCTACATAGGGATTAGGTAGTAGCCTTCTTGCATATAAGTACTAAAAATAAAGCGGCGACAGGAATACGAGAAGTACCTGTCGCCGCCTTTGTATAGCTGATATATTTTTTCTTAGTCGAAGCAAAGAGATGCCGCTCCCAGGAGGCCGGCGTCGTTGGCCAGAGTTGCTTTCTTCACAACCAGTGTCTTCTCATAGTAAGGGGTGAGCCAGAACTTCAGTCGCTCGTTGACAGAAGGCATGATGTAGTCAAAAGAAGCCGACAGTCCACCTCCAATCAGAATGGTAGTGATATCCAGGATACGAATCATGGCTACCAAGCCTTCACCCAGCATATAGCCCATTTCATCAAATATCTGCTTAGCCAGCTCGTCGCCTTCGCCCGCTGCCGCTACCAGACCTGTGGTAGAGATAGTACCATCAGCAGGTAGTTGAGTCTGACCGCTGTACTTGCTACGCATTTCATTGGCCATATCCAGCAGCTCTTTCTTACCAATATTACGCTCCAGTACCCGTCCGTGCTTGGAAGGGATGTGGCCGGGCTCCATCGCATTACCTCCTCCACCTTTAAATACTTTTTTATCAATGATCGCAGCCCCACCGATACCCGTACCCAGGGTTACGAATATATAGTCTTCAGGTAGCTTGTCCTCTCCAAAGTAGTACTCACCCAACGCGGCCGCATTTGCATCATTCTCCAGATAAAACTCGTGGTTAGGGAAGCGCTTCTTCAGATCGGGTACTATTGTGATTCCGTCTATTTCGGGGATGGCAGTAATTTCGAGCAGAGTGGTACGATCGCGGGTAATCAAGCCGGGAACGCCAATTCCTACACGTCTTACAGTAGGGTACTCATTGAGCTGAAGCGAGATAGCATCACCAAGGCGCTCTATAAAGTGGCCTGACTTACGCCAGCTGGCGGTGTCGTGGCTGTAAAAGTTTGAAATTCGTCCATCAGTGGCGTCCACGATTCCCATTTTAACGTTGGTACCGCCTACATCTATGCCGAGATATTGTTCCATTTAGAAAAAGAGTATGGTAGGGAAGTTTTATATTTTCAGTCCGAAAGTTAGTTATTTCTACTACATTCACCACTATTTCAGCCAATGTCGCCTAGCTGAGGGCGCATTAAAATATCCTCAATCACCGCGCCAGCCGACAGGTGATAAGCGCCCCAGATGGTCTCTGCCACATCTTCTGCCTTCATAAATCGCTCTTCCGGAAGATCAGTACCTTCCCAGCTGTTGGTCAGGGTAGCACCAGGCAGTATGGCTGTTACTTTCACACCAAACGGCTTCATTTCCTCGCGCAACACCTTAGTCATTCCATACAGGGCAAATTTGGAGATGCAGTACGAGCCGCCGTTAGGGTAAGCAGTAATACTGGCTGTTGAGCACATAGTGAATATATGGCCCTTCTTCTGCTCCATCATGTTCCGGATCAGGCCCCGGGTGAGGTGGTAAGCACTGTATACATTGGTTTCAATGGTTTTCTCCAGCACTCCCTCTTCCTCGTTGTGAATCTGTCCCGGCATAAATACACCCGTATTGTTGACCAGCACATTTACCGGCCGATCCAGCGAGTTCACAAAAGTAATAAAATTATCAAGGTCGCTCCGGAGGGACAGGTCGGCCTGCTGACATAGTACCTGACCACTGCCAGAATGGGCTATGTCTTTCTGCAACGCCGCCAGATCCTGCTCATGTCTGGCACAGGTAACTACATCAAAGCCACCTCTCACAAATCGTTCTACCAGTGCCCGACCTATTCCCTTCGTGCCGCCCGTCACTACTGCTAATGGTTTCATTTTACTGTTTAGATCTATTTTTTTTCTAATTTTCCCGAAAATATGGGATATAGTTTGAAGTAGCGTGGTTATAAATACAGAATCCCCGAGAATCTTCGATTTTTATATAGCAAAATCAGCCTGACGCGGTACTACTAACTCCCATTTTTGACAAGCACCTCATCTATCTATTATATACTTATTTAAAACCGATCTACGGGTCCAATGGTAACCATAGGCAAATACTTTGTTTTTTTAGGGTATCTGTTCACACGACGTGAAAAGCTATCTGTTTACTGGCGGCGCTTCATGGAAGAGGCAGTCAATATAGGTGTCAACTCTGTCTTTATAGTATCTATTGTTTCGACCTTCATCGGTGCGGTTTCCTGTATCCAGACGGCCTATAACCTGGTAAGTCCCTTCATCCCGGTGTCTACAGTGGCCCTGATTGTGCGGGATATGGAGATTCTGGAGCTGGCACCAACTATTACATGTATCGTGCTGGCTGGTAAGGTAGGGTCCAATATCGCCGGTGAACTGGGTACCATGCGTATTACCGAGCAGGTCGATGCCCTGGAAGTAATGGGAATCAACTCTGCCTCCTACCTGGTACTTCCCAAAGTAGTAGCCGCCATGGTTACGTTCCCGATGCTGGTTATTCTTGCCGCATTTCTGGGCATACTAGGGGGCTACCTGGCAGGTACGCTTACGGGAGTAATCACCCCTAAAGACTATGTGTTGGGTATTCGTGATGCGTTCGTACCCTACAACATCTTTTTTATGTGTGTGAAGCCTTTTGTATTTGGCTTCCTGATCTCAACTATTTCCTCTTACCAGGGGTACTATACCAAAGGAGGAGCCCTGGAAGTGGGACAATCCAGTACCCAGGCTGTAACCAATAGCTGTATAGCCATACTGGTAGCTGACTATTTGCTGGCCCAGCTCTTTCTATAAAAGGCAGGAGCCAACTACTACTGACATAGCCATATTATGATAGAATTAAAAGATGTAGCCAAGGCCTTCAATGGTAATGAAGTACTGAAAGGGGTAAGTGCTACACTCAAAAAAGGAGAAACTAACCTGATTATCGGGGGAAGTGGTACTGGAAAAAGCGTGCTGCTGAAGTGCATCATTGGCCTGATCAAGCCTGATCGGGGGCAGATCCTGTACGACGGGCGCGACTTTTACCGCTGCGACGACGAGGAGAAACAGGCTATCCGACGTGAGATGGGGGTCCTTTTTCAGGGAGGTGCCCTATTTGACTCTAAGACGGTAGAGCAAAACGTACGCTTTCCGCTGGATATGCTTACGAATCAAAGCGAAGCCGAAAAGCAGGAGCGGGTACAGTTTTGTCTGCAGCGTGTAGGCCTGGAGAAAGCCGGTGACCGTATGCCATCTGAGATTAGTGGAGGTATGAAAAAACGGGTAGGTATAGCCCGTGCCATAGTCATGAACCCCAAGTACCTCTTTTGTGATGAGCCTAACTCAGGCCTCGACCCGCTGACGGCGGTGAAGATAGATGAGCTGATTCAGGAAATCACGGAAGAATTTCAGATCACTACGCTGGTTATCACCCATGATATGAATTCCGTGATGGAGATTGGTAAGAACGTCATATTCCTGTACAAGGGACTCAAACTGTGGGAAGGCGATAATACTACCCTGACCCATACCAACGTACCCGAACTCAATGAGTTTATCTTCGCTAATAAGCTCCTCCGCGACCAGGCTCCCAAAGGGCTGTCTTAGTCGGCTCTGCTCCCCAGCATACGACGAAAGCGTAAAGGAAGAGAGTCTTTTTCGACCAGTATAGCCCCTACCATAAATACGGCGAACAGTAGCATGTGGTAGGGTACGGCTATCCACAGGTTGCTGATGGTGAATAAAGAGCTCCCATAGATCAGTGCACCAGCCGCGACAATGTACCCAATAGCCGAGCCTACCTGATAGGGAACGGGATAGAACTTCTGCCCGAAGTAGTAGCAAAGGCTCATCATCAGAAAGCCCGATCCGGCAAAGGCAATCGCACAACCCAAATAGCCTAACTCAGGCACCAGAAAGAAGTTGAGGGCGGCTGTACTTGCTGCACCCGTAATAGTGATATAAGTACCGTACTGGGTCTTATCGGTTAGTTTGAACCAGGCAGCCAGGTTATAGTATATACCCAGGAACAGAAAGCCCAGCAGGAGCCAGGGCACTACGTTAAGCCCTTCGTGGTAGATCTCTTTACGGAGGAACAGCTCCGCCAGCAGGTCCAAATTCAGGCATATACCTACCCACATCACTACGCAGATAATGATAAACCACTTCATCACCTCCGCAAATACCGGAGGAGCATTTTTGTCTTCGGCTTTGGAGAAGAAGAAGGGCTCAGCGGCATATTTGAAAGCCTGAATCGCCAGATTCATGAAGATAGACAGCTTAAAACACTGCCCATATATACCAATGGCTTCTTTGGTAGTCCGACCGGCGTAAAAGCCTTCCGGTAGCAGGTACTGCAGGGCCATCCGGTCAAAAAGGTAGTTGGTTACGGCCGCCAGGTTCATGATCAGAATCGGAAATGCATACACCCATACTGGCTTGAATATTTCAAAACTAAATACAAAGCGGAAGTCCAGAAACTCCCTGCGCAGCAGCCAGAAGAACGCCAGGTTAGCAATCAGATTGGCCAGTATAATGTAGCCGGGGGCTATAGCAGGGTCATAAAAAAGGTCGATGGCTGGCTTTAGGGAAGTCAGGTACTTCTCCTGATAGATGTCCCGGCATATAACCAAGAAGAAAATATTGAGGCCGATATTGATCAATATGTTAGCTACACGGGCCACAACAAACTTCCTGCCTTTCTTTTCCAGGCGTAACCTTGCAAAAGGAATGGATACGATACCATCCGTAGCCATAATAATGGACATCCACCGTACCAGAATTACATCTTCCGGGTATTGTATAAACTCAGCTACCTGCTCAGCAAACACAAACATAAGCCCGGAGAAGAACACACTGACCAGAATAACCGCACTCAAGATAACATTGTAGTACCTCTGACGGTCGGCCTCCTTACTGGCAAAGCGAAAATAAGCCGTCTCCATACCAAAGGTGTATATAACCAGCGACAGACCCGCATAGGCATAGAGTTGTACCTGCACACTCAATTGCTCAGGCCTGAACAATTGTGTATGCAGAATTACCAGCAGGTAGTTTAGTAGCCTGCCCAGCATCGTACTGACACCGTATGTTGCTGTTTCGCTCGCTAATTTTTTCAGAACACTCATATCACCTTATTACCTCTCTATTGGAGGCTGCAAATATACACTCACCAGTTTCTAAATCTCCTATTCGCCTATATACAAAAAATCCTCCCCCAAAATGGAGGAGGAGGAGCTATTGAAGTACTTATTAGTAATATACCTATTAGCGGTTTCCTACAAGAATAGATTCCAGTGCTTTCTCAATACGCTCCCACCCTTCTTCTGACTGTATGTCTATTTCTGCTAGTTTGTCGCGGTAGTCAGCAGCCAACGTTGAATAATATACTGCTCCTATCAACAGAGCCAGTACAGCATTGGTATCTTCTACACCAGGTATAGGCCCGATCTTCTCCAGCCATTTCGCCGTTGCTTCGTCGCGTGCATCTGTCAGAGATGATTTGCCCGCTCCGATTTCCCATCTGAGCAGATCACGGGTGGCTTTACGGGCACGTAGATCACGCAGCATAGTTATAAATGCCTTAGCCCAGGCTTTACCACGATCTTCGGGAGCAGGAGTAGGGAAGTTTTCAATAAACTCGGTGCCCATCGTAGAGGCATACTGTCCGGCTTTTACGTACTGTTCCATCAGTCCATCCACACCTCCAAAATACCGGTAGATAAGGACTTTATTCACACCTGCCGTACGGGCAATCAGGTTAACACCTACTTTTTCAGTGCCATATTGCTCTACTACTTCTCCGACAGCCTTCAGGATTTTGTTTTTGGTACGTTCGCGGTCGCGCTTTTTAACTTTTACTTGTGTAGCCATTTGTAGTGGGTTATTATGCGTGTATTATTTAGGATAGAAGAGTTACTCATAGATAGTAGGGGGATATGGTTATTATATACGATAATTAGACAGAGTCGGGTGAGTAATGGCTACTTATTTGTAATAACGATTTTTGTAATGTCAAATTTACGTAATGTTACAGGTAAATCTTACTATGTCAATATTTCAGAGAAATAAGGTACAAAAATGACACCAAACTGCTGCTATGGCAGCAGGATTCATAAATTTTATTCAGATGAATAAAATTTATAATGCTCCCTGTGAGCAGCCTTACCTGATTTTTGAATGGTGCAGATGAGATAAATCCTCTTTGTCAGAAAGAGGAATCAATAAAGGAACGTGCCTCAGACATAGGTCTTACTGCGTCCCAACCCTACTAGTATATATTCAGCACTTACCTCATAGCCTGCGCGACGAATCAGGCCTATTGGCAGGCACACTAACTACTTCCTGGATTTAAGGTAAGGGTGGTATAGCCACTTAGCCATTTGTTTTAGTATCTCCCGTACCTCCTCCTGAGGGGCATCCTGGTACACTTCTACTAACTCCACAAAGGCAGGAAGCTCTCCGATCTGGATACGAAGCTTTCTAGATCGGGACGTCGGCTCTTCATTCAATAAAACGACGCGGGCTGTACAAGCCGGGTTCCGGGAATGGATAACGTACGGTACTGTATTCCGGGCCGAGCGGTTCTGAGTAATGAGGAAACGAGGTATTCTCATGGTAGGGTCTACTAATCTCGACACAAGATGAGAATAATATAGCAATAATAAAAGCAAAATCCGGTGGGTGTACTATACTACAAAGCCAGAAGTAACCAGAGCCTGCTTAACTTTCCAGATAGCATCCTTCAAGCCATAATAAGTACCTTAGAGCCCCTCAGCAGTCACGTCTCAGGTGCTCTTCCAGCGCTTTCTCAAAATCGTTTCGGCCTTCGTAGGTAGTCAGTATTTCTCTAAGGGCGGGAGCGGTCAGGTGCAGATCGGTTACTGTCCCTACTTCACTCTCTATGATACATGCCAGCCAGTTATTATTAGGGTCCAGTTCTACCTTAAAGGTACAGTTGTATGCAGAAAGTATATGTAAGAGAAGCTCTTCAAACTGCTTTTGCTCCTGGAAAGTAATCGTATACATGTAATTTACCGTAAGCGTGTGTGAGTAGTAGTAATTAAGCTTAGTAAGTACCTACCTTGTGGTAAGGCTATATATTTAGTAAAAGTACTACTACCAGCTACAGGAGCGTCACTTGTAGTAGCTTATTTTCAGTAATAACGTAACTATTTTTAATTACAACATATCTTTCTCCTCTTGTTTCTCTCTCTCCTGTTGCTTTCAAAAATATCCTCCTGAAAACCGTTGCTGGCATTCCTTGGCAGAACCTCTGTCAGCCTATACCGGTGCTGTAAGTGTTGTCTGGCCTGCATACTGATCTATGGTACTTACCTGCCTACCGCTGTTTGGTAAGGTGAGTATAGTAGTACCACTCAGCCATGCGAACCAGGTTTTTCTTTACAAGTCCCTGGTCTTCACTTTCAGAATGAACTACTTCTAACAGTATTGGGAGTTGCCTACGAACCTGCACTGTCAGGTGATCCGATTCGTACGCATCCATCTCTGCGTGCGTACGGAACTCCTTGACAAGGGCTGTCAGCCGTGGGTTATACTCACAAATAACAAAGGCCGCCCGGGTATCCGAAGCGGCCTCAAACCTATACTTATTTGGCATTAATAATCTTTAATGTGAACTATAATAGTTCAATTGGTCAGGTTGATGAACTGTATAATGCAAATTTTTCCTTGGCTGCTCTCTTTTGTGAGAAACCACCAAAGCCATGGCGAATGTACCACTAGCTGGTACATTCTACTCCCATATCCTCATCTGGGGAGCACATCGTGGCCTTCCACAATGAGGGCATTACCGTCTTCAGATTGCTTTCACTATGTCCTTGCCAGTTGTTTAACCAGTGGCGCTGCTTGGGTGTAGACAGATAGGCCAAACGGGAAGTACCCTTTTTTGTCTATCTGGGTATTAGTATTAACCTGCTTTACTGTTTTGTATGAAACAACCCCTGCTATTCTTGATGAATTACGTAAAGATTACTTCCTGGAACCAACAGAAGAGTGGGTTTACTATGATATTATAGTGTAGGTGATTTTTGCTCGCAACTTACTAAATTATAATTTAATATTCTATAAAAAAACATAGAAATACCTGGTACCTGCTCAACAGCAGGTAGTGTGCTGCCCAAATAAGATGTATAAGATTTTACTAAACGAGCTATTGATAACCTCTACTTGTAAGCGGCCCCAATACCGGAAGTTGTTTTAGGGGCAAGGGAATGACTACTTGACAGAAAGTAGTTCGACAAACTCAGTAGTCTCCTCTTTGGAAGCAATGGCACCGCAGCGGTTGTACCGTATCCGGCCGTCGCGATCAATAACAATGGTTGTAGGCATACAGGTAAAGCTGAACAGGTTGGGGCCGGTATAGTTCATAAAGTCCACCTTCTCAAGTACCTCGTACTTTACCGGATATTTATTCAGCCAGTACTTAAGTTGCTCGCCTCCGTTCATAGTGATGGCCACAAACCGGACGCCCTGCCCTTTGAGCTTTTCACTCATCTTATTCATATTCTCACGCTCCATTTCACGCCCTTTGCTCCCAATATTCCAGAAGTTGAGCACTATTACCTCACCTTTCATGTGATCAAGGCTTATTGTACGACCATCAATCGTGTTGAAGACAAGACTGGGAGCCTCAGTCCCCACGGTAAAAGGATTAGCGGGTATGCGGCGCGGAGACTGATCCTGCGCCGAACTAATTGATATGGCCTTGATCCATATCAAAGCTAAAAGTAGGGATTTGACCATGGCTCCTGTAGTTGAAGTAAATCTATAACTACATTAAATATAATAAGTTATAGTCAGGAAGCCAGCTTACGACAAGGGCAGAATGACAACATCCCACCAATAGCGACGAATAGACTCTAAAATCTGAAACCAGGATGGTCCATCACATGATTTGAGCATATACGCAGAGCAGCCCATTTCGTAAGCCTCCCGCACATCCGCCTGGTCGGCCGAATCGCTGATCACGATCACCGGTATATTCCGGTAGGGAGCTGTACCTTCCTTCAACTCCTTTATCCACTGCTTACGAGAGGGATTCTGGTTCTGAAACAGGTCCAATAAGATTAACTTAGGTAATGGTTGCTGGTTGTTCTGCCAATCGGCCAGGAGTAGGTAGGCCTGCCCAAGATCCTCTACGACCACTAGTTTGACCTCAGGTAAGCACTGTTGCAGGGCCGCGTTGATATCAGCTCTATTCTGACTATCGTCCGCAGCAATCAGCAGAAGCCTGGCCTGATGAAAATTAATCGGAAAATAACTCGCGTACTCCTGACTGCTAGCCATAAACGAACGGAGGGACCAAAATCACAGATGTATTAGCGGAAGTATAAATAGCTGAATACATATATCAAGTTATCTGCTTCCATGAGCTATCATTTAGCGGTACTATCTAACTGCCCATAGAGTACCTGCTGAACCCAGGTAGAACCACAGCAAAACCTTTAGTAATATTAGGAAACAAAATTCACTAAATCAATAGCCTGTCTGCGAGGAGAGAAGGAGGTCTGAAAAGCAAAAACCCGCTCACATTGCTGAGAGCGGGTTTTTATTTTTGTTCTGTTGGCCGACAAGAAAATGACCTGGCACTGTATCTCAATATGTTGGGGTGCAGTTGGGAAGTAATTGTGAAGGGTTTCAACGGGTGGGCTTGGTTAGTATACAACCGAGTAGCTGGTTCCACTGGGAGGTATGGCGCGGTTTGAGGGTGACGTCGTAGTGGGTGCTGCCGACATTGACCCGGATCATTGATAGGTTCTGGTAGCGGCTCAGGTCTTTGTCCATGGTATAGGTGGCGACCAGGCCCGTGGTGGGGCTATTGTCGTAATCCTTATTAATATATAGTGTATCAAGTCCGCGGCTGGTTTTGAGTATTGCCCGTTGCCCTCGTCGTACACTCATCGTGAAGTCTCTGATGTTGGGATTGATGTAGACTAGCTGAAGCGAGTCGCCTACGTAGGTCAGATTGATGGCTTCTACCTGGGGGGTGATCCAGATCATGCCGCCCCTGGAGACCTCTCCGGTTAGCTGATCGGTGTAGTCTTTGCACTGGGCTGATGCCAGGTGGGTAATGAGTCCAAGTAGTAGGAAGAGTATAGTTTTCCTCATGCTGTGGATATTCTAGTGATTATTCCTCGGTACTGATTGATCCGGATTGGCCATATTTCGTGCGGCGCTCTTCGGCGAGCTGGCGGTATACATCCATCAGCTCTTTTTCGAGATCATAGATTTTCTGCTCTTTCTGCTGCAATTCCACGCGGGGTACCATGTCCTTCGTGTATTCGGGCTTACTGGCATCCCCTTCTCTTCCGAAAAGCCAGCCTGGACTTATCCCAAAATCATTGATCAACACGCCGACGGCTTCACTCGTCAGGGTTTGTTCTCCTTTAAGAACTTTAAAGATTTTGGGCTGGGAAAGATTTACTCTTCTGGCAAATTCATGCTGCGACATTTTGTGGGCGTTCATGATGGCTTTTAGTCTTTCCACGTCTATCATAGTTTAGATTGATTCTAAATATTATCACTTTAATCACTATTGTGTTGCTAGTGATAACAATAGTAATTATTTTTATTCCGTAATATTTAAGCCTTACAATTTACGGATTTGCCCCTTCTCGAAGCAACTTATTAGACAGATGGAATTAAAAGAATTACGAAAGGAATACTGGCAGGATGAATTCAACAAGGAACGAAAGCGCTTAGGCAAGTTCTGGCGCCAGTTGCTGGCAGAAACCTTTCCGGAGGATTTTAATAATACCGAGGGCATTAATAAAATGAATGCAGTGGCTGACAAGCAAGCTTCTCTGGAACGTACGGCATTCGTAGTGCTAAAACTCCGGGAGGTAAAGAAAAAGCTAAAAGTCAAACCTGCATCGCCTAAGGTACCATCGGCTAAGAGTATACTAAAAGATGCATCTAGTCGGCAACAAGCTATTAAGCAGAAGAAGGAAGAGCGGATCCAAAAATTGAAAGGCAAATCTCATCGTAAATCAATTTCATAAAAAACACTTGAACAATGAAAACTAACCCTACACCGGTTCCGGTGAGCCATGACTGGCTGACGGAGCTGCAAGCCGGGTCTTCTCTGACCCTACGCCAGCGTTCCCGCATTTTTGACGCCATTACTTCCGGAGAAGGCCGTCTGAGCCAGCTATTCGGCCCAAACTACTTCGGGCTGCACTTTGATGAGAAGGAAGAATGGAGACAGTTCCGGCTGCGTATATGCCTTAACGGTTTGCCTACCGAGGCTAACCTGGTACAGGAACTATTTGCCCTTCGTGAACAAGCAGATTTACACTTACTGAATCTATACCACCTTACCCCCCTCCTACGCGCATGATTGATACTGCATTGCACCGGTTTGATGACCTGCTGGTCTGGTTGGCCCTGGTTGGATTTGTGGCTCTGGCCAAATGGGTCGTGTACAAAATTCAATTTCCGTTGGTCCTGGACGATGATGGCACCGAACGAGATGAATTCTGACTCGCTGCAATCCATCCGGGAACGGATGCAGGCCCGCACGCTACGTATGAAGGAGCTGGTGGTGAGCAACTCGCTTTCCAGCCTTCAGGAGCTCCAAGCAGCTCAACGCGCCGATCAACTCATGTACGAAAAGCTATTGCAATCCCTCAATCATGCCTGAGCAACTTTTAAAACTGGATATATCCCGCCTTGAAAGCGGGGAAATTGTGGTATCACTGGAAAGTGCCGATACCACCGATAAGCTGTTACTCTCGTCGGATCTCGATAAATGGATGGCCCAATCTACCATTGGTGTCATAGAAGATCAGATCACGTCGCTCAAACACGTCACCCGTCCCCGTACCCTCCACTTCAACGATTAAGTCCGATGAATATCCACGAAATCATACACGCCTGGGAAACGAACACCCTCCCGCGTGAGCTGGATGCACTTGCTGCTATCCAGAATAAGGTAGATGACTACCACGATAAGGCGAAAGCCGGTTTTGAAAAGTCACAGCGCGAAAGTGTCCGCCACATGTACGGGGCGGAATGCCACGTGTACCAGAACATCAGCCTGAGCATTCAGGTGCAGATTGATGCGCTGATTCCTGAGCCTCAGGAGAAGGGAGGTGAGGGGTTATGAAAGATACGTTAAGTCATTTGAACATAAAGAATTCAATACGTGAATGGAAATCCATTTACCTACCAAAAGATTTTGATATAAAGGCGTATCTAATGCGACCTTGGTCGGAGCTTCACTTTCCTGTTGATTATGATTATATCATACCTTATATAGATTCTAATGGAAATGTAAGCCGAACTGTACGGTTTATAATCACTCCTATCATAGAAGGGCTTTATAAACTGAAGAAGCAAAGTTTTCTTAGTGATAGGTGGAGAACCATTGAGGAGCACATAATTATAGAGCAGCTCTCCGCTAAGGAGTTATCGTGGGAACTGTCCAAGTGTGGCTATATTGTTAAGAAAGGAGGTGAGGCGCAATGATCTTACCATTTATCTACTCCACTGGCCAGACCAGCAGCCGGGCCCGCTTCCGGTTGGTTCGTCTTGATCAGAATATCAAAGACCTGTACTACCTGCAACTTCAGTACCGCGTACGTGCCTGGTACGGCTGGCGATGGAAGACCGTCACCCATGAATTATACCTCGAAACCGGCTTCTCCCTTGATGCGCACCTGGCTAAACAGTCGGTGATCGAAAAAGCCAGGGATGAAGCCTTCAACCGGATCTCGCGCCGTCGCTTTGCGCGTATTATAGGAAAGGAGGTGGGGCATGAAGCCTGAACTAACCCTGGATCTGAAAGCCCGGTTCTTTGCTCAGTATATGGGCATAGATCAGGAGATTGTCTGCTATAATGGATATGCACCGTTCAAACTGGCGGCAATTCCCCATATGCTAAGAGGCTATTGTGCTTCCATGATCATCAAAGAGGGCAATAAGACTACCATAGACTCATTCCTTATTGAGTTCTCAGCATTGCAGTTGAAAATACTCTCAGATATCACTCTCGAAGATGCTGTTATCGTATACAACATTTTGAATGGTGCTCATCAAGGGGACACTTTTCAGATAAGGTATAAGAAGGACTTCGTGAAGGAGAGGTATGCTCAGCTATTCTATACCTACAAAAATGAAGACTCGGTACTACTAAATATCGATAAGGAAGGCTTATTCCACGCCATTTTCATCGCCCGTAGCTATTATACTCTTGAAGCATATGACTACTTAAAGTCAAAGGGCTATGCTGTCCCATTCATGGGCTATTCGGTAGAAGAATTGATAGAAGCCGGATGGATCCAGATCAGAAAGGAGGTGGGGCATGAAGCCTAAGTTTACACCGGTACGGCCCAAGTGCCGGCCAACGCCCAGCCTGAATCCGGAGGCGATGCGTGTGGTGGTACTCAGCCACTGCGACGTCGCCCGGATCAAATCGGTAGCCGACTGCCTGAGCGGCACCCTACGGATGATCACCGGCAATGATCTGAAACAGACCTGTCTGAAAGTGTCGGAGTTGAGCCAGCATGATATGAAGCAATGCCTGAGGGGGTTGCTGGCTCAGGCTCCTACAAAATTCACGCTGTGCTGCTCGACGCATCATTATGGACTCCGGGTGGTGGACATTGACCAGATCGTGACGATCCTCTTTGATTTTGAGGTGGCACTTTCGGAGCTGTTTCACCACCTGGTAGGCAAAGGCATGAAGGAGGCGGAAGTCCGCCAGGCCTACGAGCACTGCCGGCAGATCCGAAGGAAGCTACGCAACCCCGTCAATTAAGTAATTCCCTGATCACTGACTGATATGACCCGGACGTGCCAACCGCGTTGGCACCGGTGGCAGTTTGCGCCTCCCGCGATGTGGGCAAACACATTACACCCTCTTTTTTCACAGTTTTGACCCCCTTAGTATGTTTTCCCTAACTCCCCAGGACATATTCCTCCAGACTAACGGCGGTCTGGATATCATCCTGAAATACTACCCCCAGGCAGAACCAGCGACCCGGAGTCGGAACCATAAGTTTGCAATACGTGACGAGAAAACGCCATCTAGTACTCTTCGTGAATATAACGGTACGTGGTGGGTGAAGGATTTTGGCGGGGGGGACCGCGCCATGAACGCCGTTGATATTGTCATGAAGGAGCGGGGGCTGGACTTTGCCGACGCGCTCCGTGCCATCGCGGATGATTTTGAGATAGAAACCGAAGAGCGGAAGTTCAAAAAAGCCCAGGCCCGGTACGAGCGACGCGCGGCGAACGAAGACGAAGCCGAAGGCGAAGTTAAGTGGGTTGAAAAAGATTGGACGACCGATGAGTTTAAGTCCATTTTCGCTGAAAACATATGGACTTACCTTTCCAAAAAAGGTGCTGACTCGTCCAAAAAAGAGAAACCCTCTGATGAAACCGGCTATAAAGCAGCACTTAAACTATGTAAAGAATATAATCTGTATAGCCTTCAATGCTATTCAATCGTGAGTCCTGACAAAAACACGGGTGTACTCACTGTTCATACTTTTTTCTCAACGGACATCTACCCCATCCTGATGTTCAACGAGGGCCAGTGGCAGAAGTTCTATAAGCCCAAAGAGCGGGACCCGCAGTTCCGTTTTTTCTCGTCCGGGAAGAAGCCGGAAAACTATATGTTCGGCATTAGCCAGGTGGTAGAGAAATGGCAGGACCTTCAGAAGAAGAAAAAAGACGACGAAGACGACGAAGAGGGCGAAGGTACTTCCGTCAAGCGGGAAGAAAAGTTGCCGGAGGTATTGCTCTGTACCGGTGGCTCGGATGCCCTGAATGTGGCGGCTCTGGGCTATCCGGTGGTGTGGCTCAACGGTGAAACCGCAACGCTGGAAGGCTACCAGGTTAGCCGCCTGATGGGGTATGCTGAAAAGCTGTATAACCTGCCCGACATCGATGAAACCGGCAAGCGGGAGGCGTTAAAAATCGCTCTTAAGTATTTGGATATCCATACTATTTATCTGCCTGAAGAACTGCGTCGCCGTCGTGATCTGCGTGGAAAGGCCTGCAAGGACATACGAGATTACTTCCGGTACTACAACGACAGGGATTTTGAGAACCTGCTGAAAAGAGCCTATCCCTTAAAGTTCTGGGATGAAGAGATTAAACGTAACCGGGAAGGTAAGGTTGTTAAAAAATACGGCCGGCTACAATTTGACTACAAGCCCAACAATGAGCTGATCTATAACTTCCTGTACCGGATGGGATTCGGTCTGATGGATATGCCCTCGGAAAAATCGGGGGAAGTGCTGATTCAGGTGGATGCCCATATTGTCAAGAAGCTGGAATACAAGCATGTGAACCGTTTTGTAAAAGGCTTTCTGGATCAGATCCACGCCAATATAGATCTGAAAAATGCCTTTCACCGCAGCCCCCACTTTTCTGATAAGTCGCTGGCCAACCTCCGGGAGATCCGTCTGCCATTCGATGACCATGACCGGGACTATCAGTACATGTTCTTCCCGAACGAAATCTGGAAGATTACCAAGGATGGGATCGAAACCAGCAAGCCGGCCCAGTGTGACCGCTACGTATGGGAGGAAGAGGTCATTCCGCACCAGGTGGAGTTGAAGGAGGCGCCTTTTACGATATTCCGGAATGACCGGGGCCAGTGGGACATCACCATCCACCGCTACGATTGTATGTTTCTTCGCTTCGCGATCAATACCAGCCGGGTATTCTGGCGGAAGGAGCTGGAAGATCAACTGGATCAGCTCTCCCCGCAGCAGAAACTTGAGTACCTGCAGCAACACCGCTGGTCCATTGATGGCCCGCTGCTATCGGACGAAGAGATTCAGGAGCAGAAACAGCACCTGATCAGCAAGCTCATCAGCTACGGCTACCTGCTGCACCGCTACAAAGACCCGGCCAATCCGCTTTGTGTGTGGTCGGTGGACTATAATATCGAGAACTCGGAGGATAGCAATGGCGGTACCGGTAAGTCGATGTTTTATCAGTCGCTGTATGACCTGATGAAAAACGAGTACTTCGACGGCCGGAATGACAAGCTGACGATGAACCCGCACTTGTACGAAAATATCAGTGAGCATACCGACCTGATCTTTATCGACGACGCTTCGAAGTACTTCAATTTCGATTTTTTCTATTCTGTCATCACCGGCCCGCTGAAAGTAAACCCGAAGGGTACCCAGGGGTATACGATCCCGTTCTCGAAGTCGCCTAAGCTGTGCATTACCTCGAACTTCCCGCCCAAGAAGAATGATAAGACGACCCGCCGCCGGCTATGGTTTACGGCCTTCTCGGACTACTACCACAAAAACCCCAACGGGGAGTACCGCGAAGAGCGGACGCCTATCCAGGAGTTTGGCAAGTCGCTGTTCCGGGAGTTTTCGGAAACCGAGTGGAACCTGTTTCTGAATACGGCGGCCTACTGCTGCCGTGCCTGGATGCAGCATGGCCAGGTGGAGCCGCCGATGGAAAGCCTGATGATGAACCAGTACAAGAATGCCATGGGTGAAACCTTCCACGCCTGGGCGGATGCCTACTTCTCGGAAGCCAATAAGCGGCTGGACCGCATGGTACCTCACTACATGGCGCTGGAGACGTACAAGCGGGAGGGGCAGGCTAACCTCAGTTCGCAGGGCTTCAACGAGAAGCTACGCAACTGGTGCTACTTCAAGGGCTACACCCTGAACCCACCCGATGCGCTCAATACGGGGGATAAGCGGATTGTGAACTGGCTGCCCAAGAAGAAATTCCAGGGTGGGGAGTGGGTCGATACCAATACCAAAGAGAGTGTGGTGTGTATCTACATCCAGACGGATGAGAACATCCCCATTACGAAAGAGGTCTCCGATGACCTGCCCTTCTGATCGAATGTAAATCAATTCTATAACACTTTAATCATTGATACCTATGCCAATGCCATTGCCAAGACTCCCCAAAGACTTCCCCACTTCTGTTCAGGATTGGGCCGAAGGCTATTTTACCCACGAAGCGAAGCGCCTGAATTGTGCCGTACCTATACAGCATGCGATTGAAGCGTATAAGCTGGTTGGTAAAGGCTCCATCGATTATAAAACATTCATTGAAAGATTGAAAAGTTGGGCTGAATCAAAAGGGTATGTCTACAATCCGAAGGAGGTAGTTAACACCCGGGATGGATATTTCACCTTGGACATACCAGATGTAAGCTATTACCGTGGTGCAAGAGTCGAAGATCGCTCTGAAACAACTATTGCCATCTGCGCCTACATCCAAACCAGCCCGGATATACCTATACCTGTCTTCACAACCCGAAAATCTTTTTGGGACTTAGTAACAGTGGATTACCCACTCGACTGATCGCTGTACATCCATCCTATCACCACTTAAAGTAAATCATGATGAATCAGGAACATCCATCACCTTACGTCACCTTCGTCGATTGGGCCGAAGCGTACTTCACTCCGGAGCGATTGAATAAGAAACTCCCCGTTATCGAGTTGAAGGAGAGTTATTGCCTGGTTGGCAAAGGGACTATTAGTATCCCACGTTTGATGCAGCAACTGTCGGCATGGTGTGCTGTCAAAGGATATGTCTACAATCCGGAGCACCTAAAAAATTCACAAGGACGCATATTGGGCTATGTTCCTCAATCTGAACTAGTAGATGGCATACCGGTACCTACGGGCCGTAAGCACTATGTGGTTTGTGTGTATCTCCAAGCCGAAGTCATCCCTGAGTCTGTCCATTGAAATCAAATCCCAGTCTTTTTACCAACTATATCAAAATCCTATTTATGTCACGTCACAATGAGACTATGGGCGTTGTTGCCAACCCCGCCCAGTACTACCTCGAATGGAATTCTGAAAAAGCGGCCTTCTGCTACTACGATAAGGACTCGTCGGAACAGGTACCTATGAAGCTTCCCTTCAAATTCCTGGCCCTGAAATTCATGACCTGTATTACGGGCTTTAACGAAGACAAAAAGCTGGGCATCTACTCCAACGAAGTGATAGACACGCGCTTTGAGAACCTGCGCGTATCCTTTCGCGATAACTCCCCCATCGCTACCGGACTGTACAGCCAGATCAAAAACGTAGTGAATGGATCGGGGGGTAAGTTTACCCGCTCGATCTATGCGATGAGCACCAAGGGTGTCATCATCAATATCAAACTGAAAGGCGCTCAGCTGCTCAACTTTGGTACCATTGAGAAATTTGGGAAACGCTGGCAGGATGAGTGGATCCTGGTGAGTGAGTTTGAATCCCGTGAGCACGAAGGTAAGCCATATACCGTACCTAAGTTCGGGTTTGGTGGTGCGCTGTCGGTGGTGGATAATGGATTGGCTAATACTGCCTATGATATTATTGATAACTACTTCGTGAGCAAACAGAGTGCTCCGCCGGTAGCGACTACGCAGGCTCAGGCTCGTCCAGCCGTAGCGGATCCGCTGCCGGCTTCGCTCACCTGGTCGGAGAATGACAACGACGATCTGCCCTTCTAAGCTATTACCCGGCCAGCCCCGAAGGTGTTGGGGCTGGCCACTACCAAATCTCCAACTATAACTGAAATCACGGAATGAAAAAGAACCCACGTAAAGTTGCAATTGCCAGTCACGCATTTGCTCCCCAGAAGAAGGAGGTGCCTGTCGTGGTGAGCGCCACCAAAATGAAAGCTTACGGAGCCAACCTGATGCTGGCAGATCTGGCGGTGATCCTGCTGGCCGGGATCGATCCGGCCATGGCCCCGCAGCTGAAACCTATTACGAATAAGCTCAGGCAGGATACCATCCAGCGCTGGGGGGATGATTACCCCCGACTGGTATCGTGTAAGAATGTGCTCGACACCTTCGCCCGGAAGCTATTGGAGTGCAAAGATCTGCAACAGGTGTACCTGGCGCTGAACGCGGTGGAAGCGATCAATACCGGCAACTTGTTCCTGGCGGCCGATGATCAGGAGGTGATTATGGTGGATAAAGATCAATAACCTTAGAAACCATGAGCATAGATACCTACGACGATGATGACTGGGAGGCCTTCGATGATGATGACGATGATGAGATCATAGAGGTAGAAGCCTATCCGGTACGGGGTTGGGAGTGCCTGATCTGTACGCATCAGCAAGGCCCAAAGCAGGATAAAACCTGTGAGCACTGCGGGCACTCGGATCTGGATCCGATTTCGGACCGCCCCCTTTCCCCCCTTTGAAAATTTTGAATACCCATTTGTAAGACTGTAAATCAATTCAAACCACTTAAAGAGATGAAAAAGACAAGAAGAACTATGGCCTTGTGCCGAAAGGAGGTGCGGGATGTACGGGGATAGATGCCTGTACTGCGACCGCCCGGCCATCGCGAATGTGCTCGGTCGCTCGACCCGCTGCGCTACCCACCAACGGATGTACGACGAAGATGCCCAGGATAACGCCAGCGCGAACCGCCTGGCTGACCTCTCGAAGGATCCGTTCAGCCCGATCAACCGGATTTACTACAACGATTTACCAGAACTCTCAATTCCCTCACCTGTATGTTGATGACGATCGAAACTGCCCGTACCCGTCCGCTTTCGGTGGACACCCTGCTGATCCCTTCTCTCCGGGAAGGACGCAAAAGCCAGACCCGCTGCCTTTCGGAGCTGGAAAACATAAACATGGAGCCTGACCGCTGGGAAAACCACGGCATCTACCCTTCGACCTCGGGCGACGGTTTGTACGCCTGGATGAAAGACCGGGACGGCGGCCGGATGATTACGGTGAAGTGTCCCCTGGGTGTAGTGGGTGACCTGCTGTGGATCCGGGAGCGGTGGATTTGCCCGAAGCAGCTGGGTGGTACTTACGTCAGGGAGAAGGCGCTGTACCGGGCGGATATCGCTACTGAAGCGGAAGCCGAGCGCCTGGCCCGCCTGCACGGCGGCTGGCATCCGGCCCATACGATGCCGCTGGCGCTGGCCCGGATCTGGCAACGGATCACCGGACTGTCCGTTCAGCGGGTGCAGGATATATCTGAGAAAGATGCTAAGGCGGAAGGCATTGCCGATGCCGAAGGTGGATTGGGGTACCTGCACTATACGGATCCGCTGGTGATCTGCAACCCAATTAAATCATTCTCCTCCTTCTGGCAGAAGACACGTCCGGATAGCTGGGAGCGGAACGAGTGGGTGTGGGTAGTAGCCCATGAGTCGTATGAGAAAGGAGGTGAGGAGCTATGAAGACATTCAATGTCAGTGTTATTCGAACCGACGAATATGAAATCATAATCGATGAGACGGTTTGGGACGAAAAGGCTCTTTCGGATTGGTCAAAGTCATTTTGGAAAGCAGATTCAGTAAAGGATATAGCAGAAAGCCTGGCTTACGCCATTATGCGCGGGGGAAGCGGTCAAGGATTTATTGAAGGCTTTGGCTACGTCAAGATCCTACGCTTTGATGGCACAATCAAGACTCAGTTTGGCGAAGGTTATACAGCGATTGAAGACAGCCAATATACCGCTGGTATCAGTCTAAAATTGATTAGTGAAGACGAGGATTTTAGTTATGACACCCGCGAGATTAAAGCCAAGAAAGGAGGTGAGGGGCTATGATACTACCATTCAGTACGCATTTCAAAGATGGCCAGCCGAACTACTTCGTGGAGAAGATCATGGCCAGCCTGCCTAATGAAAAGTATGGTAATAAATACGAATATCTTAAATGGGGGGAAGGGACACGCTTCTCCTGGATGATCGACCTCAAAGAGAAAGATGTCCCCTACCGTCCAGACTTAACGTTACAGGCTCCCCGTCCTAAACTACACACATTCCGAGGTGACAAGACCCGACGATGGAAACCAGGTATGACGATCCACGCCGTACTGTTCAACCGGTCGAAGCACTACTGGCAGTTTTCTGAAATGGATTGCGTGGGTGTGCAGAATGTCCTGATGGAACGGCAAGCGCATACACGTATCCGGCTTCAATTTGGGGGACCGACGAAGCCCTTTATATGGAGCCAGGAGGATGTGCAGGAGATTGCGAAAAACGATGGATTCGAGAACCTGGATCAATTTGAGCAATGGTTCTTACCCAAGCCTGGAATCTGGCAAGGCCGTTTGATCCACTGGACTTCTCACCGGTACTAGTTCTTCACCTTAATCGTAAAAGCTATGTCAGAGCTAGTACAAGACGAGAAAGCTACCGTGAAGGATCTGACGATCCACCGGAACAGCTGGTGGATGTCGGCCGATGGCAGCCGGGAGTTTGTGGTGGTGGGGATTGGGTACGCCTCGTCCGACCGGGGCTTTATGCCGGAGCACTACTCGGTACTGGAACGGGGGAGCCTGCTCCCCTACCCGGTAGCCTGCCAACTATGGAAAGACCAGGTTAAGGCGGGCAAGATCAGGCAGGTACTACATAGACGGGAAGGAGGTGAAGGGTGAGCCCAGGCTACATTGACTACGGAGAAGCCCTGTTCCTGGTTACCATAGGGTTAGCGGTAGGATTCTTCCTTGGTGTTTTGTGGACTACCCGGCAGATGACGCGCCCTGATCGGGCTGCATCTCCTGCACCACGCCGTCCCTCCTGTCCGCCTAATCCGAACGCTCCCTCACAGGTGGAGCGGGTAGCGATAGAAATTTGTCGGATACTCGATGATCAGATAGATATACTCCCGACGAGTCCGATCCATGAACGGCTCCGGGAAGCGATGAAACAACCTAAGTATAGAAAGGAGGTGAAAGGTGATGGATGAAAGCGCTGTAAAGTTTCAGATCCGGTGGTTTTCGCCCAGGGACAATCAGGATGAAACTGCCAAGCTCAAAGTATGGTCAGACTGGGAACTGGACTACCTGCGGGCCAACTACAAGAGCGAATCCCGACGTCAGATGTCACAGGTACTTGGTCGGAGTGTGCAAAGTATCTCGACGAAAGCCTTCAAACTGGGAATTAGCGCGCGACCTGCTCCTTCGGCAGCCAAGCAAAGCCGATCGGGTGTACGAACGTTATTCAGTCAGGAGGATAAGGCCTACATCCGAAATAACTATATGCACCTGTCCAACGAGCAACTGGCCCGCACCCTGAAGATTCCACCATCGACGCTGCGCGCTCACCTCTATCGTCATGGGCTGCGCCGGAATGAACCGGCCGTTGCCTGGACACCCGAGCAGGAAGCCATTGTGAAAGCGCACTATGCCGAAAAAGGGGATGTAGAACTGGCCGAACTTCTGAACGCTCTGTTTCCGGACGACAAGCGGACTTTCAGTAAAAAGTCGGTATGGAAGAAACGGAGCTTGCTCGGGCTGATCCGAACGCCTGAACAGGTCAAATCGATTATGCAAAGTGCATTTAACCGCGCGCGCTGTGACACCATTATTCAAAACAGCGGCTCACTCAACTACTCGGATGGCTACGTGGCGTATGCCCTGGCGACCAAGAGGAATCCGGAGCTGATTCCGGAGATGCTGAAACATCCGGAGCTGATCGAGCTGAAACGTGAACAATTGAAACTGAACCGTCTCTTAAAATCCTCTAATCACGATGAATCCTGATCAAACCCAGCACCTGGAACTCCGAGCCAAGGCTATGGTCGGCCGACGCTACCTGTGTCAGCAGGATGGATGCGCCCATAAAATTGAGAGCTACCTGGTAAAAGATCAGCAGTTTGTGCTGTACACGAGTAAGCGTCTGTTTGCGGTGGATCTGGTGGATGCGTCGGGGCTGCTGAATCAGTTTGTGGTTCCGCCCCCAGGGGGAACCGGCCCATGCGCCCCTATTCCAGGTCCCCTGAAAGGGATCACAGACCGACGCAAGGAGGCTCCGATCCGAACGGTATACGTACCTGGTCACTACACCCCCACTCATATGAAAGCGCTCGTCGATACGCCCGATACAGGTAATCTGGATTGGGGAGTGGCCCACCGGGGCAAAATGAAATCAATTCCATCAAAATCTATGAAGAAGTCGAATCAAGATCCGGATGCCGTCGTGGCCGAAGCCCTGGCGCCCCCTTTGAAAATGAACCTCGGAGAATCAGACCGTCCGAAGACTACCCAGGCACAGGCCGCTCGTACGCCCAGGGCGACGTCTCGGAAAGAGAAGGCTCCCGCCAAGCCCCGAAAGACCAAGCAAACCACCCGCACTCCCCGGAAGCTGAAAGCAGCTGCTGCTCCGGAGCCGACCCCACCTAGCCCGGAGGCCGAGCGGCGCGAACCGGCTCTGCCTCCCATGGCCATCGTCCTGCCGGAAGTGCCTACGACGCCGGCTCTGCCGACCGAAGAGGCTTCGGTACCCGCTGTGCAGACGCTTTCGGTGGTACCGGAGCTGAAAGAGATCCTGATGGAGAATATCCGGATGGTGAAGCAGGATAAGGCCTATATCGGTCAGGCGAATGCCATCAACGATTCGGTGAAGACGCTGATTGACCTGGCTAAGACGGAGATCCTGGCCATTACGGCCTGCCAGCGGCTGCAACTGAAGTAGCCGAATCAACATGCTACCTGTGCCACTGGTGATCTGTGGCACTGAATCAATATTCCTGCCTATTATTTCCAAAGAGACTGAGCAGGCAAACTTAATTATAACTTTTATGACTCCAGAAAAAGCATTAGAAATCAAGGCCTTTGCTAAAACATGGATTACTAAGGTGGTAGCCAAGCGTAAGGACTATCGGGAGCGTCTACTAACGGTATTAGACGATCTTTTCCCCGATGATATAGCAGTATGGGACCCTTATGATATGTTGGATTGTAAAAATTGGGATGAGGGCGAATCTTACAAAATGGGAAATGGACGCACTTGCTACAGGCAAAGCATGAGTAGCCGCATGGACGATCTAATCGAGTATGACTACGAAAGCTGGGGGTTGAGCAAAAAAGGTAAGGATGATTTTATCTGCACTATACGAATTGCTATTGACCTGTTCATTCAACAGTCGGGAGGCGTAGTTGGCTATACAGTAGGCGACCTACGAAAGGCTTTTGACGGAAACATTCCCGAAGAGATTGCAGCAGGCTTTGAAGGAGGAGATATCCGTACCGCCCCCGACAGCGCCGGTGTTTGGCTCTAGATATGCCATAAGCCAAAGCTAGCTACAGTCGGCTATGTATCATCCAATTATTTATAGACTTTAACCATTAAATAATAACATTCATGCACGTAAAACTTGTATCCCTGACTCAATCATTTGTTGAAGAAAAAGGGCTCTCTCCGGAGGAGCTGATTGTGTACATCGCCCGGGTGAGTAACCCGTCCAACCAGCTGAACTCCGAAACCTCTGATAAACTGCTGGCCTACCTGGTCAAGAACAAACACTGGTCGCCTTTCGAGATGGTGGACATGACGGTGGAGATCGTGACGAGCCGGGGCATTGCTCAGCAGATCCTGCGCCATCGGTCCTTCTCGTTTCAGGAATTTTCGCAACGGTACGCCCGGGTGAATGACATGGAGCCGATGCAGCTCCGGTACCAGGCGGAGAAGAACCGCCAGTCGTCGGCCGACGTACTGACGGAGGAAGACCAGGCGTACTTTGATGGGCGTGTGCAGGAGCTGATGGCGCTCTCGCAGACCATCTACACCGAGATGCTAGACCGGCAGGTGGCGAAGGAGTGCGCCCGGTTTGTACTGCCGATCACGACGCAGACCCGTATCTATATGAAAGGGAGTATCCGGAGCTGGATCCACTACCTGCAGATACGCTGTGATGCCCACACGCAGCTGGAACACCGGCAGATTGCGCTGGCCATCCGGGATGTGTTTGAGGCGAACTTCCCCCACATTGCAAAAGCCCTGGCCCTATGAGCGAGCAGGTAAATTCAGAAGGACAAGTTCATAATAAGAGTTCACTGTTACCACCTATTGTCATCTATACTAAGACACGGCTGATTAAGGTGAAGGTCTATCGTGGATCTGGAGGTTGGTACGTGCAGGGTAATGCACATGTGTACCTAGTTGATTACACCTACTGCATTTACTTTCTAGGCTTCCTTATTCACTCTGTCCGGATAGAAAAGATAGATGGTGATACTGCCAGGAAAATGTTTCAGTCGAATTAAATACTATTTACCCTCTCGTGCCACGGGTGATCGTGGTGCGGGGAATCAAATAAAATATCTCACTTTCAAAACTGACTTTTCAGACATGACACAATCTATTAACTCAATCCGCTTAGTACAGGAGTTTCATGAAGTATTTAACCATACGGTGGCTTCTGCTCCTACCCTGCCTGATCAGGCGACTGTCTCCTTCCGCGTGAATTTTATGATAGAAGAGTTGAAGGAGCTGCAGACCGCCGTGGAAGAGGGTGACCTAGTGGGATTGGCGGATGCGTTGGGCGACATCCAGTACGTGCTGGATGGGTTCTTTCTTAACTGCGGGTTGCATCCATATAAGGATGCCATTCTGGAAGCTATCCACCGTTCCAACATGACGAAAGCCTGTACCAGTGTGGAGCATGCCGAGCAAACCATTGCCTCGCTGCGCGATGTGGGGACGGAGGCGTACTATGAGCAGGTGGGGGACTATTATATCGTAAAGCGGACAGGTGACGGTAAGGTGATGAAGGCACTGGGCTTCGCGCTCCCGAATCTGGTGGGGGTGCTCAGTACTGGAGTCATCGAACAGCAGATTGAAGGATAAAACCTAACGGTGCCACGGGTAATCCGTGGCACTATCTCAAACTCATATCAATCCCCTATTCATGGACAATCAAACTTTACAGCAGGAGCTTAGTACCCCTGTCACCTTCCTGGATCATGTGGTCCCCATTGCTCAGCGATTCAATCACGTTGAGAAAAAGCTTAAGACGTTTCAACAGCAGCTGGCCGGCGTCAGACCGGTAACCATCGAGGGCTATCCCCTACTGGATCTTGCAAGCAGCCAGGCCATTTACCGGAAGGCCATCGAGGCTACGGAGCAAGAGTTGTCCGAAGTCGGGAGGGAATTCTATGACGAGCTGAATCGCTACGTTCAGCAGTATCGAGCTCTTCGCGAACCGGCCGTACCGGATGATGACTTTCCGGAGATCCCGGTGAATGAGCCTAAGCGCGATATCACTGGCTAAATAAACTCCCCGCACCACGGGTGAACCGTGGTGCGGGTACTAAAAGACTGAATAATGGAGACACTTCACCTGCAAGTTGGCGACTGGATCCTTGCTAATTATTGGCACCGTCCCGGCATTATCAAAAGGATTCTACTTATTGAGCAAGAGCATCTCTACTACTTGACTTACGTCAACCTTGACAACTTTTTGCTTGATGGCAAAAAGTTTACGGAGAACCTAAGTCATAATAGCTATCTCAACGGCTACCTGCCCGAGGCAAGCTGCTGGCGCTGCAAGACGATGCCTGCCGACTTTATCATTAAGGTCCCTACCCCTCAGGTCATTTTCGAAGCAACGGATCATAGAGGCCAGTATACATTATTTTAACTAATCAACTACTAGTCAATCTATGAAAATGTATAGAGGTACAGCCCCTTGTCCAGGATGTGATAGGCCCGGACTCGAAGATGCTAGACCAACAAAAAACGGTTTATGTTTCAATTGTTTTACTCTGCTTAGGTTGGGTCGAAAGCAGCAACTCGCTCTGGATATTCTAGACAAGAATGAATTTGTGCTTGTGAGGTTTAGAACCTGCTTGTACTGGCTTACTATAGACGGCAGGCACCGGGTAGAAGAATTAGACAAAGCTATTGTTAAAATTTTTCAGTCTGTAGCTATACCCGGAGGATCCTACGAGCAAGCCGCAGAACACTTGTACATAGGTCTCCAAGCTGGTAGTTATATTTTCGAAGGGGTTATAACTCGAGTTCAATACGAGGCAGTGAAAGCGATGGTGGGGGCTATCAATATTTTCATTTCAAATCATGTTGGAGACATACGGGAGCTGGAAGAAAAGGCATTTAAGGCTGGTCAAAACTTACTTCTCAGTCTTAATAACGATCCGAACTTTCTAGAAAAAACGAACTATCAAGCGAGATGATGACCAGAGTACCATTAAATCATAATCCTATTAACTTCAAAAGCACTTAACTATGAAATGGAATAATGTAAAAGATTTATCCGAATTGGATGCTACGGTATTGGTACGTCATAAGGTATCTGGTGAAACCTATCACGTACTGGGCAACTACGGTCAGCACGTGGTAGGAGTCAGAAGCGTCGATATCACCAACCCTGATGAATGGGAGTTCAGCGCTGACTGGAATGAAAGAAACGATCCGGAAGAAAGAACGCCAGAAGCTCGGGTGATGAGACATGCCATGCTGACCAACTCCGCGTACAACACTCGCTTCTGTTCACAGATGCATGTGGGTATCTACGATGAAATCGAAACATTGCCGGGCGTACGCTACGAACATCTGGTTGCCAACAAAGACCTGTTTTGTGAAGCATCTCTGAAAACCATTCGTATGTTCGGGGAAGAACTAAACACCAACTATCTGGATAAGGGATTCAAATGCTTTTTCCATCCACTCATCGAGGTGGATAAGGATATGAATGAAATAGAGAAGCTGGCTTTCAGGATGATGGATAAGCGGGGTGTGGTGTATTTTTCGGATAGTACTATGTAAACCTTTGTACCAGGTACCGGTGCCACTTGGGTGGCACTGGTAGCAAGAAAGCCCCGGCATTGGTCGGGGCTTTGCTGGTATAAATCCGGAATATCTACGATATTGGGAGCTGTACTAAAACCAAAAAACCACTACCATGCCTATTCAACATAATCAGCCAATTGGAGATAAAACAGGTACCATTGTTTCACTTGGTTTCAAAGATGTGGATGTCTTATCCATGATCGAGCCTTTTGACGTACTGGTACTTAATTATAATCCCAGTAAACCGAAGGAGAAAGAAAAGAGTGATCCAGAGGAATCAGAGGATACTGAGGAGATTTTGTACCCGACGCACATTGACCAGGTGAAAGGTGAGGTGGTGTATTTTAAGTTTGGCAGTATTGAATCAGTTGAAACCCTGATCAAAGGACTTGAAAATGTCCGGGATACGATGTGGGCGATTAATAAGGTAAAAAGACTGGAAGAGATTAAAGCATTAAATAAGAAGGAGTCGGCACCAAGTAAGGGTAAGCCAGGCCGTAAGAGTAAGAAGGATACGTCTTCGGAGGATTAATACTGAATGCGTTTCGATCTGGGCTAACATAGAACTTACCATGGACGAGAATCAGAAGAAACTGGTACAGCTGCGTACGAAGCTGACTTTTTATAGGAAGCTGGAAAAGAAGATACAGAAGGTACAGCGGGGCGAGCTGTCGCTGGATGACTGGATGAAAGAGGTGGATCTGAAGATATTCGGGATGGAGGGCGAGTTGACGGATCTGATGCTGGACATGAACCTATCGGAGGAGGACTGGCAGGAAGAAGAGTAGCAGGTATTATTGTCTGTACAGATAATAGAAGCCCCGGCCGATGGTCGGGGCTTTGTTTTTAGGTTACCAATCTCCGGATTGGGCTCCACGGATGGCTTTTTCAAGAGTATTGACAATAATCATTGACTCTAAATATGAATCATAAAAGGCCTGTAACATACGGGGCTTAGACCGTCCTTTGGGATTGACAGGATAGGAGTTTGACACTTTTATTGGTGCATGGGAGTAGCCACCAGTGTAATTAGCTGCCTGTTCGTAGTTTGATAATGATACTGTGATTCGGGATCTGCCTTCTTTGGTATCTATCTGTACCATATAGTTGACGTCAAAGGGAACGGGATCAGGATCGAGCATATAGACTATCCCAGGATACTTGCCTTTGCCAATGATGGTACCTTCCTCTTTATCCTGTGAGACTATGAGGGATGGACCACTACTATACTTGGCTATAAAATAGGCCAGCGCTCGGGTATAGATTTCATCCTTGGATAAGCTAGGTACTTCGACGACACGTTCAAAGATAACATTCCCCTTGTCGTCCAACAGGTATCTGCCTTCCAGCTCAGCCAGCATCCGCGTAGACGTTTGGGCGTAGCTGGTGGATACGATCAGGAGTAGTCCCAGGAGTATTTGTATAGTAGTTTTCATGCGGTGGTGGTAAAGGATTGAGCGGGTCAATCTAACGGACGCCCAGCTGGACTACAAATAATTTTACTTAACGGTAGGGAGGGGACTCACATGATCCGGAGTTGTATCGAAGTCAGGGTTTAATCAGATCTTATTAATCATATATCATTCTTAATGCCGAATTTTGGGGAATGAAACTTCGCAGATTGCTCAGGCGCGTCTGGCGGAAGATCGGTAGAAACAGAATATTGACGAAACTGACGAAAAAAATTACTGAAATAACTCTTGACGATCTGGCTCAATGGCTTTACGATGAAGCCAAAGAATTCTTAATCGAGTTTTTGTCAGAGTAGCCGTAAGGCTTCGGGTTAATGGAAAGACCCAAGCCTTATCACAAGAAAGCCCCGGCCAGTGGTCGGGGCTTTCTTGTTGCGTTTTTTGCGGTGTTTTGCACTTCCGAAATGAAAGTAGGCCCTATATCTGATTATCAACGGCTTAGCTCTTGACAGGGCCTTTATAAATGTATAGGTTTGTTAAAAATGAAACTCTATGAAGAGAAACTACTATTCTACTTTTAATCGCTCGTGCCCCTTTACGTCATCTTGCTCAGGGTATATCTATTTCACAGGTGTCTTCGAAAAAAAGGAGTATCCCACTGATTATTGGCCTATGCATGAATGTACGAAATGTAAAGCTGCAGAAAGCATATGTCGTGTCTATTACCTTAAACACAGCTGTCGTGCAGCCCTTATCAAAGACAGCCGACAGCTGATTTACAGCTCAGGCGAAGGCGATGAACTTGATACTGATTATGCTTGGTATACCCATGACAATGGTCATGATCCTGCTTGTGAATTTGTCATGACAAATCAAGAATTCAAGGATATGTTAGCTACCAACCAAGTAGTACTGCTTAAGTAAAGTTGATAGAGGACATAAAGAAAAGCCCCGGCCATTGGTCGGGGCTTTTCTTGTGAGGTGGAAATGATACTCCTACGCATCAAGATTAAGGAAGTGTCGTACTATTTACAAAAATGTCTCGCAATTCAAAATTATCGGTATGCTTGCTTGGTAGCACAAATCCAGAGCATTAGTCTTGGTTAGATTTTACTAACAAAAACTGTACTAACCATGGCAAGAGGAATCCGAAAGCGGAAACGATTAGATAAGAATTACCCTCAGCGAGACTACGTGATTGGTACACTATCGTTATTAACAGAGCTATTCAAACTTTTAAGAGCTACCATAGAGTATGGCTTGTGGGCTGGCCTTATCTGCTCTCCACTATACCTATCCTTCTGCTTTCGCTTTAACATAGGCGTAGAGGGTAGGCTTGCTGATCCCGAACATCTCGCATATCTCCTTTACCGTTTTTTTCTTGGAGTGGTAGGTCTGGATGGCCAGCTCCCGTAGTTCGGGTTTGAGCTGCTCCGGACGTCCGCCTTTGCGGCCGCGCGCCCGGGCAGCAGCGAGGCCGGCGTTGGTCCGCTCCTGGATCAGGTTGCGTTCGAACTCAGCCAGGGCGCCGAAGAGGTGGAAGACGAGTTTGCCGGTACTTGTACTGGTATCGATGGATTCGTGCAGGCTGCGGAGGGCTACGCCTTCGGCATCGAGGTAGGTGACCCATTCAATCAGATCACGGAGGGAGCGGCCCAGGCGGTCGAGCCGCCATACCACCAGGGTATCGCCGCGGCGGAGCTGCTTCCGTAGTTCGGTGAGGCCGGAGCGGTCGGAGACGGTACCGCTGATCTTATCGGTGTAGATGCGTTCGCAGCCGGCAGCACGCAGCTGGTCTTCCTGGGCGTTGAGATTCTGGTCCTGCGTGGAGACCCGGGCGTATCCTATGAGCATGGCTATTCTTCTATAAGTGAATCATAATTGACTAATATATCGCATTGGCTGAACAGTTCTTTGGTGCCACTTTCAAGGAAGATGAAACGAAACATTTGTGGTGCCTTGTCAACCAGCCGTATGTTAATTGTGTCATCCTCCGGATTGTTGATAGTAAAGCTCCCCAAGAAGATTTCTTCCGGTGACGGATCCGGCATGATGGCTACGATGAGTGTCTTCGTGTGGAGTGAATGCGGCGCATGTCCCTTGATGCGGAAGTTAAAGGTATAGCACTCGCCAGATTTTGTTATCTGGTAATTTTTTACGGTTTTCATAGTAAAGAAAGTCGTTTATACCTGAAGATAGTTGACGTAGTTTTCTTTACCAAGTTTCTTTACTGCCTTTCACTGGGTTTAGCCTGGTAAAGGTACCGGTGGCAGAGCAGGCAGGAAAACCCTCGTTTTCTTTACCCGAATTAATTGATGTTATCTTGCATTAGTTTTGTAGATATAGACTTTACATGAAGCAGCAGGTTATAGATATTGCCAACCGGGCCATTGCAGAACTCGAGGTCCGGATGGAAGAGTGCCAGAAAAAGGATGAGATCGACTTTGTATACGAAAACTACGAGCTATATTACGAAGGCGGCAAGGAGGCCATCGCCATCGTGGAGGCCTGGGCAGAAAAGAATGGGCTCGTGATGGACTGCGGTGGAATGACTGGCAATTACCCGATGCACTGGATCGAGTTCGTGTTTCCTTTTACTAAAAGGCACAACTTCCCAAAGAAACACGACAGGTAGCCCTACGTACTTATTTCATGCTCCTTGCTTACCTGTGAGGGATCTGTGTTTTAATCCTTACCTCGCTATGATCTCAGCTGCTCCACTTTAACGATCCGAAAAGCGTATCTGCAGGACTACGGTCTGCCCGTGGGCCGTGGATGGTGTTTGGGATATGCCGGTGAGGTTTGATTCGCTCCGGGGCGTGGAAATGGCGGAGCATAAAACAAATATGTAACCGCTTATCTACAATCTACACCTCTTACAAAGAATAGTACAACGATTGAGCCGCTTTTGCGGCTTTTTTTTGTGGCTGCTCCGTTTCTTGTATTTTTTATTTTAAAATCATAGAAAAACTTTGTAAGACTGTAAGGAACCTAGGCAAAAGGGGTGTAAGGGGATGAAAGACAGTAGTTTATATATCTTACAATTCATTTATTTTTTGTAAGAATAAAGTAAGTCTTACAAAAAGTTTGTAAGAAAAAGGGGGTGAAACTCAGGCTGTTGGCTCCTTACAAATCCTTACAGAAAAAATGAGGGTATTGGAAAGTTTTGTAAGAAGGCTTATATTGCTGACAGTCAGGGGATTATTACATACTTACATACTTACAAAGTTTTTCCACGTTTAGGTCACAGCAATTGTTTGTGTCGAATGCGGTGCGAAACGTTTGTGAGGCAGTCAGACCCGGAAATGTCCAACCATTTTTCCCGTCTGTGAATGCTATTTCCAATTATGTGCGACAGGATGACGCACAATTACCTCCAGGTGAAGCTGTCTGGAAAACCATTGGCCCAGGGGTCCCCGATGTGGGACTGGGTATTTCTGATTGCCCAGACGCCCAAGTATAACTTACGCGAATTGGATGGGAGCAAGCTGCCGGCGCTCCCGATGCGCTACCAGGTAGAGCTCATGGACTTCCAGAACCGGAGGTCGGTGGAGCTGATGAACCCGATGGAGTGCTACATGTTTTGTAAGCACGTGGAGTGGTTTGTGCGGGTGGAACTGATGCACCTGCTCGACGAGAGCGAAAACTACAACGATACCTTTTTTGATTTTCAGGAGAAGTACGGGCTGAGTGACCTGGACTTCAGCCGGGATAATATGTACCAGTGGTACGAGCGCTACCATAAGGGCATGATCCCCCAGCGGTACCGGGCACCGGTAGATGGCTGGCTGTATGATCACCTGGGGTGAGGGGGAATTTGTTGGGGAACCATGGTAGTACGTCGATACTAAATTATACCAATCTGTTCCAGAAGCATTTTGCCTAAATGAGTTGTATCAGTGCCTGATATTCTCGGCTTCCCTTTGTAAGGATCCTGCTTCGAAGTTTTGGTCATTGAATCCATTCGGTAACGATGGAAAATTAATCCTAATCTTTCCAGATGTAAGTCATAGGTTTCTTTGAAAGCTGTTTTTTTTTGTTTCTCATTTCTATCTGTAAGCTGAGTAAAAGTAGTGATAGGATAGAGTACACCCTCATGTAATTTTCTAAACTCCCAGTCGGAGTCATTCCTTACTCCATAGTGTAACTTCAAGAGGATAACTTCTATATCATTCAACTCTTGAAGTAGCTTTAACAAATATTTTGATTCCTCTAACCGGATCGCTTCGTTGGTTAAGCCTTTGGTAACAATAGATGCTATATATTTCCTTCTTTCATCCGTTATAGCCCGGGATGCCTGAAAGAAGCTTTCTTCGATCAAATCAATAAACTCTTCATCCGATTTTAGCTTATTTAGAATCTCGATCGGTACCATTGACAAGCGTTCATCCAACTCTATGGCGTATTTAGTCAATCTATCAATCCTTTGATTTGGGATGATGTTTCCAACTAATTCAGAAAGCATTGATCCAGCAAAAGGCACCATTCCTAATCCTCCTTTTAGAAGTGAAGCCAAGCGGTCCATATTGTTATCGTCAAGGTTTTTTTTCTCCATGATCAATCGGGCAGGCAGTAAGAGTTTATGATGATTAAAACTAATAGTTACAGGAGAATATTAATGAATAAAAAGTGTAGATACTTCCATTCGAGCGTCTTTTTTATATATGACCAATGGTAGTGATCAGAGCGGACTGTCCAACTGGTGGAGCGGATAGTCAGCTACCTTTGAAATGATTTAGATTAAATGGTGTGGATATATATGTAGAAACCCTTCGGCAGGTAGTGTCGAAGGGTTTTTTGTTGGGGGACGGTAGGTTCGGGCTATGAACGAGATAGCCTGGATTCAAGATAATAACCCGGCCGGGGTGCTGCTGCTGGAATGTAGTCCGCAGCTGGTCCTGCACGGCGGAGTGCCGCGCCTGGTACTGGGGGCGGTGGAACTGACGACCGCTTCGCCCTGGCTCCGCATCTACGGGTCAGTGAATACCAAAAGCTACGAAGAAGATGAACAGCCGACGGAGCACGGCTCGCTGTACGCGGTGAACGCGTCGGCTTTTGTGCCGGGTGATACGGAGCCGATCCGCCAGCTGCTGAAAGCGATGCAGTGGCACCGGTGGGTGGTGCGGGTTACGGATGCCATGGGGGTAAAACGCCAGGCGGGTACCCGCTCGGAGGGGCTTGATCTGGTGGCCAGCTTCGGGATCAGTCCGGAGATGTCGGGCGAGCGGGGGTACCGGATCCGGTTGGGCGGATCGCTGACAGAGCGGCCGGTGATAGTCGCGTAATGCGTGCGTAGAACTGTCGAATGGGGTGTGGCAGGAAGTGACGTATTTACCGTCCACTAACAGACCCAGACATAACCTCACTTTCCCATGAAAAAGCAATGAACAGAAACTTCCACTTAGTCTCGGCCATCCTGCGGGGTCCGTGGTTCATCCAGGAAGAGTGGGCTGAAAGCCATCTTCCCCTGGTGGTGAACTTACTGGAAGGTAAGCCCTGGCCGGCCGAGCTGGCGACCCGGGCGAAGACGCTGCGCGTGAAGGCCTGGGACGACGACGATGACAATGAGCCGGACGAAGATCCCTGGCTGCCGATGGACATTGTGGAGAATGTGGCCATCGTGGGGATCAGCGGGCCGATGACCAAGTACGGCGGGCTGTGCTCGTACGGTACGCTTGACTACATCAAGGCCATTGAGACTGCGTATAACGATGACCGGGTAGAAGCGGTGCTGCTGAAAGTGGATTCGCCAGGTGGCGAGGTCCGTAGCATTGCAGACCTGTATGACCTGGTGAAGCTGAATCATAAACCGGTGGTGGCTTTTGTGGAAGACATGGCCGCGAGCGCGGCGCTCTATGGCATCATAGGCGCGCAGCACATCCAGGCCGCCCAGGCTACCAATGAGGTTGGCAGCATCGGAGTGTACACGACCTTCCGGAACTACTCGAAGTACCTGGAAAAAGCGGGTATCTCGCAGAAGTCGATATACAGCCGGTTGAGCACCGAGAAGAACATTGAGATCCGGGAAGCACTGGACGGCAAGACGGAACTGCTGGAAGACCATCTGGACGTGCTGGCTACGGCCTTTATCGACGCGGTGAAAGCGGCCAGGGGCAGCAAGATCAATCTGGAAGTAGCGGATCCCTTTAAGGGCAAAAGCTTCTTTGCGAAAGATGCCCTGGCGATAGGCCTGATCGACGAGATCGGCCCCTTATCGGTGGCTTTTGAACGGGCTCAGGCTCTGGCGGCGGGTCGTAAGGTCAAACCGACCGCTGGTAGTACTACGCAACCTTTTTCACACTCTAATAACCAATCCCAAACAGACATGTTCGGAAACAAATTCACAAAACTCTCGGCCCTCGCGGGCCTAGCGACCGCGATGATCACCGATACGCAGATCGAGGAAGCGAACGCCCAACTGGCCGAACGTGGCATCGAGGGGCTGACGCTGGTGCGGAATGCAGACCTGGAAGTAGCGGCAGGGCTGGAAAGCCAGCTGAACCAGGTAAAAGGCCAGGTAGACAGCCTGACCAAAGAGCGCGACGATGCCCAGGCTGAAGCGGCTAAGGTGACGGATCTGCAGGCGCAGGTCCAGAAGCTGACCGAGGAGCGCGATGCAGCTCAGGCCGAAGCGGCCAAATACGGCAAGCAGCCGGATGGGGAGCCCGCCAAACCGGTGAAGAAGGCCGAGACCATCGAAGGAAGCCAGGGCGAGAACCCATTCCTGAGCCAAACGGATATTGAGCTGGCTGCTCTGAAACAGAAGGCCCAGCTGAATTAATACCTGCGTAGCCCTCCCTACCTGACAATCCGCAGGGGCTATGTCCCCTGCTTTTAACGAAGTACAACAAACCCATATTAATAACTATCTGCGATGTTACAACCTGTGAATGACATCACCGCTATCCAGAACTACTCTGGACAGTATGCGCCCTCCATCATCCGTGCGATCACGGAGCAGCTGAGTGTGGCTGATGATATGTACGTGATCCGGAACCTGACGGCTCCGCGTAAACTGTGGCGCTATGTGGCCAACAAAGGCTTGCGGCCCATTGATACTTCGGTAGAAGATACTACCCGCGAGCAGGGGAAATTTTCGAGCCGGACCATTACGCCCAAGACGGGTATGAAGATCCTGAAGGTGATCCCTGAGGAACTGCGTCAAACCTTCCTGTCGGAGCAGCTCGACCCGAACGCGAAGGAGTACCCACAGGGATTTTCGCAGTACTTCTGGGAAGAGCAGGGTAAAGCCCTGGCCGAAGAGATCGAGCTAAACGTGGGTGATTCATTCGATCCGGATGATATCGCGGCGTTCGACGCGGCCGATACCTATACAGTAGGTGAGATCGTGAAGTTTACGCGCAGTGCTACGGATGGCGAAGAGTTTTTTGAGTGTATCTCGGCCACTACGGCGGCGCAGAGTCCGACTACTCATCCGGCGAAGTGGGAGAATGCGAACGCTCGTTGTGTAGTGAAGGGTATCTGTACCATTGTTAAAGAGGAGCGTACCGCAGGTAACCTGGCCGGCAACGTGATCAATACCGGTGCTATTACCAACACCAACGCGCTGACGGTAATCGACGGCTCGATGTGGGATGCGATTCCGGAAAAGGTGAAGAAAGTCGGTGTGACATTCTATGTGTCTCACTCGGTATTCAACAAACGTGTTAAGGCGCTGCGTCAGGTGAAGAACGATGGTACCTACTACACCGAAGCCGAAGTGAAGGAACTGCGTAATCAGATCATTGACTCCAACGGCAAAGGGGTGATCAAGGCCTGCTCTTGGATGGGTGAAAGCCAACTGATCATCGCTACAATAAAGGATAACCTGGTGATGGGTACCAACCAGCTGAGCGACTTCAACTCGATCGGCAAAATGGTGGAGACACTGCACGGCTATAAGACGATTCTGAAAATGATCCTGGCGTTCCAGGTGCAGGATCTGTCGGTACTGTTCGTGAACGACCAGAACTAAGCCAGGTAAGCTACTGCCGCGCGAACCCTGCCGGTCGGTAGGGTTCGCTCTTTACCCATTCTCTTCATTAAATTTTCCATTTGACATGGCGAAAAATACTACCGCTCCTGAGGGTACTCAGGAACAGACCGGCGAGCAGGCCCAGGCGGCACTGCTGGCCCAAAAGGATGCCCAGATTGCGGAGCTATCCAGGCTGATGGATGAGCAGGCTCAGCTGGTGCTCAGTTTAGAAGCTCAACTGAAACAGCCTGACGGAACACAAGCCTTGATTGAGTCGCTTCAAGACGAAGCCAAGGTTCTCCTTGAACAAAGGAGCGCGCTAACCAAGGAAGTGTCTTCGCTAAGAGACGAACTGGACACTGTAAAGCAGGAGCTAGACGTAGCGGCAGAAGTAATCGCTGACCTAAAAGGCAAAGTGGCCGAAGTACAATCCCAGAAAGGTGCCGAAATCGTCAAGGGTAAAAAGGTACTGAAGGCTGGTGACCGGAAGTACACGCTCGCCTTCCCGGTGACCTTCGGCGGTCGCCTGGTGACTGAAGACGTACTGGCTGAAGACGAGGCGCTTCTGGCGGAACTGGTGGCTTCGGGCAGCGGCGCGCTACGCGAGGTAGAATAGGTACCTGGTTGTTATTATTTTTTCATTCTAAAATACACTTAGCACATGGCTGCTACCTATCAAGACTTGAAACCCGATTGGGACGATAACGCGCTTAATATGGGCGGTACCCAGCAGATTGGCTGGTACGGCTCCCTGCCGGACTTCCTGACCATCGCCAAGCCGGCTTCGGCTCCGGTAGATCCGCTGGAAGAATACGTGATCGCGACTCCGCACGTGATGAAGACGGGGAAGAAGATGCACCAGATCTATACGGAGGTGAACAAGGGGGAACTCGACTACGAACCGCTGGGATCGGAAGATGGCGGCGGCTTTAAGGTGACAGGGAAGCTCTTCATCCCGGGTGATACGACGAAGCTGAACTACTTCGCCAACAAGGTGCGTCAGAGCAAGTACATTTTCCTGATCCCGGATGCGGATGGCTTGCTGAACCAGATTGGGACGGAGGGCTTCCCTGCCACGATCAAGATGGCGAAAAAATCGTCTACTAACGATGGCGTGAAAGGCTACGAGTGTGAGGTGTCGGCTTACATGCCTCATAAGCTGATCTACGACGCGGTGGTACCGACCACGCCAGCGGCTTAATGATGATGTCTTAGTAATGATGGCTAATCGGTATTGATGATGGCTAAGCAAAAAAAAAGAAAGGCTTCCATGGTAACACCCACGGGGCAGGATGGTCAGGAGACCGGCACTCGCTACGCGGTGAAAGGATTACAAACGCTGGACCGGATGCCCGTGGTGTTCAGAGGAGAAAGGTACGATGTGGCGAACCTGTCCGAACAGGAACTCACCTATCTGCGTCAATTCCCGGAAGCCTTTCCTTACCTCACTGAAAGTGAATAGGATCGATTTAGTTAACATGTTAAAAATAGCCGGGACCTTTCCGGCTATTTTTCTACCTGGTCTAGGTTCGTCTAAACTGGTCTAGGTTCGTCTAACCTGGTCTGAATTCAGCTACGTTCGTCTAACACATGATTCATTAGCTATGCAACACTCGATAATGCTTGGTACTGAAATAGAGGATGGCAAAACGTGGCCTATATGGCATCCGCTTCAAATATGCGCCAAGGACTACAAAACCGCCAAAGAGGTACATAAAATATCTGGTTGTCCCGGTGGCGTGGCCGAACTGATAGAAGAAATAGAATGGCCGGAAGGTGCGCAGTACTTCCCTGTTGACGAAAGGGAATTATGGGTACTAGGTGCCGTACTCCTTATGAACTGACCCTATGCAAAAAACTTTACTTACTGAACTCACCGCCTGGCTCGAAAAGCCGCAGTACTGGCCGGGGGTGCAATTGTACGAAACGTACGGGAGCAGCGCCTTTCTGAAAAAGCTGTTCCGGTCATCGGAAGACGACTACAACCGGAAGAAGCTCACCGAGGAGCTGACCAAGCTACTGGACCAGTACCAGGTACAGGAGCAGGCCGTACTGGACAGCATGCCGACAGAACTGACCAATAAGCTGGAAGTAGCCAGGCGGCTGATGGATGAGCGATCGGCGCTGAAAGAGCGTCTGCGGGTGTATGATGGGCAGAAGGCCCCGGCCGAGCAGATGAAAGCCGCGGCCTTTGAAATCCTGGCCATTAATGATCAGCTGGACGAGATCTACGCGGAAGAGCGATTCTTCCGGCAGGTAGGGCATCTGCCCGAGAAGACGGATTTTGCCCAGGATTCGGTGGAGTGGCTGATGAAGCGCCGGCTGACGCTGCGTACCTACGTGAGCCGATACAGGTCCCGTCCGGATAAATTGCAGGAGTACCAGAATGAGCTGTTCCAGGTAGAACAAAAGCTGCAGGCGCATGGGATTGTTTGATTTGAAAGAACTGGACGATAGCCCCCAGGAGCTCTCACGGCCGCGCGGCCTGATGTTGCCCTGCGGATCAGAACAGATGGAAGTACTGGCGCTGGATAACCGGGAAAGTCTGCAGATAGCCGTGCAACAGCTGCAACCAGGCAAAAGTCTGCACTACCTGTCACGGGGCCTGTGGTCGATGCACGATCTGCTGTTCAGGGTTCTGGAACTGACTGGTCCGGCCGATGTGGCGCTGGCGACCTGGACGATTACCCAGGAGCCGGTTCAGATGCTGGTGGCTGGTATGGAGCAGGGGCTGATCCGGAGTCTGTCGGCCCTCTTTGACGTGCGGGTGCAGATCCGGAATGAAGATGTGTACTACTACGCTCAGCATAACATTGCCCGGATTGGCCTGGCGGTGTGCCACGCTAAGGTGACGGTGATCGAGAATGAGGCCTGGCACATTACCATCAATGGATCCGCTAACTATACCAACAATCCGAGGATAGAGAGCGGCGTGATCACGGAGAGCCGGGAGATAGCAGCCTTCCATCGGTCATGGATCATCGACGAAATCAACCAAGCACAACGCTCATGACACTCACTGAGTCACAACTGGAAGAAATTTCGGAGCTGGCTTCGCTGTTTTTCAGCCCCCAGGACATAGCCATCATTACCGGGCTGGATGTGGATCAACTCCTGGAAGAGATTGCTACGGAGCAATCATCGGCTAACCTGGCTTACCTGCGCGGGAAGCTGAAAGCCCGGGCTTCGGTTCGGAAAACCATTAAAAATCTGGCCATCCAGGGCAGCAGCCCAGCCCAGAACCTGGTTCTGAAAATGATGGAGGAACAGGATTATCACGAAGAAATCAATACGGGTCGGTATGGGAAAACTTACTGATGTAGATAAAATATTTGAATGCCTCCGTAAAGGTCAGGAGTTGCCTGCCACTCTGGAAGCCCGGTACCAACGGCTGAATCATGCGAGGGAGCTGCTGTATGGGGTAGAACACATGAATACCCAGCAGATCTGTAAATCCATCGCGAAGAAGTTCCAGATCACCGTATCAGCGGCCCGGTTGGATGTAGTGGATGCCAAACGGCTGTTCCCCTTTCTGGATCCTGTGGACCGGGACTTTGAGAAGTCCTGGCTGATCCATGATATCAAGGCGACTATTCAGGCAGCCCGTAAGAAAGGCGACCACAAAGCCCGGGCGGCCGCGCAAAAAAACCTGATCTCCATCTTCGGCTTTGATAAAGACCTGGGCAATCAGGAGCCGCCATCACTCACCATTAATGTCCTGAACTTTAATCCGGCACTGATCGGAGCGAAGGAGTTGCCGAAGGCTGATCTGGATAAGCTAATTGATGCCGCGCTGGATGCCGATGCCAAGCAGGAGGCTGGTTATGAAGACATTGACTGGGAGGATGTAAAAACGGAAGAAAATGCTTGACGTACATAGTATTGAAGAGATGCAGCGCTATCTACTGGAAAATCCGGAGATAGCGTCTTTGTTATCGGGGATGCCCATGGAATCAGTGCCCGATGAATTGCAGGTCAAAACCTTGCATTACAATAAGCCCCAGCTACGCTCTGCTTTGATCGAAGCGAACGAAGAAACGGACGTATGGGGGCGTGGAACGGGAAAATCGGAAGGCAGGATTGCTCCTCGTTCGATGCGGAATATGGAGGTGATGCCACGCAGCCGGGGTGGGTTTGTCGGTCGTACTTATCTGCAATTGCTGGAGCGGACGATTCCACCGGTGATCAAAGGCTGGGAGGCTCAGGGCTATAAGCGCGGTCGTGACTTCTGGATCCGGGAGAAACCGCCCAAGAGCCTGAACATCCCCACGCCTATCGTGGGGCCTCTGACATCAGAGCATACGATCTACCACCGAAACGGATCAGTAGCCAGTCTGATCAGCCAGGACAGGCCTGGCTCCGCGAATGGTACCTCGCTGCACTGGATCGTTGGGGATGAAGCCAAGCTACTCGATAAGCAGAAGTACGATAATGAGCTGATGCCGGCTAACCGGGGCGATGAGCGGTACTGGAAGGATGTTCCGGAATTGCATAGCATCCTGCTGGCTACGGATATGCCTACGTCAAAAGAGGCTAAATGGATCCTGGAAAAGAAACATGAAATGGATATCGATCGGATTGAGTTGATCCTGTCGGTGCAGATGGAAATATTCCGGCTTACCAAGAAGCTGGTGTTTGCCCAGGGCACTACGAAAGCCAATGTACTTCGTGAGCTAAGCCGTCGCCGTGCTCAATGGGATAAGCTCCGCGCTAATGCCAGGTACTACTCACTGGCCAGTACGCTGGACAACCTGGAAGGGTTTGGTGCTAAGAACCTGGCTCGCCTGAAGCGGATCCTGCCGGCGTTCATCTTTATGACGGCAATCCTGAATAAGGAGCCATTTCTTACCGAAAGTGCTTTCTATCCTGATCTGGGCGAGGGACACCTCTATGATGCCGTTGACTACGCCTATGTGGATTCGGTGGATTGGGAGAAGGTGAAGTTTGATGACTGCAGAAAAGATGCTGACCTGAATCCTAATGCTCCCCTTCACATTGGTGGAGACTATAATGCTGCCATTAATCCCATTGTCATAGGCCAGCAATGGCGGAAGAAGGATCTGAAGATCATTAACAGTATGTACGTAAAGCATCCGGAGCGATTAGCGGATTGCGCCAGGGCTTTCTGCAATTACTACAAGTACCACAAGTCCAAGAAGGTGTATTACTACTATGATCATACGGCTACCTATACCAGCTCCCAGTTGGATGAATCCCCAGCCGATGAGTTCTGTCGTATTCTTGAAAGCAATGGTTGGAATGTGGAGATGGTATACATTGGTCATACTGAGAAACCGGAAGTTCGTTTCGAGCTGTGGGGTAAAGCGCTTCGTGGTGGTGATGAGTCTACTCCTGAGGTACTGATCAACAGGGGAAACAATGAGTACCTGCTTACCTCCATGCGTATGGCAAGGACTACCCAAAAGGAACAGGGATTTGCTAAGGACAAGAAAGACGAAAAGAATAAGGAACTCGATCAACGTGAAACAACCCACTTCTCTGACGGAGGGGATACTCTTTTAGTTGGCTTCACTCGCTACATAAGGGAGGAAGTAGGGGATACAATGGATATCCTTACCTCCTAACATAAGGGACTCTTTTTTTATTCGGATTGCATTATAAGGGACTTTTGTCGCTCCGTGGAACTATTGCAATATTACAATGTTCCACGGGTCATATATCGCGACGGGTCCCCCCCTGCAATTGCGATCACGGACAGCGCGTGTCGGGGTCAACTCTCCGAGGGATAGGCTTTTTTCGCATCTTCGATTGCTCAAACGCCTGAAAATCAATAAGAAAAAGATCAAAAAAAGTGTAATTATTTACCAAGAATCGTTTGAAAATTCAAACGAAAGTGGTATATTAGTACTGTAAATCAATCACTTAATGTATCACTTAAACAGTCAGTTATCATGAAAAAGGAAGTCATTTTTGATCAGATCACCGAGCGTATTGTTGCATCATTAGAAAAAGGTGTTGTGCCCTGGCGGCAGCCTTGGGGATTCGTAGAACCCGCACAGAACTACTTTACAGGCCACATTTACAGCGGTGTTAATTCGTTGTTGATGCTAATGGACAATTACGAAACGCCCTACTTTGCGACCCTGAACCAGATCAATAAAGCAGGTGGACGGGTAAAGAAAGGTAGTAAGGCCTCGTTAATCGTTTTTAACAAATACCTGTACTACGACCTGAAAGGAAACAAGATTTCGGAAGATCTGGTAAAGACTATGCATCCTAGTACTTACGAAAAGCGTTACTACCTGAAATACGATTATGTGTTTAACATCTCTATGACTACAGGAATAGAGATCAAGAAGCAATCCACCCGCCAGTGGGATAAAAAAGCCTCTATCTATGAATGTGATTATTTCATAGACCACCTCGAGAACGCTCCTACTATACAGTGCAAGCTGTCAGATTATGCCGTTTACAATAAGGCGTATGATGTTATCACCATGCCTTTGTTAGAGCAGTTTTTCAGCACGGAACATTACTATGCTACCCTATTTCATGAACTGATCCACAGTACCGGACACAAAGACCGCCTGAACCGGGAGAGCCTGACCGATTCCAAAAAGTTCGGGGATGAGAAGTACAGTTTTGAAGAGCTGGTAGCGGAAATTGGTAGTTGTTTCCTGTGCAATGCCTTTGGAATAGATACTGCCCCTGTGCAGGAAAACGCCGAAGCTTATATTAAAGGATGGGTGAAACGGCTACGGGAAGATACTTCTATGATAGTGGAAGCCTCCAAATTAGCCAAACGTGGCTACCAGTTCTTAACCGAGCAGGTACAGACCCCACACTTTTTTTTGCCCTTAACCGTTTGAAATTTCAAACAAATTGTGTAACTTAGTTCTGTAAATCAATTCTTATTGTAAATCAATTCATCACTTAAAACAGTCAGTATCTTATGAACAAGCAACATGCAACCGCCCACGGCAACGGACAAAGCAACCTGAAGCCTACCCCTGCACTCCCTGAGTCAACCATCCGCCCCTTGACGGCCACTCCGAGCGCAGAGAAAAAGAGCCAAGCCGTAACGGCTACCCAGGAGGAAGCCCAACCCCAGCGGCAACCCGAAGCCCAACCCGCTGTTCCGGTAGCTTCGCAGATTGAACAGGTAATGAAGCAGTTTCAGCAGATGGAACGGCTTACCAAGTCGCACAAGATGTTAAAAACTACCTCCGAGGAGCTAGGGCAGTTTGATTTTAAGCCTACGGAGGAAGTGAACAATACCGTAACGCTCTACATTACGGACAGTAAGGGACACCGATTTGAGACCCGCAATGCCAACCTGATAGAGCCGCTGATTCAGTTCCTGCAACAGGTACTGGCTGATAAGACTACCGAAGTAGAACAGGAGCTACTACGGTATAAAGCCCCTAACTGATAAGAGGAAGTGATACGGAAAGAGCCGCCCGATTGGGCGGCTTCTTTCTTGCCCTGCGTCAAGAAAGAAGCAAAGAACCCGCTCCCTGGCAAATGCCCGCGCCCGAAGCGGCCTGGGGAATTAAACCGGGCGAGTCCTGCAAACTAGCACACCTCGCTCGGTTCTATTCCCCGAGTGTCACCAAATCCCTGAGCGGTACCACAGCTTTGAAATAAAGCTAAGATCCAGCCCAGGGTAAAGAAATGGAACTGGTAGATTTATAGATGTTAATTCTCTACATTTGAAATGTATACCCCACTATCTCATAATTCTTATGAACTACTTGCCTTATCTTTATTCCTTCCTAGTAATTATGCTAGTAAGACTAATCATCAACCTGTATAAATATTTCCGTATTCAGGCACTCTACAAAAAATACATTGATTATATAAAAAATGACACTCTAAGCTTTGCTGAGTATAAAAGTGAGATTAAATCCCTATTCCAGGAAGCAGAAATAAAAGACTTCGGAGTACAGTACCAAGAAAGACTAGGATATGGTCGATTAGCTGAAGCAACGGTTTCGGGTTTTGAAAACATGACATATCGCGGTGAGAACGTATTCATACCAATGCGAATGAGATTTTTCGAAGCAAAAGGGGTTTTTAGAAAAAGGTGCTATGATTCAATAAACCCACTTTTCTGGATTGAATTTCTAGTAAAGCTACCCGAGCATCTCTTCAAGTACTTTGGTGTTTTACCCGAAAAGGTTATAGTTAAGATATTCCTAGTAATCTACTGGCTAGTAGCTCTGTTCTTTGGGGCCAAAAAGCTTGATATAGTTGAGCTTTTAACTAAATAATTTATTCTCCCCCCAAAAACACAAAAAAAGCCCCCGCCATTCGGCAGGGGCTTTTCTGTATTAAGTAAATCAATTCCACTTAAACAGTGAAAGCTCAAAGATAACGCTTTTTTCAGGAGTTTGTCTCCCGCTCAAAGCCTCCGGTGAGGCCCCACTTTATATCCTGTACGACGACGAAACCTGCTTTCTGAAGCAGCTCCATCTTCTTATCCGTTGTCAGATTCTTCTTTTTCTGGACCAGGTGCTTGAAGTAGCGTCGCCGGTCCGGAGCTTCGCCCGTCCTTCCCCACAGGTACTCATCATCCAGTAGTTTTTTGAAAGCTTCGTCGGTATTCATCGTGCTCGAATTTAGATAGTCTAAGGTACGTATTTCGTGTGAAATTTCAAACAGTTCGACCCGATCACTGTCGAACCCATTTCCCCTCCAATTGGCTAGTATTGGTCATTCTTACAGCTCCCTGACCATGCTCAAACTCAATCCCGACGCGTTCGACCTTATGAAACGTACTACGGCCAATGGGATGCCCAAGCCGTTCAGTATCGTGTTCGTGACGGCCGACCGGGCTCGCAATACCGGAGGCGATACAAAGCGCCTCGAAAAAGTAGTGCTGTCGGACCGGGAGCGATCGGGAAGCCGGCACAACCGGACCATTAACGTACGGCCGCTGGGCACCAATGACTACGTGAAAGTACACCTTGACCTCATTCTCTATCTTAACGACCAGCCCATCGCATGAGCATTTCCTGGCTTCATAGTTCCGACAATCTGGATGTGGCTTACCTGCCCGCCGCGCAGATGACCGTCCACATGGCCAGCACGGGCCAGGGCGCGCAGCCATCGGCTCAGGCGGTAAAGCCGGCCATGCCCCGAAAGAAAGAAATGGGGGGCGGCGCTTCCGGAAAAGACGCTCCGCAGCCCTGGGGTGATTCCAACGACTATCCGCAGCGGCTCATCGAGCAGTACTCCAAGGATCCGATCATTCCGGAAACCTTCGCTAAAAAGACGGCGATGGTCAACATGAATGACGTGATCCCCTTCCAGGTGATTGGCTACAATGCGGATAACTCTGAAATCGTGCAGTGGGTGAATGATCCCGAGATCAACACCTTTCTGAACAACGTATCCAACAAGCGGTACCTCCGGGAAGGCACCAGTGACCTGGTGTGGCTGTACAATGCCTTTCCGGAGCTGATCATGTCGCGCGACCGCAAGCGGATCCTGTACATCGCCCACCAGGAAGCGGCCTACTGCCGGTACCAGAAAATGAACGACAGGGGAGAGATCGAATGGGTCCACATCAACGCCAACTGGCCCAACGTGGTCCAGAACGATCCGCTCACCATCAAGCGCCGCTGCCTGGATCCGTACCGGTACGACCGCATTGACTGGGCCCGCCAGCTCAGCGAGGGTAGCTTTATCTATCCCATCAACATTCCTACGCCCGGGCGCGACTACTACCAGCTGCCCACCCACGACTCCATCCGCACCAGCGGCTGGCTAGATGTGCACCTGATGGTACCGGCCTTCAAAAAGGCCATGATGCAGAATGAAATGAGCCTCAAGTACCACCTGAAGGTGGATGTCAAGTACTGGGAGCACCTGCACGGTAAAGAAGCCTGGGACAAATACAGTCCGGCCGAAAAGCGGGCCAAAAAGCGGGAATGGCTCACCGAAATGACCGATACGCTCACCAGCGCCGACAAAGCCGGGCTGTCGATTATGACCGAGCGAAAATGGCTCAACGGCGAGAAGGCCCAGTACCAGGAGTTCCTCGAAATCGTGGCGGTTACCGACCACATGAAAGAGGGCAAGTATATCCAGGACGGCCTCGAAGCCGCGGCTAACCTGTTTTACGCCCTGGGTATCGATCCCACCATCGTGGGCTTTGCCGGCGGCGATAAGATGGGCGCCCGCTCCGGAGGTTCCGACAAGCGCGAGGCCTGGCTGATCCTGATGCACATGCTCAATGTGTTCCGCGATCCCCTGCTCGAACCCTACTACTACGCCGCTGAATTCAACGGTTGGACCACCAAATATCCTAACCTGAAATTCCGGCACCGCGACGTGATCCTGACTACGCTCGATACCGGAGCCGGAACCAAAAAAGTCCTTAGCTAATGGCCCTGTTCAAAACCACCGAGGAGCTCGCGCAGTATCTGCCGGGGATCAACTCCGTACTCAGTTTCGACAAGATTCGTCCCGTGATCATGGACGTGCAGCGTTCTGTTCTGGAACCGTACTGCGGCGAAAAGCTCATTCAGGAACTGGATAAAGCCTATAATGCGCCCACTTTTTCCAAGCTGGATGAGATGCAGGAAGCCCTGCTGAAAGAAATACAGCCCGCCCTGGCTCCCATTGCCATGACGCGCTATATTCCCATCGGCGAAGTGCAGATCGATGGCCGGGGTGTCACGACCTACGACGAAGGTGACAGCCGCAAAGGAGCCGACAACGCCCAGATCCTGCGTCTGCGTCTGAGCCTGCTCACCATGGGCATGGATGCCCTCGAACGGCTGCTGACCTTCCTGGAAAAGAAGGTAGCCGACTACACGGATCATCAGGAGGTACTGAAAGCCCGGCCCAAGAGCCTGCTGCCCAACGCCCGGGAGTTCTCGACGGCCTACCAGATCTTTGATAGCCACCTGACCTACCGGGGGCTTATGCCCCTGATCGTCCAGAACGAGGACGACCGCGTTGCTCCTGTCCTGGGTCCTGCGCTCTATACCGAATTGCAGGGTAACAGCAACCTGTCAGATGCCAAAAAGAAGCTTCGCCGGCAGGCGCAGCGCGCCCTGGCGTACTGCACCGTAGCCGATGCCATCGAGCTCAATATGGCCGTGGAGCTGAATGCCGAAGGCCTTCGACTCAACTACACCAGCCAGATCGGCAACGTGAAGTACTACTCGCCACCCGACCACGCTACCCGCGAGAGCCTCCTGGCGGCTGCCCGTAGCCGCGCCCAGTCGGGACTGGAACGCTTAGCCGAAGCAGTGATCAGTCTGACCAGCGAACCCACCACCGGCAGCGGCCTGATTGATAATACCGGACTCAAAATCATAGGCCTCTGATATGCGCACCATTGAAGTAGTACTCACCCGGGGGCGCCGGAAGTACTCCGGCCCATCCGGATGGAACGAGCTAAAAAAGCCCAGCCTGTACCGCAAGCTGTACCGGCTGAGCCGGATTGGCTTTCATATTCCTACCACCCGGTTCATGGCGCTGCGCCTGGTGTACCGGATGCCGGAGCGGGTGTCCAAGCTGTTCTTTGCGCCCAAAACGGTTAGCCCTACCGCCGAAGGCAGCCTGCTCGACGACTCCGACCGGACGGTACTGATCGGTCACCAGCTGCTCGATACCGTACAGTGGATCTGGGACCGGTTTCCCAACCGGCGCTGGCACTACAAAACCCTGTGGGTGCTGTGGAAGCGCTTTCAAGGCCCCGATGATGAGTTCAGGGGGATGACCTTCCAGCAGTTCATGTTTGCCGAGCGGCATTTTGAAGAGACGCTCAAACCCGAGCGTTACCGACAGGGGGTGCTGATGCTGGCGGCTACGCTTTACGTGCCCCGGGGACGGGCCTTTGATCCGGAGCGGATTGCCCGCCACGCCCGCTGGCTCCGCTGGGTACCCGGAGACCTGCTCGAAGCCATTGCGCATAACTACATCGGCATCCGGTACCAGTTCACGCTGGATTTTCCCGAGGTATTTGAGTCGGATCCGGACGATGACGAAAACAAAGTCAGGAAGGTAAGGTCTGCCACCAGTGCCGGCTGGCTCGACGTGGCGCTTTCCTTGGTGGGGGAAAATATCCCGCTCTTGCACGAATACGAAAAGGAGGAGCTATGGATGGTGATGAAGGTGCTTCAGAACGCCATGATCCGGAACAAGGAGCTGGCAGAGCAGAATAAGAAGTAAACCGACACCTATTGATATAAACTATACCCTCCTAATCATCATGAAACGCAAGCGTCCCCGCTTCTTTCGGCGCCTGATCCAGCGCGAAAGGGGCCGAATCCGGAAGATCTATTTCCGCTTTTGTGTACAGTTTGAGCGCGACCTGTTCAGCGAAGAACCCGTCCTGGCTCAGGTAAGCTACCGTACCCTGTACAAGGTGTACCAGGTACGCTGGCATTTGCTCTGTGAGAAGATCCGCCAAGCCGGGCGGTTCCGGTTTCTGCTCCCTGATCCGAATGCCTTCCTTCGGGAATACTATCCGCAGGCATGAGTAGCTACCATGCCTGTTTCTGGCTGGGCGTGGTGGTAGCGGCCCTGACTAACCTGGTGGGTCTGCTGCTCTACCACCGCTTTATCCGCAAACCTCCCGATGATGCCTGAGCGTACCAGGCAAAAGACGACCAAAGTCCACCAATACAACCCTAGTAATCACTTATCCTAAAACAGTCTCTATGAGCATCCTATTCTACATTTTCACAATCGCTGCCCTTATGCGGGAGCTTTTAGTATTGAAAAACCCCAAAAAATACCATGACCAGGCGAAGTGCTTCCATACCAAAAAGTTTGATGATCTGACGGATACCCAAAAAATATCCGCAGGCCTTCTTTTCTTTTACCTGCTATGGATACTGGTGGGTCTGTTCACCTCCCACTGGTTGCCTTTTCTGTTCCTGTTCCTCCTTTGGCTGGTTCCCGTCCGATGGGTGTGGCTTCGCTGGACCCGATCGCTGACCGTATTTTTTGTTCTACTGTTCATCCTGATCAACCGGTACCATCTCCATATCGATTTGTGGCGGTGGGTGACGGCATAGGTATAAAAAAATCCCCCACCAACTTACGGCGGGGGATATCCCAAAAAATCAGAGTATCCAGATAAACTGATTATTGACTTAACGACGATATCGACCTGAATATTAGCTAACTGTTTCAATCTATGACCTGCATAATTTCAATCTCCAGGGCTAAACAGCACCAACTCCCCTTTCCCTGGCAGGAGATTGTTCGGATGAAGGGCGATTGTAATTATACGGAGATCTTCTCCATAGGTGGTAAAAGGTACCTGACCAGCTATCCTATGAGGAGTTATCTGGTTGCGGCACCTGGTGGATTCTGCCGGATTCATAAGCAGCACATTATCAATCTGGCGTACCTTCTGGATGTAGATATATCCACTAAGTCAGTGCAATTAACAGATGGGACCTCCATTGTAGTAGCCCGTCGCCGCTGGAACCACTTCATGGATCAGGTTAATCGTAGTAAATCTTAATCCCCCCTTCCCCCATGGCCTTTATCCTTAACGATACCACCTACGACGATGCCGCTGAGTTCATGGAAGCCTACTTTGAGCTGGCCGCGGAGCAGCTCCTGGGCCACCACAAAGCCAAACCTGCCTACTTCGTCAACAACCAGCTCGAATCCACCACCGAGATTGAGCTGGCCATCCAGAACGGCCTCAAACTCCCGGCCCTGATCCTGGACATGCCCGAAGACCACCTGCTCGATAAAGGAGGCCACCACGCGCAGCGCCTCGAAGCCGCCATCTCCATCATTGCTCCCTTTGAACAGGGCAACGCCCGTCATATCCGGAAGGTACGCTACCAGTGCCGGACCCTGGCGCGCAAGCTGGTCATGCTCATGAAGCGCGACGGCCTGCGTCAGGCTCCCTTCAACGGCCGGCTGATCACCAACCACATCCAACTCGATAAGGAATCGCTCTCCGGGATGTACCTGGGTACCATAGCCGGGCAATTGACCGGATGGACCTACGAGTTTGCCTGGGAAGCCCCCGACAGCCTCCTGCTGGGCAGTGAGGACTTTGCCTAAACGTGACTGTCGAAGCCTTTTCGGAGCCGTATAGCCAAATTCGGGTATGGCTATACAGGTTACCCCTCCCGAAAAAATAGGTTTTTCCCGGAATCCCATCGTCTGGCGTTTTCAGAACGATAATGCCGGCTATCTGGCTGGCTCGGTGGCGGAGAACGCCATTATTTTTTCCGGTGCCGTTGTGCCCGGTACCACTATTGTAGTTCGCTGGAACGGCGAAGAGCAAAAGCTTAAAGCCAGTGCCACACCCAGCTCCCTGGGAGCAGAGTTTCCGGCCGGCGACGGCTCAGTCGCCTATGTCGAATCGCTCGTCGAATGGTTTGCGGCTAACTACTATTTTAACGAGTATTTTGTCGTCGTTACCAATACCATTGACGAACTTCCCGCCCTGGTCTTTCAGGGACGTAAGGCCGGTTCTTCCTACAATTTCAGCAAGACCACCTTTGCCGGCGGCGAGTGCCGCAATACCGTTTCCGGGGTCAACAGCACCATACCCGTCAACCCGCACGTCTACGTCGAAGTGTGGGTACGTAAAGGCGTGGATCTGTCGTTCGACCGTATCTACCAGGCGCCCCTGGCGCTCACGACCGACAGCAACGCCGAGCTGGATCTGAATGAGATCCTGCACGCGGAGCTCACGCCGGAGATGCCTTCCATGATCCTGCCGATGGGCAGCCATGTGCACGGCTCCCGGCTGGACTACTACCTGAAATACGCCCCGGCCGGTGGCGAGAACTTTTCGGTAGGTCAGCTGCTGCAGACCGATACCTACTACGCTCTGCTCGGCGGGACCAGCTACGAGGCGGGCTCCGGAGCTACCGTAGCATCTACGGTTTTGGGCCTTACGCCTGCGCTGGACCGCTTTTTGAGTTTACAGAATACCACGCGCTACGTCTACCGGGACCAACCGGCTTTCCTGAGTTTTATCAACCTGCGCGAGGAATCACGGACGGCCGCTACCCTGCGGATCACCGTCCATTTTCAGGACGAGACCACCCAGGTCGTAGACAATACGGGCGTTACCAATCTGCACCAATACCAGAAGGCGATGTGGGCCGTGGGCTACAACCAGCTCAATCTGGCTGCTCTTAACACCGATAAAGTCGTACAGCAGTATACGGCTCAGTTGTTCGACGGGGCTACCGCCATCAGCGAGCAGCTCAGCTTCGTTGTACTCTATGACTACAAGCCCTACCGCCGGTACTTCGCTTACGTCAACAGCGTGGGTGGCATAGACACCCTTTCCATCTGTGGCAAGGGTAGCCCTGAGCTTACCTACTTCCGGGAGCAGGCCGAACAGGTACTACCCTACAACTACGAGTCACACCACGGCCAGTATACCGACTGGGATATTGAAGTACAGGAAAGTTTCGATGCGGCTACCGGTTTCCTCCGGGCGCAGGACTTCCTGACCTTTCGCGACTTCTTCCGGAGCACCCACAAGTACCGCGTTGTCGCCGTCGCGGCCTATCCGATCGGTATTACCACCAACAGCATTCGTGAGAGCCGCGACGGCGACAACGCCCGGGCGCTCCTATTCCAGTATACCTATTTGTTCCGGAACCGCTCAGTGAGCCTGGGTGATCTGGAAAAAGACAGCTTTGAAGCCAACCAGAACGTGCCGCCTCCGGGCATCGAAGGCGCGGGCCCCATTGTGGTCGGCAATAGTGGCCTACCCTATACTGGCCAGGTGGATCCTTACCCCATTCCGGCCAGTCTCAATCCGGTGACCTCCGGCGGGGTGTTCGAGCTGTTGTCCAACTACCAGCCCAAGTTTAGCGTTGGCACGACGCAGCAGATCCGCTTGGGCGATGGCAGCCTGGCTAACATCCAGACGCTCGTCCGGTCCAACCAGGAGCACCGGTCGGCTACGACGCTCCAACGGGGCGAGCTCAGGCTAGCCACGTTGAGCGAGGCGAGGCAGGGCGTAAGCGAGGAAGTGGCCATTACGCCCAAAACATTAAAGGATCGGCTGGATGAGTTTGAGCCTAATGTAGAGAATCTGCCCATTGCCTCCCAAATCCAATTAGGCATCGTGCAACTGGCTACCGACGAAGAGGCCGCGGCTGGTACCGACAATAGCAAAGCCATTACGCCGAAGCAGTTGAAGGAGGAATTAGGTAGTATAGATCAGGTAGTGGATCTACCCTCTAATCAGACAATTGCCGGGCTTAAAACCTTCCAGCGGCCCGACGGTGAAAAGGTACAACGGTGGCTCAACGAGTCCGGCGAGAAGGAGATCTATGTGCAGTTTTCGGAGGATGGTACAAAGATGTATTTCGTCCCGCTCAATACCACCGAATATCCGGGCGTGCAGGGCTTTTCTCTGTATTACGACTTTACACTAGAACGGTGGCAGTTTGAGCAGATGCCCTACTTTGGGACGCAGCCGATCAACAACGGGGGCGAGGCCCTAAAACTGGCAACACCGGTCTTCGTCTCCCTGACGGGTGACGCTGAGGCCCAGGCGGTGGAGTTTGATGGCTCTGAAAACCTGACACTCCCTACCTCCGTCCCCGTAGCCCGGCACCCCAAGTTTGGCAGCCTGCCCCAACCGTTTCTGACCGTGGGCGAGGGCTTCAACATCGTCCTGAACCTGGGGCAGTACATAACCTCTCACCACGCTGCCGCCGACCTGAAAATCGAGAGTTTTCTCGACCGCGAGAACTGGTGCAACGCCTCCTACGACGGGTTGACCGTCACCCTGACGGGCACCTACCCCAGCGCCACCGGTAAGTTGCCGCGCATTCTGGTCAGGGAAATAGCAAATGCCGAAAACCAGCGCATTATCACCCTGCCCGAACCGACCATTACCAACACCCCGCCCGTGGTGCGGCTTGAATACTGGAACGAATCGGCCGGCAGCAAACTAGCTGACATCACCGAATCCGCCGTGCTGACCTGGATCAATCCCTGGGACACCCGCTGGATCATCTCCAACGCCCCGCACAACTACTGGCAAATCATCACCCGCAACAACAATACAGGAACCATGACCGAACGCGTAAGCCTGGCCGGCACGGTGGCCCAGACGAGCCAAACCACGCTGCACGGCTTCGGGGCGGCCAACAGCAGCACGGTCACGACCGTCAACGGACAGCCCCTGGCGCCGGGCAGCTACACGCAGCAACTCATCCTGAAACGGGATGGAGAAACCATCGTGGATACCACCGTCAGCTTCTCCATTCAGGAGGAAATGAAAACGTGCGAGCGCGGTCCCACCCTGTTTGGCAACAACCCCATTACTAACATCACCAACACCAGTCTGACCTACGCTTTTGACGGGCTGGGGGCCAACGACCACCACTTCCGCATCTTGCGGGACGGGCAAATACAGTACGCCAGCATTGCACGGTCGGAAGTGCTTCCTGATCTGTACAAGGATGCCTTTATGCAGATTGAGTTCCCCTACCAGCCGGGCGGTATCTACAGGCTGGAAATAGAGGGGGCTAACTGCCGCTCGGCGGTTTCCTGGCGGGAGTTCACCATTCCAGGCGGCGGCGGCGAGCAGCCTGGCACTCCTACGCCGCTCTACCTGAAAAAGGAAAATGCAGATCTGACCTACACCACCCTGGCCGAGCTGAGCACGACGGAGGCAACCCTGGCGCTGCCCGACAACTGGGAGGTGTTTTTCACCGGAGCCGACGGCAAAAGCTTCGACTACGTGACCATGCAACTGTTTGACGTGACGGGAGGCAGTGAGCAGCCCGTGAACGTGAGTACATACACGGGTGCCCCACAGGTCTACACGTTCAGCAGCCCGACCGCATCGGCGAACCTGCAAGCCTTTCTGGGCATGAAGTCCACCCAGATCGGCTCCATCCACCGCCCTGATTCCAAGTTCCGCATCGTATGGGTAGCCCGCTCCGGCGGGGCCAGCGGCACGGTGGTTGCCACTAAGGAAGCCCGCTTTGCCTTTCTCTCCCAGCCGGGTGAAAACTGCATCCTGCTCAACGACTTCAACAGCGGCACGCAGGGGTGGGCGGAGCTGGACAACGCCGACGGCTTTCGGGCCGAAGGAGGCCGCCTGAAATTCTACGCCGAGAACATTGGTACGATGGTCGGCTCGCAGTGGGGCTTAGGCGTGAACGCTAACGAGTACAAAAAAATTAAGTTCCGGGGCAAGTGGCCCGTTCACCCCAGCGGCGGGCAGACCCAGGTGGTGATCTACTTCGCTACGTCGAGCCGCAACGTGCTGGACGACGAGCAGAAGATTGACCACTACTTCACCGCCACGGGAGCCGATCAGGACGTGGTGATCGATGTGACCCACGCCCTGTGGGTGAGTACGCTGAACAACATCCGGGTACGCCCTTCCTCCGTACAGGGGGATGTGGAACTGGATACGTTCAGCATCTGCAAGGAGGGTGTGTACAATCCGCCGCCCGACCCCGATCCGGTGGCAAAGACCACCGTTCAGCTCTGGAATGATGTCTCCAACGGGCTTATCTCCGAACTACCCGAGTTCTCTAACCCGTCTTTTGCGTGGAATGAGGAATGGGATGTGCGATGTGTAATACAGAATATGGCCCACACGCACATGACGAAGGATCTGGAAAAGCAGAATAGTTCGGGCGTATGGGAAAAGCAGATGCACACCAATCAGCACACTGCCAGTACGTATCCTTCGGCAACTCAGAATGGAACCTACGAACTGTTTGGCACCTACCACGTGGGCACCTACTCGTCCGGGATCATCGGGCAGGGAAATTTCCAGCCCGGCATCTACCGGGTCACCTATAAGATATACAATGACACTAGTCTCGTTGCCACTGTCACCCGCACGTTTAGTTTCGGCGAAGTCGTAATTACCCCCTCCGTCGGCTACACCAACCTCTCTATCTACTAACCATGCCCAGAACCGTCTTCTGCCGTACCTCGATCACGGCCAACCAGTACAAGCACAAGCTCCTGCGGGCGGATAACAGCACCATTCAGGAGGCTACCGTCAGCACGCCCTATCATACCTTTTACCTGTCCGATGTCGAGTTCAGTCAGCTCGTCAAGGGCCGGGTAGAAGATCCTGCCAATCCGGGCAACAACTACTCCGAGACGACCTACAATCAGGTACTGATCGACATCAAGAGCCGCCCCTGGCGGATGGTGGGCATCCCCTACATTGAGAGGGTAGCCAACATGCGGGGCTACGGCAAGTTCCTGTATGATAAAGGATTCAACGCCATCAGCATCACCATCAATCCGCACTGGTGGTGGAAGCACGACAAACCTACCGTCTGGACACCCTACAACCCCAGTACGGGCGTAGGGATAGATACAAGCTGTGTCGCCACGCAGGGCACCAACGAGGGGATCGCTACGCAGCTTACCGCCTTCTATTCGTGGTTTAACGAGAATAGCATCCCCGTCAGTCAGCGGCCTAAGGTGCGGCTGTGGGTCAACATCCGTCCCTGGTTCGGGCACCTGCTGGCCAATGGCGGCAAGAATCCCGACGGCAGCTCCCGCACGGACGGCCTGAGCTACGCCGACGGACCGCAGGTTGCCGACTGCCAGCGCACGCCCTACACCGCCCGCCACTGGGGTGGACACCCGGCCGTAGGAGGGGGCGAACTGCTCCCGCCTCCGGTGCAGGTTACCCAGAGTGGCAGCGGCGAGATTACGGGCTACACGGTCAACCCCTACGTAGCGGTGTGCATGAGCTTTTCGGCTCCGCGCTGGATTGAGCACTGCAAGCAGGTGATGAAGCGGGTGATCGCCGAGGCACAGCCGTGGATTGATACCGGAGAGGTGATCGGGGTCAGCGTGATTGATGACATTGCCTTCGAGATGGGGTACAGCTCGTCTTATGACCAGTACATGCACTGGCACAACAACAGCCATTACGCCTCCATCAGAGATGAATACACCACCAACCCGCCCATTCTCGATTTCTCGGACGGGAATATTACCCGTTTCCGCAATGAGCTGCGCACCCGCTTTCAGAACAACCTGGCGGCCTTTCAGAAATATATTGGTCGCACGGACCTGAACTTCGATACCGTCACACCCGATAAGGGCTACAACCGGACCTCCAGCGGCAACCAGCACGAGGGACCGCTGGGCGAATTGTGGTACGGCTACAAGCACCGCTCCATCGAGAAGTTCCACTACGAGGTGCAGAAGTACTCCGTGGAGCAGAACATCAGCAGCGGGCTGACCCGGCGCGAACTCTACATCATGGATTCGGGCAACTATTGTGACCAGATCTCCGCCCGCATTACCTACGGTTTCCACCGCTTTATCACGCCCTACGTGCTGGGACTGAAACACAATACCGGCGGGGGCTACTACAAGAGCTTCCACCATGACGTGTTGCAGGGCGTCGCCAACCAGTACGGGCTGATTACGTTCAGCGAATTTGACGGGAGCTGGATGTACTACAACGGCAACTACGACCTCAATGACAAGTACAAGGGCATTAAGCACATCAACGAGATGACCTACGACCTGCGGGAGATGTTTGCACGGGGCATCAGTATGAGCATCGGGGCCTTCCGGGGACCGCAGACCAACCCGCAGTACATGAACCCCAACGCTCCGAACTATCCCTTCTACGACTATTCGGAGGGAGACGGCGAGACGTTTCCCATGTGGTACTTTGTCGAGCAGGTCATTCCGGGCGTGCAGCAGAACAACGGAAGCTGGGCCGAAACGCAGAAGCAGCAGATTACGACCAACAAACCGGGCATGACCTACAGCACCCGCGATATTATGCGCAACTACTGGGCCAACGTGCGGGATAAGTACGATGCGATCAAGAACAACAGCGGGTTTAGCTGGGGGAGTAACAGTACCTACAAGGTGATTGATGTCAAGATCTCTGACGACTTTATCAATACCATCCGTGAGGGCTACCGGTTTTGGCCGACGCCCTACGAGGAAGAGCAGGGGCAAGTGGTGGTCAACCCGCCGGTAGACCCGCCGGTGATTACCCCCGAAGACGGTGTGAACGTGTACCTGTGGAACGAGGAGAACAACAACCTGATTCAGAAGATCACCTCCGGTAATTCGGTAGCTACCCCCAACAAGTGGGAGGTTATTATGAAGATCCAGAACGTGGAGCACACCTGGAAACGGTTGCAGTTCTACCGCAAGGACGGCGGGCAGTTTGTGTACCTGGGCGAGCGGCAAACCAACGTGAGCAACACCCGCAACGGCGAGTGGACGCTGTTTGGTAGCGGGGACAGTACCAACACCTATCCGGGCTACCCCCACATGGCCTACGAGTACAAGGTAGTGGCCCAACTCGGCCTGAACAACACCCTGTTTCTCTCGCAGGAGTATACCTTCACCCTGACCGGTACGCCTTCGTCAGGTACGCCCGCCCGACCCATGCCGACGGTGATTACCCCGCCGGTATCGCAGTACGCGAAGACCGGACTGAATAACGACACGGGCCGGGCCTTTGCGCTGTGTACCACCCAATTCGGCTTTGATCCGGCGGAAGAAACGGGTATTGCCCGACGCTGGCGCAATAATGCCGATATGTGGAACAACCTGAGCCACAACGGACAGTCGTTCCAGGCTCTGGATGTTTTCCGCCTGAATCTGAAATGGTATCAGTATGAACCGTTGCCCGGCTGGTACTACGACGACAAGATACTTTCGGCGCTGAACTGGTGCCTGAGCCGAAACATGAAGCTGGCCCTATTCGTGTGGCCCGCCCGCCGAAGGGATGACGGCTTCTTGCCTGTCTCCGAACGCTGTACCGGACAGAACGGGCGGCAGTTCTTCATCGAAGGCGAGCACGACTGCATGCCTAGTGTGCATTCGGAGGTGGGCAAGCAGAAGTTCGCTACCGCCATGCAGCACCTGGCCAGTGTACTGGCACCTTACCAGGAACTTGGATACATCGAGTACTTCTCGCTGGGTTACTCCAACGGGGAGGAGTACACCGGGGCGCACCTGGATAACCCGTTTGAATACACCGACTACTGCGAAGCCAGCCAGAACGTATGGAGCACCTACCTGTCCTCACAGGGCAAAGCCTACCAGTCGCCGCCCAAACCCTCGGAACAGTACACCGGAGGGGCGCTGTGGAACCGCACGCTGTACGGCAAATTGTGGTATCGCCACATGACCATCGGCCTGCGCAACTTCTTCGATAACTTCCGTAACGCCGTGCGGGCCGGGTCTAACAACCAGATCAAGGTAGCGGTATTCCCAAGCGATACGGGCAAGCCCCAGGCTGCGTGGAATATGAGCTACAACTGGAAGCTCCTGTACGGTTCGGCGGATATTATCTATTCCAGCGAAGGTGGTCAGCACGGGGACTTCCACGAGAAAATGCTGGCAGCGGATATTGTGAGGGGTTCGTTCCCGAACGCTATTCCGGCCATCGAGTACGACCCGCGTGATTTGAGCTACGGCGATAACGACCCCTACGGCGTGCCGCTCGACCCGAACCGCTTGAAAGTATCCGGCGAAAGTTTCTTCCGGCGCTGCGGGGGCAAGGGTCTGATTCACTTCGCCATGAGCTACAGCCACGGTGATACGGAAACCACCGGAGAGTCTAGTAATAATAACATTGACGATCTGGCTCCGGCGCTGTGGTACCTGCGGAAGGAAATGATCGAGAAGGTGCCGCAGCCGCTGCCCTCGCAGAACGTGAACGCCACGCTGTCGCGCCTGGAGGGAGGCGAACAAAACTCCGGGCCGTGGTCGGCGGTGGTAGGCACCAACTACTACAACCAGGCCGCCCCGGTAGTGATCAACGATTCATGGTTCTTAACAGACGCAATTAACAGCTAATGAAACACTACCACACATATCTTCTGGTGGGGCTGGTCCTGTTGGGCCAGTTCCATCTCATTTCGTGTACCCTGCTCCGTGAGGTGCACAAGTCCCGATCCGAGGCGGATAGCTCCTCGGTCCGTACGGAAACCAGCTCCGAAACCTATGACACCAAGATCACTCGCGACTACCTCTATGGCGAAAGTGGGAGCGGACCAGGCATCATACCTACCAGTGGCTATGGTTTTAGTCCATCCGGACCAGACTGGCCGGCTATGCCTACGGGGATACTGAAAGTACCTACGCCCTACCTGGTGCGTGAGACAGTCCATCAGAAGGGGGAGAAGGAGTCAGCTAAGTCCGAAACCAAGGAGGCCGAGACATCCAGTCAGCAAACCGACCGGGATTACAGCCCCCAGATCGAGAAGGCGATTATGACCTTTCAGATATTTCTGGTGCTGATGGCGCTGGCGGTACTGCTGCTGGCCTGGACCTTTGCCCGGCGTCGTTGACGAATGTCCAACTAAAAGTGTCCCGAAGGCCCCATCTTAGTGCTATATCTAACCTCGCTGTGATGAATCTTTGGGACATATTCTTTTCTGCTAACATAGCCATTAGCCAGGGCGCCTTTATGGGCTCCGTCGCGCACTACCTCAATGGGGATAAGAAGCAGAGAAAGCAGCTGATCGCGACCGTCCTGACCAACTACCTCACGGCGATCTACCTCACATCCTTCTTCCTGGAACAGATCAATAGTACCGAGGCGCGGAGCGTGGCGTTCCTGATCGGGTTTGTGGGCCTGCGCTTCATCGAGAGCGCCGTAGACAAGGTGTTCGATAAATTCAAAGCAATAACTTCCTCTGATCATACCCATGGAAACCCTCCTGATTCATCTCTCTAACGTCGTCAATGGCCTGGCGCTGCTGGTCATAATGCTTTTCTCCCTGTTTCGGCTTACCGATGGCAAGCGCGAAAACCAGGTTGAGAAGGTAAGCCTGCTGCTGATCTGCATCGGCTCCTTCTTCCAGCTCACCCAGATCCATCATCCGGATGGCACCGGCATGGACCTGCTGATGCTGCGGGTGGGACTCGCGGCTTTCCTGCTCTCTACCGTGTACTCGTATGTCAGCCGCTGGATCTAAGATGAATACCCGAGACATCACCCTCGCGCATCCACTCCTGCAGGAGGCGTGGCACTACCTGCTCGAACAGTGGGCCGTGCTGCACCCCAACGACCCGGTGCCCTTTCTGACGCAGGTATTCCGTCCGCGCGCCATGCAGGAAGCCTACTACGCCCAGGGACGCCAGCCGCTGCTGGTGGTCAATGACCTGCGCCGAAAAGCCGGATTGGGGCCCATTGGCCCGACGGAGAATAAGCGCCGGATCACCAACTCCCTGCCCGGTAGCTCCCGCCACGAGCGTACCCCTTCGGAGGCCTTTGATATCGCCTTCGTCAAAGCCGGTACCAAAAAGGAGCTGGACTGGAATCCTGCACTATTTGAGCAGGCCGCCCGGATCATCCGGAAGAAATTCCCCCAAATCACCTGGGGCGCCGACTGGAACAAGAACTGGCGAACCTCCGATGAACGGTTCATCGACGCACCTCATTTTCAGATCTAGTATGAAACAGCCCGTACTCTCCCACGAAACCCGCAAGGCCTGGCAGTTCCAGGTGGAGCTGCGTGACCCCGCTGGCCAACCCATCGACCTCACGGGCTTTGCGATCAAGGCCCAGTTGCGCCGGGTCCTGGACAACCGCTCCTTTGTCACCCTCTCGCTGGGGGATGGGCTTACCTATACGCATCCCAATCTCCTGTTCAGCTTTACGGCCGAGCAGCTGGACGTACCAGCGGGCGAGTACCAGCTCGGCTTTGAGTACACCTCCCAATCCGGCAACACCTCCGATGTGCTCATTTCACAGGTTCACCTCACTCAACGATTTATTACCACATGATTCAAACCATAGTCGTCACATTACCAGGTCCCCAGGGTGTCAGTGGCTGGACACCCGTTTTTGCGCTCGAAAACGCGGATAATCGCACCCTGCTCCACCTCACCGACTGGACGGGCTCCAACGGCAACAAACCGGCTGTGGGCTACGTAGGAGCGGCCGGCCTGGTAACCGATCCGGCTCAGGCCATCAACTTCGCCGGCCGTGGCATCACCAGCGTCAGCCAGAACGAAGCCGCGGATCTGATCATCAACTACACCGACGGCACCAACGCCACCATTCCGGCCTACTTCGCCCCCATGTTCGCGGCGGCGGAGCAGGTGGCCAATGATACCCGCGCAGTAGATGAAACGGCCGAGTGGATTGAGACTACCCGGCAGCAGATGCAGGCGGATAAGAATACGACTACCCAGGCGAAAGAAGACACCCTGAATATCTTTGGTAGTGCTGAGCAGCTCAACCAGCGGATGGAAGAGACGGAGGGGTATAGGGATCAGGTGTTAGGCGCTGCCGAAACCCTGACCACTGCCGTAGATGAATGGGTGGGTTCCAAAACTCAAACGCTGGGACGTGCCGGAGCTATTACACAGTTTGGCAGAATAAAGATCAACAGAGTGCTGTTAGCCGGTACATCTATCGCTAACGCTATGATTTCCGCCATGAAGGGATTGGTAGGGGCACTCACAAAAGAGTATGGGGATAGTGGGAACCGAACACACCACTTAGGTATGTTGGGAGGCAGCTACACTAATACGCATTTAGGATGGAAAAAGCAGAAGTTTGGTGGGTTTGCGTTTACCCGCAGCCGGGGTGAAAGTACCAGTACACCTCTTTCCTTCGGGGGTTACATCAAGCGGGCCGTACTCCGGTACTCGAAAGAAACGGATGGCGGCAGCTTTGAGGTACACGTAGACGGGGTGCTGCATGGAACCGTAAACTGCAACGGTACACAAGCCTACGCGCAGGAGTATGTCATGTCGTGGGAGTCGCTGGCGTACCGCACCATAGAGCTGAAAGCTCCGGCCAGCGGATTTGCCTATATCGAAACGCTGGATTTGTGCCAGGATGAGATGGGTATTCACTTCCTGGACGCTTCGCTGGGCGGCTCTTATATCGGAAACTTCTACTCACCTGGCGCGGCTTCGGGGCAGATGGCAGCTACCATAGCACCCGTAGGCTTTACCGGATTGGACTCGGTGTTTAACAATACCAGTACCCATTTCAAGCCTGATCTAGCCATAGTAACCTGGACGGTAAACGATGCCGGGCGGGGGATGACTGAGTTTGCCAACAACTTTGTACCGCTCTACGACAGGTTGGTAGAAAAGACGTTTGAGAATGGGGTGCCGCTGATTATAATTATAGAGATGGGCGGGCATTACTCCCTGCCTAATAGCTCTAATCATGCCACATTCAACGCTATTCGGGAAAAGCTACTCTCCTACCGGAATAGACCGCACGTTACGGTACTGGATTGGCACGCTAAGAGTGGCTTGGCTACCACTGACGCGGCTGTGCTGGAAAAGCTGGCGTATCGGTACTACCCCATTACGGCGCTGAACGTGGGAGCGGCTACCTTCACAGGTGATTTTATTCACCCAAATAGTGAAGGTTATGCCGTACTGGGGGATATGCTTACAGTAGTATCTGGTGTAAGTTCACAGGGCAGACAGGGGCAAACCTACCTTAAATTATTAGGGGAAGCTACATCTACCCCGGCGCTTGCTCCCAATGCAGTGGCTATGCACTCTTCCAAGTTGGCTAACATGGTGGGCTTTCAGCGGGTTGCTAACAACGGTTTTGGGATGCCGCGCACATATAGAGTAGTGGGGCAGAGCAAAAACCGGTATACAGAGAGGAATGAAGCCCTGTGGTATAGTGCGGAAGAAATTAATTATGCCGCTGTGCTGCACGACTACATAACCAGCTCGGGAACCTCTGATGAATACGGCCCCTACCGTCAGTTAAACAACTACAATCAGTACATGGAACCCACATCAACGAGCGCAACTTACCCTCGTATGATGACTTTCACGATTGTAGTAGGGCCAGGAAGCTGGGGGTATGCCGTTAAGAATCCTGCCAATACCATATTTCTTCCCGTTGATATAAAGGGTGTCACGTTAAGCTCACCAGGTGTCGTAACTGGATCTAATGACACGGACAGGCCACAGGCATTTCATTTTACAGTAGCCGCCTACGGTGGAAGCGGCAACCTCTTTACCTATATGAGTGGTAAGTTTTATGCGGCCTATTGTACCTGTACGAACTTTGCCTGTATACCTGGAAGAGCAATCAACGCTCGTAGAAGTCTTACTTCGCAGCTTATCATGCTGTCTGACCTACCAGCACAGAAGGTTATTCCCAATCAAACCTATGTAGAAACTATCAATGGTAAGACGGTTGAGAAGGTCAGTATTCAGGGTGGAATGATCTATAAGCCGCTGGCGACAGGTGACAAGTTCTTTGGTATGTACCGACTGCAAAACCGTTCGGCAGTAGATATCCGAACTATGGCTCTGAATGGAACCGTAACTGTGGGCGCTTATGATGAAAAATATGGTGGGCCACTTCTGGCTACCACGGCTAACCCGATTTGGCACGAGGCCGCTGGCTTAACGAATGCTCAGGCAGGCTTTACCTATACAATAGTAGGCTATATTCCAACTAACAGCTCATCGGCACCGTTGCAGATATTCATGTTTGCCGGAAGCAATAACGCAGAGTGGCGTTTGGCACTGGACGGAACGTGGACAGATAAGAATACAGCGTATGCTGATCTGTCGGCTGGGTTTCACCATAATGGAGAACCCATAGCGATTACCTTCACGCTGCCTGATACGACACAGTTTGATAATAGAACCTGGGCGTTACGAGTACGTTTTGGTGGTACTGCCGGTGCTAACGGACGCTGGGTACTGTGTGAAGGATCAAGCGCGACGGTGTAAGCTTAAGGCTCGAAATCCGTAACCAATCCAGCTTTATTCTGCCACTACCGCCAGACGGGTATTTAGCGGTAGTGGCAGAAATTCAAGTATGACAACGATCCCCCTTTAACTCCCCTCTATCCATGAAAGGCATCTTCATCTTTTTTGTCGCCCTGTTCAGCTGGGTCTTCCTGGGACTATTCGGCCTAATCTGGGATCTGGCCGAATGTATACGTTATAACAAGTGGCGGTCGGTGGGGGATTGGTTCATGAACTCGGCCTGGGGCATTGATATCACCGCCAACATGACCCACCAGCATTTCCTGAATGCCCTGTTCGTGAAGCAGGGGCCCGACCACTTTGGCGTCAGGGGCGAGACGATCAGCTCGAAGCTGGGGTGGCTCTGGATTACAGGCAAACTCACGTACATGGGCGAGTCGATGACTGGCTATCTCAACCTGGTGGATGAATGGCACTGCTGGAAGTATATTGAAAGGGAACGGTACCAGCATAGGGGCTATCCCGCTACAATGCCAGTACGCCCCATTGCCTGGTACAAGACGCTGACCTGCATTATGATCCTGTCGGCCGCGCTGTTTGGGCCGGTCTGGTTCTGGTGGGGGCTGGCACCCGCTCTATGGGTCATTGCGGCCTTTAATGCCATGAATTTATACTTCGCGCTCCGCCCCTGGCGCCGGAAGCTGTACCGGTGGTTCCGCTACCAGGTGTTACAGGTGCCGTTGGAAAAATCGTAGCCGGAGGCACTGTCTACATGCTTTTGCGTCCGCATAGCCATATTGGGCTATGCTTGAACTACGCAATCACGCCGGACTTACCTTGCAGCTCCCTCCGGACAGCCGGATCACCGTCGAGATCCTGAGTACGATCCTGAATACCGACGAGGTGCTGCGGGGGAGTTACAGCTATCCGTTCCGGTTTCCGCTGTCTCCCCACAACATCCGTTTTCTGGGGGTGGGCTATTCGCCCGAGCAGCTGGCCAACGTCGAGATGCCCGTGACCCTGGCCGTGGACGGGATGCCCGTCGAGCGCGGCCTGATGAGCTTCAAGATTATGGGCCGGTACGCCGATGCCTACCTGAAGCTGCACCTGGGCGAAGTGGCTTCCAAAGTCCGGGAGCTGCGCCTGCGGCAGGCGGTGAACGAACCGTTCAGCCTGGGCAGCAGCGAAGAGCAGGTCAAAGCTACCCTCGTTCGGCTGCACACCGCCGATCCGGCTACCTATCCGGTGGTTTTTCCTCCGTTCCGCAACGACCTGATGATCGAGCCGGAGTATACCACCGGCCGGGCCAACTACACCCGCCCCACTCTATTTAACCGCTACCAGACCAACGACGGCACCCTGTTCTTCGATAGTCAGCTTTCGTACTACTACCAGTACGGCGAGCGGGAGCTGGTGCCGATGCTGTACCTGACCTGGCTCATCCGGAAGATTTGCGCCGTGCTGGGCTTTACGGCCGTAGGCAGCTGGCTGCACCATCCGGAGGTGGAGCGCTTCATCCTGTTCAATACCCAAACGGTGCCCGGGCTGAACTACGCCACCGGGGCCAACATCGAGCTGAGTCAGCACGTACCGGATATGAGCGTAGGGGATTTCCTGAAAGCCCTCCGGGCGTTCAAGGGGCTGGGGGTATTCTTTGATGGCCGCGCCCGCCAGGTCCGCTTTGTGGATTACCGCACGCTGCGCAGCTCCTCCCAGTACCAGGACTTCACGGATGGGTTTATTCCGGAGTCCGATCAGTATGATCAGCCTGATCAGGGAGGATATACCCTGAAAAACTACGTGGAAGAGACCGACGAGCTATATAAGGAGGTAGAAACCTTCCAGCTCTACCATACCGTGGGCGACGGGGAAGCTCCCATTGACTTGCAGGTAGGTACCCTGTTCATGACCCGCGACCCTAACTACGACTCTCCCGCCAATGCCTCCTGGATGATCCCGGTGTGCAAGCAGCCGGGTAACCTGGGCGATCCGATCTTTAACGCCTCCAAAAACTACTCGGCCTACGCCAGCGGAGCCGACCCCAAGAACAAGTTCGGGTTGCGGCTGCTGAGCTACCGGGGGATGCAAGCCGACGGCGCGGGTGCCCTGTACCCCTACGCCAGCTCGGTGAGCTACAACTTTGACTACGAAACGGTGGGTACGCTGTCGCTCATGCCCGGCGAACCCGACGATGTATTTGCCCAATACCAGCGGCACTACTACGAGATGCTGGCCGGCTCGCGCAAGGTGCAGGTAGACCTGCTGCTGTCCATCAACCAGGTGAGCCAGTTTCTGCCCCACGTGGCGGTGGGGCTGCAACTCCGCAATCGCATCTTTTCGAAGTGGTTGCCTCAGTTGCTCAGCTACGAGCTACCCGCCCGTAACAGCAAGGTGCTGGCCCAGCTGGAAGCCGTGCAACTGGTACCGGTGAGCCTGAAACCCACCATTCCGCAGGAGTTGCTGTACCAGGCCGTGTGGGTGGAACTGGTGCTCGAAAACGAAACCGTTGACGATGGTAGCAACTTCCGGATGACCTACGCCGATGTGGTGGCTTATTTCTATGAAAAAGGCAATAAAACCAACCCAGTTGACATTCTGAGCCTCCCTGTGGCTTACCGGCAGTACACCCATACGTACCAGCCGAACGGTAGCGTGACCCGCGATCAGAACGATCTGACGGTTACAGCCTCCGGTGTTCGCTTTGTGCTGCAACCGCAGGCAATCATCCGCGAGGAACAAGCCTATGAGGATCCGCAGAATCCGCAGGATGCCGCTCTGCGAGTCGTTGAATACTATGACTATGTTCTACTAATCGGAGCCGGATACCGGGTGATTCAATAAGCTATGGCAAAAAAGATAAACTGGCAGGTTAAGACTCGTCTCAAGGAAGTCAAGAGTAGCCAAATTCCTGATACGGAATTAAAGTCGCTTATGGAAAGCGGAGAGGGTACCAAAATCATGAAGGCCTTCATGGATATTCTGGGAGAGCGTTTTCAGCGTCGTATACGGGAAATGAATATAGGATATGAAGGGTACCTTTCTGAAAGCATGACGAGCCGTGTCTTTAAAAAGCAGGCTCATTTACGAGGTACTTTATCCTTCTGGTATTACGGACGTTTTGTGGATATGGGGGTAGGAAAAGGTGTCACGCTATCGGAGCAGACTCGCGGTGTGGCGGCAACCAGCAGCCGTAAGGGGTCTAGTCGTCGAAGAGCGCCTAAGCGTTGGTATTCAGAAACTATGTCTGGACAGCGACAAAAGTTGTCTGAAATCTTTGCAAAGGCGGTTGCCGGACAGCTTTCGTCAAAAACCGCGGCTGGATTACGAGCAAAAATTGATATAACTATCTAAACCAATGGCCGCAGAAAAAAGGGAGAAATCCGTCGTAGAAATGATCATCGACGGACGCCAAGCTGAACTGAGCGTGAAGGATCTGGGCGAGGCGTTGCACAAAGTGAGTAAGGAGCTACGTGAACTTGCTGTACATGATAATCCTGAAAGGCATAAGAAGTTATTAGCTGAAAAGAGGAAAATCAGTGATGAGTACAATAAGCAGAAAGTACTCATTAAAGATCTTCGCTCGGATTGGGAGAAGTATGTGGCGCACATGTCCACTATTACTACCGCTGTGGTAGGTGGAAATCTGCTTACAACGGCTCTGGAAAATGTCGCTTCGATCATTCCCAAGCTGGTAACCGGAGCGGGAGAACTGAGCGACCAACTGGCTGACGTACGAAAACAGACCGGACTGGCGGGGGATGAGCTGATTCAGTTGAATGATGACCTGGCGAAACTGGATACGCGTACCTCTCAGAAAGAACTTCGAGCGCTGGCTGCCGTGGCGGGGAAACTGGGTTACCAGACCCGCGAGGAAGTACTGGGGTTCGTGAAGGCGGCGGATATGGTAGGCGTGGCACTGACCGAAGACCTGGGCGGCAATGTGGAAGAAGCCATGAACGACCTGGGTAAGCTGGTAGAGATATTCGGGATCAAGCAGGAGTTCGGCATTGAGCAGAGTATCCTGAAGACGGCATCGGCCATCAATACCATCGGGGCCAGCTCAGCGGCCAACGAAGGTTATCTGGTCGAATGGTCTAAGCGTTTCGCGGGTATTGCCCCCAATGCCAACATCACTATTGCGGATACTATTGGTATGGCCGCGACTATGGATATACTGGGCCAGAGTGCGGAGCTGTCATCAACCAACCTGGGCAAGATGATCGTGGCTATTGGTAAGGATATTCCGCACTTTGCCAAAGTCGCCAAGATGAGTGTAGCTGATTTTACGAAGCTGATCCAAACCGACGCCAATGAGGCATTTATCCGCGTACTGGAAGGGGCTAAAAGTAGCTCAGGTGGCTTGCAGGGGCTGGTTAAGACACTGGAATCACTAGGTATTGAGGGTAGTGAAGGAGCGCAGGTACTGGGCGCACTCAGCAAGAACACCCAACTACTCCGGGAGCAGCAGGATATTGTCAATAAATCCTTTACGGAAGGTACTTCGATCATTGATGAATTCAACGTCAAAAATACTAATACAGCGGCCATACTGGATAAGCTTGGCAAAAAGATAACCGGATGGTGGGAGGGTGCTTCGAAAGGATTGGATCCACTAATCATAAAGTTTGGGCAGTGGATGGGGGTGATCTCCAAGCTGGACCTGCAACTGGGAGAGCTGAAAGAAAAGCAGGATCTGGTTAATAATACCGAAAAGAACATCGTGCCGCTGATCGCCCGGTATGATTACCTGCGGACGCGGGTAAAGCTGACGACCGATGAGCAGACCGAACTGGATAAAATTACCCGGCAACTGGCCGATGCGGTGCCGCAGGCCGTAACGGAATTTGATAAATATGGCAATGCTCTGGGCGTAAATACTTGGAAGGTCAGGGACTACGTAGCTGAACAACGGGGGTTACTGGAGGCCATGCGGCAGACCCGGCGAGAGCTTCTTCAGGATGAATTTATGGGCCTGTCGGGTAGAGCGAGCCAACTTCAGAATATACTAAACAAAGGGAGCCGGACCAAAGTACATACCGGCCCCGGAGGTGCTGTAACGGTGGAAGAGAAACTGCTGCCGGATGAAATCAGGGCTATGCGGGCGGAGCTGGCGAAGGTACAGGCGGATATTGCGGCCCGTCGTCAGGACCTGAAAGCGTTGGAAGGAATTGCAGATATTGCCTTCCGTAGAAATCAGCGGGGTTATGGCACTACTCCATCGACGACCAAGCCCGGCGGCATCACCCCCACGCCCGGCGGCTACGAAGGCCCATCCAGTAAGGATTCGGAAGAGCTGGCCGATAAGTATGAGCGGGTACAGGACGAGCTACTCCAGATCAAGCAGCAGTACACGCTGCGCCTGCTGTCGGAAGATGAAAAAGAGATACAGGCGGCGCACTATAAGTACGAAAAGCTGCGGGAGCTGGCCAAGGGCAATGCCAAACTGCTTGCGGAGATCAACCGGACGGAGGCCGAAGAAATTGAGCATATCCAGTCGTACTACGGCAGGCAGCACCACGCCGGGGTAAAGGAGCTGGATTTTAGTATCAAGCCCAAAGACCTGACCGAGGAAGTAGCCGGTGACCTGAAAGGTAGCTATGATAGTGCCATGGCGGTTGTGGATAGTAACTTTGACAAGAATATCACTAACATAAACTCCAAACACGCCATCCGTGACGGAAAGGGAATACGTCAAATATCGGATGCGGATGCATATCAGCAGCGCCTGCAGGCCGAAGAACAGTACCTGACGGCGAAGCTGCTTCTTCAGAAAACATACGGACAGCAAACGGTAGATACCGAGCGCGAGATTCAGGAGAATTTTGTAGCTCAGTTGGAATATCGGTACACCCGTGAGTTTGAGCTAAAAGAGGCTATGAAGCTGGCCGAATGGGACCTGCAGGATGCCCGGCGGGAAGCGTACGCAGCAGGTATCAGCGTCCTTAGCTCCTTTGTTGATGAGAGCTCGGTCTTGTTCAAAGGGCTGATGGTTGCTGAGAAGGCGCTAGCTATTGCAGATATTATCATCAAGTTGCAACGTGAGATTGCGGGCTACTACGCGGCGGGGGCTGCGCTAGGCCCCTATGGAATGGCCCTTGCTACTACCCAGGCTACGGCCGCCAAGATCAGAGCGGGAATATCCATTGGTACCATTGGGTCGCAGGCCATTCACCAACTCATGCCCAAGAAGGCCGAAGGGGGGTATACCGATGTGCGCTCACTGGCCGAAGGCTTTGTGAACCGGGCTACGCTGTTCAGTATGCCCAACCGCCAGTACATCGCGGGGGAGGCTGGGCAGGAGTTTATCCTGAACAACCGCTCGCTCAGGCACCCGGCCGTGGCGGCTTTTGCGAATATCATGGATGCGGTACAGAAGAGCAAGAACTACGGGATGCTCGACCAACTGAGCGGGGGTAGCGGTGGGAAAGTAGATCCTCAGGTGGTGCAGTTACTGATGAAGATCTACGGGGGCATCGATAGCCTGAGCCGCAATGTATCGGAGACGGGCAACCGGCCGGTGGTGTTTAATACCAAGACCTTTGACAAGCACCGGGACTTCATCTATAAGATACAGAATGATGTGAATGTGTAGGGAGCGGGTTGACCGTTGGATAAAAATTTTAACATCAAGGTCATCATCCGGCAGGAGGTTTGTATGTTTAGAAAAGCTATTGACTCCCAATAAACGTCCTCTAACTAAAACTACATCCTTGAAATGACCTATACCAAATGTCCTAACTGCAGTAAATCAGTAACCGGAGTTTTCGGGGGCAGTATGATAGAACAATCTAAAACAGACTACATTAATTCTCAGCTTGGCCAAACTAAGGAAGGGTACTGTTCCAATTGTTCCTATGATTTACTTAATGAAATTGCTGTTAGTCTGAAGAACCAGAAAGATCAGATAGAACAGAGGCTACAAAAAATAATTCATAGTATCCCTCTTATGACTAGTCCTGCTCCTGCCAATTGGGACTATGAAGTAATTGGCATGATTACGGCTCAAACCACATCGGGTACCGGGTTCCTGACAGAACTATCGAGGGACTTTAATGACTTCTTTGGTACATCATCAAACACCAGCAGCCGGAAGGTAGAAGCAGCGACCCGCATCTGTAAGGCTGATCTACGAGTTCAATGCGTAAGGCTTGGGGGCAATGCCATTATCTCGACCGATATAGATTTCAGTGAAATCGGTTCTGGTAGTAGCAATATGCTCATGGTATGTATGGCAGGTACGGCCATTAAGGTCAAGGAATTGGCGAATATCAATGAGGATCGAAAAAACTCTATTCTGGAAGTGATTGAATTAACTCAAAAACTTGAAGCTATTACCAAGGTACGTGTATAACTCCCTCGTGGTTAAGATCTCTTAAAACAAGAAAGCCCGCTAGCAGTAGCGGGCTTTCTTGTTTTGGATGGGTACCCTTACTTGGCTGATGTTTCAACCGAAAGGCCCTTTTCAATAAGTTCAACGAAGGCTTCCATCATCGTCATTTTTTTACCAGCTAGCTCTTGCTCGAGCTGATACTTTCTAACTTTTAAATGTAGCTCATCGCTGATTTTGATGTGTATATTCTTCATTTCATATATGGTATATAAGCTATCAGCAAATGTATAGAAAATATTTTTACATATAACTTGTATATAAACATATTTATAACATACATTTGCATACAATATATATATAAACATACAATCTATATGACCCATATCAAGCAAACACCATTCGATATCCCTGACATTCCAGTATATCTCTACTTCCACAACGAAAGTGATACCTATACGCTGATCGAGCCGATATGTGAAGCGATGGGAGCGAAGAGTTTTGAGGTGCTCTCTGATCTGATCGAGCTGGATATGTTCAAGGATGCTGTCTGCCAGTTCAAATTCCAACTGCCTACTGACCCGAAGCCTCGCTACTATACCTGCTTACCATCTATGTTTCTGATGGCGTTTGTAATGAGCTTTCGATTTAATGAATGCTATAACCTAAGCGCAGAAGATTTTACTCAGTTCAAGATCAGTTGCCACCTGCAAGTTGACAGGAAGTATGTGCATACAACAAAGATGGAGTACATCACCGATACGCTTTACCGGCTTTACTAATCATTATCCAAAACCATAACTTTTATATATACATATGAACAACCTAATTATTACCAGACAGTACGAAGGCAACGAGATTGCTATTGATCTACACACGGCAGCCGGTATGGTCAATGCTACGCAAATGGCAAAGGCTTTTGAAGGGAAAGAACCTTATGCGTTCCTAAGACAAGAGTCAACAAAAGCTATTATCCAACTCATCATTAATGAAGAAAATGCACGTCGAAAATCCGATCTCACTCCGTTCCAGACACGGAGTGAGAATGACGAAGATGTCGAATTAGTAGGGGAAGATTTTGTTGTACGAACCGTGAATGGGGGCAAGTATAAAGGAACCTATATGCACAGGAAGCTTGCTATAAAATTTGCAGCGTGGCTAAGTGTTGAGTTTGAGTTCTGGATGATTAACATGGTTGAAACTTTACTATTTGGTCAAATAGTAGAAAAGCGTAGGGTCGCTGAACAGATAGCTAAAAACAAACAGAGAGAAAAGGAATTGCAAAAGCAGATTAACCAGTCGGATATGATGCAGGAGTTGAAGGCCATACAACGCGAGAATAAGCAGGCGCATAAATTCATTATGAATGACTTCAACAACCTGGTTGACCTGTTTACCCCGATTCAAGAACCAGAAGCGTAACCATAAAAAAAGGGCGGTGAGTTCGAGACACCGCCCCGAATGCTAAACCACATAAAGTAGTCTAACAAGCAAGCTTCACAAAGATATGCCACAAAATGCACAAATGCCAGAGGGCAAGCGCCTACGCTCCGCGCAGGAGATTCTAGAAGGTCACATTCAGCAGGGCCTTGACCCGGTAGAGATGGAGCGCAACCTTAATGAGTTGCTGATCCACTACCTACGCCCGATGGGTGAGCACCAGGTCTCGCCCGAGTACGCCACTGAACTTTACAGTACCTATTATAGCCTTCGTAACCTTATAGCGGATATCAGTATGTACAAGTGCCAGATGGAAGCCTACCAGCAAAATGCCAGTACGGCCCGTCCACCATTTCGCTAGCTTACCTACTTCCCGTAAATCAATTCCACTGCCACAGAATCTAAAAGCCCGCTCATGAGTAGCGGGCTTTGCTTTGTTGCTTTGAAGGGTAAACGCCTTGTGTAAGTGAGATGAATCGAAAACATAACCTTCCCCCCGTGTACGGCCCGGCCCGACTGATGGCCCCGGTGATCGGGCTTGTTGCAGTAGCCGCGGCCCTGTATAAAATCGTTGAATATTTATTTCTTTCGTGACATAAACCGATCACACTCGGTGCTGGAAGCTATTTTGTCTTTTTTACAGAAAAAACTTGTAACCGCTATTGCGCAAATTAAAACTGTAGTGTACTTTCCCCACGTATAAGAGTAACGGTTAGCCAATTTAGGTATGTGCGGTGTATGATTCCGCCCCTGTTCAGCGCCACAGATACTATACACAGAACACTTCTACCCCTAAACCAATCGGGACTTTCTGTACGGGAAGGTCTACAATCGTAAGACGCAGCACCGGATGGATCCGCTCCATCAGGCCAGACTTCGTGCGTCATGAAGTCAGATTTTAACCAGGTCAGGACCGGGCTTAATGCTCAGTGCCGACTGAAAGACAATTCCGGGCAACCGGAAGATATCCAAACCATGTGAAGAGCAGTAGGAGCTTTTCCGTTTGTTTCACCCTCTTTTTTAACCACCCAAAGTTCTATGAACACAAACAACACAGTATCAGGAACCAGCTCACACAACCGTCTGCGTACGCCAGAACAAATCATTGAAGCGTTTTTATCCGAAGGCCACGATCCGGTCATGCTGGAACGGCACCTCAATGAAATGATGATTCACTTCATGCGTCCGATTGGCGATCATCGGGTCAGCCCACCCTATGCAGACAGCGTGTACGGTTCATACCTGGGACTACGCGAACTAATTAAGAATCTGGGCACCTACCAGAAACAATGCCAGGTGTATGATTCTAGTTTGGATATGCCCGCGCATATACGTCAGACCCACGGTATTCAGTAAGCTATCACTACATCAACGATATTAACAAAGCCCGGTCAGATGGCCGGGCTTTGCTTTGGATATATATAGGATTATGATTTGGACTTGGGATCTGACGCATTGGCCCCTTTTCGAAATTTGTTGTAGAGGCGTGAGAGTTGGGTCATGTGCTCTTCGTTGTCTTCTTCCACGATGTGGACGTACTTCATGGTCGTATTAATATTGGTGTGCCCCATGATGTGCTGCAGGTTGGTCACCCAACCGCCGGCGCGCAGGTAGTTGGTAGCGAAGGTATGCCGTCCGGTATGAAAGCCGGAGACTTTTACACCGGTTTTCTGAGAAATCTTCCGAAGGGTTTTGCGGCCGTAGCTTTCTGAAATGTTGAGCCCTTGGCTCCGGGCCTGCCACAGCAGCTCGACCAGTTCATCAAGGTAGTACTGGGCTGTCTCGTCGATGTGCACGTAGACAGTTTTGAGCTTGCGCGTTCGCACCTGCTTTTTGGGGTGGAAGATCAACTTCCCTACTATCTTATAATAATTCACGCGCTCGGCATCCAGTTTCAGAATATCAGAGATCCGGAGCGATAGCAAGCAGGCAACCAAGAACCGGCACAGGGTGAGCTTTTCGCCGATCGGCAGCTGTTGTTCGTAGTAGTCCATCAGGATGGCCACGTCGGTGGGCATCAGGTGCTCAATGAGCTTTTCGTCCTGATGGGTGGTCACCTTAGCCTTTTTATAAGGATTCTCAATGGGTACGTCATCGTCGTCTATGGCCAGGTTGATGTACGCCCGAATGTACTTCATCACGTTGGCGATGGTATTCTTGTCAAGCTTTTCTGCACTGTTGGATCGTCTATTTTCCTGTTTCTGCAACCAGGCTTCGAGTGATTCTATGAATTTCTTGTTCAGATCCTTGAAGGCAATGGCAGCTTTGAACTTGCGGAGCCAGATCAGAGAGTTTTCGTGGGATTTGCGGGTGCCATCTGAAATTTTCTTTCGGCTGTACCGCTCCTTGATCTTAGCCTCCATATAGAGAATGAAGTCCTTTCGTTTCTCGTACTCGTGGTACATTTTGAAGAACTCCCCCATCGTGAGTTCTTTTTCTTTCAACCGATACTCCACGAAGATGTCATTGACCCGGCCCATGGCATTGCGGATGATCAGGTTGTTGTCGTTGCACTCCTTATCTCCTTTTACCAGTGGCAACAACCGGTTGTTATCCTTATCGACGTGATCAGCCGGCCAGTCTAATTCCAGATCCAGTTTATCGTATTCCTTATTGATTCCGATGGACAGGTACAGCTGGGAGCGTCCATTCTTCTTCACATAGTCCGTTCTGACGCGTAATCCGACGAATGTTTTCATGGTTTTATGCCAAAAAAATTGGGAAGAGATTGGGAAGAAAACCGCCTTTTTGAACCCTCTGGGAAGTGATTGGGAAGTAAAAAACCCCGCAAATTTTTACATATGCGGGGTTTTCTTGTTGTTCTGTTGGCCGACAAGGACTCGAACCCTGAATAAGACAACCAAAATGTCCTGTGTTACCATTACACCATCGGCCAGAACCGAAATTGTGATGCAAAAGTACGGCTTGGAATAATAGCTGTCAAGCCCTGATCGAAAAAAAATTTAAATACTTGCTACTTCTACTCCACCGGCGATCTTCTTGACCAACCCCTGCAGTACTTTCCCGGGACCACACTCCACGAATACAGTAGCTCCATCGGCCACCATCTGCTCCACCGACTGGGTCCAGCGTACCGGAGCGGTCAGCTGAGCTATCAGGCTGGCCTTGATGGCATTTACATCCGTAGAAGGCATAGCATTGACGTTTTGATAAATAGGACAACGGGGAGAGCTGAAGGTAGTACTTTCGATTGCCTGGGCTAGCTCCTCGCGCGCCGGCTGCATCAGTGGCGAGTGGAATGCACCTCCTACCGGCAGCAGCAGCGCACGCTTGGCCCCGGCGGCTTTCAGCTTCTCGCAAGCCAGATTTACTCCTTCTACCGTACCTGATATTACTACCTGGCCTGGGCAGTTGTAGTTGGCAGGCACCACTACCTCTCCTTCAATAGAGGCACAGATATCTTCAATCGTTTTATCATCCAGACCCAGAATAGCCGCCATTGTAGAAGGACGTACTTCACAGGCCTTCTGCATAGCGTCGGCACGCTGCGCTACCAGCCGTAGTCCATCTTCGAAGGAAAGACCGCCCGCTGCTACCAGCGCCGAGAACTCGCCCAGTGAGTGACCTGCTACCATATCGGGTGCAAAATCAGAGGATACCATAGCCAGTGCCACGGAGTGCAGAAATATAGCTGGTTGGGTTACGTTAGTCTGCTTGAGCTCCTCGTCTGTTCCTTCGAACATGGGTCTGGTAATTTCAAAGCCCAGGATCTGGTTAGCCTGATCAAACAACGCTTTTGCCTTCTCAGATGACTGGTACAGATCAGCTCCCATACCTTTAAACTGTGACCCCTGCCCCGGAAATACGTACGCCTTTTTCATAAATTTCTATCAATAGTTAAACAGATTGCTTTCAACAAAATAGCCCGGCTCTTTAGAGCCGGGCTGCAAAATAAAGGATAACTCTTTAAAGTATGAAATAGGCTTAAACGAACCGCTCCCGAAGTTCAGGTGTAGGTATACGGCACGAGCTATTTTTGCCGAACCACCGATAGCGGTTACTGGCGACCCAGTTATATACAGCGTCCCTTATAAAGCGAGGTATTAGCTTGAATACATAAAGACCAGCCCATGCTCCCCCTAGCAAGCGCGCTACCTCCAGCGCTGCATCAGACTTCTGATACAGTTTGTCTTCTTTTAGCAGCAGAAAACTCTCATATTCATCCTGAGGCAGACCGTATTTTTGCAACACGGCCTGCCCCGCTTTGGACTGTAATGAGGCATATTTCAGCTGCTGCTTCGAGTCATGGTCGATCAGGAAATTGACCGCTCCATTGCACAGATTGCATACACCATCAAAGAATACTATATTCATTAGCGCAGTAGTTGTACCCAACCTTTTAGGATTAGTGGCTCACTATTGGGCCGCACCGACTCGAAGCGTACCACTGCCTCGTAATAGTACTGACCCGCTGGCAGATCCTGCCCGGCGCTATTCTTTCCGTTCCAGTTAACACCTACGTCCGTTGTTTCGAATACCTTGGTGCCCCAGCGGTTAAATACCCTGAACTCCACCGTCTCGACAAAGCTGGGACAGTTCAATGGCTTGAAGACATCGTTCTTACCGTCGTTGTTAGGCGTGAATACGTTTGGCAGTGCAAACTGAGGACAGTTGTCCTTACATACTATGTTACTTGGCGCGCTCTCATTACCGAACCGATTCACCGCTGTTACGTAGTAGCAGCCAGCAAATGAGCTGAGGTTGGTATGCGCATAAGTCATAGCCGGTGGCGTTGGTGGGGGCAGTACCGAAGCCAGGTACTTAGGCTCCTCTCCCTCAAAACGCGCGTAGTAAATCTTGTACTCTACTATGTTAGGATCACAATCTCCACCCGCTGCATTCTGAGCCGGATAAGTCCACGACAGGTTATTGGTGAAGGTAGTCTGGCTACAGAAAGCATCCGGAGTCAGCGTCGAGCAATCCAGCGTATCCAGCATCAATACCGGCGGGCACGGTTTGGTAGTATCTAATGGGCTCACACAGATAATCTGTGAGAAGTTGTACAACAGCGAAGGCCGGATACGGGCACTGTTGTACGAGCCTACCGTCTCTACGCGGTAACAGTAGGTTGAATCGGCAGACAAAGTCACTGACTGGGTACCGTCGGCACTGAAACGATCCGTACCATCATCGGTATAGGTGAATGTTTCCGGCCCCTGCACCTGCACCTCGGCGATCTGGTTGAATACGCCCGGTTGCGTACGGCTTTCGCGGTATACCCGGTGGCGCTGGTTGGTGTTGTCCCAGGGTACATTGGCTGTCCATGCCAGCTGTACCTGACGCGTAGGCGACCCTTGCTGTTCCAGGCGCACGCTGCTGGCCGGTTCGGCTTCGTCCAGTTTTACCAAGCTTCCGTTGCTGGTAAAGTAGTAGTCGATACGGTAGCGATAGGCATTGGCGGTTGTATTAAGGCCTCTGTCCACAAATACGGTATCGGCCACGCCCGGCTGCAGGTTAGTATTGATGGTAGCTATCTGGGTAAAGTCAGTTCCATTCAGACCGGTAGCCCGGAACAGACGGTACTGTGAAGGACCTTCGAGGGTACCTGGTGCTACTCCAAGAGGACGAGTCCAGCGTACGGTAACTACACCACGAGTCTGACTGGTTGAGTCCACTGTCACATTGGTAATGACCGGCATCATCTGAGGCAGATCCAGACAAAACTCCGACGAAGGCAAGCTGGTACCACCACCGTTCAGACGGTTAGGCTCGGTAGGCAGAGCGCCCGGACGCGGAAACTCCACTACCAGTCGGTAACTGTAGTTGATACCCCGTCGTAGTCCCTGGCCGTTGTTGTTATCCACAAAAGAGGTTTCTCCCACCGCGACCCGGCCTACTTCCTGATACCCCAGTCCTACCGGCAGCCCCGGCTGACAGGCATCAGCTTCGTAGTTGGAACAGCCCTCCCGACGATAGACTACGATCTGAGCCCCCGGTATCTGACACTCGTACGAACTCCAGGAGACGCGGAAAGCCTGGCCGGACGGATCCACTGCCGGTTCTGCCCGCACGTTCTGCGGTTTTGGACCGTATACCCGTATTTTAAAGGTTCTGATATCGACCAGCTTTCTGAATAACGACGGGTTGGGGAAATTAGGTCCGGCATTATCCTCTACTTTGAAAAGTACATCGTAGGGTTCCAGTCGAATATGGTTACAGCCGGTCTGCCAGTTAAATACCCCCGTCACCTGCCCCAGAGCATTCTGCTGACCTACGGTAAAGTTACCATTCTGTGCAGGTACCAGAGCATTCTGATAGACTCCACTGATAGAGGTCAGCGTCAGACGGTCTCCGTTTTTATCCGTAGCTGTGATGGTCTGTCTGATGTTTGTACCTGCTTCAACGCACAGGTCCGGAATAGAGTCCAGTCGGGGCCGGTCATTATTTACCTCGAGTACAATGATCTGCATCTCGCGTACAATCTCACCAATCTTAACGCCGTTGCGCCATTCCTCCACAATAAAGGCTACGTTGTAGTACCCTGGTATGGCGGGCGCATCCCAGATCAGGTCCCCCGTTATGGCATTGATACTGAAGGTCGGAGGAAAGGTACCGTTTTCGGTAGGTCCTTCGGGCTGTACCTTGTTGGGGTCTACGTACTGTACATCACGACCACGACCAGCCGCAGCACTGCGCTGAGGAGTCACCAGGCGGTAAGCCAGACTATCGCCATCAGCATCAAAAGCGCCGGGGTTGTGGATGTAACGCTGTCCAACCGCTGCCAGATCAATCGGCGGGTTCAGCAGAACGGGCGTACGGTTAAGTCCCAGGGCAGCATTGATAACCAGCGTAGAGCGGATAAAGAAGTCGATCTCCTGGGTAGGTGGCGGCGAGATATTCAGTACGTTATTGTTCCGGTTCTGTAGAGCAGTAGAAATGACGAATCGTCCCGGAGCCGGAAAAGTATAAACAAAAGTATATTCGTTGCGGGTCGTGTTGTTGCCAATATCTACAATAGGCAGCTTACGCGGCACCACGATGGGTCCTACATCTCCCACGTAGAAGCTTACGTCTACCTGAGCATCAGCCGCAGGTCTACCATTCTGCATATCAAAGTAGGCAGTCAGGGTGATTTCGTAGGTAAGGGAGTTGGAGGAGATGCGTCGGGCCGTGATCTCACCCGCCCGAACGTGGGTAGCCGAGGCGTCGTGGGCAAGTGCAGCAAGTAAAAGAAAGAGGAATATACACTGTAGTGATTGGCGCATATATTAGGAATTAATGCTTATAACAGGTTTTTATGGATATACCTTGAACGAAAAATAAGGTAAAATATATGTGTTTTCAAAAGCTAAAAGTAAGACAGCACTGTTCCTAACTCCCTCTATTCTTGATTGTGTACAAACCAAACAAACATTTTATACAAACTGTTAGACCCACTAATCCTTAAAACTATTATAAATAAACACTAATTGAGCAAATTTGGGGCTGATTTATTGTATCGATCACGTTTGTCCCGTACCTTTGAAAGGTTATAATTGTACCATTTTTCGCACTAAATAAACCCTAGTTGTTTGCTATGTCGTGGCTAACACAAACGCTGTCGAGTTCTATTGGAAAGAAACTCGTTATGGCCCTTACAGGCCTCTTTCTTTGCACTTTCCTGATCGTCCATCTGGTCGGAAACCTGCAGGTATTTAAGTCGGATGAGGGATTGGCTTTCAATTCCTACACCGTGTTTATGACTACTAACCCATTCATCAAAACTATTTCATGGGGGCTGTACGCAATGATTCTGCTACACGCTATCGATGGCTTGTACCTCGCTTACGTAAATCGTCGGGCACGTGGTAGCGTTGGCTACAAAAGATTTGACAACCAGAGCAGCTGGGCCAGCCGTAACATGGCTATTCTCGGAACAGTTCTCTTTTTGTTTATCGTGGTGCACATGGCTAATTTCTGGTACTCCTACAATTTTGGAGAAGTTCCCTACAAGAGATACACTGTAGATCTGACCGAAGGTCGCCTGTTGAACACCGAGGTAATGCCCGAAGACTACCGACTAAGCACTAAAATGGAGCAAAGTCTGAATGAGGAGGGTACCGCCAAAACTGTCATTGTAAAAGATCTCTTTTCCCGGGTAGAAAGAACCTTCTCTAATCCGCTGGTAGTACTTTTCTATCTGCTCGGAGTAGCAGCACTGGCTTATCACATGGCCCATGGTTTCTGGAGCGCCTTCCAGACGGTTGGTCTTAATCACCCCAAGTACACTCCGCTGATCCAGGGCATTGGCCTCTGGATTTTCGGAATCCTTATTCCGGTAATATTTGCAGCTATGCCTGTGTATATATTCTTCCGGAACGCAATGTAATTGCTTTAATTCACAATTAGTTAATTAAACAGATCCTATATGGCAACTTCACCACTTTTGGATGCCAAGATTCCCGCTGGACCACTGGAAGATAAGTGGAACAGGTATCGTTCTTCTGTACCGCTGGTTAACCCTGCCAATAAGCGCAGACTTGAAATAATTGTAGTGGGTACCGGACTGGCAGGAGCCTCTGCCGCCGCTACACTGGCCGAGCTAGGCTATAAAGTAAAAGCTTTCTGCTTTCAGGATTCTCCGCGTCGGGCGCACTCTATTGCAGCCCAGGGAGGGATCAATGCCGCTAAAAACTATCAAAATGACGGTGACTCCATCTACCGTCTTTTCTATGATACCGTAAAAGGGGGTGACTACCGCTCACGCGAATCCAATGTATACCGTCTGGCCGAAGTGTCGGGTAGTATCATTGACCAGTGTGTGGCGCAGGGTGTGCCTTTTGCCCGTGAGTACGGCGGACTGCTGTCTAACCGTTCGTTCGGTGGGGTGCAGGTACAGCGTACTTTCTACGCAGCCGGTCAGACCGGTCAGCAGCTGCTACTAGGTGCCTACTCCGCCCTGGAGCGTCAGGTAGGTATGGGTACAGTAAAGATGTACAGCCGTCACGAGATGCTGGATGTAGTAGTGATCGATGGCAAATGTCGCGGGATCATCGCCCGTAACATGGTTACTGGTGAGCTTGAGCGTCACGCCGGCCACGCCGTACTGATCTGCTCAGGTGGATACGGTAACGTGTTCTACCTTTCTACCAACGCGATGGGTAGCAACGTAACGGCTGCCTGGAAAGCTCACAAGCGTGGAGCATTCTTTGGTAACCCTTGCTTCACTCAGATCCACCCTACCTGTATTCCGGTATCTGGTGAGCACCAGTCGAAGCTGACCCTGATGTCAGAGTCACTACGTAACGACGGACGTATCTGGGTACCTAAGAAGCAGAATGACAATCGCATTCCAAGCGCAATACCCGAAGACGAGCGCGACTACTACCTGGAGCGTCGTTACCCGGCCTTCGGTAACCTGGTACCTCGTGATATCGCCTCACGGGCGGCCAAAGAGCGTTGTGATGCCGGTTATGGAGTAGGTCCATCCAAGATGGCTGTATACCTGGACTACACATCCGCTATTGAGCGCTACGGTAGAGGCGAAGCTAATAAAAACAACCTTTTCAACGCTACACCCGAGCAGATCACTGTGATGGGTAAGGCCGTTGTAAAAGAGAAATACGGTAACCTGTTTGATATGTACAAGCAGATCACCGGTGAAGATCCTTATGAGGTACCTATGCGTATCTATCCGGCGGTACACTATACCATGGGTGGTATCTGGGTTGATTATAACCTTATGACTACTGTACCTGGTCTGTATGCTCTGGGTGAGGCTAACTTCTCTGATCACGGCGCTAACCGCCTGGGAGCTTCTGCACTTATGCAGGGACTTGCCGATGGCTACTTTGTGATTCCTTATACAATCGGAGCCTACCTGGCCAATGAGATTCGCTCAGGTGACATCTCTACAAACCACGAAGCTTTTGACCAAACGGAAAGGGATGTTAGGGAGCGTATCGAAAAACTGCTTTCTATTCAAGGCAAAACGTCCCCCGAGCATTTCCACCGCCGTTTGGGTAAGATCATGTGGGATAAGTGCGGTATGGCTCGTAACGCAAAGGGTCTGCAGGAGGCTATTCAGGAGATCAGAGCACTTCGCAAAGAGTTCTGGAGTGACCTGCGTGTGGTAGGTACAGCCAATGAGCTAAACCCCGAGTTGGATAGAGCAGGCCGTGTGGCTGACTTTATTGAATTGGGCGAGCTGATGTGTCTTGACGCGCTCAACCGCAATGAGTCCTGCGGGGGCCACTTCCGCGAAGAGTACCAGACTGAAGACGGAGAAGCCCTCCGTGACGATGAAAATTACATGTATGTAGCCGCATGGCAGTACCTGGGCGAAAGCCAGTGGGAGCTCCACAAGGAGGATCTTGAATACGAAAACATCAAGATTGCACAGCGTAGCTACAAGTAGTGCTGGTACATTTTTTTCTAGCAGCGATAGCCGGGGAGTAAGCCCCACAGTTTTAACAAAAGGCTTACTCCCCATATTTATAGGTAAAGTACAACTCTAACTTTAATTTTATAAGTATGTCGCCGTCCATTTACAGATCTATCTCCTGGATAGCATTAGGCCTCGGTATGGCCTCTGCTCTTCTTTTTGCTATTTATACTGATCATCGCTGGGAAGATTGGTACATTACATTCAGGGCTTCGAAGAATCTGGCAGAGGGGGTCGGCTTTACTTATAATTTGGGTGAAAGAATCCACTCTTTCACTTCCCCACTGGGGACTTTAATCCCCGCATTGTTGTACTATATCACCTGGAATGATGAGGCTGTAATCTGGCTTTTCCGCATTATTAATGTTGTCCTGATAGGTGTTACCGCTAAAATCCTGTTCAACCTGTTCTTTGACAAGCTGAAGGCTCCTATCTGGCTGGCGTTTCTGATTACAATCGTTTTTGTTTTTGACGAAAAAAGCATGGACTTCAGCATCAATGGCATGGAAACAGCCTTTATGCTACTTGGAATTAGCCTTTTTGTGCGTGAGCTACTCCGTGATGAAGAGCTCAATCCGGTGCGTATTGGTCTGATCTGGGCCTTCCTGATGTGGAGCCGCCCGGATGCCTTTATACATATCGGGTCCATTCTGCTGGGGTACCTCTTGTTCCGAAACCGGTCGTTGCCTTACCTATTTACGTTTTTTAGAGCCGGTGTAATCGGAGTTATCTGCTACGTGCCCTGGATACTATTTGCCTGGGCTTACTACGGAAACCCCATTCCAAACACAGTGCTGGCAAAGGGGTCCCTAACCTTTAGTAATATTCTGGATCGGGGTCTTAATTACGCTCAGTACATAATTACCGGATTAGTTTCGGGCGACGGTCCTTTTATCTGGATCTTTGCTCCTACCTATTATCAGACAGGAGGTTGGCCTGAAGTACTTATGCTTGCCCTGAAGTGGCTATCGTATGTGGTAGTCCTGCTGTGGATGGTTCCGAAGGTTAATGCTACTGCCCGCTTTCTATCCTTTGCGGCCTTTTGCATAGCTTCTTATCTGATTGTATTTTCGCCTTTTATATATCCCTGGTATATTCCGGCCGTAACTATTGTAAGCCTGATCGCTTTGGGTAGCCTGCTCACACAGATAGCTAAGGCTAGTTCGGCAAGTATTCAGGTTCGGCAATGGGCACCAGGAGCTATAGTGGGACTAGTTATTATCATGCAGGTATGGGTATATACCGGCGGGCTTTCTCAAATGAAGATGCAGCAGCAGCTTATAGAGAACGGTATTCGGAAGGAAATAGGCCTTTGGCTGAAAGAGAAAGCCGAAAGTACTAACGAAACCGTATTTCTGGAACCGCTTGGCTATATAGGGTACTACTCCGGCCTTACTATGTATGACTACCCTGGATTGGGTAACAAAACTATAATTAACGCACGTAAAACCCTCGGATCTGAGTCCTATATAGAAATAGTCAACCACATCAAGCCTGATTGGGTGATTGTACGTCCTGGCGAGCTCAGGACCAATAAACAAGAACATTCAGATCAATTTGCGCATAATTACACACTGGTCAGATCAATCGACCGTAAACCCACTATCGAAAGTCTGCCTATCTACGGGAGAGGGTACCTTAGATACGACAGCCAATTTTTAGTATACAAGAAAAATCAAACTGACAGTAAAAAAATAGCTTATGGACGCTAATGCTAACATGCATCTGACTCTGAATGTATGGAGACAAAGAAATAATAGTACCGAAGGTGGTTTTGTTACATATGAAGTAAGTGACGTTTCACCGGATATGTCGTTCCTTGAAATGCTTGATGTACTCAACGAACGCCTCGTTCACGAAGGAAAAGAACCCATTGCCTTTGATCATGATTGTCGCGAAGGAATTTGCGGAAGTTGCTCAATGTATATCAATGGCCGTCCTCACGGTCCTCTGAAAGGGGTAGCTACCTGCCAGCTACACATGCGCTCGTTCAAGAGTGGCGATACCATTGCCATTGAGCCCTGGCGTGCCGTTGCTTTCCCGGTTATTAAAGACCTGGTTACAGACCGTACAGCCTTTGACCGGATCATTGCTTCCGGTGGTTTTGTATCAGTAAATACCGGTAATGCGCGTGATGCCAACAGTATTCCTGTTCGCAAAGAAAATGCTGATGATGCCTTCATGGCAGCGTCTTGTATTGGATGTGGAGCCTGTGTAGCCGCTTGTAAAAACTCTTCCGCCATGCTATTTGTATCAGCGAAGATTTCGCAGCTGGCCTTACTGCCACAGGGACAGACAGAGCGTAAAATCAGAGCTGAGAAGATGGTAGCTCAGATGGATTCCGAAGGATTCGGTGCCTGTAGCAATACCGGTGCCTGCTCGGCAGAGTGTCCGAAGGAGATTTCTCTGGATACTATCGCACGTACCAACCGCGAGTACCTGGGTGCTAAGATGACTTCCAGCGCAGTATAAAGCTGAAATATATCCTAGCAGTATAAAGCTGAAATATATCCTAGCAGTATAAAGCTGAAATATATCCTAAATGTAAAAGGGCGGCCATTGGGCCGCCCTTTTACATTTACAGACTTGGAAGAACTAACCTCTGTTACTTCTTGCTGGTAGAGTCTTTCTTAGCAGTAGTACCACTCTTCTTGCTAATCTCGCTATACTCCTTATTAAGACCTTCAATCATTTTTTGAGTAACGTTCAGAGTAGTATCAGCATAAAGAATGCCACCACCCTGCGAATAGCCAAGTACGTACTCGTAATTGTTATCGTCGTTATACTTTTTGATGTATTCCTGTATCTGCTTGTAAAGCATCTCGTTTTTGTCAGCCTCCTGCTGAGCCAGCTGCTGGGCTGAGCGATCACGGTACTGAACCAGATCCTGCTGCTTCTTCATCAGCTGTTGTTCAGTAGCACGCGCCTGGTCGAGGGTCATGGTCTGAGCTCTCTGCTGAAAGAAAGCAATTTCATTTTCGAGAGAACGACCTCTGGTAGTCAGATCGTTTTCCAGTTGGAAACGCTTATTTTCCAGTTCCTTCTTAGTTTCCTTGAAGAAATCATAATTGGTCAAAAGTGAATCTACCTGTACGTACACGATACGACGGCCGCCGACTTCCGGCGAACCACTAGCCGCTGATCCTGACTTACTTCCGGAAAAATGCAAAAAATACAACACTGCCAACGCCACAGTTAGCACAATGTTCCAGATGAGAGAAGTGTTATTGTTCACGATACTTTAATTGTTTTGGGGTAAAAGGTTCTTTTAAAGAGCCGCAAATATAATGATTTGTGTATCACAGGCTATATGTGCGGCATTAATTTGGTTTTGTGATACTTACAGGCTGTTCTGAAAGCTACCGGCGATACACCAGTTCATTCTTCCGAACGAACATGGACCGGAGATGATAGCCCGCGACGCCCGCGAATCCTGCCACCAGTCCACCTACTAATCCGGCTACTCCGACCAGCGCTAATCCATTGGGTAGAAAGAAGATCTGGGAGATGCGGTCTGACATGGCTCCGTTGGTTTGATCGTGCAGGTACCAGGCAAAGGCCGCCCACACAACACACAGGGCCGCAAAGCTCAGAAAGAAGGCTTTCCATCCATTCTTCGACATCCACATACATACCAGAAAAGGTACCAGGGCAATGACCCACCAGGGCAGGAAGAGCTGTGCTACAGCCGCAACGACAAGTATGATTAGAAATTCCATGAGTCTGCTGTTTTAGTTTTTCTTCATTACTACCTTAGACGTAAGACGCGGGTGGCTCTGATCCGGCGACTGCAGGTACACCAGTTCTTTCAGCTCCCCTTTTTCCCACGTATCGAGCAGGTTAAGGTAGTAAGGGCTACCAGGGTTACCCGACTGACCGCCCGGATAGATACCGTAAGCCTTGGGCTGAGGGCCCAGCTCTACCACCATCCTCCACGAGGGGCCATGGTGCTTGCTGGTCGCATTGACGATGCTCCCTCCGCCTCCGTTCCGGATGGGTTCGGCGTTGAAGGGCTTCAGCATGCGGGTCAGGTGGCGTATTTCGGTATCCTTTACCAGCGCCCACTGCCACTTGGTACCCATAGGTCCGTGATGAACAGTAAGCGTATCCATAGAAGCTTTAAAACTCCCTACTACCACGTCCTGAATGGTCTCGTGGGCGGGAGTCCTGACGTTGTCAAACCAGCGCGCGTCCGGCTGATTCAGGAGCATATATAAGGTACGGTCGCGGCTGGGATAGCGCATAAATAACGTATCCGAAGTAAACTCGTCTTTCCAGATAGCATCGGCTAGTGTAGGATGCCACTCCTCAAAAATAGAAGCCGCGATGGACGTAGGATTATTCTGATAGTCCCACTGCTCCAGTACCTTCACCGCGGCCTTTTGCGCCGGGCTCAGCGGCACGGCCTTCACATGCGTCAGGAGTGCAGGCAGGATATTACGAGCCAGTACATTGAGATTGTCATTCTGAAGCATCCGCAGACTATCCGCCGTAGCGTTGTTCATAGCCTGTAGTCGCTCATTGATCCGAACGCCACGCTCCGAAGGGGCCTGACGCCAGTTGATGTAGTACGGATAGGATGGATCCACGGACGACTGATTGGCTGAGCTCACAAATCCTCTTTCCGGATTCTTAACGTACGGATTCTGCTCCATAGGTATCCAGCCTTTCCAGTCATGAGCAGGATTACTGCCATCCAACAAAAACTTACCCTGCTGCTTCCACTTCAGAGGAAACTTACCATTGACGGTTATCGCGATATTTTTACTGTTATCCGCGAAGACAAAGTTCTGAGCAGGCCCTACGTAGTGGGTGAGCGCCTGCCGGTAGTCGTCGTAATTAGCAGCCCGATTGAGGGAATGGAAAGTCAGGAAGCTGTTACCGGGTTCGTGACCGATCCACTTCACGGCCATGGTAGGCCCTTTGTGGTATTCGCCTTTATAGAAAGTAACGGGGCCGTGGTGGGTATACACTACCTCCTCACGTACATCAGCTTGTCCTTTTACACCTATTACCTCCACCCTCTTCCGGGTCGTTTTCCATTGGTTGTCGTGCCAGTAGGCCGCACGGGTCGTATCCTTAAACTTCACCTCATAAAGGTCCATCACATCGGCATCTACGTTGGTAACTCCCCAGGCCACATTTTTATTGAAACCAATAATCACGCTGGGTATACCCGGTAGTGATACGCCATATACATTGACATCCGGTCCGGTCAGCTGCACCTGATACCAGATGGAAGGCAGTGTCAACTCCAGGTGCGGGTCATTGGCCAGGATGGGATAGCCCGTAATAGACTTATCGGCCCCGATGACCCAGTTGTTACTGCCCAGACCCTCAACCGGTGGTTCGGATATAAGTGATTTGTCTACAATAATAGTTGTATCAGTGGGGGCGTCCGGCTTAGGTGCGGCAGGCAAAGGAAGTGGTTTGAAGTCCCAGGGAGTACCTTCGGGTATAATAGGGCTCTCCTGGAACATAGGATAGTTAGGGAATAAATCCTCCACTTCCGACTGCCCATAGGTCTTCAGGATGTTGGTCATGCGGAGGTCATCGGCTCCGCCCGCCAGTGTCTGGGTCATTTGCTCCAGCATCAGCATACACTTGATAGGCGCCCAGGGCTCAGGTGCGTACCCCAATAGTTTGAACTCTACGGGGTAATCCTTGGGGTCCAGCTGGCGAATGTACTCATTAACACCCGCCGTATAGGCCAGCATTGCCTCCCGCGACTGGGGATGACTTAGTATAACCTTCAGATTGGCCTCAGCGCCATAGCCTAGTCCCAGGCGGCGGTTGCGCCGATCCATCTCAAGCGTGGCTGGTCCCAGTACCTCCGATAAGCGGCCCGCCGCAGCACGGGTTTGCAGGTCCATCTGCCACAAGCGGTCACGGGCTGTTACATAGCCCTGAGCGTAGTAGAGATCGTAATTATTCTTGGCAAAGATGTGGGGAACACCGATGTCGTCGTAGCGGATGCTTACTTCATCCTGCAGACTATCCAGCCTCAGCTCCACCAGGGTGGTATCGTCAGAGGGTAGTGATTCTCCATTCTGCCAGAAACCGGTATAGGGACTAATGAAGGGCCCCAAAGCGGGTACCGGTCCCCAGGAGCGACTAAGCGCGTATACCAGGCCGGCTGCAATGAGTATACTCAGGAGGGCTTTTATTATTTTCATAAGAGGGTTAAAGGTAAAAGAACTATAAAGCTATCTTCATTCAGATTCTATCCGTCTGGCGGCTTCTACAATGGCTTTGATACGCAAGGGGTCGGTGTACATTACACTCCGCTCATCAGGTACCTCACCGGCCATAGATATGTCCTCCGGGAAATACGTCTGCTGTCCCGGACGAAATGCCTTCCCGGTCAGGTGCAGGGCATGTACTCCGGCCGATACCAGCAACGGAGCATTCTCAGCATTGACGCCTCCTCCGGCCATGATTTCAATGCGTCCATCGGCCTGTTCGGCCAAAGCCCCCAGGAGCTTATAGCCCTGAGGAGCGGCTGGCTTCTGTCCCGACGTCAGGATACGCTCTGCTCCTGCTTCTATAACCATTTCGAGGGCTTCCAGCGGATCAGGCGTCAGATCAAAAGCCCGGTGGAAGGTCACTCCCATAGGAGCTGCCAACGATACCAGCTCACGGGTAGTCGCTACATCAACACGCCCGTCCGGTTTCAGGACGCCCAGTACTACTCCATCGGCTCCCAGCCGACGGGCTATATCTATGTCCCGCCGCATCACTGCCAGTTCCTGCTCGTCGTATACAAAATCTCCCCCGCGCGGACGAATCATTACGTATACGGATATCTTCAGATGCTCCCGCACCAGGGCTATCAGACCAGCACTGGGCGTGGTTCCTCCTTCGCCCAGTCCTCCACAAAGTTCTACGCGTCCGGCTCCGGCCAATTGGGCATTAAGGCAGGATTCCAGCGAATAGGCACATACTTCTATTGTCATTGTTCCGGCTAGTAAGGTTTCGTCAATAAAATTGGAAAATTAGCAAACAATTTGGTCAGGATACTCTTCTAGTAGGTAAATACCCAAACTATACTATTCCGGACCAGGGAAACTCTATATAAATGCTAAGAAAAATTATGAGATACAGGCTTTCACCCCCTTGCGTAATTTCTTAGCTTTCAATAAATTACAGAGGTATAGAAATTTTTTTTATACAAGCAAAAATTTTTTTCATAAATTCTTGTTTAAGATTACCGAGAGTAGCATTTTTTTTTACTTTTGCACTCCAAAAATTTTTCGTATCATTTAATCGAAAAGACATTACTATGTACTGGACACTTGAACTAGCATCGTATCTTGAGGATGCACCATGGCCAGCTACCAAAGATGAGCTAATTGACTTCGCCATTCGTACCGGAGCACCATTGGAGGTAGTAGAAAACCTACAGGAACTGGAAGACGATGGGCAGCCTTATGAAAGCATCGAGGAAATCTGGCCTGATTATCCAACTAAGGAAGATTTCTTCTTTAATGAAGATGAATATTAAAAAAAGAGCGGCACCTGACGGTGCCGCTCTTTTTTTAATGGGGTAGTGCAGTCTACTCCCCCTCATCGCCTGCTTGTTTATGAAGCTTCTGCTGCTCATACTTCGGGGGCGCGTACAAAAATCCGAAAGCTTCTGCACCGTCACGAATGTGTACTTTATGATGAATGTAGTGCGCCTTTATGATCCGCTTCATGTACCGGCTCCTGGGCTTATACCTAACCCTGATCCGGCGGTGTACCAGTATGTCATGAAAGATAAAATACGACAGCCCATACAGGGTAATCCCAAAGCCTATCCACAGCAAAGGACGCAGCGATGGTACCTCCGACCCTACTATAATGGTAGCCGTAGCTATAAAGCCAAAAATCACGCTGAACAGATCATTCTTCTCCCACCAGCTCTTGTGGGGGGCGTGGTGCGACTGGTGCCAGCTCCACATAACCCCGTGCATAATATATTTATGAGTAAACCAAGCAAAGCCTTCCATCAGCAGGAATGTGGCCAGCATGAGCAGTATATTCAGTAGTAGTTCCATAATGAATTGTAAGAGGGTATAAGTAATTAATATAAAAGAAATATAGAAGGTACAGAGGATACAAACAGCCCTTAAAAAACGATTTATGTACGAATATTGTTAATAAAATATATTTCTATGAGCGCTTTTTGGGAAATAAGGAATTGCCTATCTTTAAAAAGCGCAGACTTCATTTTAATTCCGATCAGTCAATGGATTTACGATCTCTTAAAGAGTTAGTCAGGCAAGGCGAGGGGGACCGTTTGGAGTTCAAGCTGAAGTCCAACCATCCTGAGCGTATTGTTCGTGAAGTCGTAGCATTTGCCAACTCCGGAGGAGGTAAGCTGCTCATCGGGGTTGGGGATGATAAAACCATCAAAGGGTTAAAATACGCCGATGAGGATGAGTACATACTGGTGCGGGCGATTGAGAAATACTGTACCCCGGAGATCAGATATCGCATGGAGCGGGTTCAGCTCCTTGACGGACGCGAAGTACTTATTTTTCATATCCCTCATAGTCCCGATAAGCCCCACTATGTCATTGATGAAGAAGGTAAGCGCCGCGCCTATGTACGCGTAGCCGACCGGTCGGTACAGGCAAGCAAAGAAATGCGGGAAATCATGCGTCGTGCGCGGCAGGCACGGGATGTGCGCTTTCAGTACGGCGAAAAGGAACAAATGCTTATGCAGCTCCTGGATAAACAGAAGAGTGTGACCGTCGACTCCTTTGCTTCCACGGCCGGTATACCCCGTAATATGGCCTCCCGGACTCTGGTACTACTCGTACTGGCCAACGTCCTGGAGGTACATCCTGACGAAGTGGTAGATCGATTCACAATGGCTATGTTATAATGAACTAAGTACCCCGCCCGACAGCCTCTGTTACTGAGCTATCGGGCCTTTTTTTTAGCACCTCCTATCGTGCGGTCCGATACACTACAACAGGGCTCCCAACGTTCATACAATAAATAAGTTCTGATACTCAGAGCCGGGAGGTTACGGTTTCGTAGCTGCCATTAAACAATATTAAGGTACTTTTGTAGTTAAATCAGTCAATACTACGAGTAGTTCTTCTACGTAAGCCGCCTAAAGAGTATATATTTGTTTGGTACAGAAGGCTAAGCAAGGGGTAGCCGGGTATGATAATTAGCAGACATGAGAACACATTATTTTAAAATAGCCCTGCTGGTAGGCGTACTGGTAGCATCCGGTGCCGACGAAGCCTTCGCTCAGCGTCGTTCTAAAGCCCGCGACAAAGAAAAGAGTGGCGGCGTAGCAGGCTTCCGCCTGGAAGAAGAAAGCCTGACGGCCGAAGGTATGAAGTATATGATGATGGACGAACCGGCCCGTGCGCTTCCTGTCTTCGAAAAACTCATCAAGCAAAGTCCCAGCGACCCGGCCGGCTACTTTATGGCCGCCACAGCCCTTATGAAGCTGGACCGGCTCAATGATGCCATACAGCAATCCCAGAAGGCCTACGAGCTCGACAATACCAACAAGTTCTACGGGCAGCAACTGGCCGAAATTTATGCCAAGCAGCGCAAGTACAACGAAGCTGCCGCTATTTATGAAGCCTTACTTAAGAAAGATCCCGCTAATATTCAATATGGTATAGAGCTGGCTGCAGTATATGTATTCAGTGACCAGTTTGACAAAGCTATAGCTACGTACGATCAGATGGAAAAGTCGATCGGAGTTACAGAAGAGATCATCCATCAAAAACAACAGCTGTACCTACGTCAGAACAAGCTCCCTAAGGCCATTGAAGAAGCCCGCAAGCTGATCAATGCCGAGGCCACTGAGGTGTCGTACCGGATCGAACTGGCGGAGCTATTGATCGCCAACGAACGCATAGATGACGCGGTAGTTCCACTCGAAGAAGCTCTGCGCCTCAACCCGGACGAAGCCCAGGCTCATGTCCTGTTAGCAGACATCTATCGGAGAAAAGGAGATGTGGAGAAGTGTAACAAGGAGCTACGTATTGTATTTTCAAACCCTAATCTGGACGCTGAGCCTAAGGTAAGAGTCTTGTCGGGCTACCTGACCATGCTCAAAACTGATAAAGACCGTGAGGAGGCCCTTCAGCTGGCCAAACAACTGGTAGAGACGCATTCCGGAGAGGCCCGTGCCCTGGTACTGTACGCTGACTTGCTGGTGCAGCAGGGACTCAAATCCGATGCCCGCAACATGTACAGCCGCGCTGCCCGCATAGACGGTTCTGTATTTGAAGTATGGGGAGCGGTACTACAGCTGGATGGTGAACTGAACCAGGTGGATAGTCTGCTGGTGCACTCAGAGCAGGCTCTCGAAATGTTCCCTAATCAGGGTATGTTCTGGTATTCCAATGGGTCCGCTCATCTGGTCAAGCGTAATTTTAAGAAAGCAGTGTCCGCTCTGGAAGAGAGCCGCAAGCTGATTAATAACAACCCGCAGATGATCCCTGTCATCAATGCCCAGTTGGGTGATGCCTACAATGGTCTGGGCGACCATTCCAAATCTGACTCTTCGTATGATTTGGCTCTGAAGGAGGACCCTAATAACGATCACGTCCTGAATAATTACAGCTATTTCTTATCCCTGAGAAAAGAAAAACTGGATCTGGCTCTACAGATGTCGGAGCGGCTGGTACAGCGCCATCAGAACAACGCCACCTTTCTGGATACCTATGCCTGGGTCCTGTACACCCGCAAAGAGTATAAGAAAGCTAAGCAGTACCTGGAGAAAGCCATTCAGCTCAATGAGAAAGTAAGCGGTACGATTTTGGAACACTACGGTGATGTACTATTCCAGCTAGGAGAGCGGGATAAAGCAGTGGAAAACTGGAAAAAAGCCAAAGCCAAGGGCGAAGCAAGTGATCAGATTGATAAGAAAATCACAACCGGAACACTGCATGAACAGTAAAATTATCTGGTGGTTTGGAGTACTGGGTTGCCTGTTGTTTACGGCCTGTCATAAGCCTCGTACCCAAAACACTCAAAAAAGTGAAGTACTTATTAAAACAGACTCAACCAAAGGAGCAAATGCGGACTCTATCCGTACTGACACAATAGCCGCCAATCAGCCGGAAGAAGAAGGCAGCAAGGTTACTATCAACGTAGAAGAAATCAACTTTGACTACCTGCTGGCTCGTTCCAAGTTTTCCTTCAAAAGTCGCACCCAGAATATTGAAAACGCTAACGTCAACCTCCGGGTCAAGAAGGACAGCCTGATCTGGTTGTCAGTGACCGGAGCCGGATTTGAGGTAGCTCGTGGCCTTATTACCCCCGATTCGATTGTATTTATTGACAAATTCCACAAGGAATATTTTGTATTTACCTATCCACAGATCAGCCGGCAGTTTAACTTCGAGCTGAGCTTTCCGCTTATCCAGTCACTTATTATAGGTAACCTGCCACTCCCGCGCGAGCCGGATCAGAAGATACGCCGTGAGAAAGACTACCTGCTGCTTCGCCAGAAGGAAGGCCGTATCATGATTGACAACTACATCGGTGAGAAAACCCGCAAACTCAAGCGCCTTCAGGCTGTTGAACAGCCTTCCCGCAACTCCCTAACGCTGGACTACGAAGACTTTCAGGAACTGAGTAACTACCTGTTTCCGTACACCAGCCTGATTACCCTGGATGTGAAGTCGCCACAGGACCAGCAATATTACCAAACGGTCATTCGTATCAAACATAACAAGGTAGAGTTGACAGAATCGAGTCCCGGATTTCCGTTTAGTATCCCATCCAGCTATAAAAGAAAACAGTAAATACGGGATTGATCAGGCATGGGTTAGGGCTAAACTCCTAAGTCTGCTTACCTTTGCGGGAAGGAAGGAGGTCATGCGTGCTCCTTTAAAAATAGTAACATGCGTTTTCAAAGTACTTTACATCGTGGTTTACTCTTAGTCCTGCTCCTGACGGCCATCAGCAGCATCGGGGCGTATGCCCAGAAAAGCCGGCAGCAACTCGAGCGTGAAAAGCGTGAGAACCAGGATAAGATGAAAGAGATACAGGGGATTCTGCAGGAAACATCTTCTCAGAAGAAAGTAAGTGTAGGGCAGCTACGCGCGCTAAACCAACAGATCAATACCCAAAAGAAACAGATAGACCTGTTATCGGACGACCTGCAGATTCTGGATAGCGAACTTCGTAATCTGGAAAAAGCCCGTCAGGAGCTGAATGGTGATCTGGCCAAGCTCAAAAAAGAGTACGGTCATATGATCTATGAAGCATCAAAGCGTAATGCGTACCTCAACCAGTTGGTCTTCCTGTTTTCGGCTTCTACATTTAATCAGTTTGTACTACGTTACAAGTACCTGAAGCAGTATACTGATACCCGACAGGAGCAGGTGAAGCAAATGGAGGAGCTACAGCAGCAACTGGCTCAGAAGCGTGAACGAATTACCTCAAAGAAGCAGCAGCAGCAAAAAGTACTGACGACTCGCGTCGGCGAAGCCAAAAAGCTTGAAACCCTAAAGGTACAGCAGGACGCCGTTGTAAAGGAACTATCACAGAAGGAATCACAGCTACGTACCGAACTGGCCGCCAACCGTCGTGCTGCCAACCAGCTGGAGTCGACGATCCGTCGCCTGGTGGAGCGTGAGATGCGCGAGCGGGCTGAGCGCGAGCGCCGGGAACGGGAAGCACGTGAGCGGGCCGAACGGGAACGTCTGGCCCGTGAAAAGGCCGAGCGCGAAAGAGCAGCTAAAAATGGTGAGACACCGGCAGTTGTAGCCGAAGAGAGGCCCGCCGAAAAAGCCGCCGAACCTGCTAACTCCGGAGGTATGACCAACGAGGAGGTAGCACTGGCGTCTTCGTTTACAGCATCGCGGGCACGCCTGCCCTGGCCGGTCAAAGGCTTTGTGTCGGATCACTTCGGACGCAAAGCACACCCGGTACTGAAAGGGGTGATGGTAGATAATCTGGGTATAGATATTCAGACCAGCAATGGTGAGTCAGTAAAAGCGGTCTACGATGGCGTGGTCCTGGACGTAACGGATATGCCTGGCATGGGTAACGTAGTAGCCATACAGCACGGAGACTACATGACCGTATACGCCAAGATGCAAAACGTATCCGTGCGGACTGGTCAGAAGGTGAAAGCCCGTGACCCCATAGGTACCGTAGCCAGCGATAGCGATGGTACTTCGGAGCTACAGTTTCAGATCTGGAAAAATACAACCCGCCTCAACCCTGAGCAGTGGCTCCTGAGGCGGTAAAGGTTCTTTTAGCTAAGTACCTGCAATAAAAATTCAAAAGCTTTTTAGCTTTAAACCAAATTTCAAACAGCTATTCATGTCTGTACATCATCCTGATATAAAGCGCGTAACGACACACATCATCCAGGAAATGAAAAACCGGGGTGAAAAGATATCGTGTCTGACCGCTTATGACTACTCGCTGGCCAGTATTGTAGACGCCGCCGGGGTAGAATTGATCCTGGTGGGAGACTCTGCCTCTAACGTAATGGCGGGACACGAAACGACGCTTCCCATCACCCTGGATCAGATGATCTACCACGCTGCTTCGGTAGTACGGGCCGTGAAGCGGGCTCTGGTGGTGGTAGACCTGCCCTTCGGTTCCTATCAGGGTAACTCGGAGGAGGCTCTGCGCTCGGCCATTCGGATTATGAAAGAGTCGGGAGCCCATGCCGTGAAGATGGAAGGTGGCCTTGAAATTAAAGACTCGGTAGTTCGTATCCTGAGCGCCGGTGTACCTGTCATGGGGCACCTGGGGCTGACGCCACAATCGATTTATAAATTCGGAACGTATTCGGTGCGGGCAAAGGCTGAAGCCGAAGCTCAGAAGCTCCTGGAAGACGCCCTCATGCTCGAAGAGACCGGTTGCTTTTCGGTAGTGCTGGAAAAAATACCTTCAACACTGACCAAACAGGTTTCAGAAAGCCTCACTATTCCTACCATCGGTATTGGTGCCGGCCCTCATGCCGATGGTCAGATCCTGGTACTGCACGATATGCTGGGTATCAACAAAGAGTTCAAGCCGCGCTTCCTGCGTCACTATGCGGATCTTAGCACGATCATGCACGATGCAATTACGAATTATGTGGGAGATGTCAAAGGACGGTCTTTCCCCAACGAAAAAGAATCTTACTGATATGGCAAAATATCCTTTTCAGGTTATATACGAAGACAATCACCTTATCGTCGTTAATAAAGAGCCGGGTATACTGGTGCAGGGCGATGCCACCGGCGATAAGTGCCTGCTGGACATGGTGAAGGATTACATAGCCGAAAAATATAACAAACCCGGAGCAGTATTTCTGGGTACAGTACACCGGCTGGACCGCCCCGTTAGTGGACTGGTCGTATTTGCCCGTACGTCCAAAGCGCTGGAACGGATGAATGAACTGTTCCGCAAGCGCGATGTACAGAAGATCTATTGGGCAGTAGTCCGCGAACGGCCGCCCCAGTCGAAGGGCAAGCTGGTACACTGGCTCAGCAAAGATGAGGCAAAGAACGTAACCACGGCCTATGACTATGAAGCTCCCGGTACTCAACGCGCCGAGCTTTCGTATCGGGTACTGGGTGAAATCAATAAATATTATTTGCTGGAGGTAACACCTATTACAGGACGTCCGCACCAGATCAGGGTACAATTAGCGAGTATGAACAGCCCGATCCGGGGTGATCTTAAGTATGGTTATCCCAGACCTAATACGGATGGAAGCATTAACCTGCATGCACGCCGCCTGTACTTTGTTCATCCGGTCAAGAAGGAGCCCATTATTTGCCGGGCTGGTGTTCCCTCAAATCCTTTCTGGGAAGAGTTCCTCACGCTGGACGACGAAGAGATCAAGGACGACAACATGGACTTCCTATACGAATAGTAGCGCTATGTGGGAAAAGCTCAAACAGCGTTGGAATGTCCAAAGCGGGTGGGATGTAGCCATCATATTACTGGTATTTGCCTGCACCGGCTTTTCGATCATGTACATCAAGCGGGCGCTCTTTGACTGGGTAGGCCTTACTGATGCGGCTACCTGGCTACGCTGGACGGCCAACATTCTGGTGATCCTGCCCCTGTACCAGGTGGTGTTGCTTGCTTGGGGATGGCTATTCGGAAAGTTTGAATTTTTCTGGCAATTCGAGAAGAGAATGTTGGACCGTATGGCCGGAATATTCAGACGATAGCGTCTACTTCATCCGTTGATTTCCTTCGGGGAAAGCTCTCTGCATAGCTCCTCCTCATTCTCACACTCCACTATAGACCCTGCCCAGAAGAGGGAGGGCTATAATTCCATGTCCAGCCACATGCGCTGTGCCATTTTCTCTACCGTACTTATGATACCCTGTACGGCGCCAAAAACAACACATAACGGCAGTATAATCGGCAGAAAAACAAACCACTGCAGTGCCATGGAAAAATTAAATTTCTTTGAACCGGGCGTCTTCATCTACTGGCAGTTTATAGTATTAACATTTTAATCATCAACGCTGAAACACTCACACATTGTTATACTAGAAGTCCACATCGTTCTCCATTTAATCAAAAATAAAACCTGTTTCTTTATATAACAAATCTTTCTTGCGTTTGATGATACCTACTCAGAAAAAGATACTATCACCTTACAAAATATTGTTGTTAATTTGTTAACCTAACCAATCCTCTTTGATTATCTGTATCATGACTACCTCTAATATAATACAGTTACTACCCGATTCGATTGCCAATCAGATCGCGGCGGGAGAGGTAGTACAACGGCCGGCTTCCGTTGTTAAAGAACTACTGGAGAACGCCGTAGACGCTCATGCCCATAATATACAGGTTATAATCAGGGATGCAGGCAAGACCCTCATCCAGATCATCGACGACGGTGACGGCATGTCCGAAACCGACGCCCGCATGTGTTTTGAACGCCATGCTACGTCTAAAATAAAGACTTCTGACGACCTGTTTCGTATCCGGACTATGGGCTTCAGGGGTGAGGCGCTGGCTTCCATCGCGGCGGTAGCCCAGGTAGAAATCCGTACCCGCCGCGCCGACGATGAAATAGGTACCTTGATTCGGATTGAAGGCTCGGATGTAAAGCTTCAGGAGTCAGTGGCTACGCTGCCGGGTACTAATCTCCTGGTTAAAAATCTGTTTTTTAACGTTCCCGCCCGCCGTAATTTCTTAAAATCCAACTCGGTAGAGATGCGGCACATACTTGACGAGTTCCAGCGGATAGCACTGGCCCACCCGGAAGTTGGCTTTTCGCTGTATCACAACGACGTCGAGATATTTAATCTCTACCCCGGTAAGCTGGTACGCCGCATCGTAGACATGTTCGGCAAGAATTACCGCGAGCAGCTGGCTTTTTGTCAGGAAGAAACCTCTTATATCAGTGTACGTGGCTACATCGGTAAGCCCGAGTTTGCCCGTAAGACCCGTGGAGAGCAGTTTTTCTTCGTCAACGAGCGCTATATCAAGCATAGCTACCTGCATCATGCTATCATCAGCGCCTACGACGGTACTATACCCGAAGGGAGTCACCCCTTCTACGTGCTCTTTATCGAGATAGATCCTTCTCACATAGATATCAACATTCATCCTACCAAAACGGAAATTAAGTTTGACGATGAGCGCTCCGTCTACGCCATCATCATGGCTGCCGTTAAGAAAGCAGTAGGGGTGTATAACATGACACCTCCCATCGACTTCGAGGATAATGTCAATTTCCTGGTACCCCGCATAACTTCCAAGAATTCCCCGGCACCCACATCGGCTCCACGTCCTGTGCAGCCAGACTGGGCCGCACAGCCCAAGGAAAATGGTTCGGAGCGGCAGCGCAGCAACCTGACCAACTGGAACAAGTTATTTGAGGGACTGAAAACATCGGAGGAGGAAGAGCAGCAGGCGGCCATAGAACTGGATTCGCCGGTAGCCTCCCGACCTTCCTACAAGCAGCAGGCCATGACCGTAGCCAGCAAGGTCAACCGTCTTGCCTCTGAAACCATCTCGGCTCCCGACGGCGATGCCGTTCTGTTTCAGCTGCACAACCGGTACATTCTTTCGCAGGTCAAGGAGGGAGTTATGCTTATTGATCAGAAAGCGGCCTATGAGCGCATCCTGTACGAGCGGTACCGCCAGATGCTGACAAAGCGCAATGGTGCCTGCCAGCAACTGCTGTTCCCTAAGACAGTACGGCTAACCCCCGCAGATATGCAGCTGGTAGCCGAGACTAAGAACGAAATCCGTAGCCTGGGCTTTGAATTTGACGAAATTGGTCCCCATGAACTAATAGTTCGGGGGATTCCGGCTGACCTGCCGGACGAAAGCGAGCAGGACCTCTTTGAAGAACTCATCGAGCAGCTTAAGCAGAGCTACTCGGACCTCAAGCTCGATAAGCCTGATAGCCTGTCCCGATCGCTGGCCAGGCGCTTCTCGGCCCGGTACGCGGTGAAGCTGTCTCTGCTCGAGATCAACACCCTTATTGACCAGCTTTTTGCCTCCTCTGACCCTAACCGGACACCAGGTGGTGACCCAATTATCGTTATGCTTACTCTGGACAAGCTCAGTGCGTTGTTTAAGGGGTAATCTAAACGAAATCAAACCAGAAACAGTTACTAATATAGTATTTACTATTGTTTTAAAAATTCATGTTATCGCTCACTCCGGTCGTCCGTAATTTACTGATACTGAATATTGTATTTTTTATAATAGATTCTTATATTATCAACCTGACGCCGGGGTTTGCCTTGTACTCATTCCTGTCGCCATCGTTCCTGCCGTACCAGTTTGTATCCTATATGTTTCTGCACGGTGGATTGGGGCATTTATTCGGGAATATGTTCGGGTTATTCATGTTTGGTCCGTTGCTGGAGCGAATGTGGGGCCCAAAACGGTTTGTTTTCTTTTATTTTTTTACCGGCATAGGAGCCGGTTTGCTCTTCTCAGTCATTGGATTTTATGAGATGTCACAACTGAGAGAGGCCGTACAGACGTATGTAGAGTATCCAACACCCGAAGGGCTGGTTGACTTCATGAGCAAGCACGCCAAGGATTACTACCAGGCGAACCTTGACTTCTTGAACAAGTTTGAAGAAAGCCCCGATAACCGGAGTTATGTTCAGGATAGTGTCAACTTTGTACAGAGCCTTTATCAGACACAAGTCAATATTCCAATGGTAGGGGCTTCGGGAGCCATATTCGGAATTTTGATGGCATTTGGATTATTATTCCCAAATACCGAAATTTTCCTCTTATTTTTCCCGTTCCCAGTCAAAGCGAAATATTTTGTAGCTTTTTATGGACTTTATGAGTTATATGCAGGGATACAGAACGTTCAATCTGATAATGTCGCTCACTTTGCCCACATCGGGGGTATGGTGTTCGCTTATATACTGTTGAGGTACTGGAATACCCGAAGTAAAAACTTTTATTGAGCGATGAGTGTTTTTGACGATTTCCGGAGAGAATTTGCCAAATCAGACAATGTCCTGATCAAGATTATCCTTATCAATGGGGTAGTCTTTTTGTCGTTGCTGCTGGTGAAGGTCATCTTTACGCTGGGGCAGTCTTCTAATGTATACCTGTGGCTGATCGATATGCTCCGGCTTCCCGCATCGCCCGCCGAGTTTATCTATAAGCCCTGGACCATCATTACGTATTTCTTCACCCACGAAGACTTTTTCCACATTCTTTTTAATATGCTCTTCCTCTACTGGTTCGGACGACTGGTAGATGAATACCTGGGGGCCCGTAGGCTGGTCGCTCTGTATATTCTGGGAGGAATTACCGGTGGCCTTATTTATATGGCTATCTATAACCTGCTTCCCTACTTTCAGGCTCAGGTAGTAGGTTCGCGTATGCTGGGAGCTTCAGCGGCGGCTTTTTCGGTGGCCGTAGGTGCCTCAACCCTACTGCCCAACTATACATTTAACCTGCTTTTTATTGGACCGATCCGTATCAAGTACATTGCCTTTTTCTATATCATACTTTCCCTGGCGCAGTCCATCGGTCCCAACGCGGGTGGTAATCTGGCGCACCTGGGGGGCGCTTTGCTGGGTTATGCATTTATAAAACTCCTGCAGAATGGTACTGACCTGGGGCAGCCGGTGTACACGGTGATGGGTGCCTGGCAGCGCTTGTTCAGAAGGAGAGCTCCGATGCGCGTTACGTACCGGGAGAAGCAGGTATACCGCAGTACTACTATTTACTCGTCAGCTCCTACAGCCTCATCGGTAGACATGCCCGATCAGGACGAAATAGACACTATTTTAGACAAGATTTCCAAGTCAGGTTACGAGAGTCTGACCAAGGAAGAGAAGCAGAAATTATTCAGAGCCAGTCAACAAAAGTGACGAAGAGGTACCTCACCATCTGGTTTCTTTTTAACTTTGAACACTTTTTGTCAACCAATAGTTAAATCAACACAATTGACAACCAATTATTAAGAGGTATGCTCATTACGCCTGGAAAATTACTGGCTGGTATTGACTCCCCCGAAGATTTACGTAAGCTGGACCGTACCCAACTACCCCAGGTTTGTAATGAACTTCGACAATATATCATTGACAATGTTTCAGTCTATGGTGGGCACTTTGGCGCCAGTCTGGGAGTAGTTGAACTCACCGTTGCTCTACATTATATCTTCAACACCCCCGACGACCAACTGGTCTGGGACGTGGGGCACCAGGCCTACGGACACAAGATCCTGACCGGCCGGAGAGATAACTTCAAGACCAACCGTATCTATGGAGGCCTGTCGGGCTTCCCTAAGCGTAAAGAGAGCCTTTATGATACCTTTGGTGTAGGGCATTCGTCTACGTCCATTTCAGCCGCGTTGGGTATGGCCGTTGCTTCTTCATTAGAGAAAAACCACCAGCGCCAGCACATAGCCGTAATTGGCGACGGCTCCATGACCGCCGGGCTCGCCTTTGAGGGGATGAACCACGCCGGCTCTACGGACTCTAACCTGCTGATTATCCTGAACGATAACTGCATGGCCATTGACCCCAACGTGGGAGCCCTGAAAGAGTACCTGACGGATATTACCACCTCACATACTTACAATAAGGTACGCGATGAGGTATGGAACCTGCTGGGCAAGATGAGTACCTTCGGTAAGAGCGCTCAGGAGATTGTATCCAAGGTAGAGACCGCGATGAAAAGCGCTCTGCTCCGCCAAAGCAACCTCTTTGAGTCATTGGGACTACGCTACTTTGGCCCCATTGACGGCCATGATATTGACCATCTGACCGCTGTACTGAATGATCTGAAAGATATACCCGGACCTAAAATCCTGCATTGTATCACGGTTAAAGGCAAAGGCTACGGCCCCGCCGAAAAAGACCAGACCAAGTGGCACGCACCGGGACTATTCGATAAGGTAACCGGCGAAATCCAGAAGAAGATATATGATACCCCTCAGCCCCCCAAGTACCAGGATGTTTTTGGACATACCCTGGTGGAGCTGGCTGAGCAGAATCCCCGCATAGTAGGCGTAACCCCCGCCATGCCCTCTGGCTCATCTATGAATATCATGATGAAAGCCATGCCTGAGCGCGCTTTTGACGTGGGTATAGCCGAGCAGCACGCGGTGACATTCTCGGCGGGTATGGCTACGCGTGGCGAGGTAGTGTACTGTAATATCTACTCGACCTTCATGCAACGCGCTTACGACCAGGTGATCCATGATGTATGTATCCAGGAGCTGCCCGTTATCTTCTGCCTTGACCGGGCTGGTTTTGCGGGAGCTGACGGTGCTACGCACCACGGTGCCTACGATATAGCGTATATGCGCTGCATTCCGAACATGATTGTAGCTGCCCCTATGAACGAGCAGGAACTACGTAATCTGATGTATACGGCCCAGCTTGAAAAGATACAGAAAGGTACGCAGGCTTTCACCATCCGCTATCCACGAGGCCAGGGTGTAATGCCGCAGTGGCGTACACCGCTGGAAGAAGTTCAGATTGGTCAGGGACGTAAGGTACGGGACGGCGAGGACATCGCTATCCTGACCATCGGCCACATTGGTAACTATGCCGTAGAGGTATGTGATACGCTCGCCAAAGAAGGATTTAGTGTAGCTCATTATGATATGCGCTTTGTAAAGCCGCTGGACGAGGCGATGCTTCACGAGGTATTTAATAAGTTTGATCGCGTTATTACGGTAGAAGACGGCTGCTTACAGGGTGGTTTTGGTAGTGCGGTAGTAGAGTTTATGACCGACCACGACTATACCTCCCGCATCAAGCGACTGGGTATCCCGGACCGTCTTGTAGAGCACGGTGAGCAGATAGAGCTGCACCATGAGTGTGGCTTTGATCCCGAGGGTATCGCTAACGCCGTACGTGCTATGGTAGGACATAGTATAAGCGTATAGAACAAGTACTTTGTCATTCTCTATATAAGAGGGGAATTTGCTTCAAAGCAGATTCCCCTTTTTCTTTATGCCTTGCACATGGTACCTTGAAGATCCTATTCAGCCTATTCATCAGATACATGCACTCGCTCAGAAAGAAAGTATATGAGGCTCTGGCCATAAATGCCCACGGTAATCGCAATCTCCGCTTCAGCGCTAACCTCTTTATCATCGGCCTGATTGCCCTCAACTCTTTAGCCATCATGCTGCGCTCGGTTCCAGAGCTTAGGGATGACCCCCAGTTGGATGCCTTCTTCAAAGAATTTGAGACATTCTCAGTACTGGTATTTACGGTAGAGTATGGTCTTAGGGTGTGGTCCTGCGTAGAGAACAAAAAGTACCACCACCCCCTCTGGGGTCGGCTTAGGTACATGGTTTCATTATGGGCTTTGGTTGACTTACTGGCTATACTTCCCTTCTACCTGACGCTGTATATAACCGATTTTGGATTGATCAGAATGCTGCGGGTGATGCGACTGGTACGGCTGTACCGAATGAGCAAGTACTCCAAGGCTCTGAACATGATCAAAAAAGCCGTGGAGTATACGAAGGAAGAGCTTATACTTAGCTATACCTTCCTACTGTTTTCGATGGTACTCGCTTCCAGTATCATCTACTACCTCGAACATCCTGCCCAGCCGGAGGCTTTTCCGAGTATACCGGCTTCACTCTGGTGGGGAGTAGTTACCATGACCACCGTTGGTTACGGAGATGTGTACCCCATAACGGTGTTGGGTAAAATATTCGGTGGCTTCATTGCCTTTCTGGGTATAGCTCTGTTCAGCCTGCCTACGGGTATACTGGCGTCAGGTTTTATGGAACAGGTAAACCAGAACAAAAAAAGAGGTGAAAAACACACCAAGTGCCCGCACTGCGGCGAGGATATCTCCATCTAGTACCCATCCAATGGCTACCCGATCGTAAGCATCTGTTGGTCAGACGGTAATTCTATCTAAAGTTTTTTCATCTGAATAAGGTAAGTAGCACGGGGTTGTCGTCTTATAAGAAATAGAACAAAGCTTCACTATTTTATCCTATCCCCGTTGCCTTATGAAACAGCTTGACCAATTATCCCGGAGGGATTTCATTAAGAATACCGCTGGAGCGGCCGCCGCTCTTACTATTCCTACCATTATTCCGGCCAGTGCCTTTGGAGCCAATGATAAAGTACGGGTAGCGGTACTGGGCCTCAATGGCCGTGGGAAGAACCACATCAGTGGCTACTCTAATCTGAGTAACGTAGAACTGGCTACTTTCTGTGATCCGGATAACAATGTACTGCAGAAGACTGCACAGGAATTTGAGTCCAAATCAGGTAAGAAGGTCAAGACCGAACAGGATCTGCGTCGGGTTATGGAAGATAAATCCATCGACGTGGTGAGCATTGCTACTCCGAACCACTGGCACGCGCTGGCTACTATCTGGGCTTGCCAGGCCGGTAAGGATGTGTACGTAGAGAAGCCCGGCTCGCATAACTTTGCTGAAGGCCGCAAGATGATTGATGCCGCCAAGAAGTATAACCGTATCGTACAGCACGGCGTGCAGCTACGTAGTTCGGAGGCGATGAAAGAAGCCGTAAAGCACCTGCGCGACGGTCTGATTGGTAACGTGTACATGGCGCGCGGCCTGGTATACAAGTGGCGCCCGGATATCGGTAACAAGGGTACTGAGCCCGTACCCGAAGGCCTGAACTACGACCTGTGGACAGGCCCAGCGGAGATGAAACCATTCTCCCGCAACTATGTACACTACAACTGGCACTGGAACTGGAACTACGGCAACGGCGATATTGGCAACCAAGGTATTCACGAAACGGACCTGTGTATGTGGGGACTGGGCGTAGATACCTTCCCAGAGAAGATTACTTCGGCGGGTGGTAAGTTCCTCTGGGATGACTGTCAGGAAACGCCTGAGGTACTATCCTCTACTTACATTTATCCTAAAGAAAAGAAGATCATCGAGTTTGAGGTACGTCCATGGATGACAAACAAGGAGGACGGCGTGGATATCGGAAATATATTTTACGGCAGCGAAGGGTACATGGTTGTGAAAGGCTATGACTTCTACGAAACCTTCCTGGGACGTGAACGCAAGCCCGGCCCTACCCGCAAAGCCGGTGGTGACCACTACAAAAACTTTATCGACGCCGTAGTAGCCCGTGACTCGTCTATACTGAACGGTCCCGTCGAAACGGCTCACCTGTCATCAGGTCTGGCTCACCTGGGCAACATCGCCTACCGCACCGGCCGTGCCCTTACCTTCGACCCTAAGACGGAGAAATTCGTGGGCGATAAGGAGGCCAACGCCATGCTTACCCGTAAGTACCGCGCCCCCTACGTGGTGGATGTAGTATAAACAGAAAGTAGATACCAAAAAGAGCGGGCTCCGGTAAAGTACCGGAGCCCGCTCTTTTTGGTATCTACTTAAGCCCAATATTAGATATCTGAGTACTCAGTGGGACGCATGAAGAACATTTCCAGCTTGTTCATATTGTCCTTGTACTCCGCTACATCTTTCAGCTTACCCCAGTCAGGATCATTGCTGAAAGCCTTCCAGTGCTCATCACGAGAAGCTTTGTTAGCAAAAGTAGTCATGTACATCAGGTTAGGCATACGACGGCCCGACAGTACTTCGCCGTAAAACACAGCGTTGAAGCCCAGCTTGTTGAAGATCCCGATCTCGCCACCCGTATTGAACATCTTTACCTTGTTGAGGTAGCGCTTCTCCGAAGGACTTTCGTAGCTGCGAAGTTCGTACACGCGCTCGCTGCGGGGACTGTTTAGAGCCGGCTTCTGGAGCTGAGGCATACCTGAGAAAGCTTGCAGAATAATCGTTTCGTAACGCGCGTAGGCAGGATCTTTAAATTCTGAATCAATGTAATCTTTACCCGCGGTCTGGTATTCTTTGTCTTTATCAAGAGTCTGCGGAAGCTTTGCCAGCTGATCCAGGGACTTCAGGGGCGTAAGCACATAGATACGCTTACCGAAAGTGGTATCTGACTCGACAGGCTTGAACACTCCAACGGTTTTGATACCGGCCCGGTGCATAGCGGGTAGGTAAGCGTTCTTAAGGTAATTCTCCATACGCTCCTCCTGAGCCTTACCAGTTACATGATAGATCCGGATCTCAAAAAACTCACGCTTCGGAGCACTAGCGCTGACGGGTGCACTCAGTTGGAAAAGTGCAATAATAGCAGCGAATAAACTAATATACTTCAACATATTGATGAGATAAATGATAAATAAAAATGAGTAAATAGAAGGCACCGCAGTACCTCTATTTACTCATACAAAAATAGGTTACTTTTCAGAATTACTCTATCCGGTTACAGCCTGACTAGCATCAGAACTTGGGACAGGATAGCTGCTTGTCTTTACGCCGGAAGCGCTTGCTCTTGGGCGTCAATTCATCAAACAGGTAAGACAGTGAAATTTCATGGGCACCACCGCTGCCAAATCCCAGCGTCGAGATAGTAGCATCGTAGCTATATCCAATAGAAAACTTGTCCTGCCGGAATCCGGCCAAAACAATGAAAGATTCGTGGTTGTTGATATTCTCAGCGTACTTCTTGACCGGAATACCCCGGTACCAGGCACCAAATACCATAGGAGCGTAGGTAACGTAAAGTCCGGCATCAAACTGGTCAAACTTGCCCTGGGATTTGTACATAATAGCCGGAGAGATGGTTTTCTCACGGTCTATTTCATTGCCCAGGTAGGTATAACCGGCAAAAGGGATCCGGAGGCCCGCGTGAAAGCTGGTCTTCATGGGCAGTCGTGCTATTTCCAGGTCCGAAAAGGCCTGATTGGGTCGATTCATGTGGTGTACAGATAGCCCCGCCCAGTACCAGTCAGAGTACATAATGGCTCCGGACGAGAAGTCAGCGTAGGATACCTGCGGTATACCATTCTGAAGCAGGGGCTCTCCCGTAGGATTACCGGTATAGCCCTGATTGGAATACTGGTCGCCAAAGGTGAGCCCAAAGTAGTCGAGCGTACGGGTAGCGTAGGTACCTTGTAAGCCCATGCGTACGTAGGTTTCTTCGTTGAGCCGGAGCTGATATGAATACAGAGCACTTACATCCGTTGACTTAAGATTACCCATACCCTGGCTATCCATGGTTACCAGCACCCCTACTCCACTGTTGATACTGGCCAGATGCAAATCAGCCCCAAACGAACTGGTTACGAAGTTGGCAGACAGGGCCGGCCATTGATTCCGGTAGTTTACGGTAGCTCTCGGAGCCAGTGCACTACCTGCCATAGCGGGGTTCAGATAGAGCGGATTAGCGTAAAACTGAGAAAATTGCGGGTCCTGACTCCAACCTTCCAGCACACTTAGGGTCAATATTATTAGAAGTAGTAATCTCTTTATCATAAAGCTCAAAATCTATAAACACCACAATTAATCTGCCGCAATTTCAATCTAGACAAAAATTATAAAAATTATTCACAAATTAGGTTGACTTTACGTACTAAAGATTCAGAAGGGGTAGCAATAGTGCAAACGCCTCACAAAATTTTAAAAATTTATTTTCGTTAAAATTAACAGAAGTCCCGTAAAGAGCAGTTTCATAGATAGGTGGTTTTGAGTATGTAACGAAAACATGAAGTGGATACATAATATTTACAGCAACTTTTTTTGGATTGTATGTTTTGGACTGCTCTTGTGTGGTAACCTCGCAATGGCCCAGACCCCTTTTGTGGTCAAAGGGCAATGTATGGCTAACCCCAATTGCGCCGACGACTCGACCTCGTTCAGTGATACGCTGAAAACGGCGGTAGCGTGGCAGTGGAACTTTGGTGACTCCAATAGCGGAGATAACAACACTTCTACACGTCGCAACCCACAGCACTCTTATTCTATGCCGGGTACCTATCAGGTAAGTCTGGTAAGAACGCTGCAGAATGGCAGCAAGGATAGTCTTAGTGTACCCATACAGATTGGTGAGCTTCCTCCGATGTTCCAGAACTGGAAACCGGATACTACAATCTGTCCTGATCAAACTATCACGCTGGATCCTTACCCTAATGGTGGTGCCCCCGCCGGAGCCAAGTTCATCTGGTACCCCAAGGGCGACACTACTCAAACCCTGGAAGTAGATAGCTCAGGTTGTTACTCAGTAGAAGTAATCCTGCCCAACGGGTGTAAAATTCAGGATCGGGTTAATGTGAAGATATGTCTGGAACAGTCGGGGCAGGAGGGTGCCAAGTGGTTCTTCGGTTCCAACGCGGGCCTTGACTTTTCTAACGGAGCTCCGCAGGCCATAACGGATGGTAAGCTAAATACGCCGGAGGGTACCTCGTCCATCGCTAACTCCAAAGGACAGCTACTCTTTTATACAGATGGTATAAAAATCTTCGACAAGGAGGGCAATGAGATGCCCTGTCAGGCGGATAGCTGCCAGACGTTGAAAGGAAGTAAACAGTCGACTCAATCGGCTCTGATCGTCCCACAACCTACCTGTCGGGGCTGTGACTATCTCTACACGGTATTTACGACGACGGACATCAATGACTCTACCAAGCTGCTTACGACCAGTGTAGTAGATATGCGCCGTAATAATGGAAACGGAGCCGTTGTGGAGCAGAATTCTGTACTACAGCAGACCACTACGGAGCGCCTTGCTTCAGTACGTAACGATGCTGACAGTACCTATTGGGTTATTACTCACGACTACGGCAACAATACATTCCGTGTATTCCATGCTACGACGGGCGGCCTGACCGAAACCGGTACCTACCCGCTGGGTATGGCACATGACACGCCTGAAAAGGGGGAAGGCTACATGAAGTTTTCTCCCGTGGATAGTACCTCGGGCAAGCGCAGACTAGCCGTAGTAGTACCTGGCCCGCCCAAGAACTACGTCGAGCTGTTTACCTTCTCAGACTCTACGGGGCAACTTGAATACGAACGAACGATTGATCTGGGGCCGGCTCCGCCCAAAGCCTACGGGGTGGAATTTTCACCCGATGGAGAAAAAATGTACGTCTCGTTCAGCGGGAATGGCAAAGATACGGCCTCGCTGCTGGTACAGTACGATATAAGTTTGGGGGACTCTGCCCTTATAGCCGAGTCCCGAATTGCCATAGATAGTTCGCAAACGCAGAAATACGGAGCCTTGCAGGTGGGGCCCGATGGTAGGATCTACCTGGCTATAGAGGGTAGCGACTATCTGGGGGTTATCAATAATCCAGATCAGAACTCGGCCAATGCCGTAGACTTTGACCCGGAGGGGGTCAGCCTGGGTGGTAAAAAGAGCCAGCTGGGTCTGCCGAGCCTGGTGCAGAACTTCACGGAGCAGCAGGACGGCCCCGGCTTCCAGGCCGATGGCTTCTGTACGGGTGCTCCTACCATGTTCCAGGCCAGTCCGCTCTGTCAGCCGATTGAGGATATGTACACCTGGAACTTTGGAGACGGCAGTGCACCCGTGGCAGGCAAACAAACCCAGGTACAGCATACCTACCAGAACCCCGGCATCTATACCGTAACGCTACGCGCCATCAACCGATGTAAGGATACCACCTTTACCCAGCAGGTAGAGATATTTGCTACGCCCGATCCAATCGATCTGGGCCCTGACCAGGATGTATGCCGCAACAGCGTTGAGCTTAACTCTAATGTAGATGCTGAGCTGTTTGTGTGGCTGTACAACGGCCGTCCTATCAGCCGGGAGAAGGTACTTAAAGCCACCGCTACTGGTCAATATATAGCCATCGCAGCCAATGGCCCACAAGGTGTATGTTTCCAGGCTGATACCTTGGAAATGACCATCCGCCGTCCACCCGCTTTCTCACTGGGTCCTGATACGACCATGTGTAATGATAGTTCGATTGTCATCACCGCTCCCGGCCAGACCTGGCGCGAGTTTAAGTGGAATACCGGCGAAAACAGCCGTGACATTACTGTTCGTCAGCCTGGTATCTACTTCGTAGAGGTTAAGAATGGCAACGACTGCTACAATGAGGATACACTGCAGGTAGTAGCCCGCCCCCGGGCCCGCATCGCGGCTGATCTACTTCCGCCCACAACCTGTACCTCTGCCGACGGAGCCATCCAAGTCAGGTCTATCAGTCCGGGAGGGACGTACAACTACACCTGGACGCGACCGGACAATACTCCATTGGGTAATGGACCAAGAGTGGACAGCCTGCGCGAAGGTTCTTACCTGCTACGCGTAAGCGGCAACCCACAGGCCTGTACAACCGATACGGCCTTTGCCCTCCGATCGGCGGCTAACCCCTTGCGAATGTCCGCGGTGGTAGATAATGCCGCCTGTACGCAACCGGATTCAGGCTCTATCGCCCTCAACATAACCGGAGGACAACCTACTACCTACCGCTGGCTCAGCAGTACCGGGCAGGTAGTCAGCAGCAATGCCACGGCTACTAACCTGCAACCCGGTACCTACAGCCTCGAAACCTCCGACGCCGGTGGTTGTACCTTTACTCTTACGGGTATTGTTGTAGGGCTGGAGAAAGACAACCTGGCGCGTCTGGGTCCGGATCGCGGCGTGTGTATTGGTGATACCGTACAGCTAGCCCCGCTGTCTGTCAACTTCCCCGGCAACCAGTACCTGTGGAGTACCGGAGCTACTACCCCAAGCATCGTAGTAGAACAAAATGGTACCTACACCCTCACCGTTCGTAATGCAGAGAATGGCTGTGAAGGTACTGATCAGATTGTAATCAGCTCAACGCCTCCTCCTACCGTAGATCTGGCCCCTGAGTTCCCGCTCTGCGTGGATGAGGGAGGGGTGGTAAAGCTGCAGGCCAACGGCCGCAACAACCTTTCGTACCTGTGGCCGCATTCGTCGGATACTACCGCAAGTGTCACCGTAAGCCGGATCGGTCAGTACCTGGTAATAGCGACCAATCCGGAAGGCTGTGCAACTGAGAAAACAACCGTGGTAGTAGACCGTTGCGAACCACGCCTGTACATTCCTGACGCCTTCACGCCCAACGGCGACGGCTCCAATGACTATCTGGATGTATTTGGTCTTTACTTCCGGGACTTCAGCCTTAAGATCTACAACCGCTGGGGTGAGGTTATTTTTGCGACCGACAGCATAGAGCAGAAGTGGGATGGTACCTACCGCGGTACCAAAGTACAGCCGGGTAGCTACGCCTACGTAGTGAGCTATGGCAGTGAAGACTACCCCGACCGCCGCTCTACGGTGATGCGCGGCTCGGTTATGGTTATACGCTAGGGTGCTGTTTTCCGCTTAAAAATCCTTATTTTTGACCTACTCATTCATACCCTTTCCGGCCCAAGCCGGAAAGGGTACTTAGTTACCAACACCCCATGCGCAAAGACTACTTGACCGGAGATAAAGAACAGCTTTCCAATACCGAAAAAGAAATCGAACGGGCCTTACGCCCTCTTTCGTTCGACGACTTTACGGGACAGGATAAGGTGCTGGCTAACCTGAAGATATTCGTTCAGGCGGCCCGCCAGCGGGGTGAAGCACTTGACCACGTACTGCTGCACGGCCCTCCGGGCCTGGGCAAGACCACCCTCTCGCATATCGTAGCCAACGAGTTGGGCGCTAATCTGAAAATCACGTCGGGTCCCGTACTGGACAAGCCCAGTGACCTGGCCGGACTCCTGACCAACCTGCAGCAGTACGACGTCTTGTTTATTGATGAGATTCACCGCCTCAACCCGATCGTAGAAGAGTACCTCTACTCGGCCATGGAGGACTACAAAATAGATATCCTGCTGGATAGCGGCCCCAACGCCCGCAGCGTCCAGATTGGGCTGAATCCTTTTACGCTGGTAGGAGCTACCACCCGGGCTGGCTTGCTTACCTCGCCCCTTCGGGCTCGTTTCGGGATCAATGCGCGCCTGGAGTACTACGATGCCAAGCTGTTGGCTTCTATTGTACGTCGCTCAGCATCTATACTGGGTACCCCCATTGACGAGGAAGCTTCTTATGAAATAGCCCGCCGCAGCCGCGGTACCCCACGTATCGCCAACAACCTGCTGCGCCGCACCCGCGACTTCGCCCAGGTCAAAGGCAAGGGCAACATTACGGTAGCCATTGCCGAAATGGCCCTTACAGCGCTGGATGTGGATCAGAACGGTCTGGACGAAATGGATAATCGTATCCTGCTCACGATCATTGAGAAGTTCAAGGGAGGTCCTGTAGGGCTTTCCACCATTGCTACGGCCTGCGGCGAAGAAGCCGAAACGATTGAGGAGGTCTACGAGCCGTTTCTGATTCAGGAAGGGTACCTGAAGCGTACCGCACGGGGACGCGAAGCTACCGAAAAGGCCTACCGGCACCTGGGAGTTGTGCCTAAGTACCGTAATGGCGAGCTGTTTTAGTTGGCACTCATTGGGTTCTACTCATAGTAGTTACAGCCCCTAAGCAACCCGCTTTACCTTAGCATTCAGCCGCTTATGCAATAAAAAATACCATTCTCTGTTTATAGGTAACACCTGAAAGGCACAGATTTTTACAGGTGTTACCAAAAGTTAATGCACGAGTAACATTTATTACTCGTACTTTTGCGGCTTGAAAATCAAGGGAATGGTAGGATCAGAAATGCCGGTAAAGTTAGTTGTAAAGGTACCTTGTGCTGTTATCGAGCACGAAGGAAAAATATTGGCTGCCCAGCGTAGCGCTACCCTATCATTACCTCTGAAATGGGAGTTTCCGGGCGGAAAGCTGGAAGAGGACGAAACCGAAGAAGAAGCCCTTAATCGCGAGATTCTGGAAGAGCTGAACGTGGCGGTCGAGATAGGCGTCCGTCTGCCCCTGAGTATACGCGACGACGGCTGGCGCGAAATCCAACTGGTCCCGTTTGTGTGTCAGCTTTTGACCTTTGATATCCAGCTTGTTGACCACGAAGAAATCCGCTGGCTGGCTCCTGACGAACTATATAGCCTCGACTGGGCGGAGGCCGACTACGCCATCATCAAAAGTTATCTTGATTACCTGGAAAGCCAGGAACAGAATCAGTAGTCCCGCTCACTCAGCTATTTCTTTCCCTTCCACCCAACCAGTACCACACCGGCCAGCACCAGTAAGGTACCTGTCATCTGCAGCAGGTCTATCTGCTCGCCCAATACTACCGTAGCCAGTACAATAGTGAATATAGGGCCAATGCTGGCAATGATGGAGGTATTGCCCGATCCCACGCGTTTGATGCCTTCGGCCAGCATAAAGGTGGGAAGTACCGTCACAAAGAGTGCCATGATCAGGCTGATGTAGTACACTGGCGCCGGAAAGCTGAACAACGTAAAACCATTCTCCACGACTGCATGCACAACCGTTGGTACCGTAGCTGCGATCATGGCGTAGCAGGTAAATTTCTGCGAGCCTACCACCGGAATGATGCGGTCACTACCTACCAGGTACACCGCGTACACAATTCCGCTTACGATCACCCAGAAAGCCCCCCAGAAAAGATCCTTCTGCTCACCGGTATCCACGTTAGGCACGAAAGCCAGTACTATACCCAGGTACGTCAGCGCCAGCGCGCCGTACTGCAACCGGGTGATGCGGCGCCCGAAGAAGAACGCTCCCATCAATAGCACGAAGGTAGGGTAGATAAACAGGAGCACCCGCTCCAGACTGGCTGTAATGTACACCAGCCCCAAAAAGTTAAAGTAGCTGGCAAAGTAGTAGCCGACTATACCCATCAGGCTCAGGTAGCCCCACTGCGGCAGGGTAAGCCGGATGTTGGTCTGCTGCCGTGACAGCCGCAAAGCCGCCAGTACATAAAACGGCAGCGAAAACAGCATACGCAGCGCCACCAGCGAGATGGCATCAATCTGGTACTGGTAGGCCAGCTTGACCAGTACCCCTTTGCAGGCAAAGCAGAAGGCAGCTATCAGTACCAGAGCCGCTCCTATCCAGTAGTAGGAACGGGGAACAACTCCGGTACTATATTCATGACTTCTACTCACAAATGGGCTCTATTACTTCTCCCGGAAGAACATCGTGATGGGGACTCCCGAAAAGTCAAAGTTCTCACGCATCCGGTTTTCCAGGTAGCGCATGTAGGGCTCCTTAACGTGCTTGGGATTACTGCTAAAAAACACGAAGGTAGGTGAAGGGGTCGGCAGCTGGATCATGTACTTGATATTGATGTACTTGCCCCGGTAGGCCGGTGGTGGGTACTTCGCAATCTCCGCCTGCATCACCTCGTTCAGTTTGGAAGTAGATATCTTCTTGGTCTTGTTCTCATATACCTCCATGGCCTTTTCCATCACCTGGAATATCCGCTGCTTCTCCAGTACCGACGTAAAGATGATCGGTATGTAGCTCATTGTAGCCAGCCGCTCGTAAATATCCTTCTTAAAGATGTCGGCAGTCTTGGAATCTTTCTCTACCAGGTCCCACTTATTGACCATGATCACCACGCCCTTCTTAGCCTTGATGGCCTGCGCGATGATGGTAATATCCTGACCTTCCAGTCCCAGCGTAGCGTCAAGCAGTACGATACATACATCTGAATCTTCCATAGCTTTTACCGAGCGCAGCGTGGAGTAAAACTCGATATTTTCCTTCACGCGGGATTTGCGACGGATACCGGCCGTATCGGTCAGGATAAATTCCCGTCCGAAAGCCTTGTAATGAGTATGGATGGCATCGCGGGTGGTACCGGCTATGTCGGTCACGATGCTGCGGTCAGTACCTGTTAATACGTTCAGGAACGACGACTTTCCTACGTTAGGACGTCCCAGGATAGCTATCCGTGGAATTCCCGCTTCGGGGTCTTCCACGCCCGGATCCGCAAAATGCTTCACTACGTCATCCAGCAATTCGCCCGTACCGTGGCCATTCTGAGCCGATATCGGGTAGATCTCTTCGCCCAGTCCCAGCTCGTAGAACTCCGCTGCCGACTGGTGACGCTCCACCGTCTCGACCTTGTTCGCTACCAGGAACACGGGCTTATTGTAGCGCCGCAGTACATTGGCGAACTCTTTATCCAGCTCGGTCAGGCCAGCCATGGTATCTACCACAAACAAGACTACGGTCGACTCTTCAATCGCCAGCTCCACCTGCTCACGTATGGCTCCTTCGAATATATCCTCCGAGCCTACTACATATCCTCCTGTATCTATGACCGTAAAATACTTACCTATCCACTCACCGTAGCCGTAGTGGCGGTCGCGGGTTACCCCGCTCTGGTTGTCCATAATCGCCTTGCGTTCTTCGATCAGGCGGTTGAACAGGGTCGACTTGCCCACGTTTGGGCGTCCGACTATACTAATTATATTTGCCATCTTTATTAATTGTAATGTGAAGAGTACTCCTATTCCCCCTCACGGCACTCGTTTTTTTAAAATTATATCCCTCCTACTATCGGAGGGGGTAACTCACCTACTATCTATTCCAAAAGAGTAAGTACTTCTTTAGTCGTTTCTGTTGTATCCATACTGCCGCAGTTTGTTCTCTTTGCTGCGCCAGTCAGGCTCTACCCGTACGTACTGCTCCAGAAACACCTTCTTGTCAAAGAAAGCTTCCAGATCCTTCCGGGCCTGCACCCCTACTTTTTTGAGCATGGAGCCTTTCTCCCCGATCAGGATGCCTTTCTGCGTCGCGCGCTCGACAATGATCTCCGCCCGGATCACAATGATATCATCGCGCTCCTTAAACTCCGTGATTATTACCTCACTGCTGTACGGAATCTCCTGGCGGTAATTCAGAAATATCTTCTCGCGAATAATCTCCGAAGCAAAAAAACGTTCGGGCTTGTCAGTAAGTTCTTCGGTATCAAAATAAGGCGGGTGGACCGGCAGCCGCGTCACAACAGCCTGAAAGAGCGACTGAATATTGGCACTGTGCAGCGCCGATATCGGGATGATCTCGGCTGCATCTACTACCTGTCGCCACTCTTCCATTTTCATTTTTACCTCCTGCTCGTTAGAGAGGTCAATCTTATTCAGGATCAGCAGTATGGGTGCATCGGCCCGCTTTAGCAGGGGTAGTACTTCGTGGTCAGCGGCTTTTTCGCCCATCTCCGTCACGAACAGGACCACGTCGGCATCTTCGAGTGATCCCTTTACGAAGGTCATCATAGACTCGTGCAGCTTATAAGCAGGCTTTACCACACCCGGGGTATCGGAGTAGATCAGCTGAAACGGCGTCCCCTGGTGCTCTCCGTTGAGAATACCCATGATCCGGTGGCGGGTAGTCTGGGCCTTGGACGTAATGATGGAGAGCCGCTCCCCTACCAATACGTTCATCAGGGTTGACTTCCCCACGTTAGGCTTACCTATAATACTCACAAACCCGGCGCGAAAGTCGGCGGGCTGGTCAGTGGCTGAACTATTTTCCATAACCAAAGAAATTTTACTCCAATAAAGATAATAAGTTGTATATCAGACGAACTCAACAACCCACCTGGTTGTTGGGGAACAAGGAGAGAAACAGGACTGAGAACGCTTCTGAAAAATATTTTTACAAAGGTAGTTGATTTTTTGAAAACTCTCTCGTATGTTTGCAGTCCAATCCAACAACAACACCGCGGGATGGAGCAGTTGGTAGCTCGTTGGGCTCATAACCCAAAGGTCGCTGGTTCGAGTCCAGCTCCCGCTACGAAGAAAAGCCTCAGAGAAATCTGAGGCTTTTTTGTTTAGCTTGATACAACTTTCTTAAAAGGTATTACAGATAGCCTAACCTTTAAAAATATGCTTCCTATGCCACTCAAGGTTTTCGGGTAGTGGGTGAAAGCGGGATTCTTCTGGCAGGAGAATAGAAGTACCTCCGAGTTTCTTGATTGAATAGGATGCATCGGTACTTTCGGTAAAGTGCTTACTAACAAGTACTCTATGATTTTCATCCACAGCTATCATTCCTCTGTCAAATGCCCGATGAAGATTTGGGCAAAGCGCAATACCATTGCTTATAGTATCATTATAGCTCCTGCTGAATGGTACTATATGACAGGCATCAATCATGGATACATTAAATGTAGCGTCTATTTTCAACCCTGAGATACTGCACGTGTAGCCGTAGTACTTAGGTACATCCCGTTTAAAAGCACCGCCTCGAATATAAATTTCCTGTTGAAATAACTCCCTCTGCTTTACATCTCCGGACATACGCTCTTTGAGCTGACGAATACGGGCTGCATAGGTACCCGGATCTTCATTGATAATCTGGTTGCTGATCTTCTGGAAATAATCACCTGCTCTACTTAGATCAGTATTTGCCTGCTCAGGAAAGTACTTTTGCAAAACAGCTTCCCTTAATATGGTTCTACTTCTAGCCTGTGACAGTATAACCGCTAGCTCTACATCAATCTCTGCATGATCCACCGCACTGGTAAGGTTACGGAATGAATGCATAGAACCTGCATTTTCTATCCAAATCTCACAACCTGGGTTTGGTACCAGACGCCACCAGTCCTTCTTTTCATTAGACAAATGGTAGAAAGGTTGTGCAATAGTAGCCTGATATCCCTCTGCTGTAACAAGAGTAGACCAGTTAGCAGTAAAAAGCCCAACTAGCTCGGGAGTAAGGCAAATATTTTCATCAATAACCAAACCCATCTCAAAAGCCTGAATAAGGCTTAGAACAAGTACAGGTTTATGAGGCGCCGCAAAACCGTATTTCTTCTTACTGGCAGAATCCTGTTTAAGTGAAGTTAGTACTTCAATGTAGTAGGCCAGTGATTTCTCAGACATAGTGGGTACATTACTTACTACTTACGCTCGAACACCGCCTCATTCCATTTTTATATCGGCACAAGTTACAGTTCTTTCTACTTCTGTCGATCCGGTAGCGTAAGGGCCTTAAAGCGTCGGGTCAGGTCCGTCAGGGAAGCCTCTACGCCCATACGCTCGAGCGAGGAAGCGCCGACAAAGCCGTGGGCATCGGTGGCATCCAGGACCTGGCGTACATCCTCCGGCGTATTGACCGGTCCACCGTGGGTCAGGAAGAACAAGTCGGGATTGACGGCCCGGGCGGCTTCTATGATCTGCTGGGTACGCTCAATGGCGTCGTCCATGGTGCAGGAGGCTTCTACTACGCCAATAGAACCACCTACCGTAGTACCTACGTGGGCAATAATGGCGTCGGCACCGGCTTCGGCCATCTGCCGGGCTTCCTCCGGTTTGGCTACGTACACGATGGAGAAAAGCTCCATTTTGCTGGCAATCCGAACCATCTCTACTTCCTTGTCAAAGCCCATTCCGGTCTCTTCCAGTACCTGCCGGAACTGCCCGTCTACGATGGAGTGGGTCGGGAAATTATTAATGCCCGAAAAACCCATTTCTTTTACCTTCAGCAGATGGTGCCAGATCCGGCGTCGGGGGTCGGAGCCGTGTACGCCACAAATAACAGGGATTTCTTCCACCACGGGCAGTACTTCAAACTCTCCGATTTCCATGGCCACGGCATTGGCGTCACCATAGGCCATCAGGCCAGCCGTGGAGCCATGTCCGGCCATCCGGAAGCGGCCTGAATTGTAGATAATGATCAGATCGGCCCCGCCCTTTTCGATGAATTTGGCGCTGATCCCCGTCCCCGCTCCGGCCGCAATAATGGCTTTGTTCTGATCCAGGGTAGCCCGCAGGCGCTCTCTGACCTCTTGTCGGGTATAAGGATTCCCCTTACCGGTCCATGGATTTGGCATAATAGTCTATCTTAATTTTTTGAAATGATAAAAAGGGTACCCTAAGTACCTGTTTTTGTTATTTTGTCCTTTTGAATCAGGTCCAGCAGGGTTTGTACCAGTACTTCGGCAAACGCCTGGTCGTTGATATGAGCATCTACCTCTCTCACTTCTATATGTTCCGCGGCATGGGTCTGTATCGCATCAAATAAAACCCTATTTGTTTCAGGACGAAAAAATACGCCTCCTCCGGCATCGATCTGTGATATTCCTTTCAGGGGCAACAGCACAGCCACGGGAGCCGCGGATGGATTTAGTTTTTGGGCCAACTGCTCACCCAGTTGCCGGTTCTCTTCCGCATTGGTCCGCATCAGCGTGACATCCGGTGCCCAGCGGTACATTTCCCGCTGCCGGTAGGGCTTGGGTACTGTATCCGGATGAGCAAAGTTAACCATATCCAGACAACCCGGAACCACCACCTGCGGAATACCCATCCGAGCCGCGGCGGTCAGTCGTTCGGGACCGGCGCTGCAGATACCCCCGCACAGGTCATCAGCCAGTTCGGTAGTTGTTAAGTCCAAAACGGCGTCAAAGCAGCCTTCCCGGATCAGGGCTTCCATGGTTTTGCCGCCCACGCCCGTGGCATGAAAAGCCAGTACCTCGTAGCCTTGTCGGGTCAGTAGTTCGGTGCAGGCATCAACACAGGCGGTGGTGTTGCCAAACATGCTGATGGCGATACTACCGGCCGAAGCGGTCGTAGCGTTTCGGGCTACCCCAGCCATGGCACTGATGGCCGCCGCAGCCTGTTGGACCAGCGGGCCAATGATGCTGTTGAGTCCGGCAACGTCTACCACCGAGGGCATGAGGGTAATATCCTTGTCGCCGACCTGCCGGGACAGATCCTTGGCGGCCACCGTACTCAGACACAGTTTGGGAGTGCCCAGTGGTACGGCCTGCATAGCGGCCAGAGCGATGTAGGTACCTCCGCCGCCCCCCATGCCAATAACCGCTTTTACTTTTCCTTCTTCTACTAATCCGGATAGTACCTTAGCGGCTCCCCTTCCCATGCAGTCTACGGCTTGTCCGCGATCCCGCCTGGTACGTAGGTCGGTGAGGGTGGTTCCGGCGGCTTCGGCCACCGCTTCCGATTCAATATCTACCAGAAACCGGTCAGTAGTGCCCAGCACGCCGGTATTGATGGTCAAGACGCGCTCGCCCTGCCCCAGCAGGCATTCCCGCAGCCAGGCAAAAACCTCGCCTTTGGTATCAAAGCAACCCAGTACTACGATAGATTGATCAGAGGCAGCCATTTACTATGTTCATTAAATGGATGAAAGTTTTAGTCTCTAATAAATAGGATCAGGTCATTAAATCCAAAACCAGGCTTGTTGTAGGCAAAGGCTCAGTGAGCTGTCCAACGACGGACACAGCTGTTCATTTTAGAACAATTTTTCCACCAAATAATCAATTAACATACTGATAATCATACCCCTATTTCTGTGGCATTAGATTAGTATTACTAAAAAAAGCAGCCTTTAATAAGGCTAAGTACCTAACAATCAGTTGCGCTTTTATACTTCTACTCTGATATGCCATGAAAAAAGAACTACTTTTCTTACCAACACTGGTATGCCTTTGCCTGCTCCTTTGGAACTCGGCCCGGGCGCAGGAAAATCCGCAGGTTTTGGTTGGTACTACTGTTAGAGCGACGGCAACTGTCCAAGGTACCCTTGTTGATTCTACCTTTCTCCCCAAGACGCACTGGCTCATTGGAACCTGGAAGGGAATGACTAATCAGGGGCCTTTTTATGAAACCTGGCGGCAGCAGAATGACAACTCGCTACGCTGTTATAGTATCGCTATAAAAGGAGGAGATACTACAGTAAAAGTAAATTCCCGAATCGTGTTGAGAGAGGGTACTATTGTGTTCGAGGATCCGGATGTATGGAAAGCCACCCGAGTCACTACCAATGAAATGACCTTCGAGAACCTGACTGACAAAGGTATGAGGCGGATCATCTGGCTCAATACAAAGGAAAATCATTGGTGGACCTTAATTCAATATCCCAAGAGTACTTTCTACTACGACCTGGTCTCTATGCCCGAACTGGATAAAGCGGTGAATAAGCTGTTGCCGAAGTAACCACTTCCAGCTCTGGAGCTACCTGTTTTTCCGGATCTGTATTTAACAAGAGTCATCTCGGAGTATGAATAATGGTTTAGAGCTGAATCTGTACTAACAAATTACTACAGCTCCGTCAGCGTAATATCCCTGAACTCTACCTGCGCCGCACCGCCCGAATGGATCTGGACCGCAATGACGCCCTTGTTAGGGATGTTAGGGTCTTTCTCGATGTACTCACAGGTTTTAACACCGTTGATGTATAGTTCGTGGCGGTTGCCCTGGCAGCGGATGATGTAGCTGTTCCAGCCGTCTTCGCGGAGCAGGTGCCGTAGGGTACTTAGGTCGCCCCCTACAAGCTTTTCACGGCGGTGTTCATCGTAGATATCACCCCAGTACCCGTGGCCGATGTCAGCCTGGTACCCAATCATCTTGCCGTTCTGGACGAGGGACCGGTACTGAATGCCGCTGTTGATCATACCCGTAGCCGGATTGCCGGACAACCGGAACAAACACCGAAACTCAAAATCACCGTACTCACGGGTGGTATACAGGTAGCTGTTGTCAGGTATCTTTTTGACGCCATCGCCACTCCTGATCACGCTATCAGCTACGTACCACCACTCCGCTTGGGCCGAGTCGACGGTTTTCCAGCCGTTCAGGGTCTTACCGTCAAACAGGGAAACGGTTTTGCGCGCAGACTGGGCGTTTGCTGCCGATGGGCCAGAAAAGAGCCCCAGCGAAAGTGCTGCTACGGTGATCAGAGACAGGTAGGTAGGAGTGATGGCTTTCATACGTCAGGGATTAGTACGGCTACTTGTAGAAAAGCGTCAAAACATGGAAACTACCAGTTGGGCCGGAAAATATCTACTGAGTGGACATCGGGATGTAAGTACCCTTGGACCCGGTAGTACTGTACAGCTTTATCATTAATTTAGCGGCCGGATTACCACTACCCGCTATGACTATCATAGACAAACTAGCCTGGATTGAGATTCGCGACGGCAAAATACTGAGCACCCGGAGCCGGGGCCGAAGTAAGTACTACTTTCCGGGAGGGAAACGGGATCCCGGCGAAAGTGATTGGGAAGCGCTCTCCCGTGAGATTCGGGAAGAACTCACTGTGGAGCTGGTTGAGGACAGTATCCGGCTGGTAGGTGTATTTCAGGCGCAGGCAGACAACCAGCCCGAAGGCGTGGAAGTGAAGATGACCTGCTATGAGAGTAGCTACGAAGGTACCATAGCCGCCTCCAACGAGATAGAGGAGGTCGTATGGCTCAGCTACTATGACCGGGATAAGGTATCGCCGGTCGATCAGATCATATTTGACTGGCTGAAAGAACGGGAACTCCTGCAGTAGTGGCTTCTATAAGGTCAGATAATCATATTTCAACTTACTCAATATGCTAAAAAAGATACTCCTGCTGATACTCATCAGCCTGCCTCTACAGCAGGTACTGGCCCAAACCAAAACCAAAGAACAGAAAGAGGTAGAGCAGATGGTAGTGCTGTTTTTTGACGCCCTGACAGAAGCCAGCATCCCAAAGATGAAGGAAACGGTTACGGAGGATTTTCTGCTGTTGGAAGACGGGATGGTTTGGAATATAGATACGCTGGCAGTCAAATTCGCCGTCACACGCCCGGCCGACTTCAAGCGCCTCAACAGTTTTGACTTCTTCAACACCATTGTGAAGGGCAACTTAGCCTGGACCAACTACGAGAATACCGCGGTAATCACCCGCAACCAAAAAGAAACAACCATCCGCTGGCTGGAATCGGCCATTCTGGAAAAGACCCGAAAAGGCTGGCGCATCCGGGTACTGCACTCGACGGTAATCCGCAGAAAGCTGTAGCCAACTAAGCTACCGCGTCAGCGCCTCAATCACCTCCCGGTGCTGGGGATACTGCGCCAGCAGCAGCTCCCGATCGGCCAGTTCGAAATCAGCAAAATCAAAGCCCGGCGCTACGGTACAGCCTACCAGTGAGTAGGTGCTGCCAGGAATGGGGCGGGAGCCAAACCAGGTACCCGCCGGTACCGCCGCCTGAAACACCTCGCCCCGCTCTGGATCAGGCCCTAGCCTGATGACTTCCAATAGACCATCCTCCGGATGGATGACGTACACCTCCAGCGGATCGCCGGTATAGAAGTGCCACAGCTCATCGGACTGGATCTGGTGCAGTGCCGAGAAGTGGTGCCCTTCAAGCAGGAAATATATCCCGGTACTGAACACCCGACTGCCTCCAAAGCGGTCGGGCAGGGCCGACTGGGGGATCTGTTCCGCGGAGCGGTAGGTTTCAGCAAAGTACCCTCCTTCGGGGTGGGCCTGCATGTTGTATTTATTTACCCAATAACTGGCTGGTTTCATAGGTAGGGGTTAGCTAGTAGTTTTTAGCGACGGTGTATTGATTAACAAGGTTATTAATTCCGTGGCCTGTGGGGACACAGGCTACGGTTTGCAGCTTTCTTATATTTATGATCTACTTAACCAATACAGTTAATGTTAGCTTTTGTAGGTGTTATCATACACGTGGGGCTACCTTTCGATGCCGCATGGCCCGCAGGCCAAAGATACCACCCAGTACCAGCACGACCAGCGCCTGGTGCCCAAACAGGCCGAACAGCCACTGCGTCAGGTACAGGCTGGGAATGGTAATAAAAAAACCAATGGAGGTAACGATAGTAATGGCCGTAGCCCGATAATCGACGGGAGCGTGCTGGGCCACAAGTGCCGAAAACTGCGGCGAGTCACCCGCTGCACTCATGCCCCATACAATCAAGTACCCTACCAGTACCACTACCGGCAACAGCGCCATACCAAGTACCAGTCCACAGCAAATAGCCGATATCAGCAGCGCCAGCCAGGCGGTCCGATGGCTTCCCCACCGCTGCGACAGTTCACCCAGTGAGACGCAGCCCAGAGCCCCTACCGCTATAATCACGAATGACCAAAGAGGTACATCCAGTCCAGTTCCGGTCAGTCGGGTATAGGTGAACAGCAATAGCGGAACGAAGGCCCAGAAGGTGTATATCTCAAACATATGGCCAAAGTACCCAAAGGCATACCGCCTGAAATCAGGTACCCGGAATACCTCCCCGAGCATGGCAGGATTGAGCCGCCCGGCCTTCCGCCGGAAAGGTCCATCTGCTACCAATAGGCCTACTACCAGTCCACCGGCTACGGCCAGGGCCGACGTAGCCAGGATCACGTATCGCCAGTCGAGCTGCACCGACAGGGCCCGGATCAGGTGCGGAAATGCGGTCCCCAGTACCAGCGCTCCCACCAGATAGCCCAGTGCCTTGCCCAAACCGGCCTCATACCAATCGCTGCAGATCTTCATCCCAACGGGGTACACCCCGGCCAGAAAAAAGCCTACCGCCATGCGCGTCATGAACAGGCCCGGGAGCCACTGGTAGCTCAGCAGTACTCCCGCGTTGGTCAGGGCGGCCAGTAGAGCCGACAGCATAAATACCCGCACGGGCGAGTACCGATCGGCTACCGAAAACCAGGAGTAGCAAAGAGTACCCAGCACAAAACCCAGCTGCACGGCCGTGGTCATGGTAGGCAGAAAGGTAGTAACGCCGGGATGAAAGGGCTGCAGATTGAGCAAAACGGCATTGGGAGCAAACCAGAGCGAAGTACCGGCAAACTGTGCCGCTACCAGCAACGGCAGAAGATAAGCAGGACGATGACGTATAGTACTGGCTTCCATTGGTAATGTACCTGCTCCACTGATCAGCAGGTATCCCGTCTTCATACAAAACAGAGACTACCTGTCAATAGGTTTAACTAGTTTCGGGCCTCCAGATGCACACAATGTACAATTCGGAGCAGACAGTTAGTATCAAAGGCTAAGTACAATATTCTATAAAAAACAGCTAGCTTCCACTAAAAAACTGGCTAAAAAAGTGGCTCCTGTTCCAACCTTTTGCTGCACCTGCACCTCTTATATACAGTAATCACCTAGTTAGCCATGAAAAAAATAACACTCACCCCCATCGTTACCGCCGGACGGTACACCCTCATGCTCGCATTTCTGGCCGTAGCCTTTACGGCTTGTCGTACTGCCGAAGTTGCAGTTACCAATGACCTCAAATCTGTTTCGACGGAGTATTCTGTCAAAGGACGCCAGGGATTCCAGATCGGGCAGGTACTCACCTTCGGCGACTATACTACCAGTAAAGTAAAGCGCGGCTGGACATTCAGCTATTCGATACCCTTTGTAGCCCGCTTCAACGGAGCCCGTGAAAAACTAAGCTTCCAGCAGTATGGCCCCGGTGGCCGTTCGGCGGAGGTAGCCTTTGTAAGCCGTTTTAGAGATGTGGATGTATCGCCCGTACGGGAGTACTTCTCCCTCTCAACCAACTACCGCAACTACTTTGCCGGTGGTATTGAACTCAGCGGCTCTAAGGAAGGCTGGGAGTTTATCGTCCACAACGTAGACGGCGGCCGTACGCTCAAAAACACCACGTTAGGCTTTATCCGCAGCAACACCGACGGTACCCGCATTGATATTGTGGGTCTGCGCGAACTGGAAGGCGGCTCCAAACTAGCTAATCCTACCACTGTTTACGGCTACGAGTTCCAACTGGATGGTAAGACCATCGGCGCGGTATCGACCCTGAACAACGGGAAAGTTTGGCTCAAAGACAATATCCACCCGGAACTGAAGCTGGTACTGGCGAGCGTATCGTCGGGCCTGATGCTCCGCCACAACGTGGAGGAGACGCACGAACAACTTACTATGAATAATTAATCAGTTAATATCCACACCACGGGAGGTTTCAGGCCTGGGGCCGCTGTCTGACAGTGGCCTCAGGCTTTTTCAATGATAGCTAGTAATATATCGCTTAGCCAGCGCGTAGGGTACTTTGACAGCAATAATCTAATAAGTATCTCTAATAAGTACTTTGAGCGTTTTGACTTCATCATAGAAGCCGTTATAATTTATATTTCTCTGTGCAATAGAGGTACCCGAGCAGTCAAAAATATAGCTCATGGGCGAAGAAATAAATGCGTTCTCAAAAGCCAGAAACTGCTCATTACGGTAGGAGTATACTACTACGCGCAAAGGCCCGCTTTTGGGTTGCTGGAAGGAAGCTAATTGGTTTTTAGCCCATGGAATTGTTTCCAGGGGGGCGTCGGCGAAGCAACCGTCGCGCAGGCGATCAGGGCCAATACCACACTGCTCAGCTGTTGAAATCAGCGTAAGCAGGAGGGCTGCCAGCAGTATCCGTATTTTCATAGATGACAAGTTTTTCAGGTGAGACTCTCCCCTACTGCTATTGGTTGGAAGATAGATGCTTTTTTTCTTGCTTATCCATTTGTCCCAAGTTCCTGCAACTACCCGTTATGGCCCTTGGATTCTGGCCAGTACCACTCCGTATTTTTCGTAAAGAATCTCCTTGTTCTGCACTCCCTCCAGGCGGTGCTTTCGGGCCAGTACGATATCACTAGTGCGAGGTGTACGTTCTTCGGCAAATAGGCCGGAGTAAAAATGAAAGCTGGGGTAATAGTGATCATACACCACCAGATTAGTATAGCCCCGCTGTTTGGCCAGCAGAGCCGCCTGCTTCACCGGCTCCTGCAGGAGATTGGCCAGCCGGGGCATCCAAAGAATATTGATCGTCACCAGCAGTACCAGTCCGGCCAGTAGCAGCCGCAGGTCCTTGGGCCAGCTCTTCTTTACTTCCAATACCAGCAAGACCAGCAAGAGTACTCCCATAGCGATGTAATACTCCTGATTAAACTCAGCGGCGGCTCCCTGTATGACCTCCACAACATAAGCATCATTGATCATCGGAATAAAGTTGGGCAGCGTAAAAGGCGCCACCAGCAGAATGATCATGAATACCAGCAGGGGCCAGATCAGCGGCAAGCCGGGATTGTAAGCAATGTACCAGGCTGCCAGCACAAAGAGTGGCGTATAGCCGTAGATAATATAGTGGTGCAGCTTGGTACCCGACAGCGAGAAGAACACAAAGATAAAAACAAACCACAGCAGGTGGAACGAGAAGTACCTGTCGTGCCACAGGTAGCGCAGCCTGCCAAAAGCCGAAAGTACCACCGCCGTATAGGGTAGTAGCCCCACCAGCAGGATAGGTACAAAGTACAGGATGCCGCCGTAATGGCCTTCAAAGGTAGTCCGGAAGCGGTTGACGTTATGGCTAAGGAAAAAACCATCTATGAATGCCTGCCCCATCTGTTGGTACTGTAGTAAGTACCACGGCAGCGTAATAAGCAGAAACAAGAGGATACCTGAGCCGTCGAGGACCCGCCAGAGCGGCCGGATACTCCGCCAGCGCAGCAGGTACAGGACCGTAACCGCACCGGGTACCAGTACCGCAATGGGGCCTTTGGACAGAAAGCCGAGCGCCGAAAATCCGTAGAAAAGAAAGGTATACTTCCTATGACCGCCCTGCAGTATCTCGTACTGGCTAAACATGGCCCCCACCAGAAAGGCATTGAGCAGGGCATCGGCCAGGGCCGCCTTGCCAATGATGGTGATCTGTAGAGAGCAGGCTGCCATGAGTGTGGCGTAGAAAGCCTCCCGCTCGCTCAGTCGCTTTCGCACAAACAGGAATATGGCCAGCATCCAGCCCAGAGCCGCCACGGCCGAAGGCAGGCGCATGGCCCATTCGTTCCAGCCCAGTAGCTGCGTAGCTCCGTACTGTAGCCAGTTGGTCAGGGGGGGCTTATCAAAGCGGGGTTCCTGGTTAATATAGGTAGAGATAAAATCTCCACGCAGAGCCATTTCACGCGTTCCTTCGGCAAAGAAGCCCTCATCCTCATCAAACAGAGGGGCATTGCCCAGGTTCCAGAAAAAGCCAAAGGCTACCACTAATAATAGAATAAGATGGCGGTACCGTCCAGCAAAAATCATACTATTCAATTCAGTTTTTCAGCAATAAGAAACATAGTTCCGGCTTATACAGCCATCATACCGCCGTCAATGGGTAGCGCCAGTCCTGTCACAAAGGTATTGCGGGGGTCGCATAGCCACAGAATAGCCTGTGCCGTATCAGCAGGTTGTCCGTAACGCCTCATGGGAATATTCAGTTTGAATTTTTCTTCGTAGGAGGGATTCAGCTCGAGTAGCTGTTCAAAGAGCGGAGATCGGGTATACGTAGGACAGACCGCATTAATCCGGATGTTTTTGCGGGCGTATTCGGCTGACGAAGCCTTCGTAAGCCCTACTATGGCGTGCTTGGTAGCGGTATAGATGGAGCAGTTGGCAAAGCCACGTAACCCGGCCAGCGAGGCTACATTCACAATACACCCTCCGCCCTGCCGGAGCATCTGACGGATCTGGTACTGCATTCCAAAAAACACCCCACCCAAATTGATATTAACAACGCGATGGTACTCCTCGGCGGGTACGTCGGCAGTGCGCGCAAATACTCCTCCCACTCCCGCGTTATTGATAGCTACATCCAGCCTGCCGTAGGTCCTCACGGTTTCGGAGACCAGTTGCTGTAGCTGATCGGGCTGCGCTACATCACAGGTAATGAACATGGCTTCGGCCCCTTCCTGGCGGACCATTTCTACGGTGGCATGTCCCCCTTCTTCGGCCACATCAGCCACTACTACACGGCCTCCCTCTCCGGCAAAAGCCAGAGCCGTAGCCCGGCCAACTCCCGAGGCGCCCCCCGTAATGACTACTACCTGGTCCTGGAATCGTATCATGCGCTCAGTGGTGGGATAAGTCATGCTGTTGTAGAGAAACAACAACCTTACCTAACAAACTTATAAAAACCGACTGAGACTCCCACTGTTATCCCCAAAAAGATATCAGGTCAGAAGGCCTTTCTGATGCCACGCCTTAGGGTGCGCCTCCCAGTACTTTTCGATATAATAATTAAGGAGGACGCTACTTACTACGCCCAGCATTGAGCCCACGTACACATCGATCATAAAATGTTGCAGGAGGTACATACGTGAGTAGCCCACCATCGCGGCCGGCACCAGATAAAGCGCCTTGAGCCACGGAGTACGACTCATGAAAGCCAGCATCGCAAATAAGGCAAAGGCCGACGTAGTATGTCCGGAGGGGAAGCTCCCGTTCTGGTACATCTGCACCCCCTCCACCTTATGCAGCCAGGGCGCTACCTTAGCCATGGTATACCAGGGGCGTTGTATGTCAGAAAATATAAAGTTTTTACAGATCTGTACGATCATACCCGCTATCAGGTAGCTGAGCATAATCAGCAGGGCTCTGCGGAATGAGTATAACAGCGTCAGTAAGGCCACTGCGAATATAAAAATACTGTCGCCCAGGTGGGTGCTGTACTTAAAGAGGTAGTCAGAAAATGGATTCCAGTTGTTATTAATCGAAATAATGATATCACTCTGCGCATAAAAGAGCTGTACAACCCCCATTGCCAGCCACAGGATTGCAAAGGGGAGCAGGAATGGCCACTGCCGGTAAACAAATTGCCTCATCAGTAAGCGGATTTATGAGCAGAACAGGAAATTGAATAGCAGTGATCGCTTGTCCGCCTGCTCAGCAACGAATTGGTATTAAAACTGGATTTCGGTCGAGGTTGTGAATAGCACGCCTTTGTCGCGGGCTTCGGCATAGATCGGATCCGCCAGATATCCCAAGCCCGTCACGTCCGACATACAATCGGTCAGTGCCACCAGCTTCGGTACCAGTTCGGGTGCATACTTCAGGATTTGCTTCATGCTGGTCCCTACGCAATGCGAGCGGGCCTCCCCCACAAGCAGTACCCGGTCATAGCGGTTCAGCAGCGTAAGTAGGGAAGTGTTCAGCTCAGTTTCGGGGGCTCCGGGCACGGGTACCTGGGCTCTGAATACGCCGAAGTGCTCAGCGAATGGATGTACTCCCTTGATCACCGCTTCATAATCACGACCAGTACGGTGTACCCACTCCCGAATGGCTCCGGCAATGGCGTCGTCCAGCGCCGCACCACGTGTACCGATCAGGCAATGCTCGGGCCAGATATAGTGCTGAAACTCCCCCTGAGCTTCAAGGGTACGAACGTACTCCCTACTATAGTCCGCTTCGTAGCGGGGTATCCAGCGTCCGGCGTCTACATCGGCGGCCGTGATAGGAGTGAAGGGAGCGGGCGGATTACCCTCCTGATCTTCCCAAAAGCCGGGGTGAGCGATGTTCAGTACGTGGTGGGTATCCAGAGTTACTACTATCTGATCTATCTTCCCGGTATGCTCCCGGATCAGACCCGCAATGCGTACTACATCCTGATCTGCCCCCGGCACGTATAGGGCACCCGCAGGATCGCAGAAGTCATACTGGGCATCTATAATGAGTAAAGCGGTTGTGTTCATAGTGACAAATATAGATTTTTGATAAGTACCTACGGCCATTCGCGGGGTATACTCATCTGCCGGGCGTAGTGCTGGGTACACATTGCATGCAGCTGCTGAAGCAGACGATTCACATCCTGCGCGAAGTCTTCATAGTAGTCGCTGTTAAGCTTATCAAGACGGTTCAGCAGCGTCTTGGCTTTCTTCGTCATGTATACCGCGCACTTCTCGGTACGGGATGTATAGATACGGAGCGGCTCGGGCTGGTACTCAAAGAACGCGTTCAGCAGGTATAGGTTTAGCTCTATCTCGCCGTACTTGTCCTTGGTTACCTTCACGTGGTAAGCGATATCGCTACTCAGCGTACGCATATCCATCAGTATCCAACCGGGGGTATGCTGAGCCATCTGGGCCAGTCTTACAATTTTGCTTTTTATCTCCTGGCGTCTTTCCTGGGTCGTGCTGCTGTCTTCGATCAGCTCAAAGTACAGCCGGTCCGACAGGGCTTTGTCTTTACCGATAAGCCGGAGAAGCAGCTTATCTTTTTCTTTCGGAGGCATCTGAATGATAGCCTTTTTGAGCGCGTCATCAAGGGGCATGGGGGCGGGGGTACCGTTAGATAAATATACTACTGGTTATAAGGAATCATAAAGTACATCAACTTTCTTTATATCGGTCATATCCACACACACTATTCAAATCAAAGGCCATGTTTTTAATAAAAAAAAGAGAGCTAGCTCTGAAATCAGTCAGTGCTGTGGTAAGCCTACTTGTTTTTGCAGCATTTGGGCAAACTGTTTTAAAGAATACAGTTAACATGCCTTCCTATGATGACTATAATGCTACTATCAGCGTTATTCGTTCATTTTATTTCAACACGGTAGATGTAAAGCAACAACTGGCTGCACTATTTGATCCTCACAATGAACACCGTATAGTGTTATCACGCATTTCTGCCGTTGTTTATTATGGACTGTTTGATCAGCTCAACTTCGGTTCGCTCATCTTATACCAGAATTTCTACTTGCTCGGCACATTTGGTCTTATACTGGCTATTCTGAAGAAGATTCAAATTAGAGTCTGGCCTATATTGATCCCCGTAAGCTTTTTCTTATTTAGTCTTTCGTTCTGGCAGGTTGCCCTTTACTACTCATGCGGGATTCAGCACTATCCCGTAACGCTCTTTACCATGCTGAGCCTGTACTGGCTCCTATCTGCCCAGAGGGTAGGATCGTGGTATCATTTCGGAGCTGTACTAGCTGCCCTGATCGCGATTTTCTCCTTTGGCAATGGCATTCTGGTCATTCCGTTGGCCCTTCTTCTTTTATACCTGCAGAAGAAGTACCGGCTCATGCCGATCTGGATAGGCATGGCCTTTATGTACTTTCTATTACAAATGTTCAGCCATACTGGCGTTACACGTGACCTCTCCCTTTTCAGGATTGACTGGGCTATGCGGTTATTTTTTACGTACCTGGGCAGCTTTGTCTATGTAAGCTCATACGACTCTCCATGGCATTATTCGAACATTATCTTATGTATGGTGGTTGGTGCAGTAGTGTTTTATTACTGGTTAAAACTAGTATGGAATGGATATGCCTTTAGAAATCCTCTCCTGTTTTGTTTGTTATGTTTACCAATCCTTACAGGTATTCTCATTGCTATTTCCCGCTTCGACACCAAGGCGGCCGGTGGCATCGCACCCAGGTACATGTTTTTTACTACGTTCATTCCGATTTGGGTGATTTCAATTCTATATGATACCGGGAAACTAAAAAAAAACCTACTTTTGCCCCTATACCTGACAACTGGGCTGTTATGGTGCCTGAGTTATAGCACAAACTCAGTCTTGATTAAGGATTTTAATCAACAAAACAAAGAGACACTTTCAGCGTGGATGAAAGACAACAGCGTACCATTAGTCTATTTTGATGTTATCCATACACAAGCCCACGGCCAACTATTACAATGGGCTTTGACGCATCATGTATATCAGGTACCTCCGGAGCTTCTGGAAGAGCAGCAAATAACTACCATTGCGCAGTAGCATCCACGGCATAAACCCACTTCCTCTAACATAAACCTGACTTAAACGCAACCCGATATTAATTGTTATTTTAACCAACTCGTATGATTTCAGTGGCTATGTGTACCTACAACGGATCCAGGTTTTTACCTGAACAGTTGGAGAGTATCACCCGTCAAACTTTACCCGTAGATGAACTTATAGTATGCGATGATGGATCCCGCGATAACACTATAGAAATCATACGAGCCTTTGCCGAAAAGGCTCCTTTTCCTATACATATTTACCAGAATGAGTTAAATCTGGGCTCTACCAAGAATTTCGAGAAATGCTTGTTACTGTGCCGGGGCGATATCATACTGCTATGCGATCAGGATGATGTATGGCGCGAAGACCGGGTAAAAAAGCAGGTAGAGTACCTTAACGCGCACCCAAATAAGGATGCCGTGTTTTCGGATGCACTGATGATTGATGATAACTCTAAATCCCTGGGCAATACGCTATGGCAGGGTGTAGAGTTTGTAGACCACCAGCAGCAGAAATGGCTACAGGGGAAAGCTCATGAGATCTTGTTCAATGGCTACGTAGTGACAGGAGCTACAATGGCGATTAGACGTTCCTGCCTGCACCGCCTGCTTCCCTTCCCTACTCATATACCTCTGCTAATCCACGACGGCTGGATCGCTCTGGTGCTGAGCCTACAGGACAGAATTGGCTTTATTAATGAATGCTTGATTTCTTACCGTATGCACTCCAGCCAGCAGGTGGGGCTGGGGGGTAAACTAGAGCCGGTACGTATGCGCGACCGTTTGAAGCGGGACCGGGAGATAAAACTGGCTCCTATACGGGATAAGGCGGATGAACTGGAGAAAATTTACCTGCACCTGCGCGACTACCCCGATATCCCGCGGGAGAAGCTCATCAAACTGTTCCTACGGCTGCGGCACTATCAACGCCGTGCAACCCTACCCCGCAATCGGATACTTCGTATTTCGCCGGTACTGAAGGATGTAGTATCGGGGCATTACCGCTTTAGTAGTAAGCACTGGTGGCTACCTGCCCTGGGGGACCTGTTTGAATAAATCCGCTGCTTATAACCGTACATCACTCATAAGTACATTCCTTACGAATGAAATCGTCAAGCTCATCGCTGGTAGCAATTGTAATACCTATCTACAAAGCAGACCTGACCCAGGCTGAAAAGGCGTCCCTACGTCAGTGTCTGTCCGTGCTATCCGCCTACCCGACCATCGTGATCAAGCCGGCCAGCCTGCTGCTCAACAGCCTGGAGCAGGAGTATCCGGCTTTGCAGTTCCGGTCATTTGATGATAAGTACTTCAAGAGTATTGATGGCTACAACGAGCTTATGGTTTCGCGCTTGTTTTATGAGAGCTTCTCCGGGTATGAGTACATGCTCCTCTACCAGCTGGATGCTTACGTATTTAAAGATGAGTTGCGTGAATGGTGCGCCAAAGGATATGACTACATAGGCGCTCCCGGTCTTGAGCCTGCTGAACTTTTTAAACTACCGGCCAAAGCCGGCAATGAATACGCCAGGGTACTTAGTCAGCACCATCCGGTCCTGAACGGGGGACTGTCGCTACGACGCATTCCGGCACTGCTCCGGTACATCCGCATCTATAATCTGTTCTACACGCGCTGGCCCGGCAACGAAGACAAGCTCTTCTCGCTGGACGCGCGCCGTCTGGCTCCTATGAAGTTCTTTATCAAACTTCCCGCGTGGCAGGAGGCTCTGGCCTTTGCATTTGAGAAGAGCCCCGCCGCCAGCTATACTATCAATCATGAACAGCTTCCGTTTGGGTGCCATGCCTGGGAGCGCTACGACCCTGATTTCTGGAAACCTTTCATCCAGGTATAGCTCCGGCCCAAAAATTTTATTTAACTCTTTTCAGTACACTAAGTTACTCATACTGTCGTTCTTGCAATGTTTCCTTAGGTCGTAAACAAAGCCCCTGACAGCCATGAGTTTGAAAGCGATTACTATTGTACTGGGTCTGGTATGGCTCAGTATAGGAACCGCCATTGGACAGATCACCCAGCGTCCCCTAGTAGAAGAGCAGTATGCCCGCTACGTCCGTATCACGCGGGTAGAGCTGACCAGCCGCTACACCATTATTGATATGGAGTATAAGAGCGCCTACCCGGCCGATTTGTACCGGCTATTCCCCAACCGCCGTCTTGTTACCAACTACATCAGCATTGATCCGCGTAGTCGCCTGTATAAGCCCGGTAATACCACTAAGAAATATAGCTTTATACGGGCCGAAGGCATAGCCGTAGAACCGGAGCAGCAGGTCGTGTATCCGGGCGATGTAGTTAATTTCCGGGTGTACTACGAGCGGCTCGACCCGGGTATTGAGCTATTTGACTTCTTCGAAGGGCGTAATCCGGGGCAGGTTGAGTTCTGGAATTTCTACGGTGTACACATCAACAACCCACTGCGACCATCCGCGCCGGCCCAAAAGGCGCCGCCCAGAGAGGAGCCCCAAGACGAACCTCCACTGGCCAGTACTCCACAGCCTGGTGAGGCCCCCCGCACCAGAACTACCGCTCCTGTTTCCCTGAAAGGTACTGTCTACGACGCCTCCACCCGCCGACCCATCCCGGCCCAGTTGGCCTATGCTGATGGTGCTGACACCCTGCGTCTGGGTACTTCGTCGGGCAACTACCGCATGAGCCTGGCTCCGGAGCAACGCTATGCGCTTAGTGTTTCGGCCAAAGGGTACCTGAGTGCCTCAGCAGCGGTCAATCCGGCCGACTCTACGGGTAGTGCCGCGCTTACCAAAGACTTTTATCTCGTACCTCTGAAGGAAGGAGCCAGCATTACGCTCAACAACATCTACTTCGAGACGTCCAAGTTCGATCTGCTGCGGGAGTCGTACGAAGAGCTGGATCAACTCGTGGACATGATGCGTAGTAACCCGAGCCTGCAGGTACGGGTGGAGGGACACACCGATAACCTCGGCGATTTCGACAAGAATCTCGAGCTATCGCGCCAGCGTGCCAGTGCCGTCCGCGACTACCTCATCAATAAAGGCATAGCCTCCAGCCGGGTGGAAGCCAAGGGCTACGGATCTACCCGTCCCGTCGCGAAAGGTACCTCAGAACAGGAGCGCCAGCGTAACCGAAGGGTGGAGCTGGTGATCGTGAAGATTTAGAAAATGTCTTAAAAATAAGGCCAACCATCAGACAACAGCGGGAAGTTCGTGCAGTGAGCTTCCCGCTTATTATTGGTTACCTTTGCAGCCATTACCTGTTTTGTCTTTATACATTAAAAAGTCTGTTACTGATTACTTCATGAACTACGTAGAATTAAGCCTGACCATCACCCCTGACTACACGGATATACTCACCGCCGAACTGGCCGAAGTTGGATATGAGTCTTTTGTTGAAACCGACGAAGGGCTGAATGCCTATATTACAGAGGACCTATTTGACGAGGCGGCTCTTGAGGCCGTCATAGCCAAATACCAGATCTTCACTGCAATAGCTCATTCATGGAAAGCGTTAGAGAAAAAGAATTGGAATGAAGAGTGGGAACGCAGCTATGAACCCATTGAGGTAGGTCGGGCCGTACGGGTTCGGGCTCAGTTTCACGAGCCGGACGACAGCTTCACCTATGACCTGCTGATTACACCCAAGATGTCGTTCGGTACCGGGCACCACGCTACTACCTGGCTGGTGATGAACGAGCAGCTCAGCCTGCCGCACACCGGACTTGACATCATGGATGTAGGATGTGGTACGGGTATACTGGCCATATTGGGTCGTAAGCTGGGAGCTAAGAGTATTGTGGCCTTTGATATTGATGAGTGGGCAGTAGAGAACTCGCGTGAGAACTTTGCCCTGAATGGGGTAGAGCAGGACGCGGAGGTATTTCAGGGTACCATTACAGATGTACCGCTGGAGCGGCAGTTTGGAGGTATACTGGCTAATATCAACCGGAATATTCTGCTGAGCGAGATCACCCACTACGTACAGCATCTGCTACCCGGCGGCTGGTTGGTGGTCAGTGGATTCTATGAGATGGATGAGCCGGATATCGTGCAGTGCGCGCTGGAAAATGGCCTTACCAAAGTACGAACCGATACCCGTAATGAGTGGGCTACGGTGGTTTTTGAGAAAACAAGCTAAGAAAACTGTGAATAGGGTTATATGAAGTTATTTCGCCTTTGTCTGTTTGGATTGATCTTTCTTACGGGTAGTACCGTATGGGCGCAGGGAGTCCGGCTATCGGACGATCCGGGGCAGTTTATAGTGGATGCCAAAAAGCTGATGGAAAGCAGCCGGAACCCGGCCTATGCCAAAGCGGCTCAGGATCTGGAAAGTATCTGGATGAGCTCACTCAATACGACCCAGCAGAAGGAGTTTGTGGGGCTGATGCGGCGGCTAGCCGCCAAAGGGCAGAAAGCCGGACCGGTGTTCTACCTCCTGATGCGCAACCTGCATTCCATCACCACCCAGCAGGGAGATATTAATGGCTTTATGATCATGGTGGATAAAGCCAGTGATACCTACGATGCCAAATCACTTCAGAAACTACTCGAAACAGCTCAGCTTATCATAGAGAAGAAGCAACTCTATACTTCTAACTTCAGCAAACTGTACCTGACCGCAGGCCAGTACCGCTTCCGGTTTGATGAAACCGCGCCCGCCGCCGCCACCACGGACGCCAAAGCGGCCGCTCCGGCCAATGATGGCTGGGACCTGCCCGCCGATTCGGTACTGATTGATACCAAAGCCAAGCCCATACCTACCCTTACGGGTGCTCTGCTGGACTTACAGGATGCCAGCTTTGCAATAGTTACTGCCAATGACTCCATCGCTTTCGGTCCCAGTACGGGTAGTGTCTCTCTTAAGGAAGGTACCTTCGTAGGTAAAGGAGGCAAGTTTGCCTGGGAAGGAGATCAGGGAATCCATATCGACTTCGATGAGTACTCTTTTCAGCCAGCTAGTCCTAGCCTGACCATTGAAAACGCCACGCTCCACTACGACAGCAAGCTGACCAGCCCGGTCAAGGGCAAGTTTGAGTTCAGAAGTGTACGTCGTGCGGCCGGAAAGCCTTCTACCTACCCCCGTTTTGTGTCGTACCGCAATGATGCCGTCCTGCGAAATAGCAGCAAGAGCCTGCTGTACCGGGGAGGTTTTGCGATGGCCGGTAATAGCATATACAGCACTTCGTTGAGCAACGAGCCCGCTGAGATTTCCGTCACCTTCAACAACAAGCCCGTTTTTAGGGCCAGCAGCCGCCGCTTTGTACTTAATGACTCGGTGGTTACGGCTCAGCTCGCTGAGTTTTCGATGCCGCTGGGTACTGACTCCATATACCACTCCGGCGTACGTTTTTATTATAGCGACGGAGCCGGACAGCTTCGCCTCGAACGCGCGGATGGTACTCCCTACGAAAGTATCCCCTACATTGACAGCTACCATAAGATGAATATATGGGCAGAAGCCATGCGCTGGCACCTGCCCAACGAGAAGGCCGAGTTTTATATGATTGCGGGGAAGAAGGTGGTACCGGTCAAGCTGGAATCATTTGACTACTTCAGACCTCAGCGTTTTCAAGCTATGACGGAGGAGTTTGGCTTTCAGCCCCTGATCATGGCGGCTAGTTTCTCCCAATCTCAGAAAAGACAGACATTCTCTCCACATGACCTGGCCAACCAGTTCAAAAAAGACCCGGTGATCATGCGCCAGGCACTCGAACGGCTTACCCTTCAGGGCTACTTCCAGAAGGATAAAGCGAGCGAAGAGTACCGGTTGAGCCGTAAGGGCATTATGTACATCCTGGCCAATATGGACAAGAGCGATTATGATAATTTCCTGATCAACTCTCAGTTCCAGGCCAACAGCGAAATAGCCAATGCTACCATTAACCTGAAAGATACTCTGATGACCGTACGCGGTGTGGAGCGTTTTGTGGTGAGCGATTCTTTAAAGATCGTCGCTGTTCCATCCGATAAGCAGGTAGTGATAGGTCGCAACCGCGATTTTACTCTGAATGGTCAGCTCAAGTCTTCCAAGTTCCGCTTTGCCGGGCAAAATCTTAAATTCAACTATGACCAGTTCTTTGTTAATCTAATTCAGGTTGATTCCATTACCTACACGCCTCAGGAGCAATATGCTAAAGGATTAGCCAACGAGGTGGGGGGGCATATCAAATACGATAAAGGAGGTACCTTCTACCTGAATGATCCCAAAAATAAGTCAGGACGGCAGAAGAATACCAAGTCCCCCCGCATGGTCATACCGGAGGGTATCACGGTATTTTTCGATCAGCCTACCCGGGCAGTGGCTTACAGCCGGGAAGTATTCTTTAAGATACCCAAACTGGATGCCGACAGCCTCGATCAGCGGGATATTACCTTTGTAGGTACCTTTGAATCAGCTGGCATCCTTCCTCCTCTGAAAACCCTACTGAAGACAATGCCCGATAACTCCATGGGCTTTGAGTACAAGCCGACGGCCGAGGCGCTCAAACTCTACGGTGGAAAATCCACGGTAAAGCTCACGGATAAGCTGGTAATGAATAGTAAGGGGCTACGGGCGCCGGGTATTATCAATCACTTGTCCGCTTCCATACCTACCGAGGAGATATTCTTTACTCCTGACTCGCTGATGGCCTCCGGTGCTACCGCCAGTATAAAGGAAGCTGCTGTTGGTAAAGCCTACTTCCCGAGCGTAGAGTTGAAAAACTATACCATGCGCTGGTTTCCCAAGGTCGACAGTATGTTTATTGACACCAAGGGCAACTTTTTTAACTTTTATAAGGGTAGTACCCAGCTGGAGGGTGGCCTGTTGCTCCGCTCGGCAGGGCTATATGGTCATGGAAAGCTTAAGCGCTCTGATGCCGAACTCACCTCCAATGACATCAAGTTCAATAAGGAAGGCTTCCTGGCTAATCAGGCCCAGTTTACCATCAAAGATGGTCAGCAGCAGTCGTTTCGCCCGATACTGGTAGGCAATAATGTAGATGTGGATTTCAATGTAGCCAAAGGCCAGGTAGAGCTTACTACTAATACGGAGGGATTTGAAGCCGACTCATCCGGAATGGTATTCCCCTACGCGGCCTACCGTACTTCTATTAACAAGGCCCGCTGGAACATCAACAACAAAACCATAGCCATGAAAGGTGATATAGATAACTCTACCTTTACGGCCATGGCTTCCGATCAGGAAGGACTTTCGTTTAATGGATCGGCCGCTCTGTATGAGGTAGAGAAGATGACACTCAACATCAGTGGCGTCCCCTATATCCGTACAGCCGACGTGAAGATTATCCCGGAAAAGGGAGTAGTCAGTATCCGACGTAACGGAGAGATGCTTCCCCTGAAGAAAGCGCGTATTGAGATTGATACCCTCAATAGCAGCCACCGGCTCAAAGATGCCGACATCCGCATTACCTCCCGGAACCATTTTGAGGGATCGGCTACGTACCAGTACGTCACAGCTCAAAAGGATACTTTCGCTATCAAAATGCAGAACTTCGAGCTGCGTGAGCTGAGTAATACAGAGGTTGCTAGCAACAGGAAAGGTCGTCAGACTGCCCCCGCGCTAACCGCCGAGAAAGTATACTATACAACCGCCCGGGCCGAAGTATCCGAAAACCAGCGTATGCTGCTCTTCCCGGGTATACAATATAAGGGCGGTGTACAGCTAGTCTCCTACCAGCCCGCCCTGCAGCTCGATGGTTATATTCGTCCCATGCTCAAGAAACGCCCCGGGCTGATGAGCTCGTGGATTCCACTTAAGGAGACACCCGACCAGGAGGCCATCACCATTAAAGTAGATAAGAACCTGAAAAATGAGGTGGAAGAGCCCCTGTTTGCCGGCCTTCACTACCGCGCCGGCGGAGGTATGTACCTGACGTTCCTTTCGCCCAAGGAGTCCAGCAGTGACCAGGATATCTACAGTGCCCAGGGCACCATGAACTACGATGCTGAAAGTAAGTCATTGCAGATTATGCCTCCGGCCGGATCTGACGATCTGGTCAACGAGGCACTGGCTTTCCGATTCAACGATCAGAAAGGCCTGGCTACGTTTGCCGGTCCCCTTAAGTTTACGGCCTCGGATTTGATTAAAGGGTCCGGATTGGCCGAAGTGCAGGTAGATAGCCTCCGCTACCGGTTCAATACTATGCTACTCCTGAACCTGCCGGTGCTGACTCCTGTGCTAACCCCACTGGCTACGAAAATTGTACAGACCAACCTGGATGAACAGAATAGTGACCCGGCTGAGGATGATCCCGCACGACTAAGTACTAAGCTGGCTGCGATAATCGGACAGCCCACCGCTGATGCTTACTTCACCAAGATAGCCGCCGAGTACAAGCCTCTTTTTGAAGCCTCGTCGGCTCTGGATGTTCCTATTGTCCTTTCCAACGTCAATATGCACTGGTCCGAAAAGCACGGCGCTCTCTATTCATTGGGTAAAATAGGCGTATCCAATCTGGGACGTAATGATGTAAATGCCCAAATGGAAGGTATGCTTGAGATCAGACGTACCGACAGTGGCGATGAATTTAGCCTATACCTCGAAGCCTCCCCTGATGTATGGTACTTCTTTGATTATTCGCAGCAACAACTGGGTGTAGTTTCTTCCGAAATAGAATTTAACGATCAGGTACTGGCTAAGTCACGCAATGCCAAGTCTAAAGATATGGCACTTGTTTCACTTGGTCCCGAAGAGAAGGCCATGTTTACGGACAGGTTCTACGACTTTTATCAACCTGCTTTGAAAAAAGCCAAGGTGGTCAAAGCTGCCCAGAAAAAAGAAGCACAGAAAAAACCGGTCAAAAAGAAGGAAGAAGCCGCAGAAGGATTCTGATTTATAGATAGTTAGGCAGCAGCGTGAATTATTTCGAAGTAAACAAAGTTTATTAAGCAGAGTCCAACTCTTGTATATTGTAGCAATAGTGTTATTTTTGGCTACAAGCTCGAAAAAGAAGTACAATTTTTATTGATTAAATACAATTTTGATGAGTGTCTCGTTGCTGCTATTGACAATTCTCGGAGCCTATCTGTTAGGTTCTATCCCAACGTCGGTGTGGTACGGCATTGGTTACTTTGGAATAGACGTCCGTAAACACGGAAGCGGAAATGCCGGAGCCACTAATACTTTCCGTACCCTTGGTAAGAGAGCCGGTACAGTAGTAATGCTCGTTGATGTCATGAAGGGTTGGACCGCTACCCTGCTGGCCCCGTTGTTGTATTTCTTCGGTGCCATTGGAGAGGGAGACATCTTGAGTTACAAGATACTTTTTGGAATTATAGCTATCTTTGGGCACATTTTCCCTGTGTTTATTCGTTTTAAAGGTGGAAAAGGAGTTGCAACGTTGTTAGGTATGGTACTGGCAGTGCACCCTGAGCTGGCGCTGGTTTGTATCACGATTTTTATCCTGACGCTGATAGCTTCGCAGTACGTTTCGCTGAGTTCGATGCTGGCAACACTGGCATTCCCGGTGCTGTCGCTGATGGGTGTTTTCGGTCAGGCCGAAACCCTGCTGATTGTATTTGGTTTTGCCATGTTCCTATTGGTAGTAGTGACACACCAGAAAAACATAGTTCGTCTTTTAAATGGCAATGAGAGCCGTGTGAAGCTTTTCAAAAGCCACAAAGATAACTCGTAAGCCTTACCATAAATCATCTGTGAGCCCCTGGAACCTATGGTTCTAGGGGTATTTTTTTTAACTTCGTGGCTCGCCTCTGTAGGCTTTTATACTTCTCACCACTACTAAAAACTATGCAAAACTACATAGAGCAAAACCGCGATAAATTCCTTAACGAGCTGCTTGATCTCCTGCGCATTCCTTCTGTTAGTGCCGATTCCAAATTCAAGGACGATGTACGTCGTGCCGCTGAGTATGTCCGTGATCGCATTCAGGAAGCCGGAGCTGACCGTGCCAAGATATTTGAAACGCCCGGGCATCCGATCGTTTACGGAGAGAAAATGATCGATCCCGCCGCGCCAACAGTACTGATCTACGGACACTACGACGTACAACCCGCTGACCCCTATGAGCTGTGGGATTCGCCCCCTTTCGAGCCGGTGATCAAGAACGAGCGTATCTACGCCCGGGGCGCCTGCGACGATAAGGGGCAGTTCTATATGCACATCAAGGCCCTGGAGACCATGCTAGCTACCAATAGCCTGACCTGCAATGTGAAGATCATGATTGAGGGTGAAGAGGAAGTAGGCTCTGACCACCTGGGCCAGTTCGTGAAGGAGCACGTTGATATGCTCAAGTGTGACACCATCCTGATCTCCGACACCAGCATCATAGCCAATGATGTACCTTCCATAGAGGTAGGTCTGCGTGGACTTACGTACCTGGAAGTAGAGGTAGTTGGTGCTAATCGTGACCTGCACTCGGGTGTGTACGGTGGTGCCGTGGCTAATCCGATTAATGTACTATGCGAGATGATCGCTTCACTAAAGGACGAGAACGGACACATCACCATCCCTGGCTTTTATGATAACGTAGAAGAGCTGTCTGAAGAAGAGCGTAAGGCGATGAACGAGGCTCCATTCAGCCTGGATGAGTACAAGAAAGACTTACATATCGATGACGTAGCCGGCGAAGCAGGCTATACGACCATTGAGCGCACTTCCATTCGTCCTACCCTGGATGTTAATGGAATATGGGGCGGCTATACAGGTGAAGGTGCCAAAACGGTACTTCCTTCTAAGGCCCACGCCAAGATATCGATGCGCTTGGTACCTAACCAGACTGATAAGGAAATTGAAGCGCTATTTACTAAGCATTTTGAATCCATCGCCCCGGCCTCGGTAAAGGTGAAGGTAAAGCCCCACCACGGCGGCCTTCCCTACGTCAATCCTACTGATTCGGTGGAATACGAAGCGGCTTCGCGAGCCATGGAAGAGTCATTCGGCAAGAAGCCCATCCCTACCCGCGGCGGCGGAAGTATACCCATCGTGGCGTTATTTGAGCAGGAACTGGGTGTAAAGAGCATCCTGATGGGCTTTGGGTTAGACATTGACGCCCTGCATTCACCCAATGAGAGCTACGGCCTGTTCAACTACTACAAAGGCATTGAAACCATTCCGTTGTTCTTTAAGCACTACGCTGAGTTGAAGAAATAGCCTTTAGTAGTTAATTCATAAAGAAAAAGCACAGGTCTACCGCCTGTGCTTTTTCTTTGTAATTCTTATATAAAGCTACTGATTACATTTTGCCTGCAATCCAGTACATTTAAGGTAGATTATCAGAAATGGCCGTTACGATTCAGGACTCGTGGAAAACAGGTTTAAACCCACATATAAGGACAAGTTCTTCATCCTGCTCTTTATAGTCATAGGCGTTATCAATATCTACATCGCCTACGGACAGTTTCGGCTTAACCGAAAGTACCTGTCGGCACTAACGCTTGATACATTTGAAGTTATCTGTGCCTGGCTGGCGGTCCGGTACATTATACGCAGGCTTGATTATAGGTACCCTTATCAGAGGAACGTTCTACGGCGGGTACTACTCCAGCTGGCGCTTACCACAGTGGCGTCCCTGTCTATATTGATCTTCCTGACCGAAAGCATCAACTACCTGCTAACTGATAAACCAGTCCCCCGCGAAGTGTACACGCACCATCTGTGGGTATTCCAGATCTGGCTGCTGGTCATCAACGGTATTTATATTGCGATGTACTTCTGGCAGTGGTCTAAGCATCTGGAAGAAATAAAGCAGAAGCCGGACCTCCCCAAGGCCACGCTTCTGACTAAGTTGGGAGGCCGAAGTACCATCGTACAGCTGGCTGATATTCGCTACTGTGCCATTGCCGATGATCTGACCCTTATTGGTGCAGTGAATGGCGAGATACATCTGGTTGAGAAATCACTGGAACAACTGGAGCAACTACTACCTGCAGACTACTTCTTCCGGGCCAACCGGCAGTACATCATCCACCGCGAACTGGTAAAATCCATCGAGCGCATTGAGAATGGTAAAATCAATATCCTGCTGCATCCTCTCCCAAAGCTACCCGAGGCAGTCACCATGAGCCGCACCAAGGCACCCGCCTTCAGGGAATGGCTGAAACTAGCCGTCGCTTAGGCTACAATTCAGGGTATAAAATACGACAGTTCGGCCAAAAAGGCTCCTCCTGCTTTGTAAAGGGATTTTCTGTACTCCTACCTTTCGGCCAGCATTAGAACTGCTGTAATACATATCAAGTACCTCATTCATTTCAAAGCCATGAAAAAAATCACTTTAATGCTAGCCATATTCTACTGGATATGGACTACTACCTATGCCCAACAAGTTCCCCCCACCCGGGCTGAGATCGACGCCTTCATCAAGAAAGAAATGGCTGAGACCGGCGCACCCGGTATGGCCGTAGCGGTAATCAAAGACGGCAAAGTCCTCCACGCCGGTACCTACGGTATCGCTAACGTGGAGTGGAACCAGCCCGTGAAACCTAATACGCTATTCCATATTGCCTCCTCTACCAAGCTATTCACCTCCACCCTTGTGATGAAGTGGCTTCAGGAGGGGAAGATCCGGTTGAATGACCCTATCAGCCGGTACACGCCCGATAGCCCGACGGCTTGGAAGGATATTCAGATCAAACATCTGCTCTCACACGAGTCGGGTATCCCCTGGCCTCAGGGTAACAACACCCGCATTCAAACCAGTGAGCAGTTGGTAGCGGCACTAAAAGACTCTGCGCTGGTGTTCCAACCCGGTACCAAAGAATCCTACATGAACGGCGACTTCTTTGTCCTGCAGTACATCCTTGAAAAAATCGGAGGAAAGCCCATAGAGCAGTTGCTGAAGGAGGAAGTATTTATGCCTCTGCAAATGACAAACAGCGGATACGATATGGAAACGCGGGGGGTACCCTTACAACTCATGGAGCCCCTGCCAAACAAATCCCAGATATTCACCAAAGGCAAGACACACCCACTCATTTTTAAGAATATCTACACCCAAACCTCCTACGCCTCGGCGGGTCTGTATCTGTCGCTGGAAGATAGTATTAAATGGGCGACAGCGGTTGATATGGGCACCTATATTCGTCCTGATGTATTGGCGCTGATTAAGGACAAAATGCCGCTGATGCAGGATAAGAAACGGGCATTCTCTATAATGGGCTGGACCTGGGAGGAAAATGCCGGCCACCTGATGGTAGGCCACAGCGGCGGCCCCGGCCTCGGCGACATACTACGGCTTCCCGACCAGAAGCTGACCATCCTGGTACTCTGCAACTACGCCGATATGCTTCCCTACATGGCCGAAGCCATTGCCCGACTATATGTAAAGGATCTGGTACCTCCCCAAATAGCCAGGACCTACGACCGGGGGCTGGTAAAGTAGAACTTAGGGAGTTAATGAATTTAGGGTTTATGAGTACATGAGAAAGGCGGAGCTTGCTGCTCCGCCTTCTAATCTTTCACTGCATATACTGCTTATGTCATCGCTCAAACCGTACCCAATCCACACTGGCGAGTGGAGCGTCAGGCTCTTCCTTTCGGACGAAGACAAAGTACAGATTGTGCTTTCCGGCGGGTGCTTTGAGCGGAGCCATCGCATCTTTGAACTCCTTCCAGTCGCCGGTCGGTTTCAGATCGAAGGTACTGATGACAGGCCCCGTGGGCGAGCCTGTATGTACCTCTACCTTCGCGTCCTTATTCGGGGAAGAGTACCGGTAAGTCAACTTCTGAATACCTTTCAGATCTATATTTCTAAGCATAAAGTATGATTGATCTTTGATGGCGCTCAAAGCGGTACGCTGCTTTCTGATCTGGTAAAGAGTATCCGCTTCCTCGGCCTCAACAGTAGCCGGGCGAAGTATCAGAGATGTACTGCTGGTAAGAGGCTGGATGGCACCCCCTTTATCCGTATAAGAGGCTGTCAGTATATATACTCCCTGCTCTTTCTGTCCTATATGCTCCTTAAGTACCTTGCTGCCTTGCGCGGGCAAGCTTTGCTGCGCCTGCTGATCACCCAGGGATAGTACGTACTTCACAATTTCGGTTGATTCATCGCGCGATAGCTGGGGGTGAGCGTTCATGGCTACTTCACCCCACACGCCACCGCCGCCCGTTATGACCTTGTTGGCCAGGCGTGACAGCGCACTCTTGTCGCCCCGGTACTTGCGCGACACATCCGCGAAGGCCGGTCCCACCGATGGTTTGTCTACCTGGTGGCAGGCTTTGCAGTCGCTCTTGGCCATCAGGCTCCTGCCCAGGTCAAACTGATCTGTGAATTCCTGGTGCCCGATCAGCGGCTCCTGCCCGGCTAGTTTGGGTATGTAGCTGAGCTTTACCTTCACCTTCTTGGGATCAATGACCTTATCTTCATTATCCTTCACCTTCACCGAATACACCAAAGGTGCATTGTCAAAGTAGAAGGTGCTGTTGCTGGTGGTATTGATGGCTACCTGCGGCAGCGTATTCCCCACCCGGATCAGCAGGGTATCCACACCACTGGCCCCGGCCGGATCGGTAATCTTAACGGTTACGGGGTAGATACCATTCTTGCGGAAGGTATAGGTAGGGTTCACCTCCGTAGAAGCTACCTTACCTCCCTCAAAGCGCCACTCGTACTGGAGTTTGTCTTTATCATAGTCATAGCTCTTACTACTGCTAAATGCTACTGTCAGCGGAGCCAGTCCAATGGTATCGCGGGCGGTGACCCTGGCTACCGGAGCTCGGTTGCCGGGGTTATAGTCGATACGTACCAGCCTGGCATCTTCGTTGTCTATGCCGTAGACGGAGCCATATTCCAGTATGTACATAGCACCATCCGGACCGAATTCCATATCGATAGGGCGGCGGAAGTCGCCGGTCAGGGACATGAACGGTTCCAACTTCTTGACCTTGTATTGCTCGTCAAAATGTACCGCAAAGACCCAGTTACGCATCCACTCCGTAATGAAAAGTACCTTATCGTAATGCGCCGGAAAATTTACTTTGGAAGAGGAGGCTGCATCGAAATGATAGACTGGACCAGCGATAGCGCTTCGCCCTCCGGTACCCAGCTCAGGAAAGTCTGGTGACTGGGCATAGGGGTACCAGATCATAGCCGGCTGAGCCGGTGGCAGATTCTGAATCCCTGTATTGTTAGGTGAGTCATTGACCGGACTGGCCGGGTCAAACCTGGCTCCTACGGTATTGGTAGCAAAGTTGAAGTCGTGGTAGGGTATATTGGGACCGATGAAGTAGGGCCAGCCGAAATTACCAGCTTTGCGAGCCTGGTTGAACTCGTCGTAGCCTCTAGGTCCCTGAATACTGTCCTTACCCGCATCGGGACCGATCTCACCCCAGTACAGGTACGATGTCGCGGGATCAATGGTAATGCGGTAGGGGTTACGGCAGCCCATAGCATAGATTTCAGGCTTGGTAGCTGGGGTACCTTTAGGAAATAGATTCCCCTCTGGAATGGCATAACCTCCCTCCGGCAGTGGCTTGATGCGAAGGATCTTTCCGCGTAGGTCATTGGTATTACCGGCCGACCGCTGGTCATCAAACAATTCGCGCCCCGGCCGCTCGTCCAGCGGGGAGTAGCCACTGGATGCAAAGGGACTGGTGTTATCACCCGTAGAGATATAGAGGTTCCCCTGCGGGTCAAAGGCCAGTGAGCCGCCCGTATGTCGGCTGATCTCGTAGTCAATGGGTATTTCTATGATTACTTTCTCCGATGCCAGGTCCAGGGTACCATCGTCGTTGAGCCGGAAGCGCGACACTTGCTGCTTGGGCGTATCTGAGATGGGTGTATTATAGAAGTAGATGTAACGATTCTCCGCGAACTTCGGGTCCAGCGCCAGCCCGATGAGGCCATTGCCGTACTTAGTCTCCCAGTACACCGGAAACTCCCGCACCAGACGGGTTGCCCGCGTCTTAGGATCATACATATAGAATCCGCCCTTGCGCTCGGTGAAGAAAACACGTCCATCCGGCGCCACGGCCAGTTCCATCGGCTCATTCAGATCATTAGTCAGGATGGTTTTGGTGAATCTATTTTCTTCGGGAGGAGTCGATTGACCTGCCTGTGTTGATTGGGCAGACGCAGCACTCCAGATGCCCGTCAGCAAAAGGAGGAGAGGAATCTTATAACGATGAGAACGAAGGGTAAGCATAAGCCTTGGAGGTTAGGAAATAAAGCAAAAATAGTCACAAATGCCTTTTCATTTGTGACTATTAATAAATGCAAAACCCCTTACTTTAGTATACAAATCAGATGACTTTCTGTCGCGACAGCTATTCCTTCCGCCACAGGCTGTCGGTGAAGTACTGGTTATGGTCATAGAAATGCTCCTCCACCCTATATCCACACGCCTGAGCCATGTTCTCTATTTCTGAAAGGGTGTACTTCTTGGAAAGCTCCGTTCGGATCATCTCATTCCGACCAAAGTGAAAGGTGGTTTGTAAAGCTCCTATACTTACCTCCTGCTCGACCAGGCTTACCAGCATACTCCGTACCTCTCCGTTAAACGGGTTATAAAAGCAGTAAAAATCAAAACCATCCACGGCAAAATCAGCATCCAGCTCCCGGTTCATGCGGTGGAGCAGGTTCAGGTTGAAAGCGCGGGTGATACCGTGCGGATCATCGTAGGCATCACGAACCACCTCCGGGGCCTTCTGCAGATCAAATCCAATCAGCAGCTTATCGCCCGGCTGCATGTGGCTGTAGAGCATTCCCAATAGCACCTTAGCATCATCAGGCTCATAGTTACCAATGTTACTTCCCAGGAACAGGAACAGATTGGAGCGTCCGCTGAAGTCCATGTTCTTCAGGATACTGAAGTAATCCCCCACTTCCGGCTGTACCTGCAGGCCGGGCAGGCTGGTATTCAGCTTTTGCTGAAGTTGCTGCATAGCTTCCTCCGAAATATCAATGGGGATATAGGTGAAGTCCACCTGCTGATGGACTAGGTACTTCAGCAGCTCCTGGGTCTTCAGGGCATCGCCCGCGCCTAGCTCCACAATATTAAAGGGTTCCTTAAATTGCAAAGCACTGGCAATATCCGCTGACTGCACCGACAGGATCTCCATTTCAGAGCGGGTCAGGTAGTACTCCGGCATCTCCATGATCTTCTGAAAAAGGCGACTTCCTTCGTCATCGTAGAAGTACTTGGACGATATATACTTCTCCCCAGCCGATAAGCCTTTCAAAACGTCTTCAGCAAAAGGATTCAGGCGTTGTTTTACGTTGGAATGCACAAGCATAATCTCTAGGTGTGTATAAATCTGATTTAACGAACAAGCCTGATACCCGTACACTGCCACTGCAGGTGCGGGTGAAAAAAGTTACGGTAGGTAGCCCGGCTGTGATGGGGTGAGGTAGCCGTAGAGGCTCCCCGCAGTACCATCTGATTGATCATGAACTTGCCGTTGTATTCCCCGATAGCACCGGGTGCCTTACTAAATCTGGGATATGGTAGGTAGGCGCTATGGGTCCACTCCCAGCGGGTACCCCACTGGAATTGCGACGCGGCTACTTCCCATTCAAACTCAGTCGGGAGGCGCATTCCTTTCCATTCGGCAAAGGCCATCGCCTCGTAGAAGTTAATGTGACATAGTATGTTGTCAGGCTCTACTTTCCTGAGACCGCTCAGGGTGTAGTAGTACCACTCGCCCTCTATATTATGCCAGTACAGGGGAGCTTTGGCATTATTCTGCTTCACCCACGACCAGCCTTCGTCCAGCCACAGGTCAAAGCGCTCATAGGCTCCATCTTTCATAAATTCCAGGTACTCGCCGTTCGTAACCAACGCCTTACTAATCTCGAAGGCTTCCAGATATACCTTGTGGCGGCCCAGCTCATTGTCGTAGCAGAAGCCCTGATCATTATAGCCAATGCCATATAGTCCCTCCTCGATAGATAAAATCCCTGTCTCTAGATTGGCCCGTTCGGTCAGCGTGTAGCCTTCGCTATATACCGGAAAAATAGGGTTATGACCCAGAATGTATTTCAGATCCGTAATAAGTAGCTCCTGGTGTTGCTGCTCGTGGTTCAGCCCCAGTAGTATGACTTCCTGCAGCTCGTCCGTAATCTTATCAGGCTGTAACAGCTCCTGCATAGCACTATCTACGTAGCGGCGGTACTCATATACCTCCTCTACTCCCGGACGCGTGATGTTGCCCCGGTCGGTACGCAGTACGCGGGTACCGACGTGGTTGTAGTAGCTGTTGAACAGGTAGCTGAAGTCCGGATGGAATCGCTGGTAGCCGGGCTGGTACTTACAAAGCAGAAATTCTTCGAAAAACCAGGTCGTATGCGCCAGATGCCACTTCGGCGGACTGATAAACTCAACGGGCTGCGGGATGTAGTCCTCTACTCGCAAAGGCTTACACAGCGCCTCGGTGTAGGTCCTTACACTACGGTACTGTTCCAGTAGGGTAGACTGTGAAGTAAGATCAGATACTGTATGGGACTCGTAGGTTGTTTGGAGAGAATCTATTTCTGCTTTCATTCAATAGCGCTGGTTGACAAAAAAAGTAGGTAGAAACTATGCAGGAGCATACGTTTCTACCTACTACAACCAATTACTTAAGCAGATGTTTATCAGCCTCTCCCAATTAGGATGGCCTTATTAACGCAGTTTAAGCGTCGCCAGGGTCATAATGGCCAGCATGATACCAATTACCCAGAAGCGGGTTACAATTTTGGATTCATGGTAGCCTTTCTTCTGGAAGTGGTGGTGGAGCGGCGACATCAGGAAGATACGCCTCCCCTCCCCGTATTTCTTTTTGGTATACTTAAAGTAGCTTACCTGCAGTATGACCGACAGGAGCTCGGCCAGAAACACACCGCACAGCAAGGGAATCATCAGCTCCTTTCGGATAGCCAGCGCCAGTACGGCTATGACACCTCCCAGCATAAGACTACCCGTATCTCCCATGAATACTTGCGCCGGGTACGCATTATACCAGAGAAAACCCACACAGGCCCCGACAAAGGCCGCACAAAATATTACCAGTTCTCCTGAGTTCGGTATATACATGATGTTGAGGTACTGCGAAAAACGGGCATTACCCGACAGATAGGCTAGTACTCCCAGTGTAAGCACAATAATAATAGAGGTTCCGGCCGCCAGTCCGTCAATACCGTCTGTGATGTTAGCACCGTTAGATACCGCCGTAATAATAAAAGTGGCAATAATGGTATAGATGATCCAGGTATACTCGTCGGGCAGTACCCCGAACAGCAGCGAGCTATAATCAAACTCGTTGTTCTTGATGAAGGGCAGGGTCGTAATAGTCGGGCTGATGATATCATGGTAGCGCTGTACCTCACCGATCGTAGAACTGGCTACGGGCTTATCATATACCCTGATCTTGACGTAATCATTGAAAGAGAGCGTCAGACCCACGATTAACCCCAGGCCCACCTGCCCTACTATCTTGAACATCCCTTTCAATCCTTCTTTATCGTTCTTAAACTTCTTGATATAGTCATCAATAAAGCCGATGAACCCGGTCCAGATGGCAGTAATGATCAGCAGGATAATGTATACATTAGAAAGCTTTGCAAAGAGCAGTACCGGTATGAGCAGACCCGCCAGAATAATAAGTCCTCCCATGGTAGGGGTACCCGACTTTTCCATCTGCCCCGACAGCCCCAGATCACGGATGGTTTCACCTACCTGTTTTTTGCGCAGATAATTGATCAGTCGTTTTCCGTACACGGCCCCAATCAGGAGAGACAGGAAGGTAGTACCTAGAGCACGAAAGGAAATATACTGGAATACACCTGCACCCGGAAAGTTGAATTGTCTGTCGAGGTATTCGAACAAGTAGTAAAGCATGGGTAATGAATCTGTAAGTAATAGTTGAGTAAAGGTGCTGTTTTAACCCCTAATAAAGTGAAACCACCTTTTATTTCTTAATCTTTTTTCGTTCTACTTTACCGAAGCATGGCTATTAAATGCTTCACGCAGGACTTCCCTATCGTCAAAATCGTACTTAACGCCCTTGATTTCCTGATAGGTTTCGTGGCCTTTTCCGGCTACCAGCACTATATCGTGCGGGTTGGTTCCGGAGCAGGCCTTATAAATAGCTTCACGCCGGTCCGGTATGACGGTTACTTTTTTGAAATCCAGCGGAGGTACCCCCTTCATCATCTGATCCAGGATATCCTGCGGATCTTCATGACGCGGGTTGTCCGAGGTCAGTATGACCCGGTTGCTGTACTTGCAGGCAATGGCCGCCATGTGGGGGCGCTTTTCAGCATCACGGTTGCCTCCGCACCCTACTACCGTTATAACCTGCTCATGCCCCTGGCGCAGGTGTGAAATAGTCTCCAATACATTTTCAAGGGCATCGGGCGTATGGGCATAGTCCACGATACCTACTACATCGGTGGACGAATGCATTTGTTCAAAGCGTCCGGCGGGGCTTTTCAGACTCGACAACTCCGTCAGCACCTCTCCGGGTTCTTCACCCAGCAGTACCGCCGCTCCATACACAGACAGCAGATTATAAGCGTTGAAGCGTCCGATCACCCGGAACCATACTTCCTGCCCGTTGATTTCCATGTGCATCCCCATCAGGGTATCCGACAGCATCTTGCCCCGAAAGGAGGCCATAGTCTGAAGGGAATAGGTTTCGATCCGGGCTTTGGTATTCTGCACCATCACGGAGCCCCGGCGGTCGTCAATGTTCACGAGGGCAAACGCATCGGCGGGTAGCTGATCAAAGAAGCCCTTTTTGGCAGCTATGTAGTTATCGAAAGTTTTATGGAAATCAAGATGATCGTGAGTAATGTTGGTGAAGATCCCCCCGGCAAATTTCAGCCCCGCGATCCGCTGCTGCACCACCGAATGCGAGCTTACCTCCATAAACACGTAGTTACACCCTTTGCGATGCATCTCCGCCAGCAGACGGTTCAGGTTAGGTGAATCGGGCGTTGTGTGGGTAGAGGGAATCACCTCATCCTCGATCTGGTTCTGTACCGTCGAGATTAACCCGCACCGGTAGCCCAGCCCCCTGAACAACTGGAACAGGAAGGTAGCTACTGAGGTCTTACCGTTGGTTCCGGTCACGCCCACCAGCCGGAGGTTGCGGGAAGGATATCCATAAAAAGCCGAGGCCATCAGCCCCATAGCCCGGGCCGAATCAAGTACCTGTATATAAGTAACATCCGCCTGGGTATCGGCAGGCAGTTCCTCACAAAGTATCGCTCGGGTACCTTGCGCAATAGCCGTAGCTATGTACTGATGCCCGTCCGTCTGGGTACCCCGGACGGCAACAAAAAGGCTATTAGTATCTGCCTTGCGCGAATCCAGTACTATTTCACTAATAGCCCGGTCAGTATTTCCTACTACCGTAGCATGAGGTACCTCCCGTAGTAATTCACTTAGTATTTTCTGGTTTTGATCTTCCATTCCGATTACTGTAATGTCAATAAGATGTTTTTCTGGCCCGATACCTTTGAGCCCGGCGGCAGCGACTGATCTACTACTTTACCGGCTCCTTTGAAGGATACCCTAAACCCTTTATTTTCCAGGATATACAGGGCATCACGCAAGGCCATCCCGCTCAGGTCCGGTACATCGGGTCGCTCTACCGGTCTGGCCTGCCAGCGCACATCACCCGCAGCCACAACCGTACCCTGTACCCACTCCTCACCCTCGGGCAGCGGCGTCAGATCCAGGGCTTTACTGATAGCTTTAAGTTCGGCACCTTTACCGACCCACTGTACCATTTTAGCCGCTTCAGTAGGCTTTCTGTGGATAGGCTTGTGCATAGTAATATCATACGCATAGATACGGTCGGCTATCTCTTTGAACACCGGAGCCGCCACACTACCTGCATACAATTGCTCCCGGCTAAATCCACGCGGACTGTCAATCACGACAATACAACTGTACTTGGGCTTATCGGCCGGAAAATAACCTGCGAAGGATGTAGAGTACCTCCCTACCATGTACTGACCATTGACCAGCTTCTGGGCGGTACCCGTTTTACCGGCTATGCGGTAGTGGCTGGCGCTGATATTACGGGCGGTACCTCGCTGCACTACCCCTTCGAGCATTTCCTGTACATTTCGGATGGTCTTGGGCGAGCAGAGCGGAACCTCTTCCACGTAAGGCTCCAGCTGGTCCACTACTTCTTCGGCACTACGAATCTGGCGTACCATCATGGGGCGTACCCAGTACCCGTTATTAGCCACGGCATTGTACAAAGTAAGCGTCTGTAAAGGGGTCATCTGAAGCTCATACCCGTACGACATAAAGGTAAGTGAGGTACGACTCCACTGCTTGGAAGACCGATCACGGATCAGAGGAGGCTTTTCGCCTTTCATATGAATGCCCGTAGGCGTAGTCAGATGAAACTTTTTCAGGTACTGCAGGTACTTGTCCGGCTGATGGTAGAAGTACTTCTGCATCAGTAGGTGTACACCCACATTGGAGGATTTTTCCATTACCTCTCTGGCGGTAATCTTACCGTGTCCGCCCCGCTTGGTATCCTCAATCTTCACTCTCCGATAGTGGACCAGTCCATCGCCTGTATCCACCCATTCACGATTAGGGTCCAGACCGGTTTCTTCCAGAACAGCCATCATGGTAGGCAGCTTAAAGGTAGAACCGGGGTCGGTGCTACCGGCCAGGGCATAATTAAATACCTCCCGATAGTCCTGATCGCTCCGCTTGGTAAGGTTTGCCATAGCGCGTATTTCGCCCGTAGCTACCTCCATCACTATAACACAACCATAGTCGGCCTGGTACTGCAGCAGCGTACGCCGCAAGGCCGACTCTGCCATATCCTGAAAGTTCATATCCAGGGTAGTGTACACATCAAGGCCAGGTTCAGGCCGTATGTTCAGTTCATCTCCAACGGGTATCCGTACTCCACCTTCTACGCGCTCCACCAGTTCTACTCCGTTGCGGCCCGACAGCTTCGTATCAAAACTGGCTTCTACACCTACCCAGCCTTTACCGGTACGTGGGTTAAGACCCCCGATGGTACGATCGGCCATGGGCATAAAAGGCTCATAGCGGCGGTACACGGTTTCAAATTTACCGCCTCCGCCCCCCTTTTCGCGACGGAAGAAAGGCCATGATAGTACCTTTTCACGCTCGAGGTAGCTGATTTCGCGGCTTTTGAGGCGCAGGTAGCGTGAGCGCTTACTACGGCGGATCGATGTGATACGTTGCCTGTACCGCTCCGCCGAATATTCGCCAAAGTTTCTTACCAGCAGATCAACCAGGTCATCAACATGTTCATTGAAATACTCTTCACTGGAAGCTTTTACGTCCAGTCCTACGTAGTAGTAGGGAAGAGAGGTAGCCAGCAGGCTCCCATCGCTGGAGTATATATTACCCCGCATAGCCGGTATGGTATCCAGCTTCAGGTCATTCTGCTCGGCGTAGGCCGACCACTTTTTGCCTTTGAAGGTTTCGTAAAACTGCACATGAATGAGCTTGGCAAACACCCCGACCGCAAATAACCCCAGAAAGAACGCAACAGTGCGAGCCCGGGTTATTAACGCCTGCTTATTGTTCTGGCCTCCTCCGTTACTGCTTTTCATGTTGTACTTATCTCTGCTGCTGATGTATCGGTGACAGGATAAGCTCCTGCCATTCAATCCTGATTACGTATTATTGATGTATCACCTACCGCTTTTGGTCCGGTGACTGGACTATGATCTTGTGCGGGGGCATCAGGTTTTCTTCCAGTCCCGACGCTTTCATTTTCTCAATGATCTCGGACTGTTTGCCGCTTTTCATGTATTCGGCTTTGATCGAAGTATACTCCGCACGCAAGTCTTCCACCTCACTTCGCAGCTTGATGCTCTTACGGACATACTGCTCTGACAAGTACCCAATCCGCTCATATACTACCAGTAGCAGCACCAGCCACCCCAGGTAGTAAAAGTACTTGACCGGTACACGCTCCTCCTTACCGGGCTCTTTATCTCCAAAGAACCGGTCCAGGGGCAGGAAGCGATTCAGCCAGTTGAATAGTTGATATTGCCGCCGGGGACGTGGTGGCTTAGGTTGTATTCTCCGCTTGTTTATTGCCATCCCTGTAATCTGTTACAACCTTACTCTTTCTTATTCTTCTCCAATCTTTTCAGCAACGCGCAACTTGGCACTGCGCGCACGCGGGTTACGGGCTACCTCTTCGGCCGTAGCTTCTACGGGTTTACGGGTAACGCCCCGCAGGGGTTTGATTTCATTACCGAAGAAATCTTTTTCCACCTCTCCTTCAAACTTCCCTTTGTTGATAAAGTTCTTGACGAGGCGATCTTCCAGCGAGTGATACGACATGACCACCAGCCGTCCGCCGGGCTTCAGAGCCTCCGGAATCTGCTCCAGAAACTCCTCCAGTACACTCAATTCGTCATTTACCTCGATACGCAACGCCTGAAATACCTGCGCAAAATACTTGTTCTCGCGGTGGCGGGGTGCGTAGCGCAATAGTATGTCCTTCAGATCGTTGACTGTCTCGATTGTCGTGTTGTGCCGGGCGGCAAAAATAGCCTCGGCCGCCGTACGGGCATTATGTACTTCGCCATAGCGCCCCAGGATACGCTGCAGATCCTCTACCGGATAGTCGTTAAGTACCTGCCGGGCCGTTTTTTCACCCTGCTGGTTCATGCGCATATCCAGTTCGGCCTCAAATCGCGTCGAGAAGCCCCGCTCCGGCGTATCAAACTGGTGTGACGAAACCCCCAGATCGGCCAGGATACCATCTACCTGTTCGGCTTTGTGGAGGCGCAGGTACCTGCGCAGGTGGCGAAAATTAGCGGGTATAAAGGTAAAACGGGGATCACCTTTCAGAGCGGCGGCGTTGGCAGCCGCATCAGCATCCTGATCAAATACAAGCAGACGCCCCGTAGTGAGCCGCTCCAGAATGGCTCTTGAATGCCCTCCTCCTCCGAAGGTCACATCTACGTACGTACCTTCGGGACTTATATTCAGTCCATTCAGGCATTCCTGAAGCATGACCGGATCGTGATAGCTATTCTGTATATCCATTCTCTTAAAAAGCAACGTATTGAGGAACTTATTCTTGGCAAGGGGCCGTTACAAACTTAGCAATTTTCAATGGTACACATGGCTGCCTGCTACTGATTTAATTTTTATCAAAAGTCCTCTCCCGATTGCTAAATACGTGATTATGATACGAAATCTGCTCTGGTTTGCCGCCTTACTTTTAATGGCATCCGCTACCGGCGCTTCGGCTTCCAGTACTCCTGTAAAAAACGGCGTTTGGCGCGCCACCCTTACCCGCGACGGACAAAAACTTCCCTTTCTGCTAGATATTCAGGCCAATCCTGATCAAAAAACCTATACCGTTTACTCCCTCAATGGTACTGAACGGCTTCAGCTTGATACGGCCTATGTTGAGAATGATTCGCTGCACATTCCGATGCAGCTTTTTGATTCTGACCTGGTAGCAAAGGTGGAAGGAGATAAACTTTCGGGCGTGTGGAAGCGTAGCCGCCAGGGCAAAGTAGTAGCTACGCTGCCTTTTAAGGCTACCTTTGGCGACACCTACCGCTTTTTTAAAGAAGAAAATACTACCTCCAGCAGAAATGTAGACGGTAAATGGGCTACCCTATTTCGCAGCCAAGATGGAAAGGACTCTACCGTAGCGGTGGGTGTATTTGAGCAAAAGGGTACTACGGTGCAGGGTACTTTCCTGACGCCTACCGGCGACTACCGCTACCTGGCGGGTAGTGTTAAAGGCGACAGCCTGTACCTGTCGTGCTTTGACGGCTCTCATGTATTCCTGTTCAAAGCCGCCTTCCAGTCCGATGGCTCTCTCAAAGGAAGCTTCTGGTCGGGTATTACGGGATATGAAACCTGGACGGCGCATCGCGATCCTAAGGCCGAACTACCCGACGCTACCAAGCTTACCTACCTGAAACCCGGCTACGAAACCATTTCCTTTACCTTTCCGGACACAGAAGGAAAGAAGGTATCACTCAGCGATCCGCGCTTTAAGAACAAGGTAGTGATCCTGCAGATCATGGGATCGTGGTGCCCCAACTGTATGGACGAAAGCAATTTCCTGTCGCCCTGGTACAAGAAAAACCGGGATCGGGGGGTAGAGATCGTAGGGCTTGCGTACGAGCGTTCGGATAAGCTGGAGGAGTCCGCTCCTAAACTCCGCCGCATGATTGACCGCTACGATATAGAGTACCCTGTGTTGCTGGCCGGATTAAACGACAAAGCCCTTGCAGCTAAGTCCTTGCCCATGCTAAACCACATCATGTCGTTTCCGACTACCATTGTGATAGACAAAAAAGGTAAGGTACGCCAGATTCATACCGGCTTCAACGGCCCCGGTACCGGCCACTACTACGATGAGTTTGTAGAAGACTTCAACCGGCTGATCGATAAACTGGTTAGTGAAAAGTAAGGATATGATTAACCCCTAAAAACCTATGACCCGCAGCGAACGATTGCTCCTCCTGGTGCTGGCATGTATCAACTTTACGCATATAGTAGATTTCATGATCATGATGCCCCTGGGTCCGCAGCTGATGCGGTATTTCGGCATCGGCCCGCAGGAGTTCGCTCTGATCGTTTCATCATACAGCCTCAGCGCCGGCATATCGGGTTTTCTGGCGGCCTTTGTAGTAGATCGCTTCCCGCGTAAGTACGTGGTACTACTGGCCTATGGGGGCTTCGTGATAGGTACATTGGCTTGTGCCATAGCCCCTACCTATGGGCTGCTCATTGCAGCCCGTGCGCTGGCGGGTATTTTCGGCGGAGTACTTGGCTCACAGGTACTTTCCATAGTAGGCGATGTATTCTCCTACGAGCGACGCGCTCAGGCTATGTCCATCGTCATGACGGCCTTCTCGGCGGCTTCGGTGGCAGGCGTACCATTCGGATTATACATTGCCACAGAATACAGCTGGCATGCCCCCTTTGTATTTGTAGGCGTACTGGGGCTGGGTGTCCTATTTCTGATCTGGCGGTACGTTCCCATTCTGAACGAACACGTACAAAGCAAACAGCAGCGCAGTAACCCTCTATCCGTACTGACCAATATAACCCGGAACCCCAATCAGCTCCGGGCCCTGTTCCTGACTACTACCATCATGCTGGGGCACTTCAGCATTATTCCCTTCATCACCCCGTACCTTGTAGCCAATGTAGGCTTTAGCGAGACCAATGTATATCTCATCTACCTGGTGGGTGGGGCGCTTACTATATTCTCGGCTCCTATGGTAGGCAAACTGGCCGACCGCCGGGGCAAGTACCCGGTGTTTGTGGTATTCGCACTGCTGTCCATGCTGCCTATCTACCTTATTACGCACATGACGCCTTCGCCGCTGGCGTTCGTCCTGTTTGTTTCGGGGCTGTTCTTTGTATTTTCAAATGGCCGACTGGTACCTACCCAGGCCATGGTCACCTCGGTGGTTACACCTACCCAACGCGGAGGTTTTATGGCTATCAATTCGTCGGTACAGCTACTGGCCCAGTCACTGGCGGCTTATAGCGCAGGCCTCATAGTCGGCAAAACTCCCGAAGGACAGGTTACCAATTATGGTCTGGTAGGCCTCTTTGCGATGACAGCTATCTTTCTCAGTATCTTCATAGCCCGTCAGGTCAAGCCAATCGATACGGCTCCTCAGCCCCTTGAGGCTACTGCCCGTTAAATTATTCAGTATCGGGAACAGCTTTTTACAGCTTTGTAAGAAGCTAACAAGCATAAGATAGTATGCTTGCATAATAATATTTAATTTTATTTCTTTGTAGGAGATCAACTCTGACGCCACACAAGATCTGATAAGGTATGCGTAAGGAAAAAACAGTGGATTTTCATATAAAATGGGCGTGGCATTCGATATCCCGGATGTACAATGCTCATGCCGCCCGCTTTGATATGACCATGGCTACCAGCTATGTGTTGCTCAATATTGATAGCGAAAACGGAACTCCCGCTACCAAAATAGCCCCCTTACTGGGTATGGAACCCCGGAGCCTGGTGCGGATGCTCAAAAACCTCGAAGAGCGGGGGCTGATCCGGCGCGAAGTACACGAAACCGACAAGCGTTTCGTACATATCATGCTTACCGAAGAGGGCCGTCGCAAGCGCGAAATGGCCCGGGAGGGCGTGATATCCTTCAATAATATGATCCGTGAAAAGATACCACTGGATAAGCTTGTTATCTTTCTGGACGTCATCAAAGAGATCAATCATATTGTAGAAGAAGAAAATCAGAAACTTAAGGCTAGTGAAGGAGTAGAGGATATTTAGTACTTCTGCTTTGAGCTAAAAATCATCCTAAAAACCATTTATACCTTTTAACTAATGAATCGTTCAATTAGTAAAGTCGCCGTACTTGGCTCCGGCATCATGGGCTCACGCATTGCGTGTCATTTTGCCAATATTGGTGTACAGGTATTGCTGCTGGATATAGTACCCCGTGAACTTACCGAGGCCGAAACTGCCAAAGGACTCAGCCTGGAACACCAGGCTGTTCGGAATCGCATCGTTAACGAATCTTTCCAGAATACACTCAAAGCTTCACCGGCTGCGCTTTATAGCTCCAAGTTTGCGGAGCGGGTCAAGCTGGGTAATTTTGATGATAATCTTAAAGATATAAAAGACTACGACTGGATCATTGAAGTAATCGTAGAGCGCCTGGATATCAAGAAGAGCCTATTTGAGAAGGTAGACCAGCTCCGCAAGCCGGGCACGCTGATTACCTCTAACACCTCGGGTATCCCCATTCACCTGATGTCAGAAGGACGTAGCGAGGACTTCCAACGTCATTTCTGCGGCACCCACTTCTTTAATCCTCCCCGATACCTGCGCCTGCTGGAAGTCATACCCGGTCCCCAGACCGACCCGGCTATCATCGACTTCCTGATGCACTACGGTGACCTGTTCCTGGGTAAGAATACAGTACTCTGTAAAGATACTCCCGGGTTTATTGCCAACCGTCTGGGAATCTATGCCATGGTGCAGACCATTCGGACCGCCGAAGAAATAGGTCTGACTGTGGAGGAAGTAGATAAGCTGACAGGTCCGGTAGTAGGCCGCCCCAAATCAGGTACCTTCCGCTTGTCGGACCTGGTCGGATTGGATACCACCGTACATGTTGCCAATAACCTGTACCAGGCCGGTGAAACGACGGATGAGTCGCGAGAAGCCTTTATGCTGCCCCCTATTATGCAGCGGCTCTTCGAAGCCAAGCGATTAGGCGACAAAACCGGGCAGGGTTTCTACAAAAAGACGAAGGACGAAAAAGGAAAGACGGTCATTATGGCCCTGGCCTTTGATACCATGGAGTATCGCCCGAGCGAGAAAGTAAAGTTTGCTACGCTGGAGGGTACCAAAGCCATCGATAATCTGTCAAAGCGATTCGGTGTACTACTAGATGGTAAGGATAAAGCAGGTGAATTTTACCGCCGGACCTTTGCTGATGCCTTCCGCTACGCAACCTACCGCATACCCGAGATATCCGACGAAACATTCCGCATCGATCAGGCTATCACGGCTGGCTTCGGCTGGCAGATGGGCTTGTTTGAAACCTGGGACGCCATTGGTATCCGCAAAATGCTGGGCATTATGGAAAGTCTGGACAAGCAGCCAGCTCCGTGGGTATACGAAATGCTCGAAGCCGGAAACGAGTCGTTCTACAAGACCGAGAAAGGTAAGCGGTTGTACTACGATATCCCATCCAGAAGCTATAAGCCGGTACCGGGGCAGGAAAGCTTTATTCTCCTGAACAACTTCTCGGACAATGTGGTCTGGAAGAATGCCGGCGCCAGCCTGTATGACATTGGCGATGGTATCCTCAACCTCGAGTTCCACTCCAAGATGAATACGATGGGTTCGGAGGTGGTAGAAGGAATCCAGAAAGGCATCAGCCTGGCCGAAAAGAATTTCCGTGGACTGGTTATAGGTAATGAATCTACGGAGGCATTCTCGGCGGGAGCGAACCTGGCTATGCTGTTCATGTTTGCGATTGAGCAGGACTTTGACGAGATCAACCTCATGATCGCCCAGTTCCAGCAGACCATGATGCGTGCCCGCTACTCGTCAGTACCGGTAGTAGCAGCTCCGCACACGCTGGCACTCGGTGGTGGCTGCGAGCTGACCCTGCACGCCGACAAGGTAGTAGCCCACGCCGAAACCTACATTGGACTCGTAGAGCTGGGAGTAGGTCTGATACCTGCCGGAGGAGGAACCAAAGAAATGGCCGTTCGCTGCTCCGATCTCTACCGCACCGGCGATCCCGAGCTGAATGTACTGCAGAACGCTTTCATGAATATTGCCCAGGCTAAGGTATCGACTTCGGCACAGGAAGCCTACGAAATGAACTACCTGCAGGACAAAGACCAGATCGTACTGAACCGTAGCCGCCTGATTGCAGAAGCCAAACAGGCCGCCGTAGAGCTGGCTGACAATGGCTACACCCAGCCGACTCCACGCTCGGACATTAAGGTGCAGGGCAAAACAGGTATCGCCTTGTTCCAGGCGGGTATCTCTCAGATGCGCATGGCCAACTACATCAGTGACCATGATGTCAAGATTGCAAATAAACTGGCCTATGTAATATGTGGAGGCGAATTAAGTTATCCACAGAATGTTACGGAACAGTATTTGCTGGACCTGGAACGGGAGGCTTTTCTATCCCTCTGTGGTGAGAAGAAAACGCTGGAACGGATGCAGGGCTTACTAACCGGAGGCAAACCACCACGCAACTAGCTATCAGCCGATTATAGACCAAAAAATCCCGCCAGAAAAATTCATTTTTGGCGGGATTTTTGCTTGATATAGGCAAGGCTCACTCCCTTGTACCAAACTTTATCTGCTTTAAAAATATTTTATCTGCTTGAACAAAACTGACTACTCTTATCAGTACAACAACCTCTGGAAAAGAGAGCTTGAGGTGAGAGCCCGTTCGAGCCACCGAATGCTTACTATGGCTTTCATAGTAGGCTATCCCATTACGTCTGTTCTTTTCTACATACATAATAATCCCTTAACGCAGCTGGTATTAACTATTCAGCTACTGGCCAGTGCTACCATAGCTGTATTCCTGTTTTTAAATTACAAAAACAAGATTAGCAGCTCTAACCTGGCTCTGTATACTACGCTGACAATGACGGCTTTCCACGCTTACCTGCTGTGGAAAGTCCCACACCAGACGTATGAGCGGGAAACATTCAACATCATCCTCGTTCTGCTGTTTACGCTGCTGGTGGTCCGGTGGAACTTCCGATACGCCCTGATCTCAGCACTGGTACCTATGCTGCTGCTTCCCAGTGCTATCTATTTTCATAGTCCTGGTTCTCTTACCCAGTTTATAGGTGAGGGCGGATTATTCCTGATAGGAGCCTACCTGGTATTTCCTTACGTGTGCCAGATGCGGTACGAGAAGGATAAAAAAGAGTTCTACCTGCGCTATACCCTTCAGAAACAGAATGAAGCCCTAGAAAAGCAAAAGACTATAGCCGAACAGGCGACTCGTGCTAAATCAGAGTTTTTGTCCATGATGAGCCATGAGATACGTACCCCCCTGAATGGTATAGTAGGTGTTGTACATCTGATGATGCAGGATAATAAGAAGAATAATCTTCAGAGTGATCTGATACAGACGCTCAAATTCTCTTCGGATCACCTGATGGCGGTGGTGAACGATATACTTGATTTCAATAAAATTAACTCCAACCACGTACAGCTTGACCCGGTTCCGTTTGATGTAAGGGCACTACTGACAAGTCTAGAGAAAACTTTTATTCCTAAGGCCGCCGAGAAAAAGCTGGATCTGATTTTTAAGGTAGATGCTACTATGCCTTTGCAGATCGTAGGTGATAAGGTACGGCTCAATCAGGTCCTGACCAACCTGATTCATAATGCGATTAAGTTTACGGAGAAAGGGTCGGTGAAGGTGGTAAGTAAGGTAATCGGCAAGGACGAGAAAAAAGTAAGGCTGCACTTCATGGTCATTGATACCGGTATAGGAATCCCGTACGAGCAGCAGCCTACTATTTTTGAAAGCTTTACGCAGGCTACAGTGGCCACACACCGCCAGTACGGTGGTACGGGTCTGGGTCTGGCTATTACCAAAGAACTACTGCACCTGTTCGGCTGTGAAATACAGCTTTTCAGCGAGGTTGGCAAAGGGTCCAGCTTCACCTTTTCGATCGACTTCCCGTTCATCGAAGAAGTAGAAGAAGTAGCTAAGCAGGAGCCTGTTGCTCTTCCTGAAACAACCGACACCTACTCGTTTGCCCGCGTACTGGTAGTAGATGACAACCCGATCAACCTACTGGTAGCCACTAACTTCCTTAAGCGTCGTAGCATTCAGTTTGATACGGCCGTGAATGGACTGGAGGCTATTGAGAAGTTCAAGGCCAACGCATACGACCTGGTACTCATGGACCTGCGAATGCCCGAAATGGATGGATACGAAGCTACCAGGATCATTCGTGAATTAAACCGGGACATTCCTGTTGTCGCGCTTACAGCCTCAGCCTTCTCCGTTGAAAAAGAGCGCGCCATGTCCAGCGGATTCACGGCCTATCTCACCAAGCCTTTCCTTCCCAAGGACTTCTATGATACTATTCTCCCCCGTCTTTCCAGAGAGCCTCTGAACTCTGCAAATCCTATTGAGGTAAAATAAGCCTGTATCTCCGGTATTACTGCCGCCTTGGTCCCCAGCCTCCTGTTATCAAAATATTTACTATATTTGATATATAGATTTTTTATACTTCATCGCCTCTCAATGATTTCGAAGAAAGCTAAATATGCCTTAAAAGCCCTGAAAGTACTAGCTGAACAGTATGGGAAAGGCCCGGTACTGATATCCTATATTGCTGAAAAAGAAAAAATCCCCAAGAAGTTTCTGGAAGCTATTCTGCTCGACCTGCGCAACAACGGTATTCTGCAGAGCCAGAAAGGTAAAGGAGGAGGCTACCTGCTTCGTATTCCTCCCGAAGAAGTAAAGTTTTCAAAGGTACTTCGCATTATTGATGGCCCCATTGCTCCTACTCTTTGTGTGTCGCTTTACTTTTACGGAAAGTGTGAGGACTGCGTGGATGAAGAGACCTGTAGCTTACGGATAGTTATGGAGAAATGGCGCGATGCGAACCTGGACGTTCTGGATCAGACTACGCTTAAGGACCTCCTAAAAGCCCAGTACCCCGGACTTATTTAGCGGGGTACTTATCCTTACGGATAAATAGTAAGTTTTTGTCATAGGTACCCACGTAGCGGTAGTTCTGCTTTATAAAGCCAGCCAGTTCAGGAAAGCTTTCGTACCCTTCGGCTTCGCGATTACCCAGCCACAAGCTATTATCCACCGCATCCACAAACGCCACCGGACGGTTTCTCTTTATATCACTGATGTAACGATTCCGATATGTATCACGCAATGGATGTACAAAAATGCTCCTTTCGGAATGGTTCTCGGCAGTACCCTGTGGCAGCTGAGCTTCTACATAGTATAGCAGGTTCCACCCCCACACCACCAGGTAATCTCCCGGCTCGGTGTATTTCTTTATTTCGCTGACCAACGTACTCTCAGGCAGCGAAGTAGCTCCTACGGAATTATATGCGTTGATTTGCCGATACTTTACGGCCGAGAAAGCATCCATTCCCGCAAACCAGAATATCAACAGTCCAGGCAGGGCAAAAGACCAGGCAACTCTTTGCTGGCGTAGCCAATGCAAACCACACAAAGCCGCTAATGCCAATGGATATATACACAGCGTAAGGTAGTGCACAAAAGCGTTACCCGACTTGGTAGCCGCATAAAGGGCCGCCAACAGGTACACCACAAACAGCAACGGCAGAAAAGTCCACAGAGATCCTCCCTGGCCGGAAGCAGGCCTTACCCACTGTACCACGCCAACCGCTATGGGTACTACCAGAAGCAGGATGTAAAATAGAAAATCAGGGCTGAGTGACACCAGCCTGATCAGGTAGGACGGAATAGTAAAAATGCTATTGTTACCAGCATAGATAGCGTTGCCCAGCAGGTAAAAATCGATCATGTCATCGAATACCCCGTGGTAGAGCGTCCAAGCTGTAACCAGTATCGGGAATGTAAGGCCTCCCAGTAGTAGCGCTACCAAGGGTTTGTACTGCTTTTCGGACCGGAAGTACTGGTAAGCTATCCAGATACCACCTAACGCCAGAACCACAGCCTGAGGCACCGCCTGTAGTTTGGCAAAAGGTACCATTCCGGCTACAAAACCCAGCAGGTAGGCCCAGCGGGCTGAGAGTGACTGACTTGTAGATAATCTGGCCAGCAACCACAGGCAAAAGCTTAGCAGTAGTACCGGAAGCTGCTCGCTGGAATAGTGAACATAGTCCGGCTCCTGCGTGAATGTCAGGAAGAGCAGCGGAAACAGTAAGCCCAGACGGGCGGTACTACTACCAAACCAGCGGCGCACGGCGCCGAAAAAGAAAAGTAAAGCCCCTACCGCACAAAGCAGCCCCATCACACGAGCCGACGTATAGTCAACCTGGAAGCCCAGCAGACGCGGCAGTACCAGCAGGTAGTTGTCCAGCGGACCGATGGTAGTACCATCCACCGACTGCCAGTAAACAGGACTGTAGTAAAGTGTAATCCCATGGCTGATCATCTGGCTTTCATCGGGGTTGATCTCCCGATTCATCACGAGGACGGGAAGCCTCATCATGACTAGCAGCACGACGCTAAGGCTTAAAAACGCCAGATTAGAAATACGACGACTGACTCCCGACCAAATTACCACACCTGCCAACAAATAGCCAATAGCCCAGTATATCAGAGGAGAGTAATCAAAAGTAAGCATGCATCAGGCTATGGTTTCGACTTTTTCGATAAAGTCGCGGTAATGTACAGCGGGGATAAAGTGCTGCTGGGTACGGTACTGCAGTACCATAAACACCAGAAACAGCGAAATCAGAAACGACTGCATAATAACGATCACCAAAGTAGTAGCGAGGGTGGAGGCCCAGCCCGGAGTAGCGTTTCCGATTACTTTGAGGAATAAGATAATAACTATAAACGCCAGCACCAATCCCGACATCCACAACGAAAATATCAGGATGCGTACGGCGGTAGTATCTATCAGTACCGAGATAGCGCTAAGTCCGTGCAGTACCAGCGACACAAAGTTCATCTTACTCTCTCCGGCTAGTCGCTTGGCTCGTTCTATGGGTACATCATCGTACGGAATACGCGAACGGATTATACCTCCGGGATAATTATTCCATATTTCCGATACCCTGGCCAGATTCTGAAGACGCCGCTGAGGTACCAGACTAAAATTACCAAACGTGATGACCTTCCCTGTCAGGAGCTTAAAGATAGACTTATAGATAATATAAAAAACGCGAAACAGTGCGTTTTCCTGCCGCTTGGTCCGCCGTGCAAATATGATCTTATCCGGCCTTTCGACCGACCTCTGTACCAGCTTATTGATATCACGGGGGGCATCTTCCCCATCGGCATCCATGACAATGACCTTATCACAGTCAACCTCGCGGGCCAGATAGGACAGACCAATGGCAATAGCCCGCTGGTGTCCCAGGTTACGGTATAACCTTAATACCTGGATACCAGTACCCTTAAAAGGCGTAAAGGGCTCCGAACGATCCCGGGATGAGCAGTCGTCTACCACCAATAAAGACGTATTGGCCAACGTATCGGCCTCCACGTCTTCATTGAGTTTTTCTATCAGTAAATTCAGGGCTTCCCAGTCGTTAAACTGGGGAATAAGAATAACGTACTTTTCAGGCATTTTAACTCTTTAAATTAAACAGCCTGACCTGCCAGACGGGCAGCGATACCATCGTGGATCTGGGTGAGGGTTTCTTCCAGACCGTACTCCCAGTTCCAGCCCGGATAGTGCGACTTGAACTTGGTAAGGTCACTCACGTACCAGATGTGATCACCAATACGGTTGGTATCCGAGTAGGAGTAGCTAATCTTCTTGCCTGAAATCTGCTCACAAAGCGCAATAGCTTCCAGCATCGAGCAGTTGGCAAAGCGGCCACCACCGGCGTTGTATACCTCGCCCGGACGGGGGTTCTGGTAGAAGTGCCAGAACATGTTCACCAGGTCGTGGCTGTGGATGTTGTCACGTACCTGCTTGCCTTTGTAGCCAAAGATGGTGTAGTGATTGCCGGTGATGGCGCACTTCATCAGGTAAGCCAGGAAGCCGTGCAGCTGCGCACCGGAGTGGTTGGGGCCAGTCAGACAGCCTCCGCGGAAGATACCGGTCTTCATGCCGAAGTAGCGACCGTACTCCTGCACCATGATATCAGCCGCTACCTTAGAAGCTCCAAATATTGAATGCTTGGTATGGTCAATGCTGTGCTGCTCATCAATACCATTCTCAAAGTAAGGGTGGTTCTGATCGATCTCCCAGCGGGTTTCCAGCTCTACCAGTGGTAGGTAGTTGGGGTTATCACCATACACTTTATTAGTCGACGTGAAGATAAACACAGCGTCAGGGCAGTTCAGGCGGGTCATCTCCAGCATGTTGAGCGTACCGGTGGCATTAACGCCAAAGTCAGTGAAGGGCTCACGGGCGGCCCAGTCGTGGCTAGGCTGAGCAGCGGTATGTACGATCATCTTGATATCCTGACCATACTCCTTGAAGATAGGCTCCAGCTGACTTACCTCCCGGATATCGGCTGAGTAGTGCTTGTAGTTGGGGAAGGCTTCGGTGATACGGTTGCGGTTCCATTCGGTGTTGCCATCGGCTCCGAAGAAGTACTGACGCAGATTGTTATCAACTCCTATGACTACATCAAATTTGTCGGCCAGAAAAGCCACAGATTCACTTCCTATCAAGCCGGCTGAACCGGTAACCAATGCTATGTTCATAGTTTAGAGTACTTAGTGTTTTAAATTAGAATGGATATAATAGTTACAAGAAATGTTGTTTTGCTGTAAATACGATGAAAAATTAATAAAAATTATCCAATGGCCAACCGGCACTCGTATACCCATCCCGTTCAACTATCCTATTCTGATATTGTTTTGTAAATTTAGCTCTAAGACAAAAAAAGGCAGCACTTGTCAAGAAGCACTGCCTTACAGTATCAGATATATGTTACTTACTGGGCTTGTGCAGCTGTGGTATCCTGCTGGGCGGCAGCAGCGCTCTGTACAGTACTACCGGGAGTACCATCAGTATTACCAAAAAGCTTCTCACGAATAGCAAGAGCACGCTTATCCATCTCTGGATTATCTTCATACTTATTAGAAAGCTGACGGGCAGCCGAATCAGGGTGAGGTCCATAAACGTACTCACTACCCTCACGTAGGTCCTCCTGCTCTACACGGTTATACTTCTGATATTCGCAGGATGATAGTAACGCTATACCTGCCACCAATGCGGCTATCTTTCTGAGTTTCATTGTATACTTGTCTATATAGATTTTGTGCAAAAGTAACGGCCTTTTCCAAAACCACCAAATAGCATTTGCTCGTTTTTATTAAATTTTTAACTGTTCCAATTCTTTCCGCACAAAATCCATCAGGTCAGTAATATGCTCTTTGGAAAAGTCAAAAGGTATACGAGCCGCGGCATAGATTTCTCCGATCGGAGCCGTATAACCTAGTTTCAGAGCATTGATGTATCCCTGTAGTCCCGCTTCAGGATCTTCACGGTAGTTCTTCCATACACCAATGGCACCTAGTTGGGCTATCCCGTATTCGATGTAGTAAAAAGGTACCTCGTAGATATGTAACTGCCGCTGCCACAGGTAATGACAGAATTTCTCCAGTCCTGACCAGTCCGTTACATTATCACTAAACTGCTTGTAGATCTGCACCCAGGCATCGGTACGCTGCTGGGGAGTATGCTCCGGATGCTCGTACATCCAGTGCTGAAACTTATCGATGGTAGCCACCCACGGGAGCGTCTCGATAATGGACTCGAGGTGCTGGATCTTAGCCCGGCGCAGGTCCTCTTCATTAGCGAAGAACTCATCCCAGTAGTCCATCGTCAGCAATTCCATGGACATGGAGGCCAGCTCGGCTACTTCCGAAGGTGGATGCTTGAATGAGTTGAGCGTCAGATCGCGCGTAAGGAGCGAATGCACCGCATGACCCCCCTCGTGAAGCAGCGTGATCATATCACGCAGGTTAGAGGTGGCATTCATGAATATGAACGGAACCCCTACCTCATCCAGTGGGTAGTTATAGCCACCAGGCGCTTTGCCTTTCCGCGACTCCAGGTCCAGGTGTCCCATCGTTTTCATGATGCGCAGGCAGTTGCCCAGGAAGGGGTCCAGCTTCGTGAAACAGCGGATCGTTTTGTCCAGCAGTTCCTGACCACTTTGGAATGGCTTTAGCGGCGGGCGCCCGTGTATGTCCACTTTGGTATCCCAGGGACGCAGCGTATCTACTTCCAGCGTATCTTTACGCTCCTGAGCCATATCGTTGAGCAGGGGAACTACTGCCTCCGTAACGGCCTCATGAAAATCGAAGCAGTCTTGTGGAGTATAATCAAAACGCCCCAGAGCCGCAAACATATAGTCACGGAAGTTATCGAAGCTGGCGTTATGGGCTATTTTATGCCGTAGCTCCACCAGCTTATTAAGCAGGCTGTCCAGTTCATTGTGCGCTTGGTACCGGCGTTCGCTGATGGCCCGCCAGGCTTCCTCACGCACCGCCCGATCAGTTGACTGCAACCGGTCGGCGGCCTTCTGCAAGGTCATTTCCTCATCATCTAGCGTTACAGTCATGGCTCCGGCGATGGCTCCATACTTACGCTCCTCAGTCTGGATCTGGGTCTGTAGTGGGATATTTTCTTCGCGGAATATCTCGATGGATTTCTTCATACCCCGCACTGCTACTCCAAAGCCCTGGTCTTTCAGCTCGGCCAGATAAGGGCTTTCGATTACTTTCTTGTCCAGCTCGTTGCTATAAGCGGCCAGGTGCGGTTGAATATCCGTAATAAAGAACTGCAGGGACTGCACCAGCTCTTCGTTGGCCGTATCACAGGTCTGTCGGATGTACCGCCAGGCAAAGTTTTCAGAGAGGTACGACTCCAGTTCACTGCGATTATGGAACCACTGTCTCAGATCGTTACCACTATTGATTTCACGATTTTTAAGATTCTCGTAAAACGGCTGGAGATCATCCCAGCTTTTCAGATCAAATTCTTCTCCAATAAAAGCCCGCTGGGGCCGCTGAGGTATTTCTACGGTGTCTTGATGGGCCATAGGTAAGGTATTACTTCAATGATAGTATCTGTATAATAACGCTGTTGAAGAACCAAAGTTAGGGGAAGCCGTAAAATTAGCAAGCCACTCCTCTAAAAGTAGCCACTCCACGTAACAAACCATACAGTAGCTTGTCTGTAAGCAAAAAAAATCCGGCACGAGTGTGCCGGATTTTTTAACCAATCAACCTAACCTAATCTCATTATGAATTATTTTTTGCTCAGCTCGGCAGCAGTAGTGTTAGCTGCCTGCGCGGGCTTTGATTTAGTAGTGGAATGCGGCTTATAGATAGCCCCGGTAGCAAAGTCTACGGGAATACTAATCAGCGGGAACAGGAGGATATCAGCAACCAGTGCGCCGATTCGCACCTCCCGGCGTGACTCACCCTCTGCGGGGCGACGCTTCTGATTTTCGGTGATTTGTCCACCAAATACGGTCGCACAGCTTGTCATAGATCCTGCCAGCATTACTGCGGCCATGGCTAACACTGAAAACTTCTTAACTAATTTCATAGCTATATTATATGTATATACTAATGTAGTGATTGAATTATTTCTTGGCGGTAATAGTGAAGGATACTCCATCTGAATCTACGCCTTTGATAGTAAGCTTTTCACCTTTAATCTGACCAAACTCGTCATTTTCATACGACAAGCTGTAGTTGCCACTTCCCTGATCTATGACATCAGCGCCATCCAGGGTACCTACCAAAAACTCGCTGTCACTGCTCTTGATGCGGATGTTCAGTGCTATATCCACCAAAGAAGCGGTCTGACGAGTCAGTTTTACAGAGCCTTTCAGATCGGTCTGGTTGGCAGGTAAGGTTTTACCGTTGTAGGTAAGCTCTGAGTACGTGTACTGACCTGCTATCGCAGTGGCGGCATCGGGAGCAATGATGTCTTTATCCTTCTTGCAGGATGACAGAACGGTGACCATCAAGATCATCAACAGGGGAATGATGCGGAAGTAAGAATTTTTCATGGCTAATAGTGTAAAGATTTAAAAGTAAGAGTTTGACTGTCGGTAGGTTTCCCCCTTCCGACGATACAAAGTTGCAGACTGTATCATCACAAAGAAACAACCGGGTACATCAACTGGAAGAATGAAGGCATGAACTGTTGATTTAAGTGACTGAAACAACCTACAGCATCCACATTCTTCAACCCTCTATCTTTCTTTCCCTAAAACCACAACTCCTAGATAGTCAGGTGGATAACTATTCACTTTATAGGGGTTTTCTTCCGTTTCACCAGAGTTTCTGTTGGGTACCGTTACCGGGACTATCACCTTTACACCGTGAATTCATTCACACTGATATTACTATTAGCCATCATTAATCTATTACATGTATGAAAAGAATACTTAAAATTACCGGTGCTGTGCTGGGTAGTCTGCTTTTAGTACTGGGGTTATTCTGCGCCTATGTAGCTATTACTGGCGTACCTACCTACGACCAGCCTAACATTCCTAAAATATCCGTTGAACTTACTCCGGAGCGCGTGGCCCGTGGAGAGGTTATCGCTCAGATCCAGTGCATGGAGTGCCACGCTGATAAAAACAACCGCCTCACCGGAAAGTATATGAGCGAGGTACCTGCTGTCTTTGGTAAACTGTATTCCAAAAACATTACTCAGGATAAGGAGAAGGGTATCGGTAACTGGACCGACGGGGAGCTGGTGTACTTTCTCCGTACCGGCGTACGGCGTGACGGCACCTTTGCGCCTGTCATGCCGCAATTTCCAAATATGGCCGATGAGGACCTGAAGTCAGTAATAGCGTGGCTGCGCTCAGACCGCTTTCCGGTGCAGGCTACCAGCGAGGAGCCGCAGGCTTCGGAGCTGAGCTTTGTATCTAAGCTACTGTCACACACCCTGATGAAACCACTGCCCTACCCGCAGACTTTCGTTGCCATGCCCGACAGTGCGGATCCGATAGCCCTGGGTAAGTATACCGCCGACGCTATCGGCGATTGCTACGCCTGCCACTCCGGCGATATGCTGGATCAGGATAAGGTACATCCTGAACAGAGTAAAGGATACTATGGAGGTGGTATTGAGATGGTGGGTGAAAATGGAGAACCCATCATAACGGCTAACCTTACTTTCGACGAAGAAACTGGTATTGCCCGCAAATACACCAAGGAGCAATTCATCAAGGCTGTAAAAATGGGCGTGCGACCTGATGGCTCTATCCTTCGGCAACCTATGGCTCCCAAAATAGGACTCACCGATCAGGAGGTGGGGGCGATCTATGAGTACCTGAAAACAGTACCCAAAGTCAAAAACAACATTGTTCAGAAGAGCGCGGAAGTGCAGCTTGCAGAAAATAAATGAGGCTGATCTATTTGGGGTGACGCTCGCGCTGGTTCAGACCAGTGGGAGCGTCACCCGAAACTCCTGACCATCGTCCTCAACGGTCGGGACAGGCTGCCCGAGTATCTGGTACTTACTTAAAATGTTGGATAACCCTACCCCATTAGAAAGTACCGGACTGGATTTGCGCTGCAGGTTGTTACTAACTGTCAGGCATTGCTCGTCAGCTACCAGCGAAATGGTAAGCGGCTGATCGGGCAGGACGATGTTGTGCTTTACGGCATTTTCGATCAGCAGTTGTAACGTCAGGGGCGGGATCTGCCGGTTTTCGGCACTGGGTGGAATAAGGGTAACGAGTGTCAGTGACTGGCCGTGGCGGGTTTTCAGTAAGTGGTAGTACGACTGGATAAACTCAAGTTCGTTGGTCAATGGTACCAGTGGCGCTTCGTTGCTCCGTAGCAGGTACCGGTATACGGTGCTAAGCTCTTCGGCAAATGCTCCGGCCTGCCGGGGATCTTCGTCAATCAGTGAAATAAGCGAATTAAGGCTATTGAATAAAAAGTGGGGATTGACCTGCTGGCGCAGCATGTCCAACTGCACCTGTAACTGAGCTTTGCTGAGTTGGTCGGCCTTCCGGCGTGAGTACCTCCAGTATTCAAAGTTATGGATACCTTCATAAATGGCAGTAATAATAGCTACAGCGATAACGCTAATTAGCAGCACCAGTCCCAGCCGGAAGGGATCAGGTACAAAACCGGGCAGATTGACCCACTGATAAAGCAGAAACAACAGGCTGTAATGCAGACATGAGCTGACAGAGGCCATTATAAATCCTGGTACAGCCCGCTTTGTGTAGTGCTGAAGGGTAACGTACCTACTCCGGACTTCAAAGTTAATGTAGCTAATGGTATACCAGTTACTCAGCGATATCACCACCGCAATACCTGTCGCCATCCCGAAAGTCGTCCAGCTGTGCCAGTAGTTATCTCCTATAATCAGCCAGTTATATATAATGATATATACGGGTAGCGCAGTGAGTTGTAAGAGCCAGTCATATCGGGTAAAAGAGGGTAGTTTCATGGGTGGATTCCGTTCTTAGGATCAGCGGATCAAAATTACACAATTGCAAAATCAAGTCAACATTCTGATGACCAATAAACTAAGAACAGGTGTTCTGTAGCAGCAAAGGCTACAAGTAACTGCTTCTTACTATTCCCCGAAGGAAAAATTTCTACCCGTTACTTTTAGGGTTATACGCTCCAGTGCATGCACCTATTGCACCTATACTTCATTGTGCACTGCGCTGATGAACTACTGCTTCCAAATTGACTCCCACACGGAGTTCAGCCTATTAACAGCCAGATGCTGTACAGTTCAGCTTTTAAATCTACCGTTTCATGCAGAATGTATATAATAACATACTGGCAGCTCACCAACTTTGTCCAGTTAATTCATTACCAACTATAGCCATGAAAATCATTACTAATCTACTGTTAAGCCTGACGCTAGTCGCGTGTATGGCCTCCTGCGAAACCGATCCGGGTACTGTTGACCCTACTAATCCTGACAATAACCCCGGAAAGCCTGCTACCGGTGCCGTCACGCCGGTAGGCAATCCAGAAGGTACGGCCACCACGGCTACTATAGGCCCGGCCGGTGGTATCATCCAATCAGCTGATAAACGGGTCCAGATCCAGATCCCAGCTGGTGCACTAACCACCAACCAAACAATTTCGGTACAACCCATTAGCAACCACTGCCCGGCAGGTACGGGACAGGCCTTCCGGCTAACACCTCACGGCATTAACTTCGCCAAACCCGCAACTATTACTTTTCAATACAACGAAGATGATGTAAATGGCTCCCACCCCGCGTTGCTGCGTATAGCCTACCAGAACGACAAGGGTATCTGGCAGTCACCAACCGTAAAGAGTATTGATACAACCGCCCATACTGTGACCGTCCAGACCACCCACTTCAGCGACTGGGGCTTGTTTCAGAAAATGTTCATCAACCCATATAATTCTTTTCTGAATCCGGGGGACAAAGTTCATCTTAAAGTATTTCAGACGATGGAGTCGGAGTTCGAAGATGATTTAATTGTACCGCTACCTATACTTATACCAACTAAGTATATCGAAAAATGGGCCCTAAGCGGAGAAGGTACCCTATCACACATGCATAATGAAGGGGACTACTACGCTCCCGCCAAAATTCCCGCTACTAACCCTGCCACGGTTACTGTATTTTTAAATAAATCCACTACCATCGAAGGAAAGGTATACAAAGACCTGCGCCTAATTACAAATATCTTTGTTGCTCCCGAAGGCATTTCAGTCCAGCTTAATGGAGGGGAATGGAAAACCTATCCGGGTGGTGCTAACATCAATCCTACTCACAATGTGGTTTTGGGCCAAAGCGGAGCCGAATACGCCTCAGTAGGTTGGAAGGGTGCCCCAACGGGTACCTTCCGCTGGACCAAAAGTGCTGATGTAGCTTTTAATATCATAAAAGGCTCCCTGATCTATCAGCACCTCTATGGAACAGCTCCATCTGTAAGTGGCGGTTCTTTGAAAGTAGATAACACAGATGACACCTGGGTAGTAGGGACCTTCACCGTAGAACCAGCCGGCTGGATCGACACAACTCCACCTGGTAAGATGGGTACAGCATCCGTCAAGGGGGTTTTTCGAATGAAGCGCGTGGGGGTAGGAGCCCAATGACGTGTCTATGTACTACTACCAACCATTTACATATAACTATTAGTCCATGAAAAATCTGATTCAACTACTCCTAAGCCTGGCACTCGTGCCGCCTCTGCTGATGGCCTGTATGCCTGAAGCGCAGGCGCAGGCGCTGCGGGTAGGCTACTACGGCGAAACTATAACCCACTACGGCTTAAAAGTAGCCTATGAATTACCCCTCCACAGCTACATTAAGGAAAAGAATCAGGCTCGTAAGACCTTCCTGTTTGCACCCGGCCTGGCCGTGTACCGCCACCCGCATAACCACATCGGGCTGGTAGTCTCCCCCGAACTCACCTATAGGCGGACCAGCCGACGCGGGAGAATTTTCGAACTCGGTCTCGCTCCCTCCTACTTCCACTACTTTCTGGAGGGAACCACCTATACGCCCGACGGCCCGGACGACTTCAAACAGGTACGATGGGCAGGTGGAAACGCCTTTATGCCTACGGCCTTTGTGGGCATCGGTAAAGACTTATCCGTGCGGAAGAATATACCCCTAGCGTGGTACACCCGCTTAAATGTAATGCAGCAACGCCCTTATAATACATCCACGCTCATGCGCTTCAGTCTGGAAGCGGGCGTTACCATTCCCCTACAAAAACAATGAAAGGAGTTTACACCTATTTATCACTGGTCAGCCTGCTGTTGCTGCTGGCCTGTAGCGACCGCGATCCGCAGCCCATCGAGGATAGTACCCTTTATCTGCGAAACAAAGGAGCTGATATGCCCATCTGGGTAAAAGGCGACCGGCAGTCCAACAAGATTATCCTGTACGTTCACGGCGGGCCCGGCGACTGCGCTATGTGCTACCGCTACTACCTCAAAGGACTGGAAACCGAAGCGATGGTAGCCTACTGGGACCAGCGGGTAGCCGGGGCATCCTCGGGTAAGGTAGAAGAGAGTACCCTGCGCTATGCCCAGTTTAGTGAGGATATGGGCTTTGTCGTAAAACTTTTGAAAAAGCAGTATCCTAACGCAGAGATCTATCTGCTGGCTCATAGCTTTGGCGTCGAGCTTTCCTGGCAGTACCTGACTTCGGGTAACAACCAGCAGGAAGTGGCGGGGCTGATGGTAGTCAACGGGATGTACTCCTTTGCCAACTGGCTGATGAGCGTACATGACTGGGCCCTGCGCGAGGCACAGCGGCAAAAAAATACCGAAGCCGAAAAGTACCTGCGGGATCATCCGGTGACGCTTGAGAATGCAGCAACCATTGAGTGGGAGCCCATCTACCGCTGGATGTACAAGCTGGGCGGCAACCCGGTATCGCTCTACGATGACGGCAAGTACGTGATCAACTATGCTTTCAACTCTCCTAACACAGCCCTGGCCCAATTCACACATAGTAAGGCATACAGCTACTACGGAAACGTCGAAAGCAGACAGTTCGAAAAGGGCCCGCTACTACGGGACATCCGCATTCCGGTAGCTCTGTTCTGGGGCGTGAAGGATGGCATAGTACCGGTAGCAGTAGGTGAGGCTACCAAACAGGTACTGACCAATGCGCCGGTGACAGAGGTACGTTTCAGTGAGTCATGGCACGAGCCGTTTATTACCGAAACAGCGAAGTTCACCCAGGCGGTGCTGGACTTTGTGCGGTAAATAGAAGCATATTCTTATGCCTCTATGTCTCTCCGGTTACACCACCTGTTCAAAATATCGTTTGATCGGGCATTTCTCCCGCTTCACCGACATCATACCTTTTGGTCTGCTCAACGCCTGATACTTTTGGGTAATGATTTATTCCATACTCAAACTTAACAGCATTCATTTTCACTAACCATTAGCCATGAAAACAGCCATGTACAATTCCCAAAATGCAAGTACCCAATTAGTCCGCACCTCAGCAGTAACCGTAAGCAAGTTGTTCCTGCTAGTGCTAGCTTGTGTATCCTTAATGACCAGTTGTAAAGAAACCATTGAACCAGATCCCGATGGTGGCGTTGTAGTACAGCCCGGCGATGCCCTGGCGATCAAGGATGATATCAACGTAAAAACCACTCTGGTGGATCGTATCCAGGATCCCAATCTGCCCGACTACATTGTTGCGGAAAACTTCAACATTAACCATGAGTTGACTATCAATCCCGGGGTAGTGATCGCTTTTGAGCGGGATGTTCGGGTTAATATCAATGACGATGGTGGAGTGATCATCGCGAAGGGTACTGCCGAGAAAAAAATCAGACTGGTAGGTGTACAGAAAACCAAAGGATACTGGACAGGTATAGTACTGTACTCAGGCAGCAACGCCAACGTGATGGAACACGTAGAAATAATGCACGCCTGCAGCCGTCCTACGTATAGTGATATTAAGTCGGCCCTCTTCATCCCAGGTAGCAGCGGAGCCCAGATCGCACTAAACAATTGCCTGTTCTCCCAAAACGAAGGCTACGGAATCTATATCTACGAAGGTGCTACCCTGCGGCAGTTTTCTCAGAATACATTTTCTAACAACACGGAGGCGGGTATTCTGATCGACGCCATGAACGTATCCAAGCTGGATCCTGCTTCGAAGTTTACGGGAGGCAATGGCCGTGATGTGGTGGAGGTAACGCCATCAGGCATGGAAGACAAAGCTGAGATTGTATGGAAGGGCTTTGAAGACAAAACTCCCTACCTGATCAGTGGTGATTTTGCGGTCAGTTCAGGCTGGAAAATTAATCCTGGCGTAACATTAAAAATGGATCGCGACGCAGTGATTCGCATCAACTCAGAAGGGTACATAATGGCCAAAGGTACTGCCACTCAAAAAGTCGTGTTTACGAGTGCTAACGGCGCGCCAGCTTACTGGAGGGGAATCATCTGTTACTCGTCGGATAATAGCAATACGCTGGAACATGCAGAGGTTAGAAATGCCGGGGGAAATACAATAGTATCAGGCAAAAAGGCCAACGTAGCCGTATACGGTAATGGTTCAGCTTTGACGATCAAGAACACCGTAATCAGTGGCAGTGGTGGTCACGGGGTATTTGTAAGTTATGGTTCCTCCGTTAACGACGACCTTACTACCACCAACGTATTTGAATCTAACGCTCAGACCAACGTACTGATCGAAGAGTAGTTAGCCGATCCGAACGATATATTCTACACCAACTTATCCGTCAAAAGCCGCTTCATCAGCGGCTTTTGACGTTTCAACGAAGTCACTGTTGGCTACCTGACTTAGATCAGACAATTTTGGGTCTGACTATTCCACACATCCTTAACTATCTGTTAGCCATGAAAAATCTACGTATTCTTTTCGCCACTATTCCAGCGGATACCCATTTTGGCCCACTGACCAACCTGGCTGTTCAGTTGAGCGATCTGGGATATGACGTTCGCTGGTACGCAGGCGGACACTACGGAGAGAAAGTAACCCGACTGGGTCTGCACCACTACCCATTTGTAAAAGCCAGGACAGTAGATCGGGACAATCTGAAAACCTTATTTCCTGAAAGGTCCAGGATCAAAGGCACTATTGCCAAGCTCCGCTTCGACTACAAAGAATTATCTTTACTAAGGGCTCCCGAGTTTGTCGAGGACCTGAAAGACATCTACGCAGACTGGCCCTATGATCTGATCGTACACGATGCGGACTTTCTGGGCGGGGATTTCCTGCGGGAGATACTACCTGTAAAAACCGTAGCGATTGGAGTAGCTCCTCTGGCTGAATCCGATCCTTCTCTACCCGCATATGGACTAGGGAAGCAACCGGCCCGTAGCTTGCCCGGCCGCTGGATGCAGCATCTGATGCGGTACGTTGTACAACAGGTACGACTTAAACCGATTGATGATCTGTATAATAAGCTTCGTCAGCAGCAAGGGCTTCCTAAGGCCCAGGAGTTTGTCTTTGATGCCGTTATTCACCACGCCGACCTGTACCTGCAAAGCGGTGTACCGGGCTTCGAATACCCTCGTAGACACATCAGCCTCAACATCAGGTTTGTAGGAGCCATACTCCCTTATACTCGCGGACGCAAAAGGGCTTATGAGCATACCTTCCGGGCGCTACAGGCCAGGCGGGTAGTACTGGTAACGCAGGAAACAACCGAAAAAGACATTGAGAAGCTACTGGTACCTACTCTGAAGGCATACAGGGAGGAGCCCTCAACGCTGGTGATCGCTACCACCGGAGGCTATGGCACCGAGGAACTGCGCAACCGCTTTCCGCAGGATAACTTCATCATTGAAGACCATATTGACTTTGATACGGTCATGCCCTACGTCAGTGTATTTGTCACCAATGGAGGGTACAGCGGAGTTATGCAAGCCCTAAAGCATAACCTTCCCATAGTGGTAGCAGGAATCAATGACGGCAGAAACGAAATAGCCGCTCGTATTGAGTACTGTAAGGCAGGAATAAATCTGAATACCGAAAAGCCTAAGACAGTTCACATCTGGCAGGCGATAGACCAGGTACTGACGGATGGTACCTACCGGCGTAACGTGCGGAAGCTAGGCCGGGAGCTTGGTACCTACAACGCTAATAAGCTGGCTACACACTACATTGAGGCACTGGCAAAGGAGCAGGAAAGCCGGTTAATGCCCGAAGAAATACAGGTTGCCTGGTTAAGAGGCTCTTTACTTCAACCCATCAATCAGCAGTGCAGAAGTGCCTGCTGACGGAAGGGTTAATCCTTATCCTGTTAAACTGCCTTAGCAGCTAATTCATTACGCATTATTACCGTTTCGTGATTCTTTGGGTTGGATACGCCTCCGACTTTCTACAAGTTTGTCCTGGTGAGTCCAACCTACCGAATTACAGAAATTATCATTAGCCATGAAAAAAACATCATTCAAAGTCCTTCTGCTAGCTACTCTTGTGGGTGCGCTGGCTACCCGCCCGGCGGATGTACTCAAGGAGCTGAAGCTGACCCAGGAGCAGGTTAGTAGTCAGGTATTCGAACAGTTTACTTACGACCATCCGTCCCTGTACCTCTCCTACGAGAGCCGTCAGGCAGCTAAGCAACTTTCCGCTCAGGCACGGGCTACCGCCGTACGGGCCATCTACCCTATAGTAAGGACGTATGTGGAATCTGACGACTTCAGGAGCCGCTACGATAACTGGCTGCGGAGCAAGTACCACATCAGCGACACCCCTGACCCGTCGGCCACTATGACCAATGCTGACCTGAGGGCTATGATGGACGAGCAACTGGATCAGACACTGGCGGCATTTTCTAATCTGACACCGCAGCTACTGGCTATGATGCTGCCTGAGCAAGTAGCCCAGATCCAGGAGCAGATGCAGGAGGCCGATGCCCCCACCAAAGCAGCCCTGAACCGTGAGCTGACGGAGCTGAAACAAATACAGCCACTAGCCACTACCAAACCTGCTGAATTTAAAACCCGATTCCTTGCATCTATGAAGCGCTCCATGGCCCGTCAGCTGGAGCAGGGCATGCAGAATGAGGAAGAACAGCTGGCGAAGGCGAAAGAGCAGGCAGAGGAACAAAAGGCTAATCAGGCCGAGTACCAGGCCCGGAAAGACCCGAATGGTCTGCTTAAGAAACGGCTTCGCGAATTTATAACCCTGGCTGAGTCGGTCGACTTCAATGCCCAGATTGAGAAGCAAGGCTATCGGGTTGAATTTGTGAAAGATGACTACCGCAATCAATCCAGGGAGTGGAAGCAGCTGTACCGGATTGGCCGTGAGCCCGTCATAGCAGCCCGCGATCTGGCTCGTGCGTGGTTAAAAGACTTGAAATAACCTGTATAAAAGATAAAAATATACACTACGCTCCGGCCTGAACCGGAGCCTCCATAACACTAAGAACTACAACCCAATCCCAGAAAAACAGAATACGGATCATTCCCGTAAAAAGCCGCTTCACCAGCGGCTTTTTACGTTTCATGTCATAACAGCGTTTAGAAAACGAGAAATTGTGATAATCTTTATATAGCATTTCTTTTTATTGCATTGATTAATGACTCCTCAAGCTATAAATACCCTGGATGATAAGTGGTTACGCATTACCGGAATAGGCCTGCTGACGGTAATAGGTTACTTTGCTAACTACTATAGTCAACAACCAGTGACAGGGAAACTATTGGCTAGCTTCCTGGTCTTCTTTCTGTCCATTTTTCTAAACTGGCATGTCAACCGGTTTTTGATCCTTTATTTCCGAAACAGATATCCGGAAAAACAACTCCTTCCTAAACGGCTGTTACTGACATTCCTGACCGGCAGTATTGCTTCTAACATCATTATCCGGTTTATGGGGGCCATACGCTACTGGATACTTTTCGGAGATTTTACCAGCTATGAGACCTACCATCAAACGGCCAGAATTACACTCAATAAGATGACTATCTCGCTGAGCTTGTTCGGGTTTGACTTTGTGATGGCGATTACAAACTTCCTGTTTTTTCAGGCTATATACGAAACCCTATTTTTTATCCGTGAATCATCTCTGAAAGAGAAAAAGCTTCAGCAGGCCGAACAGGAGCGGGAAAAACTCCGGGCGGCCAACCTGCAGAGCCAGCTCGACGCCCTGAAGCAGCAGGTTAATCCGCACTTTCTGTTCAATAGCCTGAACGTGCTGGATTCACTCATTGAGGATGATCCCCGGCAGGCCCGGGTATTCCTGGAAGAACTCAGTACCGTATATCGCTACCTGCTCCGTTCCAATGAGCAGTACCTGATTAACCTGGAAAATGAACTGGACTTTATAAACTCCTACTATCACTTACTAAAAACCCGCCTCGGAAATGGCCTGCAGCTGAATGTAAATATCGGTAAGAAGTACCAGAGCTATAAGCTACCCCCGCTTACACTGCAGCTATTGGTAGAGAATGCCTTCAAACACAACATTGTACTACCCGATCAGCCTCTGGTGATTGATATTGTAACGGATAATGAAGGTCGGTTGCTGGTACAGAATAACGTGCAGCGCAAAAACAGCCGCATCAATTCAAATGGAGTTGGCCTGACCAATATATTAGCTAAATATCGGATGCTGAGCCAGCCCGACCCATCCATCCGGGAGGATAACGGATTATTTGTGGTGACGCTCCCCCTGATTGAAGCGAGTATATAATGCTAGTATTCTTATTTTAGCATTACCCGATACTACTAACTTACACCAGACTGATGAAAGCGGCCGACGACAGAAAAATCCGCCTTATTGGCCCTCCTATCCTGTTTTTGATAGGCACACTGTTCTTTCGGCTGAACTGGTATGTTGACTATACGTTTGAAAAGCTGATCCGGGCGGATCTGATAGCACTGTGTGCAGGATATATATGCTGGAACCTAACCCGCTGGGTAGTAATTTCTCTACAAAAAAAGTACCCGGGCATTACTAACCTCCAGCGCCGACTACTCTGGATGGCGGTTCTTTTGCCGGTACTGGTCAACTTTGCCTGGCTGATCCGGCAGCTTGCCCACATCATCTTCAACAATGCCTCTTTTGCCAGCGAAAACATTACTGAGTATACTTATTCGCTTGGCATCCAGATTTTTTACCACTGTGTCTACTACGCTATCTACGAGGGTAGTTACGGCTTGCAGGCCTGGCAACATGCTTATGAGCAGAATGAGCGGCTTAAGAAAAATAAACTACAGAGCCAGCTCGACTCACTGAAAAGCCAGATCAACCCGCATTTCCTTTTTAATAGCCTTAATTCGCTTTCAATGCTGATTCACGAGAATCCCAGGCAGGCAGAGAACTTTGTAGACGAAATCAGTAACGTATACCGTTACCTGTTGCGATCCAATGATCAGGAGCTTACTACGCTCGGACGTGAGCTACAGTTTATCAACTCATACTTTCAGTTACTGAAGACCCGATACGGTGCGGGCTTTGATATGCACATAGCGGTAGAAGACTGGCAGCAAGACCTGCGGATACCTTCACTGACACTACAATTGCTGGTTGAGAATGCGGTAAAGCATAACATCATCCTGCCTGAGCAGCCGCTGGTAGTCTGGATAGAGACACAGGGGCAGGCCCTGATAGTGCGCAACAACCTGCAGCGTAAAAACATAGCCGCCTACTCCAGTAAGCTAGGATTAGCCAACATTGCTTCCAAGTACCAGTTGTTGAGCGGCCATTCTATTGCTATGCACGAAGAGAATGGCTTTTTTACAGTAAGTCTCCCCTTGCTGACTGGTCAGCCCCAAACCAGGCCTGCACTATGAAGCCATTCAACGATACCCGACTCCGCCTGCTGGGCCCGATAGTCCTGTTCGCTTTCGTAGCCATATTTTTCCGGCTCAACCGCTACTTCTTCAGCTGGCCCTGGACTACGATCCTGCTCAATGACTCCGTAGAACTGGCTACCGGTATACTAAACTGGCAAATAGCCCGTTGGGCTGTTCTGCGTATTCAGCTAAATACCCCTGGCCTGACCAACACGCGCCAACGGTTCCTGCGGCTGCTTTCCATCATGCCTCTGCTGGTAGCTGTATCGTTTTTTATTCGTCATGCGGCCCGCTACTTTATTGAGGATCAGTTCATGTTCTTTACCGATACGGCCGAAGTCAGCCGTAGTGTTGGTATCCAGTTCTTTCACGTTTTTATTTACCTTGTTATATACGAAGGCTGGTATCAGATACGGCAGTGGCAACAGGAAGCCATCGAAACAAGTACCCTGGAGAAGGTATCACTGCAAAGTCAGCTCCGGTCGCTGCAGCACCAGGTCAATCCGCATTTTCTGTTCAATAGCTTAAATACCTTATCATCACTCATCAGGGAGAGTCCCAGCCGGGCTGATGCTTTTCTGGATGAGCTAACTTCGGTATTCAGGTACCTGCTGCAAAGTGAGCGCCAGCTGGTGCCTCTGAGTGAGGAGGTAGAGTTTATACAATCGTTCGGTCATTTGCTGCAGGTCAGGTACCCGGCCGGGCTTGTCATGGATATTTCTATTGATGCCACGCAGAAGTCGCTGTTTATCCCACCCCTGACCCTGCAGATGCTCGTCGAAAACGCCGTGCGTTACAACGTCATTCTGCCCGAGCAGCCCCTGCACATCCGGATATACACCACGCCTGACCAGCGGCTATCCGTAGCCAATAGCCTACAGCGCAAACCGCTCCGCGTGGAAACCACCGGAGCTGGCCTGACCAACTTGACCATACGGTACGGGTTGTTAAATGAAGGTGAACTGATTATTGAAGAACAGCCGGACTGGTTTGTGGTGAGTATGCCACTGGTAACCGAAAGCCGGCTGGCCGAGTTAAAGTAGCTATTTCCCCATCCATTTCTTGAAGTCACTAGCCCGCTCACGGCTGACCAGTACCTCCTCGTCCGGATCAGGCTTGAGGGTCAATTTTAGTTTGTTATTGAAGTATGGGTGAATCTGTTGCACCGAATTGATACTGACAATGTACTGGCGGTTGGCCCGGAAGAAATGTTCAGGGTCCAGCATGGCTTCCAGTTCATCCAGGGTATAGTCCAGCGAGAACTTCTGGTTGGCCTTGGTACGGAACAGGCTGACACCGGATTCGGAGTAGAAAAAGGCAATATCCTGTACCTCGACGGGTACCCACTGCGACAGGTGGCGCACAAGGAACCGGCGCCGATAGTCGGTTGGTGTTACCTGCTGGCGTAGCTGCTGTACCAGCGCGTCAATGGCAATACGGGGGGCACTATCAACGCCCTGGCCGTTACTTAGCCGACGATGTTTTTCCAGACTGGCCTCCAGCTCGTGCCGTTTAATGGGCTTTAGCAGGTAATCGATGCTGTTGACTTTGAAAGCCCGTAGCGCATATTCATCGTATGAAGTAGTAAATATAACCGGTGCCGAAACGGTAGTCTGCTCAAATATCTCAAAGCTCTGCCCGTCGGCCAGTTCTATATCCATCAGGATCAGGTCCGGAGCCGAAGCCTGATCAGTCGTATTACTTTCCAGCCACTTAACAGAGGCCCGCACGCTCGGAGCCGTACCTACTACGCGCAGGCTAGGATCCACCTCCTCCAGCAACCGCGTCAGTTTACGTACGGCCAGCTCTTCGTCCTCTATGATAAAAACATTCATGCAGAAACAGCTTTGAAATTAAAAGGAAACAGGTAAAGCTATTTACTTTCAGAATCAGCATCAACGAATGATGCTATAAAGTGGCCAAAAAAAAAGGTGAAATTGCATTAACTGCGGTTGAACTGTACTGCCTGGTTTTTAGGAGGCAGTGCTAAGCCGTAGGTTCTTCTTATAATACAGCCACCCAAACAACCCTCCCAGGGTACTATACCACAGAACGCGATACAGAAAGTAATCCATAAATCGGTCAACTGAAAAATTGTAGGCGTAGAGCAGGTATATAGTAAACGAAACAGCCACGCCAGCTCCGATAGAATTAAGCAGGGTTCTTTTCAGGACTGATACCACTGCCAGATATAGTACCGCAACGAGTGGATGTACCCACCATAGAAACAGAATATAAATAACCGAATGAAACAGTAGGAACTGAAGGAACCGTGTAAAGTAAGATAAAAGCGTAGTACTTTCATTTAGATAACCGCTTGGCTTTGCCATCGCAAAAGCAGCCGGCAAGGCATTGGCCATAGCATCGAGCAGAAATATCAGAAGTACTAGCCTGATGAAAGCACGTAGCTGTTTATTGCGAAGCATACCTAATGGTGAGATTGCTAATTACTCTTAAATCAGCCCCACGGTACACTGATAACACTACTTTTTCAGGATCGTAAACTCTACCCGGCGGTTGGCAGCCTGTCCTTCGGGGGTATCGTTGGTGGCCGTCGGACGGCTTTCACCGTAGCCTTTGCTGGCTACCCGGTCAGGCTCAATGCCTTTTCCGATCAGGTACTCCCGTACGGCATCAGCGCGGTCCTGCGAGAGCTTGAGGTTAGCAGCGTCCGTACCTACGTTATCGGTATGTCCGCCCAGCTCAATAGTTAACTTATTGTTCTGGGTCATGGTAAGGGCAATACGATCCAGCTCAGAAAAGGATTCTGTACGCAGCGTAGATTTACCAAATTCAAACGAGATGTTATTCAGGCGGACAATCTGCCCCTCTTCGATGGGTACCAGTTTCAGGGATTTGTTGCTGATCTCCCGGTAGCCTTTTCCTTGTTGAGCGGTAGTGGAATCAGTAAGGTCTACGTTTTCACCTTCGGCGATGAAGTTAGGGGCAACGGCCCGCATGCTGTACTTCTTGCCGTAGGGTAGCACTAGCTTGTACTCACCCGTAAGGGGATTGGTAGTAGCCGTACCGGCCTCTTCGCCACTGGCCATATCTTCATAGATAATCTGCGCCTCTACGGGCTTGCCTGTTTTGGAGTCGATTACTTTGCCACTAACCAGTACCACCGGATCAGGAGCCGGTGCCATCGGTTCGGTAGGCTGGGCTTCGCCCGGCTGCGTTTTTGGCCGCAGGTCTATACGTACTACGTCGCCTTTACCAAGAGTTTCTTTAAAGGAAGTCATGTAGGCATAGTCGCCCGCTGCGGATACGGTATAGTAGGCGTCGTAGCCGTCGGTATTGATACTTGCACCCAAGTTAACAGGCTTGCTCCACCGCTTCCACGACTTGTCGATGCGCTTGGTGTAGTAGACATCGTTGCTCCCCTGACCACCCGAGCGGTTGCTCGAGAAGTACAGCGTCACCCCATCGGGAGCCAGGAAAGGCGTTGTTTCGGTAAAGTCGTTGGTATTAATCTCCGAACCCAGGTTCATGGGTTTAGTCCACTTACCTCCCTTTTCCTTAAAACTAACGTAGATGTCGTCGTCCTTGCTGTTTTTCTTCTCGCTGAAGGCCATTACCAGTACTCTCCCGTCGGTGGATAGGTACCCGCAGTCAAACTGGCCCTTACTCATCTTCTCGTAGCCGGGTATATCCAGTTTTTGAGGAGCCGACCAGCCTTTGGCTGTACGCTGCGTAACAGAAAAGCCCCGGGTTTCGTAGCGACCGTTGAGGTAGGCCCCTTTTAGCAGGGCGGTATTGCCATCGGGTGAGATGCTATAAAGGCTATTGTATTCTTCTTTATTGAGTGGAGCGGGCAGGCGCCGGGCAGGCGACCACTGCCCGTTCTGATTTTCGGAGTACCAGATATCCTGGCTTCCTTTGGTTCCAAAGGTATTCTGTGGGTGACTGATGCGCGCGTAATACAGGGTCTTCCCATCCGGTGAAATGACCGGACCTATTTCGTTAAACTCAGAATTGATGGTCTGACCCAGATTTTCAAATCGGGGAGCCATCTGAGCTACACAAAAGGTACTTACGAAAAAAGTAACTAGTAAAGAGGGTACAACGCGCATTGCTATGATCAGGCTATTACTTAGACGGATTCGTTACATACAACGATGTATCCAGCGTCTTATTTTCCTCACGGCTAGCCAGGAAGGCTTCCATCTTCTCAAGCAAAGCTTCGGCCGTATCGGCTACCAGCAGCAGCGCCCGGTTTTCCGGCCGCAGAAAACCTTCCTCTACCATCTTGTTGAGGTGTACCAGCAGGTGGTCGTAGAAACCGTTGACATTCAACAGGCCTACAGGCCCGTGGAAGATCTTCAGCTGTGACCAGGCCAGTATCTCAAACAACTCATCCATAGTACCATAGCCACCGGGCAGAGCAATTACTCCATCCGACATCGATACCATTTTGGCCTTGCGCTCGTGCATCGTCTCTACAAAATGAATCTCCGACAGCGTCTTGTGCGCTACTTCCAGCTTAGCCAGGAAGTTGGGGATGATACCCGTTACGCTTCCGCCGTTTTCCAGTACACCGTCGGCGATGGTACCCATCAGCCCCAGGTTACCTCCTCCATATATCACTTTTGTATTTCGCGCCGCCAGTTCTTTTCCCAACTGGTGCGCTACTTCTGTATATACCGGTTTATTACCCGGATTTGCCCCACAATACACTACTACAGATTTCATTATTAGCTGTTAGCTTTTAGTTATTAGGTGTTAGTTTTTTAGGATGTCAGGCGTTAGCTGGTTAGATAGTAGATTTTCTTATGACTTACCAATCATTACGATGTGTAAGTACCTATTCGTCAGGTGTTAGCTTTTTCATTTATGAATAAAAACAAAAAAGCTAATACCTAAAATCTACCTGCTAACAGCTACCCACTATCCTACTATCTCTGCCGCCAGGGTTTTCAGATCCAGGCCACCAAAGGTACCTGAGCTCATCATCAGCAGGTTGGCATTCTGCCACGACTGACTCCGCAGGAATTCCTGAAGCGACTCGCTGTCTGTAAATATGTGGAGGTCATTACGCCTGAAGGCGGTACGGATATCCTGCTCCGTGATCGGTTCCAGGCGCTTGTGCTCGATGGTCTGGGGGTTGTAGAATACAACCGCTACATCTGCCGCCTCAAACTTGTCGCGGTACTGGCTCATGAAGGTCTTATTGAGGCTACTGAAAGTGTGCAACTCGGCACAGGCTACCAGCTTCCGCTTGGGGAACTGCTCCTTTACCGCTCTGGTAGTAGCTTCTACCTTAGAGGGAGCATGGGCAAAATCTTTGTAAATGATGGTCTGGTCATTCTTTCCCAGCAGCTCAAGACGATTAGAGGCTCCTTTGAACGCCTGAATAGCACGGTAGAATTCTTCATCCGTAATACCCAGCCGCTCACAGACGATACGGGCGCCGCTGATGTTTTTCATGTTGTGCTCTCCAAATACCAGCAGAGGTACATCGCCCTGGGTCTTGGTCTTGAGGAAGGTCTGGCCATTCACTACCTTGTACGGGTGTGCTTCATACGGGATTTTGGTCACATCAGGACGCTCCTTCTGCCCGATCACGTCCAGCATATCATCCGTTTCGTCAAATATGATCACACCGGCTTTGGGCAGGCTATCGGCCAGTAGTTCAAACTGCTTCACGTAGGCCTCCCAGGTAGGGAATACATTGAAATGATCCCAGGCAATACCACTGATCAGTGCTATGTGCGGGTGGTAGTGCAGAAACTTAGGCGTAGGGTCGAGGGGAGAAGTCAGGTACTCATCTCCTTCCACTACGATCATGGGAGAATCCTCGTCCAGACGAACCATGTTATCAAATCCTTCCAACTGAGCCCCCACCAGGTAGTTGCACTTACGCTGGTTGTACCGCAGTACGTGCAGAATCATGGAGGTAATGGAGGTTTTGCCGTGGCTACCAGCCACTACAATACGCTGCTTATCCTTGCTTTGCTCAAATATAAATTCGGGGTACGAGTATACTTTCAGACCTAGCTCCTGGGCTTTGAGCAGTTCCGGGTTGTCCTGCCGGGCGTGCATACCCAGAACAACAGCTTCCAGATCCGCCGTTATTTTTTCAGGATACCAGCCTATTTCGGCAGGTAGCAGGTTATGACTAGCCAGTCGGGTGCGCGAAGGCTCATATATCTCATCATCAGATCCGGTAATGACAAATCCTTTGCGTTTTAGCTCGATGGCGAGGTTATGCATGATACTCCCCCCAATGGAGATGAAGTGTATTTTTCGAGACGGAGTTGATTGACTCATACTATCTTTTTGTAATTTCTGATTGGCAGCGAAGTTAACAAGTTTTTTCCTATCCTGACGTTGGAGTACTTAGCTTAGTCGGGACAACCGCTTCTGCCTCCATATCCTATACCATTATTCCGGTCCATAAAGCTAATCCCAGAGTTACTTCTGAGTATAACCAGCCGGATAGACTGTTATAGATAGGTAATGTATATTCACATAAAAATTTAGAAAGACCTGGTCTGTTAATATGACAACGAAACGAATTCTCCCCCTGCTATTTTTACTCCTTTCTACCAGCCTGACCTTCGCGCAGCTCAAAGTAGCACAAGTCTTTGGTGACCACATGGTGCTGCAGCGCGATAAAGTCATCATGGTATGGGGGTGGGCCGATAAAGGTGAAAAAGTAGCTATTACTCTGAATGGTCGTACTGTCACCACCAAAGCCGGTCCTGACGGCAAGTGGATGACCGATCTACCCATCATGCCCGCAGGTGGCCCCTACCAGCTCATTATAAAAGGCAAAAAAGACCAGATTACCCTAAACGATATACTGATCGGCGAAGTATGGCTGCTGTCGGGACAGTCCAATATGGAGTGGAAAGTACGGAGCGCCGATAATGCCAAAGCTGAAATAGCTTCGGCTAACAACGCTACCATCCGGCACTTTGAGGTAGCGCATGAGCTGGCCTTTGAACCGCAGAAAGACTTTGGTAAGGGCGAATGGAAAGTAGCCTCTCCCAGTACCGTAGGCGACTTCTCGGCGGTAGGGTACTTCTTTGCCCGTGATATTTCGCAGAAATTGGGCGTACCCATAGGTCTCATCCACTCATCATGGGGAGGCTCGCAGATCGAAGGCTGGATCAGCGAGAAGGCTATGAAGGAGTCGGATGTACTCTACTACTACCCCCAGACCATGGCCCGCAACTGGGACGAAGACGCCAAAATTCAGGAGAAAAAGCTCATCAAACAGGCGTACGGTACTGACACCTACAACATCAGCGCCGTAGACGAAAGCGCTTACCTCAAGCCCGGCTACGACTATAGCCAGTGGAAACTAAAGGCAAACCCGATGGGGCAGTGGGTGTGGCAGGGCGTCGGGGGCTACCGTGGTACTGCCTATGTACAGCGCACGGTGGATGTACCGGCCGAGCTAGCCTCTGCCGAAACTACCCTCCACTTTGGCCGCAACACCGGCGACCTGGCTTTTTATATTAATGGTAAGAAGGTATTTGAAGGTACTACCAAAGAACCTATCCAGATCAAGCTGCCTGCCGGTACCTGGCAGCAGGGGCCTAACTCGCTCCTGATAAAGATGGAGCCTAATCGGGAGCCGCAGTACTTTGGAATGGGTTTTATGGGTGCTCCTTCTGATTTTTCTGTCAAAGGAGCCGGTAACACTATTCCGCTGGTCGATACCCGTTGGAACATGATGCCCTCCTGGAAGGCCACACGTACCTACGACCACTTCATGAATAACGTAGGTACTACCATCTATAATGCCATGATCGCGCCGCTGGTACCCTACACCATTGCGGGCGCGCTCTGGTACCAGGGCGAAACCAATGCGGGTAGGGCCCAGCAGTACCGTCAGTCATTCCCGCTCCTGATCAATAGCTGGCGACAGGACTGGGGCTACGAATTTCCATTCCTGTTTGTGCAGCTGGCCAACTACGGCCGCAACCAGAGCAGCAACGACGGCAGCGACTGGGCCGAGCTCCGCGAAGCCCAGGCTATGACCCTCCGTATCCCCAAAACTGGCATGGCCGTGACTACCGACATCGGTAATCCCGACGATATTCACCCGACCAATAAGCAGGATGTAGGCAAGCGGCTGGCCCTGTCGGCCCTGAAGGTAGCCTATGGTCAGGATGTAGTATACAGCGGCCCTACCTATAAAGACGTGCGTTTTACAGACGGTCAGGCCATCCTGAACTTCGATAACGTAGGCGGGGGCCTCTCCACCAAAGACAAGTACGGGTACCTCAAAGGCTTTGAAATAGCCGGGGCAGACAGAAAGTTTTACTATGCTAACGCCCGTATAGAAGGCAATACAGTAGTGGTGTCGCACCCGCAGGTACTTACCCCCGTGGCTGTACGCTACGGCTGGTCCAACTCCCCCACCGACGCCAACCTCTACAACGCCGAAGGCCTGCCCGCCTCCCCCTTCCGTACCGATACCTGGAAAGGCGTGACGGAGGGAAGGAAGTTTGAGTAAGGCTTAGATAGCTGGTGTCTCTCACCAGCTATTTTTGTATCATTGTTCAAATACTATAATATGAAAAGGCTACTATATCTAAGACATGGAATAATAGGAATGTTATTATGGCTAATTATTAGCGCATGTATACTACTTTTATACTCCTTAAATATTTCAAAGTATGATGTTACAGCTGGATCCTTTGCTGTTATTGCTTCTACAATATCAGCTATTTTCGCATATGAAATAATTCATAAGGATAAAGTGAATCAACTACCTTTCGTAACTATTGGATTCGACGATCACAGCCGATATAGTTTCTTCCAGTTCGTAGTTAAAAATATAGGTGGATCAACTGCATTCAATGTTCAAGTTGAATGGTTAAATGAATTAAACAATAGTAGTTCTTCCTATTCAATACCAAAAAATCTTGAAGGAAAACCTATTCGTTTCCATAAGGAAGATCAATTTAACCGTATTCTTGCTCTTCAAAAGGGAGAAACTCACTATACACTTGTTAATAGCCATAACGAGTTCTTTAAGCAAAATAAACCTGCATGCTTTCTTGCCAGAATTACATTCGAGGATAGCTTTATTGATGGAGAAAAGTATTCATATCTTATCCCAATCTCGCTAGAAGAGAATAAATGGACACTTGACCATATTGATGAAAAGCTAAAGGCTGAATATCAGATTCAGAAGCTTCCTAAGAAGCTGGATGACATAAAAAGCGAATTAGAGCGAATGAATAATAATAAAAAGTCCGAACTAAAACTTCATCAACTTCTAATTGATTCATTGCAACATAAAAATAATAGCTAGTTAATCCGCTGAAGCTGAAGGCCCCTACCATCCTTCATTACAAGTCCCTCATTCGCCGGAAACAACACCGACTAGGACAAAGGGGCAAATGAAAGAGATAGTACCTTTGAATAAAGACGAGCCAGGTATGACAACGAAAGATTACATACTGGAAACTATAAAATTGCACAAGCCTGAGCTCGAAAGATTGGGCGTTAAGCAGGTAGGTTTGTTCGGTTCGTATGTTCGGAACGAGCAGTCACCCAGCAGCGATATAGACCTACTCCTGGATTTTGAACCCGGGCAGGAGAAGTTTGATAACTATATGCAGGTATGTGACCTATTCGAGGAGCTATTCCAATATCAGAAAGTAGACGTCGTAACAAAGAATGGCTTGAGTCCCTACATTGGCCCAAGGATACTAAAGGAGGTAGTCTATGTCTAAGGAAGCCATTGAGTACCTGAAACATATCAGGGATGAGTGTAAGTACATCTTGTCTGTAACTGGAGAGGAGGTAACAGTGGAGGCATTTCTGCAAGATGAAACCTTAAAAAGAGCTATCGCCAGAAGCTTAGAGATTATTGGCGAAGCCACCAAGAAGATACCTGCTGATTTTAAAGCAGAACGATCATCTATACCATGGAGAAGCATGGCTGGTATGCGCGACAGACTTATTCATGACTACATGGGTGTTAACTACCTGCTGGTCTGGGACGTAGTAAAGACTAAAATACCTGAAATACACGATCAGATAACGGAGGTAATAGAAATAGGATGATACTACTGCGCTGCTAGTTTCACGGTTACTACCTGTGGTTGATCATCCCTTAAGATGGTCAATTGGGCTTCATCTCCTTCTATCCCTACACCCTCGAATACGACACACTCATCCGTGAGCACCCGATAATCTTTATTCCCTACTTGTAGTACCCGATCACCGGCTTTTAAGCCCGCTTTATCAGCAGGAGAATCTTTGTCGACCGCCGCTACGATCATTCGCTTTTCATTGGTTGGTGCATCTACCTTATAAAATAAGGTAAAGCCGAAGGATGTTGGATTTCCGAGCGGGAGCTGCTGGGCATAGGGGATCAGGCCTATTTTTCGCTTGCTCCAATCAAATGTGACGGTGTAGTTGTGCAAAAAATGCCAGCCCACATGATTTGCCGTTTTAGGAACAAAGAGTACCTCTACGGTATCTACCAGTAAGTGGCCGACTTTAAAATCGGTAATTCTGGCGGTATAGCTCGTGTTGTCGTAGACCGGGTCCTTCAGACTACCGTAATTGGCCAGTCCGGAATTAGCCTTGTACTGTACCTGTGACCTAAGGGATTCAAATAAGGCGATATCATTAGTCATAAAGCCATTTCCTCCCGTATCAAAGATGAATTTTTTGGTTTTCCCATTGGGGAAAGTGCAGTTGACCCGGGCGCGGTTATACTCATCGGTGGTGAAAGGCAAGCTTATCTGCGAAGCCGCAGACGGCAAAGAATCAGGTGTATCAGATACTAGGATTTTATGGTTACGGAAATCAAAGTGCCAGATAAAATGCTTTAATATAGAGGTACCTATCATACCGTCGACCTGAGCACACTTAGATAGGAAAGGATCTTTTTCCAGATCAAAAACTATGGTTCCTACCTCGTTAAAAACTAATCCGCCTATTTCTACCTTGTCCAATACCATATGAGCGGGAAGGGCTTTCTTCCCGGGTTTGATCAGGCCTAATTCTTCGGCTACATTTTTAGAAAGTACTGACAGTGCCCCAGAATCAACAATAAAGCGGTAGGTTCGGGAAGAACCGTTTAGCTTGGCTTCAATAATAAGCTTATTGCTTACGTACATTTCAAAGGGAATTTCACGTACAAATCCCTTCTGCGTTACATAGCCACTCCGCACGGCTTTCCGCTTATGCATATGTTCTATAAACCCACCGCAACTACTCAATAGCAATGCTAATAACAGGACTGGAATTTGGGAATAAGGTAGCTTCATGCTTGCCGGATGATTTTTGCCTTAACTGGTGAGAAAGACTAGCTATTTTGAAGGTACTTCGCTTGCCGCTGATGACACAGGTAAATATGGAGAAAATAATTTTAATAATGATTAGTGTTGAGTCTATTAAACCCTAGTTACCAAGCACTTATAAAGCATTTAAAAATAATTATTGACATTTCTATTTACTAGTATCTATAGGTACCTCATTCCTTGGAAATAGCATTGACAAAGGGCATAATAGCCCTAGTTTAGAAACTTTCCAGAAGATACTCTACTCCCTGTAAAAAGGCGTTAACATTTTTTAACGTGCTTATTAACAGTATATAATGCTGTATTACTAATCTTTGTAGGCATACCTATCAATATATCCTATATGCCGCATTAAGTCAGACGCAGGTCTCATTATCTGGTACTCTTCCAGATAGATTGATGTGTGAAGTAGTACTTATACCTACCTCGGTAGGACTGCAGATTTAACCACCTTCTACCCTTACGAAAACCTGTTGATCCTCCTTATGAGACTTCTGATTATTGGCCTGCTACTTATTATTTCAACAGAGTCTTTTTCACAGAGACGTATCTATGAAGAAAACTCGCTCCGGCGCCGTAATCAAATCTATGTTCCCTTATCTGATACTAACAGCTTGTTCGTTGCCTTCAATCATTGGCAGGAGTTGAATGCACATGCGGCTATTGATTCACTGGTGCAGTTGTTCAAAAGAGACTGGCCCATTTTCAAAGCGGCTAATTCTTCACCTGAAGAATACCATAAACTACTATATATCTTAGATAGGAACGGCGAGCGTTCATTTAAGCCTGTTCCTGATCCGGGTCAAAGCTTACATTTTAGGGTAGAGCAGGATTCAGTCATACCAGCCTATTCCGGTCCTGATACCCTAATTATCGAAAAGCAGATTAACTCTGCTAATACCCTGCAGTTACCTCAGAATATTCGCTACTACTTTATCCTGAACCGCTTTGAGGAAATAGGCCACTATCAGAACATCAATAAGTATATTCAACGGGCCAATGTACTGGCTGCGCAGCATCCCAAAAAGAAGGTGTTGGAACCCCGCTATATGAGTTTTGTTACTTTGGATTCAACCTCTACTTTTCCAGTTACGGCCCGAGCGTATTCATCTATGCCTAGTAAAGTTATAAAGCTAGGCATGGGAACTGGACTGGCGCGCAATCAGTGGTATAGTAGCCTTTCTGGTGAAATAACTGTTCTACCCGAATTAAAACGGACAGGGCTTAGGGTTGGCTGGGACGAATATTTCTTTTTTAGAAACCAGGATAACGCACCTACACGCATTGTACGGAATTCTTTTCTGAATGTCGGATTAGTGCTTTTCCATCCTTATCCCAAAACCAGTAAGACCAATTATAATCCGGCTCCTCCTGAAAGAGGTGCTTTGACGTTAGGTTATTTGGTTAACAGAAATGGAGATTACTTTACAAAGAATACCTGGCGCCTGGCCAGTAGAGTCAATGTCGCCAGGCGTATTAACATTGAGCCCGAACTCTACTGGAATGGGCTATTCAAAAACGTCTATCCAGGTCTAAGGTTGAATGTTGCTTTCTTTACAAACGAATAATGCTTTCTTAGAAGTAAAGGATTAACTCAGTGAGCTATGAAAGTGGAAGTAGCAAGTTCAGAGCACTTTACAATAGGTTAAGAAAGTGTACATTCGCTGTACAAAGCTTTTTCTGTCGCGGCTGGCGTTTCTATCAACTATTTCCCCTCAAGTACTAAGTCAAACGATACAACACTAGTATAAACAAGTACCCATTAAACAACTAATCAACCAGCCATGAAACCTATATTTACAGCATTACTACTAGGATGGGCCTGTCAGGTACTTGCCCAGACCGCCAGCACCGGGACAGCCTATACCGAGATTAGCGCTATACCCTACTACCAGGAAACTGACCAGGACACGGCCAACCATAAACTGAACCTGGTACTGCCCAAAAATGTAACGAAGCCGCCGCTGCTGATCTGGATTGGGGGCGGGGCCTGGTCGTACGTCAACCGGAACATGGAGATGGACGTAGTCCGCAAAATGGCCTCGAAAGGCTTTGCGGTAGCTTCGGTTAGTCACCGGCTCAGTGCTGCCACCTGGAAGGACCCGGCCCTGAACACCGGAATCAAGCATCCTGAACACATCAAGGACATTGCCCGGGCCATCAAGTACCTGCACGCCAACGCCGCTACCTACGGCTACTCCGACCGGAATATATTTGTGGGAGGGTACTCATCCGGCGGGCATCTGGCGGCCCTGATCGTGATGGATGGGCAATATCTGGCCAGCGAGGGCCTTTCCAAAAGTATGATCAGGGGCGTTATCCCCATGGCAGGCACTTATGACATAGGGCATTACCACCAGGTACTGACCAGCGGCAACGGACTGGCCTTTGCGGACAACCATATAGGCAGCGTGTTTGGATTAACTCCCAAAGAATTTGAACTGGGCTCCCCTACCAGCTATATCGACAGCCTTTCGACGCCAATGCTGCTAGTTTCAGAGACCAACACCTTCAAGTATACCCGCTTATTTGAGGATAAGCTACGGGAGGCCAATTATAAGCAACTGGAGGTACTACACGTACACCGGCTCAACCACGGAGAGCTATGGAAAAATCTGTCTTACGCACCCGAAAGTATCTACCGGGACCTTATGGCTGATTTTATAAGGAGAAATACAGAAGCAGCTACGGCTCCTAACTGATCTATTGGCTGGCTCACACCAGCTATTCCTCAGCAAGTAAGTACTTAACTTGCCGGTGGTACTTCCGGCTACTACAAACCTTCGCACATGACCTCACCAGAAATGCTATCCAGGCAGACTCAAGACGCCTATAGCTGGCTTAATAAACTTATTGATCCCATTCCTTATGAACAGTGGGATGTACTGCCGGAAGTAGTTGAGTCCAGTGTTACCTGGCAGGTGGGGCACCTCGTAATGAGTCTGTACTACCACACGGTGATGGTCATAGTAGGGCATCAAACAGATATCCTGCTGCAAGTACCGCTGAAAGAGTACAATGAGCTATTTACGGTAGCGGCTCCTCAGAAGGTCACAGGGCGGGTAGAGGCCCCGGTCCTACACCGTCACTTGCTATTGATGCAAGACAAATCGCTGGCTGTTATTCGATCCCTTACCACAGAGGAGCTTACAGGCCCCCTGATACCTACTCCCGTACCCCATCCCATTGCCAATACCAGGTTTGAAGCCATAGATTGGAACATCAAGCATACCATGTGGCACTGCGGACAGTTGGGGCTACTGAAACGAGTAGTCCATGAACGATTTGACTTTGGATTAAAAATAGCCAAATAGGTTAGCCTTAGCTGGCAGAAATACCTGCTTCCCCTCAGCAAGTACCTTTCCAGCCGATGGTACCTTTGCAAAGGTAAAGCCAGTAGCAAGGCCACAACTCAGCTTCTCACTATACGAATGGCAGATCCAGTAGACGACACATTACAAAGCTTTGGTATAAGCTCTTTAACTTCAAAGCAACTGTTCAGGGAGCAGGCTACTATTGTAGAACTACCGAAGAACATAGACATATTTGTTGAAGGCAAAAAGAATCACAGCGAGTACCTGCTGATTTCGGGCGTTGCTCATCGATATAACATTTCAGACAAGGGCGACATTGTAACAACAGGTTTCTATCTGTCCAATTCAGTGGTAACGCCTCATTTTGCAAGAACAAGCGAAGGGAAAAACCTATTCAGCCTGCAAACGCTGACGGATGTAGTCCTGGCCGAAATTCCGGTGGCAAAGCTTGATGAATTGAGAGCTACCAATCAGGAATTTCACGACTTCGGACAGAGGGTAGTCGAAAGGGAACTGTCAAGGGCCGTATTAGTTGAGGTAGCTCTGCGCTCATTCAGTGCCAAAGAGCGACTGCTAGCCATGCGAAAGCAGTATCCTAACCTGGAAAACCTGATTCCCCACCACGTTATTGCCTCATACCTGGGTATTACCCATGTCTCTTTCAGCAGGCTGCGAAGTGAACTTTCGAGAGAATAGCGATTTTATCAAATGATAACAGAAATCGCTTAGCTAACTCTCAACTTTGTCTCATTGAAACACCTAATCAGTAATCAATATGAGACAGATAATCTTCGGTATGACCCTCCTCGTATCACTAGCTACAAAAGCCCAGTCCAACGGCGAGTACATAACTAATGTAGTGGACAATAAGGGCGATATGCTCTATACAACCATCTATCCTAACCCGGGTAAGGAGACAATTATCCTGCTACACGGAGGCCCGGGATTCTCCAGCGATCTGATGGAAGTAGTAGATATCCTGAAAGAGAACTTTCAGGTAATTACCTTTCACCAGAGAGGTACCAAAAAGTCGCCCTGCGCAATCAAGGACTACTCCATGGATGCCTACCTGAGTGACATCGAGGCGGTCAGAGGCTTCTATAAGGTTGATAAATTCCACTTGTGGGGGCACTCGTGGGGTGGATTGTATGCGCAGGTCTACGCTGACAAGTACTCTGATAACCTACTGAGCCTGTTTTTGTGCTGCCCAGGATCGGGTACCAATCTGGAATGGAAGCAGACGGAGAAAGAGGTGATGCAGCTCAATAAGTCAAAGTGTACTACCTGGCAATGGGCCCTTATGGGCTGGAACAACCTCCTGGGCATGCTAGGCAGCGATAGGGCCTACGGACGACTCTTTACGCAGGTGATGAAAAACTACAACGACGACTTTATTGACACCCAAAATCTAGGAGTTGACTTCTCAAATCTGAAAGCAGAACCCATCAACCGCACCAGACCCCAAATCGTAAAGTACCCCGTACTGGCCAGACAGGAGCAGCCGGCCTATCCTATCTCGATTGTCTACGGTGATCAGGATATTTATCAGACAAGCAAAGACTTTGTTATCAACCGCTATCCAACGGCCAGGGTACTAACCATCAAAAACAGCGGACACATTCCCTGGCTGCACAATCCAGCAGATTATAAAAGCATTCTGAAAGGGCACTATCAGGGAGAGACAACCACTACCCAATACCTGCAAAAGCAGTAAGTAATTAAGTACCTGTACTTTTATCCACATCTGTGCCACTCCGGGTGCTACTATTCTGCCTATGTAAAAAGGAGTGAGTACCTTAATACTCATACATAGGGATAACACGCAGTACTCATGAAAATTACTCTTGTCAATAAAGGTACCCGCAACCTCCTTACCTGCGAGCGGCACGACGGCAGCTATGAGGTAGCGGACATCGGGCCTCAGCTTCCCTACCACGATATAGCCCACTACGTGGTGGAGCGGGAGCTAAAGCTCAGAAAGGGATTTTATGGCAATATATACAGTGGCTACACGGTGGAGCAGCTCTCTACCAAAGAGGTAATCCAGCGCCTGGATGTGGAATCAATGGTTTCGGAGATAATTACCCGGGCGCTGCAGTCGCTAAGTACCGGTGCCTGTACCCCAGATCAGTTTTCGGACCTGGTACAACAGGAACTGGATAAGTTTGGAATAAACTCCCCTTTAAGCCTAAATAAAGAACGCGTTAATCAGATGCTGCTCCACTACCAGGACCTGATCCGGCAGTGGCGAGCGGTTGCCGAAGGAGAAAGCCTGACGTTGACATTGCATGTACACCAGTTATAGTCGAAAGCCTATGAACACAGCTCCAATGGATGTAGATCAGTACATCGCCCAGTTCCCCTCCGAAGTTCAAGTCATTTTACAGCAGATCAGGGCGCTTATCAAGCAGGCAGCCCCCGATGCGGTGGAAAGCATTAGCTATGGTATACCCGCCTACTACCTCAACGGCCGGCAATTTATTTACTTTGCAGGCTATAAAAAGCACGTGAGCCTGTACCCGGTCCCCCGGCAACACGAAGCCTTCGAACAGGTACTATCGGAGTACAAAGGCGGAAGAGGCACGGCACAGTTTCCGCTCAGCAAGCCCCTGCCCCTGGACCTGATCGCAGAAATTGTAAAGTTCCGTATCCAGGAGAATCAGGAGAAAGCTACTAAAAAGAAGGCTGCTCCGAAGCCGTCGGGAGACTGCTTCTCCCTGCTGGCAGCTCCGGCCAGGCGCGCGCTGGCAAACCATGGTATCACTACCCTGCCACAACTAGCCAGCCTGACTGAGAAAGAGGTACTAGCCCTGCATGGCATGGGCAAAAGCTCGCTTCCCAAACTACGGGAAGCCTTAATCGGACAAGGACTGGATTTCAGAAAATAAGTATGGATAAGACTCCTAAATCCACTCCCGAAGAACAGGTACAGGAGTACTTTCAGCAACTGGATCATCCGCTGGTCGAGGTAGTGGAAGCGTTACGAAAGATTATCCTATCAACGGATGAAGAGGTAGGTGAGCACATCAAGTGGAACTCCCCGGCTTTTTACTTTACCGGAGCTATGGAAGCCTTTGATCCCAAAGAATACAAGCGGGACCTGGTGGTAGTTAACCTGCACAAAAAAGACGCGGTACTGCTGGTATTCCCAACGGGAGCTCATATCAACGATCAGACGGGGCTCTTGCAGGGCACCTACCCCGACGGCCGTAAGACGGTGAAGTTCACTAATCTTGATGAGGTGGCGAAGCAGGAACAGAGCCTGCGGTGGGTAGTAAAAGTATGGCTGCAAGAAGTAAGGAAGTAGGTACATCTTCTAATCAATAGGGTCAGGTTCTACAGGAGTAGCCTGGCCTTTACTATGTCAAAGCAAATAAAAGATTCAGGTACTGGTGTGACCGGAAGACAGAAATCTCTACCTTGAAAATCTAAAACATGGCCTTTGCTGCTTCCTTATCAGATCATCGGAAGTTACCAGAGGCAAAATAATCTACCCAGCAAGCTAACTTTACCATAGAAGCTGATAACAGGAGGATACCAGTATGCAGAAGATAATCCCCCCGCTGACACTTTACGTGAAGGTGGTATTTGTATTTATTGTTCATCTCCTTTTGATAGGATGTACTACTGCAGAAGATGAATTACAACACAAGGGCGGAGTAGCTATCTCATTTGATGATCACTTTATAGATGAATGGTATCAGCTGAGGCCTCTTTTTAAACAACACGGGGCTAAAGTCACCTTTTTTATTACCTGTGCCGACACACTTACTGAAGCTGAAAAGAGGCTCTTACATGAGCTACAGGAGGATGGCCATGAGATTGGATTTCACGGTACTGTCCATGGCAATGCTACGCAGCTCCTGAGCAGTGCGAGCGTAGATGGCTACATCAGTACTGAACTGGAACCGGGTATGAAGTACATGCAGCAGGCGGGATTTCACCCTACTTCCTATGCCCATCCTGGCGGTAATCATAACGCTCTGGCTGACTCTGTCCTGCTGGCACAGGGGTTCACCATACTACGTGATGTGGCTAAGAATGAGCGATCGCTTTATGGGGTACAGCTATACCATCTGCCCCCCAAGTACATGCCTCACATCTACTACACTTTTGACCATGACAGTACAGTTGATGCCCTGACCATAGACACAGATGTACATATCAGCCAGGAAGAGATAAGGGAAGGCCTTATAAAAGCCAGGGACACCGGAACGGTACTGATGCTTTTTGGCCATAAGCCCCTCTACCAGGAGCCCAGACCGGGTGAGTATGGCTTCCGGGTCAGCTTTCTGAATTCCATACTGGCCCAGGCAGACAGTCTGGACCTACAGTTCTATACCATGTCGGAGCTACCGGCCCTGTCGGATCAGCGGCCAAAGCGCTCATCCTTGTAGCGGAGCAGCGGCTTTTCGAGGTACTCGTACGAGAGAGAGGCAACCAGAATAGAAATGCCTATCACCGCTGTATATAGGGTCAGATTGTACGCCACTCCGGACATACCAGGCTGATAGTCCCGGAGCAGATTCAGTATCGGCACCATCACCGCAACGTGGTAGAGGTAGAGTCCGTAGGAGATCTTTCCACTGAAGTTCATGAAGCGGTTGTCAATATTGAGAATACTATCCGGATTGGAAGCCAGATTGAGGATAATAATACCAAAGAGGATAGAGTACACCTCCATAAATGCGGGAAAGTGAAATCCTGATAGCAGGAGCAGGGCTGTCAGGATGTAGACGCCTATCTGTAAGTCACGGCGGTACAGGATGTCCAGGTAGTTGCGCTTATTCTTGAACACAATATAGGCGCATATTCCTCCGACGGCCATAGTCTGGATACGGAACTGTCCCAGAAAGGTTAGTACCATTTCCATTTGCTCAGCCGGTGTAGGCGAAACAGTCTGCATAGCAAAGTAAAGCAGGGCAGCGGAAGCCGTTAAGAATAGCAGTACTATCAGAATGCTGCGCCTGGGATACTTAATGAGCCAGGGCCACAGGTAGTAAAACTGCTCCTCTACCCCGATGCTCCAGGCCTGAGCGCACCAGTACGGCAGATTGTATATCACAAATGCGTAATTGGGGAAGACCAGAGCCAAAAAAGCCAAACGCTCGTAGTAGTACGTAAATACGTTTTCGGACGCACCCGGATACTCAAATATAGGTATATATGGAAAGACGAAGTACGACAGACCTATAATCAGGTAGTAGATAGGCCAGATCCGAAACACCCGCCGCAGGTAAAAATTCTTCGTAGAAATGTCACTGTGCTTCAGCTTTTCCTGAAGGAGCAGGTACGTAATCAAGAATCCGCTAAGAACAAAAAACAACCCGACTCCCAGTCTACCAATGTGCTTGATAAGCGAAATTCCGTAGATGTTAGGTATGCCCAGTGCGGCTTTGGCCTGCTCGATGTGGTGAAAGAGTACCAGGAGTGCCGCAACACTTCGAATACCATTTAAATTAGGAAAATACCGTTTAGAATTCATGCATTCACTGATCGTTCGGCGGCAAAAATAATGATTAGTAATTCAGATTCCCTATTTTTACTTTTGTCCGACAGGATCATTCTCATTATAGCTATGGATATAAAAAAGCTTAGTACTTCAATTATATTTTACTGTTTTTTTCACTCTCATTCTACATTCATAAGAGAGGAGTCTACGTTGAACTATATCAGCACGAGTCTCAATCCCTGCACTATCGTAATTCCGTTCAACCAGTAGCCGATCTACACTATATACCTGCTGGTTACCTTCAACGATCTTACTATACACACCTTTCCTTCATTATTTACGGAACTTACAATAGCTGCTTTAAGGGGACTTTAACCATCTGTTAACTCTGATTGGGACCAAAAGTTTGCCGAAACAGTCCCCTCTTCGAGGAGTTGATGCTGGTAACGATTGTACTATTACTAATCCGGGAAATGAGCGTAAGCAAATAGCCTGTGCTGGTCAATTTGCTCCTTCGGGTAAGTCCTGGTTGTTCAAAGGATAAGAGTCGATGCCTACCCGAACTTTATTTTAAACCAAAGTTGGTGAATACAAGTCATTAAATAGTAAAAGATCCAGGGAACAGGTACCTCTGGCCACTGAATCAAGCAATTAAATCCTGTGATATGAATAGAGCTGTACTCAAATTTTGTGTGATCGGTATTCTTACCTTAGGTCTTATAACTGAATCCCAGGCACAACGATTTTTTTCCGTAGTTTTTGACAAGCTTCCCCGCGACTTCCAGTTATATGCCCGGAATGATCAGAACGAGGCCGTAGTACCAGTTTCGGGTGTGATTGAGCTCCCCAACTGGAGCCACATGTCGCTGGTAGTATATCGGAATAATGAACGTATAAGCTACCACCGTAGCAACCTGGTCTATAATGCTGGTAGTACTTCTGCTAGCTTTGCGATGGAGTCCACAATCAGAGCAGAACTGGCTGATTACTCCTTTGAAGTATATGCCAGCCGTAACCAAACTGACTCGGTTCGGATCGTACGCCGGGATGATGTCGTGGCGGGTGATTTCTACGTGATCAATGGACAGTCCAACGCGCTGGCCATCGGAGGCTCTAACTCGTCGAGCAAGTACTGGCGGACTGTAGCCCGTACTCCCGACGACCGCCCCGGCTATTTTGAGGGAGATACCCTGTGGGGCCTGGCAGCCTGGTCATGGCCAACTGTAGGGATATGGGGACTGGAGCTTCAGAAACGAATACTGGAAGAGCATCAAATTCCGACCTGTGTTATTAACGGATCGATTCCCGGCTCCAAGATTGAGCGTCACATTGATACCAATCCCAACGCCACATACACTATCTACGATCTGTTACGTACTCGTATAAGAGCCTCGGGGGCTACCCGTATACGGGCGTTCTTCTGGTTGCAGGGAGAAGATGATGCTCTCTCTAACCCAGATGGCTATGCGGAGAAGTTCGATATACTGCATAAAATGTGGCAAAGGGACTTCCCGATCGTGGACAACTTTGTTGTGATGCAGATCAATATTCTCTTCCACCCGGCTTACAATGCTGGAGCGCTGCGTGATTTTCAACGCCGCACTTCCAGCCTATACCCCAAGACCTTGCATTTTGCAACCGTAGGACTTCCGTACTACGATAGTATTCATTATGGGAGGGAAGGTTATCAGGAGCTAGGTCGCCAGATATTCAATTTTATTTCATCCATCGTGTATGGTACTCCCGATGACCCCAACCGTAAGTCTCCTAACATACAGAAAGCCTATTATTCTTCTCCAGAGAAAAATGAAATTACGCTGCTTTTTGATGAGGGACAGGATATGCGTTGGCCATCTGATACAGTCGTGAAAGACCGCAACGGAGCCAACGTCACCGTGAGCGCCAGAAACCTTTTCTTCTTTGACGGCAACGAATCAGCACCGGCTCCCATCGCTTCGGCTCAGGCCCAGGGCAACCGGTTAGTACTCCAACTGGCTTCACCCGCCAATGCCCAACGGATCAACTACCTGCCCGCATTTAACTACGGGACCCGGTTCAGTGTGTTTCCTGGCCCGTACATCAAAAACAAAAACGGAGTATCGGCTTTCTCATTCCATGAAGTTGCGATAGGAGCTCCGCTGGCAATCAAGGACTTCAAAAAGGATGTTTTGGCAGTAGGTAGCGAAAGTTCAATTAAACTGAGCTGGCAACCAGTCAGTGGTACGGATATACTGTACGTTCTGCAAAGAAGGAAGGAGAGAGAGACTAGTTTCACCCCCGTTACCCAATACGATGGCAAAGCGGCTACCTTCACCGACACAGGTCTGGAAGCTAACACTGCCTACACCTACCGTTTGAAGGCGGTGAGTCCGCTATCAGAGTCGCCGGTGGTGGAGTTGACCGCTAAAACAGATCCGATACTGTCGGTAACTCCTGGCTACGAAAGGTACTGGATTATCTACCCCAACCCTACCCGGGACTTTATTAACATCACTTTTGGGCAGCCCGTAACCGGTAAACTTCAGCTGATTGATCTAAATGGACAACCGCATACCAGCCAGCCCCTGAAGCAGGAAATGCAGGCGGTACTTGATGTAACAAGACTCAGTGCAGGAGTATATATACTTAATTTCGAGAATGAGCGGGGAGAAAAGACCTCCAATCAGATTGTTATAAAGTAAGTACTACCTATTATTAGTAACAACAGAAAGTAGGAAGCTTAAAACCGAAAAGGTATCTTAAATGGCTACCAGCTACATCAGTAAACAGGAAGTACCCGCCGGAGAGGCCGTAGCCGGAAAAGACATCCGCGAAGGAATATTTGCGCTGATTCAGGCGGAGCATCCGGGTTTTACCAGGGAACTGGTTATCTCTATTGAAGAGCTGAATAAGTACCGGCGTCAGTACCTGACCCGCCTGATAGAGCAGGAAAAAGGTGAGTAGGCCGTGATGGACCGGGACGTGATGGAGGCCATCCGCAACAACTCCATTCTATCGGAGAATATTCAGGATGAAATAGAAGCTCAACTCACTACTGGCCAAAAGCTGGCGGATAAGATTGCTGACTTCGGCGGCAGCTGGACCTTTATTATTGTTTTCTTTTCGTTCCTGGTACTCTGGATGGCCATAAATGTCTTTGTACTTTCTGCGCGTCCCTTTGATCCCTACCCGTTCATTCTTCTGAACCTGATCCTGTCGTGCCTGGCGGCCATTCAGGCGCCAATCATTATGATGAGCCAGAACCGACAGGAGCAGAAAGACCGCCAGCGCGCCGAGCACGACTACAAGATTAGCCTGAAGGCCGAGCTAGAGATCAAGCTGCTGAGCGAGAAGATAGACCACCTGCTGGTACACCAGAACAAAAAGCTGCTGGAAATTCAGGAAGTACAGATTAACTACTTAGAGGATCTGCTGAAACGGATAAACCCCAAATGAAGCTGGAAAATAAGAAACAGAAAGTAGTGTCCCTACCGCAGTTTTTTATTCGTATGGGGCGCTACGGTGTTTTTGCGTCTATACTGATTACATTTTCCGCCGCCATTGGTACCCTGGGCTACTACTACCTGGCCCACCTCAGCTGGCTCGACAGTTTCTACATGACCTGCATGATCCTGACATGGGTCCTGTAGCCGACATGCCTTCTGATACGGTTAAGTTATTTTCATTCCTTTATGCCCTGTACAGCGGCGTGGCCCTCCTGCGTATTACGGCTGTATTCTTTGCTCCTATCATCCATCGTTTGCTGCACATCCTGCACGTGGAGGACGAGGAGCGGAACGACTAGCTATCACTGAGCTTCTTAATGGGCGTGAGCTGGACCTTCCGGAATTCTACCTCCAAGCCTTCGGCCTATAGGGCTATTTGGCAACCGCTGTTATAGCTTCGGAGTAGCCGGTTTGGTGGGGCTTTCGAAGGCGTTGGCCCCGCGTACGTGCAACTTGCGGCGGTACACTTTGTCCACGCAGCTAATGTACAGCGTGTCAAAATCAGGGCCGCCGAGGCACAGGTTAGAGACCTGCCCCTTCGTGACGGGAACGGGCAGAATGGCGTTGACACGCCCCAACTGATCCATAATCTGCACGCCCGTCAGCGTAGTTACATACACGCGCCCATCGCGGTCACATTTTAGTCCATCCGACCAGGCGTTTTCGTCGGTGTCCCGCACGTGCAGCCAGCCGTAGCGCTGCTTGTGGGCCAGGGTACCATCGGGCTGCACCTGGTACACCCACACCCAGTGCGAGGTCGACTCGGTAACGTACAGTTGCGTCTGGTCCGGCGACAGTGCCACGCCATTGGGGTACTTGAGGCCTTCGTCCAAGACAACTCTCGCGCCATTCGGGCGGAGCAGGTACAGCTTGCCAGGACGTTCCCTGCCATCGGGAGATGTCACGTATATATTACCTTGGTGCGACACCACCATGTCATTTCCGGGCAGGCTGTCGGCTACCACGGTTTCCTTGCCCCTGGCGTCGTAGCTCAGGATTTGTCTCGTTCCACCAGCTACTACGTACCGCCGCCCGTCCGGGCCAAAGGCGGTACCGCTACCTCTTTTAGAGTCGAGAGGTAAGGCCGTGAGTTTGCCGTCCAGGCCTACTTTGTACGTTTTTGAGTTGGGAATATCCTGAAAAAATACCTCACCGGCGGCGTTGACGGCCGTGCCTTCGGTGAAGGAGTAGCCTTCCCCAACCAGCTCCCAGCTCTCATTATTCACCAAAATATCACTCAGGAACTGGTTGGCCGAGCGTCCAACCTGAATGGGAGCCGGGTAGTCGCGCCAGAGCCAGCGCATAGCCTCCGGAAAAACGGCGGTACCGTGCCGGCCGTTGTGCCCGCCTTCGCCCCAGACGTGCCTGACGTCGTAGCCCGCGAAGCGCAGCGACCGCTCCATGCTTTCGTTGGCCTTCCACCAGTCGCCCGCGTAGATATTAAGGTCATTGGAGCCATCCTGCAGGAAGATACGAATGGGCTTGGGCTCGTACTTCCGCACGAGGGTGATGTAGCGGTCGGCACCGCGCAGACCTACGTAGGTACCTATGGCGCTGAACACCCGCGAGAAAGCATCCGGCCGCTCCCAAGCGGCTGTAAAAGCACACACGGCCCCACTGCTGGACCCGCCGATGGCACGGTCGTTGCCGCTTTTAGAGAGGCGGATGTGGCGGCCGTCGCTGGTCTTCTGCTTCTCGACCTCTGGCAGGATTTCGTCGAGAATAAAACGAGCGTAGGCATCGCCGAGGCCATCATACTCAAAACTCCGGTTGAAGCGGTCGAGAGCACCGTCCGCCTGCGCGGCCCGTACCCGCCCCGGCGTCACGAACACGCCAATGGTCACGGGCATCTCCTTACGGTGGATGAGGTTGTCAAATACCGTCGGGGCCTTCCATTGAATACCATCCTGATTTACGTATACGCAGGCGGGGCGGTCGGGGCGGTACTGCGCGGGTACATACACCCAGTACTCCCGCCAGGTACCCGGAAAAATGGTGGAATTCTCGAATGTGAATTTAAGTACCTCGCCCTTCGGTACCCCGGCCTGCTCTACCGAGGCCGGGTCTTCGGGGTAGGTTTCGGAAGGAGCCTGGGCGTAAAGTACAGTTTGGCACAGAACCAGTCCGGCCAGCAGTAGGCGTTTCATGCGGGTTGGGGTTTAGGAGAAATTAGGAATGGAAAGATGGTGAATTTCAGCCATCCAGACAACAGCAACTGCCGGATACTTTATAGTAAATTCGCCTTCGCCAGCTCGTTACTCCTGTCTCTCTTGCACCACCCGCTCACGCCCACAGATTGAGCCTGGCGCTGGTTATCGGGCAGATGTGGCAGGTGGACCGGGTACATTAATAGTATAAGTTTCCAACCAAATGCACCCCATTCGGAACATAGTGAGGTATCAGTTTTGGACCACTTAACAGGCTGGCATCCGCCGGGAAGTATGAAGCAAAAGCACCTAATTAGTATTATGTTCAAATCTAACTTATTACCACTCCTACTACTCCTTACTCTTGGCTGTACCAGCCCATCGAGTGAGCAAACCGCCACGGCTCCCACCGAGGAAGCCCCTGGTACCTCCTCCGACCTCTACACAATAGAAGCGACCACAGAAGAGGAGTTTGATAAAGCATCTACTACTTCCACCGTGGGCTTCGGCCTGGAACCCGGCGATGCTCAAAAAACCAACGGTACCCTCAGCCTCAAAATCAACGGGAAGTGGCAATCCATAGAAGCTTTTCGGGACACGCTGCTCAACACTACTACTCCTGAAAAGAGAGAATACAAGTACCTGGGGCAAAACCGTCAGTTGAACAAGTACCTGGTAGCCGAGATTGGAACTAATACTTATCAGACGTACCTCGTCGATAAGACAACCGGCTCGCTAACCGCCACCTGGTCCGAGCCGGTACTCTCACCCGATGGAAAGTACCTGGCTAATATCTCTTCACCAGACACGACGCCATCAGCACCGAATGGCATACAGGTGTGGCGGGTCACGAAGCAGGGGGAAAGCGCCACAATCGAGAAGTACTTCCAGGTGGATTCGCCCGACTGGAAGCCGCTGGAACTGTACTGGGAGTCACCCCAGGTTATACTACTACGGGTAGTACCGATGGCTAAATACGAGGCATTACAAGGTCAGCCCCAACCGGAGGACTTTGCTTACGTGCGGCTGACTGTAAAGTAAGCAACTCCCAACTGCTACCTATAAAACAGCGGCGCCTGCTTCTCCATCGGGATAAGCAGGCGCCGCTGTTTACGATCAATAGTATTGTATTACTTCGCCTCCTGCATTAGTACCTCCACGGCTTTTTCGAGTTGGGCGTCTTTACCCTTTACTACCGTTTCGTACTCATTCCATACCAGTACGTCGGGCTCGGTCTGGGAGTTTTCGAGGTACTGGCCGTTCATAGCTTTTACACCCAGCGGCGGTACTCCCCAGCGGATGCTGTTGTCCTGTAAGGCCTCCCAACCCGCGAAGGTACAGGTACCGGGCACAGGCATACCTACCAGCTTGTTGATCTTCTGATCCTGCACCATGAAGGCGTAGCAGTGGCCGTCGGAGTAGTTGGCTTCGTTGGCCAGCGACACGCTTGGTTTGGTCCAGCGGAAGTTGGGTTCGTAGCCGTTGCTGCGGGTATCGGTGGTGTAGTCCATAAACTGTTTCCCGCTCAGGAACATCGCCAGGTCTGCTACCAGGTCGCCTCCGCCGTTGAAGCGAGTATCTACCACGATGCCCTTTTTACCGGCAAATTTACCCATAATCTCTTCGTAAGTAGTCCGGTAAGCACCGTCATTCATACCGGGTATATGTACATAACCCAGGGCTCCCTTGCTCAGTCGCTCTACCTCATCCTGGTTACGTTTTACCCAGCGCCTGTACAGCAGGCGGCTTTCTTCGCTTGTTGATACAGGCTTTACTATCACCTCCCGGTGATTCTTTCCGTCCAGGATAGTTACCAGTGTATTCTTATCCCCTTTGCGGTTGAGGTACTGCGCCAGGTCGCGGTCGGGTGTGATCGCTTCGCCGTCTATGGCTTCGATGATCATACCGGGCTTGATGTTAAAACCGGCCTTATCTAGTGGACCGTCCTTCAGTACCTCCTCAATCCGGACGCCGTTGCCCCGGTAGCTGAGGTCGTAGAAGGCTCCCAGCGAAGCGGTAGCATCGTCAGTAGGGTTAGAGGTACCGTAGCGCGCGCCACTGTGCGATACGTTCAGTTCACCAAGCAACTCGCTCAGCATTTCCGCAAACTCGTGGTTATTGCCGATGTGCGGCAGGTACTTCTCGTAGTCGGGCTTGTAGCTGTCCCAGTCTACTCCGTGCATACTGGCGGTATAGAAGGTCTTCTTGGTGCGGCGCCAGATGTGCTCAAACATAAACTGACGCTCCGCCGCTACGTCCAGGTTCATCTCGCCCTTGAGGCTGACAGGCTCCTGCTTGCTCTTCTCAGGGTCTATTTTCAGGATCTTGCCGTCGGTATTCAGGAAGATATTTTTCTGGTCTTTGTCCCATACCATCGAGCCACCGCCAGAGTTGAGTGTGATAAGCTGCTTGGTCTCCTTGGTACGCAGGTTGGTACTCCACAGGTTATGACCTTTTTCGAAGCGGGCCAGGTAGTACAGCGTTTCACCATCCTTGCTCAGGAGCGCATCAGCCAGGCTGGCCGAATGAATAGTCAGCTTGGCTTTACGATCCGCCAGACCGTCCCAATCTATCACTACGGGTTCATTTTTATTCTTTTTAGATGAATCCGCCTTGGTAGCTTTTTCCTCCTGCTCTTTCAGCAGGGCCGCATCTTCCTTGCTCAATTTGAAGCGATCATAGGCATCGGGCGTAAAGAACAGCGCGTACACATCGGCCTGTGAGCCGCCACTCTGCGCCTGACTCCGAAGGCCATCGCGGTTGCTGAACCATAGCATCATCTTACCACCATTTACCCACTTGGCGCGGTAGTCCTGGAAGCCGCTCTGGGTAAGATTAGTTACCTTGCCTTTGCCGTCGGCGGCGATGATACCGATCTCGCCACTGGCCATCCCGGGTACGCTGTAGTCAAAAAGCATCCACTGGCTGTCGGGGCTCCACTGGAAGTACTGGTCGTTGTCGCGCATGGAGAAGAGTTCTTTATCGGTCAGTAGGGTACGTACCTTTTTGGAGGCGATGTTGTACACCTTCAGAGTCATGCGATCTTCGACAAAAGCGATCTCTTTCCCATCGGGCGAGTACTCCGGCTGGTAGTTCTCCTTACTATTTTCAATAATAGGCGTTTCTTTCAGTACCGTCGAGGCGTAGAAGTAAGGCTCCTCGCTGCGGCTCATGCGGGTTTCGTAGATTTTCCAGCTATTGCCCCGCTCGGACGCGTATAGCAGCGCCTTTCCATCGGAAGAAAAGCTCACGCTCCGCTCCTGCTCAGGCGTGTTGGTGATACGTTTGGTGACACCGCCTTCTACCGAACTCACAAACACTTCACCCCGGAATATATAGGCCACCTCTTTACCATTGGGTGACACGGCCATGTCACGAGCCCCACCGCTAACTGCCATTACCTGCTCATTGTTGCTACGCGTGTCAGAGGATATCTGTACCTGTACTTTCTGAGGCTTCGCGCCAGCTTTCAGTGTATACAACTCACCGTCGTAACTGAAACACAGCGTACCATCATTGGCGCGGCTCAGGAAACGAACCGGGTGCTTTTTGAATGTAGTAAGTGCTTCGGACGAGGCCGGATTAGCCAGACTCATCTGGTGTACATTGAACGAACCATTGCGCTCGCTCAGGTACACCACCTTTTTTCCATCTTCGGTGAATAGAGGGTTGCGGTCCTCAGCATTGTGGGTAGTGAGCTTAGTATGCTTACCCGACTTTACATCGTATACCCATATATCCCGGGCGATGGAAGAGGTATGGTGCTTGCGCCAGGTATTTTCGCCCCCTTTTTTGTCGTGGTACACCAGTTGGCTACCATCCTTGCTGTACCTGACATCTTCGGCGGGGGTACTAAGTACCTGCTCCACGCGGCCTCCGATGATGGCTACCGAGTATAGCTCCGGCTGCGAGCCCGTCGGGAACTGGCGGTTGGAGGCTACATCCTGCCGGGCTGCTCCGAAGAGTACCCCCTTGCCATCGGGTATAAAATCATAGGGTGACTCATCGGCCGAGTGGAACGTAAGCCGCCGGGGCTGTCCACCATCGGCAGGGACTACGAATACATCAAAATTACCGTAACGGTCCGAAGCAAAGGCAATGGACTTGCCGTCGCGCGACCATACGGGCATATAATCGTGGGCTTCGTGCAGCGTCAGGGGCGTGGCAGTACCTCCTGCAGCAGGTACTTTCCAGATATCCCCTTTGTACGTAAAGACGATGGTTTTGCCATCGGGCGAGATACTCGGGTAGCGCAGCCAGGAAGGGGCTGTCTGGGCGGATACCTCGGGGGCAGTCAGCAGTACTGCCAAAGATATAAGATAGCGTAAGGGCTTGAACATGAAAATGGTTGATGAACTAGTTGCTTAACCAACAAAAATACGTCAGGCAGAGGGGCTTTGCAAACCGAGAGTTACTACTATGTTAAGTTTAGATGAAGGAGGGTTGGACTGATGACACTACTCCTTATATTTGGTAAGAACCACTACTCCCCTGTCATGAATCGCCTCCTGATCTTCTCCCTGTGTTTGGGCCTTATGATAGGCCTGAGCTCCTGTCCGGGTTCCATCTTCAACAAGCGCCATGGAAAATTTCAGGCGACACCCGTTAACCTGGACGTTATTAACTCGGATACGGATGATTACAACTCAGACCTACCCAGGAACCGGTATGGCCATGACTACCTCCTTTTTTCGTCAAAGCGTGACCGCAGGGATAAGTTTAACCTGGTACTTAAGCCTCTTGCGCTGGCGTATGATGATACCAGACAACTTACGGCTCGCATAGTACACTCTGGCTGGGGCCAACTTGCCCAGGATGAGTATTACTACGAAAGGCTAATAGAGAAGGCCAATCAGGACTGCAACGTGCTGGGCCCGGTGATGTATACCCTGTATGAGCAGGAACTTACTAACCCGAGCATCTACGAGAAAGGAAAGCACCTGCTACTCTACGCCGACGACAGCAAGGGGGGATCTGCAAATTAAGTTTGTCCATAACTTTAACGATAAGACGAAGGCCGAAGGCCCCTTTGAAGTAAGCTGGCTCAACAGCTACAAGGACGACGCCTACCCTACCTTCTCGAGCGACTTCTCGACCGTGTACTTCTGCTCCAACCGCGACGGCAATTTCGACATTTTTGAAGTAGCCGTACCCACTGACAAAAAACAGCTCCTGCAAACGCTGCTATCGGACAAGCTTCTGCCGGTTACTAAAAATACGCGTCTCTCCTCCCCCGCCGATGATAAGTGCCCTCACCTCCCAGGATCATATCTGCCGGGAAAATGGAGCAATGACAATGTGATGTATTTTGTGTCTGATCGATCTGGCGGGTACGGAGGTTTTGATATTTATTATTCGACGCGGGAGAATAGCCAGTGGAAACAACCGGTTAACATGGGCAACCGCATCAATACTACCTACGATGAATACCGCCCTGTCACGCTCCGCGACCGAAGTAACTTTGACTACCACGTAGGAATCTTCTCCTCCAATCGCCCCGGCGGCAAAGGCGGCTTTGATCTGTATGCAGTAGGCTTTCTAAAGGTCGAAGAAATTCCGTACGGTCAGTAATACTATTGGGGTACAAAGCAACAGCGGCAGCCTGATGGGCTGCCGCTGTTATCTTTATCAATACCAGTACTCAAAACAGCTCGTAAAGAATAAAATCTGGACTCTCTACAAACTCTTTGATTACAGTTGCTTTATCCAAAAGCAAATCCGCCAAGTATGCGGTAGAACAATTACCTGTACGTATCCATACTACTTTTGGAGGAGCAGAATAGGCATTTAGTAGCCGCACAAAGTCATCATCTAGTGTTATCCCGGCATCAAATCCATGCGCGCATACATAAATATAGTATGGTCGCTGGCGTCTACAAGCCCTTCATCCTTAACATGTGTTAACGTAGCAGAGAAATTCTCTACTTTTCCTAACAACCGGTGAGAAATATTTTGGTCTACCAACAACTTCATGCCGCAACATCAAAAAACGTACGGCGCTGAAGTAGCGCTGAGAATTCAAGTGCTACCAGAATATCCTCTCTGGTAAGCTCTGGAAAGTCTTCCAATATATCCTCAGTAGTCATTCCGGAAGCTAACCAGCGGAGTATATCCTCAACGGTTATGCGCATTCCCCTTATACAGGGTTTACCGCTACGCTTTCCTTCTTCCAGCGTTATTATGTTTTTGAAAATATACATCTATCTTCTGTTTAGCTTCCGGCTAATTACCTATCAACTCATAATTGCCCTACGCCAGCTTCTTGTACTTGATCCGGGTAGGCGTGGCATCGGTACCGAGGCGCTTGCGGCGGTTTTCTTCGTACTCGGAGAAGTTGCCCTCAAACCAGTATACCTGCGATTCACCTTCGAAAGCCAGGATGTGCGTGGCTACTCGGTCAAGGAACCAGCGGTCGTGGGAGATGACTACCGCACAGCCGGCAAAGTTTTCCAGACCTTCTTCCAGCGCCCGCAGGGTATTTACGTCCAGGTCGTTGGTAGGCTCATCAAGCAGCAGCAGGTTACCGCCCTCTTTGAGCATCAGAGCCAGGTGTACACGGTTACGCTCTCCCCCTGATAGGTTACCTACTTTCTTTTCCTGATCAGCTCCGGCAAAGTTGAAGCGGCTCACGTAGGCACGGGCATTCACCTGCTTTCCACCCAGCATCACCCACTCGTTCCCATCAGAGATAGTCTGGAATACGGTCTTGTTAGGGTCCAGGTTGTCGTGCTCCTGATCTACGTACGACCACTGCACGGTTTCGCCTACATCAAAGTGACCTTTTAGTGGGCTGGCCTGCCCGGTGATGAGTTTGAAGAGCGTTGTTTTACCGGCACCGTTAGGCCCGATAATACCGACGATACCGGCAGGCGGCAGCGCAAAGCTCAGGTCTTCGAACAGCAGCTTATCACCGAAGGCCATGGACACATCGTGAGCTTCAATTACTTTGCTACCCAGGCGCGGACCGGCCGGGATAAAGATCTCCAGTCTCTCTTCCTTCTCCCGTCCTTCTTCACTCAGTAGCTTTTCGTATGCACCTAAGCGTGCTTTAGATTTAGCCTGACGGGCTTTGGGTGCCATCTTTACCCACTCCAGCTCACGCTGCAGGGTTTTCTGACGCTTCGACTCCTGCTTTTCTTCTTTCTTCAGGCGGTCCTGCTTTTGTTCCAGCCAGGATGAATAGTTGCCTTTCCAGGGGATACCTTCTCCACGGTCCAGTTCCAGAATCCAGCCGGCTACGTTATCGAGGAAGTAACGGTCGTGCGTTACGGCAATAACGGTACCCTTGTACTGACGCAGGTGCTCTTCCAGCCACAGTACCGACTCAGCGTCGAGGTGGTTGGTAGGCTCATCGAGTAGCAGTACGTCGGGCTGGCGCAGCAGCAGGCGGCACAGGGCCACGCGGCGCTTCTCTCCCCCCGACAGATTACCCACAGTAGCATCCGGGGGTGGACAGCGTAGCGCATCCATGGCTACTTCCAGGCGATTGTCCAGGTTCCAGGCGTCGGTAACATCCAGTTTTTCCTGTACTTCACCCTGACGAGCCAGTAGTTTGTCAAAATCCGCATCCGGATCACCGAAGGCCTCATTGATTTCATCAAACTCTTTTAGTAGGTTTACGATTTCCTGCACCCCTTCCTCTACTACCTCTCGCACAGTTTTTGTGGGATCTAATTTTGGCTCCTGCTCAAGCATACCGACGGAGTAGTTGGGTGAGAATACTACCTCGCCCTGAAAATCCTTGTCAATACCCGCTATAATACGCAACAGAGTAGATTTCCCGGATCCGTTCAGACCTAAAACACCGATCTTGGCACCGTAAAAAAAGGATAGATAGATGTTTTTTATGATGTGTCTATTAGGCGGAATTATTTTACTAACTCCCGCCATCGAGAAAATAATGGTTTCGTTACTCATTTTTTAGTTAATTTGTGCTTGGCAAATATCATCAAATAAACCCTTACAGTAAAGCAGATAAAAAGTGAAATAATGGAAAATGCCACATTAATGGATGAATACGGTTACGTCAAAGACGGCAAAGTATTTTTAAAGGGATACCTTGAGTACCCCGATCGGCAGATTGGCGAAGTGAAGCGCACAGAACAGGAAGCCATTGATTACTTTAAGAATCGTTTCACGATTGCCGAAAGTAAGGTGGCCCAACTGGAAGAGGAAGTAGCTGAGGCTCAGAACAAAGGATCATACCTGACCAAACTGATGCAGCTACGTCGTAAACTGATTGGCTTTGATGCAATCGGTGACTTTATTCCTTTGCTCGAGCGCCTGGACAAAGCAGAGTCCTACCTGACAGACCTGATCCACTCCAACCAGCTAAAAAATCTTGAGATCAAACGCGCCCTTATCGAGGATGCCAAAACTGCCGCTGCCATTGAAGACTGGCAAAATGCGACGGACGAGATCCAGGAGGTAAAGGCCAAGTGGATACGGACGGGCCCAGTCGACAAAGAGTACCAGGAAGAAGTGGAAACTGCTTTTCAGGGGGTACTTGATGATTTCTTCCAGCGCCGTCGCGATTTCTTTGCCGAGCAGAACCGCGTGATTCAGGAACGGATCGACGCCTACGAGCGACTTATCAAGCAGACCAAGCAACTCAACTGGGGGAATGACCTCGATGGTTCGTATCAGAAGGCCCGCGACATACGTCAGGCCTGGAATACTATAGGTGAAGTACCTCCCAAGAAATTCTTTAAGATCAATAAAGCCTACCGACACTTCCTCAAGCTGTTTTACGACCGCTACAACACCGCCAAGGGTATTGAGCCGAAGGTAAAAGTAGACCCTCGCGTGCTCGAACAGCAGAAGCTGCTCACGCAGGCGGAGTCACTCCTTAAAAATGAAAACATAGTAGTAGCGGCAGAGCAGGCCAAAGTACTACTGAGCAAGTGGAAGGATATCAAGATTCCTTTCAAGCTGGTGGACAAGGACATGGCCGAGAAATTCCGCTCTACCTGCGATAAAATATTTGAATTGAGCTACCTGGCTCGGGTGATCCACCGCAAGTACCCGGCTTTTGAACTGAAAAGCGAAGAAGAGCAGCTACGTACCCAGATCCGGGAGATGGAGTGGCTGGTAAAGCGGGAGCGAAGCGATCTCGAGCTGGCTACACAGAGTACCGAAAGTATGCTGACTGGCAACGAGGACCAGGATAAGCAACTACTGGGTAAGCTGAATATTCAGAAGCGTAAAGTAGCAATGAAAGATCGTATCCTGCGCGAGTTCCAGAAGAGATTGGACTCTCTCAGCTAATCTCTTTCATTGAGGATTTACGTATCATAAGTTTTGTCTTGAGCACCCTGGTTTCGAAAGAGACTGGGGTGTTTCTGCTTTCAATCAGTTCCAGCAGCAGCTCGGCGGCCTGCTGCCCTATCTCAAACGAAGGCTGCGCTACCGAACTCAGCGGCGGGTCCAGCAACGACGAAATCGCCAGATCCGAGAAACCAATAAGCGCTACATCTGCGGGCATACGGTACCCTAGCTGGCGCAAGGCCCAGTGTACCCCCAGCGCAATCCGGTCCGAAGCGGCAAATATAGCATCCGGCCGCTCCCGCAGCGCCATCAGCTGGTAGGCCCGCTCGGTACCTCCGGCCTGGTTGTACTCGCTGGATACGACCCATTCATCCCGCATGGCAATTCCGTACTTGTCCATAGCATCCTTGTAGCCGTTGAACCGGTTGCGGCTAATGGACAGCTTGGGAGGTCCGGCTATATGAGCAATACGCTGGCATCCCCGCTGAATCAGATGCTCAGTGGCCTCAAAAGCACCCTTGTAGTCATCTACCAGTACCTTATGGGTAGTGATGGCATCCGTAACCCGGTCAAAAAAAACAACCGGAATGTCCTGCTCCTGAAGTTCCCGAAAGTGATCATAGCGCTCTGAACTGCTGGCAAGCGAAACAACCAACCCATCCGCCCGTCGGGTAGCGATGTGTCGTGCATCTATCAACTCCCGCTCGTACGATTCGTGGCTCTGGTAGATCATCACATGGTACCCCCGGCTGTACGCTACATCCTCTACCCCCGCGATAGCCGACGAAAAGAACGCATTGGCGATATCAGGTACTATGATCCCGATGGTATGCGTACGGTTCTTCAACAGGCTGAGCGCAATGGGGTTAGGCGAATAGTTGAGTTGCCGGGCCAGCTCCAGTACCCGTTGCTTGGTCTCCTCGCTTATTTCCGAACTGTCCCGTAGTGCTCTGGACACCGTCGATTTGGACACATTCAACTCACGCGCAATTTCCTTGATGGTTACGGAGGCCTTTCCCATGTATATTATTTGAATAATGCAATTATTTCAAAACATCCTTTGCTTCGTCTGCACACTCGTTTCTCCGCAATATATCGAAAATTATAAAATTTCCCGGAAAAAGACGGTCTTCCGGGAACGGTTCCGGGAACGGTTGCGTAGATTTCTTGCTTTTTTTCAAGAAGTTTTTTTGCATATCAACGGTACTCTGTGTAATCTCAGTAAGATTATACTCTATAATCTACCCGAGCCATTCAATCGTTTTCGTAAAAAATTACTATTCCTTACCTCACACAGTTACCATGGAAATCACTGCTGTTACTTCAGCTTCTTTTACCTCGCGCCGGTCAGGTGGTATGGAGGTACTTTTCGGGAAAGTCGTTCGGGAGGGCGATTACATTGCATTCCGTGAGTTATTTACGCGCCATTACCGCAGCCTGTGTACCTATGCGATGCGCGTAGTAGTAGTACGGGAAATTGCCGAAGAGGTAGTATCGGATGTATTTGTGAAACTGTGGAAAAACCGGGAGCAGATAGAGGTACATACCTCATTTGAGGCTTATATGTACCGTGCTGTACGTAACCAGGCTCTTGACTATCTGAAGCTACGGTCGTATCGTTGCCGTGAGCGAGACTCACTGGACTCAGTACAGTGGAATATGGCCCACGCCGACCACTACACTCCTATTGAGGAAATAGCATTCAATGAGTTCTATGACCGGGTTGAAGGCTGCATCAGTGAGTTACCACGCCAGTGCCAGGTCATATTCAGACTGAGCCGCGAGGAAGGCCTGCGTTACCGCGAAATCGCCGAGCGCCTGCAGATCTCGGTTAAGACCGTAGAAACCCAGATGGGCCGTGCGCTGAAGGTACTGCGTGAGCGCGTACCCGAAAATCGACTGGTGGCTTAAGTGCGGGTAAAGAGACGGATCTTTCGTCCTCTTTTTGTGAATCTATTTTTTACTTATTGAACTACATTACAGAATGGCTCTCGAACAAACCTGGCGCTGGTTTGGCCCCAATGATCCCGTGTCTCTTTCGGATATACGACAGGCCGGTGCTACAGGTATCGTATCAGCGCTTCATCACCTGCCCAATGGCGTAGTGTGGAGCGAAGAAGAAATACAAAAGCGTAAAACAACTATAGAAGAGGCCGGACTCAGCTGGTCGGTGGTAGAAAGTGTACCTGTACACGAAGCCATCAAAACCCGCACCGGACGCTTCAAAGAATACATAGATAACTACAAGCAGACCCTGTACAATCTGGGACGGAGCGGCATCGATACCGTATGCTACAACTTCATGCCCATACTGGACTGGACCCGCACCGACCTGGACGCTCCCATGGCCGATGGTTCTACGGGTCTGCGCTTTGATGCTACGCACTTTGCGGCCTTTGAACTGTATATACTGCAACGCAAAGGCGCCGAGCAGGATTATAGCGATGAGCAGAAGCAGAAGGCCCGTCAGTGGCTGGATGCCGCTACCGACGAGGAGGTACATAAGCTTACCCGCAACATCATAGCCGGACTACCCGGCTCAGAAGAGAGCTTCACCATTGAAGAGTTTCGGAATGTACTGGATACGTATAAGGATATAGATGACGCCAAACTGCGCGAGCACCTGTACCTGTTCGTACAGGAGATAGCCCCGGCCGCCGCCGAAGCGGGGGTACGGCTCTCTATTCACCCTGATGATCCTCCGTACCCGATCATGGGACTCCCCCGGGTAGTAAGTACCGAGCAGGATGCCCGGCAGCTCCTGCAGGCTTGCGATATACCTGCTAATGGTATATGCTTCTGTACAGGCTCTTACGGCGTACGCGCCGACAACGACCTGGTAGGTATGGTAGAGCGTCTTGGCGACCGAATTCATTTTGTACACCTGCGGGCGACCCGCCGCGAACCGGACGGCAGCTTTTACGAAGCCGACCACCTGACGGGAGACGTAGATATGTTCGGAGTGATGAAAGCACTCCTGACGGAGCAGAAACGTCGGCAAAGCAGTGGCAGAAGCGACCTCAGGATGCCCTTCCGCCCCGACCACGGTCACCGTATGCTTGACGACCTCAACTCGGTCAAGAAAATTAACCCTGGCTACACGGCCATTGGCCGCCTGCGTGGACTGGCTGAATTAAGAGGTTTGGAAATGGGAATAGAAAGATCTGGCATCTTATAGCCACCACGTACATAGTAGTAGGAACGATTAAAATCAAATTTCGATGTTTGTCATTCAACATACCGCACAGAAAACCTTTGTTACTGAAGATTTCCTGCTTCGCACCGAAACCGCCCGGCATCTTTACCACCAGTATGCCAAGAACATGCCGATTATTGACTATCACTGCCACCTTTCACCTGAGCAGATAGCCGAAGATACTCAGTTTGAAAACCTGACGCAGGTGTGGCTGTACGGCGACCACTACAAGTGGCGCGCCATGCGTACCAACGGCGTCAATGAGCGCTACTGCACCGGTGATGCCAGCGACTGGGAAAAATTTGAGAAATGGGCGGAGACGGTACCCTATACCATGCGTAACCCATTGTACCACTGGACGCACCTGGAGCTGCTGCGCTACTTTGATATAGATGTACTGCTCAATAAAGATACCGCTCGCGATATATACGAAGAATGTTCAGCCAAGCTGAAACTGCCTGAGTACAGCGTTCGTAATCTGCTGCGCCGGATGAATGTAAAGGTGGTATGTACTACGGATGATCCGGTGGATGCCCTGCAGGCGCACCAGCAACTCCGGAATGAAGAATTTGATATACAGGTACTGCCTACCTTCCGTCCTGACAAATCGATGCTGCTCATCGACCAGCCTAAGGCTTTTGTTGACTACGTGACCAAACTATCGGTGGCGACGGGACAGGAGATAGGATCATTGAACGAGTACCTGCAGGCGCTGCGTAGCCGCCATGCCTACTTTGCTTCGATGGGCTGCCGCCTCTCCGACCACGGTCTGGAGCAGGTATATGCCGCTGACTTCGATGAGGCTACCGTAGCCGCTACCTTCGCGAAGGTACTGGCTGGTGATGTACCTACCCCGACTGAGTCACTGATGTTCAAGTCGGCGATGCTGTACTGGCTGGCTCAGTGGGATGCTGCCGCCGGCTGGACCCAGCAGTACCACCTGGGCGCTCTGCGTAACAACAACTCGCGCATGATGCGCCAGCTTGGTCCCGACACCGGCTGGGATTCTATCGGCGATTTCAGCCAGGCTCAGGCCCTGACCCGCTTCCTCGACCGCCTCGATTCCAGCGACGAACTTGCCAAGACCATCCTGTACAACCTTAACCCCTCAGACAACGAAATCATCGCTACCATGATCGGTAACTTCAACGATGGTAGTGTAGCGGGTAAGATTCAGTTTGGCTCGGGCTGGTGGTTCCTGGATCAGAAGGACGGTATGGAGCGACAGATGAACGCCCTGTCAAACATGGGCTTGCTGAGCCGGTTTGTAGGTATGCTGACTGACTCGCGCAGCTTCCTCTCTTACCCACGTCACGAGTACTTCCGCCGCATCCTGTGTAACCTCATCGGTAATGACGTAGAGAACGGAGAGCTGCCTAATGATCTTCCCTGGCTAGGTAAGCTGGTACAGGATATCAGCTACAACAACGCCAAGAATTACTTTGGATTTAGAGGGTAGGTGTTTACCCTATACTCCTTATAAAGAGAATACGCACTTACACAAGTACTCATTATATACAATGCAGGCAGCCAGGCTGCCTGCGTTGCTGACACTAAACCCGAATAAACTACACAGCGGCTCAGCCAGCTTCTCGTAGTGAGTTTACAACCTTTATACTTTAATTCCACATGATTACCAAGCCTGTCATTCCCCCCGTTGCGGCCTCACAGGTCCCCAAGCCCGCCGGAAACTACCGCTGGCGTATCGTAGCGCTCCTCTTTTTTGCTACGGTTGTAAATTACGTGGACCGTACGGTACTGTCTTTTACTATTATTGATGATAATTTTAAAAGGGATATGCTGGGTCTGGCAAGCAATCAGCCCCTTACTGAGGCTGCCAATGCGCAGTTTAAGGTACAGATGGGCTATGTTGACGGGGCTTTTAAGCTTATGTATGCCTTAGGCTTTATCCTGATCGGCTGGCTGATCGACCGGATCGGTACCAAGAAAGGTTACTCATTAGGTATATTTATCTGGAGTGTAGCTGGTATTGGTACTGCCTTTGTTGGTTCGCTGATGGGCCTGCGTTTCATGCGGGGACTACTAGGTCTTGGTGAAGCCTCCAACTTCCCGGCAGCTATTAAGACCGTTGCTGAGTGGTTTCCTAAGAAGGAACGCTCTCTGGCCAACGGTATCTTCAACGCCGGTACCAATATTGGAGTTATTCTGACTGCCCTGGCTATTCCCTATATGACGCTGACCTACGGCTGGCGGGCTTCGTTCCTGATTACAGGAGCGCTGGGGGCTTTTTTGCTGCTGTTCTGGTGGATCCTGTACAGTAAGCCCGAGGAGAACAAAAACCTCACTAAAGAAGAGTTGGCTTATATCAATAGTGACGCTTCTGAGGAGCAAGCCCAGGAGAAAATCCCCTGGATCAAGATGCTAAGCTACCGACAGACCTGGGCGCTGATGGTAGGTAAGTTTCTGGCTGACCCTATATGGTGGTTTTATCTTTTCTGGTTGCCAGACTTCTTCAACTCCAACGAGGCCCTGGATCAAAAGCTCGACCTGAAAACAGTCGGTATTCCGTTCCTGGTGATTTATCTGGTATCGGATGTGGGAAGCGTATTCTTTGGCTGGCTCAGTACCAAGTTCATGCAGATGGGCTGGTCACTCAACAAAGCCCGCAAGACTACTATGCTCATCTGCGCCCTCTGCGTAGTACCTACATTCTTTGCATCTATTACGAGCAATATCTATGTGGCGATCGCCCTGATATCGCTGGCAGCTTCGGCTCACCAGGGCTGGTCGGCTAACCTGTATACCTTTGGCTCGGACCTGTTCCCTAAGAGCATGGTTGCTTCGGCTACCGGTATCGGAGGTATGGCCGGGGCTATCGGAGGTACCCTTTTCGGAATTGTAACGGGTATTGTAGTAGCCTATGTTGGATACCTGCCCTTATTCATCTTTGCGTCGGTAGCTTATCTGATCGCGCTCGGTATCATCCAGCTGATCATGCCCCGCCTGGAACCCATTAAGAGAGTAGAATAGAATTGTTTGATAGAAAGAACTAATTTTCTGGCCAGGTCAGAAGATTAGTTCTTTTTGTATTTACGACTAACGTAACCCAATGGCTCAGATCATTACTTTTGGCGAGGTACTCATGCGGCTCAGTACGCCCGGATTTGCCCGCTTCGAACAGGCTCAGCAGTTCAATGTTACTTACGCCGGCGGCGAGGCCAACGTAGCCTCCGCACTAGCGTACTGGGGCCACTCGACTGCCCACGTTACCCGCTTCCCGGACAGCCCGGTTGGGCGGGCAGCGGCTCAGTACCTGCGCTTTCACGGCGTTGATACTTCCCACATGATTTACGGCGGTAATCGTATTGCCGTGTATTTTCTGGAAACCGGTGTGGCCATGCGTCCCAGCCAGATCGTTTACGACCGGCAATTTTCGTCTTTTGCGGAGATCAATCCAGCTGAAATAGACTGGGACCACATCCTCAAAGATGCTACGTGGTTTCACTGGGCAGGCATAACCCCGGCACTGTCACAGGCCGCAGCCGACGCCTGCCTGGACGGCATCAAGGCAGCCCGCCGACGTGGATTGACCGTGTCCGGCGATATATTTTACCGCTCCAACCTATGGAAGTACGGCAAAAAGCCTTCGGATATACTCCCTGAGTTGACAGCCGGTACCGATCTGGTGATTGGTAGTCCGTTTATATTTAAAGATATTTTTGGCATAGAGCCGGGAGCTACTTTTGAGGAGTCGTGTCTGCGTCTTCATAATGCTTTTCCGCAGGTAAGCCGGGTGGTAGATACCCACCGTACCTCCCTTAGTGCCAGTCATAACCTGTTGCGGGCCTCTATGTGGAATGGTGAAAAGGTACTGGAAACCGAAGATATCGAGATCAACCCTATTATAGACCGCGTAGGCGGTGGCGACGCATTCATAGCGGGACTCATCCACGGATTGCTAACATTCAATGATGAGCAGCGCGCACTGGAATTTGGTGTAGCGGCTTCGGCTCTGAAGCATACGATCGAAGGGGATGCTCTGGTATCTACCGAAGCAGAAGTAGAGGCTATCCGTCAGGGGGACACCTCGGGACGCATTAAACGATAAAACCAGTACCTGACCGGTTAACATATATACAATGGCATCTATTGATAAAGATACAATTATTACTCTTCTGAAGGAGGTGGGCGTTGTTCCCCTTTTCTATCACGCTGATTCAGGTCTTGTCAAAGAGGTTCTGAAAGCGTGCTACGACGGCGGTGCCCGCGTATTTGAATTTACCAACCGTGGTGAAAACGCCTACGATACCTTTGTAGAGCTTCTGAAGTATGTTCAGGAAGAACTCCCCGGTATGGCTCTTGGCATTGGTACTATTTATGACGCTGATATAGCTCGCAAATTCATTGATGCCGGTGCTGATTTTGTGGTGGCTCCTTTCATGAATCCCGAGGTTGGAAAAGTATGCTCGGAGGCTGGTATCCCCTGGTTGCCGGGTATAGCTACGCTGACAGAGATCTTTCAGGCTCAGCAGGCCGGTGCTGAGGTGGTAAAAGTATTTCCGGGTGAAGTAGTAGGAACAGGCTTTGTAAAGGCTGCAAGAGGCCCAATGCCTCACCTGCGCATGATGGTAACCGGAGGCGTACAGCCAACTCGGGAAAGCCTGCAGGAGTGGATAGGAGCTGGCGCCTACTGTGTAGGACTTGGATCTCACCTGTTTCCAAAGGATGTACTGGCCAGTGACAACTACACCTGGATTACAAATAAAGTCGCTGAGTGTATCGGTATTGTAAAGGAGCTCAGATCTTAGAGCCACTAAACATATAGAGCTAAAAAAGAGCTATGGCCTTGACGACCATAGCTCTTTCTATTTATAACTTCAGGCGGAAGATGCTCTGGATGCTGTTAGTCTTTTTTCCGTTCTTCTCTCCTCTGCTTTCGCTCCTGCTTTCTTTCCTCCCGGCGCTGCTTTCTATCATTTGCCTTATTGGTAGCATTAGAACTACCCTTAGTTTCATTCGATGATGAGCTAAAAAGATCCGAGAACTGAACTGAGTTATCAAATTCCGCCTTAAAGGCCTCTATGTAGGCATTTCGGACCATACCTCCAAGTATGGGCCAGATACTGGTCTCGACGTTACTTACATCACCTTGTAGAGGTATGTTGGTAGCAACCTGGTCCTTTTTCTGATTCTCCAGTACCTCTTTTCCTCCCTCCGCCAGAAGCTCTTTAATAAATCCTCCGACGCCTCGTTTTTCTTCTTTGTTGTTCTCCTCCTTCAGCTTAAATATCTGCATATCTTTGGTGAGAGGCTTTACGTAGCCTTCCAGCTTTCCATCGTACATCGCCAACTCGCTGTAGATGCTGATTGTACCTTTCTCAAAGTCAATATCCGCGTACTCCCGGGCCAGCTTATTAAGCTCCACCAGCTGTACCTTGTCAAAATTGAGCTGATAGTCAAAGTCAGGCGTCTGTTTCAACAGATTCATATCCGCCTTGAAGTCCAGCGATCCTCCGTACCCCTGCAGATCACCGGATGCCTTCACCGGCGATGGCAGACGTGCCCCCTTCTCCTCTACATTCCGGATGTTTTCGATCTGAAGCTGGAAGTTTTTCATGGACAGATCAGTACCGGGCTGACTGATTACGTTGGTCAGGTCAATCTGGCCATCTACAATGGCGAAGCGGTTGATTTCGATTGGCATGAGATCTTTTACAACCTGGGTCCAGTCATTTTCAACCCCCGTTTGACTAGAGCCTTCGTCCTCACTGAAAGCAAAGTTTATTTCGCCGTTATAGGTTATTACTTCACCTACCAGCTTTCCTTTCCAGATAGCATCCCACTCAACAGATAAGTCAGTTAAAGGGATCTGGATAAACGGCTCCTTTACCTGGCCATTTACTTTTTGAATATTCATACCCTCAATCTGGTAGGCTCCGCGTAAAAGGGATATGTTTACATCCTCAATACGACCTGTATACCCATCCATATCTGCGAGTACCTTATTGACGTAGCGAACGACAAAGTAGGGAAGCAAAAGCCGGGCTATGATCAGTAAGACTACCAATCCCAGCAATATCTTGACAGACTTTCTCAAAGTTTTCTGATGTGTTTAGTTAAAAAAATCTTCTCCCACAATGTAGGAGAAGATTACATAAGAAAGCCTTGATAAAAAAGTATGCCAGTGGAGCAGATCGAAACTACTACCTACTCCACAGTCTGTTCATGGAGGTACTTAAGAAGGTACTTCGTTGGTCAAAAGTGATTTAGCTCCGTTTGCATTTATAAACTGAATATATTCAGTAACAGCCTCCCTGAAGCCCGCCAGGGCCGTCAGATCGCTCCCCCATAGTTGGCTATCTGATAGTACTACCTCTACCAGCTTAGCCGAATCAGTACCGTGCTGCTGCCATGCTTTATAGAAATAGTCGGCCGAGTCGCAGCGAATAGGATATTTTACACCATCACGCAGGCCGTAGTACTTGCCTTCGGTAGTTTCAACGGCCTTCATAAATTGCAGATAAGCGGCAAACCCCTGGGCTATACGTACAGGTATTTCGCTCTGCTGACTATAATGGTTCAGCAGAGTCGGGATGTTACGCATCCGCATCTTAGCGGTATACTGGACCGTAATATCAATAAGCTGGTGACGGATGAATGGGTTGCGGAACCGATCGAGTACCTCCCCGCCAAACTGCCGGGCCCGACCCAAATCTACCTCATACGGAATAGCCGGAGCCAGCTCGTCCAGCATCAGCTCTGATATGAAGCGTTCGGTTTCTGGAGTCTCCATGCTTTCTCTGACGGTATCCAGTCCGGCCAGATAGCACAGGCCTACGCACAGAGTATGGGTACCGTTCAGCAGGCGTAGCTTCAGCTCACGGTACAGATCTATATTAGGCTCAATGATTACGCCCTTGTCGGCCTCAGCAAAGCTCAGTACAGAGCGTACTTGAGCGTCGCCTTCGATAGCCCACAGGCGGTATACTTCTGACATAATGAGCAGGTCGTCCTGATAGCCAAGCTTCTCCGTCAGTTCGGTCAGGGTAGCCTCATCGGGCTGACCGGGCACAATACGATCGACCAGGGAGCTGCAGAACTGGTTATGCTCCTCCACCCACGTAGCAAATGCCTCTCCCAGTGCATGGCGGCGCGCCTGTTCGAGCACGATCTCGCGTAGCTTAGGACCATTATCAGGTACCAGCTCGGTAGGTACTATGACCATACCGCTCTCGGGCGAGCCGGCAAAGGCATTAAAACGCTCCCAAAGAAAAGCGGTGAGTTTACCCGGGAAGGAAGCGGGCGGCGAAGCCATCAGATCATCATCCGTGAGTTGAATACCTACTTCGGTTGTATTGGAAATGATAATCTGGATATCGGCGTTACGGGCACATTCAAGTATAGTGGGCCACTCAGTACGGGCCGAAAGCGTACGGCTGATGGAGGTATTGACGATATCCTCCTGGACCGGAGCTCCTCCCTCGATACCTCTGATGCACTGGGTGTAGATATTTTCCTGATCAGCGAAGGCATCTACCCCACCCCGATCCGTGGATTTGACCACCACAATGCGTCCGTTGAAGATGCCCTGCTGGTTGGCCTTGTTCACAAAGTAATCGGGTAAGCCCCGTAGTAGTACTCCGGTACCAAACTGCACTATCTTTTCGGGTAAAGCCAGTAGTCGCTCGGCATCAGGGCATAGTTCAGGCTTTTGTATCAGTAGCTGGGGTGTAAGGCGCGTCATAGTATTCTGGTAAAAGTGTTCATAGTTCCTGACGCACTTTCTCTGGCTTAACCCTTACTAAAAGCAGAACGGCGTACCTGATAGCACGCCGTTCCGCTTTTATAAAATTGTATTTCTTAAACCACGTTAACCTTGATCATACTATCCTCCGTTTCTTTTCTTTCTTCGGGTAGTATAAACTTAATCGGGTTTGACACCTTCTCGGGTAGCAGAGCTACCGCCAGTACCTCATCAACGGTATCAACGTAGTGAAATTGCAGATCCTTGATATAATCAGGATGTACTTCCTCTACGTCTTTACGGTTTTTGACACACAGGATAAGCTCCTTTACGCCAGCCCGACGGGCCGCCAGGATCTTCTCCTTAATGCCTCCTACCGGCAGTACCTTTCCTCGCAGGGTAATCTCACCCGTCATGGCCACAAAAGGCTTCACACGACGCTGCGTAAAGATAGACGCTACCGAAGTCAGCATGGTAATACCCGCCGAAGGACCGTCCTTAGGTACTGCACCGGCCGGTACGTGTACGTGCAGGTCGTAGTTGTTAAAGATGCGGTAATCTATATCAAAGTCATCCGAGTGTGCCTTGAGGTACGAAAGGGCCGTGATAGCCGATTCCTTCATTACATCTCCCAGTTGCCCGGAAAGTGTCAGGCCACCTTTACCACGGCTAAGGCTTGACTCAATGAAGAGGATCTCACCCCCTACCGATGTCCAAGCCAGGCCCGTTACCACACCGGCTATATCGTTATCCTGATACAGGTCTTTATCAAATATTTCGGCACCCAGCAGTTTTTCTACGTGGTCTTCTTTGATGACCTTAGGATAGTCCTGCTCCATCGCAATGGCCTTGGCTATTTTACGGATCAGAGCGCCTACTTTCTGCTCGAGCATACGCACACCTGACTCACGGGTGTAGCCTTCTACAATGCGGAGCAGGGCTTTGTCTTCTACCCTTACGTCAGTCGACTTCAGACCGTGTTCTTTACGCTGCTTAGGTACCAGATACTTTTTAGCGATCTGAAGCTTCTCCTCAATCGTATAGCCTGTCATCTCGATGATCTCCATCCGGTCGCGCAGGGCGGGGTGAATGGTCTCTAGTGAGTTGGCAGTCGCTACGAAAAGTACCTTTGACAAGTCATACTCCACCTCCAGGTAGTTATCCGTAAACGACGAGTTCTGCTCGGGGTCCAGTACTTCCAGCAAGGCCGAAGCCGGATCACCCCGGAAGTCAGAGCTTACTTTATCTATTTCGTCCAGAATAAAAACCGGATTCGAAGAACCTACTTTCTTAATATTTTGAATAACCTTACCAGGCATGGCTCCAATGTAGGTCTTACGGTGGCCCCGTATTTCGGCCTCATCGTGCACACCACCCAGCGCCATCCTAATATATTCTCTGTTGAGAGCCTTAGCTATGGATTTGCCTAGCGAGGTCTTACCTACACCCGGAGGCCCGTAGAGGCACAGGATAGGCGCCTTCATATTGTTTTTGAGCTTCAGTACCGCCAGGTACTCAATGATCCGCTCTTTTACCTTCTCCAGACCGAAGTGATCGGCATCAAGTATTTTCTGCGCCCGCACCAGATCAAAGTTATCCTTGGTGTATTGGTTCCAGGGCAGATCTACCATAACTTCGAGGTAGTTGAGCGTAACCGGGTACTCCGGAGCCATGGGATTTACACGCTGAAGCTTACTTAGCTCCTTCTCAAAATGCTGACGTACCGGAGCGGGCCAGGTTTTCTGGCTTCCCCTAATGCGCAGCTCATCCATATCACGCTCCGGGCTATCGATTCCCAGCTCATCGTGCAGTACCTTGATCTGCTGACGCAGGAAGTAGTCACGCTGCTGCTGGTCAATGTCCGAACTGGCTTTGGTCTGTATCTCCCGCTTCAGTTCGAGCATTTCAATCTCGCGCATCATGTACTGCAGCAGCAGATTGGCCTGCTTTTGCCCATTGGTCTCTTCCAGAAGCCGCTGTTTATCGGCAACCTCCACATTGATATTGGAAGATAAGAAATGGATCAGAAAAACGGGACTTTCAATATTATCCAGCGCAATACGAGCTTCCTGAGGTATTTCAGGGTTCAGTCGCATGATCCGGTGGGCGCCATCGCGTAATGACTGCAGCAAGGCTTTCGACTCCTTGCGATTTGGATTCGCGAAAGAATCTTCAATGGCTTCCACTTTAGCCGTAATATAAGGCTCTTCGCGTATGATACTCTTGATCTGGAAACGCTGCCGTCCCTGTACGATTATGGTCACATTGCCATCGGGCAGGGTGATCATTTTCAGAATATGCGCTACTGTACCTACCTTATAAAGATCATCCGCGGAGGGATCTTCTTTTAAAGGCTTGGCCTGCGTAACCGCACCCATGATCCGGGAGTTCACATCCGAATTACGGTAGATCTTCTTCACCAGCCGTATTGCTTTCTGCCGCACTACGGTAACAGGAATGACCATTCCCGGAAATAGTACGGTCTGGCGGATTGGCAATATGGGGAGCTCCTCGGGGACATCAAACGGCTCATCGGAGCCTTCGGGCCCACCCAGGGGTACAATTTCAAGGCTATCAAGGTCGGTGTCAGACATCAATATCCGACTGTATAGATCAGAATTTTCAAACTTCATAGGCATTCTGTCAGGCTGACAGAGATTCTTTTCCCAATTTACAATAAAATATAATTATCAAGAGGGGTATACTAATGATAAAATAGCCATACCACACATCCATTTGCCAACTACCTGCCTTACTACTGACAAGTTATCCATGTTGACTACTGGAGCGGGTGCAGCGACTGTCCTTTCTTGAATAAAATCGTTTTTTTGCCAGTAGGCAGCTTTAGGTTCAGCATATTCATTTGGTCACTGAACACATCCATCAGCAAATTGTTCTGTAGCGCCCACCCTTCCAGGCTACCCGCAGCAGGTACTTCCAGATAAATCCAGGTGGCATCCGCTTCCTGCTCTTTCCCAACGTACTGAAAGTTACGCACCTGCTGCTTTGCATCCATCAGTACAAAACTCTTTCGCAGGTACTTTTCTACGAAGGGGTCATTTTGGTCAGTATTGTTTACCACGAAGCGGCGGTTGCTATTTTCTACCGACAGCGCCTTCTCAAGGTCATCCGTAAATACCCGGATGCTAATCTCGAGGGCCTTCTGAGCGGGGTTATACTGCATCTGCGTGACGCTCACGTGGTATTCATGAATAGCCCTGGCTGCTATGAATAACACCAGTACTCCCAAAGCCAACCATGTAGTTACTCTTTTCGTCATAGCTTTTACAGCCTGTAAGATAAGCCTACGACAGCCCGCGCTCTCTCCAAGTAGCGTGGGCTGTCGTAGGCACTAATACGTGTAATATCTTAGAAAACTGCCTTAAAGACGTCGTTGAATATAGCGAAAGCCATCAGTCCCAGCAAGAGTACCATACCTACCTTCTGGGCGTTTTCGAGGAAACGGTCCGAAGGCTTACGACCTGATACCATTTCATAAAGTAGTATAACCGAGTGTCCGCCGTCAAGAGCCGGTATAGGCAGAGCGTTCATAAAGGCCAGTACCATCGACAGGAGGCCCGTCAGGAACCAGAAGCGGCCCCAGTCCCACACTCCACCAAACATCCGGGCAATACCAATAGGACCGCTGATGGCCTTAGAGGCAGATACTTCGCCACGGAATATCTTGCCGAAGCCTTTGATATTATTATAAACGACACCGAAGGCCTCTTTGGTACCTACGACCATCGCCTGGCCGAGCGTATAATCTACAACAGTGTAGTTGAGCAGGCTCTTAGCCTGGAAACCAAGCGTTCCTTCGGGAGTTACTTTGGAGGTAAGTGTTACGTTCTGCCCGCCACGCTGAACAGTCAGGGTAGCTGTCTTGCCTTTCAGCGAATCCAGCGATTGCTGAAGCTGGTGAAAGAAAGTTACAGGTTTGCCGTTGATGGCTACAATACGATCCTCCGCTTGCAGACCCGCTTCTTCAGCCGGATAACCGGCGGCTACCTCTCCTACCACAAAAGGCTCGGCAGGGCGTATAAACGTACCTCTTGCTTCCGGCTCAGACAGTTTTTCAATAAAATCATTTGGGATATCTATATCTACCAGATTACCGTTGCGCTGAACGGTATAGTAGCTGCCACTGCCCAGAAACACATCCGACCCAACGGCATCGCTGAAATCCTTAAAGTCTTTACCATTTACTTTGACGATCTTATCACCGGTCTGAAGGCCGATCTCCTGGGCCAGCTCTCCCGCTACGATACCATTCTTGTTTACTTCTTCCTTGGACAGAAATCTGTTTCCGTTGCTATAGGCGATGGCAATAAAGATGATAATACCTACAATGACATTGACAATAATACCACCCAGCATAACGATCAGCCGCTGCCAGGCCGGCTTGGCCCGGAATTCATACGGCTGGGGCTCCGCGCTCATCTGATCAGTATCCAGTGATTCATCGATCATCCCGGATATCTTTACAAAACCTCCGAGGGGTACTGCTCCTAAACCATACTCTGTTTCGCCCCGCTGAATGCTCCACACCTTGGGCGGAAAGCCTATAAAGTACTTCTCCACCTTCATTCCGAACATCTTGGCGGCCACCAGGTGCCCTAACTCATGTAAGCCTACTAGTATGGACAAGCCCAGAATGAGCTGTCCGGCCATAATCAATACTTCCATTCAGTTTTTTATAAAAAGTAAATTGCAGGTAAAAGCATAACGGCAACTATTCGCCGGCTCCTGCCCGTTACCTCCGTTAATTAGTAAGAGTTTACGTTTTTGAAGCTCTAAATATATTTTTAGAAGACTTCCCATCAAAGAACGTAAATCCAATCGGTAAAGTTACGCAAAAGCCCTGATTTCGTAGGTAAAGGTTACTGATATTCTACACCAGCGGTAATGGACTGCTTTTTCAGCTGAGCTGCCTTCTCTGACGTACGCCCCGGGCGGGAGTGAACATCACATACAAAAAAGACCGGGAGCAATGCCCCCGGCCTTTTGACAATCTGACACCAATATAAGATGTTTACTTAGAGATCTTTATACTATTAATAATCAGTATTCTGAGGATCGAAGTTAGCCCAGCCCTGAGTCCAGTCAGTAGCTCCGAAAGCACCTACGTAGGTAGTAGTTTCAAATCCGGCAGGCAGGGTTACACCATTACCCATCAGAGGTGATCCAGCCTGAGGAACGGCGCTTGGACGAGCTGAGATAGAGTTGTAAGCAGCAGGCAGCAGCAGTTCGGCTACGCTGGTATATACTTTGTTTTTGTGAGCCGTAGTGTTGAACATGGTAGTATCTACACCTTTCATAGGAGTCACAGCCCCCTGGATACCTACACCCTGAATGTTCATCTTACCAGCTTTGTAGTTATCAGCTACTTTATCCTGCAGCTCGATACCGGTTGGGAAAGCTCCTGCGAATATGCTGTTATAGATGGAGATTTCGCTGCTGCGACGAATTCGCATCGCTGAACGGTACTTAGAATCCAGGTCACCAGCCGCAATGGTAGAAGTGATGTTAGCAAACTTAGCACTGGTCTTAGGAGTAGCTTCTGATCCACCGGCATCGTTGTCCGACTCAAACGTATTAGAGTCACCAGCCTGGTCAGCTACTTTGGGATCACGCAGGATATAGCCAAACTGTACGTTACCGCTATAACCGTTGTCAGTATCGAAGTCATCATCAAGTGTACGGTACGAGATCAGGTGCTTGGCATTAACAGTACCACCAAACCACTCGTACGCATCGTCGCCACTGTACGAAACCTGTACGAAGTCCACAGTAGTACCGCTACCTACACCACCGAAAGTAAGACCGTTGATCTCTTTGTCGGTTTCGAAGGCGATACCGGCAAACTCGATACGAACGTACTTCAGGCTACCTGAGTTATCAGCGGCGTTAGTACCACCGAAAGTAGAAAGGTTTTCTCCTTCGATTACAGCCGGGGTTTTGTTAACCGGAGCATTACCCAGGATAACCAATCCTCCCCAGTCACCGGCAGCACGCTGGCCCTTAGGCTGGTTTGAAGTAAATACGATAGGCTTCTCAACAGTACCGTTGGCGATGATCTTGGCACCTGGCTTGATGATCAGAGAGCCTTTGGTAGCCTTGTCACCTTTGATGATAGTACCCGGCTCGATGGTCAGGGTAGCACCATTCTCAACGTACACAAAACCATTCAGAACGTACTTGTTGTTGGCAGTCCAGGTTGTATTCTGGGTAATTTTACCTGTGACGGTATTGGTACCTCCTACCGGTGGCACTTCAATATCATCATCATCATCATCCGTATTATTACATGCGACGAATGCAGTCATGAGCATTCCCACTAGCAACAGGTTTAACAGTTTTCCTACGTTTTTCATGCGATTTTTGTTTTTAAACAATCTGACTGATAAATGTATAATTAGTTAGGGTATTCTTAGAATTTGTAGCTCAGACCGATGGTCGAGTACGAGCCGCGACGGTAAGTCTGGTAAGGCTCATCCACATTGGTGATCTTCTGGTCGAGGTTGCTGTCCTGAATCAGGCGGAAGGGCTGGTTCAGCAAGTCTTGTACACCTACTTTCAGTTCCAGGTGCTGACCCAGGGATTTGATTACGGTCACATCTATTACGTTACGGGCCATTTCGTACACAGTAGGCTGGATTTCCTTATCACCTACCAGGAAGATCCGGCGACCGATTACGTTGTAGAGCAGGTTGATCTGCCAGCCGCGGTCCGCATCGTTGTAATAGATACCCGAGTTAATCAGGTAAGGCGACTGTCCCTGTAGCTGACGGTTGTTTTCCTGTCCGGTAAAGCCTGTCAGTACATCACTCTTAATTATTGAGGTATTTAGGAGCAGAGTCAGGTTGTTGACAAAGCCGGAGTTAGTCATATTCTTGAGAGACTTGCGTACTTCCAGCTCGGCACCCGCAGCGTAGGCCTCTTCGGCGTTATCTACGTAGAAGGATACTCCTGAACCGGCGTAGCGGATACGGGCCTCGATTGGGTTCTTGAAGTGCTTGTAGAAGGCTGCTACCGATATCACTTCACCATCACGTGGGTACCACTCGTAGCGAAGGTCCATGTTCTGGATCGAAGGCGTCTTCAGGTTAGGATTACCAACCCGTGATACGTCAAAAGCAAAGTCATAGTAGGTAAATGGAGCCAGCTCACGGAACTCAGGACGGTTGACAGTGGTGCTATATGCCAGGCGCAGCAGGGTCTTCTCGGTGAAGTTGTACGCCATATTTACCGAAGGCAGCAGACGGAAGATAGGGTTATCTACCTTAATGCGGGTACCTGATCCACGCTGACGGCTCTGTAGCTGCTGGCGGTTGTACTCAGCCCGCGCTCCCAGCGATACGTTGAACTTGGAAGAGAAAGGTATGTATGCTCCTACGTAACCGGCTGCCAGCATATTCTGAGCGGTATAGCGATCATCAAAGTTGGTGCGCTCGCCGTAGTACAGTTTATCAGTAGCGATGTTGCTCTCGTCAAAAAGCTGCTCAGGCGACTGGTTCAGGATTTCCTGTGATACGCCACCCGGATTGATCAGGTTGAACCAACGAGCCTTGAATGCACGGTCTTTGTATTCGGCGTAGGCTCCGGCGCGCAGTTTGATCTGCATTTTCTCGTCTCCTTCGAAACCGCTGCGGTTGATGCGGTGCTCTACGTCAGCTCTTCCGGACGAAGTATATTCATTAAGTGTAGAGAAGAAGCGGGCGGTACGGGCAAGGCTGGCGTTGCTACCAGGTACTACCTCTACGGTGAAAGGATCATCCGAACCTATGTTACGGCTTGATACGAAGCGACGGTAGTCAGGTTCTTCGCGGTGTGTGTATCCAAAGGCGCCGGTCCAGCGTACCGTAGTAAGGTCAGACAGGTCGTGGGTACCACTCAACTGGCCTGAGTAAATGCTCTTGGACTCGTAGCGGAAGGCGTAGTTCTGTACTTCGCGGCCATTCTCCTGTGTGAATCCCTGACGGAAGGTTGTTTCTTTATTAGCCAGCTGGTTGAACAGGTTACGAAATTCAATCTTGTGGTTAGGGTTCAGGATAAGCGCCCAGTTTGACATCACACCCAGACGTACGTTTTCGGCATACTGCTGGTCGTTATAGTTTACCCATAGCATCGACTCCTGCTTCTGTTGATCAAACGACAGGTAGCGGTACTGGTTGACCGGCATGGCCTGACGAGTACTGGAGTAGCTGATGTTGTTGAAGGTAGTCAGCTTTTTATCACCTACAAAGAACTTGGCGTTGTAGCCCAGTGAAGCCCGCAGATCAGGTACAGCTGTTATATTCTTGGCAGTGAAGTACTCAGGCAGGTTACGGAAAGCGGCGATACTGCGGTCAGAAGGTACTCCTTCGTTAGTCAATCTTTTGGTAGAGGGGAAAGAAGAGGGGAGTTTACGGTCACCAGCACCAAAGCCAAGCCAATCCAGTGAAGAACCCTGGTGAGACAGTACGTTCTGGAAGGTAGTACCGCTACGGTAGCCTGAGGTCAGGCTGAGGCTCAGTCCATTTTCATCAGGGATGGTCTTGGTATATATCTTGATTACACCACCCGAAAACTCGCCGGGTAGTTCAGCAGCACCTGATTTGAAAATCAGCATCCGGTCAATGGCGGAGCTGGGGATCAGGTCAAAAGAGAAAGATTTTACATCTACTTCGGTAGAAGGAGTGATGGCATCATTGAGCATTACAGTGTTGTAGCGCTCATTCAGACCGCGGATGATGACGAAGCGGTCGTCCTGGATAGATACACCGGGTACCCGGCGGATGACCTGCGAAGCATCACGGTCCTGTGATTTCTGGATCTGCTGGGCTGAGATACCTACGGCAATCTGCTCAGCCTGCTTGATCTCGGTGATTACTGACACATCCGTGAATGTCTGACGCTGACCAGTGATCTTTACTTCTTCGAGGGTAGCGACGTCTTCTTCAACGGTAGTATTAATAAGTACTGTCTGATTGGGGTAAACCGTTACCGGGATTTCTTTGGTCTTGTAGGATACAAAGCTAACCAGTACAGTCTGAGCTCCGGTCGGAACGTTTTTGATTTCGAAGTTTCCTTCAATGTCGCTGGAAGATCCCAGGGGAGGAGTAGTACCTTTCAGCAGGATGCTGGCACCGATGATAGCCTCTTTGGTCTTGGCATCAACGATGGTACCTTTGATAGAGCCCGTTTGAGCAACGGCCAAGGCCATCGTCAAGACAGAGAAAATGAGAGTTAAAATTTGCTTTTTCATACTTTGGTGTCAGTAAACTTATGTTACGTGCCACAAAAGTAGATGGACAATATTACCTGAATGTTAAGCCAGTATTACGGCTCTATTATTTCAATAACATTGGCTAAAATATTGAAATACAATAATTTATTAAAATATAGAAACACCCAACACTGGATTCGCACAATCACAAAAAAAGCAGAAGCATCAGCTGCTTCTGCTCCATTACACAATAGAATCTTCTGCTTATTCTACAATACCATTACCTAGCCTCCTTGTCTCCTCCTGCACATCGTGCACAAATCCATTCACTATGGCATAGCGTACTTTTCCGTTTTTTTTCAATATAAAAGAAGCTGTTTCGCCCATTTGTACCGGCCCTGAGTATACCTGGCCTTTCCGAAGCACGTGCAGCGGATGCACGGTAAAGTACAAACCGAGGGTACGTGTATTTGCATCGGGGGTAAGGGTTACGTAGGTATATCCCTGCTTCAGTAGCTCCCACGGATCTATCTTGCTTAGCTCGCTCATATTCTTAAAAGGGGTTGGATATACCTTTCCGCGCTCTATGACATAATCTGTAGCATCTATTTCCTGGCTGCCATAGTGGGTAGATAGGTCGCCGTACTCTTCGATCTTGCTATGGTAGAAGAATTTGCTGGCGTTGGCATAGTTGATCTCGTTACGATTAATTCCCAAATCAGTACGGTACTGCTTACCTCCCTGCTTTACAGTAGCGTTGCGGATCAGGAGGTCGAAGAGATACTTATCGTTTTCGGGAATCTGGTAGTAGTCATTGCGGTTTTCCTGCGTCAGTGACTCGTCGGCTATAGCACCCAATGCTGACAGGATCGCCACAAAATTGAGCTTGCGGATGTACTGCTTCTCCGGATCTCCGGCGTAGCCTCCCGACTCGATCAGGATCAGGGTAGTGCCCCACTTCTGTACGTTATCGCCAAAGGCACGGGGCTCGTGGTCGTCGGCGTAGCGCGCTACTTGTCCGGGTATAAAGTGCTGCAGCATCCGGTTCATCCGTACGATCAGCTGCATAGAGCGCTCCCGCACCGGATTGATTGAACGCTCGTAGTCGTAGGCCGTAGCCAGGAAGGAGATGGTAGCTGCCTTGGGGCTACGCCCGGCGGAGTAGCGGGGACTCTGGTCGTGCAGGTTAAATCCGTACTCTGGCTTCAGGCTCTGCTGCAACCCTTTCAGGATGCGGCTTTCGGGCGTCTGCAGGTACAGGGCATCGCGGTTCATGTCGATTCCCTGGGCAGTGCGGCGCTGGTACCGCTCGGCTCCATCAGGGTTGAGCATGGGTACAAAGTACAGTGTAGTACTATCCAGCAACTGCTTCCGGAACTGGTCAAAGCCATCGTTGCGGGCCTCCAGAAAGTTGAATATATCAAAGATAGCCATGGTAGCGGTCGGCTCATCGCCGTGCATCTGCGACCAGAGCAGTACTTTATGCGGGCCACGTCCTACTTTAATCATCCGGATATCGCGCCCCTCATAGGATTCTCCCACTTTGGTAATCTCGTACATAGGGTTCTCCTCCCTTTCCTGAATCAGGGCTTGCACATCCTTGTGTTTGAATCGGCGCTGGGTAAGGGAGGCTTCGCGGTAGGTAGTGTGGGTATCGTGCAGGCGACGCGCCAGTTCAGTAGGCTGGGCCAGCGTCGCAGAAGCAGCAAGTACAGACATAGCAACAGATAAAAGGGCTTTCATAATTCGTTCCATGTTACCAATAGGAGAGACGTACCTCACCATTAGTTCAAAGGGTTTCTCTTACACATCAGATAGGACCTACAAAAGTAATCATTGTGAATGGGTTGCTATGTGATTGATCCTTTATTTATCTACCGGATACTTTTTAAATTTACATCAACTATTAATCCCTAAGGATCATCAAAGCGTTATTAGTACTCTGAAAAGGTTACAAGTGCCGCTGATACGATGGCTACTATATTATATAGAGTATGGATTTCGGAAAAGTAGAAGATATAAGCCAGATAGACTTTACGCTCCCGCCTGACCACCCGCACACGGCGCTGGTCCTGAAAGAGAGTGGGGAGCCCTCTGCCCGGCAGGTATACATAGGCCCACCCATCTGGGCCAACAAGGAGTGGGTGGGTAAAATTTATCCGGTTAATACCAAAGACAAGGACTTCCTGTACCACTACGCCCGCCAGTTCAGCACCATCGAACTCAACAGTACCTACTACCAAATACCTGGTCTCGAAACGGTAAAGCGATGGAAGGAAATGGTACCCTCCGGATTTCGCTTTTGTCCGAAGTGGCCACAGGCCATCAGCCACGAAGCACAACTTTTGGGTGTCAGTATGCTTACCAATCGGTTTGTTGAGTCGGTACTGAGCTTTGAAGAAAATCTGGGTACTACCTTCCTGCAGCTCTCGCCCGCCTTCAACCCGGCCCGACTGCCCACGCTGATTCGTTTTCTGAAAGCTCTGCCCCAGGGCTTTCCCATTGCTATTGAGTTCAGGCATGCGGCCTGGTTCCTGGATGAGTACCGCTGGCACCGGGTACTGGCGACCCTTCACGAACTGGGTGCTGGTACCATACTTACCGACGTAGCCGGACGACGCGACGTACTGCACATGGGGCTTTCGACGCCGGTAGCGGCTCTTCGTTTTGTCGGTCATGAGCTGCACCCGACCGACTACACCCGTACTAATGATTGGGTACAGCGGCTGCGGGAGTGGTTTGAGCAGGGGTTGCAGACAGCTTACATATTTATACACTGCGGTGAAAACCTGCTGGCCCCCGAACTAACCAAATACTGGGTAGAGCAGTTGAATAAGCAATTAGGATTATCTTTAGAAGCTCCCTCTATCCGCGTACAGCCCATTCAAGGTTCTCTTTTTTGAAAATTTATGCATCGCACTTGCAAAGTTTTTGTACCTTTGTGCCATGACAAACGCAGGAACATATCATCTCCACCATCGGTTGTTCACAATCGGGTCCATCGGGTGATGTGTTTTTGCGAGTAAAGGTGTAATAAGGTTGAATACATAGTACCCCAGAAGCCCGGTTCTTTTTAAGAGTCGGGCTTCATTTTTTACCTTGATCTCATGGCAGCGGGAGGCGCTCCTCCGGTCAACCGCCGCAGGCCTTGGCAGTAAAAGGAGAGATATTTATATAAGTACTACGGGGATGCTTTTATTGAACAAATAAGCTAACACCTGGCAGCTAATACCTAATCACTAATGGCTAACAGCTAATACCTAAAAACTTGAAAACCGTCATTATCAAGTACAACGCCGGCAACGTGCAGTCGGTCATGTACGCCCTCGATCGCCTGGGTGCGGGGTATATCTATACCGACGACGAAGACGAGATACGTACCGCCGACAAGGTAATATTTCCGGGAGTAGGAGAGGCCAGTACTGCCATGAGCTACCTGCGCGAAAAAGGGCTGGACAAGCTGATTCCTTCGCTGAAGCAGCCGGTATTAGGTACCTGCGTGGGTATGCAGCTCATGTGCCGCTACTCCGAGGAGAACAACACCACCTGTATGGGGATCTTTGACGTGGATGTACAGCGTTTTCCGGCTACACCGGGCTATAAAGTACCCCACATGGGCTGGAATAACATATTTGACTATACCACTCCGCTCACCCAGGGCCTACCCGACGACGCCTACGTGTACTTTGTGCACAGCTACGCCGCGCCGGTCTGTGAGTATACCGTGGCTACCTGTGAGTACATCCGGCCTTTCAGCGCCATGCTGCACAAAGATAACTTCTACGCCGCCCAGTTCCACTGCGAGATCAGCGGACACGTAGGCCAGCAAATACTCCATAACTTCCTGACGCTATGATACAGATTATACCTGCTATTGACCTTATAGAAGGCAAGTGCGTACGCCTTACCCAGGGTGACTATAACCAGAAAAAGATATACAACGAGCATCCGCTGGAAGTAGCCCAGCAGTTTGAAGATGCCGGCCTAACCCGCCTGCACCTGGTCGACCTTGACGGCGCCAAGGCCAAAAAGATCGTCAACTGGAAGGTACTCGAAACACTATCGTCCAAGACTCGCCTGCATATTGACTTCGGCGGCGGTGTACAGTCGGACGAGGACCTGCGTGTTGCCTTTGAATGTGGGGCTAAGCAGGTAACCGGAGGCAGCATAGCCGTCAAGAACCGGGACCTATTCGAGAGCTGGCTAAAGCAGTATGGTGGTGATAAGATCATACTGGGGGCCGACGCCCGTAACGAAAAAGTAGCCGTGAGCGGCTGGGAGGAAGGTACCACGCTGTGGGTGTATGACTTTGTGGAAGAGTACGTGGAGAAAGGCGTCCGCTATACCATTAGTACGGATGTAGCTAAAGATGGTCTGCTACAGGGCCCCTCTTACGACCTGTACCGTAACCTGCAGGACAAGTGTCCCGAGCTGAACATCATTGCCAGCGGAGGCGTAAGTGATATCAAGGATGTAGAGAAGCTGGCAGAAATGAACCTGTTTGGGGTCATTATTGGAAAAGCCATCTACGAAAACCGAATTTCGCTGGATGAACTGAAACGGTTTCTGGCTTAAATCCACCTGACCTATGCTGACTAAACGAATCATACCCTGCCTAGACGTAAAAGATGGCCGGACCGTTAAGGGCGTCAACTTCCTGAACCTGCGCGACGCGGGTGATGCCGTCGAACTGGCCGCTGCCTACGCGGAGCAGGGCGCTGACGAGCTGGTGTTCCTGGATATTACGGCTACCGTAGAGGAGCGCAAGACACTCCTGGAGCTGGTACACCGGGTAGCGCATACCATCAATATACCTTTTACGGTAGGAGGAGGCATATCGTCCAAGGCCGATGTATCGGCCCTGCTGCACGCCGGGGCGGATAAAGTATCGATCAACTCCGCTGCCGTCCGCAATCCGGACCTGATCAATGAGCTGGCGCTGGAGTTTGGGAGTCAGTGTATCGTGGTAGCTATTGATACCCGCTACATATCCCTGGGTGAAGGCATGCCCGAAGAGCATATTGTACATACCCACGGGGGACGCAAACCTACTGAATTACGTACTATACCCTGGGCAAAGGAAGTAGAAGAACGCGGAGCGGGCGAAATCCTGCTCACGTCCATGGATTCCGACGGTACTAAGAATGGCTTTGCGCTGGAACTGACTGGTACTATTTCGGCCAATGCTAACATTCCGATCATCGCTTCGGGAGGTGCGGGTACTATGGATCACTTCCGGGAAGTATTTACTACCGGAAAGGCCGACGCCGGACTGGCCGCCAGTATCTTCCATTTTCACGAAATTGATATACCTGATCTTAAAAACTACCTGCGCGACCACCACCTGCCCATGCGGATGACCAATTAAGTAGTAGCAATTAGGTTGTCAGGTGTTAGCTTTGAGCGATTTCATCCCATTATATAAAGAGTTACTATTTCTTCTATTGAAATGAATACAGACCTTACTACTATAGATTTCGCGAAGGCCGCTGATGGATTGGTACCCGCCGTAGTGCAGGATGCCGTGTCAGGCAAAGTACTGATGCTGGGCTACATGAACCAGGATGCCCTGGTGAAGACCCAGGCGGAGGGCAAGGTAACTTTCTTCAGCCGCAGCAAGCAACGCCTCTGGACCAAGGGCGAAACCTCTGATAACTTCCTGCACGTAAAGCAGATCCTGGTGGATTGTGACGGGGATACTATACTTATCAAGGCCAATCCGGCCGGACCTACCTGCCATACCGGGGATGACACCTGCTTCGGCGAAACAAATACCGGTAAAGCGTCGTTCCTTAATTACCTGCAGAAACAGGTGATCCGGGAGCGCAAACTGAACCCTTCGGAGGAGTCGTACACCAGCCAGCTGTTTGGTCGGGGCGTCAACAAGATTGCACAGAAAGTAGGGGAAGAGGCCGTGGAGGTAGTCATTGAGGCCAAAGACACCAATGATGATTTATTCAAGGGAGAAGTAGCCGATCTGCTGTTTCACCTGCTGGTGCTGCTGGAACACAAAAACGTTGATTTGGATCATGTAATTGACGTACTTACTACCCGACACCGCTAAACTACCACCTATGAGCTTACTGATTCGCCTGGTTGTTAACACCCTGGCTGTATTACTAGCCGCTAACCTTCTGACTGACGTCTACCTGGATGGTCTGGGATCAGCCATTGTTGTAGCCATTGTACTAGGCTTACTTAACACCTTTCTTAAGCCTGTCCTTCAGATCATGGCCCTGCCTCTAACCATCATGACGCTGGGGCTATTCTACTTCATAGTCAATGTATTCATTATATATCTGGTAGACTTCTTGGTAGCTGGTTTTGATGTGGGCGGATTTCTATCCGCACTGATTTTCAGTCTTATTGTATCCGTAGTATCCTCTATACTGGGGGCTATTCTGGACTAAGCTTTGCAATAAGTCGAAGACTTCAGCCCCTCCTTACACCATGCAACTGACTATAGCAGAATAGTACAGCGGGCAGGGTAGGCATAGTACTAATTAGAGAGACCATACCACCCGTTTTTCGTTCAATTCGTTACTTTTCTTTAATTTTAGCCCCAAACGCTACTAACGTACGCTTACCCGATGAGTTTCACGCTTAATGATGCAACATCCACCTATCAGCCTTTTTCGTTTGATACTGAGGAACAGAAGAGAAAATTACAAGCACTGGCAGAGCACTACCGGGCACAGATCGAAGCCCAGTGGGATGAGGTAAAAGATGATACTCTTTATTACGGTAAGCATGCTTTAGTAATCGGTGGAGTAGTAGCTGGCGTATATCTGGCTATGGAGGCCTTACTTCCTGCCGAAAATAAACCATCCGCAGATAAACCTCGTAAAGAAAGCAATAGCAGCACTTTAGGAAGTACTTTAAAGGGCGTGGCCTTATCAATGGCCCTGGCCTGGGCACGCAAAAGGCTAACAGATTTTTTGGAAGCAGAGCATACTACGAATGCACAAAGCGAACTATAATATATCGACATTACTCACGGAAAAGCAGGCTGAAGGCAGAAAGTCTTTTGCTGTACTCCTGGACCCTGATAAGGTCGACATAGCTACTTTCCCGGACTTTCTGCAATACGCTCAAGGTGAGGGGGTAGATTTTTTCTTCGTTGGAGGTAGCCTGGTTACTCATTATGCTATTGACCAATTGATTGCAGCCATTCATGCCCATACTCCAATCCCTGCGATTCTGTTTCCGGGTAGTAGTTTGCATATCGATCCTTCAGCCGACGCTATCCTGCTACTGTCTTTAATATCAGGTCGCAATCCCGAGCTGCTCATCGGTCAGCATGTGATTGCGGCACCTATTTTGCGCAAGAGCGGAATCGAGATACTCCCTACCGGCTACATGCTGGTTGAAAGCGGCAAGCTCACTACCGTATCCTATATAAGTAATACCATTCCTATCCCACGTGATAAGCCCAGCGTTGCCGCCTGCACCGCTCTGGCCGGTGAAATGCTCGGCCTCCGGTACATGTATCTGGATGCCGGTAGCGGAGCGCAGGAACCAGTACCCCCGGCCATGATCAAGGCAGTCAGTGATGTTACTTCAACCCCGCTTATAGTAGGTGGAGGAATCAACACAGCCGAAAAAGCCTACCTGGCGCTGGAGGCTGGCGCCGATGTGGTAGTGGTTGGCAATGGCATCGAGCGTAATCCCAATCTGTTACCTGAGGTCGCACAGGCCGTAAAAGCCTTTAATACTCAGTCAGAACGCATCCTCTAATGCTACTATTAGCAGTAATTGTTGTACAAATTCTAGCTATCACATTATTTTCTAAGGAATTTTTAAGTTCTTAGAAAAATACAACGATCCAGGTATTGACTTATCCATTTTTGTACTACTTTTGTAGCACAAACCTTAAAACACCGCAAAAAATGAAAAAAGTACTTGCATTCGCTTTCGTAGCTACAATGGTAACTTTCGCTGCTTGTACAAGCAAGCCTTCAGAAGAAGCTGCTGACACAACTGCAGTTAGCGTTGACACTGCTATTGTAGACACAATGGCTGCTGACACAATGGCTATGGATACTACAATGACTAGCGATACTATTCGCTAATTATTGACGAAAGTCTAAAGAAATGGGAAGCCTTATGCAAATAAGGCTTCTTTTTTTATTCAGGGCATGGAAATAGCGACCGTTTTAGCCACATATCTTCCCTCTGCTACACTAGCCTATTGTGAGCAGCTCTGGCGGCAGTATGATTTTGACCTGCACATATCACGTCCCCGCCAGAGTCGCCTTGGTGATTTTATGGTCCGTCCTAAAGAGCGACCTCGCATCACGGTCAATGCCAACCTCAACTCCTATAGCTTTCTGATTACTTACATTCACGAAGTAGCTCACTGTGCCGTATACCGTCAATACTCCGGACGAATGTACCGCAAAAAGGTAGCTCCCCACGGACCTGAATGGAAGACCCTATTCAGTGCTCTGCTGCAACCTATACTTCATGAACAGATACTTCCGGCGGACATTCTCCGCCCTCTGCAGCAGTATGCTTTAAATCCAAAGGCATCGACCGGAAGCGATCCTGCTTTGCTGCTGGCCCTTAAGCAATATGATACGGCCGGAGAAAATAATAAAATGCCCCTGATGCACCTAAGCGAAGGCGCTGTTTTCGTTTTTCAAAAGAGAGAATTTATTCGTGGCGCCTTACGCCGTACCCGTGTACTCTGCACCGAAAAGGCATCACAACGCCGCTATACCATTCCTGCCCATGCGCTGGTGGAACAAAGTGAACTTTGTCCTGAATAACATACGCTACGTAGTGCCGCTCTGGGTACTGGTCTGGAGCTTACTGACTGCCACTATACAGGCCCAGCCAGCCGCTGCACTTACAGAAGGTAGCTGGCGCAGGCTAAGTTCCACCCAAACCGGTATCTACAAGATCAATGCGGCTCTGTTGCGTAAGATGGGCTTTGACCTGACTACGCTGAACCCTCAGTACTTACAGTTGTATGGGAATGGAGGAGCAATGCTTCCGCAGGCTAATAGTACCCCCCGCCCCCAGGGCCTTACTCAAAACGCAGTATGGGTTACCGGACAGGAAGATGGCCGGTTTGACGAAAGTGATATGCTATATTTCTACGCTGAAGCCCCTCATCAAGTACTTTATGACTCCGCCCGAGCTGGTTTCCGACACCAGATCAACTACTACGCCGATACAACCTATTACTTCCTGACGCAGGGCAAAGCTCCCGGATTACGCGTTATGGGTACCGAAAGTGTAAGCGTGGAAGGCGGTAAAACTGTAGATCAGTTTGATGACTATTGGTTTCATGAGGAGGAGTCAGTCAATCTGCTGCAATCGGGCCGGGAATGGTGGGGCGAATACCTGGGTCTGAACGGCCAGCTAAATCTTTCGATCCCCTTGCCCGGCATAGTACCCGGTACCGAAGCCCGGCTTTGGACCCGAGCCATCGCCTCGGCTCAGGTAGCTACCCGCTTTCGCTGGCAGGTCAATGGGCAGGAGGTAGGCGAGCAGCCCGTAGGAACGGTATCTACCTACCGCTATGACCTCCGGGCCCAGATAGCCGAAAAAGACTACTTCTACCAGGTGCCCGCTTCTCCTCCGTCTGCTTTTACAGTAGGGGTACAGTTTGATAAAAACGGCCAGGCCAACGCTCAGGCTTACCTGGATTATATAGCCCTGCAGGCTAAGCGGCGCCTTCAGCAGTATGACGGCCAGCAGGTATACCGATTTTTGCCCGCTACAAGTGATACAGTACTATACCGCATACAAGTCAACTCCTCCGACTGGCTCTGGTGGGATGTCACGGTGCCCCATTCTCCGCACCAGGCCCTGCTACAGCGAACTTCGGCAGGTATAGCGCATTTTAGGGCGCAGGGGGGACGGCAGGTGCGTACTTACGTGGGCTTCCTCCCGCAGCAGGCCCTTGACCCACTGGCGTGGCAGCATGTTCCTAATCAGCAAATAACTAATAGTCCAGTACCTGATCTGCTTATTGTGACCGCCAAAGCCTGGGAGACAGAGGCCCAGCGCCTGGCACAACACCGGAGGCAGCACGATAGGCTGGATGTACAGGTAGTCACTACCGATCAGGTATATAATGCGTACTCGGCTGGACGGGCTGATGTATCGGCTATTCGTGATTTTGTGCGGCACCTCTATCAAAAGGCTCCAGACAAACTGAAGTACCTCCTGCTGTTTGGCGACGCCACCTACGACTACCGCAATCGCAACCGTACCCTATCGCCAGCCCAACAGCAGAACTGGGTACCGGTCTACGAAAGTCGTGAATCGCTGCATCCGGTATTCACCTACTCATCGGATGACTACTTCGGATTTCTGGAGAACAGTGAAGGAGAATGGCAGGAATCCACAGCCGGTGACCATACCTTAGAGATAGGCATTGGCCGCCTACCCGCCAAAACAGCCGAAGAGGCTCGTACTATGGTGGATAAACTAGTCTATTATGATACCTCTCCCCGAACTAAAGGTGCCTGGCGTAACCGCATCAGCTTTGTGGCCGACGATGGCGATGGCAATATTCACCAGCAGCACGCCGACGAACTGGCCGGGCTCACGCAATCCTACCTGCTCCCCCAGCGTCTGTTTATAGATGCTTTTTCGCAACTTACTACTTCGGAGGGACCTAAGGCACCTGATCTCAATGCGGCTGTCCGCCGAAGTGTGGAGGAAGGTACCCTGATCCTGAACTACACCGGGCACGGTGGCATCAGTGGCTGGGCCGAGGAGCAGGTACTGATGCTGTCGGATATGCTATCACTACGCGGGTACAACAATATGCCCCTGCTCGTCACGGCTACCTGCGAATTTGGGCGCTATGACGATCCCGCACTGGTATCAGGAGCGGAACTTATGGTACTGAGCCCACGGGGAGCGGCCATTGGGGCTGTTACTACTACGCGGCCCGTTTTTGCCAGTACTAATTTCTCATTGAATAAAGCCTTCTACGAAGCTATGGCTGCGGTGGGGGCCGGTGGACGAATGGGCGACATAGTCCGGCTCACAAAGAACAGGAGCCTCAGCGGTAGCCTGAACCGAAACTTTACGCTGCTCGGAGATCCTTCCATGCGGCTGGCCCGGCCCGGGTACGAGATACAGTGGGCAGCTCTGCCTGATACGCTACGTGCGCTCCAAAAGGTGAAGCTGGAGGGCCTGGTAGCTGAACGAGGCTCCTCATCGGCCGAAAGTACTTTTGAGGGGATGGCCCGTGTAACCCTGTTTGATAAACCTGTCAGTTTCCGGACCGCAGGCTCCGAAAGTACCGCCGCTACTTACAGCGAATACCGTAGCCGACTTTTTGATGGTATGGTTAGCGTCAGGAACGGCCGCTTCAATGTAGAGTTTGTGGTCCCCCGTAATATTGACTACCGGCTGGGCGAAGGGCGGGTCAGTGTGTATGCCGTCAGCAAAGATAGCCTTCATGATGCTGCCGGGCAGTTAGGAATCGTGGTAGGTGGTAGCAAAAATGAGCTGTCGGACCGCACCCCGCCCCAGATCAGGGCGTACCTCAACGACAGCAGCTTCCGGGATGGGCAGGTAGTGCCTGCCTCGTCAGTACTCTGGATCGAAGCCGCCGACGAAAGCGGTATCAATATATCGCAGGCCGGGCTGGGACATGAGCTGCTGGCTACGTTGAATGACTCTATCACATTTGTACTAAACGAATATTTCGTTACCCAAACCGACGACTACCGAAAAGGTACCATCCGATTCCCGCTGGGACTGCTTCCTCCGGGCGAATATACCGTACACGTAAAAATATGGGATACGTATACTAACTCCTCCGAATCAACGTTGCGTTTCATAGTCGGACCTGAATCCGGCATCAAACTTACCCGAGCCATTGTATTTCCTAACCCCTTCCAGGAACAGCTGTCGTTTGAGTTAGAACATACCCGTGACAGTGAAGACATCGAGGTCTTTTTTCGGATCTTTAGCGTATCCGGCCAAACTTTATGTACCTACCGCTGGATATATTATACAAGTGAAAAAACTATACGTGAGGCTTTACAGCCCGAAACGTTGCTATCATTACCTGTTGTCCCTGGCACGTACCTGTATGAGCTATCCGTTCGTTCTGTTAAAGATGGCAGTAGCGATCGGCGGGCCGGCAAATTGCTTATGGCACGGTGATTGAGGTGAATTGTTGTAAAAAATTTAATTATTCTGTTACTTTCGTCGTAATTTTGACTTCCCTGTCTGAGTGTACCCCACGGGCCTCTGCCAGTAAAACCAAAGAAACATGAAACGTTTTTTCGTTAGCTTATCTTTATTTATTTTCTGGGCAGGCAGTCTACTTGCTCAACCGCTTACCACCGACACCACCCGGCGTATTCCATCCATAGCACTACCTTTCCTGAACTTTACTCCCGATGCCCGTAGTGCTGCCTTAGGTGATGCCGGTGTCGCTCTTAGCCCTGACGCTAACGCTACGTTTTGGAACGCTGCCAAACTTCCTTATGCAGAAAAAGACTTTGGTGTATCTGTGTCTTATACGCCCTGGCTTCGCAACCTGGTAGATGATATGTTTCTGTCTTATATCTCTGCTTATAAAAAAGTGGGTAAAGGACAGGCCGTAGCTTTCTCTATAAATTACTTCAATAATGGTGAGATTGATCTACGCAACAATCAGGGAATGAATATAGGCTACTTTGTAGCGCAGGAACTGGCTGCCGCAGGTACTTATAGCCGTCAGCTTTCCCAGAACTTCTCCATGGGTCTGACGCTGAAATATGTGTACTCCAACCTGGCTGGTAATGCTGTAGTGAGTGGATTTTCGGTACGTCCCGCTCAAACCGCGGCCGGTGATATCAGTGCCTACTACAAGAAAGAATTTTCAAATCTGGAAACGGGTAGCAACCTGACGTGGTCGTGGGGAGCTATGATTTCTAACCTGGGAGGTAAGGTATCCTACGGTAGCGAAGACCGCTATTTTATTCCTACCAACCTGAAGATAGGTACCGGTATATCCTATACCGCCGACGGTCGCAACCGCTTCAATTTCCTGTTGGACGCTAATAAGCTGATGGTACCCACTCCTCCGGTGTGGCAATATCAGGCAGGACAGTACGTAGCCGTACGGGGCCGCGACCCACGTGATCTACCGCTGATGACGGGTATTTTCGGCTCCTTTGCCGACGCCCCCGACGGATTTGGCGAAGAACTCAAAGAGATTTCACTATCAACCGGTGTAGAGTACTGGTACAATGATGTATTTGCCGCCCGCTTTGGATACTTTGGCGAAAGCCGTATGAAAGGCGACCGCAAGTTTTTTACGGCTGGTTTTGGTCTCCGTTTTCAGGAGAAGTACGCACTTGACTTTGCTTACCTGATGCCGGTACGTCAGGGTAGCCCACTCGCCCAAACCCTGCGCCTCTCCCTCTCAATGAGTCTGAATAAGAAGAGCGTAGCCGGACTGAATGAGGTGGATGAATAATCAGAACTAAATCTGCTACGGCAGAGTTTTTATAGTAGTACGAATGACGTCCCCTTAGGATGTCATTCGTTTTTTATAGCCTTCTTGACTACGCCTATGCAACTAGATAGAACCATCGCTCCCTCTTACCGCATCATCCGCTCTATACATCTGCCCGATGCCGAGACTATTACACTTGATAATGGTATAGCTTTACACGTTATCAATATTGGCGAACAGCCCGTCATCAGGCTGGAATGTATCTTCGAGGCCGGTACCTGGTACGAGTCACAGCCCGGTGCCTCTTACTTTGCCATTAAGATGCTGACTGAAGGTACCCTGACGCGTAGCTCCGCCGGTATAAGCGAAGCCTTTGATTACGTAGGAGCTTTTACCGAAATGACGCACTCCGCTGATCGCGCCGGTATAGTCGTGTACTGCCTGGCCCGCTTTCTACCCGAGGTACTGCCTCTGGTGCAGGAACTAATAGCCTCGGCTACTTTTCCGGAGAAAGAGTGGGAGGACCTTCAGAATATTACGTTACAGAACCTGCGTGTCAATCAGGAGAAAAACGCCTACCTGGCTACCCGACAGCTGCGGGCCAGCCTGTACGGCACCGAGCATCCATACGGCCGCGGCCAAAGCGAAGAGCAGATTGATCAACTAAGCAGAGAAGCCGCTCAGGCGCATTACGAGCAGCACATCCGGAACAGCAGCTACCGCATGATCCTGTCGGGGCAGGTAGGGCAGCAGGAGATCCAACTGGTTAATCAGTACCTGGGGCAGGTTCAGGGGCTTGTAACTCCATCCGAAACGGAACTGGACTATTCAGCCTTACCGGCAGTAGGTGGCGCCTCGTTAACCGAAAAGGCAGAAAGCTTACAGTCGTCGATCCGGCTGGGCAAGCGACTGTTCACCCGCAAGCACCCTGACTATTTCAAAATGCTCGTGACGAATGAGATCCTGGGGGGGTACTTCGGGTCGCGGCTCATGAAGAACATCCGGGAGGAGAAAGGTCTTACCTATGGTATTTCGTCCAGTGTTGTCACGCTTCGGCACGATGGCTACTTCACCATTGGTACCGATGTAAAGAAAGAATTTACGCAACAGACGCTGGACGAGATCAGAAAGGAGATAAACATCCTGCAGACACAGCCCGTACCGGATGATGAGCTACAAAACGTAAAAAACTTTATGGCAGGTGAATTTGCCGGATCGCTTAATACGGCTTTTGAGGTTGCAGACCGCCAGAAAATACTGCTCCTTGACGAACTACCAACCGACTTCTTTGACCGATATATTGAGCAGATTCACGCTACTACCGCCGAAGATATTCAGCAGATGGCTAACCACTACCTCCAACAAGAAGACCTGACTGAGGTAGTGGTTGGGGGAAAATAGTGGTTAGTTATTAGCCGTTAGCAACTTTATATTAAGCCCTATATAGTACAGCGCCCGGACCTGTCATACAGGCTCGGGCGCTGTAGCTTTAGGTAGTACCTACTTATTTCACCATGGTTCCTGGCCTTTGAAAAACAGGCCAGGGAAAAAGAGTACTAATAGCTAATAACTAACACCTAATAGCTTATTGTACCGCAAATATCTGCAGCATAATAGCCGCCAGAGCAGCTCCTACCATTGGTGCTACTACGGGTATCCAGGCATAGCCCCAGTCGGAGTGTCCTTTGTCCGGAATGGGCAGAATAGCATGGGCTACCCGTGGGCCCAGGTCACGGGCCGGGTTGATAGCATAACCGGTAGATCCTCCCAACGATAGACCAACACTCCACACCAGCAGACCTACCAGATAGGGCCCTAATCCGGATGGTATAGCGCCGCTCTCCGGAATAGCTCCCGCCCGGCTGATGGCTACGATACCCACGATCAGCACCCAGGTAGCCAGTGCTTCACTGATGAAGTTGGGGCCGTTGGTCCGGATAGCGGGTGCGGTAGCAAAGCAGGCCAGCTTATCCCCCGGATCAGGCGTAGCCTTCCAGTGCGGCAGGTAGTATACCCACACCAGTATGGCTCCCAGAAAAGCCCCGATCATCTGTGCACTGATGTAGCTGACTACCTGACTGTAGTCATTATGTAACACCGCAAAAGCCAGCGTTACGGCCGGATTGATATGGGCATCAGGACTACCAAAGGCATTGGCCGTAAATACTCCCATCACAACGGCAAAGGCCCAGCCGGTGGTAATTACGATCCAGCCTCCGCCTTCTCCTTTGGTTTGTTTGAGTACTACGTTGGCTACTACGCCATTGCCCAGAAGTAACAGTACGAGAGATCCAATAAGCTCACCGATAAAGGGAGTAGTTTGCATAAATACTAGTAGGGTTTAGAATGAACTTTTGACAAATATGAGAATTGTATTAAAATTTCCACAGCAAATACCAGGAAGAAGATTTTCCCGCAAAAACCCTAAAACACAACCCACTAAATCCCCTACCTTTGTATACTAACATCTATTTTAGTAACGATGGCTTTAAATCAACTAACGGCTATATCTCCTGTAGACGGGCGGTACCATAAACAAGTAGCCGAGCTTTCTGCTTATTTTTCAGAGTATGCTCTGATCCGCTACCGTGTACTGGTAGAGGTAGAGTACTTTATTGCCCTTTGTGAACTTCCCCTCCCGCAGCTGGCCAATTTTGATAAGAAACTGTACCCCAGGCTACGCGACATTTACGAAGGATTCAACGAGGATGACGCTCTTCATATAAAGAACATTGAGAAGGAAACTAACCATGATGTGAAGGCTGTCGAGTATTTTCTTAAAGAAAAATTCGACCAACTGGGGCTAAGCGAGCTTCAGGAGTTTATTCACTTCGGACTTACCTCTCAGGATATCAATAATACGGCTATACCGCTGTCGCTGAAAGATGCGCTGGAAAAGCAGGTAAAACCGCTGTTCAGACAAGTCTTATTTGTCCTGAAGCGGATGTCCATCGAGTGGCGTAATGTACCTATGCTGGCCTTTACGCACGGTCAGCCGGCCTCACCTACCCGCGTAGGTAAGGAGTTCCTGGTATTTGTTGAGCGGATCGAGCGGCAGTTTGAGCTGCTGGAGTGTGTACCCTACTCAGCCAAGTTTGGCGGGGCTACCGGTAACTTCAACGCCCACCATGTAGCTTACCCGAACGTAGACTGGATGGACTTCGCGCACCGCTTCGTTGAGAGCCTGGGACTGAAGCGCAGCAAGCACACCACCCAGATCGAGCACTATGATAACCTGGCGGCTACGTTTGATGGTCTGAAACGGTTGAATACGATCCTGGTTGACCTCAATCGTGACCTGTGGACGTACATATCCATGAGCTACTTTAAGCAGAAGATCAAAGCGGGCGAAGTAGGATCATCGGCTATGCCGCATAAGGTCAACCCTATTGACTTTGAGAACTCCGAAGGAAACCTGGGTATCGCCAACGCGCTTTTTGATCACTTCTCAGCCAAGCTGCCTGTTTCAAGGCTACAGCGCGATCTGACCGACTCCACGGTACTCCGTAACATAGGCGTACCTATCGCGCACCAGCTCATCGCACTGAACTCGCTGCTGAAAGGATTAGGTAAGCTGGAGCTGAACGAACAGATACTGAAGCAGGACCTGGAAGATAACTGGCCCGTGGTATCAGAAGCCATTCAGACAATCCTGCGCCGGGAAGGGTACCCCAAGCCTTACGAAGCGCTCAAAAATCTTACCCGTACTAATGAGAAGATCACCCACGAATCTATCTCACGTTTTGTAGAGACGCTGGATGTATCGGAGTCCGTACGCGAGGAGCTACGCCGAATCACTCCATTCAACTACTTGGGTATTGTAGAAGATAACAGGTAATTAGTAAAAAGTGAGAAGTGAAAATGGAGAGTGAAAAACAGTAATTCTGTTTTTCACTCTCCATTTTCACTTCTAATTATAAAAGTTATCCTTTCGAAAGTTCTTTAGCTCTGGTCTCTGCGGCTAGTATACCCTTAGCCAGCGTTTCGGCCAGTGATCCTTCTTCAAACTGCCGCAGGGCTGCCTCGGTAGTACCTCCCTTGGAGGCTACAGCTTTTATCAATTCATCTAGTGATTTATCAGCGTTGTTGATCAGGTGGAAAGAGCCCAGCATGGTTTGTTTTACCAGCAATGAAGCCACCGACTCCTCAAAGCCCATCTGCTTACCGGCCTCCACCATAGCTTTGACGAGGTAGAAGAAATAAGCCGGTCCACTACCACTAAGTGCCGTAACGGCGTCCAGCTGGCTCTCTTCTTCCAGGAATACGGAGCGTCCCGTCGCGTTGATTAGATTCTCTACCCGGCGGAGCTGCTGCAGATCTACTTCCGGTGAAGAGGCATAGGCCGTAATACCCATTCCGAGCATGGCCGGAGTATTAGGCATAGCCCGTATAACCAGTTTATGCTGCAAAGCTTCCTGAATGGTAGCAATGGTAATACCGGCCATAATAGAGAACACCACCTGATGCGGCTTTATTACCTCCGCCAGCACCCCTTGTACTGATACAAAGTCCTGGGGCTTTACTGATAAGATTACCAGGTCGTACTCGCCAATCTGCGGGCCAATGATACCTGTCAGTACACCCGGCTGAAAGCTACGCAGGCTCTCCATACGCTCCGGGCTCTTCTCCACCAGCAGGAAGTCTTCTTTCTTGACCAGGTCAAATTTTAAAAAGGCACGGGCAAAGGCCATTCCCATATTACCGCACCCAACAATGGCAATCTTCATGAACAAAAGAGGGGTTAAAAGTACAAGGCTATTCCTGCCGCAACTACTTGTGGCTCAGAAACAGGCAGCAAGATACAAAAAGCACGTGTCTGAGCCGAAGAAACCAACGGGGAATGAACCAGTAAGGCACAAAAAAACGGTACTATCTGAATAGTACCGTTCACTAATGTATCGTTACCTAGATGGTATCTTACTTACCTTCGCTTCCCAGCAGCTCAGCCAGTTTGTTTTCCAGAGAGGCTCCGCGTAGGTTTTTAGCAATTACCTTGCCCTCTTTATCTAGCAGGTAGGTAGCCGGTATAGCATTGACCCCGTAGGTCTGGGCAACTTCCGAATTCCACTTTTTCAGCTCGGAGCCGTGGTGCCAGGGCAGTCCATCTTTCTTGATCGCCCCTAGCCACGCATCTTTGCTGCTGTCCAGCGACACGCCAAAGATGGTAAAGCCTTTGTCCTTGTACTTATTGTACATCTTCACGACGTTAGGGTTTTCCATACGGCAGGGACCACACCAGGCGGCCCAAAAGTCGATCAGGACGTACTTACCGCGTAGCGAAGAAAGACTAATAGGGGTACCATCGGGGCTGTTAAGCGTAAAATCCGGGGCGACATCACCTACCGCGATACCTTTGAGCCGCTTAATGTAGCCAATGTACATCTGAGCCAGCTTGGAGTCCGGGTTCTCCTTTTGGAACCGCTCCGCCACGGCATTCATCAATTCAAAATCCCGCTCTGGATTTAAGAGGTTATTAGCGGCAAAGATGGCTACCATTGAAGTACCCATTTCAGGAATCATTGCCTTAATTTTGGACAGATGCTCTTCCTCAGCTTTCTGAAAGATTCCCTGTATCTCCTGCGCTTTTTTAGTATCTTTCTTCTCGTTGGCTTTGTTAAACTCCTCTGTCCACTTGTTCACCTTCTCAACCATTGTCTGGTTTAGCGTTACCAGTTTCCCATAGTACTCCATATTTTTGGAGCCTTTCACTTCGGCCTGGCCTGGCTTACCGTTAGGGTCCTGCTCATAGCCATCGGCCACCACATTGAGCTGCTCGCCGCCCTCTACCAGCAATACGACCCTCTGCCGGTTAGCTACGTTAAGAATGTAGAAATTACCACCGTCCTTTTCCGTGGCCTTGATAGTAAAAGTACCATCGGCCGCCAGCGTAGTTGAATCTACTACGGTAGGTGGGTTCGTAGACAGCTGCAGGTATACTTTCTCGCCTGCGCTACCATTTTTAATTTTTCCTGCAACGGTGAACTCCTTGGGCGTCTGCGCCTGGGCTATCGCGCCCCACAGCACCAGTCCCATCAGATACATCATCCTTTTCATACGTCAGCTTCTTGATTAGATATATGGATGTAGTCCAGTAAAGATCAACTCTTTAATTGGCCACTTGTTCTATTTAAGCTTTTCTGCCAGCAATTCGTTCACTAGCTTAGGATCAGCCGTTCCGCGGGACTTTTTCATCACCTCTCCCACAAAGAGCCCAAGCAGTCCTTTCTTTCCTTTGCGGTAAGCAGTTACCTTATCCGGCATGGCGGCCAATACCTCATCTACCAACGTTTCCAACTCTCCGGTATTGCGGTTCTGCAGCCAGTTATTTGCTTCGGCCAGCTCGCGGGGCGACTGCTCCGCGTTTTCCAGCAGGGCCGGGAAGGCTTTCTGAGTAGCTGTTGAGTGACTGATTACGCCTGTTTCTACCAGTTCGATCAGTCCGGCCAGCACGACAGCTTTCAGAGGAAAAGCCTCCATATCTTCACCGGTTTCGTTCAGGTAGGATTTTACCGGGCCCATCAGCCAGTTAGAGGCCGTTTTGTAGTGGGCAGTGTGGCTGCAGAGTTCTTCGAAGTACGCAGCCATCTCCTTGGTATCGGTTAATTGAGCCGCATCGTAGGCAGGTATACCATACTGGTTTACGAATTTCTCACGCAGCTCATTAGGCAACGCAGGCATCTTGGCTTTTACCTCCTCCATCCACTCGTCCGATAGTTCTACCGGGCACAGGTCCGGATCAGGGAAGTAGCGGTAGTCGTTCATGGTTTCTTTCACCCGCATCCCATACGTCTGTCCTGAATCAGCGTCGAACATCCGGGTTTCCTGCGTGATGGTACCTCCACTCTCGGCCAATGCCACCTGACGCCGCCATTCGTACTCTACAGCCCGCATGATGTTGCGGATCGAGTTCATATTCTTAATCTCTACTTTGGTACCGAACTCCTCCTGTCCCCAGGGCCGGATCGATATGTTCACATCGCAGCGCAGGGAACCTTCCTCCATGTTGCCATCACAAACATCCAGGTACCTTACCAACTGACGGATCGCCGTCACGTAGGCTCCTGTCTCCTCGGCCGAGCGCAGATCAGGCTCCGATACCATCTCGATCAGAGGTGTACCTGCCCGGTTGTAGTCCAGCAGGGTAGCGGTATCGTTGCCGTCGTGTACGGACTTACCCGCGTCTTCTTCCAGGTGAATGTGGTGAAACCGAATAGTCTTTTCTACGGGTTTTCCGTCCGAACCTTTGGTCGTGATCAGAATCCCTCCTCCCTGGCAGATCGGCGCCTTATCCTGAGAGATCTGATATCCCTTAGGAAGGTCAGGGTAGAAGTAATTTTTACGGTCAAATATAGTACGGCGGGTAATAGTACAGCCACAGGCCAGCCCCATACGTACGGCGAACTCGAGGGCCTTCTTGTTGAGCTTGGGAAGGGTACCCGGTAGGGCCAGCGTCAGCGCACCGATATTGGTATTGGGCTCGGCTCCGAAACGGTTTATATCAGTAGTGAATAATTTGGAATCAGTCAGAAGCTGACAGTGTACTTCGAGTCCGATTACGGTTTCGTACTTATTTAAAAGTTCGTCCGTCACTTCGGCCGGTTGTAGTGTTGTAGAAATCATGCTTAAAATAAAGACGCTTCTTACAAAGATAATGGTTTGCCCATAGAAAGCGAAGCTGTTAGCGGGATTGGGAAAGCCTTCTCCTCTAGCTGAGCATTAGAATGTACAGGAGGTAACCCTTTGACGAAATTACCTGCTTTACAGTATTGCCAAACTGAATATAGAAGCGGTACCTTAAGGCGTAAAAAGAGCATAAAGACTAGTCTTTCTTACAATAACAAAACTTACTTATGCTTTCCATCAAGAGATATCTAAACGATGTTTACGAAGGGATATACTTTAATTCCGCACGCTATGAGTCAGTTGATATTTCCAGCTGGGTAGTACATCTCAGATTTTTGGTATCTCTCTACTTCTATTACGTATCAGTTGTCATTCTTGCAATAGGTGTAACAGTATCCGTATATGGAGCCTTTAAACCATCATTTATCCTAGTGGCCTTCTACATGTTCGGATTGTACCTCATCTTATACCGACTTCTGATTTATCCGTTGCTCAGCTTGGAAAATTTTGATGAGCACATCAGCGAGGTTGCAAAGAGCGAAAAGATAAAAAAGGCTAATCGCCTATTTGTCGGAAGCATACTCTCTTTTATGATTTCATTTTTTCTCGTTTTCCTGATGTATGAATCTTAAAGTTATTACAGCCAGAATTATGACTACTAATTCTACCACTACCTGGCCACCAGCACCGATAGCCACGAGTTATATTCTTTGAAATCCTCTTTCTTAAGCCCCTTAATCACCTCCCTATAAGCCGGGTTAAAGTAAGAAGCTAGAGTAAACATATCTAAAGAACCTTCCGGATTGTACGGTTTGCCGGGCTGATAGTGTTCCAGTCCCGCTTTGGCTCGTTGCCGGTCCAGCTCTACTTTGGTATTCACCCACTCTGCGTGTACCTTTTCGCGTTTGGCGTAAGGTACTACATAGTCTATCGATTTTTGGATACTGCCGCCCTCGGGGCTTTCGTAGGTGAAGGGGCGAAAGCCGCCTTGCTTACCTCCTAGCTGCTCCACAGTAAGCGCATAAATCAGGAGCGGGTCAAGACCCGACACGTGGTAGCTCAGGGCGTCGCGTTCGATCAGGTCCCGGCTGGTGCCGTCGGCGTAGAGAGCCTTATCGATGTACTTTTTAAACTTCTCCTGCGCATACTCTACGTAGTGGGGCTTTTGCAGCACCAGTCCGATGGTACCTACCAACTTGATGTGCTTGGCCTTCCAGTTATTCTCAGGAATGCGGGGAAAAGCCATCTCCGCCTCCGCCAGCTGGGTCAGCCATTTATCAACCTGCCGTTTCTCCACTGTGGAGAAGTACTCTTTAAGTACCTGGTAACTATGCACCAGCGGCTCCAGCTTATTCTCATTAATAGGATTACCGGTAGGCTGGTAGGCGCCTGCCCAAGCCAGCAGGTACTCCTTTATTTTGTTGGCATACACGGCATCCTGAGTACCATAGTAAGCCGATAGCCACACCGCTACCTTATCCAGATCTTTGAGGCTCTCGGTAGTACGTATTCGGTCGGGGTTAGTATCCAGCAGGCCCTCGTAGTGGATCACGCGCAGGGGACGGGGCTCATCGTTCAGGTACTGCTTGGCTTCCTGCTCAACGGGTTTCCACAAAGCCTGTACTTCTGGGTTAGTTTTGACTAGTGTCTTTACTTCCCGTTGCTGCCGGGCTGTTAGCAGCAACGTCTGCCGGACCTGGGCCTCCGCACAGAAGGACAGCAGCAGCAAAAAGGCGAGGTACGGGTAGTGTTTCATAATTTGGGCTGGTAGTTTGAGATACCCTTTTGATCATCTCTAATGGAAAAGGTACTATCTACTTTTTTCTCATGATACAATGTCTTTAACTAGAATAGGTCAGAAGTCACTTCGCTCATTGTTCAATCCGGAGCGGAGCACTTTAAAGTGGAATTGATAGATGGGTAAACCTTTTTGTTGGATTGATAAGGTGTTTGCTGGTTATCAGCCTTTTGAAAGCAATGTCCACTTTTCAAAAAAAGCCTCTCCAGCGCTTGTATTTCAAAAAGCAATCTTTACATTTACAGTGTACTATTATACTAATACACTATAACAAAAGTTGCTATGATCCAACTCGATAACGTTTCATTCGGGTACAACAGGCGAAAGCAAGTATTCGAAAACCTGAATATGCAACTTAGCCCCGGCCACATCTATGGGCTACTGGGTAAGAATGGGGCAGGAAAATCGAGCCTGCTCCGCCTTATAGCCGGGCTACTTTTTCCATCGGATGGGCAAATAGTTATAAATAGATACAAGCCCCGGAAGCGGCAGCCCGCTTTCCTGCAGGATGTGTTTTTCATTCCAGAGGAGGTATACCTGCCTGCTGTCAGCATAGACCGGTACCTGGCAATAATGGCCCCTTTTTACCCGCAGTTTGATGAAGCGCTATTCAGAAGGTATATTGAAGAATTTGAGATCCCAGACAGCAATCGGCTGACAGAGATATCTCATGGTCAAAAAAAGAAGGCGCAGATTGCCTTTGCCCTGGCTGCCAATACAAAGGTGCTGCTGATGGACGAACCCACTAATGGCCTGGATATTCCGTCCAAGAGTCAGTTCCGCCGTATTGTTTCTGCCGCATTGAACCCCGACCGTCTGATCCTGATCTCCACGCATCAGGTCCGAGACCTGGATCATCTGATCGACAGCATCATCATTCTGAATGAGTATCAAGTACTGATGCAGCACAGCCTCGAAGCAGTTACGGAACGGCTCTACTTTGGTACCCGCCCTACTCTGGACGGTAGCGAGCTATATTCGGAGCCCGCCCTGCGTGGCTACAAAACAATCAGCGAAAATCTCGCCGGAGAGGAAAGTCGCGTTGATCTCGAACAACTGTTTAATGCGGTCACAACCCACCCTCTGCGTATCCGCGACCTATTCCAAAAAGAACCAACGTACCACCCCAGATCCTAAGCTCAGTCTATGAATCAGACATTCAGTTTTCCTCGTTTCCGCCGGGTAGTCCAATGGGAACTTGCTTTTAAGGGTCAGAGCTACCTGCTTACGGCAGTACCTGTACTCGCCTTTTTGCTGCTTATGATGCTTCCCACTATATTCATCGGTGCGAGCAACAGCAAGCTGCCCGGACTTCATTTTGCCGCGCTGCTACTCCCTGTGCTTTTAGGTGGAAGCCTCTATACCAATTTGGCATTCAGCCAATATACTTCTCGTGATACCGGTATAGCGGCTCTAATGGTACCGGCCTCCCGGTTAGAGAAGGTACTTAGTGCGCTGCTTTTCAATCTGCTGTTTGAGATCCCACTGTTATTGCTGTTCCTGTTTCTGCATAGCTGGACGATTGACTTTGTCAATAGCAAGCTTCCGCCTAACAGCTACCAGTATGAGAAGATATCATCGGATACTCTGCAGGCCTTTATCATTATGTATGTCCTTTTCCAGGGTTTTTTGTTTCTTGGGTCCCTGTATTTTGTTAAAGCCTCTTTTGTCAAGGCCTCGGCGGTATTCATAGTGGCTGCTGCGCTGATATCACAAGCTAATCTGTGGTTTGCTGAGTACCTTGCTTCTAATCCCTACATGATGGGAGCCTCTCCTTTTTCCGGCTGGCGGATCACCTTTGACGGAAGCCACCACTATCATCACATAGATCATTCACCGCTGTTTCAAAATCTGTTTTACACTTTGCCCCTGCTCTTTTTGCTTGCCCTCTGGTACATCACCTACGTGCGGCTGGGTGAAAAAGAAATTTAACCTGCTACTTAATGGAATTTAAAGATAAACAATCAATCTATATACAGATCGCTGATTACGTCTGCGAGCAGATCGTACTGGGGCAGTGGCCACCAGGTGAGCGTATCCCTTCGGTGCGCGACCTGGCCGCTATGCTGGAAGTAAATCCAAATACTGTCATGCGTACGTATGATTTTCTGCAAAGCCAGGAAATTATCTATAACAGGCGCGGGATTGGCTACTCGGCATCTGATAACGCACAGACGCTCATCCTGGCTTACCGACGGGAGCGTTTTCTGGAAAGCGAACTGCCTGAATTTTTTAAGGCCATGTACCTGCTTAACATCAGTATGGAAGAACTACAAACTCGCTACGAGAAATTTGTTGCCACCGAATATCCGTCAACCCCTTAATTCTACGCTGCATGAAGACCAGTAATAAATTACTCCTGGCGCTGTTCGCTTTTATTTTAGTATCCTCGCTGGGGGCTAACCTTCCCCTGAAAAAGACCTACGATACGATAAACCGGAATGATCCGTACTATGGCTATGCGCATGAAACACTACCTGCATTTAAGTATGTAAAGCTGGTGGGGCAAAGCAACGTCCTGGCACAAATTCAGCTAGGTACCCGGTTTGAAATGAGAAGAGTGCACTTCAAAGGTGGCTCTAATGGCAAGGGTGTTATAACGGAAATGCGGGGAGATACCCTTATTGTTCTCTTCGAAAAAGATGCGAGACCGGAAAGTTATTCTTTTGAGAAAGACCCTCTGGACCGGAAGCCTTCTATCTATATTATGGCTCCGACTCTATCAGGGGTAAGCTCCGAAGGTATATTTAATAAGATCACAGGCTGGCAGGGAGGATCATTATCTGTCACGCAAGTGGGAAAGAACGCTTTGCTTACGGATAACCGCTTCGATTCACTGAGCGTTTCGGCTTATTCGGGCAGCTTTGTAGATATAGATGCCAATAATCGGATAGGTGCGGCTACTTGCCAGGTGCGCGATTCCAGCCGTTTGGCTGTTGAAAAGGATATCTTCAATACTTTTCAATTACAGGCAGACACTAACGCTCACGTGAGCCTGCCGGGGAGTATGCTAAGAAAAGTTAATCTTTAGCAGCGTAGAGGTATAGGTACTGGTTTGCATCATTAGGATGCAAACCAGTACCTATTTATTACATCTCTTTCAATTCACCCACCATCTTAGTCAGGGTAGACTTGGCGTCGCCGAAGAGCATGAGGCAGTTGTCGTAGCCGAAGAGCTCGTTTTCGATACCGGCGTAACCCGCGGCCATGGAGCGCTTACTCACGATCACGGTACGGGCTTTATCAGCATTCAGGATAGGCATACCAAAGATCGGACTGGCCGGATTGGTACGGGCGGCCGGGTTCACCACGTCGTTAGCCCCTACTACCAGTACTACATCCGTATTGCCAAAGTCATCGTTGATCTCTTCCATCTCGATGAGCTTGTCATACGGTACGTTGGATTCAGCCAGCAGTACGTTCATGTGCCCGGGCATCCGACCCGCTACCGGGTGAATGGCAAAGCGTACGTTTACGCCTTTCTTTTCGAGCAGGTCCATCATCTCGCGCACCACGTGCTGAGCCTGCGCCACGGCCATACCATAGCCAGGTACCACGATTACCGACGAGGCCGAATCAAAGATCATGGCGGCTTCTTCTACACCTACTTCTTTGATCACCATTTCGCTACCGCCACCAGCAGCAGCGGCGGCGCCCGAGGTAGCACCAAAGCCACCTAACAGTACACTCACCAGCGAGCGGTTCATGGCCTTACACATGATCTGGGTCAAGATGATACCTGATGCACCTACCAGGGCTCCCGTTACGATCAGTACTGAGTTATTGAGTACGAAACCAGTTGTACAGGCCGCCATACCCGAGTAAGAATTGAGCAGTGAGATCACTACGGGCATATCGGCACCTCCGATAGGGATCACCACTAGTATCCCCAGTACTAGTGAGATAGCCGCCAGTACCAGCATGGCCGTCACCAGATCCAGTTCAGTAACCAGCAGGCCACCGCAGATAATAGCTACGATTAGTAGTACCAGGTTGAGCAGATGCTGGCCACCGAAAACAATGGCATTACCGCTTATTTTACCACTGAGTTTTCCATAGGCAGTGAGAGAGCCCGTAAAGGTCAGACCACCGATCAGTACAGACAGCAGGATACTAATTAGCGTAACCATATCGGTTGATAAGGTGGGTTGCTCCACGGCGCGGGTCCAGTAGTCGGACATAGCTACCAAGAAGGAAGCGGCACCACCGAAACCGTTGAAGATAGCCACCATCTCGGGCATTTGGGTCATCTCTACCTTGCGAGCCCAGAACAGACCAATGGCGCCACCTATTGCAATACAGGCCAGTATTTCGGGCAGCGTCAGCGCCTCTACGTAAGTAATGGTAGCCAGAATAGCCAGTAGCATCGCCACCGACGACAGGGTGTTGCCCTGGCGGGCTTCCTGCGTACGGTTCAGCTTCTTGATACCTACGATAAAAAGTACTGCCGATATCAGATACGTAAGTTGTACAAGTATGTTCATGTGAGGAATTACAGGATTAATAGTAAAACTGAGGAGGCAGCATCAGGCCTTTTTCTTTTTGAACATCTGGAGCATCCGGTCCGTCACGGCGTAGCCACCTACCACGTTGATGGTAGCCAGCACCAGCGCCAGCATGCCCAGATACTTACTGATTTCGCCTTCGCGTACGCACAGGATAGCACCTACGATGGTGATACCGGAGATGGCATTGGAGGCCGACATCAGGGGCGTATGCAGGGTTGGAGGTACTTTGGAGATAAGTTCAAAGCCGCAATAGCTGGCCAGCACCAGTATATAGAGCAGGAATATAAAGTTCTCAAGTGTCATGTTTCGGGAATGATTGTGGTTGTGTGATGTACTTGTGTACGTGTCAGACTTTAGACTTCGCCAGGATCTCCTTCGTGAACGGATGCACAAGCTCGCCCTGGTAGGTAATGAGGCTACCTTTGGTAACGTCTTCGTCCATTTCCCACTTGAAGCCATCCTTGTTAGCCAAGTGCAACAGCAGCGTCGAGATATTCTTGGCGTAAAGCTCACTGGCGTTGACAGGCAGCAACGAAGGCAGATTGGACTCCCCGATGATGGTCACGCCGTGCTTGACGACGGTCTTGTTCATCTCGCTCACTTCACAGTTTCCTCCCGACTCTACCGCCATATCCACAATCACCGACCCCGTCTTCATGCTTTTTACCATTTCTTCGGTAATCAGGATCGGCGCCTTTTTGCCTATAACCAGCGCGGTAGTGATGGCTATATCAGCTTCCTTGATGCGGTCTTTGATCAATTGCTGCTGCTTCTGTAGGTAGTCGGCTGACACCTCACGGGCGTAACCTCCTTCGGTCTTAACTCCCTCGGCACCTTCTACCTGCAGAAAGCGGCCACCCAGTGACTCTACCTGCTCTTTGGTTTCAGGACGTACGTCTGTAGCCTCTACGACGGCTCCCAGGCGCTTGGCGGTAGCAATAGCCTGTAAGCCCGCTACACCGGCTCCAAATACCAGTACCCGGGCGGGTGTGATGGTACCAGCCGCGGTCATCATCAGCGGGAATATCTTACCCAGGGCGTTGGCTCCCAGTAATACCGATTTATAACCCGCCAGGTTGGCCTGCGAACTGAGCGCATCCATCTTCTGGGCCCGCGAGATACGGGGTACCGCATCCATGGAGAAAGCCGAGATTTTTTTGCGTTTCAGGGCATCTACTACCTCAGGAATAGTGTAAGCATAGAGATAAGAGATCAGTACACTGCCTTCCTTCATCAGGGCTATGTCATCCAGATAGGGAGCATTGACTTTCAGTACTACATCGGCCTCAGCAAGTGCCGTAGCCGCATTGGGGACAATGGTACCTCCGGCCAGTTGATACGACTCATCGGAAAAGTAGGAAGCTTCGCCGGCACCTGTTTCAATAAGACAGCTGAATCCGGCTTTTTGAAGAGATTTGACAACGTCGGGGGTTAGAGCGACACGCCTTTCCAAAGGCTTGGTCTCTTTGGGGACTGCAATTTTCAATGTTTCCAGACAGAGTTTTGGTTAGAAAACTAATACAGCTAACCCAACGGGAATTCTACTCATTAAGAACAAGGTAAATGTTCAACAGCACAGGAGTTTGCCCTATGCATACAGCCACAAGGCCTAAGGAGTTAACCCAAGACTTGTAACCAGGTAGACCCAGATGGTAGTGTTAGAGACGTTGAAAGTAGGTAGTTAACCTTAAAGATCTCCTAAAAAAATGCAGGAATCAGAGCATTCATCCTGAATTTGAAGTAGGTATGTGCTAAAAGTGCGAGTTTTTTACCATCAGCTACCCGTATGCGCTCTTCCTGAATACGGGCCGCAGGTATCTTTTTGATCTTGTCAAACAGCGTCCGGTAGTAGACGTACGCCAGATATACTCCCTGCCGGGCTCCCCGGGGCAGCATCAGAATGGCCTGATAGGCGGCATCAAAATCAGCTTCGATATCCTTCTCAATCTCCAGCTTGGAGTCCGGATCAAATGTTGTGAATTGTACACCAGGAAAATAAACACGGCCACGCTCCACGTAGTCACTCTTCATATCACGCAGGAAGTTTACCTTCTGAAAGGCCGATCCCAGCTTACAGGCTCCTTCCCGAAGCCGGTCATACATATCCCTATCGCCCTCACAGAATACCCGCAGACACATCAGCCCTACTACTTCAGCCGATCCATATATGTACTTGCAGTAGTTGTCGGAAGTATAATCCTGATCATACAGGTCCATCTCCATGCTATCCAGAAAGCAGTCTACCAGCTCCCGCTCAATTCCGTACTGATTAACTACCAGCTGAAACGCATGCAGGACCGGATTAACACTGATCCTGTCATTGATAGCACTATATGCATCTTCTCGGAACTTATCCAGCAGCGCCTTCTTGTCAAAATCATGGAATGTATCTACAATTTCATCCGCGCAACGCACAAATCCGTATATCCCGTAAATAGGCATGTGGTACTTACGATCAAGGGTACGAATCCCCAGGGTAAAGGACGTACTGTACTGCTCGGTAATGATACGGCTGCAGTGAAATGACGTTTGGTTAAATAGCTCCAGCATAGGACGTCGGTTTTGGGAGGAGATGTTCCGTTAATAGCTAATGATACTATTAACCTAAAGCCCACCTCTTTGTTTAACTAACTTTAAACAAAATTATAAAATATTCTCCCTCTTCACCTCACGAGCTACAACAATCCCTGAAATAAGGGAAGGAGGTACTCCCGGACCAGGTACGGTTAGCTGCCCGGTAAAGTACATATTCTTGATTTTCTTACTCTTAAGAGCAGGTTTCAGGATAGCAGTCTGCTTTAGGGTATTGGCCAGTCCATAGGCGTTACCCCGGAATGAATTATAGTCTTTAATGAAATCACTGTGAGCGTACATGCGCTTATAGACTACATGGGGCCGCACAGGTTCTCCTACGTACGCCTCCAGGCGCTCCATCACCAGGTTATAGTACTTTTCTCTGATCTCATCCGTATCGCCAGACAGGCCAGGGGCTACCGGAATCAGTACAAACAGATTCTCACACCCCTCAGGCGCCACGGATGGGTCTGTCCTGGAAGGTGCTGATACATAGAACAGAGGCTTTGACGGCCACTGCGGACTCTCATATATCTCAGCCGCGTGTACCTTAAAATCTTCGTCAAAAAAGAGATTATGATGCTCAAGGCGAGGTACCCGCTTATTGATTCCCAAGTAGTATAGTAGTGATGATGGGGCCATAGTTCGCTTGCTCCAGTACGATTCATCATAATTACGATAAGAATCACCTAAAAGATCATTCTCTACGTGATGATAATCAGCTCCCGCTATCAATACATCCGCCTCGAATATGCCGGAGTCGGTATGAACGCGCCGCACCTGCCCCTTATCTACCTCTATTTGAGTCACATTCTGATTAAGAAGCAGCTTTACACCTTTCTCTTCCGCCAGCGCTACCATACCCTTCACAATCTCATGCATCCCCCCCATTGGGTACCAGGTACCCATGCTCATTTCGGCGTAGTTCATGAGGCTGTACATCGCAGGGGTATTTTCGGCTGTAGCTCCCAGGAACAGTACCGGGAACTCAACCAGCTGAAGAAGGCGGGGATCCTGAAAGAACTTGCGGACATGCGCCGCAAACGACTGAAATACATCCAGGCGGGCTACATCATACAGAAGCTTAAGGCTTACAAACTCCGTCAGGCGGCGACTGGGCTTCCATACAAAATTACCAATTCCGACCTTGTACTTATAAGCAGCCTGCCGCAGAAATTCGTCCAGGCGCTCGCCACTACCCGGCTCCATCGACTCGAACAACTGCCGGAGTCCCAGTAGTCCGGCGGGAAGATCCACGGCTTCATCCGGACTAAAAACTACCTTGTAGGAAGGGTCCAGACGTACCAGTTGATAGTAATCAGAAGGCTTTTTGCCGAATCGGGCGAAGTAGTCTTCAAATACATCGGGCATCCAGTACCAGCTGGGTCCCATATCAAACACGAAGCCTTGCTCGTGGAACACGCGGGCTCGCCCGCCGGGCATACTGTTCTTTTCCAGTATAGTCACATCGTAGCCGTCATGGGCTAGTTGTGTAGCAGCAGATAAGCCGGCAAAACCGGCTCCGATTACAATTACTCGTTTAGGAGGGGTCATATAGGGTATAAATAGTAATGCTGAGACATGAAAAAAAGTTAGACAGAATCCTATCTAACTTTTCCAAACCTTCCTCTTTTTAACCAAAAACTACCTCATTACGGTCTCTCAAAAAGATTTGAACAGACCGCTCAATGTATATATGTCTTTTGTTAATCAGTCGAAATGAGAGTAAACTTTTAGCTTTCCTTTTAGCTCCTTTCTTGCAATGTGGATACGATTTTTAACAGTTCCAATGGGTATATCCAGTTTGGCGGCTATTTCATGGTACTTGAAGCCCCGGAAGTGCATCATGAAAGGTACCCGATAGGCCGAATCCAGATTCTCGATAGCCCGGTTTATATCATCCATGGCGAAGCTGGTGTAGGCACCGTTGTCAGTGCTGCTCTCCATGGAGTTAATATAGTGCAGGTTATCGGTGGTATCGATGAAGGTATTCTTACGCACCATCCGCTGATAGTTGGTAATGAACGTATTCTTCATGATGGTGTACAGCCAAGCCTTCAGGTTTGTTCCATCCGTATACTTGTCGCGATTGGTAAATGCTTTTAGAAGCGTGTCCTGCAACAGATCATTCGCATCTTCAGAATCACGGGTCAGGCGCATAGCGAATGGTTTCAGAGACTTCGAAACCCGATGGATATTATATGTGAATTCTATAGCCGTCATAACAAACAAAGTATAAGGTTTATATTTTGTTGAATCAAATTTAAAAACAATTAAACAAATATGCTAATTCTTGTTGAAGTTTCTTTCGAAAATGTTAAACAGGCTAACCCACACCCCGCTGTACTAACTAGCAACTTATCCTGAATTGAATTATACAAAGCATTACTTTACCTTATACAAGTCGCGACAGCCTTACTACGTACAATGCCTTATATGTTCAACTTTTTTCCTGTGCGGCTCCACACATATTTGTAAAAACCATACCTGCACTTTCTAGTTGCTTACTTCTACACCTGATAAAAGAAATCCAGAGGATCCGGGGACAGGTAGGAGTACCCCGTCTGAGCCGTTAATTTATCACCTAGTACTTTCTTGTAAGGCTCGTTGCTCTCAGACTCTAAAAAAGTGGGCAACTCCCACCCAAACTGGCGACAAGAAGCCTCGTAAACCATTTTTCGGGTAGGATGTTGCGGTGCAACCACATTATATAGGCTGCTTTTTTCCTTATTATTTATCAGATGAGCAATTATACTCACGACATCATCCCGGTGTACATAATTGACAGGTACCCCGGCCGTTGTCAGATTCTTCTTCCCCCGTACATATTTACCCGGTATACGGTCATAGCCCATCAAACCTGCGCAACGAAGTATTATAACCTCACAATTTTCCCGTAAGCTACTCATTATCAACTCCGCCTCTACCATCGACGGAACCGGTGAATGTTCTGGTACAAGTACGTCTTCTTCTCTTACCTCACTACTTAATTCAGGGTATACGGAGGTAGAGCTTATGTAAATAATCTGCTTCGCTGTACTATTTTTTAGTAGCTCAACGAGGTGTTTTATTTGATGAGTATGAAAATCCTCACCTTGTTTCGCCAGACGGGGTGGAATGTCCACAACGACAAAATCACTGTGGAAAAGTGTGGAATAGGCCTCCCCAGTGGGTTCGGGATCAAGGCTAAACAGAACCGGCGTGATGCCACTCTCACTGAGTAGCTCCAGCTTGGAAGGCGTAGTAGTGCTGCCGATAACCTTATAGGGCTCCTGGCTGGAAAGCAGGTGCTTGGCTAGCGGTAGTCCGAGCCAGCCGCAGCCTATAATACTTACTGTCTGTAAAGGGGTATCTTGCATTGGTAATGGGTATGAGAGATCTAAATGTTTAAAATAGCTGATAGTAGGTAAAGTTTCCCCCTGATACTTCGGTGATAGTCAACTCTGCTGCAACTTTTTTTGTACTTTTGCACGTTTGATTACTGTGCATTTCGACCACGCGCGTATGAAGTTGTCCCAACTCCTCTTTATAGTCTTAATCAGTTCATTAGCAGGTATGGTGGGCTGTAACCCACTCACCGAAAAAGGACCTGACGTCAGTCAGATTCAGGCTGATGTAACAATTCAACACCTGGAAGATGAGCTTTTTGCCAGTAAGTCGGTACAGGATGTACAAAACTTCCTGGCTAAGTACCCTTTCCTGACTAAGGTTTATTTTACAGATACACCTTCCGGCGAGTCGTCCCCCAGTGATTCGCTGCTGGCTTCGCACCTCTACGAGAACATACGTAATAATTCTCTACAGGGTTTCAAACAACAACTTGATTCTATATTCAGTGAAAAGACTCATCCGCTGGAAGAAGAGCTGGAGAAGGCTTTCAAACATGTCAAGTACTACTACCCTGACTTTAAAGTACCAAAGGTAGCGACCATCGTTACCGGATTTATGGGCAACGACCTGTTCGTATCCGACAGCCTTATCATCATTGGGCTGGATTACTTTGGTGGCGAACGGGTCCAGTACCGCCCACAGGTGTACACCTACCAGCTCCGCCGCTACCAGCCGGAGTCCATAGTACCTTCCCTGTTATTTTTCCTGTCTGACCGATACAATCGAATAACGCCGGACGATCGTACACTACTGGCCGATATGGTTGGATACGGTAAATCATTCGAATTTGTGAAGCACATGGCTCCGCAGACTCCTGATAGCCTTATCATTGGATTATCTGAACAGAACCTGACACGCACGTACAACAGCCAGACAGAGCTGTGGGCATTCTTTGTTGAAAATAAGCTCCTGTACGAAACCAGCGATCTCAAAAAACAAAAGTATGTAGGTGAGCGCCCGCTTACACCCGAGATAGGGCCGGAAGTACCCGGATCGATCGGTCGGTGGATTGGCTGGCGCATTGTAAACAAGTACATGGCTAAAAACCCGGATGTAACGCTACCGGAGCTTATGAAAACAGCCGATGCCCGTAAGATACTACAGGAGTCAGGCTATAAAGGGCAGATTGATGACTAACAACTCGTACAGGTATCAGCAACTGACGAGTGACAAAAAGAAAAGATTACGACTAACATGGCAAAACGAAGACGCTTAGACGACGATGATGATTCGGTCGCCGCAAAAAAGATAAGCTGGAAGGGTATACAGAATACTCTCAAGATTTTCAGGTACACACTTCCCTATAAGGGACTATTCATTGTAGGCTTTATTTTCCTGGTCCTCTCCACAGGTACTTCACTGGCTTTCCCTAAACTGGTAGGTAGTATTGTAGAGGTTATTGAAGGCAGGTCATCCTACACCATCAATCAAATCACCACTATCCTGATTGTCCTGCTGGTGTTTCAGTCTATTTTTGCCTTCCTGCGTATCTACCTGTTTGCCCGCGTCAGTGAGCGCGCGATGGCCGATGTCCGCCGCGACGTGTACAGCAAGATCATTACACTGCCCGTGGTGTTTCTGGAGCAGCGCCGCGTAGGGGAGCTTACCAGCCGCATCACCTCCGACGTAACCCAGCTTCAGGATGTACTTTCCTTTACGATCGCTGAGTTTTTCCGGCAGATGGCAACCCTGCTCGTAGGTGTGGTGCTGATCTCTTATACATCCTGGAAGCTGACTGTGTTCATGATGGCCACTTTCCCGGTGCTGGTAATTGCCGCCATGGTATTTGGCAAGTACATCCGCAAGCTCTCCAAGAAAGCGCAGGATGAACTGGCTTCCGCCAACGTCATTGTGGAAGAAACCCTCCAGTCGGTGAATATCGTAAAGGCATTCACCAACGAACGCCTCGAAGTAGCCCGTTACCAGACGGCTCTGGGCCGGGTGGTCGATAATGCGCTTCGGGCTTCTACCTTCCGTGGTGGTTTTGTCTCATTTATCATATTCGCTCTTACCGGAGGTATTGTGGGGGTAATCTGGTACGGTGCTTCACTGGTACAAACGGGTGAAATGGGCATCTCCGACCTATTCACCTTTACCTTGTACACCGCCTTTATCGGAGGAGCCATCGGAGGGATGGGTGATATCTACGCGCAGATCAACAAAACCATCGGTGCCTCTGAGCGCCTGCTGGAAATCCTGGCAGAACCTTCGGAGATAGATATTAATACAGTCCCTTCTACCAAACAGGATGCTGTTCAGGGACAGATCAGCTACGACAATGTACATTTTGCCTATCCATCCCGTCCGGATGTACAGGTACTCAAGGGCATTTCTTTTGATCTGAACGCGGGTGAAAAGATAGCCCTGGTAGGGTACAGTGGTGCGGGTAAATCTACCATTGTACAACTACTGATGCGGTTCTATGAGCCGCAGGGTGGTGAGGTACGCATTGATGGTCTTCCGCTTACATCCTACGAACTGACGGAGCTACGCCGCAACATGGCCGTAGTACCGCAGGAGGTAATGCTGTTTGGAGGTACTATCTACGAAAATATCGGCTACGGTCGTCCCGGTGCCACCGAAGCCGAGATTAGGGAAGCTGCCCGCAAGGCCAACGCCCTTCAATTCATTGAATCATTCCCTGAGCGGTTCGAGACGGTAGTAGGAGAGCGGGGTATTAAACTATCGGGTGGTCAGCGCCAGCGCATTGCCATTGCCCGCGCCATTCTGAAAGATCCGAAGATCCTGATCCTGGACGAAGCGACCAGCTCACTGGATGCCGAATCAGAAAAACTGGTGCAGGAAGCCCTGGACGAGCTGATGAAAAACCGCTCTACCATTGTCATTGCCCACCGTCTGGCTACGATCCGCAAGGTAGATACTATCTACGTAATCCGGGAAGGCCAGATCGTGGAGTCCGGCTCGCACGATGTACTCGCCATGATTACAGACGGTCTGTACGCCAACCTGATCAAGCTGCAATTCGAAACGGCAGAGAGCCATTCATAAAGTAGCAGGTACTAGTACACCGATTAGCTGATATATTTCGAAAGGGCTGGTTTAGTACCCAGCCCTTTCTATTTTTGCCCATCATACACTCTGTATATAGCCATGACCTCTCCCCGTACTTTTTTTGAAACACGATTACAGGAAGCCCGTGAAGCCGAAGCCAAAGCCCAGCGGCAGTTCAACACTCTGGCCATCGGCCGCCTCACTGCCTTTGTGGTGGGCATAGCCTCAGCCTGGTGGTGGAATCGGAGCGGCGATAGTATATGGGGTGCTGTGGCACTGATAGCTTTGGTAATCTTCCTGGTACTGATGCGCAGGCAGCAGGCGGCCCGCACGCAGCGCGACTTTCAGCGTAACCTTCAGCATATCAACGAAGATGAACTGGACCGGCTCTCATTCAAGTTCAGAAGAGAAGATACCGGCGAACAGTACCTGGAGCGGGACCATCCTTACGCTACCGATCTGGATATAGTTGGAAAACACAGCCTGTACCGCCTCCTCAACCGCACCCGCACCGCCGAAGGCAGCCGTCGTCTTGCCCAGTGGCTCAACCAGCATGCGCCACAGGAAGAAGTAACTAAGCGGCAGGAAGCAGCCCGGGAGCTCAAACAGGCCGCCGAATGGCGACAACAGTGGGAGGCCACGGCGCTCCTGCACGAGCACGCCGCCCAGCACCTGGGTGAACTGCGGACGTGGGTGAATGAGCCGCTGCCTGCGCCTTTGCAGCACTCCCTTCGCTGGCGGTGGTGGCCGGTAGCAACAATCCTGCTCGGCGTACTGGCGCTGATTGATATACTACCTGCCTGGCCCTTCTGGATCAGCCTACTGGCGCATGGAGTAATTCTTAAGCGATTTAATGACCAGCTGCAGTCCTTAACAAATCGTACTACTACCCTTGGGCATACGCTGCTGGCCTACGCTGACCTCCTCCACCTGGCCGAAACAGCACCCTATACCTCACGCTGGTGGGCGGAGCGGCATTCTTCCATAAAAGGTGCCTCTACGTCACTGCGCTCGCTCGGAGGCTGGTTTGCCCGGTTGGACTACCGTCACCATCCGTTCTTTGTACTACTGGTAGGTCTGCCCTTCCTGTGGGACCTACACTGTCTGGCGGCTATTGAGCGCTGGAAACAACAGTACGGTAGTCAGCTGCATGCCTGGCTCGAAGCCCTCGCCGATGCCGAGGCCCTGAGCAGCCTCGCAGGATTCGCCTTCGCCAATCCTGACTATACTGAGCCACACCTACTGGCTGAAACTACCGTACACATCGAAGCTGATACGATGGGGCATCCGCTCATACCCGCCGATAAGCGGGTGAGTAACGATTTTAGTTTGAAAGGTACCGGACATACCATGCTTATCACCGGCTCCAACATGTCCGGCAAGAGTACCTTTCTGCGTACAATCGGGCTCAACCTGGTACTAGCGCAGATGGGAGCCGTTGTTAGCGCTAAACGTTTTGTATGTATACCTGTGCAGGTATTCAGTAGCATGCGGACGCAGGATTCGCTGGAAGAAAGTACATCTTCTTTCTACGCCGAGCTGAAGCGCTTGCGACAGCTTCTGTTGCTGGCCGAAGACGCGCAGGTACCTGTTTTCTATTTATTAGATGAAATCCTGAAAGGTACTAACTCCGCTGATCGTCACCGGGGTGCCGAGGCTCTGATCCGCCAGCTACACCCCAAGCAGTCGGCCGGACTGGTATCTACCCACGACCTCGAGCTGGGGCAGTGGGGCGCTACGCAGTCGTACGTGCAGAACTTCCATTTCCGCTCTGACGTAGAGGATGGACAACTATCCTTTGATTATAGATTACACGAAGGCATCTGCCAGAGCTTCAACGCAAGCGAACTGATGCGCATGATGGGCATTAGGGTAGACCTGTAATACTACTGACTATGGTTAAATTCCTTTTGGTTGAAGATGACGATCGGGTTGCCTCCTTCATCAAAGAAGGACTTATGGAAAAGGGCTTTCTGGTTGATGCCGTTACTTCGGGCTACGAGGCTATAAGCAACATCAGCACCAATGACTACGACGTCATTATCCTGGATATTATGCTCCCGGATATTGATGGCTTTGAGGTATGCAAGATCACGCGGAAGCGCAGCATCAAATCTATCATCATCATCCTGAGCGCGCTGGGTGATTACGAAGAGAAAATAAAAGGCCTGGAAGCAGGAGCCGATGATTTCATAGCCAAGCCTTTTCATTTCAGAGAACTACTAGCCCGAATCAACGCCCAGCTACGTCGTAAGCAACTCGAAAAAGGTGTATTCGAATACAATAAATACGCTGATCTGGAAGTGGATGTAGAGCTAAACCGGGTTACACGGAGCGGAAAAGAGATACTTCTGACCCCCCGGGAATTTAATTTACTACTATACCTGCTACGCAACCGCGAACGAGTACTCTCCAAAGTAGAGATTGCAGAGTCGGTGTGGGACATTCATTTTAGTAGCAACACCAATGTAGTAGAGGTATACATCAACTACCTCCGCAATAAGATCGACAAAGACTTTGATGACAAGCTGATCCACACAATCAAGGGGAGAGGGTACCTCCTAAAACATAAACTGGATGAATCTTAAACGAAAACTCGCTTTACGGTCTACGCTGGTCTGTGCGCTTACCCTGCTTTTTGTTTTCTCAGGTACTTACTACTTCTTCAGCAACTACATCTCACAGGGATACTACACACGCCTCAATGACCGGGCTCTGACTACGGCTTTCTTCTTTCTGGAAAAAGATGAAGTGAGCAAGCATACGTACCAGGAGTACGAAAGGAAGTACCGTCAGCCACTTAATGAAGAGATCGTACAGATCTACGACGCCACCAATACCAATACATTCGTAGAAACCCATTCTGAAATTAAAATCAGTGATGAACTGCTGAACCGGATACGGCAGCGGAAAAAAGATGAATTCAGGATAGGGCAACGCCAGTACACTGGCGTGTACTACCATGACAACGAAGGAGATTTCGTCATCGTCACCTCAGGGATTAACAGAAGGGGGATTGACCAGATCAACAACCTCCGGAACTCTCTTATTTTGTTTTTTATCGCTGGTGTCGCCCTTAACTACTTGCTCAATATATTAGTAGCTAACCGTACATTCAAGCCATTCTCCCAAATCCTCCAGAAAGTAAACGCGATTTCTACTGATAACCTCAACGACAGACTTCCGGCTACGCCCGACTCTAATGATGAGCTCAGCCACCTGACCAGTACCCTAAATATGTTTTTGGAGCGGCTCGAGAAAGAGGTTGCTAACCAGAAAATGTTCCTTAAGAACATCTCACACGAGCTCAAGACGCCCTTGACCGCTATCATAGGCCAAGCCGAAATAACCCTGGATCATTCACATACTGTACCGGAGTACCGGCAGGCCTTACAGAAGATCGTACGGGATACCCATGATATCAGGGCGATCATTGATGGACTGCTCCTGATCAGTGGGCTTAATACCGGCAGCAAACGAATGCCTGCTGTTCCGTTTCGACTTGATGAACTGGTTTGGGACGTATTGGAAAAGCTGAAATTTAAGTACCCTGATTCCATTATTCATACATCGCTGGATGTCAGCTCAGAGCAGGAGTCCCTGCTGGAAATCGTTTCGCACCGGGAGCTGTTATCTACTGCGCTGCTGAATATCCTGGACAATGCCATCAAGTTCTCCCAGAATGGCAATCCTTCGCTATCTATCTGTATAGAGGAGGGGCGTCCGGCGGTGGTTGTAGAAAACAATGGTCCGGGTATAGCGCAGGAAGACCTAAAACAGATTTATACGCTTTTCTTCCGAGGGGCTAATGCCAGGTCTGTGCCGGGGCACGGGATAGGATTGGCCCTGACGCGCCAGATTGTGAACTTTTGCCAGGCCAGTATCTCTATCCAAAGTACTCCAAATCAAAGTACCAGAGTAGGTATACAGTTCTGACAAGTACTCTAAGCTACATATAATCGGGCTCTAAGCTACTTCTAAGGTAGCGTTGGGGTGGCTCTAAGGTTAGGATCATAGCTTTGCCGCTATAATATCCTTAGAGCATGAAACCATCCCATTTTTTAGTTAGTCTATTCTTTTTGTTTCTGGTAATTGGTACCAAAACACTCCATGCCCAAAGTCAACCAACCAGTACCGATACTTTACACCTTACCAAACAGCAGGCTGAAAAGCTCTTCCTCGAGAAAAACCTCCTCTTACTTGCCGAAAGGTTAACTATTCAGCAATCAGAGGCTCTGGTCATGCAGGCCCGGCTATGGCCTAATCCATCAGTTACCGTTGAGGAGGTCAACCTGTGGGCTACGCCCAATCAGCTATCGCTGGGTGAAGAGCTACCTCCTTACTTCAACAACTTCGGCAGAAACCACCAGGTTGCCATTCAGCTGGAACAGGTCTTGTTGACTGCTGGTAAGCGCCGTAAGCTGATAGCCATCGAAGAGGTCTCGCGCGACATGGCCGTTTCTTACTTTGAGGAGCTGCTGCGGAACCTTAAGGTAGAAGTACGGCGATCACTCGTAGAGCTACAGTACCTGCAACTCTACCAGACGGTATTTGCCAGCCAGATCTCACAAACCCAGCAACTGCTAACCTCTTACGAGCGCCAGGCTACGATCGGAAACATCAACCGGGCGGAGGTAGTCCGGCTGAAAGCTCTGGTACTGGAGCTGACCAACGAAAGTGTCGATCTGCAAAAGCAGATACATGACATTCAGCGGGATCTCATAGTGATGATGAATCTGCCTGCTACTGCTTACATTGTCCTGGATACGTCCGACTTCGTACCCGATCTGGCCCGGTTGGAAGGCCTCAGTGCCAACAGCCTCATGAACCGTGCGCTTTCCTCCCGTCCTGACGTAGCCCTTGCTCAGCAGGAGGTTACCTTCCAGAACAGGCAGCTAACCTACCAGCAAGCCCTGCGCAAGCCCGATCTGACGCTGGGCGTAAACTATGACCGGGGAGGTAATTTCCTTAAGAACTTCGTTGGCTTCGGAGTAGCTGTTGACCTGCCTGTATTCAACCGGAATCAGGGCAATATCAAGTACGCCCGGATAGGTCTGGAGAGAGCAGGCGTCCTGCGCGACGATAAACTAAGACAGGTTGAGGCGGAAGTTATGGCCTCTTTTAAGAACCTGCAGACCAACCTCAGCTTTTACAACTCCATTGACCCTGCCTATGAGGGCGAGCTGGATCAGCTCCTGCGCAGCTACACCAGTAACTTCCGCAGCCGGAATGTAAGCATGCTGGAGTACCTGGACTTCTTTGAGGCGTACCTCGACAATAAGCGAACGATCATATCGACGCGCAAAGAACTCAGTCAGACGTACGAAGAGCTACAGTACATCATTGGCTCTGAGCTATGATCAACCTAAACTACTAGTAATCACTTACCACTAATCTACGTATATCATGATACATCCTCCTTATGTCAAAGTAGGAAACATTGGCTTCCTGATCGGTCTCCTGTTGTTAGGTACCGGATGTGAAACCGATGAAGCCCAGAAAGTGCCCATTGAGAAAAAGACGTACTGTATCCCGGCTGCCCTTAAAGAACGGTTAGTAGTAGATACCGTACACATGGCTCCGGTCACGGAGTCGCGCCGGCTGTCGGGTAAGGTGGATTATAACCCCGACCGGGTACTTCATTACGTAAGTCTGGTGGGAGGTGTGATTACAAGAACCTACTTCTCACTCGGCGATAATGTAAAGAAAGGTCACGTACTGGCTGAGATACGTAGCGTTGAGCTAAGCTCGCTGGAGTCAGAGCGCAAAAGCCTCGAGTCGCGCCTGACGGTAGCCGTTCGTAATGTACAGGCTACTCAGTCGATGTTTGAAGACGGTATTGCCTCCGAGAAGGCGCTACTAGAAGCCAAAAGTGAAGAGAGGGTGATCAGAGCCGAGCTGGAAAAGACCAGGGCCAACCTTGCCTTATTCAGCGCCAGCGAACAGCGTGACGTATTCCAGATCAAGGCTCCGGCCAGTGGCTTTATCGTCAATAAGAATATCAATGATGGTATGCAGATCGCTGCCGAGGGAGAGCCTCTCTTCACCATTTCGGACCTGAATCAGGTATGGGTGACAGCCAACGTGTACGCAAGTGACCTGGAATTTGTCAAGGCAAATATGCCCGTATCGCTGCAGACAACGGCTTATCCCGGTGAAGTATTCAATGGGACTATTAAGGCTCTATCCCAAGTCTTCGATGCCAACGAGAAGGTACTGAAGGCCCGGATCGTGATGAACAATCAGACTCTGAAACTCAAGCCCGGTATGTTCATCGACGTCATCGTCAAAAAGCAGACAAACGCCCAGGCCCTTCTGGCCCCCCAAAAGGCGCTCATCTTCAGCAATAACCGGAACTACCTGGTAGTATATGGCTCGGATTGCCAGCTAGAGGCACGTGAGGTAGAGATCCTGACTAGGGACCATCAGGATATTTTTATTTCGGGAGGTATACAAAGCGGTGAGAAGATCATAGCTCAGAACCACCTCCTGATATTTGAAGAATTACAAAACGCAAAGAAGTAAAGGCAACATGCAAAAGCTAGTAGAGAAGATTGTCGCCTTTTCATTAAAAAATTCCCTTCTGGTATTTTTTATGACAGGCGTTTTATTGGTTGGTGGTATCATTAGCTATATCAATACACCCATTGAGGCTTTTCCTGATGTGACCAACACACGGGCGCGTGTCATTACTCAATGGCCCGGCCGCAGTGCTGAAGAAGTAGAAAAATTCGTCACGCTACCCATCACCAAAGCCGTTAATACCATTCCCCGTAAAGCACAGGTCCGGTCCATATCGCTCTTTGGTCTGTCAGTAGTCACGGTTATTTTTACGGATGAAGTCGAAGACTTTTATGCTCAGCAGTACGCAGCCAACCGGCTTCAGGGCGTAGATCTACCCGATGACGCCGAGGCCGAAATAGAGCCACCCTATGGCGCTACCGGTGAGATATTCCGGTATGTGGTAAAAAGCGACCGTCCGATCAAAGAAATCACTGCCATTCAGGACTGGGTTATAGAGCGTGAGCTGGTATCGGTTCCGGGTGTAGCCGATGTGGTGAGCTTTGGAGGTGAGGAGAAAATATACGAGATCCAGGTAAACCCTACTGAACTGGCTAACTACAACCTTTCGCCACTGGATGTATTTGAGGCCGTTTCGAAGAGCAACGTCAACGTAGGAGGTGATGTAATTCAGCGCGGCGACCAAGCCTACGTAGTACGTGGAGTGGGCCTGCTGGAGAGTGTAGAAGACATTGAGAATGTCCTGATTGAGGTACGTGGAGCTACTCCCATCCTGGTAAAGCACGTCGCGGATGTTACCATCTCGGCCAAGCCGCGTCTGGGACAGGTAGGCCTTAATGACGACAAAGACCTCGTAGAGGGAATTGTCGTGATGCTGAGGGGTGAGAACCCCAGTGAAGTAATCGAGCGCCTGAAAGAGCGCATTGATGATCTCAACGACCGGATCTTACCCGCTGATGTTAAGATTGTGCCCTTCCTGGACCGGAATGAGCTGGTGGATGCTACGGTAAGTACCGTTACCCATAACCTGATTGAAGGGGTATTCCTGGTATCGGTGATTGTATTCATCTTCCTGTTCAACTGGCGGACTACGGTCGTAGTCGCTGTCATCATTCCGCTGGCGTTTCTGTTTGCCCTGACCTTGCTCCGACTGCAGGGCCTGCCCGCCAACCTGATCTCTGTGGGGGCGATGGACTTTGGCCTGCTGCTGGAAGGTACCATGGTACTGGTAGAACGAATCTTTGTGGGTCTTGATGACAAAGCCCGAACCCTAGGTATGGAGCGCTTTAACCGCATCTCCAAGCTAGGCATCATCAAGCGCAGTGCCGCCAGTGTAGCCAAGCACATCTTCTTTGCCCAGATTATCCTGATTGTGGCCCTGCTACCCATCTTTACTTTCCAGAAGGTAGAAGGCAAGATGTTTACGCCGCTGGCATTTACCTACGGATACGCCCTGTTGGGAGCAACCCTGCTAAGCCTTACGCTGGTACCGGCACTATGTAAGGTACTTCTGTCCAAGAACGTTGTTGACCGTGAAAACCCCATTACGAACCTGTTCCGCAATGTTATCTATGTGATGTTCAAATGGGGGTATCGCTTCAAGACGCTTACCATTGCCCTTTTCGTAGGGCTGCTGGTACTATGCGGTGCTTTCTTCAATAGCCTGGGATCTGAATTTATCCCCAAACTTAACGAAGGAGCCATCTATATACGGGCTACCCTGCCCAACAGTGTGAGCTTTCCGGAGTCGGTACGTCTTACCAACGAGATGAAGCAGCAATTGCAGACATTCCCCGAAGTGAAGTTCATACTGTCACAGACGGGCCGCCCCAATGACGGAACAGATCCTACCGGTTTCTTCAACAACGAATTTCACGTGCAGCTCGTGCCCGAAAAAGAATGGACACGTAGCCTCAGCAAAGCAGAGCTGATAGGCGAGATGGAAAAAGCGTTGAGTATATACCCGGGAGTCACCTTTGCCTTCAGCCAGCCCATTCAGGATAACGTGGAGGAATACGTGGCCGGGGTAAAAAGCTCCCTGGTAATCAAGATATTCGGCGATGATTTGTACAAGCTGGAAGATCTTGCCGATCAGGTTGCTGGCTCCATTCAGGATGTAGAAGGTATTGAAGATCTCACTGTATTCCGGAACATTGGACTACCAGAGTTGACCATCAAGCTGAACGAATCGCGAATGGCTCGCTATGGCGTATCCATGGCCGACGCGCAGGCAGTAGTCGAAATGACCGTGGGAGGAAAAGCCGCCAGCCACTACTACGAGAACGAACGGATCTTTGACATTCGGATCCGCTTTAAGGAGAACTTCCGAAAGTCGGAGGAGGAGATACGTGACATTCTTATTCCGGCAGCAGAGGGCGCCAAAGTGCCTCTGTATGAGATTGCCGATATCCAATTTAAAACCGGCCCTGCCTTTATATACCGGGAAGGCAACTCGCGCTACATAGCCGTAGGCTTCTCGATACGCGGCCGTGACCTGGGTAGTGCCGTGGAAGAGGCGCAGCGGAAAGTAGCTACTACGATTGATCTGCCAGGACCCTATAAAATGGAGTGGGCGGGAGAATTTGAGAGCAAGGAAAGAGCAACCAGACAGCTCATGTTCATTGTGCCGGTCTCGCTACTCATGATCTTCTTCCTCCTGTACCTGAACTTCGGCAACTTGAAAGATACTCTGCTTTCGGTCATTACATTGCCTTTTGCCTTTATTGGTGGATTTATCTCCCTCTGGATCAGTGGCACCATCTTTGGTATCTCAGCCGGTATAGGGTTCATTATCCTGTTTGGAGTCGCTACCATCGACGGTATTATTCTTATCGCTACCATGAAGGACAACCTTACTAAGGGGATGCCTCTGAAAGAAGCCATTCACGAGGGAGTATTCAACCGGATTCGGCCTGTACTTATGATTGCACTGATGGGCTCTCTAGGGCTCCTGCCAGCGGCACTTTCTACCGGTATGGGCTCCGAAATACAGAAACCGCTGGCTGTGATGATCGTGGGGGGCTTACCCATACTCATGTTACTGTCAATGGTCGTTCTTCCGCAGGTGTTCTACCTGGCTTACCGGAAAGAAGCCAAACCGAAAGAAAAACGACGGATCATGCAAGCTGAAATGCATGAGCTATAAAGGAAAGAGGCACTACCCATCTGTTACGGGTAGTGCCTCTTTCCTTTATATCAGCTCATCTACTTTATAGGCTTATCCAGTTCCTCCCAGGTCCAGGCAGTAGTACGGCCGGTTGTTTCTTCCCGCACTTTTTTCACCTCTTCGGGCTTCACCATAATACGGGCTAAGTACTCCGCATTCACCCGACCGGGGAAACCGGCACCGGCCAGCGCCAGGTCGTAGCGGATATAGCTAAGTACCGCCGCAATCCACTCGTCGCTATTGGCACCCATGGGCGGCATCATATCCGGATAAGTCTTGCCTTCTACCGGGCCGGTTAGCCCGTGCAGCAGGATCTTGATCTCTTCGTTCTTTTTGGGGGTCATACGCCGGAAGTTGCCCGCCAGTACAGGTGCCAGGTTGGTAGGTGAGCCTTTGCCCTCGGCACCATGGCAGGTAGCACACAGGGACTTAAAGGTAGTAGCTCCTTCCATCACCATCTTGCGGCTGGCCGCATCCAGTGCGCCTAGCCGGGCTCCGTACGTCCTGACGTCCTCATTCTTCTGCAGACTAGCCTGAACGCTGGTCAGCATTTCATTATCCGCATTCATAGCCAGTAGCTCCTTAGCGATGGCCTTAGCCTTTGGTGATTTGCTCCGGTCCAGCGAAAGCAGCAACTGCGTACGAACGTCATAGCTCGGGTCTGCTTTCATGGAGGCCAGCTTACCAAGTACCTCTTCATCCCCCTTCTTCAGAAGGGGCTCACTGTTCCAGACAGCGGCTCTCCGAAGTTGCGCGTCTTCCGACTGCATCAACTGGAATAGTACCTCTTTGTCAACTGATTCTAGCCCTTCGAGCGTCCACAAAGCATGAAGTTGTCCCAAGGAAGAAGGAGTTTGAGATAAAGTACCTTTTTGTCCCAGAGCCATTTGCCGTAAGGCTGGTACTACCGACTTATCACCACGAAGTACTATTTCTTTCTGGGCATTATCACGCCACCAGCCGTTGGGGTGATCCAGGTAGGTAACCAGTTTGCTGGTAGGCTCATCCAGCATACGGGGCTTGGGACCACGCCCCATGCCATCATATACTAAGCGGTAAATACGGCCACGCTGCTTGTTGTTATCCAGGCCCAGCCGTTTGATCTGTGGACGCAGGTAGCTATCGGCGCCGGTCCAGGTTGCTTCCTGAATAATACCCCGGTTCATATCTACTATGTACAGGCAGCCATCAGGACCGGTATAGGTATTGACCGCCCGGAAGTTCATATCCGTAGAGGCAATAAACTCTTCCTGCTCATAGACATTGACCAGCGTAGTCTTCCCGGCTTTATTGACTACTTTGGCCCTACGGATGATACGTGCTACCGGCTCACTGATGAGGTAGTCCCCTACTAGGGTCTTGGGCAGGCGGTCACCCCGGAAGATAGACTGTCCGTTTCCAGCGGTGAAGTGGTTGAGGGTACTATCGGACCGCAACCTTTTCAATCCTCCCTGTACATCCGGCGTTTTTATAATAGGCCATACAGGGCCGAAAGTAGCTTCATCGTAAGCATCTTTAAAATCCAACTGGCCATAGCTTGGGTTGATCTGAAAGCCAATACCTGCGTTTTCAGCGCCGGCCCGGCTGAAAAATACCCGCCCGTAATTATCGTGGGTAAGTCCCCACTGACCATTGGAGCCACTTACCAGCGAATCTGCCTGGATCATTCCGTTTCGGTATTTGAACCGGACTGGGTCCACCGTTACATAGATCCAGTTGTCTAAGTTCCAGTCAAGACCGCTACGCTGGTGCTCCATGTTACCGGGCGCTTTACGCCCTACCTTGTACACGTGACGCTTCTGGTCGGCCACGCCGTCGCCATCCGTATCTTTATAGGCGTACATGTCATAGGTATCGGTTTCATTAACCAGCAGCTCATTACCTACCGTCAGGATCATGCGGGGCAGCATCAGCTTGTCAATAAACACCGAGCTTTTGTCCATCTTGCCGTCGTTATCGGTATCTTCCAGTAGCATGATGCGGCTGCGGTTTGTATGCTCATCGGTACCTTCCACATCCTGCATGTATGTTTCCATCTGGCACACGTACATGCGGGCATTTCCATCCCAGGCGATGGCCACCGGCTCGGTCACCATGGGCTCGCTAGCTACCAGTTCCAGGTGGTACCCTTTGGGAACACGGAAGGACTTTAGACTCTGCTCCGGCGTCAGCGGTGCGGGGGAAGGATTCTGGTCTACGACTCGGGGCGAAGCAAAGCCTGATTCTTCCGGTACCTGGGCAGTTGACTGGCTCTGCTGGGACGTAGTAACAGTACGGGTACAGGTCACAGCCAGGAAAGCTGCCGCTACCAGGCTGCCCGCCAGCCAATGGTTTCTTTTCATGATTCAGGTAAGGTAGTAAGGTAATTAAATCTCTACTGCTCAGGGTAACACACTACTAAGAAGTGTAGTACTCCCTTCAAGCGTATTAGGGTAAAGAGCAATCTGCTTATCTTTTACCTTTTTTCTAGCATTATTCTTACTAAACCTGTTCAGACCTTCCGCTCCGTACTCAATTATAGGTATACCAAAAAGCAAGAGCCCTTACTGTATGAGGGCTCTTTAAAAAGTATTGGCAATTTTAAGATTGATGGTATCCTTTCTATCTTAATCTAGCTTCTGCAAACACTACGTTCTTAAAAAGAAAAGTACTTTTAACAAGTGTGGATAGTAATCCAGAAGGCTTCAAACAAATTCATAAGCTTCTGGTATGTTGAGTCAATACTATATTTACAGTATTCTTTCCCTTCCAAAGAAAAAACAACAGATCCTGGCATACAATTTGCCTATACTTTTTATTGACAATATAGTGTGTATAGTGTTGGAGAATCAGCGGTTACTGGCCGCTGATTCTTTTGTCTTATACCATTTTAAGGAGCAGTAGTCTATGTTTTCGCTCTACTAGGAGAGGCAAACAGGCTTTTACTCCGACGTCCCTCTTAGCCAATAGAAGCATATGCTATTTTATTTAAAAACAGCAGCGATATGACACTACTTCATACTTAGGCTACTGAACTTTATCAAAGTACTCATAGCCGCCACATTGCATCGACACTAGCTGAACCCCTACACCTTATTTGTCCTCAACGATCTCAACCTTTAGGTTCAGCACTTTACAAACCTTAGCGAGTGTCTTTACTGTTGGATTCGATTTTCCATTTTCAATCTTGGAAAGTCCCCCTTTATCTAATTCCGTAGCCTTTGCTAACTGCCCAAGACTTATCCCCGCTTTTAAACGATGAGACTTTATTATTTCGTAGTTTGTCATAATAACCATGGAAATAAAATTTAAGTATTTAATGTGATAATAAATAAACCGACTGTTAATAATGTACTTAGCCTTATTAGGCATATTTAAGCCTTCGTAATAGTTTGGATAGTTGAATAAAATATCTAAACCAACTTGCACAAAGACAATACTAGAAATAAAATAGAAGAGAGAATGGATTAGAGAACTAGCCCTGGCCGTAACCTTAGCTTACTATGTAGTATTTAGCGCTATTAGTAAGCGATCGCCTAGCTATGGCTAAGAAGGAGGATTTTTGCATAAGATTGATATTAATGTGTGTATAATTCAAACTTACTAAATCAAGTCTCTCGCTCAAAGCAAATATTATCTAACGGTATATACGAAAGGAAAATCTACAACTACCTAACTTTTGTGCCAACAAGAGCATACCACCAGACGAACTTTCTCTTTATTCTACTCGCCACAAGTATATTGGCATGTCATAACATTTCAACAGTGAGTATTCATACACTGAGGTGGCTCCAAAAAACGGCACACATTTTTGCACATCAATGATGCAGAATGAAAGATCCCAAAAAAGTAAAATCCCGTAGGAGCTACGATGCTGAGTTCAAGCAGGAAGTAACCAGAATGCTAGCCTCAGGCAGAAGCACCAGGGAAGTTTCCGAGGCTTTTGGAATTGCCGAGAAGCGGTCCGCCGCCGCGGGTTCTTTATCGTTGGAAGAGAATGGCAACAAAAACGACAAAATCGAATAGCGGAGGAGACAGCAATGATAAAGCAGCGAAACTGGCTGCCGAAGTTGCTAAACTACGTGCTGAAAATGAGCGCCTGAAAACGGACCGTGAGATCTTAAAAAAGGCATTAGGTCTCTTGAGCCAGTCCGACTCAGGGACCTCTATGAGCTAATATACTCACTTTCACGGACACAAAAGGTCAGTTATTTGTGCTCGCTTTTCGAAGTAAGCAGAACCGCTTATTACCGATATAGGCGGGGGAAAAGCCACAACGTAGAAAGGAAGTATAACCGACCCAAGCACGAGATACGAATCGAATTCATCCGGAACATGAAGCGCTATGGCAGTCGCCGCATTAAGGAATCCTTGAAACAGAAGGGGATGAAGATTGGTCGTCGAAAAGTGGTTGAAATCATGAGAAAAGAGGGCTTGAGAGCCATTCAGCCTCCCAGATATATTCCTAGAACCACTGATAGCGGGCATGGAAAACGGGTATCTCCTAATCTTCTGCTGGATCAACCTAAGCCAAGCAAGCCTAACTGTGTGTGGATTTCCGATATTACATACATGCCTCTAAAAGGCGGCAAATGGGCGTATTTGTGTGTCTGGATGGATCTATTCTCACGCCAGATAGTTGGCTGGCAGTTAGGTGATAATATGCAGGAAAGTCTTGTCAGAGACCCCTTAGAAAAGGCTCTTTTGAGGCGGAAGGTAAAGCCAGGTATGATCGTACATTCAGACCGCGGCGGGCAATATCTTTCTTACAAAATGAAGGAATTGATTAGAACCTTTAATCTGAAACAGAGCGGTCCGCCGCGCGGTATGTCGCGAGCCGATGATCCGTATGACAACGCATGGGCCGAATCTTTCTGGAGCAGATTGAAGGCGGAGTTGAATATGCCGAAAGGTGGATATGAAAGCCTCGAAAAATTGAAGGCAGCCCTTTTCGAATATATTGATGGATACTATAATACAAAAAGATTGCATTCCTCTTTAAACTATCTGAATCCTGCAGCCTTCGAGGCTCAATACTATCGGCAAACAGGATGAAATTGATTTTTTAATATTCACTAACCCGCAAAAGTGTAAACCAAAACGGATCCACATCAACACATCCCCAGAACACAGAGACCAGCAATATCATATACAACACCTGCCTTACATTACTCAATAATGTAGGTCGAGTGATCAGTAGTATATAGAGTAAGATGAAGGAGAGCGAAGGATACTAAGAGTTGTAAAGTACTCTTAGATACTATAAAAGATAATAGTCAATAGGAGGTACTAGTGAATCAATTATTGTGTATAAGCTACTTAACAGTTACTAAATATAATCAAATATAAATTTAGTAACATAGTTTTACCATAGTTGAAAAATTAAATACTTACAATTATTAGACTGTTTTCCGCTGCTTCTGAAATTATATACTATAAGATAAGTAAGCTCTTAAGTAGTTACATCTACTCCAACTTCATTGAATTTAACGATAGTCTTAGTAAGTAGCAATACGTCTAGTATATAAAGTAGCATTCAATAGATGTTAATAAATAATAGCTTTATCTCAAGCTTAAAACGCGTACTAGAACAATGAAGAAAATAATCAGCCTACAGAAAATATCTGTAGGCTGATAGTACTATATCCTCGTATCTGTACCAAACCCAAACATTATGCTATTCAGGTGAGATATCAAAAGTAACCCAAGTATATAGGGGGCGAAAAATAACTACAAGCGAAAGTTATCGGATGGTAAATTATTGATTGAAAGGCTTCGGGCAAAACAAATGTGCTACTGATCTAACCCACTATGCTGGCCTTTCCTAGGGATTAGCACTATTCAGACCTTACCATGTATGAGAAGAAATAAGGAGGCAGCACCATCGGAATACATCACAGAGTTGGTACCTGACTTTTGTTGCTCCCCGGCCAGGAAATAAAACAGGATAGGCAAGACTTAGCTGCAAGAGACTTTCAGAGGTTGCACTACTGGTCGACTCGAAAACAACAAGCCCCTTAACTCTGATCGAATTAAGGGGCTATCTGTTGCGTGGTGATGGACGGAATCGAACCGCCGACACAAGGATTTTCAGTCCTTTGCTCTACCAACTGAGCTACATCACCGTTCCAGTTGGTATGTTTTGGGACTGCAAAAATAGGAGGCGACTTTTTCTTTCCAAAACATTTCAATAAAATAATTTGAAATATTTTTGGGCACTAAACAACTACCAAGCTTAACAGGTTGATCTTGTATCATTTATCCATCACCCACAAAATATTCATTATTTAGCTTTTGTCTGGCAACTCATTTTTTAGATATTTGTAATAGTATGCAAGCATACTATTACGTTAACATATTAGACTTTATTTTAAACTAACTACTATGGAATACATTCAGCAGATCCTGTTCGCTATTGTTCTGGGCGTAGTAGGGTGGCTTATATATCGACGCATTACCTTCATCAGGGATACCATCCGACTCGGTCATTCAGAAGATCGTACCGATCGTCCATCTGAGCGGTTGAGTATGATGCTGCGCATGGCATTCGGACAGAAGAAGATGTTTGACCGGCCGCTGGTGGGGATTATGCACTTCATCCTCTACGCGGGCTTCCTGCTGATTAATATCGAAGTGCTGGAAATTATCCTGGATGGTATATCAGGCCAGCACCGCATGTTTGCCCCGTTTTTTGGCACTTTTTATCTGTACCTGATCGGTTTCTTTGAATTTCTGGCGGTAGCTGTAATAGTCGTCTGCACTATTTTCCTTTTTCGACGCGACGTAGTACGGGTAGATCGCCTGCAGGCGGAGCGCCATCGTGAGCTGCGCGGATTTCCAGTTTTGGATGGCAACCTGATCCTGATCTTTGAGATCGTGCTCATGATCGCAATTCTTACTATGAATGCGGCTGATTCGGTTCTGCAGGACATGAATAGTGTCCACTACGCCCGTACCGGCGATTTCCTGTTCAGCCAGTTCCTGAAGCCACTTTTTGCGGGCTGGAGCGAGGGAGCGCTCATTGCGCTTGAGCGGGGAGCGTGGTGGTTCCATATTATAGGTATTCTTGGCTTTGCGCTGTACGTTACCTATTCGAAGCATCTGCACATCGCGCTGGCCTTCCCGAACACGTACTTTGCCCGGCTGCGTCCCCGGGGGGAGATGAAAAACATGCCCGACATCACCAAAGAGGTAAAGCTGATGCTGGGGATGGAACAGGCTGACCCGAACGAGGCACCTGCTGAGATTGGACGCTTTGGTGCTAAAGATGCCATGGACCTGAGCTGGAAAAACCTGATGGACGCCTATACCTGCACTGAGTGCGGGCGCTGCACGGCCAATTGCCCGGCTAATATTACCGGTAAGCTGCTCTCACCGCGGAAGATTATGATGGATACCCGCGACCGCCTACAGGACCTGGGGCACAATATGCGGGCCAACGGAGGTAAAGTGGTGGAAGACGGCAAAACCTTACTAGGCGACTATATTCTGGAGGAGGAAATTATGGCTTGTACCTCCTGCATGGCCTGCGTGGAGGCTTGCCCGGTGATGATCAATCCGCTGGACATCATTCTGCAGCTACGCCGCTATAAGATCATGGATGAAGCCCATGCCCCCGGCTCCTGGAACATGATGTTCCAGAACATGGAGACCAGCCAGGCCCCCTGGAAGTTTTCACCCAGTGACCGGTTCAACTGGGCCAACAACCTACGGCAATAACCGGAAGGAGCTGGCAAGTTGGCTGAGGCTATTCCTGATCATGCTGGCAGGAGTACTTATGCTGGAAGGGGGTATTGTTGTGGCAACTGCAAGATACACGTTATGAGCTGGTACCGGTAGTAGCGATGGTATCCCTGATAAGTCTGTTAACTATAATCTTTCTAGTAACGCGGACAGCGCTATATCGAATACAATAACTGATATTAACTGCTCAAATTGAGCACATACTCTAAACTATGTCAGAAATCGAATATAAAGTACCTACCATGGCCGAAATGGCCGCCAATGGTGAAACACCCGAGATCCTGTTCTGGGTGGGCTGCCTGGGGTCATTTGACGACCGTTATAAAAAAGTGACCGTAGCTTTTGTAAAAATACTGAATGCCGTAGGAGTAAAATTTGCCGTACTGGGTACAGAGGAAAGCTGTACCGGCGACCCTGCACGCAGAGCGGGTAATGAGTTTCTGTTCCAGATGCAGGCTATGACCAATATTCAGGTACTGGATATGTACGGCGTTAAGAAGATTATAACGGCCTGTCCGCACTGCTTCAATACGCTCAAAAATGAGTACCCTGAGTTGGGCGGCAACTACGAGGTGATTCACCACTCTACTTTCCTGCAGCAGCTCATTAACGAAGGCCGCGTACGCATGGAAGGAGGCGGTACTTTCAAAGGCCGTAAGATTACCTACCACGACCCCTGCTACCTGGGTCGGGGCAATGGCGTATACGAAGCTCCCCGTGAGGTACTGGAGGCGCTGGATGCCGACCTGGTAGAGATGAAACGCATCCGCTCAAAGGGACTGTGCTGCGGAGCCGGCGGTGCTCAGATGTTCAAAGAACCGGAACCCGGCTGGAAGGAAGTCAATGTAGAGCGTACCGAGGAGGCCCTTAATACAGGGGCCGACACCATCGCGGTAGCTTGCCCTTTCTGCATGGTGATGATGACGGACGGCGTAAAGAACAAGGAGCGGGAGGATTCGGTAAAAGTACTGGACCTGGCCGAGCTGATAGCTCAGAGACAAGGCCTCTAAAACTATATCACTTCATCTACAAACCAGTAGGCGGGTACCTGATAAAGGTATCCGCTTTTGTTTTAGAGGTACTTGCGCATGAGGTCATCCGTCTGCGGGTCGGTGCCGAGCAGGAAAGTAGCTTCGCCTACTTTTTCAAAGCCTATTTTCTGATAAAAACGCACCGCCCGCGGGTTCTGGGGCCATACACCCAACCATACCAGCTCAAATCTCTCTGCCTGCATCCAATCCAGACAGTGCTGCATAAATTCACGAGCCAAACCGGCTCCCTGGTAGGGTTTATCCACGTAAAAACGACTGATCTCAACGCCCTTCCGCTCCGGCTCCGGCTGTAACTGACTTCCCAGTACCATCTTCATATAGGCTACGATGGCACCATCCTCCACCGCCAGCCAGTACTTCACCTGAGGCTTATAAAAATCAGCGGTGAAAGGCTCTTCAGCAAAAGCCTGCTCCACGTACAAAGCCATGTCTTCTGGCGTATTTAGCGCCTGATAGGTATCAATGAATAGTCGCTGGCTAAACTGGCGGAGCGATTCCAGGTCTACGGGTGAGGCTAATTGGTACTGTATCATCTTTTATTTTTACCAAAGAGCAGCACCAGGTAGTTTCTGTAGAACTACCTGGTGCTGCTACTCTTAAATTGAGGGGCAAAAATAGTGACTAGCGAAGCAGATTCTGCACACCTACTGCTTAAAACTAAGCAGGTAGCCCGTCAGGTCAGCCAGAGCCTGCTCGTCCAGTCCCAGTACCGTAGGCTCGGGCATCAGGGACCGGGGCATCTTTACTCTGTCTTTAATCTGATTGGCTTTGATGGCATGCTGCTTCCCAGCGGCATCTTTGAGTACTACCGTGGCGCCGTCGCTGAGCAGGAAACCGAAGTAGCTCTCGCCCTTCTTAGTCGTAATGGTATAGGCTTCGTAACCGAACACCATACTAGCCGAGGGATTTACGATAGCATCCAACAGAGCTAGTTTATCGAACTTCTGGTGAATCTGCGTCAGGTCGGGGCCTACCTCGGCGCCGTTCTCGCCGTGACGGTGGCAGGTGGCGCAGTTGGTGGCGAAGATGGTTTTTCCCTTCTCCCTATTACCATTCATCCGGGCGATGAAGTCTACCTTCAGTACCTTGCCGTTACGCGGAAAGAACTGACTGGCAAGTACCCGCACATTCTGGTCAGGATTGGCGAAGATTTGCTCACTTACCGCCTTTGCAATGGTATCGGGTAGTTGCCACTGGGCTTTCAAGTCTATCAGCATATTACCTCCGTCGGCATCTGAGGCCATCTTCTTTGCCGCCTCGATCCTGGCTGTTATTGGCTGATTCTTGTCCTGTACCTGCTTTTTGAGATCTAGCATCTGACGGTAGGCGGGCGTAATGGCTTGCGTCGTGGCTGTCTGCCAGTCGAGCAGCTCGGCCCAATCGTTGGTCCGGCGGAAGTTGAGCCACCAGCCCGCACCCGTGGCTACATCGGGTAGTTGCGAAGACGAAAGAGCCAGCATCGCCTCTGCCGCCTTCTTATCCTTTACAAAGGCCAGCGCCGTCAGGGCCTTACGCCGCTCCTCAGCAGGTACCTTCGCCGAACCAGCGCGTAGCTTCAGATCACTTACAGCCTGTGCGGGATGCAACCGCCAGGTGAGGTTGAATCGCTGCGGCGACCAGGCCTCCGGCTGCTCCCTGTACAGCTCTTGCACCAGTTGGTACACCTGCGCCTCTTTACCTTCGACCGCAGTACCCAGCGCCTCCAGGTACCAGCGGTCCTTTCCATCGTAGAATTGCAGCAGCTCTGTAATTATAGGTTTTGATTGTTCATAGGGTACATCACGCAGGGCAATGGCCACTTCCCGCCGCAAGGCGGCATCGGCATCTCCTGCCATCTGACGGGCGTAGGGGAGTACATCCGGCGTTGTAGCCCGTAGCGCCCGGAAGGCTGTCATGCGCATATTTTCATCCGGACTTTGCAGTAGTTTCTCGGCTTCTATTCTCCCCAGTTTTCCCAGTTGCGGCAGCAACCACACCGCCCGCGCCCGGTGGTAAGGGTTATCGGCAGTTAGTAGTGCTTTCACTTCACCCACTACCGCTTCGCCTTTACGACGTAGCGCCTCAAATCCCAGCAGGCGCACGTTTACCGCCGGATTCTTCAGGGCTTCCACCATACCCGCTGTAGTACTTAAGTCCAGCTTGGGCGTGGAGAGCTTCTTACCTTTGGGTGTGACGCGATAAATACGGCCGTAGCCTTTGCGGTCATGCATGGCGTGGCCACCCACGATGGGGTCGTACCAATCGGCGATGTAAAGGGCGCCTTCAGGCCCGGCGGCTATGTCTGATGGCCGAAACCACTTACGCGCGTCTTTGTCCGTCTCGAACCACTCATAGCGCTCCGAGGCCTGCGGGAAGGAGCTAATCATGTCGCGGCGCTGCAACTTGAATCCCGCACCGTCTTTTTGCGGCTGATAGGCAAAGATGACGTTGCGCCCGGCCTCGCAACTCAATAAGGTACCCCGGTACTGTGGCCCCAGCGCGTCGCCTTCGTAGTACAGTACGCCGGTAGGCGAACCCGCACCGGTGTTATCACCGGCGGGCATGACGCCTGGGTCCTCCTGGTGCCAGTGCGCCGTGAACATATCCTGCCCCGGTCGGCGATCGGCCTGCCAATAGCGGGTACCGTCGGTCGAGAAGTACCCAGCGTTGCCATTTTCAAGCAGGAAAGACGTTCGGCAGGTAATGACCTGGTCGTCATTGTCGTTCTGCCACATATTACCGTAACTATCCAGCGCCAGCTCGTAGTTGTTACGGAAGTTGTGCCCCAGTACCTTCAGCCCCGTCCCGTCAGGATTGATACGCAACGCCAGGCCACCTACCCATACGCGCCCGTCGTCCGACTTCATGTTGCCCTGGTTCTCCTTGTTATAGGGAGTACCGCCGGTGTATAGACTCCCGCTACGCAGGGTCCAGCCGCTGCGGTCGGTCACTACGTGCGGCCCGGCGTTGCCAGTGTTGAAGTACCAGCGGCCATCCGGTCCCGCTACTACAGCGTGCAGCGAGTGGTCGTGGTCGTAGCCCCCGAAGCCAGTCAGCAGTACTTCGCGACGGTCAGGACGGTCGTCGCCATCCTCATCCGTGTACACCAGCAGGTTAGGTGCGCAGGATACGATTACTTTATTACCAATGACCGCAATACCCAGCGGCGCCGTCAGCAGCGAATCTTCGACAAATACTTTGGAGCTTTCAGCCTTGCCATCTCCGTCTTTATCCTCCAGGATCACCACCCGATCACCCTTAGTTCGGTGCGACAGTCGTTCACCCGGTTTGGTGTTGAAGTCCCGGTAGTTAACCGCCTCAGTTACCCATACTCGTCCCCGGGCATCAATATCTATATTAGTAGGGTTATGGAACAGCGGTGCCTCGGCCCAGAGCGTTACATCCAGGTCATCGGGGGCGTAAAGGCGGGAGGAGTCCTCGGCCGCTACGGGTAGCGAAGCAGATTTTTGTGGTGGGAGGGAGGGCAGAAAAGCCAGGCCACCCAGCACGGTAACGGCAGCGGCCAGAACGAGGGTGAGTTGCTTGTGTGAGGGAAGAGGCAGGGATATATTCATGGGACAAGTACCGTTATTACTCACTGATGAATTTAAAGCTAGTTGGTTTAATAAATGAAGCTTACTGCCTAAAGCTTAAAGCATACAGCTACCTAAAACCTGAACAGCTTCTCAAGGTACTGGCGGTTATGGCGGTAGCATTCTACAATATCAATTCCTTTGGGACTGGCCCATTCGAGCTGCATCCAGCCTTTATAGCCTATATCCTTCACCGCCCTGGCTATTCGGGGCCAGTCTAGGGTGCCTTCACCCAGGCGGAAGCCATTTTCTTTCATGTGGATCTCGCAGATCTGCTCCCGGCCCAGCATGGGGATCTCCTGGTAGATGTCGTAGCCCGCATCGGTGGCATTACGGAAGTCGTAGTACACCTTTACGGCGGGCGAGCCTACGGCTTGGATAATGTCCAGGTGCTCCTGCGCGCTCAGGTACGACTCTATTCCAAGCGTCACGCCCTGCTTCTCAGCCTGCGGGGCTACTTTTTTAAGCCGACTAACGACTACTTTCTTACCCGCATCATCCTTCCGCAGATCCCCCTGTGAGAAAAAAGCCAGTAACACTACCGGCGCCCCCAACGCCCGGGCCGCCTCCACGCTATTCCATACCCACTCCTCCGTTCGGCCTTCTGACTTGTAGGGTACCTGGTTTAGCTGCCCAATCGCCAGACTGGATACCTGCACTCCAGTACGTTTGGCGGCTTCACGAATGGCTTGTAGCATAGCCGGGTTAGATAGGCCTACTTCATCCTTGCCCGTATTATAGCTCACCTGCAGCCCCTGCAAGCCAATCTGCCGGGCCAGGTCAAACGCCTCCGGACTCATGGCTTTACCCAATGACCAGTCGCAGGCGCCCAGGTGATACTGGGGCTTTAGAAGAGACTCAGTATCCAGCATAACGATAGCTCCCAATCCAAGAGTAGCTTTTCGGATAGCATCGCGACGACTAAACATAGTTTTTTTGTTCTTTTACATCCTAAAAAGGATAGTAAGAGATACCTTTTACTGCAAGCGAACCCAGAGCGGGGGCAACTTGTTGAAATACTAATGAGCCGACAGCCCCTGGTTAGCCTTTTTTTGTAAATTAGTAGTAATCAAAACTCTATATGTTATGTACATTCCGTTTGATGAGATAGATTTTAACGCCCGTATCTGGATTTATCAGGCTTCACGGGAACTGACCGAGCAGGAGACAGGAACCATCACCGAAACCCTGAAGGCTGCACTTGATGGATGGGCTGCGCACAACAAACCCCTGCTATCATCGGGAAAAGTATTCTATAACCGATTTGTCGTCATTGCCGTTGATGAATCGCACGAACACCCCAGCGGCTGCTCCATCGATAGGACTGTACACTGGCTACAGGAAATCGGCCAGCAACTGAATGTGGATTTCTTTGATCGGTCGGTAGCTTACCTTGATGCGCATAAGAAGGTTAAGACCTTATCTATGAGTGAAGTGAAGCAGGCCATTGCTGACGAAGAAATCACTCCTTCTACCACGGTATTTGATAATCTGGTCAGTACCAAAGCGCAGTGGATGACCCGGTGGAAAGTAGCGGCTGACCGGACCTGGCTGAAACGCTACTTTAGGCAGCAAACAGCCTGACCGTTTTGAAAGGTGCCCATTCGGAATTAGATTTGTCCTGTACTTTATCTGATTCCGAATGAGACTTTTGAAGATTCTGGGAGTAGTGGGGCTAAGCATATGGCTATCCGGCTGTAATGACCCTAACACCGTATATAAAGCCTACGAAGATATTGAAGATGGCCTTTGGTACGTCAAGAACACTCCTACTTTTAAGATCGAAATTACGGATACTACTCAGGCATATAACCTGTACTACCTGGTACGTAACAGCCTGCAGTACCCCTACTATAACCTCTACCTGACACGCAAAATAACCGGGCCGGATGGTCAGATAGTAGCTGCCCGCCTGGAAGAGCTGTATCTTTCCAACGAAACTACGGGTAAACCGTACGGAAGCGGCCTGGGAGACCTGTTCGACCACAAGATACCTTTTCTCCAGAACTACCATTTCCCTAAGTCAGGTACCTATACGCTCACCATTGAACAGTCCATGCGGCAAAATCCGCTGCCATTTGTACTGGGTGTTGGTGTTAGTGTCGAAAAGGCTACTCCTGCCAACCCATAAATAACTCTAAGGCATGACACCAATGCTCCCCCTGTTTCCTCTGAATCTGGTTGTTTATCCGGGCGAGAAACTTAATCTGCATATTTTTGAGCTTCGCTACCGACAGCTCATCGATGAGTGCCTGGAGGAAAATAAGACGTTTGGAATCCCGGCCTTTCTGAACGACCGGTTGCCCGGCTATGGTACCGAGGTAGAAGTAGTGGCCCTGCACAAGCGCTACGACGACGGCCGGATGGACATTTCAACGAGAGGCCTGCGGGTGTTCCAGATCGATACCTTCAATAATCCCATGGAAGATAAGCTATACGCCGGTGGAGAAGTTATCTACACCTCCGAGTCTACCGACCTGGATAGCCCTCTGCCCGAGCTCACAAAGCTACTCGACCAGCTCTACAACTTGCTTTCCATTACTGTGGAGTATCAGGTAGAGGTTGCGCCTTTCTCATTCCAGGTTGCTCATAAGGTAGGTATGTCGCTGGACGATGAGTACGAATTGCTTACAATACCTCAGGAAAGCGAAAGGCAACTATTCCTGATCCAACACCTGCGCAAAGTATTACCTGTAGTGGCTGACATGGAGCAGACCAAGGCCCGCATCCGTCTCAACGGCCATTTTAAGAATCTTGATCCTCTGAATTTCTAGGGCCAGTAGGTCCGGGCGGTGGCGGCGGAGTACCTTCAGGTCTGTTATTAGGGGTAGGCTTCTTACGATTGCGGTGACGGGGTGGTCGTCGGCGCTTTTGGGGTTCCACTATCTGTGCGCGCTGCTCCTCGCGGGCATTTTCTTCCGCCACCTCACGCTCCGGCTCACCCAACAGGTAGCCATATGGCTCAAGGCTGGGGCTGGAGTCCAGTATTACCTTTATGATGGCTGTCAGCGGTAACGCCAGTATTAATCCCGACAGGCCCCATAGCTGCCCCCCCAGAAACAGAGCCACAATAGCCGCCAGCGGGTTGATACTTATCTTGGAACCTACAATATTAGGCGTGATAAAATTACCTTCCAGAAACTGCACGAAAGCCATCACCCCAATTACCCCTAGAGCATAAATGGGAGAATCTTCCGTGACAATACTCATCAGGGCCGGTAGAATAGAGCCGATGAGGATACCGACGTAGGGAATAAGGATCAGAAAAGCAGCCAGAAAGCCAAAGAAAATGGCATTGTCAATCCCCAGCAGAAGTAAGCCGATGGTATTTAACACCCCCACGATACCTATGACCAGCACCAGTCCCGCCAGGTAGCTCTTAATGACTTCATATATTTTCTGCAGAATACGATCCAGCTTGTAATGGGGTACCTGCTTGAAAGCCTTGTGCAGAAAGCGTCTGAAAAAATCGCGGTACAGCAGGAAAAAGAATACATAAATAGGTACCAGAATAGCGGTTGTAAGAGTACCGGTAGTAGCAACTACGGTGCTCAGTAGCATGGTCCGGCTTTCACCCAATGCATTCAAGAGGTACCTTTTTCCTTCGGTTACCTGCTGGCTACGACTTAAATCAAAGTATCGCTCGCCCATCGACAACATCTGGTCCAATAGGTCTTCTGCTTTGGCTGTTATGCGAGGTATCTCATCGGCGAAGCCTGCGATCTGAATAGAGGCTACATAAATCAGGCCCACCAGGACCACGATAAATATAAGGATACTGATCAGGATAGCCAGTATGCGTGGCACACGCCAGCGTTCAAGCCGCAGGCACAACGGATGCAGCAGTATAGAGAACAGTACCGAAAAGGCAAGGGGAATAATAATTTCACGAAGAATGTACAGTATGTATACGCCTGCCAGCAGTGATACCATAATACAGGCTACTTTAAAGTACAAAGGGAATCTTGTATCTTTGATTTGGCCAGGCCCCGTAGAGGTGTTCATATATGAAGCTTTTTTATCTGTGGTTTTTATTTAAAACAATGCTGTGCGGCTGTCAGACCGAACGTCAGCAGCATAATCTTGAAAAGGTACGTTCCGACTACAAGATTAGCAAAATAGGTAAACTTCCGGCGATTATTGATGAGAGCTCAGGTTTGGCTATGGGCCGAGGCGACAATACCTTCTGGACTCATAATGATAGTGGAGGAGGATCGGTACTGTACGAAGTAGATCATAGAGGAGCCCTGGTATCTACCTTTCAGGTTTCGGACATACCTAACCAGGACTGGGAAGATCTGGCCCAAAGCCCGGAAGGCATCCTGTATATTGCTGATACGGGCAACAACAGCAACACGCGCCGCTCATTCAATATCTTCGCTGTTTCACCCGAAACCTCCCGGGCTGAAACCATCACCTTTCGCTACGCAGAGCAGGATAGCCAACCGTCATTGGCTCCTGAATCACAGCAATATGATAGTGAGGCGATGTTTTACTACAACCAAAAGCTGTACCTCTTCTCGAAAAACCGGACTAAAACGGATCATTCAGTCAAGCTTTATGAAGTACCTACACAGGCGGGTGATTATGTGGTAACTCCCGTTGATAGTATAGCTATACAAGGCCAGGTAACCGGAGCGGACATTAGCCCCGATGGTAAAACCTACGCATTACTAACCTATGGTAAAATACTATTGTTTGGAGTAGAGTCAGGTAGGATCAATTTCAACCACCCTCTGGGCTGCCTCCGATTGGTAAAGAAGCAGACCGAAGGTATTATGTTCCTGAATAACACGGACCTGCTGGTGACCAATGAGCAAAGGCAGGTGTTTAAATTAATGCGTCGCTGATGTTAAATTTGTGTTAAGACTCAGCCTCTGCGACCGATATCCTTAACACATACGCTAATTTCGAACCTGAATTAATAACCTCAATCACCTCACCGCATGAGCGCCAAAGCAGCAACTCAGGTAGCAACAAAAGTACTAGTGGTTGACGACGATCCGGATATAGTAGAGCTACTGGAGTATAATCTTCAGAAGGAGGGGTACTTTGTAGAAACCGCTTCCAACGGTAAAAAGGCCATTGAAATAGCCAAAGATTTTGTCCCGGACCTGATCCTGCTGGACATCATGATGCCTCAGTTGGATGGGATCGAAACAGCCCGTATCCTCCGGCAGACCGCGGAGCTCCGCCACGTGTACATCCTGTTCCTGACGGCACGCTCCGAAGAGTACTCCGAAGTAGCGGCCTTCGAAATAGGCGCTGACGATTATATTACCAAGCCCATCAAACCCCGCGCTCTGATGAGCCGCATCAACGCGCTGTTCCGGCGGGAAGCACAAAAGGCCGACCCTGGTGATGAAGTCACCATTGCCGACCTTTCTATAAATCGTCAGAATTATACGGTAAGTCAGGGAGAAAAGTCGATTATACTCCCCAAGAAAGAATTTGAACTGCTGTTCTTCCTTGCCCAGAGCCCCAACAAGGTGTTTAGCCGCGAAGAGCTACTCCAAAAAATATGGGGAGCTGACATTTATGTACTCGAACGTACCGTAGATGTACACATTCGCAAGCTTCGTGAAAAACTCGGCGAAGGCTACATCAAGACCCTAAAGGGAGTTGGATACATGTTTACAGACCAACCCGAATAGAGGCCTACTTCTATATCTTAATGTCTTAGCGGGGATCTGCGTCACCAGCTTTATAGGCATCATATTCTTCCAGCAACTTGACCATGTCCACCTCTGACTTAAGGTTAAGTTGCTGTTCTTTTATGTTATGCTCCATAAGATTTTTCTTATCGCTAAGCAGGCTTAGGAGCGCCTTCTTGTCCCCTTTTTTGATAGGGTGCATCTTCCCCTGCTTATAAACATATAGTTGCTCATTAGGAACAAAACGGCTGACGGCCGTAGCCGAATTATACTGTTTCTCCTCCCGCTTTTTGCTTTCGAAGCGCTTCAGCAGCTTGGTATTACCATCATGTAGTACCCGGTAAAAGCTGGATTCGGTCTGATCATCAATGGCCGGAAAACCACGTCGAAATATATACAGGGCATCACCGGTCGGCATAGCGAACTCTACTACTTCATTAGCGCCCAGACGATACAGCTTACCTTCTTTTTCATACTCAAGTTCATCCTGAAATATATCGTACTTCATTTTAACGCCATCTACCACCTTATCGCTGGTAGTCCGGAGAGTCCCCGTAATCCACTTGTCGTCGAGCAAATAGGGAGATCCCTCTGTATCCGTATATTTGTATTCCGAAACAACACGCCCGTTGACGTCGGTCATGTACTGAGCATGGGCTGGTATCAGAAATGCTGCCAGTACCAGACTACTTATTATTTTTTTCATGGTCATATAAGTTAGAGATTTGTGTTAGGTACTACTTTGACCTTAAATAAGTAATAAATCTATGATTTAATGCGGTGCAGGCTTTAATCTCACATTTTTTGGTGAGGCCTACCATCTTGTGTGTACTTTTGTCAAAAAATTGTTCCAACGATTTTGTATCTCAACGAACAACTCCTCCATATTCGTCAGAGTCTGGCCGGTATAGGCCCTGAACTCTTTCTGACCGTTTTTTTTCTGCTTCTCCTCACGGCCGAGTTACTACTAACGCCCCGGCTGGGAAAAGAAAAAGCTGCCCGCTGGCTGCAGACAGGTACCATACTGGGAGCCATCGTGACGCTGGGACTGGTAATAACGCAGTGGGGAGGTGCACCCGGCTTCCGATTTGAACCGTTACTGTACTTGGACAACAAGGCTGTATTCTTCAAAGGTCTGGTGGTGGTAGCCTGGCTAGGCACACTGCTGCATATAAGGTACCTGCGTTATACCTTCCCCTCCGAGCTGAATGCGCTCCTGGTAGCAGCGGTGCTAGGTATGACGCTGCTGTGTATGGCCACGCACCTGCTGACAATATACCTCGCTCTGGAGCTGCTGTCGATATGTTCGTACCTGCTGGTGGCCCTCTCTCCCTATCGAAAAGCAACCGAAGGCGGCATCAAGTACCTGCTCTATGGGTCGGTAAGTTCGGCCATTATGCTCTATGGTATATCCCTGATCTATGGCCTCACGGGCACCCTGGATATCACCAACGAGGCCATGCAGGCGGGCCTGGCCAATAATCCCACTTTTGTGATGCAGGTAGCCCTACTGCTGACACTGGGCGGGCTGCTCTTTAAGCTGTCACTGGTACCTTTCCATGTATGGACACCCGATGTGTATGAGGCTGCGCCCACGCCGCTGGTATCCTTTCTGTCAGTAGCCCCCAAGGCGGCGGCACTCCTGGTACTGATGCGGCTTACTGGTGCCCTTCCTCCCCAGTTGCTTCCCACGCTGGGTGGTGTAGCTCTGATCAGCATTACGGCCGGTAACGTCGCAGCGCTCTGGCAGCAGAACGCGCGTCGCCTGCTGGCGTACTCATCCATCGCACAGGCCGGGTACCTGATCGTAGGTATAGTGGCTTATACGGAACCCGGCTTTGAAGCAGCTACCTTTTATACGGCCTCCTACGTACTCATCAATATGGCTGCCTTCTTCCTTATTGATTTGCTTCATCCGCGAACCAATACAGATCTAAGCCTCTACACCGGGCTGGGACGCAAGCAGGTAGGAGTAAGTATAGCGATTACGGTAGTAATGATAGCCCTGGCGGGTCTACCGCCTACGGTAGGCTTTACCGCCAAGTGGCTGGTATTCTCGGCGCTCTGGGATAGCTACCAGCAGATGGGACAGCCCTGGATGCTCTGGCTCCTGATCGGAGGTATCCTGAATGCCGCTATATCGCTGGCCTACTACCTGCGCATACCATTCTTACTGTTTTTCCGTACGTCTCCCGTGATGGTCCCCGAGACGGCACCCGAGCAGCAGGATTTTACAGCGCCTCTCGTCGCCAACCGCGTACTGGCAGGCCTGCTGATGGCGCTGGTCGTGCTACTCTTCTTCCGTCCCAACTGGCTTATCCACTGGATCGGACAGTTGTAGGGAAGTAAGCAAGAGCCCCTACTGACGTACAGGCGTAACTTTGTATCCCTGCTTTCTGAGTAAGGCTATTACTCCCTCATCACCTCCCAGATGTGCCGCTCCTACGGCAAAAAAGGTAGGCTTCTGTGTCATCATAGCTGCCATAAGTGGTATCCAGCGGCGGTTACGACCATTGAGCAGAACCTCTTCCTGGCCCTGCATATCAAAGTCACTTTCCAGTGTCATCTTGTGAAGCGCGGCTACATCCTGTTTCTTGTACAGGCTCACCATCTGTGTAAATTCTGTGCGGGCTTTGGGTAGGTTATCAATCATCTGTACCAGCATTCGGGCCTGATCCTGGTAGGGTATGGTGTCAAATACGGCCATTTGCTCCGCTACGGTTTCCAGCCCTACTACCTCTATCTGCTGCTTTTTGGCAAGACCCACCAGCGTCATTTCGTACGACTGCGGCTGACAGTCCAATACCCGGTTAAACAGGAGGCTCATCAGCACAAAAGGCTTGGCGCGTTCAAACGGCGCTATATTCATTCCCACCGAATCCCGGAAGAACTGGTTCAGCCGGGTGTAATCATCTTTAGGCAACAAGGTACTTAGCTGCTTATTGTCCTGCATCAGCATGAGCTGGGCCATCGACATCATCATTCCCGGATCGTCCATATCCAGTTCCAGCGCCAGTTGCTCGGCTTTCTGTAGGCGTTCTTTAAGACCATCACTCAGGCTGAAATCAGTGGGGCAGATCAGGTGTATGGTACCATACAGGTACGAGGGTTTGGTCAACGCTTTTCCTGAGATTTCCCATAGCAGCGACGACTCCCTGGGAGCCTGCGCCCGGACCGTAACGGCAGCAAGTACCAGACCTGCCACTACCCAACCCCATCTTTTTTTAATTATATTTCCCATATTATTTTCGATCGTTTTTCTAAATAAATTTCTATTCGTACAACTACATAGTTATCATAATGGCGGCCTGGTTACAATGAGCCGACTTTCCGCAATGAAGTAACGTTGGAGCCATCAAATTTTTTCAGGCTACACATCGTTCTTCCACGCAAAGTAATTTATACCTTTGTAATAATCACTACGAACTAAAGCATCCAGTGGGTAGTTTAGTCAGTATCAAAACCGAGAAGAAGTTTTGTAATTTTTTGAATACCAGCTTATACACTAACACCTCATCTTCTCATGAGTGACGCCATAAAGCACGAGTGCGGAATTGCTCTCATCCGTCTGCGGAAGCCTTATCAGTATTATATTGATAAGTACCAGACCCCCCTCTACGCGGTACACAAGCTATCGGTAATGATGGAAAAGCAGGTTAACCGTGGACAGGACGGAGCCGGAGTAGCTAACATCAAGATAGAGGTACCCCCAGGTCGCCGGTATATCAGCCGGTACCGCTCAGTCGAGCCACAACCCGTAGCGGATATCTTCGCTAAAGTTCACAAAAAATTCCGTAAAGCTTTAAAGGATAATAAAGAACGTGCTACTGACGCCCAATGGCTGCAGGAGAACGTAGCCTTTACGGGTGAGCTTTGGTTAGGGCACCTTCGGTATGGTACCCATGGTGCCAACGAAGTTGAAAACTGCCACCCCATGCTTCGTCAGAGCAACTGGCGTAGCCGTAACTTGGTTATGGCGGGTAACTTCAACATGACCAACGTGGACGAGCTATTTGGTAAGCTGGTATCACTGGGACAGCATCCCAAGGAAAAAGTGGATACTGTAACCGTAATGGAAAAGATCGGCCACTTCCTGGACGAAGAAAACCAACGGGTATTTGACCGCTTCAAGGGTATATTCGAAAACCCGACACTGTCGGATGTTATTGAGGATAATATAGATCTTCAGCGTGTACTCCACCGTTCGTGCCGCGACTTTGACGGAGGCTACGCCATGTGCGGCCTTACCGGCCACGGCTCAGCATTCGTCATGCGTGATCCGGCGGGTATCCGCCCTGCCTACTACTATGCCGATGATGAGGTTGTAGTAGTAGCTTCAGAAAAGCAGGCTATCAAGGCCGCTTTCAACGTAGAATATAACCAGATTCAGGAAATAACGCCCGGCAGTGCCCTGATCATTAATAAGGACGGTGAGTATAATGAGCTTTCAATCCTGCCTCAGCTTGAGAAGCGTTCTTGTAGCTTTGAGCGGATCTATTTCTCTCGCGGTACCGATCCGGATATTTACAACGAGCGTAAGAAACTTGGTAAACTGCTGATCCCGCAGATCCTGGAAGAGATTGATTACGATCTGGAAAATACGGTTTTCTCTTACATACCCAATACGGCTGAAACTTCCTTCTTCGGTATGATCGAAGGTCTGGAAGAGTACCTGGCTAAGAAGCGTAAAGAGGCGATCATGGAGGGTATTCTGTTTGAGGAAGACCTCGACCGGCTGCTTTCGTTCCGCCCTCGTATTGAGAAGCTGGTTACCAAGGATGTAAAGTCACGTACCTTTATCACCGCCGACGAACTACGCGATGATATGGTATCCAGCGTGTACGATACTACGTTTGAGGTAGTTCGTAAGGGCATTGATACCGTGGTAGTCATTGATGACTCTATCGTACGGGGTACTACCCTCGAGAAGAGTATCCTCAAGATGCTGGATCGTCTGGGTCCCAAGAAGATTGTAATCGTATCGTCAGCACCTCAGATCCGTTTCCCTGACTGCTACGGTATAGATATGTCTAAGATGAAGGACTTTGTTGCCTTCAGGGCTACGCTTAAATTGTTGGAAGAAAGAGGGCTGGACTATCTGCGCGAAGAAGTATATACACAATGTGCAGCTACGGTAGCTTCCAGAAATGCCTACTCCACCAACTTTGTAAAGGCTTTGTACGAGCCGTTCTCGGATGAGGAAGTATCCGCTAAGGTAGCTGAGATCATTCGTCCTCATGGATTAAAAGCCGAAGTATCGGTTATTTTCCAGACTGTCGAGAATTTGCATAAAGCCTGTCCTGACCACGTGGGCGACTGGTACTTTACCGGTAATTACCCGACAGCTGGAGGAAATAAGGTAGTTAACAAAGCATATGTCAACTTCCACGAGGGCAAGCTGGTGCGTGCTTACTAAGAGATCTTATTTATATAAAAGAGAAGCCATATCATCAGATATGGCTTCTCTTCCTTTAGTACCCATGGCTTCCCATTAGTATCCATGGCACAGCTCTGAACAGTGCCCTGGTTCAACTCTGTGCCACAGTTTCTTTAGCACTATTACGACGGAAATCTACCTCTTCCAGTTGAGGTCATTGATGTTCTGTCCGATCTTCCTGCCTTCTTTCAGCCCGGTATCATTGTCCTGACGAGTATGAATACCTCCCAGAAAGCGGGAGTAAGCTGACTCTTCGGCCGTTTCCCAGAATGAATTAAATCCACGTGCCTTAAAATCAGCACCTCGCTGGACATCACGGATACGACCTACGTGCGTGTCATCCGTAAACTTAAAGTTGGGACCATACAGAGCGGCTAGCACCGTAGCCGCAGCACCGGACTGATAGGCATGGCCGGAGGTATAGCTGGGAAAGGGAGGAGCCGGCCAGAACGGAATCCAGTTAGGATCGATGGCCCGACGCACAAAGGTATAAGGGCGCTCAGCGCTAAAGGCGTACTTACACTTCCAGCATAGTATAAAAGCATCCGCTACGGCTATTCCGGTACGAGCCAGTGTTTCGGCCGCTTTCCCCAGATCAGCTCCTGCTGTTTTGAGCGCTATTCGGGCAAGGTTATACGAGTGACCAGGTGGAGTAGATGTCTCGCTTGGGTCATCGGCCCACCAGATAGCAATCTCCTTCTCTTCCTGCGTTAGTGATTTATTCTTGGTATATACTTCCAGGTGCTGCGCATAGTACTGTGAGGTAGGTGAAGTAGATATCTGTAAGGGCTGGGGCAGGGGCATGACGGAGTTCTGGACCACAAAGGTGCGGTTTCGGCCCCAGTAGGGCTGCATCGGCACCGTACGACCGTTTTCAGTAGGGCGCCAGGAGCCATTAAATACAGGTACTACATAGTCCGCCGGAAAATTACGGGCGTACCCCTCATGACCGCCGTCACTTCTGGACCATTCAAAAATAGACGTTGCGATGGCTTTGCCAAATACCTCTGATCTTTCTACTACCTCTGTCTGCTCCTCCTGAGCGTAATCAGTATGTAAGGCTACCTCAAGTGAGTCAATAGTAGCCTTGTTGGCAGCCGAAGTATTAGCGTATAGGTTACGGAGTATTTCGGCCTGGGCCGCGTTGGCACTTAACGCCCAATTGTACGTTTGTCCGGCCTCCACTGTGGGTAGGCTTTCAAGCTGATTGAGCTGCCCTGCCATGGATTGATTGGCAGGCATACCCGGTACTACGGCTTCGTATAGAGTCAGGCCGGCGTATCCCATAGCCCGGGAGGCCACCGGCGGAGAAAATCCGGGAGTCGTGCGGGTGAGCCTGAGAGTAAGTTGAGCCCATTTATCCGCTACCTCTGCGCTATAGGTGTCAGCTGTTTTCTCGACTGGCTGTACTTCCTGACTTGAAGTTGAACACCCATATAACCCGCTTAACAGCAAGGTAGCGGCTCCTATTGTTTGTATGTTTTTTTTAAAGATGGGAATAGAGTGATAAAGGGAAGATAGTGTGTTTGTCATACAGAACTAGAAAGTGATAAGCCAATGTATCTATTCATATCAGATAGATGGCCTACTAGGGCTGGCTGCACGATTTCAATCTACCACCTCTATAATTCATAAATCAATAATAATGCCAATTATAAGCCAAATTTAGGGGCTTTTAGTCTTGCTTCCGTAAGAGTATAGACGAAGTACCCAGGCAACAAGAATACGATTGAAGGCTGCTAAACACAAAAAAGTCGCTATACCGCAGGTAGCGGTATAGCGGCTTCAGGTAGTTAAAAAGACGCTAAGGATATACTTATCTTACTCTCTCACGCGAATGATGACCCTCCGGTTACGATTTCGTCCCTCGGGTGTGGTATTGTCCGCTAGAGGACGCGTATCTCCAAATCCTAATGCCGTCATCTGAGCGCCACTTACTCCCTGAAAAATCAGGTACTGCTGTACAGCCATAGCCCGCTGCTCGGATAGTTTAAGGTTAGAGTCCGCATTTCCGGCATTGTCGGTATGCCCTTCCACCACAAACTGAGCCGTTGGATACCTTCTCATTAAGGTGGCTATAGTATTAAGTGTATTATACGATGATCGTTCAATATCGTCAGTACCTGATGAAAATCTTATTGGCGTCGTCAGTAGTGAGTCCAACTGGCTTTGCATCGTTTGTCGGGTAGCCGCACTTACCAGTGGACAACCATCGCGGTTACGAGGGCCGGCCTCTTCGGGGCATTTATCAATACCATCGTACACACCATCACCATCCGTATCGGGGCAGCCACCGTTGGCGTAGGTACCCGGCCGGTCAGGGCACTGGTCTACGTGATCGCCAATACCATCGTTATCAGTATCGGGACAGCCTCCGTAGCGGGGGTCACCCGCTACATCAGGACAGGCATCCACACTATCCGCCACACCATCACCATCACGGTCCGGACATCCATTTACCGTACCGGCTTCGTTAGGACAAGGGTCAATCCGGTCCAGAATACCATCCCCATCCGTATCAGGACATCCACGAGCGGCCACTGATCCTGCCTCCGTAGGACATCTGTCCACATAGTCAGGTACACCATCTCCATCGGTATCCGGACAGCCAAAGAACTGAGCTGTTCCAGGTACATCGGGGCACCGGTCACGATCGTCGGGTATCCCGTCCTTATCTGTATCCCGGGTATTCTGGCTGAACCGGTAGGTCACTGTGGCCGATATGAAGCTAAGCTTATCATTGGGTGTATCACTGTAAGTAGTTGATTCTTCAGGGTTAATCAATCGCTCTCCGGAAGTTGCATCGACTTTATCAGATCTGACAAAGTAAAAGCGGTAGTCCAGTCCTAATCGCCAGGCACGAGCCAGCTGATAGTTCAGATTAAAACCTACGGGTACCGTGCGCTCATTGGTCTTGCTAATGCCCAGCCTACCCCGGGGGTTTCCCCAACGCAGGAAGAGTGGATTACGGCCACTCAAATCGCTATTAGTAAACCGCACCCGTTCGTTGGTAGTCAGGTCATACGCTTCTGCACTGAAAAACATCAGACCCAGCCCCCCGTACACACTGAAGTGCAGCCTCGCATTATCATACTGCCCAAACTGCTCTGTCAGATCCCACTTGGCCAGCAGATCCAGCGTATTGTACTCGTTAATGAAGTACGAATTAAAAAAGTCGGTTTTCTGGCCTCCTACCTTTCCGGCTGTATAGTCCAGGCTCATGGTGAAAGCCCGCTGTACCCTTCGGTTAAGACTAATTCCGACCATACTCTGCATATCCTGCTCATTCAGCTCACCAAAGAACTGCGTCAATCCACCGCGTATGGTGACGGAATAAGGTGAAAGCTGACGAGCCGTAAGATTTCTGATAGCATCCCTATCAGCAGTTTGAACGCTTACACGTCCCTGCCCCTTCGTTACGAATGACAGGAGTAGCAATAAGTAAGTGAGTGTAGAAATACGAAGCATAAGACCAAGTGATCTGAGTGATAGACATACAGAAATAAAATCCATGCCTGAACCTTATAAAATCAGCCAGTTACATATGAACTTTCCTAGTAACGAATAGTTTAGAGATAGAATACCTATTAGTTTTGCCCCCTGGTTAAAACACAAAACGAATGACAGTAGTACCTTATAAAGATAAAGGCAATAGTAAAAGAGAGCAAGTGGCCGAAATGTTTGATAATATTTCGCCTAAGTACGACTTTCTGAACCACTTACTGAGCGGAGGCATTGATATATACTGGCGTAAACGTGCCATCAAACTACTTCGCAAAGCTCACCCCCGGACCATACTGGATATAGCTACCGGTACGGGTGACTTCGCCATCGAGGCACTGGCTCTTAAACCCGAAAAGATTGTTGGTGTAGATATATCGGAAGGAATGCTGGCCGTAGGGCGCGAAAAAATAAAGAAGCTTGGTAAGCAGGATATCATTGAATTACGGGCCGGTGACTCGGAAAGTTTGCCTTTCGCAGACAATTATTTCGACGCGGTCATCGTTTCGTTTGGAGTACGCAACTTTGAAAATCTGTTGGCGGGTCTGAGTGATATGAATCGTGTGATGCGACCGGGGGGAACCTGTGTTATTGTTGAGTTTTCGAAGCCACGCTCGTTTCCATTCAGGCACCTGTACAACTTCTATTTCAAGTACATCCTCCCTACCATTGGTAAGATTGTTTCGAAGGACAGTTCGGCCTATACATACCTGCCCGAATCGGTACAGGCATTTCCGGATGGCCGCGACTTCCTGACTATTTTTGAACAAGCTGGCTTTAAAAATACTAAATGCATACCATTGACTTTCGGAATCTGCACCATTTACACCGGTCAAAAGTAGTTCTTCTGGTAGTTCTGTTTGGGCTATTCATGGCACATGAGTCCCGGTCACAGGGCCTGGGCTACAAGCGTCGCCACCTGGAGTTCTACGATGATAAGCCCATTCATTATGGTTTTTTGTTCGCCGTACCCTTTACCCGGTTCAATTTCCAGCATAACGAGTCCTTTGCGCAATCCGACTCTGTACTGCTGATCCAGTCGCCGGTACAGCCTGCCTTCAGGATGGGCTTTATCATCAATGCGTTTCTGAATGAGCGCTTTGATATACGTACCACTCCGTCGGTATCCCTGTACGACCGGCAGATCAAATACACCTATCCTTCCGGCAGTGAGCGCATCGAAAAGCGGGAGTCTACCTGGGTAGAGATTCCTTTACTGCTAAAGTACAAATCGGTCCGTCGGGTCAACACCCGTATGTACATGCTGGCGGGGGTTACCCTAGGGCTTGAAACCAACGTTAAGCGCAGAGAAGGAGGTAGCTCTACCCGCATCAATACCGCCACATCAGACCTGACGCTGGACTATGGCGTAGGGTTTGAGCAGTTCTTTGAGTTCTTCAAGTTCTCTCCCGAACTACGCTTTTCCCACGGCTTAGTGAATATGTTACAGCCAAGTCAGCACGCTGGCAGCACCGGCCTCAACCGCCTGTCGAGCCACACGGTAACGCTATATATCAATTTCGAATAAGATCCGATTGACAATCAGAAGCTTATAAAATTTTTAAAGTTTTTCCTAAAAAACACTTGCACAACAAAATTTCATATTCAATATTTGCACTCCCAAATGACAACAAGACGGGTTCTTAGCTCAGCTGGTTCAGAGCACCTGCCTTACAAGCAGGGGGTCGGGGGTTCGAATCCCTCAGGACCCACCCTTCAAAAAAGCCGCCAATCCTAACAAGTTGGCGGCTTTTCTTTTGCTCCCCTTATTGCCACCTGCTACTTATCTAAGTACATGATTTTCACCATGAGAATTATGACCCCTAATTTTAGAGGATTAATATAAATGGTCTATTGGCCACACTATGTATTAATAAGCGCAGGATAAACTTGCACAATAAAAATTTATCCTCAATATTTGCACTCCCAAACAACAACAAGACGGGTTCTTAGCTCAGCTGGTTCAGAGCACCTGCCTTACAAGCAGGGGGTCGGGGGTTCGAATCCCTCAGGACCCACCCTTCAAAAAAGCACTTAGCGGTAACGTTAAGTGCTTTTGTCTTTTCAAGGTATTTACTCATTCTTAACGTATCCTCAACCGGAACGCTACCCGCCGCACCTGTTCTTTGCCAGTAAACTTCACTATATTCTTTCTATTAGCTTTCAGCAGGAACTACAGGCACGATTTGCCGGTATCAGGCTTTATCACTAAATCACATGTAGCTATAAGGGAGGAGGAGCAATCAATAATCAGAATCCCTAAAAAGAGAAGAGAGCCAGGTGCTAATAGCTCCTGGCTCCTGCTTCTTTGTTACCAAACGAACTGAATCGTCAGGTATAGTAGAGCAAGCATGGTGCCAGAATACACTATTAGTGACAAGTATCATCAGAAAAAATAGAAAACGCCGCGCTCCCTTGCGGAGGCGGCGTCTCTGTTCCCAAAAAAACAATCGGCATTATCAAACAGAAGAGTGCAAGAAGTGTACCAATTTCAACTTATAACACTCCTACTAAATTACTAATTTACATCCAGTTATAGTAGCACCTGCGAGCTACCTGCTCCTTTGCCTACAGAGTGCTCTACTACACTATCAACTTTTAACCAGTTGCTAAAAATATTGAGCTACTGCTTAACCAGTCCCTCCCTTTCAGAGTTTATAGAGCAGTGTGAGTTCACAAACAGGCCGATCAGTGGCTTCCTATTTTGTGTGTAGCCTGTTTTTCTGCAACAGATAAGCTCAAAGCGAGTTTAATTTCTCCGAACCCACATCCATCCTTGTCCCTGTTTTTCATGAAACAGCTTATCCAGAACCTTAAAACCGGACAAACCATTTTACAGGAAGTACCCGCCCCGCAAGTAAAGCGTGGCTGCGTACTGATCAGGACCCGCCGAAGCCTGGTATCACTGGGTACCGAACGAATGCTGGTAGAATTTGGCAAAGCCAATCTGCTCGAAAAGGCGCGTCAGCAGCCGGATAAGGTGAAGATGGTCCTGGACAAAATTCAGTCCGATGGGCTGATGCCTACGCTGGAGGCGGTTTTTAACAAGCTCGAGCAGCCGCTGCCCCTGGGCTATTGCAACGTAGGAGAAGTCATTGAGGTAGGAGAGGGCGTGCAGGACATACAGGTAGGCGATCGGGTTGCCAGCAATGGTTCGCACGCCGAGGTTGTGTGCGTACCTCGTAATCTGGTTACGAAAGTACCAGATGGTGTTTCTGATGAGGAAGCTGCGTTTACAGTAATAGGTTCGATTGGTCTGCAGGGCATACGCCTGCTGAATCCAACCCTGGGCGAAACGGTAGTAGTCATTGGCCTGGGACTAATTGGCCTGCTCACGGCCGAACTACTCCGACTCAACGGCTGCCGAGTAGTAGGCATAGATCTGGATGAGCAGAAACTCAAAATAGCCGCCGCCAAAGGCATTACTGCCTGTAACCCCGCCAAAGGCGACGATCCGGTTAAGTTTGTAGAAGACCTCACGCTGGGTACCGGTGCCGACGGTGTGGTCATCACGGCTTCGGCCAAAACCAATGATATTATATCTCAGGCGGCTCGTATGTCGCGCAAGCGGGGACGAATCATACTGGTTGGGGTTATAGGACTCAACCTTAGCCGGGCGGAGTTCTACGAGAAAGAATTAAGCTTCCAGGTATCCTGCTCGTACGGTCCCGGCCGCTACGACGACGCCTACGAGCAAAAGGGACACGACTATCCGCTCCCGTACGTACGCTGGACCGAAAACCGTAACTTCCAGACCATCCTGCAACTAGTTTCGTCGGGCTTACTGGATGTAAAGCCTCTCATCACCGAAGTAGTACCCCTGGAAGAATACGACCGCGTATACGACGAGATTGGCTCATCACAGGCCATTGCTTCCATTCTGGAATATCCCGAGCAGGTGGACCTTCGTACGGTGGTACGGTATCATGATCGCCCTTTCTCCGCCCAAAAAGGCATAGTGGGCATCATAGGAGCGGGTAACTTTACCAAGATGACCATGCTACCCGCCCTGAAAGGGGCTGCTGTCAAGTACATCGCCAGTGCCAATGGACTCTCAGGCACAGCTCTGGCCCAGAAGCACGGCATCACCTATAGTACTACCGATTATCACGAGCTCCTGCGCGACCCGGATGTAGACCTGGTCATGATCACAACCCGGCACAACCAACACGCCCGTATGGCCGTAGAGGGGTTGCGGGCCGGAAAGCATGTATTCGTGGAGAAGCCGCTGGCTATTTATGAAGAAGAGCTGGATGAAATCATAGCGACCTTTCTGGATCCTCCCGAGAGCCGCAGCCTGACCGTGGGCTTCAACCGTCGTTTTTCACCCCATGCGCAGAAAATGAAAGCCTTGCTAGGCAGTGCTCCCATGAACGTGGTGGCTACGATGAACGCGGGTTTTATCCCCGCCAACTCGTGGGTCCATGACCGAACCGTGGGTGGTGGACGTATACTGGGCGAAGCCTGCCACTTTATTGACCTGATCACCTACCTCACGGGTAGCCGGGTAGAGGCTGTATGCATGAACGCGATGGGCACCCAGCCTTCCGACACTACGGATAATGCCTCCATCCTGCTCAAATACGAAAATGGCTCTACGGGCGTCATCAACTACTTCGCCAACGGCAGTAAAGCCTACTCCAAGGAACGTGTTGAGGTGTACTCGCAGGAGCGAACTCTGGTGCTGGATAACTTCCGTACCTTGACGGGCTATGGCTTCAAGGGCTTTTCTAAAATGCGTACTAGTCAGGACAAGGGACATAAGGAGCAATTCCGGCTCCTGCTGGAACGCATCTGTACGGGGGGCGCCTCCCTAATCTCTTTTGACGAACTGATAAATACATCACGGGCCACTTTTGCCGCGCTGGAAAGCCTGAAGCGGGGGGAGTGGGTAAAGGTATAGAGTTATTGTAGTCTATGAAGCGTTTGTATTCACTCTTTCAGATCCTCCACAACATGGGCCTGCGCTACGTGCTGTTTCGTACGCTGCACGAAGTACAGGTACGTACCGGACTACTAAGGCAACGTTTTCCCATTGATCTTCCGGCTGAGGACTTTACCACTCTGGCAGCCTGGCAAGCCTCTGATACTTCTTTTTTCTTTGACAAACCTTTTCTGGAAAAAGCCCCCTTTGCCTTATCCAGACCTGGCTCACTTATAAAGCGTGTAAAAGAGCTGCAGAAAGGCAAACTGCTATTCTTTGGCTCTACCTGGTACACCGTCACCGACTGGCTCACCAATCCCAAAACGGGCTACCGCTATAATAGTACCCAGCACTGGACCACAATACCCGACCTATCTCCTGAGGCTGGCGATATCAAGTACGTATGGGAAAAGTCGCGCTTTACATTCCTGTACGACCTGATCCGTTATGATTTTCACCAGAAGGAAGACCAGTCCGAACTTGTATTTTCAGAAATAGAAAACTGGATTGAAGCTAATCCGGTGAATTGTGGTCCCAACTGGCGGTGCAGTCAGGAGATTACCCTTCGGGTACTTAACTGGACCTTTGCCCTGCACTATTATAAAACCTCTCCCCAACTGACTGAGGAGCGATTCTCACGTATTCTTAATAGCCTATACCGGCAGATGCAGCACGTGGAGGAGAATATTCACTTCTCACGCATTGCAGTACGCAACAACCACGCCCTTACCGAAACGCTGGGCCTGTACCTGGTTGGGATGCTGTATCCTTTCTTCCAGGAAAGTACCCGTTGGAAGGAGCAGGGGAAGCGATGGTTTGAGGAGGAAGTAGGTTATCAGATCTATCAGGATGGTACCTTCCTGCAGTTTTCGATGAACTACCACCGGGTGGTGGTACAACTACTGACCTGGGCCATCCAGCTGGCGCACCGTAACGGGGAGCGCTGGTCGGAGATAGTGTATGACCGCGCCCGGAAGTCACTACAGTTCCTGCGGGCCTGCCAGGATGATAGGAGCGGCTGGCTTCCCAACTCCGGCAACAACGACGGGGCACTGTTCTTTCCGCTGAGTGAATGCCATTTTCGCGATTACCGCCCGCAGCTTTACGCCCTGGCTACTACCCTGGGAGAAGACCTTAACTACGGTCATGGTACCTGGAAGGAAGAAGCCTTTTGGCTAGCCGGCCAACCCTCTACCCGCAAAGCCGCCAGGCGATCTTCCAAGGGCACACAATCGCATGCTTTTCATAAAGGCGGGTACTATATTCTGCGGGACCATAGTACGCTGACATTCCTCCGCTGCGGCAGCTACCAGGACCGCCCCTTCCAGGCCGATAATCTGCATCTGGACATTTGGGTCAACGGGCAGAACGTCCTGCGCGACGCGGGCTCTTATCAGTACAATACCGACGAAGAGCTGATACGGTACTTTGCCGGTACGGCTTCACACAATACGATCATGCTCGATGAACACGATCAGATGCGTAAAGGTCCCCGCTTTATCTGGTACGACTGGATCCGGAGGGCCGGAGGGGAATGGAAAGAAAATGGAGAGAGCACTATGTTTAGGGGCTGGTTTCAGGGATACAGCCACCTCAGCTCCGGTATTATCCATACCCGAAACGTTACTAAAGTTACCGGACAGCTGCACTGGATCATAGAAGACGAAATCCTGAACGCCCCTACCCACCTGCCCATGCATCAACTCTGGCATCCGTCCGAAGCTTTCTTTGACACCTATGAGATCAATGCTTATACCTCTCAGGGAGAGCCAATCCCGCCGATCGAAACAGAAGGATGGTATTCGGGACTGTATGGTACCAAAACCGCTACTCCTCGCCTTGCCTTTACCACTACCGAACGGTATATCCAGACGGAAATTCGGGTAAAGTCTTAAATTAGCCCCTATGCGGATTCTCCTTATTCACCAGTACTTTCTGGAAGACAATGACGGCGGCGGCTCCCGCTGGAATGAAATGAGCCGAATCTGGACCGAAGCCGGCCACGAGGTAGTGGTACTAGCTGGAATGGTGCATTATATGGGCCACCGTCCGGAACACTACAGGGGCCAGTACTTCTATCAGTACACCAACCGTGATGGCATACAGGTCATTCGTTGCCACGTGTCGGAGAGCTACAACAAGAGCTTCCTGGGGCGACTCTGGGCCTACTTCTCCTTTACGTTTTCCAGTATCCTGGGCGGCATCCGGCACGCCAGGGGCAAGTATGACATCATAGTAGTCACTTCGCCGCCGCTCTTTGTGGGTATTACGGCCGTAGCCCTATCGTGGTGGAAGCGCACGCCCTTCCTCTTCGAGATACGTGATCTCTGGCCTGAATCAGCCATTGACACGGGCGTACTGACCAATCCCTGGATCATCCGCTTTGCGTACTGGTTTGAGAGCTTTGTGTACAGAAAAGCGAAGCTCATTAATGTACTTACACCAGCCTTCCGCCAAACGCTACTGACTAAGAAGGGAGTCCCTGCCCATAAGATTATATTCATTCCCAATGCGGCTGACTTTACCCTTTCGGAAGAAGTCATGCAACAGTTTGACTGCTGCCAGTTCAGGCGGGAGCATGGGCTGGAGGGTAAGTTTGTTGTTACGTACGTAGGCGCCCATGGTGTAGCCAATCACCTGGTGCAGGTGCTGGATACGGCCGAACTGCTGCACGACACCAATGCACTGTTCCTGCTCATTGGGGACGGCATGCAGAAAAAAGAGCTGCAGCTTGACGCCCAGCGGCGGGGACTTACCAATGTACGTTTTGTAGATTCGGTACCAAAGCGGGAGGTCTTTAAGTACATACTAGCCTCGGACCTGGGGGCTTCGGTCTTAAAAAAAGTAGATACCTTCAAGACCGTGTACTCCAACAAGACGTTCGACTACTTTTCCTGCAAAAAGCCTGTACTGATGGCTATTGATGGCGCATCGCGTGAACTGGTCGAAGAAGCGCAGGCAGGTACCTTCGTGGAACCCGAAATTCCAGAGGACTTTGCCGAAAAGGTACGATTTTATATGAGTAATCCTGAGCTGATAGTTCAGCAGGGACAAAATGGCTACCGCTACGCCCGTACCTACTTCGATCGGGATGTACTAGCCAGGAAATACCTGGAATATATCAAGCAGATTTGATTATGATTGCACAAGCCAGGACTCCATTCTGAGCTTATTCTGACTTAATCTTAGATACAGATGACTATAACACGAAAACTACTATCCCGAAAGCGCATAGCGTTGGTGGCCCACGATAACAAAAAGGATGATATACTGGACTGGGCCTACTATAACCGCAACATACTCGCCCGTCACCAGCTATATGCCACCGGTACTACGGGCAAGCTACTGGAGGAAAAACTGGATCAGCCCATTACCAAGCTACTAAGTGGTCCGCTGGGAGGGGATCAGCAACTGGGGTCACTCATAGCCGAGGGAAAAGTAGACGCGCTTATCTTCTTCTGGGATCCCATGTCGGCCCAGCCCCACGACCCGGACATCAAGGCGCTGCTTCGGTTGGGGGTAGTCTGGAACATACCTATGGCCTGCAACCGCGCCACGGCCGACTTCATGCTTACCTCCCCGCTGATCAATCAGGATTATGAGTCACAACAGACCGATTTCAGCGCGTATTTAACCCGAAAAACATGAACTGAAGCACCGGGAGGCGGGTTAGTACTTATGAATAATCCATAACTAGTACAGCAATTCCGGAAGCAGGGAAATTACTGGAATCTATCCTCTATCTTTGCTTTTTACAGGGCTTTACCCCCTTGTGAGATTGTTGTTATTGATTGATACGATATAATGTCTTCCCCTTATTTTAAAAATATTGCTGAAGGTATCAATACCACTTTGACGGGTATGCGCCTGACGTTTCGCCACCTGTGGGATGCTCGTAAGCGGCGCCAATCCACGGATGTGCGGTCGGATAATTACTTTGAGCAGGAAAATGGGATGGTTACCATACAGTATCCTTTTGAAACCATTCCTATTCCGGACAACGGCCGGTATCGCCTGCACAATGAGATCGACGACTGTATTGTCTGTGACAAATGTGCTAAGATCTGTCCCGTTGACTGTATCGAAATTGAGCCTATCAAAGCAATTGAAGAGGTAGGTAAGGCTTCAGATGGTTCACCAATCCGTCTTTACGCGGCCAAGTTCGATATCGATATGGCTAAGTGCTGCTACTGCGGCCTGTGTACGACCGTGTGTCCTACGGAGTGTCTTACTATGACCAAGACCTTTGATTATAGTGAGGTAGATGTTCGGGATATGGTGTACCACTATACCAATCTTGCACCGGAGGAAGCCGAGGAAAAGCGTCTGCTGCTTGAACAGTTCCAGCGGGAGAAAGAAGCACTCAAAGCCAGCAAAAAAGCGGCTGAGCCTGCCACTTCTGCCGCTGCGGAAGCCAAGCCCGCAGCACCACGTCCGGCTTTTAAGCCTACTGCTAAGCCAAAGCCCGCTGAGGCTCCTGTGGAGAACGCTCCCATTGAAAGCAAAGCTGATACCGAAAGTGCACCCAAGCCGGCCTTCCGTCCAGGAATGAAGCCCAAGGCAGCGCCGGCACCTGAAAAGCAGGAGCAGGAAGTAGAAGCTACGGCAGAGAAGCCGCAGGCAAAACCTGCTTTCAAGCCTACTATAAAGCCGAAGGAGCCCGTGGAAGCTAAGGTAGCCGAGCAGCCAACGGAAGCGGAAGCACCAAAGCCAGCGTCGGTCAAAGCGCCTTTCCGGCCTTCGATGAAGCCTAAAGCAGAGGCCGAACCTAAGGCAGAGCCAACCGAGGAAACACCAACCGCCAGCACAAGTCCTGCACCAAAGCCCGCCTTTAAGCCTTCTATGAAGCCTAAGGTGGAGGCTCAGTCTGCTCCCTTAGAGGTACCCGAGGCAAAAGCGGAACCGGCAGCGGCTCCCAAACCAGCCTTCAAACCGACCATGAAGCCTAAGGATAGTTCCGAAGGTACGTCGGCACCGGTTGAGGAGCCAAAGGCTGCTACGGACAGCCCTGTGGCTAAGCCGGCCTTCAAACCTACGATGAAGCCTAAGACAGCGCCGGAAGCCGCTACGGATAGTACTCCCGAAGCACCGGTAGAGGCTGCTAAGCCCAAGCCCGCTTTCAAGCCTACCATGAAGCCGAAGGCAACCGCTACACCGGAAGCAGAGGCTAGTCAACCAGAAATAAGCCAGGCTCAGCCTGACCAGGTGGAGCATGTGGAGAAACCCAAACCGGCCTTCAAGCCCACAATGAAGCCTAAGGCTTTAGCAACTCCTGATGCTTCCGCTCCTGATACAACTGCTCCTGTGCCAGCTCAGGCCCAACCGGCACCGGACGAACCCGCTCCGGGGAAGGTGGAGAAGCCAAAGCCCGCTTTCAGACCTACGATGAAACCTAAGGGTACGCCTCCGGCATCAGGTACGTCAGACGAAGCCTAATAATTTTTCAGGAAACAGTGCGCTGCAATTTTTGGTACCTTTGCAGCGCACTCTTTTTTAACCGGCATGGAACAAGTAGCCTTCTACGGCTTTTCAGCACTCGCCATTATTTCAGCGCTGTTCATACTCCTGACGCGTAACCTCATGTATGCCGCCTTCGGCCTCTTCCTGGCCCTGGTAGGTGTCGCAGCCCTGTATGTACTGGCAGGCGCTGATTTTTTAGCCATTACGCAGCTCCTGGTATACGTCGGGGGAATCCTGGTCCTGCTGATATTCGGGATCATGCTTACACGTCCGGCCGATGAACGTCCTGATGCCGCTACGAGACCCAACCGGATTGAAGTAGTAAATCACCGGCGGTTCTGGGGGATACTAGTGGCCGTTGTTCTCTTTGGCGTGTTCTTGTACACCATCCTGGCAGCTAATTTTACGCTCATCGGCGATGTGCTTATCAGTCGTTCTACCATACGTACCCTGGGTGTAGAACTGATGACGAGCCACCTGCTCCCGTTCGAAATCGCTGGCATCCTGTTGCTGGTAGCCTTGATCGGGGCTGCTTATCTGGCTATGAATCGTAATCCTTCCGCATAAGTATGATTCCTATTACTCACTATTTAGTTGTAGCGGCAGCCCTTTTCAGCATAGGATTGGCAGTGGCGGTTACCAAGCGTAATGCGATTGGGGTACTGCTGGGGCTCGAACTCATGCTCAATGCCGTAAATCTGAATCTGGTAGCATTCAGCCGCCATGATCCGGAGCTGCTGCGTGGCCAATTGTTTGCTCTTTTTGTTATAGTAGTAGCGGCCGTTGAAGTGACCGTAGCCCTGGCTATTGTTTTGCGGGTTTACAGCCACTACCGCACCATTGATCCCGATCAGATCAGTGAGCTGAAGAAATAAGCAGAGCCGCCGTAGAATTGACAACCTCTAATGATTGACTCGTATTCATGAATTATTTTTACCTGCTTCTTGCCTTCTTAATTGGAGTGGCTACCGCGGTTCAGGGGGGAGTTAATTCACAGCTCAGGCTTTCTCTTGGCAACCCGATCCTGGCCGCTATATTTTCGTTCGGCGTTGGATTCTTCATTCTGCTGATCGCCTTTGCTGCTTTCAATCAGAATGATGTACCTTCCCTGCAGACCATCCGGCAGATTAGCTGGTGGAAATTCATTGGAGGCTTATTCGGAGCCTTTTATGTACTTACGGTCATCTTTGTAGTACGTGATATTGGCCAGGGAGCGCTCGTGTGTCTGGCGGTAGCGGGGCAGCTTATTGCCGCCGTAGTCATAGATCATTACGGTTTATTAGGCTTTGCCGTAAACCATCTTACCCTTCCCCGGCTTTTAGGTGTAGTACTACTTATTATTGGTGCTGTGTTGATTGTGAAGTACTAACTCTAATCATAAAGATGCCGTATGGTACGCTACCGATTATACCCTACGCTGTTGAATACCTTCGCCCGCTACCAAAGAGGGTACATGAACGAGCAGGAACTCCTGGACTCCATTAATCGGGTACCGGTACCCCAAACTGAGGCTCAGGCCCGAGGAGTATCGTTTGAAGAAGCGGTAATCAAAGGTACTGATGAAGACTTTTTTGATGCTGAGATCCTGCGTAAGGCCCGGGCCCTGCTCCCGCGCCCGATGGTAGCTACGCAAGTGTACTGCCAGTACGAGCTGGACGATGTACTGCTGTACGGTTATGTGGATGTAATAGGACGTTCACTGGCTGTAGATCTGAAAACCACAGGGAGCTACTCACCCGGCCGCTTTGTATATAATCACCAGAACTTCTACCTGCTGGCTCTACGCCCTAAGGGTATCCGTTCCCTCCGCTATGTTATTACTGATTTTAAGGACGTGTACCAGGAAGACTATAATCTGGATATGGACTTTTCGCGGCAGGAACAGCAGATCAGGGCTTTCTGCGAATTTTTGGAAGGTCACCGCAAGCTGATAACGGATAAGAAAGTATTCGTAGAGTAAGTATACCCACCCTACGAATACCTCCGGTACTACTACTTAATGCGGTTGAATACAAAAAGATCTACAAACGACCATTTGCCGCCTTCCTGCTTGCCCCGCTGAATCACGAGTTGATTATCTCCCCGCTTCTCATAGATAATACGGGTCTGGCCGCCTTCCAATTCGAAAAGCGCCTGGTTCTTCTTGGCTTCGATAAACTTGTACCGGTCAGACTGCTCTTTCTCCTCCACACTGATCAAGCCCGGACGGAAGTGCTTCACCATAGCGACAGGACCATTCTCAGTTTGTTCAAAGGCGAATATTTCATACAGAGTAGCCTTGCCATCTTTCATCATCCGGATAAATCCTGCAATGTTGTCACCAGCCGGTGCGGTCCAGGAGGCATGGATAGGCCCACCGTTGAAGGTACCCTCCCAGCGGCCTTCCAGGAAGTTAATATCATTCAGAGTTCCCTTTCCGGAGGTACTCTGAGCCTGTGCCGTAAAGCCAGTGAGCAAACTCAGTACAAATAGTGCGGCGGCTACGCCCAATACGCGGAAATTTTTCATTTTACTACTACAAGGATTTAGGTTTGAAACAGGATGGCAAGATAGGAGGATTTGAGGATTTTAAATAAAAAAACAGCCGCCTCTTCGTCAGAGGCGGCTGCTGGTACTGGATTATACGGATTACTCTTACAGCTACTATACGGTTGGGGCAGCTTCCAGCTTCTCCTGATGGGCTTCGGTGCCCTTATTCTTCCGGAACCACTTCTCCCGGATCCGCTCATTGACGTAGTACATACATGGCACGATCACCAATGTAAGTACCGTCGAGAACGTCAGACCAAAGATGATGGTCCAGGCCAGGATGTTCCAGAAGTCGGCGCTGTCGCCACCAATGATCAGGTGAGGATCCAGGTCACGGAATAGACTGACAAAGTCAATGGTAAGGCCCAGAGCCAGTGGTATCAGACCCAATACCGCCGCGGAGGCCGTCAGCAGTACCGGATTCAGACGGATGGCTCCCCCTTCGATAATTGCATCACGTAACGGATAGCCACGCTCACGCAGCTCATCAATGAACTCAATGAGCAGGATACCATTTTTCACCACAATACCCGCCAAGGCTATAATACCTACGCCGGACATAATGACGGAGAAGGTCATGTCGAAAACCATAAAGCCCAATAGTACCCCGATCAGCGACAGTACAATGGTAAAGAAGATAATGAAAGGCTTCACCACCGAGTTGAACTGCGTAGCCAGGATGAGGTAAATAAGCAGAATAGCCGCTCCAAATGCCCCCATCAGGAACTGCATCGACTCCTGCTGGTCTTCCTGCTCACCACCCATCTTGATGGTATAGCCGTTAGGTACTTCCATTTCTTCCACCACATCCTGTATCTGCGCTACAATCTCATTGGCGTTATAGCCGGGCAGTACGTCCGAGCCCAGCGTCACGATACGCTCCTGGTCCTTACGGTTAATCTGGCTGAAGGTCGTCGAGTACCGAACATCAGCAACGGATGTAATAGGTACCTGACGTAAGGCTCCACCTGAGTTCATGTCGCGGTACACGATGTTCAGGCTCAGAAGCCGCTCAATCTGCTCGCGGTCGTCCTTCTTGAGGCGTACCATAATGGGGTACTCATCCTGCGTATCGCGGAACTTGGATACTTCGGCACCGAACAACGCGGTACGTACGGCAAAGGCTATCTGCTGCGAACTGATGCCTTCACGCTGGGCCTTATCACGGTCAATGTCAATGGTGATTTCGGGCTTGTTGGTCACCAGGTCCGAACGGAGCTGGTCTATACCTTCAATACCTGACTCCTGAATCTTCTGGAACACATCTTTTTCCAGTTTCTGCAGGGTAGCAAAATCATCTCCCAAGATTTCAATGGAGATAGGCTTACCCGTAGGTGGACCGTTTGCTTCGCGCTCCACAGAGATTTCCGAACCAGGTATACCAACCAGTGCTTCGCGTATTTTGATAAGCAGCTCTTCGGTAGAACGGCCATCGCGCTCTTCATTGGGTACAAAAGCGACTGTCACCTTAGACTTATGAGGAGTAGCGGAGCGATCAGGGTTAGTCGGGTCACCGGCGTTTTTACCTACGTTTGAGATTACGGAGTTGACCATAGACATGGCCTCGTTCTTCTCCAGTACCGCAAATACCTTCTTCTCTATCACTTTGGTCACCGAGTCAGTAATCCGGGCATCCGTTCCGACAGGGAGTTTATTATATACATAGACATAGTCAGGCTCGCCGCTGGGGAAGAAGATCACCTTAGGCTTGACGATACCCATCATGATAAAGGTAAATACCAGCAGCACCACCATGGTTAAGATGGCTCCTACCGGCCTCCATCCCTGAATCACCCAGCTGATCACCTTGCGGTAATTGTTCTTAAGAGCTGGTAACAGGCGGTCCTGGAAAGGTACCAGGATGCGGGGTGTCAGGATGTAGTGGTTAAACAGGTACAGTCCCAGAATAAACACGAGGAAGTTACCAATACCCCGGTCGATGAAGTACCCAACCAGAGCGGCGGCTCCCAGTACAATCACAGGGCGGCGAATAGCTTTGAAACTGGTATCCAGCTTTTCCTTTTCCTCATCATGCCGTCCCATAAACGATACGGCAAATACCGGGTTCATGACGTAGGCTACAAAGAGCGAAGCCATAAGCGTCAGAATCAGCGTCAGAGGCAGAAACTTCATAAATTCACCTACTATACCCGGCCAGAACAGGAGCGGGAAGAAAGGCGCGATAGTCGTAAGAGTACCCGATAGTACGGGTACAAATACTTCACCAGCCGCCGCCTTTACCGCCTGCTGGATGGTCCAGTCCTTGTGCTGGTTGAAGAGGCGGTGGGTATTCTCAATAACTACAATGGCGTCGTCCACCACCAGACCGATACCCAGCAGGAACGCAAACAGTACAATGGTATTAAGGGTAAATGCAGTACCTACCATAGGCCCGATGATGGGCATCAATACCACCGCCACCAGTGCCGACAACGGTACCGACAGACCTACGAAGATCGCGTCACGAACGCCCATGAAGAACATCAGGATCAGTACCACGAAGATAAAGCCCAGTACTACGGTATTGATCAGGTCATGCAGCTCGGCTCGAGTCCGCTCCGACTGGTCAGCCGTAATGCGTATATCCAGTCCCTGCGGGAAGCGGTTGCTCTGGTATTCCTCTATGGTACTCTCGATACGATCAGAAGCAGTAATGAGGTTAGCACCGGCGCGCTTGATGACGTTCAGGGTTACAACCGACTTATTGTCCAGGCGGGCAAAGTCCTGCTGCTCCTCAAAACTATCTACTACCTCGGCTACGTCACCCAATCGGATCACGGCTCCGGTACTGGTACGGATGCGCAGGTTAGCGATCTGACTAACTTCACTGAATTCACCCTTCACGCGCAGCGTACGGCGTACACCGTCCACATTCATATCGCCACCCGATACGTTGATGTTTTCGCTCTGTACAGCCGACTGAATATCAAAGAAGGTCAGACCCGAGCTCTGCATACGGGGCAGGTCTACGTTGATCTGTATCTCGCGGTTGAGGGCCCCCACTATATCCACCCGGCTGATCTCAGGCATAGCCTCGATGGCATCCTGCAGGTCCTCAGCATACTCTTTCAGTTGCTTCAGAGAGTAGTTACCGGCCATGTTGATGTTCATGATCGGGAACTCCGAGAAGTTTACATCCTGCGCTGTAGGGCCAGAATCCAGCTCCTGGGGCAGGTCGCGCTTGGCCTTATCGATGGCGTCACGTACCCGCTGCAGCGCTACGGGTACCTCTACATCCGGGTTGAATTCTACCAGGATTACCGATACGTCCTGCAGGGCGTTGGATTTGATACGCTTTACACCCGATATGGATTTAAGCTGCTTTTCGATGGGTTTGTTGATGGTGTTTTCGACGTCAGCCGGAGCCGTACCGAAGTACACCGTATTGATGTACACCTGCGGGATCTTGATATCCGGGAACTGCTCCTTGGGCAGGTTATTGTACACCATAAGCCCCGCCAGTGTGATGATAAACGTAAAGATGTAGATCGTAGTCCGGTTCTCTACGCACCAGTTGGTGAAGCTGAGGGTTTTGTACTCGTTAAATTTCATAGTTTTTCGTGATTGGCTCCTCTGGTGCGCACCAGGGGGAGGCATTGTTGTTATACTTTCTCACAACTGCACGTATTCCAGGTCCTGGCTACCCTTAGTAGCTGATCGCCTGTCCGTCGGCCACCTCCTGGTAACCCAGCGTAATCAGCTGGTCACCGGCCTGTAGCCCTTCTACTATTTCTACCTGACCATTATAGCTAAGTCCCGTCTTTACAGGTTTGGCTTTGGCTACCTTACGGCTGCCATCGGTAGCTGCTACGTATACGACCTGACCCCTTTCGGTACTTTGTACCAGGTTCTGATCGATTACCAGCGCATCTTTCTTCACGGCATCGTTGATCTGTACCTGCGCCAGCATATTAGGCTTGATATCGCTGCTCGATGGCAGATTGGCCTCAATGGTGAAGGTACGGCTGAGTGGGTCAACGGTAGTACTTACAAAGTTGATGCGGGCATTGTACTTACGGTTCAGGTCCGGAAAATTGATGATCACTTCATCGCCCTTTCGGACGCTGGCTACGTAGGCATCGGCTACCTTAGCTACGACTTTGAGGTTGTTCAGGTTAACAATGCGCGCTACCCCCATACCCGGAGCCGCCATCTCACCTACCTTTACATTGACCTGATCCACCACACCGGCAATAGGAGATACCACCCGGGCCTGCGATAGCTGCGTATTCAGCGTAGCGAGTTTCTTTTCGAGTGCCTCCTTGTTGTTCTTGGCCTGCAGGTACTGCAGCTCAGTTCCTATCTTCTGATCCCAGAGGCTTTTCTGCTTATCGAAAAGCGTAGAAGCCAATGTCAACTGGTTCTTTACTTCTTCGATGGACTGACGCAGGATGCTGTCATCTACGCGAGCCAGTACGGTACCTTCCTTTACGTAGTCACCCTCTTTCACATACATGGCCGTTACGGCACCTCCCATCTGGGGCGTCACGAGTACGTTGTTCTTGGCGTCAACGGTACCCTGTACCTCTACGTAGTGCTTGAATGTGTTGTTAGTAACAGGGGTAACTGTCACCGACTTCGTCCGTGTTTCAGCCGCCTTGGCCGGATCCAGTTTAGCCAGTTCGCCTTCCAGCGACTTGATCTTTTTATCCAGTTCACGTTGCTCGCTTTTGAGCTGAGCCAGCTCTTCACGCTTGGCTTCCACACCTTCCTTCTTTTCACCTGAACAGGCCGTCAGCAGGAGAGTAGCTGCGGCAACTATGATGATATTGCTTTTCATAATGTATGACTAGGAGTTTCTGTAATTTTTAACGCTGTTGTATCTGAGGAGTAGTTGCAGTAGTATCCGTATAAAGTACACCGAGGGATTTACCCAGATCTACCTTCGCAATGAGCAGGTCGTACAGAGCCGCGTAGTAGTTGGTCTGTGCTTCGCGGAATGATGATTCAGCATTGATCACTTCGATGTTGGAGCCTACCCCTTCCTGGTACTTGATCTTCGTTACCCGTACCACTTCCTGCGCCAGCTCTATGTTCCGGCGCTGTATTTCGAGGGCCTGCATGAAGTTCCGGAGGTTAATATTGGCTTGCTTGACCTGCAGGTCTATCGACTGCTCCAGCAGGTTCTGGCCTATCTTTACCTTATCCAGGGTAATCCGGGCCTGCTGCAGACGGTAGTGCTTCGACATACCATCAAAGATCGGGATCTGTACGTTGATGCCTAGCATGGAGTTGTTGAACCAGCGGGTCGAAAACAGGTCACCCAGGTTGTTACGCCCGTTGTTATGACCGTAGGTAAGTACTCCGCCTACCGAGGGCAGGTACTCACTCCGGATGTTTTTGATATCCAGGTTAGCCAGCTCTTCCTGCGTATTCAAAATGGAGTACTCGATGCGGTTGGTATAGTTGATAACCGCCTCCGATGCCGCTTTCATCTCCTCCAGGTCCACTTCTGTAATCTTATCTTCCAGGTAGATTTTCTCGGTCAGGGGCATGCCCATCTGGTACTTCAGCAACTCGTAGCTCAGCTCAATCAGGTTTTGTACCCGCTGGCGCTCGGTGCGCAGGTTGTTGAGCTGTACTTCCAGCCGGCTTACGTCTATAAGTTCTACAAAACCACTTTGATTCAGGATACGGGTTTCGCCCAGGAGCGTATCCAGCCGGTTGATGTTGAAGTCCAGTACCTTGGCGCGTTCTTCGGCTACCAAGGCCGAATAGTACGCTTTGGTCACTGCCTCCGCCACCGTTACCTTCGACTGCGTTACATTTTTCTGAGCCAGCTCGCGGTAGGTAGAGGCGGCTTTCAACCCTACCAGATAAGAGCCATTAAAGATCATTTGGTTTAGCGATACACCTACGTTACCTGCATACTTTACGCCAAACTGGGCTGCGATTGGAGGGGCGTCCTCGGGAGCATTCGGATCAGCAAACTGGGCAGGTAAGAATACCCTTTGTATAATGAGGTTGTCAGTAAAGCCCATTTGGCCGCTAATCTGCGGGAGTCCTATGGCACGAATCTCTCCAATGCGGGCCTCGGCCGACAGGGCATCCAGTTGCGTATTCTTTATGTTAAGATTCTTGCTAAGCGCGTAGTTGACAGCTTCCTGAAGAGTATAGCCCTCGTCCTGAGCACGGAGCGGACTTATACTTATCAGCAGGGCCAGCGCCAATAGTCCATTTCGTAGTAGTGTTACATGTTTCATTGATTTTTAGCTTCGATTACTGATTGGTCTACGTATTGATTATATAGTTGAAATCCTTTTTCTGTCAGCAGCCCCCGCAGAAAGTGGTGCAGTACCTGGGTCTTCACTTCTACCGGATTGTATTGATTAATCGGAAATACCGTTGGGTCAAAAACTAGCTCAATCTGCTCAATATGCAGCCTTGCCATTAGGTCTACATTCAGATCCTCCCGGTACAATCCCTGCTGGATACCCTTTTCCAGATTCCGTCTCACACTCTTTATAACATGCTCATGCTTGTGGCTCTGAAACAGCTCCCAGCCGTTATGACAGTACTTCTTAATGTCAAAGAGTAGTACCGGATTAACATTATTCATCTCTCTCTGCAGGCACCTCGACGCCTGAAGCATCTGTTCGATCGGATTATCGGCCTCCCGCTCTATTTGCTCCATGTCTGCCCTTAGCTTTTCCAGCTCATGTTTTATGACCTCTTCGACAATGGCCTCTTTATCCTGAAAATGCTGGTAAATAGTCTTTTTGGATATACCTATTTCCCTAGCAATATCGTCCATGGTGACACTCCTGACACCATACCGCCAGTACAAGTCCATAGCTACCTTTTGAATCCGCTCTTTCACTACTTGCTCTTTCTTTAATTTTAGGCAAAGAACTGAGGAAACTTTCTAATAATTCGGAGTTTCCAAATTATTTTCAGCTGGATCACGTTTATATCTATGTATTGGCATTTTTTGATGATGAGCGGTTTTATAAGCAGTTGAATGGCTACCATTTTACTTACATTTTTTTGGACTATTCGTAGTTAGCCAATATCGCTCGAAGACAAAGCTAATCAGGTCGTAAGGCCCCAATCAACCTGAAATAGATAAAGCCCTCGTTTTGGCTTATGAACAATAAAAAATCAGGGACAAAATGAGCGGGGGGGAATGATTTATATTGTAACTGTGTTTGGAAAAGACGCGGTTTTTAGGGAATTTCGCGTCCCTTAACTGCGAAGGAAATCAACGAATTAACCATTTTATGCACTGAACTGAAGGATGAAAAGCTACATTGACCTGATTCAGCAGACGTTTGAGTTTCCTACCATGGAGTTTAACGTTGACAATAATGAATTGCTGTTCAACAATGTACCTCTGATGGACATCATCAAGGAACATGGTACCCCGCTTAAACTGAATTATCTTCCCAAAGTTGGAGAACATATAGAAAACGCCCGGATGTTTTTCCGGAACGCTTTTAAACGTCATAACTACAAGGGAAGTTATACGTATTGCTATTGTACTAAATCGTCACACTTCAGTTTCGTGCTGGAAGAGGCGCTGAAACATAATATACACATCGAGACATCTTCCTCTTTTGATGTACCTATCATCAGGGAGTTATATCGCAGGGGTAAGATCAACAAGTCTACTTTCATCCTGGCTAACGGCTACAAACGCCCACGCTACACACAGTACCTGAGCGAACTGATCAACGAGGGATTCAACTGTATACCTATACTGGATAACCTGAAGGAGATCGAGTCGTACGAGCAGCAGGTTACGGCTGATACCCTGAACCTGGGCATCCGTATTGCTACGGACGAAGAACCCAACTTTGCATTTTATACCTCACGACTGGGTATCCGGTATAATGATGTGCAGCAGCTGTATAAGGATAAGATTGAGCCCAACCCACGGTTTAAGCTCAAAATGCTGCACTTCTTTATTAATACCGGTATCAAGGATAGTGCGTACTACTGGAGCGAATTGACCCGCTTTATGTTTAAGTACTGCGAGATGAAGAAGATCTGTCCGGATCTAGACTCAATTGATATCGGAGGTGGATTGCCTATCCAGACCTCGCTGCAGTCTAATTACGACTATCAGCAGATGATTGATGAGATCGTAGAAAATATCCAGTGGATCTGTAACAAGAATAACGTACCAGTACCGCATATCTTCACCGAGTTTGGTAGCTATACCGTAGGAGAGAGCGGCGCGGTGATCTATAAAATCATTGACAAGAAGCTCCAGAATGATAAGGAGCTTTGGTACATGATCGACGGCTCGTTCATTACGCAGCTTCCCGACTCGTGGGGTATGAACCAGAAGTACATCATGCTCCCGATCAATAACTGGGACAACCCGTACCAGAAGGTAAACCTGGGAGGTCTGACGTGTGACTCGCAGGACTTCTATAACACAGAAATGCACAGTGCTGACTTGTACCTGCCCATATTCGGTGACGATGAGGATCAGTACATTGGTTTCTTCCATACGGGTGCTTACCAGGAGTCGCTGGGTGGTTACGGAGGTATTCAGCACTGCCTGATCCCGGCACCGAAGCACGTACTGGTAGACCGTGATGATGATGGTCGCATTACGACCCGCGTGTTTGCGGATGAGCAGGACAGCGAGACAATGCTTCAGATACTAGGCTTCCGCGATGAGTCGTATGTCCGGTCGGATAGCAACAACAACAATGGGAATGGCAAAGCGTCCAAAACCCAGGAGGATGAGTCAGTTATAGAAATGGCTGATTCAAAAAACTAGTACCCTTAGATAAGGTTGATGTAAAGTAACTCGTTATACAAAAAGAGTCAGTACTGACTTATCAGTACTGACTCTACTTATAATGGCATTATCTTTGCCTCTAAAACTCAACGAAATATATCTCTAACTATACTTCTTACGATGAAAAAGGTATTGTTACTAGCTGCTGTTGGTGGAATGTTGTGGATGTCGTCTTGTGCTCGTAAGACGTGCCCCGCTTATGGTTCTACACAGAAAGTAGTGAAAACCACTTCTCAGCGCGCCTGATCCCTTTCCTGTTCTAGTATCAGACGTGCTGCTTCCAGCAGATTAAGTGCCGTATAATCACCGGCCGGGGTATCTCCCTCGGTCAGGATGTGTATGGTACGTACCCCTGCTTTCTGACCAGCCTGCATATCACGCGCCCGGTCGCCAATCATCCATGATTGAGCCGGATCTATATTGTACTTGGCCATAGCCCGCTCCATCATGAGGGACTCCGGCTTGCGGGATAATGAGCGGGAAGTGTGGCTTTCGTGGTGGGGAGCAAAATAAATAGCATCCAGTAAGCTACCACATTCTTCCTGCATACGCTGGTGAATAGCGTGTACCGCTTCTTTTCCGTACATACCCTTGGCAATACCCGCCTGGTTGGTCACTACGATCAGTAGGTAGCCCGCCTCTTTCAGCATTTTTATTCCCTCAGCCATTCCTTCCGGTATCACCAGATCTTCGAGCCGGTGCATATAATCACCAATCTCTTCGTTGAGGACACCGTCCCGATCTAGAAATACGCATTTATTTAGAGCCTTTTTATCTGTCTGTATCATAGGTTGCTTTGTTTTAGCTCCATCCGGTGCACTGGAGGTTGCTCTTTGAAATCCATTCCAACACTCGGCGGCCAACTTAGTTACTCTAAGTACCAAAATCCCACTTATCTCTGCCAATCATGCAGTTTACTCAAATCAAGGAAACCTGCCTTTATGTAAGCGATCTGGAAAGGTCACGTGCCTACTATCAGGATCGCCTGGGGCTGGAGCTTATTTCTTTCGTCGAAGGTAGCCACGTTTTCTTTAGGGCAGGCACGTCGGTACTGCTATGTTTCCTGCCGGAGGTGTCGCGTGCCAAGCAGTCTCCGCCACCGCACTACGCCGCAGGTAAGCAGCACATCGCCTTTGAAGCCCCCGCCGAACAGTATGATACCCTGCTCCGGGCTATACAGGAACAGGGTATAGACGTGTACCATCACGAAGTATGGGCACGCGGCGCCCGCTCCTTCTACTTTGACGATCCCGATGGACATGTACTTGAGGTAGTCGAAACCGGGATGTGGGATCCTTTCTAAGGGCTACTACTTCGCCGAAAACTCCTTCACCGCCTCAATAAAGCAACGAACCTTATCCGGATCGGTATCAGGGTATACACCGTGTCCCAAGTTGGCTATGTAGCGCTGGGTACCAAAGGTATCGACCATCTTCTTCACCTCCGCCCGGATCTGATCGTAAGTAGCGTACAGCACGCACGGATCCAGATTACCCTGCAGGGTCTTACCTGGGATCAGCTGGCGCGACTCGGCGGCATCCATATTCCAGTCCAGACCAACTACCTGGCAGTTTAGCTCGCCAATCTCCTTACGGGCAAAGAAAGCACCCTTGGCAAATACCGTCACGGGTACTTCATTGATCGCGTCACAAATTTGCTTAATGTAAGGCAGGGAGAACGTACGGTACTGGTCCGGCGACAGGATACCTGCCCATGAGTCAAAGATCTGCACCAGGTCAGCACCGGCGACCACCTGCGCTTTCAGGTAGGCAATGGTACTGTCGGTGATCTTCTGAAGCAGGGCGTGTGAGAACTCAGGATCGGTATAAAGTAGCTTTTTGGCAACGGAGAAGGTCTTGGAGCCTTTGCCTTCGGTCATATAACAGAAGATCGTAAAAGGCGCTCCGGCGAATCCGATCAGAGGTACGCGGCCACTGAGGTCACGCTTTACGATGCGGATAGCCTCCAGTACATAGCCCAGGTCACTCTCCGGGTCAGCCACACGTAGCTGATCCAGATCGGCAGAGGTACGTACCGTCCGTGGGAATACCGGTCCGCGCTGCTCCACCATCTCGTAGGGGAGGCCCATGCCTTCGGGTACCACCAGAATATCAGAGAATATAATAGCCGCATCCACGCCCAGCAGGTCTACGGGCTGAATGGTTACCTCAGCGGCCAGTTCAGGCGTGGTAGCCAGTTGGATAAAACTACCCGCTTTTTCGCGCACAGCACGGTATTCAGCCAGTATACGGCCCGCCTGACGCATCATCCATACAGGGGTGCGCTCTACGTTTTCGCCTCGCGCTGCCCTTAGTAGTAAGTCATTCTGTAAGTTCATGCTGCAAAGGTAGTCAGAAAGGGATTGCCCCTGTCAACCAAATCTTTTAATAAATTTTAGTTAGATTTCCCTTCTAATTTATCCTGACCCTTATGAGTACCCAATTCACCAATGATCTTCAGCGTACCGTACGCCGGTTTATGGAAATGCCAAAACCAATACGTATGCCCATGCTTTCGTACGCTATTGGCAATGTAGTACGCTATGTAGGTACTACCGGCATCCGGTTCGAAACCATGAATGAGCGGGAAGTGGTGGTAGCGCTGTCTAACCGAAAGAAGGTACAGAACCATATCAAACAAATACACGCCGGAGCTATGATCCTGTTAGCTGAAACGGCCTCGGGAATGGTAGTAGGTATGAATGTAGCGGATGATTCGGTACCGGTGATCAAGAGCATAAAGGCTGACTTCGTAAAACGCTCACAGGGCGCCATGCAAGCCACTGCCAACCTGACTGATGAGCAGATTCAGCTGATCCGAAGTACTCCCAAGGGAGAAACGACCGTTGAGGTAAAGGTTGTGGATGCTGACGGTAAAGAACCTATTCTGGTCGAAGCTATCTGGGCCTGGATACCCAAGCAGCGCTCCGTTAACAAGTAGCCCGCAACTTCGTTTAATATTTCATACAGACACTCATAGCTATGAACTCTATATCATTCATCATAAAAAGTATCCAGTACCACAACCACAAAGTGACCAAGGCTACGGAGGGGGTTACTCAGGCCGAAGCCTTATTTCGTCCTTATAGCTCGGCCAACTCACTGCTGTGGGAAATGGGGCATCTGGCGTTCTTCCGTAATACCTGCATCAAGCTGTTACGCCCCAATGGACCTTTGGACAAGCTGGAAAACGAAACTACTCTTTTCAGCTTTGGCTCCTCTATACAGACTGCTGAGGTATACCCGCCTCTGGATGAGATCGTGGACGCTTTCTTCAATCGGGGCCAGCAGATCCAGCAACTACTTCATGATGTGTCACAGGAGCACTTGCAGAGTCAGAGCCCCATTAACTTTCCGGGAGCTACGACCGTAGGGGGACAGATAGAATCCCTGCTGCTGCACGAAGGAGTACACGTAGGGGAAATGAGCTACATCAGTACCTTGATTAAAAGGTTGCGATAGGGGTTATCCACAAATAACTGCCAACCGCTCTTTTACTACCTCCTCATCAGCCTCTATTTCCAGACGCTTATGCGGATTGGTAAAACCTGACACTATTTCTACCGCTGACTTGGGCAGCCCTAACTGCTTAGCCAGGTACCTGACCAGGTAGTCATTGGCCTTACCATCCTGAGCCGGTGCCTTGATCTTGACATTTAGCAGCCCCTGTTCGTCATAAAACAGCTGATCCAGCTTACTTCCGGGCTTTACTTTGACATGAAGCATCATAGCCTATTGTCTACTAGTTGTTAATAAAAAAGCGCCGACAGGTACCTGTCGGCGCTTCAAGTTAGTAATGATAGGTACTTATTAATATGCTGTGACTAGAATCGCAGATCTACACCCACCATATAATTACGGCCAGCCTGCGGATAATAGAAGTTCTCCTGAACAAGGCCACCGGCAATGTACCCGTAGGTGTAACCATTCGATTCGTACTGCTCGTTCAGGACGTTATTCACCAGCGCCTTTAGTACCAGCTGCTTAGCCCAGGAGGGCGTCAGCGTCCAGTTCAGGCGGATGTCGTTGGTAAGGTACGGGTCCAGGCGACGACCTTCGTTAGATGTATTATCCAGGTACTGCTTGCCTACGTACTTGGTCAGCAGGGTCAGCTCCACATTCTTAACAGGTAGGTACGAAAGCTGACTGGCTGCGATCAGGTTAGGCGAGAAAGAGATATCCGTATTGCCGTGGGTAATGGTCTGGTAGCCGCCGTTGTCGTAGTCCACGATGTACTCCGTGAAGTTAGCGATCTTGTTCCGGCTAAAGGTAGCATTAGCATTCCATCTCCACTGATTACTCAGCGTTACGGCTCCTTCCAGTTCGATCCCCATCCGGTAGCTCTTAGGTACATTCACCCGAATACCATTCCCTACGTCATTGACCTGCCCGGTCAGTACCAGCTGATTTTTATAGTTCATGTAGTAGTAGTTGGCACCAAAGGCCCAGCGTCCGCGCTGCGTACGGAAGCCGGCTTCCAGATCGCGTAGCGTTTCCGCCTGGGGACGGATATCGGTAGTAGCTTCGGTGAAGTCGTCGCGGTTAGGCTCACGGTTTCCGATGCTGTACGAAGCGTAGGCGGTGCTGGTTTCTGAAAGCTGGTACGTCAGACCTGCCTTGGGATTGACAAAGGTAAAGTGCTCGTCAAAATCGTGCTGGCGACGCTGGTTATCATCACCGGCTACGATATAGTCTACCGTACGTACCTGTACATCTCCGTAAGCATTGAGCTTCTCCGTCAGCTGATAGTATAATTTACCGTAGAGGTTAAAATCTGTTTTCTGCCCCCGGTTGTAGTAGTAAGGATGGCGAATGTTGCCGGTGCTGGCGTAGCGCGCCCAGATTACCTCCCCATGGTGATCATTATCGAAGTAGTTCAGGCCTCCTCCGAAGTTAGCCGTCAGCTTTTTGAAGCTGTTGTAGTCCAGTGAGAAGGTAGTACCGTAGAAGTAGTTATCCAGCCAGCGGCGACGGATCAGGTCGGTGCGGCTGATGGTTTGTTCACCGATCACTACATCCGGTAGCTTGTAATTCCTCAGCCGGTCATTATCCCGGAACTGCTCGTAGAAGCCCCGCCCACGTACCAGGAAGCCGTTCAGGTTGAGGGTCCAGTTGTTGCTGAGCGTGTGCGACGATACCAGTTGGTAGTGATCCTGCTGGTAGTCGTCCACCTCGTTATCGTAAGTATAGTAGTTGTAGGTACGGCTGTCCGAGTTGAGCAGGTTTTGGGCGTCACGCTCGTTGAGGCCATTGCGCTCAATGTACGCCAGCATGCCTTCGCGGTCACCCCGCAGCCGCGACTCCGGAGTACCATTCCACGACTGGTACGTAAGCTCTTTACCGGAGAAAGCATTGAACCGGATGAAGCTTTTCTTACCAAAGTACCCTCCCGACAGGTAGAAGGATTTGAGGTTGGAAGAGGCCCGGTCGATAAAACCATCCGATGCAATGCGCGACAGGCGAGCATCTACCGTAAATTTGCCATTTAGTAGTCCGGTTCCGGCCTTGATGGTATTACGCAAGGTATTAAATGAGCCGTATGAATTGTTCAGTTCCGCATAAGGCTCAGCCCTGAACTCACTAGTGTTGACATTGACCGTAGCTCCAAAAGCGCCCGCTCCGTTGGTAGAGGTACCTACCCCGCGCTGAACCTGAATACTACTTACAGAGGAAGCGAAATCCGGCATATTTACCCAAAATACGCCCTGACTTTCGGGATCGTTGTAGGGTATACCATTGATGGTTACGTTGATGCGGGTCGCATCAGTACCCCGGATACGGATACCCGTATAGCCTACCCCTGCTCCCGCGTCGGAAGTACTTACCAGCGAGGGGGTAAAGTTGAGCAGAGCCGGTATATCTTGTCCAAAGTTCTGCTTGTCGAGCGCCTCGGCTCCTACGTTGGAATAAGCCATACCCGTACGCTCATTAACCCGGGTAGCGCTAACAATTACCTCATCCGCCGCAAATACACTTCGCTTCAGCCGGATTGTCAGCGGAGAAGTAGCCTGGGCAGTCGCTACCGGCAGTCTGACGGTTTCAAAACCTACAAAGGATACTTCCAGCACCTGGACATTGGCAGGAATATTAGTGAGAGTAAAACGGCCGGATTCGTTGGTAGTAGTACCACGTACCTCACCGGCCCTAACAGTGGCACCGGGTAGTGGACCTCCGGCTTCGGCATCAATCACCTGCCCCCTAATACTTACCTGGGCCAGTGCGGTAAAAGCTGACAATAATGCCACTGTCAGCGTAAAAAGATAGGTCGTAACTTTTCGCATTGCGATTACTAGTTAACGAACAGGCAAGGGGCCAACCCATCCTTTGGTAAATAAAAATGTACTTCGATAAATCAGCTAAGTGAACAATAGTTGCCGCAGATATGAGTCTGCTGCTACAAGAGCCAGGTTAGCTTTCTCTCCCTTCGCCGGCATTACCCGGATCAGGTGCTATGGGTATGATCTCAGCCCGTTAGGTAGGGCACCCCTTATGAGATTTTGAGCTGCAAAAGTAGGGTTTGTTTCTGTCAAACCAACAATGACTACCATAATTTGTTAGGTCCTGCATATGGTTTTCTAACATTGCCTTTTACCTTTATTTCTAAGCTCGTTCCATAGTACCACTCCTTGTGAGGCAGTTACAAAAACTTGTGTAGAAAATACGCTGATCAGGTAGCAGTAGTGAACCAATTCAAAATATTAAATGTATATACATTAAATGTAATAACATATAATCTCTCATACTCATGAACACACTGATCAATGGCATCCACCACGTTACCGCATTAGCTAGTGATACTCAGCGTAACGTCGACTTTTATGTAGGAGTATTAGGCCTGCGTCTGGTCAAAAAAACCATCAACTTTGACGCGCCTGATGTCTACCACCTGTACTACGGCGACGAGGCAGGTTCACCAGGTTCTATCCTTACTTTCTTTCCATACACCGGACTGTCACGCGGACGTAAAGGAGGAGGACAGCTTACCTATACGGCATTTTCCATAGCGGCGGGCTCGTTAGACTACTGGATTGACCGACTGACTCGCTTCAATATACCTTTTAGTGGACCTTACCAACGATTCAATGAGAGTTACCTGAGATTCGAAGACTACGATGGCATGGGAGTAGAGCTGGTAGCCAACAGCGAAGATCAGCGGCCGGGCTGGAATAACGGCAAGATACCGCAGGAGCACTCAATCCGTGGCTTCCATACCGTTACCCTGAATGAGTTCAGGGTGGATGATACGGTATCGCTGCTCAAAGATGTGATGCAACATACGCTGGTAGCCGAAGAAAAGGACCTGTTCCGGTTTCAGGCGGGTGCAGGTGGACCCGGCTCTTATGTAGATGTACGTTTTTCGCCTAACGAAGTGAGAGCTCTGCAGGGTGCTGGCTCAGTACATCACCTGGCCTTTGCTACCGAATCTGACGATACGCAGCTTGAGATCCGGGAAACGTTACTATCCGAAGGCTATAATCCTACGCACGTACTGGATCGTAACTATTTCCATAGCATCTACTACCGCGAGCCAGGCGGAGTCCTGTTCGAAATAGCTACCAATCCTCCGGGATTTGCCATTGATGAACCGGTTGCTGAATTGGGTACTACGCTCAAACTACCCGAATGGTACGAGCCGCGTCGCGCTCAGCTCGAGGCACAACTGCCTAAGTTTGTAGCCGAAGCGAAGTAAGCCAAATACTATACAGTCATAACAGGTAGGGGAGGTGCTGACTATTTCCTCTGCCTGTGCGCTATTTTACTATACTCACTGACTAATCCTGAAGACTATTATGCATAATCCTGATAATATAGCTACCGCGGGCAAGCGCCTGGAAGAGGCCGGCAGAGCCATGCTCATGGTACACGGCCGGGGTGCCTCCGCCCAGAGCATCCTGTCACTGGCTGAGTACTTTGAAGCTGACGATATGGCTTACGTGGCCCCCCAGGCTTCCCAGAGTACCTGGTATCCCTACTCATTCCTTGCTCCCATGCAGCAGAATGAACCCGGCCTTTCGTCCGGACTGGAAGTAGTACGCTCGCTGGTGCAGCGCCTGCACAATGAATATGGCTTTGCTTATGAAAATATCTACCTGCTGGGATTTTCGCAGGGGGCTTGTCTGGCTCTGGAGTACACAGCCCGCAATCCTCAGCGCTACGGTGGCGTATTTGGACTCAGTGGCGGCCTTATTGGTCCTGAAGGTACTCCGCGTAACTACGAAGGGTCTCTGGAAGAGACTCCCATCTTTTTAGGGTGTAGCGACATCGATTCTCACATTCCCAAGGAGCGGGTACTCGAATCAGAAAGCACATTTAAAAACATGAATGCTAACGTATTAGCAAAACTTTACAAAAATTTTGGCCATTCAATCAACGACGATGAGATAAAAATTGTTAATAATGTATTAGCAAATGATACATTCTAACAGTTAACCTAGTCATCATATGAGCCAATTCATGATAGAAATCGCGCTTTCAGAGGTTATGACAGAAGGGTTTACAGATAAAATCCCTGCTCAGCGTCAAAAAGTCAACGAAATGATGGAACAGGGAGTACTGACCTCATACGCCCTTGCCGAAGATCGCTCCAAACTATGGTGCATCGTAAAGGCCGATAGTGAGTATGAAGTAATGTCTATTGTATCTGAGTTTCCGCTCATCGATTATATGGACCTTGCTATTTCAGAATTAATGTTCCATAATATGGTAGCACTAAGACTCCCGCTTTTTTCGCTGAATTAACCTATTGAATATGATCCAGAAGCCCTCCGACACAAACGGATGGGCTTTTTGGTTGTTAAGATATCTTTGACTTTCAACTCATGCTACCTGATACTTATGGAAAAAACTAACTTTCTACTTGCCAAAAATGAAGTCAATCCGGCCAAAGTCCTGCCCGGTTGGTACGTCGCAGTTATAGACGGGAAACAGGCTACAACTTTGAAGGCCTTCTACGAGCAGATTGCCCAGGCACTTGACTTCCCGGAAGAGTTTAGCCATGATCTGGAGTCATTTGATGAAATGATCAATGATCTGGAATGGATTGAGGAAGAAAAAGTAGCTATCTATATCCGTAACAGCAATGAGTGGCTCTCCCGCGAAAAAGCTAATGATCGCCTGCTGACCATCATCGACTTGCTGGATGCTACCGCCGAGGACTGGAAATGGATGGACGAGGAGGAAGAAGAGGACGTATCCCGTAAAGAACTCCTGGTTGTCATTGACGATACGCCCCGTATCCGTACACTACTTGAAGACCAGGAGATACCTTTCCGGGCACTGGACTAGCGCCTGTCGCTAAGCATGGCGCGCCTCCACTGTATGTACCCCATCAGTGCCAGAGCCAGAAAGACAAGATAGAGCAGGGCCGTCAGGTGCAGGCCCTTATATGCGTACAATCCTACATAACATGCATCGGCTACCAGCCACACTAGCCAGTTCTCCAGGTACTTGCGGGCCATCATCCACTGTCCGATCAGGCTGGCAGCCGTCAGAGCTGAGTCCATATAACTCAGGCTGGCGTCGGTGTAGCGATTCAGCAGGTAGCCCCATAGTAATGTAGCTGCAATAAATAGGGCCGTAAAAATACCGTACAACGACCTGGGTGTAGGTGTAACGGGTAGTTCCTGCCGGTTTTCGCCCCCATAGAGCCACATCCACCAGCCGTAGATGCTCGTCACGAAGTAGTACCCCTGTAGCCCCATGTCAGCATAGAGCCTCACCTGCCAGAATACCGCCGCATAAAGTACCGCATTGATGATCCCGAACAGCCAGCCAAGTACATTCTGCTGGGTGTTGAGGTACACACAAATAGCGCCCGTTACAAAGCCTAATATTTCGAGAGGAGTAGTGGTTAGTCCTGCTAGTGAGAGTGTTTGATTCAGCCAGTCGAGCATCAAAAGGATTGTCTGTTAATTTTAAGTTTTGAACCAAGTAAGGTGCAACAAAAGTAAAAAAAGCATTGTTACTCTACTGCCGACGGGATAAAAGCGCCCGCCGGCTTTTCGCGTTTTTTATTTCAAATTCAAAGAGGCAGGATGCATACTTGCCGGAGCACCTGGCTCTCAGCTTATGACTCCGTATCCTGCGGTCTTGTTACAATATTTTATATTTGTCCCTTGGAAGTAAAAGATTTCTTAACCCTATACGGCGGAGACAGCTACATCAAGCTGCTTGCTAATAAGATTGAATCAGACTCTCCTGCCGACGCGCATGTGCAGATTAAGGGCCTCATCGGTAGCCTGGATGCTGTCATAGCGGCCGCACTGCACCGCATGCAGACCCGGCCCGCGGTATACATCCTGAGCGACCGTGAAGAGGCCGCATATTTTCAGAATGACTTACAGAACCTGCTGGGAAAGGAGGAGGTACTTTTTTATCCTACCTCCTATAAGCGCCCCTACCATTACGAAGACGTCGATAACGCCAACGTACTGATGCGGGCGGAGATTCTGAACAAGCTCAATGTTGCCAAGCCCGGTCCTTTACAGATCGTAACCTATCCCGAAGCTCTTTTTGAGAAAGTAATTAATAAGCGCTCCCTGCTGGCCAATACTTTTTCGGTAAAGGTGGGGGAGAAGCTGGATCCTGCTTTTCTGACGGAGTTTCTGAATGGCTATGATTTCGAACTGACAGATTTTGTATTCGAGCCGGGTCAGTTTTCGGTACGCGGGGGTATCCTGGACGTGTTCTCCTACGCCAGTGAGTACCCATACCGGATCGAACTCTTCGGCGATGAGGTAGAAAGCCTCCGCTCCTTTGATCCGGACACGCAGCTCTCGGTAGAGACGGTCCAGCAGATCAATATCATTCCGGATATTCAGCAAAAGCTTACCCTCGAAACCCGCGAGCCCTTTCTGGACTTTCTGCCCGACAATGCTACCCTTTGGTTTAAGGATACAGAACTGACCCTCGAGATCATTGAGAACTGCTTTGAGAAGGCGGAGCAGGCTCTTGCTGCTACTACCGGCGGAGGTGTACAGATTGTATCCAACCCGCAGGCTTTGTTCGAGACACGGCGTACTTTTCTGAACCACATAAAGAAGTTCAAGACGGTGGAGTTTGGGCGTCGTTTCTACTTCAAAAATGAAAGCCGGACCGTTTATACATCCAAGCCGCAGCCCTCATTCAACAAAGATTTCAAACGACTGATCGACGACTTGTCCGAGAACCAGTCGAAGGGCTTTGCTAATATCATAGCGGCGGAGCAGCCCAAGCAACTCGACCGTCTGGAGCGCATCTTCGCGGATCTGGACCCGTATGTCAAGTTCCAGCCGCTCAACATCTCTTTACGTGAAGGCTTTGTGGATGAGCAGCTCAAGGTAGTCTGCTATACCGATCACCAGATATTTGCGCGGTACCACAAGTACCGCCTGAAGGAGAAGTTTAGTAAGTCCAAAGCCATTACGCTTAAGGAGCTGCGGTCTCTACAGCCCGGCGACTTCGTCACCCACGTCGACTACGGCATAGGCCGCTTTGCGGGTATGGAAAAGGTAGACGTAGGCGGTAAGGAGCAGGAGGCCATCCGCTTGATCTACCGCGACAATGACCTGCTGTACGTGAGTGTGCACAACCTGCATAAAATCGCCAAGTACACGGGTAAGGAAGGTACTCCCCCCATCATGAGCAAACTGGGGTCGGGTGACTGGGAAAACAAAAAGTCGCGTGTCAAGAAGCAGCTCAAAGATATTGCCCACGAGCTCATATCCCTGTATGCCAAGCGACGCGATGCGCAGGGTTTTGCTTATTCTCCTGATAACTACATGCAGGCCGAGCTGGAATCCTCCTTCATATACGAAGATACCCCCGATCAGGCCAAGGCTACCAACGACGTCAAAGACGATATGGAAAAGCCGTATCCAATGGACCGGCTGGTGTGCGGCGATGTAGGATTCGGAAAGACCGAAGTAGCCATACGGGCTGCCTTCAAAGCTGTGTGCGACAGTAGACAGGTGGCCGTACTGGTACCTACTACCATCCTGGCTATGCAGCACTACAAAACCTTTGCGGAGCGCCTGGCCGACTTTCCGGTACGGGTAGGGTATATCAACCGTTTCAAATCAACTAAGGAAATCAAGGAAACTCTTAAACAGGCTGAGGACGGGAAAATCGACATCCTGATCGGTACCCACCGCATCCTGAACAAAGATATAAAGTTCAAGAACCTGGGCCTGCTCATCGTGGATGAAGAGCAGAAGTTCGGGGTAAAGGCAAAGGATCGCCTCAAGGAAATGCGGGTAAATGTAGATGTACTGACGCTTACCGCGACACCCATTCCGCGTACACTCCACTTCTCCCTGATGGGAGCCCGTGACCTGTCCGTCATAGCCACGCCACCGCCTAACCGACAGCCCGTGACTACGGAGGTACATGTCTTTAACGAAGAGTTTATCCGCGACGCCATCAGCTTTGAGATTGATCGGGGCGGCCAGGTATTCTTCGTGCACAATCGGGTCAATGATATTGAATCCATTGCTAATATTATCCTGCGACTGGTACCGGATGCCCGTATCGGGGTAGCTCACGGACAGATGGAGGGCGAACAGCTCGAGCGGGTGATGATGCGTTTTATTGATGGTGAATACGATATACTGGTTTCCACCAATATCATCGAGTCAGGTATTGATATTCCAAATGCCAATACCATCATTATCAACTCAGCACATATGTTTGGGCTCTCGGACCTGCACCAGATGCGTGGTCGCGTAGGGCGCTCCAACCGTAAGGCCTTCTGTTACCTGCTTACGCCACCCATCTCGGTACTTTCGACGGATAGTCGTAAGCGCCTCCAGACGCTCGAAGAATTTTCGGAACTGGGTGATGGCTTCAAAGTAGCTATGCGTGACCTCGACATCCGTGGAGCCGGTAACCTGCTGGGAGCCGAGCAGAGCGGTTTTGTCAATGATTTGGGCTACGAGATGTACCACAAGATCCTGGATGAGACGGTAAAAGAGCTAAAAGAAACAGAATTTAAAGACCTGTTTGCTACGGCGCTGGGCGTTCCCCAGGACCTGCTACCCGACTGCCAGATCGAAACGGACTTCGCTGTTTTAATACCAGATCATTACGTAAAGAATATTTCGGAACGTCTCTCGTTATATACTCGTCTTGACAATACCAAGAATGAGGAAGAACTGGCTGCCTTCGAAGCTGAGGTGATTGACCGGTTTGGCCCGATACCGAAAGAGGTTAGAGACCTTTTGAAGACGGTTCGTCTGCGTTGGGAGGCTGAAAGCCTTCACTTTGAAAAATTGACGCTGAAAAACAATACGATGAAAGGCTACTTCGTTTCATCCCAGAACGACAACTTCTATCATTCAGCCAAATTTGGCAAAGTAATTGATTATATCCAGCAGCATCCTAAGCAAAGTTCGTTGAAAGATGTGAAAGGCAAACTGATACTTACCTGCTATGAAGTAAAAAGTCTGGATCAGGCTCACCATCTTCTACAGGAGATGAGCAGGTAATTAATTTTTTAGCAATTAGTTATATCTGTAATTTATATTTGTTGTTCGTTAATCATAGGAAGTACCTTCAATTTTATAAAGCCACAATTAAAGCAATGACTTGCATGCGTAGTATTGGTATCCGGTCGCTGGCGTTACTACTTATGGTCCTGACAGTTGTCAGTTCCTGTAAGAAAAAAGAGCCAACTAGTTTAAAACCAGGCAAAACCAGCTCTAAAACTGGCTTAGCCTATAACACAGAGGACGGTTTTGAGGTGAAGCAATACAAAGCGTTGCCCGCCGGTCCTGATCTGGTATTCATCGAAGGAGGCCGTTTTACAATGGGATCGCTGGAAGAGGATGTCATGAATACTCGTGATAACCTTGAGCGTACTGTTAGTATCCAGTCTTTCTATATGGATGAAACCGAGGTAGCTAACGTACACTACCTTGAATATCTTGATGCAGTCCTGCGCGACTCTTCCGAGGAGTTTTATCGTAAGGCGCTACCTGATACCGCTGTATGGTACAACCCTCTGTCATTCAATGACTCGTACGTAACCATGTATCTGCGTCACCCCGGTTTCCGTTTGTATCCGGTAGTAGGTGTGTCATGGGTTCAGGCTAATGACTATTGTACATGGCGCTCCAATGCCGTAAATCAGTCCATGGCCAGCAAGGGTACTACCATTGACGGCAACAAAAAAGGCTTCTCACTGGGTAAGCGGAAGAAGTCAGAAGCTACCGCAGAAACTGTCGCTGCTTCCGATCCTGCACAACTCTCAGTTGAAAGCGGATACGTACTGCCTCCTTACCGCCTTCCAACAGAAGCCGAATGGGAGTACGCCGCCAAAGGTATGATTGGTACTCAGTATGCTGACGAAAACCAGTCTAATCAGCGTATCTATCCCTGGGATGGTTCTACAGTACGTCAGCCTCGTGGCCGTAAGCAAGGTACTATGCTAGCCAACTTCAAGCGTGGTCGTGGTGACTATGCTGGTATCGCGGGTCGTTCTAACGACGGTGCCATCATTACTCAGGAGCTACGTTCTTACCCTGCCAACGACTACGGTCTGTATGATATGGCCGGTAACGTAAATGAGTGGGTGTATGACGTATACCGTCCTCTTTCTTACACGGATTTCGCTGACCTTAACTCACTGCGTCGCGATGGTTACATGGATGAAGAGAAGAACTACGATACCAAGAACAGCAACTCACTGGTTAGTGATCGCCTGCGTGTATACAAAGGAGGTTCATGGTCTGATGTTGCTTACTGGCTATCTCCCGGTACCCGTCGTTTCATGGATCAGGATTCAGCTACTGCGATGGTAGGTTTCCGTTGCGCCATGATCGCCACCGGTCGTAACAAATAAGACTAGTTAGATTCTGATATAATGACAATAGCCGCCGCTCAGATCTGAGCGGCGGCTATTGTCATTATATATACCGTGCAGTTCAAGCCTTTCATAGCTTCTACACAGGCATCCAGAGTAGCACCCGTCGTAAGTACATCATCTACCAGTACAATTTGCTTCCCTTTAACTACCTCTTTTTGGTTTACCCTGAACACTCCGCTCATATTCTCGTAGCGCTCAGCTCTGCTTTTTCCGGTTTGCGTTTTGGTATAGCGGGTTCGACTCAGTACTGCTCCCGACCAGGGAATACCCGTTGCCTCTGAAAGTCCCTGAGCAAAAGCATCACTCTGGTTATACCCTCTTTCCTTCAGCCTTCGGGGGTGCAGTGGTACACTTACGATCAGATCCGCCGGTGGTACCTGTCCCTGTTCCATCAACTCCTGCCCGTACATTATACCCAGTACCCTTCCCACCTCCTGGTTCCCTTTGTATTTAAGTGCGTATAGTAACTCCTGTACTTTTCCTTTCTTTGTAAATACCAGGTAAGCTAACGCGTCTTTCACTTCGGGTGTCGCCACAAACTTACTCTTTACCGAACTACTGATGATACTATCCTGGCTCAGGCGTGGTAGCGTGATCCGGCATGAGGTACAAATTGTTTCCTCCGTTCCTACCAGTGCCTTACCACAGGCTTCGCAGCAACGAGGAAAAAGAAGATCCAGAAAATCAGACCAGTAACAGGTTAGCTTCATACATCGTAAACTCTTTATCAACCCAATCCGTTAGGAGAATACAGTTCAAAATTTAGACAAATCATAAAAATATAATCAAATACAATGAGCCTTGTAGAAGACTTCAATGACTACCGCAGCCGGATGAACGATAAGATTATGGATTCGGACAACCTCATTCTGAAACGAATCTTTAATCTGGATACAAATTGCTACGCCCCGGGCGAAGTAGATCAGATCACCAAAGAAATGATCGGACTGGCCTGCTCAATGGTACTACGCTGCGACGACTGCGTTAAGTACCACTTGGGCAAATGCAAGGAACTGGGGGTATCCGATAAGCAGATGCAGGAAGTATTCTCTATTGCTACCTTGATCGGTGGTACTATCGTAATCCCTCACCTGCGTCGTGCCTTTGAATATTGGGAAGCTCTGTCATCAGAAGAACCTCTATCATAATGGAAGACGAACAACCACTAGATGTCCAGTGGGAACAACTACTGGATACTTTAGAACAAACGGTAGGCAAGCGTCCCGGTGATTTGAATAGTGTCCTGTTCCTTATAGGAGTACAGGAGCTAGGCCAGGGGATTAAGCATTTTACAAAAGAGCAAAAGCAGGATCTGATGCATATTGGTATTTGCCGGATCCTTAGTGTGTCCGGGTACTATGAGTATGAAGGTACGGATGCCGATGGCTGGCCACACTGGCGTCTGGTCACTCCCTTACCCGCCGGAGATCTTCTTTCGCAGGAGCTTCTGCTGAAAATCCACGTGCTTGAATACTTCAAAAGCGATGCCCAGTAGGATCAGCAAAATCTTCTAAATAGAGAGTTAACTATGCTGTCAGCGGTGTTACTACATTACCTTATATGATATGGAGGCCCTTGTTCTATAAAGAAAGGGGCCTCCTTTTGTGTCAAAAGGAGCTCCTACAAAAGGCAGTGTGAAGGAACTTCGGAAAGAGTAGCTACTGTAATACTTCTGGTCTTGGTTTAAAAGAAACCGCTTTATCCTGCTTTTGAGGATCTTAGCAGAAACTAAAAAATATTTCAGAAAAGCCTTGCAGAATAGGTAGTACGTATACTACTTTTGCACTCCCAATCAACGGGAACAAGGCAGGACAGACGGTCCGGTCGGGGCAGCAAGAAGCCCCTGAGTAGTGAAGCAAAAAGTTCTCTCCTTTGTGAGGAACTAACAAGACTCCCGGTGCCGTTATAACCAGGCGCCCCCAGGTAAAGCGACCTTTTACAAGGTCCCACTTCCCGAGCAGATTGATAAGAGGTGTCTGACCCATCCACAGGATACATAAGCCAGAGAGGCTGAGCGAAAAAAAACTCAGAAAATATTTCGGCGTCTGGGTTTGGAAACAAGAAAAGCTTCTACTACTTTTGCACTCCCATTCGGGAACAAGAAAGGGAAACACAGTAAAAAAGAGTAGCATACACAGGTAAGACAGACGGTCTTAACCCACTAGTTCAGAAGGAGCAGTCCTGACGAGCAACGTTCTTTGGCTTAGTGAGAAAAGAGCAAGTAATGCAAGCAGCGTTGTATGAGACAATACAACAACAGCTGGCAGCTAGTGTAACTACTGTCAGACTGAATGAATATTTACAATGGAGAGTTTGATCCTGGCTCAGGATGAACGCTAGCGGCAGGCTTAATACATGCAAGGCGAGGGGGTAGCAATACCAC
>NZ_JAFIQT010000019.1 GCF_017355935.1 Telluribacter humicola | reverse complement strand
TACGTATACAAAAAGGAGCAGGTACCACATCGTGGTACCCGCTCCTTTTTGTTAATATATGTCCTCTAAAACTTAAATGGCCAAACAAGATAATACCCTCAATACTAGTATCGTCTTTTGAGGACTCTTACTGAAATATAGGTTACTTAATTGAAGGAGTATTGAAGTAGTGGGTCAGGTTTGGGTGATTTCTTAACAGTTCCACCTCAGCCTTGAAAAGAGGCTTGCTGATAAATGTGATAACGCTCGAGTAGTAAAAGGCCTGTAATTTATCCATAGGATCTACGGAGGACGTTAGCATACAAATCTTTGTATCAGGAAATAGATATTCAAAGCGAGCAGAGTATTCATCCAGGAAGTCCCAACCATTCATTATAGGCATATTGATGTCCAAAAAGATCAGATCCGGAACAACACTATCTTCATTATTTGCCAGTTGTTCAAAATAATCGACTCCTTCCTGGCCATTGTTCAAAGAAAAAACATTCTCAGCAAAGCCTTGCCGAGTGATCATCAATGTTAATAATCTAAGAGTAGTGTGATCGTCGTCGATCAGAAGTAAGTTCTTTATCATATCACGAACCGTAGGAGGGACTTACAAAAAAAGTATGAAACAGTTACAAAAGTACTATACTCTAAGGTTAACGGCAAGGATTAACATCTTCGGAATGAGAAAATTGATGTAATTATCTGCCTGCCTCCTAATTTAATCAGTAAGAGGTAGATCTGCTATTCATTTTTCCAGAAGTTGATTTACTCCTTCAACTGAGGTTAGCTACATTATAGCACTAATAACATAGAAGTAGCTACATTATTAGTGCTATATTTATTAAGCTCTAAATAGTTTAAAATACTCGCTGTCAGAGCTGTCTTCGTTTACAGTTTTCCGAATAAACTGGACGATTAAGTTGCATTTTCAGCAGTTAATCGAATTATCAGGGGCTACGGATATTTGCTTTATAATTTAGCAGTAGATTATTGCTGTTGTAACTACTATCACACTCTCCGCTATACACGTATGACATTTTCAACTAAATGGTGCATCGCTGTTTCTACACTACTTACTATGTATGGTTGTATACCTTCTGATCTGGATCCTGCAAAGACCAGTAGTACTACTGAAATGCAGAATTTGAAAGTAAGTGAAAATTTTGATTTCAAATCCACCCGAAACGTCCAGCTTAATATAAAAGTAAGTACCTCTTCTCTGGCCGGTGAACGTTCACGCATTAATGTCTACAGTGACATACCTACCGTCGGACAACTCGTAGCTTCCGGTATAGCTTCGGCTAGCCAAAATTTAAGACTTGAGTTTTATATTCCGGCAGCTCAAACGGAACTTTATATAGAGAAGATCAATGCCTATGGTGCTTCGGAGATAAAGAGAGTACAAGTCAGTGATTATATATCTGCTGCCTTTCCGACCACTACTGCAGTAGCCTCTCTACGGCAGCAGGCTGGATCTGGTTTTGATTGCACGACGGGTACTACAAAGACTTATAACAACTATAAGGGAGATATCACTACTAAATCCGGAGATATAGTTGCGGTAACGGGTACTTACAGCGGCACCATTATCATGAAAGGGGGCGATTTACGTATATGTGGTACCGCAACTGGATTAAAGATCAACCTTAACAACAACAGTGGCAAGGTATACTTTCTGGAAGGGTCAGTTATTGAGTTACTGGATATTGTGGGTAATACACCCAGTACAAAGGTTTATAATTATTCCCAGTCACTTGTGCTGGCGGATAAGATCTCCATGGGCGGGTCTTTTGAGAACTACGGCAAGATGGTAGTTAACGGTAACTTCACGGTCAGCAATAACAACACCAATACCTTCATTAATAATGGTGATCTGCATGTAAAAGGTACCTTCAGCAATAACCGTCATTTTGTCAACAACAACAAGATGATTGTTGATGATAAATACCAGGCAGAAGGTGGCTCTGTTAATGAAAACAACTGTAATCTGTATATAGGTGAACAGTTCACGGTCAACAATAACTTTGTCAACCGTGGTTATATTAAGGTGGACGGCGAAGCGACCATTACCGGAAACAGCAGCCTTGCATTTGCTGATGGTGCTATGCTCAGTACGCACGATATTAATCTCAACGGCACGATTACAGGTAGTGGCACCAGCTCAGTAGTAAAAGTATCCGGTCAGTCAAAACTGACCGGAAGTGCCGCTATGTCAGGAGCCGTTGCACTTTGCGATGCTAATGGTCTGGAACAGAACAGCTCCCGCATCTCCGCCAACTATCTGAGTTGCTCTAATAACTATCTACCTACCAGCTCATGCAATCCCGAGGGCTTCGGTACTCCACCCGCTCTGACCACACTGGACACTGATAAAGATGGGGTGGCCGACACTCAGGATGATTATCCCACTGATCCTACCCGCGCCTACAACACCTACTACCCTTCGGCTACCGGCTGGGCAACCTACGGCTTTGAGGATTTGTGGCCGGTGCAGGGTGACTACGACTTCAATGACCTGATCATCAACTCGCGCATCACGCGCGTATTTAATGCTGATAACAAGCTGGTGGAGCTGAAAAACAAGATCGTCATACGAGCAATTGGTGCCGCTTATGAAAATGGTTTCGGCTTCCAGCTCGACGGGGTAAGCAGTAGCGAGGTGGCCAGTGTGAGCGGGTATAGTCATACCAAGGGCTACGTCCAGCTGGCGCCTAACAAGACTGAAGCGGGTCAGCCCAAAGCGGTCATTGTAGCTTATGAATCGCCCGAGCCACTAATCAAACGTTCAGGAGGGTCTATGTTCAACACCGTGAAGGACAATCCCGCAGGAACACCCGGTCAGCTTGATCTAGTGGTGCGTTTTGCTACCCCGCTGGATGCGGCCAAAGCCAGTCAGGAGAAGATCAACCCATTCATCATCGTGGATGGCAAGCGTGAGGTGGAAGTACACCTGGCTAACTTTGCACCGACAGCCAAGGCCAGCACCAGCCTGCTGGGTACACTCAAAGATACCTCCAAGCCCGGCATTGGCCGCTACTACCGAACCGATGGGAATCTGCCATGGGCCATTGAACTGCCCGTAGAGTTCAACTATCCGGCGGAGCAGGTACCCATCACGGCGGCTTACCTATTCTTTGCTGACTGGGCCCAGAGTGGGGGCAAGCTCAGAACCGACTGGTACGAGAACAAAGCAGGGTACAACAATACTCAGAAGACATTTAAGTAAAACAACTTATTATACCAAAGCCGAAGTAGATAATCTATGAAGCTAGAAATGGACAATTATTATCTGACCTTCTTTAAGAGTCGACACTCTATATCTCACCTGGAGGTCCCATCCCAAATGCAGTTTGCTTACCAGAAAGCTATGATAGCACTGGCAGAGTATGGATACATATCTGTTATCCGCAATAAAAGTGGTTTAATATCTGAGGCTATGCTAAATGAACGCGGGAGACGTAAAGTTCAGGAGTTATTTCAGCAGCGTACATTAGAAGGTAGTACTTCGGGTACAGGCATATTCTAGAGATAAGTAATAAACGGAGATACCCAGAGCCAGCTCTGGGTATCTCCGTTTATCATACAAGATGGAGTAACATTAGGCTACATCTATACAACTTTCTACTACTTGAATTTCATTAGCTACTAGTCCAGAACTACTGCCTGTTGATAGTAGCACCTAATGCAATGCACTTGACTTACCACCATTCAGCAGGGCGGGTACGATGAATAGTAATGGAATCTGCTTGGAAAGTATAATAAGGCTTCTTTAACTGAGCAAGTATTCCCACTCTATACTTACCCTCATGTAATGAAGCGGCGGTGACAGTAGTTTCAATATCGCCGTAGTAATACTTACCTGTCCTTAAATAAGTAAGTGATGGAAATTAAAGAAACAAATGCTGCTATCTCTTAGCTGCTATCTCTTATAAGAGTAAAAATCTGTTAAGCTATCATTTCAGTCTGTTAAGCTATCATTTCAGGAGGAACTCTTAAAACAGCTAGTACCTGTTCTATATAAGGTCTCGCTACTAAGCTTACCCTTTCTTTTTCTAATGAATAAATACCTACCAAACTTCCTGTACTCAGGAACTTGAAGAGCCTCTGCGGATGTTGTTTCTTGGGCTCTGGAACGGAAGCATCAGCCAATCAACTGCTTAGGAAAACCTGAAAAAATAATTTACAAAACACTTGCAGAACAGGTAGTGCATCTACTACTTTT
>NZ_JAFIQT010000018.1:1620-4515 GCF_017355935.1 Telluribacter humicola | reverse complement strand
ATTGTTTCATGTACATGCAGAAGAAAGAAGAATAGAAAGAATAATATAGACAAGCTCTTGGGTGATTAGTACCACTCAGCTAAACGCCTTTCAGCGCGTACACCTGTGGCCTATCAACGTTGTCGTCTACAACGACCCTTGTTGGGAAGACTCATCTTCGGGCCAGTTTCGCACTTAGATGCTTTCAGCGCTTATCTGTTCCCCACATAGCTACCCGGCCATGCCACTGGCGTGACAACCGGTGCACCAGCGGTGGGTCCACCCCGGTCCTCTCGTACTAAGGGCAGCCCCCGTCAATCTTCCTGCGCCCACCACAGATAGGGACCGAACTGTCTCACGACGTTCTGAACCCAGCTCGCGTGCCACTTTAATCGGCGAACAGCCGAACCCTTGGGACCTTCTCCAGCCCCAGGATGTGACGAGCCGACATCGAGGTGCCAAACCTCCCCGTCGATGTGAGCTCTTGGGGGAGATCAGCCTGTTATCCCCGGCGTACCTTTTATCCTTTGAGCGATGGCCCTTCCATACAGAACCACCGGATCACTATACCCTGGTTTCCCACCTGCTCGACCCGTCGGTCTCACAGTCAAGCCTGCTTGTACTATTGCACTCCACACACGGTTACCAAGCGTGTTGAGCAGACCTTTGGAAGCCTCCGTTACACTTTTGGAGGCGACCACCCCAGTCAAACTACCCACCATGCACGGTCCTTCTCTCAGAGAAGTTAGATCCCAGGCCAGCGAAGGGTGGTATTTCAACGGTGGCTCCATGATGCCTGGCGACACCACTTCACAGCCTCCCACCTATCCTACACATCCCTGACCCGAAACCAATGCAAAGCTATAGTAAAGGTGCACGGGGTCTTTCCGTCCCGTGGCGGGTAAGCGGCATCTTCACCGCTACTACAATTTCACCGAGCTCACGGCCGAGACAGTGCCCAGATCGTTACACCATTCGTGCAGGTCGGAACTTACCCGACAAGGAATTTCGCTACCTTAGGACCGTTATAGTTACGGCCGCCGTTTACTGGGGCTTCGATTCAATGCTTCGCACTTGCGCACTAACATCCCCTCTTAACCTTCCAGCACCGGGCAGGTGTCAGACCCTATACGTCAACTTTCGTTTTGGCAGAGTCCTGTGTTTTTGCTAAACAGTCGCCTGGGCCATTTCTCTGCGACCTCTCATTTCTGAGGAGGCTCCCCTTCTCCCGAAGTTACAGGGTTAATTTGCCGAGTTCCTTAGCCGTGATTCACTCGAGCACCTTAGAATATTCTTCTCGACTACCTGTGTCGGTTTACGGTACGAGTTGCCCTTAGCTGATGTTTCCAAAGCTTTTCTTGGAAGCTGCTTCGCCACTTCGCCTCGCCCGTAGGCTCAGCTCAACGCTCTATTCCGTCAGAACGTAGTGACCACGCTGCTCCGTCACTTCTTCACACTAAGGGCAAGGGCCGGAATATTAACCGGCTGTCCATCGAAGTACGCCTGTCGGCTCCCCCTTAGGTCCCGCCTAACCCTCCGTTGATTAGCATAGCGGAGGAATCCTTAGTCTTTCGGTGTGCTGATTTCTCGTCAGCATTATCGTTACTTATGCCTACATTTGCTTTTCTCACCAGTCCAGCACCGCTTACGCGACACCTTCACCCCTGTGAGAATGCTCCCCTACCGATTGTAATAAATTACTATCGCATAGCTTCGGTAATATGCTTGATGCCCGTTTATTATCGATGCCCGCCCCGCTCGACCAGTGAGCTGTTACGCACTCTTTAAATGTATAGCTGCTTCCAAGCTAACATCCTGGCTGTCTCTGCAGTCGGACCCCCTTAGTTCAACTTAGCATATATTTAGGGACCTTAGCTGATGCTCTGGGTTGTTCCCCTCTCGGACACGGACCTTAGCACCCATGCCCTCACTGCTGGGTATATCAACGGCCATTCGGAGTTCGTCAGGATTTGGTAGGATGTGACTCCCCCTAGTCCTATCGGTAGCTCTACCTGCCGCTGACTCTGACCCCAACGCTGTTCCTAAAAACATTTCGGGGAGTACGAGCTATTTCTCAGTTTGATTGGCCTTTCACCCCTACCCACAACTCATCCGAAAACTTTTCAACGTTTACCGGTTCGGTCCTCCACTGTGTGTTACCACAGCTTCAACCTGGTCATGGGTAGATCACCAAGTTTCGCGTCTACAGCCACTGACTAAGCGCCCTATTCAGACTCGCTTTCGCTTCGGCTCCTGCTTTCAAAAGCATTAACCTGGCCAGTGACCGTAACTCGTAGGCTCATTATGCAAAAGGCACGGCGTCACCCCAAAAGGCTCCGCCCGCTTGTAAGCGCATGGTTTCAAGTTCTATTTCACCCCGCTGCTCGCGGTACTTTTCACCTTTCCCTCACGGTACTCGTTCACTATCGGTCTCTCAGGAGTATTTAGCCTTGGCGGATGGTGCCGCCGGATTCAGAGGGGATTTCGCCGGTCCCCCCCTACTCAGGATACTGACTCAATCAGCAGGTGCTACGTCTACGGGACTCTCACCCCCTACGGTTGGCCTTCCCAGACCATTCGACTTTACCTGCTGACCACTCGGTCAGTCCTACAACCCCGGCCATGCCGTAACATGACTGGTTTGGGCTAGTCCGCGTTCGCTCGCCACTACTTGCGGAATCACTGTTGTTTTCTTCTCCTAGGGGTACTTAGATGTTTCAGTTCCCCCCGTTTGCTTCCTGTATCAGGATGACTATACTTCATATAGCCGGGTTGCCCCATTCGGACACCTGCGGATCACCATGTGTGTGCCATTCCCCGCAGCTTTTCGCAGCTTACCACGTCCTTCATCGCCTCTGAGAGCCTAGGTATCCCCCATGCGCCCTTGATTTGCTTGTCTTACAATTGCTTGTTAGA
>NZ_JAFIQT010000017.1 GCF_017355935.1 Telluribacter humicola | reverse complement strand
TCAGGATCGGAAAGAACTCACTTTTTTCTAGTGCAGCAAATTTTACTTTTTCATTTAATTTCATGTTATGGTAATCTGTGATTTGATGGGAATGGGTGTGGTGAAGGACTAAAAGAAGGAAGGATGGAAGAGAAGAAGTCTAAACCTAATCAAGGAGCCGTTCTAATTCAGAACGTTAAGGTTCTGAATTTAGTTTAATAAGGAATACAATGAAGCCCGCTGGATCTGAAAAGATAGACGAAATAGTTACATCAAGTACTGATCCTGGAGACTGTAAATTAAACGGTCGTATTACCTTAGGATTACACACACTTAGGGTCTATTGACCTCTCCCCGGCAAACGAGACAGCTGAAAACTAGAGTTTTTTGGTGGCAAAAACAGGTTAAAAACGTAATTTGTCACTATGAAAAAGTCCGCGCGGCGTCCGCAAAATTCACCGAAGCTCAACCGGGTGGCCGGCGCCATAGCATTTGCGCTCAGGCAGTCTGAAACCGGTACACGCGTTGAAGAGATCTGCCGACAGATGGGTGTCTCCCAGGCCACCTTCTTCAACCGCGCAGGCGGCCCTGTGGAAGAAAAAGTATGGCGGAATGGGTGTTCCTGAGCTCCGTAAACTCCGTCAGTTGGAAGCGGACGCCGCGCGGAAGAAAATGCCCAGTTAAAGAAACTCGTCGCGGAGTGGTCCGCCACCGCGGCTGAGCCTGGATAAGCAAATGCTTCAGGATGTCATAAAAAAAAACGGTCCGCCGCGCGGCTGTAAGACCGCCTTACAAGAAGGAAATGGCCAATTGGCTAGTATCGAACTATCGGGTTTCGATTCAAAGGGCATGCCGCTGTGTGAAATTAGTCAGGGCCATGTATTATTATAAGCACCATCGTCGTGACGATACCTTGCTGGCGATGCGGATGAAAGAAATAGCAAATACCAGGGTCAGGTATGGATTCCGACGGATCTTTGTGCTGTTGAAAAGAGAAGGATTCAATGATAAGTGCACCGGCACCCCGGCATAAGCGTATGTATGGCGTATACAAGGCTTGTGGACTGAATTTGCGAACAAAGAGGCCCAGAAGGAGCCGCAGTGCCGAACACCGGCTAGAACGTCTGGACACTCAAGGAATCAACAAAGTCTGGAGCGGTCCGCCGCGCGGTATGGATTTCGTGCAAGATGCGCTTTTTAATGGTGAGCGATTCCGGGTCTTAACTGTAGTGGATAATTGTACAGGGCCGCCTGGCGGTAAAATATGCCTTGGTTTGCTGGCTGGAAAATCGCTAAAAGGAGCCGACGTTGTTGCCGAACTGAGTAGGATTTGCTTGGTAGAAAACTGCTTTCCGGAACGTATTCAATGCGATAATGGCAGTGAGCGGCCCGCCGCTGCGGTTTATCTCCAAAGAGATGGATTTATGGGCATATTCGAATCAAGTAACCTTGGACTTCTCTAGACCTGGAAAACCAACGGACAACCCATATGTTGACCGGGTCGCCGCTGCGATCATTCAATGGTAAATTCCGGGCGGACGCCGCGCGGACGAATGCCTTTCAGTTAATTGGTTCTTGTCTCTGGACGACGCAAGGGAAAAAATCGAGGATTTTAGGTGGGAATACAATCACTTCAGGCCATACAGCTCGCTGAATGATCTAACCCCTAAAGAATTCGTTAATTTACATCACGAAACACCGAAAACTCTAATTCAAACCGTCTGAATATCCGGGAGGGGTTCATGAAAAAATGAACTACAAGAAATTAATGTCTGAAAATCGGGGTACATACACTATGTCGTCCTTTTGTGGGGCGGGCTCACGACCAACTTTCTGTGGTGCATGTACCTGAACGCCAGAAATAGGACCTTCAGGGACTATACCAATACAAGTACTCCCATAGCCTCTAATATTTTATTTGCCGGAATGGCCGGAATTATGTGGTTTCTCCAGTTCTTCTTCTACGGTATGGGCGAGAGCAAGCTCGGCAACGGTGCCTCCTCCTGGATCACGCACATGGCTACCATTATTCTGACGGCTAATATGTGGGGCCTGTATCTCAAAGAATGGGCGGGGGTATCAGCAAAAACCTTCCGCACTTTTGTAGCTGGTATTGTTGTAATTCTTATTTCGATTGTGCTTGTAGGATAGGTAATTCTTTATGAGAGAAATTAAGTATATTCTAATCCTTTAACAAGTAACAGATAGCTTCATAAATAGAGTGAAATTAGGTTCAAAGTTTGTTAATACTTCTATAGCCATAATAGAGTTCAATGTTTCTTTTCGGTGGTGTGGCCAGGTTTCCTCTGTAGAGATGGTAATGAATCGATAAAAATGGAGAGACCAACTAGATGGCTATCTAACCGGCCAGGTACTGGTAAGGGCAGTGATTTGCTGAGCAAGGGGAGCAGGAAATCCTGTTATATAAAAGTAATCAGGGGATTCGACACATATCTTACCTTTGGGATGATTAGTAATTTCATCTTCCAGGGGTAGCAGCAGGTTCACCAGGGATTCCACAGCCTGCTTAGCCTCAGAATCGTACAGCTCGAAATAGGACATGTTTTGGTAGGTGATCTTGTCCAACATGATAGTTTCACTCATCAGTGAAGTAGGTAAGCTAAGAACAGGCAAAGGAATAGCCCTATAAACTCAATCACAAAAAGAGCAACACCTATGAAGTTGGTTATATTGGATGCAGTTACATTCATCTCTGTATCCTCGTAGATACCGTCTAAGCTTATAGACTCAACTCTTACCGGATCCTCCTTTCGCAGAGGAGAGACGGCTGTTGAGGTAGCAACAAATCTATTAGCTGTTCCCCCCTCCTTCATCCACTTAGTCCTAGATGAGAAGACTTCTTCTGCTTGCTTAGTTAATAAGGCCATAATTTCAGAGATAATATAGTACAACAATCTAATTATTGCTAACTAGTTCAGCTACAATAGAGTTAAACATGATTAGCCGGCACGTTGTTTTTTCGTAGATTTCCTGATAGCTAGTAAAAGTCGTTCAGCTTTTAGTGGTGCTACCCGGATGCTCCTGCTAGCTGAAAACACCATTCTAATCCATTTGTTAGCATAAAGAGAAGCGGCGAAATTGATGAAATACATTACTGCAACAGGTAAGATTATTGAGGGAGGCACACCATTAAAATTGCTCGAAAGTTTAAGAACTTCCTCCTCCTTGGACGCAAGGCTTGAAATGGGCCGGTTTCTGTAAGTAATCAGGGTACGCGCATTGATATGTTCTATGGGAAAAAAATTGAAGCATTGGGTCACATATAGTTACTTTCAGCATTAGAAGATGTAGGGTTCCACCCTCACCTGGAATAAGCTACTCAGCTGGTTTTTGATCTGGAACATTCTCAAAATTGACACTTCACTAAGGCTAAATCGTCCTCTCTTCAGGAGCTCTCCACTATTTAACCAAAAGTAGGTATGTACATCCATGTCCTTACTCTACATTTATAGGCTCAAAGTCAAGCAGGTTAAATCTCCAGCCCCAGGAAAACCCTTCCAGGTTTTGCTTAAGAGACAGGAGAATTAATGAGTCTTGATCCAGTACTATAAGCCTGATCTTCCTTATCCGGAACGGCATAGGGACCATGTTATAAATTTATTCATACGTAAACTTTATTTTAAAGCTATTGACAGATAAATCAACCTGTTATGCATTACATTATTATTTAATTTTTCCCTTCATTTGTCTTTTATTTCAAATCAGATCTTACTATCCTCCTCTTAACTTTGATTTATCTCATGGAAGACGTTTTCAACTCGGTCAATAATATTATCTGGAGTAATGCACTTATTATACTTTGCCTGGGAGCCGGTATCTACTTTTCCATCGTTACCCGTTTTTTGCAGGTTCGACATCTGGGTGAAATGATTCGCCTGCTGTTCCACGGACAGGCGTCTGCCAAAGGGGTAAGCTCCTTTCAGGCATTTTCACTGGCCATTGCAGGCCGTGTAGGAACTGGAAATATAGCCGGTGTAGCCACGGCCATTGCTATGGGTGGTCCAGGGGCCATTTTCTGGATGTGGATAATTGCGTTTTTAGGCAGCGCTTCGGCCTTTATCGAAGCCACACTCGGACAGATTTATAAGCAGGTGAAAGACGGTCAATACCGCGGAGGCCCGGCTTTCTATATAGAGAAAGGGCTGGGCATAAAATGGTACGCTGTTACTTTTGCAGTCGCCACCATCTTGAGCACTGCCTTCTTTTTACCGGGTGTCCAAAGCAACAGTATTGCATCCGGTATGTATAATGCCTTCAATACACCCACGGCAGTAACAGGGGGTGTCGTTACGATTCTGTTGGGTTTCATCATATTTGGCGGCGTAAGACGAATTGGCAGGGTAGCCGAACTGGTGGTACCTTTTATGGCAGCAGCATATATTCTTATGGCAGTTGTTATTATAGCCATGAATATTCGACAGGTGCCGGAAGTATTTGGGTTGATTATCCGATCAGCTTTTGATCTGGAGCCGGCTTTTGCAGGCCTATTCGGCATGGCAGTTAGCTGGGGAGTAAAGCGCGGCATTTATTCAAACGAAGCAGGCCAGGGTACCGCCCCTCATGCTGCGGCGGCAGCCGAGGTCAGTCATCCGGTTCAACAGGGATTGGTGCAAGCGTTTTCTGTTTATATAGATACACTTTTCGTATGTACGGCCACAGCTTTGATGATCCTTTTTACCAGTCAGTATAATGTAGCAAATCCGGCAGGTGGATTTTATGTCGAGAACCTTCCGGGTGTGGGTGCAGGAGCCCAGTTTACTCAACAAGCTATTTCTCATCATTTTCCTGCCCTTGGTGGCCCCTTTGTAGCCATAGCCCTTTTCTTTTTTGCCTTCACAACCTTGATGGCGTATTATTATATAGCTGAAACTAACCTGAGTTACCTCAACAAGCAGGGATTGCAGGCATGGAAACTTTGGGCGTTACGGGTGCTGATGCTGCTGGCTACCTTTTATGGGTCTATAAAAACGGCTGAAGCTGCCTGGGTGCTGGGTGATATTGGTGTAGGAGTGATGGCCTGGCTGAACATTATTGCAATATTTATGCTGCAGAGACCTGCTTTAATAGCACTCAAAGATTATCAACAACAGCGGAAACAGGGACTTGATCCCCATTTTGATGCCGTCGCCCTTGGTATTCAAAATGCTGAAGAATGGAGATCCTCTGCGGACTTACCAGTTCAGAAAGCTTCATTAGATGAATAGATGATATCAATTGGTATAAAGGATAATCTTATGTCTACATATACATGAATGCGTCCTAAAGCAGCTTCCTTATATTTTCTGTATTCAGTTTAACTATACCACCTTTTCCTTACCTGCATCACGGCCCAGATGCAATGGGATGCAGGTGTAGTATAACGTGTCATACCATGAAGTGCAAGATTGGGATGCAATTGTATCCCAGACGAGCAATAAATTAGTATTGATGTAACCCAGGCTATTGCAGATAGATTTACAGGACAAGGCAATGCCTAAAAAAATTAGGACAGGAGATGTTTCTTCTGTCCTTATAAAAGCGTCTGAGCTTGTTCTTGCAAGGCTGCTGTCTTCCCTGAACTGCTATACCCGGTCATGCAGACGGGGTCAGCTGTCTTTCATCATTCTGAGTCTTTTGCGGGAGGGCACCAGCCGCGTCTGGTCGCACAGCAGCAGGTCATTATTCACGCAATAGCTCACCACATACCTTAGGTTGACCACGTCCTTTCGGTTGAGGCGAAGGAAATCTACATACCGATGCAAATCCTGCTCCACTTGTTTCAGCGTGCGCGCCACCATTGTCTGCCGCCCGCTGACTTCGTAGATAACCGTGTAGTTCCGCTGGGCTTCCAGCCTGACTACCGTCTGTGGATTAACATAGGTATGGCCCCCAATAGGAACATATACCTCCTTATCATGGTGTGACATCATGTGGGTAACTTCTTTAACTTGATACTCCTTTTACTGCCCCAGGTTTATCATACTGCTTGTACCTAGAAACAGGAGAGTAGCATTTTGGCGATATTCAATGGTTTGAGCCGTAGCGGTACCATTCACAGAGACCGTATGGTTCTGATCCAGTACTACCTGATCACCGGCGGCCGGAACACGACCTACATCCCAGGTAGAGGGATCTTCCCAGTTACCTGTCCTGATGCTGATGACCATGCCACTCCCGGTGCGGCTGCCCTGGTACTCATAGGCTCCCATATCCACCACGCCTCCGTTGTAGCGTCTGGCATTACCATCCAGATCCACCTCTCCGCTAGTCACTGTGTTATCTCCCGCATCGATGGCCGCAGAACTGCTCTGCAGGCGGTAATCTCCTGCCAGCGTGGGCGCCTGATCGTAAACTACGGGTTGCACAAAACGTGGATTCACGTTCAGGTTACCCGTTCCCACATAACCTCCTTCCACAATGCTGTTGCTGATGGTAGCGTTCTGGTCCAGGGTCTGCCCCTGATTGCCCCAGATGATTGAGTTACGGATGGTCAGGTGGCTCTCGCGGGTGTTGAGGCTGGCGGCCCGCTCTCCTCCGTTGCCTACTATAGTCACATTGGTCAGTATAGGCGTGCTCTGGCTGTTGTAGAGGGCGCCGCCGGGACCATAGTTACCCGCAAACAAGACGTTGGTGAACTGAGGCGAGCTGTAGACGTTGTAGACACCCCCGCCGAAGCTAGCCTGGTTGCCCCGTATGGTACAGTTCAGGTATGGATGCTACTACTGAGTAAGTTCTTCTCCCTTTCGGGTTATATTCGTCGTTTCTGCCTCCAGCAAGCGCTTCGCCAGACCATGGTGCTTCTGCAATAATGGAATTTGTTTAAGCGCCCAGTTTTGAACTTCGTGATCCGCATTCGCTCCGGCCACATGGGTACGGGGTCCTGTCTTTTCTACATAGTCCATATACAGGCTGAGCATTTCCTTATGGGACTCCACCATCAATCTAGTATACTCCCGGTTGAATGCAACGCTTTCCAGGTCTGCCAATCGGGTGATGATCAGCCTGCTTTGAGAGCTTAGCATGGAAGGCAGTGATATGCTGTTCTCTTCCGCAATAGTGCTCAGCGTGTTGCTGGCCGCACGATGATCGTTGATCATCATCTGGCCAAACTCTTTAACGGGTTGTGAAGTGGCCTTTTGCTGGGCCAGTTGTCCAAGTTGAATTTCCAGCATACTGCCCTCCATCGCCGCCATAGCAAATCGTGTCTCGGGGCTGTAGCCCTCTCCCAGGTAGTTGTTTTCATTCTCAGCCGGACTGGCTGGTACTTGGCTCTCACTGTATGGAGTTTCGTCAAATATATTGACTTGTTGGTCCTCCAGATTATGCGCCAGCTCATGCGAGCCGTGGCTATCGTTGTTGGTGTCGGAGCAGGATACATGAAGAAGTACAGTAAGTATCGCCAGGGTCGTTGTCAAGTATCGTTTCATGGTTCTAAGTGGTTGGTTTGAACAAGTTATACCCTAAAAGAACCGTTCCTTTAGCGATAGGTGCTGCCGCCTCGAAAGCCACATGAAGTCAGGCACTTGTAATTTGAGTATGGTAAATACCTAGTGCAGAAAGCTCCTATATGCCCCCAGGGAAGAGGGGCCAATTAAAAGACATACGTCAGCAGGTAGTACAGCTTAAGGCTTAGCATAAGACCACAACTAGTCAAACATTTTTTAAGGAATCACCTTAAGTTACTAAACAGGCATGTATCCCAACCAATAAAACAACACTTTATTGCCATGGGAAACCCCTCTAGTTCATCCAAATGGCCCATCTACGGGGCCATTGCGGCCAACGTAGCCATAGCCATCTCTAAGTTCTTTGCGGCCAGTATGACTGGCAGTTCGGCTATGATCTCAGAAGGCATCCATTCGTTGGTCGATACGGGAAATGGCTTCCTGCTCCTTTTGGGCATTAAGAAGAGTCAAAAGCCACCCACTGAAGCTCATCCTTTTGGACAGGGTAAGGCGGTGTATTTTTACACGCTGATTGTCGCTGTTCTCATCTTTGCCATTGGTGGGGGGATGTCCTTTTACGAAGGAATAGCTCACCTGCGGGAGCCCCAACCCCTTCGGGATCCTTTCTGGAACTATATCGTGTTAAGTCTCGCCATGGTGTTTGAAGGCTCTGCCCTCTATGTGGCTATCCGACATTTTCCCAAAAGAAAGCCGGGGGTAAGCATGTGGCAAGCTATCAAACGTAGTAAAGATCCTACCTCCTTTGCAGTTATTTTAGAGGATACAGCGGCTCTGCTCGGATTAGTAATAGCCCTGGCGGGTGTCTTTTTTGGACATCTTTTTAACAACCCCTACCTGGATGGTAGTGCCTCTCTGGCAATTGGGGTACTCCTATCTCTGACAGCTGTGTTTCTGGCTTCAGAGAGTAAGGGACTTTTGCTGAGTGAGAGCGCCAGTGTAAGTACACTGACCAGTATCAATCAGCTGATAGAAGAAGAAAAGGACATTTTCAAATCCAGCCTTCCCTTGACCATGCACCTGGGTCCCCAGGACATTCTGTTGGTCCTGGATGTGCAGTTCAAAGAAGGTTTAACGGCCGTGCAGGTTGCTCATACTATTGCTAACCTTGAAAAACGGATCAAGGAGAAACACCCGGAAATTGACCGAATCTATGTAGAGGCTAGGTCTTTATTATAGTGTTTCAATCAAAACACCTCACACACTATGTAAGAATGTACCCTGGTCTAAGAACCTAACAAGTGCTTTATTCATTTCCCAATTGCCTGGAGTGATTACTACTTTATTAAGTCTACTTGCCAGGAATAGTATATGTTCCGTGTTTACTACACCTTTAAACTCTCATCCCCCAGAATATCGTGAATATAGACCATCTTTACAACGACTAGTATTATAACCATAATAGGGGTAGCTAGAATAAGCCCCAATACGCCACTGAAGAGCCCAATAAACACCTGTGCAATGATGACCAGAGCCGGAGGCATTTCCACCATCTTTTTCTAGACCAGAGGCGTGATGAGATTACTTTCAACCAGCTGGATTCCCTGATAGGGTAGCACTACGTACAACGCTTGATTAACTCCCTGAGTGAGTGCAATCAGAATGGCGGGTAGCAGGGCAATCAATGGTCCAAAGTTAGGAATAAAAGACAATAACCCTGCCAATAGCCCTAAAGCAAAGGCCATGGGCATGCCTAGCAGACTTAGTCCAACCGTTGTCAGAACTCCTACCAGGACCATTGAAAATAGCTTTCCTGCCAACCACTGAAATAGGGTGTCACCCAGGGTTTGTAGTACTTGCTGGGCCCGGTCTCGATTTTTTAGGGGGAAAAGTAATACCACCCCCCCCCGTTGGTAAAGCTTCGGTTGGGCCGTAAAATACACGCCAATGAAGAAAATGACATACAAATCAGCTAGTACACCAAAGGTGGATGAGAGTATCCCAAAGCTTCTCTTAATCAGATTGCTGTTTCCTTCGGTAAGGCTGGACTGTTCGGGTATACTATTGATCAGGGGCTTTCCCAAACTGGTAGAGCCTACCATGTCTTTGAAATCCTGGGGCAGTGTATCGCTCAGGCGACTGGCCTGCTCGGTGACCTGTGGGGCCAAAAACCAGTAGCTCAGCACGATCAGCAACAGGGTCAGGATAATGACCAGCGCCAGAGATACGCCTTCTGAAAGCGGAAGTTTCTTTTGTATAAGCTGGGCCATCCCCCGGAAAAAGGTGGCAAACAACACCCCGACCAGGATCAGCAGCAGCATGTTAAAGGCATAGATTACTAGTAGAGCCAGGACCAGGCTGATACCGGCCGCAATAGCGATACGTTCGCTATGCATAGGAGTGGTAGAGCCCGGTGCTGATTCTTTCTGTGTAGGTTGATTGGGCATGGTATTAATGTCTATTACTATGCTTCTACATCCAATTAATACAGCTATGCTTTTTCTCATTCCAACATGATAAGTTCAATCAGCATAGGGAAGTGATTGGAACCCACTGCCGGCAGCTTATCCAGGCGTTTAAAACCAAAGTCTGGAGTATAAAAGAAATGAACAAGCGGATAGCGAAAGAAGGTGTCAGGGCATTATAGGTGTTGTACAGCCCGCGGCCACGCCGAGGGGGCTACTATCTAACAGTAGTACGTCTGGAATCGCCTGGAGGTGTAGGACCAGGCGACATCATTAAGATCACCCACTAACAGAGCTGGCTATTATGCTTCCTTAATTCTTAGGCCCAGGAAATCATCTTCTTCCCCTAATCCCTTTTCCAAAGAGCCCAATGCCAGCCCCACCACCAAAATTCCCACCACCATGCCACCTTCGAAAATACCATCTGCAATGTCACAGCTGGTTAAGGTGATCAAAAACTAAAAAGAATTACGTGGTTCAGAAGCTTTTTCATGGGCTGTTCCATGTTTGAGGTGAGTGTGTAGACTCTTAAAATAGAGTCAGGTTGAATGACAAGTAGCAGTAGGGGTAATAAGCAGGTGGTAATCTAGAAACATTCAAGAAATCAGATTGTTAGAAAATAGGTGACTTTATCTGCTTGTATAGCTGGTATACTAAAATAGAGATGAAAAGTAGGATATGGATGCATTAGGTAGAGGAGCTTATGAAACTAACTGAAAGTCTGCCGGTGGAAGAAAAAGAAAGACAGGATACAGAACGCTTAAAACAGGAGCCTACTATACAAAAATCGCTGCAGGAGCAGAGCGAGTCCGATGTAGCAGTCAAATGGATATTTAGCGGCAAAAATGGTTGGTTGCTAGGTGTATATGTCCTGGTGTTTTTTGGGGCCGCCCTGTTCTACCAGCTTGTCCGTCGGCAGGTTCTGGAGGTGAGTTCTACTTACGAGCCCCTGTTCCAGCGGCTGATGATTAGTGTTATGGCAGCTACCATCCTGTTGAGCACAAGCATGCTAGTAGACGTATTAGTGGTTCAAAAAGTTGATAGTCCTACCTCACGCTATAACCTGAGCCGGATCCTCAAACTTGTAACGGGTCTGCTTCTATTCATTCTTGTTGTTACCTTACTGTATAGTAACTGGTATACTACGGTCGTTTCTTTGGGACTTATTTCTCTGGTACTGGGCCTGGCCCTGCAAAACCCGTTGACAAGTTTTTTTGCCTGGATTTACATTCTGATACGTAAGCCTTATCAGGTAGGTGATCGCATAAAGATCGGAAGTTCGACGGGAGATGTTGTAAGTCTTGGTTATCTGGAAACCACCCTGTGGGAATTTAGGGGGGATTACCTGTCGGGGGATCATCCCAGCGGACGGATCATCCGTTTTTCGAACTCAAAGGTCTTTGATGAGTATATCATCAATTACTCCTGGCCCCTGTTTCCCTATATCTGGAACGAGTTAAAGTTTTATGTTGCCTATGAGAGTGACTTTGACTTTATAAAAGAGAGAGTCAGGGCAGTGGTGAAGGAAGATATTGGAGAAGAGATGATGTACCGGGTCCGGCTGTTTAGAAATATATTAAAAGATACTCCCGTTGATGAGGTGGAAGTGCGGGAAGGGGCTTCGGTCTCTTTCCAGGCGCACGAGAATACCTGGATTCAGGTAGTCGTGCGTTATCTAGTCCCGCCCAAAGAATCCAGCAGGATTAAAAACCGGTTGTTCTATAAAATAATGCATACGCTGCGTGAAGCTCCCGACAAGGTGTTGTTTCCCAAAACGAACATGCGGTAAGCAACCAGAACTATTTAATTTTTTGATCCTGCTTTATTTGCTGCCTATACATACTGTCTTCTCGTACTTCTCTCATATCTTCCCGTAGTCCCTCCTGTTTTTCTGCCAGCCCTTTTACAAAGGCAGCTTTGAAAGCTTCATCACTTTCTTTGGGAATGCTCATTAGATAAAGGGTAAGAATGCCACAAATCCCTGCGAGACCAAATACACAATAGAACAGTGCTTGTATAACTTTCCTGATCATAGGTATGATTATCAATAAATACCTGTAAAGGTACAAGTTTGAGAACAGGCACCAAAGAGGCCCTAACAGGCCGACTATCTTCAATTTACCTTCTGTACCTATATATAAATATATAAAAAGAGTTACTACTGCAGTATCCTTCCCTAAAGCGAACTTAAATTGGGGGAGAAAAAAGCACTACTGTCGCTGGTATACTGAGTAAAGTACTCAAACATGGCGATCTCCGCTCTGGCTCCCAGGCGTAAAAGTACCGTAGAGGTGCCAAATCCTTTGGAAACATACAGGTAGGGCTTCTGCTGGTTGTACCATCCTTTTACATAGTTGCCTGCCATCCTGGGTAAATAAAGAATGAATTGGCCGAAAAGGGTGACCTGGCCTCCATGGTTATGACCTGCAAAAATATAATTTACCTTTATTCTTTCTTCTTCGGAGCGGTTATGGTTGATCTGGCTTAATTATTCCTGTACCTTCTCCTGGTGCAGGGGGCTATGAATGAGCAGCAGATGGTTTTTGGCTGGTGCAGGATGCTGGAAAGCTTTTTCAACATCGTGCTGACCGTGGATGAGATCATCCAGACCTGTTACCAGTAGGCGCTTTCCTTTTATGTGCCACAGCTTTGACTCGTTAACCAGCAAGTAGCCATTGTGGTGCTGATACAGCTTTTGTAGCTCCTCTTTGTTGACTCCTGCCTTATACTCGTGATTACCCAGTACAGCGTCTTTGGGAATTTCATCATCTAAAAGATCTAAAAAATCACGTAGTACCTGTATGTTACCACTTTCATCAATGGCATCACCTGTAAACAGGATAAGGTCAGGGTGTAGCAATCGTATTGTGGAAGCTAATCGCTAATGTTTACATGTAAGGTGATCCCTTAAATGAAGATCAGAAAGCTGGAGGATTATCAACGGATTGACCTGTCCACTACTCCTACCCAGCCTGTACCTTTTTATCTGGAAGAAATACTTCTCGAAAAGCAGAGCGTCCAGCAAAACAAGAGCTGTACCCGTAAGTAAGGATGGGAGTAAAATCTTTTTCAGTGACTAGTTCATAAGCCTTTGTTCTTGTGGATTAGAGGGGCTACTCCCTATCAGGATCATACATCCAGTAGCTGCCAGCAGGGAAGATATAGCTGAGCTGCCTTAACCGCTGTGTATAGCCCTTTTATGCTTTGTCTAACCTGTTAATTTATAGTTTCTTATCAAGCTACTGGACTACAAAAAAGAGAAGCCCTATCTTTGTAGTATACCCTGATTAAAAACATTTTGTTATGAAAAAGCTGTTATGTATTCTACTTCTGGCAACTGGTTGTAGCTCACCCGACTACTCAGAAAAGGATTATAGTAAGCTGGCTCAGCTTCATAGAGAGGTGTATGCAGATACAATGGTGACTGTCACCATCAAAGATAGCTATGTGGCCAAAGATCGTTACGAGGTACTACTGCTAGATTCGATCAGAAAAATACATAATACTCTTCCCAAGGTACATGGCCATCCGGCAACTTCACAGCTGATTGTACTTGAGGCTGGTCGTGTGGTGAGACTAGTACGGGAAGGGGAAAATAATAGTGTCATTGCCCTGCTTGATAAAGGGCACAGCCAAAGGTTGTTCTATATCTCCAATATTGCCTTAGCCCACTAAGCAAACCCTTGAGTAAGGCATAACTAAGCAGGTAGATTGTGCTCCTATGAGCTCATAGCTGTTAGCGTATATTGTTATTGGCATTTAGGTATATTGTCCTGCTCCTGGAATTGTACGAGAAGGGTGCATCATTGGACGAAAAGCGTACTAACACATATGAAAAGAAAGAGCTACATCCTATTCATTGGAGGAGATATTCTTTTAGTGCTGGCCCTAAACATGGGTGTATCGATCAACCTACCTCCACCGCGTTTCGCCATGGAATTCCGGCAAAAATGTACAATGTGTCTAATTTAAACCAGCGCAAAAACCTGCTACTGACCTCAATACTACTGATCGGTCTGGCGGTGGATACACATCTGGTTCAGTACCGGACCAGCAAATAAGGGGCTGCTCTACCCTACCCTTCTTTCTGTCCTGATCACTCTGCTTGGCAGGCTGGTGCATCTAATGAATGGGGTTTTGTCTTGATAGCCTACATTGGGTAGCCGGGTACCAACAGAGTAGATCCACCAGCGTTACGCAGTATCAGGGAGAAGATATATTGTTTTTATCGTCGGCCCAGGATAGCTTTTACTACCCATAGGATCACGCCAATTACCAGGGCAACCAGGATGACTCCTGCCCATACCCCCGCTTCAAATATACCTCCAATCACTTCACAACTGACCATACTTACAGAAAAGACAAGGATGATCAGCAGGCGAAGACAACTTTTTAACATAAGGTTATTCATACTCATAGAAGTTATGTGTGTTAGAGAAATTAGTATAGAAAATGGGAAAAACAACCATGCCATAACGCAAATTGCTCATTGGGCCAAAACAATGTTTTTTGTGCGGGAGTAGTATATGCAGTGGTAGATTATACTACCTAATAGGAATAAAAAGCACCCATTGGTGGGGCTAGTATAAGCTTATGAAAGAAGGTAGATGTTTTTTATTGCTGTTGGTCATCCTGATAAGCTTGCTGGTGATTGCGCTAAGTGTACTTTCTCTTTTTCCTGACCTGACAAGCTGGTATTTTGAGCTGTTGGATTTTCCAAGGCTACAGTACTTCGTCCTTTCTTTGGCCTGTCTGGTCTGCTTTATCTTTTTGAACCAACAGTGGCGGGGAGGGTCCTGGCTGCTACTGGTAGGTTTAGTAGGGACCCTTACAATTCAAGCTACATACATAGCTCCCTACTGGGTTGGAAAAAAAGTAGTGCCTGACGCGCTCACTAGCGGGCCAAATGACTCCCACTCAGTGGGTATCATCATAGCTGTATATTCCGGAGTAAACTGAGCCACTATTTCGGTACAAACTGAGCCAGCATTTCGGAGCAAATTGAGCCACTTGGGATGTTTGA
>NZ_JAFIQT010000016.1 GCF_017355935.1 Telluribacter humicola | reverse complement strand
GTGGTATTGCTACCCCCTCGCCTTGCATGTATTAAGCCTGCCGCTAGCGTTCATCCTGAGCCAGGATCAAACTCTCCATTGTAAATATTATATAGATGCTAAACACTACCGAAGTAGTGACAGCGTACTTTTTTGTACTGTTTCCGAGTGATTCTTTTCACTCTGGTTTACCTCATCATTTCAAAGAACAAACCCAAAATCGCTCTGCTTTCTCTCTGCTTTTCGCTTCGTTGCTTGCGATTGGGAATGCAAAGGTAGCATTTCACCTTTCACTTTTGCAAACATGCCCAAGAAATTTTTGCAAGTTTTTGCATTTTCTTGAGCATGTTAAAATTTGTACAAAATTTGTACAATTACGACTCCTGCAGGAAGGGGTATTTATAGTCTACAGGTGATACCAGGGTCTCTTTTAGCGCCCTCGGACTTACCCAACGCAGCAGGTTCAGGACCGAGCCAGCCTTATCATTTGTACCCGATGCCCGGGCTCCTCCGAAGGGTTGCTGCCCTACTACGGCACCCGTAGGCTTATCATTAATGTAGAAGTTACCAGCTGAATCTACCAGCCGCTCAGTAGCTCTCTCTATGGCGTAGCGATCACGGGCAAATATGGCACCCGTTAGCGCATAGCGTGAGGTAGAGTCTACTACGTTCAGAATCTCTTCATAAGATTCCTTTTCGTATACATATATAGTAAGTACCGGTCCGAAGATCTCTTCGCAAAGGGTTACGTAGTTAGGATCTTTGGACAGAATTACGGTAGGCTCTATGAAGTAGCCGGTGCTCTTATCGTAGCCTCCCCCGGCAATAATCTCCACCTTATCCATATCCTGCTTCACTCTATCTATATAAGAGGTGATTTTGTCAAAGGACTTTTCGTCGATAACCGCATTGACAAAATTGGAGAAGTCTTCGACGCTACCCATCTTGATCTCCGCCAGGTCTGCAAGCATATAGCTTTTTACCTCTTCCCATATAATAGCGGGAATGTACGCCCGTGAGGCCGCTGAGCATTTCTGCCCCTGGTACTCAAAAGCTCCCCGTACCAGGCCAGTCGCTACCGCTCTAGGGTCAGCCGACTCGTGTGCCAGTACAAAGTCTTTACCGCCCGTTTCACCTACGATACGGGGGAAGGTCCTATAAGTACCTATATTCTCTCCTATGGTTTCCCAGATGGTTTGGAAGACTTTGGTACTTCCGGTAAAGTGTATACCAGTGAAGTCAGGGTGGTTGAACACTACATCGCCGGCGGCAGGACCATCGACCAGGATCATATTGATCACTCCATCGGGCAGGCCTGCTTCACGGAATACTTTCATGAGTACATTAGCCGCATATACCTGCGTAAAGGCGGGCTTCCATACTACTACATTACCCATCATGGCGGGTGCAGCGGGTAGATTGCCGGCAATGGCTGTAAAGTTGAAAGGAGTAATGGCAAAGACAAACCCTTCCAGCGGACGATACTCCATACGGTTCCATACCCCTGGTGATGACTCAGGTTGCTGTTGGTAGATATCCGTCATGAACTTGACGTTGAACCGCAGGAAGTCAATCATTTCGCAGGCAGAATCTATTTCAGCCTGGTAAGCATTTTTGGACTGGCCAAGCATAGTGGCCGCGTTAACCTCAGCCCGATACGGGCCGGCCAGCAAGTCCGCTGCTTTAAGGAATATGCTAGCCCGGTGCTCCCATGACATGTTGGCCCAGGTCTTACGGGCTGCCAGCGCGGCATCTATAGCCTGACGAACATGAGAAGCATCTCCCTCGTGAAGGTATCCTAATACATGCTGATGATCATGCGGCGGGGATACCTTTACTTTATTATCTGTATATACCTCCTCACTTCCTATATACATAGGTATGTCCACCTGGCGCGAACGTGCCTCCTCAAGAGCTTTTTTGAGCATTGCTTTCTCGGGACTACCCGGTGCATAACTCTTTACGGGCTCGTTGACAGGTACTGGTACATTAAAAACTCCTTTTGGCATAAGACATTATCTATTATTTGTTGATGATAAGATCAAGGCGGCAAGTTAGGTACTTTTCCTATATTACTTCGGAAGTATGACTTGCAGCCGGGTAGTTTTATGTAAATTTGCGGTCTCTTTTACTACCTTACTCTTTTATATAACATGTTGTTTTACAGTACCCGGACCAACAGCCTGAAAGCTTCTCTGGAAGAGGCTGTGTTCAGAAGCCTACCTGCCGATAACGGACTCTATATGCCCGAAACTATTCCTACTGTTTCGCAGGAGTTTCTTGATACTATAGAGGACAGGACTTTCAATGAAATAGCCGTTGAAGTAGCGTATACCTTACTGGGCGACGATATTAGCCGGACTGATATAGAACAAATCGTAGCTAAGGCTTTTTCGTTCGAAGCACCCGCCGTGCCTGTTACTCCTGACAGTTACGTACTGGAGCTATTTCATGGACCATCCATGGCGTTCAAAGACTTTGGTGCCCGCTTCATGGCAGCTCTTATGTCGTACTTCCTGCTCCGGTCCCAAAAAGAGATCAAGATCCTGGTAGCTACCTCCGGCGATACAGGCGGTGCCGTAGCTCAGGGTTTTCATAAGGTACCTGGTATATCCGTTACTATATTATACCCAAGTGGTAAGGTAAGTGATATTCAGGAAAAGCAGCTTACTACCTTAGGGCATAATGTGTCGGCAATAGAAGTAGATGGTACCTTCGATGATTGTCAGCGATTAGTGAAAGAGGCTTTCCTGGACGAAGAACTAAATCAGAAATACAATCTGGCTTCAGCCAACTCTATCAACATTTCCCGACTTATTCCACAGTCGTTCTACTACTTCTCAACTTACGCGCAGCTCAAGCGCCTGGGTAAGCCAGTCGTGTTCTCGGTACCTAGTGGCAACTTCGGAAATCTAAGCGCGGGACTGCTGGCGTACCGGATGGGACTACCCGTTGGTCATTTTGTAGCCTCTACCAATAAAAACAACGTAGTACCTAACTACCTCAACAGTGGCGAATACTTACCCGTTCCATCCGTCGAAACCATTTCAAATGCAATGGATGTGGGTAACCCCAGCAACTTCGTCCGGATGATCCACTTCTTCGGCGACCAATGGGAAGAAGCCCGGCAACATATTTCCGGTTTTTACTTCACCGATGAGCAGACACGCGAAACGATGCGGGAAGTATACGACAACACCGGCTATGTACTTTGTCCACATACCGCAGTAGCCTACCGGGGTCTGCAGGAGTACCGTAGTTTATCTTCTGAAGATTTTACAGGAGTATTTCTGGCGACGGCTCATCCGGCTAAATTCATAGACTTGGTGGAAGAGACCCTTGGGCAACCGGTACCGGTACCTGACCGTCTGGCGGAGCTTCTCTCTCTAGAGAAGCAGGCTATCCGGATGAGTTCTTCCTTCGAAGATTTCAAGACTTACCTCCTATCCGAAAAATAGCGTAGATCAGGGTTACAAGTAGCGCCTGAGATTTGCGTAGAAATGAGCTGCACGTACCCTAAATCGGTATATTAAAATCTAAAGAAGCGGGGCCGCCTAAAATTTAGGCGGCCCCGCTTCTTTTAAATGCTGTATATCAATTAGTTAGTTAATAGTATCGCCTCTTAAAACACGATAACGTTTGCGAGCCTCTGCGATGAAAATACTGCCCGGATACTTCTCAAGTACTGCCTGATACAGCTTCATCGCCTCTTCCTTGTTGTTTAGCTTCTCTTCGTACAGTTTGGCTGATGTAAAAAGAGCATCATCACCGAGTATGTCATAGTTATACTTTTCGGTAATGGTTTTGAGGCAGGCCAGAGCCTGCTGGTTGCTATCCAGCTTCATGTACGTCTTAGCTGTCAGCCACAGGATCTCATCAGCCAGGCTATGGTCCTTTAACTGGACGTACAGGCTCTTCAGGGAGTCGATGGCTACGAGGGGCTTATTTTGGAAAAGGAGCAGCTCAGTGGCCGCGTATGCCTGCATCGCTGTTTCGGAACTATCGAGTCCGGTGTTATCCATAATCAGCAGACCAAGGTCGTTGGCATCATTGGCGATTTCGCGGGTTGTGGCTCTCTTCAGGATATCCAGTACCTCTTTCGAAAGGGCGAAGTCTCCCTTGTAATAGTGGAGCTTGGCATTTCGCAGCTTTGCCTCATAGCCAAGCAGGTCGTCCTTCTGAGACTTTTCAACTTGTGAATATAACAGGGTAGCTTCCCAGGGCTCTCCCTGCAGGAGGTATATATCGCCAAGATCCAGTTTACACTTATCCACAAAGTTCTTCTCCTGCTTACCTACTTCAATAGCTTTAGTAAGAATACCAATGGCTTTCTTCTTATCATCCAGATAGAAGGCATGAAGCATAGCCATATTACGTAAGGCTTCCAGTGTACGCTCATTCGTACCTAACTCAGTCAGCAGCTTTTCATATTCACCGATGAGCTTCTGCACCTCGTCCGTCTTAACCGGGAAAGTATTCTTTACCTGCTCCTCCCGGGCGGTGATAGCCATGCGTCGGGCAAATGGATAGAGCTGACCTTTGGGATACTCCTTCACCAGGTACTCAAACATCGAAGCGGCATTCTCATAATCTTTATTCTGCAGGGCCAGGTTACCCAGGTCATAGATACGGCTGCCGTTGTACTTGTACCGCTTGTCCAGAGCCCGCTCCTGAAGGAATGCTTTATAGAAATCTTTCCGCTGTACTTGGTACCACACCAGTAGCTCATTATAAAATGCCTCGTTAGGGTTTTTCTGGATCTTATCGTAGAGTACTTTTTCCAGCATTGCCTGCTCCTTCTCTTCTTTGAGGAAATCCTGGAGCATGTTCTGAACAATCTCGGCATTGCGGAACATGATACCATAGGCGAGCAATTCGCCGATCATATTTTCGGTTTCTTTCAGCTCGTGATTGAGGCTGGCCATCTCCAGACGATACAGGTTCTCATTCTTTGATGCCTCCCGTGCCCGTAGCAAGGTTTGCTTAGCTAATTCAGGCTTCTGTAGCTCCCGGAATTCTTCGGCTACGTCACGGTACAAATCGAAACGTGTACCAAATGCCCCAACCGCTTCCCCAAATTTTTTGTCGGCTTCCCCATTTTTCCCCTCTGCTTCGCTTACTAAGCCCCAGTTAATATAATACCAGGCCGCATTGGCGGCGTCACTTTTTACCTGCCTTTTAAAGAACTTATCCGCTTCGACCCAATCCTTGGCCTTGATCAGGCAAGTGGTATAATTTTTTAATCCTCTTTTATCAAATGATTTTCGGAGGATTTTAGAATAATAGCTGACGGCCTTTTCACAATCCCCCTTCTTAAAATACTCTTCGGCCAACTGCTCATCTGTTTGCGCCACCGCTCCAAAAGAGACAAACAGGATCAGACATGAGATTATCCACTTCAGAAACCCTTTCATAAATAAAATAAATATTAAATTTTTATCTATTATTCTTCAGTTATGGCTGTGGAAATGTGCATAGCTTTAGTTTCCACTTTAGATCCACTTAAGTATTGACACCCACTGTTTACAAGTTAGCCATTTATCCACGTACTTTTCAGAGTTGTAAACAACTAATTAATTGTTTTTCAGGCTTCCTCACTTTTCTCCACAAACTACAGTGAAATGTGGATGGATAAATCCGTGCCAGTTATGAACAGCTCCTACAGTGTATTCACAGCCTGTTAAGTCTCTGTTAACTCATTCCTTTTCCACTCCAGACTTCCCTCCTGATTATTTTCCACATATATCAACAATTATACACATGGTTGTACACAGGCTTTACCCCCTATATCCACACCTGTTTTCCATTATCCACAACCTTATGCACATAAAACGGATTTTTCGTCAAAACTAATCTGAGGTTATTGAGGGTACTGTGAGATTTAGGTCCTCATACTCGAAGTTGCTTTTGACAGTGATTGGGTCGGGGTAATAGATGATCGGCTCAGGTTGTTGAGACTTGTTGAAAACTCCTGTGTCCCACCGGCGGTTGCGGTTGCGGTCCACAGTCAGGCGCAGGTAGTACTCTCCTGGCGGGATACGGGTGAAGGTGTAGGGCGAGGTATAGGTGGTCTGCCTCACCTTGTATTCCTTATCCAGTAGCTGCACTATAAACGCGGTGGCGGAGTCGGCCCGGACGGAGCCCCTGATGATTCCGTAGTCATCTTCCTTCAGGACGGGATGCTTGATCAACGTGGCCGGTAGCGTGTCTCCCTCTACACTGATCACTGCTCCCTTGGGTATATCCCACCTGATAGTATCACGAGCGGTTGCCCGCGCCTGTACGTTGATCTCATTGCGGTAGCGGTTCCACTGCCAGGTGATATTGCTCAGGCTCTGTCTCGAGGTACTATCGCTGATGAGCTGGATACTACCCGGCTGGAAGGTACCTACCGGCTTACTGAATGAGAAGGTATAGCGAAAGTCCCGGGCCAGCGGCTGGTTCCGATCGGGAGTAGTCCGGAGAGCAAACGGATCACGCTGGCGCTCTTTCCCCCGCTGAGGAAGAAAGGCTATCTTCTGCTCTATCTCCAGGGGCTGCCCCAGGGAATCAATAGCGGCTATAAGCGCAACGGTAGTATCGGCAGAGGTACCTACGTTGAAGAATTTCAGCTGCGATGCACTCTCCAGGATATAAGGTAGCGAGTCGCCTCTCCCAAACTGAACCCGGACACTATCTATGTTTTTATTGAAGACAACCGTGTAGGAGTTGACCTTAGGAAGGGTTCGTTGAATGCGGGGGACAGTAACATCTGATGCAAACAGCTGAAGGTTGTACAGCGTCGAATCTGTGTTCACATTGATGGACGAGTCGAGGAAGGCAATCCGCTCCTCTTTTGGGTTGTAAAGCTGGTTACGGTTTTTGTCAGCAATGGCAATGAGCCGGTACCTCTGTGACGACTGGATATTCTCTATAGCATAGAACCCGCTACTATCGGTACGGGAGAAGTAGTAAGGCTTTTGCTTCTCGGGAGTAAGAGTATCCTTGGGCAGGTACAATCCTACCATCGCATCAAAGACAGGGAGTCCGGTCTGCAAGTCCGTAACTCTACCATAGATCCGGGCAGAGTCTATAGTAGATCCGGTACTGAACACGAGCTTCAGGTTCTGGGCGGGGTTACGCTCCGCAAAGTCTTTGATGGCATCCCCGAAGTTGAGCGTATAGGTCGTGCTGTCCTTAAAGCTATTCTTAAAGTTTAGCTGTATCAGCTTTCCCTTGTTCTTTACGGTGTACGGGTTTTCAGTCTCAGGGGTGATGGTCAGCTTCTGCTGGATGTTGTCCACGATGACGTACTCATCAAAGAGCAGATCTATAGTTTTACCTTGAAAGTTGAGGGCCTTATTCTCGGGTGTAGTCTGGACCAGCTTCGGCGGGAATACATCTTTTTCTCCTCCGGTCGGAGCTACCTGTTGGGCACAGCGGGCAAGGGTAATAAGGACGACTAAGGCCAACCAGTATTTTTTCATGTGGTAGTTTGTGAATTGGTTAAATAAAAACCCTCAATACCAACGAGCCGTATTGAGGGTTGCGTATGAGCTATGACAGATTATGCTTTACCTATTATATAGATAAGACTTGAGGTATTAGGTGAGGTACTTCCATTGGATCTGCGGCCCTGCCAGTTGGAAAGGCTACCCGTGATAAAACTACCGGGCAGATCCGTCTTTCCCTTCTGGTACTTGGTGCTAAGCATACTCACATAGTACGAGTCAAACCACATGGGGTGTACCTGCTGGATCCGGAAGCCATGCTTCTCCATCAGTTGTTGCATGGTACTCTTGGAGAAGTGGTACAGGTGGCGTGGTACATCATAAGCCGCCCAGTGCTCCCGGTACTGCCAGGCATCCCGTGACTCATGGTTAGGTACCGCTATGATTAAAGTAGCTTTAACGTCAAGATGAGCGTGCAGCCAGTCGAGTGTTTCGTTAAGCCGGTGTACGTGCTCCAGTACGTGCCACATGGTGATAGCGTCGAACCGCTTGTTGTCAAAATAGGGATCATCAATGGTACTGAATACGTTAGCCCCTCCCCTACCCTGCGCCACTTTACGGGCCTGATCATCCGGCTCAGTTCCGGACACCTTCCAGCCGTCTGCTTTGCACTGGGACAGGAAGAATCCGGTACCACATCCTACATCAAGTAGTTCACCGTGCCGGTTGCCGGTTGCCTGGTTGAGGAGGTCGATCTTCTGCCGGGTGGTGTAGTTGCGTACGCTGTTGTACACTTTACTCATCAGGTCCCGTGCCTCGTCGTGGTGAGAGATGTATTCCTCCGACTGGTAGTAGGCTCCAATGCTGTCGGCGTCGGGACGTGGATTGGTAAACAGAAACCCACAGGTATCACACGATACGATCTGGAACGTGTCGTGTGATACAGTGTAGTCTTTTACCTGAAGGTGGTTTTTGAAATGGTCGCTGTTACAGGCGGGGCAATGGTTGAGGGTTTCGAGGGCCATTTATCTTCCAAGGTAAATCATAAGTACAGAAATATCCGAAGGGCTTACTCCGCTGATGCGGGAAGCTTGTCCGATGGTATGAGGACGAGCACGCTTCAGCTTCTCCCGTCCTTCAAACGAAAGCGCTGCTACATTATCGTAGTTAAAGTTATCAATGATGAGCAGGTCTTCCATCCGTGACATCTTCTCTACCATCAACCGCTCCTTCTCTATATAGCTGTCATACTTTACATGGATTTCGGCCTGCTCTACAGCATCCTTCTTAAAGCGGCTCACCCAGTTGGCAAACTGCGGCTGCAATGACTTTACCTGAGTCATGTCCAGTTGGGGGCGCTTCAGTAATTGGTACAGTGAAGTCTTCTCGCGAATGGATGAAGTACCCAGTTCTTCCAGTTTAGGATTCACATCCTCGGGCTGTACTTTCACCTGCATCAGTTCCTGGATCAGTTCATCGGTCTGCGCTACCTTCTCCCTTACATTTGTCAATCGCTCCTCATCAGCCAGCCCGATGTTGTACCCTTTTTCGGTTAGGCGAATGTCGGCATTGTCCTGACGGAGCAGGGTACGGTACTCGGCGCGAGAGGTGAACATCCGGTAAGGCTCTTCGGTACCTTTATTAATTAGGTCATCAATCAGCACACCTATATATGCTTCTGATCTTTTCAGAATGAAGGCTTCCTCTTCGTTCACTTTGCGGTGGGCATTGATCCCTGCAATCAGTCCCTGACAAGCGGCCTCTTCATATCCGGTAGTACCATTAATCTGTCCGGCAAAAAAGAGGTTGTCTATAAGTTGTGTCTCGAGGGTAAGCTTCAGCTGGGTCGGTGGGAAGAAGTCGTACTCGATGGCATAGCCTGGACGGAACATCCGTACATTCTCGAAGCCAGGTATTTTACGAAGGGCATTGTACTGTACATCTTCGGGCAGTGATGTCGAGAAACCATTTACATATACCTCCACTGTATTCCACCCTTCCGGCTCTACAAAAATCTGGTGACGATCCTTATCCGCAAAACGGTTGATCTTATCTTCTACCGATGGACAGTAGCGTGGGCCTAATCCTTTTATGCGTCCCGAGAACATCGGGGACTTATCAAAGCCGGTGCGAAGAACACCATGTACATCTTCGTTGGTGTAGGTAATCCAGCAACTACGCTGCTTCGTAAGACGCTTCGTTTCCTTATACGAAAATCCTCCCGCCTCTTCGTCGCCGGGCTGCTCTTCCATTTTGGTGTAATCCAGTGAGCGACCATCTACCCGGGGAGGAGTTCCTGTTTTCATACGACCGTACTCGAAGCCCAGTTCTTTCAGTTGCTCAGTGATACCGGTCGCCGCTTTCTCTCCGGTTCTTCCTCCACCAAAGTTTTTCTCACCAATGTGTATCAAACCATTTAGAAAAGTACCATTAGTAAGTACTACAGACTTTGATTTGATTTCGATGCTGAGGCTTGTCTTCACTCCGGCCGCTCTGTTATCTTTTACTATTATTTCTTTAACAGTATCCTGCCAAAAATCTACATTGGGTGTGTCTTCCAGAATCTGTCTCCACTCCTGGGCAAAGAGCATCCGATCACTCTGGCAGCGGGGACTCCACATGGCAGGTCCTTTGGAACGGTTCAGCATTCGGAACTGAATCATCGTGCGGTCGCTCACAATTCCTGACTGTCCGCCCAGAGCATCTACTTCACGAACGATCTGGCCTTTGGCTACACCACCCATAGCCGGGTTGCAGGACATCTGTGCAATGGTCTGCATATTCATAGTGATGAGCAAAACCTTAGATCCCATATTCGCTGCCGCGGCGGCTGCTTCGCATCCAGCATGCCCTGCTCCAACTACTATTACATCATACTCTGGAAACATACTTTATTTGATATTTTTCTAACTTAAGTTATTGTTCTGTAGTGTTTTGTGGAAACTGGAGAAATGTTCCACGTGGAATTTTTTACAAGTCTTTGAAAATCTGAAGGTAATCATCCTCTTTTTTACGCATTTCAGCCTTGGAATCATCCGTAGTGTCGTCGAAGCCAATCAAGTGTAAAACACCATGTACCAGCACTCTTCTGAATTCATCCTCAAAAGTTTTATTAAGATTTTGAGCGTTATCCTTTATACGATCAATGCTGACAAATATATCTCCCTCTATCTGATCCTCCTCTTCATCGCTAGTATCAAAAGTGATGATATCCGTATAGTAGTCGTGTTCGAGATACTGACGATTTACATCAAGTAAATAATCATCAGAACAAAATATATAGTTGAGATGGTTCAGTTGAGCACCTTCCGCTTCGACCACGGCTTTGAGCCAGCGTTTGGTTTTTAGTGGAGTAGGAATTTTAAAAGAAACATCCTCCTGAAAGAAAGTAATCATGTGAATCTTGTTTTAAAAACACAAAGGTAATAGGTTATGCTACTCATACTCAATAAAAAAGCGCCCGACTCATGTAGTCGGGCGCTTTTTATGTGAAAGTTATTATATTCTATCTACCCTGAGCCTGGTATTTGCGGAAGTAAGCATCTACTTCACGCTTGTAGAATGGGGAGAAGGTGGGCGGTATAGAGCGCAGTAGCTCAGTCTGACGCTCCTTCTCTTTGATGTACTGCTCAAAGGCCGGTGGTGGACGGCGAGTTACTTCCTTCGCTGTTTCGCCCTTACGCTTATCGTCTTCGTCCTGCTCACGCATCGCCCTTTCCGATTCCAGCAGGCGGGTTACGATCTCCTGATTCCGTTTCATCAGCTCCTGATTGATACGTTTATTCACCAGATCAGTTTCAGACTCGTCCATCTTCTCCATGAGCTCTTTCAGCTCCTGGCCCATCTTCTGGCCCATTTCTGTTCCTTTCTGTGAATCAAGCAGCTCCTGGATCATCTTGCGAAGACGGGCTTGCTCAGCTGCCGTACGGGCTAACTCTTCAGACATACCTTCTTTACCTTCTTGCCCTTGTTGCCCCTGGCGTTGTTGCTGGCTCAACTTCTGAATCCGTTCGTTAAGCTGCTTTTGCATCTCTCCCATCCCGGGCGACTGCTGCTGCTTTCCTTTCTCTTTACCACTGCCAGGCATCTGCATGGCCATCGCCATCTGCTGCTGCATCTGGCGGAACACGTCACTCAACATCAGCGCCAGGTTGTTCATAGATGTCATCGCAAACTGCTGCTTCGATGTCGCTACGTTGATCCGGCGGTCACGAATGTTGCTGACACTCTCGCCCATATAGGTTTTCATGTCATTCAGCTCGCGGGTAATAAACGACTGGATCTGGATAACGCGGTTGGCCAGGGCATAGAGGCTATCCTCAACTACCTTGGCATCATCCTGCAGTTTGAGCTGCTCCTGCCCTAGTTTCACAAATCGTGGATCCTGCAGATTAACCCCTTTGAAATCCTTCATCAGACGTTCCTGATCGTAAGAAAGCTCAATGAGGTTTTCCAGAATGTCCCGCATGGAGTCGATATCTTCCTGCATCTGGGACATCTGTGAGCTCTGCATAGATTCAGACATGGACTGGGACATCTTACGCATGGATTTAGCGGCCTTTTTCTGCGATTCTGAGGCACTTTTGTTTTGCTTCTGATCCAGTTGCTTCATACTCTGTTGCATCTGCTCAGAAGCGTTCTCCTGCTCTTTTTCCTGCTTGTCGATCGGCTCGTCCAGCTCCTTGCTCATCTTTTCGATGTCCTCGATGTCTTTCTTAGCTTTTTCAAACTCCTCCTTGATCTTCTCCTGCTCTTTCTTCAGCTGCTCATTAGCGCCCTGATCTTTCTGATCTTTGGCATCCTTTTGTTCATTAGCATCTTTCTGCTCGTTGTCGCCTTTTTTATCTTCCTTGTCTTTGCCGTCTTTGTTCTTGTTATCTTTAGCCTTCTCATCTTTGCCCTTCTCATTCTTGGCAGCTTCATCAGCTTTCTGAGTCTTCTCGGCAAGTTTCTCCTCCTTTTCAGCCAGCTGATCCAGTTCTTTAACTACGTTCTCCATCTTCTGCTCCATCTGTAGCTTCTTGAACAGGTTCAGGGTACGTTCGATCTCTTTCTCAGTGTTCTGATTCTTGTTGCGCAGCTTTTCCAGCATGTTGGACATACGCTCACTTTGCTTCTGTTCGAGCAGTTTTTGCAGTTCTTTGAATAGCTTGCTGGTCTCATCGTCCATCAGCTCATTCATTAGTTTCTGTAACTGATCGAGCTTTTTCTGCATTTCAGGGCTCTGCTGGTTAAACTGACGGGCTTTATCATTCGTAGAGCGGTTCTGCTCCTGAATCGATTTGATCTCGTTCATGAGTTCTTCGCGCTTCTTGATGATATCCTCCGCCTGCTTACGCTCCTGGAAGTCCATGTCCTTAGTTGACTTCAGACGATTCTCAAGGTTTTTCATGTCCTGCTCGAGGCTCTTCGCCTTCTTTAAAGTCTTTTCCAGCTGGGACTGAGTCTGCTCGGCCGATTTCTGAATCTCGGCCTCTAGCTTTTCCTTTGAAGGTACTGTGAAGTTAATCGTGCGGGAACGGGCACTTTTGGGGCCATTGATGCCATCGTTGTCCCATACCTGAGCGTAATACTCGATCCGATCACCCGGAGCCAACTGTAGGCTATCTACGTACCATTGCAGGTAGAAGCTTTGAGTATTCACTGCCTTGTTAAAGGGGATAGGCATACTCTTAGGCTGTATTTTAGCCGACTCATTATCACCCTCACGGCGGATGGTGTAGAAGAGTCGTAGCTGCGAGAATCCGTAATCATCACTGATCGAGCCACCCATTACCATATAGTTATACAGGGTAGTATCCTGGAAGTTCTCCAGAGAAAGCTCGGGGTGTCTATCGGGAATTACGTTAATGTAGTAGCCAATTGCTTCAGCGTTCGGTGTATCATCGTTTTGCAGCATAACCTGGTACTGCGACGAACGACGTACCTGTTTGCGCAGCTGGTAGCGCTCTCCTCCCCTACCCTCAGCTTTGTGTAGGATAGAGTCACTGTCAAAGCGGATAGCCATTGACTTGGTAGCGGAGGTATTGAAGTCCCACTCAATCACGGTACCCTCAGGTACAGTTAGGTTACCTACATTATTAAGGCCTTCGGCGGGCTTATTGAGGTAAGCAGGATAGCGCAGGTGTACGTCAAATGACAGCAGACTCGGACGCTCAATCACAGCGAGGGTATAATCATTGGAGGTAAAACCGGCCGCTTCAAAGCCAAACTTTACTTCCCGCTGTACATTCTTGAAGGTATAGGAGTACATCCGACCCTCTTCCTGAGTCAGCTTAAAGCGGGTACCATTCTGTACCAGATATACATCCTTAGGCAAGGCTTCTCCTTCGAGTTTAAGACGAATGGTGTAGTCGTCGTTCCGGAAAGCTTTAAGTGCCTTATTCTGAACGTGAAACGAGAAGGGAGCGTAGGTATAGTTATTCTGGAAATGGATAATACGATCAGAACTGGTGGTGAAAAACGAGGGGTGAAACATCAGAATCATAGCAATTGCTGCCAATGGATATACTGCGTACTTCACGTACCTCTGGTTCTCCTGAAAACGTACGGCGTCTGAGAAACGTACGATCAGTAACTGACTGGATTTCTGCTGAATACTGGCTTCAATCAAGTCAGTCTGGCTACCAGTTAGTGAACGGAGCTGTAACGTATTAATGAGCTTATCGCCTACTTCCGGGAAGTACTGGCCGATCTGGAGGGCAGCTTCTTCGTCTGATAGTGGCCTGCGGAGGCCATATAGGCTAATAAGGGGTTGAATGATCCAGCGAAAGACCGAGAACATCAGCACGGCCATAAATCCGAAGAATAGCATACCCCGGATCATGGAGCTGAATCGTCCAAAATATTCGAGTGTGTTGACAAACAGGAACACGCTCAGCAGCATGGCCGCCGAGAATATAATTCCTTTAAGTAGCTGATTTTGGTAGTACTTCTGCCGGTATTCCTGTATCCGGTGCAGAAGGCTCGCCATAGCGGTAGTTGAAGCTGCCATAATATTCTCTTTTCACCTGTTAATCAACATCTTTCCCTCTGCAGCATAACCGTACAGATGTATGTCTTGTTCACTTAAAAATTCAGGAAGTATCTTTCGGTACTTCCTGAATTAAGACTGTTACATCTAAACGCCAATTTCGGTCCTTTTATTGGCCTTGACTTCGCTGATAAAGTTCTTAATGTCTTCTTCTAGATTGTTGCTTTCCTGTAAGATACGGATAAAAGCGCTACCTATGATAGCCCCCTGCGAATAGCAGCATGCTTTTTCAAAAGTAGGTCGATCTTTAATGCCGAAACCAATCAGGCGGGGGTTGCGGAGGTTCATCGCGTTGAGGCGGTCGAAGTAGGCTTCCATATCCCCGCTTACACCGGTCTGAGAGCCTGTGACGCTGGCCGAGGAAACCGTATAGATAAATCCGGCGCTTACCTCGTCAATCTGACGTATCCGTTTCTCTGAGGTCTGTGGAGTAACCAGGAAGATGTTTAAGAGCCCGTAGGAGTCGAAAATAGCTTTGTACTCGTTCAGGTATACATCCATGGGCATATCGGGTAATATAAGGCCATCTACGCCTACTTCTGCGCATTTCCTGCAGAACTCCTCAATCCCGTACTGCACCACCGGATTGACATACCCCATCAGCAGTACCGGTACATGGATCGTTTCACGCATTCCTTCCAGCTGCTTGAACAGCGTGCGGAGCGTCATACCATTCTCCAGGGCCTGCTGATTACTCTGTTGTATGGTTTCACCATCAGCGACGGGGTCTGAGTATGGCATACCTATCTCTACCAGGTCTACCCCACCCTCCTGCAATGCAGCGAGGATGCGACGGGTATCATCCAGTTGAGGGAAGCCAGCCGTGAAGTATACGTTCAGGTTACCCGTAGGCTGATCGTTGAATAACTGTATGATTCGATTCATTACTCCTGTACCCAATAGTCAACTACTAACACTTTGTCCAGATGAGGGCCAAGTACCTTACCGAATGCCTTGTGGGCAGGGTGAGGAAGGTACACTGCACGGCCTGCTTCGTCATCGAACGTTACAAAGAAGCAGTGCGTAAAGCCCTGATTCAGATTTTCGGGGCTGTTGTTGGTACCCCACTCGAGCGACTTGATCTCTTTGATCTGTGAAGGAAGCTTACGGAAAGCATCCTCTACTTCTTTAACCTGCTGAGGTGTAGACGAATCTTTGAATTTGAACAGTACAACGTGACGGAGCATCTTCTTGGTTTTTAAGCTATCGTAGGAGGTAAAGGCAACTGTACCCAACAGGAGCAGGCCAGCGGCCAGAAAGAGTTTAAATTTCATAGAAAAGAGTGTTAAGGGATGTTATGCGGAACAATTGAGGCATTCGCCGTCTTCGCTAAACTTAAGGCGGTCGAATTCGCCCAGTTTTTCTTTGATCTCCAGTATCTGGTCTTCGATATCACACCGCTCAAACAGAGAGATTTCGGGTGAATCCTTCTTGCCTTCTAATTCCTGCAGCTTCAGGCGAAGGTCAAATACTTCGGGAAGAGTAAGTGTAGCCATAGTTAGTTTATTTGTGGTTAATCAATGTGTTTCATATAAGTAGCCAGGTCCTTATCGCCCCGTCCGGAAAGATTTACTACCACGATCTGATCCTGAGTAGCTCCCAGGCGATCCAGTACCGCCAGAGCATGTGAAGTTTCCAGCGCCGGAATAATACCCTCGGTGCGGGCCAGTTCGAAGGCCGCCTGAAGCGCCTCTTCATCCGTTGCCGACAGGAACTTGCCACGGCCGCTATCGTAGAGGTACGCGTGCATAGGTCCGATACCCGGGTAATCCAGACCGGCTGAGATTGAATAAGGCTCTACTACCTGTCCATCTTCGGTCTGCATCAGGATGGTACGGCTACCGTGCAGTACTCCGGGCTTGCCCAGTGCGGTGGTAGCAGCCGAATGTCCGGAAGTAATACCCTGTCCGGCGGCTTCTACAGCTACCAGTTGTACCTCGGGTACATCCAGGTAGTGATAAAAGGCTCCGGCCGCGTTGCTTCCTCCTCCCACGCAGGCTACTACAAAGTCCGGATTTTCACGGCCAGTCTTCTCTGCGAGCTGTTTCTTTATTTCTTCTGAGATAACAGACTGAAAGCGAGCTACCATATCAGGATACGGATGCGGTCCCACTACCGAGCCTATGATATAGTGCGTATCAACCGGATTGCTGATCCAGTGACGCATGGCTTCGTTGGTCGCATCTTTAAGTGTTTTGGAGCCGCTGCTGGCAGGTCTTACTTCCGCTCCGAGCAGCTTCATACGGGCTACGTTAGGGGCCTGACGCTCTATATCCAGCTCACCCATGTATACGATACACTCCACACCCATCAGCGCGCATACAGTAGCCGTAGCTACACCATGCTGACCGGCACCGGTTTCGGCTACGATCTTCTTTTTGCCAAGTCGCTTGGCCATCAGGATCTGCCCGATGGTGTTGTTGACCTTGTGAGCACCGGTATGGCACAAGTCTTCGCGCTTCAGGTAGATGTTGGTACCGTATTTCTCCGATAGGCGCTTCGCGAAGTACAGCGGCGTAGGACGCCCCACGTAATCGCGCAACAGATCATTGAATTCGCGCTGAAACTCCGGCTCAGCCATTATCTTCAGGTAGTTATCACGTAGCTCTTCCACATTAGGGTACAGCATTTCAGGAATAAAGGCTCCACCAAACACACCATAATATCCCTGCTCATTGACCTGAAATGATACTTTGTCTGCTACTTCACTCATAATTTTTGCTATTTGTTCTCCCTGCCGGGCAGGATAAGAAAGTCAAAATGTTAAATGAAAATCAACGGGTGACGCTTAGGCTTCAATTTCTTCTTCCTTGACGCGTATTTTTGAAATGAGCTGTCCTACCCTATCAATATCTTTCAGGCCCGCCTCGCGCTCAAATTGGCTGTTTACGTCGATGCCGTATATGCGTTGAGAACGGGAAAGCTCGATAACTTGTTCAATGTTGTCCAGACTGATACCGCCGCTTAGCAGGAATGGCTTTTCGTTGTCGTACTTACGCAGCAGGCTCCAGTCAAATGCAGTACCGTTTCCACCGAAGTTAGCTCCCTTGGTATCGAACAGGAACATGTCGCAAAAAGGCTTGTAGTTGTTCAACATGGCGAAGTTAAAGTTCTCGTCTACCTGGAAGGCTTTAATGATATTCACTCCCTTCTGACGAATGATGCGGCAGATATCCGGTAGCTCGTTACCGTGTAGCTGTACATACTGTAGATCGAAGCGCTTCACCATGGTCTGAATATACCCGGGATTAGCATTCACGAATACTCCTACTTTTTTAATGCTTTTGGGGATACTTCTGACAAACTCTTCGTCCAGTTCCTCTCCTATGTACCTGGGGGACTTATCGTAGAAGATAAACCCAATAAAATCAGGCTGCAAACTAACCAGCTGTTCTATGTTAGCTTTCTCACGCATTCCGCAAACTTTGATTTTCATACGACAAGAGGGTTATGGTTTATAATTCGGTTAAGATCTGTCTGCAGGTCGGCTAGTGCCTGAGCGGGATCAGCGGTTTTCATAAATGTTTCGCCAATCAGGAAACCCTGGTAGCCATGGCGGTACAGATCCACAATAGTCTCCGCATCTTTCAGGCCACTTTCGGATATTTTTATAAACTGATCCGGGATTAATTCGGCCAGTTTAATGGATGTCTCTACCGAGGTAGAGAAGGTCTTAAGGTTACGGTTATTCACCCCTACCATATCGACGGTATCACACAAGGTCTGTCGCAGCTCTTCTTCGTCATGTACTTCCAGGAGTACCTCCAGGCCTAGTTCGTGCGCTTTCTGGCTAAGCGAGGCTACTTCCTCGGGTGATAGACAAGCAGCAATAAGCAGGATCACGTCTGCTCCTATGGCTTTGGCCTCGAAAAGCTGGTATTCATCCACCATGAAGTCCTTTCGGAGCATGGGAGTAGTGGGGTTAGCCAGTCGGGCTTTGTTGAAATCATCGAAATTACCACCAAAAAACTGTGTATCGGTTAAGACCGATAAGCCGGCCGCTCCTGCCCGGGTATAACCGGCTGTCACTTCCGCAGGTGTAACCTGTGCATTGATAATACCCTTGGAAGGGGACTGACGCTTAAACTCAGATATAATACCGGGCAGTTGGGACTGCTGTATAGCCTTCTTGAGGGAAAGAGTCGGACGGGAAAACAGCTCGCGCTTCGCAAGTCTATCCACAGAGGCCAGGGCTTTGGCCTGAGCTACTTCTATCCGCTTATTAGCTACTATCTTATCTAGAATATTCATATAATGGTCTACTGTATTTCCTGCTTAGGCTGCTACCAGTTTTTTGAAGCAATCCAGCGCACGTTTACTGTCCAGTGATTCCTGAGCCGCGGCTACGGCATCAGTCAATGATAGCTCCGGATTAGCACAGTGTAGCGCCAACGCCGAATTAGCGATCACAGCCTGTTTCTGGGCTGAGGTCGCTTCATTGTTCAATACATTCATAAAGATGCGGGCTGATGCTTCTACGGAATCTCCACCGGAAAGTTCTTCGGGGCGTAAGGTAGTAAGCCCCATTTGTGAAGGAGTCAGGACTTGCTCTGACTGAGCGGTGATGATTTTGAATGCTCCTGTCAATGACACTTCATCGTATCCGTCTAAAGCGTGCAGTATTAAGAACTGGGTATTAGCTTGTTGGTAAAGATAACTATAAAGTCTTGCTAATTCAAGGCTAAACACCCCTACCAGCTGTTTTTGGGGAAAGGCAGGGTTCACCATAGGGCCCAGCATATTGAAAAACGTTTTGATGCCTAGTTCGCGGCGAACGGGCGCTATATTCTTCATAGCCGGGTGAAACAGGGGAGCGTGAAGGAAGCATACACCTGCTTCTTCAATCTTGCGTTCCAACGCTTCTTTTTCATTTGTAAACTGCACGCCCAGGTACTCAAGTACCGTAGAAGAGCCACACATGGATGAAACGCCGTGGTTACCGTGCTTAGCTACCCGCTGGCCAGCACCGGCTACCACAAAGCACGAAAGCGTAGAGATATTGAAAGTATCCTTGCCATCTCCGCCCGTACCGCACAGATCGATGGGATCGTAAGCCGACAGATCCACCGACAGGCAAAGTTCCAGCATAGCGTCACGGAAACCTTCCAGCTCTTCAACCGTAACACTACGCATACCAAATACAGTCAGAAAAGCAGCTATTTCGGAGTGGGTATAATCGCCTTTGGCAATGCCTACCAGTACCTCCTTGGCTTGTTCTTTAGTGAGGACTTTATATTCAAAAAGGTGATTTAAGATCTTTTTCATTAATGACTCGTAATTAACACTAACAGACGATAAGAGGGGCTTCTACATGTACCCCTATAAAAGGACGAAATCTACTGGTCTAACCAGTTGCGGAGCATCTCTTTTCCGTGTTCGGTCAGGACCGACTCCGGATGAAACTGTACCCCTTTTACATCGTATGTTTTGTGTGCCAGTCCCATGACCCTACCCTGCTCATCAACGGCCGTAATGGTCATGGTAGCAGGTACAGTATTGGGGATTACCGTCCAGGAGTGATAACGACCTACCTTGAACTGATGAGGCAGATTCTTGAAGATCCGGTCCTGGCTATCGGTGATCATTACCTTGTCACTGATGCCGTGCAGCACGTCGGTCATATTCTCAAGCGTAGCTCCGAACACCTCACCGATACCCTGATGGCCAAGGCATACGCCCATAATACTCTTAGTGGGAGCGTATTCTTTCACCACATCCAGCATAATACCCGCTTCGGAGGGAATACCCGGACCGGGTGAGAGCAGGATTTTATCGTAATCAGCAACCTGTTCCAGGCTAATTTTATCATTCCGATATACATCTACCTGGTCGTGCAGCTCACGCAGTATATATACCAGATTATAGGTGAAGGAATCGTAGTTATCTATTACAAGGATTTTCATTGGGAAGGTATTAAAAGTCGGTTATTGCTATCATCAAACTACAATTCTTCGGCTACCTCAATGGCTTTACGCAGGGCGGCCAGCTTATTATTTACTTCCTGCAACTCGCTTTCCACGTTAGATTTGGCTACTACGCCCATACCTGCTCTGAAAAACAGCGTGTTGTCTTTACTTAAGAACGTACGAATGGCTATGGCATGATTGAAATCACCATTAAAATCCATAAACCCGATGGCTCCACCATATATACTCCGATTACTGCTCTCAAGTTCATTTATCAGCGTCATGGCCATGTGCTTAGGAGCTCCGGATAAGGTACCAGCCGGGAAGGTATCAGCCACCAGCTGCAAAGGATTGGTACCAGACTTCATCTTACCAGTCACCTTTGATACCAGGTGGATCACGTGGGAGTAGTACTGTACTTCTTTGTAGGTTTCAACCTTTACGGCGTCACAGCTACGGCTGAGGTCATTACGGGCCAGATCTACCAGCATCACGTGCTCTGCGGTTTCTTTAGGATCGTCGAGGAGAAGTTGGGCAGCTTGTGCGTCGGCACGGTCATCGCCCGTACGACGGAAGGTACCCGCTATGGGATGAATTTCAGCCTGGCCATCTTTGATGAATATTTGCTTCTCAGGTGATGAACCGAAGATCTTGTAATTGCCGTAGTCAAAGTAGAAGAGGTATGGCGAGGGGTTGATAGAGCGCAGAGCACGGTATACATTGAAGTCATCCCCCTGAAAGTTGCGGCTAAACCGGCGGGAAGGTACGATCTGGAATACATCACCCCGCAGACAGTGGTAGATACACTTTTTGATGACGCCACGCATCTCATCGTCTGTGACGTTGGAAGTTTCTTCTGAGGTAGTTTTGAAGCTGTAGGTAGGGAAATTGCGGTTTTTGATCATTACTTCCAGCTGCTCCAGCCCCTCCCCTGCTTCGGCGCCGTTATAAGTATGCTCAAAGATGTACAGCTCATCTTTGAAGTGATTGATAGCAATCACGTAGCGGTATACCTGGTAGAAGATTTGATCTATCTCTGTCTCGGCGCTGGGAGGCTGAATGGTGATATCTTCAAAATAGGTAACCGAGTCATAAGTGATATGACCGAAAAGTCCATTAGAGATAAAAGGGAAAGGGCTCTTTTCGTCAGGCTGAAAGCGCTGAGCAAACCCTTGCAGTACAGATATAGCCTCTTTGGTTGATGCCAGTGATGAGGTTTCCTGAATACCATCCGGAAAACGCTGCGTTACTTGTGCCTGATTCAGCTTGAACGAAGCTATCGGATCGCAGCAGATGTAGGAGAAAGAATCTTCGTTACCATGGTAGTCTGAGCTCTCCAACAGGATTGTATTTACAAACCGGTCGCGCAGCTTCAGGTAGATAGATACGGGCGTTATAGTATCAGCCAGTAATTTCTTATGGCGGGTTTTGATAGAGTAAGTAGTTTGTTCGGTAGTCATAGTAGAAACAGGTTTGAGAAATAGCAATAAAAAAAGGCTCGCTGTCTAGATGAACAGCGAGCCCTGGTGTACGTTTATTCTTTATTGATTACGCACTATGGCTTACACATCCATCTGGGAAAGACGGGCGTGCCACCACCATGCAGTATTCAATGAAATATTCATGTTCTAATTTCTTGACTTTGTATCATGTGCAGTAGCTGCTGCTACCTGTCACAGATCTTTTACTAATGCAAAGATAAAAAAACAATTTTCACATCACCAAATCTTTCAGGAGCCGCATCGCTAATTTGATTTGCATCAGCTGTAGCCTTATCAACTTTCACAGGAAGATCACCTCAGATGGGTAGTGGTGGGAGATGGATGAGATAGTCTATAATTTGCCCCAAAATGATGGGCTCTAGAATTAACTATATAAGGCCAATGTGCAGGTTAAAACCTTCTGTAAAAACCATAGCGGCTGCATTACTTACCCTTTTTATAGCTACTATATTGATAATTAGTATGTTGTTTACTTTAAAATGGATATATAAAATATAGGGGGTGGAAATCAAAATTCACAGCTTTTAGAGCGTCTAACGCTACTTTGAAAGGCCTTGCCCTACCATGGATCAAGTCCAAAAGTTGTGGAGGAGGTTGGTTTAAGCATATAGCTGAGTGAGACGATAGAGGAAGAATTCAACGCTTCTGACTCCTC
>NZ_JAFIQT010000015.1 GCF_017355935.1 Telluribacter humicola | reverse complement strand
GGTCGATTTGGCCATAATTGGACATCTTGTAGATCTAAGTTAATGATTTTAAACTTTAAACTACTGTCCAGTTTTTGGGGAGCATTATATTGTTTAGGCAATTGTTTCACTATTGCTGTCCTTCATAAACAACTATATTTATCTCTAAGCGTTTAGGCAAGTCAGTAAGTTAAGATCCACCTTTACTTTCCTTACTATTTCAGATTCACCCAGAAGATAGATTTCACTTTTAAAGTAAAGCACAAAAAAAGGCACCTACATTAGTAGGTGCCCTTAATGATTAACTAGTAGTACTCTGTTACTCAGTTACACACTGTACGTTCTTACCTTCAAACTGAGCAAGAATGTTATTTAGCGTTTCCAGAGTATCCTTAGCTTCGCCGTCAGCTTTCGCCTGAACTGCTTTCTCAAAATAAGGCTTAGCTTTCTTGAAGCGTCCGCAAACACGGCCTTCTACTTCTTTACCTTTCTGCTGATACTCCTGCATGTTCATGTTATCTACTTCTTTCTTCAGCTCAACTGCTTCGTTAAAGTAGAAAACACCAAGGTTATAAAGTGCATCGTAGTTAGACGGATCTACCTGTAGAGCTTTCTGATACGTAGAAGTAGCCAGCTCTTTTACTGACTTCTGCTTCGTCTTCATATCATTCACTTCGGTTTCAAGTTTAGACTTGTCGGTATTAGCAGATGCTTCGGCAGCAGCTTTTACATCAGCCTCTAGCTTAGTAACATTTTGTTTTGCTTCGTTACGTAACTGAGTTGCCTGATCCAGCTGACGCTTCAGATCTGCATTCTTAGGTTGAGCCTTGATACGGGCATTCAATTTCTTGATCTCACCATCGAATACTTCTACTTTACCTTTTTCGTCTTCAAGTTGCTTCTGTAGTCCGGCGCCCTTGCTGGTCGCTGCTCCTAGTTTCTCTTCAGCTTCACGAATCTGATTAGTCAGCTTGATGTTGCTGTTATCATACAGGATAGCCAGGTTCACCAGGTTCTGCACGTTGTTAGGATCCTTTGCTACAAGTTCTTTCAGCTGGTTGATCGCCTGATCTTCCTTACCGGAAGCCAACAATATGTTTACTACTTCGGCTTTCAGGTCACGATTATCAGGTGAGCGCTCAATCCCTTTCTGTAGCGTAGCGATGGCTTTGTCATTGTCATTAGCACCACGGTATAGCTGAGCCAGACCATAGTATACGCTGGGATCTTTACCACCGTTTGCAACGTAAGCTTCAAAGTTTTTGATAGCTACATCCTGCTTGCTGCTCGACTGAGCAGCAATACCACCGTATAGGGCTGCCAGAGTATCCTTAGGGTTCAGCACCTGAGCCAGCTCAAAATTCTTTAGCGCATCAGCCATATTTTTGTTCTGGTACTTCTCGGCACCCTGCTTTACAAAAGCATTGTACAGGTTGGTACCTTCGGCAGCGTTAAGTACCTGTTGGGCTTCCTTAGCACTACGACCGGGCTCACCTTTTTTGGTTACATCCAGTTCAATTACTTTTTTGTAAGCATTGTAGGCAGTTATTGCCGCGTTGGAGTCAAGTTGAGTAAACTGAAGTGCAATGTTTTCGTACGTTTTAGCACGATCCATCCAGGTGGCTGCTTTTGCACTAGCTTTTGGATCTTCAATACTTTTATCACTTTTCTCCTTGTCTTTGCGAGCCTGATCTAACATAGCCTGGTTTATTGCATCCTGCGCAAAGGCAGTCATGCAAAACAGGCTAAACGCAGAAACAAAAAATAGTCTTTTCATAAAAGTTGGGATTGGTTGTGATTAATGGTAACTATTACGTGATTTTAAATTTTTTATTGTCTATAAAAGTTATTCCGTCACTTCATCAGTTGCTTCATCCACTGCGGTATCGCTTCCATCCAGCGTTTCGATATCCGAAGCTGTTATTTCTAACCGTGTATCTTCAGATGTCCCTTCGGTGGGTACATTACCTTCTTCCACTACTTCCTCTTTGAGGATACGGGTTACGGACGAAATTACATCGTTTCCGTTAAGACGAATCAGCTTTACGCCCTGGGTATTACGACCTGCCTGACGAATATCTGTCACATCCATACGGATGGCTATCCCGTTACGAGTGATGATCATGAGGTCATCCTGCTCGGTCACTTCTTTGATAGCTACCAGGTTTCCTACCTTCTCAGTCGCGTTCAGGGTATAAACTCCTTTACCACCCCTATTTGTTATACGGTAATCCTCAATGGGTGATCGTTTTCCGAAACCATTCCTGGAAACTACCAACAACTGGGCATCATCACGGCTGATACATACCATACCTACTACCTTATTAGGTCCATCCTCCGACTCGAGATTGATACCTCTTACACCGGCAGCAGTACGGCCCATCGGACGTACGCCCTTCTCGTTGAAACGAACAGCTCTACCCGCGCTGGAGGCAATAACGATATCGTTGTTGCCGTTGGTAAGTGCTACATTGAGGAGGCGGTCGCCATCATTGATTGAAATGGCGATGATACCATTCTGACGAGGACGAGAGAAGGCTTCAAGCAAGGTCTTCTTGATGGTCCCCTGCTCAGTACACATGATGATGTAGTTATTATTAATATAGTCTTCATCACTGAGTGTACGTACATTGATCACCGAACGAATGCTGTCACCCGACTCTATACTGATCAGGTTCTGAATGGGCCGGCCTTTGGCATTCTTACTTCCCTCGGGAATTTCGTATACCTTCAGCCAGTACAACTTACCCGACTCTGTAAAGATGAGCAGGTAGTTGAGCATGGTAGCCGAGAAGAGGTGCTCCGTAAAGTCTTCGTCTTTAGTCTTGGCTCCGCGTGCTCCCACTCCACCCCGGGTCTGGGTCCGGTACTCACTCAACGGGGTACGCTTGATATAGCCCTGCTGCGAGATGGTAATAAGCATCTCTTCGTCAGCGATCATATCTTCGTCACTGAACTCTTCGGCCGCGTACTCAATCTTGGTCCGGCGAGCGTCACCGTAGCGCTCTCTTACTTCGGATAGTTCGGTCTTGATGATATCAAACTTGCGTGTCTCATTCGCCAGGATATCACGTAGATCAGTAATGAGGGCCATGATCTCATCGTACTCTTTAATGATCTTATCACGCTCCAGACCAGTCAGACGCTGTAGACGCAGTTCCAGAATAGCCTTGGCCTGAACCTCGGATAAACCAAACTGCTCTATAAGTCCGCTCTTTGCAGTCTCCGGATCACGGGCACTACGAATCAGGTTGATCACTGCATCCAGGTTGTCCAGTGCAATGAGCAAACCTTCCAATATATGGGCACGCTTTTCAGCTTCGCGCAGTTCGTACTCAGTACGACGGGTCACTACGACCAAACGGTGGTCTACATAGTGCTTGATGAGATCCTTCAGGTTCAGGATCATCGGACGCCCCTTTACCAGCGCTACGTTATTCACCCCGAAGGATGTCTGCAGAGGTGTGTACTTGTAGAGGTGGTTGAGTACGATATTAGGTATAGCGTCTTTTTTAAGATCAAATACTACCCGCATACCATCACGATCCGACTCATCACGGATGTCGGAGATTCCCTCAAGTTTCTTTTCGTTGATCAGACCAGCGATACGCTCGATCATAGCGGCCTTGTTGGTCATGTACGGAATCTCCGTCACAATGATCTGCTCCTTGCCCGTCTTGGATACATCGAAGTGAGCATTGGCACGAATCACTACCCGTCCGCGTCCCGTTTCGAAAGCCGAGCGAACACCCTGGTATCCGTATATAGTACCCCCCGTTGGGAAATCCGGCGCTTTGACAAACTCCATCAGCTCCTGAATGGTGATATCATTGTTATTGATATAAGCAACGACACCATCCACTACTTCTGTCAGGTTATGCGGAGCCATGTTGGTAGCCATACCCACGGCAATACCCGAAGAACCATTGACCAGCAGGTTAGGGAACTTGGAAGGAAGTACGGAAGGCTCCTGCAACGAATCATCGAAGTTGGACTGAAAGTCTACCGTATCTTTATTTATATCATTAAGTAGTTCGTCGGCAATACGCTTTAGACGGGCTTCAGTATAACGCATGGCCGCCGGTGAATCACCGTCCACAGATCCAAAGTTACCCTGACCATCTACCAGTGGGTAGCGCAGAGACCAGTCCTGAGCCATACGCACCATGGTATCATACACAGACGAGTCACCGTGCGGGTGGTACTTACCCAGCACTTCCCCAACTATACGCGCTGATTTCTTGTACGACTTGTTGTAATTAACTCCTAATTCAGACATTCCAAAAAGTACCCGCCGGTGTACCGGTTTCAGTCCGTCGCGAACATCGGGCAGGGCTCGGGAGATAATAACCGACATTGAATAGTCAATGTAGGCTCCCCTCATTTCATCCTCTATATTAATAGGGATGATGTTTTCACTTGAAGATTCTGCCATAAATAAATTGAAACAAGAACGAAATTATAAAGTTGATGAGCTGAGTTTTTTACAATGGCTTAGCTATTATGTACAATTTATTAGTGTACAAACAATCAAATTTCGTCATTTTTAATGGTTTAACCAAACTATTCGATTATGCTATTAAAGAACATAATTATCCAAGTTTATATTCCCGTCGCTAGGGATAATATGATAAAATATGGCGCTCGACACTAACTTCGTAACTAGCTGTATCAGTGTATGTTCTAATCTCTAAATAATAGAATCCACCCATCATCAAAGCCCATGTTTGCCACCTGGTCAACCCCAGGTTCTACAGATTATTTACAATATTTCTTCTTGTCTCCATTTGTTGCCGGAAGTTGTCCGATTCCACCTCATTTTTACCCTAACTGTTTAGATTTCGGGATGTATTCACTTATTTAGGATGTTCATCCTAATCCAATCCTCATTTCTATGCCCTTACTACTTACTTTTCTGGCCATTCTTTGTCTGGTCCTATTTATAGCGTGGTTAAAACTTGACACCTTTATTTCATTTTTACTGGTATCCATCGGACTCGGTCTCGCGAGTGGTATGGATGTACCTGCCCTGGGAGTAGCCATACAGAAAGGTATCGGAGGTACCCTGGGGGATCTGGTACTTATCGTTGGCTTTGGAGCCATGCTGGGTAAGATCGTGGCGGATAGCGGCGCCGCCCAGCGCATCACAGATGCTCTGATTGGTATCTTCGGTCGTAAGAATATACAGTGGGGCCTGGCGCTGGCTGGTTTTATTATAGGTATTCCCCTTTTCTACAATGCCGGCTTTGTGATCGTGATTCCCCTGATCTTCATGATTGCAACATCGGCCAATCTACCGGTACTCTATGTAGGTATACCTATGCTGGCAGCACTGTCAGTAGCGCACGGATACCTGCCACCGCACCCTTCGCCTTCCGCCATTGCCACGCAGGTCAACGCCAATCTGGGAAGGACGTTGTTGTACGGCATCATTGTATCACTCCCGGCTATAGCCATTGCAGGACCTATCTTTGGTAAAACCCTCAAGCGCTTTCACCCACAGCCAGCTCCTGAACTATTCAACGTGACTCCACGTCCGAGCCATGAGCTACCCAGTCTGGGCATAAGCGCGCTGACGGCTCTGCTGCCGGTATTCCTTCTCACCAGTATGTCCGGGGTAAAGGGGCTATTTCCAGATAATAATATCGTAGCTCTTTTTGCCGAGCCTTATTTCGGTATGCTTTTCTCAGTACTATTCGCGGCTTACTTCCTGGGTATTCGCCGGGGCTTGCGTATGCCTATGCTGACTAAGTCATTTGAAGAGGCATTCAAAGGTGTATCAGTGATCCTGCTAATCATTGCGGGTGCCGGTGTGTTCAAGCAGGTAATGACGGAAAGCGGCGTGAACCAGTACATCGCGGAAGGCTTGAAAGGAATAGCCATATCTCCTCTGATACTGGCCTGGGGTATTGCCGCTATTATCCGTGTATGTGTAGGCTCAGCCACCGTAGCCGGTCTAACTACCGTTGGTATCCTGGCTCCCATGCTGATACAACAGGCCGCGACTCCCGAACTGGTAGTACTTTCCATCGGAGCCGGTAGTCTTATGTTCTCTCACCTGAATGACGGAGGTTTCTGGTTATTCAAAGAGTACTTTAACCTTAGCATTAAAGAAACACTACTGACCTGGTCTGTGATGGAAACCATCGTATCCGTCGTGGGACTAATCGGAGTGTTAATTCTTAGTATATTTATTTAATCATTTAACTCTTACCATTTAGTATGTCTGCTGAACAACAGTTTGCCAAACTTGAGCTTAATCTTCCGCCTGCTCCCGCCCCCAAGGGAGTTTATAAACCCTGCCTGATCGTTGACAACCGCTGGCTGTATGTGTCTGGCCACGGAACGGTACAAGATGACGGTAGCCTCATTATGGGTCGTATCGGAGAAGACATGGATATAGAGGAGGGAAAACTCGCCGCCCGTCAGGTAGGACTCACCATTTTGTCCACCATCAAAGCGAACCTGGGTAGCCTTAACCGCATCAAGCGCGTTGTTAAAATATTGGGTATGGTCAACTGTACCTCCGACTTTGAGCGTCACCCTTACGTCATCAACGGATGCAGCGAACTCTTTGCTGCTATTTGGGGAGAAGAAAACGGAATAGGTGTACGTAGTGCGGTGGGTATGGGTTCCTTGCCTGACAACATCCCCGTAGAAATAGAGGCTATGTTTGAGCTGATTGACTAAGTAATACCTAACCAATTATGTGGTACCAACTCCAAAACCCTGATTCTGTAGATTCGCCCGCGCTGCTAGTGTACAAAGATCGGGTCGCTGATAATATTCAAACCATGCTGAGGCTGGTCGGTGGTGACGCCGACCGCCTGGTTCCGCACGTGAAGACGCACAAAATGAAGGAAGTGGTGCAGATGCAGCTGGAAGCCGGGATCAGTAAATTTAAATGCGCGACTATCGCGGAGGCCGAAATGCTGGCCGATGCCGGAGCAAAGTGGATCCTGCTGGCTTACCAGTTGGTGGGGCCAAAGGCAGATCGCTACCTCAGCCTGGCGGCTGAATATCCGGAGGTACAGTTTGGCTCACTGGTGGATAATGAAGATACGGCACAGTACCTTAATGAACGCTGTGGGGTTAAAGGCCGCCGTATTCAGGTGTTCTTAGACGTAAATAATGGGATGGACCGCTCTGGCCACCCAATTGATGAGCGGATTCTGTCCCTCTACGAGTATCTGTCTAAGCTGCCTCATCTGCAACTGGCCGGGTTGCACGTGTACGATGGGCATATTCGTAACGAAGACTTTGCCGAGCGTAAAGCGGCGAGTGATGCGGCCTTCAAAAAAGTATACGAACTACGTGAGCAAATCCGTGAGAAAGGTTTGCCTGAGCCTATGATCATTGCGGGCGGCTCTCCGACCTTTACGGTACATGCTCTTCGCGAAGAGATCTACTGTAGTCCGGGTACCTGTTTGCTTTGGGACTGGGGCTACGGCGATCGGTTCCTGGATCAGCCTTTCCTCCACGCTGCCGTGCTGATTACCCGTGTTATCTCTAAACCGGCGCCAGGTATTATTACCACGGATCTGGGACATAAAGCCGTATCGGCCGAGAATCCCATTGAGCGTCGGGTGCGCTTTCTGAATCTGGAAGACTACCAAGTACTTAGCCAGAGTGAAGAACATGGCGTACTCCAGGTCCAGAACTGGGGCCAGCTTAAAGTGGGTGATGTCCTCTACGCCATTCCCTACCATATATGTCCTACGGTAGCATTGCACGACCGGGCCGCTATCATAGAAGGTGGCCAGCTGGTAGACAAGTGGAATGTAGTGGCGCGTAACCGAACCTTAACTTATTAATCTCTTTCCTCAGCTATACCTATGCTACTTTTTGATGCCCACCTCGATCTGTCTATGAATGCGATCGAATGGAACCGGGACCTGACTCAGGAACTAAGTGCTATACGTGAACGGGAGAAACACCTAACTGATAAGCCTGACCGAGGCCGGGGCGTTGTTAGCTTTCCGGAAATGCGATGCGGTAATATTGGACTATGTGTGGCTACTCAGATAGGTCGCTACGTAGCACCTGACAATAATCTGCCGGGCTGGCACTCACAGGCACAGGCCTGGGGGATGACGCAGGCCCAGGTGGCCTGGTACCAGGCTATGGAGTACCAGGGCGAGATGGTACAGATCCGGGACAGGCAGGGCCTGAAGGATCACCTGGCGCTATGGCAGGGAGCCGAGTCGACCGAGGAGCTTCCTATTGGGTATATCCTGAGTCTGGAAGGGGCCGACTCAATCCTCTCGCTGGATCACCTGCACCAGGCCTATGAGTACGGGCTACGGGCCGTAGGTCCCGCTCACTATGGCCCGGGGATCTATGCCTACGGTACCGATGCGGACCAGCCTCTTAATCAGAAGGGCAAAGACCTGATCCGGGAGATGGAGAAGCTGAACATCATCCTGGATGCTACTCACCTGTGCGACTCGGCCTTCTGGGATGCCATGGATATCTATACAGGTCCGGTATGGGCTAGCCATAACCTGGTGCGTAAGATCACGCCACACAACCGCCAGTTCTCCGACGAGATGATCCGGGAGCTACTCAGCCGCGGAGCTGTCATAGGGATGGCTTTCGACGCCTGGATGATGATCCCCGGCTGGGAACGGGGTAAGACAAAGCCCCAGGAAGTAGGTCTCACGATCGAACACGTCATAGACCATCTGGATCATATATGTCAGTTGGCCGGCAATGCCAATCACGTAGGTATAGGATCCGACCTGGACGGAGCCTTTGGTACGGAGCAATGTCCGGCGGATCTGGATTCTATCGCCGACCTGCAGACTATGACCGATCTGCTAAGTAAGCGTGGGTACAGCCAGGATGACATCGAAAGAGTTATGTGGCGCAACTGGGTCCATTTCCTGGAAAGAGCCTGGAAGTAAGTACCACTCTATCAGTGCGGCAGAAGCAAATCACATTTATACTAGCTTCTGCCGCACTAATCTCCATTTTACTTCAATCATCTACATATTAAATTGTTACAATTTCTATCTACTCTTTTATCGCATTATCCCCCCTACTCTCTCCTCCATTCATCAGTCCTTACCAATCTTACTTTTTCCTATCTCTTCATCATTTATCTAATTATAATTATTATTCATAACGCGATAAGAACGTTATAATTCTCTTTATAAGAAACCACTATACTATATGCTATAGATTGTACTTACTCCCGCATTCCCTACATTAGTCGAAACCTATTAAGATACATCGAGTTATCGTACTATCTCATTCACACCATTTAGCTTAATCGTATGGAAACACAATCATTCTGGGAAGCAACTATTGCTAAGCGTTCCGAGTACCCTTCTCTGGAAGGTAATATAGAAGTAGATGTAGCTATTATAGGCGGAGGCATAACCGGTATTACTACCGCCCAACGGTTGGTTGCCGCCGGCAAGAAAGTAGCGGTACTTGATGCACGCCGCATTGGTGGTGGTACTACTGGTTGGTCATCTGGTAATCTGTATGTACCGGTTAGCCCCTACTATCAAAACATCAAAACCAATCGCGATACACAGACAATCCAGACCATAGCTCAAGCTCGTAGCGCCGCCCTAGACTTTATAGAGCTACAGGCCAGCAGTAAGAATATTGATTGCCATTTTTCCAGAAGACCGTGGTACTATTATACGTATGAAGATAAAATGGTATCGAAGATTGAGAAGGAAGTAGATGCCTTACGGGAAGCCGGATTACAGGTGGAACTTGTGGATGAGGTCCCTCCCCTACACAAATCCAATATCAAAAAGGCAGCCCGTATGGACGGACAGGCTCGCTTTCATCCGCTTAAGTATGTACTGGGAATGGCCGAAAATATAGCAGCCCAGGGAGCACAGCTTTATGAATACACTACGGTATATGATTATAAGGAGGAAGAAGATCATTGTATAGTCAAAACAACCAATGGATCTGTCAAGGCCAGTTATGTAGTAGTAGCCACTCACCTACCCATTGGTATTCATACTGTCCATACTGTTGCGGGACCCTACCGTAGCTATGCTGTTGCCGTAAAACTGCGTGGTGAATATCCTGATGCTTACTTCTGGCATAATGACGGAATCCATAAGACTATCACAACTCACGGCTCCGAATCCAAAGACCTGGATATACTGATGGTAGTAGGTAACCATCATAAAACCGGTCAGGCCAGCGAACAGGAGTACCAGCACTACTTCAAAGAACTGGAAGACTATGCCCGTAAAACATTTGATGTAGCCTCGGTAGAGTACCGATGGTCCGCCCAGCATTACCGCTCAGGTGATGGAGTACCCTATATCGGTCAGACCAACATTGGTGCGGCCGGCTTACCTACCATTGGCAGCAAGCGTACCTACATGGCCACCAGCTATGACGCGGATGGACTTACGTACGGTACTGTAGCAGGGATTCATATTTCCGAGCAAATATTGGGCAAGGAGAATCCTGAATGGGTTGAGGCATTCAATCCTAAACGCATAGCCAGCCTGGCCACGGTCAAAGAATTCATCAAAGAGAACGCCAATGTAGCGGTTCAGTATATCAAAGGAAATCCGTTTACTGCGGATGTCAGCGAATTCAAGGAAATACAGAAGGGAGAAGGCAAGACCATAAAAGTAAACGGCGAAAAGCTGGCCGCTTACCGCGATGAGAAGGACCAGCTCCATGTGTGCTCAGCTATTTGCCCGCATCTGCTATGTGCAGTCAACTGGAACAATGCCGAGAAGACCTGGGACTGTCCCTGCCACGGCAGCCGCTTTATGATTGATGGTACCGTTATAGAGGGTCCGGCTATTCATAATCTGGAGAAGAAGGATATTCAGGCAAAGCAGTAGGTGGCTTGTTGACTATTTTACCCGCAGCAGCCGTTGCCGGGATTTATACGACAGTATAGGCCACTGGAACTGTTTTTTTAAGTAGAAAAGGTGTAAAAGAAACTGAGAACCTTAAAATCTGATAGTCATGCAAGACCCAAAAAAGCCCGATAATAAGGAGGCGAATAATCCGGACGAAGGATTTGATAAAACAGCGAGAAGCTTTGATCATAAGGATGTAGACCCTGATGAGGATACGATTCAGGGAGCTGACCCAACCGCCAGAAACTTTCAACGAATGGAAGACGAATCTGACGTGAAAGAAGCCAAAGGTCCCGATAACAAGGAATAAAACCTAGAAGTACTTTCAACACAAGAGGCAGTCTCTGTTCAGACAGGACTGCCTCTTGTGTTGAAAGTATACTAGGTATTAGCATAAGACTGATTTTGCTGCGTTTTTTTCAATTCTTCCTCATTCGTCAGATCCAGACGCAGAGGAGTGATAGAAACAAATCCGTTCTCTACGGCCCACCGGTCGGTTCCTTCCTCAGCCGGTTCCAGCGGTGTAACCGTAAACCAATAGTGCTTACGCCCCATGGGGTCCATACCCGGTACTATCTTACCATCATACATCCGTACCGACTGACGGGTCCACCGTATTCCCGCAGGCTCCTGCGGTAGATTCACATTTACCAGACACAAATCCTTCATATCAATCAGGAGCCGTAGTGACTCCTCCACAAAGGGAGCAAGTTTATCAAAATCAGGTTCCTCTTTGCCAACGGGAGTACTGAAGGCTATCCCCCGCATCCCCAGTAGTGCAGCCTGCTTGGCTGCCGCCAGTGTACCCGAGTGCCACATGGAGTTCCCCAAGTTCAGACCCAGGTTGATGCCCGACAGCACCAGGTCAGTTTTGGTCCAGAGATGCGTACCCAGGGCTACGCAGTCGGCTGGGGTACCATTCACCCGATAGGCATCAATCCCTTCAAATTTGATAGGTGATTTTTTATAGGACAGCGGACGCGTGGCTGTAATGGCGTGTCCCATGGATGACTGCTCTACATCAGGCGCAACCACCCGTACTTCACCAAACTGTGTAGCAACTTTGGCCAGGGCAGCTATACCCGGGCTATAAATTCCATCATCATTTGTTACCAGAATTCTCATAATCGTTACCTTTTAGTCCTCTGATATCTAACAAACTAGCCTCTGGTATGTTTTATGTTCGTTTCTCTCAAAACATGTAGTCAATGCCTCTTGCGAAACTTATTCATAATCCCGGTGCCGGGGAAGAAGAGCACACACCTAAGGACTTAATTCGACTCCTGGAATCAAAAGGCTATACCTGCGAATATTCGTCCATAAAAGAAAAGGGATGGGATGAGATCAGCCCGGAGGTGGACTTCCTGGTTATTGCGGGTGGGGATGGTACAGTTAGAAAAGTAGCTAAGAAACTACTGAACAAAAAACTACTGGAAAAACCGGTTCCTCTCACCATACTCCCATTAGGTACTGCTAATAACATAGCTACAACCCTTAAGCTAAACCGGGAAATAAGTGAAGTAGTAGCCAGGTGGAATATGAAACAGCCAAGACACTTTGATGTAGGTAAGGTTAGTGGCCTCCCAGATATTAACTTTCTGATCGAGTCACTGGGTTTTGGTACTATACCTCAGCTAATACGCGAATTTAAGGATAAGTACAAGAAGAATTTTGATTCTCCCGCCGAAGAGATCAGAGCCGCTCAGCAGCTCATGCATCATATCCTACCAACCTGTAATCCGGCCGGGTGCCGCATTATGCTGGACGGTGAAGATTATTCGGATGATTATATTATTGTAGAGGTGATGAATATCAAAGCCGTTGGTCCCAAGCTGATGCTGGCTCCTGACGCTGATCCCGGCGATGGTGCATTTGATGTAGTGATGGTAAAGGGAAGCCAACGTGAAGCTCTGGGCAACTACCTCCTGGATAGTATCCACGATCATCCTACTGAGATGCCTATAAAACCAGTGAAGGCTAAATCCATAAAAATAGCCTGGGAGGGATCAGTCATGCACATAGATGACGAGGTACTTAAGTTAAAAAAGCCCATCGAGATAGAGATAGAACTTAAGAGCGGATTACTGGACGTAATCCTGCCAGCGTAATACTACTTATCTGTACCACCTGTAAAGCAAAAGCACCCGGACTCACCGGGTGCTTTTGTGTTTTTACTACTATGAGATTATACCAGCTTAGGGTCCGGATGTACCCAGGGCTGCCGATACTGACGTTTCAGCAAAGCAGTAGCGTCCTTATCACCTACTATTTCGCGCTTCTTCGGATCGTATACAACCGGACGGCCCGTTTTCATAGAAATATTAGCTAACAAACAGCTGGCTGTAGAGATATGACCTTCCTGAATGTCGGCCACCGGGCGACTGCTCTTTTCGATAGCTGAAAGAAAATCAAGCATATGCAAACGAGTAGCCGGAGCGGCATTTAGTTCGATGCGTTCCTCTTTGAGATCTTCGGGGTACTTCTCCCGTTCGTATACGACATCCATATGAATCTTCTCCGCTTTTTTATCTACCGGTATAAAATCACAGCGCATGGTACTGCCCCAAAGGGTACCCTTCTCACCATACAGAGTAAATGACCAGGGGTACTCAGGATTGTTAGGAGTACCCCATGAGCGTTGTTGCCACACCGCATTCAGTCCGTCAAATTCAAAGATGGCTGACTGCGTATCAGGTATATTGGATTTTCCGCCGGTCTGTACGTAGATACCTCCGGTTGAGCTGATCTTTTTAGGCCAGCCCAGATCCAGCATCCAACGAACGGTATCCAACATATGTATACACATATCTCCCATAATTCCGTTTCCATACTCCTCGAAGGTACGCCACCAACGCAGGTGAGGCAATCCATCGTAAGGCCGCAGCGGAGCCGGTCCGGTCCACATCTCGTAGTCAAGGTGGGCGGGTACGGCCTGCACAGGCGGGTTGCCGTTATTACGCATGTGGTTATAGCAGCACATCTCCACGTGTGCAATTTTACCCAGTAGTCCGGCGTCTACGATATTCTTCTTGGCATCGATCAGGTGGGGAGTACTCTTGCGTTGGGTACCTACCTGTACCACCTTATTGTATTTGCGAGCCGCCGCTACCATTGCCTCCCCCTCCATCACATCTACACTGATTGGCTTCTGTACGTACACGTGTGAGCCGGCCTTCACGGCGTCGATCATCTGCAGGGCGTGCCAATGGTCGGGCGATCCGATCAGGACGATATCCATCTGGACATCGGCAAGCATCTTGCGGTAGTCGCCGTACAGGCGGGGCGTCTTGCCTGACTTCTGCCGCTCACTCACCAGTTTGGCGGCCCCATCCAGCATTTTCTTATCTACGTCACAGAGGGCCACTACCTCAACGGGGGCTACCTGCATGAGGCGGAACAGGTCACTTTTGCCGTACCACCCCGTACCGATCAGACCGACGCGGTAAGGTTGGGCAGGATTAATCAGATCCAAACCACGTTCACCAAAGGATGTAAGTGCAAGCGAAGCCGTAGCGCCTTGTATAAACTGGCGCCGGTTGATATTGAAGTTATGCATGGGGGTAAGGGGTTTATGCGGTTTCTGTCTTTGGTAAAAAGCGCAGCAAAGCCTTCAATTACTCCAATCAGTAATAGATAAATCCACCTGTACCGGCCTATATTCCTAAACAACTCTATTTTATCAGCCTACCAATTCTTTTTAATCTACCTATCAACCAGTTACCATCTACTGTCATTCCCAATAGCCTATAATAGACTGCCTCAGCTTTATCTCCATTTATAAAATAGTGGGAAAATTTTGTATTTAAAGTACCCCTATGATGAATATACCGTACGCTTTCCTGCCTTTATATATCAATCATCTCATCCTGTTCAACCCTTAATCACTCCTAATCAATTCTGACAACTCATGTTGACTTTCCTGATTATCCTGTTCGCCTTAGCTCTCATTATTATTTCCATCATCAAATTTGACATTCATCCTTTTCTGGCCCTTTTCGTGGGGGCCATTGTATACGGGCTTCTGGTCGGTATGCCCACGGACCTGATCATTAAATCTATTACCGAGGGGTTCGGTGGAGTACTTGGTAGCATCGGCTTATTGATCCTGCTTGGTGTAATCATTGGTACCTTTCTGGAGAAAACCGGCGGGGCTTTCGTCATAGCCCAGCGAATTCTCTCATGGATTGGCGAGAAATCAGTAATGCTGGCTATGATGGTGACGGGCTACATCCTGTCGATTCCGGTATTTGGTGATAGTGCCTTTATCATGATGAACCCCATCAATAAGTCTTTGTCGCATAAGGGTAAGCTTCCCTTTGCCGCCACTACCGTAGCTCTTACGCTGGGCATATCGGCTAGTCACTCGCTCGTACCTCCTACACCGGGACCTATCGCGGCAGCTGGAATCCTGGAAGCGGATCTGGGGATGATTATATTCTGGGGAATTATCGTAAGTTCTCTGGCGCTGGTACCCTGTTTCTTCTTTGTAAAGTACGCACTACGGAACATTCACCTCGAGCCTCAGTTTGCCGAGGTGGAAAAAACTACTGTAATCAAAAAGTACCCCTCGCTCGGTAAGTCATTTTTACCAATTATCATACCACTGCTACTGATCATACTGGCCTCCATAGCTAAGTACCCTACGCAGCCTTTGGGTGATAGCGCATTTACCCAACTGATCATGTTTCTGGGTACGCCGGTAATCGCTCTGCTCTTAGGAGCATTTCTTTCCTTCACACTTCCGGCAAAATTCGATGTAAAACTACTGTCATCTTCGGGATGGTTTGGTGAAGCCTTACTCATCGCTGCTCCGGTTATCCTGATTACGGGTGCGGGAGGTGTATTTGGAAAGATGCTCCAGAACTCAGGCATTGCTGATCTGGTTAGTACCAATCTGAATGGCGCCTCCTGGGGATTATTCCTGCCATTCCTGATGGCTCTTTCCCTCAAAACGGCACAGGGTTCCTCAACCGTAGCACTCATTACTACGGCATCTATTGTGGCTCCGTTGATGGCTACTCTTGGATTGGACTCAGAAATGATGCGGGTATTTACCGTATTGGCTATCGGGGCCGGAGCTATCGCCATCTCCCACGCTAATGATAGTTTCTTTTGGGCTATGACCCAGCTCACCGGCATGAACATCAAGCAGGGCAATCAGTCGCACAGCCTCGGTACACTGATCATGGCAGTTTCGGCTATCCTCATCATTTATACCTTGACTCTGTTCGTCTAACGCGATAGTAATAGTAGAATGCACATATAGTACCGGAATGGGTATCCATTCCGGTACTATATGGCAAATCAAAAATTCAGTAATCTTTTAGGGTCTGGGCCTTACATCACCAACAAAGGACGGTATAGCTCAGGATTTTTTGTTACTTCACCAATACCCCTTACCACCGCTCTTAGCGGATCCTCAGCCACGTGCACTGGTAGCTTCGTTTTCGCTCTCAACCGCTGATCCAATCCTCTCAAGAGGGCTCCTCCGCCTGTTAATTGAATCCCGTTGCTGTAGATATCAGACGCCAACTCCGGTGGCGTGTTTTCAAGGGCCTTCATAACCGCCTCTTCGATTTTGGCGATAGATTTATCCAGTGTATAGGCAATCTCGCTGTATGATATCTTGATCTCCTTAGGAATTCCGGTCATCAAATCGCGGCCGCGGATATCATAATCAGCCGGAGGATCTGTCAGTTCAGACAGGGCCGAACCTACTTCAATTTTTATCAACTCCGCCGAACGCTCCCCGATTAGCAGGTTATGCTCGCGACGCATATAATCAACAATATCACTAGTCAGTACATCACCGGCGGTGCGGATCGACTGCTCACAAACAATACCAGAAAGGGCCACTACAGCAATCTCGGTAGTACCTCCTCCGATGTCCACGATCATGGTACCGTTGGGCTGTGTGATATCAATACCAATACCCAGAGCCGCAGCCAGTGGTTCATATACCATAAATACTTCCTTAGCACCGGCATGCTCGCACGAATCTTTCACCGCCCGCTTTTCTACTTCAGTAATACCCGATGGGATAGAAACCACCATTCGATGCGAAGGAGAAAAAAATCGGCTATTGCCTCCAACCAATTTGACCAGACCACGGATCATTAACTCAGCCGCCGTAAAATCTGCAATCACTCCATCCTTCAAAGGACGAATGGTTCGGATATTTTCATTGGTCTTTTCGTGCATTTGCCGGGCCTGCTGGCCTATGGCTAACACTTTGTTTCCCACTTTATGGATAGCAATGATGGAAGGCTCGTCGACAACTATATCGCCGTTATGGTAGATTAACGTATTGGCCGTACCTAAATCAATGGCAATGTCACTGGATAAAAAATTGAAGAGTTTCATGAATTGAGTATGTCAATAAGTAAAAAAGTTACTAGTCCAACTGCACGAGATATGTCACCTATTGACAATAACGTAGTTTGTACTGAAATAGCCGAATCACTGCCAGCTACTTATCAGTAACATGCAAGTTATTTAGTAACCGGTTATACTTCTGCATTTTTAGGCCATTAATTTTTTTAACACGTAGTACTACCTACTCACACACAGGCTAAAAGGTGCTACTTTCGATGGATAAGCTATAATTACAATAATGTTTAAACGAAACTATTTTATCTCCTTCGGCCAAACCGCCGATCACTCCATTGACTATCTACTGGGAATTCTGGAAGATGTGCGGGTCACCACACTGCAGCGGGTAGCTGGTTGTACGACACAAGAGCTGGACTGGCAGTACCGCGAAGGCTGGAATACTATTGGGGCTCTGTTGTCACACATGACTGCACTTGACCACTACTTCCGGATCGAATTTATGGAAGGTCGGCCACTAACGGAGGAGGAAAACGAGAAATGGCTGCCAGCCCTGGACCTGGGGCCTCACTTACCTCAGCTCATCAAAAGCCAACCTCTGGAAGTATATGTGGATGAAATGGCGGAATCAAGGCTGTTGTTGATAGAGGCTATAAAGAAGCTCACTTTTGAAGAGTTTCAGAAGCGGATAGAGGGGTATGATCCGGAATCGGGCTGTAACCTGGCCTGGGTTCTATATCACATGGCCGAAGATGAATTACACCACCGGGGGCAGATATCTATTCTTAGGAAGCTGTTTAAGGAAACTATTTAATAAAGGATATGCCATTAGAAAAGCAAAGAGGTCAGCCCGATTCTACACCGGGCTGACCTCCGCATATTATCTGCAAAGTACTTTACTTGGCCGTCCAGCCACCATCAACGGTAAGCATTGAACCTACCATATAGTTGGAAGCGTCACTAGCCAGTAAGAGCGCCGCTCCCTGAATTTCTTTCAGTTCACCCCAGCGCGCTAGTGCCGTAGCTCCCACAATAAATTTGTTAGACTCTTCCGTACCGGCTATAGGTATGTTCATCTCGGTAAGGAAGGGACCGGGGCAAATGGCATTGACATTGATATTGAAAGGTGCTAGTTCCAGCGCCAGGGCCCGGGTCATCTGTACCACCGCTCCCTTACTGGCGGTATAGGGCGTACGGTTGGCCAGTCCCACCAGTCCCAGTGTACTGGCCAGGTTGATGATCTTACCGGAGCCACTCTTCTTCATAAAAGGCGTTACCGCACGGCAGCACAGCCAGGTACCATTGACATTGACATCCATTACTTTTTGGAAATCATCGGGAGTTACCTCATCGATGGCTCCCCGGATGTTGATCCCGGCGCTGTTGATAAGGATGTCTATCCGGCCAAACTCCTCCATTGCCTTTTGTGCCATGGCTTCGGTTTGTTCGCGGTTGCAGATATCGGCACTGAACGAAATAGCCCGGATGCCGTAGGTCTGGCTCAGTTCTTCGGCGGCTTTGGCACCATCGGCAGCGGTGCGGTTGACAAGCATGACATTGGCTCCGGCTGAGGCCAGTCCGGCGGCCATGGCCAATCCTAATCCCTTGGATCCTCCTGTGATGATTGCTGTTTTTCCTGTTAAGTCAAATAGTTTTATACCGGGTAGTGCTTCGTTACTCATGATGAGAGATTTAATGTAATGGGCTGTTTAGTTGATTGTTTATCGTAGCGCTAATTTATCTTTACTATACACCAGACACGACAAGATGTTCTGTTCTTCCTTCTCTAGTTTTCCTTCCGCCGTTAACTGCGACACTTTGGGCAACCCCTGGTTATACTTTTGCTGCTTAACCATGCGCAGCGTACGGGCCAACTCGGTAGTGGGTACCCCTTCAAACGTAGCCCAGTATTCATCCTTAAGACAAGGTATCTCCAGCGGGTCACGCGTAATCATTTCAAGGTTGAAGGTAACGTCAGGATTATGCTTCTTACACAGCTCCACGATCTTAGGCAGATCCAGTATGCCCTTACCCAGCGGCACCTCCGACAGCAGGAACCCATCGGAGTACTCATCCACGGCCATATCCTTGACGTGGGTACTTACTATGTAGGGTACCAGCGTTTGTACCACGACCATAGGGTCCTCTACCAGGGCTATGCTATTGCCGAAGTCCAGCGTTACCCCGATCCACTCGCTGTTGAGCTGTTTCAAGACCGCCGCCAGTTCATCGGCCCGCCAGTCCTTATGGTTTTCAACACCTAGCTTTACTTTATGCTTACGCAGCACGGGCTCAGCCAACTGCAGAGACGCTATTGACTTCTTCCTGAAATCCTGAAACTCCGCATTAGTCTTAAATGTCTCGTACCGTCTACCGCCCGAACATACGGTCCTGAGTATAGTAGCTCCGGCTTCTTTGGCACCTTTTACCTCTTGCTCAAAGGCGGCCACATCCGCGGCCGTTTTGGGCAGACCAATGGAACCTTCCAGATACAGGCCCGTTTTCTCCCGCTTGTCTCTTACTTTTTTGGCAAAATCAGTCGTCCAATCCTTGACACCTACCTGCACGCCACCCGCTCCGATACGCTGGCAGTGATCGATCAGATCAATGGCATTGGTAAAACCGGGGTAGCTCTGGCTGGGTACTTTAGAACCCCAGCGGGTCCAGTACGAATGGACTACTACGCCCATATTAGTACTCTTGAATAGCTCAGGCATATCCGGTATTGAAAAAGCCATGGCGCTTACCGAGGCTCCATATAAGAAACTTCTCCTGTCCATTTTAATAGGGTCAGGTTGTGAATGGCTGTTGTCTTTCATAGGTTCAGGATTGAAAGGGTGACGTTATTTTCCGGTAGAAGCCTGTAGCTTTTGTATGTACTCGTTAAGCTCGTTGACGGTCCAGGGTACTACTCTTCCCTGTGAGGTATTGCGGGTCATGCCCACGGTGCGTCGGCTCACGGGGCCGGCATTGTTGCCCCATTCGTTACGAATGTAGGTCAGAATAGAGGTTATGGTCGCATCATCCATAGTGGAATGAGCAGGCATCACCGGAAGTATGGCGGGAGCGTCGTACTTCTTCCCGGCTACTTCAAGCGGACCTTCCATCCCGTGCAGCACGATTAGGGCCAGGCGCTTGTCGTCACCGGTTACCCACTCGGAACCAATCAACGGCGGAGCGAAGCGGTTAAGTCCAGCGCCGTCGGTACCGTGGCAACCGGCACAGGTAGTCAGGTAATGCTGACGCCCCAGCGCAAACAGTTTCTGATCTTCTTCACTGAGTGGGTTCTTAACCTCATCAGCGCCTTTGGCAGCGCTATGTCCCGGCCACTCAAACATACCTGACAAGGTAGCCATACGAGCCTGACCTACCTCTGCTCCCAGGCGGGTAAAGATACCCGGAGCGGCTGCCAGTACGATGGGGCTCATCTTCCCGTTGCTGCCCTGAATAGCCATACCTGTAAGTACGGCCTTATCCTGCCAGCGCAGGGTACTCTTGTTTTCATCCAGCAAGGCGAGCAGGGCTGTCAGCTCCTTAGAATCTCGTTTACGAACAATAGCCGTAGTAAGCATCTCGAGGAATATCTCCTTGGCCGGCTCGTGGTTTTGCCAGCGGGGTGATTTCCATAGTTGCTGCATAAAAGCAAACTCCTGATTCTGCAGACTACTCATGACAGCATCACGAATCAGGGCTGTTTCGCCGTAGCGATCAGCAATACCCGCCAACAAAGGGTGCGACACACCCGGCTCAAGTACATTCGCTGAAAGTGCCATCTGGAGTACCTGCTCAATAGGGGCTTTCTCCCACTCCTGCATCAGTACCTTACTCAGCTTTTCTCGTACAGTTTTATCCGTGTGGGCAATGGGTTCAAGCAGACGCAGGGCCGTAGTCCGTACCAGCGGGTTCTGATCAGTAACCAGTTCCAGGAGCATATCCGGGTTGCTCAGCTTGAGACCATCCAGGGTCCACAGCGCGTGGAAGCGCCCCAGTTGATTATCGCCCTTACGGGCCAGTTCAATGAGTGATTTTTTAACGCTATTGTCATTACGCCCAACCAGCAGTCGCTGGGCGGCGTCGCGGTACCAGCCGTCTGCATGTGATAGGTAGCCTACAAGTTCTTTGGAGGTAGCGGCCGATAGTTTCTTAGGCCTCGAAGGTTTCCAGCCTTCCGGTACTACCCGCCAGATCCTACCCCGATTAACAGGATGTACCAGCTTACGGGTGATGGTCTGCTCACGCAGGTAAGGCGTGATGTACGCCCCGTGCTGCACCAGTCCGCGGTACATGTCTGCTACGTACAAGGCTCCATCGGGACCAGTAGCCATGTGTACCGGACGGAATCGCTCGTCGGTAGAGGCCAGAAATTCTTTACCGGGATGCGGATCGTGAGCCGTCAGGATAAGACCTTTGTCCTCAACTACATTGCGCTTGACCAGGTTACCAGAGGGCTCGCACACAAAGGCATTACCGTAATATTCCGCGGGTAGAGCTTTACCCCGATAGTAGAGGGGCGAGCAGGCGGCAGTAAATTCCTGTAGTCGTCCCTGCTCATCCAGCGTACCGGGTATGTAACCACGATTCACCGCCGGATTGGGACGGATCGGATAAATTCTCCGATCTACCGTCAGGCCATGGTCTATACCCGTAGTAGGCGTGTGATTCTTGTTACGTGAAAGGTAGTTAGGCGGTACCAAGTCAGCATGTAGCTGCGACCAGTTGTAGTTGTAGTACAGGCGGCCCTCATCGTCGTGGCTGATGCCCCACTGTCCCCGGAACTCGGTGCTGTCACGCTCCCACTTCCCCTCTACCAGACGGTAGCGCAAGCGTGACTTTACGTTGTAGTACCAGTTATCCATACTCCGCCATAGTCCGTTACCCGAGTGTTCAGGTAAGGCGCCTCCGGCGTAGTCTTTATCGATCAGTACTTTGGAGTCAGCTTTAAGGTCACCGTTCAGGTCCTGGGTCAGCCAGAGGGCTTCGTTCTCACACACCAGGGCCCCGCCCGGTATCAGGGCCAGCGCCCGTGGCAATACCAGGCTGTCCAGGTAGATGGTACTCTTGTCCATCTTACCGTCTGCGTTGGTATCTTCCAGTACGGATACGCGTCCTACCGGATCTTTTTCACCCTTGCCGTCGATATCCGGCATAAAGCCGCGCATCTCTACTACCCACAACCGTCCATCCTCATCGAAGGTAAGTACCACGGGATCCTGTACCATGGGTTCGGAGGCCACGAGTTGTACCTTCAGGCCTTTTTCAACCTGAAAGGTAACTAACTCCTGAGCCGGAGTGAGAGCGGGTGAAGGTCCTTCATCGGCTTTATTACGGCTGCCGTAATTAACAAAACAGCCGATCAGGCCCATCAGACCAGACCCTAACAATACAACACGATACATACGCTTAAGCATGGAGACTACATTTACTAGATGCCAGGGGTACTGTACTTATTCAGCTAAATGACTTTCGGTACACGGTGATCAAACGATCTTTGGGTCCGGGTGCTTGTACGGCTGACGGTACTGACGCGCCAGCATTTTGGTAGCCTCCGCATCACCCACTACAATACGCTTCTGTGGGTCATATACCATGGGTCGGCCCGTCTGCATAGACATGTTCGCCAGAATACAGCTAGCAGTAGAGATATGGCCTTCCTGAATGTCAGCAATAGGACGGCTATTGTTCTCTATAGCTGCCAGGAAATCCAGCATGTGCAAACGGGTGGCCGGAGCGGCGTTCAGCTCGATACGCTCTTCGGTCAGATCCTCCGGATACTTCTCTTTCTCATACACGACATCCTTATGGATGCGTTTGCCATCTTTATCTGCCGGTATGAAGTCATACTGCATAGTACTGCCCCAGAGGGTACCTTTCTCACCATACAGCGTGAATGACCAGGGGTATTCTGGGTTATTAGGAGTACCCCATGAGCGGTGCTGCCATACCGCGTTGAGTCCGTCAAATTCAAAGACCGCCGACTGCGTATCAGGGATGTTAGACTTACCGCCGGTCTGTACGTAGATACCTCCAGTTGAAGAGACCTTCTTAGGCCAGCCCAATCCCAGCATCCAGCGAACAGTATCGAGCATGTGTACGCACATATCTCCCATAATACCATTGCCGTACTCCTGGAAGGTACGCCACCAGCGGATATGCGGGAGCCCGTCGTAAGGACGCATCGGCGCGGGTCCGGTCCACATTTCGTAATCAAGGAAAGCGGGAACGGCCTCCACGGGAGGATTGCCATTGGCCCGCATCGGGAAGTAGCAGCACATCTCTACGTGCGATATTTTACCCAGCAGTCCGGTGTCTACAATGTTTTTCTTGGCGTCGATCAGGTGGGGTGTGCTCTTGCGTTGGGTACCTACCTGTACCACTTTATTGTACTTGCGTGCGGCAGCTACCATGGCTTCACCTTCCAGTACATCCACACTGATAGGCTTTTGTACGTATACGTGCGAGCCGGCCTTCACGGCGTCGATCATCTGCAGGGCGTGCCAGTGGTCTGGCGAACCAATCAGTACAATGTCCATCTGATTGTCGGCGAGCATCTTACGGTAGTCGCCGTACAGGCGGGGTGTCTTACCCGACTTCTGACGCTGACTCACCAGCTTACCGGCTTCATTAAGCATATTTTTGTCCACGTCACAGAGGGCCACTACCTCAACGGGGGCTACCTGGATGAGGCGAAAAAGGTCACTCTTGCCGTACCAACCTGTACCGATCAGACCGACGCGATACGGCTTGGCGGGGTTGATAAGATCCATACCCTGGGCGCCAAAAGCGGTAAGGGCAAGTGTCGCCGTGGCTCCCTGAAGAAACTGACGGCGATTGATATTGAAGGTATGCATGCGTATGGTACGATTAAGAAGTAGTAGAACAGTACTACTGTAGCTTTGAATAAGTTAAGTTTCAACAGAGAATAAAGCTTAACCTACCCAACAAATACTCCTAAACCTTCAATAAATATTGCTATACCTTTTCTTTATGGGTACGTTAACGATCCATAGCTACCTACTTGTTGAATTAGCCCCTCCGGTAGTAGTCCAAAAACCGGCAACGGGTTACTCGAGTACCTTACTTATGGCCAGGGCTACATCGGTACTAACAGCGGGTAGCTCTATAACTAAAGAAGTCCCCTTTACCTCCACTTTCCACTCCATCCGGAGACGAGCTTCGCGGGTATCCCAGCCTACTACGGTGTAGGTACCTACTTCCATCGCCGGTATCTGTATGGTTACGGGTATGGGGGTGGCTTGCGGGTTGATCATTCCGTCTTTCCGCAAAGTATCAGTTCGTAGGAGCCACACCACTGCCTGCTCACCATCGACACTGCCAAATACAGAAAGCCCCGAGGTACTTACTTGTATCTGATCACTGATATTCCGGCGGTTGAAACGGCTCCACCTGATTAATTGGCAAAACTGCGCCAGACTATGCTGCGCCCGGCGCATACCGTGCGTCAGTGTATGCGGGTGGCGATTAGGCCAGCGCATACCGCCGCCGGCCGCACCGGATGCCAGGTGTGCCCACTGGATATGGGAGAAGTATTCGTCATCAAAAGGTTCGGGCAGGGTCACGTGCTTGTCCTTGAACAGATGGATGGGTCCGTGCTCGCTGTCGAAGAAGGGACGAGTATCCGGTACATGCTCCAGCGCCTCTTTGACCAGCCGTCCGGTAGCGATGGCTGAGCCTACTGTATTTTTGGGGTTGTTGATGGTACCGGCATCGTAAAAATGGGTACTGGCAAAGTCCAGGTCGGGGTGACGGAATATCACATCAGCTACCTGAGGGTGGTCATCTAGCACCGGCCCGTACAGCGACACCGTCTGCAGGTGCGAACGACCGTACAGCCGCTCTTCGGTACTACGCAGGTGGTGGCTTAGCTCTCTGACAAAATCGAAAAATACATCCGTGCTGTTGTTGGCGTGGGCGGGGTGTATTTCATTCCAAAGATCCCAGGCAAATATGACGCCGCTGCCTCCCCAGCGCTCTGTTACGTAGGTAAGTCTGTTCTTTATGAAATTCAAGGTGTCAGGACACAGTAACCAGCGCGACCGCCGGCTGCAGGTACCGCCGTTCTTGCGGTTGTAGGGGTGGTGCTTCCATCGGATCCACATCCAGAAGGTATCGAAGGGAGTCAGCAGTACCCGAATGCCGTACTTTACACACAGCCCAAACAGGTCATCCTACAGCCTGACCATATTGGGAGCAAAGGTACCGGCCGGACGCTCGAAGTACCGGTGCTCGGTATGGGAGTACTCCAGCATAAAGCGTAGGCAGGTGACGTTGTGCTCGGCCAGCCAGGCCAGATGCCCCTCCACCTGTTTGAGATCTTTCCGACGAAACAGGTTGGCAAAGTCCGGCCAGGTAATAGCGTCATTTTGCCCGATGGGCGACCAGTCCTCTCCCAGATCAGTTATAAAATAGGGAGCGTGCGGGGCCCGCTGTATCCACGGCAGATCACTGTTGCTCTTTATCTTTGGACTCGGTTCCAATCCTCTTTCAGGCTCTGCCTTTGTACTTTTTACTGTATTAGCAGGTGTATTATAATGCTGATTGTTTTCCTCTCGTAATTCCATTAGTCACTCCTTTCTTTACTCCTTCCAAGCGGTCCTGTCGTACCCTATACTATACTAATTATGGGTAGGCAGCTCCTGCTCCTGCTGCCATTACTGAACCTCTATATACATATATGGTTTTGGGTTGATGCAAAAAATCTTCTCTAAGGTTTTAAGAAGTCTTGATAAACCAAGTAGTAAATATTTTGCCTGGGGTTTAGCCTCCCTTCAACTTTACCCGGAGCTCATTCAGTAGTTGTACCGTTACCGGTTTGGTGACGAAATCGGTCACACAGGTATAGTCTTCTACTTTTAATTTATCGGCCGGGTTGATGGATGAGGTCAAAACGATCACCTTCGTATCCGGGAAAGCGGAGAGGTACTTACGGGTAAAAACATCCAGGAGTTCCAGCCCATCCATGATGGGCATAACCAGATCAATGAATAAGATTTCAGGATAGATTGAAGTAGTACCTATCATATGTAGCAGCTGATCATAAAAATCCAATACCTGCTGCGCACTGTTAGCGATGAGCGCCTGATTGGCAAAAGCGGCTTTGTTGTTTACGAGGTTGAAGAGCGACAGCGCAGTCTTGTCATCATCCACGTAAAGTACCTGATTGATCATTAGGCTATAAATGGTTTTATTCCCTGAACGTAAGGATGAATATATTACCTACATCAACCTGACTTTCCACTTCCATACTTCCCCCTAACGATACAATCTGTGATTTTATGAGATACAAGCCCAATCCTTTACTTTCCGGTCCTCCATGAAAGCATTGGTATAGCCCAAATAGTAAGCTCTTCCTTTGCACTTTCTGGATCGTTAATCCTGCTGGCATCAATTAATTGGCCCATTATACTTGTGCGGCCAGGCAACCCTTTAGCGATTTAAGTACGGCAGTAGCTCCCTGAAAAAGGTTTCGTTACAAAATAGAATGTACTCCTCTCCCCCAGAGTAGCGCCACCGGGTGGTAGGGAAAAGTACAATATGAAGAATAGGAGGATGCTTCTTCCTCAGCAGCAGAAATTTCTGTCGGCAGGTATTCCAAGTTACCTTCGGTTTCAGTATTTTTGGTGTTCGTAATGTATAGCTAGTAAACCCCATGAACGAATACCACTCCTCTTTGCATTTACCCATTAAGTTTATACTGTCTCTGGCGGGTCTTTTCCTGATCATCCGAATGGTATGCTGGTTGCAGAATATTCACCTGCACGCGATGGCTCCTATCGTAGATGGCTATATTCTTTTTGTAGCAGGTCTGCTATTGGCCCACTACATCGACGACTACTTCGGCTGGATTCCGAAGGTCAGTAAGAAGTAGGCTTGAGGTACCTGGTTGGTACCTCTTCGGTCAGCCACACTCTGTTGGCTGACTTGTAGAACGTGTACCCATCCCGGTACATCTGTCCGGCCAGTACCGTAAATACATAAGGCTTACCGTGGCGCCTCCCTACGCTGACGGCCGTCTCTACATCCGGACTCAGATGTACATGGTGGCGCTTCTGCCTGGTTAGTCCCTGTACCTGGATGGAGTCAACGGCCCGGATAGTGGTACCGTGGTACAGGAAGTCCGGTGGTACCTGGACCATGTACCCCAACTCCACCTGTACGGAGTGCCCCTGATTAGCACGTATCTTTTCCCCTGTCTCACTGAAGGCAAACCGCTATTTATTGTTCGTTTCTACCACCTCTTGAAGTACTTCCAGGCTTAGCTTTATACCGGCCGCCCCGGCCTTACTGATTAGTTCCTGCATATCTGTCCAGCCGTTCTCATCCAGCCTGATTCCGATCTTTTCCGGGTGGTGCCTGAGCTCCAGGCTCAAAAACTTACTGATTCGTATAGGGTCTTCGTTGCTGAGCATACAAGTATGGCTGCCTGGTCATCTGGTATAAGTCAGTAGGTTAACTCCACCAGTTATAGATTGGATTATCCTTTGAGGCTATTTTTTAGTTATCTATTCTAGATATCAGATGCAAAGCTTTTGCTAGATATGCTTTCCATTTAATACCCTTTTGCTGATATTTACATACACTTCATTCCTCATTCTTAATGTCAAAAGCGGTAAAAGTACTTTTCTATGACCTGGAAACGACGGGCTTGCACCCGAGCAAGCATGGCATTCACCAGCTTTCGGGCCGTCTTTACATTAACTGGAAACTCGTCAAGGAATTTAACTGCCACGTCAGACCCTTTGAAGGGGATGAGATTGATGATTACTCACTAAAGATAGCCGGCAAAACGCGGGCCGACCTCGCCAATGAGCACCATGTGCACCCGCACCTGGTATACCGCGCCTTGCTCAAGACTCTCAACACCTACTGCGACCGCTTCGATAAGCAGGACAAGTACTTCCTGGCTGGCTACAACAACGCCAGCTTTGACAATCCCTTTCTGCGGAATTTTTTCGAAAAAAATGATGACAAGTACTTTGGCTCCTACTTCTGGTCCAGCCCGATCGACTGCTTCATACTGGCCTCCCAGGCACTGATGGCCCGGCGTCACCTTATGGCCGACTTCAAGCTCAGTACCGTAGCTCAGGAGATGGGTATCCCGGTAGATGAATCCAAACTACACGATGCTCTCTACGATCTGGATTTGACCATTGCCTTGTACAGCCAGATCACAGGCGTTAAGCTTTCTAATGAACTGGTGGGGCAACGTAGTTGATTCACGTCTCCAATCATGTCTATTATTTTTACTCAAAATTAAGAATACCCCCCTCTGCCGTCTAATCAACCCACTCAATTCCTATTGATCTTAACTATATGCATCAGAAAGGGTGCTGCTAGTCCAGTGTGAAGATACATTCTCTACAAAATCATTCACTGCCTGGTCATAGCTATTCCTTCTTCATAACATCTAATATTTGGTAGATCAGGTAGCTCTTTGCTATCTGTCTGCTCCTGCTATTTTCCTGTATAAGGACCACTTAATAAATATTTACACCATATCAGTTACATAAATGCTGTAAGTGCAAGATATTTAGTAACTTAGGTGTACTTTCCGAATCAACCCTCCCCTCCAGCTCCTGCACCTACCTCATGTAAGATGCGGCTGAGTTTCCCTGCTGTCACCTGTTCATTTTACTCAACTCTATATTATATGAAAAGGATCATTACCTGCAGTGACGGTACCTGGAACATGCCCGGCGACACCTATAAAGGTCAGGTCGTGCGTACCAATGTCCAGAAGATCTTTGAGGCCATCTGTAATGTAGCGCATGATGGTACGCCCCAGCTCAAGTACTACGACGAGGGGGTCGGTGTGTTTGGCAACAGGTTGAAGAAGCTAATCGACGGGGCTACCGGCGGTGGACTGGACCGGAATATCCTGGATGCCTACAAGTTTATCTGCTGGAACTACGCCCAGGGAGATGAGATCTACCTATTCGGATTTAGCCGTGGGGCTTATACCTCCCGCAGTCTGGCTGGCCTCATCCGCACCTCCGGCCTGGTCAGGAACAACGACCTCCTGCTCATCAAAAGAGCCTACGAGATTTACCGCGACCGCACCAATCCGGGTATGCATCCCGAAGGAGACATCGCTACGGAGTTTCGGGCAAAGTACTGCCAGCCGGATGTCCGTATCAAATTCATAGGCGTATGGGATACGGTAGGCTCACTGGGTATACCCATCCCGTTTCTGGGCAGTAAGAAGAAGTACGAGTTCCATGATACCACGCTCAGTAGCTCAATCGACTACGCCTATCAGGCCCTGGCGGTGGACGAGAAGAGGAAAAGCTTTCAGCCTACGATATGGCAGCAAAGCAATAGTGTCAAACAACAAAAGATCTCCCAGGTGCTGGAGCAGATGTGGTTTCCGGGGGTGCACTCAAACATTGGGGGTGGGTATCCCGAAGAGGGACTGAGTGACATAGCCCTGCAGTGGCTGGCAGACAAAGCCAGAGCAACGGGACTGGACTTTGAGGAAGAATACCTTCGGAAAAACGTGAATCCCGCTTCCAACAAAGAGCTTTATAACTCTTTTGTAGCTCCTTTCTCCTGGCTGGGCGAGTATAACCGACACGTCATGCAGGACCTCTATACCAATGAGGCTATTCATGAGTCCGTCTATGAGCGAATGGAACGAGTAGATGATTACCGCCCGGTGAACATCAAAAAGAAGGAGCCCAATCAGCCCCAGGAAAAGACGCCGTAGGTTTCAGGACCCCAGACTCCCTCCTCTATTTTATACATATTCTGATACATCTACTTTCATCCTCTAACCCTACCTGTATGAGAAGACTTCTATTATTGTGCTATATATGCCTGATAGCCGGTAACGCCTTCGGCCAGAACAGGGAAGCCCACTTTTATAGGGATCAGCTTGTAGAATTTGACCAGTGGCTGTCTACTACACATATTTCAGATAATCTTAAGATTGATAGTGTATCGTACCAGCAGGAGGGAGATACACTGGTACTACTATTACGCTCTGGCTATAAGACCATCGACTCCCTCTCGACATCCTGGAATAGCGTAGACAACCAACTGCTGGAAAGACTTACCTCACTGGTCGAGTTGCTCCACCAGCAGGGCTCTTTTCTGTTTGATCTGCCTCCGGGGCTTCTCCGGATTGAGGTGCAGGGAAGTGGGGGCCAACCGTTCAGCGAAATATATTTTACGGAGGAAGTGAAGTACAAGAACCTGTCTGTCATGAGTGGGAAGCCCATTATAATACCAGCACAGGAGCTACATTTACCCTCGTTTAAGAGAATTCCACTCCCTGGGAAGCCACTGGTCAAGGCGGTCACCCAGACACTGGCCCGCGAGCTTAAGCGGTACTACAGCAGCAAGCCCTCGTCCTGGTTTTATAGTGTGCAGGTAGATACGACCCGTACCTTCTACAACTCGCTCATATACCGTGTTACCTGCCTCAAAAATGAAATAACCAATGACAACTACTTCGAATCCATCGAGCTTACGGTGGATGTAGCCCAGCAGGCGAAGAGTACGGTCGAGGTTAGGCTCACCATCAGGGGTAAGTACAGCGGAGGCCTGCTCTGCCCCGAACAACGCGATAAGTTTTACTACAGCATGGATGGCAAGTACGATGGTAATGTCAACCTGTACGCCAGCGTGATGGAACGAAGAATAGAGGAATGGCTATCTAAATAAACTCATACCCATGCTAGTTAGTCAACTTCAACAGCGCATTGCCCGGCAGATAGTACTGGGATATTTGTCCCTCATTATACTGACCATTATACTGTACTCTTTTGCAGGAATCATTGATGATGAACTCACCTCATTGCTCACCACGCTTTCTGCTATCTCTGCTTTGTACGTTGCCCCATTATTCCAGTTTTTTAGTCAGAACCTGAGAAATACAGAAGTCGAAGTACCCATACCGGTATCCCCTGCCTTACAGGGTTCCAATAATCTGGCGGTTCGACTGATCAAGCTGGTTATACCTGCCCATTTTGTCCTCGTCGGGATACTCATCTTTATCAAATCTCTGAACATCATCAGCTTCAAGGAGATGAACATCTTTCTCGGCTTCATCGAGACCACCTTTGGTAGCTACATGAGCTTTGTGATCGTTGCCTTATTTAAACTTGAAAAACATGAAAGCTAACCTTTACCTCATCGCCATACTTCTGCTACTGAGCCTTCTGACCCAGGCTCAATCCGCAGAAGATTACTTTGCCTCCGGTCTTGATAAAAAAGACAGAAAAGCCTACTCAGAAGCCCTCAAAGACTTTTCACAAGTTATTGAACTTACCCCCGAAGATGCGCTGGCCTACATGTACCGGGGAGCATGCTACTTGATGTTAGATAAACCGGAGGAGGCCCTAGCGGATCTCACTAAATCTATAGCCTTGAACCCAGACTATGCCGAGACATATAACTACCGGGGGCAGTGTCTGTATAAGCTGGACAAAGCTCAGGAGGCTATACTGGACTACACAAAGGCCATTGAGCTTGAACTGGATTTTGCCGACCCCTATACCAACCGGGGACGTAGTCTGTTTAAGGTTGAGAAGTATCAGGATGCACTGCATGACTACAACATAGCCATCACCTTAGAACCCGAACGAGCGGACGTGTACATCTATCGTGGAGATTGTCTGGCAAAGCTAAAACACTACCAGGAAGCTATTCATGATTATAAGCGAGCCATTGAGTTACAGCCTGACCTTTCAGAAGCCAAAGCCCGCCTCGATCAATTACAGGAAGAAGAGGCCAACCGTCCCATACCAAAGTTCTGGATAGTAGCCGTCGGTATTGATACCTACTTGTCAAAGAATCTTAACCCTCTAAATTCTTCCGTTACAAATATCTTTAAGTTCAGGGACATCTTCCTATCAGCTAACCTTTCTAAACGAGCGCAGATTGAGACATTAGCCAACAAGAACGCCAATAGAGAAAAGATCCTAAGTACCATTAAAAATAAGCTGTGCGACCCTAAACAGGTAAGTCCAGATGACATTATCATTTTCTACTTCGTAGGTCACGGCACCATATTGGATGAGAATAGCTTTGGCGTATGTCCCTATGACTATCAAAAGGCAAACAAGCTCATCAGTGAAGCCGAAATTGTCAATCAGCTACAGACCAGCCCCGCCAGGACCAGGCTTTGTCTGATCGAATCCTGCAAGTCAAAAATCATAACTATGGGATCATCTATATCTCAGGAGGCATTAGAACAGTTTAATGAACGTCGTAAACAATATAACGCCACAACCGTAGTACTTACCTCCACCAAGGTGGGCGAGCCATCCTACGAAGACCACACGCTGGGTGGTTACTTTTCGTATTTTCTGCAGCAGGGGCTGCAGGGGAAAGCAGATGGCTACGGGACCAACCAAAAAGATAAATTTGTCTCCACCCGAGAACTGTACCTGTACGTCAAAGACAAGGTACTCGAAGAATCCGGCGGAGAACAGGAGCCCCAGATCAACCTGCCGGCCTTCGAAGCAGATATACCCATTATTCCCGTTATCGAATAGGCCTATTTGAGGAGTGTGCGCCACAGCGGAGTACACTCCATGGTATCAGACCCGAGTCACAGTATCATCTCCATACGCCGCTGATCAGGTACATCCGGGTGGGTCTGCCGGTGCTTCCATTGATTTTCCTGTTCGAACAGCTACATACACATCTATCTCCTGCTAGCCTGGCACAGCTTCATACTGAGTTTAGAAAACTCCTAAATTATGTACCCTACCGATTCCTCCGCCCTTTCTTTGAACAGGAAGTAAGAGGTGTACCCGATCAGTACATCAATCGTAGAATTATTGAACTAGCCAATCAGTCGACGAGGGTTCCTTATAGATTTTTAGATAATGAGATAGAACTGAATGACGATTGGGCAATATACCTACAACAACATCAGGCAATCCTGCAAGGGTTTATACAGTGGCATCTATTTAAGTTTCTGCAAAAGCATAATCCAAATGTAGTAGGTCTATCCGAGAAGCTGGAAAAGCCCGGAGTAAGAGTATTAAGCAGGGCGAATAAGTTCTGGAAGGAATATCTTAAATCTAACCCTTATCTACCATGCATTTATTCTACGCAGATAATTACTTCTGATAATTTCAGCCTGGATCATTTCTTACCGTGGTCCTTCGTAGCACATGATCAGCTTTGGAATATAATTCCTACGCCCAAGTCTGTGAACTCTGCCAAAAGTGATTGGCTTCCTTCGGTTGATCTATATCTTGATCAGTATGCCACCTTACAGTACAACGCATTTTAATACCACGCCCACCAAAGAAATCACCAGCTTCTAGAAGATTATTATATTCTCTTTGCCCAAAGCTTGTCCTCCATTAAGGAACAATCCTATGCATGGTTCAAGGAGCAATTGGAACGGATAGTCATACCACAGGTACAGACGGCAAAGAACTTAGGTTTTTCATATCCCTATGTATATGGAGGTACTAGCAATTATATTTAAAGAAAATACTAGACACTTATTTTACCACCAATATTTTACCACCAAAACAAAAAAGCCCAAACCTTTCGGTTTGAGCTTTGAAGAGCCCCCAGTCGGGATCGAACCAACGACCTACTGATTACAAGTCAGTTGCTCTACCAGCTGAGCTATGGAGGTGTTTGATACATATTATTGATACACAACCGCTTACGGTTTAATCATTTTATCATCTATTCTCGAATAGAGATTCTATTGATGATTTCATGTATCAAATTATGTATCAAATTTCGAAGAGAACTACTCATGAAAATCGCAAAACCAACCTTCGTTGTCACCCTGGATACTCGTCGTTCCAAATCAGATGGTACCTATCCACTCAAACTAAGAGTTACTCACAACAACATAAGAAGGTACTACTCGATCGGTGTTGACCTGACCGAAGAACAATTTGAAAAACTCAAATCCCCCAAACTTCGTGATGAAGAGTTGAAACTAATTAAGGGTAAGATCAAAGGATTTGAAGTAAAAGCAGAGACAGTGTTCAAGGAGATGACTGTTTTCACATTCACAGATTTCGAAAAAAGGTACTTCCCAAAGAAAGAAGAACCTAAGAAATCGGATGTATATGGTATATTGGAAGACTATATCAAGAAGTTACATAATGAAGATCGTATCTCAACCGCTGAGTCCTACACATCCACCCTACGATCATTAAGATCCTATAAATCCAAACTTTCTTTTGAAGATGTAACACCTACATTTCTAACTCATTATGAGAAGCATATGTTATCAAAAGGGAGAACCTCAACTACTGTCGGTATCTATCTTCGAAGTCTGAGAACCATCTACAATATAGCGATTGATTCAGGTATCATTGGTAAGGACTCCTACCCTTTCAGAAAGAACAAGTTTTCCATACCTGCAGGTCGTAATATCAAGAAAGCACTAACTATCAATGAGATAGAAAAGATCTTCAACTACGAGACGAAAGGAGGTTCTTCCGAAAACTGGTCAAAAGATCTATGGATCTTCTCGTATTTATGCAATGGACTCAACTTCAAAGACATCGCACGTTTACGTTACGAGAATATAGATGGTGACCGCTTGACTATACACAGAGCAAAGACGAAGTTAACAACTAAGTCGAATCAAAAACCCATTGTAATCTACCTAACTGATCACGCAAAGCAGATCATACAGAAGTGGGGTAACAAACCTGAAACACCAGGTACTTATATCTTTAACATTCTCCACTCACAGGTATCACCTGAACGTGAAAGAAAGTTGGTACAACAACTAATCAAATTAGTAAACAAGTACATGAGCAGAATTGGGAAAACTCTTGATATATCAAAACCTATATCAACGTACTCAGCTCGTCATTCATTTAGTACGGTACTGAAACGCAGTGGAGCTCCTACGGAATTCATATCAGAGAGTTTAGGTCACAGTAGTCTCAGTACGACCGAAGCATACTTGGATAGTTTTGAAGATGATGTGAAGAAGCAGTATGCTAGTTTACTGACATCTTTTGACAAAAAGAGATAAAACATATTTCAATATTTATTTTTCAATTTAAATCTGTAACGTGATTAAAAGTTACTACATAAAGCTAATTTCACTTAGTGCTTAAAAAGTTTATAGTATATACAGTAGTTATTTGAAGTTTTAGATCAAATTATCATTTGATTTAATCTAAGACTTCAAATATTTCAAATTCCATAAACCCCGTTTGTATATTATCTACATGAACTCCATTGATTAGCCCACCTTCGAATTCTTTTAATTCAATTACCACAAAAACACCATCATCCACTTTTTTTATTAAAATATCTTTTCTTGACTTCATTAAAGTTGGTTTATAAATAAAACCAAAATTTTTTAGAATATGATCTAAGTCACTTCTATATTTATGTATAGGAATTCCACTAAAGGAAGCTCGTCCTATTTTAATACTTTCAGGTGACCAGAAAGTAAGCATATAATACTCGCCAGTAATTTCATTTGTGTAGGTTACGTACCTATAATTCTGAAAATTTACTTCATTAGTCACATTCCAAGGTTTACTTATAGATTTAACGTCTTTGGAAAAGTGTCCCATTCCTAAAAAAACTACCTACGTACGAAAACCCAGTTTCATAGTCGTTCAGAGAATAGTTTGCAGTACTCTTAAATAACTCTTTATAATTATCAGCAGTTATATCATCGATGCTTATTTCCTTTTTGCATCCAAAAAACGAAATGGGTATAAATATTATTAAAAAAAGTATTTTAAGGATTTTCATATAATTATGGGAATTGCTTTCAAATAGGTAGATATGCTATCACTTATAGTTAATAGTTTGTATATTATAGATTATAATGTTGTTGAAGTTACTGCTTTTTTTCATTACTATCAGACTTGATAAAATAATAGATTACTGCTGCTACTAACCCTAAAAAAAAAAAGTAAAATTGCCTTCTCCATCGTTATATAATAATGCCAATAAAAAACAAAAACCAATTGCTGCTAATATTGCAATTGAAATATAAATGATTTTTGATGTGTCCATGATTGATATATTATAGTACAATTGCTGTAAAATATATGTTTTATATCTAAACCATTGATTATGAAATTTGTACCTTCTAAAAAAACAAGTGCAGCAATCATTTATATGAACAAAATGAATTGCCCTACTGCTCGTCCGACACCTGTAGTATTATCAACAAACCCTCTTGTAAAGTTTGACCATACAACTATAATAAATAGCGTTGCGTTAACTTTAACGATAGTACTTGCTGTTTTACTCATTCTTTATACATAGTTTAAATTTAATTTACAGTCCAACTTTGAGCAGTTCTATAGAATTTAGTTAAATATTTGGTGTCCTGACCTACTGGATAGCCGAACCTTAATATATGTAATTTATCATTTTTTACAAGTTGGTAACTTAGCTGGATTGCTGTTTGACCAGAAGGAGTAGTTAATTGATATGATAAAGCTATTACTTTGTTTCCGTTAATGTTTTGTAACCCATTTTTAATTAGTTTCACAGTTGATAAAAGTTGATCCTCTAATGCTTCTTGTACTTCGAGGTTAGTAGCATCGTTATAATTGTTTATTACAGCTGGTGAATAGGGTTGTGAGTTATCTACTGAAACAACAACTGCTGCTCCCAAACCATCCACTGCTTTGTGACTAGTGAGCCTTCCTAAAGTAGATGATTCTGTAAAACCATTGGGAATTTCAACCTTTAATTTGTTAATGTTGTCTGTATACATATACTGACCGTATGAAGTATTATTATACGTGACAAGTATGATGAACAGCAACCTCACCCTTAGAGTTAGTTTCATTTATAATAAGATTGAGTGATATTCAACTATTTGAAGTTCAAGCTACTAATGTTCGTTCAATGTTTTATCCTTTTAGTTGAAATCTTATCTAACGGTTCAACTAATTAGGAGTAAAGTCTTTGTAAGTAACTAGTAAATAGATGTTGGGTATAAGTAAGTAGAAGAAATCTAACCTAGTTCTTTTCATCCCCCCTATTGCTTTACCTATAATTAGGTCCCCCCAACACTAATACAGTACAGTCTACTATATATGTATGAGTGTAACTCTTGCCGATCAACACGCCCCCATTAATGCAGTGTTGGGTGTAACCCCCTGTTTTCAAATCCATTATATCTAAATATTACATACAGGGAGTCTGACAGCACATGGTCAAATTATTCACATTTAACTTTTACTACCATGTTACAAGTCACAAACTACGTAAAGCGTACCACCAAAGAAGGGAATGAGTACTTTGCACTCGAACTCACTTCTGATGACCCAGAGATGGTACTTTCCAAGTCGGGTAACTACTACATCACTACTCGTAAGTGTTACATGAGTTCCACTTTATCAGAACCAGTTTGTAAAGCAATGATTGGTAAACAGTTTCCAGGTTCTATTTCTAGGGTGGAATGTGAACCTTATGAGTTTACTGTATATTCCGGAGTAAACTGAGCCACTATTTCGGTACAAACTGAGCCAGCATTTCGGAGCAAATTGAGCCACTTGGGATGTTTGATT
>NZ_JAFIQT010000014.1 GCF_017355935.1 Telluribacter humicola | reverse complement strand
CCTCTAACCTGATCCTGCTGCCGGCATTCCTGATGTCGCTGGACAAGCGGATGCAGCGCAGAGAGGCCCGGAAAAAGGCCGTGATTTAATGGTTGTAAAACATACTACTATGGAAGATTCACTACCTCGTGTACTACTCCTTTTGCTAAAGGTACTGTTAGGATTTGGATTCCTGTACTTCTTTTATAGACTGTACAAAACAGGTAGATCACAAAGACGTTCTTTGCCGGTCCAGAGAGAGGAGGATGAGCTACTAAAGTATAAAGACTGGATCAAGCCGATTCATTATAAAAGTATAGAAGTAATGGGGTTGTATCATTTTAAATATGAAATGGCAAAAAGAAAAGGATATATCCATGAAGATTCTCAGTTCACACTTCGGAGAAGTTTAGATACAAAACAGGCCCCTTTTGCAATCGAGGTCTATGTGAATGAGTATAAGCTAGGGTATCTGCCTGATGCCATTGGAATGGAAATAGCTCAGAAGATGGAGCTAGGAGAGACATTTAAAGTAAGGATGGTGGGGCATTATCCAAAACGGCAGTTTGGAGAATTGGAAATCGATATCGTCAATGAAAGGCTTGAAAACTAAGGATCAAACGGGAGACTCCTGTATATCTATTTGAGGAGTTATTAACTTTTAATACCTGGACCTGGCAAATCTACAAACTAAGGTGTCTCCTGAGTCAGGGTGATACATCCTAGTGATCTTGATGCCATAAATGTAAAAAAAGGGTCGTGGCCGTTGCAGAAGTCCTTTTTTAATCCAGCTGGCCTGCTCGTTTGGAGTTGTAGACACTACTTCAGGGAAAGCAGCTTCTTCTGATGTAAAAACAGTCACCTTGAAGGTAAGTTGAGCCAGCTCTTGCTTCCAGAGCGGCACTTGAAGCTATTTTCCACTTTGCAGCTTTGAGGTACTTCTTCAAGTTGAAGCAGATGGCGGCCATAAGCATCACCTTATGAGCTCCTGCTTTGCCTATTACTCCTATCTTTCTCATGCCATAGTACTGGACCAGGCTCCCAAAGACGGGCTCCACCCAGCTCTGGCGCAGTCGTTTCATCTGTTTTCCCCGCCAGCTGTTTTGTCGGACGTGAGTTTCCCGGTATTGCTCATGATAGGCCGTTCGTACAATCTTCTTACATCCTGTTTTTGGAGCACAACTAGCCTTTAAGGCACAGCCTTTACAGTCAGCAGTAGTTGCCCAGTACCCTTTGTATAGTTGACCATCCTGCATACGTTCGTAGCCTTTGCAGGGAAGCAGCTTATCCATCGGGCAGGTAAAGCTATCCTCTTGTTTGTTGTAGGTGAAGCCTTCTACCTCGGGCTTGTACTTCCCAAAAACAGGGATCCAGCCGGTGATACCCTTCTACTCTAAAAACCGGTAGTTATACCCGTTGGAGTAGCCAGCATCCGCTAGCAGGTCCGTCATCGTCAGTTCATTTTCCCTAAGCCTTTGTTGCACTTTGGTAGCTATATCAGGAAGGCTCTGGCTGTCTCTGCCCTCAGCAAAGTCTGCCTGTATATGACTAATCACACCCATGGCCGTTCCACTGGGGCCGTATCCACAGACATACTACAGTGATAGTTAAGCTTCCTGGCTTTACCAGGCTTCATGGAAATACGTGCATCGGGATCATGAGGATTGTAGTGCGTCTTGTTACTGACTAGTTGTGCCTTCCGGTGAGAAGCTCCGGGGGCAGAAACAGGATTAGCCAGCAGCTTATCATGGCGCTTTCTGAGGCTCTTTAACTTCTGGGGAGAGGCTGTGACATGCACCCCGGACACAGGTTTATCTTTTTTTCCATCGGGTTGGTTTGCTGCGTCTACTTCTTGCAGATGGTGCTCGATGGATTGGAAAGGCTTTTTCAGGACCAGGCTCTCCATGGAGGCATTGGCCTTTACCGCCGCGATCTATGGCCTGGGTATGTCCGGCCACCATGCCCGCCTCTACGCACAGAGCAAAGACCTTGTTGAAAAGGGCCTCAAAAAGTGTAGCGGGATAGAATTGTCGGGTGCGACTAAGAGTAGAATGCCAGGGCAAAGCTTCATCTATATCATAACCTAAAAAGTAGAGGATGTCCATGCGCATCGAACAATGCTCTACCAGCTGTCGATCAGATCGGTCCGCCGCGCGGGTTATGTTTTCGAGTTAACCTGTCAGCATGAGCTTAAAGAATGCCACCGGAGCAATAGAGGGATTGCCTGTACGTCCGTACAACTCCTGGGTATCCTTATAGAGAAACCGTAGATTCAGTGTTTGCTTTGAACGGCGGTAGAGATTATCCTTGGGTACCCGCTCTGACAGTTGGAAGCTGGTAAACAGCTTTTCTTCGTAGATCTTTCTTCCTTGCATACCTGAATTTAAGAAATCTAGGGAAGATATGAAAGACTGCAGACACCTTTTTATAGGAGTTCTGCAACAGCCACGGTACTTTCTTTAAATTGAATTTAATAATACAAGAATTTCAAGAGCCACTAATTAACATTGTACTACTGTTAACCTTCCACCAGTTCGCTTTACTCTTTCACCCCAAGCTGCGCATTAATCAGAGGTGTTTTGGGAGCCAGGAAGAAGCCAGTCAGACTGGCAAACATAATTGGGATTAGATAGTGAAAGCCCGTTAATGTAGAGAGTAGTACAGTAGTACTGATAGGAGTACGGGTTACACAGGCATTGATAGCAGCCATGCAACTTACCAGGAGCAGTGGCAGATTCTGTCCAGGTAGGATCGTATTGATAACCAACCCCAGCGTGGCACCTACAAAGAAAAGGGGGATGATAAATCCACCCCGCCAACCAGAGGTGACCGTAAAAGCAATAGCCAGTATCTTTGCAACCAGCAATATGAGCAGGTAGGACAGGCTCAATTTCTCCTCGAGTAAAACATTCAGCTCATCATGGCTAAAATACCGTGACAGTGGTACCAGGTAAGCAATAGTTCCAATAAGGAGTCCCCCGATCATCATGTTGATATAAATAGGCAGTTTCAATTGTTTGAAAATGCTACGGGACTGGCGAACTGTAAATATAAAGAACCATCCTACGGCCGTACCAACTATTCCGTACAGCATGGCATAAAAAACATCATTGAGTTCGGGAGCAGCGTATATAGGGAAGCGCCAGGTAGGCCCCATACCAATGTGGGTAATCAGGATAAAGATCACGTAACTCGAGCAGCTGGCTACAAAGGCAGGAATCAGCGCCTGATAATACTCTACGACATGCTTGTGATGCAGGATTTCCAATGCGAAAAGGCTTCCACCCAGTGGAGCACCAAAAAGAGCCGTGAAGGCTGAGGCCATACCGGCTATACTCAACGAACGCAGGTCTTCTCCCTTAAAACCCAACTTTTTAGCAATCCAAGTTCCGGTAGAGCCCACAACCTGCACAAGCGGCGCTTCGGGGCCGGCACTGCCTCCACTTGCTATACATAGCCAGGATGACAGGATCATAGAAGGGTTATTCTTTGGCTCCAGCCTTCCCCCCTTGAATCGGATATTATTTACAATCATATCCATTTCGCCAGGATCACCGAGGAAGTAGATAACAAGTCCCGCTAGTAGTCCGGCCCCAGCCATAAGCGGTATGATATATAGCCCCTGAACCTGCGCCAGAAAGTGCAGCAACGCCTCCAGTATAGTCCAGTAAAAACCAGCAATGACACCTCCTACGATGCCGATAAGTACCCAAAGCAAAAATATTCTGCTGAATACAAATGGGTTAAACTGTAAGGGATAATTAAGTTGATTTCTAAGTGTTGCGGCAAGTCTTCTGGTCTTATAATCCATTCCTTAAAAAGTATTGATCGCTGCAAAGGTAAGAAATACTGTTTTTTTCATCCTCCTAAGTCAGATTCTCGAAGAGTCTGAAGATGATCATTAGACAGTGCAGGAAGTGGATTTCTTCTATATTTTAGTTTACGCTCTATCTCGTCGTGATAAAAGTTTGCTAACTTGAATTTCGGATAGTTATACTTCTGATTAATTGCTCTTATCTGCGGCAATTCACATCTAACAGCGGTGTTTCAACAGTAGCCAGTTGTGTTAACTAAGCTATGTACTAAAATGGTCGTAATTTCTAAGATAAAACACTGTATTTCTCTACTTTTTTGGCAACTTCTGTCGTACAGAAATAAAAAAGTAGTTGAAAAATTAGGGCACTTCGCCATTTTTGTTCCTTCACAAGCAGGTGCCCATACATATGACGATACAGCCGCTCATAAGTCACTTTGAAAGTTATTTACACTTTGAAGAAAGCGAAAAACTACTTTTTGAGGATAGAGTAATTCAGCGCCAGATAAGACGCCGACAGTCTATTCTACAGGAAGGTTTCCCCTGTAAACACTATACATTTGTAGTAGAAGGTTGTTTTCGAATGTTTGCCGTTGACCAAAAAGGAACTGAACATAATATTCAATTCGCGGCTGAAAATGATTGGATAGCTGATATTGGTAGCTTTCACTCCGACAGACCTAGCCAGTTATTCATTGAGGCAGTGGAGCCTTCCCTGATACTTCAGATTGAAAAGCAGGACTTATACTACCTATATACCCACATCCCAAAGCTTGACCGCATTTTCAAAGTAATCATTGAAGACAAATATGTGGAGCTTCAGAACCGGGTATTGCAGAATATCAGCTCGACAGCTCAAAATCGCTACGTGGCTTTCCTGGAACAATATCCCAACCTCGCCTTGCGCCTACCCAATACTCAGATAGCCTCCTACCTGGGCATCACTCCTGAGTTCCTAAGCAAAATCAGGAAAGAAATTGCTTCCTGACCAGCCAACCCTTAAACTTTCTTAAGGGTATTTCTTACAATAGTTTATTGGTAGCCCAGACCAATACCCTGGAACTTTGCATGGTAATTAAACAGATCATAATCATGCAAAGAATTAAACTTATTACTACTCTGTGTCTTGTTTTAGGTCTTATCCATTCTACTCTGGCACAATCCTCCGTAGATGAAACGGTAAAAGAATGGGAACGGGCTAAAGCTTACACCAAAGAATATCTGGATGCCATGCCTGAATCCGGCTATGGATTGAAACCTACCCCTGAAATGCGCTCCTTTGCTGAGCAAATGCTTCACCTAACGGATGGTAATTATGGTTTTGCCGCTCAGGCTACGGGAGCCCAAAGCCCGGTCGGTCAGGGTGAATCAGAAAAAGCTGGTGATAAATCCAAAGCAAACGTTACCAAACTGGTACTGGCCGGCTATGATTTCGTCATTAACAATGTCAAAAAAATGACACCAGCTCAACTGAATGAAAGCATAAAGTTATTTGGTCAGTTCGAAATGACTAAAGCTGGGGTGCTCGCCAAGGTTTTTGAGCACCAAACCCACCACCGGGGACAGACCACGGTTTACCTTCGTTTAGCTGGTGCTAAACCTCCTCAGGAGAAATTATTTTAAGAAATGCACTGAGCCAAAAAGGGCAGTCACTAATGTAGCACTCCTACTTAGGTTGGTGGTTTTAACGAGGACTCCCGTTGAAGCCACTAACCTCAAATTGTCCTACTGGCTAGGACCCAGGCTATACTACTCTCCGTACTTATTGGCCTATGGGCCCCAAAAGGTGGAGCAACAACTCCATGAGTGGCTGGGATTCTCATTCTTTACCTATTTAAATTAAATAAGATGATCAGAAGGCGTATAATTCAGACAGTGGTAGCCCTATGCCTATGGGTATCTTTCCTGATGCCTACCCACTCGTTTGGACAAACCATTCAACCAAGAGCAGGAGTACCCCAGGGAGGGAATATCTATTTAAATTCGGAAACAGGGAATGACTTAAGTACGGGTACTAAGGACCAACCATTGAAGACTTTATGGGAAGCAGCCCGTAAAATCAATGAGGCCAATGGTAGAGGAGCCATCACCCTTTACTTATCCGAAGGAATTTATGGTCTGGATGCGACCATTACTTTTCATCCTGTCAACTGGTTCTTTACCCAAAAAGACCGTTTGACGATCCGGGCAGAAATTTTACCCGATGATGCTGAATGGAATCCCGCCAGGATGCCGGTCATTGTATCTACCATGCCCCTGAACTTCAAACCTTCCGGTAAGGAAGATCCATTCAAAGGTACTTCCTATGGTATTCAAATAGAAACCAACCATGTGACCATTCAGGGGTTGCGGGTTTTAGGTACTCCAGTCCATGAGAGGCCAGCCGAAGGGTTTGTTCGAAGAAACTATCCTATTGTACGGGAAGGTCGGCATCTGGACGATTTAAGGGTTACTCAGTGCCTGTTTATAGGGGATAGGCATGCCATTCCTAACCATGTGGCTGTATTGGCCAGCGGGCATGGTGTCGTGGTGGATCACTGTGTATTTTATCAGGTGAAAGACGCTGTTGTTTTCTGGTTCTCTGACCGACCCGCGGAGCGATGTGAAATGCATCATAATCTGGTAGTAAGTAATTATGGAGCCGCCGTATGGACCTGGTCGCCCGCTGAAGATTTCAAGTACTATAACAATGTGGTGGCCGATGCTAACATATTCTGGGTCTTAAATAAAGAGGAGAAGAGCTCCTATAACCTTACCAACTCCATGGTGCTTGGATATAAGGAGTTGGTCACTAAAGGCGGTGGCCCGGCGGATTTTGGAGTAAAGGCTGACCCGAAAAAGCTGGTTTTAGGAGAAAATGCCATTATCAGAAAAGACGGCAAGGTGGAAATTGAGGAAGATCAGACCCAACGAAACTACCTTCACTTAAAACCTGGAACGGCGGGAGCCCATCTTGGGGCTGGATTATTCACTAAATAATCGGCTCAGCCTGGGGTAGCTGCAAACTAATCCACTTACGCTTTATACAACAAAGAGCTTATGAAAGCTAACAAACGATCTGGCGTAATCCTGATCTTGGGATTGCTGGCGGCAGTGTGTCCCTTCTCCATTGATATGTACCTGCCGGGTTTTCCGGCCATCGCTAAGGATCTTCATACGACGGTTGACCAGGTGGCTTATTCGCTTTCCAGCTTCTTTGTTGGCGTATGCCTGGGTCAATTGGTGTGCGGCCCCCTCCTGGATCGCTACGGGCGGAAAATCCCGCTCGTGGTCGGCCTGGTGGTATATACACTTGCTTCTTTAGGCTGTTCGCTCTCTACTTCGGCCGAGGCCCTAATTGGTTTCAGATTTCTTCAGGCGCTAGGAGCTTGTGTGGGTATGGTAACCCCCAATGCGATGGTAAGAGATCTATTCCCGGCTGACCAACATGCCAAGGTTCTATCCTTGTTGGTGTTGATATTGGGAGTGTCTCCCATTCTTGCTCCCACGGTAGGTAGTTACCTGATAGCAACCAGTGGATGGCCGATGGTCTTTACGATATTGGCTATTGTCACTATGCTACTATTGGCTGCCGTAATCCGGTGGCTCCCCGAGAGCAGGGGGGCTGATTCCACAGTCTTACTTACACCGACCGCTGTTACCCAGGGCTATTTTCAGGTTGCCAAAGTACCTCAATTCAGGACCTATGCCTTTGCAGGAGCAACTGCTTCGGCGGGTCTTTTTGCGTATCTGGCAGGGTCGCCATTTGTATTCATGAAATTGTATGGTGTCAGTGAAGAGCAGTATGGGGCCATTTTTGCGCTTATAGCCGCCGGGTTAATCGGAAGTAGCCAGCTCAATAACTGGTTATTACGTAGCTATACAAGTAGTCAGATCATGTACACCGCACTACTTGCTCAACTATTAATCGGACTAATCCTTGTACTGGGAAGTATAACGGGTTCACTGGGTTTATATAGTACTGTGGGACTCCTGTTTCTATTCCTGAGTTGTCAGGGATTTACTTTTCCCAACTCGGTAGCCTTAGCGTTGGCTCCCTTTACCCACCGGGCTGGAAGTGCTTCCGCTTTAATGGGCTCCTTTCAGATGATTTGTGGGGCTATGGCTACCGCCTTAGTAGGCTTATTATTCAATGGAACGGCCTTACCGATGGCCGCGATCATGATGGCTTGCTGTATACTGGCCATGGTAATTCTGCTAGTAGGTGTCAGACAAATGGAATACCTGGCGAAACAGGAAGCAGTCTCCTTGTAGAGCTTCAAAATAACCTCAGATACATTAATCTACTTACAATTATCAAAGCTTTTAACAGCTTCCTGCATACCGATTCCCAGACTATTTTTCATGGGATAAGGTGCGGGTCATCTAACTCGTTTATGAACCTACTGGAAAAATATCAACAGGTACGTACCCGAAGCGAAAATGTCTGTCAGGGACTACAGGCGGAAGATCTTGTCGTCCAGCCCGTGGTAGATGTCAGTCCTCCCAAGTGGCATTTGGGGCATACTACCTGGTTTTTTGAAACGTTTGTGCTACTCCCCCATAGGGTGGGTTACCAGGTGTTCAATGACCAGTACAATTATGTCTTTAACAGCTATTATGAAACAGTAGGAGCCCGGGTGGTTCGCACGGACCGAGGTAATCTCAGTCGCCCAACTGTCTCCGATATTATGACTTACCGGTCCCATGTAGATGCTGCCATGCAACAGTTTTTATCCGGTGAAAGCGGATTAACGGAAACCCTTAGATCCACCATTATTCTTGGCTTAAACCATGAGGAACAACACCAGGAGCTACTCATTACGGATATTAAATATATCCTGGGTAATAACCCATTGCTTCCGGCTTACCCAACCGATTATCCCCAACCCCCGGTACCAGCCATTACCGGCGAGCATTGGATCAGTATGTCCGAGGGCATCTACGAGATAGGAGCCAACGGTGGTGAATTCTGTTTTGATAATGAGTTGAATCGGCACAAGGTGTACCTGGCCCCCTACCAAATTCGGCAGGAGCTCGTCAGCAACGGGGAGTACCTGGCTTTTATAGAATCCGGAGGGTATACCGATTTTCGCTATTGGCACGCAGAGGGATGGGAATGGATTAAAACGCAGGGCGTGAAAGCTCCGATGTACTGGTACCAGATCGACGGTGTATGGTATCATTATACACCCGAAGGGCTCCAGCCCCTGCCCCTGGATCAGCCGGTCTGTCATATTAGTTATTTCGAAGCCTGGGCCTATGCTCAGTGGCGGGGAGTTCGTCTGCCTACCGAAGCAGAGTGGGAATCTGCACAGGCTCAACTGGAATGGGGCTCCCGCTGGGAGTGGACCGAAAGCGCTTACCTGCCTTACCCGGGTTTTACTAAAGCGGAAGGGGCTATTGGCGAGTACAACGGTAAGTTCATGGTGAATCAGATGGTGCTGCGAGGGGCTTCCCAGGCCACCACGCCTGACCATAGTCGCCCCACCTATCGTAATTTTTTTCATACCCACTTACGCTGGCAGTTTACAGGTATAAGACTGGCCCGATCAGTGAAATCAGCCACTTTTTAAATGACGCTATGAATGACATTCTAGTTGACAGTCCATTCCGGCAGGATGTGCTGAAAGGACTATCAAGTAACCCCAAATACCTACTGCCGAAGTACTTCTATGATGCAAAAGGCGACCAGCTGTTTCAGCAGATCATGGGCTGTCCTGAGTATTATCTTACCCGGGCGGAGGAGGAAATACTCCGTACTCAAAGTCGACAGATTATCCAATCCTGCGCTGGTACCAATCCCATGTTTGATGTGATAGAACTAGGGGCCGGAGATGCCTCAAAGACCCTATACCTGCTCCAGGAAGCACTCAGGCTACGATGCAGCAGGCAATATTATCCCATTGATATTTCGACCGGTATGGTGGATTATCTGGACCGGATGCTTCCTCCTATACTTAAAGGTATGCAGATAAGCGGCCGGGCTGGTGAGTACTTCCCCATGCTGGAACACATTCAGGCTGAAAGTCCTACTGCTAAGCTGGTGGTCTTTCTGGGGGCAACGATTGGTAATATGCTGCCTGAAGAGGCTTTGGGATTCCTTGAGCAGTTGCGGGGCTTACTACAGGAAGGAGACTATTTGCTTGTGGGATTTGACTTAAAGAAAAATCCACAGGTTATACTGGATGCTTATAATGATAAAGAGGGGTTGACCCGGGACTTCAATTTGAATCTCCTGCACCGTATGAATCGGGAACTAGGTGCAGATTTCAAGCCTAATCAGTTTGAGCATTTTCCGGTGTATGATCCCATAACCGGCAGTTGTAAAAGTTACCTGATCAGCCTGCTTGCACAACAGGTAACCTTTGATGATACCGTGATTGCCTTTGAGCGGGATGAACCAATCTATATGGAGATATCCCAAAAATACAACGAGGCTGAGATTCAGGAGCTAGCTGCAAAGGCCGGTTATGAGCCGGTTGATGCTTTCTTTGATAGTTGTCACCAATTCGTTGATGTACTGTGGCGCGTTTAGAATCTGAACTATCAGCTACCCTTAAACTATCTTAAGGGTATTACTTAAGATAGCTTATTCCTGAGAAGCTGGCAGATGGCGAATTTTGCATGATAAAACAGTACACCAATGAAGTTACGATTGATCTTTTTATTATTTGGGCTTATTTCCTCCCTGGCCTTTGGCCAACAGCCACCGCAGGCGGGATTAAGACACTTCATGCAAGCAGCACCTTCACCAGCCAGTGCCATTCCGTACGGTGCAAACTCTCAGGCCGGCCATTACCTCAATACGGGTGATGCCAGGATCTACTACGAAGTGTACGGCAAAGGCAAACCCCTAGTAATCCTACATGGCGGTATAGTAGGCTCTACCTTTGAGATGCACAAGTTGATTGATAGTTTGAAGAAGAACTACCAGGTCATTGCCGTATCCACCAGGGGACATGGCAAATCGGAAATGGGTTCACAGGTACCTTCTTACGAGCGTAAGGCTGAGGATGTCAATGCCATTATCCAGGCGGTCACCAAAGACAGTGTGACCGTTTTAGGATTCAGTGATGGCGCTTACACCGGCTATTTTCTGGCTGCCTTGCACCCGAATAAAGTGAAGAAGCTGATTGCTATCGGTGCCGGGGAGTGGAAGCAGGGCTTTAGGACTTTTGACAATTCCCGAAAATTGTTTTTCAGCATGGACAGTCTCTACTTCAAACAGCAACTCAAGCTTATGCCCGAGCCTGAGCGGTTTGACGAATGGCTGGGGAATCTGAATAAGTACTATAACTCAATAAATATAGGTAAAGAAACACTGGGGGAAATTAAATGTCCGGTTTTGGTAATGGCTGGCGAAAAGGATCAGAATGCTCCCCTGAAGACGGTCATTGCCGCCTATGAAATGATTCCGAACGCGCAGCTAAGCATAATTCCCAACGCACCACATCCGGTATTTCTGACGAATTTTCCGGCTGTATGGACGAGTATGCTACCATTCCTGAATTAGAACACAGAACCAGATTGAAGCTATTTAAATATAAATGACATGAACATTCAAGAAAACATAACCACTCAGGTACTAACACACCACCTTACCGCTTTTGGTAACAATGATCTGGATGAGATCCTAAAAGATTATACCGAAGAATCGGAAGTACTTACACCGGAAGGCCCTTTAAAAGGACTGGCTGCTATCCGGAAGTTTTTTGCAGATTTTTTTGTCACCATACCCACGGGATCTGACTTTGAAATGAAGAGGCTAATCGTGACAGGCAATACTGCCTATATCGTCTGGTCAAGTGAATCAGCCGTAGCCAACATACCAATGGGTACGGATACATTTTTCCTGGAAGGGGAAAAGATTAGGTTGCATACCGTAGCATCGCATGTGCTTACCAGGTAGATTCGTACAGATTTATCCAAAGACCTTGTTAATCCAGAGGATGAAAGGAATATATCTAGTGCTCATGATTGCCCTGGTGCTAGGCTCGACAACGCTGTTTGCTCAGAAGATCAAACTGGTGGAAGATCGCCTTCAGGCTGTCGATGTTTCAATGACCCTGGTAAAATTGAAGGGAAAAAAAGCGGTACGAGTCGTAAAGGATACTGCGGTAAAAGCGTTTGACGAGCCCACGTTTGTAAAGATCAGTGGGGCCAATTTTACCAATGGAACCATCGAAGTTAAGGTCCTGAGTCGTCTGCTGAAAAACGCACCCGAATTCGCACGGGGATTTATAGGCGTGGCATTTCGGATCAACGAAACCAATACTTCCTACGAAAGTATCTACATCCGCCCCACCAACGGCCGTTCAGACGATCAGGTGCGTCGCAATCACTCCATTCAGTACTACTCTTACCCGCATTATAAGTTTGACCGCTTGCGGAAAGAAGCTCCGGAGCGTTATGAATCCTACGCAGACATGGGATTAGATGAATGGATCACCCTACAGATTGTAGTACAGGGGCAGCAGGCCAAACTCTATCTAAATGATAGTAAACAGCCTTCCCTGGTGGTGAACGACTTAAAGCTGGGGGCTAATGCATCAGGTGCCATTGGCTTATGGGTGGAAGTCGGTACAGAAGGTTTTTTCTCGGATCTTAAGATCCACCATCAATAAGTTACGAGTTATAGTATAGCTAAGAAGGGTCTCAATTTGTCTGAAAAGCCACCACAATGAAAGCTGCCGTACTCTACCATCCCGGTGCGCCCGAGGAGCTTATACTTGAAGAGCGTCCAATACCTACCCCGGCGGAGGGACAGGTGTTGGTCAAAGTCAAAGCTTTTGGCCTGAACCGCTCCGAACTGATGACACGTAAAGGCTATTCGCCCAATGTCAGGTTCCCTCGTGTACTAGGCATTGAGTGTGTAGGCGAAGTGGAAGCGGACCCCTCAGGAGAGTACTCCAAGGGACAGCAGGTTATGGCCCTGATGGGTGGTATGGGCCGCAACTTTGACGGCAGCTATGCCCAGTACACCCTGCTGCCCAGGAGCCTGTTGCATACGTTTCAGAGCAGGCTTCCGTGGGATACATTGGGAGCTATACCGGAAATGTTTCAGACAGTACATGGCTCATTGAATCTGGCGCTGGGTATTCAAAAAGGGGAGACGCTGTTAATCCGTGGAGGTACTTCATCGGTGGGTATGCTGGCGACTCAACTAGCCAATAAGGCAGGCCTGACGGTACTGGCTACCACCCGTAATCCCCGGAAAGAAGAAGCGCTACTGGTCAATGGAGCCTCGCATGTCTTAATTGATGAGGGGCATCTGAAGGAGCAGGTAAGGGCTATTGTTCCAGAGGGTGTTAATAAGGTACTGGAACTAGTGGGTACCTCCACGCTGAAAGACTCTCTTGAATGCCTTAGACCCGGTGGCACCGGCTGCATGAGTGGCATGTTATCCGAAACCTGGACGGTTACTGATTTCGCCCCCATGGAATTTATCCCAGCTACGGTTCGACTCACCATCTACGATAGTGGTCAGATTACCAGTCCGACAGAGGCGTTTCAGGACTTCATCCATCAGGTTGAGGCAGATCAGGTAAAGATCCCTATAAGCCAGGTGTTTACCTTTGGTCAAATCGTGGAGGCTCACCGGTTCATGGAGAGTAATCAGGGGGCAGGGAAGATCGTGATATTGCACTAAGCCTATTGCTAAGTATACAGGTAAAATAGGTTCTTAAACTCAAAAAAGAATGACTAGTAGATATCTAAAATTCATAAACACATTGTTTGTAGTATTACCAATGACATTGCTTATGGCCTTTGTTGGCATTGTCAGGAACCATGGTTTTCATGAAGGATGGTTTGAATTAGCCTGTAAAGCCTGGAGCGTCATGTTCCCCGTAGCATATATTGCTGCATTCTTCATCATTCCTGTGGCAAAACGGCTGGCAGAGAAAGTTACTGCAAGATAATATGGAAGATAAGGGGGTTAACTTTAATGTGTCTTGCCTTGACCTGTCCTGAAAGGTATTGGCCATATTTCCGATCCTGAAAAAGGTGTCAGAATCTGAATGTATTGATGGGTCAAAAATTAATCCTGATATGAGGTTGACAAGTTAGATTCTTCAGGTGTTAATCCAAGTCCTTTAATAGCTTTTGCTCATTATAAACTTTAGGTTCCAATGCTTTTTCAGCGGCTGTTCTGCCTGGTGGGCGACCGCTGGAGTCGGATAACTACAACCCCAGCGGCGGACCGTTCATGTGAGGCCGCAGGTGAATGTTATTATGTACACTTCTATCTACAGCGTTCTCAATACAGCATGGCGTATAACCATCTACGGGAAATTGAGCAGAAGTATAAACATTATAGATAAACGTTCGTTCAAATCAGAAATGCATTCGATGTGCGGATGAAGTATTTAACAAACAGGGGGGCGCTCATCTCAGGTGAGTCACCTGTAGAACTATTCGAAAATTGGAAAGAGTCATCCTGCTTTCATTCAAGACTTACGTTTTGGAGTTATATCGAATATCTGTCACTTCATGCTCAACTTTACCAAAACAAGCGAGAACTTATTCGCACTGGACTATTTCAACTTTTGGATGAGTTGGAAGAGGTGGGGGTTATTGTAAGAATCCATTAGGTACATCATATTTAAGACAAATTCGGACTCATGTAGATCCAGTTGAAACATGATGGTACACCTTACTTTTTACAGGCAAGCGGTACCCCAGCCGTTATTAGTATATCCTAGTTGCACAATAAGATATACACTAATGGGCTACACTTCTTTATCATTGTTCAAAGTAGATACATAATCAGCAAAATAGGTCCTTTGAACCATCGTCTTAGATAATACATATTGGGCACTTTTATCATTGTTCAATATCAGCAGGTGAGATATCATAGCAGCACAAGGTGATTGACTAGTATCTGTCAGATACAAATACTAAGATGGTTTGGTTATGCAATTTGCCACATTTCTTAGGACTCCCTCTTGTTGGTCCTACTTCCGATAAATCCATTCTATCAGAAACAGCTCAACCTGGTATGTTATACCTGAGGTTATGGTATAGGAGCTGGGCTATACCCTAGATAGAACAAGGATCGATTTGTTTTTTCAATATCAGTTCTTCTTTCGTTAACCATGCTGCCTGTCTAGATTATCGAAGAGCGTTTAACTAAGATTTATTATATTAAAATATCAATATTTTAATAGCACCTCCACCCCATGTCTATTATAATCTCTCACTCAATATATTAGCATACTCATTTGCTTACAATTCCAAAATAAATATTTATACAATATCAATATTTTATATTAATGAGATAACATACTTTCATTATCGTAAAATATTAACGTTCTTTGCAACCTACCACCTTACTAAAATGAAACAAGAAACACGAATCATTTCCGTATGCTCTCAGAAAGGAGGCAGTGGAAAATCAGCCATTACAATTTGGCTTGCTAATTGTCTAAGCCGGGAAAACAAAAGAGTGCTAGTGTTAGATGCCGATGGTCAGCGAACCATTGCTAAGTTGAGGACTAGGGAGATAGAAAGAATCGGTAAGTCGGAAAACACCTGCGAGGTTATGGCTACGGATGACGTGGCTTCAGTACTGGATGAACGATATGAAGAATTTGACTTCATCTTTCTGGATCTGCCACGTATGACCGGGCCTGATGAGGCGGTAATGGCACTAACATTTTGCGATAGCCTCCTTGTCCCCATCCGGCTGGGTGATTCTGATGTTTTATCGGCTTTTGAGTTTATCAAGGCAGCTAAAAAAATGGGTGATATACGTAAGGAACGGGGCTATGATTTCAACATTTACGGCGTACAGAATTTCCGGCAGCACAACCTACGTGAGAACGGTGACATTGACCGATATGCCGATATGCTAGACATTACCATCTTTGACAACGCATTGCCGAACCGTGCTGATTTCATGCGTGTTGGTACCATGGACTGCCCGCTAGACTATTCCAGCATCGCCGAACCCTATGAAGCATTTTATCAGGAATTTAAGCAACGCTACCAAATACTATAACTATGGCCAAAAATAAAAAACCCTTTTCCTCACTTCTGGACGACCCGGAAGCCAAGAAAAGCATTCAGGATGCACTGCAAGCCCCGGCACAATTACCTACGGACAAGAAGGCTGAGCCAGCCCTAGCTAAATCCCAGAAGGGGGCCGAAACGGAGGGGTACCAAAACATCACCATCCGCAAATCGGTGCACCGTCTACTAAAAATAGCTTCCACCCAACATGGCTTGGAAATCAGAGAATTAGCATCAGAAGCCATCGCAAATGATCCCAGAATCAAGGAAATAATGGAGTTGATGGGGAAAAAATAATTTTTCCACTTGCATTTTTTATATCTCCTATTTTATTTTTGTGCCTAGATGACGGCTGAAATGATAGTCACGTTCTTGGGCACTGCTACTTGTTATTTGTTAGGCTATCTACTCTACCAGATATATAAAAAATATTATAGTAGGCCGCCCAAAAAAGTAATTGTATCGTTATTGGCAAATCGTTCTGATTTACTGGCAGAACAGAGAAAAATCGTCAACGAACGACGCAGACAAATAAAAGGAGAATCCTCTTTCGAGAAGTCTGTGAAGGCTGAATATTTGAAGAAGGAAAATGAAAATACTGAACCTGTTGATCCCATAGAAACAGGCTTTGGTGATGACCTGGGCTTTGCAATTGAGCAAGTCCAGGAAGAAAATGCGATTACGCTTGTAAAGAGGCGGTCGAGATTTGCCGACATGAAAAATGCGGCTGAGGAGTTAAAGGATATTTACAACCGTAACAGCAAAATATAATGAAAAGATAAACTTCCTTGTCGCCCCATGCCTCTTTGTCGGGCGCATCAATCCAATTCACAAATAAAAACACATAGTATTCGCAGTAAGCGAGTTTACTAAACCAAAGGCACCTTTTTGTGCCCTGGCGAAGCTTTGCCTGCTGTCTTTCATTGCTAAAACCTCGTTTTTGAACTGGGGCGTTACACTACGGCTATGCTTTAATTCCGGTAAATACATATTAGCTCTACTTCAAGAAGATCAATTTCAATAAGTAACTAAATAAAACAATTAATAATTATTAATTAAGATGAAAAAGACCGTAATCTGTACCGCGACATTAGTTCTCTCCTGCCTCTCCTTAAATCTGCTTGCTCAAGGAACAGGAGGTTCCGTATCACAAGCCTTAACGGGCTACTATCAAACGATCGTTACCATTGGAAATTTAATATTCGGCATTCTAATGGTTGTTGGCGTAGTTAAGGTAGTTGCTTCATTTATAAGTAACTCTCCAAACTCTGTACGCAATCTTCTATACCTGGTAGTCGGAGCCATTATATGGTTTGGTTTTAATCTAATTGTCACTGATGTTCAGACCACCTCTGGTGGCTCAACGGGTGGATACACGATGACCAGATAAGTATGAAAGTTCAAAAATCCTTGGAGAAACCTACCCGGATTCTAGGGATGCGGATGCAGGAACTGGGCTTGTACATCAGCTTATTGGTCGGCCTTATAACTTTGGCATCCCTTGCCCGAACTGTTATTCCTGTTCCGCGCGTGGTGTATGGAGTCATCTTATTGTTGCTCGTGTTGTCGTGGCTTGTACTGCGGTGGGGTGAGCGCCATAAACACCCATCTTTCCTGATTTCAATGATTTCCTGGACTTGGTTCCAACCCAAAAAAGTCAATCACGTAATCATTAAGCTTCGTGGCAAAAACAGTCAATTACGACGCGGTGTTTCCCGTATTCAATATTGAAAACAGTAGTGACGGCGGGGCAATCGCTGTTCTAAAAGACGGGCGGATCGTAATATGCTATCGTCTTGAAGGTGTGGAAACAGAAAGCATTACGGACGGAGAATATGATGCACTGAGTTCGGCTTTTTACCGTGCCTCCCGAACATTACCCGTTGGGACAGTCATACAAAAATTGGATGCCTACTACACCAAGAGACATAGGATCCCCAAAGGTTTGATGGACAAAGTAAATGCGCCATTCACCCAAAGACAGCATGCCCACCTGCAGGACAAGCCGGTATTGCATCATGCATCCTACCTATGCCTCTCTTTTGGAAACGAACGGCAACCCCGTACGAATGCCGCTAATACTATTTGGGCACGACTTGGGCTGCCAATGCTTAAGAACCCCTTCGATGGCATTGACGCGCTAGCAGAACGGGCGGAACGGGCGGCGGAAGAGTTTATCCAAAGCATTTCGCTCGGGCAGATACGGTTGAGCCGATTGAACGAAGAGGATCTGGAAAATCTCTATCTCCAATACTTTAATCTGGAATTTAACCGTCAGCCTTCGACGCTCAACCGGTCCATACAACCCGATGCTACCTTCGTTGGGGTTGGAGAGAAGAAGGCAAATGTGCTAACGATGACCGGACAACCTTCGGTAATTCATAATACTCAGCCAAGTCGGACTGGTGTGGAAGCTCCCTATGTCTCAACCCTGGCACTCGACTTGCAAATCCCGCACCTACTGGTGACGAGCTTCCTGATCGAGGACACCGAGAGGATGATTAGTTCGCTGGAATTCGAACAGAAAATCAACCGCAACCTTGATTTTCTAATGACTCACGAGAACAAGATTAAAATGCTTGAACTCGAGGACTATATCGACGGGCTTCGCACGGACAACAAGAGTTTGATGAGTGTCAATCTGTCGCTTGTGGTTTGGAATACCGATAATAAACTGAGAGAGAGAATGGTGCAGCAGGGAATAGCGGCTTTTCGGGCGATGGGCGGAGCCGACGTATTCGTTGAAACGATGGATACAACCAATCTTTTCTTGGCTCTGGCTCCTGGAAACGGATACCAAAACTACCGGTGGTTACTGATGTCGGGCGACAATGCTGCTTGCTACCTCAACTGTGCGACCAACTACCGTACAGCCAATCAGGGGGAGCTCCTCGCCGACCGCTATGGCAATCCCGTTTTGGTCAATTTATTTAATACGGACCTCAACAATCAGAACAGCGTGGTGGTAGGCCCTACAGGCTCTGGCAAATCCTTCACTATGGGTTATTTCATGCTGCAGCGGTATGAGGCCGGGCACAGACAGATCATCATTGATGTAGGTGGAACCTATCTATCACTCATGACCGCTCTGGGCGGACGCTACTACCAATATGACCCGCAGAAGCCGATTAAGTTCAACCCTTTCAGTATACAGATGGATACCGAGGGGAACTACCTTCCCGATGGCGACAAAATCAATTTCCTTTCTACGCTATTGGCTATTATCTGGAAAGGATACAAGCGGCCAGTAAGGCAGGCCGAACGCTCGGTGCTGGTGCGGCTTATTCCGATCTATTATGAATGGTACAACGCGCAAAGCGAGCCGCCTACGGCTGTTCCAAGTCTGATCGGATTCTATGATTTTCTGTATCAGTACCTGAAGGAAAAAGAAAATAGTGAGGAGTTGATTCGCTGGCACAAAGCCTTCGATTTTGCTGAATTCTTTACCTGCCTGGAACCATTCGTGGTAGGGCATTACCGGGACGTATTGGACGGGAGCGAAAACGAGGACATCAGTGCGTATTCTTTGGTATGCTTTGACATGGCCCGGATTAAAGACAATGAGTTGCTAAAATCAGTGGTCACTATGCTGGTCACCGAGCTTTCACTGGACGTGATCCGCCGCTATCCCAAAGATGTGAAGTACCTGTATATGGATGAAGCCTGGTCCATGCTATCGGAAGGTATGGGAGATTTTGTAGAAATGATGTACCGAACCATACGTAAGAACAATGGCTCCATGTGCATCATTACGCAGGGGGTAAAAGAAATCGAAGATTCAGCAGTAGGTCCGGTTATCGTGGTCAATGCCGACACCAAAATCATTCTCAACCATCAGGATGCCAAGCAGCTTGACCGGGTTTCGGCAGTGCTTGGATTCACCCGGCATGAATTGGAGAAGATGCGCTCGATTAGGGTAACCAAGACCTGGCGGGAAATCTTTATCCGCCAGGGAGAACACGGAAAAGTGTACCGTTTAGAGGCCGCTCCCAGTATTTACCCCCTGCTTACTTCGAAGCCTGCCGAGCGGGAGCATCTGCGTGACCTGACCAGTACCTACCGGGGTAACATTGTACATGCCGTGCGCCAGTATAATGAAGACAAAGCCGAAGGAATAATTTAAGCTATTTATCGCATGAATGAGGAATCGTTTGGCTTTCTATTGGCTAGCAACAGCGATCTTATCCGTACCAAAGTACTGGGTCTGGCGGCGTTGTTAATGATGGTCAATTTTCTGTGGGCTCTTGGACGTACTTTTCTGGTGTCTTCCGATCTTACAACCGACTATACCCCCCTGATCAGGGCTATAATATTGACCATTGTACTGACACTCTATGGAGATCTGCTGAGCATTGTGACGGGTATGATCGACTCGGTCGCCGGACTTTTCTCACCTAAAGATCCACAAGAGGTACTGGCTTCGCTGAAAGCCATGACCGCCAAGGTGGACGGAGCTTTCTCTACCGTTAACGATAACCTTTGGAAAGATTTCGACCTGTCCTGGGACTCGGATCAGATGAAGAAGGATATTGACATTGTACTGGGTGTAATGAGCAATTCCATGGAAATGGTCATTCTAAAAATGGTTCGTCTGGTGGCCGAAGGCTTGACGCTGCTTATCCGAGCCTTCGTGGCCAAAATGCAGGTGCTGGTCACGGTCTTTCTCATGATTACAGGACCAATTGCGATTCTAATTTCCATGATTCCCGGATTACAGGGTGCCATGGGTTATTGGTTCCGTAATTTGCTACACGCCAAATTCTGGGCAATGACAATCGGAGTACTCGACAGCATAGTCAATTTCTACGTGGACAACCTGGTGGACACGCACATTGACAATATGATGAATAACGCTACGCTAGAACAGCGATTTGGAGCCGTCTTCAATCTGGTGGTTGTACACTACTGTGTAATTGGAGCCTATCTGGCCACACCCTTTTTAACAAACGCCTTCATTGGAGGTATGACCTCGGCCGGAGGCCTGGGTAGCTGGGCGGCCAGCAAAGGAGCCAACTTACCGGGTGCCGCTGCCCGTACCGCTCAGTCCGTGAGCAGGACGGGTTCGAGTGGTGGCGCAGCTCGTTCAAGCAATACTACCACTAGAAGAAGCACTCTGTCTAATACTAGCGGAAAGCCAGTGAACCGAAGCGCTGAGCGAGAAAGTGCCTTTGTTATAAACAATGGCAGCTCCGGGCGTAAAACTGATCGTGAGTCATAAAGTAAAACTAATGATGCAACAAGCAAACAACGTAACACACCTTATCAAATCCCTGAAAGTGGTTTGTCTAGGCTTAATAGTCGCATTGGCGCTGAGCAATGTCGCCTGGTTGTACGCCTACATAAAGGAAAGTAGCCATAACGCCGAACGGGTGTATATGGTATCCGATAATGGAACCAACGCGGCCATTTCAGCCGGGCAGGTACAGCCGACCCAATACGAAGCACGAAACCTGGTTAGATCCTTTATGGACCTCATGTTCCAGCATGATGCCAGCACTTTTCGCGAACGGGTAAACCACGGCATGAAGCTAGTGGATCATAACGATGGTCGGGCAATCTACGAAACCTTCAAACGGGGCCGGGTACTGGAAAACTACCATCGCTATAACTCGCATACCAACTGGACCTGTGATTCGGTAAAGGTGGATATGAGCGTCGAACCGTATAAAGGCTTTGTCTGGGGAGCTCAGCAGGTAGTATATGACAATCAGATTGCTGTGCAACCCGTCGCGGCGCGTTTCACACTCTCGCGCCAACTTCGCTCGGATATCAACCCTTACGGTCTTTTGATAGATACTTTTTCCTTCATTGATTACCCGCGTCCGGTTCAAGCCGAGGAAGCACGGTCGGTAGCCACAAACCACTAATCAGAATTATCCGATGAGTAAGAAAATTATTTTTCTAATGCTGGCCGTTGGAACTTTTACCTGGTGCCGTGCGCAAACCTATCTACCCGATACAATCAAGGTCAACCGAACCTCGACAACGTATTTGATTTTTCCGTCTAAGGTGGCTTTGGTGGACATTAGCCCAGAGTACCTGGTAAAAATCGAATCGGGAAACATTGTTTTTGTCCGACCCAAAACTTCATCAGCTCGGGTTACGCCCCTACTGGTCAGAACTTCCGACGATACGTTTTTAGGTTATCTAAGAGTATCGGAAGGAACATCGCCTGCCTTTGTCGATATAGCCAAAATGCAACGGTCCGCTGAAACAGAACTAGGCATGACTCCTCCAGAGAGGACAACTAGTAGCAATCAACTACTAGCATCAGTGAATCCTACGTCATTAAGAACTCCTGTTGAGGAGCCACTGGGTTACCAGGAACAATTGGATTTAAATTCTAAAAACCACCTGAAAACTCGGATGGACTCACTGCTGAGTGAGGAGCCACAGAACTTCGATCAGGAGCGAAATAGCGGCATCGTAGTCAAACTCACTCATCTGCTGCACGATGCAACGAATACCTATGTCCAGCTGACCATACATAACAAAACCGCCATGCCCTATCTCCTCGATCAGGTAAGTTTCTGGTATCAGAACCAGGCTAGAAAAAGAAAAGGTATATACCTCGACGGAGAGACCTACCCAATGGAACCAATAGTTGAAACGGTGCCTGACCGGGTCGAGGCGGACCAAAAAGTTCAGCTGCGGTTTGCTTTACCGCAGTTCGCTCCGCAAACCCGGAGTGAGTTTGTAGTCAATATCCGTGAGAAACGGGGGACTCGCAATGTCACGCTCAGCCTGCCGATGAAGACCGTTTTGTATGCCCGCTCGACCCAGTCAGGATTACGTCAAGATAAACTCAAAAAGGAGACTAATAAAGAACGTTTTTCAAACTCAACCTGGATTTGGAATGACTGGAGAAAGAAAAAAGCGTGAAGCTCAACTACGTGACGACGCATTTGAAGACCAATACGACCAAAAAACATTTCCCAATGAGAATGAGGCAAAACTCTCTCCTATCAGTCAATGGTCCGAAGATGGAATTACTGACGAGGAAGTAATAGATGAGAAGTTCTTGTTTGAGGAGGAATTTATGGAAGAGGAAGAAGAAAATGTAGCTAATGTCCGTACGAATGCATTAAACAAAGCGGAGGCAACAAAACGGAAAAAGGCCATTGTGGCACTAGGTTTGGGTTCAATTGCCGTCGTCTCCATCGTGGTCATGCTTTGGAAAATGACGGTTTCTTCCAATGGATTTCAGGCCGCGCAAATGGCCCCTGTGCCGGCAGAGCCAATAGATGTGGCCGAACGTGAACGCAGCCAAACCTCGCAGCCAACCGATTATGCTGATGATGAGCAAATGCGGACCATGAACTACGACGATGTAAACAGTATTTATGGTCTAGCTCTCAAACAGCAGGAAGAAAACCGAAAAAAGACCAAGGCAACAGATTCCGTTCGACAGGATGCCTCCGTGCAGCAAGAGCTGACCCGCTCCCAGCAGCTGGCTAGACAACCACGCAGCCGGAACTACTCGAATGACAAGACGCCCTCTCCCCGCCGTTCACAAGATGAATACACAACGACGGAGGATCCTTTACGTAATAAGGCACGGGATGAATACCTCATGCGCGCTGGTTTCAATACGGTCAAGGCTGAAGCTGGAAATGGCGGCACTACTGCATCTAGTAATCATCAAGAGGCCTTCGATAGGTCTGTCGTAGAGCGTAGTCAGATTGAAGCCAACGACCCCATTCCTGGCGTGGTAAGTGGGGATCAGACAATATCCAATGGATCCCGGGTAATGTTCCGAACGCTGGCCGATGCCATGATCCGCGGTCGCTTTGCTCCGAAAGGCTCAATCCTGGTTGGTTTCGTGCAGGTAAACAATACGCGGGCCTTATTTAATATCACAACGCTACGGCTGCTGGCTACCGGCGAGGCAGTACCCGTTCGTTTGCGTGCTCTTGATCTGGACATGAACGAAGGGCTAGCTGTACAATCAGAAAAACCATCCCGCCAACAAATTGATCAAGCGACAAACAACGCTTTGAACCAAGCGGCTGGACAGGCGGCCTGGTCGGCAGGCTATTCAGTTAATCGGGCGACTCAGATTTATGGTGCCGGCAATGCTCTGGCTACACTTGGCGCTGGCCTGGCGTCGGCGGCTACGACGGGTCGGCGGCGTGAGGTTCGGCAAAAACTGCAATTGCAAGATGGTTTCAAAGTATTTTTTGTACCAATAAAATGAAAAAGTTAATCACTATTTGCCTTCTCGCTACACTTCTAATAGTACCAGTGCCCGCCAATAGCCAGATAGAGGCTATTGTGAAAATGGGGCTTTCATTGATTGGCGTTGGGGGAGGACAAGACAAGTATGCCAAGGCACGACTCCTGGAATTGAAAAAAATTCTGGATAAGAATAAAAAGGAGCTTGCTAAGCTGGCCCGGATCGAAGAGAGCTCTCAGGGCACCGAAATATACACACAAGCCCAGTTAGAAATAAGCCGTAGCGTCGAAGAATTGATGCGCTCGGTTTCTGAACTTAAAGCCATCCGCTCCCGTGACGGCCAGATTCGCTTCAATGACCTTGTAGTATTCAATCAGATTCAGCTAGAGGTGAACCAGTACCTGAGTGGCTACGTGTCGGCGGCTTTTCTCCAACAACTTGAAAACCAAATCACCAATGGTGCTGCCAGGAACCACACCTTAGCCCAAAACAGCGGTAGCAACATCTACAATATGTTTTTTGGAAAATCAGGGCTGGACGCCCGGCAACCGGCCAACCTGACGGACTTAGGCACCGCTCGAGGCGAGGAAGCTCTGCACCTGCTGCAATTCCAGACGGCTGCCCAGAAAAAGAAGATCGTGCAATCCTTGCTCTACTATAAGCTAGCCGATGAGCTCTACGCGCAATCCGTAACGCTGAACAATGCTCTGAACGATGAGCAAAATGGAACTGCTCTTGACATTGCCCGTCGCCTTCGACAAACCATTATGCAAAGAATGTCCCAGGCCAACCTCCAACAACTGATCAGCGATCCTCCCAACATTGGAATAGGTTTTGACCTTTTGTCATTGGGTGATCTAAATGGTAGCATGCCCGAAGAAATGGTGGGAATGTTTCAAGAGATGCTGGATCAGGTAAACAGCGATGCCCAGGGCTTTTTATCAAGCGTGGATGGAGCCTTTCAGAATCCGCAAATCATGGACCCACTGGCTCCTGACATGGAGTATTTTGCTGAACAAAATTCTCCGCGCGGTTTACGGCTCACGACCGGAGAACGGGCTTCATTGCAAAAATCGGCAATGGATATGGCAACTCAGGCCGTAGAATACCGTCGGAAAGGCGATGAACTTATGGAAGATGCGCTGGAAAAGACCCCTCTTCAGCAAGTAATTGAAATGAAGCGCGCCCGCACCTATATGCAGGAATCTTACCGTTACCTTGACCTTTCCTTATAAGATGAAAGATAACTCTGGAAAAAAGTATTTCTCCCGCCTGAACGGCAGCGATGGTATCAATGGATTTGCTAAAACAAAACCAGCCCACGAGCCTATTGAGGAAAACTCAATCAGGCGGCATGTAAGCAATTCGCGCCAATTTGGCTCACATGCGGATTCTAAACAAGAGGAAGATTCAAACCCCGGCCGGGTATTATCAGCCAAAATATCGGCTATTGTGGCCAAATATCCGTTTCACACCATCGGCGGATTACTGGCCCTTTTGCTGGTAATTCTCCTTTTCAAAACCTTTTACCAGGGCAAGCACTGGAAAGCCAAGCGGACAGCTGAAGAGGCATTTTACGTGGCCAATGAATACGCCCGCAACAACAGCACTAATCTATATCCCTACCTTTCCAACGCCTTCCGCCGCGAAGTACGCCAGCTGCCGGGACTACTCCCTCTCTCCATGCAGACCGCCACGCGCGGCGGCACTATTACCGCTGCCGAAGCCGTAGGCATACGAGAAATCACACCTGATTCAGTGGTGGTGGAAGTACATTTGACCTTTGGTGGCGAAAACAGCCAGGCAAAGCATGAAGAAAAAAGTTATCAAACTATGGTATATGAAAAGGATCAGTGGCGGTTGGGGCTGACCTATAGTCGATGATATATCGGTTATATCCATGCTTTGGCTTAACATGAGTCATCCAAAATTTTGAAGGGAGTGGCGCAAATTTGAAAGTCGCATCGTATTTACGACGCTTAGGGGTTTTGATTATAGGTTGCATGATCCTGCAGGTTAAGCAAGTTCACTGTGCCGATAAACCGGACCATCTCATTCCTTTGAATTCTGGAGAAACCTACTAACAAGGAAATTTTTATGAATTTTTCATTAGAAGAGCCTTCAAGTGCGAAAGAGGTCTGCATGGGGCAGAGACTACAACTTTCAAAATTCTTCTTGATGCTGAATACGGTAGTCTCCCCTCCTTGAAAGACTATGATAAGCGTCTAGAAAAAAGGTTATCTAGTCAAGGCTGTACAGAAATTCTTGAAAAGAAAGCCAACACCTAATGAGAAAGAAGGCCTGGAACAGTTAGAGCTTCAAGTTCAGAATGCCAGATCCGCTTCTGAACTCGCTAGACTAATCGACCGTGGTATCAAGATTACCATGAGATACAGAGACCTCTAAGCACATTATTCTCTGGGCCAAAAGTATAAGCTGAATATGTTTACGAAACCAGACCAAATCTATGGATCATGCAAGAAATATGATATCATCATAAGTTTAAGCCGGTTGGTCCATAACCACAGTCGGTTCGACTGGAAAGCCAGTTCTATTTTATAGAATCGAAAACTAGCTTCGATCTACCCTAGTGAGGAACCGTTGCAGCGGGTATAAGCTAGCACCACCGAACAGAGCTCGGGGTTATATTCATAAATTGTTATTATAAAAGGTGCGATTATACGTATGCCAGCCAATGTTGTGGCTGGCATACGTATAACCAAGTTAATTGGCACTCCGAATTTCATCTAATGGTACCTCCTTTCGCAGCCTGACCCGCACAACAGACGCAGCGGCCGATGCTTGGTTACTAGACCCTACTAGCTTGTAATCCTGCTTCCGCTTCGCACCTGATTTATCAATAATGCCAACTTCAATAGTAACGTTTTGCGCCTTGCCAGCGACCAGATACCCTTCCAGTATACGATCAGAGTGAACATTGGTATAAATCGTAGTATCATAATCGTTAGTATAGTAGATAGTACGATTTGTCAGGATATGGGTGCTCCCGTCCTCAGCGCGGTAGGAAAGCGTATCAAAACCCACTTCGTTACGTGGTTGGCTGGGATTGGTTGGTTTGAATACCCGAAAAGCATAATATGCTTTCGTTGGCGGAAAGTTGGGTTCAGGATTTTTATCTTGACAGCTATACAGGTTTAGAATCAATAGGATGGCTGATGCGATGACGCTCAATCTCTTCATTTCCAAAATATCCTCTTCGTTTAAGTTCAAAAAAACATGTAGCCGTGGCCAGCATATCGGCACTGGCGTTGTGCATTCCCTTCATTCGTCGGCCCGTCAGCTGATGGTATAATTCATCCAGGCGGACCGGTTCTGGGTTTCCAGGTACGTAGGTACTCGCCTCCATCGTACAAAGCAACGGCCGGGCGGGCAGCTCCCCTACCCTAGCCGACTGTGCTAGCTGCATTCGAATAAACTCGGCCCCGATCACTCCATAATCAAGGCCAATATTATGTCCCACCCAGGCATCAGCCTTTTCAACGTCCTGCCGCAATTGTTCCAAGATTTCGGCCAGAGGCTTTCCTTTCCGTTCTGCTTGCTCCTGGGTGATTCCGTGGATCCGCTGCGCTACTTTATTCCAGCGAAAACCATCCGATTTTACCAGCTCGTAATGTTGGTTCAATTGATGCCCCTCCTCATCATACAAGCCCCAGGCTACGGAGATAAGTCTTGGCCAGTTTGACAGATCCGTAACAGGCAGATGATAGCTCTGCGGCAGTCCGTTCGTTTCTGTATCGACGATGAAGTACTTCATAGGATAGGTTTATAGCCAACTTTTAAAGCAATGATCCAACTATCGTTTCATTCCGGACGGAGGCAAATCAAACTTTGGTACCATCTTCGGCACTTCGGGGCTTAGGATGGGAGCGGCCTGCTGTTTCATCGGCCCCGGCAAAGGCGTCAGATGCAACTTTTCTCCTTTTTGCAAGTCCTCCGTAAAGTCTTTGTTGTGCGGCAGTTTTAAACTTACGACCTTTTGTAATCCCTTGGCTACTGTCAGTTCGTTCTGCGCCCGAATCAAATTTTGTCGGGTATTGGGCATTGATACTTCAAACTCGGTACGGTTGTCCTGCCAGCTCTTCACACTGATCCGGGCTTCCGGCTCGTCTTTTGGTGAGTTTTTATTAAGCACTGTCGCAAAACGCTCAGTCAGTTCCTGAACCCTCTGCCTGCCCGTCGCCTGGTCGGGGTGGCTCACCGAAACAGTAAGCCGTGCCTGACTGGGGGACGGCAGGTTTAAGTGCGCTTGTATGTTGTTGCTTTCCTCAATGCCAGAATACCGCATACGGCCCACCAAATTGATATTGTTACGAATGCCGGCATTGTCGTTATCGTTAGCCATGACGATCTGCCGGGGCTGGTACTTGTCAATCAGTTTCTGCACTGTATCCGGGGCTCCGGATGACAAATTTCCCGCCGTACCGAGGTAGAGCCTTTTCTCTCCTTCCGCCGGAGGTCTCATTTGGTGAAAACTCATAGCGTCGATGGGGCTTTCGGCGATCACCATCCGGTCCACCCTTCCGCCCGGTTCGACTACCTTCGGATTAGAAATCCAAATACCGTCGCCACGGGAACCGTCCACGATTTTGACATTTTCGTTCCGGACAATGATGGCCACGGTACCCTGTTCATTCTTGATAGGAAACACCGTATTGACAAACTGCTTACTCCGGCTACGGTCAAAGTAGGTTCTATTAAAAACGGCATTTTCAAATTCAGGGGCTTCAATCGTTTCATCCGATAGCCCCCGGCTTTTGAGATAGTTGGTATCACTCAACGGCTTTAAATCAAAGCTCCGAACGACGGCCTGCTCCCGGGTCGGAGCCGGTGGATTTGTTGCTGATGCCGCTGTTTGGCTTGCAATCCGCTCCACGCGAGTATCTACCTGACCGACATATTGCTGCAATTTTTCTATCGTATCCTTCCACTCCCCCGTCCCCCGTCGATGCTGAAACTGCACAACGGTACCCTTATCAGCTCCATCGTTGGGATTAAAGTAGATATCGGTTCCTGCACCCTGCCGAGGATAAACAACTATCCTATCTTTCCCTCCGCTGTCGGCTTTGTAGAGAGAAACTGAATTGCCACCGCTACGCTGCAAATCTTTAATATAGCCTTGGTCTTTGGCGTATTCAACCAGGTCGATTTGCTGCTTGAATTGTTCAAAATCGACTTTCCGAAGTGCTCTCTGCTGGGTTTCGCTTACTTTGTGATCTTCCCGTGGGGTGATTCCAAGTACTCGCTCTTCCAGATATTTCACGTCCTGCAAATCCTTGGCCCGTCCAGATGCCTTCTTGCTGGCCACTAAATCTCTTGGGGACAACACACTGTACTCAGTTCCTTCATTTGTTCGAACAGGTACCCGATCGGGATAATGATCGGGAAATCGACCTAAGCCTGTCACGTCCTTATGGATGTCGATCCGGTAAGGGTTCCGCCCAAAGTACAATACATTATCATCAGTAAAATCACTCGGGTGCAGCTTGGCTCCAATGAATTCCTTTACCGATGCTACCATTTTATTCGCATTCTCCGCCGTCGGGTTAATCCACACGTCCAGGTCGTCGGCCTTGCGGGTGCTGCCGTACGATTGAACCGCCTTTCCCCCTATGATCGCATATTCCACCTGGTGCCGATTTAGCACTCTCATAAACTCCTCCTGATCGCGGGTCATTTCTCAATCCTTTCTGTCTACTGGTTTTCTTCGTTTCCTGATGCTTCCTGCTCTTCTTCTTTCATACGGAAAAAGTCTTCTCGGCTGAGCTTTCCGATAATCCATGGCTCATCGGCGGGCTTTTCGGCATACCCGTACCGCTCGATGGTCTCCTGGCGAATGGCCGTGAAATCTACCAGTAAAGTGTCCGGCAAAACCTTGACATCAACCCCCAATTCCTTGCCCTGCAAACGGTCTATGGTTTTCATTTTTTGTTTGTTTTTGTTACTTAAAAATAATCATATTCGTTCGTATTTCCTTACTCAAACAGTCATCAATAACCGTTATTTTAACCCATAACCAATGCTGTTCTACCGAGTTGATCCTTTATAAAGGAGTTTCTCTATCTCCTTATCCTCCAGGCCAAGTATTGTGGCACAATCCAGCACAATGCTGTCCATGTTGGTTTGCAGATCGTGCTGTGTGGAGAATTTGGGAAGTCCATTTATTTCCCTATTCTCAGCTTCTAAAGTAATTCTCCCCCAGAACCGCCCTTCCTTCGATTCAACCGTAAAGCCGATGAATTCGCCTTGGTCAAACTCATGAAGATCTTCGGGATTGATAATAGGACGTTGCTGCTTCCGGAAGTTGAGCGTACTGCGGCCCCGGTTGGGCTGGTGTCGCCCCTCCAATACACTACTTAAATCGAAAGCAGGACTATTATCCCGCGATTCTTCCGGAGTAATTACTTCGTGCTGTCCAATCAACTGGCTGACATACCTGGCCGTTTCCACGCTTGACACTGCGCCATAAAACTGGTTGCTCAGCGTTCCCAGAATCATCTGGCTTTCCTTTTCCCCGTAGTACTTCCGTACCTGTGACAAGTCCTGGCACATATATACCGTCGCAATGTGCGAACTACGCCCGGTGGCGGGTATCTGCTCAAAGTTAGGTATGTAAATCGTCGGAGCCTCATCCAATAGCAGGATCGAATGATGCTTTCCCCTGCGATTCATTCGTTTCAGTGCTACCGTACTGTATAGTCCCAAGAGTGGGCGCAACGAGTCCATCACTTCCCGATCGCCGCCCAGGCAGAGAAGGATCGGCTGTTTGGGGTTATTCAAATCCATGCTGTATCCCTCATCGGTGGCCGACATCACCCAGAAGACTTCGGGACTCGCCAGCTTAGCTAGCATGACCTGCAAGGTACCCATGACACCCGAAAGTTGGTCGGCAGATTTATTACCAATGGCTGTAACCACACTCATCACATAACTCAGACATTCGGAGTCGTTTCCAATCATAGTCATTAGTCTGTCATAGGGCATTTTGGTGATCAGCGTCACCGCGTGCGGCAAGGTACAGCACTTTGGATGGTGCTTGCGGAGGTACCAAATTAGACCTGTCAAAACCGATGTACAGGAGCGTGACCAGAAATCCTGCTTCTCAATGGTTTCCTGTTGCAGGTTCCGCAGCAGCGCCAAGGCGTATTCCTCGGCGTAGGCAATGCTGGGAATATTTTCTGGAGCAATCGGATTCAGACGGTGGGTCCGGTCCATATCCTGGAAGTTGATGACGCAAAATCGCGACGTTGCTTCTGGGCTATGCTGACGACAATGGTAGGCGTAGTTCGTAAGTTCTGGAAATTTAACATCATACACGATACCACAATAGTCCTGCTCTAGTGCCTGGCGAATGAAAGGTTTAGCCAGCGAGTCTGACTTACCCGAACCTGGTCCGCCGGCGATGAAGACACCCCGAAATGGATTGGGTACTTTTATCCAGCCGCCCGTTGTGGTACCGAACTGGAACCCTAAAGCCGGAACACCTGTTTTTCGGTCTTCAACAATGGGCCGCCTGGGCTTTGGTCGGAACAGCCAGAAGCCCACAGCTACTCCAAAAAAAATACCCATTGCCGCTCCCACCGGCACCAGGTATTTGAAATGATACGGAAATTGGTGCGCCATGCCTAACAGCAATACACCTGCTAAGTACCCAAAGACAGCAACAAGTTGAACGGGCGTAGAGGGCTGCTTTTTCTTCCTCAGCTTCCTGGCTTGGTTTCCTGATAAATCAGTATCATCGGGTATGGCAAACGCTAAGGGGATAATCATAGCGAAGACTACCCTAATCAGCCAGCCACCTTTCATGTACGCGTTTAAGAGCCTATTGTACCAGCCCACATCGCGAGGCGAAACATACATCAACAGCAAGTACTCACCCCCTACTATGGCAGCTAACAAAGTCACTAGCACCCAGACGGCGTTACGGTTCTGATTCATTTATTTGACTTTCTTTTCCTGGTTAAGTGCTTTCTCACTCATCTGCGCCTTCTCATTCGACGTCTGAAATCATCCTCTTTGCTGATGGCATGGCCACCCGTATTTGGAACACTATCAAACCTCAGCGCCCCGACTAGTGGCGTGATGTCAATCCGGATGGGCCGGAATTTCTGGTTTGTATCGGTATTCTTATCAATTTTCTCCCCGCCCCTGTCCGCCGTTTGGACAACATCCGTTTTTATGATCTCGCCTTTTTTGCTCTCAGCAATCAAGTTCATAGATTCGGCTTTGCTTTTTGTGGTTCCGAGTACAGGAGGCGAAATGTCTCCCTTATTTAGCCCTTTGGTTTTCTGCTCTCTCAATTCTGGTTTTTCAGTAATCCGTTCGTAAGCTTGTCGGGGCGTGAAGACATCCCCTTTCTTCGCTCCGCGCTCCACTTCATTCATTTTCTTCCAGAAATCAGGTGAATAGTTCTGACTTCGCCCAATCTCGTGCATCTGCGCACGGTTGAGGAGTAGTCCTCCTCTCTCCAACCGATTCATCTGCTTATCCAGCCTCTGCTGTTGCTGCGCCTCCGTGATGTTGGGCTTATATCCGAAAGATTTTTCAAAGTCTTCTTTATTTTTAGTTAGCCAGGCTTTATAGTTAAACTGACGGCTACCACTATCAGGATGCAGCGACCGGCTCATCGTATTATCACGGGCCGATACGATCACGTGGATATGTGTCTGTTCTCCCTCTTTTTTCTGTTTGGGTTTCACCTGTCCCGTCTGTACTTCCTCGTCAAGCCCGGTGTACAGCCGATTTTTGTGAAGGGTAGCATACCAAACAATATCCTTCCCCTCCACTTGGGCGAGATACTTACTTTTAAAGTTTTGGGCGTAATTATCCATTACCTGTCGGGTATAGGATTTCAGCTTCGCCTCATCCCCTTTTAAGTGTCGGAGTTCCTCTAAGCTTGGGGAAATTACCAGTGAATGAAAATGCGGTTTATTTTTTTGCAAACCTTTTACATTAGCATCTATATGTTCCCTCACCTCCAGACTGTCGATTTCCTCCCGTTTCTGATTGAAGAAGATAGATCGTGTCGGGTCTCTCTCTTCCCTCGCCTCATGTTCCAAGTAGTAAACAAGTGCCTGTGAAGTACCGGTATTTGTGTAGATGCCGCCCTTACTTGCAGGCAAAACGCGAATGACCATTGGCTATGATATTTACGTATTGATATTTTAAGATACTGAAATAATAAAATCACACTATTATATCACATCAGTATTTCATCATCAATTCATCATAGCGTTCCTGGTACCGCTTACTGGCCCATTCCTGTAGTTCAGCCAATTTTTCCGGCGTGTCACAGTGTTGATGAAAAAGCAAGTTTAACACTAGGTCACTGGTTAGATAGGAATACAAACTCATATCCCGGATAAACCGTAGATCATCGCTTGGCGGCTGGGTTTCAAATGTTGGATTCTGATCTAATCGTTGATCTACCTTTTCCAGGTGTTGACGGACGGGCTCCATGTACCACTTTTCGTGGCTTTGTAGGTAGGTGATGATCCGCTCGGTTGTGCGGTTGATTGTCTCCTTCAATGGATTCTTATCATCCTCCCGGCTGGGGTCGTAATCCAGCTCAATGTAGTGAGCAACGGCCTTGCTCAGGTATTCATTGAGGGTTACTTTGGAAGGTTTGTTCAGCCCTTTTCTTCGAGCCAGTTTTTGGTTAATTTTCTCGACTTGCTTGCGGGCGCGCTCTGCTACCTCGGCATCAATCTTCACAGTTTCTCTCTCCATCTCAAAATCAAGCAATTGCCAATTGGGGTGTACAAGCGATAATTATCAAGTACCTCAAATAAAGGAAGTTGCAGTTCAGCTGTACACTCTTTTATCTCTTTAACTCATTTAACTATCTATATATCAATAAATTAAGAACTACTATCTTGCTATTGCCAAAATTTGGCCCTACTTCCCCTTTTTCACTTTCGAGCTGCTAAAATAATTAACGGCCATAATTTCACAAAACAAAAAATTGTCTGGTTACTAATCCTAATAACATAGACTAGCAACCAGACCAACAAAGGTATATACTTTTAAAATATCATAATATTAAAATTATACTATTTTAAATCGCGTTAGTTCATTAAATTTTTTCTACCTCCTCAGCGATAGAAACCATCTTTCTAAACTCCCCAGCAGGTATATGAATCCATTTTGGATGTCTAAAGGCTTTACCATCGACAAAATCGAATTTCAATAAATCCGTGGTTTGATCAAGGCGATCGGGCCGATACTGTTCTATAAATATCATCTTTTGAGGATCTATACCGTACCGCCTCACAACTTCGTTAGCAATCAATTCACAGGCATTAGTTACACTTATGCCTTTATCTATGTCAGTCGCTACCACGATACCACATTGTCGATAAATTGTGATCAGGCAGGCGCTTGGGTAACCGTTTGGGGCAATGAATTCAAGGGTATACTGTTCCATATAGTTGTGAATTTTAACTAGCAGTCAAAAAATTTCAATTTAACAACTAGACATTTCTGTTACTCTTCTGTTTGGTAATTGATATTCAGAATAAAGTTAGCAGCTCGCTGTGCCTTCTGGGCCGCCTCAAAGAAAAAGCGCTTATCATCCCGTAGCCGATCCAACCAGCCCGAAATATAAGCCGCGCTGTTCTCTATAGTTTGTGCGCTTATGCCACTAATCCCACATAGGTAAGCGGCTCCTAATTCAGCGGTTAATTCTTCCTTCGTGTATGTTTGACTACCAAAGGGCGCAATTCCTATAATCTCTGGGCGGTTCAACCGGCTACTGTGTCCGGTCGAGTGGACCAATTCATGAAACAGGACATTGTAGTAATCCTCGGGCGATTCAAAGTTTTGGGCTGGTGCCATGTTTACCAAGTCAAGCGCGGGTGAGTAGTAGCAACCACTATTATCACTGCTTACTAAGCGGGGATAATTAGGCATTTGGTCAATAATACGCTCACAGGTTTCAACAACTTTGGGCCGAGTTTGCTCTTGGGGCTCCTGAATTTCTACGGGCAAAGTAGTATCCTCAATGTTAAATACACGATAATAACGCAAAATGAGCCGATTCTTTTCGCTCTTATCGCCTTCTTTCTCAGGTTTTAGCGGCTTCCAAAAAACGACGGGTAAACTGACGGCACCTCTTTTCACCTTTCCCCCTAGCTCTACTACTTGATTAAAAGTTAGAAACATAGGTGTACTGTAGGGAGTGAGGGCAAGCAAAAAAGCGTTTACTCCGCTGTAAGATCGCTTTGTGTCGTAGTTGTGGGGGGTGCTGTATTGCTGCCCGTCCACCACTGCCACTTTCCAGGGCTTACGCCACGGAATTACGCCATTTTCCAACTTCTTCATGATTTGACAGTTGATAAATCCATAAATGTCAAAAGCTTCTTTCTGCTGCCCTTTCATCGTATTGTCGTTTTGTGTTTTAAGACAATACTAAGTTACTGAATATATCAATATTATAAAATATTGATATATTAATATATTATTTAACTATGACTTATGTTCCCTTCTATTCTTAAAAGCGAAGAAGCAGTAAATTAGGCTTGGTAAAGATCTATATGCGTATTATTTTGATGTTATAAACTATCAAAACATAGATATTACATAATATCAAAATATCAATGAAATTAAATACTTAGCAAATCATGAAAAGAAGCTGATTCGAATCATCAGCTTATAGCGCCTCCACCAGGCTCATGAACTCTTCCAGAGTATAGGCGTTAACTAGCGTATTCTTTTCAAAAACCATAAAGTACTTGAAGCGCTGACATGCGTTGGTAGACCTGGTATTGCCTAACCTAATCTTGGCGGCGCTATAGGAGTTTCGAGGTGGTCGCCCTTGGTTTCCATTAAAAATAAATTGCTTGATCGAGTAAGGAGAATGAAGTCGGGGTAAGGATTAGATTTGAAGCCATTGATCGAAAACCATTTTCCACCTACCAGATTGCGATGCCAAAATACGATGTTTTCCAGGTTGGCAATACCCAGATTCACCCAATGTTCGAAGGCATTGAAGCCATATTCATGGTTCAGTACCCGGTATGGTACATCAGATGGTGATTGGCTACTTTGTCATTTCCAATCCATTGGAGGGTGGGCATATAGCGTGCAAATAATATGTTATTATCTCAATATTTTATTATTACAAAGAGCTAAAATATTGATAGTTTAATATGTCAATATATTTACTCATTTATCTGCCAATATCCTGCCTTTGTGGATCCGACTCGCTGCAAGATACCTTCTTTTTTCATGTGGCTAAGCTGATATTCCACGCCACGCCGGGTCAGTCCAGTTGCCTTCCTCATTTCCTGAATTCTTGCTTTGGGATTCGCTCGAATTAAATTAATGATACGTTCTCTTGCGGTTTCTTCCACAGTTTCTTCCACAGTTTCTTCCACAGTGCGGGCAGATCGCCACAGCGTTACGGTGAACATTCCTTCGGTTCTGAACTCAGGAGCAGGCAAGTTAGCCTCACTCATGAGGTCGTTCATACGCACGATGCCGGAACCTATTTGTTCCACAAGGTGCATTCGGGAAAAAAGTCCAAAAATAAGGGGATTGCGGGAAAGGCTCTTGTACCCAAAGTCCTGGGCACGTATTCCGCTGACCAATCCGCCAGGGTTGGTTATCTCAACCCGGTCCGTAAAGACCTCAACGGTTGTCACGGCCCCTTTTTCGTAATAGTCGCGATGGGACAGACAGTTGATGATCGCCTCCTTGAAAACTGTCTCAGGAATTTCCCAGATTTCTTTCCGGGGTTTGGAGCCTTGCCCCTCAATGTCGTAGCGGACATTGACTTTGCTCCGTAACCACTGCATGGCCCTAAGATACTGCTCGTGCAGGCAGCCACCGAATGGTTGGTCGTCGGTGATGTAACGCTTGTCCGTACCCTGAAAGGCCACACAGCGGACGATGGCTTTCTCTACGTACGCCTGTGGATCCTTACCGAAAAACAGGACCGCTCCATTTTTTATTTTTTTCTCCAGGGTATACAGCCTCAGGTTTTGGAATAGCTGATCTTGCGATACCGTTCGGCTTAGGCGGGCCTCGGCTAAAAACTCTGCCAGAAAAGCTTCGTCAAGTTCGGTATCCGAATCAAAATTCGGGCAGGGTGTCTCGTCAAAATAAATCTTTTCGGCTTGCTGGAAAAAATCACGCATTTGCTCAGCAGTCGTCAGTTTTTGGGTATTGGGTCCCTGCCGCACATAAATCGCACCAGACAGCACATAAGGTTTGTTTGGCCCGGAAGGTACCTCAATGACGCCTACAGACTTACCGTCCACCTCAACTACTGAAAGTTCACAGCGTAGGGGGGGGGAGATGTCGCCCAAGCTATTCTGGATAGCCGACCGCTTGGCGTTGTCAAGTTGAACACCCCGAATTTGATTGTGGTCATCAACACCGATCAGCAGAATACCCCCCGCTGCATTGGCAAATGCACAAACCTCCTCTGTTAGCTCCCTTACCTTGGATGGTATCGAAACATTAAACTCGGCATTGTAGCCTTCGCCGTTTGCGGCCAATATTCGGATAGATTCAGAAGTAAGCATGAATTCGGGTATGTAAAGCTAGTACTTTTTTAGAAGCCAATGGTTCAATGCTTTGATATAATGTAACATTATAATTACATTATCATAATTTTTTAAAACTATATGATATTAAAATTTCATTTGAACTTTTCAATAGATTCATTTTCAGTTCGGTGCCTAGCATATATAGTATTACGACCCATTTCTGATTTGATAGGAAAATTATTTAAAAAGCCCTCTACCTCCCGGTTCTGGTAGGGGTGGTCACGAAGGATTTCCACCGAATCAACAAAAATGATGTTATATCGAAGCTGTGTTACATTGCCCTCACGGTCGCGCTGGGGGTTTAGCAAATGTTCCTGCTCGTTAGCATATTCTCCGGATCCCAGACGATATTTGTAATTGACAGTTACGTAGAAATGCAGCCTACTATAATTGGAGAGAGCTAACTCATAGTCGGTGATGTTGTCAAGTATGGTATGCCATGTGGTGATTTCATTCAGATTTCGGTAGATCGTTTCCCTGGCCTCCGTGCGTTTTGTCTGACTCATGCCGTCGAGTTTTTCTTCCAGTTCCTGGCTTTTTAGGGCTAAATTCTCGATGTAAGCTCTAATCTGTTCAATCTTCTGATCGAGGGGTATGTCTTTATCTTTGAGCAACCAGTAGCGGTGTTTCCTGTAAAAAGTAATCCGGGCTGCTGGACGACCCAAATTAACGAGCTTAATAGTCCGGCAGTCGAAATCTTTAACGCTTTCAAATAGAGATTGATGACCTGCATCAACAAAGTGAATGACACCAGTAGAGTTCCAGTCGCCCTCAATATCCCAAATATTACGATCAGGGTGTAGTTTAGGAACATCATCCATTAGCTGAGTAAGTTCTGAAAGGAGCCGCGCATATAACTGGGGCTCGTAATGCCTGCGTTTGGCATGAGAGAGAAGCTGTTTCATATACTTTCCTATTATGTTTAGTATCTACTATGTTTCCCTTTAAGGGAAATTCACAAAAAATATACCCAAAACTTCCTCTGATTTTTCTTCGCTTTTCTTTTCCTACTCAAAGATATCCACACAATATACATAAGCTTCAATGACCTAATAATCGTTATTATACTATTACTTGTATAAATCATTTTTATTGACAGATAAGATTATTACGATATTATAGGATTTCTAAACATCTGTAAGTAGTTAGATTCTAGTGTGTTATACATGGAAAAACATACTTATCCCTAACAGATAATAGTCAGAGCCTAACAGATAATAGTCGGAGCCTAACAGATAATAGTCGGAGCCTAACAGATAATAGTCGGAACCCTAACAATTAATAGTCCTAAGACTAACAGATGATAGTCCTATACCTAACAGATAATAGTAATAGCTGTATAAAATCTGGGCATGAATCATTATTGGTCACTGGTTATCCACATAATACAAAACTGTGCAATTCCCTAATAGGGCTTTTGAAATGGTTAGTTGTAGCAAAACTAGGCCTTGAACCAGGTTTCACCCTAACAGATAATAGTCGAAAACCGCCTAAAAATAGCTCCGCCCGTAGGAACAGCCATTTCACCCTAACAGATAATAGTCGAAAAAACCGCCTGAAAATGCTTCGACCCATAGGAACAGCCACTTCACCCTAACAGATAATAGTCGAAAAAACCGCCTGAAAATGCTTCGATCCATAGGAACAGCCACTTCACCCTAACAGATAATAGTCGAAAAAACCGCCTGAAAATGCTTCGACCCATAGGAACAGCCACTTCACCCTAACAGATAATAGTCGAAAAAACCGCCTGAAAATGCTTCGATCCATAGGAACAGCCACTTCACCCT
>NZ_JAFIQT010000013.1 GCF_017355935.1 Telluribacter humicola | reverse complement strand
AGGGAAAAAGATAATAATGCAATTTCTGAATAGAAGGACTACTTCTTAATTTGATGCCAAATCTGTCCAACAGTTGGGGAGCACCATACAATTATTTCAGTTAGAGTAGTTTTTAGTTTGGTGTTAGGAGGGAAGAATAGTTAATAAGTTGCCCATTTAATAGATAAGGTATACTTAATAGTTAAAAATCAATTTAGTTACCTTAAAAAGTAATACCATCTTTTTGGTACGTAAATAATTAAAATATAGGCCAATAGCTGCTGTTATGGCCATTATTCTACCCACTGAGATTTGAATATTTAATAAGTAGCAGTACCGTTGCCTTGTCTGATTAAATCTCGCGAGGTTGTTGTTTCTTCAAAATAGGTTCTAGGACAAGATTGATCTTACAAAAGACTTTAAGTGAATATTGAGTGCTTAATAAATAAATCTCAAAGGATAAAGGAAGTACCTAAATGGTGAGAGGAGTACTTAAGTATCTAGTTGTTATATAGAATAGGAGTCATTAAAAAATTTACTTAACATAATATAAATTATACAACAACAATATCTACAGACAGTGCTAGTATTTAGAAAGTATATGCTATTACTATATAATAGTATATAGAGTACTGAAATGAAAAGGCTATACAGTATTTATACGAGAACCAGATATAATGAATAAACATCTTGTTCTAGATTTCGATATTCGTTACGTCGTAGTTAAAATATTTATCCAGAATTTGCATGCTGACTTTATCTGGCTGCACATAGAAAAATAGATTTCTTAGATTAGCAGCCAAAGGATTCTGCAATTGTCCAAGCCAGCCCAGCATCAAACTGTTATTTGTAATTTCTTTGGTTCGTTGGAAATGCGCCTGTTCATAGATCTTTAACGCTCTATCAGATATGCCATACTTATAGAGGCTTTCGGTAAGCAGATACGCTCCTTCAATAGCCATACAGGCACCTTGTCCCAGGTTCGGAGTTGTCGGATGCGCCGCATCGCCTAGTAAGACAGGATTCGCAGTACTCCATCCACCGGTTGGCGCTCTATCGATAAGACTGTTTTTGATGATTGCCGGAGTGTTATCAAAAAGCTGTGGGATTGGATCATGCCAGGTGCTAAATATCCTTTTAAGCTTTTCGTGGGTGCTTTCGGGCTCATCGCTCAGTCCTTGTGTTTCATTGGCAGTGGCCCACCAGCCAAACAGACCGTCGCGTATAGGAACTATACCTACTCTATTTCCCCGGCCTAATGATTCACTAGCGTAGCCTTGTTCTAGTGGTAGTTTGGCTATCCCTCTCCATAAGTTATAGCCCCTGAACAGAGGTACTTCATCCCCTTTTATTTTCTTTCTTAACGCCGAATGGATACCATCGGCACCTATTACCAGATCAGCATCCACTTCCTTACCGTTAGTAAACTTGAGATGAGCACTTCCATCTGCATGGGTATAAAAGTCTGACAGCTCGTGACCCGGGTGTAAGTTTTCTGGGGGTAATTGTTTCAAAAGAGCAGCTAACAGATCAGCCCTGTGGGTACAGACAGCGGGTAAATCATAAACGGGTTGAGTACGGGCCAGTACCTTACCGGTACTTGTCTTTATATAGGCCTCCTTAATCTCTCCGCAATTCTCCAGCACATCATCTAGGATCTGTAACTTCCTGAAGACACGTAAAGCATTAGGCCAGACACTTATGGCAGCTCCTACTTCCTCAAAAACAGGACTTCTCTCATAAACATCACAAGTAAAGCCTTTGTTTTTCAGAGTAATAGCGGCTGTAAGTCCACCAATACCACCCCCAATAATAGCAATCTTTTTCATGGCATTTATAGTTTAATTGTAGTTAGCTCCATTGAGCTAATACAAAGATATGGAATAGTTGATTAACTTAGCTCAAAAGAGCTAAAATGAGAGAGACAATTATTGCCAGTGCCATAGAGGTGTTCAATCAGAAAGGTCTTAAGAACAGTACCCTTCGGGATATAGCGAAAGAAATGTCCATTAGTGATGGCCACTTACGATACTATTTCCGTACAAAAGAAGATCTTATTCTGTCAGTTTTTGCTGAGATGGATGCCGCTATTGTATCCATTGCGGATGAAGTAACCAGATATGATTCAGTCGCCCAGGAGATTATTGAGTCTTTAAGCAGGAGCTTTATGGTGATGTACAGATATGGCTTCTTTTTTAACGAACCGCTGGCAGATTTGCAGGCATTTCCAAAACTATATATAGCCTATCTTGAGTTAATAGAGAGGCGTAAAGAGCTCTTTATGGATGTTTTTAGAAAGTATAAAGAAGTAGGAATATTCTCTCCTGATGTGGATGCGGAGCTATTCCCGGTACTCTTTGAACAATTCTTTATCATTTCGGATAATTGGGTGAGATATACGAAGTTACCAAACCGAAGAAAGTTGGATGATACTAAACAAGTCAGGTACTTTGTTGCTGTTTCAGTAGCCTTATTCCTGCCCTATCTTTCTGTACAGGTAAGAGAAGAACTATTAAAATGGGTGAAGGCTACCTGCCGCTAATAGAATTAAGTACTCTTAGTAGGAGCTTAATCTAAGAGTACTACCCCCAAGTCATTCACTACCCCTCCTTCTACTCTACCGCTTTTAATACTATCAATGGCCGCAGGTACTATGACCTGAAGCCATAGATGTAACCATTATACTTTATTCATGGGATGGTTACATGTAGATATTATAAATATTGTATCTTGGTATAAATGAATTTGTTAGGAGATACTAGATGTGTATGAGCAGAAGATATTTACTACCTTTATATATACTTATTGTATTTCTGTGTATCGCCCAAAGTGCCTGGGCAAGGCATATTGTTGGGGGCGAATTGGCATTCAAACCCACTGCTACGCCCAATCGATACGAGATTACGATGATCCAGTACTGGGATGAGAATACACTCACCAACATGAACCGTGATCAGACTGCGGAAGTACTCATTTACCGCAAGCGCGACAACCGGCTTATGGATCGGGCTACTATATCATTTGTCTCTGCCCGTAATATCTCCTACCAGAACCGCGCCTGTGCCGCCTACCGGTCCCTCCGGACCCTGGAGGGTACCTACCGGGGATTCGTTACCCTAAATACTTCCGGTTATAATGATCCGGATGGCTATTACCTGGTGTGGGAGCGCTGCTGCCGTAACGATGACATCAATAATATCTTACAGCCGGGTGATAGTGGTATGACCTTCTACCTGGAAGTACCACCTCTTACAGTACAGGATGCTTCTCCCCGCTTCACTACTCCTAATGGAGCCTATATATGCATAGATCAGCCCTTTAAGCTTACCATGGGAGCTACTGACCAGGATGGTGATGAACTTCGATACAGCCTAGTTGCCCCCATGCGTGGCAACACATCCCGTAGTTTTCCACTGGGTGATGATTCTCCCAAGCAGGGCTACCCTTTCGTCCTGTTGGCACCTGGTATCACTATAGGTACCATGATACCGGGAAATCCATCATTACAGATCAATACCAGTACCGGAGAACTATCTTTAACAGCCAATTCCTTGGGTTTATACGTATTTGCCATTCAATGTGAAGAATACCGCAACGGCAAACGGATCGGCCTTGTACGGCGCGATTTTCAGCTATTAGTAATAGAATGTAGCCAGACTACTCCTCCCGAGCCTACCATTACTTATAATAATCAGGAGGCCGTTGAAGTAACTTTCTGTCCCGAAAAACCCATTGAACTTTCAACCAGTGAATCACCTGACTGGGCTTATCAATGGCAGCTCAACGGGCAGAATATACAGGGAGCTACCACCAATAAAATTACTGTACAGGATACCGGACGATATACCGTAGTGAAGAGTTTCAGGACTATTTGCTCACGCGATACGGCATCAGAGCCGGTAGAAGTAAGTTACGGTACACCTCCCCCGGCCAACATCCATACGCCATCAGATGCGTTTTGTGCCGGCCATACTTTACTCCTGACTGCAAACGACGGCAGCCGGACACCCGGACATACCTATACCTGGTACAAAGAAAACGAAAAGATGAATGCCGCCGATCCGGCTCTTACAGTACAAGCAGCCGGAATGTATGTACTTAGAGTATCCGAAGACAACACAGGATGTGCAGCAGCGGATACGGTACTAGTAAGGGAGGAAAACCTGGAAGTAAAGCTACCTGCTTCAATGAGTGTTCAGCTTGGAAAGAGTGCCCAGCTACAACCCAGTGTAGTATCTACAAGTACGGATCTGACTTACCATTGGACCCCCACCGAGGGCATGCAGGATAACACCTTACCTGATCCTACTGTACTCCCTACCGAAACTACTACCTATACGCTGCGAGTACTATCTGCCTTGGGTTGCTTTGCCGAAGCTACTATCCTGATCAATGTATTTGACAAGCTATACATACCGGATGCTTTTAGTCCCAATGGCGACGGGATCAATGACTCCTTCGAAATAGCCAACGCCAAACATCAGGTAGAAGAAATTCAAATCTATAATCGCTGGGGTGAAATCGTATTCTACTCCCGCGGATATACTAATCCATGGGATGGTGTTTATAAAGGAAAAGTGGTAGAGCCCGGCAGCTATACCTATATAATCAAGGCAGCCTTTCAGACCTTCAAGGGGCAGGTTCTCATACTTAAATAAGAGCCCTTCACCCCTCCTTTTCCAGCTTAATAATGCACTTGTTCTGTACAAAATCTTTTGCACTTTCATCAGATTTCCCAAGCATAAAGTCTCAAAAAAAGGTTGTACAATCCACCTTTCCACAGGCTTATTAGTGTTTTGTGTTAATTGCCTAATTATAAGGTAGTTACGAATCCACGTGGAACTTTTAAATGTTAATGCGTTGAAATATAAATAGTTATATAAACGTCATTAATGAAGTTTAATTAAGGAACTAATCTAATATTTATTTTAAATTAGTCTAAATAAATATTATTAGTCATGAAATTCTATATGTAATGCGGGTTATCAGGGACGATAAGTGAATGAGCTGATGTGACTTTTTTAAGTGAAGTTTGATGAGAGTTTTCTCTTTTAATACGTAGTTATATCCAATAAAAAGGGGCAATCTATCTGGATTGCCCCTACTACTTTTACCTCTCTTTTACCTCTAATACTGGCCCCGATCCAGGTACTCCGGTTAGTACTTTCAGCGCCCCGGAGTGTAGTCCCGGAAGGTCCCATCGGTATAAAAAATCAGGATGCGTTCGATCGTTTTCTCGGCTTCTTCGGAGGTTTCGCTCTTTGCTACATTTGATTGTACGTCTCTTACTACGGGCCTCTGTTCTCTGTTAAATTCTGAGGCGGAATACATTGTAGTACCAGGGCGATTTTTAGTAGTATAAGCCTCAGATTCATAGCGGCTTATCTCTCTGCGTACTGGTGCTTCTTCTTCGTCTTCCAAAATCCAATCCAGACCCAAATCAGGGTATCTTTTCATGATTTTCTGCACAATGTCCAGGCTAGGCCTGTTTCTCCCCGCTAATATGTGAGAAATGCTGGATCGTTGAACACCTATCTCATCCGCAAAGTGGGATGGCGATATATTTTTGTCAACCAATATCTGTTTAATCTTGTCATTTAAATCCATAGCTACAAATGTTAATTATGTAGCACAAATGTAAAGTTTAAATTTATAAATCGCAATAACACCGACCTACATATGTAAACAGCATATGTTACAGATGTATATTTAATGTTTTAGAGGGTGTTTACAAATGTGAACATATTGATATACAGCTATATATGCAGTTCATTCAGGAGTTGGCACCGAATTGAGATTGGTTGTAAGATAGCAGGCATAAAAAAAGGTGCTATTGATAAATAGCACCTGGATTGTTATAGTATGAAATTACAATACTAAATTTAGTTGTGTATTCACTTTCGCAAGTGCTAAAACTAAACAGCTACATTGTTATCCCGGAGCGCATCATTTAGCGAAGTTTTCAGATCAGTACTAGGCTTGCGCTTTCCTATGATAAGAGCACATGGTACATGATACGTACCAGCGGCAAACTCTTTGGGAAGAGTACCTGGTATAACTACTGAGTCGGCTGGTACCATACCTTTATATTCTACCGGCTCGGAGCCTGTTACATCTATGATCTTAGAGCTTCCGGTGATCGTTACACCAGCTCCAAGTACTGCTCTTTTACCAATATGAGCACCTTCTACCACGATACAGCGGGATCCAATAAAGGCGCCATCTTCAATAATAACTGGTGATGCCTGTACAGGCTCCAGAACACCACCGATTCCTACTCCCCCACTCAGGTGTACATTCTTTCCGATCTGAGCGCAGCTGCCAACTGTAGCCCAAGTATCTACCATCGTTCCTTCATCTACGTAAGCTCCGATGTTAACGTATGAAGGCATCAGGATAACTCCTTTAGATATATAAGCGCCATAGCGAGCTACGGCGGGTGGAACTACGCGTACTCCCAATGCTTCGTAGCCTGATTTGAGCTTCATTTTATCATGGTACTCAAATATACCTACTTCACTCACTTCCATCTTCTGAATGGGGAAGTATAAAATGATGGCTTTCTTTACCCACTCTTTCACTTCCCATGATCCATCCGACAGGGGTTCTGCTACGCGCAGTCTTCCTTTGTCTACTTCTTCAATAATGGTTTTGATCGCTTCTACCGTTGATTGTTCTTTCAATAATTCGCGGTTCGACCAGCAGTCTTCGATGATTGACTTTAACTCCATGTTCAAGTTATAGATTAATAAATAACATTTAATGCCTTGATAGTGAGTAAGTTATACTAATAATAAGTGGAATGAACTGGGCGTGCGGGTGACGTAGAATGAAAAGGCTTGTACTACTCTGGCCGGTGGTGGACATTTTGTATCCTATGCAGGATGGGCCAACTTTTCTGGAGTGTATACCAGCTCATCATGAAAAGAACTATCACTTACACATAACAGGAAAGACTGTTCTTAGTCAAATAAGAGAAGTATTTCCTTCCCACACTTAGGACTAAACCAGCTCATCGCTCTCCTTATCCTCCCCTATCAATGGCTACATAAATTTACTCCTAATAATGGAATATCTAAAAGCTACAGATCATTAATTGAGCGATACCTCAACTAAATCTTTTCCTGGGAGGAAATGTCCTGCTATACCTATATTATATATAAAGAAAATTATTATGCCAACGCTGTGCTGTCACATTAAATTCGGCTAAAAAGAGTTGATTCAGTAAAGAGTAGAATATTTAAGGATCTTCTGTAGTAGAATCAATGACTATATCTATAGTAAGTATAGTTAAAGAGAAAACTTAATACTATTATATTTAGTTATATATTTGCTAAAATACTAAAACAAATACATCTGTTTGCTAATCAAGCTGTATTTAAATGCTAAATAAGGTATCTAAAGTATTAGTGTTTTACTAAATGCATTCTTCATCTACATCCTTAATAGCCATTTCATGTAATAATAAGGGCTCTATTTCCAGAGTAGCGCACTTTTTGCTATTATTGCCCCGTAAATCAAAATCATTACAGAATCATGACAAAAGTAAAAGTCGCTATTAACGGTTTCGGGCGTATTGGTCGTCTGGTGTACCGTCAAATTTTTGACATGGAAGGCATTGATGTAGTAGCTATCAATGACCTTACAAGTCCTTCGGTGCTAGCACATTTGTTGAAATATGATACTGCCCAGGGCAGATTTAATGCTGAGGTTACTTCCTCTGAGAATTCAATAAGCGTTAACGGAGAAAAAATAAATATCTACGCGCAGAGGGATCCGGCTCAGATTCCCTGGGGACAGCATGATGTAGACGTAGTATTAGAGTGTACTGGTTTCTTTGCTGATAAAGATAAAGCCTCTGCACACCTTACAGCTGGTGCCAAAAAAGTGGTTATCTCCGCTCCTGCTACAGGTGATCTGAAGACAATCGTTTTCAACGTGAACCATAGTATCCTTGATGGTACCGAATCTATCATCAGCTGTGCTTCTTGTACTACCAACTGTCTTGCTCCTATGGCGCAGGTACTCGAAGAGAAGTATGGTATCATCAATGGTTTGATGACTACTGTACACGCTTATACCAACGACCAGAATACTCAGGATGCTCCTCACGCCAAAGGCGACCTGAGAAGAGCTCGTGCAGCTGCTCAGAACATCGTTCCTAACAGTACCGGTGCTGCTAAAGCCATTGGATTGGTGCTTCCTAGTCTGAAAGGTAAATTGGATGGATCGGCTCAGCGTGTTCCTACTCTTACAGGTTCACTGACCGAACTTACCTGTATCGTTGGTCAGGATGTAACAACTGAAGAAGTGAATGCCGCTATGAAGGCAGCTTCAAACGAAAGCTTTGGTTACACAACAGACGAAATTGTAAGCAGCGATGTGATCGGTATCAGCTTTGGATCACTGTTTGATGCTACTCAGACAAAGGTTCAGAAAGTAGGCGATACTCAGCTGGTACGTGTAGTTAGCTGGTACGACAATGAAATGTCTTATGTATCTCAACTGGTACGTACAGTAAACTACTTCGCTCAACTTATTAATAAATAAGGAGTTAGAGCGAGTAATCTTACATTGTTAGGAAAACAGACACCCGTCAAGGTGTCTGTTTTTTTATTTGAGCCTTTATGTAATTGATTGTATAACCCTTCTCTACGAATATCTTTTCGTAATGGGTGGTGATTCCGTAATGATTTTCGTATAGTTCGGAATGGTAGAGATCACTGGTGTACTGAATAATCTGATATTGCTCTGCCTCCTGAATGGAAGAAAGACTATAATCGTATAGAAACGGGCTGTCGGTCTTGAGGTGGAAAATGCCGTTGTCCTTAAGGTAGGTGGCATAGTACGTAAGAAAGTTCTGATTGGTCAGCCGCTGGTTTTCCTCCCGCTGCCTCACCTTAGGATCAGGATGCACTAGCCAGATCTCATCCACTTCATTCTCTACAAAGAATTCGTGGAGGTACTTGATACCTGCCCTCAGAAAAGCAACGTTTTTCAGATTAGACTCATTAGCCTCCATACTTCCCCTGGCTATTCGATCTCCCTTGATATCAATACCTATAAAATTCTTATCAGGGAATAAGCGCGCCAGTCCTACGGTATACTCCCCTTTGCCACACGCCAGCTCCAGTACTATGGGATTATTATTCTTAAAGTAAACTTCATTCCACTTTCCCTTGATGGTTTTGTACAGAGGCTTACCGTCTTCGATTACATTGTCTGCCTGATTGGAATACTGGTAATAAATTGATTTCTTTCGTGCCACTCTTATAATTGATTTAAATCTGCTACTACAAAGGTACTGCCACCTACGTAGATAATATCATCAGGATCTGCCTCATTAACTGCCTCATCAAGGGCCGTATTGACATCCTGGTAAGCTTTCCCCTCCAAACCTATACCTTGTGCCATTGCTAGTAATTTGGAAGCTTCCAGGGCCCTCATATTTGAAGGAGCACAAAAGTAATAGAAAGCATGCTGAGGAAACAGCTTCAGTACGGAAGAAACATCTTTGTCCGATACGAAGCCAAGCACAAATCGGCGACTTCGAGCGGGGAGGCTGGCTAACTGTTCCAGTACAGAAGAAATACCGGCCGCGTTGTGGGCTGTATCGCAGAGTATAAGCGGTGAATCCGAAAGTTTCTGCCAGCGACCTTTCAATCCTGTTATAGTAGCTGTATTAGAAAGCCCAGCCCGAATGGCTTCTTCGGATAGACTAAATCCCTTTTGCTGTAAAACTGTAAGGGTGGCCAATACTCCTTTTATATTTTTTAACTGGTAAGTACCCGACAAGTCCATAGCCAGATCATTATAGAGTAGCTGATTAGTCTGCTTATCAGTTACCTGCACCACCAGCTTTCCATCAATAAAGGTCCAGTCCTGTACATACAGCTGATCCGAAGCGAAGGTTATAGGAGCAAACTGTTGATCTGCCACTTCCATGAATACACCTGCAACAGCACTATCCTGCCACTCGCTGATCACCACCGGTACAGCAGGCTTTATTATACCGGCTTTTTCTCGGGCTATCTCAGGCAAGGTATTTCCCAGGTACTGCATATGATCATAACTGATGTTGGTAATAACCGACACCTCAGGCCTGATCACATTGGTGGAGTCAAGTCGTCCCCCCATTCCTACTTCAATGACCGCTACATCCACTTCAATTTGGGCAAAATAATCAAAGGCCATCACTACGGTCACCTCAAAAAAAGAAGGCTTCACTGTTTCGATAAACTCCTGATGATCTGTAACAAACTGAACGATATAGTCTTCATCAACGGGAGTGCCGTCAATACGTATACGTTCTGTAAAGGATTTGAGATGCGGTGAGGTATATAATCCCGTGCGGTAGCCGGCTTTCTGCAGTACAGAGGCGAGCATATGCGAGGTACTGCCTTTGCCATTGGTACCGGCTACATGTATGGACCTAAATTTTTGCTGAGGATTACCAAGTCGTTCGCAAAACTGGTAGGTAGTATGAAGGCCCGGCTTGTAAGCACGGGCCCCTTGATTTTGGAATATGGGTAATCTACTATAGAGGTACTCTATGGCTTCATTATAGGTCATATACGCTGACTTAGTTGGCGCTTATCTTAAAAGTGATGGTACCTACTGACTCATCGGGTACGTTAGCTGACTTAGGGATAAAGGTAAGCGCTCGTACGGCACTCTTATACTGGTTTACTACGGCATAGTCGGTCACAGTAGAGCTCAGGGTAATAACATTCTTAACCCGACCATTGCTACCTACGACAATTTTGAAGGTGATATCCCCGGTAGCGTCCGATTTATCATTCACCTGAGGAGGACGTGACCATCCCCAGCCGGCGAGATCAAGACCTACGCCGTTTCCACCGCCACCACCTCCTTTGTAGGATTTGGAATAGAGGCTTCCTTCGCGCGATCCTTTATCACCTACTCCGCTGGCATCGTCACCGTTGTTATTTCCACCTACGCCACTCTTCGTACCGGTTGTTCCATTGCTACCCGATGATTTACCGGTTGACTTTGTAAACAAAGCATCCCGATTGACTGGCTTTTCCGGAGCGGGCTTGGTCACAGGGGTATTGGATGAACTGGCGCTGGTTGCTACTTTCTTGGATTCAGTACGCTCGGGTTCTTCTACCGGGCTTTCGGTTTTACTGGTAATTACCTTCTCCGTAGCACGGGTGGTAGTAGGCTTTACTGCTTCAGTACGTGGTGCAGGAGGCGTCGGACGCGGCGGAGTGGTTACCGATTTACGTTCTACAACTTCGGCCTCACGACGCATGTTTTCTTTAACTTTGGAGTCACTGGCTTTGTTAAATGTCTGCAGGTCACCGCTTCCTACATTATCCGTACCATAGTTTACTTCCACCATCAGTTCCATAGGTCCTGTTTTGGGAGTAGAGCGATTCAGTCGGATAAAGAAGAAGATAGTTAAGATTGCCATGGTACAGGCAAATGACAGGGCCCAGGAAATGGCTATTCGTTCACGATCTTCGGCGGTTGATAGAGTCATAGTTCCAGTCGAAATTTTCGGTATAACGTAAAATTATGGCTATTTCGTGTATAAACAAAAAAAGGAGCCGTATGGCTCCTTTCTCCGTTTTAATGTTTTCATCAATGTCGTTTCTTGTAGACCCAGGCTCCTTTGCCTGCTATCTTTTCTACGGCATTTATATTATTGTAGGCTTCATTCATCGTATCATAGCCTGTTGCAGATACTTTGATAAGATTACCTGCTTTCTGGTCCATTATAAAAGCGCTGGCAAAACCTCCCTGCTGTAACTGTGTTAGCAGGATTTCGGCGTTTTTCATGCTTTCGAAGCTTCCGGCAATGATGTAAAATTTCTTAACAACGTTGTTAATGGGAGTTACTACCGGAGCAGCCGCTTTCTGTACCGCTTCGGCGGGCTTAGCCGGCTCTGCAACCACAGCGCTGGCCACTGCTGGCTGAGCAGGTACTGTAGATGGTAGTTCAGTAGCTATCTGTGTATCTTCGGGAGCAATAACCAGATCGTCTTCTTCTACCACAATAGTCAGGTCATCCTTGGATTCAGCAATCTGCTTTTCAGCCATGGTAGTCTGTACGTACTCCTTTACTCCGTAGAATGGGTTCAGGGTACTAAGCATACTGTTGGTACCGCTGGGGGCATAGAATACGCTCAGGTAAAAAGCCATACCCGCGGCTACGGCAGCAGCAGCCCAGCCGCTCCATCCCCAACGCATTTTACGTGTAGTTGCTTCTTCTTCGGACATTTCTTCTTCCATTGAATGGATTTCGGTAGCTTCGATTACTGGAACAGCCTTTGATATTGACTCTTCCACCATGGGGGCAGCAACTCCTACTGAGTTTAACTCAACTACCTTAATAGACTGAAAACCAAAACAGTCTACGTTAAAGTTCTGAGTGCTATCAGGCTCAAATACCAGTTTCCCCTCTGAGTTATTCTGAAAATCTCCTACGCCTGGTATAGCGGCCTTTCCTTCTTCACGCAAAGAAGCACGGAGGGATTCCGTGTACTTCTTAACACAAGACATAGCTTCCTCCCGGCTTATTTTTTCATTCACCGAGATAAAGTAAGTAAGCAGTCCATCATCCAGCTTCAGTACCTCGTTAAAAGCTACGCGCTTTTGAGAAGGTGAGAACATACCGGATGCACTATTGTACTGAGCATTGATGTGGTGTGTTAACAAACCACCCAGTTCAGGGATGATCACACAGTCCTGCTCGTAAAGAAGTTTTCGGATGTACTTTTCAACTGCTACCATAGGTCGTTAAAGATTAACTAGAACGAAGTTAAAAAGAAAAAGACAATCCTCCAACAAAATTAAGTCCCTGGTTTGGGTAATACAGATACCGCTGGTACTCCTTGCCAAGTATGTTATTAATGGACACAAAAGCAGAGAAGTTCCTGGTTAACAGGTAGTCTATCTTCAGATTGACGTCAGCAATAGCAGGTAGTTTGACAGTTTCGTTGGTCTGAAAATTTTTCGCTTTGATACCATTCAATAAATAAAAATCTGTAGTCAGGAATAACTTCTTACTTATGGTCACTGCGTTAAACCAGTTTAACGTAAGATTGGGTCGATGCCAGGCCTCTTCCAGCCGATCCATCTTGTAGTCATAGAAGTTGGCTTTCAGGGAGGTTTTAAATAGTTCGTTAAAGTTGTATCCAGCCTGAGCCGAGATACTGAGTACCTTTGTATTTACCCCATCGTACAGAACCGCAAACTTTGATGTATCGGTAAGAGAATTATTGAAAACATAGAAGTTACGGTAGTTGGTGTAGGCTACCCGACCTTCGTAGTTGAATCCATCGTGCTCCCCTTTTACCCCACCATAAATCTCGGATGACTTCTCGGTATTAGCGACCAGTACATTAGGTGCCAGCCACAGGTTCTCCGACAGCAGGCCGCGAAGAGTATTACGAACGATGTCGCCATTCCAGCCGGCAAATACGTGCAGACCACTCAAAGGAATCACATCCAGATTAATGACAGGATACGCCCGCGTACGGTTTATATTTAGTCCATTGTCCGTTTCGTTTACGGCATTGACCCCGGCTGTTACTGAGAACATTTCATCTACGTACTTGAACATAGGCTTAACCCGGAACAGATTCCGGTTGAAGGTCTCCGCGTCCACCCGCTGTGACACGTAGGCATCAGCATCAAACAGGGCAAAGAACTTATCAGAAATCGGCAGAGAGGTATTGAGGTTGGTACCCCAGTCCATCTCGGAGGCATTATAGCGATCCCTCAACGAATACACACTCGTACGTACGGCGTAGTCAACCGTGGTGCTGGGATCGGTATTTTCAAAAGCCAGCTGTAGTCCGAAGCGGTTCAAAGTTTGACGAATGCTATCGCGGTTAATGACGATCTCATCGGGCTGGGGTCTGAATCCGTAGAAGTAGTAGTTATCACGATTGTAGTCGACATTGCCCTCTACTTTGAAGGCATTACGGATGTACTTGGCTCCTACATCCACCATAGTATTAGCATTGGCCGATAGTTTGCCCTGTATCGGTCCGGTCGCGGCGGACAGATGCCTGGCTTTAGCTGTAAATACCAGGTCCTGAGTAGCCCGTGAGCTAACAAATAAGTCGCCCAGGAAACGGCCGTAATTACCTCCTCCCAGTTTGATATAGTTATTGAGAGGCTCCGGTTGCTCCTGACGCGACTTTTCATCCGTTGCAGCCACCACCGTAGGTGTCAGCTTCGGAATAGCTACATCGATCTTTGGATCTATAAATTCGTAGGTAACCTTTTTATCAGTACCCTTAGGCTGAATGGGTTGTACTTTATCAAACAGGCGGTTAGCCTGCGGAAACTCAATACTTTTTTCCTTTACAATTTCGTACGTCTGGCTTTCTATTTCTCCCCGTTGCTGGGCATTGGCATTGGAGGCGACAAAGCCTGCCACGATCAATAAGGCAAGGGTTCGGAGTGAGCTCTGGGTATTTATCATTGGGAATGTCTTTTTAATCTTTGGGATGAGTGATTGTTAGCGTCTGTTGATTTCGTCCAGCTTGGTCTTAGCCAGTGCTACCGCGTCCTGATCATCAGAGTTTTCAATAATTGAACTCAACGTTGCCTTGGCCTGAGCCACTTCGTTCATACCCATATACACATCCGCCAGCAAGATGAACGAGCGCACACGCCAGTAATCATGACCTTCAAACTGCTTACTTAATTCGAATATTGATGCCTCAGCTTCCTTGTATTTCTTGTTACGGAACAAGATGTCGCTCAGCCAGTACTTAGCCTCGGCACCATACTCATCCTTGGAGGTAGTAGCCAGCTTTCTGAATTCCTCCGTCGCTTTCTGATAATCTCCACGGGCATAAGGAACTTTCCCAAAGTATAGCTGAGCCTTGGATACGCCACCCGGTACTACATTCCCTACATTGACAACCTCACGGGCATAATGCATGGTAGAGTCGTAGTTCTTAAGGGTATAGTAGGTATCCATCAGACCGATCCAGGCTACAGCCTGCTCCTTCTTGTTCTCTGCATTGCGTAGCAGTACTCTGAAGTTGCCTACCGCATTGCTATAGTTACCGGCGGCGATTTCCAGTTCGGCCGAACGCTGAGCCGCCGTAGCTACGTAGCTGGAGCGATTATCCTGAACCACCATGCGGTAGTACTGCAAGGCTTCCTGTATATCGCTTGTTTTATCGTAGGCCGCTCCGATGAAGTACTTTGCATCATAGATGTACTTGCTGGCCGGATAGCTATCCAGGAACTCATTCAGAGCTTTGATAGCTGCGGCGTACTTCTCGGCATTGTACAGGTTACGGGCATTATCAAACTCTACCTCTTCCAGCTTAGCGTTACCAGGGCTATTCTTTCTAACCATACTAAGTACCTGTGCAAACTCCTCCGGACGACCTACCGCGTTAAAGCTTTCCTGAATACCTTCCAGGGCACTGCTGGCTGAAGGTGAGTTGGGATATTCACTCAGCAAGCGACGGAAATCGTTGATCGCCTGCTCATATACCTGAATGTTGTAGTAAGCCTGTCCACGACGAAGCAGAGCCGCCGGAATGATGTAGCTCTTGGGCTTCTCGTTGATCAGTCGGGTAAATGACCGTACGGCCTGCTGATATGACTTGTTCTGGAACTCCAGGTCAGCCATCTGGAACATCGCATCGTCCACGTAGCGGGAGCCCGGGTACTGCTTGATCAGCTGATCGAACTGACCGCGGGCTTCCTGTTCCCGATTCATGTACACAAAGGCACGACCTTTCTGATACAAGGCGTAGTCTTTATCTACCCGACCATTGGCTGTTACCTTCTCGTAGGTACGGATGGCCTCGTTATAGTTCTTAGCTGCCAGGTAGGTATCTGCGAGTCGTACGTGCGCATCTTCTACTACGGCATGGTCTATACCCTGGATATTTGCAACGAAATCCTTGAAGTAGCCATTGGCGCGGCTGTAATTCTTCTGGTTGTAGAAGATGTAGCCCAATGCGTACAGGCTCTTCCGTCCGTAGATACCCGCTTTTGAATTCTTGGATAGCTGATTGTATATATCTACTGCTTCGTTGAATTTCTTCTGAGCGGCCAATGCCTCGGCTTTCTGGTAGGTGGCCGCAATAGCTATCTCTTCGTCGACAGGGTTCTTGAGTGATTTATTAAAATTAGCAATAGCCTGATCGTACCGCTCCATGTTAAAGTCTGTCACCCCCTGGTTATAGGTCAGGCGCTGGTAGGTTGCATTGATCTTAGGGTTGCGGTTGCGGAGTCCTTCTATATAGGTAATGGCGGCAGCGTTGTTGCTGGCTCCCGAGTAGGCTTCGGCCACCAACTGGTTCACTTCCTCCTCGTGTTTACTGCCCGGATATCGGGTCAGGTAGTCATTGAACTCCTTGATTGCCTCGTTGTTATTTCCCAACTCCAAAAGAACTTTGGCGCGGTTAAAAGATGCTTCTTCGCGTACCGTTGGGTTAAATGTAAGCCGTGATGCATTGTCAAAAGCCGTCAGCGCAAAGTTCGGATTGTTCTGCTTCAGGTAGCTGATCCCTACCAGGTACGAAGCATACTGCGCTACCGAATCCTTACCGGGAGCCACGCCTTTTAACGCATCTATGGCTCCGGGATGATTATCCATCCGGAACAGGGAGTGACCATAGTGAAGGGCTACGGCCGGGGGCAGGGTACCCTGCTTCATTCGCTTGTACCTTTCGTAGGCGGTGGCAGCGGCTTTGTAGTCTCCCTTCTCATAATATACCTCAGCCACGTATAGGGCCACATCATCCAGCTTATTGTTACCACGCTGCTGCTGGTTCAATACCCGCTCTCCGTAAGTAAGTAGCTGGTCAAAGCGCTGAAGCTGGTAAAGGGATGATACAATCCAGTTAGGTACCTCTGATTTATAGTACGGATGATTTTCGATCCGCTGGAAATCCTGGTAGGCTTCTTCGTAGTTATTTTTCTTATAGTTAATCACACCGGCGTAAAAAGAAGCATCTCCGGCATTCTCGAAGGTAGCATCCCTTTTTACGAGGCTAAACAGAGGCAGTGCCTGGTCCAGCTGGTTGGTCTTGTAGTATGACATGGCCAACCGGTAGCTGGCTTCCATTTTTTTGCCGGTGTTGCTGGCGCTGTTAACCGCTTTCTCCAGGTAGGTTATCGCCTTCTGGTATTCGCCCGCCTCATAGTAGTAGCGTCCCAAATCACTGAATATAAGCTGAGCTTTGGGGTGCTCAGCGTGGTTGCGCACGAAGCGGTCTATCTGTACCTCCGCTTCGGGATAGTTAAGATACAGTCCCGTTACCGCGATGTAGTACTCGGCCGTAACGGTATTGTAATCACTTGTACTAAGTAGTTTATCCTGTTTTTTCAGAAACTGGTTAAATTCCTCCCGGGCAGCTACGAAGTTAGACTTTTCGTAATATTCAAGACCATTGCGATAATGTGCTTCGGGTGCGGTGTACCCAAGTGTAGTCTGGGCCTGACTGGTAAGTATGCCCATCCACAGGCAGAATCCGAGCGTGCAAAAGCTACGTTTAAATAACATGGGGCTTAGTTTGATAGAATAAGTAGTAGATAATGTCAAAAATAGGCCAACTCAGAATGGGATCAAACCATTCGTTCCTTCTCCTCCTCTTCCGTACTATCACGTAGTTAACGAAAGACGCCTGAAAACCGTATGAGAATTGGGGATTTTCCCGCTTCCCACTTATTGAGTGAAGATATTGAACCCAAAGGTACAGATCAGAACAGAATTCCATTCCTGATCAGCGAATCACCAAAGTCTGTATGCATGGCCGTAAAGCGCGCCGAAAGTGCAGACATAAATTCCTCGTCCAGGATCTTGTGTACCTCTTCCGGGGAGCTGACCTCCGTTTCGTCTAGCTTATACGTTTGCTCATACATGCCCCCAACTTCAAACTTTATGATATACTTTCCGTTCCATTTATAAAGACTAATTTTGTACTGGGGATGGGGTATGTCATGTATATATCTCATAAGTATAAAAAAATAGTAAAGGATTAGTAGGCAAAAGTAGTTAATAAGTGCCGATGCAAAGAGACCGTTTTATTTCAGGAATTACCATCCTGTTACTTTCTATAGTATTTCTAATTGGATGTGGTGATAAAGAAGAGGCCTCCAACTTCTTCCTGAAAGGCAATGTACAGCTTAGTAAGAAAAACTATGACGCCGCTATTCATTACTACAATGAAGCCATAGAAAAGTACCCGGAGTTTTCGGATGCTTACCTCAACAAAGGTATAGCCCTTCTTCAATTAGGAAAACCCGCAGAAGCTTTCAAAGTTTTGACAGAAGCTATCAATATTGACAACAAATTTCCGGAACTGTACCTGACCAGGGCAGAAGCTGCCATCCGGACCGGCGAGCTACAAACCGCCGAAGATGATCTTAACTACATAGCTAAGACCTACCAGGACTCAGCGCGTTTTTATATGGTACGGGGGAATCTGATGGTGACGCGTAAAAATGTAGCCAACGCTCTGTCAGATTTTGATCGGGTTCTAACACTGGATTCTAACCAGGTGGAGGCCCTGGTTAACAGAGGTGCCATATATTTTGAGCAGAAAGAATACGAGCAGGCACGAAAAGACTTTGAAAAAGCTCTCTCGCTGAACCCAAAGCAACAGGAAGCACTCAACAACCTGGGGCTGCTGGAGTCACGCGAAAAGAACTGGAAAAAGGCATTGACTTACTTTGACCGGGCCCTTACCATCAATCCGGTGGACCCGTATGCCTTAAATAACAAAGGATATGTACTGCTTGAGACCAATAAGCTGGATGAAGCCAAAAAACTGATTGAAAGCTCGATCAACAAACAACCTGAAAATGGCTACGCCCTGCGGAACATGGGTATCTACTTTACCAAAGCCGGACAAAAGGAGCAGGCAATCGAGCAATTTGATAAAGCAATAGAACTGGCTCAGCCCGTAGAAGCCCTATACGCCCACGCAGGTAAAGCGTACTATGATCTGGAGCAGATTGAAAAAGCCTGTGCTATCTGGCGACGCGGCTCTCTGGTCAAAGACAGTACTGCTGTTGAGTACCGTGAAAAATACTGCCAGTAATTACCAGTTGCTCCGAATGTATTCTTTCAGCCCTTTAAATATGCGTGTATTAGTTTCGGGGTCTGTAAATATTTCCAGTAGAGAACATTGCTTACTTTCTACCAACTTTTGAATGGCACCAGCCAGCTCCTGAGTCTCCGTCACAGATGCATAGAGTATCCCACTATCAGCAGCAGTTCGTTCGGCTTTCATAGCGTGACGGGTTTCAAAGTACTGCTCCAGTTCCGGTTGCCGGGCCGGGCCGTCTATCATTCTGAATATGTTTCCTCCGCTGTTATTCATTACTATGATCTTCAGGTTAGCGGGGAATTCTTCCAGTAGTAACCCATTCCGGTCGTACAGAAAGGCCACATCCCCCACGATCAGATACGTAGGTACCTCATTGACCAAAGCGGCCCCTACGGCTGTGCTTACACATCCATCTATCCCACTGGTACCCCGGTTGGTAAATACCTCAGTATTACGTTGTCCTACGCCCAGCATATTGACGTACCGGATGGGCATACTGTTGGCTACATGCAGCTGACTGCCATCTGGAAGGGCTTCAAGTACCTTTTCGTACACTGTTAGCTCATTTAACTCCGTTTGCAGGCGCAGATATTCCATCAGCAGACGGGTTGCTGTGCGGTTCATCCAGAGCCATTTCTCGGCGTAGGTGTCATCCGTCTCCCCATCCAGATTCTGCACAAACCGCTGATAGTCTATATCTTCAAAAAGTTTGGCAAAGAAATAGCCGGGCGAAACAGGTACTTGCGTAGTCAGCGTCTGGAATGTATCGATCAGGTTTTGCTCCTCGCTGATGTGCCAGTGCCGTAACGGGGGATTAGCCCTCAGGAAAAGCTTCAGATTCTTTGAGATAAATGATTTGCCAAAGGTAATCAGCAGATCAGGTGCCAGATCCTCATCAGTACGCTGCCCCAGGAACAGGTCCTGCTTGGAGATCAACCAGTCATTGCCCTGCAGGTTGGTGATGACGTCCCCTAGTATTGGTACGTGTAGTTCTTCAGCGATATGGCTCAGTACTTGGTTCAGATCCTTGTCGGCTCCATGCTGTCCTCCTGCGATCAGGATACGCTCTGACTCATCCCACTCATTCAGCAACTCATGCCAGGTATCTACGGATAGTACAGCTTCAGTGGTCAGTCGGCTAACTTTACGCAAACCGGCAGTTGGAACAAAGGCTTCACTCGCTTCCGGATAAAATGGCTCCCGAATAGGCACATTAATATGGACAGGTCCCTGTGGAAAGGCCATCGAGGCTAGTATAGCTTCGTTGACGGTACGATTGATGTACCATTGGGCATCAGGATGGGTATAATCAGCCGGCAGCTCGTAGGCCTTTTTAACGTGCTTGCCATAGATCTCGTTCTGGTAGATGGTCTGCCCATCCTGCTGGTGTATCCACTCTTTGGGCCGGTCGGCCGTGAGTACCAGTAATGGGACCTGCTGAAAGTAAGCCTCTACTACGGCCGGTGCAAAGTTATAGGCGGCACTACCCGAAGTACATACAATAGCTACGGGAGCTTTGATCTGTTGTGCAATACCTAAGGCGATAAAGCCCGCTGCCCTTTCGTCCATAATCACGTAGGTCTTTATATGCGTGCTACGGGCAAAGGCCAGAGTAAGCGCCGCGCTGCGCGAACCGGGAGAAATAACGGCGTGCTGTATACCCTGCTGAGCACAGAGGGCGACTAGATCAATGAGGGGTTGTAAAACTGCCATGACTAAAAAAAAAGAAAAGCCTCTTACAAGAAGAGGCTTTCAAAAATACATTACAACATTGGATCGGAAAATCTTTTATGACTATCCAAGATATGTTTTTAGGGCTTTGCTGCGTGAAGCATGACGCAAACGACGAATGGCCTTCTCCTTTATCTGGCGTACGCGCTCACGGGTAAGGTTAAATTTCTCACCGATTTCTTCCAGCGTCATAGCATGCTCGCCGTTCAATCCGAAGTACAGAGCGATTACATCCGCTTCCCGCTGAGTCAGAGTTGACAGAGCACGCTGTACTTCCTTGCGTAGAGATTCGTTTACTAGACCTGAGTCAGGCTTATCTTCGAGGTCATTTTCCAGTACGTCCAGAAGGCTATTTTCCTCACCTTGTACAAAGGGAGCATCCATAGATACGTGGCGACCTGAAATTTTCATGGTATCGACCACTTCCGAAGATGATATTTCCAGTACTTCGGCTAGTTCTTCGGGGGAAGGCTCACGCTCAAAGCGCTGCTCCAGTTCAGAAAAAGTCTTTGAAATCTTATTGAGTGATCCAACCCGGTTCAATGGAAGCCTCACGATACGTGATTGCTCAGCCAATGCCTGCAGGATAGACTGACGAATCCACCAAACAGCGTAGGAGATAAATTTAAATCCACGTGTTTCATCAAAACGTTGAGCAGCTTTAATTAGCCCCAGGTTACCTTCGTTTATCAGGTCGCCTAGTGAAAGGCCTTGGTTTTGATACTGCTTAGCTACCGAAACCACGAAACGAAGATTAGCCTTGGTAAGCCTTTCTAGCGAAAGCTGATCTCCCTCGCGAATTTTCTGAGCCAACGTCACTTCCTCATCCGGTGTCAACAAATCCACCTTACCGATCTCCTGCAGGTATTTATCGAGCGATTGGCTTTCGCGATTGGTAATCTGCTTGCTGATCTTTAGCTGTCTCATCTATTAGTATTGTTAATTTTAGTGTATAACGTAATACCCCTTAAAATCATTCATATTAGAAAAACAATATTTTCGGGCTATTTGTTCTCCGGCTTAGGAAGAAGAACTTTACGGGACAAACGATATTTTCCTGTCTTTTTATCAACATCAACTAGCTTAACCCGAACCTCTTCGCCTACTTCAAGCACACCGTCCATGTTCTCAAGGCGCTCCCACTTTATCTCCGAAATATGCAATAAACCATCTTTACCTGGTAAGAATTCCACGAAAGCACCAAAAGGCATAATTGTCTTCACGGTACCGGTGTATTCTTCGCCAATCTCAGGTACGGTTACGATTCCTTTAACGCGGGCAACAGCTTTGTCCATTGACTCTTTGTTAGCAGAGAAAATGCTCACAAATCCGGCGTTATCTTTTTCTTCGATAGACACTGTGGCACCTGACTCTTTCTGGATATCCTGTACAACCTTACCACCTGGACCAATAACCGCGCCAATCATTTCACGATCGATCTTAATTACTACGGCACGTGGAGTATGAGGCTTCAGATCTGGGCGTGGCTCGCTAATCGCCTTGCTCATTTCATTCAGGATGTGCAGACGACCTGCTTTGGCCTGCAGAAGCGCTTCGGTAAGTACTTCAAACGAAAGACCATCAACTTTGATGTCCATCTGACAAGCGGTGATACCGTTGGCAGTACCTGTTACTTTGAAGTCCATATCACCCAGGTGATCCTCATCACCCAAGATATCAGACAGTACAGCATACTTTCCGGTTTCGGCATCCGAGATCAGACCCATGGCAATACCAGATACAGGTGCTTTAATTTTCAGACCGGCATCCATCAGGGCCAGCGAACCGGCACATACCGTTGCCATTGAAGATGAACCGTTAGACTCAAGAATATCCGATACGATACGAATGGTGTATGGATTCTCAGCCTCAGCAGGTAATACTTTCTTAAGAGCACGCAGAGCCAGGTTACCATGACCTACTTCTCTACGTCCGGGTCCACGGTTAGGTTTTACTTCACCGGTAGAAAAACCAGGGAAGTTATAATGAAGCAGGAACTTGTTGTAACCGTAGTTCATTGCTGTATCTACAATCTGCTCGTCCATTTTAGTTCCCAAAGTAACCGTAGTCAGAGACTGGGTTTCTCCACGGGTAAACAGAGCAGAACCATGTGCATTGGGCAGGAAGTCTACTTCACTGGCAATAGGACGAACCTGATCCAGCTGACGGCCATCCAGACGAGTACGCTCATCAAGTACCAGACGACGGGATGCATCATACTCAAGATCATGGAAATAGCGCTTGATCAGGGACTCATTGACTTCTTCGCCTTCCTGAATAGTTGCCATGAACTCCTGATGTACTGCTTTAAAGCCTTCTTTACGTTGCTGCTTGCCACCACCTAGCTTAGCTACCGCATATACTTTGTCATAGCAGAAATTACGAACACGGGCTTCCAGTTCGGGATCCTGCAGATCTCCGGGATATTCACGTTTTTCGGTTTTTCCTACCTCAGCTTCAAACTCTTTCAGGGCCTCACACTGAACTTTGATAGCTTCGTGGGCTACTTTAAGAGCTTCAATGATTTCTTCTTCTGAAGCTTCTTCCAGTTCACCTTCCACCATGGTAATATCTTTGCTGGTAGCACCTACCATCAGATCGATAGTTGCTCTGGAAAGATCAGATGACTTAGGGTTCACAATGTACTGCCCATCAATCTTGGCTACACGTACTTCTGATACGGGACCATTGAAAGGAATATCAGAAGCCATCAGCGCTGCTGATGCTGCCAGGGCAGCCAGCGCGTCAGGTAGTGCCTCCGCGTCAGCAGAGATAAGGAAAATATTAATTTGAATTTCAGCGTGGTAGTCGTCCGGGAACAAGGGACGCATAGCGCGATCCACCAGACGGCTTACTAGTACTTCGTGGTCAGAAAGCTTACCTTCACGGCGCATAAAGCTACCGGGTATACGTCCTGCCGAAGCGAATTTTTCTTGGTAATCTACTGACAGAGGCAGAAAATCAATCCCCTCTCTAATTTCTTTATTGGCAACTACAGTAGCCAGTAGCATGGTATTACCCAAACGTACTACGACCGAGCCATCTGCCTGTTTCGCTAGTTTCCCAGTTTCAATTGTGATTTGTCTGCCATCGGGCAGTGATATTGTCTTTGTGATGACGTTAAATTGCATAAAAGATTGGATAGATAAATGAATGACCGCTTTGAACCGCTTAATAGTCTAACTCAAAAAGTTAACATTAGTTTTTGTGTATAAAGCATACACAACCTACTATTATATCTGCCTAATGAAGAAAAAGTTAGGACTTATTAAAAAAATAAATTTAAAGAGAAGACGTTGGGGACATTTTTAACGCAAATCAGGGAACTTGCTTTTGCGGCAAATCCCCTGACTATGCTAAAATTACTTACGAATGTTCAGCTCGGCAATGATGGCACGGTAGCGATTAATGTCTTTCTTTGACAGATAATCCAATAGTCTTCTACGCTTACCAACCATTTTGAGTAGCCCCAGGCGCGTGTCGTTGTCTTTCTTGTGCGTTTTGAGGTGTTCGGTCAGGTAGTTGATCCGATACGTGAACAGTGCAATTTGGGACTCAGGTGAGCCGGTATCACCAGCTTCTTTCTTAAACCCTTTGCTCTCGAAGATTTCTTTCTTCTTGTCCGTGGTTAAATACATGATTGTAACAACAGATTAAAATGTGAATAATAAAAAATAAAACAGCCGCAAAAGTACGGAATACTTTTTAAAGTACAAAATCAGGCTTCTAGTTCGGCCTCCTGTGAAGTTAGCTCCGTTGGCTGTGAATGCTGTTTGCGGAACTTTGCCTGAATTTTTTTAACGAACATAATGTATACGTCTTTTTCGAAAAGACGGGAGTCATTACGGGCCCGGTCTATAAAGTACAATCCAGATAGCAGCAACACGGTATTAGGTAACCACGCTCCGAAGTAAACATTCAGGAGTCCTTCTTTTACCCATTTATCTCCCTGTATCGTCAGTACGTACAACAGGATAAAGAATACGATCGAGATAAGTACCGGCATTCCGAAGCCACCTTTCTTAATAATAGCTCCCAGTGGTGCTCCAATCAGGAACATGACCAGACACGAGAAGGCCTGGGTATATTTATGATGTTTTTCCAGTTCGTAGCGATTTCCTTCCTTGAGCTTACTCTGCAGATATTCCTGGTTAGACTTGGCGAAACTAGCCATGCTCTGGGCGGAGTTACGGGCGGTAGACAGGATCTCCTTTCGAATGCTATCCCCTACCGGCTTAGCAATAACCGAATCTATCCACTTACCAGGCTCGGTCTTGACGCCATAGGTGTATGAAGTACGGGCGTGGTAGGTAAAGTACTGCTGGCTGTTGGCGACGAGCCGTTCACGGGTTTGTTTGAAGTCATTACGAATGGAGTCAGCTGCCTGGTTCAGCGAATTGATATTCTTCATGAACTCGTGGTACTTAAACTGATCTTCATCCGTACGTCTCATCCCAAATGATTCCAAGCTCACTACCAGCTTATACGTATCAAAACGGTTGCGAACAAAGTTGGCACCCGACGCGGCACCACCACTCATAGCAGGGCCATACACAACCGCCCGGTTAGCTCCGGAAGCATCAATAACCTCCTGATAGTCGCTTCCACTGAAGAGTTCAATGACCAGGTAGCCATTGTTATTGATGGTGTACATCCTACCCGAGTCCGCCAGGATTACCTGGGTATTTCCTCTTTCGTAGGAGCGCGTATCGTGCTTGTATATAACCATACCCTGCATGGTTCTCCCATCAGGTAGTTTTTTATCTACCTTGATACTATAGCCGGGCAGGTCGTTGTAGAAGATTCCCTCCTTTATTTTAAGGGTAGCTTTAGTAGTTTTGATGTCGTACAACAGGCTATACCCTTTCAGATTAGCCCAGGGGACGGTACGGTCATTAAAGAAAAAGGAGAAGATACTGATACAGAATGAAATAATGAACAGCGGCATCATCACCCTTACAATAGATACGCCGGCACTTTTAATGGCAGTCAGTTCGAAGAACTCTCCCAGATTACCAAAGGCCATCAGGGATGAGAGTAGCACAGCCAGGGGCAGCGCTATGGGTATGGTGCTAAGAGTAAAATAGAAAAACAAACGGGCGTATTCGGACAGTCCTACGTCTTTTGAGACGAATTCGTCGATGTAGAATATCATGATCCGCATCAGGAAGATGAATATTACTACTGACAATGTGACCACAAAGGGTCCCCAGAATGTTTTTAGTACCAGCTTATCCAGCTTTTTCATTAACTACCTACTATTTCCTTTAAGCTCTCTATTAACCCATTCCACATGGATAATAGTTCTTGATCGTCGGCATTTTGTGAATAATCAACGACACGAAGGTAAGTAGATTGTGTAAGTTCGCTCACTTCGAGCTTCATTTCGATATAGTTAAGATCGAACTCGGTTTCTCCCGTATTTTCGAATTCATAACGTACAGCCTTATTGAGACGGTGGGAAGTTTGTCGGGCCATATGACTATCCCCGTCCCATTGGAAGTCAAAACGATGATCGGGCAGTACTTTTACCTTCTCGGCAAACCACTGCTCCAGCCCGGATGCAGTACTAATATAGGGGAACAGCACCTTGGGAGATGAGCGTAATTCGTATTCGACCACAAATTTGTGTTTTTCCATATTCGACTCGTTAGTTAGGAATTCAATAATGCCCTTTATATCTAGCTATACTACATTTTTCTTAGAATCAATCGCTTACCACTCGCCTCCCACAACTTATAAAAATCCATTTTCAGGATTTACGACCGTTCTTGAATTTGTAAGTTAGGTCTCTCCGACGAAATATGCAAAAATTGTTTGCAACGTAATTTTTTTCGCCTTAGTTTTGTCAAAAATTAGAACGGCGGGGTAGCTCAGATGGTTAGAGCGCAGGATTCATAACCCTGAGGTCGGCAGTTCGATCCTGCTCCCCGCTACACTTCTCCTAAACCCTAACTTTCCTAAGTTAGGGTTTTTTATTTTTGACTCTCTGCCAGCCTATCCATTCCCTACTGGTCTACTCCGTAAAATCCAATATTCTTCTCTATCATCGATCCGGCTTTCGTTTTGCCGGCGGGCCTGGAATTTGTAAGTAGCACCTGATAAAGTTGTTATTACGGATATGCCCTTTACATTATCTCACCCGGCCATAATACTCCCGCTAAAAAAATGGAAGCCAGAATGGTTTTCGGTAACAGGCCTGGTATTTGGCAGTATGACGCCTGATTTCGAATATTTTATGGCGTTTAGTGGCAGTTATGACTTCGGACATACATTACCCGGTATTGTTCTGTTTGATCTGCCACTAGCTTTCTGCCTTTCAGCGTTATATCATTTGCTCATCCGGAATCCCCTGCTGTCTCACCTGCCCGCACCGTTTGACAAACGATTCAGCGGATTTATGGGGTTCAATTTCTACAAATACTTACGTAAGCATTGGCTGGCCTTTACTGCCTCTACCCTGATTGGAATAGCGTCTCATTTTATCTGGGACAAATTAGGATATCCGGATGGGTACCTAGGCATTTATAACCTGGCACCGGCCATCTTTGAGCAAACGTATACAGCACTAGGAGGTAAACAGCCCCTATATGTACTACTTGAACACATAGGATCAGCCATAGGGTTAGTAGCTCTACTGTGGGTGTTATTCAAGATCAATGAGCCGGCGGGTACGTACGTATCCCCAACCACCATTAGCAAGATTGCATACTGGTTTTTACTGTCGGTGGGTACAACGATGATATTCATGAAAGAGCAGAATACAAACCCTCATGAATGGTTTGATAGTATACCGCACCGGCTGGTGGTAGGACTTAGTGCCGGTACGGTTGCAATCATTGCAGTCTCTCTGCTATTTCAGCTGATAACCAGGAGGAACAGAGTCGAGAAGTCTTCTTAATGTACTATTTTGAATACTAGTTCTTTCAGCATTTCTCCTTCGCTAATGGTACCACCTTCCACCCCTTTGAGCTGGCTATCACAGGTACGCAGGTAGTGGATAATGTGAGCCACTTTCGGGAATGGGTAGTTGCGGGCCGCCAGCATGTAGTCTTTGACAAAGTAGGGATTCACCCCCAGCGCGGCTGCAAGTCCTTTTTCGGAGCGGTCATTAGTAGCGTGCGTGATCAGTACTTTACTAAAGAAGCCGTACAAAATGATCAGCATCGGGGCCAAAGGGTTGTCCTTAGGATTAGCGGCAAAATGCGCGGCAATCTGATTCGCCTTAATGACATCCCGCTGCAACAGGGCTTTCTGGAACTCAAATACGTTATATTCCTTACTTATGCCGATGTACTTCTCTACCAGTTCGGCATCAATACCCTCACCTGCTTTCAGGTTGACGAGTACTTTCTGTATTTCATTTACCAGCCGCTGTAAATCATTACCGATGTTATCCACCAGCATCTGAACGGCCTTAGGGCTGATCTTGACACCGTGTGAATGGCAGTAGGCAGCTACCCACTCAGGCAGCTTGTTGTCGTACATCTTCTTAGACTGTACTACGGCTCCCTTACCGGCTATGCCTTTCAGGAATGATTTGCGCTCATCGGCATTGGCGTGGTAGCAAAAAACCAGTGTCGTACTGGTAAGCGGATTCAGGGCATAGTCTTCCAGGCGGGTCTGTTGTTCCTTCTGCTCTATTCCTCCCAGCTTATGGGCCTCCTTGACCAACACCAGCTGCCGCTCCGCCATAAATGGAAAACGCCGGGCGTACCCCAATACGCCTGCCAGGTCGGTATCCTTGCCGTACAGCACAAACTGGTTGAATCCTTTTTCGGCTTCGGGCACAACCCGTTTTTCCAGCTCCTCGGCAATGGCCTCTATATAGTAAGGTTCATCCCCGTAAAGAAAATAAACCGGTCTGAACTGCTTATTCCTGATTTCTTTTAAGATAACATCCGGCGCGATAGCCATAACTTGTAATGTAGGTACTTATTGGTTCTGCTGTATAAATTGCTGTGCTTCCTCTTCCAGTTCAGCAAAGAACGGCTGAAAAAGGGATTCGTAATATAGATAATTCTTCACTAAATCCTGCTCTGCCCCCCGTATCGCCGACATGAAGGCGAAGCGAGTAGCTAATCCCTGAAAGGACCGTCCAATGCCACCAATCTCGCTATAACCAACCAGCCAGTTGTGCCGGATCATGGATTCAGCCATGGGTACCATGGCCAGTGGTATCAATTCGTGGTTCTTCCTGACAACGGCGTACATTCTGGCACAGAAGTTTGGCAGTGTTTCCTGACGGTACAGTTCAAATCTGCGGGCCAGGAAGTGATCAAAGTAGATATCAACGGCTACGCCGGCTACTTTGCCGTGGGTAAGAGCCACCTGATGGCGGATCTGGCGTACGGCAGCGTGTGAGTCTGTAAAGGAGTCTATAAACCGATGAAGCCGTATTCCAAGTAGATAGTCAGGGTGCCAATCTTTTACTTTTTCATAAGTAAGTTTTCCTTTGATGAAATCAGCAACATAGTTGCCCATTATCACTCCCTCCCGGTCACCCGACAGCATCAAATGTGCTAAAAAATTCATTTAAAAAGGCTTTTAGAAATAAATAGCCGTACGTTTGCAAAGTACCACTGGTAAATTTAAACTCATAACTACTATCATTCAACAACATTTTAAACCTAAGATGCCTATGAAAATTGAAAAAAATAAAGTCGTAGCTGTAACATATAGTCTGAGCATACCAGACGAAGAAAATGATATGGATGTAGTAGAAGTTGTGGATGATACAGATCCCATGTACTTCATATATGGCATGAGTGGCTTACCAGAAGGCTTTGAAGATAATCTGCAGAACTTATCCGATGGGGACTCATTTAACTTTACCATTGAACCCGAATCAGGCTACGGAGAATTTGATCCGAATGCCGTAGTTGAGATTCCGAAGGAAATCTTCAAGATGGATGACGTCAATGAAGAAGAACTGCTGGCCATTGGTAACATAGTACCTATGACCAACGAAGAAGGAGATCGTCTGCAGGGCCAGGTGGTACGGGTTACTGATGAGCATGTAATCATGGATTTTAACCATCCGCTGGCTGGTAAGACCATGCACTTTGAAGGCAAGGTAGTGGCCGTACGGGATGCGACCCCTGATGAACTGGAACATGGTCACGTTCACGGCCATGGTGGTGTTCATCATTGATAGTTGAGTCGCCTGCTATTTTATATAAGAAGCGTTTGGAGTAGTTCCAAACGCTTTTCTTTTTGTGGTCAAAGTACCATCCCCGTAGCCCCTACACCATACTGCTCCACCTCTACGCCAAATCGCTTCAGAAACTCTACACCTTCCTCAACGCCAATGCCTTTGTAGGCGGCGTAGGAGTCCAGATAGAGAACTTTCTGTATCTTCATTGTGTATATTACTCGGGCACACGATATACAGGGCGCGAGTGTTACATATAAGGTAGCACCTTCGATATTCGATCCATTTTTTACGGCATACAGAATAGCATTCTGCTCGGCATGCAGAGCTAGCGAACAGCTCCCCTTGGAATCGCGGGGACATCCTGTTTCGGGAAACTCCTCATCACAGTTATGCGTACCGGCGGGAGGGCCGTTGTAGCCAATGGATATAATACGGGTATCCTTTGCCAGCACCGCTCCTACCTGTGCTTTGATACAATGCGAACGATTAGCCAGATTCTTGGCTAATTCCATGAATATGTCATCAAAATGAGGGCGAGGGTTCGTTATAGTTTTACTCATCTACTGTTTAATTATATCGCAAATTAGGGAAAGCATGACATTGATTCAATGGCTTCATAAAAATAAGGCCTTGCGGCTACTGATACCGGTAGTTATTATTACTACATCTACAGTGGCCTGGGCTCAGCAGGAAACTGCACCAATACGTTTTCAGAAAGAAAAGATAGCACTGGCCAGCGATGCATCATTCTATGTACTGGATGTAATAGATGGGAGAAATACTCCGGGTGCCTCCATGGGGACAATAGTCGAATATACTAAAGTACGTCCGCTAATGGCGGATGCCCGTCTTGAACGCAGTCTGTACGAGTACTGGTCTTACTCTACTCCTGCACGTAATGAGAATATGATTCCTGTAACTATTACGGTGAAAGATTTTGCGATCAATGAGAAACGGGTAGCTCCCAATAAGATATCCGGTGATTTTTCGATTCACCTCTCCTTTGGTTGGACCCGCCAGGCCGTACCGGTAGATCTTACCCAGTACCAGGCGAAGGTTAGCTACACCCGCCCTGAAACTCCCTATGACCATGAAGCGCTGGCACGCCGGCTGATGGCTGCCGGATTAAAGCATCTGGATAAATGGATAAAAGAAAATGAGGGAAAAAATCCGGCTCTGGCGCGTGGTGTCAAGCTGGTATTTGTTGATAAGCCATACCAGGATACGCGGGATACCGTATTTTACCGTCCGGAGCGTAAACTTACCTGGACGGATTTTCAGGGCGTCAGCAGCCGCCCCGGCAGTAACTATGCCGCTGCTGTATTTACCAGTTTATCTTACGAAGGGGCAGCTCGAATGAAGGAAAAGCATTTGGAAATCGAGATCAGTGTAAAGACATTTATGGTCAAAAGCATGTCGTGGAGCAGATCAAGCGCCCATAATGACTATACACTCCGGCACGAGCAACTGCACTTTGATGTGACACGTCTGGTAGCCGAACGATTTAAGGAGCGGTTAAAAAAAATAGATCTGACCATCGAAGATCACGACAGCCAGATCCAATATGAATTTCTGGAAGCATTCAGGGATATGGACCGGGAGCAGAAAAGCTACGACGGTCAAACCCAGCACGGACTTAATACTGGAGCGCAGGCTATGTGGGACCAAAAACTGACCGAAGAAATAGCCAGGCTGTACCAAATCCCCTAAATCACCGCCTGCTTCTTGCTCCTCAGCCACTCGGGCTTGTTAGTGACTACTTTGGCCTTTAATTCATTCAGCATGGAATAAAGGCCAAAGTACGTACGGTTGATGTACAGACCATGTTGCGACCCTCTGGCCACCTTGGAGTTCTTAAGCTCCTCTACGTTCTGCAATTCATCAGCAAAGGCGTACACTGAATCAAAGTAGCTTTCATCACCAAAGTCAAACTCATCTTCGGCAAAGGGCTTTCCCAATAATAGAGTCATCTTCTTGAAAAGCTCTGTGAAGAGATGCTTATCCTGAGCAGTATCCTCGGGGGTAATGAATTCTAAATCATAAAATATCTTCCGGGTCTGCTCCTCATCATCCAGAGTATCCGGATTAATAAGAGCAAAGTAGGTATCGTAGAAGAACTCGGGGATAACCTTGATACAGCCAAAGTCTATCACCCCCATAGTTCCGTCTGTACGCATCAGGAAGTTGCCCGGATGCGGATCAGCATGTACCTGACGGAGCTGATGTACCTGAAAATCATAGAAATCCCACAGAGCTTGCCCTATTTGATTACGTACTTCCTGCGACGGGTTAGTCTTCAGGAAGTCCTTCATGTGCAGCCCATCCAGCCAATCCATGGTCAGGATGCGGCTGGCAGACAGTTCGGGATAGTATCGGGGGAATACCAGGCCCTTAATATGAGCGCAGGCTTCTGAGATCTCTACTGAGCGACGTAGTTCAAGCTCATAATCGGTTTCTTCCAGGAGCCGCGACTCTACTTCACCCATATAACGATCAATATCCCGCTCGTTAAGCCCGAAGAGTCGTATCGCCATGGGTTTTACCATTTTTAGGTCTGAACTGATACTATCAGCCACACCGGGATACTGAATCTTTACGGCCAGCTTTTTGCTCCCTTTCTGTGCCTGATGTACCTGACCAATGGAAGCGGCATTAGCGGCTTTCATATCAAATTCATCATAAAGCTCGTTGGGTGACTTGCCCAGGTACTTTTTGAATGTCTTAATCACTAAAGGGCCCGATAGCGGCGGAGCCGAGTACTGCGACATCTGAAATCTATCTACATAGGCACGGGGCAATACGTTACGGTCCATACTGAGCATTTGAGCCACTTTCAGTGCAGAACCTTTCAGCTGGCTAAGTGATTCGTATATATCAGTAGCATTATCCTGGTGAAGCTCTTCCCGCGTAGTGGAAGGGTCAACCATTTTCCTGACGTTATACTTGATATAATTCCCCCCTATCTTCACACCTGTCTTCACAAACTGAGTAGCCCGGGCTACCTTAGAGGTGGGTATTGATCCTTGTTCTTTCATTACTTTCTGTTCTGATATACAAATTTAGCCAGGTCCAGCACCGTGTCCACTACCGACTGTCCCATCAGGTCAAAGGAGGTATTTACCGACTTCTCAATGGCCGTATCAGTTTTTTCGAAGCCACGGCTGGTGTCCTTCACCCAAAAATCAAGAATAAATAAGCACTGCATCCACAGACCATCGACGTAGCGGTCGGATATTACCGGCCGTATGACAACTTCCTTACTTTCGCGACCTTCCATAACCAGTTCCATCGCAAAGGCATAGAACGCCTCTTTCAATAGAGCCAGATGACCGGTATAGCGTGATACAGGTTGTTTGAGACGGTTGTAGCTGTATACAAAGTAGCTACGATCCTTTTTGAGTACTTCTACCCAGGTGTAGTAAAAAGCAAGCAGCTTTTCCCGAACCGAGTACTGGAAGTAAACCTCTTCCGATTCAGCTGCCTGACGAGCCTCTTTGAAAGATGTAAGCCAGTCATCCTGCTCAATAGATTCGAAGTTATTGTAGTATTCATAGAACTCAGCTTCAGTCAGGTTGAGCCGTTTCATGAATATATACACCGAGGCGGGTGGGGTGCCATTTTCCAGAACGTAATCTCTATACGTTTTTTGGATTATTTCTATCTTTTCCATATTAAAATCTAACGTATGTTTAACCAAAAGGTTTTGGCCGGAGGACTTCAAAAATAATATTAATCAGTAAGGGTAATGGCTCCATCTACAGTAAGGTCATAGAAGGTATTACCGGAGGCTGAAAGTAATTCTTTCCAACGGGCTCTCGTACGGGTTCCCATCTGTCCACCTAGCAAGAAAACAACATTATTAGGGCTTAGCGTTTCATAACGCGGATACTTTCTGGATGTTATTAGAACATAATCCGGCACCTCATCTTTTGCACGGCTTTGCTTCCAATTATTACCATTCCACCTGAGCAGCATACCCAGCTGTGTTTGCCGGACTTCTAGGTTTCCAAAGTGTCCGTCCCCGGCCAGGTTAGAGTGTATGGTATCATTTATCAGTTGGTTGACTAGATAGTTGTTAAGGCGATATTCATAGGCAGCCGTGTCAGCCCAAAATTCAGGATTTGCAAGCAAGTACATGCTGTTATCTTTTTTAACAGTGATAACTGTATGTCTTGGGATAGAATGAATCACCATTTTCTCCTCCTGATAGGTTTTAAGTGTAGATGATATTGAATAGATCATTACCAGAACAACCAGAAGAGCAAGTTGCTTCAGAACCGCCACTTCACGAGTACGGAGGATCTGCCATACAAGTAGTAGCACCAGAAATAAACCTGCTACCTCCACGGCATCCAGCACTAACCCTTCGATCAGATGGTTGGGAAGCCACCTGGGTATCGCTACCACCTGGTTGGTTAGGTACGCAATCAGGTTGGTCACCCACGCCACCCAGTTGGCTAGTAATGGGATGGGAAATAAACTGACAAAAAGTAGTATTAGTGAAGCTGGTAATAAAAGAGAAGTGAGACCTATCACAAACGGATTAACTAACCAGAAATAAAAGGGAAACTGATGAAAATAGTAGATGCTCAGCGGAAAAGTCAGCAATTGTGCCGAAACCGAAACGGCAGTAATCTGCCAGAGCCACCGAAGTACCCGATTAGGTGTTTCGACCAAGTTGTCAAGCGGCTTGTAAAATAGTATTATTCCTAGCACCGCCAAGTATGAAAGCTGAAAACCAACAGTGAATAGAGCATCCGGATCGACCAGTAAAATAGCAAAGGCAGAAATAGCCAATGTATTGATGGACTCGTGCCTCCGCTGTATAGTCTGGGCTGCTACCCATACAATACACATCAGCGTAGCCCGCTGTACGGAGGGAGGTAGTCCGGTGACCAGGGCATAAAAGAAGAGCAGCAGGGACAGGACTACAAAGTACATGTACTTTCCATACCTGATCCGACGAAGCCAACCCAGCGCCCAACTAATGATCGCAAAGAAAATTCCTACGTGTAGCCCCGAAACCGACAGTACATGTACTGCGCCCGATAATGTAAAAGAATCTACCAGATTGCTACGCAGATCCTCACGGCGCCCTAACAACATAGCCTTAACCAAGGCGTATGAATCATCTTCAGGTAGATAAGCGCGTAATGTACGATCAGCCCAGCCGGAAATTCCCAGGCTCCAGCCAAGGACACTCCAGGTATCCTCTACATGAGATACTACCTGATAGGTACTGTCAGTGAGGTAGTCCGTCCAGGCTATACCGCGGTAGCGAAGGTAACGGCAATAGTCAAATTCATCGGGGTTTCGAGGCGGGACAGGTCTTTGCAGACTTCCTCTTACCACCACTACATCACCGGGAGCTAGTACCTGCGCAGCTCTGGCGGGAGTGGTAACCATAGCCTCCACCTGGACCGGCTCCCATTCACCCGCCAGCCGAAGCTGATTAACCTCTACCCGATAACGTAAAGTAGATGGTCTTTTTTCAGGTAATGACTTTACCGTGAGCAGGTAGGTATCATAGGGTACTTCCAGCTGCTTAATGGCCTGCAGGTATCGCTGTGCATGCAACTGAGCAGTTACAACACCAAATACGAACAGTATAACCGATAATACTATACCCGTAGTCAGTATATGCCTTCTAAGAAATAGGAAAGTAGCCAGGGATGCTACAAGTAGGCTTATGCTTACAACTTGTAGACTACTTTGAATAGAAACGGGAGACCTGAGGAGCAGAAATTCATGCAGCAGGATTCCACTCACAAGACATAGGATGTACCTGATAAATGGAGCCCTTTCAAACATTTGCTAACGTATTACGACAAACCGGTTGACTACCGATTCGTTATTGACAGTAGCTTTTAAATAATATATACCTGGTGTATAATTCCTAACATCCACATTTATCCTTCGACTCCAGACATCCTGATAGGTGGTTTGCTCCACAATCAGGCCCCGTGTATCATAGATGGTAACCGTTATATCCTGATAGTCGGTGAAGCGGATATTGGCCTGTAGCTGAGTAGAAACCGGATTAGGAAACAGTTCCATTACCAGTCTTTCCGAAGGTTCCAGTCTCCCAAGCTTGGCGTATTCAACCAAACGGGCCCGCCGCGGACTCACCGCCAACACGGCTCTCATACGCTCTGCCTGGCACTTTGTAAAAATATGCATACAGGAGTCTGGTGAATAATCCATGTAGTTCTCAATCATGTTGCGGGTAGTGACCCCGGTACAGTTTGAAAACTTATCATTACAGTTAGTAGTCTGATTTGGTTCTTTGGTAGGAGGCGTATCATCACAGTAGTCAGTACCGCAGTCTACATCTCCCCAGGTATGGATCAGCCCCAGCCAATGACCTACTTCATGGGTAGTGGTTCTACCGGTATTGTAGATCCGGCTGGTAATGGCTCCGGTTTTACGGCCGAAAAAGCGGAAATCAATGATTACACCATCCGTCATGGTAAATTCTTCATTGGAGTCATCCAGACCGGGTATACCTTCTACCGAAGGAAACTGCGCAATCCCCAGATAATTATTGCTAAGACGGCACACCCAGATATTGAGGTACTTGTCAGAAGGCCAGTATACCAGATCAGCCAGTAGCTGATCATCCGTAAAAGGATTGAAACTAGTTTTGGTGGTATAACGCGTACGGGTAATTCCATCCGTAACGCGACCATCTGGATCGTAATCGGCCAGGTAAAACTCTATACCCGTATCAGTACCCAAGGGATCATCGTTGGAGCCTGGAGTACCAGGCTTCCTACGATAATCTTCATTAAGTACCTCAATCTGACTTTTTATTTGTTCAGCTGTAATATTGGGATTATTAGCTCCTCCAATACTCGTTTCTGCCTGATCATGTATAACGTGAACGACAACCGGAATCTGAATAACTTCATCGGCTCCTTTACGGGTGCGTCCATTACCGTTACGCATATACTCTGCTATGGCCTCTTCGGTCCTTATACGGTTGCGTAGCCAACTAGGATTAGCTTCAATACGACGATTTAATCTCTCGTTTGTCGCACAACGGTCAAGCAATACATCAGATACCTGAGCAATCGACTCGGAATATATTAATGTTGAAAAAAGAAGTATTATAAGTGAGCAGATCTTTTGATTAAGCCTGCTTTTCCGATTTTTCATATGCTGCCAGAATATCCCTTACCAAACGATGCCGCACTACATCAGCACCTTCCAGTTCGACAAAGCTAATGCCTTTTATTCCTTTAAGTATATTAACCGACTCAATAAGACCAGATTTTTGATTCTTAGGCAGATCCACCTGTGACTTATCACCGGTAATGATCGCTTTTGAGTTAGGGCCCATACGGGTCAGGAACATTTTCATCTGCATAGGTGTAGTATTCTGTGCCTCATCCAGCAATATAAAGGCATTGTTCAGCGTCCTTCCGCGCATGTAAGCTAGTGGAGCAATCTCCACAATGCGGTTGTCCACGTAGTACTTTAGCTTTTCGGGTGCGATCATATCATCCAGGGCATCATAAATAGGCCTCAGGTAAGGATCTATCTTTTCTTTCAGATCGCCCGGCAAAAAACCCAGGTTCTCACCAGCTTCTACGGCCGGTCGGGTTATAATTATCTTCTTTACTTCTTTGTTCTTAAGGGCTTTCACCGCTAATGCAACGGCGGTATAGGTTTTTCCCGTACCGGCTGGGCCTATTGCAAAAACCAAATCGTGCTTGGCAGCCTCCTCTACCAGCAACTTCTGGTTAGGTGTTTTGGCCTTCACAACAATTCCCTTATTGCCATAAATGATTACGTCATCGTCCTCATCAAAGCTTTCAGAATTAGGTTTACTGATACCCGTCAGGTACCTCTTTACATTCTCGTTGGTTACTTTACCGTACTTCTGATAATGCGAGAGCAGTGAATCCAGCACGTCCGTAATCTTGACGATCTCGGGAGCTGTACCCTGGATTCTGATTTCATTGCCCCGTGATATAATCTTGCTTTCCGGAAAAGCAGCGGCAACTTCTCTGATGTTGGTGTTATGAACTCCCAGGAAATCCACCAGAGAAACATCTTCGAGCATTATGATTTTTTCTACCAAATTATTGATCTGTTAGTTTAAGAATGGAACGTGTTAAAAAATTAGCAAATAAATGTGTGCCACCTACTGCTATAACAAGTTTTTTTTGCCAAATATTCAATATCTAACACTGAAAAAAAAATACATGTTGTTCAACCGCTTCACAATCAAGCCAAGTAGCCAACAATATTAGTTATATACAAAAAAATGTTTTCTGGCGCCCTTTACTGTGTGGTGCCCAATGTTTAATATTGTACTACTATGGAAAACGAGAGGACATTTAATTTTCTTAAAAAATCAGGCACTACACCGCCTGCTCAGGCACGTGCAACGGGCGCAAATCGCTGGCTAGGTGGTGATTCGGGGCTGGGTAAGCTCCCCCCTCAGGCTGTAGATATGGAGGAGGCCGTACTGGGAGCCCTGATGATTGAAAAGGATGCCCTCTCGGCTGTAGCAGATATTTTAAAGCCGGAAAGTTTCTATAAGGAAGCTCACCAGCGTATTTACAGTGCGATAATTACCTTATTTGCTAATTCAGATCCTATTGACCTGCTCACGGTAACTGCCAAGCTGCGGAGTACCGGCGAACTGGAGCTAGTAGGTGGAGCTTCTTATATAACCGAATTAACTTCCCGGGTTAACTCGGCCGCTAACATTGAGTACCACGCCCGGATTATCTCACAGGCGGCCATCAAGCGCGAGCTGATCTCTATTTCATCCGAGATACAGAAGGAAGCCTTTGAAGATACAACAGACGTGTTCCGTCTGCTTGATAAGACTGAGCAGTCACTGTTCCGCATCTCGGAGAACAACATCCGTAAAAACTACTCTGACATGGGAGCCCTGATGCGTCAGGCATTGGATGAACTGGATAAGAAAAAGAACAATACGGATGGTCTGACGGGTATACCGTCGGGCTTCACCGCCCTGGATCGCCTGACGTCCGGCTGGCAGAAGACCGAATTGATCATTCTGGCGGCACGCCCCGGTATGGGTAAAACGGCCTTTGTGGTATCGTCGCTCCGCAATGCTGCCGTTGAATTTAATAAGCCGGTGGCTATCTTCTCTCTGGAGATGTCATCCGTACAGCTGGTCAATCGTCTGATCTCAGCCGAGGCTGAGATAGATAGTGAGAAGATTCGTAAAGGAAGCCTGGCTCCGCACGAATGGGCGCAGATGCACCATCGGATCAACCGGCTTACCAATGCCCCAATCTTTATAGATGATACCCCAGCTCTCTCTATCCTAGAGCTAAGGGCAAAATGCCGACGCCTTAAAGCTCAGCATGATATACAGCTGGTAGTGATTGACTACTTGCAGCTGATGACCGGTGATACAGGCGGAAAAGGCGGTGGAAACCGTGAACAGGAGATCGCATCGATATCTCGATCATTAAAAAACCTGGCGAAAGAGCTGGATGTACCTGTGATAGCCCTCTCGCAGCTGAGCCGGGCCGTGGAAACCCGTGGTGGTGAGAAGAAGCCCCAGCTGTCTGACCTTCGTGAATCAGGATCTATTGAGCAGGATGCGGATATGGTTATATTCCTGTACCGTCCTGAGTACTACGGTATAACGCAGGACGAAGCCGGTAACTCAGTAGCGGGTGTAGGTGAAGTAATTCTGGCCAAGAACCGGGCCGGTTCGCTCGACACAGTACAGCTGCGCTTTATCGGTAAGTACACCAAGTTCGATAACCTGGATTCGTACTTTACGCCAACTCCTATGGCCGCGGATCGTCCTATTCCGGTAGCGAGCAATCCGATCGCTTCTTTTGAGAGTCAGGCCACGCCACCGGCAGGCAATACCTTCCGGAGCAAGGCCAATGATCTCAGCAACTTTGATTATAAGGGGCCCAATGATGAGCCCCCATTCTAATCACCCTAGTACTTCTTTATTGTTTCTTTACAAGTAGAGCTACATTTTCGACATGGTGGGTATTAGGAAACATATCCACCGGCTGTACTTTCATAACCTCGTAGGCTTCTGACATAAGCGCTATATCTCGGGCTTGAGTCGAAGAATTACAGCTTACGTAGACGATGCGGTCCGGTGCTGCTTTCAGAATGGTCTCTACTACGGGCAGATCCATACCGGCACGCGGTGGATCCGTAATAATCACATCAGGTCTGCCGTGTTGAGCCAGAAACGCCTCGTTCATCAAGTCCTTCATATCCCCGGCAAAGAAACTGGTATTGGTGATACCATTCAGCGCTGAGTTTTTGCGGGCATCTACCACGGCCGCTTCTACGTACTCTACTCCTACTACCTTGCGAGCCTGCCGCGCTACAAAATTGGCGATAGTACCAGTACCGGTATACAGGTCATACACAAACTCATTACCAGTAAGACCGGCGTAGTCTCGTGCTACGCTGAATAACTGATATGCCTGCTCCGAGTTAGTTTGGTAGAATGATTTGGGACCCACCAGGAACGTCAGGTCTTCCATCGTCTCCCGGATCACCGGCTCTCCCGCGTAGTGAATCACCTCCTGGTCCTGATAGGAGTCATTGCCCTTAGTATTAACAATGTAGTGCAAGGAAGAAATAATCGGGAAGGAGTTATTGAGGTACTCCATCACATCCCTGATCACATCTTCTTCATTCTCCCCAAACTGAGCGATGACCATCACATCACCTGTATTGGCTGTTCTGATGATCAGATTTCGTAGTGTACCCACGTTCTTACGAACATCGTAGTTCCGGTACCCTTTGCTGTTGATGTACGCGTACAGCCCATTTCTGATATCATTAGAGGGGTCCGGCTGCAGATAGCACTTCTCTACCGTAAAAATCTTATCAAACCGCTTAGGAACATGGAATCCCAAGGCATTCCGGTTAAAGTCCAGCCCGGAGCTGATCTCTTCGCGGGTCAGCCAGCGATTATTTGAAAAGGTAAACTCCAGCTTATTGCGGTAAAATTGTTTTTCATCGGCAGGCAAGATGTCATTGACATGTACCCCCTGCAGCTTTCCAATACGCTCAAAATGGTCTACCACCTGCTGTCTCTTAAAGCGCAGCTGGTGACCATAGTCTATATGTTGCCAGCGACATCCCCCGCAGGTGCCGTGGTGTGAGCAGTAAGGTTGGGTGCGCAGGGACGACTGGGAATGTATTTTCCGGACAACGGCTTCCTTAAATTTCTTCTTCTTGCCAACTACTTCCAGATCTACGATATCACCAGGAGCCACATCACCTTCCACGAAGATTACTCCATCCGGTGACTTATAGATACACTTGCCTTCGGCGGCAAAATCAGTAATTTCTACTTTTTCGTACTTTTCAAAAACTCGCATGCTTCTATTTTCAATTAACAAAGAGGCTGCTCAGGATAGGAGGAATCCCGGGCAAAATCAAAACGTAAATCCAACCAGTTTCGTTGGCCTGTGTCCATAAATCTACTTTTGGAGCTGCAAAAATAGTTGATTATATATCAGCTATTAGTATGGTGAGCAAAAAGGATGAATAATGGCATACAAGAAGCCGTAGCAGCTCTATATAAAACAAAAGGGCAGATCCTATGATCTGCCCTTTTGTTTCGCTTTAAAAAAGGATATGTTAGATATCCTCTTCTCTATCCAGCATAATTTGTCCGCGGATCTCACCGAATGGATTCTGCTCTGTACGAATGTTGATATACATATTACCCCATACCAGCAGATTTTCCTGCTCTGAATTAAGTGTTACTGAACCAGTGATGGGTGAAGTACCAACGTTTGTTAGAATAAATTGAGCAGGCCCATTTTCCCAGGCTGGCATAGCCGAGTGAATTACCACCGCCGTTGGAGTCAGCCCCTGGTAAGTAATGTTATAAGTAAGGGTACGGGTTTCTTTGTTATATTCCAACACCGCCGATCCTTGAGCCGATGATGTAGCACGAGGCTGAGTATTCTGGCTGTTAAGAGTAGAAGTAAAACGGATAATAGGATCATTATGGGGTCCTTCGTCCTTGCAGGACGCCATTACACCCATCATAAGCACCGCTACAAAAAGGAGCGTAAAGTGTTTCATAGACTTTTTCATAGTTTATTAATTATGGATTTGCTGGCGAAATATACATAAAAACACATCTATAACCCGAAAACGTAGGTAAGTTGTTTATTGAAATTATCATACCAGATCCTGAGTAGATACTCATTTAGTCAAATAGTATTTAATAATTCGCTAAGCTTCAATATTATATAATCTTCAAATCATTTTTACGGACGTATACTAACTCCCCTTCCCAGAATACCATATTCCAGTTATCACGCGCACCAATAATAGTTAGTTTATGCCCTTTGCCAATCCTTTCAACCACGTGAGCCGCCGACGATGGGTACGATCGCAGATACGTACTACCATTGCTGATGATACCCGTACTGTAGTTATCCGGGAGATTAAGTAGCCCCAGCAGCGCGATCAGGTAAATGATCATAGCCCACTTATGTCTTTTGTAGATGTGCTCACCGTTACGAATCTTGATCAACATGACGACAAAAACATATACCCCTAGGGTAAGCAGTAAGATTGGGATGAACTCTCCGTACCGTCGATAGAATATGACAAAATAACTATAGTCATTGAACTCATATCCCCGGAGGCTATATACTTCGGCGAGTGAACTCATTTTTTTCAGGAGTGGTATACTGGGCTCAAGCTGCGCCAGATTGCTCAGATAAAAGAGGCTCTGGGTGTAGTCATTAGCCCGCTCCGACAAAAAAGCCAGCTTAAGGAGGATGTTCGGATTGTATTTTTGGTGGTTACGGAAATGATTCTCATAAATATTTTTGGCATCTGAATACCTCCCTATAGTAAACAGAGAATCAGCTACCTTAAGCTTATTTTCCTGGGCTCTTAAAGGGGCGAAAAGGAGCAAAAGGGGCCCTATTATAGCCAGAATTATCATTTTTTTGTTGAGGGATGCTTGCATAATAATATTATCTCGACTACTTTTGCATCGCAATTAAGGGAAACGACACCGCAAATCCTATAAATTGTACGATTCCGTAGCTCAGCTGGTAGAGCAATACACTTTTAATGTATGGGTCCTGGGTTCGAATCCCAGCGGGATCACCAAACAAGTTTAGAGTATCCTTTTTTACATTGTAGTACGATTCCGTAGCTCAGCTGGTAGAGCAATACACTTTTAATGTATGGGTCCTGGGTTCGAATCCCAGCGGGATCACTAAGCAAGTCCAGGTGGTGGAATTGGTAGACACGCTACTTTGAGGGGGTAGTGCCCTTACGGGTGTAGGAGTTCGACTCTCCTTCTGGACACTTGTTAGCACCGCGTTTTCGTCAAGAGAATGCGGTTTTTTTGTGCCTTATAATTCTATCAGACCTTAGCCCTCACTACCTTATCTTTCAAGGTAAAAGACTTCAACAAATCCAGGTTTGAATAAATGTTAAACTCTTACGAAGTTAAAGTTTCACGAAATATCTGATTCAATAAACTCTACTTACTTAGCTGTAGTGGCTCTATTTACTTTGGCTAAGTCAGAACTCTAAATATAATTTCTCAACCTCCCAAATACTTCATTCAAGTTAATCCTAGGCCCTCCTGAGGGAGTTTAACAAGTAAAGCCATACCCGAAAATACAGCCCCGTATAACTTCATTCGTAGGACAGTCAGGCGCGTATGAAGAGGCTAAAATGTGTATCTTGCCGTATTGAATAACCTATTAAAACACATACTAGGAGTTAATAAAACAAATCATGTTTTTACCCGTTTTTCTAAATTGAACTAACTACTGATACTATGAAATGCCCGTCCTGCAACGAAACGCTTCTGATGAGTGAAAAGATGGGGATAGGTCTGGCTTGACCGAGGCGAGCTTGAAAAAAATTATTGAACGGTCAGCAGAACACTATTCGAAGAAGGAGAACTATGATTCTGACTACAAGCGGTTTGGCTATAAGGATTACGGCTACGACTATAACAAAAGGCACCCTCACAAAAAGAAGGAGTCGTTTTTAAGCGAGTTTTTTGATTGATAAATAGTTGTCTTACATCAGGTGAGTACCCTCATCTTTATAATAAGGAACAAGCAGGATCTATTGAGCTCCCGCTCGTTCCTTATTAATATTCTCATTTTCAACTACTTCTATTTTAACATCCATTATCAGGCCCAGCAGCCCTACTCTTTCAGGTCATGGTCTCTATCAGTGGCTGTATTGGTAATAAATCTTTTTTACCTGACAAATGACTCCAAAAAGATCTGTCTGGCTTTTCATAAAACAGGCACTTAGCTCAGATCATGCATTCCTATAGCATCATTTACTCATTCAAAATATCTGTATAATTTAGATTTAAGATATAACGCGATAAGAACGTTATAATGACTTTAAATATCCATCCTGATATACCCTTTGTAAACGCTGTTATAATTATACACTGATGCCTCTCTATAATTAGCGTAAAAATACTGTAAATACAGTATTGTACCATATACTAACAAACAGCTAAATTTGATCCCGTATCCACATCAAGAATTACCTCGATATTCATGATTACCATTAAATCAAGAGGAGGTTATAATGGTAACATAAAGGAACCTGACTTATAGCTAGGTTCCTTTTTTTATGCTTCTTTGTCCCTATTGGCTTTATCAGTGTACCCGTATTTACTCTGCTTCTATTTAATTTTGTAAGTCAGGTATAGTTTTCCCGCTATCCTATGTAACCGCTCATTAATATTTATTGACAATTGTTGAGGCTGTATGTACCTTCGGTATAATAAATGTCTTCCCTTCCTTATAGTATTAGCGTGAATAAAACTGTAAGGACTAATTAGCTTTTTGTTCAGTACCAATCGTCTACCTGCTCTGGCTAATAATTATACATATCATTAATAGATAGTTTATTAATCTAGTAATACAGTAGGATCATACTCCCTCCTTTTTGCGCACATTATAAGTCAGTATACGGTAGCTATCCACCCTTCTAATGCTATAAGAGTCTCTAAGAATGCTCAAATAAATCTCTTCCCTAAAATTCCTGATGCTATAAAACAAATTGTTAATCTTCCCAAGCCGAACCAGCCAGTTCATCAGCAGTCACGTCTAATTGTGAAGTTTAATAACTCCATACAGCTTTCTTACCAGGATGGTGCTGAAAATGGGTTTCAACAAAAATAATCAGCTGAATGGAAGGCTTTGAACAATTAGTTTCCAACTATAACTCTAAAACGACTTTTGATGATCAGGCTATTCAGAATTTCTTTGATATGATCGAAATTAGCGTGCCTGAACAACAGCTTGTACACCAGATAGGCTTTCCTCTTACCTACTACACAGTTGAATGCTCTTCACAAACAGAAAGGAGGGCACGGCTAAAGCGCTTTTACCTGGCCTACCGTTGAATCAGCTTATTTACAAAGTGGATATGTACCTTGTGACCCTCTTCAACCACAACAGGGCTACCTGGATGCAGCGCCGGTCGGCATCGATGCCCGCTTTGCCTGGGACGTACCTGGAGGTCGCGGAGGTAACACAACGGGACCTTCTGTAAAATTCGCTGATGTAGAAGCTAGATGGAATCTATTCCACGAAGATTTTGCTACCTCTGGTTTAAGTCTCCGATCAGAAGTAAACTTGCCTGATCCTGATGATCAGGCTCATGGCACAGCTATACTGGGTGTTGTAATGGCACAAAGCAATAGTACAGGCGGAATAGGTATCACACCACGTGTACAAGCCAGTTTTTTTTCAACCTATCGTGGATTAGGATCTTTTGACTTGCCGAATGCTATACTTGATTCTGCTCATTGGCTATCCACACCGGTAGAACACCGGGTAGTAATATAGGAAATGTTATGCTTCTACCTCTGGCCGCATTTCAACATTCTACCGGTAGACACCCCACAGCTTTTGTTCCGGTAGAGACAGTACCAGTCATAAGGGTTTGATTCGTATGTGTGTACAAAATCTTTATATTATAGTGATAGAAGCTGCTGCAAGCGGAGATTATAGCTCTGATACTGGTATAAGCTTGGATAGTTACATCAATACTTCTGGTAGACAAGTTTTAAATCCGCTTAGCTTTGACTTTTTTGATACAGGTGCTATTATAATTGGTGCTGCCAGTTCATCTGTACCACATATCAGAATACGCGCTTCCAACTATGGACGGAGGATTACCTGCTATGCCTGGGGCGAAAATATCGTAACCACCGGCGGTGACTCTTCTTCCGCAGAGTTAAGTAGTTATACAACCAACTTTGGACGTACTTCAGGAGCTGCCGCCTTTGTTGTTGGTGCTGCTGTTTCCGCTCAAGGGATGGCACGAGCAAGTGTTTTTTCATTAACTCACTCAGAAATGAAAAATATATTAAGTAATCCTGACGTGAATACACCGTCTGCCAGTCCTTTTACAAATAGAAAGTGCTTAATGCCTGATTAGAAAAAATAGCAGAATATATATTGAATAGACGTGCAATACCCAGAATCGACCTTCCACGTGAACTTTACACTCTGTTGGGCGATATTTTGATATATGGTCAAGGCATTATCATTGGACCTAATAGTCCTAGGCCAGTTTGGCCATGGGATCAAATTATACAAAGGCTAAGTCCTACTAAAAAGGATATGCTTGTTGGACTCACTCTCACGGAGCTGTCTGCACTAGTGAAAGATCTAAGTAGTCGAAATAAAATTGATCAGGCAGGTATGGATGTCATGACTCATGTCTTACAACAAATAAGAGTACATTCTAATGAAGAAGTATAATTGGCATGTAAAACTTATAGATATATTTGTATTATGTTAATTTGGTTAATAGAAGCTATCTGAGATTTAGGTATAGCGTATAAAGGTACAGTTCGCAATGCTACATTTAATTCTCAGAGCCACTAATATATCCAAATTAATACTCTAGACTCCTGCTTTTGAAGCATTTAAATCTATTTTTATAGTAATCAATATTCATACTCCTTAAATGAATTTTGATCGCATAATTGCTTAAGTGAGTAATTTAAAGGCATCTTTTTCAAGTTAGACACAAAAGCGGGCTCTTACAACGGAAAGAGGGATCAAGTCCAAAAGTTGTGGAGGAGGTTGGTTTAAGCATATAGCTGAGTGAGACGATAGAGGAAGAATTCAACGCTTCTGACTCCTCTGAACCGAGCTCTAAATGCTTTGATCTTAGCGTTAAAGGATTCGGCCGAAGCATTTGTACTTCTGTTATCAAAATAATTTAGGATCGTTTCATAATGACTCTCTATGGATCTGGCCACGGTATTGAAGGCCTTAAAACCCGCCTGTCTAACCTTCTCGTGCCATTTGGCCAGCTTGGCAAGCCCATAAAGCTTGTCGTGGGTATGGGTGAAGATGTGGTTGAACTCCATGGTCAGATCATACGCTCTTTTGATGTCGGGGAAGCGATCAAAGAGCAGTTCAGCCCGCTCTTTCTGGCTCTGAGTCCAGTCCTGGGGCTTCTTGTAAAGGGCATACCTGCTTCGGGCCAATAGCTGTTTAACCGTATCCCCGTTTGACAGCACCTGGGGCTGGTACTCTGTTTGATTGGCCTTGGCCTGCTCGATAGCTTCATTTTCAGCATCCAAAGCTTGCCACCGGTGCTTGATGCGGATTTCCTGCAGGGCTTCTACTGCCAGCTTTTGCACATGAAAGCGATCTGTCACCCGGGTAGCTTTGGGGAAACACCGTTTAGCGATCATTTCCATACTACCCGCCATGTCCAGAGTGATTTCAGTAACTTTCTTTCTCTGACGTTCAGGGATCTTTCGGATCACTTCAATTACTGTCTCGGCCTTAGTACCTGCCACTATGGCCACTATACTACCTTTCCCCCCCTTGGCGGCTTTGTTGGTCAGGATGGTGTAGAGTTCTCCGTGAGAAAGACTGGTCTCGTCAACAGAAACATGGGTACCTAGATTATCAGGATATAAAAGCCACTTTTTAGCATGAACTCTTTGGTTCCAGCTTTGAAAACCATGCGGAAAATTGCGGTACTGGCGTAGCAGATTCTTGCCATTCACGCCATACATACGGCCAATGTCCAGCGTACTATGCGGGCAGCTATCGACTGATTTGTTTTAAAAAATCGGCGAATTCCTTTGTCATTCGCGTTCCCTGAGCCACCTCAGACCAGTCTCTCTGTTCCACCTTTCCTATCCTGGTGTTGAGCCAGCGACGGCGCTTGATGTGCAGGAAAACCCGCCTGTCACGAATGGGAAAGTCCTGAATGGTGATTTCAGACAGAAAACCCTTAGACAGTAGCTGCTGCCTGGAAGGATCTGTATCTTCTAAATTCTTCTCTTCCAGATACACATGAAGTACCTCAGAAAACTGCTCTACACGGGTTAGTTGATAATACTTGACAAGAAAGTCGGGTAACAGATAAGCTACTAAGGGCAGAAAACTTTCCACTAATTCTAGATTGTATTGAATCTACAAACCTAGAAAAATACAACCTCCTCCACAACTTTTGGATTTGATCCCTTGTTTGGCCATTTAAGTTTTAGAGGACATATATTAACAAAAAGGAGCGGGTACCACGATGTGGTACCTGCTCCTTTTTGTATACGTACTATACAGGTGCAAACATAGAAGCACCATAAAGCAGGAGCCCCATCTATTGTAGTGAGGCTCTTGTTGTTGCTGAAGAGTAGTAGTAGGCAGGTGTATATAAACAGCAAAGGAGCCGCAGCGTTGGCTGTGGCTCCTGTCTTGCTTTGTGG
>NZ_JAFIQT010000012.1 GCF_017355935.1 Telluribacter humicola | reverse complement strand
TTCTTATATAGTAATTCCATAGCTGTAATCACCACAAGGCGAGACGTTGATTCATTATTCTTACCCAGATTCCAGGCAAATAGGCTGACAATCAGGTATTCTTTCTTCCAATGCGATGCGTATCAGGTGAGTACAGTTTTAGAGGTACTACCTGGTGAGAGAAATAACAAATTGCTTCTTTACCAAATTGATAATTTACTGCTTTCCGTACGGAATATCGACTATACTATCATAAAAGGCAAAGAAATATAGCGTCATCACAATCACACCTACTACTATTAGAAATCTTAGAACTGGTATGGAAGATAAAAATCATAATTCTGGTGTCAACTCATCTGGTATTGAGCTTATTCAATATGTGGGGGATGATTGTTCTACGCTTACCTTCTTTTGTACCCTCAAAATATTGTCGAAGTGGCGCTTCAAGAGGTCTTCTTAGGTGACTTTTTACAAGTTACCAGCCATTCGGGCCGAGTTATAGTAATCAGCAGCAATGATAAAGTTTGTGATTACCTGCTGTCTCCCTATATAGACCAATTACAAAACTGTCTTCGGAAAGGAGTACGCTTCCGTGTAGTTGTAATAAACCTTAAAGATAATCTTTATAAGGTCAAAGTGGAAAGAGCTTAACCTATTGTGAAAGCTACTTTTTATATGTATAATAAAATGCCTTCCGGCCTGGATAAACATTCCAAATGGAACGAGCTCCTAATGCCGGAAGGCGTTTTCAAATTGATAATGACTCCGAATTAAACCTTTCCTCTTGCTATTCATTCAGAACCAGGTCTAACTCTTCTGCTATAAGATTTATAGCTTTAGCTACGTGGTCTGGGTCCTTATCGAATACATTACCATTGGTGATACCACTCGCATACCCCTGCCATACTACCACTCCTTTTTTAGCGTCTACCAGCTGAACAATGATTGTCCCTTTATCAAAAAAGTACTTTTTACCACGACGTCCGGGATCATCTGCATGCAGGATGAGCCCTAGCTTCTCCTGGCTTATTTCGTTCTTTCCCCAGTATTCTGGATCACGGAAGTACCCTTCATAGGCTGTCATTTCAACAGGCTCGTCAAAGACCCGGAAATTGACCAGAAGATCTGGATTCTGGGATACCTTTTTGAATTTACGTGCTGCAAGCTCATGGGCTAATGCATCTCTAATGGCAGTCTTAAGGATAGCATCATTAAGGGCACTTGCAAGACTTGTTTCAAGGCTTATATTTTTAGCCCAGGAATAGGTTTTATATTTATCAAAAGGGGCTGATATATCCTTATCCGAAGTAACCTTATAATCCTGGGCTAAGAGCGGTGTCGATACTAAGGCCAGGAGAACAATAAATACTTTTGATAACTGTTTCATAATCGCATCATTTTTAGTTTAACATTTATACAAGATCAATCTGTTGCAAATTTTCGATAGAGTGCTCACTATCAATAGTTTGCTTTATTGATCTATGTAAAAAAGTTATTCCACCAGAGCATTGACGCTCTTATGAGGTCAAGTGAACCCAAATGTCTACAACGTATATGCGAAATACTTTCTACTGTTCCTGCTGTTACTCATGTTATTAAATAATGATTATTTCAGTAATTTGAATGTAAAAGATGCTGTGTTCACTTTACTATGAGTATCAACAAAGTTGATTATAAAACAGCTTTATCCTTCTTAAACAACTTCCCTTACCCCTAGCTGAGCATTAATCAAAGGGGTCTTGGGTCCAGGAAAAAGCCGGTCATGCTGGCAAACATGATTGAAATGTAATAGTGGAAACCCGTCAGTGTTGAAAGAAGAACTGTAGTACTTATGGGTGTTCTGGTGACACACGCATTAATGGCGGCCATACAGCTTACCAGAATCAGGGGCAGATTCTGACCCGGAAAGTCGGCATTGATAATTAGCCCCACGAAGGCTCCCACAAAAAAGAGGAATGATAAAGCCTCCGTGCCAGCCTGATGTAACAGTAAAGACAATAGCCAGTATTTTTGCAATCAGCAGGATGACCAGGTAGGTAAGGCTGAACGGCTCATCTAAAAGTACATTCAGTTCATCATGGCTAAAGTACCGTGACAAGGGTACCGGTAAGCAATAGTTCCTATGAATACTCCCTCGATCATCATGTTAATATAAATAGGCAACTTCAATTGTCTGAACAGTCTTCTGGACTGACGTACCGTAAATATAAAAAGCCAGCCCACGGCCGTACCAGCCATACCATAGAGCATAGCATAAAAAAAGTCATTTTGTTCAGGAGTTGCGTACATAGGGAAATGCCAAGTAGGACCAATACCTATGTGCGTAATCAGTATAAAGATAACATAGCTCGAGCAGCTGGCTACAAAAGCGGGTATAAGCGTTAGTACTCCACCACATGTTTGTGATGCAGAATTTCAACAGCGAAAAGACTACCGCCCAAAGGAGCACCAAACAAGGCTGTGAAAACGGACGCTTCCTTTACTACTTATATAAACTGTCTATTATTAGGCTGTTGTTTTAAGGAGGGAACCTCATAGAACATTTAGTACTAGTGTAGACGCTCCCTACAAGTAAAGAGGCGCTGGCCCGGCTACATCAGCAGGAGGGGCTAAGGCCCGATGTTATCATTCTGGATCTGAATATGCCGGGTATGGATGGCAGGGAGTGTCTGGTCGAGCTAAAAAAAATAGAGTGGAAGCATCAGGTACCGATCAATATCTACTTCATCTACCCCCACTGACATAGGACGTACCAAAGAGTTGGGAGTAGCGGGGTATATAGTCAATTCAGGCCCCTACGACATGATTGTTCAGAAACTACAAGAGGTGATGCAGCACCTTAGTCAGAGCAAGTCTTATCTGTTGATGAAGTGATAGTCTCCTTAGGTGGCTCTGCTACGCTTCCCAGGAGAGGCCACCAGGAAGTTGATGGCTAAGAAAGAGAGCCGTTAGGTTGAATTAGAATGTCGGCTGTGGGTCCAGTAGTCCAGCATTAGTTTTACGACCCTTTTGGTTTCATCGTAGCTACCACTCTTTTTGAAGTAACCCTGGACGGTCATTTCGGTATAAGCGCGGTTGACGGTCTGCTGATCCACGGAAGTGGAATAAAAAACAAAAGGGATGGCCTTCTTTCGTAGTTCAGGATCCTGATCAATGTGCTTTTTGAACTCAATGCCGCTTAGGCCCGGCAGGTTCATATCACAGATAATGAGAAGGTGGGGCTGCGTGGTTTGCTTTAAGTAACGTAAGGCTTTTTCGCTGTGGTTGAACCAGATCAGAGGATTGAGAAAGCCAAGCTCCTGTAGCACTTCCTCAAAAAGATACTTATCCTCCTCATCATCATCTACCAGTACAATAGGTGCCGTGTTCATAGTTGGGGGTATGGAATAGAAATTATCCTCAAAAGCGGGAGCCAGCCTATCCTGTACCTAAGTGCTGGATGCCTCCGTTAGCTAACCAGAAAAACAGATGGTGTGTTTAGAGGAGCAGGGCTCCCGAGGAGGTGGGATGGCTAACGGAGGTATTGATACGAGCACGGCCTGCTGAAAACCAAACAGTTCACCCAAAGTGGTTGACTGTATTTAATATTCACCCTTTTAATACATAATATCTACATAGTTCAGGAACACGCTCCTAACCAAAGATCCATGTAAGGTAAGTTGTTTTGATTAGAATGGATGCGCCGGAATTAGTACCAAGAAACACTAGGTCCACTGATTCTCCCTTTCTGATGTTACCCAACAGCTGGACAAACCAAGTACTTCAATGCTTCGCCTTGCGAAAAACATTCCCTCTTTACTTTCTACACTTGACATGGGTTAGCCCCTCTCTGCTTTACTATTTAAATTCGCAGCAGCCAATAAACTGAGGCTCCTCCGGCTAACTCATCGGATGATGCTAACAGGTGTCATCTGTAATTATGGTAAGTAATCCTGTAATAGGTATACAAATCCACTAACTGAATCCTCCGACCTTTGTTCCTAATATAAGTAGCTGATTTACACAATCAAGTAGGAGCATGAAGATTCAATCAATAGCTATAGGAATGGCCCTGATAGCCGGACTAACCAGCCTTGGCCACGCCCAGACAACGGCTGATAGTACCCGTAGTGGTTTAACTAAGCCCACTGAAAAGAAGTATCAGGCCAAAGCACCCAAAACACAGCCTTTTGGAGCCGCCGCCTTTGGGCCATCCAAGCAGACCACTGTGCGCTGGCTGGGCTTCGCCGGCTTTCTGGTCAATAGCCGGGGGACAACGCTGATGGTTGATCCGGTCCTGGAAGGGTTTGATATGCCGGTCTTGATCGATATGCCTATTTCTCCCAAGGAAGTTCCTCACCTGGATGCAGTCTTGATCACCCACGGAGACAATGACCATTACAGCGTATCAACGACCAAGGGTCTGGCACCCGTTACCAGGGCATTTCATTCCACCCTGTATGTTGATTCGCTGATGAAGAATATAGGTCTACCTTCCTTTGGACACGGGATCGGCGATCAGTTTTCGGTGGGACCGGTACGGGTCATGGTAACGCCTGCTGATCATGCCTGGCAAAATGCCTATCCCGGTACGAGTCAGCGACTGTTTAAGCCCGAAGACTGTGCTGGCTTCTGGATGGAAACCCCGGATGGTACTATATGGGCACCAGGTGATTCCCGCCTTATTGAGGACCATCACCTCACCCGGCCCACCCCGGATGCCCTCTTTTTCGACTTTTCGGACAGCGAATGGCACTTCGGCTTGCAGAACGCTGTGAAAATAGCCAATGCGTATCCTAACACGCCGCTGCTGCTGTGCCATTGGGGATCAGTGGATGCCCCTGATTTTACTCCCTTCAATGGCGACCCTAAGCAATTAGCTAAGCTGATCATAAATCCCGGCCGGATTCACGTGCTGGCTCCGGGTGAGCCGTTCACGCTTAAACCGGTAAAAAAGAGCAAATAGATGGAGAAGATACGGAAGATTCAAAGCGTAACTCAGTTCAATGTCGAGCGGAATCAGCGGGTGCTGCATCCCCTGGTCAGTGTGCTGGATCAGTCCCAGTCAGCGCCCGTTCAGGCAGGTCGCTGGCTCTCGGAGCTCTACCTGGTCTTTCTTAAACATGCTAGATGCGCCCCGCTGATCTACGGCCGTCAGCATTACGATTATGGCGAAGGCACCATGCTATTTGTTGCGCCGGGACAGGTGTTTGGGGTGGAAGAAGCCGAAGGCGAACAGGTGCAGCCGACCGGCTGGGCACTAGCCTTCCATCCGGATCTGATTCGTGGCACTCCCCTTGGCCAGCACATCAAAGACTATAGCTTTTTCGGCTATGAAGCCAACGAAGCCCTGCATCTTTCGGATCGGGAACAAGACCTGGTTGTAGACTGCCTGCGTAAGATTGGTGAGGAGTTAACACATCCCATCGATAAGCACAGCAAGCAGTTACTCGTCAGCCATATTGAGCTACTCCTGAAGTATTGCGGCCGGTTTTACGAGCGGCAGTTTATTACCCGCGACCACGTTCACAAGGATGTTTTAGTCAAATTTGAGTCCATATTAGCAGACTACTTTGGGTCGGACAAGCCCCAGACCCTGGGACTACCCACCGTAGGATACTGTGCCGAAGAGCTCCACCTGTCCGCCAATTATTTTGGTGACCTGGTCAAGAAGGAAACGGGCCTGTCCGCTCAGGAGTATATTCAGGCCCGGGTGATTGATCTGGCTAAGGAAAGACTATTTGATCTGAGCAAGTCGGTCAGCGAGATTGCCTACGAGATGGGCTTTAAGTACCCACAGCATTTTACCCGGTTGTTTAAGCAACGGGTGGGTCAATCACCCAACCACTACCGGCTGAATTAGTCGTATGTCTCTACTTATCCGTTACGATAACCAAGCTTATCTATGAAACACATGCTGTTGCCGCTGGCCCTGACTTTTCTCATGTCAGCACCATTGCTAGGGCAGACTCCTAATAGACCCTCTCCGAAAACGCCGGTGGATACAAGCCGTGTCTCGCCTGACCGGATAGAACGAGCCCAGGCCAAATACGAAGAATTGTTTGGACAGCCCATCACGGTTAGCCCAACCGATCCCGAGCTGATGACCATCCTGCAGCGGTTCATCTTTGGCGAAGTGTTTTACATCGGTGAGCTGGACGACAAAACGCGGGAGCTGATCACCATCACCGCGCTAACTACCAACCAGACCCTGCCGCAATTAACTCCCCACACTAATGCCGCTCTTAATGTGGGGGTATCGCCGATCCAGATCCGGGAGGTCGTGTATCAATGCGCGCCGTTTATCGGCTATCCTAAAGTACTCAATGCCCTAGATGTCATAAACAAAGTCTTTGAAAGTCGGGGCATCAAGCTGCCTTTGGAGGCTAAGGGAACCGTGCAGGAAGGGGAACGTTTCGAGCGGGGACGCGAAAAGCAGGCTCCTCTCTACGGTGACGCCATGCAGCAGTACATGAAAGTATTACCGGGGGAATTTGCCGAAGCCATTCCCCGGATGTTAACCGAGTCGGGTTTCGGTGATTTCTATACCCGCGAGGGCCTGGACCTGAAAACCCGGGAGTTGATGATCTTCTGCGGACTGGCTACCTTAGGTGGTACCGAACGACAGATGGCCTCTCACGCGGTCGGTAATTTGAAAGTGGGCAACAACAAAGAAACGCTGCTGGCTGCTATGGTTCAGCTCTATCCGTACATCGGTTTCCCCCGGATTTCCAACGCCATTAACATCATTAAAGACGCCAGAATCGACTAAACAGTAAACGTATGCAAACAAGAACATTGGGAATGAGTGGCCTGAAAGTGTCGGCACTGGGGCTGGGCTGTATGGGTATGAGTTGGTCTTATGGGCCGCCCAAAGATAAAGCCGAGATGATTTCCCTGCTGCGGGCAGCGGTCGAGCGGGGTGTTACCTTCTTTGACACCGCCGAAGTGTACGGCCCCTACTGTAACGAAGAATTACTGGGTGAAGCCCTGGCACCGTTTCGCGGGCAGGTAGTCATCGCTACCAAATTCGGTTGGGCACCCGCTACCGAAAGCGAAGCCCAGGGGCGGTGGAATGCTCTCAACAGCCGGCCTGAGCACATTAAGCAGGTAGTGGAAGGGTCGCTAAAACGGTTGCGCGTGGAGGTGATTGATCTGTACTACCAGCACCGGGTAGACCCGAATGTACCCATCGAGGAAGTAGCCGGGACGGTAAGGGAGCTGATTGAGGCGGGCAAAGTAAAACATTTTGGCTTGTCTGAAGCCGGTGCAGGAACCATTCGGCGTGCTCATGCGGTCCAGCCGGTAACAGCCCTGCAAAGTGAGTATTCGCTTTGGTACCGGGAGCCGGAGCAGGAGATTCTACCCACGCTGGAAGAGCTGGGCATTGGCTTTGTGCCCTTTAGCCCGTTGGGTAAAGGCTTTTTGACTGGTGCGATCAACGAGAATACCCAATTTGATTCTACGGATTTCCGCAGCACCGTACCTCGCTTTACGGAAGAAAACCGAAAAGCCAATCAGGCGTTGGTCGATCTACTGGGCGAGATAGCCCAACAAAAGAACGCTACACCGGCTCAGATCGCTCTGGCCTGGCTGCTGGCCAAAAAGCCATGGATCGTTCCGATACCAGGCACTACGAAGCTTGCCCGCCTGGAGGAGAACCTGGGAGCAGTTGGGGTGAGACTGACGGCTGATGACCTGGACCAGATTGAAAAAGCGGCCTCTAACATTGCAATTCAAGGGGCTCGTTATCCGGCGGAGATGGAGAAGAAAAGCGGTTTATAAGGTCAGGGATCAACCCAATCATGAACACATTGTCACACCTTGATATTAGCTAATAAGACTACTCCCTCTTTTTAATGAATCCTTTCACACCGGCACCAGCGAATTTCTGAATCTTGTAAAGCGTCGGCTAGCTTTTGATATGAAACATCACCCGGATGGGCTTCGTGCCACGTGTGTTTCGCTTGTATACCTTGCTAATCTATGGAGCAGTCTTCTGCTCCCTTTTGCTCAGGCTTAAGCCTACCATAAGTACGTCCTCTTGCCTAGGCCGAAGCAAGTTCAGCGGTGGTACGCTCCCTGATGATACTGCTCCAGGTTGCCGACTGTTATCCGTAATGACACGGTCGTATGCTAACTTGACCAAATTGTTTATGAAACTCATCAAGTGCGGATATAATACACTTAGTTAAATTACATAGCAACATAAACAACGGTAGAAAAACGAGTCAGCAGAAGATGATATTACTGGACAAACTGGCCAGAATATTATAGAATAAACGGTCGTAAAAATCGTAATGATAATTAGATAAAAAGCACTTATTATTTCATAGCTATTATTATAAAACAATCAAATAATATGGTTTTCATCTAATCGCTAGTAAATGACCCGGACTATTGCCTATTTACGTGTCTCGACTTTGGACCAGGATCTGGAAAAGAACAAAGCCGACATCCTGCACCTGGCCAACGAGAAGAATTTAGGAAAGGTAGAATTCATCCAAGAGAAGGTGTCCGGAAAGGTCTCCTGGCGTAACCGCAAAAATAGGACTGATCCTGGAAGAGCTCAAAAAGGGAGATGTGATTCTGCTGAGTGAATTCTCAAGGCTGGGAAGATCCATGCTGGAATGTATGGAAATTATTTCCATTGCTATTCAAAAGGGCATCCGGATCTATACCGTAAAAGGTGCCTGGCAGTTGGATGACTCGATCCAGAGCAAAGTGATGGCCATGGTATTCTCGATGGCCTCTGAAATAGAAAGGGACCTGATCAGTAAGCGCACCAGGGAGTCACTGGCGGCAAAGAAACTATCCGGAGTAAAACTAGGACGACCAACGGGTCCCGGGAAGAGTAAACTTGATGAGTTCAGGCCAGAGATTGAAGCCTTGCTGTTGCATGGTTCGAGTCAAAAGTACATTGCCCACCGTTACCACATCACTGAAGCCACTCTGTCAAACTGGATTAAAAAGAATGTTATCAAAAAATTCAAAAAAACTGCCTGACAATCGACAAGGTTAAACTAAGATCAGGACGAGGCAAAACCCAAAATTGAAAAACGATTTGACAAATATAATCAGTACTGCACTTTCACGACCTCCACCAGCCGCTCGGCTAACCTCCGGTTGGCAGTGATGATTTCGGCGGTACCTTTCATGCCGTTGCGATAGGCCAATTGCCGGCCATAGTGGGTACGCAAGCCGATGGGTAACTCCACATAGCCCCAGTATGCACTGTCCCGGCCTGGGGTAAGCGACAGCTGCGAAAGGGTTCCCTCAACCATACCGTACTCCCGGTAGGGGTAACCATCGAGCTTCACATATACAGTTTGTCCCTCACGGAGCTTGCCCAGATTCGCCTGAGGTACCTTTATCAATCCCTGAAAATTACTTCCCTCCGGCTCCACGGTCAGTAGTTCCTGGCCTGCGCTCATATTCTGCTGCTCCTGCCAGGGCGAGGCGAACGATACCTTACCCGCCACCGGTGCGCGCAGGATGTACCGCTGCTGCCAGGCTTCCGTACTGCTGCGTAAGGTTTGGAGCGCCTGCATGAAGCTGCCCCGCTGTTCGGTAATAGCATTGTCCAGTTCGAGCAACTCCTTCTGCTTGGCCGTTTGGGAGGTGCGATTCTGGATCAGGGCGGAGGCAAGTTGTTTGAGGGGCATCTCACGATTCAGCAGCTTCACCTTTTCGCGCTGGTAGTCGAGCGGCGCAATCACTTTGTCCTTGAATAGCTTTTCATGTATAGTGAATTCGTCCTGGGCCAAAACATAGTCGCGGCGTTGTAAGTCGAGCTGCTCGGTGAGGGTCTGTTCCATTGCGCGCAGATCCTCGTAATCATTAATCAGTAAGGTCCGCTTTTGCAAATAGAAGCCGCCGTCTAAGTAGGTTTTGAGTTGGGTAAGCTGCTGGAAAAATGTCTGAAAATCATTCTGCAATTCTCCGAGTTGACTGTATGTGCTACTCGGAAACCGATGTATCGCCGCCCAGTCCCGCTGGTCTACCGACACCCGCAAGGCATGAAGCGACTTACTCAGGCGCAGTACCTGCCCAGGGTCGGCAGTACTTTCCGAGTAAGCCAACGTCTGTCCGGCAGTTACATTCTGCCCATCGTGTACCAGCAGCCGCGCCAGCCTCCCTTCGGTCCGGGCTACCACCGTACGCGGGGCATTGATGGCCGTCAAGGTAAAGGATGTGACCACCACGTCGGGATAGTGGACCAGCCAGCTACCCAATCCCAGCAAGAGGAACAGTCCTAGAAACAGCATCATACCCCAGCGCACTAGCCCCGGCGGCGGCCGATTAATAATCTCATGGACTTCATCGCTGTGGAGTTCGGGGAACGTAGGCATGTGGTTATGGACTTTGTAAGTTTTTTTGTCATTTTACAACTTACCCACGGCAGCGGTTGACTGTTCCAAGATTTGGAAGGAGTTCGCATCGCTTTGAGATGGGGTGGTCGAAGAGTACGCTATACCGCCAGCTCCAACTGATTACTTACCAGTTCGAAGTACTTGCCCTGCCGGGCTACCAGCTCGGCGTGGGTACCACGCTCCACGATCTCGCCCTTCTCCATCACAAGAATCTGATGGGCATTTTTAACAGTGCTCAGCCGGTGGGCTACCACCACCACGGTGCGACCCTCGAAAAATTCTTCCAAATTTCGCAAAATTTCGGCCTCATTGTTAGCGTCCAGCGCGTTGGTGGCCTCGTCGAACAGTAGCAGTTGCGGGTCCTTATATACCGAGCGGGCGATAAGGATGCGCTGCTTCTGCCCCTGACTGATGCCGTTGCCCTCCGCCCCGATTTTGGTATGGTACCCCATCGGCAGCGACTCGATAAATGCATGGATGTTGGCTGTGCGGGCGGCACGGTAGAGCCTGTCCTCGTCAATCACTTCGTCACAGACGGCAATGTTGCGGGCGATGGTGTCCGAAAAAAGAAAGCCCTCCTGCATCACCACCCCGCACTGCTGCCGCCACGCACTATGCGAAATTCTTTCAAGATTCAGTCCCCCGCCCCCGGCCGGTACGATACCCGCCGGAAGGTTAATTAAAACATTATTCGTTGATGCCTCCCCTTCTCCTGAAAGGAGAGGGAGCCGGGGGCGGTCTGTCGGTACGGTAAGGTAAATCCCCCCCTTCTTCGGCGTATAAAATCTTAGAAGCAGCTTTAAAAGGGTCGTCTTGCCGCTGCCACTCGTGCCTACGATGGCCGTGGTCTTGCCGTGCGGGATTGTCAGGCTGATGTCGCGCAGCACCGGCTCGTTACCCGCGCCGGGGTAAGTATAGCTCAGGTTTTCGATACGGATGTCCTGCGCCCGGTCCCACTCCTGCCGCAGGGGCAAATGGGCAGGTTCCTCGTCAGTCAGGCCGTGTACCTCGTTGAGGCGTTCAAGGCTAATCTGCGCGTCCTGCCACGACTGCATAAAGCCGATCATCTGTTCGATAGGGGCGTTGAACTGCCCCAGAATGTACTGTACTGACACCATACCGCCTAGCGTCAGCTCGCCCGCAATGACGGCCTTCGCGGCCAGGAAGGTGATGAAAATATTTTTGCCCTGATTGATGAGTACCGCCCCGGCCTGCTGAAACTGCGACAGCGACAGGCTCTGCACATTCCAGCGGAAAAGCCTCGCCTGCGTGCGCTCCAACTCCCAGCGCTTGCCGGTTTCTGCCCCGGCCAGCTTGATGTCCTGCATGCCCTGTATGAGTTGTACTAACTGACTTTGGTTGCGGCTCGATACGTCGAAGCGCTTGGTATCCAGCTTACGCCGCTTCCGCAGGAAGCCCACCACCCACAGGGCGTAGACCAGTGAGGCCCCCAGCGCCACCAGAAAGATAGACAGGTGGTAGTAGGCCAGCACAAAGCCGAACATCAGCAGGTTGAACAGCGAGAAGGCCACGCTCAGTGTTTGGCCCGTCAGGAAAGCCTCAATTCTGTGGTGATCGCCGATGCGCTGCATGATGTCGCCAAACTGCCGTACGTCGAAAAAAGAGAGCGGCAGCCGCATGAGCTTGGCCAGAAACTCCGACAGGATGGTGAGGTTCAATCTCACGCTGATGTGCAGCAAGATCCAGCCTTGCAGGAAGCTCACTGCAGAGCTGCTCAGCGTGAGCACCAGTTGGCCCACGAGTACCAGGTACACGAAGGAGAGATTTTGGGTGCCGATGCCCACGTCTACCACGGCCTGTGTCAGGAAGGGCAGCAGTAGGCTCAAGCCACTCGCGGCCAGCATACCCAGCCCGAGCTGCACCACCAGCGACCGGTAACGCAGCAGGTAGCCCATCAGTTGGCCTAGCCGCAGGCCTTCTACTTTCTCTCCTTCCTCCTCGTAGAAGCGCGTGCCTGGCTCCAGCAGCAGGGCCAGGCCTTTTTTCTCACCCTCGTGCTCAGCCGACAGCCACCGCCGCTCAAATTCTTCAGCCGTGTAGGTGACCAATGTGCTGGCCGGGTCGGCGATGTGGAAGAGGGCGGTGCTGGAATTAAGTTCTGCGCGGGGCGGATAAGTTTCTAAGGGTTGGCTATCAAGCAGGTGATTGGGTTGTGCATTTTCAGTAGCTGGGTACCCATTGACGGGTGAAACGCCTGTACCACTGCTACCGCGCCCACCCATGATGCTCTGCAATAGGCGCCGACTAACCGAGCCCTTAGTGACCTTGTGCAGCACCACGAAGTGATTTTGACCCCAGTGCAGGATGCATGGCAGGGGCGCATCCTCCACCAGCTTATCCAGGGTGACCCGCACACCCACGGTCTTAAAGCCCACCGCCTCAGCGGCCTCCGCGATGCCCAGCATGCTCACTCCATCCTTGCCGATCTGCGCCTGCTCCCGCATCGTCTGCGCCGAGTAATGCCGCCCGTAGTGTTTGGCCACCATGCGGAGGCAAGTGGGGCCGCAGTCCATATTTTCTAATTGGCAGTAGTGGGGGAATTTTTTCATGGTTCAGATTTGTGCGCTAGTTAGGGAGGCTTTTATACGGCAAGGCCGGATACTTGTTGGACATACTTTTCAAATGCTGGGTCGGATTTCATCAAGCCTATCTCTACCAACTGCTGATTGTCACGGTATTTTATCGAGCCGGCATGGTAGAAGGAAAGGGAAGGTTGCTCCCTCAACGTTTTCTGAAACCGCTTGTAGTAAAAAGCATTTCCGTAGTGCTGCTCCCGATTACACTCCTCCTCCACTTCCAGAATAAAATCGGATAAAAACTTGGTGTGAAACACCACTCCTTGTAAATCACTTAGCACAGCCCCGTTGATGGCGTGCATACCCTGCGACAGGTAGGTGCCCTTCACGTTTTTGAATAATGATACCTTGGAAAGTATGGAAGGCGGCCTACTTTTCCCAAATACCCGATCCCGCATACCACCCGTGAAAATAGGAAAGGAGTAAGGCTTGAATCGTATACGGTCAGGGAACATGAACTCCAATTCTATATAATCCTTATCAAAATGGTCTACTACCTCCAAAGGATTACTTCCCGGCTGATATTCAGCAATATCAATTTGCTTGCCGGAGTACATATCCAGCAAAAAAGACCGTAGAGCAGTCTGAGCGTTCTGATCCAGATAGTTGCAAAGCTGTCTAATTGATAGAGCTTCAGTATGAGGAAAACACAATAGCTCATCGATATCCACGACCAGGCACCAGTGATCTCTACCGTACTTTTGCAACAAATATTCCATCCAGTACCAGTGGTTCTGATATTTATCTTTGGTTTTAAAAATATTAACATTATCTATTTTGCTTGCTATCTCAATGGTATTATCAGTTGAATCATTATCTAACAAAAAAAAATGATCTACTCCCAGACTTTTATAATATTCAATAAAGTAAGGCAATCTTAATGATTCATTACGCAAGATTGCAAATAATAAAATATGATCATTTTTAATAAGCTGAACATTTACATCAACTTTATTAATAAAAGAAGCATGTTCTCTTCTTTTATTAATATAAATAATTCTTTTATAAAGTACTTTATAACTTGAAATCAAGTTATAATACCATGTCAACATTTTATATTTTATATGTATTGACATATGTCAATATATTTAATTATTACACATAATTATTCCTTGTTATGAAAATTAGGGGCCTAATTTCAGTACACAAAATTCTGGGTATGTCTATTTAAATTAGTTTCTTAATATTATAAAAAAATCATAGACCGAGGTCTTACAACAAGATTGTCTTTTACGGGATAGAGATTATTAATGGTTAACAAAGGCACTTTGACGATTTTTATGGTTAGTACAATTAGAATTGGTTAAATTATAGAACCAAAAGAGAATCTAAGTAACTATCAGTCAATAACTCAGATGGGCGCTTGGCATTAGCATTTATTATTTTTCCATCTTTATCAATCAGAATATATCTGGGAATACCATAAATTTTATACAGGCTGGTAATCATACTTGAATCTTCCACAAACTCAGAGTTCTGTATACCGTGTAGACCTTCAAATTGTAAATTTTTTCTCAAATATTCCTTCCATCTCTCTGTGTCCTCATCTATTGATACATAAAGGAGTTTTAGTTCTGGATGATTTGAATATTTCTTCGCTAGCTTTTTAGAATATTCCAATTCATCTATACATGGTCCACACCACGTTGCCCAAACATCTATATAAATAAGATTTCCTTTAAGGCTTGAAACACTGAATGCTTTTCCATTAACATCATGCATCTCTATGTCCTTCATAGGCATCCCACCTTTTAATTGATAGAAGTCCGTAAGCATATATTCCAACTCAGTCAAGTACTTTGATTGTGGATAATCCATTTTGAAAGAGTTTATAAGCTTTGATCCTAAATTATAATCCATCTCGCTGCTAGACGACGTGTGAAATATAAATATGGCCATTAACAGGTCCCGATAGTCGTTCAGTTTGGTGTCTTTTTCAATCGCTTCTTTAATATATTCATACTTCCCCTTTTTTACGCCATTCTCGTAACGGTAGTTCAAGATATTATTAAATATAGGTTGTAATCTTATGTTTACGTACCACCTATAGGTTGGAAACTTAATGTATTTATGCTGCAAGCTAAAACCTTCAAAAGCATTGGATAATGTTGAGTCCAAAATGGCACTTCTACCCTTGGTGATTAAATCATTGTTATCGACTCTCATATCAAAATACATGGGTTGAGTAATTCCAAAAATGGAAAAATAGTCGATTAGCACTTGCCGATAGTGATTTGAAATAGAATTATCTTTTTCTATTTGTTTTTTTAATTCTGTGCCAAATGTCGCCAGGCTGTCTAGATACACCTGTTGTTTCAAAGAAGATGCAGATATATATCTCGCACAATTGGCGTTTACATATTCCTGCCCTTCTCTTGCATTTAAACCAATTTTGTAATAGTAGGAATTAATAATCTTCAAATCCCCTTTAAAGGTAGGAAGGCCATTCTCAATTGTAAGGTTGATATCTGATCCGGGTTCTATGTACAAGGTCGTAGAAAATTCCGATTCGCCAACTATCAATAATGCATTGAGGGTATCCTTGTGGGAAAATTCAATTCTTGCACGCCCTAAGGAATCAAGCTGAGACTTATGAATTTCTTTGGGACTAGAAGGTAAACCCCTGGTTATGGTTAGGGATACCTCAGCTCCGGGATATTCTCGAGAAGAAATATTTATTTGAGTTTTAATATCTTTTGAGAATAAAACGCAGCTTGAAATAAAAAATATGAAAATAATCGAGCTGAGAATTGAGATGAATAATTTCATATGCTTCATAATTGATATGACTAAAATAGTATAGTGGAAATTCTTTTTAATATCACTTTCCACCATACTAATTTAGCAGACACTAGTTAAGTTTCTTCAAGATTTAAGAAGACCACGAACAGCCACTTTTTACATATGATGCTGTTCCACAAGTACATGCTTTTGTGCCATTTACCTTTTGCGAAACGCAGTCTACAGTGGTCACAACATTATCCGGATTTCTCACGGAACAAGTTCCAGTACACTTCTTACCAGCTTCATAATACCCTCCCACAATGTTTTTGATCTCAGATCTAGAAAGAGCAAACTGTTGAAAATTTGAAATTGCCATAGATTTAATTGATTAGAGTGAATGGAAATATTAATTATAAAATTTACTGAAAATTGGAAATTATTATTAATTCAAAGAAATTCAAATAGGTGAAATAACTTAAATTAATTAAGAGAACTTTACTTATTTGAATTTATGGGACCACCCAAGTCATCTATAAAAGATTAGTTATACTTCCTGAAAGATGGAGAATTCAGACTCCACCTTAACATACTTTATTATTTCATTAATATCTTTTATACTATAAGAAGTCGGAAATTCCCTTCCATTAAAAAAAGTCGTTGGAGTACCCGTTACACCTGCCAAATCACACCATTGGGAATGAATTTTAAACATTGCATTTATATTATCAACATCCTTTTTATATGCTTCTACCCATTTTTTTCTGTCTTGAAATATGTTTTGAAACCAACTATGGAGTATCTCTTTCTGTTGAGACTTTTCTGTACTAAAAAATACCGAAGCTATTTCCAATGCCTCTGGACCGCCTACAAAAATAAGCTGACATCTTACTTTGGGCTGCAATTCTAGCAAGGCATTAATCTCTTTTAGTTCGACAGCACAAGGCCAACATAATGGGTTTATTACTACGGTTAGTACGTGATCTGCCTCTGGATTTCCCAGATGTATAATCTCCATTTCTTTAAAAATTGGAGGCATACTTTGTTGAGTATTGAAAATTGAGGATATTAATTGTTCATTAAATTTCAATTTCAGAAACTCTCTGGCAAGCGGCTGATAAGCAACCACTTTCTTAAGCTGTGGTTTTATCCAATGCCAAAGAATAGGTATCATTAGAAAGCTAATTACTCCTATTTTCCAAACACTACCAGAGGCTAACCAACTCCCAGCTTGAATTGGAAAACCAAAATTTTCATAAGCAACCAGAAACTCGATCCAAAATAAAGCCTGCACCACAAGACAAAGGATACACCATTGCCGTGCAACACGCCATTGATGGTACACCGACCATATGGTATAAGGTAATGCTAAAACAGTTAATAAATAAAGACTACCACCCAGCGAGACCAAAAACTCGCTACTACCCCTCCAGAGGCCGGCAACTAAGGTCAGCAATCCGCCTGCGAAGTAGAAAAGTCCCACTTCCGCCCAACTGAGCCAAGAGGTAATTTTTGCAGATTGGGAGCTCAAAATGTTCTGGCAGTTCGTACGGTTATTGATTTGACAAATTCTTTGTAGAAATTCATTTTGTCCATCTAGGCTGTACCACACTAACAATCCACTCAGGATGGTTCCAATTAGTTTGAAAAGGCCAGTTAGGTAGTAGGTGGAGTAATCATCCCATGAGAACACTTGTAATAAATTCGAAATGAGAAATCCAAGTACAACTATTTTCATACTTACCATGAAGATTCTCAATAGTACCCTTAATGTTTCACGGTGACGGTTCTGAATATACTCCCGCTCGCCAGACTTTTCGTTGGGTTCGATAAGCAGTGCGACGCCACTCCACTTTTGGGCAAACTCCCGAAGGCTGTCATTCTGCCAGCCACGTTGAGTATGTAGCCACTCTACACTGCCATTCACACTTCGTAGCAGTGTAAAGATCCCGCCATCAATTGTAAGATACGTTAAAGCAGGCAACGGAATCTCGTGTAAACGGTCTGGACTAATTCGAGTGGCAAGATTTGGTACCTGAAAATCATTCAAAACATCGCTTATAGCATTCAAACCAGGAAAATCGGGATGTTGCTCCAGGGCTTCCTTTAATCCCAGTTTGGTAGTGCGCACCTTACTGAAATCCAGTAGGGCCTTGGTGGCATCGATGGCGTTTTTTTCGGCGTTGATGGGTGTCATCGGGTCATTTGCTTTTAAGTCGTCGAATAGTTTGTTAAAATTGAACCTCCATCTTTACGGATTTTATCACCACCGTCCCCTCCTTATTGAACTGATCCTCACTTAAAGCCGAATACTCAATACCTATTTCCATGGCACCCGAAGGCCTGGTTCGGACAAACCGCTGACGGATGCTACCCCGCTCTTGCATGACCGTATAAGCTTTATCGAGCCCTTGGATATAGTGTGATTGGGTCTTAGTAAATTGAGGCGAACCGACTTCCCGGCAATTTTCAGTACGTAATGTTTTGAGGGTTAGCCCTACACTCAGCCCGTCCTGGTCCTCCTTTTCGGCGTATAGATACCAATTGGTGGCAATAGCTGCGTCGATGCGAAGTGTAATCGTATCATTGCCTGCATGTTTTTCAATGGCATAGCTCCACAAAACAGGGGTGATTTCCTGGGCTTTACTACTCGTAAAAAAGGTAAGTGGAAGTAACAGGGCTAGCAAAAACGACTTCATGTTTTTTTCAATAAATACAATTAGTAAAACCTCCTTAACACTGTTCATTGATACAGGACAATTTAAAAAAGCTCGTCAGGAACATTGACTCTCCCTGTATTTTACTTCCCTTGTACCACCAGATGGCCCTCCATTTTTTTCACTAGTCTGCGCATACTTCCAGGCGGTACTGTATGTAAGAGCGCATAAGACCAGTTGTCCATCAACATATACATCCCAATGTGCAGGCATACAATCTCCACCCTTGACTTTCTTGATCTCTGCTTTATTCAAAGCAAACTCACTAAAACTCGCTAATCTGATCATACTATGGGTTTGTTTACAGTTTGAAAAAATGACTTATGTGATTTTGCAAAATCCGACTCAGGTCAACAGTCTTTCGGCCTGATGGGTGTCTATTTGTACCAGCAAGGCTTCCCGCAGCCTCTCCGACGAGTAGCGCAACTGCATGATTTCGCGCCATTGCTGCACGCGCAGGTAATATCGATCCTCTTCCAGCAGCACCTTCACTTTCCTTTTCAACTCCTCGGGCCGCTCATGTGCAAACAGTCCCCGCAGCCCCAGTCCGTGGTGCTCCACTTTTAGGGCGTTGCCATTTTGGTCGTAATGGGGGTCGAGAGGGTACACTAGCATGGGTACGCCCTGGTAGATGCTTTCCTTAATGGAGCCAAAGCCGCCGTGGGTAATGAAGAGGTCGGCCTCCGCCAGTACTCGCAGCTGAGGTACCCGTGTAAAGAAGTGCGCGTGGGTGGGGATGAGATCGCGGGCGCGGAGGGTTTCAATGAGGTACCTGTTCACAGAGCAGACCAGCCGCAGGCCGGGCCATTCCCGCACTACATCCAGTAAATTGGTCACAAAGCGGAGCAGGGCGGCGTCGGCCCCTTCGTGGAAGGTACCGAAGCTGCAATACACCCACTTTTCACCGGGGAGGCGGTTGGCTAAAAGTTCCGGCCATTCGGCAGCAAAGGCGGCATCCTGCTCGGTATCGTGCCGGTCCTCCACCTGGCACAGGCCCAGGTAATGCTGGTTGGGCTTGCGTATCTCGGGCGATAGCTCGAATTCCTGTGGGGCCAGCAGTAACTCTGGGACATTGGCAATAACCTGTGTAACGCTGGCGTCAGTTGCTAGGGGAAAATCCGGTAGGCTCTGAGCCCTTTTTTGGATGCGAAGGCGGTGCCACTGGATGGACTGCTGCATAAGGGTAATTCTGGGGCGAAGTAGCCAGTCTGTCCACTTTGGTCGTTTAATTATATCAGGGGTGGTTGTTCCCTGGCTGTCTTTGTACCAGTATCCTTCCGACACGGCAGGGTAGCCCTGTAGCCGGTAGGTAGAGGGCATAGGGTTAAAAAAGAGGAGCTTATAGGTAATATTATACTTGTGCAGAAGCCAGAAATCGGTACAAATAAAAAGATCAATAAAAATTGCGACAGGTTTCAGTTGTTCCACCAGTTCCTTTAGCTCTCGCTGGCGCATGTGGTACAACTCATCCCTACGGTATGCCCTCAAAAGGCGCCAATAAGTAGGTTTTAGATGTTGGGAAGCCAAGTAAGCCCCCTCCATACTGTAGCCTACATGCCAAGGAGATACCCTCACCGCTTGGTAGCCATTCCTCGTCACCAGCTCAGTCAGTATGTCGTTGGTTACCCCATAGTATATTTCGTACTGCTCCGCCAGCAGGTTCGCCAGGTACAACGAGGGCAGTACGTGGCTGCGGATGGCTGCGGGGAGGAACAGGAGGTTACCTTTCTTCATGAGGTAATTAACTAGCGTGATCGTTAAGTCAAATAACCTAAGAGCAGCTGTTAAGTCCTATTACTTAAGTAATATTATTTATTATCTTAGTAATAATTTTAGAATTATCGAAGTATGAAGTAGACTCTACCGTTAAATAAATTTTTAATAGTTTCTTTCTAGAAGTATATTTGATATAAATAGCTGACAACGAACTAATTATAGCTAATCTGCTCAATAGTTACAATACCAGGTATTTTTACGTATTTATAATTGGGTAAGTTGCGTAGAAAGCTATGAGGCTTTAATTTGGGTAAAAAGAACCTTACTTCTATACACTCACTTTATCCATGCCTGTTGAAGATCTTCTCCGAAATTACCGTGCTCGAACTCGTATTTCACAATCTCTTATGGCCGAGCAACTTGGGGTATCACAAAGTACATATCATAAATGGGAAAGTGGTAAAGCTCCAGTTCCGCTGGAGTTGTTCCCAGCTATAGCCACCCTATGCCAGGTATCACTGCGGGAGCTGCTCCCTGACGAGTTTTTAAAACAATTATGAGAAGAGCAATAACTGGTACACCTTGGTCGCTAAACTAATTTGTGGCAATCTAACTTTAGAAATATTTATAGATGAGTGAATTAATTCATAAAGGAACCGATTCCTTTTTTAAGGAAGAAGGATGTGATGAGATTCTTTCCTAGCTCCTTCACCTGTTCCAAGACAGCATCAGTTAAGTCTAGAATAGTCAAGTACACTGCACGGGCAGCCCCGCTTATTTTTTATATTCCACCTTAACTGGCTCCATAATAGCTCCACAGGATTAAGTTCAGGTCTATAGGCAGGTAAATACTGCAAGTGAACAAGCACCTTCTTGCGTACCAGAAACGTTTATACCTCCTGGTTACGATGTATGGCAGCGCCATCCGCCGGAATTCTAAGATTAAAATAAGTAATAGGCAATATTATTTTTTTAAGATTTACTTTAAAGCTGCTTGGGGATTGTGTTTAATAGGAACATAGGGTGTACCGCTACGGTATCACCTTCGCGGAGTAGGGACAGCATTTCGTTCAGGGCGGGCGCTGGACTGATAGGCCGAATATCTTCTCCTGAAAGATCCGGTCGCAGCCGTAATTCTGTAAGGCTTCTATCTGGGTGTTGGTGTTTTGGTCGGCGACGGGCGGCCGCTGCCGTGAATACCCGGGCGTAGCAAAAGACTTTGTTCATATGTTCAGAAAGTTGGTATCATAAAGCTAAGCTTTCTTTTAGTACTGGACTTACTTTCTGAACCTACATTTCGGGGTAGAAGCAAAGAGAAACCCTGCTGGTGGGCAGGGTTCAGAAAGGTATGCCTTTATGGTCTCGTTATTAATGATCGAAGTAGCATAGTTACATTTGTAGTCCTTAATTCACAACCGCCAAAATTCAAGGATTACCCACAACAAACTGCACGTCCTCAACTACATGATCCATATGGTCACCAAGTAACCTGAAATCTCTTTCAATTAGCTTTATAAGCCTTGGTAGAACGGTTGGATTAGCACCATCGAACAAGAAACCGAGTACCTTTCTTGATATCATTTGCTTATACCATAAGTCAGAAGACTCTGAGTAAACACTTTTCAGAAATCTTACTACGGATGATATATTCTCAGGATTGTCATTGAAAAGGGGGCAGATTCCATAAAGGCTTTTTTGAAAAAGTGTGTGTTGGTTCAATGACCTTGTCAATGCAGTATTTGATTCTTCCAGGAGGCGGGTCAAAACACTACTGTCAACAGTTAACCCTCTGTAATTCAGTTTCAACAATTCTGGAAGTAAAACATCTTTATATTCAGCTTGAAAATGATCTAGCAAATAATTTTCTATTGATACAACATTTATATCAAGCGAATTCAAGGTATGATTTTGATGAAATAGCTCATCTGATAATAAAATTCTGTTCGGCTTAGTAGCCAACATAGCCGTTTCTACTACCATTTGTGTATTGACATCAAATCCAGGGGAATCAATACAATACTCGAACATCTCAGGAACCGCCTCTGTTCTCGTGTTCTTACCAATCCAATCAATAATTTTCTGCAACTCGTTCTCTTTCTTTATGTAAAAATCGTTAGGAATTAGTATAGGTGTTACCGAATCTAGGGTTATACTCATCGAATGAGTGCCAGGGCGGGTCAATTTCATCTCTTGGAGCTGTTCCCTTAATGAATCGACAATTCTCTGCGATATAAAATACGGTTTACCCTTATGCGTAAGCCCTGTAAGCTCTTCAAGTTTAATCAAAGTAAATAATGTCGAATAGTCAAGCACTATTTCCTTATCCCCATCGAATGCTAGTCGTTTAACATTTAAAGGAACAACCGGAAACCCATCGTTGTAATCAGACGTGATAGATTGCCATGTTTGATGATAATCATTTTGAACTGCCATAGCCAGTTCTGTAAACCCTATTTCCCTGTTTTTGAACTTCTCAAAGAACTTATTTATTGAATCCTTACGCATTGAACCTGCCGCACCGAAGGTATTCTTAAACTTCTCTATCATCCCCTCGAACCCACCTTCCTCAATTATATTCATCGATTCTACCTCAGGCTGAGTTGCTGGGTTTCTTTCCAACTCGTTATACAGAAGTACTTTTTGACCAACGTACTTATCGAATATCATGGTAATGGTGTAAGTCTTCGCATTTCCCATGGACTTAATATGGACAAATGATTCGCCAACCCGCTTTCCAATGGCAAGAATCACGAGCGGGTTGCTTTCAATCAAAGAGGACTTCAATGAAAGCACAGAATCCTTGCCAGCATCGTCTTTGAGCCGTATGACACAGTCCTCCGTAGCCACCTCAGGATGTTCATAAGGTTCCGATTCCTTTTCCATCACTTCGGTGGTCAAGTAGGCTGTCTTTACCAATGAGTTGTCGGCATTGGCTTGAAGGGTGTCGTAGAGAATGTCCTTGCTCAGCTCGCGAAGACCAACTATCGCACATAGTCCAGCCAGTTTAAAAGCCCGCTGCCATTCTATTTTTGTGGCAACAATTTTAGCCTGCTTTGTCAAGTGGCCCTTGATTTCCTCTTCTTTTCCTGACTTGGCTGCACGAACCATCGCATTGAACAATGAGAACCAGTATTCAGGATTATCAGGATGAGCTTTTAAGCCCGTTCTGGCAGCATCTTCAATCGCTTGATAATCTCGGACATAACTTAAAATATAAAGCTCCAAGTCAATGTAGGCATGGCCAGGCTCGAAATTAAGACGCCAGTGCTTCAATATTTCCAGCAGGCGAGCCGTCTTTGTTCTCATCCCTTGTAGGCACATAATGTACCATTCCAACTCGGGCGAAGGCTTGTCAAAATCAATCAGTGGTTCCAGTATTTCTTCGGCCTGTTTAAGATTACCTATGGCCATCAGACAGGCCACAAACATATATTTAAAACGACGTTCTGTAAAATCCGTATAATCCAGTTTCTCACATAATGCTTTAACTTCATTATGTTTATTTTCCTCAAGGCGAAAACATGACGCCATGAGTAATACTTTTAAATTTTCGTTTTCAAAATCCTTCCCGGTAGAAATGAATTCCCATATTTTGTCAACGGGCCATTTTAGTTCATACAAATAATCAATAATGTTAAACAGGTTAAGGGTATCTGTTTCATCTATAAGGCTTATCTCTTTTAGGTACTCAGTAAAGTACTCTACAGCTTCTTCATGTTTATTAATTTGGGAAAAGGCAAAACCACCAAACTGCCACAAAAGTCCATGCTTCTCAGTCTTAGTTTCTTCCAATAATTTGATAATTTTTTCAAATTCTTTAATTTCTAAAAGGCATATGCACATACATGAAATCCTGCTGGATAAATCCTCTGAAACTGGCAATACTATTTCTTCAAAGGGTGAAAAAAGCTGATCCTCTTGCTGAGTTCCGTTGAACAACTCGTACATTTTGAAAACAGATTGACGGGTTCTCGTTTGCAAATAATGCGTAAACCAGTAATCAAAGCGTGCCAATCTAAATGTCACGCTATCCTGTATTTCTGTATCATTCACACGTTTACCAATAAACCTTAAAAGCTTATTGGCATAGTCCAAAGCAAAATCACTTTTCAAGTCAACTGGTGAATGGAAATTATACACCTTTATTTTTGCGAGGCAGTCCTGCATAATGTACTGAGCCAAGTACCACCAGTAGGAAAGTTCGTCACGAGAGATTTTATCAGGCAGTTTTAAGGCGTCTTTCTCCTCCTGAAAAATTTCAGCAAGTGAGTCTGTAGAAACCTTTCCGCTGATTTTTAACAGATAGTGGACTTTAAGTCGCTTGAAAACAGGATTTCGAGCCACAGATGCATCAGGTAACGTTTCGGGATGAATTTGGCATTTTATTGCCAGCGCGTAGGCATTGAGTGGATCTTCTTCTAGGATTTCGTCTATAATCAAAGACGACTCAACAGGTTGCTCCAAATCAAAATACGCTCTGGCTGCCCTCTCTTTGTGTTTCAACGGCTGGGGATCCAATTTATAAGCATGAATAAACAAGTTATGATACTCCCGATCCGGAACTTTGGTATCTTCCCGTAGGCAGTTTGCTCTGAGGTAGCAACTTCTAGCATTAAGCTTCTTTTTATCCAGCGCACGTATCGAACTGTCTTGGATTGTAGGTATAAGTTTATCCACCGCAGTAAGCGCTGAGAAAGGCATCAGCCGCTCGTATTGTTCCTCGGCAGCTTTCAATTGATTGTTCAGGCTTTCAATCAACTCCGGATTTGATGTTTCTGGCAGAATTTCTTTCCTGATGAAAAACTGTAACTCTTCAAGGTAATGGGAATTTAACAGGTCATTCGCCCCTACCAAATTAACTCCTTCAAAGCGATTTAACCCGTCATTGTATTTGCTCACTACACCAATGAGCACCTTATCCCCTCCGCGAACTACAAAGCAGCCACTACCAGAAAAACCTTTTACTAGGTCCTCAGGCAAACATATTGGGCTGGATTTGGTACGGTTACTACTACCTTTAATCGTCCGCCCAGACGGGGTTTGCAGAATTCCGTCATCTTCTTCCGGTTCCAACGCGTTGACAGCTTGCGGGAAACCCCGAAAAAAATACGGTTCACCTTGGGCATACTCGAGACTCATAGTGATAAAGGGAATCTTTCGGTCTGTGATCAGCGCCGATATTTCCAGAATGGATAAATCGGCGACAGGGTCGTCAATTCTCTTTATCCCATCATTTAATTTATATTTGGTAAAGCCTTTAAGCTCAGGAGTGTACATTTCAACTGCCAGGTCAGCGATTGATTTTATGTCTTTTAAGCAGTGGGTAGCGGTAAAAAGGTAAACCAGTTCGCTTGTCTCGCTTGGTTTGACCAAAACGCAGCTTCCAACCGGATGGCCATTGTTACTCAGCCGGGCACAAAGGCTGTCGATGTTCGATGAACTTACTGATTCCATGTGTATTGGATTTGATTTTCTCGCTGGGCAGGGTAGTGACAGGTGATATTATGGTCGGCTAGCTCTTGGCTTGTGAATATATTTCTTAGAACTGGGTCGTCATAATTGAAATGAAAATTGACGGTACTACCTTCTCTGGCCTTGACAATCCTGGCCAGAGTTTCCTTATGAGGGAAATTGTGGGTGTTCTGGGAATTACTGCTGATTCCATAATGAGCACAGTCAAGCATCTGCAACAACTCGTCGCTGGTATTTGCCTTCGATCCGTGATGTGCGACTTTCATGAAATCTAGCTTCAATTTTTTTTCTTGGCTGTACCCTAATTTTTCCAAAGAAGCGATAATGACCGATGGGACACTGTCTCCTGTGAACAAACCCGTGAACCCATTAAATTCTAAGAGAAAGGCCATGCTACTACGATTACTTAGCGACTTATCCTCGGCAAATTTTTGATTACTGAGATCATTAATACTCTCGTGGTCGTTACGACCTTGGCCTGTGCCTATATCACTACCTGACTTTTCAGACAGTCTAGTCTCTTCCTTGTGCCATTTCTTTGTGAAGCCCTCGAATTGCTCCTCGTCTGGTGACAGGATGGTCAGTGCTACCCCATTGACTTCGTAGGCCTGGCCAGCCAAAATATTATTTCCAGAGGCTTTTCCCTCTCCAATCAGAAAGTCTCGTAGTATGATTCCTTCCTTGATGCTGATCTCTCCGTTTGATTCACTCAAGCGTACTGGGTTGGGTGACCAGTTGAACCAAAATTGCTTTACTGGCAGGTGACCAAACTCTTTAAGAAATGGTAAGATTCCAGAAATATGATCGCTGTCGGTGTGCGTCACCACAAATAAATCGATTGGTTTTTGCGAATCATTAATGCTCAATACCTCAGGTCTTAATGTCCTGAAGTAAGTCCTAACGAAACCTGCATCTATAAATATACAAGCGGCTTGATCTCTCGATTCATCAAAGCACTCAATCGAAATACAATCGCCTTGAAGCACTTGAAATAGCTTGATTAGAACTGTCGCCATAAGTGTGTGTAAATTTAGTTCAAATAGGAACCTTCCATTTTTTATTTCGGTTCCATGATAATATAATTTATTTTTTCTTACATTTGTTCATGCTTATACCCTTGGATCATATTGTGGACATTCAAATTGGCATGGCTTTACGCCCGGCCAAGACAGGTGAGCCTATCATCTTCTTTAATCCGGGCGATTTTGATGAGTATGGGAGGTTATTGTCGATGGAACCGCCAACCCGGCTTAGTCCCGTTAGTGATATAATGGAACGCGCAAGGATTAGGCCGGATGACATTTTATTGATGGGAAAGGGAAGTCGGCATTCGGCTATTTTCTATCGTGAAAAATATCCCAGAGCGGTTGCGTCGGCAGCCTTTTATATTCTTCGGGTAAACGAGCCCGATGTAGTTTTACCTGAATTTCTGGCCTGTTACCTGAATCAGCCCGGAACACAGACACTGCTTGATCGTCGCGTTAGCTCATCCGCAACGGTACCCACTTTGAATAAGAAAGATTTACTCGATCTGCCCATTCCGATCCCTTCAATGGATACTCAAAGGCGCTTAATAAACCTGTACAATACATTTCTAACGATCCAGGGCCTGCACCAACAGATCACGGATCACCACCAAAACCTGATTACTGAATGCTTTTCGACGACCCTATCTCCACTGCTGCCAAGGGAGACCGCCTGATCTCGGCCGACGCCATTAATGCAGCCGTATGGCGGGCCTGTGATACTTTTCGGGGCGTTATCGACCCGGCGCAGTACAAGGACTATATTCTCACCTTTCTATTTTTGAAGTACCTCTCTGACCTGTGGAAGGACCGAGAAAACTTTTACCTGGACAAATACGATGAGACGCCCGATAATTGTCCACGTACTCAACGCGCGCTTGAGCAGTTCGAACGGTTCCGCCTCCCGGAGGAATGCCGCTACGATTACCTCTACGAGCAGCGTAACGCCACTAATATTGGTGAACTGGTGGACATGGCCCTCGACCACCTGGAAGAAGCCAATCGCCTGAAGCTCGACGGCGTCTTCGGCGACATCAGCTTCAATTCCGAGAAGCAGCTTGGCTCTACTCGCGACCGTAACCGCCGTATAAAGAACTTGATCGAGGATTTCAAGAGCATTGACCTCACGCCCTCGCACCTCGAAAGCCAGGACGTTATCGGTGATGTGTATGAGTTTCTGATCGACCGCTTTGCCTCGAACGCGGGCAAAAAGGCAGGGGAGTTCTACACACCTTCGTCGGTTTCTTTACTACTGGCGCGTCTTATGAATCCACGGCCCGGTAGTCGCATCAGTGACCCTACTTGCGGCTCGGGCTCGCTGCTAATTAAGGTAGGGCAGCAAGTGGGTTCGCGCAATTTTGCCCTCTATGGCCAGGAAATTAACCGCAGTACTTTTGCACTGGCCCGCATGAATATGTTCCTGCATGGGTTTGATGACGCGGTAATCCGCTGGGGCGACACCCTCAATAACCCGTTGCTTTTGGAGAATGACAGGCTAATGAAGTTTGACATCGTAGTGGCTAATCCGCCTTTCTCGCTCGACAAATGGGGTGCCGACATAGCCGCTACCGACCGCTTCGCCCGCTTCCACCGGGGCGTACCGCCTAAGTCCAAGGGTGATTTCGCCTTTATCTCTCACATGATAGAAACTACCTACGAGGGTAGCGGCCGGGTGGGCGTGATCGTGCCGCACGGTGTGCTGTTCCGGGGAAGTTCGGAAGGGTTGATCCGGCGGAAACTGATCGAGGAGAATTTGCTGGAAGCCGTAATCGGTCTGCCCGCTAATCTGTTCTTTGGCACGGGCATTCCCACGGCCATCCTGCTGTTCAACCGCGCGCGTACCGATGCTACCAACACCGATGTCCTGTTTGTGGACGCCAGCCAGTCGTACGACGACGGCCGCAACCAGAGTATGCTCAAAAAGAAACACCTCGACCAAATTGTCGAGCTGGTCGCCTCTTTCCGCAACGAACCTCAGGGTACCACCGGCGTCGTGGTCGACAAGTTTGCCTACCGCGCTACCCGCGACGAAATTCGCGAGAACGACTACAACCTCAATATTCCCCGCTACGTAGACACCTTCGAGGAGGAGGAACCGATCGACATCGCCGCCACCCAACAGCAGATTGCCCGGTTGGAAGGTGAATTGGCCGAGGCTAAAAAACGCATGAGTCAATATCTGAGTGAGTTGGGCTTCTGAATTTATTCTGGCCGATTGAATCTAAGCCAAGATTTGGAGTACCGAAAGAATGATGAGAACGAGGTTAACCCCATCGGAAAATAATGGAACCAAAGACAGTTAATAAAGACAAAAAACTAAACTCAAGGAATGGATTCATTGGAGTCCTACCAGAGAAATGGCAGGTAAATCCTTTGGATCAAGTAGCTGAGGTTAAGCAAGGAGTTTCCAAAGGGCGTAATTTCAAAGAGAAAAAAATATTGGAAGTCCCGTATCTAAGGGTGGCTAATGTTTTGGATGGGGAATTTAACCTCAATGAAATCAAAACTATTGAAGTACTGGAATCAGAATTCGCTCTATACAATCTTAAAACCAACGATATTCTCATTACAGAAGGTGGCGATCCTGACAAGTTAGGAAGGGGAAGCATCTGGAAGGACCAGATTCAGGGTGTGGTTTATCAAAATCACCTCTTTAGAATCAGGTGCATAGGGAAGAGCTTATCAGCAGAATTTCTGGCGCAATATATTCAAGGCAGAGCGGCCAAGAATTATTTCTTGTCTTGTGCAAAGCAAACGACAGGAATCGCCTCCATCAATTTGTCGCAGATAAGAACAACCCCGATTCCCGTTCCTCCCTTACCTGAACAGAACAAAATTGCTGCCGTCCTCTCAGCCTGGGACGAAGCCATTCAAACCGCCCGCCAACTGCTGGAAGCCCGGCAGCTCCGTAAAAGTGCTTTAATGCAGCAGCTGCTTACTGGAGAGACCCGCCTGCCGGGTTTTATTGAGGCTTGGCAAGACGTGAAGTTAAACCAGGTATTCAGGAGACTAATGCGTCGAAATGATCAAGGCAATACGAATGTATTAACCATCTCAGCCAAATACGGCTTGATTAGCCAAACTGAATATTTCAATAAGGTGGTGGCTAGTGAAGAAGTTCGAAACTATTATTTATTAAATAGAGGAGAGTTTGCATACAATAAAAGTTCTTCAGCAGGTTATGATTTCGGGGCTATCAAGAGGCTGGATTTATACGAAAGAGGAATCCTCTCCCCATTGTATATATGCCTAGAAATCACGGAAGGAGATAGCGATTTCTATACCCATTTCTTCGAGGCTGGACAGTTAAATCATGGAATCTACAAAATTGCTCAAGAAGGCGCGCGAAACCACGGCCTGCTGAATATCAGTGTCATTGACTTTTTTCAAATAACATTCAAAACCCCATCCTTGTCAGAACAACGCGCGATCGCTACCGTCCTCAACGCAGCCGACGAAGAAATCCGGCTATCCACCGCGGAGATTGAGGTCTTGAAAGAACAGAAAAGCGGACTGATGCAGCAGTTGTTGACAGGGAAGATGCGGGTGCGTATTGAGGAGAAGGAGACCGCTTAAAAGTAACAAAGAGTATATGGCAGAAGAAAACGAGCAAAAACCATTTCGCATCCTGTCCATAGATGGCGGCGGGATACGGGGCATCATTCCCGCTCGCTTTCTCTGTGAGTTAGAATCTCAGGTGGGTAAGCAAAAAGGAGAGCAGGTCCGCATGTGTGACTACTTTGATCTCATTTGTGGAACTTCCACAGGCGGAATTATCGCCATCGGACTTGCCTTGGGAATGCCGGCGAGCGACATTCTCGACCTATACCGTAAGAATGCTCAGCGAATATTCGGACAATCCAACATCGTTTTCAACCTAATGCGTGGGATAAGAATGCTTACCCACGCGAAGCACTCAAACAAAGGTTTAGTAGAAGTGCTTGAAGAAGCTTTCGCTCCCTACTCTTCCGACGGCGTCACCCGACTCGGTCACGCCAAAACACGATTAGTTGTTCCCGCTTATTCGGCCGCTCAGGGAAAACCAGTTGTCTTTAAAACATCGCACCACCCGGAATTGACTCGCGATTACCAGGTACCAGCTTACAGCGTAGCATTAGCGACCAGCGCCGCTCCTACCTATTTTTCTGCCCAAACCTTTTCTTATTCTGACGTTATCACGGGCCGGAACTCTACGATGACCAATTTGGTAGATGGTGGCGTTTTCGCAAACAATCCCGCGTTGATTGGCCTGACGGAAGCCCTAAGCATCGGGATAGAGCTTCCGCAGATAAAGCTCCTCTCGATAGGGACGGGTTCGGAGAATTTTAAAGAGCCTTACGCTCACTACCCTTTGAAAATCAAAAGAGCGTGGGGTGCGGCATCGTACTGGCTAAACCCGCTGTCGGGAATGCCCCTGATCGAGATGATGATGCAGGGTAACTCCGAAATAGTTAACAATACCTTGAAAATACTGAGTGGCGGTTTGGGTCACGCTCAGCAAAATAATTTTCAATACGACAGGCTTCAGGTAAGCTTCGACGGAAAAACCAGGGTCGGGCTAGACACGACAGTCGAAAGAAAGCTAAAAGCATTAGATGAGCAGGGTAGCGAACTATACACCCGCGAAGGCTCTCGCATCGTCAGTTCTTATTTTGAGCGCAAAAGCGCTCCGTACACACCTTCATTTTCACTCTAAATAACAATAATCATGGCCAACTGCCACACACTATTTACCTCGTTCAACGATGATGAACTGAAACTCACCTCAACGAAGGAAGGCCGAATGCGGACCTCCCGTGAAGAGGGGCGTAAACTGATCAGAAAGCACTTCGCGGCCCACCATCCTGAATATAAGCCAAGGTTTTACATTCAGGGTTCGAGCAAAATGCGAACCGTCATCAGGACAGAAGAGGACACGTGCGACATGGATGATGGAGTCTATTTCTTTCCTAAACCTACGGAAAATGCCACGACCATGCAGCAGTGGGTGCTGGATGCGGTTAAAGACGCCACAGACACTCCGCCCAAACACCGTGACAAATGCATCCGGGTGATCTACAAGGGAGATTACCATATCGACCTGCCCGTATATTACCGTGACTCTTCCCTAGGCGACGAGTCGCCTTACCTGGCCGTAAAAAATGTAGGTTGGGACAAAAGTGATCCTAAGAAATTTTGGGAGTGGTACCAGCAAGAAAAGAAAGGTGAGCAGCAAGTGGTCAGCCTGATCAGGTACTTGAAAGCATGGGCAGATTACAAGAGTAAATCATTGAAAATGCCGAAGGGGGTTGCGTTGACGGTGCTTTGCACAAGCCACCGTGTTCTGAATATTCGAAACGACAAGGCTATGTATGAGACGTTGAGAGCCATTCGGGATCGCCTGCAGCGCTTTGAATGCCTGATGCCCGTCACGCCATTTGACGATCTTCTGGCCGACTTCAACGACATTCAGAGCAGTGCATTCCTGGCTGAGCTGGACTCCTTTATTGACGATGCAAATAGAGCGTTAGATGAACCCAATCAATTGAAAGCCAGTAAACTGTGGCGAAAGCATTTAGGCAATCGCTTTCCCGTAGGAGAAGATGCCGATGTTGAAGCGCGGGAAAAAGCACTGTGGGAGAAAGCCGCCCTTATCACATCGGGTGCGGCATATACATCCAAAACGGGTGTAATTACCAGTTCCTCAATCGGTTCAACCAAGAATCTCGATCATAAATTTTATGGGAACTAAAACATTAAAGGGAATAAGGGTCTCCGGCTGGCGTAAGCTGACCGTGGAAAAGGGTATGATAGAAAGTCGGTTTCCCTGTATGAAGTGTAATGAGGTCAATTTACGAACCACGAAGTTGGTATGCTTTGGCCAAATGAAGCCAACCGATGACTCTCCCATATATCGGCTTAGGCTTGAATATTCCGTTTGGGGTAAGCCTGCCATGTATATTGAGGAGCCCGAAATTATCCCCTCGGCTCTGATTCATATTTACAAAGAAGGAAATCTATGCCTTTACTATCCAAAGGAGACTCCCTGGAAAGACCATTTTCACATGAAGGACACGATGCTTCCCTGGACTGCGGAATGGCTGGTGTTTTATGAACTGTACAAGTTATATGGTGTGTGGCTTGGAAAAAGTGCCTCCCACGAAGACCAGGAAAAATCAGAATCAGATGGCCGATTGTCATAAGCTGTTTTTGGAGTTCAACGAAGCACTGAACATTTCACCAACGGTGAAGAAGAAACTTGGAAGTGCCAATAAATCCGTTCGCCAGCACATTAAGAAGCTATGCGCGGAGAAGAGGTATCCTTTCAAGCGCTTCAAGGTACAAGGTTCAAAGCAGCTAGGCACTCTGATTCGCAAATACGGGGAGGAGAGCGATATTGATATAGGGGTTTATTTCTATCCCAAGCCAGATATACTACCAAGGAGTCTAATGGCCGCCATGCATACCATTTTCGTTAATGGGCATCAAAGCCGGACTCAGCCTGAACACAAGAAAAAATGTATCAGAATCCCCTACGCAGGCAAATTTCATATTGACCTTCCCATCTATTATCTGGAAAGTTCGCGTGGTAGGGGTAAATCATTCTTAGCCACCAAGAATGGATGGGTGAAGAGCGATCCGAGGGAATTTGAAGACTGGTTCAACGAGAAAGGGGGAAACGATAAAGAGCAATTGGTTCGACTTGTTCGATATTTAAAGGCTTGGTGCCATCATATTGCAGACGACAGAAGAGTTCCCCAGGGTGTAGCCCTGACCACAATGGCGGGAACGTTCTACAGGCCCATGCTCAGAGACGACCAAGCACTGTTACATATTTTAAAGGGGATTAGCAGGAAACTGTCTAGAGAGTGGTCATGCAAAATGCCTGTTCTTCCAAAGGATGAATTGTTGCATAAATTCTCGGTGTCTGATAGAGCGTACTTCATGCAACAAATCAAGCTTTTTATTACGGATGCAGAGAGTGCTGTGAAAATGCGAAGTGTAGAGCGGGCTTCCACCATCTGGAGAAGTTACCTGGGACGTTATTTTGAAAAGTCAAATTAAACCATGAACATCAAGCGCTACCAAATCTATTGCGACGAGAGTCACCACCTGGAAAACGACCATTCTCCGGTCATGGTGATCGGCTATATAAAAGTCGAAGAGGAGCAGTACGACCGAATTCGGGAAGATCTGGAAGCCATCAAACTCCGTCATCACACGCCCGCTGAGATTAAATGGTCGAAGGTGTCGGCCTCAAGGCAAGCGCTATACGCTGAGTTGATTGCCTATTTCTTTGCCAATCCTCTTTGGTTTCGGTGTGTTCTGGTAAAATACAAAGACAAGCTGGACCACGACCAATTCAACGGCGGTTCACACGATAACTTCTATTACAAGCTGGTCTATTTCCTGCTACGTCCCAATCATGATCAGGATTGTTGCTACCGGGTTTTTCTGGATGTAAAGGATACCAGGGGCCGGGAGAAGTTGCGTAAGATTCGGGAAGTTTTTCACAATCACCACCAAGGCAACTCTCCTTTTGAGACTTTCCAACACCTGCGCTCCCACGATAGCCCGCTGCTCGAATTGACGGATCTGTTTATTGGAGCCATCGCTTACAAAGCCCTTGGAAATCATGAGAAACCGGGGGCTAATACCGCCAAAGTAGCCCTAATCCAACAAATAGAGCGGCTTTCGGGCTATTTTCTGCACTTAGGTACCGAACCATGGGAGCAGAAATTCAATATTTTTGACCATCAGCCCAAACAAAGTTCAAATGACTGATATGGGCAGACTATACGATGAGCCAGACGAGCTGGACGACTTGGAAGAAGCGGAATGGGTTTGGGACCTTCCGGAGGAGGAATGCGTAAAGGATCTTTACGATTATTTTAAGCAGGAATGGGAAAAAACCACCTTTCATTTCAAAGGAAAGCGCGTGAAAGTCAATTTGAACCGTTCCAGGGTGTATGGCTATCTCAACTACCCCGATGCTTTTGTGCATTTGATAACGCGGGAGAGTAAAATGAAGCAACGCCGGGAATTCGATCTCCCTCGGGCCTGCCGACTGCATTGGATCAAGACTATACTCAGGCATTCGGAAGATCCGCTGGTTTGGTATTACGAACACACTGAAGGGGATGGCACCCTCAAACAGTATTATTGGTATGAGCGGCGCGACTACCTGGTAATATTAAAGCCAATTGCCCCTGATCTGCTTTTGGTGACCGCTTTTTGTGTAGATAAGCATGAGAAGATCTTCCATCGGAAGCGCCATCAGCAGTATCGGGATGGGCTTAAAAAATAAAACCGCACTCGGGGTGCGGTACGCAACTTTCGGTATTGCGATTGCGTGGATAAACCACTGACCAAGTCCTTCGCCCTTTGGGAGATGACTTTGCAAAAGTAACATGTTTTGCTTGATATTTCAAGCATTTTTTTTAAAAATCTGTTTATCAAACAGTTATCCTGATGTCTGAATGCATTTTTGCGAATTTTTGATAATTCCAGGACAAGAGAAATTACCGCTATGACCAACCCATCCTTCCGCGAAAACGACGCCAGCCAGGTTCCCGCCCTGCTACTTTTGCAGGCGATGGGCTACACCTACCTGTCCCCCGAGGAAGCCACGCGGCTGCGTGGGAACGACCCCGTCACCAGGCATTCGGGCCAGGTGGTACTGGAACCAGTGCTGCGCGACCAACTGCGGAAGTTGAATAGCTTTTCGCTGAAGGGCGAGGAATACACCTTTTCGGAAGTAAGCCTGACCAACGCCATCTACGCCCTACTCGACTACCCCGTGCAACAAGGGTACCTGGAAGCCAACCGCTACGTCTTCGACCTGCTTACCCTCGGTAAGAGCTTCGAAGAGCAGATCGGGCCAGATAAAAAGAGTTTTTCGCTCCACTATATCGACTGGGAAAACCCGGAACGGAACGTCTTGCATGTGACAGAGGAACTGAGGGTGTCGCGTACAGGTCACGCTCAATCAGCGGGCCGCGACTATTCCTACCGTCCCGATATCGTGTTGTATGTCAACGGCATTCCGCTGGTAGTGATCGAGTGCAAAAGGCCCGATATGGATAAGCCCCTGTCGCAGGCCATCAGCCAACACCTCCGCAATCAGCAGAACGACGGCATCCGGCCTTTATACATCCTTAGCCAGCTACTGATGGCCATCTGCGGCAGCGAGGGGCGTTACGCCACCAACCAAACCAAAGAGGAGTTCTGGCAGCTCTGGCGGGAACGGGAGAACGACGAAAATGCCCTCCCGCTGCAAACGGTAAAGGACAGGAGCCGCAACGACCGCACCTTTGGACAGGCATTGCGTACCAACCCTGACCGCCGCGATCAACAGGAACCAATAAGTGGTACGGCCACCTGGACAGTGACCCCGCAGGATGAACTTCTGTACGCCCTCTGTCGTCCCGCCCGGCTGCTGGATATTCTTTATAATTTCATCGTTTTCGATGCCGGAGAAAAGATCGTGGCCCGCTACCAGCAATACTTCGGTGTAAGGCGTACCCTGGAACGGGTCCGGCGCGAACCCGACATCACAGGCCGACGCCAGGGTGGTGTAATCTGGCACACCCAGGGAAGCGGCAAGTCGTACACGATGGTGATGCTGGCGCAGTTGCTGGCCACCGACGACAAGATCCTGAACCCTAAGATCGTCCTGGTCACCGACCGCGTCGAATTGGACGACCAGATTTACCAGACTTTTAAGCGTTGCGGGCGCGAAGTAGTGCAGGCTACCACGGGGCGACGGCTGGTCGAGTACCTGGAAGATGATAGCGACGCCGTGCTGGCCACACTGGTCCACAAGTTCGACGCGGCCATCAAAGGGTTGCAGCACCCTATCACCCGCCCAAACGTTTTCGTGCTGATCGACGAGGCCCACCGCACCCAGTACGGTACCCTCAACGTCAAGATGCAGCAGGTGTTCCCTACGGCCTGTTTCATCGGCTTCACGGGTACGCCCCTGATGCGCCGTGAGAAGAACACCGCCAATAGGTTCGGCGGCATTATCGACACCTACACCGTGAGAGACGCCGTGGAGGACGGTGCGGTGGTGCCGCTGCTCTTCGAGGGGCGCGCCCCGTTGTTCGAGGTCAACGAGCGGCCCATCGACAACTATTTCAACCGCATCGCCGAACCGCTGAACGACTACCAGCGCGCTGACTTGAAAAAGAAGTTCAGCCGCCGGGACACGCTGACCCAGGGTGAGCAAATCATCTACGCCAAGGCCTGGGACATCAGCACCCATTTTGCCAACACCTGGAAAGGTACCGGATTCAAGGGCCAATTGGTGGCACCCGGCAAAAAGGCGGCGGTACGCTTCAAGCGTTTTATGGATGAAATCGGACTGATTACCACTGAGGTGCTAATTTCGCCACCCGACGACCGGGAGGGGAACGAAGACGCCTACGGCCAGACCAGCAGTGAAGTACAGACGTTCTGGAACCATATGATGGATCGCTTCGGCAGTCCCAAACAATACGACGAAACCCTGCGCCAGTTGTTCAAGCAGAGCGACACTGCCCCCGATGTCATCATCGTGGTCAACAAGCTGCTGACGGGATTCGATAACCCGATTAACGTGGTGCTGTACCTCTGCGCCAAGCTGCATGAACACACGCTTTTCCAGGCTATTACCAGGGTAAACCGAAAAGCACCCGGCAAGGACTTCGGCTACATCATCGACTACGATGGCGTTATCGCCGAACTCGCCAGGGTGCTGGAAATTTACGCCGACCACTTCGAGGACTTCGAGACAGCTGACCTGGAAGGCACGGTATCAGATATGCGTAGGGAACTGGCCCGCTTGCCCCAGGTTCATTCGGAAGTCTGGGATGTGTTTAAGAGAGTCACTAACCGACACGACTTGCCTGCCTACCAGAACATCTTGGCTGATGAGGCTGTGCGGGAAATCTTCTTCGAGCGGCTGTCGGCATTTAGTCGCCTGTTAAAAATGGCTTTCTCCAACCACGAATTTGTAACAACTATCCCAGAGCCCAAGCAACTTCGCTACCGGGACGATCTTATTTTCTTTCAGAACCTACGGCGAGCAGTAATCAATATCTACGCCCTGGAAATTGATTACGGTCAGTACGAACCCCAAATACAGAAGCTCATCGATACGCACGTCGTGTCCGACGAGATTGTACAACTGACCGAACAGGTTAACATATTCGACCGTGAACGGTTCGAGGAAGAAGTTGCCCGTATCGAGGGGACGGCTTCGCGGGCGCATGCCATCGCCGCCCGCACCGATCGTACGCTCACCGAGCGGATGGGGGAAGACCCGGCCTTCTACCGCCGTTTCTCTGAAATGATTCGTGAGACCTTAATGCTATACCGGGAGGAGCGCATCAGCGAAACCGAGCTATTGAAGTCCATGATTTCCATCCGCGATCAAGTGATCAACCGTCCCGTTGACAACCTGCCTCCGACTGTGCGCAACCGTCCTACCGCTACTGCTATCTACGGAATACTGCGGGATAGTTTAGGAAACAAGGGGGAAAATGGGGCCACTTCGGTTCTAGATGCCGAAGCAGCGGGAGAATGGTCAGTGCGTGCCGAAGAGGTGTTGCTATCCAATTTAGTGCAGGATGAATGCGTAGTGGTCGATTGGGTGAACCGGTCGGAAATTGTCAACCAACTTCGTTTTGCCCTTGATGACTGGGTTTGGCAACTGGACGATGAGCTGTCGGCTCACCTCACATTCGACCAAGCCGATGAGTTGATTGGAAAAATTGTGCAATTAGCTAAAGCCCGATACTAATGTCATTCGCCTTAAAAACAAATCTCGTCGAAACAAGTGAAGAAGAAATCCGCTACGGCTCCGTGGTCGTCCGCTTCGCTGTGGCTCGTAGTCCACGGAAAACCCTTTCCATTACCGTAGATACTTCGGGGGACGTAGTGGTCAAAGCTCCATTGGATGCCTTGACGGAGCAAATCAAGATAAGGGTAAGGAGCCGGGCAGGCTGGATCATCCGGCAGCAGGAACGTTTTCGCCAGCTCAACGCCCACACCACACCTCCACGTCGATACGTATCGGGCGAAACACATTATTATTTGGGCCGACAGTACCGTCTTAAAGTGGAAGAACAAACAGTTAAATCTGTTGTATTTCTTTCGGGAAGGATTGTGATTACTACGCCAGACAAAACCGATAAAAAGTTAATTTCCTTACAGTTGGGCGAATGGTATCGACAGCGGGCACGCCTTTTTATTGTCCCCCTTTTCAATCGCTGTTTGGCTAAACTTCCCATCGAGGAATACCAAAAAAAACGGGTGCAAGTAAAGCTGGTTCGAATGGAAAAACGTTGGGGAAGTTGCAGTTCTCAAAGCATTATCCGGCTAAACCCGGATTTGATCCGTGCCTCCAAGGGCTGCATTGAATACATTATTTGGCACGAATTGGCACATATTCTAAACCCATACCATCGAAAGCCCTTTTATGAGTTGCAAGATCGCTTGATGCCGGACTGGCGCGTGTGGGAAGATCGGCTTCGGCAGTTTAGACCTGACTGAGATAAAACGATTCATTGAACATATCCCTTTTTCAGTTCTTCGAGGATCGGTCCTATTTTCCGGTTACGCCAGGCCACCTTTCCAGACACCTTTTCTTGCGGTCCGCTGCCGCGGGATGAACTCGACTTTCCCCAGATTTTTCTCGTTGGCCAGGTGTAGAATGTCAGCTTTGTTTTTTTCCAGGTCCTTGTCCAGAGTGGAGACACGTAGATAGACAATATTCTGGGGCATTTTGTAGTGATTAGATGAAAACCTTATTTAAAGATTTATTTATAATAATAACGATGTAATATCAAAAGGTTTTCATCTAATTATCTATATGGTTTATATGACTGTTTATTCTATAATATTTTTGCTGTGACTTGTCCTGAAAAGTGTTGACTATTTGTTGTTAATATATATTGACCAACCCTATATCAAGGATGTATATAAGCCCACCCTTCCTGTTGTCTAATGATCAACTCTCCATTCCCACTGGGGACGTAGCTAACGAATGAATAAAGATCCTCTCTTTTGATATCTCGTTCACGCATTGTATTCTCGCACATAGCCAGGATTACCTTTTGCTGCTTTAGTTGGCGCAATAGTTCTTCGTAAGGACTTCCTATTTTAAATGCCGCTAGCCCCTTTCCGTGTACAACCAGTTCTACGTCTAGTTTATTAATTAGTCGAGAATCACTAAGAGCATTCCTGATATTCTTCAAAGTAGCTTTAATGTGAGCGTCTTCATCGGAATTAAGCTGGTAAACTACCTGATACCTTGTTTTAGTAGCTAATGCCCCATGAAAAGGAACCGTGTTCACTGTGGTCTGGGCATGTATGAACGCATTAGCAATAATAACCAGGTATAACGCGAGAAAAAGAGCCTTTTTGATCATGGTATTAAGTTCTTGTTAATAATGCATTACTTATGAAGGGAGCTTAAGTACTGGCGAAAATCATCCGTATTGTAATTAGCCATACCCTCAATACGTTGAACGATTTTCCCATCGGTATCCAGAATTAGGGTAGTAGGAATCGCCTGAGACATAAAATCCTGAGGAAAAGGACCTGCTGGAACATATACGGGAAATGAAAACTCTTCCTGCTTCACATATCGCTCTGCCTTGGTAGGGTCATCATCTAATGATAGCATGACAAAAGCTACTTTATCCTTATCCATTAATTGATATAGCTTTTCGATAGCAGGCATTTCCGCTCGGCAGGGGGGACACCAGGTAGCCCACTGATTGAGAAAAATAACCTTACCCTTTAATGATTCCATCGTTACTATTTTTCCATCAAGTGTAGTCATTGTAAAATCGTAGCCACTATGCGGATTAGCTGCGTTCGCTTTACCTGCAGCTGAGCCTTCTGTTGTCTCCCCATGATTGACTTGGCCAATATCAGGATTCATAAGACCAGTAGCTAAGATAAGCCGCTGCATCTGTCCGATTACCTGCGTATGTAAACCTGTTATGTATAGAAATCCAAAAACAAGTAAGGTGATCACCCAACCAGGTATTTTGTTCATTAGACTCATCAATTTGTTCATAAATGCTTTTGTTTGGGATATACTGGCCTCAGTACTCTGTAAATTTAAGAAGCTAAAATTTCCCTATTTGTGACTTTTGTCACAGGTAAGAGTAGAATAAGAGAGTAGCAGCCCTGGCTGCTCAGAAAAATACATATTGATTATTAGGGATTATGGAGCTACAGTTTGGTTATTCTATCAACCAGTTCCGCAAGCCTTTTCTGATTAACATCTTAGCTTTGTGTTATATAATATACCATTTCTGTCTACATGCAGCTTGGTATAAATGATGGTAAAAACCTTTTTAGAATTTTACTCTACCTACTGTATCTGTAACTTAAATCACTGAAAGTAGCTACACGTCAACCTAGTTTTGTATCGGATATTTTTTCTGAAAAACTATGTTGAACTACCTAAAAATTCCTTTATGGGCAATCCTGCTGAGTTTTATTGATGCTTCAGTAGAGGCTCAGGTGCACAGCAGCCAGCAATTTACCCATAAGGCAGAAATACCTGACTCCACGGCTGACTTACACCACTTTTTTCAGCGGGGGCACTTTCATGGCCATGCCAGGTCTTACTGGATGGGCACCGATAATAAAAAAGGTCTCAGCGACGCCTATGCCTGGGGAGTTGGGGCTGGCATTGGTTATCAGACGCCACGTATTGCCAGACACGTTGAGTTGGGGCTAAGCGGGTTTTTCATGTTCAATGTACTTTCATCGGATCTTTCCCGTCCTGACCCCAAGACAGGGTTACCTAACCGGTATGAAGTGGGTTTGTTCAATCTAAAAGACCCTAAGGATCATGAAGATCTGGATCGGCTGGAGGAGTTGTATCTTAGGTACCATTTTGGTAAAAGGTCAAAAGTCACCTTAGGCCGCCAGATCCCGCACAGTCCGTTCATCAACCCCCAGGATGGCAGGATGCGGCCTACCCTTACCGAAGGTCTGGCACTGGAATGGCGAGAACTACCTAATACCGTAGTTCAAGCTGAGTACCTATTCCGGATCTCGCCTCGTTCTACGGTAGAGTGGTATGGCGTAGGAGAGAGCATGGGACTTTATCCGGTTGGCATTGACTCCAAAGGAAATCCCTCCCAATACAGTGGACATACGGAGACAAAGGGAGTATTTCAACTAGGTGTTTCCCAGAAAATGGGTCATCTGCATGTACATATTTGGGACAACTACGTAGGGAATGTGTTTAATACCGCCTATGCTAAAGCCGAACTTACTTCACCCATTCGTAATGGGTACCAGTGGCACGTGGGTCTTCAGGCGGGACAGCAACAGGCGCTTGGAAACGGTGGAAATCCTGTTCCGGAAAAGGCCTACTTTCCCCTAAATGTCAACTCCTTATTCTTTTCGGGCCGGATCAGTTATAAAGCTCCACAAGGGTCAATTGCTCTTAATGCGACCAGAATAACAGCCCATGGTCGTTACCTGATGCCCCGTGAGTGGGGCAGAGAACCTTTTTATACGTTTCTTCCCCGTGAACGGAACGAAGGAATGGGTGATGTTACAGCTGGGAGTATAAATGTTTTTTATACTCCCTCATCTCACTGGAAATGGGAGCTTAGCTCAGGAATATACAGTCTACCCAAGCAAAATAACTTTAGGTTGAATAAGTATGGAATGCCCAGCTACAGGCAGTTGAATCTAGGCATGAGTTATCATTTTACTGGGCTATTGAAAGGTTTGGATGCCCAGCTGCTGGTCGTACGGAAAGATCGCCTACGTAAGGCTGATATACTTTATGATAGAGCTGTTTTTAATAAAGTCGACATGAACCACTACAATCTCATCATTAACTATCACTACTAATAGGTGTAATAAAAGGCTGAGGTTTTGTCTTCCTTTTGCATGGTAGAATCATATGAATCTAGAACTGCCAGACTGGAAGATGACATTTTCCAACTTATCGGAAAGGATCATTCTTTGTCTTCGGCAGGAATGTTACAAGCCTTCTCCTAGATGTCATGGGGCGCTTGGTGGATCTATTTTGCTTCAACATATCATTTAAAATGATTTACGTATAGAGGGTATCGTTCATTTGTTGACCAAAATATTTAAAATCCATGTTCAAAGCTCAAATTCTCCTCAAGGCTCTTCTGATAGGTAGTCTTACACTGGGGCTAGCTCCTTTTTTCCTGAGCCTCATATCGTGGGGAAGATACGGTGGATAGCAGGGGGAGCCCGTGGTATGCAAAGGGTTGATTGGCTGGATTTCGCTTTTCATGGAGCACCCTGGCTGGGGCTGATGGTAGTTATGTTGTACTGGCTGAAAAAGCCCAACTCCAAAATATAAACAATTAACTTTCATTCTCTTTTATTTTCAATGGCACAGGAAGACTCTTTTAAGAAGACCATCCGGTCCTTACAGCAGGCATTACTCACATTGGCAGGCCTGGTGTCTACAGCAGTTGTTATTGTCATATGGGGCGCCGGTTTACAGCTGGGTTGGTTTAGCCACTTTACTCAAAAGACGAACATGAATACTGAAATTACAGGAAGACGCACCCCACTTGCAGCAGATTCATTGTGGCGTCCACCTGCCCAGTCACTCATGAATACGGCTCAGGAAGCGGATTTGATCAAGTATGGTCAGGACCTAATTGTGAATACTGCTAAATATTTAGGCCCCAAGGGAAATGTGGTGTATAGTTCGAATGGTATGAATTGCCAGAACTGTCATTTAGAAGCAGGAGGAAAGCCCTGGGGCAATAATTATGGGGCCGTAGCCTCTACTTTTCCAAAATACCGGGAGCGCTCCGGGACCGTTGAGAATACCTCAAAGCGTGTCAATGACTGTTTTGAACGAAGCTTGAATGGCAAAGCCCTAGACACCAACAGCCGTGAAATAAAAGCTATTGTTGCTTATCTACACTTTGTGGGACGAGATGTTCCCAAAGGTAAGACGCCTCGTGGTACAGGAATCTGGCATGTTCCATATATGGACCGTGCGGCGGATCCGGAAAAGGGTAAATTGGTTTATCAGCAGAAATGTGCCTACTGCCATGGATCTGACGGTCAGGGAGTAGGAAAAGCTGGTGGGACTGGCTATGTGTATCCTCCTCTCTGGGGAAAGAACAGCTATAATAAGGGTGCTGGCTTGTATCGTATTTCACGATTGGCGGGTTACATCAAAACCAGCATGCCCTTGGGAGCGAGCTGGGACAAACCGCAGTTAAGCGATGAAGAATCCTGGGATATTGCTGCGTATATTAATTCCAGACCCCGTCCCGCCAAAGATCTTAGCCGGGACTGGCCTTCTATAGCTGGAAAACCGATAGATCATCCTTTTGGTCCCTATACAGACCCATTTAGTGAGAAACAACATAAGTTTGGTCCTTTCAAACCCATCAAACAATGGCAGGACCAGCATACATTAGCCAGAAAGAAATAACTCCAACTGAACCAATTGGTTTTTCCTGATGCTTAACCTCGCCCTTACATATTGCGAATCCTATGTGTTTGTGTGACAAACATCACTGTAGGGCCTCTGGCAGGATTGTAACTTTGTATCATCAAAAGCTGATCACCCGAATAAGTTCTTGATCATCTCATCTCATTTTAAACATTATTACTCGATTCGTTATGATAGTTAAGCAATTTGAAGATAAAGGATTAGCTCATTTTTCCTACGCCATTCTGAGCGAGTGTCAGAAAGAGGTCGTATTAATTGATCCGGCCCGGGATCCGCAGCCTTATTATGACTTTGCTGAAAGTCAAGGAGCTAAAATTGTAGGGGTGATTGAAACCCATCCCCATGCGGACTTTATAAGCTCACACGTGGAAATCTACCAGAAGACAGGTGCAACCATCTACGCACATAGTCTGGTAGGGGCTGATTACCCCCACCAGCCTTTTGATGAGGGAGCTGTACTGCAGGTAGGAAAGATCCGGCTGAAGTCCCTGCATACCCCCGGACACTCGCCGGACGGGATCAGTATTGTACTGGAACATAAAGGACAGGATAAAGCCGTGTTTACCGGAGATACTCTTTTTATCGGAGATGTAGGACGGCCCGATCTGCGGGAGAGTGCTGGAAACATTACGGCTAAACGGGAGGAGCTAGCCCGACAGATGTATCAGAGTACCCGCCAAAAGCTCATGAAGCTGGATGATGACGTAGTCGTGTATCCGGCCCATGGAGCCGGGACTCTCTGTGGCAAAGGTTTAAGCGAGGCCAACAGTAGTACCATTGGAGCCGAGAAAATCAGCAACTATGCCTTACAGCCCATGTCAGAAGAAGAGTTTGTAAAGCTCCTGCTGGAGGATCAGCCCTTCATACCTAAATACTTCGGATATGATGTGGCGCTCAATAAAAAAGGAGCACCGGCTTATCAGCCCAGTGTGGAGGCTGTAAAAAGGTTGAGCGAAAATTACAAGCCCCAGCCCGGAGCAATCATTGTGGACGCACGTCCTGAGGATCTATATAAGAAAGGCCATCTGCCGGGAGCAATCAATATACAGGATGGTACTAAATTTGAAACCTGGTTGGGAAGTATCGTGAGCCCCCAAGAACCCTTTTACCTAGTTGCTCAGACGGAGGAACAACTGGATGTGCTAGTAGCGAAAGCTGCCAGGATTGGATATGAAACACTGATCAAAGGAGCTTTTGTGCAGAACAGAGCGGCGGAGGTAGCCTCCTCAGAAATAGATCTGGCCGATTTCAAAGACAATCCCGATAAGTATACCATCGTCGATATCCGTAACAGCTCAGAGGTAGCGATTCAGTCTTATTTTGAGAAGGCCCTGAACATTCCTCTGCCGGAACTACGGGAGCGGGCACAGGAAATACCGGGTGATAAACCCGTCGTAGTCCACTGTGCAGGCGGGTATAGTTCGGCGGCCGGAAGCAGTATTATAGAAGCCGCCCTGCCCCATGTAAAGGTGCTTGACCTGAGTGAAGCAATCAATGATTTTAAGTAAATAATTACCAGGAAAGCCAGTGCCAGGCAGGCACTGGTTAATTCTGTTTTTTACGAATGGTATTTATATCTAAAATTTGGATGGAAGCTTTACAAAGAAAGGTATTTATCGAGCTGTTCCCGCAATTAGAGCCCTCACTGCTAGAGCAGATTCTGGCCACCTGTACCATTCGAAGCCTGGAGGAAGGCCAGGAGGTCCTGCGCACGGGTCAGTACATCCGCTCCTCGGTTCTGGTACTCAGTGGGCTACTGAAAGTGTGCCGGGAGGATGAGGAGGGAAACGAATTTTTGATGTACTACTTAGAGCCGGGTAGTGCCTGTGCGCTTTCCATGCTATGTACAGCCCGGGATGAAAAAAGCCCCATTATGGCCAAGGCAGTCGAAAGCTCTGAAATCGTTCTAGTCCCTGCCCACCAGTCAGAACCGTGGCTTGCACAATATAAGAGCTGGCAAAACTTTGTCATCAGTGCCTATCGCCAACGCTTTGAGGAGCTGCTCCTGACGTTGGATAGCGTTGCATTTAAAGGTCTGGACGAGCGGCTCCTCTTTTATCTGAAACGGCACGTTAAAGTGGGAAGCAGGGAAATAAAGCTCTCCCACCAGCAGATCGCCTATGAGCTCAACAGCTCACGGGAAGTAATCTCTCGCCTCTTGAAGAAACTGGAACAATCCGGAGCGGTTACCCTACACCGCAACTCTATTGAAGTGCACAGGCTGGAGATGGTTTAGAGAGTACAGTACCTCTAGCAGCTAGTAGCAAGCGGAAGGCCCGTGGCCTCTTCGCTTTTTTGTTTTTTATAATACGTATAAAGGTAAGAGTTATATATACACTGATATAACTAGGATGATCAAAATTAGGCTTTACCTACTTCTCCCCGCCAGAACACAATGGATGGCGTATCTCACCTTTTCAAATTAATCTTATTCTGAGCCTTTCCTAGATAGTTGCCTCTGTGATAATTGTCACTGTCTTCCTTCTGGCCCTATCGGACCTTTGTGACAGAATATAATCTTAATCATATCTACTGATGGAAATACTTGGTTATACCGCTGCCCTAGTGATTGGACTCTCCCTGGGGCTCATTGGAGGCGGAGGGTCCATTCTGACGGTACCCGTGCTTGTTTACCTGCTGGGACTGAGCCCGGTGCTCTCTACTGCCTATTCCCTGTTTATTGTAGGGTCTACCAGTCTGGTAGGCGCTTATAAATTTTATAAGAAAGGGCTGGTGAGTCTGAAAACAGCTCTGGTCTTTGGCTTGCCTTCCATGGCGGCCGTTTACGTAACCCGCCGTTTTATTGTACCGGCCATACCGGATAGTCTTTTTACCGTCTCAGGCATGCTCATCACCAAAGATATCATGCTGATGCTGCTCTTTGCCGGCCTGATGGTATTTGCCTCTATCAGTATGATCCGAAAAGAGTGTGAATCGTGTGGGCAGGAAGATAGTACCACTTTGCCTTCGTCCCAGAAGTTCAACTATGCGGGTATTCTGGGCGAAGGCCTGGTAGTGGGAACTCTTACCGGACTGGTAGGGGCCGGTGGAGGTTTTCTGATCATCCCGGCGCTGGTGCTGTTCAGCAAGCTGGACATGAAATTAGCAGTCGGTACTTCACTGCTCATTATTGCAGCTAAATCGCTGTTCGGATTTCTGGGTGATGTTTCTAACTATCCGATTGACTGGATGTTTCTGCTGAGCTTTTCCGCACTTTCGGTGGTCGGTATCTTTATTGGCTCCTACCTGTCTGCCCGCATTCAGGCCAATAAACTCAAAACCTCCTTTGGCTGGTTCGTGCTGGTCATGGGCCTCTACATCATGGGAAAGGAAATTTTCTTCCCCTAATCCCTTCGGTGATGAATGTCACCAAACAGCCTATCTCCACTTGCGACCTTTGTCAGGTCAAATAGGTGATAACAACAGGTAAGACTATACCATAAATCAATAGAAACCAATGAAAGTTGAACAAATCTATACCGGATGCCTGGCCCAGGGCGCTTACTACATTGAAAGTAGGGGCGAAGTGGCCATTGTTGACCCACTGCGTGAAATTCAGCCTTATCTGGATAAGGCCGAAACAGATGGAGCCACCATCAAGTATGTACTGGAGACGCATTTTCATGCCGATTTTGTATCGGGACACGTAGATCTGGCGAAAGCAAGCGGGGCACAGATTGTCTTTGGTCCGAATGCTACACCAGCCTTTCAGGCACACATTGCCTGTGATGGGGAAGAATTGAAAGTAGGTAATGTTACCATTAAGGTACTACATACCCCAGGGCATACCATGGAGTCTACCACCTATCTGCTTAGAGATGAACAGGGGAAAGACTATGCCATTTTTACCGGTGACACGCTCTTTATTGGAGATGTGGGACGGCCGGATCTGGCCGTAAAGTCGGACCTGACGGAAAAGCAGTTGGCCGAGCATCTGTATGATTCGCTTCGTAGCAAGATTATGACGCTGCCGGACGAGGTGATTGTTTATCCCGCCCATGGAGCCGGTTCGGCCTGTGGTAAAAACATGAGCAAGGAAACCAGTGACAGACTGGGCAATCAGAAACTGACCAATTATGCCTTACGGGCTACCATGACCAGGGAGGAGTTTGTCAAGGAGGTGACCGATGGGCTGCTGCCCCCACCGGGCTACTTCCCGCTCAATGTAAAGATGAACCGGGAAGGTTACGCCAGTATCACCGAAGTATTGCAGCAGGGGCAACAGGCTTTATCCCCCGAAGCGTTCGAAGCGGCCGCCAACGAAACGGGAGCACTCGTCCTTGATACCCGTGATCCGGAAGAATTTGCCAAAGGATTTATTCCTAACTCGATCAACATTGGCATTGACGGCAATTTTGCCCCCTGGGTGGGGGCACTTATTCCGGATATCCAGCAGCCCATTCTGTTTGTTTCGGAAGAGGGACGCGAGGAAGAAGTAGTAACCCGGCTAGCCCGGGTAGGATATGATCATGCCATTGGCTATCTGGAAGGAGGCTTCAAAAGCTGGGTACAAGCTGGTAAGGAGGTTGACACCATTCGCTGTATTATAGCGGAAGAGTTTGCTTATCGTTATGCTTTGGCCACTAGCATTCAGAAAAACATAAAAGTAGTAGATGTACGTAAGCCCGGGGAATACCAGGCCCAGCACGTAGAAAGCGCGCAGAACGCACCGCTTGACTATCTGAATAATTATTTGTCAGAGCTGCCCAAAGAGGAAGATATATTCCTGCACTGCGCCGGAGGGTATCGTTCCATGATAGCCGCTTCGATTCTGAAAGCCAGAGGCTATGATAATATAATCAACATCATGGGAGGATTCAAGGCCATTGCCGCGACCACCGTTCCCGTAACGGCCTACGTTTGTCCTTCCACCCTCAAGTAGTATATCAGGCAGAGCTGTATCAGTACCTGACACAGCCCTGCCTGATAGCTTTTACTTATGTAGAGTGCCAGTCTTGTGTGATCTAAGTCACTGTACTGGCCTTGTTAATTCAGGATCTTTGTATTGTAAAATGTAAATACCATCAACGTAAAACATAGAAAAGCCATGTTTAATTTATTTAAGTCCGCACCCAAATCGTATGAAGACCTGGACGGAAAATCGTTCCAGGCAAACTACCAAGCAGCCTCGAATGCCGAGCTACTGGATGTCCGCACGGCCAGTGAATTTGCTTCCGGTACTATTCCCGGTGCTATGAATCTGGACGTAAATTCACGTGAATTTCAGAAGGCAATAAACACCTTGGATAAAGATAAGGAGTACTACGTGTTCTGCCGAAGCGGAAATCGCAGCGGAATGGCCTGCCAGTTGCTTTCTGAAAAGGGTTTCAGAACCTATAACCTGGCCGGAGGCATCGGGGCCTGGCCCAGATAAAGAGTATAACCTTAATAAAGGGAGGGGAAGTGCTCCTCCCCCCATCTATTTCAATAAAACCAGTCCTTAAGTTATGTTAGAATTAGTGAGGCAGCCATGGCCGTGGTATACATCGGGCGCCGTAATCGCCTTTGTCATGGTGCTGCTGTTATTCTTTGGTAAATCCTTTGGCGTCTCTGCCAACCTGCGGACCATATGTACGGCCTGCGGGGCAGGTAAATCGGTTAAGTTCTTTGACTTTGACTGGCGCAGCCAGACGTGGAACCTCTTGTTTTTAGTAGGGGCGGTACTGGGGGGCTGGATCTCGGCGGAATACTTGACTACCGGTGAGGTGATCCAGATTTCAGATGCCACGCTTTCTGATCTGCGTGCACTGGGGTTTTCAGGTCCGGAAGGTATTCAGCCGGAAGAGATCTTTGGTCTGCAGGCACTGTTTAGCCTGAAAGGCTTTCTATTGCTGCTGATCGGCGGCTTCATGATAGGGTTCGGGGCGCGCTATGCCGGAGGATGTACGTCAGGTCATGCCATCAGCGGTTTATCAAACCTGCAGCTACCTTCGCTGATTGCGGTCGTCGGATTCTTTATCGGAGGGCTGATCAGTACCTTTATCTTGTTGCCCTTGCTTTTTTAAGGAGTAGCTATCTAGTGGTTGAATCATTAAACAAAGCTTGAAAGTGAAGAGTATAAAATTTATTCTGGCCGGCATTCTTTTCGGCATCGTCATGAGTAAGTCGGAAGCCATTTCCTGGTACCGGATCCAGGAAATGTTTCGCTTCCAGTCGTTCCATATGTATGGGATCATTGGTACAGCCGTCGTACTGGGTATCATCGCGGTTTACCTGATCAAAAGGTTTAAGCTGCGCGATTTTCAGGGAAATCCGATCGTGTTTCAACCCAAGCAGATGTCCCTGCCGCGTTACCTGATTGGAGGTACTGTGTTTGGGCTGGGCTGGGCTCTGACGGGTGCCTGTCCTGGTCCCATGTTTGTCAACATAGGTTTTAGTTACTGGGCCATTCTGGTGGCTATTGCCGGTGCCTTGGTAGGGACTTATTCCTACGGCGTCCTAAAAGAGAGATTACCACATTAATATAAATTAGTTAGACTATGTCAACGGTGGCCCCCATACAACTAGGACTTAAAGAGAACAGGAAGCAATTCTGGCTCCTGGTGCTTATCAATGGCTTTGTTGGGGCAATGGTAGGAATGGAGCGCGCGGTCATTCCGGAGTTTGCGGAAGACGTATTCGGCATAAGTGGCCATTCAGCGCTCCTTTCCTTTATTGTAGCCTTTGGGCTGGCCAAGTCAGGGGCTAACCTGATGATGGGACGGCTGACCGGACGGTTTACCCGAAAGCAACTCCTGCTGTTAGGCTGGGGCTTTGCCTTACCTGTCCCCTGGCTGTTACTATTCGCCACCCGCTGGGAGTGGGTGCTGCTGGCTAACCTTTTTCTGGGAATTAACCAGGGACTTTCCTGGTCAGCTACCGTAGTGATGAAGATTGATCTGGTGGGGGAGAAACATCGTGGATTGGCCATGGGGATCAATGAATTTGCCGGCTACCTGGCTGTAGGTCTGGTGGCCTTTCTGGCTGGGTACATTGCCTCCTCCACCGGTCAAGTTACCTATGCCTTTATACCAGGTGTTGGCTTTTCGATACTGGGTCTTTTACTGACTATTCTATTTATTTGCGATACTCATGCTCATGTGCAGACGGAATCCCGGCAATCCCACATCCCACCGCTCAAAAGTGTATGGAAAGACACTACCTGGCGCCATGCTAACTTAGGCCCAGTGACCTGGAGTGGCTTTGTCAATAACATGAACGATGGGGTACTGTGGGGATTGCTGCCCGTATTACTTACTACAAAAGGATATTCATTACAGGAGGTAGGGCTGCTGGCAGGGATCTATCCGGTTGTTTGGGGAGTGGGTCAACTGGTAACAGGAAGGCTCGGAGACCTATTTTGTAAAAAACAGCTCCTGAGTTTAGGTATGCTCATGCAAGGAGTTGCCATTGCGGTCCTATTTTATACCCAGGCTTATCTGGCTTTGGTTCTCGCTCTGGCTTTTTTAGGAGTGGGTACCGCCCTGGTGTACCCCAACTTTCTGTCGGTGGTAGCCGAGAACACGCCCCCGGATCAGCGGCCTCAAAGCTTAAGTATTTTTAGGTTCTGGCGTGACTTTGGGTATGTAGTAGGGGCCATTGCCGCCGGAATATTCAGCGACATCCTGGGAGTGAGTGCCGTATTATTGGGCGCAGCCTTGCTTACTGCTGGCGCTGGAGTCCTGACGGAGGTGCGCATGTGCTGTACCAGGAAGTGGCTGTGGCATAGCAGACGTTGCCCTGAATGTAGTACCGCATCTCTTTGAACTATTATAAAGTGAGAGAGTTTTATTACCAGTATCCACAAAATCCAAACCTACTATGAGTTATCACTTCACCAAAAAGATCCAGCTCTCCTTTGAGGAAGCCCTTCGTAAAGTTACTGAAGAGCTTAAAAGCGAAGGATTTGGAATTAATACGGAAATAGACCTCAGGGAGAAGTTTAAGGAAAAACTGGACGTTGAATTTCGAAATTATAAGATCCTGGGAGCCTGTAATCCAAAAATGGCATATCAGGCCATTGAACAGGAAAGAAATATAGGTACTATGCTACCCTGTAATGTCGTGGTGCAGGAGCTGGAGGACGGAGGGGTAGAAGTTTCTGCCATCAATCCTATGGAATCCATGTCATCAGTTGATAACCAGCAGCTGGAACCAATTGCATCACAGGTAAGTAGTCATTTAAAGGTAGTGATTGACAAGCTTTAGAAAGCCTTAACTTGTGCCTGGGAAGAGACTACCTGTTTTTTCGCTCCAAGCACACGTTTGGTTTTTAACCTTACCTGTTTGCGCAGGAAATCCCTGCTGATGGATAAACTTTTACAATTTCCATTAGGAGGTTTAAACGTCTAATACTAAGTACTACCCTTTTTCTATTCCGGCAGGATATTTCCCTGATGCGATAGTTTCTCCGGATACTTTACTAGTCGCCCTATTCTTTTGTCTTTCTTACCTGTCTGATCTACTATGGTTTAGGTTTAGTAACTAGTAGATTTATCCCCATTTTTAAACTTGTTAAATATGCCATTTCAGATTCCAACTCTTACAGATCCTCTACTTCTCTCAGAGATAGAGAAGCATGGAAAAATTCAGGTGTATGAACCCGGGCAGGCACTGATCGAGCCGGGACAGTCTGTTAAGATGGTTCCCATCATCCTGGAAGGAACAGTAAAAGTGATGCGAACCGACGAGGAAGGCCATGAGCTCTTCTTGTACTATATTGAAAGTGGGGATACCTGTGCTATTACGTTAACCTGTTGCAGCGTAGCCAATCCGAGTGACATCAAAGCAGTGGCTGAAGAAAGAACCAGGGTGATCGCAATACCTATTCGCAAGCATGAGGACTGGGGAAACGAATTCCGTCAGTGGAAAGACTTTGTCGCGCAGACATACCAGAATCGGTTTCAGGAACTGCTAAAGGCTGTAGATGATATTGCTTTTAAAAAGATGGACGAGCGCCTGTTGAAGTTTTTGGTGGTCAAGTCAAAGCAGTTAAAGACTCTTGAAGTTTCTATGACCCATCAGGAAATAGCCAGTGAGCTGGGAACATCCCGTGAAGTAGTATCACGGCTCCTAAAGCAACTGGAAAAAAGAAAACTGGTGGAACTGGGAAGGAATAAAATATATGTTCGTGACGATCTGGATGAGCTGATTAACCATTTGATGTGACTATGCCAGCCTGATGGTACTTTACAGCATTTCTGTTCTTCTTGTTGCTCCTACTTTCGATAAATCTATTATATCAGAAATATTTTCAGGTGTATCCTCTTAGGCCACGGCTTTTATTGTGGCAGGACGGCTGTTCACATCATTGGCCTTTCCATTTTCGAACTAAAAACCAAATTTAGTCGCAAGTATAACCTGGTCACGGAATGGTGCCACCGCTTCGCCAAGCAGGTTTTCGTTGGTGAACGGGCCGTAGACTTCGGCGGTATCAAAAAAGTTAACACCCCGTTCAAAAGCCGCCCGAATGAGCTTTATGGCCTCTCCATTTTCGGTAGCAGGACCATAGCCAAAGCTTAACCTCATACAATCTAAACCCAGCGCCAATACTTCCAGTCCACTGGTACCTAGTTTTCTCTTTTACTTAGTTGTTGTTGAAATGATGGAAGGTCGCTCTGACAATCCTTAGGCTGTTTTACCAGGACGCAGGCGATCCTGTGTAGCTCCTGCTGCCCTACGCGGGAGGGCGTTAAATACCTTTTTCCAGTAAGAATGGAGTTACTGACCAGGTGGACGGTTAAACTAAGCTGATGCTACTAATGCTCTATTTTATGGGTGTCCCGAACGCTGCTAAATGTTAAGGCTAACAGTTTCCAACTATTCCTTTGTTTTTTATAGACTTCGGTCACTGTAAATTCATTTACCGCGTCACTGCCCCGAACTACGGCCGTTAGCGTAATGCGGTTCCACAGGATGGCCACGTCGTCTATTATCTCTACCGCCACATCGTGTACATCCGCTTTTTTGTACCAGATACTTCCGGTTTTGATGATGTCCAGTTCCCTATCCTTCTTCCAGGATCCGCTCATGTGGACAAACTTTGCTTTATCGTGGAAGAGTGAAGCCAGTTTAACAACGTTCTTGTCCGCCATCCACCACCATTTGTCTTTGGACAGTTGGATGATTTCCTGTTCCGTATTCATACGGTTTTTTGCTGAACTACTTGCCATTTTCTGTTGTGCCCGGCCCCCCATTACAATTAGAACTAAAAGGCAAAGGGTCAGAATGGATGCTTTCATATCGGTATCAATTAATGGGTATGTGATGATAATTTATTCTCTTTTTCGAGTGGATAATTTTGAATTGTCTTTACCCTTCTCGCGGATGAAATTTTACCTTACAAAGGTCTTACCTATTATTCATCTCTATAGTATATGGATTACGGATAGTTCTACCAAGATTACTGATTCGGGGATGCTCTTTTATCAGTAATGAAATAAAGTGGTAATTTTGAATGAGTTAAAACAAAATTGCAATGGATAATCTACGTCGGTTCGAGACCATAAATGATTACAACACCTTCAACAGCAACGAGACGCTGCACCCGCTGGTGAGTGTGGTTGATCTGTCGAAGGCCAGTCCCCGGCAGGCCTCTAATATGTACTTTGGTTTTTATACCATCTTTCTAAAAGAGGTAAAATGCGGTGATCTGCGTTACGGCCGGCATACCTATGACTACCAGGAAGGGACGCTGGTGTTCATTGGTCCGGGCCAGGTAGTGAGCGTTGAAAACAGCGGCGAGACCTACCAACCAAAAGGCCACGCGCTTATCTTTCATCCTGACCTGGTACATGGCACTGCTCTGGGACGGCATATGCAGGATTATACCTTCTTCGGCTACCAGTCCAATGAGGCGCTTCATTTGTCCGAGCGCGAAAAGAGGATTGTGCTGGATTGCTTTTCAAAAATTGAATACGAACTGGAACAGGGCGTTGACAAGCATAGCAAACGGTTGATTACATCCAATATTGAATTGTTTCTGAACTACTGCGTTCGCTTTTACGACCGTCAGTTTATTACCCGAGACACGATTCATCAAGGCATACTGGAAAGGTTTGAGACCCTGCTGAACGAATTTTTCCAGACCGATAAACCTCAGACGGTGGGCCTTCCTTCCGTAGCCTGGTGTGCTGAACAGTTGAACCTCTCAGCTAATTACTTTGGTGATCTGGTGAAAAAAGAAACGGGTCATTCCGCCCAGGAGTACATCCAGTCCAAGCTCATAGAGATAGCCAAAGAAAAAGTCTTTGACCTGAGCAAAACCATTAATGATATAGCCTTCGAATTAGGATTTAAGTACCCACAGCACTTCAGCCGCTTTTTTAAGGAGCGGACCGGGCAGTCTCCCAACGAATATAGGCGGTCGCCACTACGGATGTTCCATGACAATTAACGCTCATATATATACGTATCCTGGTTAAGAAGCCAAAACCAAATAGAAAACATAGGAAAAACCCTTTTAGAAATGGCAAAATATAATCTGAAAATTAACGGCAAAACCCGGCCCGTAGATGTGGATCCTTCCACGCCCCTGCTGTGGGTACTGCGCGATTACCTGGACATGCCAGGTACCAAGTACGGCTGCGGCGTAGGACAGTGCGGAGCCTGTACGGTCCATCTGAACGGAGTGGCCGTTCGCTCCTGTCAGCTGCCTGCTTCGGCTGTAACCGGGCAGGAAATCACCACCATCGAAGGACTATCCGCCAAGGGAGACCATCCGGTACAGCAGGCGTGGCTGGAACATGACGTGGCGCAATGCGGCTACTGCCAGGCCGGACAGATCATGTCGGCCGCTTCGCTCCTGAAAATGAACCCTAATCCAAGTGATGAGGACATTGAGGCCAGCATGAGCGGAAACATCTGCCGCTGCGGCACGTATCTGCGCATCAAAGAAGCTATTAGAACAGCCGCCAAAAAATAATCGGTTCTAGGGCGTACGCCTCAACCCTAAAAGAGATCCTTACCTATGGAAAATAAAAAAACAACCTATAACCGGCGGTCTTTTCTGAAGTCTTCGGCCCTGGCGGGTGGTGGGCTCATGCTCACCTTCAACTGGTTTTCGACCGCGAAAGCCGCCGAAAAGATGCAGGAGCTGAACCTGCCCGAGCAGTGGGCAGAGCTGACAGGCTATATCAAAATCACGCCTGATAATGTCATTACTATTCTTTGTCCTAATCCCGAATTTGGGCAAAATGTGATGACCTCACTGCCGATGATTATCGCCGAGGAACTGGATGCCGACTGGAAGAATGTAGTGGTAGAAATGGGCCCGCACGACAACGTAAAGCTGGGACCGCAGTTTACGGGGGGCAGTAATTCGGTGAGGATGTACTGGAAGCCTCTGCGCGAGGCAGGGGCCGCTGCCCGCTACATGCTGCGCCAGGCCGCCGCCCAAACCTGGAAGGTACCCCTCGAAGAGGTGACCACCAAAAACGGGATCATCGTCCATCCCGGCACCATGAAGGCCGCTAAATACGGAGAGTTTGCCCAGATTGCGGCCACCCTACCCGTACCGAAAGACCTGAAACTGAAAGATCCGAAAGAGTTTTCAATTGTCAGAAGCTCGAAGAAAAATGTGGAAGGGCAAAAAATAGTCACCGGCCAACCGGTTTTTGGCCTGGATTACCGCGTAGACGGTATGTTGATTGCTATGATCCAACACCCGCCCGCCTTTGGTATGAAGCTTAAATCGTTTGATGCCGCGCAGACGCTCAAAATGCCGGGTATCAAAGAGGTGTTCAGCCTGCAACTGTACAAGGAAGGTTTTGAACAGGGCGGTTTCGATACCCGTACCTTCAACGATCTGCTGGTCGTGGTAGGCAAGACTACCTGGGAAGTGATGAATGCCCGCAAGAAGCTGAAAGTACAATGGGAGCCGGTTAGCGATACCAAAGATACCATGTCCGGACGGGGTGGAAAAAGAGAGGTGATCGTTCCGGCAGGACTGGAAAGTACCGATAGCCAGCTCCAAAAAATGCAGGAGTATGCACAAAAACCGGCTCAGCTACTACGAAGAGACGGCGATCCCGAAGCGGCATTCAAGGGAGCGGCTCAGGTTATTGAACGTACCTACACCGCGCCCTTCCTGGCCCATAACTGCATGGAGCCGATGAATTTCTTCGCCCATGTAACTCCTGAAAAAGCGGTAGTAGCCGGACCCCTGCAGGCACCGGGCTGGGCAGAACCTACGCTGTCAAAACTATTAGATTTGCCTGCTGACAAGATTGAAATCCAGATGACCCGTATGGGTGGGGGCTTTGGACGGAGAGCCTACGCTCAATACATGTACGAAGCGGCGCTTATTTCCAAGAAAGTCAATGCACCCGTTAAGCTGATCTACACCCGCGAGGATGACATGACCTACGGCATCTACCGCCCCATGTACACGGCCACGTACCGGGCAGCTCTGGATGCTAACAAAAACCTGATTGCCTTTCATGTGAAGGGCGGCGGTATACCCGAGCATCCGGTTCATGCCAACCGCTTCCCGGCCGGAGCCGTGGATAACTACCTGGCCGAAGCTTGGCAGATCCCATCCAATATTACCATCGGGGCATTCCGGGCACCGCGCTCTAACTTCAACGCCGCCGCCGAGCAGTCGTTCCTGGACGAAGTAGCCGAAGCCATGGGTAAAGATCCCATCGAAATGCGTCTGGAGCTGTTAGATCGGGCCGCTAAAAACCCGGTGGGCAAGGACAATGACTACGATGCGGCCCGGTATGCAGAAGTGCTCAAACTGGTCCGGGAGAAATCGGGCTGGGCTACCACTCAGGATGGGAAATACAGCCGGGGGGTAGCGGCTTATTTCTGTCATAACTCCTATGCAGCTCACGTGGTGGATATGGTCACCCGGGATGGAAAGCCCTACGTGGAGCGGGTATTCAGCGCGGTGGACTGCGGAGTAGTAGTAAACCCCGACGCAGCCACTAATATGGTGCAGGGTGCCGTGGTAGATGGCATAGGCAATGCTTTCTTCGGCGGATTAACGCATAAAGATGGGGTAGCTCAGCAAAGTAACTTTGACAAATACCGCCTCATTCGCCACAATGAAGCGCCCAAACAGATTGACGTACATTTTGTGCAGAATGACATTGACCCTACGGGTCTGGGCGAGCCTCCTTTTCCACCGGTATTCGCGGCCGTAGCCAATGCCTTGTACAAGAATACAGGCAAGCGGCATTATAAGCAGCCATTTTCCAATGAACTACCCGGAAAAGGAGATAAACAATTATAAGTGTAAAGAAAGAGAAGTGCAATGCTGGAGCTCCATAGGGGTTCCAGCATTTTTTATAAAGGTTGGATAGTGCCTCTACCAGGATCAACCTACTTTCAATGGGATATTTCTTAACAACCTCTTTGTATACTTCTTTAACCTACTTCCGATAAATCCATTTTAATGATTTCAGCAGTCAGTCACTAGTTCATAATAAAACTTAACCTGATACATTAGCTTGTATTATATACTTAAAGGAGCTTTTTAAATGTATTGATAACCTGCTCGGAGAAACATTGATATAAATCAGAGTTATCTTCTTCTGTAAGGACAACCTTTTGGCATAGCATTCAGCTGTACAGGTTTACATAAGAGTATCCTAGATCAATAATTTTTCCATTTATTTTTAAATAAATACTAAGAAGCCCCCATAATAAGTGCTTAGCTCTTTATAGGGAGCAATTAAAGATACAAAAGAATTCAATAGATCTATTGATTGATTGAATAATGGCTTCTATATTTGCTTAGTACCAGCAAGCATACTGTAAACTAATGGAGAAAAGAGAATTTAAGGATCGAGTATACGGAGGAATAGCACAGATGACAAAAGCCTTATCAAACCCGCATCGGCTCGAAATAATCGAATTGCTAGCGCAGGGGGAGAAAACGGTTGAAGTGATCGCGGCTGAAATACATGCTTCTGTTGCCAATACCTCACAACACTTACAGGTATTGAAGCAGTCGAAGTTGTTGAGTACCCGTAAGCAAGGACATTATATATACTATCGCCTATCCAGCCCGGAGGTGTTTCAGGCCTGGCAGGCTCTGCGTACCCTAAGTACTCGGGAGCTGCCTGAGGTAGAGAGGGTGATCTCTGACTTCCGCAAAGAAAAAGATAGCCTGGAAGGGGTATCTATGGAAGAACTGATCCAGAAACTGCAGGCGGATGAAGTAATCCTGCTGGATGTAAGACCTACCGAAGAGTACCTGCTGGGGCATATACCCAAGGCCATATCCGTTCCTCCGGGTGATTGGGAGCAACACCTGCACACCCTTCCTACCGAGAAAGAGATCATTGCCTACTGCCGCGGGCCTTTCTGTGTATTTGCCGACGATGCGGTAGCCCTGCTGAAGAGCAGAGGGTACCGGGCTATCCGTCTGGAGGTAGGCTTTCCAGACTGGAAGCTACTGGGACTCCCTGTTGAGCTAAATTAGTACTAATGAAATGTAGAAGTTAGCTGCTTATACCTCAAATACCTATGCCAATGGTAGTGCTTGAGAAATATGGTAATCTACTAATCAACTCCACCTATGGATATGCTGACTATTTGTGGAAGGAGGTGTTGAATCCGCACTGGACCAATTTCTTTTACTGGTTACTGGCGCTTTCGCTCTTCTGCTGGCTGCTTGAAATCATAGTACCCTGGCGGAAAGGGCAGCCGGTACTACGCCGTGACTTTTGGCTGGATGGTTTCTATATGTTCTTTAACTTCTTTTTGTTTTCCCTTATAGGCTACAACGCGCTCTCTGATGTAGGTGTTGAAGCCTTCAAAGAACTGATGGGGAGAGTAGGGGTTCAGCATCTGGTGGTGTGGGATATAGCGGAGTGGCCGGTATGGGCGCGATTATTAACTCTTTTTGTAGTACGAGATTTTATCCAGTGGAACGTACACCTCCTGCTGCACCGGGTCGAGTGGCTCTGGCGAATTCACCAGGTACACCACTCGGTGGAGGAAATGGGCTTTGCCTCCCATATGCGATACCATCCTATGGAGACAGTGATCTATCGCGCGCTGGAGTACATCCCTCTGGCAATGATTGGCTTTGGACTCACTGATTTCTTTATAGTCCATTTGTTTACGTTAGCTATTGGACACCTTAATCATACCAATGTATACCTGCCCCTGGGGAAGCTCCGGTACCTGCTCAATAACCCCCAGACTCATACGTGGCACCACGCCAAGGAGCTTAAGGAACGTAGGTATGGTGTCAACTTTGCCATTACCCTTAGCTTGTGGGATTACCTATTTGGAACAGCCTATGTGCCTAAAGACGGAAAAGATATAGCCTTGGGGTTCAAAGGAATTGAAGAATTTCCTCGTCGTTTCTGGAAGCAATTACGCTATCCTTTTGAAAGGATGTAGTAAAGGATAGGAAACCGAGAAATCAAAAGGTAAGCTTAACCTCTCAATTTGACAGGAACAATCTGAAGTATGGTGGATAAGTAGAGTGAGATCAAATACAGAATGGTTAAGTTATAAGTATTCTTATCGACAATTATTGACACGATTTTTAGGGCTAAGCGTTATCGGCATTCACAGAACAAAACCAGTTATATGCCTTAACAATGCCTAAATATGGCAGTAATCCTGTAGCACGAGATGCAGGTGAATGCCGAGAACGACCCGAGCGGCCAGAATTTCCTGGTATGTCTGGATCAGGCGCTGGTCATTGCGGGATTTTAGACTGGCAAAAATGCAACTTTGATCGATTAAGCAGCAATCATGGTATTATTGTTGCCTAACATGCTATAGTTAATTTAGAATAAAAGACTTGTGGGAATTATTTGGAGAGTCAAAGGTTTCTAGCCTCTGACTCTCTTTTAGTTATATCTGCTTGACACCTGGTCGTAAAACTTCTGATGATATGGCTCCTGTTTCAGAAGGGATTGAGTAAAGCAAGGCCTTCTATATTATTACTGGGGCCTCAGAGTACCGGACATGGGAAATCGTAAGGAAAAACGAGGCCTACAACTTTGCCACCTCCCATTAGCATGGATGATGATATATGACTGGATATGGATGCGGTAGGGGCTTGAAAGGAGGCAAGGATAATGCAGAGTAGATAATGCAGAGTACGTCTAGATATCCAGACATACGCCAGCTGATGATCTAAAATCTGCACTAGGTAAATCAAAGTTGTGAAAAGAAATCATTTTATTTTATAAAAGTAAAGCATTTTATAATTCTCAGGTTTTGTAACTTACCAAGCCTTTACTCTACTATAATATATGGAACAACCCATACCTGAAAGAACTGGAAATGATTTTCCTTCTTTTTTATCAGGCGGCGGAGAAATGGGCCAACGCATTCGAGAATACGATTGGTCAACTACACCGTTAGGCAATCCAGAGCAATGGCCGCAAAGTCTTAAAACCTGTGTCCGCATTATGCTTACTTCACCACAACCTATGTTTGTGTGGTGGGGGCGGGATACACTAATCAATATATATAATGATGCTTATCGATTTGTACTAGGTGGCAAACACCCGGAAATGCTTGGTAAGTCAGGTCGTAAAGCCTGGGCAGAAATATGGGATGAACTATGGGCTCGGGCGGAAATCGTTTTTACCAGAAACGAAGGTACATTTGACGACGCCCTGCTGCTGGTAATGAACCGGTATGGCTACGAGGAGGAAACCTATTTTAAGTTTTCATACAATCCAATTCCAGGTGATAAGGGCGGAACCGAAGGCTTATTTTGTGTCTGTACAGAAGAAACAAGCCGCGTTATTACCGAACGGTCCCTAACAACCCTCCGGTCCCTGGCCGTAATCATACAGACAAATAGTTTAAAAGAAATCTTTGAAGCCTCTGCTACAACAATTGCGGCAAACAACAAAGACTTTCTTTGTGCTATAATCTATACCATAGACGAAGAAAGTAAAACTGCGAGAGCAACAGCCTTTGCCGGCATTGATGCTAACCACCCCCAGCTTCCGCTTCACATTAATATACAAAACCCTGATACAATAGGTGAAAATCTAGCGGCCTGCGTGACGGAGAACAAAATCATATTATCTCCTACCAAGGGCAGGTGGCAGAATTTGCCAACGGGTGCATGGAGTATCCCACCAAAGTGCTTTGTGCATGCACCTATAAAAACTGGCAACAGGAAGTTTCCGGTGGCGGTTTTATCGGTTGGGTTAAATCCCTACCGAAAGTTTGATGAGAGCTATCAGAATTTCATTCAACTGGTAGCCGACCAAATAGCACTTGAAGCGGCCAATGCATTAGCCTACGAAGAAGAACGGAAACGTGCCGAAGCACTTGCGGAAATCGACCGGGCCAAAACAGCATTCTTTACCAACATATCACATGAATTCCGTACGCCTATAACACTCATGCTTGGCTCGTTAGAGGATCTCTTACGTAAAAAAAACGGTGTAGAAGATGAAGATACTCAGGCCCTAGAAATGACACATCGAAATTCGCTGCGCCTTTTAAGGCTGGTGAACAACCTGCTGGATTTCAACCGCATCGAAGCAGGAAAAGTAAAAGCACAGTTTACCCCCATTGATTTAGCTAAGTATACTACTGACCTTGCCTCCGGATTTCGTTCTGTAATCGAGAGTGCCGGTCTGGAATTTAATGTACAATGCGATAAGGGTATTCAACCCGTGCACGTGGATAAAGAGATGTGGGAGAAAATTGTGCTGAACCTACTAAGTAATGCGTTTAAATACACACTTGCAGGAAGTATCACCATTTCTCTATCCACCCAGGCCAAGACTGTTGTTTTAAAAGTCACCGACACCGGCGTGGGCATCCCCGGAAAGGAACTCTCAAAAATCTTCCAGCGGTTTCACCGAGTTGAAAACAGCCTGGGAAGAAGCTTTGAAGGTACCGGAATAGGGCTATCTCTGGTAAAAGAACTTGTGATGCTGCACAAGGGCGAAATTTCGGTTAGCAGTAAAGTGGGTTTGGGTTCCGAATTCAGTGTCACCATACCCACCAGAGGTGTACCATCACCCGAGGAGCAGTTTGCCCTTGCCAACCCTGTGGTACAGGATGAGCTTACTGCTGCCTTTCTGGATGAAGTCACTTCTCTTACCGGACTTCCCATCTCTCAAAACGGTACCCAGGTAAAAAATACGCCCAGAGTTCTGGTGGTGGATGATAATGCCGACATGCGGGCCTACCTCAGGAAATTACTTGAGAAAGACTATACTGTTGTTACGGCCAGCAATGGCAGGGAGGCGCTGATTCAAATAGAGGAGCAAAAACCTGATTTGGTTGTGAGTGATATTATGATGCCGGTAATGGATGGCCTTCAACTACTCACAAAAATAAAAACGGCACCGCACACTTCAATGCTGCCGGTTATATTGCTGTCGGCCCGTGCCGGCGAAGAAGCCAGAATTGAAGGCTTGAACGTTGGTGTGGATGATTACCTGATAAAACCTTTTTCGGCAAAGGAATTATTGGCAAAAGTACGTTCTAACCTTGCTATTGATGCTTCCAGAAGGAAAGCAGAAAAATTTTTGTATGATTTACTCATGCAGGCACCCGTTGCTATCGCTATCTATAAGGGGCCAAATTTTATTGTAGAACTGGCCAATGACCGGATGCTAGAGTTCTATGGAAAAAGCCGGGAAGAGATTATTGATAAGCCTATCTTTGAAGCTATCCCTGAGGTGGCAGTTGATGGAGTAATAGCACTTCACCGGAAGGTTTACGAAACCGGTGAACGGGTTGTTATCAATGAATTGCTACTTGAATATCACCGGAAGGACACCTTGTATGAGGGGTACTTTAACAGCGTTTTTGAACCGTTTCGCGATTCTAATAATACCATCACGGGTGTAATTGCCAGTGCACATGATGTAACCGAGCAGGTACTGGCTCGAAAAAAAATTGAAGAAAGTGAAAGCCGCTTTCGTACCCTGGCCGAAACCCTGCCTCAGTTGATTTGGGTAAGAAGTATGGATGGTACCATAGAGTATGCCTCAAATAGCTGGGAAGACTATACTGGTATTAAGGACATGCGGGAGGCCTGGAAAACAATGACTCATCCCGATGACTGGGAGCCTGTTATGAGCGTATGGCAAAAAGCGATAGAAGCGGGTCTGCCGTTCAGACAGGAGGTACGGTTAAAAAACAGGGAAGGAGAGTACAGATGGCAATACGCTGTAGGCGAACCAGTAAAAGATGATGAGGGAAAAGTAATAAAATACATTGGTGCATTAACAGACATTCATGTACAAAAAACGTTCTCGGAGCGCATGGAGGAACAGGTAGCACTACGAACAAAGGAACTGCAGAATACCCAATCCTTTTTGCAACAGTTAATTGATTCTTCGGTCGAATATATATCTGTATTTGACAAAGACCTGAACTTTGTTACCGTTAACAAGCGATTCGAAGAAAAGATGCAGATTGACCGGGAGCAACTTAAAGGACAACATCTTTTTGAATATAACCCTAAGGCAAAAGGTACCGAACAACACAGAAGTATTCTGAAAGCTCTAAGTGGCGAAACAGTGCATTTGGAGAAACGGTCGACGATTAAACAACCTGATATATTTGTAGATACCTACTTTTTTCCACTTGTTATTGACGGTAATGTGGAAGGAGTGATAATTATGGCAAGGGATGTCACAGCCATTGTAGAGTCAGAAATAAAGCTGGAAGAAGTTAATAGAGAACTGCAACGCTCCAACGAAGACTTGCAGCAATTTGCCCACGTTGCCTCTCATGACCTGAAAGAGCCTGTCCGCAAAATTATGCTTTTTAGCAACCGTCTCAAAACTGAATTTGGTAAAGTGCTTCCGGAGAAAGGCCAGTTGTACCTTTCCAAAGTAGAATCATCCGCCATCCGAATGTATTCAATGATTGATGGTGTGCTTCTTTATTCTTCACTTAATGCACTGGAACAAACAAAAGAAGGCATAGAATTAGAAGAGATTATTCAGAGCATAGTAAGCGATCTGGAGGTAGTAATAGCCCAAAAAGAAGCAAGTATCCTATTTAGCGAATTGCCATGGATAGAAGGTTCTAATGTTTTGATTTATCAGTTGTTCTATAATCTGATCAACAATTCCCTTAAATTTTCAAGTCCCGAGCGTAAACCTTTGATCCGCATAAGCTCCTCCACTGCCTCTATTGAAGAAATTAAGGGTAGCTGTTTAAATGAGCAAAAGGAATATGTCAAAATTAGTTTACAGGATAATGGTATAGGTTTCGGCAACGATGAAGCAAGTCGAATATTTGGCACATTTACCCGGCTCCACTCAAAAGACAAATTTGAAGGAACAGGATTAGGTCTCGCTCTTTGTAAAAAGATTGCAGAACGACATGGTGGAATCATTTATGCCCAGGGACAAGAAGGTGAAGGTGCCACCTTTACCTTATTGCTTCCTAAGTAAGAAGGAGTATAAGCTCTTTGAACAGAGATGTTTCCACTGATGGGGAGGTTGGCCTCCTGATGAATGGTTAAAAGTAAAATGAAGATTTACATAGGTAAAGTTGATATACCTTTGTTCGTTGTCTAAACAATTTAATATTATTATCTTCTTTGTAAAGTAAAGGTATAAAAGACACCTTTACGGCAAACAGTCACTTTCCGGAATGGATTACAAAACCAAGAGACTTGCGGTAACACTCAGGAATCAACTTAATTACCCTTTACAGTTCAACCCCTTTGTATTCAGCAGAATATTTTTGCTTTGGGTACTCATTGGCATCGTAGGAGGTGTCATAGCCGGTTTTTACTGGACTATACTGGAAGGATTGCTCCATTTTCTAGGGCAGGTGCAGGGGCTATATATTATTCCTCTTATGGCAGGGGCTGGGCTACTGGCAGGACTGGTCATCTACTTCCTGGGCGATCCCGGCGAAATGGATCTTATTGTAAACAACATCCGCTTTAAGGGGGGGAGACTGGAGCCAAAGAACAACCCCTCCATGATCCTGTCGTCCTGGTTGTGTATAGCAAGTGGAGGTAGTGCCGGACCGGAAGCACCACTGGTACAGGTTGTAGGCTCTACCGGTACCTGGATAGCTAAAAAACTGGGATTCAAAGGAGAGGATCTCCGTTCCCTGAGTATTGCCGGTATGGCTTCTGCCTTCACTGCCCTGTTTGGTGCACCTTTAGGCGGTAGTCTTTTCGCTGTTGAAATTCTGCATCACAAACATGTGGTGGAGTACTACCAGGCGCTTATACCCGCTTTTGTAGCCAGCTGCTCGAGCTATGTTATCTTTATACTGATTACGCACATAGGTATTGGTCCTACCTGGCATTTCCCTATGTACGCAACTCCTGAACTAAATGACTTTTTTTATGCTATGCTCTATGGTATGGCTGGTACGGCCGTGGGCTGGCTCTTTATATTTACGGTACGTCAGTCCAGAAGACTGTTCAGACAATTAAAGTTGCCTATTTATATCAACATGATGATCGGGGGAGTATTCATAGGAACTATTGCTTACCTGGTACCCCTGTCACGGTACTTTAGCCATGATGAACTGAATGTACTTTTAGAAGAGCCGTTCAGCCTTACCTACCTAGTCATCCTGCTGATTGCAAAAATACTGGCTATTGTCTTTACTGTTACATCAGGCTGGCGCGGAGGCTTTATCATCCCTCTTTTTTTTGTGGGAGCTACCGTGGGGCTAATTATCAATGCCGCCTTTCCGGGACAGAATCTGCCCCTGATTCTGGTAAGCTGTATGGCCGCCATTAATGCGTGTGTCACCCGTACTCCTATCAGTACTACCGTACTACTCTCTACACTAACGGGCTTCCACTATTTCATCCCGATCATGTTTGCCAGCCTGACCGGCTTTTTCCTGGCCCCCAAGACCCCTTTGATTAACGCTCAGCTGGGGGTAAAGGAAGTTGTTTAAGAAGGATAAAGCTGTTTTATAATCAACTTTGTTGATACTCATGGTAAAGTGAACACAGCATCGTTTACATTTAAACTACTGATCGTTACCACAAAATAATAACAGCAGCAACAGCAGGAACAGTAGAAAGTATTTCGCATATACGTTGTAGACATTTGGGTCCACTTGACCTCATAGGAGCGTCAATGCCTTGGTGGAATAACTTTTTTATATAAATTAATATAGCAACCTATTGATAATGAATACTCTATCGAAAATTTGCTACTGATTGATCTTGTAAAAATGTTAAACTAAAAATGATGCGATTATGAAACAGTTATTAAAAGTATTTATTCTTCTCCTGGCCTTTGTATCGTCACCGCTCTTAGCCCAGGATTATAAGGTTACTTCGGATAAGGATATATCAGCCCCTTTTGATCAATATAAAACCTATTCCTGGGCTAAAAATATAAGCCTTGAAACAAGTCTTGCAAGTGCCCTTAATGATGCTATCCTTAAGACTGCCATTAGAGATGCTTTAGCTCATGAGCTTGCAGCGCGTAAATTTAAAATGGTAACCCAGAATCCTGATCTTCTGGTCAATTTCCGGGTCTTTGACGAGCCCGTTGAAATGACAGCCTATGAAGGGTACTTCCGTGATCCAGAATACTGGGGAAAGAACGAAATAAGCCAGGAGAAGCTAGGGCTCATCCTGCATGCAGATGATCCCGGACGTCGTGGTAAAAAGTACTTTTTTGATAAAGGGACAATTATTGTTCAGCTGGTAGACGCTAAAAAAGGAGTGGTAGTGTGGCAGGGGTATGCGAGTGGTATCACCAATGGTAATGTTTTCGATAAGGATCCAGACCACGTAGCTAAAGCTATAAATCTTATAGCAGAAGAGTTAGACCTGGTTCTGAATGAATAGCAAGAGGAAAGGTTTAATTAGGAGTCATTTTCAAGAAAACGCCTTCCGGCTGTTAGGAGCTCGTTCCATTTGGAATGTTTATCCAGACCGGAAGGCATTTTACTATACATATAAAAAGTAGCTTTCACAATAGGTTAAGCTCTTTCCACTTTGACCTTATAAAGGTTATCTTTAAGATTTATTACAAGTGCACGGAAGCGTACTTCTTTCCGAAGACAGTCTTGTAATTGGTCTATATAGGGAGACAGCAGGTAATCACAAACTTTATCATTGCTGTTGATTGCTATAACTCGGCACGAATGGCTGGTAACTTGTAAAAAGTCACCTAGGAAGACCTCTTGAAGCGCCACTTCGTCAACTATTTCGAGGGTACTAAAGAAAGTTAGCTTAGAACAATCATCCCCACATATTGAATAGGCTCTATACCGGATGAGTTGACACCAGAATTATGATTTTTATCTTCCCTACAAGTTCTGAGATTTCTAATAGTAGTAGGTGTGATTGTGATGACGCTATATTTCTTAGCCTTTTATGATAGTATAGTCGATATTCCGTACGGAAAGCAGTAAATTATCAATCTGGTAAAGAAGCAGTTTGTTATTTCTCTCACCAGGTAGTACCTCTAAAGCTGTACTCACCTGATACGCATCGCATTGGAAGAAAGAATACCTGATGGTCAGCCTATTTGCCTGGAATCTGGGTAAGAATAATGAATCAACGTCTCGCCTTGTGGTGATTACAGCTATGGAATTACTATATAAGAATAAGAAGATTTGGGAAAGACTTCGTATTTCAGTGATCGTCATTCCTTTGCTGATCATGCTAAGAAGTCCGAAGCAGCCAGCAAGTACTACCCAGGCGAATGTACAATCAGCAACTATGTCATCATTGGTAGCACTAGTCGTTCAGAAGACAAGAAGCACCTTACTCTTTCCTTCAAGTTTCAAAACAATTCATGTAAAGTTACTGAGAACAGGTGACAGTGGCTCTGTTTACTATAAGGCTACTATTATATATAAAGCCCGTAACCTGTTTACAGGTATTGTGGAGGAAAGCCGTTGCTTTACCCTTTCCAAAGCAGGAATTATTACAGATACTTACCTCTGTAATGAGAAAAGAGCAGAATAATTTATACTGCTTATCCATTTAATAGTTCGTATGTTAGAATGAATGTTATTGGTGATAGAAAGCTATTAACAGGCAAAGGGTTTACTAAGACCTCTTGATGAAAATAACCCCTTACTTTATCCTACAGTAAACAAGAATAATGTTCAGGGGTTAATATAATATACGGTTGTTCACTTCTAATAAGGTTCGACATGGTACGTTCTCCCACTGGTACTTACTCGTGGGAGATCTTGTGTTGGTATAGATACAACTTTTAATTTAAAAGTTAAATATCCTACTATACCAGCGGATTTTCACGATTATTTGTTGTCCTGACTAGTCACTACAGTAGAGTGTTATCTGAAAGTGGACAATTTGAGTCGAAGCGCTAAAAGATACATTTCAATGACGATTGTCAGAAAACTTTTTCTGATGCAGCTGCTTAAGAAGAAGTAGCTACTTATGACTATGGAAGAAGCCAATAAATCCGTTGAAACATTTTGGAAGAAGCTGTATACCTCCCTTGATAGCTATTGGGATAGCTTTATTGCTGCCACGCCCCGTTTAGCTCTGGCCCTTCTGATTAGATTATAGTGGTGGGTATCCTAATTGCCCGTACCGTTGGAGGCTTTACCCGTAGCCGCCTGGAAGCCCGTTCGCAGGACCCACTTATGAGCAATTTCCTGGGGAACACCATCAAGTTAGTATTTACCCTGGTTGCCACCATGCTGGCTTTGCAGACGGCGGGTCTTAGTGGGGTAGCGGGTGGACTACTTGCCACCGCCGGAGTCTCAACGTTAGTCCTTGGGTTTGCCTTCAAAGATATAGGTCAAAACTTTATAGCCGGAATGATCCTTGCTTTCAATCGTCCTTTTCACATAAATGATACCGTCCAGGTGGGGGAAGTAATCGGCAAGGTGAAAGCCCTCAAGTTCAGATACACGCATATCAAGACCTTTAACGGGCAGGACGTACACATTCCCAATGCCGATGTACTTAATAAACCGGTAGCTAACTATACAAAGGATGGTTTTTTTCGCTGGGAATTTCTGGTAGGCATTGCCTATGAAGAAGATATTGACACAGCCAGGCAAATTATTCAAAGCGTTCTAGATTCTCACAAGAGTGTAGTGCACGATCATATCCACGAAAACTTTGTTGCCGAAGATGAGCTGGCTACCAGCACCGTCAACCTGAAGGTATTCTTCTGGGTTGAAACGCTTGATTTCAAAAGAGCGGCCCTGGTGACCAGGGGAGAGGTGATGCGGGACATCAAGGTATCTCTTGAGCAAAAGGGCATTAGTCTACCGGCCGACATCGTTGAGCTCAAACTCTATGGTAAAGAAAAGAATTTCCCTGTTGCATTGCTAAATAAGCGTGAATGGTAAAATGCTCCTTTTGTGTCGACTTTGGTAGGTATGTAATACTGTCATTATCCATAGATAGCTTGATTAGGTCGGTTATGTTTCCTCACACCAGTATGATAAATACCATGTTGAACAAGATCAGGTATCAAGGGAGGTCCTATTTTGAGCTGCGTGATGGAGAAGCCATGTATGCCGTTGAATCTCTGGTGAACCTGCTGCTGCCCCTGGAAAATGAAATAGCCAATGATCCAACGGGACAAATTTATATAGAATCACCTGATTACTTTTACATCACCGGATTTCCAGAATCCATAGCTCAGCTAATCACTGCGCTTACTTATACCTGGCCAGCGAAATAGCTATCAAAAGAGCAATGGCTAGCAGCTTGAGATAAAGTCAAAAGGCTAAAATACATGTTTTTATTGCTACCAATTGATGGGATAGTAAATTACCTAGTAACTTTGCGGTACGACTGAATATGAACTTCTCGTGAATTCAAATAGAACTTTTAAACCCGCTTTAAGCTTACTTCTTGCTGCCCTGGTAATGGCAGCATTGTGGTCGCTGGTAGGGGTTGAGAAGGCATCAGTCAATCAATCGCTGGATTGTCAGTCTAATCTTTTATTGAAGAGAAGTACGTACAAGGTATCTCAGGCTGGGAAGGGGAGTGAGAGTTCTTCGCCTCTACCTTTTCTAACTACATTGGATAAGCTTCAAAATAGCCAGATTTATTTAAAGGTTAATTATAAGAAGATACCTTCACGACGGCCAGAGGCAGGCAAGTCGGCTGCGCACTTGTCACTTTACGCTCTGGTTACACCTACGCTTTCTCTCTATTCACCTCATTACTACTATTTTTTATCTCGTTTACTCTGGATAGCTTTCCCCTTTGCACGTCCTGTGCAACCTAATTTACATACTACTGACTTTGTGTTTTCAACCTTTCAAAGAATATGTGGAAGGTTCATAGTCACCAATGCTCCGTAAACTAACTATTTGTTAGTCCATGTGCCTGATTTAATGGTCTGTTGACCATTTTAAAGCTGACCTGTCAAAGAGGTCACGGCTCACTATGTCTTTATACATCGTCCAATCAGATTGTTTGTAATACCCTGAGGGAGAACCAGCTAATTTTTACTTTAAGCCACTCCCCCTATGGTTTATTATAGGCTACTCTAACCATCCACTTTACTGCTTAATATTATGAACACAACCCGGAATGAGAGAAAACTCAGAGATATAATACTAATAGTTCTAGGCATTCTTAGTGCAGGTTTTGGCCTTGAGGGTTTCCTGCTGTCCAGCCATTTCATTGATGGAGGAGCAACGGGTATATCTATGTTGATTTCTAAGTCAACGGGTCTTTCATTAGCCCTACTTATCCCGCTGATCAACCTCCCGTTTATATTTATGGCCTACCGATTAATCGGTCGTCGGTTTGCTATAAGAAGCACCCTGGCCATTGCCGGACTAGCCTTTTGTCTGGCCGTCGTTCCATTTCCCGATGTAACTCCCGATCTGTTGCTGACGGCTATTTTTGGTGGATTCTTTATAGGAGCTGGTATAGGACTGGCTATGCGTGGTGGGGCTGTTTTAGATGGTACAGAAGCCCTGGCACTCCTGATAAGCCGCAAGTCCCACCTCTTGAAAGTCAGTGATGTAATCCTGCTGCTGAACCTGTTTATCTTTTCAACGGCGGTATTTCTGCTCGGCGTGGAACCCGCTCTATATTCCATGATCACTTACTTTGCCGCCTCTAAAACCATTGATTTTCTGGTTCATGGTATGGAGCAGTACACGGGAATCCTGATTGTGAGTGAACACTACCAGGCCATTGAATCTGCTGTTTCTCAAAATGGCTGGGGTATCACGATCCTGAAAAGCGGCATGGGATTTGGTAAACGGGGCTATCAGGAGAAGCCCGGTGATGTACTCTATGCAGTAGTCACCCGTCTGGAAATAGGCCGGCTGATCAATGTTGTTCAGGAGATTGATCAACAGGCGTTCCTGGTTCAGTTTAACATCAATGACGTCCAGGGAGGGAAGATCAGGAGCCGGGCGGTTCATTAGCTTTTATCACTGGCATTACCAGTTGTCTACTACTGTTTATAACTCTATTACTAATTGATATTTATCCGGGAAGAGAGATCTTCTGTGATTGTCTAACTACTACTGCTTGCTCATGTTATTCTGGCATACGTTATCCAAATTTATCCTCCGAAACCGCGCCTGGCTGGCTGGCCTGGTGATCCTGACTACTGCTTTTATGGGATACAAAGCCAGCAGTATCCGGCTATCCTACGAACTGGCCAAGATACTGCCCGCTACTGATCCTAATTTCAAGTTGTATGAAGAGTTCAAAGGGCGCTATGGCGAGGATGGCAGTGTCATGGTTATTGGTATCGAGACGGATAGTATGTACAGCCTTCCCCTGTTTACAGAGTGGTACGAGCTAAGCCGGGAGATCAAAGCCATAGATGGCATCAAGAATGTACTCTCCAACGCAGACCTGTTTCAAATCGTACGCAACGACAGCCTTAACCGCTTTGACTTTAAGCCACTGACGAGTCAGAAACCTACTACCCAGGCCGAGGTGGATACTATTGCGGCTAAGATAGCGGCCATGCCCTTCTACCAGGGATTTGTGGTGAGCGAGGATGGGAAGGCGCACCTGATGGCCGTAACCTTCGACCAGAGTAAGCTCAACAGCAAGAGCCGCATTGATATTGCCAGGCAGATCAAGGCCATAGCCCTGGCTTTTGGTGAGAAGAACGGGCAGGAAGTACACCTGTCGGGTATGCCTTACATCCGTACGGAGTTTATGTCGAAGGTAAGCAAGGAGATGAGTCTTTTTATGGTACTGGCTTTTGGGGTAACGGCGCTGATTCTGCTCTTGTTTTTCCGGTCTATAGTAGTAGCACTGGCGGCAGTCTTTGTCGTGGGGCTGGGGGTTGTGTGGTCGCTGGGACTAATAGGTATCTTTGACTTTCGCATCACGCTGCTTTCGGGCCTGATTCCCCCGCTGCTGATCGTGATAGGTATCCCTAACTGTATCTTCCTGGTCAACAAGTACCACGAGGAGTACGCCCGGAGTGGCGATAAATTCCAGTCGCTGGCACTATCCATCGAAAAGATCAGCCAGACGACCTTTTGGGCCAACGTTACTACCTTCATTGGCTTTGGTGTATTCTGCTTCACCGGTAGTGCCTTCCTGTCGGAGTTCGGGTTGGTGTCATCCTTGTCGGTCATGATTACCTACGCCCTGTCCATGATCATGATTCCTATTATTTTCAGCATACTTCCTCCCCCTTCGGCCCGCCAGATGGGGCACCTGGAATCGCGCCGGATCAATGCCTTCCTGTCGCTGGTAGGGAGTATTGTACGGGATAGACGGCCTGTTATATATACCCTGGTAAGCCTACTGGTGCTGACCTCTCTTTATGGTATGACCCGCATCACTGCTGTGGGCTACGTAGTAGATGACCTGCCTCAAAATGATCCCATCTTTACCGATCTTAAATTCTTTGAAAAGCATTTCAAAGGCGTTATGCCCTTTGAGGTAGCCATTGATACGCAGCGTCCGGGCGGCGTACTTGACCCTACTACCCTGACCAAGATTCGCCTCATGCAGCGGGAGTTTGAGAAGTACCCCGAGATCACCCGGCCGCTCTCGCTGGTGGAGGCCATCAAGTTTTTCTACCAGTCGTATCGGGGAGGCGATCCCAAGTACTACCGGGTACCCGGCGCACTTGAGCTCAATAAGCTGGCCAGCTACGCCTCTACCTTTAAGGGCAAAGAGAGCCAGTTTAAGGGATTCATGGACAGTACCCGTCGCTACACCCGCGTGAGCTTCCAGATTGCCGACGTAGGTACCCGCCGGATCACGGAGTTGTATAGCCAGCTGCAGCCCCGGATGGATACGATCTTTAACTATGACCAGGCTACCGGCAGATGGGTACCTAAGGAGGAGCGCATAGAGGCGCAGCTAACGGGTAACAGTGTGGTATTTACCAAAGGCAACGATTACCTCAAGCAGAACCTGCTCGAGAGTACCATCCTGGCCATCGTGCTGATATCGCTAATCATGGCCTTCATATTCGGAAACCTGCGGATGATCCTGATCGCGGTCATACCCAGTACGGTACCTCTCATCATCACGGCGGGACTGATGGGCTTCTTTGATATTCATATCAAGCCATCCACGATCCTGATTTTCAGTATAGCGTTTGGTCTGTCGTCGGATGGTACCATTTACTTCCTGACCAAGTACAAGGATGAGCTCCGCAGCGGGCGTTACAGCATAGCCGACGCCGTAGCCAGAACTATCCAGTCGACGGGTATCAGTATGTTCTATACCGCCATCATCCTGTTTGCCGGGTTCTCTATCTTTGGCGCCTCTACCTTCCAGGGTACTGTAGTATTGGGTATACTGGTGTCCATAACGCTGCTAATGGGTATGACCTCTAACCTGATCCTGCTGCCGGCCTTCCTGATGTCGCTGGACAAGCGGATGCAGCGCAGAGAGGCCCGGAAAAAGGCAGTGATTTAATGGTTGTAAAACTTACTACTATGGAAGATTCACTGTCTCGGTTGCTATTCCTTTTGCTAAAGGTAGTATTAGGGTTTGGATTCCTGTATTTCTTTTACCGGCTATACAAAGCAGGTCGAGCACAAAAACGTTCATTGCCGGTCCAGAGGGAGGAGGAGGAGTTACTAATGTATAAAAATTGGATCAAGCCGATTCACTATAAAAATGTAGAAATAATGGGGTTGTACCATTATAAATACGAAATGGCAAAAAGAAAAGGATATATCCATGAAGATTCCCCGTTCACACTTCGGAGAAGTTTTAATATAAAACAGGACTCTTTTGCAGTCGAGGTCTATGTGAATGAGTACAAGCTAGGGTATCTGCCTGATACCATTGGAAAGGAGATAGCTCTGAAGATGGAGCTAGGAGAGACATTTAAAGTAAGGATGGTGGGGCATTTTCCCAAACGGCAGTTTGGACAATTGGAAATCGATATCGTCAACGAAAGGCTGGAAAACTAAGGATCAGACGGGAGATTCCTATATATCTATTTGAGGGGTTATTATCTTTCTATATCTGGTAAATCAACAAGCAAAGGTGTCTTCTGAACCATGGTGTAACATCCTAGTGGTCTTGATGCCATAAATGTCTTAGCCTGAAATAGGTTGTCATTTTAGTGTGAAATTATGACAACCTATTTCAGGCTAAGACTGTATCTTTGGTTTTACCTATCCTTGTACATGCAGGCACTGGACAGACAAACTTCGGCTGAACCCGAAAAGCTATCGGGCATCGTCAAGCGCGTGACCTTTCATAGCGCTGAGACAGGCTATACTGTGCTGAAGGTAAACAGCTTCCAAAGGCCCCATGAAGACCTCACTGTCCTTGTCCACCAGTCCAAGGTCTTCGCCGGGGCCACCGTTGACTTTTACGGTGAGTGGACCACGCACCCTAGCTATGGCCTGCAGTTCAAAGCCTCCAGGGGCATCGAAAGGAAACCTGCCACGGCTAATGCGCTGGAAAAGTACCTGGGCTCGGGCTTAATCAAAGGGGTAGGCCCGGTGACGGCCAAAAGAATCGTCCGGCATTTTGGGGACAGTACCCTGGATGTTTTTGAGAGCAGCATCGAAAGGCTCACCGAAGTTGAAGGCATTGCCCGGCTCAAGCTGGAGATGATCAGCAAAGCCTGGGTAGAGCACCAGGAGATAAGGAATGTGATGCTTTTTCTGCAGTCGCACAGTATTTCCACCCTTTTTGCCGTCAAAATATACAAGACCTATGGGAATGACGCCATTGAGATAGTCAGGAAGAACCCTTACCGCCTGGCCGCCGATATCTACGGCATCGGCTTCTTCTCGGCCGATAAAGTGGCCCTGAGCCTGGGCCTGGCCCAGGACTCCACCCAGCGTGTACAGGCAGCCATTGCCCATGTGCTGCAAAACGCCAGAGAGCAGGGGCATTGCTACCTGACCCAGGAGCAGATCATTCAGGCAGTGGCTGAACTGCTGTCCCTGGCGGATACCGCTGCCATTGAGGCTAACCTTCTTGAGATGGGGAGAAAAGAAGAGCTTAAAATCAGGTTGCTGCCCGATGAGCAGGGAACGGCCCAGAAATGCTTTTACGCCCACTCGCTCTACTATGATGAGCAGTACATCGCCACCAAGGTCAGGCAGCTGGCCAGCCGCCCAATCAGCCTTAACCGAGCGCATCTGCTAGGGGACCTGGAGGAGTTCTGCCAGCTGCACCAGATTACCCTCAGCGAAGAGCAGCGCCTGAGCGTACTGCAAATAGCCACCAGGCACCTCTCCATCCTCACAGGGGGGCCGGGTTGCGGGAAAACCACCACCACCCGGGCACTGGTAGGAGTCCTGCAGATGATGGGCAGGGAAGTCATGCTGGCCGCCCCTACCGGCAGGGCTGCCCAACGCATGAGTGAGGTCATCGGCGTGGAGGCCAGGACCATTCACCGGCTGCTGGAGTGGGACCCTTCCAAAGGGGGCTTCAAGCGAAATGAACAGGATCCCCTGGAAACGGACGTGCTCATCGTGGATGAGTGCTCGATGCTCGACGTTCACCTGGCTGCTTCCCTGCTCCGGGCAGTGCCTGCTGACGGCCAGCTGGTACTGATAGGGGACGCCGACCAACTCCCTGCCGTGGGGGCGGGCAATGTGCTCAAAGACATGATTGCATCCGGAGTGGTCCCATGCCAGAAGCTGACGAAAGTATTCAGGCAGGCGCAGGAATCGCTTATCATCTCCTATGCCCACCAGATAAACAGCGGGGAAGTACCCCGGATAGAGTCTCCCTTTCACAAGCCCCTGGTCTGGCAGCAGAAGAAGGACTGCCTATTTATTGACTCAGAGGAAGCCACCAGTGAGCAACTCAGGTTCATCTCCAAAGTCAGGAGAATGATGGGTGAGCCGGCCGGCAAGGCAGCGGATGAAACAGGAGGTGCCACAACGGGAGGTGCCACAACGGACGTTGCGGCAGCGGATCCCTATCAGCAGGGCTGCGGCCTGTCCATCCCCCAAAAGTTCAGCCATGTGGATCTGGAGGCCCTGCTGCAGGCCCGTAGGCACAGTGAAGAGCTCAGGGAAGTCCTGCTGCGTGTCCACCCCTGGTCCTCGCTGCATTACGGCCTTTCAGCGGTGGGAATGGTCGAAAAGCTGTATGAGTCAATCATTCCTAAATACCATGGCAATGAGGTGGAGATACAGATTCTCTCCCCCATGACCAAGGGCAGCCTGGGAACCACCAACCTCAACAAAGTCATTCAGGAGCGGATCAACCCGGCCAGGGAAGGAAAAGCACAAATCCTGATAGGAGGCAGGATCCTGCGGGAGGGGGACCGGGTGATACAGAAGCACAACAACTATGACTTGAATGTATTTAACGGGGACATCGGCTCCATCACGAAGGTAGACAATCAGGAAATGGAGCTATCGGTGAGCTTTAAGGCAGGCAAAGAGGTGAAGGAAGTAAGGTACACCAAGGAGCATTTGCTGGAGTTGGATCTGGCTTATGCCATCACCATTCACAAGTCCCAGGGCAGTGAGTTTGAGAGCGTGATTATCCCTGTGGTCACGCAGCACTTCGGAATGCTGTTCCGGAATCTGGTCTACACTGGTATCACCCGGGCCAAGAAGCTGGCCGTGCTGGTGGGGACACGAAAGGCGTTGGCACTGGCGGTCAGCAAACAAAGCACCGCCACCCGGCAGACAGCCCTGGCCTATTTACTCAGGCAGGATATGGAGTAATAATTGGGTTTCTCTACATCATTCTGGACCTTTTAGGTCTTGGCGGTTCAGCAATAGGTGTAATCAAACTCTGTAATTCCACCACTTTTTGAGTTTCTTAGATTATATATGGAAGGTTTAAAGGCCTGATCGTATACACGTGTCAGGCAACTCTCAGTAGATTAAGCTATATGGGATAGACCTTTATTATCAGAAGTAGAATTTTGGCTATTTGATTTCTTCTTAGGAACTATGGGACCGACTTCAATCTTCATTTAAATGAGAGCTGGTAATATAACAATAAAGGTACTTCCTGTACCAGGTGTGCTGGTCACTGTGATACTACCTCCATGCAGCTCGGCCACCTTTTTGCAGATAGACAGTCCCAGTCCACTACCCGGATACTGGCTCCGGCCGTGCAGGCGAGCAAACAACTCAAAGATCTTTTTCTCGTTAGCCTGCTCCATACCAATGCCATTATCCTTCACCCGAATGGCCAGATACTTGACCTCTATATCAAGTCCCGACTGCATGATTTCTTCCTCCGTTGCCTGCTCTGACTCGATCGTGATTTGTGGAGGTCTATCAAGATGGCAAAACTTTAAGGCATTGCTGATCAGGTTCTGGAACAGCTGCCGGAGTTGAATAGGGTTACCTTGTATTTGGGGCAGTTCAGCTACATGTATATCCGCCTTTTTCTCGTCAATCCTGCTTTCAAGGTCTGACAGGATGTGCTGCACGAGCAGAGATAAGGAAACCGGCTGATGTGGCTCCTTCTGAGTAGAAAACTGGGAGTAGGTTAGCAGCCCATCTATCAGGTCCTGCATCCGTATACTGGCTGACTGCATTCTTTGGAGTAAGTCGACTCCGGCCGGTGGCAGTACCTGTGCATACTGCTTCACCACCAGATTCGAGAAAGAACTGATCTTACGCGCTGGTTCCTGTAAATCGTGAGAAGCTACATAGGCAAATTGCTCCAGGTCTTTATTGGACTGTCTTAGTTCCTCCAGAAGTAGTTCCTGTTTTTGCCGCATGAGTACCTGGTCAGTGGTTTCCATAAAGGTGAGAATGACCAAGCCCCTACCAGGATCGAGGTCTCCTACTGTACTGATACATGAGTAAGTTTTTTTTCAAGAATTCTTTGTAGTTTGATGGCAAGCAATAAACAAAGTGATTACGAAGCCCTGCGTCGACGCTGTATTGAGCTCCATGAAGCAGGTAGTGGTAATTTAGGGGGTGATTTTTTATATTTGCCTCATGATCAGCGAAACTATAACTTATAGATGCCAACGCTGCGGCAGTTTGAACTTACGGAAGAATGGTCATTCAACATCCGGTTATCCTAAGTACCACTGTAAGGATTGTAATAAGTATGGCACTATCAGCAATGTGGCCCAGCAACGAGTCGAACGTTACGAGCAGGTAGAAAAGCTCTTACTAGAGCGCACTTCTCTGAGAGGTATCCAGCGTGTTACAGGCGTAAGCCGTCCTACTATCATAAAACTAGCGAAAAAAAAGCGGCCGCCGCTGCGGTAGATCATTACTTTCACGTCCAGGTGGATACTAGTGTTATCAAGCCTGTCATAGAAGTAGATGAAATGTATTCATTCGTTGGTAGTAAGCAAACTAAAACCTGGATCTGGTTAGCAATTGAGCGCAGTAGTAGACAGATTGTAGGTCTGGCTACAGGCGACCGGAGCGAGTACTGTGGACGGCTTCTATGGGAAAGCTTACCAGAGTACTATCAGCAAAATGAGGTCTTTTATACTGACCTGTATCCTGTCTATGAAGCGGTTATTCCTACAGATAGGCATTTTCAAAAAGCAGGTGGAACAGCCCATATCGAACGCTTCAATAACACGCTTAGGCAGCGCCAGCCCCATTTAACAAGAAAAACATTAGCTTTTGCCAAAACGGATGATAGCCACTTTGGCAGAATCCTCAACTTCATCAACTACTATAATAAATCTAAATCACCTTAGTGTTTACCACTACCATGAAGCAGGTTAGAATAGGATTACGGAAGCGACATACACTAACTGCTTTTGCGTTAGGCCGCTGGAACTGTCGTTAAATCACCGAAGGGCAAAAAAAATTATAGCCTCCTTTTTCAAAAATATGAGATTAGAATTTATAGGTAATTTAAATTATTAATAAATACAAAAGATGAAGAATAGAATAATCTTTCTTTCTCTAATACTTCTATCACTAATTATAAGCTCTTGTCAAAACAAAGATGAGGTATATGTGTGTAAACCTTGCAATTTGGAATGTGATAAACTAACCTTTTCAGAAGGCGGGATTTGTCCGCATTGTAAAATGGAGCTAATCAAGAAAGGTGATTTTTCCGAAGAGCCAGCCCTGAATGAAATCAAAATTAATGAAGGTTCAGGTGCATTTCTCATTGAAGGAGGAGTTGGAAATGAAGGAAAAACAATTAAAGTCTTTTATCATAGACCTAAAAACTTCAATTCAACATCTAAGGTTCTAATCGTTATACCAGGGGCTGGCAGAAATGCCGATAGCTATAGAGACACGTGGATCGCAGAATCAGAAGAGTATAGCCTTTTAATTCTTTCTCCCATGTATTCTAATGACGAATATGGATTTGAGGACTATCATTTAGGTGGACTAATAACTAATTCAAACTTAAAAGCTAACATAGAATACATTGATAATACGAATACTGCAAGATTAGATGAGGCTATGCTTAATTTTAAAGTCAACTCAAATTCCAACGAATGGATTTTTAACGACTTTGATAGGTTATTTGATTTAGTTGTAAATGCTGTGGATTTAAAGCAGAACTCATATGATATATTTGGACATTCTGCGGGAGGACATATTTTACACAGGCTCGCTATATTTCAAAAAAGTTCTAAGGCAAACAGAATCTTAGCTTCCAACTCAAGTTTCTATACATTACCAACGTTTGAAGCTGATTTTCCTTTCGGCTGTAAGAATATGCCTATCACTCAAGAATCTTTAAAAAGTACTTTCAAAAGACGTTTAGTTGTTCTTTTGGGTGAGTTAGACAACGAAAATGAAACAAGAGGTACTTTCCTGCAATCAAAAAGTGCAAATGAACAGGGACTTCATAGACTCGAGCGTGGAACAAATTTTTATAACAAGTCTAAAGCCATTGCAGAAGAACTTGGATTTGGTTTTAATTGGGAGTTAGTAATAGTCACAAACGTGGGTCATGACCATCTGAAAATGGGAGATGCCGCAGCTAATTATTTATATAATATTGATTAGTGAATAAGTCTATACTATTGGTAACTTGCTGTCACGGTCTTAGCCTGAAATAAGTTTTCCTATTTTCACTACAAACGTTGTCTCTTCCGAACTTTATTAATGAATGAGCAAATCTGTAAAGACTCTGTGCAGTATTGCAGCACTTTTGCCCTTATCACCTCCCCCGCGGCAGCCGTCTCATTCTCTCCTTAAAGGAGGAAAGCTTTACAACCAACCAATTCACATATCTATAGTTGGCCTCAGTTAGTCAGGTATATAGCTGCATATACCCATTTATTTGAATCTCCAATTAATGTACAATAGTTGTTCTGAAATTAGAATTCCACGTTCAAAGCCCCAATTTCATGGCGGCATTGTGCCGGACCACCTGCTGCACGCGGGTATAGCGGTCGATCATCGTGCGGGTGCGGTGCTTGGTCTGTTGCATGATCTGGGAATCATCGGCTCCATTGAGTTTAGCGATCGTCACGAAAGAAGCCCGCAGGGAATGGGCCGAATATTCCTGACCCAGGTACGTTTTGGTGGTGCGGGCCACCTGCTTGTCAGTGAGCCGGTCCTGAGTAATCTGGTTGCCCTTCCGAATACGGACGAAAAGCGGCCCAGCCGAACGATTTAATAAAGTGGTGTAATCCTGCAGGGCCCGGACGGGACAGGTCTCGGGGTCCGGGCTGAAAAACAGCGCCTTCTGCTCGGTTTTTCCGTACTGGTTGGTCTTACTCCCCTGGTAAGAAACCACCGCTCCTTCCCGGGTAAACTGAATACTTTCTAAATTCAGGGCGACCAGCTCCGAGCGTCGGAAGGCCCCCACAAATCCCACCAGGAGCAAGGCCCGCTCGCGCAGTCCGACGGGGGTGCGGGGGATAGACCGGATCTTTTCCTTGAATTCTTCGATTTCAAAGGCCAGGGCCTGGCCCGGCTCGGTGCCCAGGCTGCGCTTGATGCCTTCCAGCACCGTCTGTACGGTCTGGTCCAGGGCGGGATCGGGATGCTGGTGGAGCCGGTGCCACTTGCGGATGGCGGCCAGTCGGCGGGAAAGGGTAGCCCACTTATGTCGGGTGGCCTCATCGGAGAGGTAAGCTGTATATTCCGGAGTAAACTGAGCCACTATTTCGGTACAAACTGAGCCAGCATTTCGGAGCAAATTGAGCCACTTGGGATGTTTGATTT
>NZ_JAFIQT010000011.1 GCF_017355935.1 Telluribacter humicola | reverse complement strand
ACCAGGAAGATACAGTTAGGGATACCTATCACGATCAGCAGCGGGGGAATCAGGCCCGAAAGCAGCGTGATGCGAAAGTCAAAGATACCGATCAGTCCCAGCGACCACACGACCCCCAGTCCCACAACAAAGACTGCCGCCAGTGCTACTACTATTGACCGGAAAAACAGGAGCAGAATCAGGGCTGTAACCCCAAAAGCCAACGCCATAAAAAGACTCATCTCCTTGCTCACCTTCGACATAAACTCCGTACGGATGTAAGGCATACCTGATAGGTGTACTTCCTGCCCGTTCTTCTCACCAAAAGCCAGGGCTATGGCTTTGATCTGCTTGGCTATATCAATGCGGCTCTTGCTGTTCAGTTTGCTCTGGTCGAAGGTTACGGCCATCAGGTGCGCCTTCCCATCCTCACTCACCACAAATCCCTGGTAGAAGGGCATGGCCGCTATCTTAGCTGCAATAGTATCTACATCGGCCTGGGTAGTAGGCTTCTGACTCGTCAGTGGCTTAAAGTCAAAGCGGTTAAGGCTGTCGTTACGTACGATTTGATACAGGTCTGCGTTGGAGAGTACATTCTTGATGCCATCTATGGCTTTGATCTCCCGGCTTAGCTCATACCACTCTGTAAACAGGGGAAGACTGTACATACTATCCGTCTCGATACCAATAACCATGACACTGCCATCTTCGCCGTAGCGTCCCTTGAACTCTTCATACAACTTGAAATTAGGATCAGTAGCGGGCAGTATCTTGGCCAGTTCGTAGGATAGCCGGATACTACTGGCTTTGTATCCCATAAAAGCAGTAGTCAGGATCACCAGGCCAGCCAGCCAGGCGCGGTTTCGGAGAATGAATTTTGAAAGAGTATGCCAGAATAACATGAGCAAGCAGTAGTAGTTAAACAATCACAGAAGATCTCTCTCCAGACAAATATCTATTAGTAAAAGGGAGTTGCAAAGGTAGGTAATCCGGCGAGGTTCTGAAAAAGTTATTGCTCCACATCTGCTGCCCCCTGGGCTACATCAGACAATTCAGAACCCTAAATTTGGCTGACCGGATAGTTTAGCCGATTTTTGGGGCTATACCTATAGTCTTACATCTGATAAACATTCTGCATTTTATGGAAATAGAACCTGCACTCAACGCTTCCTTCTCCCATGCCTTTCGGTTTTCACAAGCTGACGTTGAGGAGTTTGCAAGAGTAACCGGAGACAACAATCCATTACATCTTGATCCTGAATTTGCCGCGACTACTCCTTTCAAGCGTCCGATTATTCATGGTATGCTCGGAGCCAGCGTATTTACGAAGGTACTGGGTACCCAGTTTCCGGGATATGGCTCGGTATACCTTAAGCAAACGCTCGATTTTATGCGACCTATGTTTGTAGAAACAGACTACGAAGCTGTTTTTACTATTGTCAGCATCAATGCAGATAAACATACGGCTGAAATCTCGACGGAGATTTTTGATGCGGTTACTCGTAAACTGACGACCAAGGGAGTAGCCACCCTGATGCACCGCGAAAAATTCTGACAAAAAAATAGGCCCGACAGAGCGTCGGGCCTACCATAAAACCTTTAGGTTTAGGGTTACTTTTCTTCGGTATTCTTCATATTTTGTACCTCCGAACGGATGTCCTGAGCCAAAGTTTTCAGATCCTGCATCCCTTTACGTACACGGGTACCAGCTGCCTGATTTCCTTTGTTGTAAAACTTGTCAAAATCACCTTCGAGTGACATCACTAAATTCTTTACATCATCAAATCTTGCCATAAGAGATATGTTATTTTAAAGTGGAAAAATGCTTAAAACAGGCTAAAAACGCATGTTTTGACCGAAATTTAGTAATTAAAACCAATTCCGCAACCCGGTTAAGCAAAAAAATCACTTAGAATAGTGCAAATATTATCGACACTCCTACATAACACGTTGTATTTCAATAGCTTATATAGATTTAAAAATTTGGAGAAAAAAGCAAAAAAAAGGGCACTTTTTTTAAAAAATGCCCTTTTCCGTTAAATTTAAAGGTTTTTATAGTTACGCCACCGGCTGAGCATCTTCGATTTGATACACCCGATTCTTTAGCTTTTCGGCCAGGTCAGTGAACGCATTCAGCGTGTACTCTACATCCTCGAGTGAGTGCGCAGCAGTAGGTATGATTCGTAGCATAATCTGTCCTTTAGGTACCACCGGATATACTACTATAGAGCAGAAGACCCCCATATTTTCACGCAGGTCGCGTACCATACGGGTTACTTCCGGAATACCTCCTTCACTATGCAGGAATATTGGCGTCACGGGCGACTCAGTATCGCCAATGTTGAAGCCGCGCTCACGCAATCCGTTCTGCAGGGCATCCACATTTTCCCATAGTTTTTCGCGCAGCTCAGGCATAGTCTTGATCATCTCCAGACGCTTGCGGCAACCTTCTACGTACGGCATAGGCAGCGCCTTGGCATAGGTCTGCGAGCGCATGTTATACTTAAGGTACATGATGATCTGCGGATCATCAGCAGCAATGAAACCACCGATTGCGGCCATAGACTTCGCGAAAGTAGAGAAGTACAGGTCGATACCTTCCTGCACGCCTAATAGTTCACCTACACCGGCCCCGGTCTCACCCATAGTACCGAATCCGTGCGCATCATCCACGAGCAGGCGGAAGCTGTATTTTTCTTTGAGTGCTACGATGGCTTTAAGGTCACCTACCTTACCGGACATACCAAATACGCCCTCAGTGATCACCAGTACACCACCGCCTTTTTCGTCGGCCATTTTGGTAGCACGCTTGAGGTTTTTCTCAAGGCTGTCCATATCATTATGATTGAACTTGTAGTACTGTCCCATTTTGGCTTTATGCAGACGAATACCATCAATCAGACAGGCGTGTGACTCGGCATCGTACACGATTACATCGCGGTGATCACATACCGACTCTATCACCGACATCACTCCCTGGTAGCCGTAGTTAAGCAGGAACGCGTCTTTTTTGCCCACAAACTCCGCCAGCTCTTTCTCAAACTGCTCGTGAAGTACTGAGTTACCGGACATCATACGGGCTCCCATCGGATAGGCCAGTCCCCACTTCGCCGCTGCTTCAGCATCAACCTTACGCACCTCCGGATGGTTGGCCAACCCGAGGTAGTTATTAAGGCTCCAGTTCAAAACTTCGCGCCCCATGAACCTCATACGAGGCCCTAATTCGCCTTCCAGCATAGGGAATGAGAAGTAATGATGGCTATTCAGCATCTTAGCGGGCGTACCTATTGGGCCCCAGTTGTCGCGTAGTTTCTCAAAAATATCCACTTTCTAAATGTTTATGGGGTTTTACTTCTTTATTTCAAATAAGATAAATGCAAATTTATTAAAAATATTGTAAACATTAAATTACTACTATATTCCAGGGACTTAAATAGAATAAAGGCTGTCCCCGGCAGAGGCCCCTGTTATAACCAACAGTCACACATTCCGTTTACATTCTGCACGTTGTCTGCTTTCAGTACAATTTAAAGCCTGGCCGCAGAAATCGCAGATTAGCAAATAAAAAATCAAATACTATTTTTGTTCAAATTCAAAAGTAAATAATTCAATTCATCTTCCCGATATACATACCAATGCGTCCAATAAAAAAGATCCTGATTGCCAACCGAGGAGAAATAGCTCTACGGGTCATGCGTACCGCCCGCGAGATGGGTATCGCCACCGTAGCCGTATACAGTGAAGCCGATCGCCATGCGCTGCATGTCCGCTTTGCCGACGAAGCCGTGTGTATAGGCCCGGCGGCCTCTTCCGAATCGTACCTCCGTGGTGATAAGATCATAGATGTGTGTAAGCGCCTGGGCGTGGATGCTATCCATCCCGGCTACGGATTTTTGTCGGAAAACGCACAGTTTGCCCGCATGGTTCAGGAGGCCGGACTTATATTCATTGGTCCCTCACCCGAGTCCATCGAAGTAATGGGTAGCAAACTGGCCGCCAAGCACGCCGCCGCTCAGTACAACATCCCCATGGTACCCGGTACCCCCGACGCCATTACCGACCGAAACAGTGCCAAACAGATCGCCAGCGAGATCGGCTACCCCATCCTGATCAAGGCCAGTGCGGGTGGTGGTGGAAAAGGAATGCGTATCGTAGAGAACGAAGCCGAGTTTGACGAGCAGATGGACCGGGCGGTGAGTGAGGCCATCTCGTCCTTTGGCGACGGATCAGTATTCATAGAGAAGTACGTCACCTCGCCCAAGCATATCGAGATACAGGTACTGGGCGACCAGCACGGTAATATTATTCACCTGTTTGAGCGGGAATGTTCGGTACAGCGGCGCCACCAGAAGGTGATCGAAGAGGCTCCCTCCCCGGTGCTTACCCCCAAAATACGCGAAGCCATGGGGCGCTGCGCGGTAGATGTAGCCCGCTCGTGCGGGTACTACGGAGCCGGTACCGTAGAGTTTATCGTGGACGATCAGTTGAATTTTTACTTCCTTGAAATGAATACCCGTCTGCAGGTAGAGCACCCCGTTACGGAACAGATTACGGGTGTGGACCTGGTGAAGCAGATGGTCTACATCGCCGAAGGACAGGAGCTGCAGATCCGACAGGAGGACTTAGCCATTAAAGGCCACGCCGTGGAGGTACGGGTATACGCCGAAGATCCGGCCAATAACTTCCTGCCCGATGTAGGTACCTTACAGACTTACGTACGCCCTCAGGGTAGCGGCGTGCGGGTTGATGATGGCTTTGAGCAGGGCATGGAGATACCTATTCACTACGACCCCATGATCGCCAAGCTGATCACCTACGGCCACGACCGCACTGAAGCTATTGAAAAAATGGTACGGGCCATAGACGAGTACCAGATCACGGGTGTGCAGACTACCCTGCCCTTCTGCCGGTTTGTACTCAACCACGAGGCCTTCCGTTCGGGCGAGTTTGATACGCACTTTGTCAATAAGTACTTCACACCTGAGGTACTACAGCCTACTTCTGACCCGTCCGCGGCGGAGCTGGCTGCCCTGCTGACCGCGCATCTGCTCTCTAACTCGAATGGTACGTCTAGCGCTACTGCCGAATCCACAACGGCTCCCATATCTAAAAGCAACTGGAAAGTAAACCGCCAGGTCTGGCGGTAAGTACATAGCTTGTCCATCAGCAATGCCACCGATTAGTGGCATTGCTGATGATATAGTCCGGCTGGAGGATTAACCAGAAAAACTATGTACTACTATGGCTCCTGACCTATACCCCCAAAGTACTATTCGTAGCATCAAAACAGATCCGGAGCTACTTGATAATATTGTACAACGACTGGTTGAGAGGCTGGGTATCGCTTATATCTCCGATAAAGAGCCCGAAGGAAATGTCTGCTTTATCAACAGTGATGAAGTACGTCCGGAATTCCGGCTGAGCTTCTCCTCCACCGACCTGTTCGACTACCTCTACGCTGTGCTGCTGAGCCTCCCCTACCGCAGGCAGCCTACTGGGATCGAACAAACAGACTTTTCAACTATTCCTATTCCTGGCGACTCCAGCACCTTCTGGCGGCTTGTTCAGCTAGGCTCACAACTCCGGCGGACTCACCTGCTCGAAAGTCCGGCAGCCAACGTACCTATTACTTTTCACTCTGCGGATGACAGCTATATGGTTAACACCATCCGGTACGAAGACGGCCGCGTTTATATTAATGATACAGCCTATTTTGAGGAAGTACCTGAGTTGGTATGGCAGCTATACCTGGGAGACAGCCAACCCGCCCGGCAGTGGCTTAAAGAGCACGTAGGCCGTACCCTTACTAGTGAAGATATAATGAAGTACCAGCGTGTCATCACCGCCCTTACCCATACACATCATTTTATTTCTGAAATAGACAAGTGTAGGATTGAGTAATGGCTGGCTAGTACTAAATGAAGATTATAATGATTAGCTCTCTGCTGTTCTTATAAACCATTTATAGTATATTCGGTTACTATAAAAGGCCGTGTATCAGTCAGTAGCAATTTTGCAGACAGACTTTCAGGTTATTTGAACCAGTACTATTGGCTTCCTCTCCGTATTCTTAACTTGTAAAAGTGACAGTATTCTTGCATACTGTATCAATAAATTAACTATTTTTGCGGTCTTATTTTTTGATGATGTCATTTTATAAGATATAAATTATAGAGAAACCTGTCAATGGGTGCTTTTAATATGTGTAAGTGCACTCTATGCCGCCCCACTGACTCCCACTGAATATAAGCTATGAAGCTATCAGAATTTAAGTTTGATCTTCCCCAAAGTCTAATTGCTCTTCATCCTTCCGAACGTGGCGAAGCCCGCCTGATGGTCGTTCACCGCAAAACCGGTGAGATCGAGCACAAAACCTTCGGCGATATTATTAACTACTTCGACGATGGTGACGTAATGGTCATCAACGATACCCGCGTATTTCCGGCCCGCCTGTTTGGCCAGAAGGAAAAAACCGGTGCTAAGATCGAAGTATTCCTGCTCCGCGAGCTCAACCGCGAAATGCGCCTTTGGGACGTACTGGTAGATCCAGCCCGTAAAATCCGGGTTGGTAACAAGCTGTACTTTGGTGATAGCGACCTGGTAGCCGAAGTGATTGACAATACTACCTCTCGTGGACGTACGATCCGCTTCCTGTACGATGGTACCAACGAGGAGTTCATGAAGCTGGTAGATCAACTGGGCGAAACACCGCTTCCTCCCGAAATCATCTCTCGCCGTAAGGTAGAAAATTCGGACCGCGAGCGCTTCCAGACTATTTTTGCTCAGAATCTGGGTGCCGTGGCTGCCCCTACTGCGGGTATGCACTTCACCAAGGCTATCATGAAGCGTCTCGAGATCAAAGGGGTACATTTTGCTCCGGTTACGCTACATGTTGGCTTAGGTACGTTCCGCAACGTGGACGTGGAAGACCTGACTAAGCATAAGACTGATTCGGAGAACTATTTCATCACCCAGCCCAGCGCCGACATTGTAAATAAGGCCCTGGATGGTGGCAGACGTGTATGTGCCGTAGGTACTACCTCCATGAAAGCCATTGAGTCGTCGGTAACAGCCAGCGGACATCTGAAGCAGGTTGAAGGCTGGACGGATAAGTTTATCTTCCCGCCCTACGAATTCAAGATTGGTAACGCCATGATCACGAACTTCCAGCTACCAGAGTCGATCCTGTTGATGACAGCCTGCGCCTTTGGTGGGTATGATCTTGTTATGAAAGCCTATCAGTTAGCCATCAAGGAGAAGTACAAGTTCTTCACCTACGGCGATGCTATGCTGATTATCTAAATAAAAATCTCTTTACCAAAAAGTCAGAAGCCTTCCCCGAAGCTTCTGACTTTTTGCTTGTTATACCTACCTAACTCTATGCAGGAATTTGCCATCATTGTAGCCGGCGGAAGCGGAAGCCGCATGAAAAGTGATATTCCCAAGCAGTTTTTACCCGTAGCCGGCCGCCCAATCCTGATGCACACGCTGCTGGCTTTCCGGCAGTACTCGCCATCGCTGTCTATAAGGCTGGTACTACCTGAGAGTCAGTTTGAGGTGTGGCAAGAGCAATGCGAGCAGTACACTTTTGAATTGGACTATCAACTGGTAGCCGGTGGCGAAACCCGCTTTCACTCCGTCAGGAATGGATTAGAGAGTATCACCGCCGAAGAGGGACTGGTAGCGGTACACGATGGGGTACGGCCTTTTATACCGCCGGCCATCATAGCCCGCGGGTATCAAAAAGCCCAGGAGGCAGGCACGGCCGTTACCTGCGTACCACTCAAAGACTCCGCCCGCCTGGTGAAAACGGATGGTACCAATCAGGCCGTAGACCGGGAAGCGTACCGCCTCATTCAAACTCCCCAGACCTTCCGGCTCGACTGGATGCGCCAGGCTTTTCAGGTCAACTACCTCGCTACTTTCACCGATTGTGCCAGTGTACTGGAGCACGCCGGATACTCAATTAACCTGATAGAAGGAGCTTACGAAAATATCAAAATTACTACGCCGGAGGATCTGTTGTGGGCCGAAGCCTTTTTGAAGCAGTGACCAGTGGCAACGGTGACCAGTGTCCAGTTACCAGTGATCAATGATGGTAGAAAGCGTGTGACTCAGACTCTTTTGTGCTGAATAAAGTCACAATGCTATGTGAGATAGATAAAACAAACCCTGCTTTGTATAGTATCTTTCTTAGCTGTCTTGTAAAAACGAAACCTCTATGCCCAAACGCCTGACCGCCGAAGCCTACGTAGAAGGAGTACTTGCCGGAGATAGGATCATCCTGAGCCGGGCTATTACACTGGTAGAAAGCCAGCTTCCGACCGATCAGCAACTGGCCCAGCAGGTACTCGAGCAGGTACTTCCTCATTCGGGTCTATCGATGCGTGTAGGCATTACCGGAGTACCCGGTGTGGGCAAAAGTACTTTCATTGAAACCTTCGGAAAGCATATAACCAGCCTGGGTAAACGGCTGGCCGTACTGGCCGTGGACCCTACCAGTCAGCGGTCGGGCGGAAGTATCCTGGGCGACAAGACCCGCATGGAGGAGCTATCTCATGATCCGCTTGCTTATATACGTCCGTCTGCGGCGGGTAATTCGCTGGGGGGAGTAGCGCGCCGTACCCGCGAAGCCATGCTCCTGTGCGAAGCGGCAGGCTTTGAGGTAATACTCATCGAAACCGTAGGCGTAGGCCAGTCCGAAACACTGGTGCGCGGCATGGTAGATTTCTTTCTGCTGCTGATGCTGGCCGGAGCCGGAGATGAGTTACAGGGAATCAAAAAGGGGATCATAGAGATGGCTGACACCATTGCTATTACCAAGGCCGATGGCCCCAATAAGGCACCCGCCGAACAGGCCGTGCGGGAGTACCAGAACGCGCTACATCTGTACCCGATAGCGGAGTCAGGCTGGACGCCGAAGGTAGTCACCTGCTCGGCTCTGCAGCAGCAGGGCATCGCTGAACTGTGGCAACTGATCCAACAGTACTTCGCACTGGTACAGCATAGTGGCTACTTCACCCGCAACCGCCAGACCCAGCACCTCGACTGGATGTACAGTTACATTCGTCACGCGCTGGAAGACCATTTTCTAAATCATCCTGCTGTTCAAAATCAAATAGCCCCCACCGAACAAGCCGTTCGGGAGGGTCATGAGCTGCCCGTCGTTGCGGCCCGGCGACTGCTTTCTCTCTTCCTGCACAGTAGTTGCTCAAGTTAATTTACCGTTCACTAAGAATTTAAGCCTTTTATACTCATTTATGTTACTGCCGGTTCTCATATTTCGGCAGAGTCCTTACTTTTGTGCGTTACTAACACAATTTAAACCAAAATACAAAAAAGCCCATGAAAAATCTGATGTACCGCTTTCGTAGCACCTACCTGCTGCTTTTCCTTTTAGCTTTCGCTACTGTTGCCTGTAACAATGATGATGATCCAACACCAAACGGTGGTAACGGCGTCGAAGGCAGCTGGAATATTTCAGCCATCAAAGTTGACCCATCTGTGGATGGCATATCTGATTATCTACAATTTATAAATGCACTACTTGGAAATGATTGTCTTTCCAGAATTACCTTTAATTTTAGAAGTAATGGTACCCTCACGGGTGATGTTCCTCAGGAATGCCAGGATGCTGAAGATGCAGCCGAAGACTTTGGAGTAGGCCAGAACTCTAAGTGGGAAGTAAAAGGAAACAAGATTGTCCTGACCAGTGGTACCGACGTTTCAGAATATGATCTGGAAGTAAAAGGCAACACTATGGGGTGGTCATATAATGAGGTAGACACGGACGACGGAAAATCTTACCGCTATACTATCGAATTCAAGCGTAAATAATACTACGCCACACTTTACACAAACTAGAAGAGGAGCGATGATCGCTCCTCTTTTTTTATTTCTGGGTATCTGGATCCAAATAAGGATTCTCCGTGGGCTGTTCAGATTGGTCCTCACCGGTATAGGGCGAAATGGCCGGGTTATCAGCCTTCAATAACCACAGCAAGCCTACGCCACCCGATAGTACAGTACCGGCCATAATAGCCAGCTTAGAGGCATTCTGAAGATCCAGGTCTGCAAAGGAAAGACTGGTAATAAATATGGACATCGTAAAGCCAATACCGGCCGTAAAGCCTAGTCCCGCTACATGGCGCCAGCCCATCCCCAGGGGTAATGTCGCCAGTTTTGTCTTCACTATCGCCCACGCCATCAGCAAAATCCCCAGGGGCTTGCCTATGAACAAACCAGCTATGATCCCCAGGCTCAGGGAGGAGAATAGCAAACCGCCGATATCTTCCGGCAACAGAATAGCCGTATTAGCCAGGGCAAATATGGGCATGATGAAGTAGTTGACGGGCCGGTAAAGAGCGTGTTCTATGTCATCTACCTGCGCCAGCGGAATGGTCATGGCCAGCAGTACACCCGCAATCGTCGCGTGTATTCCTGACTTTAGGACAAAATACCACAGGACCACACCCAGTACTACATACACCGCGATTCTTTTTATTTTGAAGAAGTTACACGCTGCCAGCACTGCCAGGGTACCTGCTGAGTACATAAGCATGGAGGTATTGATATCCTCGGTATAGAACAGCGCAATGATCATAACGGCAATAAGGTCATCGATCACAGCCAGAGCGGTAAGAAATACCTTCAGCGAGAAAGGGACCCTATCGCCCAGTAGCGACAGCATACCCAGTGAGAAAGCGATATCGGTAGCCGTGGGTATGGCCCATCCTTCGCTTTGGGGCAGGGATGGATTAAATAGTATGAATAAGGTAGCGGGTACTACCGCGCCCCCAATGGCGGATGCCGCCGGCAGTACAGCCTGCCGGAACGAGGATAACTCCCCTTCCAGAAGTTCGCGTTTGATCTCAAGCCCCACAAAAAAGAAGAAGATAACCATCAGTCCGTCGTTGATCCAGTGGCTGATGGTTTTGCGTAGGGGATCTACTCCTACGTACTGCTCCCAGAAGTGGATGTAATCTTCTCCGGCGGACGTATTGGCCCATGTCATGGATATGGCCGTAGCCAGCAACAGCAATATTCCGGCCAGGCGCCCGCTTTCGGCGAGGTCCCTGATCGGATTGATGATGGGTGTGATTATTGGCTTTAGAGGTTCGGTTACGGGCTTGATCGCCTTTTTGATCAAGGCTCTCTTTGTCCCTTTCTTCTTTGTCATTAGTACTACTCTTAGTAAGACTTACAGGATATTCTTGTCTATTATACATATTAGTCCTCTCCTATCTACTACTATATAGCAGTTAGAAAGGGGAGAATGATGTATCTGGCAAAAACAGTATCTATTTACAACCCGCCCTGCAGGGTAAAGTTTGAAAGTATTACTATCTTCTATCAACTAGTATGGTCACACACGATCACCCACCGCCCGTTAATCCGACGCCAGAGTAATGTATAGTGGCCACCCACATCACCTTTTTCAGGGCGCGTCAGGTTCCATTTGCCTACCACAAAGGCAACGTCGTTACTAGGGAATGTCAGGTGCAGAATATCGAATTTGAGAGTCCCCATAGTCGCCCGGTCAGGATAGCGCCTGAGGTACCCTTCGTAGGTAGACTGGTAGCCATAGGTCACGCCATTTTTACCTACGAACATCAGTGAGTCGGACTCCCAGTAGCCCTTCATGAAAGCTGCTATATTTCCGGCGTTCCAGTCGTTAGTCTGCCGGTCCAAAATACCTAATATCGTTTTTCTGTCTTCCGCCGACTGGCCCTGGGCTACGGTTGCTACCAGCAAAAGCATTAGCAGTACAATCTGGTTTCTCATATATTTTATGGATTTTTGTAAAAATATAGTCAAATATAGAACAATGGTTCTGGCGTTATAGAAGTACTACCCACTATTGCCTGATAGTATACAGCCAGTAGTAGATCAGGCCCTCTGTTCCAACCATTCAACCCCCTCGTCATGTTTAAAGACTTTTTTAAGAAACTGGACCGGCAGCAGTACCCTTTTGTAGATGGCCTGTACTACCTGTTCATTATCCTTTTTATCCTGGTATTGTTCTTATTTTTTGCCTGACCTGTGGCCAAGCCTTCATACCTATTCGTACTCAACCCCCGCTCCGGTACCCGCCTCGGACAAAGTGCCGCTGACATAGCGGCGTACATTGAGTCGCGCGTAAGAAAGGAAGGACACACTGCCCGGACCGTTACTACTCAATACCGGGGCCACGCAACCGAACTGGTCAGGGAGAGCATCAAGGCGGATGAATGGTCCGCCGTAGTAGCCGTAGGTGGTGATGGTACGGTCAATGAAGTAGGCCGTGCCCTACTGCATACCTCCACGCCGATGGGCATACTACCGCTGGGCTCGGGCAACGGGCTGGCCCGGCATCTGGCGCTGCCCCTAGAACTGCCGTCAGCGCTGGACCGGGTACTCCATGGCCGCCCTCTCACCATCGATAGTGCGCAACTGAATGGTAATCCCTTTTTTTGTGTAGCCGGACTAGGCTTTGACGCGCACGTCAGCCACCTGTTCAGTCAGTACAGCCGGCGGGGCCTGGAGGCCTACCTGCGGGTGTCGTGGGGCGCTTACTGGAACTACCAACCCCAGACGTACCAGTTGAACGGCCAGCCACTACAGGCATTTTCGCTCAGTTTTGCCAATGCGGGTCAGTTTGGTAACAATGCCTGGGTGGCTCCCCAGGCCGACCTGACCGACGGGGTCCTGGATCAGTGTACCGTGACCCCTTTTCCTAAATGGTACGGAACCGCTCTGGTATACCGGCTGTTTTCGAAGGGAATGAAAGGGTCAGCCTACGTCAACTATGAACCGGTTACCGGCGCCGTAGTCGAAACGGAAGGCCCTGCGCTGGTACATTACGATGGAGAGCCTTATCAGCTTGATACCAACAGAGTAGAGGTACAGATCGTACCAAAGAGCCTGCGGGTGGTATGTTGAAGTAGTTATTAGCTGTTAGTTATTATTGGTTAGCTTTTAGCTACCGTACAACTTCGCAGGAGCTGATTTGGCAGGTACAAATGCTAGTAAGGAAGTATATAATAACAAAAGGTAAGCTCAGTTGAGCAGGTACAATAAAATTACAAACTGTTAACTAAATACTAACAGCTACTAACTAACGGCTAAAACCCATGTCCAAGAAAAATCGCTCCGGCATTGTGTACTCTACCGATCCGGATTTTGAATACCAGAATGATCAATCCGAAGAGCCCGATACACTAGCTCCGGCTCAGCAGGACCTGCGAGTGTGGCTCGATCGCAAAGGAGGCGGTAAAGTAGCCACGGTAGTAAAGGGCTTCGTAGGTACCACTACCGACCTGGAAACGCTGACCAAACAATTAAAAGGTGTATGTGGAAGCGGAGGAGCCGCCAAGGACGGTGAAGTACTGATCCAGGGTGACCACCGCGACAAGGTAATCACCTGGCTCCAGACCAAAGGCTACAAAGCCAAGAAGGCAGGAGGATAAAATAATGAGTGAGTGTTGATTGAGTGATTTAGCGAATGGAATCCTTTGAGCTAATGAGATCAATGTTTATGAGTGGAAGAAGTTGGTAATACTACTAATTAGGTATACACTACTCTTTCCCACATTCACTCATTCATAATTCACTCAATCACCATTAAATACTTCAAAGCACCACCGTCCCTGATGTATCCGGTGGAGGTGGTAGCGGTTGGGGTTCCTGCGGAGGAGCTGGCGGCTGGTACATAGGATTGGCCGGAGAAGGTGCATAGACATCCAGTAGCTCAACATCCGTCACGAAGTACTTGGTATCCCCGTTCCAGGGAAACGTGAAAAACTTTTCCTGATAGGTCAGTGATACGCGGCGGCCGCTCTTGATGGCCTCTTCTAGCTTGGCTATGGCTTTCTCATTGTTGCCTCCCACCGAAAAGTCCCACTGCTCGGCATTGAGGGTACCGCCCCCTTCGTAAATTCCTCCTACATTCAATACGCCTTCGTAGGTTTTGAGCAGGTAGCCGCGCTTACTGAGCTTAACAACAAAGCCGCCGCGCTTCCCTTCGCTATAATAGCCAAAGGTCAGGTAATAGAATATCCCGAAAAAAACGGCGAGGACCACAAAGAGAATAACCCATTTACGCATGGTACGAACAGTATAGAAGTAGTGAGGGTGCTAACTTCGGCAATTGGCGCTATTTTTCCAATTCCTACTTAGCCCGTATGGCTATAACGGGGTCAAGTCGTGCGGCCATGAGTGCCGGAATAATTCCCGATAGCACTCCTATGATGCTGGATACTCCCAGGCCCAGCATGATATTCCCAAGGGTCAGCCGTACATCCAGCGTCCCCAGCGGAATGAAGGAACCCAGGTACACCAGCAGGATACCTACCAGCCCTCCCACCAGACTCAGCATGACCGCCTCAAACAGAAACTGAAACAGGATGAAGTAGTTCTTAGCTCCTAGCGATTTCTGTATCCCGATCAGGTTGGTACGCTCTTTCACGGATACAAACATGATGTTGGCGATGCCAAAGCCTCCCACCAGTATAGAAAAACTCCCGATCACCCAGCCGGCTATCGTTAGTACTGAGAATATACCAGCTATGGCCTGCGCCGCGGCTTCGGGACGGTTGATGGCGAAGTTGTTTTCCTGACGGGGCTTCAGGCCCCGCCGCGTACGCATCAGTCCTACTATTTCGGCCTCCAGCTCCTGCAACCCTTCGTCCGTTTCGTAGCCCTTGACCACGATGTCCGGGTCGGGCCGCCCCGACTGGAACAACTTAGCGAAAGCTCCGTACGGTATGAGGCACTTCGTATCCGGGTTACCGCCAAAATCCAGCAGACTCTCCCCTTTTTTGACCTGCTGCCCTACTACCACAAAACGGTTACCGGCCAGCTTGAACTCCTTCCCAACGGGGTCCTGATTGGGGAATAGCGTTTCGGCTACCTCTGCTCCAATGATCGCTACGTTACGGGATGCATCCGTTTCTACGGGCGAAAAGTACCTCCCTACGGCTATGGGTACATCCGATATATTATTATACTCGTACGACACTCCCTGAATAAGCGCCTCCATACTGTTGGAACCATTCTTTACTGTAGTGCCTCCCCGGAAGTCCATTACCGCTACGGCGCTGGCCATTTCGAGGTTATCATAGAGGTACTTGTATTCTGTATAAGAAGGGCTGGGCCACTGAAAGTACCTCCACCACTGGTACTCCCCGCCAAATCCCCAGGGCCACTTTTGTACATACACCACCTTATCCCCAATGGCACTCAGGCTTTCCTTGATATTCCGCTCCAGCGAATCCACAATGGTGAATACCGCCACTATAGCGAATATGCCCACTGTCACACCCAGCAGAGAAAGAATGGTGCGGGTAAGATTGGACTTAAGAGCCTGCCATGCAAACCGAAAACTCTCGAATGTTTGTCTTATAAATTTCATCAGTATCCGTCTCTGCTGTTTGTTCTCATTCATTCAAAAAGAGACCTATTCTCAAAAGGTAAGCACAAGCCATCAATCAACAATCAGAATAAGGATAAGTGGCTCTAAAAAAGTTTGAGTAGTATTAATCGAAGTAAGTAGGTATCAACTCCTTCTATTTCGGAATTTTCTTTTTAAAATTCACCTACTTCCATACATTTAATGGATATGAATCTATTCTGTCAAAGAATTTATATGAATAAGTGTACTCTACTCCTCCTTACTGCCCTGAGTGTAGCATTCCTGACGCAGGCTCAGGCTCAGCAGCCGGTAAAGGAATCACAGGGCTTTTACCAGTTCCTTACGGATGATCCCAACCAGAAGCCCTTCTATAGTGACCGGCAGGGTGTCATGGCCCGTAACGGTATGGTCGCTTCGGCTCATCCGGATGCCTCGCAGGTGGGGGTTGATATCATGAAAAAAGGCGGTAATGCCGTAGATGCTGCCGTAGCGGTACAGTTTGCACTGGCCGTCGTGCATCCCTCTGCGGGTAATATTGGGGGCGGGGGCTTTATGGTATTCCGGAACAAGAGCGGCGAAAGCTATACGCTGGACTTCAGGGAGAAGGGGCCTCTCAAAGGACATAAGGATATGTACCTCGACGAACAAGGCACCCCTATCCCCCGCCTGAGTACCCTGGGGCACCTGGCCAGCGGCGTACCTGGCTCGGTAGATGGTATGGTGGTAGCGCACGAGCGCTTTGGCAAACTCCCCTGGAAAGACCTCATCCAGCCCGCCATTGAGCTGGCCGAGCGGGGCGTGATCCAGACCGAACGCGAAGCCCGTGGTCTCAATAACATCCGGGAAACAATACAACAGGTAAATAAGGGAAGTACCTACTTCCTCCGCTCCGACGGCCGTGAGTGGCAAGCGGGGGACACGCTGGTACAAAAGGACCTGGCCCAGGTACTGCGGCTGATTCAGAAAAAAGGACGTAATGGCTTTTATAAGGGCAAAGTGGCCCGAATGCTGGCCTCCGAGATGAAGAAGGGCGGCGGGCTCATCAGCAGGAAAGATCTGAAAGCCTACCATTCACAGTGGCGGGAGCCCATCATAGGTACTTACAAAAAATACAAGGTTATTACCATGCCACCTACCTCGAGTGGTGGAGTGGCGCTGATGCAGCTCCTGCGCCTGGTGGAGCCTTACCCGCTCACCCGCTGGGGCTGGAATACCGACTCTACCGCTCAGGTCATGATCGAAGCCGAGCGACGCGTCTACGCCGACCGGGCCAAGTTCCTGGGTGACCCGGACTTTGTAGATGTACCCGTCGATAAGCTGATCAGCTACGATTACCTCAAGGACCGCTGGAAAGATTTCAGCTTCAGTCAGGCTACCAATAGTCAGGACGTAAGTGGTGGCGCTATTGCGGGTTATGAAAGTATGGAGACTACACACTTCTCAGTAGTAGATAAAGACATGAACGCAGTCTCCATCACAACTACGCTTAATGGCGGCTATGGGAGCAGAGTAGTGGTGCAGGGCGGGGGATTCTTTATGAATAACGAAATGGATGACTTCAGCATCAAGCCGGGTGTACCTAATATGTTCGGTCTGATTGGTAATAAGGCCAACGCTATCGAGCCGGGTAAGCGAATGCTGTCGTCCATGACACCTACCATACTGGAAAAAAACGGAAAGCTGTACATGGTAGTAGGTACTCCCGGCGGGTCTACCATCATTACTTCGGTATACCAGACCATCCTCAACGTAGTGGAACACGGGATGACCATGCAGCAGGCGGTGAATGCGCTGAAATTCCACCACCAGTGGCTACCCGATAAGACTACCTTTGAGCAGGGGGCATTCACCGAAAATACCATCAGAAAATTACAGAATCGGGGCTATACTCTCGAGATGCAGCGTAACACCATCGGCCGGATGGATTGTATACTGGTACGCCCCGACGGTACGCTCGAAGGGGCTTCGGACCCTCGTGGCGATGATATAAGTATAGGCTACTAAGGCAGATCAAGCCGATAAAAATCCGTTCGCTTCGTCAGTACATCGATGTAGGTAATAGAGGCATCCTCATTGCCCACCCGGATAAAATGATCCACGCGACTGTGCCCTACTACCTGATGGTACCCATCCAGGTAGTGGGCTTCTGTTTCGAACTTATCCGCCCAGACGGGTCCTCCGTGTAAATACATCCCTCCGCGACTCACACCTATTTCGAATAGTATCCCTCTGTCGTCACTCTGATGAACAGCGTTGAGGGTATCACCAAAGGTACCATACCGGTCCTGATACTTGTTTAATATATGCAAATGGCTTCGGCACCAGTTAACCGAAATACCCGCGTGAGTAAACAGGTAATTACTGTACTGGTAAGCTACCTTGAACAGGTCAGCGTGCTGGGTAAAAATCTCTGTATAGGTAGATTGTAAGTCACCCCGAAAACCGCTGCACCGGTAGTCAGGGTAGTATAAGTACTGAATGTCGTGGTTGCCCAGCAGGAGGCTAACCCGATCCGGATGCTCTTTTTTGAACTCAATGATTTCCCGGAAGTTCCGGATCATGTCCGAAGCTTCTATCCCTCCCCGTGAGTCTACATAATCACCTATGAATACTATCTGGTCCGCGCTCGTCCCGATTATTTCCTTCCAGGTATCACGCCCGTGTATGTCGCCAATGGCCAGTATGTACATAGTTGCAGGCTGATTTCAGATAAAGTACATCATTTGATTATTCCAGTTGAGAACAAAAAAATAGTACCATACCCCACTTTACCGGGCAATATCCACCCGTAGCCCCTGCTCACGGTATAATTGTACGCTTTCCTCCTCAGCATCGGTAATCAGTACATCGGCCAGGGTAAGCGGCGCAAACTGCAGGTACTTATCCTTCCCCAGCTTGCTTGAATCGCACAAAAGGTAGGTAACTCGTGACTGAGCGGCAACGGCCGTAGTCATGGAAGCTTCCTTCTCGCTGTGCGCGCTCAACCCTCTTTCTACCGATATTCCATCTACTCCCAGAAAGGCCCGATCGGCCTGATAGCGGGCAATGTGCTCCTCAGCTATTTTCCCATGTACCGCCTGCCGGTCAGCGTCTACTTCCCCTCCCACCAGATTGACCGACACCTGACTTCCCATCAGCTCATACACGACGGGTAGTGAATTGGTAATGACCCTGATCTTTTTGTTTCGGATAAACTGGCACAGCCGGAACACAGTACTGCCGCAGTCCAGGAATATGGTTTCCCCTTCCTGGATCTCCTGCGCCGCCATCCGGCAGATCCGATCTTTCAGGTCAGAATTCACCGCCGCTTTATTCGCGAAATCCACCGTGCCTCGTACGGGCTCTACCTTCATGGCGCCGCCGTGGGTACGTATGATCTGCCCATCGGCGGCCAGCGTCGCCAGATCACGTCGAACAGTAATGTCGGAGGTATCCAGAGCCAGAGCCAACTCCTTCACATCCACCTCTCCTTTTTCCTCAACAAGGGCTAAAATCTTATTTTTTCTATTTTGAAAACTCATAACAAGTTGTACATTTGTTCAAAAATAATCAAAATAGATCATAAATAATCATTAGCCATGAATCCTAATGTAAAAATCAGTAAAGAAGAGACCCTCTCGAACAACTGGTACATCCTCAAAAAGTACACTTTTGATTACCTGCGCAAAGATGGTAGCTGGGAGCGCCAGGAGCGCGAGGCCTACGACCGGGGCAACGGAGCGGCCATTCTGCTGTACAACACCCAGAAGCAGACGGTTATTCTGACGCAGCAGTTCAGGCTACCCAGCTACGTTAATGGCAATGCCAGCGGGATGCTTATTGAAGCCTGCGCCGGACTACTGGACAAAGACAATCCGGAGGAATGCATTCGTCGCGAGACCGAAGAAGAAACCGGCTATAAGGTACAATCGGTAAAACGGGTATTTGAAGCCTATATGTCGCCCGGCTCCGTCACCGAAATGCTGTACTTCTTTGTAGCGGAATACACCCACGATATGAAGGTAAGTGAAGGAGGTGGGGAAGCCAGCGAGCAGGAAAACATTGAGGTTATGGAAATACCCTTTACGCAGGCGCTACAAATGGTGACTAACGGAGAAATAAAAGACGGCAAAACTATCATGCTGCTCCAGTACGCCCAGATCAATCACCTACTGGGATAGACTACTACTTCTACCTACATATATCTACACAGAGAATTTATCTTCACAGAAAGCACGGACTCATCCGTGCTTTCTGTGAAGATGGACGTTCTACTACCCTATTTTTAGCCTCAGCCTTTCCTGCTGGTACACTTTTCATTAGCTATACTGATAGCTAATAGAATAGTAGTTGACTATATAATCCAGACTAGCATGAATCCCACCATCACGATACTTAAAGAAGAAACTCTTTCGGACAACTGGTATACACTCAAGAACTACACCTTTAAATATAAAAACCGCGAAGGCGTACAGGAAGAGCAGAAGCGGGAAGTATACCATAACGGAAATGGCGTTACGGTACTCCTGTACAACCGAAAGAAGAGGACGGTCCTGTTTACGCGGCAGTTCCGCATAGCCAGCTATACCAACGGTAATCCATCCGGTATGATGATTGAAACCTGTGCCGGTATCATGGACGAAAAAGATCCGGAGGCAGCCGTGATACGCGAAACGGAAGAAGAAACAGGACTGGAAATACAATCGACCCGGAAGGTATTTGAGGCGTATATGTCGCCGGGGGCTGTATCGGAGAAGCTGCACTTCTTTGTAGCCGAATATTCGGATGACATGAAGGTAAGCGAAGGAGGAGGCGAAGAAGAAGAACAGGAGCACATACAAGTACTGGAGGTACCTTTTGAGGAAGCCCTCCAGATGGTACAAAGCGGTAAGATCAATGATGCCAAGACGATCCTGCTACTCCAGTACGCTCAGATCAACGGCCTGATGGACTAAGTGCCTTATATAGCACAAAAGCACGGCCTGGGCTGTGCTTTTGTGGTTAGGAAGCGGTAGATCTACCCGGCTTTTTACCGGATAGGTTAGCTGCCAGATCCCGTAGTAACTTTTCGGCTTCGAGTACGATGCTTTTTAGTACTTCTTCTCCCCTTGCCTTCATCTGCTCCAGATAACCGGGAGCCCGGTCCACTAATTCTTCGGCTTCGCTGCGCAGACCATGAGCCGTAGCTTTCAGATCTTCCAGTATTCTTTCGCCTTCCTCGGTCCTCATGAATCGCTGTAAAGCAACTCCGGCGGCAGTTCCGAGTACGAAGGTTATTAAAAAATTGCTGAACATGCCTGTGCGGTAGTGGTTAAAGTGAACGAAATAAAAGCCTAAATTAGGTATATCAGGAACACATTCAAAGTGTTACGCCTGTTACCTTATCTACCAACGTTCATTCAGCCGCTACTTGTATTTATTTAATCTCAAAAATAGCCTGCATCCGGTAGCTCAGCTTTATCTTCTGGTAGTCCAGATCACTTTCCGGTGCCGCCGCGTCCATTGATTCAGCGGCCATCATGCGTACATTAGCCTTGGCGTACATAGGCTGCGGGTAGTACATGTTATCTTCCAGCTCCCGGATCTCTATTACTGGTCCGGCTTTCTGGTCTATGGCCTGCAGCAGGTAGGTAGCCTTGTCCTTGGCAGCCTTCAGTGCATTGATCTTTACCTGTTTTTTCAGCTCTTCTTTCTGCGAATGATCCACCCGGCTGATATTGGCGTACTGAATGCCCCGGCTGTCTACCTCCGACAGGATACCATCCAATTTATCGGGACGACTTACTTTGAGCTGGTACTGCTTCGTTTCCAGAAAGGTATTAGGGCGCTTTTTCTTATCCCAGTAGTTCTGGTAGCCGCCCAGCCCACTTACGGTAAGGCTCTCCTTCGGTAGTCCGGCGGCAGCCACTGCTTTCAGTAATTGCTGTTCCAGCGTACTGATCACGACTTTATCTTTCTGATTTTTCTCGTCCTTAAAGTACTCCCGCAATGATACTGTAAAGTAGAGTTCATCGGGGGTGACTTCCATCTCGGCAAAGCCTGTTACTTCTATCTTACGGGTCTTGTCTTGCTGCACCTGCACCGTCTGGGCAAAGGCGGGGATTTGGGTAGCAGTTGTTGCCACCAGCAGGTATATCATCAACAGGTTTCTTTTCATGGCATAGGTTGGTAATAAATTATGGGAGATTAGCTGTTTAGGGTGTTAGATCTAAAAAAGGGTAGAATAGTTTAAAGGGTACCCGAATTTTGTTATTTTCGACTGTCGCGTTCGGAATGTAGAATTTAAATTTTAAACGCAGAGGTACGCGGAGAGAATCTGTAACTGTCACCGCTCTTTTTCACTCGACATTCTGCATTCTATAAGCGACAATCTATACCTGCAGCAGGGTCAACCAGGCATCTTTGATCTTGCCCTCGGCCAGTAACTGCTGGGCCCGGCGGTGCAGCAGATCAGGAAAGTACTGGCACCCATGTACGGCATCCTCATATAGTGTCCGTATTGTTTCGGACTGGCCATACGCCTGTACCTCAGTCGGCTCCGGCAGTTGCAGCACACTCCCCAGCCGACCCAGATCATTACCCGTCAGGATACGGGAAGTACGTACTGACTCGGGCAGGGCATCTACCCCAATCCCCATCTGCGGGCGGGGTACTTCAAACAAGGCCTCCCCCGTTGCCCGGGCATAGTAGTCGGCTCCCATGCGGGCCACCCAGTCTGTACGGCGCTGGTCTATCTGCCCGTCTTCGCTAAAAAGTGCCTCTGAGAAATGCGCTAGCACGACCTGCGCGATGACCAGTACCATGGAGCCAATCTCCTTTACCTCAAGTACCTTACATTCAAACTGTACGGGTGACTCCCTGACCCGTGGCGGACTGACCCGCTCGGAGGGTATGGCCGTAAAACCGGCCTTTGTAAATTCGTTAACTCCCCGCTCAAACTCTGCACTCGCCAGCGACACCTGCTCTACCATTGCGTAGTCCACCAGGTTAATCACTACCTCGGGTACTTCCCGGATATTGAGAGCAGTATGCTTATGGGCATTGTCGCGACCCCGACGATTAGGCGCAAATACCAGTATGGGCGGGTCAATGCCCATGTAGTTAAAAAAGCTGAAAGGACTCAGATTCACAACCCCCTGCGCATCCACCGTACTGGCAAAGGCAATCGGACGGGGTGCTACCGAGGCGGTCATGTGCTTATAGAAGGCCCGGGCACCGAGCTCAGAAGGGTCAATGGTTTTCATGCAGTCGTAGATGAAGCTATTAAAACAAAAAGGGTGTACTGTGGTAGAACCGCGAAGTTTCGGCAAAGGTTTAGGGAGCCTATCTATCGGGAAGGCTGGTTCAGAAGAGTTCAGCAGCCGGTAGTATCTGGCCACGCACCTCCCCAAAACCTACCTTCAGCCCCTCTTTAGTAGCACAGCCCCGCATTACTACCTCATCGCCATCCAGCAGGTAGGTACGTTGCGCACCGCCCTGTAACGCTACGGGTTTGGTGCCTCCCCGGGTCAGCTCCAGCAGACAGCCATTACTTCCCTCTTCAGGGCCGCTGATAGTACCCGTAGCGATTAGATCACCTACTTTGAGATTACAACCCGTAATAGTATGGTGGGCAATCTGTTGTCTCACGTTCCAGTACAGGTATCTGGCATTGGTTTGACAAAGGGTACTTTCCGGTTGATCGGCTGGCTGTATGGCCACCTGCAGATCCAGATCAAAGTTGAAGGCACCGCTCGTTTGAAGATAGGGGAGCGGCGTAGGCTCCTGCCGGGGCCCTTCGGTACGGAAAGGAGCCAACGCGTCGAGTGTCACTACCCATGGAGAGATGGAGGTAGCGAAGTTTTTACTAAGGAAAGGCCCCAGCGGCTGGTACTCCCAGCGCTGTATATCGCGCGCCGACCAATCATTGACCAGCACACAGCCAAATAGGGAGTCCTCAGCATCCGCCGCTGCTACGGGCTTGCCCAGGGATGAATCTTTACCGATGATAAAGCCCAGTTCCAGCTCGTAATCTAATGCTTTGGTTGGACTGAATACGGGTACTTCCGCCCCTGCCGGTAATATCTGCCCCTGCGGGCGGTAGATGAGGGTACCTGATACCACTACCGAGGAGGCTCTACCGTGGTAAGCGACAGGCAGGTGCTTCCAGTTAGGCATCAGAGGATTATCGGGGCGAAAGAGCTTGCCGACGTTAGTAGCATGCTCGTGACTGGAATAAAAATCGGTATAGTCGCCTATCCGCACGGGCAGGTGCATCTGAACTCTATTCTGTGGCACCAGTACTTGTCCCGCTACAGCTCGCAGCGGTGACTCTTCATCTGTCAGCAAGCGCTGCAACACAGCCCGCAGTTGCTGCCAGGCCGGACGTCCCAGGGCTATAAAATCATTTAATGTACTTTGCCTAAAAACAGAAACCGCCCCCTCCCACTCGTTTAGAAGTCCGAGTTGGGCGGCAGCGGTTAAGTCTATAATCCGGTCTCCGATGGCTACTCCTACCTCTGGACTTTCACCGTTTCTGCTGAATATACCATAGGGCAGATTATGAACAGAAAAATCGGAGTCAGGAGATATGGCTAGCCAAGAAGCGGATTGTATCATTCTGTTTCGCTAAAGTTATTGTAAATCGAATCCATGATCCGAACAAACTGCTGATAATCGGACTCATTAAGCTCGCCCCAGCCTTTCCTGCGTATCTCAGCCACCACCGGGAATGCTTCGTTATGACAGGCCACTCCTTTTTCGGTCAGGAAGAGGTTGAACTTACGACGGTCACCGGCAGCCATCCTGCGCTCCACCAGCCCCTTCTTTTCCAGCAGATCAATGATGCGGGTTACGGTCGGAGGATCTTTATACGTTACTTCGGCCAACGCATTCTGGCTGATGCCTTCCTCCCGGGAAATATGATCCAGGAGTACCCATTGATCTACTGTCAAATCAATACCCGCCTCATTCAAACGCTTCTGCAACGCGTTACGAATTTTTTTGATGGTGGTGTCGATCTTAAAAAAGTAAGCACGCTGGTCGGAATGATGGGTCATACTAGTAGTCTTTTAGGGTTAGGCTCGGCGTCAGCACCCTACAAATATAGTACACACCAACTATTAGCCTACTAAATAAACCAGCCTTTTTTTGCTATTCTTTTAGTAAACGGTCAATTTATTTATGGTTTTATCTAAGGATTCTGCTATTTCAGTTACTGATCCATAAAGTTGCTCGTACGAATCAATAACAAAATAGTGATCCTGATAACGGTCAATATGATACGGAGTATCCAGCAGAGTAGCTACATCAAATTCGATTTTGGGTACCTCCTTACTCAGGCAATACACACTTTCCCCGGGCGAAGACAGAATACCTCCCCCGTAAATTTTTAGTTGTCCCTCCTCCCGTATCAGCCCAAATTCGACGGTATACCAGTATAGCCGCGATATCCGCTGAATGGCTTCCTCACTGTCAATAAATCGGAGTGCTACCTCACTGAGGTCGGTCAGGAAGTGGCAGAAAGCCGGATTGGTAAGTAACGGTACGTGCCCAAATGTATCATGAAACATATCCGGCTCTTCCAGGTAGTCCAGCTGCTCGAGTGTACGCAGCCAGGTAGAGGCCGGAAACTTCTTATCGGCCATCAACCCAAAGAACTCCTTGTGGGGGATCAGCCCGGGTACTACCCATACCTCCCACCCGGTATGGTCTCGCAGGCGTGGATTGGTCTCCTCAACAAAGTTGGGAATATGATCCGCGACAAAGCCTACTTTTTCAATCCCTTCCATGTAGGCCCGGCTGGCAATGGAGGGCAACTGCTCCATCTGTCGCTCAAAAAGCCGCTTCCACACCATATGGTCTTCGGCGGTATATTTATCATATGCTTGATCCATGGCTTTATTGGTTAGGTTAAACTAGCTGTCATGGATAGCTAAATAGCTGTGCCTGATTCTCCATGACTACCGGTACTTAATCATAAGGTTCCCCGCAGTTGTTGCTCGCGCTCAATGGCTTCAAACAGGGCCTTGAAGTTGCCCTTCCCGAAGGACTTGGCTCCCTTACGCTGAATAATCTCGAAAAACAGCGTTGGACGGGGCATAATAGGTTTGGTAAAGATCTGTAACAGGTACCCTTCGTCGTCACGATCCACGAGTATACCTAGCTGGCGCAGCTCATTGATCTCTTCGTCAATAGCTCCTACCCTATCCAGCAGGTCATCATAGTAAGTAGTAGGTACCTGCAGAAACTCTACGCCGCGATCCCGAAGGGCCGTGACTGTCTCGATGATATTATTGGTCGCTACGGCAATGTGCTGTACCCCCGGTCCGCCATGGAAGTCGAGGTATTCCTCTATCTGTGATTTCTTTTTGCCTTCGGCGGGCTCATTGATCGGGAACTTGATACGCCCGTTGCCGTTGCTCATTACCTTACTCATAAGGGCTGTATAGTCGGTTGAGATATCTTTGTCATCAAAAGACACCAACTGGCGGAAGCCCATCACATCAGCGTAGAACTTCACCCACTTGTTCATCTCGTTCCAGCCTACGTTGCCTACCATATGATCCACGTAGCAGAGGCCGACGGGTTGGGGTTGGTAGGCAGGTTCCCACTTAACGTACCCCGGCAGGAACACGCCCTGATACTCCTTGCGCTCCACGAATACATGTACCGTATCGCCATAGGTGCAGATTCCGGAGCGTACTACGCGCCCATGTTCGTCTTCTTCGGTAGTAGGCTCTAAGCTGGAAGTGGCTCCCCGACGCAAAGTTTCTTCGTACGAGTAGGTGGCATTATCTACCCACAGGGCTACTACCTTCACCCCGTCGCCGTGGCGGTCGATGTGTGCCCCAATGGTGGTGCTGCCGACCAGGGGTGAGGTCAGTACCAGCCGGATCTTATCCTGTACCAGTACATACGACTCCCGGTCGCGCAGGCCCGTTTCCAGTCCCGCGTGAGCCAGCGGCTGAAAGCCAAAGGCTGTTTGAAAGTAGTGCGCGGCCTGACGGGCATTGCCTACGTAAAGTTCTATATAATCAGTGCCATTGATAGGCAGGAAATCTACTTCCTGTTCCATCCCGGCTTGTTTGTTATGATTTAATTCCAGCGCTTCCATAGTCTATGTTGATGAAGATCTTGTTTATTGTCGAGTGTCGATTTCGGATTGTCGAAAGATTCAATCGACATTCTGCACTCGTAAATCGAAATTTCTCACTCTACCCTTTTCTCCTCCCACTCCGGTTCCAGCCAGCTTTGGAAGTACTTGCCGTCGTCAATGGCGATGGCGGCTTCGGTCAGCATCAGCGGACGGAAAGTATCCACCATCACGGCCAGCTCCTGGGTTTCTTTCTTACCGATACTCCGCTCGTAGGCTCCCGGATGTGGGCCATGCGGAATACCTCCGGGATGCAGCGTAATGTGCCCCTTCGCAATATCATTGCGGCTCATGAAGTCACCATCCACGTAGTAAAGTACCTCATCAGAGTCGATATTGCTGTGGTTGTATGGGGCCGGTATGGCCTTGGGGTGGTAGTCGTAGAGCCGCGGACAGAACGAACACACCACGAAGGCATCGGTCTGGAAGGTCTGGTGCACCGGTGGTGGCTGGTGTACACGGCCTGTTATAGGTTCAAAATCATGAATAGAAAAGCCCCAGGGGAAGTTGTAGCCGTCCCAGCCTACTACATCGAACGGGTGGTAGGCGTACACCAGTTGGTGCAGGGCGTTACCCTTCTTGATTTTCATCAGAAACTCCCCCCGCTCGTCGTGCGTCTCCAGGTCAGTGGGGAGCTTGTAGTCCCGCTCGTGCATGGGCGAGTGCTCCATTAGCTGCCCAAAGTGGTTGCGGTACCGCTTGGGGGTATAGATAGGCGAATGTGACTCGAGGTAGAAAAGACGGTTATCTTCCGTATCAAACTCCACCTGATAGATCATGCCCCGTGGTATCACCAGGTAATCGCCGTACTCGAAGGGAATAGTACCCAGTAAGGTTCGTAGCCGACCGGTACCCTTGTGCACAAACAGCATCTCATCGGCGTCAGCATTCTTGTAGAAGTACTCCGTCAGGGACCTACGCGGGGCGGCCAGTCCAATGGTTACGTCTTTATTCACCATCAGCGGGATACGGCTCTCGAGGTAGTCGTCCATCGGTGGCAGCGAAAACCCGATCAGCTTCCGCATGGTGAGGTTATTGGTTACAGCCAGCCGGGGCGACACATCCAGAGCCGGAGCAATGGCCTGTACCTGCGTGGGGCGGTGCACATGGTACATCAGGGAGGACATCCCGTCGAAGCCGATAGTCCCGAATACCTGCTCGTAGTACAGGCCACCGTTGGGCTTCTCAAACTGGGTGTGACGCTTATGTGGAATATTTCCGAGTCGGTGATAGATCGGCATGGCTTTGTTCGGTTTAGCGTCTACATCTGTATCTAAAAAGTTGGGGCGGACCTTCGCCCACCCCTGCATGACGAAGTGTAATCTGAATTGTAATTGCCTTGGCAACAATTATAACGACAATAAAAATTTAACGCAAATATTTTTGCATTATTTTCTTTTTAAATTTAAAAATAGCAATATATTTGTCAGGAACTTATAAACAGCGGTAGCCAACAAAGTGTTTGGCCGGGCAGTTAAAAAGATAGGATCGCCTCACAAGCTCTGGATCCCAGAGTACCTTTCAGGAGAATCACGGTAGCCTTACAGGACTAATTACTACTTCTTTATCTTTAATTTAGTCAACTGCTGGTAACTGACAGTCACCAGCATTGTACTTCATATCAGGAAAGATATATAGATCTTGCCATTTCGGCACGGACATCCACACCTACGTCAGATATCCACACCGTACTTAACCACCACATCCACACCCAATAAAACACCCCCTCGGTTAACCAACAGGTCAAGCCGAGGGGGTGATGTATTTTTGGAGATATGGTATTCTATGGAGTACTAAGCGGAGTTACGAGCGGCATTGATGATACCAAACATGGCCCTTACTACCAGCTTATTGTACCTTTCTACATCCACCGACAGCGATTTGGGATCGTCAGCCAGCATCTGCAGGGCATACTGCTGTATAGTAATGAGCGGCATCACAATGCGCTCACGTACCTTAATGGACTCTTTGGTTACCTGATTGCTGTCCAGCAACTCTTTTTGTCCCGATACGTCGAGTAGTAGCTTGGTGGTAAGCTCAAATTCTCTGAGCATTTGCTCCCAGAACTCCCGATAGTCTTCCTCCTGCCGCAGGTACTCCGTAGCCGGAAAAAACGCCTTCGACAGCGACTGCATAGAGTTTTCAATCAGGGTACGGAAGAACAGGGACTTCTTGTAAAGTGCTTTAATAGCGTCTCCTTTTCCTTCTGCTGTCAATTTCTCAATAGCTGAACCGAATCCGTAGAATCCGGGTACGTTCTGCTTCATCTGAGCCCACGAACCTACAAACGGAATAGCCCGCAAGTCTTCAAATTTAAGCCCTTCACCATCTTTACCGCGCTTGGTGGGGCGGCTTCCGATATTGGTCTGTCCGTAGAAGCGCAGCGGTGTCTTCTTTTCCAGGTACTTTACAAACACCGGACCATTCTTCAGATCGAGGTACGAGTGGTACGCGGCCTGGGCCAGTTCTTCCAGGAGCGCCTTGTCTTCATCAGTGAGCTGCTCTTCCTGACGGCTGGAACTGAACAGGTGGTTTTCGAGGCCCGCAGTGAAAAGGCGCTCGAGGTTATACATAGCCGTCGAAACGGTACCATAGTTAGAGCTGATGGTCTGTCCCTGTATAGTCAGTTGTATTTCTTTATCTTCGATGTCTTTACCCAGCGACGCGTAGAAGTTGTGGCTGTTTCCACCCCCACGGCCCGGAGGGCCTCCACGGCCGTCGAAGAAGGTCACTTTGATACCATACTCGCGGGAAATCTTCGTTAGTTCTTCTTTTGCACGGTAGATAGACCAGTTGGCCCGCAGGTACCCTCCATCTTTGGTACCATCCGAGAAACCCACCATGATGGTCTGATGGTTGCCACGGTTGGTCAGGTGGGTGCGGTAGTAGCTGCTTTCGTACAGCTTCCGCATGATCTCTGATGCATTGGCCAGGTCATCCACTGTCTCGAACAAGGGTACTATATCCAGCGCCAGCTTTCCTTCCTCATCCGAGATCAGGTTTTTGGCAATGGCTACTACCTCCATAATGTTCAGTGCACTCTGAGAGTTGCTGATCACATAGCGGTGTGCGCCCTCCTCTCCGTTACGCTGTTGGATGGTACGGATGGATTTCATAGCCCCCAGTATATCCTTGGTCAGCGGGTCCTCGTAATCGTCTTCACGCAGGGGTATATTCAGCGATAGCAACAAGTCTATCTTACGGTCTTCATCCCAGCTTTCGTAGTCGCTGTACTTGATCAGGGGTATTTTCTTCTCCAGACGGGTCAGGATGTCTTTCCAGGCTTGGGTATGCTTGCGGCTATCCTGACGCACATCCAGGCTGGCAAAGAAGAAACCGAATAGCCGTAGTTTCAGTACGAACACATCCAGCAGCTCCACAAACAGCCCCTGATGCTTTTCGATCAGGACTTCCCGGGCGGCCATCAGCTCATCGATCAGTTCGGTTACGCTGGAATAGCCTTCCTCTTCGGGGCCGAATATGGTACTATTCATCTTAAGCTCCGCCAGCGATATAGCATCCTCTACGCCCCGGAACGTGAGCCGGCGTTTCAGGTTACGAATATCACGGTAGTAGGAGCGAAGCAGCGTTTCGCGCAGGCGATCGGCTACCTGCAGAGTCGTCTCGGCATTGACAAATGGGTTACCGTCGCGGTCACCGCCGGGCCAGAAGCCCAACCTGAACACCTGCGGATAAGGCCACTCGTGTACCGACATATCCAGGCTGTCGATGAGCTTGAGCAGGATAGCCGGTATGGCTTGATAGTATACATTCTCAAGGAACCAGCATAAGCTTACCGCCTCGTCGTATGGACTGGGCTTGGTTTCGTTGGTAAAGCCGGTTTTTCCTAATTGTAAGAGTAAACGATTTACCTCCGCAAAGTCATTTATACGGATGGCATCTTCCAGATCATGGATGATCCCTAATACCTTGCCCGGATAAAACTGCGTGGGGTGAGCGGTCAGTACTATGCGTACTGAGAAGTCCTGGAGTTTGTCCAGCATCTTCTGACGCAGCTCCTGAGTATCCAGACGCTCTACCAGAAAGGGTACTGATCCCTTCCCGCTCAGATCGTGGGTCTGGTCAAAGGCGGCATCCTCAACGGAGTCAAAGAGTACTACCTGCCGCTCTATGTACTGAATAAAAGCAAACAGCAGATCGACCCGCTCCTTGGGCGTAGCATCTTCCAGAAACTCACTAAAAAAGTCTTCGATAATCTGACGCGGCGATTTACCAGCCTGAAACCCCTCCTCACTCTGCTGAGTAAGAAGTGGCAACAGTGAGCCTGTCTGAAATATACCCGGGTAGGGCAAACTCAGAAAAAGGCTATTAAAAATATTGTATTTGGTAACGACTGCGTCCTGAAATACGTGGCTCATGAGATAGGGACGAAATTTTATCTTACATACTCGATTCAGGGCAAATATATCCTAAAAAATCGGTTTCAGGCCTTTGGGTGTGCCTGTTGATGCGTTTTTTTAAGTTTCTCGATGGAGTTATGGGTGTATATCTGTGTAGCAGCCAGGTTGGCATGACCCAGTAATTCCTTGATCGCATTGAGATCAGCTCCCCTATTGAGCAGGTGTGTCGCATAGGTGTGGCGCAGTACGTGCGGGCTTTTCTGCTGTAGGGTCGTGACGGCAGATAAGTACTTCTTTACCAGGCGCTGCACAAATACCGGATACACGGCTTTGCCTGAATCTGTAAGTAGTAGTACAGGGGTATCCTCCACCGGAGCCCGCTGGCTTATATAATCAGTAAGTAGGTGCGCCAGACTAGCCGTAATCGGTATCAGCCGCTCTTTGGAACGCTTTCCAAATACCCGCACAATACGGCTGTCGGTATCTACCTGGCCTACTTCCAGGGCAATCAGCTCAGACAAACGCATACCGGTACCGTACAGCAGTTCCAGCAGGATGCGGTCACGCAAGCCTTCAAAGCCCTCCGGAAATTCGACGTTGTCAAAGAGCAGGTCCATAGCCTTCTCCTCCACAAAAGCCGGCAGCTTCCTGCGTGCCTTGAGGGAAGTAAGGTTAGTAGTGGGGTCTTTAAGAATATGGTTCTTTTTGCGCAGAAATTTAAAGTACGAGCGGATGGTAGCCATCTTCCGGTTGACAGAGGTAGGATTCATCCCCTCCTCCACCAAGCTCACCACCCACGACCGCAGCATGGGCGGGGTAGCCTGTTCGGGCTTATCCAACTCGTACTGAAACAGCAGGTACTTCCCGAACTGGTCGAGGTCACTGGCGTAGGCTGTGATGGTGTGCCCGCTGACGCGCTTCTCGTAACGAAGATGATCTAAAAAAGGCTCTATCATAGGGCCCAAGCTACAAAAAAAGGCCGTCTTTGACAAGACAGCCCCTTTTTATATAGATGCAATAATCCTGTAGAAAGCTACACGCAGTAGTTTCTCAACGTACTATTGCTCGTTGTGGTTACCGTACATTCTCTCTTTGTAAGCAGCACGCAAAACCTCAAAACGACGCTTTACTGATGGCTTTTCGAAAGCCGTACGTGCACGAAGCTGACGCATAGTACCTGTTCTCTCAAATTTCTTCTTGTAACGCTTCAGTGCGCGGTCGATTGATTCGTTGTCTTTTACGTTAATAATGAGCATACCTAAAAATTATAGATGTTTTTGTTAGTTTCTAGAAAATCGGATTGCAAAGAAAACATAGATTCAACAGAAAATCAAGGACTAACTCATCTAATTTTAGCTATTTTTGGCGGTCGCATCAAATTTACTCTGTATGGCCTCTCGTTTGGGTATCATTGACTTAGGTACCAATACCTTCCATCTGCTCATCATCGAAAAAACTACTGACGGCATTCTACCTCTTTACCGGATCAGCCGTCCGGCCCGGATTGGTAAGGGAGGAATCAACCAACGGATCATTACGGAGGAGGCTACACAACGGGCCCTGGGAGTACTCCATTCCTTCCGCGAAAGGCTGGATGAGTACCAGGTACAACCCGAACATACCTTTGCCTTTGGTACCAGTGCCATACGCAGTGCCGACAACAGCGCTGACTTCTGCAGTACCATCCTCCGCGAGACGGGCATAAGGATCACCGTAATCAATGGTGACGAAGAGGCCCGGTATATCTACCACGGCGTACGTTCGGCCGTTGACCTGGGACCCGCTACTTCGCTGATCGTGGATATTGGTGGAGGAAGTGTGGAATTCATAATCTGCAACAGCCGTCAGATCTTCTGGAAGCAGAGCTTCGAGATTGGTGGCCAGCGTCTGATGGAGCGGTTTATGCACACGGACCCTCTGCGCGACAGCGATCGTAAGCGACTCTACAACTACTTTGACGAGCAGCTTATTCCGCTGGCCAATGCCATACATCAGTACGCTCCGACGGTACTGGTAGGCTCCTCGGGTACCTTTGATACGCTGGTGGATATGGATTACCAGCACCGAACCGGGCAGTGGCCTCCCCAGGACAAGATCAGCTATGAACTGCCTCTGGCGGAATTTTACCGTACCTATGAACTGCTTCTTACCCGCAATCACGACGAACGCATGACCCTGCCGGGGATGATCGAACTGCGGGTCGATATGATCGTTGTGGCTGTGTGCCTGATAGATTACCTGCTGCGTACCTATGGAATCCGTGACATTCGGGTATCTACGTATTCCCTTAAGGAAGGAGTCCTGGCTGTGATGACCGAAGAGTAGGTATAGTTTTTTATGGAGGTTAACTTCTTAAATCACAAGAACCGATATAGACACTCATTCCTGCTATGGATGCTACCAAACATCATATTCCCGTATCACGTACGGCTACGTACTACACATTAGGAGAATTAGGAGAAAACACCCGCCGGGTATGGTTTGTACTGCACGGGTACGGCCAGCTGGCTCAGCAGTTCATCAAAAAATTTGGTGCACTCGACGACGGGCAGACGCTGGTTGTAGCCCCGGAGGCCCTCTCCCGCTTTTACCTTGAGAATGGCTTCGAACACGTAGGAGCTTCCTGGATGACCCGCGAAGATCGTGATCTGGAAATAGATGACTACGTTTCGTACCTGGATCAGCTTTATCATAGTGTACTCCAGGGGGGCAAGCTAGATAATATCGAAATAACAGTGCTGGGCTTTTCGCAGGGCTGCGCCACTGCCTCCCGCTGGCTTGACCGGGGCATGCTCCGCTGCGACCGCCTGATCCTGTGGGCCGGCCACTTTGCCAATGGCCTCACCGATCTGGTCAGCCTTGACAAACTACCCCAATCCAACTCCTACTATGTTTGTGGAGAGCAGGACCAGTTCCTCTCTAAAATAAACGTTCAGGAGTACCTGGTCCGGCTCAACGAGGAGGCACCGGATTTACAGATCATCCGCTACCAGGGTGGACATGCTATCAATGAGCACGTCCTCAAAACTCACTTCCTGTGAACAGTAGTAGCAGCGGCCTGAGCTGAGGCCAGGATTGTAATATCCGCTATAGTAACGTGGTCGGGCGCACTAACTGCGAACACGATCGTTTTGGCTATATCCTCGGCCCGAAGCGGCTCAAAGCCTTCGTATACTTTACTGGCACGATCCTTATCTCCCTTGAAGCGAACTTCGGAAAACTCCGTTTCCACGGCTCCCGGAGCTATGTTGGTTACTTTGATACCATGTTTAGTAAGGTCCAGCCGCATACCCTGGCTCAGGGCTTCTACGGCCGCTTTGGAAGCACAGTAGACGGCACCGTTGGCGTACGTTTCCTTACCGGCAATGGAGCTGAGATTGACTATATGTCCTCTCCCGCGCTCTATCATACCGGGAGTGATGGCCCGGGTCATGTACAGTAGTCCTTTTACGTTACTGTCCATCATGGCGTCCCAGTCATCCGGCTCTCCTTCGTTGATAGCGTCAAAGCCGTGGGCATTTCCGGCATTATTGACCAGGATATCAATGGCCCGCCATTGATTAGGCAGCGAATCCAGCGCGTGAGCCATAGCTTTACGGCTGCGCACATCAAATGCCAGCGCAATGGCACGTACTCTTGTAGAGACACTATCTACCAGTTCTTTCAGACGATCTTCGCGTCGTCCACAGAGGATCAGATCGTAGCCTGCCACGGCAAAGGCTTCGGCGGTGGCCCTCCCGATACCGGAAGAGGCCCCGGTGATTAAGGCGATACGGGGCATGAGTAGTATTTGGGGTCTAAAGGTTTTTCTCAAAGAAAACAGAAATAGGAGAGCTATGTTCATTTTTCTTTGACAGACAGCTCCCTACCTACGACTCCTAACCCCTACCTGTATGAGATCCATCTGCTTACCTTTTCTGGCCCTTCTGGTACTCTGCGGAGGACTTGGACTCCTGGCTCTATCACCCCGAAAGGAACCGGTAGCTGCAAGGCCTAATATCATCTATATCATGGCCGACGACCTGGGCTATGGTGATATAGGCCCTTACGGACAAGAAAAGATCAATACCCCTCACCTCGATCAACTGGCGGCCGAGGGTTTGAAGTTTAATCAATTCTACGCCGGTAGTACCGTATGTGCTCCCTCCCGCTGCGCCCTTATGACAGGTAAGCATACGGGGCATAACTACATACGGGGCAACGGTGAGATACCCCTCCGCGCCGAAGACACCATCCTGCCCCAGTACCTGCAAAAGGAAGGCTATACTACGGGGATGTTTGGCAAGTGGGGACTGGGAGATATGAACACGACCGGTATGCCTGACCTCAAAGGCTGGAATAGTTTTGTTGGATTCCTTCACCATGTAGAGGCGCACTTTCAGTTACCGGGTATTCTGTGGCACTTCAAGCAAGGCACTACTCCGATCCGGGAGCGCATAGGTACCGCACATCAGGGATTTGCCAATGATTTTATCGCCGAAAAGGCAGTTGATTTTATCGAAGAAAATAAATCGAAACCCTTCTTTCTCTACCTCTCTCTGACCATTCCCCACGCCGAACTGGTGATGCCGGACAAACTGCTCAGCCGCTACCAGGACCCCAACGGTAACAGTGTATTTGGTACAGAGGTACCTTATCCGGGCCTGCACTACGGCGGACAACGCCAGCCCCGTGCCGCCTACGCGGCCATGGTGAGTCGGGTGGATGATTACGTAGGTAATGTACGGGCCAAACTGGGTGAACTGGGGCTGGAAGAGAATACCCTCATCTTCTTCACCAGCGACAACGGTACCCACGTGGAGGGCGGACGTACGACGAAGGATGTGGAATTCTTTAAGAGCAGCGGTCCGCTGCGGGGTGTAAAGCGCGATATGTACGAGGGAGGTATCCGGGTACCGGGTATAGCGTACTGGAAAGGGAAGATCAAGCCCGGCCAGACTACCGACTTCTACGCCGCTAGCTGGGACTGGCTCCCTACACTACTCGAGCTATCAGGTAGTAAGGCCCGTCCCGAGACTGATGGTGTTTCCATGGCTTCGCTATTTACGGATAACAAAGCGCCTAATGTAGGTGAACGTCCGCTTTACTGGGAGTTCCACGAAGGAGGATTTTCACAGGCCCTCCGCAAAGGTGACTGGAAGATCGTGCGATTGAAGAAGAAAGACGGCAGTATAAAAACTGAACTGTACAATCTAAAAAAAGACCTGAGTGAGCAGAAGGATCTGGCGGCTACGCAGCCCGATCGGCTCCGTCAGATGGAGCAACTACTCGATGCCGCCCGCACCAAGTCAGAGCATCCGGCCTTTGTTACGCTGGGGTACTAAAAAAAGCGGAGCGGGAAGAAAAAGTCTCCCGCTCCGCTTTCAAATCCAGCTACTATCAGGGCTTCACTCCCTTTACATTCATATCAATTGCATACAGACTTTTACTAGCCGTCACGAACAGGGTTTGGTGGTCTTTGCCCCCAAAGCAGACATTGGCCGTCCAGCTCTCATCTACCGGGATGTTCAGTAGTTTCTCCCCCTGCGGGCTAAATACCGTCACGCCCGCCCGGTTGGTCAGGTACACATTCCCCCGGTTGTCCAGGGTCATCCCGTCGGAGCCCATCTCGCAGAATAGCTTCTTATTGCTGAGTGAGCCATCCTTCTCAATCTGGTAGGAGTAAGTTTTACTGGCGCCAATATCTGCGATGTACAGCATCTTACCGTCGGGGGTACCAATAATGCCGTTAGGCTGCTTCAGATCAGCAGCTACACGGTTCAGCGTCTTGCGGTCCTTGCTCAGGTAGTATACGGCCTGTACATCCTGCGGGGGAGTTTTGTGCTCCCACCAGGGACGAGCGTAGAATGGATCTGTAAAGTAGATGTTGCCGTTGCGGGCTACCCACAGGTCATTAGGTCCGTTGAACTTCTGTCCGGTATAGTCTTTAAGAGCTACGACTACATTCTTGTTCTTGTCAATCTTCCAAAGCTCCGTATTAGCATCGGCGCAGGCCCACAGATCTCCCTTACTGTCTATAAAAAGGCCATTGGCCCGACCCGCCGGCTCCATGTAGGTACTCAGTTGGCCGTCGGTACTCCACTTGTGTATACGGTTGTTGGGCTGATCGGTGAAGTATACATTTCCCTGCTTATCGGAGGTAGGGCCTTCGGTAAAGGCAAAGCCACCCGCCAGCTTCTGTAGGGTAGCACCACTTTTTATAAGGGAGGTATCATCTGTGTTGGCACCCAGGAGCGGAGCCAACAGGAATAAGGCATAAGCAAAGATGTGTTTTGATCGCATAGTTATAAGTAAAAGTATACTGTCAAAAAGCAGGTAACGCTACAAAGTTAACCACTCCCCACTCCTAATTCACCACAATAGCCACACGATGTTAGGCAGTAGAAAATGGGAAAGCCGTATTTTACACTGGTACTGACTAAGCTACCCACAGCCATGCCTACCCATCGCCGCCAATTTCTGAGTACTGTCACAGGTCTTACCGGAGCTGCCTTGCTTGCTCCTCAGCTACTACAAGCAGAAGAGGTGAAGGCCTCTCCCATTGCCTGCAATCAGTACACCTGGTTTACATTTTATAGCCGCGAAGGCCGCAACTGGACGGCTGACCTGGATGCTTCGCTGGCGGAATTTAAGAAGTCGGGACTGACCGCCTACGAACCCAGCTTTAACAACGCGGATGAAGTAAAGAAACTGATACCTCTGGTAAAAAAGCATAGTCTGACTGTACCCTCCGCTTACGTTAACAGCGTGCTGCACAAGGCGGACGAAGCTCAGAATTCCATTGATTCGGTACTGGCGATTGCCGAAGCTACCAAACCACTAGGTACCCGCATCCTGGTTACCAATCCGAGTCCGATTAGTTGGGGTGGTACCGAGAACAAAAATGATCAGGAGCTGGCTGAGCAGGCCAAAAATCTGGATAAGCTAGGCGCTGAACTCAGAAAGAGGGGCGTTACCCTCTCCTACCATACCCACGACGTGGAGCTACGGGCGGGGGCACGCGAGTTTCACCACATGCTGCTGGCCACCGACCCGCGTAACGTGACCTTCTGCTTCGATGTACACTGGGTGTACCGCGGCTCCGGCAACTCGCAGATAGCAGTCTTTGATGTACTGAAGCTCTATGGCAAACGCATTACTGAACTGCACGTGCGGCAGTCGGTGGGAGGTGTATGGTCCGAAGCCATGGGCGAAGGCGATATTGACTACCGCCGCCTGGCCCAGGAACTCAAAGTATTAGGCATTCGTCCGCACATAGTACTGGAGCAGTGCATCGAAAAACCTTCACCCCATACCATGCAGGCTGTAGAAGCACACCAACGCAGCCTCGCCTACGCCAGAGATGTATTTTCGAAACTGCTGGGGTAGCGGGAATGTGTTAGATTTGTCGTTCAATAAAGAAAGAATTTAACCACGGAGTTAAATAGAGGTAAGCACAGTGAACACAGAGTTTTAAAAACTCTTATCAACTCTGCGCCTCTACTCGGTGTTACACTGTGGTAAAACAAGCAGCACAACATGACTACCTCTACCCGCCCCATCTACCTTGACTACAACGCTACTACCCCCGTGGACCCGCGCGTGCTGGACCAGATGCTGCCGTGGTTTACGGAGCAGTTTGGCAACGCCGCCAGCCGCACCCACCTCTACGGCTGGGAGGCCGAGGAAGCCGTAGCGAAAGCCCGTCGTCAGGTGGCAGGTATACTGGGAGCCAGCGAAAAAGAAATAGCCTTTACCAGCGGCGCAACGGAGGCTAATAACCTGGCTATAAAAGGAGCTTACGAAGCCAACCGCCACCGGGGCAGCCACTTCGTAACCGTAGCCACGGAGCACAAAGCAGTACTGGATACCTTCAAGCACCTGGAAGGTTGGGGAGCGGAGGTAACCTATCTGGTACCCGCCGCCGATGGTCTGGTTTCCATCGAGCAGGTGGCCGAGGCTCTGCGCCCTGATACGGTACTGGTGTCGGTGATGTATGCGAATAATGAAATAGGAGTCATTCAACCCGTTGCCGAGATTGGAAAACTATGCCGGGAGCGGGGGGTACTGTTCCATACCGACGCTACGCAGGCCGTAGGAAAAGTACCCGTTGATGTGGACAAAGACTATATAGACCTGCTGAGTCTGTCGGCGCACAAGCTATATGGGCCTAAAGGTGCAGGGGCGCTGTACGTACGAAAGGGCATTAAGCTAACGGCCCAGCAGGATGGCGGGCGTCACGAGCGGGGGCTACGCTCAGGTACCCTCAATGTACCGGGTATTGTAGGGCTGGGAAAAGCGTGTGAAGTGGCTGGTGCTGAAATGGCGTTAGAAGCAAAACGCCTGGCTCAGCTTCGCGATAAGCTGGAAAATGAGATAGTAAGTACTATTAACAATACGCAGGTCAACGGGAACCGGGAGCACCGCCTCCCGCAGGTGACCAATATCTCGATCGGCGACGTAGACGGCGAGCAACTCCTCATGAACCTCAACCGCATAGCCGTGTCCAGCGGCTCGGCCTGCACCTCGGCCTCGGTGGAGCCATCTTATGTACTCAAAGCCCTAGGAGTCCCCGACGACCTGGCCTATGCCTCTATCCGCTTTAGTCTTGGCCGATTTTCGACCGAAACCGATATAGCCACCGCCGTAGCGCACGTACAGGAGGTAGTGACCCGCATGGTCGAAAACCATACATCTTAGCCGAAAAGGGGCTTTTACTAACGCTAATCCATGGATAAGCTACGACAGGCAATTAAGCAGATGATTTCAGTGTCGGATCCGGAACTTGACCAGTTTCAGAGCCAGTGCCTGTCCCGGTCTTTCAGGCGACAGGAGCTCCTGCTGCGGCCGGGCGCTGTCCCCAACGAAATCTTTTTTATTGAACAAGGGCTGGTCCGTGTCGTTGTTACCGACCAGGCTGGTACGGAACATACCATTCACTTCGCACTTGAACACCAGTTCATCACCGACTATTCGAGCTTTATGCTGCAGCAGCCCTCATTATATTCCGTGCAGGCGCTGGAAGAAACGCAGGTAGTAGTACTGCCCCGCTCCGCGATTGAGTGGGGGTATGCTCACCTTTATCAGGGGGATAAACTGGGCCGTCTGGTGGCCGAGTTTTATTTCATTTACCAGGACAACCGCATCCGGAATCTGTACGCCCGCACCCCTAAGGAGCGGTATGACACCATTACCGACGTATTTCCGAATATTCATAACCGCGCTCCCCAGCACATGATTGCCTCTTACCTGGGCATTACGCCCGTCCACCTAAGCCGGCTCAAAAAAGCAGACCGTCCCAAAGTCTAAACATTTGTTATCGTTGGCCACGCGGCAGGTACCCTAGCTTTGTTGTGTATTTTTTGTTCTCACAACCAAAGCTTATCTATGGTACTCACTGAAAAAGACAAAAATCGTTTGCAGCAAAAGTACGGTCCCTGGGCTCTGGTTACGGGGGCGACCTCGGGCATCGGGCTTGAGCTGGCTACCCGCCTGGCCGAATCAGGTCTGCACCTTGTGATTGTGGGTCGCTCCACCGATCGGTTGCAGGAAGTGACTACCTCTCTGGCAACTACCTACGGGGTACAGGTACTACCGGTAGCCGCCGACGTGGCCACTCCCGCTGGCCTGGATACCATCGTTCAGGCCACGCAATACCTCAATTTAGGACTGCTGGTCGCCTCGGCAGGCTATGGCACCTCGGGGCTGTTTGCTGACTCCTCTCTTTCTCAGGAGGTTAATATGCTGCGGGTCAACTGCGAAGCGGTTCTGTCGCTGACCCACCATTATAGCCAGCGCTTCCGGCACCAGCGGCGGGGTGGTATTATTCTGCTGAGCTCGTTGGTTGCTTTTCAGGGCGTACCCTACGCGGCTCATTATGCTGCCACTAAAGCCTATGTACAGGGGCTGGCCGAAGCGCTGGCCGTTGAACTAAAACATTTTGGCATCGATGTACTGGCCGCCGCACCTGGGCCCGTCAGAAGTGGGTTTGAAGCACGTGCCAACCTGCAGATAACTATGGCCCTGACTCCCGCTCAGGTGGGTGTTCCTATTTTGAAAGCCCTGGGCCGTCAGTCCACAGTACTACCGGGTCGGCTTACCAAGCTATTGGTGTACGCACTCCGGACGGTACCCCGCTGGGCCAAAGTAAGAATCATGGAGAAAGTAATGGGCGGCATGACGAAGCACCAGCGCGTGCAGGTGTCGTAGCAGGCTACCCCTACTTCAAATCCTTCCCTACTCTTCATAAATCGGCTTCTCGCGCAGCCTGAGTGACGAACCACTGCGCCCTGCAAAGTAGGCCCTTATCTCGGCAATGACTGAGATAGCAATCTCCTCGGGCGTATTGGCCCCAATATCCAGCCCCACCGGACTGTACACCCGCTCCATCTCCTCGTCGGTAATAGGATCCCTCTCGTCCAGCGCCCGTGTCAGCATTTTGTTGGTACGCTTGCGGGGACCCAGCATCCCGATGTAAGGTACCTCCGTGCCCAGCATCCGGCGCAGGTGGCGGTAGTCGGTTTCGTAGTCATGGGCCATCAGGATCACCGCTGTGTACGGATCGACAGCCATATCTCCTCCATCTTTGGGAACAACCGCGTCGGCCATGTCAAACAGCGAACGATGTACCTTCGCCATATTACATACTACGGATACTTTCCAACCCGTTTCCTTCGCCAGACGTACCATGGGGTAAATGTCGTAGTTGCCTCCCATGGCGATCAGGTGGATGGGTGGCAGGATTACTTCAAAGAAAAAGCTAACCCGTTCCCCGTCACGCAGTACGTACGTTTTTGTTGCCGACTTTTCTTCTTTCAGGCATGCCTCAATATCCTGGACCAGATCGTGCTCAGCTACGGCTTCCATGGGAAAGGTAGCCCGGAAGTAGGCGTCGTTGTAGTAGCGGTAGGCCTTGCCCAGGGTAAGGGTACCGGAGTAGGCAGGTGCCTCCACCACGGTCACCAGTACGTCGGGCCGGCGCTGGTCGAGGTAGTGGCCCAGGAGCAGGACCGGGTTCTGATTATCGTTTGGGTCAAGCGGTGTCAGCAGTACATCGATAATCCCATTACAGCCTAGCCCCACTCCTATCTGATAGGGATCATCGTCGGTGGTGTCGTAGGTGATAATGGTGGCCTTCCTCTGAGCCATAGCCAGACGGGACTTCTTGAGAGCATCCCCTTCCAGGCAGCCCCCACTGATGCCCCCGATCCAGTCGCCATTGTCAGTCACGAGCATGCGGGCACCGGTGCGGCGGTAGGATGACCCTTCTACCCGCACTACGGTAGCCAGCGCGGCTTGTTGTTGGGTAAAATCAATGTTCTGGTAGGCGTTCCAGATATTCCTGATCTCTTTCATAGGTAGCTATAAAGGGTTAGGTTGTTAGCCAATATCCTTACAAATCTTGTAAAACTCAATAACAATAAAGCGTGATAACCGTCACTCATGTGGCAGATCCAGGTGCGTACTTTAGGCTAAATTATAACAAAGCAGCTGATTGATACAGCTACTCTGGCTGTTTTATCAGCCCTCACCCCCACCAGCCCGACCCGCTGCCTTTGAGAATAGATTTCTCTCCTATAATCCTTACTTATATGTATTACTTCCCTCCTCCTCAACTGCTGCATTAACCGTTCCCTCATTCACAATTTCTTAAAGTAGATTATATCTAAATATTTCCGTTATTAATTATATATTTGGTAAGTACATACCTACCGCCTATTTTGATTAATCGATTCTGCATCAACCAATAAACTACATAAGGGCATGAAAGCAAGGGAAAATATCAATATCAGCAAGCATCTACAGACCCGCCAGCTGACTGATATCGTGGAGAACCGTACTGCCTACTCCCTGCAGGCCGCTGAGCTTAATATCTACGAAACCCATGCCTATGCCGAACGCGTAGAGCTACGTTTTGGTCATCCGGTACTGGCCAGCATGATCCGGGGCAAGAAGGTTATGCACCTCAATGGTACTCCTTTGTTTGAGTTCCTACCGGGTGAGTCGGTGATGCTGCCCAGCCACGAACTGATGTGCATTGATTTTCCGGAAGCTACCGAGACCAATCCTACACGGTGCCTGGCTTTGGCTCTTTCCGAAGAAAAGATTCATCATTTTACGGATGTCCTGAACGAGAAGTACCCCCTGGTTGATATGCCGGAAGGCTGGAAGATCACCTCCAAAAACTTCTACTTTACCAACGATGCAGCGGTCAACCAGCTTCTGAACCGGCTGGTGTATATCTGTACAGAAGGCAACCAGGCCAGGGATGTATTTGCTGAATTGGTGTTACAGGAGCTGACCATCCGGCTTATGCAAACCCAGGCCCGCCACCTGCTGCTAACCAATCCGGGCGCTCAGGCCAATCAGAACCGTCTGGCTTACGCAGTACAGTACCTCCGCGAGCACCTGCACGAAGACCTCACCGTAGGTACTCTGGCGCAAAAAGCCTGCATGAGCGAGCCCCATTTCTACCGCTGCTTTAAGCAGCAGTTTGGTCTTACCCCTATCGAGTTTATCAACCGCGAACGAATTCGGCAGGCTACCGAACTGCTCACTACGACCGACCGCACCGTTACGGATATCTCCTACGCCTGCGGCTATAACAATGTAAACTACTTCCTGAAAGTATTCCGCAGGCAGGTAGGTATACCCCCATCGCACTTCCGACGGCGGCACCACTCCCGCTCACAGGCCCAGCAGGTCCTGCTGGCAACCACCAACTACTTCGATAACGGAGCGTATTAGTTATTAACTAGTAGCTATTAGTTCTTAGCTTAAAGCTGATTCGTCCCTTTCATCGGTACGTAGAGTCTATGTCAGGTACTTGTAATATACCCCCTATTTTCTGATAGGATAGTGTAGCAGATTGATATAATTGTTCTTAAAAACAAGATTATTCCACCATAATTTTGGATTAACCAGTAGCTTTTAGCCTACAATAGCGGGGGACAGATTTAGAAATGTGCCAATACGAACTGCTGGTACAATATACGTTCACCCGCTAAGACTAATAGCTAACTGCTAATTACTAACAACTAACCTACCTATGGAATTACAAGGTTCGCACGTATTAAATGCCCCACCGGAACAGATATGGGAAATGCTCATGGATACTGATGTACTGGCTCGTATTGTACCGGGTATCTCACGTCTGGAAAAAACCGGAGAAAATGAGTACAAGGCTGTAGCCGATATCAAGATGGGCCCCGTCAGCGGTTCTTTCTCGGGCGGTCTTACCCTGTCGGATATCCGGGAGAATGAAGGATATGTCATCCATGTCAAGCAAAGCAGCAAAATTGGTAACGCCGACGCTACCATCCGGATCGACCTAGCTCCCGTAGGGCAGGCTCAGACCCAGCTCACCTTCGACGGAGGAGCCAAACTATCGGGCCTGCTGGCCCGTACCGGCAACCGCGTCCTAAGCGGCGTGGCCAATACTCTCACGAAGCAGTTTTTCGAGAATTTTGAAAAGGAATTGCAGACGACGAAGCAGACTTAGTACCTGCGCCTATTCCTGAATTTTAGACCTAATCACCCTTACCCAATAAACTATGACCAAAATATCTGTTACTGTAAACGGTACCGCCCAAACCCACGAGGTAGAGCCACGCCAGCTGCTGGTGTACTACCTGCGGGAAAAACTGGGCCTCACTGGTACCCACATCGGCTGCGATACCAGCAGCTGCGGCGCCTGTACCGTCCATATGGACGGCATGGCTGTTAAATCCTGCTCTATACTGGCCGTTCAGGCGGACGGCTGTGAGATTACCACCATTGAAGGACTGGCCAAGGGGGACCAGCTGCATCCGGTGCAGGAAGGTTTTAAAGAGTGCCACGGTCTGCAGTGCGGATTCTGTACGCCGGGTATGATCATGTCGGCAACTGACTTGCTTCAGAATAATCCTGACCCGACCGAAGAGGACATACGGCACGCGCTGGAAGGGAACATCTGTCGCTGCACGGGCTATCATAATATTGTCCGCTCGATACAGTGGGCTGCCGAAAAGATGAAAACCAGTGCCAGGGCACTGGACGGAGCTCCTGTGAGTACCTCCCCAGTTTACGCATCCGTGAACCTCAACCAGCAACAACAAGTATGAGCACTAACTATATAGGTCAGTCGGTTAAACGACTCGAAGACAAGCGCTTCATTACCGGTAAGGGCCGCTATACCGACGATATAAAACTACCGGGCATGACCTATGCTTCGTTTGTACGGAGCCCCTACGCCCACGCCCGTGTCAACAGCATAGATACCTCCGCCGCTAAGGATATGCCGGGTGTCGTAGCCATCTTTACCGGCGACGACATTGCCAGTGCCGGTATTGTGGGAGTACCTACGGGCTGGCAGGTTAACTTCAAGAACGGGGACACCATGAAAGAGCCCCCGCACCCCCTGTTGGTACCTACCGGCAGTACCGTGAAGCACATCGGAGACCCCGTAGCAGTAATTATAGCTGACTCGCGCGAGGCTGCTTTTGATGCTTCTGAACTCGTGGAAGTAGACTGGGAAGAACTACCTGCCGTAGTCAGCGCCCTCAAAGCGACGGAGGAAGGCGCGCCACAGGTACACCCTGACGCTCCCGGCAACCTGGCCTTCGACTGGGAAATCGGAAATCCAATTGATGAGGTGAATGAGGCCATTGAGCAGTCGGCGCACGTAACTACGCTCGAATTTGTAAACCAGCGCCTGGTACCTAACGCCATTGAGCCCCGGGCCTACATCGGCCACTACGATGAGGTCAGCGACAAGTACACGCTGTATACCTCTACCCAAAACCCCCACCTGATCCGCCTGCTGATGTGCGCCTTTGTGTTGGGTATACCCGAGCACAAGGTACGGGTACTAGGGCCGGACGTAGGAGGTGGATTTGGCTCCAAGATCTACCACTATACCGAGGAAGCACTGGTAACCTGGGCTTCCAAACAGATTCGTCGCCCTATTAAGTGGACAGAAACTCGCTCTGAAGCCTTCATGCTGGACGCCCACGGCCGCGACCACATTTCCAAAGCTGAAATGGGTTTTGATGCCGATGGAAATATCAAAGCCCTTCGCATCAAGACCTACGCTAACCTGGGTGCCTATCTCTCGACTTTTGCGCCGGCGGTACCTACCTACCTGCACGGTACCCTGTTGCAGGGCTTATATACTACGCCCAAGATTCACCTAGAACTCTCTGCCGTATTCACCAACACCGTAGCTGTCGACGCCTACCGCGGAGCCGGACGCCCGGAAGCCACCTACCTGCTTGAAAGGTTGATTGACCTGGCAGCGCTGGAAATGGACCGGGACCCCATACAACTTCGCAAGCAAAATTTCATCCCGTCTTTTGACGGCGTAGAGCAACCTGGCTACCAGACGCAGGTAGCGCTGCAGTACGATTCGGGAAACTACCACGGCGTACTAGACCGGGCCGTAGAGATGCTGGGCTACGAAGAATTCCGTCGGCTCCAACAAGAGTCCAGCCGGAACGGCAAGCTCATCGGCGTGGGGCTATCTACCTACATTGAAGCCTGCGGTATTGCGCCTTCGGCGGTAGTGGGGGCGCTGGGTGCCCGCGCTGGTCTGTACGAATCGGCGCAGGTACGGGTGCAGCCTACAGGCAAAGTGAGCGTGTACACCGGGTCCCATTCGCACGGGCAGGGACACGTTACGACCTTCGCACAGGTAGTAGCCGACAAGCTGGGCATTGCCATGGAGGACATTGATATTATCCACGGTGACTCCGACGCGGTAGCCTTTGGTATGGGTACGTACGGCTCGCGCAGTCTGGCTGTGGGAGGTTCGGCTATTGTCAAGAGCATTGAGAAAGTACTTGAGAAAGGAGCCAAGATAGCCGCCCATAAGCTGGAATGTTCGGCGGATGACCTGGAATATGCTGAAGGTAAATGGACGGTAAAAGGTACCGATAAGTCTATCAGCTTCGGCGATGTGGCGCTTACGGCCTACGTACCTCATGTGTACCCGCAGGGCCTCGAGCCGGGACTTGATTTTTCGAGCTTCTACGACCCCGCCAACTTCACCTACCCCTTCGGCTGCCACATAGCGGTAGTGGAGGTGGATAAGGAAACGGGTAAGGTCAAACTGAAGCGTTTTATCGCGGTGGATGATGTTGGAAACGTGATCAATCCGATGATCGTGGACGGCCAGATTCACGGTGGACTGGCTCAGGGTATCGGACAGGCGCTGCTGGAAGAGGCTATCTATGATGAAAACGGACAGCTGACCAACGGCTCCTACATGGACTACGCCATGCCTCGTGCCGACGACCTTCCCATGTTTGAAATAGAGCGACAGGTAACCCCCTGCCCACACAACCCGCTGGGCGTGAAGGGAGCCGGTGAAGCGGGCTGCATCGGTTCTACGCCAGCGGTGGTAAACGCGGTCATCAATGCACTGTGGAGCGGTGGCCATAAGGTTAAAGACATCCGGATGCCGCTGACATCGGAGCGGGTCTGGCGTGCCATGCAGAGCAGTAACTCGACTATCACTCAATCCTAAACCGACATTTCAAGATGATACCCTACGCATTTGATTACGCCCGGCCCGAGTCGGTCGAGGAGGCACTGGACCTGCTCGACGACGACGCCAAGATCCTGGCCGGTGGTCACAGCCTGGTACCAGCGCTGAAGCTTCGGCTGAGCGCTCCCGGCAAACTGATAGATATTGCCCGTATCCCCTCGCTCAAGGGCATACGCGAAGAAAACGGTGAGATTGTGATTGGAGCGGGTACTACCCACGACGAGATCATGAAGTCAGATCTGATCAAACAGCACCTCCCCATGTTTGCCGAAGGTGCCGCCCTCATTGGCGATCCTATGGTACGGCATAAAGGTACTCTTGGAGGTAGTTTGGCCCACGCCGACCCCTCGGCCGACTGGCCCGCTATGGTCATTGCGGCCGATGGTGAGGTTGTACTACGGGGTAAAAATGGCTCGCGCTTGGTAGCCGCGGCTGATTTCTTCATTGGCTTCTACTCAACGGCTCTGGAAGAAGGCGAGATCATTACCGAGATTCGCCTTCCTGTTCCGGCCGAGGGTACTCGTATGAACTACCAGAAGTTTGCCCAGCCGGCCTCGCGCTTCGCCATTGTAGGCTGCTCGGTGGTACGTCATCCGGATGGCTCCGTACGGGTAGCCTTCACCGGAGTATCCGACGCACCTTTCCGCGATACAGGCGTGGAGGAAGCTCTCTCGGGTCAGCAGCTTACAGATGATGTCATTGAGGCAGCAGCAGCCAAAGCCGCCCAAGGCGTATCCCTCAACAGCGACCACTTCGCTACAGAGGAGTACCGTCAGCACCTGGCCCGCGTGTACTGCAAACGAGCCCTGAAGGCGGTGGCATAGCTCTATCTCGCTTTTGATTAAAACCTTGAAGTTGGGCCGTCACCCCTCGGACCGGCTTCAAGGTTTTATAGTTTGGGGCACTTTCTTTATCATAGTGTCAAAGGGAGGTAGGTACAGAGGACACAAAACTTTACTCTTAGATACTCTGGGCCATCACTCTGCGTACCTCTGTGGTTAACCTAATTTTTAATATTTATGCACAATCAGGAATTAGAAAGAATAGCTGATCTCCTCCAGTCCCAGGGCTACATTACCGACCCCAGCGTAACCATGGCGGTGTACCTCTCCATGCAGCTGCAGAAACCCCTGCTCATCGAAGGGCCAGCCGGAGTAGGCAAAACCGAAATAGCCAAGGTAATGGCGCGAGCGCTGGATACCGACCTGATCCGCCTGCAGTGTTACGAAGGGCTGGACGCTACCCATGCCCTCTACGAGTGGAATTACCAGCGGCAACTCCTGCACCTGAAAATGGTGGAAGCACAAAGTACAGGTACCACTCAGGACCTGGAAGAAGAAATCTTCGGGGAGAAGTTCCTGATGAAGCGTCCCCTTCTAGAAGCCATCACCTATCCAAAGAAACCGGTACTGCTCATCGACGAGGTAGACCGGGCCGATGAGGAGTTTGAAAGCTTCCTGCTCGAGGTACTTTCGGACTGGCAGATTACTATCCCTGAGGTAGGTACCATCAAAGCCACGCACATCCCGCAGGTGATCGTGACCGGCAACCGCATCCGGGAGCTATCAGAAGCCCTGCGCCGACGCTGCCTCTACCTCTGGATTGATTATCCTGATTATGAAAAGGAGCTGGCCATTGTGCGAGGTAAAGTACCACAAATCAATGAACAACTGGCGGAACAGATCTGCCGCTTTATGCAGGAGCTGCGTAAGCTACGGCTGGAAAAAACACCCGGTATCGCCGAAACCATCGACTGGGCCCGGGCGCTATCCATCCTCCATTTTGATCATTTACCCAAAGACATTGTCGAGCAAACACTGGGTGTAGTGCTGAAAGACTGGAAGGATACCCGCACCGCCCAGCTATCGCTTAGTGAACTGTACGAAAAGACGGGCGTGGTTTCAAAATTTGATAACTTATAAAACTTAGAGCCGTATGCTTTATGCAATTGGTTTACTTCGTTCGGCGTATGCTTGCACTGATTTGCAATCAGTGCATACTCAAATAGCGTTTATAACGCGTATGAGCAGCGACGGTTATAAAATAGCATTGGCTAATTTCGCGTTAAAAACGCTAGTAGATCCAACCCTGATTACAAATCAGGGTTAGCACCAAATAAAATGCTTATAGCATAAAGCCTACAGCAAATAAAAGCCTATGATCAACCGCCGTACCGACCTGACCAGTAACGTAGTTGACTTTTGTAGATTCCTTCGCTCACATGATTTCAGGATTGGATCGGAGGAAGAGGCTACGGCTCTACGGGCCATGTCGCTGGTTACGCCCGACGATCGTTCCCGCTTTGCGCTGGCCTTACAGGTAGCACTTACACATAATGCACAGCAAGTTCAGCAGTTTCCGGAGCTGTTTGATCAGTACTGGAAGGAACTGGAGAAAGCGGTGGATAGCAAAACCAAAGACAGCCGGAAGAAGAACGGAAAGCAGAATGGTACTCAGCAGCCTTCCTTCGATGCCCTGAAAAGCTGGCTGAACGGTCAAAAGAACAACGAAGAAACAGAAACGGCCAGCCACTCCATTACCGAAACACTTAGCCAGAAAGACTTTTCGCTGGTACCCGCCGACCAGTTGGCGGAGCTTGTCAGAATTATACAGGAAGTATCGCAGGCACTGGCCCGTAAGCTGAACCGCCGCCGGGAGAAATCGCATTCTGCACAAGAATTTGACTTGAAGAATACTCTGCGTCGTAACCTGCGCCGGGGAGGCGAACTGGTAGAATTAGTGTACAAACGTCCGCGTCGAAACCGGGTACGGCTGGTGGTACTGGCCGATGTGAGTAAGTCCATGGACCTGTACAGCACCTTCCTGATCCAGTTTCTGTACGCCTTCCAGTCGGTATTTCGACGGATCGAAACCTTTGTCTTCAGTACCCAGCTTCACCACGTCACGGCGGACCTCAAGCAGCAGAGTTTTCAGGAGGCCCTGCGGGAATTGTCGGAGCATACGGCCGGCTGGTCGGGCGGGACCCGCATCGGGCCTAGCCTATGGACGTTCGCCAACGACTACGGGCGTTTGCTTAATAGAGAGACGCTGGTCATTATCCTGAGCGACGGCTGGGACACAGGCGATCCGAATGTACTGGCCGAGGCCATGCAGCGCATCCAGCAGAAGTCCTGCAAGGTGATCTGGCTGAATCCATTAGCTGGTAATCCTACCTATCAACCCCGTACAGCAGCCATGCAGGCAGTTCTTCCATACGTCGATGTATTTGCCTCTGCTCATAACATAGAGAGCCTGAAAGCACTTGGTAAGTGGCTTTAAGTAAGCTCGCTCCTACTGACGGGCTATGGGGTCAGGCTTTCCGTCCGGGTCATTTTTAGCAGTGCCCCGCAAAGGGATATTCCGTCCTCGAATGAGCATAAGCCCTGCCACGTGCGGAGCAGCCATAGAGGTACCACTGGCAATGGCATAGCGCCCGTTGGCATAGGTAGAAGGAATTCTGACACCGAAGGCACTTACATCTACCGCCGTACCGAAGTTAGAGAAGCTGGCGAAGGTCTCTGTACTGTCTATGGCCGATACCGTTACAACATTCTGGTGATTAACGCGAGCAGGCGAATAGCCATCTACATTAATGCCTTTATTACCGGCCGCAATGGCAAACAGAATACCCTTATCGGCGGCGGCACGTATCTCCTGATCCAGGCGGTAGGAGCTGAACTCTCCGCCCAAACTAATATTCACCACATCACCCGCCTTCGCACTCTGGCTGATATAGGATAGAGCTGCAACTAGCCCCGAAAGGGTTCCCTCTCCTTCCTTATCCAGGATCTTGATGGGTACTACCTTAGCGCCGGGTGCTACCCCCAGCATACCCACATTATTGTTTTTAGCGCCGATAATACCTGCCACATGAGTACCATGCCCGTTTAGATCATCCGCGGAGGTTTGTCCCTCCACAAAAGAGCGGGCACGGGTAGCATCTACATTCAGGTCGGGATGATCTAGGTCAATGCCGGTATCTACCACCCAGGCAGTTCGGGTTTCGTTGTTGAGGCCACCGTAGCCGGTCTTGACGATATTCCAGGTAGTAAGGCGGGGAGCCAGTACAGTAATGCAGGAACAAAGCGAAATCCGCCGGTCCGGCTCCACCTGCTCTACGGCAGGGTCAGTACTTATTTCGTTTGCCTCCGCTTGGGTAAGATGCGCCACCAGAGCCAACTGATCCCCCTCAATATACCGCTCAATGCTACTCTCTTCCACCCCAATCCGACCAGCCGCCATGCGTGCATTAGAAGCTCCGCCTGCCGTACCGGGCTTCAAGGTTACGATATACGTACCTTCAATAATTTCACCATTACCGGCGGCCGCCTGTACTAGACAATCCTCGGCAGGTCCAACTTCTTTTTGTTCACAGGATACGATAAACAGGAGCAGGCTTACCACGCTCCACCACTTTGCCAGGCTCACAATCATTCTTTGAGGGGATATTATTTTAGAGAAATTAGCGTAGAGAAAGGGGCATAGAGTAGGTTTATTGTTGTAGATGTGTATAGTAACGAGTAGGTTAGGGGATCTATTTTAATTTCTGCAAATGAAGAAAAAACGCAGGTGTTATAGCCTACTGACCGACTGCTATAACCCCTGCGTTTCTAAAAAGATTCTTTGCTATATTCTTCCCTATACTCCCTTGGCCCCTACATAGAAGTTCCGATCCACCGTTAGTGATTTAGCACCTTTGGCCTTCATCGTTTTCCAGGAGGTTGTGGGTGAAATAAATTCATATTTGCCTCCATCCAAAGCCACTTTTACTGGCATATCAAAGCCTTCGATGGCGTTGGTCCAGCGGTAGCGAAGATTATTTCCTTCAAAGGTGTACTCCAATGTCGGAATCCGGATGTCGCGCAGGTACTGGTCGAATACCTTGCTCAGGTCCTTGCCTGACTGCTTGCTGAGGTAGTTCTCAATTTGGGAGCCATCGACTGTTTTATGGTAGTAGGTCTTGTTCAGGCCGCGCAGGATCTGACGCCATTTAGTATCATCATTAACGATTTGTCGGATGGTGTGCAGCATGTTGCCGCCCTTGTAGTACATATCACCCGAGCCCTCGTGGTTGACCCCGTGAATACCTACAATAGGAGCTTTATTCTGAATCAACCGGCGGGTACCTGTTACGTAATCGGAGCCAGCTTCCTTGCCGTAGTAGTACTCCGTAAAGAGGTTTTCGGAGTAGTTGGTGAAGCTCTCGTGTACCCACATATCGGCCACATCGTTGTAGGTAATGTTATTGGCAAACCACTCGTGCCCGCTTTCATGGATAATGATGAAGTCCCATTTCAGCCCCCATCCCGTACCTGACAGGTCTTTACCCAGGTAGCCATTCTGAAAACCGTTGCCATACGTAACTGAACTCTGGTGCTCCATACCCAGGTAAGGTACCTGCACCAGCTTATAGCCATCCTCGTAGAACGGGTACGGTCCAAACCAGTGCTCGAAAGCTTTCAACATCAGCGGTACCTGCTTAAACTGCTCCTTGGCTTTGGTAAGATCCTCGGGTAGTACGTAGTAGCTCAGGTCCAGCTTCCCTTTTTCGCCTTGGTAGCTTTCATTCCAGGTCACGTAGTTCCCGATGTTCATGTTGACCCCGTAGTTGTTGATCGGGTTATCTACGTACCAGTGGAAGGTGCGGGTACCGTCGCTGTTTTCGGTAGTCTTTCGCAAACGGCCATTAGATACATCCATCAAATCCTTGGGCGTGGTAATGCTGATGAGCATGCTGTCGGGTTCGTCATACATGTGGTCTTTGCAGGGCCACCAGACGCTGGCTCCAAGACCCTGACAGGACGTAGCTACGAAGGGCTGTCCCTGGCTGTCGCGCTCCCACTGTACGCCTCCCTCCCAGGGTGGCCGGGTAGCTACCTTGGGCTTTCCTGAATAAAATACCTCGACTGACTCCTGCTGCCCTTCCTTCTGCGCTTTTTTCAGGGATACGAAATACGCGTTCCCCTCCCGACGAAATGCCAGCTCCTCGCCTCCCTGTACTACCTTATCCACGCGCAGGGGCGGCTGCAGGTCTACCTGCATGGTTTGGTAAGGCTTTAGTACTTTGTAGTGAATGGTAGTACTTCCGCGCAGACTGCTATCTGAAGGCATGGCCCGTACGTCCAGGTGGTAGTAAGTAAGGTCCCACCAGCTCCTCTCGGGAGTGATGGAGCCACGTAATGTATCCTGACGGGTAAACTGGGGCCGCTGCTGGGCAGAAGTAAGCAGGGGCAGGAAGAGGAAGGCAGAAAGGATGTATTTTTTCAGCATGGTACGTTATTCAGGCTATAGAGTAAAAACGCAGAAAGCGGACCAAAATTTAGTCCGCTTCCAATATAGAGAAAATACCAGAATACTACTTCTTCTCGAGCACCTCCATGGAGTTAAGCTCGGGCCCACCACCTCGGTTGGCCGAGCCTGCTACGATGTACACTTTGCCGTTGAGTACCGCGGCTCCTGTACCATGACGTCCCTGGTGCAGGGAAGGCAGCCGCTCCCAGCGCTTGGTTTTAGGGTTGTAGCCTTCTACCTCGCTATGGGCCGGTACCTGCGTATCGCTTTCGCCACCCATCACTAATATGCGAGGTCCAAAAGCTACCGTCGTATTTCCTGCACGCAGCGTAGGCAGGTTTTGTGAGGCATCGAGGGTAGTCCATTTGTTGGTTTTGAAATCATACACATCTACTTCCGGAATAGTCCGGTTCAGTACCTGATTGATCTTGGCGGTAGACAGGCGTCCGCCGGCTACGTAGAGCTTGTTGTCCAGTACGGCCACTGATACGTGGTCGCGGGGACGCGGCGCATCGGGAAGTTGCCGCCAGGTCTGAGTCTTGGGATCATACTCATCAAACCAGGCTACGTGGCCGTCCCAGTGCCCATCCTGAATACCATTGATAAGGTAGATTTTGTCGTTATGGACGAAGGCACCCGCTGCTCCCCGCCGACGTGCTTCGGGTATCTCAGGTCCCTTGCGCCATTCGTCCTTTTCAGGGTTATAAATGTAAATATTAGGGATGGGAGTTTCGTGTGGGTACCCTCCGGTAAAGGCTCCCAGTACATATACCTCTCTCCCGTGCGACACCGCCTGGAAGTGGTGCATCTCCATCGGTGTCTGGCTCTTACTGGTCCAGGTGTCTTTCTTCGGATCATAGACATCCACCGGCCGCATCCCCCGGCCACCTAACAGATACAGCTTCCCGTTGGCGGCGGTCATAGAATTTTCGTGTCTTTTTTCGGGTAGGCTTTGCGGTTCGGCGGCCTTCCACTCCTGGGCTAGTACAGAGCCCGCCGTAGCCAGCATGCCAAGAGCTATAAAGGAAAGGGTATGTAGTGTTTTCATAGGTTTATGAGTGTTTTACATAGCGTATATAGGTGAATAGCACTATTGTACTAGTAATAAAGCAGGAATCTGCCGTTTATAATATATCCTATGCAAATTTGTATCAGCAAAGAGCAGAAAGCAAGTACCCGCTCCTCTGATACACATACGTTACCAATAAAGTAATAAGTACCCACTTGACCTACGTCATCACCGAAAACAGCCTGATTGGCAAGCTTAAAGATCCGGGCAGCGAAGCAGATATCTATCTGCCCGAAGCCGACTTCAACTTCCTCAAAGCCTATGCCTTGCAGGAAGATGCGGAGCCGGTGCTACGGTACTTTGCGCAGCGGGGAAGGGAGTACCTGCGGGTGGGCCAGTGGGTAGGGCTCCTACAGGCTAATACTACTTCCATTGAAGTATTGCCTAAGATCACGCCGGATACCGCTACTACCAATCAGGTGGTACAGGCGCGGGCTTCGCTGCTACGTATGCTCCGGGCGGTCCCCCAACTACCCTTTCGGCTCCTGCCGGAGGCGCATCTCCATCAGACCACTTCCCTGTCGCTACCCGAGATACTGTTGACACTCTTCGTGCAGCAAGCTGAAAAACTCTTGCACCAAGGGTTGCGCACGGACTATATCTCGGTGGAGCGTGAACAACAATTTGTGAAGGGCAGGGTACAGCTCCATCGGCAACCGCACCGGCAGGCCCTTCACCCCGAGCGACTACCAGTCGTATACGATGAGCGCACGCGTAACAATGCACCCAACCGCCTGCTCAAAGCCTGCCTGCGGCAGATCCAGCAAGGTGTATGGGCGAACCGGGTACGTCAGTACCTATTTGCGATGGATGATATCCCTGCCTCCACAGACTGGCAGGCCGACCTGGCACTGGCTCAGAAAACCAACCGCTCGTTTGCTACCTATGCCTGGCTGTGGCCCTGGGTACAGTGGCTATTAGGAGGTCAGGCACCGGGTGCTTCGGCGGGAGACAGCCATTTACCCGGCATGCTTTTTCCGACGTCCCGCCTGTTTGAGATGTACGTAGCGGCGGCTCTGCAGCGGCACCTGCCTACAGACTATATGGTGCAGACACAGGAAGCACTGCACTACCTGCTTAGTGATCCGGGCGGTAATCCTCAGTTTAAGTTAAAACCGGATGTGGTCATACGGTGGGGCAATACAGTATGGGTACTGGATACTAAGTGGAAGCAGCTATCCTCAACCCGTCACCACGGTGTGGATCAGGGGGATCTGTATCAGCTATACGCCTATGGCCAGCGGTATCAGAGCGAGGCTACGCAGGTCAGGCTGGTGCTGCTTTATCCACGTACCGCCGCTTTTCAGGAAGCTCCCGCTCCTTTCTATTACGACGCCCAACTACCGCTGTACCTGATACCTGTTGACTTGTCCATAGCACCGTCTGAGATGGTTAATCAACTTTGGAAGGTCATAGCAGCCAGCTAACTAGTAGCCTGTAAAGCAGGTATGCAAGCGGGCAGCTCCCGCGCCTTTTCACTCGGACCCGTGGTTAATTTCGACTTTATCCTTCTCTACCTTTAAAATATCGGCCATCTTTGCCTATTCAAAAAATTACTATACCTATACCTGCTTATGAAATTAGCGTTCAGTATCCTGTTGAGCTTTATCACTCTCGCAGCAACAGCCCAGAAGAAACAGAGTAAAGAAGAGTGGCAGCAATTATTCAACGGCAAAGATCTGAGTGGCTGGGACATCAAGATCCGTGGCCACGAACTCAACGAAAATTATGGCAATACCTTCCGGGTGGAGGATGGTAAGATGGTAGTTCGCTATGACCAGTATGATGACTTCAAGTTCCAGTACGGACATATCTTCTACAAAAAGCCCTTCTCGTATTATCGGGTAGCAGTTGAGTATAGATTTGTGGGTGAGCAGCCCAAGGGGGGCGAAGGCTGGGCGAAGCGCAACAGCGGTATCATGGTACACGGACAACCCGCTGCTACCATGGGCAAAGATCAGGATTTCCCGATATCCATTGAAGTACAGCTATTGGGTGGCCTGGACAAAGGCGAGCGTACTACCTGTAACCTATGTACGCCCGGTACGCACGTAGTGTATGAAGGCAAGCTGGACACCCGCCACTGTATCAACTCTACCTCCAAAACCTACAACGGTGACCAGTGGGTACGGGCCGAAGTACTGGTCCTGGGTGATTCGCTGATCAGGCACTATATCAACGGAGAGCAGGTACTCGAATACCAGAAACCCCAGATTGGTGGCGGCGTAGTAAGCGGATTTGACCCACAGTTCAAGGTTGATGGCAAACTACTGGCCGAAGGCTCTATCTCACTGCAAAGCGAAAGCCATCCGGTAGAGTTTAGAAAAGTAGAGATTCTGGATCTGAAAGGCTGTATGGATCCTAAGGCTACCAACTTTAAGTCGTACTACGTAAAAGCTGATAATACACTTTGTACCTACGGCAAGAAGAAGTAGAGCATTACGCTTGTTTCTGAAGCGATACAGCCCCTTTGTCTTTATCCCTGCTGACTACCTTCCGGGTAGGTTCGGCAGGGATTTCTTCAAAAAAGTACGTCCGCTTTTCATCCAGATCGTCGTAGGTGTACATGATGCGCCCCTGGTTGCGGTAAGTGTACTTGATCAGCATAAAATCGCCCAGACAGCCCAGCGAGTGCAGAATAAGGAGTAAGAACCAGAGCAACCGCAGACCGGGTACAGCGGCTATTAAGATTACGAGCAGCAGAGAAATTACTACAAACGGCATAGCGGCCACCAGGGCATTCTCACGGAGCGTCATGACAAAGCGTTGCGCATAGGAATACACCATCAGGCTTTTCAGGGAGTAGCCAAAGCCTACTTTTTCGGCTCCCAGGTACTTGAATACCAGAGCATGGATGCCTTCGTGTACCGGCAACGCGACAAAAAAGAACGTCACAAAAGCAAGTGCTACCTGAAATAAAGGGGATACAATAAATCCATTTCCTTCTGCTTTCAGTATAGTCCCTACCAGCCATCCGATCACTCCCCCTGTACCAATAGAGGCTACAAGAATCAACACCAGCCCGGAGGCCTTCAGCGTACGCGCCTGAGAATGGCTAAGCTTGCTGGTTTTAGCCTCACGGGCTAAGAACTCAGCCATTTCATCAATCGAAAAAGACTCAACAAGCCGGTACTGATCCGACTCGTACAGATCCTGGACGGAGGGTTTGCTCATCTTTCTAGATGACATTATTTAGTTAAGGAGGAGAGTTGCAACAAGATGTACAAAAATTATTTATCTTTCATAATCACACACTAATAAATGTGCCTCATGAAGGATAATTTTTCAGAACAGGCCACACGTTATGCACAGTACAGACCTACCTATCCGGCGGCTCTCGTGGAGAAGCTTGCATCACTGGCTCCGGCCCGACAGGCAGCTTGGGACTGTGGCACGGGAAATGGACAACTAGCCATACTCCTGTCAGACTATTTTGACTGGGTCATAGCCACTGATATTAGCCAAAAGCAACTGGCAGAAGCACCGCAGAGGAGCAATATCACTTATCTCATAGAGCCAGCAGAGCATACTTCAGCTCCTGACGCGGCCTTTGATCTGATTACTGTCGCGCAGGCCATCCACTGGTTTGATTTTGAAAAATTTTATCGAGAAGTTAATCGTGTACTTCGCCCGGAGGGAGTCCTGGCGGTTATAGGGTACGGTCTGTGTCGCATTTCGACTAAGATAAACCCGATCATCGATAATTTTTACACCCATGTCGTAGGCTCTTACTGGGATCCCGAGCGCCGCTATCTGGACGAAGAGTATAAAACTATTCCTTTTCCATATAAAGAAATTGTTATATCGGGATCGTATCTGATACAGTATGACTGGTCACTCTCCACCTTTACTAATTATCTGCGGACCTGGTCTGCCGTACGTCATTTTCAGCAAGTTAACCAGTACGACCCAGTAGTCGGTTTAGAGGCGACACTGGTCGCTTTTTGGGGAGAAGGAGTCCAAAAAGTTGAGTTTCCCCTTCTTCTGCGTGTAGGTATCCTGAAAGATATCTAAACAAAACGCCCTTTTATTGCTTATTACATATTGCGCCTCCTCTGTCATTTCCTGAACGATACCTCTTAACCCTGAACCGCTTAGGCCTATGGCATACCTGTACACTCTCATCTACTTCCGCCCCACTCCCACTCATTTATTCCTTCTTACCTACCGCCATTGGCTTTCAAACGCAACCCGAAATACTTTTCGCTGGGCTGCTTCCGGGGCATTGATTCTATTATTACAAGCCTATGCGACTGCTCAGCCTGTACAACCCGCTGGTCTGTACACCTACGGACAAGCAGGCGGCTACGTATCGACGGATGCTGCAACGCCTTTCTGGCTGAAAGCCAATCAGTGGGGCCGTACGCCTACATCTACCCCTACGGCCTCGGCACTTTTGGGCCTTCACTACGACTCTAGGTTCGACATAAAGGATAGTACCCGGACTGGTTCACGCTCGTTTAGCTGGGGAGCAGGCGTTGAAGGGGTATTGAATGCAGGGGCTGATCCACAAGCACTTCTTCCCGAAGCCTATGCCAAAGTTGGCTGGAAGTTTCTAGAGTTAATAGCCGGACGCCGCCGTGAAGTATTTGGCGTAATGGATACCACGCTTACTTCTGGTTCCTACTCATGGGCCGGTAACGCCTTACCCATACCCAAAGTACAGATTCGAATTGCCGACTACGTATCCCTGCCTTTTCTCCACGATTACGTTGGTATCAAAGGTACCTTCTCGCACGGATGGTTTAATACGCCATACATTCAGAAGGTGCTGCTACATCAAAAAAATATTGCTGCACGCTTCGGGCCGGCCAAGGGGCGCTTTCATTTATTCGCAGGCTTGAATCACCATGCTACCTGGGGAGGAGAAGCCGAGTACCTGCTCAATAGCCCCGTAGCTGTCAATGGTAAACTGACCCGTTCGTTCCAGGATTTTATTTGGGGAATACTTTTGGGTAAGCTGCCTAAGCAATCCAAAAATGACCGATACACCGTATTTGATGGAACAAACCGGGTAGGTAACCATGTAGGCCACTACGATCTGGCTATGGACTACCGTTTTTCGGAAGGTACTTTGCTGCTGTACCATCAGCACCCATTTGAGGATGCTTCGGGCCTAGTATTCAGGAACTTCCCGGATGGATTATACGGTCTAAGCTGGAAACCCAAAATGCATCCTGATTATAAACCTCTTGTGCTACTAAGGGGGGCGCTACTTGAGTGGTTTTATTCCAAAAGCCAGTCGGGAGAAACGTTTGTAGTGCCCACTTCGCGCTTTATGGGCAACGACAACTACTTTAACCACGGACAATACCGGGAAGGATGGTCGTATTTTGGACGTGGATTAGGTACTCCCTTCATAACCCCACGGGCCGAGATCCGGGAAGATGTAGGAGGCGCCGGTGAGTTCTTCCCAAATAATAGCGTCGTTGCCTATCATATGGGTGTCGAAGCACTGGTGGCTAGCCGGGTTCTGGTCCGGGCTAAAGTATCGTACAGCCAGAACTTCGGTAATCATAACATAGCATTCAATCCGGAGGTACGTCAGCTTTCATCACTTGTAGGCTTTGAGCTGCCTGCCTTTTCCTGGGGCAATACGCGGCTAATTGGCCAGGTAGCTTATGACCGTGGCGATCTGTATCCAAAAGCAGTGGGAATGTACCTGGGGCTCAGGACTACGGGATGGAGTACCCGGCCAGCACCGGATATTCTTCACCGACTTCCCTTTTAAAGAACAGAGGCGAGCTCTTAGGGAGCTCGCCTCTGTTTCTAAGTCCATATATTATAAGCGAACTATCTCGGCACCAATCGCATTGAGACGCGTATCGATGTTTTGATAACCACGGTCGATCTGCTCGATATTATCAATAATACTTACGCCTTTGGCTGACATGGCAGCAATCAGCAGGGCCACCCCAGCCCGGATATCGGGCGAAGTCATACGGATGCCCCGTAGTTGCGTAGTCCGGTTCAGACCTACCACAATAGCGCGGTGCGGATCACATAGTACAATCTGTGCTCCCATCTCGATCAGCTTATCTACAAAGAACAGGCGGCTCTCGAACATCTTCTGATGAATCAGTACCGTTCCCTCTGCCTGCACGGCCGTCACCAGTACTATGCTGAGCAGGTCAGGCGTAAAGCCCGGCCAGGGAGCATCGGCAACGGTCATGGAAGAGCCATCCAGGAAGGTCTCAATGCGGTAGCGCTCCTGAGCGGGTATGAATATATCATCTTCACGGAACTCCATCTGAATACCCAGCCTTTTGAATATGTCAGGCATGATACCAAGCATCGGGATCTGGCAGTTCTTGATGGTGATCTCCGACTGAGTCATAGCCGCCAGACCAATGAAGCTACCAATCTCAATCATATCGGGAAGCATGGTATGCTCAGTACCGTGCAGCTCGGATACACCCTCAATGGTCAGCAGGTTGGAGCCTACGCCGGAGATTTTGGCTCCCATGCGATTCAGCATCCGGCACAACTGCTGCAGATAAGGCTCGCAGGCCGCGTTATAAATGGTAGTAGTACCTTCGGCCATAACTGCGGCCATCAGTACATTGGCAGTACCCGTTACCGAAGCTTCATCCAGCAATATATATGCTCCTTTAAGGTTGGTTGCATCTACCTTGTAGAAGCCATCGTCATCGCTTGAAAAGGAAAACTTGGCTCCTAGCTTTTCGAAACCTATAAAGTGGGTATCCATGCGACGGCGACCGATTTTGTCTCCGCCCGGGCGAGGAATACGCCCCTTACGGAAGCGGGCCAGCATCGGTCCCAGCAGCATCACCGAACCACGAAGCGCTGATCCTTTCTGACGATACGAGTCAGACTCCAGATGCTCCACGTGTACATCACTGGCTTCGAACCGGATCGATGAGTCGCTCAGGCGATTTTGACGAACGCCCAGGTCGGCCAGCAGGTCGATCAGCTGATTTACATCACGGATATTAGGTATATTATGAATTGTAACGGGTTCCTTGGTGAGTAGTACTGCGCATAGGATCTGCAGAGCCTCATTTTTAGCTCCCTGGGGTATCAGTTCTCCTTTAAGGCGGCAGTCACCTGCAATTTTGAATGAAGCCATAAGTAATTGAAAAGTCTTGGAAAATGCCGTAAAAGTCTTGGCTATCAAAATAACGACTCAATCAGCAGATGGTTTTACATTTGCTGATTGTAAGATCTCTTGATGCTAAATTAGTATATTAAATACTCAAACATCCGAAACCGGCTTTGGGTAGGAGATCCAAGCCGGCAGCCGGATAAAAAGGTAGCTCAGCCGGATTACAAGTTTTATTTCCTGCGGTTCCGGTTATTGTTATTATTGTTGTTATTGCGGTTTGAGTACTTATTGTTATTGTGCCGATTACGATTATTGCTGGAGTTATTGGAAGACCGGTCATTGTTGTTATTGTAACCACTGGTCTGCGCCTGATAGCCCGTAGGCTGGCTGTTCCGGCCACGCTCCGGATTGCTGTTCCTGTCTTTGGGGGAAGCTTCTATTGGTCCATTCTGACGAATATAGTCGATCTCTTCCTTCAGCTGTCCATCCGCCAGGATCTCCATATGCTCCAGTAGCACGACATCCTCCGGATTATCCTTGTTCCAGGTGTTATAGAATGAGCGCATCAACCGGAACAGGTACGATACAAAAGCCAGACGATCGTCCTTGTCTTCGGTCTGTATGGCTTTCTCTACCAGTAGCTCCACATTCCGGCCGTAGTGGCGAAAATTAAGATTCTGCTGATTGTAATCCACTCTTAGGGGTTTGCGGCCCAGTACTTCTTTGGACGGCGGTGGATAGGGACTGTCAACATCCAGTTCAAAACCCGATATGATATAGAGATCGTCCCAGAGCTTGTTGTAGTAGTCCTGATTATCCTTCATGTTAGGATGAATCTGACGCATTAGCTCCACCAAAATATGCGCGTAGAGAGTGCGCTTTTCGCGATCCTGCATGGCAGTGATGTGATCCGCGAGTTTTTGTACGTTGCTACCGTATTCTTTCAAGAGCGTGAAGATTTTTAGAATGACAAAATTAAGAAGTTTTTTCTGAGAAAAAAGTTGGTGTAACTCATTAGCAGCAGGTCCGCGTTAGATTTCGTACTTTTGCAGGCCCAAATTGAAACCAGTAGAATTTCAGACTTTATGCATCCACTAGTTCGCCTGTACCAACGCGACATCAAACAAACCTTTCAGCTGAGTATCCCGATCGTGGTAGCCCAGTTGGGAGTGGTACTGATGGGCGTAACTGACAACCTGATGATCGGGCGGCTGCTGGGCGCAGTTCCGCTGGGAGCCTCCGGTATAGCCACTTCGGTCACCTTCCTCATTGGCAGTATCGGGGTTGGTGGACTTTCCATTGTATCGGCGCTGGTATCACAGGCCTACGGCAAGGGCGAAAAGGCCGAGATCAACCGGCTGTACAGAGCGGGTATTCAGGTAGCTCTCCTACTAGGAGCCGTACTGGGGGTTATTGGTCTGCTGGCTGCCTGGCAGTTCCAGATCTTCCGTCAGACGCCCGATATTACGGAACTGGCCCGCCCTTTTATGATCATTATTACTATATCTAACCTACCCCTGCTGCTGTTCATAGCTGTGCGTCAGCTCTGCGACGGGCTCTCCCGCCCCAGGGTGGCTATGTATATTACCATGTCTGCCCTGGTACTGAACGCCCTTCTAAACTACGCACTCATCCTATATATGGGCTTCTTGGGAGCCGCCGTAGGCACCCTGCTATCCCGGATCTACATGGCCGGAGCTATATGGTACTACGTAAAGCGTGACGCCTTTTTCCGGCCTTACCTGATAGCTTCCGGCCTGGCCACTTCTTTACAGAACCTTCGTGTAAAAATCCTGAAACTTGGCTTACCGGGTGGTTTCCAGTTTTTCTTTGAGATCGCTGCCTTCTCCCTGGCTGTGATCATGATTGGTTGGCTGGGCGAACCACAACTGGCCGCACACCAGATAGCTATCAATATGGCGTCTACTACGTACATGATGGCCACCGGTATTGCCGCCGCGGGTAGTATCCGGGTAGGTATGGCCGTCGGACAGCAAAGTATACAAGCCGTCAGGAGAGCGGGCACGGCGGCCTTCCTGCTGGTGACGGTATTCATGGGTCTGTGCTGCATCCTATTCCTGACTGCTAATGACTGGCTCGTTAGCCTCTACATCCGTGATAATGCCGAGGTGGCTACCATCGCCGCGGGGCTGGTTATTATTGCCGGCTTTTTCCAGCTTTCGGATGGTATACAGGTCGTGGGGCTGGGTACTTTGCGTGGTATTGCCGATGTCAATGTACCTACGGTTATTACCTTATTTGCCTACTGGGGCCTGGCCCTGCCTATGAGCTATGTACTGGCCTTCCCGCTGGGTATGGATGTAACGGGTGTTTGGATAGGTCTGTCGGTAGGTCTGACGGCCTCAGCGCTGCTGCTCACCATACGGTTTTACCGGAAGCTTCGTCAGATCAAACTGGATGAGGTCAAGCCCGAAGCGGTGAGTGGTCATTAATCATCCGTGGCTGCTACACATACAATAGCATCAGGGGGATCAGGTTAAAAAGGGCGTGCTGCAGTACCGCGTGCACAAAGCCAAACCGCATCCGGACGTAGCCGTTAAAGAGTCCAAATACAATCTGCTGCACTGTAATAAAGGGAGCCAGCAGCCAGACGCTCAGGGTTAGATCGGCTACATTGAAAATATGCATCAGGCCGAAGAGCAGCGATGTTATATAGAAGATACTGCCGAAGTACCGATGCCATCGTCTGCTGACGGAAGCCTCCAGCAGCGGTACACTCAGCAACGCAAACATGGTAAGTCCGGCCACCGCAGCCATGGTGACCATCAGATAGAAACCCGGCTGATCCAATACATTCAGGATATTGGTTGAGTACGTACCTCCAAACGGTAGCCAGTAAAACACGATCAACCCTACCGACACGGCTGTACGAGCCGGTGAGAAGCGGAGTCCCCAGCGGTAGGCTAGTTCTTCGACCAGCGGGGCCATCACCAGTGAGCCCACCACCAGTTCCACAAAACTCGTTGAATAGACCGTCTGTCGGGCCAGTTCCTGATCACTGAGTACTTTGGCCAGGGGCCTAATCAGCCACACATCGGCCACAATGGCTGCAATTCTGAAAATACTGAGGATCAGAAAGAGCCCAAAGACTACCCGCACCCGTACGGGTACTTCGGACAGCAAATAGGTGGGATGTCGTAGAAAATGGAGGAAGTCTTTGAGTATAAATCCCAGGCGCATACAGGAGCTAAAAGCCAATATAGTACAAAAGCGACTACCCCGGGGATAAGCCGGAGCAGTCGCTTTTATATTCGTTTATTAAATTATTTCTTCTTGGTACCTGCCAGGCTAGGCTCCTTTGAGAAATTGATCAGATCAGCCAGAATGCGACCGGTTTCGGTGATATACACATCCTTCTTCTTAGTCTCAGCCTTAGCGGTTGATTCATCCTCTTCGCCGTCTATCTCCGTTTCACCCAGCTTGCTCAGAGCAGCCCGCTTCTTTTCGGCTTCTTCGCGCTCTTTCTTACGCTTCGACTCCTGTAGAGAAATGGTCTTATCTTCACGAGCCTTGCGGAACAACGCCAGATCTTCGGTCAGCTTTTTCAGCTCCTCGTCACTGCGCAGACGCTGGTTATACTTATCGCTTACCTGAGATACCAGTTTATCACTGATATTATCAGTTACCTCAAAACGGGTAGAAGCGATCTGATCCCAGGGCAGGGCGCTTTTCTGCGAACCTTCACCGTACTCATTCGTTTTAAAAGCAGTAGGTAGTTCTACATCCGGCATTACACCGCGGAGCTGAGTACTGCTACCATTGATCCGGTAGAACTTAGCTACAGTCATTTTTACCTGACCCAACTGCTCGCTCTCCTTCGGCATCCACTGGTTCAGGTCGATCAGGGTCTGAACGGTACCTTTACCATAGGTTTGCTCGCCAACGATCAAGCCACGCTTATAGTCCTGAATGGCTGCCGCGAAAATTTCAGAAGCTGAGGCACTAAAACGGTTTACAATCACCGCCAGCGGGCCTGTATAAGCAACCGACGCATCAGTATCGGCCTGCACTTCAATATCACCCATCGACTCTTTTACCTGTACGACTGGTCCTTTGTTGATAAACAAGCCGGTCAGTGAGATCGCCTCGGTCAGTGATCCACCACCGTTGTTACGCAGGTCTATCACGATACCGTCCACTTTCTCGGTTTTTAGTTCATCGATCAGCTTCTGTACATCACGGGTCGTGCTGGAGAACTCCTTTTCACGCTGCTGTGCTCCTTCGAAGTCACGGTAGAAGGTTGGAATATCAATGACACCGATCTTATAATTCCTGTTGCCTTGGTTGATAGTCACTATCTCTTTCTTGGCTCCCTGCTCTTCCAGTTTTACTTTTTCACGCACCAGACGAATCTCCTTAGGAGGCGTGTTGGGCAGTGCATTAACAGGAAGTACTTGCAGACGTACTACAGTACCTTTGGGACCTTTGATCAGTTTGACAGCATCATCGACAAACCAACCGACGATATCCACAATTTTTCCGTCATCTCCCTGAGCCACACCTATAATACGGTCTTCCTTCTTCAGCTGCTTGCCTTTGAAGGCAGGACCACCGGGAATAACATCCACAATTTTTATGTAGTTGTCCTCTTCTCTCAACAACGCACCAATCCCTTCCAGCGACAGGCTCATATCCTGCTTGAAGCGATCAGCCGAGGTAGGTGACATGTAGTTGGTATGCGGATCAAGCGACTCGGCAAAGGCATTCATGTACATCTGGAATACCTGCTCGCTACGGATACGCTCCAGTCCGCGATCACGGTTCTTGTAGCGATCACGCAGGGTACTTACCACAGAGGAGTCAGCCTTACCGGCCAGCTTCAGATCTAGAGCTTCGCTCTTGATGTACTTGCGCCAGATATCATTCAGCTCCTCCGGACTTTTAGCCCAGGCGGCTTTTTCACGATCCGTATTAAGGTTTTCATCCAGTGTATAGTCAAAAGGCTTCGGCTGATTCAGCAGCTTCTGAATATACTCGCTACGCTCCTTGTACCGCTTACGAAACAGGTTGTACATATCGTAAGGTACCTGAAGCTCACCTTTGGTCAGAAAATCGTCGAATGAGTACCTATATTTATCAAATTGAGCCACATCCGATGCCAGAAAGTACAGTCGGTTGTGGTCAATATCACCCAGATACTTGTCATAGACTGCCGATGAAAGGGAGTCTGTCAGCTTCGTTTTGCGGTAATGATAATTACTTAAAATACGGGTTACTAATGCCTCCGCGCGAAACTGAGACGCAGTGGGTTGCAACTCCTCCTCCATAGCAGTATTCGATGACGACGCCAGCTCCATGCCTTGCTCAGGCACCGGCCGCTGCTGCCATCCCAGCAACACCACAGGTATCAGGGTGATCAGGTACTTTCTCATATTAAATACTATTTAAGGATTTCTAATAATTCTACTTCGAAGACAAGAGCAGAATTTGGTCCGATCGTTGGTCCGGCGGCACGTTCACCGTACGCCAGCTCGGATGGAAGGTACACTTTCCACTTAGAGCCAACCGGCATCAGCTGTAGAGCTTCCTGCCAGCCTTGTATTACACCATTGACCGGGAACTCTACTGGTTCGCCCCGTTCTACTGAGCTATCAAATACTGTTCCATCCGCTAGTGTTCCATGATAGTTTACCTTTACACGATCAGTAGCAGTGGGCTTGGGACCTTCCCCCATTTTGATGACTTCGTACTGTAGTCCACTTTCCGTAGTTTTTACTTCGGGTCTCTTCTTGTTCTCAGCCAGGAACTTCTCACCAGCCTGCTTGTTGGCTTGTCCTTTGACGCTGGTCTGCTTCTGGAAATATTCACCTATGACCTGATTGGCCTGCTCAGGGGTCATGGCAGTAGTACCGCCCTTCAGCGTTTCATTGATAGCCCTGATCAGGTGCTCTGTATTGATATCCGAAAGTCCCTGTGACTTAAGTGATCCGGCTACACTAATGCCTATCGCGTAGGCCACAGAATCAACATTGGTCTTGAGAGTTGGGGTAGCACTGGCTGTTGTAGCCTTAGGAGTAGTCGCCGCGGGTTTAGTGGGTGCAGGTTTGGAAGTTTTTTTGGTAGTCTGTGCTATCCCGTTTGTAGCCAGTAAAGTAGCGCAGGCTACGGTGGCAATCATTGCTTTCAAATTGATGTACATTCGGTTTTTTTAAATCGATAAAAAATAGTTTTATAATTGATTGGCTAAAAAACGAAATCAATTACTTAAAAAACACAGTATCTACCTAAAAAAGTTTGGTTAAGTGATAATTAGTGTGGATTGGCGGCTTTTGGGCCGGATAAACGGGGGTACGCCGGGAAACCTAAGAAAAATCTAATTTTGACGCTAATGTTTTTTGTAGTTAATGTCTATTATAAAAAAATAATGACGTAAATTTGCGGCACTTTTTGGGTAAGTTTCTTCTACACTTAAAATAAGTCAATTATACTATGATATCTGTAAGACCAGACGAAGTTTCGGCCATCTTACGCGAGCAGCTTGCTGGCGCTAAATCAGAGGCTGAACTCGAAGAAGTAGGTACGGTACTCCAGATTGGTGACGGGGTAGCACGTATCTATGGCCTTTCAAAAGTACAAGCGGGTGAGTTGCTTGTATTCGAAAATGGACTAAAAGCCCTGGCCCTAAACCTCGAAGAGGATAACGTAGGAGCCGTATTATTGGGAGACTATAGCGAAATTAAAGAAGGAGCCACCGTAAAGCGTACCAGCGAAATTGCTTCGGTAAGAGTTGGTGACCAGATCGTAGGTCGTGTAGTAAATACACTGGCTGAGCCTATCGACGGTTTGGGCCCTATTATGGGAGACCTGTACGAGATGCCCCTGGAGCGTAAAGCACCGGGTGTAATCTATCGTCAGCCTGTAAATGAGCCTCTGCAGACTGGTATCAAGGCGATCGACGCCATGATCCCCATCGGTCGTGGTCAGCGTGAATTGATCATTGGTGACCGCCAGACCGGTAAGACTGCCGTTGCGATTGACGCAATCATCAACCAGAGAGAGTTCTACGACAAAGGTGAGCCTGTATACTGTATCTATGTCGCCTGTGGTCAGAAAGCTTCTACCATCAAGCAGATCGAAGCTACCCTACGTCGCTACGGAGCTATGGATTACACTGTAATCGTAGCTGCTGCGGCTTCTGATCCTTCACCTATGCAGTTCTTTGCTCCGTTTACGGGTGCTGCTATTGGTGAGTACTTCCGCGATACCGGACGTCCTGCCCTGGTTGTTTATGATGACCTTTCCAAGCAGGCCGTAGCTTATCGCGAGGTGTCTCTGCTGCTGCGTCGTCCTCCCGGACGTGAGGCGTACCCTGGTGACGTATTCTATCTGCATAGCCGCCTGCTGGAGCGTGCCGCTAAGATCGTTGCGGATGACTCCATCGCCAAAGAAATGAACGACCTGCCACCATCACTGGCTGGCCGGGTTAAAGGAGGTGGTTCACTGACAGCTCTGCCGATCATCGAGACACAGGCTGGTGACGTATCTGCTTATATCCCTACAAACGTAATCTCGATCACTGACGGTCAGATCTTCCTTGAGTCTAACCTGTTCAACGCGGGTATCCGTCCGGCCATTAACGTAGGTATATCGGTATCTCGTGTGGGTGGTAACGCTCAGATCAAGTCAATGAAGAAAGTAGCTGGTACTCTGAAGCTGGATCAGGCACAGTTCCGCGAACTGGAAGCTTTCGCTAAGTTTGGTTCAGACCTTGATGCCGCTACCAAGCTGGCGATTGACCGGGGACGCAGCAACCTGGAAGTATTGAAACAGCCTCAGTACAGCCCGGTACCTGTTGAGCAGCAAGTGGCAATCATCTACGCATCTACAAAAGGTTTGCTGGATAAAGTACCAGTGGCTCAGGTAAGAGAGTTTGAAAAGGATTTCCTGGCTGTTCTGGCAGCTCAGCATAGCGATACATTGTCGGCGCTGCGCGCCGGAAAGCTGGATGACAGCATCACGGGCGTTCTTGAGAAAGTAGCGAAAGACGTATCGGCTAAGTACAAAGCCTGATTTGAAATAACCTAATATACAAGTCGACAGCAGGAAGAGAGCGGTATATGCAGCCCCTGTATTTTCCTCTCTTCTGCTTTAGCCTTCCACTTTTAGTCTACGCATGGCAAGCTTAAAAGAAGTACGTAACCGGATTGTCTCAGTTAACTCGACGCAGCAGATCACCAAAGCGATGAAAATGGTGTCCGCGTCCAAACTGCGCCGAGCTCAGGATAGTATATTTCAGATGCGCCCTTACGCGCAAAAATTAGGTGAGATGCTGGCCACCGTATCGGCTGGTGCCGAAACCGCCAACGAAAGCCCCTTTTCCAGAGTACGTCCGGTTGAGAATGTACTATTCGTAATAGTTACCTCAGACCGCGGACTAGCCGGTGCCTTTAATAGTAATATTATTAAGGCGACTATGGATCGTATCAGAACCCAGTATGCTGAGCAGGCACGCCGGGGCAATGTCGAGATCATGGCTATTGGTAAAAAAGGAGGTGAAGGTATGGCTCGTCGTGGCTTCAAAGTTAACGATCGCTACTCTGACCTCTATACCCGCCTTAGCTTTGTGAACGTGAAGGAAGCTGCTGAGGACATCATGAATTCCTTCTCGCAGGGGCGTTATGATGTAGTTGAGCTGGTTTATAACGAGTTCAAAAACGTAGCTACTCAGATCATCCGTACGGAGCCCTTCCTGCCGATCACTTCTGCACAGGAGGATAACTCAGCTACTCAGGTATCCAATGTAAACTATACATTCGAGCCTTCGGAGGCCGAAATAGTGAACGAGCTGATCCCCAAGACACTTAAAATTCAGCTGTACCGCGCTGTCCTTGAGTCCAATGCTTCGGAGCATGGTGCTCGTATGACAGCCATGGATAAGGCTACCGATAATGCGCAGGAGCTTCTGAAAGAGCTGCGCCTCGTGTACAACCGTACCCGTCAGGCAGCGATTACGAAGGAGATCCTCGAGATCGTGGGTGGTGCCGAAGCACTATCAGCTTAACAGCCAAAAAGAGTATAGTTCAAAACGGGGCGGATCGTACAGATTCCGCCCCGTTTTTATTTTCCGTATATCCCCACCTCAGACCCGCTACCGCCAATTCAGACCGATTGAGTAATTTACCGCACGGAAAGTTATTGTGGCACTAATATAATGCTATCTTTAAACCAGCGTTTTACCTAATCGACAGGTACTTAGAAGCCTGTAAACCTTATTTTCCAATATACCTTTATACTTTATGGCTAATCTGAAAATTTTCCGGGCTTTTGCAGCGGCCCTTCTTATGCTGGTGGTTATCAGCAGTGCTTCGGCTCAGAACGTAGATGAGATCATTAATAAACACGTAGAGGCCATGGGAGGAGCCGACAAACTATCTAACCTGAAAAGTATGAAGATAGAGGCTGCTATGCAGGTCATGGGCATGGAAATACCTACCACTACTACCATAGTACAGCAGCGTGGCTTCCGGAGCGAAACCGATATTCAGGGAACGAAGGTTATCCAGGCGCTGGATGGCACTACCGGCTGGAGCGTTAACCCCATGATGGGACAGAGCGCCCCTACCCCCCTACCAGACGAGATGGTAAAAGCTATGTCGGGCCAGGTAGATCTGACAGGCCTGTACGACTACAAAGCAAAGGGTTATAAAGCTGAACTGCTAGGTCAGGAGACACTGGAAGGTACGCCGGTATACCTGGTAAAGGTCACCAATACCAACGGCGTAGCCGTAACCAACTACATTTCGAAAGATACCTACTACATCCTACGCACACTGGTAAAAGCTAATGTAAACGGTCAGGATGTAGAGACTAAGATGACTCAGTCCAATTTCAAGAAGGTTGATGGCATTACGTACCCATTTTCAGCCCAGATCGAGTCTCCCGCTATGCCCGGCGCCATTACAATGGTTGTAAAATCTGTGCAGGTGAATCCTCAGATAGATGAAAGTATCTTTGCGATGCCCAAAAACTAATCGAAGTATCTGACTTCATCTCAATTTGTACAGGCACCGGCTTTATGAGCCGGTGCCTGTTGTTTGTATAGACCTGTTGCGCCCCTAATCCACAGGAATAGAACATATTCCCCATGTAACAGGCCTAAGTAAGCTTAGGCTATGTGGAATGATTGTTTAGCTATAGTACTTAAATGCTAGTTAAACTTAAAAGATATAATTATGACACGTAGAAGAGGAGAACCCGCCATACCAGGTGTCGAGAAGGAAAGAACAGAGTCACCTGTTTACACTTCCTACCCGACTAATACTGTCCCTACTACTCCTCCAGCGGAGGATCCCAGTATTAACCACAGTAGTGAAGACAACGAGGAAAATACTACTGAAGAAAGAGAATAGCTTTTTTTCTCATTTTCATTACTATAGAATCCCGCACCTACACAGTGCGGGATTTTTTTATATGTATTCGAACTAATTTGTAATTTTATATGTATATACACTAAATGTAATCACACTTATAACATAAAACACTACTAACAGTATGGAAACCGCAGTAAAAACTACCTGGGCCATCGACCCTACCCATTCCGAAATTCAGTTTAAGGTAAAGCACCTGGTTATTTCTACCGTTACCGGATCATTCAAGCAATTTGAAGGTACTGTCGAAACCGAAGGTGAAGATTTCACTACGGCTCAGATCCAGTTTTCAGCAGATATAGCCAGCATAGATACTAACCAGGAGCAGCGTGATCAGCACCTGCGCTCGGCGGATTTCTTTGATGCCGAAACCCATCCTAAGCTCACATTCGTATCAACCAGCGTTGAGAAAACCGGCGACGATACCTATAAAATCACTGGTGATATCACTATCAAAGGAACTACGAAGTCGATAGTACTGAATGCGGAGTACGGCGGCAGCATGGTAGACTTCTACGGTAACCATAAAGCGGGCTTCGAATTGAGTGGAAAAATAAACCGCAAAGACTTCGGCCTAACCTGGCATGCAGTAACCGAAGCAGGTGGCGTGGTTGTAGCTGACGAAGTAAAACTGGTCATCAACGTACAGGTTGCAAAGCAGTAGAAGACAAACTTATCCTACCGCTTAATAAAAAAAAGCACGGCTCCATGAGCCGTGCTTTTTTTTGTCTGAGACTATATATACCTTTATTAATCAATAGAATACCGTCCAGTAGTACTATTTCCTACCTCTTTGCCACCTTAACCATTTCCTGAATGAAAACACTTCTAAAAGTCGCCGGCTGGTTCCTGGCCCTTGTGGTATTAGCTGTCGCTGGAGCGGCCATCTACACTACATACGTCCTGCCCGACGTAGACGATGCCCCCCAACTAACCGTCGAAGCAACTCCCGAACGTATAGAGCATGGACGGTACCTGGCCAATAACGTGATGGTATGTATGGATTGCCATAGCCAGAGAGACTTTTCAAAGTTTGCCGGTCCGCTCAAAATGAATACTTACGGCGCCGGTGGTGAAGTGTTCGACGAAACTCTGGGCTTCCCTGGTACGTTTTATTCCCGAAACATTACTCCGGCCCGTCTGAAAGACTGGACAGACGGCGAAATATACCGCACTATTACGACCGGCGTCAACAAACACGGCAAGACTATATTTCCGGTTATGCCCTATAAGTATTACGCCGAGGCCGATCCCGAAGATATAAAAGATGTAATAGCTTATCTGAGAAGTCTCCAGCCTATCGATAGCGAAATACCTGAGTCGGATCCCTCTTTCCCTTTTAATTTTATCCTGAATACCATTCCGCAGAATGCTCCCGGTGGCAAACGCCCTGATCCAAGTGATAAGGTAGCCTACGGCCGTTATCTGGTCAACATAGGCGGCTGTCGTGAGTGCCATACCAAGCCCGATGCTCAGGGTAATAAACTGCCCGGGATGGACTTCGCCGGTGGCTGGGAAATGGGCATGGGCAACGGACGTGTTGTGCGCACCGCCAACCTAACCCCTGACAAAGAAACCGGCCTGGGTAACTGGTCCGAAGAAGCGTTTGTAGCCCGTTTTAAGGCCTACGCCGACAGCTCTTTCAAACCGGCGGCAGTAGGTGAGAAAGATTTCCAGACTAACATGCCCTGGATCATGTACGCTAACATGAAAGAGGAGGATCTGAAAGCAATCTATGCGTACCTGCGTAGTATAAAACCAATAAACAACAAAGTAGAGAAGTTTTCTATCCTTGATCCCGTAGCGATGAAGTAGCCGTTTCTTTCCAAATAGCAAAGCCCCTCCTACTGCTAGTAAGAGGGGCTTTATTACTATTACACATATAGTATACAAGTACTTGTTTTTAAGAACAAGGCAGAGTAAATAAATGGTCTGGGCAACACAAAATGCAGAAAAGAAGCTAATTATAACGCTTGAGCTTGTATTCGCATGTAGCAATACCCATAAATTGCTTAAACTTACGGCAAAAGTAGCTCCTCTTTTATCCAACGGTCTAAGGGGAGGGAAAAGCAGCTGTCGTCATTTAGTCGTATTTATTTGAAATAAAACAGATTTACCGTTGATTATAGAGAAGCGCGCCTACGCCCGGGCCGGTCTTTTGGGCAATCCTTCGGATGGTTTCTTTGGTAAAACCCTAGCCATTTCAGTACGTAACTTCGGTGCATCCATATCCTTATATGAATCTCCTGAACTACATATAGAACCTGAACCTCAGGATGGCAGTACCTTCAAGAGTATCTACCACCTGCGTGACTCGGTCAGTATGCTGGGGTATAACGGAGGTATTCCCCTCATTAAGGCTGGTATCAAGAAATTTGGCGACTACTGCGAAGAGCAGGGAATCCGTCTGCCCAACCGCAATTTCACCGTTCGCTACCGCTCGTCTATTCCCCGTCAGGTAGGTATGTCTGGGTCCAGTGCTATCCTGGTGGCGCTGTTCCGGGGACTGATGCAGTTCTATAAGGTGGAGATTCCCCTCGAGATACTTCCCTGCCTTGTACTGTCGTGTGAGTCGGAGGAACTGGGTATCGCAGCCGGTCTGCAGGATCGGGTAATCCAGTGTTACGAAGGCTGCGTGTACATGAACTTTGACAAGGAACTCCTTAAGCAGCGGGGCTACGGTGAGTACGAGCGGATCGATCCAGAACAGCTTCCTAAGCTGTACGTGGCCTACAACACCCATCTCAGCAAAGTATCGGGCAAGGTACATAGCGATGTCCGGGCGCGATTTGATCGGGGTGATACTGATGTGGTACAAACTATGGGGCAGATAGCTGGTCTGGCTGAGCAGGCTCGCACCGCATTGCGGGAAGGACGACCCGATGATCTGCACGATTTGATGAACCAGAACTTCGACCTGCGTTGCACGATCTATAAAGTATCTGACACCAATAAGCAACTTATCAACGCCGCCCGCGCCTGCGGCGCATCGGCCAAGTTTGCTGGCTCAGGGGGGACGATCATAGGTACCTACCGCGACGACGAGATGCTCAACCGCCTCTTTGTGGAGCTAAAAAAATACAACGCCCGCGTCATCCGACCCTACATAGTTTAATGAAGGAGAAAAGGTAAGAAAGTGTCTAATGGAGGAAAGTGCCAAAAGAAGATACTACTACCAACTAGTTATTTATGGCTAATAAAATTATAAGAAGGAGATAAAGAGATCAGGAGAATTACAGAACCAGTACTTTTCTCCTTTCCTGCTCTCCTCCTGTTCAACCTTAAACTTTACTATCTAACACCTACTCATGATTCGCAAAGCCGTTATACCCGCCGCCGGACTAGGTACCCGCTTTTTGCCAGCGACCAAGTCTATGCCCAAAGAGATGCTTCCTATTATAGATATTCCTACCATTCAGTACGTAGTGCAGGAAGCGGTAGACTCGGGTATTGAAGATATTCTGATTATTTCGGGCAAAGGCAAGCGCGCCATCGAAGACCACTTCGACCGTAACTTTGAGCTGGAAGCCCGTCTGGAAGAGAAGGAAGATCAAGCCTGGTACAATGAGATGCGCCGCCTGGCCGACATGGCTAATGTACATTTTGTACGTCAGAAGGAAGCCAATGGCCTGGGTGATGCCATCTACTACGCCCGCCACCACGTAGGTAATGAGCCCTTCGCGGTACTCCTGGGCGACACCATCATGGACTCAGTGATCCCGGTTACCCAGCAGTTGGTGGATACCTACGAGCAGTACGGCGGATCGGTGATAGCTGTGGAGCAGGTACCGGCCGACAAAGTAAACCGCTACGGGATCGTAGGGGGTACTTCAATGAGCGATACCATCAAGGAGCTAACAACACTGGTAGAAAAGCCCGCTGTGGAGTCAGCGCCTTCTAACCTGGCCATAGCCGGCCGCTACATACTGACGCCCGAGATATTCCAGGCCATTGAGCAGACGCCCAAGGGCAAAAACAACGAGATCCAGCTTACGGACTCCCTGCTTCTGTTGCTCAAGCGGGAGAACATCTACTCGCACCTGATCGAGGGTAAGCGTCACGATATCGGCAATAAGCTCGACTTCCTGAAAACAACTGTTGAGTTCGCGCTGAAGCGTAAGGAGTTTGCCGCTCCGTTCCGGAAGTTCCTGGAAGAGCTGCTGGCTACGCAGGAAGTGTAAAAGGAGCCTTTTTATAATATAGAGGCCTGTTCTACTTCTCAAAGTAGAACAGGCTTTTTAGCAAAGTACCTACCATATTCTATCCAACTTACATGACCCGACCTACGAAAAGAATTCTGCTTATTGTCTGGATGGCTGCGTTGTCTGGTTATCCGGTATTTTCTCAAACTCCCGAAGAACGCGATGTAAAAGTAGGGCTGGTGGTAGGAATAAATGGGTTCGGCACCTACGGGTCAAAAGCGCCCTGGCGGAGTGTAGGCGGAGGAATGATAGGTGTAGACCTCAGTTACCAGCTCTTAAAGAACGTCCCCCGGCTCAGCCTGCACTTTCAGCCCAACTGGGAGAAGGCCTACTACCGCGATGGTAGCAGAGAAGAAAATAATGACCTGATACACCAATCTATTAACCTCCCCATCCTGCTTCGTTATAAACTCTCCAGTCGCTCCCGCTTTCGTCCCTTTCTGGAAATTGGTGCCGGGTACAGAGCAGGACTGAAACATCACTATAAGGGCTTTACAACTCTATGTCCTATTATAGCTCCCTGCCATAGACTTCCCTATGAAACGGATCTTGAGCCTACCTCCACCCGGGGTAGTATAGCACTACTGGCTGGCGTCGGTGCCGAACTTCCCTTAGGCTCGGTTCGGATACCTATTTCTTTTCGCGTGAATCAGAGCATAAGCAGTTACAGCCTGACTAATTCCGGCTCAAACCAATCCACTTTCAACGAATTACAGACCAGTACCCTACAGGTAGTTACCGGAGTATCTTTCTGAAAGGCATTACCAATGCTTAATCAGAGCATCCCAAACAAAGAAAGCCGGTACTATTAAATTAGGTAGTACCGGCTTTTGCACTATGTATGCGAAGCAGGAGCTAAACCCTAACTCCTAAAAATCTCACAGCTATTTACTTTCTTCCCTCTTTACGGGCGCGGTCACGTATACGTGCGGCGCGGGTCTTGCTGTCGGGGTGGGTAGAGAGAAACTCAGGTACTCCTTTTCCTCCTCCGGCTTTAGACAATTTCTCAAATGATGAAGCCAGTGGTAGTACACTGTACCCGTTTTTCATCAGGAACTGGTAGCTATAATCATCAGCCTCAGTTTCCTGCTTACGACTGAATGACGCACCAAGCATGTAATCAGCAACCCCACCAATCTGCGATTTTGACAACTCCCCCAGAGTACCTCCCTGCGAGGCTACGGCATTACGTACCGCCGAACGACGGAGGGCGCTCTTCATGGCATCGTGGGAGTCTTTGTTGACTACGTGACCAATCTCGTGGCCAATAATTGCCAGTATCTCCTGGTCAGTCATGATGTCCATCAGACCTTTGAATACCCGTACACTACCATCGGCGGTGGCAAAGGCGTTCACATCAGGTACCAGATACACTTTGTAGTTGATAGGTATACCACTTACGGTACGGTGACGGCTCACGATACGGTTCAGTCGCTTGGTATAGGGGTCATTGGGACCAGCTACCGGATTCTGGGCGTCCATCTGCTGTACCGCCTGTCGTGAGTACTGCGCTACCTGGGCATTGGTCAGGGTCAGGGAAGTAATAGCATCAATTCCAGCCTGTGCGGCATGAGCGGCGCTGCTCTGAGCGTAGGCCATGGGCATGGTCAACAACCCACCTACTAGTATGAATATGCTTGCGATTCGTTTCATGTTCTCAAAATTTGGTTAGATACCAGAATGTCCTTTTCAGGTTATTCATCAGTTGGACATAACCGCTTTATAAAAGTTTAATGCCAGAACATAAATTTAAGACTATACCGCCCCTACCATTCATTTATACGCCACTGTACAGCAAATAGTTACACCTGACATCTACTACTCTGTTTGGTACTTTATCTCTACAAGTCACCAATATGTGAACCCCCATTCCGACACAATTTTATATATTTTCAGGAAGTTGCCTACCATTCAACCTGTTACTAGCAGGCCTCTGCCCGAGCCAACTGGCAGCTACCCGTCGGCAGACACTGCCCCTTTTATCCTGCCTGACGAGAGCTTTTTAGGAATTCTATTCCCCCGGCAAATGAAACGTCCGTCAACTCCTCAACAATGCTCCATGTTAAAACAGTACTCTACCAACGGCACATGCATGCGCCATTGCTATCTCATTCTTTAAGTTATAGCTAAACCAGAACATCCATGTTTAATTTTTTTTCAAAATATTTAAACAACAATGCAAACATTAGGTTCATATCGCAAAACGTAGTATAATCATAGTAACTAAAACTTAAACAAGATAGAGATGAAAAATCAATCATTGGTAGTAAGATGCATGATGGTAGTTGTATTGGGATGTGCGGTGGTACTGGGAGCCAATGCACAGACTACCACAGGTAAGGATCTGGCTGGAAGTGCCGCCCTATCCGAAAACCACACCACTTTACTGGCAGCGCTGAAGGCCGCCGGACTGGCAGACCAGGCGTCTTCGCAGGGTCCCTACACGGTATTTGCTCCTACAAACAGTGCTTTCTCGGCCTTACCCAGCGGTACTGTAGATAATCTCCTGAAGCCTGAGAACAAGAAGATGCTGTCGGGAATCCTACTATACCATGTAGTGCAGGGCTCAGTGATGTCGTCGGATCTGAAAGATGGGCAAGCCGTTACGACCATTCAGGGAGATAAGCTTACAGTACGTATGAAAGACGGAAAAGTCATGCTGGAAGACGCCAAAGGCAACATGGCCACTGTGACCACAGCCGACATCAAAGCGACTAATGGAGTAGTTCACTCGATTGATACGGTACTAATGCCCTCTAAATAAGCTCCAACCTGCTTATACCCCCTCTATCTCCCTCCTCTGTTTTACTATATAAATAAGTCAAGTTCCCTAGTTTGCTAGTGTTTGTGTGTTTACGCTCCGGCCGGATTCGGCCGGAGCGTTTTTATTTCAGGCTGCCAAAGCCCTGAGGCAGTTGGACTAGTTGGTACTATATGCCCTTGATGGTGCTTTTTTACCAAACTCCATCACCCCTAATTTCCCGCTAAACCCAATTTATAATTGAGTGTTGTTTCTACTAGCGTCTGTGACGCGATACCAGACCGACTATTAAATCGCGTCATAGGCGCTATACTATGCAACCCTGATTACAAATCAGGGTTAGCAGGGGAAGACTCAGGACATAGCGATTAGTACCAAAAAGGAGGTAAATTAGACCAGCACCTGCCTTTTCAACAATAAACAGAGGTACAGCCTGTTACCTTTAGTAGTAGCCCATATACTACCCCCTGCCCATGGAAAAAGATATCACGTTACAAGTCAACGGCAAGCAGCACAGTCTGCGGGTAGACCCTTCCACGCCACTGCTGTACGTCCTCCGCAACGAGCTGGAGCTGAACGGTCCCAAGTACGGCTGCGGTCACGAAGTCTGCGGAGCCTGCATGGTACTACTGGATGGCGTAGCCGTGCCCAGTTGTCGAGTACCTGTCGAATCTATGGAGGGCCGGAAGATCACTACCCTCGAGGGCCTCATCCGGCCCGATGGTACGCTACACCCGGTGCAGCGGGCTTTTGTACAGGAGCAAGCTGCCCAGTGCGGGTACTGCCTCAACGGCATGGTGATCGCCGCCGTAGCGCTGCTGGACTCAAACAAAAATCCTGACGATGCGGCCATCCGGGCGGGTATGGAGCGCAACCTCTGCCGCTGTGGTACCCAAACGCGCATCATGAAAGCCATTCAAAGAGCTGCTAAGGAATCCTAATCTTATCCCCACACTATCCTAGCTATGAAAGAATCAGCTTATAGTCCGCAGCAGTCACGCCGGAAGTTTATCAGCAGCCTCGGCTGCCTTACCATTGGCTTTTCACTGACGGGTACCCGCTGGGCGGAGGCTACTCCTTCCCCTTCGGCATTGGCACTACCCGGCAGCCTCACCATTGAGGACCGCATCGATGCCTGGCTGGAAGTACTTGCCGATGGCCGAGTACGGGTATTTACGGGAAAAATGGAACTGGGGCAGGGTATCCGGACGGCCATCGCGCAGGTAGCTGCCGAGGAACTGGAACTAGATCTGACGCAGGTAGAGGTACACCTGGCCGAAACGGGCCGTACGCCTAACGAAGGGTATACCGCCGGCAGCGGCTCTATGGAACACAGTGCCATGGCTGTACGCCACGCCGCCGCCGCCGCCCGGCAGCAACTGCTGGGACTAGCTGCCCAACATTGGAACACCAGGCCTGAACAACTCAACCTGTCCGCCGGACAGGTCAGGAAAACAGGGACGAATCAGGTACTTAGCTTCGCGCAGCTTCTCAATGGGAAGCAACTGGAAGGAGAGGTAAAGCCCTCGGTAAAGCTGAAGCCTAAGAGCGAGTACCGCTACGTAGGCAAGGCCATTCCCCGCACCGACATTGAGCGCATGACCCGGGGTGAATCGGTATATGTACAGGATATCCGGCTGCCGGGCATGGTACATGCGCGGGTGGTACGGCCACCGGCCTACCGCGCCCGACTGGAAGCATTTGACGAGAAGAATTTCAAAGTACCCGGTCTGCTTAAAACCGTGATCAACGGGAGCTTCGTGGCGGTGGTAACGGAGCAGGAGTACCAGGCCGTGCAGGCTCAGCAACGAGCACGCGAGCACGCCCGCTGGAGCCAGCCTCAACCGCTGCTCCCTTCGGGACAGGATCTGGAAGCCTATATCATAACACTCCCTACCCGGAGCCAGAACGTCAAGAGCCAGGGTACCGTAAGCCCGCTGGACCAGCCGGACGCTCGTACGTTGCGGGCGAGCTACTACAAGCCGTACCAGATGCATGGCTCCATCGGCCCCTCCTGCGCCGTGGCGCTGTACGAGGGGAATACCCTGCACGTGTGGACGCACACGCAGGGCGTGTACCCCCTACGCGACGCCCTCGCTAAAATGCTGAACATGGACCCGGACAAGGTACACCTTAAAGGCGTACCCGGCTCGGGTTGCTACGGCCACAACGGAGCGGACGATGTGGCCGCCGACGCGGCGCTGGTAGCCGTGGCCTACCCCGGCAAACCCGTGCGGATGCAGTGGATGCGGGAAGACGAGCACGCCTGGGAGCCCTACGGCAGCGCCATGCGCATGGAAGCCGAAGCCCGAATGGACAACACGGGCCGGATCAGCCACTGGCGCTACGCCCTCTGGTCCGACTCGCACAGCTCCCGCCCCGGTGGCAATCCGGGCAATCTGCTGGCGGCAAGGTACCTGGAGAAGCCCTTCAACCCGCCCGGCTCGGGCTACGCCGGAGGTGCCTTCCGCAACTCGGAGCCCTACTACGCCATTCCTAACTACCAGATAGACGTCCACACCTTTGAGGGGCCGCTGCGGGTGTCGGCGCTGCGTAGCCTGGGAGCCTATGGCAATGTATTCGCCATTGAATCATTTATGGATGAGCTGTCGGTAAAGGCGCAGAAAGATCCGCTGGACTTCCGCATTATGCACTCCACCGATGAACGGGCCATAGCCGTGATGCAGAAGCTGAAAGAGATGGTCCGCCCTGTCAAAACCGGGCCTAACGAAGGGATAGGAGTAGCTTTTTCCCGCTATAAGAATACCGCTACCTACTGTGCCGTGGCCGCCAAAGTAGCCGTGGATAAGGCTACGGGCCAGGTGAAGCTACAGCAGCTATGGGGTGTAATCGACGCGGGCGAAGTGATCAACCTGGATGGTGTCATCAACCAGACCGAGGGCGGTATGGTACAGTCGGCGAGCTGGACGCTCAAAGAAGAAGTCCTTTTTGATCAGCAGCACGTCAGCAGCCGCGACTGGACCTCCTACCCGATCTTCCGATACAGCGATGTACCTATCGTAGAGGTGGCCGTGATTCCCCGCCCCCACGAAGAACCCCTCGGAGCCGGTGAAGCCGCCCAGGGCCCTACCGCCGCGGCCGTAGTCAACGCCATCTACCGCGCCAGTGGCAAACGCATCCGACACCTGCCCGTCCGGGCGGAGGAGGTGGCGGGGTAGACCACATAAAAAGCGGGAGCAGTTCCCTTTGGTCTGCTCCCGCTTTTTATACTACTTACTGTCTAATCTCTATATATCTCCCCGTGCTACCAGCACCGAGTCCCGCTTGGTCTGCCGCTTCAGAATCTTATCCAGATGCTCGCTCAACCGCAGGTTCAGGCTGTCGGCAGGTATGTCGTTAGCATGGGGATCATTTACCAGTTCATGCCAGGGGCGAGGACCTTCAAAGTCATAGGCACCGTATATAAGTACAGGGGTACCGTAGGCTGTTACGCTGCCTCCATCGGGTGTCAGTCGCCACTGATCAGCCCAGTTATAGATCCAGTAGGCATCGTTCTCTAACAGACGCAGACAACCGTGGCTGGCCGGATAACCCGGAAGGCTGTATTCATGCATGCCTATACCTTCAAAGTTCATGATATTGAAGTACCAGTCCATGATCCAGCTATCGTCCACCGTACTGATCTTGCGCTTTTTGTGGTAGTTGGTATGGTACATCCCCGTAGGAGTTAGCCGCCCTTTACTACCCATACTTACCGGTCCCCAACGTACCAGTTTGCCTTTTTCGTAGGCACTAAAGGCCTGGATACGGTAGTCAAAGACTATAAGTTTTTCAATCTCAGAAGCGGAGTCCAGTTGAAACGGGAAAGGTGAATAGGCCATAAAATCAGCCGTAACGGTATCCGGCACAATAAGTGAGTCCAGACGTCTGATCCGGTTTTCGCTGACGCGGTTCAGAGCCAACACCAGATCTTTCTTGGTTCCACTCAGATTCTTCCGCAACGAGTCAGTTGTTTTCATCCATACATACTGAACATCGACAGGCTCAGCCATCATCCAGGCCGGCTCATCCGCAGGACTTTCAGCAAGCGTATCCACTCCTTCCATACCTAAAGTATCAGTACTACCAGAAGTATCGCTACCACTGGTTGCATACATCGGGGAAACAACCTGCTGATTGTGGTTGGTCCTATAGCTCACAGCTACTACCGCCAGCATCGCGACGAATAGTACCTTAATTGTATTTTTAACTTTATGATTGATCTTCATGGCTTATTGCATTTAAGTACTCACTCCACATGCTCTCTCTCCAGAAGCACTGTTTCGAGCCTGATAAGGCCCTTTCTATTTTGTACAGAGAAAAAAGTGAGCCATACGCCCTCAGCTCATATAGAGGCATTTTGAAGAAGAAGGTTGGTAAAAAATTGCACATTTAGGGAAGGCAGGGCAGCCAGTAAGGCTGGTAGACAGCAGGCGGAGGGAGAGGATCCATCACGATTTTATCAGAAAATTGCCCTACCTTTCAGGACAACTCCCGCCGGATCTGGTTAGTAAGCTAATGCCGGTAGCATCCGGAGCTGTACATGACTAATGATACCCCTGTGAATAGTTTCCAATCCGAACTCCGAACCGTCCAGGTGACCCGCTACGTCACGCCGTTGCGCGAAGGAGGCTCCCTGCCGGCCATTGCCGAGGCCAACGATGACTTTCTGTACGTACTGAAGTTCAGAGGGGCCGGACAAGGCCCCAAAGTACTGGTCGCTGAACTGATCGTCGGAGAAATCGCCCGCTTGCTGGGCTTCCGCATCCCCGAGATTGTATTCGCCGAACTTAATGAAGCCTTTGGACGCACGGAGCCCGACGAGGAGATCCAGGACCTGCTGCGGGCCAGTGAAGGGCTCAACCTGGCGCTCCACTACCTGTCCGGCTCTATTACCTTTGACCCTCTGGTCACTACGGTGGATGCCCGGCTGGCCTCCGAGATCGTATGGCTGGACTGCCTCACAACCAACGTTGATCGTACCGCCCGCAATACCAATATGCTGATGTGGAATAAGGAGCTATGGCTGATTGATCACGGTGCTGCGCTGTACTTTCACCACACAGGTCAGCCCTGGGAGGAGCAGGCCCAACGCCCCTTCGCCCAGATCAAAGACCACGTACTGCTGCCTCAGGCGACGGAACTTGATGCGGTTGATGCGGAGTTCAGGCAGGTACTTACCGAGGAGAAAATCAGATCTATTGTATCTTTGGTGCCCGATCAGTGGCTAGTGGAGGGTGACCCCCAGGAACAGCGGCAGGTGTACGTCAACTTTTTGACGACCCGCCTCGCCCATTCAGAAATTTTTGTCAACGCAGCAAAGGATGCCAGAGAAGCACTTATTTGAATACGCCGTCATACGAGTAGTACCGCGGGTGGAGCGGGAGGAGTTTATGAATGTCGGCGTCATCCTCTTCTGTTCCTCGCAGGGATTCCTGCAAACGCGCTACGAGTTGAACGAACAGCGGCTGCGGGCTTTTTCGCCCGAGATAGACCTGGCGGAGCTGAAAGAACGGCTGCGGGCTTTCGAGCGCATCTGCGCCGGACGCCGCGAGGGCGGCCCTATCGGTCAGCTACCTACATCTGGGCGCTTCCGCTGGCTGACTGCCGCCCGTAGTACTGTAGTACAGACATCAGCGGTGCATCCGGGACTGTGTGAGAATGCCGAGGAAAAGCTCTCTAAGTTGTACCACCAGTTGGTTCAGTAGCTACTTATTCACCACCGGTGATCCTATAAAATGAGAGCCCGCAGCCAGGTCGCTTCGGGCTTCCCTGCTCAAGCGGCACCAGGGCCACCTCAGCCAGTACACCTTCTTCTTTTGATAATGAGTGAACACGACTCTTGCTCCGGACCACCGATGGTCCAGAGCAGGGTACCTAACTTCCTAACTAGTTACCTCAGCCTGTCGGCTATTCCTGCTTCTATGCTCCAGTCGTCCATAAAGTAACGCCTCCACTTTCCAAAGGTTACCCCTACTGAGCAACTTTAAGTTTTTTCTAATACATACCTATCTGCCGCGTTGTACTGTATTGGGACCTGTATACTCTGGAATCATCCCCCATTTTGTATGGCCCCCTCCCTACCGCAGGATAAACACCACGAACAAATCCTTGTAGCCATTGTTAATTTTTACCACGCTTTACCTTGAAGTATGATGCGCTACATATTCTTTTTCGGGCTTCTTTTTTTAATTGGCTGTAAATCTAAGGATGAGGCTTCTGAGTCTAAGAAGAAGGACTCCGTAGCTAACCAGGCTCCCCTTAGCGCCGACTTTCCGGACCGGCCTCAGTATGTAAGTATGCCCCCTATTCCGGATAATCTCACCTTTGCCGGCGAGAGGGTCCCCCTGGAACGGGATGATGTACGCGAAGGCCTGGAACACGAATTGATTGTCAATACATTCCGCCACTCCAATACTATTTTTGTTCTGAAACGCATCGAGCGCTGGCGTCCTCTGATCGAAAAGACCCTACAGGAGAATGGCGTACCTACTGACTTTATCTACCTGGCTGTAGCCGAAAGTGAGTTTCAGAACACCGCCCGGTCTTATGCCGGTGCCGTGGGTATGTGGCAGTTTATGCCGGCTACTGCCCGCGACTACGGCCTGACCATCAACGGTGATATAGATATGCGTAAGGATCCTAAACTGGCCACCGAGGCGGCCAGCCGCTATCTGAAGTGGGCCTACCGTAACCTCAACAGCTGGTCACTGGTCGCTGCTTCGTACAATCGGGGAGTCAGTGGTGTAAAGAGCGTACTTGACGTGCAGAAAACGAATAACTTCTGGGACCTGTACCTCAACCCCGAGACCGCCCGCTATGTATACCGCCTTATCGCCTTCAAGCTGATCATGGAAAATCCGCAGGCGTACGGCTTCTTTATACGTCCCGAGGATACCTACCGACCTTACAAGTTTAAGACCGTACGGGTCGATAAGACCATTAATCTTATTGACTTTGCTAAACAACATAATACTACCTACAAGGAACTACGGGAGCTGAATCCGTGGTTTAGTAACACCTCCAACTACCGGCTGGTAGCCAGTGGTAAGGGGTACGAAGTACGGGTGCCGGACCGGGAGGCAGCACAGGCAAGTGTCACTCCCAGGCCTGCACAGGAATAGCACTTCATGAACAATACCGATGGTTACATAGCGTTGGTTTTATACCTGCGTCGGTACACCGCACCAGCAATAAAAAGAGGCTCCGAGTAAGCAATTCAGGAATTACCTGAGGTAGATTTTGTGTTGCTCTCTTTGCAACTAAAAGCCACCGCAGTGAGTACTGGTAAGACTGCCTGCCAAAACTAGTTAAATGAGTGTGAAAGGAAGTGTGTGGTCATTAAGTCAACTAGTGTTAACTTAGCGATTTATCTGGCACACAGAAAGCGAATATTGAAGGATTTGTATGATTGACACTGCTCCTCTAAACGATAACCCTCTTGACCAGCAACTATGGCAGCTATTTAAAGACGGGAATCATGAAGCATTTGAGCAGATTATCGAGCGTCACTACGACAGTTTGTTCCGCTTTGGTACGCGGTTTACCAAAGACATCAGCTTTATTGAAGACTGCCTGCACGATCTGTTTGTATACCTATGGGAGAAGCGCTTGTCTCTAAGCGCTACTGATTCTATACGTAAGTACCTGTTCAAGTCATTCAGGCACAAAATGCTACTGGAGCTGCAGCGCGTCCAGCGCCGCGGCTGGGTATCCGAAGACGAAGCCTCAGAGCTCCCCTCTGAGCAGAACTTCCAGGATGTGCTGTTCCTGCTGGAAAAGGAGCAGCTCACCGTTCATAAAATCAAGCATGTCGTCAACCAGCTGCCCATCCGGCAGCAGGAAGCCCTGTACCTGCGCTACTTCGAAGGGCTGGATGTGGACCAGATCGCCCACATCATGAATATCAACCGCCAGTCCGTTTCCAATCACCTCCACAAAGCCCTTACTTTCCTGAGGGATCACTGGGAAGACTCCATAATCCCCATGTTACTATTGTACGTTTTCGGCCCCTTTCACTAATAGCTTCAAAAAAAATTAAAAAAAAGTCTAAAACGGAGGGTATGTAGAGCGACCCAGCTAATTGTCTGTATAGAGAGGCAGACAAATAGCGTTTTTCAATGAAATCATTTAACCATTCTGAGCTTAGAGATTTTCTCGAAGATGAGTCCTTCCGGATGTGGGTATTCGGAGAGGCTACTCCCGAGCTAGCTCAGTGGTGGGAGCAGGTCCCACTCCTGTATCCCGAGAAGGCGCCTGTCTTCCACAGAGCCAAAGAGACCTTACTCGCCATTCAGGGAGAAACATTCACCTTGCCTCCGGCCAGAGTCCGGCATAACATCCGTCGTATTACCGAGGCGACCCAGCCAGCTGTTGAACCCCTGAATCCTGAGCGCCGGTATACCCTGCCGGTATGGCGCTGGGCCGCCGCTGCCGTTCTGGTGATCGGCATGGCCTGGCTGGGATGGGATCAGTACCAGCGGGTAAGCGATCCTACGACCCGTATCTATCAGGAACTGACTACCAGCGCTGCTACACCCCTAGAAGAAGTGACAAATACTACTTCTGACAACAAGCTGGTGATGCTCACCGATGGTAGTTCGGTACTGCTGCTTCCCAATAGCCGGATCAGCTTTCCCCGGGAGTTCAACAGCCATGCACAGCGGGAGGTATACCTGACGGGCGAGGCCTTCTTTGAAGTTGCCAAGAACCCCGAGAAGCCCTTTTTTGTCTACGCCAATAATATCATCACCAAAGTACTAGGAACCAGCTTTACGGTCAAAGCGACCAAAGATGATCAGATCAATGTCATTGTGAAGACCGGTAAAGTGTCTGTATTTACCCGCTCGGATAAAGAGAGGGTCGAGAAGCAGCAATCCAAACAGCTGGCCGGTCTGGTACTGACTCCTAACCAGCGGATGGTATTTGATCAGGAAGATGGCCGGCTCCTGAGGTCACTGGTCGATTCGCCTACGATCCTGGACATACCGATTCAGCGGGCCATGTTTGAGTTTAGCGGAACTCCCATTAACCGGGTGTTTGCCGCACTGGAAAGGGCCTACGGGGTAGAGATTGTATTTGATGAGGAGGTCATGAAAAACTGCTTTCTGACCGCATCCCTTGATGATGAGCCCCTGTTCGAAAAGCTATCTATGATATGCAGGACGCTGGACGCCCATCATGAACAAATGGATGGAAAAATAATAATTACCAGTAAAGGATGCCGATAGAACACTAAACACAATGTATTTGCCTATGCCCAAACACCAATAAAAGTAAAGCTTAAAAAAATGAGTCAGCAATGCTGCAACATTACTGACTCTCTGGTCAATCCCCAGTTGCTCTCTCTAAAAAAGCACCCCGTTGGGGGTAAGGGAATTTTATTGCCGATGTAAACCGACAACCAAACCAAATTTATGAAAATTCGAATACAACTGCAGCAAAGGCTGCTCAAAATTATGAAGGTCAGTTTCTACCTGTTTTTCTTAGTAACAGCGTTTGCGACGATCACACAGGCAAAAGACTCGTACGGGCAGGAGCTACTCAATCAAAGACTGAGTCTTCAGCTAAATAACCCAACCATTGAGGAGGCGATCAAACGCATAGGCGCTGCGGCGGACGTGAAGTTTATGTATAACCCGCGTATCTTCACCCAGCAGCGCATAGGTACCCTAAAAGTTACCAACGAAAAACTTTCGGATGTACTCGAAAAGGTACTCTCTCCGGCTTCCCTTACCTACGAACTGGGCGGTAATACCATCATCCTGAAGCGCGCCGCTGATAACGCTAAATCAGGCGAACAGGTACCGGGCCCAAACGCCGGCAAAGCCGTAGACCCCATCACCGTTAAGGGACGTGTTACCGACGAGAGAGGTGAAGGACTGCCGGGTGCTACTGTGTTGCTGAAAGGCACCAGCATCGGTACCGCTACGGATGTAGAAGGTAACTTCTCCCTGAATGTTCCCGACGGGAACGGTACCCTGATCATCTCCTCGATCGGCTACAGCTCTCAGGAGATCGGGATCAATAACCGCACTACCCTACCCGATATTAAACTGGGATCGGACGTAAAGTCACTGAATGAAGTGGTCGTAGTGGGCTACGGTACCCAGCGTAAGAAAGACCTTACCGGTGCGGTATCCGTAGTAGATGTACAGGAGCTACAGACGCAACCCACGGCTCAGGTTACCAACCAGCTACAGGGTCGTGCTTCGGGGGTTACTGTACTAGGTTCGGGTCAGCCCGGTGAAGCGCCTCAGGTGCGTATCCGTGGTCTGAATACATTCGGTAACAACCAGCCTCTCTATGTAGTGGATGGTGTACCTACTCAGAACATCAACGACATCAACCCTAATGACGTGGCCTCTATGCAGGTCCTGAAAGATGCCGGTTCGGCTTCTATCTACGGTTCACGCGCGGCTAATGGGGTAATCATCATCACGACCCGTCGTGGCTCCGGTAAGGTGAAGGTACAGTACGACACCTACACCGGTATGCAGTTCCCCAAGAGCGGCAACGTATGGGACCTGCTCAACCCACAGGAAACGGCTCAGCTAAAATTCAACGCGCTCCGTAACTCCAACCCCAACGTAGTAATCAACGATCCTCTGTACGGCAGCGGTACTACACCCGTTCTGCCGGACTATATCGCTCCACAGGGAGCCAAAGAAGGAGATCCTTCGGTTGATCCTTCACGTTACAATCTGAACCCGTTCTATACCAGCGTAGATCAGTACAACCAGTTTTACCGTATTACACGGGCTAACAAGGAAGGTACCGACTGGTTCCACGAGATCTTCAAGCCGGCTCCGATTACCAGCCACAACGTCGCTGTGAGCGGTGGTAGCCCGCAGGGCAACTACCTGTTCTCGTTCAACTATTTCAACCAGCAGGGTACACTATCCAATACGTATCTGAAGCGTTATACCATCCGCTCTAACAGCCAGTACAACGTTCGCGAGAATATCCGTGTAGGTGAAAACCTGGCGTTCTCGGTTACAGATAACCCTCGTATCAACGCCCTGCAGGAAGGTAGCGCCATTGGCCATGCGTTCCGTCAGCAGCCTATCATTCCTGTATATGATATCATGGGCAACTACGCCGGTGGTTTTGGTCAGGGATTGGGTAACGCACTTAACCCGGTGGCTATTCAGCAGCGTACGGCTAACAACCGGGGTATGAACAACCGTCTGTTCGGTAACATGTACGCTGAAATCGACATCCTGAAAGACATCACCGCCCGTACCAGCTTCGGGGGAGAGGTATTCATGGGTAACTTCAACTCGTTTACGTATCCTGCTTACGAAAACCAGGAGAATACCACTACCAACTCCTATACGGAGAATACCTTCAGCGGCTACAACTGGACCTGGACCAACACCGTACAGTACCAGCACTTATTCAACGACATCCATGATGTGAAAGTGGTAGTAGGTACCGAAGCGTATCAGAACAAAGGCCGTAACGTAGGTGGCTCGACGCAGAACTACTTCTCGTTTGACCCTAACTTTACCAACCTGTCGACCGGTGCCGGTACGCCTACCAACTACAGCAACCGCTACGCTGACGCGCTGTTCTCGCTCATCGGTCGTCTGGACTATACCCTGAAAGACAAGTACCTGCTCGGCGCTACCATCCGTCGTGACGGTTCATCGCGCTTCCAGACCTACCAGTACGGATGGTTCCCCGCGATCAGTGCGGGATGGAGAGTATCGGAAGAGGACTTTATGCAGGACGTAAACTGGCTGACGGATCTGAAAATCCGCGGGGGTTACGGTATCATGGGTAACCAGCTGAACGTAGACCCGGCTAACGCCTATACTACCTACGGTGGTGACCGTACTTCATCGTATTACGCGATCACCGGCTCTAACTCCATGAACCAGCTGGGCTTCCAGCGTACCCGCATCGGTAACCCCAATGCGAAGTGGGAGAAGAACATCAACTCGAACATTGGTTTTGACGCCAGCCTGTGGGGTGGTAAACTAGACATCACCGCTGACTACTACCACAAAGAAGTACGCGACCTGCTATACACGCTTGAACTCGCCGGTACCGCCGGACAGGGAACGGCTCCTGCCGTGAACGTAGCCCGTATGCGCAACACCGGGGTTGATCTGGCTGCTTCCAGCAACTTTGATATTACCAGCGATCTGAAGCTGAATGCTACGCTGACGTTCACGACATACAATAACAAGATTGTGTCACTGGCCGAAGGTATCGACTACTTCGATCAGGAAGGTCGTCGCTTCAACGGTAGCTACATCGTTCGCAATGCCGTAGGCCACTCGATTGGTCAGTTCTATGGCTATAAAGTGGATGGTTTCTGGGATTCACAGGAAGAAATCAATACCGCCAATACCCAGGCTCAGCAGGCTACCGGCAATACCAACGCTATCTATCAGAATGACGTAGCCGTAGGTCGTTTCCGCTATGCGGATATCAACGGTGACGGACAGATTACTGACGAAGACCGTACCTTTATCGGTAACCCTAACCCTGACTTCAGCTACGGCCTGAACCTGGGCGCGACCTATAAGCAGTTTGACTTCAGCATCTTCTTCTACGGTACGCAGGGTAACGATATCTGGAACAACGTACGGTGGTGGACTGACTTCAACGCCAACTTCCAGGGAGCCAAGAGTCGCACTGCTCTGTACGATTCATGGACTCCTGAAAACCCTAACGCCAAGGCTCCTATCCAGGAAACCGTAGGTTCATTCAGCTCAGCCAACGTCCCTAACTCGTACTTTGTAGAGAATGGTTCGTACCTGCGCGCCAAGAATGCTCAGCTTGGTTATACCCTGCCCGCCGGTTCACTCAAGAAACTGGGTGTAGAGCGTCTGCGGGTATATCTGCAGGCTGCCAACCTATTTACTATCACCAAGTACTCAGGTCTGGACCCTGAAATCGGTACAACTGCCAACACCAACAACAGCGCCGGGGGTAGCCTCAACCAGTCATTCTCGAATACTACTTCATTTGGTATCGACGAAGGGGTATATCCTAACCAGCGTCAGTTCCTGTTCGGTCTGAATGTAACGTTCTAATTTTTTATCCTACTTAATTCAACTATGAGATTTCAAAAATATATAGCAGTTCTGGCGGTTTCGACTCTGAGTCTGACCCTCGACTCCTGCAACGAAAGTCTTGATATACCTGCTCAGGGTGCCCTGAGCGATGAAGTACTCGCTACCCGCAGCGGTGTCGACGCCCTCCTCAACGGAGCCTATGCCGCTCTGGATGGTCAGTACAACAACGGTGGAGCTCTGAACCTGGCGGGTGGTAACGCCTGGGAAGCTTCTCCCAGCAACTGGGTATACGGTAGTATAGCCGGTGGTGACGCCCATAAGGGTAGTGACGGTAGTGACCAGCCTGCCATTGATGCCATCGCCAAATTCACGGCCGATGCCAGCAACGGATACTTCAACAGCAAGTGGCGTACCCTGTACGAAGGTGTCAACCGTACCAACTCGGTACTGCGTGTACTCGCGCAGACCACCGGAATTACTGAGGCCGAGCGCACCAGCTTTGCGGCTCAGGCCCGCTTCTTGCGCGGACACTACTACTTCGAGCTGAAGAAGATGTGGAACAATGTACCCTGGATCGACGAAACGGTCGAAACAGCGGCTGCTGGCTTCGTACCCAACAACGAGAACATCTGGCCAAAGATCGAAGCAGATTTCAAATTCGCGATGGACAACCTGCCCGCTACGCAGGCAGAAATCGGACGCGTGAACAAATGGGCGGCAGCTACCTACCTGGCTAAGACGCACCTGTACCAGAAGGAGTACGCGGAAGCCAAGCCTCTGTTCGATCAGGTGATCAACCAGGGTGTGACCAGCAACGGTCTGAAGTACGCGCTGGTAACGAAGTTCCACGATAACTTCAACGCCGCTACCGAGAACAACTCGGAGTCGGTATTCCAGATTCAGATGGTAGCCAACGACGGAACCAACACCATCGCCAATGCTAACCAGGGGGATATGCTGAACTTCCCCTACGGAAACAGCCCTTTCCGCTGCTGCGGCTTCTTCCAGCCCTCGCACGACCTGGCTAACTCGTACCGTACTGACGCGACCGGACTCCCTGTGGTTGATAGCTACAACAACAACCCGATCAAGAATGACCAGGGTGTAGCTTCCAGTCAGCCTTTCACTCCTGATGCCGGTCCGGTAGACCCTCGTATCGACTGGACGATCGGCCGTCGTGGTATACCTTATCTGGACTGGGGTAACCACCCTGGTGCTGACTGGGTTCGTAGCCCGGGCCAGACGTACGCCGGACCTTACTCGCCTAAGAAGAACATCTACATGCAGGCTACTCAGGACCTGTACGCTGATCAGCATTCATGGGCACCCGGTACCGCTATTAACTGGAATGTCATCCGTTTTGCTGACGTACTGCTGATGGCTGCCGAAGTAGAAGCCCAGCTGGGTAACCTGGCACAGGCTCAGACCTATGTAAACATGGTACGTACCCGCGCCGCTAACCCTGTTAACTACGTGTACACCTATACCAACCCGGCTACTCCGCTGGCAGGATATACCAGTACTCCGGCCGCTAATTATAAGATCAGCGTATATCCTGAGGGAACATTCGCACAGATGGGTAAAGAAGGTGCTCTCAAAGCCATCTACTTCGAGCGTAAGCTTGAGCTGGCCATGGAAGGTCACCGCTTCTTTGACCTGGTTCGCTGGGATATCGCCGAGCCTACCCTCAACGCCTACTTCAACTACGAAGGTACGGTGACGACGGATGTGCGCGGTGGACGTTTTATCAAGGGTATAAATGACTACTTCCCTATTCCTCAGCGTCAGCTTGACCTGAGCCGTTCGGGAGGTAATTCGGTACTGACCCAGAACCCCGGATACAACTAATTCTTGTATATCCATACATGATCAGAGAGGCAGTCATCCTACTGCCTCTTTTTTTTAGGTATGGGGTCTCCATCATCTGTACGCCGTTTATAATCAGTAAAAAAATAAGAGCAGCCGGCTTTTTAATGCGGCTGCTCTTGTATTTTAGCCCCTACTCCCGTTCGGAGAAGGTCCCCTGTTTCTAACCTCACTCTATACCACTACTATGGCCGCACTTAGTAAATATCTCCCCGGCTTCAAAGCCACCTGTTTGACCGTAGGTATTCTGGACATGTTCCTGGCCAGTACCATGCTGATCGGAGGCGTAATGGAAAAGATGGCGGAGTTCAAAGTACCCGCCCCACTCCTGGCCTCCCCCCACTACCACGACGCCATGTTCTGGGTATTTCTGCACATGTTTATGATCGGTGTACTGATCACGATGATCGGCATCCTGGCCGAAAACCCGGTGAAGCAACTCTGGGTAGCCCGCGTACTGGTACTGATGCACTGCGTGTATTTCACGCTGGATATCCGCACCTCCGACAACTACTTCGGTAGCGCCCTCTACCAGGGGCCCAGCTCGGTAGCTCCGGTATTCATTGACCTGTTGTACATCCTGCTGTTCCTGCGATTGAGCTTTACCACTTCCGTTAAAAAAACAGAAGAGGCGGTGGTGGCGTAGGTTACAGACCGCTCCGATAAGTACCATGAATAGGCAGGTCTGCTTGCCAGGGGCAGTGTCTCTACCTGACGCGGAATATCCGATGTCCGGTATAGACCTGCCCGAACATATCCTGAGTCCTGATCATGAGCAGATGGGTACCCACCGGAAGACCAGCTGGTAGCTTTCCTTCCCACATGTGGTATGACATCTCCGGGCTATCCATCTGCCAGCCAAAAACGGTGTCCAGTTGAGTATCATTGACTTTGGCTTCCAGAAACGGATTGTACACCTGCATAGCCGCAACTCCCGGATCGTGCATGGGCGTATAGGCTATTTCATTCCAGTCTGTATGCCCTTTTATCTTCATCTCTACCTTAGAGCGGGAGGAGCCCGCAAACACATTTACAACCAGTGAGGTAGTATTCAGTCCGGCCTGAGGTATGTCATCCGGCAGGTATATGTTCATTTGGTAGTCGGCGGGGCGGCGGGCCGCCTTGAACCGGATAGAGTAGCTATTCCCGTCAAAGGTGAGTAGCGAGTAGCCATTGGGTGCGCCATCGTTCATAGTCGCGTGCGGGATACCGGTTTCATCCCTGATCCCGCACCACCAACTCCCGCAGACCGTCGCGTTGATAAAGTGATGGTGTGGCTTCGGCCCGTGCCAGTCCAGCTTTTCATCGGCGAATACATGAGCCATCTTGTGCGTATGACCGGCAATGGATAAGGTATGCGGGCGGGCCTTCAGAATGTCAAACAGTTCCTTCCGGTTGTCGCAGGATACGATGGGCGCGTGCATGACCAGGACTACCAGCTTATCGTCCGGGACCAGGGCCAGGTAGTTTCGGACAAAGTCCAGTTGCTGCTCCGTAAAGTGGGCCTTGTATTTTCCTTCGGGATTGAAGTAGACATTCTTCAGCGAAATAAACACGACCTGTCCGTACTCAAAGGCGTAGGTACTGGGTCCGTAGTAGCGTTCAAAGGTTTCGTCGGTGTAGCGGTCGTCCGGGGCTCCGCGGTTGAAGTCATGGTTGCCGAATACATTGTACCAGGGAATCCCGATCTGGCTTATGCTCTGGTTGATTTCCTGAAATAGATTCGGGTCATCGGCCACAATATCTCCCAGGCTAATCCCTAGCGTGGCCCCGGTACCGATGCACTCTTCCACCACATCATGGGTAACGTAGTTGACTTCCTTCATGCCCCGGGCCTGCGTATCCCCGAATACCAGCGCCTGAAACTTCTTATCTTCTTTCTGCGGCCAGAGGGGGAAATCAATGGAGGGGGGCAGATTACCGGTTGGGGCTATGCCAGCTACCTGTAATCGGGGCGAGCCCGCGGGCTTGTGCAGGTAGTAGTGCTGCGGAATCATATCAGCGTTGACGGGAGTCATATAGCCGGTCGGCTTGATCACGAAAAAACCGGTATCGTCTCCCGCAGGCAGGCTCCACCGGCCGTCTTTACCGGTCCTGACTACTTCGCGGCCGTTTGAGACACATATACCCGCTAAGGCAGGTTCGTCTCTGTCCAGTACCCGGTTTTTGTTCAGATCATGGAATACGGTACCGGAGGCCCGGTCTTGTGCCTGAGCCGTAAGAGTCAATAGTCCCAGAAGCAGGTAAACAGGAAGCAGGTTTTTCATTACAAGTAAGTCTATGAGGAGTTAGGCTCCTTATAGATTTACTTGTCTGGTGGGCATTCAGGCTATACAACCTCTCTGATTCCTGCTCTACTTGGTCAACGGAGCCTTGAGTAGTTTCTCAATCTGCTCCAGTCGGGCGGTAGCACTTCGGGTGGTACCGTAGAAGGCTCCGATGATCTTATCGCTCTGTGGCGCCTGCGGATTAACGGGATACAGGTTAGAGATCAGTACCTCGTCGTAGCCCGCGTCACTGCCCGAGCCAATCTGAAATATATATTGAATACAGGTAATTACCAGCTCGGCTTTGCCATCCACCGCCCACACGTGCAGCAAGTGGGTAGCATCCACCGTAGATGTAATGCCGCCGGTGTTAGAGACCTGCACGTCTTTCAGGATACCCGCACCTCCCAGTACGATCACCGCACCGGCTACTTTTTCATCCAGCTTTTCGTACAGCCTGGCCTGGTAGTACTCCTTGGCGCGCTCATAGATGAGCTCTTTGGGGAATCCCGGAAGCTCTATGGTCTTTTTGTACTGAAGAAAGCCGTCCGCATTTGTCTGCCACAATCCCTTGATTTCCGCGAGCCGCTCATCAGCCGTCTGGCTATACGCGCTGGTACTGATCAGTAGCAGGCAGATAGCCCATTGAAGTAATTTAAACATGGGTAGTCATTTAATTCATTCAAATAATGACCCTAAGATAGGCCTAATAGGTCAACCAGTGACAAGCTATTTCGGTTTAACCAATTCGTAAACGTTCTCCCCATCTTACATCAGCCTTGCTTCCTGTTGCTAGCTTTACTTTCTTGTATACATTCTACACTCAGCACCAGGATTTATCACCACTCAATCTCTATGAAAAGAACTACTTTACTAGCATATGCAGCGGCGGCTCTGGCGATAGCCGGCTGCGCTACTACCCAGAACTCCTCCAGCTCCACTACCCCACAGGAACAACACCGCCCGCAGTTCCACTTTACACCACCCGCCCAATGGATGAACGACCCCAACGGGATGGTCTACTACGACGGCGAGTACCACCTGTTTTACCAGCACAACCCGGATAGTACCGTTTGGGGCCCTATGCACTGGGGCCACGCCGTGAGTACCGACATGGTACACTGGGAGCACCTGCCCATAGCCCTCTACCCCGACTCACTGGGTACCATATTCTCAGGGAGTGCGGTGGTGGATGCAAACAATACCTCCGGCCTGGGCACCCGTGATACCCCGCCCATGGTAGCCATATATACTTACCACAATGCCGATGGGGAGCGGGCCGGACGTAACGACTTTCAGACCCAGGGCCTCGCCTACAGCCTGGACAAGGGACGTACCTGGAAAAAATACGAGCGGAACCCAATCCTGAAAAATCCGGGTATTAAAGACTTCCGTGATCCGAAGGTATCCTGGAATGAAAAGGCTAATCAATGGATCATGACGCTGGCGGTACTGGATCATATTGAGTTTTATGGCTCCGACAACCTGAAAGACTGGACTAAGCTGAGCGAGTTCGGGAAGAATGCCGGGGGCCATGGCGGCGTGTGGGAGTGCCCCGACCTGTTTCCGCTGACCATCAACGGACAGCAGAAGTGGGTCCTGCTGGTGAGTATCAACCCCGGCGGGCCTAATGGTGGCTCGGCTACGCAGTACTTCATCGGCAACTTCGACGGCCGCACCTTTACCAGCGACAACCCACCCCAGACTACCCTCTGGATCGACTATGGTACCGACAACTACGCCGGTGTCACCTGGGCCAATGTACCGGCCTCCGACGGGCGCCGGCTATTTCTGGGCTGGATGAGCAACTGGCTTTACGCCAACGAGGTACCTACCTCCACCTGGCGCAGCGCCATGACCGCTCCCCGCGAGCTAAGTCTGATTCAGACCGAAGCCGGTATACGACTGGCCAATGTACCCGTCAAAGAGATGCAAAAGCTACGCACCGGTACCACCCCTCTGAAAGCGCAGGAGGTAAATGGCCCCCTCGACCTCAGCGGCCAGTACAACCTGTCCATGCCCCTGCTGGAACTGGATCTGGACCTGGATGTAGCCCGGGCGCAGGAGGCGGTGCTCCGCTTTTCCAACTCCAAAGGCGAGCACCTCGACGTAGGCTACTCCGTAGCCGATAAGCAGCTATACATCGACCGCACCCAATCCGGCATGGTTAGCTTCAAGGATAACTTCCCGGGCGTATACAAAGCACCGCTCACCGTACAGGATGGCAAACTAAGATTACACCTCCTGCTGGATGTGGCGTCGGTAGAGGTATTTGCCAATGGCGGCCAGAGCGTGATGACCAGCATCTTCTTCCCGAACGAGTATTACAACAAGGTAGAGTTGATATCAAAAGGAATTACGGGCCTACAGGAGAGTAAGGCCTACCCGCTGCAGTCGACCCGGAAGTAGACTTTTTTAGATCAGGCAGAGAACCTAAAAGCCTGGCGGGCACCTTGCTCGCCGGGCTTTACTATTGTTATACTAAAGAGACCACACTTCTCAGACGCGCCCTATTTTAATCTCCTCTCCTTCAACCCCTAAGGTAAACTTTATTGGTTTATAGTATATTTCTCCTGTAAACAGTGATCTTTGTCACTATTTGTCTCTTTCTCCACCAGTACTTTTGCGTACCTGCCTGTATAGTGTTTTCTATACCTGTGGATCTAAATGGTACCTAATCTCCTTACCCTGTGATAAAGAATTTACTCCTTATCGATGATGATGAGCTTACCCTCTTCATCATTAACCGGTTCATGCTTAAACATCAGTTTGTCGAAAATATCATCAGTGTAAAAAATGGCCAGGAAGCGATTGAGTACTTTGAAAGGCTTACTGCCGGTGACGGAGTAGCGCCGGAGCTTATCATCATGGATATCATTATGCCCGTTATGACCGGCTGGGATTTTCTGGATGAGTATTCCCGGCGTTTCCAGCCCCAATTTCCTGCTACCCGTATCTGTGTGCTTTCTAACTCGGTATTTATGGAGGACGCCATAAAGGCCAGGAGCTATTCGGCCTGCTTTTCCTACATCACAAAGCCTCTGTCAAGCACCAAGATCAACAGATTAAAAACTAATAAGGCTCTGAAGCAGTATTTTGGAAGTGCACCAGGCAAAGTCTGACAGAGAGCAGCGCAAAGTGTGGCTTTGATAAAGCAGTAATCAGTAACAAAAAGAAGAGGGAGACCCCAACCGGTTAAAGTTCAAGTTTTCCCTCTTCTGCATATATAGTGGGTTATACCAGCTATAATCTTTTATACTATATTAGGTCGAATATCCGGCTTAGTTACCACTACCAGGTCGATTGGCGTTGCCAGCTCCGGTTCCTTCATCAGTTCCTGAACCGGTGCCAGTACCTGTTTCGTTGCCAGTACCGGTTCCGGCACCATTATTCATACCGTTGCCAGTTCCATTGCCATAGTAAGTGTTATAGGGACTGTACTCGTTTTCATCCAGCATACTATCACGGTTTCGGTCCCAACGGCCAAACAGACCAGTGCTGTACTCCTGCTGGCTTAGTCGCTTATCACCATCACCATCCCACTCACTGTACCAGCCACTCTGGTTAAAGCCCGTTCTGTACTCATTCTCATCCAGAGATCCATCCCGGTTGGCATCCCATTTATCCCAGGTCTGGTTCTCCATTCCAAAATCTTTAGAAGCCGTATTCCACTCATTCTGATCTACTTTGTTATCCCGGTTGGTATCCCAGGTGCGGTAGAAGCCCCCGCTATACTCATTCTCATCCAGGTAATTGTCGCGATTTGCATCCCACTCCCCATAACGGTTGTTAGAGGCGAAGTCGGTATTAAAGCGATTATTATCCCAGGTATTTTCGGCGGCCATTTCACTTTCTTCCTCATCTATTCGCTCTGAGGCGGTATTGGCATTTCTTTCCGAAGTATTACAGGCAACTGCTCCCATAAGGAAGAAAAGACAGATACCGTTAATGACTATATTCCGAACACTCTTTTCCTGCTTGTTCATAACTTTCATCTTTTATGGTTTTACATTACTAGTAGCAGTGGATCATAGCTAATCGCAGCCACTACTTCTAATCAGGTGAGCCAAAAGTTACTACCTGGCTTTCACCCGGTTACTGTATTCGTACTGACAGCAACACAGGAGAAAAGGCTAAAAAATAGTACCCGCGTGCCAGGCCTTCGGCCACAGCCGGTAGTGCCGTAACTCCGAATCTACAGCAGGTAGTGCCTGAAATAGTAGTTATTGAGCCTTAAATACCCATCTCAGCCCCTCAGTACCCACCCAACCAGTTATTCGGCACTGATACTGAGCTACCGGTACACTGTGGTCGAAAAACCTCAAAATGTCACCTTATGGTACAACGGTTACCCAGCGCTGCGGAACGCCCCACAACCTATATCTACCTAATGAACAAGAAGTTACGGAAGCTCCTGTACTATATGTATGGAAGTATAACCGGAAGCTGAAACAGACTAAACGGAAGGTTGCGTCCAGTTGCGGTAGGCCCGGTGAAAGCTGCTCAGGTCAGCGTAGCCGAGTAGCTGGGCTACTTCGGCCTTTCTGGACTGGCGGTTGCTCATCAGCGACAGCGCCAGCTCTTTCCGGAGTTCGTTGCTTACCTGGCGGTAGGTAATTTTTTCTTCTGATAATCGGCGCTGAAAGGTTCGCAGACTCATGTTCATGTGGGCCGCTACTACCTCAATGGGAGGTACCCGCCCGCCAAACTGACTCAGAAGTACCTCCTTGATCTCATCCGCCAGGGACTTTTGTACCGCCAGAGCATTTTGCTTTTCAGTAAGCAGCAGGTTAAAGAAGGAGTACAATGATTTGTCGTAGGTAATGGTGGGAGCAGCTATATCCTCCTGCCGGTACACCAGGCTATTGCGGTCGGCCCCGAATACCACCCGGGTCTGTAGTACCCGCTCGTACTCCTGCGGCGACCGCCTGGGGAAGGCCAGCTCCGCGCGCAGGGGAGTAACTTTCTTATCCGCATAAATCCGAAAACCCGTGGTGATCGAGGCCATCATCAGCTCTACCGCCTGCCGACAGCTCTCAGGGTACTTGTTGCGGTAGGTAGCCACCGGCTCGTAGTAAAAGTGGTATTCCCCCCCGCGGCTTTCGGTGGAAAACGTAAAGATGGTGGATACCGTGTTGTTGTACTTTACCAGCACGATCAGGGCCTCTTCCAGCGTAGAGCAGCTTTGCATCAGGTAGCCTAGCATACCCAGACCCGCAAAATTAGGATCTTCACCCATGTGCAGGGCCAGCAGCGGATCACCCGTCATGTCCAGCGCATGATCCCAGGCTCCCGCCGAAATCTCCCAGTAGGTGAGCTTTTCGGCATCATTCAGATCCGTGGGGGCTATGCCCACGCGCTGACACAACTGCTGAAAATTGGCACCGTGCTTGACGGCTCCGTATATGATCAACCGCAGGATAGAGTTCTGCACCTTCATGGCATCAAATGGGATAAGATTGGCGTGTACTGTCTACTACCGGGCTGGGAGTTATGCTGAAATTTGTATCAAGATAATCAGTAAAAACAAGACGAAATAGATCGACACCTCAAAATTTTAATTAACTCAAAAAACACGAAAGCCATGACAAAGACAGTACTAGTAACCGGAGCCACCGGCTCACAAGGAAATGCCGTAGCGCGCCACCTGCTGAAGCGGGGCTTCACCGTCCGCGCCCTCACCCGTAACCCTGCTAATCCCAAGGCTCAGGCCCTGGCGCAAATGGGAGCCATTATCGTTCAGGGGGATCTGGAACAGCCCGACAGCCTGGTGCAGGCCCTGCGGGGTTGCGACGCGGTGTTTTCGATGCAAAACTACTGGGAAAAAGGCGTAGGCCTGGAAGGTGAACAACGCCAGGCCCTGCATATGATCAATGCCGCCCGCCAGGCCGGTATCCGCCACTTCGTCCAAAGCTCCATTGCCGGAGCGGATAGTGCCCAGGGTATACCGCATATCGAGTCCAAGTGGCTCATCGAAGAAAAGGTACGGGCCAGCGGCCTGACCTATACCTTCCTGCGTACGGTGTTCTTTATGGACAGTGTGTTTAATCCCAAGTACGATGGCTTCATCTCCATGCTGCGTGGCGTCCTGGACGACCACGTACCGGGGCATCACCTCATAGCTATGGACGACCTAGGCGCCGTGGCCGCGGAGGTCATCGCCCGGCCCGACCCCTACCTTAATAAAGCCATCCATGTATCCAGTGATATCCTGTCCGGCGAAGAAATGAAGACCATTGTGAAGGAGGTGACCGGCAAAAATAAGTCCCGCTTCAAGGTACAACCCTGGATGCTCTGGCTCTTAGGCCGGGAGTTTTACCGGCAGATGCAGTGGAACAGGACCCGTCCCTGGCAGTTCGGGCTGGACGAAACCCGGCAGATCTACCCGCAGCTTACCAGCTTCCGTAACTACGTAGAAACTCACAAAGAGCTGGTCTAGTACCTATGAATAAAATACCAAAGAACCCCTGCCGGCACGAAAGCCTCAGGGGTTCTTTGGTATTTATTAGATTGATTCCTTGCTTTGCCGGAAAGACCTACTTGTTCATTGTTTTGGCGGGGTCAATGGCCTTTTTATCAATGGTCGTATTCTGTCCGTCGATAACCATCCATTTACCACCTTTCTTTTCCATAATCATGGTCATAACTCCCGTGGAGTAGTCACTCATGTCGGTACCATCCGGCATTTTCCAGCCGTCCAGTTGCCAGTTATGCCGGACCAGGGCCAGATCAGGCCGCAGCATCTTTACTTCCGAATTCAGGATCTTGTGGGTAGTCTTGTTGAACATCATGTCCATGAATATATTCAGCGAGTGGCGGTGTTCTTTCACATTATGCCACCACATGCCTACTACATTCACCCACTGCGCCTCCGGCGTAAAGTAGCTGAAGTACTTTTCCGTGTTGTGCTCATTCCAGGCTTGTACGGTACCATCCAGTACCTGTACTATAGCCTTTTCGTCGGCGGCGGATGGTTTACTGGTCTGAGCATGGGCTGAGCCTGCTGCCAATGCTATCAGGAGAAAACAGATTACCTTTTTCATAGTACTCTATCTATTTTGGTGATAGAGCGAAATTAGAGCCTGCCGCTCCGGAATAATAGTAAAATTCCGACATCAGAAAGGGTTGCCCGGGAAGATCTTGACGGGGGAGCGTTCTTCTTCTTTCATAAGGCCGGTGGGCGTAACGTGAGCGAATAGCTTGAAGTCCCGGATCAGGTGCATCTGATCGTAGTACCCACACTGGTATACAATATCCTGCCAGTCCAGCTGGGGCTGCCGGTCCTTCATCCGGTACGCCTGCGCAAACCGGACCACCCGCATAAACAGCTTCGGACTCATCCCTACCCTTTCCAGAAACTTCCGCTCAAACTGCCTCGGGCTGAGGCACGACTGGTCGGCCAGCCAGTCCAGTGAGTACTGCCGCGAATGGAGCATGAGCTGAGCCACTTTATCAATCGCATGGACTTCGGATTGGCGGAGGGCTATCTTTTTCAGCAAGAACTTTTCGATCAGCCGGATCATATCCGGGTAGGTATTCAGGGCCCGGAGCTGCTCATTGATTTCACTGATCTCCTGACCCAGCAGTTGGTGGCTATCCACTGACTGATCTAGTAACTGCCACATGGGCATACCCAACAGCCGGAACAACCCGCCGGGCTGAAATCCCACCTTGATGGTCAGGTGCTCGTGGCTCATCTTGATATCGACCCGCGCTACCTGCGGGCCTACAATAATACTAGGGGGACTGAACTCCTCTTTTTCGAGGGCGTAGTTAAATACCTCCACAGCGTCACGCGCGTAGAAAAACAGACACTGCTCCGGATTGGTCGGGTAGGGTTTTACGACGGGAGGCTGATGCCTGTCCAGATGGACGTGCATCAGCATGTAGTTGCTGACGATAGGCTGAAGCGCCTGGCAGGGCCGATAGAATTGAACAAACATAGCAACAATCCATTTTCCTCTTCCACTGTTACTAATCCGGCAAGCCCTTACGTACCTGTCCGACCACTGCTATGGCGACAGATCCAGGCCTTTTGCCCTTGTCGATAGGACCACCGATAAGGGCAAAAGACCTGGACTTTTTAAAGTTACTTAGGTAACGCCGGGGTTGAGTAGGCGGGTACCGTGACATTGAGGGTACCCTTCTGTTCCAGCAGGCGCAGGGCTTCCTGCACCGCCCGTTCCAGCTGCGGATCGCGGCCACTGTCCAGTGATTTGGTATCCTGACGTACCTCTATGTCGGGGGCTACGCCTTCGTTTTCGGCCACCCATTTTTTATTGATCGGGTCAAATACGGCATTGTCCGGGGCGGTGAGGGCTCCCCCATCCACCAGCGGGTAGTGTACCGACGACTTCACCAGGCCTCCCCAGGTACGGGCACCGATCAGTGGGCCTACCTTCTGCTGCCGGAATACCCACGGGAAGAAGTCCCCGCCCGAACCGGCCAGCTCGTTGATGAGCAGTACCTTGGGCCCGATGATACCGGCCGGCAGACGAATGGGAGCACCGTTGGGTACTTCATTGGTGAGTGATGCCCGCAGGCTGCGCGTCATCAGATCTACCATATAGTCGTCAAGGAGACCACCTCCGTTGTAGCGCTCGTCGATCACGGCTCCTTCCTTGTCCTGCTGCGCAAAGTAGTAGCGGTTAAAGGACACAAAGCCATTGCCGCCCGTATTAGGTACCCATATATAGGCCAGCTTGCCATTGGAGAGCTTGTCCACCATCCGGCGGTTATCCTCCACCCAGGCCCGCTGACGCAGCGCGTTGTCGTTCCCAATGGGCTTCACGATTTCTTTCCACGCTCCTTCAAACTGGGGCGTCTTGTTGATATGCAGCACCGTCTGGCGGTCTACGGTACCATCCAGCATGCGGTACGGATCGTCGGCGTCGGTCATTTCCCGGCCGTTGATGCCTACCAGGTAGTAGCCCTCCTGCACGTTGATACCGGGACGGTCCAGCGGACTGGATAGTTCGGGGTTCCAGCTTTCGGTGGTGTAAATACGTTTGATCTTCCAGCGCTTGTTGTCCGCTACCAGATCCGCGCCCAGCAGTCCTACCGAAGGCTTATCCACCTCGGGGTAGTCGCCGCCAAACACAAAGCTATGCCCTACCGACAGCTCACCATTGACCTGGTCTAGTATAGTCGTCAGGTCGGCGCGGTGCTTGATGTAAGGTACCAGCGGCGCGTAGCGCTCGTATACTTCCTGCCAGTTACGGCCGTGCATGTTGGGGTCGTAGAAGTAGTCCCGCTCGTAGCGCCAGGCCTCCTCAAACATCTGCTGCCACTCTTCGCTGCGGTCCAGCTTCATCTGCAGGTTTACCTTTACTTCCTTCCCATCCGAGCCGCTGGGCTTGTTGGTATCCATCATCTTCCAGCTGTTGCCTACTTTGGCGAGCATTTTGGTACCATCGGCCGTTACCGACACCTGGCTGGCTCCGCTTGCGTACTCCTTGGCCTCGCGGTCGTCCAACTTGAACTTCTGCAGGGTCAGGCCGGGAGTATTGGGCTTCTGCTCCCCGATGAACACCGTTCCGGCGGGGCCATTGATCAGCAGCGGGTAGTTACGCTTAGGCAGGGGCAACGCCATGGTCCGGCGCTCGATGCCGTCAAAGTCAACCTGTACCACGTCCAGCTTCTGGGTGGTACTATCCTTGGCGGCGGTCTCTTTGGGGCCTTTGCTTTTGCCCCCCTTGCCTTTGGGTTTATCCTCCGGCTTCTGCATGGCTACTTCGGGCTTTTTCTCCTCTTTTATGTCTTCCTCGTCACTCTTGGGCTTAAAGGGTGACGGGTCTTCCTTACTCAGGTTTACCACGTAAGCGGCGTACTCGGGGCGGGCGGTCATGGAGCTGGTGTTGGCCCAGCCCGAGCCCAGCGCCACTTCGGTACTCGCCAGGAAGTAGAGGTGCTTCTTGTCCAGATCCCAGGTCGGGGCAAAAGCATCGGCCATGGGGTTGGTGATGGGCTGGGATTTGCCGCTTTTCTGCGACCACAGGTGGATACCTCTGAAATTGTTCCTGCCGCTCTTGCTGTACGCCAGCCACTGCGAGTCGGGCGACCAGGTCAGTCCCATGTCTCCGCGCTCGAGGTTGGTACCGCCCACATCCACCGTGCGTACCGTACCGGCTTTCAGATCTACCACCCGTACCCGTACATCATCATCCACAAAGGCAATGTACTTGCCATCGGGCGACCAGCGCGGCTCCCAGGCCATCTTGGACTCACCGATAGCGATGGAGAGGGGCTTGGACATACCATCCTGCGCAGTGATCATCAGGCTATAGCCCTTGCGGCCCTGATCCGAAAACCAGGCGATCTCGTTGCCGCTGGGCGACCAGATGGGGGCGCGGTCGGCGGTGCCGGAGCTTTGGGTAATATTGCGGGCATCGCCGTTCTCGACGGGTACCGTAAATATCTCTCCCCTTGCCTCCATAATGGCCCGCTTACCCGCGGGTGACAGCGAGGCCGAACGGGCCGACTTCGTCACATCCTCCCACTTCGTAGCCGCCCAGGGAAAATCTCCCTGAATAGTGATAGGGAGCTGGCGACTGGTACCCGTCGCCGGGTTGAGCAGGTACAGGTAGCCGTCCCGCTCGTAGGCCAACTGGTTACCCGTTCCGGCCAACGACTTGATATCGCTGCCTTTCAGGGAGGTCACCTGCTTGATGGCTTTGGTGGCCGGGGCATATGACCAGATGTTGGTCGTACCGTCGCGGTCCGACAGGAAGTAGATGGTCTCGCCCAGCCACAGCGGCTGTATGTCTACCGTCGAGGCGTTGGGGAGCAACTCCTCCGAGCGGTCTTTGAGGTTCAGGATGATCAGGGGGGTATTCTGGCCGCCCCGGTACCCGCGCCACTCCGAGTCCCAGCGGTCCATGCGGTCGAGGACCAGCCGCTGTCCGTCGGAGGCGTAGGACGCATCAAAGCCCCACTGCTGCGTCAGTATCGTCGAGGGCCCACCCATAGTCGGTACCGTCCACAGGCGCTCGTAGGCGGTAGGGGCGGCATCGCGCGATGAGGCATAAAGTACCTGTTTGCCGTCGGGCGTCCAGCCGCGAACGGAGGAGCCGCTGGGGTGCCAGGTCAGGCGGGTGGCGTCGCCTCCCTCCACGGGTACGGTATAGACGGCGTTGCTGCCCGAGCGGTTGGAGGTAAAGGCCACCAGCTTACCATCGGGCGAGAAATGCGGATCGCGCTCCACGGCGGGGGTACTCGTGAGCCGGCGCAGGCCCTGGCCGTTGAGGTCGGTTACCCACAGGTCGCCGCCGTACACGAAGGCAATGTGGGTACCACTTAGGGTAGGCTGCTGGAGCAGCCGCGTTCCTTGCGCCAAGGCCTGGGCCTGACTAAGCAGGCTGCACAGGGCAAAAACAGAAAACGCCCGTAGCAGCCTCAGGGATGCCAGACGGGCGCGGCCGGACCTACGGCACCAGCGGGCGGTAAAGTACATGTGGTTCATGGTTATTGATGGCTAAAAATGCGCTACATCCTTACTCTCAGCGCAATAGTACGACAAAGGTGGAGGGGAAGCAATAGGGATTGTAGAAGTTACTTTGGGAGATACTATGTTTGGAGTTAAGTATAAGCTTAATAAAAAAACACAAACAGTACTTGAAGAAAAGTAAGGAAACAAATTAAGGTGAAAAAGACTCTTGGAGCTGATCAACAGCGTCAAATGCTAAATCCTCATCTTTATCAAGGATAGTGCTTAAGATATCACTATGGTGCTCCCCAACTGTTGGACAGATTTGGCATCAAATTAAGAAGTAGTCCTTCTATTCAGAAATTGCATTATTATCTTTTTCCCTC
>NZ_JAFIQT010000010.1 GCF_017355935.1 Telluribacter humicola | reverse complement strand
GATGACCCTTCTTTCTGCCATTGTTTATGTTGCCATGTAATTTAACTAAGTGTATTATATCCGCACTTGTTGAGTTTCATAAACAATTTAAGCAAGTTAAGCAAGGTAATATACATGTGCATATCAATGGCTGACCGTCGGCAAACCGGAGCAATATCATCAGGGAGTGTAACACTGCCGGACTGGCTTTGGCTCGGGCCAGGGACGCACAGGATGCTGGCCTATGGGCTTAATGAACCCTACCAGAAGATGGCTCCAGAGGTATATGAATGTAACACCCGTAGCACAGAAGGCATTCGGGGGATGTTCCAGATTAAGAGCCAGCGCACTCTTTACGATATTCTTTCAAAAGAAGGAAGTAGCTTTCTTTACAGGATAATTCACCTATCAATAGTAGATCTTTCTTCTAACTCTGCTATATCTTTGGCCAATTGAGAAGCTACCAGTTTATAAGCATTAGCGTTAGGATGAGCATTATCAAAGGGAAGCAAATAATCGTTTAAGTTAAATAAATGAGAGTAATCAAATACTGTAAGATCAGCATTCTGTAGCATCTGTTTCATTTCAGGCTTAATAGGACTTCCAGGAAAGATTATGACATAGAAGCCATTATTACCAAATTGTTTCTGATACTCCTGTTTTGATTTCTTAATAACGTTTACAACCAGCTGATAATGCTCAGCAGCGTGTTTTTTTGGGAAATCTAGTCGAAAGACATGATGTATATAAGTGGTCCTGAACCATTGTATAAAATCACTATATAATCGTTTATTCTCTGAATAAACGCCATGGGTAGTCATTGCCTCCTTGTTCAAATATGGAAACCTCCCTTTAGTCATATCAATCCAGCGTGTAGCAGGTATCGTTCGGTCTATTTGGTCATGAATGAATGTATATACTGCAAAACCTTTTTTCTTTTCTGTTAGTAATGTCAGATCTTCGTGTTGTAGTCGGGCCAGCATGTGGAGCGGTGAATAGGCCAGAAAACCTAGATTATATGCCCGATATTGGGGCATATTTAGTTGAAACTGGTAAGGCAATGTTTCATTGTCGGATACACCGTCACCGTAGGTATAGGAGCATCCAAAAAAGAGAGCATGCTTATCAGTGGCTGTTGAATCAATTACCTTTGCTGTTTTTCTAAGGGAGTTTTCATCTGTACTTACGGTTATACTATCATACTGGACTCCATCTTTTACAGGTGCCCACGTTAGAGACCAGCTCTTTTTAGCCCTGACTCCAAGAATATCATCATTGACGAAGGAGCCTGTCCAGTCAGGTCTGATAAAGGGTTGAGGGGCAGTAAGTGGTACAGGAGCTTTATTTGCTGTAAATAATAAGTAGGATATGCCTTCTAATAATACAAGTAGAAAACAAAAGATGGAGAGACTAAATAGGTAGTTCCGTAATGGCTCAGGACTATAAAAAAGTAAATGAAGTATTATGGTTGCCAGTACAAGTATAGCTATTAGCTGATAAGTAATTTTCCGGATATCAATATCTTTCCATACACCATCAGCATTACCAGTTGCATATTCAATAAATAGTAATGTTATTGAGATCAGTATAATAAAAGTAAGACTTATGCCTATAAAATAGAAGAACTTTCTAATATGAAACTTTGACATAACTATTTTAATCATTGCTATTAGTAAGGAATAAAAGTCCTTTACTTACTAATAGCAATATTCACTAATATATAACTTTTTATTAAAAATAAGTGTGAGCACGGTTTCTACAGTATTATAGCAAACAGCACCTTCTACATCTACATCAGCAGTGGCTCCACCTTCAATTTCTCTGTAGGGGTAGCTTTATGGGGGGCATAAAAACATTCTGGCAAGATATTAGTATTTATCGGGAAATAAGCTATAAACTGTAACTAAAATAGAACGAATCTCTTAGTTTGAGGTAGTCTACTTTGTTCTAACGCAAATTATCTATTTATATTTAGTTCAACAATAGGTTTACTCTTCTACAGGAACATATTAAAATTCCAGTAAGGCTATACGCGCAAATACAACATCCTGTTTTTATATTATAATAATCTAATATTCAGCCATTTATTGCAACTGGGCTTGTCACATTGGTAAATGATCATTAAACAACCTCTCAGGCAGCCAGGCAGTTGCTGTTTCAGTAACATGTATGGCAGGGTGATAAGCCATGGCATGTTTCTTTTTCACTGGATCATATATACCAATTTGGTAAGTACCTTCCACCAACCACTGCTTCAGGATCTTCTGCTCTTTCCTGAGTGAGTACAGTTGACCCGTCTTCAGAAAGTCAAGAAGTGAATTGCGCTGCCGGTATATCGGAAAGAAGAAGACGAAATTTTTAGACACCGCATATAGATAATATGCCTGATTACGCACCAGTTCCTCATAACTAACTGAGATTAGATCCCCCTGCTCATTAATAACTACATTGGAGCTTTTTAGATGCTCGTCCTGCTGAGACCAGTCGAACTCTTGCCGCAGTACCTCTACAGGAGGCTGCCAGGCCTTAAGTTTTTGTAAAATTTCGATCCGATAGGCAAATGGCTTGGTACGTACGGTTTGCTGATTTGACAGTATTGTCTGCAGATCAGCTAATACTGAATGACGACGCTTATCTACCTCTGGAATGTACCGCCAGGTAGTGAAGCCACAGTATATAACAGCAAGGGCCAAACTAGTAAGTTTCAGGTAGTTCTTCTTAGTATGAGGAACAATCTTGTACAGGGATATGTACGTCAGTAACAGTGCGATGGAAGCGTAGATTTTATACCGGCTTTCGGTATAGGCATCGCGCCCGAAGTTGATGATAAAGGCCGTGGCTCCTATGTACAGCAGAGACCCCAGGATGAACAGGGAGATAGGATCAAGACGGCGCTGAGACCACAATTTCCGGAGAATGGGATATAATATAATGGCACAGGAGAGCATGCCTGCTACAATGGCCAGGGGATTGGTACTCTCCTCCCTGAAGTCGATCCAGCTTCCCAGCAGCCCGAAGGTACCAAAGACATCATCTATCCGTTTGTAGATTGAAAATGGCTCGTTGACTGTGGTAAGCTCTAAATCTCTCAGATAGAACAGCAGGCTGACTCCCCCTACGACTACCGTAGTTAGGAGCCGCTTCCACTGGGCTTCAAGTATAAATACCAGGCATAACACGACCCAGATGGCTAGGCCACTGCCGCTCGAGAAGGTGGTTAGGACAGCTAACACTAGGCCAAATAGCCTATGAGCAAATCCTGGCTGAACGGAAAGCCATACACTGGCTACTCCCAGGCAAGCGACTGACAGATTCTGAAGGGAACACTCCGCCCAAAAGATATTATCATAGTGCTGAAAGTGAAAGAGGAGGAGCACCATAGGTATAAGTGCAACTAGGTCTCGCTTGATGCTGTACATGACCTTGGCCAAGACCCCCCACAACAGCACCAGGTTGAGAGAGCTTAGGAGGATCAGGTACTTCAGATTGACTTCCCCTACTATATAGTAATACAAAAGGGTAACCAACCGGGGAAAAGCAATCCGATGCTCGTTGTGCTGCCTGATCAGGAAGTGGAATTTTCGTTCAAGCGTGTCAGCATTCAGATAAGCGATCAAGAAGTCGAACAAGCCATTGTAGTCATCTATGAAGGGGGCATTTTCGGCATAAGAGTAAATAAAGCTGAAAAAGAAAATGATGTATAAAACAGCTAATAAAAGGGGGAGTGTAATCTTTATTTTTGAAATGCTCATTATAAGTTAGTTACTATTTCTTTCTGCCTAATGAAAAGCAGAACAATTAATAATCCCTGCCATTAAGGCTAGATAATAGCCAAAGGCGTAGTACTCCGTCTCCTGCACGGTCTGCCCCTGCTCATCAAACACCAGACGCACATTTCCCAGATGGTCTTTCAGGTAGTGGTGCAGCGTGTAGTTGCTTTTGCGCACCAGCTGCCCCTCATCTAGCCAAATCTTGCTACCATCCTGCATCTACGTAAAGAGCATAGATAAGAAAAGAGGGACAACTTTTAGATGTTTTTACTCATCGGGGTGGTGGTATGCAGGAAGTCCTGCTGGTAGTTCTTTCCAGCCTAGGCCAGGGATAGTCACCAACGAGTCCGGTACATCCAGATCCCAGAGTATCTTATGTTTTCTATAATCCTCACACCATACCTGAATCCAATACCGCCGCCTCATTAGTTCCTCCTTATTCCTTTCCCACCAAGATCCTCCTGTGTCGTATATGTTAGCAGGATCATCCATAATAAACTTTTCCCCATTAATAATATAGATGTACTCCAATCTAAATTTACCTCTTAATCTAAATGTCCTAGTAGGTTTTGCTACTGTATATATGGAACACTGCCTTAGTTTCTCCTGCAGCCTATATTTGTCATATGCATAAAATACCATGAATAATGCTACAAGAATGAAAAAGATTGCAAGTTTAATTTTTTTTTCTTCTGTCATTACCTCTGAGGTGATTTAGTATCCATTGACTTTGTAGCAGTGGCATCTACACCTTGATTAAATACTTCTAACATAGCGTTCATATAACCACTCATGGCAGCAGAGAAGCCGTTAGTCGTCATTAATTTGTTCGCATTATCCCCTAAAAAGCCAAATCCCAACCCTGTTGTTAATTTTATCATGCCTGCTTTTACATCATTAACTTCACTAAATGTATTGCCGTTTCGGAAATCATAGCCAGCGCTACCAATTGCTCCGGCTAAAGCACTACTTCCTGGTGAAAATGTAACATCTGCGAATAAACCGACCATATCTAATTGACTTTTATTTTCAAACATATTACCTGCCCCTTGTCCCAATAAACTTAATGCCGCTTTACCAAGATAAGGAGTCCACCTGACTTTTCTAATTGTATTTGCCACTTTTGCAAAATTAACAAAAGAGGATCCATACGAAATTGCAGCACCTAAGCCTACTTCGGCTGCTCCAAAAGCTAATAAGGGAGCACCTATAATTAGGGCCGCATCTCTGCCTCCTGAGTGAAATGCTTCCTGGAAAGGGCTGCTGTGCCCATACTTCTCGTAATTTCGGGCATAAGCAACAAATAAATGTCCTACCAGAGGATCTGATCTCTCGCGCTTACCTACAACAGTTAATTCTCCTGTTTCATCATCGTAGTAATTATTAGTGCCTTCAACATTCACCCGTTTCATACCATCGGGATCAATAAAACGGAGGGAATTATTTCCCACATAAGTATATGGCGAGTAGCTATAATCAATTGCAGCTAATGGATCCACGCTCATCCATCTACCCAGGGTGGCATCGTACTGCCGTGCCCCGTAGTCCAGGAAGCCCGTCTGCGGCTGCTTCTCCTTGCCGTTGTAGAGGTACTTGTTCTTCTCTTCCCCGCTGCGACTGACCTCGTAGCCAAAGGCATAGTACTCGGTCTCCTGGACCGTCTGCCCCTGCTCATCAAACACCAGACGCACATTCCCCAGATGATCTTTCAGGTAGTGGTGCAGCGTGTAGCTGCCGTCGGGGTTGCGCACCAACTGCCCCTCTTCCAGACCCACCCGCAGCAGCGTGCCGTTGGCGTTGTACTCGAAGGCGCCGGCGTAGAAGGTGATCCCCTCCGGCGACTGCATCTTCTGCTTCACGCCCGCGGCATCGTAGGTGTAGCGCAGCTCCTGATTGGATTTGTTGATGTAGCGCACCAGGTTCAGCGCGTTGTACTGCATGCTGTTGTCGTTATAGCCCCGGTTGTAGTCTCGCGTCAGGTTGCCGTTGCCGTCGTAGGCCATCTCATCCTGCTGGTTGCTGCCGTTGACAAAGCCTTCTCCACCGTTGCCGCTATCGTCCACCCGATGCAGCTGGTTGCCGTTGTAGTGGTAGGACAGCTGGTCGATGTACGAGCCCGCCCGCATGCGCGTCAGATTGGTCAGGTTGCCGTTGCGGTCGTAGCCCAGGCCCGTCTCGTTGTAGTCCTGGAAGCTGCCCGAGCCCCAGGCGTTGGTGAGCCGGCTGGCCCGGTCGTAGCTCAGGCTCATGCCCCCGCTGCGGTGGGGGGTGCCCCAGTTCAGGTTCTGGATGTTGCCGTTGCCGTAGTAGTTCAGGCTCAGCGTCAGCCCCTGGCCGTTGGTGTTGCCCGCCTCGCAGAGCCAGCCCCGCACCTGGTACTTGTAGCTCTGTCCCCTGAGCGAGTTGAACAGCCGCTTCTGGGCCAGCTGCCCCACCTCGTTGTAGCTCTGCGCCAGGTGTGTGTACTGCTTCTGCACACTGCCGTTGTCGCGGAAGGTATGGTCGGTCTTCACCAGCCGCCCGGCCTGATCGTACTCCATGAGCTTGTCGAGCTGGTAGGTCTTGCTGCTGGTACCCTGGGTGGTGCGCTCCTGCAGCACGCGCCCGTCAAAGCTGTACTTGTAGGAGATACGCTCGTAGGCATCGCCCCCCATGCCGTACAGCTGGCGTACCACCTGGATGGGCCGCTCGCGGTTGTCGTAGTAGGTCACCGTCCACAGCCAGTCGCCATAGGTGCCATCGTCGTTGAGGATGCGGCTGCGCTGCCCCGTCACCAGCCCTTTGCGCGACTCGCCCTGGGGGTTGTTGACAAATTCGTTACCCGAAAGCTGCAGCTCATTGTCATAGCCCCGGAAGGGCGAGAAGCCGTAGTCGTCGTAATAGTTGTAGACCAGTGGGTTGCCGTTGACGCCCATCTCCCTCTGGCGGTTGGCCTCGTCGTAGAGGTAGTAGAACGGCTGGCCGCGGCCGTCGGTCATAGTTTCCAGCAGATCCCGGCTATTGTAGGCCATCGTGGCCACTCCGGCTCCGGGTACCTTCTTCTCGACTAGTAGCCCGCGGTTGTTGTACTTATAGAGGAAGGCATACTTGTTCAGATCGCTTTCCTGCTGGTACTGGGGCTGCAGCACCGCCCGTAGCTGGCCGATCTCATCGTAGACGTAGTAGGTGTCCAGATCCCCCCCGTCGTTCTTTACCCGGCGCAGCACCAGGCGCTCGTGGCTGTCGCGGAACTCCTGGACGGTGTTGTCGTTCTCGTCCTTGGTCTCAGTGTAGGTCAGCTGATTAGCCGAATAGTTGCCGTTCTGGGTGATTTGGTTGAGCCCGCCCCCACTGACTCCGTAGCGTTTGACCGAGCCGTCGGTGTAGACTTTGTAGTAGGTGCGCACGCCGGTAGAAACGCCGGGGGCTTTCTGTTCGCTGGCGCGGCTCAGGGGGGAGTTCTCGAAGTAGGTTTCGGTAAAGGGACTGCCGGTGGGAGCTCAGACCAGGCCACTGTTGCCGTAGTAGCCGTAGTTGGGGCTACTGACAAAGCGGCCGTTGTTGCTGGCGGCGGCGGCGGGCAGGTAGGTCTTGTTGGGGCGGTACTGGTTGTCGTAGGAGGTCTGGCTGATGAGGTCCTGTCCGGAGGGTCCCACAAAGGCATCGACCTGCTGCTGGGGCAGTCCCAGTCCGTTGAAGTAGGAGATCTGGGTGTGGACCTGGTCGGGGGTGCCCCAGTAGGTGTTGCCCTGAGCTTCGGTGGCCCCGGGCTGCTTGTAGGTGCGTGTGAGCACGTAGTTGCGCTCCGGCGTCTGACCAAACAGACACAAGGGAAATAGTAACAGAAAAATACTATTCTTTAATCTGGTAAATATGGGCATAGAGGGGTGGTTGTGGTATATAAGCTTTTATTGATATGAGCAAGTCTGTAAAGATTCAGTTAAGTATTGTAGCACTTATGGCTCTGGCACGGTGACTCCTCCGGCAACCGCTCCTTACAACAGGGTAAGTATATGACTACTAATTCTCTTCGTAAAAGGAGAATAGCAGTACCAGCTACAGATATGTCATAGCCATATCAGATAGTAGGAGTTTAGCGCCGAAATAAATCGACAGCAGGTCCTCTTGTCACAAATTCATTTTGCGTCAACAGCAAAGGCTTTTTATGTCTTTGTTGTATGATGCAAGCAAAGAATTTTCTTCCTAGTAGTTTATACCACTAGTATAGTGTGATTGCATCCTGCCAATGCCAACAAAACTTACTGAATGATTTGACTAAGAAAAGAAGGTAGCGAAGAAGTAAAATGTGGGGATAACAAATCTGAATTTGAATGCAGAGAGTAGAAAAACTTCATAAGACAATCACAGTTAGAATTAGGGATGGATAATTTAAAGGGTCTACTAATAACATTAACATGTTAGATATGATAGGCTATTGACAGTAAGCCTTTCAATATAGTGTGTGAAGATTTTTTTTAAAAAACACACCAAACATCATCCTTCCCTATTCCCTCTACTGCTCGATTGGTAATCCAAAAGTGTTTCAAGAAAAAATTTTTTCCAAAAAATTTTATTTAACGGTAAGGTGGTATTGCAAGGACGGAGAATGAAAAAAATTATGTTGCTGAAATAGAGACTTTTACAAGAAAAAGGACTAAAAGGGCACTAACAAACTAGGTAGTGGTAATTTAGGGTGTGATTTAGTAAATTTGGCACATGATAAGTGAAACAACTCATTATAGGTGCCAACTATAGATCATCAGCGGAAAGTGGACAGCTGTGGCCGGGCTGCCGGAGTAGTGAAAAGAGAAGAGAAGGTTTTATCCTCCTTAAACTTGCTGAAAAATATGAGCGCAGCGGCGCACCGCTTTTCCGGCGTTCAAGCATTGACATATGCTTGATTTTTTGCCGCTGGGCTACTATCTGATCCTGAAGACCCTAATAAGCATTCGCTGGCCTTTCGTTTTCTAGTGAGCGCTCCGGCGCCCCGATCATGATATCGTTGCTAAAAATAATAAGTTACCCACTCAGCCAGGCGGCTGCTCAGTTCATCAGGACTGAAATAGTGCTCTAATAACAACACATTTTTCATGGACCGATGCCGCGACGGCGTACCGTTAGCGTTCGATTTTACCGGCTCTGGCCGCCCGGTTGAGTCATTGGATGATACGGAGCACACCGGAGGTGATCGATGCCTTCCCCTTTCAAATATTCCTTTTGATACCGAGATACATAAGCTGACCCATTGTCTGACAAGTTACGAGGCCGCTGGTCTGTGCTCAAACTGCTGGCTTGTAGAGCCGCTTGCATCATTCGAATAGCAGATGCGCGCTCGAAATGAGATGAGGCTGACTGAGCCTTTTGGAGCGCCTAAGCGATTTTTAAGTTGTCTTGGACATAACTAAGGTAAATTGGGTGAAACAACCAGGTCGCCGGTGCGATTACTAAATTGTTTCTGTCCTTCTATCCATTTTTACTTGACTACGTACATAACTTACCCAACAAACCAGCTATTGTATAGCGGGAATATTGAGATCGAAGTCTTTTTCCATGGCCTGCAGATTCCTGACAAGATGATCTCCAGGCAACGTTCGTCGTAGATAGGCTTCGAAAGAAATGTTTGCCAGGTAATGCTCATGAAGATGCCCTTCCTTGATGTACTTTTTCTTGTTTTTTCGGATGTACGAAAAGTATCCGCTGATCAGATCGGTGAGTTGGGAAGGCCCCTGCTTCATATGTGCATAATACTTAATAAGTACATGGATGTTGATTAAAGTCACTGGTTTAATGGATCGTACTTGTTTATGTCCGTTAGACCTCACTGCGTCAAACTGCTCGTTCACGTAATCATTTACCCCGCTTACGTCGAAATTAGGATCAGAGTAGATGATGATTGGATATATAGTCACCTTATGCGGTGCCGAAATACCTAGTAAGTGTGCAAGGTCAGAGGTATCATCATACAGGTATTCAATTTGTTTTACTATTTGTGACAGCCCCTTGTTTTTTGTGGCACTGCTTTTAGATGTTAGCAAATTTTGATCAATAGTAGAGCGAAAGGCGTTGAAATCCATTTCCTCCAGGGTCTTCGCATGGAAAGTTGAGCTCTTGACTTCGATCACTAGCACTTTATTTTCCGTAGCCTTAATGATGAAATCTTGGTATTGTTCGCTGCTGATCACCTTTTGGTGAGGACGGTAGAAAATGGCCGATAAGTATTTTTTTACGAGGTACTGTTCGAAGTAATGATAGCCGATATAGCCTTGGAAGGCATTGTAAGAGTTAAAACGAAGGCCTTTACTAAGGCTTGTGTTCTTATATAGTAAGTAGAAAAAGCCCTGATCAATTGCGTATTGGAAAAAATTATAATCAAGGATGACCGCATTATTACCAATAAGGTAAAGAGGCTTGGGAATTATATCCATATTTATAGAAAGGGGTTTTTGTCTTTCTAATGAGCTTCGGTCAATTGTGAATTCCGAAATAATTGTTGGAGGGATGCCTTCCAGGTTAAAGGTATTTTTTCCTGACTTACCCTCAGCCAGCATTGCTTCAAAAATCATCAGGATAAATTTGCCAAAGAACCATGGATTGGCAATCTGGAAGTGCGCACAAAATTCGCGGCATTCTATGCTCAAGTCGTCAGCTTCTGATAAAAATTTTGATGCAAAGGCAAATTTTACCATCGTAAACATTTTCTGGTAAACATTAGATCTGATGTATGCCTGTTGCTGCATATCCAGCCGAAAAATTGCCTCGAAACTATCCCGCCTCAGGCTCGGATCATCTTTGAAGTAAAGACCATTGAAGATTAAGATAGTCTTAAGCAGGTCTAAGCCAAGACTATGGGGATGGTCGCGATGGTCAGCACCCAACGCAACGAAGTTTTCCATGCAAGCTTTCAATAAAAGGCTGATTGACGCCGATGCAAAATAGGCGCTGGTCTCAAAATCCTTAATGTCCGCCAATGGTATGGAATCGGTTCCGGGAAAAAGGATCTCTAAGCTGCGCGTGGTCTGGCGCGGGATGTCTAATTCCTGAAACAGGATTGCATTAATTTTAGAGAGCTTAATTACCAGCAAATCAGTGGGATATGCCCGGATAAACTTAAGTTTATCGTTAGGCAATATATCATTAAAAATTTCAGCATAGTTCCGGACAGCTATATATCTGGTCGAAGGGTTTATCATCAGTCTGTATATATGTAAAAAGTTTAGCTATGATCAGGATGCGACAAATCATCTGTTTGCATATTGCGCGTACCTGATAATGGCTTAATTACACTTTATTTATAGCCCCAGCTTCATGGCGGCATTATGCCTGACCACCTGCTGTACACGCGTATAGCGGTCGATCATCGTGCGGGTGCGGTGCTTGGTCTGCTGCATGATCTGCGAGTCGTCGGCTCCATTTAATTTAGCGATGGTCACAAAGGAGGCCCGTAATGAATGGGCCGAGTATTCCTGACCCAGATAGGTCTTGGTGGTGCGGGCCACCTGCTTGTCCGAGAGCCGGTCCCCGGTGATGTGGTTGCCTTTGCGAAAGCGGACAAAAAGGGGCCCGGTCGCACGATCCAATACCATTGTATAGTCCTGCAGGGCCCGGACGGGACACGTATCCGGATCCGGACTAAAAAACAAGGCCTTCTGCTCCGTTTTTCCGTACTGGTTGGTCTTACTCCCCTGGTAGGTAACTACGGCCCCTTCCCGGGTGAACTGAACACTTTCTATATTCAGGGCCACCAGCTCCGACCGGCGAAAGGCCCCCACAAATCCCACCAGGAGCAAGGCCCGCTCGCGCAGTCCGGCGGGGGTCAGGGGGATGGATCGAATCTTTGCCTTAAACTCTTCAATATCAAAGGCCAGGGCCTGCCCAGGTTCGGTCCCCAGGGTGCGTTTAATGCCTTCCAGCACCGTCTGTACGGTCTGGTCCAGGGCAGGATCGGGATGCTGGTGGAGCCGGTGCCACTTACGGATGGCGGCCAGGCGGCGGGAAAGGGTCGCCCATTTATGCCGGGTGGCCTCATCGGAGAGGTAAGCCGCCAGGGTGGCCGGCGTCAGGGGCAGATCGGCCAGCTCCCGCCGTTGCAGCCACTGCCGAAGCTGGTTGAGGTCCGAACGGTAGGCCAGCTGGGTGTTGAGGGCTCCTTCCAGTCCCCGGTTGAAAAAAGCCGCCGTCTGCTGGGCCAGCTCCTCGTGGGTGGCCAGCCTGAGCGCCTGACCCGAGACCTTAGCTGCTAGAAGTGTCATGGCGAAGAAAAGTAATATGTGGAGGCAAGATAGCCAAAATCCGGTTATGTCCGATAAATAAATGTTATTGGACATAATAATAGAAATCATTTACCTGCTTCCTGTACACATCGTGGCTAAAAAGGAGGCACTGAGATTTAGCTGTACGCAATTCCTGTTGCACCAGGGGAGCTATACGAAAATCTCAGCTCGATTAAAAATAGATAAATCAGGTTTTTCTCTAGTAGACTGATGTATGAGGCGAGCAATTATTTACTTAGCTTTTCGGAATAATTCTAATAAATGAAATAGACGTGGACGATGGATGCCCGAACAGGAATCTTCAACTGAGTAGCCTGAGCGATATATTAAAATATATTATAACTCAATTTATCGACATTCGACTTTATGCAACCAATGCCCTTTATATTTGAACAGGAATATTATTCTAAACAAGAGAGTAAACTGTAAACCTTAATTGGACTATTCCTCTTGGGGCTAAATGAAGCAGAGGTAGTCCTACACGTCGACAGGGCTCTAGGTAGTTTGCTCAAATAACGTTTACTTATTGTCGCTTAACTGCTATACCTCTTTTTGAAGGTCGAATAGTGCTTGACGGATGGTCTGATTCTCTACCTCGATGCCCGGCCTGCTGTAGCTGCTGGGCTTGCTGTAGGGCCTGGGCTAGTAGGTACTGCTCGATTAGCTGGTGTGACCACTTCTGGCTGCGCAGCAAGTTATTAACGATTGGCCGCTGCCATGCGCTTGGTGCCTGCCGGAGCATGCGCCTCTCCTAAGAGTTTACCTCCTAACTCGCTCAGCAAAAGGCTCATGCTGTTGTGTCGGTGACACAGGATGCAGCCTAAAAAAGCTATAAATGTACTTACCAGACGCCGGTCCAGTAGCTCATCGAGCTGCTGAGCCAATGGCCGAACAACTTCATAGAGCTGTCCGTAAAAATAACCAGCTTCTTGCTTGACTTCGTCAGCATGGATGTCGACTTTTACTGAGTCCTTGGACATAAGAAAACTTTCCGGTCAGTAGTTCGCACCACTAAATTCGGAAGGATTTTACTATTTCGCCATCCAAAAAAACTCCGGTAAGACTAATGCTTCCTGTTGCTGTTGGTGAGCACGCTACAGGATAAGGTTAGAGAAGAACTGCGGCGAAGATGGTGTTATCGAACAGGAAAGCGGTGCCAACTCGCGCTGACACCGCTTTACCGACTGAGAGCCGCACTAGCTGCTCTTTTTTCTTACAATCAAATCTTCGCCCAAAGTTCGGGATGACTCATGTAACCTACTCTTCCAATCCACATGACTTAACCTCTCAAAGCGACTCGTAAAACAACTTCACTATTTTCTCTTTTATTTTCAGGCTTAATCGCCCCCACGTCTCCTCTCCTATCTGGATCCTCATTCTAGGTACCAATACTACTTCCTCTACTCCCAGTGTGGAACAGGTAGTCAGGTAAGCAGGCTTTAAAGCATCAGCTCCAAATGGGGTGAATATATCTGGATTGCAAAGAAAGCAGGTGGATGTTTGATCTGTCTTTTGTCTACGGCTTGATGGGTTACTTTCTGATAGTTTCATAATTTCCGGTTCTGCACAATTCGCTCACACATGTTTTAAAGGCCTCTAACCAGTACTTAATTGATCAGCAAGGGCACGGTAGCAAATGTGCCAGAAACTACTACCGAAAGCAACTCGGATTTTGTCGTAATTAGCAAGGTATTTAGGCGAATCCAACCAGGGGACAAAGACGTATCAGCTTCACTATGCAGGCTTCTAACTGGCTGGTGGCTGCTCCTGCATTATCTTATGCAGCAATTCTGCCTTGTTGGTCACTTCCACCTTCTCAAATATCTTTTCTATGTGTTTCTTGATTGTACGCTCCTTAACCGCCAACTCACTGCCGACTATTTTATATGGTTTTCCGACTCTGACGAGCCGTACAACCTCCTTTTCCCGCTCTGACAATTGGTACAGGTTCATATTCGTTTCCAGCACCATCTCCTGATGGTCTTCATACCCTATACCGAGTATCTGAGTACCCATAGTATCTGCCTGTAGAAGCTCCAGCAGCCTGGCCCGATCCTGTCTGGATTGTAGGATAGACCTGCGGATAAACAGAACTGTTAAAATAGTAAAGCCACTATTTGTAATGATGGCTTCGGTTGCCTGGCTTATATCCGGAAAAAAAGCAATGGCAATAAAGGGGACTACCGAGCAGTACAAAAGGATAATTTCCCAATATTGTCTCATTTCAATCTCTTTTTGAAAGGCCTTTTGAATGGATTTCCACATTGCGGAGGCCAGCACCAGGCTGTATATGGCCGGTACTACGAGTCCGTGGGCAATGGCATTATCTATGTTACCTATTAGGGCATATTCAAATATAAACGTGAGAATGAAAGGCAGGTACAGGAACAGAAAAACACCGTACACCGCATGGAATCTTAACCCGGTAAGGTTATAGGACTTGTAGAAATAAAATGGGAAGTAAGAAGCCATGATAAACCCGGCAGCGTAGGTAAATCCGTACTGCATCACTATGGGAATATGCTCATACTGAGGATCCGGAAACAGCCCCATCGCCAAGTTCTTAGTGATGAGAAGGGCCAGAAGAATCAGGTAGTACTTTCGGTTAGAGTCCCTGGGCCAGCATAGGTAGTAGTACAGCTGGTACAACAAAAAGAAAACTTCAAGTACAATGAATGTAAAAGTTATAATGTGTATATCTGTGCCAAATACCCGCATACCGTCAAAAAGTTTTTCGTAATAAATAAAGTGTGTAGCTAAGTTCCAGATTGTGGTAAATGGAAAAGCCGTGCTTCTTGTACCATGGAAGGTTCTTCATCGTCGAGGTTTCCAAGAAGACAGGCCGGTTCATTCCTTTTGCCTCTTCCATCAACTCACGAAGTAACCTACCTCCAATGCCTGTTCCCTTGTATTCGGGCTGTACCCCAATAAACCAGAGGTGGTAGAAGGGAGTCTGAGGATGGTGCTTTGCAATCAGACTCTCCCGGTTCATGGCTTTACCAATGTTGCCCACTCCAATGGCATTTTTTATCAACCGAACCATCGGCACTAAACTGGTTAATGTGGTTTTCTTCTGATCCGGGAAGAGCACCAGGGCACATGCCTTACGATCATCTGACAAGACTACTTTTCCCGCTGTCTTACAAACCTCATACGAGTAGTCCATTAAAGCCCGGATCCGCTTAAATCGGTTACCATCCTGAGGTATAAGATAGTTCACGCTCTGATTCTCGTTGAATGCAGAGCTAAGTATATCTACCACTAGCTTTTTATCCTGGTCAGTAGCCGCGATCATGTTACAGGGTCACTATAAGTTTAGAAATTTGATTTCGTTTGATATAGGGGAAACTTCCTATCTATCGATTTGTAACCCTATGTTCACTTAAATGTTTTGAGAGCCATTTCAAAATCAGAATTTTTACAACTGAAAAAAGTAGTCATCATCCATTGTAGTTCTTTAGCTATGGCTTTAGTGAGATTTGCCATTAAAGGAGCTGTACTGGATGTACAATTAAAGGCTTGGTCGGAAATGAACGCTCTGATTGCTATTGGTTTCTTCTTTCTTGGTGATGAGCTCTGGCTCAGATGTTGTTATTCAAACTCTTTTTAACATCCGATTCCCGCACTTTTTACTTTTTCCTACATAGAAAGAAACTCATAAAGCAGTCCAACCAGGCAATTTTTCCATGGTTGAACTGCCTTATGTGTACCTAGCCCTGCTGTGTTATTGGAAGTTAGGCAGGGTAACGTAGTGCTGGTACCACGGATCAATGGCATAAGACAGGCATACCCCATCGGGACGCCCCCGGTAGAATTGCATAATTCGCTGACAGGCTGCTTCACTGCCAAAGATATAGAGGTCCTGACTACGGACCAGATAAGCCTGTACCTGCTCCCGGGCCAGCAGGCTCATCGTATCAGAATAGGATTGATTGATAGAAGTCATCATACACAAGATAATGGCACCCACCTTACTGGAAGCAGGATGAGTGCCGGTGAAAGATCAGGCCAGTAAATCACTAAAACTATTCAGGTCCGGGTTCTTGAGGAGTTGGGGACCCCGCGCCAGATGGAGGCAGTGCCCGTAGCCTTCTCCGTTGATCCTTTCGGCCCGATTGAACATCGAAAGTGTATTGTCACTACTACTCTTCATCACATGGGAAGTGTAGTGGGTCAGGCCATTGAAAAGGCCAAACAGGGTATAGCCCGTAGCATCCATCTCCGTTTGGAGACTTGCCTCTACACAGGTAATGATGTTCTTCTTCCGGGTGCTGAGTTCCTCCCTACCCAGGCGTTCTTCCCGGCTCAAATTAGTGATGCGAGCCACTAAACTATCGTGCAACTCCTGGGATACTTTTATCCTGGAAAACGAATCCAGAGACGTGTAGTAGTCTTTCAGACTTTGACGGTAGTTGTTGAACTCTTCCTGAATACGCTCTACGCCTACCGTAAGGTTATTAGAGTGCCTGACCTTGAGGGAACGGAACTGACGGGCAAAACGATTTTTACAGCGAACCATTATGTTAGAATGACCCACAAAAAAGGTCGTGCTGCCATCATGGCTGTTTCCTATAAGCAGATGGTCTTTGAAGGCAAAGCCACCTACTTCAAAGGGTTCGGTACAGCGTAAGTAGCCAAGCATTTTTTTACCGCCTTCCAGCTCATAGATAGCTTCGATGGGAAAATGAGTGACCTCTGCAAACTTTTCGACACATTCAACAAAGGCTGCATTGGTCATGGGTTGGTACCCCTGTCTGCAAACGTTCAGGAGCGCACCGGTATCACTACGGACCAGGGCTTTGTAGCCGGTGAGCTGCTGCGGCTCTCCCTGAAAATAAGAAGTGATTGGGGTTTGAACTACTTCCCAGTCTGATAGAGAAGTAACAAGGGATGGAGGTTGTAAAACCATGAGAAAGATGAATTAAGAGGTTTGAAAATGGCGGTCTGTCACCCGCTTTACTTACCTAAAGATACCACATTACAGCAATTGGTACAACTTAGTTAAGTACTATTTACCCTCTAGCTCCCCCTTTCCCACCGGTTCCGTTTTTCAGCAGGCTTTTCTTGCAAAAAGCGTTAATATTTTATTCTAATTCTAATAAGAGCCATTACAAGATCCTACTTGCAAAAGCTTTCAATTATACAGCCTCCGTACTTCTATTAAAATAATACAACAATATTACAGCGTATAGGTGCCATAGGCTCCTAGATTCTCATCCCTCTATTTTTGGGTACCGATTCCACTTTACCCGGTTCCGGATGATTCTTCTCTTGCTTACATTCTGTTTGCGCATGGCTATTCTCAACCCGTTGATAGGGTTCAAGAGGCACCCCGCTCAGCGACAGATTGCTTGACTCGGGCAGGCTTTGCCCGTTTCGGCTGCGCAGCACATCATTGAAATCGTTCTGAACGGCAGTGGGCCGTAAAACGGCGGTCAAACGCTGGCCATCCCGCCGAGTTATTTCCTCTGCCAGCTGGTCAAGAACCCTTTCCAGGAGTTTGGACTGATTCGGAAACCGAATCTCCGACTCAGTTCGCAGGGTACCCGTTTCAACTACTACAAAATTCTCCCGTCGTGTCTCAGTAGCCAACTTACCGGGGGGCTGGTACAGGTTTACCTTGTCGAGTAGACGCCCCAGTACTTCCTCGTTTTGGGCTCGGGCCTTTTCAAAACTTACCGAGCTGCTAAGTGGATGCTTGATTTGGAGCGTAAGTAAGTTAAATCCCACTTCTTTTATATCGGTTACATCCTTCCCCTCTCCGGGTACAGGTGTGGGGTTGTTGTATACCACCTGCGGATGGATGGCGTAGCTATCGTTCCGCAGGTGGTGTTTTGTAGCCAACAGATTGATGGCGAACCGATGCCCCGGTGGATTTCCGTCCATCCCGATGACGAACTGGGCCTTGGGATGCTCCTGCACGAAGCGGGCAATATGCCCCAGCTGCTCTTTGGAAGGATTGCCGGCGGGCGAAATGTACTGGCGGTACTCTCCTGCCTGGGGAGGCGACAGCTTGTGGTAAGACAGGGAATCGATGGGTGACTCGGAAATAATGATCCGGTTCGTGGGTATAGGGCTTAGGCTCCCCTTTTCAACGGGTACCGAAAGCACCCCTTCCACCGGATGGTCGGTATGGAAAATCTGCGAACTGCCCGTACCCGAGACAGTGCCTTTTGTCCCCCGCTCAAGCGGCACAAGTTTATCGCCCAGGTGGTACTCCATCCCGTGAAGGAGCTGCGCGTGTCCATTGCTTTTCCAGATGGCATCACCCTTGTTTCCGGGGGGGAAGCTTTTGAAATCATCGTTCCGGATATCCATGGAAAGGATGTTTCCTTTCTCCGACCTGAGCGGGAAGGCCACGTTAACATGGCTTCCCTTTTGAACGGTCAGAACCTGGTGCTGAAATTCTGGTGCCTGAACCGTCTCAGGTGCCAGCATCCGGCTTCGGGTCAGGTAGTCTGACTGCTGAGGGGAATACAGGGTCACGCTGTAGGTCTCCAGCAGGTCAGATTGCCTGAGCTTTTGATCGTTGAGGTACTGCCGGGGCGTAGCTACTGCCATGGGTGGGACCTGCGTTACCCGCTCCCGGTACGACGGATTCCCCAGCAACTCATCAACCACCTGGAAAACCCTCCTGTAGTCTCCTTCCTTGTATTTGATAAATCCCACGACATCGCCTTTCAGAGCATTGTTGTTCAGGTCCACAAACCCCTTAAAACCACTCCTGGAGTTGGTCATCACGGCAAAGCGCTGACTATCGCCGGTAATACCTGATTTATAGACCCGCCACAGGTCATTGGGTTTGGACTTGGAGCTAAGCTGGTAGCCGTAGTGCTGCAGGACCACTTCCATATCAAGCTCATTCCGAATCTGGGTGAAGTCGCGTTTCTCGTAGAGGGGAGTCTTCGTGTTGGGACGGGGTGCAGGCTTAGAGGCAATTTTTAGTGTGTTCTGCTTTTCCATGGTAAGGTAGGTAGATGGTTCAGCCAGAGGCGGACCAGAAAACGGAAACACTTTGGCTGCCTGGTACAGGACCGCCAGGTTGTACTCCTTCGCTTTCCCCCGGGTGTGGCCAACGTTGTGATATAAATCAGATAGTGATAAGTGAGAAAGCCTGACCACCTTATCCTGGGTATGATCCGGGGCCTCCAGGGTTGCGATGTCAACTCGCCTGCCGTAGGCTTGGGTAAAGTCCGTTCCCTTAAAGCCATTGATCGTAGGATAGAATTCAACGCTCAACGTATCGCGGGTTGCAATGCCATTGGTGGGGGCAAGAGGTTTCTTTTGCTCAGGGTCAAAATCGGCAGCCATCACTGCCCTGCCTGCCCCCTGTAACGCCTGGTTGAGGCGTTGCAGGTTACTGCCCTGCGTATCCACCCAAAGCTTTATGGTACTGTCGGTACGGGCCTGCTCGTAGGCATTGATGGAAAAACTGCCAAATGCCAGGTACTGCACCTGATGAGCGTGGAACTGCTGGAAGAGCTCCAGCCTGTCCGGATCCAGAAAATTAATGGGCTGGTTCATGGGGACTTTTTAGGGTACTGATTTATAAATGGTGATAAAAGGCGGCCAGCACAAACAGACGAAACTCCTGGGGCAGAGCCAGCCACTCTTCTACCGAAAGGCGCTCCCGTACGGTGGGTACCAGTATCGGATCTTCCTCCGTCAGGTCGGTACGGATCTGACAGGCTTCCAACGCATCTTCTCCATAGGTCTGGAATAGGTAATCAAGGGTACAGATACCAGGGGGCTTATTAATCGTGTTCATCGGAATGGACTTGTTTATACGTTTCAAGATCCTGAAATCAGTAGAGAAGGGTACAGGTATAAACCTACGGGTCCCAAAGCCTGCCCACATTTTCCAGCTCCTGCCTCTCTTCAGACTTTGTTTCATTGTATTCAAGCACAAATATATACCTTCGTATTTTAAATTTTAAAATTTATAATATGACTAAGTTTGAACATGTTTACCTTTGGGTTTTCCTGCTCTTACTTTCCAGGAGTCTGCCCGGCTACTCGCAGCATGTGTCGGAGGAACTCACCGTCAGGGATGTAATACACGACATGCGTCCGGAGGAGGTACTTAGGCTGTATGACCGGCTGGGAAAGGTGGATAGTACTTGTCTGGAAGAGATACCGGGTATATGTCCGCTCCATGAAGAAGAAGTACCTTACCTCACATCGGGTTATGGCCTGAGACTGCATCCGCTGGAGGGGAAGTTCAAACAGCACCAGGGCCTGGATCTGGCGTGTCGGCGCGGGTTTCAACTGGTCTACGCTACGGCCAACGGACGGGTAATCTGGTCAGGCCATCAGAAAGGACTGGGGCTGAGCCTAACGCTCCTGCACCCCAGTGGCTACGAGACAACCTACGGGCATCTCAGCGCGCTGTACATCCGCGAAAACGACTGGGTCAGACGAGGCGAAATTATTGGGACCATGGGACGTACTGGAAAAGCGACGGGTATTCATCTGCATTATGCCATCCGGAAGGCGGGACAATTCGTAGATCCCCTCCCCTACCTCCGGCTGTACGAAGAGTACATAAAAAATAAAGACGCCGGTCAGGCGTCTTCTTCCAGAGAGTAGTACTCAGTTACTACTTAGCTAACCGGGTTTTTACCGCATGCAGCGTTTGTTTGTCTTTGCGGCTGGCTCCTACTTTTTCAAGCGCCAGGTCGATGAGCTCTTCCGAGTAGTAGAGTTTGTCAAAATCATAGCCATTCCGTTCTACGGCCCGCTTAAAAGTCATCATAGTAACCGCCGTTCCTTTTCCCTCCTTAAGGGCCTGAAACTGCTGGTAGCCAACCCCGTATGGCTCCAGCAGCTGCTGTTCGCTGGGCCGCTGGTACATACGCTCAGCCTCTTCCTCGGTCAGTTCCCCCCGCTCCCGCCTGGCTACTACAATCAACTGGAGGCAAAGTGAAAACACCAGCTTGTTGAAAAATGCCACAGCGGCAGGCTCACTGTATATTTCATCGAGTTTCCGGTGAATCTCAGGATTAGAAGTCATGGCAATCGTAGGTTACCTGGTGGTACGTTATTCTATTATAATTTATAAATTCAAAACTAGTACATTTTATCTTGGAATAAAATAATCGCGTTATGGCCTACGGTTCAGTTTAGGCACCACGGGCTCCGCAGTTTCACCCGCTTTTGAAAACTCCTCGAATTCCAGCCTGATCAGTTCGGTTACCTCCTTTTTAATGGACCGGTAATTATCCTCCAGCAGACGGGCTTTCCAGGACTCCTTGTCCTTCGGGTCGTACGTTGCCTGGGGGTAATACTGCTTCACGAGCTCTCGGACGTCCTTGATCACAGGAGTGGAATAGGTGCTTTTTTTCATTCCTTCCTGGTCCACCCGGATCAATCCCTTAAAGGTTTTTAACCGGATTTCTTCTCCGAAGTTATCAGCAAACTGCCCCACAAACTCTCCCTGTGAAAGGGAAGAAATCTTGGAGGCCGGAATTACCTCCTGCAGGGAAGTCGAAAGGGTTACTGAAGTATCTTCCTTTCCAAAGGTGATATTCTCTGACTCCTGCTGGGTCTTCCCGAACCGGCGGGATAGTTTCTCGGCCGATTCGAACACCACCTGTCCGGAGAATACATTTCCCGGCAGGTTCATGATCACCCTGGACTCTTTCTCCCCGTAACCAGCCGTCAGCTGTTCAAAGTCCTGAAAGCCCAGCCAGGTGGCCACCCGGTTGCTGCGGGCGGTAGCCATAAGAGAGGAGATGCCCTTGAGGAACATGGTAGGGAGCTCGTCCCAGAACAGGGCCGACTTCAGCCGTCCCGGCCGGTTGACCTGTTTCATCATCTTGGAGGTATACAGGGAAAACACCGCTCCGTATACCTCATCACGCTCGGGGTTATTGCCGGTACACAGGATCTTGGGACTCTCGGGATTGTTGATATCCAGGTTAAAATCATTTCCAGACATGATCCAGTAGAGGGTCTCGGAAGAAAGCCGGGCCAGGGGAATACGGACCGAGGCAATCTGTCCTTCGAGCTGCTCGGCCGCGCCGTGCTGGGCCGCACTGGCGAAGGGTCGTACGTAGGCCTCCAGCTGCGGGTAGGAAGCCATGATGGTAAACATTTCCTTGTAATCCTTCTGACAAGCAAATTCCAAAATGTGCGGAAAGGTACACACCCGCTGAAAGCGCTTATACAGCCTCAATTTCTCCTGGTTCCGCCGCCCCACTGGTTTTTGAAGCTCCTCCTCATACAGGTGGGTGTACTTGACCGTTACCAGCTTCATGTACCAGATAACCGAAGTCAGAAAGTTAATGGCTGATTCTACGAAAAAGTCCCCCTGTTTGTCCACCCAGGTACGGTTCAGGTTCAGCATAATTGTCGCCGCGCTCTGGTAGCCGTCCAGGATCTCAGTCATGCCCGAGGGAACCAGCGGGTTGCACCGGTGGGAATATTCAATGTCATCAAAATTAATGATATAGAACTGGGGGACGATCAGCTGCCCTTGTGCGTCTCGCCCCCAGGCCGCCGGATTTTCCCGCAGGGTCTTCTGGTAGGCATTGTAGGCTTCCAGGGTCAGCGTGGGAAACTTGAAGTCATAGATGTAAGCGGTGTAGCCCTTCCAGATGGACTGCCAGATGGCCGGCACCAGCACCGCAAAGGATTTACCCGAACCCGGTGTACCCAGGATCATGTTGGCCCGAAAGGGATTGATTATGTTGATCCAGCCATCCCGCCACTGCTTTTGGAAGTAGTACAGTGTCTTGAAATGAATAGAGTCCGCATTCTCTTTGTACTGCTCGTTCTGAGGAAAGGTTTCATTCTCGCTGTTGAAAATATCATTGGTATTACGGAAGTACATGATCCGGGAGGCGTACTGACCAGCTTTGATCAGACAGAAAAGGGACAGGCTGTCCAGGATGAGGTAGGTAAGCCCTGACATACGCGGCGGAAAAAACGACGTGGTAAGCAGGAGACAGTCCAGGAAAAACAGCAATGTCCCGATCAGGGCGTAGGGATATACATCCTTCACCTGTAAACCAGGATCCAGCTTCCCGCGGGTACCCAGCGCGTGCAGGACCAACAAAAAGAAGAGCGCCAGTTTCGTATTCAGGGGGTGATAAAACAGCCCATGCCGCTCGTCCAGCCTACCCAGTACGTGCGTGAGTAGTTCCTGTGGGCGCAGCGGCCCTATCTCCAGTAAGGGAGCCAATAGCTCAAAGTTAAACCAGTAGTGGTGCAGGAAAAACAGTAAAAGGGCTAGGTAAAAGAGAAAGTCTATGCCTTTGGTGCGACCATCTTTCTCGGCGGAGGTTGTAATCATATGGGCGAATAAATAAATTATCAAATTTATAATTTATTTTTGTCATCACAACCATAACTACCAAGGCGTATGAAAAAGAGAATGAATTGGGTCAGGTACTTTCTCCTCCTTTGTGGAGCAGCTAATCCGGTAACAGGGTGGACACAAGCACCGGTTGTGAAGGCAGAGCTTACAAATACTAAGGTGTTTCCGGCTTCATCAGTCGGACTACTACCCGCTACGTTTCGGGCTTCCAGTGTCGGTGAAGACAGCCTACGCACGGAGAAGGAGATTTCTCCTCTCCTGTCGTCGGACAAGGACCTGGTCCCACCACAATTCAGGGCTGAGACAGTTATTTCAGTACGTGAACAGCAGAGAATACAGGAGGAGCAATCGAGCGAAGCCCTCTACCGGGCTCAATCTGATCCGGCCTATTTCGAGCAGCAAAGAAAAAGGTTTAGGGAGGAATATCAACGGCGGGTAAAGGTTAGAAATAATCAGTAACCTTCTACTAGAAAAGGACACCCGTCCGTGTCCTCTTTCTTTACTTTCTGGTTTTTGTATAGGTAAACGTGAACCCATTTTGGATGGTAATCTTACCATCCTTCAGGAGCAGGGGCCTATTACCCAGCGGAGTGACAGCATAGTAGTAATTACCTGAAGCTTCGTACTGGAGGGGATGCGTCTCGCCATTCCGGTATTTGAGAAACACGCCCCTATCCTGCTCGTAAATGGTGAATCCCTTCTCCGCTTTCTCTACTCGTTCCCAGCTGCCCAGGTAAGCTGCTTTCGTCGTTGCTTCTTCGGTGGATGCTCGTTCACACGAAAAAGTCAGAAACAGGAGCACTAGTCCCTTTATCACCCTCCACCCGCTGGTTATCATACGCTACTGCTTTGAGATAATATATAAATTATAAAATTTATAACAAAAGTATAGTATCTCAACATTACATCCAACCATAGCAGCTGCTAATCTTTGGAGCAAAAGTGACATCCTGTCACTTTTCTTTTAGGCTTCCTACTCCAGTGTATTTAGGAGAGCCTGTGCCTTATGAATTATTAACTGGATCACCTCTTTACTTGACAAATCTCCCTCTACGAGTTGTTTTAGCTCCTGCCGCAAGCCGACTGCTTTGGGAGCCTGGCGTTTTGTCTGCTTCCGGCCCCCCACAGCCTCCGTCTCCTCTCCTACCAATCTTTGAATCAAATTTGTGATTTCCCGAGACTTTTCATCCTCCTGCGCTTCCGGTGTTTCTTTCAGATCATCCAGACTGGTAAAAGCCTTTGGTAGCCTTTCCAGTAACCGGTTCAGTTCCTCCGCGTTCTGAATAGGCTTGTCGGGCTTTTCTTTGGCCAGCGCTTTAGCCGCCGCTCTGGGAAACTTCGTCTTTCCGCCTAACACCTCACTTTTCAAACCAGGCGATAACTCATCCAGCCCTTTCGCATACTCCGCATCCCGCTTGATAGTCCGAGTACTCACTTTGTATTCCCCGGCCAGATGCTCCGCCACGTTGATCCGCTCTGAGCGGTTTTCCTCCTTCATTTTATTATACCTAAGGCCTCGCAGGTAAGACGCCTGCTCGGGCGTCAGGTTCCGGCGTCCCAACTGGTAGTTGATCATGTAATCCCGGACCTGGCTTATATCGTCAAAATGCAAGATATGAACCGGGTAATCCAGCCCGTGTTGCCGGGCGAGGGTGTAGCGGTTGTGCCCATCAATAAGGACATAGACAGGCCCTTTACCCCCCTCCTGATCCGGGAGGTTGCCCGCGGCACTGGTGGTACCTATCACGTCTGAAGTAGTTTCCCAGACAGTTAGAGGATCTTTAATGCCATCTGCCAACAAATTGCTTTCCAGTTGCTGAGTTTCCTCCGGCCGCAGCGGTGGAATCAGGTCCCGGAGTTCCGGCAGGATGACCAGGTTAGATTTAACGTATTGACTGCTGTCTACTTCTGGAGAGGCAGGCTCCCCGAGCTTTTCTTTATCAGTAGTTTTGGTCTTAGCCATAGGTTTGAAGGTTACGTCTTACTCTAAGAGACGGCAAAGTTTGAAAATTTAGAGTGTATTAAAAGGCCCTAGATGACTATAAAACTACTATTTTTGAAGATAGATAGTGCTCTGTCATCCCTTCTACTGCCTGGTAGCAGCAAGCTGGAAACTTTTATTCAAGAAAGGGTATGTAGGAAAGTCCCGCTGAGCCATCTCTTTGCACAAAAATGAACCAGGAACGAACCTTACGTCTGCTTGGAACCTGCGAAAGTATTCGTCTCGAATACAAGGAAGCGGCTAGTGACCTACCCCGTAATCTATTTGAAACCATCTGCTCCATGCTTAACCGTGATGGAGGTGATATCCTACTGGGTGTTAATGACCAGGGGCAGGTTTCAGGTATTGCACCGGATGCTGTAAGGACCATGATCACTAACCTGGTTAATCTATCCAACAATCCCCAAAAACTGGATCCACCTCATATCTTATATCCAATGTCGCTTCAGGTGGATGGAAAGACAATCATTCATCTCCAGGTGCCTTCCAGTTCTCAGGTGCATAACACATCCGGGGTAGTGTTTGACCGCAGCAACGATGGTGACTTTAAATTAACAAGCACGGCCCAGATTGCTGACCTATACAATCGAAAACGTACTCATTATACTGAAGGATTGGTGTATGCAGGCCTGCGCTTTTCCGACTTTAAGGAAGAGCTATTCCCTAAAATACGAAACCTGATTAACAGCCATCACCCCACCCACCCCTGGCTAGCCCTGTCTGATGAGCAGATGTTGGAAAAGGCCGGGCTCTGGAAGCGGGACCCCCAGACTCAGGTAGAAGGCTACACCCTGGCAGCAGCGCTTCTGTTGGGTAAAGATGAAGTGATACAGAGCGTCCTGCCACACTACAAAATTGATGCGCTGGTACGCCGCATGGACCTAAATCGCTATGATGACCGGCTGTACATTCAGACTAACCTAATAGATGCTTATGATCTGTTGATGGATTTTGTGGCCAAGCATCTACCTGACTCGTTTTTTATGGAAGGCTCCCAGCGGGTAAGTCTGCGCAGCAAAATTTTCAGGGAGGTCGTGGCAAATCTGATTGTGCATCGGGAGTATACCAACGCCTATCCCTGTACCTTTATCATCAAAGAGGATGTGCTTGAGACGGAAAACGCCAACAATCCCCATGGTTTTGGTCCGATCGATCCGGAGCGGTTCTCCCCCTTCCCTAAGAACCCGACCATTGCTAAATTCTTCATTCAGTTAGGACGTGTGGAGGAGCTAGGCTCCGGGGTACTAAATATTAACCGGTATCTTAAATTCTACGCAGGACAAGGAGCCCCTGAATTCGTAGAGGGAAATGTTTTCAGGGTACGCATTCCCCTTCCGGCGAAAGAAACGCCGAAACCAGCATCATCGCTTCCCGTTGAAAGCGACCCTATACTCACCAAAACGATGGCTGCTATAGATGCCCTGCTTAGCGACTCCTATGATGGCGGCATAAATGGCGGTATAAATGGCGGTATAAATGGCGGTATAAAGCCAGAAATAGCTAAACTTATAATTTTCATTGCAGATAGTGCGGGAGTAAGCTCCAGACAAATCAGCTCTACCATCCAGAAGTCCACAAGGACTACGGAAAGGTATTTACAAATTGCTCGTCAAGCAGGCCTTATAGAGTATAGGGGGCCCTTGAAAACAGGTGGATACTACTTATCATTGAAAATGGCTGAGCAATTAAAGTAAGGGAAGCATTCTGGCGTTAACTTATTGCTAAATATTGTTGTTACTGGTTGTGCAGTGCATAGATTGTATATCTACTAACAACCGGCCTGGCTAATCTTTCCATATACATTTACCTGCGGCCCACCGCTGCGGCACGAACTCTGCTTTCACTAAATTTTCATGTAGGCCAGGTACAGTATAAGAACTGGAGGGGCACCAAACGATAGCTTAACCCAGCAGGGGGTTCGGTATAATTGATTAAAAATTACAGAGCGTTCCAGGGGAAACGCTAGGGAAACGATGGGCTATTCGGTCTGTTCGAATTGCTAACTGCAAAATTTAAGTGACAAAAGGCGAAAAAGAACACATAGAAGCATCTCTCTTTTCTATCGTATCTTTCACAACACCTACTACCTGCCTAGCTTTGGTCTTACAACCGATTCAGTTATCTTAGTTTTACTATCCTCTACCATCAGCAAATTCTTATCCAGCCTGGTCTGCAGTTGTTTGGCTGTAAATCCCACGTCCTGCCCTTTGATAGGTACACCCTGATAGCAGTAGCTGGAATATTTCAGCTTGCCTCCTTCCAACTGGTACCTACACTCGATCCCCTTTTCTTTCAGCCGTCGCTCCATATCTACCGGGTTATGTGACTTCTCCTTCAATGCTTCCCGAATGGCCAGTTGAACTACCTGCTGGGCTTCCAACTGGTTAGGCGTTACTTGCCGTAGCTGCCCTTCTTTCAGTCGCTCTACCCTGGCAAAACTCAGTTCCTGGCATATCTCCCGGCATATTCGCTCGTTACGAGCATAATTATGAGAAGTAGCCAGAGCTGTCCCTCCATCGGTGGGTACCCGATTAATGTAAATGTGAATATGCCGGTGAGGCTGGTCGTGGTGCTGGTACACTACGATCTGGTGATCGGTAGGGTCAGCGCCCATCTTCTGGCAGTAGCTTTTTGCCGCTACGATCATCTGCTCCCGCGTAGGATACTCCCCCGGCTTCCAGTTCAGAGAAGTGTGCCAAACAGGCTTCTTACACCGTCCATAGGCAGCTTCCTGTTGCATCTCGTCGGCAATCCCTTTTGGATCCTGTGATACAATGTTATTGAGCAGCAACAACTCTGCTTTTCCTTTGATTATGGTTCCGTCCAGACGATACCCAGCACCATAGTGGATGGCTCCGTGGAAGTCCGAGCCAATAGACGTTTTCGCAATCATACCTTAAGGAGGCTTTTCAGTTTGTCTAATAGATCCAGCAGCTGCTTTTCATAAAGAAGGCCTTTGTGGGCGTAAGCCGTTAGCTGATTCAGGTTGTTGCCGATACCCTGAAGATTCCGCTTTTCCTCCTTCTCAAAGCGGGCCTTTACCGGATGGTTTATACCCAGCCTCCTCAGGTAGTGTGATACGCTAAGACCAGCCAGGGTAGCATTGGCTTTAATGGTTTCATACTCTTTCTGATTGACGCGTAACAGGATCACCTTATCTTTCTTTTCCCGCTTTGAGGCAGTAGTCTTACGGGGATCATAATGAGGTTTATCTTCCATAGCTATGGTAGTAGGATTAATTTGTGAGGGGCTTGGGGCCTTCCCCAACAAGGCAAGGGAGGCACGACCGGTGTGTTTGGGTATAGAATTGAGAAGCGGAGCGCCGGAGATTGTATATACAAACACATGGCTTGCTTCTGCTTTTCATCTACCGTTTTTGCCCTTTTAAGAGTCATTTGTTGTTCAGGATCGTCTTAACGACACTTTATGTTATGTTGTGTTACTGACATGTTACCTTCGGCAAGAGATGTGTTGGTTTCGTGCTACTACCATGTTGGTTTATGTTGACTTGTGTTACTGTCATGCTAGTTTGTGTTGCTGCCATGTTAACATCACTAGTTTTTTATATTTTTTTACAAATTTTATAATTTATAATTTGTAAATTAAGTAAACAGCCCGGATATTTGAAGAAAGTTTGAGGCGAATCAATGGACGAAGGGAAAGAGCGGACTTCTAACAGGCAGGCACGGGAGCGGCTCCATTTTTTACATGAACATGGAATACAAAAAGGCCGCGGGGAGCTGTTGATTCAGCTGTACCGCCGGGAGATTCATGAGCTATCCTTAGTAGGGGCATCCAAGGTAATATCACAGGACCTCGGCATTCCCGTTGGGGTACAAACCATACGAACACTTCGCGTCAAACAAAGTAAGCAGGAAAAAGGGTTTGGAACGGGTGGGGGAAGAGTCGAATCAACGGTAGAGCCTCTCCCCTCCCCTGGCAATAGCCTAGAGCAAGCAGGTCTTCCGGATGGTCTGAATGGATTCAAACCTTTAGATGTATTCGCCGACGAAAATCAAATAAAGCCCAACCTGATCCGGTGGGCCGCACCAAAAAAATCATAGTGTAGCATGGAAGAGGGGACCGCACAGAAGCGATTCAACTTTATTATTCAAGCCAAAGGTGGAGTGGGAAAGTCGTTTTTAACGTACCTGATCGCGGTCAAGTACGAAAGGGATGCTACCAGGACTTTCATAGACGTGGATGGCTCCACCCGTACGAGTACCACCCAGCTCCGATTTCTGGCCCGGCACGACAGGCGGCTGGCCGACATTGACTTGCTGGACGGGTATCGGAAGATTGCCCGGGATCGCCTCTTCGACAGCTTGCAGCAGCTGGCGGATGTATCCAATCAAGTATTTTATCTGGATTTCGGGGCTCCCGAGTCGGAACAGATACCGGCGCTGCTGACCCTGGACCTGGATCAGGACGAGCTCCGGGAGTTTGAGCAGTACCTGAACGCCCATTTTGTCTTTCATGTGGTCGTCGCCGGAGGGACCGCCTATACTGCCTGCGTGGAATACCTTATGAAAATCTACCAGGCCGTTGGCAGAAACTTCCCCATCGTCGTCTGGATGAATGTGAATACCTTTCAGACTTTTCCCCAGCAAAGGGAGAATCTGCTGGAAATGGCCAGTACGTGCCGGCTGTCCCTGGAAAGCTTTGGAGACCTGGAACCTCAAACCGAACTGGCTAACAAGATAGTCCGTATGATGGAGCGCGGTGAGGGACAGGAAGGGATTCAGTCGGCCGGTTGGTTTGCCAAAACTAAGATGGAGAAAATGGTCCAATCACTAACGATATAGCGCATGGACTCTGCTTCCGAGATTACCGGGGAGGAGCTGCGCAGGATCTGTGGACGGTACCAGAAGAAATACGGCATGGCCATGGATTCCATGACCGCTACCCTGCTGAACGAAATTCAGGAAAAGGAACAAGCCGGTGTACTGCAGCAGAAGGAGGCGCTGGGAAAAGTAGAAGACGAGCTTAAAAGGATGAGACACTCTATACAGCCCTTTGCTACGGCCGATCCGCGGGTCGCCTTCGCGTACGGCCTTGGCAAGAACGCCTGGCTGTGGATAGGAATGCTGGTGGCAGGTCTTGGGATCATCCTTCAGCACGTCCGGGAAACCACCAGGGCTGACTACCTGCGAGCAGCAGCTATCATTGAGCGGTATCCCCATCTGAGCCAGCTTGAACCCCTGATTCAATCGGCATGTATCCTTGAAAAGAAACAGGGCCGTTTCCTGCTGATAGCGCCCGCCCGGAGCGAGCTCCTCCTGGGTAAAACATATCTGCTGAATCCAGGTACCCGGCCTCCCGGAGAGGCTCCGGACATACTGATTCCCCTACAATTTAATTAAGGCCATCTATATCATGTTACTGCTAACCCTATCAACCGGAACCTACATCCTGTTCTCGTTTGCTGGCTACTGCCTGTACGTCTTTCTGTACCTGTCCTACCTGGGTCTACCCTCCCACCGGCAGGGAAACCTGGAGCAACGCCCAGAGGTGGGTGGCTTTGACTCGATGCGGAGCGGTAATGCTCCTCTCTCGCCGGAAGATAGAGACTGGTTGCAAATGCGCCCCCACATGCACCAACCCGAGAGCGAAGCTCCCTTCTTTGACCATGAAGCTACTTTTCCAGGACCAGTAGCTACCGCAACGGTACCTGTACCCAGACACACCTCGGTTGATGCAGGTAGCGAGGAGATTGCGCCAGAGGAGGAAGAAAACGACTGGCCGGTGCTCCCCCTTAGAAGTCTATAACTTCTCGGCAGAAACGAGAAGGCTCCCGGGCTCCATTTCCAGAGAGCTAAGAAGTACATGCTACTACGTGTATAAATGTACGTTAGTAAACATGATGGGGACAAAAATTAGTGGACATGCTAAAGCAAGTAATAACAATCTGCCTGCGATGGGGAACGTGGAGGCCACTCGTGACCTGGGCGGCGGCAGAATCACCGAAACAAACGAAATTTTACCATTACTTTAAACCAATACGACTACAGAATCATGAAAAAGTACACTGGAAGTATGGCCCTGGCCGGAGCGGTGCTCCTGGCCCCCTGGAATCTAGTTTTTGCGCAAAATGCGGGTATTCAGGCCGGTGCCCAGGCTATTCAACAGGCCGCCACTGACTTACAGTCCTATTTTGAACCCGTTACTACGCTGGTGTATATCATTGCCGCGCTGGTAGGCATGTTTGGTGGTTTCCGGATCTATTCAAAATGGCAGGGCGGCGACCAGGAAGCTCATAAAAATGCGATCGGCTGGGTAGGAGCTGTTCTTTTCCTACTATCCATAGCCGCCGTTCTGCAGGCTGTCTTCTTTGTTTAACCCAATCCGGTCCCACCTATGCCCGTACCATCTTTACACCTGCTCATCTTGGCGCAATCTATTCTGGGTACCGGAGCAGGATCTATGAGCGGTTCGCTGCTCGATCAGTACGTGACCCATCCGATTTCGGATAACCTGGCTGTGTTCTCGAACTTTGTATTCTCCGTCTGTGCTATTATGGGTCTCGTAGGAGGACTGAGGATATACATCCGGGTGATGAACGGGGAGGAGCAGGTGAGTGGCTACGCCTTCCGCTGGCTGGGAGCAATTCTGGCTGTCCTGGTCATAGGAGCTACCCTGCAGCATATAGCCGGATCCCAAACACCCATGCAGGGAGATAGCCACATCCGAAGCTTCATGAACAGCGAGCCATGAGCATAGAACACGCCTGGGCTGTTACCAAGATTGTGACGCTCGCCCTGATCGCGGTGGCGGGATTGATAGCTGGTCTGGGAATCTACCAAGGGATGCAACGGGGTGAGGAGTTTGAAGGACCACTCTTTCGCTGGTTTGGGGGGCTGGTGGGCGCATCCGCCCTGGTATACGCCGTAGAGTACTTTATCTACCAGGATAGTGCCGGCTGGGCCCAAAACGGAACTGCCCCGCATTTTGTGGCGGCATACTACGCAGCCGAAGCCCATCAGGCAGCCCTGTATATCGGTTTGTTGATGGCCGTCATCGGCCTGATCCGCGTGTACCGCAAGTTCAGGGACGGCGACGATAACCTCTACGAATTCATGCTCACCTGGTTTGGCTCGCTGATGTTTCTCTTTATGATGGGGTGGATAATTAATACAGTACTAAGTTAAAATCAGAAAGTGAAAAGGTACCCAATCTACCGGGGGGTAGATAACGAGATCGAATTTAAAGGGCTCCGGGGCCGGTATTTCTACTACGCGGTCGGGGGAGGAGTCGGGTGTATCATGACCGCCCTGTTCCTGCACATCCTGGGAGTACCCATTCTGCTAAATCTCTTTTTTCTGGTAGCCGGCTTGCTGGCTTCCTACCTGATCCCTACCACCTACAACAAATCGCACGGTCGGTGGGGCTTTGATAAACTATCCGTACAACGGCTTCAGCCCCGCTACGTCGTCAGGTACCAATCCATCCGGTCCCTGCTGAAAAATCGAGTCCGCGCTCACAAAAATAATCCATGAAAGAAAAGATTAAACGATTTGAGGACCTCTACCCCATCTTTCGGGTAGAGGAATCGACCGGTGTGATTGTATCGGTCGACGGGGATCTTACGGTGGCATTCGAAGTCACACACCCCGAGATTTTTACGTCATCCGATGGAGAAATAGACCTGTTGACGGAAGCCTACCTGGGAGCGATCAAAAGTCTGCCCGTGGGATACATCCTGCACAAGCAGGACTGGTACCTGAGCTACGCCTATGAGCCGGATCTGCACTCACCCGCGGTGCGGAAAGGGAATTTTGTGGCTCGGGATAATGAACTGCACTTTGCCGAACGGCCCTACCTCCGCCACAAAGCGTACCTGTACCTGACACGCCCCAGTCAGCCCGGCGGGGCTTCCGGCAGAAAAACAAGCCGGCACTCCTCCCTACTCAAGCGGCATCTGGTGCCCAAAGACCTTCTCCAGCAAACGACCTGGGACGGGTTTCTGGACATTTGCTCCCAGTTTGAGTACCTGCTCAACGGCTCGGGCCGGATCCACGTACGCCGCCTTCCCCACGGTGATATCATCGGGACTGAAACGGCAACCGGACTTCTGGAAAACTACGCGAGCCTGAGCTTCCACGACCGGAGCCTCTACGAACTGGCAACCAGCGACGACGGCTCCTTACAGGTAGGGGGACAAACTGCCTATACCTACATCATTTCCGAGCTGCAGGCCTTCCCCCCTACCCTATCCAACTCCCTGATCTTTGAGCCGTACTCCTCAGAACGTTTTGGTATACCGGTCAGCACAGGGGCTTTCCTAGGACTGGGCCTTTCCTTCAACCACCTCTACAACCAGGTCATTCAGATCGAGGACCGGGAGGTGCTATCCAAACGGCTGGTGGCGGAAATAAAAAGGCACCACTCCTTTTCCGAGTGGGAAAAAAGCAACCAGGTTTCTATGGGCTATAAGGATGAGTACCTGCTGGAAATGGAGAAGAACGCCCGGGTAGCCGTCAAAGCTCATTTCAACGTCATGGTGTGGGCCAGGGATCGTGAGACGGCCGAATCCTACCGGTCCACAACAGCTTCGGCTCTTTCTAACCTGGGATTTACCCCCCGTCTGGCTAGGCACGATGTCTCCACCCTGTACTGGTCCTGTATTCCGGGTAACATCGCGGAGCTAGGCAGGGACAACTGGCTCACCTGCTTTGCGGAGGAAGCCCTCTGTCTGCTGGCGCTGGAAGGGAACTACAACGACGCTCCCTTCTCCCAATCCGGCATTCGGATGACAGACCGCTTTGGCAGCCCTAGAATGGTGGATCTCTTTGATGAACCCCTCCGAAAGGGGGCCATCTCCAACCGGAACACCTTCATCGTGGGCCCCTCGGGCTCCGGTAAATCCTTTTTCACCAACAATATGGTATACTACCTGCTGACGGCGGGTATGCACGTCAGCATCGTGGACGTCGGGCACAGCTACCGCCGGTTGTGTGACGTTATGGGGGGCCGGTACATTACCTACGAGAAGGAAAATCCGATTAGTTTCAATCCATTCTACTATCAGAACCTGACGCCCCGGGAGGAAGATGAAGATGCTCTCTCGGAACTGTTGTTGTCGCTCTGGAAAACAGATAACGAACGGGTTACGAACGCGGAGCTGACCACCATTAGGGACATTATCCACAACTACTACCGATCCCTACGTAGTGAACGGAAAGGAAACAGCCGGATATTTCCCTGCTTTGACACCTTTTACGACTACACCCGGCACTCCTATCCGGACGTATTTGCCCTCAACGGGGGACGGGAGGGAAAAGAGTTTGACCTGATGAATTTCCTTTACTGCCTTAAACCCTACTACCGGGACGGTCAATATGGGTTTCTGCTCAACTCCCGGCAAAACATTGACCTGATGGACCTGCCCTTCGTCATCTATGAGCTGGACAACATCAAGGACCACCCCGTGTTGTTCCCCGTTACGACTATCATGATCATGAATACCTACGTGCAAAAGCTATTCAGCCTGAAAGGGGTCATCAAGGTACTCATCATTGAAGAAGCCTGGAAAGCGTTGACCAAAGAGAAGTTTTCCAACTTTCTCCGCTGGGCTTCCAAGACCGTCCGAAAGCACGACGGGGCGCTGGTGGTGGTCACCCAGGAACTGGACGACCTGGTAGGAAACGAGGTCGTGAAGGATGCCATCATCAATAATGCTGACATCAAGGTGCTGCTGGACCAGAAAAACTACGAAAACCGCTTTTCGGAGATAGAAGCGCTGCTCGGGCTAAGCCCTAAGCAATCGGCGCTGGTACAGAGCGTCAACCGTTCCCTGGATCACCGGCGCCCCCCCTACCGGGAGGCTTGTGTCATGCTTAGGGACCTGACCAAGGTGTACGGCATAGAGGTATCGCCTACGGCCTACGCGGCCTTTACCACCCGGAAGAGCGAGGTAGAGCAGATCGAAAAGCTGGCGACCCAAGTCTACGGAGGAAACATTGAGAAGGCCATTCGCGCCTGGAACCGTGGTGAACAGACAGAATCCAACACCAAAAGTGACTAAGTGTCACTTTTGGCTCTACTCCAACCCCATGTATGTCCATTTAGTAATTATCAGTCCCAACGTACCATGAGTCATCGGCAGCAGCGCATCCTCCTTGTAGTTTTTCCCTACCTCCTCCTGATAGGATACCAGGTAAGGTCACAGATGGTCACCTACGATCCTATTCATACGACCGTTACAACCATTATTAAGTTTTTTCAGGAACCCTCGTTTGGCCAGCTGGTGGGAAACGTCAAAAAGCTGGTGCAGATCTCCCAGTTCATCCGGCAAGTCGGACGCGGGGTAGAGTTGGCCAAAGAGGCTACTACTACCCTATCACTGATCAATAACTACGGCCGGGTCATGGCCGCTGACAAGCACATCCTTCCTTCGGAGTACGGGGTTATTTCGAGGGACTTCCTGTCCTTTGCCAAAGAGGTGGCGGCCATTACCGCGGATCTGGCCGAGGTGGTTCAGCAGAAAAATTCATCCATGGACGACGGGCACCGCCTGAAATTCGTCAATGACGCCTCTGAAAGGCTGAAAAAACTGAACATGGAGATTCGAAGCTACGTGGGGCGGATCAACTATATCTCCCAGCGCCGCTCCTTTGGCGTGGAAGACAAAGCCGCCACGGCCCGGCTCTACCAAATTGCTTCCGAGGTAACGCGGGCGGGGGGGAGCGCATTCGGCGGAGTAGGTGAGTTTCCGGGCTATACATACGGAAACACGTACGATAACGAGGAAGTAGACTTTGAGGTGGAAACCCGGATGGCTCAGGAGGCAGCTCTGGTGCAGCAGAAACTGTACCAGGAGTACCAGGCCAAGGTACGTATCGCTGAGCTGGAAGCCGAATCTCTGGCCAGCCTGCAAATACCCAAAACCACCAAAGAAGGGTTTTACTACGTAAAAATGAAAGAAGGCTCTTGTCCCATGATTCCGCAGCTGACCCCCCAGAATACCTTTTTTGCGACGACCATGCACTATGACTCGGCCAGCGGAGCTACCATGACCACGGTGTACGAGGACAAAGGAAAAAATGCCTTTGATAAAGCGCTTAAGGACTGGGACTACCAGATGGAAGAAATCTGCGGTCCCCTGTGGGAGGCGTACGTAAAGAAAATTGACTACGAAAGAAACCGGATCATTCAGGAAACCATCGCTCCCTTACGGGAGCAGTACCAGCGGGAAATGAATGAGCAACTGGCCGCCGCCACCGCTGCCATTGCGGAAAAATACAGGGGCCAGACCACTACTAAACTGAAAACACCTTGACTCTGCTTTCCCTCCTGGCCTTTGGCAGTACCGATCTGCTCAGGGTCATTGATACCATGTATGCCCGCGAAATTGCGCAGCATGCTTCCTCCAGCGGCATTGGCAGAGAGCTTATGCAGGCTTCCCGGGCCATTGCCGGCATAGCTGGCCTGGTGTACATTGCTTCAAAAGTTACGGGCCAGATCGTCCGGAACGAGAGCCTGAATTTTATTCCACTGCTACGCCCGTTTGGTCTGATCATTCTGATTGGCCTTGTCCCGCAACTTACGACGCTGATTGATGCTACCTTCGAACGCGTAGCGGTGGCAGCCCAGGCTGACAACGAGTCCGTACGAGTCCGGGTAGCCCAGCTTCAGCAAAAACGTGATGAAGCAGTCAAGAAGAAGTGGAAGGATATTGAAGCCAATGAAGACGCCTATTCGATGGAATTTGGTGAGCCTGACGAGGGCATGATGGGTATGGTCACCAAATCATTCAATATCGCGACGGGTAAAATGGCTGACGATTTCAAATCTGCGCTGTATGACTTCACTCAATCTATGCTCTCGCTCCTGGGCGATATCGCTTACATCATCCTGTACCTTATTTCGGCCGTGTATCGGATCATCCTGCGGGTGATTGCGCCCCTGGCCATCGCCTTTGCCATCTTTGACGGCCTGAATCACAATGTCCTTGAATGGTTTGGCAAATACATCAACTATGCCCTCTTACCCATGGTGGCCGGAATCTATCAGAACATTGCCGTTACACTGAACATGGGTTTTCTGAATGAAATGATGCTCTCCGGGGATATGTCTGGCAATCTGCCGGCCCAGGATCCCTTTGCCTTTGGCCTGGTTTATACGGGGGTCCTGATCATCCTGCTGGTGCTCTATACCCAGATCCCTTCGCTGACCAACATGATCCTGGTCGTGGGGGGTACCTCCGGTATGATACAGGGGCTCACCGGCAAAGCCATGGCTGGGGCCGGTAGCGCTAGGCGGATGGGATCTATGCGTGTTGCGGCGGGTTCCATGACCACCCCGGTCATGAGCGCTGCGGGAGCCATGGGATCCGTCGTTAAAGAAATGGCCACCACCCGCCTTGGGCCCGCTGAAACCACGGGACGCCGCGGGGCCTTTGTGCGGCCGGAGGAGCCTTCCGGAGGCGGAAAAGGAAGAAAATTCACTCCACCTATATAACCGACCCATGAGAAGAAATTCCATTTACGAAAGCTATCTGCGGATACAGCTGGAAGCCCTGATCCTGTGTACCCTAGTCATCACACTTACGGTCTGCTGTCTGCTGTGGTCCTACCGTCACTACCGGCAAGCCACCCGTCAGACCTACGTCCACCACCAGGGAGTCACCCTGCAGGTCTATGAGGAAAATGTAAAACAGAACCCCATACAACACCCTGATGAAAGAGCTAATTGAGTTAGAAAAAGGACACCGGCGGGCCCGGCAACTGGTACTTACAGTGGTGGCCGGATGCCTGTTGCTGTGCATTGTGTCCGTAGTACTTGCCTTCCGGTACGCCGACGACGCTTCCCGACGGATTTACGTGGTCAACCGGGGCGTAGCCCTGGAGGCGTTTAGTGCCAATGTGCTAGAAAATCGTCCCGCCGAAGCCCGGTTTCACATAACCCGGTTTCACGAACTTTTCTTTACCAATCCGCCCGACGCCCGGTCCATTGAAGCCAACTTTATAAAGGCTTCCTTTATGGCCGATGAGTCCGTGAAAGTAACGTTTGAGCGGTTGAAGGAGGATAACTTTTACCAGAAGTTGATCCAGACCAATACCAATCAGAAGGTACTGGTTGAAAAGGTGGAAGTAGACATGAAAAAATACCCGTACCGGGTTCGTACCATATTTACCATTACGCAGGAGCGGGCTACCAACAAAAGTACCCGACATCTGGCCTCCGAGGCCACCCTGGTGGACGTTACGCGGTCAGAAGTGAACCCACAGGGGTTCCTGCTGCGCAACTTCCGAATCACCGAGCGCAGCGAGGCTTACGAAGAAGTCATTCCTTAGCATGAAAAAACGAGCACTCACAACCACGGCAAAACGGCTTTATTCTGGACATCCCAACCAGGGATATGCTTTAGGGGCAGCCCTTCGGGAGAAAGGGCATCAGAGAGCCCTCCGGCTAGGAGAGGTCTTGAACAGATGTCAGCATCGGGCAGGAACCCGCACGACCGGCCTGCTGGTAGTGCTGCTCTGGCTGGCTGCCTTCTGCTATTTCACATACCAACTTCTCACTTTAAAATTGTAGCCTCTTTATGTCAGAATATAGTGAATTAAAGGCCGACAAGGCCCGTCAGCTGTCTCTGCCGGCCAGGCACCTGTTTCGCCTGCTGCTTCCGTTACCCATACTGGTATGCGTTGGTTTTGTGGGCAGCCGCCAGGGATGGATTGGCAACAAAGGCCCCCGTGCCAATGCCGGAACAGACGTGGTACTGACAGTTCCGGACGCGAAAGTCAAAGAGCTGGAAAAAGATAAAAAGTATTCTTCCACGCTGAGTGGACAGTCGCTTACAGCGGTCAACGGAGTAGGACTATCTCTAGATGAAAATTCAAACATAAATTCCCGTATGCTAAGTGGGGACCCGGCCAGCGCCGTGGGAATCGAAGCCAATTCTCTGCGGGCTACCGAACAGTTAGCCCAGGAAATGGGAGTTACCAACCAACCCGCTACACCGTCGACCTACAAAGCTATGCAAGTGAGCAGTCAGCAAAGGAAAAACCAGATACGCCAACAGCAGGCCAGGCAACAGCATCACCTGAACCGACAGGTACACACCACCATTCAGGGATTGTACCAGCAGCCGGGTGTTACTCCCGAAGAAAAGGCAGAACGGAACCGGGCTGAACGGGAAGAAGAACAGCGGCTACGGGCCAATGAAAAGTTACTGGCCCTGCTGGACCGCCAGGTACAACAGCAGCAGCCACTTGCTGGACCGCAGCAGGAGAGGGCGCCAGTGCTAACCAGGTCCCGTGCCTCCTCTGGCTCTGGATCCGACATTTACGAGATACATCCGTATCAACGGGTAATAGGAACTTCTAGTCAGGAAAGCAGTAACGCCTTTTACGGCTTGAACGGACGGAGAGAAAAAAGCTCCCGCCCCTCAAAAACCGGCCACTCCATCCGGGCCGTAGTACACGGAGATGGGGAGGGCATTACCGTTACCAATGGTACATCCATTGCCCTGCGTATGCAGGAAGAAACCCTGATTTCGGTAGGAGGGGAGCCGCTGGTTCTACCGGCCCATACGCTGGTATATGGGCAAACCCACCTGAGCGGAGACCGTATAGACATTACAGTCACTTCCATCCGGCTGGACAACTATATATACCCAGTACAACTGGCGGCCTATGATCTGGACGGCCGGAAAGGGCTCTACGTCCCGGACATGAAAGTGAAGCAGCAAACACTGGCTACCCTGACGCAGGGAAGTTCACAGTTGGCCAGTCCGGGATACATCATGGGAGGATCCGTCGGGCAGCAGGTAGGAGGGCAGCTGGCTAGCCAGGGCCTTAATGTAGCGTTAAATGCCGGAAAGAACCTCATCAACCGGAAAGCGCAGCAGCCCAAAGCCCAGATCCGGCCTAACCACCAGGTGCTGCTTCGTTCTGCATCGGGAAGCTCGTTTCCTGACTACAGGGAAGAAGTGCAAGAGTAAAATGACGTACACAATCTGATCAACCTCCAACCCATGAAATTTGTACTTATACTAGGTTGCATGCTGGTAACCCTGGGCCAGGGTAGTGCCCAGCTTGTCAATACCGATACCCTGGTCCCAAATAGTGCGGCCCGGATGGCTCCCTATCACCGGCCCCTGGTGATCAAACCCCATCCTTTTCTGCTTCCCATCGCCCGGGCGTCGGTACAGGGAAGCTACCCTCTGGAACTCTCCTTTTCCAAAACAACCCACATTGTTTTTCCGACCAAGATTAAGGATTTTGATGCGGGCAGCGGGGTGATTATCGCCACGGTACCTGACAAGCTCCTGAACGTGCTCAGGGTAAAAGCCGACATCAAGGGATTCCTGGAAGAAACAAACATGACCGTGTTTACCGAAGATGGCGGCCTGTACAGCTTTCTGGTCCGGTACAACGAAAACCCGGAGGTGTTTGCATTGACCCTATCCAACAACAGGAACTCGGACGAGCGGGTGGCCCATTCACTCGGTATCGGATCTCAGGCCCTCCCTGCATCTCCCTACGTCTTGCCGGAAGGTAGCTACGTGGAAAAAGACATAGAAGCAGCCTCCCGGGAAGTAGTAGGCAAAAAAGACTTCATCAAAAACATCCGTACGAAAAAAGGAGATCTACAGGTGGCGGTCAAAGGTATATACCTGAATCAAAATAAGGTAATGTACCTCAAGCTGGAGATGCACAACCGGAGCTACCTACCTTACCAGATCGATTTTATTAAACTGTTTGTCCGGGACAGAATCCACCTCCGCCGTATGGCAGTCCAAAAGGAGGAAATTCCAACTATCCTACACTATCCCACCACCCTTACCCATCTGAATGGGGAGCAAAAGGTAGTAAAAGTAATTGCTATCCCCTTTCAGACCCTGGTAGAAGGGAAAGTGCTGGATCTGGAGATCTACGAAAGGGGAGGAGGGCGTCATATTTCCTTACAACTTACCAACGATACCTTATTAAAAAGTAAACCGCTGTAAAACCCTATTGATATAGTACCTTTGGAAAGATAACAGATAGTAAGAGGTTTGTCATCACCTGCCCCGGTTGCCTGTCAGCAATCGGGGCTTCTTATTGGTGGCTCTTTTAACTCCATAATTTGACCATACATAGTCAAGTCGACAAATTGTCGACTTGACTTACGAATACCTGTTTCAATTCTTTTTTAACTGAAGTTTTTTCTAGTACTTTACCAAGTCGACAAATTGTCGACTTGACTAATTCCACTATGGCCAACTATTCGAAAGTAATCTCTTTTTTTAACCACAAAGGAGGAGTGGGTAAAACCACCACCACCCTTAATCTGGGAAAAGCGCTGCATCTGCTAGGCTACAATGTGCTCCTGATTGATCTGGATCCGCAAGGAAATCTAACTCAATCGTTAGGATATGAGGAGTTAGAAAAATCTATACTTACTTACTTGGACTCGGATAATCCGCAAGATCTGCCCCTGATCAGGATTGAAGACAAGTTTAACCTGATCCCAAGCAGCCTGGAGCTGGAGACGGCGGTGTACAGCCTGGTTGGAAAGCCGGATGGCCAGTTCAAGGTAAGGGGAATCATCGAGAGCGTAGAAGGCTTCTACGACTTTATTCTCATTGACTGTCCGCCCTCGCTGGGCATTCTTTCGGTCAATGCCCTTACAGCCAGCGATGAAATCATAATCGTAGTGGATGCGGAGAAGTTTTCCATCAACAACCTATCCAACGTAATCAGCACCATCGAAGGGGTCCAGAAACGATTGAATCGGGAGCTCCAGGGATATAGGTTGCTGATCAATAAGATGAGTAATCGAGTTATCAAAAAGGAGATCAATAAGGTGGTCAGGGATAGTTACGGAAAATTAGTATTGAAAACAGAAATACACGATCGCATTGCTGTGGTCGAGGCGGCTGGTCAAAATACGGATGTGTTGTCTCACGATGCGGATTCGCCTAGTGCAAAGGAATATATTAGTCTGGCAAAAGAACTTATCTCTCTCCATGGCAAAGAAATCATTTGATATTAAAATACCCACGAAGGATAATAAAGATATCCTGACCACCGTAGGAGAATTCACGCAGGCCCATAAACCCATTGAAGTCCTTCCTGAACTGGAAAACTTTATTACTCCGCTCTCCAAAGAGGCGCTTGAACAACTGGAAGAAAACATCTTGGAGGAAGGCATCCGTGAGCCTCTGCTGGTGTGGATTCACGGGGAAAGGGAAATTCTGGTTGATGGTCATAACCGATTCAATATTGCCCAAAAGCACAACCTTCCCTATAAAAAGATCAGGAAGAATTTTAGGGGAATGGAGGAAGTAAAAAAGTGGATGATTCAGAACCAGCTGGGCCGCCGCAACCTTACGGATCTGGAACTTTCTTACTTTCGGGGCCTGCTCTACCACCAGAAAAAAAGTGGTTGGGGAGGAAAGCGGGAGGCCGAGGGTACTAATGCCAAGACGGTCGAGCTTGTTGCCGAAGAATATAAAGTAAACGAAAGAACCATTTTACGCGATAAACTTCTATACCAGGGTCTGGAAAAAATTGGGAATAAGAATCCGGTGTTAAAACGCCAGATTCTTACGGGTGAAGTAAAAGTCCCTAAGGGAAAGCTTCAGAAACTAGCCGATCTGGAAGAAGATGAAGTAGGTAGTCTGGAAGACATCTATCAGCTACTGGATACCCTAGGCCAGGATCGAAAATCGTCAGAAGGCTCTCAGCTCAAAGAGTTGGTCAGCCAGTTAAAGGGAATACTAGCGGATATTGTTAAGTCCAAAGACAAGCAAAAGCTCCGTGAGTTGGAAAAGGGAATAGAACGGCTCAGAAAACTACTTTGAGACTATACCCCGCTCCACGAGGTTAGAGGAACCGATTTTGTGCTTGCAACGACAAAAGTCCACTAGATGTAGTTAGTGGACTTTTGTCGTTGTTGCGCTGTTTGGGACAAACTTGCAGTCAGCAGTAGAGTGGAGTGTACTTTGTCCCGTATCCTGGACACACGTTGAATTTGGGCCATTTCAGGTTCAGTAACTAGTGGACTTTAGTCGCTAAACAGGGTATGGTCTACATTTTGCCTTCTTTCCGTAGAATAGGGTAGGGGTGGATTGAATTTTGATTCCTATCTTTTGTTTCCTGCTGTACGTTTGATTGAAGTACCGGAAGCTTGGGCCATTACACGCTGTCAAAATAAAGCTCAGTAGTGAAAAGAATGATGAATAGGCAACAAAAAGCCAAAAATGGAATTTTAAACAGCGACAAAAGTCCACTGAGAGCGGTGGACTTTTGTCGCTGTTTGTACCCCTTTACCGCAGCAAGCCGTTTTTCTTTTTTAAGGAATAGTGGACTTTAGTCGTTGTAAGATACATACCCCCACCGTTCTGATTGGCTACTGCAGGGGGTAGCAGGTAATGAAATAGGGTAAAAATCCGTCTATTTTATAAGCTAGTCAGGTATAAGGGAAGCCCCCGCTACTATTACCGATTCATGTAGAATGGAAAATTAAAGATCTAGCCATGAGCCTGTAAAGGGTAAGCAGATTGGATTGCGAAACAACGACAAAAGTCCACTGCGCTGAGTGGACTTTTGTCGTTGTTAACCCGGCTAAACTGGCAACAAATACTGAGATAGACCTGGGTGGACTTTAGTCGCTTTATAGGATTTCAGACAGTAGCAGAGTTGATAAGTATTAATAATACAGTGGCCTTTTGTCGTCATACAACAGTTATCTACCGTATTTCTTCTTAAAAAAGGGTACGCGTGGCCTGATGCACGATGTTTCTACCACTAGACCCTGATACTGACAAAAAAGATGCTTCTGGCTCTCAATTATCCTACGAGCCAGTAGAAAGGGACCAGTAACCTCCAACAGACGGGTAGTAAAGGGGATACGGATAAAGCGACAAAAGTCCACCGACCGGAAATCTCTTTTTTAGTAGAAGCCGCTGGTCCCTGCTTTGTCACGCTTAAAACTAGTAGTCGAGTAGGGGGGGGAATCAAAAGGGAAGTGAGCGAGATCACCTTGAAAAAACAAAAAGAAAAAGCCCTTTTAATTATCTTCTTTTTTCTATTTATTATTTATTACATATTTAGGATGCCGTAACTCCCTGTTAATCAATCTGTACTAGTACGAATAGACGATAAAAGTCCACTTTCATAACGACAATTGTCCACTTCACAACGACAGAAGTCCACTCTTCAGTGACTAAAGTCCAGTGCTAATAACGACTGCCGTCCACTATACCACGACTAAGGTCCATTAGACAGCGACAAAAGTCCACTTGAAAGAATTAAGTGTATATAGCGAAAGATTTTTATTTTGTCGCTATATTGTTGAAAAAAACAGGATATGACCAAAATCGTCAATCGGAAGGCTACCCAGCACAATCATCTCGTCAATGCACGCTTTGATATGTCTACCTATGAGATGCGTTTATTCATTACGATGCTGAGTCGCATTAGTAAAACGGATACGGATTTCAAGGAGTGTAGCATCCATATCAGCGATTTTATGGATCATTCGACCGGTGGCAAGACCTATACCATCATCAAGGAAGCCTGTATCAGCCTCAGTAAAAAGGTCATCCAGATTGAATCCATGGTAGAGGGTAAAAATGGAGGCATGAAAAAGAAATTTGTAGTATTGCCTTTAATGGCAATGGCTACGTACCAGGAAGGGGAAGCTACTATTACCGCCCAATTTAACAACAAACTCAAGCCGTACCTGCTCAATTTAGCCGGTAATTTTACCCAGGCTGAAATCCGGCAGTTGTTTAAACTGAAAAGTTTTTACAGTTACCGGTTGTACTGGCTCCTGAAGCAATACCAGTCATTTGGCGAGCGCTACATCGATTTAGGGGAGTTACGGGAAATGCTCAACCTGCAGGAAAAGTATGACCGCTTTCAGGACTTCAAGGTTAAGGTAATTAACGCTGCCATGCGGGAGCTAAAAGAAACAGATATGGCCTTTACCTATGAACCAGTTAAAAAAGGTAAGACAGTAGTAGGTATTAAGTTCTTTTTTTTACCCGAAGATTCTGCCAGCCGTGCTATCGAAGCAAAGAAAGGACAACAGGCGCTGTTTACACAGTTTGAAGAAGTAGTACATCCGCAGGATTCAAAAGAAGCTCCGGACTCGGCACCGGTAGGGAAGATATCTGTACGCGAAACGCTGGCCAAGTTCAAGCTATCAAATCTACAGATCAATCGGATCATTCAACAGGTTACTTCGGACGAAATCTATAAAACAGCCTATCAAATCAATCTTTACCTCATCGACAACAAGCAGCTTGTGCCGGCCGCCTACGCCTACAACGAGTTTGAACGCCGTTTCTTTCCCAAGGATAAGGAGGTAAGTAGGGGAGGTTGTGAGTAATATAATTACAACCTATTGGTGTACGATATCAATTTTATATCGTTATTAATATGTTTTTATAATAGTATAGTTATAAGCGATGCCAGCTTATAGCTGCTGTATTTGTCCCTCTATTCACTTCAGACACTATAAGTAGATTATCAACGACTCTGTGTAAGAACAACATTTCCAAATTCTAGCAGATAGTCCGACTTGATAAAGGCTAGGTTGTAGCCTGCTCAAAAACCATAGCCTCAGGTATAACATACCAGGTTGAGCTGTTTCTGATAGAATGGATTTATCGGAAGTGAAACAACAAGAGATGCAGAAAAGCCAGAAAGGTATTTCTATCTATATGGGTGTAAATTAAAATCAGTATAGAGCATATGATCTTCCAATGTACCTAACAGGTCAAGCTGGATTGAACCATATAGCAATCAGCGACCAAAGTCCACCCCTATCCTTATAGTTTTTCCAGAGTGCCTTCCAGGTCCAGATGGATTGAAACACCAACTATAACAATATCACGATATGGCAATAGTTTATGTACATAGTGTAGCTTATAGAACCCTGTTCTTTAGATTTTTCGGGCTAGGCCAAGTGTTTCGCACCTCCATGAGCCCACTAAACGAGCGCCACTAATACAATTGCCTGAGTCTTATACCCATATTGAATGGGTATAGATATAGATTAAGTATGCATACCTACCCGCCTACCCTCATAGGGATTAAGGGTGAGTTCCCAATAGCCGGAGCAGCTACCTTTTCGTATCCAGTATCTGCTTTAAATCCTCTGGTATGGCCATGGGCCGTAGGGGCGGCACATTGGCTCCGCCCGTATTTCCTACGGGTATCACTCCGGCCCAGGACTTGACACCTCCCACCAGCAGGCGGGGCAGCTGTCCCACGATTTCTTTCCCATTTTTGGTCTTAAAGCCGAACAGGAGCATCATCCAGTGTACCTGCGTATGCTCGATTGGATAGGGTTGCCCCAGGATATGGGCGCGCTCCAGGTGTCGCCAGGCTTCCAGTACCTGACCCTTCTCCCATAACATTCGGTAGGCTGACAGCTCCTTCTGATAGTAGGGAACGAGCGGTTGGGGCATTGTCCAGTAGAATTTCATAGTCTTAGCATTAGGTATGATTAGTTGATCCAAAGTTACGGCTCCTTGTCCTGCAAGCTGATAGTATTTATCCGGCAGGCAGCGCAGATACCCTTTATGATCAGGTTCACTTCCTCGGTCACGAAGAAATCCGGCAGATCTATATCCGGGATCTGGGAGTCGGGCAGGCAGTAGGTCTCTGAGCACTGCCTGCAGTGGAAGTGTACGTGCAGATCTGCGTGTTGCTGATGCGAACAGCTCTGGGGGCACAGAGCATACTTGACAGAACCCGTTCCGTCCTTGATATCGTGGACCAGCCCTTTTTCTTCGAAAGTACGCAGCGTTCGGTAAAGGGTAATACGATCCGAACGCAGAAAGCCAGCTTCCACATCGTTTACACTGACAGCGGCTTTTTGTTTCAGCAGAAAGTCCAGTACCAGCAGCCGCATGGCCGTGGGTCTTATCTGCTTTTCCAGCAGTATTTGTTCCAGATTCTGTAGCATACGTTTTATTTAATGATGTCCGCCTTCGTCCTCGGCGTTGCGCATCTTGGCTAGCAGCGAGTAGGCTCCACTGAGCACAAAGTTTTCGGATGTGGTTTCTATCCCCTCGGGTAAACCTACCTGTACATAGCCACCCGCCTCCACGCCTTTTTCCACGGGGAGCATCCGAAACTTTTTGATCAGCTCTTCCCCCTCCTTTTCTTCACCCGTATAAAGATACACAAAGTAGCTGCCGTTGTCCTGGACAACAGCCGTTTCGGGCAGAGCCAGGACCTGTTTTCCGCTCAGGGCCACCTGCGCCTGTACAAACATACCCGGAACCAGGTCCTTGTCTTCTTCTTCCATGTGGGCGTGTACCTGTACGGTACGTTCCGGGCTGATTTCCTTCCCTATCAGATAGACGGTAGCCTGGTGTCTGGCCACTTTCTCATTGGGCAGGGAATAGAGTACCCGCTGGCCCTTCCGCAGCGCGGCCACATCCTTTTCAAAGACCGTAAGCTCCACATGAAGGTGGTCCGTATCAGCGATCCGGAAAAGCACATCCGACGGGTTTACGTACTGCCCCACACTGGCACTGATGTGGGTCACGTAGCCGCTGATGGGGGCATAGATTGGCAATATACGGCTGATCTTGCCAATCTGTAGGGTAGCGGGACTGATCCCTATGATCCGTAACCGCTCGGCCAGGGCTTCCACCCGGGCCTGGAACGACTGGTATTCGGCCCGGGCCTGCTGAAAGTTCTTGGCGGCGGTTACCTGCTCCTGGGCGAGCTCTTTCTGCCTTTCGTATTCCAGTTTGAGGTATTCCAGACGGCTCCTGGCCTCGAGATAGTCCTGCTGCAAGCTGACAAACTCGGGGTTTTCTATTCGTGCCACGACCTGTCCTTTCCTTACCCGCATCCCTTCCAGCAAGGTCGTACTTTTTACATAGCCTCCCAGGGGAGCACTGATGGAGGCCATGTTCTGGGGGGGAAGATCCAGTTTGCCCGTCATGGTCAGCAGGTCGCTCATACTACGCATCTGGGGTTTTCCCAGTGTAATCCCCGCAATCTGGTACTGCTGCCGGGTCAGCTCGGCCACCTGGGGATCTTCTTCCTGGTGGGCCTCGAGAGGCTGCTTTTCGGCGCTTTCCGCCCCTTCCGGCTGGCTTCCACAGGAGGCCAATAGCAGGAAGCTACCCATGTATAGTAAGAATCTGATCGCTTTCATGTGTAATGCTATTGCTTTCATTGGGGTTGATTTTCGGTAAAGAAGTAGAGCTCAATGACAGCCCGGTCATAGTTGTACAATACCTCCAGATAGTTCTCACGAATTTCCAGGGCCCGGTTAAGGCTCAGCACGTACTCCTGATAACCGATCTCACCGGCCCGGTAGGCTTTGGTGGCCTGGACAATAATGAGCTCTGCCTGGGGCAGGGCCGTACTGGTGTAGAAGTCCAGGCTGCTCTGAAGCTTTAAAGCCTGCTGCCGGGCCGCATGGACCTGGGCGTACAGCTCGTTTTTAATGCTTTGCAGGTTCTTTTCGGCCACCTGGATCTGAATACGGCCCGCCTCCACGCGCCGCTTCTGGGGCTTGGCCCAAAGTGGAATCCCCAGCCCGAAAGACACCGTATGAGGCGGTTCTACCCGGTCCAAACCATTCACCCGGTGTGCCCCGGCCAGGGTTCGGTTCGTATATCCCAGGCGCAGTTCGGGGAGCAGCCGGGCCTGTTCCAGCTCAGTCTCGGCCTGGTGTACGCTCAGCTGCTGCTGAGCCTGTTTTAACTGCGGATTCTGTTCCAGAAGCTGCTCACTTACCGCGGGCAGGGGCAGGGGGTACAGAACTGTATCTGCGGGAGCGATCAGGCTGTCCGTAACCAGCAGGGCTTGCAACCTTTCCTGAAAGACCACCCAGTCGGCCTCGGTCTGAAATATTTCATTCCTGACCTGTGAAAGCTGCGTTTCCGCCGTTACCTTTTCCAGCAGGTTTGATTCTCCGGTGCGGAGCTTTACCTGAGCTGCGTGCAGAAACTGGGCGTAAAGACTATCCTGGTAGACCAGCAGCCGGGTTCGGGACAGCGCGTAGATCAGGCCAAAGTAATTCAGCCGCACCTCCCTTACTATTTCCCGCTGGCGCTGGGTCAGGTTCACCCGGCTTACCTCCGCTACTTGTTCGGCCAGTTGGGCCTGCTTCCTATACACGGCGGGAAACGGCATGGACTGACTGACCGAAAATTCGTTGTCATAGTCGCCCGTGGCCAGCCTTCCCGTCGAGTACTGGAGCTGGGTCTTCTCTATATTCCAGGCGGCCCCCCGAAGCGTCTCACTCCTTTGGATGTCCAGCCTGGCGGCTTCCACGGCTGGATTCTGACGAACCGCTCTGGCAACGGCTTCCGGCAGGGAATATACCTGCGCGGATTGCGCCTGAACCAGGGGTATAGAACCTACACTCATGCCGGCAAACGCAAGCAGGAATAGCCACCCGGAGGCGGCTATTCTCCCTGCTGCTTTCTTTTCAGATTTCTTCATATAGTATTTTTCGGTCAGTATATACAGGACAGGGAGCACTACGAGCGTGAGCAGGGTGGACGTGATCAACCCCCCGATGACCACTGTGGCCAGTGGCTTCTGGACCTCCGCCCCCGCCGAATTAGAAAGGGCCATGGGAAGAAAGCCCAGGGAGGCTACCGTGGCTGTCATCAGTACGGGCCGCAGCCGGATGGCGGTACCGCGAAGCACTACCTCCCGTAGGTCCACAGTCCCCTCTTCCAGGCGTTGCCGGTTGAATTCGGCAATCAGTACAATGCCGTTCAGCACGGCTACGCCAAAGAGGGCAATAAAACCCACTCCCGCCGATATACTAAATGGCATATCTCTGATCCAAAGGGCCAGTATCCCCCCAATGGCTGAGAGTGGTATCGCCGTAAAGATCAGCAGGGAGTGACGAATGGAGCCAAACGTAAGAAAGAGAAGCAGAAAGATTAGGGCCAGGGCCGCCGGAACCGCCACCGAAAGCCGCTGATTGGCCTCCTGCAAATTTTCAAACTGACCGCCGTAGGTGATAAAGTAGCCCGCAGGCAGCTGCACCCGCTGATCGATTCGCTGCTGTACCTGCTCTACCACGCTGGCAATATCCCGACCCCGAACATTAAAGCCCACGATGATGCGGCGCTTGGCGTCCTCGCGCTGGATCTGGTTGGGTCCCTGCTGATACTGAATATCCGCTACCTGTTCTAAGGGTACCTGTACTCCCAGGGCAGACGTGATATAGAGCTGCCGGACATCCTCTATCCCCTTCCGATCTTCCCGGGGCAGGCGTACCACCAGTTCAAAGCGCCGGTCCCCCTCATAGACCATCCCGGCACGCTGGCCAGCAAAGGCGGCATTAAGGGCCTGGTTGACGGCTTCTACATCCAGTCCGAACTTGGCGATCTGTCCCCGGTTGATGTCTACCACGATCTGGGGCAGGCCCGACACCTGTTCCAGGTACAGGTCTTCCGCTCCTTCCACTTCTGCTACGATCCTGCCTATCTGCTGGGAGAGCCGGGTTAGCTGTTGCAGGTCCTCTCCGAAGATCTTTATGCCTACATCCTGGCGAACACCCGAGATCAGCTCGTTGGAGCGCAGCTGGATGGGCTGTGATACGCCAAAGGTGACTCCTGGTATGTCTTCCAGCGCCTGGGTCATCTGATTGGCCAGCTCTTCGCGGGTTTTGGCGCTGGTCCAGTCTTTTTTATCTTTCAGGATAATGGTCACATCGGCCGATTCCATGGGCATGGGATCCGTGGGAATCTCGGCGGCTCCAATCTTACTGATGACCTCTTCCACCTCCGGAAACCGCTCCTGTAATAGGCGGGAGGCCAGCGATACCTTTTCTATGGTTTCTGACAGGGAACTGCCCGTCAGCAGCCGGGTTTCTAGGGCAAAATCTCCTTCTTCCAGGGTGGGAATAAACTCGCTACCCAGACGAGAAAAAACCAGCAGGCTCAGCCCGAACAGGCCCAGCGCCAGCAGAATAACCAGTGCCTTCATGCGCAGAGCTCCCTTGATCAGTGGATCGTACTGCCGCTGGAAAAAGGCCATCATCCGATCTGAGATGTTTTGCTTGTGGGAGGGTTTCTTGCTTAGCAGCAGCGCGGACATCATTGGCACGTAGGTAAGCGATAAGAGAAATGCACCTAGAATGGCAAAGGAAACCGTCAGGGCCATGGGCCGAAACATTTTCCCTTCGATGCCCACCAGCACGAGTATGGGTAGATATACAATCAGGATGATCAGCTCACCAAAGGCGGCTGATGTCCGGATTTTCCGGGCCGAATCATAGACTTCCTCATCCATCTGGGACTGGGTGAGCCTGCCTGCGCTTCGCCGGGACAGGTGGTGCATGGTGGCTTCCACAATAATCACGGCTCCATCCACGATAATTCCGAAATCAATCGCTCCCAGGCTCATTAGATTCCCCGACACCCCAAAGAGGTTCATCATGATAATGGCAAAGAGCATGGCCAGCGGAATGACGGACGCTACTACCAGACCGGCCCTGAGGTTTCCCAGAAAGAGCACGAGTACAAAAATGACAATAAGCGCCCCCTCGATCAGATTGCGTCTGACCGTGCTCATGGCCCGGCCGATGAGCTCACTGCGGTCCAGAAAGGCTTCAATCTCCACCCCTTCCGGCAGGGACTTTCTCACCTGGTCAAGGCGGTCTTTCACGCGCGCTATCACCTGGTTGGTGTTATCTCCTTTTAGCAGCATGACAATGCCACCCACGGCTTCCCCACCGGCATTACGGGTAAGGGCCCCATAGCGGTTGGCGCTACCAAAACCTACCCGGGCCACATCGGATATCAAAACGGGAGTCCCGTTGGAGGTATTGGTCACCACTACCTTTTCTATCTCCTCCAGACTTTCAATGAGGCCTTCGCTGCGGACAAAGTAAGCGTTCGGCTTTTTATCAATGTAGGCTCCTCCGGTATTCTCGTTGTTACGCTCCAGCGCGGTAAGAATATCACCAATGCTCAGATTATAGGCCCGGAGGCGGTCGGGATCAACGGCGACCTCATATTGTTTCAAGAACCCGCCGAAGCTGTTCACCTCCGCTATTCCGGGTGTACCCAGTAGCTGACGCCGCACGATCCAGTCCTGGATCGTGCGCAGCTCCATGGCTGAATAGCGGTCTTCGTAACCCCGTTTGGGATGCACAATATACTGGTAGATCTCACCAAGTCCCGTGGAAATGGGAGCCATCTGAGGACTTCCCACCCCCGGGGGGATCTGATTACTGGCTTCGGCCAGCCGCTCACTGACCTGCTGGCGAGCCCAGTAAATATCCACGTTCTCTTTAAAAACAATGGTCACCACTGACAGGCCAAAACGGGAGATAGATCGGACCTCCTCGATGCGGGGAATGGTAGCCATGGTCTGCTCAACGGGAAAGCTGATCAGCCTTTCTACCTCCTGGGTCGCCAGGGAGGGGCTCGTGGTGATGACCTGTACCTGATTATTGGTAATATCCGGCACGGCATCGATGGGTAGCTGCGTAAGGGAATAGCTCCCCCCAATAACAAGCGCCAGAGTCAGAATACCTATGACAAGCTTGTTATGAATGGAAAAATAAATGATTTTATCTAACACCTTTCAGTATTTAAAGCCTAACAAACATAAGCGTGTAGATACAGGCGCACCCCTCCCTGCTACTTAGGGGAGGCTACCGGTATACAACAAGTAAGCGTTTTGGCTACAACCTGGGCGGATGCCAGAAAGCAAAGGAAGGAGAAACGGCGCTGGTCCGGACATAGATATCAGAAACCGTATTTATCGGCCTCAGTCGGGGGGGGATCGAAGTGGCCAGTTGAAAGAACAGGGCAAATCCCCCGCAGCAGTTGCACTGGCAGAAGGGAGGGCAGAGATCCGCCTCCTGGCCATGGTTCTGGTGGTCATGACTGAGCTCTACTCTCAGCGTATCCCTTACGGCGGAAGCGGCCTGGCTATCGGTGCACGGAAAGCACGATAGGAGCAGCAGAAAAAGCGCGCTAAGGACAGAGAGTTGTTTCATCCTCACAAAGGTAAATAATTTTTTACTTTATGATCTGCATATAGGTGTATACAAGCCGCCTTGTAGCCAACAATGCAATCCGATTGCGCAGGTGCCAGCCCTACATTTGAGAATTCAATCCTAGACCTGGGAGCTGGTTAAAGAAAAGCAGGTAAAGTACTGCCAACCCTTACTTGTGCTTTTTAGAGTTATAATCAGGATAGGATACCAATTAATGTTAACAACTATGGAAGTACCGTGGATAGAGTGGGCCTATTATGTCACGTTAGTCTGTGAACTGCTGCTACTGGGTTGCCTGGTCTGGTCGTTGATCTATCCCGGCCAAAGAATATGGCCGCCACCCGGTAGAAGGAGCTGGCAATTCTGGATGGCCTGGGTACTAACCCTGCTGGCCTGGATTGGATATAACATTGTTTTTTTTAGCTACTTCGATACCAGTCAGGCCACCCTCTCACTTCGGTTATGGACAGGTATTCCCCTGCTGGTACTTGGCGCGGGACTGGCCTTATGGGGAGTGTACTCCCTGGGCACGATCAATTCATTAGGAATCAAAGGCCAGCTGATAGATAGGGGGGCTTACCGGTTTTCAAGAAACCCCCAATACACGGGTGATGCTTTGCTGATTACGGGCATGATGATACTCTGTGGCTCCGAGCGGTTTTTGCTGATGGGCTGTATAGCGGCATTATGTTTTGTTATTGCCCCCTTTACCGAAGAACCCTGGCTACAGGCCGAGTATGGCCAGCCTTACATAACCTACAAAAAAAAGGTCCGCCGATTCTTATAAACGGACCTGCAGGAGCCTCAGAGAGGTTAAAAAACCATAACTGAACCTGATGTACCCGGTTACTATACTACGTAGCGCCTGGTAACTTACCCATCAAAGTACTTTTTTAAGGACACCTATGAAAAAGCTAAAAATTGAAATTCCAGTCTTACTCCCGGAGGTAGCCCATGAACAAGACGCCTGTGTACAGCGGCTTATCGAGCAGTTAGAAGGCCGGGAAGGCATAGAAGAAATCCACGTAGAAAATACTCCACCGGGTGTTAAAGAATCCCTGCTCTGCTTTCACTACCAACCGGAAATCATTCCGGTAGCCCGGATTCAGGCCCTGGCCCGCCAAGTGGGGGCAGAACTTACAGCACGATTTGGCCATATGGTCCTGGAAGTAGAAGGCATCCGGCATCAACGACATGCCCGGGGGGTGGAAAGTGCCCTGGAAGAGAAAAGTGGCGTTCTGGACGCGGAAGTATCCGGTTCGGGTGTTATACGACTGGAGTACGACCGTCAATTAGTCTCAAAGGAAGCCTTGTACCAGGCGATCCAGGAGCAGAACCTGGGCATCCGTTCCGGGGTAGTGAATAGAGCAGGTGGCAAAGACCACGCAGCGCATGCGGCACCGTCTGGCACCTCCTCGCCTAAAAAGCAGGAGCATGTGCACACAGAGGGGGAAGAGCATGAGCACAAGGAAGGGGAAGAACATGAACATGGTCATGCGCATGGGGGGCCTTTTGGCAAGAACTCGGAGCTTATTTTTGTCTTGCTTTGCGGGGCACTGCTGGGTGTTGGATGGGGTCTTACTTTTATAGATGGAATCACCAGCTGGATCTCCCTGGCGTGCTATATTGGAGCTTACTTTTTCGGGGGCTACTATACGGCCAAGGAAGCCATTGAGAGCATAGCCGTGAAGCGCTTTGAGATAGACTTCCTGATGCTTATAGCCGCTATGGGAGCCGCTTTCCTGGGAGAATGGGCGGAAGGGGCTCTGCTGCTTTTCCTGTTCAGCCTGGGGCACGCCCTGGAACACTACGCCATGAACAAAGCGCAAAAGTCCATAGCCGCTCTGGCCGAACTGGCCCCCCGTACGGCCCTGCTTAAACGTAGTGGCCAGCTTGACGAAGTCAGTATTGATCAGCTGCAGGTGGGGGATGTCATTGTTGTTAAGCCCAATACCAAAATACCCGCCGACGGAGTGGTAGTGGACGGAAAAAGTAGTGTTAATCAGGCCCCGATTACGGGAGAAAGCGTACCCGTTGACAAAGAACCGGTGAAAGATCCACAGGCCACTTTTACCAGGCAACAGGAAGTACCTGCCCAGCACTGGGTGTTTGCCGGATCCATCAACGGGAACGGCTCGCTGGAAATAAAAGTACAGAAACAGGCCAGTGATTCGACGCTTTCCCGGCTGGTCAAGCTCGTAAATGAAGCCCAGACCCAGAAGTCACCTACGCAGCTGTTTACTGACCGTTTCGAACGCATCTTCGTTCCATCGGTGCTGGTCCTGGTTGTGCTGCTGCTGTTTGCCTGGGTCGTGGTAGATGAGCCTTTCAGCGAAAGTTTTTACCGGGCAATGGCCGTACTGGTCGCGGCCAGTCCCTGTGCCCTGGCGATCTCTACACCCAGCGCTGTTCTGAGCGGAGTGGCCCGGGCTGCACGAGGCGGGGTATTAATTAAAGGAGGCCGCCCCCTGGAAGATCTGGGTGTTCTGACGGCAATAGCATTTGACAAGACTGGTACTTTAACGGAAGGTACTCCCAGGCTGACGCATGTAGTTCCCTATGGATCAATAAGCGAAGAAGAATTGCTGCGGATCACCGTAGCGGTAGAACAACTCAGCGATCATCCCCTGGCCAAAGCGGTAGTCAGGGATGGATTGAAACGGTTTGGGCAGCCTGACTCTGGAGCCCGGAAAGTACCCCAGGCCGAAGACCTGCAGGCGGTACTTGGAAAAGGAATCCAGGCCCGACTCAATGAAACTACGGTGTACATAGGCAACAGGGCCCTGTTCGAGGAGCTGGGAGGAGCGCCGCTGCCGGCAGACCTGAATGAGAAGGCTGCCCGGCTCGAGGACGAAGGAAACACCACCATGATTATTCGCCAGGATGAGCAGTACATAGGGGTTATTGCCCTGATGGACACGCCCCGTCCCGAGGCGAAAGCCACCCTTGAGAAGCTAAAGAAACTTGGCATTCGTCGAATGATCATGCTTACGGGGGATAATCAGAAAGTGGGCAATGCCGTAGCCAGAGAAATTGGACTGACCGATGCCTGGGGCAATCTGCTTCCTGAGCAAAAAGTAGCGTCCATCAAAGAGCTCAAACAACAGGAAAGCAAGGTGGCCATGGTGGGCGATGGGGTGAACGATGCCCCTGCTATGGCTCATAGCACCGTAGGAATTGCTATGGGCGCAGCGGGTTCTGACGTAGCGCTGGAAACAGCGGATATTGCCCTGATGGCGGATGATCTGACGAACCTGCCTTTTGCCATAGGCCTAAGCCGCCAAAGCAAAAGGATTATTCAGCAGAATCTATGGATGAGCTTAGGGGTAACGGCATTTTTAATACCGGCTACTATTTTCGGCTTTGCCAGTATAGGAATCGCTGTGCTCATCCACGAAGGATCCACCCTAGTTGTTGTTTTCAATGCCCTGAGACTCCTGGCGTTCAGGAAGGAATAAGCGTACAGCGGCATTTCTTACTTTTCAGCCTCACATATCAGTTATGATAGATTCCTATGACCACCATTGTAAAATCCTTACTCATCTTCGTTCTGGCTGGCCTTTGTGAAATCGGTGGCGGTTATACGGTATGGCTCTGGCTAAAAGAAGGAAAGCCGGTATGGTACAGCCTGGCAGGCGGAGTCATCCTGGCTCTGTACGGATTAGTCGCTACCTGGCAGGTAGAGGGTTTTGGGCGGGTCTATGCTACTTACGGAGGGATCTTTATTGTGCTGGTCATGCTCTGGGCCTGGTAAGTGGATGGCTTCAAGCCCGACTGCTACGATATCCTGGGTGCAGCAATTGCATTGATAGGTGTGCTCATTATCTACTATGCGCCACGTCAGTAATAAGTAGGGGGGTGCCACCTCCGGTAACCCCTCACATCTTTACACTTTATACGACCTATTCTTTACATAGTGATTCTTATAGAACTGCGTGTTGGCTACTATTTACCTGATGCCAACTTAGAACATGTTTGGGAATTATGTTTGGTCTGTTGTCTTGAGTCGTTGTAACATGATCTGAATGTTAGCCAAAAGTAGCCAGCTAACCGAAGAAGATATCGTATACTCATAATCCTTGACAATCCTTCGGAAAAAATTTGTCCAAGCAATGCTCCGCTCAACGACCCATCGCTTGGCGACAGGAACAAAGCCCTGAACCGATTCCGGACGCGAAGCCCTCTCAAATTCAATTCCCCACTTTGATAACTCCCTGGCGAAAACGCCCCCGTACGAGCGGTCGCCAAACACCTTCTCAACCCGATCTCCGTACCACAGGATGTCGCTTATCAAGGGCAGTGAGGACGGCCCATCCGCCTCATTCGCCGCATGCACATCAACAGCCCATAAGCGCCCACAGGTATCTACCAAGAATTCTCTTTTGCGGCCATTGATTTTCTTGTGGGCGTCAAGACCTCGATACTCACAGATCATCGGAGCTAGTTTAACGCTCTGGCTGTCAATACAGAACACCGATGGATAGGCTTCGCGATTTTGCTGCTTGCGGTCCAACTGATTCAACTCCCGGTTGATGCGTTCGAGTGTGCCATCTGTTTTCCAGCGGCTGAAGTAGTAGTACACAGCTTGCCAATGCGGGTACTCAGTGGGCAGGTTTCGCCATTGGCACCCGGTGCGCAATAGCCATAAAATGGCATTCATAACCTCGCATAGGTCAATTTTACGTTTGCGAGCAATGGGTAAAAAGGGCGATATTGCAGCCCACTGAGAGTCGGTCAGCTTATTGAACTGTTTGGTCACATCCTTGCATTTTGCCGGGCCGCCGTGCGGTCGATACAAAGATGGCACGACTCTCAGCTTTCTTCAATTCCCAAACACGTTCTTAGATAAGCGCTATCTGTCGGAAATAGAATCAACAAATGGTACTGGAAAACGAGTAGTTCATTTTTAAAAAATGTGTAAACCAATATCAAGATGCGATTGTTTGGGCTCTTCACACGAATCCCAAAGAGCGAGGGCAAAGGATCCAGGCTCAAAAAGGTACTAACGTTTTGTAATACATGCTTTACTTTTGAAGACGATTCAGCATCGATTTCATTTGGGCAATTTCTTTTTCCTGTGCCTTTATAATCTCGTCGGCAAGCTTTATTAGTTCCGGATCTTTAAGAGCGGCTTCCTGGCTCGTTAAAATAGCGGAGGAATGGTGCGGAATCATGGACTTTATGTACTGCACGTCCCCCACTGACGACTGATTCCTTAAAAGAGCCAGTACTGCTACAAACACAGCTATACTAGTAATAACGATGGCTGTATTTACCTTCCTGTTCTTGTACATGTCGCCCATAAAAGCCAGCATAAGCAAAGCCATAGGTGTTATCATCAAGAGCGCCATATAGAGCCTGTTCATGTTAAGGTAGATATGGTCCAGCCTGTCAACATTTAGGAACATAACGGAATACATGATGATGAATGAAATTGTCAGCATTAACGCAAATTTAGAATAAGGGCTGCTTTTCATTGTATGGTGTTTTGGTGAACATTAACTATATATAAATGAGCCTCTACTAAGAGAAGCCTTACTGCAATGGAATCGCTGAAAAATTACTTTCTTAATGGCCAGCTTTTACGTCCCAGCCCCTTATGGTGTGGCCAGTAATAAGTACTTATCTATTCTGAAATGGAAGAGAAACGCTTAACTTTTCCCAGTTCATTTTGATTTCCCCTTTTTTACCTTCCGGTACTATTTCGTAGGTTAGTGATTCTGTCAAGTTATCATGCATCTGAGGGTTCACCTTCACCCGTACCAAATCCTGTTCGGGATTATAGTCATCCGCCAGATGCATATCCCAGTCTCGGTTTAGAATCAGGGTCCACTCCTTAGGACCGGGTATGGTAAAAAAACCGTATTTCCCTTTGGGGACCAGCTTTCCATTAATCGTTACATCATTGGAGAAATCAATCCAGGTTGCCTTATGGGCTCCCGTTGACCACACCTGGTCGTAGGCTACCAGCCCGTTCCAGATCTGTCGGCCCCGCACGCTGGGTGAGCCGTAATCAACATGTACGTGGTTGCCTCCCACTATAGCCATAGCGCTTTGCCGGGGGCTTTTGGGTTTGGATTTTGCAGAGCTCTTTTCGGCCTGCTGAGCATGCTCGTGCTGAGCGTAGGAAAAGGTGCTGATTAGAACTGCAAAGAGGACTTTAAGAATGGTTTTCATGTGTAGTATTGGTTTGATTAGGTTTCATTTGTTTTTTGAGCAACTGCGCGTTGATAGCTACAATTATAGTACTCAGGCTCATCAGAGCCGCTCCTATGGCCGGTGAAATCATGATACCCTGGTTATACAATACCCCTGCCGCCAGAGGCAGAGCAATAATGTTATAACCCGTTGCCCATATCAGGTTTTGAATCATCTTCCGATAAGTGGCTTTCCCAAAAAGAATCAATTTGGCTATATCCTGCGGGTTACTGTTGACCAGGATAATGTCGGCCGTTTCGGCGGCTACGTCCGTACCCGAGCCTACGGCTATGCCCACATCGGCCTGGGCCAGCGCCGGGGCATCATTGACCCCGTCCCCGGTCATGGCTATAAATTCCCCCTGCGCCTGGAGTTCGCGGGCCTTTTCCTGCTTCTGATGGGGCAGTACATTGGCCATGTACCCATCCATGTGCAGCGCATCGCTTACGCTTTTGGCCACCCGCTCATTATCACCCGTGATGAGCAGGTTCTTGATGCCATTTTCTTTCAGAATCCGGATGGCATCCGCCGACTCGGGCCGGATCTGGTCGCGCAGCGTAATGTAGCCTGTCACTTTACCTTCGAGTAAAACATACACCACAGTCTCCACGCCTTCTTCCGCCTGCTCAGTAGGAGCATCAATACCGAACTCCCTGATATAGTTAGGCCCTACTACCTTCACATCCTTTCCCTCTACTTTGCCCTCCAGACCTTTTCCGGGCAGGTAGTTGAAAGCCTCGGAAGGCGGTACGGTAATACCTCTTTCCCTGGCCTTTTTAAGGATACCCTGTGAGATATAATGCTCTGAGTTCTGTTCTACCGCCGCAGCCAGCCTTAGCATTTCAGCCTCACTGACGCCCGTATCCAGAGCTACCACGCGAGCTACCTGGTGGGAGCCCTGGGTGAGGGTACCGGTTTTATCGAAAAGTATAGTGGTGATCTTCCGGGAGTTTTCAAAGGCGGTGCGGTTGCGGATCAACAGACCATTTTTGGCCGAAATAGCGGTGGAAGTAGCCACTACCAACGGTATAGCCAGCCCCAACGCATGCGGACAGGAAATCACCATAACGGTCACCATCCGCTCCAGGGCAAAATCCAGCTCGGCCCCCGACAGCCACCAGGCTAAAAAGGTAGCAAAACCCGCCGAAAGCGCGACGTAGGTAAGCCATTTAGCCGCCTTATCGGCCAGATTTTGTGTTTCTGACTTTGTCTTCTGCGCATCCTGTACCAGGTTTACCACTTTTTTAAGGTAGCTTTCCTCCCCGGTATGTTCTACCTGCACCTGAATCGAGCCGTTCCCATTGATAGAGCCCCCAATTACTTTATCATCTTTCTGCTTCTGGACCGGCTTGCTCTCTCCGGTAAGCATACTCTCATTGAGGTGGCTTTCTCCCTCCACCACCAGGCCGTCAGCCGGCACTTTCTCGCCCGGCTTGACCAGGATGAGATCCCCTTTCTGCAGCTCTTCGATGGGTATCTGTACGGTCTGCCCGTTTCGGATCACGTGCGCCTGGGAGGGCATCATACTGACCAGCAGCTCCAGGGCTTTGGAAGCGCCCAGCACTGATTTCATTTCGATCCAGTGCCCCAGCAGCATAACCAGGATCAGCGTAGCCAACTCCCAGAAAAAGTCCATGCCCTCTAAACCGAAGACGGTCGCTGAACTGTATACGTAGGCGACGGTAATAGCCACCCCGATCAGCGTCATCATACCGGGGGCGCCTTTTCGGACTTCCTGCACCATACCCGTCAGGAAGGGCCAGCCCCCGTAGAAATAGATGATGGTAGAAAGACCAAAGGCTATGTAATCAGCATAGGGGACATCCAGGGTGAAGCCCAGAATATGCTGCACCATGGGACTCAGCAGAATCACCGGTACAGACAGCACCAGCGATACCCAGAATCTTTTCTTAAAGTCCTGGATCATCATACGGTGATGGTCATGATGGCCCTGGTGGCCTCCGCCTTGCCCGGTGTGCCCGCTATGGTCAGTCGCTTTCTCGTGCCCATGCAGAGTTTTCTGCGCGAGCTGTTCTTGCTCTCTGTCCAATTGCTGGTGGGCTTTTTCTTTTGGCTTATGGTGATGGTGTGTATGATCCATAATAATAGCGGGTTAGTGTACTAATGTAGATGCCTACTTTTTTAACATCCGGTAACTAAGAACATAAATGAGTATTGGCAGTAATGTAAATTGTAAAACGGGAGAAAGGCCGACATGCACAAATGGAATTAATGGCATAGAATCAGCATAAGCCCAATTCCCGGCAGAAATGTGCCTTATCTCACCCAGAATAGCCCCTATTCCGCCGACCAACATTAGTAAGAGTCCACGGGTAAAGCTAAGCTCTCCAATCCAGAAGGGTTCTTTTAAAATAAAAGCAAAGCCTAAGTAGAGCAGTACGGCCATAATAGCATCGGCCACCGAGGCTAACGTGCAAAAAGCGATATGTTGAAAATCATATTCATACCCTTTGTACAGGGTTCCTTGCGCCAGCTCCCAAACCAGGTTCAGAAAAAAAGCTATTAGGGCTATATAGATTACCAGCTGCTTAAAATCCCGCTCTCTACCCGTTTTTTTAGATACCTTGCCAAACAGCACGATGACCAGTAGTAGAACTACGGCAGGTACCACAAATATGTCAATTTGCAAATCCTGTATCATAGGTGGCTTGTTTACTTTCGTTAGTACTCCTTCCTACGGCATACAGCCCTACCTTCAGCTTGCCACAAACCATGAATTTAGTCAGGGCTGGAACTCTCAGCCTAAGTTCCAGCCCTGCGATTGACTACTGAACGGTTTCCCGGGTTTCGCCGCATTTGAGCATCTTCTCCCCCATGTAGGGATTGCGAATCTCTTTGTTAGAGCTAAGCCAGGTAGCCCCTTTATCGTTGTTGGCCATTGGGCAGAACTGAACGAATACTTCTCCATTTTCTACACCGGCTTGTTTTACCTGCTTTACCATCTCGCTGCTCAGCTTTACATAGGCGTCTCTTTGTTCTTCTATACTGGAAGCAGAGGTTATCTTAGCCGCTGAGGAGGCTATGGCATTGCCAGCCTGCAGGTCTTTTGCCCCAGCCTCAATGGCATTGGCCGCTGATTTAGCCTCGGCTACATCGCTATTGATCAGAGCTGTAGTTAGGTGTACATAATGCTGATACACCGCATTCAGCTGGTCGTTTTCTATAACCACTGAGCCACCAGTAGCCCCGGCTTCGGGCTGGCTGTGATCCATGGTAGCATGATCCTGTTCCTCATTTTTAGCTTCCTGATTGTTTCCTCCACAGGCTGTCAGCATAAGTGCCAGTGCAAAGGGAGCTGCTAATCTGATTACATGTTTCATAGTCTATAATTTTTGATTGTTGGTTAATTAATAAAATACTATTCCTTCAGGTAGCCATCCGGTGACCACGCATTAATGATTGTGCTCACCGGCCGGTGTTTTTCCTTTCTTTAAGACAAACTCACTGTACAAGAGGTAGGCACCGGTAATAACCGCGACCTCACCTTCCCGCAAACCTTCGGTGATTTCAACCCGATTAAAATTTTCAGTTCCGGTTTTTACCGTACGGGCTTCGAAGACATTAGGCTCCGTTTCCAGCCACACGTGCGTACCATCACCATCCCGAATAACAGCATCAACCGGCAGGGTTAACGCCTCACTGATACTGGCAACGGGTACCTCCACGAAAACCTGCATACCGGGCCGGTAACGGTTGGCGGGATTCTGGATCTTTCCGCGGATCGTCAACAGCTGGCTACCCGGCTGCAGGGCCGGAGCAATGAAATCAATCCGCATCTTTTGGGCTTCATTTTCATAACCGGCTACGTTCACCTGGACCACCTGTCCCTTTTTTATCAGATTAGCTTCGGTAGGGTAGACATCCGCTTCGACCCACACGCTCTGATAACCTTCAATCCGCATCACTGCCCCCCCTTCTGAAACATACTGTCCCTGAGAAACCAGCAACTCCGCAACCATTCCACTTACGGGTGAGGCATAGCTGACATAGGGGCTCGTTTTCCTGCTGGTTCTTAGTTCCAGGAGTTGACTTTCCTTCTGGTCATACAGCAGCAAACGTTGCCGGGCTGCTTCTGCTATCTGCTGGAACCGGCTATCGTTAGGAAATTGCTCCGCCTGCGCTGTGGCCACCAGGTACTCCTGCTGCAGGGCAGCCAGCTGCTCGGAATAGATCCTGTAGAGTACCTGACCCTTGCGAACGGGCACTCCTGCCTCTCGAATATACAAGTCTTCAATCCGGCCGGGAACCCGGCTGGATACATACTCAATCTGCTCGGGGTTAATGGCTATTCGGCCATTTAGCTGCCTGGTGGTTGAAAAAGCGCCGGTTCGAACGGTATCCGTAGTCACGTTGGCCAGCTGGCGCTGGCGATCGCTCAGCATAAGACTGGCCTCTTCTGTGTTTTTCTCAATGGGTACCAGATCCATGCCACAGATAGGGCAGGTCCCTGGCTTGTTCTGGACGATCTGCGGGTGCATAGGGCAGGTATAGCTTTGCCCGCCCAAAGCATCTCCTCCATCCGCCTCCTCACTCTTACAGGAGGTAGCCAGCACTATACTAGCGAATAAGAATAAGATATTAATAGTCTTTATCATGGCTTAAAAGTCTGCTGGTGCTCGAATAAAACTTTCATTATCTACCAGGTAGCTGGCATTACGGGCGACCTGCCACTGCGCTATATCATCCAGTATCTGGACCTCACCCTTCGCACTGATACCCGTTCTTACCTGTCTGGGGACAAAAGCCCCCCCTTCTTTTTTGAAGACCACGGACTGATTACCCAAACCTACTACCGCTGATTGCGGCAACCACCACCCCTGCTTTTCAACAACCGGCACCTCTGCGAGGAGTAGCTGTCCGGGTTGCAGATCAGATCCACTCAAATACACCCGTGCGGTAACAAAGTTTTCACCCGCTCGTTGGGCCGGCTCAATAAGTCCGATGGTACCCGTAAAAGCCTGATCGGGCTGTGCCACCAGGCGAAATACCAGTTTTTGCCCGCGCTTTACCTGGGTGCTCAGCGCCGGGTCCAGGTAAAAGTCCGCGACCATGCTGTTAGCCTGGTAGATGCTAAAAACTGTTTCACCAGTACTAACATACTGCCCTTCCCGAATCAGTATAGGCGAGTTATTTATGTCCGGCTGCGCGGGGGCGGGTGCTGTTGCCTGGGCGGCCCCCATTCCATCCATACCCGTACCAGAGGATGAAGAGGATGCCGTAGCAGGCATTGGTCGCTGCGGGGCGGATGTAGCCAGTGAAGTCTTATCGACAATATATCCACTAACAGGGCTATACACCGGCACCCGGTACAGAGGCTCACCCGTTCTGATGACTTGATCTATCTGCGCCGGCTGCATTCCCAGCAGTTGCAGCTTCTGCCTGGCTTTTTCCACCAGGCCGGTCGTTTTATCTACCCGGCTGATGTAAATAGCTTCCCTTTGAGCAGCGGCCAGTTCCGGGGAGTAGATCTCCATCAGCAGCTGTCCTTTTCTGACCGGTTGAAAATTGTACCGGATGTACATATTTTCAATCCTGCCCGCTACTCTACTGGCTACGCTCACCTGTTTTCGCAGGTCATAGGACACCACGCCCTGGGCCGTCAGGGATAGAATCCGGGTCTCTTTTTCGGGGCTGATAGCTGGCACATTAGCAACTACGCGTTCGTTGGTTGGCTTGAGCAGTGGTATAAGGCTGGTATCTACCGCCCCTTCGCCGCTCATGGCCTCACTGCTGGCAGCCATGGGTACCAGATCCATTCCACAGATCGGGCAGTCGCCGGGCTCATTCTTTATGATCTGTGGGTGCATCGGGCAGGTGTACTTTTGCCCGTGCTCGTGAGCGGTTCCCTGCTCTTGCTTACAGGAAGCAACGGCAAAAAACAGCAGAATGCCTACTATCACGTTACCTATATAGTTCCTTTTCATAATCTACAATCATTTGATAAAGCTTGCCCCGCTCATCCAGCAGGTCCATTTGCATCATATTTAGCGCCTCCCAGGTTTCCAGCAGCACCGTCAGGGACTGTTTGTTTTCCTGGTACACCAGAAAGTTGGCATCAAAGGCTCTTTGCAGGGCCGGAATAACTTTGGTCTCCATAGAGGCAATCCGGGCCTGCATGGCCCTAATCTCTGCCTGCATAGCATACAGCATTCCCCGGGTTTCCTGCAGCATGGCCGCCCTTTCCTTTTCCATGGCCCGGATACTGAGCTCCATGGCCCTTACGTCCGACTTGTACATCCGCGACGACCAGGAAGCAAAAGGTATGGTTACCATCCCCATCAGGCTAAATGACTGGGGCATCCGGGAAAGGGGAGCCATGTGATCAAACTGGATCCTGAACTCCGGCTTGCGCTGCAGCTGCATGGCTTCGATGTTCAGCTGCATAGAGCGTATCTCCTGGTTCATCCGGATGATGTCACTCCGCTGGGCAGCCAACAAACTAGTATCAACGCCAGTCACCGGCACGAAACGAGGCTGATACGATGTATCAATTTGAAACTCTGGACCTGACGGCCGGTTCATCAACGCGTTGAGGGTAGCTTCGGCTCGCTCGATATCCCCCACCTGCATGGTGATCATGTTCTTGTTCTTTTCGATTTCAGCGTCGGCCCGATAGATACCACTGAGCGGCGATTGATTAAAGGGATATCTGACTTCTTCAATCTTTTTCATCATCTGCAGGACCTCTTCATTCTTCTCCAGTACCCGGATTTTCTGCGCCGAAACCAGCCATGCAAAGTAGCTACTCCGGGCCTGCGCCCTAAGACTGTTGAGTGCAACACTCCTGGCGGTACGCTCGGCGTCTCCCTGGGATTCGATGTACCTTCGCTCGGCCCTCTGTCTGCTCACATTCGGGAACTGCTGCTCCACCCTGAACATGAGCATCCCCCGGTCGCGCGGCTCCATGATCATTTGCCCCGGGTAAGGGGTCATAAAGGTCCCTACCCCGACCATAGGGGCCATCCAGGCCGTAGCAGCCTCGGCCCGGTAGCGGTAGCTGTCGGCTCTAAGCCCGTAGGTCTGTAGCAATAGATTACTTTCCTCAATGCGCTGAAGGATTTCGGGCAGAGACAACACCTCACCTGGCTGTGCGAAAGACAGCGCCGGAACCACCAGGAGCAGCCATAGCAGCCTCTTAGTGCTGTGTATCATACACCTCAAGCTTTCCGTATTTGCGTAATTCATATTCTTTAGTCATTAAAAAAATGAGCGGAGTTACCAGCAGAATGTGCGTAGAAGAGGTGAGTACTCCACCAATCATGGGCAGTACGATCGGTTGCATCACATCGGTGCCTACACCCGTGGCCCACAATACCGGAATCAATCCAAACAGGGATACACACACGGTCATCAGCTTGGGGCGCAAGCGCTTGGCCGCTCCTCTTATTACATATTCCCTTAGGTCCTCCTGGGTAATTGTTTCACTTGAATTTCCTTTTTCTTTGATCAGTTGCTGCATAGCATCGTTCAGATAGATCACCATCACAATTCCGGTTTCGACCGCAATGCCAAAGAGGGCAATAAAACCTACCGCTACGGCTACCGAAAGATTGACTCCCCAGAAATAGATGATGTAGGCACCGCCAATCAAGGCAAAAGGAATCGTAATCAGGCTCAGGAAGGCTTCCCGAATTGAGCGGAAGGCAAAGTACAGGGAGAAGAAAATAATAACCAGAACGATAGGGGCAATGATCAGCAGGGTACGCTGTCCCCGGATCAGGTTCTCGTACTGCCCACTCCATTCCAGGAAGTAGCCCTCAGGCAGGATGCCCTGCTGCCGGTTGATCCGCTCCATGGCTTCCTGGACAGTACTTCCCAAATCCCGGTCCCGAACATTGAACATAACCGCTCCCCTAAGAATGGCATTTTCAGAGGTGATCATGGGAGGACCATCCTCAAATACTACATCGGCTACGGCACTCAGAGGTACTTCCCCAAAGCCCGGCGACTGTAGCGGGATTCTTTTGATCTCCTCTACGCTGTTGCGGTAGTTCTGCGCCAGACGAACGCTAATGCCAAAGCGCTGGCGGCCTTCAATGGTTTGTCCTACCGAGGCTCCCCCCAGTGCAGTCTCCACCGTACTATTGATGTCATCGACACTTAGTCCGTAGCGTCCCAGATCAGCCCGCCGGACATGGATGGAGAGATATTTGCCCCCGGTGATGGGTTCTACGTACAGGTCGGTTACCCCAGGTGTGCCCTCCAGAGCTGCTTTAACCCGCTCCGACACGGCTGCTATCTGTTCCAGTTCCTGACCATATACTTTAATACCCACATCGGTGCGGATCCCCGTAGCCAGCATATTGATCCGGTTGATGATCGGCTGGGTCCATCCGTTTACAACGCCCGGAATCTGTAACTTTTTGTCCAGCTCGCTGACCAGATCCGCCTTGGTGATCCCCTCCCTCCACTGGCTCTTAGGCTTTAAGATGATGATTGTTTCAATCATACTGATTGGAGAGTTATCGGTGGCGGTGCTGGCCCGGCCGGCCTTCCCCAGCACTTTATCTACTTCGGGTACTGATTTGATAATCTTGTCCTGCACCTGCAGGATCCGCTTGGCCTCGGCATTGGAAATATCCGGCAGAGTCACCGGCATGAACAGTATACTCTGCTCATCCAGGGGGGGCATAAATTCATTACCCAGACTTCCCAGTAAGGGAATGGATATAAGAAGCGCTATGACATTAATAGCCAGGGTGGTTTTTCTCCACTTGAGCACGGTACGAATGGCCGGTTCATAAAATCTTTCCAGAACCCTATTTACCGGATTAGCCGTATCAGGTCTGAACTTTCCCTTCATAAAGAAGGAAATCAGAACCGGAGCCAGCGTAAGTACCAGCAACGCATCCACCAGCATGATAAAGGTCTTGGTGTAGGCCAGCGGGTGAAACAATTTGCCCTCCTGACCCGTAAGCATGAAAACCGGCAGGAAGGAGGTTATAATGATTATGGTAGCAAAAAAGACCCCCCGAGATACCTGTTTAGTCGATTTTTCAATAACCGCCAGACGTTCCTCTTCTGAAATCCAGCTTTCTGCTTTTATTTTTTTTCTACGCCATTTCATACGTCATTATTTTTTTGTTGCTGTTCCCAGAGCGCATACCGCTCAGCCAGATGCTTATAGGCGTTTTCACTCATGATGATTCCATTATCTACAATGACCCCGATAGCCAGGGCAATTCCGGTAAGTGACATGATATTAGACGAAATGTCAAAGGCATTGAGCAGGATGAAACTAGTTGCAATAGTGATAGGAATCTGAATGATAATGCTTAGAGCGCTCCGCCAGTGAAACAGGAATATGATCACAATGATCGATACCACGATCATTTCTTCAATCAGCGTATTGCGGATGCTGTCGATACTTTCCTGAATCAGCTCACCCCGGTCGTAGATGATATTAAATTTCACCCCTGGCGGTAAGCCGCGGGCTACCTCCTCCATTTTAAGTTTTACCCGCTCAATGACCTGGGCGGCATTTTCACCGTACCGCATGACGACGATCCCGCCTACCCGCTCTCCTTCTCCATTCAGATCAAAGATCCCCAACCTGGTTTCTCCGGCCATCTGCACCGTAGCCACATCGGCAACCCGTACAGCAATACCATTCTGGGTTTTAACCGGAATATCTTCTATTTCCTGAGTACTTTGCAGGTAGCCCGACGTATTGATCACGTATCCAATGTCGCTGAGCTCAAACTTGCGCCCCCCGCTTTCATTATTATTGGCTCTTACAGCCGCTATGATAGTATTGACCGTCAGGTCGTAGTACAGAAGCTTGTTGGGATTGACTGTTATCTGATACTGCTTCTGGAAGCCGCCAAACGAAGCTATTTCGCTTACTCCCGGTACATTCTGCAAACCAAATTTGATGTACCAGTCCTGTATAGCCCGCAGCTCGCCCAGATCAAGATCAGGAGCCTCCAGCGTATACCATAATACATGACCGACACCCGTTCCTTCGGGTCCCAGCTGCGGACTTACGCCCTGGGGAAGGCTTTGAGCACTGGTGCTGATACGTTCGAGTACCCTTTCCCGGGCCCAATACAAGTCTACATCATCCTCAAAGATGACGTAGACAAAGCTCATACCGAACATGGAGTTGGCGCGCACGTACTTGACGCGCGGGATTCCCTGCAGGTTAGTGACTAAAGGATAGGTAATCTGGTCTTCGATGAGCTGCGGCCCCCGCCCCATCCATTCGGTAAATACAATAACCTGATTTTCGGAAAGGTCGGGTATGGCATCAATTGGGTTGTCCCGTACAGAAATAGCTCCCCAGATGAAGAGTCCCGAAGAAAGTACCAACACAATGAACCTGTTGCGTAACGACCATTCTATTAGTTTGTGAACCATAACTTTACTTTTTAATGGTGGTGCTGCTCAAGCATGTACCCCCTCGCACCAATTCCATATTTATGCACCAGCTCCGCACCGTGGTGGCCCGCCAACATAACACAGGCTCCAGCCACGGTGATCAGTACAGCTACCAGTAGGTTTACCCATTTAAGTTGCTTGAGCAAAAACAGGTTAGCCGACTGCACCAGTAAGGCAATGCCAGAAGCCCACTGCGTATAACTGGCATAGGCTTCATGTTCTTCTAATAATTTCTGCACGCTCGGAGGTAGAGCTACGGTATGGGCGTGAAACCAGGTAGAAGCAGCGTACGCGCCAATAAAACCAATTAATAAAATTACCCAGGCCGTCCAGGTTAACTCCCGCTTAAACAAAAAGAGAGATACCCACTGCATCAGGGCAGCCAGCAGCAGAAACACAATAGGAATATGCACCACCAAAGGATGAAAAGTTGCAAATTCATTTAAAGGAGGCAACTGCTGATCATCCATCCCAAATTCGTTTGCTGTGGGACTAGGGGGGGGCACCTGTAAAGTAGAGGCGGTATCCGCCTGTTTTTTATGCTTCTCGTTATCATGTCCTTTGGCAGAGGGTACTACCAAAAGCAGGAGAAGCCATATGAGAATGGTTTTACTATCCATCATTATCGAACTGTAAGTTTCTGCCCTTCGGCGATTAGTTTCTGACTTAGATCTACCTAATTCTGAAGTCCATCTTTTGGAGCACCAAAACCCTTCTTCCTTTTGTGACCGGATGCAAATAGGAAGCTTTAATGGTAGAAAAGCCTACCTGCTGAACGGTAATCGCCTCCGGATGAGGAAATAAGATTGAGTTGTGCCCTAGGCTCCAGAACTGTTGTTCATAGAGTTAGATAAAGCATTAGCGTATCTTTCATCTTGTTACTTTATCTCAAATTGAAGCATCATGCCATCATCTTCGTGTTCCAGATTATGGCAATGGACAACAAAGCGGCCTGCGTGATCGGCAAATGTCATTTGTATTTTCACTATTTCGCCGGGTGCTACCAGTACCGTGTCTTTCCACCCCCGCTCATGGGGCTGGACTCCTCGCTGACCTGTACGCCCTATAACCCGGAACTGGACGCCATGCAGGTGCATAGGGTGGGGCTCATCGCCTTTGGAATTATCAAAAACCCATACTTCTGTATCCCCTTTCTTTACTACTTCATCCACTCTGGCTGGATCATACACTTTCTGGTTAATCCGGTGCATGCCCATACTGCCCATGCTGCCATGTCCAGCCATTGTTTCCATCATATCCAGCGTAAAGGTGCGGGTGTTGGTAGCGGCAGGCAGAGGTGTAAGAGTCGAAAGCGTGGTGGGCAAATTGAATCCGCTGCCGGCTGACTTAGTAATACCAAAAGATAAAAGGTTGAAAGCTTGACGTCCCTGCGCCTGGCCCCCTTCATTAAATGGTTCTGAGCGAAGAAATGCTTTCCCCTGGCTGAACTGACTGAAATCAACCAGTAGGTCTACCCGTTCACCCGGCGACAACAAGACCTGTGAGACCTTCTGGGGGGTATCTAAAAGCCCGCCGTCCCCTCCAATCAGGGTAAAGCTACTGCCTGTACCAAAGCCCAGGTTATAGATACGTGCATTGGAGGCGTTGAGTATCCGCATTCGATATACGGTGGGTGCTACCTCGTGGTATGGACCAGCAACACCATTTACCAGTACAGTTTCGCCCATAAATCCTGTCATTACCTCTTCCATGGAAGGATTGTACTGCAAAGCACCATCCGCACTAATACGCTTATCTGATAAAATCAAAGGCAATTCATATTCCCCAGCTGGCAGCCCCAGTTGTTGTTCCTCTTCATCCTGTACGATGAACATGCCGGCCAAGCCCATATAGGCCTGCCTGGCCGTAGCTCCGTGGGGGTGGGGATGATACCAGTAGGTACCCGCCCGCTGGTTAACAGGAAAAGTAAACTGGAAGCTTCCCCCATTAGGAATGGTAGCTTCCGGGTGACCATCCATGGCAGCAGGAATGATTAGACCATGCCAGTGAATATTGCTTTTTCCCCCCGTCTGATTTGTGTATTGAGCACTGAACTGCTTTCCTTTGTCCACACGAAAAAGCGGATTTGCTATCGAGTTAGAGGTAAAGCTAAGGACAGAGGTATTTTTGTCTTTTATGACTGGTGCCAGTGTCTGCCTGGCTACCAGTGGATAATTGGCTGGGTTTACCACTGACTTAGCAATACTAAGCGGTTGAGAAAACGGTGGCTCCACCACGGATACATACGCCTGCCCATCCGGAGACATATCGTGTTTCATGCAGCTTTGCAGGACATTAGCTCCAGCTACAGCAGTAACTGAACCTACGCCTAGGCGATAGATAAATTGCCGACGTTTCATTCTAAAAGGAAAGTAAACTCGATCCGAGTTATGATGAAAAAGATAGGAAGAGTCACTATGCCCAAACCATGGACAATAGAGACTTAGAGTTGGTCTATAGACCGGCAGTAGGAGAAAATCAGATCAGCCAGATACACAGTAGGGCCAGGTATTGGCTACTGGTGTAGATAAGGGGGCTAGGATTAGGAGGAGTACGTAGAGCAGCGCCCGACCCGGTCAGAAACGTTTGAGAAAAGAGATAAATGGCTGCCTCAAACACCAGGGCTGGGGAAGTAGGAGTAGTAACCAGTAATGGTGTACTGGATAGGGAAGAAACATCCAGTCGGGAAAAGTTAGAAGTTTCTTTACAGCAGGACTTCTTTTTAACCTTAGCGACTCCTTCTTCCTGTTGTGACGGTGCTGCTTTCTTAGCGGCTGGACAATGCATTTTGCACGTTTCCTTACCCACCCACATAGATTGCGTCTTGCCTCTCATCTGGCAAATGTGCTCAACCATGACGAACCCTGTGCTGCTTACCAGCATTAGGATCGCCATCAAAAGGCACATATACCGAATTAAGAAACGTTGACGCACAAGCACAACAGTTTTGGTTATCACTGCAAATAAACTCATTATGAACCGTACTACTATTACATAATTTTTGTTTTTAGTACAATTTTTATTAAAAGCTAAGCCGCAATCATTGGTACGGCTTAGCAGGTAAAAGGATATAACGAAAAAATATTAGGCGGCCATGGAAGCCATGCTGCGGCACTCTTCGGCACATCGGCGACAGGCTTCGGCGCAACGCTTACAGTGATCCGCTTCATGCTTCTCACACTCAGCTGCACAGGCATCACATATAGTAGCACAAACCTCACAGATCTGGGCAGAGAACTGGCTGTTGCTCGACATAAACTCCACAGCGGTAAAGCAAATGTTGGCACAATCGCGGTCCAGCCGAATACATTCAGCCATCATTTTCACATTATCCTCACTCAGACAGGCATCCATGCACTGGCTACACTCCACGGCACACTCCTGGCAGGCCTGGATACAAGATTGAAACTGTTCGCTTGTCATTGTTTTCAAGGTTTAGTTAAACAAAATATTAGTAACCTGTTACTTGTATTTCTAACCTCGTCTGCTGTTGTTTGTTTAAATAAATAATTTATGTAGCTGATAGTGAGCTTGCTGGTTAAGTGCAATATGTACTTAGTTGAATAGTACGTATGTTTTGTACCCTTTATCTTCCTGTACAAAATTTTTCTACTTCACAACCTTCCTAGCTATCTAACCTGGGGTGGCATGATTTTATCTACTTGCAGTGGTGTAAAAAGTAGTTTACTTAATGAAGAAGACATATGATAAAGAGAATCTTTTCCCTTTCAGCCGCTCTGCTGGTTTCAGCAGGCCTTTTAGTGAGGTGCAAAAATGAGCAGGACTTAAGTCTAATGGATCATGACGAGAGTGAACTTATGCGTATCTCCCACGCTAATATGGAGCAAATGCATATGATGAAGCCAACAGGTGATCCAGACTATGATTTTGCGATGATGATGAAAATGCACCATCAGGGAGCTATAGAAACATCGCAGGAGCAGCTAAAAAGTGGCACAAACCAAGAAATGCGGGACTTTGCCCAAAAAGTAATTGATGATCAGCAGGCAGAGATTGACCTATTTAATCAATGGTTACAGTCGCATTCCCCCCTGCCCGAAGAGGATGCCGCGGCTTTCCGACAGAAGTCTATGATGGCTATGGAAAAGATGGAAAAGGCTCAGGATATCCGGATCCTGACTGGAAGGACAGACATTGATTATGCACAATTGATGATAGACCACCACCAAAGTGCCTTAGAAACATCCTCTGCGGTAATTGAACATGGGGATGATCCAGAAATAAAGGAAATGGCTACCAAGATAATTCAGTCCCAACAGGAAGAGATTTCCCAGTTACAAGAATGGCTAATTAGCAATAAAACCTTTTAATAAGGTTCATCCTAAAGAGTTGCACAATAAAAGCAGGCTCTATCTTGGAGCCTGCTTTTATGTATACTGTAAGTGCAGAATCTTGTAGTGCCTTTGTGTAAGCAACCAAATGTTAGAAACGGAATGTATTATTGAGAATGCTCCTGTAGCCACTTATTTAAACGTTGGATATCGGCTTGCTGCTCATCTATTATTTTTTGAGCCATGGCTTTAATCTCCGGTACCTTAGCCTTAGAAATATAAGCGTTGGCCATTTCTATACCACTTTGGTGATGCATTTTCATCATCGTCGCGAATTGTTGATCTGTAGTTCCCTGCATGTCATGATTCATATTGGTCATCATGCCCTGCATGGACTGCATCAGATTACTAGTTGCCGAGGTATCCGTTGCCGTTGTTTTGTGATTTCTAGCAAACTCTTGTAGCCTTTCCTGCTCCTGCTTTTGTTTAGAGATATCTTTTCTGGCCATATTTACAAGCATAGTATCTGATCCACTTTCAATCTGTACTTCTGACATCTTAATGGCTCCCTGGTGGTGAACTGCCATCAATAGGGCAAAATCGTGATCAGGATCCCCCTTTCTTTTTACTTCCTGCATTGACCGCATATTCTCATGCATCAAGGCCATCATATTATTGGACCCCTCAGCTTCCATATTGTGGTCAGCATGGTCTTCAGCTTGATCCGTCTGGGCAGTTTCAGTTTGGCTGGCATTCTGATTACAGGCGCTCATAAAAAGGGCTGTACAGCAAAGTACAGCAGGCCATTTCGATCTAAATACGTTCATTTTCATAGGTTTGGAATTAGTAAAATAAGGTTAATAACTCTGGCATGGTGGAAAAAGGGTGTTCACAACACCTTGTAAGGGGACTAATAGATAGTTCGCATAAAACCAGAACTGCAGAATAATGTTCTTCCAGGGGTGCTTTTTTTCCTTTTACAGAAAATCTAAATCTACACTTATGAGTTCTTTCAAGCGAAAACTCATCTCTCTAATTGCCAGTCTGTCCCAAAGACTACTTATTGGTACGTCAATTAGTTCGTAAAGCTTCCCTTCTATTCTATAAGGTGCTGCCGCCGGAGGAGCGCCTCCCGGAGGAGCGCCTCCGGGAGGTAGCAGAGGCATAAGTGCTACAATACTGATTAAAGCCTTTACTGACTTACTCACTTAATAATAATGTGACTAATGTCACTCTACCAATTGATAAGCATCAGCAGGTGGTAAGGAGGCTCAGACTAATTTTGTAGCAGATAAAAATTCTTATGGGCGAGGCCACAAGGCGGCTTAAGGCAATCGTACAGACGGAATAGAATTAACTTTAATGTACCTTAAACATCAAAAATCATGAACACCTTTCGTACCGCCTTCGCTTGCCTTGTTTTTCTCCTGAGTATTCATTCTTTTCTGCAGGCGCAAAACGTCAGCTACAAGCAGCCTTTTACCATTAGTCAAAATGGTTTAATAAAAAATGCTTCTGGTCAAACCATTGGAAATGTTTCCATGAACCAAATTATTAAAGATCATACTGGTACAAAAATAGCCTTTGTTGATGCTCAGGGTAATCTGATTGATGCCATTAGTAGTAAAAAATTAGGCCGTGTAGGTAAAGATGGTAATACCTACTACAACGCCAAGGGGCAGCTACACCTGGTGGTGAAAGAGAAAGGAGAGACCTGCGATATATTTGATGCCAAAGGTAACAAGATCGGTAATGTGCATAGCAGCCTGAAAAAGTCAGCTTGTGCACTGCAGTGTTTTCAACAGCAGCACAACAGCAGGCCCTAGAAGAGTTAAAACTCTCAAATTTTTGGTTGCCTATTATTCTGGAACAACTAGATGATTTATATCCTTATTCCTTTTTGGAAAAAAGTACCTATCTGAAAATACAGTAGTAGCTGTCAAAGACACGCCAGCCAATCAAGTAAGATATGTATAACTAGCCCTAATCCTATTAGTCTGGTTTTAGGAAAAACGCTCAGCAGCAGATACAGTGGGATTACATAATAGCTATGCAGCGGATGGAAACCCACACTGCATCTATCAGGATCAACAATGGGATCAGCCAGCAAGTGGTCCAGATCTATTAGAATTCCTGCGAACATTATCAAAGCTGCTCGCTTGAAACCAGGACGAAAGAACAACCAGGCTATAATCATTGGTACAACCAAATGAAGGACAATATGCCAGATAAACCCACTATTCATGCTGAATCATTCATTAAATTAGTTTAAAGACAATATGCTATTAACAATACCATTAAGATCTACTAGTTTAGTTACTAGAGGAAGCTGTAGCTATCCAGATAACAGTTTGGTATGTTTTTGAATAGGCTAAGACAGAAAGGAGATGACGTTAATATGGAGAAATCAAAAGCACATAACCTAGTAGAAGTTATTGAATAATGTCCCAAACGCTGTCCTGAGCAAGACCATTAGTAAAAAATCGACCGGCATTATCACCGTCTCTTCGTTTGATTATGGAGTTACCCACCGTGTAGCAGCAAGAACCCCTTACATCACAGGTGAGCTTCAAACTTTCAAACCAGCCTTCTTTTTGACAGTAGGTTCATAAATGTCCTGCCACGACCAGCCATCCTGAACCAAGAGATTTTTTAGTACAATCCTATTCTTCTGAATATTATCTTCATGTGGTACACTCACTTTATGAGTATCTACAAAGCCAGCTTTTTGTAGCTCATTTATTTTTGGAGCATCAGGAGCAGCCCCCTCCTTCTTTACAGATGAAACCTCTTCAATGACTTCAAGGTAGTTTTCCATGGCCTCAACTAGGGAGCTCAAATCGTTATTACTCGGCCTAATCTCTTCCTTTATAAAATACTGAAGAATAAGTAACGCCTCATAAAGTACAGTTAATCGTATAATTATAGCATGCCTAGCCTTACGCGTGTGGAAGTAGTGAATAATCGGATAGGCTTTATGATTTTGGCTATGCATGATGAGCATGTTAGATAGACTTGATACCTGCGTAGTTAACCGATGAAAGCTTTTACCATCCCAACTGTTAAGTACTACTTGCTGCGGAGTTTGTCCCAGACTACATAAGAAGATACCTAAGTTACGCTGCAGGATTACCCCCGAAAGAACTGGCACAAAATAAGTGATAGACATTGTTATAAGGACCAATCCAGTAAATGCATACACATCGGTCAGGATCCTCCACCAATTATTCGAGCTAATATAATCGCCTACCCCAAGTGTAGAAATAGTAAAACCTGCATAGTAGAGCTTTTGCCAGAGATCTGCTGGTAATTTGGTGCTACTGCTGATGATCGAATCAGGCTGAGAAAGTAGTAACATGAAAAAGCTGGCCCACAAACAAATTACCCACAGCAGAATAATGATCACCAGCAAAATGAACTTGCAATAAAAGACTGGACAAAAAGTTAAGCTGCTTTTTGCAGTTGATTAATTTTCACTCCGTACTGTTCGGGGGTCATGTAGCCAAGAGCCGCATGTATTCTCTGCCTATTATACCAGATCTCAATAAATTCAAATACCGCTGTCTTAGTAGCTTGTATAGATTTGCATTCCATCTGGTATATTAACTCCATTTTCAGTGTTCTAAAAAAGCTTTCAGCTACGGCGTTGTCCCAGCAATTAGCTTTTCGGCTCATGCTCTGGCTAACCAGCTTGCTTGCCTGGAGAAGCTCTCTAAATTCATGACAAGCATACTGTATACCTCTGTCAGAATGGAAGATCAAATTAGAAGTAATGGGCCGATTGCTTACTGCCATTTTCCAAGCAGGAATGACAGTATCACAAGTTCTCAGCGTCTGACTCAATGCCCAGCCTATAACCTTCCGGTCACCAAGATCTACTACCGTTGTCAGGTAGAGCCATCCTTCTAGCGTTCTTATATAGGTGATATCAGATACCCAAGCTTTACCAGTTTTCTCAGGAGCAAAGTCTCTATCCAATAAGTTTTTTGCTACCGGATAGTTATGATTAGAATCCGTTGTTTGGATTCTAAATCTTTTGTGAACGATGCTTTTAATACCATGAGCTTTCATAATTCTGGCTACTCTGGGCCTTGATACTTGGATTCCTATCTTTCTAAGTTCAATGGTGATTTTAGGACTTCCATATCTGCCTTTGCTTTTCTGATGAATATCCTTGATCAACCTCAAAGCTTCCTGATTACTTAATCTTCTAGTAGATGGTTTTCGAGTGAGCCAGTGTAAAAACCACTTCTACTGATTTTGAACACTCTACACATCTTCTCAATGGCAAACATAGTTTGGTGTTCTTTCATGAATTGGAAGATTTGCCATCGCTCCTGGAGAAGATGCTTACTGCCTTTTTTAGTATATCCCTCTCTATTTCCACTTCACGTAATTGTTTCCTGAGGCTAGCGATCTCTGCCTGCTCAGGAGATAATGCTGATTTGCCATGCCCGGAGAAGCTACCTTCCTTACTTTGCTGATACTCTCTTTTCCAGCGGCTTAGTAGATCTGAGCGGATACCCAGCTCCTTAGCAACTTGGGTAGCAGGTTTTCCTGAAAGACATAGCTCCACGGCCATTAATTTGAACTCTTTATCAAATAGTCTCCTTTCTTTTTTCATGTCAGCTAAGTTAAATAAATTAGACTTAACCTAGTGTCCAGTCAAAGGTAGCAGGTCCAACCGCTGGAATCACAAAGCTACAGCTACTACGGTCTCAGGCTCATGTACTAAGAGCAACTGAGCAGGCCACAAATGTAATCTTGAATAGTTGTCATCTCAGTAGAAAGCTTGGTAACTATACAAGCAAAGACATGGACTTACATACGAACAAAACAAGCTTGAGAAGCTTTTATTTTATAATTTTATGGCATGAAACTGTTGCAGATTATTTTGGCTCTTCATGTGTTGGTGCTATCCGTACTGCCCTGTGAAGCTGTGTGCTTGGATGAATCCGCTCCGGTTTCTACCCAGACATCGGCCCCTACCTCCGATCAGTCAGAGGATGATGGTTGGTGCTCCCCCTTTACTATATGTACAACCTGTTTAGGTTTTTCAACTCCCGAAGCTCCGGGATTTGTCTGGGCCCTGCCTTCAACAGTATTTTATTCAGCAACTGCTGTGCCGCTTTACCAATCACATCATGAACTAGACGTCCCGTCTCGTATCTGGACTCCCCCACAGTTGATTTAATAGCTCTTTCCCGCTTTTATACCGCCCGGTAATCCGATGGCGGTTAATTTCTATTATTCGCTATTCTTCTAATTTTGATCATCTATGAAATACCTCATAGGTCCTTTGCTATTGGCATGGCTCTCTCTTTCTATAGCCTTTGGACAAACTCCCTTTGCGGCTATCGTTACCGATGCAAAGACGGGCCAACCTTTGATGGGGGCCAGCGTTAGCATAGCTGGAACCACCTTGGGGGCAGTATCTGACTCTAATGGTTTTATGACCATTCCCGCCGTACCTGACGGGCAACAAGTACTCATATTTTCCTACATCGGCTACGAGGCCCATCAGGATACGCTGACCTTTCCCTTGGCGACCCGTGAACCCATCACCATAGCTTTATCTGCCGAAGGCGAAGAGTTGGAAGAAGTGCTAGTTACTTCAACCCGTAGTACCCGCAGTATTGCCGATGAACCAACCCGTATTGAGGTAATTGCTGCCGAAGAACTGGAAGAAAAGACTAATATGAATGCGGCCAATATATCGATGCTCCTCCGGGAGACTCCCGGTATTCAGGTTCAGCAAACTTCGGCCACATCCGCCAATCAAACCTTCCGGATCCAGGGGTTGGATGGTAGATATACGCAACTGCTGCAAAATGGTTTGCCGCTTTACTCAGGCTTTGCCTCCGGCTTAAGCCTGCTGCAAATCCCCCCGTTGGACCTGCGGCAGGTAGAAATTATCAAAGGTAGCCAATCCACCCTGTATGGTGGGGGAGCCATTGCCGGTATCGTTAACCTGGTCACCAAGGAGCCAGGACAGGAACGGGAAAACCTGTTACTACTTAATGGTACTTCGGGCGGTGGTCTGGATCTCAACGGGTTCTTTAGCGGTCGGGGGGAAAAGCTTGGCTATACGCTTTATCTTTCACGGAACACGCAACGGGGCTACGACCCTAATCAGGACCAATTTACAGACATACCCCAATCCCGACGGTTCACCGTAAACCCCCGTCTGTTCTGGTATTTATCGGAACGAACAAGCGCCGATGCAGGCCTGAATGTAAGCGTTGAAAATCGAATCGGTGGCGACCTGGCTACCATTCGCGATGGTGCAGGTGGTTACACGGAGCGAAATATATCTAACCGCTACACGACCCAATTTAATGTGCAGCACCAGCTCACCGACCAAACCAGCCTTTATGCCAAAAACAGCCTGACCTGGTTCAACCGGGATCTCACTACACCCAATTATACATTTGGAGGTCGGCAGCAAGCGTCTTTCAGTGAGGCCGGTATTAGTCGGTATGGAAAAAAGCTCGAATGGGTGGGCGGATTGAATCTATGGACAGACACCTTTCAAGAGCAAGTCGAACCTGTCTCCAACCAAGCACGAAACTATACTTTAAATACGGTAGGAGCCTTTCTGCAGAATAACTTTAAGTACTCAGCCTCTTGGACGCTGGAAACCGGCTTACGGCTGGATCATCAGCCCATCTACGGAACCTTCCTGCTGCCCCGGTTTTCTCTGATGGCTAAGCTGAGCGATCAGCTAACTTCCCGTCTGGGCGGTGGCCTGGGCTACAAAGCGCCAACGGTGTTTAGCGAGGAAGCCGAACAGCGGTTGTACCAAGGAGTACTGCCTATTGAACCCCGCACTACCGAGGCCGAAACCTCCCAGGGTATTAATTGGGACTTTAATTACCGTACGGAGCTGACCGAAGGGTTGCAGCTTACGCTAAACCACCTGTTTTTCTATACCCGGATTCAGCGCCCCCTGGTCCTTGAATCAGAGGGAGCCAATCAGTTTGTGTACCGGAATGCCAATGGGCATCTCGATACTCGAGGTTTTGAGACGAACGTGACATGGCGTTTTGCCAATTATAGGCTTTACAGCTTTTACACTTTCACTGATACCAAGCGCTACTACGAAAATTTACAACGGCCCCTACCACTGACAGCTAGACACAGGGCAGGAGTGGTGGCCATGTATGAGTTGGAAGAAAAGTGGCGAGTAGGCTACGAAGCCTATTATACCGGACAGCAAGAGCTTGAAGCCGGTACACGTACCCGGCCTTACTGGACAATGGGACTTATGGCTGAGCGCCGATGGGAGCATATAAGCTTATTTCTCAATTTTGAGAATTTTACCGATGTGCGCCTGTCACGCTTTCAAACTCTGGTTTCAGGACCACGCCAGCAACCCGAGTTTGTGCGGGAGATATGGGCACCAACCGAAGGCCGGATTATTAATGGTGGTGTAAAATTTCGTTTTTAAAACTTCACAAATGACAGTAAAGACATGAATAAATCAACATTCAAAGTAGCTAAAATGGACTGTGCTGCCGAAGAGCAACTTGTACGGATGAAATTGGGTAATCGTGAAGACATTGAAGGTCTACAGTTCGACCTGGCCAACCGGCAACTCACCGTAGTACATACCGGCCCTGTTGAACCCATTGCTCAGACATTGGATGAACTGCGGCTGGATAGTAGCCTTCTTGAAACGGAAGATGCCGGCTTAGCCGAGCTAACCGAAGAAGCGCCCAGTGACCGACGTTTGCTCATCATTGTGCTGGTGATAAATGCATTCTTTTTCATAGTGGAACTGATTACCGGATTCTTAGCCCGATCCATGGGCCTGGTAGCGGACTCCCTGGACATGCTGGCTGATGCATTGGTATACGGTCTGGCATTGTATGCAGTGGGACGAGCAGTCAGTGCGCAAAAGCGGATTGCGAGAATCAGTGGCTATTTCCAGCTGGCTTTAGCGGTGGGCGGACTTTTTGAAGTCATTCGGCGGTTTGTCTCCCCCGAAGCTATTCCAAACTTTTGGTTGATGATGGGCATCTCGTTTTTGGCGCTGCTTGGCAATTCGGCTTCGCTCTGGCTACTTAATCGCTCTAATAGTCAGCAAGCCCACATGCAGGCCAGCCAGATTTTTACTTCAAATGATGTAATTGCCAATATAGGAGTTATCATTGCTGGTGGGCTGGTATACTGGACCGGCTCTCCGCTACCAGATTTAATTGTGGGCTTAGTTGTCTTTATCCTGGTCGCTCGCGGAGCTTTCCGCATATTTCAATTGTCACGGTAGATGCCTACAAAGAAGGGCACTGCTAGTACTACCTGTGAAAACGGCTGCTGGTATAGATGTACTGGTAGCCGTTTTTATTAAAACCCTTACTTATTATATCACTTCTTCATAGACTAGAAGTAGGCAAGCTTGTCAGTACATTCACCATAGCTCCAAGACCACGATATATAGCTAGTTTTGCGTGCAATTTAGGTTAAAAGAAATCATTAAAAGTCTATGCTGCTTCTATTACATCCCCAAATCTTTCATAAGAAAAGTGATTTTTAAGTATGCAATGTAAATTGACTGTCTTAGCCCCAGAACAGGTTGTCAGATTTACACTACTAAATGAAAATTAATTTTAGTACAAGTCAGTCCAAAATATTATAATTTATACGGTTATATAAACTATAATGAATATTAGAAGAAAAGGCCTTATTATTACATCGTAACTGTTATAAAATATTACGATTAATAAGGTTTTCATCTAGTCTCTACAAAATGCCTCGTACCATTGCCTATTTACGCGTCTCCACCTTGGATCAAAACCTGGAAAAGAACAAGGCCGACATCCTGCACCTGGCTAACGAAAAAATCTAGGGAAGGTGGTGTTCATTCAAGAGAAAGTGTCGGGTAAAGTTGCCTGGTGAAACCAGAAAATTGCTAGATTTTATTCATAAAGCGGCGACAAGTATTAGTTAGAATCCCTCCAAAGTGCCCTCCTTCGAATGCGCCCTGCAAAAAGTTTATCTAACGGCTCATACAAGCCTCCTCTACTTCATCAGCTGCTCAATGATAACAGGGTGTAGCTTAATCACTCCATCCTCAGCCTTGGCTAGGTAAAGCCCCCCTTTCTCGTCCTTATACACTGCGCGGTTGTTACAGCCCTCGCAGATAAAGCTTTCAGACCTGCCCGGGCTTAAGTCCAGAGCTATCGCTGCCAGGTCAATGTCGGGATATTCGAACGGGGTACACTCTGAACAGAACTCAGCCATATTATCAGATGTTTCTATAAGTGAGGTTCTTCTTACAAATAGCCGGAAAACGGCGTTAGTAAACTATGTATTTAGTTTTGGCTTTCTCAAAGGCCGTAAGCCATTGACTCCAAGATCCGGGTTTGTGTTGAAGGAGTATTTTCCCAACCGGTTGATATGGGCAAATGGAGCAGGAGAGATAAATTCAAAGTCATTTTCATCTATCGGATATCCTTCCTGGTGTAATTCTTTGATAATTTCTTGTATATAAACCGTGTTCCATACCAGGACAATATTGGTGATCAGGTTCAAGCTCCTGACCACTTTTTGCTGTTGTTCTTCTTGTTTTCTGCGTACAATCCCATCGCCGCCAAACCAAAGATAAAGTCTTAGGTTGTGCAGCTGCTCTCCTTTGATCAGCTGTGTGTTGATCTTTCTACGTAAAGGCATGCTAAGCAGGTATTTAAGGATAAAAATGGTTTTTACCAGCTGGCCATAAGCCTGCAAAACATACATCAGGTTATTTTGGCGCGGGTACGATTGAAGCTTAGAGATTAGCAATGAAGCGGTTACACGCCCTGATTTAATGGAAGCTGCGACTTTGAGAAGTTCGTCAAAATGTTGTTTGAGATAATCAGGATTAACACGACCGGTGAATTTCAAAGCAGGGTATTCCCATTCCCGATCCTTGATTTTACACAGCCGCTGATCTTTTATGTCCCGGATCCTTGGACAAAAATCCATACCCAGCAGATCAAACAGCGCAAAGATTAGGTCCGAATATCCTGACGTATCGGTTGTATGTTCGAGTATTGTCAAATCGGTTTCATTGCCTATAATTTCATCAAGTACGTAAGTGGCGTCCCTTTCGGTGGACGAAATGCTCCGGCTGCCATACTGGCTATATTGATCCGAGGTATGTGTATAAAAGGTAATTCCCTTACCGTAACCAAAATAATTGGGGAGCGCCTTCGCATTCCGGATTTTCCCGCTGGTCGGGAACCGCTGCCCGTCCGAGGATGAAAGTGTGCCCCCGCCCCAATAGCCGCTCAACCATTGTTGATAATGAAAGTTAACAAGTGCATCGTTGGCTTTTTTAAGATTCTCTTCTGAGAGATAGTTATTGCTTGTCCACCAAAGCGTTTGATAATCAATCTCACAAGACCTAGCCAAATCCGACAGAGGAATATTACATCCGGATGCAAAAACAGCCGCATATAAAATAGACTGGTGTTCCTGGTTACGCGGTTCATTTTCCAATCCATGAAGATGTTCGGAAAAATTTATCCATGCATCCACTTCTTTAATTATATCTGTGATGTTGACTTTCGGGAGCCGTTGATTGATTTGTTCCCGGAGTGCTTTTGCTGAAAAGGGTACATCTTCTGCCGGCAATGCAGGCACTACCAGGATGCCTTCTTCAAGCCGGATCTCTCCACCCGCATTCAAGAGCTCATCCAGCGGTTTCAACAGTGATTCCAGCTCTTGCAAGCGCTGGTCGATACGCTCGGTGGGAAGAGTTGGCATTGACATTTGATTGCAAAAATCCTGTCGTAGCAGTTCCCACTGCACATTTGAAAGAAGCAACGAGTTAAAGTCGGCATATTTTCGGGAGATATTGATAAATACATCGCCCGCACGGAGCCGGTCCCGCAAGTTGGCCAGGGCACATAATTCGTAAGGTTGGCGTTGTGGAAGGGCTTCCGGCTGTTGCTGATCGTTTTCAAAAATCAGTTTGTTCCAGGAAGGCGTTATAAAATCAATCGGCGCGTCATCAGGCAGTTTTCTTCTTTTGCCCGTTTGCAACCCGGTCAAAATATCAAGCACACCCAGAAAGCCATCTTTGGAATGGGCAATTTGAAAGTCAATGGTTTTAAGAAGGTTAGGGGTGAATTGTTTTAAGGTTGTATAGTAGTTGTTCAGATAGTATAAGTAAGTTTGCCTGGCTGGGCGAAGAGCAGCCCCGGTTACCAGTAATGCCTCCCTGAGCATTTCCTTTGGATATATTTCAAAAATACAGGTACGGAGCTGATCGTCTGTAATGGTGTCATTGATGATAATACTAACAGTCTGGGACAGGGTTTTCATCGCCTCGTTCTGTGATTTGAACAAGGTCTGCTGATATGTGTCGAGTTGCTTTTTTGATCCGTTGACAATGTGCTCCCAATAATCATCAAACATTTCCAACACCTTGTCATTGGTATCTATCAGGCTCTCATACAGGAAGCAAATTAAAATCGGGTACCGCCTTGTAGCGTTCATCCGCTGTAGATACTTGTTAGAAACATTCCTGGCTATTTGGGCCAGCCTTTTTCTGCGGTTTAGGCTTATTACCGATAAGTCCCATTCATGGACGTTTAATGATTTTAAAAAATTGATCTTTTCCAACGTCTGGTTAATAGCCCTGGGCGTATTGCTGGTGGGGACTTGGCAAAGCCAACGGTGCAAAGTGATGCCGCCGGTATCGTCCAATTCGACTATTTGCGTCAGCCTGGCCTTCATTTCCTCGGTCAGCAGCAAACTAAGCCTTCGATAGGTTTCCTGGTGCAGCTGTTCATCCAGGCTACCAACAATCCTTTCCAATGTCCCAATAGACGGGCTCATAATTTTTTCCTGCCCCAGTTTTAAACACACTTGCCTGAGCAATATCGGCTGGTTGTCATGTTCCATCCCCTTATCGAGCAGCCAGGGCAAAAGCCAGATTTCATCCAGGGGCTGCCACCGGCGGAATTTCAAATATTTTAAGATTACATTTAAATGCTCCGTTCTGGTCTTATCCCGTTGCCCGTATATTAATAACAGTTCAATATCAGAATCCAGTTGCCTACTTACCATGGCAGCTACATTTGCCGGGATCTGCTGCTGCCATTTGTCTGGAAGAAAACCCATGAACCGGACAATCCCAATCTGGAGTGCGATCGCTAGCCGGTTGTGCTCCCCTCTGAACGATTTAAGAAAAATATTGTCCTGCCGCGTGATTTGGAAAAATTGCATCAGGTCATATTCTGATATTTCTGTCGGGACCTTTTCGTAACGTTCACGCTGGGATTGGTTCAAAAATCGTGATGCCATATGAAAATGGGGCTATCAAAAAGGGTATCAAAATTCACCCCGTCTGCAATAGGTTTAAAGCCTGTTTTTAAGCGTTAAAAAGTATATTTGTAAAGGAGTTCCTTTTTGATAAGCAATTAAATGAAAAAACAGAACAATCGGGCCAAACGGGTAGCACTATATGCCAGAGTATCTACTCTGGATAAAGGGCAGGATCCACAGACCCAGCTGGACCAGTTACGGGACTACGCCCAAAGACGAAACTTTGAAGTCATGGGAGAATTTATAGACTACGCTTCCGGAACAACCCAAGACAGGGTCCAGTATAAATTGATGATGGAAGCGGCCAGAAAGAGAAAGCTGGATGTAGTCCTGGTTTGGCGGTATGACCGCTTTGCCCGCTCAACCCAGGCACTGGTCAATGCCATGAAGGAATTTCAGAGTATGGGAATAGATTTTATCTCCTATCAGGAAAATATTGATACCACCACGCCGACTGGTGAGCTGATATTTCATGTGATGGCTTCTCTGGCCCAATTTGAGAGCTCACTGATCAGCCAAAGGGTTAAAGCCGGTATGGCAAGGGCAAAAGCACAAGGAAAACGTATTTCACGGCCAACTATATCAATGGATCGACAGAATGAAATTTTTGATTTGCAAAAGCAAGGATTATCAATGAACAAGATTTCTAAACAACTAGGAATAGCTTATGGAACAGTTTACAACTACCTATCCAAAGCGAAGGATACTCTTTAACCGCGTTAATTTAGCATCAATGATGATCTTGGCTTTTCTAAATCTCCTCATAAAAAGTTAACAGATTGCGATGGTGGTCTAGTGCCGGAAATTCCCGGTCTCCCCATGGCTGCTCTTGTACAACAGTGTCAGTATCATAAATTACACCTTGCTTTTTATATTCTTCGTACAACTCATCAATACCCTGGACTTCAATCCGGCAACTGGCCGTGCCTGCCAGAAAGCTTTCAGCCCCACTGCAAATTGGATCTGCTACCAGGGATAAGCCTTTATTCTTCCAGCTTTCATCCGAAGATGCCCACAAGTGGATTTCAATTTCGTCCCGGACTACTTTTGCAAAGCCATCGTCATAATAAGGTGCTGTAAAACCTAACTTTTCAGAATAGAATTTAACGGATTCGTCAATGTTTTTAACAGGAAGAGCTGGGATCGTTTTCTTCATTTTCATAGATACTGATATCATTTAGTTCAAGCACAGCACGACTTATTCAATTGTATCGGGGGACATTTTTGGGTTCCATAAGTGCAAAAAACACAGCAGTCACCGGAAGCAGGCTTTAACAATGTTTTGCAATTTGTACACTCGTAAAAGTACATACATGCATCAACAGGCATTGTTTCCAAGCGTCGGGTGCCGCAATGCGGACAAGTAAGTATGGATTCCAATATTAAATTCATAACTGCTTAGTTTGTTTCAACAACTTTATAACCAGTAGCGTCGACTGCCTTTTTAATTTCTGCCAGTGACGTTTTCGTACTATCATATCTAACGGTTGCATTGCCATTCTTATACGAGACCTGAACCTGCCGTATGCCTTTTAACTTATTAACTTCCTGTTTAACATGATGTTCACACCCTTCACAGGTCATTCCCTTAATTTTTATATAGGCTGTTTGGTCTGTTTTGGAAACCGGTTGTTGTGCTTCCTGCTTTTGCTGATAGGCCAGTCCTGAATAACTTGGGACGGCAATCAGAAGTACTGCTGCAAGGGTTACCAGGCTTAAAAACTTTTTGGTTTGCATAAATGGTTTGTTTTCAGGTCCACAATTACATGAGTCTTCGGAAGCGGGTTTTAACTGCTGATACCATGCAAAACCCAAAATCAATACGGTTCCAGCAATAAAATAAGGACGTGCAGGCGCAATCCAATCAAAAGTGGTTGCCAAGCTGCTTGTCCCGGCCACCATGGCCAATAATGGTGTGATACAGCAAACAGAACTTGCCAATGCAGTTAGTATGCTGGCATTAGCGGTGATTTTGGACGCTTTCATAAGGCTACACTTTCTTGACTGGGGATATCAACAAATAGTTGACCGATGATACTGGCCTGATCAGGTATGATCGAATAAAAGATAGTTTGTCCAGTTTTTCTGGTACGTACTAAACTGGCATCTTTCAGTTTTCGCAGGTGCTGAGAAATAGCAGGGACGGTCATTTGCAAAATATCACTCAAATCGCAAGGACAAAGCTCGTTCTGTTGCTGGATAAGATAAAGTATTTTAAGCCGGGCCTCATTTCCAGCAAGCGCATAAACCTGCGCTAACCTGGTAAAAGCGTCTTCATTTTCGTCTAAGGTTTCCTTGCATAGTTGGATCTGCTCTTGATCCGCGAACAAACGGATGCAGCTACTAATTTGATCTGACTCTTTTTCTACATCTTCCATATCTGCCACTAATATTTGGGCAAATATAACAGTATTTAAGTATTTGCTTAAATACTTTTGAAGATTAAAAACTATGTGCAGATAGTCAAACAGAGTAAACTAACTCATTGGCGGCCGCCGCTGCGGTTGGGGCCGGGTTGGCGGACCAGAAGAACCCTATTTCAAAGCAACTGGAAATTGCGTATAGAACAGTGTATAAATTATGCCTCAAAACTAAAAGCGTAGTTTACTAACGCCGTTTTCCGGACATTTGTAAGAAAAACCTCATACTCTGGGAGCAGCATTACTCTAATTCAAAGGTGACCGTCACATTACCCGAGCCAACTGCGGCAGCCAGTCCCGCAGGATCATTGATACGTGCTAGTCTAGTATAGCTGTAGGATGTGGTAAAAGTTTTATAGAAGAGGACCAGGGTTCTGGATCCGTAGAGCATCAAATCACCGTTTTGGATCGTTCGGGGATTGGATGCGCTGGTTGGCAGGCTGGCTGCCAGATCAGAATACTTCTCGTTAGCATTCAAATCACTCATGATCACGGTAAAGGGCAATAGGGCTTTGAATGCGGTAGCAGCGGCATTATCGTAGAGCATGGCGGTGAAAGTGTGGGTTCCAATCTTGATTTTCATTTGACTACCTGTTGGATTAGGTGACTGGTTCTCTTGAATACCCGAACCAGGGGTGCCTGCCACCAAGGTTTCTTTTTTACAGCCTGCAGAACTCCCAAACAGGGTAAAGACGGAGAAAAGGAATATTAGCGTATATCTCATGGTATTTGTAATTGTTAGGTTGAAAGCACAGGCGGGAATATCTATTACTTTCCGATTCGATACAGACGCCCCTGCGCCGTGATAGCATAGAGTGCCTCATCGGGCCCCTGAACGATGTGCCTGAAACGTTGAAGTTCATCTGCCAGCAGCCTTTCTTCCCCTATGACACGGTTCGTCTTGTGATCAATCACCAGGCGAATAATATGAGATCCTCTTAGTGCTCCTACAAAAAGATTATTTTTCCATTCAGGAATAAGTTTTCCAGTGTAAAAGGTCATACCAGAGGGAGCTACTGCCGGGTCCCAGTAGTAAACGGGTTGCTCCATCGCTTCTTTTTGGGTAGTACCGCTTAAAGCTCCCCCGCCATCTGCAAGTCCGTAGGAAATAAGTGGCCATCCGTAATTGGCTCCGGGGCGTATACGATTCAGTTCATCCCCGGAAGTCGGGCCATGTTCGGAGGCCCATAGCTCGCCTGTTACAGGATTGAAAGACAGGCCCTGCGGATTTCGATGACCTATTGTCCAGATTTCCTTCAAAGCTCCTGCGGTAGTAGCAAATGGATTTCCGTTTGCAGGAGTACCATCTTCGTTTATCCGGATGATTTTACCTAATGAAGAACTCAACTGCTGCGCCTCACCTCTGACCGATTCCTGAAAGCGGTCGCCCAAAGTAACATACAGTAGTCCACTCTTATCAAAAAGCATACGAGAGCCTAGATGAAAGCCGTCCTGTCCTTGGGTCGATGCCCGGTAAATTATCTTCACATCTTCAAGCGATGTTTCATCGGAAGACATTTTACCCCTAGCAACACAATTGACACTTTGGTTCTCGCCTATGGGCTCGGCATAGGTCCAGAACACAAAACGATTTCTGGCAAAATCTGGAGAAACCTTTATATCCATCATGCCGCTTACGCCAGCTGTTCTCACCGCAGGGACGTTTTGTAAAGGAATGCCTATCTTGCCTTCTTTTGAAAGGATACGAATATTACCCTCCAGTTCACTGACGATCATACGGCCATCAGGCAGAAAATCGAATCCCCACGGATTTGACAAGCCATCGGTAAGTACCTTTACACTGAATAGAGTGCTGGTTTTTACGGCCGCAACCCTTGTTTGCGCCACAAAAGCAGGTTGCTGATTCGTTGCCACCTTTGTACTGGTCTCTACCGATTGTCCCCAGGCGATATTTATAAGGGATAGCAGAAAAAGGCATTGCAATGACAGATGTATCCGTCTATGTACCTTAATTTTCTTCATTTTACTTATGTGCTTTACAGTTTTAGGATAATTAGGGAGAGCCTGAACAGCGGCTACGTTCAATCCTATTCAGGACGAAAATACGAAGGTGATTTGCGGCTAATACGTTTAGATGCTGCTATTGGCCTCTTACTGCGCCCCCGTAGAATATTCTTCATCCGAAACAGGATGCAGCCATTGAACTATGCCTTTCTCCGTATTAGATATAATGTACATCTGTTGCATTCCCGACTCAGGGCTTGCGCCGTGCCAATGCATCACGTTGGGCGGGCACTTTACCACGTCACCTTTTTTAATTGTCTGCCGGGGCTGTCCTTTGATCTGGTGGTATCCTATACCATCTGTAATGATCAGGATCTGGCCAGCCGGATGAATGTGCCAGTTGCTTCTGGCGCCCGGTTCGAAATAGACATTGCCTACAACAGTATTGTAGGTACTGTCATTCGCCACTAAGCCAATATTCCAGGCCCTTCCGGTGAAGTTTTCCGCTGGTCCCAATTGGCCTTTTGGGAAGATGCTTTGCAGTTCGGCACTAGTTCCCTGCATAGAGGTTTGCACTTTACAGCCCGTAACTAGCAGGGCTGTAAAGGCAAAGGCTGCCATCAATGAAAGTTTCATGCTGCTCATTAATATAAGTACTACTAGTTACCATTAGCTACACCAATTCCCATTGCCTTCTTTATTTGAGCAGGCTTGCCGGTTACCAGGTGTTCGTTAAAGAATAGGGTCAGTTTATCAAATGGAATAACATCCAGCCGGTCGTACAAATCTACGTGAGCGGCGTTTGGGATGATTAGTAGCTCTTTTGACCCGACTGCTGCTTTGTACGCATCTTCGCTGAAGTAACGGGAATGGGCTTTTTCGCCGGCAATCAGCAGAACCGGACAGGGTGCTATTTCTTTAATGTAGGTCAGCAGTGGCATATTCATGAACGACAGCGCATTAGTAGCCGTCCAGGCACCGTTTGAATTAATCGAGTTGGGATGAAAACCACGTGGTGTTTTGTAATAGTTGAAGTAGTCGACTACAAATTGGGGTTCGTTGCCCTGCAGCTTTGCCGGTAAATTATTGGTGGATGGAGCAGGGGCACCCTTCTCGGCATCTGCCCAGCGCTGCTGGCTCATTTGTTCTAGCATTGTAGTACGTTGATCGCTGGTAAGGTTATCAAAATAGCCTTTGGCCATCACCCGTGACATATCATACATGCTGGTGGTTGCCACAGCTTTAATGCGTTTATCGACAGCGGCCGCATTCAGGGCCATGCCCGCCCATCCACAAATACCAATAATACCAATGCGGACTCTGTCTACCGATGGTTGCAGACCGAGAAAGTCCACGGCGGCACTGAAATCTTCGGTATTGATATCGGGTGAAGCCACATGACGGGGTTCGCCTCCGCTCTCACCGGTATAGGACGGATCAAAGGCAAGGGCAGCAAAACCACGCTCCGCCATGTTTTGGGCATATAGACCCGATGATTGTTCTTTTACCGCACCAAATGGACCGCTGATTGCCAGGGCCGCCAAAGGCTCACTGCCACGGCTTTTTGGAAGGTATAAATCAGCAGCAATCGTAATTCCATAACGGTTTTTGAATGTGACTTCCTGACGAGTCACTTTATCACTCAATTGAAAGGTATACTGGTCTTTTATATCTGTCTTTATCATAGTTTTTGCTTTTTCTGATTTTACATTCTGCTTCGTCTGGGCATAAGCCTGCCCCCAAACCATCAGGGACGTAAGGACTAAAACGGTTATTCTTTTCATAGTTTTTCAAAAGTAAATTGGTCCGACTGATAGAGGCGGACTGTACATGATCATTCTATTGCTTTAATATATCGGGCAGGTACACCGCCGACTACGGTATTAGCAGCCACATCAGTAGTTACAACGGCACCAGCCGCTACTACAGCGTTCTCGCCTATGGTTACTCCTGGGAGTATGGTAGCTCCGGCACCAATCCAGGCATTACGCTTCACGAGGATTGGTTTTAAAATAAGTGCTTTTCGAGTAGTGGGATCTACCGGATGATTTTCGGTGATAAGGTTTACCTTGGGGCCTATTAGTACATCATCTTCAATGGTAATACCTCCCATATCCAGAAAGGAGCAGGCATGGTTGATAAACACATTGTTGCCGATCCGGATGAACCGGCCAAAATTGGTGTAGAAAGGGAGAAATACAGTGGTACTCTGATCCAGTTGGGTACCTATGATGTCACTTAGCCGTTCGCGTACCTGGTCCACATCGGTGGCCGCATTAAGTTCGGCAGATAATCGGATGGTACGGGATACAATCTCCAGCACCTTTGGATACTGCGGGTCATCTAACCGCAATAATTCTCCGGCTCTCATCCTATCAAATATATCCTGATTCGCTTGATTCATATCTTTGGTGTGTTTTCGGGAAGCGCTGGCTGCCCTCTGATTTTGAAAACACAAATATACACTACCCATTACCCCGACGGGTAATAAGAATCAAACCAATCATTAAGAATTTCAAACCTCCTGCTCTCGCAAGGATTTAGGGTTGGTACCAGTTAGTCGCTTGAAGTAGTTGTTGAAATAGGAAGGGTACTCGAAGCCAAGTGCATAGGCTATGTCGGCTATATTCCAGTCCGTATGCTGAAGCAGAGCCTTGGCTTCGCTGATGATGCGCTCTGAAATATGCGTAGTGGTGGGCTTGCCGGTCACTTCCTTCACGGCGCGGTTCAGGTAGTTGACATGCACATGCAGATGATCTGCATAGTCCTGTGCCGTCTTGAATTGCAGCGGCCGGTCGGACCCTTCAATTGGGAACTGTCTTTCCAGAAGCTCCAGGAACACGGAAGTAAGGCGGGAGGCGGCGTTCTTATGCTGGTCATAGTTCTGCGAAGGCTCCAGTTTAAGCGCTTCGTGAATGATCAGATGGATGTAGTTACGTATAAGGTCGTCTTTATAAGCATAATCCGTCTGCTGCTCATCAATCATTTTCTTAAAGATGGTATTCAAGAACTCCCGCTGCTGCTCGCTTATCTTTAGGATGGGAGTACCGCCAATCTTGAATAGCGGGGACTGCTGCAGGCTTTCCGAGCGGTCGGATACCTTTAAGAAATCTTCTGAAAAGAGGCAGGTGTAGCCTACATAGGTGGTGGAAAGGGTCTCCCAGGAATAGGGTATATGGGGATTGCCAAAGAATAAAACTGTACCCTCGGCTTCAAAGCTCCGGTCCGCATAGTGAATGATGCTCTTACCAGTAGTCAGACAAATTTTATAAAAGTCCTTTCTACTGTAGATGCGTGTGGCCTGACCGTCACTTTCAATTTGAAAGACATTGAAGCCCTTTAGCTTCAGCTCAGTATTGAACTGTGAGATTGAACGTACTATCTTGTCTTGCATTCCACAAAGTTATGAAAAGCAAACTTAGGTATCAATAGGATTGGGTTGATTACAAAAAGATATTAGTTGTTCCGATCAGAAGAAGACAATAATTGAAATTAAGTAAAATGAGCAGCTGATGCGGCTTATTGTCTTAGCCTGGTGCGGTTAAAAGAAAAGACCGTAAAGTAAACAGTATAGCATCAAATAATGCTTACAGTAGTAGGCCAGACAGGCAATGCTCATAGAGCTCTGAAAACAGCAAATGGTACATTCTAGGTACCTTTTGCTGTAAATTTACTTTTCCTTATTTCGATTAGAGAGAGCGTATAGGCACATTGGCCTGCCGCTTTGATTTTATGAGCAGGCTTATCGCTAACAACGCGTAAGTTCTACTATGTAACTGGATTAGTAGTCAATGTCAGCAGGAATACAGACTCCTCTGTAGCATATACACTGTGCGATATACCTGCCTGCAGCGCCAGCATCTGCCCCTGGCCCAGATGAGCCACTTGCTGCTCAGCAGTAAACTTTATTTTCCCTTCCAGCACTTGAACACTTATGCTACCGGGGGCAGTATGTGTTTTCAGCTCTGCTCCTTTGTGGAGAGCAATCAGTACAAGACGCATTCCCGCTGATTTTAGCAGGGTAATGGCATTCCGATCACCTTTATCCCAAGCCTGCTCCTGCTTAATCTGCTTCCTGAATGCAGCCAAATCAATTTCTACCACTGGAGCATCCAGCAACCGATCTCCCTGCGGATGTAGAGGGGTGGCTTCGTTCGCTTTCTGATGGACTATATCCTGTACTTTTTTTATAGTTCCGAATGAAGTGGTATCCTTCAGAGCTTTTACCAGGTCATTGGATATACTGTCGCTGTAGATACCATACCCATCCACCAGGGTGCCTTTTACGTTGTGTTTCTCAGAAGAAATTGCGTAGACCACTGCCCCATCGCCAGGGTCTGATATACCTTCGAAGCGAAAGTGCCGGTCCACTACAAACTCTTTTGGATAGAGCTTCAAGGGATTGCCATGACAGATCAGGCAGTTATCACTCAGGTTAAAGTCCGCAGTATAGCCTTCATTTTTAAGTTTGCTCAGTACTTCTGAAACAGTGGTCATGGTTTTCATTTGAGTAGTATTTACCGTGTAGACTTGTATTTACTCCTGATATCGTTTCATACCCTATAAGTTATGAAGTATCGTGCCTTTAAGAAAAACCCTTCAAGTACCTGGTCCAGGATTGTATTATACCTGGCTAGTGAGAAAGGTAGTACCTTTGGACAATTCATTGGCTAGTTGCCGAATAGTAGTCTGCTGAAAGACATCGCGGAGGGTTTCTCGGGCAATCTTAAACTTATCGTGCATCGGGCAGGGATGTTTTTCTGAGCATTGTTTCAGGCCTAAGCCGCACTCCCGAAAGATAGACAGGCCATCAATGGCATGTACAATGTTTAGTACCGGCTGCTCCATTTGATACTCTTCAATGTAAAAGCCTCCGTAGGGTCCTTTAAGGGAAGTAATAATGCGGTGCTTGTTGAGTATCTGCAGCACTTTAGCGGTAAAAGCCTCGGGTGCATCTACTTCCCTTGCTATCTCTTTTACATTTAACTTAATTTCCTGGCCTGCCTTGGAAGCTACAAATGCTGTTGCTCGTATCCCGTACTTGCATGCTTTTGAAATCATCGTATTCTCATTTAAAGTTACCTGTTACCCCTGCAAAAGTAGTTGGTAGTTATCTGTTTATTAGCAAAGGAAACGAACCAATTTGGTACTGCTGCAACACCTTAACCCTACAGCGGTCGACCTAATGGTCAATGTCACATCCCTCGATGTACCTGCAACAGCGGTACTTTTTAACGCGAAAGCTGCACAGCTTTAACGGTGGCGTTTACACCTGTGTTCTCCTGCCTGTTCCCTGCTGTTCCTGGATACGCCTATAGAAGGTTGCCGCCATAATTCCGGCCCGCCTTCTGGCATCGTCTGCCACGGGGCCTTCAAAATGATTTGCCACAGCTCTGTTGAAGAGGGTCAGCCATTGCTCAAAATGTTCGCTACTAACGAGCATTGAGGCGTGCCTGGCAAAAGGGTTGCCTACATAGCCCCGGACGCCAAAAAGCGCTGCATTCCAGAAGGCATACATTTTCTCCAGGTGTGGCCCCCAGTTATTATGTAGGTGCTCCTGAAAAATTGGTGCCAGCAGTCTATCCTGGCGCACATAGTCGTAGAAAGTATCTACAAGGACTTTTATATCGGCCAGTCCGTCAATGTCGTGTTTCGCAGTCATGGTGCAATAAAGAGTTGGGTAAGGAGGTAATAAATGGCCCAGCCACCAAAACCGATGTGCAGGACCCAAATCCAGTTGGGGATGCTGCGAGGGGTTTCGCTGCCTTCTATGAGGAATATTTTCTGGTCCCCCTTGCCATAAGCACTCACCATTATGGGCAAAACACCATCTACCACTTCGTTCTCCTGAAGGCCTTCTACCGTAATGTCGGGACCATTGCGGACGGTAAAAGGTATTTTGCGAATGCCCTCTTTGCCGGATGGATCCTGGCTCACGATACGCAGAAAGTGCTCTCCGTCGGGTAGCTTGCGTGTATCCAGTTCAAAGTTGATAGGCGATTTAAAAGAGCCTACCGGTTGCTGGTCATCATCTATAAAAATTATTACAGAACTTCTGTCTTCCATGGTTTCAGAATTCTAATACGGTTCTTTTAATGTGCTCCTCGCTTTTTTCGCCAGGCTTAACTAGCCACTTAATAGTATAAAAAAGTGTAGCCAGCACAATGAGTACTGCGGCCCAGACAATTACATAATCCCAGTTGCTTTGCGGCCCTGCCCCGTGGCTGACGCCCCTTAGGAGCTCAGGCTGTTGCTTTTCGCAGGCGGGACAGGCAAAAGCAGCAATGCTTAACAAAAGTAGAAGGCTTGTAAGCAGGAATCTATTCATGGGTTACTCGTTTTTTTCCAGTAATTGTTTGCCTGCGCAATGGTCTGAAACTCTACTGCCACTACCTGTGCAGAGGCAATGAGCTGTGCAGTATCATTAGCGTAGCTATCGCGCAGCTGCTGACGAATGCTGGCATCTGGCTGTATGGTGCCAATGGTTTTTCTGGCCAGGGTAATGGCCAGCTGCCGTCCTTCAAAAGGTGTAGCAGTCAGCAGGCTTGGTAGGTAGTCTTCCTGTGGGTGTTGCATGGAAATAGGGGTTTATACTGTTATTGTTTTGTGGTTTGCTTCAGGTAGTCCATTATTTTCTGAACCTCTTCTTCGGTTACCAGACGCGCCTTGTTGCCCCAGTTAGTCCGCTCGTGGTTCATAATGGCGGTAACTTCTGCTGCTGTTAGCTTGCTGTTGGTGCCTACGGCTGGCATGGAGGCATACTCAGGGTGGGCGTCGTAGCCATTCATAATCACCTCCACGTACAACTCCGGATTATCATCCAGCACAACACTGCTGCCTTTCAGCGGCGGGAAGGCCCCTTTCAAACCCTCGCCATTGGCCTGGTGGCAGCTTTGGCAGTTGGCAGTATAAAGGGCAGCTCCATCCAGCCCCTCCGTCTCTCCTGCTCCTGTGGCAAGCGCAGCAGCTTCTTTCTTCTCCTGCTTGTAAAGGAAATTGGGGGCGGGCATGGTACCTGGCAGCTCTACCTGTTTCAGAGACTGCAGGTACGCCACCAGTTTAAGGGCCTCATCGGTTGCTACAATTTTTCCGTTTACACCAACTCGGAATCGATCTGGCACCACCACCTCTACATCGCCTTCTTCTACTACTTCCTTTTCTTTAAACAGCCATGGGTAGGCCGGCATGATAGATTCTTCCACTACGGCCCGTGGCTGGTACAGGTGCAGTAAATTCCAGGTAGCGCTAGGCTGGCGGGATCCTACATTGGCCAGGTCGGGACCGGTACGTTCGGTACCCATCAGGGTAGCGGTATTGCGCCAGAGGTCCATGCGGTTGATATCGGCATAGTCGGCGGCAATGCTGGGCCGCGCCCCCCAAACCCTGTCCATCTCCAGGTTACGCACCTGCTGGGTGTGGCAGGCCACGCAGCCATTTGATACATATATGGCCTTGCCTTCCAGGGCCTCACCCTGAAGTGCAACAGCATTGGGTAGCGGACCATTGTTGTTCTGGTTATCGAAGGCAGGTAAAATGGCCACCAGCACCGTTAATAACAGAAAGAGGCCCAGTGCAGATGAGTACAGTTTTCGGTAATCATTAAAAAATTCCATCATATGCTTTGGTTGCCAACCGGCAATTTATGATTTATGCTAATTTGTTTCTGGCCTTAAACAGCTGGCTTTTCCTTGTTCACTATGTCCACCAGCTCATAGCCATCTCTGTCAAGAATACCGATAGCCGTATTGTTGATGTTGATTATTTTACGCGGCTTTATCATGCGGTACATGTTGTAGGCGAAGATGAAGTGTGACACCCACATGAGCGTGCCACCAATTGCGCGCCATAGCCAGAAAGGGGCCATCAGCACTACGCTTTCAATAAAGGGAAGCCCTTCTATCCACATTAGCCCGCGCAGGGTACCGCCCCACATTAGCGGAATGGTGTAGAACATCATGCCGATAAAGGCCATCCAGAAATGAATACCCACCGTTACCTGAGGCGGTTCCTGTCGGGTAATGCGCGGCACGATGGCATAGATGCCTCCCCACAGGAAAAAGGCGATAATGCCGTACATGGTCAGGTGCGAGTGTGCTACGGTAAAATCTGTAAAGTGCCAGATGAGGTTAGTGCTGCGGAAAGCCTCGGCCGTGCCCTGCAAAGAGCCGGTAAAGTAGAAGATAATGCCGACGATAAAGAACGGCAGAGTGTAGCTGCCTGCTACCTTGTGCCAGGCACCGCGGAAGGTCATTATGAAGTTCGTGGTACCTGCAATTACCGGAATGGCCATACCAGCGCTCCCTACAATGGCAACGGTTTGCAGCGACCAGGGAATGGCACTAAACACAAAATGGTGGGTGCCAATGACGGTATAAAAGAATATCTGAGACCAAAATGCCAGTATCCCCAGACTGTAGGAATAGATAGGTTTATTAAGCTGCTGGGGCAGGTAATAATAGACCAGCCCCAGGGTAAAGAGCATGAACCACATGCCGACGCCCTGGTGCATGTAATAGCCCTGGATAATGGTTTCGCCCAGACCAGACTGATAGCTGGGCACATACGCCACAATGGAAATTACAATGGCAAACATTACCGCTGCTACTATGTACCAGTTAGATACATAGATTTCTTTCGTCTTGCGTTTGGATACTGTTCTTATGAAATTGTACAGCGTAATAATCAGCCCTATGCCAAACAGCAGCTGAATGGGCCACACATATTCGCGGTATTCGCCACCACCGTTGTTAATGCCGGCCATAAGGGCAAGTGAGCCCAGCATAACAGCCGCATTAATGAGAATGAGCGTCCACCAGCCTGCTTTTAAGCTATGTAGTCTTACGTTACTTACACGCGGTACCACGTAATACCCAAGCCCCAGCATGGCCAGCGATGACCAACCCCAGAAAACTGCATTGGTATGCACTGGCCGCAGCCTGCCAAAGCTCAACCAGCTCTGGTGGTCAATATCGGGTGCTACAAACTTAATTCCCAGGTATTGGCCAATGCTAGTGCCGAAAAGCAGCCAGAAAGTGGCCGTACCCAGCAACCACAAAATAAGCCGGGAAAGCTGGGGGTCTACCGCAGGGCGCTCCAGAGATTTGCGCTTAGCCGCGATAAAGCGGATGTTGGCCTTATGGTTCACCCTGCTCAGGAGCCCGCGCGTATCCTCAGGAGCAAAAGGACCAGTGAGCTCCCCCCCCTTCAGACGATATTCCTGATTCTTTTTATGGGTATGTAAAACACTCAGTTGCTCTTCACTAAGAGTTTGCAGGTATTCGGCATAGCGGCTGGCTTCTACAGCATGCTTTTTGGTGCGTAAGTGCTTTAACAGCGCCCATACTTTAACTACCAACAGCAGCAGAGCGCCTGAAATCGGTATCAGCAGCAGTGTAATGGTAATAAGAATACCAGGCATGCTCATGAGCCCTTCTTTGGTGGGAGTAGTTTCTGTTTGTGCCGTTACACCTGTCGCAACAAAGCAGAAGGCGGTTAGTAACAGGCCCGACAACAGCTTGCTTAACTTTCGCAAGCGGGGCTTTATAGGATGGGCTACATTCATTGTAAAAATTATTAAGCTCTGCGGTTAAAGTAGACAATTATTCTAAAAAAGACAAACATATCTTAAAAAGGTTTTATAAATTATCGTTTGGGTAGGTGTCAAGGATGCAGGATCAGCTTATCAATCGGCAGTATGACCTGCACGTGTTGCAACTGGCGTATGCCAAAGCCTTGGAAAGGGGGCAGAATAAAAAGCGCATTCTATCATCGAAGAATATTGTAAATGAACGGCGTGGTCTCTCATTCTGACTTTTTACACCTTGTCCAGTGTCAAGCTGCTCTTTTATACTTTTTGACCCACAAGGCCGCCTGAGCGGTTTGACAGCGTGGCTTCTGTGATGCGGTAACGGTCGCCAATGTACTTCTGAGTGGAACCATTCAGCAGCAAGGCTTCGATCTCTGACCTGAACCCATCATTTTAGTACATAGGTAAAAAAGACGGTAGAGTTTTATCAGGACGAGACACTAATATACCGGATTTGCAGTATTGACTAGCCACTGCAAAAGGCGTTACCTTGTGGGTAATTTATCGCCTTGGTGGAATTTTCTGCAAATTCTACCAAGGCGTTTCTACTTCCGCTTGCTCGCCTGGCTCCTGCTTTATGCCTTGGTTATCTCGAGGCTGACAATGGATTGACTGTTAGAGTAGGTGGGGATGGAAAAGAGACTCGACCTTCTCGTATAGAAATAATTGATCGACCCGAATTTATCAAGCTTGACTAAGCCGACTCTTCGATCTTTTAAAGTACTAATGCTTTCTATCAACGACTAACCAGGAATGTCTTTCCGTCAATTATGGGATGTAATAGTAAGACGAGGGTATTATTTGGCAGGTGGTGTCTTGGTGCCACCTGTTTGCTTTTTGGCTGTGTATTGCCAAACAGCATACAAGCGCAAAGGGAACAAAGTCGTGTTGAATTTTATCCTGAAGAGCCCAGGCGAGGGGACACCCTAAAAATTGTGTATCGATGTTCGGGGGGCCAGGATGTCGATTGTGGTAGTGTACGGTGTATAGTATACGCTAGTAACACAAGTGCCATTCCAACAGCAAAGGAGATTCCCTTGGTAACGGACGGTTTGACCGCTTCTGGTGTGTATCATTTAAAAGATCAAGAGGTAAGTGTTCTAACCATCTTCATGGACTCGGCCCGAAATATTGACAATAAGACCGGAAAAGGGTACTGGGTTTTACTGAGGAACGAAGGTAATGCCGTTCCATTGGCACACGCAAGTATTGCGGAGTTCTATGCGGGAGCCTGGAGTCCCGAAACGTATCATCTGGTTGCACAGAAGAAGCAGGCGAAAGAGCTGTTTGAAAAGGAATTTGAGCTTTATCCACATCTGAAATCAAAATACATTCGCCATTATCTCAAAACATTAGACTTAAATGACAGCCATGAGAAATCCATTTTCATTCGGGAGCTCGATTTTTACGCAAACCTGCCTACTCTGACGGAATGGGATTATTTGACTGGAATTAGCAATTTTTATCATCTCCTGGGTGAGGAAGAATTATCCAGGCACTATAAGTCGGAGGTTTTCAGACGATTCCCCAAGGGATCCTGGGCGTTACAGACTGAATCTTTGCAATCACTAAAAGATGCATACCTGACCAATGACTTTCAAAAGATTTATGATATCTATCTTGATTTTAAGAAGACATATGTCCCAAGAATCCCCGACGAGTGGACCAGGCGAGTCCTGACCAATCGGGGTGTTCAACTGTTGACTAAAGTTGCGGAGGCTTACAAGGGACCGGAAATGCCGACTTTCTGGCAAAATGAGGTTGATTCTTTACCTGCTGAGTATAGAAAGTATGCCTACACTACTTCGGCACGACTAGTTCTTCGTTCTACTTCTAGGAATCTAGCGTTGGGCGAGCTACTAAGCAGGAGATCGGTGGAGGAGCATCGTCTCCGTTTACACGATCCACGTATTCCGATTGAACGTCCTTACTTAACCGATTCTATGGTACAGTCTCGTCGAAACGTTGACCTGGCCGAAGCGATCGAACAGCATGCCAAGTACCTGACTTTACTCAAGCGTCACTCGGAGGCCTTGCCACTTTTAAGGGAAGCGGCCATAACATTGACGAAAGGAAGTAAGGCCGCAATCAACCATAGCTACATCCAATGTTTGATAGAACTGGGAATGGTTGCGAAGGCTAGGCAAGAAATTGAGGCAATATTGAAACGTAATGGAAAGATTGATCCTGACTTTATCGCAAAATATGATCAGGTGTTTAAAAGCAAGAATAGTCTATCAGATGTAGAACACCAGCTTAGGGAAGAGAGGAGGATTACCATTCAAAATGAATTTATTAATGTGCCGTTTCCAAGGGACTTGTCTTTGCAGGATTATCGAGGTAACGCTATTGCGCTTGGCGATCTTACGGGAAAAATCCTGGTCATTGATTTTTGGGCCTCCTGGTGTGCGCCGTGCATAGCGGGTCTACCAGGGATGTCTGACTTGGCTAAACGATATAAAGAAGAATCAGATGTGCTATTTCTTTTTGTAAACACAAGTGATAGTAATCGTCCCAAAGCCCTGCAATTGTTTCGTAGAATGCCGCAGCATACACTTTATTTCGATAATTTTAGTTCGGTGGCTTCATCATTAGACGTAACAGGATTACCAACAAAGCTTGTTGTCGATAAGGGGTTTAACATCCAGTATAGAAAGATTGGGATAAGTAGTGATCTTAATGACGATGTTCGGGAATTATCTGATGTAATTGAGATTCTTAAGTCAAGATAGGGGTACTCTTGCTGACCTGTCCTATATTAAAATGACCGTTTCTGTACATATTGAGGTGTACAATGTAGCTTCACAAGATCAATATTAAACTACATAATTGCAGGTACTAACGAAATTAGATACATTTACATTAAAGGCATAACAATAACGACACAATTGTACATAGTCAAGTAAAAATGGACAGAAGGGAAGAAAAAGGGAAGAGACAATTTAGTAAATTGTTTCACCCAAATTACCTTAGTTATGTCCAAACCATCTAAAAGAACGCCTAGGCACTCCAAAACGGATCAATCAGCCTCATCTACTCCGGAGCGCCCATCTGCCTTTTCCATTATTAAAGATATTCAGCGACAAAGCCGGCGCCAATACACTGCTGAGGAGAAAATCCGAATCGTACTGGAAGGCTTGCAAGGCGAACAATCTGTGGCTGAAATCTGTCGCCGCGAAGGACTCAACACCAACGTGTACTATCGCTGGAGTAAGGAGTTCCTGGAAGCAGGTAAAAAACGCTTGGCGGGTGATACGACCCGGGAGGCCACTGCTCCAGAAGTGCAAACCATCAAGTCAGAAAATGAAGCACTCAAGCAACTGGTGGCCGAACTGAGCCTGGAGAATAGGGCATTAAAAAAAAGTCTTAAAGCCGACGAATAATCCCTATCATCATATGACTCAGTCCGAAAAAATGGAAATTATCACGTTGGTTGAACAGTCAAGCGTTAGTGTAAAAGCAACCTTGCAGGAGTTAGGTATTAATCGATCTACCTTTTATCAATGGCGGTCCGCCGCTGCGGTATAAACGCTATTTGAATGATGGTTACGATGGATTGGCTGATCAACCTTACCAACGCACGAGTAGTTGGAACCAACTGCCCCCTGCTGAAAAAAGTCGGATCATAGAGCTAGCTCTGGAACGACCAGATCTTTCCAGTCGAGAACTAGCATGCTATATAGTTGACAATGAAGGATGGTTTGTGTCGGAGTCCACAGTCTACCGTATTCTGAAAAGCCGAGGTCTGGTGACTACGCCTGCTTACCGACTAATGGAAGCTGCCGAGCAGTTCTACAATCCCACAACTGCGCCGAATCAGCTGTGGCAGACGGATTTTACTTATTTCAAGATAAAACAGTGGGGCTGGTACTATCTCTCGACAGTGTTAGATGACTACTCGCGCTACATCCTGGCTTGGGAACTATGTCCAAGCATGCAGGCGGTAGATGTGGAGCGAACGGTGCAGGCGGCTCTACAAGCTAGTAGTTTGAGTACAGGTCAGCGGCCTCGTATCTTGTCGGACAATGGATCAGCGTATGTATCTCGGTATCTAAAGGAATATTTGAAAGGGGAAGGCATTGATCACGTCCGATGTGCTCCCTATCATCCAATGACCCAGGGTAAAATTGAACGTTATCATCGATCCATGAAAAATGTGTTGTTATTAGAGCACTATTTCAGTCCTGATGAACTAAGCAATCGTCTGGCGGAGTGGGTAACTTATTATAACTACCAACGATATCATGAATCACTAGAAAACGTAAGGCCAGCGGATGCTTATTGGGGCCTTCAAGATCAGATCTTGGCCCAGCGGCAAAAAATCAAGCATATGTCAATGCTTATACGTCGGAAAAATCATATTTTTCAGCAACTCCAAAGAGGATAAAACCTTCTCTTCTCTTTTCACCCGCAGTTGTCCACTTTTCGCTGACGATCTACATTATAGGTACTGTTAAATTGATTATCCTTTAATAAACAGGCTCATAGAAAATACATTATCACGTTAATTCTGTAAGAATCATTACTTAACAATTTAGTTGCTATCAGCACCTATTGCCCAGTATATGCTAAACGACATGCTTGCTATTGTGTATTTAGTACCTTATCGGTACTCATGATTGTCAGCAGCTTTGGGATTTTTAAAAATACTTCTGATAATGTTCACTTATCGGAAGAAGAAATTCTTGCAAAAAATATTTTTATGTACAAGTTCATGACTGATGAAAAAAGATTTTGATCTGGAACACCTCCTCAAAAGAGCCCATATAGCTATTCTTCCGCTTTAAATTCACATGGATCTCAGGAGCAGTTTTTTTGTTAATCTTATTTGGCCACTTAACCTTACTAGATACTAGCACCTATCTCTGCATTTGTCGTTAGTAACCTAGTTTAAAATATGAAACCTTCTCACAATTTTTAATTTGGAAACTTTAGGATTTTAGTCTGACTATGATCTTTGACCACTAAATGCCTTTGGCTGGATCAGTAGACGTGGCTATACCAATAAGAAGATTTTTCATTTATTTCATGTTTTCAATTTTAATGCCAACTAAATTTTGAACCTCTCTTACTTTCCAGTTCTGCTATTGCTGCTATGTTCGGCTTTGTGATGAAGGGCTAACGGCTGCATTGTAAAACCGGGGCCACTCCAGGTAGTTCTAAGAGTAGGTACTGTTTCTGCTCCTCCAGCGTATACCAGGCGGAGTGGATGGAAGCCCTTCTCCAGATAGACCCTACTACTCAGGGTAGTACCTGACTTGTATCCCTTATCAGCATCCAGGATAGTAGCATCATGCAGTCGGAGTACAGCTCCTCCGTCCGTCTGAATAGTAAAGGTATATTCACCGGTTTGAGGTACTTCCAGTAAGCCCTGGTACTCAATAACTATGTCTTTGTCACGGGTACGCATACTCAGGTCCAGCCCCTTGCTCTGGCCGACCTTTTTGGGTTTTACAGCAAGGCTACCTGGTACCGGTGTCCAGGGAGTGGTAACTTCATACACCCCATATTCAAGTCCCTCCTCCATAGGTTGTACCTCGGCAATAGCTGGAATGGCTACGGTGTCGTAGGGCCTGACAGCACTGGTATCGGGACGACGCAGGCGGAGTACCCGTTCTTTCATTCGCTTCTGAAGTTCTTGAAAATACGGGGTGCTGCTGCTTAGGTCATTTTTCTCTTTGGCGTCGCTCCGCGTATCATAAATCTTAAAGTTATTCTGCGATGAATGTATATTAGTACGTATGCCTTTGTACCCGTCCAGATATAGGACCTGCATCTCTCCGTGTGCCTGCCCTTGATGGGAGGCTTCGAAGATCTCAAAATCGGGAGTGTTTCCATTGACCTGGTACTCGATGTACACGGTAGAAGGTTGCTGCTGATTTGCTTTTCCCGTTAGGGTGGGCACCAATGATAAACCATCGGTATTGGCCGGTGATGGAACACCCGCTAGCTGCGCAAAGGTAGGTAACCAGTCGTGGAAACCACTGGGGGTATCGTTTCGCTGCCCTACGGGCGTATGCCCTGGCCACCGGACAATGGTGGGAACACGGATGCCCCCCTCCCAAACATCTCGTTTGATGCCATCCATGACTCCGTAGCTGTCAAAGAAAGTAGGTTTATAGGGACCATAGCCATAGGACTCCGTATGGGGACCGTTGTCGGAAGTAAAGATCACCAGGGTATTTTCATCAATGTCCAGATCTTTTAAAAGCTGCATCAGATCACCTATGCTATCATCAATACGGCGCACCATTGTAGCATGACGCTTTTGCTCATCGGGCCAGTCTTTGGAGGCATAATCGGGATGAATATAGTAGTCAATCGTATCTGATACTGTATTGATGAAGCTGCCTGCCTTCCCTTTCCACTGTATTCCTCCCTTCAGACCTCCTCCGGCCGGATAGGGTGAGGCAGGTACCTGCAGCCCTGCGTGGGGAGTGTCATACGCCAGATATAAAAAGAAAGGTTTATTAGACTGCTTTTGCTTCTGATCAATGATCCATTTTTTTGCTCCGGCTGTAAACAAATCGGCGGTATATACTCCTTTAAGCTGCTTTGATATCTCCTCCTGTCCATGGTAGAGTTCTACCGGGGGACGCTCTCTGGCATTGTGGGCAGGATAGTGGTTGTGTCCATCGCGGTGGCGGACATAGCCCAGGAAGTAGTCAAAGCCACGTTTGGTTGGATAGGCCTCCCAGGTAGTTGGACTGTTACCCTCCAGACCCTGTAACCCCCATTTTCCTACAATTCCGGTCGCGTAGCCAGCCTCCTTCATCACGGATGCCAGTGTATGATTGTCAGCCAGAGCTTTATCAAATTGATTGTTCCGTATGTTGGCGTGTCCCTGGTGCTGTCCTAACATCAGCGAGGCACGGGAAGGTGCACAAACAGGGGCTGGTACATAATGACGTGTAAGAAGCAGTCCCTGACGAGCCATCTCATCCAGATGTGGTGTTTTGAAAAATGGCTTTCCTTGGGTCTCTCTGCCATTCTGAAACAATACTCCTAGATCACCATAACCCAGATCATCCGTGAGGATGAATATGATATTGGGAGATTTTTGAGCGGCACTGGATTTTTCTGCTGGTTTTCGGCAGGCTATTTGACTGAGTAGAACCAGTAGGGGCAGTAAGATACTTGTTACTCTTATCATGAGTTAACTTCTTGTTTAAGGATGTTGTGTTAGGGGAGTATTCCGGCCGCTTTACAAGGTGTTGATACCCTACTAAATATAGTTTATCTTTCACCTGGCTACCTGATATCAGTCTGTACAAACTCCCACTCAGGTATGTGGGAGGGCCGGTGCTCCTTTTTTACTATCTGATCAAATCTTTTTATAATATCAGGATGTTTAGCAGCCAGATCTGAGGTTTCACCTTTGTCTTTTTCCAGATCATAAAGTTCCCACTGAGCCTTCTTGTTCTTTTTCATATCTACCTTGACTCCCTTCCACTTGCCTGACCGAATAGCTAGTTGCCCTCCTTTTTCGGGATACTCAAAATAGAGGTACTCATGCTTTTTCTGCCGGCATGTTTGCCCCAGTAAAGTGGGAAGGAAGGAGATGCCATCTGTTTCTACAGGGCCCGCTTTTACCAGCTCGGCCAGGGTGGCCATAACATCATAATGGACGGCTACATGATCTGTTACGCGACCTGGAGCTATCTTCCCAGGCCATCTGGCCACCATCGGCATCCGAATTCCTCCTTCATACATATCCATCTTAAGACCTCTGAACGGACCTACGCTTTCGAAGAATTTAGCGTCTACCCCCCCGTTAAAGGTTGTCCCATTATCAGAGGTGAAAATGATAATGGTATTCTCATCGAGTCCCACCTCTTTGACCAGAGCCATTACCTCACCTACCTTCTTATCCATATAGGTGATCATTGCGGCATAGGTAGCACGTGGGTAGGGCGTAGATGCATAATTTTGCTGTCCATAGTAAGGCTTTTCCTCGAACTTCCCTATGTATTCTTTAACTGCTTCTTGGGGAGCCTGCAGAGAAACATGAGGTATGGTGAATGGCAGATACAGAAAGAAGGAGTTGTTCTTGTTTTCCCGGATAAATTTATGAGCTTTCTCTGCCATTCTATCAATGGCAAAGTCCTTACCTTTGTAGTAGTTAAAATCATCAGCCGTTGCCGTTTGAGGATCAAGACGACGGTGTACATCTATTACGGGATTATTCAGTGTGTCCCATTTTCCATTTTCCCATAAGTGGGTAGGATAATAGTTATGGGCTTGTTTCTGATCGTAATACCCATAGAAATAGTCAAAGCCTTGCCTGTTGGGGTTGCCGGTACTATATCCCATGCCCAATCCCCATTTTCCAATACAAGCAGTTTTATAGCCAACCTTCTGTAGCATAGTCCCGATTGTAGCTGTGTTAGACGGAAGAGGTAGTTGACCTCTTTCAAGGGAATCTGCGAAGCCTCCTAGTTCATAGTTGCCTCGGATATAGGAATGTCCAGCGTGCGTACCCGTCAGGAGTTGACACCGGGAGGGCGCACATACGGGTGTGCTGGTGTAGTAATCAGTGAAGCGGATTCCTTCCCTGGCAAGCCTATCGATATTCGGTGTACGAATTTTCTTCTGACCGTAGCAGCCCAGCTCTGCATATCCTAAATCATCAGCGTAGATATATATAATATTAGGCCTCGAAACTTTCTGAGCCTTTACCAGCAGCTCACTGCTTAGGATAGTGAGGAGTAGCAATAGAATAATAGTTCGCATTGGATTTGAAGTTCAGAAGTAATCAGTAAAGGGCTTCAACTGTATCATGCAAAAAAGTGGATAAGTAGCTAAAGAGTGCCTTAGCTACTTATCGGGTTTGGAAGTACCAGGTTTATTTAGAAGCTACACCGCTTTCACGGACATTACTTCCAGATCTTTTCGTGATATCATCACCCAGATCATCGCGTGCCTCTTCCGCTATTTTTTGTAGCTCAGCCACAACGGCCGGATGCAGGTCCTTTACATCATAGCGTTCCCCCGGGTCACGACTTAGATTGTAAAGCGCCATGGGGAACGGATGATTCTCAGGGGCTGGACCTGGCAGGCCATCGGTGCCCGGTCGCTGCCCTTCGTATGATCGTCCCTCATGGGCAAAAACCAGCTTCCAGTCGCCCTTCCTGACAGCTTCCAGGCTGTTGCGCCGGTAGTAGTAGTAGAACTTCTCACGGGGAGTGACACTGTCGTCTCCTTTCAGGAGAGCTTTGAAGTCAACTCCATCTATTTTTTGTTTGGGTAACCTTGCACCGCTAAGTGAAACAATTGTTGGGAGGATATCAATTGTAGACAGCAGCTTGTTGCTTACCCTGCCGGCCGGAACCTCTCCGGGCCAACGGATAATACAAGGTACGCGATGTCCACCGTCAAATGAGGTTCCTTTTCCTTCTCTGAAACCACCCGACGAACCAGCATGGTCCCCATAGTTGAGCCAGGGACCGTTGTCACTGGTGAAAATAACGATTGTGTTTTTATCCAGTCCCTGTTTTTTTACTTCATCCAGAATCTGGCCCACCGACCAATCCAGCTCCATCATCACATCACCAAAAAGTCCACGGGAGCTCTTGCCGCGAAAACGAGGAGAAGCCGCCAGGGGAACATGAGGCAAGGGATGAGGGATGTAGAGGAAGAACGGACTCTTCTTATGGTTACGGATAAACTGCACTGCCTTATGGGTAAAGGTAGCCGTTAATTCACTAGCATCCTCCAGAGTATTAACGGGCTTAACGGGTTTATTCCCTTCAATCAAATGCAGGGTTGGGTAATTAGCTCTTGCCTGTGCCGGATGCAATGGCCACATATCGTGTGAATAAGGAACACCATAGTACTCATCAAAACCATGCTGCAAGGGCAGGAATTGGGGCTGATTACCCAGATGCCATTTTCCGAATATACCAGTTGCATATCCTTGCTCTTTTAATAATTCAGGTATAGTCTCCTCGTTGGTGTTGATACCAATGGGCGAGTTTGGCCCCAAAGCCCCATAGAGCCCAATGCGATTTGGATAACAGCCCGTAAGCAAAGCGGCCCGTGAAGCTGAGCATACCGCTTGTGCCACCAGAAAGTTAGTGAAACGTGTTCCCTCGGCCGCCATTCGGTCAAGATTAGGCGTTTGATAACCCAATGCACCGTAGCTGGATAAATCACCATATCCCATATCATCCATAAAAAAGAGAATGACATTGGGTTGGTTGGGTTTCTTTGACATAGGTAGAGCCAAAAAGCCTGAGAGAACTACCGTTACAAGTATGGCTACAACTATTCTTTTCATAATACTTGACATTAGAGATTACTTTCCTTCTGATAATTAGGAAGAAGGAAAGTAATCAGGATAGATAATAGGGCTGCTATTACCAGCCCGGATTTTGGGTAAGTTCTTTATTCAAATCCAGTTCTTTTTGAGGAATGGGCCACAAATAATCGCGATTGGGATTAAAGACCCGTTCAAAAGCTTGTACCTGTACCGTCTTCAGGTCGTTGTTATCAAGCCATGTCATACCGTATATGCTGCCAGGCATAACTTTTTCAGCCGTCTTCCAGCGTCGGATGTCAAATAGTCTTAGTCCTTCAAATGCGAGTTCAACCATCCGCTCATGACGAACTATATCACGCAGTTGTGCCTGTGATAAACCAGTAGTGATAGAGGGGAGCTTTACGTCCTGACGGCCGTTACGTACCAAATTAATGGCGTCGTAAACCGACTGATCTAACTGGTTTTGTTCAATTTTAGCCTCGGCATAAGTCAGCAGGACTTCAGCATACCGTATAAGAATTAGATTGATACCACTCACGGCAGGGGTAGCAAAGTCCTCCGGATTGATGTATTTTTTTAGGACATAGCCAGTAGTGGTAGCCAGGTATGTATTACCGATTGCATCCGCAGTTCCGCTGTTAGGCTCTGGACGAAAAGCAGCCCCACTGGGAAGGGGATCACCCGACAGAAACATCGTAAAGCCCATACGTGGATCCCGATTCTTATAAGGATCACGCGGATTGAATCCACTTGATGGGTCTGTGATCGGAAGACCATTCGCCATAGTAAAGGCGTCAGCCAACTGTTTAGTCGGAACAAAGGTATTATTGGCTGTTTTCTGGCTGTAAGGTCCCATATTGGCAAACACATTATGACTTAGCCCGGCACTACTAATATACTGATGGTCGAGAATAACTTCGGAATTGTTTTCTGCCGAATAGCTAAACAGTTTGCCATACTGAGGGTAGAGGCTATATCCCAACTTCATCACTTCACTGGCAGCCTCAGCCGCTTGCTGATAACGGCCTGAATAGAGGTTAGCCCGGGCCAGCAGCGAAAGGGCAGCTCCCTTAGTAATACGCCCTTTGTCAGCTGCCGGATAACTGGCAGGTAATACGTTAGCTACGGCGGTCAACTCTGTTGTAACAAAGTCCCATACTTTCTGTACATCATCACGTTTAAGCTGCTTGGCTTCGTCAGTAGTTAGTGTTTTAGTAACTAAGGGTACCCCTCCATATAAACCTGCGAGATTGACGTAGTGAAAGGCACGCAGAAAACGCATTTCAGCCTTCAGGCGCTCAATTAGCGCACTATTGGTGGTTGTAACCTTGTCTACATTTTCAAGAAAGTCGTTCACCGTAGCTATACCCGCATAGGCGTTGGCCCACTCATCATTTATACGTGAGTTGGAGGCATCATGGGTACCACTCTCAATAAAAGCGTTCACATTGAATACTTGATTCGTATGGCCAATATCTGTGATTCCATCCAGAGCAAACATGTTGAGTCCTGTCAGGTAACTGTAGGCTGCATTAGCCGCCAGCAGGGCATCACTCTCCGTTTTCCAGAAAGTGGCTGTTGAAATGCGATCGTTAGGTATGGGATTCAGCAAATTCTCCTGACAGGAAGCCAGCATCAATGACATGGCAGCCATTGATAAGAGAAGACGGGTTTTTGAACAGAATTTCATATGCTATATATAATTTATAGTCTGGTAAAGAATCGAGTTAGAATTGAAGGTTGACACCCAGGGTCTTCATAGCAGATTGAGGATAATAAACACCACGTCCTGATTCCACTTCGGGATCTAAGTTCCATTCATTAAGCTTAGAGATAGTGAAGACATTGGTGGCTGAAACATAAACGCTAGCCCGCTGAATCCAAAGCTTGCTGCTAAACTTCGCAGGTATGTTGTATACCAGCTGGATGTTTTTGAGGCGCAGGTATGAACCATCTATAATCAGGCGATCAGTAGTAGCCTGATTACGCAAATCGAGCTTAGTAGGTCGGGGAAAACGGGCACTAGTGTTCTCGGGAGTCCAGTAGTTATTGGTATAAATCTTATGCGTGAACCCTTCATAGTTTCCCTGCTCTGAAAGTGCACCTGACAAACGTACATCTACATCAGCTGTACCCTGGAAAAGAATATTCAACTGGAAGTTTTTGTATCCGGTACTGCTATTGAGGCTGAAGGAATACTTAGGGAATGGGTTTCCAATCAAGGTCATATCAGCCGTAGTGATGATCCCGTCATTGTTCAGATCTACAAAGTCCACGTCACCAGGCTTAGCTGTCCGCTGAAAATACGGGGATGACTCAGCATCAGCTTCCGTTTGGATAAGACCATTTGTCAAATACCCCCAGTGGGCATTGATGGGTAAACCTTCCTGAATGATATAGCGGGGATCTATATCGGAGCCTGTAATATAAGGACCTGTTCCGTTCAGACTTAGTACCTTGTTATTATTCATGGAGAAGTTACCATTCAGGCTATAATCTAACCCTCCACTAGTTGTATTCTGGAAGGAGACTCCCAATTCTAATCCTTTATTTTCCACTATACCTGCATTCTGTGGTCCAGGCAAGAGTCCAATCGTTTGCGGGATAGGCAGATTCAGCAGGATTCCATCGGTTATTTTCTTATATACATCGAAGGTAATGTTAAGCTTTCGCTGTAACAGCGAGGCATCTAATCCAAGGTTTGTTTGGGTGTTGGTTTCCCAGGTAACGTTAGGATCTATACGAGTAGCCTGACGGTAGCCTGCCACCACATTACCACCAAATGTATAGCTGGTTGCTGTTAGCTGAGGGAAGAACAGGTAAGGAGAGATGGCCTGGTTACCAGTTTGCCCATAGGAGCCACGGAGTTTTAACTCATTGAATACATTCTTTAAAGAGCTAAAAAACTCCTCTTCGGAGATACGCCAGCCCAAAGATCCCGATGGAAAGAAGGCAAATTGGCGGGCAGGCGAGAAACGGGAGGAGCCATCCCGCCGGGCGTTCAGCTCAAGCAGGTACTTATTGGCATAGGTATAGTTGACCCGGCCAAAGAAGGACCGAAGGCCTCCTTCTTCGTCGTAACCACCGTTGTTTTTGGTAGCATCATTAATTCCCTGCCCTATTGACTGGATATCATTGTTATAGAACTGCTGACGATACGCATTCAGTCCAAAAAATTGGTAGTAGTATTCCTGGTAGCCCCCCATGATGCTGAAGTTATGGCTTCCCCAGTCGCGGTGGTAAGTCAAAAGATCCGTAATAGTATACTCGCGTCGCTGATTCCGTGTTTCAGTCAGCGAATTATTGGCGATTGTTTTCACTACACCTGTATTGGGATCCCGGTTGGTAAAGGCGTTATTGAATTCTTTCTGGTAGATTCCTGTATAATTTCCGGCTATCTGTACCGAAAGGGTAAGGTTGTCCAGAATGTCCCATTCACCTTTTACACTACCCAGCATTCGATCTACTGCTTCACGGTTTAACCCACTCATTTCTGCGTACATCAGCGGATTATTTCCCTGCTGGCTCAAACCATAGGTACCATCCGGATACTTAGGTACAGCCCATAATGATCCGTGGTAAAAAAAATTAATTACGTTTCCGGTTGGTGCCGTAGAAGTATTATACCGGTAGTTGACATCGGTATTAAACCTGATCTTTGGAGATACATTAAAATCTGTATTGAGTCGTATCTCCTTGATCTTAGCGCCATAATTGGTGATCATACCTGCCTGATCCATCATGCGTATACTTGCTCTCGCTCTGAAATTTTCATTACCCCCGCTTACGGATAGGGTCTGGTTGGACATGGGAGCAGGATTAAGCATGGTTTCAAACCACGTATTGGGTAAGGGATACTTTAATCGATCAGTAGCATTGATCCAATTATTAATAGATTCATCCGTATAACGAGGTGGCAAAGCGGCACCTACATTGCGGTAAGCAGTTTGCTGAAGGCGCATGTAGGGCTCCAGGTCCATCATTTCCGGGCTATTAATCGAGGTTTGAATTCCGTAGTAGCCATTGTAGTTTACAGAAACCTTACCTGCTTTCCCACGTTTAGTCGTTACTAGTATAACTCCATTGGCACCGCGAGATCCATAAATGGCCGTGGAAGAGGCATCTTTCAGTACTGTTACCGATTCGATGTCCTCCGGGTTCATATCAAACAGCGTTTGCTCTACTCCGTCTACTACGACTAGTGCGGAGTTGTCACCGAGTGTACTAATACCCCTGATTCGCATGGTAGCACTTGTCCGGCCCGGAGCACCACCACGGTCCAGTACTGTTAAGCCTGGTGCTAAACCCTGCAGAGATTGCTGAACATTGCCAACCGGACGGGAAGTAATCTGTTCATTTTGAATGGTAGATACAGCACTCGTCATGGTTACCTTTTTCTGGGTACCAAAACCAACCACCACCACTTCTGACAGATTAGCTACGTCAGATTCCATCTGAATTGTGAAAGTAGTCTTAGTTCCTACTGTCACTTCCTGACTTTTATAACCCACGAAGCTAAAAACCAACACAGCAGTACCATCAGGAACATCTAACTGAAATTGCCCCTCTGCATTGGTCGTTGTCCCCCGCTGAGTACCTTTTAGAATTACACTTACCCCAGGTAGCCCCTCTCCTTTCTCGTCAGTTACCTTACCGCTTACCGCCTGAAGTGTGGCACTAGCTGAATTTAAGTCCTTGTTTTGTAAAGTGCCCTGCTGTTTAAGCTCATTACTGAGTATGATCTGTTTACCAGCTTGTTCGTAACTGATTTGCAAGGGTTTAAAGAGCATGTCCAGCACATCCCTGAGTGGCCTGTTCTGGACATTTAAAGTTACCTTACGACCTGATTGAATTACCTGTGGACTATAAGAGAACTTTGTCTCCGCTAGCTTCTCAATTTCTTTCAGCACCTCTTTAACACTCTCTTCCGTGACCTTCAATGTTATTCTGCGTTCTAAAACTTCCTGAGCAGAAAGACTACTTGACCAAGCTGAACTTATGAAAATAAAGGCAAGAAAGCCTTGGACCATTGATATTTTCATACACTGAATTAGTATAGAATTCACATGTTTCATACATTTAGTTGTTTTGTTCTTTTTCAAAGATTAGGGCAAAAGATTCCCTGTCAGCCAGATGAGGCTGTTTGGGGTAGCAAGCCAGCGGTGGGGCAACAGCGCTGACTACTTCTAATACGGTAAGGGTAAGTAATTATGTAATCATACTATTCTGTGGGTTAGATAAGGTTTAAAGGTTTAGGATTGAAGGGATTTACAACCGGAAGAATGAATAATGATATAGGCATCTACCACTTCATAGGTTGCGCCAATTGATTTGCAGATAATGTTTAACTTATCCTTGAAAGCTTCATTAGAAAGTGAGGCTGTTAGCTGACAGGTCTCTAGCTGGCTTTTTGTATAGATGATGTCAATACCATAAGCCTTTTCAAGATCCTCAAAGACAGAAACTACACTGGTTTCCTCGTAAGTGAAGCTAGGAGCTTGTGATGTATTCTGGATTACAGGCAGTGGGGAGTCAACAAGTTTCTTGTTGAATTCTTCGGATTGCCGTGAAAATTTCACTTGCTGGTTTTGCTTTAGTACCACCCCTGCCTGCTCAGCTTCTGATTTGTGCTCCGTTGTCAAGGTACCATTTTTGAATACACTTACCTGTCCACTCAGCACTTTTACAACGACGTCCTTCGAATCTTCGTAAGCTTCAACTTCAAAGCGGGTGCCAAGAACCCTGGTAACTAATTCATTCGCATATACGATAAAGGGCTTTTCTGGATTTTTAACTACATCCAGCATGGTTCTACCTGAGATACTCACAGTACGGTTTGTTTTTCCAAATTCAGTTGAATAACTGATCAAACTTCCTGGATATAGTAGAACAGTCGAACCATCGGGTAGCTTAATAGAGTCAACTTGTGATGTTGTATTAGCTTTTTCAATAACTGAACTAAAAAGAAGGGCTTTATGCCTGTTGTATATCGTTCTACTATCCTCGGTCTTTTTGCCGTAAAAATAATTGGCTCCGATACTGAGCATAATCAGCAGACAAGCAGCCACCGCGAAAATTTTCCCCCAGGTGGCACTTACTATTGCAGGTGATCCGGTAGAGCCATGGCTATATAGTGCATTGGTATTGAGAATCCGGTTTAGAAGCTGTTCTTCTGCTTCTTTGGAAAGAAAGGTTCGGGTATAGTCTTCTAAGCCCAGCCGTACTGCCTCAAGAAGCTTTTGGGCTTGTTGCCACTCTTCTACTTGAGATGGATTACGTGCTAACCAGTTTTCCCAGAAGGATTGGGAATCTCTGGTAGGATTAAGGTGATGCTGTAAAAAAGCATCATCAGTAGCAAAATCAACAATAGTGAAGCTTTTGTAATCTTTTTGCACGGTAATAGGGCTGTCTTTTCATATAGATGACCAACTCCCTACTATCATACTCACTTGTTTATAAAAAAAGGAGAAAAATTATAATAATTATATAGGTATCCAGCTCCTAAGCTTCTCGACCGCTCTATGGACTAAGTTCTGTGCAGATTGCCGATTGACAGAAAGCATAGATGCGATCTCACCATAATCCATATTTTCCACGTACCGCAGTCGAAGCGCTTCCTGTTGACGAGGGGAAAGCTGAGCAACTAATTTATTTATTAAATCCTGTCTATTGAATAGCTCATCCATCCGGAAGATTTCATCCGAAGAGTCATCCCAGAGATTATCGTAATCTTCCTCTGTAAGGGGGACATAAACCTGTTCTTTCCGTTTAAGTAGATGCAGAATCCTTACCTTAAGTGACTTCAATAAATAATAGCGAATATTATCTGGGACGGAGAGCCTTTCCCGTTTGATCCATAGCTCTGTAAAAACATCGTGAATACAATCAAATACAAAAGCTTCAGACACAGAAACCAGACTCATCCCATACCTGTACATGACTTTTACATGTAGGCGATACAGCTGAGTATAGGCCTCTTCATCACCTGATTGAAAGGCTTCCCATAACAACATTTCCTCTTTCTTATAACTCATGTTGAGGATCTTCACTATCTGTAAATGGTTAAACAGGAAAGTAAACTTATATCGCTTCTTACCCGTTGCCATTTGCTTTTAATGCTCCCAGATGTTGTTGCGCTAAGTCTCAGCTAGGATACACATAAAGAAATAAATTCCAAGTGTCGTTGTGCTGGAAGTTCGCTCTTAGATAACATAAGTGGAACTTATGGGAAGCAGATGTAACATGATGTATAGAAAGTCGAGAAATGTAAACGGTGCAAACTACTATCAGGATGAGATTGTTAACGAGCCCTTTGCAGTTTGCCCATCTTATCTCCTTTAATAGCATCAGTTATAAAAGTATTTCTTTAACTGATGACGTGGATTTGGGAACTAGGGAACTGGCCGAAGTTCACGTATGATACAACAAGGTTTACCTATTTTGAGCGAGAGTTTCATCGCAATGCAGGCTTTTTTATTGGATCGCTGACAGCGATCTCTTCGGATGAAGTTGATGAGCTACGGGTTGCCCTATTCAGTAAGGCAGCAGTAGATACCTCAAAAATTGAAGGGGAGATATTAGACCGAGACTCCGTTCAGTCGTCCATCAGAAAACATCTGGGGCTGCAAACCGATGGAAGTAGATGCGAGCCAAAGGAAACAGGCGTTTCCCAGTTGATGGTGGATTTATATAGAAATTATGAGGAACCTCTTGGCGAAGAACGAATCTTTTTATGGCATAAAATGATTTTGAATGGAAGGGTCAATTTGAAGATAGTTGGTGGCTACTGTAGATCGTCAGCGGAAAGTGGACAATTTAAGTTAAAAGGCTAAGAGATACTTTACGAATTCTGGACTTTTTGACAAATATAATCGCAGCGGCGCACCGCTTTTCCGGCGTCTCAACATCGTTAACTCCGGGGCGCCGACGGTCTGTCGCAGCAGTGCGACTTGGCTTTTTGCCGCTCCGCAAGGCGCTGATGCTGTAAGCCCAGATATGCTTCCATAGGGGTGACGTTCTCGAGTGACTCATGATAACGCTGTTGTTTGTAGTATGCCACCCATTCGGCCAGCCGCGCTTTCAACTCCTCGGGACTATAGTAATGCTCCAGCAACACCACATTCCTCATCGACCGGTGATACCGCTCAATCTTTCCGGCTCCGGCCTTTAGGTTTGCATAGTGGTGAAATTTCAAGAAGTAGTGACTTTCAGAAAGAAACACAGAGCGGGCTTCCCTATGGCATGCCGGCCAGGTTAACGACCAATGGGTGGATTTAGGACCCGCTCTGTTCCAACTTGCCAAGGTTCGCATAGAAATTCGGGATGAAGCCCCAGTATCAAGGTATTGAACAACATGGCAAGTGTACCATTTACTTCACTACTAAACTAGGTTTTATTATGGACATTCGCTATTTCGTGGGGATCGACATTTCTAAGAACACTCTAGATTGGGCAGTATTTGAGTCAAATAAGGTCATCTTGCAGACTAATACGCCTAACTCTGTAGCTGGCATCAAAACAGCACTTCGATTATTAAAAAACCTACCAAACTGGAATCCTAAACAGGCTATTTTCTGCATGGAGCACACGGGAGTTTACAATGCTCATCTGTTAGATTTCCTTCACAGATTGCAATTCCCGATCTGGTTAGAATGCAGCTTACAAATCAAACGGGCCGGTGGTTTACAGCGTGGCAAAACCGATACTATCGATGCTCAAAGGATAGCTGAATATGCTTACCGGTTCCGGGATCGTCTGCGATTATGGCAACCTCCCCGTCCAGTTGTTCAACGGTTGGCCTTCCTAAGTGCGACCAGACAACGGCTTATTCAAGTGTATAATCAATTGGCTAACCCGTTATCTGAACAACAAAGTTTTATTGAACCATCCCTACAAAAGCAGCTCCAGAAAAGCTGTAAAGCCTCATTAGCAGCCTTGGAGCGAGACCGAAAAGCCATAGACCAGGCTATTAGTAGGCTTGTTGAGCAGGATGAGTACCTTCAACAACTCTTTGGCCTAATTACATCCGTCCCGGGAGTGGGCGTAGCAACCGCTACCGAAGTAATCATCGCCACTAATGAGCTGAGAACCATCGCGGATCCCAAACAAATGGCTTGCCATGCGGGTGTTGCCCCGTTTGAATATAAATCTGGTATAAGTATTCGCAGTAGACCGGGTGTGAGCCAGCACGCTCGAAAACGGCTTAAAAGTCTTTTTCATTTAGGAGCAATCTCAGCCATTCGAGTGAAAGGAGAACTACGTGACTATTATCTACGGAAAGTTGGTGAAGGGAAAAGCAAGATGTCAGTGATCAATGCGGTACGCAACAAGCTAATTCATAGAATATATGCAGTCGTCAGAAGGGGCGAAAAATATGATAAATTTTATTCCCCTTCTGTTGTTTAAATCATAGAAATCCGCCCGGCTGTGTCATGGGATGCAGGGGCGCTCCTCGTACGTGATCAATATGTTCCCCTTTTAAATACTCTCTCAGGTGGTGAGAAACATAGGCTGAGCCATTATCAGTTAGGATTCGAGGTCGCTGCTCAGGCTTGAGTTCAGCCTGCTCCAGAGCTAACCGAATCGTCCGTTCCGCATCAGTAGCCTGCATGCTGGAGCAGAGCGGCGTCGGCCGTCCGATCCCAGGCAATAATATAGCGGGAGAAGTCATCTAACACTGTTGAAAGAAGTTGTGGCCTTTATGGGAAGAGTTGACAGAAGTCATACGTATTCATTCTAGCTATGAATTGCTTCAATTTTTGTTTTTGAGATTCGATTATCAAAATGATGGATGGAATGAACATGCCGAGTATTGGAAGCCAATGGAGGGAAAATTAGGCGTTTATAAAAAATGGTTTGAGGAATTTGGTAGACATAATATATCTGCTGCTGTAAGATTAATGTCTGACATAGGACTTAAGGAATTGGTACCGGGCTGTCTTCCATGGCTTAGTGACGAACTAGTGGATCATGAAAAAGATGATACACTAATTCATTCTTTGGAAAGACTAGTGCAGCGCTCCTATTATCGCCATAAGCAGGAGATGCGAAGAAGTCAGTTATATCGAGAGAGCTTCCTTAAAATCCTTGAATGGCTTATTCAGTATAATTCACCAGTTGCCTATGAGCTACGCGATAGATTTGTATAATCTTTGTATCGTCTTGATGTAAGTTTACACCAGTGTCAGGCAGCTCTTTTGTATTTTTTGATACCATTCTTTTTAATCCAATTCGATAAAGTTGCCTCTGTGATGCGGTACCGGTCGGCAATGTACTTCTGTGTTGAACCACTCAGCAGCAAGGCTTCTATCTCAGGCCTGAACTGGTCCAGCTTACTCTTGCCCGGGCCCATAGGTCTACCCAATTTTACTCCGGATAATTTCTTTGCCGCCAGTGACTCCCGGGTGCGCTTACTGATCAGGTCTCTTTCTATTTCTGATGCCATCGAGAAAACCATGGCCATGACTTTGCTCTGGATCGAGTCGTCGAGCTGCCAGGCTCCTTTGACGGTGTAAATTTTAATGCCCTTTTGCATAGCAATGGAGATGATCTCCATACATTCCAGCATGGACCTTCCGAGCCGGGAGAATTCACTAAGCAGAATCACATCTCCCTTCCTGAGCTCATCAAGGAGCGGGCCAATTTTCCGGCTGCGCCAAGCGACCTTACCTGATATCTTTTCCTGGATAAACTCGACCTTACCAAGGCTTTTCTCGTTGGCCAGGTGCAGAATGTTGGCTTTGTTCTTTTCCAGGTCCTGGTCCAAAGTCGAGACACGTAAATAGGCAATAGTACGGGGCATTTTATGATGATTAGATAAAAACCTTATCCAAGTGCTTATTCTATAATAATAGAGGTGTAATATTAAAAGGTTTTCATCAAATTATCCTTATGGTTTATATGACCGTTTATTCTATAATTTTTTGACTGCTCCAGTACTCCTCACTAGATCCTGATGACCCTTCTTTCTGCCATTGTTTATGTTGCCATGTAATTTAACTAAGTGTATTATATCCGCACTTGTTGAGT